>NC_003155.5 GCF_000009765.2 Streptomyces avermitilis MA-4680 = NBRC 14893
CCCGCGGAGCGGGTACCACATCGCTGCGCGATGTGCAAGCGAACACCCGCGCTGCGCGCGGGTGTTGCGCTCCCGCTCCGCGGGAGCGCCGGCGGGACGCTGCGCGTCCCGCTCACCTCGGTTGCTGCGCAACCGGGGTGACGCTCCGTCCGCTGCGCTCCCGGAGCAGTGTGGGCTACGCCCACGCGAGGTAGCTTCCGCTGCGCTCCAGCTACAAGTGGCGCTGTGCGCCACCAAAGCCGGCATCGCTGCGCGAAGCCGGCCAACGGGCCTTGCGGCCCGGGCGGCAGCTAGGTGGGCCGCCTGCGTCGTGCAGACCGGTTGGCTACCAGCAGCCAGATCCACACGAGAACCATGCCGGCTGACACCAGGATGCGGCCTGTGCCATCACCATCGACTATCCGCCACACCAGCAAGCCGATGCCCAGGCAGAGCATCGGCCAGTAAAGCCACGGCCCCCAACTGTTGCCCGGCCTCGCCCATGACGGCGGAACGTAGGGCTCGGAGCGTTTCCTCATGCGCGCCCCCTCCTTCCTTGCCTGCAGCTGCCATCAAGCGCGCCTCTCCCCGGGCTAGATGCCGAGGCGGGCAGTCTGGCTTCCGATCAGATCTGCGCCACCAATATCCATGTGGCGATCGCCAGGAAGAGCACCCCCGTAACCCGCTGCATGGCGTACCCCTTACTGGTGGGCTCGGTCGCGTCCGGGTCCTTCACCCATCCCCGCTGAAGGTTCCTGTTCGCCTTCCAGAGCAGTTGCGGACGTGTGACTTGAATGAACCCCATGATCAGCAAGGCGCACAAGATCGGGATGAAAACCGGACTGCCGCCGCCATCGGAGGCAGCCTCCATTACCGCATCGCGATTCATGCATCTGCGGATGCCCTGACATCGCCTCAGATAACGGACAGCGCCCCCTCGGCGGATCCACTTGCTTCTCCGCCGCCCCACGATCCTTCCGGCTGCGCCTCCAGGAGCGGCGGCCCGCCGACACGGGCAAGGCTGGGTGCGAGGGGTGCTCGTGACTATCGGGCTCAGGCGTTCGCGTGGCGAGAGGCGAATGCCTGTCGCGGTGCAGCGTGATGCGCCGGCCTGTTTGCTGTGGCGGCCTGGAGGCGCCTCAGCCACAGGGAGGCCGTGAACAGCAGGCCGGTGAACACCGCCAGGAGAAGTACGGAGACCCACATCTGCCGGCTTGCGGGATACGCCCATCCCGTCCAGGCCGCGGCGGCCGCCCACAACAGGACCCCTACCGCGTAGAAGGCACGGACCTGACGCAGCTGGCGCTCGGCCCGCAGGGACATGAGGTGATCAGTCTTGGGTGCCATGCCGGCCCGTGTACCCCGAACCGCGCTATCCAGTGGGCTTCGTTTGATGCCCTTCAGGTTTCGCTGCCCGGCTTCCATGGCCTACCAGCCGGTTCGGGCGGCTGAGGACCATCCAGGGCGCTGCGGAGTTTCTCCTTGAAGCTTTTCGGCGGGGCCTCCTTCTCTTCCTGTGTATGCATGAGCCGGGCAGTGGTCACCCGTATGTGACACTCGCGGTGCCGCTGCCTGAGGAGCACCAGCCAGGCCCCGTCCTGGGTGAGGAAAGCATGCCGGGCCGGTTCGTCTCCCGGTCGGGCATGCCGAGCGAGCACTCCCGGCATGTAGTTCAGGGCCGCATCCTCGGCCGCGGCGGCGGCCTGTTCCTGATCTCCTGCGATGTGCTGAGTGGCCGCCAGTTTCCAGCGGTGCAATCTGAGTTCAACGCCGTCGGCGCGCTTGGTCTCTCGTGTGTCCTCTTCGACGAGGACGTACCACTCGGCGGTCATGGCGGGAGCCTATCTTCCCTCCACTGGCCGAACCGCGACCAGCCGATTGATGCAGCATGTAGAGTTGACGAAAATGTAGGACACCCTCACCGCTTGGACGGTGCGCAGCGCAGGCCGTCCAGAAAAGGGAAGCCGTATGTGGCCTGCTCGGGATGTGCCGCGGGATCGGGTCCGGCGTCAGGCAAATAGCCTGGACGGTGCCGTTGCGCAGCGGGTCGCAAAAGCCGCTGCGCGTGAGCGTGAGACAGCGGATCAGTCGCGGCGGGGCGATTCCTTCTCAGAGTTCGAGAGGGACCCGGAGCGGCTGGCTGACACCTGGGCGGCCAAGCATGTGGAGTGGCGGCGCGTCAGGGACTCGACGGCTGCAGCCGGCTTGGCGCGTACGAGGCGAGACAGGGGATCCAGGGCTCGGACTGGGCTCGGGAGCACGAAGATCAGAGTTCAGGTCCTGGCGCCACCCGCCGAGCGGGGCATGGTGGGCGAAAGACGGTACGGTGTCCGTCCCTTTCTTTACACCGTCCCGGTGATTTCCTGCAACGGTCGTAGATAGAGCTTGAGGAGGGGCACTAAATGCGGGGTATTCAACTCCGGGAACATCAGGTCGACCAGAAGGCTAGTTTCCGTTAGTGGGTCGGATTCTCTGCAAGGTCATCTGTGCCCCCTCAGGGAGCCCGTGGCACGATCGTGTCAGCTACCGGGTCCGGCAAAACGAGCATGGCCGCCGCGAGCACGCTGAACTGCTTCCCCGAAGGCCGGATCCTCGTGACCGTGCCGACCCTGGACCTGCTCGCACAGACCGCCCAGGCGTGGCGGGCAGTCGGCCACCACTCCCCCATGATCGCGGTGTGCTCGCTGGAGAACGACCCAGTGCTGAACGAGCGGACCTGACGCCCAGCGCCGCCCATGAACCACCTCTGGCTCGGTGCACCGACTACCGGCACTACCGTCGGATCATGGACTGGAACTTCCCCGACGACGACATCTTCTTCTGCGGCGGGTGCGGCGACGACGACACCCCCGACCCGCGGGTCCCGCGTCAGGACAAGGCCCTGTGCGTCCGCTGCGACAGAGTCGAACGGCAGGTCCGCCGATACCGGATCACCGTGCCGCGGAGGAACGCGATCATGCGCTTCCAGCGCGACGTCTGCGCCCTGTGCCAGGAAGGCCCGCCGACCGACCACTGCCCCGATGCCGTCAGCTTCTGGCACATCGACCACGACCACCGCTGCTGCCCTCCCGGCGGCTCATGCGGGCGGTGCGTCCGCGGCCTCCTGTGCCTGCCCTGCAACGCCACCCGCCTGCCCGCCTACGAACGCCTCCCCAACGTCCTCCGCGACAGCCCTCGCTTCAACACCTACCTCAACAGCCCACCCGCCCGGCACCCCGAAGCCCGCCCCACCGCCAGGGACCATGCAGGCCCCCGCGACGCATCCAGCTACCTCATCGACGCCTTTTTCACCGCCGCGGACCATCCCGAGGGGAACGCCCTCAGCTCCTGAACGCCGCTGTCCTCCCGGGCGGCGGCCGGCAGCCACGGGGCTTGGTTCGGGCTCGCGACGTTCGCCGTCCTGAGCGCAAGGCCAGAAAAGCGTCCTTGGCGAGCAGCAGGGCGCGGTGGCGGTCATGCCGCAGCTGCTGCGCCAGCCGATCCGAAGACGTCGTCGAAGCAGTGTGCTTGCTCCGTGCGTACGAGGTGGAAGGCACCGCTGCGGTGGCGCAAGGCGTGAGCGGTGTAGTGGACCACCTCCGCCGGCGTGAGGACCTTCAGGTCGCCGAAGACGTAGTACAGCGGAGTCGGAGCGTGGGCCGCGGTGAAAAAGAGGCCGGCGGTCACGGTGTCGGCGCTGACGGCGTAGCGGTCGGTGTCGGTGCTGGGCATGCGGTCCTTGGCGTCGATGGTGATCAGGTCGGCGCCGCGGGCGGCGATGAGGTCGGGGAAGTGCCGCAGGGCGGAGCGGGTCCGGCGCAGGGCTTCCCGTACGGCGGGCGGGTAGGTGCCCTGTCCGCAGGGCTGGACGGTCCAGCCGCGGGCGCGCAGCGCGGCCGCCACCCGACGTTCGTGCATGTCGCCTATCGCCTGGCGGTCCTGCCACTGCGTCACTCGGGTTCCCCCTGGGGTAAGTGCCACGATCCCTGTGCGTGATACGAAGGATTCATAGTTCGTCCTACCCTCCTGAAGGCTATGATGCTCCTCATGGCGGCATACGTTGACCCACGCTTTCGTCCTACGCTATGGCCTGGAACGCCCGTGCCGACACCGGAGTTGATGCCTCTTCGCGGAGCGCGGGCCGACGGTGAATGGATCGTCTGGACCCCGCAGGTCCGCTCCCGCTCGCACACGGTCCCCGTGCCGGAGGACTTCTACCTGCGCGAGTTCATGGAGGTCGACCCTGAGGACCTCGACGCCGTGGCCGCCCTGATGGGCGCCTACGGACACCTCGGCGGGAGCATCAACACCGGAAGCTGGGACGTCGACGTCTACGAGCGCCTCAAGGAGCTCACGGAGCGCGAACACCCCCGCGCGCCGTTCGCCCTGCACGGCGAACTGGCCACGCTGTTCATGAGGGAGGCGCAGGCGGCCATCACCACCTGGCTGGCCCTGCGCCGCGAGGGCGGGCTCGACGCGCTCATCGAGCCCGAGGTGTCCGAGGAAGAACTGGCGCAGTGGCAAGCGAGCAACGCTGATCTTGAGGAAGCGTGGCCGCGGGACCTGGACCACCTGCGCGAACTCTCCCTGGAGATCAGGATCAGCAACCTCGTGAGCGAACTGAACGCCGCGCTGAAGCCGTTCAGCATCGGCATCGGCGGCCTGGGCGACCGCTACCCCACCATCCTCGCTGTGGCGTTCCTCCAGCTCTACAACCACCTCGCCGAGGACGCCACGATCCGCGAGTGCGCGAACGAGACCTGCCGCCGCCACTTCGTACGCCAGCGCGGCCGCGCCGCATACGGGCAGAACCGCACCAGCGGCATCAAGTACTGCACCCGCGAATGCGCCCGCGCCCAGGCCCAGCGCGAACACCGCCGGCGCCGCAAACAGCAGACCACGACCCTCCAGCAGCCGCCGGCGCCTGGTCCTCAGTCTCACGACACCTCAGAGCCGACTGCCGAAGGGCGCTGACTGATGATCAGCCTGCGAGAACACCAGGTGGAAGCGAACGCGCGCATCCGGGCGTGGGCGGGATTCCCCACGAGGTCACCGGTACCGGCGCAAGGGCTGCGCGGGACCGTCGTCTCCGCGACCGGCTCCGGGAAGACGATCACCGCCGCGTGGGCCGCACGGGAGTGCTTCAGGGGCGGACGGATCCTCGTCATGGTCCCCACGCTCGACCTGCTCGTGCAGACCGCCCAGGCGTGGCGGAGGGTCGGCCACAACGGGCCGATGGTCGCGGCCTGCTCGCTGGAGAAGGACGAGGTCCTGGAGCAGCTCGGCGTGCGGACCACCACCAACCCCATCCAGCTCGCACTGTGGGCGGGGCACGGGCCGGTAGTCGTGTTCGCCACGTACGCCTCACTCGTAGACCGTGAGGATCCCGAGGACGTCACGGGCCGGGCGAAGGTACGCGGTCCGCTGGAGGCCGCTCTGGCCGGCGGGCAGCGGCTGTACGGGCAGACGATGGACGGCTTCGACCTCGCCGTCGTCGACGAAGCCCACTCAACCACCGGTGATCTCGGGCGGCCGTGGGCGGCGATCCACGACAACAGCCGGATCCCCGCGGACTTCCGGCTCTACCTGACCGCGACCCCGCGCATCCTCGCCTCCCCCCGCCCGCAGAAGGGCGCGGACGGCCGGGAGCTGGAGATCGCGACGATGGCCAGCGACCCCGACGGCCCTTACGGTGAATGGCTGTTCGAGCTCGGGCTGTCGGAGGCCGTCGAGCGGGGCATCCTGGCCGGCTTCGAGATCGACGTGCTGGAGATCCGCGACCCCTCCCCCGCCCTCGGGGAATCGGAGGAGGCGCAGCGGGGCCGGCGCCTGGCGCTGCTGCAGACCGCGCTCCTGGAGCACGCCGCCGCGCGCAACCTGCGCACCGTCATGACGTTCCACCAGCGGGTCGAGGAGGCCGCCGCGTTCGCGCAGACGATGCCGCAGACGGCAGCCCGGCTCTACGAGGCCGAGGTCTCCGCCGAGGCCCTGGTCGACGCCGGGGCCCTGCCGGAGTCGTCGATCGGCGCGGAGTTCTACGAGCTGGAGGCAGGCCGCCACGTACCCCCGGACCGAGTGTGGGCGGCGTGGCTGTGCGGTGACCACCTCGTCGCCGAACGCCGCGAAGTCCTGCGCCAGTTCGCAGACGGCCTCGACGCCGGCAACAAGCGCGTGCACCGGGCGTTCCTGGCCAGCGTGCGGGTCCTGGGCGAGGGCGTCGACATCGTCGGCGAACGCGGTGTGGAGGCGATCTGCTTCGCCGACACCCGCGGCTCCCAGGTGGAGATCGTCCAGAACATCGGCCGGGCCCTGCGCCCGAACCCCGACGGCACGAACAAGACCGCCAGGATCATCGTGCCCGTCTTCCTCCAGCCCGGTGAGAACCCAACCGACATGGTCGCCTCCGCCTCGTTCGCACCCCTCGTAACCGTCCTCCAAGGCCTGCGCTCACACTCCGAACGCCTCGTCGAACAGCTCGCCAGCCGGGCGCTGACCAGCGGGCAGCGGCACGTGCATGTGAAGCGGGACGAGGACGGGCGGATCATCGGCACCACCACCGAAGGAGAGGGCGGGCAGCACGAGAGCGAGGGCGCAGTCGAGTCAGCACTGCTGCACTTCTCCACCCCGAGGGACGCGACGACGATCGCGGCGTTCCTGCGCACCCGGGTGTACCGGCCCGAGTCGTTGGTGTGGCTGGAGGGCTACCAGGCCCTGCTCCGCTGGCGGAAAAAGAACCACATCACCGGCCTGTACGCCGTCCCGTACGACACCGAGACCGAGGCCGGCGTCACCAAGGCATTCCCGCTGGGGCGGTGGGTCCACCAGCAGCGGCGCACCTACCGTGCGGGCGAACTCGATCCCCACCGCACGACCCTGCTCGACGAGGCCGGGATGGTGTGGGAGCCCGGCGACGAAGCCTGGGAGAACAAACTCGCGGCCCTGCGCTCCTTCCACCGCGCCCACGGCCACCTCGCCCCCAGACGCGACGCCGTATGGGGCGACGCCGACAGCGAACTGGTCCCGGTCGGGGAACACATGGCCAACCTCCGCCGCAAGGACGGCCTCGGCAAGAACCCGCAGCGCGCCGCAACGCGGGCCACGCAGCTGGCCGCGATCGACCCCGACTGGAACTGCCCCTGGCCACTGGACTGGCAACGCCACTACCGCGTCCTGGCCGACCTCGCCACCGACGAACCCCACAGCCGACTCCCCGACATCCAGCCCGGCGTGCAATTCGAAGGAGACGACCTCGGCAAATGGCTCCAGCGACAACGCCGCAGCTGGGCGGAACTCTCCGAGGAACAGCAGCAACGGCTGACCGCGCTGGGCGTAACACCCGCCGAACCGCCCACACCGACCCCGTCCGCGAAGGGTGGGGGGAAGGCAGCAGCCTTCCAACGCGGTCTCGCGGCCCTCGCACAGTGGATCCAGCGCGAGGGCGCCCACAAGGTAGTACCAAGAGGACACGTCGAAGCCGTCGTCATCGACGGCCAGGAACACCAGCACAAGCTCGGCGTATGGATCTCCAACACCAAAACCCGCCGCGACAAACTCACCCACGACCAGCGCACCGCACTCGCCGCACTCGGAGTCGAGTGGGCTTAGCAGCAGGGTCTGCCTCAGCGGTTGGTGTTCTCCTCTCGGATCATCCGTCGGAGGCTGGTGCGTGCTGCCGCCAGGTCTGTTTCCAGGGTGCCCACGCGAGCCGGTGGTTGTCGTCGGTGGCCTGCTGGAGGCTGTCTTCGAGCCGTTGGTTGTTCCGGGTGAGTTCGTCGACGCGTTCGGTCAGGTGCCCGGTGTCGAGGGCGTCGAGTTGCTGCCCAAGCTGGCGTTTCCGTGAGCACCGACGCACTCCCCCGGACGCGGCCGTGGCGCCGTGGGCGGCGCAGCAGCCCCCGTATCTTGCCCCGCACCAGTTCAGTCTCCTGCCGCTGCCCGAACTGCTGCGCTGGGAGGTCCTCTACGGTCTGCAGCAGGTGGACCCGTGGCTGCGGATCTTCGAACCTGCGCAGGTCCGCCGCATGGTGCGGGACCTGGCTGAGACCGGCACGCTCATCGACGGCATCAGGGACCAGCAGATGTGCCCTCGCTCCACCGTTGCGGTCTTGCGGATGCTCGGCCGCGTGCGTACGGCGGTCCGTGCGGGCCATGCGGAGTACACCGGCACCGCGCCGGCACAGGACGACGTCCTGGATCTGCGTGCGCTCGGCCAGCGCTCCCGCACCCCGGCCGGTATCCGGCAGCCCAAGACCGTCGATCTGCGCACCATCCGGCAGCCGTGGCTGCGCGGCCTGCTGCGTACCTGGACCGTCCAGCAGCGCCCGGGAGCGGACGAGTTCGCCCGCACGCTGCGCGGCGTGGAGCTCGCCTCCCGGGCTCTCGCGCAGCGCCCGGGAACCGACGACCCCGCAGGCTTGCGCTACGACGACGTCACCGCCGTGGTCGACGCGATCCGCACGGCACTGAAACGGGACGGCGAACCGGCCGGCTGGAACTACCGCATGTCCATCGCCAGCCACTTTTTCGCCTTGATCGACTACGGCCACCGCTCCGGAGCCGCGGACGACCTCTCGGCCGCCTTTGTCCGTGACCCCGCCCTCCACCGCATCCCTGAGCAGGAGGCCAACGAGGACGAGATCGGCAAGGCGATCCCCGAACCGGTGATCCGCCAGCTCGACGCCCACCTCCACCTCCTTGGCCTGGGGCGGGCCCGCGGCCAGCGCACCCTCGCCCCCGACGACCTGCAGCTGATGTACCGCACGCTGTACATCCTGCTCAGAGACACCGGCCAACGGCCCCTGGAAGTCCTCTCCCTGCCCCGCGACTGCCTGGAGACCCGCAACGACCAGATCTCCCTGATCTGGAACAACCACAAGGCCCGCCGACACCGCCGACGCCTGCCCATCACCACGTCCACCGCCCAGGCCATCCGTACCTGGCAAGAACGCCGAGAACAGCTCCAGGCCAGCCTTCCGCCCACCGGCGCCGACTACCTCTTCCCCGCCCTCACCCACCTCGCCACCCGCCCCTACCTGCACACCAGCTACCTCGGCGAGACCCTGCGCGACTGGGTCGACTCCATCCCCCACCTGCACGGCGAAGGCACCGACACACAGGGCAACCCACTGCCTTTCGACCGCTCCCTCATCTACGCCTACGCCTTCCGCCACTCCTACGCACAACGCCACGCCGACGCCGGAACCCCACTCGACGTCCTGCGCGAACTGATGGACCACAAGTCCGTCAGCACCACCCAGCGCTACTACACCGTCTCCCTGAAACGAAAACGCGACGCCGTCACCAAGCTCGCCGCCCACGTCGTCGACCACCACGGCCACCCCAGCCCCAGCTCCGAGACCGCCTACGAACTGCGCTCCGTCGCCGTCCCCTACGGCGGATGCACCGAACCCAGCAACGTCAAAGCCGCAGGCAGCTCCTGCCCTATCCGCTTCCAGTGCGCTGGCTGCGGTTTCTACCGCCCCGACCCCTCCTACCTCCCGGCGATCGAACAGCACATCAACGAACTGCGCGCCGACCGCGAAACAGCCCAGGCGATGGACGCCGCCGAATTCGTCATCACCGCCTTCACCGCCCAGATCACCGCCTACGAGCAGGTCACCGACCGTATGCAGCGCCGCCTCGCCGCTCTCCCCGTCGCAGAACGCTAGGAGATCGAGGAGGCCAGCACCATCCTGCGCAAAGCCCGAGCCGGCAACACCCACACCCTCCTGCCGCTCACCGTCGTCTCCAGGACCGGCCCGGCATGAACCCCCGCGGCAACCCGCACACCCTCGCCCAGGCCCGCCACCGCACCAGCCTCGACAAACGCCAGCGAGCCCTGACCGCGCTCACCACCCTGGAACAACAGGGCGAAAAGATCACTCACACCGCGGTCGCCCGCACCGCCGGCGTCTCCACATGGCTCACCTACGCTGAAGGCATCCGCGAGCACATCGAAGCCGCGCAACAACGCCAGCACCCCACCACCCCCTCGCCCGCCCGCACCCGCAGCACCACCGCCACGCTGCGCACAGAACTCGAGCTCGCCAGGCAGGAGATCCGGACCCTGAGGGAAGACAGAGACCGGATGAGGAAGGCCATCCAGCGCTGCGCATGATGCCGGCACAGGCCCCGGCCGTACAGGCCCGGCAGCGGGCAGGCGGGAGCCGGGCAGGCAGGGGTATCAGCATACGGGACGGCGGTGTCCTCCCACCGGCCGGCGGTCTTGCGGGTGGAATGGGTTTTCCACTGGGTGTAGTGCGTGGCGCACAGTTCCTTGCAGTGGCGGGGCCGGACACAGCGCTGCCCGTCCTTCGTGAAACTGCACGGCTCCGGAACACCACCGAAGGCAACGCGGTTACGCACCGGCACGAAGGCCCGCGCGAACTCCGCGTCGGGCAGCGGCGACCGTTTCTGCTCCTCCTTGCAGAAAGGGCAGAAGATGTTGGCCGGTGAGACCACGGTGTCGCACGCCTCGGTACGGCACAGCGCAACCGAGCTGCGCGGCTCGTGGACACTGCCGGTGAACAGCCAGCAGTCCTGCCGCCATTCACTGGTCCGCCAGGCGGGATCGAGATGACCTCGCAGCCACGCAGCCCATCCCCCGCCGTCGAGATCCCCCGCGTTTTCGGCGCGCGGTGCGGGCAGCCGCGACAGTGCGGACGAGATGCTGCTCATCGGCGCTCCTTCAGAGAACCGACGCGTTCGACCGCTGCCCGTGCCTCGGCGTCGTTGACGTGCCGGTAGCGCTCCATCGACAACGGGGAGGCGTGGCCCAGGAGCCGCTGCACCACATCGCGGTCGACGCCGTCACGCAGCCAGCGGGTCGCCGCCGAGTGACGCAGCATGTGCGGACGACGCGCATGCCCGAGAGCAACGACGCCAAAAAAGCCACCGCCTCCGCCTGCAGATCAAACGAACCGGCGTCCACCACCACCCACCGCACCACACCGGGCACCGGAGAAACAGCACGCTCCGCCACAAATTCGGCATCCACGTGACAAACACAACCACCGCCCGCAGAACGGCGTACGGCACACGCTCACTGGCCATCCCCGCAGGCGACAACCCAAACAAACATCCCCCACCGCTGGCTCGCCCCGAGATAACTCTCGGCGGGGCCAGGACCAGGGGTCAGTGGGGTCAGCGCTCGTTTTCCAAAGCAGCGGTCAACCCGTAGGCACCTGCTTGCGAGAGCCTGTCGATGACGTCCAGGCAACGGATCCGTTCGGCCTGCCGGCTTTGCCGATAGAGGCGGAGGACTGCCGAGACCAGGTGGTGGCCGTCCGCCGCACGATGGGTTCTGAGGTCGCCGAGCTCCCTGCCCGCGTGCTGAACGATGCGTTCGCAGGCATCAATAGCGACAGTGGGAAGGGGGCCAGCGTGGTCGTAGAGAGCGAAGGCCAGATGTTCGAGGTGGTCGGGGAACGCCTTGCCATCGAGGAACGCTCTGACGAGTTCGTCGGCTTGCGCAGGAAACAGGTCGAACACCTGCCGCATGCCCTGGGAGGCGTTCTTTCGCACGTCGGCGTCATCGTCGTTGAACAGCGGGACAAGGTGCGGGTAGTGGTCGATGTTGTCGGCGAAGACCGATGCAGCCCCACGGCGGGCGAGGGCGTTGAGTTCATCCGTGCTGTTCGGAAGGTCAGGGGTGAGGCATCCCTGGATGGTGGCAACAGCCCAGGACTGGCCGGCAAGTTCGGCCGTATCGCCCGGCCCTTGGAGGGCTCGAGCGAGGTGGGCAGCGAAACGTGACGGTTCACGGACCAGTATGTTGATGAGCAGCCGTTGAGTGGTGGAGGCGTTGTAGGCATTGGCGTCCTGGTGGTTCAGGAGTTGCTCGGTGGTGTCCAGCGCAATCTGAGGGTCATGCTTCATCAAGGCCAGCACGGCCTGGGCGGCACAGACTCGGACAGCGAGCACAGAGTCGTTGGCGAGGCGGGTGACCAGGGGTGTCAAGGCGTGCAGGTGCTCACTGCCGTGGAAGAGCAGGGCTGCAACGGTGAGCGCTGCCTGGCCGCGGGTGGCGTTCATGCCGGCGGTCAGCAGATCCGTTCGGGTTCCCTCGGCATCGGCGTCGCGGATGTCCTGCTCGGGGTGGGGGTCCGTGGTGTAGCTGTCGAGGGCTGGCAGCGAAGCAGCAGTGAAGTTCTGCGGCGCCGACTGCAGGGCGCGGCAGATCGTGGGCGCGGCGGCGGGGCCGAGGATCTGGTGAGTGTGGAGAGCCAACTGCTCCCAACGGTCGGCGTCCAGATGAGGCGTGACCGCTCCCACGATCGCGCACAGGTAGGTGGCTGGTGCGTCCGGGCCAAGCGTGAAGGCGAAGTCGGTAAAGCGCTCGGGTTCCTGCTCCGCGCGGCTGCCCAGGGTCTGAGCAAGTTCGTGAACGCCCCCCTGAGGCGGCCAGAACCGCTCGGCCTGGGGCTTGGCGTACATGTTCAGAGCTCGGTGCCACTGTTCATTGGTCATGTGCCGGGCCGCATGGTCACTGATCGGCGAGCCGACGAACCCAGTCTGGATTGGTGTCGGTGGCGACGGGACCTGGCCAGGGAACTTGCGTTCCCATTCGGCGAGTCGGCGGCATCCCGCGTCGCTACGGCGCGAGGGGCAGATTGCCGACAGCAGCTCGTACTGGCTCCAGCCCCAGGCGCTGTGCTGCCCCTTCTGCCGTCGGTGTTCCCACGCCGGGTAGTAGTCGAGCAGCATCGCGGTCAGACGTTCCAACGTCTCGTCACTGCAGTGAGGCGTGGTTGCCTCGATGAGTTCACGCGAGGCCCAGCGCGCACTGCTCAGCCAGCCCAGGCGCAGGTTGCGTTCATCGTTCAGGAGCCAGGCGATCGCCTCGTCTGCCTGATTCATGACGGCGTAGACACGGCAGGCGAGGAAGCGCAGCTCTTGAACCGGTGAGGGAGTCAGTTGCTGCAAGGCGTCCGCAGCGGCAGCCGGGGAGTTGGCAGCCAGGGAGCGCAGTGCAGTGTCGAGGGCGGTCAGCAGTGCAGCGTCGACGCCGTGGCCGCCCACAAGGCGGTGAGCCCAACGGCCGCTGGGGGCATAGGCGTCGGTGCCCCCCGTGCTGCCTGCCGTAGCCACGTCGATGACAAAGGGCAGGACCTGGCTCACGTAGGCTTCCGGCTCGGCCTCCGCGATGCGGGAGAGGACCGTGTCGGCAAACTGGGAATGCGTTGACAAGTGCCCGGATTCGAAGGGGTCGCCGGAGTCATCGGCGCGCGCTCGGGCAAGGTGACGCCACAGATAGGCGCCTACAAGGCGCGCAGCGGGAGCGGGAGCGGTCTCGGCCAAACCGTAGAGGAGTGACCAGAAGTCACTGTTCACCGCGATGGGTCCACGCGCCTCGTCCGCATGTCCGCTCTCGATCAGGTCGACGGCGAGGTCAATAAGGCCGGGTGTGAGCGCCCACTCAATCAGCCGCAGAAGCCGCTGTCCCCACTGTGGCGTGGTGCCCGCATACGGTCGTACCAGCTCCGCAACACGGCTCGGGTCGGTGGCGCGCGACGGCCAGCAGTTCAGGGAACGCAGCATCGGCGGTCCGCGGCGTGCCCAGCCAGCGTTCCCACCTCTGATCGTGGTCGGCGGCGTCGAACCACTGCGGCAGGGCGAGCAGACCTCGTACCTTGCCCGCCACAGGCGTCTGACCCCAAGCGACCGGTTCGACGGCCTTCCAGTCAGGCAGCGCGGCATCGAACTGCCCGAGGACCGCGATAATCACATCATGCAGGTGCGGGCGGATCCGGTCGGAGCCCAGAAGCCGGCCCACTGTGGCGCGGAAACGTTCAGGGTCTGTGCCAGCAAGGTGTTCGAGGATCTGCCGGGTCTGGGCGCGACGGAACAGGTACTGACCTGAGTTGGCCAGGAACTCGTGGATGTCCTCTCCGGCGGAGATGAAGGACCGGGCGAAGAGGAAATCGAAGTAAGTCTCGTGGAAGAACCCGATCTGTTCCCCGTCGCGCACCAGCACACCGTGCGATTCGAGCACCTTGATGTGCTGGCGGGCAAAACCGTCGAGGAGAGCCATGGGTGCCTGGAGGGTTTCGCGTTCGCTCATGGAGGCGCACAGCGTGCCCGTGATACCCCGCCAGTCCAGTGCGGCGACCTGTCGCTCGATCTCCTCGCGTCGTTCATCGGTGTAGCGCGCGTACAGCTCCTGCAAGGTCCGGTAGGAAGCGGCCCGTGCGGAGGACGACAGACGGCTGAAGACCGACAGGTGCAACGGAGTCCGCAACAGCTCCAGCGTCACCGGCCCCAAGCCGTCGGGATCCGTCCCGCTGGCGGACAGCACAGCCCGCACCTGTTCCACGTCCAGCACGCTGAGGGGGAACCGGACTGTCCGGACGCGGTCGGCGACCAGGTCGGACAGCCTCCGGTCATTGTCGATGTCGATGGTGCGGGCCACCAGGAGCACCTTGACGTTCGGGGCGACGACCAGCTGTGCGAGTACGTCCTCCACGGCCTCATAGGCATCCGACATCCTGCCGTTGTAGGTGCTGACCGCATCCAGCTGGTCAATCACCAACAGCGCCGGCGCTTCGTCCGCGACCCCAGCCAGCAGCACCGCCGGCGAGTCCGGCAGGGTCATCCTGACCCCCAGGTCCTTGGCCGTCTGCACACTCGCGTCGGCGCCGTCCATCCGGACCGCGGCCGCCGGCCATCCCTGCTCGGTCAGCCGGACCAGGACGTCGGTGACGACCGCTGACTTACCCAAGCCAGCGCTGCCCTCGCAGACCACCATCTGCGGGCCGTCCTCAGCCACCAGGCGCTCGTACAGCTGCTCCACATGCGGACGAGCGGCCATCCCGAACGCGGGCTTGTCCCGTCGCACGCGCCGCACAAAGCGCTCGACCGTCCCGGCCAGGGCCGTGAGCGTCCCGGTGTCACCCGCCAGCAGACGTGGGCGCACCCCCGGCACGGTTAGAAGATGGCTGCGGATCTGGGAGCCGGTGAGACGCTGGTGCAGGTGCTCGTCGAGATAGCCGCTCAGCTGCCTGACGATCACTTCCGGGTCCCCGACAAACAGCAGCTCATACTCGGAGACCACCAGGCGGCGCAGTGCCTCTGGTGGGATGTGCTCCACGTGCACGGCCTGCAGATACCGCCAGCCGACCTCCCGGTCGACCGGCATCCCGTTGTCGGACCAGTTCTCGAGTACCTGTACAAACTGGGGAATCTGGGCCTTGGTGATCATGCCCTCGAACTCGGCGAGTGTGTCGGCGCCCCGGGCCCGCTTAGAAAGATCATGCAGTTCAGGGGCCCCCGTGGACAGCACAAGGCGCACCTTCTTGCCCCCCGCAAGATGCCCCGTGACCGCCTCGAGGATCTTGCCCGCAGCGCTCAGGGTCCACGGCCCCTTCGAGGGGACGTCCTTCACCTGCTCGCACCAGGTGCCGTCGTCCGCCTCGAGCTCGAACTCGATCCCGGCGCCCGCCGGCCCCGGGGGTTCCAGACGAATCCCCGTCGCCCGCCCCCGCAGCAACTCCGCCACCCTCAGCGCGGTCCACCAGTCCTCGTACCGGTTACCCGCCTTATCCGCAGCCCCACCCGCCAGCCCCACCCAGCCTCACTCCCCCAGGACATTCCATCGGTTCTCACCCTTTCGGAACCGCGCCACGCGACCCTACTCCCACCAACTGACAAACACTCAGAACATTACAAAACAGCCAAATCATGATCTTCTACAACTTCAGGCTCCACCACAACTGTCGGACCGCACGGAAGATTTCAGCGGGCGTGACTGTGACCTGGGCACTGAAATCTTCCGTGCGACGCCTTGGGGTGGCGCTAGCGCACCGATCGCTTCAGGTGACCGTGACGTCTCTTCTCCTCTTGTCCTGCGTGGTGATGGTCAGCGCTTTACGCGGCTGCGGACGGCAAGGACGGCCAGGCCGAGGAGGACGGGTTCGGCAAGCCGGGAGGTCATCTCGGTGTAGGTGCCGGTGGCGGTGAGGTCTTGTCCGGAGGAGCGGAAGATCACTGAATTGATCACTACCCGCAGACCCTTCTCCAGCCGTTCGGTGGTGACGCGTTCAGTCAGTGGACCGGAGGGGTTGACCGGGGCGGGGACGTCGGTGGTCAGGAGGACCTCCTGACCTACCGCGACCTGGCGGCCGGTGGTGGTCGGCTTCGGGTCATCGGCGGGCAGGCCCCACAGCACCATCACCGCGATCGTGGCGGCCATGGCCGCCACCAGCCAGGCCAGTGTTCGGATGGCGCGCAGCCCGTACCCGGACAGGGCCCAGTAGGCGGTCAGCAGTGCCCGTTCCCCCCAGGGCCGCGTGACGTCATGGCGGCGCATCTCGGACTCGCCGTAGTAGAAGTCGGCAGCGTCCGGCTCGTTCTTGCCGTCTTCCAGCGACTTTCGCAGTTGCCGGTACAGCGCCGCCACCATTGCCGGCTTCAGCACGGGGGCGTCCTGCGGCGAGGTCCAGCCCCGGGCGACGGCCCGGCCGGGGCGGCGGGCGGTACGCACTCGCCAATGGTGTTCCTCTACCAGTGTGTTGCGCTGGCTCGACGGCCAGGAAAAGGGTCGGCCCCAGCCAGCGGGAACGCCGGCGAAAGTGCACCAGCCGTCCACCTTCAGCTGGTCCAGGTGGACGACTCCGGCGAACCGGCAGGCACTCAGGTCGATGTCCTGCAGCGCCAGGTGCGCGGCATCCACCCCATCCACCGACATCAGACGCACTCCGGGCTCCCGGCCGGACAGCTCTGCCTCCGACAGCGAGACAGATACTCGGCTCCGAAGGGCGTTCGGGCGGGCGGCAACTGTCACGGGGTACTCGAAGACAGCGTCCCTCAGGTCCAGCTCGGCGTAGCGCAGACGCAGCGTGGCGGTCGATGCCCACCGGGTGCGCACACAGCTGACCTGATGGGCGGCAATCTCCACCGTCACCGGCTGCCCGAACACCGCACCGTCCATCACCACCTGCTTACTGCACACCAGTGGCCCCAGGAAGGACGACATCTCGAACCGTGCCCCGTGAAACCTGGCGTCGCCGGAGAAAGTTGCCCCCTGGAACGAGGTATCGCGAGAGAAGGTGGTTCCGTCGAACCGGGCGTCCTCGGAGAATTTCGCATCGACGAATCGCGCGCCAGCGGAGAAAGTTGCTTCGCTGAACCAAGTGCGGGAGAAGCGCGCGCCGATGAACCGGGCTTCGCCGGAGAAAGTTGCTCCGGCGAACGAGGCTTGGTCGGAGAAGGTCGCTACGTCGAATGATGTGCGGCAGGAGAAGGTCGTTTTCCCGAACCGAGCGCCATGCGAGAAGGTCGCGTTCTCGAACTCGGTCTCGCCGGAGAAAGCAGCTCCGTCGAACCGGGCGTCCTGGGTGAAGGTTGTTTCCCTGAACTGGGCCTTGCGGGAGAAGGTTGCCCCGTCGAACCGGACCTCGCGGGAGAAGGTTGCTCCATTGAACCGAGCCTCGCCGGAGAAGGTTGCCCCGTCGAACCGGGCCTCGCCTGTGCGGGGCTTACCAGTGGTGGGGTCACGCAGGGCGGCGAGGAGCTGGTTCAGCAGATTAGGGGTGAAGGGAGTGCCTCGGTGGTCGATGTCGGCGCCGGGTGACAGAACTGTGAGGTAGGCGGCACGGTCGGTGTCGTCCAGGTGGGCTAGGCAGGCGGTATGACTGCCGACGCGGAGGCCACGGCAGCCGACCGGATCCTCTGGAGTGGCGTCATGGGCACAGTGTGGCCACGCAGGTGGAGTGCTCGACGGCGTAGACGGCGTAGCAGACGGCATGCCCTAGGGACGCGCTGGCACCATCGGACAGTTGCAGGATTCGGTCGCAGCGAAGCTAACCCCTGAAAACTCCGATGCGTTACTGAAGGGCGCACTGAAAAGAATCATGCGCTACTGAAATCTTCGGTGCGGTCCGACAACAACAAACGTGCCTACCGAACCGCCCGCCCTGAGATAAAAGGTCTTCGGGCTCATGATGAAGAGGCAATCGAATTGCTGGCGATTCCGCAGGAGCCGCAGAAGGACGTCGCGCAGCCGTCCCAGCACATCGGTCCGCCGCCCGAGGAAGGCGAGGACGAATCACGGTTGCTGCTCCGTTTCGCAGCCCCGCGTGATCCGGTGATGGTCGCGGACTGGGTGTCCTTCAACGTGATCGACACCGAGAAGCAGGACTGGGCCCGCGGCTGGGCGGCACTCAAGAAGTTCACCGAACGTGAGCAGCACGCCAGAGTCCCCTATGGGTACAAAGAGGGTGCTTACCCTCTCGGGCAATGGGTCGCAGAACAGCGACGCGCATACGGGGCGGGGCAGATGACCGGCCAACGCGCCCGGCGGCTGGAGCAATTGGGCATGGTCTGGTCACCGGCCGATGAGCGATTCCAGGAGAACCTGGAAGCGGCCCGCGCGTACTTGGAGGAGCACTGGACGCTGTGCGCGCCCCGCTCCGCGACCATGCTGGACCGGCCGGTGGGGCAGTGGCTGTCCAACCTCCGCCGACCCGGCGCCCTGGAAGGACACCCCGAGTGGAAGACGGCGCTGGAGGCCGTGGACGAGGATTGGAACCCGTCGTGGCCGGCGGAGTGGCAGCGGCACTACGCCGCGCTGCGCGATCTGGTGGCCGACGAAGAGGGCCAGGCCGACGTCCTGCCGGGCTTCACGGTCCACGGCATGGACATCGGGAAGTGGCTGGCCCGGCAGCGGAAGCCCGAGGTCTGGCAGGCCCTGACGGACGGGCAGCGCGAGCGCCTGGAGCAGCTCGGCATCGTGCCGCTGGCCCTGGAGCCGGAGGAGCCCGCGAAGCCGTCCGCGACGCCCGTGGGGGCCTTCGAGCGGGGCGTGGCGGCCCTGGCGCAGTACAAGGCCCGGGAAGGCTCTGTGACGGTGCCCAGGGCCCATGTAGAGCGGCTGGAGGACGGCACCGAGGTTCGGCTTGGGGTATTCCTGACCCTCGAGCTGGTGCCTCTCCCAGCGCCAGTGGGACCGCCTGCGCCCTGTACCTGACGGCCGTCAGTGCCTACCACTGATCCGGCGATCATCGCCCCTGCCAATTCCCGGTCCCGTAGTCACCTCCCCGCCGCCTCGGCTGTCGAGAACGTTTCGACCTGCCTACGTCGTTGCGGGCCGTTTCCGAGTGATTCTGGTGCCGCTGTCAGGCGAACTGTTCAGCGACAGTCGAAAGTTCAGCTGCGCTTCAAAAGGTCAAGTGCGCAGGCATCTGTTCTGTAGCGCCGCATGGCGGAAATCGTTCGATCGGGCGTGCTGTGGCGAGTGGTTGCACGAACGCTCGGACGGATGTTGCCGCGGGTGCGGCCGATCGGTGGACTTCGCGGACCGCGGCAGTGCGGCGTGCTGTCCACACCGCCGCGCATCAACGCCCACACACGTTGTGTCGGGCAACCAGGACGACTCGTTTTCCTCAACGCGATGCATCACACCGTACTGCGGGTGACGACGGTGGAGCCGCGTGACGCATCGCGGTCGGACGCCGAGGTGAGGCCCTTGCCCGATCCCGCCGTCACCGCCGATGACCTCCCAAAACACCACAGCCGCGCCCTGCGCACCAAATTTTTTGCCTATCAGGAAAGTTCAATCACGAACTAATCACGTTCCGTACCTTCGCGGCAACCATGCAGGTCCTTCACCGGTCACCCACGCGCAAACACAGCAGAAACCCGTGGGGAGCACCATGAGCCAGCAGCAGTACCCCCAGCCCCAGCAGCCCGGCCGCAACGGCCTGGCCACCACCGCACTCGTCCTCGGCATCATCGCCGTCGTAGTCAGCTTCATCCCTGTCCTCAACGTCGTCGTCTGGCCGCTCGCGATCCTTGGCATCGTCTTCGGCGCCATCGGCCTCTCCAAGGCGGGCAAGGTCCGCAAGGGCAAGGGCGCCGGCATCACCGGCCTCGTCACGTCGGCCGTAGCGATCATCATGTTCTTTGCCATGAACGCCCTGTTCTTCTCCGCCGTGGACAAGGCCAGTGAGGAGCTCGACAAGTCGTACGACTCCACCACCGTCGGCGACGGCAAGTCCAAGACCGGCGGCGCCAAGGAGTCCAAGGTCATGAAGGACTTCAAGGTCACTAAGTGCGACGTGGTCACCGGCGACTTCGGCATCAAGGAGATGGCCATCCACGTCGACTACGCCAACAACGGCGACCGCCGATACTCGTACTTCGTAGAGGGCGAGGTCCTGGCCGACGGCAAGAAGGTCGACGACTTCATGTCAACCGCCGAGAACCTCGCCCCGGGCCAGAAGTTCACTGACAAGAACGCTGGTGCGCTGGTGAACGCGGACGAGATCAAGGACGCCAAGAAGCTCGAGTGCAAGACCATCAACGCGTCCCGAACTGACTTCTGATCGCTGACGTCGCATGACGCCGACCACCATCTGCAGGCCTCGCCGCGCACCCCGCAGCGGCGGGGCTCGCTGCATCATGGAGACCATGGAGTCGCAGCGGCACGGGCGCCGGCCGGACTGAAGCGGGGCGGAGACATGAGCGCAGGCCCGGCCGAGGGCCGGGCCGCGCGCGGGGAGCGGAGCGAGTCTCAATGACGGAGTCAAGCCGCTTGCGTGGCAGGCGGGGATAGACACGCAGACAGAAACAGATCAGGCAGGTGCTGAATCCAGTGCCTGCCTGATCTGCTGTTTCGGCTGTCGGGTGGCGGGATTTGAACCCACGACCTCTTCGTCGGTTACGAACGCCCCAAGTAGCCGCACCGTCGGGTGTCTGCGCACTGAACAAATCAGTGCGCAGATCCTCGATTCCAGCTGCGCAGAGAAGAGTTCAGTGCCCAGGTCAAAGCCTTGGGCGCTGAACTGTTTCCTCTCGTCCGACACCTGAGCGGCCGCCACCTCGCGCGGCAGCTCGCCGGAGCGGCGGACCTGGAGGCGGTGGGCCCGCGATGATCCGCCCGCGCTTAGCCCCGTGTCCGGCGCACCGACGGGGCCGTGACAGGCGCGACCATCATCACGGTGGCGCCCGGCCCGGGGATGCCGCTACGTGCCGTGCCGTACGGGCGTACCCGCGAGGCGGTGCTGACGGTCACGGCGACTTCCGGCCTGCTGGTAGCTGAACGAACCAGTGGGCGAGGTGTCGACGCTGCCGCGCTCGCCGCTCTGGCTGCGGACCCCGTGAGGCGGACCGGTGAGGGGGAATGCCGCACCAGATGCTGCGACTTGATGCCCGAGCCGACCGCTGCCGGGGAAGCGGCGTTGAAGCAGCCTTCATGCCCTGTTGGGCTGTGCCACCAGCGGTTCATCCCCGTGCCGCTGCCACCGCCCGCACGGCGTGCGCCCTGACGAGCCCGCCGTGCGGGCGGCCCCGCGAGACAACTCGACTTCCCTTGCAGAGGCAGGCAGGCGATGGCCCACGCGCAGGTCCGTGACGTCCCCCACACCACAAAGGCGCCGGCCCGCGCACCACAGCCGTTCCCCCTGCCCGCACCGGCCGACGACCCGGAGCTACCGCGCACCCCGCCGACCTTCCGGGACGTGCTGCGCCACCGATATTGCGGCCGCCTGCTGATCGCCTCGGTGACCGGACGCTTGTCACTGGGCATGGCGCCCGTCGCCCTGATCCTGGCGGCGCAGGCGGACGGCCACTCCCTGGCGAGCGCCAGCCTGCTGGCCGGTCCGGGTCATGCTGCCCGCCGATCCCCTGCTCGGCACCGATCAGCAGGAAGTCGTGGCGCGGCTGTGGAAGCGGCAGCAAACCGAGACGGGATGGGCCTACCTCGTGGGGCTGCCGTCCTACCGAGATCGCGAGGACGGCGATGTGGAGGCGGCGGCGTACCGGGTATGGGTGCGCGCTCCCGACCACGTCCGGCCGGTCGACGGCGTCGACTACGACCAGGTCGTCACCGAGAAGCTGGAACGGTCACCGCAGTCGGCGGTCCGTGAGGTCCTCGGGGAGCGCCGGCCTTCGGGGTGGGTGCTTGCGAAGCTGCGCGACGGCCGCGGCCCGGCCCGCTCCGTCCTGCACGCACCGGACTGCGAGGAAGCACCGGCGGGGGCGCCGCTGCTCGATATGGACCGCGCACTGGACTCGGCAGAACACCCGGGCACCCGGCTGTGCACGCTGTGCGGAGCCGCGCAGGAGCTGACACCTCTGCTGCGCGGCTTCGACCACATCACCGACTCCGCCCCCGACGACTCCTGACCCTGGCCGCCGCACCGTCGGCGGCCCTGGCGCGGCGGCCCCGCCCGGCGCGCAACACCAGCGAACGCGCCCCGATCCCCTCGCCCGCAGCCCGGGACCTGACCCACCACCCACCTTCCTTGTTCTTCCTGCTGTGGGGCGTGGTCCGGGGGCGTAGAGGGGATGTCAGAGGCCCGACCACGCCCGTACGGTGGGGGTGACCTGCACGGATGCGGCGGCGCCCGTGAGGCTCGCGCAAGAGAAGTCGCAAGAGATGCCGCAGGAGAAGACGCAAGAGTTGGCGCAGGAGATTTTGCCGCGCGACAGACCGGAGCGCGGTTCGAACAGCAGTACCTTTGCCTGGCGGCTTCGTACGACTTCCCCCAGGACCTGACCGACGCTCAGGACGAACTCCGTCAGGTCCGCGCTGATCTGCAGACGGTCTACCGGCGGGTGCCGTGGTCGGCCGAACCGCTGGACGCGTGGGAGACGCACGAGAACGCCTGGCGGCCCTCATCCCGCCCTGCCTCCCCCGGCTGGGGCCCTCAGGACGCGGCGGAGATCGCCCGGCTACGGGCGCGGGAAGTCGAACTCGCCACGGCGAACGTCACGCACGCGTACTGGAGCGAGTTCGCTCCGGCCCACGTCCTCGCGGCCCGTAACGCGCTCAAGCGCCACCAGGAGCAGCAGATGGCCGACGCCTCCAGCTAGCCGCCGACCACTTCCCCGGCCGCCGCACCGTCGGCGGGCCTTGGCGCGCCCGCCCCGCCCGGCGCGCAACCCGGCGAGGGCGCCCCGATCCCCGGCTGCGTCCGCGCCGCCCATCCCGCCCTCCCACCCCTCAACTCCAGCCAGGGCATGGGCGAAGGGGGTCGCAACGGGGATGTCAGCGGCCCGACCACGCCATACGTCTGCGGTGACCTGGGCGGACCCGAGGACGCGGTGAAGGCCTGCGCAACCTCTACCGCAACACCTAGCGCAATCCGGGGCCCTACGCGGTCGGGTGAAGACGCCAGGATCGGAGAACTTCTGCGGGTCGCGGCGCGTAGTGCCAAGGCATGAGGGAGATCACTGACGCGCACGTGGCAGAGCCGGACCTGGCTGTGGTGGAGGTCGCGGCCGCCGATGATGAAACCGCGCTCGCGGTCCAAGAGCTGCTCGCCGCGCGGTGCGCGATTGCACCGGCGGACCGTACGACCCGGGAGCCTGGTGAGCCCGGTGTACGGCTGCGCTGCTCCCTGGACCTGCGCCAAGAACCCGACTCGTAGGACTGCGGACGAGCGACCGCGTCCGCTGACCAGCCGTGGTCCGGGTCATGGTCGGGGCTGGCGGCGGCCTGGTCAATCCCGTGGTCGGTCTGCTACCGGTGGGAGTGGTCGTCCACAGTGGGGCGATGAGTGAACTCCGCCCCTAGGACGAGGTGTCCTCAGGCGCTGCGTGATCGGCGTGCTGCCGTCCTCTTCGTGGCCTTCTTCGCCGTCGTCTTCTTGGCCGACTGCTGCTTCGCGGTCTTCTTCTTCGGCAGCTCGTGGACGCCGGCGTCCACGCCGCGGGAGGCCTAGGTCGTGTCCGATGGGTCGAGTGACGCTCCCGTTGGGAACTCGTTCCGTGGGACATGGGGCGGGGAGATCTTTCGGATGAGGAGTGGGCTCGCCTGGAGCCGCACTTGCCGGCGAATCGCGGGCGGGGAGGACGCTGGAAATGCCACCGCCGGGTGATCAACGGGATTCTGTTCCGGCAGCGGACCGGCCTCCCCTGGCGGGATCTGCCTCCCTGCTTCGGTAGCTGGAAGACGGTCCACGACCGTCATCGACGCTGGTCGGCGGACGGAACGTGGGAGAGAATCCTGCGGGCCGTCCAGGCCGACGCCGATGCCGAGGGCCGGATCGACTGGAGCATGGTCAGTGTCAATTCCACGACCTGCCGCGCTCATCAGCACGCGGCTGGCGCCTCCACCCGCGCCCCGAAGATCCCGGGTCGACGCAGGAGCCCCGCGCGCCACCGTCCCGATGAGGCCCTGGGACGCTCGCGAGGCGGGCTCACAAGCAAGATCCACCTCGCCGGGGAAGGCGGGCGCCGCCCGCTCGGGTTCCTCATCACGCCCGGCCAGTGGGGGGATGCACCGCAGATGATTCCCGTCCTGGAAGAGATCCGCGTGCCCCGGCAGGCTGGTGGACGACCGCGCACTCGGCCCGACCATGTTGGAGGCGATAAGGCGTACTCGTCACGCCGCAACCGGCGTCACCTGCGCAGACGTCAGATCAAGCACACGATCCCCGAGCCAAGAGACCAGCGGGCCAACCGTCGGCGCCGCGGCAGCGGAGGCGGTCGGCCCACAGGGTTCGACAAGGCGATCTACCGCCGCCGCAACGAAGTCGAGCGGACCATCAACCGGCTCAAGAACTTCCGAGCCATCGCCACGCGTTTCGACAAACGGGCGTACGTCTTCCACGGAACGGTCACCGTGGCGGCGATCCGCCTATGGCTGCGTCCGGAGTGAAGTGCCCCGTTCAGAGATCCTCGGCACCCGGGTAGTGCTGGCGAAGTTCGCTGAGTACGCGCTTGTCGACAGCCCTGACATCCCACGAGGAGCTGTCGAACTCGGTCAGGACGAGCACCAGCTCGTCCCCGGCGAACCCACGTGCTTCGGCGTCGATCAACTGGAGGAAGGGGGTCGTCAACGACAACAGCGTCAACGTGTCCATGCCGGCGTCGGCGGACCGTCTCTCCATCTCGACACAGCGAGGATCGACGATCTCGTCGAACTCAATGCGCCACGTCAGGTCCAGGCCGAAGCTGCCGAGCCGAACCAGCACCTCAGCCAGGGTCACGTAGTGCTCTCCGTGCCAGGCAGGAAACGTGATTCCCCTCATCCCCACCTCTGCTACGGCTGTATCGCGTGACATGCGGCCCCCTTCGTTCAACGAACATTAGGCCACGGCTCTGATCAGCTCATACGACCCATCGGACAGGCCCTAGCCGTCGCCACGGGCCTGGTTCTCGAACCGGTTGAGCCCAGGGGTGTCGAAGGCCCTGGGCTGGTGGACGGTGCGGGCCAGATCGAGCAGAGAGTGAATGTGCCGGGTCCGGCCCCATCCTGCAGAAATCACCGGCCGTCAGCACCTTTGAGGGCGTTCACGGCGTCATCTCTGGACAGCTCAAGCAGTGATTCCTCGGAGTAATCCTGAATGTCGCTGACGTAGGGCGGGATGCCTGAGCGGCGTGTACAGAAGGTGACATTAGCCGTGAGGGTGTCGTCCGACAGGCCGCCCTCCGAGAGGGAAACGTACCCCAGGAGTGGGTGCTCGCTTTCCGCAGGGGCAGCCTGCAAGGCCAGGCAGGCGTAAGCGATGGAGCGTCGCAAAAGCCGATTCTGCCTTTCGGGCCCTGAAGCGGGGAGGTCGTAGTCCATCATGCCGCGCCCGTTCACCGTGGCTTCGAAGTGAACAATATCCTCGAATTCTCCAGCGGTGGATCCGTGGTACCCCGCCTGCAACGCGGAGAGCAGGTAGGCGCCATTCCCGTCCACGGTCCAGCCTTCCTCCGCGATCGCACGATACGCGGCAGGAACGTCGTCCGGAAGAACCGATGGCAGCTCGGCACCGGCAAGGCTGAGCATTATCTCGTTCATTCTCATCGCTAATCCTCTCCCAGAACCCTGAGCCCCTTGCGGATACCCGCTTCGAAACCAGGAATCTTGCCGACTTCCCGTTCAACCGAACGCGGCAATCCGTCGAACTTCCCTTCGTCGAAATTGTACTGATACTTCGCGGTGGGGTTGCTCTGGTCCTGGAAATGCAGCTGCCCGGCCCGCTGCCCTGGATTCGGATTCTCAACGTCGATCCGGTACGGCCCGTGATTCCACATGGTCTTGCTTGTCACCTGGGTCCCATTGGCTCCGATCATGCCGCTCGGCGGACGTTCCTTGATCCCGTACAACTCGCGCATCTCGTTGATCCCCCGCTCCACCGCGTCGGGGTGGTAGGGATCGTTCTTGAAAGCGGGCTGGGAGGTGTATCCCTCCGGCGGCTCGCACTTCAGCCCGAGCGGGTCGGCCCACATATGGGGATTGGGCACGTAGGCGGCCGGGTTGGGCGCGGGGCCGAGTCCGAGGGGGTCGGGGGTGACGTAGCGGGCGGTCTCGGGGTCGTAGTGACGGAAGTAGTTGTAGTGCAGGCCGGTTTCGGGGTCGTAGTACTGGCCGGGGAAACGCAGCGGCGTGTATGCCGTGCTGTTCTTCGCCCAGGTGGTGCTGCCCCACAGGGTGGCACGGGTGCGCCAGACAATCTCTCCCCGCTCGTCGAGGAGTTCGCTCGGGGTACCGACGAGGTCGGTGACGATGGCGAAGAAGCGGGAGTCGATCTCCTGCTGGGGTGCGTCGGCCGCGACGATACGTTCGGTCTGCGTGACCGGCCGTAGGCCCTGGTGGTCCCAGGTGAGGGTGACCTGGTGGGGCAGGTCGGGAGATGTGGTGGTCTGCTCGCACAGAACCGTGCCGTCCCAGGTGAAGTCGACTCGCTCGACGAGGGTTTCGCCGTCTTCGGCGAGGCGGAGTTTGGCGGTGCGCCGGCCCAGCGGGTCGTAGGTGTAGCGCCAGCGGGTGCCGTCCGGGGTGGTCACGGAGGTCAGGCGGTCTTCGGCGTCCCAGGTGTAGCGCCAGGTGTCGGGTTTGCGGGACAGTCGGGTCTTCTGGCGCAGGATGATGCGGCCGAGGCCGTCGTGTTCGTAGCGGACCTGGCCAGCGCGCGTGAGACTGGTACCCGTGTATGTGCGATTGCCGATCGCTTCCTGGCCGGGATGACCCGCCGGCCAGGAGGCCGACGTCTGGTTGCCCACCGCGTCGTAGGCGTAGGTCTCGGTCCAGTTCACCGCATGGACGGCCGTCACCCGGCCGGCCAGGTCCAGATCGAAGCGGCGCTTGCCCGAGAGTTGGTCCTCGATGCCGATCAGGTGGCCGTCGGCGCGGTAGGTGTACTGGCGGTGCTGCGTCCTGCGACCGGCCGGACCCAGCACGGACTGGGATGTCAGGCGGCCGAGGGCGTCGAAGGAGTGTTCCAGGGTGATGTGGCCGAAGCGGCGGCCAAGCTCGCGGCCTGCCTCGTCGTAGACGAAGTCGATGCTCCGACCGGAGCCGGTCATGCTGGTGCGGCGCCCGGCCACGTCGTAGGACCAGATGGTCGTGGCGCTGCTGGGGGTGGTGCGGCGGGTACGGCGACCGAGCTCGTCGTAGTCGTAGGTCAGTGCCCGGCCGTTGACCGCTTCCGAAATCATACGGCCGTGGCGGTCGCGCAGGATGGTGAGCGCGGTGCCGTCCGGACCGGTGGCCTGCGCCAGCTGGTCGGTGAAGTCGTAGGCGTACGTCGTGGCCTGTCCGGCGGCGTCCTTGCGCACGATCTGGCCCAGTTCGTTGCGCTCGAAGGCGATCATCTGGCCGAGGGCGTTGGTGCGCGAGGCGAGGCGGCCTGCGAAGTCGTACTCGTAGGTGAGGGTTCGGTTGTCGAAGTCCGTCTCCGCGACCAGCCGCCCGGCCGCGTCATAGGCGTAGTTCCAGGTAAGGCCGTGGGGGTTGGTGACCTGGGACAGGCGTAGCTCGGTGTCGTGCTCGAACTCGTAGCGCACCCCGTCCGGGCCGGTGCGGGCGGTGGGCAGGTCGAAGTGCGTGTACTCGAACAGACTCACGCCCCCGACCGGGTCGGTGTGGCTGGTGCAGTTGCCCTCACCGTCGTATGTCCACGACTCACTCGTGCCGTCGGGAGCTGTGCGCCGAGACAGGTGGCCCTCCACTGTCCACTCCAGCCGTGTGGTGGCGCCGGTTGGATCAGTGATCGCAGTGGTGCGGCCGAAGGCGTCGCGCTCGTATCGCGTCACCGCGCCCAGGGGGTCGGTGACTGTCAACGGCAGTCCGGCCCGGTCGCAGACGATGCCGGTGGTGTGACCGAGCGGATCAGTCATCGACGTGAGACGACCACCCTCGTCGTAGCCGAAGCGGGTGGTCTGACCGGACGGGTCGGTGACCGAGGTGAGGTTGCCGCGTTCGTCGAAGGTCTGCCGGGTGATCGTGCCATCCGGATTGACCAGTTTCACCGGCAGGCCGAGGGCGTTGTACTCGGCCCGTGCCTCGCGGCCGTCCGGGCGGGTCGCTGCAACGAGGTTGCCTGCGTCGTCGTAGCGGAACGAGGTCGTATGCCCGAGGGGGTCGGTCTGGGACAGCAGCCGGTTGTAGCGGTCGCGCTGGTAGCGGGTGACCGCGCCGAGTGCGTCCGTCTCAGCGATCACCTGACAGCGTCGGTTGATCAGGTAGTGGGTGGTTTGACCGTATGAGTCCGTGACGGTCGTCGTGTGTGCGCCGGTGCCGGGGTCAACTGCCCCGTAGGCGAAGGTTGAGCGCAGGTGGCCCGCGGCGCCCGACTGGTGGGTGCAGCGGTCTTCGTCGTCGTAGGCGTAGCTGAAGTGGCTGTCGTTGGTGTCGGTCCAGGAGGTGATGCGGCCGAGTTCGTCGCACACGTACTGAAGGGGGCGGCCGGAGGAGTTGACGACCTCGGTGAGGTGGCCGTCGGTGTAGCCGTAGCGAATCAGATCCTGGTCCCCGCCGTCCACGGCCGCGCTGGCCAGGTGCAGCGCGGTGACACGCCCGGCCTCCGTGGATATGCGCAGGCGGTAGCCGCCGCTGTGGGTGAGATACCGGGGTGCGCCGTCGGCGTCGTACTCGAACGTGATCCAGTTGCCGTTGCGGTCGTCGAGCTGCTCCAGCACCGCCAGAGTGTCGGAGCGGTCGACGAAGTGCCGTATGTGGCCCGACTTCTGGTCTGTCAGCGTGTAGCCGCCGTCCGTGCGGTCGAGTGACCAGCGCGGACCGTGGCTGGGCAGGGTGGGCACGCCGGGGGCCGGGTGTGGGTAGGCGAGCACCAGGCCGTCCTCGCCGACGAGGACAACACCCGCCGTGTCGACCTCCAGGCGCTGGTCGAGCGTTGAGGACCACGTCGGGCCGAACCAGCCGCCCAGCCGGTACGACGACTCGAACTGGCGCTTGACGACCAGAGGCAGCTGCCCCGGAAGCGAGACGTCGATCTGTGGCAGTACCATCCGGCCGGTCGCGACATCGACGGGGTCCTTCTCGCAGATCTTTGCGCCCCGCTGCCGCGACGCGTCCTCGGCCGCGTCCTCCACCGCGTTCCGCGCGGTCTTGCGCAGCCCCTGCTCCGCAACCCCCTCCATGCCCTCCTTCAGCGCGAGCCGCATCCCGCCGCGGGCCAGTCCCGCGCCCTTGGTGCCGATGAGTTCCGGGATGAGGCGGCCGACGAACTCCGAGGGGTCCTTCTTGAAGCCGTCCACGGCGGCCTGGACGACCCGTTCGGGGTGTGCGGCGGTGGAGACCAGGCCGGAGAGCGTCATGCTGACGTTCTGCAGGTAGACGGCCGGGTGGGTGAGGTTGTAGGGGTCGGTGGGGTTCAGGCCGGGGGCGAAGTCACCAGGCCGGCCGTGCCCTTGAGGGCGCCGCCCACCACGTGGGTGAGTTCGGTGTTGGCCGCCTGGAAGCCGTCTTTGAGGTCGTTGCCGATGCGGTCCAGGGGCGGGGGCTCCGCGGGCGCGTGCGCCAGGGCGGCCTTGATTTTGCCCTGTGCTTCGGAGGCGGCGGTGTTGCGCTGCTTGCGGGCCTCGGCGAGTTTCTGGGCGGCGGCCTTGATGTCGGCCTTGCCGGGGTCGTGGAACGGCTCGGGTTTCGGGCCCGGGTCCTCGTTCGCCTTGATCTTGGCGTTGTAGGCGTCGACCTTCTTGTTGTAGGCGTCGACCGCGTCCTGGGACGCCTTGACACCCTTCTTGTAGAGCTCGACGGCCTCCTTCGCCTGCCCTTGCGCCCACTTGAGGGTGTCCGCGTACAACTCCAGCGCCCCCGCCGCCGTGTTGCACGCCTCGGCCGCCTGTGCCCACTTGGTGGGGTGGACGCCGAACTTCTCCCGGAAGGCCTCACCGCCCTCACCCTGCCAGCCGGAGGAGTCGACCTTCCGCAGCCCCGAACTCACCTTGTCGAAGGCGCCGTGGAAGTCCTTCAGGTGCTTGGCACTCTCGCGGATCTTGTCCGGATGGCCGTAGACGAGTTCGTCGGGCTCCTCGGTCTGGCCGAGCTGCTGCTCACCCGGGGTGGCCCCAGGTCGGAGGCGATTTCGTCGCCCCAGTCCTCCACACTGTCGGCCCAGTCGTGCGCACCGACCTTGTCCAGGCCCTCGCCCACCTTGTCCGTGGCCCAGTCGACGCCCTCGCCGAGCTTCTTCTTGCCCGCGTCGTAGAGGTTCTCCGCGCCACCCAGAAGCGAGTTGGTGACATCGCCGAGTCCCATCAGCCCTCACCGCCCTGCTGCTCGGCCGCCTTGGCGCGAGCCTCGGGAGAGGGCCCGAAGGTGTCGTCCAGGTACTGGTTGTACTCGTCGTCGGACACTCCGAACGCGCCGTGCAGTTCCTCCGGGTTCACGCCCGGCACCGGACCGATCGTGTGCGAGGTCATCACGTCCCGGCCCGCGTCCTTCCAGGCCTGCCCGCTGTTGGCCATCGCCTGATCGAAGGACTCCTTGCTGTAGTCCACGTTGCCGCCGTACACCCCGGACGTGGCGATGTCGCCCCAGCCCATCTTCTCAACGTTCTCCTCTGAGGCGTACGGATTGCCGATGGCCGCGTTGGTGACGACCTTGAAGGTGCCCTCGATGTACTTGTCGGTTTCGTAGTATGTGCCCGCCGACAGGCCCGTCTTCAGCGCGAAGCCGTTGCCCTCGTTGATCAGCGACCGCACGCCCCACTCCCAGCGCTCGCAGAACGACGTGAACTCACCCGTAAGGCCCTCGTGGCCGAGCTCAAGCCCGGACAGGGCGATGTCGCCGAAGCCGCGCCCGGCTCCGGCCTCGCCGACCATGCCCAGCTCCTTCAACTCGCCCAGCGCCTCGGTCAGACCCTTGGCGATCAGCGCCAGCCCCTCGGTCTTCAGGTCCTTGCCGTCACCGCTCATGCCCCGCCCCCGCGTCCCTGTCGGCGTCGATGTCGAGTGCTGCCTCGTCCGGCACGATGCCGCGCACCGGCGGGAAGACCATGCCCTCTTCGCCGTCCGCGCAGTCCAGCGCCACCCCCCAGGGCACCCCTGCCGCGGGCACCGCCACATCCAGCAGTCGCGCGCCGAGGATCGTCTGGTACGTCCACTCACGCGCCGCCTCACCGCGTGCCACCGCGTAACGGGCCAACGCCTGCTCGTCCGAGAAGGCCAGGATGAAACGGATGCCACCCAAGTCCGCAGTCAACAAGCCGCGTTCCTCGTCCGGTCCGGGACCGTCGCCAAGCGGGACCAGGACGGGGGTACGGCGGAAGTCGCCGAGCAGCGCCGCGAACTCCCGCCTGCGTGCCACTATTTCGGGTACCTCGCGTGCAGCTTCGCGCAGAGGCTCCCGAGAGGGCGGATGTTCTCCCTGCTGTGAATCCGGCTCCCGCTGCTCACGCGACGACGTCACCGGCTCAGGAGCGGCCGACGCGTCAGTCATATCCGCGTAGTCCGCAAGTCGCGACCGTGGAACCCTCTGCGGCCCGTCGACCGCACCCCCGTGCTCAGACATACAGCACATCATCACAACTGCACACGGCACGCCGCAAACGCCAGCCGGAGCAACCGTCGCTTTCATGTCACCGTGCAAGCAAGTGACGGACGGTCATGCGGACGAACGACATCACGCTGAGCCAGCCAACCGTTCCGTGCGACATCGTCCTGCCGGCACCTCCAGGATCGGCTGCGTCATGCCGTACGTCCCGGTGATGGTGTACGCAAAGAGCGGGGGCTACCGGGAACTCGCCAGCACATCGAGTACGCGCAGAACACCAAGCACCTGCCGAGCAAGTACGACACCAGGAAGGTCGCTGACCGCACCCCGCACGATGGCACCCCTCGCCCCGATCTCTCCCCTGCCGTCGTCCCCCACCACAGGTACGGGACGACGGGCTGAGAACGGTGACGGCCAGAGGCCGTAGCCGGCCCGTGCAGCTGCTTCAGGTGTTCGCTTCGCCGTCTGGACCTGTAGCACGAAAGGAAGCCCAGGCATCCAATTGCCCCGAATAGCCTGCTCGACGGTTCCGAGCCGCCGGAGTTCCTGCTCAGCTCCATCGCGGGTCACGGTTCGCGGCGGCTGGGCCTGGACGCCATCCAGGCTCGGACAGTGTCGGAGTACCAGTACGGCTTGCCGCCTTCCACGTGGTCCGGCGCCGGCAAAAGCCCGTGCTTGCGATACCAGCGCACCTTATCGGGCCGCACGTTGATGTACGCGGCGATCTCCTTGTACGACCACAGCGCCCGGTCGATCGTCTTCGTCGGCTCCTCCGCAGTACCGGAGCCAGGGATGAGCGTCATCGTGCGCGCGTGGTCCTGTTGTGTTGCGATGGCGTCGACGAGCTCGGCATGGGTGGTGGCGAGGATCTGGTCCAGGCGGTCGTCGGCCTCGGTCCGCTCGTGCTTGTCGAGCGGGAACTCACGCATTGTTGTCTCCCTTCATGAGGCCGAGCGTGGTCTTCAGGCGCGCACGTGCACGGCAGATGTTCGTGTTGACGGCGCCGGGGGCCATGTTGAGCGCTTCGGCGATCTCCGCGGTGTCGGAGTCGCTCATCACGAATGCCATCACGGTGCGCTGGGTCGGGGGGAGCTGCTGGATCGCATCAATGATTGCGTTCGTCTGCTCGGACAGCTCCACGCAAGTCACCGGGTCGATCCCGCCCGGCAGGTCGGGGAGTTCGTCCGTCGGGATCTCGCGGGTGCGCTCGTTTTGCCGTAAATAGGCGCGGATTGCGGACTTGCGCATGTAGGCGCGAGGATACTCCAGGGTCTTCCACCGGTCGGGGAGCAGCTGGGACAGTACTTCGTGTGCGAGGTCGTCGGCCTCCCACACACGTGCCCCGGCGTAGATCAGGAAGGCGATCAGACGCTTCTTCTCGGTGCGATAGAAGACGGAGAAGTCGTCGCGCCTCACCAACTCGGTCGACGGGACTGGCCGGGTTTCAGGGAGCGGCTCCCTCCGTCCGGCTTGGGCCGGGGTTTCGCTCATCACGCCGCCTTACTGGGCGGGAGCTTGATCGTGACCCGCCGGCCGTCGCGCAGAACCTCAGTGACCTCGCTGCCGGGCGGCAGCGAGCTGATGGTCTCCATCAGAGTCGCACGTTCCAACTCAGCGCGATGGATCTCCAACTCGACGCGGCGCCTGTGCGACCACGCGCTCAGCCAGACGTATCCGAGCCGGACCGCCGAAGTCGCCACGCCACAGCCCGCGGTGAACGTCACCGGGTCCATGGTGCCTCCCATTTCTGTCTCGGCGGCGCATCCCGAGCCCCGCATCACCTCCTTAAGTCACGAACCCCCTCCTGCATTACATGCCAATGTGGATGTTTCGGCACCGCGTCAAAAGGCGCAGAGCATGGCCGGTCCCTTCCTCTCTACGCAGACGCCACCCGATGAGGTGATCGCGAACCTCGCCGAAATGTCAGCCGAGGCAACCCCGCACCCGCTATAGCAGTCGGCATGAGAATGGCCTGGCCTTTCGTCACCCATGTCAGCAACAGGTGAGCACCATCCGCCAGTGCCAACTACCAGGTCACTGAGGCTGCGCCACTGACATTCAGATGACGATGCCCAGCTGACACTTCCCCGCAGACTGTCACCAACATCGTGCAAGCTCTCCGCGAGCACCACCCCACCACCGGCCAGACCCCGCCCTCAAACTCCGGCACTACCACATGACCACCCCCCAGCCCGAGGCCCGCACGCCGCTTCTTACGTAGCGGCCCAATCAACCTGCACGCCACCCAGGCAACCTGCACGACCCCCAGGCCAGAAGCCCGCAGCCCCCACCACCAGACCACCAACCGGCCCCGAGCAACACGAAACGAACCGCTACAACTGAGAAACCACCAGCCCAGAACACCCGCACTACGCAGAAAGAGGACCCGCGACATAAAGAGGGCGCATACCCCCTTGGGGCATGGGTGGCAGAACAGCGACGGGCCTACGGGGCAGGGCAGATGAGCGGCCTGCGCGCCCGCCGGCTGGAGAAGCTCGGCATGGTGTGGAGCGTCGCTGACGAACGCTTCCAGGAGAACCTGGAGGCCGCGAAGGCGTACTACGAGGATCACTGGACCCTCTGTGCTCCGAGGTCGGCAACGGCCCTGGACAGGCCGGTGGGGCAGTGGTTGAGCAACCTGCGGCGCGCGGGTGCGCTGGACGGCCACCCGGAGTGGAAGGCCGCGCTGGAGGCCGTAGACCCGTACTGGAACCCGGACTGGCCGGTGGACTGGCAGCGGCACTACGCCGCGCTGCGGGAGCTGGTGCGCGATGAGGGCCAGGCCGACGTCCTGCCCGGCGTGACCGTGCACGGGATGGGCGTCGGACGGTTTGTCGCGAAGAACCGTCAGCACGCCGTCTGGCAGGGCCTGATGGACGGGCAGCGCGAGCTCCTGGAGGCCATCGGCATCGAGAAGGGCAACCTGACGGCCCTGCCGGAACTGGCCCGGGAGTACGCCGAGGACAACACCGGCGCCCGTATCGTGATCGTCGACCGCACCGGCCGACTGCTCACCGACTCCGCAGGCACCACCGCCACCGGGACCACGCTCGCCGGCGAGCCGGACATCGCCGCCGCCCTGCGCAACCAGACCACGGTCGCCACCCGCACCGGCACTGATGGTGGTGACGTTCTGGCGGCAACCATGCCGGGCTCCTCCGGCACCACGATCCGCGGCGGGCTGCGGGTGACCTACCCGATGACCATGGTCACCGACCGGGAACACCGCATCTGGGCCGCCCTCGCCCTGGCCGGCGCGTGCGTCCTGGCCGCCGTGGCGCTCGTGGCGTTCACCCTGGCCCGCTGGATCACGCGCCCCCTGCGCACCCTGGAACGCGCCACCACCCAACTCGCCGCCGGCCGTCTGGACAACCCGCCCGACGCCGGCAGCGGACCGCCCGAACTGCGCCGCCTGGCCGCCGCGTTCACCCACACCGCCACCCGCCTGCAGCACCTGCTCCAGGCCCAGCACAGCTTCGCCTCCGAAGCCTCCCACCAGCTCAAAACCCCGCTGACCTCGCTGCGGCTGCGCCTGGAGAACTTCGAGCCCTACCTCGACCCCCGCGCCCATCCCAGCCTGGAAGAGACCATCGCAGAGGTCGAACGCCTCAGCCGCATGGTCCACGGCCTGCTCGCCCTGGCCCGCCTGGAAAACACCGCCACCACCCCCGAACCCGTCGACGCGGACGCCGTCCTCGCCGAGCGGGCGGCCATGTGGGAGCCACTCGCCGCCGAGCAATACGTCACCATCACGGTCTTCGGCCCAGCGGTCGGCCGGGTGTGGGCGATTCCCGGCGCGCTGGAACAGATCATCGACAACCTCGTCGCCAACGCGCTGCGGGTCTCTCCGCCCGGCACGTCCATCACCCTGGCCCGCGCTCCCGGCGCCGATCTCCACGTCATCGACCAGGGCCCCGGCATGTCGGAGGCCGACCGGGAACGGGCCTTCGACCGCTTCTGGCGCGCCTCCGACTCCCATCACGACGGCACCGGCCTGGGCCTGCCCATCGTCCGCCACCTCGTGCACGCCTCCGGGGGCGAGATCACACTGCATGCAGCCACCGGCGGAGGTCTGGACGCCCGCGTCCGGCTACGCCCCGCCAGCCGGGAACGCCGCTTTCAGGCAACTGCCATAACAGGCGCGGCAGGCCGCGGACGATGAGCACGAATCGAGAGTGCTGTGCGGGTGGAATGTCCTTCCCCCTGGAGGCCTCAAGCCGATGAAACCGCGTCCGCTGTCCTCACTGACGACTCCTTCAACACGCTGACTTGCCAAGGAAGACGAACCTGTCCGGGTGCGGCCGGTCGTCGTTCGGGCTCCGATGCCGGCGACGTACAGCCCGCGGTAGGCGATGAACCCGTTGTCGGCCGCGTCCTCGCCGCTGGGGGTCCAGAGGCATTCGGCGAGACGGGCGTTTCCGTCGTCGGTCTCGCTGGTCTCGATCTCGTACAGGGCCGTCGTCATGCCGACACCTCGCGGGCGATAGCGGCCGCCAGGAGCACGGCGGCATCGGTCTCGTACGGGTCGTCGTAGCTCTCGTGGTCGCTGACGTCGAACGGCGCGGCCTTCGCGGTGACCGTGAACCCGGGGCCGACGGTGGCCGCGCTGCCCGCCAGCTCGGTGTTGAGGCGATCGGCGTCGCGGGAAGCGAGCCAGTCTGGTTGTAGGGACCGAGGCGGAGCAGCGTGTACCCGGTGTTGTCCGGTCGCCGGGCTTCAACATGCACGCCGTAGTTCGCCGGGGCCATGCCGACGACGGCCGGAAGGTCCAGGCCCGCCGCGGCGTGGGTGAGCGGCGCGTAGGCCGGATTCCACGCGCCGTGGATCGAGTCCGTCTCGCAGCGCAGCCAGCCCAGTTCCCGGTAGCGCTCGCCGTAGGGCGTGTACGAGCCGCCGGGGTGTTGCAGGGCGACGGCGATGATGTCGGGTCCGTGGTCGTCACTCGGGCGCGGGTGAGCGCGCTCAACGAACGGCCCACGCGGACGGCGAGGTCCTGGCAGTGGCCGGGGGTCCAGGGCTCCGGTCGCGCAGGGCGGCGAGCATCGCACGGAACTGATCGACGCGGCCTGGTCCTCGGGGGAGAGGGCGCCGGGCGCCTGGCCGCATCGGCGGCAGAGACGGCGCTTCATCGGGTGGCCTCCTGTGTGGGGCTGGGGTGGGCGGTTCCGCTGGCGGGCGTCTTGAGCACGCGCGGCAAGTGGACGTGAAGGTGCTCGACTTCGACCTCGCGGCCCCGGTCGCGGAGTGCGCGGGCAAGGATTTCGGTGAGGCCGCTTCACTTAACCGGATTAAGACCCTCCGAGCCGAATCATCGACGGGGCATGGCAGACGGCCGCAGGCGGCGATCTGCGCTTCCCGGAGGCACTGGGGAAGCGACCACTCGGGTCGGGCCTCATCGAACGCTGCCTCGCCGGCTTCGCCCGGCCGGTCCGGGCGAACAGAGTCTGGCCCATGGAAGATTCAACGGAGGCGAGTCGGGTCTGGCGGACACGGTGGGAATGACATTCCGCTCGGCCCGGACCAGGTCGCGGTGAGCATCCGCCATCGCCGCGCGGGGGCGTCGAGGAGACCGCCTTCGCGCCCGCCAGCCGGGAGAGGGTGGCGCTCACCGCGGGCGTGGAGGCGCTGCCAGTGATCACCCAAGACCGGCAGATATACTTCGTAGCTCGATATATGATTGATGCATGACCAGACGGAACCCGCCGTTGACGGAACCGCAGTACTTCATCCTTGCTGCGCTCATGGATGGTCCGTTGCACGGTTACGGCATCATCAAGGCTGCCGAGCAGGCCACCGACGGACGGCTCCGGATCGCTGTCGGCACGCTCTACGGGGCGCTGGAGCGGATGGAGCGGGCCGGGCTGGTGGCCGCCGGCCATGAGGAGATCGTGGACGGGCGAGCGCGGCGCTACTACCGGCTCACCGAGGACGGCACCGAGGCGCTCGGCCGGGAAGCGCTGCGGATGCAGCAGGCGGCGGCCGTCGTCATCGGACGCGCGCGGGATGCCGGAGCGGCCCCGGCATGAATCGTCTGCTGCTTGCGGCCTATCCCAAATCCTACCGTTCCCGGCAGGGCAAGGAGTTGCTGGCCTGCCTTGCCGAGGCGTATCCCGGCCGCTCCTGGCCGCCGCCGCGGGAAGTTGCCGCCTTGGTGCGCGCCGGGGTGCAGGCCCGCGCCCGTGCCACCGTTGACGACACTACTCGGCCGTGGTGGCTGGACGGCATCCATCTGGCCGCCCTGGCCCTCGCCGCGCTGGCGCTGGTTCCGTACTTGCAGGATGTGTGGCACTGGGCACTGCACATCGACCCCGGACAGCACGCCATCGCCTTCCACTTCTCCGGCTGGTATCCGTGGGCCGGAGGTCCCACGCGGATTCGGCTGCTGCCCTACGGGCTGCTCCCGCTGGGCGGCCTGATCGCTCTGCTGCGTGGCAGAGCGTGGATCGCGCTGCCGGCCGCGGCATCCATGATCTGGGCCGGCGCCACGACCCACGGCCGCACCCTCTTCGGCGACGAGGGCAAGGCGGGCTTGAGCTACTACGGGTTGGGCGCCCCGATAACGGCCCGTGACCTGGCGCTCTCGGGGACACTGTGCGCCGCGTGCGCCGTGCTGGCGCTCTGCCGACCCAGCCGTCTGCGACGCCGCTCGTACCGTTGGCTAGCCCCCGTCGTGCTCGCCATGTTCGTGGCCGGGGGCCTGCACATCATCTCTGTCAGTCCGACTTTCCAGCGCGGCTTGTTCGTCCTCGAGGTCGCCGCGCTGCTCGGCGCGTGGGTGGCGACGGCAGCCACCGGCGACCACCGGTGGCTGATCCCCGTCGCAGCGGTCGCGATCGTCCGCACGCAGGCGATCGTCGCCCAGCCGGACGCGTTCATGCAGTCCTTTCCGGACCTGGTCGTTCTCCTCCTGCTGATCGCACCCCTCCCTGCCCTGGCGATCACCGCCCAGCGCCGACAGGGCCAGGCACTCCCCGAATAGGAGCGGACCCCCGGTGGGCCGGCCGAGCCCGGCGGCCCACGTCGTGCCACAAGACGTGCGTGACCTAACTCCCCTCAACGGAAGAAACAGAGCGATGACTCAGCACGATCCTCCGACCCTGCCCGCGCACCGTCCGCGGGCCTCAAGACAGGCCCCCGAGGCCCCCGACGCACCCAGCCTGTCGCGTACGACACGGCCGTGGATGCCGGCTCTGCTGTACACCCTGGGGTTCCTGACGGTCTACCTGCTCGCCATCTGCACCCCGTGGGGGCAACGAGCTGAGAACGCCCTGTTTGGTCTCGGTAAACAAGGCGGCGAAGAAGCATGGTTCTACCCCCTGTCAGGAGCGGCCTACGGCTCGACGCCCCTGCCGCCGCTGGAATTGAGTGCCAAGCCCACCCTGATGGTGGGCCTGGCCGTCATCGTGGTCCTCACCCTGGTGCGGCGGTGCTGGTGGCCGGGGTGCGCGGCGCTCGGGGTCGTCATTCTCACGACCGGAGGCAAGGAGGTGCTCAAATCGACCCTGCCCCGCCCCGATCTGGTGGGCGCGCCCGAGAATCTCCTTGATCAGGGGTTCCCCAGCGGGCACACGGCCATCCCCGCCGCGCTGACCCTCGCCGCCGTCCTCGTGGTTTCCCCCCGCATCCGCCCCTACGTCGCCACGGCCGGTGTGCTGTGGCTCGCCTGCATCGCCGCCTACAGCGCGACCAACGGCGGCCACCGGCCCAGCGAAGTGCTGGGGGCCACACTATTGGCCTGTGCCTGTTACGGCCTCGCAACCTGGCTGCTGCCGCCGTCCGCCGCGCCGGGCGCCACGCGGAGCCCTCGAGCGCTGCCCGTCATCACCCTGACGCTGGCACTGGCCGTCGCCCTCGTTTCCGGCGCACGCAACGACACCCTCACAAGGTCACTGGTCTCCGCGGCGACGGGCTTCATATGTGCGGCCCTGGTCTGGTACGCCGCAGTCGGGCGGCCTGCACACACCGCACGCCGCACACGCCCCGCACTGGGCTGACCACCCGGCCGGCTCCGGGCGGGAACCGGCGCATCCTGGCAAAGCGGCTGTCCGATGCCACCGCCCAGTCGTAGAAGCCGTCGACGCCCGAGCGGGGATGCGCTCCCGCCCGACGTGTCCTCCCATAGTCCGGTCAACAGGTCGGTGCCGGCCTCCTGTTCTCTCGCCTATTCCGACTTGTTGCCGAACATCAATCGATCACGGGTCGTCTGTAGCTCCCCACGCCAAGCCGGTTAGGGACGTGCGACGTGCACTGCATCTGTCCAATGAGCACTGGACTTGTCGCGCTGGGTATTCGAGTTGGCGGGCGGGTTGGCCCTCGTCGAGGCTGAGCGGGTGGGGTCACAGATGGCGTGAGCGCTGGACCGAAAGGGTTTGGCACGGGGGCCACACATCGACGATGATCACCTCATGACCACCAGAAAGGGCCATGCCTTCTAGGCGGCCCGCTTCGCTCTCCACCGCTCGCGCACCGCCGCCGCTCACCGCAGCGCCCGAACGCCGTGACCGCCCACCCAGGAGAGCCCGCCCGTGCAGAAGACTGCCCTCGTTCCCTATGCCCACCTTCCCCGAGCGCACCACGCCCACCACGTCCTGACCAGCACCGTCGACGTCTTCGGCACCGCCCACTGGCTGCTTGCCGACCGCGCTCCGCAGCCCGGCGGCGATGTCCTGCCCTTCGACGCGCTGGTCGTCTCCGTACATCCGGGCGGCGACGTCGAACTCACCGAGCTGAGCGCCGTGCGGGCCCGCTGGCCGCACCTGGACCGCCTGCCTGACGGCGGGTTCGTCGTCGCAGCATCCCGCGCCCGCCGGTACGAGGACGCGGACCAGGTCCAGGTCTTCGACGCGCTCGGCCGCGAGGCCTCCTCCTTCTCCGTCGGGGACGCCATCGAGCACCTGCTCGTGGACGAGGCCGGCCACATCTGGGTCGGGCACTTCGACGAAAACCCGGCCGGAATCCGCCGCTGGAGCCCCACAGGCCACATCTACTGGACGTCCGACGGCGCAAGCATCCCTGGCCTCTTCGACTGCTACGCCCTGAACGTGTCGGGCACCACCGCCTGGGCGTGCACGTACACCGACTTCCCGCTCGTCGAGATACGCCCCGACCGGCCCGTGAGGGTGTGGCCGAACCAGGTACGGGGCGCCAAGGCAGTGGCCATCCACGGCGAGCGGGTCGCCTTCTACGGCGGCTACGGCGAATGGCCCCGCCCATCGTCTGGGGCCCGCGCTCCTGCGCGCCCGCGTCGCTGCTCAAGCAGCCCCGGCCTGAGGGGGCTTGCGTCCTCCCATCCGGGGGCTAGCGTCCAGCCAGTCCTGGTGCTCACGCTCGGGCACGTCACAGACCATGAGGAAGGCCAGCATCTGATCCTTGTTGAGCATTGCTGCGGGGAAGGCGCCCCAGACCGGCCCGGCGTTCCATCTCCCGCAGCGGCATCGCTCCGGCTCGCTGGTACATCTCGCGCAGCGCGGCACGCAGTTCCGCCGCGTTCTCCACCAGTCGGAAGGGGGCTCTCATGGCTGAGCTTGTCCGGCAGCAGCATCTTGACGCTGACGTGGGCTACCACGGCTTTGGTTTTCAGGAGTCCGATGACGGAGACATCCTGGCCCCCTTCCCGGATGACTTCGCCGACGAGGTGTTCCTGAACGCCTTCCCGGGACGGCTCGATATCTACAGCGCCGGCCACACGCACACCGCGTCGGTCACCGTCGCGGTATGGGACGGCCCGCCAGCCGCGCACGACCGGGTGCAGTGGGACGAGCAGGCGGAAGCCGACTACGACTCGGCCAGCGGCGAAGTCGCCGTGTGGTCGATGAGTCTGGGGCGTGCTGACGAGGTGATCACGCTGGCCGACTCGGGCGGGCTCTGGCGTGTGCGGGTGAGCTGCACCGGGCGTGCCGTGGCCGCGCGTCTGTCGGAGGAGGAGGGCACTGGCCACGGGGTCGAGAAGTATCTGGTGCAGTTCTGGCCCCGCACAGCCTGACCGGCGGGAGCCGGGGCGGCCGCATACTGCCGCCGCCCCGGCTTCACACGGGTCAGGAGACGATCTTCACGCCGAATCCGTCCTCGAGGCCGTCAATGAGGCGGTTCTTCGCGTAGAAGCTGAGCAGCAGGCTGCCGCCTGCCCCGTTGTCCGCCTTCGCGATCGGACGCACGGAGAAGTTGAACTTTCTCGCGTCAGGGTCGTAGTCGTACTCGGCGGCACCTTCGTAGGTGGTGGCGAAGGGGTACTCGTCGCACTGCGAGCCGGAGGGAAGGACCGTCCTCAGTCCGCCGAGGGCAGCCTTCAGCCCGACCCGGAGGGGATTCGCTGACGGCTCATTTCTTTCTTTCGTCACTTAAACCGTGACTTCGGCCATGGTTCTCACACCGGCGGCCTGATGGGATTCGTACATCTGTTCCCACAGAGAGGTCGCAGGTTGATATCCCTCACCGCAAGAACCACAGGAAGACGTCGCTTAGCCCTCGGCACGATCCTCGCGATCGTCATCGGATCCGGTGCCACCGGCACCGCCTACTCGGCCGACGGCTCCGACAACCCGCCGCCCGTCCACGGCCCCGGGGCACGGGCAGCTGCGGCCGCCGAGCCGGACACTCCCAACGGCCCCGAAGTCGGCCCGCCGTTCACGAAGACCAACAACGTGTGGCAGACCGACACCACCACACCGACGTTACGCAACACGGTCACTGCCCCCAGCGGCCACAAGACCACCGCGACCTTCGAAGTTCACACCACCGATTCCAGCGGCAAACCCACGGCCACGGTCGTCAAGCTGACCGACGAGAACCAGTGGGGCGTCCTCGTCTCCGGCGAGGTGACCGCCGGCAAACCGGCCTCCGTCACGGTTCCGGCCGGCAAGCTCAAGAACGGTGTCACCTACGCGGTCCGCTCTTCCGGGTACGACGCCACCAGCAACGTGTACGAGAGCGACTGGTCCCCGTACTCCACCTTCAAGATCAACGTCCCCCCGGCCGAGAAGCCGTACGTCACCTTCCCGGCACCACAGGCCACGTCCGGCATCGACTCACTTGCGCAGACTCCGATCGAATTCACGCGTACCGATCCCGGCCCGGTCACGGGACTGCGCGGCGATGACAACGGCCGGAAATGCTCCGCCCCGGACGCCGAGGGGCGGAAGGTGTGCATCGAAATCAGTCGTGACGCGCCGACTCCCGAAGACGCGGCGGTCGCCAAGGGAGCGATGAGGCAAGCTCTTCGGGGCGCCGATCTCGTCTCGTGGTGCGCCGCGAAACCGGACGGCAAGGACTACATGAACCGGGGCGAGGCGTGTCTGAAGAAGGTCGGCTACGCGACCCTGATCTTCGTCGACGCCGATGACCTGCCGAGGTTCGGCACCGCCACGTTCGCGCTGTCCCAGCAGATCAAGCTGTACAACAAGAAGTCGGACACCGGCACGGACCGTGCGGAGTTCGACCAGCAGCTCACCGTGGTCCCGACGCAGATCGACGACGCGACCGAGGGCGTTCACCTCACCTGGCAGCCGGGCGACAACTGCAAGGACTGCACCAGCTCGCAAGTCCAGTGGTCGAGCAACGACGGCCTCAACACCACGCCGCACTGGGCGGTCGGCGAGGTCGGCGCCCAGTACGCCATGACCGCGAAGAGGCAGACGATCTGGAACGGCACCGGCAAGGAGCAGTTCGACCTCGGCTGGAGCCTCCTCGGTTCCGTCGACGCTGGCAACGCTCACGCGCAGACCAGCCTCGGCACCAGCGGCGACGTCCGTGTCCGGGAACTGGCGCCACGCTGTGACGACATCGCCGGAGGCAACATCAAGACCGGCTGTGTCTTCCCGTACTTCAAGCCCACCTGGACGGTCGACACCAACCTGTACCCGGCGGCCGGCGCCTACTACTGGCTGCTGCAGGAGAAACTCCCCTCCCACCCCGGCAGCCGGAAGTGGGATTCCCTCGTCACCTACCTCGGCCCCGGCAACAACGCCGATCCGGACGGCGGGGACTGGACCAACGACGACAGCCGCGGCATCGTCTGCCCCACAGGGACCAGCGGTTTCAAGCCCAACCCTGCCACGCCCGACGGATCGTGCGACGAGTACGCGCCCGCAAGTACGTACCAGAGCGGCGGCATGCCGAAGGGGCCGAACCAGGTCGCCTCCGGGAAAGAATGCGCACAGCTCTACACCAAACCCATGACCGGCGGCACGTGGGGACTGCTTGCAGAAAACCGCGACGGCTACACCGGCCCGAAGTGGAACGAAAAGTGTGGTCGTGCCTCCGTTCCCACGGATCAGAACACTGGCGCCTTCCGCGACCTCGGCATCAAGTTCGTTCCCCAGATGCGGCTGCTCGACAAGGACGGGTTCTTCATCAGTGATCCTGGCTTCGAGCACTGCAAGAACGCCGACACGGTCTGCGCGTGGAAGAAGGTCGGCTGACCTGACCCTTGAATGACCAAGCCTGTGGCCGGAGCACCCTGTGGTATTCCGGCCACAGTGCTATGCGAAGCGTGTCCATTCCGGGTCCCGCGGATGCGCCGGACCGTCCCACACCAGGGCCTGATCGACGAGACCGGGCACCTTCGTGTCCTGGTGTCCGTCCGCGTACTCCACGCCGCGGTTCTCGTACAGGGCATCGGCGACTTCGATGAGGTAGTCGGCAAACGACGACCACACGCCCAACTTGGGGATGCCGGCCTCTTCGAAGGTTCCGATCCGTCCGTAGCCGGTTCCTGGGGTGCAGTCCGTGAACAGCCCGTACAGACCGCTGCGGTCGGTCGCGGCGAAGGCCAGGTACCGCACCATGGGGTCGTCCGGCCGGCCGATCGTGTGTGGGCCTTCATCCCAGTACGGCAGATGCTGCACCGGAGGGATCCCGTGCTTCCTCGGCAACAGCCAGGCTGTTTCCTGTCCTTGCAGGGGGAGCCCGGTGTCGGGTTCGGGTGTCCAGCCGAAGTCACCGGGGTGACCCGTGCCGTTGCGGAGGCGGTAGAAGGCCTTGAGGCCCGGCGGGACGGTGAGGTCGAGTTCCTGCTCGACCTCACGGATGTCGGCCTCCGGGGCGGGCGGAGGAAGCATCCGGTAGGAGCGCGGAGCGTGCCGCTCCAGCCACTCCTCGATCCTCGCCCAGGCGCCCGCCACGGCCTGCTCCTGCTGCTGATCGTCCGTCATACCTGCGACTCTACGGGTCTCGTGCCGCGCTCCGGCAACCTCACGAACCTCTCCCCCTGCACAAAACGGCGGCGGTGACATCGGCGCGTGTCGCCCGGAAGACGAGGTCGTCGAGCACGTCGGAGAAGCCGACGGCGACGGCGAACAGGCGCAGGCCCCCGTCCGTACGAAGCCGCTCACTGAGACTGCTTCGCTGGGGCGCGGGCGGCTGGCTGCCGCTTGGCCTCACGGTCAAGTGGCGGGGTGGTGGGAGTGGACTTCGGCATATGGATCTCCGTAGTGACCGGAGACCCAGGTGTCAACGATGAACGTCAGTTTTAGACCCGACTTGCGGAGCGCGTTCAGCACTTCAGCCGAGGAATAGATACGGGAGAAGTTCCGTCAGGCGCTTCGGCTACGCATGCCCGCTGAGGCGAGCACCACCGTCGGCACCGACACCAGGACCGCCCAGCCCAGGCGGCGCGACTGGTACGTGGCGCACGTCGCCTCCACTCCGTCCTCCATCGACCCATGCGCGGGGCTCGAGTCGTTGCCGAGGACGGAGTGGCACTCGGAGCGGGGGTAAGCCGAGCTGATGTCTGGCGCGCTGGTCAGCAACCACAGGATCACGCCGGCTCCGGCGCATGTCAGAAGCCACGCAATTGTTTTGTTCATGCCGTGACTGTATGCCTGCGGCCTGCTCAAACTCTCTATGGTCGGCGACCAGTTCCTGAAGCAGTTCCAGAGTCACGTCCTTCAGGTGCGCGGTGACGTCGGGTAGTGGCCGGGCGCTTCCCCGGGCAGACCCCGCCGCCGCGCGAACTCCGTTTCCGCTGCATAACTTGGGCAGCAGCCACATCGCGGCGCAGAGACCGGGACCGCACGACCTCTGTGTGCTCACGGGCAGGCCCGGTCCCCGCGAAAGTCGGTATGCGCCGCACCACGGTGCTCCAAGCCCTCGTTGACGGGGAGAGCGTGGGCGAAGCCTGGGGGCGGGGTCGCCCGACTCACCGGGCATGCGGTGAGCGTGCCCGGTGAGTCCCGCCGCGGCGGCCGCTTCCTTACACCGCGGCGATGCCCTCCATGCCGGATTCGGCGAAGGCGGGCAGGTCTGTGACCGTCGTGACCTTGGTGAGGGCGCCGGTGCGTCCGACGCGGAAGCCGTCGACGGTGCCGGAGGTCGCGTTCTGGACGTAGACGAACTTGTCGGCGGCGACGGCGATGTCGATGACGCCCTGGGACTTCGCGGACGGCGCGGCGGCGATGCCTGCCTCGTTGGTCAGCGCGAGCCGGCCCCGGGCGTCCATGCGGTAGCCGCTCACGGTCGAGTTGCCGGTGTTTCCGCCGTAGAAGAAGTCACCGGCGCGTTCCAGCCAGCACAGGGTGTCCTGCCCGTTCGGCAAGGGCTTTTGGAGGACTTGCAGCTCCCCGTTGCGACGGACCTTGTAGGTGCTGACGGTGGACTCGGCGGCCTCGGCGACCAGCATGCGGCCCGTTTTGTCGAAGGCGATGGCGAACGGCACCATGCCCGCGGACTTGTTCACGACCGGCTTGTGCGCCGGGCGGCCGTCCCGACCGATGGGGAAGACCTCGACGGTGTTGGCCGACTTGGTGGTGACGACCAGGTTCCGGCCGTCCGGAGTGAACGCCGCCTGGCCCGGCGAGCTGCTGAACAGCGGCACCTTCTCGTTCTTCAGCCCCAGGGTGCGCAACGAACCGCTGAGCGGCTTCAGGCCCATCGTGGTGATTCTGAAACCCTGGACGCTTCCCGCGCCGCCCGCGTTCATGACGTAGGCCAGGTCGCCCGAGACGGCGATGCCGACGGGGAAGTCCCCGCCCGTGGGCACGGTCTGGCGGTCTGTGAGTTTTTGGCCGTGCACAGCGTACGACGTCAGGGTGCCGCTGCCGGCGTTGAGGGCCAGCAGCCGCCCGGAACGCCTGTCGTAGACCAGCGATCCCTGCGATGCCAGCGAGTCGGTGGGCGCGTCGACCTGGTCGCCGCCCTTGCCGCCTGTCGCGTACTTCCCCGCGGCGGTCAGCTTGCCGTCGTCGCCGCGGCGGAAGACGTGGATGGTGTTCCCGGCCAGCTCGTTGCCCTGCACGAACACGGCGTGGTCGGCCTTCGACGCAGTGCGCGGGGTGGGCGAGACCTGGTCTGCCGAGGCGATGTTGACCGTGGCCACCACCGCCGCTACGGCTACCGTGCCGCCGCCGAAGACGGTCGCCCTCTTGTGCAGCGTCGACCTGCGCCTGTTGTGCCTGCTCACGTGTGGCTCCTGTGATCCGGGGGCGTGAGTAAGCAGAGTTGCGGATGGGGAGATGACAATGAAAGCGAACGACGGCCGCGTCAGACTCTCGTAAGAACCCAACGGGCCTCGGCACACGCTAATTTGACGTGTCGGCCATCGCAGTCACGTGCGTCGTGGGCCTGCTCGCCGTCTGGGGCACGGCCGATCCACACAGTCAGCTGGCTTCGTCGCTCTACCCGGCACGCGTGTGATCGATGAATGCGGTCAACGCGTCCACAGTGGCGTCGGGCTGCTCGTCGGGAATGAAGTGCCCGGCTTGTGGGATGACGACGCCGGTCACGTTCTCTGCCCAGGGGCTGATGGCGGCGGCCATGTCGGGGATCGAGCCGTGGGAGCTGGAGATGCCCAGGACCGGGATGGTCAAGTGCCCTCGTCGAGCGAGAGTGTCCTGGTTCTTGCGTGCTGATTCCGCGGCGTCGCGGAAGTAGGCGAGCGACGCTCGCAGCCCTCCCCCGGCTGCGATGGCTGCGGCGTAGTGGTCGATATCGGCGCTGTCGAACGTGTTCGGGGACAGTGTCTTGACCCTCAAGAACCAGCCCACGTAGTCACGCTCGCGGCCGGTGATCAGCGTCTCGGGCAGTTCGGGCACCAGGTGGAATGCCAAGTGCCAGGTCTTCCAGGCCCGTTCGGGATCCGTCGGGATGGCGTCCGGGAGGGTGATTCCGGGAATGCCGGCGTCGAGCAGGGCGACACCGTGCAGCCGGTCTGGGTACCTCAGGGCGAGCGAGAAGGCGACGCAGGCCCCGATGTCGTGGGCGACGAGCCAGTACTTCGGCACGTTGAGCGCGGTCAGCGCGGCCTGGACACGTGAAGCGGCGGTGTGCGTGTCGTAGCCCCCTTGGGGACGATCGGAGTGGCCCTGTCCCGGCAGGTCGACCGCGATCACGTGGAAGCGCTCGGCCAGACGCGGCATCGCCTTGTGCCAAGCCCACCAGGTCTGCGGGAATCCGGCGAGCAGCACGACGGTGGGGCCGCTCGACCGGCCGCCTTCCACGGCGTGAAGCCGGATGCCTTCCGCGTCGACCCAGCGGTGCGTGAAGCCCGCGAGGTTGCGCAGCGGCAGCCCGGGGACGTTGTTCTGCTCGGGAGAGCGGTTCGGGGCGGCGTCGGTCATGCCTCGAGCCTACCCCATCTTGGACCGTTCAGTACAAGATGAGGTGGGGCCGAGGCTGCGCCGGGGGTGCGGTGGCTCGCTGATGCCTTCCGTGAAGTCATCAGCGGCGTTCCGAGAAGGCCGTCCGACAGCGTGACAGTTCCGCGCACGCATCCCGTTCACCAGCCGGCACCAGCACACTCACCCCCACGGCCTTCCTGGTGAACTCCCCTACTCCGTCGCAGGGTTCAGGATCACCAGGAAGGCCGCCCCATACCCTGTAACCACTCCAAAGAGTGACCGCACAATCGGGGCCGAGGGCCAAAGAACAAGCTGAGCGCGCACGACCCGCGGCTGCGCCAGCTCCGCCTGAGACCACCTCCTTCGCCCAGCGGGTGGCCGGACTTCGAAGCCGACGACTGGGCGCGGGCCCACGCCCAACTGTCGGCTTTCGTCGCGGAGAGATCACCCGCCACGTCTGTCATGGCGCTGCTTCATCAGGACCTCCACCCCGTACCGCAGCGAATCTCCCGGCTTGTCGAGCGGGCTGTAGCGCTCGCCTGGCACGGCCCCGCGCTGAGCACCGGCTGCCTTCTGTTCGGGCTGCTGTAGCCGGCAGCGGCGTGCGGCCTGCGTTCGCTGGCTGAGCGGGGGCAGCAGCCCGTCGCCGGGCCACAAAGATCTGACGCCACGGGCCGCAGGGAGCGGCCCCGTCGGCAGGCCGCTCGGGGAGATGGATGTGGGAGAGATTACGCAAGGGCTGGAGCGCGCGTTGCGCACTCGGCCCGTTCTCTCGAGCACCGAGGCTCGCCCGCGGTTTCTGCTCGCGACTCACCAGGGTTCTACAGGAGCGTGGCCGCGTTGCTGGGTGTTTCGCAGCGCACCGTACAGCGCTGGGTGACGAAGAAGCCTCGATCGTCCCGACCTCCGCCCGGCCCGGCGGAGGTCGGGACGATCGAGGAGGCGGTCCTGATGCGATAGCAGCCCCAGGTGCGGGCCCGCCTGCGTGCCCGGGCCGAAGCGGAAGGCTTCGGCCTCCACATCCGAGCGCGCTTCGGGTTCGCGGCTCTGGCGGGGGTCCTCGGACGATCCGCGGGTGCGGTGGGCCACCCAGTCCCTGCCGGGAGAGGCGGCCCGTGAGCTGTTCGCCGTCCGGGACGTCGGCGCGGGCGAGCAGCAGCTGGTGATCCTCGCCCGTGCACTGGGTCACGCCTACTTCCGCGACGGGGGCCGACGCGGCCACCGTCTGCACATCGCCTTCACCGACATCGAGTTCGCCGGCTTCTCGACCGGATGACCTCCTCGTCCGGCGTACCGGCGCCGGACGACGCGTCCGAGCAGGCGACGGGTCCTCGTGGGCAACGGTCGGCTGCCCGGACCTTTTGGCAGAGGGCGCCGCTGGGGACCGGGTTTCGTACCTGCCCCCCCGGTTATCGAAGGCAGGTACGAAAGCCGGTCCCTCGGAGGGCATCCGTCGGCTTCCCTCCTCATGTTCTGTCCCGGCCGGGACAGAACATGGGGAGCGGCTCCGCTGTTAACGAGTGCTCGTGGTGTCGATGTCGACGATGTGGTTGTACCGCTCCACCAGCACGAAAAGCTTGGTCTTCTGCGTCGTCTCCCCGCTGCCGAAGGTCAGGGTGACGATGACCTCATGGCCGTTGCCCACGGTGCCGTTGTCGGTCGCCGTCCACTGCGCCGGGATGTTTTGGGCGCGCAGGACGCCGTCCGCCGCGTTCGTCTTCTCCCAGGCTGCCAGCCGCTTGGCGAAGTCGGGCGTCAGGTAGTGGTTGCGGAGGGCCGTGGCGAGCGTGGCGTCCGGGTCCGTGTAGTCGCCCTTCGCGTCGATGTACGCGCCGTAGAAGTCGGCGACCCGGGTCACCGCTTGGCCGGGCGTGCCGCTGACCGACTGTGCGGTGGACGCCTTTGCGGGGGCATGGACGGCCGCCTGTGCCGACACCTGTGTCGACACACCGAGTCCGACAGCCAGGACGAGGCCGGCGGCGACGGCCGCGCGGCGGCCCGGACGACGGTGTGCGGAGGACTTCCTGTTCATGTGTGTCTTCCTTTTCTGGTCTGTATGCGGTTGCTCTTGGCCGGTTCCGGCTCTCGTGCCGAAGGCGCACTTGTGGCCACCTCGTCCGCCTCCGAGTCGAGGACAGGACGGCCCGGCTGCCGGATCGGACAGGAGTGGGCCCGGTGTTTTCGCCCCGGGGCCGTCGTGTGGCGGCGGGCGCCGCGGGGTGCCGAACGCCGCACCTCGGGCATTCGGGTACACGGGTGTCCCGGTACGCAGGCGCAGGTGGTGTGCCGTTGCTCATTCCTGCTGAACTGCGGAAGCGTCCGCCGGCCGTTCGGGCAGATTCAGCAGGTGGAACTGCTGGAGATCTTTATTCCGGTGACGCTGTAAGCGTTCGCGAACACGGTTTCGGAATTCGGCACCAGGCAGATCGAGTTCCCGTCCTGGAGCCGTAGGTACGCCACGTCGTCGTTCCGGGTGTTCACGACGTGGTAGTGCGGCCGGGATCTGACCGTCTGGTAGGAACTGGTGACATCGCGGTACTTCGTGATCGGTGTGCCCGCGTTATAGGCGTCCTCGTCCACGTAGAAGCAGACGTAGGGGTACGGGCAGCCGTGGGTGGGGGACTCCGCCTGGGCTGCCGATGCGCCGGTCACGGACATGGCTGCGACGGCCACGCTCGCGCCTGCGAGGCCTGCTGCCTTTCGGATGACGGACTTCATCAAACCTCCAAGAATTTAAGTAGATCGTCTGAGACGGCAGCTGTAGATCGTGATCCGTTGCGGATGCCGCTGGTCAGCAGGGGCGAAGCCCGGTGCTGCGAGGCGTACGGCAACCGGCGTCGTGAGCGTGTGTGACGACGTATCAAGCGCGGTGGCCATGAAGGCAACCGTTGGTGCGTGCGTATCGGGACGTCGCCCAACGCCGGTTGGTCCCTGTAGCCGTGGTCGGTGCGACACCCAGAGCATCGGCGGTCACCGGAGTCCGGCGCAACGACTGCCGGCCCTTTGGCGACGGTGGAACCATCCCAGCCCATCTGACGTGCAGGGATATGAGTGCCTGGGATACGGGATCGTGGGCGGGACGACGGAGGAACGGTGTCGATGCGGGACGATGTCGAGGAGTTCGCGGCGCTTCTGCGGCAGCTGAAGGACCGCACGGACCGGAGCTACGGCTCGCTGGCCCGCCGCCTCAACATGAACACCTCCACGCTGCACCGGTACTGCGCGGGCGAGGCGGTGCCGCAGGACTTCGCGCCCGTGGAGCGGCTCGCCGCCTTCTGCGAGGCGACACCGAAGGAGCGGCTCGAGCTGCACCGGCTGTGGTTGTTGGCGGTGGAGGCTCGGCAGCGGGTACGTACGGCCGGCCCGGCGGAAGCGGCGGTGTCGGCGGAGGCGGCGGTGCCGGCACCGGACACGGACGGGGCACTCGCCGAGGACGGGGAACCCGCCGAGGAGAGCTGCTCCGCGGAGCAGCCCGGGGACGGTCCCGGCCCGGACGAGCCCGCTCCCTCCCCCGCTCCCCGCCCCTGGTTCCGCCGCCGACGGGTCCTGGCGTCCACCTCCGTCACCTGCGCGCTGCTCGCCGCTCTGGGCACCACGTCCGCCCTGTCGGACGACCGCTCCTCCGAGGCGGACGGCTCTCGCTCCGCGGGCCCGCGGGCGGCCGCCCCCGGCGCATCCCACCGTTCGGCGAAACCGTCGGCCGGCGGCTCCCCCTCCCCTTCCCGGAGCTTTGCGGCGCCCGGCCCCCGGCAGAAGGCCCCCGCCCCGTCCGGCACCGGCAGCGGTCCCACCCCGGCCGCGAAGCCTGCCACCGGCCTGCCCCTCGCATGGAGCGCCGACTCCCTGGTCTGGGACAAGGGCTGCGACCACGACTACGTCATCGACAAGCCGCCCGCGCAGGTGCCTCCACCGCCGGTGCAACAGGACGCCGGGGCGTGGGCGGCGACGCAGGGCGCGGTGCACGGGCGGCATACGATGGTGCAGATCTCCGTGCAGGGGCAGTCCTCCACGGCCGTGGTCCTCAAAGCGCTCCACGTCCGCATCGTCAGCCGCGGCAACCCGGCCGCCGGGAGCGCCTACGCCATGGGCCAGGGCTGCGGCGGCGACCTCACGCCCCGCCGCTTCACCGTGAACCTCGACGCCGGCCGCCCCATCGCCCGCCCGAAGGACGGCGCCGACATCGGACACACCATCCCCGCCGTGCAATTCCCGTACCGCGTCTCCGCCGAGGACCCGGAGGTGCTGCTGGTCGACGCGACGACACAGGCCTACAACGCCCGCTGGTACCTCGAACTCGACTGGTCCTCCCAGGGCCGCACCGGCACGATCCGCATCGACGACCACGGCCGCCCGTTCCACACCACCAGCATCAAGGGAATGCCGCGCTACTGGTACGGCACGAACAACGCAGGCGGGCGTGCCTGGGTCCCCTACGACAGCTAGCGCTGGATTCCTCAAACGGTGTACACATATCGCCGCCGTAGCCGACGGGTCGGCGGTGCGGGTCTGCCCCAGACCCAGGGGGTGGCACGGGAGTTGAGCTGGCTGGTCGCCAGGGTGGTGGCGTATGCGATGTCGTCGAGGTTGGCGAATGACCGGCCAGGCGAGGGCGGCTTTGCGGAAGATGCGCCACCAGCCTTCCTGCAGGTGTCGCGCCCCGTCCTCGATGTCCCTGGTCCAGCTGGTGGCGGACGTGGCCACCGCGCCACGGGTTCCGGATGGCGAACAGGGGGCTCGGCCTCCGGCGCGAGCACACCTGGTCGGCCCCGGCTCGTGCGCATGTGTGGGCGCACGGAACATGTGCAGGCTCAAGCCCGAACAGGTGCCGGCGACCGCGCTGGGGCCGGGACAGAAGGTGCAGCGGTGCTGCGCGGATGAGTCGGGCCAGATGCTCCGCCGCCGAAAGCACGGGCCTGGTCCCCGCGCGGTCACATGCCCCGCGTCGGAGTCAGCGCCTCGGACTCGGGACGCATCTCCCTGGCGGGCGTGGTCTGCCGCAGGGCTGGTCAACGCAGCCGGCTGCCGGTGCCGGCGTGGCTGGCCGGCAGGGGCGGGCAGCCGGAGGGCTACTGCCACCTGCAGATGATCGACGCGGTCCGCTACCTGGTCGACAACGGCATCGAGTGGCCGGCGATGCCCGCGGACTTCCCCGCCCGGGACCGCGTCTGCGCCGTCTTCCGCCGCCGGCGTGACCACCAGCTGATCGCCGGGTTCCATGACCGGCTGCGCGGCCGGGTCCGCGAGAGCGAGGCCGGAACACGGAACCGACGGCCGCGATCGTGGACTCGCAGATCGTCGCCCTCGGTGCCGTCACCGCAGTGCTGATGCCCCGCCAGGGCCAAACGGCCGTAACGGAGGCCGAGCCGGCCACCGCCACCCACCAGGCGCGGTCCGCGGTCGCCGTCGGCGAATAGCGCACCCGCCTGCCGTGCCGGCCCGGGCCCGACGCCTTCCCCCGCCGTCGGGCCCGGGCCCTTCTGCGACACCACGGTTTCCGTCGCGGCCTCGTCAGGGCCAGATGAATCAGGCCAGGCCTGCGCACAGTGCATCCCAAGCCCAAGGAAAGGAGTATTCACGTGATAGTTCTCGTGAATGTATTCCAAGTCCACGGATCTCCCACCGCGTTCGAGCGCGAATTCGCGAACGTCTCCGAATGCATGCGGGCACAGCCCGGATTTCTGCACCACAGGCTGCTCTGTTCCCAGGGCACTGACTCGACCTATGTGAACGTCGCGCAGTGGCAGGACGAGCAGTCCCTGCGCGACGCGCTGGCCCGTCCTGAGGTCGTCGGACGCCTGCGTCCGACGACGGCGTTGGTTCACCTATATGAACTCCGCACACATGGATATACATGTGGTGGACGGCGTGCAAGACTCCTTCAACTCCCTTACCACGCTGTTCAGTTGGAGAGAGGCAGGTACCCGTGTCCATTTCTCGGCGGGCTGTTTTGGCTACGGCGGCCGGCACCGCGGCCGCGTATGCGTCTTCGCCTCAGTCTGCGCAGGCGCTGGCCGAGCAGGTACCGGCAGCGACGGTGCGCACGCTGCGTGCGGCGGCCGACTACGCGGTGGAGAAGATCCGTGCTGTCGCGCCAGGCGTGAGCGCCTTCCCTGTCGGGACGAAGTTCGAGAAGTGGGTCTACTCCCAAAACGGTGACTGGGTCGGCGGGTTCTGGCCGGGAACGTTGTGGATGGCCTGGCTGTACAGCAAGGACGAGCAACTCCGCACACTGGCGCTCGAGTCGGCGAGGAAGCTCGCCCCCCGTCAGCACGACACCAGCACGCACGATCTCGGTTTCCTGTTCTCTCCGTCGTGGGTCACCGCATGGCGCCTGACAGGTGACGACGTCTGGCGGACCGGTGCCGTACAGGCGGCGGACTCGCTGATCCAGCGGTACAACCCGCGCGGCCGCTTCCTCCGGGCGTGGGGCGCACTGAACGATCCGAACAACGCAGGGCGCGTCATCATCGACACGATGATGAATCTCGACCTGCTGGCATTCGCCAGCCGGCAGACCGGCGACGCGAAGTACCTCGACATCGCGGTGGAGCATGCGAAGACCGCCCAGCGGGTGTTCCCGCGGCCGGACGGATCGACACCCCACGTCTTCGACTTCGATCCGGCCACCGGCGCCCCGGTCGGCCCGGGCACCGTGCAGGGCTACAGCCCCACCTCGTGCTGGGCGCGCGGACAGGCATGGGGCGTGTACGGGTTCACCACGATCTACCGCCGGAGCGGGGAGCGCCCATTCCTGGCCACCGCGTGCAAACTCGCCGACTACGCGATAGGAGCGCTCGGCGCGGACTACGTGCCCGTATGGGACTACCGCGCGCCGCAGCAGCCCAACGACATCAAGGACGCATCGGCCGGCGCGATCATGGCATGCGGGCTGCTCGACCTGTCCGCCGCGACGGGCAGGCAGCAGTACCGCACGGTGGCACTGCGGCTGCTGAGCGCACTGTCGCAGACCTGCCTGACGGACAAGTCCGCCCGCGCGCAAGCGGTGGTGGCCCGCTGCACCCGCAACCGGCCGGCCGAGGACGGGATCGAGATCTCGCTCCCCTACGCCGACTACTACCTGCTGGAAGGCATCTTGCGCGTCCTGCAGCCCCAAGATGTCGACCGGGCGATCGACCTGTCTGCTCCCTGACCGGTCGTCGCGCAATGGTGGATGGCCCTGGCGGGGCAGTGGGGCCTCGAGTCTCAGCGGCAGCCTCGCGCGGGCGGGAGTCGAGGCCACCGGTGCAGGGACGTCTGCCGGCCGTGCCGGGTGTCAATGACGTTGCTGCCGCACTCCGGCGATTTTCTTTAACCGCCCGCTGGCCGGCGACCTCACCCTTGGCTGCGACGTGCTGGCCGTCACCGGCGACTGCGACCAGACTCCCGGCCATCTGCGCCGCCGGACCCGGCACCTCCTCCGAGCAGGCCCGCCGCCTGCTCGCCGACTGGACCGGCGAACCGGCCGGCCGGGAGGCGATGACGCCCGGCGCACTGCTGTAACTGGTCCTAACAAAGCCGCTGTACGTGGCGGTGGGTGATCAGGCAGACGGCGAGTCCGAGGAATGCTTCGTGGATGTCGGCGCGTCGTTCCCAGCGGATGCGAAGGCGCCGGAAGCCGTGGAGCCAGGCGATCGTGCGCTCGACGACGTAGCGGAAGATGCCCAGGCCGGTGCCGTGAGGCTCGCCTCGCTTCGCGATCACGGGGCGGATCCCGCGGGCCCGGAGCAGGCGGCGGTATTTGTCGTGGTCGTAGCCGCGGTCGGCCAGCAGCGCATCGGGGCGTCGGCGAGGTCTGCCGACCCGGCCCGCGATGGCCGGGATCTTGTCGAGCAGGGGCAGAAGTTGGGTGACGTCATTGCGGTTTCCGCCGGTCAGCGACACCGCGAGCGGGATGCCCTGGCCGTCGGTGATGACGTGGTGCTTGCTGCCCGGACGTGCGCGGTCGACCGGGCTGGGTCCGCTTTTGGGCCCCGCCGGGCAGCCCTGACGTGGGAGGAGTCGATCACCGCCCGGGACCAGTCCAGCTTGTCCTTCGATCGCAGTTTCTCCAGCAGCAGCACATGCAACCGGTTCCAGACGCCGGCCTCGTTCCAGGCCGCCAGACGGCGCCAACAGGTCATACCCGAACCGAAGCCCAGCTCCTGGGGCAGGTACTCCCACTGGATCCCCGTGTGCAGGACGAAGAGGATCCCGCACAGCGCCTGCCGGTCAGGCACTCGAGGTCTGCCCTCGACCAGCTTCGGCGCAGGCTTGGGCAGCAACGGCTCGACGAGCGACCACAGTTCATCGGGTTACCTCCGAGGAGACCCCGGCCTTCAGGCCGGGGAGGAATCGGACTCCTGCGGAGCAGGGCAGGGAAAGGCGATTCGCCTCCAGGGCGAATCGGCGCCCGCCACGACGCATCGCAGGCTCACAAACTGATGGCCTATCATGTGAGTTATGGCCACTCGCGTGAAGCGGGCGTTCAAGTACCGCTTCTGTCCGACCGATGCGCAGGCAGCGGAGCTGTCGCGCACGTTCGGGTGCGTGCGGAAGGTCTACAACCTGGCGCTCGCCGCCCGTACCGAGGCGTGGGCGCGGCAGGAGCGGGTCACCTACAACCAGACCTCCGCGATGCTGACCGTGTGGAAGAAGACCGAGGAACTGGCGTTCCTCAGCGAGGTGTCGTCGGTTCCGTTGCAGCAGGCGCTGCGGCACCTGCAAGGGGCGTTCGCGAACTTCTTCGCCAAGCGTGCCAAGTACCCGCGGTTCAAGTCGAAGCGGAAGTCCCGCGCCTCGGCGGAGTACACCAGCTCGGCGTTCACGTTCCGCGGCGGCCGGTTGAAGCTGGCGAAGATGGCCGGGCCGCTGGACATCGTCTGGTCCCGCCCCCTGCCCGAGGGCAGTGTGCCGACGACCGTGACCGTGTCCCGGGACGCGGCCGGCCGCTGGTTCGTGTCGATGCTGTGCGACGACCCGACGGTGAAGCCGCTCGCGGCCACGGATGCGGCGGTGGGGATCGACGTCGGCCTGGACCACCTGCTGACCCTGTCGACCGGTGAGAAGATCGCCAACCCCCGGCACGAACGCCGCGACCGCGCCCGCCTCGCCAGGGCACAGCGCACCTGTGCCCGCAAGGAGAAGGGCTCCGCGAACCGGGAGAAGGCGCGCCGCAAGTCCGCCAGGATCCACGCCCGGATCACCGACCGCCGCAGGGACGGCCTGCACAAACTGACCACTCGACTCGTGCGCGAAAACCAAACGCTCGTGATCGAGGACCTGACCGTGCGCAACATGGTCAAAAACCACCGGCTCGCCCGCGCCATCAGCGACGCGGCATGGAGCGAGTTCCGGAGCATGCTGGAGTACAAGGCTCAGTGGTACGGGCGGGACGTGGTGGTCGTGGACCGCTTCTTCCCCTCGTCCAAGCTGTGCTCCCACTGCGGCACCCTGCAGGGCAAGATGCCGCTGCATGTCCGTACCTGGACGTGCGACTGCCAAACGGTCCACGACCGGGACGTGAACGCGGCGAAGAACCTTCTGGCCGCCGGGCTGGCGGTGACAGTCTGTGGAGCTGGTGTCAGACCTCAACGGAGAACTCCGGGCGGGCAGTCGGCGACGAAGCAGAAAACCCCACGGCGCGAGCCGTAGGATTCCCCCTCGTTTACGAGGGGGAGGAAGTCAACGGAAACGATCCAAGGCCGCGACTGACGTTTCCCCACAACCAGACCAACGAACAGGCAAGCCAACAGTCACATGATGACAGCTTTTGTTAGAGCCAGTAAGGCACCAACCGCATGATCAAGCTGACCGTCCGCACGGCCCACGGCTTCCGCAACCCCGCCAACCAGCGCCTACGTACACGCTGCGTCACCACCCGCCGAGCCCGCGGACACCTCCGCACCGCTCGACCTTGAAGACCCCCCTTACGGATCGTGACAGGACGTCAGCGGTCCGGCGCAACGCACTGCTCAACTTCGGAGACTCTCAGGATTGTGCTCCGGCGGATCAGGCGTGCGGCAGTTCGCTGACGGCCGGGCGACGGCCTCCGTAGGAGGCGACCAACGCGTCTGCCACGATCGCCGCGTCTGCCTCGGCCGCGTCCGCCGGGTACTCCGGCAACAGGTCGTCCCAGATGACCATCCACGACCCGTACAGTTGGGCTTGCCCCTCGGGACGGGCGAAGAACCAGATGTGCAGATGGGCGCCACCGTCTCCGATGCGGTAGACGTGGGCCCGAGAGATGTGCGGCAGTGCTTGCACATGGCGGGCGATGTGGGTGGTGAGCACCCCCAGTTCGGCGGCCAGTTCGTCGGGCAGGTCCGCCAGGTCGAAGTGATCGCGTGGATGCAGCATCAGCACCAGCGGCACGCCGACTCCCGTGATCCGGGTGAGCCGCCAACGGTCGTCGAGCCAGATCCCTTCGTCCCGGCTGCGGCACGCGTTGCAGTCCAAGGGGTCCTCGCCGTGCCGCGCCGGTTCGGGTAGAACCGGCGGGCGCAGCGGCGCGACGCGCAGGCCGTCCGCCTCGAACGGACTGATGTCCCACCCCGTCATACGGGCTAGCGGGAGCCGTCGCTCACCATCCGCAGCGGTACGTGCGTGGGCGTAGAACTCGTCAGGTCGCAGGGCCATGGGCCGAAGACTACTGTTGTTCGACGGCAATCAGCGCCTACGCATACGCTGCGTCACCACCCGCCGAGCCCGCGGAAACCTTCGCACCGCTCAACTTTGAAGACCGCTCAACGGGCGGACACCAGTGGAGTGGTGGTGGAGACGGACAGGGTGCTGGCGTTCCACCACACCCGGCCGTCGTATTCCGTTCACATCGTGGTGGTTCCCAAGGGACCATGCGCCGTCGCTGATCGACTTCGGGGCCGGCGGTGAGGAGCTGCTCGCAGAAGTCATCCGGGTGGTGCGCACGGTGGCCGCCCAGGTGGAGCAGCAGCACGGCGCGTGCTCGGTGATGACGAATCTGGGGCTGTATCGGGAGTCCAAGCACCAGCACTGGCACGTCGTCCACCGCGGCGAACCCAGGACGGAGGTCCCGTAGAAGTACGGGGCTCCTGCCGTCGGGGTACGGCGGCCGGCCCGGCCGGCTCAGTCTTTGTCCTTCGGGGGCAGCCCCGCCACGGCCTCGGCCGTGGCCTCGGTGATGCGGTCCAGGTCGAGGGTCAGTCCCTGCAGCCATGCCTCGGCGTCGTAGTAGACCGGCGGAGGCGGAGCGGCGTGCGGCCGGGTGTCCTCGGCTCTGCGGGGGCCGGGGCGGCCGGACGGTGCCGGCGGCGGGCGGGTGCCGGCGAGGAGGGTGGCGACCAGCTCGTACTGCCCGGCCAGTTCGGCACCGTCCCTGGCCAGTTCCGCCCGGTATGCGGGAGCGGGCCACCGGGACGCGGCCGGGTCCCCGGGCTCCAGCAGGCGCCTGGAACCGCGCAGGGCGTGATGCCCGGCCATCAGCGTCGCCTGCCAGTCCGCCACCGGTGTGCCGGCCCGGCGCGGCTCGCTCTGGTACTGCGCGAAGGACGACTCCGCCAGCGTCAGGGCGTGCTGCAGCGAGGGCCGGCCGCGCTGTGCCTGCGCATGGCCCTGGGTGAGGAACGACGTGGTCGAGGTGACAGTGGAGGCGATGGCGCCCAGCAGCGCGGCGATGTCTCGGCGCAGTTCCTCCTGGGCGCCCCGGGGCCAGGCGAGCAGCCCGATCACCAGGCCGATCACGCTGCCGGTGAGAACGTCGAGGAAGCGGAACTCGGCCAGATGCCAGGTGGCCGGCGCGAGCTGGGCGAAGACGGTGGACACGACCAGGGTGAACATTCCCTGCGCCCAGCCCACGCCCCGTGTCGGCCCGATCCAGAACGTGGCCAGCATGATCACCGGCAGTGCCACGGCGTAGGCCGTGTTGTTCCCTTTGACGAACACCAGCAGGGCGGCGGCGGCCAGCGCGCCCAGCAGCGTACCGATGAGGGCCTGGCGTACGATCGCGCCCGTCTGCGCGGCCGTGGTGCGGATCAGGGTGAGAGCGGCCAGCATGGCCCAGAATCCGTGCGGCAGGGAGTCGACGCCGGCCACGGTACGGGCGGCCGCCAGGGCCAGGCTGATGCGCACCGCGTTCTGGAAGTACACCGAGCGGGGGCTCAGGTGTCCCACCAGACGGTGCGCCCACAGGCGGATCGTGCTGTGTCCCGCGTACCAGAAGCTGCCGTCCTGTGTCTCGGTGGGCCCGGGGCGTCGCCCCAGGGCGAGATCGGCGGCGGTCGCCAGTGTCACCGCGGCGTAGGCGGCTTCCATGAGCATCGCCTGACGGTGCATCACTGTGCTGGTGGTCTCAGGTGTCGCGCTGTCTGCCGGCACGGTGCGCAGACGCCGGTAGGCGGCCAGGGCGTCCGGCAGCCGTCCCGGGCCGGCCGGCCGGCCGGTGCGCAGCGCGGCGGCGGTCCGCCGGGCCGACGACGCGACCTCGAGCAGGAGTGCGAGGGTGTGGGGGTGCGGGCCCCCACGGCCCGGCCGCGGGACCTCCTGCAGCCGGGCCAGAAGGACACGGGCGGCCATGCCGGTGTGGGCGAGCGCCCGTTCCCGCGGTCCCGGTCCGGCCGGGCGCTGCGACTCCGGTACGTGGAAGGGGCGCAGCGCTTCGCCGGCCGACCGTGCCGCGCTGCGGGTTTCGTCCGAAAGGGTCCAGGGCGGGTGGGTCAGTTCGCTCGCGCAGCGTGCCGCGGTGATGGCCGCGTTTGCCGACCGGGTCCGGTAGGAGGTGGTGGGCGGGTCGGGCAGCAGCAGGCTCTCGGCGAGCACGAGCAGCAGGATGCCGAGCGTGGCGCCGCCCAGGCGTTCGCCCAGTGTCTGCGGCGCGTACGGGGGGAAGCAGGGCAGGATGTAGAGCAGTTGCAGGCCCGGGGCCGCACCGGCCAGGCGTGGACCGGCCGCCGCCGCGAACGCCAGAAGGAAGCCGATCACCAGCATCCCCGCCACCGCGGCCCAGGTGTGTACCGCGAGCAGGGTCCCGGCTGTCACGAGGATCCAGCCGGCCGGGAGCACCCGGATGACGACGGCCGCGCGCTGGCGCCCGGTGCCGGGGATGCGGGAGAGGCCGGCCATCGCCACCGCCGCGAAGAGGGCGTACGTGGCGGTGACGGGCTCGTGCAGGCCGTAGAGGCCGGTGTAGAAGGCGGCGACGGATGCGGCTGTCACCCGGACGGCGCGCCTGCCTGCGCAGGCCGAGGCGCCGGTGCCGTGCCGCAGTTTTGTGGCGGTCCGGCGCAGTGCCGGGGCGGGGCGCGGACGTGCCCGGGCGGTGGTACTGCCGCTGTCCGCCTCAGGGCCCATGGCCGGCACCCCTGCCCGCTCGTCGTTCCTCCAGGATCACATCCGCTCCGAACCGCCGCACGGCCTTGGCGGTACTCCCCTTGTCCGCGGTGCCGCGGTGCCGCGGTGCCGCTGTGCCGCGGTGCCGCTGTGCCGCTGTGCTGACCACGGCCGGGGCCTGCCCAAAGGGCAAGGCCCTGTCCGATGCCACCCGTTACGGTGCCGGCGAGAGCGGCGAGGAGGAGCGGCGACGGCACCCGGGGGCCGGGAGGGCCCCGCCACAGGCAGGCCGGGCAGCTGTGACGGGCAGGGGCTGCGCTGCCCCGGGCGCTCTCGACGTTCTGCGGGCCGGGCCGGGCTGGTCCGTCCGTCGTGATGCCGACCCGGCACAGCGAGAAGCCCCGCCCTTCAGGACGGGGAGGGAGTCACCGCGTCTGTTCGGGTGAGGTGCCGGGCACAGGGAGGTCCTCGCGGCGCGGGCGCGGGAAGGATTTGGTCCATGCAGACCGATCCAGCAGAAACCGTGGAGCGCTTCCTTCATGCGCTGAGCCCGGCGAGCCGGGAAGTTGTCCGGCAGTTGCCGCGCGACCAGCAGGAGATGATGGCCGCGTCGTGGGAGCGTCATCTCCGAGATGACACCAGTCTGCTGACGCTCAGCGAGCTCGACCCGGCCTCCGCCGAGCACCGGGCGGCCGAAGACGTCGTGCAGGACCTCCTCTGAGGCGCTGCCCGGTGTGCTCCTTGCGGCAGTCACCTTGGGCGGCCTCACCACCCCCGGCAGGGTCAGACCGCGGGGTCCAGGCTCAGGCGCATGCGAACGTAGTTCCCGTTGCCTGGACCGGGCCGGTGGTGTCCGTCCGGCTTCCATCCGTGCCGGGCGTAGAAGGCTTGGGCTCGGCTGTTGCGCTCCCATGCTTCCAGTACGCCTGTGACCAGTGACGCATCGCGAAGGACCCGCACGAATTCCGCGTGCAGGGCGCTGCCGGTACCTTGTCCCCAGATGCCCGGGCGGACGTGAATCTGGTAGAGCTGTCGGGCAGTTGCGGCATCGATGTCAGCTTCGTGGGGAGGGCCCATCGACAAGATGCCCACCAACTCACCTTCTCGGTCCGCACACATGACAGTGCGGTCGCTGGAGTGGACGGCCCGCCTCCAGCTCTCCCGCCGGCTGGAGTGCCCGCCGGGGGAGGCGAGCTCCACGTCTGGCACTCCGCCTGCCTGGTAGTACGCCGTGCGAGCCAGCGTATGCAGGTCAGTAATGCTGTCCAGGTCGCCGGGACTCGCAGTCCGCACGAACGTCCGAGAAGTCGTCACGGTCAGGTGACGCACTCATCTCGCTTCCTGGTTCCCCCTCAGATGCCGGGATCAGAAAGCAGGTGCTGAAGGGCGGGCAGGCATGCCCCGTGACCGGGGCTGGAGGGGATCCGCGGGGACCTGCACCGGCGGCGCAACGCGAGCAGGTCCCGCACCCAGGGTGCGGGACCTGCTCTTGACGGCGTCCTGGAATCAGTCGTAGACGGGGCCGACCACCGTGCAGAAGCTGCCGATGTTCTGGGTGTTGCCCTCGGTGGAGATGCCCTGAACGGGTGCGAAGGCGGCGCCGCCGGCGAAGTCCTGGTCGCAGTTCACGGCCTGCAGGTTGCCGATGATGATGTCGGCCGGGTCGTCGAGCCCGTGGCCGCCGGCTGCGTGGGCGGCCCCGCCGCCGAGAGCCATGCCGCCGACCATGACCGCTACGGCCGCGGCCTTCTTGATCTTGTTCACTACTTCTCCGGTTTTTTCTGGGCGCGCGTCTGAATCCGTTACGGAGTGTATTCGGACAGGTACAGAATATAACGGGCAGTCATTTACTCCTGCATTTCCGGCGCCTCCAATTGGGTGCATTAATTGACCTATATACGTTTTAGTGGTACTGGAGTCGTGGCGGACCGTGCGGTGAGGCACATGACAACGTCACAGTCCGTTTCGGCTGTCTCGCGAACACGACGGCATGGCACCGGATCAACAGCCTTCGTCCCATGGCAACCTGCGGGCCGGAACAAGTGACTTGGAGCCGGAGGTGCACGGCCCGTGCCGGCGAACATCAACCCCACCGTCAGAAGACGCCGCCTGGGAGCCGAGCTCCGCCGGCTGCGCAAGGCCAGTGATCTGACGAGTGCGCAAGTGGCAGAGCGGCTGCTGGTCTCCCAGCCCAAGATCAGCCTGCTGGAGAACGGCCACCGCGCCATCAGCCCCCGCGATGTGCGCGACCTGTGCGAGCTCTACGGAGTGACCGACCGGCAGGTCATCGACTCTCTGATGCGGATGGCCCGGGAATCCGGACAGCAGGGCTGGTGGAACACCTACGGCAACATCCCCAACAGCGTCTACATCGGCCTGGAGACGGACGCCTCCTCCATTCACACCTACGAGCCCATGGTGATCCCCGACCTGCTGCAGACACCCGCCTACGCCCACGCGGTCATCGAGACAACGGTCCCCCCGATCCCCGCCCAACAGGCCGACGCGCGCCTCAAGGTGAGGCTGCGCCGTCAGCACCGCATCTACGACCCGGCCCGCCCGCTGCGTCTGTGGGTCGTCCTGGACGAACCGGCCCTGCACCGCGTCGTCGGCAGGCCCGACATCATGCGCGAACAACTCGAGCACCTGAACGCACTCAGCGCCGAACCGCACATCACCGTGCAGGTCCTCCCCTACACCGCGGGAGCCCACCCCGGCCGCCAAGGCCAGTTCTCCGTCCTGAGGTTCGCCGACAGCCCCGAGGCAGGGATGGTGTACCTGGAAAGGTTCACCAGCGACCTCTACCTGAAGAAACCCTCCGAAGTGCAGCAGTACAGCATGATGTACGACCACCTCCAGGCCCGCGCCCTCAGCCCTGAGGGCACCCGCGACTTCGTCACCGACGTCACCAAGTCACACATCGACGTGGCGAGCCGTCCCTGACACCGACGCCCTTCGACGATGCGGGGCGAGCGCCGGCAGCAGCTCGCGCACCGCATCTGCCCACCCGTCCGGCGGCGGCCTACGGCCCGGTCACCGAAAAGCGCCGCTCGCCCTGCGGCAGGAGCGGGGCAATCCCACGGCCCGTCCGGCCCGCTCCACGGCCGATGCCCCGCGCCCCCGGCCACACCTTCAGCGCCCGCTCCGGGCCCGCCGACCAGATCCCCTCCGCCTCACCGTGTGAGGCCTTGCAAGCGGGCCGGGTACGGCAGACGGGGCGTCAGCCACCGCGCCAGCGAGGACCTGACCCGGTCGACACCGACGCTGGTCTTGATGCCACCGAGATGAATATTGATCAGGCCGCAGCAATCGTCGCGGCAGAGCCCGTGCCCCGGCGGAGTCGGGGGTACCGGCGCCGCGGAGACCTGGACCGTGGTCATGCTGTTCGAAGCGAAGCAGTTCGCGTTTCCGTTGTACGCGGCCGTGATCGTGTGAGTGCCGGTGGTGGCGAAGGTGGTCGTGTACTGCGCGTGCCCGCTCGAGTCGACGGACACCTCACCCAGGATGTCTCCCCCGTCGAAGAACGTCAGGCCGAGAAGGACTCTGCTGGGGTCAGCGCTACAGGTCACGGTCGCGGTCAGTGTCACGGGTGCCCCGACACTCGCCGCTGAGGGTGATGCCGTGACCGTCGTCGACGACGACACAGCCGCCGCTGCCGGCGAAGCAAAGCCCACCACCGCAACCAGCGCCCCGATGGTGCCCGCCTTCCACACTCTCCGGTCTTGCCAACGTCTCACAGTCTCGACTCCTCGATCGGTCACAGGACAAAGGTCCGCCGCAACCGGTCCGGGAGCCTCACGCTACGCCGAGGGCTCTCGCGCCCCAGGGAGGCGCCGGCCCAGTCAACCCACTTGGGCCAACGGGCACAGCGGGGGCGGGAAGCGTTGTTCGCAGAGTCCTGGACGGTCACGGGGGACGGCTCTCTCGTGCACCTTGGCACGGCTCCCCCAACCCTGCACCTCGGCCCGGCCCGCCCGGCATCGAAGCAATTCGTGCCCCGGCCGGTAACGGGACCGGGCGGACAGCCCCTTGAGGAAGAGGCCCTCCCGCGCCATCCAAGTGATCTTGAGGACGGACCTAGATCACGGGAGGGGCGACACGTGTGTAGGTGAGGGAGTTGCTGGTGCCGCCGGCCGTGGTCACGTTGACCAGGACGGGGCCGGGCACCCCCGCCGGGGCGTACGCGGCGACCGTGGTGTCGGACAGCACGGTGAAGGCCGCAGATACGGCACCGAAACGGACGGCGGTCGTGGTGGTCAGGCCGCTGCCGGTGAGCGTGACACCGGCTCCGGCGCCGGTGGGCCCAAGGACGGGGACAAGGGAGCTGAGGACCGGTGACGCCACATACGTATAGATGACCGAGTTGCTGACGCCGCCCGGGCCCGTGACGGTCACGGCGACCGAGCCCGTTCCCGCCGGGGCGACAGCGGTGATCTGGCTGGGAGAGTTGACGGTGTAGCCGGTGGCGGGCGTGCTGCCGAAGGTGACCGCGGTGGCTGCGCTCAGATCCGCCCCCGTGAGGATGACGGTGGTGCCGCCCGAAGCCGGCCCCTGGCCCGGCGAGACGGAGGTGACCGTGGGCGCGTTGACGTAGAAGAAGTAGACAGGGCCGGTCGTACCGCCAGGCGTGGTGACGGTGATGGGCACGGCGCCTGTTCCCGCCGGGGCGACGGCGGTGATCTGTGTGGCGGAGTTGACGGTGTAGCCGGCGGCGGGTGTGCTGCCGAAGGTGACCGCGGTGGCTGCGCTCAGGCCCGTTCCGGTGAGGATGACGGTGGTGCCGCCCGAAGACGGCCCCTGGCTCGGCGAAACGGAGGTCAGGGAGGGCTGTGCCGCGTAGGTGTAGGCGACCGAGTTGCTGGTCCCTCCGGGTGTTTTGACGGTCACGGCAACGGTGCCGGTGCCGGACGGGGCCACCGCGGTGATCTTCGTCGTGGAGTCGACCGTGTATCCGAGGGCCGGTTTGGTGCCGAACAGGACGGCGGTGACTCCCGAGAAGCCGCTGCCGTTCAGGGTGACGTTGTTGTTGCCTGCCGCAGGGCCCGTACTGGGTACGACCGAGGTGAGAACAGGAACGGCGGCGACAACGGCGGCGGGCCGGACTGCTCCTGCCGCAGGAGGGCTGTCTTTCACGGTGTCTCCGTAGAGTGTCGGGCGGGCCGGGAAGGGCCGAAGAGAGCTGATCGGGCTGCCCTGCCTGTGTCTTGCGGGCCGCGAGCAGAGGGCCCCCGGCCCGGGTGGGGCTTACCCGGGCCGGAGACTCGGAGACGGGCGGGCCCTTACGGGCTTCCGCGTCCGCTCCGGACGGGGCCGGCCACTGAGAGGGCCGGCCGCTGAGGGGCGGTCAGATGCCGGGGCCGGCGAGGTAGGTGAACGCGTCCGTGGCGGTCGCGCTGCCCGCGTCGTTGGTCACGACGACATCGACGAGACCGGCGGCCCCGGGAGGCGTGACAGCCGACAGCGCGGTGTCGGAGATCACCGTGAAGGGTGCCGGGTTGCCGTCGAAGGTGACCTGGCTGGTGCTGGTGAGACCGGTACCGGTCACGGTCACCGAGGTGCCGCCCGACACCGGCCCCTCGTCCGGGACGACCGACGTCACCGTCGGGACGGCGACATAGGTGTACGAGAGCCCGTTGTTGGTACCGCCCGCGGTGGTGACGCTGACACCGACCGAGCCGGCCGCACCGGCCGGCGCGACGGCGGTGAGCTGGCTGTCGGACACCACCGTCGGCGCCACCGTGTTCGCGCCGAAGGCGACGCTGGTGGCACTGGAGAAGCCGGTGCCGGTGATGGTGACGGTCGTGCCGCCCGCGGTCGACCCGGAGGTCGGACTCAGGGTCTGCTTGAACGGCGCCCCCACGTAGTAGAACGGAATGGGGTTGCTCGTCCCTCCCGGAGTGGTCACGGTGACACCGACCGAACCGCTGCCGGAGGGCGAGACCGCGGTGACCGTGGTGGGCGAGACGTTGGTGACGTTGGTGGCGGACCGCGTGCCGAAGCGCACGGCGCTGGTGCCGGTGAGATTGGTGCCGGTGATGGTGACAAGTGTGCCGCCACCACTGGATCCTTGGTTCGGAGAGATGGGCATGAGGGATTCCTCCTCGCCCGGAATGCGGTACATTTCCGAGCAGTGATGGGGCGTTCGGTCCGCGTACGTCCCCGGTGGGGCGAGTCAGCTCTCGTGTCCACTGGCCAGGTGGTATCTCGATGGCCTTGCGCGGATGCCCGGTCAACGGTCTGCAGCCGTCGGCGCTTTGCGCGGGGCCTATCGAGGAACACAGCCCGTCTGACGTCACCTGACGCCCATTCAGGGGCCTGCCCGCTTCCGTTTGCGGATTCGAATGCCGCTGGTACGGACACGAGAAGTAACCCAGAAGAGTGAGCTGAACGACAAGGGTTCACTCACAAAGTCAACCGTTCAGGCGAGCGCCACAGGCGTGAAACGGGGCGCCTCGGCAGCGCATTGACGAAAAACTGCTCATAAGCCAATCCGCCGCAGAATTCAAGATGGTTGCGGTGGTGAACCCACACCCCCCCGGGTGAACAGCCACGCGGGCTGACGCACAACACCCCGGCCCGTAGCGGCAGCCGGATCCGCGCCACGCCCCCAGCCGCCGGGGCGCTGCGGTCGCCTGGAGCAGTGGACGCCGCCCGGCCGGTAGCGCGCCGGCGCCGTCCGCGCACCCGGAAACGACCAAGCACCTTGAACGCCGCCGTCGCTCACCGCGCAAGCGAGCCAGCCTTCGTCCGGCGCCGGCCGGCGAGGAACTGCACAGCCCCCCGTACGCGCACGAGTGAGGCCCGGAGGCCATCAGCGTCCGCGTACATCCGCGCCTTGGCCGGGCGCCGTGCCGGACCGGCCCGGAAGGAAAACCGCCCGGTTGGCGGGCTGCCGGGCCCTGGACCGGGACTGCGACGGCCCGAGGACGACGCGCCTGACCCCACCGCCCGAGCAGAAGCAGTACGCTCAGCGACCTGCACGCTTCTCCGAGCGCAGGTACGAGAAGTGCCCTGTCCCCAGCAGCTGCAATGCCGGGGACAGGGCACTTCTCGTACGGGGTGCCGGCCGGGCCGGGGCGAGATCCGGCGCCGGGAGCGGACCCGGACCACCGGGGTACGGCCGCGCCGACTCCAGGTCCGGACGGCCGGCGGCGTCATCGGCACTTTGGCCTCGCCCTCGAGGGCGTCCGCGCGGCCCCGCTCGACCTCGTCGTGCAGCTCGGGACCCAGATGGCCCGAAGCCCGATGCTGAAGCTGCGGTCGCGATCGGCCCGGCCACCGCGCTCCTTCGAGTCTCCCAGCCCCCTACGGTCCGATCCGCCGTAGAGGCGAGCCGGCGGCTCCAACGGCGGCGGCTTCAACCGCCCGGGCTGCTGTTTCAGTTGCCGCCGCACTGGCCGTACGCGCAGGCCGTCGGCCAGATGCCCGTCGACAGGGGCATTCTGCCGGGCACCGTCCGCGCGGAGTGCGCCGGCGGTCGGCGGTCGGCGGTCGGCGGTCGGCACGGGAACGGGAACGGGAACCGGCGCCAACGGTGAGGTGGTTCACGACTCCGGTATCACTAAAACGTATATAGATTAATTAGTCGCACTCAGTCGGATGTGCCGGAAATGCAGTGATAAGTGAGTCGCGTGCTATCTTCTGTGACTGTCCGAGCACGGCCCGTAAGGGCTCTGGGTGCGCGAAGAAAACGGAGAAGTAATGAACAAGGTCAAGAAGGTCGCGGCCGTAGCGGTCATGGTCGGCGGCATGGCTCTCGGCGGCGGGGTCGCCCACGCCAGCGACGGCCCGGACGTCGTCATCCCCAACCTGCAGGTCGTGGACTGCCAGCAGGAGTTCGAGGGTGGCGCCGCCTTCCTCCCCATCCAGGGCGCGGCCGCCGTCGGCGACAACTCCCAGAACATCGGCAACTTCTGCACGGTGGTCGGCCCCGTCGAGGACTGATCCAGGACGCCGTGAAGAGCTGGTCCCGCCCCTTTGGCGCGGGACCGGCTTGCGTTGCGCCGCCTGTGCGGCCATCGCGGCGCCCGCAGCACCCCGTCCACTCACCAATACGCCCGGGCCAGTACAGCCGAAGGCGAGCTCAAGTCCGCCCCGCGCCCTGCCCGGCGCGCCGTCCCGCGGTGCACGGTGACCGTCAAATGGGCGCCGCATTCACCCCCGTGCGAGTCACTGGCTTTCCGGCCTTTCGGGTCCCGGAGGAGCTGCCCCGCTATTCCCGCACTCAGGTGCGAGCCATAACGAACAATACTTTCTGGTCACTTCAGCCCCCATGAGAATATGGGCCCGTTCGGATGACCCTTTCGCTCGTCAAATACCTCACGGAAATGGCCGAAGCGAAGGGAAGGGAAGCATGGCTGACTGCAGCCGTCTTCAGTTGCGCTGGTTCAACGGAGAGCGCCGGGTCAAGGGGAGTGCCGGCCGCGGTGCGCGGTCTGTTGTCGCATTCCGTGTCGGCGGGCGCGGCGTCCAGGTCGGTGCTCGGGCAGATCCAGATCGTCCTCCGCATCGCCGAGTAGTCCGCCCGGGCCCGGGCGGACTTATCGGATGGCCGCCGGGTCGCCTGCCCACGCGATTGCCGAGCGGACCGTGGCGTGGCTGAACGGGCACCGCCGCTACGAGCACCCCCCAGACCGGCAGGGCTCAGGTGTTGGCGGCGCCGTAGTGCAAGACCTCACCCCGGGGCAGCAGGTACCCGATGTCCCGCTCCTCCGGCAGCCTGCCTGCCATCGTCGATGCGCTGGTGCAGCCGGAGGCCTCGAAGCCGATGACGCCCAGACTGAAGGACGCGCTTCTGAAAGCCTCGGCCCCGACCGCGGCAAGCCAGTCGTCCGTGGCAGCGGATCTGAAGAACGGCCGGCCGTCCCAGTACGCGACACCCGCGTGATCCAGCGCTCCCACAGGGACGTACAAGTCCAGCCAGTCGCTGCTTTCGTCGCCTCCGCGGACCGCCACGCAACCGCACACGACCAGTTGGCCCGTCGGCAGGCGGACACGACCGTAAAGGTGGCCGAACTCGGCCAGAGAGGCGACCGTGCACGGAACGGCATCCTGTTCCTCAGGCTCACGGTCCGACTGCCCAAAGCAACCCTGCACGTTTGCTGCGGACCACAGGGCGCTCAGGACTGCCTGCAGTCGGGCGTCATCAGTGGATCCCACCTCGATGGCCAACTCGTAGTAGCCGTCGGACCAATTTGCCTGGTCACGGAAGGAAGCGGGGCTCGTCTTGACTTCTCCCCCTCCTGAAGGAGGGGGATTCTCACGGCTCGCGCTGTGAGGGTTTCTGCTTCGTCGCCGACTGCCCGCCCGGAGTTCTCCGTTGAGGTCTGACACCAGCTCCACAGACTGTCACCGCCAGTCCGGCGGCCAGAAGGTTCTTCGCCGCGTTCACGTCGCGATCATGCGTGGTGCCGCAGCCACACGTCCACCTGCGCACGTTCAGCGGCATCGTGTCCTGCAGGGTGCCGCAGTGGGAGCACAACTTGGACGAGGGGAACCACCGGTCCACGGCGATCACCCCACGTCCGTACCACTGGGCCTTGTACTCCAGCATGCTCCGGAACTCGCTCCATGCCGCGTCGCTGATGGCGCGGGCGAGTTTCCGGTTTTTGACCATGTTGCGCACGCTCAGGTCCTCGATCACGAGCGTTTGGTTGTCACGCACGAGTCGAGTGGTCAGCTTGTGCAGGCCGTCCCTGCGCCGGTCCGTGATCCGGGCGTGGATCCTGGCGACCTTGATCCGGGCCTTCCTGCGGTTGGCTCCGTCACCCCTGGCCTTGCGGGCAAGGCTGCGCTGTGCCCTGGCCAGGCGGGCGCGGTCCCGGAGCTCGTGCCGGGGGTTGGTGATCTTCTCGCCGGTGGACAGAGTCAGCAGGTGGTCCAGACCCACGTCGATACCGACCGCCGTATCGGTCGCAGGAAGCGGCCTCACGGACGGGTCCTCGCACAGCAGGGAAACGAACCATCGGCCCGCGCTGTCCTGCGACACAGTCACCGTAGAGGGCATCGCCGCCTCAGGCAGAGGCCGCGACCACACGATGTCCAACGGGCCGGACATCTTCGCCAGCGTCAGCTTCCCGTCCCGGTAGCAAAACGCACTGGCCGTGTACTCGGCGGACCTCCGCGACTTCTTCCGGGACTTGAAGCGCGGGTACTTGGCGCGCTTGGCGAAGAAGTGGATGAACGCGCTCTGCAGGTGCCGCAGTGTCTGCTGCAACGGAACCGACGACACCTCGCTGAGGAACGCCAGTTCCTCGGTCTTCTTCCACGCGGTCAGCATCGCGGAGGTCTGGCTGTAGCTGACCCGCTCCTGCCGCGCCCACGCCTCGGTACGGGCGGCGAGCGCCAGGTTGTAGACCTTCCGCACGCATCCGAACGTGCGCGACAGCTCCGCTGCCTGCGCATCGGTTGGACAGAAGCGGTACTTGAACGCCCGCTTCACCTGGCCCGGGGTCACGCCCACACGCTAACGGGGCCACATGTGGTGATCAAACCTGCGGGTCAGAGCACTGGGATCCGCCCTGGCGGCGAATCCCAGCCCGTTGCCCTGCTGCGCAGGAGTTTCGTTTCCTCCCCCGGCTGAAGCGGGGGTATCCACGAAAGGAATCCGATGAGAGGCGGCGGCGTCCCGCCACAGTGCGAAACCGCCGCCCACCCTCCGCCCCAGCCCTTGCTCAGCCTATCGAATTTCGATAGATTCCCATCGCAACTCGATGGAAGGATGATGGGCCGTGGGAAAGCTGACAGTGCGTGCGCTGCGCGCCGTGCTCGTGGTGGTGCTCACCGGCACCCTGTTCGTACAGGCAGGGATGGTGTGGGCATTGGTCAGCGGGAGCGACCCGGAGGACGGATCGCTCCCGCTGACCCCGCTGCGCGTGATCACGATCCTGGGCATGGTGTCGGTCCAGGTCGCCCTGGTCTGCGTGTGGCGGCTGGTGGCGATGGTGCGACGCGGAACCGTGTTCTCCCACGCCGCCTTCCGGTACGTGGACGGCGTGATCGGCGCGATCGTGGCGGCTGCCCTCGTGTGGTTCGCGGTCACGGTCATCAATGCGCCGGGCCAGCGGGACGACCCGGGCGTCACCGTCATCATGGGCGGGATTGGCTTGGCCATCCTGGGGGTCGCGCTCATCGTGCTCGTGCTGCGGATGCTGCTCGCCCAGGCCGTCGCGCGCGATGTCCAAGCGGCGCACATGCAGGCCGAGTTGGACGAGGTGATCTGATGCCGATCGCCGTCGACATCGACGTGATGCTGGCCAGGCGGAAAATGTCCGTAGGCGAGCTCGCGGACCGCGTAGGGATCACGCCCGCCAACCTGGCGGTACTCAAGAACGGCCGCGCCAAGGCGGTGCGCTTCGCGACGCTCGCCGCGCTCTGCGAGGTGCTCAAGTGCCAGCCGGGCGACCTGCTGCGCTGGGAGGCCGAGGACGCCGCAGGCGGATGACGTGCCCCAGGGCGGGCGTGAAAACGCCTGGCACCACCGGCCCGTGACACGGCACGTAAACCGCGTGACTCCTCCCCTCCCTGAAGGACGGGGCTACTCGCTATGCCGGGTTGGCGTCGCGACGGACCAGCCCGGCCCGTAAGACGTTGAGAGCACCCACCGTGTCAGCGTGCGCGGTGTGGCCGCAGGCGACGCAGTGGAACTTCTCCTGTGCGGGCCGGTTCCCCTTGGCGGTGTGCCCGCATTCGGGGCACTCTCGGGAGGTGTTGCGGGGGTTAACGGCGATCACTTCCCGTCCGGCGCTTTCAGCCTTGGCGTGCAGGATCGTCAGGAACACCCCCCAACCGGCATCGTTGACCGACCTGTTGAGCCCGGCTTTGGCGGCGGCCCCGTTGGGCAGGAAGGCGCCCGCCCGGCCGGGGTCGGACTACGGCGCGGGGGCCTTGCTCATGGTGCGGATCTTGAGGTCTTCGTGCGCGATGAAGTCGGCACTTCGCACTCAGTACGATGCGCCGGTGATCTCGCACAGAGCTGGCAGTCCGGGGCAGCTGCTCGTCATCGCCTGCACAGTCGTTGCCCTGGTCACTGCGCCCCTTAGTTGGTATGCAGCACACACCGTGCGCCCCGACTGCGTCGTCGCCATCTCCAAAGTCACCGACGGCAACGGGCACCATCTCCCTGACGTGAACGGCCGAGTGTGGTCGGACAATGAACTCGCCGATCGCGCCTACCAACAGGCCGTTGACTCAGGCCGCTGCGATCCGCCCCATGCCCGCTGGAGGCAGTGGCTCGACTGACTGTCCTGCCATGCCGTTCAGGGGCACAGGACAAACGCGCAGATCGGGCAACCGCAGCTCGCGCCGCAGCGCCCCTGGAGCGCAAAGGCAGTGAGGGCAGCCGTGGCCGAGGCGCGGACCAGCTGACCACAACGCCCACCGCGTATCCGCCTGAGAATCCGCGGATACGAGGCTGGAGACGGCCGGGAATACCTGCGATTCGGCCTCGGGTACACCCGGTGGGGGCGGGCTTGTATCTCCGCAAGGCAGGCGGGATCGCCTGCAAGGCCATTTGTGCCCACTGGGGCCGGGGCGTCGTGCGGCAGGGTGTCGGCAACGTTGCGGCGGTCGCCTGGCGGTGATCTCGGCGCGAAGGGGTAGGGGAAATGCGACCTGCCCCCTCCCCCGGAGACGCCGACGATGACCGACGACGCCTATCTCTTCCTGCTGGACGACCCGGCCGTGCCGCTCGGCGTGCCGCCGAGCGTGGCCGGTGAGCTGTCATGCATGGACACCCCTGCCGTGCGGGCGTGGCTCGACGCGCAGGGTGTCACGACGACGTCCCCGGCGCTGCGGATACTGCCGCCGGAACAGACCGCGGCGATTCCGGAGCAGGCGGAACGGCTGCCGGTTCCGCTGAGCGAGGCGGAACTGAGCCGCTTGCGTCACCACAACGCCCCTGAGGCCGTCGCCCGCCTCGAGGAGGAGCTCCTGGCCTACCGCGACTGCACGGACGGCCGCGACACCCTGCTCAGGCGGGCCCTTGCGGCCGGAATTCCCCTGGCGCGCATCGTGGAACTGACGGGTGAGGAACCGGCGGCCGTGGCCGCCTCCTCCGGGTGAAGACGGTGCGGGGCCGCCAGCACTGGCAGGCTCCGCATTTCGGCCTGAAGTCCTCGACGGCGATGGCGTCGTGGTCGGTCACGACCTTCTTCGCCCACTTGCGGCCGGTGTCCTGCCGCTGTCGGGCGATCTTCGCGTAGGTTTTCGCCCGCCACTTCTTCGCCTCGCGGTAGCCCTTCGAGGCGGCCTGCCCCTTCTTCGGCCGGCGGCGGGCCCTCATCCGGTCGTAACGGGTCAGCCCAGCCTGCGCCTTGCGGCCGTGCTGGGCGTGCGGCAGGTCGTGGGCGTTGGAGGTGGTGGTCGCGGTCTCCTTCACGCCCCAGTCCACGCCGAGCACCCGGCTGGTCTTTGGCAGCGGCCGCACCTCAGTGGGGACCACGAACGAGCAGTAACCAGTGTCCGACGCTGTCCCGGTACACGCGCGCCGAGGAGGGTTCGGCCGGCAGGGTGCGCGACCACACCACCCTCAGCACGATCCCGCCCGCCAGGTACAGGCGACCGTCCTTCAGCCGGAACCCGCGCCGGTGTAGTTCAGCGTCGGCAAGGCCGCCTCACGCTTCTTCTTCCCCGGCCTGAAGGCCGGGGCATCCTCCGGGGTGCCGGTGAAGGTGAGGGTGACGTCTGCCGGCCCGCCCCTGTGTCTTGTGTGCGGCCGTCATGCCTTTGGAAGTTGGTGAGCCGGTCGTGGTCGGCGGCGTACTGGCGCGTCTCAGCTGCGGTGAGTGTTCAGACGGATTTTCCGTCACCCGCAGCGGCGCGTTTCGTCGGCAGCCCCCGGCCGGGCGGAGCCCGAGGGCTTCCCCCCCCCGGCATCCCCGGGCTCCGCCCGGCGGCCCGTACCACGCTCCCGCCGGCGTGGTACGGGCCTTATCCTCACCGCCCGGGACTCCGCAGGTCATTGACGGGCGGCGCAGGAACTGTTGGCATTCCGCGCACGGCATACGGCGGCTGTCCGTCACCGGACTCGGCAGGCGCGGGGGGCGAGCGCTTCGATGGCGGGCGGAGGCGTCGGACGCAGCGGCCGTCGGGCCCGGCGCGGCTGTCCTTGTCGCATAACGTGCTTCCCCAGGCCATTTACGGTGCACGACCATGCAGGTGGGGCGGAAGCTGTGCCTCGCTGTGTATCTGCGGGTGGCTGCCAAGACGGGTGGGACCACAGGGTGATGACGCTTTGTAGCCGGGATGTGCCGGCAGCCGAGCGGTTCAGCTGGTTCTGCGAGCTGGTGGCCCGCGACATGGCACCGCACGACATCGTCACCGAGCACGTCCAGGACTTCTCCGCTTCGGCGACGCTGTTGTCGCTGGGTGAGGGGATCGGTGTCTCCAGCGTTGCGTTCCCTGCCATGCAGTCGATACGTTCGCGGCGCCTCATCCGGCGTTCCGACCCCGAACTGTGGGTACTGGCCCTGGTCGTCAAAGGGGCCATGCAGCGGGAGCAGGGCCGCAACCAGGTGAATCCGCGACCGGGTGACCTGGTGCTCTACGACTCCTCCCAGCCGTACTGGGCATCGATCGCCACCGACGACGTGGCCCAGTCCATCGTGCTGCATCTGCCCCGGCGCACGGTGCCCGTTCCGGAGCAGGCGCTGCGCCGGATGGTGGCCACTGCGCTGCCGTCCAGGACGGGCATCGGTGCCCTGCTGAGCCAGTTGCTCGGTGGGCTCGTCGAGCAGGGGCCGAAGCTGGAGGCCGGTCAGACCGGCCGGGTGGCGTCTGCCGTGGTCGATCTGACCACCGCGTTCCTGGCAGGGCTGAGCGGTGCTGACGGACCGCAGACCACAGCGGCACGGCGGGTGGCACAACTGCACCAGATCAAGTCGTTCATCCGGTCCCGGCTCGGTGAGCCGGGGCTCACCCCCACGGCCGTCGCCGCGGCCCACCACATCTCGCTGCGCGCTTTGCAGTACCTGTTCCGGGAGGACGGCAGGACGGTCGGCGCGTTCATCCGCGAGCAGCGGCTGGAGCGCTGCCGGGCCGGTCTCGCCGACCCCCGTCTGGCCGGGCACAGCGTCGCCGCGATCGCGGTCCGTGCCGGTTTCTGTGATGCTGCCGCGTTCAGCCGGGCTTTCAAGGCACGTTACGGAATGCCCCCGGGCGAGTACCGTCGGCACTGCGGAGGACCGCCGTCGCAAGGCCGCGCCGGGCACACTGGCTGAAGCCCGCTTCCGCCTCGGGTGGTTCCGCCCTCCCCCTAGGAAGGGAGGCACCAGAGGGGCCCGTCGCCGGCCGGCGGCGGGGCACGACGCCCCGCCGGTACGGCCACGCCAGGGTGTCGGTGCCAGCCCGCCGGCCGCAGCGGGCCCAACGTCTTGCGCGCCGAAGGTCCTCCACGCCGAGGGTCTGTCCGCGGTTCCTGTCGCACGGCTGGGGCGCATCCGCGGCCACCTCAACATGCCAGTCCGCGCCGGATGTTCGTGCTGGAGCCCCGTTAGGGTCCGGCGGTATGACCGACCGTGTTCTGGAACTCCTGCGCACCCGCCCCGATCTGGCCGAACTGGCCGCGTTCCCCTTCGGCTTCGATGTGAGCCGGGCGTACCACGTCGAGGCCGTGCACCTGGCGTCCGGTGCGCCGCTGGAGCCGATCGCCGGCGACGACACCGGCGGCACGTACTTCCTGTGCGGGGCAACGGCCGTGCTCCACGCGTCCTCCGAGGGCGACGCCGTGCTGCTCGCCGACAGCGTCGGCGAGGCGCTCGAGATCCTCGTCCGGCTGCCCTGGTGGTGCGAGAACATCTCCGCGGAGCTGGACGAGGAGGACCTGCTCGCCGAAGTACGTGCGGCGGACCACGCAGCGCGCGAGGAGTTCGCCCCCGAACTGGACGCGCAGCGAGCGGCGTTGATCAGCGGTCTGGGTCTGCCGGACCGGCCGCTGGCCGAACTCCTTGCCATGTCGCAGTCGGCTGCCGGGCGCACCGAGCCGGACCACGTCCTGCTCAACTCCCGTGAGCTCTGCGCGTACCGGCTGGAGGAGTCCTTCCGCCAGCCCCTGCGCGACGTTGTCCTTGGCCCGGGACGGGAGGTGCTGGAGCGGATGCGCCGCGGCGGTCTGGGCGCGCGGGAGGAGGCGGCTGGGGATCCGGTGCTGCGGGCGGGGGTGCTGCGGGCGGCGCAGTACGACCGCCGTGACGGCGACCTGCCGCTGCTGCGTTTGCTGCTGGAGCACGAGAGTGCCGCGCGGACCGAGCGGTTCGAGGAGCGGCGGCTGGCTGCGGTGCTGGTGGCGTTGCACGGGCGGGAGGGGGACGTTTCGCTGCTGCGGTCGGCCACCGGGGGGCAGGTCACCGACAGCGCCGAAGCCGTGGAGTGGGCCCGCGCCGAGGAGGCGAAGCGGTACGGGCGGGATGTGGCTGCGGAGAGCGAGTTCACCTGGATCGAGCTGGCCCGCCGGCAGGGTCGCATCGAGCGCGCCCGGGTCGCGCTCATCCGCATGCTGGACGACACGGGGCCGGACGCGGACCGGCTGCGGGAGCTGAGCCGCGCGCTGGAGCGCATCGGCGACTACGCGCAGGCGGCCCGCGCCCAGTTCAACCTCCTCTCGCTTCAGGACACTGCATGGGACCGGGCCTCGGAGGCGTACGTCCTGGCCCGTCTGGAGCGCCGCAGGGGTGACCTCGTGGCAGCGGGGCGGGCGCTGGAGCGGGCACGGGCGGCGGTCGGCGCCGGGGGCACCACGCCGGGCGGGGCGGATTGCCAGTGGCACCGCCGGGGGCTCGGCCGGCTGATCACGGAGCAGCATCTGGAGCTGACGCTCGCCGCGGCCGAGGCGGGTGACGCGGAACTCGCGCGTGCGACGATGGGGCACGGCAGGCTCCTGCTGGACACGGTCGGCAAGGAGTCGGCGAAGGCGCTCAGCCGGCTGTCCACGCGGGCGAAATGGGCGGTGGCCGGGCTTCGCCCGCCCGGCGCCTGACACCCGCGGCATCATCGCCCATCAGGACCTGGCGCCGTTGAACCGCGTGGCCGGCAGCAAGGGCGGCGCCGGTGGCGGGCCCTCGGTCATGCCAGCACCGTCCTGGCCGTCCTCGTCCAGTGCAGGTATGACGCGGCGCCTGCACCGCGGTTGGTCAGGACCTGAACCTCCTGGAGATCCTCGGCGTCTCCGCCTGCTTCTCCCCGGGCCACGACGGCTCCCCCACCCTTCCCTTCGACCCGCGCACCGGGGCCCTGCGCGAGAACGAGTGGCAGCGCTGGCTGGCCTGGGACCCGGTACGGATGGCCACCACGCACGCCGACGCCCTCCGCTCCCAGCGCGGCATCTGGATCGACGCGGGCACCCGCGACGAGTGGTTCCTCGACCTGGGCGCACTGGCCTTCCGCGATGCCCTTACGGAAGCTGGAGTGGCCGACGACATCGTGCATTTCGAGCTGTTCGAGGGTGGCCACCACGCCGTCGAGTACCGGATGCCGCCCGCCCTTGCCTGGTTGGCGCACCGCATCGCCGATCGGCCTTGACCTCCCGGGTTGGATCACACCCCGCGAACGAATCAATACCGCCGCTCAGCGCACACCCCGGCGAGATCCGCCAGAACGCTCTCCGAAGGATCACCGCCGCGGTGCCGGCCCTTGCGGAGCGCGCCGGGGCCGAGGCCGGCCCGGTGCGGCCCGGTGCGGCCCGGTGCGGCTCCAAAACGTGTGTTCGAGGACGTCCAGGTCTCGGTCCTGACGGGGATGTCCACCCCGCCGGACGGCACCTCCTGGGCGTCGGGGCTTCGGAAGGCGTCACGGGAGCCGGACCGGTTCATGCCCCATTGAGCCGAGCGGCCTGCGTACGGCGGGCGAAGCGTTGCGGGTCACGGGCGGGGGCGGCGTGTGGACGTGTTCGTGTGAGGCCAGTGCCTGCGGGTAAGCGGGCTCCACCAACTCGTCAGATCCGGCGTCGAGCCGACCATGAAATGAGGTGCCGTGTGTCCGCATCACTGGTGGAGACCGTCGATATCGAAGCCCCCGTCGCCGTCACGTGGGCACTGTGGAGCGACGTGAGCCGGTGGCCGTCCTTCCTGAGTCACGTGCGCCTGGTGGAGCCACTGGACGAGCGGCGCTTCGCCTGGCAGCTGTCGCTGCCGGGAGCCGACAAGAACTTCGTCGCCGAGCTGACCGAGGTGATCCCCGGGGACCGCATCGCCTGGCAGACCACGGAGGGCGTTCACCATGCGGGCGTTGTCACCTTCCACCGGCTCAGCGACACGTCGAGCCGTGTGACCCTGCAGATCGAGTACGACCCGAAGGGTTTCGTCGAGCACATCGGGGCGCTCACCAATTTGGACTCCACGCTGGCGAATTACGACCTCGGCGAGTTCCAGAAGCTCGCCGAGACGGCAGCCGCCGGCTGACCTCCCGGCATACGTGTCCCCCACGTGACGGCCTTCAGGGCCATGTCGGGAGAGGCCATCCGCAGCCTTCTTGCGGATGGCCTCTTCCCGTCAGGGCCGGGCGGTGGACGACATTCCGGGATCTGAGGGGGCCCAGGCATCGTTCGAGGTCAGATCATAAGAACAAGCTCAGTAACGACCGAGCCACCACCGCGCCGAGAGAGCACGGCACCCGCCCCTCCCTGCCCGTCCTGGAACTTCACCGGCAGCCCACTGCCGGTGAAGTGGATCCAGCACTCGGGAGAGCACGCCAACACCGCCACGGCAGGATCATCCGCCGTTCCCAAAGCAGTGAACGAGAACAGGCTGCGCTGCACCACGGTGCCCGGCGGGAAGCGTTCGCGGTGGCATCACGCATTTGGGACGACTTCTTCGACTGCCTGCCCGTGCGCGGGGACACACTGTTCGAGCTGACGGACGCGTTGCTGTGTGCGGACGGGCCGGTGACCGCGCTGGTGGACCTGACGCTGACGGCCGCGCATCGGCGCGGGCACGGCGCGATGTACGACGCTCTCAACTGGTCTTGAACGGATGGGTCATCGTCCTCCCGGCCCGTCTGCCCGGTTCGGTGCCGCCACGGCCCTCCAAGGCGCGGGCAGGCCTGAATCCGTCGCTCAAGGGGCCCGGGGATCCCCGGGCCGGGACGGCAGCGGTCACGCGGCGCGCTCCTTCAAAGTCGCTGCGACCTGGCGGACCGCCCCCGACCCTTGAAGGGGCGGGGCCGTATCGACATCGGGTCTCCCGCGGGCAGGCGGAGGACGAAGCACGCCCCCGAACCCTTCGGCTGCACCGCCAGCACGAGCAGGCCGCCGTGCCGGGCCGCCAGGTCGCGGGCTATGGCGAGACCGAGGCCGGTGCCGCCGTCCGTACGGGTGCGGGACTCGTCCAGGCGGGTGAACCGCTCAAATATCCGTTCGCTGTCGGCTTCCGCGACGCCGGCCCCGTCGTCGCGGACGGTGCACAGCACCGACCCGGGTGCGGCCGAGTCCCGGGCCACAGTCAGCAGCACGCGGCCGACGGCGTGGCGCAGGGCGTTGTCGAGCAGGTTCCGGAGGATCCGTTCGAGGTCACCGGGTGCCGCGAACACCGTCGTCGCGGCATCCGGCGCGGCGACGAGGAGATCCACCTTCGGGGAACCCCCGGCGCGCTCCGCGTACTCCTCCGAGAGCCGGCCCGCCAGTGCCGCCACGTCGACCCGTTCGGCGGGGGCCGGCGGGGCGCCCGCGTCCAGCCGGGCCAGCAGGAGCAGTTCCTCCGTCAGACCGCTCAGCCGCCGCGCCTGCCGGCCGGCCGCGGACACCACGGCGGGCCAGTCGGCCCGGTCGGGGTAGGCGGTGGCCACCTCCAGCCCCGCGAGCAGGGTGGCGAGCGGGCTGCGCAGTTCGTGCGCGGCGTCCGCCACGAACCGGCGCTGTGCCGTGGCCGCCTCCTCCAACCGCTGGAGGGTGGCGTTGATGGTCAGCGCCAGTTCCGCCACCTCGTCGGCGGTGTCGGGTACCTCCACCCGTTCGCGGGGGTCCGCCGCGGTCACCGAGGCGGTGCGCGCCCTGATCGCCTCGACCGGCCGCAGCGCCCGCCGCGTGGCCAGCCAGGCCACCCCGGCCACCAGCGCGGTCGCGAGGGGAACGGCCACGACGAGTTCCCGGTCGAGTTCGCCGACCGCCCGCTCGGCATCGTCCGGGACGATCAGGACGTACACCCGGACCCGGGCGCCGGCGGCCACTCCGCGCCCCTGCGTCTCGCCGGGCAGGTAGGAGGCGGGCACCGTCCCCTCGACGGTGGTCAGGGTCTGTCCGGACAGCGAGCGGGCCGCCGGCTCGGCCACGGCGGGGAACGTGAACCGGCGTCTGGTGTACAGGGGCAGGCTCCCGCCCCGGCCCGGGCCCGTGAGGAACGCGTGGCCGTCCTTCTCGTACGGCTCCAGCTCGGGACTGGACGCCAGGAGCATGCCGTCGCCGGCGACGATTTCGTACGGTGCTCCCCAGGGGCCGCTGATGGATGAGTTGGCGGTGGCGCTGAGAAGGGTGGTGACCTGCTGCTGGGCCACCGACGAAGTGGCCCGCAGCCGCTCGTCGTACAGCTGATGCCGCATCAGCAGGGCCCCGGAGGTGAAGAGCACGGCCGCGGCGAAGGCGGCGGCGAGCGCGGAACGCGCCCGCACCGAGCGGGGGAGAACCCGCAGCGAGCGAAGAACCCGTACCGAGCGTGGGAGTAGGCGGGCGCGCTGAAGCCGGCGGAGCATGCCGGGCGGGGACGCGGGTACCAGGGCGCGGCGCCCGTTCGGATCCCGGCCGTTCGGATCCCGGCCGTTCGGGACGTCAGTCACCGGAGTTCCGTCCGGCACCGTCCCACCGCCCGGCCGGGGGCTCCTGAACGGCGTCTTCCTCCGTCTCCCCGCGGTCGTCGACCAACCGGTAGCCCACCCCGCGCACCGTCAGGAGGGACTGCCGTCCGAAGGCCGTGTCGATCTTCCGGCGCAGGGCGCTGACCCGGACTTCGACCAGGTTGAGGTCCTCGGCCTCGTCCGGCCAGGCGTGGTGCAGGATCTCCGACTTCGTGACCGCTTCGCCCGGCCGCCGCGCGAGCACCTCGGCGACTGCGAACTCCCGGGGCGTGAGCGGTACGGCGACGCCCGACCTGAGGCAGGTTCTGGCCGCCACGTCCAGGACCAGGTCGCCCACCGCCAGCAGCGGGGAGGCCGCTCCCCGCGCCCGGCGCATGAGCGCGCGCAGCCGTGCGACCAGGACCAGGTAGGTGAACGGCTTGGTGACGTAGTCGTCGGCGCCGGTGTCGAGGGCCTCGGCCTGGTCCCAGTCGCCGTCCTTCGCGGTGAGCACCAGCACGGGGGTGGTGATGCCCTCGCGGCGCAGCTGGGCGCAGACCCGGTAGCCGTTGAGCAGCGGCAGCATCAGGTCGAGCACGACGACCGCGTAGTCACCCGTGCGGGCCTTCCACAGGCCCTCGCGGCCGTCATGGGCCACGTCCACGCGATAGCCCTCGGCCGTCAGCCCGAGGCGCAGCGTCTGCGCCAGTTCGCGCTCGTCCTCCACCACCAGAATCCTCACCCCGCCAGCCTGGCACAGGCTTCCGGCGGCTCCCTGACCGCTTCGTCAGGTTCGGTCAGGGCCCGGTCAGCGGCTCTCCGGCACGGTGTCCGGGCCCCGGAAGGGTGCTTGGCGCGCCGGCCCACCGCGCGGCGAGCGCCGCACCGGTGATCCGCCGGACGAAAGGCCCCGACATGCCGACCCGCCTGACCGCGCTCCTCTCCCCGTCCCGCCCGTCCCGCCCGTCCCGCGACGACGCGGCCGGGCCCGTCGCCGGAACGGCCCGGCCAGCGCGGGGCGCCGGCTGGGCGACCGCGCTGTCGCTCGCCCTGGTGTGCTTCGTGACGTATGCGGCGCTGTCCGTGCGGCTGCACCAGCGGATGCTGACCACCGGCTACGACCTGGGGATCTTCGAGCAGGCGGTACGGTCCTACGCGCACGGGCACCTGCCGGTGGCCGAGCTCAAGGGACCGGGGTTCCCGCTGCTCGGCGACCACTTCTCGCCCGTGCTGGCCCTGCTGGCACCGCTGTACCGGGTCTGGCCGGCGCCGGTGACCCTGCTGGTGGCGCAGGCCGCGTTGTTCGCGGTGGCGGTGATACCCCTGGCCAGGTGGGCCGAGGAGGTACGCGGCCGGCGGGCGGCGCTGGTGGTCGGTCTCGGCTACGGCGCCTCCTGGGGGGTCGCACAGGCGGTCGGGTTCGACTTCCACGAGGTGTGCTTCGCGGTGCCGTTGCTGGCGTTGTCCCTGACGGCGGTGGGCCGTGGCCGGGCGCGTGCCGCGGCCCTGTGGGCGCTTCCGCTGCTGCTGGTGAAGGAGGATCTCGGGCTGACCGTCGCGGTCGTGGGTCTGCTGATCGCGCGCACCGGCGAGCGCGACGACCGCAGGAGGGGGGGTGCCCTGGTCCTGGCCGGAGTGCTCGGGTCCTTCCTGGAGATGCTGGTCGTGATACCGGCGTTCAACCCCGGCGGCACGTTCGCGTACAGCTCCAGCGTGCCCGGCGCGGGGTCCGCCACCCCGGGCGCCGGCGAGTTGCTCCTCCACTACACGGTGGGACTGGTCACCCCGGACACCAAGGCGCAGACGGTGCTGGCCCTGCTGTCCGTGACCGGGTTCCTGGCCGTGCGCTCCCCGCTCCTGTGGGCGGCCCTGCCGACGCTCCTGTGGCGCTTCGCGTCGGACAACCAGGCCTACTGGGGAACCGGCTACCACTACAGCGCGGTCCTGATGCCGGTGCTGTTCGCCGCCTTCGTCGACGCGCTGACCCGGCCCGGACCGGTGCGGTACGCGCTGGCGGCGAGCGCGGCCGTCACGGTGCTCCTGCTGCCCCAGTTCCCGCTGTGGCAGCTGACGCAGCCCGCCACCTGGCACACCGACTCCCGGCTCGCGTCCGCCCGGCGGCTGATGGACCGCATCCCGGACGGCGCCACCGTCGCCGCCTCCAACCGGCTGGTCCCGCAGCTCACCAACCGCGCCCGGGTCAGCGTGTTCGGCCTGGGGGGCAGCCGTCCCGACGCGGAGTGGATCATCGACGACAGCGCGCAGCCGCAGGGCTGGCCGATTGCACCCGACGACGACCGCAGGCTGCTGTCCGAGGTCCGGAACAACGGCCGCTACCGGACCGTCGCGGACCAGGACGGCTACGTTCTCCTGCAGCGGCGGCCCTGACAGAGCCGCAGGCCGGCGACGCCGTGGAGCTCGTGGCGCCTCCTACGCCTGTCCTACGCCTGCGCCCGCCCCTGTTCCCGTACCTGGGCGAGCCGTTGGACGCCGAGGCCGAGGGCCGTCCGGTGGCGTCCGCCGGGAAGGTGCCGGGGGCGCCGGCGGTGAGGACGATCGCGGAGCAGCCCGGCAGCCCGCTGGGCTCATGACGCGTTCTCCGGCCACAGTCCCCACCCCGGGGCTGCGGCGGTGCCCGGGCTTCGCTCGAAGATCACCTCTTGCCGGGCCGTTCACCGACTGTACGTAGCTGAGACGCGGCGTGTGCTGGGCTCCCACGGCCCAACACACGCCGGGATGGACAGAGTTGGTGCCGTATACCGTGGCCTCGTCACCTGTCGTCCGAGGAGTTCACCTGTGCCAGATGAGACAGACGAGTCAGAAGAGACCATGCTCACCCACATTCCGCCAGACGGGGTCGCCCCGGGGAACGGCTACAGCCATGTGGTTGTGGGCGAAGGCCGACTGGTCGTCATCTCCGGGCAGGTCGCACTGGACGAAAAGGGAAATGTGGTCGGGAAAGGCGACGCCGCCGCCCAGGCCCGTCAGGTCTTCGAGAACCTGCGGCGCTGCCTCGCGGCAGGCGGCGCAACGTTCGCCGAGATCGCCAAGTTCACCTTCTACGTCACCGACGTCGCCATACTGCCGGAGGTACGGGCCGTCCGCGACGCGCACATCGACACCGCGCGTCCGCCTGCCAGTACCGCAGTACAGGTCGCCGCCCTGTACCGGCCGGAGCTCATGCTGGAGGTAGAAGCCCTCGCCATCATCCCCTGGTGACTCGGCAAGCCTGTGGCCGGGCGGTGGGACGGGTTGCTCATGACCTTCGAGTGAACCCGCCGCGGCCCGGGCATCACCGCAGCTCAGGGATTGCGGCGAGCGGCATCACGCGAAGAATCTCAGCAGGATCACCGATGGACGGGGGCGGGCTCGCTTTGTGAACGCGCGGTTCGAACGGACGGCGGCCGGCTGCCGCCAGGCCCTCAGCCTCACCGCCCGGACCCTCACTGCCCCGCCGCGCAGCCGCGTTCTCCCGGCCCAAAGAGCAGACGTCCGGCCGGGGAAGGGAATTCACCAGCTTCTGAGCAGGATCCACCGGGCTTCATCAGGCCGGCCGGGCACCGGCAACCGTCCGCTCCTGTCCTGGCGTTGTACGGAGTCCGGCGGCGGCGCGCGGGCAGACGCAGCCGGCCGGGCGGCCTGACCGTCACCCCTCAGGCGCGGAGATCTTGGGCGCTGGGCGCCACCGGGCCGAGAAGGCCGCAATTGCCGCCCGGACTGAAGGCCGGGATCCCTTGCGAAGAACAAGGGATGGGAGTGCTCTGTGCGGTGAGGGGCGAGGGCGCCGCCGGGCGGGTCGGCCTCACCCCCTCGCAGGGCGCCGGCACGCGCCGTCGCGGCCCACGACGCCGGGAGGTCCCATGCCCCAGGACATCGACTTCGGCCTCCCCGCGCCCGCGGGGATCAGCCCCGGCCTCGAGGCCACACGCCGGCACAACCTCGGCTGGGTGCGCCGTCTGGGTTTGGTCGGCGACGGACCGTCCCTCGCCTGGTACACCTCCTGGGACATGCCGCGTCTGGCCGCCTGCGGCTTCCCCCACGCCCGGGGCGCCGCGTTGGACCTGTGCGCGGATGCGATGGCGTTCTTCTTCGTCTTCGACGACCAGTTCGACGGCCCTCTCGGCCGGGATCCGGCCCGGGCTGCCCGCGTCTGCCGGCGGCTGACCGGCATCGTTCACGGCGCCGGCCCAGGGCCTGGAGCGGACGCGTGCTCGGCGGCGTTCGCCGACGTGTGGGCCCGCAGCACCGACGGCGCCCACCCGGGCTGGGTGGCGCGTACCGCGCACGAGTGGGAGTACTACTTCGCCGCCCAGGCCCACGAGGCGATCAACCGGCTCCGCGGCACCCCCGGCGACATGGAGTCCTACCTTCAGGTCCGCCGGGGCATCGCCGGCACCGATCTGCCTCTCTCCCTGGGCGAGAGAGCCGCCGGGATCACCGTCCCGGCGGCCGCGTTCCACAGCCCGCAGCTGCGGATCATGCGGGAAGCGGCCATCGACGTCACCTTGATGTGCAACGACGTGTACTCCCTCGAAAAGGAGGAAGCACGCGGTGACATGGACAACCTCGTCCTCGTCATCGAACACGCCCGGCGCTGCACCCGCGACGAAGCCGTCACCGCGGCCCGCGGGGAAGTCGCCCGGCGTGTCATCCGGTTCGAGCAGCTGGCCCGGGAGGTACCCGCCCTGTGCGCCCAGCTCGGGCTGAGCGCCGTGGAGCGGGCCCACGTCGACACCTACCTGGGTGTCATGGAGGCCTGGATGAGCGGATACCACGCCTGGCAGACCCAGACACGGCGCTACACCGGCGCGCCACACGTCCTGCCCAGCACCGGCCCCGGGTACTTCGACGAGGTCCTGCCCACGTGAAGTGCTCTCCGGGCCGCCCGCCGGCCGTCGTGGTCACCCGGGGCGCCCACTGTCCGCCGGTCGGCAGGCGGGTGCGCCCGCTCAGGGTCACCGGGGCCGGTATGCGGTGGCCAGCACGGAGACGGTGACCTGGTCGGGCAGGAGGCCGTTTCCGGCCAGGTCTGCACGGTTCAGGTGGCGTGCGCTGGGCGTCATCCCCACCAGGTCGAGGGCCTGCGTCCTGGTCAAGAACGTGGCGTACTCGACCTGTTCGGTACGGGAGGTCTCGAAGAAGGGGGTCAGAGCCGTGAACAGGCGCTGTTCCTTGGCCGGGTCGATCGTGACCAGCGCGGGGACCTGGCCGCGCAGTTCGGCCAGGTGCCGTCCGGTAGGGCGCACCACGACCAGCCGGCCGGTCGGGCGCAGCACCCGGTGGAACTCGGATGGGTTGCGGGGGGCGAACACGTCCAGCACGACGTCGGCCAGCTGGTCGGCCAGCGGGAAGGGACGGACCCAGGTCACCGCTGCGGCTCGCTCATGGGCTCGGGCGGTGGAGCGCAGCGCGCGCACCGAGGTGTCCAGGCCCAGACCACGGGCGCCGGGCAACTGGTCGAGGACGCCGGCTAGATGAATGAGTCCAAGGGGTGTTGTTGCGGTCAGTGACCGTAGGCTGTGAGTGATCGTTTGATGGGCTGTCCAGTTTGGTCGTTGTGCCAGATCGCCGCTGTGAGTGCGAGGATCCGGCACAAGACCCGGGCTGACACTCCTGCAGGGCTCTTGCCGCCGTGTCGTTCCAGGTTGAGCTGCCCCTTGAAGGTCTGATTGATCGACTCGATGACCTGCCGCAGCGGTTTGAACAGGTGTGACCCGGTCAGCTCGGCTTCCCCCTTGCGGGCTGGCCGCAGCAACTTCAGGTGACGCTCGGCAAGGCCGCGCTCGAACTCGCGGCCGAAGTAGTTCTTGTCCCCGATGATCGTCTGCCCGGGGTGAGCGGCGAGGACGTCTGGCGCGGTATCGAGCATGTCGCGCAGTGTTTCGCGCTCGTCCGCCCCGGTGAGTGCGAACAGGACCGGCAGTCCGCCGAGTGTGCACACCAGGTGCAGACGCAGCCCCCAGAAGTATCGCGAGTGTGATGCGCAGTAGCCGTACTGGGCCCAGCCTGCCAGTCTCACGGGAGCAACCGCAGCCGACCGGTGTGGAGTCGACCAGCCACACATCGTCGCTCCACAGTGAGGTATCGCGGGCCACGATCCGGATCATGCTGGTGAGCAGTGAGAACGCGGCGCGCAGCCGCTTGTTGTAGCCGGACTGCTGGGGCACGTAGGGAAACAGGTGGCCGAAGTCCCGCCCGACGCGGCGAAGCCAGCGCCGCTCAGAGGTGTATCCGAGCAGCGCCGACATGACCGCGAGCGTGATCAGCTCGGCGTCACTGAGTGTGGGCGTGATTCCGATGGCAGGCCGCCACGGCGCCAGCCACGGTGAAGCCTTCAACTCGTCGTCAATCCGGGCATAGAGTGCCGTTGCGAGGGTGTCCAGGTTGTTAGTCACACATCGACGTTGGACGCCCTCGCCTCATGTCCGCAGGTGATCCTCTGGACTCATTCAGGGATCCGGGGCGTGCCCACTGCGGTGACTATGCGTCACGGCTATTTCGCAGGGCCTGGATGAGCCAGGGGTACACCGGGATCAGGTTCGGTACTACGTGCCAGCCGTTGACGATCCATACCAGCTGCCAGTATCGGTCTACCCGGGGATCGTGCGTCTCTTCGAACTGCTGGGCCATCCAGTCCCGGAATTCCGTGTCAGGGGTGCGCGCGAGCACCTCGGCGAAGCGGTGCACGAGGTCGTCGATGACGGGTGCGCCCCTGTCGTTGAGCGGGTCGATGCCCGCCTCCATGGCCTCGGCCACCTTCTGACGGGTGAACTCCATCAGTTCCTCGCCGGCATCGCATTCGATGTCGAGCGGGCGCCCGGCCGCCTGACGTACGGCCGTCCGGCGCATCCGGGCACGGAAATCCTCGTCGCCGACCAGCTCGGCGAGCTCCACCCACGCGGTGACCTGCTCGCCGGTCGGATCATCGGGGAGGTCGGGAGTGGCAGCGCGAACCATGGCCACCGCGGCTGGGTCGGCATCCACTGTGCCGAAGGTGCCATCCATGAAATCGTCGATCAGACGGCGGCGTTCCTCGCCGGACAACTGCGTGAGCCTGTGCATGAGCTTGGTCTCCTCGGGACTGGACCCGCGGCTGGCCACGACTCGCAGAACGCTCCGACGCAGTTGCAGCGTCCGGATCTGGACGTCCATGGCGTCGGCGTGCGCCGCGGCGACTTCCGCCACCGAGAGCTCACGGTCCAGTACCCGTTGAATCGTGGGCAGGTCCATGCCCAGCTCGCGCAGTGTGCGCAGGAGTTCCAGACGGAGCAGTGCGTCGAGGTCGTAGAGCCGGTAACCGGCGGGACTACGGGTGGTCGGCGCTACCACCCCCGAATCGGAGTAGAACCGGATGGTCCTCACAGACAAGCCGGTCCGCCGGGAAAGCTCCCCGATCGAGTAGAGGGTCGTAACGTCCATGTCCCCCACTCTGCTGTCTCCAGTCAGTGGAGACTCAAGGCCATTCCCCAGCCGGGCCCCGACCCAGACGTCCACCGAGTCGCTGAAGCATGCGTCGCGTGCTCTCCGCTGACCGCCAAAATGAAACGGGCACGCCTTGCACGTGCTGGGCGGGCGATGGCAGCGACATGCGACGCCACTCGCTGGCGGCCTACGACTACGAGCCCTTGGACTCAATCATCTAGGTAGTAGCCCGTGCCGCACCCCACGTCCAGGACCGTGCCCTGCTCGGGCATCGCGTCGGCCGCCAGGCGGGCCACGGCTTGGCGGATGGGCCCGTAGCTGCCGGTGGACAGGAACCGGTCCCGGGCCCGGGCCATGGCCGCATCGTCGCCGCTGGTGGCGCGGGTGCCCGTCAGAAGGCTGACGTAGCCGTGGCGGGCGATATCGAAGGTGTGGCCGGCCGGGCAGCGCAGTGCGCCGTGGCCGAGGTGGAGACCGGTGCGGCACGTTGGGCAGCGCAGGAGGTCGAGGAACGGTTCGAGGGCAGGGGACAGCGACACGGGCACAAGGCACTCCTGGCAACGGTGAAAGGGAGAGGTCTGTGCCTGCACGTGTTCAGAAAAACGCCGTCCCAAGGGGGAACGGGCCCGGCATCCGGCCGCCTCGGTAACGGGCAGCTCCGGGAACGTAAGTTCACGCAGCAGGCACACCAAGGAGGGCGACGCCGTCCGGCATCGCCCTCGGCCTCCCGGTCAGAGGAAGCAGTAGTGCGGGGTGCTCGTGAACGTCACACCGCGATTCTACGATTTCAGCGCACTGGGAAGCCGAAGGAATATCCCTGCTGCTTCAGCCACGGCAGGAGCTCGCGCAGGGCGGCCACGGTCTGGGAGCGGTCCCCGCCGGCGTCGTGGAAGAGAATGGTCGGGCCGTGGGGTATCTCGTTCTTGACGGTGGCGCTGATGGCGTCGGCGCCGGGGCGCTCGAAGTCCTTGGAGTCGGCGTTCCAGCCCAGCGGCCGCATCCCCCGGGAGGCCGCGAGGTGCCGGCTGTAGGGGGTGAAGGCACCGCCCGGGGCCCTGTAGTACAGCGGCCGGACGCCTCCGGAGGCTTTGGTGATCATGCGTTCGGCGTCCAGGATCTGTCGTGACTGGTACGAGTGGGACTTGGTGTCCATGGTGGTGTCGTGCGAGACCGTGTGGTCACACAGCCGGTGCCCGGCCGCCACCACCGCCTTGACCAGGTCCGGGTGAGCCTGGGCCTGTGTGCCCACCATGCAGAAGGTGGCCTTCACGCCGTTCTCCCGCAGCACTTGCAGCACCTGCGGTGTCCAGATGGGGTCCGGTCCGTCGTCGATGGTGATGTTGACGCCTTGGGCGCCGTGGTCCGAGGCGTGGGCGATGTCCGCCGACACCGGCGCCCGGCCGGTGCCGGAACCCGGTGCGGCGGGGCGCGCGGAGTGCTGCCCGTCGACGGGACCGGCCTGTGCGGTCCATACCGAGGTAGCGGCTGCCAGCGCCGTCACCCCGACCGCCGCCGCAAGTACCCGGCCGTACCATCCCCGCCCGCCATGCCGCGCCATGTCAGCCCTGTTCCTTGTCGTCGTGGTGGATTCCGTGCACCCGTCAGGACGGAGAAACGGCCCCGCGAGATCCCTCTGTTGCTGATCACGGACAATTCCGCAGGGGTTTCGAGACGCGTGAGCGTCCGCGTCGGGAGCCGGTGAGTTCGTTGACCAGCGGTATCGGGCCGGCGGTGCCTGTCCGGACGGACGCGTACGCCATCAACTCGCGGCCCCCGCCGCGTGTTTCACCTGGCCGGTGGGCTCCACCGGCAACATCGACCAGACCTTCAGCGTCGACGGCTCGCTGCTCCAGTCGGAAATCGTTGCCTGAGCTGGCCGGCTTCGTTGTTCCGGGCATGGCAAAGTGGCCGAAGCCGGTTGGTGGGACTGGGAGTTGGAGTCGGTGTTCGCACGGGTTGCGGGCCGGTTCGCGGGGTGGATCTGCGGTGGCGGACGCGGGACCAGGCGCGCGGTCTGCGGTCGGGTGCGGTCCGTCCGACTCGCCTGCGCCAGGCGGTAGTTCACACCGCTTCGCGCAGGTCATCGGATTCCTCGGGTGGGTCAGGAGGCGGTGGGCCAGCTGCGCAGCAGGGCGTCGAGTGCGTTGAGGATCTCGGTCCAGCTCTCCTTGGAGTCGGGGGCGCTGTGGCTGAAGCCGCCGGCGCTCTCCAGGCCGACGTAGCCGCTGAAGACACTGCCCAGCAGCCGCACCGCGTGTGTCTGGTGCGGTTCGGCCAGGTGGTAGCCGCGCAGGATCGCCCGCGTCATCTGGGCGTGCCGGACGCCGGCGCTGGCGGCCGCCGTCTGCGGGTCGAGCCGGAACTGGGCTGCGGCGAAGCGTCCCGGGTGGATGAGGGCGTAGTCGCGGTAGGCGTTCGCGAAGGCGGTCAGGGCGTCTTTGCCGGCCCGTCCTGCCACCGCGGTGGAGACCTGGTCGGCGAGTTCCTCCAGGGCGAGCAGGGCGATCTTGGTCTTGAGGTCGTGGGCGTTCTTCACGTGCGAGTACAGGCTCGCGGTCTTGACGCCGAACCGCCGGGCGAGTTCCGCGGGGGTCGCCTGCTCGAAGCCGATCTCGTCGGCGAGTTCTGCTCCTGCCCGGACCAGGCGCTCCGTGGTCAGTCCTACCCGTCCGGTCCCTGCCATGCTCATCCTCCGAATTGCTTCCCATCTCTGGCATCGACGATTATGCACTTGCCTAATCGAATTAGGTCTGCGCCAAGGGATGGGGCCAGGCGTCTGGCCGTCCCCCGTGACCGGCCGGGCAGTGCCTCGGCGGTCTGGACTTCCTGGGCAGGTGAGATCCCCGGGCCTGGCCTTTGACCGGGCCTGCCTTTGACCGGGCCTGCCTGTGACCGAGCCGGACGGCCGCCCGGCCGGTGTCCGGCTGTGCTCCTCCGGCGGCGGCGCCGGCGCCGGGCAGATGTGCCGCAGCAGGTGCTCGGTGTGCGTGGCCACCGGCACCGGGGGCGTCTGCCTGACGGCCGCGGCGAGGTCCGGGAAGGCCGGGCAGCAGGGCAGCTCGGCCGGCATCTGCATGGGCATCGATCTGGCCTGCCTGCTCCTGTAGGCACGCGGGAAGGAGGACGCGGGCACCGGCGCACGCCTGCGCACGAGTCCCTCACCCTGGAGGAGAAGGTCCAGCCGGCCGTGGCGGACCTCGCCGCGTCATCGCCCAGGTGACCGCGGCCGGGGGCCGCCTCCCGCTCCAGCCCCCCTCCCCCCGGTATCGCGGTCAGCGACACCTTTCTGCCGTCAGGTGTCGGTTCAGCCGGTTTTGCTGAACAGCCGGGGCCGGCTCTGCACGACGTCCTTGACGAACACGATGCCGTCGCTGTCCGCCAGGTGGGCCGGGTCGAGCGGGGCGTAGCCGAACCAGGGGGATACGCGGGGCGCGGGCCGCGTGTCGCCGAGGGCGGTGGCCAGCCGCGGGGCGTCGATGACGCAGCGGTCCTGCGGGAGCGCGTACAGGAGTCCTTCGACGGTGTCCGGCGGCGGGGTGTCCACTTTCTGGTGGCGGATCGTGCCGAGGGCGGTGGCCACGAAGGCATACTCCTCGCCGAGCCGGGCGCTCACCAGCGCACCGGCGCTCCACCACTCCAGCGGTATCCCGCCCATGCGCATCGTGCTCTTGGCCCGCTGGAGATGGGAGTTGTGGGCGTGGATGAGTGCCGGGCCCCGGGCGGCGAGGGCGAGGAGGTTGTGGGCCATCATCTGGTCCCGCAGGCCCACCAGCCGGGTCATGCGGGCCGGTGAGGTGTCGGCCATCCAGTAGTGGTAGCGCAGCAGGCCGGTCGCGGTGCGCCCGTACAGGCGTGCCCGGTCCCAGTCGTCCCGCGAGGTCGCCGTGGTCAGGTGCGGCGTCTGTGCGTCGAGCAGCGCCACCAGATCGTCGGCGAGCAGCCGCAGCCGGCCGGCCTCGGCCGACTGCCCCGCGGACTGGGCCGGGTCCGTCATCGCGGCGGGATGGGTCCACCGGTCGTCGGTGCCGAGCAGGTGGTCGAGTGTGGTTGCGGTGCAGGGGAGCAGGTTTGTGTCCACCCGGGTCGCGAGGTAGCTGTGGAGTGCGGTGAGGGCCTGCCGGGGGCTCGCGGCGTGGGTGATCTCCAGCGGGCCGTCGAAGCCGGCGAAGCGGAGCCGCTCGCAGGCGGGCCGGCCGTCGTTGGCGGCACGGACATTGTAGGCGCGCATCCAGCGCACGAGTTCGCGGTTGGCCGCAAAGGTGCCCCAGCCGTGGCTGAATCCGTGTTCCATGGCCTCGTCGAGAGTGCCGGTGCCCGAGGTGACGTAGTCGTCCACGGCCAGGCCCGTCAGGCAGTCGCTCTCGATCGCGATCGTCCGGTAGCCCTCCTGCTCGACGAGCTGCCGGAAGAGTTCGTTGCGCAGGCCGAGGAGAGTGTCCTCGCCGTGGGTGGGCTCGCCCAGGGCGAGCAGCCGGGGCCGGGCCGGGAGCAGCCTCATGACGGCGGCGGCCTCAACAGCATGGGCGGTGTCCTTGATGCCAGTAGCCATGCCTTCGACGGTATCGTTGAAGCTTCGGTTGAAACTTTTCCGCGATATCGGCAGGTTCATGGGGCGAAACCTTCAAAGCGGTGAGCGGCTCAGGCCGGTTGATCTGGCGCGTGGGCACGGTCTGTCCACGCAGGCGGTCAGGAATTACGAGGAGGCCGGCATCCTTCCGGCCGCCGGCCGCACACCCCACGGCTACCGCACCTATACCTCGCTGCACGCGGGGGCCCTGCGCGCGTTTCTTGCGCTGGTGCCCGGCCACGGCCACCGGACGGCGGCGTCGATCATGCGGGCGGTGAACGAGGGCGCGGTCGATGAGGCGTTGCGCCTCATCGACGAGAGCCACGCCCAGCTCCTCGACGACCGGCGGACCCTCCAGGCCGTGGAGAGCGCCCTGCGCGACCTGGAGCCCACCACGGGGTCCGGGCCCGGTGGGGGGTCCGGGCCGGCCGCGGGGTCCGGGTCCGGGTCCGGCGGCACGTTCATCGGGCCGCTGGCACACAAGCTCGGGATCCGGCCCGCGACGCTGCGCACATGGGAACGCGCCGGGCTGGTGCGCCCGCGCCGCGACCCGCTGACGGGGTACCGCGTCTACGACGAGGCCGACGTACGGGACGCCCGGCTGGCCCACCAGCTCAGGCGGGGCGGCTACCTGCTGGAGCAGATCGCCCCGCTGATCGCCCGGGTGCGGGCGGCCGGCGGCCTGGAGCCGCTGGAGGCCGCCCTGCGCGACTGGCACGGCCGGCTGTCCGCCCGCGGGCGGGCGCTGCTGGCCGGGGCCGCCGGGCTGGAGGCGTACCTCCACGAGCGCAGGAAAACCAGGTCCTGACCTGCGTCTTCAAGGTTGAAAAACACCTGCTCGGCTTGTTCTTGGCCTTCCGGTGCTGAACGGTGCCTCGCCTCCAGGTGTCCTGGCTCCAGGTGAAGCCCTAGGCCCGCGCGGGCAGCCAGCCGCGCTGGACGGCCCGTACGCCCGCCTCGAAGCGGCTGCGGGCCTCCAGGCGTTCCATGAGTTCGGAGGCGATGCGGCGGGCCGTGCGGGGCGAGACGCCCAGGCGCTTGGCGATCGTCTCGTCGGTGTGGCCCTCGGCGAGGAGGCGTACGACGGTGGCCTGCTGGCCGGTGAGACCGTGCCGGTCCACGGGGACGGTGTCCCCCAGCGGCTGCGCGCCAGCCCACGTCGTCTCGAACAGGGCGTGCAGCGCGGTCAGCGTGCCCTGTCCGGTGAGGACCACCGCTCCGGCCGCGGTGTCGTCGCTGCTGACCGAGATCAGCGCGGTCTTGCGGTCCATGAGGATCAGCCGGGTGGGCAGGGCGGGCACGGTGCGCACCTGGCCGCCCAGGGACGTGAGCCATCTGGCGTGTTCGACGGTGGCCCGGTCGGTGCGCACGCTGTCGAGGTAGAGCGTGCGCATGCGCACCCCGCGGCCGAGGAGGTCCCCGTTGAGCGGCCGGGACGCGGCCATGTTGTCCGCGGTCTGCGGGCCGCCCGGGGCGAAGGTGAGCAGCTCCTCGCTCACCTCGCGCGTGAGACCGGTGAGCCGGTCGCGTATCTGGTCCAGGCCCACCAGTTGTTCCACCTCGGGGTGGCGGGTGGCCGGGCGCAGCTCGGAGTACTCGGAGATCAGCTGGGCCGCGGCTGCCCGCGAGGCCTCCACGCGCTGCTGCTGCGCGGCGAGTTCGGCCTGCTGGCGTGCCATCAGGATCTCCATGCCGATGTCGGGCGAGACCGCGCGCAGCCGCCCCGCGTCCTCGGCGGACATCCGCACGAGCGCCAGTTCGCTCAGCATGTCGAGTGCGTCGCGTACGTCCCCCTCCGGTACCTCCAGGTGTACGGCGAGTTCGGCGACGCCCGCCTGCGGATGCATCAGCATCGTGCGGTAGACCGTCTCAGCGGCCGTGTCCAGACCCAGTGTGGTCAGCATTGGTAACCCCCCAGTTCCCATGGCTTTTGCCAAAAAGCGAAACGATCTTTCCAGACTGTTGCCGGTTACGACAGACGGTGGACGGAACAGGCCACGGACGGAACAGGCCAAAGCGGACGGCCGTGGTGGGTGCCCGTGTGCTGGGACGGTAGAGGCATGTACCTCGTCCACATCCATCTGGAGTTTCCGCCCCGGACCCAACTCCCCTTCGGAGCACGGGACATGATCCGGGCGGCCCTCACGGCGGACGACCTCGTCGAGCACGTGGCCGTGCATCCCCGGTCGCCGTCCCGGCTCACCCTCGGCTTCTATCTGCTCGCCGCCCGCCTGGAGGAGGCGGAGGAGAGAGCCGCACGGGTGAGCCGCCGGCTGGCGGAAGACGTTCCCGTCCTGCGCGGGGCCCGGCTGCGCGGCGCGGGGGTCCCGCTCGTGCCGCTGGCGTTCGAGCGGACGCCGGGCTGATCAAGCCGGTGGACTGATCGGGCCGCCGGACAGGGCCGGGCCGGGAGGGCCGCCGGGGCCGGGAGGGCGGCCGGTCGGGCCCGGGTCGTGGCCGTGGCCGTGGCCGCCGGCCGGGGCCGGTGTGGACGCATCCGTCCAAGGCCCCTTCCGTCCACCGGCCACCCCTTCCCGCCCGCCTGACCTGCGGCGAAGCTATGAATCACCGGCCGGGACACGCACCACCGCGGGGTGTGGGAACGGGCCGGAGCCGCCTCATAGTTGACGCCGGAAGGACCCGAACAGTCATGAGCCGCACTCGTATCGCCCAGGCCGCCGCGGTCGCCACCCTCGCCCTCGCGGCCACCCTCGCCGCTCCGGCCTTCGCGTCCGAGTCCGCAACGGCCCGGGTCTTTGCCGCCGGCGACGCGGGCTGGCAGGTCGCCCCCGCCGACGCCGGCTGGCAGTGAGCGGCCCCCCGCACCCGCCTGTGGCCCTGCTGCTCCCCGTGAGCGGCAGGGCCACAGGCGGGTGCGGCCCTCCTGGGCGCGGCCCCTGACCTTGGACCGGACAAGGGCCGTCACATTCTCCGCGCTCCGGCGCCGGCTCTCCCCCACGGCGGGCCCCGCGACGCCAAGCGGGCTCGGGGGCAGGGAAACAAGACCGCCTGGCCCATGGGCCAGGGCCAGTTCGGGCCGGTGCGGCATCCGGCGGCACTGCCGGTGCAGTCGCGCCACCGAACGCGCCAACTGGTGACGCCCCTGCCGCCCAGGCATGCGGCATCCGGCGCGGCCGTCCAGGAGGCGCCGCACGGCCGCCGCGGAACCCTGTCGGCCTCTTCCCGCGTTCCCAGTGAGATGACCTTCACCCCCGCCGCGCCTTCGGGCTACTGTGCGGCCGGACGGAGTTGAGGCCTGTGCCGCCGGGCGTCGTTTCGACGGTCCCGGCGCCGCCGCACCGGTTCGCCTGCTCGAGGACACCTCCGGTTCGGTGCCGGGTCGGCAAGGGGGGCAAGCGCGCAGCCCGGAGGCGAGGGCCAGCAGCCTTCGGGGCGGGTGACGGATGAGGGGGCGGGTACGTTTCCCTGCGGCGCAGCAGCCGCCCCTCATGGAGTTCGGCCGGCGGGCGTGTGTCGCCGATGCCGGGTTCGGGGATCCAGTCCGGTGACACTCCCCGGTCCCTCTCACCCCGGCACGACACCTGATGCCGCATCGCCCGCCGGGCGGCACTCGGCACGGGCCTGACGGCAGGCGTGTCGCACCCCGTTGCCGGCAGGGCTGCGCCGAGGTACCGGGCGGTGTCACTGGCCGCCGGCGGCGTGGCGTGGTGGGCGCCGCAGAACCCGGTTGCCGGTGCAGCGGCCGACGTCTGGGTCGCCCCCGCGGGCAGAGCAGCGAGCGGCGCCCTGCCCCAGTAGAGGTTATCTGCGCCCCCGACACTCCGAAATCTATGTCCGCCGGAGTAGACATTGTGCGGTGGCGTGGTTATGGTTTCTCTCGTAGCCAAGGGAGAGCAAGCCCGGCAGAGATGAACTGCCAGGCGGTAGTACCGCAGTTCGCAGGACGGTGCGGTGGTGGAGTTCCGAAGCCAGGGCTTTTGCAGGACGGTGACGGGACTGACGACCGGACCGGGTGGCCCGCAGTATTCAGGGGCCGCCGTTCAGCAGTGCAGTGGTGAGTGGCTTCTCGGTGAAGGCGTCGGGCTGCGGGCGCGCGTGCCGGGAGGTTCGGCGGCGGGGTTCTGGGCCGGAGCGGTTCAGGTCGGTTCCAACGAGGCCGGCTGCCGGACAGAGTGGCGCTTTCCGGGGCCACCAGTAGTTCGCATCACCAGGAGTACCCGCAGTACAGCAGTAAGAGCGGTATCAGCAGTTCGCAGTACCGGTTTTGGCAAGTGATGGGTTCAGAGGGAAGAACGGAGGAGTTGAGCGCCATCAGGATCGCCCGGGCGTACGACGTGAGCCCGGGTACCGCAGGACATCGATAGGTAGGTGGTCTCCGGTCACGCATCCGCGATCCCCGCATCCCGCCCGCGTATCGGGCGGCCGTGCGGACTTCAGTAGGCCGGCGCAGCACTGAGGCCGGCAGATGGTGTAGCAGTTCCTTCGGGGCCCTGGTGCCGTACAGCACCAGGGCCCCTCCACGCGTTCCAAGAAGAGGCACCTGGCCGCCGAGGCGGGGATCGCCGTCGTCACCGTCCCGCCCCGGAATACCTCCCGGCACTGCCCCCGTTGCCTGAGCCCGCTGCGGCAACGGGGGCAGTGCCGGGCTGGAAGTGGGCCTTGTGTCCCGACCGGGCCGGATGCGGTTGGCAGGGCGACCGCGACCACGGCACCTGGCAGCGCATCGCCGCACGCGGCCTCACGCATCAGGCGTCCCGCGCAGAGCCGCGCGGTCATCCGCCGGTAGGCGGCCTGGATACCGCCGACGCCGCGGCGGGCGAGGAGGGAGCAGCGGGGCCACGCGATCCCACCGGTCATCAGACACAAGATCATCCGGCACCTGCAGAACTCTGCCGCCCGCTAGCCCAACTGCCAAGCCCCTGAACCAGAATTCATTCTGAAATGATCAGTAAGGGAGGCCTTCCCCGTGGGGTGCCTGCGGCCGGCGGTCCGCGCCCATGCGACGAGCCCGTTCTCGCGAGCCGACCGGAGCCGAATGCGAGCGGCAGATTCCGGGAGCCGCGCACACGTGGGAACCGTGCGCAGTGGGCAGAGCGCAGGGGCGGGCCCGATCAGTTGGCCGACGTGTTCCGTGTCATCTCGGCTGCCTCGGTGATGGCGCGTTGTCTGAGATCGCCGAACAGCTGCATCGTGACGGCGGCCAGGACGTCGTCCCCGCCAACAGTCCGCCCGTCCCCGCGGCGGGTGGACAGGGCGAGGAGGGGGTCCTTGAGCAGCGGGGCCGGGGCTGGCTCGCCCGGCACCACCAGACTGACCGTCCCGAACCGCTTGACCCCGCCCTCGCGGACGACCTTGGCCGCGTCCCGGGCCAGGGCCGTCAGGAACACGCTCACGATTCCGTCCAGGTCGCGGACCATCGCCGGGACCGCCCTCACCCCCCGGCTTGCCAGCAGCCTTCTCACCCCGGCCTCGAACCGGTGGGCGCCAGCCACACCACTCGGTGTACGCGCCCCGCGGCGCTCACGAAGAGACACGAGCGCACCATCGGCGTTGCGCACCTCGCCCATCAGGCCGTGGAAGGTCGGGCTGTGCAGGTACCACGCCGATCCCACCTCCACCTCGACGTTCCGGTCGATCGCCGAGATGAGGTCCTTGGGAATCAGCCTCTTCCTGGCCTCCTCGGCCGCCGCGCTTCTCGCGCCGTCGATGATCTCCGTCAGCACGGTCCGCGTCACCGACGCGGCGGCCCACGCGGCCGGCCGGGAGACGTGCAACGAGGTCACGTCCCTGAACACCGCTTTGACGAGCTGAGGCTTGAACGGCAGGTCGGTCACGAGGGAAGCGGTCTGCGGACCGCTGCGCTCGGTGCGTAGGGGTTGTGTGGTCATCGAAGAATGTGCTTTCTGCTGTCGGAGGTGTCAGTGGCCCATGCCGCACCAGGCGGCGAGACCACAGAGCTCTGCGGAGGGCGCCGAGCCGGCACAGGGCCTGCCGGGCGGGGCCCGCTGGCACACAGAGGTGCAGGCGGCCCCGCCCGGATTCTCGGCGTTCCGGCGACCGTGCGTGCGGCAGGAGGTGCCACCCGGGCGACGCGCTGTGGTGCGGCGCCGTGCCGGTCAGGCGACCTGGTACCTGCCGACTTCCAGGAAGTGGCGCAGTGCTTCGGGTGTGTTGTCGTCGAGGGCGGCGTTGGCTGCCGCGCGCAGGGCCGGGCTGATGGACGGGTCGGCGAGGATGCGGGCGATGGCGACGCGGTCGTCCTCGGCCTGGGCGATGCGGTAGCCGGTCTCCAGCCAGGCGCGGATCGCGTCGGAGTCGTTGGCGTCTAGGAGGGCGTTGACCTCGGCGATGACGCGCCGGCCGCTGTCGGGGTCGGCGAGCAGGCGCGTGATGGCGACGCGGTCGTCCTCGGCCTGGGCGATGCGGTAGCCGGTCTCCAGCCAGGCGCGCATGGCCTCGGGGTCGTTGGCGTCCAGGAGGGCGTTGGCTTCTCGTGTCACACGCTGGCCGCTGTCCGGGTCGGCGAGGATCCGGACTATGGCCACCCTCAGGTCGTCGGCGTCCGGCTCGTTGGCGGACGAGGACACCGCGGGCACCGTCACCGCGGTCGGTGCCGCCGTGGCGGCGAAGGACGGGGTGGCGAGCAGGAGGGCCGGGGCGAGGATGCCCGCGGCGATGCCGGGCGCTACGCGATGCAGTCGCAAGGGGAATGCTCCTCTTCGTTTGCTACGGAGGTGAGTTGAGGACGCCTCAGGGCGTTCACTTCGGTGATGCTGCCACCTGGGTCTGACAGTGGCAGTTGCCCCGCTGCGGTCGCAGGGCACCGTCGCCGCGGACGTGGCCGGTGTTTCATGGCGGCGCGCCTTCGAGAAGGGCGGCCTTGAGCGCGGCTCGTGGCTGTCGGGGCATGATCGGGCGAGACGATTCCTGGGGGCGGTCGTGGTGTGGTCCGAGCGTGTGGTGGGGCGCGACGGGGTTCGGCTTGTCTGCCGGGACCGGGGCGGGCCGGGGGAGCCGGTCGTGCTGCTGCACGGCTTGGCCGGTCATGCGGGTGAGTGGGAGGTGGTGGCCTCGCGGCTGATTGCCCGGTATCGGGTCGTCGCGGTCGATCAGCGCGGGCACGGCGCGAGCGAGCGTCATCCGTACGCGCCGACATCCACCTCAGCCTGCTCCAACTCGCCTGCAGCATCATCTGCTTGAGACGACTCCGAACTTCATTCTGAAACGATCAGTAAGCTGATCAGAGACGCTCCCCTGTGCGCCGCTCTCGGCTGGGAACCGGCCGTGCTGGAAGCCGCGCAGGGCGCACCGGCCTCGTCCGGGCGCCGCACGCGCCGCCCGGGGCTCTCCGAAGAGGTGCTGCGGGCCTATGCCTACGCGTGCGCTTTTTGCGGATACGACGGCATGCTCGGCCGTAACCCCGTCGGCCTGGAAGCGGCACACATACGGTGGCACAGCCAGGACGGCCCCGACACCCTCGCCAACGCACTCGCCCTGTGCGCGCTGCACCACATCCTCTTCGGCCTCGGGGTCCTCGGCCTCTCCCCCGGCCTGCGCATCCAGGTCTCTCCCCTGTATGTCGCCCGCAGCCACGCCGGACACGCCGTCGGCATCCTCCACCGCCGGCCCCTCGCCCCGCCCCGCCCCGGCCACCCCAGCCCCGGCCCGGAACACATTCACTGGCATCACCAGCAGGTCTTCAAGCACGCCCCCACGCCCGTGGCGCGGTGAGCGGGCCCCCGGCAGCCTGACACGGTGCCAGATCCCCGAGCCTGGCCGGCGCATCGTCAAAGATGCTTGCGCCCATGCCCGTCGCCGGCGCCGCTCCCCCACCCCGCCACCCGTACCCGCTGGTTCGGGCCGGCCGGCGGCGGGCTTCTGGCGGCTTTGCCTTCTCTTTACAACCTGTTCTGCTGCTGCCTCGTCTCTGTGCCCGATCCGTAATTCAGCCCGCCGCATCACCGGGCGGGCCGACCGACGAAAGAGAGCGATTCATGCGCCGAACTGTCCTCAGCGCCGCGGCACTTGCGTGCACGGCCGTGCTGGCGAGCACGGCGGTCGCGTTCGCCGACGGGGCGAGCCCGGCTTCCTCGACCCGTCCGGCCGCCACCACCGCCCCGACCCCGGCGGCGAGCGCCGCACCGACCCGGGCGGCGACCCCGAGCGCCGTGCCGACGCGGGCGTCGACTCCGAGCGCCGCACCGACGCGGGCGTCGACCCCGGGCCAGGTCGCCGTCGTACCGAAGGGAGCGCCCGACACCGGTGTGACGCCGGCGTCGGCGCAGTCCGAAACTGGGGGCGGGCTGATCGGCGGGGGTGCTGCCGCGGTGGCCGCCGTGGGCGGCGCGGCGGTCTTTCTCGTGCGTCGCCGGCGGGCGAGCGGGGCATGACCCTGCCCTCCAGGCGCGCCTTCACCGCCGCGGCGATGGCCTCGTTGCTCGTGGGCTGCGCCGGCCCCGGGGCCGGCCAGGCCACGACGGCCGCACGCCCTGGGCGTACGCCCTCGTCTTCGCGGGCCGCCGCGAAGCCGGCGCATGCGCTTGGGCGTTCGGTCCCCGTCGGGTTGCAGATCCCGGCGATCGGGGTCGACACCCCGCTCCTGCGGCTGGGGCTGGCCGCGGACGGCAGCGTGCAGGTGCCGCCGGTCACGGCGCACGACCGGGCGGGCTGGTACCGGCACTCGCCGACGCCGGGGCAGAGGGGCCCGTCGGTGATCCTCGGCCATGTCACGGTCGGCGCTTACGGGGACGGGGTTTTCCGTCACCTCGCGCGGCTGCGCCGGGGCGAGCGGATCGTGGCGCGCCTGGAGAACGGCACGGCGGCGGTGTTCGCCGTCACCGCCGTACGGACGGTTCCCAAGGCCGACTTCCCGGCGGACGCGGTGTACGGGGACGTAAACCGTCCGGAGCTGCGGCTCATCACGTGCGGCGGCCCCCGCAACGGTGACGGGTACCTCGACAACGTGATCGTCTTCGCCGCGCTGAGCTCCGCAAGCCCCTGACCCCCGCCGCCCGGATCCCGGGCCGGCGGACCCACGTGTGCCGGCGGCCCGGGATCCTTCCCTATGAGTGCCATCACGACCATGGAGAGCGTTGAAACGGTCCCGCGAGAGGGCAGCGTCCGAGCTGTTCGCCGCCCTCTACCCGCGCCTGGCCGGCTGGTGCCGCCGGCTGGTCGACGACGACGAGACGGCTCACGAGATCGCCTCGGAGGCGTTCACCCGGCTCTGGGCCCGCTGGACTTCCGTGGCGGAGCCCCGGGGTTTCCTCTACGTCACCGCGGCCAACCTCGTGCGGGACCACTGGCGCAAGCTCGAGCGTGAACGCAGAGCCGTGCACCGGGTCACCGCCGAAGCCGCGCTCCGCCCGCCGAGCGAACAGGCCGATCCGTCGGTACGTCTGCTCGTGCAGTCGCTGCCGGAGCGACTGCGCGTCCCGATCCTGCTGCACTACTACGCTGACATGCCGATCCGGGAGGTGTCCGTGCTGACCGGGCGCAAGGAAGGAACCATCAAGGCCGACCTCCACGCGGCCCGAGAACTGCTCCGTGCCCACCTCAGGAGAAGCCTTGATCACACACTCTGACGACGGTCCGGACTTCGAACCCGACGACCCCCTCGCCGTCATCCTGCGGCCCCCTTCCGACTATCTCGGCCCACCGGCCGGCCGCTACGAGGCGATCCGCCGCGGCGCGGCCCGCCGCCGGCTGCTGCGCGCCGCGGCCGGGGCCGGCCTGGCGTGCGCGGTCGCCGCCCTCATCGCGCTGCCGCTGCACCTGGCCACGCCCGGCGCGCCCCCCTCCCCCACGGTCCCTCTCGCCCCGCCGCCCGCGAGCAGTTCCCCCACCGCGCCCGCCCCGCCGGCGTCGCCCGAGCCCGTCAGCCCCAGCCCCTCCGCAGGGAGCAGGACCCAAAGCGCCACCACCACCCCGACCAGGGCGGCCGTCCCCACCCGCGCACCGTCGGCGACACCGGCCTCGGCGTCCCTCGCACCATCGGCCCCGGCAGCCACACCCGAAAGCAGCACCCGCCCGTAGCCACGGTCAGCACGGCCGCAGCGGTCCGCGGGCCTCGGACGGCGCCCCCAGCGGCAGAGCGTGCCCGCCGGATGCTCCGCCCCGGGCGTCCACCGCCTCCCGCGCGACGGACACTTCGCGGTGTCCCGCGCGTCCCGCAGGGCCGCCACCCCCGCCCGCACTCGGCGGGCTTGATGCCAGTGCCTGGAGCGACACACGCCGAACAGAACCGGGCCTTCGGGCCGGCGTCCGGCTGAAGCCGTTCACCGCAGGCCGGGCAGTACCGGGCGGGCGCCCGGCCGGAACCATCGGCCACACCACCAGGCCAGGCCCGGCGGGAGATCACACTTCAGCGACTTCGAAAAACGGGCACTCAGCTCTCGTGCGCGCAGCCGGCGGCCGCCTGATGAGCCGTCAGCCACCCGTTGTGGTCCGAGGGAGCCAACACATGCCGCTCCCTGCCCCCTGCCCCCGCGCTGCTTATGATCTACGCCTGCTACTCATGTGCCGGACGGAGACATGCTCCGTTCACCTGATGGAAGGGTGCGTGTGGCACTCATACGGACACTCAGACCGCTGGCCGTCCTCGCGGCGACAGCCGCCCTGTTCGCCGGGATCACGGACCTGCCCGCGGCCGCGGACGGTACCGCGGTGACGAAACTGACGCTCGGCACCGACCAGTTCAAGATGACCGACACCAACTACGAGTCGGCGACGAACAACCTCTACAACAACGTCCTGACAAACCACGCCAACCTCACGGACGTCGTCACCACCGACTACACGAAGAACTCGTCCGGGGCCACCGACGCCTGGATGAACCTGCGTTCCATGCGCGCGTGCGCCGGCAGCGAGACGCAGGCGCTGCCGCCGGTGAACAAGAAGGTCGCCTGGTGCTGGTCCTCGGCGCATGCCGACGACACCACGCCGCGCTGGTTCCCGCAGGGCATGAGCACCACCGGCACCGCCGACGGGGGCGACGGCGCCATCCAGGGCAAGCACGTCTCAGCGGTCGCCTGGCACTACAAGACGTTCAAGACCAACTCGGCCGGCGACCTCGAGGCCAACGACGGCTGCAAGACGAACAACCTGCTCAAGGTCTCCTTCATCGACCGGGACACCGGCAAGTACCGGCACGTCCTGCTCGCCGAGCCGACCAGCACCTCATCCAGCGCCTCGAACTTCAAGTTCGTCACCGGCCACGGCGGCGGCATCGTCTGGTACGCGAACTACCTCTACGTCACCGACACCGCCAACGGCATCCGCGTCTTCGACATCAACAAGCTCGCCAAGGTCGACACCTACGGCTCCGGCCTCAACTCCTACGGCGTCAGCGGCGGCAACTCCAGTGCCTGCGGCTACCCGTACGTCCTGCCCGAGGTCCACTACTACAAGCAGGCGTCCACACCGGCCTCGTGCTCCACGAACGCCGTCGACGGGACCCCCGACGCCGACGCCCTGTGCTATTCCTGGCTCTCGCTGGACAAGACCGGCGCCGGCCCGTTCAAGCTGGTCACGGGCGAGTGGTACGGCAATGTCGCCGGCGGCCGGGTGGTGCGCTACCAGCTCAACCCGACGAGCGCCTCGGCCTACCCCGGGCTGCTGAACATGTCCGGCGGCAAGACCGTGATCCAGGACGCGTACGCGGCCTCCGGCTACCAGGGACTGCAGGGCGGCATGACCTGGACGGACGATGCGGGCCTGCTGAACTTCGCCTTCAGCAAGGGCTGCGGCACCAAGCCCGCCGTCTTCTCGCACACCTGGGCAGGTGACACCCGGGCCGTGACCAGCTGCGCGGCCGGCGGCAACTGGGCGGTCGGCTCGCCGCAGGCCCTCAGCTACTGGCCCAAGCTCGACACGGCCCAGGTGGACGAGCTGTGGGGGCTGACGGAGGGCATCTGCGCCGGCACCTCACTGCGCGCCTCGTACCCGTACGAGTTCCCGGCCGTCTCCGAGAGCGGCAACGCCTGCACCGGCTACAACAGTTCGGACAATCTGTCGCTCCGCTCGGTCTTCGCCGTCGGTTTCACCGACCCGGCGGTCCAGAACCTGCACTGACCTACGACAGCCCGGCTGACCCACACCCGGGGCGGGCCCCGGACAAAGGCGCCACCCGGCGCCCCGGGCCCCGCTCCGGGCGCATCACCGAGCACGGCCCCGCCCATGGACAAGCAGGTGCACGATCCGCCGTCCGCCGGGCGCCCCGCGTCTCCCGGCTGCGCACCGGGCGGGTGCCTCCGGTGCGCCGGCCCGCGTCTCGCCGCGGGCCTGCACGGCGCGGGCCGTCCCCGGCGCTGTCTGCGGCCTTGCTGCTCAGGGCCTTGTCGCCGGCCGCGTCGCCTGGTCTTCTGTACTCCGGCCGGTCGGCCACGCGTTCGCCGCCACCGTGGCGCACGCACCCGGCGCGGGCCGGACAGCAAGACCAGCAAGGACAGGAGCGGCGTGGAATCAGTGGCTGGGCAGGACGTACGGGGCATCCTGCCCGAGGGGCTCGGTGCGGCCGTACGCGATACCGCCGAGGAGATCGCCGCGCTGCTGCGCGGGGGCGCCGACATGGGGCGTGGGGTGCCCGGGTCGCAGTGGACCGTCGGGCAGGCGGCGGCGCATCTGGCGCAGGCAGGCGAGCTGATGGCCGATATCGCGGCGGGACGCGCGCGCAGCTGGGGGGACGGCACGCCGCAGAGCCTTGCCGCGGCCAATGAGCGGGCGCTCGCCGCGTTCGGCGAGCGGAGGGCCGAGCCGCTGGCCGCGATGATCGTGGCGCAGGCCGATGCCTGTGTGACGGCGCTGGAGGAGAGCGCGGCGGGGGCAGCTCTTGTCTCCCCGCTGGGTCCGATGGGCCCCGGTGTGCTGGGGTCCTACCTCCTGACGCACATGCTCGGCCACGGCTACGACCTCGCCCGTGCGCTGGGGTGTGCGCACATGATCGACCGTGCCCGGGTGGAGCTGACCCTGCCGTTTTTGATCACGGCCATGCCGCGGGTGAGCGAGCCCGCCCGCACGGCCGGGCTGAGCGCCTCCTACGCGATCCGCCTGTGGGGCGGCGGACGGTTCGGTGTGCGGGTGGCCGGCGGTGCGGTGGCTGTGGGGCCGCGGCCGCCGGACCGCCCGGACTGCACCATCCTCATCGAGCCGGTCACCTTCCTGCTGATGGCACTGGGCCGCCGCGGTCAGTGGAGCGCCATCGCCCAGGGCCGCATCCTCGCCTGGGGCCGCAGGCCGTGGCTCGCTCCCCGCTTCCCGGCTCTCTTCACAGCGCCCTGAACCGCAGCAGACGGCAGGCGGCAGGCGGCGGGGATGTGTGCCTGCGCCGCTCACCTGTGCCCGGGTGAGGTGAGGGCCGGGCCGGGGTGCAGGAGGCCGAGCAGGCTCTCGCGGTGGAGGTCCGCGATCGGGCCGAGGAGATCCGGGTGGCGCAGCAGCGGCGCCGCACGGTGATCGCGCGGGCTGGGAATGGTCAGCCGGCGCGCGTCGCCCACGCCGTTCGCGCCGTGGTGGGTTGCGGCCAGGCAGGCCGCTGCCACGGCGGCGAGAGCGGGGTCGGCCAGCAGGCAGGCCGCCCAGCTGACGACGGTTTCGTCCACCTGGGTGCGCCAGGCGGGTGCGGCGTCCGTGAGCGGGTGGGCGGCGGCGCCGGTGACGTGGTCCAGCGCCCCGGAGCCGCCGGGGCCGAGCAGGTTCAGCAGTTCGGCGTCCAGCGCGGTGGGGTAGCGCAGGGCGGCGGCGATGGTGGCCGCGTGCTGTGCCTGGGCTTCGGCCAGCGCATCGTTGAGCGGGCCGGCGGCCGGCGGGAACGCCGACAGCAGCCAGCGCGCCGAGGCGGCGATGACGGGCGAGAGATCACTGAGCATGGTGGTCCGTTCTGTGCAGGTGCCCGCCCGGCCTGTGCGTGGATCCGGCCGCGGGCACGCGCGCGCCCCTCGAGGGGCGCGCGTGTGGCAGGCACGTGGCAGGCAAAGGTACGGGGGCCGCCCGGGCGGGCGACAGGACCTGTGTCACAGCCGGCCCGGTCCGGCGGGGCGCGCCACTGCCCGCGGCCGCACAGGCCGCACAGGCCGCACAGGCCGCGGGCGGCGGGCGGCGGGCAGTGGGCGGCGGCGGGCGCGGTCTGGTTCCGGGCGGGCCCGTCGTGCCGGGCGGGGTGAACCGCGCGCGGCGGGGGCCCGGCGGTGCTAGCCGAGCACGCGGTCGAGGTTGAAGGCCGCGCTGATCAGGGCGAGGTGGGTGAAGGCCTGGGGGAAGTTTCCGTGCTGTTCGCCGGTGGGGCCGATCTCTTCCGCGTACAGGCCGAGGTGGTTGGCGTAGGTGAGCATTTTCTCGAACGCGAGGCGGGCCTCGTCCAGCCGGCCCGCGCGCGTCAGCGCCTCGACGTACCAGAACGAGCAGATCGAGAAGGTGCCTTCCTCGCCCTGGAGGCCGTCGGGGCTGGCCTGCGGGTCGTAGCGGTAGACCAGTGAGTCGGACACCAGGTCCTCGCCCAGCGCGTCGAGGGTGGCGAGCCATTTCGGGTCGGTCGGGGAGATGAATTTGGCCAGCGGCATCATCAGCAGGGACGCGTCGAGGATGTCGCTGTCCTCGTACTGGGTGAAGGCGTGGCGTCCGGCGGACCAGCCGTGGCGCATGATGCGCCGGTAGATGTCGTCCCGGGCGCAGCCCCAGCGCACCATGTCGGCGGGCAGGCCGCGGTGCTGGGCCAGTCGCATGGCGCGTTCGATCGCCACCCAGCACATCAGCCGGGAGTAGAGGAACGTCTTGCGTCCGCCGCGGGTCTCCCAGACTCCTTCGTCGGGCTGGTCCCAGTGGTCGCACACCCAGTCGACGAGCTCGCTGATGCTGTCCCAGTGCGCACTGGACAGGGGTTTGCCCCATTTGTCGTAGAGGTAGAGGGAGTCGACCAGCGCCCCGTAGATGTCCAGTTGCAGCTGGCCGACGGCGGCGTTGCCGACGCGTACGGGTGCCGAGCCGCGGTAGCCCTCCAGGTGGGGCAGCTCGCGCTCGGGCAGTTCGCGGCGTCCGTCGATGCCGTACATGATCTGCAGCGGGCCTCTCAGGTGCGGTGCCTGGGTTTCTTCGATGCGGACGTACTCGGAGAGGAAGCCCATGAAGGCTTCGGCCTCGTCGGTGAAGCCGAGCCTGAGCATCGCGTACACGCAGAACGCGGCGTCGCGGATCCACACGTAGCGGTAGTCCCAGTTGCGTTCGCCGCCGATCTGTTCGGGCAGGCTGGTGGTCGGCGCGGCGATGATGGCGCCGGTCGGGGCGTAGGTGAGCAGTTTCAGGGTGAGGGCGGAGCGGTGGACCATCTCCCGCCAGCGGCCGCGGTAGCGCGAGCGGGACAGCCAGTGCCGCCAGTAGCGGACGGTCGCGTTGAATTCCCTTTCGGCCTCGGCCACGGCGCAAAAGCGTGGTGTCACGTCGCCGCCGATCCGGTCGATGGTGAAGACGGCGGACTCGCCCTCGTGCAGTTTGAACAGGGACCACACGTCCTGGCCCGCGACCTCGATGGGCACGGTGGAGGTCAGGGCGAGCCGGAGCGAGGACGATTCGAAGAGCGCCTGGCCGTCCTGGACCTGCACGGTGTGCGGTGCGGTGCCGAACTCGAAGCGGGGGGCGATGAGCGCGCGGAAGGGCAGCGCTCCGCGGGCGCACACCACGCGGCGGATCAGGCGGTGGCGGTCGGCTTCCCGTGAGTCGTCGACGACCGGCATGAAGTCCTGGATCTCGCCGACCCCCTCGTCCGCGAAGAAGCGGGTGATCAGCACATTGGTGTCGGGGAAGTAGAACTGCTTGGTGCGTGCCACAACGTCCGCGGCCAGTTCGAAGGATCCGCCCCGCTCCGCGTCGAGGATCGAGGCGAAGACGCTGGGCGCGTCGAAGCGCGGACAGCAGTACCAGTCGATGGTGCCGTTCGTGCCGACCAGGGCCGCGCTGCGCAGATCGCCGATCAGGCCGTGCTCGGCGATCGGCAGGTAGCGCAGCGGGCCGGCACCGAAAGGCACACCGGGACTGCCGCGCGCCCCGTCCCTCGCTCTGGCTTCGGTCGTGTTCCTCGCTTCAGCCACGTCAGCCTCCCTTGGGCTGTCGCCCGGGCCGCCCCCTGCTTCTCCAGGCTAACGAGTCATCGGGCAACGGACTTGCGGGAGCGGCCCCGCCGGGGGGAACGGCAGCCCCCAGGGGCCCGTCCTGGAGGCCCGCCCTGGGGCGGCCCCGTCCTGGGGGCCCGTCCTGGGGGCCCGTCCTGGGGGCCCGTCCTGAGGGCCCGTACTGGGGGCCCGTCCTGGGGGCCCGTCCTGGGGGCCCGTCCTGGGGGCCCGTCCTGGGGGCCCGTCCTGGGGGCCCGTCCTGGGGGCCCGTCCTGGGGGCCCGTCCTGGGGGCCCGTCCTGGGGGCCCGTCCTGGGGGCCCGTCCTGGGGGCCCGTCCTGGGGGCCCGTCCTGGGGGCCCGTCCTGGGGGCCCGTCCTGGGGGGGTGGGGAGACGGTCCGGTGGCTGGGGTGTCTTCCTGCCTCTGGTGGCGGGCTCCGGTTACTGCCTTGCCGGCCTGGCGTCAAGTGACGAATAGCCGGGGCTGGGGCGGGGCGCGCGCTCCGGGCACGGTGGCAGTCGAGTGTCCGCTGCATCTGAGGAGCGGACCTCGACCGCACTGGAGGCTGGGATGTTCTGCTGGATCGGGGAGGCTGCCACTCGTCGCCCGCGGCTCGTCCTCTTCGGTGCGTTCGTCTTCCTCGTGCTGTGTGTGGCGCTCGGTGCGGGGGCCGGTGGCCGGCTGAAGACGCAGGGGTACGACGATCCCCGTTCCGACTCCAGCTTCGCGGCCCGGGTGACGGCCGAGCACCTCGGGGCGGCCCCGAACCTGGTCGTCGTGGTGCAGGTGCCCGGCGGCTTCGTCGACGACGCCGCCGCCCAGAGGGCGGGCGAGGACCTGACCAGGCGTCTGGCGGCGCAGCCGCAGGTGAGCGCCGTGTCCTCGTACTGGAGGGGCCGTGCGGCCGAGTTGCGCAGCCGGGACGGCCGCTCGGCCATGCTGCTCGCGCACGTGGACGGCACCGGCGAGGAGCTCGGTGGGCGGGTCAAGCGGCTGCGTGAGGCGCTGACCGCTGCCGGGCCGTACACCGGCGGGTCATCCGCCCCCGGGCCGTCCACCGCCGGGCCGTCCACTCCCGGGCCGTCCGCTGCGGGGCCGTCCGCTGCGGGGTCTTCCACGGGCGGATCGCCGGCCGGCGGGTCGTCCGCCCGGGCGGCGGCAAAGGGGATGCCGGCCCTGAAGGTGCACGTGGGCGGGCCGGCTCTCGTCGATGCCGAGCTCCAGGACCTTTCGGAGTCGGACCTGAAGCGGGCCGAGGCCGTGGTCCTGCCGGGGACGCTGATCCTGCTGGTCCTGGTGTTCGGCAGTGTGGTGGCCGCACTGCTGCCCCTGCTGATCGGGGTCCTGTCCATCGCCGGGACGCTGCTGGTACTGAGCGTGCTCGGCCGTGTCACCGATGTGTCGGTGTTCGCGCTGAACCTGACCACGGTGCTCGGCCTGGGCCTGGGGATCGACTACGGGCTGCTGATCGTCTCGCGGTTCCGTGAGGAGATCACCGGCGGGCACAGTGCGCGCGACGCCGCCCTGCGCACCGTGCGCACCGAGGGCCACACGATCGTCTTCAGTGCCGCGACGGTCTGTGCCGCGCTGGCGACGCTGCTGGTGTTCCCGCCGTACTTCCTGCGGTCCTTCGCGTATGCGGGCATCGCCGTGGTGGCGATCGCGGCCGTGGCCGCCCTGACGATCATGCCGGCGCTGCTCACCCTGCTCGGCAAGCGGGTGAACGCCTGGCCGGTGCCGTGGCGCCGCAGGGTCCAGGCGGGCTGCGCGTCGCGCTGGTGGGAGGCGCTGGCGCGCCGTGTCGTGCGCCGCCCGGTGCTGGCCGCGGTGCCGGTGATCGGCCTGCTGGCGGTGCTCGCCGCGCCGTTCGCGCACGCCGGATTCGCCACCCCCGACGACCGGGCGCTGCCGGCCGGCTCGTTCAGCCGGCAGGCCGGGGACCTGGTGCGCGGTGAGTTCGGCACGCGCAGCGCCGGGGCACTGACGGTCTTCACCACGAGTGCGACACCCCAGGTCGCACTCGACTACGCCCCCCGGCTGTCCGCGCTGCCCGGCGTGGCCCAGGTGGTGGGGCCGTTCGGTGTCTACCGGGACGGCCGGCAGGTGGCCGCATCCGGCCCGGGCCAGGCCGGCCCTTCCGGCACCGACAGGGCGGCCTTCCACTCGGTGGTGCCGTCGGCCGACCCCCGGTCGGGCGCCGCCCAGCGCCTCGTTCGCGCCATCCGCGCGATGCCCACGCCCGCGGACACCCACGTCCACGTCGGCGGGCCGAGCGCGGTCCTGGTCGACGCCAAGGACACGGTCGCCGGCCGGCTTCCGCTGGCGCTGGCCGTGATCACCCTCACCACGTCCGTACTGCTGTTCGGCTTCACCCGCAGTGTGATCCTGCCGCTGAAGGCGATCGCGCTGAACGCCCTGAGCCTTGCCGCGGTCATGGGCGCCATGGTGTGGGTCTTCCAGACGGGCCATCTGCAGAGCCTGCTCGGCTTCACGCCCGGACCGCTCTCCACGACCATGCCGGTGCTGCTGTTCTGCATCGTCTTCGGGCTCTCGGTCGACTACGAGGTGTTCGTCCTCGCCCGTATCAAGGAAGCCCACGACGCCGGGCAGGACACGGCCGGCTCGATCGTCACGGGCATCGCCCGCACCGGCGGCATCGTCACCACCGCCGGCGCCCTGCTCGCGTTCACCCTCCTCAGCTTCGGCACCTCCCAGGTGTCCCTCCTGCAGTTCTTCGGGATCGGCGCCGGTCTTGGCGTTCTCCTCGACGCCACCCTCGTGCGCGGCGTCCTCGTGCCCGCGCTCATGCGCCTGGCGGGCGGCTGGAACTGGTGGGCACCGCGCGGGCTGCGACGCGACCGGCCCGCCAGAAACGGCCCGCCCGTCACAGGCGATCCGCCGGCGCGCCGGGCGCCTCCGCCGCCGCCCGCACGGCATGCACCGCCCACACCGCCCGTACCGCCCGTACCTCAGGTATCGCAGGCATCGCAGGCATCGCAGGCACCGGCTGGTGCAGGCCCTGCCGTACCTCCCGTCTCGTCCCCATCACGGCGCACACCCGACGTCTCCCGCTCCAGCCACCCGACCCAGGAAGGCCTCTCATGACTGACAACGCCACCGACAACGCCACCGGCATCGCCATCGTCGGACTCGGCTGCCGTTTCCCCGGCGCCGGCGACATCCAGGCCTACTGGAAGCTCCTTCTGAGCGGACAGCGGCAGTTCTCCGCGGTCCCGGCAAACCGCTGGAACCACGACACCTTCCACGAACCGGGCAGGCGGCGCGGCGGCCATGCCGCATACACCGACCAGGTCGCCTTCCTGGACGGCGTGGAGCGGTTCGCCGGCCTGCACTACGGTCTGCCGCCCGCCCGTGTGCGGGCCATGGACCCCCAGCACCGTCTGATGCTCGACGTCACCCGCGAGGCCCTCGACGACGCGGGGTGGGGCCGCGGCGGCTTCGACCGGGAGAACACCGGGGTCTTCGTCGGGATATCGGTGTCCGACTACAAGGACCTCATGACGGCCCGTATCCGCGCCGTCAGCCTCGCCGACGGGTCCATCGGCGGCGCAACCGACCCCCGCATCCTGGAGGCCTTCAGGGAGCGGGCCGAGGAGCTGAGCACGATCCACTCCTTCACCCTGCCCGGGAGCCTGCTCAACATGGCGCCCGCCACCGTCAGCCGGCAGTTCGGCCTCGGCGGCCCCAGCTTCGCCGTGGATGCGGCCTGCTCCAGCTCACTGATCGCCCTTGAGACGGCCGTCGCCCACCTGCGCCAGGGCACCTGCCGGATCGCTGTCGTCGGCGGCGCGTATCTCAGCCTCACCCCCGACGGCCTGGTCGGCTTCTCCCAGCTCGGCGCACTGTCCGCCACCGGGGTGTGCCGCCCCTTCGACAAGGACGCCGACGGGTTCGTCCTCGGCGAAGGCGCCGGAAGCGTCGTCCTACGACCGCTGCCGGACGCACTCGCCGACGGCGACCGCGTCTACGCCGTCATCAAGGGCATCGGCTCGGCCAACGACGGCGCCTCTCCCGAACCGCTGGCCCCCACCCCCGAAGGCCAGCTGCGGGCCATGCGCCGCGCCTACGCCGACGCCCGTGTGACCCCCTCCTCGGTGGGCTTCATCGAGGCCCACGGCACCGGCACCAGGGCCGGGGACCGCGCCGAGGCCCAGGCGCTGCGCCGGCTGCGCACCGAGTACCCCGATGACGATCCCGCCCTGTGCTACCTCGGCTCGGCCAAGGCCCTCATCGGGCACTCGCTGTCCGCGGCCGGCATCGCGGGGCTGATCAAGACGGCCCTGGTCGTCCACCACCGCACGATCGTGCCGCAGCCGGACACCACCCCCCACCCGGACCTCGGGATCGAAGCGGCCGGCCTGCGCTTCGCCCCCGCTGCCCGGCCATGGCCGAGCAGCGGGGGCCCGCTGCGGGCCGCCGTCAGCTCCTTCGGCTTCGGGGGCACGAACGTCCATGTGGTCCTCACCCCGCCGCCCGCCCCCCTCGGCCATGCCGCAGGCACCGCTGAGGTCCGCCCCCGTGCGACGCACCGAAGCCTCGCCCCCAATCCCGCCCCGGGCACCGCCCCGAACCCCACCTCGTGCTGATCTCGGCCGGCAGCCCCCGCCTGCTGGACGGGCAAATCGGTGAGCTGCTCGACTTCCTGGACCGCTCGCCCGGCACCCCGCCGGCAGCCATGGCCCACACCCTGGGCGGCCGCGAGATGCTCACCGCCCGGCTCGCGGTGGTGGCCGCCACCCCGGACGAACTGGCCGGGCGGCTGCGCCGAGCCCGCCGGCAGCTCGCCGACGGCGTCCGGGGCGACCTGGGCGACGGCGCGTTCGCCGCGGACGCTCCCCTGCCGCCGGAGCAGCGCCGTATCGCCTTCGTCTTCCCCGGCCAGGGCAGTCAGCGCCCCGCCATGATGCACGACCTCTACCAGCGGTCCGGCCTGTTCCGGGCGGCCCTGGACACGCTGGGCGCCCCGGCCCGCGAGCACACCGGCCTCTCTCCCGCCCAGGTGCTGTACGGACAGCGGGCGAGCACCCCTCCCGGCGATGCGCAGCTGCGGCAGCGGCCGGCCGGCACCGATGTGTGCCAGCCGCTGCTCGGCAGCGTCCAGATCGCCGCCACCCGCCTGCTGGCCGCCTGCGGCGTCAGCCCCGACCTCACGCTGGGCCACAGCGCCGGAGAATTCGCCGCGGCCGCCGCGGCCGGCGCGCTCACCGACGAGGACACCGTCCGGCTGCTGGCCCACCGGGGCGCCGCCCTGGCCCAGGCCGAGACCGGCGCCCGGGGCGGGATGCTCGCCGTGCAGAGCGACAAAGAGACCTGCAGGCGGCTGGTCCACGGGATCGACGACGTGTGGTTCGCCTGCTTCAACCACCCGCGGCAGGTCGTGGTCAGCGGCACCGTCCAGGGCCTCGCCGCGCTGCGGCGCGCCTGCGCCGCAGCGAAGGTCGCCGCGGTGACGCTCGAAGTGTCGAACGCCTTCCACTCGCCGCGGCTCGCCAGTGCCGAGGCGGCCATGCGCGCGGATCTCGCCCGCCGCCCCGTCACCCGGCCCCCCGTGGCGTTCGTGTCGTGCGTGAGCGCGGCCCTGTGCAGCGACCCCGCCGAGCTGCGCGAGCTGTGGGCCCGCCACGCGTGCGCGCCGGTCCGCTTCGAGGAGGCCGTCCGCAGTGCCTACGCCCACGGCGCCCGCGTCTTCCTCCAGGTGACCGGTAACCGCTCGCTCCTGGCCTCTGTCCGCCGCAGCCTCGCCGGCCACGGCGACGTTCGTCTCGCGGGCACCGACGGGCCGGCGCCCGACAGCGGACGCGGCTTCCTCCAGGCCCTGGCCCACCTCGCGGTCCTGGGCGCCCCGGTGGACCCCCGCGCCCTGATCCCCCAGCAGGACCGCCGGCTGCTGGACCTGCCGGTGGCCCGGCTCGACACCCAGTCCTACTGGATACGGCAGCCCCGCCGACCCGCAACCCCCGTGAACCCGGTGAACCCGGTGAACCCGGTGAACCCGGTGAACAACGAAGCCCCGACCGCCGGCGTCCCGCTCCGGCCCGCACCATTCGGCCCCTGTGGCGCCCCGCGCACCGAACAGCCGGCCACCGGCCGGACGACGGCCGGGGAAACCACCGGGGAAGCCACCGGGGAAACGACCGGGCAAACGGCCGGGGAGGCAGACGGGCAAGCGGACGGGCCGGCGACTTGGCAGGCGACCGGGCAGGAAGTGCTGCACGAGGCGCTCACCCTGCTGCGGGAACAGGGCGCGCTGCTCACCCGCCTGAGCGAAGCCCTCGGAACGCACCACGCCACCGGGCCGGCGGCGCAGAGCGAGGCCCTGCCCATAGCCTCCACAGCCCCGGCAGCCTCCGCTCCCCCTGCCCCGGCAGCCTCCGGCATCCCGGCTGTCCCGGCCGTGCGCTGCGCACCGCCCGCCGACGACGATCCTGCGGCGGCCTCGGCGGACGCAGACCGCCCAGCGGCCCGGAACATCACGGACATCACGCAGATCAGGGAAGCCGCAGAGGCAACAAAGGTCTCAGAGGCCACGGAGGCCACGGAGGCCGGGGAGGCTGCGGAGGCTGCGGAGGCCGCGGAGACGGTGTTCGCTCACGTGGCGCGGATCAGCGCGTTCCCGATCAGTCATCTGCACGGGCGGCAGCTGCTGACCGACGATCTCGGTTTCGACTCCCTGATGCTGACCGACCTGTTCGCATCCCTCAAACGGCAGTGGCCCTTCCTGACGATCGACGAGAAGACCTATGACCGGCCGACCGTCGAAGGCCTCATCACCATGATCACGGACGGCTCCGCGGACACCGCACCGCTCACCGCACCGCGCACCCGGCCGACGGGCCGCCGGGAGGCGGCAGATGCCCTCGCCGCACCACAAGCCGTCACCGAACCAAACGCCGAACCAAACGCCGGACCGGGTGCCGGCCCAGGCGCCGGTCCGGATGCCGGTCCGGACGGCGACGCCCTGCCCGACCCGCCCGCCGTCGGCCCGCACGCAGTGCCGCCGACGCGGACCGGTTTGCACGCGGTACCGCCGGCGCACACCGGCCTGCACGCGGTGCCCGCGGCGCGCACCGGGCCCGCCACCGCCGGCCTGCCCGAGCAGCAGACACAAATCGAGTGCTTCCCGGAGGTCACCGCGCACAACGAGCGCTTGGCCACGTACAGCCGACTGGGCCTGCCCAACCCGTACTTCGTGGTCCATGAACGCGGCATGACGGACACGACCGTCGTCGGCGGCCGCGAGCTCCTGTCGTTCTCCAGCTACAACTACCTGGGCATGGCAACGCACCCCCAGGTCAACGAGGCAGCCAGAAAAGCCATCGAACGCTGCGGCACCTCGGTGTCCGCCAGCCGGCTGCTGTCCGGCAGCCGTCCCCTGCACCTGGAACTCGAAGCGGAACTCGCCGCCACCCTCGGATGCGAGGCCGCGATCACTCTCGTCAACGGGCACGCCACCAACGTCACCGTGATCGGGCACCTCGTCGGCGAGGGCGACCTCATCGTCCACGACTCCCTCGCCCACGACAGCATCATCCAGGGATGCCGGCTCTCCGGCGCGAGGCGGCGGCCCTTCCCGCACAACGACGCGGCCGCCCTGGACGCCCTCCTCACCCAGGTCCGCCACCACTACCGCCGCGTCCTGGTCGTCGCCGAGGGCGTCTACAGCATGGACGGTGACATCGCCGACCTGCCCGCCCTGATCGAGGTCAAGCGCCGGCACGGCGCGCTGCTGATGATCGACGAGGCGCACAGCATCGGAGTGATCGGCGCCGCGGGGCGCGGCATCGGCCAGTACTTCGACGTGGACCGCCAGGACGTCGAGCTGTGGTCGGGCACGCTGTCCAAGGCGCTGGCGAGCTGCGGCGGTTACGTCGCCGCCGGCCGTACGGTGGTCGACTACCTCCGCTACACGGTTCCGGGCTTCGTCTTCAGCGCCGGCATGACTCCCGCGAACACGGCCGCGTCCCTGGCCGCCCTGCGCGTGCTGCGGGCCGAACCGCAGCGCGTGGCACGCCTCAAGGAGAACTCCGCCCTCTTCGCCCGCCTGGCGCACCGGGCGGGCATCGACACCGGACCCAGCCACGACACGCCGATCATCCCGTGCATCGTCGGGGACTCGGCGAAGACCCTGCAGCTCGCCGAGGCGCTCTTCGAGCAGGGCATCAGCGTCAACCCCATCCTGTATCCGGCGGTACCCGAGAAGGCGGCCCGGCTGCGTTTCTTCATCACCTGCGACCACACGCCCGACCAGATCCACCACACCGTGCGGGAACTGGCCCACGGGCTGCGGCAGGCGGACACCGCCCCCGCCGCCTGAAGGCACCCCTGCGGCGTACACCCGCCGTTGCGGGCGACCGCACCGGGCCCGGCCCCCGGGCCGCGGCCGGATCCCGGGCAGGGCAGGCATCGACACCGCCGCAAAGACACCCCTCTTGCAGGCTGTGCCCGGGCCGAGGAGCGCCGCTGACGCGGCCCCCGGGCGGGCCGGCCGGCCCCAGGACACCCCGGCCCGGGACACCCGGGCAGCAGGGCGTAGCGGCGCGCCGCCCGGTCCGTGCACCACTACGCCGTGCCCATGAGCCGCCCTGTCTCAGCGGAACTCGTGGACCACCTCGATCTCCCCGGCCATGTGGGCGTTGAAGTCGTCGAGCTCTGCGGCCGGAACCCACAGTTCGAGAATCGTCTGCCCGCCGGCCTGCCGGACGGGATACCGGCGCAGGAACTGCGACTCGACCTCGAACCGGGTGACGAAGCCGGCACCGTCGTGCTTCACGTTCCAGTCCCGCGCGATCTTGACCGCGTAGTCCTCGTTGAGGACCGGGTAGAAGAACGGCTGCCCCAAAAGCCGCGCGGGCCACGCCCGCCACTTCAGTTCCCGGACCAGGTCCAGCTCCTTGGGGCCGGTGGGGCGCCACAGGGTCGTCGTTCCGTGCCGGCTGGTCATGTGGATCACTTTCTGCATCCGGGAAGCCGCGGGATCGGGGATCGGCCCGGCCGGGGAGAAGGGGACGATACCGCCGGCCCGGACCCGCCGGCCACGCAGTTTTCGGCACCCCGGCCGCCGTGACCGGCCAGACATCACAGGACACCACCAAACTGACAGGACATCACCGAGATGGCGTCCCTTGTCGTGGTGGAGCCGATCACGGTTGGGGAGTGCGCCGGGGGCGTGTGCTGACCTGATTGCCGCTCCCTGCCCGCAGGGCGGGCCACCGTGCAACTCTCCGTTGTGAAAGGCCAGTTCAACGTGGGAGGTGCAGGGTGGCCCTGTCTCAGCGGCGACCTGGACCTCGCGATCCCCAAGCTGCGGTCAGGGAGCTTCTTCCCCGCGAGCTGCGGTCAGGGAGCTTCTTCCCCGCGCTGCTGGAGCGGCGCCGCCGCATCGACCAGGCCCTGTACGCCGTCATCATGGAGGCCTACGTCCGCGGCGTGTCCACTCGGTCGGTCGACGACCTGGTCAAGGCCCTCGGTGTGGACACCGGGATATCCAGGAGCGAGGTCTCGCGTATCTGCCAGGACCTGGACGGCGAGCTGACCGCGTTCCGTGCCCGGCCCCTGGATCACGTCCGCTTCCCATACATCTATCTGGACGCGCCCTACTGCAAGGCGAGGGTCGAGCACCAGATCGTGTCCCGGGCCGTGGTGATTGCCACCGGGATCACCGAGGACGGCGGCCGGGAGGTGCTGGGCGTGATGGTCGGCGACAGCGAGACCGAGGTGTTCTGGACCGAGTTCTGCGTCACCTGCGCGAACGCGGTCTGACCGGTATCCGGCTCGTCATCGGCGACCATCACGTGGGACTGGTCAAGGCCATCCGCAAGGTCATGCTCGGGGCCGCGTATCAGCGCTGCAGGGTTCACTTCCTGCGCAACGTGTTCAGTTTGATCAACAAGGAAGCGGCCGAGATGGCCGCCGCCACGATCCGCACGATCTTCGCCCAGCCCACCGCCGACGCGGTCCGCACCCAGCTCGACACCGTCGCCGGCATGCTCGGCAAGCAGTTCCCCAAGGTTAAGGCGATGCTGCTGGAGGCGAAGGACGACCTGACCGCCTTCGCAGCGTTCCCCGAGCGTCATGGGAAGAAGATCCAGTCCACCAACCCGCTGGAGCGGATCAACCGCGAGGTCAAGCGCCGCACCGATGTCGTGCAGGTCTTCCCGAACGACGACGCCCTCCTGCGGCTGGTCACCGCCGTGCTCTTCGAGCTGCACGACGAGTGGATCGCCTTCCCCCGCCGCTACCTGCCCGAGGGCAGCATGAGCCAGCTTTACCCTGCTGAACTCCCCGAACAAGCCCCCGCACTAGCCCACACCACCAGCACGACGGCCGGTTGATCGGCCACGCCACAAGGGGCACGCGCCCCTCAGGACATCGATGGGTTGTGGACCTCGTTGCGCTGCGGGTCAAAGCAGGTCAAGCCGTGTTTTTGCGCAAGGGCGAAGACCGCACGAGAGAAGTCATCGGCCCGCGACCAGCCGACGCAGAGGATCAACCGATGCTCGTTTACGTCGGGGCTCACGCTCCACACGAGGTCATCGATCTCATCGTCATCCGGGTCGTCGGGGTCGGGGAACCCGACCAGCAGATCATCCAGGAGGGCAAGATTCCGCGGGTCAGGCTGAACAACGGTGTCATCGCCGGCTGCCAAACTCTGGCAGACAAGGAGTGCCCGGTCGACCGTGATCGGCATCGGCTCGTGCCAGACATAGAGATCGAAGCTCATTGCAATACCACCTGCATGATCGGCCCTTCTTGAGGTGATCACCTTCGCGGGCTGGGGCCAGCCTGGCAAGACCCACACCTCCAGCGAAGCACCGCTCCAGACCACCTCAACGGCCTGGTCACCGCGGTACGCAAGCCCACTGAACCCCCAAATGAGCCCCCGCGCTACCCAACACCACCAACACAACGTCCCGTTGATCGGCTACACCACAAGAAGGGACGCGACCCATCACCGGGCCGGCGAGCAAGGGCGCCTTGCTGAACCGAGCGCGCCCGGCCGGGCCCCGTCGGCCCTCGGAGCCGGGCAGACGCGGCCCCTGGCGTCCAGGTCGTTCGTACCGTGGCGCGCTCCGCCCGAACGCCAGGGGCCACGCCCGCTCCACGGTGTGCGGGCCGACGGCGGACGGGACGGGAGCCGGGGTGAGTTGCGGGATGGAAGGGCTGGGCCGGTGACAGGCCCAGGACCGCGACGGGAGATGATCCGCTCATGCGCATACGACGAGAGGCTCGTTGGTTCTTGTGGGGACTGTGGCTTGCGTGTCTGGTGTTCTCCATCTGGTTCTTCGCAGAGGTGATCATGCTCTTCCTGCAGGCCGAGTCCTGGTGACGCAGCGAGGTGTCGTGCCCCTGCCGTGCCCGATCGACCGGTAACTGACGGGGAGCCACGGTGGTTGACGGACAGCGCACAGGAGAACGGCCTCTGACCGGTTTACCTGGTCAGGGGCCGTTCTTCTGCGGTGGGTGCGGGATCTGAACCCACGGCGGCATCGCTGCCACGACGGATTTCGAGACCGCCCAGAGCCTGACTCGCCCAGTGGGACTCTGCCGGCCGCGTGGTCCCGTGGCGGCAGGGACCCGCAGAGAGCGTCGCCGAGCGCGGACAACGCGCCGGTCACCGCCTCGTCAGGGCAGCCCCCACCCGGCCGCGATCTGCGCTATTTGTCCGCCCGGTAGAGCTTGATGTCCTTGTTGACGAAAAGGTGCACGTAGCCGCACCGCCAGCAGATCAGGCCGGTGGCGTTCTCGTCGGCCCAGGCCAGCTTCATGAACTCCATACCGGTGCTGTTGAGCAGGACACCACGCTCTCGGAACAGGTCGCCTCGGCAGATCTGGCAGGTGAGCCAGACCTCGCCCAGTGATGCACGTACCGGCTTGCTTGCCATCGAGTGAACGCCCCCCGCGTCTGTGTGGTCAGCACGAGACTACGCACGAGACTACGGCGCAGCGGAGATTCGGTTGCGTGATCTTCCAGACAAACGGGTGACCCTCATCGAGGCGGCGCGTGCCACGCCCGTGCCACTGGCCGCCATGGACCACGCCCGCTCCACGGTGTGCGGGTCGACGGCGGACGGGATGGGAGCCGGGGAGAGTGGTGGGTAACTGATGGTGGTGAAGAACAGCGCCTTCCAGGGGGTTGCACGTCCCGACTGAGTGTCCAATCTGCCCAGCAACGCTGTCGAACAGCGGCAGACGAGCACGTACGCCAGCGGACCAGCACCGCAGATGACGTGTACGCCAGCCCATGGCACAGCCCCCACCCAAGCTGCTTCGGGACGAAGCAGTCGCGTCGCTGAGGTGCGTTGCATGAGCGGCGACGTTCTGGTCTGCCCTGAGTGCAGCCAGCCCATGAGATCTGGTGGCCTCGTGCTCTCCGAGCGGGAGGACGATGGTCGACGGACCTGCCGGGCGCTGTGGACGTGCACCGCCCGACACGTCCTGTGGCAGTGGGCCGACCGGCCGGACGAGCCATTGCAGCTCTGCCCTGTGCCACAGCTGTTCCGCTGACATCCAACGCTGACATCAACGACCACGAACAGCCGCGACAGTCAGCACCCGGCAATGGCCCCCACACACGAGCTGGACCGCAGCCGCGCAGGGGCACGATCGAACTCCTAAAGCGGGTGTCGGCGTGCCGGCCGTGCCACATCCCGCGGTCAACCGCGGTCAACGAGGGGGCACAGCAGTCGAGATGCGCGGCTGAGGCGGGCTGTGCCTGTAGCGGGAGTGACCCGAGTTCCTGCAGCAGCCGTCACCACCAGGCTTACCAGGCGGGGTCAGGTGCAGGCCTGCATGCACGGAACGGATACCCGGTACTTGCACCATGCTTCCCCGGCGCTGTCATGCGGCATCACGGCGGCCCCGCACCACAAGCACACCACATCCGGCGGGCAAACAGCGGGAAAGCGCGGGGAGCGGGGGCGGGAAAGCGGGGAAGAGTGCCGGCAGTGACGGCGGACCCGGACACCGCGCAGGGTCCGCAGACAGCCGGCCTGCCCGGACCAGGCTCCCAACCGGCCCTGGCAGAGCACGGCTTGCCGAGCCCAGGTCCTTGAGCGCGCAGCACGGCCCCCAGAATCCTGTATGCAGCCGCGCAGCCGTACAGCGGGCCGGCAGGGCGCCGGAGCGGGCCCGGGAGGAGGCCGGCACTTCTCGCGGCCCCCGGGCGGGACGCCTTACGCCCGCCGCCGTTCAACTGGGCACGTCCGGGCCGCCGGTAGCGGCGGGATCCGGCCAGTGATCAGTTACGCTGACCGCTGCCGCGGCGCAGACAGTTTCGACGCCCGGGCCCCTGGCGTCCCTTGCGGTGTGATCCCAAGGCCCCTGCCAGGCACTTTCTTGGTGACCGCAGAGGGAGACATGTTCAGCAAGCGACTGATAGCGGCCGCAGCGACCGCGGTGGTGATAGCCGGGCTGGGCGCATGCGGCAGCGAAACCGGGAACGGGAGCGGGAGCGGCGGCGCGGACCTGGGGTCCTCCTGGAGCGACGACGCCGGCCGGAGCGGCCAGGACGCCGCCCCGCACGCCCGGCCGGACACGGACACCGTGCGGGGACTGCGGGACTCGGTCCGCCACCTCTCCAGGAAAACCGCCAAGGCCACCCGCCCGCACCTGGTCAACAAGTGCACGCCTGCCACCCGGCGGGCCAAGCACACCCAGCAGAGGGGAACGGGCACCCGGAAGAAGACCCGCACCTGGTACACCACGGAGCACTACCAGGACTGCAAGAAGGTCCGCAACGGCACCGAGACCTACACACGAACCGTCAGGCCGCAACAGTGGTGCGTGCGCCTGGACGACGTCGACGGCGACACCTCCCAGGACGACCGCTGGTACCAGGTCACCCGGACCACCTACGACGAAGCCCTCACCATGGCCGAGCACACCCGCATCGAGTTCACCCCGGCCGGCACCGGCTGCTGAACACACCCGGACACCCGCCCCCCACCCGCACAGAAATCACCGCCTGAACACCCCGCGAGCGAACAACCTGCCGGCCAACCGGGCCGGCCCTGCCGCCCGCCCACCCGGCAGACCCTGAACAGCCCGGCACCCCCGCCCACAGCGCACCGAACGGGACAGAGCGGGGCGGAGCCGGAGCCGGCGCGGAGCCGGAGCCGGAGCCGGGGCGGAGCCGGAGCAGAGCCCGGGGCAGGGAAGCCGGAGCCGGCGCGGAGCACGGAACCGGAGAGCGGGATCTGCAGGAGCGGGAGCTGCGGCGGCTGCCCGGCTACGAGAGCTCCGGCCCGGTCCGGATCGGCAACGGGGCTGCGAACCAGTTGCAGCTCGACGTGTACGGCTACGTGGTCGAGACCCTGTACCTCGCCCACCAAAGCGGTGTGGCCCGCTGCGGCGACACCGCGGTCCTGCACCAGCGGCTGGTCGAGCACCTTGCCGAGCGGTGGCAGATGCCCGACGAGGGCATCTGGGAAGTCCGAGGTGAGCGCCGCCACTTCGTGCACTCCAAGGTCATGGCCTGGGCCGTGGTCGACCGGACCATCCGCCTGGTCGAGGCCGGCGCCCTGGACGCCGGCCTGTGCGCTCTGATGGAACTGCGCGAGGCCATCCGCCACGAGGTGTGCACCCGCGGCTTCGAGCCGGTTTGAGGCACCTTCACCCAGTCCTGCGGATCGCAGGAGGTCGACGCCGCTCTGCTGCTTCCCGCGGGTGGGATTCCTGTCCCCCGGCGGCCCCCGCGTGCTGGGGACGGTGGAGGCGGTGCGCCGGCAGCCGGCCACTTTGGAGGGATTCGTACGGCGCTACCCGACCGCAGGAGATCACGCGGGGCTCGACGGCCTGGACGGTGACGAGGGGGGCCTTCCTGCTCTGCTCGTTGTGGATGGTCGACGCGCTCGCTCTGACCGGCCGCCCGGCCAAGCCCACGGTCTCTTCGGCCGGTTCCTGGCCCTGCGCACCGACCTCGGCCTGCTCGCCGAGGAGTACGACCACGTCACCGGATGGCAGTTGGGAAACTTCCCGCAGGCGTACAGCCACATCGGGGTGATCGGGTCCGCGCTCCTGCTGCAGCAGCTCGGCTCGGGGGCGCCCGCAGCCGAGGCCGAAGTGCTCCTGGCGGCGGATGTCTGATAAACGCGACCGTCACCGCCTTGGTCATCCTGCTTGCCGCTGCGACAATGGTCGCCGTGGCAGCAGCCTGGGTCGCCTACCGCCGCTGGCAGATGGCGCGGCAGCAGGCCCGCCTCCTGGCGCGCGAACAGCAGGCGACCGCGCGTGCCCCTGCAGAAACTGGTTCACAAGACGCTGCCCCAGATCCACCAGGCGGCCGGTCGGATCGCAGACCTGCACGCCGGCGACGCCTGCGTGCGCGAGGCCCTGGACACGGTCCTCTACCGCGACCCGCCGCTCGCGAACGTCGCGATGGCCTACCCGCCCCGGCCGTTGGACATCGGCGGCTTCCTGCTGCCGACCGGCCAGCCGGCAGTCATCAGCTGCGCCGCCTGCAACAACGGCCCCGCCCTGGGAACACAGCGCCCGCTGGGCAACCGGGCCCACCTCGCCTGGGGCGCCGGCCCGCACCGCTGCCCGGCCGGTGCGCACGCCTGCCTCATCGCCGAGATGCCCTCCATGTCCTGGACACCCTGGCCGAGACGGACCTCGACGGCCGGCGCGCCGGCCTCGCCTGGCGCCCCGGCCCCTTCCACCGCTCGCTGGTCGCCCTGCCCGTCACTTTCCCCACGAGCTGAAAGAGACCTCAACGTGTCCGAACAGCAGATAATCGTCCTCGACCCGACCGGATCCGACCCGGACGCCGAACACCAGGCCCTGCGCGAGCGCGGGTCCGCCGCGCTGGTGGACATCCTCGGCGTGCGCGCCTGGTCCGTCTCCGACCCTGCGCTCCTCAAGCAGCTTCTGACCAGCAAGGACGTCTCCAAGGACGGCCGCGCCCACTGGCCGGCCTTCGCCGAGACCGTGCCCACCTGGCCGCTGGCTCTGTGGGTGGCGGTAGAGAACATGTTCACCGCCTACGGCGACAACCACAGCCGCCTGCGCCGCATGGTCGCCCCCGCCCTGTCGGCCCGCCGCACCGCAGCCCTCCAGGCGGACATCGAGGCCCTCGTGAACAGCATGCTCGACGGCCTCGACGCCTTCCCTGCCGGCGAGGTGGCCGACCTGCGCAAGCACCTCGCCTATCCGCTCCCGATCGCCGTCATCGGCAAGCTCATGGGCGTCCCCGCCGACCGGCGCACCGAGTTCCGCACCGTAGTGGACAACGTGTTCGCCACCCACCTCTCCGCCGAGGAACAGGCCGCGAACACCGCCGCCCTCTACGCCCTGCTGGACGCCCTGATCGAGATCAGGCGCGCCGAGCCCGGCCAGGACATGACCTCACTGCTGATCGCCGCCCGCGACGAGGAAGACGGCTCCGCCTTCAGCGACGCCGAGCTGCGTGACACACTCCTGTTGATGATCAGCGCCGGGTACGAGACCACCGTCAACGTCATCGACCAGGCCATCACCACCCTGCTGACCGACCCTTGCCAGCTCGCCCACGTCCGGGAGGGCCGCTGCACCTGGCAGGACGTGGTCGAGGAGACTCTGCGCCACCAGCCCGCGGTCAAGCACCTTCCCCTGCGCTACGCCCGCATCGACATCCCCCTCCCGGACGGGCAGACGATCAAGACCGGAGAGGCGATCCTCGCCTCCTACGCTGCCGCCAACCGCCACCCCACCTGGCATGAGGACGCCGACCGCTTCGACGCCACCCGCCCCAGCAAGGAACACCTCGCCTTCGGACACGGCGTCCACTTCTGCCTCGGCGCCCCGCTGGCCCGTCTCGAAGTCGCCACCGCGCTGCGCCTGCTCTTCGAGCGTTTCCCCGACGCCCGACTCGCCACGGAGCGGACCGCGCTGGAGGCACTGCCGAGCTTGATCAGCAACGGACACACCTCCGTCCCCGTGCACCTGCGCCCGACGTCCAGCGCCAGTAGCTGATCGTTAGCTGGTGTGACTTCTGCTGCTGGTGCGTCAGTTCCTCGCCGGGGCCCGAAACTGGAGTTGTTGCTGCTGTCTGATGACGAGCGGGCGGAGTCGGAGCGGTGCACGCGCCGGGCGACACCGGCCCGGGCCCTGGCCCTGCGGGCGCGGATCGTGCCGGCGTGTGCAGGGCCGGACGTACCGCCGTTCGTCGCGGTCGCCCCAGAGTTGCGGGTGGCCGCGGACACGGTCCGAAAGTGGCGGCGGCGCTTCCTCGCCCGGCGGCCGGACGCACTGGCCGGCGAGCCGAGGCCGGGCCGGCCGCCCACCATCAGCGTCGATCAGGACACGCAGCTGGTCGTGGCGGCCGGACGCCCACTGCCGGGCAATCGCCACGGCGCCCGCGCCTACCGGGAATCGGGTGCGGCCCGCGCCGTCAAGAACGCGCCCCTCCTCGGCGACGGCGGCTATCGCGGCACACCCGCCCTCATCCCGCACTGGCCGCGTAAAGACCGACCGCTCACGCCTCAGCAGCAAGCCGGCAACGCAGTCCACCGCAGGGCCAGGGCCTGCGTCGAGCACGCCTTCTCCCGGAGGAAGACCTACAAGATCCTCCGTGACTGCCGCTTACGCGGCGACGGCGTCCACCAGGCCATCCTCGCCGTGGCCCGGCCGCACCATCTGGCCCTCGCCGGGCAACCCCACCTCGGCCAGGGACACTCCCTGCACTTCCCCAACACCGGCTTACGGGACGTCATTCAGCCGGAGCAGGGCCGGGCGGGGCCAGGCGGAGGCGGAGCGGGAACGCAAGTGCGCTGTCGCCGACACCCCAAAGGCCATCGACGGGACTCCTCCCGCGGGCCGCAGCCCGGCCCGGAAGCGGGGACAGGCAGGGCCGCGGGCGGGGCCCTGGGGCGGGTATCCGGTGGCGAAGCGGTGCCCCAGCCCTGCTGCTGCCTACCGGGCCGGGCCGAGGTGGAGGTACTCGGCCCGGGCCGGTGAGCAGCCGCGAGTACAGAGCGCGGTGTCTGCCGGGCGCGGCGTGTGCCGGGCGCGGCGTGTGCCGGGCGCGGCGTGTGCCGGGCGCGGCGTGTGCCGGGCGCGGTGGGTGCCGGGCGCGGTGGGTGCCGGGCGCGTGCGCGGGTGCCGGCGGATGCCCAGGGCGTCTTCCCGGCGGCTTCCCGCTCGGGGCGGTAGTGCGTCACAGGCCCAGGGAGATGGCCAGCCGGGTGAGTTCGGCGGTGCTGCTGATGTTGAGCTTGGCCCGGATACGGCGGAGATAGGCGTCGACCGTGTGCTTGGACAGCCCCATATGGCGGGCGGTCTGCAGATAGGTACGCCCGGCGGCGATGTGCCGCAGCGTCTCCCGCTCACGCGGGGCCAGCACAGGAGCGGAGGCGGGGGCGGAGGCGGGGGCGGGGGCGGGGGCGGGGGCTTCGGCATACGGCGCGGTGAGTGTGAGACTCATGGGGATTTCCTCCGACAGGTCGGTCCGGTCATCACTGCTCACACCCTCGGAAGCAGAGGACAAATGCCTGAAAGATGCTGTTTGTCCCTTTTCGAAAAGCCTGGCCCGCCGACTTCATGACGCTGTCCGCCGACTGTCACAGGCACGTCACAGGGCACGCCCGCAGGCAACGCCACCCCGCGAGATCCCCTCCCCCGCCACCCGGCCACCCCCGGCACGGCACGGGAGCGGCACGGCACGGGAGCGGCGCAGCACGGAAGCGGCGCGGCACGAGGCGGCGCAGCACGGGGGGCGGAGCGGCGCAGCACGGGGGCGGCGCGGCACGAGGCGGCGCAGCACGGGGGGCGGAGCGGCGCAGCACGGAAGCGGCGCGGCACGAGGCGGAGCAGAGGCGGGCGGTGACTGCGGCGGGCCGAGGCTCTGCGTGCCCCGGCGGCCGGCAAGGCCCGGCCAGGCCCCGCCGACGGGGCCGGGCAGACCTGCGAGGGGGGCAGGCAGGGCTGGCGACCGGGCAGGCCGGCCGGGGAGCCGCGGCCCGGCGGGGACGGACGGCCCCGCCGGGCCGGGGCAGGCTGGCTCTGAGCCGGCCCCGCGGGGCCGGGGCAGGCTGGCTCTGAGCCGCCGGCCGCCTCCCGGGGCACGGCCCGAAGCACGGCCCGGGGCACGGCCCGGGGCACGGCCGGCGGCGCGGCCGGCGGCGCGGGCCTGGGGCACGCCCCCTGGCGGCAGCGCCGGGTTGGTGCTCCGTGCCCCTCAGGATCATGCTTGTCAGGAGGGCCCCGGCCGTACAGGACGCGAAGGGCGAGATGAGCGGCGATGGAGCGACTTCCCACCCCTGCCGGCCAGCAGGCGGACATACCGGACGCCTCCCCCGCACCGGCCTGCACGGCCACCGCCACCATCAGTGAGCAGGGCATCGTGACGGGGTGGAGCGAAGGCGCCCGCGAACTGCTGGGCTACACGCCCCCGCAGATCGTGGGACATCCCGCCGCACGCCTGCTCGCCGACGGCACGGGCGAACAGGCACGGCGCGAGACAGCCGGGCGCGAGCGGTTCAGCGGCCAGGTGGCACTCCTGCACCGCGACGGCCACCGGCTGCTGCGCAACCTCCTCGCGCACCGCCGCACACCGCAAGGACCGCAGCCGGCCGAGTGGCTCGTGGTGTCCGCGGTGACCGCGGCCTCCGCAAGTCCCCGCACCCCCGACAGCCAGGCCCTGCGGGAATGGGTGTTCAGCCAGTCCCCCTGCATCCTGGCCGTCTTCGACACAGACCTGCGGCTGGTCACCGCCAACACCGGCATGGAAAGTGCGCTGCTGCTCCCCGAGGAACAGATGCGCGGGCTGCGCCTGCCGGAGATCACACCCGGCCCCGCAAGCGAAGAAGCCGAAACAAAAATGCGCCGCGCACTGGAAACCGGCCAGACACAGCACATGCAGGCCTACCTCCACCCCACCGGGGTGAGCGCACAGCGCGGCTGGTCGACCACACTGGCCCCGCTGAAAGACCCCGGCGGAACGGTGCGCGCCGTATGCCTGGCAGCCCACCACCGCCAGCAAGAACACCTGGCCCGGCAGCGGATGCTGCTGCTCAACGATGCCGGAGCCCGCATCGGCACCACCTCCGACATCCAGCGCACCGTGCAGGAACTGGCCGACGTCGCCGTTCCCCGGCTCGCCGACTTCGCCGCCGTCGACCTGCTGGACGTCCCCCGGCGCGGCGGCGAACCCGCCCGCCTCCCCGCCACCGGCCCCATCACCATGCACCGCACCGCCCTGCACACCACCCCCGACAACCACACCAGCCACACCAGCCACACCAGCCACGACGGCGACGACGGCGACGGCGGCGACACGCACCCCGCCACCCCGCCCGCAGCCGGCGAGAAAATCCTCTACCCGGCACAGTCACCGGTGGCCCAGTGCCTGGCCCAGGGCCACGGCGCCCTGTACGAAGCAGACGACCCCGCACTCACCCGCTGGGCAGCCAACGACCCCACAGCCGCCTGGACCCGCCGGCAGGGAACCCACTCGGTGATGGTGGTACCCCTGCGCGCCCACGGCACCACCCTCGGCGTCGCCCTCTTCGCCCGCAGCCACCGCCCCGAACCCTTCGAAGCAGACGACCTGTGGCTCGCCGAAGAACTCACCGCCCAGACCGCCGTCCACCTCCACAACGCCCACCGCCACGCCCGCGAACACACCACCACCATGACCCTGCAGCGCAGCCTGCTCCCCCAGAAACTGCCCGACCAGGGAGCACTCGACATCGCCACCCGCTACCTGCCCGCCGGCAGCAAAGCCGGCGTCGGCGGCGACTGGTTCGACGTCATCCCCCTCTCCGGCGCCCGCGTCGCCCTCGTCGTCGGCGACGTCGTCGGCCACGGCATCCGCGCCTCCGCCACCATGGGCCGCGTCCGCACCGCCGTACGCACCCTCGCCGACGTCGACCTGCCCCCCGACGAACTCCTCACCTACCTCGACGACCTCGTCATCCACCTCGCCGCCGACGAAGGCGGCGGCGCCGAAGGCACCACCGAAACCGCCGCAGGCATCGGCACCACCTGCCTCTACGCCGTCTACGACCCCACAACCCGCCACTGCACCATCGCCCGCGCCGGCCACCCCCCACCCGCCGTCGTCACCCCCGACGGCAACGTCCGCTTCCTCAACGTCCCCGCCGGCCCCCCACTGGGCCTGGGCGGCCTCCCCTTCGAAACCCTCGAAACCCAACTCCCCGAAGCAGCCTCCTCACCCTCTACACCGACGGACTCCTCGAAACCCGCGACCACGACATCGACGAAGGCCTCGACAAAATGTTCCACGCCCTCGCCCGCCCCGCCCACAACCTCGACACCGTCTGCGACAGAATCCTCACCACCATGCTCACCCACCGCCCCGACGACGACATCGCCCTCCTCATCGCCCGCACCCGCGCCCTCAACACCAACCAAATCGCCACCTTCAACCTCCCCTCCCACCCCGCCATCGTCGCCCAAGCACGCCAACACACCACCACCCAACTCACCACCTGGAACCTCACCGACACCACCTTCACCACCGAACTCATCGTCAGCGAACTCGTCACCAACGCCATCCGCTACGGCCACCCACCCATCCAACTCCGCCTCATCCACCACAACCACACCCTCACCACCGAAGTCTCCGACACCAGCAACACCACCCCCCACATGCGCCGCGCCCGCACCTACGACGAAGGAGGACGCGGCCTCCTCCTCATCGGCCAACTCGCCCAACGCTGGGGCACCCGCCACACCCCCACCGGCAAAACCGTCTGGACCGAACAAACCCTCACCCCCAACTAATACTGAATTCCGCTTTCGTTGGGTATAGCGGCTGGTAGCGGGGCAGTTGCGGGTGCTCGGGGCCGGTGCTGGGTAGTGGTGCTGAGGGCACGGCCGGGCCGTGACGAGGGCGAGCGGGAGATGGTCCACCGCCTGGCGTCGGCCAGAAAGGCGCCGAAGGTTGTGGTGGAGCGCTGTCGGACGGTGGAGCTGAGCTGGGGCGGGTGGCTGGTGCCGCAGATAGCCGACGAGCTGCGGTGCGGTGTGGGGCAAGCCCGCACCACCCACCCGAACCCTCAGACGCCGCTACACGTACACCGTTTGAGGACAGCACTAATAGGACTCCATTAGGTCTTCCTGTCGGGCCTGTTCGGGAGCATGTTGGGTGTGTGGACGCACATGAAGTGAACAGTGTCCGGGCGACGTTGGCGTTATACATCGCTGATGTGTTCGTGTCGATGCCGCGCAAGGACCAGCGGCCAAGGGTGACTGCTATATGCGGGGACTGATGCTGGACGGTCGCCGCAAGTCGATCCAGGCGATGGCCGCGCGGTTGCCGGACGGCAACGAGCAGAACCTGCAGCAGTTCGTGAACCAGTCGACGTGGGATCCCGTGCCGGTGCAGCGACGGATCGCCGAGCGGATGCTGCCGTTGATCAACCCGGTGGCCTGGGTGATCGACGATGTGTCGGTGCCCAAGGACGAGAGGATGTCGGTCGCGGTGGCCCCGCAGTACTGCGGGGCTCTGGGCAAACGGGCCAACTGCCAGGTCGCGGTCACCGTCCACGCCGCGACCGACACTGCCTCCTGCCCGCTGCAGTGGCGCCTGTTCCTGCCAAAGGAGTGGGCCTCGGACACCGACCGCCGGGCCATCACCCGCATCCCACCCGAGGTCGCGCAGGCACTGTCACGTTGGCTGACGGGGTGGGATGATCTCCTGGTTGATCAAGCTGGTAGGGGTCGTCCGTGGGGAGCACGTCGCCGTCGTACAGGGGGCACCGGTACCCGGTCGAGGTGATCTCCCACTGCATGTGGCTGTACTTCCGGTTCCCGCTCAGCTTCCGCGAGGTCGAGGAGCTGATGCTCCAGCGAGGCGTCATCGTCTCCTACGAGACAGTGCGTCGCTGGTGCGCCAAGTTCGGCCAGGCCTACGCGAACGGACTGCGCCGCCGCCGGCCCCGGCCCGGGGACAAGTGGCACCTGGACGAGGTGTTCGTCAGGGTAAACGGGGAGCTGAAGTACCTGTGGCGGGCCGTCGACCAGGACGGCAACGTACTCGACATCCTCGTCCAGAACCGGCGGGACAAGGCCGCCGCCCGACGCTTCTTCCGCAGGCTGATGAAGGAGACCCGGTCGGTGCCGAGGGTGGTCGTCACGGACAAGCTCCGCTCCTACGGCGCGGCCCACCGTGAGGTCATGCCCTCCGTCGAGCACCGCTCGCACAAGGGACTGAACAACCGGGCCGAGAATAGCCACCAGCCCACGCGGCAGCGTGAACGTGCGATGAAGGGCTTCCGCAGTACCGGTGGAGCCCAGCGGTTCCTGTCCGCGTTCAGCGGCATCTCACCCCACTTCCGGCCCCACCGCCACCTGATGACAGCCTCTGACCACCGAGCCGAGATGACCATCCGCTTCGCCATCTGGGACCAGATCACCGGCGCTGCCAGCCGGCCCACCACGGCCTGAACAACAGGCCCGGACCGCAGGCCCACCATGCCCCGACGCACCATCAGACAGTCACGCACCCAACAACGTGACAACGCCCTGCCCGGCGTTCCGAGGCGGTGGCGGGTCAGGCGGCGGTCGGTGCCGGTTGTCGAGCCACCCTCCGAGCCGGATACCCACGCCATCCTCTCCGTCTTCACCAGCCATGTTCTCGACATGCTTCCTTGGGACTCGCAGGTGACCTTCGCGGGTGTGGAACTGGCGTGCCGCGGCCAGGTGGGGTGGGTGGCCCACCGGTTGGCCTGTGTCCGGCGCGCAGGCGGCTGCTCTTCCCCGTTGGCGGGTTCGAGTCCGAGGACGCTGTCCAGCAGCCTGGCTTTCTAAGCGGGATCTGACACCACTTGTCGTTCAGGGACGACACGCCCGGTGCGGGCGGAGAGTGCTATCGCCGAGTTTTGACAGTACTTGGGGTCTTGCGATGGGGGATGGCTGTGCTTGTTCGTGATGAAGGGGTGCCGATGCCGCCCAAGTCCGGGCAGGACGCCCCCAACAGGCATAGGGTCGGCGGTGACAGGCAGCACGGGGAGGACTGGTTGAGCGGGGGTAGGTCACCGTCGCCGGATTGGCGGAAGCCGTCGCCGTTGGGCCTCGGGGTCGCCGTGGACGCCGTCACCAATGTCGCCGCCCCGCTGCTGGCGGGGTTCGCGATTGCCACCATCGGGGTCGTCGGCGCGGATGGCGGCCACTTCCGCTGGCCCGGGCCGGTCCTGCTGTGCCTGACGCTGTCGGCGCTGCTGTTTGTCACCTGCGTGCAGTTCGGGTTCCACGCCCGGCGGCACCTGTACTCGTTCGCGGACATCTCTGCTTGGTGGTCGGACGAGGAGATGAGAGATCACCGCGACCTGCTGCGCGAGGAGCAGAACGCCGACTTCCAGCTCTGGAACCGCTGGCGCGGGCGGGCCTACACGGCGTACAGCGGTGGCATGGTCATGCTGTGGCTGGGGGTGGCCCTGGTTCTGGTGCCACCGGCACGGAGTACATCGCCTGACACGGAGTTCCGCTGGGCTGCAGCCGCTGTGGCGGTCGGCGCCGCCGTGGTTGAGGCCGTATGGAGCATGTATCCGCAGGTAAGACTCTGGTTTCAGCGGCGCCGAGTCCTTAGGGGGAACGCGTGACGGACAGCACGGGAAGTCCGGGAGTACCCGACGAACAGCCCATCGAGCCGAGACCGAGGCTGGACCCGGAGCGCAGAGCGCCCCAACCAGTACCGCCGCCGTGGCAGTCGGCGCCGCAACCAGTACCGCCGCAGTTGCCGCAGGCGGCGCCGCCTGCGAGAGCCGACTGTCCGAGTTGTCATCACTCGCGAAGGCATCATCGGGGCTGCGAGCTGGAGTCACTGAGCGTTGAGCTCGCGTCCTTGCTCGGCTACACGGCGGCGCGGGACCGCGTCCCAGCAATGGATGACGGCGAGGACCGGTCCCCGTCCCGTCCGGTTCCCGGCGGAGTGCGTGGGTGGCTGCACCGACTGCTTCGGCGTTGACCCCGAGCCGTCGCACCGGCATCCGGGGCCCGATCGCATTTGTGGGGTCCTGCCGCAGCGACAGGCGGTCAAGGCCGGGATGGTCCCCGGAAGGACCGCTCCAGCAGCGGAGAGACTGCGGCGATCACAGGCCAGACTCGCCTGCTCCACCGCTGGTTTCTTCGCTGGCAACACCGGGTCGGTGTGGCTGTTGGAGAAGGTGGGCTGCCAGCGAACCGAGACGCTACGGCACGGCGGTCATTGAGCACCTTGTGCCGGTATTCCACAGCGACCATTGCTTCCTCTGGGCTCTCACGTCCCAGTCTCCAGGTGTCCACGATCAAGGGGAAGCTTCACTCGGGCGCTGCACCACCATTCCGGGTGTCGATGACCGTGACATCCAAGAGGCTGTCCACCTCGCGCATCAGCAGACGAGAAAGCTCAGCCCGGCACCGTCGGGCGGCCAGAAGACTCTCTTGCGCCTCTGTAAGAGTTGCATCAAAACCCTGTGCCGTGGGTCCTATCCTTATCGCTCGCCGCAACTGAAAAGAGGTCCTGTTGAGCGCGTCCACAATCAGGAAGGCATCCCCGGTGACTGATGGGTGACGCGCTGACTGTGCGGCGACACGTTCTTCCACGGCAGGGGAAAAACGGATTATGCCGCGGGAGAGCTCTACTTCGGCGCTGACTGTGGTCAGCATGATCCGTAGCCCATCCTCCAGCGCACCGTACCCGGCGCTCTGCAGGGCATCCCGGCAGCGATAGTGGGCCGCCAAGAACTCACTGAGGTCCAGGGCCAAGCTTGACTCGCGGCTTTGCTCCAGATCAATGATCGTTTGATCGAGGAGGTCGTACCACGCGGCAACTGCCTGACGAACCAGCACCACACGCGCCACGGCCGCCTTGCGCTTCTCCACCTGCTCAGTTGCCTCGGAGTCCGCTCTGGCAAATTCCCGATCTGCCTGCATCTCTAGCCGCTCTCGTTGCCGAAGTTCTGCCTCGACGCGTACGAGTTCTCGCTCTTCCCTCGCCTGCAACAGTGCCCGCTTCTGAACCTGAATAGGGCCCCAGTAGGCCACAGCCCCGGTGATAAGAGTGCCACCCAGGACACCGAACAGACCGTAAAGTGCCTCAGACATGGTGTTCCCCGTATCGCGAGGGGCCGAAGGCCTCAAGCCCGACAAAGCGTCTCAGCGCTCTAGCGTCACCAGCTCAGACTTCGCCCACGAAGACCCGGCGCTCACGCCTCCATGAGCCGAAGCCAACCGCGGGCCTTCTCAGGTAGCACTGTAGAACCGCCGGGCCACCTCTCCGTCGCCGGCCCCCGCCTCGATCAAGTCAGCGGCTGCAAGACGGACTTGTTCGCGCCGATCCCGCTCCTCGGCCGTCAACCCACCACCATCGGGATAGCTCATCCTTCCGGCATAGCGCGGCCCACGACAACTGTCACGACCCCACGTAACCCACACCCTTAAGACGGCGTTTCTTATGGCGTGATCGTTCGTTGAACCGTGTATGACGGATCTGGTTGAGCGGCTGGTGCCGGATGAGTTGTGGGTGTTGTTCCGGCGGGTGGTGCCTCCGACAGAGGTGATACGTCCGCAGGGCGGCGGCCGGCGCCGGGCGGGTGACCGCGAGGCCCTGGCCGCGATCATCTTCGTGGCGACCTCGGGCTGCACGTGGCGGCAGCTGCCGCCGGTGTTCGGCCCGAGCTGGCAGACGGTCTACCGACGCTTCGCCCAATGGAGCCGGGCCCGTGTCTGGGCCCGGCTCCACCGCGTCATCCTCGACGAACTCGGTGCCCGCGGCGAGTTGGACTGGTCACGGTGCGCGATCGACTCGGTCAGCCTGCGGGCGGCAAAAGGGGGCCACTGACGGGACCGAATCCGACCGACCGAGGCAAGTTGGGATCGAAGATCCACCTGATCACCGACCGGAACGGACTGCCTCTCTCGCTGGGCATCTCAGGCGCCAACATGCACGACAGCCTCGGCCTTGAACCGCTCGTGCGCGGGATCCCGCCGATCCGGTCCCGGCGAGGACCGCGTCGGCGGCGACCCGGCAAGCTCCACGCAGACAAGGGCTACGACTACGACCACCTGCGGCGATGGCTCCGCAAACGCGGCATCCGCCACCGCATCGCCCGCAAGGGCATCGAGTCCTCAAAGCGGCTCGGCCGCCACCGCTGGGTCGTCGAGAGGACCGTGTCCTGGCTCGCCGGCTGCCGCCGACTCCACCGCCGCTACGAACGCAAGGCAGAACACTGCCTCGCCTTCGCTGACATCGCCGCAGCCCTCATCTGCCACCGCCGCCTCACCAAATGAAACGACGTCTAATACTGCAACGGTGCTTGCCGTGACTGGTGGCCAGTTCAGTCGTTGGTCTGGTTATGGGTGGGGACCTTGCTGGTGTCAGGTTGTGGGCGGGTGAACTCGAGGCGGTGCACGAGCGGTTCGTGCACCGGTTCAGCCGGGAAGAGCCGCGTCAGTCGGCGCTGGCCTATATGCGGGGGCTGGTCGCGCCGCTGGAGCGGAAGAACGGCTGGACGCTGGCTGAGGAGGCCGGGCATGCCGGTCCCGATCGCATCCACCGGTTGCTGAACCGGATCGAGTGGGACGCCGACGAGGTCCTGGACGACGTGCGTGACTACGTCGTCGAGAACCTCGGCGACCGGGATGCCGTCCTGATCGTCGACGACACCGGATTCCTGAAGAAGGGTGTCCGTTCGGCCGGGGTCCAGCGGCAGTACTCCGGCACCGCGGGACGCACGGAGAACTCCCAGATCGGGGTCTTTCTCGCGTATGCAACGGGCCGCGGACGCACGCTGATCGACCGGCGGCTGTATCTGCCCACGTCCTGGACGGATGACCGCGAGCGATGCCGACGGGCAGGCATCGACGACAGTGTCGCCTTCGAGACGAAGGTGGCCATGGCCAAGGCGATGGTCCGCCGGGCCATCGCCGACAGGATCCCGTTCGGCTGGGTGACGGCGGACGCCGCCTATGGCTTCAGCAAGGGCTGGCGGTTCGAGCTGGAGCAGGCGGACGTCTTCCATGTCATGGCCACCACCCGGCACGACACCGTCGTCACCCGCTGGTCCATCGACCACCCCGTCCACGACCTGTTCCCCGGCCTGCCCCGGCAGAAATGGAAACGCCGTTCCTGCGGCGAGGGAGCCCACGGCCGGCGGATCTACGACTGGGCCCGCGTCGAGGTGAGGCCCTGGCACCGCGAGGACCGCCGGCACTGGGTTCTCGCCCGCCGCAGCGTGAGCAGGCCCGAGGAGATCTCCTACTACATCGCCTACTGTCCCGCCGGCACCACGCTGGACGAGCTGATCCGCGTCGCGGGCAGCCGATGGGCCGTCGAGGAATGCTTCCAGACGGCGAAGCAGGAATGCGGTCTGGACGACTACCAGGTCCGCCGCTACCCCGGCTGGCACCGCCACATGACCCTGGCCATGGCCGCTCATGCCTGCCTGACCGTCCTGCGAGCCCGTGAACTGGACATCGGGAAAGCAGAAACGGATCCTCCCAGCTCATCCACTACAGCCTCGCCGAGATCCGACGACTGATCACCCGCCTCACCGACCGCCGCCCCACCCCGATCGACCACATCCTGCATTGGTCGACATGGCGCCGCCGACGCCAACACCAAGCCCGCATCAGTCACTACAAACGACGCGGACACAGCCCCTGAAACCTGCCCAACACTCAGAACAAGCACCGTTGCAGTACTAGTGTCGAACGCAGCGACCAGTGGCCTTTGTTCGTGGAATCTGGACACCACTGGTCGCTCAGGCCGAGAGCACCCGGTTTCGCCGGAGAGCGACTCTTCCAGCAGCGCGTCAGCAAGAGCGCCGACATTCGCCTTACCGCCGTCGGCGATCACCTCACCGCCGTCCGGATCGACGGCTCACCCGGGATCGACTGGCGCCGCCACTACGAGGCACTCACTTACACCCCGGTCCCCGTCCCGCCCGAGATCACCAAAGGGGTCCGCGCCTACCTCGACGCCTTCGGCCTGGTCTTCGGTGCCTTCGACTTCGGACTCGGCACAGATGGCCGCTGGCACTGGTACGAGTGCAACCCCAACGGGCAATGGGCCTGGTTCCCCGACAACATCACCGCCCCCATCACCAACGCTCTCGCCGACCGTCTCCAGCACCCCCAAGGAACTTTCCAATCGTGTTGTCAAGCCGCTCTCGTGACGGGAGGTGAAGTGTGAAAGCACTCTCCGTCACGGATCATCGCCCACAGAACGTTGAGTCGTCGGCGTGCGAGAGCCAGCAGGGCCTGCTTGTGGCCCTTGCCCTCGCCTCGCTTCCGGTCGTAGAACGCCTTCGAGGCGGGGCAGCACTGGAGGCTGACCATGGCCGACAGGTACATGGTTCTCAGCAGACCACGGTGGTAGCGCCGGGGGCGGCGCAGGTTGCCGCTGACACGGCCGGAGTCACGTGGTCTGGGGGCCAGGCCGGCGAAGCCGGCCAGGCGGTCGGGGCTGCCGAAGGCGTCCATGTCACCACCGGTCGCGGCGAGGAATTCAGCTCCGAGCTTGGCTCCCATGCCGGGCAGACTGCGGATCACCTCGGCGTGCGGATGCTCGCAAAACTTGACCTCGATCAGGGCGTCAAGCTCGGCGATCTCCTCATCGAGGGCCATCACCCCCTTCGCGAGGCGGACCACCATGGCGGCGGCCAGCTTCTCGCCGGGCAGCGCGGTCTGCTGGGCCTGGGCGGCCTCCACGGTCGTCTTCGCCAGTGCGGCGGCACCCCTGACTTTGCGGTTCTTCAACCACGTCTCGATCCGGCTCGCGCCTGCTCGACGGATCGCGGCCGGGGTCTGGTAGCCGGTCAGCAGTACCACCGGCCCCCGGTTCGTCAGTTCCAGGGCACGTTCCAGCGCGGGGAAGATCTCCAGGAGTTGGGCGCGGAGACGGTTGATCTGCCGGGTGCGGTCGAAGACCGCGTCCAGACGGCGGGTGGTCAGCGTGCGCAGGTCGACGGCGATCTCATCGCCGGGCCGCAACAGGCCCAGATCGCGACGGACGCGGGCCTGGTCGGCGATGACGAAGGCGTCCTTCGCGTCGGTCTTCCCCTCGCCGCCCTTGTAGGTGGCCGAGGCACGGTGGACCGCCAGACCGGTCAGGTAGGCGACCGGCTGGCCGTGGCTGACCAGCAGGCCGATCAGCAGCGCGGCACCACCGTGATTGAGGTCCACAGCCCACAGCGCGTCGGCGGATATCTCCAGGACATCGCCGATCAGGGCAAGCAGTTCACTCTCGTCATTTGCGACCCGGCGGGACAGCAGACGCTTGCCGTCCGCGTTGATCACCACGCAGTGGTAATGCGTCTTGCCGATGTCCACTCCGGCCCAGATCTCGGGCACGTTCCCCTCCACCAGCTCGCCCTACATCGATCCCGCAGACGACCTCGCCGACGTCGTCCTACGCAGCGATCGGAGTCGCATCTCCCAATTGGCGGTCGAGTCGTCGCGGGGCTCCGGGCGGCCAAGTTCCTTGAGCCATCCCTACGGCGCCCCAATGACAGCCATACCCAGAACCCCCGGGCCCTCCGATCTTACGAATGACCAGAGCAACCACCCTTGAAAGGTAGGACCCCATGACCGACCCCGCCGACCTGCGCCGCCAACTCGCCAACACCATCCCCACGGATGACCCCGCCTGGCGCCATGCCCTCCAAAGCGTGCCACGCGAAATCTTCCTCGGCGACGCCTTGTTCCGCCTCACCGGCCCCCAGTGGGAACCCATCCACCGCGACCAGACCGCCCCCGGCGAGTGGCTGCGCCTCATCTACCAGGACACCACCTGGGTCACACAGATCGACGGCGTCAACGCGGCCGACGCCTGCAGCCCCACGACCGGCCGCCCCACCTCGTCCAGCACGCTGCCGTCCCTGATCGTCCGCATGCTCGACCTCGCAGGCACCCGCGACGGCGACAACGTGCTGGAGATCGGCACCGGCACCGGCTACTCCACCGCCATCCTCTGCGAACGCCTCGGAGACGAACACGTCTTCTCTGTCGAGTACGACCCGGGCCTGGCAGCCGCGGCGGCTGACCACATCCACGCCGCCGGTTACCACCCCACCCTGAACACCGGAGACGGCCTGGCCGGACACAAGGACGGCGCCGAATACGACGCGATCATTGCCACCTGCGCTGTCCGCCACATCCCCCCGACCTGGCTCTACCAAGTACGCGCCGGCGGCACCATCACCACCACCATCAGCGGATGGATGCTCGCCTCCGGCCTCATCCGCCTCACCGTCCACGACGACGGCACCGCCACCGGCCGATTCGCCGACGACCAGATCAGCTACATGCTCGCCCGCCCCCACGAACGCCCACCCCGCCCCACGTACTACCAGCACCCCGGCCACACCCGCCCCACCCGCGTAAACCCCGCCCTCCTGGACGACTGGACCGGCCACTTCCTCGCCCAGCTCGCCGCACCCTCAGCCGAACTCATGAACACCACCGACGGCGTGATCCTGGTGGACGTCGCCACCGGATCACAGGCATGGACCGAACCAGCCGGGAACAGCTGGCACGTCCACCAGCACGGCCCGCTCAACCTCTGGGACCAGGTGGAGAACACCCTCACCACCTGGCAGAGGGCAGGCTCACCCCCACAATCCGACCTCGGCATGACCGTGGAACCGGACGGCACACAACGGGTATGGCTCGGGGCCCCCGACGGCCCCTCATGGGACCTGCCCGTCTAGCACCGCACGCACCGAGGTACGAGACCATCCGCCCCGGACGACAAGCCGCTGAACCAATCGACCAGGAAGCAGTGGTGGCCCCCTGGTTGTGGGCGCGCTCGTGGGCGAAGAGAGCGTCGCGCTCGTCGGGTTTGAGGCTGCGCAGCATGGCGGTGGTGACGACGATGCGGTGCGGGCGTCCGGGCAGGGCGTAGGCGTCCGGGTGCGGTGAGTCGACCACGCACAGATCGCCAGCGGTAGGTCGCCGGTCGGCCTCGGCGCGGGCGGTGCGGAAGGCGCGCGTCTGGCGCAGGGCCGAGTGTGCGAGGGTCCAGGCGCCGATGGTGAGCAGGCCGGTGGCGATCGCGGCCGCGGGCAGGACCAGGTAGCCCGTGGGCGTGCGCAGGGGGTGGGCGAGTTCACCGAGCGCCGCGAACGCCGGCAGCTTGAGCAGTCCGGTCAGGACGAGTGCGCCCAGGGCGGTCACGCAAGCACCCGCCAGCACCAGGGCGGCGGCGGTCAGCGCCCACAGAGCGGTGGCAGGGGCCAGTCGGTCGAGGGCTCGCCGGGCGAGTAGCGGCATCACGAAGGGCAGCAGCAGCGGAATCAACAGAGGACGGTCATCCCTCGTCGGCCTCCAGTAGCTGGCGCAGAAGCTGTTCGTCGTCCGGATGGAGCTGGGCGACGAAGCGGGCCAGGACGGTCTCCCGGTCAGTGTCACGGTCGAGCTCGGTATGCATGCGCCGGGCGGTGAGCCCCTGGGTGTCCTGCACGGGGTAGTAACCATAGCCACGCCCCTGCGGTCGACGACGCCCTTGTCGTACAGGCGGGACAGGATCGTCGTCACCGTCGTGCGGGCCAGGTCGGAGGCGAGTTCGGCCTGCACCTCACCCGGGGTGAGGGCCGCCTCGGCGGCCCACAGGGCGGCCATGACGGCGGCTTCCAGCTCGCCGGCCGGTCGGCGCTCGTCCTTGGCGTCGGTCATGGGAACGATCGTCACCCCATCTTCGTCTACAGTTCAGTAGACCGTCTACAGAATTGTAGTCACCCGGGTGGCGCTTTCGCGTGCCCCCACCCATCCAGTATGAGAGGGCCCGCGTTCATGACCGCACCCCTGTTCGCAGCCTCACAGCTCGCGGTGAATGTCCTGAGCGCGCAGTCCCTGCTGGCCGCCTTCGGTGTGCTGGGGGTCGGCGTGGTGATGTTCGCGGAAACCGGGCTGCTGATCGGCTTCTTCCTGCCCGGTGACTCGCTGCTGTTCACCGCAGGCCTGCTGTGCACGGGGAGCGGCCAGCACGGGGTGAAGCTGTCGCTCGCTCCGCTGCTAGTGGCCGCGGCTGTGGGTGCCCTTGCCGGTGCGCAGTGCGGCTATGTGCTCGGCCGGAAGGCCGGCGGGGCCCTCCTGGCGCGCAGCCGTTCGGTCCGCCTGCGCGAAGGGGCCCAGCGGGCCGAGGAGTTGCTGGAGCGGTACGGGCATGCGAAGGCCATCGTGCTGGCCCGGTTCGTGCCCGTGGTGCGGACGGTCCTAAATCCGATGGCGGGCGCGTTGGGCGTACCGGCGCGGACCTTCACCGTGTGGCAGGTCGCCGGCGGACTCGTGTGGAGTCTGGGGCTCACGCTGGGCGGCTACGCGCTTGGTTCGTCCATCCCCAATGTGGACCGCTACCTGCTGCCGATCATCGCCGTGATCGTGGCCGTGTCGTTGCTTCCGCTCGCTGCCGAGCTCTACCGCTCCCGCCGCGCAGCCAAAGCGAAGGAGGTACGTGGATGATCCTCGCCTTCGACGGCTCCTCGATCGACGGCACCGCCTACACCGACGTGGTGGATCTCGCTCACCGCTCGCCCGGCTGGCTTGACGACATGGTGGCGGCCTGGTCGACGTACGGACTGGCGGTGTTCGCCGCGCTGATGGCCGTGGGCTGGTGGCGGGCGCGGCGGGTGAGCCCGGCTGCCGCGGTGAGCGCGCTGGCCGTTCCGGCGATCGTCTTCGCCGCATACGGGGTGAACGACGTGCTGAAACTGCTGGTACGCGAGGACCGGCCCTGTCAGAGCCTGCAGGTGATCACGCTGGAGGCGTGCCCTGCGCCGGGCGACTGGTCCTTCCCCAGCAATCACACGGCCATCGCCGCCGCGGCCGCCATGGCCCTGCTCTTCGTCTCCCGTCGGCTCGGCGCCGTCGCGGCCGGGGCCGCCTGCGCGATGGCAGCCTCCCGGGTCTGGGTCGGCGCGCACTATCCGCACGACGTCGCTGCAGGAGTGGTCGTCGGCGCCCTCGTCGCGGCGCTCGCGATGGTCACGCTGCGCCGCCAGCCCGATTCCCTGGTCCGGTGGATCACCGGTACGCGGCTGCGTCCGCTGGTACTGGCGTCATGAAACGCAGTGACCTCGGCGAGCTGGCCGGCAGCGTCGGCTTGGGGGCGTGGACGGCATTCGGCGTGCTGACCATGATCGTGATCGGCGACGGCCAGCCGCTGTACGGGGATGAGGACCTGCTGTCCTGGTCCGTCGGGCACCGCCCGGACGTGCCGGTGGCGCTGGCCCGCGCCCTGACCGCCACCGGAACCGGCGCCATCCCGTACGTCCTCGCCGTACTGGCGGGAACCATCGCCGGACGCACCCTGCGCCAACGGGCCGTCGCCACCGCGCTCTGCCTCACCTGCCTCGGCGCGGGGCAAGCCGCGCGGTACGGCGTGATGGCGCTCGTCGCCCGGCCCCGCCCCACCCGAGTGGACTGGGCCACACCCGCCTCGGGGTGGGCGTTTCCCTCCGGCCACACCACCACGGCCGCCCTGACCGCCGGACTGCTCGTCATCGCCGTGTACACACGCTCCCCGCCCGGCAGGGCCCTGCTCGCCCTCGTTTTCGGCTGCTGGGGCGCGCTGGTTGGGCTGACCCGCGTCTACCTCGGGGTGCACTGGTTCACCGATGTCGTCGGCGGCTGGCTGTTCGCCGTCGGCTGGCTGGGGCTGTGCCTGTGCGCCGCTGCCTGGTGGCTGCCCGAAGCGTTCATCACAGGTACGACGGACATAGACCAAAAGCCGCCGGAGGACCATGCGCCACAAGATCCTGGTCGTCGAGGACGATCACGCCCTGCGTGACGTCCTGCTGCGCGGCCTGCGCGACGAGGACTTCGACCCCGTACCCGCCCCGGACGGGGCATCCGCCCTGCGGCTGGCCACCCGTGACATCGCCGCGTCGGTCCTGGACATCGGGCTGCCCGACGCGGACGGCCGGGACGTGTGCCAGGCGATGCGGGCGAACGGATTCCTCTCCCCCGTCATCTTCCTGACCGCCCATCACCGGCTCACCGACCGGCTGTCCGGGTTCTCCGCCGGGGGCGACGACTATCTGCCCAAGCCGTTCCACCTCGCCGAACTCGCCGCCCGACTGCGAGCGGCCGTCAAACGAGCCGCACCACTTCCTGCGGCCACGGCCGGTGATCTGGTGCTGGACCCCGTCCGGCACAGCGTCAGCGTGCGCGGTACCCCGGTCGACCTCACGCCGACGGAGTTCCGTCTCCTGGCGGCGCTCATGGCGGCATCCGGGGGCATCGTGCGCCGACGCGAGCTGGTCAGAGCGGGGTGGCCCGAGGGAGCCCAGGTCAGCGACAACACCCTCGACCAATACCTGACCCGGCTGCGCCGCAAGCTGCGTACGGCGGGCAGCGATCTGACGGTTACCACCGCCCGCGGGATCGGCCACCGCCTGTCATGAACTCCATGTTCTCCCGCCTGGTGCCGCGCACCCTGCGAGGCCGCCTCTCCCTGGTGGCCCTCACCACCGCCACCCTCCTGATGGTGGTCCTCACCGTCGCCTTCAACACCGTCATCCGGCACCGCCTCCAGCACCAGGCCGACGACGAGCTGCACACCCGGGCCGCCGCCGTCGCCACCACCATCGACACCAGCGGCCCCACGGTGCGCGTCCTGGAGACCTCCAACGACCAGCTCCTCGACACGAACGTGTGGATCTACGCGGGCACCCGGCTGCTCGAACAGCCGCCATCCACCACAGCCCACAGCACCCTCGCTCACGCCGCCGACAGCCTCGCGCGGCAGGATGGGACACACTGCCTGACTGCCGAGGAACCAGACCCCGCCCAGCTGTGCAGCCTGCCCGTATCCGACGGCCGGAGCACGGCGACCGTCGTCACCGCGCTGGACCTCTCCCCCTACCGCAGCTCGGCAGCCACCCTGCTTTGGGCATCGCTGTGCCTCGACGCGGTGATGCTCGCCTGCACCTACCTACTGACACGCCTCGCCGTCGGACGCGCGCTGCGTCCCGTGGCCACCATGACCGACCAGGCCACCCAGTGGAGTATCGTCGCCTCCGAGGAACGCTTCGGCGCCGCTCGACGTCCGACCGAACTCGCCCGTCTAGGCGCGTCGTTGGACGCGATACTGGACCGCATCCGCGCCGTCCTGCGCCATGAGCAGCAGCTGACCGGCGAGTTGTCACACGAACTTCGCACCCCGCTCAGCCGCATCATCGCCGAACTCGACTGGTGGCAGGCCCGCCCCCGCTCGGCCGCCGAAACCGAAGCCACCCACGAGGTGATCGCTGACGCCGCCCGGTCCATGCGCAGCATCTGCGACACCCTGCTCAACGACGCCCGCAAGGGCACGACCACCACCCCCGGAACGGCCGAGATCCTCCCGGCACTCCACCGACTCGCCGCATCCCTGGAGGCACCGGTCCATGTGACAGTCGACGCACGTAGCGACAGCGTCCCGCTGGAGGCCGGCGTCCAGGCCGCCCTCCTCGAACGCATCGTCAGCCCGCTCCTCGTCAACGCCGTCCGCTACGCCACCTCGCACGTCACCATCACCGCGAGCCGGGAGCCCGGCGGCGTACGCATCGACGTTGACGACGACGGTCCCGGGGTACCCGAGTCGTTCGCGGCGCAGCTCTTCCAGCCCGGCCGGCGGGCCGACCCCGACGACGGACGCGGCGGAGCGGGCCTCGGGCTGCCGCTCGCGCGACGCCTGGCCCGCTCCGTCGGCGGTGACGTGACGTACGACCCCGGTCACAAGCCCGGGGCGCGGTTCACCGTCAGGCTGCCCGCTGGGTGACGGCCTCCTGCTCGGCTGACTCCGGACTCGAGAGGGCGGTCCGGCGCTCCCGCACCTGGGCATACGCCATCAGGCCCACCAGGATGGCCAGCAGGACGGCCGATGAACCCGCGGTGCCGAGGTCGAGACCGCCCTTGGCGACCGGCTTGGTGAGGAAGTCACCTGCGGTCGCGCCCAGCGGGCGGGTCAGTACGAAGGCGAACCAGAACAGCAGCACGTTCGGCACCACGGGCACCTTCATCAGGACGAGAAGCATCGCGAGCATCCCGGAGACGAGCAGCGCGCCGCCCGCGTAGCCGAGGCCGGAGCTGTCGGAGAGGAAGTCGCCCATGGACGTGCCGAGGGTGTTGGAGACGAGAATCGCTGACCAGAAGAGGGCTTCGCCGCGGAAGGTGACGATGTCACGGATGACGAACGTCATCCCGGTCAGTTTCCACACCGCGAAGACGGCGATCAGGAGAGAGATCAGGATCGCGGCGCCGACGGGGTAGCCCAGGCCCAGGCCCTGCGGGCCCCAGCCCAGCGACGTGGCCCCGCCCGAGAGGAACTTGGCGCTGGCGTCGCGGTTCATGAAGTCGGACATCGTCGTACCGGCCATGCTGGTGGACAGGATGACCGTCCAGTAGAAGAACGGGTTGTAGCGGCGGGACCTGAGCTGGACCACCAAGGTCACCACGAAGATCAGGAACAGGGCGATCGTGGTGAGGAAGTAGCCGAGCTTCAGGGTCTGGGCGAACAGGTCACCGGCCGTCTCGCCCAGGGTCGTGGCGGCGATCTTCATGATCCAGAAGGCCAGGGTGACCTCAGAGCTTCTTCATCACCGACCTGGTCGTACTGGCGACATCCAGGTCGGTGAAAAGTTCTGACTTCTCCAAGAGGGAGTGCTCCTGTTCGTGCAGGGCGCGGGGCGCTCATCAAAGGGCGAGCACCCCGCGAGACGGTGGGGACAACCGCGCGCGGCGCGGCGGTTGCGTCGGTGTCCGACCCTGCCAGTGGTGATCTGAACGCATCCTGAACGCCGGCGCGACGCTTACGCCGTACGGGCGAGGCGCTCCGGCTCGGTGACGTCCTTGCGCGTCACCGCCAGGAACACCACCAGTCCGAGGATGACCGCGAGGAACAACACGCTGGTCACCACGGTGCCCAGGCCCAGGCCGCCGTCACCGGTCGGCTGGGAGAGGTAGTCGCCCATCGAGGCGCCGAGCGGGCGGGTCAGGACGTAGGCGATCCAGAAGCTCCACACGGCGTTCGCCCCGAGCGCGAAGCGCGCCACCGCGACCGCGGCGATCGCCAGGGCGAACAGGACCGCGGAGACCCAGTAGCCCAGCGCCATGCGCTCGGCGACCAGGTCACCGGCCGACGTGCCCAGCGCGAAGGTGAACAGGACCGCCAGCCAGTAGAAGGACTCCCGGCGCAGGGTGTCGATGCTGTGGATGGACAGCGTCCGCTCGCTGCGGTACCAGGCGACGAACACGACCGCCAGGAGGACCGCGAACACCGCGGTGGTGGTCTCCAGCGGTATGCCCATGTTGTCGGTCAGGTTGTCACTGACCAGGGTGCCGACGACGCTGATCAGGGCCACGGCCGTCCAGTACGCGCCGGGCCGGTAGGCGGTGGTACGGAACTGAACGACGAGAATCACCGCAAGCAGCACGCTCATCAGCAGCGACACACCGGTCAGGCCCAGTCCGGCCTTCTCGTTCAGCAGGTCGGCCGCGGTCTCGCCGACCGTCGTGCACAGCACCTTGATCACCCAGAAGTACACGGTGACTTCGGGCACCTTGTTCCAGCGCAGACGGTGGCCGGGGGCGTTCGGGGCGGACCCGTGGACCGCCGCTGTCTCAGAAGTCTCAGATGTCATGAGGCCCGACCGTGCCACCGGGAACCTGAACACATCCTGACTGCCGCGCGGCATCACCCGCCCCCGCCGGCCCGCGCGGGGAACATGTCTGCCATGCACAGCGACACGGCCCACCCGGTCATACCGGCACTCCGTCCCAGCCCAGCCCCCACGACGGAAGCGTGCTGCCATGACCATCCCCCACTCCCACGGCCGCACCTGTGCCGACCACGCGACGCACTGGCTGCGCCGCCGCCTCGGACGGGCCGTCGCGCTCGCGTATCTCGCCGCCGTGCTGCTGCCCGGCCCGGGCCGGTGGCTGCGCCACACGCATACCCTGGTGGGGACTGGACTCCCCCTGTACACGGCCTCGTTACTGCTCTCGCTGGTCCTGTTCTCGGCCGGACTACAGGTCCCCGTGCGAGCACTGGGACAGCTGCTGCGACGGCCCCGGGCCTGCTGGCAGGGCTGATCCTGCATCTCGCGGCGCCGCTGCTGATCATCCCGCTGGTGGCGTTCCTGCTGCGCCGCTCGCCGGATACCGACGGCGGCAGCGGTCTGGTCACCGCGATGATCCTTATCGTCGCGATGCCGGTGGCCGCGGGGGCGACGGTCTGGACCGGCAAGGGGCACGGTGACCAGCCGACCATGGTCGGTCTCGTCCTCGCCTCCACGCTGGTCAGTCCGCTCACGATCCCCGTGACGGTGGGCGCGCTGGCGCCGCTGCTCAGCGGCGGCTACCCGGACGCGCTGGGCCCGGCCAGGGACACGATGAACAGCGGTTTCGCCTTCGCGCAAGTCGTACTGCCATGCGCGGCGGGCCTCATGTGCCGTCTCGTCCTGCCGGCGCGCCTGCTGGACGGTGCGGGGCGCTGGGTCGTGCCCGTGGCGCTGGCCGGCTCGGCGGTCCTGACGTACGTGAACGCGAGCGGCGCCCTGGGTGCCCTCCTGGCCCATCCCCGTCCGCTGCTGCTGATCGCGGCACCGGTCGTGGCGGCGGTCGTCTGCGCGCCGTCCTTCGCGGTAGGACGCCTTGCGGCGCGCGTCCTGCGTCTGGACGCCCCGGCCGCCTCCTCTCTCACCCTCGCCTGCGGGATGAACAACAGCAGCGCGAGTGCGGTCCTGATCACCACGACCCTGCCCGACAAGCCGCACCTGCTGCTGCCGGTCCTCGCGTACGGGCTGTTGCAGAAGACGGCCGCGAACAGGGTCGTACGCATGACTCGCCCTCACCGCCCGCCCGGACCGCCCTGCCCCGCCTCGTCCTGAGGATCCCCATCGCCCCGGCGACCGTCCGACTCGTTTCGGTCTTCCGCCCCGTGTCCTCCTGCGGCCCGTACCGGGAGCAGCAGCGTGAACGTGGTCGGCGCGCGGTTCGCCAGGGAGAGCCGGCCCCCGAGGGAGACAGCGAGGTCGCGGGCGAGCGAGAGGCCGATGCCCGTGCCCGCCCCGCCTTCGGTGTGCCCGCGCTCGAACAGCCGCGCGGAGTCACCGTCTGCCGTGCCCTCGTCGGCGATGTCCAGGGCGAGGGCGTCGTCGAGGTCGCGGACCGTGACGCGCACGGTGCCGTGTCCGTGGACGCGGGCGTTGTCGAGCAGCACGCCGAGGATCTCGGCGACGGGCCCGCCCGGGACGCGTACGTCGTCCGGCACCTCGCCCGTATCGCACTCCAGGCGTCTTCCCTCGCGGGCGAACAGCCCGTGCCACCGCTCCTCGGTCTCCCGCAGCAGCCCCGTGACCGGCCGGTCTGGCGCGACCGGCTGAGGCAGCCCCGCGGAGCCGGACAGCCGAAGGACCTCCTCCACGGTGTGGTGCAGCCTGCGGGTGGCGGCCAGGGCCTCCTCCAGCACGGGACGGGTGTCGTCGTGTTCGAGTCCGGCTTCCAGGGTGAGCTGGAGGCCGGTCAGCGGGGTGCGCAGCTGGTGGGAGGCGTTGGCGGTGAAGTTGCGTTCGCGGAGCAGGAGTTCGGCCAGGCTGTGCAGCATCTCGTTGTGGGTGCGGGCGACCTGGTCGATTTCGCCGATGGCGCTGGGGGCGGCCCGCGCGGTCAGGTCGCCGCCGGTGACGGCTCGGCAGTGCCGTGAGAGGTCCTCCAGGGGTGCGGCAAGCGCCCGCGCCTGCCGGCGGGCGACGAGGACGGCCACGGTCAGCGCCAGCACGGCCACGCCGAGCAGGAGCGCCCAGCCGACGAGGATGCGGTCACGCACGTCCTGGACGGCGGAGGAGACGCGGACGACGCCGATGACCTGCTCGTCGTGGGAGACGGGGACGGCGGCGACGAGTTCACCGCCCCCTGTCGACCGGGTCACCGTGCCGGTCAGAGCGCGGCGGGCCGTGTCGTCGCCGATCCGGGGGCCGCTGCCCGCGCGCAGCCGCAGCTGCGGGTCGTACAGGCCCAGGCGCCCGCCGTCCGGAGGCGGCGGCAGCTCCACCGGGTCACCGGTCGCGTAGTCCGGACTCACGCGGACGGCGCCGGCCAGGGCCGCCCGCTCCAGGGCGTCCCGCTGGTCCGCGTACAGGGAGAACCTAATGGCGAGGGCCAGGGGGACGGCGAGGAGGACCATGGCGACCAGGACGGCGGTCAGGGCCACCCGCACCACGCGCTGTCTCATGCCCCCATGATGCGGGCCGCCGCCTGCCCGTACGGGACCCGCCGCACGCTTTTGCCGTCGTCTAACCCTCGCCGTGCGGGACGTTAACCGGCCGCCTTCTAGCGTCGGTGCCATGACCACCCGTCCGGCGCACGACTGCCCGGTCGGATCGGCAGAGCGTTCCCTAGGCGTCTTCCAGGAGGGCAGCAACGATGGCACGTGTACATACCTTCGGCGTCGTCGGGCTCGTGCTCGCCGCGGCGGTGACCGCCGGGTGTTCCGGGGCCACCTCCGGCTCCGGATCTAGCTCAAGTTCCAGCTCAAGTTCCGGTGCCGCTACCACCGCTGCTTCCACGGGTGGCTCCAGCAGTGGCTCGGGCAGCAGTCCGGCGCCCACCGAGTCCAATCCGCCCGGCGACATCCCCGACAACCAGGCATTCATCGCCTACCAGCCGTCCGGCGGTGCGTTCACCGCGTTCACGGTGAAGGTGCCCGAGGGCTGGGCCCGTACCAGCCAGGGCAGCACCACGGTCTTCACGGACAAACTCAACCGCGTCCAGATCTCCGCCGCTGCCACCTCGAACGCGCCCACCGTCGGCTCGGTCGCTCATCAGGTCGTGCCCCAACTGCGCGGCCACGTCTCGAAGTTCGCCAGTCCGAAGGTGTCCACGGTGACCCGGAAGGCCGGTACGGCCGTGCTGCTGACGTACCAGGGCGACTCCGCCAATGATCCGGTCACCGGCAAGGTCGTGCGTGACGCGTTCGAGCGGTACGCCTTCTACCGGCAGGGCCACGAGGTGGATCTCACCCTGTCCGGCCCGGTGAATGCCGACAACGTGGACCCGTGGCGCATCGTCAGTGACTCCTTCACCTGGAAGTGAGGGGTGAACACCATGCTGGTCCCACCGTCCGACGAAGCCCTTACCGCGCGGGAGCTGTACCGCTTCTTCCGGGCCGGTGAGGAGGAGACGCTCGCGCTGCGGGGGGTGTCCCTGCGGGTGCGGCGCGGTGAGACGGTCGCCGTGGTCGGGCCGTCCGGAGCCGGCAAATCCACCCTGCTGTCCTGCCTGGCCGGACTCGACGAACCCTCGGGCGGTGAGGTGCGCGTGGACGGCGTACGCATCAGCCACCGACCGGAGACCGAACGGGCCCGGCTGCGCGCCCACCACATCGGCGTCCTGCTGCAGACCAGCAACCTCGTCGCCCACCTCAGCGTGCGCGACAACGTCCGCCTGACGCACAGCGCCGTGCGTGGCCGGCCCTCCGCGTCCGTAGGAGACCTGCTGGCCGAGGTGGGGCTCGCGGGGCGGGCACACGCGCTGCCCCGACAGCTGTCCGGCGGCGAGCTGGCGCGCGCCGGGCTGGCCGTCGCGCTGGCCAACTCCCCGGCCGTCCTGCTGGCGGACGAACCGACCGGCGAACTCGACGGCGGCACCGAGCGCATGATCCTTCAGATGCTGCGCGACCGCGCCGCCCTGGGCTGCGCGGTGCTGATCGTCACCCACAGCGCCGAAGCCGTCCGGATCGCCGACCGGGTGATCGCTCTGGACGACGGCAGGGCCCACGAGACCACCACGTCCCAGGCCCGCACACAACAGCAGGAGGCCCACGATGCCGCCCCGTGATCACGCGATACCGGCCGGCAAGCCCGTGACGTCGTTGGACGAGGTGCTCGTCGACTGCCGCAACGCGGCTCTCACCTTCGGCCGGGGCGCGACCGCCGTGGTGGCGGTGCACGGGGCGAACCTGTGGGTTCGCTCCGCAGACCGGCTCGCCATCGTCGGCCCGTCCGGGTCGGGCAAGTCGTCGCTGCTGCATCTGCTGGCCGGGCTCGAGCAGACCACCAGCGGCACCGTCACCTGGCCCGCCCTGGACGGCCCGGGCGGCATCGGGATCGTCTTCCAGGGCGACAGCCTGATCGCCGCCCTCGACGTGGTCGAGAACACCGCGCTGCCGCTGGTCCTGGCCGGAGTGCCGGACGGCGAGGCGCATCGGTTGGCCGCCGAGGCCCTCGCCCTGGTGGACGCCGCCGATCTGGCCGAGCGGCTACCGGAGGAGATCTCCGGCGGGCAGGCACAGCGCGTCGCCGCCGCTCGCGTCCTGGCCCAGTCCCCTCGGCTGATCCTCGCCGACGAACCCACCGGCCGGCTCGACCACACCACCGGCGGGCACGTCCTGGACGCCCTGCTGACCGCGGCCGACCAGACAGGTGCGGCCCTCGTCGTCACCACCCACGACCCGGCCATCGCCGCGCGACTCACCACCCGACTGGCCATGCGCGGTGGCCGGCTGCTCACCGTGGACGAACCGCAGGAGGCGTCATGAACACCGCTTGGGCCGGCGGGCTGGCCCGCCACCGCGCCGGACGACTCCTGGCCGCCCTGGCCGGCATCGCCCTGGCCGTCGCCCTCGTCGCCGCGCTAGGTTCGTTCCTCACCGTGTCCAAGGCGACCATGACGCAGCGCGCCGTGCGCTCCGTCGCCGTGGACTGGCAGGTCGAGGTGCAGCCCGGCGCCGACCCGCAGGCGATGCTGTCCCTGGTGCGGAAGGCCCCCGGCATCCGCACCGCCGTCCCGGTCGGCTTCGCCCACAGCTCCGCGTTCACGGCCCAGGTCCAGGGCAGCACGCAGACCACCGGCCCCGGCATGGTGCTCGGCCTCCCCGACGGCTATCAGAAGCTGTTCCCCGGCGGGATCCGCCCGCTGACCGGCGGTACCAGCGGCGTGCTGCTGGCCCAGCAGACCGCCTCCAACCTGCATGTCGCCCCCGGCGACACCGTCGGCATCCGGCTTCCCGGAACGGGCGTACGCCAGGTCCGGGTGGCCGGCGTCGTCGACCTGCCGCAGGCCGACTCCCTGTTCCAGAAGGTCGGTGCCCCCACCCAGTCGCAGCCCACCGCGCCGCCCGACAACGTCGTTCTGCTCCCCTCCACCACCTTCACCTCGCTGACTGCCCAGGCGCCCGCCGCAGGCGTTACCACGCAAATCCATGCCGCACGCGACGCCAAGCTGCCCTCCGAGCCCGCCGCCGCGTTCAACACCGCGACCCGCGGTGCCCACAACCTGGAGGCCCGCGCCTCGGGCGCGGCGATCGTCGGGAACAACCTGGGTGCCGCCCTCGACTCCGCCCGCCAAGACGCCCTCTACGCACAGATCCTCTTCCTGTTCCTCGGTGTGCCCGGCGCACTCCTGGCCGCCGCACTGACCGCCGCGGTCGCCGCAGCCGGTGGTGAACGGCGCCGCCAGGAGCAGGCGTTGCTGCGGCTGCGCGGACTGCGGCCGGGCCGGATCGCCACCCTGTCCGGCATCGAGGCCGGGCTGGTGGGGGCCGGCGGCGCCGCCGCCGGACTCGGCATCGCCGCCCTGTTGGGCCGTCTCGCCTTCGGATCGGCCTCGTTCGGGACGAGCGCGGGCACCTGGATCCTCTGGTACGCCCTTGCCTTCGTGCTCGGCGCCGTCGTGGCCGCGGGCGCCGTCCTCGTCCCCGCACTGCGCGACCTGCGCGGCGTGACGGTCGCCGACACACGCAGGGCCGGGCGCCGTACAGGCTCCGTGTGGTGGATGCGCTACGGCGTGGACTTCGCCCTGCTGATCGGTTCCTGGCTCATCTTCCGCGCCTCGTCCGGCAACCAGTACGCCCTCGTCCTCGCCCCGGAGGGCGTGCCCAGCATCTCCGTGTCGTACTGGGCGTTTTTGGGCCCGGCCCTGCTGTGGATCGGCTCCGCGCTGCTGCTGTGGCGGCTCACGCTCCTCGCGCTCACCCACGGCCGCCGCGTCCTGGCCCGGCTCTCGCTCCCGCTCGCCAAGAACCTGGCAGGGACAACGGCCGCCGTCCTCTCCCGCCGCAGGCGGCCGCTGGCCCGCTCGGTGGTGCTGCTGGCACTCGCGGTGTCTTTCGCGATCTCCACGGCGACCTTCAACGCCACGTACAAGCAGCAGGCCGAGGTCGACGCGCGGCTCACCAACGGCGCCGACGTCACCGTGACCGAGCCGCCCGAAGCACGGACGCCGCCCGGCGCCGCCGCTTCCCTCAAGGTCTCCGGCGTACGTCATGTCGAGGCGCTCCAGCACCGATTCGCCTACGTCGGATCCGACCTCCAGGACCTCTACGGCGTACGCCCGGACACGATCACCTCCGCCACCTCCCTCCAGGACGCGTACTTCTCCGGAGGCACCGCCGGCACCCTCATGCGCAAGCTCGCGAAGCAGCCCGACGCGCTGCTGGTCAGCGCGGAGACCGTCACCGACTTCCAGCTCTCACCCGGCGACACGGTCAACCTGCGCATCCAGGACGCTCACACGAAGGCGCTGCGCACCGTGCCCTTCCACTACGTGGGCGTCGCCAAGGAGTTCCCGACCGCGCCGAAGGACAGCTTCTTCGTCGCCAACGCCTCCTACGTCGCCCAGGCCACAGGCAGCGACTCGGTCGGCGCCTTCCTCCTGGACACCGGCGGCACCCACCAAAAGCAGATCGCCGCCCACCTGCGCCGACAGCTCGGCACCAGTGCCACCGTCAGCGACCTCACCCAGACCCGCGGCACCGTCGGCAGCAGCCTGACTGCCGTCGACCTGGCGGGACTGACCCGGATCGAGCTGGCCTTCGCGGTGCTCCTGGCCGCCGGGGCCGGCGGACTGGTCCTCGCGCTCGGCCTCGCCGAACGCCGCCGCACCTTCGCCATCGCCACCGTGCTCGGCGCGACGCGACGGCAACTGCGCGGGATGGTCCTCACCGAGGCGATCCTCCTGACCGCGGGCGGTCTGGCCGGCGGCGCGCTCATCGGCTGGGCCCTCTCCGAGATGCTCGTCAAAGTCCTGACAGGCGTGTTCGACCCTCCGCCCGCCGACCTCGCCGTCCCGGGCGCCTATCTGGCGCTCACCGCGTTCGCCGCGACCGTGGCCGTACTGGCCGCCGCGCTGAATGGGGTACGCCGCGCCGCCCGACCCGCCGTCGAAGAACTCCGGGATCTGTGAATGCCCCGCCCGGCTCTACGCTGCCCAGCATGCGAACGCCCGCCGCACCGGACCGCAGCCGCTATCGCGTCCTCGTCGTCGAGGACGACGACACCATCGGCCGCCATCTGGAAACAGGACTGCGCAGCAACGGCTACACCCCGACGTGGAGCCGGACAGGCACGGGCGCCCTCACCGAGTCCGCGCAGACCCAGTACGACGTGCTGCTCCTGGACCTGGGACTGCCCGACATGGACGGTCTCGACATCGCCCGCACCCTGCGCGCCCGCCTCCCCGACCTGCTGATCATCATCCTCACCGCCCGCACGGACGACATCGACGTCATCGCCGGACTCGACGCCGGAGCCGACGACTACCTGGTCAAACCCTTCAGCCTGACCGTGCTGCTCGCCCGGCTCCGCGCCCATTTGCGCCGCCGGGCCATCGCCGCCCCGCCGCAGCAGCCGATCCGGCTCGGCGACCTCGTCCTCGACGTCACGGCCCGCCGGTGCACACTCCACGACCGTGAAGTCGATCTCCGCCCCAAGGAGTTCGAGCTGCTCGCCGTACTCGCCCGGCACGCCGGAGAGGCCGTGTCCCGCGAGGTGCTGATGGCTGAGGTCTGGGACGAGAACTGGTTCGGCCCCACCAAGACCCTCGACGTCACCATGGCCGGCCTGCGCCGCCGCCTGGCCGACGCTGCCAACGCATCCCCGATCCCTGCGGCGCTACCGCGGATCTCCACCCTGCGCGGGCACGGTTACCGCCTTGAGCCCCACGCGGTGCCGCCCGTCTGAGGCTGACGGCAGCGGCCTGGCCATCGCCCGGAGCGTCACCCACGCCACGGAGACATCGCCATGGAGTCGCAGGGCCCGGCAAGGGTGCGCCGTTCACGGTGCGCATCCCGCTGACGGCATCGGTCAGGCTCAGAGCACGAAACGCCGGGCCAACAGCCCCAGCACCAGCAGGCCGGGCACCAGAGGCAGGCAGCCGGTAACCGGACACCGCCGACACCGCCACGAATCCAGACGCGCCTGCCGCGGTGAGCGCAAGCGCCAGCGCCGCGTCCAGCGAACCCAGCCCGCCAGGGGTGGGCAGTAGCGCCGCCGCTCCACTCGCAACGAGGTACGCCAACAGCACCCGGGCGAAGGGGAAGCGGGACCCCGGAATCGACAGACGCGGGGCATGGGGTGAGGCCAGCAGCAGCACGGCGACCAGGCCGGCGCGCACGATGCCACCGGCAGCGGCCTTGACCGCGAGAGCGGTCGCCGAGCGCGCGGTGCCTGGGTCCGCCTCCGCGCCAAGGGCTGGCCGATTATTGGCAGGGACCGATATACAGGAGTCGGAAGTAGTGCCGGAACAGAACCCGGCTAGCCACTCTGCCGAACTGAGGGTCTGGCGGCACCAGAAGGGCGGCGCTGGTCGGGCTGCTGGGCCTCTACATGGCGTACCGGAGCAGGAACGGAACCTGCCAGGCGATGACGATGTCGGCCGTTTGCCGGGCGGCGCCCCCCGGGGACGCCCAGTGAGGCGCTGCCCGTCCTTGATCAGCCGTCTTGGCCCTGCGGTCCGACGAACTGCATGGAGAGGTGGGCCGGATCGCTCAGCGGCTCAGGCAGACGCCAGCTTCCGGATGCGCGGATGGTTCTCCAACGCCCACCGCACGGTCTTCGGTGGGCGTCCGAGCAGGGTTTCCAGCTGGTCGGTGACGCCGCGGTATCCGCCGCCGCCCATCAGCCGGGTCAGAGTCTTCAGGTGCTCCGCGGTGTGTGGGAGCGCGCCCAGGACGGTGTCGACGTAGGTCTCGTTCCAGGTTTCGACGTCTTCGGGAACGTAAGTGACCTGGCGTCCCAGCGCGGCCGCGTAGTCCTCCGCGAACCCGTGCATGTCCTTCAGCTCCGGGCCGTTGAGGTCATAGGACTTCGAGATGTGCGGAGCCGGGTCCGCCAGGATCTTCACGCACAGCTCCGCCACGTCGTAACCCGCGATGGGCGCGAGCCGGTGGTGGCCGAAGGGCAGGCGCAGTTCACCGTTGGCCAGCGGCTCCAGCGCCAGCCAGGTCATCAGGGGGTTCTCGACGAACATGGCCGCCCGTATGTTGACGGTCGGGAGGCCGGACCAGTCCAGCACCTGCTCGGCGACCCAGTGGGCGCGCTGCTGCGGCGACCAGTTGGCGACGAGTCCGCCGAGCCACGCACGCCGCTCTTCCTCCGGCGCGGTCATCTTCTCGAACGTCATGAACGACTGCTCGTACTCGGAGATGTTGACGAAGACCTCGATGTCGCCCTGGGCCCGTGCCGCGGCGGCCATCAGGCTGACGGCGTCGGTGTAGTACGGCGACAGGCTCATGCTGAAGTAGATGCGGCGGACGCCCTTCAGTGCGGCGCTCACGTCGGCGATGGTGAGCAGGTCACCGACGAAGACCTCGGCCCCGGCCTGGCGGAGCGCGTGCGCACGTTCGTCGTCCTGGCGCACGAACGCGCGCACCGGGTGCCCTTGTTCGAGCAGCATGTCGACCGTCGTTCGGCTCACACCGCCGACTTCGCCGGCGGCACCGGTGATCAGGATGGGGTTGCGCTCTGACATCAATGTGTCCTCTGTCTGGTGGGGGGAGTCAGCTGTTGAGAAAGCCACGAGGCGGGTGCCGCGTAACGTCATCGAGGCGCGGAGCCGTCGATGCGGGTGAGGAAGTCGAGGAGTGCGGCGTTGACCTCGACGGGACGCTCCTGCTGTGTCCAGTGGCCGCAGCCCGGCAGCACCACCGGGCCCTGCAACTGAGGCGCGACAGCGCTCAGCGGGTTGCCCGGGCCGCCCTGGCCACGGAAGATCTCGCTCAGCGAGGGACCCCCGTCCGGGCCGCGCAATGAGGTGACCATGTCGCGGTCTCCCACGACGTACAGCGCGGGGACGTCGATTCCGCGCCCCCGGAACGGCGCGAGCAGTTCGTTGTTGCGTTCGATGTTCCGGTACCAGTTGAAGGCTCCGGTGAACGCCCGCTCGCCGTGCAGGGCGAAGTCCTCGGCGTACGCCTGGATGTCCTCCTCCGTCAGCCAGGCCGGAAGAGCGGGCGATTCCGGCATGATGTCCAGGAGGCCCAGACCGTCGGGTATGACCAACGGGCTTGGTTCCCGGCCGAGCGGATTGTCGCCCGAGGCACCGACCAGGAAGCGGCGGAAGGAGTTCGGGATGTCCTTGGCGAACTCCGCGTCGGCAACTCCCGGCTGCTGGAAGTAGACCTGGTAGAAGCCCTCGCCGTACTGAGTGCGGGTGATCGAGGGCGGGACCATCCCGCCGGGCAGAATGGGCGGAATGCTGAGCCCGGCCACCGCGCGGACCTTGTCCGGCCGCAGCATCGCCGTGGTCCAGGCGACGGGTGCACCCCAGTCATGACCCACGACGACCGCCTGCTCCTCCCCCAGCTCCTCGATCAGGCCGATCACGTCGCCGACGAGGTGGAGCAGGGTGTACGACGCCACGTCCGGCGGCTGCTCGCTACGGGCGTAGCCGCGCTGGTCAGGGGCGACGACCCGGTATCCGGCCGCCGCCAGCGCCCCGAACTGGTGGCGCCAGGAGTACCAGCTCTCCGGCCAGCCGTGCAGCAGCAGGACCAGCGGCCCCTGCCCCTGCTCGGCGATGTGCAGCCTGACCCCGTTCACGTCAACGAAACGGTGAGTGAGCGAACCTTCCACAGCAACCTCCTTGAATGCGTGCTAATGCTTCAGCTGGGCGTACATGTCTTCCAGGTCGGCAGACAGCTGCGACTTGACCCAGCGGGTGATGTCGTCGGCCAGCACCTCGTGCGCTCCCGCCTCGATGCCGTCGAGTGCGGCCACGGCGATGTCGCGGGGGTCGGCCTTGGGCGCGTCGACGCCCGAGGTCATTTCCGTGTCCACGTAGGCCATGTGGAGCCCGGTCACCGCGATGCCGCGCGGCTGCAACTCCAGGCGCAGGGAGTTGGTCTGCGACCACAGGGCGGCCTTGGAGGCGCCGTAGGGCGTGCCGTCCGCCAGCCAGGACAGAGCGGAGTGGGCGTTGAGGATGTGGCCCCCACCGTTGCGCTCGATGACCGGCACGAAGGCCCGGGTGACCAGCAGCGGCCCGTAGAAGTTGGTCTCCAGATCCCGGCGCACGTCCTCCATCGGGGAGTCGAGGTACGAAGCGCGGACGGAGGCGCCGGCGTTGTTGATCAGAATGGTGACGTCCTGGGCCTGCTCGGCGGCCGCCGCCACAGATGCCGGGTCAGTGGCCTCCAGCGCCAGCGGAACGGCATCGGGGTGAGTCACCGTGCGCGGGTCACGGGCCGTGGCGTAGACCTTGCCGGCCCCGCGCGCATAGAGCGCCTCGACCAGCATCTTGCCGATGCCGCGGCTGCCTCCGGTGACGAAGACGCTGGCGCCCTTGATTGCTGTCATGACTACCTCCACGAAGATGAAAACCGATCGGTTTCACTACCGTAAACCGATCGGTTTCGTCATGCAAGTCGGGTTGAGGAAGGTGACTGCGGCGCGCGGTATCGAGGGGGGCCGGGCGGCGCTCAGGCTTCAAGGGCTGGCCAGCCGCGTGTCCATCGGTGAAATCGGTACTCGCCGGGCGCAGGCCGGTGGGGCCGCGAGCCTGCCAGCAGGGATCGACGTGGCCTGGCTGGACCTCAGGTGGGGTTCAGCGGAGTGACGCGAGGAGTGGCGTTCCCGTACGGCTCGGTGTCGCCGACATGCTCGGCCGCGCGTTCCGAGTCGGCGGCCAAGGGCGGTCAACTGCCGGCGGCGCAAGGACAGCCCAGGTACGGCAGGCAGGTTGGCGAGGCTCGCAACGACAGGGAAGGCAGGCCCGACGGCCCCGGCGACCTCTGTGGCGACGCGACCTCGCGACGAAAGACCCAGTCCCCGGGGGCTGGCGCGCGGCCCCATCGGACGGATCGCGCATTCTGCGACTTCCCTCCGATTGCAGGGAAGCAGGGGCTGAGGCCATGGGTGCTCCTCCGGCTGCCGGAGTCGGGCATCAATCCGAAAGAGCGCTTCGGTCGCCGATCCTGCTCGAAGATAGGGCGGATCAGTGCATGTCTGCGGCATCGAGCAGGGTGGTCAGGGTGGGCACGATGAGCCCGGTCAGATTGTCGGCGCCGATCCCCGCTCGGGCGCTGGCGCCGTCGAAGACCAGGATGAGCTGCCGGGCCAGCAGGTCGGGATCGCTTGCCCCACCCCGTTCGGCCTCGGAACGGAAAAAGGCCATCAGGTCCGCTTTGATCTGGTAGGCCACCCGGCTCGCGGGGTGGGCCTGATCCTTGAGCTCGATCTGCACAGCCAGGTACCGGCAGCCTTGGAAGTCGGGCGCACCCGCCTGCGACTCCACCCGCTCGAAGACGTACAGGATCCGCTCGCGGGGGGAACGGCCATCGTCCGCCGGGGGCAGGGCCTTCGCCACGAAGGCAGCGGAACGCTCCTTCAGGCTCGCCGCCAGCAGTTCATCCTTGCTCTCGAACAACTGGTACATGGAGCGCTTCGACACCCCCGCTGCCTTGCACAGCGCCTCGACGCCGATGCCGACGCCGTCGCGGTAGGTGAGCGCGGCCGCGGCCTCCAGCAGCCGCTCCCGGGGACTTTGCTTCACTTCGGTAGTCATACCGCGAGGTTAACTCGAATCGGACGAAAAAGAAACCGATCGGTTTCCGTGGAGTGTCGGGGGACACTCCCGCCGCCGGTCGGACGCGTACAGGCCGCTCAGAGGCTCGGCGACGGTCTTGGGGGAGAGACCGTCGCCGAGCCCTGATGGTGCACGCGCCTCTCGTCCCCACGGGGTGACGCACACCGGGGCCACTCCGAGTGATGGCCCCGTCCTGGGTGAGCCGCGTTCCGCTACGCCGGGGCAGCGGTCTTCGCGGGCTCCGTCTCGGCGGGGATGCGGTGCAGCCCCTTGCGGTCGTACCAGCCCGTCATGCCGAAGCCGAAGAGGGCGGCTGCCGTGAGGCCGACGGCCATCATGACCCAGCCCCGGGTCAGGCCGGCGTCGGCCTGGGCGTCGTAGTAGAGGATCGAGCGGATGCCGCCGGTGATCTGCCGCAGCGGTTCGAACTCCGCCAGGAAGCGGTAGAAGCCGGGCAGCGCCTGAAGCGGCGTGGTGGCGCCGGCCGTCGGCACCGCCATCCCGATGAAGACCAGCGTGACCACCAGCATGCCGGGCGTGCCGAAGACGGCAAGGAGGGTGAGCGCACCGATCCCGGAGACCGCGATGGCGCACACCGAGAACAGCCACAGCAGCGGTAGGTGGGCGGCGTCCATGCCCATGAGGCCGATCGCGCCCACCATGACCAAGGTTCCCATCAGCAAGGACAGCCCGGCCATGAGAGTGCTGCTGATGGCGAGGGTCTGCACCCGGGTCGCCCGGATCAGCGGGCGGTGCAGGCGCAGTGGGCCCATGTCGTTGTGGGTGTAGCCCAGAGCGTGGTCGACCTGGCCGCTGATGACGTTGGCGGAAAGCATGCCGACGACCACCAGGACCAGCGCGTAGTAGAACGCCGTCAGGCCCAGACCGCTGTGCGAGTCGAGCGGATGGCCGTCCTCGACGGCGACGGCGGCCGGGTCGGCCAGCAGGACGCGTGCCGCGGCGGGTAGCTTCGCCTGTCCGGTCCCGCCTTGGGGCGTGAGCTCCTTGCCCACCTGGAGCGAGGCGTTTTCGGCCGCCTGTGTCGTCGCAGTCCGGGCCAGGCTGGATCCCACGCTGCCGGCGGACTGGTTGGTCAGCACCGTCAGCGTCGGACGGGTCGGGACCCCGGTAGTCGCGGCACCGGTGAGTGCGGTGGTGGCGGAGGTGAAGTCGGCGGGGACGACGAGCGCGCCGTACAGCTTGCCCTTGCCGAGTTCCTCCTTCATCTCCTTCTCGTCCATCACCTTCCAGTCGATCTTGCCCCCGCTCGCGGTGGACTTCTTGATCGACTCGGTGATCCGAGCCCCCAGGTTGACCTGCTCGCCGCCGACAGCGGCCCCCTTGTCGGCGTTGACCAGGCCGACGGGCAGATTCTTCATGTGATCGACGGGATCGATGTTGGCCCCGACGTAGAACACGGTGAACAGCAGCGCGAGGACGCCCGTGATGACGCCGTTGGCGATCCACAGGGGTTTGGCACGCAGGACGCGGAACGGGTGAATCCCACTCATGACTTACTCCGGTCTCGGACAACACGCTCATATCCGGAGAAGGGCGGACAGCTTCATTGCGGTCCGGTGACCCTCGGAACGCTCAACCTCGGCGCACACGGCCGTCGACGCGGAACCGGGGATACAGCACCCCGCCGGGACTCCGGCTGATGAAACCGGTCGGTTTCAAGTCCATCGTAAACCGATCAGTTTACAAACTCCAAGTCCAGGCGTCGCGACGGCAGCGAGGACCGAAGAGCCTCGGGTGAAGGCGCTTCGGCCTCTCGGGAGGGTTCAGCCCGTGGCGACGGGGACCCGCTCGCCGGCGGTGTCGTCGGCCGGCATGTCGGTCTCCTTGATGCCGAACCGGTCGTAGAAGCGGGCGAGTGGGCCCGGAGCCCACCAGGCCGCTCTGCCCAACAGCCTCATGACGGCCGTTCCCAGCAGGATGCGCACCACCAGCACGTCCACCAGGACCGCGAACACCATGCCGACACCGAAGAGCTTGATGGTCAGCACATCGCTCATCCCGATCGCCGCGAGCGGCACGCACATCAGCAGCGCCGCGCTCACGACCAGGCGGCCGATGGACTGCAGCCCGCTCGCCACGGCTTCCGTGCTGTCACCTGACTTGTCGTACTGCTCCCGCATCCGGGACACCAGGAACACCTCGTAGTCCATGGAGAGTCCGAAGATCAGCGCGAAAAGCATGATCGGCATGTTGGGCTCGATGTTGCCCGTCGGATCGAAGCCGAGCAGGTTGTGCAGATGGCCGTCCTGGAAGATCCAGACCAGGACGCCGAAGGTCGCGGTCAGCGACAGCATGTTCATCGCGATGGCCTTCAGCGGCAGCAGCACTGAGCCGAACGCGAGGAACAGCAGGAGGTACGTCATCACCGCGATGTAGAGCAGCATCCACGGCAGGGTCTCGCCCAGTGCGTCCAGGGTGTCGTCGTAGACCGCCGACTCGCCGCCGAAGTACGCGCGGGCGCCCGGCGGTTCGGGGACGTCCTTGAGCCGGTTCACCAGGTCGCGCGCGTGGGGCGAGATGGGATTGCCGTCGTAGGTGACCGACACCCGGGCCGTGGTGCCCTCGACTCCGGTGATCCGGGCGCTCGTGGCGCCCTCGGTGGCGCCGAGCCGCTCGGCGTACGCCTTCAGCGCCGCGCCCTGGTCCTTCGAGGTGCCGTCGGACTTCAGCACGAGCAGGGAGTCGATGGACTTCACCGCGTCGCCGTCGAAGTCGTGCTCCATGGCGTCGAAGACCTGGCGGCCCTCGGAACTGCTCCGCAGTTGCTGCGCGTTGATGGAACCGAACTCGATCTTCGAGAACGGCAGGGCGAGCGTCAGCAGCAGGCCCGCCGCGCCCACCACCACAACCCGCCGCCGCCGCATCAGGCCGTGCCCGAACCGGTACCAGGCACCCTCCCCTGCCGCCGTCGGCCGCCCTGCCTTCTTGCGGCGCAGCGGGAAGGCGTTGACCTTCGGTCCCATGACGGCGAGCAGGGCGGGCAGCGCGACCAGTGAGAAGAGCACCGCCAGCAGGACCGCGGCCACACCGCCGTACGACATCGACTTCAGGAACGTCGACGGGAAGAGGGTCAGGCCGGCCAGCGCCGCCGCGACCGTGGTGCCGGAGACCATCACGGTGCGCCCGGCCGTGGCGAGGGTGCGCCCGATCGCCGCTTCGCCGGTGTAGCCGGCCGCCAGTTCCTCGCGGTAGCGGCTGACGATCAGCAGGCCGTAGTCGATGGCGACCGCGAGACCCAGGATGGTGACCAGGCTCATGGAGAACACGGACACGTCGGTGATGTTGGCGATGGTCCGCAGGACGGCCATCGAACCGAGGATGGAGAGCACGCCGACGAGCAGCGGGAGGAAGGCCGCGGTGAGACCGCCGAACACGACCAGCAGGAGCAGGAAGAGCACGGGGGCCGAGATGATTTCCGCGATTCTCAGGTCGTGTTCGATCTTCTCACTGGCCTGGTGGCCGGTGGGCACCGTTCCGCCCTGCAGCGTCTGAAGGCCGGGTGCCGGGATCTTGTCCTTGACCGCCTCGTACGCGTCCTCCTTGGCCTTCTCGCTGCTGCCGTGGAGGTTCAGGGCAACGTAGGTGGCGTGCCGGTCGTGGCTGACCTGCGTCGGCATCCTGGTCGTCCAGAAGTCCAGGTAGCCGGTCACCTCCGACTTCGGCAGGGACGCCAACTGCTGGACGACCGCCTGCTGAAAGGACGGGTCGTCGACGGTGCGGTCCTCGTCCCGGTAGACGATCACCGCGTCGGGTGTCCGCTGCGGGAACGCCTTCTCGGCGATCTTGGCAGCGCGCACGCTGTCCGAGCCGGGGTCCTGGAAGCCGAGCGGTGTCAGCGAGCCGAAGACTCCGGCACCGTAGGCCCCGGACAGGACGGCGAACAGCAGGGTCAGTATCAGCACCGGCTTTCGCCTGCGGTACAGCAGACGCCCAAACCCCTCAAACATGACTTCTCCTAGATCGTTAGCCGGCGCCGGGCAGGACCGTCCGAAAGTCGGCGCCAAACGAACCGTAACAGTGTTTTTATTGCTCGACGCAACGCGGTTGCACACCTCTCATCCGGAGAGGGGTCGAGCGACCCTGCCCTGAACTGCCGATATGCAAGAGGATCTCGTTCGGAAGTGGCGGGTCCTGACGTGGGGCGCAGCGGACGACAGCAAGCCAAGGCGATACCGAGAAGCATTCGTAACGGCGTTGCAATACGATGGCGCCATGGCCAGGCTCAAGACACATGACGAAGCACTCCGGCTCCGGCTCCTGCACCGCGCGGCCGCCACGGTCTTCGACCGCGGCACGGCCGCGCTGAGCCTGCGACAGCTCGCTGCGGACGTGAAGACCTCGACCACGGCGGTCTACTCACTGTTCGGCAACAAGGCGGGTCTGCTCAGGAGCCTGTACGAGGAGGCCGCGCGGCTCTTCGCCGCACGCCTGGCAGCCATCCGTCCCACGGACGACCCGGCCGGCGACGTGATCCGACTTGGGCTCGTCTATCGCGAATACGCCATCGCCAACCCGCATCTCTACGCGATCCTCTTCTCCGACCGCAGCGTTCAGTGCCCGTCCGAGTCGGAGCCGGAGAGGCCGCGTGAGGCCATCGAGACCTACCGGCCCCTCGTCGACGCCGTGCGGCGCGGACAGCAGGCAGGGCAGTTCGGTTCGGAGTCCGACCCGGAGGTCATCGCGCTGTCGGTCTGGGGAACGGCCCATGGCCTGGTGTCCCTGGTGCTGTCGGGGAACGAGCCGCCCGGGCTCGCGGTCGCCGACTGCTATGAGCGGGCCCTGGGGGTATTGGTAGCGGGGTGGCGAGTGAGCGAGGGGGAGGTTCAGGGGTTCGCGGACGTGCCGTGAGCCCGGAGCCGGTACCGCTCCGAGCCTGAACGTACGGTTCAGCGCGACTCTTTCGGGTCGCGTCCCTCGAGGTGGGACCTACGACCAGAACGGCTTCTCCGGCCACCCCGATCACATCCAGGCGAACCGGATCACGATGGCAGCGCTCTGTCGCTGACCGGGATGACGTCGAAGGTGTACTGGACGACGGCGCCGCGCTCGATGATGAAGAAGTTCGGGCAGATCATGCGCGATTTGGGCGCGGACCGGGAGGAGCCGGGTCCGTCCGAGGCCGGAGAGGGGCCCGAAACCGGCCTGCCCGACCAGGAAATCACCACGTGGGTGGACACCACTGAGTTCGGCAGCCAGAAGTTCGACGCGCTGGCCGCGCACGCCAGCCAGGGTCAGAACATCTTCTTCCTGCGGAGGAGCAAGGAGAGGTTCACTCAGCTCATGAGCGTGGAGACGTCCGTCCGGGTCCTCGACACCACCGGCGCGCCCCCGCCCGAGAACGACCTCTTCGCCGGCCTGCGCTGAGCTCCAGTCACCGACCGTCCTTCGGACACACGGAGAACCGCAGCCTGCACACGCCGCACCCCGAGCGACGTTGTCGGAGCCTTCTTCAAGGCGGACGACGCGCGTGCTGTCCTCGTTGAAGGCCAGGCCCCTCGGCGCCGGCCACACCGCGAGCTGCTGCTTGACCTGTCGGGCCCGTCCGCACAAAGCCATCAGATGGTCGGCATAACGGATCGCCACCGGGTGCCCGGCTCAAACCTACCGGCCTGCCTCATCCCATCAGGAAGGTATGGGCCCCCGGCTGCTTCATCCAGCCCATGCGGGGCGACGTTCAACAGCGTCGAGCTGACACCCCGCCTTGTGGAGCCCTCTCCTCCGACCAGGCGGCCGCCTGACGCGGGCCGGAGAGGTCACACGAGCCTGACCGGCCCGGCGTCGATCGGCAGGCGGACCAGGAGATAGGGCTTGCGGCGCAGGTCCTTGCCCTCGTGGAAGGGCGAGAGCCGGTTGAGCTGGTTGGCGATGGCGTACAGGTGCCGGTCCGAGGCGACGGACAGGGTGTCGACCCAGAGCAGATCGCGTCCCTGGGCGAGGGTCCGGTAGGTGCCGTTCGGGCTCCTGCGCCAGATCGCGTTGTGTTCGAGGTCGCCGCCGTAGAGCCGTCCCTTGTCGTCGCTCTCCAGGCCGTCGGCCATCGGCTTGAACCCCAGGTCCTCGACCGTCGCCGCCACCTCGGCGTCCGTGGCGTCCGGGTTGGCGAGGGCGTCGGTGGACACGCTGTGCAGCCGGCGGCTGGACAGCGGGCAGTAGTAGAGGCGCGTGCCGTCGGCGCTGAGAGCGATGCCGTCGGAGCCGGTCTCGTAGTACGTGGGCTCGCCGCCCGCGGGGCGGACCATGAAGGGCTCACCATCGATGACCGGAAGGAACCGCTCGTCCGGGAGTGCCGAGGGGTGCCCGGTCAGTCGCCGCCAGGAGCGGCCCGTGGCGAGGTCGACCACGACAATGCCGTTGGAGCCGCCCGAGTCGGTGATGAACGCCGTGCCTTCGGCGCCGCGCCGCAGGTCGAAGCGCACGTCGTTGAGGTAGCTGTTCGCCGGCACCACCTCGGGCGGGAAGAGGATCTTCCGTACGATCCGGTCCGTGCGCAGGTCGACCGCCACGAGCTTGGGACCGCCGTAGGAGGACCCGGCGAACCCCGGGCTTCCGGTGTCGAGAATCCACAGCCGGTCGGCCCCATCGACGACGACGCTCTGCACCGACTGGAAGTGCCCGGCCAGGTCTGAGGCGTCCTGACGGTTCACCTCGGCGTCGGGGTAGGCCACCGGCTTCCCGCCGCGCAGTTCGGCGACGGTGAACGGAACGTCGTCGCCCCAGCGGGGAAAGTTGACGAAGATCCGGCCTCGGCGCGAGACGGTGACACCCGTCGGCATCGCACCCCAGAAGCGGGCAACGACCGCGTAGTGAACGGCTGTTGAACCGGAGGGGGAGGAGGAGTAGGCGTAGGCGTAGGCGGGCCCGGCGAGTTGGGTGGCGGCCAGCGAAGCGGTGGTCGCCGCAAGGAACGTACGTCGGTTCATCGAAGCGTCTCCTGGAGGTCAACTTGCTGGAAGGCGCGGCGAGTTGCCGCATCACCTCGGCGCGTGGGGGAATTGGCCGGACGTCTGCCGTGGCCGGTGGAGGACGGTGCCTCCAGCAGCCGCTCTCGGGGAGTCGGCTTCGCCCGCCTGGTCAGGGCGAGCCGGAGTCCACCTGGACGGCAGGTACCTCGTACGTTCCTGCGACCTGAAGTCGTCCGCCGAGGACATCGCCTGCGGCTGCCGCCAACTCCTGGAAGGGGAACGGGGTCAAACGGCCGGTGGATCTGGTGCTCTCAGGGCTGCCGGGCTGCCGGGCGGGTCTTCGCGACCATGCTGCGGTCCCCCGAGGAGACCATCGCGTGAATGGGTACGGTGCTGACGCTCATGAGCGTCGCAAGGCCCCGGCGGCCCTGCTGGCGGGCGAGCGCCGGACCCATGAGGTGCATCAGGGCGGTGAGGGCCGGCATCGGACGCCCGAAGAGCGTGATTTCCGTGATGCGTGCTTGGTTGTCGAGCCGCAGCATCTGCACCTCCTCGAACGACTGGGAACCCACCCGCGCCCGGTAGACCAGGGCGTAGGTGTCGCCCTCGCCGGTCTGGGTGTGGTAATGGACGTCCTTGACCGCCGCGAACGCCGAGGTCAGGAAGTCACGCAGCTGGTCAGATCCCTCGAAGCGGAACTGGTCGGTGAGAGGCGAGCTGAGCACGACGTCCGGGCTCAGGCACGCGACCGCGGCGTCGACATCACCGCGTTCCTCGGCGGAGCGCCAGCGCGCGATGGTAGTAGCGGCGGAGTCCAGGGTCTCGGACACGGGTCTCTCCCGGTATCAACGGCACGAACGGGTTTGTGGGTCGCGGGATGCGCGGGTGGCAGATGTCAGCCGGTGAGCTTGTTCATGCTGCGGATCTGCTTGTCCAGGACCCAGGCGGGAACGAAGCGGAGCATGCGCGCGCGTCCGGCCATCGGGCCAGCGGCGTAGCGCAGTTTCGGCTTGGTGTCGGTGGCTGCCGTGACGATCGCCTTGGCGACCACGGCGGGGTCGTCGCCGGCCTTGATCGCCTCCGTCATCAGGCGGTCGAAGACGTGCCGCTGGTCGGCGTAGGTCTGCAGGGGGCTGTCGGGCTTGGCGCTGTTGGCCTCGAATCCGGTGTTGGTGTAGGCGGGTTCGACCAGGAGCGAGCGAACCCCGTACTGGCGGACCTCGTGGTCCAGGGACTGCGAGTAGCCCTCGATCGCGTGCTTGGACGCGCCGTAGACGGCCATGTAGGGAGCGGGGATGAAGCCCTGCACGGACGAGAGGTTGATGATGCGTCCGCGCCCCCGGGCACGCATGTGCGGCAGGACCTCCTTGACCATGCGCATGACCCCGAAGACGTTGATGTCGAAGACGCCCTGGGCCTGCGCGAGTGAGGTTTCCTCGACCGCGCCGATCGAGCCGACGCCGGCGTTGTTGACCAGGACGTCGATCCGCCCGAACCGCTCGATCACCTGCTGGACCACGGCGGTGACCAACTTGTCACTGACCACGTCGAGGTCGAAGAACGTCACACCCTGGAGCGGGGTGACGCGTGAGGTGTCGCGGCCCGTGCCGGCCACCTCGAAACCCGCCGCGACCAGCGCGAGCGCGGTCTGCTTGCCGATACCGGAGGACGCACCCGTCACCAGGGCCACCGGCCGATTTGTCGTCATCATGCACTCCCGAAGCCATCTGGGAAACCGGCCGGTTTCCCCTTGACCTCACTGTAAACCGATCGGTTTCCACTGCGCAAGCTCAAGCACGGAACTGATCCCGGGCCGCGTCGCCGGCCGGCTTCAAGTCGAGCTGACCGACGCCCGCCGGCATGGCGGCGCGCGCCGGATGAGCAGGCGGGAGAGACGCGACAGCACCATCAGCGCGCTGCGATCGCGAGTTCGGGCCCAAGGGCTGCTACGGCATTTCCGCCGAGGCGATTGCCAGGCAGGCCGGTGCCACGCAGCCGTACCTCTTCCGACTCTTCCCGGGCGAGAAGGCGACCGCCGCCACCTTGACGCGGAGCACGGAAGAACGCCCTCCTGGCGTTCGACAGATGGCCAAGGACGGGCGGCACGAGCGGGCCTCACATGCCATGAGCAGCTCAATGGGGATCGGATACGTGCGGCTGGTCTCGGCACACCCCGAAAACGCTGCAGATGCAGGTACGGGGATGTCTGGTCGCGGCAGCCGCCAGGCACACCAAGCAGCAGAAGCCCTCGGCGGCGTCGGGTGGGACAGGCGCGAGCCCGATGCCGTCGACGATAATCACCAGCTGGGCGCAGTGCTCGATTCTGGCGAATGCGTCCACCGCGCGAATGGACAGTGACTGCGGTCGAGGACGCAGGCACCTAGCGGGTTTGGGCAGCTGCGGGCGCCCAGCGATAGCGGCAGGGCCTGTCTGGTGAGCAGGGGGTGTGGGCTGCCGTCTGGTGCAGAAGCTCCTGAGGGAATCCGGCCTGCCTGATCAGAGCTGATCGCTGATGGCTCGGTAGGCCGCGATGTACAGGGTGTGGCACAGGTCGATCAGTTCTTCGACGGTGGCCTTCTGGTGGCCGAGCGTCCAGTCCACGAGCAGTTCGTTGACTCCGCCGACCAGACTCATCGCGGTCATGGCGAGCCGGCTGGAGGAGGCTTCCGGGTCAGATAGCGGTCCGACGACGGCGGCGACCATCGCGGCGAATTCGTGCAAGACGTCACGGCGCCGCACTTCGAGGCGGGGGCTGGCGCCCACGACCTCGATGAGCACCAGGCGGGCCTTGCGTGCGTCGCCGGCCAGTGTGCGGATGAAGACCTCGAGTCCGGCGCGCAACTGGGCGTCGACATCGGGTGCGGCAGCGGCTGCGGCCTGCGCGGTCTCGGCGATGATCGTAGTGATCAGCTCGTCGTAGACCCCGGCGAGAAGGTCTTCGCGGTCGCGGAACGACTCGTAGAAGTAGCGCTCGGTCAGTCCGGCGTGCGAGCACACCTGCTTGACGGAGGCCGAGGCATATCCGGCTGTGCCGAACAGGTCGAGGCCCGCCTGGATGAGGCGGGTGCGGCGCTCCTGCTGTCGCTGCGCCGCGTCGCGTCCGCCGTAGCGCCGCCCGGCGGTCTGTGTGCCGGTCATTTCTCCCCTTCGCAGAGGTGTTGACACCGGTGTGCTCCGAACTGACACTCTAGCTTGTCAGTTCATCTGACATGGTGTCGTGTCAGACGAGCGCGAGGTCCGCCGGCCGCTCGGCGCTCATGCTCAGGGCAAGAAAGGGGCTCGACCGTGGCAGCACCGCCCAAACACCCGAATACGTCCAGCCGGAGAGACCACGACAAGCTCGCCCGCACACAACCGCTGACCGGCCGAGTGATCGCGGTCACCGGGGCGGGCCGCGGAATCGGGCGTGCCGTCGCAGCCCGGCTCGCCGCGGCCGGAGCCGCCGTGGCGATCGGCGATCTCGACACGCGGCTCGCCACGGAGGCGGCCGGTGCCCTCAGCACGCGTCCCGGTGGCCGGCTGCTCGGGCTGCCTCTCGACGTCACCGATACACCTTCCTTCGAAGACTTCCTGCGCACCGTCGAGACCCGGCTGGGACCGATCGACGTACTCATCAACAACGCCGGAATCATGTGGGTGGGCCCCTTCGCGGAAGAACCGGAGGAAGCCGCCCTGCGCCAGTTCGACGTCAACGTCCACGGCGTACTGCGCGGGATGAAACTCGTGATCCCGGGAATGCGGAAACGCGGTCGCGGCCACGTGGTGAACATCGCCTCCGCCGCCAGCAAGGTCGCCCCGGCCGGCGAGGCGACCTACGCGGCGACGAAGCACGCACTCCACGGCTACAGCACAGCCGTCCGCGCCGAACTGCGCGGCACCGGCGTGCACATGTCCCTGGTGATGCCCGGAGTCGTGGACACCGAGCTGGCCGTGGGCACCGCGACCGGACCCACCCGACGCCTGACGACGGATCAGGTGGCCGACGCGGTGCTCGACGTCGTGCTGCGCCCGCGGTTCGAGGTCTTCGTTCCCCGCCAGGTAGCCGCCCTGACCCGCTTGGCCGCGCTGCTGCCGGGCCGAGCCCGCGACGCCCTGCATCACCTCCTCGTCCCCAACCAGCTCGCCGCCCTGTCCGACCGGTCGGTCCGCGCGGCCTACGAGCAGCGCACCCGCACCGCCCGCCACCCCGAAAGTTGAGCCCGTGACCACCACGCCCAAGCCGGCGCCCAGCGCGAAGAAGGCCCAGGACGCCGCCGCTCCGCGCCCCATCCCCGAATTCGAAGGCGTCCACGACGTATGGCCCCGCGGCGACCGGCTGAGCGCCGTGCGCAGCGCCGCGGCCACCTACCGGGAGCGGTTCGTCCAGCAGGGCCGCATCCACGCCGTCCGCAGTTTCGACATCGCCGCCGCCCCGTACCCGACCCGGTTCGGCTTCCACGGCGCCGCGCTCGCCGTCAACCCGTTCGTGAGCATCGTCAACCGGATGCTCGTCGTGCAGTTCGACGGCTTCGACGGCGAGCCGAAAACACTGGTGTGGGAGCCGACCGTCGCCGCCGGAACGGCTCAAGCGCCGTTCTACGCACAGCTCAAGCGTCTGGCGGGGGACTTTCTCACCGAGCACGTCTTCGCCCGCTTCTACCAGGACCCGAACACCGTCCTGCCCTCCTGCGGTCTGCGACCCGAGGACGTGGACTTCGTCAGCTTCGACCACCTGCACGTCCAGGACGTGCGCATGATCATGGGAAGTACCCGCACCATTCCCGGCGAACGGGCGCCCCGCGAAGCGCTGTTCCCGCGCGCCCGGCTGCTGGTACACCGCAGGGAGCTGGGCACCTTCGAATCGACGCATCCGATGCAGTGGGCCTGGTACGTCGACGGAGGCATGGACGGCGTACCGCCCGAGCGCGTCACCGCCTTCGACGGCGATGTCGAACTCGGCGTCGGCGTCAGCCTGCTGTGGACCCCCGGCCATACGGACGGCAACCACTCCCTGGTGCTGAACACCCCTGACGGCGTGTGGGTCTCCTCCGAGAACGGCATCTCGGCCGACAACTGGCAGCCCGAGCTCTCCCGCATCCCCGGGGTGCGCCGCCACGCCGCGTTCTACGGCCATGAGGTGGTGCCCAACGCCAACACCCTGGAGGACTCCCTCAACCAGTACGACTCCATGGTCAAGGAGAAGACCCTCGCCGACCCCAGCCGGCGCGATCCGCGCTGGCTGCAGATCCTGCCCTCCTCGGAGCTGGCCCCCTTCAAGCGGCACTGGCCGGTGCGGCCCAGCTTCCTCCACGGCGGTCTGAACTACGGCGAACTGACCCCTGCCGGTGGTCGCCGATGACCGGCCCGGCCGCCCGCCGGATCGCCGCCGACGGCGTGGAGCTGGCCGCCTACCAGTGGGGAACGTCCACCGCTCCTGCGGTGGTGCTGGTCCACGGCTATCCGGACACCAGCGCCGTCTGGCACCCCGTCGCCGACCGCCTGGCTGACCACTTCCACGTCACCGCCTTCGACGTACGGGGAGCCGGTGCCTCCCACCGGCCAAGGGGTCTGCGCGCCTACCGGATGTCCCGAATGGAAGCCGACCTGGAGGCGGTTCTCGACGCCGTGAGCCCCGACCGCCCGGTGCACCTGGTCGGACACGACTGGGGATCGATCCACTCCTGGGAATCGGTCACCGGCACCCGCCTGGCCGGGCGGATCGCCTCGTTCACCTCCATCTCCGGACCCTGCCTGGACCACGTAGGCCACCTGATCCGGGCCCGCCTCCGACCGCGGCACCCGGATCTGCCGAAGGTGCTGAGGCAGGCCGCACGATCCTGGTACATCGCCTACTTCCATCTCCCGCTCCTGCCCGCCCTGACCTGGAGAGCACTGGGACACCGCTGGCGCGCCTTCCTCACCGGCTCCCAAGGTGTGCCCGGGCACACCCCCTACCCCGCGCCGACGCTGGCCCGCGACGCCGTGTCCGGCACCGCGCTGTACCGCGCCAACATGCTGCCCCGCCTGCTGCGCCCCCGGGACCGGCCGACCACCGTCCCGGTTCAGCTCATCATCCCCACGCGCGACTTCTGCGTCACCCCGGTGCTGTCGTACGGAGTGGAGCACTGGACGGGGCAGATACAACGGCGCCCGATCGACGCCGGGCACTGGGCACAGCTCAGCCACCCCGAGGAGGTCGCGTCCCGGATCGCGGAATTCGCCCACCGCATCGAAGACGGCTCCCGCCGCACTCCGGACCGCACCGCGCACCCGATCTGACAGCCCAACAGACCGGCAGGGCCGGCAGTACTGGACGACTGCCTGACCACCCTTCCGCACACACCGATCGCCGACGGAGGAGGAACCCGTCATGTTCCGAGCCGCACATGCCCACCCGGAGCGTCCGTCCGAGCCCATCGACCACCACGACCTGGTGCTGCAACCCCGGGACGTCACCTTCGACTGGAGCACCACCCCGCTGCACTGGCTGCCGGGTGAGCCCTTCGCCACCCACACCTTCGATGTGCTCCACCTCATGCTCCCCGAGCTCGAACGCTGGTTCGTGCGCACCTTCGAGCAGGCCCTGCCATTGATCACCGACGACCGGCTGCGCGAGGACGTACGCGGCTTCATCGGCCAGGAAGCGATGCACGCCGAGGCGCACCAGGAGGTCCTGGAGCACCTGCTCGCCAAAGGGCTGGACCCGGCCCCGTACACCCGCCAGTCCGAATGGATTTTCCGAAGGGTGCTCGGAGACCGGCCGGAACTGACGCCGGCCGCCACCCACGCGCACCTCCTCCAACGGCTCGCCCTCATAGCGGCCTTCGAGCACTTCACCGCGTACATGGGTCACTGGATTCTCAGCAACGGGCACCTGGACCGGGCCGGCGCGGACCCCGCGATGCTCGATCTGTTCCGCTGGCACGGCGCGGAGGAGGTCGAACACCGCTCGGTCGCGTTCGACCTGCTGGTGCACCTCGATCCCCGCTACCGGCGCCGAGTGACCGGCATGCTCGTCACCGCTCCGGTGCTGACCCGGCTGTGGATCCGCGGAGTCCGCTTCCTGATGAGCGCCGACCCCGAACTCGACGACCGGGTCGAGGTCCGCTTCCGCGACTACCTGGCCGCCGCCCGCAAGGACCTGTTGCCCCCGCCGGTCTCGTTCGCCCGCTCGGTACTGCGCTACTTCCGCCCCGGCTACCACCCGACCCAGGAGGGCTCGACCCAGCAGGCGGTCGCCTACCTGGCGACGTCCCCCGCTGCCCGAGCGGCCGCCCAATGACCCGGCAACCAGTGAGGCCTCCCATGGACACCAGCACACCCCTCACCCGGCCGCCGGACCTGTACGGCCGACCGCGCAGCGACTCCTTCATGCAGAAGCTGGCTGCTCTCAGCGACCACGCAGTCACGCGCCTCGCGCGGCGCAGCACTCCACCCAGGCACCCGCAGGCCGCCGAGACGCCCGCGATCCGGGAACTGGTGGTCGCCACCAAGCACCAAGAGGCCGAGGATGTCGTCTCCCTGCGGCTCGCAGCACCCGACGGGGGAATACTCCCGCCCTGGCAGCCCGGCGCCCACATCGAACTGCACCTGCCCTCCGGCCGCAAGCGGCAGTACTCCCTGTGCGGCGACCCTGCCGACCGGCACCGGTACCGCATCGCGGTGCGCCGCATCGCCAACGGCCAAGGCGGTTCGGCCGAGGTACACGACGCCCTCTCAGACGGTATGCGGGTCGCCATCACCGGGCCCCGGAACGCCTTCCCCTTCGCCGCCGAAGCATCCATCCTGCTCATCGCGGGCGGCATCGGAATCACCCCGATCCTGCCGATGGCCCGGGAAGCCGCCCGACGCGGCCTGGACTGGAGGCTCGTGCACACCGGCCGCAGCCGCGGCTCGATGCCCTTCGCGGCAGAGCTCGCCGAACTCACGGCCGCAGCCCCCGGCCGGGTCACCATCCGTCCTGACGACGAGTCCGGCGCGCCCGAAGCAGCCGATCTGCTGAGCTTGAGCCCGGCGACGGGTGCGGTGTACTGCTGCGGACCCGCGCCAATGATCGACGGCGTTCGGCGCGCGTTCGGTGACAGCCGCGCGTCAGCCCTGCACTTCGAGCGTTTCGCCCCGGCCCCGATCACGGACGGCCGTCCCTTCGAACTTCAACTGGGCGAGACCGGACGGGTCCTGCCAGTGCCGTACGACCGCTCCGCCCTGGATGTTCTTCACGACGCCCTGCCAGACCTGCCGTTCTCCTGCCGCCAGGGATTTTGCGGCACTTGCCGGGTACAGGTGGCCCATGGCCATGTCGATCACCGTGACCGCCGGCTCACCGCCACCGAACGTGCGGCCGGCGCCATGCTGCCCTGCGTCTCGCGCGCACCGGAAGGAGAGCGGTTGGTGCTGGAGCTGTGAGTGGGGGCCGCGCCCATAGAGCGCGGCCGTCGCCGCGAGGAACCTCAGCGGCAACGTTGATACCCGCCCCTTGGCGCGCCCCACCGCCTGGACTACCGTCCACGACCGCCCGCACACCGGGCACTCCGCATGCTCTCCCCGCTGCATCGCAGCCACCCGCTGCCGGGCCCGCTCAAGCCTCCGCCACCATCGTCTGCGGCAGCGGATCACCACACTCCCGCGCGGTGTCCTCCCACCATGCCAGTCGTCACTTGTCCGAGTCACTTCGGCGGGCAATTTCAGCAGCGTATGAAGTCTTAGCCGTTCTCTTGGCCCAGCTGGTAGCGGTTGAGGTACTGAGGCCGAGAAGGCGGTTGACGACTGCGGCTGGGACTTCGGCGGTCAGGTCGCGGATAGCCGCCGTGCGGCTGGGCAAGGACCGGATACCCAGCCGCTTGAGTCGGGCAGCGAGAGTGATATGGCTGAGGTGCTGGCCCGGACGGATTCCGGGGAACAGCCAATGAGCGTCAATCTGCCCGATCTGGCCGTCGCGGCGGCGATCAGCCGCGATCTGCTGAATAAGGTTGCCCAGTTCGGGAGATAGTTCAAGAGGCTCCTTGCCGAGGCGCAAGAGGACGCTCTTCTCGCGCACGACGACGTGATCGGCAGTGAGACGGATGATCACGCTGAAAGGCTGCGCGTAGAGAAGACTCAGCAGGCCGGCAACACGGTCGCGTGCGTCGAGCTGGTCGTCGCCGAGGAGCCGGTGGGCGATCTCTCTTCGTTCGTCCTCGTCGAGAGCTTGGGTCGGAGAGTTCTTGAGACGCGCCGGGATGCTGATGTTTGTCGCTCGCTTGGTGCGGACGGCCCAGAGAACCAGGTCACGAGCATATTGCCGTGTAGTGGGGCCGCCTTCCAGCCAGCGGTCGAGATCACGCTGGCCGACAGCCTCAAGATTCAGGCCCTCGGCTCGCAGCCAGGCCAGGAAGCCGACCGCTGCCTTGACGCTGCGGCGGGCGGACACCGCCTGGCCAGCGGTGATGGGCTTGCGACGGGAGTACTTACGCAGACGAGTCAGGTGGGTCCAGGTGGCAAATGCCTGGATGGTGTGGCGGTCGGAGAGATCTGCAATGGCAGCGACAGCGGCGGCGATCCATCGCTCTGCCGCGACCAGTTGTTCGTCGCGTCGCGGCAGGGCGCCGGCAGCGACGAGGATGGCCCGAAGGTGTTCGACGGCCTTGTCTGTTCGGGCATCGAGTGATTCATGGTCGAGGGAGCATTCTGCGGTGGCTATCTCGCGGAGTACCGAGACTGCTGTGTTCCGCTTTTGTAGCCAGTCCAGGACGCGGACGTGATTGCTGGCCATCAGGGTCGAGTGAAGTTGCATGAGTGGGGCTGCGACGGCTCCGTCAGGGCCTGCCAGCAACGCGGTGAGTTCCTCATTGCAGGCGCATCGATGGCAGAGGCCGTGGTGCCGGAGTCGTTCGACCGTGCCGCAGCGGGTGCAGGCCTTGAAGGAGACGGGGTTCTTCTTGAAGCAGGTCTCGCAAAGGGGGCCGTTGGCGGTTCGGGCCTTGACGGGCATGGTGCGGCCGCAGTCCAGGCAGGGTTCTCGCAAACGCGTGCAGTTTTCGCAGCGTGGCATGCCGCCGGCGACGCCGAAGCACGGGCGGGCGTGCCCGCAGAGCAGGCAGATTGCGACGGGTGGCCGGTAGCAGGTGTCACAGAGGGGGCCGGTCGGGCTGTTTCGTCTGATAATCGGCCGGAGTCGGCCGCATCCGGAGCATTCTTCATGGTTGATCGGGTCGGTCCGGTCACAGTGGTTGCAGATGGATTGTCCGTCGGGGCTGCGGCGGGCGACGGGAGAGCGGCGCTTACAACGAGAGCAGTTGACGGCCTTGCGGGTGTTGTAGCAGGTCGGGCAGACCCTGACATCTCCCAGGGTGTTGCGGAGCGTCACGCTGGTGCGGCCGCAGTGGGGGCAGGGCGGGCGGACGATGGCTTGCGCTCCGGCGTCCCGGAGGGCATCGATCAGCGCGATGACCTTGGGGGTTCCGTGGCCGGCGTTCCCGGTCAGCATTCCGGGCCGGTCCTCCAGGTCCCAGGCCAGCCGCCGGACGTAGTGGGGACGGCCGCGGGTAATGGTGGTGATGATCTGGCGGACGGTCTCTGCCGGGACCGTGGGGTCGACAGTGGCAATGTGATCGCAGATCCGCTGAGCCCAGTCGATATTGTCCTTCGGCTGGCAGCTGCTGCAGAGTCCTTCGCCATTGCGGCCCGTGTAACGGATGACCCGGGGCAATCCGCAGTCGGCGCAGGGCTGTTGCTGGGCTCGTGCGGTGGCGTCGCAGTAGGCGCAGACGCGGAGTTTCCCTCGTCGCTGCGGGAGGGGTTCGGGCTTGCCGCAGCCGGCGCAGAGGGGAACGGCGACTTGGCGGGCGCCGTGTGCCAGGAGCTTGTGGATCAGCCGTTCGACGGAACGAGAGCCTTCGGGGCGCCTGGACGTCAGCAGTGCGGGATCGGCCGTCAATGTTTTTGCCAGGCTCCGGCGTGCGGTCCGGCTGGGGGCGGCTTGCTTCACCGCATCCCGGATTTGCTCCACAGTCAGATCAGGCTCGACCCGCGCGACCATGTCCACGATGGTGCCGCAGGGATCAGAGAGGATCCGGTCGGGCTGGGTCACGGCTCTGACCGGGGGACGATCCGGGCCCGCTTGGGGCGGAACGACCCGACGCTGGTGTCGGCGTCGCCGACTGCACGCTTCGGCTTGGCAGCCGAGGAGGCCGAGGCTACTGGCTCGATGAGGTCGTCCATCGAGCAGTCCAGGATGTCCAGCAAGGCCATGAGAACTTTCAGGCTCAGTCGCTCGGGTCGCTCAGTCACCAGCCGGTAGACCTGGCTGGAGGACAAGTCGATGCCGCGTTCGGCCAGCAGAGGTTGCAGGGAGATCGTGGAAAACATGCCGCGGGTCGCCATGACCTCGCGCAGTTTCCACCGGTAGTCGAGCTTTGCCGTCATCGTCTGCTCCTGCCGCCGGGGCCAAAGTCCTGCAGATCGCGCTGGAGCGCTGAGTCGATTGCCTTCCGCATCATGGTGTTCGCGAAGTCGCCGGACACGCCGGTGTAGAGAGCGGTCGTGGACGCATACTCGTGGCCGACCTGCTGCTGGATGAAGACCGGGTCGGCCCCGTCCTCGATGCTGTGCGTGACGTACGAGTGCCGCAAGCAGTGCGGCACCAGGTCCTCGTCGAGCTTGAGGGCCTTGCGATAGACGGAGAATCGCTCGTCGATCTCCTTCGCGGACAGGCGGGTGCCCCGTTCACTCAGCCACAAGGCTTTGCTCCGGTCGTGCCCCTTGAACCGCGGCCGGATGTTGGTGGTGTAGTCCTCAACCGCCTCGACAGCCCACGGCATCGTGCTGCAGACGCTCCGCCGTTTCGGTGGCTGGCCCCGGGACGACTTGCCATAGCGAACCTCAAGCATGCCGAACCGTCCGAACTCCTTGGCCTTGGGATTGCGATACCAGTCGAAGGTGTCCAGCCGGGCAGTCTCCGTCCGCCGCAGGCCCCAGCCATAGATCACCTTGAACAGGGTCGCGTCGCGGTAGGCGGTCAGGGCTCCCTTGCGGCCGCGTCGGATCGCCAAGTCGACGCGTTCGTCGATGTGGTCGAACAACTGCTGCAGTTCCCCCCGCGTCATCGGCCGGCGGTCGGGATCACCCTCGTAGTCCAGCAGGTGATCGAGGGTGTTCCACTCGTGGCAGACCTGGATGGGATGGGTGCCGAACCGCCTCTCGCACTCCACGGCCCAGTCGTAGCGAGGATCGAGGAGGTAGTCGCAGAACATCCTGACGGCCCCCTGCGTCGCCCTGATCGTCGACGGCTGCAAGTGCTTCTCTGCGACCAGATGCGTCGTCCATTCATCCATGTCCGCGGCACCCCACGTCCATGGGAAGGCGTCGGCGAACTTCACGAACCTGCGGATGGTAGCGATCCGGTCGCTCACCGTCTTCTCCTGCAGGTGCCGGCCGCCTCGCTGCTGGCGGCCCCACCCCGTGAGCATCGCCTCAAGCACCGCATCCGCCGGGTGCAGGAGACGTACGCCCTCGACCAACTCAAGTCGCGCGGACCCGATGGGTGCTTCTACGTCCCTGGCCACAAACCCCTCCCGCAGAACGCAAGTATCTTGCAGTAAACGGGAGGGTGACGCTAGTCCTGCAGGTCAGCGGGCTCCATCCTGCGAGCTCGAAGCGAAGGCGAGCGTCAGCAGATGCACTGGCAGACGACGTAGCGGACATCTGGATCACTCACCTGATGCAACTTCCGGCGCTTGGCGGAGGAACTCTTCGCCACCGCCCCCGCCCGCGTGATCGACAAGCAGGACCAGAACTTCGAGCAGCACTGGGACGCCCTCGTCTCGGGCTCCACTGCCCAGCTGCCCCTCCTCTGAACCGCCCCTCACCGCCACCTCCGGAAGGACTTCCCGTGGGCGCACCCATGCCCTCAGGCCCCGCACCTCCCCCGCGTCTCCGCCATGCTGTACCTGGCCACGCCGTCCGGAGCTGACGTACGGGCCGCCATGCAGGCCGGACTCCTGGCCTGCATGACGACCCCGGCCCAGGGCAACGTGATCCCGCCCGGCGCCCTGTACGCGTGCGACAACGGCAAGTTCGGCAAGGGATGGCCCGGCGAGCAGGCCTGGTTCGCGTGGCTGACGGCGACCGTCAACCGCTACAGCCGAGGCCGCTGTCTGTGGGCCGTCGCCCCCGACGTCCCCATGGACGCCGCGGCCACCCTCGCCGAGTCGCTGCCCTGGCTGGAGCCCATCCGCGCCCTCGGTATCCCGGCCGCATTCGCCGCCCAGGACGGCAGCGAGCACGGCCTCATCCCCTGGGACTCGATCGACGTGCTGTTCCTCGCCGGCAGCACCGAGTGGAAGACCTCACCGGCCGCCCACCGGCTGGCCGTTGAAGCCCGGAAGCGCGGCCTGGCCGTCCACATGGGCCGCGTCAACTCCCGTCGGCGGCTGCGCATCGCGCAGGCCTTCGGCTGCACCAGCTGCGACGGCACCTACCTCGCCTTTGGGCCCGACACCAACCTCCCCGCCTCCTGGCCTGGATGAACGAACTCCACGCCACGCCCACCCTGTTTGGAGACGAAGCATGACGACCCGACTGCGCCATATCGGCGCCGCGATCATGGGCATCCTCGACCCCATTCCCTCCACCGTGCCCTCCCCGATGAGGGAGGAGGAAGGCGCCTGGGTACGCGCGCACGCCTGGACCAAGGGCCTGCGCAAGATCGAGGACGCCTACCCCTGCGGCTTCCACCGCTGGTGCTCCTGCGAGCGCGGCATCTGCCCCGGTTGTGCCTCCGGGCACCACGACCGGTGCGTCAGCGCCGGCGGCCCCCGCGTCGACGAGCACGCCGACACCATCACCGACGCCCAAGGGTTCGTCGTCGCCGTGATCCGGTTCAGACCTGGCCAACGGCCCTGCCGGTGGATCTGCCCCTGCCCTCACCCGACGGCCGTCGAAGAGACCGCCGAGACGGGCAAACCCGAGAAACCCCCTGCCGCCCAGCACGCCGTCCCTGCGCAGCGGCCTGCGGTCGCCCCGGAGGGACAGCTCCCCCTCTTCGCGAGCGGCCCGCAGGAGCACGGGGACGGGGAGGCACCGTGAGGTTCCCGGTCCAGGAGACCCTGCCGTTCGAGGACCTGCCGGAGGTACCGACCGCGTCCCCCTGGTGCCAGCGGTGGCGCGAGGGGAGGCATTCCTGGGCGCATGTCCGCGACGGAGGCTTCGACGCCCGCCGATACACCGTGGACGTCATCCCCGACGAGGAGCCCGCCAAGGGGTTCGTGCTCGCACACCATTACTCCGGCTCGTACCCGGCGGTGACGGTGCAATTCGGCCTGTACGACGTCGTCGACGGCGAGAGGCGGCTCTGCGGGGTGGCCGTGTTCGGAGTGCCGGTCAGCACCGCCGTCCTCACCAAGCCACTGCCCGAGCTCCGGCCGTACACCGAGTCGTTGGTGTGCTCGAGATTCGTCCTGCTGGATGAGTGCCCGGCGAATTCGGAGTCGTGGTTCCTCGCGAACTGCCTAAAACGCCTGCTCGCCAGGGGTGTACACGGAGTCGTCTCGTTCGCGGACCCTGTCCCGCGCCGGACCGCTTCGGGACTTCTGGTCATGCCTGGGCACGTCGGCACGATCTACGCAGCCACGAACGCGGTCTACGCCAGCCGGGCCACCGCCCGGACGGTGAGCCAGCAGCGGCTGGACGAGCTGTGCGCGGAGGTTGAGCAGATTGCTGAGCTGCTGGTCGCCCGCCCAGAGGCGGCGGGCGAGGCGATCGAGGCGTTCAACGCGATGACCGGTCACGACTACGTGGCTCTCGACTTCGCTGAGTACTACGGCAGCAGGAGCCTGGAGGAGTTCGCGAAGGAGGCGGCCCGGCCGGCTCGCCCCGTGGTTGCGGACATCAACCGGGACGAGCTCGTTGAGATCGTTCGCAGACTCCTGACTGCCTCTGCGGAGAGCGGCTACTATCTGCGGCTCCTGGAGGCGAACGTGTCGCATCCCCGGGTGAGTGACCTGGTCTTCCATCCCTCGGACATCCTTCAGGACCCGTCTGCGGAGCAGATTGTCGACGAGGCTCTGAAGTACCGGCCGATCGCGCTCTGAGCGAATCGAACGACACCGTCACCCTCCGCGATCGCTCCCCAAGATCTGTGCCAGAACCCCATCGGGGTCGGTCAACCGCAAGGTAATCCGGTCACTCAGCGTGGCTGCACCACAGAACCTGAGGCAGAACCACAACCCGTGAATAAAGCCAGGCGTAGTGAACTCCATGATCTTAGAAGCCGTCCCTGTCACATTGCGGGGCACCGCTGCACTGACAGATCATCACGAACTGGGCGTCACGCAAACATCGCCGGAGCCCTGGGTGCAACTCCCTCCCCCAGCGAAGATCAGAGTCGCCTAGAGTGTTGCTGCCTCATGAACACGTCACACGACGGCAGTTCACACAGCATCAGGAAGGTGCCCATGAAAATTCGCCGAATACTTACCTGGTTGGCCGCTACGGCAGCAACCACTGCCCTGATTCTCTTCGGGGCTTCGCCAGCAAGCGCCACCGTGTACTGGCAGACCTACAGCACGAACTCGAACTGGCACTGCGGACCCACCACCAAGACCCCTCTCTCGAACTATGTCGTGTTCCAGACGTGCATCGTCGTCACGCCCGACAAGACCAAGGGGCAAGCTGTACTGATTGTCACGAACAGCAGTACCAAGGACGTCATCCTCCGACAAGGTGAAGTCCACTCTGACGAGCTGTATGGCGTGAACGGGTATTCCACGTGCACCTACGACTACACCCTCAGCAGCGGGCAGTCCCGCGCCTGCTTCGGCCCGACGGTGGCGTTCAGTACATGCGGAGATGGCTACGCATGGGGGGTCCTGCACGCCAACAGTTTTGACTACGCCATGGGAACGGAAACAGTCAGATTCGTTACCACGTGCTGACGCCCCCCTGCTGAGGCTTCTTCTTCCGCCTGCGTAGTCCATCTCGCGCGTTGCAGTCCGGCGAGTCGTTCGGCGAGGAACGGGGCGCTCGGTGTCGTTCCCAGTCACCTCCAGCGCCGCTCCCGGGTGCGGGGGTGGTGAGGGGCAGGAGGGCGAGGGCGGCGGCGATAAGGCCGCGCTGCACGGTTTTGATCATGCACTGGTGATAACGGCCATGGTGGGGGCACTGTCCGGGCTTTGAGCTGTGCGCCGCCCGTGTGGGGGGATTGGTCGTACCGGAGAAACGACACGCCTCACACAGCCGGGGACCTGGCGGTGCCGCAGCGAACTGCGCCCCTGCACCTACGGTGTCTCAGCGGGCCTCACTCGGACGTACGGACACAAAATGCGATACCTCGAAGGCGCGCGCACCGTGGAGGGCAGGCGGCCCGGCCCGCATGCCGCCGCCCCGGCCCGAACGACGTGTCCGCAGCCCCCGGCCACGTACACCGGGCATCGCACCGGTCGCTGCGCGGACGGTGAGGACCCGGAACCGTGACGGCACCGGGTCCTCACCCACTTCGCCCGACTCATGCGGGACTGCGCCTCATCAGCCTGCCGAGAGCAACGCCCGGGCATGGCGAGATTGGAGCGGGCAGGATCAGGGGAGAGCGCCCCACCGGTTGGGCGTACTGCAGGGGGAGGGTACGTGCCGAAGCCAGCGAAGAAGCGCGGGGTGCGGATCCCGTGGGTCACCGACGCATGCGGGGATCGCTACGACCGATCCGAGATCAGTGGCCGGCCTGATCGCGATGGACGCCGCCCGCCAGGCAGGCGTCGCCGACCGCGTCTGGACCGCCCACGCGAGTCTGGGACCGATGGAGTGGCCCGCCGTCACCGTGGACGGAGTGCGCTGGCCGAGTGCCAGCGAACTCGCTGCACAGCACAGCCAGGCCCTCGGCGTGCCGCCCGAGCGGCATGTCGAGATCCGCCGCAGCCGTGAAGTCGACGGTGAACGGGTGCCGTTCGACCTACTGGCCTTCATCGCGGAACGAGGCGACTGGCCCTGGCTCGGCCGGGCCCGCACCTGCACGGGCCCGTGGAAGACGAAGATGGTGTACCAGGCGTTCACCCCGCAGGTCCGCGCGCTCAGGAAGGAGACGGACGGCCCGCTGATGTTCGCCAACGTGCTCGGGATGCGGGCCGAGGAGAGCCCGGACCGACGCAACCGGGAGATGTGGCGCCGTACTACCGACAACTCGGCCCGGATCGTCGACGAGTGGCTGCCCGCGCACCAGGTGAGCACCGAGGAGGTCTGGGAGCGCACGATCAGCGCGGGGCTGCCCTACCACTGGTGCTACGACTCGTACCCCGGTGCCAAGGACCGGGGTGGTTCCAGTCGCTGTTCGTGCTCGGCCTGCACCCTGGCCAATCACCGCGATCTGCTGCTGACCGCCGGGCGCCGGCCGCGGATGGCCGAGTTGTGCGCGCTGGTCGAACGTGTCCGCCAGGTGCCGTTCAACCCGAACATCACCATGGCCGAGCTCATCGCGCTGTCCCGCCGGCGCGATGCCCCGGACCCCGGCGTCTTGGTCGAGGAGACCGAGGACTTCGAGCGGATGGAACGCGACGTCCACGCCGCCCTGCGCAAGCCGCCCACATGGGACTCCAAGGCCCGTACCGGGCCGGGCGAGATCCTGCACAGCGCCGCCGGGTGCGATGGCTGCCACTGACCACCACACCGGCGCTCACCCCCATCCGGGAGGGATACTCAATGACGATGACGACGACCCAGCGCATCCTCGACCTCGCTGCGGCGGCACCGGCCAGCCACGGCGAGGACCTGGTGCTGCTCCTGGCCGAGGCAAACGAGCTGTACCAGCAGGGCCTGCAGGAGCTGCACCGGGAAATGGCATCGCGTCTCGGCGGGCTGGCCACCGAAGACCTGATGTTCGCCGCTGAGACTGCCGGTATGCCCTGCGATGCCTCGCAGGACCGCGACGAGGTGATCCTGCTGCTGGCCCTGGTCGAGTGGGAGATGACGCCGGCCGCCATCGCGTACGCGGAGATGGCCGAGGACGCCGCGCGCCGCGGTGTCTGCCTGGTCCCCGAGGAAGGCCGTGAGCCGTGAGCGCGACCGTCAGAGAAGAACCTTGAGCCGCGGGCTGGACCTCCAACCGCAACTTCTGCCATTATTTGCGTTGTGAGTCGGGCTGGCCGGCTCACTGCTGACAGGACGGACGGTTCTGCCATGACCTCGCGCCGTGAGCCTCGCCTGGCCGACGCTGCCGAGATCGCGGCTGAACAGGGCCTGACACCCTCACGGATCAGCCAGTTCTACACCGAGCGCGCGGAGAACGCGGCCGGCAGGACATTCCCCGATCCTGTCGACAAGCGCGGCCGCGCCCGCCTGTGGAACCACGCGGAGGTCACCGAGTGGTTCGCCGACCGGGCGCCGTCACGGCTCGCTGAACACGCACCGCCCTCCCTCCCTCCGGGGACGTTACTGAACGCGGCGGAGGCCTCGAGGTATCTCGGCTACAAGAACTCCAGCCAGGTCACGACCTTCGTGCGCGATCACCCCGGTTACTTCCCCGAGCCGGATGTCGTCGAAGAGAAGGGCACGGCGGCGAACCCCTACCGCCGGCAGTTGTGGAAGGTAGAGACTCTGCAGGCGTGGATGGCCACCCGGCCCGGCCGCGGAAGACGAGCCGGAGCCAAGGAGGCGCCGCCGCTGCCCGACGTGCCGGTCGACGGCGATCCCGAGGAGCTTCTGGGGGCGAGCCAGGCGGCCGCCCTGCTGGGGTACAAGACCGTCGGCTCCTTCTCGAGCAGCCTGTCCCAGGGCAACCTTCCGCTACTGAAGACCACGGACGGGGTCGCAGAGAATGCCGGGCGCCAGAACGGGCGCCGGCGGTGGACGCGCCGGCGCATCCTCGAGCAGGCAGCCCAACGGTCCAAGAAGTAGTACCCCTGGCGGTGCGCGGAGCTCCGCTCACCGCCCCATGAACGCGACAGCCGGCTTTGGGTGTTGGTCCCTTGCGGGCCGGGTGTCGCACGATGGCCGGCATGGCGCGGCTCGCCACCGCGCCCCGCAGCAGCCTGGCTGCTGCGGACCGGCCATCGCCGAACTTCTCGTGGGGCCGCCCTCTTTTCAGTTCGCCAGTGGCCCCTGGCTCAGCAGATGACGGCCCTCGCTGCCGGAGCGAGCTGCCCTTGCGGATGGGCGCGGCCCGTGGTCGGGGCCATGGATGCCGAGCAGAGTGCAGACCGCCAGGCTGTTTCGCCTTTGTGACCATGGTCGGGGCTTCTTGGTCGGGGACCTGGTCGGGGCCGACGGGTTTCCTCGAACAGCAACCGCAGGTTTCCGTCGGAGACCACCACGGCCGTGGAAGGAAACATCTCATGAACAGCGCCGCACAGAGTATTCCGGCGACGGCAATGGCCCCCACTCCCGCTGAGCCCTTGACCCACCAGGTGCTGGCCGGGCTCGCCCAGCACCGCATCGCCACCACCAGCCAGATGCGTCGGATGTTGCGACCGGACGGCACGCGGCAGCTGATGTCCCGCGTGCTGAACAGGCTACGTTCCGACGGCTTCGTTGACTGCACGGTGCTGCCGGACGCGAACCGAACCCGTACCAACGCCTGGTACCTCACGCAGGAGGGCGCACGGCTGACCCGGGACCTGCCCGTCCTACGAGGACGGCCGCCCTACCCCATCTCCTCGATGACGGCAGCATCGCTGAAGACCCCGCACACGCTCGCCGTCGTTCGCGCTCACCTTGCTTTCGCCGCAGACGCCCGCCGGCTCGGGCACGAGCACGGCCCCTGGGACTGGACCCCTGAGGTGTCCCACTCCATCGGTGAGGGTGAGCGGATCGTAGCCGACGCGGTGATGTACTACACGGTCGTCGAGAGCGAACACCGGCGAAAGCTGCGCGCGTTCGTGGAAGTCGATCGCAGCACCATGAGCAGTGAGCGGCTGGCCGTGAAGCTGATCGAGTACGCCCGCCTGTTCCAGTACGAGGCCCAGCCCGTCGGCCGGCGGAGGCAGGCGTCCGTAGGTCCTGCGTGGCTGCGCTGGTATCCGGTTTTTCCCCGTGTGCTCTTCGTGCTCACAGGTGCCTCCCGGGTCAGGCTGGAGAATCGGATGAGCGATCTGCAGGCGATGGTGGCTCAGCACCCACTCGTGGCGGGTCTCGCTCGGGAGGTCCGGCTGGGAGCCGCCGTGCTTGAAGACCTGGAGCAGCACGGTCCCGCCCAAGACGTGTGGATGCCTCTGGTCGGAGGTAATTCGCGCCCGTGGACGGACCTGTGAGGTGAACGGCCGGTGGTCGCTCAGCGGGGAGGCCGCCAGCGGGTGAACACGCGAATCCCTCGCCGGGGGCGTACACGGTATATACGCAGCCCTTATAGAAGGCGCCTAGGTCCCGCTCGGTCTCCAAGGACCCGTGCAACAGGAAGTAGCCGAGCTGGTCGTAGACCTGCCAGGCCCGCTTCAGCAGGAAGCTGGCGAGGCCCTGGCCGCGGGCCTGCTCGGCTACCGCCAGGCCGTGCACTTTGCCAATGGCCACGCTCAGGATCACAGCCTGCACGTTGCTGTACCCGTACTCCAGAGCCCGCTCGATGATGGTTCCGGGGGCGGTGACGGACAGAGCGCCGATCGGCTGGTCCTGCTCGTTGGCGGCCACGAGAGTCAGGCTGACACTGGCCATCGAGTCGGCCCTCGGGTGCCCGATGGTCCGGCGCGCGAAGTCCTCGAAAAATGTCTTGGTGGTGCCGTCCAGACCGTCCAGGAGGGCGGCACCTGCGGTGCCCTGCTCGATGGAGGACCGCAGACCGGGATGAGCCGGGCCCCGGCCGTGTCGAGCAGCGCGTCGACGGTGTCCGCGTCCGCTGCTGTGGCGAGCCGCACGCGGGTGCCGGCGGGGCCGGGCCAGCCCTTCCGTAGCCGGTCGGCGGACAGCCGTACTCGTCTGCTGCTGCCCTTCTTCGCGGTGCGCTTCGCCATGGATAGCCCCCGGGGTCGGCGTGAACTGGGACGAAGCTGAGCGCCATGAGGGATGCTGTCCACCGCGAACGCCGTTCAAGGACCGTTTCCCGGCCGAATGCGCCGCACAGCGAGCACAGGCGCCGGCGCCAGCGTTAAGTGTTGATCAGTCTGCCGCCCCAGGACGCCGGTCCTGGGGCGGCAGACGTTTGTCTGAACCATCGTGGCCGCTGATCAGCGTTCTGCTCCCACGCTGCTGTCAGGCGCTCTGGCACAGCGGCGGCAGGAGTCCGTCGCCCGGCCAGAAGGGTTGCTCGGCCGCGACGCCGGTGAGGAACATGCCGACCTCGGTCAGGACCTTGGTGCGGTCGTCCGGTCCGTAGACGGTGAAATCCCCTGCTGCAGCGTTGAAGGCGCGCACTTGGTTCTCGGGGCCTGTGCAGATCAGGGCCCGGGCAACTGCGGGAAGTCCGAGGCTGAGGGCGTCGCACCTCTGTGTCTGCACGAGTTGCACCAGGTCGGCGGTGACACGTTCCCAGTCGCCGACCGTCGGCCAGTCGGCGCCTCCGTTCAGTTCGTGGGTAAGGGTGGCAAGCGGGATGACCTCGCGCGGCTGCCGACCTTGGGTGAGGAGGTCGTGGATCCGGGTGCCGTCGGGCTGCAGGATCCACGGGTGGAGCAGGGTGTCGGCGGCGACCACGGTGGTGTTGATCTCCAAGGTTCCGGGTCCGGGGTAGTAGGGCTCGTGCGCGAAGAGCAGGTAGATGTCTGAGGTGCGGGCAGCAGGGTTGGATTGGGGCATGAGGGGTGTTCCCTTCGGCGGTGAGGTGCCGGGCGTGTGCTGAGGTGCTTGCCGGTACGGGCGAGGCGGCCGCTCCGGCTCGCGGGCCTGGTCGGCGTCGGCCGGCGCTGACCGGGCGGATGGGTACCTGAGGACCTGGGCGACCTGGTGGGTGAGCTGGAGCATCAGCCGTTCGCGTGCGATGAGTTCACAGGAGGCCGAGCGGGTGTCCTGGGTCTGGAGCAGGTCGGCGGCATCCCAGAGCAGGTGCTGGCTGATCTGGGCCGACCGGCGCAGTTCGTAGCGGTCGCTGACGGCGGCGGCCTGGACGAGGTAGGTGTGCAGGGCTGCGAGGCGCTGGAGGTAACAGCAGGCGCTGGCGCCTTCGACGCTGCGGACGTGTTCGCGGGCCCGGGCGTCCAGCGTGGTCGGCAGGTGTTCGGCGAGCAGCGGCGCGAGCACGATCGCTGGCAGGGCGACGTCGGCGGGGATGCCATCGGCCATGGCGAACAGCCCGGCCAGCAGGCTGAACAACGCGACCGCGACGGTGACGACGCGCAGCGAGCCGGGGGTGCCGGGGGCCAGGCTGATGCGTCGGCCGGGGCGTCTGGTAAGCCAGCGCAGCGCCAAGCGCTGCGTGGGTGTGGCCGATGGGGTGAGGACCCCGATCTGGTGAGGGAGTTCGGGCTGGGAGCCGTCGCCTGGGATCGTCCAGGCGAGCCAGCCCCACCGGGTGCGCTCGTAGACGAGTACGGGTTCGCACTCGGCTGTACAGGTGTGGTCGCGTACGTGGCCGGTTCGCAGGGCGCGTGCGTGTTCCGCCTCCCACCGGCCCAGGTCAGCCGGGAAGGGGTGCAGGTGCTGGGTGAAGCCGCTTGGCGTTGGTCTGCGGCGGGTGTCGGTCACGAGTTGCTTCCTTCCGGTTGGTCGGTCAGGCGGAGGCGCACGTCGTGCAGCGGCCGTCGCCGTCGGGGTGGGCTCGCTTGCGAGTTGGTCCGGGGCAGGTGCGGCACAGTGGCCAGCCGAGGCAGGTGGGGCAGAGGTCGTCGCCGGGGGCGGTGGCGGGCACGCCGCAGCCGGCGCACTCGACGAGGGCCCGGTAGGTGAGGGCTTGGGTCACAGAGCGGGCGGCGGCCGCTGTCGATGACCGCTCTCTGGTCGCCTCCGCGAAGGGTTCGTCCAGCGGGGCCGCGCCGGGGCGGGCGGCGGTAGCGGGCGGCGGGTAGGCCTGGGCGGCGCGGAGCCGGGCGGCGATGATCGCGCCGATGGAGGTGCGCACCAGGTTCGGCAGCGGTCGGCTGGTGATGACGTGGCGCAGCTGCTCGGCGCTCCAGCCGGCTTCCAGCATCACGGTCGCCACGCGGCCTTGATCGGTCAGTGCCGGCCCGGTCAGCAGGAGTTCGGGACGGCTCGCCCCGATGTCCAGCAGCAGCCGGATACCCGCGTGCATCTCGTCTGCTGGAGTCGGCGGCTTCGGCGACGTTGTCGCGTGCGAGGGGACCGTCCGTGCGTTCGTGCGCGCGGCGTCGCCGCGGTCGCACGGACGGAGGGGGTTGGTCTTCTGCTTCGTGGTGTTCTTTCTGTTGGTGTTCTTAGTGGGGCGATTAACCGACGTCGGGTTATCCACCGGTGGAAAACCCGACAACGGTTGCGAGCTGGTGTTTTGCAGGCTGGGCAGGTCCGTGATGAAGTAGGCGGCCGCGCCGAGGGTGCCGTCGGGGTGGCGCTCGCGTTCTCGGAGGAGGAAGCGGTGCTTCTCCAGCTCTTTCAGCCCGCTCTTCACGGCTGCCTCGCCGTCTCGGCCGCGGCGCGCCAGGTCGGTGACGCTCATCCGCCAGCCGTCCCGGTGCGTGCTGATGTAGCCGAAGACTCCCTTGGCCTTGAAAGAGAGCCGGGCGTCGCGGAACAGGCCGTTGGCGATCTGAGTGAACTGGTCCGCCGCCATCACCCCACGGCGGACCCCTGCCCCGAAGCCCGCCCCCGCCTGCGGCGCTGAGACGAACGCCGTGCCAGCCGTCTGCGCGAGCGCGGCGTCGGCGATGGCTGGGTGGTCCGTGATCGAGTAGACGATGTCGCCGAGGGTCCCGTCGTCGTGCCTGAGCTGTTCGCGGATGAGGTAGCCGTGCCTCTGCAGTTCGCTCAGACCGGCGCGCACGGCGTCCCGCCCGTCAGGTCCGACGCGCACGAGGTCGGCGACTGTGACGTGCCAGCCGGTGACGTGGGTGCTGATGTAGCCGCAGATTCCCTTCGCTTTGAAGGAGAGCCTGCTGTCGCGGAAGAGGCCGTTGGCGATCTGGGTGAACTGGTCTGCCGCCATCACCCCACGGCGGATCCCCGCCCCGAAACGGGTCATCGTGCTCCCTCGCGCGCCATGAGCGCGCGGCCGCTGATGCCCTGGAGCGAGGGTGCGGGCGCGAGGTGGCCGGGGCCGCTGAGTGAGGAGAGGTGCGCGAGATCCATGCCGTCAGCTCACCCGGCGCCCCCGACCAGGCTGACGGCCACCGGCCCCGACCACCGGTCACGATGCGGCAACATGCGTACTGGGCTGCCGTGGTCGGGCTCATGGTCGGGCCGACCATGAGCGTCCTGGGTGCTCGGGAAGGATGCGCAGTCGCGGTTGCGCAGCGACGGTGGCATCCATTGCGCATGCAGTTGCGCAAGGGAGTTGGGGGGCCTGCGCAGTCGGCATGTGCGGGCGGCTGCGCACGGTTGCGCCGCGGTTGGCAGGGGGCCTCGGTCTTGGGGCTGCGCACTCGGCCCAGTTGTGCGCAACCGGGCTGCCGCGGCCCTCCTTCCGGTGACGGCGCGATCCCGAACCGTCAGCGGACTCTCCTTTCCGTACCGCCCGGGGCGCTTGGGCAAGTTCCCCGTCCCCGGCGCCTTCGTGATGGTGGTCCGCTCGGTCATGCCTGGTACCCATGGTCGGGGCTGTGGTTGGGCCGACCATGAGCCCGACCACGGGTTTTGTGTCCCCATCGTGACCGTGGTCGGGGGTTCATGGTCGGTGGTCGGGTCGGGGCTTGCGGGTTTTCTCAAGGTCAGCAAGTACACGTTCTGACCTGGGAGTTTGACCATGTCCCCTGGCAAGCAGGCCGCGGAGAGCGGCGCTGCCCCTGCGATGGCCGCAGGCGTAGAGCTGGAGAAGATGAGGCGCCGCGTGCGTGTGTCGCGCCTGGCCCTGTTCACCGCGATCGCGGCCGGCCCCGTCGCCCTGGGCGTCGCGGTGATGTCCGGCCCGACCACGGTTGTTGCCGCCCCCTTGGACAAGCCGACTGCTGTGCGTAGCGCCGTCGCTTCCGACCCGGCGGGCTATGCGCAGTTGTTCGTCGACGCGTGGTTGCGCAGCAGTGCCGACGACGCGAACAGTGCGCAGGCGCGGCTTGCGCAGTCCCTCGCGCCGGACGTCGATCTGCCGGATCCGGTCGCCGGTGCGCAGCCGAAGCCGGCAGCGGTGACCGCTGTGCGCAGTGCGCAGCGCGAGGACGGCGAGTGGGCGGTGACGGTGGCTGCGCAGTACGCGGACGGCCGTGTGCGCTACTTCGTCGTGCCCGTGGCGGCCGACGCGAGCGGCAGCTCGTTCGCCGTGACCGGCGCCCCCGGTGTGGTGGCCGGCCCGGCGCGTGCCGCGGTGTCCCAGTCGCTGTTCGGCGTGAGTGTTCCGTCCGGCGGCGATCTGGCGTCTGCGGTCGGGGAGTTCTTCGGCGCGTACCTGACCGGGGCCGGGGAGGTGGACCGCTACCTCGCGCCCGGGGTGAAGCTGTCGCCGGTCTCCCCCGCCCCGTACACCGCGGTCACCGTCCAGGAGGTGTGGGGCGCTGAGGAGGCCGTGGCCGCCGAGGAGGTGCCGGCCGACGGTACCAAGGTCCGTGTCCGCGTCCAGGTCGAGGCCAGGGATGACGCCGGGCGCTGGCCGCTGGCGTACGACATCGATCTCAAGTCCCGCTCTGGCCGGTGGGAAGTCGCGGCGCTGGAGTCCGGGACTGGCGGGGGCGGGGGTGCCCGGTGAGCACGGTGCAGAGCCTGATGCTCGCCGGCCGTCTGGACGAGACAGGCGACGGCTGGATCAACATGCTCGAGAGCTGGGCGACCAAGGGGTTCAAGGCGGGCCTGATGGCTCTCGTGGTGATCGGCATGGTCCAGAAGTTCAGCCTCAAGGCCGGCCTCGGTGCCCTGCTGCTGATGGTCATCGCGCTGGGGCTGTACGACAGCCGTAACGACCTGGCGGACATGTTCACCGACGAGGTGAAGAACCCGTCCAAGGGCGCTCCCGCCGTGCCCGGCATCGTGCGCGGTCCCGATCCGCTCGCCCGGGTGCACTCCGACGGCACGGGAGACGGGCTGTGAGCGCCGCGACCATGGGGCGGGTGGGCCGCTTCTACACCTCCGCCCGCCGCCACCCGTGGGTGCTGGGGAAGGTCGCCGACTGGAAGATCCCGCTCGGCCCATATACCCCGGCACAGATCGCGGTCGCCGTCGGCGGCGGCTTCCTGCTGGTCAAGACGATCAGCTGGTGGTCGTGGATGGGCCCGGTGCCCATCGTGGCCTGGGTCCTGACGGTCTGGGCGGTGCGCCGCCCGAAGATCAAGGGGCGCGCCCCGTTGCAGGCGGCGCTGGGCTGGGTGCTGCTCGCCTGGCAGCCGCAGGGTGGCCGGATGGGCGGCCGGGCCGCCCGGGACCGCCTTTCTCGTCCTCTGTTTGGCGGTTTCACCCTCGAGGTGGCTGCTCCCGCTGTCCCGGTCATGGCCACGCTCCGCGTCGACCAGCCTGCAGCCGATCGCAAGGCGCGCCGGGGCCCGGCGGTCCGTCCGTCCGCGCGGCCGCGCTCGGCGCCGCAGGCGCGCCCGGTGTCGGTGGGGCCGGTGTCGGGCGTTCAGCAGTTGCTCGCCCTCGCCGAACAGGCCGGGGGTGCGCGGTGAGGGTGCCGATCCGTCACATCGCCGGGCATCTGGTGTGGTCGACGCACGGCAGCGTGTGGGCCCTCTACCGGCTGCACCCCGGCCCGGACGAGCGGGGCCGCCGGGAGGAGACCGTCCAGGGGACGTACGTTCCGGCTGCGGTCCGGGACGAACAGCTCGCCAAGATCACCCACTTGATCCGCTCGCTGTCCGGGGCGCCGCGCCTGTTCGGGCTGTGCGCTCAGGTCGACCCGGGCGAGATTGCCCTGCGCATGATCGAGGGCATCGAGCCCGGCGAGACGGCGGCCGACGGCGGTCCGCATCCGTGGGTGGAAAACGTCGAAGCCACCCTGGACCTGCTGGGCGAGCAGGAGATGCACCGCCGCACCCTCTGGCTGGCGGTGCCGCTGCAGAACGAGGCCGCCGGCGGGCAGATGACCGCGTCGCTCGGCGCGATGTGGGCGGACGTCGCGCCGATGCTGGGCATGCGGGCTGCACCCGTGGCGCGCCGCGAGGTGAGCGGCTACCGCGAGCAGGCTTCCCGGGTGGAGGCCGCGCTCGCCGGCGGCGTCGCCTTCCGCCCGGCCCGCCCGGCGGAGATCGTGTGGATGATCCAGCACACTCTCCACCGCGGCCTGGAGGAGCCGCTGCTCACCGAGGCCGAGACCAGCGACCTGTACGGCGGACAGCTGCGGGCGGGGATGCTGCAGTCCCCCAGCTACGCCGATCTCGGCCAGGTCCGCCTGCAGGAGGGAGGCGTCGACCTGGCGCTCGACGACGTCGAGGGCCTGTCCGGCGGGGACCGGATCGGCCGCTCGGGCCGTAAAGCCTGGTGGCGGCTGAAGACGTCGTCGCCGCTGCGGCGGCGCTGGCTGCAGGTGGAGTCCGACGCCGGGGTGGGCTATCAGGCGCAGTTGGCGCTGGCCGAGTGCCCGCCCGCGGTCAGCCAGGACGCCGCCGACCTGTTCGCCCAGCTGGAGACGCTCGATTTCCCTGTCGACTACACCGTCGACCTCACTCTGGTCCCGGCGGAGAAGGCCCGCGACCAGGTCCGGCGCAAGAAGAACGAACTGGTCGACCAGGCCGACCAGTACGACGCCCGCCCCACCGGCATGCCCGCCTCCCTGACCGATGCCGCCCGCGACCTGGGCGAGCTGGACGCCCGCCTGTCGCGTACGTCGGTCGAGGTCGAGGTCCAGTCCGTCACCGTGCTGACCGTGTGGGGGCCGACCGCCGCCGTGTGCGACGCCCGCGCCCGGGCCCTGGCCGCGCTGCTCGGCGGCGCCGACTACCGGGCCGTGCGCCCCGCCGGGCTGCAAGAGGCCCTGTTCACCCTCGGTCTGCCCGGCACCGCGCGGCCCGGTGTGGTGCGGGAGTTCACCCAGCACCAGGTCAGCGAAGACTGGGCGCTGGGCGGGGCCTTCACCGCTGCGGAGGTCGGCGACCCCAACGGCATGTTCCTCGGCATCGACCTGGACTGCGGCACCACCCGCCCCGTGATGATCAACGTGGCGGACGCACCCAAGCAGGACGCCTCCGCCTCCATGGGAATCGTCGGCGATCTCGGCGCGGGCAAGAGCGTCCTGGAGAAGCTGATCTCCGAGTCGGTGTGGGCGCGCGGCGGGGTCGCGATCTGCATCGACCGCACCCCCGTACGCGAGTGGGCCACCTTCGCCCGCACCGCAGCTGCGGGCCGCTGCCAGATCATCGACGCCGCCCAGGCGGAGGTGTCCATCGACCCGCTGCGCATGTTCGACGGCCCCGAAGGCCGCCACTACGCCCTGTCCTACCTCACGCTGCAGCTCGGCATCGGCCCGATGAGCACCAACGGGGAGGTCCTGCACCACGCCGTCGAGCGGGCCGCCGCCGGCGACGCCCCCTCCATGCACCGTGTCCTTCAGGTCCTCGACGAGATGGCCGGGGCACAGGCGGGCAAGCGGCAGGACGCGGCCGCCACCCTCGCCGGCCTCATCCGCGTAGTCGCCAGCAACCCTCTTGCCGCGATGGTGTTCGACCCCGCGCTGCCGCCCGTGCGGCTGGACGCCTCCGGTGCCTCCGACATGATCGTGATCACGACGACCGGTCTGAAGCTGCCGCCGAAGGCCGCGTTCGACAAGCCCGAGGTCCTGCACCAGCAGCCGCTGGAAGCCCTGATCGGCCGCGCGGTGCTCTACCTGATCGCCGCGATCGCCCGCCAGACCGCTTTCGAGGACCCGGAGCGGTTCACCGCCGTGGTGCTGGACGAGCTGTACTGGCTGACCTCTTCGGCCGAGGGCACCGCCCTGGTCCACGAGATCCTCCACGACGGCCGCAAGCACGGCGCCGGGCTCCTCGCCGGCTCCCACGATGCCGAGGAACTCGGTCCCGACCGCGGGCTGATGGCCTACCGCGCGCTCGCCCGCACCGCAGACCGTGAACGCGCCCGCAGAGGACTGGAGTTCCTCGGTCTCGACCCGCACGACCCCGAGCTGCTGCGGCTGGTGACCACCGGCCTGTCCCCGGTCGGACAACGCGGCCGCGAAGGCGAGTTCCTCATCGCGTGCCCGCGGCAAAACACCGGCCGTATCAAGGTCGTCATCCCCCGCATCGAGCGGATCTCCTCCTCCATCACCACCACACCTGGACGCCGCACCACTGCGCCCGGGTCCGCGCCGCTCGCCGGCGCAGCCACAGGCGACCGTCCGAAGGAACTCCGATGACCTCTTTCGCACCCAGCCGTTCCCGGCGCCTCGCCGCAGCCGCGAGCGCTCTCACGGTGATCGCCGTGGCCGTCGGCGTGCTCGTCCTGGCGCTGGGGGTGAGCCTGCCGGAGGCCTGGTGGCCGCGCACCGGACAGGCCTTCGCCGCCGACGCCGCCAAGGCGCCCGCAGACCCGTGCGATCGGATAGCCGGTCCGGCCAAGGCGTACTGCGAGCGCGGCCGCCATGCCACGAGCGCCCAGGCCGGCGGTGACGCAGCCGCATGGAAGCTGCTGTCGGCCGCGACGGCGATAGGCGCGCTCGTGATCTGGCGACGCCGCGCGCATACGAGGCAAGGGCGGGCTTGAGATGTTCCGTCCAGACCGCGGCACGCTGCGCTCGGTCGGCTTCGTCCTGCTGGTCACCGGCGTGTTCGTCATGGTGAACAGCCAGGTCGTGTACGCGGCGAGCAGCAACAGTGAGACCGGTGACCTGCTCACCCCGTTGAACATCACTTCCTCCGAGGGGGTGCCGATCAACGGGTACGAGCTGAACGCCGAAGGCGGCTCCATTGTCGCCTTCAAGACGCAGGCCCTCGCGTTCGCTCTGTCTGGGCTGTTCACCCTGATCCGGATGCTGGTCGGCCTGGCGGGGTGGGCGATCGAGGTGGCCTTCCGGTTCCCGCTGCTGAAGATCTTGAGCCGTCCGGCGCAGAAGGCCGCCGACACCTACGACAACGTGGTCGTGGACACGCTCGGGCTGAAGGGTCTGCTGCTGGCCTGGGCGTTCGTGTTCGCCGGGTTCATGATCGTGCGTGGCCGTGTCGGCCGCGGTCTGGGCGAGATCTTTCTGACTCTTCTCATCGCGGCGTTCGCCGCCTCGGCGTTCGTCCGCCCTGACACCCTGCTCGCCCAGGACGGACCGCTGGGGCAATCCCAGCAGGTGGCCGCCGAGGTCGCGCAGCAGAGCGTCAACTCCTACGACTGGGGAGGCAAGCTCGCCAGCAAGGGGCCGTGTGAGGGCATGGCGGGCAGCGCGGAGATCACATGCCTGGAGCGTGAAGGCGAAGGCCCGGTCTCCGCGGCAGAGGTGGCCCGCCCGATCCAGGACTCGATCACCAACGCGCTGATCGTCAAGCCGTACATGCTGCTGCAGTACGGGCGCATCCTCGACCCCGCCAAGCCTGCCGACCGCAGGGCCTACGCCGTCCATCTGATGTGGGTCACCGGCGGATACAAGGCGGGCGCCAAGAAAGACAACGAGGACAAGAAAGACGCCTGCGCCAAGATCAAGGGCGAGGCGAAGAAGTACTGCGAGCGCGACACCGACGTTGTTCCCGGGAACAACGGAAGCGGCACCCTGCCGGAGCTCACCCCAGGCGGTGAACTGCTGGACGCCTCCCACGCGATCGTCACCGACGAGGACCGCGAGTTCTACGCCTTCCTGCAGGACATGAAGAAGACCGGTGACGTCGGCAAGTCCTGCGCCGCCTACGCCGAGAAGCCCACCTGGTGGCGGGTCGGCGGGGCCGCCCTGCTGCTCATCGCCACGTTGTTCATCTGCGGCATGCTGCTCTCCAGCGCCATTGTGCTGCTGGGCACCCAGGGCATCTGTGCGGCAGCCGCGGCCGCGGGCGGTGTCACTTTCATCGCCGGCATGCTGCCCGGGCCCGCACGCCAGTCAGTGTGGAAGTGGCTGTCGATCTGGGGCATCTCGGCCCTGACCGTGGTCGGGGTCTGCGCCTTCGTACCGTTCTTCGGCATCGCCGTGGACGCCACCATCACCAACGGCCCCGACCTGATGGTCGAGCGAATCCTGCTGATCGATGTCCTCGCCATCGCGGGCACGGCCGGACACCGCAGGCTCCTGACCGGAATCACCTCCTTCGGGCGGCGCATGGCCATGCGGATGCGCTACGCCAAGGTCGGCGGCACCCACATGCCCGGCGACACCTCCGAGCTCGGCGCCGCGCTCGCCATGAACTCGCCCGCAGCACTGGGCGGATACGGCGGGGGCTTGCGCGCCTTCACCGGCGGCGGTGGCGGCCGGTTCGGGCTGCTCGGCACCCGGCAGCGGCTGATGGGCGCGCTCACCTCTTTGTTCGACGGGGCGGGCATGCCGGTGGACACCGGCCGTGTCCTCGCCGACGCAGGCGCCGAAGCCGGTCGCGGGCTCGCACCGCTCACCGCGGCGGCCGCCGTGAGCGGGGCGGGGGCGCGACTTGGCGCGAAGGGCACCCACTGGCTGCTGATCGGCCGGCGGCCGGACAAGGAGCAGTTGGCCAAGTGGCGCAAGCCCACGGCTGACGGCGACCCGGACGCGGGCGGCCCGGACGGCGGCCCGGACGGCGGTTCAGGCGGCGGAGGGCCGCGCCGTCCTGGCGGTCCGCCCGATCGTTACCGCGACGAGGACGGCCAGGTCGTCGACCGCCGCACGGGGCAGGTGCTGCACGACCAGAACACCGACCGCACGCTGCTGTCGACGCGCGCCCACAACCGTCTGGTGCGCTTGCGCGGGTACCGCATCCTCAACCGGGGCGGCCGCGCCGCATACGGGACGACAGTCGGGCTCCCGGCCAATGTCCGCCGGGCCCGCTCGGGCAAATCGCAGTACTTGCTGGACGCCCGGCAGCAGGTGCAGGTCTGGGGCAACACCGTCCGCGAGGACGGCCGGGCCTGGGCCGACACAGGACGTCATGTCTCTCGTGTCCTGCGGGAGCACACCGACGACAGCGGCGGCCCCGGCCCCTTCGTCACCCGTCGCCTGCCGGCCCGTCCGGCACCGGCTCCGCGGCCGACCGGGTCCTCCAGTTCTCCAGCCCGTACGCGACAGGCCTCCCCACGGGCCAGCGCGTCCGCGTCTCCGGCCTCGGTCAGCACACGGCCGAGCGCGCCGCCGACCTCCCCGCCCCGGCTCGGAAGCGGTGCGCCCCGGGCTGCAGCAGGCGGCAGACCAGGGCGGACCGCTCCCCCCGGCGACGGTGGCGCGGAGGGTTCTGCAAGCACCGGCAACCGGGCCCGGATGCAGGAGCTGATGCGGCAGGCCGAAGCGCTGCGCGAGATGCGGGCACGGTGGCAGGTCGAGGACGGTGAGGACGGGTGAGGACGGCCCGGCGCCGCAAGACGCAGTGGGGGTGTGTGGTGGTGCTGTTGCTGTTCGCCGCCGTGTGCTGTGCCGCACCGGCAGGGAACGCGATCAGCGCGTACGTGGCGCTGAAGACGGGTGCGAGCGCCGACGGCGGGGTCGCCGAAGGCGGCACCGCTGCGGACATCCCGCCGCGCATGCTCACCGCCTACAAGAAGGCCGTCCAGCAGGTCGGGAAGCATGTGCCCAAGTGCCAGGGCATGCGCTGGCCGATCCTGGCCGGGATCGCCAAGGTCGAGTCCAACCACGCCGTGGGCCGGAACATCGCCGACAACGGCGACATCCGCCCGCGCATCTACGGGGTGCTCCTCAACGGCTCCGGGGCCGGCGGGAACACCACCGCCTTCCCGGACACCGACGGCGGCAAGTGGGACGGAACCGCCAGTGGGGAGCGCGCGGTCGGACCCTTCCAATTCTTGCCGTCGACCTGGGAGGGCATCGGCGAGGACGCGAACGGGGACAAGACGGCCGACCCGCACAACGCCGACGACGCCGCGCTCGGCGCCGCGGCCTATCTCTGCGGCAACGGACGGGACTTGACCAAGCGGGCGCAGCTCAAGGCGGCGATCCTCCAGTACAACCACTCCAATGAGTACGTCTCGAACGTGCTGGGCTGGATCGACCAGTACACGGCGGCCGCGAAGGACCCGGACCTGAAGAACGTCACGGGCAAGGTCCGCACCGTCATCGAGGCGGCGCTCTCCCAGCGGGGCGTGCCCTACTCGTGGGGCGGCGGCAACGCGAGCGGCAGGTCGTACGGCATCTGCTGCTCCCCCAGCGGAAAGAGCGGCGCAAGCATCAAGGGTTTCGACTGCTCGGGGCTGACCCTGTACGCCTACGCGAAGGCTGGCATTCAGCTGCCGCGTACGGCGGCTGCGCAGGCCGGGGTCGGCCAGCGCATCCCCACGAGTCTCGGGTCCGATGCGCTCAACGCCGGCGATCTCGTCTTCTATGCCGACGCTCCCGGTCATGACTCGACGATCTATCACGTCGGGATTTACGTGGGCAGCGGGCAGATGGTCAACGCCGCCCGTCCGGGGACCGTTGTCCGCCTGGACGCGGTCAACGCGATGTCGGGATACGCGGGAGGGGCCCGCCTGCTGTGACCACGTCCCCGGCGCGCTCGCCGCGCCTGCTGCTGATCGCCACTGGGGTCCTGGTCGTGGCCGGGGTGATCCTGCTGACGGTGCCGCATACGCAGAGCGCACCCTCAGCTTCGGCGCCACCGCGTGCGGCCGCTCCCACGTCGCATCCCTCGGCGTCCGCTTCTGGCGGCCGTACTGGGCAGGCCAGCGGGCTCGCGCCGGCCCCGGCCTCCACCGCGTCGGCACAGTCGGCCAGCGCGTCCGCGCTGCCGCCGCACGGCGAGGGCACCGCCGGCGATGCCGTCATCCACAAGTCGTTGGAGGACGCCTGGCCCGCCGATCTCGCCGCCGACGAGGAGCGCAAGCTCCTCGCGGCCGGCCGTGGCCTGCTGCGGGCGGACGCCACCGGGATCGGCCGCGCCAAGTGGCCCGCGATCTTCGGCGACCCGGACCAGGCGGTCGCACCGGCGTTCGCCACCGCCCGTTTCCGTATCCAGGCCGCCATCGCCCGCCGTGACGGCAGCCCTAACAAGGCGGTGGTGCACCTGGTGTGGGCGGGCACCGACCGCGGCGGCACCTACACCGACCGGCGCATCACCGACCGGTACTTCACCCGCACTTCGACGAAAGGAGCATCCACGTGGACTCCGCAGCCCCGTACCTGACCGGCCAGGCGGCGCCGTCAGCGTCCGGCTCGGTATTCGGCATGTTCACCGGCATCATTCACACCGTCGGCTGGGTGATCGCCTACTGGTACGTTCCCGTGGCTGCCGCCATCGTCATCTGGGCCGTGAGCGAGACGGCGGTACGCCGCCTGGCGAGGAAGGCCTCGGCCGAGCGGATGGCGCTGGAGCTCGTGCCGTCGCGGCACTTCGACCCCGGCCTGGAGGAGATCTTCCGCCGCGGAGTCCAGCTCGCCCGGGCCTCGACGAGCATGCCGTGGTGGGCGCCGCGCCGTACGAAGGCGGTGCAGATCCGGCTGCGCGCCGACGGGTCCAGTCCGCTGCGCTACCGGATCGAGGGTCCCGCCGGCGGCGAACGTCTGCTGTCGATCACTCCCTTCGGCCCGGGCGTCACGGTGAACCGGGCTCGTCCCCTCGTCGACAAGCCGCGTGAGCATGTGGTGCGGGCGGAGTTCATCCTGCGCGGCAAGCCCACGGCCCCGCTGCGTGAAGTGCCGCTGGACCCGGACCCGTTGCAGCCACTGATCGATGCCGTCTGCGACCTGCGGGCGGAACTGGGTGACCTGGCTGAGATACGGCTCGACATCCAGCGGGCCCCCAAGTGGGCGCTTCGGGCGCGCCGTGTGCAGCTGATGTCGGACGCTCGCCGCAGGGAGCGTCGCGAGGCTCAGCGGGCTGCCAGGTGGGTGCGGCAGGACGCCACCGGCATCGAGGACTCGCTCGCCTGGCAGTTGCAGCAGTTGGTCAGCCGGAAGCAGGACGGGGGCGGGCGCCGTCTGGTCATGCCGCCGGTCCCCCGCCGGGTGGACCCCCAGGACGCGCTGGGCAAGCTCGCCGGTGACGACCATCTCGTCCGTGTGCAGCTGCTCGTGATGTGCGCCTCGAACACCGAAGGGCGGGCCGAGGCGAGGCTCGCCCAGCTCCAGGCCGCGTTCGACGTGTTCGGCGGGGGCTCGCGGTGGGCGATGCGCGGGTGGCGCGTAGGTCCGTGGCGGTTCGGCGCGGACCGCTGGCCCAGCCGGCGCGGCTTCGAGCGCCGCTGGCGGCTGGGACACTGCCAGCCACCCCGCCCGAACTGGGTGCGCCTGGAGGAATTGCTCGGCCTGCTCAAGCCGCCCACGGTGCACTGCCGTCTGCCGCTGCTCGCCGCAGACCTGCCGACCTTCGAGTTCGGGAACCCCGAGTTGCTGCTGCAGGGCATCTACCGCTCCCCCGACGGTCGTCGGCGCTTGATCGCCAGCTACGCCAAGGAGACGCTGTTCGAGGTAGGGGTGGGCAAGGCGGGCGGCGGCAAGACCGAACGCGCCCTCGCTCAGGCGATCGGCTGGGCGCATGCCGGAGGCGGGCTGCTGTTCGTCGACCCGCACCGCGACTCCTGGCCCCGTGCTCTGCCGTTCCTGGCCCACGACGCGCTGATGCAGCGGATCGCACTCATCGACCTCAACGCCCATGGGACTTCTCCGCACGTGAGTTGCTGGAACCCGCTCGGTATGCACCAGGGCCAGACAGCGCACGAGGTCGTCGAGGCCACCGCGGACGCCTTCGCGTCCGCGCTCGGCTGGGACGACGCCAGCGCACCCCGCGCGCTGACGATCCTCACCGCCGCCCTGGCGGTGCTGGTGGCCGTCAACGAAACCGCATGCCAGGCCGGGCGTCCGGAGGACCAGGCCACGGTCTTCCACCTGCGGGCGCTACTCACCGATCCGCTCTTCCGCGCTGCGGCGCTCGCCGGGGTGGAGGGACGGCTCGAGGAGGAGACCCGCTCCTGGTGGCAGACGGTGTTCCCGACACTGCCCGCCGACTCCTTCGCCGTGGTCCTCAACCCGATCGCCCGCCTCGCCGCCAACCCCGTCACCCGCGCGTTCCTCGGGCAGCCGGCCGGCGTCTACAACATCCGCGGCGCGATGGACTCGAAGATGATCGTATGGGTGTGCCCGGGCGGGAACGGACCCACCGACCGGCTGATCACCGCGCTGCTCGCCCGGGACCTGCTACGCGCCGTGCGCTCCCGCCGCGACACCCCCGAAGGCCAGCGGGTGCCGTTCCGCCCATACTTCGACGAGCTGATCACCCTGACTGGCGCGGCCCCCGAAACGATCGCCAGCATGTTCGAGGACTTCCGCAAGTACAAGGTCCACGTCCACGGCATGACACAGCTGCTGGCCCGCCTGCCCAACCCGGTGCGGCTGTCCCTGGTCCAGAACGCCTCCACCCTGGCCTCCACCGCCGGCTCACAGTCCGCCATCGCCCCGATCACCGCGGAATGGGGCGACCGCCCCGGCCCTGACATCGTCGCCGCCCTGGACCGGTTCGAGCACTACATGTCGCTGACGGTCAGGGGCGCTCGCGTCGGCCCCGTCCCGATCACCGGTCCGCACCTCGACGAAGTCTTCGCCGACTACGCCCGCCCCCGCCAGGCGGCAGCACTGGAGCGCTCCGCCCGGGCCATGGCCGGGGCTGCGCCACTGGACCAGCTCACAGCACTCGCCACTAACCAACTGAACCGTGTGGGCGACTTTCTCGCCCAGCACGCCCCCACCACCCGGCCCGCCGCACGGCTGCAGAAGAAGGGATACCAGTGACCACCGCCTTCGAGACCCTGTCGTCCGGCCGCACACCGAGTCCGGTCGAGCCGCTGCCGCATCAGCTCCTTGCGGTGCTGGGGCAGCACCGGATGGCAACAACCGGTCAGCTCCACGACCTGTTGCGGCCTGACGCGGCGCGGCAGACCGTCTCCACACCGTTGAACAAGCTGCGCCGCAAGGGCCTGGTGGACTACGCGGTGCTGCCGCAGTCCAACCGGTCGCGGGCCTGGTACCTGACAGGGGAGGGTGCCCGGCTGGTGAGGGACTTCCCCGCGCTCCGGGGCCGTCCGCCGTATCCGATCACCTCGGCCACGGCTGCCTCGTTGAAGACACCGCACACCCTGACCGTGGTCCGCACCCACCTGGCGTTCGTCACCGATGCCCGCAGGCGTGGGGACGAACACGGTCACCTGGACTGGACACCCGAGGTCTCACACCCGCTCAGCGACGGCGAGAAGATCATCACGGATGCGGTGATGCACTACACCCTCATCGGTGATGATCAGCGGACAAAGCTCAGGGCATTCGTCGAGGTCGACCGAACGACCATGAGCAGCGAGCGGCTCGCGTCGAAATTGATCGAATACGCGCGGCTGTGGTCGTACGAGCCGCAGCCTGCCAGCCGGTCCCGAGCACGTCAGCCGGCCGTTCCCGGTGCCGTCTGGCTGCGCTGGTATCCCGTGTTTCCCCGGGTCCTGTTCGCGCTCACCGGAGCCTCCCGGTACGTACTGGACAACCGGATCTCCGACCTGCAGGCCATGGTGGCGCAGCATCCGCTCGTGGGCACGCTGGCCCGGCAGGTTCCGATGGGCGCGGCGGTCCTGGAAGACCTCGAAGACAAGGGTCCTACCCGCAATGTCTGGGTGCCTCTGGCTGGCGGCAAGCCGCGGCCCTGGACCGAGCTGTGACTCGGCAGTCTCGTGTCGACCGAATGTCGCAGCCTTGCAACTGCTTCGGAACTCTCTTGACGTTTGCTTACGCGAACCATTAGTTTACTTCTGCACACCGGGTCGCGCCTTTCAAACGACCCTGCGTGTCTCGGACTTGGGAGAACCAGATGCCTCAAGCTGCTAGTGAGATTCGCATCCCTGAAATGGCTTCGGGTGCCGAATGGCCCGTCGACACCCAGGCCGTCTCGTTCGTCGGAAGCGCCTGCGTAGTCCAAGGGGCCGACGACTTCGACCTGGACGACCTGAACCTGGTGCGCCATCAGTTCCCAGGCCGGCGCGTCACGCTCGACGGAGACGTGATCACCGTGTGGCCGACTCCCCTACAGGTCGGGCGAGGTGAGCAGCATCCGTACGCGCTCAACGCCGCCGAGGTTGGCCACCGGAAGAACCGACAGCGCGAGGTCTCGTTCTTGCGAACAGGGCGCTGAAGCGGTCCGCACGAAGCCAGGACCGGCCCGGAACATGTGCGGACGGAACGAGCCAATACACAGGACTAGAAATCGACATCCGGTTCCGAAAGTGACCGGTTAAGTCCCGAGTTGTACGAGTGAACTCCAATATCAAGCTGGGAAGTTGACTGGCATATGCGTAATCTTGCGGTCACGCAACGCATTACCGCAGCTGGACCAGGCCGCGGTACCGGGCCGCCGTATACCGGAGGCCGGAGGCAGCGGTCGCATCGCACCGCGTCGCACGGGGAGACAACGTGACACGCACAAAACGACGCTCGTCAGGGCTCAGGCTCGCCGCTGTTCGCACCCGGAAGCACGCCACAGCCGTACTTCTCGCGGGCAGTCTGGTGGCGCTTGCCGGTTGTAGCGATAGCGGCACGGACGCGTCACCGCCCCAGCCCAGCCGTACTCAAACGGCTAGCCCGTCGTCGTCCCCCAGTTCCACAGCTGATGCGGAGGACGCCGCCGTCGTCGCCGCGTACACCCGCTCCTGGAGTGCGCAGACGGAGGCCTACAGGAAGGCATCCTCCGCAGGCACCGATCTGAAGAAGAACACCACTCTCCGGGCCCTGGCTGACATCGAGAGCGACCTGGCTGCGATGCGGGAGGCCAGGCAGGTAACGACCGGGATTCCGGTGATCCACCCGAAGGAACCCAAGGTGACCCACGGTGAGATTCCCAAGGCCACCCTCACGGACTGCGTCGACACTACGAACTGGACGCTGATCGACAAGGCCTCGAAGAAGCCGGTCCCGCTTCCATCGGAGCGACTCATCAAATACGTCAGCACCGCGACGCTTGAAAAGTGGGGGACGAAGTGGATGGTCACGGAGTTGACCGCGAAAGATCAAGCCTGCTGACCCGGCGCCTGTCATTACTCATCGGCGCCCTCGTCCTGGCCGCGGCAGGCACCGCGCACGCCGACGACGACCCCGATGTCGGGGCGGGCAAGTGCCAGGTCATCAAGTTCTGCGTCGGCGTCGGCGTGGACGACGAGACCGGCGGGAAGGGCACCCAGACGGGCTCGCAGGGCAGCAGCGGCAGCAAGACGCAGTGCAAGCTGACCAAGGTCAACCCGAAGCCGCCGGCCAACCATCCGGTCTGGAACGGCGCCGACCCCAAGAAGAGCGACCTGTACTTCCGCGCTTGCACGGACGGCGGCGACGGTTTCGTCGTCGTACCGCAGGGCCAACCCGCACCCCAGGTGGACCCGCAGGAGCTGGCGCAGCGCGCGGTCGACTCGATGACGCTGCTCGGCCCGGACATCGCCAGCCCGCGCGGGGCCGGGAAGTACACGGTCGGTGTGCCGACGTGGATGTGGGTCAACCAGAGTGCCACGACCTTCGGGCCCAACACCGCGTCGGCCTCGGCGGGCGGGATAACCGTCACCGCTACCGCGAAGGTCTCCAAGATCGTGTGGCAGATGGGCGACGGCGCCTCCGTGACGTGCAACGGCCCGGGCACGCCGTACCAGGCGTCCGAGGGCATGGCCCAGTCACCTAACTGCGGACATGTGTATTCCAAGAGCTCAGCTGGTGCCCGCAGCGGCAAGTACCCGGTGACCGCGACGTCGACGTGGACGATCGACTGGCAGGGCGGCGGAGCTGCCGGCCAGCTCACCGAGATCCGGCAAACCAACGTGCAGGTGGCGATCGGCGAGCTGCAGGTCGTCAGATAACGCCGCCGGAAGGACAGAACGTTGAGCAAGTCCCAAGAACGATTAGCAGCCAGCCCCAACGGAGTCCCCCAGCAGGGACGAGTATCCGGCGCGGTTGCTCCCCCACGGGTGTCGGCCCGCAGGCGCCGGCCGGGTGTCATCGCCCTGTCGCTGGCGCTGATCGCCGCTGGAGGGGCCGGTGTTGCCGTCCTGCTGCTCCAGGTCGGCCACCGCACCGAGGTGGTGACCGTGGCCCGCGATGTCCAGGTCGGCCAGGTCCTGAGCGAAGAGGACCTGGGCAAGGCTTCCATCGCCCTGGACCCGGCCGTCAAAGCGGTGCGTGCCGGTGACCTGGATTCAGTGGTGGGCAAGCGGGCCGCTGTGGAGCTCAGGCCCGGTTCCCTGTTGGCGCCGTCGCAGGTGACGGAGGATTCCTTGGTGAAGGCCGGCGAGCAGCTGGTGCCGATCGGGCTCAAGTCGGAACAGGTCCCGGCCACCGCGCTGGTGCCGGGCCAGAAGGTGGAGCTGGTCCACGTCCCGGCGCAGGGCGTGGAGGACACGGGCAAGTCGTCCGGCCTCTCTCCGAGGACCATCGCCGGGCGGGTCGTGAAGGCGTCCGGCGCCGCCCCTGGTAGCGGGGTTGTGGTCGTCGATGTCGCTACTTCTGCGGATGACGGTCCCATCGCCGCTGCGTGGGTGTCGGCTGGCACGCTGCGCCTGGTCCTCGCTGCTCCGGACGGTAGCTGATGGCTGTGATCGCGCTGGCCGGCTGCAGCGGCGCACCGGGAGTAACCACGAGTGCGCTGGCGCTGCTGCTGTCGTGGCCGCTGGAGCAGGGCCGGAAGATGATCCTGGCTGAGTGTGACCCGGACGGCGGGGCCGTGCTGCACGGTCTGCTGCAGGGCACGCTCGGCGACCGGTACGGGCTGCGGAACCTGTCGGTCGCTGCTCGCAAGGGCGAGTCCGGTGACGCTTTCTGGCGGCAGCTGATCGATTTGTCCAGTGACGACGGCAAGCAGGAGTCGCCGCGCGACCGGCTGTTGCTGCCGGGCATCACCGACCCCGCGCAGGCGGCGAGTCTGGTTTCGGTGTGGAAGGCGCTGGCGGTGGCCTTCCGCGGCATCGACGCCAGCCAAGGCCATGACATTCTGATCGACCTCGGTCGCACCGGGGCCTTCGGGCCCTCCGCGGTCTTGGCCGAGCAGGCTGACGCGGTGGTCGTGGTGGTGCGCAATACCCTGCGCTCCCTGCAATCCGCGCAGGCCCGGGTGGCCGTTCTGGAGAAGCGGGTCGGCGATGTCGGGCTCATCGTGATCAACGAAGGGCCCTACCCCGCTGGCGAGGTGCAGCGGGTGCTGCAGGTGCCGGTGGTGGCGACCCTTCCGTATGCGCCGAAGGACGCCCAGGTTCTGTCCGACGGCGCCGATCAGCCGCGCCACTTCACCAAATCCGCCCTGATGAAGGCCTCCCGGACGTGTAGTGCCCTGCTGGTTCAGCGGGCCGCTGCGCGGCGGGCCCGCCTCGATCCGCGGGCAGCGTTTGTTGGGGGCGGGGAGGTGACCCGTGCGCGGTAAGCCGTTGCATCCCGATCCCACCGTGGCCCCGCCACCTGGCCGCCCCCAGCCGGCCTGGCCTCATCAGGCGAATGGGACGGCTGCCGGTGCTGCCTCGAGTACGCACGCGCTCGGCACCGCCACGCCTCAGGTCACCGTCGACTACCAGGTGGCCCGGCATATCGCCGGCCAGGTCGCCAAGCAGCGCGAGGAGTTGCTGAAGGCGAAGCCTGATATGGACCGGGCCAGCGAGCAGCAGCGTTGCCTGGACTGGATCAACGAGGCGGTCGCGCTGTGGTCGGACTCGGCGGCGATGGCGCCGCAGGAGGATGAGGCACTGCGGCGTGCCGTCTATGACCTGCTCTTTCGGGCCGGGCGGCTGCAGCCGTATCTGGATGATGAGCGGGTCGAGGACATCATCATCCAGGGCCCGGACGAGGTGTGGCTCGACTACGGCGACGGTGAGCGCCGGATGGTCGGGCCGATCGCGGAGTCGGAGGACGAACTGCTGGAGTTATTAAGGGAGTTGGCCCGGAGTTCCGGGCACAACGAGCGCACCATCTCCACGGCGAACCCGACCCTGGCCCTGTCCCTGCAGGACGGCTCCCGTCTGCAGGCGATCACCGGGCTGGGCCCGATGACCTATGCGGTCATCCGCCGGCACCGGGTCTCCCACGCCGGTCTCGACGACCTGGTGCGGCTGGGCACGATCGACCCGATCCTGCGCGACTTCCTCGGCGCGTGCGTGCGCGCGGAGAAGAACATCATGATCGCGGGGAAGCAGAAGGCCGGGAAGACCACCTTGCTGCGGGCGATGCTCAAGGAGTTCGGCCCGGAGTGCCGGTTTGCGACCATTCAGACCGAGGACGAGCTGTTCGCCCACGCCAACGGCTACCACCGGCAGGTCGTCTCCCTGGTGGGCCGCGAGTCCAACGGGGAGAAGGACGTCACCGGGCGGGGTGCTGGCGAGGTCACGCTGTTGGATCTGATGCATCCCGCGTTGCGGATGTCGCTGGAGCGGATCGTGGTGGGCGAGGTCCGCGGGCCGGAAGTCGTGGCGATGATGCAGGCGTTGACGAACGGGTCGGGCGGCAACCTGTGCACGATTCACGCCCGGCGCCCGGACATCATCTTCGACCGGATCGCCGAGCTGTACGCGCTCGCTCAGGACAACCTGTCCGAGCAGCTCGCCTACCGGCAGACCGCCAACGGCCTGGACTTCATCGTGTACGTCGACATGACCGATGAGACGCAGATCGGCGGCCGCCGCCACCGCTACGTCTCCCACGTCCTGGAGCTGACTGGGATCGGCGAGAACGGCCGTCCCGCCACCAACACGGTCTTCTCCCCCGGAGCCGAGTTCGGCGAGCTGCGCGCGGTGCCGAGGATGGATCCGGGCTGCGTCGACGACCTGCGCCGCGTCGGCTTCGACTCCGCCCAGCTGCAACAGCCCTACGGGGCCTGGCAGGCGCCGCTGCAGCTGAAGGTGGGGGTGATCCGATGACCCTGTTGTGGGGGTTGTTGAGCGGCATGGCCGTCATCGGCGGGCTGATCGGCGTGGTGGCAGGCCTCGTGGGCACGACGGCGCCGCGCCGGGCTCCGTTGCAGCAGCGGTGGCAGGCCCTGCGCGCCGGGAAGGACCAGGGCGAGGACGTCCGGCTGCGCCGTCGGACCCTCGCGGCCTTGGCGGTCGTGGTCTTCGTGGCCGTGTGGCTGGTCTCGGGGAATTTTGTGGGCGGCGCGCTGCTCGGCGTGGCCGTGGTCGGCGTGCCCTGGCTGATCAGCCCGGCGCAGATGGCGCAGGAACGCATCGGCCAGCTGGAGGCCCTCAGCGAGTGGACGCAGCGCCTGGCCGGCCTGCTGCGGCTGGGCATGGGCCTGGAACAGGCGATGATCACCAGCCGTCAGGGTGCACCGGACGAACTTGCCCCGCAGATCGTCAATCTGTCCGACCGGCTGCGTCTGGGCTGGCGGCCGGATGGAGCGCTACGCGCGTTCGCCGAGGAACTGAACGACGTCACCGCGGACAAGGTGGTCGCCGCGCTCATCCTGTCCGTCAACGACCGCGGCCCGGGCCTGGCCCAGGCGCTGGAGGACCTGGCGGGAACGGTCCGCGACGAGGTCGCCAAGAAGCGCGCCATCGAGGCGGACCGGGCGAAGCCGCGGACCACCGTGCGGTGGATGACCGTCATCACCGTGGGTGTCGTGGTGGCCGGGTTCTTCGTGCCGTCCTATACCAAGCCCTACTCCACGCTGCTGGGGCAGCTCGTGCTCGCCTTCCTGACCGTCGGGTTCATCGGGGTGCTCGCCCTGATGCGGCAGCTGGGTGCCTTCCGCCGCATCCCGCGCTTTTTGATCACCGACCCGTCCAGCACAGTCCGGCTGCCCCTCGCCGGCGACGGAGCCGGGCGTGCCGGTCGCTGGCCGTGAGCCGGAAGGAGTCACGTCGTGAACCTGTTTCCCGTCGTCCTGACCGGTGGCGCGGTAGGCGCCGGCCTCGCGCTGCTGGTGCGGGAACTGCTGCGCCCTCAGGCCGCGTTGGGGCCGGCCCTGCAGCGCAGTGCCCCGGCCACCCTGACCATGCCCGAGCCGGAGCTGGACCGCGAGGAGGTGTGGGGCCGCTGGCTGCTGGCCCGCCTCGAGCGCCTGCCCGGTGTGCGGATCCCCACGATCAACCTGGCCCTGCTGGGGCAGGGGCGGGGCCAGTTCATGCTGAGAAAGACCACGCTCGCCGCGCTGGGTCTGCTCTGCCCGGTCATTGCGACGATTCCGTGGATCATCGCGGGCGTCTCCCTGCCGTTCTACGTTCCCGCCGGCGTGGGCCTCCTCATCGCGGGACTGCTGTTCATCACACCGGATCTCGCGGTCCGTGACCAAGCGAAGCGGGCCCGGGAGGAGTTCGCGCACGCCCTGTCCGCCTACCTGGACCTTGTCGCGCTCAAGCGGGCCGCCGACGCCGGCCCCGCCGAGGCGCTGGAGAAGGCCGCCGAGGTCGGCCTCGGCTGGCCCTTCCTGTTTCTGCAGGGCGCCCTGCGACGGGCCCGGATGGAGAAGATCCCGCCCTATCAGGCGCTGACCGAACTCGCCGCCGAGTACGACCTGCCCGTCCTTGACGACGTCGCCGACATCATGCGCGGATCGGCCACGGACGGCGCCGCCGTCTACAAGGCGCTGCGCGCTCGTACCGCAGCGCTCAACTCCGAACTGCTGGCCGATCAGGCCGCGGAGGCGAACGCCGCCAGCGAGAAGATGACCGCCCCCGGCGCCTTGCTGGCGGTCCTGGTGATGCTGCTGATGGCGTTCCCCGCGGTCATCCGCATGCTCACCGTCTAAGGCCACCCCGAGTCACTGAACCTCTGAAGGAGCAAGGAGCACAGCATGAAGCACACCGCAGCCCGCACCTACCGTGCGGTGCACTGGGCGACCACGCGTCTGCAGGAGGGCCTGGAGGAGGCCAAGCGCAGGCCGGACCGCGGCGACATCAGCACCACCACCGTCATCATCTGGGTGGCTGCCGTCACCGGCGCTGTACTGATCGCCGGGACCATCGCCGTCGTGATCTCCAAGTACAACGGCAAGCTCACTGGGCTGTGATGTCTCCTCCGGCGCGGCTGAAGGACTGGTGGCAGGGACGACGATGGGGCGACGACCGCGGTGACACCTCCATCCAGATGGCGATCATTTTCCCGTTCGTGCTGATCGCCACGGTGGCCGTCATCCAGGTCTCCATGTGGTACTACGCACGGCAGATCGCCCTGACCGCTGCTCGCGAGGGCCTCACCGCGGCCCGCGCCTACGAGTCGGGTCCGGCCGACGGTGCGGCCCAGGCACGGGAGGTGCTGGGGCGCGTCGCGGGTGACAGCCTGCGCGGCTACAGCGTGTCCGCCAGCAGCAACGGGCAGCGGGTGCGGGTACAGGTCTCCGGCACGGCCATGTCGATGATCCCGGGCGTTCCGGGTCTGCAGGTCACCCAGTCGGCGTCCGGTCCCGTGGAGCGCTGGACGGTCCCGGGAAGGTGAACTACGTGCGATACATGGCCCGATGGGCTCGCAGGCTTCGCAGCGATGAGGGCAGCGCCGCGATCGAGGCGGCCATCATCCTCCCGTCGCTGATCATGTTCCTGTGGCTGGCTATCGCCGGGGGGCGCCTCGTCACCTCTGGCTCGAAGATCGACGCGGCAGCTGAAGATGCGGCCAGGGAGGCGTCCATTCACCGTACGGCGGGTGCCGCCCAGAGTGCCGCGCACGCGGCGGCCGCCGAGTCGCTCAACGACCAGGGCATCACGTGCGCGTCGACCAGCGTCAGCGTCAACACCGGCGGCCTCAGCGTGCCGGTGGGCCAGGTAGGGACGGTCACCGTGACCGTGACCTGCACGGTCGATCTGTCGGATCTCCTGCTGCCGGGCGTGCCCGGGGCCCGGACCCTCACGTCGACAGCCACCTCCGTAGTGGATCAGTACAGGCAGCGAGGTGACTGATGAGCTTCCGGCAGACAGGGCTGAGCCGGGCACGGTGGGATGACCGGGGAGGCGTCACCGTGTTCGTCGCCGTGTGCGTCCTCGCCCTGATCGGCATCATCGGCGTCGCCGTCGACGGCGGCAGCAAAATGCGTGCCACCGAACGCGCCGACTACATCGCCGGCGAGGCCGCCCGGGCCGGCGGGCAGGCCATCGACCCCGCCGAGGCCATCAGCGGCACAGCGATCGTCGTGGACCTGCAGGATGCCCAGGCCGCGGCCCAGGCCTACTTACGCTCGGCCGGCGCCACCGGCACGGTCAGCGTGTCCGGCGACGGCAAGACCCTCAACGTGAACGTCACCGGCTCGTACGACACGAAGTTCCTGTCGGTGGTCGGGATCGGCTCGTTGTCAGTGACCGGCCAGGGCAAAGCCACCCTCCTGCACGGCGTTACCGCTCCCGAAGGAAACTGATGCGCACCACCCACTCCCCCGCCACAGCGGCCGGCCGCACGCTGGGCCGGGTCCTCAAGGCCGTGCTGAGCCTGCTCGTCCTGGCCGCCGCGGTCGCCGGGCTGCCGCTGCTGCTGGCCTGGGTCACCCCGGCCATCTGGGCCTCCAGCCACGACGACCTCACGCACTTGCTGGACCGGCAGGATACGGGGGCGGCGTTCCTGCTGCTGCTCGTCGCGGTGGGCTGGATCGGGTGGGCGCAGTTTGCGTTCTGCGCCGTACGCGAGCTGATCGCGCAGGTGGGGGGCCGGAGCTGGCAGGCCCCGCGCAGACTTGGCGCCTCGCAGCGTGCCGCGGCTCTCCTGGTCGGCAGCATCCTGGTGCTGCTGCCCACGAGTTCGGCCCTGGCCTCCGACGCCCACGCCTCACCGGCCACCACCGAGGCCCGCGTCCCCGGCCAGGCCCCAGCCCCGCAGACCGCCGAGCCCGACCAGACCTTGCCGGACTCCGCAAGCACACCGGCGTCCCGTACTTCGTACACGGTCCGCGCGACGCGTCCCGCACAGAGCCTGTGGGGCATCGCCGAAAGGGAGTTGGGCGACGGAGAGCGGTGGCGGGAGATCGCCGCCCTGAACGAGGGCCGAACCATGGTCGACGGCCAGGTCTTTCGCGCGCACGGCTTTCTGCAGCCCGGCTGGCAGCTGGAGATGCCTGATACCGCCGCTGCCGCGGGAGGCATCCGTACACAGCTGGGCAGGGCCGCTCCCACTGCTGAAGGAAAAAATGAGCACGTTGTCACGGTCCACTCCGGCGACTACCTGTCGAAGATCGCGGAAGAAGAGCTCGGCGACGGCGGCGAGTGGCCACGCCTGTTCAAGGCCAGCCGGGGCAAGACGCAGCCGGACGGCCTGCCCGCCATCTCCGACCCGGATGTGATCTACGCGGGGCAGCAGGTCACTGTGCCCGGCGCCCAGCCCGACCCGCACACGCCGCCACGGGACGGCGACAACGGCGATGAGGCGGGCAGCCAGGAGACCACTCCCCCAGCCACCCAAAAGCCTGATGGCAAGCAAAAGCCGGGCGATGACAGGAGAGATGAGCAGGCACCAGCACCGGGCACCACCACAGCGCCCGCGCCAGAGTCATCGGCCCCCAGCACCCCAGCCAGCCGTCCCGCCGAGCAACCGGGGCAGGAACAGGGCTCTCCTTCCGCGACGGCGTCCGCGACGCCGCGGCCCGGCACCAGCCCCGCACCCTCTGCCGCCGCCCCGTCGGCCACGGCCGAGGCGCCGGGCTCCGCTGACTCCTCCCCCGCCACCACGGCGTCCGAGACGCCGCCACCGGCACCGGCACCGGCACCGGCCAGCAGTCCGCTGAACCTGCGCACTGTTCTCGGTGCCGGCACGCTGCTGGCGGCCGCCATCACCGGCGCTCTTGCCCTGCGCAGGACGCTGCAGCGCCGCCGCCGCACGCCTGGTGAGAAGATCGCCATCGCATCAGAGACCTCTCCCGCCGAGGCGAAGTTGGCGGCGGCCGCCGAACCGGGCGGCGCTGCCCGCCTGGACGTGGCCCTACGGACCCTGGCCCACCAGGTGGCCCACGAAAAGGCTGCGGATCTGCCCCCGATACGGGCCGCGCGGATCGGCACCCGCACAGTGGAGGTACTGCCCGAGGGCCTCGCCCGCAAGCCGCAGGCGCCCTTCGTGGCTGGGCAGGCCGGCTGGTGGGTGCTGCCCGCCGAAGCAGTCCTCCTGGACGAGGAGACCGCCCGCGAGGTACCGGCGCCGTATCCGGGACTGGTCACAATCGGCAGCACCGAGTCGGGTGACCTCCTGCTGCTCAACCTCCCCCAGGTGGCCGCCCTGTTGCTGGACGGCAACCCGGTACACATCACCGAGGTGTGCACGTCGCTCGCCCTGGAGCTCGGGATGAGCCCGTGGGCGAGCGAGGCCGAGATCGTGACCATCGGGTTCGGCGAGGACCTGCCGCAGCTGCTGCCCACGTCCCGGATCGCACACATGCGCCACGCCAGGCACGCACTGCGGGACCTGAGCGAACGGCTGCTGGAAGCGCACCAGATGCCCGAAACCAGTCATCAGCCGTACCTGCTGCTGTGTGCGTCCACGCTGGACGCCGATCTGGCCTGGCAGTTCGCCGACATAATCGACAAGGCCCAACACGTTCCCGTCACCCTCATCGCCCCCGCAAGCGCTGCGGCCGCGTCCTTCCCCGACGCCGAAATCCTCAACGCCTCACTCAGCAAGCCCCAGCAATTCGACTACATCGGCTCTGAGATCACGGTGCAGCGTCTGGAGCATGCCGCCTACCTGCAGATCACCACCGCGCTCGCCATCTCCGCGCAACCCGCCGACCCAGCCGAGGGACCATGGGAAGAGGTACCGCACGAGCCGGACACCCCGCAGCGCCCCCGTCCACTGGACTTGGCCAAACCCACACAGTCTGGCGACGGCGAGAAACCCGTGCCGGCGTCCCCGTTCACCGCGGGCACCGGTGACAGCGAGATCTACCCGGCACTGCTGGCCGCGTCCACCGACCCCGCCAGCCTGAAGCTGCTGCCCGACCCGAAAGCGCCTGGCAAGGCCCCTGCCGAACCCGGGACGGAACCCGCCGAAATGACGCCCGACGGACGGGCACCGCAGAAGGCAGCGGAGGCAACCGGCCGCCCGCAGGAGACCCCGGCAGCCGAGGCCGTCGGCGAAGATACCCAGGCGCAGGACCTGCACGCGCCGGAGATCCGGGTCCTGGGCCCCGTGGAAGTGACCGGCGTGGCCACCACCGGCCACGGCCCGAGCCAGGCACGGCTGGCCGCCTTGCTGTACTTCCGGCCGGGCCGCAGCGCCGACGTGCTGTGCGCCGACATGGACCCGGTCAGCCCCTGGTCCACAGCCACACTCAACGCCCGCCTGCAAGGCCTGCGCCGCGCCCTGGGAAACGACCCGGCCGGCAACGCGTACGTGCCCAGGCGCCGGTCCGGCGACGACCCTTACGAGCTGTCCGAAGCCGTCCGCTGCGACTGGGCACGGTTCACCCAGCTCGCCCAGCGCGCCCTGCCCCAAGGCACAGCCGGACTGCCGGACCTGGAAAAGGCACTCGGCCTCATCCGCGGCCGGCCCTTCGGGACCCGCCCACTGCCGTGGGCCGAGCCCTACCAGCAGGAAATGAGCACCCGCATCATCGATGTCGCCCACACCGTGGCCACCTACCGCACACCCACAGGCCCGCACCACGACCTGACCGCCGCCAGGCAGGCCATCGCAACCGGTCTCGACGTCGACGACAGCGCAGAGCTGCTGTATCGGGACTGGATGCGCATCGAGCACGCGGCCGGGAACCGGGCCGGACTGCACACCGCGATCACCCGAATCCAGGACATCAACCGCAAGATCGACTGCTCCCTGGAAAACGAGACCGAGCAGCTCATCAACGACCTCCTGGGCCCCACCGGCGGACGGGCACGTGGCCGATGAGCGAACCAGCACGCAGGCCCCCCACGCTCCATATGGCCCTCCACCGAGCCCCGTCAGACGAACACCCTGCCTTCCGAACCCGTGGCGACAGCAGTGACGGCGCAGCGGCCACCCGCACCCGGGCTTGTGTCCTCGGGTATGCCGCCGCACAACCGGCCTGCCCACAAGCCCGCCGCATCCCGCCGTCGCCCACCACAACCGCCCGGGCAGAGCGCCCGCATCGGCCTGCCCATCAGCACCGTCGCGACTTACGCACCCCAGCGAAAGCCGAACACAGATGAAGTCAGGAGCAGATAGCGGCCAGCAGCCCGTGAAGACAGCTTCTCAAAACCAGCTGCTGTGCCTTGGCCGGGCACAACGCCTCGTGATCTCCGCCGTCGTTCTCGGCGGGCTCACCATCAGCGGTATCGGCTTCGCTGGCTCGTACACGGCCGTCCGCGCACTCGCCCTCAAGAAAGGCTTCGGGAACTTCAGCTATGTCTTCCCGATCGGCATCGACGCAGGCATCTGCGTCCTGCTCGCCATGGACCTGCTCCTCACCTGGATCCGCATCCCGTTCCCGCTGCTGCGCCAGACGGCGTGGCTGCTGACGGCAGCGACGATCGCGTACAACGGCGCGGCAGCCTGGCCGGACCCCCTGGGCACCGCCATGCACGCAGTGATCCCCATCCTCTTCGTGGTCGCGGTGGAGGCAGCCCGGCACGCGATCGGCCAGATCGCCGACATCACGGCCGACAAGCACATGGAAGGCATACGCATCACCCGCTGGCTCCTCTCCCCCCTCCCCACCTTCCTGCTCTGGCGCCGCATGAAGCTGTGGGAGCTGCGCTCCTACGAGCAGGTCATCAAGCTGGAGCAGGAACGTCTCGTCTACCAAGCCCGCCTCCACACCCGCTTCGGCCGCGCCTGGCGCCGCAAGGCCCCCGTGGAGTCGCTGATGCCGCTGCGCCTGGCCCGCTACGGCGTCCCACTAACCCAGACTGCGCCCACGGGCCTCGCGGCAGCCGGCATCGAACCGGTGCTGCTGCCTCCGGCACCACAGCCACAGCCACAGGCCGAACCGGCAGACACAGTCGGCCGTGGGACGGGACAGGTCACCGCAGCAGCCCTGGGAAACCAGCCCGCTGCCGCCACCGGTGGCGAATACATCCAGGCACTCCCAACGGATGAAAACACAAGGCCCGCGACACCCCCCAAGGCCGGAGACCCCAGCTACCCCTGCGACCCCAGCCATGCACCGCGGAAGCAATACGAACGGGACCGAACAGCCCAGCAGCCAGCCGGCAAGCCGAACCCCACCGTGGTACCCGACCACGACGATTCCTCGCAACCGGAAGCCAGCGACACACCTGAGACGCCACACCACGAAGAAGCTTTAGACGAGGAGGAGTCCCGTGCCCGGGAACACAGCCGACTCTCCCCTACCTACGGATACCGGCTGGCCTCCGCTCATGGCCCACTACCAAGCCAGTACGTCCTGGACCACCACGAGGTGACCAACCCTGAAGGACATCCCCCGTCCCTTGAGGAACCGGACACTTCCCTAGACAGTCTTCTGCCACAGCAGCCCAGGGATTCGCGCCGCGACGACGGCCGCTCCCCAGAGCCGGCGGCAACCAGCCCTGTACGCGGCACAAGAAGCGAACCAGGACGCACCCCCCGTGCAACCCCTTCTGCAGAGCACCGCGCTCACAGCCCGGAACCTGCACTCGAGGAGACCCCCGACGCGGAGGCCGGGGACTCATCACTCCCTGACCTCACCGCAGTTGACCACTACTACCTGGCCTGGAACGACTTCCAGCAACAGCACGGCAAGGAACCAAACGGCACCGAACTATCCGCCCACCTCGCCCAACGCGGCATACACGACCGCGAAAATCACCCCATCAAACCCAAAACGCTCACCCGCTACTTCCTCGAATTCCGGATCTACGACGCTTGGGCCACCCACCGCGCCCGCACCTCCCGCACGGACAGCGAACCCGTCCTCAACGACCTTGCCTACCAAGGCATCACAGCTCAGTACAACCGGCCCATCCAAACAACCGACCTCGAAAAACGCCTCCCAGGATTCGAACGCCGCTGGCACGCACTCAGCTGCCACTGAGTACGGGCTTGCGCTCCTCCCACGGACAGAACAGCAACCACACCACCCTCGCAGGCAAGCCACCCCTCAGCCGCGTGAACAACGCTGCGGGTCGATACATCTGGGGTCTGTCGGCTCAGTCGAGCTTCGTCGGTCGGAGCATCACCGCGAACACGGGAGAGTCCGGGAACGGCTGCTGCAGACCGATGGAGCGATACCCCCAGGCCTCGTACCGGGCCTGCACTGCCCCGTTACCGGCCGCGGGGTTGACCAAAAGCGTCACTCGCTCCTCTGTTCGGCCGTGGAGCCACGCCTCGTGGAGCTGCCAGGCGACGGAGCGTCCCCTCCACGACTTGCGCACCACAATCTCGTTGAGGGAGACGGTGCGGTGGCCATCCTCGTGGGTGGTCTCGGCAGGAAGGGGTTCCTTCATCGAGTCCCACCATTTCGTGTCCGGTGCCAGGGCGGTGCCGAAGCAGAAGCCGACTGGCTGCCCGTCCTCGTATCCCAGAGCTGCGGACCAGCCCGGACGTGCAGCGTAGGCAGACAGCCGCTCGTTGAAGCGGTCGCGGTCGTAGAACGGGCCGGTGAGCCCAAAGTCCCGGTGTCGTACTTCGACGTGGAGATCGAGTATGGTCTCGCGGATCTCGTCCAGATCCGCAGCCCCGTAGTGCCTCACGTTGACGGTCACGCAATTCCTCCTCGGGAATAACGGTCGGCCCACTCGGTCACGAAGTGTGCTCCGGCCGCCTCAGTGGTCAGATCCTGGTCGAAACGCGCGAACAGGGCCTTGGTGCGCCCTGACAGTGAATCAGGGTCGTCTGGCAATTTCGTCAGCGCGGTAGCGCATGCTGCGTCTGCGTCCCCTTGCCGAAGTTGTGTCGTCGCCAAGAGGACCGTGTAGTAGACGCGGTTGCGGTGATAGTCAGGCCGCAGGCCGGACAGCGCGCGGTGTAGGTGGGCTTCGGACTCCTCGTTCCGGCCCAGCCGCATCATTACGAGGCCGGCCAACCCCTCGAATTCGGCCCGGTCGTAGAAGTCCATGTAGGCCGGGCGGAGCTGCTCTGGGGTGGCGCGCTCGTACGCGACCTCTGCCTGGCCGAGGGTTCGCACGGCTGCAGCACGCTCTCCAGCTCCCGACTGCACACCAGCCAGACGGGCGGCGGCCAAGGACCGGAAAAGCGGGTCGCGGCGGCACACCTGAGTCTCCCGGCCCATCTGCGCCGCGGCGAGGGCGTCAGGGAACTGCCGCTGCTGGAGGTGAAGCAGGGCGGCGTGGCCCCACATCCGCATCTCCATCCCGGCATCGCCGGAGAGCCGCGCAAGGCGCAGGCCTCGGTCGAGGTGCCGTCCCGCGCGCGCGGTCTCCATCCGGTCCAGGGCCGCCCACAGGGCGGTGCCCATGAAGGCGGCGGCGAGGAAGTACAGGCGTCGGCGAACGCGCTCGCTGGCGTGGCCGATGGCCATGAGGTCTAAAGCGTGCTGGGCATGGGCGACGGCCCGGGTCTCTAGGCCGACGGTGAGACCCGTCGCGGCGTCCGCGGCCACCAAGCGAGCAAAGTTCTCTTCCAGCCGGTTGGCGTCGACCATCCCAACGCGGGAAGCACCACTGGACAGATGGGCGGGCCGTAAAGCGGCGGCCGTGAGGGATGCGGTCGCCGTGGTGAAGGCGCGTCGACGCACGTCATCATCCTCCGATAGTGCAGGGGTACGACGAGGGGGAGGTATGAAGCCCAGTTCCTCCGCGCTCACTCCGAACTCTGCTTCGAGGACGATCCGTTGTCTCTTATGCGGCCAGCGAGTTTTCCCGGCGAGCCAGTGTCGGACGTGCCGATCGGACAGCGCGCCGAGTTTCCCGGTCAACGCCTCGATCCGCTGGTTCAGACGGCTTGCTAACTCCCCCTGACTTAGTCCAGACCGCTCCATAGCTGCTGCGAGATTGACGTTCGCCGTCACGGCCCCACGGTAGTCCTCTACCCCGGACTCCGGCCCTCCGAAGGTAAAAATTTCCGGTCCGAGGCCGACGGGCCCTCTCCGCTTTTTCCTTTGCCCTGCGCGTAGTCGCCCGTTGACTAACGAGGCAGAGCAACGGCGCTGAGCGTCAAGTGCCCGGTGCCGCTGCACCCGTTCACTACTTCCGTCGATCCGGAGGACTGGGCATGACATCGACTGCGCTCGACGCACTGACGAGCGCCATCCCTCGCTCCGTGCGTACAGGCCACGAGGTGTCCATCGAACGCGATCCCGCTTCGATGCCGGGACACCTCACGAAGGCAGACTCCGTCTGGCCCGGTCGGCTCCGTCGCATTATCCGGGCCGGTCTGAAGCTCTGGAACCAGCCGGCCCTGGTCGAGACCGCGGAACTCCTCACGACAGAGCTGGTCACGAACGCTTTCCGCCACGGCAGCGGTACCGACATCGGCTTTCGCTTGCTCATCAGTGGCGATCACGTCGTCATCGAGGTCCGGGATGGCTCTCCGGATCGGCCCGTCCTGCGCCGCGCGTCCCCTGAGGACGAGGACGGCCGCGGTCTCGCCCTTGTCAGCGCCATGGCCGACGAATGGGGCACGACCTCCGACGGCACGACGACCTGGTGCACCCTCCCTCTCCGCAAAGGATCTGACCACCCGATGCAACGCACCGCCACACCCGTACCGTCGTTACGCGAGTACCCCGCCATTCAACTCCCCGGAAACCCCAACACGGTCACTCGAGCACGCACGATCGCCCGATCTGGACTCACCGTCCTCGACTGGCAGGGAGACGTTCACGCTGCCACAGAGGTGGTAGCGATCCGGCGAACACCCCAGCCTGCGACCCTGCTTACTGAGGAAGCGAAAGGGACAGTGATGGACTGGCGAACGCGGGCCATGCGCCTGGCCGGCGAGGTCGTCCGACCGGAGTCACGCTGGCACGAACCGGTAGCCACCGTGCCGCGGCACGAGTTCGTGCCGCGCTGGTGGCAGAGCGACGGTGACGCCTGGTTACTGCGTGACGGCCCGGCTGCCCCGGATGCCTGGCTTGAGGCGGCCTACACCGATCAGACGCTCGTGACCCGCGTCGACGCGTGCCCCGCCGATCATGCCGCCCCTGGCGCCATGGCCAGTGGAACGCCGACGTCATCGTCCACGCTGCCCAGCTTGGTCGTGCGGATGTACCGGCACGCGATGATCGCCGAAAATTCCGATGTGCTGGTGACCACCGGTACCGGCTACGGAACCGCCCTCGCCTGCGCCCGGCTCGGCCATGCCCGGGTCACGAGCATCGACGTGGACGCCGACCTGGTGAAGGCGGCCTCGGACCGGCTCGTGCTGGTGGCGGGGTACCGGCCACAGATGGCTGTTGGCGACATCACCGGTGAACTGCCCGGCGCCTACGACCGGATCATCGCCACGGTGTCGGTGCGGCCCGTGCCCGTTTCCTGGCTGTCCGCTCTCCGGCCGGGTGGGAGGCTGGTGACGACCATCGCCGGTACGGGGCTGATCCTGGCCGCCGACAAGACCAACGAAGGCGGCGCTACAGGCCGTATCGAATGGGACCGGGCCGGGTTCATGCCGACTCGCCACGGCGCCGACTACGGGCCGCCCGCAGACGACGTGTGGCAGGAGGCGGCAGAGGCAGACGGAGAGGACGTCATCACCAGCCGCTACCCGCTGCTATACCCGCCGGATGCATGGGACGTGATGTCGATGCTCGAGCTCCAGATCCCCGGCATCACGTACCGGCGCAGCATGGACGGTGGCAACCGCACCGTGTGGCTGCTGCACCCCGACGGCTCATGGGCCCGCGCCACAGCCCGCGGGTTCCTCGACTCGCCGACCGTGCACCAAGGCGGCCCGCGCCGGCTGTGGAGCGACCTGGACCGCATCCGCAACCGGCTCAACCGCGAGGGCGCCCTGCCCGTGTACGGAGCCCAGGTCACCATCACGCCGGATGGAACAACCACCCTGACACGCGGCTCCTGGTCCTTCACCCTCTGAGGCTGTGGGGGCTCGGAGCCCTCTCCCCTAGGACGGCTCTCGCCATGTCTGAGCTACTGACCACGGTGCTCGACCATGCATGACCCGCCCCAGGGACGCGGGCGCCGAGCACCCACGGCACCGTCACCAAAGTCTTTGACCGGCTGTTTCTCTGCGTGCGCGACTACGCTCCCCTCCCGCCAAGTGGCATGTCGGCCTCAATGGAGGCCGAGCACGGCCGGGGCTTCCTGCTCGTCTTGTGCAGCGTTGACGACCACGGAGTGTCCCCGGCAGCACACGATGGTGAAATCGTCTGGGTCACCATCCTTGAGCGCCCCCAGTAGCCGTCAAGCCGCCGGAAACGGCCGCATGACCCCCTCTGCTGTCCGTCACTGCCTCTGATCTGCTGCCGAGCGCAGTCTTCCGCTTTGGCCTCCCCGTGCTGAGCAAGTTGGCTGCCGCTCAGCGGCACTCGCCCCCCTTTCGAGGACTCTCCTCCATGCCCCTTTTATGTATGACGGGCCGGGTGCCCTCCCCGCGTCCCTCTCTTTTCGTGGCGGTGCGCCGATGACCCGCGATGACACGCCCCTGATCACTCACCTTGCGGGCCGTGACGAAGAACTCCGCCTCGCTCTCGAAGATCTCGGGCTGGACCGGTATCTCGCCGCAAAGCGCCTGCTTCGGGCCACGGGTACCGACTGGGGGCTGCGCACCTCGCGCAGTCAGGTCCTGGCCGTCGTCGCCGCCAACAGCCGTGCGATCGAGTCGTGGTGCTCGGAGGAGCCCGAGGACGTGGACGCGAGGATGATGTGGGCTCGCGTGCTCACCCAGAGGCTACTCAACGCTCACCGCAGGGGACTGTCGGGTCAGGACCTGGTCAACGGTGTCCACACAGTCTGGGCGGCGTGCAGGGCTGCTGCGGAGCGGTGGCCCGAAGACCCGGTGCCCTACGTGTGCTACCTGGCGCTGGCGCAGACGGACATCGACCAGCGGTTTCCTCACAGTCCGGTGCACTGGGCCACGCCGGCCGATGCCATGCTGCCGCCGGGTCCGTGGAGATTGCTGAACTGGGTCAACCAGCGGGATCCCGGCAGCCGGGAGGCGTATCACCGGATGCTCCAGGTCTTTCAGGCCCGCGCCCGGGGAGCCCTGGATTTTGCCCAGTGGGTAGCCTCCGTCGCACCGGAGGGATCGGCGCTGAAGGTTTTGCCGCTGTACGCCTACGTCGAGTCCTACCGGCTGCTTCGGCAGCGTTCGCAGAGCGTCGGTGTGATCGCTTACTGGGCCACCGAGGACAAGGCTCACTACGCCCGTCAGGCCCTGTACGGCTGGTTCGCCCACGCCGATCCGCGCTCACTGTCCCTGCTGGACCTGAACTACCTGGCGCACGGACTGACCGCCACCGGCGTGGGACAGGCCACTGCCGTGTTCGAGGAGATCGGCAACCACGTCACGCCCGCCCCGTGGATCCACGTCACCCCGAACCCCCAGTGGTGGCAGGACGATTTCCGTTCCGCACGCCGCAGAGCGCTGACGGCTACAAGCGGGCGCCGATGACCATCCGAGCACCCCCGCAGCCCTGCCCCGCTCACCGTTGCCCCCTTCACCCTTCACCCCCCTTTCGATCAGAGGATTTCTCCGTTGTCTGCGAGAAGAACCAGAGTCCAGCTCGACGATGACGCCGCGCTGCGCGCGCACGGCTACCACCCCGAACTGGCCCGCCGGATGGGCGGGTTCGGGAACTTCGCCATCAGCTTCTCCGTGATCTGCATCCTGGCCGGCGGCATGACCTTATTCGGCTACGGCCTGAACACCGGCGGCCCCGCCGTCATGATGTGGGGCTGGGTCGGTATCGGCTTCATGACGCTGCTGCTGGGCATGTGCCTGGCCGAGGTGACCTCCGCCTACCCCACCTCGGGCGGCCTGTATTACATGGCTCACCGGCTCGGCGGGCCCCGCTGGGCCTGGGTGACGGGCTGGCTCAACCTGCTGGGCCTGCTCGGCGCAATCGCCGGCATCGACTACGGCTGCGCCCTGTTCATCGGCGCGTTCGCCAGCCTCCAGTGGGACCTTGTGCCCACACCCGAGACAACGATCCTGATCTTCGCGGGCATCCTGCTCCTGCACGGCACTTTGAACGCGCTCGGCGTGCGCCTGGTCAACGTCCTCAACAGCATCTCGGTGTGGTGGCAGATCTCCGGCGTCCTGCTGATCGGAGGGACCCTGACCCTCGCCCCGGCCGAGCACCAGAGCGCCGGCTTCGTGTTCGGCCACTTCCACAACGCCACCGGCTTCACCAGCCCCGTCTACGTGGCCGCCCTCGGCTGCCTGCTGGCCGCCTACACGTTCTGCGGCTACGACGCCTCCTCCCACCTCTCCGAGGAGACCAGCCAGGCACAGGTGTCGGCGCCCAAGGGCATCGTCCGCAGCATCGGCTACTCATGGATCGCCGGGTTCATCCTGCTGGCAGGCATGCTGTTCGCCGTCCAGGACTACACCGGCACCCAGGGCTCGAGCACAGGCGTGCCACCGGCGCAGATCTTCATCGATGTCCTGGGCACGGGTGTGGCCAAGGGGCTGCTGATGGTAGTGATCGTGGCACAGCTGTTCTGCGGAAACGCGGAAACCGCCGCGGCCTCCCGCATGGTGTTTGCGTTCTCGCGGGACGGGGCTCTGCCGTTCTCCTCGACGTGGCGGCGTGTCACCCATCGCACCCGCACCCCCATCGCCGCGGTGTGGCTGTCCGTGGGCGTCGCGCTGGTCCTGGCGCTGCCGAGCTTGTATTCGCCGGCCGCGTACGCCGCCGTCACCGCGATCAACGTCATCGGGATCACGCCTGCGTACGTGATCCCCGTCTACCTGCGCCTGCGTGCCGGTGACCGCTTCCAGGCGGGCCCGTGGAACCTTGGTGGCTGGAGCAAGCCCCTCGGCTGGATCTCCGTCACCTACGTGGCTGTTCTGACCGTCGTGTTCTGCCTGCCGCAGGCCTCGCCCGTCACCGCACAGTCCTTCAACTACGCGGGCCTCGCGCTGGCGGTGGTCCTGCTCCTCGCGTGGGCCATGTGGATCACCAAGGGCAAGCGGCACTACAAGATCCCCCCGCTCGGCAGTGCGGCCGAGAACACGGCACTCGCCGGTGAGGTGATGTGATGTCCGGCCAGATCAGCCACCACCTCTCCCCCACCCCCGCCCCCGGGCTGGTGACACTCGAAGAGCTCGGCCACCTCGTTCAAGGCCGTGAGATCGACACGGTGATGGTCGCCGTCCCGGACCTGAGGGGCCGGCTGATGGGCAAGAACCTCGACGCCCACCACTTCCTGACCAAGCTGCCCGGCGGACCGGAGATGTGCGCCTACATCCTGGCGACAGACGTGGACATGAACCCGCTGGACGGGTTCGAACTCGCCGGCTGGCACACCGGATACGGAGACCTGCGTGTCGTCCCCGACCTGGGCACCATCCGGCGCCTGAACTACCTGCCAGGCACGGTCCTCGTACACGGCAACGCCGTACACCCCGACGGCCGCCCCGTCGCCGTCGCACCACGGGAGATCCTCCGCAGCCAACTGCGGGCCCTCGCCGTCCACGGCCTGCAGGCACGCGTCGGCATCGAGAGCGAATTCGTCCTCTACAAAGGCACCGAAGCACAGCTGCGCCGATCCGGGTTCAGGAACCCGACACCCGTGTCCCCCGACAACCTCGACTACGCGCTGGACCGCCCGCCCGCCCTGAACGCGTTCTTCCACGACCTGCACAACGCCCTGCACGAAGCAGGCGCACCAATCGAGGCCATCAAAACGGAAGGAGCCCCAGGCCAGATCGAAGTGGCCTGGCCCTACGGGACACCCCCGTGGGCGCATGCGACACCTACACCCTCCACAAACACGCCGTCCGTCACATCGCCGCACAACACCGCCTCACACCCACGTTCATGGCCGCCCCGCAGACCGGCACCGGATCCGGCCTCCACCTGCACATCTCCCTGTGGCGCGACGACGAGGCGGCCTTCGCCATGCGTCCACGCGAGGAGCTGCCCGAGCTACTCCAGCACTCCATTGCCGGGCTGATCGACGCACTGCCGCAGCTGGTTCCGCTGTACGCACCCACCCCCAACTCCTACAAACGATATGTCCGCCACTCCTTCGCCCCCACCAACTACACCTGGGGACGCGACAACCGCACCTGCGCCATCCGCATCACAGGCCACCACGCCTGCACACACCTGGAAGTACGCCTGCCGGGAGCCGACGCCAACCCCTACCTCGCACTCGCCGCGACCATCGCGGCCATCGTCTACGGCCTCAACAACCATCCCAAGCTCCCCGAGCCCTGCACCGGCGACGCCTACCACGCTGCCGACCCGCTCCCCGTGCCACGCAACCTCGAAGAAGCCCTCACCGACTTCCAACAAAGCAGCATCGCACTGCGCGCATTCAGCACACCCGTAGTGCAGCACTACGCCCGCGCTGCCGAGGTTGAGATCGAGGCACAGCACGGCCAGGTCACAGACATCGACCGCAAGCGGGGGTTCCTCCGTGCGTGATCTCCTCCCTCGTGCCGCAGAGATCCAGCGGCTCAGCCCTGCCGCTATCGAGGCTCCCGCGGCCGATCCCGAGTGCTCAGGCCGTATGGACCGCATCACGAGCGTCGTGCTGTGCCTGCTGTTCGACCTGGCTCAGCAAGCGGCACGCTTCGGCTCCGGCATAAACCCGTGGGGGCAGCTCGCTGTGTACGACGGCGACGACTTCTCGCTTTTCACCGCTGAAGGGTCAACATGAAATGCCGCGTCGTGACCTCCCGCCCGCCGGACCGCACGAAGTCCGCGATCACCTGATGACTCCCGTCCCGGCGCGGTTGTCAGGCCAAGAACGGCAAGGCCGCCAGGCCTCGGATTCCTAACGATCGTCGAAGTGCATGGCCCTCGCCAGCTGCACGTCGACCTCCCAGTCATCAGGGCGAGCAGATGGATTCACCCATTGGAATCCAGACTTCTCCCATTTACCCCTAGCTCGAATTACTCCCGTGGGGGTTGAGTCTTCGTACCCAAACTCAACCCCGCAACAGTCGCAAATCTCGTAGCTGGGCGCCTTCCCGTCTTCCCCCCAAGGGGGGTCGCCCTGCAGAAGGCCACAGACTCGGCAGTGCATGTAGGTGTCACTGGGCATTGAAGTAGTCCAGATTCGTCGGGTACCCGTGAGATGCAGGGTCTGGCTTGAAGTACGTGCGCGGCACCCCTGATGGATCCATGACGCCGAACTCATCCGTGGCTGGATTGAAGCGAATCACATCCCCGTTCGCTCGCGTTCGCGTCAGTACGCTTGGATCGGTGCTGCGCAGGAAATCGGTACCCGCCTCCACGTATTCTTTCGCGTTATTGAGGTTCGGGAATTCTGACTTGTGCTTCTTCCAGTGCCCGAAGGCGTTCTTGACGGACGTCTTCCTGTTGGTGGAGCTCCAACAGCTGCCGTTGTGAACGAGGACCGGAGTCTCGCCCGCCAGCACATAGTACGTGTGAAGGCCTTCGACGGTGAGGTCGTACATGTCTGCTGCACCGCGCTGAGCAAGCACAGAGGTGATTGTGGCGTGCTGGTTGCCTGAAGTGTTGACCTTGTGGCCCGTGATCAGCCGCCCGGCTTGCTCCCAAACCTGCGCCGTGTCGTCCCAGATCCGGTGGCGCGCAGTGGTGTGCAGGGTTTGGATTCGTCCGTCAAGGCCTCGGATGCTCAGATCAACAAGGTCGTCGTCGTGGTTGAGGTGAACCGCGGTGACTTCCCTGACTTCTCTATGGTGTCCGGATGTTGGGTCTGCGGCCTCGACTAGGTCCCCAGGCTTAATTTTGCCAAGGGGTTTGGTCTTCCCGTCCTTCATCAACACGCGGGTGGTCGGTTTGAAGCTGCATCCGCGGGCCTTGAGGACCTTGCTGAATGCGGCACCCATTTCGCCAGCGAGCAAAATGGGTACTGCTTCGGATGCTTCCTTCATGGAGTCATAGGCGCCGTTGTCGGCACCGCAGCGCTTTGGGTTCTCTACGCAGAAGGTGGCTGCGACTCTCTTCGCTTTTGCGAAGTCGTGGGTCTCCTTCCAGACGCGGAAGGCCTCGGAGCAGGCGGTGCGGCCGAAACACGCCATGCCGGTCCGGTCTCCGTCGCCGACCGGGGCATCCCAGTAGCCGCCGCCCTGTGTCGTTTGGCCGTAGTGCACCCATACCTGGGCCAAGCGGTCTGCGTCCCAGCCGTTTTCTTCTCGCGGAAGCAGATCGACAAGCTGGTCTTGGACCGTGGGAGCGGGTGTGGGGGTGTCCCCACCGCCTCCGACAGTGCCTGGTCCGCACTTCTGCCATCCGTCGCTGCATTGCGTGCCGTCCGAATTCAGCTTGATCAGCCCGGACGGGTCGGAGTAATTGATGGGATCGTTGCCGCTGTAGCTGTAGGCAGAGAGGTTCTGCGGGTCGTAGGGCGTGCTGAGGGGGTCGGGGCTGAGGAAGCGTCCGAGGCTGGGGTCGTAGGCGCGAGCGCCGAGGAGGGACAGGCCGGTGTTGGTGTCCTCTGTTTTGCCGAGGAAGCCGTGGTTGGTGCCGGTCGGCAGGCTGCCACTGCGTTCGTCACCGAAGGGGGTGTACCTGCGGCGGGTTGCGGTGCCCGTGGCGGCGTCGACGGCGATCTGGGTGGAGGCTTGCGTGTCTCCCATCAGGTAGGTGATCTTGCCGTTGACGGTGTTGTTGCCGTCGGTGGTGCGCATGGCGACGGTTGTTGCGCCGAAGCTGTAGTAGCGCGTCGCGGTGGCGCTGATGCCGTCGGTGGTGCGCAGTTCTGTGCCGCCGATGGAGGCGACGGTTTCCTGCGGGGTGGTGCGGACGAGGAGGTTGCCGCTGGCGTCGTAGGTGTAGCGGGTGAGGTCGCTGCCGCTGGTCTTGGTGGTTTTGACCGTGGCGAGTCGGCCGAGCCGGCTCCAGGTGTAGTCAGTTGTCGTACTGCCTTCGACGCGCTGCTTCATCGCCCCGTCGGCGTAATACGTGTATGTACCCGCTGCCGTGGTGGTACCTGCGCTGACTTTGTTGATTTTGCGGACACCGTGGGGCTGGTCGGCGTTGGCAGTGGTCCAAGTACCGGCGTCGTCGTATCCGGGGTAGAGGTAGTCGCGGGTGGTCGCCGCACCGGCCGAGTTGGTGTCGGTGACCGACTGGAGATTGCCGAGGCGGTCGTAGGTGTAGCCGGTCTGGTAGGGGGAGGTGCCCTTGAAGTCAGAGGTGGTCTTTGTGGTGTCGGCGCAGTTGCCGGCAGTGGTGTGGGTGTAGGCGAGGGTGAGGCGGGACTGGTCGTCGTAACGGAGGCACTGTGACTGGGCAGTCTGTCCGCTGGCCTGTTCGCGCAGTTCGGTGAGCTTGCCGGTGTTGTCGTAGAGGTAGGTGTCCTTCTGTGCCTCGCTGACCAGGTCGTTGATCGTGGTGGTTGTGGCGATGGACCTCAGCCAGCGGGTGCCGTTGCTGTCGTCGTAGCCGTACTGCCGCTGGGCCTGGATGCCGTTGCCGCCGAACTCGGCCCCGTAGTCACGTTCTACCAGTCGGCCATAGGCGTCGTAGGTCGTGTTGTCGATGTAGGCCGTGCCGCCCAGGCTGCTGGTAAGACGGGTGGGCTGCCCGTAGTCGTCGTAAGTGGTGGTCACCTTCTCCGCGGCGAGCTTGCCGGCCGCGGGGTAGGAAACCGAGGTGATGTGGTCGGCTGCGTCGTAGGTGACCGATGTGGTGTAGTCGCCTGCGAGGCCGTTGACAGTGGTCGGCAGCGTGACCGTGGTGTTCAGTGGTCGGCCGCGCTCGTCGAACTTGCCGGTCTTGGTGGTGTAGGTGTTGCCGCTCGCATCGCGGCTGACCGCGGAGGTGATCTGTCCCTTGCCGCCGGTGGCTGCGGGGTCGTCCCAGACCCAGGCGGCCAGTTCGTCGGCGCCGCTCCTGACAGATGTCGCGCGGCTCAGGTTGTCGTAGCCGTAGGTGAGGACGGTCTGGACGTCGTTGGTGGTGGCGGTGGTCTGGCTGACTTGGCCGTTCTCGTTGTACTCGCTGCTGGAGAGGCCGGCGTCCGGGTCGTCGGTGGTCTTGCGCTGTGCGGCCCAGTCGTAGGTGTACAGGGTGTTGTTGCCGCGGGGATCGGTGATCTGAGCGAGTTCGCCCTTGGCGGTGTAGCCGTACGCGGTGGTGTAAGCCGAGCTCGCGGTGTGCTCGACGACTTTGGACACCTGTCCGTACACGTCGGTGTAGGTGTCGGTCGCTGTGCTGTCGACCGGTGTCACGCTGGTGTAGTCGCCCAGGTAGGAGGTGTCGACCCGCCCTGCCTTTTGGGGTGTGCCCTTGACCTGGATCTGCGAGGACACGGTGCGGCCGGCCCAGTCCAGGACCAGGTCGCTGTAGGAGGGCAGGTCGGAGGGCTGCGGGCTTGAGGGGCCGCCGGAGCCAGCCGTTCCCTGGTTACGGAAGACCGCGGAGGCGCCGGTGACTTGTCCGGCCGAGTCGTAGCGGGTGACGGCGACCTGTCGGAACGGCACGATCTGTTTGGTCGCAGGGTCCACGTCGGATGGCAGAGGCGTCTGCGTTTCCCGGGCCCGGCCCAGACCGTCGGTGTAGGCATGGGAGACCAGATAGGTACTTCCGGACTGCAGGGTGTGTGAGGCTACGTGGGGGTAGCCGTCGGCCGAGTCCGGGACTCCGGCGCTGTTGGTGGAGGTGGGGATGGTGTAGCTGAACTTCATCGACGGTGAGCTGCCGGTCTCCGTCGGCTTCCACACCTCTACGGGGCGTCCGGCTGCGTCGAGTGTGACTTTGGTGATGTTGCCGTTGGCGTCTTTGCTGGTGGTCGGCGTGGCCCAGAACCGGGACGTCCACTCGGTGAAGGTGAGGGGGCCGCGGGCCGTCGCGGTGCCATCCGGGTCCGGGCTGGTGGAGGTGATGCCATTCATCGGCCATGTGTTGGCTGGGCTGTAGGTGATGGTGCTGCGGTTGTGTTTGCCGTCCTCGCTCCAGACGATGCGGCCCGCCTTGTCGTAGCCGGTCCAGCTGGAGCGGTATCTGCCCGCCTTCGTGTACGTGCGGACCTCGGTCGCGTTGCCGTCGACCGGCTTGTTGGCGTCGATGCTGGTGGCGTTGTCGTAGAGGGTGGAGGTGTAGCCGTCCTGGTTGCTGTCGGCGATGCTGGAGCAGCCCACGGAGTAGTGCTTGACCTGGTCTTGCACTACGGTCCAGCGCTGGGCGCCGGTGGAGTCGTAATTGTCAGTGTTGTAGGCACGCCCGTAGGTGGTGCAACGGTTGTCGGAGACATTGCTCTGGCCCCAGTCGTCGGTGCGCATGGGCAGGCCGAACGTGGTGGAAGCTGCCTCGCTGTCGTCGTACTCGTTCTCTACGACGTGCTCGCGCCAGCCGCCGCTGATCTTGGTGTTGGTGGTGGACTTGGATTCGCGCACGAAGTGGGCGTCGGGCAGGCCGTCGTACTGGGCGGTGTTGTGGCTCCAGTACGTGTGGTAGGTGCGCTCGTGCGAGATGTCAGTGTCATCGCGCAGCGATGTCGAGAGGGTGTGGCCGGCCAGCCAGGCGTGGTCGGCGTAGTTGTTTCCGTCACCATCATTGACCGTGACTGTCTTCGTCGCCGACGTGTCCGTCTTGGAGGTACGGTCTCCGTCCAGGCCTCGGTAGAGCCAGTACTTCTTGGTCTTCTGCCCAGTGTCCGCGCCGGTGGTGACCTGCGTCTCCTGGTAGCCGCGCCAGTCGGACCAGGACTCGTCCTCGTCCTTGACCAGCGGATCACCGGTGAAGCGCCAGCCTGCCCCGCCCTCGTAGGTGTACGAGGTGGTCATCACTGGCGCGCCGTCCTGGTTGGTCGTGACGGTCGGGTCGACTTCGACCTTGGTCACCAGGAATTTCTTGAACCAGCCGGTTTTCGACTCCGTCTCCCCTTCCGGGGTCCACTTCTGCCAGTAGCAGTCCTGTGTGTTGGAGGCCTGGGTCGGCAGGTGGTCGATGTCGCAGGCGTTGGCGAAGCCGTAGGAGACCTTAGTGGTGGCGCCGAGGTCGCCGTGGATCTCCTGGATGCGGGGGAAGTTCAGTTCTGCGGAGCCGACCTTGTTGTCGAGGTCGGTCCGGTTGAAGTTGATGACCGGCAAGACGATGTCGTCGCCGTCGCCGTAGGTCTTGCGCTGGATGTAGTCGAGCCAGAGGGTCTTGCCGATCGTGCCGTCGGGGTTGGGCATGCCGTATTTGTTCTGGTACTGCTCGACCAGGTCCCAGCCCGTGCCGTCCTGGTCGCTGACGTACGTCTTGACGTCCCACAGCATGTCCGTGGAGAAGAACGTCGGGTAGTACGTCTTGCCCGCGCAGTTGTAGTCGGCCGATGTGCCGTCACACATCAGGTCGACCGGCACGTCCGGATACGAGGTCGGTTTGTCGTCGAAGGTGGGGCAGGTGGCGGGTTCGTCGCGGAGGGGATCATTTTCCTGTACGCGCTCGATGCACCGGTTGACGTGGCTGAGTTCGACCTTCGCCGGCAGCTTGCCGTCGGGGATCTGCGAGGACCAGCCGTACTGGATCTCCTTCACATAGCCACTGGAGACGTACTCGCGGGCCTTGTCGGAGTTGGCGACGGAACGGTAGTGGTTGTACTCCTTGTCATAGAAGTACATGGTCTCGACCTCGTTGGCATCCACCGCCCTATCCAGGCTCCAGCGCCAGGCCTGAGTGCACGGCTCCGGGAACTGGTCATGGCACGGTTCGCCCGTGTCATTGCCGACCACCGGCTCAGTGAAGACCGAGGCGGTAGCGGTACCGGTGCGCTCAGAGCGGCCCCAGCCGAAGTAGTAGCGCTGCCCGTCCTGGGTGGAGATCACCCAGTACTCGCCGTCCCGGCCCGCGCCATACCCATCGAACAGGCGCTGCACGCGCCAGCCCGGATCATTCTTGAGGTGGTAGGCGCCGCTACCGGTGTTGTCCTGGATCAGCTCCGAGGTGACACCGTTGAGGTTGATGACGTAGACCGCGCCGGACGGTTCCTTGGCCGAGTTCGGAGAGTCCCAGCACATGTCGCCGATGGTCGGCAGGCCGTCCTCGGAGCAGTTGCGGTAGCGGCGCTCGATGTAGCCAACGTTGAGGTCCCAGCCCATGCCCGCCCAGGATGCCTGGTTGTTCGAGGCGGAGGTACGGCCGTCGACCGACTGCGAGTTGTACGACAGTGACAGCGACGGCGCTGAGCCCATCGGCGGCTTCGGCAGCTGGATGGGCACGTTGTAGGTGAACGCACCTGAACCAGTGGACACCTCCCACGAACCGGTCGGCGACAGCGTCGACGCCCGGTAGTCACCGGCATCCGACGATGACCCCGACGCTAGCGTGTACACACTCGCGCCGCTCGCACTGGCCTCGCGCATCAGCTGGGTTGAGGCACCCGAGACTTCCGTGTCCGCGGCCGCGGTGACCGTGGCAGTCAGGGTCCCTGTCGCGGTGTCGTTATCCACCGGCACGAACTCGCGATCGGTGCAGCCCTCCGCCTCCGGGGTCTGCAACGCACACGCGGGCAGTTTCACCAGTCGAAGACGCGAGGCGAAGTCGGCACCGTAGGCGTACTGGAAACCCGAGTAGTCGACATCGACTTGCACCTGCCCCGGGGCATTCACCCCGTCGGTCCGGTTCACCTGCAACCCAAGACCGATCCCGCCCGCCGGCTCTACGGTCTGATGGTCCAGTACTCGCACCTGGACCTGATCCGGCGACACCGGGTCCTGGTCGGGCTCGGACGTGACAGAATCCGGGGGCTGTGGTGAGGAACTAGTGCTGGCCTCGGGGCTTGGCGAGGTGCTTGCGTCAGTGCTACTGGAGGCGCTAGGGCTCGGTGAGACGTCGCCGTCCGCACGCCGTTGCGCCGACAGCTGCGTGGTGGCGCCCACAGGATCCGGAGCCGGAGCAACGTCCACGACGTCACCGACCTGAGTGCTGTTCTCGCTGCCCGTGGTAGTCGGCGACGGGGTCACCGTGCCGGGATCCCCGGGCGCTGCCTGCGACAGATCCACCGTCGCCTCGGCAGCGTTGGGCCACTTCGGGTCAGGGAGCGCCTTACCCACTTCTTCCGCCTGCTGCGCGGGAACGGACCCCAGCGACTGCGACGGCACGACCGGCGTCGGATCATCCGCCGTCGCAAACGCCTGCTGCGGTGCAACCACCGACATCGTCGACAGCAGACCCGCCAGCACTGCACCTGCAACACCAGCCGAAAGAAAACGCGTACGCCGAGCAGCCACTCGAACTCCCACCCCAGTGGCCCGCATCCCACACGGGTCACAGCCCAACAGATAAACCGTCAGCTTCCAGGCAGGCCACAGCCGCGCTCCCCAGCACGGTGACGCGCGATCCCACCCGCAAGTTGATCAGTGAACCGAGACAGTAACCGCTGTGAACGTCTTGTGAACAGGGCAATCGAAGAAAGGTTCCATCCCGCCTACGTGTTCTCGATCATGGTCAATCCATGTTTCAAAGGCAGCTGAAATGCCTCGGGGTCCACTGCCGGTCACAGCGGCGACGAAGGCCGTTGGCGATCGAAGCAGTCGCCGACCGCGCCCGCTACAAGCACAACGTGCTCTACCCAGCGCCCTCGCGATGCGTCCCCTTCTTCCGGAGCCTGCTCGCCGGAACGCTTCGGCAGGACACCGCCTCCGTGACAGGTCTCCCGCCGCCCTGTCTGCCGAGGGTCCGTGAGACGAACTCGGTCGGGTGAATCAGGCGCCTGCAGAGAACCCCGCCGTGCACGAGCGCGTACTGACAGACGTGGACCCGATCCAAGAAACGCATCTGTCCGAACCCGGCCTGCTCGTGATCGACGTAGCGGGCATGGACGACGAAACCGTGCTCGCCTTCCAGAACGCGATCGCCCAAACGTGGGCGACCTCGACTGCCGACCGCACCACCCAGGATCCGGGCCAGCCCGGCGTGCGGCTGCGTCTGTACGCCGATCTGCGGCAGGTCCTTGCCCCAACCTCCCCGCCGTAGCGGGCGCTGGCACCAGCACGCAATGAGGCCTGGTCCGCCACCACGGGGGGAGTGACGGACCAGGCCTGAAGTCCACGGTGCCACACCCGTCCCCGAACGTGCGCGGTCTGCGGGTGAAGTCGCCGCAGGATGGCGCGTCTTCGTCCGAGCGGTCGAGTTACGCGCGGGCCCGCAGCAGGGCGAGCACGGCGGCCGCGTACGCGCGGGATCGGTCCCAGACGGCGAAGTAGTCGGTGTGCATCTGACCGGCCTCCTCCATCCGGGAGGGCTGGATGCGTATGCCATTACCGCGGCCGAGTGCGAGGTTGGCGCGGCGGCTCGTCTCCTGGCTCAGGCCGCGGATCGGCGCTACCGGCTCGCCGCCCTCGCGCGTGCCGTCGGGGTGGAAAGCCTCGTACAGGTCGTCGCGCCCTCGGTATCCCACGTGGCTGGCCTGCAGCAGACGTGCCTGCTTGGCGACCTCCTGCACCAGCGGGTCATTCGTGCTGCCGAGCCGGAGCTCCGGTCCGGGGGACGGGATCGCCCGCCAGATGCCCGCGTACGTGGAGTCGATGCTGCTGATCCACCACTGAGACGCATAACCGCCGGGCAGTACAAGCGGCCGCGGCAACCGCCGGGGTGGGCGCTTTCCGTTGGCGCGCCGGGCAAGCAGTGTGTGTGCCGAACGCAGCAGGGCAGCGTCGTGCGCCTTCATCAGAGCCACGGCGACCCTGATGGCGTGGCCCGCCGCCTTGTGCTCGGGGGTCTGTACATACGCGCGCAGCCGGCGCTGGTACTCGGCGCGTTCAAGGCCGGTGCTGCTCGGGCTCTGGCGAGCCGCGGTCGCCTTCGCCTCTTTCACACGCCGGCCGGCCGCCTGGGCTTCGCCGAGTTGCTGCGCAAGCCGTTCGACGACTCCCCGCCACTGGCCCCCCACCATGCTCACGATCTCCCTCCCCGCTGACGCCCGGCCGCTCCTCACCTCAGGCTATCGGCCCGTCGTCCCGCACCCGGCGTCACCGCGGGCGGGACGCTCAGGTCGATGACCTCTTGGAGCGGGAACTCCAGCAGCTCTCACTCCTCGCCTTCGCGATGCTCAACCGGCGGCGCCAATGGGCGTCCACGGCTGAGCTCGAAGAGGATCTGGCCGCGCTGCTCGGACGGCACGCGCACCGGCCGTCAAACTTCCGGGAACCTCTGGGGCAGGCCGAAATCGCCCTCGGGCGCTTCTTCGGCACTCCCCCTGTCCCTAAGTCTGGGCCGGGCGCCGGGGGGCCAGCTTCTCCGTGTGCCAGGCGTCGACGTCGGCCTGCTGGCAGTGTTCGATGGTGCGGCCTCGGTCGGCGAGCCAGGAGAGGAAGGCGCCAAGGTGGCGTTAGGCGGGCTGAGGGGCGGGCGTCGCCGGAGCGGCCGCGACCTTGCGGGTCTCACGCATTATCAGCAGGCCGTTGACCACCATCAGTGTCGCGGTCAGGCAGTGGACGCCGAGCGCGGTGGCCACGGAGCCGTGGTGGGCCAGCACGGCGGTCATGTCGCCGTACGCGGCGAGGGCCTCCACCAGCAGCGCCCAGCCCAGCGCCCGGCGGTGGCCCGTCACCAGCAGGATGCCCAGGACCAGGGCCAAGACGACGTCGCGGATTCCCTTGATGATCAGGAAGCCGTCGCCGTCGCCGGACGGCCAGCTCGGCAGGCCGAAGCCCGGTGCCGTCGTCTCCGGGCTCAGGATGAACTCCGCCCCGAACCAGAGGATGAAGAGGATGAAGGCGGCGGCCAGGACGGTGTTGATCTTCTTCAGCGACATTGTTCTTCTCCTTGCGAGTCTTCGTCAGCTTGGTGAGCTTCATGAAGCTTGCTGAGTCGTGTGGAGCCTGATCAGGCCGCGCGAACGCGGCTGATCGAGGGGCGTAGTTTGTCGGGATCGCCGCTGTGGGATCTGAGCGGCAGCTGCATTCCCGGATGTCGGGATTTCGGTGGCCAGCTGCCGCCTGGGGAGTGGGGATTGTGCGCCACCGGCGCGGCGTCGGCCCGCGGGGTCAGGAATCCGAAGCCCTGCCGCCCTCACCCCGACGGGGCGAAAGCCGTCGATATAACGGGGCGAATCAGCGCAGGTCGGGGCGGCTTTGGTATCAGGTGAGGGCGGCGACCAGCAGGGCGAAGGCGGCGATGATGACGGCGACGCGGACGTAGTGGAAGCGTTCCCAGCGGTTCATCTGCTGCTTCCAGTCGGCGGGCCGGTTGTCAGGGGTCCACGTCTTGTTCCGGTTGTTGATCGGGACGAGCAGCAGAATCGACATGATCACGCTGAGCATCAGCAGCGCGCCGGCGGTGACGACGAGGCCGGTGCCGTGGTGGCGCCATCCCGCGATGGCCCAGACCGCGACGAGGACGAGCGAGCCGATGTACCAGACCGGCATCACGGCGCCGAGCATCCGGCCCCCGTGGGCATGGCCGAGTTGGCCACTGTCCTCGGGGAGTGCGTTGAGGATCGGGTTCATGACGAAGGCGACGGAGAACTCCACCCCCACCATCACGCCGATGATCACGGTGGTGACGACCTCGAGTGCGTTGAACATGATTACCCCCCTGGCATCTAGTGTTGCTAGCTGATGAGGCAACGCTAGTACTGCTGCCGCTTGATTGTCTAGCAGTGCTAGGATCGAATCATGTCGGTACAGGAACGCAAGCAGCGCGAACGGGCGGAGCGCGAGCGCCTCATCGTGGCGACGGCCCGCGAACTCGCCGAGCAGCAGGGCTGGGACGCGGTCACCACCCGCCGGCTCGCCGAGCGCATCGAGTACAGCCAGCCCGTCCTCTACAGCCACTTCCGCGGCAAGCGCGAGATCATCGGCGCCGTCGCCCTGGAGGGCGCTGCCGAGATGGCCGTGGCGGTGCGGGCCGCGGCCTCCAGCGCGGACGGCCCGCGCGAGCGGGTCGCCGCCCTCGCCCGTGCCTACCTCGACTTCGCCGCACGCAACCCGGCGGTCTACGACGCCTTGTTCCAGCTCGACGGCGGCCTGGCGTACGCGCAGGAGGACACCCCGGAACCTCTCAAGGACGCCTTCGCCGCGCTGCTGGAGAGCCTCGGCGAGGTCGCCGGGAACGGCGTCCACCCGGGGCTGTTCACCGAGACGTTCTGGGCGGCCCTGCACGGCCTGGCGACCCTGACCCGGGCGGGACGGCTGCCGCCGGAGGACACCGAGCCGAGGGTGGAGCTGCTGGTGGACCGGCTCGCCATGCTCTGACACACCATCCCGGCGGGCACGCAGCCGGGGCCCTCGGCCTCCGCCACTGCCTGCCTGCCTGCCTGCGGCAACGCTTCCGGTCACCCGCGTCCACACGGCGCAGCGCAGATCGCCGGGCCCCGTACCCCAGACGGGCACCCGCCCCGGAAGCTGCGATGCTCCTTGATCACGACCCGATACTCGCCCTAACGCCGCGTCATTCGCCGGTGCCCTCATCGTCCTCGTCGAGGTGGACGGTCGCCGGGTCACGCAGTGGGCGCAGGCCCTCGAGTGGCGGGCGGGCGGCGAGCTGTAGCGGCCCAGGCAGTTGAGGTTGGCGTGCTTCAGCGGGGAGACCCGGGCCACGTCCTCGTTCAGGACGTCATGCTCCCGCTCCTCGGGCGGCAGGGCCCGCAGGTGGTCGACGGCGGCGTCGAGGTAGCGCGTTGTCCAGAGCACGGCGGCATTGAGGACCACCAGGCCGAGCGCGCCGAGTTGGTCCTCCTGCCCCGTCCTGTATGCCTGCATGATCTGTCCGCGCTTGCCGTGGCAGATGTCGCGGGCGAGCTTGTGCCGTGACTCCTGGACGGTGAGCTGCCGGTTCATCTGGCGCCGGTAGGTGTCGTCGACCGGGTCGACGACCCGGAGCAGGTGCAGGGTCTTGGCGATGCGCCCGTACTCGGCGAACGCCTGGCCCAGCGAGGTCGGCCGCCCCTCGCGGCCGAACATCCGCAGCAGGTCGTACGCGCGGACCTGCCCGGTCACCAGTGAGCCGGTGACCCGCAGCATCTCCGGGCAGTGTGTGGTGACCTTGGTCAGGTTGACCTTGTTGCGGGCCAGGTCCTCCAGCGGCCGGTAGTCACCGGTCTCCGCACCGGGCATCTCCGCCCGCCAGAAACCGCTGGTCGCCCAGGTCCTTGAAGCGCGGCGAGAAGTTGAAGCCCAGCATCGTGAACAGGCCGAACACCATGTCGGAGTACGAGGCGTTGTCGGTGGCGGCCATCTCCGGCTTCACCCCGGCATCCAGGTTCAGCAGCGCGTCCAGGATGTGCAGGGAGTCGCGCGGCGTGCCCGGCACGGCCATCTGCCCAATACCCGCGACCTGGTCATTTACTGCGTTCAGTCAGGTGATGCCGCGCTTGAAGTGTGAAGTGGTAGTACTTCGGCGACGGCCCGGCGTGGATGGTCCGCTTCGGGACGACGAACCGCAGCCCGTCGACTGAGGCCAGCAGGCCCTCACCCCAGAACTTCACGATCGGCACCTTCGCCTGCGCCTCGATCAGCTTCGCGTTCGCCGCGGCGATGGTGTCCACCCGCAGGTAGTACTGATCGACGTGGACCAGCCGGGCCCGCGTGAGCGCCTCGTCCTCGGCGTCGATGACCGGCGTGGCTGCGTAGGTCTTGAGCGAGAGCACATGTTGGTGAGTTCCGGAATCACTCGTCGTCCAGAGAGTGCAGGGATATCGGTGAGAAGTAAGAGCACTCGAAGCGGAGCGGGCTCGCAGTGATCGCATGCGCGGGTAGTACGGACCGTGGCAAGATGACGGCATGTTGACCCGAAAGGCCGATGCCGCGTAGGCGTCCGAGGGGGCTGCGCGCTGAGCGTTGGCGGCCCATAAGAGGTGTCCCCGTTCGCCGGATCCGCGGTGTGTCCGCGGCAACTCGCGTAGCGATCCGGAAGTTGGAAGAGGAGCGTCTGTGGCCGGGGGCTGTGGCCGCTGCCCTGGCGGAGTGCCGGTGGTATCTGGGGCAACCAGGGCGCGTGCTGCCAGATCCGGTGATGGGCTGCGGCTGCTGTGATCCTCTGGTAGCCCGCGACCGTCTGGAGGACGTGCTGCTGTGGCTTCCCCGTGGTGCTCGGACTGACCTCGGCAGGCTCGTTGCCAGGTTGGACGCCGAGTTCGACCGCAGGGCCGTCTCCCTCAGCTCTCACCTCATGCTGGCAACTCCGTTCAGTGCTTGCGGGTATTGGCGCCAGCGATTCATGGAGAACTGAGGGTCGGGTGGTTCCTCGCCGCTCAGCGCTCAGACGACGGCCTGCTGCTCGGCGCGGGCGCGGGTGGTGGCGAGGCGATAGGAGTCCGTGCCGGTCTCGATGATGTTGCCGCCGAAGGTGAGACGGTCGACGATGGCCGCGCAGAGGCGGGGGTCGGTGAAGGTCTTGGTCCAGCCAGAGAACGACTCGTTCGAGGCGATGGCCACGCTGTTCTTCTCCTCCCGCTCCGTCAGAACCTGGAAGAGGAGCTCGGCGCCCCGCCGGTCGAGCTCCATGTAGCCGAGCTCGTCGATGCACAAAAGATCAACGCGGCCGTAGCGGGCGATGGTCTTGGTCAGCTGCTTCTCGTCGGCGGCCTCGACGAGCTCGTTGACGAGCTTGGTCGCGAGAACGTACTTGACCCGGTAGCCGGCCATCGCGGCTTCGGTGCCGAGTGCGATCAGCAGGTGGGACTTGCCGGTGCCGGAGTCACCGATGAGGCAGAGCGGCAGGCTCTTCTTGATCCATTCGCACTTGGCGAGGGTGTGGATCAAGGCAGCGTCGATGTTCGGGTTCGCGTCGAAGTCGAACTTGCGGAGCGACTTGTCGCGGGGAAACCCGGCGGCCTTGATCCGCCGCTCGGAGCGGCGTCGGGCCCGGTCGTCGCACTCGGCCAGGAGGAGTTCGGAGAGGAAGCCGAGGTAGGACTTCCCAATGACGATGTCAAGTCGCTGCCGTGACGGTTGGTCGGACCTCGTAGCACTCTCCGTCGCGGAGCATGGCCCACAAGACGTTGGCTCGTCGACGGGCCAGAGCGAGCAGGGCCTGCTTGTGTCCCTTGCCCTCGTTCCGCTTGCGCCCGTAGTAGGCCTGGGAGGCGGCGCACGTTCTGAGACTGGCCATTGCGGAGAGGTAGAAGGCCCGGAGCAGGCCGCGGTGGTAACGGCGCGGGCGGCGCATGTTGCCGCTGACACGACCGGAATCCCGTGGCACGGGTGACAGGCCGGCGAAGGAGGCCAGGCGATCTGCCGTGCCGAAGGCCTCAAGGTCGCCACCGGTGGCGGCGATGAATTCGGCGCCCAGGAGGGTGCCCATGCCGGGCAGGCTGCGGATCACCGTCGCGTGTCGGTGATCGTTGAACCGGGCTTCGATGAGCGCGTCGAGTTCGGCGATCTCCTGATCGAGTGCCTGCACGCCCTTGGCGATGCGGGCGACCACGGCGGCCGCGAGGGTCTCTCCCGGCAGTGCGGTGTGCTGGGACCTGGCCGCCTCGACAGCTGTTTCGGCGAGCGCGGCGGCGTTCTTCACCTTGCGGTTCTTTAGCCAGGTTCCGATGCGCCTGGCCCCGCTGCGGCGGATCGCGGTCGGCGTCTGGTAGCCGGTCAGCAGCATGACCGGACCCTTTTTGCTCAGGTTCAACGCCCGCTCCAACGCGGGGAAGAACTCTAGGAGTTGGGCCCGCAGCCGGTTGGTCTGACGGGTGCGGTCGTTGACCAGGTCGAGGCGGCGGGCGGTCAAGGTGCGCAGGTCGATGGCTATCTCATCGCCGGGCCGCAGGAGACCGAGGTCCTGGCGCATGCGTGCCTGGTCGGCGATGACGAACGCGTCCTTCTCGTCCGTCTTGCCCTGGCCGCGGTAGGCGGCTGACGCCTGATGCACGGCCAGGCCGGTGATGTAGACCATCGGCTGGTCGTGGCTGAGCAGGAGGCTGATGAGCAGGGCGGCGCCACCGTGGTTGATGTCCACCGCCCACAGGGTGTCCTCGCAGAGCGCGAGTACGTCTGCGATCAGCTCCAGCAGGGCCGGTTCGTCGTTGAAGACCCGGCGTGAAAGGAGGCGTTCGCCGCGTTCGTCAACCACCACGCAGTGGTGGTGTTCCTTGCCTATGTCCACTCCGGCCCAGATCTGGGGCACGGGTCACCTCCGCCAGCTCGTCGTCACAATCGATCCCGCAGACGACCTCGCCGACGTTGTCCTACACAGCGATCAAGTCGCGTATCCCAATTAGCGGTCGAGTCGTCGCGGGGCTCCGGGCGGCCAAGTTCTTTGAGCCATCCAACGGCGACAAGCTCACAGCCATACCCAGAACCCCAGGGGTCCGCCGATCTTACGAATGACCAGCTAAGACCCACGCTTGGAAGGTAGGACAAGCTCAGTCACGCGCGGATACCCGAAGGCCCCGTACCGGACAAGGCCCGGGGCCTTCGGGATATCACTGAGAGATCACCGAATGGTCGCGATGACCGCCGTAACCGTGGCCCCCAGCACGCTCATCACACCCACCGTGAGGACCAGAAGCCGCCTCATGTAATCGGCGCTGATCGAGGGCTCCACGGGAGTGACAGTCAGCGGAGGCGGCGTCTTCCGGTGCCGCAGATTCGCGATCTTGATGCGAGTCACCGTGTAGTGCCAGATCAGCGTCCGCTCCTGGTCGACTCCGCACGCCCGCAGGAATATGTTCAGCCACTCGGTGGTGGGCAGTTCATCCCCGTTGAGCACGTGGGCGAAGGTCGCGCCGGATATCGGGTAGTACTTGCGACTGCGGCGTTCCAGCGCCCCTATGGTCAGTCCCTTGTCCGCCACCAGCTCGCGCATGACGGACAGCACGTCCTGCGGAGTGGTGCACAGCGCCAGCGCAGTGTGCACGTGGTCGACCGTGAGACTGCTGACCCGCTGGGGATCCTCGGGAAGACGGGCGTCCAGTTGCATGTGGGCGTCCATGAACTGCTGCACGAGGGTCAGCAGACCGTCCGGCTGCGCGGGGACGACAGCTTCCGGGGCCGGGACAGGTTTGCGCAGGCCACCGAGCAGGCGGGGGTGATGCACTTCGGTCCGCTCGTCGGCGCCGTCAGGCTCACCGGTTTCGGCTTCGGCAGCGCGCACCTTGACCTTGCCCGCGGCCTCCTCAGTCTTGGCGCGCGCCAGGGCGTTCTTGTGCAGGCGCTGCCAGGTAGTGAGGTCGCCGGTGAAGCCGCAGCCGCGGACGAATGACTCCACGACCTCCCACTTGGGCACTGTCTTCCCGGATGCCGCGGTCGACAGCGCAGCGGAGGAGTAGTGAGACTTGTCGGACAGGTCCTTGTAGGTCAGGCCACTGGAGCGGCGGAGCGCCCGCAGTTCGCGGGCGAGCTCCGCCACCTCCATCGGCGCGGCTGCCGGGATGTCCTTCTCAGGACGCGCCATGCGTGCCCCTAGGCTGGCGCAGGCCGTGCCGAGCGTTGCGCTCGTGGACGCGGCGGGTAAACCGCTTTGCCCCGCGGTGCAGGTGACGGTGGTACAGGTGACGCGGCGTCATTACCGCCTCGGACGGGGATACCCGGGGTGCGGCGGGGTGGGCGTCCTGCCGGCTGGGCCGGGTGCAGCGCGTGCATCCGGGGCGGGCTCCACTCGCCCGGCCGTTTCCGTCGCCGGTTTTATGGCGAGCGGCACGGTCGTCCCCACCGTGTCCGTTGTCGAGTTCACGACGACCGGCACGACCGTGCTCGCCCGGACGGGCCGCGTCGCCGAGGGCGCCGTTGCGGGTGCGTGTGACCTGCAGCAGGAGATCGCCGACGACGCCTGCGACGAAGGCGGCGACCAGCGCACTGAAGAAGGGGTCGGAGATGGCGGCCTGCGCGGCAACGCCGGCGACGGCACCCGCGCCGTTCGCCGTGACGGCGGAAACGATCAGCCGCCGTCGCTTTTTTCGGCTACTGCTGGATGGAGACATCTCAACTCCCGGTTCGTAGGGCTCGTCTGAGTCCCTGTGAAGGTGGAGATGAGTGAGGGCGCCCCTTGCGGAGCAGCCCTCCCTCATGACCCGCCCCGGGAACCGGAGCGGGCGGGTGAGCGGCCTGAGTGCTCAATACGTATTCAGTTAGGGCGCGCTTGGCCCGAACCCGAGAGAGGGAGCGCCAACTCCCGTACTCCCAGCAGTGACCCGAGGGTCACCGAGGCTTCCGCGCGTGGCAAACAGTCTGCCCCATGGGGGTATGGCCGTAGCACCGCGTACACCCCGCCCTCCCCTCTTGTGAACTCGTGAATAACCACCCTCCGGCGACACGGGTGCCGTCAAGAGGGCGTGAAAAACGGGAATCTGATATAGCGACAGGCGCCGCTTCACTCGCACGTTCATGCGGCTACGTCCGCTTTGGCGTACTTCATTAACGCGTACGGGTAGCAGTCAACAGTCTGCGAACAACTCTGGGAAATCTCATTTCTGCAGGTCAGAGGTATAATTTGGTTGTTGGAGTTCTTCAGCGGTGTCCCGCGACCGCTCCACACGACTCCCATGGCAAGACACCATGGGGCTGCGGTCAGCGCCAACTGGCCGGAGCAGGGAGACATCTCAAGGCCTGAGTGCTCCTGCAGGCCCCCCGCAGTAGCGGGGGGCCAAAAAAATGCCACCGCCCGTATGGGGCCTTTGCCCGCTTCGCAGCCTCCGATGGTCATCCGTGAACAACCAGCGGTCAATTCCCCTCGCAGAAGGGCAGTTGTGACCGATGTCACCGACGTGGGGCATACCGGTCTACACCAGCTCTGATCTGCTCCGAGCAGCATTGATCTCCTCCAGGCGCAATCGATCGGGAGCGGACACGTGCGCTCTCCGGAGATGTGACGGCGAGCCCTCACGGTCAGCGCCGGGTGAAGTCGTGCATCAGGTCGGCGAGGCGCCTGCCGGGACGCTGGACGATGATGCAGGAGTCGGCCTTCGCGGTAGCCAGGCGGTCGACCTCCATCTCCAGTCCCCCGGTGGGAGCGCCGGCGAGGCTGGAGCCGGTCCTGCGGACGTACATCGCGACGGCCTCCAAAGTGGCGAGGAAGGCGCTGTCGGGTGCTTCCGAGTCGAGGACGTCGTCGGTGACCTCGTGCAGCCAGTGCCGCGCCTCCCGCACCTCACCCAGGGCAAGGTGGTGCAGGTGCAGGCAATATGCGGCGGCGCGGTGGCCGGCCCCGGCGGCGAGCTGCCACCAGAACTGGGCGCTCTCGCGGTGTTCGGTCAGGTAGAGCAGGCACGCGAAGACGAGGGCGCCGTCGACGTCCAGATGGCCGTCGTCGGCGGGGGTTTCGGGTTCCTGGGCGAGGCGGTCGACGTGGTCAGCGGCGTCGGGCTTGTTGAGGATCCAACGGCACACCACGGACAGCCGCTGTCCGGCCTGGGCGGCGCGGACCATGTCCGGGTTCGGCTTGGCTGCGGCGGCGGCCGCGTCGGCGGCGAGGCGGCGCAGGGCGGCACCCACATCGAAGCCCTCGCGTCGCGTGGTGGGGATGCGGGCGTCGGCCAGGAGGTCGTCGATGGCGGTCACTGTCCTGCCCCTTTCTTGTCCTTGCCGGGAGCGGTCGGCAGGCCCAGCCGGATACGCAGGCGTTCCTTGCCCTTCCGGCCGTGATAGTCGACGGTGCGCGAGTCCAGTCCCATGTAGCGGGCGATGCGTTTGGTGGGGTAGCCGAGCAGGTGGCGCAGGACGATCACGGTGAACTGGCGGGTGGGCAGCTCCAGGATCGCCTCGTACAGGCCGCCTGCGCTGTTGCTGAGCTCGAGCTGACTGCGGACCGCTTCGAGGTTCTTCGCTATCGGGCCGTTGATGAGGAACGCCGGCGAGCGTCCGTCCTCTTCGAGGCGGCGGGTGACGCACCGGTGCAGTACGGAGAGCGTCTGCTGTTCGAGGTCACCCTGCTGCAGCAGTTCGTCCCAGCCTCCGAGGATCTCCAGGAACACCTGGTGGACCACCTGTTCGGCCACCCGTCGGCTGCCGAGGTGGATCTCCGAGAAGTCGTGGAAGAACTCCTGGTGCCCCAGGTAGAAGCCCTCGAAGTCGAGGGGCAGGGCGGGAGGGGCCTGGACGGGCTGGCCATGGCCGCCGTCCTGGGGCGATACGTCAGTGCTGACGTCGCCGTTGCCCATACGGTCCTCCAGGAGATGCGAGCGCCGGTCCTCGTCGTGAGGCCGGCGGTGTCCTTACGCGGGCCAACTTGCCCGCGCGAGTGCCCAGTTGCATCGGGCCCTCATGGATCACCCTGTCGTTTTTCGGGGCCTGAAACTCATGCGACCCTCGGAAATTGTGACTCTGCGATCTTCTCCATAAACGGAATGTGATTGCGATTCAGGTTCACACGTTCGAAGGTGGACCGTGAGCTGCGGCGACAGAGGCACGCGTGAAAGTACCCTTTTCAAGAATCGCCGGGCTCGTGGCATAGGTCACACCATGCTCGGCCCTGCGCGGACATCTCGTGAAACGCAAGCCATCACAGATGGCCGTGTGTGCGCAGAGCCGGTCCGCCGTCACCCCTGGGAGTGACGCGGGGCATTAAGGCGCCGACCGGCGGCCCGGCCTGTCAGCTTCTAGCAGGTGAAGGCGCTTCCCCGTCGCGCACCCCCCCCTTGATCCCAGACGCTCCGCAATTGGGCCTGCCCTGGGCGCGCTCGCCGAGGCCCAGACCTTCCACCTCCAGGGGGTAGGGCGGCTGGCCCGTGCCGAACGGGCTGCCGCCAAACAACGCGCGCAGCAGGATGCGCCCGCATACCTGACCGCGGAGACAGCACGTCTGCATGCGGTCCGTGAACGGATGGCCTCCGAGGCCGAACAGTGGTGGCAGGCCCTGCTCGCCAACGACGAAGACACGGTCTGTGAGGCGGTGAACACCGCCTTCTCCGACAACCCGGCCGCCGGCCGGGCCTTCCGGTAATGCCGCTGGCACCATCTTCTTCGACGACCTGTTCGGCCGTTCCACCCCACCGGACCGCGGCTGACTAGGCTGAGGGGCCCCGCCGGGTGAGTGGAGGCCGTGGCGCCGCCGGTCGGGCCAACGACAGCGCCCGCGCACGGTCCTGCGGTCCTGCGCCGGGAGTCGTCTGGTGAACCTGAGCAACGGACACGTGCACCTGTGCCGACCTGTCACTGCTGGCGCCAGCGGCGGGTGACGAGGTTCAGCTCGTCCAGGAGGCTCGCGTCGTGTACGAGGGGCTGCAGCCAGTCGACGTCGGTGGGGCGCAGGCGGTGCAGTCCGTCATGGGTGAGTGTCTTCAGCAACGGCTCGGCGTGTTGGGCGAGCCAGTCGTCGGCGCCGAGATCGCGAGCCAAGCGGAGCAGGCCGACCACGGCTTGGGGCGGTCTGGGGTGGGGGATGCGCTCCAGCAGAGTGATGCCTTCGGTAAGCACGGCCTGGCCCGGTGGGTGGTCTGCAGCGTGCCACATGGTGCTGGTCTGGGCCTCAGTGAACAGGCAGAGCAGTCGGGTCAATGGGTCGCCGCTGGCATCGAGGGCGGGTGCATCGGCGCCGAAGCGGCGTGTGATCCGGCCCAGTTGAACGTGCGGGATGTCCGGGCGTCCGGCGAGGTCGCTGACGCACTGGGCGAGGACCAACCAGGTCCGGGCGGACAGACCGCCGGCGCTGGTGAACTGGATGGTGGTCAGCTGGTCGAGGATGTCGATGACGGTGGCCGCGGGCAGGTCGGCGGCGGCGTGGAGAAGATGGCGTCCCAGGATGTCCGCGGCCAGCAGGCGCCCGTCGCCGGACAGGCTCCGCAGCATCAGAAGGAGTTCGGCGTAGGGGGTGCCGGGCGGCCCGGGATCGTTGGCGGGCCGGTACAGCAGGGAGATCAGCGCATGTGCGAGGGACAGGCTGCGGGTGCGGTCGACCCCGTGGTAGGTCTCCAGGGCTGCGGGCATCTGGTGCAGGACCGGTGCCACAGCATGCAGCACGTGCTGTGCGCCGAGGTCGTAGGTGAAGGCCGCCGGCCGGTACAGGCCGGCTGGAGCGGTGCCATCGAGATGCTGGAAGGTCTGTGCCGTGGTGTCGTCTCGGGTGGCGAGGTTCACGGTCCAGGCGAGTTCTTGTTCGGGCTGGTGCGTGGACAGCCCCACCAGTAGGTCTCTGCGGCCGGTGGCGGGATCGGTGAAGGGCTCGGCGGCCAGGGCGCGGGTGAAGGCGTCCCAGGATCCGTCGCTGAACTGCGAGCGCCACAGCAGGGTGTGGCGGCGCCAACAGTCGACCGTGTTGCGGCTGCCCACAAGGGCGGAGGCACGGAGAGTGGGGTGGGCCAAGACGGCCAGCAGGAGCAGGTTGGCGCTGTAGACGGCGTCTTGCTGGGTGCGGTGCGTGAGGGCAGGGCGGTACGGCACGTGGGTGCGGTGGTGGGTGTCGCCGGGCGTCTGGTTGAAGAGACTGGTCAGCAGCGAGGTCAGATGCTCGCGCTGTGCCTGGGTGAGGCGGGTGAGTTGTTCGCTGGTGTTGCGTACGACTTCGGCCCGGTCGGTGAGCGGGACGTGGGAGAGCAGCGCGTACAGCCGGCCGTCGTCGACGGGGTGGTCGCTGTCCGGGCTGGTGGTGGGCAGGAGATGGCGCAGTTCGCCGGTGACAAGGCGGGTCAGCAGGTATTCGCCGAAGGTGGCGTGCAGGAATTCGTAGGCTCTACGTTCGTGGCCGGTGACGATGGCCTGAGCTTCGTGGATGAAGAAGAAGCGGCCGAACAGCAGTGGCGTGGCGTCGGCAGGAGCGGGGTCGAGCAGGGCAGCCAGGTCGTTTTCGGCGTCGGTGGCGGTGATGCCTTGCCGGTGGCGGTTGAACATGCCGATCGCGATGACGGACAGGCGCTGCAGTTCGTGGGCGACGCGGGCGGCTTCGGTGTCGGCCGGCAGGGCGTTGTGTTTGGTCACCTGGCGGCGCACGAACTCGGTCAGGAGCCGCTCGTACAGGCCCAGGCGTTGGATGTCCTCACCGTGCAGCAAATGCAGAGCGTTGCCGGAGGCGTCGTAGAGAGCGAGCATGAGCAGCAGCAGCGGCTGGCCGGCGAGTTCTTCGTGACGGCCCACCACATCCCATGTGAGGGGCTGCAGGGCGTGGGTGGAGAAGTAGCGGCGGTTGGTGGTGTTCCAGACGTGGAGCCAGCCGCGGATGCGGTCAGCGTCGAAGGGTTCCAGGCGGATGACGGTGCTGGGATGCGGGGTCAGGGCCTGGTCGGCGACCACGGTGCGGCTGGTGACGATCACGATCGTGGGGCGTGCCTGGTCGGCCTCGCGCTGCTGGAACTGCTGCACGCTTTGCAGGTAGGCGAAGTGGCGTGCGGGATCCATGTGATCGGCCGCAGCCTGGAGCAGTTCGTCGAAGCCGTCCAGGAGGACGACTCTGACGACGCCTGTGTCCGGGTCGGTGACGTCGGGCCAGGGTGTGCGGCGGCCGGTGGAGCGCAGCACGGCCTCCTCAAGCTGTTCCTGGACGCCCAGGTCTGCGGGCAGGTGACGCAGTTCGACGCGCTGGCAGAAGAACTCCGCCGCGGGCAGCCGGGCGGCGATCAGCTTGGTCAGCAGCGACTTGCCAGATCCCGGATGGCCCAGGATCAGCAGCGGCGCACGGGTGGCGTCCTCGGTGAGCAGATGGGCTGCGAGGAAGTCCTCCAGGTCGTCCCACAGCGGCTGGACTTCCCACCAGTCGTCACGGGCCAGGGCACGGTCACCTGAGCGGCCGGCCACGCGAAAGGCGGGGTTGATGTAGCCGGCCTCCAAGTCGGGGATGCGCGGGCCCGACTCCTCGACCTGGGCCAGAGGGGCACGGAGTTGCTGCTGGTGCGCCGGGGTAGGGGCGCCGTTGTCCTGGGCGAAGGTCTCCAACAGCCGGGACAACCCGGCGAGGCCCCGGCTAGATGAAACGTCCGGTGTCACAGGCTCGGACGGGTCCAGGGCTTCGGGCGGGTCTTGCGTCTCGGAGGTCAGGCGCAGTTCGGGGCATTCCCACGTCACCTGGGCCAGCAGGGCTTCGTAGCGGCGCCAGGCGCGGTGCGCGAGCTTGTCCGGCTGCTGGCCGCCTACGCCGCTTTCGTCGCATACGGTGTCGGCCGCGTAGGCGTAGGCGGCGGCGATTTCCGCACGCAGGTCGGCGGGATGCCTCACCCGCTGCGATCCCAGGGTGACACGCTCCAGTTCGGCCACCACGTCGCTGGTGAGATCGGCCTGCTCGTGCCCGAGTTCTGTCGTGTAGCGGATGCCGGAGGCGGCCACGGTCTCGCAGAACGCCGTTACCAGGGTGACCAGATCGGCTGCGCGCAGCAGGGCGGTTCGGGTGGTGCCGCAGCTGGCCCCTACCCGGTCGGCGAATCCTTCCAGCACGGCGTTCAGGTCGGTGACGACGGCACCGTGCAGCTTCAGTGGCTCCAGTAGTTCTGCGGCCAGCCGGTCGAAGCCCGTCCTTTCTCCGATGAGGACGCCCACGGCGCTGACGAAGTCGTCGGGGACGTCGGGGATGGTCTGGGCGGGTGGCAGAGCGGGCGGTTTAGCGGCGCGTGGCCGCGGTGGCGCGTGGTCGGCATCGGTTTCCGCCTCGCGGTGGCGGTGGCGCCAGTAGGCCAGGTCGGAGGCGAGTCCGGCCGACGGGGTGGTAGTTGCCCGTTGGTGGCAGTACTCCACGATGCGGGCAACATCGTCCCAGGGAGGCAGGGTGGAGCGATGCCCGTTGAGCAGCATGGAGATGGCGGCGGTGCTGCGGTTCACGGCGCGTGCTAGGTCGCTTTGCTGGATGCCGCACTCACGCACCAGGCGCCCCAGCAGCTTGCAGAAGACCGCTACCGGTCCCGAAGTCTCCTCCACGCACCCACCCCCGCCATTCACGCTGATTCAGTGTGATCTCTGGCAGCGTAGGCAGTGACCTGCGCCAACCACCGTCCGCTTTGGGACTTTTCAGCGAAACCCCGGCCCGGGCCTGCCGTCCGTCACGGTCGATGCGACACAACCCCAGCCTTCTTCGAGGAGTGCGCATGTCCTGGCTCACCGCCCCCGTCCCGGCTCTCGTGCTGGCCCTCGTGTTCTTTGTGTTTGCAGGCGTCGTGCTGCCCGCGGTGTGGTCCACACAGCCCGCACGCCGGAAGGCAGCCGCCGCCGTTCTTGCGCAGCTCCTCCGAGCCGGACGCGATGTCGGCGGCACACGGCTTTCCATGCCGCCGTCCCCGCCTTCTGCCGGTCCTGCCACGGCCACTCACCGGCAGACGCAGGTCCAGCCACACCACTCGGACAACGACGCGCAGGACGCGGCATCGTGAGCCCGCTGCATGGAGCCAGCCCGCATCGTCCGCGCTCGGCGTGCCGGTGGGATGTGTCTCCTCGGCCTTGCTGTCACCGGCCGGCGCGCTCACGTTCGAAGCGGTTCGGAACGCGTCGGCCGGGGCGTTCCGAACCGCCGGGGTGTCAGTCCTGGGTGACGGTGAGGGTGCGCTGGTCGAGGTCGAGCTGGACGATGCCACCGTTGTGATCGCGGAGCTGGCGCCAGGCGGCATAGCCGGTGAGGATGGCGTGTTCCCAGTCCGCGGCACGGCAGATGCTGACCTCGAGGTGGGCGGTCATGTGACCGATGGTGGCGAGGAGTTCCTGGTCGATGTGCTTGATGTCGGCGAGGTAGCGATGGCGGGCGGCGTACGAGAAGACGAGGGCTGAGATGCCTTCCTCGATGGCGATGGCGCGGCCGCCGTCTTCGGCTTCGTCGGCGCGGGGGTCACTTTTGCGTTTGCGGCCCAGCAGGAAGCGGGTGACCGGGGACCAGCCCAGCACCGTGGCGTGGGCGAGGTGAAAGATGTCGTGGAAGCGGTAGCCGTCTTCGACGTGGGAGGCGCTGGTGAGAGGGTCACCGGCGGGGGTCCCGTCTTCCCGCGTGAGGACGATGACGGTGCGGCCGTCGTCGGTCTTGGTGGGCGTGAAGGTGAGTGAGGTCTGCCGGGGCAACTGTTCGTGGGCGGGGAAGCCGGCGTCGAAGGGGGCGTGCTCCTCTTGGGGGGTGGTGCGCCAGCGGTCTTTGACCTTCTCCAGGTTGGCGGCGGCTACGTCGTCGAGGTCGAGTCCGAAGCGGTGGGTGAGAGCGGCGATGTACCACAGGACGTCGCCGAGTTCTTCGCGTAACTGGTGTTTTCCCTGTTCGAAGGCGGGTCCGTCGCGCAGGAATTTCTTGTACGCGGTGGTCAGGGATCCGACTTCGCCGGCGAGACCGAGGAGAGGGACGAGGACGGGGTCGGTGCCCTCTGCGGGGGGTTGGAGGGTTTTGATGGCCGCTTGCTGGTAGCGCTTGAAGTCCACACGCACGCCTGTCTGATCTTGGGACAGCCCCGTTGGCTTTCCCGACAGTGTGTCGTATGCTACGACAGCGCCGTTGGATATGCAGACGATTGGGGAGAGTTGTCGAACACAGGCACACCGAGCATGGACGACATCACCTCGGTCGTCATCGACTTCCTCGCCGAGTACGAGGGCGTCTCCCCCGGCGAGCTTCGCTCCGAACTGGAGCAGGACGGGCGGGAGTTGCCCGTGGACTCCCTCTTGGTGGTCGAGATCCTCACGCGCATCGAGGAGCGTTACCACGTCGCCATTCCCGCAGACCGGGAAGCGGCCCAGGCGACCGGGTCGGTGCGGGCATTCGCCGCGGCGGTCCTGGACGCGATCGAAGAAAGGCAGCAGTCATGACCCCTCCCCTCTCCGACAACCGTGACCGCGATCCCGAGCTGGTGCGGCTCGGTGAACGGCTGAAGAAGACCCGCGACTACTTGAACATGTCTCAGCAGTTCGTCTCGGACTCCACCGGCATCCCCCGCTCGGCCATCAGCGACATCGAGCGCGGCGAGCGGCGTGTGGACAGTCTGGAGCTGAAGAAGCTGGCGCGCCTGTACCGGCAGCCGGTCGCCTATTTCCTGGCCGAGGAGAAGGACGCGGACGCCAGCGAGTACTCGCTGGCCGGTCTGCCGCGAGCGCTGGCCCAGCTCACCGACGGGGATGCCAGGACCGTGCTGGAGTTCGCCGAGTACCTCACGCTCCGGCGCGCGGCAGAACGCGAGGATCAGAACGCCGAGGGCGGGAGTCCGACGGCGTGAACTGGGCCCTGGCACACCGGATCGCTTCGATCGCCGCCGTCCAGACGCACCGCGACCTCGGCATCGACCGCACGCAGTACGTCCACGTGCACCGGGCGCTCGGGGCAGCGGACGTGATCGGGATGGCGCAGCCGATGCCCCGGCTGTTCGGCGTGTACTTCTCCCCCGCCGACAAGGGACCAGCCGTGATGCTGAACGCTTCGCTGAACGCGATCACCCAGCGGCACACGGCCGCGCATGAGCTGGGGCATCACCGGCTGGGCCATCGCACCGCGGCCGATGAGGAGCTCGATCCCGCGCTGCGCTGGGGCAACGGCAGCTGGCCCGAGGAGGAGAAGACGGCGGAAGCGTTCGCAGCATGGTTCCTGATGCCCCTGCCGGCGGTGCGGGCAGCCCTGGAGCGGATCTGCGGCAGCCGGCCGTCGCATCCCGAGCACGTCTACCGGGTGGCGCGCGAACTGGGTACGTCGTACGCCGGAACCGTACGCCATCTGGTCAACCTCCGGCTCCTCGATGCCGGCCGGGCTGGCCAGTGGTCCAAGATCGCTCCTGCCGACCTGCGCAGCTCACTGGCGGCCGGGGCCTCGCTACCCGGGCAGGCCCAGGTGCACGTGATCACAGCAGCCTCCGCGGGGCAGACGGTGCACGCCGACGCGGGCGATGTGCTGGTGCTGCACCTGGACAACGCGCTCTTCGACGTCCTGCCCAAGGGAGTGGAGCCGTGGACCAGTGACGGTACGACGCCGTTGGCGAGCGCCGTGGTGACCGACGAACTTCCGCCGGGCGAACAGGGCTTGATCGAGGTCGCGGTGCCGACGCACGGCGCCGCGCTGCGGCTGACTGTGGTGCGCGAAGCCCCGCGTGCCGGGGTCGACGAGACCTGGCCCGCCTGAGCCCGACTCCCCGGACCACACCCGTATGTGTCAGGAGGACTGATGCACACCTTCACCGTGACCGAACGCGACGTCACCCAGGCCTGGGTCGCCGCCTGCAACAAGCTGGACCGCAAGGACAACCCGGACCGGACCGGCCTGCACACGGTGGTGCGCATCGCCGACCCGACGAGCGACGACCCGGTGTTCCGCGCCGAACTCGACCGGCTGCGCACCGCTCGCGGGCTCTGGCCGTTGGAGACCGTGGCCAGCACCCTGTTTCCCGCGGCCCTGGCGGCACGGAGCGCCGACCCGGATGACCTCGCCGAGCGCTACCGACGGATGTATCCAGTCATCAAGCGGTACCCGGGCAACCACCGCGGCACGTACTTCGGCCGCCTGGTGTTCTACCCTGCGGCGTCGAAGACCGGCATCGACCAGCTCAGCACCGTCATCAGCCGACTGCGGACACAGGCCGCGGGCACCAAGATAGCCGCCGCGTACGAGATCGACATAGCCGCAGCCACGGACCAGGAGGAGGCTGGCGCGGATCTGCTGGTCCACACTGCCGGGAAGGACAACAGCTACATCGGCTTCCCCTGCCTGAGCCACATCTCCCTCCAGCTGGACCGCGACCGGCGGGTGCACGCCGCGGCCCTGTACCGCAGCCACTTCATGTTCGAGCGCGCCTACGGTAACTACCTCGGCCTGGGCCGCCTGCTGGCCTACATCGCCCAGCAGGCCGAACTGGCCTGCGGAACCCTGACCGTAATGGCCGGCCACGCCCGGCTGGACGGCCCCGTCACACAGCTGCGCCCGCTGCTGACCGGCACCAGCCGCCTCGCGGCATAACGGCAGCCGGCGCAAGGCCACCGCCGTCGCATGCGGCACGCTCAGTGTCCGGGCGGGCCGTTGAGCTGCCACTTGGGCGGGAACCAGGCCGGCATCGCGTCTGCCTGCTGCCGGTAGGTCTGCTTGATGCGGCTGCGGCCGCTGATCCCGGCGATGTCCGGGTGGGCGACCCGGGCGTACTTGTCGACCTCGCAGAACAGGTTCTGGCAGTCGATCAGCTGCAGCGGACGCCCGCGCAGTCCCGCAAAAGAGAGGCCCAGGCGGGCGAAGTGCTCGTCCTGGGTGTCGGCCATGTAGCGGATGACCTCCGCCTCGATGCCGTCAGCCGCCGACCCGAAGCACTTGCGGATGCCGTCGCGCGCCCCGGGCCCGGGGACGACGAAGTCCATCTCCGAAAACGGCATCTCGGCCGCGTAGTTGAGGTCGATCACGAACTGGTAGGCCAGGAACGGCCCGATCGCCGGGAAGCCCAGCAGAACCCGGTAGGCGCCCTCCAGCGTCGGCGCGGACAGCACCCGCTGCGGCGCGTCCGCGGTCATCATCATCTCCAGCAGCCGCAGGTGGTTCTGGTGCTTGCGCTCCTCGCCGAGCTGCGGCGGGGGCACGATGTAGGCGGCCGAGTACAACCGCTGCCCGGCAGAGAACGCTTGGGAGAGCACCCGGTCATAGGTCCGGTAGTCGTAGGCGTTCCACCGCACCTCTCCCAGCGCGCCGTTCAGCAGCCGCCATGTCGAGGTCTTGTTGAAGATCTTGAACAGCAGGGTCCGGAAGAAGACTTCCTCCCACGCCTGCTCGCCCCGGTAGATCACGCCGCCGATCAGGTCCTGGCTGACCCGGTCGGCGGCCCTGAAGCAGTTGGTGAAGCGGTGTCGCTGCAGAATCGGATCGTCTGTGAACGGCCCCGCTCCCCCGGCCAGTCGCGCCTCGTAGACCTTCTGACGCGCCGCCGCGAAACGCCAGTAGGTGTCGAACACCGGCGTCACCGTCAGCGTGCGGCCTGCCACACGGATCTTCCTCGCCGGGCCGCAGTCTAAGACCCTCTGCTCTGCACGCTCTTGCAGCACCGTCACCATGGGGTCAATATATATTCAATATAGATTGGTGTCAGCGAGGGGGACGTGTGGAATTGCTGTGGCAGTGTCCACGACGCAAGACGCTGGTCGACTGGCCGGAGGACGTGGACACGAGGCTGGACGTCCTGGTCCGGGCCGCGGCAGCGGCCGGGGAGCAGACGTCGCGTTCGCAGGTGCTGGCCGCACTCGTGACGGCGGCCGAGGTCCGTCCCGCCGTCATCTCCGAACTCCTCCACTCCTACCGCCAGATGCAAGCCGACGCCCTCGAAGCGGACAACACGCGCGCCGACTTGCCGTCCGTACGCTCTCCCGGACGCACTCGCGGCAGGAGGTGACGCCGAGTCAGTCCCGGTTTCTCACCCGAGTGCCTCCGGTGGCCCGGTCAACGCCATCAAACGCCATAAGGTCACGGCTGCGTGCGCCGTTTCTCGATGGGCGGCCGATCAGATATCCCGCAGACCTGGGCCGATCACTCAAATGCCCTGACCACCGTCGCCGAGGATGGAGCTAAATGGGTCTCCAGGATGACGAGCTCGGCGCCTGGTGCGCTCCGGGCGGCGCGGTGCCTGTACAGGGCGAGACGACATGGTCGTTCCTGCATCGTGTCGCCGTCTGCTACGGCCTTGAGGTGGGCGAGCTGCTGGCGTGGGGGTGGTGGCAGTGGGTGAATCCGGTCACCCAGAGGCGCGGCCGCCGTCCGGACGGCGATGTGCTCCTGAACGTCACAGCCCAGGCACAGGTCGCGGCGTGGGCCGGGGCCCCAGTTGCGCATCTGGCGCGGGCATTGCCGTCGTGGACGGCCGGCCCAGCGTCCTTCGGTGAGCGGGCCCGTGCGGAGGAGGATGGGCACGGTGGCGGGTGGGAGCTCAGGCATGGGGGCCGGTGTCTTTCGGCTGCCGTCCGTGTGCCGCCCGGCGCAGCGGCCGGATGCAGCGGGTCTGGAGGTACGGGCAACGGTGGAATCGGGTGTGTTCCCGGCACGGGCGGTGGCTACTGGATGTCGGCGATGGCCACGACCTGGAGTATCTGGACGTGGGCGGGTGCCAGGAGCTGGCTGCCGCCCAGGCCCGGTGGCCGCGGACGGCCCGGCGGGCGGCGAGCACGGGTGCGGAGCCGGGGGCTGTGTTCGCAGTGGCGCGGGCGGTGGTGTGCGGGTGGTGGCAGCAGGAGGCGTTCTGGGAGCGGGAGCAGGTGTGGAGTCAGCGCCTTGAGCGGATCACTCTCGACACCAGCCGCAGAAGCGAGGTGGCATCGGAGTGGCCGGCAGCGTGGTGGCAGCTGGTCGCGCGCGACGCGGTTGTCTTCCCCGAGGTGGTCGCGGTGGCGGCGGCATTGGTGGATCCGGCCCTGCGACTGCTGGTGACGGATGAACGGCCGCTTGTCCGCCGGTCCCGGCACAATGGCCGTTTCGTGACCGCGCTCGGAGAGCGGCTGGAGCGCGGCTGGCTGGGAGAGGCGGAGTTGACAGAGAAGCCTAGCGCCCTGCAGGCATGGATGAGGGGTCTGGCCCGCGAGGTCCGCTCGCCGTCGCTGTCTGGTTCGGCACGCCGTGAGATGTGGCGGGTGCAGGCGGCCCATCAGCCTGCGGAAGTGGGGGCGGGGCTGCGTCTCTTGGCTACCTCCCCCACTCGCCTTCCGACTGCACGCCGGGTCGACGGGGTGGCGGGCCGAGCTGTGGCTGCCTCGGCGCGTGGGGCAGGGCGCCGGGTTGAAGGCCGTATCCGAGGAACGGTTCCAGGATGGTCTTGGTCACGCGCGCAGGTATGTGGCCCGGCATGGGCATCTGGCCGTCCCGCACGCCGACGCCCCGCAGGATGGGTTCGACCTGGGCCGATGGCTGGCGAATCTGCGCGCCGCTTCTGCCGGCTTGCCGCCTGAGTACGTGCGGGTGCTGGCGGAACTGGACGTGTGGTGGAATCCGCCCTGGCCGATCAGCTGGCAGCGGGCCTGGCACCGGGCCCGTGCTCACGCTCTCGCCCACGGCCCCGTCAGCGGTGGTGACAATCTGGCGGGGTTGCCGCGCTGGCTTGAGCGGTGGCTGCGCCGCCAGATCGCCGAGTACTCCCAGCTGGCCGCGGAACAACAGCAGTTGCTTGCCCAGCTCGGCCTCACACCCGCCGAGATCGACCGCTTCCACGCCTGGCCCGCGCGACGCCGCAGCGTGATGCATGGCCTGGAGGCTACTCACGACTATGCCGCCAGCCATGGCCACCTGGCCGTCTCCCAGCTCACCTCGCACGACGGGTTCGCCCTGGGCAAGTGGCTCAACCAAGTGCGCCACCGCCAGCGCACCGCCACCCAGCCCACGCGTCTCGGCCGGCAGCTCACTGCCCTGGACACCTGGTGGAACCCGCCCTGGCCCCTGGACTGGCAGCGGTACTACTGGGCCACGCGCCATCATCTCCACGGCCTGCCCGAAGGCGTGGTGTGGTGGCCCGGCGCACCGGAAGAGGCACAGACCCAGCAGTGGCTGCACGAGCAGCAGGCGTCCTGGCAGCATCTGCACAACGAGCAGAAGGCGTTGGTGGGCCGCCTGGCAACCGATCAGTCGACGGGTGGCTCTCCCAGGAGCGACCGACCGGACTCATCGCCGCTGTCCAGCTGATCGAGGCCCACCTGGTCTCTCCCCGCGATGGCCCTTCCCTCCAGGCATCCTCCGCAGAAGTGCCTCGCGGGCGACCGCAGGACCTGGCGTGGCGCCAGTTCGTCCGGCCCGCCGCCGTTCCTGAGCCGGTCGTCCTAGCCGCTGCGTACGCTGCACGGATGACGCAAGAGTGGACCTCAGCCATGAGTTTCTCCTCGTTCGCTCCTCCTTCAGGTGGGCAGGACGAGGCGGCACCCGTCGACCCGCGCGAGGCCGTGGAGGCGGTAGCAATGCGCTGGCAGGCCTTCAGCAGTCGCGGAGCCCAAGTGGGCTGGGCTTCGCAGGAGAGTCTGAGGCAGGCCGGCGTTACGGGCTACGGGCCGCTGATCAACCGGGTGGTGGAAATCCACGGGCTGATGGGCAGCATCGGAGAACAACTCGCCCTGGCCCGGGCCGCGGAACAGGACGCACAGCGTCACCAACGGACCGCCGCCATCCATGATCCACGGCAAGCGGCCGTCCTGGAGCACAGCCGGCGGATGGCGGTGCGCGCCCTGTGCGAGATGAGTACTCATTTCGTTCTCGGTGCTGCGCACGGGCTGGCCAACCTCGTGCTGCGGACCGTTTTGTGCCACCCCGCTGCCGCTTACGAGGTAAACCAGGCGAAACGGCTGAAGAAGGCGCAGGGCTTCCCTCCGGGCACCGATCTCAAGGAGGCCTGGCTGACGTTCTCCCCCACAGGCGACGTCTGGTCCACGTTGCTGCCAGCAGCAGCCGAGGCAAGCGGCCTCACCTCGCTGCAGGACCTTGTGGCGCGGCTCTGCCTGCTGCAAGTCGACCCGAGGTTTTCCGCGTTGGAACAACGGCGCGGCATGGACTACCACCGTCACCGCCCGCAGTCTTTGGACCACACCTCACCGCGCGCCGGCCTGTGGTCATACGATCCCGTTCACAAGGTGTCCACGATGCGCATGCCTGGCGCCTCGGCGGACGCCGAGCGGGATGAGGAGACCGTCCATCGCATCAGCGCCGACGCGCTGGAGTGCCTGGGCGCGGCCCTCACCGACATCGAGCCCCTGATGGGCGAGAGTCTGCGCAGCTGCCATCTGTCCTGGATACCAGTCAACGCCTGACACCGATCGCCCACCGGCGGCGTGCAACTGGCCGCCGTCTACGGCGCGGCGCACACCCTAGGCTGGCCAAGTCTTCGCCGGGTCACGCCTTTTCGCTGTCGGCGCCCGGGGGCGTGTACATGGCCGAAAGAGAGAGTCGTGTGGAGTCTAACCCTGCGCCGTCGGCGCCACCTTCGGTTGAGGCCTCGGGCGAGCGCGCTATCGCAGTCGGCGGCGACGTTGAAATCGCCGTGACTGGTGACAACAACATCATCCACCACTATCTGATCTTCGGTGGTGTAGGCGGTCCGGCGGGCCCGACGCGTACGGACGAGGAGGCCCCGGGCTTTCCCGCCGCCAAGGTCAGGGTCGTCGTCCCTGTGCTGATCGGCCTGCTCAACTGGGTTGGCCAGGCTGCCTCGGTGCATCCCGGTCGGCGTCTGGTGCAGTCCTATGTGGAACAGGCTTTGCGCCAGGTTGGCAGTCAGGGACTGGTGGCCTACGGAGAAGAGCAGGACAACGACGAGAGCCTGCTTCTGTTCACCGGGGCAGCGGACATGCGCACGGTGGGAGCCTTCCTGCTGTCCGAGCTGGATCGCATGATGGCTGAGGACTGGCCCAACGTCACATGCAGCACCGGCTATCTCCTGCCGCAGTTGCGGCTTGTCCTGCACGCGGGATTCGGCGAATACGACGGCTCCCGCATCTCCAGTCCGTCCTTCGTGAAAACCATCCGGGGAGCTATTGTCAAGACTTGTGGATCAGTGATCAGAACCAGTTGATCGTGTCCTTCAGGAGGCGGGCGAACTTCGCCCTCCTACTCGCGTTCGCTCGCCAGGTTTCCTCGGCCTGAACGCTGGCGGCTATGACTCCAGCCTGGCCAGCCCGGTTCTCCGCCGGTATCAGACGGCGGTTGGCAATGAGCATCCCAACCCGGATGAGTGTGACGCCCAGGCGGCGGGCGGCTTCTGGCTGGGACATCCAGGCGTCGTCCTCGACGGTGTCCACCTTGAGCAGAACGTAGCCGCGGTTGTTTCGCGACCAAGACCGCCCCTCCCGACGTCGTTCATGCATCACGCTGCGGCCGTCGGTCGCTCGACCAGGAGGCCGCGTTCGAAGTGGGCTCCGGCGCGGACGAGGGCGACGAGGTGGGGAGCGTTCACGGCTCGCCACCGCTGCTGTGCGGACTCGACGAGCTTGAAGACCATGGCCAGGGCGGCGGCCGGACTGCCGGCGCCCCGGGCGACCTTGGTCCGCAGACGGACAGTGGCGAAAGTCGACTCGATCGGGTTGGTTGTCCGCAGGTGGACCCAGTGCTCGGCGGGAAAGTCGTAGAACGCCAGCAGCTCGTCGACGTCGTCGGTGATCTTCTTGACCGCCTTGGGGAACTTCGCGCCGTAAGTCTTGGCGAACTCGGCGACGGCCTTGAGCGCGTGGTCGCGGTCCTCAGCGTTGTAGATCTCCTGCAGGGCCTTCTTCGCGCCGGGCTGGGCGGACTTCGGCAGGGCGTTCGCGACGTTGGCGATCTTGTGAACCCAGCACCTCTGGAGCCGGGCCTCGGGGAACACCTCGGCCAGGGCTTTCCAGAACCCGAGCGCGCCGTCCCCGATGGCGAGGGCGGGAGCGCGCATGCCCCGGCGTGCACAGTCCCGCAGCAGGTCGGCCCACGAGTCGGCGGATTCGCGGTAACCGTCCTTCACGGCGATCAGCTCTTTGGTGCCGTCCCCGCGCACGCCCACCAGCACGAACGCGCACGACTTCGCCTCCCGCAGGCGTATGCGCAGGTGAATGCCGTCGGCCCATACGTAGACATAGTCGCTGGCGGACAGATCACGCTCGCCGAACGCCGCGTGATCGGCCTGCCATTGCTGGGTGAGCCGGGTGACCGTCGCCGGTGAGAGGCCGGCCGTCGAACCGAGGAACTGCTCAAGGGCGGGCACAAAGTCGCCAGAGGACAGGCCGTGCAGATAGAGCAGGGGAAGCACCTCGCTGACCTTCGGGGACTTGCGGCACCACGGCGACAGGATCGCCGAGGAGAACCGCTTGCGCTCGCCGGTGGACTCATCGACGCGCTTGTCGTTCACCCGCGGGGCCTTCACCTCGACGGCCCCGGCCACGGTCGTGACCTTCCTCGCCTGGTGATAGCCGTTGCGGACAACCAGACGGTGCTCGCGCTCATCCCGCTGATCGGCCAACTCGGATATATAGGCGTTGACTTCAGCTTCCAGTGCGGCGGCCAGCATCCGCCTCGCGCCCTCCCTGACGATGTCGTCGATCAGGGAACCGTGTGACGTCGTTCCCTCTTCGTTGACTACCGTGAGCAGTCGGGTAGCTCCGGGGCATTGCTGCACCGGAGCCCCCTCAGAACCGGACGTGCGAGTCATCCCCGCATCCGGCTCAAGCTGGCCTGTGGCCGCCGGTGGGCGTCATACTTCCGGTCGCCAGCGTGTGCCTGGCGATGACAGGTCGTGTGGATCAGCTCCAGGTTGCTCGGGTGGTCGCTGCCGCCCTTGCTGCGGTAGGTCAGATGATGCACGTGAATCGCCCGGAGGCTCCCCGTGAACCAATTGGCCCAGTCCTGAACGTCGTCCGGGTCGAACCCGACTCCGTCGATCAGATCCAGTCCGCACCTGGGGCAGAGCCCCCGCTGACGGTAGGCGAGGGAGAGGATCTTCTTGGGCTCTCCCACGGCCTGTATCCGCTTGCGTCGACGGTTCCCCCAGTACTCTTCCAGCTCCTGATCATCGGGCGACGCGTCGTCCTTGACCAAGGTGTGTCGCTGGATCGGCATCCAGGAGGCTTGCGGCAAGTAGTGCTCGGGGGTGCCGAACACCCACTTGCTGGACCTGCCTGGCTGGAACGTGCCCCAGTACCTCCGTTTGATCCATCCCCAGGGTTTGCGGCGATGCCGTCGCATGGCCCAGCGTTTCAGGACCTCGAAGGTGTGGGCGTCCAGTAGGTTGAAGGTCTCCTTCGAACAGACAGTCCGGTAGTACGTGGACCAGCCACGTACGAACGGTGACAGCGCCCTGACCAGGCTTTCAGTGGGCGAGCCGCTGTTCTCCCTGGCCGTGGTACTGATCCTCTTCCGGGCTCTCTGCAGGGCATCCCGGCTCGGCTTGATGATCAGTTTCTGGCGGAACCTGCCGACGTTGAACCCGAGGAAGTCCACCCCGCTGGAGAGGTGAACCACCCTGGTCTTCTCCTCGTTGAAGGAGAGACCACGGGGTTCGAGCCATGCGGCAAGGTCCTGCTTGGCCTTGATCGCCTCGTTCTCCGTGGTGCAGAACACCACGAAGTCGTCGGCGTATCGAACCAGAGTCGGCGAGGTCGTCTTGGCGTTCCAAGGGCGGTTCGCCCCGATGACCTCTCCCATCCCATGGAGTGCGATGTTCATCAGCAGCGGGCTGATGACGCCGCCTTGCGGGGTGCCTTCAGGCGTTGAGACGAACCGCCCGTCCTCCATGACCCCAGCCCTCAGCCATTGCTGGATCTGCCGTCGTCCCGGAAACAGGCCGACGGAGTCCATGAGGTGCTGATGACTGATGTGGTCGAAGGCGGCTGACAGGTCGGCGTCGAGGACCCATAGTCGCTTGGCGGTCCTCCGCCCAGCGACATTGAAGATCATCTCTATGGCGTCCCAAGCTCCCCGGCCTGGTCTGAAGCCGTAGCTCCTGGCCTCGAACCTGGCCTCCCACTCCGGTTCAAGAGCGTTCTTGAACCTGGCCTGGTCGACCCGGTCCCGGATCACCGGGATACCCAGAGGGCGCCTCTTGCCGTTCGCCTTCGGGATGTACACACGACGCACAGGCTGGGGGTGGGACATGGGGTCAGCAAGTATCTGCCGCGCCGTCTTCCCCCGCTTCTCCGGAGACAAAGCCTTCTGCCCATCGATTCCCGCCGTCTTCTTGCCGGTGCTGACCTGGCAGACCCGCCTGACACTCGTCAACGTGTTGGCCCTGGACCGCCGCATCAGCTTTTGCAGGTTGCGCACCTGCTTCATGTCACCCTCGCGGGCAGCCCTGAAAATCCTCTGACGCAGCCGCTTTACAGACGTCTCTTCTCGACTCCAGTCAATGCTGTGCCAGAACTCGGTGTCGCCCTCGGGTCCGTTCATCCGGGGTTCGGCGATGGCCAGTTCGGTCACCGCAGCCTCCCTTCAGTCCAACTTGCGCCTCGGTACAAGTGCTTGCCCATCGTCTCTTCATGGCCTACCTGGTCCACGTCAGCCGCCTTTCGGCTCCAGCCACAGGCTGGTGTCCACCGGGTTATGAGCCGCCAGGTGGGGACTCCTGGTCGGCGGCCGTTTCCCCTGGGCTTTCGCCCTGGTGGCGTTCGCTTCTTGGACCATCCTGTTCCCGCACGGGGGTTCGACCTCCGTTACCTTCGGCTTACCGGCTGACGAGGCCGGACCCGTACGGGGTTTCCGTGTTCCACATCGTGCAGTTGCGCCCGGGTGGGGTGCTCCCTTTCCGCCGTCCTCCGCGGTGACCTACAGGTCCCTTCCCGATGGGGACCTGCCACGCCGGGCTTCCCAGCCCTAGTAGGGCTTGGTCATCTTCACTTGCGCATGCGTGTCTACTGCTCTGTGAGCGTCGTTGGAGTGGTGTGACACCTGAGGAGATGGCCTCGGTCCGGGAGGATCTTGAGGCGTTCGCGGCGGAGTTGTTCGACGGGTTCTTTCGTGCGGATCAGCGGCGGTGGGGGCAGGCGTATGTGCGGGGGCTTCTCCTGGAGGGGCGGCGCAAGTCGGTGGAGCCGATGGCGGCCCGCCTTGGTGAGGACGGCAATCGTCAGGCGCTGGCGCACTTCATCACCTCCAGCCCGTGGGATCCGGCGCATGTGCGGGCCCGGCTGGCCTGGAGGATGCAGGACGCGATCGGGGCGGAGGCGTTGATCGTCGATGACACCGGCTTTGTGAAGGACGGGGACGCCTCGGCGTGTGTGTCCCGGCAGTACACCGGCACCGCGGGCAAGGTCACCAAATGCCAGGTCGGGGTGTCGCTGCATCTGGCCCGGGATCACGCCTCGGCCGCGGTGAACTGGCGCCTGTTCCTGCCTGCGTCCTGGGATCCGATGTCTTCGGAGGCGGACCCGGACAAGGTCGCCCGCCGCACCCGCTGCGGTGTCCCCGACCGGGTGGGCCATGTGGAGAAGTGGCAGCTGGCCCTGGACATGATCGACGAGACCCGGTCGTGGGGCATCGACATTCCCCTGGTCGTCGCGGACGCCGGCTACGGCGATGCCACCGCCTTCCGCCACGGCCTGGAGGAACGCAAGCTGCCCTATGCGGTGGGTATTTCCTCCCGCCACACCGCTCATCCGGCCGACGCCCGGCCTGTCCAGCCCGCCTATGCGGGCAGCGGACGGCCACCGGCAATGCAGTATCCCGAGCCTGCACAGACCATGAAAGACCTGGTCACCGCAGCGGGACGGGCGGCTGCCAGGGCGGTTTCCTGGCGGGAGGGCTCCCGGCCCGGCAAGTCGGTCAGCGGCTTCAAACGCATGCACTCGCGGTTCGTGGCCCTACGCGTGCGACCCGCCGGACGCGGGGTCCGTCAGAGCACCGACGGCCCGGAGCTGCCCGAACGCTGGCTGCTGGCCGAGTGGCCTGCTACCGAACCCGAACCAGTGCAGTTCTGGCTGTCGAACCTGCCCTCCGGGATGCCGCTGGCCACACTGGTGCGGCTGGCCAAACTGCGCTGGCGCATCGAACACGACTACCGCGAGATGAAACAGGCCCTCGGGCTGGCCCATTTCGAAGGCCGCACCTGGAACGGCTGGCACCACCACGTCACCCTCGTCTCCGCCGCCCACGCCTTCTGCACCCTGCAACGACTGGCGCAAGACCCAAAAGACGCGGCGGAGGAGTGAGCCTCTACCAGGTCATCCGCGACCTGCAGACACTCCTCGCTCTCTGGGCCGGTGCCTGCCCCACCTGCCACCGCGACATACCCACCCCACTCCGAACCTGACCAAGCCCTACTAGCTTGGTCTTTAACATCCGGCGTCGAATGGTGCGTCGAACTTGATCACTCGGTTCGGTAACCGGCGTACACGGAAACGGCCTTCAGCTGAACATGTGCTCCGACCAAGGAACACACACGTCCAGCACGAAGGCCGTGAGGATGAGTCTGCTGCATCACGACTCCCGATCGGAGGCATTGGCGCAACTGTCATGCTTCCGGGGCGAGTTCTACTCCTGTCTGACCGCTCGTTCGGACGCGTTGTTCGAGCTGGCCGATGCCGTTCTGTGTGGCGACGGACCGGTGAGGTCGCTGGCCGAGCTGTCGCTGGTGGGTGAACACCGCCGAGGCCATGGCGGCCTCTACGCCGCCCTGGCCCGTGGACGCATCGATGCCGGCCGGCTGCGGCGGGCACTGGCCGAAGTCCCACTGCCACGGGCTGCCGACGGCCGGCTGGTCCTGGCCGTCGATGTCACCTGCTGGCTGCGGCCCGACGCCCACACCTCACCACAGCGGATCCTGTGCCACACCTACGGCCGGGGCAAGGACCAGCACATCCCCGTCCCCGGCTGGCCCTATTCGATCGTCTGCGCGCTCGAGCCCGGCCGCAGCTCATGGACCGCGCCGCTGGACGCACTGCGTCTGACGCCCGGGGACGACACCGCCACCGTCACCGCCCGGCAGCTGCGCGATCTGCTTCAGCGGCTGATCACCGCGGGGCAGTGGCAGACGGGCGACCCGGACATCCTCATCGTCGCGGACGCCGGATACGACGCACCCCGCCTAGGCTTCCTCCTGAGGGACCTGCCCGTGCAGGTGCTGGCCCGGATGCGCTCCGACCGCGTCCTGCGCAGGGCTGTCCCACCCCGGCTGCCGCACACTCAGGGCCGGCCACCCCGGCACGGCGGCGAGTTCGTCTTCGGACAGCCCGACACCTGGGACACCCCGGACACCGAAACCGTCACCGACACACGCCTCTACGGCCAAGCCACCGCCCGCTCATGGAACCGGCTCCACCCCAAACTGACCCACCGTTCCTCCTGGGCAGCCGCCGACGGCACCCTCCCGATCGTCGAAGGGACGGTCATCCGCCTGGACATCGCCCACCTGCCCAGCGGAGCAACACCCAAGCCGGTCTGGCTGTGGTGGTCAGGCACCGATGCCACACCGGCGGACGCCGACCGTCTCTGGCAGGCATACCTGCGACGCTTCGACATCGAGCACACCTTCCGCCTGTTCAAACAGACCCTCGGCTGGACCTCCCCGAGATCCGCACCCCCGAGGCAGCCGACCGGTGGACCTGGCTAATCCTCGCCGCCTACACCCAACTGCGGCTCGCCCGCCCGCTGGCAGCCGACCTACGTCGGCCCTGGGAGAGACCAACCTCACCGGACAGGCTCACCCCCGCCCGAGTCCGCCGCGACTTTCGGCACATCCGCCCACAAGCCGCCTGTCCGGCCCAAGCACCGAAACACTCCCGCCCCGGCCCCGGACGGCCACCAGGCCGAAAGAACACCCGGCCCACACCCCGCCACGACGTGCACACACCGCGCAAAACACCATCGGCGAAGCAGCGAACGAAGAAGTCAACCACCCCACGACCCCGCCGCACGGGTTAAAGATCAAGCTAGTCGAGGCAATGGTCGAGGTCGTGGCGGACGGGCGCGAGCAGCTGGTCGTCACTGGCAGCAGGTCGCGGGAGAAGGCGTATCTGTTCACCGGGGAGGACCTGGCCGCAATCAGCCCGTACCTGACCGACCACATCATGCGGTTCGGCACCTACGCCACCACGGAGCTGACCGCGCGACCGGTCGCGTTCGACCCGCACCTAGACGTCGAGTTCGAGACGGAAGAGGAAGTACCGGCTGCGGCGTAAAGAGCCGGACAACGAGCTGGCTCTGTTTGTCCCTTGCCGCGACTACCTCTTGGTGTCCCTCGTCGACTGTCGGCTGGAGAGGGTCACGACGTGGGAGGTCCCAAGGACCTTGCCCTGCGCATTAAGCGCCTTTACCTGGAAGTACGGTCCGGGGGCGTTCGTGGTGATGGCTGTCTCGAATCCGGAGCGTGGGGCGCGTCTGACAACGACCGACAGGGAGTGGGGGTCGGATCCGGCGAGTACCCGCCATGCTCTGGTCTGCGTCGAGCCGTTCCAGGAGGCGTAGACGACGCTGTGTCCGCCGTCGGACCGTGCCGCGGTACTCGGTGGGTAGTACGGCGTGCCGATCCATTCGTTCCGGAACGCTCGGTACGAGATGTTGGAGCCCGGCAGCTTCGCGTCGTAGAGCAGGTTCTGCAAGCCGTTGCCCTGGGTGTTCCCCGCACCCGCGTACTCCGAGTAGTACGGGCTTTGGCCCCATCCGATGAATTCGTTGCCGTTGGAAAGGGCCTGGGTGTTTCCCTGGGTCGGTGACTCCAGCGGCGGCTGGTGGTAGTAGGTCCTGTCCACGGTTGCCTTCCGGCTGCGGACGTCGAGGTTGAGGATCAGGCCGTGCGACACCTGTTCGGGGGTGCCGTCGGGAAGGTCGCAGCAGCCGTCGTCGAACATGCTGATCCGGTTTCCTGGCCGGAATCGGGCATCGTGCTGCCAGTAGAAGTCCGCGTTCGGGCCGAAGGTGAAGTCGCTCTTCCTTCCTCCGATCTGATAGCGGATCCTTCCGGATCTCTTGGTGACGTCGTAGATCGCCCACATGTTCCGGGCCGAGATCAGCAGTCGGCCGTCAGGACCCTCGTCGACGGAGTTGATGTGAAAGGCATCCCAGACCCCGTCGGACGACGACGCACTGGAGACCGGCTCCTCGGAATCCGCGGGGTCGAGGTGGTCTAGTGCGTTCCATGAGAAGAGGAGTCTGCCCGTGGCGAGGTCGACCTCCTGGATTTCGCTGTTCTCGATGGCTCCGTTCTTCGGGCCTCCGTAGGGGGTGAGATCCATGGGCACGGGCTTGGACGCGATGAACAGCGCGGTGCCCCTGCGGGTCAGGGTGAATTCGTGCTCGTCCGGGTAGCAGCCGTGATGCGCGAAGACCGTCTTGAGCAGGCGGTAGTGCCTGTCGTAGATGTAGTAGCACCCGCCCTGTTCGGGCGCACCGGCCGGCAGGTTCGTATACGCCGGGGGAAGCGCGAGGGTGCCCTGCCACCAGGTCAGCACCGGTTGTCCCCGGTCCCTGCGGCCGTCGTAATAGGTCTGGACCTTGAAGTCGGCGTTCTGGAGGTTCGTGGAGGGCAGTGGGCGGAACCACACCGGATCGCCGGAGTTGTCGTTAATCAGTGCTCCGGTCTGGCCGACCATCTGGTCCGCGCTGAACGGGGCGACGAAGATGTCTCCGCGCGCCGTCCCCGGTTTGTTCGCGGTCACCTTCACCCGCATGGGGTGAAGGGCCGGATCGGAGACGAAACTCCACACATCGCTGCCCGACAGGATCGGGGGCGGAGTGCTTTCCGATGGGGGGAAGGGCTCCGTCGCGCACAGGCGGGCGCCCCCTTGCGGGCTCGCCGAGGCCGAGGGCACGCTGCTTGTGATGACACACCCCGCGACGAGCAGGCAGGCCCCGGCAGTACGGCGGGTCCGGCTTCGTGTCCGGCGAACCCGCAGCTCTCGCGTCGCCATTACCGACCTCCTGGGCATCCGGGCACCCCTTCTCCGGTGACGGTGCCGCTAAGTCTTCGAACCCTCTGTCCGGTTCACCCCTCCGACCCGGAATGGCGAAGATCGGGAGTTGTTCCTCGGGTGACGGTAAGCAGCAAGGGGCCTCTGCGCCTGCCTAAAGCACTCAAGTAGGCCATTCGGCAGGCGCGGACTCACCCGGGTGGCATAGGACAGCGCCGTCGGAGGACCCGCCAGGCGTTTTGGCGACGGTCAACACCGGATCCGGCACAGCAACCCGAATGACGCACCGAACCGGCCCTCGGCAAACACGGGCCCCCCTTGCCGCATACGTTCACTAACTGATGAGCACGCGGCCTCGCCGTCTTGAGCTTGCCCGCTCAGCGAGCGGTCCTACTCCCGGCCTCGTCCGGGGGCGGGCCGAGGGTCGGCATGCCGAGGTCGGCCGGTGCCGGGGCCGTGCGGCAGGACGCCGCCCGGCTTCGGCGCCGTACGACCAGGACGCCGAGTCCGGCAGCCACGGCCAGCACCGCCAGGGCGGGCATCCACAGGGCGCCGATCGCGGAGGTGACGCCGATGCCGCCGAGGACAGCCAGGATCGGGCCCGCGCAGCACACAGCGCAGGCGGCGAGCGCGGCCGCGCCAGCGCCGAGCGTGCCCCAGGGCCGGGACGGGCGGGGAGAGGATGCGGTCATACGGTCGCTCCGAAGAGGTCCGCCAGCATCCCGGCGGCGGACTCGGGGGCCCGCACCTCCAGCTGGAGAGCGGCCGGAGTCAGGTGCAGGGTGAAGTCGAAGAACGCACAGCAGCCCTGTTCCGCCGCGGCGAGCGCCGCGACCTCGCCGGCCAGCTCGGCCCCGGCAGGGAAGGACAGGCGTACTCCGTCGGGGATCTCCTCGCGCTCTTCCGCCTTGCTGACCAGCTGCTTCCACTGCTCGGTGCGCACGCCCAGCTCTGCGCCGCCCAACGTGCACGCCACCGGGGTGTCCCGCCACGGCTCGGCGATCCGGCTCGGGCGGGTGGGCGACAACGTGATCGGTACGGGCCCGGCCGCCACCGGGCTGGTCGTGGTGCAGCCGCAGTCCGGACCGCACGCCCCTGAGGGCGCCGGCCCCGACAGCTCGGTGTGGACACCGGCCAGGTGGGCGGAGAACGCGCGGAGCTCGGCGATCCGGCCGTCGGTCTCCGCGATCCGGTCCGCGGCCAGCGGCAGCATCCGCGCTCGTACGGACGCACACACCCCTTCCTCGCGGACGTCGAGGAGCTCGCGGATCTCTTCCAGGGCCAGGCCGAGCAGCTTGGCCGAGGAGATGAAGGCCAGGCGCTCCACCGCGTCCTCGCCGTACACCCGGTACCCGGACGGCGTGCGGTCGGCGGGCAGCAGGCCGGCGTCCTCGTAGAAGCGCAGCGTCGTGGCCGGTACGCCGGAGCGTTCGGCCAGCTGCGAGATGCGGTAGGTCGTCACACCGCCGACGGTAAACCTTCGACCCGACTTGAAGGTCAAGTGCCGGCCCGGCCGAGCAGGGGCTCGGCCGGGCACGGATCAGCTGGGCAGCAGCTCGTCGACGAGCGCGCGGACGCGGGTCTCGATCTCATCCCCGCCTCTCGTCGAAGGCGAACCGGTCCTCGTCCACGTTGGTCTGAACTGCCCGGCGCTCCTCGTAGCGAAGAGATATCGCGGACGCTGCCGAGAGGTCGCCGGCCGGTCACCACACGTCGACGGACCAGACGTCGCCCCTCTGATGTCCGTCTGGATCTGGGTCGCCTGACCCGTACGGGTCAGGGTCGGCGACGACGTGGATGCGGGCGGCGGACGCGGATACGCGGTAGCAGTCCATGTCACTCGAAGTGTTGTGCTTGTCAAGTTCGATCGTGCGGCCCAGGGCCAGGATGGCGGCCTGCAGTTGCTTGAAGGGGACTCTGGGTGCGAATTCCCCGTACTCCCGCGAGAGCGGGGACGGCACGGTGTTCGGGGACTGGTCGTACAGCAGCCGTTGGATCTTCACGCCGAAGCCGAAGCACGACATCTGCCCTTGCCGCCCTGGCTGGTCCGGCGAGAAGTTGATTTCCACGAGCCCGTAGTCCCGCCGCAGTAGGCCACCACCGGGAACATCGAGGCATGTCGCCCCCAGGGCAGCCTCCCAGGCTTCCGGGCCGGCACCGAGGCCAACTCCCCGGACCTCACCGCAAACGGCGACGTGAGCGTAGAAGTCCAAAGCGGACACCCGCCAGCTCCCTCAACTATCCGGACAGGACACCACTTGCTGATCTCCGCACAGGACAGGCGGATCAGTGCCCAGTATTCGGTGATCGTACAGAGCGGCCAGTCATGACAGTCGCCGGGTGAGTTCGTCGCCGTCGTCGAAGTCGAAGTCCCAGGCGGGATGTGTCTTTCATTCCCGGTCACCCCGGGCATGCCGATCATCCCCGGAGAAGCACCATGAGCCCCGCCTGCCCCAGAGAATGCTGGCGTCAAGCCGATGTGGAGTCGCCAGGATCGACACCCAAGGCGCTGCCTGCAGTGAGGTTCTCGACGAACATCCTGAAGTCACTCGCGAGTGCGAGTTCGGTGTCGAGATCGGTATCGAACCAGGTGACCGATGGCTCACCGTTCGGGCCACAGGCTCGGTAGTCGAGACTGATCCAGCAGTGCCCGTCGCCAGAGAGAAGCACGATCGGCGATGGCAGCTCCCACTCTTTGACCAAGTAGGGGGTGTCGAGCAACGATGTCATCCGCTCGCGTCGCCCGATGCCCATCAGATCTTCGAAGGGAACGTGGTCTTCGCTCCACGAAGTGGGTCGGTTGGTGGGGAAAGCTTCGTCGCGATGGCGTCAAGGTCGTCCTGGCTGAACGTCGACAGGTTCGTGCCTTTGGGCAGGTACTGCCGGAGCAGCTTGTTGGTGTTCTTTCAGTCGCAGACCGTTGTGATGATTGCGGTGTGCGGGTTGCTCTACTGGGGTCGGCGGCCGGTGATGTCTGCGCCAGGGGTATCGGGCAGGGCGATGCGGGCAGTGATGCGTTTGCCGACCGGCTCGCGCTGGACTTCGAACTCCTGGGAGATGGCCATCACGATTTCCAGACCGTGCTGGCCGATCCGGCCGGGGTCGGCGGCGCGGGCCACAGGCAGGACGGGGTCGCTGTCCCAGACGACGACTTCCACCAGGTCCCCGGCGAGGCGCAGTTGCATCAGGACAGGGCCGGGGGCGTACTTGCGCGCATTGGTGACCAGCTCGCTGACGACCAGCTGGGTCAGGTCCATGGCGCGCGCGGACACCGGCACGCCGTACTCGCTCTGGACGCGGGTAAGGAATTCGACCGCGAGCTGGCGGGCTTCGGCGATGCAGGAGCCGTCGCCGTCCAGGGCCACGGCGGTCTCGATCACATCGGCGCCCGGCATGACGTTTCCCGCACTGCCGGGGGCTGCTTCCACGGCTCCACCCTCAGTCCCCTGTGTTCACGCGGCTGCGTGACGTGTACCCCGCCGCCTGCCGCACATGCGCGCTCGGTGTTGGAGGAAAGACTGTATAGGTGTACCTCGCCAGGGGACTGGGGCAGGGTGGGTGCGCACGCGTTGTGCCAGGATCAGAGATCCCCAGTCAGCGAGCCCAGTCGAGGAAGTTGTGACCGACACCCACGAAGCAGCACGGCCCGGCCTGTCGATCGACCACCAGGCTGTCGACGGCATCCGGATCGTTGTCCTGCGCGGCGAGATCGACCACGCCAACCGCGACAGCCTTCACGAGGCTCTGCTCATACCCGAAGGGGAGGCCGAGCCCCGGACCGTGGCCGACTTCCGCGGCGTGACGTTCATGGACTCCAGCGGCATCAACGTACTCATCACCGCCCACCGGGCCGCCCAGGACGCAGGCGGCTGGCTACGCCTGGCAGGCGTGCAGGAACCCGTACAGCGCGTCCTGGCGCTCGTCGGCATCGACACCCTCATCCCCTGCCACTCCACCCTCGAAGAGGCCCTGACCAGCTGAAAACCCATGCTGCAAGCTCTCGGCACGATGGAGGAAGCCAGCCCCCGGTAATGAGGACCGCACCGGCAGGAGGTTCTCCTGCCGCCACCAGCGCGGCGGCGAGCTGACCGCACGGCCGCCTCGCGCTGACGTCCGGGGGGGTCCCATGCCGTGCGAGGCTCCCGCCATGAGCACCACGCGACGCCGGCTTGGCACCAGACCGGACGCCCCCGCCGCCACCGCCACCGCCACCGCCGGCGGAACCGAAGTCCCCACGGCTGCTCCCCGTCGAACGCATCGAGCCGGACCCGGCAGGCGGCGACCCAGCACCAGGCCGTGGCCGACCGGACAGGCGATGCCACCATTGGGCCGGACCCTGAAGTCCGGCCCCCTGAGCGGCCCCAGGCCAACCAGTCAAGGGGAGGTCCCGGGCTCCTGCTCGCGCTCGCACTGCCGATCCTGATGAGGGCGGCGCTCTTTGCCCTGGATGCCTTCGAAGACCGTCTCTTCCCGCCCCCCGCGCCTGCGGACGACGAAAGCCTTGCCGCCGACACAAGATCGCTCGCCCTGACGACGTCTCCCCCGCGCCCAGCGCGGCCAGGCTCGGACACGGCGAGGGCCCGGCACTGCGCCTATGACGCTGTTGGCGAATCGCCTGCAGGCCAGTGGCACGAGTCTCGTCTCAGGAGCTGAGCCATGACGCGGGCGAGATTCATCCCCCCGGGGTGAGGGCAGGGGAACGAAGCGGATTTCGCCGTGCCGGTGCGGAAAAAGGCAAGTGCCGGGGCCGCTTCGTTGGGCTGTGGTCGGCGCGCGTCACATGTCCGCGCCATGGCACCGACGTTAGGAAGTGGGACCGGTGGCAACAGGCACGGTGAAGTCGTTCGACGAGGACAAGGGGTACGGCTGCATCAGCCAGGACGATGGCGGCGCGGACGGGGGCGTGCACTTCTCGGTCGTCCAGAGCAACGGATTCAGGAAATTGGAGAAGAACCAGCGGGTGGGGTACGAAGAACCATGGACATATCCGGCACCGACACGGGAGATTCCCCCGCGCCCGGCCCCCAGACGTCCTCTGGCGCCCTGCTTGGTGCAACGCTGGAGGACGTGCAGACGGCTGTCGTTGCCGTCGATGACGATGGACTCATCGTCTCGGCCAACGGCGCGGCCCAGAGCATGCTGGGCCGCAGCTTCGAGGAACTCGTCGGGCAGGACTTCCACGACCTGCTGCACCGCGACAGCTACGGGCATGCCACGCCCCGCACGCGCTGTCAGCTGAGAGACGCGCTTCTCGCCGGGAGAACCGAGCACGGCGACTCGGAGTGGTTCGCCCGCGGGGACGGCACGCTCGTCCGGCTGTCCTGGCTCGTCGCGCCTTTCTCCTCCGAGTCGGAGGGGGCGGGTGCGCTGATGCTGTTGTACGGATCGAATCGGGGTGTATCGGACGAGGGCGACGATGAGGTCCCCGCACCGCTGACGGAGCTGGACCGCCTGGCCCTGCTGGCGGAGACGACCACTCAGCTGACGTCCACCTTGGATGTGGACGAGGCAATGCGCCGGCTGGCGGCCCTGACGGTGCCCCGGCTTGCGGACTGGGCGGTGATCGATCTGCTCACCGAACGAGACGAGGTTCGACGCGCCTTGGTGACGGAGCACAAGGACGGAATCCTGGTCGGGCGGGAGGACCTGCAAGGACCCATGCCCCCCGTGCCGGAGGAGTCCCCCATGCCCCTGTCGCGGGCTCTGCGCGGCGCCGCGTCCTCTCTTGCCGGCCCTGCCACCTATCAGGGCCCGCCCGATTCCGGAATCGCGGTCGAACAGGGCCGCTTGTTCAGCGAGACGGGCATGCACTCCGCTGTCATCGCGCCCATCCGAGGTCTGCGCGACGTGCTCGGAGCCCTGACCCTGGGACGCTCGACACGTCCTGACGCCTTCACCGCCGCCGATCTGCCGCTGCTGGAGGACATCACCCGCCGGGCCGGCCTGGCGCTGGACAACGCGCGTCTGTACCAGCGCCAGCGCAAGGTCGCCGAAACCATGCAGCGCCACCTGCTGCCCCAGCTCCCCACCGTGCCCGGGGTGGGCATGACGGCGCGGTACGTACCCGCTCCGCACGCCTCCTCCGTCGGCGGTGACTGGTACGACGCCTTCGCCCTGACCGACAACTCCCACGCCCTGGCCTCGGCGACGTTGTCGGGCACGACCTCGACGCCGCAGCCGGCATGGCGCAGATCCGCAACATGCTGCGCGCCTTCACATGGTCCCAGCCCCAGGCCACGCCCAGCGCCGTCGTCACCCAGCTCGACGACGCCGTGAAGCACATAGCCGAGGTCCCCATGGCGACCATGATCCTGGCCACGCTCACTCTTGGCGACGACGAGCTGTGGCAACTGCGCTGGACGAACGCCGGCCACCCTCCTCCGCTGCTGGTCAGCCATGACGGTCGTGCCCGCTACCTCACCGACGCCCACGGCATTCTGCTCGGTACCGGGACGATCCGGCCTCGCCCCGACGTCTTCACCGTCCTGCCGCCCCGCACCACCGTCCTGCTCTACACCGACGGCCTGGTCGAGTCACCCCACCACTCCATCGACCACGGACTGGAACGGTTGCGCCGACACGCCGCCTCTCTTGCCCACCGCCCTCTGGATTCCTTCTGCGACCTGCTGCTGGAGCGGGTCCGCCCCAGCGACAACGACGACGACGTCGCCATGCTGGCGCTGCGCACGCCCACTCGTGCATAGCCCGGAGGCCACGATCAGCCCGTAGCTACGCCCTGTCACCCGTTCGGACCTCTTGCGCGTGCCCATCACCGGGGAGAGTGTGCGAGGGCACGGAGGAGCAGCAGAAGTGGTCCTTGAGGACTACGACATCTTCTACTTCGACAGCTCCGATCTGCCCTGGGAAGCGCAAGACGCGGTGATCCCAGCTGGGCAGGAGCTGTTCGACGGGGTGCCGGCCGAGGTGGAGGGCGGTCCGCCCCGCGCCCGGCTGGAACTGGGTCGCCGCGACGCCGTCGGCGAGGCCGAACTCTCCGGTGACGCCGGTTTCGCAGAACAAGGCGTCGTCGTGCTGAATCCCGCGCGGCCACAGATTCTCGCCGTCCCCCTCGTCGACCACGACGGGCCCGGCCGCCTCAAGGAAGTGCGTGAACCAGGCGAAGGGCCGCTCGTCGCGATCGACATCGCCGCCGATGACCGCGGGCAGCGCCGACCAGGGGTAGACGGCCCGGGATCCGGGAACGGTGTTGCCCTCTTCGTCGACGGCAGGCCCGAAGGCGCCGATGCGGAGACCAAGGCCCATGCAGGCGGCGCAGTAGCAGTGCGGCCGGACGTAGTTGCTCCGGTGCCCCTGCACGGACCACCGGGGCCAGTGATTGGTACGTGGCAGTCATCCTGTCTTCTTCTGCGCGCGCACCGTCCGGGCGCAGGCCTGGCAGTTCGTCGGGATGCGTCCGTGGGCGGCGATCATCCGCTCGTAAGCGTCCCGGCGGGAGGGCATCCAGAAGTCGGCGAGGTCGGGGCGCCGTACCCGGAACCCCAGTTGGGCTGCTTCTGCTGCTGTGATCAGGGGGTGAGGTCCAGAACCCGGACCGGCTCCCCTTTCCACCGGTTGGGGGCGGTGGTGGCGATGATCGCGCCGTCGGGACGCTCCGGGGTGGGCTGCGCCGCGTACTGACTGTGCGCGGCAGCCCACGTCTTTTGCCGCGCGACGGCCAGGGCGGCGGCCAGGTCCAGATCGAGGACGGTGATGCCGGGAAGGGAAGCCAGGTGCTCGGCCGTGCCGGGCCGGGCGCGGTCGGCTTCGACCAACGCGCACGCCGGGGCGTACAGGAACCAGCCTGATTCAGCGTGGGCGCGGTGGATCAGACGGGAAGCAAGGACGTTGCCCTGGCCGGCTGCGGCCATCGCGGTGTCGTCCAGGACGATGTGCACAGCGTCGCTCACCGGCCGGTCGCCTGGGCCAGGCGCCGGTCCAGCACGCTGTCCAGGTCCTGCTCCTCGGCAGCGGTCGGCGCGTAGCCGTTCCACTCCTTCAACGCGGCCAGGGCCTTCTCCGCCCGCTCGGCCCGCTCGGCCGGAGTCAGCAGCGTCTCAGCGAGACGGGCGAGATACGCGCGCAGCGACAAGCCCTCCGCAGCAGCTATAGCGGCCAGCCGCTCCTTGGCTTCCTCGGGGATACGGACGTTGGCATCGGACATCATCGTGCTCCTTCCCATCCCCGCAAGGGTACGGGTACGTACCCGTACCCGTCATGTGACTGATTTAAGCCACAACCCTGTTGTCTGGCCGAATCCAGTGCAATGCTGTGACGGCGGTGATCTTCCAACCCCCGTGGAGGCCCCACCTCTAACCCCGCCCGCGTGCTGTCACCTGGGCGGGCCGCGCCGTCCCTCCCGACCCTCCCCACAGGAGGGCCGACACCTGCCAGAACGGCCCTCGGCCCGCCACGGACCGACTCCAACATCGTCGTTCTGGCCCTGGGCTGGGGCGCGTTCATCGGCGCCGGGATCATCGCCATGTACTTCCTCGGACACGCCCTCTGACTGAACGAGGAAGACCGCTGCGGCCGACACCAGCAAGGCCACAGCCAGCGAGGGAACCGGGCGGCCAGAGGCGGGCGCCTGAACCGGCGCTCCCCTCAGTCCGCAATGCGGCGTTCGTCGTCCAGGTGAGCCATGGCGTAGTCGCGTTCGTCGGGATGACGGGCCAGGCGTGCCATCACCCACGCGGTCCGGGCGTCCATCCCCTCACCGAAGTCGGCGGCCAGGCGCCGCGCCTGCCACGTCGTGCGCGGGGCGAGCACCCACTGCACGAGCGGGAACCGGACCCGGCCGGTGCCTGCCCCGTCAGGGGAGTGCTCGGAGGGGAGATCAGGGGTGTTCGGGGCAGGCACGATCGCGAGTCTGGCGACGGACCCGTCGACGTCGGTGGTCTTCGGGCCGGAGATCACCGAAATGGGCGGCGTCGGAGCCCGGCGGTTGACGCCTGCTGGGGCCCGCACGGTGCGCCAAGCGAGCGACGCAGCGGCGACTGCACGCGCAGCGGACCTGTTGAACTTGTATGCCGTCCTCACGCCCACGCCGCCGCTCGCCGCGGCCGCCAGCCGTCACCCGCCCCCACGCCCCGCTGACCGGCGATCGTCCGACGGCACAAGGATCGGCACCCACCTGCACGGCACCCCGGCACCGGAGCCCGACACCTCGCACCCGCCCCTCAGCACACCCCTACCAGCCCCGGCCCGGCCTGACCCCATATCAGGTTTCCCGTCCTGCGCCCCGCCCGCCGCTCCCGGCAGTGCGGGGTGCAGTCTGTCTGTCCAACGCGACCTGGAGGACCTGCTCGTGCTCATCCCCCGCCCGCGCCGCCGGACCGGCCGGCCTCGCCCCAGCGACCCGGTCCCCGCTGTCGGAGCCGCTTGCCCCGTCGCTGTGCGAGGGCGATTACCTCACCCGTCGAACATGCAAAATCTATGTTGGCCGGAGTAGACATTGGGTGGTGGCGTGGTTATGGTTTCTCTCGTAGCCAAGAGAGACCGCAGGGCCTGGCAGAGACGAACTGCCGGGCAGCAGTACCCGTAGTTGCAGTTCGCAGGACGGTGCGGTGGTGGAGTTTCGAAGCCAGGTTGTTGGAGGACGGCGACGGGACTGACGACCGGACCGGGTGGCCCGCAGTGATCAGGGGCCGCCGTGAGCAGTACCGCAGTGGCAGTACCCGCAAGTGCAGTTCGCAGTACCCAGCAGTGAAGTCAGTGAGCAGCACCTCGGTGAAGGCGTCGGCTGCGGACGCGCGCACCGGGAGGTTCGGCAGTGGGGTTCTAAGCCAGAGCAGACGCAAGACGGGCGACGGGGCTGGCTGCCGAAGAGCGGCGCTGTCACAGGCCACTGAGCAGTCCCCATCACCAGTAGTACGCAGTACCAGCAGTACCAGCAGTACGCAGTACCCCGCATAAAGAGCAGTTGATCACCGAGGGAAGAACGGAGGAGCCAGACGCCATCAGGATCGCCCGGGCCGAAATCTTGAGCCCGGGTACCGCAGGACATCGATAGTGAGGTGGTCTCCGGTCAAGCAACCGCGATCCCCGCACCCCCGACAGCAACTCGGTCGGGTCAGCGGAAACAGAAAGCCGGCGCAGTACCAGGGCCGGCAGATGGTGTAGCAGTTCCTTCGGGGCCCTGGTGCCAGTACGGCACCAGGGCCCCTCCACGCGTTCCACAGAGAGGTGCAATGACAGCAGACGACTCGCACAACCGACTCGAGGACGACGACTACCCCGCCTACACCATGGGCCGGGCCGCCGAACTGCTCGGCACCACCCAGGGCTTCCTCCGCGCCATCGGCGACGCCCGCCTCATCACCCCGCTCCGCTCCCCAGGCGGCCACCGCCGCTACTCCCGCTACCAGCTGCGCATCGCCGCCCGCGCCCGCGAACTCGTCGGCCACGGGACCCCCATCGAGGCCGCCTGCCGCATCATCATCCTCGAAGACCAGCTCGAAGAAGCCCAGCGCACCAACGCCGAATACCGCCGCACCGCCGAATGAGCGCACCCAACGGCCGCAGCTCAAGCCTGCAACTCCCCCAGGAACTTCACGAATGCCACCCACACATGCTGCCCGGGACGCAAAGCGTTCCGGGCAGCTTCGTCCTCTACGGCCCTGGAGCCGGCAGTGATCTACGCACGGAGAGTCACTCGTGGAGGCGCGGTGACGTCAGCTGGAGGAACCCGGTGCTGCGGCATCGACACCGAGGACGTCCTCCTGGAGGCCCTCGCCGAGCCGCGGCCGCTCTCCGCACATCGACTGCCTGCTCGACTGCACCAGGGTGAAGACCGTCCGCGCATCGGCGGCCGCATCGGCGCCTGACGGTAGCGGGCCCCGGGACGGCCGCAGCATCGGCTAATGCGCGTCGGCCGCCCCGGGCACTCCCATTCTCCGTCACCGGCGCGTGGCCACCCGGCCCGCGGTTCCTCGCGACCCGCACGACGTCCTGGCGGAACTCTTCCGGATAAGGCTTGGGCACAGCGACATCCTTCCCACCCGCCTCACAGGGCAAGCCAGTTCAGATGTCACCCGATCGTGCAGCAGACCCGCGGCGGGGGCAGTGACCCGTCCCGGTCGGTCAGGAACCTCAGGCTGCCGCGGCGACACCGATGCCGATGGCGATGAACAGCCAGCCGGTCGTCAGTTCCCAGCCGTGGCGGACCTTCGGGCGGGCGAGGAACGCCCGTAGCCGCGCGGCGACGGCGACCAGGGCGAACCAGTAGGCGACGCCGATGACGATGTCCAGGGTGCCGAGGAAGAAGATCTGCCGCGAGGTCGAGCCGCCGCCGTGGACGAACTGCGGCAGGATGCTGAGGAAGAACAGCGCCGCCTTGGGATTGAGCACGTTGGTGAGGAAACCCTGGGTGAAGCCGGACCGCCAACGGCCGTGGGCCGGCGCCTCCTCCTCCGGAGTTCGCGGGTCAGTGCCGTCCTCCACGCCGCCGACCGCCTCCCGCCCAGCGGCCCGCTCACGGGCGGCCCGCCGCGCGGCCAGCACTGCCCGGACGCCCAGGTAGACGAGATAGGCCGCGCCCAGCAGCCTGATGGCGTCGTAGACCGCCGGGGAGCGGGCAGCGATCAGGGACAGTCCGACCGCGGCGGCGAGCATGTGCACGCACAGTCCGCTCTGGGCGCCCAGCGCCGCGGCCCGGCCCTTGGCGGGATGCTCGGTGGCCGACCTCACCACCACGAGGAAGTCCGGGCCGGGGACCACATACGCCACCAGTACTACGCCGAGGAAGCCGACGAGGTCGACCGACATCCGTTCTCCCTTTCGCCAGCCCCGCGGCCGTTCTTCGCCGGCCCCGTGGCCGGTTCGCCGCGCGAGGGTCGTGCACCAAGAGGTGCGGTGCCCAGCTCCGCTCAGGCCGCGAGGGCCCGCCTGCCGACCGTCGAGGCCACGGACTCGTCGAGTACCCCAAGGCCCAGTTCCAGTTGCTCGTCCGCCACGGTCACCGGCGGCAGGACCGTGGCCACCTCGTCGTTGGACCCGGCCGTCTCCAGCAGCAGGCCTCCCCGGTACGCCGCATCGCACACCTCGCGGGCCCGCGCCCGCACGGCCGAAGAGCAGCCCCCTCCAGCGCCCGGGCCCCGGTGAGGAACGCCGGGTTGTACCCGCGGAAGGCGCCGTTGTGCTCGCCGGGCTTCCACACGTCGTACTCGGGACGCAGCAGCGTGAGGGCCATGGGCATCCCGTACCCGCTGATGGACTTGGACAGGCAGACGATGTCGGGGACGATTCCGGCCGGCTCGAAGGAGAAGAACACCGGACCCCGTGGTCCGTTCTCCACACCGACCACACCCACCACCCCCTACCCGGCCCGACAGCCCCCGTCTCATGCGACCCTGCCGGGGAAGATCACCCGCGCAGCAGTCAGGCGCGCGTGGAACGAGATCGTCGCAGCCCTCGCCGATGAGGACTTCACCGTGGGCGATGAGCCGTTGCCGACAGGACTGGACAAGTCGGTGGCGTCGCTCTTGCCGGAGCCGATCTACATCCCGGCTGTGAAGGAGCTCAATGACGAGGTCAAAACCAGCTCAACGGCGACGTTCGGGGAACGGCGCCCTGACGGGAATGAGTTACGGCATGATTACTCGCTGTGAGACATGGCGGACGCGGGCGGGGCCCCAAGCGCGTGGGCATGCGCTACTTGTCATTGCTGGTATTTGGAGCGGGCGGAGCGTTAGTGCTGGCGCAGAGCTCCGGCCAGAGCGTGGCCGCAGTGGGGATGGGACTACTGACAGCGCTGGGAGGCTTCTATCTGGCCTGGAAGGCCTTCCAGCAGGACCGCGACCAAGTCACCGCCATGAGCCTGGGGACGGCTGTCGACCAGTTGGCGGAAGCGGTGAAGAAACAGTGGGACGCTGAGGCGTCGGTCCGCCGTTTGAACGACCCATACCCACTGCCGGTCGCCTGGCGGGCCGCTGATGCAGACCTGGTACAGCCCTGGACGTTGCTGGCCGACGTAGCGCGGGGCTGGCCCGGTGGTCCCCCCGGTGATCCCGCCCAATGGCCTACGGATGCCGCCGGGCTGGCGGGCGCTGATGCGCAGATCGGTGAGGTGTTTGCCCAGCGGGTACCCACCCGCCGCCTGGTCGTCCTCGGCGATCCCGGCTCCGGCAAATCCATGCTGCTCATCCGCCTGCTCCACGACCTGATCGCACAGCGACCCGACGATGGCCCGGTGCCGGTGCTGTTCTCCCTGGCCTCCTGGAACCCTACCCACCGACCCTTGCAGAGCTGGCTGGCCGACCAGCTAAGACACACCTACCCCGGTCTACGTGCCCCCGCCCCTTCGGCCGCGCCCCAGGCGGGCCAGATCGACTTGGCCCAGGCGCTGCTGGATACCCGGCGGATCCTGCCGCTCGTCGACGGCTTCGACGAGCTCCCTCCTGCCCTTCACGCGATAGCCCTCGACGCCCTCAACCAGGCCCTGCCCGCGAAACAACCCCTGGTGCTGGCCAGCCGCGCCGCCGCCTACCGGGAGGCACTGGCCCGGTCCGAAGTCCTGGTGCGACCGCTCAACGGCGCCGCCGGGATCCATCTGCTGCCCCTGCCCGCCGACCAGGCCGCAACCTACCTGCGCCATGACGCAGGCGGCGAGCACACCCCCGCCGCCGACCGCTGGAACAGCGTGGCCGCCCACCTGGGCACGAACACCCTCGTCGGGCAGGCCCTGAGCACCCCCCTGGGCCTCTTCTTGGCCCGCACCATCTACAACCCACGCCCCGATATCCTGGGCGCACCCGCCCCCGTCCCTCACCCGGACGAGCTGTACGACACCACCATCTTCCCCACCCGCGCCGCCCTCGATACCCACCTGTTCAACGCCTACATCCCCGCCGCCTACACCCGCCACCAACCGAACCCCCTCCGGTGGTCTCCATCCCAGGCCTACCGCACCCTGGTCTTCCTCGCCCGACACCTGGAGACCAACCGTAACGGCAGCCCGGACCTTGCCTGGTGGGAACTTCACCACGCCAACCCCGCGTACATCCGCCGCCTGACAGCTGGGCTCATGGTCGGGCTCGGGCCTGGGCTCCTGCTCGGGCTCGTGTACGGGGTCGGCCTCGGGCTCGCGGCCGGGATCGGGCTCGCGGCCGGTCTCACGTACGGACTTATAGGTGGTGGGCTTGGGTCCGCCCCCTCAAACATTCCAAGTACACGGCTACGTTGGTCGCGCCGCAGGTTCGCGGGCTGGCTCGGGGCCGGGCTTGCCCTCGGACTCGTGGGCGGACTCGCGTTCGGGCTCGGGATCGCGGGCGAACGCGGAGCCTGGCTCGCGACCGGGATCTTGCCCGGCGAGCACGGATTCGTGGGCTGGCTCGCGTTCGGGCTCGCGCTCGGACTCATTGCCGGACTCGCGTGCGGACTCACGTTCGGACTCACAGGCGAGAAGCCTGCCCTAACCACCATGATCGGCCCTGCGACACTACTCATCCAGGATCTCCGCACCTTCCTCGGAGGCGGGCTCGCGTACGGGCTCGGGGCCGGATTCGTGGGCGGATTCATAGGTTGGTTGGTGAGCTGGCTTGCATTCGGGGCTGAGGACGGACTCGCGTTCGGGCAGGCGTTCGGGCTCGCGTTCGGGCTCGGGGCCTCCCTTGAACAGACAGCATGGGGCGACTGGGTGATAGCCAAGGCTTATTTGGCAATGTGGCGCCGAGCGCCTTGGGATTTGATGACGTTCCTCCAGGATGCGCATCAGCATCGTGGTGTCCTGCGGCAGGTTGGGGCGGTGTACCAGTTCCGCCACCTGGACCTGCAACGCCACCTCGCCCAGCAACCCCGGTCCCTCCCCACCTACGCCGGGCAGCCCGATTCGCCATCTCGGCTCACTGGCGAACAAGCGCGGTCAATTCATCGCCGCGGAAACACCCGAACAGGAAGCCTGTTCGACTGACCAAGCCTCTCGAGCGGTAAGCAGATGGCTGCTCAGAGCTCCCCTTCTCCGGCGGTGCTGGGGGCGGCAAGCAAGGTGGCATAGACGTCTGTACGGACCTCGCGCTGAGTGGCGCGGGCCTAGACGGTGAAGGCCTGGCCAGCGACATTGAACTGGGGGCGAGAACCTGCCGGCGCGGTGATCCACTGCGAATAGCCCACGACGTAACCAGCATTGGCGGTCGCGAGGCGGCAGAAGCCGAACGAGGGTGGGCGGCAGGGCGGAAACCACACGTCGCGCGCGCCGATCTCGCCCGGCTCTCATGGACCGCCCGCGAGGCCGGGGCCGCGCGCCGGTCCGACAGGCGGTAAATGGGCCCTCCTCGGCAGGCCCCGCCGTCCCGGACAGACCGCGCAGGAGGCTCGCTGCCGTGCTCCCGCGTACCCCGGGTACCCGACGGATGCGGAAGCCGACCTCGTCCTGGCGGTGGCGCGGTCGTGCTCACCGTGCCCTTGGGCTGCGCCCGTTACTCGGCGGCCCACCAACTCGTGGGCCTGAGCGAAGCAAGGTTCACATGCGGCTCCCCGAGACCGCGCTGATCACGGTCGGCGCACTCGTCTCGGGCACGAGAGCCCTGTTCTGTGGGGCGTGTTGTGGGTGGGTGATCGCCGAGGACCTGGAGAAGATCAGCAGTCTCGCCACCCCCGCGGGCCATTACGGTGCCGACCCTGACGAAGATCCCGTGCGTGAGGCACTGGCTGTGCCGACTGGCCAGATGCGTGCTCAGTTGGGTGCGATGCCCCGTCCGCTGCCCAAGACCTCGAAGCCGCCGTCCGTCAGATTCCGGCGGCCTGCACTTGGGCGAAGGTGCCGACCTTCGCCGACCATGCCTGCTGATCCGGTACAGCACGCCAGCCGATCAGCGAGTCAGGGGTGACAGTGTCAGGCCAGATCACGTAGCCGAGCATGATGAGTTCGCACCCCGCCGCATGCGCGGCGTCGACCGGGAATGTCGGCCAGTCGGGCCAGTGTGAGAGGTGCTTCTCGGCGAGGGGCTCGAAGCCGTCATCCCGGACCACTTGCAGAAGATAGCCGCTGTCCGCGGCCTTGCAGATGGCAGTGAGATCACGGCGGCAGTTCTCAGTTGCCATGCCAGGACGCTAAAGGAAACGCCGTACTGGCGGAGCGTCGGGTACCGGCGTGGAGGCTGGTCAGCGCCCGCGGCGATCAGACCCCATCCGCCGAGTGCGGCGCTCGGCCGCTACTGACTTCGGCGTTCTAGGGTCTGTCGAGAGCGAGGCCCGTCCCAGGCAAGGAATCCGCCGGGGATGCCGGCCGGTACTGCAGTGCCTTGAGCCATCTACGGAGCAGAGTCTCCAACTCGCCGAGGGTGCGGGGCCGCCAGGTTGGCAAACCTCCGCATGATATGCGCCCATAGGCCCTGGGAGTCGATGGCTGGCGCAGTCAGGAGCGGACGCGCGCGCTGTTGGTCGTGGCAGCAGTGAAGCGCAATGCCGGTAAAGACCCCTGGGCCAAGCCGCCCGGAGGTCAGGAATTCCTCTGCACGATTGAGGAGTTGCTGATCGTGCCTCTGCCGGTTGCTTTGGCGATGGCCTCGGCGTTGTCGATGTTGACTTCCAGGTTCGACACTTCGGCTGCACTGCCGGTGGCTTCGATGCGCACTGCGGCGTCGGCGCCGTGGGCGACCCGGATGCGGTCGAGGTGGCCGCGACGCCGGGCTGTGAGCCGGGCAGTCGGCGGTGAATCCGACCGACCGTGTGCGGCGGAAGCCGCGGCTGCTGCGGCACCGGCGATGACGAGGACCACGGCCGCAGCGATCAGGGCCGGGCTCCACCGGGTGGTGACCAGGTTGGTCACCACCGCGGTGGCGGCGGACAGCACCGCTCCGACCGCCGCCGTGACCTTCGGACCTGGCATGTACATGGCCACCCCCTGTGATGGTCCGACGCGGCAATACACCAACGTGTCCGTCGCCGCAAAGGCACATCCGACATCTCAGTTACCGCCCTACCATCACGACCGATGGCCAGCGTGGAGTCCCACCTTGCCAGAGACTGTCACCGCTGGGGGGCCAACCACCGTGTCTCAGGTATTCACCGATCGCCGGGAGGCACTGGCCGCGGTCGAGCGGCTGACGGGCGAGAGCTCGCCGCTCCGGGTGCTCGTAGTGCAGGGTGTGTCCGGGACCGGCAAATCCACGCTGCTGCGCTACGTGCTGCACCACGGCCGGCGTGGCCTTCGTACGGTCCGGCTGGACGTGCTCGATGTGGTCCTGGCCCCGTTGCCGGTGGAAACCGACGTGGTGCTGCGCCTGGTGAGGTCCCTGGCCATCCAGCTGTCCACGGCCGGGCCCTGGTGGCGCCGACGCCGCCTGCGCCGGCAGGCCGAGCTTATCGGGGCGGAGCACCCCGCAACCATCACCATGATCGCCCGAGGGCACGGGCAGATCACCGGTGTCTCGGCGGTCGCCGACGGGGCCGCGCCTACCGCGCAACGCCGGGAGGCGTGGGTGCAGGCGATGCTGAGCATCGCCGCACGGGTGCGCCGCCCGGTTTTGCTGGTGGTGGATACAACGGAGTTGCTGTATGTGTTCGACGATGCCGCCCGAGAAGACCGGGCTCGCACGGCGATCGGCGTCGGAGACTGGTTCGTGCGGGACATGCTGGTCCGGCTGCTGGACGTGTCTGCCCGGCTGCGGGTGATCCTTGCGGGGCAGGACCAGCTGACGATGACGGGCCTGCCCGATTCGGCCTGGCAGGAGCTGGAACTTTCACCCTGGAGTCAGGACGACGTCGTCGACCACTTTGCCGCCTTGGGCCTGGGCCTGGAGCCGGCGCGACAGGCCTACATGATGTCCGGCGGAATGCCACTGATCGCAGCCGCCATCGCTGACCTTTGCCAGAGCGGAATCGGCGGTGAGGGCGCGTGGCTGGATCAGGCGGCGGGGCAGCCGACGTCGACCTGGCTGGTGGACAACATTCTGGGTCGGCTCTCGGCCGAGCAGCGCATGCTGGTACAGGCCGCCTGCGTGTTACGAGTCATCACCGAGCCCGCGCTGGCCCGCCTGGTGGCCGACACCCCGCTAAGCGCCGGCTGGTTCACTGCCCTGGCTCGCCACCAACTCTTACAGACCGCGCCAGCCACAAACCGGGCACCCCGTCTGGTGATGCACGCCACCATTCGGGGATGGCTGCTGGAGCACCTGGCCCGCGCCGACCGCGACCGGATCCCCGACCGCCGGCAGCTCCCGCGCTGGCACCGGGCCGCTGCCGAGTTCTACGCCGCCTTGGCCGAGGGGAGACTCTCTGCCGAGGAGATGTACCACCGCTTCGCCGCCGGAGACGCCGCTCCCACCAGATGCCGGCTATGGGAACAGGCCGTCCTGGCAGCCGTCACCGACGGCCGTCTCGGTGATGCGTTCACACTGGCCCAGACCGCGACTGTCGCGGCCGCCGAACCGGCCCAGCCGACCGTGCCCCACCCCGCGTTGGCACTGGCCTTCCATGCCCAGGCCCACATCGCGCTCTTGCAAGGCCACCTGCACCAGGCCGACCGTCTGGCCGCCGACGCCGACCGGCACTACCAGCAAGTGCCCGACACTTTCGGGCAGGCACAAGTGGCCTGGATGCGGGGCGAGCTGGCCTGGCGCGAGGACCGCTACGACGACGCCGCGGCTTTCTGGCGCCGCTCACTTCACACCCCTGGAGGCATCACCGAACCGGCCGACCGCGCCGACCTGGCTCTCGCATTAGCCCGTGCCGTCTGCTGCATCGGTGACCTGCCCGCCCTCGACACCGCCGTCGACACTGCACGCCATCTGGCCGCCGACGCCACCGCACCGGCTCCACATCCGACCGATACGACCGCTCACCGGCTCCCGATGATCCCGCTCACCCCCACCACTACGGCCCAGATCCGCCCCGTCACCCTGCTGCGTCTCCAAGCCACCGGCGCCTTCCTCACCAGCAACTATGCCCGCGCCGATGCCCTCATCACGCAGGGTGTCCGCCTGGCCGGCACACTCGGCGAACCCGGCAGGCACGAACAAGCCCTGCTCCACGCCGTGTACGCGAGTGCCGCGCTGCTGCGCGACGACCTCGACGCCGCCGAAGAGGCGCTGAAGCAGGGTCTACAGGCTGCCCGGAACTGTCCCAACGCTCGATGCCGTATCAACCTCCTGCTTCGGCAGGCGCGCCTGGCCCGAATCAGAGCCCAATCCGGCCCCGGTCTGCCCACACACCCGAACCCCGCACCAGCAGCGGTCCAGATCTCGCTGAAGGCCGCCACCGAAGCGGCCCACCAGCGCGCCCTCAGCGAGCGGTACGTCCAAGCCGCCCTCGACCTGGCCCTCGACCTCACCGACCGAGCCAGCCAAGCCGACGCACTGGACAACCTGGGATATGTCGCTCTTGACCGCGGGGACCTCAACACCGCCCATCAGCACCATGAGCAGGCCCTGACCCTCTACCAGCACACCGGAAACCGCCTCGGCCAAGCCCTCGCACTGAACAACCTGGGAAATGTGGCCCGTGAGCGCGGGGACCTGGACACTGCCGAACAGCACCACAACCAAGCCCTGACCTTGTACCGGCAGGCCGGCAGCCGATTCGGCCAGGCCAGCGCACTAGACAGGCTGGGGATGGTTGCCAAGGAGAGCGGGGACCTGGACAACGCCGAGCAGCACCACAACCAAGCCCTGAACCTCTACCAGCAGATCGGCCACCGCTCCGGCCAGGTCGCCGCACTCGGCAATCTGGGGAACGTCGCCCGGGACCGCGGAAAGCCGGAGAGCGCCAAGCAGTACTACGAGCAGGCAATGGCCTCCTTCCAGCAGATCGGCGACCGCTCCGGCCAGGCCACCGCGCTGGACCATCTGGGGAAGCTGGCCCGGGACCGTGGGGACCTGGACACCGCCGAGCAGCACCACAACCAGGCCCTGGCCCTGTTTCAACAGATCGGCCACCGCTCCGGCCAGGCCACCGCGCTGGACAACCTGGGACATGTAGCTGAAGACCGCGGGGACCTGAACACCGCCATGCAGCATTTCGAGCAATCCCTGGCCCTCGAACGGCAGACCGGCGACCGCCTCGGCCAGGCACACGCACTGGACAACCTAGGGCACCTGGCCTGGTGCCGTAGGGACCTGGACACCGCCGAGCAGCACCACAACCAAGCCCTGGCCCTCTACCGGCAGACCGGCAGCCGACCCGGCCAAGCCACGGCGCTAATGGGTCTGGGGAGCGTTGCCCGCGGTCGCCGGGACCTGGTCACCGCCAAGCAGCGCTACGAGCAGGCATTGACCCTCTACCAACAGACCAGCAATGCCTCCGGCCAGGCCGCTGCGCTGAACAACCTGGGGATGGTCGCTCAGGACCGCGCGGACCTGAACACCGCCAAGCAGCTCTACGAGCAGGCCCTCGCCCTGTACCGGCAGACCGGCCACTACCCCGGCGAGCAGCAGGTCCTGCGCTTCATCAACCAGCTCGACGGTCTCGCCCCGCCTTCGGGCCCATGACGGCGCCTGTACGAGTTAGGTGTGGACCTGCCCCAGATGCAGTGGCAGGCACGGGAGTTGAGCTGGTTGGTCACCAGGGTGGTGGCGTGTTCGATGTCGTCGCGGTTGGCGAATGACCGGCCGACGAGGACGGCTTTGGGGAAGATGCGCTACCAGCCGATCGGCTTCACCCCGCCAATCCTGCCTCCGCTAGCAACGGCCGCTTGGTCATGAACGTGCTGCCTACGTCTATAGAGCCGCGGTTGCTCCTTTGCAAAACAGCGGCTGAGCACACGCGGCGGGAATCTGCTCGCGTGCGGTGTACTGGACAGCAGCAGGTTCCCCAGTGCCGGCTTAGACATTGTGCCGACAGACCGCTACGCAGACGGTGGCCAGCCACGGCCATGCTGCCGTCACCTGGATGAGGGTGCCGTTCGGGCCGCCCACCGTCCTGACTGCCAGCTCGGCTCCCGCGATCCGGAAGCAGCGGACGTCGGTGACGTCAACGCGGCCCCGGCATGCCCTTCGGCCCCGAAATCGCCATCGACGCAAGCGCACCACCTCTGGACCGGCTGGTCGCTTTCACCGGCCGCGACCCCGCTTGGGCGCCCCCCGTCAGCTGCGCTGATGAGCGCCTGCGGCGTCGTCCTCGCTTGACGGACCGGCGGGGCGGGCGGCAGCTGCCGCCCGCCCCGCCGGAGCCGCCCGCCCTGGATCATCCGCACGCCGAGAACGGCCGGGGGCGCTGCCTCGTCAGCAGGCTCGCGGCCCGCTGAGCGGTGTCGCCCCAGCCGGACTCCGCGCAGGGCAGGACGCTGTGGGCCGGGGTCAACCCCGTGAGACTGCGGGTTCGGGCTCGGCAGCGGACTCGGGCGCGCTTTCGCTGAGGCCGAACCGGCCGTGGAATCTGCGCAGGAAGCCGGGCGCGTACCAGGCCGAGTCGCCGAGCAGGCGCATCGCGGCGGGAACGAGCACACCACGGATGGCGACAGCGTCGATCAGGATCGCCAGTCCGCTGCCGAGACCGAACATCTGCATGAAACTGAGCTTGGCCGTACCGAAGGCGAAGAAGCTCACCGCGAGCAGGCAGGCGGCGGCGGTGACGATGCGCCCGGTGTGCCCGAGGCCGTTGGTGACGGCGGACTCGGTGTCCTCGCCCGGGGCGTGGAGTTCCTTGATCCGGCTGGTGACGAACACCTCGTAGTCCATCGAGAGACCGAAGACGATGCAGAACATCAGCACGGTCATCGACATCTCCATCGGCTGCGCCGTGAAGCCGAGCAGGGAGGAGAGATGGCCGTCCTGGAAGATCCGGGTCATGATGCCGAGCGTCGCCACCAGGGTGATCGCGTTCAGGGCCAGGGCGCGCAGCGGCTGCACCACGCTGCCGGTGAAGAGGAAGAGCAGGACGAAGGTGGTCACAACCACCAGGCCGATGGCGAGCGGGATCTGGCCGCTGATGGAGTGCTTGGCGTCGACCAGTTCGGCGTCGATGCCGCCCACCAGCGGGTGGGTGCCGGGGGGCGGGGTGAGCGCCCGTACGTCGCCGACCAGGCTCTGCGCCGCGTCGGACTTCGGCGTCAAGGAGCTGACGACGCTCGACCCTGTTCCTGGACGACTGGACCGTCTTCCTGCGCACCGCCCACGGCCTCCGGACGCACCGCGGCACGACCCTGGCCCCGGCGAAGGGTCCCACCGCCATCAGCGCCCGCAACGTCACCTACACCTACCCCGGTACCGCCGTACCCGCGCTGGCCGGGGTCGATCTCGAACTCAAGAGGGGCGAAGTCGTTGCCCTGGTCGGCGAGAACGGCTCCGGAAAGACCACCCTGGCCCACCTCCTGACCGGCCTGTACCTGCCCGACCACGGCACCGTGGAATGGGACCAGGTCGACCTCGCCACCGCCGACCCCCAGAGTGTGTGGAAGTCCGTCGCCATGGTCCCGCAGGACTACACCCGGTGGCCGCTGACCTGCCGCGAGAACATCACCCTCGGCATGCCCAGCGACGAAGGTGACGCCGCCGTACTCCGAGCAGCCGAGGAAGCGGGGGCGATGGCCGTCGTCGCGCACCTTCCCGACGGCCTGGACACCTCGCTAGCCCGCTCCTGGTGGGGCGGCCACGACCTCTCCGGAGGACAGTGGCAACGCATCGCCCTCGCCAGGGCCTTCCACAAGGACGCCCCCGTACTGATCCTCGACGAGCCGACCTCGGCTCTGGACGCCCGCATTGAGCACCAAGTGTTCTCCCGGCTGCGGGAGTTGTCTGCGGGCCGCACCGCGCTGTTCATCACACACCGTCTTGCCAACGCCCGCGTCGCCGACAAAGTCATCGTCCTGGAGAAGGGCGCGGTCGCGGAGAGCGGTACGTACGACGAACTCCTCCGGATCGACGGGCTCTTCGCCGAACTCCACCGGATGCAGGAAGGGGCGGAGAGGGACATCCCGACGCCGCGCACGACACGGATCTGATCCTTCCGCGCGACGCCGGGCAAGGTCCAGCCCGAGTCGGCGGCCTACCTGATGGACGGAGGCGTCGCCGTGCTGCTCTCGACAACAGCGCCTACACCCCATCGGACGTAGCGCGCCGAATCGCCGACGCCATCCCGGCTCTGCCGCTAGCGTCGGTCCCCTCCCCCGCCCCTTCGACCCCCAAGGAACATGAGCGGACAACCGGCAACACCCGTCATCGACATCCACGTCATCCTCCGCGACGGTGACAAGATCCTCTTCTCCCAGCGCGGCGGCCCGTAACGGCTACGGCCGGTGGCACATGCCTTCCGGCAAGCTCGACCAGGGCGATCCCCTGCCCGCCGGTGCTGCCCGCGAACTGTTCGAAGAGACCGGAATCACCGTCGCCCCGGGCCACCTCCGGCTCGTCCACGTCGTGCACCATCGCCAAGACGACGAGGTGGAACGGATCGGCTTCTTCTTCGAAGCCACGGACTGGCAGGGAGAACCCGTCAACCGGGAGCCGGACAAGTGCCTCGCCTTGACCTGGTTCACCGTGCACGAACTGCCCGACGGCATCATCGAGTACCCGCAGGCCGGACTGCGCGGATATCTCGACGAGACCGGTCCCCTCGTCGCACACAACTGGGAGTAGGAGACTCACCTTCAGCCTGACGTGATGTCCAGTGGTTCCCGCGTAGGCGGGGGGCCGCTGCCTGCACCCGAGCCGAGGCGGTCGCCCCGGGCAGCCAGCCGCCGTATCGCCTCGATCTCGCGCGCGGCCACCGGGGGCCCTCCCGGATTCGGGAGGGCCTCCATCCGGTGCCGTCTCAACCCGCCAGTGGACCAGCGGCACTCGACGGGGCGTCCCTGTTCGGCACCGCCCTGGTCGTCTCAGATCAGCCGCAAAAAAATCTTGGTTGTCGTGTCAAGAATCTGAGAAGCTGTTGCTTTATCGATCTTGGTGGGCGTGAGTTCGAGGTCGTCGACTCGGTCGGGTGATCTCGTGGCTGGCCGGGCATGAAAGCGGGGCCTCCCGCACAGCTCGTGGGTGTCGAATCCAACCGAGCAACAGGAGGCCCCTGGTGCTGCAGTCTTCCGTGCCAGCGTCGATGTCGTCCAACTCGGCGTCTCTGTCGTGTGATTGTCTCGCTCACCGGTTCGGGAACGCTGGGGACCGGCCGTACAGGCGACCGAAGTATCCGTCGGACATGAGCGACGCGGAGTGGGCCGTCGTACGTGACGCGATGCCGGTTCCCGGCTGGCTCGAGGGCCGCGGCGGGCAACCGGAGAGCTATTGCCACCGGCAGATGGTCGACGCGGTGCGCTATCTGGTCGCGGGCGGCATCACCTGGCGGGCGATGCCGGCGGACTTCCCCGCGTGGGACCGCGTTTATGCCTTCTTCCGGCGCTGGCGGGACAAGGGCCTGACCGCCGAGTTCCACGACCGGCTGCGTGACCGGGTCCGCCAGGCCGCGGGCCGGGATCTGGAGCCGACGGCGGGCATCATCGACGCGCAGTCGGTGAAGGCAGCCGCATCGGTGCCGGCCGTGACCAGGGGATTCGACGGCGGGAAGAAGGTCAACGGCCGTAAACGGCACATCGTGGTGGACACCCTCGGACTGCTGCTGGCCGTTATGGTGACCGCGGCCTCGGTCACCGACCGGGACGCGGGACAGACACTCCTGGCCCGGCTGCGCGAACGGCACTGGCGCGTCACGCGGGTGTGGGCCGACGGAGGCTACACCGGGCGCCTGGTCGACTTCGCCCGCGACGCCTGGCGGATCGCGCTGACCGTGGTCAGACGCAGCGACGACACCAGCGGTTTCACCGTGCTGCCGAAGAGGTGGCTGGTGGAGCGCACGTTCGCGTGGCTGATGCACTCACGCCGGCTGGCCCGCGACTACGAGACGCGCACCGACACCTCGGAGGCAGTGATCAAGTGGGCGATGAGCACAGTCATGAGGCGCAGCAGGCGCTCGCGCAGCGTTCTCCTCCTGGCCGGCGGCGCGTTCGCGCCCGGCGAGCCAACTTCCGACGGCTGTATCCAGCGCGTCGCCGTCGATGCGTTGGAGGACACGACGCACGGTGGCCTCGGCCGGGGCGACGGGGCCGCGGTCCGGCTCCCGGCATGGGCCACCGAGCCGGGCCAGGACGTTGGGCGGGGCGTCGGCGGCCCACTCCGCGATCGCGGCCAGGGACTTCGCTCCGGCCAGGACCGCGCACGCGGCCAGGGAGAGGACGAAGGCGAATGGGTTGAACCGGGATCCTTACTGTGCGCCAACGTACAGCGAACATCCCCTGCGTACCCTGGCATTTTCGCCGCCCAAGCGGAGCCGACCTCCCCTCTTCGCGCGGGCCTGTGTCGGCCGTGGGGAACCCTGTGACAAGATCCGCTGGCATGTCATCTGTCATGTCGTCCGCCATGCCTTCGTTGCCTTCGTCGCCCACGGGTCCCTCAAGAACCGGTCGCCGTCTGCTGGTCGCCCTGCTCGCGATGCTCGCGACAGCAGGCTCCACCGTGGCCGAGGCCGGCACGCCGTCCGGCCCGGCGCCCGGCGCCGCGGTGAGAGCGGCCGAACCCGCGACGCCTGACCGCCCCAGCTACGACGTGAAGCTGCGCGCCGATGGCGACGGCTCCCACTGGGCGGGCCGGCAGACGGTGTCCTTCCGCAACGCCTCCAGCCGGCCCCTGCGTGAGGTGTACATACGCCTGTGGGGCAATGGCGAGGACGGCTGCGGGACATCCGGAAGACCGTCCCCCGTCCGCGTCTCCCACGTGCGCGGCGGCACTCCGGGCCGCCCCGGCGTGAAGTGCACGGCGCTGCGCATCGCTCTGCCGAGGCCGCTCGCACGCGGTGAGCGGACGGCCGTCTCCTTCGACGTGGCCCTCACCGTGCCCGCACGCAACAACCGCTTCGGCCGCGAAGGCGCGTTCCGCTTCCTGGGCAACGCGCTGCCGGTCCTCGCCGTGCACGACGCGAGGGGGTGGCACCTCGATCCGTATGTGTCGTACGGCGAGAGCTTCTACACCCTGGCGAGCGACTTCCGGGTGCGCCTCGACCACCCGTCCGCCCTCAAGGTCCCGGCGACCGGCAGCACATGGACCCGCCCCGGCGGTACCGGGCGTACGGTCACCCACAGCGTCGCCAAGCGGGTGCGGGACTTCGCATGGGCGGCGGGCCCGTTCCGCACCGCGACCCAGACCTCGCCCGACGGCGTGCGCGTGAAGTCGTATTGGTCGCCGAACACGCCCGCCGCTGGTGTCCGCCTCAACCGCAAGGACGGCGTCGCCGCCATCGACCGGTTCGGCAGGGAGTTCGGCCGCTATCCGTACGGCGAGATAGACCTCGTGATGACCCCCGGGTTCGCCGGCGGCATGGAGTACCCCGGCCTGGTCATCCTTGGCACCGAGGAGGAGGGCGGCGCCACCGTCCATGAGATCGCCCACCAGTGGTGGTACGGCGTCGTGGGCAACGACGAGTACAACTCACCCTGGCTGGACGAGAGTTTCGCTCAGTACGCCAACGCGCGCTACTACCGCTGGGACGGGTTCGAGTGCTCGCCGGACGACTCCTGGCCGAGCGCCACCGCCGCGCTCACCAACTCGATGGCCTACTGGTCTACACACCGTGGCGAGTACTTCCAGGTCGTGTACGGGATCGGCCCCTGCGTCCTGGCCGACCTGGAGCACGTCCTCGGGGCCGGCACCATGGCGCGCCTCATCAAGAAGTACGCCCACGACCACTGGTACGGCGTCTCCACCACCGTCGACTTCAAGAAGGCCGCACAGTCGATGACGCACAGGGACCTCGGCCCCTTCTGGCGGAAGCACCGCATCCGCTGAAGTCGCACTCCGCTCGCGGGTGACGGGCGTACCCCGGCGGCGCCACGATGACGGTGACCGACGGGGTAGGCGGGCAGGGCGGCGTCGTTCCGGCGGTGCATCCGGGTTGATGGGGCTTCAGGAGCTGGGGCAGGACTGCGGAGTGGTCGGCGGGGGCTGACGCGGAGGCAGGCACGACTTCCGGTGATCATGAGGTGTCGAGTCCCTGATCACCACGACGGAAGACCGTGCCTGCCCGCTCATCCTCGCTCATCGCGCGCTCTCTGGGCCAACTCGCCGGCACCGCGCCGACCGTCCCCGATGACCTCCCCGGCCTGCTGACCTGCCTGGCTCAGGTGCCCGATCCCCGCCGGGACCAGGGCCGACGCCACCCGCTCGCCTTCGTCCTCTCCCTGGCCGCGTGCGCGGTCCTGGCCGGAGCGAAGTCCCTGGCCGCGATCGCGGAGTGGGCCGCCGACGCCCCGCCCAACGTCCTGGCCCGGCTCGGTGGCCCATGCCGGGAGCCGGACCGCGGCCCCGTCGCCCCGGCCGAGGCCACCGTGCGTCGTGTCCTCCAACGCATCGACGGCGACGCGCTGGATACAGCCGTCGGAAGTTGGCTCGCCGGGCGCGAACGCGCCGCCGGCCAGGAGGAGAACGACAGCGACCGGCGGCCCCTGCCCTCCCTCGCCGTGGACGGCAAGACCGTGCGCGGTGCCCGCCGCACCGACGGCACCCAGGTCCATCTGCTAGCCGCGATGACGGGGACCGGCCTGGTCACCGCCCAGCGCGAGGTGGACGCCACGACCAACGAGATCACCGTCTTCCAGCCCCTGCTTGCCCCGCTCAACCTGCACGGCACGGTGGTCACCTTCGATGCCCTCCACTCGCAGACCGCCCACGCGCGCTTCCTCGTCGAGGACAAGCACGCCCACTACATCGCGCTGATCAAGGGCAATCAGCCCACCCTGCACCAGTGGCTGAAGGCCCTGCCATGGCGGGAAGTGCCACTCCTGGACAAGACGCGGGCCACCGCGCACGGCCGCGACGAGATCCGCCGGATCAAGGCCGCCGCCGTCGCCGGGATCGCGTTCCCACACGCGGTGCAGGCCGTCCAGATCGAGCGCCGCCGACGGATCGTCACCACCGGCAAGGTCACCCTTGAACGCATCTACGGGGTGACCGACCTGACCGCGGAGCAGGCCGACGCAACCGAGATCGCCCGCCGCGTCCGCGGCCACTGGGGCATCGAGAACAAGATCCACCACGTCAGGGACACCACGTACGCCGAGGACGCCTCCCGCGTACGCACCGGCACCGCTCCACGTGCAATGGCATCCCTGCGCAACCTGGCCATCGGCGCTCTCCGACTCGCCAACCAGACGAACATCGCCGCTGGACTCCGGCACCACACCCGCGACGCCAACCGTCCACTGATCACCCTCGGCATCATGTGATCAACCAGGACACATCACCTGAACGACGCGGCCCTGGGCATCGACCGCATCGAGATCCATCACGATGCCGCCAACCCTGCCAGCGGGGCCGTCGCCCGCCGCTTGGGATTCGCTGAGGTTGAGCGCATACGAGCAACTGACGGGCACGTCGCTCCTGGCGAAGTGGGAATCGATGTCATTTGGCGTATGACGGCAGACCAATGGAAGGCAAGGACAGCCGAGCACGCTCAACAAGCGAGCTGAGTAGAGGTAAATGCCATAGAGATCGGCGTACAGACGCAGGTTCTCCTGGGCAGTCAGGTCATCGTCGGTAGTGGATTCCTGGAAGACGACACCGATTTGGCGGCGCACGTCGTGAGGGGAGCGGGTGATGTCGGCGCCAGCGACCTGGGCGTGGCCGGTGGTGGGGCGCAGGGTGGTGCACAGCATCCCGATGGTGGTCGACTTGCCGGCGCCATTGGGGCCGAGGAAGGCAAAGAGTTCGCCCTGGGCGACGGTGAGGTCCAGGCCTTGGACGGCTTCGACATCTCCGTAGGTGCGGCGCAGGCCCCGGGTAACGATTGTCCCAGGGGGTGAAGTGGGGTCGGCCGGGGTCATCGGCGGGCCGGGACGGACATCACCAGGTGGAAGTCGGTGACGGCGTCAGGGTCCTCGCCGACCGCGTCACCGTCCACGGCGACCCAGGCGTGCGCGGCGAAGGGTCGAGTGGTCACGCCAGTGCACCATTGTGGCCAGGTGCCGCCCAGGCGGCACAGTAGCGCAGTGGCGATGGAACGCTCCAGGCAGCGAGGCCCGGCGATGGTGACGCTGACGGACACCACGGCGTTGCGGGCTTGCAGCGCCTGGGGCAGATCGGCCGGACGAGCGCCCCGGCTCGCGAGTTCGAGGACCTGACGCAGGCGTCGCGGCGATACGCGCGCCAGCAGTCGGGCGGCGGTCACGGTGACTAGGGCGGCGGGGCGCTGGTTCCACGGAATGGCGGTGGACGGTTCGAGAGTCAGCTGGCCGCTCATGACGCGGCCACCTTGGCGGTGCGCAGGGCGTGCAGCAGGTTGTCGACGTCCTGCTCGACCTGGGCGGTTCCGGCGTCGGGGAAACGTTGACACAGGCTGGCAACGACGCCTTGGGGGGACGTACCGTCAAGCAGGGCGCGCAGGGCCAGGGCGCCCGTGCCGTTGAGCAGCCAGTAGCGGCCGGTGCGTTCGTCGAGCAAGACCGTACCGTGCTCGGTGTCGGTGACAGACACTTCAGGTGCCAGGGCAAAGTTCATCATATTTCCTTGACGGTTCGAGGGGAGGGAACGGGCACGGCGGTGGCCCGGGCGGTGTCAGCCGGGGACAGGGTGCGCAGCCACAATTCGCAGGCGAGGGTGGAGTCCAGGGGCATCAGGGGCCGGGTGTCGGCGTGCAGGCCGCGCAGGACGGTGCGCAGGACGTCGGCGTCGACGAAGCCCATGCGGACCAGATGGGAGTCGTCCATGAGCTTGAGGAGCTCGCCGCGCCGACGGCGCAGTCCCGCGTAGAGCTCGGCGCTGGCGTCGCCCTTGGTCGTGCGGCTGAGCAGGCCGGCGGGGACGATGCTGCGCAGGGCCGTGCCGAGCATGGGCTTGAACTGGCCCAGGGCCACCCGGTCCTCCAGCCGTACCGCCAGAATGGCCTCCAGGACCCGGTCGTCGGTGAAGGGTGCGTGGAAAGTGACGCCGGTATGGGCGCCGATATGGGAGTTGCGGCGGGTGGCATTGCCGTTGATGCGGGTGAGCCGGATCATCTCGTGCTGGACGGGCAGGGTGGCCAGCGGCTGAGGTGTGGCTGCGAGGGCGGCGAGGAGTTGACGCCGGACGGTCGCCGCGGCGTGCGGGGTGGCCCAGGGCGGGAGTTTCGGCAGTGGCTCCCAGTCTGCTCCGGCTCCCCAATCGTGCCTGTCGGCAGGGAAGTTGCTGCAGGCGGCCAGCCACTGCGTGTATGAGGGTGCAGAGGCGAGGGTACGGGCGGTTGTAGTCAGGGGCCAGCGGCGCATGGAGCGCAGGGCGCGCAAGTGTGGCAGGGCGGCGAGAGGATGCCGTCGGACGAGGGCGTGCAGAGCCATCGGGCTAGGGTGGAAGAGCTCGTCACCGCCAATGCCTTGGAGGTGACGTCGCGAGCCGTGCGCTGCGGCAAGCCGGGCCAAGTGCTCGGTGGTCGCGCGGGACCGTACGAACGTCAGGGGGCCTTCTCGGTCATGGACGGCGTGGGCGAGAGGCGCGTACCAGTCCGGGGCTTGACCGGGGCCGACCAGAAGGTGCCGGGCGCCCGGCAAAGCGGCCTCGGCCTGGCGGGCCCAGTACCGATCGTCGCTGGACCGGCCCAGCGCCTGGTAGTGGACCGTCACCAGGTGGGCGTCGTGGCGGTCGGCGTCGGCCAGGAAGCACAGGCTGGTGGAGTCCAGGCCGCCGGACAGGTCGGCACTCACGACCTCCTGGCCCGCGGTACAGGTCGCCACCGCCTCGGCCAGCGCCTGTCGGATCATGTCGCCGTTGCCCAGGGGGCGGTCCGGATCCGGCGCAGTCCACCATTGGCGGGTACGCCCCGTGCCGTCCCTGCCGATCTCAAGGCAGTGCCCGGTCGGGGGTGAGCACACGCCACGCCACAGGCTCCGCTCGCTCAGAGGCCACGGCGGCCCGAAGGGCGAGAGCAGTGCCAGTGCCACCTGATCCTCGTCGATGTCGGCCCCGATCCGGTCGGCCAGTGCCTGGGGGCGGTCGGCGGCCAGGGTCACTCCGGCGACCGTGGCGTAGTAGATCTGACACGCCGCTGAGAGCGTGCCCTGGACGCGCACCTCTCCGTTTACCGACGCCACGAGGTGGAAGCTTCCAGCGGCTGTTGCGGCTAGGCCGTCGAGGTCGCGGACCGACCGGACGTCGCGCAGCCGCCGGGTGAGGACGTCTGCGTCCGCGGTGGTGCGGCCGAGCAGAGCCACGCGATGCGGGCCCACAGCGGTGACCATGACGTCCTCTTCGTTCCAGCAGCCCACAATCCACGGTCGCCCCGAGTGGTGCTCAATCACGTGCGTCGGTGGCGGTCCGGCAGTTGGCATGAGCGCCAGGGCCGCAGCGCCGGCCGGGTGGTCGGGAAGTACCAAGAATTCCATGCCGGTCCCTTCCACAAGGGTGAGTAAGAGGTGGGGAAGACGCACGGCTGGCACGGATCGTCTCCGTGCCAGCCGCCGCTCAGGAGTGTTTAGAGCAGGTGCTCAGCTCCGCCGAAGGCGGATCAGAACCACCAGCCGCCGAGGAAATCCACCCAGAAGCCGCGGTAGGTGGCGCGGGTGACGTCGGCGAAGTCACCGATCTCAGTGAGTATGGGCGTCTCGTACGAGGTCTCTGCGGTCATGGAAGGTCAACTCCTTGAGTTGGATACTGCGAACAGTTGGGTGTTCCCCGAGCCAGCACGACAGTGCTGGCTGGGTGTGGGGGGATCTTGATTCGCGTGGCCCGATGCACCGCTCCGGGCAAGCGCCATGGAGCAGCCGGTGAGGAGACTCACTCGGTCGGCCGGGCACAACAGAGCCTGCGGGAGGGGACCGGACAGAGCAACAGCAGAGCCATGTCCCGGACAGCTCCGCTGCTGTCCTACCTGGTCAGATCCTTGTCCGGGTTCTTGTCCCGGTCCGGAGGCGAGACAAGACTGGGCGCTGACGCCTTGTCGGTGAGCTTGCACTGGTTGTCCACGGCACCCAGTAGTGGCCTATCTCAGCGCCGTACTGACCCGATGCCACATCAGTGATCACGTGACTTAAGGTGAGCGCCGTCACAGGGCAACAGAGATGGGGAGGGCGGGGCCGGTGGCGTTCTTGACCGACGAACAGCGCCGTAACTACGGCACGTTCAACCAGGTGCCCGACGACGGGCAGCTCGCCGGCTACTTCCTGCTGGACCGCGACGCCCGGCGGCGGGCGATGACCTGCCGGGGCGCGAGGTCACAGCTCGGCTACGCCGTCCAGCTCGGCACCGTGCGGTTCCTGGGCACCTTCCTGGACAACCCCGAGGACGCGCCCGCCGAAGTCGTCGCCTACGTCGCCGAGCAACTCGGCCACCCGGGATCGGTGCTCGCCGGGTACGGCGCCGAGCGCACCCGCTGGGACCACCAGATCGCCATCAAGGACGCCTACGGCTATCGGGATCTGAAGGGCGACGCCTGGTGGAAGCTCCGGGACGGTGACTGACCTCCACTCCTTCGGGTGAGGCGCCCTGGCGGTGCTGGGGCAGGGTCAGTACGTTCCCCTGGACTTGATGATCGAGGGGGAGAGCCAACGGATGAGCGAGCGCGACGCGTTACGGGGGCTGCGGGCCTTGATGTGGGTGGTGATCGCCATCGAGGTCCCGGTGTACCTGGTGTGGCTGGTCGAGGTCAGCTACCTGACCGGGCAGCAGCTGCCCCGCGGCACCGAAGAAGAAGACGGGAAGCCCCGGGCCGACACCGACTGATGCCGACGGGCAACAGGCCCGTACGGGTTGTGCGTCAGGTACGCAACGAGTCGGACGCCGGGCTGGTGCACGATCAGCCTGCGGGGATGGACAAGTTGATCGAGTTGGCCAGCACGCTCGTATCGGGGGCGTTCATCGACCAACCGCTCCCGCAACCGCCAGGAGCAGCAGGCCGAGATCGGTGCGCTGCGGGTGCAGGCCGACGCGATGGCGGTGGCAGTGATGGAACTGCAGGGCGCGGCCGCCGCCAACCGTCTGCTGTGGGAGGGGCCGGCCGAGCGGGGCCGGACGTTCCTGCTGACGCTGCTCGCCTTCGCGGGTGGCGCCGCCCGGGCCCGCATCGCCGGCGGCACGGATGTGCAGAGCGGGCTGGTGGGCTTCGGGCAGGCGGCTGAGTTGCTGAGCCGGGAACGGGTGGCCAGCAAGCAGACCGTGGCCGCCGTGCGGGAGCCGCTCGCTCAAGCCGCCACCGCCGCCGCCCCGCTCATGCGCTGCTCCGCCCCGGCCGTCGTCGCTGCCACCGAGCAGCTGCTGAACGCCCTGGCAGACGTGGAGAACACCGCGCGCCTGGAGGCTGCCCTGGAGGCCTTCGGCCGGGCCGTCAACGTGGCCACCCCACCGCGGCTGTCCTGGTGGGCGCGGCGGCGCGCCGTCTCGTCAGGATGATGGCCGGCCCCTGGCTGCCCATGCTGAGGCTGCGGGCCCGCAGCCTAGTCAGCGGCGGGTCTCCCACCACAGGATCAGCAGCGTCACGGCGCCGCTGCCCAGCTTGTAGGCCATGCCCTGAAGGAAGTGGTGATGGACACTGTGTCCACCGCTTCCGCGCCATTTCCGCAGGCGAATGTGAATGGACGACAGCCATCTGTCCACGGGGCGTGGATGCTTGTCTCGTGAATTCACGCTAGGCTCCGTACTGGTGTTAGTTGCTCTCGGCGACGCCTGAATTCTGGCTCAGTCAAGATTTCCGTGAAGCCGATCAGTGAGCCGTCTGGTTCGTAACTCTGTGTTGTCGGCGGTCGGCGGCGACGAGAAGGACGCGCTTGCGGAGCAGGGGGAGTCCGGCTCGGCCTGCCATCTGCCGCTTGAGCAGCTTGATGTCCGTGACTCTGCCCTCGACGCAGCCCGAGCTCCATTCCGTGCTCAGTCCGAGGATGACGGCGTCGAGGTCGGCCAGCAGGCCATCGGCGAAGCCGCGCAGGCCGTGGTGCTCGTCGGCGCGGGCGGTGGCGATCCATTCGGGCAGTCGGCTCGCGCTGCGGATGGCCATCATCGCGGCGAAGGACCGGACATGTCCGGTGGCCGCTTCGAGTTCGGGGCAGCGGGCCAGGATGGCCTTGAGTTTCTGCTGGTCGTCGTCGTTCATGCGGTCGGGGTTCCGGGTGATCCAGCCGGTCACCTTGCGGACCCCGGGCGGCCGCGCTGGGGGCGGACGGTCGCCCGACGTTCGGCGGAAGCGCCGGAGGTAGTCGCGGACGACGGAGTAGGACCCCGTGAAGCCGCGCTCACGGAGTTCGGCGTGGAGCTTGGCACCGCTGGTGTGGCCCTCGTGCCACCGCTGGTGCAGATAGGACTTGTAGGGGTCCAGAGTGCTGGGGAGGTTCTGCCAGCGGCCGGTGGCCAGTTCCTCCCAGGTGACGGCGCGGGCATAGCGGCGGACGGTGTTGCGGGACAGCTCCAGGCGGCGGGCGACGGCCCGGATGGTGAGGCCCTGGCCGAGGAGATCGTGCACGGCGGCGTGGTGCCGCCGGGCCCGCTCGGCCAGCCGGCCTGCGTGGGAGAGCGGCGGGTGCAGGACTTCAGGGGGTGACTCCGAGGCGAGGGCGGGTTCACGAAGGCAGGAACTGTGCTTGCTGACCAGGGACTTCACGGTCTCGGCGAGGTTGTGCCAGAGGTGCCAGAGATCTGCGACCTGGACGGCATCTGGGGCCCCGGTGCGGGCACCGTCTGCGAAGGCGCCGCCCCGGTCACGGCAGATGATCTCCACTCCGGGGTGGTCGGTCAGCCACGCTGCGAACGTCGCCGACTCCCGGTCGGGCAGCAGGTCGATGGGAGCATGGGTCTCGCAGTCGACCAGCACGGTGCCGTACTTGTGGCCTTTGCGGGTGGCGAACTCATCGACCCCTAGCACCCGGGGCGTCTCGGCGTACGGATCGGGCAGGGCCATGACCAGGGCCAGCAGGGTAGTGCGGCTGACAGGCACCGGCAGCCGGGCCGCGAGGCGCTCTCCGGCCCGGCCGGCCAGGGCCACCGCGATCGCGCTCAACAAGCACCGCAGCTGCGGCGTCCGACGCCCATACCGCACGGTCAGCCCGTCGACCTGCTCGGCAAAGGTCACCCGTGCACATCTCTGGTCGTCGCAGAACAGGCGGCGGACGGTCAGCTCGATGGACACCTGACGGCCGCCGACCGCACCGTCGGCGAGACGGCGCTGGTATCCGCTGTGCCGTCGCACCGAGGGCGTTGCGCAGTCCGGGCACGGCACCGGAACCGACTCCACGGTTCTTGCCACAATGTGCAACACCCCACCCTCGGGGCTCACTTCTTCCACCAGCACCCCTTCGAGGTGCGGAAACATGGTCTTCAGCAGCTCCCCACACTCGGCGAGTATCACGCGGCCTGTGACGGAGCGTCACCGGCGCACAGGCGCACGATCGGCTTCACGGAAATCTTGACTGAGCCTGAATTCTGGCGTCGCCGAGAGCTTCAGTGTCTTGTTGCTGCGGCGCCTTGTCGGGTCCCTGGCGTGTGAACTGCGGATCAGCGTTTGACGCGGTTACGGACGGCCAGGACCGCCAGGCCCAGGAGGACGGGTTCGGTCACGCGGGACGCCATTTCGATGTAGGTGCCAGCAGTGGTCAGGTCCTGTCCGGAGGAGCGAAAGACCACCGAGTTGAGCGTGCCGGTCAGTGCCTTCTCGAAGCGCTCGCTGGTGAACCTGTCCCCGGTGGGGTTTTGGGGATCAGCCTTGTCGATCTCGAGAGTGACCTTGCCATCGCCGGGGGGCACGGTGCCGGTCGCTACCTGCTTCGGAGAGTCCTTCGGGAGCCCGAAGCCCATCAGCAGCACGATGGTGACGAGCATGGCTGCGGCGAGCCAGCCCAAGGCCCGGGAGGCGCGCAGGCCGTAGCCGGACAGCAGCCAGTAGCCGTGCAGCAGGCCGCGTTCGGTGCGGGTGCTGCCGGTGCGGTCGTGGCGGCGCATCTCCATCTCACCGTAGTAGAAGTCCGCCGCCCCCGGCTCGTTCCTGCTGTCCTCAAACGCCTTGCGCAGCGCCCGGTACACCGGCGCCAACTGTGCCGGTCCGGCGTGTACGGCGCCGGCCACTGCCGCGTTCCAGCCCGGCACTGGTGTCGGCTGGCTTGCACGCCAAAAGCCTTCTTCGGCGAGGGCGCGTCGCTGGGTGAACCGAAGGGGGCGCCAGCGCCGCCAGTGCGTGCGGCGCGGGACGCTGGCGAAAGAGCAGGTGCCCTCCAGCCGGATCTGGTCCAGATGCACGGTGCCGGTGAACAGGCATCCTGACAGGTCGACGTCGGAGAGGACCAGATGGGCCGCGTCTACCCCCCGCAGCGAAGCTATGCGAACTTCGATGTCGGGCGCGTCGATAAGGCTCTGTTCTGCCACTGGTCGTCCGTTGTGGAGCACGAAGGGGTCGGCCTCCGCGGCGATCGTCAGGGGGTACTCGAAGACCGCATGGGCGAAGTCCACCGTGGCATAGCGCAGGCGCAGCTCGGCCGTTGACGACCAACGCGTCCGTCGGCACTCCAGGCAGCGCGTGGCGAACGACAGGGTCACCGGGCATCCGAACACCGCCCCGGACAACTTCACCCGCCCGGCACACACCAACGGCCCGAGACTGGCCGACCGCTCGAAACCCACCTGCTCGAAGCAGGCGTCGCACTCGAAGGTTGCCGACACGAAGGTGGCGTCCCCCTGGAAGATCGATGACTCGAACTTAGCGTCGCGCTCGAAGGTCACTCCCAGGAAGTTAGCGTTGCTTTGGAGAGTCGCTGACACGAAGCTGGTGTCACCGCGGAAGGTCGCCTCGACGAACCGGGCGTCGCCGAAGAAGGTAGCCCTGTCGAATCGGGTGTGGTCAGAGAAGGTCGCCGCCTCCAAGTCAGTGTCGCTTTGGAATGTCGCTGACACGAAGCTGGCGTCGCCACGGAAAATCGCCGACCTGAACCAGGCGTCGCCATGAAAGGTCACCAACCAGAAGCTGGCGATGCCCCGGAATCTCGCCAACCCGAACCGAGCGTTGCGCTCGAAGGCCGCCAACCCGAACCGAGCGTCGCCTCGGAAGTCCGCACCCCCGAAAACGGCGTCGCCCTGGAAGGTGGCCGACTCGAACTTAACGTCGCCTTGGAAGGCTGCCCACCCGAGGCTGGCGGCGCTTTGGAAGGTCGCTGACACGAAGCTGGCGTCGCCTTCGAAAGTAGCCGACACGAAGCTGGCGTCGCCTTCGAAAGTAGCCGACACGAAGCTGGCGTCGCCCTCGAAGCGGGCCGACCCAAACCCGGCGTCGCCCTCGAAGCGGGCCGACCCAAACCCGGCGTCGCCCTCGAAGGTTGCCAACCTGAACCCGGCGTTGCCTTGGAAGGTCGCCGACCCGAAGTCGGCCCATTTCTGAAAGGTCGCCGACCTGAATCCTACGTCGCGCTGGAAGGTCGCCGACCTGAACCGGGCGACACCGAGGCGGGGGTCGCCGGTGTCGGGATCGCGGAGGGCATCGAGGAGGGCATCGAGCAGGTCTTGGCTGAAGGAAGTACCGCGGTGGTCGACGTTGTTGCCGGGGCTCAGGCCGGCCAGGTAGGCGTCGCGGTCGGCATCGGAAAGGTGGGCGAGGCATGCAGTGTGGCCGGATACGCGGATCCCGCGGCAGCCGGCGGGGTCCTCCGGTGTGGTGCCGTGGCCGCACTGCGGCCACGACGGCGGGGTGCTAGACGGTGGTGTGGGTGTAGCGGGCGTCATGTTCCTAGGACGTACCGGGGCCGTCGGACAGTTGCCGAATCCGGCCGCAGCTGTCCGTTCTCATCGAGGTTCGCTGACCGAAGGTCTCTGAGCTGGGAGTTGTCATCTTGGGGTGACACGGTTCCGCCCGCTGGAGTGTCACGTGCTCTGCGGAATGATCAGCAGAGCACGAGTGTGTCATCGAGCATGGTGAGGGGCGGATCGCTGAGCTGTGGTTCGTCATCTTCGCCGATACTGGCCTCGGGCTCTTCTCACTGGACTTGGCAGTATCCGGAAGGGCGCGAGATCGGGGTCTGTGGTCTTGATGTGGCCGCGCAGGGAGAAGCAGCTGAGAAGCTGTGCTCATGATGGACAAGGCCGGTGGAGTTCAAGGTCAGTCGGTTTGCCCGGGGAAGTATGCACGCGTTGAGCGTGAGAGACGGTTCCTGCTGGCTGAACCTCCGAAGCCGTCGACGGTAACGGTCACCCGTGTGATCGCCGACCGTTATCTGGTGGGAACACGTCTGCGGCTTCGACGTGCAGATTTCTCAGACGGCCGCTGCGAACGCAAACTCACTCAGAAAGTGCCGGTCTCTCGTCCCGGCGGTGTTCAGGGCCTGATCACTAACACCTACTTGTCCCCGACGGAGTACGACCTGCTCGCGTCGCTGCCTGCCGCGGTGCTGTCCAAGACGCGTTTCAGCGTGCCTCCCTTGGGCGTCGACGTCTTCGACGGTCCCCTGCAGGGTCTGGTCCTGGCTGAGGCCGAGTTCACCACCGACGAGGAGACCCAGTCCTTCATTCCCCCTTCAGAGTGCGTGGCAGAGGTGACGGACGACGCCCGCTTCACTGGGGGACGGCTTGTCGAGACCTCTCGCCAAGAGCTGCTCGGGTGGCTGGCTGAGTACGGGCTCCGCCCGCAGTGACATCAAAGACGGCGCTCTCTCCGCCCGCCACAAGCCCCAACGACACGAGCAGCAGTCTAACGGGGCCGACTACCGGTCCTCGGAGCTCCTTGACCTGGCAGGCCAAGGTCACGGGGCCACCTATCAGTCTTCGCGGGATTGATCCCGAGTCTGCGTGCGGCTTCCTGGCGGAAGTCTTGATCAGCAGGCCAGTGCGGTGAGGTGAGCAAAGCCGTGAGCTTGACGGTCTCGGGGTAGATTGCGAGTTCTATCCGGGGCTGGGAGGGGCGACGGGGGTCTCGTCTCCGTAGGGGTCCTCGCCGAGCTGGTCGATGCGTTTGTTCCAGCGTTGTCGCAGAGCTGACGGCTTTCCGTCCTGGAACCAGTCCCGGAGGCAGTCGCGGGCAACGGCGTACTCCCGAGCGAGGATGGAGGCTCGGGTTCGACGGACAAGACGGCAATGTCGGCGGTTGGCCTGTTGCAGTTCGGGCAGGGCGTGAAGGCGATACTGCTCGTCGCCGAGGAGCCAACGCTGGTGCCGCAGACAGACGGCTTCATGGGGCGGGATGGTGCGGACCACGAGCCCGTGAAAGCCTCGTCGGGCCATGCACCGGCGGCAAGCCGGACGCCGGAGCACTTCGACGGCCTGGCCGCTCAGTGACTGCAGACGGTTCTCGGCCGGTTCGCCGATCACGGCGAGGGCTGGGATCGCGTGAGACAACTCGGCAGCCGTTCGCCCCGTCAGGGCGGAGAGCCGGCAGAGGGTCTCGGGTGTCCAGCGACCGGGGCGGTTGTCGTCGCGGCGGTGATGCCGGTTATGCCCGAGCAGGATGGGCCGGAACTGGACCGGCAGGCGGTTGGCGTCGGCGAGCCGGTTGAGATAAGAGCAGCCACTTGACTCCCTCAGCCGCAACACGACATGAGGCAACTCAGCGTATGTCCACAGAACATCGGTACGCCGCCTACATCGGACCGCGCACCGGCCGCCGCCTCGCCGTCACCTCCTACCCGTACCCGGCGGCCGACCAAGGGGGTGCGGCCGCATGAACGCCACCGCCCGCACCGCAGCCGGCCTGGGCTTCGAGGGCATCGAGCTGGTCATCAATTGGGGATTGGGGGTCGACTCCCGCGTACTTGGTGAAGATGCTGGAGGACCCGGCCGCTCACGGAGTCGACCTGGACTGCACCATGGTGCTGCACGAGCTCACCGGGGACGAGTGGCCGGCCACCCGCGCCCACGCCGAGGAGTTCGTGCTGCCGCACCTTCGCGAGCACCGTGTCCGGCTCGTTCAAGTCGCCCGGGCCAGCCGCTCGTTGGAGATCACGGTCATAGACGACTCCCGCCAGCCGCAGCGGATCGTCGAGCGGGGGCCCTGGGCACTGTGGGATGAGTACGAGTCGGGCGGCACCGTTCCCCAGCAGGGCGGTATTCGGCTCTGCAGCCTGCATGCCAAGGGCAACTGGCGGATGCCCTTGTCACCGACTACCTGCTGAGGAACACCGCGCCCGCACGCTGTCCAATGACGCAAGCACCGACGGCGGTCTCGACGGAGGGCGTGATCACTCCTCCGTGCGCCGAAGGAGTGGTCTCCAAACTGCTGGGTCGCACGGCTCAGGCGATGGCCGTGGCCAGGAGCGTGAGTCTCGCGGGAGCCACCCCCATGTCGAACCGTGTACTGGGAGGACACGCAGAGCTGATGACTCCTAAACAAGCGAACCTGAACTCCCGCCAACCCCTTCTGGCCAGCTGATCAGCACCTCCCCCACAACGGGGGAGCCTCAACCGTGATGACGCTGGGCTGCGCCCCGCACCAGATCGCTGGTGGTTGGGGCGAAGCGGCGTCTAGCCCTCGTACTTGAGGGGTTTCCCGAGGCGGACGATGGTCGAGCAGTCCAGTTGCTGCTGGAACTCCGTGGAACCCTGCCGGTACCAGTAGCTGCAGCCGGACAGATTGTCGTGGATCGGGCCGGTGACCTTGACCCGTGCCACGTAGTACACGTGGCTGCCCGTTTTCGCTTTCACCGTCATGGGATGGCCGGCGTAGTTGCGAGCCTTGAACAGGTCGCCCACGCTGCCCTTGCCGTCGGTGCGTGCGAACAGGACATTGCCGTCGGTGTCGTCGCCGTTGAAGGCCCGGTACTCGATGACCTTCAGACCCTTGGGGACGTGGGTGAACTTCGCCCGCGTGATCTGGATGTCTTTGCCGGACTCGTTCCAGGGGAGCGGCAGTCCGGCCCAGTACTCCTCGCCGACCTGGGCGTGTTCGTAGCCGACGTCACCGGCGGACTGCATGCCGCCGTTGAGGGCGTCTCCTTCGGGGATGCCGGTGTTCTGGCCGCCGGTCAGCGTGTAGGCGGCGGCCACGGCGAGAAGGAGGGCGACGAACAGGCCAAGGGTTCGTCTAGTTGGAGTAGAAGACGCCAGGCTTGTCGTGAACCGGCCCATTCTTCCCCCAGATCAGGTGTGTCGCGTTCCTACGGGTACCGGCTATGATCTTCTGCTTGTGGTTGGTGTCGTAGCCGGTGGTGACGCCGAGTCCGACGCCCATGAAGTTGACGGCGTTGCCGAACTTGGCACTCTTCTTCCTGGTCAGCTGGAAGTACGTGCCGTTGTCGACCTTGGCGTGGTAGCTCTTCGGGGCCCTGCCGTAGTTGCCGGAGCCGTCCTTGGCCGACACGTCCTTGCCGATCTTGCCGACGGAGCCGCCCGAGGGGACCTTGTAGCGGCCGGGCTCGATCGTGTACCAGGTGGCACGCACGGTGCCGGAGCAGATCCTCTGCTTCTTGTACTTGTTGTACTCGATCGGCACCTGGTACTGGTGGGCGTAGTAGGAGCCCTTGTTGGGGTAGCCCGTCGAGACGCCGGTCTCCGACGAGATTTGCATGCTGCCACCGAGCTTCCAGTCGCCGTTGCTGTTGACGGCGGTGTCGATGGCGCTGTTCATGGTGTCGTCGTAGTCGAACGAGGCCTTCGAGTCCCAGTTCGCGTGTGCTTCACCGACCACCGTGTACTTGATCTTGCTGGTCTGCTTGTACTTCACCGTGTCGCACGATCCGGACGCGTGCGGGGTGACCGTCTCGGCGCTGATGTCCTTGCCGCCCACAAGATACGGGTTGTAGCTGGCGGCCAGGGTGCTGTGGTCGCTCTGCCACATCGGCGTCATCTCGCCCGTCGCCTGCGGGTCGGCTTTGGTCTGGGCAGCGAAGGTCTGCTTCTCCTGGTCGGCGGTGGGCTCCTTTGCGGCGGTGTCGTCCACGGTGTCCGGGATCAGGGGCACGGTGTGATTGTCGTTGATCGCCTCTGCGGCCCGGGCGGAAGCGTCGGTCCCGGCGGCGAGGGCGGTCTTGGACTGCTCGGGTACGGCGGTCAGCGTGTCCGCGCCGAGTACCTGTACACCCGAGGAGGTGGTGGCCGTGGTGGTGGCGTTCAGGTTGAGCGCGCCGCCGTTGTCGTCCATGGCTTGCTTCACGTTCGCCGGCAGCGTCGAGGGCAGGGTCAGCGTCCATGCGCCGTCGGATGCTGTAGTCGCCTTACCGAGGAGGGGCTCTGTCCCCCCGGTGGCGGTGTCACTGCCCGTGTCGACGTCCGAGGCAGTGACCATGACCGTCAGCCCTGACGCCGGCTGCCCGCTGCCGAGGGTGAACCTGCCGGTGATCGTGTTCGACGGCGTCGACGGTGCCGTGTCCGAGGACTCCTGCGCGGTGGGGACGTCGGTGTCGGCGACGGGCGGGGTGCCGAAGTAGGGGACCGTGTCCTGGTCCGGGTCGGTCAGGCAGGGACCTGCATCCGCCATGACGTCGCCGAGGATGCCCGAGCGTACGTCGCTGTCCGCACTCGTCCATGGGCCGGTGGTGAAGGACCGGATCTGCCCGGTGGTGTCCGGATCGCTGGTGACCGACTGGGTGCTGATGGCGTTCGGGCCGGGTGCCCATGCCTGGGCAGCGTCAACACCGGTGGCGATACTGGTCGCTGCCTCTAGCCTGATGCCGGGGCCGGGGGGCAGGTTGGCGGGGCCCGGGGGCAGCGACGTGACAGCGGCCTGCTGGATCGTACCGTCCTTCAGCCACTGCACCGCGGAATTGATCATCCACGCGTCGTCGGCGTCGGCGATCGCACTCGTGACGGACGACTTTGCGCCGTCCATGACCTTCGTGATCGTGCCGTCGCCGCTGTCCGGGCTGGACTGCTTGTAGACGTCCATCGTGCCGTCGGAGGCGATCACCAGGATCCAGTGGCCATTGGCCAGGATCTGCTTCGCCGACGACCAGTTGAAGCTGTAGGTCTTGACCGGGGTGAGCAGGGAACCGCCGGTGGCAGTGTTGTCCTTGTACGACTTCACCTGGCCACCGCCCGTGGCCTCGTAGATGATGCCGTTGCCGCCGCCGGTGAAGACCTTGCTGGTCATCGGCAGGCTCGCCGTGTACAGCGTGTCCAGCAAGTCAGTGTCGGGGCTCTTCGGTCCCCACTCCATGTACTTGTGCAGAACTCGCTTGCTGGCGGCGTTGCTGCTGGTGGCGGGCTCAAAGACGTACGTCGACACGGAGTAGGTAGTGCAGCTGACATCCGCAGCGGATGCCGGGTGGCCCGGAGTCAGGGCCTGCGGGGCGACGGTCAGGCCGGTGGCGAGCACGATCGTGCTCAGCACCTGTATGGCCGTGGTCGTGCCGCGCCCCCTCGAAACAGAAGACATTGGTTCCCCCAATGTGCAGGCGAGCTTTGGTCGGTGCTCGCGTCGCCGAACATCAAACCATCACCGAACGCCCAGTTCAGCGGCACAATCGGGAGATTCAGTTCCGCTTCTTCTGGTTGCATGTCCGCATTTGGATCTTGTGTATCCGATATGAGAACGCCGATTCTTGAGCTTGCTCTGAGCTTCCCCGGCACGGACTTTGCGAGATCAACACGCACATCATGCGGTTTACTTACCGAGCAGTTACCGATCGGTAATGAGCGCGGCTCGGCTTCGACCTGTAGGCCACCGAACAGCCGCACGCGGGAACCAGGCCCCGGCGACTACTGCCGCCGACCGGCTTCGGATGATCGACAGCGGGGGCGCCAGTGTCGGCGGTTCCTCACCCTCGCGATCACGAGTCCCCATGGGGAAGGCGGTTTTCTTTCGGGAGAACGATGTTCGCCAGTGCGCCCTTGGAGGCCCTGGTCGTGCCCTTACGATGATCTGATGCGCCAGGCCGACCCGAAGCCGTACTGGAACACCAACGTCGCCCGGCACCCGGGCATCCTGCGTGCCGTGCCTAAGACCGGCACCGCTTCCGCGACGGCGGCCCAGCCGCTGTTGGACTACATCAACCGCCGGTATCCGCTCACGCAGACGACCCCGCTGGACGCCAACAGGTTCAGGGCCAACGCGGTACCCGAGGCCGAGCCCGGGGACATCATCGCCTACGACTGGCAGAACGACGGCGAGGTCGACCACCTGTCCCTCGTCGTCGACATCGCAGACGGGCAGTATCCGGAGATCGCCGAGTGGGGTGTCGTCGACTGGAACCCGCTCGGGGTGATCAACCGGAACGCGACCACGCCCTACGCCAAGCGCGGCTGGACGTACTCCGAGAAGAACCACAACTGGCTCCAGTCGGTCGAGGAGACCCGGAACGTCTCGGCGAAGTTGATCCACATCGACACCAGGAACGTCACCACCTTCTGAGTGCCGACAGTACGTGCATGGCCCCGCCGCTATGGCGGCGGGGCCTTTCCATGCCTGTGGCGTTGCAGAAGCCCCAACGGATGGACTGCTACCCCGAGATGCCGCGCAAGTCATGCGGCCTGCCCGCACCCGTGCGGGCGTTCTACTTGCTAACGACGAGCTTCTTCATCTCCGTGGTGAGCTCGTCGCGGCGCTCGTCGGAGGTCAGCTTTTGGTCACGGGCGGTCCAGGCGAGTGCATCGATAGAAAGGCGATGGTCTTGGCGCCCAGTTCATCCGCGACCTCAAGGCAGCGCCGGTAGCAGGAGGCAAGGCCTTCGGCCTCGCCGTACTCCCTACCTACCGGACCGTCGGTGTGGATCACGTGCTGACCGGCGGGTTGAGGTCGAAGACCGGCGTCGCCATTGCGTCGCCAGGCTCACATGGACCGATCGCGGCACCCTCGATCGCGAGACGTTGACCACGTTAAGGAGCGGCGCACCGTAGCACTTTGGTGCGCCTGCTTCGGTAATTTCGCCCGGATGTGGCCAGTGCCCGAATCCGATGGAATCCTGGGCTTACACGCCGTGAAGGATTGTCCGTTGTGAGGGGGCACGGATGCAGGTGTGCCCGGCTGTCGTGATCAGGGGCGGGACCGCTACGGCGGCTGCCATGGTGGTGGTCCTGGGCTTCGGAGTCGCGGGGTGCGGTACTTCGGGCGGGCCACCTGGCGGGAATTTGCCTGACGGTGTGCGGACACCGGGAGTGACTTCGTCCGCAGCGACGGTCCCCGGTCAAAATGGTGGCGGAGGATCTGTCAGCGGCCAGAACGACGGCGGAGGATCTGTCAGCGGTCAAGGCGGCGGGAGCGGATCCGTCGGCAGCCAGGACAACGGTGGTGCGGCGGCTGGGGACCCGGGTATTCCCTCCGTGGAACCGCCGCCGACGTATACCGAGCCAACCGATGGGCCCGGCATCGGTGTCACCGGCAGCCCGCCGGCGACGCAAGTACCAACGCCCTCATGCAGCCCAACACCGGCCCCAGGCGAGACCTGTGGGCCGAAGGCCGGGAGCCTCATTACGAGGCCACGAAGACGGTAACGGGGATCTGACAGGTCCGAATCCTGTCGATCGGGGTAAGTACGGCTCGAAGATCCACTTGATCACCGAGCGGACCGGTCTGCCCTTGTCCGTCGCAATCTCGGGCGCCAAGCTGCACGACAGCCAGGCCCTCAAGCCCCTTGTCCGCGGCATACCGCCCATCCGTTCCCGTCGTGGACGCCGGCGACGCAAGCCCGGCAAGCTCCACGCGGACAAGGGCTACGACTATGCCCACCTGCGACGATGGTTACGCGGACGCGGTATCAAACACCGCATCGCCCGCAGAGGCATCGAGTCCTCACAACGGCTCGGCCGCGACCGATGGGTCGTCGAAAGGACCATGTCCTGGCTCGCCGGCTGCCGACGACTCCACCGCCGCTACGAACGCAAAGCCGAGCACTTCCTCGCCTTCACCAGCCTCGCCTGCACCCTCATCTGCTACCGCCGGCTGGCCAAATGAGATGATTCCTAAGGAGGTTGGGAGCCGGAAGTGAAGTGGACGTGCTGCTCGCCGCCGATCTGGAAGGCGGCGGGGCCGTTGCACGTGTTGCCGGACACTTCGGCGGGGCCGGCGTCCGCGGGGCCGGGCTATGGGCGGGCCTGGGCCATGAGTTTGCTGAGCTCCGCCACCGCCTGGTCGCGCTCGACCCCGTCCAGGTCCTCCAGCAGGGTCTCGATCCGGCTCTGCCAGACGGCCTCGTGCCGCACCCGGAGCCGCTCCACCTCGTCCTGGCCGGCCGTCGACAGTTCGGACGCGCTGCGGTCCAGCCGCTCCAGCTCACGGCTCTCCCGCACCGCGTCCCCACGTCCGAACCACTCGGCGACCCGGCCCCGAAAACCGTTCCACAGGTCAGTCCCCGCTGCCTGGACCACTGCAGATCCGCCCGCCGCCGCTGCCGCCGATACCAACTCGTCCAGCATGGCGCCTCTTTCAACTCCCATGGCCCTGCGGGCATTACGACCCTAGCGCGCGAAGGGCGCCCGCGGAGGGAACTCGCACCTGGTCGGTGCCCGGCAAGGTCGACGCCCTCGATGGCGTCAGCCGCTGCGGTACGGAGCAGCCCAGCGCCGCGTGGGACTACCTCGCCTCGGTAGTCCCCTGAGCCGGTCCCCCCCGTCTCCCGGCCCTCTCCGCCGCGTTGGGTACGTCCTGCTTGCTTTGTGGGCTCACCCCGACCTAATATCGTCATCATGACGATAACCGCCCAGTGGTCCCCGCTCCCTGCAGGCATTGACTCCAGGGGCTTCGAGTCCCTCCACGGACTCGAAGCGCACAAGTACGTGGCCCGCGGTCCCGCCGTCCACCTCAATGCGCTGCCCGCGGCCGTTCCGGGCTGTGGGGCCCACGGCCATGTTGGGATCGGCGACGGCCTCAGCACGGAGAAGTGATCATGTTTGAAATGCCGGTAAATCCCTTTGAGCTCTCCGAAGAAGCGCTGAGCCGAATATCTGCCGATGACTCATGGACCCCGATCGAATCAGAGATCCCAAAGGCCAACGCCAAGGTGATTCGCCATTTCCTCACTCCGGCCGAAGTGGAGGCATTCGCGACCGAACTGGCCGCCCAGTGCTTTGCCCCGGTGGGCCGAGACGGCATTGCCGCCAACTATGCAGAGGGAGATCCGGTCGCTCATCTCCGCGCCACGGCCGAATCCACATCCCTGGCGGCAGAATTCTACCGCAGGCTGCGGACGCTTCTATCGCTTGAAGTGGGATCGGACGATCCGACGGATTCGGACGGAAGGCCCTGGAGGCCGGTGGCCGTCAATCCGCGTATGCGCTTCATCACGTACGAACACGGCGGATTCATTGTCCCGCACTACGATTCGCCCTATTTCGCCCCAGACGGAAGGCGCACTCTCCTGACGGTCGTCGTCTACCTGTCGTATGAGGCCGTGGGCGGAGAAACGCGGTTCATCGCCGATAAGCAGAACGATCTTCCCTTTGCGCAACGTGACTTCTCTGACTGGCCGCGGCTCGCGAAGCCTGAGGAAATAGTGAGTGCCCACCGCCCAGAACCGGGCGATGCGCTCCTCTTCTGGCATCGGACGCTTCACGACTCGGCCCCGCTTCTTGAGGGTACGAAAACAATACTCAGAACCGACGTGCTCTACGAGCCCGTAGATGTGCCTTGAGCAGCGGCAAGGCCACCGTCGCGTTGTCCCTCACCCCGGAGACCGACGTCCGGCACGCCGTGATCGCCCACCTCCGAGCCGGGCGGCATCGGGCCCTGCCCGCGGCCGGACATCGAATCCACTCGCACCGAACGGCAGGGAGAGCAGCATGACCAACGGGAGGATCCACACCGACTGGGTGGAGACGGTGTCTCAGGACGGCCTGCACCTGATGCAGACGCGCTTGGAGGTGAGAGTTCCTACGTCTGAGGGTCGCAAGTTCATCACCTGCGGTCTGGCCCGGAAGACGTATGTGGTGAAAGACGGTATTGCTTGTCGGGTTTCGTCCTACGCACTCGGCCGCGACCTGGGCAGCCCGGGCAACTACGACTTCGAGATCGTTTCTGCGACGGGGGGCCCTCCGATCCGGAGGTTCTTCAACTGGGACGGCGTGCCGGCCGAGATACTCGAGGGCGCTCTCTTCGACGCGCATGAGGGGCTTGACGATGGCGAGTACATCGTCCGGATCGCGGCGGGAATGACGACCAGCTGGGACAGCGGGACGGGACAGAGCATCGAGCTCCATGTCCCGTGCCACGAACTCGCATTCGTCGTGGTGGGATCCGCACCGCAGGAGGTGCGCGCGCGTACCGGCGGCCCGTGGGCGGCGCGGCCCTCCGTGGAGATCCCCGTGGTCGATTGGCGCGATCAGCCCACGGCGGAGGCGGCATGGGAGGCCTACCTGAACGGGAGCAGAATCAGTCTGGATGCCTACGGGATCTTCTCCCCGCAGCATCTGATGAGGAATCAACGGGATACCGCTCTGGAGATTCTCCGGAGCGAGGGCTACGCCATACCGCGAACCCCGGAACCCGCCGAGACGCCTGGGACCTGGCTGGGCCACTGGGGTGGAGCATGGATGCCGGCCGATGTACTCGCGGCCCTTCACACCGTGCCGGACGACACCGCGCAACGTGCGTGGTATCAGGGAGCGAAGGAATCCCTGGACATCGCATGGGATATGCACCTCCTGTGGACCACCGACGTGTTCTGACCGGGCCCGCGCTCCGTCCATGACCACCGTGGCGGGCCGTCGGCAGTCACCCTGCACCGAGGTGCCGAGTACCGGCCGCGGCCCGGTCCGCCTCCGGCCTGACTGCCGGTCGCGGCCCGGGCGAGGATGTACGGCAGCACCAGAAGGTGCGCCCGCGAGGTTGCGCCAGCGCGGCATCCGCCACCGCATCGCCCGCAGGGGAATCGAGTCCTCGCAGCGGCTCGGACGCCACCGCTGGACCATAGAACGACCATGGCCTGGCTCGCCGGCTACCGCCGACTCCACCGCCGCGACGAACGCAAGGCCGAACGCTTCCTCGCCTTCACCAGCCCGGCCCGCACCCTCATCTGCTACCGCAGACTCGCCAAATGAGATGACCTCTTTAGTGTTGCCGAATGACGTCTCCGGACGAGCCGGTTCCGCAAGATCGAGCGGATCAGTTTCGAGATCCACGACGGCGGGTTCTCCGCCATCGACCTCACCGCCCGCCACCCGCGCACCGGCGAGCTGCTGTCATGGGGCAAACCCTCGCCGCCGCCGGCGGACTTCAGCGCGACCTCCAGCGCGAGCTGACCTATGACGGGCTACGCGCCGCCGAGGCCAAGGGCAGCAAGGGCGGACGCCGCCCCGCCGTGGCGGCCGCGAAAGCCGAGACCGTGCGCACCGCATACCTGGAAGGCCGCTCAATCGCCGCCCTCGCGCGCGACCACGGCGTCAGCCGCGGCGCGATCCGCACGGCCATCGCCGACCTCCAACACCTTGGCGAGATGGAGTGGATCGGGCCCGTGGGTCAGGGCCTCTTCGGCGCGACGGACGGCGGGCGCCCCTCGCAAGCCGCCGCCCACGCCGGCCTAGTGTGATGCGCCGGAAGTCACGGTCTTAAGTTCCTTGCTGGTTCTCGGTGGCTGGCGGAGTTACCTTACTGAGGTAGTCGGTGAGGGACTTGAGGATCTCGTCGGCAGTCTTGGTCCAGGTGAAGGGCCTGGGGTTCTCGTTCCACGAGTCGATCCAGGCCCTGATGTCGTCCTCCAGCGCTTTCACGGAGGTGTGGACGCCGCGGCGGATGAGTTTGTCGGTCAGCAGGCCGAACCACCGCTCCACCTGGTTGATCCAGGAGGAGCCGGTCGGGGTGAAGTGGAGATGGAAACGGGGGTGCTTGACCAGCCACGCCTTGATCTCGGGGGTGTTGTGGGTGGCGTTGGCCTGAGTGTGTCAGATGCCGATGAGCCCGATGAGCGAGATCCCGTCCTGGCGGCCACCGACCTGGGCCGCGCCGATGTCGAGCGCCGCAGGTTCCTCGCGGTGGCCGCCTTCAGTACCGCCGGCGTCGCCATGCCGCTCGCTCACGATCACGAGGCCACCGCCCGCATGCTCCGCGCCCGCACCGGCACATCTGTAGTCGGCGCGGAGGACGTGGACGTCGTACGCCAGATCACTGCAGCCTTCAGCGCGGCCGACGAACGCCTCGGCGGCGGCCACGGCCTGACCACCGTCACCGCCTATCCTCCGAGGTCGCTTCCCGAGCGAAGCCATACGCCAGGCGGCGTTCGGCGCCGTGGCCGAACTCGCCTACCTGGCAGGCTGGAAACACCACGACCTCGGCCAGGAAGGCGCCGCCCAGCGCTACTACCAGGTCGGCTACCAACTCGCCTGCGAAGCCGACCCGCACGGCCACGCCGCCTGGATGATGCGCGCCCTCGCCCACCAGGCCCTCAGCCTCAAACAGCCCCACCACTGCGTCGACCTCGTCGAAGGCGCCCTCACCCGCGGCCTCGGCCACGTCGACGGCCAGACCGAAGCCCTGCTCTACATCACCCACGCCCGCGCCTACGCCGTGACCGACGAGAAGTCCGCAGCCGCCCGCGCCCTGCTCGCCGCCGAAGACGCCCTCCTGCGCGACGACGTCCCCCAGCCCAGCTACTCCCGCGTCAGCGGCCCCGCAGCCGGCAGCGTAGCCAGCCACACCGCCCGCACCCTCACCGACCTCGCCGACCTCGCCGACCACGCTGGCACCGAACAACAGCACCGCGACGCCCTGATCCGCTGGGACCTAAAGAAGTACAAGCGCGTCCACGCCCTCACCTACGCCGACCTCGGCGACAGCCTCGCCGCCCAGGCCCGCGCCGACGAGGCCGTCGCCGCCTGGTCGCAAGCCCTCACCCTCATGGAAGGCATGACCTCCGACCGCACCCGCAAGGCGATCACCTCGCTCCGCTCCCCTCTCTCTGTCTACCAGCGCCGCAAGGTGCCCGGAGCCGTCGAACTCGCCCGCCGCGCACGACAAGCGCTGGCCTAAGCTGCCCATCAACCGGCCGACGAAGGGACACCAGACGTGGCTCAGCGGACAACGGACGACCTGCCCAACGCCCTGCCGCCCGCCCTCGAATCCATGACCCTGCTGGTCGCCGCCGTCATCGTCCACGACCAGGCCACCAACCGCGTCGTCCTGCTCCAGCGCAGCGAGAACGCCAAATTCGCCCAGGGCATGTGGGACCTCCCCGTCGGCAAGAGCGAACCCGGCGAGCCCATCACCGAAACCGCTGTACGCGAGTTGCACGAAGAGACCGGCCTGACCGTGAAGCCGGAGGCCCTCATGGTCGCCCACATCATCCACGGCTCCTGGGGCGTCGAGGCTCCCAACGGCTTTCTGACCGTCGTCTTCGCCACCCACGAATGGACCGGCGAACCCGAAAACCGCGAACCACGCAAGCACTCCCAGGTTCGCTGGGTTGACGCCGACGCCATCCCCGAGGAGTGCGTGGACACCACCGCCAGCGCCCTCCACCACTATCTGTCCGGAGGAGCCCAGGTGTCACTGGACGGATGGCTCCCAAAGTAGTCACGGCGTAGCCCGCCAGTCATCCAACCTGCGACCGCGCGACGTACCAAGCGAAGTCGTGGGCGGCTCTGGGGTGTGCACGCACTGCTGATACTCCACGCTGCGGGCTACCGGTGGGAGGTGGTCGACTCGCTTGCAGCGCTTCGGCTGGCAGTTCCCGGCCGAAGCGCTGCATACACCGCTCGCTCACGCGTCACGCCTCTCGGTGTGCGAGAGTCGATCACCGCCCGCGACCAGTCCAGCTTCTTCGCGGCCCGCAGCTTTCTCAGCAGCACTACGTGCAGTTCGTCCCACCACGCCGCCCGCCTCCTCCAGGCCCAGCAGGACGGCACCGACGAGGACGACCTCCGCCAGATCGCCGCCGAAGCGCTCGGCGAGGTCTACTTCCGCGACAACGGCCGCCGCGCCCAGAGCCTCGAAGTGAAACTCACCGACCTCGTCGACCTCAAGTTCGAGCTGTAGGCAAGGCAGTACGGCGGCTGCGGCTGTTGAGGCAGGATCGGGTGTGCCCGCCGGGCTGTGCGTGTGGAGCCGGTGCGGTGCGGACGTGGGCGGCTGAAGACCCAGCGCAGCACTTCCTGGTCCACCAGGGGGCGTTCTGTGCGGGCCAGTGCGGTGCGGACGTGGGCGGTCAGCTGGGCCCAGGCGCGGAAGTTGCCGTGTGCGGCATGGCGGTCTTCGTGCGGCTACGCGAGGACGTGAACGTGGAGCATGTCCCCGCCTTCGGCGCCCGAGCCTGACCGGACGCCGACCGTCGCCTCAATCTGTCGCGCGCTTACGCGTCGTCCTCTTGGCCCTGCGTCGGAACTTCGGCGCCGGCGCCGTTCTCCCCGGCTGGCATGGGCGTGGGCACGGCGGTGGAATCGCACCCGCGGCCGCGCACCCTGTTGTAGAGCTGGGTCCCGGCGATGCTCACACTCGCGGCGACGATGGCGCCCTGCGCGCGGCCGATGAGGAGGCCCTGCGCGCGGCCCATGGCGATGCCCTGCGCGCGGCCGATTAGGGCCCCCTGCATGCGGTAGAAGGCCCGCAGTGCTGCGGGCCCGCCTCGCTTCCCGGCTTCCTTGGTCAACTCCGTGTAGACGCTGGTCACGCTCTGCCTCACCTGATTTCGCTCGCCCAGGAACAAGACCGATGTTCGCAGCAATGCCCCCGGGATGTCGGGCAGTTCAGCAAATGCCACGCTTCACGGTGATGGGGCTACCTGAGATTTCAGAGATCCCCATCACGCCCTCCAGGAACTGCTCGCACTCCGCCTGGTCTCGCCGAGACCAGCCCGTCCCCGCACTCCCCGCGCAGAAGGCAACCCCCTCTTCGGCCCTCTCGGCTCGTGCAGCTGCCGCAGGCGTGCGGGCCCGGCTGTCAGTGCTGTGGGCGAGGATCACTCCATGGCCAGCCTCGACGAACTGCCCCCATACCGACGCGCGCAGTTGCTGTGGCGCTGGGCGCACGAGGGGGTGGCGTTCGTCGAGCACTTGGTCTTCGACGCCGCGAAGGAACCCTGCTGCCTGCCCTCTCCCCCGCCGGGGCCGCCGGGCAGGACCGTCGCGGTGCCCGGTGACGACGGCCGGTTCCACCTCGAGCGTGCGGGCCTGATGCTGTGCGGGCAGGCCGAGGCCACCGGCGCCTGGGGCCACCGTCAGCACTGCGGGTGGGTCGAGCGGTGGGACGGGCCGCAGGAGTGGAGAGGCGGCCGCGATGACGGCACGTCGGTCTGGGGCTCCCTCATCGTCGAGTGGCCGGTGCGGGCGAGCGGCCCGGGCGTGGACCCGGGCAGCGTCGACCGGCCCGAGCGCTGCCCCGGCGGCGCGTACGAGCTGCTGCACCTGTGGCCTCCCCGCCCGGCCCGTACGGCATCCGTCCGGCGCCTGCGTGCCGCGCTGGTCGACGCGCTCGGCCCCGACTGCCATCTGTGCGGCCTGTACCCCGGGGCGATGGTCGACCATGACCACCAGACAGGTCGGGTGCGGGGACTGCTGTGCGCTTACTGCAACCGGCTCTTGGAGGAATGCCCGCACCTCACCGACTGCCCCAGGGCCGACTATCTGCTCGCGCCCCCGGCCGACGCGCTGAACCTCATGTACCCGGCCGGCCAGCAGTGGCGGCCCAAGGAATCCACGCGCCTGCGGGTGATTGAGCAGCTGGGGTTCGATCCGTTCGAGGACCTGCGCCCGCCCTTGTAGGCGCCGACCAGACTCAGCTCTCCCTCCAGGGGCCACAAGCGGGGCACCCATGCGGGCGGTGTGCCCCTCCGCTCGACGCTGATGATCGCTGATCAGTTCCTGCGGAACACGAGTGCTTCCGGGGCCGGTTGGGCCGCCTCGGAGGCGCCTTGTCGGGGCAGCCGCGGTTGCGGTCGCACTCCAGCCGACGGCGCTGCGCGAACAGTTGGCCGCCGTCACCGTCAGGAACGGGAGCCGGTGATGGCGGCGGGCCCGCTCTGCGAGCGTGGGGTCTTCTCGCTCACTTTCTTCACCTCGATGGTGTGGGGGTCCACGGCTTCGCCGGGGGCGCCTTCGCGGTACAGGCCGCTGGGGAGGCTGTCGCGGTCGTGCGGGAGGAGGAAGAAGACGCGGCGCGTGTACAGGCCGCTGTCGGGGTCGGGTTGCTTGGCTGGCCCTGCGACGCGAGGGAGGGCTGGACGCGCTCGTCGAACTGGTGCAGTGGCGGGCCGAGAACAGTGAGCAGGAGGAGGTGTGGCCGCGTGACCTGGAGCATCTGCGTGAGCTCGCCCTGGAGTTCAGGATCATGCACTTGAAGAGTGAGCTGAACGCCGCGCTGGGACGGTTCAGCATCGGCATCGGCGGCCTGGACGACCGCTACCCCACCATCCTCTCGGTGGCGTTCCTGCAGCTCTACAACCACCTTGCCGAAGACGCCACGATCCGCGAGTGCGCCAACGAGACCTGCCGCCGGAATTTCGTACGCCAGCGCGGCCGCGCCGAGTATGGGCAGAACCGCACCAGCGGCATTAAGTACTGCACTCGCGAGTGCGCCCGCGCTCAGGCGCAGCGCGAACTCCGCCGGCGCCGCAGACAGCAGAACTCGCCGCTCCAGCAACCACGGTCCGAGAAGCCGGCGCCGCAGGACAGTCCGGAGGCGGTCGGCCAGGCGGGAGGCGAGCGGTGATCAGTCTGCGGAACCAAAACCCGGAGCGGCAAGCTCACCGGCGACCAACTCGCCTCGCTCGCGAAGCCAGCATGGACTGGGTGTAAGGGGTGGGTGGGCTCCGGTAATGGAGCCCACCCACCTACTTCTTCTTTGGGCGCCGTACGACACGCGGCGCCCGGGGAGCAGCCAGTCGAGCGATCTTGGTGTCGCTGGCCAGCAGCGCCATTCGTTCGGCCTGGTCCAACTCCTCCTGCTCAAGAACCGCCTCGGCGACATCTGGCAGGCGGTCGTCGGGGCAGGCTTTCAGGCTGGCTACCAGGCGCTTGTGCTTGGTGTCGCCCGCGCTGGGCGAGGGAAGGCCGAGGCGCTCGCACAGCGCCGGCAGTTCCTTCTCGGTGTAGCGCCTGTACTGCGTGAGGAGCACGCCGTCGATCAGACTCCGCAACCGCGCCGTGTCCATCTGGCCCCCCATCCCATGATGATGAGCGACACCCGGACACGATTCCACCCCACCCCTTCACCTTGGCCAGCAGGCAAATTCGCAGTGCGCCCGCACGCCGCCCCTCTACCTTGATGCGCATGTCGCACAAATCGATCCACGAGCACCTGCTGATATCGGCCCGGAAGTGGGCGCGCACGGCGGTCGACGCGTACCTGGAGGAGCCCATCGACCAGGACTTCGCCGTGCACCACATGGCGGTCGCGGTGGAACACGCGTCCAAGGCATACCTGGCGTCCATCGCTCCCGTGCTCCTCGCGTCGGAGAAGCAACCGAGCGTCGACGACCTGCTGGTCCTGAGCGGGAACGAGGACAAGACGAAGAAGGGCCGCGCCGGGCTCAAGACCATCGGCGGCGAGGGCGCCATCCTCAGGGCAGCCCAGCTCCTCGGCCCCGGGCACAAGGGGCCTGCCAAGCTCAAGGAACTGAGGGAGTCGCGCAACGGCATCACCCACATGGGGTGGGGCCAGCCCGTAACCGAGTGCCGCGAACTCCTGGCCGCGGGCATCGAGCACATCAACGCGCTCCTGAAAGCTCTGTCGACAGAGCCCGACGGCTTCTGGGGCACACACCTCGAAGCCTGCACCGCGCTGGTGGCCCAGGCCATGAGCGAAATGGAGATCCGGTATCACGCGAAACTCCGGCAGGCCCGCGAGCGGTTCGCCGAGACCACCCGGCGCCTGTCCGAAGCCGAGATCGCCGAGCTTGCCAGCAGTCTCTCCGCTCTGCCGACAGCGCACTCTTCGAGGAGCAAAACTGAGGCGCGGACAGTCGAGTCCGGCTCCCTCACGCACTGGGACCATGAGACACGCGCCCCGATGAGCTGCAGCACTCTCTCGGCCCGGGTGAGCTGCATGATGTGCGGGCCGGCCCGGGCCGCGATGCGTCGAGCGCGTCCTCGCCGATCCTCCGCCGCCCGTCGGTGTGAACCGCCGCCGCACCGCGCTCGGCGCCCCGGACAAAGTGACCGTGCGCGAACTGGCAGGCGTCCCGGCACAAGCGCTGAGCGATTACCGGGACCGGCACACCGGCGACGACTCCCTCGTAGAAAAGGCTCTCCTCGCCTGCGCCGCGAGCGGACACAGGTCCGAGGCCGACTTCGATAGGGTGCTGCGGCGTCACACCCTCCGGACACCGTGCTGCTCCCTCTCGCCGAGGGCCTGCGCGAGAACCTCGGCGGTGCACCGACATGGCGCGAAGCCTGGGCCCGTCTGGTCCTGGCCAGGCCGAACACCCAGCGGCCCTTGTACGCGCTCTACCAGCCTGGCCGGCGCTGCACGCCCGGGGGGATCGCTACGGGAGCGCGCATCCGTCGGTGGTCGCCGCGGTACGCGATGCCCTGGGCACCGACCAGGCCGCGTGGAACCGGTTCGCGACCTGCCCGGCAACCAACTCCGGACCGACCGCCTGGCTGCGCCTCGGTGACCTCCTGGACGCGGCTGCCACGGGAGCACCCTGGCCGAAGCCGCCAGGCAGCCGATAAGCCCTGATCTTCGCCCAGCATCCGGCGAACGCAGGGTCGGGGTCAGGTCGCGGGCCGCATGGTCGCGGCGGCGCAGCTGGAGGGTGAAGACGGCAACCGCGTCGAGCAGGGCGGCGCGGATCGAGGCGCCGTCCAGGGTGTGCCGGGGAAGGGCCCGGTGAATGCTCGCGGTGGCGGGCAGGGTGCGCGGGACGACGGGGCGGGGGTCGATGCCGCAGGCCCCGTCATCCCGCAGGATCTCGGCGCGGTGGGCCCGATGCCGTGCAGGGCACTGCCCGGCGGAGGGCGGGTGAGAGGTCAGCCGACGATGTCGACGCCGAAGGCGCGGGCCAAGGCGGCCAGTTGGTGGTCGTATCCCTGGCCGACCGCGCGTACGCGCCAACCTTCGGCCGAGCCGGACTCCGACGCATCCGCTTCCACAACCTCCGCCACTCGACCGCGACCCTGCTCCTGGAACAGGGCGTCGACCTCGTCGTGATCAAGGAACTCCTCGGACACGCCCACATCGGCGTCACCGCCACGGTGTACGCCCACCTCCGACTCCGCCTCCAGCGCGACGCCATCGACCTCCTCGGCAACGCCCTTCGCAACCCCGACGAGACCGCCATCCGACCCGACGACGGTGACGGACCCCCACTTTGTGCAGCACCCGTCCACTGACGTTGCCGTCAACTACTGCCGTCAGACGCCTCAGGAGCCCCGCTGGAGACAGATCCAGCGGAGCTCCTGAGGCAATTTATGCGCACCTACGAAATCGAAAAGATATGGCCATCTACGCTCACCAAAGAGGACAGTAGCGCCGCTGCTGCCAGGCCAGGCAAAATCCGCAAGCGATTCAACTCATACCTGATCCTGTGAGGCTTCAAATCCGTATGGATTCTTCCCGCTCACCAGTCCCCAGATAGGGTCGCCCTCTACCGAGCGAATCCACTCCTCGAAAGATTTCGGACCATCTCGGAACCACCAATCCTCATGTCCGCCGATCAAGCCAAGGTTCGGATCCATCGCGTAACGATATTCGAGCAGGACTTGGGAGTAGCACTCATGCTCGCCCTTCACATCAGCAACAGCAAGCTGGCGCACGAATCCTACGACGAAAGTTGGCTCCGGAAGCCAGTTCACCTTGCCATACTGGAAAAGGAACCCGTCGGAATCCGGGGAATCCGGGACGTCGAACTCGACTAGTGCGAACCGCCGGACCGCCTCGTGCAGCTCGGCCACAGTCGGCACTGCAGTCCCTTCTGCAGACAGACTGAGCAGGTCTCGTGCTACATCAACAGCAGACTCAAGCGACTGCCTCGCGGACATGCTTCACCCTTACCTTCCTCTAGTCTCGAAGCCATTACAGCAGCAGCCCCGCCGCCGCGAGCCATTATTGCGGCTCGATGGCGACAGGGCGACGGCTGGGTAGGCGGTTGCTCTACGGCCAGTAGCCTGCGTTCAGCTGATTTCTAATATGATTTAGAACATCTCTGGCCTCATTGGCAGTCCTCACTCCCGACATCATGTCGTTTACATAGCCATAGTAGTTATTTGTGTGAATCCTTGAGTGCACAGACGCACCAGTCAGATTTGGCGATGCCGATCCGCGCGGCAAGAATACTCCATTGTCCGCATCATTTATATCAATTCCGACGCTAGCCAATTTCGCCCGTGCAGACGCAGCCTTGGGAGATGCACTTGCCACAATGTGATGCGCCGCCGTCTCGGCCGGCCGAATGGTACCTGCGGCCGTCATGTTGTCACCCAAAATCTGGGCATTGGTCGAGCAACTGGAATTATGGACCAGGACTGGCGTGGTACCGGCGAGTGCATAGTACGTGTGCAGATCATTGACTGTGAGGTTGTACGTGGTGGCGTGCTGGGTAAATGCCCGGTTGCCCGTGACGATGACGGTGTCACCGTCATCGGTGAGCAAGGTCATGCCCGGTTCAAGGCTCCCAGCTGTAATCCAGGCACTCTCGGATGGCGACCAGAAGGGGTGTTCATGGGTCGCCGTCAATTCCTCGGCGCCGTCTTCCGTGGCGATGGAGAGTTTGTTGAAGTGCTTGTCGCCCGTAGTGGTGATGAGACGGGTAACCTCGCGAGGTCCGGTTTCGCCGGTTTTGGGGTCGGTGGCCTGGACCTTGTCTCCGAGTTCCACCTCCTCGATGTCCTTGGTCGATCCGTCCGCCATGAGGATGTCAGTACCAGCCAGGAAGCACTTGCAAGGGCCTGCCGCCTTCTTGGAGCTGCCCCGTCCGTTGGTTCCGGGCAGCTCAATGGCTACGGCAGCATTGAGCATGTCTCGTTGCGGGTCGATGCCATCAGGACAACCCCCGACGTCCTCACACGCGTTGTACACAACCTGCCCGACGCGAAGGTCGGCGAGGGGGTCCTCGTGTGGCTTGTAGTTCCAGTCGGTCCAACCAGCCGGCCAGCTGACGATGATTTCCGCGACTCGGTCGTAGAACTCTTGCGCCTTATCCCAGTCCGATGGAACGACGCCAGCCAGCAGATAACCGCCATTCCCGCTGTTGCACGAAGTGCAGGCGTGCTCTCCCGGGTGCTGGCCCGTGTAACCGGCACGCTCCCCGTCGCCGGCGACAGGGTAACCGTCACCGCAGATGTCGCGGCGGCACAGACCGGATGGATCGCTGTAGGAGATGGGGTTGTTGGTCGCGTACGAGTAGGCGTTGAGGTTCTGCGGGGCATACGGCGTGGCCAGGGGGTCCGGGCTGAGGAATCGGCCCAGGTTGGGGTCGTAGGCGCGGGCGCCGAGGAGGGAGAGGCCGGTGCTGGTGTCCTCGGTCTTGCCCAGGAATCCGTTGTCGGTGCCGGTGGGCAGGGTGCCGCTGCGTTCGTCGCCGAAGGGGGTGTAGCGGCGGCGGGTCGAGGCTCCGGTCGATGCGTCGACGGCGAGTTGGGTAGACGCCTGGGTGTCGGCCATCAGGTAGGTGACCTTGCCGTTGGTGGCCGTGGTGCCCTCAGTGGTGCGCATGGCGACCGTTGCTGTACCGCTCGCGTAGACACGGGTCGCGGTGACGGTGGTGCCGTTGGTGGTGCGCAGTTCCATGCCGTCGATGGAGGCGACGGTTTCCTGCGGGGTGGTGCGGACGAGGATGTTGCCGTCGGCGTCGTAGGCGTAGCGGGTGAGTTCGCTGCCGCTGGACTTGGTGGTCTTGACTGCTTCCAGCTGTCCCTGCGGGGTCCAGGTGTAGTCGGTGGTGATGCCCGGCTCGACGCGCTGCTTCATTGTGCCGTCGTCGAAGTAGTAGAGCTGGTCCGACTTGGTGGTGGTGCTGCCGGTCTTGTGGTCGATCTTGCGGACACCGTGGGGTTGGTTGGCGTTGGCGGTCGTCCAGGTGCCGGTGTCGTCGTAGCCGGGGTAGAGGTAGTCGTGCAGGGTGGCGGTGCCGGCCGAGTCAGTGTTGGTGATCGACTGGAGGTTGCCGAGACGGTCGTAGGTGTATGCGGTCTGGTAGGGGGCGGTGCCCTTGAAGTCGGAGGCGGTCTTGGTCTTGTCGGCGCAGATGCCCGTGGTGGTGTGGGTGTAGGCGTTGGTCAGGCGGGCCTGGTCGTCGTAAAGGAAGCACTGCGACTGGGCGGTCTGGCCACTGGCCTGCTCGCGCAGCTCGGTCAGTTTGCCGGCGAGGTCGTAGGTGTAGGTGTCCTTCTGCCGCTCGCTGACTACCTTGTTGAGGGTCGTGGTCGTTGCCACGCTCTTCAGTTCGCGGGTTCCGTTGCTGTCGTCGTAGCTGTAGGTGCGCTGTGCCGCTGCTCCGATGCCGGGGAGGACGGAGTCGACTCCGTAGGACCGGTCCGTCAGGCGGTCGTAGGCGTCGTAGCCGGTGGAGCGGATGTATGTCTGCAGCGCGGATTGCAGGCGCAGAGGGCGACCATAGCCGTCGTACGTCGCGTTGACGGTCTCCGCGGGGAGCCCACCGGCTGCCGGGTAGGCCACCGAGGTGACGTGGTCGGCCGCGTCGTAGGTGAAACCGGTCGTGTAGCTACCGGCGAGACCCTTCACGGTGTCGGGGATGGTGACGGTCGTCTTCAGTGGGCGGCCGCGGACGTCGAACTCGCCGGTCTTGGTGGTGTAGGTGTTGCCGTTCGTGTCACGGCTGGTGGTCGAGGTGATCTGGCCTTTGCCGCCAGTGATGTTCAGGCCGTCCCACGTCCAGGCGGCGAGTTCGGTGTCGCCGCTACGGACCGCCGTCTTACGGCCGAGGGCATCGTAGCCGTAGTCCAGGACAGTCTTTCCGCCATTGCTGGTGATCTTGCTGATCTGGCCGTTCTTGTCGTACTCGGTGGAGCTGACCCCGGCATCAGAGTCGTCCGTGGCGGTGCGCTGACCAGCCCAGTCGTAGGTGTAGGAGGTGTCGTTTCCTCGAGGGTCAGTGATCTTGATCAGTTCGTCTTTGGCCGTGTACGTGTACGCGGTCGTGTAGGTGGCGCTGCCGGTGTGTTCGACGACCTTGGACACCTGTCCGTAGACATCGGTGTATGTGTCGGCGGCAGCGTCGACCTTGTTCTTGACGCTGGTGAAGTCGCCGTCGTAGGTCGTGTCCACGCGGCCTGCATCCTGCGAGGCGCCATTGACCTGGAGCCGTGAGGTGATGGCACGGCCCGCCCAGTCGAGTACCAGGTCCGTGTAGGACGGAAGGTCCTCGACCTTGGCGCTGGAAGGTCCACCGGAGCCCGCCGTGCCCTGGTTGCGGAAGACCGCCGAGGTGCCGGTCACGTTGCCGGCCGAGTCGTAGCGGGTGACCGAGACCTGCCGGTTGGGCACCTCGTTGCCCGTGGCCGCATCGACGCCGTTCCCCATGGGGGTCTGCGTCTCCCGGGCACGGCCCAGGCCATCCACATAGGCGTGTGAGGACAGGTATGTCGTGCCGGACTGCAGGACGTGCGTGGCGACGTGCGGGTAGCCGTCGACCGCGTCGGGCACTCCAGCGCTGTTAGTGGAGGTGGGGATGGTGTAGCTGAACTTCATCGACGGTGAGCTGCCGGTTTCGGTTGGCCTCCACACCTCCACCAGACGGCCCGCCGCGTCCAGGCTCATTTTGGTGACGTTGCCGTTGGCGTCCTGAATCGAGGTCGGCTTGCCCCAGAACCGGGATGTCCATGCTGTGGACGTGAGCGCGGTGTGGGCGGGCAGAGCCCCATCGGGGTCGGGAGTGGTGACGATGACGCCGTTCAACGGCCAGGTGTTGGCCGGGCTGTACTTCGTGAGGGTGCGGTTGTGGCTTCCGTCCTCGCTCCACATCACACGCCCCGCGTCGTCGTAGCCGGACCACGTGGAGCGATAGCTGCCCGACTTTGTATAGGTACGGGACTCGGTCGGGTTGCCGTCGACGGGCTTGTTGGCGTCAACGCTGGTGGCGTTGTCGTACAGCGTCGACGCGTAGCCGTCCTGCTTGCTGTCGGCGATGCTGGAGCAACCGACCGAGTAGTGCTTGACCTGGTCCTGGAGCACGGTCCACCGCTGGGCGCCGGTGGAGTCGTAGTTGTCGGTGTTGTAGGCGCGACCGTAGGTGGTGCAGCGGTTGTCGGAGACGCTGCTCTGGCCCCAGTCGTCGGTGCGCATCGGCAGGCCGAATGTGGTGGAGGCGCCCTCGGTGTCGTCGTACTCGGTTTCCACCGTGTGTTCGCGCCAGCCGCTGCTGACCTTGGTGTTGGTGGTGGTTTCCTTCTCGCGGACGAAGCGGGCGTCGGGCAGTCCGTCGTACTGGGCGGTGTTGTGGTCCCAGTACTTGTGGTAGGTGCGCTCGTGAGAGGTGCCGGTGTCGTCCCGCAGCGATGTGGACAGGATGCGGCCGGACAGCCAGGAGTCGTCGGTGTAGTTGTTGCCGTCGCCGTCGTCGACCGTGACCGTCTTCGTCGCCGACGCGTCCGCCTTGGACGTACGGTCCCCCGACAGGCCTCGGTACAGCCAGGACTTCTTGGTCTTCTGGCCGGCGCCCGCGCCGGTGGTGACCTGGACTTCCTGGTAGCCGCGCCAGTCGGTCCAGGACTCGTCCTCGTCCTTGATCAGTGGATCGTTGGTGAAATGCCAGCCGGCGCCGTCCTCGTAGGTGTACGAGGTTGTCATCACCGGCGCGCCGTCCTGGTTCGTCGTCACTGTCGGGTCGACTTGGACCTGGGTGACCAGGAACTTCTTGAACCATCCGGTCTTCGAGTCCGTCTCGCCTTCCGGGGTCCACTTCTGCCAGTAGCAGTCCTGGGTGTTGGAGGCCTGAGCAGGCAGGTGGTCGATATCGCAGGCATTGGCGAAACCGTAGGAGACCGTGGTGGTGGCGCCGAGGTCGCCGTGGATCTCCTTGATGCGGGGGAAGTTCAGCTCGGCGGAGCCGACCTTGTTGTCCAGGTCGGTGCGGTTGAAGTTGATGACCGGCAAGACGATGTCGTCGCCGTCGCCGTACGTCTTGCGCTGGATGTAGTCGAGCCAGAGGGTCTTGCCGATCGTGCCGTCCGGGTTGGGCATCCCGTACTTGTTCTGGTATTGCTGCACCAGGTCCCAGCCGGTGCCGTCCTGGTCGCTGACGTACGTCTTGATGTCCCACAGCATGTCCGTGGAGAAGAACGTGGGGAAGTACGTCTTGCCCGCGCAGTTGTAGTCCGCCGACGTGCCGTCGCACATCAGGTCGACCGGCACGTCGGGGTATGAGCCTGGTTTGTCGTCGAAGGCCGGGCAGGCGGCGGGCTCGTCGCGCAGGGGGTCGTTCTCCTGGACCCGCTCGATGCACCGGTTAACGTGGCTGAGTTCGACCTTCGCCGGGACCTTGCCGTCGGTGATCTGCGAGGACCAGCCGTACTGGATCTCCTTCACATAGCCGGATGAGACGTACTCGCGGGCCTTGTCGGTGTTGGCGACCGAGCGGTAGTGGTTGTACTCCTTGTCGTAGAAGTACATAGTCTCGACCTCGTTGGCGTCGACCGCCCGGTCCAGGTTCCAGCGCCAGGCCTGCGTGCAGGGCTCGGGGAACTGGTCGTGGCACGGCTCGCCCGCGTCGTTGCCGACGACGGGGACGGTGAACACGGACGCGGTCGCCGTACTGGTGCGCTCCGAGCGGCCCCAGCCGAAGTAGTAGCGCTGACCGTCCTGGGTCGAGATCACCCAGTACTCGCCGTTGCGGCCCGCGCCGTGCCCGTCGAACAGACGCTGCACACGCCAGCCCGGGTCGTTCTTGAGGTGGTAGGCGCCGCTGCCGTTGTTGTCCTGGATCAGCTCCGAGGTGGTGCCGTTGAGGCTGATGACGTAGGCCGCTCCGTCCGGCTCCTTAGCCGAGTTTGGCGAGTCCCAGCACATGTCACCGATCGTGGGCAGGCCGTCCTCGGTGCAGTTGCGGTAACGGCGCTCGATGAAGCCGACGTTCAGATCCCAGCCCATACCGGACCAGGACGCCTGATTGTTGGAAGCAGAGGTACGGCCGTCCACCGACTGCGAGTCGTACGACATCGCCAGCGACGGCGCCGAGCCCATCGGCGGCGCCGGCACCTGGATCGGCACGCTGTAGTTGAACGAGCCCGACCCTGTGGACACCTCCCACGAACCCGTCGGCGACAGTGTCGACGCCCGGTAATCCCCCGCGTCCGAGGACGAGCTGGAGGTCACCGCGTACACACTGGCGCTGCTGGAGCCCGCCTCCCGCATCAGCTGCGCTGAAGCACCCGCGGAGCCCGTGTCGGCAGCCGCCGTCACGGTAGCGGTCAGGGTGCCGGAGTCCGTGTCGTTGTCCACCGGCACAAACTCGCGGTCTGCGCAGCTCTCGGCATCCGGCGTCTGCAGTGCACACGCGGGCACCTTCACCAACCTCAGCCGGGAGGCGAAGTCAGCGCCGTAGGCGTACTTGAAGCCCGAATAGTCGATGTCAACCTGCACCTGCCCCGGGGCATCGACGCCATCGGTCCGGGAGACCTGCAGCCCCAGGCCGATACCGCCGGCCGGGGCCACGGCCTCGCGGTCCAGAACCCGCACCTCGACCTGGTCCGGAGACACCGGGTCCTGGATGGGCTCATCCGAAGCGGACTCTGAAGGCTCCGGCGAGGGACTTGCCTCAGCCGTAGGGGGCGTGCTCGGTTCGGAGCCGTCCGAAACGCTCGGGCTTGGGGAAGGAGTGCTCTCGTCGGCCAGCCGGGACAAACTCAGCTGGGCTTCGGTGCCCAGATCCTCCGCAACCGGAGCAACTTCCACAACCTCGCCGACCTGCGTGCTCTCACCGTCACCGACACCGCCCGAAGCCGACGCGGATGGTTCGGGCGACACCGTCCCCGGCTCTCCGGCAGCCGCCTCCGACAGATCGACCGTTGCCTCGGCCGCGCTCGGCCACTTCGGAGCGGGGAGCGCCTTGCCGACCTCCTCAGTCTGCTGCGCCGGGACCGACCCCAGAGACTGCGACGGCACCACTGGCGTCGGATCGTCAGAAGCCGCGGCTGCCTGTATCGGAGACACCACCGATACCGTCGACAGCAACCCCGCCAGTACCGCACCCGCGAAACCGACCGAAACAAGGCGCGCACGCCGAACAGCCACCCGAACTCCCCCCGTGCCGCCCGCGCCGACGCGCGGGCGGCAGCCCAACAGACAAATCAGCAGCCCCCGGGTATGGCACAGCCGCGCTCCCTAGTGCTGGGTTCCTCAAACGGTGTACACATATCGGCGCCGTAGTCGGCGGGTTGGTGGTGCGGGTCTGCCCCAGATCCAGGGGTTGGCACGGGAGTTGAGCTGGCTGGTTGCAAGGGCAGTGGCGTGTTCGATGTCGTCGGGGTTGGCGAATGACCGGCCGGCGAGGGCGGCTTTGCGGAAGATGCGCCACCAGCCTTCCTGCAGGTTGAGCCAGCACGCGCCGACAGGGATGAAGGCGTGGTGGATGCGGGGATGGTCTTCGAGCCAGGTCCGGGTGGACAGGCTGTTGTGACTGGACAGATTGTCGGTGACGATCCAGAGCTCGCCGGTCGGGTTGGCGTCTTCGATCTGTTGCAGGAACTGCTGGTAGAAGACGCTGTTGCGGGAGGAAGCGGTCATGGTGATCTGCTGGCCGTCCCGGACGCGTAAGGCCCCGTAGACCCAGGTCTTCTCGGGTCCGCGGCTGTAGTCGAGTTCCGCTTTGATCCGGTGCCCATCGGGTGACCAGGCGGGTGCGGGCGGGAAGGTCCGCGGGATCACTGGCCCCAGCTCGTCGGCGCAGATCACCGTCGCGTCGTCGGGCGGGTGGGTGTAGAGGCCGATGATCCTTGTCCTTTTGGGACGAAGTCCGGGTCCTTCGACCTTGTCCAGGACCGGGTGCGGCGCCAGCGCACGCCCTCGGCGAGCAGGATACGGCGGACCTGTGAGCGGCCCACCTCGACCCCCTCGGCCCGCGCTGCCGCGGCCAGAGAATCCAGGGTCCACTCAGGTGGCCCGGACTCGTCGAAGGCCCATAGCTCCCCGACGGGCTCCCACCGCAGCCGCCCCGGCGGCACGGTCTTGACCAGGGAGATGATCCGCGATCGTTCCTCCTCGGTGATCCGTCGCTTGCGGCCCTGCCCGCCCAGATCATCCAGCCCTTGCAGGCCTGAGCGGTTGAAGCGGTGCAGCCAGCACCGGACCGTTTTCTGGCTGCAGTCCAGTTCTCCAGCGATCGCCGGCACCCGTAGTCCCGACCAGCTCAGCTCGATCATCCGGGCCCGCATCACTGCATCGCGGGGAGCCTTCCGTGCCCGCGACAATCGGCGAACGACGGCCCGTTCGTCCTCGTCCCGCCCCGGTCGTGCCCGTAAAACCATCGTCCAGCACCCGCCCCCGAGCATCGTCAACTACCCCGCCACCAGGACATATACCCAGCGAAAGAGGAACCCAGCACTAGTAGGGCTCCGTTAGGTCTGTCTCGCGGTCCTGTTTGGGGGCATGTTGAAGGTGTGGATGCACATGAAGTGAACCGTGCTCGGGCGACGTTGGCATTATTCGTGGCTGACGTGTTCGCGTCGGTGCCGCGTAAGGACCAGCGGGCGAAGGGCGACTGCTATCTGCGGGGGCTGATGCTGGACGGACGGCGTAAGTCGATCCAGCCGATGGCAGAGCGGCTGCCGGATGGCAACGAGCAGAACCTGCAGCAGTTCGTGAACCAGTCGACCTGGGATCCGGTGCCGGTGCGGCGGCGGATCGCGGAGCGGATGGTGGCGCAGATCGGCCCGGATGCCTGGGCGGTCGATGACGTGTCGTTCCCCAAGGACGGCAAGATGTCGGTCGCGGTCGCGCACCAGTACTGCGGGGCGCTGGGCAAGCAGGCCAACTGCCAGGTCGCGGTGAGCGTGCACGCGGTCTCCGACACTGCCTCCTGCCCGCTGCAGTGGCGGTTGTTCGTGCCCCAGGAGTGGGCGCACGACGCGCCACGGCGGCAGAAGACCGGGATACCGCCAGAGGTCGGGCACCGGGAGAAGTGGCGCCTGGCTCTGGACATCTTCGACGAGCTGGCCGGGTGGGGGCTGGTGCCGCCGGTGGTGGTGGCCGACGCCGGCTACGGGCAGAACGCCGACTTCCGCGACGGCCTGGACGGCCGGGGCATCGGCTATGTCGCGGCCATCCGCTCGGATGTGACCGTCCATCCGCACGATGCCGAGCCTTTCGCGCCGCCCTGGTCGGGCAACGGCCGCAAGCCCCAGCCCCGCTACCGCGACAAGCCGTCCTCGGTGGCGGCGCTGGCGACCGGCCACGGGCGGCAGGCCTTCACCGAGGTGACCTGGCGGGAAGGCTCCCGCGGACCGATGCGCTCGCATTTCCTGTCCCTGCGGGTGCGGCCGGCCGGGGTCAAATCCCGACGCCTCGCCCAGGCCGCCGCCACAGACGAAAACTGCTGGGACGGTGTCCTGCCCGAGGTCACACTGCTGGTCGAATGGCCCGAAGGCGCCGAGGCGCCCACCGACTACTGGCTGTCCAACCTGCCCGACACGCTCTCCCTCGCCGAACTGGTCCGCCTGGCGAAGATCCGCTGGCGCATCGAGCACGACTACCGCGAACTCAAGCACGGCCTCGGCCTGGACCACTTCGAGGGCCGCTCCTGGACCGGCTGGCACCACCACGTCTCCCTGGTCACCGCCGCCCACGCGTTCCTCACCGAACAGCGTCTGGCCCCAAAAGCCGGTACAGCGGACTCACCCTCTACCAGACCCTCGACGCCATCCAGGACCTGCTGAACTGCTGGAGCGGCACCTGCACCACCTGCCACCGCCCCCTGCCCAAAACATCCACCACCAGCCACAACCCAAGAGCCAGAGCAACCTAACGGAGCCCTACTAGTACCCGCGGAGTCGCTGCCGCCGGAAGTGGCAAGCGCATCAAGTGGAACAGCACGCTCGTCCGCGACAGCGGCACCTTCAGGATCTGCAGAAGCCGGGCGCCGCCGCGGCCGGCGAGCAGCACCCCGGCCATCTGCACCAGGTGCTGCAGCAGCGGGCTGCGGCGCTGATAGCGCACCGTCAGCCCCTCCACCTGCTCGGTGAACGTCCGCCGACCACAGCCCGGGCCGTCGCAGAACAGTCGCCGTACCGACAGCCCGATAACGACCGGACGGCCGCCGACAGCAACATCGGCCAGCGTGCGGCTATAGCGACTGTGCACCCGCGCGGAACCGCGGCCGCAGTCCGGACACGCCACCGTCAACTCCCGGGTGCAGGCTGCGATACGGACCACGCCGCCCGCCGCCCACACCCGTTCCACCCGCACCGCATCGAGATGCGGAGACACGATCCGTACGAGGTCATCACACTCGCCGACAATGCCGCGTCCTGTGACGGAGCGTCACCGGCGCACGGTGGCACACCCCAGCTTCACGGAAATCTTGCCAGGGCCACGTTCACTTGTACGCCGACACCGCGCTGCCAGGGGCTGTGCGGATCGGCGAAGTAGACCGGGACGCCGGTCTCGATCGTGAACTGGGCGTGCGCCGACAACTCCTTGCCCCGGTCCCAGGTCAGTGATCGCCATAGTTGCTCGGGCAGGGTGCCGATCGTCGCCGCAAGCGCATCCTTCATCGTCACCGCGCCGTAACCGGCCAGCGGCGGCCCGTTCTTGGTACGGGGAACGACGCCGTAGCCGTCCTGGCGGGGCAGGTGGACAAGCACCGTGTACCGGGTCGTGCGATCGACCAGCGTGCCAATCGCCGATCGCTCAAGTCCGATCAGGAGGTCGCCCTCCCAGTGTCCCGGTACGGCGCGGTCGTCGGCTTCGGCCGGCCGTTCGCTGATCAACACCTCGGGCGTGACGTGGGCCCACGCCTTCCGCTTGGACCGGGCACGAGGCACCCGCAGGGCTCTGCCGGTGCGCAGGCAGGCAACGAGCTCACGCTTGAGCGCTCCACGGCCTTCGACGAACAGGGCCTGGTAGATCGCCTCATGGCTGATCCGCATGGACTCATCATCGGGGAAGTCGACCTTCAGCCGGTTAGCGATCTGCTCCGGACTCCACGCCATGACCCATTGGCGGTCGCCGCGGTGCGGCTTGTTCCTCCCCTTCCACCGCGGGCTCTCCGGACCCAGGACCGTCCCGTCCGGGCGGCTGACCTGGCCGGACAGCCTTGCCTGCACGTAGTCCCGCAGCCGGTCGTTCGCGGCCAGCTTCGCTGTCTTCGGGCGCCGGGCCACGAGGTCGGCCTTCCACTGCGCGACCGAAGCCCGGTAGTCCAGCCGACCGCCACGGGTCGCGGCGTTGCGCCGCAGCTCCCGGGATACCGTCGATGGATCGCGGCCGAGACGTCGCGCGGTCTCCCGGACTCCGATGCCCTGCGCTTTGAGGATCGAGATCTCTTCACGCTCGTGAAAGGACAGGTACCGGCCGGACTGCGGAGCAAGATCCATTGGTGGCATGCCGCCACCGTGACAGAACCACCTGCAACCCGCCGCCTGGGATACGCCGACCGCAGCTGCCGCCTCCTCGGCGAGGCCGTCCCAGTGGGTCTCGTCCACGATGCGGGCGCCTCGGCCGACTGCCCTCGGATGGACGGCGAGCATCGTCTGACCGTCCCGGTCGGCGATGGTGGAGTGCAGTGTGACCTGGGACTTCGTCGCCCGGACCTCGACCAGCTGGCGAGGGCGGATCTTGCGGGCGGGGACCGAGTAGAGGTTCGCGTCGAAGGCGACCAGGCAGTCTTTGCCGACATGCCGCAGATGCCGCTGCGTGACCAGATACGGAGTTGTCGGCAGCGGCCGTAGAGCCGTGTGATCGCGCACGGCCCGGTGCCCGATGACCTCGCCGTGGGTGCCATGGACCTTCGCTCGCCGCAGTGGCACCCAGGCGGCGAAGGCCGCGTTGATCTCCTCGATGGAGGAAAAAGCCCGCCCGGCGAGCACATGGTCCCGGACGATGCCGACCTGGCGCTCGACCCGTCCTTTGCCCTGGGGCCGGTAGGCGGCCAGCACGTCGACGTCGAAGTCGTAATGCCCCGCGAAGGCGACCGCTTCCGGGTGCAGCGGGACCGCCTCACCGGGAGCAACGTGCCGGCGCACGACCGTCTTGGTGCGGTCGTAGACGATGCTCATCGGCACCCCGCCGAAGTGCGCGAACGCCAGCCGGTGACAGTCGAAGAACGTCGCCAGATCCTGGCCGGTGGTGAAGCAGCAGAACGGATCACGCGAATAGGCCCCGGTCCTGAACGCCTGGGCAGCCGAGGGGATCACGGACCTCCGGGAGATCACCAGCAGCCACATCACCGCCGTCCTCGATGGGACCGAAGCCGCCCGCCGGCATTCGGTCCACCCCCCGCTCCGGTCGCTCTTTCGCGCGCTGCGCCGCGAACGCAAGATCTTCCGCGACCCCGCCCGCCACATCACCCTGACCACCGCTCCACGGCTCCCGGCCCCGCTGCCGAGCGACACCCTCAAGGGTCTCCTGACCCGCGTCGAGGACGCCCGAAGCCAGCTGATCATCGCCCTCGTGGCCATCCACGCCCTCACGCACGAAGACCTGCCGCGCCTGCTCCTGGACGACCTCGACCGAGCCCGGGGACGACTGCGCGTCCGCCGCCCCGGACGCGCCGACCACTACATCTACCTCGAAGAGATCACCACCGCCCTGGCCACCGCCTGGCTGCGGCAGCCCCATCACAGCTGGCCACGGACCACGAACCCGCACCTCCTCGTGAGCCGCATCTCTGCCACCGATCCCACCAAGCCGATGCTCAGCACCGAGGTCACCAAGACCGTGTTCGAACGCGCCGGCCTCCCCGCGCGCCGACTGCGCGAGGACCGCATCTACGACGAAGCCCGCCATACAGCCGACCCGGTCCACCTGATGCGGCTGTTCGGCCTGGGCAAGGCCACAGCCATGAAGTACGTCACGGCCACCCACCCAGACAAGCGCCCGGACCCGATCGCCCCTTGAACGGTGAGGCGGACGGCCCCACCCCGTCAGTGCGCGCTTGGCCGGCGGCCTGAGGATGGTGGCTGCCGCAGGCGGCCGTGGGCGCTGTGCCGAAGCGCGATAGTTGTCACCAGCCGCCCTGGCGGATCTTGACGCGCTGGGCTGTCCGCTGCCGGACACGGCGGCAAGGGTTCGCAGTCGCGGACGGTGCTGAGCTGGTAGGCCGCGCTCGCGCAGGGAGCGCAGGAACTGAGTCCAGAACACCTGGGTCTCGCTGTCGCCGACCATCATTCCCAGCACCTCGCGGCCGCCGTCCTCGGTGATCCCGGTGGCGATCACCACCGCCCGCGACACGATCTGGTGCTCGACACGGGCTATGCAGCAGGTCGCGTCCAGGTACACGTACGGGAACCGGACATGCTTCAAATGGCGGCTGCGGAATGCAGTGAGCTGACAGTCCAGGTCCTGGCAGACCCGCGAGACCTCGCTCTTGGAACATCAGTCCTTGGCGTTCACCCGCCCGCCGTCGAACTCCATAGGAGCGGTCACCGGTGGGTGGATCGAAGGGGGCGCCGCCACTCCATGCCCAACCGGCGATCTCCAAAATGGATACGGTGTTGCTGTTATGGTTCTAGCCGAGGAGGTGGGCGTTCAGTGGCACCAGCTGGTCCTATGCGAGCGGCCACGGCATCGGCTCGGGGCCCGGGGCGTCCGCCCGTGCCGCTGGAGCGCATCGTCTCCACCGCACTGCAGATCGTGGACGATGAAGGGGCCGACGCTCTCTCGATGCGGACGCTGGCCCAGCGCCTGGGCTCGGGCACGGCGACGCTGTACCGGCATTTCGACAACCGGGCAGCGCTGGTCGCCCATGTCGTGGACCGCATGTTCGGCGCCGTGGAACTGAATGGCGACGAACTCCTCGCGATGGGCTGGCAGCAAGCGCTGCGGACGGTCGCGCATACCATGTTCGAGGCACTGGCCCGGCACCGGAACGCGGCGCGCCTGCTGGTCGAAGAGATACCCCTGGGGCCGAACGCCATGGCGCTGCGGGAGCACTGTGTCGCGGCGCTGCTCGACAGCGGCTTCCCGCCGCGACTGGCCGCGCACGCGTTTGCCACCCTCTCCCGCTACGTCCTCGGATTCGCCATACAGGTCAACGGTCATGGCGGCGGCGGGCAACTCGCGGACGCACAAGTGTCCGCCGTCTTCCAGAGTGTCGATCCAGCCTTGTTCCCGGCCACGGTTACCGTCGCCGGGTCGATGCCCGTTCCGATCGAGGACGAGTTCTCCTTCGGACTCGAACTCCTTCTCAGCGGGCTCGCCCACCTGCGCGACGACGCCTGACCAGCCAGGACGATGCGAACCTGAGCCGCCCGCCTACGGGGTCATCTCGGCCGGCATGGAGCGTCGCCACAGTTGCTGGTGCTAGAGCGCGTGATCTCGTGTGGTCGGCGGCTCGTCAGCGGAAGGCGAAGTGCTCGGCGTGGAGATGCTGGCGGGGGACGCCCTGGCGGTGGAGGCCGCGGGTGAGGTTTTCGATCATTGAGGCGGGGCCGCAGAGGAAGACGTGCGTGTCGGGGGTGATCGGTCCGGCCTCGGCCTGGATTCTTTCGGCGGTCAGACGGCCGTGGCTGCGGCTGAACGTCGGGTGGAGCCGGAACTCGGGGCGGTGTGCTGCCGCTGCGGTGAGTTCCGAGAGGAACGGTGCGTCTTCGGCGGTGGCGGCGCAGTAGAAGAGGTCGGTTTGGGCCGGCTCCGCACCGGGGTGGGTGAGCCAGCCGAGGAAGGGCGCGATACCGATGCCGCCCGCGATCCATATCTGCCGGGGTCCGCCGAGGGTGTGGTCGAACATGCCGTAAGGACCCTTGAGGGTTGCGGGGTGTCCTTCGCTCACGTCCGTGTAGAGGCCGCGTGTACCGCGGCCCAGGGCCCGGATGGTGAGGCGTACCGAGCCGTCGGCCTGCGTTCCGGCGACGCTGAAGGGGTGTTCGTGCCAGCCGCCGACCCGCAGGTAGACGAACTGGCCTCCGGTCACGGGAAGCGCCGTCTTGCCGGTGGGCGTGAGGGTGAGGTCGAGGATGTCGGGTGTCGGCCGCTCGACGCGGTGGATGGTGTAGTCCGCCCGGGGTTCCCTGTGCCGTAGCACCAGTTCGTCGTAGGCGTAGGCGGTCATGCCGACGGTGGCCATGGTGACGTAGATCGCCAGGAGGGGCGTGGATCCGTTGATGATGAGATCGAGGAACCAGCCGTGCAACAGCGCCGACAGGAGCAGCAGGCCGGTGAGGCGGTGCAGGAACAGCCAGCGCTCGTAGGGCAGTCGGAGGATGCGGCCGACCTGGCCGAGTGAGATGAGGACGAGCAGCAGCAGGCCGATGGCGGAGACGGCACCGAGGAGATGGCCCATCCCTACCGACGCGGTCCGGTGGGCGTAGCCGTACTGGCTCCCGTCGAAACCGGAGAAAAAGTGGAGGAGCAGGTGGGGGGTGAGCAGGAGTATGGACCATACGGCGTACCGCTTGTGCTGGCGGTACATGCGGTCCAGGCCGCCGAACCACTGCTCCAGCCACATCAGGCGGGTGGCCAGCACCAGGGTGCAGGACATCAGGTAGGCGGACAGGACGCCGGCGAACTCGCCGACGAAATAGACAGCGCTGAGGCCCTCGGGCCTGAGCCAGTCCCAGGCCAGGTAGAGCATGACCGCTCCGGTCGTGACCGACAGGGGTCCGACGTGGCGCTTCTTCAGGCGCGGGTCCAGGGGGGCGCGCGCGATCCGGACAGCGTAGATCGCTATCACGATCAGGACGGGCATCGTCTACCCCCCGGGGGTCGGCACTGTGGACGGAGGGGCGCTGGTGAAGTCGGGCGGACCGTTCGGTCGCGGCTTGAGCGCCATCAGGCCCAGGTGGCCGCGGTTCCTGCCACTCTAATACTGGCTACACTGTAGCCGTTTATCTGCTTTCAGGGCGACTGCTGGCGCTGCCCATCCGTGGAGGCGTGGACTCGATCGGCAGCGCTTCAGGCGAACAAGGCCGCGAGGTATGACGCGACAAGCACCGCGCACACGGCGGCGGGCACGAGTTTGGCAACCGGGTCGCCCTGGCGCAGGTGCACGACCACAGCTCCGGCAAGCAGCAGGAGAAGCCCGGCCCCCGCGAGGCCGCCGAGCGGCGGCACGGCGAGGCCGAGCACCACGCCGGCGACTCCTGCCAGTTGCAGCACGCCGATGCGGCGGTAAGCGGCGACGGAGAAGCCGGTCTCGGCGGCCAGCTCACGTGCCTTCGGCAATGCGAGTGTGTTGAGCACTCCGCTTGCCCCGAAGATCAGGGCGATGAGGCAGGCGAGGGTGATGGTCAGGATCATGAGGGTACTTCCAGGGTGTCGGCGTCGTGGCGGCGTTACGAGGCTGTTATGGGATGGGTCGGGCACGGTCGAGTTGCCGCCGGGCGCATCGCTCGGCGACCAGACGGGCGATTTGGTCGATCAGGTCGGGGCTTGTCGCCGACCGTCCATTCCTGCGCGCAGCGTGCCCCGCCCCCGGCCCGGAGCCGGGGAGTTCCTCCTGCTCGCTGGCCGTGACGTCGGCTCCGCCCCGCAGATCGCGCTCGGGATGGTGCTCCAGGGCGTCGCGCAACAGCCGTCCAGCGCGGGCTGGCTGATGACGATGCGCTCGGAGAAGTCGACGACCTCGGCGTCCGGCCGGTGCGGCGTCATCGTGATGACGTGCGCCCCGCGCAGCAGGGTGCGGCTCATGCAAGGGGGTAGGTGTGGCTCGGCTGGGACATGGTGCGGGTCTTTGCCTGCGGCGCCATTGCCCGCACGGCCGCTTGTGTGGTGGTGAGGAAATCCCGAGTGGCGATGTGCCCGAGGTAGCCGTCGGGACGGATCAGCAGCAGTGTGTCGCCAGTCAGGCCGTAGGCACTCTGCAGCGTGTTCTTGGGGTCGGAGAAGGCGCGGCCGCCGCCCGCGGCCGATCCGACGGTCAGCCGCTTCAACTGGGCGCCCGTCGTCGGCCAGTCGAGGAGTTCGAGGTCCCGGGCGGCGCCGGGGCCGTAGGCGATGGCGGTGAAGTGCGGTCCCTGGAAGAGGTTGAACAGGCGGGTCTCGGCGCCGTCGGCGCCGAGCAGTTGGGCGTCCGGGGCGCGGTCACCCACGTGCAGCGTGCCGGTGCGCATGCCGTCGGGGGCGAGCGGGCCGCCGTAGTAGGTCAGGGAGAGCTGCTGCTCGTCCTTGCCGCGCTTCATGCTGGAGGGGTCGAGCTTGGCGATGCCGCCCCACTTCTCCGTAGACAGGCCCAGGACCCCGGCGGCGATCGGCTGCCGCTCGGCCTCGTAGGTCTCCAGCAAAGCCGGGTCGGCTCCGGCGAGGACCTGGCCGAGCTTCCAGCCGAGGTTGTAGCCGTCCTGCATACCGGTGTTCAGACCCTGGGCACCGGCCGGCGTGTGGACGTGCGCGGCGTCGCCGACGAGGAAGACACGTCCGCGGCCGTAGTGCTCCGCGAGACGGATGTTGGGCCGGAACACGGACTTCCAGTGGATCTCGTGCAGCTGGATGTGCCGGTTGCGGGTGTGGGAGTGGATCCGGTCGATGATGGCGCCGATCTCCTGGGGCGGCTTCTCGTCGGGCGTGAGCCGGATCATCCACTGGAACATGTCGCTGTCGGGGATGGGGCAGGCGCCGATGAGCTTGCCGCCGAGGCCGGGCCACATGTGCCACCGGTTGCGGGCCAGGCCACTGACCGAGGCGTCCACGATCAGCACGCGGTCGGACTCGTCCGTCGTCCCCACGAAACCGATGTCGAGCTGCTTGCGCACCGCACTGGAGCCGCCGTCGGCCCCCACGGCGTAGCGGGCGACGATCTCCTCGACCCCGTCCGCGCCCACCACCTTGGCGACCACCGTGTCCTCGTCCTGCGTCAGCTCGGTCAGCTCCTTGCCGAACTCGACCTCGCGGCCGAGCTCACTGAGCCGGGCGTGCAGGGCGCGGTCCGTGCGGAACTGCGGGATCAGCCAGGTGTTCGGGTACGGGACGTCCGGGGTTGCCTCTTTGTGGGGGAACATCTTCCACGGCACACCGATGGGTCCTGCATGGAGCCCGAGCTTGGGATAGGTGTCTCCGCCGGCCAGCACGTCGTCGAGAGCGCCGAGGTCTTCGAGGACTTCGAGGCTGCGGGGCTGGATGCCCTTGGCGCGCGAGCCGTCGAAAGCGTGGGGGGACCTGTCGACGATCCGGACGTCGAGGCCGCGGCGTACGAGGTCGATCGCCAAGGCGGAGCCCGAGGGGCCGGCACCGATGATCAGTACGTCGATGGCCTGCGGGTTGTTCATGAGTCGAGCCTTTCGGTGCGTGCGGACACGAACGGGACGAGCTGATCGGCGACGTCGCGAGGCCGTTCATAGGGGGCCATATGCCCGCATTTGTTAATTACGTGATGTTTCTGGGGCTTCAGCAGAGCGCGCGCTGTGTCGAACTGCGTCAGCGGCGTGACGTCGTCCTCGTCGCCCCACAGCAGCAGCGTCGGAATACCCAGGGCCCCCGTCCGCCGGAAGAGGTCGTCACGGCCGGTGAAAGGCAGGTGCTGCAGCGTGTCGAAGACCGCGTACAGCGAGCCCTCGAAGCGGAAGGCGTCGAGGACCATCTCGGTCAGTTTCCCGCCGAGCTCGGGGTCGCGGACGTTGTGCCCCAGGTGTCCTTGAAGTATCTGTCGGCCGCGCCGCCGGGCGATGAGGTCGGCCAGCCAGTCGTTGCGCAGCAGTCGGTGGGGGGAGGTCAGCTGAGGTTTCGCAAGACCGGCAGGGCCCACAATGGTGAGCGTGGACAGCGATGAGCGGTACTGGGCGGCGTACGTCATGCTGACCAGCGCGCCCATGGAGGTGCCGACCAGGTGCAGGGGCCGCGCCGTCAGGCCGAGCCGGTCCGTCAGTTCGGCCAGCTGTCGCGTGAACAGCGTCTCGTCGTATCGCGCCTGTACCCGGTCGGAGTAGCCGCGGCCGTAGGCGCTGCAGGTCAGCGTGCGCAGCCCGCGGGCGTGCAGCTCGCTGACGAGGCCGTCCCAGTAGAACAGCGGGATGGTCAGACCGCCCGCCATCAGGACCACTTCTCCGTCCTCGGGCCCCGTCAACTCGTAGTGGGTGACGCCGTCGGACAGCTCGATGAAACTGCCGCGCAGCGCCTTGCGCGAGTCGGCGGTGAGCTTGCGGTCCTCGACCGAGGCGACGAAGTACTTCATGGAACGGGCCTCCTTGCCCTCAGTTCGCGGGTGTGTCGGCGCAGGAGCCGAGGAACGTCGCGATCGCGTCCGCGACCCACTCCGGTTCCTCCTCCGGCAGCAGATGTCCGCCGTGGGGGTGGACGAGCTCCTGGGCGCCGGGGATGTCGCGGGCGAAGTGCTGGCCGTCGATGCTCGCGCTGCGCAGCACCAGCGTGGGCACCGTGATGCGGGGGATCTGCGCGCTGCGGTCCGGCTGGTCGGTGTTGCAGAAGTCGACGAAGGCCGAGCGGTTACCGGGGCGGCTCATGAGCTGATGGGCGCGGTCCACCATGGCGTCGTCCACGATCTGCGAAGACGGCCCGACGCTCTCGCGCAGGCTGCGCTCGATGGCTCCGCGCGGCATCACCCGCCTCAGCAGGGGCCGCACCAGCGGGTTGCGGGTCAGGCGCATTCCCGCGGGCACCGTCTTCTCCGGGTAGCCGGTGGCATTGACCAGTACCAGGCCGGTCAGCCGCTCCGGATGATCCAGCGCAACGTTCCAGGCGATGTTGCCGCCCAGGGAATTACCGGCCAACGCGTAGCACGGCACGCCCAGCGCCTCCAGGAAGCCCGTCACCGTCGCGGCGTACGCCGGAACGCGGTAGTCGCGGTCCGGGCGCGGGCCCGTCAGCCCGAACGCCGGCAGGTCGGAACGGATGACATCGAACGACTCCGACAGCAGATCCGTCGCGCGGTCGAAGTGCTGCAGGGACGAGGCACTGCCGTGCAGCAGCACGAGAGCCGGGCCATGCCCAGCACGCTTGTAGTGGATCCGCAGGCCGTCCACCACGACGAACCGGGAGTCGGGCTGGGGTTCAGACCAGGTACTCATAATGGATACACTGTTACCGATAAGGTGGACGTGTCAAGCGGAAGCCGTTGTCGCGGGCGCGGCGCTCTGCCTCGGCCGACTCCTGCGCGACAGCCCTGAACGCGACGACGCCGAAGTGGCCGACCAGGTCGCCGAGGATCTGCTGCGGATGTTCGGCCTTCCCGGCAACGAGGCCCACGAGATCTGCCGGCAGCCACTGCCCGACCTGGAGACCGCGGCCGACCGGCAAGGCGCCACCGCTTGAAGCCGAGAACCGCGACCATCCGAACGAAAGGTGCGCAGTACATGACACTCCGACGCGTCCTCAGCGGACTGAGCGCCGCAGCAACCCTCGGCGCTGCTGCGGCGATCAGCACACGTCGCCGCGCTCTGGCGGCAGTCCCCCACGAGCTGCGGCACCCAGTGCTCTTCCTTCCGCTGAACTTCGGCAACCCGGTCACTCTGGCCATCGCTCGCCGCCTCGTGCCCTTGGTGGGAGCCGCCACCAGGCCCGGCGTCCGCGTCGAGCGGCGCACGCTGCCGGCCACGACCGACGACCTCCCCGTCGGGGTGCTCACCTACCAGGCATCAGGCCAAGCGCCGCGCGCAGCGCTGCTTTGGATCCACGGCGGAGGAACCGTCATGGGTGCCGCTCGGCAGGAGAACACCTGGTGCAGCCGCGTTGCCGACGAACTCGGCGCTCTGGTCGTCAGCGTCGACTACCGCCTCGCACCCGAAAATCCGTACCCCGCAGCTTTGGACGATTGCTTCAGGACGCTCCGCTGGCTTCACGCCAACGCCGCCGCCCTCGGCGTCGATCCCGCCCGCATCGCCGTCGGCGGCGAAAGCGCCGGAGGCGGACTCGCCGCCGCCGTAGTCCAGCGCGCCCACGATTCAGGAGTGCCGGTCCGGTTCCAACTCCTCCTCTACCCCATGCTCGACGACCGCACGGCTCTACGCGTCGACCCTCCCAACAGCGCCATCTATACGTGGACCCCGGACTCCAACCGCTTCGCCTGGACCTCCTACCTCGGCCGCCCGCCACAGGACCGCGACGATCGCCCCTATATTGCGGCGGCAAGGCGTAGGAACCTCGACGGGCTGCCGCCCGCGTGGATCGGTGTGGGCGACATCGACCTGTTCCACGACGAAGATGTTGACTACGCCCGACGCCTGAGCGAGGCCGGCGTCGCCTGCGAGCTGCGGCTCGAATCAGGTATGTACCACGGTGCTGATGCCTTGCTCGACGGCAAAGCACCTTCAATGACCGCTTTCCGCACTGCCGCCCTCGACGCTCTGCGAACTGCCCTGGCAAAGCCCTGACCGCCCCGGACATGCCAAACCAGCCTCGGCGACCAGGCCAGCTCGGTCAGTCGCGAGCAGGAAGGGCGCGGCCAACGCCTTCTCGGCACCCCGTGCGCTCGAACACGCGCGCCGTCGAACCAGTCATCGCATGCCGCTCGAAGCTGATCTTCGACGAACAGCAGGTGACAGAAAGGCTGAGCACTGGCCACAGGTGACAAGTAGCGTGCCCTGATGGTGACAACCATCGTGCTTGAGGTCCAGCGGTCACGTCCGCTGGAGTGGTGTATTGACGGCCACTCGGTGATCTCGTTTTGAGGCTATGCGGTGAGTTCGGTGGGCAGTTCGGTCTCGTCGGTTTCTGACTCGATCGGGTGGAGGCGGGCCTTGGCGAGGAGCTCGCGGCCCATGTAGCGGCGGGCCTCGGTCCACTCGTCGTTCTGCTCGGCCAGCACCGCGCCGACCAGGCGGATCAGGGCGGTGCGGTCGGGGAAGATGCCGACCACGTCGGTGCGGCGGCGGATCTCCTTGTTCAGGCGTTCTTGTGGGTTGTTGGACCAGATCTGCCGCCAGATCTCACGTGGGAACGCGGTGAACGCCAGCAGGTCGTGCTGAGCGGCAACCAAGTGGGCGGCGGCCTTGGGAAACTTGGCCTCCAGGGCGTCCAGCACGTGGCGCATCTGGGCCTGGACGGCGTCGGTGTCGGGCTGTTCGAAGACGGTCCGCAGCAGCGTGGCCACCCACGGCTGGGCGGACTTGGGGACCTGGCTCAGCAAATTTCGGGCGTAATGCGTGCGGCATCGCTGCCAGGATGCTCCGGGCAGGACGGCGCCGATCGCGGCGACCAGACCGGTGTGGGCGTCGGAGACGACGAGCTGGACACCTTTCAGGCCGCGGGCGGTCAGGGAGCGCAGGAAGGCGAGCCAGCCGGCGCCGTCCTCGGCGGTGGCAACGTCGATGCCGAGGATCTCGCGGTGCCCGTCGGCGTTGACCCCGACCGCGATCAGCGCGTGGACGTTGATGATACGGCCGCCCTCGCGGACCTTCTGGGTCAGGGCGTCCACCCGGACGAACGCGTAAGGGCCTTGGTCCAGGGGCCGGTTGCGGAACTCGGCGACCCGCTCGTCCAGGTGCTTGGCCATCGCGCTGACCTGGGACTTCGACAGCTGGGTGACGCCGAGGGATTCGGCGAGTTTCTCGACTCTGCGAGTGGAGACGCCGAGCAGGTAGGCGGTGGCGACCACCGAGATGAGGGCCTGTTCGGCCCGTCGGCGTCGTTCCAGGAGCCAGTGCGGGAAGTAGCTGCCCTGGCGCAGCTTGGGGACGGCGAGTTCGACGGTGCCGGCGCGGGTGTCCCACTCGCGTGGGCGGTAGCCGTTGCGGTGGTTGACGCGTTCGTCGCTGACCTGCCCGTATTCGGCGTTGCAGAGGGCGTCGGCCTCCGCGGACATGAGCGCGTCGGCGAACGTCTTGACCATCGCGCGCAGCAGGTCGGGACTCGCCGCGGCGAGGTTGTCTTCCGCGAGGGCATGCAGGGGCAGACTGTCGGGTGCGGTCATCGTGCTGATCTCCTTCGAGGCTTCGACACTTCGAAGATCAGCCGGTGGCCGTTCATCTATGCGGGCCTCATCCCGACGCCGGAGCAAACCCCCGGATCAGGTCGAACCCGTACACCACTTCCCTGGACGCAACCGGTAGGTGAAGACCAGGGGAGGGTGCGATGGCCGTCGCTGTCAGTGTGCTCGGGGCGGGGCAGGCCGCCAGGGCAAGGCCAACCTGATGCGCTTCCGCCGGGGTTGGTACGACTGTCTGTCCCGACGGGCGGATGCGTTGTTCGAGCTGACCGACGCCCTGCCGGCAGCCGGTCCGGTCATTTCCCTGCCCTACCTGTCGCTCGACGGGCTGCACCGGCGTGGTCACGGCAGCACCTATGCGGCCCTGGCCGACGGCTGCGTGGATGCCGAAGCGGCACGTGCGCTGTTGGCCGGCTCGCTGCCCCGCGTCATGTCCGGTCTTCGGGGTGGACGTGAGCGTGTGGGTCCGCAGCGACGCGGAGTGCTCACCCGGACGCGGCTACTACTACCACCCCTCCAGGCACTCGGCGGGACAGCCGATCGTGGCTGGCTGGGCTTACTCCTGGCTCGTCGGCCTGGAGTTGAAGACGAACTCGTGGACCGCTCCGGTCGATGCCAGGCGCCTGGTCCCGGGCGAGAACCCGAACACGGTCGCCGCCCGCCAGATCCGCGGCCTGCTGCAACAGAGTCCTGAACTGTGCCTGCAGGCACCGCTGTTCGTGTTCGACGACGGCTATGACTCCGTCCGTCCGGCCCTCGAGCTCACCGCCGTTCCGGCCCAGATCCTTGTCCGGGTCCGGTCCGACCGGTCCTTCTACGCCGACCCGCCGCCCCGGCGCAGGACGGCTGCCGGACGGCCGCGCCGCCACGGCGCGAAATTCGCCTGCCCCGACCCCACCACCTGGCCGGCCCCCGGACGCCGTCCACACGTGCACGGACGAGCAGTACGGAGCAGTGACCGTGCAGATGTGGCACCGCCTGCACGCCAAGACCCAGCAGCACGACGGCCACGGCAGCCGCGGCCCCGCCCCATCATCCCCGGCACCCTGGTCCGGCTCACCGTCGACCGGCTGCCCGGCCGGAACCGAGCACCGAAGACCTTGTGGCTGTGGTGGACAGAACCACCCGGCCATACCCCCGATCCGGACCTGCTCTGGCGGGCCTACACCCGCCGCTTCGACGTCGAACACACCTTCCGCTTCGCCCGCCAGACTCTGAACTGGACCCTGCCCCGGCCCCGCACCCCTGAGCAGGCCGACAGGTGGACCTGGCTGGTCATCGCCGCCTACACCCAACTTCGCCTCGCCCGAACCCTGGTGGCCGACCACCGACTGCCCTGGGAGAAACCACTGCCGCCAGCTCGGCTCACACCCGGCCGTGTCCGCCGACGATTTCGTCACGTTCAAGCAGTAGTGGGAACACCAGCCAACCCGCCACAACCCTGCGGACGCTCCGCAGGCCGTCCACCGGCGAGGGCCCGCACCCCGCCACCCCGCAGTCAAAACAGCCGCAAGACCCGCGACTCACCCCCCGCAGGGATAAAAGCGAAGCTTAGACACTCCCGCCGACGGGACGCGCGCTCGTGGTTGGCAGAGCGGAATAAATCCAGGCCGAGAGGTGGTTGCCGGGTCGAAGCATTCAGCCTGCAACGTTCCATGGAGCCACCGTGATACGCATCGAGGTCACCCAGCCTGTCAATGACTCAACTCAGCCAGATCAACACCGTCTTGACCGCGACGGGCTGTGGGCCGGTCTGCTCAGCAAAGCCGAGAACGCCGTCCCATTCGTCGCTGGCATGACGGAGTGCACTGTGCTGGAACGCACGGACGAGAGCCTGGTACGCGAGGTGGTCGTGCGTGGTGAGCGAATCCGTGAGGATGTCGCCTTCCAGCAAGGGCAGCGTGTCAGTTTTCACCGTGAGGATGACCGCGCCACCTGGATGATCCACAACGAGATCGGTGAGGACGAATCCGGCGCCCTCACCCTGACCTTCGCCAGCGAGATTCTGTTCCATGGCCAGGGTGCCGAAGTGGAACAGGACAGCGAGGCCATCGCGGGCATGCGCGCGAGCACGCTCCAGACCGTACGGAACACCCTGGACGTCATCCGGCGTTCGGCAGCAGCTGGTTCCACGGGAGCAGCCGCATAAACGTAGTTCCATGCTTCACGGGTGGGTCGGTCAGGTCTGTGGCCAGCGTGGATGGGTCACTTCGATGCCGAGGAGGTCGAGTAGATGGACCTGGACGCCGCGGGTGATTACCACGGTTGGCGGGTCGGTGGCAGTGCCGGTCCCGCAGCCAGAGTTCACCGAGGTGGCAGAGGATCATCCGGCCGGTCGGCCGTGCACGCCGGTTGTCGGGATACAGCCCGGGCATGGTCTGGTCATGGCTCAGCGCGCGCCGGACCTGGCGCTCGATCAGGCAGAACACCAGCAGGGCCACGCAGATCACCTGGATGAGTGCGGCGACGCGGCCGTTGTGCTGGACGAAGACCGGGGTGACGGCGAGAGGGCCTTTGAAGTCGCTGTTGAACCGCCGACTTGTATGGGGGTAGCGGGACGCGGTCGGGTTGGCCGCTCGTAGCGTGCCGTAGGACGCCGGGCCGGGTGACTCGTGAACCGTCTGCCGCTCTTCGGGGCTGGCTCTCCCGGGGTATGTCGCCGGTCCGGTGTCCGTCCGCGGTCTGACTCAACAGAGGCGTGTCCCGGCCGGTTGGTTCCGGAAGTCGGCGTGTCGGCCGTGGATGCCCTGTCGTCCGACCGTGAGGAACACTGTCCCGTGATACTGCTCGGTGTTGACCCCCACAAGTCCACCCACACCGCCACCGCCGTCGAGCTGGAATCAAACCAGCAGGTCGGGACGATGCGGATCGAGGCGAGCCTGACGGACTACCGGCGGCTGCTGGCCTGGGCCAAGCGGTGGCCGCAGCGGAAGTGGGCGGTGGAGAACGCCAACGGATTGGGCCGGCATCTCGCTCAGTGGCTCATCGCCCGCGGCGAGAGCGTCGTCGACGTGCCTGCCGCGGCGACCAGTCGGGTGCGCGAACTCTCCCGTGGCGGACGGCGCAAGAACGACCAGATCGACGCCGCGGCCGCCGCCACCGTCGCCTGTTTGCAGGGAGACGGACGGGATGTCGAGCCCGAGGACCACACCACGGCGCTGGCTCTCCTGGACGAACGGCGTGTGAACCTGGCCCAGGCCCGGGTCCGCACGGTCAACCAACTCCACGCGCTGCTGCGTGATCTGCTGCCCGGCGGCGCCCCGACCCAGCTGTCCGCGGACTTGGCCGCCAAACTGCTGCGGTCCGTCCGTCCCGCTGGCGACGTCGAGACCGTCCGCAAGGACATCGCCTGGGATCTGGTCGCCGAGATCCGGAAACTGGACAAGCAGCTCACGGACAATGCTGCCCGGATGCAGAGCCTTGTGGAGGCATCGGGCAGCGCACTGATGGACACCCCGGGCATCGGGCCGGTCATGGCCGCCCGGCTGATCGGCCGCACCCGACAGGCTCACCGATTCCCCACCTCGGCGGCGTTCGCGAACTACGCCGGTGCCGCCCCGGTGGAGATCGCCAGCGCGGACAAGGCCCGCCACCGGCTCTCCCGCTCCGGCGACCGTCAGCTCAACTCCGTCCTCCACACCATCGCGGTTGTGCAGATACGCATGCCGAACTCACCCGGACACGCGTACTACCAGCGCAAACTCTCTGAGGGTAAGACGGCGAAGGAAGCGAAGCGGTGCCTGAAACGCCGCCTGGCCGACCACGTGTGGCGCGTCATGATCGCCGACGAGCGAAAAGCCAAGTCCCTCCCTGCCCATGGGACTTGACAAGACACAGAGGCACCCCGGGTTCGGTAGAGATCTCAGGTTGTGGTTGTGACCTGGGGTTTCGTGAGTTCGGTGTAGCCGGGCCAGACGCATCCACACTGCGCACGAGGGCAGCGCGGCCAGGCCGACCACGATCCAGGCGCCGCTGCCGATCCAGCCGGGGGCACCTTGCTGGAGGGCGGCGACCAGGAAGGTGCCGGCGATGATGTACCCGATGCCCTCAAGGACGTAACTGGTCAGCAGGGCGGTGAACCAGCGGTGCGTGCGCGGCCGTTCGGCCGCAGCGGTGGCGGCGGGAGCCGTGGCCGCCGCGCCGCGTGGGACCAGATTCCAAGCGGCGACGGTCAGCAGCACGGTGAGCACGGCGCAGGCGAACCAGGCCGTCTGCCAGGAGCCGGCCTGCTGCACCGCCACCACCATCAGCCCGGACAGGGCGATACCCGCGCCGACCCCGCCGAAGGCCCAGCCGGTCATGTGCGCGGCGAGCCCGGCCAGCATGGCACTCGTAGCGATCATGAAGACGAGGGCGCTGGCCGCGCCCGCGATCAGCCGCAGTGCCCACCAGGCGCCGCTGTCGTGGGTCAGGGGCATCAGAGATAGGGACGCGGCCAGGACCAGCAGTCCGGTACGCAGGGCGGCCGTCGAGCGGAGCAGCGCGGGGGCGGCGATGCCGAGCAGGGCTATGTGGGGCTGGAAGGCGGTGTGGATGACCGGGCGCAGACTCAGGCCGCGCAGGGCGAAGACGGAGGCGATGGTCCAGGCGAGGACGGCGATGCCGGTGGCGACGGTGCGGCCGTCGGCGGGGGAGGCGGACCACACCATGCCGACGCTTGCCGCTCCCCAGAGGCTGTAGGTGATGCGAGCGCCGGTGCTGTGGAAGAAGCCGCCGACCAGGCCGAACAGGCCGACCGCCTGCCAGAAGGCGTAGACGGCGGATCCGCTGACGGCGAGGCCGTCGGTGTGCTGGGCGATGTACGTGCGGATCGGGGTGTCGATCACTGCCCAGAAGCTGTTGGAGGTCTCGACGCCAGCTGGGTCTCCGGGGTCGCGGTGGCGATCCGGTGGGCCACGGCGGAGACGATGTCGTCGGCGGCGTCCAGCATGATGATGAACGCGCACACGCTGGCCAGGCTGAGCGCCGCCTTGATCCAGTTGGCCATCCCGTGCCAGCCCGCGAACCGCGCGTGCCGGACGTCTTCCCATCGCCAAGCCGACGGGTTCGCGGATTCTCGGGGTGGAATCGCGGGGAACCGGAGGGGGACGTGGCGCCCGCTGGCGGAGTAGCCGACGGGTTGGGGTGTGAGACTGGTGAGCTCGCATGTTCAGGTGTCGCGTATTCGCGGCCGAGCCCAGATGGGGCTCGCGCTGATTGATCTGCGCGAGCTCGGCGGCACCCGGCAATCTGCTGGTCGGCGATTGGCATGATGGGCAGCGGCAAGTCTCAGGTGTCTCTAGAGGAGCGACTATGGCGTTCGAGACCGGAGTCGCCGAACGGGACCGGGGCCCTTCGTACGGTGCGGCATCGGGATTACGCGTCCTCCCCCTTCGGTGCTTCGGAGCGCCGCAATCGTGTCGAACCCGGCCGTCAGCAGGAGCGCGGCCGCGATGCCGTGGGAGCCCGCGGCAGCCGCGATCACCCAGAGGAGCAGCGGGACTTCAGTCCGTTCCCGGGCGATTAGCTCAGTGGGAGAGCGCTTTGTTCACGCCGAAGAGCTCACTGGGTCGAACCCAGTATCGCCCATCGGGAAAGAGCCGGTCCGCATGATGCGGACCGGCTCTTTATTGTCGGTCCGCGGCCGGGATACGCTTCCGATCTTCGTGGGGCTGGGGAGGCCCCGTGATGTGGGGGGTGTTTCCTTGAGTGCCGCAAAAGACGAGAGCCCCAGGGACATTTGGACCCTGGCCCGCAGACGCAGGATCAACGACCCGCTCGCGATCACCTTTGTCACGCTGTTGCTCGGCGGTCTCGTCGCGCTCGGCTGGGTGAGCGGGAACGTGGAGCGCGTCAACACCATGTGGGTGGGCGCCGAGGTCGCCGCGGACGGCAGTGTTCGGGTCACCGAGGTCATCGACTACGACTTCGGGTACCCCGACGCGACTCGGCACGGCGTCTACCGCGACGTGCCGGGTCTGTACAGCGACCAGGAGACCGCCAAGGTCGTCGCGACCATGGATGGCCACCGCGTTCCGTGGGAGTTCGACGCGGGCGACTACTACGAGGAGCCGGACGGCCGACGGGAGATCGCCACCCGCGTCAAGGTGGGCGACCCCGACCGCTCCGTCACCGGCGTGCACCGGTACCGCATCGAGTACACGCTCACGGACGTCGTGAAGAACGGCAAACTCGCTTGGGACGCCGTCGGCACGGGATGGCGGGTGGACCGCTCCGACGTCGAGATCCATGTCGTGGCGCCCTACGACCTCACCGGCACGCGCTGCGTGCAGGGCACCAACGGGTCGGAGGACGGATGTACGGCCAAGAAGGCCGCACCCGGCCACCTCGCCGTCACGCTCGACAAGCTCAAGGGGCGTGAGGGCGTCACTCTGTACACCTCCCGTGGGGCGAAGCTGACCGGCGCGAAGCCCGCCCTGCCCGCGCTGCCCTCCGGGAAAGCCGTCGGCGCCGCCGTCCCGCATCCGCTGTGGGTGGGCCTGCTCGCCTTCCTCTTCGCCCTGGCCTGCGCCCTGGTGACGGTTCAACTGCTGCGCTTCCTCGGCCGTGACCGGATCGCCGAGGAGGGCACTGACGGGGCGCCCGGCAGGACCCGGCGTGTGGACCTCGACCGGCGCGCCGCCTCGCTCACCCCGTCCCTCGTGCCCCCCGAGGGATTGACCCCGGCCCAGGGCGGGATCCTCCTCTCCGAAGGCGTAGGGCACCACCACAAGGTGGCCTGGCTGCTGGGCGCGGCCGCCGACGGCCACATCACCGTCGAGGGGACCGACCAGCACCCCACGCTGAGACGCCGGGATCCGGCCGACGCCCCGGCGGACCCGGTCGCGAGAGTCGTCTTCGGCAGCATCTTCTCGGGGCGCGACACCTGCACCCTGGGCTGGTACGACCCGCAGTTCAGGTCGGCCTGGGAGAGTCTCACCCGCGCGCTGGAACAGTGGCAGGCGGACAGCGGCCTGTGGGACGCGGCCGCCGCGCGTCGTTCCCGTCTCGGACGGCCCGTCGGCCTCGCCGCCACCTTGCTCGGCTTTGTCGTCGCAGGGCTCGGAGCCTGGGTCGGCGGCGGCCGGAACGCGGTCGGCTGGCCGATCCTCGCCGTAGGCCTGATCGCCGTGAGTGTCGGCTACGCGCTGCGGCGGCGCTCCTGGGAACTTGAGACCCGCAGCCCTCGCGGCGCCGCCCTCTGGCTCCGGACCGAGGCGTTCCGGCGTTACCTCGCCGACCCGGCCGCGCTCCAGGCGGACGAGCCCCTGGACGAGGAACGGATGGAGCTGTACACGGCCTGGGCGGTGGCCCTGGACGTGGGCCAGGCCTGGGAGAAGGCGATCGCCGACTCGACCACCGTCCCCGAACACCGGTCGGCCGTGACCTCCCGGATTGCCCCGGCCCTGGCCGTGGGCCTGCTCCTCCACACCGCGCGCGCCAGCACCGCCCCGGCGTCCAGCAGCGGCGGTGGCGGAGGAGGTGGAGGCGGTGGTGGTGGTGACGTCGGCGGTGGCTCCGGGGGCGGCGGCGGCGGCTCCTGGTGACGTCACCCGTGTAACGAAGGCGCCCGCCTTCGCAGTGCTCGGCGCGAACTCCCGCTTTGGCCTGGTGATGGCCGCAGGCTTCGCCGCCGGCGCGGTGCTGGGCGTGCTGCTCCTGGGCGTGTTCTCGGACCTGGTCCTTTTATCCCCGTGCTGGCAGTGATCCTGCTCGCCTCGGCGGTCAAGTTCGCCCGTCACGACTGACGGGGGCATGGCCGCCGCTCAGCGGGGGCTTGATCAATCTCAGCGTGGAGGCCGCCGGGTGGATCCAGCCCGTCGACACCTTGCGAGCAGCCGGTCGGCCGGTATCGCACCGTCACCGTGGCGCTATTCAAGCTCGCGGAGGTCCGAGCGCTGCAGGATCAACCTCAAGGACGCGCGAGGCTCAGCGGAACCAGCGTGAATATCTGCGTTTCACCGTCTGTGGTCACCGGGGGCATATCGGCTCCAGGTTCCGCCGGCTTCGGTAACGGGCCGTGCGGGCAGTCTGTCGGTCCCATTTGGGTCACCGGTCAGCACGGAACAGCGATAGGTGCGGGTAGAACCTGGGGGGCCAGGAGTTCCTGGACGCGATGGCGCGGCGCAAGCAGGTCGATCCGACGATGGCGTTGCTGGAGACCGCGATCAAGGCGACGGCGAAGGGCGGCATCGGCAAGCTGCGCCAGCGCAGCCGGGGCCAGGTGCCGTACTACGAGGAGTACCCGGCGCTGAAGCGGGAGACGTGGCGCCCCGACATCCGGGCCGCCGTGCTCGCGAACCAGCGCGTGGGCCTGCACCGCAAGCTGATGAAGACGGCGGCCGCCGCCGACCTCTACCCGACCTCCATCGGCACCGACGCGATCGTCTACCCCTCGCCCGGCCCGTCCCCGCTGGACATCCTGCCGCTCACCAACGAAGGCAAGCCCGTGCCGGGCACGTTCCGGCTCGGTGTCTCGCTGATCCGTTCCGCCGTACGCAACGCCGACGACACCACCGATGACCGCTGGAGTGAGCGCGACTGGCAGCAGGCTGCGCAGCGCGCCTTCACCGCCCTTGGCGAACAGCACCGCAACTCCCCCGGCTCGGTAGGCTGCTGCTGGTTGCCTGCCTGCGCCAGGGCCTGCGCCTGGCCCGCGACCACCGACTGGACCTCGGCTGGCTCATCCCGGCGGCCTGGACCTGCGTCAGCGACTCCGTGTGGGAACCCCCTCGCCCCACCCGACACCGACAGCACGGGACTGGACACGGCCGCCGACGCCCTGGTCGAACTCCTCAGCGCGCTCGCCCGCCGTCAGCACCAGCACCGCTCGCGCACCGTCGCCCGCCTCACCACAGTCATCAACAGCCGCCTGCTCCCTGACGACCTGCAGCACATGGCTCTGTACTACCGGGCCAAGGCCCACCGCGATCTTGGGGACAGCCCGGCCTCCCGCGCGGGCATGCAGGCCGTCGCCGACAGCCAGGGCCGCCTCGCCCCCGCCGCCCGACGCGGACTTGCCCATCTCGCCCGCATGGCCGGCGACTTCCCCACCGCCCTCACCACCGCCCACACCCTGGGCTGGGAAGGCCGCCACCACCGCGTCCAAGGCGACACCTGGTGGCCCCACGGCGACATGGACCGCGCCGCCGCCGCGTACGCCGCCGCACGCGACGAAGCCGAACACCACGGTGTCACCGGTGAGCGCGGCAACAGCCAGGCCCACCGCGCCTTCGCCCTGGCCTTCACCGACCCGGCCGTCGCCGACAGCGAGCTCGCCCTCGCTGAGCAGCTTCTGGCCGGTGTGGATCTACGCGCCACCACCCTGATCACCCATATCGCGGCGCTCGCCCGCGACGCCGGCCGCACCGACGCCGACATCGACGACCGCGCCCAGGTGCTGCGCGCTGAGATCCGTACAGCGGGCGTGACATACACCGAGCTCGCCCTGGACCTCACCCTCGCCTTCCACCACGCCGTCCGCAACGACCAGGACCAGGTGGCCACGACGATCGCCTGGCTGCGCGAGAACACCCGCAGCGGCGCCTTCCCTTACTACAGCGAGATCGCCGCCTTCATGGCCGGCCTGCCCCTGCCCCAGGCCTCCAGCACTCGGTGGATCGACGACGAACCGGCCACCCGCCAGCGCTGGCACGCCCTGGTCACCAACCGCCGACAGCACCTCCACACCCAGCGATAGCCCAAACGCCCGCCCCTGCGGCGGTGCCGCTCGGTACAGATCGGGCTCGGTGTCGCGGCTGGGTAGGGCCGTCATGACGTCCGGCTGGTCAGGTCAAGCAGTAACGATGATCCAAATAGAGAGACCGGCTCCAGCCGCCGGCGATGACGCCATGGAGCGCGATCCACACCACGTACAGCCGGATCTTCCGCAGGCGGGAAAACGCGCACGCTGCTTGTCGGACGTCGCTTGCAGGGCAGGCTCAATGCCGAGATCCGGGAACTGCTCCGCGACCTTCTTCCGCAGCCCTCTCGCCTGTCCAACGTGAAACGCGCAGCGCTCATGGAACTTGAGGCAGGCGAACACTCCGTAGAGCCCAAGCACCATCATCGGAACGAGCATGGATGGGCGAAGGCCAATCTTGGCGATGAAACCCAAACCCGCTGTCGGCGCCTTCCGTCGGCCAGCCGCTCAACACGCGCGACGGACACCCCGTCGAGGTTGAGCAGCAACGTCGTATCGTTGACCAAGCCCGTGGCTCCTGCATGATCGTTCTGCGTCGAAAACAGAGATGATCAAGCAGGCCCACGGGCATCCCGCATCCGGGGCCGTGCCGAATGTCTCATGACAATCGGCCGGGTGTGGTTCGCTGCTGGGGTGACTCAGGACTTGGAGATCGTCGCATTCGAATCCGCCGAGGCATTCCAGGCATGGCTCGGCCAGAACCACGCCGTTTCACCCGGCATCTGGCTCAAGCTTCGCAAGAAGGGCCCCGGTATCGCCGCGCTGGACTACACCCAGGCGCTCGACGTGGCACTCTGCTACGGCTGGATCGACGGCCAGAAGGCAAAGTTCGACGACCAGTGGTGGCTCCAGCGGTTCACCCCGCGCAAGCCGCGCAGCAAGTGGTCCAAGGCCAACCGGGACAAGGTGGCCGCCCTGATCGAGCAGGGCCGGATGCATCCGCCGGGACAGGCCGAGGTGGACCGCGCCAAGGCAGACGGCCGCTGGGAAGCGGCCTACGACGGCGCGAAGACCGCCACGGTGCCGGACGACCTCACGGCGGCCCTGACCGCCGACCCGGCCGCGGCGGAGTTCTTCGAGACACTGGACCGGCAGAACCGCTACGCGATCCTGTACCGGATCCAAGACGCCAAGAAGGCCGAGACCCGGGCGCGCCGGATCGAAAAGTACGTAGCGATGCTGGCGAAGGGCGAGAAGCTGCACCCGTAGTCACGGAGAGGGACCGTGGCCTGTGCTGCCCTGGACTCCCGGCGCGCCTGCGGCCCCGGCAGCAGCCACCAACCGCCGTCGCTGAGCGTAGAGAAAGGCCAGAGGCCCTGAGCAGGCGCACCGCTCAAGATCGAAGACCCACCAATTGTTATCCACTGGCTCGCCCGCTGGCGCCTTGAACTCGCGCTTCGATCACCGATCCTGTAACGCGCTCAGTTGCCATGGCGGTGCTTCCTCAGGAGGAGGGCGGTCCCCCACTCCGTCCCAAGGATCTGCGGCACCGCCAACGTCAGCAAATGTCTCTTGTCCGCCGCGGCGGGTGCCAAGGGGCACCGCTTCTACGACTGGGCCCTCATCGACCTCGCCGAACCGGGCCCGGGCCGTCACCAGATGCTGATCCGCCGCAACCGCACCCCCGGCCAACATGCCTACTACCGCTGTTTCTCACCCGAACCGGTGCCTTTGGCCGAGTTGGTGCGGGTTGCCGGATCCAGATGGCGGGTGGAGGAGACCTTCCAGAGCGGGAAAGGGGCTGGCCGGGCTCGATGACACCAGGTCCGCCGCTATCCCTCCTGGGCCCGCTGGGCCACCCTTGCGATGCTCGCCCACGCCTTCCTCGTCACCGTCCGCGTCGAGGAACATGCCCGTCGGCCCGCACCCGATGGGCTGTTGCCGCTGTCCTGCAACGAGATCCAGCGCCTGTTCATCGCACTCATCGTCCGTCCCGTCCACGATGCGGCCCACCCCCTAGTCCGACTGGCGGCGGCGCCATCAAGCCCGAGCCCGCGCCGGCCATTACCGTCGGCAGGAGACCGGTGGCCGAGCACGGCAGGCGCCGTTGTCGGCCACTGTGTGATTGCAGTGCCGGATGGCTGCTACCTGGGGGACATGACTTCGTAGAGGTTCCCCGCGTCATCGGTGAAGTACAGGCCACGAGGGCACAACGGGTGGTCGATCCGACCGTTGTCGGGCTCGCTGGGATCGTTGCCATAGGGCACCCCGGCGGTTCGGAGCCGGTCGAGGATCGAGTCGAAGGACGACGGGTCCACGTCGAAGGCCAGGTGATGGCCGACCGGATTCTCGACGGACATGAAGTCCAGCGTCAGAGAATCGTTGACCTGCACCGGCGCGAAATGCCGATCTGCACCTCGATAGTCCAGTCCCATGACGGAGGCGAAGAAGCGTGCTGCCGCCTCGTTGTCGACGGCTGGAACGATGGTGTGGTTCAGCGTGATGGACATGCTCTGCCTCTCAGTTCTCGACCGGCTGGGACAGGACGCCGTGCAGGAAGACGTGGATGAGGTCGTGCACTCCCAACTGCGTCGACGAATCCGCTGACTCGCCTCCTACCGGCGGCCTGCCATTCCCGACGAACAGCAGACCCAGGAAGATCAGTGCTGCCTGCTCGGGAGGCAACCGCAGCGACTCCCGTTCAGGTTCGAAGAGTTCGGCCAGCGCCTCTCGTACGGGCAGGGAGCCGGCCGCACGATCAGGCGGCGCCTCTGAGCTGCTGGGACGGCCACTTCGTCCCCGCCCTCCCGTCGCATGAAGCGCACCGACCACCGCGCCGACCCGGTCCAAGTGGGCATGCAGCGCAGAGGCAGCCTCGGTCAGCCGGGCAACGAGCGGCTGCTCCATGGACACCAAAGCGAGTTCATCGAGGGCATGGGCCGGGCTGAGAGCCTCCGTCACGCATGCGTCCAGGAGCTCCTCCTTGTCCGCGAAGACGCGGAAGATCGTGCCCTCCCCGATGCCTGCGGCCTGAGCGATCTGGCGCGTCGTTACCGCGCTGCCGTGCTCGATCACGAGGGGAAGCGCAGCACGAACGATCATTTCCCGGCGGCTGTCGGGGTCCATTGCCGGCGCTCTTCGCCGACTTGGTGTTGTCGTCATGGCCACAAGATACCGGAGTGAGCACTCACTCCGGTCAAGGGGCCGCCGAACGGGAGGGTGAGCTGCCCGCCCCGGCCGCCCTGTCGGACGTCTGGCGATCACGATCTACAACTGGAGCTGGAGCTGGACATCGTCTTGCGCGACAAGCACAACGGCCCGCCGCATCCGGCGTCACGAACTTCCACGACCTGACGTGACGTCAGCCGAGTGCCCTCCGAAACACGGCTCTGACCAGCAGTGACAGCGAACTGCGACTGGGGTGCTAACCGGCGGGGCGGTCGAGGACCCGTTCGACTAGCGCCGTGTCGCAGTATTCGGTCACCTCGGTAAGACGCCCGTCGGCGACCCGGAAGATGTAACAGTACGTCTGGTGGTAGGGCTCTCCCCGTTTGGTGGTGGCGTATCCGCGGGCTTGGACCACGACGCGGTCGCCGTCGGCAAGAATGAGGTCTGCCTCGCTACGGTATTCGCCCTCGAATTGCGCCATCAGTGGTCGCAGCAGCCCGCCCACCGCGACTGACTTGGGTTCCCAACTACCGGCCCATGACCAGTTCCCTGGAAATATCCACCGGAAGTCCTCGGCCATCGCCTCGCTCATCGCACGGGAGTTTCCCCGGGCCATCTGGTCGAAGATGTCCTCGAGGAGTTTCTTGTTGCGTGCAGTATCCATGCGGATGAGGTTACCTGCGGCCAGGTATGCGTCAAACGCCAGTCTTGCATATGTGCTATGACTATTTCGCATGAGTGATTTCACGGTCGTGGGTCTGCGCGTGGTCCGAGAGGCGGCTCGCTACGGCTCCTTCTCGATGGCGGCCGAGCGGCTGGGCTACACGCAATCGGCCATCTCTCGCCAGATCGCGCTCATGGAGCAGGCGGCTGGTCAGGCACTGTTTGAACGCCGGGCCCGGGGCGTACAGCCGACCGACGCCGGCTGGATCGTCGTCCGGCATGCCGACAAGGTCCTCGGTGAGCTCCACGCCGCCCGGCAAGATCTCGAAGATCTTGGCACGCACCCGCCTGGCCGTTTGCGTGTCGGAGCGTTCTCCACCGCCATGGCTGCGTTGGTGCCTCGGGCTATCGCCGCCCTCATCAGGCGGGAACCACAGGTGCGGGTGCCGCTGCGCGAAGGGACAACTGCTGCCCTTGTGACCGCTGTTGCCCGAGGACGACTCGATCTCGCCGTGGTGACCCCATCCGAGTCCCTGCCCGAGGGCGTGGAGGCGACCCTAATACTCGACGATCCACTGTTCGTGGCGGTCGCGCCGGAACACCCCTTCGCCGGCCAGGCAAGCGTCACCACCGCAATGCTCAGACACGAACGGTGGATCGCCGGCAGCGCCGAGCCGGGCTCAACCCTCCTCGGCACGTGGGCCGATTCCTCGTGGCAACCGAACATCGCGTTCGTCGCCCGCGACTGGGTCGCCAAACTTGGTCTCGTCTCCGCCGAACTTGGCATCACCGTCGTTCCCGGCCTCGCCGTGCCGGCACTACCCCCTACCATCGGCGTCGTACGCATCGACCATCCCGCCGCGGTACGCGCCACCGCCGTGGTACATCGTTCGGGCATCCCAGACGACCGCCGTCAGCGAGGCTTCACCGAGACGCTGCGGGACGCTGCGGCCCAACTGTCGGCCGAGGTCCGACACCGGCCACGCCCGGGCCGCACAGCTCACTGACGATCACGGGCCTTGACCCAAGGCCGGGTAGTTAGGGCTTGCCGGGAAACAAGCCGTCGCTTCCGGCTCTGTGGATCGTTGTTGTGGCATGGGGAGTCCGGAGGGGATCGAGGCGGCTCTGGCCGCAAAGTTCGGGACGTTGTTCCCGCATCTCGACGAGCGGCAGCGGCGGCTGGCCATAGGAGCAGAAGCACGGTCGCTGGGCCATGGAGGCATCAGGCTCGTCGCTCGTACGGCCGGAGTCCGGGAGGGGACCGTGTCGCGCGGGGTGACGGAACTGGAGTCCGGGGAGGCGCCGTTGGGTCGGGTGCGTCGGTCCGGTGGGGGCCGCAAGCGTGCGGTGGACCTGGATCCGGGCCTTCGGCCCGCATTGCTGGCCTTGGTGGAACCGGATGTACGCGGGGACCCGATATCGCCGCTGCGCTGGACGACGAAGTCGACCCGGCAACTGGCTGCCGAGCTGACCCGGCAGGGGCACCGGGTCTCTGCGGACACCGTGGCGGCCGTGCTGCGCGAGGAGGGCTTCAGTCTCCAGGGCAACGCCAAGACCATCGAAGGTGCCCAACACCCGGACCGGGATGCGCAGTTCCGCTATATCAACGACCAGGCCAAGGACTTCCAGGCCGCCGGAGACCCGGTGATCAGCGTGGACACCAAGAAGAAGGAGTTGGTCGGCAACTACAAGAACGCCGGCCACGAGTGGTGCCGCGAAGGTGATCCGGTCCGGGTTCGCACCCACGACTTTCCCGATGCCGATCTGGGCAAGGCGATCCCCTACGGGATCTACGATCTGGCCGCGGACGCGGGCTGGGTCAACGTCGGCACCGACCATGACACGGCAGCCTTCGCCGTCGCCTCCGTCCGCCGCTGGTGGCACGCGGTTGGGCGCGACACCTACCCGCGCTCGCACCGACTGCTGATCACTGCGGACGCGGGCGGTTCCAACGGCTACCGCACCCGGGCCTGGAAGTTCGAGCTGGCCGCGCTGGCTGTCGAGACCGGCCTGGAGATCACTGTGTGTCACTTTCCTCCGGGCACATCTAAGTGGAACCGAATCGAGCACCGACTGTTCTCCCACATCACGATGAACTGGCGGGGCAGGCCGCTGACCAGCCATGAAGTCATCGTGAACAGCATCGCAGCGACCACCACCCGCACGGGACTGACAGTCCGCGCCGTACTCGACACCGCCGTCTACGAGACCGGCGTCCGCATCAGTGACGGACAGCTGAACGCCCTGCCACTGAGCCGCCACGACTAGCACGGCGACTGGAACTACACCGTTCACCCACAAGAACACCGCCGGGACGGCGTCCTTCCTATTCCACCCCAGAACGAAGCCGGCTCCGGCCGCGACTGGCTGACCCATCCCGCTCTCACCGGCATCCCGCACGAGCAGTGGGACTGGTTGGTCACCGAGTTGGCAGCAGCCCGCGCGGCTCAGCGGGAAGCAGACCTCCATCAGCGACGCGGCGGCGACCGGCAGAAGACCCCCGCCGTCGGCCTCTACACCGGCCGACGCCCCGGCCTCACCCTCGTAGACCGGCTCCTGGCCACCATCCTCTACCAGAGGTTCAAGCTGCCCCAGGTCGTCATCGCCCCGCTCTTCACCGTGACACCCGTGACCCTCAACCCGGCCATCAGTCAAACTCGCCGACTCCTCCACGACATCGGACACGCCATCGAACCCGCCGAGACACCACTGGCCACCCTCGACGACCTCATCGACCTCGCCACACACCTCGGCATCCCCGCGCCAGAGATCAAGACAGCGAGTTATTGATCGGCAAGCCCTTAGCGTATTTCCGCTGATGGCAAGAGGGTTGAGCGAGTTCTCGGGCTGCTGTAGCTGGCGGGGCCGGTCTTGGTGATGAGTCCGTTTACGGCCCATCTGTCGAGCTGTCGGTACATCGTGCTGAGGGTGATGTCGCCGAGGTGGCGGGCGAGGTCGCGAGTGTGCCACTGGCGGTCGGGTTCTGCGTGAAGGAGGTCCAGGACGCGCTGTCTGCGCCGGTCGGCGGCCGGTGTGTGTCGATCGTCGTGCGAGACGGTGGGCAGGTCGGGATCGGGTTCGAGGATGGTGACGTCAAGGTCGGTGACCAGGCGGCTTTTGTCGGGGCGGCCGTCGTCTTGGCGTTCGGCGTACCGGGAGACCGATGACCTGACTTTTCGGGTGCTGATGCGGGGGCGCCGGTGCGGGAGGAGCCCGGCCAGGACCCGGTTGCCGATGACGCGGTGGTGCGGGTGCCCAGGGCGCCGGGCTTGATGACGTCGGCGGCCTGGACCACGAGGTCGCGGGCAGTGTGGATGGCTATGGTGAAGCCGCAGCGGTCCGGGTCGGTGCCCGGCCGGGACTCGGCGGCCTCCACCATCACGGTCCGAAGTGCCTGGTAGAGGGCGAGCAGGGCCCACATCTCCTGCTCGACCCCGACCGGGTCGCCTGAACGCAGGACCCGGCCGTCTGTGATCGTGTGACGCAGAGCAAAATACGCCGACTCGTGCTCCCACCGCTGGTGGTAAAGGGCAACGAGGGCCGGGGCGGGGTAACGACGAGCATCGGTCAGCGTCGTGACCAGCCGATAGGAGTTGGTGAACGAGCAGTCGTCATAGATCACGGTGATCTGCGCTTCCACGACGCGTACCGGGACGGTGCCGATGACCGAGAGGTAGGAGCCATCGGTGAGTCGGCTCAGGACCGGGGTGCGTCGGTTGGCGCGCAGCCGGCCCAGGAACCTGGCTCCGGTGTCGTGCACGGCGGCGAGGAAGGCGTTGGCGTCGAAACCCTTGTCCCACAGGACCAGCCAGCATGCCGGGGCCCAGGTGGTGCAGGAGCCTGCGAGCGTAGGAGGTCTCCCCGTCGCTGGGAGTGCCGAACACGGCACCGATCAGGGCACGGGTGCCGGTCTCCACCAGGGTCATCAGTTCCAGCATCGGATACCCGCCACGGCTGCCAGGTCCGAACCACTCCACGTTGCGCTCGGTATCGGGGAGCTTGATCGAGCTGCAGCCGTCGAAGGAGGCCATCCGGAACGGCCCGAACCGCACTCCGGGAGTCACCGGCTGGGCGAGCGGGCCGGCCAGGGTCTCGAACACGCGCTTCATCGGTTCTGCACCGAGCCGTCTGCGCAGGTCACGCAATGCTTTCGCAGTTGGCTCCGCGACCTCGAACCCGACGCCCGTAAGGGCTGCGGTCAGCTTGTGCCAGACCAGCCGGTAGCCGACCTCCGGGAACAGGCACATCGCGAGAAGGAAGTAGACCCCGACCCGCGAGGGCAGATCCCGTAACCGGCGCTGCACGCAACGGGTTTCATCCAGAACGGCATCGACGAGGTCGAACGGTATGACCTGCGTCAACTCGCCCAGATGACCGGGCGCGAACCGGCCCTCAGCCACGGTGAACTGACGGGTGACCCTCGCCAGACCGGGTGGCAGCGCACAATTACGCGTGGGCAACGGGGCTCCTCAACGGCCGGAAGTCTTGGCGGACTACCTGACCAACGCGGCCCCGTTGCCCGCGTTCCTACCCGACACCGAATTCCCTTGCCACCAGCGGAAATACGCTACTGACTTCGGCGTTTTTGGGTCAGTTCGGTCTGTCGAGAGCGAGGCCTGTCCCGGCGAGGAACCCGTCGAGGATGCCGTGCAGGTACTGCAGTGCCTTGAGCCGCCTGCGGAGCAGAGTCTCCAGCTCGTTGAGGGTGCGGGCGGCCAGGTTGGCCAGGCTCCGCTTGATATGCGCCCACAGGTCCTCGACGGGGTTGAGCTCAGGCGCATACCCGGGCAACAGGACCACTGTCAGCCAGTCCCGGCCGGCCACGAGCGCCTTCATCGTCTTGGAGATGTGGGTGTTCAGCCGGTCCCACACCACGATCAGCGGGGCCTTGAGCAGGTGGTGGGCGCCGTCGAGCAGGTGGATGTAGTCGCTCTCGCCGAGCGAGCGCCGCTCGCCCTTGCGGCCGGTGTGCCGGCGCAGCCGGTAGCACAGGCGGGCGGGCAAGGCGGGCCGGTAGCACAGCAGCCCGGCCACCGAGAGCCGTCCCCGGCTGCGACCGGGCACTTTGACCCTCGGGGTGATGCCGCGTCGGCCCCAGGTGCGGCCCTTGGGCGGCCGGCCGGTTACGCCCGCTTCGTCCTCGAAGCAGATGAACGCGCCGGTCGCCGCCCTGAGCTTCCCCCGAGATGCGGAGTGAATTGACAGAGGGTCAGATGGGACTCATGAGAGGAACATCGACCATGGCTGCTCCCCGAAAGTACTCCAAGACCACGGAGTTAAGGCCGATCCGCGGTTGTCAAATGGGGCGGGACCGAGGGGTGGTGGAGGTCGGGTGTGATCCACTCGGGTTCGAGGGTGTAGATGCCTCGCCCGGTGCGGCGAAGGATTCCTTCGCGGACCCAGCGCCCCAGTTCCGCGCGTAGTCCTCGAGCGTCGTCCAGTCCGATACCGCGGGCGATTTCGCATGCGCGCCAGGTGCGGAGAGGGTTGGTGCGCAGGAGTTGCAGCGTGTGGTCGCGACGCCCGTCAGAGCCGGTGCCGGCGGACGAGTGCACGGTGACGGCGATGCTGGTGATCCTGGAGGCCCCGAAGGCTTGGGCCTGGTCGGGCGGGGCGGCGTAGCGGGAGATCGGGCACTTGACGCGGCGCGGGTTGACGCGGGCCTGGCGGGGTGGGAGTAGATCGTGCAGCAGGGCCGATGTGATGCGCCCTGGTCCGGCGTCTGGCAGCACATTGGCCGCGGTGATGAGCTGTTCCTTGGCGGTCTCCAGGGCGACGGTGAAGGAAGCCCTGTCCGGATCCGTGCCGGGAAGCGTCTCGACGGCCTCGACCATCGCCCGGCGCAGTGCCTGGTAGACGGTCAGATGAGCCCATAGCTCCTGCTGGATCCCGGCCACGTCCTGGGAGCGCAGCACCAGGCCGCACTGCAAAGTGTGGCGGAGCGAGTAGAACGCCGATTCGATCTCCCATCGCTCGTGGTAGAGCTCCACCAGCTCGACGGCGGGGTAGCGGCGGTGATCGGTCAGCGTGGTGGCCAGCCGGTAGTGGCCTTCCAGCCGCAGCCCTTTGGCGGTCGTCACCGCGATGTGCGCGTCGATGACCCTCAGCCGGGTCCCGTTGATCCTGGTCAGGAACGACCCGTCCGGCAGTAGCGCCCAGCGGGCGGGGGTCCGGGTTCCCTTGAGCCGCACCAGCAGCTGTGCGCCGGTGGCCGCAGCCTTCGCGAGGAAGTCGTCGGAGTCGAAGCCCCGGTCGTTGAGCAGCAGCATGCCGCCGTCCAGCAGCGGTAGCAGTTGCTCGGCGTAGCCGGTCTCCTTCTCTGGCGTCGGTCCGAAGACCGCGCCGAGCAGGGCCCGAGTCCCGGTCTCGCACAGCACCATGATCTTCAGCATTGGGTATCCGTCGGTGCCGTAGCGGTGCTTGTGCTTGCCCAGCCACGCACAGACTCGCGGCCGGTCAGGGGCCTTGGTGGAGCTGCACCCGTCGAAGGCGACCGTGCGCCAGCACCGGTATCGCACCCCGGGTGTGATCGGCTGTGCCACAGGGCCGGCCAGCGTTTCGAACAGCAACCGAAGCGGCGCGACGCCCAGCCTCCGGCGAACCTCCCGCAACGCCTTCTCCGAAGGGCGCCGGTGAAGAATCCCGCGCAGCCCGGCGGTGAGCTTGTCCCACACGCGCACGTACCCCAGCTGCGGGAAGAGGGCCAGTGCCAGCACGAAGTACACGCCCACCCTCGACGGCAGCAGCCGCAGCCTGTGCTGGGCGCCGCCGGCGCGTTCCAGCACGTCATCGACGAGTTCGAAGGGTAACTGCTGGGTCAGCTCGCCAAGATGCCCCGGAGCGAAGATGCCGTCGGCGACGGTGATGGACGACGTGAGCGTGACGGTGGAACACTGAACGGGCAACGGGGCTCCTTCGAGTGGGAAGACCTTGGTCGGCTTCCTCGCTCTACCAGGAGCCCCGTTGCCATGACCTGCGCTTCCCCGAAAATCCCGGATCCCGTTGACAACCCCGGATCGGCCTTAACTCCGTGGTCTTGAAAGTACTCGCTGGAGTTGCGTGAGCGTGCGGTGCGGATGTACCGCACCGCGGACCCGAAGCCCCAGATCAAGAAGCTCGCCGTCGACCTCGGCGTCCACCCCGAGGCCCTGCGCGGATGGATCCGCCAGGCCGAGGCCGATGCCGGCGAGCGTGACGACCGGCTCACCACCGACGAACGCGCCGAGCTCGCCGCGCTGCGCAAGGAGAACGCCCAGCTCAAGCGGGCGAACGAGGTACTGCGGACAGCCTCGGCTTTTTTCGCGGCCCAGCTCGACCCGACCCGGCCCAGGTGACCGCGCTCCTCGACGAGCACCCGCACCTGGGGGTCGAGTGCGTACTTCGGGAACTGCACCTCGCCTCCTCCACGTACTACCGCTGGCGCCACGCAGAGCGCGAGCCGTGCGAACGTCGGCGCCGGGACGCGGAACTCACCGAGCAGATCAAGCAGATCCACACGGACTCCGGCGGGATCTACGGCTCACCGCGCGTGCACGCCGTCTTGAAGCGTGAGGGTGTGCACGTGGGCCGCAAACGGGTCGAGCGCCTTATGCGCGAGGCCGACATCGCGGGCATCAGCCCGCGCCGAAAGGGCTTCACGCGCCGGGATCCCAAGGCCACGCTCGCCCCGGACCTGGTCGAGCGCGACTTCACCGCACCCGCCCCGAACCGGCTGTGGGTCACCGACCTCACGATGATCTCGACCGGTGAGGGACCCTTGTGGCTCTCGGCGATCCGGGACGCGTTCTCCCGGAGAGTGGTGGCCTGGGAGACCTCCGCCCGCGCGGACGCGGACCTGGTCCTCACCACACTGGAGTACGCCCTGGCCAGCCGAGAGGTCGAGCCCGGACAACTCGTGCACCATGCCGATCACGGCTGTCAGTACACATCCGTGAAGCTGACAACTCGCCTTGTGAGAGCGGGAGTTGAGGCATCTATGGGCTCGGTCGGGGATTCGTACGATAACGCCCTCGCGGAGAACCTTTGGATGCTCATCAAAACCGAGTGCATCCGTGGGCGCACCTTCACCACCCGCGCCGAGGCCAACCTCGCGCTCTTCGAGTACATCGACGGCTTCTATAACTCCCGGCGCATCCAGAAGCGGCTCGGCTACCTCAGCCCCGTCGAGTTCGAGGAGAAGCACTACGCCGACCAGGCAACGGCCGAACGAACGAACCTGAAACCCCGTCAACCCGCCCTGGCCAGCTGATCAGCACCTCCCGCACACCGGGGGAAGCTCACCCGGAGGGTTTTACCTCCTGCCAGGTCGCCTCCCGCCATGCGGTGATCGCGTCCTCGTTGCGTTCGGCGGCGGGCCGGGCGGGCATCTGCACGCTGAAGCCCATGCGGTGCAGCAGCCGGGTCACCCCGGAGATGCTGTAGGAGAGGTGGAACTTCCGCCCGATCAGCGTGCGGACTCTTGCGGCGGTCCACACCTGGTCATCCCTCCAGCCGTGCGCGGCCGGCCCCTCGTCGAGCCACGTCGCGAGCTTGGCCTGCAGGTGGGGGCCGAGTCGGCAGTCGTAGCCCGGGGGTCCCTGGGAACGCAGTGCTTCGCGCCCGTTCAACGCCCACGCACGGCGCCACTGGTAGACCGACTTCTCGCTCACCCGTAACTCCCGGGCGATGCACGGGACTTTTACGTCCCCCTCGAAGAGGTCAGCGGCCCGCATGCGTACCTCTTCGCGGCGTTTGCGCTGCTCGGCGGTCAGCCCGCCCCCGTCCGGATACCGCATACTTCCGGGCTACCAGCCAAGACGGGCCCTGTCACCAGGTCTGACGAGACCAGACGCTATAACGCCAAGGTCAGTAAGCGTCGCACCGGTGAGGCTCGTCCCCGCGAGATTCGCCCCCATAAGATCTGCCTTCTCTAGATGAATGAGTCCAAGGGGTGTTGTTGCGGTCAGTGATCGTAGGCTGTGAGTGATCGTTTGATGGGCTGTCCAGTTTGGTCGTTGTGCCAGATCGCCGCTGTGAGTGCGAGGATCCGGCACAAGACCCGGGCTGACACTCCTGCAGGGCTCTTGCCGCCGTGTCGTTCCAGGTTGAGCTGCCCCTTGAAGGTCTGATTGATCGACTCGATGACCTGCCGCAGCGGTTTGAACAGGTGTGACCCGGTCGGCTCGGCTTCCCCCTTGCGGGCTGGCCGCAGCAACTTCAGGTGACGCTCGGCAAGGCCGCGCTCGAACTCGCGGCCGAAGTAGTTCTTGTCCCCGATGATCGTCTGCCCGGGGTGAGCGGCGAGGACGTCTGGCGCGGTATCGAGCATGTCGCGCAGTGTTTCGCGCTCGTCCGCCCCGGTGAGTGCGAACAGGACCGGCAGCCCGCCGAGTGTGCACACCAGGTGCAGACGCAGCCCCCAGAAGTATCGCGAGTGTGATGCGCAGTAGCCGTACTGGGCCCAGCCTGCCAGGTCCGAGCGTTTGGCCGTCTCACGGGAGCAACCGCAGCCGACCGGTGTGGAGTCGACCAGCCACACATCGTCGCTCCACAGTGAGGTATCGCGGGCCACGATCCGGATCATGCTGGTGAGCAGTGAGAACGCGGCGCGCAGCCGCTTGTTGTAGCCGGACTGCTGGGGCACGTAGGGAAACAGGTGGCCGAAGTCCCGCCCGACGCGGCGAAGCCAGCGCCGCTCAGAGGTGTATCCGAGCAGCGCCGACATGACCGCGAGCGTGATCAGCTCGGCGTCACTGAGTGTGGGCGTGATTCCGATGGCAGGCCGCCACGGCGCCAGCCACGGTGAAGCCTTCAACTCGTCGTCAATCCGGGCATAGAGTGCCGTTGCGAGGGTGTCCAGGTTGTTAGTCACACATCGACGTTGGACGCCCTCGCCTCATGTCCGCAGGTGATCCTCTGGACTCATTCAGGGATCCGGGGCGTGCCCACTGCGGTGACTATGCGTCACGGCTATTTCGCAGGGCCTGGATGAGCCAGGGGTACACCGGGATCAGGTTCGGTACTACGTGCCAGCCGTTGACGATCCATACCAGCTGCCAGTATCGGTCTACCCGGGGATCGTGCGTCTCTTCGAACTGCTGGGCCATCCAGTCCCGGAATTCCGTGTCAGGGGTGCGCGCGAGCACCTCGGCGAAGCGGTGCACGAGGTCGTCGATGACGGGTGCGCCCCTGTCGTTGAGCGGGTCGATGCCCGCCTCCATGGCCTCGGCCACCTTCTGACGGGTGAACTCCATCAGTTCCTCGCCGGCATCGCATTCGATGTCGAGCGGGCGCCCGGCCGCCTGACGTACGGCCGTCCGGCGCATCCGGGCACGGAAATCCTCGTCGCCGACCAGCTCGGCGAGCTCCACCCACGCGGTGACCTGCTCGCCGGTCGGATCATCGGGGAGGTCGGGAGTGGCAGCGCGAACCATGGCCACCGCGGCTGGGTCGGCATCCACTGTGCCGAAGGTGCCATCCATGAAATCGTCGATCAGACGGCGGCGTTCCTCGCCGGACAACTGCGTGAGCCTGTGCATGAGCTTGGTCTCCTCGGGACTGGACCCGCGGCTGGCCACGACTCGCAGAACACTCCGACGCAGTTGCAGCGTCCGGATCTGGACGTCCATGGCGTCGGCGTGCGCCGCGGCGACTTCCGCCACCGAGAGCTCACGGTCCAGTACCCGTTGAATCGTGGCCAGGTCCATGCCCAGCTCGCGCAGTGTGCGCAGGAGTTCCAGACGGAGCAGTGCGTCGAGGTCGTAGAGCCGGTAACCGGCGGGACTACGGGTGGTCGGCGCTACCACCCCCGAATCGGAGTAGAACCGGATGGTCCTCACAGACAAGCCGGTCCGCCGGGAAAGCTCCCCGATCGAGTAGAGGGTCGTAACGTCCATGTCCCCCACTCTGCTGTCTCCAGTCAGTGGAGACTCAAGGCCATTCCCCAGCCGGGCCCCGACCCAGACGTCCACCGAGTCGCTGAGGCATGCATCGCGTGCTCTCCGCTGACCGCCAAAATGAAACGGGCACGCCTTGCACGTGCTGGGCGGACGATGGCAGCGACATGCGACACCACTCGCTGGCGGTTTACGGCTACGAGCCCTTGGACTCAATCATCTAGTAGGGCTCCGTTAGGTCTGTCTCGCGGTCCTGTTTGGGGGCATGTTGAAGGTGTGGATGCACATGAAGTGAACCGTGCTCGGGCGACGTTGGCATTATTCGTGGCTGACGTGTTCGCGTCGGTGCCGCGTAAGGACCAGCGGGCGAAGGGCGACTGCTATCTGCGGGGGCTGATGCTGGACGGACGGCGTAAGTCGATCCAGCCGATGGCAGAGCGGCTGCCGGATGGCAACGAGCAGAACCTGCAGCAGTTCGTGAACCAGTCGACCTGGGATCCGGTGCCGGTGCGGCGGCGGATCGCGGAGCGGATGGTGGCGCAGATCGGCCCGGATGCCTGGGCGGTCGATGACGTGTCGTTCCCCAAGGACGGCAAGATGTCGGTCGCGGTCGCGCACCAGTACTGCGGGGCGCTGGGCAAGCAGGCCAACTGCCAGGTCGCGGTGAGCGTGCACGCGGTCTCCGACACTGCCTCCTGCCCGCTGCAGTGGCGGTTGTTCGTGCCCCAGGAGTGGGCGCACGACGCGCCACGGCGGCAGAAGACCGGGATACCGCCAGAGGTCGGGCACCGGGAGAAGTGGCGCCTGGCTCTGGACATCTTCGACGAGCTGGCCGGGTGGGGGCTGGTGCCGCCGGTGGTGGTGGCCGACGCCGGCTACGGGCAGAACGCCGACTTCCGCGACGGCCTGGACGGCCGGGGCATCGGCTATGTCGCGGCCATCCGCTCGGATGTGACCGTCCATCCGCACGATGCCGAGCCTTTCGCGCCGCCCTGGTCGGGCAACGGCCGCAAGCCCCAGCCCCGCTACCGCGACAAGCCGTCCTCGGTGGCGGCGCTGGCGACCGGCCACGGGCGGCAGGCCTTCACCGAGGTGACCTGGCGGGAAGGCTCCCGCGGACCGATGCGCTCGCATTTCCTGTCCCTGCGGGTGCGGCCGGCCGGGGTCAAATCCCGACGCCTCGCCCAGGCCGCCGCCACAGACGAAAACTGCTGGGACGGTGTCCTGCCCGAGGTCACACTGCTGGTCGAATGGCCCGAAGGCGCCGAGGCGCCCACCGACTACTGGCTGTCCAACCTGCCCGACACGCTCTCCCTCGCCGAACTGGTCCGCCTGGCGAAGATCCGCTGGCGCATCGAGCACGACTACCGCGAACTCAAGCACGGCCTCGGCCTGGACCACTTCGAGGGCCGCTCCTGGACCGGCTGGCACCACCACGTCTCCCTGGTCACCGCCGCCCACGCGTTCCTCACCGAACAGCGTCTGGCCCCAAAAGCCGGTACAGCGGACTCACCCTCTACCAGACCCTCGACGCCATCCAGGACCTGCTGAACTGCTGGAGCGGCACCTGCACCACCTGCCACCGCCCCCTGCCCAAAACATCCACCACCAGCCACAACCCAAGAGCCAGAGCAACCTAACGGAGCCCTACTAGGGGCTGCGCGAGCAGATCCCTCAAGAGTGCTGCGGGATGAAGGGGGTGGCGGCGGAGCGAGCCCGCTCCCACATGCCGGGCAGCTGCTCCTCAGGACGCTGCTGCTCACCGTGCAGGGCGTTGAGCACCACCAGGCATCCGGTCAGGGCCGGTACCGCCCACTGCGCGAAGGCCAGCTGCCGCTGGGCCGAGTCGATGTCGATCGGATGCCGGGCAGCCTCTTTGGCGTCCTGCGGGTCGGAGGAAGCAGCCAGCTCGACTTTCTTGCCCAGGACACGGCCGTAGGCAGTGGCGGCCAGGGCCGCAGCGGTGACCAGGGTCTTGGCCGTGGTAGAGGCCCCCACGCCCTTCTGGGCGGCGACCCGGTGAGCGTTCACCGCAAGCAGTCCGCCGCCGCCGAACAGGTGCGCGCCAATGGCCGCGGCGTTGACCGGCGTCCACTTCGCCCACCCCGACGAGGCGATCCGTGCCCTGGCCCGGGCCGTCTCGCTTTGGTCCTTTGCTGCTCCGTTGAGACCGACCGCGCCCATGAGAGAGCCGCCGAACCAGGCTGCCAGACCCACATCGTGCAGGCTGCGGATGAGGGTATTGCGATCGGACATGACAGTGCTCCTCGGAACAGGGGACAGGTGCCGACAGAAACGTCGAGCCCCACCCCACCCTCGCCGGAGCCTGGCCCCGCCGCCATCACGACTGACCCGGACGGATGCAAGGCCCCGGAGGGAGCGTCAGGGCAGTTTGGTTGCGAAACGCGGCTACCGAGAAACAGCGCTGTCCTCCAGGATCACGTGACACTCTCGGGCAGGGATGGGCGCCGCCGGGACGGCTGGTTCTGGCCCCAGGATGTGCTTCTCGGCCACTTCCAGGACGCACGTTCGTTCGTGGCCGACGGCGGCTTTCGCGCCGGACAGCTCCCCTGCCTTGCAGTCGTTGCGGTTGCCCGGAACACCCGCCCAGAATCATCGCCCGGGAGTGGTCCGTCCCGTCCTTGACGGTCGTGAGGCGTCGGTGAGGTCGGCGCCGGTGGCGGCGTCACGCTGGGAGTGGTTGGTGCCGTGCCAGTCCAGGCACATGACGGTCGCGTCGTCCTGCAGATGGCCGTCGTTGGCGTCGACGATCGCCGCGATGAGGGTGCGGGCGGCCTCGCGGGGATGCAGCGCGCGGGTGCGGATGATCAGGTCGGACAGATCGAGGCTGCCTGCGTTGCGCTCCAGCATGCCGTCGGTCAGCATCACCAGCCGGTCGCCCGGCCGCAGGTCCAGCGACTGGACCTGGTAGCTGTGCGGGGCGTGGAAGCCGAACGGCATATCGATCTTCGGAGTGATCTCCCGCACCTGTCGGTTCCGCATCCGCAGCGGCCAGGGGTGCCCGGCGTTGATGAACTCGGTTGTGCCGTCGATCAGGCTGATGCGCAGGAGCTGGCCGGTGACGTAGCCCTTGTGGCCGTGCTCGCGCATGGCCTGGTCGGCCTGGCGGGCCTGTTCGGCGAGGTCGGCACCGGCCCGCCGTGCCCGGCGCAAGGCGCCCACCGCAAGGGTGGCCAGCAGTGCGGCGTCGACATCGTGACCCATGGCATCGGTGACGGAGAGCTGGACCGTGTCGCGGTCGATCACGTAGTCGAAGGTGTCACCGCCGACGTGGTCGGCCGGCTCCAGCGCCCCGGCCACCGCGAACTGTGCCGCCTCGCACGCCAGCGAAGCCGGGAGCAGCCGGTGCTGGATCTCCGCGGCCAGGCTCAGCGGGGTGGTGCGGCGGCCCCACTGGTACACGTCGGTGAAGGACCGGTTCGCGATGACGATGTACGCCAGGGCGTGCGCGGTCTCGCCGATCTCCCGCATCACCTCCGCGTCCGGTGCCGCGGGCAGGAACAGTTCGAGGAGCCCGATGGCGTCCCCGCGGTTGGTCACCGGGGCGACGATCCGCACCAGCGCGCCCTGGCCCTTGGCCTCCACGCTCGGCCGCTGGGTGCGGATCACGTCGTCGTACAGGGTGCCCCGCAGCGTGATGCGTTGGGCGGGTTCATCGGTCTCGACGCTGCCCGCCGCCCCCAGTCGTACGACCGAGCCGCCGGTGAAGTCGGTGATCAGGAACGACACCGACGCGGCCCCCAGGTGCTCCTTGAGCATGCGCGCGACCACGTCGAGCGACTCCACGGGCGCCGCTGCCTCCGCCGCCGCCAGCGTCCCCGCGAGAGTCATCGCCCTGCCCCGGCCACTCCCGCTCCCGCTCCCGCTCCGGGGAAGACGAGCGGACCGCCCGCCGTCCGGCTCTCTTGCGGTCACATCGGCTCCTCACTGCTCGATGACGCTCAGGACTCGGCCCGGGATGCTGCGAAAGAGCTTGCCGAGCCCGGTACCGGACAGGCCACATTGCACCACGGGACCCCGGGCACGCCGCGGTTACCAGCCTCTCTCGGACCCTGCGCGGCCAGGGGTCCGCCCCCGAGTCCTGCGCTTCGGCATGCTCCGGACGCGGTTATGTGGCTGCCAGGAGGATGGCCGTGTAGTGCGCGGTGAAGGCGGCGATGGTCAGGGCGTGGAAGACCTCGTGAAAGCCGAACCAGGCCGGCAAGGGGTCGGGGCGCTTGAGGCCGTAGACGACGGCGCCCGCGGTGTAGAGCAGACCTCCGGCGATGACCAGTGCGACGACCGCGGTGCCGCCGGTGCGTGCGAAGTCGGGCAGGTAGAAGACGGCCACCCAGCCCAGGACGATGTAGCACGGGGTGTACAGCCATCGGGGAGCCCCGATCCACAGCACGCGGAAGGCGATGCCGGCCAAGGCGCCCGCCCACACCACGGCCAACAGCACCAACTGCTCGCCTCCGGGCAGCAGCAGTACCGCCAGCGGGGTGTACGTGCCGGCGATGATGAGGAAGATGTTCGCGTGGTCCATCCGCCGCAGGACCGCCTCCCCGCGCGCACCCCACGTCCCGCGGTGATAGACCGCGCTGGTACCGAACAGCAGGCAGGCCGACAACGCGTACACCGAGCACGCCGCCACCGCCGCAGCCGAACGCGAAACGGCGATCAGCACAATGCCGCCGACCAGCGCGAGGGGGAACACGCCGGCGTGCAGCCAGCCGCGCAGCCTCGGCTTCAGCGCAGCCGTCGCCCGCTCCACCCCGCCTTCCAGGCCGGCGGCTGGCTGCCGGGCAGCGAGCTGGCCGGTAGCGCTGGCAGGCGCATCAACCACGGGGGTGGACAGGGCGTCGGTGGTGTCGGGGCGGGGCTGGAACTCCCGTCCGTGTGCGGGCGGCTGAGTATCTTCGGCGATCATGCGCTCATATTCTGGAATCGGTGGAAGGGTGCGGTGCGTCGCCGTGCACTGCGGGTCAGACGCCGGCCGTGTGCCGGGCTGCGGCGCGGCGCTGTTCGCTGTTGATGCGCTGGGCTTCTTCGAGCTGGTCTTCGAGGATGACGATGCGGCAGGCGGCCTCGATGGGGGTGCCTTGGTCGACGAGTTCCCGGGCGCGGGCGGCGATGCGCAGCTGGTAGCGGGAGTAGCGGCGGTGGCCGCCTGGGGAGCGGAGCGGGGTGATGAGGCGGGCTTCGCCGATGGCGCGGAGGAAGCCCTGGGTGGTGCCGAGTAGTTCGGCGGCCCGGCCCATGGTGTAGGCGGGGTAGTCGTCGTCGTCGAGTCGGTTGTGCGGGTTGTCTGCTGTCATTGCACCTCTCTGTGGAACGCATGGAGGGGCCCTGGTGCCGTACTGGCACCAGGGCCCCGAAGGAACTGCTACACCATCTGCCGGCCCTGGTACTGCGCCGGCCTCCTGTTTCCGCTGACCCGACCGAGTTGCTGTCGGGGGCGCGGGGATCGCGGTTGCTTGACCGGAGACCACCTCACTATCGATGTCCTGCGGTACCCGGGCTCAAGATGTCGGCCCGGGCGATCCTGATGGCGTCTGGCTCCTCCGTTCTTCCCTCATTGATCAACTACCTATCGAGCGGGTACTGCGTACTGCTGGTGATGCGAACTGCTCAGCGGCCTGTTACAGCGCCGCTCTTCGGCAGCCAGCCCCGTCGCCCGTCTTGCGTCTGCTCTGGCTTAGAACCCCACTGCCGAACCTCCCGGTGCGCGCGTCCGCAGCCGACGCCTTCACCGAGGTGCTGCTCACTGACTTCACTGCTGAGTACCGCGAACTGCACTTACGGGTACTGCCACCGCGTCAAACGCGGTACTGCTCACGGCGGCCCCTGATCACTGCGGGCCACCCGGTCCGGTCGTCAGTCCCGTCGCCGTCCTGCAACAACCCTGGCTTCGACACTCCACCACCGCACCGTCCCGCGAACTACAACTACGTGCGCTTGCCCGGCAGTTCATCTCTGCCAGGCCCTGCGGTCTCTCTTGACTACGAGAGAAACCATAACCACGCCACCACCCAATGTCTACTCCGGCCAACATAGATTTCCGCGTGTCCGGCGGTGAGGTAATCGACCTCGAGCAGCGATGGAGGGTGTCCCACACGACGACTTCCTCGGCGCGGGCGTTGATACGCAGTTCCAGTAGGACGGGGCCGGGGGCGTACTTGCGGGCGTTGGTGACCAGCTCGCTGACCACTCAGTTGGGTTATGTCCCTCGCACGAGCGGATACGGACAGGTGATGGCCGGCGTGGGCCTGGTCGAGGAAGGCGACGGCGTGGTGGCGGGCTTCGGCGACGCAGCCGTCGTCTCCTCCCAGGGCGTAGCCGGCGCGCATCAAGTATTCATCCGGTGCCGTACAGCCGTCACCGGCGGCATGGGATCCCACGTGTTAGCCCTCACTCCCCCGTGCGCGTCAGTACCCGCGATCGCGTCATGCATGCCACCAGGGATGTCGTCCGACACGGCGGAACGCGGCGAGCTTGTCCAGGAGGCCGGGCAGCACCCAGTAGTAGACCCAGGTGCCGCGGCGCTCACAGTCGATCAGGCCGACCTGGCGCAGCAGCTTGAGGTGGTGGGAGATCGTCGGCTGTGACAAGTCGAAGGCAGGGGGCAGCTCGCACACGCAGACCTCCCCGATCTCCCTGCTATAGCGGGCGCCGGCCACCAGCACGCAGTGAGGCCTGGTCCGCCACCACGGGGGGAGCGACGGACCAGGCCTGAAGTCCACGGTGCCACACCCGTCCCCGAACGCGCGCGCTCTGCGGATGAAGTCGCCGCAGGATGGCGCGTCTTCGTTCGAGCGGTCGAGTTACGCGTGGGCCCGCAGCAGGGCGAGCACGGCGGCCGCGTACGCGCGGGATCGGTCCCAGACGGCGAAGTAGTCGGTGTGCATCTGACCGGCCTCCTCCATCCGGGAGGGCTGGATGCGTATGCCGTCGCCGCGGCCGAGTGCAAGGTTGGTGCGGCGGCTCGTCTCCGGGCTCAGGCCGCGGATCGGCGGTACCGGCTCGCCGCCCTCGCGCGTGCCGTCGGGGTGAAAAGCCTCGTACAGGTCGTCGCGCCCTCGGTAACCCACACGGCTGGCCTGCAGCAGCCGTGCCTGCTTGGCGACCTCCTGCACCAACGGGTCATTAGGGCTGCCGAGCCGGAGCTCCGGCCCGGGGGACGGGATCGCCCGCCAGATGCCCGCGTACGTGGAATCGATGCTGCTGATCCACCACTGGGGCGCATAACCGCCGGGCAATACGAGCGGCCGCGGCAACCGTCGGGGTAGGCGCTGTCCGTTGGCGCGCCGGGCAAGCAGTGTGTGTGCCGAACGCAGCAGGGCAGCGTCGTGCGCCTTCATCAGGGCCACGGCGACGCTGATGGCGTGGGCCGCCGCCTTGTGCTCGGGGGTCTGTACGTGCGCGCGCAGCCGGCGCTGGTACTCGGCGCGTTCAAGGCCGGTGCTGCTCGGGCTCTGGCGAGCCGCGGTCGCCTTCGCCTCTTTCACACGCCGGTCGGCCGCCTGGGCTGCGCCGAGTTGCTGCGCAAGCCGTTCGACGGCTCCCGGCCACTGGCCCCCCACCATGCTCACGATCTCCCTCCCCGCTGACGCCCGGCCGCTCCCCGGTCCAGGCTATCGGCCCGTCGTCCCGCACCCGGCGTCACCGCGGGGCGGCCCAGGCTTCTCAGAGCCAGCAGGCTCGGGACGGCCCGACAACAGCTCCAGCGCAAACGCCGGGGCACACCCAGCGGGCGGCCGGCGCCATGGCGGTCGTCAGACAGCGCCAGGGAATGGTGGGCAGGACCGCCCGCTGCCATCTGCCGAACCGCGCCGGACTGCCCGCGAGTCCTACCTGAATGGTGGGGGCCACGGTGGGGGGTTGGTCGGGACGGATCAGGCTGCGCAGAATCTCGGACTGGTCGGCGGCTCGGCTGGTGCTGCGGCGGACTCAGTTCCGGCTCCCAGGGTGCGGTGACCAGCCGAACGGGCGGCGGCGGGTGCGTCGTCGGGCGGCCGGGGAGGGCCGCGTCCCTTCGGCGGCGAGGCGGGCACGTGGTGTAGGCGGCGAGCCGACTCGGGGCGGTCCGGTGCCCAGCGGGCGGCGGTGGTCGGTCATTGGCCGATTCTTTCCCGGGCGTTCCCAGCGGGGCACGGGCACTTCGGGCCCCGGCACCGGGCCGGCACTGTCCGATGGACCTTCACAGTCGAGGACGCCGCGCCGCAGCGTCGGTTCCGCATCACCGCCCGAGTCTGTAGCTGGATCACAGTCGGCGGTAGATGCCCTGTCAGACCTGAGTTGCGGACCTAACCCCGCCGCGTTCCACCATGGCGCCGCCCAAAGCGCGCGGGTTCACAAATTGTTGCGGAACCTGTTCCGGGCCCTGCGGCAGGAACGCGTGATCTTCCGGGACCCCACCCGCGGCCTGATCTTCGGAGGCATCCCTCGGCGAGCTGTCCGGCGATCAGCAACGAGGACGTCTTTGTCTTTCCGGCGACTCCGCGTGACAGCGGGTTTTCGCGCCCCCTATTCAGAGATCGGCCCATGCCAGCTGTACGCCGCCCCATCCCCCGCCACGGTCACCGCGGCTACCTCGCCTGCAATAGCTGCCGACTGAGGGACTACTCTCCGCCGGTCCGCACCAGTGCGCCGCCGACCCCAGGCGTGTAAACACGACGCGCATTCTTCTCGATCTCGCGCCTGACCTCCTCGCCGAGGTCGACACCCTGCATCTCGGCAATTGCGACCAGGTACAGGAAGACGTCGGCGAGCTCTTCCCCATGATCGGGCAGGCCTTTGCGCCAGGCCGTGAACGCCTCGCCGACCTCGGCGTTGAGCAGGCCGAACTCAAGTGGGATGTCGGTCGTATTGAAGCCCTGGTTAATCTTGTTCTCCCAGGCAAGCTTCTGGGCGTCGGCGATGTCCACGGCAGTTCCCCTTGACGGTGCGGTCCGGTCTCTCGGGGAACACTAGCGAGGCTCAAGAGCCTGGCGGGTGGGAACGGCACGGGAGTCAGCCTGTGGTGCGACCCGCGTTCGATGCGGTGTCGTAGGTGAGAACGGGTGCCGTGGCTGGCCAGCGACTAGAAAGCTCGCTGGTAGGCGTCGGCGAGCGCGGTGATCTCCTCCGGTGAGGGTGCCTGCCCGTCGCGCTCGGTGACCAGTTCGGCAAGGTCGAGGACCTGGCTCTAGGCGAGGCGCGAGTGGCCGCGGTAGAGGGGGCCGTAGACGAGTTCGCTCAGGAAGCTGCGGTCCAGAACAAGCCGGCCCGGCCGGGCGAGGAGCTCGCGGTAGCGGCTGACCAGGTCCTGGTGGTCGGGGGTACGCGGGGAGTGCACGGAGATGAAGCCGTGCTGGGCGACAAGGAGCTTGGCCAGGGTGCTCTTGCCGACGCCGTCGCCGCCTTCGATCACGACGGTGCGGTGTCCGGTGATCTCCTCGATGGTCAGGGGCCGATCCACGCGGTCACCTCTTCCGCGCTGCGAAGCGTATGGCCCACGCCGTACTGGATCATCAGGTTGCGGTGGTTGGGCTCGCGGCCGGAGGCGTGGGTGTAGGTGCTGCGCGGGAGATAGGCGGCCACCGGTTGGGCGGTGGCGCAGGACGCTCCGATCAGCAGGGCGGCATTGGGCGGGGTCTCGGGGCCGCAGGCGTCGACGACGATGCGGTCGGAGCTGAGAGCGGCTGCCCAGTCGGCACGCGTGGCGGCCTCGGGGTCGGTGGCCGCGAAGCGAGTGGGACGGCGGACGGTGATCCCGGGGCGGGCGCCCGTGCCGGGCAGCTTGTGGTGCGCCGGGGTGTACGGGGAGGACTCGGCGTACACGGTGCTGCCCGTTCGGGAGGGGACGGCGCTGCTGGCGGGGACAGGGAGCTGTAATGCGGCGTCGACGCGGACCTCGATGGCGTGCTGGATCTGGGCGTGGTTGCGGGCGGCGAAGTCGGCGAAGCGGCTGGACCCGGGCAGGTCTGGTGGAGCCCCAAGTCGGGGGGCGCGGATGATGCGGGTGGCGAGGATGTCCAGCAGCGGGTCGGGGAAGACGGTGCCCGGGCCGGCGGGGGTTCCGGAATAGTCCTGGAAGTCGGTGGTCAGCAGGATGACGGGTACGCCGCGGGCGGTGGCGTAGCCGATCTCCATGCACACGCCGTCGTCCGGGCTCGGGCCGTGGGTGATCGCGATGAGGGCGCGGATGTGGCGGAGCCGGTTGCGGTCGAGTTCACCGCTCCCGCATCGTCATCGAGGTCGACGGCGTACAGCACTACGGCCTGGAGAACCCGCCCGACGAGAAGGGTCACCCACACTGCCGTGCCGCGGCTGTATGCGGAGATGGTCGCCAAGGACCGGCGGCTGCGCCTGGCCGGCTACGAGATCTACCGCTTCGGTGGTTTCGAGCTCACCGCGCCGGGCGGCGAGCAGATCCTCGCGGCCTTCTTCACCGAACTCCTCGGTCGGCACAGGAAGCCGCCCCTGTGAGCCGACGCCATAAGGCGCGAAGACCTTCCCGTGCGCGGAAGAGATCGCGCGGTTGCGGGAGGAGGCCGAGCAGGTGCAGGCCGCGCTCGGCGCCTCGGAGCGCGCGCTTCAGCGGCTGGTGGATGCCCGTGCAACGGTGGCCGAGGTACTGGCCGAGCCGCCTTCCGTAGTCGCGGAGCCGGTGTCTGGCGCGGTGGCGGGGGCGGTGGTGCCGCGGCGGACCGGGGACATGGCCGCGTCGGTCCTCGCGCCGGACTACCAGCAGATCTTGTCGGTGCTGGAGTCGGAAGCGGGGCGGGAGGGCATGCGCTGCCAGCAGCTGGCCGTGGCCCTGGGGCTTCAGGCGGTCCCGGCGAAGGTGGAGGGGCTGCGGTCGAAGGCGAAACGCCTGGTGGAACGGGGGTGGGCACTCCAGGTGCGGCCGGGAGTGTTCACCGCGCTCGCGATGCCGACCGTCTGAAGTCGGCTGGGCGGCGTCCGGTCAGGCGTGCATCCGATGGCGGTCTCCGCTCCCTGCGCATAGGGCAGGCCACCGTGCAAATCTCCCTGGTGAACGGCCAGTTCAACCCTGGAGGTGCCCGATGGCCTTGTCCCAGTCTGACCTACAACGCCTGCTGGAGTCACTACGCACGGGCAGGGCGGCGGGGGCGGTCGGCTTCTGCAGCTGCGTCGGTCCTGGCTGGGCGGGGACAGCGGCGCGGTTCTTCGCGGTGGTGGTCGGGCCGGTGGTGGCCCACGCGCGGGCTTCGGCATCGAACCGCACCTGCGTCTCCCGCGCGGTGCCGCCGATGACGACCTGGGCGCGGCCGACGTGCTTGGTGGACTTCGGCGTGGGATGGATCTCGGGAGCGAGCATGCGCCAGGCGTTCATGCTTTAGCTGGCGAGGATGCGGGTGGTGAACTGCTCGCGGACCTCCTGGCCTCCGAGGGCGCGGGCGGTCGCGGACTGCGCGACAAGGAACACGTGCATGCGGACCCGACGGCCCATGAACAGAATCTCCATGAGCGCGTCGATCGCCGGAGAGGTCTTCGGGTCACCGGACTCGCGGATCTTGTCCCAGTAGCGCGCCAGCTGCCGCATGGTGGCGTTGACCTCTTCGAGGAGGATCAGCAGCCTCGCGCCGATGGCGTCCGGGTCGGCATCGATGCCGACTTCGTCGGCGACGCGCACGCGGCGCCGGCCTTCCATTCCGAGCTGGACCAGAGCGTCGTGGATGTCGGCGATGTCGGCGATGTCGGCGCAGTAGGTGACGTCCGGGATGCCGCGCGCCCAGGCATGGGAGATCCGCTTGTAGTAGAGGACGAACGCCTACGAGCCACGGTGGATCATCTGGCAGGCGATGCAGCGCAGGATGACCGACTTGCCGCCGACGGTGGAGGCGTAGACCAGGATGTGCGGCGAATCGGCATCCAGGTCGACGGAGACCGGCTTGCCGCCGGAGCCGATGATGGGCGCAGGCTCCGCAGCCTTGGCCACCAGGTCGCGCACCTTGGGGTCCTTGAAGGCGGCCTCCGCCGGAGACTTGCGGGTCTTCTTCACCAGCACGTACGGCTTGCGTTCGGCCGGGTGCCAGGAGAACGTCACGCCCTCCAGGGCGAGTTTTTGGGTGATGAGGTCGGCGACCAGGTCGCGGGAGAACCGCAGGTGCGTGTCGGCTGCGCGAGCGCCTCGTGCAGTGGGACAACCCACTCACGCATCAACTCCCGGCGTTCGCGGGACAGCAGCCCGTACGCGATGCCGCCGACGGCCAGGGCGGAGGCCGCGCCTATCCCGCCAGTCTCCAGCGTGGCCAGGGTGGCGTCCCCGGTTCTCCCAAAGGTCCTGGAAGGCGTGCGCGAAGTCGCCACCTCACGCCCCCGGCGCACGCCAAAAGCGCGCTGACTCGCCGATGCGCAAAGGTTTGCAACCACCCGCCAGAGCCGACGAGGAGCACACCGCCACTAAATTCGAAGACCCGATATGGCCAACCTCACCCAATACCGGTAAATCTTTAGGAAGGTGCTGCAGTGCGTCTGTTCGCCGATCATGTCTCGGGTCCGCCGTCCGCTGAGCGATTCGCCGGGCCGCTGTGGTTGCGGGAGCGGCCCGGTGGACTCAATGAGATCGAATGGCGGCTGCGTCCCGGTTTGCCCGCGTTTGTGCTTTATCACGCCAGGATGACGTCGTCGATGTCCCTGTTGTTGGCCTGCTGCGGCAACGCGTTCGACTCGACTTTGGCCGCGATGCGGGAAGGCACCGAGGAGCATTTGCCCAAGGAGATGGCGAAGCACTGGACGTCCTTCGCGCACATGGTGGCCAATGGGCAGCGAGGCGATCTCTCCGATCTCGGGATCACGTTGGTCACCGACCCCGTTGACGGTGTGAAGGGTGGTTGTGTCGCCACGATCGTGAGCCCCCGCGGGAGCGAGAGCGAGCTGAAAGACGCCCTGACCCGGGTGATCAGGGGAGCGGCCTCCGCGATCGGGGAGGGGGTGGAGGCGGCTGAGCGTTCACCCCGGATCCACGGGCTGCTGGCCGCTCAGTCGGATCACGCGGTGCTGGACGACCGGCTGGAGACCATCGCCGCGACCGGGTTCCGTTTCGGCGCCACCAGGTCCCTGCTCGACCTGGACTGGCCTACAGAATGAACACCGGCCGTCCGTCGCGAACGGTGTAGAGCGGGTTGCCGAGCTTGTCGACGCCGGTGCGGCGGATCAGGTCCATCGCCTCGTCGAACGTCTCGGCGACGCGGTGGATGTCTCGGTCCTCCTCGAACAGCCGGCGCGCGGTGTCCACGTCTGGCAGTGCGCCGGTGGACATGACCAGGCCGCCCCAGGCCAGCGCGCGGACATAGCGGATCCGGTCGAACACGCCGGCCAGACCGGCAGGCTCGAGGATCGCGGCGGACCTGGCCACCGCATCGAGATCGGGAGTGCGGTTCGCCATCGCCGCGTTGAGCACCGCGGCCGCCAGTCGGGTGAACACCTTGGTGGCGCCGGTGGCACGATCCCGCGCGATCTCCAGGGGATAGATCACGCCGGACGCCTCCTTGGCGACGTCGCGCAGCAGGGTGAGCAGCTCCTCGCCCTCACCTTCCGCCCGGGACAGGGCGGCCCGCGCGACCTGGAAGGAGTGCCGCCAGTCCTCGCTCGCGTCGTCGGAGAACCAGTACACGGGCGCGTCGTCGCCGATCGACAGAACGATCGCGGCGCAGCCGGTGTGGGCGTCGATGGAGACGTCGACATGGCCGTCGACCACCGTTCCGACGGGCAGTCCGGACGCGTACGTGCCGCTCATGACCGACTGCTCGCCGTCGGTGACGGTGTACCGGTCGCGCTCGTCGACGGTGACCGTGACCGGGTGGCGGCCGAGTGACAGCACCGTGCGCTGGAACATCAGCGCGATGTTCCGGACGAGGTCCTCGTCCGGAGCGTGTTCGAGCGTTTCGTCATGCAGCGCGATGAGCCGGTCCGCCCCCAGGTCGGCGGTGGCGTCGTCGACGTTCCACCGCCTGTTGCTGTGGCGCGCCCATGCGTCGAACTCCGTGTACATCTTGCGGTCCCGGTGGCTCGCGAGGAACTCATCGAGGTTCGCGGCGTGGTCCGCGCGGCCGAAGTCGATCACCCGCCGCACGAAGTACTCGATCATCTTGTCGACCGCGCGTTGGTTGTCGTCCTCGTCGAGCAGGTGGGCGATCAACCCGAGGTCGGTGTACAAGTACTCGATGGCATAGGAGAAGAACAGCTCGGGGTCGCCAAGGCGGGCGTCGACTCCGATGCCGGCGCTCCACAGCGCCTTCACCAGCAAGTAGCCGGGCAGGTAGCCGCCGTCCTCGGGATCGGCCGGCCGGACGAGGACATCGCAGCGGCGGGTCACGACCTGCCGCTGCCGACGCGTCGAACCGAGGATGACGTCGAGCACGTTGCGGGTCACCGCGTCCTGGTGCTCCTCCGGTTCGAAGGACGCGATCGCGCCGGGGCCGAAGTAGTCGGCGACCCGGGCCAACACCGGGCACAGCCGGGGCAGCGTGCCGAACGACGACAGGTCGAACTCGGCGAACAGTGCCAGTCCCTCGGCGAGCGGGCGCTGGAGCGCGATGAATGCCTCGTACCGCATCATGGCGCCGGTGATCCGGCGCGCGACATCCTTGTCGCGCCGACGTCCGCTGCGGTAGGCCGCCGCATCGGTCAGCGCGCGCTGGTGCAGCAGGCTCACTGCCATGCCGACAGTGTTCATGAAGCACCAGTGGTGGGTCGCCTCGTGCAGGAAGGCCGGCAGGCAGTCGGGCGAGAGGTGCCGCTCGATCAGGCCCTGGACGTGCTTGCCTGCCCGGAAGGACGAGATGGCGGTCTGGTTGGTGATCGGATTGATGAAGCTGCGCCCGCTCAGCGCCGACGCGAAGTGCTCGCTCAGTTCTCGTCACCGACCATCTTGATCCCAGGGAATGCCGGTGGCGGAGGCGAGCTCCTTCGCCAATGCGGAGTCGATGGACTCGCTTGACGTGTCCCGCCACTTCAGAGTCCTCCGCTCGATCCGGCCGTCGGGATGCTCGATCTCGACGACCTCCTCGAACGACGTGCCCCGGTGGCGGTACAGCAGATAGCTGACCATCCCCTTGAGCGTGTAGGCGGAAGCGGCCACCACAACGGTCACCACGCCGAGATCGCCGAAGCTCCCCTCCGGCACGGGCTCGTGGTGGAACGCGATCGCCCCGCGGTCGACGAACTCGCCCAGCTCGAGGGCATCGGACCTGGACAGTCCTGGTAAACGGACCTTGGTTGCTGACACGGAAGTCTCCAAACAACGCACGGCGGAGCGGCATCGTACCGCGCGATGTTGCCGTATCGCGTTGAAACGGCTGGTGGAGGGCTCGTTCGAGCTGCCGGCTCTCTGCACGCTCAACGACCTGGCCACTGCGATTCGCGGCCGGGTCAACGACGAGATCTTCGCGCAGGTGGTGGCCCGGTTCGGGGCGGAGCGGGTGGATGGGCTGCTCGCGGTGGGGGTGGGAGGCAAGAGCGCGTTCAACCGGCTCAAGCACACCGCGCGGCGCCCGTCGTGGACGAACTTCCGGTTGCAGTTGGAGCACCTGGAGTGGGGGGGAAGGTCCAGCCACGTCATGGACCGCGATCCTGGACGCGGTCCGGCTCGGCCCTGCGGACGACGCGACCGCGATCACCGCCACCCAGTTGAGTGGTGTCGTCGAGCGGCTCATCGCAGCCGGCCAGTGGCAGGCCGGCGACCCGCATATCGTGATCGTCAGCGACGCTGGCTACGACGTCACCTGCCTGGCCTGGGTCCTGCGTGACCTGCCGGTCGAGATGGTCGGCCGGGTCCGCTCCGACCACGTGATGCGTCTGCCGAAGCCACCGCGGGTGCACGGTGTCAACGGCCGGCCGCCCAAGCACGGTCCGAAGTTCCGCTTCACCAAGCCGGAGACCTGGCCAGAGCCCGCGATCACCACGGTCACGGACACGACCAACTACGGCAAGGCCGAGACCCAGGCGTGGGACCGGGTCCATCCAAGGCTCACCCACCGCTCCTCCTGGCTCGACCACGACGGTGAACTTCCCTTGGTCGAGGGGACGTTGATGCGGTTGAAAGTCGAGCATCTATCGAAGGACAGGGATACCCCGCCGGTGTGGTTATGGTCCTCGAAGACCGGCGCCACCCCGGACGATGTGGACCGTTTCTGGCAGGCATTTCTCCGCCGCTTCGATCTGGAGCACACCTTCCGCTTCGCGAAGCAGACCCTGGGCTGGACCACCCCGAAACTCCGTACTCCCGAGGCGGCGGACCGCTGGACCTGGATCCTGATCGTCGCCCACCCCCAGCTCCGGCTCGCCCGGACGCTCGCTGAAGACCTCCGCCGGCCCTGGGAGAAACCCACCACCTCCGACCGGCTCACCCCCGCACGGGTCCGCCGGGGGTTCAGGAACATCCGCGCTCACCTCGCCTGCCCGACCCGTGTTCCCAAACCCCGAGGCGCCGGCGCCGGACGACCCCCCGGCGCCAAGAACAAACACCGGGCACCCCGCTACGACGTCGGCAAGACCGTCAAACGCCCCGAGACCCTCAAGGCCATCGGCAAGCCTGGAAGATCTTGGTAGATAAAGAACAAGTTGAGTTCGTATTTCTAATCCGTGGTGCTTCGGGCGGTGTTGGTGCGAGCGTTCACGGTTGCGTGCGGTGATCCTGAAGGCCTGGCAGCCCTGCACGTCGCAGGCATCCATAGCCGGTCCGCAAGGTGATCCAGAGGAAGGGCGAGGCCACCCAGTACACCGAGGCGGCCGCCAAGAGCATGAAGACCGTGGCGGCCGGCCAGGCCGAGCAGGCCCTGCGGAAGACCATCGCCAAGAAGTAACCCGAGCTGCACGACATCGAGACCAAGGCCCGCCGCTCGCACATCGTCGTGCACAAGCGCGCGGCCGCCGAGCAGTCCCGGGCCCGGGCTCAGGAGTCAGCCGCCGCACACCGTCAGCCGCCCTCCCAGGGCCGTGGAGGGCCGTCCAGGAGCGGCCGGTAGCCCTGTTAGGTCCAATGGACCCAACGCGATGTGAGCAGGTATGACGGAGCCCCGGTCGGCTGCAGCGAGGCGCAGCTGACCGGGGCTCTACGACGGTGTGTCAGGGACTGTCGGAGAGTTTGGCGAGGAAGTCGGCATTGGCGCCCACGTCGTGACCGAGGACCACCTGGTGGTGCGGAAGGGCGGCCAGGTGTTCGGCGACGGTGGCCCGGGCCAGGTCGCTGCCACCGCCGTCGATGCCGTGGGCGAGGCCGAAGTGGTCCGGGTAACGGTCCTCGGTGGCCCCGCTCATGAAGTCGTCCTCACCGAGGGTCCGTTCGCCGTCGACCAGGGCCGGGACGGCGGCCGGGTCGATGCGGGGGAACAGCAGCGCGGCGGCGCGGCCGCCGGTGGCCAGCTCCATGCCGAACCAGCTGGCGAACTGGTCGGGGAAGACCTGGACCTTGCGCTCTCGCTTGCCGCCGGGCTCCCACAGCGGCTCGCGCCGCCCGGCGAGCAGGGCGTCGGTGACGTCCTGGTGCTGGGTGGGGTGGAGGTGTTCGCCGGCCTGGAGCCGGTCGCGGACGACGTCGTACAGGCCGAGGGCGTCCAGCAGGCCCAGCCCGATGGCCGCTGCAGACGGCCAGGGCAACACGCGCAGGTCGGCGCCGATGCGCTTGATGAACACCCGGTCGTTGGCGAGGAGCTGGGCACAACGGGAGGCCACCAGCAGAGCCGTGGTCGTCTTCCCTGCGCCCTTGTCGCCAAAGGCGAGCAGGGCCCGGCCGTCGCGGACGACGGCGGAGGCGTGCAGGAGCGTCCATCCGTCCCGCAGCAGGGCCGCGCGGATCATCTCCCGGGCGATCCGGGACGCGGCCAGCGCCACGGGCTGCGGGGCGTGGCCGGAGATGGTGACGTGGCCGCCCAACTGTTCGGAGCGGTAGGCGAGCTGCTCGTCGGGCGAGACGGCGGTGATGGTGCCCGTGCTGTCGCGGGCGAGGAGCAGCCGGGCCTTGGCGTAGGTGGCCTCGCTGTGCGGCACGGACGCCAGCAGCGCGGCCAGGTCGGCGTATGCCTTCTCGTCGACGTCGGCGGTGACCAGGGGCCCGGCGCAGACGCTGCTCGTGGGGACCTCGAACGCGTTCCACCACGGCCCGAAGTACCGGCGGGACCAGTCGGTGACGAAGGCGGTGTTGCTCAGGACGGTTACGTCCGCGTCGGCGGCCTGCAGCCGGGTGGCGGTAGGGGTGCTCACGTCGTCTCCTGGGAGTTGGGTGTGGGTCCGGACGGCCGTAACGCCTGGTAGGCGTCACGGAGTTTGGTGGCGGTCGCGGCCAGTTGCGCGTCTTCGTCCGCGTTGAGGGCGGGCAGGCACGCTACGGGCTGGCCGGCGGTGAAGCGCAACGGAATTCCGAGCCAGTCGCCGCGGTGTTCGGCAGTCAGTTCCTCGGTGCCGTCGACCAGGCCGAGGGCCTTGCGCAGAGTGGACAGCACCGCGCCGGCGGGTCCGGAGCGGGTGCGGCCGACGCCCGCGCTGATCTGGCCGGGGCGGGTACGCAGTTCCGCGCGTACCTCCGCAAGGGGGACGGCGGCGGGCGTGCCGTTGACGGTGGTCGACGAGGCGCACACCACCGCACCGTCCCCGTGTTCGCCGATGACGTGGCCGTGCACGGTGGTTGCGGGCACGTCGAGCAGGTGGGCCAGGGTGAGCCGGTAGCGGGCGGAGTCGAGGTTCGAGCCGATTCCGTACACGCGCGGGCAGCCGGAGGTCTCGGCGAACAGCCGGGTCATCAGGTCGACCGGGTTGGTGACCACGAGCACGGTCCCCTGGTAGCCGCGCAGTGTCGTGGCCAGAGCACGGATCACGGGAGCGTTGGTCAACGCGCCGCCCATCCGTACGTCGGCGGCACGGGTGTTGGTGAACGCGGCCCGCACGGCGACGACCACGGCGTGGCAGCCGATCAGGTCCGCCACCCGGCGGGCTTCGGGCTGCACGGGCGATCCGGTGGTCTGGCGCATGTCGTCGAGGTCAGCGGCCAGCGCCCTCGCCTGCTCGACGGTGCGGGAGACGACGAGCAGGCGAGGGCAGATGCCGGAGGCCACCAGCGTGGCCGCGACGGTCTGGCCGACGGCGCCGGCACCGACGACACCGACCGAGCCCACCGGCCCCGGCATCACGCGGCGACCGCCTGAGCCAGGCCGAGCGCGCTCTCCCACACGGCGCGCGTATCGGCGCCGGCCGCCAGCTCCGAGCTGAGCTGATCGGCCATCCGGCACAGGTCGACGGCCCGGCCGATGAGAGCGCTGCCCCGACCGGGCATCGGCAGTACGCCGGGCGCGGACAGGTACGTGGTCAGGATGTTGACGCTGTCCATCAGCCACAGCACCAGCAGCTCCCGCAGCCAGGAGCGGCGGACCCGGGCGGGTAGGACGTCCGCCCGCGCCGCGGCGAAGGCGCCGACCCCGCGCATGGCCTGCTGGCCCGTCCCGGCGCCGGGCCGGGCAGCGGCCAGCAGCAGCACGGTTCGGCTGATCAGCTTCGCGGCATCCACCGTGGGCGGGGCGAGCAGCAGGCCGGGGTCGATGAACACCGGCTGACCGGATGTTCCTTCAGGGAACACCACGTGCTCAGGCTTGAGGTCCCCGTACGCCAGCACCCGCCGGCTCGCCTGCTGGGGCAGCCCCGTGGCCTGGAGCCGGTGCAGCCGGACCACGACGTCGCGCAGCAGCCCGACGACCAGGGCGCGATCGCCGGGCGCGCACCGTTCGGCCCCGAGCCGTTCCACATACGTCGGGCCGCTCAGTCCGTTGAACTTGCGCTGGAAGGTCCCCCGGATGCTGTGCTCCCCGATGCCCCGGGCCGGGCCCAGTAGCCGGGCCGCCGACGGGCGGTGAAGCCGCCGCAGCTCACCGAACAAGCCCTCGAGGAGATCGGCCGCATCGTGCGGACGCTGCAGGAGCAGGTCGGCCAGGGTCGGGCCGGTCACCGACTCGGTGAACAGCACCCCTCGCGCCAGGCCGGCCACGGGACAGACCCGGGGCGAGTCCAGCTGGGCCAGGAGCCGCAGCTGCGCGGCCTCCCGATCCATCAGCGCGCCGGGACGCTGCACGTACGCCTGCTGCGCCGCCCGGACATCCGGCCAGGGCCCGCAGGCGCCCCGCAGGAGCGAGACCAGCGACACCCCGAGGAAGGCGTACTTGGCGTACAGGGTGCGCCCGTCCACGCGGATCCGGCGCACGTAGCCGGTGACGCTCGGGACGTGGTCGCCGAGGTCGACGTCGGCGCGCGGCCACAGGCCGGCGGCAGCGGCAGCGATCTCCCGGGCGGCGAAGGCGAACACCTCGTCGGCGTCCGGGACGGGGGGAACGGGACCGGGCGATGTGCTCACGGCTGTGGTGCTCACGTACGCCTCCAACGGCAGTGGATGAATCCCGCCCGGTGCCCCGGGCGGGTGGGCGCATGGTGGCTGGGGAGGAGCCCCCGGCTGGCCAGTTGAGGAGCGGCCCACCTGCCGGGAGCTCCCGTGCACCCGAGCCCACGGGGACAGGGCATCGGGCGGCTTGGGGAGAGATGGTCAGGGAGCCCGCCGTACGAGGTGCGGGCGTTCGCCGTATCGGTCGGGGTGCTGCTCGACGCGTTCGGTCAGTTCGCCGCCCTGCAGCGCTGGGCTGGTCTCAGGCGCGGCATCCGCCATCGAGACCGCAAGCGGGGCGGCCGTTGCCCGGGGAGCCGGCACCATGGCGGGCGGAATCAGTCCCAAAGCGGCCAGGACGAGCACGGCGCGGCCCGGACGCGACGGACGAGCGTGGGCGTCGCTCACCGCTCCTCCTTGGGGTGCATGTCCGCCGTGAGGGGCGCGGGGTTGGCTAGCGCGCCCGGGTCCGTGGTCCACTCCATCCCGCCGCCCGCCGGCAGCAGCCATGCCACCGGGCGTGGCCGGTCGCCGTCCGGGGCGATGGCCCGCAGGACCCCCCGACGGCCGGTCGCGGTGTCCTCGACGTCCCGGCCGATCCACGGGTGATCGCGATGCAGCAGGCTGCGCTTGGTGCTCACTTGGCCTCACCGCCGCCCGTGGCCAGCGGCTCCCAGGAGTACCGCACCTGTACGCAGTGATCCTGCAGCCAGCGAATCTCGCGGTGCCTCAGCTCGTGGGAGGGCTCCGGAGCGATACACGCGGGCCACCGGACGATCACCACTCGGACCGCGCCGGACTCCGCCAGCTCCCGCACCCGCAGCCATCCGTCACGGTGGCAAGGGTCGGGATCGCCGTACGGGTCCGTGACCACTTCTGTGATCGTCAGCCCGCGCGCCTCGGCGAAGTCGCGCCCCTCGGCCTCGGCACGGTCGGCTGCGAGCGTGGGAGTGAGCTTGCTTCGCTCAGCGCACACGTACAGCACAGCGGCGCTGGCAGAAGCAGCGACGGTGATGTTCTCCCGGGTATCAGGCGTCCTGGTCATCGTGGTGGGCCTCTTCGTCGTCCTGGGCGCCCGGTCCGCCCCCCTCGGGGGTCGGAGGGGCGGACCAAGCAGTCGACGGTCGTACGGGTGCGATCACCGAACGGCCGGTAATCACTCAACTCCCCTACGCGACACCGGGTAAGGGAGCAGAGTGGAGGCACGGTTGAACTGGTTGAACGCACCCGGGGGTCATCGATGGCACGTCGACCGCGAACACCGAATGCAGCCCTTGCGGCCCTGATGCAGTCAGGAGGAATCGGAAACGCACAGCTCGCACGCCGGGTGAACGCCGCCGGCCGCGAACTGGGGCTCCGCATGCACTACGACAAGACGAGCGTGTCCCACTGGCTCGCCGGATCCGTTCCAAAACTCGAGGCAAGGCCCGCCGTCACCGAGGCGCTCTCACGGCTGCTCGGACGGCCCGTAACGTGCGCGGAGGTCGGCTGGGAGACCGAGGAAAAGCCGGCCGGAGAGCGCGACTTCGTGGCAGGAGTGATCGACCTGAGCCGGGCAGACATGGATCCCACACGCCGGGGAGTGCTGAAGACCGGGATGTACGCCGCGGCGCTGGCCGTGCCCCGATACGAGGACGTGGCGGGGCGGTTGGAGTCGGCAACGGCCGGGCGGACGGTGCACATCGGCCGCTCCGACGTCGAGACCGTCCGCACCATGACCGACAAGGTCGCCGACATCCTGGACCAGGTCGGGGCAGGCCACGCCCGCCCGATGGCCGCCGCCTTCCTCGTCAACACCGCCGGCCCCTACCTGCGCGCGAGCGGCACGGACGAGGTGCAACGCGACATGCGGGCCGCTGTCGCGGACTTCGTGTACCTCACGGGCTGGATGGCCATGTACGAAGACCAGCAGGGCCTGGGCCAGACGTACTACCTGCGCGCCCTCGAGCTCGCGGGCGCTGCCGAGGACCACGTCACCTACTGCCGCACCCTGCGCGGCATGAGCCTGCAGGCGACGCACCTAGGCCACGGCAAGAAGGGCCTGGAACTCGCCGACGCCGCCGCCGAGGCGGCGCCCTCCGCCGGCCCGCGCCTAGTCGCCTTCCTGTGCGGCCAGCAGGCCGCCGCCGCTGCGATGACCAACGCCCGGAACACCGCCCTGGCCCGGCTCCGTGAGGCGGAGAGCGCGCTGTCCCGCGCCGACGACCGACGCGATGCCGTAGGCGGATACGACCAGGCCGCCTACTTCTTCCACGAGGCACACGTGCGCTGGCACCTCGGCGACAAGGACGGCTCCATCGCCTCCCTGCGCCGCTCGAACACCGCCCGCTCCCCGCTGGAACGCCAAGGCCGCCTGCACTGCCTCGGCGTGACCGCCGAACGCCAGTTCCGCATGCGGCACATCGAAGCCGCCTGCCAGACCTGGGGAACCTTCCTGGACGAGCACGTCACGATCTCCTCTGCCCGAGGAGACGAGCACCTGAAGACGATGCTCAAGGCGCTCCCCGCCTACCGCCGCGTCGCCGGAGTACGGGAACTCGAAGAACGCGCCCGCCACGTCGCCACTCTCAAGACAGCCTGACTTTCGGCGCTCACCCCACAGCGGAACGGGGTGGGCGCCGTCACACGTCATCCCCTATCAGGCCCGTTGGGTCTAACAGGGACAACATCCGGAGCGGTGACGCGTATGAAGGTGCTGCGTCCGGTGACGGGGTTCAGCACCGCGACCTTCAGCGGAGACCGGGCGGCGGCCTGGATGCGCGAGAGCCACGTCTGGTTCGGGACCAGGATCGTCAGCTCCGCCGGCCACTCGATGAGCGCTTCGAGATCGGGGCAGACCACACCAGCCAGCGTGAACCCGTCGCCTGTCCATCGCGGCCGGGCGTAGACGAGCAGCCCGTTACCGTGAGCGGGGCTCTGATCTCCATACATGATCGCTTTGCCCGAGGCGGAGCGGACCATCTGCGTGAACGCCTCCCACACCGTGGCGTCAAGGCCCGTGCGCTGGAAAAAGCCCGCCAGCCGCTGCAACTCCGCCTGCCACTCCAGCAACTCCGCCTGCCATTCCAGCGCCCGCCGCTCGGCGTCTTGGCGGTGTTGCTCGGCGGCCGCGGCTCGCTGCTCGGCCTCCTGGCGACGGCGCTCGGCGGCAGCCACCCGTCTGACGGCTTCGGCTTCGGCCTCCATCTGGGCGCGTGCCAAAACCAGGTCCTCGTACGCGGGCGCCGTCCACCACACCGTGCCATTCGCGCCGGTGTGGGCGTGCACCCGCCCGTCGAGGATCCACCTGATCGCGTCGCCGAGCGGGCAGGTGATGTGCACCCACTTTGCTTTCGCCTTCAGCGTGCGTGGCGCCCAGTCATAGCGCGCCATCCCATGCCACACCGTCCAGGTCTCGCCCCGCCGGCGCGGAGAGCGCACCCTCAGCGAGGGAACGACCCGCTCCCAAGGCCGGTCCTGCAGGGCGACCCAGCACACCGCCACTCCGTCCCGCGCGTAACGGTCCGTACGCATACGCGCCTCATCCTGCGTCATGGGCGACAACTGCGCCTCCAGAGCCATGAAAGGGCGGTCGTGCTCGTCGAAGACCATCACGTCGGCCCGCCAGTTCCGGACCTCGCTGCTCACCTCCAGCTCCGCTCGCCATCCCGCCGCCCGAGCAGCCACGACCAGCTCCAGCTTCAGGAGGTGGTGCTCCGGTGATTCGTTCGCCAGCTCGCAGTCCGGGGGCCGCACCTGGTGGTAGAAGTGCCGGACGACGTGCTGGGAGGCCCGGGCGAAGACCCGACCGCCGCACTCCGGGCATGCCAGCCGCAGTCCTTTGACCCGGTGGACGTCCGTCCAAGCGCGGTCACACCCGAGGTCGTCCATCGACGCGTCCAGTCGACCCCAGACCGGGTGTACGGCGGTGTACCCCATCACCCCTCCCTCGTGCGCCCAACGGCAGCCAGCGTCCCCACACCGAGACGACCCCGCGCCGTAGATCCTGCTCGCTGCGCCGCCGCGTTCTCCGCCGGGTCCTCCGCCCTGCGGCGGACGACTCCCGTTCCGGACGGTGTCCGCTTCGCAGGTCACGCTCCCTTCCGCGCCGCGGTGATGTACGCGGCCGCGCGCCAACCAGAGGGAGAAGGACAGGCAGCGGAGAGCAGGGCGACGGGGGTCTACCGGGAGCGAGCGGAGCGCCGACGGCGGACGCGAGGAACGGGCGAGGCCCGCGGCGACGGCTGGCAGCGCACCGAGGAGGACGAGCAGCTGCTGCGGCTGGCCACCCGGTACAGCACGCTGACGCTCCACCAGGCCGCCTACGCCTGTTGGGGCGGACGGATCGAGGCCGCCCGGCGGCGGGTGCGGCTGATGGTCGAGGCCGGGCTGCTGCACCGCCTGGCCGTCGCGGATGTCGGTATCCGGCTGGAGAGCGAAGGGCGCACTGTGCTCTCCGAGCGGGAGGTGCACGCCGCCGAAGCCGTACCAGGCCGCGCGGCGGAGCTCCTGGCGGACCTTGGCGTGCACCAGGTCCCGGTCGGCGTCCGGCGCGGGGAAATACTCGCTGTGCCCGTCGGGGCCCGTGCCGTGCACTGGCCCGACCTCGTCGTGGTGCTGCCCGGCGGCCGCCTCGCCGCGTTCGAGGTCGAGCTCACAGCCAAGCCCGCGGCCGCGCTCCGGACGATCCTGCGTGCGTACAAGCAGGCCCGGCGCCCGGTGGCCTACCTCGCCACTGAGCCTGTCGTGGGCCAGCTGCAGGGCGGCCCCGGGCCGGGCGGCCGGTGGGTCAACGGTGTCGCCCAGGAGCTGGAACTCCTGCCGCCGGGCGGGCCTGGCCCGGGCGCCGACGGGCACCTTCAGGTGCGGCCGTTCACCGCCGTCGACCCGGCCGTGGCCCGCCGGACAGCCCAGCAGGCCGCCCGGCTACGAGGTGGATAACGCGCAGATCACGCCCGTTGCCACCCCGGTATCCAGCGTCGTCTGCGCCCAGAGCGTCAACATTCCTCGCCGGTGGCCGCTTCTCCGATCGCCTGCTGGACGAGGCGGAGCTCCGTTTCGTCCAGCGCGTCCAGCGACGCCTTGAGGTTGAGAGTCCGCGCCGTTGGCGTCGTGTTGTGCTCGTCACGCTTGCGCGACGGGACCGGTCCTGGCCCAGTGGCCACCAGGGGGAACCTCAAAACTGAGGCGCCAGGGCTTGTGGCCTTCCGCCGTGCAGGTGGCCCATAGGCGAATGCGCGCGCCCCGGTACTGCTGCCGCCAGCGTTGTTCTCCCTCGGCGTCCTCGTAGCAGTCCGGCCGCACCGAGGGGTCGGTGGAGAACAGGGCCATGTCGCCGGGTTCCACGAAGACCGGACTGACTGCGCGCCCCAAGTCGTCCGCTCCGTCGATTCGCGGCCGGAAGCGCGTTGGGCCCCAGATCACTTGTGCCCGCATCTCTCGGGTGGTGCTGCCGGCTAGTTCGGGGTCGTTCCCGCGGTCGCGGTCGTCTCGCACCTGCAGTTGCACCTGAAGACGTCCCAGTGCTGTGGGGCCCTCGAAACGTACCTCAAGGCGGTCGGCCTGATGGCGTATCCGAAGCTGGGGGGTCAGGGCGTTGTGCCAGCGGTCCCGCTCGATCTGCGCGACAGACCCAGCCGTCGCGTTGGCTTCCCGTGACGACCGCCATGAGTACGTGACTCTGTCGGGGATCTTGGAGCGTCGAGGTCAGCTCGGAGATGCCGTCGCCACCACGTTCAACGACTGACCCGCCCAGCATTCTCACCCCTTCCCTCAGTAGGGAACTGCCCCCAAAGGAACAGCGTCCCCCAGTAACTGTCAGCGCCAGAGCGGTTGCCAGGGCTTCAGGGATGGGGAGAAGACCTTCCGCGGCGCAGCGACGGCTGTCCACGACCCTTCCGGCAGCTGATCAACAGCGCGTAATCTCCATGCCGCCACAAGATCTGCGTTTCAGGTCGGGGGGAGACCGCATGCAGCACCTTTCCACACCACTCGCCAGGACTCTGGGCGCGGCGGCTTTGTTGTCGGCAGCCGCCGCATGGGGCGCGGCCTCGATCCGGTACGAAGCTGACGGCCCTCGCCTGGACGTTCTCGTGCCGCTGGCCCTGGCGGCGGTGTTCGTCGTGGGCTGGCTGATGGCCTCTCGGTCAGCACCCCCCGTTAAGCTACTGCCATCGACCGCTCCTCCCCGGGAGAAGGTCCCTGGCAAGCTGGGAGCGGTGCGCCGTGACTGGGGGCTCGTCGCCGCGGCCTACCTCACCGTCTGGGCACCGTTCGCGGCGGCCAACAGCGCCTACGGCGGCCGGGGTTCACAGCTCGGTGCCCTGTACTGCCTGCTCACCTTCATCGTCGGCGCCGTGCTGTCCCTGTGCAATCTCGCGCTGCTCCAGAGCAACCTCGGTCGATCGCAACGCATGCTCAAGGAGGACGCCGCCGCGGGCAGCGTCCACGCTATCCGCGTCCGGTTCGGTACCCCAGTGCTGGAGATGTACCGATACCCGACGGGGCAGGGTGCCGGCAGGATCGCCGCCTCCACCACTTACGGCGTCGAGTTGGTTCACGAGAGCGACAGCGGCGAGCAACGGACTATCCGGCTCCGGGCCATGAAGGCCGCCCAAAGCGACAAGGTCGGTGACAAGCACCTCACCTATGCCGCTTCCCAACTCGTCGGCCACGGCGGCTGGTTGTGCTGGCCTGCCCGGTGGCGTGACATCGCGGGCACGAACAAGGACCTCAAGGTCCCCGCCGCCTTCGCCTCCGACTCCGGTCACGTGGTCTGGGGCGAGATGCAGCAGGATGACTACGCGTACTATCTGCGCGACGGTGCCGCACCATTGTGCGAGACCGACCCCAGGCTCGCCGTCGCGCCGCTTCCCCGGCCGTCGCGGTACTTCCCGAAGGTGCACGCCTCGCACCTGCGTGTCGCGGCGGTTGGCGCCCTCCTCGCCGTCCCGTTCCTGCTGGATGCCGTCCCGTACTGGGCCGGTCTGCTGTTGGGCGTGGTCTCGGGGGCCTTAGGGCTCTTGGCGGGGATGACGATGGACGGAGTGGGCGTGGACCAGGAACCGTGGACTGTACGTACAACCTCCCATCCGTCACTGCAGTAGGCGCAGCCCGCCACCATGCGCGACGGCACGGCCCCGGCCCTGCAGGGTGACCACGATCCGCCCGGGAGGCGGCCGGACAGCCGACATGCACCGAGTGCTGAATGCGCGCATCCGCGCGGCGGGAGTTCGCCCACGGATACGGCATGCAGCGCTGTCGCTACCGCGGACAGGGAAAGGCTCACATCCAGCACGTCCTGACGGCCATCGCCGTCAACATCGAGCGCCTCAGCGGACTGCCTCCAACCGAAGAAGCCCCCACGCCCCGCCGACCGACTGCGTTCCAGAATTACCTCGACCAGCGCAAGATACCCCGGTCGAAGTCCTGGCGTACCCCGGGAAGCTGACCTCGACGCTCCAAGATCCCCGACAGAGTCACGCACTGACGCGAACGCGGCCACACCGCTGAGTGCGGCTGCAGCCGCGGCGATGCTGGTATCTGCGATTCCCATGCGCGCGGACTGTAGCTCAGCCAGAGGGGGTCACGTCCGCTGGAGTGGTGTATTGACGGCCACTCGGTGATCTCGTTTTGAGGCTATGCGGTGAGTTCGGTGGGCAGTTCGGTCTCGTCGGTTTCTGACTCGATCGGGTGGAGGCGGGCCTTGGCGAGGAGCTCGCGGCCCATGTAGCGGCGGGCCTCGGTCCACTCGTCGTTCTGCTCGGCCAGCACCGCGCCGACCAGGCGGATCAGGGCGGTGCGGTCGGGGAAGATGCCGACCACGTCGGTGCGGCGGCGGATCTCCTTGTTCAGGCGTTCTTGTGGGTTGTTGGACCAGATCTGCCGCCAGATCTCACGTGGGAACGCGGTGAACGCCAGCAGGTCGTGCTGAGCGGCAACCAAGTGGGCGGCGGCCTTGGGAAACTTGGCCTCCAGGGCGTCCAGCACGTGGCGCATCTGGGCCTGGACGGCGTCGGTGTCGGGCTGTTCGAAGACGGTCCGCAGCAGCGTGGCCACCCACGGCTGGGCGGACTTGGGGACCTGGCTCAGCAAATTTCGGGCGTAATGCGTGCGGCATCGCTGCCAGGATGCTCCGGGCAGGACGGCGCCGATCGCGGCGACCAGACCGGTGTGGGCGTCGGAGACGACGAGCTGGACACCTTTCAGGCCGCGGGCGGTCAGGGAGCGCAGGAAGGCGAGCCAGCCGGCGCCGTCCTCGGCGGTGGCAACGTCGATGCCGAGGATCTCGCGGTGCCCGTCGGCGTTGACCCCGACCGCGATCAGCGCGTGGACGTTGATGATACGGCCGCCCTCGCGGACCTTCTGGGTCAGGGCGTCCACCCGGACGAACGCGTAAGGGCCTTGGTCCAGGGGCCGGTTGCGGAACTCGGCGACCCGCTCGTCCAGGTGCTTGGCCATCGCGCTGACCTGGGACTTCGACAGCTGGGTGACGCCGAGGGATTCGGCGAGTTTCTCGACTCTGCGAGTGGAGACGCCGAGCAGGTAGGCGGTGGCGACCACCGAGATGAGGGCCTGTTCGGCCCGTCGGCGTCGTTCCAGGAGCCAGTGCGGGAAGTAGCTGCCCTGGCGCAGCTTGGGGACGGCGAGTTCGACGGTGCCGGCGCGGGTGTCCCACTCGCGTGGGCGGTAGCCGTTGCGGTGGTTGACGCGTTCGTCGCTGACCTGCCCGTATTCGGCGTTGCAGAGGGCGTCGGCCTCCGCGGACATGAGCGCGTCGGCGAACGTCTTGACCATCGCGCGCAGCAGGTCGGGACTCGCCGCGGCGAGGTTGTCTTCCACGAGGGCATGCAGGGGCAGACTGTCGGGTGCGGTCATCGTGCTGATCTCCTTCGAGGCTTCGACACTTCGAAGATCAGCCGGTGGCCGTTCATCTATGCGGGCCTCATCCCGACGCCGGAGCAAACCCCCGGATCAGGTCGAACCCGTACACCACTTCCCTGGACGCAACCGTAACGGGCGCGGTCGGACCGGAAGAGGGTCCGGTGGCACAGGCGAGCGTTCATGGCCGCCAGCGCCTCACGCGCATCATCGGACGGGCCTGCGAGGGGGAGGATCTCTGTGGCGGTCATGCCGTGGAAGTTCTGCGGCATCCCGCCTCTGCGGCGCTCTGACCGGCCTTGGTCCTGCGGACTGCTCCGCTTCCCACCGTGTTCGCTTGGAGCCCAGTCGGCCGACGCCGTTGACGAGGTACGGCGTACCGTCGCCGTCCTCGCTGCCCGCGTCCCGTCGCCGCGCGGCGCCCGCCGCGGAAACGATTCACACGGCGCCGCGCAGCCGGAAATGAATCGCCCATGACTTGACCCCCGATGTCTGGGTACGCAGAGCGGGCGGCCGACTCAGCTGGGGCGCGAGGAGCGGACAAGATGGACGGGGCTGCCTTGGGTACCACGGCCGCACTCTCTTCGGCACGCCGGTTCATTCCGTCGACGCGTGCCCTGGTGCGGGTCTCACCGCACCATGAGAAATTGACGGGCAAAAGGCCGCCTTCTCATATTTCGCCCCATGCGTTCGCCTGCCACAGCACTCGACACTCGGCCACCGCGACCGTGGCCGGCCAGACACGAAGGAAGCGTCTCCGATGAGCGAGGCCAACCCCCTCAAGCGAGCAGCACGGAAGATCACCAACAGCCTCCAGGACAACGGCGCCACGCCTGAGGAGGGCATCCCCGGCAGGCCCGGCCCGGAGTCTCCCTCCGTGGCGGAGCCGACGGAGCCGCGTGACCCGCTGCCGCCGAAGCCGGACCAGAGCGGCCCCGACACCGTGTCGCCCACCGGCCAGCCGACCGGCGCCGACCAGGCCCGAATGGCTCAGTCCGGCAGCTACCTGACGACCGCCCAGAGCACCCGCCTGTACGACACCGACCACTCGCTCAAGGCCGGGCCCCGTGGACCGGTCCTGCTGCAGGACCACCACCTGCGCGAGAAGGTCATGCACTTCGATCACGAGCGCATCCCGGAGCGCGTGGTCCACGCGCGGGGCGCGGCCGCGCACGGCGTGTTCCAGAGCTACGGTACGGCCGCCTCCGTGACCAAGGCCGCCTTCCTCTCCGAGGACAAGGAGACGCCGGTGTTCGTGCGGTTCTCCACGGTGCTGGGATCGCGGGGCTCGTCCGACACCGTGCGGGACACCCGGGGCTTCGCGACCAAGTTCTACACCAGCGAGGGCGTCTTCGACCTGGTCGGTAACAACATCCCGGTCTTTTTCATCCAGGACGCGATCAAGTTCCCGGACGTCATCCACGCGGGCAAGCCGCACCCGGACCGGGAGATCCCGCAGGCGCAGAGCGCGCACGACACGTTCTGGGACTTCGTCACCCTGCACACCGAAGCGACGCACCACACCCTGTGGAACATGTCCGACCGGGGCATCCCGCGCTCGTACCGAATGATGGAGGGCTTCGGCGTCCACACGTTCCGCCTGGTCAACGCCGAGGGCGCCACGACGCTGGTGAAGTTCCACTGGAAGCCCAAATTGGGCGTGCACTCCCTGGTGTGGGAAGAGGCGCAGATCACCAACGGCGTCGACCCGGACTTCCACCGCCGGGACCTCGCCGACGCCATCGAGGCCGGCGCCCACCCGCAGTGGGAGCTGGGCATCCAGACCTTCCCCGACACCCCGGACCAGACCTTCGAGGGCATCGACCTGCTGGACCCGACAAACCTCGTGCCCGAGGAACTCGCTCCCGTGCAGCCGGTCGGCCTGCTGACCCTGATGCGCAACCCGTCGAACTTCTTCGCCGAGACCGAGCAGGTCGCCTTTCACGTCGGCCACCTCGTCCCGGGCGTCGACGTCACCGACGACCCCCTGCTCGCCGGGCGTCTGTTCTCCTACCTGGACACCCAGATCACCCGGCTGGGCGGCCCGAACTTCCCGCAGCTACCCATCAACCGGCCGCACGCCCCGGTCAACGACATGCTGCGCGACGGCATGCACCAGACGGCCGTGCACCGGGGTGTGGCTCCCTACCGCCCCAATTCGCTCGATGGCGGCTGTCCCTTCCTCGCGGGAGCGGACACCGGCGCGTTCGTCGAGACGCCCGTACGCGTGCCGGAGGCGGCGAAGGTCCGGGAGGCGCCCGAGTCGTTCGCGGACCACTTCAGCCAGCCGCGGCGGTTCTGGCTGAGCATGAGCCCGATCGAGCGCGAGCACATCATCGCCGCCTACACCTTCGAGCTCGGCAAGTGCTACGAGCAGGCCGTCAAGGAGCGAGCGCTACAGGTCCTGGCGAACATCGACCCGAACCTGTGCGCTGAAGTGGCCACCGGTCTCGGACTGCCGGCCCCCCAGCCGACCGTGCCCCTGGCCGAGGTCGAGGCCAGCCCCGCCCTCTCCCAGGTCGGCGGGACCTGGCCCACGGACGGCCGGGTCATCGGCATCGTCATCGGTCCGGACGGCGACCTGCGGGGCGTGAGCGCGGTGCGCGAGGCGGTCCTCGACGCGAGCATGGTCCCGCTGGTCGTCGCCCCGGCCGGAGGCGTTTTCGGCTCGGGTGAGGGCATGGTGACGGTCCAGCGCACCTACGCCACCGCGCGGTCTGTCGAGTTCGACGCGATTCTGCTGGCCGGGACACCGGGCGTGGGCGGCGACGCGTACGGCGCCCGTGACGCCAAGGCGTTCCCCGCCCCCGCGCAGCAGGCGACCGGTGACCCCCGCGTCGGACTGCTGGTGTCGGAGGCCTTTCGGCACGGCAAGGCCGTCGGCGCGTGGGCCGGCGGCGAGGCGTTCCTCGAAGCATCCGGGGTGCCCCTCGACGCGCCGGGCGTGGTGGTCGGTGACTCAGGCACCGGCGCCCTGGCGCAGCTCACCGGTCTGCTGGGCAAGCATCGCGCGTGGGACCGGTTCAGGGCTGTGTGAGCGGTCCGCGTCCGAGCGGCCCGGCCGCCGTCCGGGTTTCGCACCCGACACGGCCGGGCTTTCGTACGCCGGGTCACGCCCCTTCCGCCGACGCCCGCCGCGCCGTCTCGTCACGCAAGGGATGACCATGCAGACGTTCCTGCCCTTTCCCGACTTCGCCGCATCTGCCGCCGCGCTCGACCCGCGGCGCCTGGGCAAGCAGCGCGTCGAGGCGCTCCAGTTGCTGCGCGGTCTGATGGTTCCCGGCTACGGCTGGCGGCATCACCCGGCGGTGCGCATGTGGACAGGCTACGAGGAGGCACTGGTGCGCTACGGCCTGGAGGTCTGCTGCGTGTGGACGGCGGCCGGGCGCGCGGACACGTGCGCCGGCTCCCTGATGACCGACTTCACGGCCCACCGAGCCGATGTGGGCGTGCGTACGCAGGAGCGGCTTGCAGCGGACGGCGAGCTGCCACCGTGGCTGGGCAATCCCGCGTTCCACCGAAGTCATCGGTCGGCGCTGCGGCGCAAGGATCCGGGCTTCTACGCACCCCTGTTCCCGGACGTCCCCGAGGACCTGCCCTACGTCTGGCCCGCCTCGGACCGGTCTCGCTAGGTCGGACCGGTCTCGCTGGAAAAAGCGTCGAGCGGGGCGGCCCGTCAGGTGTCCATCAGTGCAGCGGCCTCCAGGGTTCTCGAAGAGCCTGCGGGGCGGCTCAGCGGTGGCGCCGCTCCCGGGCGTCGGCACCGAAGCCGTTGCGTCAGAGTCTGCTGACCAAGAGCGCCATCGTGCAGGAGGGGGGCCTGCGGCTCTCCCCTCCAGGGGAACGCTGTACGCACTCGCCGGAGCAGGCGTCAGTTGCGTCCTCGTCCTTGCGGAAGCCGGCGATATCGACGATCAACGCGGTCGGCCGGATAGCTTCCCGCATCGTCCCGCCAGACGGGCCCGCACATGCGCCGGATCCCATGGACCGGTCGGTTCAACGCGAGTGGATGAGAAGCAACGCGATGTCGTCACTGCGGAACGCGGATTGCCGGGCGTGGTCGACCAGGCTGTCGGCGATGGCCTCCATGCTCAAAGTGTCGGCGTGAGCCAGTTGGTTGGCGAGGCTGTGGATGGCGTCCTCGATGTCGACGCCGGGTGCTTCGATGAGTCCGTCGGTGTACAGCGCGAGCACGGTGCCGGGTGGCAGGGAGACTTCGGTGGTGGGGTATTCAGCTGCGGGGTCGATGCCGAGCAGGAGACCTGGCTGGAGGTGGAGGACTTCGACGTGGCCGTCTGGGTGGCGCAGGATCGGAGGTGGGTGGCCGGCGGTGGCCAGACAGGCGTGGTGGTGGGTCATGTCGAGGACGATGTAGGTGCAGCTGGTGAACAGGCCGGAGTCGAGGTCGGTGAGTAGGCGGTTGGTGCGGGCGAGGACTTCGCCAGGGGCTGCGCCTGCGGTGGCGTGGACGGCGGTGCGGACCTGTCCCATGAGGGTGGCGGCCTGCACGTTGTGACCTTGGACGTCGCCGATAGCTGCAGCGGCAGTCGTCTCGTCGAGGCGGATGAGGTCGTAGAAGTCGCCGCCGATGCCCATGCCGCGGCTGGCGGGGAGGTAACGGGCGGCAACCTCGAGCCCGGGGATGCGCGGCAGGGTGTGGGGCAGCAGGCCGGCCTGGAGGTTGCGGGCGAGCTGATGTTTGGCGTCGTAGAGATGAGCGCGGTCCAGGGCCTGTGCGATCAGTCCGGCGAGGGCGGTGAGGACGGCGCGTTCTTGCGGGGTGAAGAGATGGGGCTGGTCGTAGGCGAGGACCAGGGAGCCGACAGCGCGGCCGGAGGTGATCAACGGCAGGAAAGCCCAAGAAGCCATGCCGTCCTGGAGGACGGCGGCAGGGTGGGCCCGTTTCAGCTCCGCGAAGCTGGCGAAGAAGCAGGGGATGCCAGTAGTCAAGACATGCGCGGCGGGGGTGTCGGCGGTCAGGGGGGTGGCGTCGAAGCGGTCCATGAGGTCGGCGGTATAGCCGCGGTAGCCGATGATGTGCAGTCGGCCCTCCTGTGCGGTCATCAGGGCGAGGGCCCGCGCGCCGAAGGCGGCCAGGACCTGGTCGGCAACCCTGTTCACCACGTCGCATACGCGGACGGCTTCGGTGAGGGCGACAGCAAGATGCGTGAGGCTGTAGAGGGCGTTGGCCCGGCCCGGTTCAACGGGCGGCGCGGGGTGGACCAACCGCGGAGGGTCCGGGGTATGAGCCGACGGGTTGGGGACGATGCGCACGCTGATGCCGGTGGCATCCGGGTAGAGGTGGAAGGACAGCCAGTGATCCGGTGGGCGCAGCGTAGTGAAGGACGTGGGTAGGCGGCTGAGCGCTGCGGATCGGTAGCGGTCTTCGGCGACGTGATTGTCCAGCCACGGCAGTGCCTCCCAGGGCCGCGCTCCCAGAAGGTCGAAAACACCGACGCCGAGGAGGTCTGCCGCGGCCGTGGTGATGAAGGTGATCCGGCCGTCGACATCCAGGGCGCAGCAGCCGTCGGGAAGACGCTCGGCGAAGCCGACCGCGGCCTGTGCCTCGTGGTGCCCGGCGGTACGGGTCTGCGACGGAGGCAGTATTCGCGGCTCGAGCCCGGGCACCACGGGGTGACCGCTGTTGGCGGCTTGCCGCATGATCACGCCCAGTCGCTCGCAGACGCCGGCGATCGCATCACGCTCGTGCGAGCTCAACGTCGGTGGGTGCGAGGCGGGCCAGTGCAGCACCAGGCCGCCCCATACGGTCGGGCCGGTCGTGATCGGGGCGGCGGCCAGGGCGAAGGGGTGGGGCAGGACGAGCGCCAGTTTCGGGTAGCGGCGCGCCCGCTCCTCCTCGCTGCCGATCCACACCAGGTGGCGCTCCCGTACGGCGTCGGCCACCGGGGTCGCAGCCTCCAGCGTCACCCGCGCCCACGGGACGGCGATCCGCCACGAGATTCCGCTCAGCACCGCCAGCTGCAGCGCGGGCTCGTCCGGCGACAGCAAGTAGATGGCGCTCAAGCTGGCGCCGCTCTCCCGCGCGAACTGGAGCAGGACGGACTCCAGTGCCTCCGGGCCGAAGCCCGCAGGGAAATCGGTGGACGCGGCGTCGGGCACGCTTTCACTTGCCTCTGCAAGCTCCGGATGGTGATCCCCGCACCCGCCCGAAGCGACTTCGAGCACCCTCTGCGCTGATGCCCAAGCCGGCGCCGATCTGCGCCCAGCCGGCCCCGGCCCGCCGGTCGGCCGGCACCGCCGAACGAACTAGCCGACCGGCCAGTTCGGGCACCTGCGCCACAACAGCGCATTGACAGCCTCCGGGAACCCGCGCCCCGGGCAGATCGCTGCTCCCCTGCTGTGCCCCGGCCTGTATGCGGCTGACTAGCTCCGTTCCGACAAGCACCATCGCCCGCCGCTCCTCCGTCGCCGCCAGCCACCGCCGCCTGGCACGCCAGGCCGCCTGCCGGTACGCCGGGCAGCAGTACCGGCGTCCACGGCCGGACGACCGTGGCAACAGGATGCAACACCAACAGCACCGACCATCACTCACATTCGGACAATACGCCCGCCAGGTGGTGACGTCACTCCGATGCCAGGACATGCGCAGAAGAAGACCGCTGACGAGCAGCCGCATGGTGGAGCGGTGTCGGCGACGACTGAAAAGTGGCTCAGCCACGATTCACGCGTCGCCGACATTCCTCGCCATTCGCAACGTCGCGGCCCATGAAGAAGCCGTGGAATGGTCTCGACAGGACGCTTTGGAACACCTGACTGTTCTGTGCGTCAGCACTGTCCTGAGCGTCAGCGCACATTCGCACAACTAGAGGACGACACCTACCTGAGCCCGACCACGAGAACGGCCTCGAAAGCCACCCAGTCCGGCGGATGATGGACCTCGGGGCGATGTCGATGCGGAACTCGCCCGATGACTGTCACGCGGCGTGAACAGCTCCGGCGCGGTGGCGTGGCTGCCCTGGACGTATGAGTGGTCGCCGCGCTGCACTACGGCTCGGCCAAGGTGGGGCTCCTTCAGCAACTGGTGCGCGGCCAGGTCACCCCGCTGTGGCCGCCGACCGGTATCGCCCTGGCGAGCCCGCTCCTGGGCGGCCCGCGGGTCTGGCCCGGGATCGCGCTCGGCGCGCTCCTGGTCAACGTCTCCCTCGGGCCGTCGGTCTGGGCCGTGCTCGTGATCGTGTCGGGAAACACCCTCGCGCCCGTCTGCTCGTACATACTGCTCCGCCGCACGGGATTCCGTCTCGAATTGGACCGCTCGCGGGATGCGCTCGCGTTGATCTTTCTCGGTGCGTTCACCGGGATGCTGGTCAGCGCGACGACAGGCAGCGGGACCCTGGCCCACGCCGGCGTGCTGAGTGCCGACCAGTTCTGGCCGACATGGTCGGTCTGGTGTACCGGCGATGCGATGGGCGTACTGGTGGTGACGCCGGTCCTGCTCGTTTTGCGCTCAGCACACCGGCCGAAGGACGCTCCGCCTACCCGTTGGGTGGAGGGGCTGCTGCTCCTCGCAGCCACCTCCTACATCGGTTTCCTGGAGACCGGCAGCACACCCCTCAGGTTCCTCGGCTTCCCGAGCCGATCTGGGCGGCCTTCCGCTTCCAACGGGCCGGGGCAGCGCCCTGCGCCCTGGCCGTGTCGACCTTCGCAGTCATCGTGGCCTGTCTACTCACAGCGACTGCCGGCTACTGGGTCCTCGGTCGAGGGACGCCCCGTCCGAACGGCACGTGGGCCATGGGCGCGCTCCTTGGCTCGTTCGCCCTAATCTTCGCCACCTACGCCCCGCTGTTCGAGAACGCCGTTGAGGGCGTCGTGCCGCACGTCGCCCGGCTGATGAGCAACTGCGCTTCCCTGGCCGCCGCCACGGCGGTCCTGGCCGTCTCGTTCCAGCTCAACCTGGAACCCGCGGAAGCGCAACGGCGAGTCCGCCCGCGTCTCGTCCTCTTCGCCACGTCCGCCCTCGGCATGACCGTGCTGTTCACGTACGAGCAGATGACGCATCGCTCTCCGCAGGTGTATGCGCTCTACCTGCTCCTTTTCATCTCCTACCTCGGTTTCGCCATCGTCGACTTCCTGGTGCAGGCCGTAAGCCAGTCGAGGTCGACCCGCCGCAGCAGCGTCCGGATAGGTCTGCGCATGGCGGCAGCAGGGTGCGCCTTCACACTCGTCTACGCGGTGTACAAGCTGACGGTCCTCATCTCCCTGGGCCTGGGCTTCCACCTGGTGTCCGACCATTCGGGGTGTTCGTCGCTCGTGTCTACGCCGTGCGTCTTCAGCGTGACGTCTCCGGCGCTCGCCGCCCTGCTGATCTGCGTCGGTCGCACACTGACGGCTGTCGTCTACCCGGTCAGCCAGGCCCGACGTCGCCGCTGGGAGGCACAATCCTTCGAAGCCCTCGGTCCTCTCTGGCAAGACCTGTCCGCCGCAATGCCGAATATCGACCCGGACTTTACGAGGCCGCTTCGAACGACTCCGACTTCCTGCTCCAACGTAGGGTGATCGAGATCAACGACGGCATCCTCGCCCTTCGGCCGTACCGGTCCCGCATGGTGCAGGAGCTGGCCCAGAATGCGTTCGACGCTGTAACAGAGGCGGGAGCTGCAACGGTCGAGGCGGCTGTCGTGAAGGCAGCGATGACCGCTTCAAAGGCTGGCCGGTACGCCAAAAAGCTTGCCCTGCCGTCGGCGGAGGCAGCTTCCCGCAAGGACCTCCGTGCGGACACGGAGTGGCTCCTCCTGGTGGCCGACGCCTACGCGCACCGGGTTGGGCGTGTCGCCGATGACAGTCAGCCAGAGCCGGTCGGAGCCTGATGGCATGACCGACCCGACTCAGCTTGTTACTTAACCTCTGGCTTCGAACGGTGCGTCGCACAGGGTCACTCACCTGGGCATTCGCCGGACAGGCGGGCGGCCCCCGCATGAGCATGCGTTCCGTCACAGAACCGCACTCATACGAAGGCCGCAGAGGTGAGTCTGCTGCATCACGATGCCCGGCACGAGGCGTTCGACTTCACGTCCCACTTTCGGGAGGACCTCTACACATGTCTGACCCGGCGCGGTGACACGCTGTTCGAGCTGTGCGACGCGATGCTCTGCGAGGACGGCCCGGTGACCTCGCCGGTCGATCTGACGCTGCTGGCCGAACACCGGCGTGGGCACGGCGCGTTGTACGACGCGCTCAACCAGGGCCGCATCGACGCGGTCAGGCTGCGCAAGGCGCTGGCCATGCTGCCGCAGCCCAAGGCCGCCGACGGGCGCCTGGTCCTGGCCGTCGATGTCTCCGCGTGGCTGCGTCCCGACGCGCCGTGCAGCCCGGACCGGCTGTTCTGTCATGTCTCCGGACGCTCGGGACGCTCCTCGGACCAGTTCATCCCCGGCTGGCCGTACTCGTTCGTCGCCGCGCTGGAGACCGCTCGGACGTCGTGGTGCCAACTGCTGGACGCGGTCCGGCTCGGCCCCGACGACGATGTCGCCGAGGTCACCGCCGCCCAGGTCCGCCGTGTTGTCACTGACCTGATCGGCCAAGGACAGTGGGAGGACGGTGACGATGACATCCTGGTCGTCTTCGACGCCGGCTACGACGCCCCGCGCATGGCCTACCTCCTCGACAGCCTGCCCGTCGAGGTGCTGGGACGGATGCGTGCGGACCGTGTCATGCGACGGCCGGCACCTTCGCCCAAGGAGTACGCCGTGTCCTATCCCCAGGGCGGGCGACCGCCGAAGCACGGCAAGGAGTTCCGCTTCGCCAGGCCCGATACGTGGGGCGATCCTGACGCGGAGACGGTGCAGGTCACCGACCGCTACGGCGCCGCGAAGGCGATGGCCTGGGACCGTATCCAGCCCCGGCTCACCACCCGCAGCGCGTGGATCGACCATGACAGCGAACTCCCCATCATCGAGGGCACCCTGATCCGCCTCCAGGTCGACCATCTGCCCGGCGGCGGCGACCCACTGCCCGTCTGGCTGTGGTCCTCCAAGACCGGCATGACCAGCACAGACGTCGACCTGCGGTGGCAAGCGTTCTTGAGGCGCTTCGATCTTGAACATACTTTCCGTTTTGTAAAGCAGACGCTCGGCTGGACCCGTCCAAGACTCCGTACTCCCGAGGCCGCAGACCGGTGGACGTGGCTCGTGATCGCGGCGCATACCCAGCTCCGGCTCACCCCGGCCCGCGTTCGCCGGGGGTTCAGGAACCTCCGCCCCCACCTGCACAGTCCAGCCCGTGCACCCAAACCCTCAACTCCTGGTTTGACCACCACCGCCCCGGCGTTGTTCAGCAGCTGCCGGGTCGCGGCGGCGGCCTCGTCCGGGCCGCGGACGACAGTGCCCGCTGCGGGGCCCCGGCCGCGGTCGCGAGCATCCTGAACACCGTGTAGTTGTTGACGAGTTCGCCGCCGCCTGCCCAAGGAGATCGGCACCGAGCAGCTTCTCCGAGAGGCCGAGGGCCGTGGCGAGGCGGCGACGGACGCGGACGGCCACAGCGCCCACACTTCCTCGACGGCCCGAGCGCCGCACGAGAGTCACCGGCGACCTCGAATCCCGCCTTGAGTCCTACGGCGTATCCGCCGTCGGCCCGCCCAATCTCCACACCGCACAACGCCGCCTGCTGGGCCGAGGCTGACGGGCGGCAGCCAGACGAGCGGACCGGGTTACACCACCTGAGGGATCTGACCCGGATCCAGGGCGCAGGGTCGTTTAGCGGATGCGGAAATAATCCGTACGGTCATCTAGTCAGAATCACACCACCAGGTGATCCGTTCAGTGGTGGGTCGACGAAGTCCCGGGCGAGTTTCCGACGCTCTCCCCAACGCTTCGCTTACCTGATTACATGCACTCTGAGCTGCGCATATTATTGATCATTTACTCAGGCGGTGGTGCGTAATCGCACGCCCTGTGATTCCGCCGGACGGGCTCCCGTGCACCTCTGATGCAACAGACGGTAAGCCTCAAGGGTACGCCAGAAGGTGATATACCTCTGGGCGATGGGGGCGCGGGGATCGGGGGATTCACGTATGCGCGGTTGTATTCACTTCTGGCACGGTCATGCCCGCAAGTAATCAAGCCTGCGCAATTTCTATCACTATCTGATCCACTGTTATACCGCGCCGCACTAACCCGCGGCGCCGGGGGGAGTTCATCATGCGTTGCATGCTGTTGAAAGCCGGTGTGTGCGGCAGCGCTGCCGTGCTCGCACTCGTCACGTCGCCCATCGTGGCGAGAGCAGCCACGTTGGAGCCGAGGATCGACCTGAAGGTGCTCGTCGTGGATGACGGGGGCCCGGCCACCGGGGCCATCACCGCCGAACTCGACTCGGCAGGCACCCCGTACACCAGGGTCAAGCTGGCCGACAGCGGGCGGCCGCAGATCAACGCCGCCTTCCTCAGCGATACCGTCAGCGGCCGTCCTAGGGCCAAGTACCAGGCCGTCGTGCTCCCGAACGACAACCCGTTCGGTGCCGGCTCCGCCGAGATGGCGACCCTGGCGACCTTCGAGCAGACCTTCGGCATCCGGCAGGCCGACGCCTACACCTACGCCAGGCCCGAGGTCGGGCTGAACTACGCGCAATCGCCTGGGTACATCGGCTCGCTCGACGGCACCACCGCCCAGGTGACGTCCGCCGGGAATTCCGGATCCTTCGGCTACCTCGCCGGGAGCGTCCCCTTCGAGGACAACGCGCCCGACGTGTCCGAGAGCTACGGCTATCTGGCCGTGCCGCTCGCCCAACAGCAGGCCGGGGCCACGTTCACCAGCTATGTGGACGCCCCGATCCCGGGCAGTTCCGCGCGCGGCTCGCTCGTCGGCGAGTACGCCCACGAGGGGCGCCGGGAACTGGTCGTCAACTTCGTCTACAACCAGTACCAGGAGCAGTACCGGCTGCTCAGCCGGGGCATCGTCGAGTGGCTGACCCAGGGCATCCACCTGGGCGCTGACCGCAACTACTTCGCGGTCCACGTCGACGATGTCCTCCTCGGCGACGACCGGTGGAACACCTCGCTCAACTGCACCCCCGGAGACGTGGACTGCACCCCGGGCGGGGGCGCCACCCCCGACCCGATCCGGATGACGGCGGCGGACGCCCAGTACGCCAAGCAGTGGTCCGCCGGTCACGGGCTCACTCTGGACATGGTGTTCAACGGCGGCGGCAGCGAGGACTACAAGGCGGAACACGGTGGCGCCGACCCGACGGCGGACCAGCTCATCGCCGACAAGAGCGCCTTCCGCTGGGTCAACCACACCTACCAGCACCCGTTCCTGGGCTGCGTCCAGGACGTCAGCGTGGTGCCGTGGAAGTGCTCCACCGACGCGAGCGGAAAGATCCAGTGGGTCAGCCAGGCCGACATCACCTCGCAGATCACCCAGAACCGTACCTGGGCGGGCGGCAAGGGCCTCGCCCTCGACAACACGGAACTGGTCACCGGTGAGCACTCCGGGATGAAGGTGTTGCCGCAGCAGCCCGACGACAACCCCAACCTGGCCCCGTCCCTGAACGCCACCGGGGTGAAGTGGCTGGCCAGCGACAATTCCCGAGACCCGCAGCAGCGCCAGATCGGCTCCGCCCTCACCGCGCCGCGCTTCCCGATGAACGTCTACTACAACGCGGGCCACGCGACCGAGGAAGTGGACGAGTACAACTTCGTCTACACCAGCAGGGCCAACGGCGGCAGCGGCATCTGCGAGGGCTCCTCGACCACCACCTGCCTGAGCGCCCCGCTGGACCCCCAGACCGGCTACACGTCGTACATCGTCCCGTTGGAGAGCCGCATCGCCCTCGGGCACGCGCTTTCCAACGACCCCCGGCCGGTGTACATGCACCAGTCGAACCTCGCCGAGGACCGCATCGCCTACCCGGTGCTGGACAAGATCCTGGGCGACTACACCAGCCTCTACGCCGCCAACACCCCGCTGGTCAATCTGCGGATGAAGGACATCGGGACCGAGCTGAAGTACCGCGCCGCCTGGGCCGCCGCAGTGAAGAACAACCAGGTCACCGCCTACCGGATCGGCAACACGGTCACCATCAGCTCGCCGAACGGCACCCAGACCAGCGCGACCATGCCCGCCGGCACCACCCAGAAGCAGCTGATCGGCAGCACCGCCTTCGGCGCCGCCTACGCCGGGCAGCTGTCCGGCTGGACCACCCCCGGCACGCTGCAGACCTCGATCACCCTGCAACTGACCACGCAGGCCACGCCCGCGGCCCCCACCGGCACCGGCACCGGCACCGGCACCGCGAAGGTAGCCGCACCGGCACCCGCGCTGCGTGTGCCCAGCGGTGTGGCCAGCCCTGTCCCGGCAGGCCCCGGCGACACCGCCCGCCGCAAGCGCTGACCGTGATCAACGGGCACGACGGCACGACCGGCACGCGACGGGCGCAACCGTCCCAACGTGCACGACGGGATACGGGGATAGGGGGATACGGGGATTTGGCAGTAACCGACCGCACCAGGCCAGCATTCGGGGACACACCGCCATCCGGCACAGCCAGGGCCATCGCGGCCATCAACACCGGCACGACCCGCGTCACCATGCTCACCGAGGGCACCTACCCGCACAGCCACGGCGGAGTGAGTGTCTGGTGCGATCAGCTTGTCCAAGGCATGCCCGACGTGAACTTCCAGATACTCGCGGTCACCAGTGACGGCCGCGAGCCCCTCACCTGGGAAACGCCCGCGCACGTCAGCAAGGTGGTCTCCATACCCACCTGGGGACCGACGCCGACCGGCCGCGCACCGCGCGGCCGGCGGCTGCGGGGCTTCCTCGACACCTACGAAATGTTCCTGCTGGCCCTCCTCGATCCCGGCCCCGGTTCTGGCTCCTGTGCCGGCCCCAGCACCCTTGAGCGCTTCGCCGAAGGGCTGTACGGCCTCGCGGCACGAGCCCGGTCCGGGGAACTGACGGCGGCGCTGCGCACCGAGGCAGCGATACGCACACTGGCCGCCGTCTGGAACCGTCCGCACGTACCCACCCACGCCGCCCGGCCGACCATGCACGACGTACTGACCGCGACCGACCTGCTGGAACACGCCCTGCGCCCACTGGCGGCCGCCCCACCCCGGCACGGGATCGCCCACGCCGTCAGCGGCGGACTGGCGGCCCTGCCCGGACTGCTGGCCCAGCACCTGCACGGCACGCCCCTGCTGCTCACCGAACACGGCGTCTACCTGCGTGAGCGCTACCTCGGTTACGGCGCCGGCGGTTACCACTGGCCGGTGAAGGCGCTGCTGCTCGGCTTCTTCCGGCTGCTGGCACAGGAGACCTACGCCCGCGCCGCGCTCATAACGCCGGGAAGCCACTACAACCGACGCTGGGAGGAACGCGGCGGCACCGCACCCGACAAGATCCGTACCGTCTACAACGGTGTGGACCCCGGGGCCTTTCCTCCCGCCGGTCCGGAACCGGAGATCCCCACGCTGGCCTGGGCGGGGCGGGTCGATCCCATCAAGGACCTGGAAACGCTGATCCGGGCCTTCGCCCTGGTACGCCGGGAGATGCCCCAGGTGCGGTTGCGGCTGTTCGGCGGCACACCCAGCGGCGGCCAGGCCTACCGGGAACGCTGCCAGGCTCTCAGCCGGGACCTGGGCATCGCCGAAGCGGTGGCCTTCGAGGGCCGGGTGGAGGACATCCGCGACGCCTACGCGGCGGGCACCGTGGTCATGCTCTCCAGCATCAGCGAGGGCTTTCCCTTCACCCTCATCGAGGCCATGTCGTGCGGCCGGGCCACCGTCTCCACCGACGTCGGCGGGGTCCGCGAGGCCGTGGGTGACGCCGGACTCGTCGTACCGCCGCGCGAACCGGAGGCGATGGCACGGGCAGCCCTGGAACTGCTGCGCGCGCCCGCCCGCCGGGCCCGGACGGGCGAGGCCGCGCGACTGAGGGTGATCGAGCAGTTCACACTCCGGCACACCATCGACTCCTTCCGGGAGATCTACGGCGCGCTGGGAGCGGGCGAGGACCGGACGCACCTGGCCGAGGACCCGGCGCCGCGCGCCCGACGGGCCGGAGGTGAGTGGTGAACCGGCCGGGCGATGACCGAACCGTATTACTGCGCCTGCCGACCCCGCCGCAGCGGCCGACCTGGGCCGACGACCCGCTCGACGAGCTCGCCGAACGGCTGGCGGACGTGTGCGGGGCCGCCGTTCACCCGGACGAGATCGCCGCGGTGCTGGAGTCCGACGGGCTGACGCACCAACAGATCACCACCCGCTACTCGCGACGGGACCTGTTCGCCATCGCGGAGGAGCTGTACACCCGGGTGCCGCGCCGATTCCCGGACCCCGGACCGGGACCCGACCCGTGGCGGACCAGCCCGTGGCAGTGCCTGCTGCGCGGGATGCTGTTCGGCCTGCCGGGGCTGGCCTACCTTCTGGGCGCAGGACTGCTGCCCGGCCGGGTCACCGGGCTCGCTGCCTCGGCACTCGTGGCCTGGGCCTGGAACCAGGCACTGGCCCACCGCGCCTACGTACGACTCGCCGCGGGCGGCCGGCGGGCAGCCGCGCGGTGCCTGCTGCTCGGGGCCCCGGCCGGGGTGACGGCAGCGGCGGCGGCCGCACTGGCCGTCTCGGGGGCGGGTGCCGCCCCGGCCTTCGCGGCGGGAGAGGCGCTCTATCTGGCGGCGGCCACGGTGCTGCTCGTTCTGGGACGCGAGCAGCACCTGCTGATCGCGCTCGTACCGACGGCGGCCGGGGCGGCCTGCATACCGCTGTGGCACCCCGGCCCGGTGCCGGTCGCCGTGCTGCTGCTGGCCACCGTCGCAGCGGCGGCGCTGTCGGCGGTACGGGAGATCGTACGGTCGCTGCGCACCACAAGCTCCGCGGCACCGGGCACGCCCCGGCTCACCGCCTCCGTCCCGTACGGGCTGTTCGGCCTGGCCGGCGGGGCGCTGACGCTGATGGCCCCGGCGGCGGGCAGGCCGGCCGCCGTCGTACTGACGCTGAGCATGGGCGTGGCCGAGTGGTTGCTCTACCGCTACCGGAGCCTGACCCTCACCGCCCTGCGGCACAGCCGGACCCCGTGGGGCTTCCGGCTCCGGGCGGTCGGCGTGCTCGCCCTGTGCCTCACCGGGTACCTCGCGGTGCTCGCCGCCCCGGCGCTGGTCACCGGGGTGCCGCCGCTGCCGCTGCTCGCCCTCGGCGCGGCGCTCTGGGTCGCCCTGCTGCTCCAGGCGGCCGGGATCGCCTGGCCGTCCGCCGTGGCCTGCCTCGCCGCCGCCGTTGCGGAGGTGGCCCTGTCAGGCGGGGCCAACCGGGGGCCGGGTCTGCTCAGCCCGGCGACCGCCGAGTTGGCGGCCTGCGGCTGCGCGACGGCAGTGCTGCTGGCGGTCGCGTGCACCCGGATGGGCCGGACCACGGCCCACCGCTGACCAGATACCGGTAACCCGTAGCCCCGTGACCTCATGACGCCCTGCCCCTGCAACCCAGCACAGCAGTAACCGCCCAATAACCCCGTGACCCCACGCGGGCCTGACCGATTCAGATTCAGATCAGAGGAGACAGCTCCGTGACCTCGTCCGCTCCCGTAACCGTCGCCGTCACCGGTGCCGAGGGATTCATCGGCTCGCACCTGGTGGAGGCGCTCATCGCATCAGGACACCGGGTACGCGCCATGGCGCAGTACAACTCCTTCTCGTCGTACGGCTGGTTGGAGACCCTGCCGCAGGACGTGATGGACAGTGTGGAGGTCGTACTCGGCGACGTACGCGACGCCGGGTCGGTGCAGCACCTGCTCACCGGCACCGAGGCCGTGTACCACCTGGCCGCGCTGATCGCAATCCCGTACTCCTACCAGGCACCGCACAGCTACGTGGCCACCAATGTCACCGGGACGCTCAACGTGCTGGAAGCCGTACGCCGGCTCGGCATCCCCAGGATGGTGCACACCTCCACCAGCGAGACGTACGGCACCGCGCAGACCGTCCCCATCACCGAGGACCACCCGATCAACACCCAGTCCCCGTACTCCGCCTCCAAGGCAGGCGGCGACCGGCTGGCCGACGGCTACTACGCCAGCTTCGGCATCCCGGTGGCCACCCTGCGGCCGTTCAACACCTTCGGGCCGCGCCAGTCCATGCGGGCAGTGATCCCGACCGTCATCGGGCAGGTGGCGGCCGGAGAGCGGACCATCGCCCTGGGCGACCTGCGGCCCACCCGGGACTTCATGTTCGTCAAGGACACCGCCCAGGCGTTCCTCGCGGTGGGCACCGCTCCCGCCGAGGCAGTCGTCGGCAGGACGTTCAACGCCGGTACGGGCGGTGAGATTTCGGTCGGCGACCTGGTGACGCTGGTCGGCAAGCTCATGGGGGCCGAGCTTGAGGTCCGCGAGGACGCGCAGCGCATCCGGCCCGCCGCGTCCGAGGTGATGAGGCTGGTCTGCGACGCCTCCCGGCTGCGCGCCGCGACTGGCTGGGAACCGGCCCACAGCCTCCAGGAAGGGTTGGAGCAGACCGTCCGGTTCTTCTCCGACCCGGCGAACCTGGCCCGCTACAAGACTGCCATCTACAACGTCTGACGACCCGTCTCAGGCCATCGACCACCGACCGACAACGGAGTCCGCCATGCACGCAGTCATTCTGGCCGGAGGCAAGGGTGTCCGGCTGCGCCCGTACACCACCGCCCTGCCCAAGCCGCTCGTCCCCATCGGCGATCAGCACGCCATCCTGGAAATCGTGATGCGGCAGCTCGTCAACTCGGGATTCACCAGCTGCACCATCGCCATCGGCCACCTCGGGCACATCATCCGCGCCTACGTCGGCAACGGCTCCCAATGGGGTCTGCGCGTCGACTATTCGACCGAGGACAGCCCGCTGGGCACCATGGGCCCGCTGCTGACCATGCTCGACCGGCTGCCGGAGCACTTCCTGGTCATGAACGGCGACATCCTCACCGACCTGGACTTCCGCGCCGTCCTGCGCAGTCACCAGGCCGACAGCGCGCCACTGACCATCGCCACGTACTGCCGCAAGGTCAGGATCGACTTCGGCGTCCTCACCACCGACGGCAAGCAGGTCGTCGGCTTCACCGAGAAGCCGACCCTGGACTACCGGGTCTCCATGGGCGTCTACGGGCTCTCCCGGTCCACCCTGGACGGCTACACCCCCGGCCTGCCGCTCGGCTTCGACGAACTCGTCCTCGACCTGCTCCGCGACGGCACGCCTCCGGCCGCCCACGAGTTCGACGGCTACTGGCTGGACATCGGCCGCCCGGACGACTACGACCGGGCGAACTCCGAGTTCACCACCCACCGCGACCTGCTGCTGAAGGGAGCGTGACCTGATGCGCATTCTCGTCGCGGGCTCCACCGGGTTCCTGGGCCGGCACATCACGGAGCACCTGCTCGCCCTGTCCGGCGTCCGGGTGCTCCGCGCCGGCCGCTCCCCGGGCGCCGACCTACGGGTCGACCTCACCACCGCCACCGTCTCCGCTCTCGCCGCCGACCTGCACGCGCTGGCCCCGGACGCCGTCGTCAACTGCGCCGGCGCCGTCGGAGGCGGCCCGCTTCTGCTGGCGGAGACCAACGCCCGGGGACCCGCCGTGCTGTGCGAGGCCCTGACCGCGGCCGACCTCCCGGTACGCCTGGTCCATCTCGGATCCGCCGGCGAGTACGGGACGACCCCCGGGCAGCCGCTCGGCGAGGACTCCGCCACCTGTCCGCAGGGCGCGTACGGGGCCACCAAACTGGCGGGTTCCCTGACCGTCGCCGAGGCCGCACTGGACGCCGTCGTCCTACGGGTGTTCAACCCCCTCGGGCCAGACTCGCCCGGCACAAGCCTGCCCGGCCGGCTCGCCGACGAGCTGCTGCGCGCCGGACCGGACGGCACAGTGCGGGTCGGTGACCTGTCCGCGTACCGCGACTTCGTCGACGCACGGGACGTGGCCCATGCCGCAGCCCTCGCCACCACGGCGCCCGGCCCGCTCCCCCGCATCCTCAACATCGCCGGCGGCAGCGCCACCCAGGTCCGCAAGGTCGCGGAAGGCCTGGCCCGGATCAGCGGATTCCATGGCCGAATCGACGAGAACGGCACCGGTTCCCAGCGCTCGTCAGCCATCTCCTGGCAGCAGGCGGACATCACAGCTGCCGCCACAGCTCTGGGCTGGCACCCCGAACGTACCCTCGACACCTCGCTCGCCGACCTGTGGACCTCGCGCACCGGCACGCCCCCGACCCCGGCATGACACACGGCCGACTGCTTGTTCCGCTGTACGTCCACCCCGCTGTGGACCCTGCGGCGTGGCAGGCCCTGACGCGAGTCCCGTCGCGGCTGTACGGTGTCGTCCTCAACGTTGCCGACGGCCCCGGCGCGACCCGCGACCCGGCCTTCGCCGCCGCCGCCGGGGCCCTGCGTGCGGCAGGCATACGCGTGCTCGGATACCTCGACACCGCCTACGGCACCCGTCCCCACCAGACGGTGCTCACCGAGCTGCGCCACCACGTCAGCTGGTACGGAACCGACGGCGTCTTTCTCGATCAGGCCAGTGCCGAAGCTGGCCTGCTGCCGTACTACCGCGTGCTGGGCGACGAGGCCCGCGACCACGGCGTCGGCACCGTCGCGCTCAACCCGGGAATGCACCCTGATTCCGGCTACGCCTCCATCGCCGATCTGTTGGTCACCTTCGAAGGGAACTGGCAGACCTACCTCACCTCAGCCGCGCCCTTCTGGACCGCGGCGCACCCGTCGGCCCGCTTCTGCCATCTGATCCACGGCGTCCCCGACGGCCTGTGCGACCTCGCCGCCCGCACCGCACGGATCCGCCGAGCCGGCGTCCACTGCGCGGTACCGGGTGAGGGCGCGAACCCCTGGGCCGCCCTGCCCCCCGCCGTGAGGAGGGGAACCACATGAGGTTCGCAACCCGCCCGCCACTCCTGCTGTCAGCCGTGTTGCTGCTGTTCACGGAACTGCTCGGGGCTGCTCACCGGGTGCCTCAACGGTCCGGCGTCACCGAGGGAGCGGAACGAGGGCCCTGGCCGGGCCGCGCCAACTGTGTGTGCGGCCTGGCCGCCTGCGATCGGGAACAGCGGCTCACCCGCGAGCTGGGCGGCGTCGACCCGGTCGAGTTCTGCGCCGCGCCGGCCAAGGCGGCGCCCGTCACCCCACCGGTTCGTCAAGGAAGTGCTGCGAATGTGGAGCCCACCGCTCATTCTGGTGCGGCGCGCACGGGCCTCGTTCGACCTCGGCACCACCCGGCTGGAGAAAGCGCAGAACTACCTGGTCAGCCCGCACATGATCCACCGCGATCACCGCTACTGGCAGCAGCCCGATACCTTCGACCCCGACCGCTTCCTGCCCGGGGTACCGCACGGACCGACCGACAGATCGTGTTACGTACCGTTCGGGTGGGCGCCGAAGAAGTGCATCGGTAACGATATCGGCACCACTCAGCTGATGGGCCTGTGCTATCTGATCTGCACGCGCTACCGCCTCAGCGTCCCGAACTCCGACACGCTCCCCATGGCCTGCCGTTTCGCCCCTGTACCGCAGCGATTCAACGGACGCCTCGCCCTGGCCTGGAACTGAGCATTGACGCTCAGGCCGAACCCATGCACCCCATGCGCCGTGGTACCGGTAACTCCCTTCACCCCAGGCAGACACCCAGTGCCCCAGGCAGCCGCCGGTCCGTCTCGCGTCTGCTGCAGCTTGTCCCGACTGCTTACCCAGCGGTATGGCTCGTGGGCATCAGCCGCGCATACGCGACACCTCAACATGCGGGCTTACCAGTCTCACACCCGTACGCCTGCGGGAAGGAGTCGGCCCCATGAGTCGCAGGGAAGTGCCTCACGGGGACGGTAGGGGCGCGGCGGTGTCCGGGGGTGGGCCGAGGAAGCTGGGTAGTGGGCAGGCCCAGTCCAGGCTCCTGTTGTGCACCGCCTTGTAGAACTCGCCCCAGTCCGATGGGCATGTCCCCGACGGCGTCAACGCGGGCGCGGGGACCGTGGTGCCGGGGGTGCTGTCGGCCGGTTGGGCGACCGGATGGCACTCGACCGTGTACGAACCGCCCGTGCAGTCGACGGTCGCTTCGCCACCGCACGCTGATACACCGACGATCAGCAACGCCGTCACCACGACCGTCGCGGTGCACCCTCGTTCCGTGGATGACGCAGACCGACTCCTCATGACCTTCTGTCCCCCTCTTCTCCTGCCCCTGGCGCGGACCCTTCCCGAGCAGGCCACCGCATGCCTGAAGTCAATAGGGGAATTGCGAGCAGGAGGGGGCTCCTTCGACCGCGTCGGGGTGAGCGGATACATCCTGCAGAAAGGGGAGTTCGGTTCGCCTTCGGCAATGCAGGTTCCCTTACTCGGCGGTGACACATCATGACCGGTACACATCTGCACCACAGGCCCTGAACGTGCTGGATACCGGGTGGCTCCCGACGTTATGCCGCCTTCCTGGGCCAGCGTGTCCCGGCCTGCTTGACGATACGGTCGCCGACGGCGAACAAGGCGTAAACGTCGTCTTTCACCTGCAAGGTGAACTGCCGACCGTCGTCAGCACGTAGTCGGTGCGCATGCCGGTGGTCAGCGTGACGCGATGGACCGAAAGGGCGATCACCTCACCGGCGAACTGGCTGTCCATCTGCTGGTTCACTTGTCCCGCGAAGGTCCACAGGAGCAGAACGATGGGCAGCAAACCCAGTACCAAGAAGATCCACATAACTCCCCCGCCTGCCGCCCGCGGCGGGGACGACCGCCGCGTTTGTTGAGCGTAACGCCGATATGCAGCGCCGCCCAGGGTGGCAACGGCTGTCAGGCGCGTGCCCTCTGCGAAGTATCCGTGGGCTGCGTCCAGGGAAGTGGTGTACGGGTTCGACCTGATCCGGGGGTTTGCTCCGGCTTCTGGCTGATGCCCGCATAGATGGCTCCGCCCGAAAGGCGGTGCCGTCGACGACGGCGTCGTGGACGGCCAGGAGTGCGGGCCGGTGCCCGTCGAGGTCGCCGAAGGCGTGCTGGGCATCGAGGGCGCCGTCCCACAGCTTCCCCGAGGCCTTGTCCTCCAGGGCGGACCAGGCGTGATACCGATGACGTTGATGGCCGTCACCGCGGCGTACGCGGTCGGCGAGTACAGCGACGGCGCGGCCAGTACGAGCGCCGAGCCGACGGACAGCCATACGGCGGCGGCGGGCGTCTTGGTGCGAGGGCTGACGCGGCGCCAGGTGGCAGCGAACGGGATCGCTCCGTCGCGGGAGAAGGCGAACACCATGCGGGACGCGGCGGCGGTCTCGGCGCTGCCGCTGAAGAGTTGGGCCACGATCACGATGAGCATCAGGGCTTTCGCTCCGTCGGCCCCCAGGACGTCGAGGAAGATCTGAGCGGGCGGCACACCGGTCGAGCTGCTCTGGGTTCCGGCATAGTCCTGGATGGCGGAGGTGAGACCGGCCAGCAGGATGAAGCCGGCGATCCAGGAGACCCAGATGGAGCGGACGATGCCGCGGGGGGCCGATATCTGGGCCTGGGTGGTCTCCTCCGACAGGTGCGAGGAGGCGTCGTAGCCGCAGAACGTGTACTGCGCCAACAGTAGCCCCAGAGCCGTTACGTACAACCCGTTGTGAGCTGCACCGAGTTTCGTAGCGGCCGGTTTGCGTGGTTTCAGGCGGCGTTCATTGCTGCCTGAGATCGGTAGTGCCGGGTCTCGAATTCCTCGGGGGGGGAGGCAGTCGAGTGCTGAGTGCAGGCGCTCGGTGTTGTACCAGCCGACCCATTGAACGACGGAACGTTCGACCTGGTCAGCGTCTCGCCAGGGCCCTTGGTGCTCGATCAGCTCGGCCTTGAAGGAACCATTGAGGGCCTCGGCCATCGCGTTGACGCTCCTATAGTTGTCAACTTGCCGCGGAGGCCCTCCGTGGGGCTGGCCGAAGCAGGTGGTAGACCTCGCGGATGACGTAGCGCTTGAGGCACCGGATGATCTCGCGTTTCGTCTTGCCCTCGGCGGTGGGGCGGGCGACGTAGCCGATCGTGGGGTGGTGGAACCGCATGCGGACGATGACGGTTCGGTAGATCGCGGCGTTGAGCTGGCGGTGGCCACCGTGGTTGATGCGATGCCTGCCGGCGGTCATGCCGGAGCCGGTGGGCACGGGAGCGATGCCCGCGAGCTTGGCGAGGGCGGCCTCGGACTTGATCCGCTCGGGGTTGTCGCCGGTCACGACGAGGATCTCCGCGGCTGTGTCCACGCCGATACCGAAGGGCTCGAGCAGTTGCGGGGCGACCCGCTGGACCAGGTCGCCGATCATCTTCGTCAGTTCCTTGGCCTCGGCATCCAGGTACTGCCACCGCCTGGCGAGCGTCCGCAGGGTGTGCCGAAGGGCGTCCTCGGGTCCTTCCAGACGGCGAGGACGCAGAGCTGCCAGCTGCCTGGCCAGGCTGATCTGTGTCTTGCCGACAGTCTCCCGACGCAGGGCGTCCGAGGCGTGGACGAGTATCGCCTTGATGGTGACCATCGCCGTCGCACGCTGTTCAACGGCCTGGTCATGGGCGATCTTGAGTTGGCGGATCATCTCGGCCTCGCCGTCGGCGGTCTTCGGCGTGGCGGTCGCGAACCCGGCCAGCACGGCGCGGGCGGCGTTCTCGGCGTCCAGGGTGTCGGACTTTCCGTTCATGCGCCGCAGCCGCCGGTCCGGGCGTCCGGCCTCGCCCACCTTGTGACCGGCCCTGCGCAGGAATGAGGTCAACGTGGCGCCGTAGGAGCCGGTGCCCTCGATCCCGAAGGCCACAACGTCACCGAACGAGCCTGCCCAGTCCGCCAGTTGCTGGAAGCCGCCGGTGTCGGTGGGAATCGTGAGGGTGGCCAGGATTCCGCCGATTGTGTCCATCACCGCTGCGACGTGCACGTGTTTGTGTGTGTCGACGCCGATCACGACGTGCCCGGACCTGGGTTGCTCACTGGTCCTTGCGGAGTTGGCCCAGCTCGGCCCGTTCGGCGGTGGTCAGCAGATCAGGCCGGTCACCCTTGTCTGCCTCGGCCTGGCAGACCCATCCGCGCAGGGCCTCCTTGTGGATGCCCAGGTCCTTCGCGACATGAGCGACCGGACGGCCGGAGGTCTGGACTTCGCGGACGGCTAGCTCACGCAGCTCATCAGGGTACGTCCAAGACCACGGAGTTAAGGCCGATCCGGGGTTGTCAACGGGATCCGGGATTTTCGGGGAAGCGCAGGTCATGGCAACGGGGCTCCTGGTAGAGCGAGGAAGCCGACCAAGGTCTTCCCACTCGAAGGAGCCCCGTTGCCCGTTCAGTGTTCCACCGTCACGCTCACGTCGTCCATCACCGTCGCCGACGGCATCTTCGCTCCGGGGCATCTTGGCGAGCTGACCCAGCAGTTACCCTTCGAACTCGTCGATGACGTGCTGGAACGCGCCGGCGGCGCCCAGCACAGGCTGCGGCTGCTGCCGTCGAGGGTGGGCGTGTACTTCGTGCTGGCACTGGCCCTCTTCCCGCAGCTGGGGTACGTGCGCGTGTGGGACAAGCTCACCGCCGGGCTGCGCGGGATTCTTCACCGGCGCCCTTCGGAGAAGGCGTTGCGGGAGGTTCGCCGGAGGCTGGGCGTCGCGCCGCTTCGGTTGCTGTTCGAAACGCTGGCCGGCCCTGTGGCACAGCCGATCACACCCGGGGTGCGATACCGGTGCTGGCGCACGGTCGCCTTCGACGGGTGCAGCTCCACCAAGGCCCCTGACCGGCCGCGAGTCTGTGCGTGGCTGGGCAAGCACAAGCACCGCTACGGCACCGACGGATACCCAATGCTGAAGATCATGGTGCTGTGCGAGACCGGGACTCGGGCCCTGCTCGGCGCGGTCTTCGGACCGACGCCAGAGAAGGAGACCGGCTACGCCGAGCAACTGCTACCGCTGCTGGACGGCGGCATGCTGCTGCTCAACGACCGGGGCTTCGACTCCGACGACTTCCTCGCGAAGGCTGCGGCCACCGGCGCACAGCTGCTGGTGCGGCTCAAGGGAACCCGGACCCCCGCCCGCTGGGCGCTACTGCCGGACGGGTCGTTCCTGACCAGGATCAACGGGACCCGGCTGAGGGTCATCGACGCGCACATCGCGGTGACGACCGCCAAAGGGCTGCGGCTGGAAGGCCACTACCGGCTGGCCACCACGCTGACCGATCACCGCCGCTACCCCGCCGTCGAGCTGGTGGAGCTCTACCACGAGCGATGGGAGATCGAATCGGCGTTCTACTCGCTCCGCCACACTTTGCAGTGCGGCCTGGTGCTGCGCTCCCAGGACGTGGCCGGGATCCAGCAGGAGCTATGGGCTCATCTGACCGTCTACCAGGCACTGCGCCGGGCGATGGTCGAGGCCGTCGAGACGCTTCCCGGCACGGATCCGGACAGGGCTTCCTTCACCGTCGCCCTGGAGACCGCCAAGGAACAGCTCATCACCGCGGCCAATGTGCTGCCAGACGCCGGACCAGGGCGCATCACATCGGCCCTGCTGCACGATCTACTCCCACCCCGCCAGGCCCGCGTCAACCCGCGCCGCGTCAAGTGCCCGATCTCCCGCTACGCCGCCCCGCCCGACCAGGCCCAAGCCCTCGGGGCCTCCAGGATCACCAGCATCGCCGTCACCGTGCACTCGTCCGCCGGCACCGGCTCTGACGGGCGTCGCGACCACACGCTGCAACTCCTGCGCACCAACCCTCTCCGCACCTGGCGCGCATGCGAAATCGCCCGCGGTATCGGACTGGACGACGCTCGAGGACTACGCGCGGAACTGGGGCGCTGGGTCCGCGAAGGAATCCTTCGCCGCACCGGGCGAGGCATCTACACCCTCGAACCCGAGTGGATCACACCCGACCTCCACCACCCCTCGGTCCCGCCCCATTTGACAACCGCGGATCGGCCTTAACTCCGTGGTCTTGGAGTACTTCCGGGGAGCAGGCATCGGACCTGTGTTCTCCCATCTGCCGAGGCGATCATGCCTGGCTTCAGGGCCGCTACAAAATCCGGTTCAGCTCACTCGACGCGTTCCGCTGGCTGCACCGCTACAACACCCGACGCCGTCACTCCCGCCTCGGACAACGCAGCCCGGTCGCCTACGAAACCGTGTCGCGAACACCACCAACTACGCTGGCACCAGCCGCATAACCCGTGTCCAGAATCCGGGGTCAAGGTCCATCCACTGCGGGCGGCGTCGACACCGTGTGTGGGCACAAGGACGGTGGCCGCCGCAACCGGGTTTGAACCGGGCACACAGACAACGCCATGATGGGGCCGTTCGAGCAGCCCCGGTGCGGTGGGAGCAAACAGATGCGGCTAGACGGGAAGACGGCCCCGTCCGATCTCCAGCTGAAGATCGTGCTGCACGGCACGAGACCGCCCCTGTGGCGGCGCCTCTTGCTGCCGTCCGACACCTCGCTCGGGACGCTGCACGACGCCATCCAGGTCGCCTTCGGATGGCACGGTGGCCATCTGCATCTCTTCACCGACGAGTTCGGCCGGGGGTACGGCGATGCGGCCCGGCTCACCGACATCGATCTCGGCTTCGGCCGCGGGGTCGGCGACGAGGACACCACCGCGCTCGGCGACGTGCTGGCCGAGGAGGGAGCACGGCTGCGCTACGTCTACGACTTCGGCGACGACTGGGAGCATGGGATCACGCTGGAGAAGACACTGCCGCGCCCGGTCGGCGCGGAGCGGACGGTGCGCTGCGTCGGCGGGCGTCGCGCCGACGCACCGGCCGAGGACATCGGCGGCGTGTCGGGTCTGGCCGAGGTGCTGGGGTTCCTCGACACCCCGGACGGGGCCTTCGATGGCCCGTACGGTGAACTTGTCGCCGAGCTGCGGGCGGCGGGTTACGACCCGGCGGCCTTCGACCGGGACGCGATCACCGCTCGGCTGGCCGAGGTGACGCCGGACACGGTGTCCGGTAAAGCGAAGCCGCCGGCCGGTGATCGGTCCGGGCGCGGCGGTGTCCGTCGGCTGACCGCCGAGGACGTGGCGTTGTGTACCTGCGGGCAGTGCGGGGTGGGCGATCCGGTCGATGCCGGAGTCGACGGGCCGGCCGAGGATGTGCCTGTGCTGCGCCCGGTGACCCTGGCTCCGCAGGAGGACCTTGTCGCTGCCGTGCGGGGTGTTCCGCTCTTCGACGCGGCGCTGCGGCTCGCCGCCTGGTGCCACGAGGGACGGCAGGTCACCGCCGGCCGGGTGCTGCGTCCCGCGCTCGCTCGTGAGGCCGTCGAGGAGCTCCAGTTGTGGAAGCTGGCAGGCCACGACTCGCCGTACGCCGATGCCGTCGCGCGGTCTCGTGCGTTGAAATCCCTGCGCAGCGCCAAGGACGTGGCCGTTCTCGATGATCCGTGGTGGCTCGCCGTGGATGGCGAGATGATCACGATCAGAGGAGGCCGCGCGTCGGGCGGCGCGGCGACCGACTTCACCGGTGAGGACCTTCTGGAGTTCTGGGCCGCCACGATGGGCGATCTGCTGGAGGAGATCGGTGAGACGGGGGTGCTGGACGGGTGGCACGGTGAGCTGGGCGAGCTGACGGCCGAGATCGCCGACGGACTGGTCGGCCTCCTGTACGACGCCCCGGACGACGCCTGGGTGGATGGCGACGACCTGCGTGCGAAGGCCCGTGAGAGGGGCGAGAACGGGCCGGAGTTCGATCTCTTCCGGGCGCTGTTCGCGGCGTCCTTCCGGGCACTGGGGGAAGGGCTCGCCCTGCTGGGTGCGGTGGAGTACGAGTCCGGTGACGGCGACGATTCGGCCGAGGAGACTCTGCGCACACTCCTGAACGCCGTGGTCGGACAGAAGCCGGGCGGTTCAGGAACCTTGCCGTCGGCGTCGGACTGGTCGCGGGACGACAGGCGCGGGGACCGCATGCGGCTCACCCCCCTCGGTCGCTACGGGCTCCGCGCCTACCTGATGGAGTGCGGTGTGCCCGCCCCCCTGCTCGGTGAGTACGCCGAAGCGGACGCCGGCGCTCTGCTCCAAGGGCTCCTGGGCTACTCCCCCGAGGAGCTGCGCCGGGAGGTCGAAGGGTGGCTGGAACACCGCACGGCGGCAGATGCCGCGGTAGGGCTGCTCGACGCATGCGCGGGAGCCGACCACGAGGCAGCGGCGAAGCGCGCCGTGGCCCAACTGGTGCTGGCCGATCTCGACGACCCCCGGGCACTGCGCGTGCTGCGCAAGGCAGCGGACTCCGACGTCGAGGGGTGCCGACAGGTGGCCACCGCGACCCTGGGCGCGCACCTTGAGGGAGAAGCGCCCGTGGACCCGGCACGGGCGGAGGAGGCCGGACTGTGGCTGCTCATCGACGGGTTGTCCATCCTCGCCGGTGCAGGGGAGACCGAGGAGCTGGTCCGGGGCTTCCTGGAGAACGGGAACACGGCGCCGGAGGCGCTCGAACAGCGGGTGGACGAGCTGTGGCGAGTGGAGCACCCAGCCACCGCCCAAGTGCTCGCCGAACTGGGTGAGGGTTTGCGCGGCGTAGACAAGCGGCTAGCCAAGCGTATGCGTACCGCGGCGAACAAGGCCCAATCCCGCCGGTGACAGCAGGGTCGGAACCTGCTGGTGGACGAAGGCGCGGTGAAGACCGCCTGGACGACGGTGAGGCGAAGAGTGGCACGAGTCCGGGCATGAGGAGCGTGCCGCCATTGGCCGCACCGGAATCGGCTGCCTGGGCGCGGAGTCTGCTCAACTACGGCTGGGCGGCGGTGTTCCTGCCCGGTGAGCCCGCCCGCCTCGGCCGGTTGCTGCTGTGGCGACCCGCCGGGGCAGCCGCCGCCGAGGGCATGGCACCCACGGACATCGAGACCGAGGCGGCGGAGCTCGTGCTGCCGCACGGCCGCTCGGTCAGGCGGCGCAAGGTGGAGGGCTACGCGCTGCCCGTCGCCCTCGCCGTTGCCGCGCTGTCCGGGGCACAGCCGCCGCATCCGTCCGCCTCCGCCTGGCAGGCCGCCGCCCGCTTCGCGCTCCGGCTGCTCGCCGATGGTCGTCTCCACCCGGCCCTCACCCCCGCCGGCTACGACACCTGGCAGGCGGGCCCCTTCACCGCCGCCCAGCGTCGGACGCTGGACGCCCTCGCCGGCGCGTTCCCGCCCCACGCCCACTGCCTGCCGGAACCGGGTCCGACCCCGCTGCGGATCACCAAACCGAGCGCGCTGGTACGCCGGTTCTGCGACGCGGTCGCCGACGAACTGGTCCGCACCCCCGCCGCTCCGCTCGCGATGGGAGCCCTGCCGTACGCCTGGCGCGAGACGCGTACCGTGCCCGTCCTGCACGAGTGGGCCGAGGAGACCGCCGCCGCGTTCACCGCCGACGTCAGGGTCTCGCTGCGGGTCGACGTGCCCGAGGGACGCCGTCGGCAGTTCCGGGCCGTCCTCCAGTTGCACACCGTTGCGGATCCGGCGCTCGTCGTGGAGGCCGCACAGTTGTGGAACGAGCCGGCCGAGACCGAGCATCTGCTCGGCCCGCGCGCCGAAATCGAAACGCTGCTCGCACTGCGCCGCGGCGCCCACGCCTGGCCACCGCTCGACCGGCTGCTGAGGGACGCCGCTCCGGACCAGCTGCGGCTGACCGACGACGAGGCGTTCGACCTCCTGGGCGACGCCACCGACAGGCTGCGCGCCGCCGGTATCGACGTGCACTGGCCGCGCGAGCTCGTCAAGGCACTCACTGCGACCGCGGAGATCGGGCAACGCTCCGCGCCCGGCTCCAGCGCGGGCGGCATGCTCGACGCCAACACCCTCGTCGACTTCCGCTGGCGGCTCTCGCTCGGCGGCGACCCGCTCACCGAGGCCGAGATGGACGCCCTCGCCGAGACGCGCCGCCCCCTCGTCCGGCTGCGCGACCAGTGGGTCGTCGCCGACCCGAAGCTGGTGGCCCGCGCCAGGCGCCGACGGATGGAACCGCTCACTCCCATGGAGGGGCTGGGCGCCGCGCTGACCGGCGAGATGGAGCGGGACGGGGAGACTTTTCGCTGCGCGGCGGTGGGAGCACTCGGCGACCTCGTCGCCCGTATCCGCGACCCCGAATCCCGCACCCCCGCCCCGCAGCCCACCGCACTGAAGGCCACGCTGCGCGACTACCAAAAACGGGGCCTCGCCTGGCTGGCCGAGATGTGTGAGCTCGGTCTCGGCGGCTGTCTCGCCGACGACATGGGCCTGGGCAAGACCATCACCCTGCTCGCGCTACACCTGCACCGCCAGACCGAACCGGCCACTGCGGGCCCCACGCTCGTCGTCTGCCCCGCCTCGCTGCTCGGCAACTGGCAGCGTGAGGCAGCCCGGTTCGCGCCGGCCACGCCGGTGCGCCGCTACCACGGCGGCGACCGCCACCTGAAGGACCTGGCTGGGAACGAGATCGTCCTGGTCACCTACGGAGTGCTGCGCCGCGACCGGGAGACCCTCGCTGAGAACGCCTGGTCGCTGATCGCCGCCGACGAGGCCCAGCACGTCAAGAACCCCTACGCCGTCACCGCCCGCGAGCTGCGCGCCCTGCCCGGCCGCGCCCGCGTCGCCCTCACCGGCACCCCCGTGGAGAACAACCTCTCCGAACTGTGGGCGCTCCTCGACTGGACCACCCCCGGACTCCTCGGCCCGCTCACCGCCTTCCGCGACCGCCACGCCCGTGCGATCGAGTCGGGCGAGGACCCGCAGGCCGCCGAACGGCTGTCCCGTCTCGTCCGCCCGTTCCTGCTGCGCCGCAGGAAGTCCGACCCGGGCATCGCGCCCGAACTCCCCGCCAAGACCGAGACCGACCGCGTCGTGCCGCTGACCGCCGAGCAGGCAAGCCTGTACGAGGCGGTGGTCCGCGAGACCATGGCGAAGATCGCCGAAGCCGAGGGCATCGCCCGCCGCGGCCTGGTCCTGAAGCTCCTCACGGCGCTGAAGCAGATCTGCAACCACCCCGCCCAGTATTTGAAAGAGCACAGCCTGCGCCAGTCCACACCGCTGAACGGCCGCTCCGGCAAACTCGACCTCCTCGACGAACTCGTCGACACCATCACCGCCGAAGGCGAGTCGGTGCTGGTCTTCACCCAGTACAAGCAGATGGCGACCCTCCTGGAGAAGCACCTCGCCGAGCGCGGCGTCCCCACCCTCTTCCTGCACGGCGGCACGCCCGTCACCGCGCGCGAGGAGATGGTGGACCGCTTCCAGCGCGGCGAGGTGCCGGTGTTCCTGCTCTCCCTGAAGGCCGCGGGCACCGGACTCAACCTCACCCGCGCCACCCACGTCGTGCACTACGACCGCTGGTGGAACCCGGCCGTCGAGGACCAGGCCACCGACCGCGCCTACCGCATCGGCCAGGACAAGCCCGTACAGGTCCACAAGCTCATCGCCGAGGGCACCGTGGAGGACAAGGTGGCGAAGCTGCTGGAAGCCAAGCGGGCGCTCGCCGACGCCGTCGTCGGCTCCGGCGAGGCCGCCCTGACCGAACTGTCCGACGCCGACCTCGCCGAACTCGTCGCCCTGGGAAGGCAGTCATGAGTCCCTCGATCCCCGGTCCGCGCCGCGCGCCCGCCCGCGGCAGGCGCGCCTTCGCCGCGACCTGGTGGGGACAGGCGTGGGTGACGGCCCTGGAGGACTCCACCCTGGACTCGGGGCGCCTGTCCCGCGGACGCACCTACGCCCGCCAGGGTATGGTCGGCCCGACCACCGTCGCCCCCGGCCAGGTCAAGGCCCCAGTCCAGGGCAGCCGCCCGCGCCCCTACCGCTGCTCGGTCCACCTGTCCGTCCTCACCGACACCCAGTGGGACACCCTGCTCGACACCATCGCGGCCCGCGCCGGGCACCTCGCCGCGCTCCTCGGCGGCGAGATGCCCGGCGAACTCGTCGACGACGCCCGCCGGGCAGGCGTCCCCCTGCTGCCGCAGTCCACCGAGCTCGACCCGGACTGCTCCTGCCCCGACTGGGGATACCCCTGCAAGCACGCCGCCGCGCTCTGCTACGCCATCGCAGCCACCATCGACGCCGACCCGTTCGTGCTGTTCGCCCTGCGTGGCCGCGACCGTGAGGAAGTCATCACCCAGCTGCGCGCCCGCCGTACGGCCGCCCAGGCGACCTCCACCCCACCGGCCCCGGCCGGCCTCCCGGCCGCCGGCGCCTACACGGCCTGGGGCGCCCTGGCCGACCAGCCCCCGTCCCTCCCCGAACTTCCCGAACCGGCACCCCACACCGCCGCACTGCCCGCCGCCCCGCCGCCCGGCACCGGACTGTCCGCCGCGGACCTCGAACGCCTCATGGCGGACACCGCCGCACGCGCCGCCCGGCTACTCACGGGCGACACCACCAGCCTGCACCTGTCCCAGCATGAGGACGCGGCGCGGATCGCCTCGAGCAACTGCGGACCCGAGTGGTTCCACCGCCTCATCCAGAACACCGGTGCCAAACCGGCCGCGTTCGCCCGCCTCACCCGCGCCTGGCGGTATGGCGGCCCAACCGGCATCACCGTCGCCGAACAGCCACGCACTCCCGACCCGACCGCGATGACAGCCGCCCGCACCGCCCTGACCGAGACGCTCACCGAAATGACCACGCCCCCGGTCGCCCTCAGGGCCTGGCGCAACCGCCTCACCCTCGCCGACCACGGCATCCAGCTGCGCCTGGGCCCCGACACCCGTTGGTACCCCTACCTCCAGGATGACGACGGCGACTGGTGGCCGGCAGCGCCGGCCGACCCCGACCCGGTCACGGCACTCACCTCCGTCTGGCAGCAGACCGAGAGGTGACACGTACGACAGACCCGTGAACCCGCTGGCTCAGCCCACATGTCACATCTCCCGACTTCCGTCACCCGTACCGTTCGCCAAGGAGCTCATGCCCCTTGACGACGGAGCAGAAGGTTGCAGGTTCGAATCCCGCCGAGTGCACAGCAGACCAGAGGCCCCGAGGAGCGATCCTTGGGGCCTCTGGCTTATGTCTTAAGCCAGTGTTTGACGGCAACCGGTTCGTGCGCTGTTCGATGGGCTCCTCCAGGAGTGACTGGTTGATCCGGGAGGGTCAGTCAAGGCCCAGGAGTGGCAAACTCCTGCTCCATGGCTGACTTGGCAACGCAAGTACTTCCCGTGGCCTCCGCACTTGCGGGAGTGGCGCTGACCCTTGCAGGCAACATGTACCTGGAGCGCAGCAAGTGGCGCCGGAGTCGGCATACCGAGCAAGAGGCCCGGTCGCTGCAGGCGTATGCCGATCTTCTGCAAGGGGCGACAGACATCGCACGCACTCTCCGACAGGCTGCCGAACAGCTGGAAGAGGGGCACAACGTCGACATGCAAGCGATCGCCGCGGTCATAGATGACCACATAGGCCAACTGCGGCGACAGGGCACAATCGTCCGGTTGGTGGGGCCGCGTAGCGCCTTCGACCTGGTCAAGGGGCTGGAGGACCAGGTCGCCCCCATCTACCGACTGCTGATTGAGGTCGGGCGCTCGGGTGATGGATCGGCTCTGGTGCAGCCTGCCCGGCGGTTGATGCGGACCCGGGATGAGATCACGGATCACTTGCGCATGGCCGGAGGTCTTACCTGAGCCGTGTTCACTGGGCAGCAGCTGGCGAGGCTGGGGGTGTAGATCAGACGGCTACCAGGACACCGGCCGCGCCGTCGTCATCGTCCGGATCGTTGCCGTCACCCCTCAGGGCATCCCCGACGCGATCGAACGCCGAGCGCTGCGAGTCGAGCCGGACGAAGGTGTAGATGTCCGTGGTCACGCGGATCGAGCTGTGGCCGAGGACTTCCATGATCATGCGGGCGTCGGCACCCTGTTCGTGGAGGAGTGAGGCACAGGTGTGGCGCAGGTCGTGGAAGCGGACCTTGCGGACGCCCGCGCGGACGCACAGCACCTCGAAGGAGCGGTTCAGGTTGCGCGGCACGATGGGGGTCCCGTTCTTGGTGGTGAAGACGAGGCCCTGAACCGTCCCCTTCCAGTTGGCACCAGCCGCTTTCCGGTCGGCGATCTGCCGCGCGCACTGGCCACGGAGCGCGGTCACGCACTCGGCCGGCAGGGCTACGCGGCGGGCCGAGCGCTGAGTCTTCGGCGCGACGATCAGCAGTTCGCCACCGACCCGCTGTAGGGCCTGCCGGACGGTCAGGACCCCTTCGTGAAGATCCACGACGCAGCCGAGTACCTCACCCGCCGCAGACCGATGCGGACCGCAAGTTTGGACGTGGGCCCGCCGGGGGCGGTGCACTGTGTGCGGATCAGCGGGCGATTGAGATCGCGAAGGGTGTGAATCCGGTGGCCCCGATGACGTGCGGGACGAAGAGGATTGCGGCCTCCGTGGCGCGGGCGGTCTGGATGCCGCCGAGATCAGCGATCCACTCCTTGTGCCAGCCGAGGTCGGTGAGCAGTTCGCGGACGGTCTGCTTGGCCTGGGGGTCCTCGCCGGAGAGGAACGCGGTGGGTGTCTGGGTGAGCGTGGCCGGTGCTGTCATCACCGGGAAGAGCATGGTGTTGAGTGTCTTGACGACGCGGGTTTCGGGGAGTGCTTCCTGGAGGTGCTCGGCGAGGCTTGAGCCGGGGTAGATCAGGTCGGCGGGCAGGCCGTCCGGTCCGTCGTTGGTGGCGTTGGAGACGTCGACGAGGATCTTGTCGCGCAGTTCGTCGCGCAGGGCGGCGAGCCGGTCCAGCGAGCCGGCGCCCGGGGTGGCGTTGATGACGATCTGGGCTGTGCGGGCAGTGTCGGCGGCGGCGCCCGGCGTGCGGTCCGCGACGGTCACCTCATGCCCTGCCCGGGTGAGGGCTGTGGCCAGGTTGCCGCCGACACGGCCGTTTCCGAGAACTGCGATCGTGGTCATGATGATGTGGTCCTTCCGTCGGTGCAGGTGGTGGTGCGCGGTCAGTGGGAAAGGGTGGCGACGGCCTCGGCGTGGATGCCGGGCGCGGCGGCCAGGAAGCTCTCGCTCTGCGGGGTCCAGGGGCGGCCCTGGGCGTCGGAGATCTGTCCGCCGGCCTCGGTGACGAGGAGCGCTCCGGGCAGCAGGTCCGCGCGGGCGCCGGCGAACTGCCAGAAGGCGTCGATCCGGCCGGCGGCCACGTTCACCAGGTGCAAGGTCGCGGGCACGGCGGTGCGGACGACAAGCGCGTCGAAGAGCATCGCGGTGATCGAAGAGCCGACGCGCCGCACGACCTTCTCGTCCTCGTCCGGCCGGGCCTGGCTGGTGGCCACGATGCTCAGGCCGAGGTCTGCGGCCGGGGAGACGTGCAGCGGCCGGCCGTCGACGTGGGCGCCCGCGCCGGTGAGCGCGGTGTAGGTCTCGCCGGTCAACGGCAGGTGGACCGCGGTGAGCACCGGCTGGTTCTCACGCACGAGGGTGGCGGTCACCGCCCATTCCGGCAGGGCGTGCAGGTGGTTGACGTTGCCTTCGGCCGGATCCACGACCCACCATTCGCCGGGCGGCAGCGCCCCGCCGTCCAGCTCGTCCTCCACCCAGCCGGCGTCCGGGCGCAGGCTCGTGAGGCGGGGACGCAGGATGTCGAGGGCCGTGTCGTCGTTGGCGGCCAGCGCGCGCATCAGCTCTTCACGGCTCTGGTAACGGACCACCTCGCCGAAGCGCTCGCGCAGCGCCGAACCGGCCGCACGCACGGCGTTCGCGGTCTGGGCGAGCAGGTCGGCGTCGGAGGCGGCGACTGCGGTGGTCTGAAGCGTTTCGGACATGGTGGTACTCCCGTGTGAGAGGGGGAGGGTGAGGTCGGTCGGGCCGGACTGTGCGGTCCGTCCTGCGCTTTCGTCTCAACGGTATGCAGCCCCGCCATTAACATCAAATGCATGTCAAGCACGGCTAGGATTACCCGCATGCAATTGGATTTGAATTTGCTCGCCGCGCTCGACGCGCTGCTGGAGGAGGGCAGTGTGGCCGGGGCGGCGGCGCGCCTGCACGTCACCGCCCCCGCGATGAGCCGGAGTCTGGGCCGCATCCGGCGCACGACCGGGGATCAGATCCTGGTGCGCACCGGCCGCACGATGACCCCGACGCCGTATGCGATCGCCGTCCGGGAACAGGTGCACGAGCTGCTGCACCAGGTCCAGGGGGTGCTGGCACCAAGCCGTGAACTCGATCTGGCAACGTTGGAGCGCACTTTCACACTCCGCTGGCACGATTCCCTGGTCGCCTTGAGCGGCCCCGCACTGCTCGCGGCCGTGCGCGGACAGGCGCCGGGCGTGCGATTGCGCTTCGTCGCGGAATCGAGCATCGACACCCCCGAGTTGCGGCGCGGCGAGGTCGACCTCGAGGCGAACGCCAACCGCCCGAGCGCACCGGACATCCGTGCCGAGAACGTGGGCGAGACCCGCCTCGTCATCATCGTGAGGCAGGGGCACCCCCTCACCCGCGTCAAAACCGTCACCGCACAGCGGTACGCCGCCGCCGACCACGTCACCGTCTCGCGACGTGGAAACCTCAGCAATGCCCTCGACGACTCCCTCGCGCGGCTCGGCCTCACTCGCCGCGTGGTGGCGACCGCGCCCACGGAAGCGGCCGCGCTGGAGTTCGCGCGCGGCTCCGATCTCCTGATCAGCGTCCCCGAAGCCACCACGCGGTCAGCGGTCGCCGACCTCGGCCTGGTCGTGCTCCCCCTCCCCCTCGAACTGCCGTCGGCGCCGATATACCTGTCGTGGCATCAGCGCTACGACACCGACCACGCCCACACCTGGCTGCGCGGGCTGGCGCGAACCGCGCTGGCCATGGGCGGAGCGTCGTAGTCGGCGCCGTCCGGCCCCTTCACCCATACGCCACGCGACCACCTTGATGCCGCACGGCCGGCCGCCGTGCGGACCCGCATCAGATCACCCGCCCCGGCGGGGGGACACGACCAACCTGAACGCGGTCGCGAAGCCCGAGCTTGCCAAGAATCCAGGACCCGAACGTCTTGGGGGTCTCCTGGCTGCCTCCACCCCAATGCTGCTGGCCCGCTCCCGCCACGCCTCCGTCCGCTCCCTGGAGAGGTACGCACGCCCCAGCGTCGGAGTGGTCGCTCAGCACGTCGCCGAACGCGGCGGCGATCTGCTTGACCGTCAGCAGCGCCTTGTCCCTGCGGGTGCTGGCCGTGGGGGGCGGCCAGACCGACGCCTGCGGCCCACGATCGCGGATCTGTGGGGGGTGTCGGCGTGACCCTCGGAGATCTGGGCGAGCAGCTGGCCCTGGTCCTGGTCAAGCGCCGCTGCATACACCACCTCAGGGCGTGGCCGACGCGCGACGGCCAAAGGCCTGCACGCGGGAGGTGGCCACCCGTTCGTGCGCACCAGAGACCTACCGTGTGCCTTCCCCACAGTCGGTGGGAGAGGCACTTAGATTCCAGAGTATGACTACAGAGCCGCAGCGCTTCACGATCTTGCTGGTTCCCGAACACGTCGAGGACGGAGACGGCGTCTCCACGGAAGACTCGGCGGTGCGATCGGCAGTCGTCGAAGCGACCGGCGAGACGGGTGCGACGGGTTACCCCCGCTACGCGGGGGACGGGATCGTGGCCGACATCGACCCCCGCACACGCACGGTCGAGGCGGTGCTGGTCGATGGTGCAGAGCTGGACTACGGGCTCAACGCCACGGTCGCTTCCTGACCGCCCAGGTTCGCCCGAAACTGCCGTGAGACGAGGGCCGTTGCCTGTTGCTCCGGGCGCTTCTCGGACCGGATCCGAGGAGTCTCCGTTTGCATGCGGCCTGTACGTCAGCGCCGTGCCGACACAGGGTTCAGTGCCGAGACGAGATCGGTGCCGAGCGGCGGCATCGAGTGGCCCCGCTCCCGGAAGACACCGACTGCGCTGTCTGCGCACACGACTGGGCCCGCGCGACCGAAGTGGGTGCCGTCGATCGCGACGACGAGCATTCCGGCCCAGCGGGCCCCGGCCGTGCGGACCGCCGAGGCAGGGCCGCGCAGAAGATCGAACAGAGCGCGCACCGGGCGCACCCCGAGCCGGGTCCGTGCGTCCCACAACGCGGTTCCGCTGATCGTCACAACCAGTATCGAGTCCAGCGCGGCGGTGAGCTTGCGCCAGACGGCGAGATAGCCGCACTCCTCGAACAAGACGGCCGCCAGTAACAGGTAGACCACGACGCGAGCGGGAGTTTCCGCAACCGGCGCTGGGTCGCGCCGCTTTCGGCCAGGACGGCATCGACCATCTCAAAGGGAACGATGCGGGTGAGCTCACCCAGATGCCCAGGCGCGAACAGGCCGCTGGCTACCGTGATTTCACGCGTGATGACACACTGGCACGACAGCGGAGCCTCCGGTTGTGTGAACGGCTTGTCTTGGTCGACCGGTAGTGCCCGGCTAACTGCTGGGGTGGACTCCTCCGTCCAGACACCCCTATGGGGTGGCAGAGACGCGTGACTCACGCCCCGCAGTCCCACACGCTCTCGCCACGGGTGGCGATGTTGTGGGAAGCATCCCGGTCAGTGTGGGCAACGACCCCGCACCCTCGGCAGATGAAAAGCCCCTGGTCGACACGGTTTCGCTTGTCCCTGCGGGAGTTCAACGGCGAACGCGATCACGTCCACCTGCTCGTGCACTACCCGCCCAAGGTCGCCATCTCCCGACTCGTAGGCTCCCTCAAGGGTGTCTCCGCCCGCCGCCTGCGGCAGGAGTTCCCCAACCACATCCGCAAGTACCCGTGGGGTGAGCACTTCTGGTCACCGTCCTATTTCGCCGCCTCGTGCGGGGGCGCCCCGCTCTCCCTCATCAAGGAGTACATCAACAACCAGAAACGTCCCAGCTTAGGTCAACAGCGCAGACCCGTGGACCCGCGCGGGTCAGAGCAGCGTCAAAAAGCGCTTCCTCCCGGGCGTGAACGCTCGGGGTTCCGCGCTAGATCATGCTGAATGACGTCACTGGGTGACGCGCCCGCGCGGCGGACCGCCAGGAGCGCCGCGCCGATGTCCGCCGCCGCTCGGGGATCGGACAGGGAGCGGCCCGCCAGCTCCTCGACGCGGCGCAGCCGGTAGCGGACGGTGTTGGGGTGGACGAAGAGGCTCCGCGCCGCGTCCGTGGCGGAGCCGGCGGCGGCGTACCAGTGCTCCAGGGTCTCCAGGAGACGGGCACGCTCCGCTGCCGGGAGATCGAGCAGGGGCTGGAGGACCACCTCCACGAGGTGCGCCGCCTCGGCCGGGGCGGCGGCGACGACCATGGCCAGCGGGTTGTCGTCGAACCGCGCGACGCCGGGGCCGGTGCCCTGGAGGCCGGCCAGAGCCAGACGGGCGAAGCGCAGAGCCTGGGGGGTGTCCCCCAGCGAGTGAAAGCACGGGCTGACACCGACGCGGGCGCCCGCGCGGCGCAGAATGCTCAGACACGTGCTCTCCGCCGTCGCCGTGGGCAGGGCGGCCAGACCGATCTGTTGGTCGGGCAGCAGCCGCCAGGCGAAGGGGATCTGGGCCTGACGCAGCGCCGCTTCCGTCCCCGCCAACGGCTCCTCGCCGGGAGCGTCGGCCGCCGCAGCGGCGACCACGTACGGTCCGCGGTCGGGCAGACCCAGCTCGCGGGCGGCCTCCCACAGCGTGCGGTCGGCGATGACTCCGGTGAACAGTGCCTCCACCAGCGCCGAGCGGCGCGCCTGACGTCGCGAGGTCAGCTCGGCGGTCGTCTCCCGGTAAGCCGCCGCCACCGCCTCCGCGTAGCGGCCGAACAGGGCCCAGATCTCCGCGGACTGGGACACCAGTTGGGCGTCGGTGACCTCGGGGCGGTTGCGTGCCTCGGCGAGGATGTCCGTCCACAGGAACTCGAAGCCGATCCGGTACGCGTGCAGCGTGTCCGCCAGCGGCACGCCCTGCTCGGCGCGGAGGCGACCGGTCTCCCGGGCCGGGCTCGGGTCCTGCGCGCCCGCGCGGCCGAGCTGGTACAGGAGCAGGTCCGCGTTGGCGGTGCACGAGCGGCGCAGCGAGTCGAAGGGGATCAGCGACGCGTCCTTGTAGGCATCGACGTCCGAGCGGATGCGCTGCGCCATCCGCTCGCCCAGTTCCGGCAGCCTCGCCTGAAGTGCCGAGACCACACCTGAGAGGTCCATTCCCGCAGCGTAACGCCCCTGTTTTGTCCTGGGGAACAATCAGGGAGGGCAGACGCTGTCATGCACCCCATAGGCCCTCGCCACGGACATCTGCACGATGTCGTCAACGTGAACAGCGGATTTCGACGGCGACGTTCGTGGAGGCGGTCATGGCCAATCTGGCGGAGTTCCTGGTGGAGACGGCACGGCGGCAGCCGGAACGCCCCGCGCTGCGACTGGGGGGCCAGGTCACCAGCTACGCGGAGCTCGACCAACGCAGCGCCCGCGCCGCCGCGCTGCTGCGGGCCGAGGGCGTACGACCGGGAGACCGGGTCGCTCTGATGCTGCCCAACGTTCCCGAGTTCGTCGTCCTGTACTACGGCGTGCTGCGTGCCGGAGCGGTCGTCGTGCCGATGAATCCGCTGCTGAAGACCCGGGAGACCGAATACCACCTGCGCGACTCGGGCGCGCAGATGCTCTTCGAGTGGCACCAGGCGCCGGGCGAGGGCGCGCAGGGCGCAGCCGCCGCCGGAGTGCGGCACATGGCCGTCGAGCCTGCCGCCTTCGCGGGCCTGCTGGCCGGCCACGCGCCGCTGCCGGAGGTGAGCGAGCCGGACAGCGAGGACGTGGCCGTGCTGCTGTACACCTCCGGCACCACCGGCCGTCCCAAGGGCGCCATGCTCACCCACACCGGGCTGCGACACAACACCGAGGTCAACGCGGTCGATGTGCAGCGGATGACGGCGGAGGACGTGGTCGTGGGCTGTCTGCCGCTGTTCCACATCTTCGGCCAGATCTGCGCGATGAGCGTGACCGTCCGCGCCGGTGCCTCGCTCACCCTGATCCCCCGGTTCGACCCGCAGACCGTGCTGGACGCCATCGCCCGCGACCGGGCGACGATCTTCGAGGGCGTACCGACCATGTACGCGGCGCTGCTCCAGCACCCGTCGGAGGCCGACGTGTCCACGCTGCGGATGTGTATCTCCGGCGGAGCCTCGCTGCCGGTGGAGATCCTGCACGGCTTCGAGCGTCGCTTCGGCTGCGTGGTGCTGGAGGGCTTCGGCATGTCCGAGACCAGTCCGGTGGTCACCTTCAACCACCCCGACCGGCCGCGCAAGGCCGGGTCCATCGGCACCCCGATCAAGGACGTACAGGTACGGCTCCTCGACGAAAAGGGCCAGGACGTGACTCCCGGCGAGATCGGCGAACTGGCCGTCCGCGGGCCGAACGTGATGAAGGGGTACTGGAACCGCCCGGAGGAGACGGCAGCCACCATCCCGGACGGCTGGCTGCGCAGCGGCGACCTCGCACACCGGGACGAGGACGGCTACCTGTACATCGTCGACCGCAAGAAGGACATGATCATCCGCGGCGGCTACAACGTCTACCCGCGCGAGATCGAGGAAGTGCTCCACGAACACCCGGCCGTCGCGCTGGCCGCGGTGGTGGGCCTGGCCGACGCGCATCTTGGCGAGGAGATAGCGGCCGCGGTGGTGCTGCGCCCGAAGGCGCAGGCCACGCCCGACGAGCTCCGGCAGTTCGTCAAGGAGCGGGTGGCGGCGTACAAATACCCGCGCGAGGTGTGGCTCGTGGACACGCTGCCGACCGGCCCCAGTGGCAAGATTCTCAAAAGGGAGATCAGCGCGCCGACGGGGTGAGGTCAATGTGGTTGAGTCAGCCGGGTGACGAGTAGCAACGCCGACGCGTTCCCGGGTTCTCGAGGGCGCCCCGGCCGACGGCGGCACTAGGCAGGGCAGATCGGTTACGCCTGTTCCGGTACCAACGCCCTCCCCTGACCCGTGTCCGGCACTTCTCCGAACGCAAGCGGGCCGAGAAGAAACAGCACAAGCAGGCCGTGCTCGCCCTGGCTCGACGACGGGCCCGCCGCCGTCATGGCGACGCTGGCCGCGAGCGGAGCGGCGCTGGTGGGCCTGCCGCCTCTGGTGTGAGGGAGAACCGGTCTCTTCCCAGAGGAACCGGCCTCTCTGCCGCGTCATCCGATCGCTCGTACCGCCGACTCGGTCAGAGCGGTCTCGGTGGCCGTTGCGCCACGTCGTGCGTTTCCCGGAGTGCTCGCCCGGGACGGCTCCGATGACCTCGGTCGCCTCGGCCTCGATGAGCTCCTGCAGGATGCGCTCGCACAGCAGCCTGATCGTCTCAACTCCACCGGTGCGTAGTGACTGCAGCAGCCGCATCAGGTCAGACTGGGACAAGGCCATTGCGTGCTCCTCCGGTCGAACTTCCCGTTCACCACGGAGACTTGCGCGATGGCCGGCCCTTGTTCAGGGAGCAGACAGCGACAGCGGGTGCACGCCCCGGGCAGACACCCGCGCGCTCACGACCCTCGACCGGCTGCACCACTCGGCGGGACGCCATTCATGCCGTGGGTTCGGACTCGCGGCCCTCACGCTCACGGACCTTCCCGCGCAGCCGGTCGTGGAACTCTGCGATCAGCCCGTGCTCGCGCCAGCGGCGGAAAAAGGCGTAAACCCGGCCGCAGTCGGGGAAGTCCGCGGGCATCGCCCGCCACGAGATCCCGCCCGCGACCAGATAGCGGATCGCGTCCAACAGCTGCCGGTGACAGTAGCCCTCGGGCCGGCCGCCCCGGCCCCGCAGTCAGGCCGGCACCGGCAGCAACGGCCGGATGGCTGCCCACTCCGCGTCCGACATGTCCGACGGATACCGGCGCACCCGATCGGGATGATCGGCCGCGTTGCCGTACACGTGCGCGAGACAATCGCACGACACAGCGGGCGAGTTGAAGTCAACGGGCTCGGGCGCGTACAACAACGACAACAGGGCCTCCGGGAACCGCTCGGAATGGGATCGCGCCCCCGAGCTACCAGGGAGCCCTGCCTTCATGCGCGTACCGCCAGAAGATCACCCGACCAGGAACTCCGTTCGACCCACACGTTCCTAGATCGGTTGAGATACGGCTTCTGACACCCAAGAGCTTGAAGCGGCCCCGGCTTCCCGTCTCGCATCGCTCCCGCCGATGATGATGGGGCGGCGATCTCCTTCACTCCTCGCCACGAGTCACACCACCTCAGGTCGTTGACTGACCGTGACAGTGTTCCTCTGACGGCATCGAGTCCCATTCGGTATGGGCGCCGTCGCGCGGCACCATGAACAACGGACGAGACCGCAGGACCTGCCCGACGCGTTGCCCGCGCATGACGACCCCGGGATCGTCCGGTCCTGCGTATCCCTCTGGCGTGTAGCGAAAGTGTCCGTCCACCGCCTCGGCATGGGCGATTTCCTCGCTTTCCAGTTCCCGTAGCTCCCTTCCGACCAGCGAGATTCCGTCGTGCTCGACCTGGGGACCGTGGACGGCGTCGGCAGCGATGCAGAACAATCCCGCAGCCTGGCTCACGTATGCCGTAACGGCGGGTGGAACAGGGGCCGCCCCACGATGGACCTCGATCTTCCACGTCGGCGAGAAGATCGCGTGGTCCCGTGGGCAATCGCCCACCCTTGTCCGGCCGAGAACCTGAGCCGCCTCGACCACTTCATCGACAGTCATGCCGAACCGGAGCGGTCCGACGCCCACCTTGGGTGCGTAGGACCACTCAACCCTGTCGGCGACTCCGGAATCGGCTTCGGCCTTGAACGTCATAGTCGCTCCATGGAGACACCTGTGATCTTGCCGCCCCCATCATGTCAATCGCTGACCAACAGCCCAGTGCCGCGCGGTAGGGGTGAGTCGCAGGCGAGCAGGAGTCCTTCGAGGAGGGGCAGTTCGATGCAACCGCAGATCACGAGCTGCTGCAGCAGTCCGAGCGTGATGCCCTCATACCGCAGGGCCCACTCGGCCAAGCCCGCCCAGCTGCAGCCCAGGCCGCTTCAGAAGGCAGGAGGCTCGACGACAGGGGCGGCCGACACCGTGCCCGCCGGTAGTTTGCCGTGGGCCTCCCACAGCCGGGCCGTCGGGATGTCCACCGGATAGCCCTCGATGAGCACCGCCGACTTGCTGGTCACCGACCCGGATGCCTCGGTGAAGCCGCTCATCCAGTTCAGGTCCGCGTCCTCGAGCATCAGGTGGTCCCGCCTCGACATGGCCTTGACATACCAGTCCGACAGCATGTGCCCGGCCTGGACGATCTGCCGGTCGGGATCGGAGAGCGCGTAGCGGCCACGCATCGGCCGGCCCGAGCGGGCGATGAAGGAGCCCTTCTGCCACTGCCCGTCCGCGTCGAGGAGGAAGTCGAGCAGTGACTCCTTTCCCGAGGCCCGTTGGGCCAGCAGTCGTCTGCGCATGGCCTCCATGAACGCCGACTTCGAGGAGTAGTGCGGCAGCACGCTGGCCTTCAGCGTCACCGGAAGGGTTTCCTCTGCGGAGGACACTGCGGACGGCAGGCTCTGCTTTCGCAGGGTGCTCCAGGCGCCCATCTCCTGGCCCACCTCTTCGGCGGTCATCGGCGTCGGGCACTCGCCCCACATCCGCAGGAACGCGTTGGTCTCCCGCTCGCTGAGCCCCAGCGTCCGGGCCTGCGCCCGGACGGCGTCCAGGTCGGCGATGGCGCGCAGATAGGAGTTCTTCAGGGTCGCGAGGTCCTTGGCCATCTCCGGCGCGGCGAACCGTGCCGCGTCGAGGCCCAGTGTGCTCGCCGTCTGTCCTGGGGCCGAGGGTTGTTCGGCCGCCGCCGATGAGGGTGCGCCGGGTTGTGCTGTGGGTTCGGCCACCGTCGCTGAGGGGGCGCCGGGCTGTGCCTTCTGTTCGGCCGACGGCCCCGCGAAGTCCCCGGCCAGCACGACGTCGGCCCCCTGGGTGGTCGGCACATCCTGCAAGCTCGACCGTGCGCCCGGCACGCCCAGTTCGACAACCGGGGCAGTGCCTCCCGTCCCCGCCATCCTCAGCGCCCGTACCTGCGACAGTCCCAGGGACAAGCCCAGCGCGAGAGGCCGCACACGCGCCGCTATACCGCGGCCGATGTTGCCCGCCCTCGTCCGCACTCCGTGACCGAACTCGAAGGCACGCCGCTCCGCGCCGGCTCCGAGGCCGGCGCGTTCGTGCAAGAGGGAACCGATCGCCGCGGATCTCGCCGCCGTGGTGAAGGCGTGCTCCGCGTCGCCGGTGCGCAGGTATTCGACGCCGCCCTCCGCGGCCGCGGGCAGACCCACGCCCACCAGGCGCCGCATCGCGGGGGAACTCAGCCCTTGGCTGTACCCCCCGGCGAAACCGCCCAGCGCTCCCAGTCCCAGGTTCGGCAGTACGCCGCGCAAGGCGGCCTCCGCACGGGTCATCCCCTCGGGCGGCGCATTGAGTGCGGCCCCGGTCAGGCCGCCGACGACGTTGCCGCCGCCCTGCGCCACGGCGCTGCGCACCATCGTCTGTGCCCGCGACATCCGCACCGCGTGAAGCCCGAGGTTGCGAGCGAAGCCCGTGGCCGCGCCGGCACCGGCGCCGGTCTGGAGGCCCTCGATCCCGACCCGTTGGCCTTCTTCAAGTCCGGCCCGCAGCACCTGTCGTGCCGATCCGCCGGAGACCGCTTCCCCGCCCGCACCGCCCACAAAGCCGAGTCCGGCGCCGCCCGCGCCGACCATGCCCGCCGTGCCCGCCGTGGTGAGCGCGGTCGCCGTCAGGCCGGTCGCGCCCATGCCCGCCACCGCCGAGGCGGCGAGGGGTGCCGCGATGATCGCTCCGGCCGCCAGGGCGACGGTGTAGGAAAGATTGCGTACGGTCGTCAGCGCGTCGGCGATGTCACCGGCCGCCGCCTCGGCCTTGCCCACACCGGCGTTGACAACGGCTCGCGCCTGTTCCGCCTGCGCCGTCGCGGCGAGCACTGCCTCGCCCATCGCCACCAGGGCTCCCTGCCGACGGGCCTTGTCGAAGTCGCGCAGGGCCGCCACGGCCTCCAGCCACGGGTCCCGCACCCGGTCCTGGACCTCGTAGGGCTCCTCGCCGCCTACCACGCTGCCGGCGAAGCCGACGTACGGCTGCTCCTCGTAGTTCAGGTGCAGGTGGTGCCGCATGCGCTCGTCGGTGGCCGCGTTCATGGTGCGGATCCCCCGGGCGGCGTCGGCGAGCGCGGCTACCGTCTGCTCGCGCACCTGGTCGGCCAACTCCTGCGGGAACAGGAGCATTTCGTCACGGTGGATGACGTACGCCATGCCGGGCTGCTCGACGGAGGGACGGATACCCTCGATGGTCCTGAGGTTGTCGACGAGACCCGAGCTCTGCTCGGCCACCGGTGTGAAGGCCTCCGTCAGGCGGGCCTGGCGGCGCTCGCCGCTCGCCCTGGCCAGGTCGGCGGCGAGGTGCGGCGCGAGTTCCTTGAGTTCCTGCCGCAGCAGGGCCCGGTCCTGCCGGGAGAGGTCGGGGCGCTGCAGCCAGGCGGTGATGCGGTCGACCTCGGTACGGGCCTCCACGGCGTCGGCCGGCACTGTGCTGGTGCGTTCGGCGAGGACGCGGGGCATGGGGACCTGTTGCGGGAGCTCCTCCGCCGCGGGGGCGGCTCCCCGTGGGCGCCGGCCGCGGCGCGTGCGGTCGGGAGCTGCCATCGCGCGGTTCTTGCGGGCGAGTTCGGCCTCGATCGCAGCCTTCGCCGCGAGCATGGTGTCGTCTTCCGGGGTACTGGTGGTCTGCCGGTCGAGCCACTCGTTCACCGCGTTCAGCTCGTCCAGGAGCTGGGTCATGCCGTAATTGCGCACGTCCGCAGTGGAGTTGAGCCAGCCCTCGGCAGCCGCCGCCACATGCGGGCCGACCGCCACCGGCGGCTCGGCCCGCTCGGGGCGCTCCGCGGCGCGCGCGGCCTGCTCCTCCGCGGCGGCTCGCAGCTCTGTCGGGGCCGTTCCGGCAGCCCCGCCACGCCTTGTCATGGTCTGCTGGGCCGCGTGCATGAGCTCGTGCCGCAGAAGCCGGTCGGGGGCGCCCTCTCCCGGGCCGGTGGCCACCGCGATGTCAGGGCCGAGGGTGAACCCGGCCACACCTGCGGCACGTGCGGCCGTACGCACCGCCGGGCCGGTGTGCAGCCGGACGTGGCCCAGGGACAGATCGGTGGCGCGTTCGATCAACGTACGCGCGGCAGTTGGAACCTCCTGGCCGCGGCCCGACAGGGCCCGTTGAGCAACAGGTTCGGTCAATGCCCGGTGGCCCGCCGCCGAGAACGTCTGTGCGCCCACCCGCCCTCCCCACAGCCCGTCCTGCGCTGGTCGGCGAAGTGGTTCCGCCGGGCTCAGCATCGGGGCTTCGTGTCATACGGCCGTCACCCGGGCGTCAACGCCCGGGCTGGGACCGCGACTTGAAACGCTCTCGTATGCACCCCCACGGCTCTGGCTGACCTGTGCGCGCCGACGGCCTCTTCACCGGTTCCGCATCTACGCCGACGCACCCAGCACCGACAAGGCCGCACCCGGCGCGGTGCGGCAGTTCGGCGTTGACACCGCGGTGACGGGCCAGTGACTGGCGCCCACCACGATGCGAGCCACCGCACGGCGGTCCCATGCCGTCGGGTTGAGGAGGCCGAGGGCGCCATGACGACGCAATTCTCCTATCCCGGTGTGTACATCGAGGAGATCGAGAGCCCGGTGCGGCCCATCGCCGGTGCGGAGACCTCAGTGACGGCGTTCGTGGGCCCAGCGTTGTTCGGGCCCACGTCGCCGACGACCGTGGAGAGCTGGGCCGACTTCGAGAAGGAGTTCGGGGGGCTGTGGCAGGGCAGCGAACTGAGCTACGCGGTCTACCAGTTCTTCCTCAACGGCGGCAGCAAGGCGATCGTGGTCCGCGTCGGCGAGGGGGTCGAATACGCGGGGGTCGACCTCAAGAACGGTGTCAAGCTCAAGGCGAAGGCGCCGGGCGCCGCAGGCAAGAAGCTCAAGGCGACCGTGACGCTCGACGCCAACGACAACAAGCGCTACACGCTCCTCATCTCCGACGGGACCACCTCGGAGTCGTACGACGTGACGATCGACCCGGCCCTGCGCAACCGCTGGCTGGACCGGCAGCTCGCCACCTCGCAGCTCGTGGAACGCGACACCGAGACCTTCGACAAGCGGCCCGACGCCGTCACGGACGAGTCGTTCACCGGCGGCAAGGACGCCACCTTCACGCCCGCACATGTGCTGGGTGACGCCACCAAGCTGCCGCACACCGGCCTCGCGGCACTGGCCGACGTCGAGATCTTCAACCTCCTGGTGATCCCGGCCCAGTTGGCCAAACCGTCAGGCACGGACGACCGCGACACCAAGTGGGCGCCCGTCGTCGACGCCGCCGTTCGGCTGTGCGAGGAGCAGCGGGCGATGCTGCTGCTGGATCCACCGTTCGGCTGGGACTCACCGGAAACCGCGGTGACCGGAGCCCGGGCCGGGATGCCGGTCGGCGGGCTCGCCGGGCGCAACGCGGCCGTGTTCTTCCCGAAAGTAGTGATCTCGGACCCGCTCAGCGGTGGAAACCTCGAGGTCGGCCCGGCCGGCACGGTCGCCGGGGTGATCGCCCGCACCGACACCCGGCGCGGAGTGTGGAAGGCACCGGCCGGGACCGACGACGGCGGCCTGCTGGGTGTGCGCTCGCTGGCCTTCCGGCTGTCCGACCAGCAGAACGGCACCCTCAACAAGCTGGGCGTGAACTGCCTGCGCACCGTCCCGGTCTACGGGAACGTGCTGTGGGGCTCGCGCACCTGCCGCGGCGGCGACGCCGTGAGCGACCCCTGGAAGTACATCCCGGTCAGGCGGGTCGCCCTGCACATCGAGGAGTCGCTGTTCATCGGCACCAAGTGGGTGGTGTTCGAGCCCAACGACGAACCCCTGTGGTCCTCGATCCGGCTCAACATCGGCGCGTTCATGAACCGGCTCTTCCGGCAGGGCGCCTTCCAGGGGCCGACCGCGAAGGGCGCGTACTTCGTGCGCTGCGACGCCTCCAACAACCCGCAGGACGACATCAACGACGGCATCGTCACCATCGACGTGGGCTTCCAGCCGCTATCGCCCGCCGAGTTCGTCCACATCCGTATCCAGCAGAAGCGCGACGACGCGACGGCCCAGGGGAGCTGAGATGGCCCAGTTCACGGTCAATGCCGCCCGCCTGGACCCGTACAAGAACTTCAAGTTCCGGGTGAAGTGGGACAACCGCTATGTCGCCGGGATCAGCAAGGTCAGCGCGCTCAAGCGCACCACCGAGGTGGTCGAGCACCGCGACGGCGGCGACCACTCCAGTGCCCGCAAGTCACCGGGCCGGACCAAGTACGAGCCGATCACCCTGGAGCGCGGGGTCACCCACGACCCGGAGTTCGAGGCGTGGGCGAACAAGGTGTGGAACTACGCCAACGCCCAGGCGGCGCCGGACCAGCGGGACCGCGAGGTCTCCCTGGCCGGGTTCCGCAAGGACCTGGTGATCGAGGTCTACAACGAGGCGGGCCAGAAGGTGCTGGCCTACCAGGTGTTCCGTTGCTGGGTGTCGGAGTACCAGGCGCTGCCAGACCTCGACGCCAACGCCAACGCGGTCGCCATCCAGCAGCTGAAGCTGGAGAACGAGGGCTGGCTGCGCGAAGCGAGCGTCACCGAGCCCGGTGAGCCCAGCTTCTGACGGTTCGTCAAAGACTTTACGGGGAGGGTCGGGTGCCGGGGATGAGCACGGTGAGCGCCGCCGAGTTGCTGGACGCCTGGGAGGCGGGCTGGGGCCGCGATCCGCTGCGGCGCGGCCTGGCTCTGCTCGGTGTCGCCCGGGGCACCACACCGGCCGCCGCCGCGGACGTGCCCGTGGGCCGGCGGGACCGGGGCCTGTTCGCCTTGCGCGCGGCGCTGTTCGGCACCGCGGTGGACGCGGTGTCCCGCTGTCCCGAATGCGAGACGGAGGTCGAAGTCGCCTTCGACCAGGAAGAGTTGCTGGGCCGGCTGGGGCAGGCGGACCCGGAGGCCTGCGACGCGGTGACCGTGCGGGAGGGCGACCGTGAGATCCGGGTGCGTATGCCCACGAGCACGGATCTGGCCGCCGTCCTCGACACCGGCGACCCGGCTCCCGAGGAGGCGCTCGTACGCCGCTGCGCTCCCGTCGGGGAACCGGCTCCGGCCGCCGACGTGGTCGCCGAGGCCTGGGTGGCGGCCGACCCGCTGGTCGACGTGCGGCTCGGGGTCGGCTGCCCTGGCTGCGGCCTGGCCTGGGAGGAGCCCTTCGACATCGTCGGATACCTGTGGGCGGAGCTGGACGCCTGGGGCCGGCGGACCCTGCTGGAGGTGCACGAGCTGGCGCGTGCGTACGGGTGGACGCAGGCGCAGACCCTGGCGTTGAGCCCGTGGCGCCGCCAGTGCTATCTGGGGCTGGTGGGCACATGACCGGCCCGCTGGCACGCCTCGTCGACCGCAGCCGCTCCCCCGTGGCCGGTCTGCGTCCGCGCCCCGCCTCCCGCTACGAGCAGCGCTCCCCGGCGGCCGGCCCACCGGTCCTCGAAGGTGGCCTCGAGGACGTGGGGCCCCGTCCGGTCACCGGACCGCCCACGGCCGCGGAACCCGCCGCGCACCGGGACGCCTCCGCGGTACGGGTACCGGGCCCCACCGAGTCCGCGGCACACCGGCACGACCCCGCGGTGCCCGCCACCCGCGTCATCGAGCCCGCCGACCACGGACCCTCCGTCACCGGGCTCTCCGTCACCGAGACCGTCGCGACCAAGCCCTCCTCGACCGATGCCGACCTCCTGGGCCCCGACCTGACCACCCGCGCCCTGTCCGCCGTACCGGCCCTGCCCGTCGTACGAGAGGACGCACCCGCGCGCGGGGACGGGACACCGCAGCCCCTGCCCCTGCTCCTCCCGGTCCGCGTCGAGGCCCCCGTGCCTCCCGCGGACTCCTTGCGGACCACACCCGAGCTGGGCCGTCCTGCTGCGGATCCGCGGACAAACCTCGTGCGGAACCCTGCGGACGAGGGACCGCCACCCGTCCCACCACCCCCTCGCGACAACGTCCGGAACACGCCCGTCGTCCTGGAGCGCCCGCTCCTGTACCCGCACGCCCGGCCGCCCGCTCTCGCGACCGACGCTCCGCCGTCCACCGCCCCGGAGGCGGAACCGGCGGTCGTGGTCGAGGTGTCCATCGGGCGGTTGGACGTACGTACGCCCCCCTCCCCCGCGCCCCCTCAGACGCCGGCCCGGCCGCCCGCGGCGCTGCGGGCCGACCACGCCAGGGCGCTGGAGAACTATCTGCGCCGCCGCGCCGAGGGGGAACTGGGATGAGCAACTCCCTTGCCCTCGCGGCCGTGACCGCCACCCTGCGCGCTCGGCTCTTCTCCCGGCTCGGCGGCCCCCAGGTCACCGTCGCCCCGCCCAACAAGGCGCCCGACGCGGCGAGCGGCGACCATGTGAACCTCTTCCTGTACCGGGCCGATCTCAACCCGGCCTTCCGCAACGCCGATCCGCCCGGCTGGCAGCCCGGCGAGTCACCGAAACCCGTGCTGCCGCTGGTGCTGCACTATCTGCTCGCCGCATACAGCAACGACGAGGGCAAAGCGCACGAACTGCTTGGCGCCGCGATGCTGGCGCTGCACGACGCCCCGGTCCTGTCGGGGGACGAGATCCGGGCGGCGACGGCGACGGCCCTGCCCGGCAGCGATCTGCATCTACAGCCCGAGCGCGTGAAGATCACTCAGGAGACGCTGAGCCAGGACGACATCGCCAAGATGTGGACGGCGTTCGGGACACCGTTCCGGATGTCGTCCGCGTACCAGGTGACCGCCGTCCTCATCGACAGCGCATTGCCCGGTGCCGCGCCGATGCCCGTGCTGCGCCGAGGGGCCGACGGCCGCGGACCGCTCGCCCGGCCCGGTACCGGCTCGCCCGCGCTGCTGGGGATCCGGTACGCCGCCGCCGGGCAGGTCGGCGCCCTGCCGGGCGAGCAGGTCGCGCTACTGGTGGAGAACCTGCCGGCCGTCGCCCTGACCGCGCGGCTGCGGCATCTGCGCGTGACACAGAGCGTGAACGTGCCCCTGGCGACCCCCGCCACCGGGGCCTCCGAGGTGGCGCTCACGCTGCCCGCCACGGGGCTCCCCGCCGGGCTCTGGGCGGTGGACCTCGGACCCGCGGCGGGCGGTTCCGTGCGGACCAACGAACTCGCTCTGGGCGTCACACCGGCGGTCACCGCGCTCGCGGCCGCGGCGGCGGGCGGTACACCGGTGCGGACGAAGGTGACCGTGACGGCCGCGCAGCCGGTGCTCCCCGGGCAGCAGGCCGCGGTCCTGGTCGGCGCCCGGCAACTGGCCGTGGGACTGCTCACCGCGGCCGCCAAACCGGTCTCGGTCACCGCCGTCCTGCCGTCCGGAAAGACCCGGGTGCGGCTGCGGGTGGACGGCGTCGACAGCGAGATCGTCGACCGGGCACACGGCACGTTCCGGACCGGGCCGACAGTGGAGGTGACGATCCCGTGAGCCTCGGCGTCCCGGCCGACCTCCGCTGGGAGGAGGCCAACAACCGTTATCTGAAGGCCTCGTTGACCTGGCTGCGGGCTCGGCTGGAGGCGGTGGCCCACAGCGACCGGGCCTCCGACGCCCCGGACACGAAGGACGCCCCTCCCCAGACCGGCAGCGCGCGCCGGAGGCGGCGGGGGCGAACGCCCGAACTACCACCCGCGGCCGTGGACCTACCGGACGGCGGCCCAGGCGGGTCACGGCGAGGACGAGCCCCGGAGCCGCTGACCGCCGTACCCGACGCGGGCGACCTCGACGCACTCGCCACCACACGGCAGGACGCCGCCGCCCCCTCGGACCTCGCGCCGCCCGCGCTGGTGCGGCTCGCGGAGCGGTTCGGGCTGACCGACTTCGAGCGCGACGTGCTCCTGCTGGTCGTGGCGCCCGCGGTCGACCCCGGTGTCGGCGCCGCGATCGCCGCCGCACACGGCGACCCGCAGGCCACCGCTCCGACGTTCGCACTGGCCCTACGGCTCTTCGACGACGCCCGCTGGGACGTGCTGTCGCCGCTACGGCCGCTGCGCCGCTGGCGGCTCGCCGAGGTCGTGCCCGCACCCGCGGGACCGCTGCTCACGGCGCCGCTGCGCCCTGACGACCGGATCGCCAACCTGGTGCGCGGCCTCAACCACCTCGACGAACGGCTCACCTCGGTACTCGAACCGGTCGCCGACCCGGCCGCCGGCGTCGCCTCGCCCGCCTCGGTCCGACGCGCCGAGGACGCGGTGGTGGCGGCCGTGCTCGCCGACACGCCCGACGGCCGGTTCCCCGTCGTCCACCTCGTCGGCTCCGACGCCGACAGTGCCGTACTCGTGGCGGTACGGGCGTTCGCACGGCTCGAACGCGAGCTGTACCGGCTGCGGACGGGGCTGCTGGTGCGGGGCGGGCAAGGCCAACAAGACCCTGACACGGTGGCCCTGCTGTGGCACCGGGAGAGTCTGCTGATGCCGGTCGCGCTGCTCCTGGACGGCACCGACGCCGACCCGGACGACCCGGCCCTGGTCGCGGCCGTACGGCGCCTGCTGTCCCGCAGCGGCGGGCCCGTCGTGCTGGCCGCGCGTCAGGTGTCGCCAGTGGACGGGCGGTCCACGGCGGTCGTCGACGTCGATGTGCCGCCGCCCGACGAGCAGCGCGCGCTGTGGGCGGCCGCCACCGGCCTGGAGCCCGCCGGGGCGCCGGCCGAGCTGGCGGGGCAGTTCCGCCTGGGCCTGCCCGCACTGCACCGGGTGGCCACCGCCCACCGGCCCGAGGGCCTCTCCGCCGAAGACGGCGGGGACCGGTTGTGGGGCGGCCTGCCGGGACGCCGCCCGGCCTCGCCTGGAGTCGCTGGCGCAGCGCATCGTGCCCCGCGCTCACTGGGCGGACCTGGTGCTGCCGGAGCAGCAGACGGAGGTGCTGCGGCGGATGGCCGGTCATGTGCGGCACGGCGCCACCGTGTTTGGGGACTGGGGCTTCGGTGAGCGGACGAACCGGGGACAGGGCGTGACCGCGCTGTTCTCCGGTCCGAGCGGCACCGGCAAGACGTTCGCCTCCGAGGTGCTCGCCCATGAACTCGGGCTGGATCTCTACCGCGTCGACCTGTCCGCCGTGGTGAACAAGTACGTCGGGGAGACCGAGAAGAATCTGCGCCAGGTGTTCGACGCGGCCGAGTCCGGCGGCTCGCTGCTGCTGTTCGACGAGGCCGACGCACTGTTCGGGCGGCGCAGTGATGTGCAGGACAGTCACGACCGGTACGCGAACATCGAGGTCAGCTATCTCCTGCAGCGCATGGAGGCCTACCGCGGAGTCGCCGTGCTGGCCACCAATCTGCGGGCGGCGTTGGATCCCGCGTTCCTGCGAAGGCTGCGGTTCGTCGTGGAGTTCCCGGTGCCCGGCGCGGAGGAACGGCGGCTGCTGTGGGCGGCGGCCTTCCCGGACTCGGTGCCGCTCGCCGACGACCTCGACCTCGGCCGGCTGGCCGACCTGCCGACGACCGGCGCGGCCATCCAGGCGATCGCGCTCGGCGCCGCCTTCCTCGCCGCGGCCTGCGGACGGCCCGTCGACACCGCGATGCTCCTGACGGCGGCTCACGCGGAGTTCCGGAAACTGGACCTGCCCCTGCCGGTGCTCGCCGGGGAGGCGCCATGACGGTACGGCGGATCGCGGTGCGCATCGACCGGGTGGTACTCGACGCGGGCGTGGCCGAGGGCCGTTCGGCGGCCGAGATCGCCGAGGTGCTGGGCGCGGCGCTGCGGCAGGGGCTCGTGGTACGGCAGGGTGGCGTGGCACCCAACAGCGCCCGCACCTCCCTCGAACGACTGCGGGTGACGACCGAGCACGGCGGGCTCGATGCCGTCGCCCGGGCGGCGTCGGAGGCGGTCGGGCGAGCGGTGGCGGACGCGGCGGGCTCCTGGCCCGCGGTTACAGGCGCTTCCGCCCACGGCACCGCGCGGGGCGGTGACCCGCGATGACCTCGTCCTTCCTCCCCGGCACCCCGGTCGTCCCCCGTGGCGCGATCGTGCTGCTGGACCCCGCCACCGGAGCCGTCCTGCGGGTGATCGCCCTGCAGTACAACCCCGACACGCTCACCCGCACCCTGCAGCCGCAGGGCGTCGGCGCGGAGGCCGGGGAGCGCAGTGAAGCCCTGCGGCTCAAGGGGCCCGCGCTCGAGACGGTGAAGGTGGATGTCGAGCTGAACGCCACCGACCAACTGGAGGACCCCTCCGGTGCGGACGCGGACTCCGTGGCGCGGCACGGTCTGCTGCCGGTGCTGGCCGCGCTGGACCTGCTGGTCAATCCGACGGCGCGGGCGCTGCTGGACCAGGACGCCGCGGCCCGCTCGGGGGCGTTCGAGATCGCGCCCGTGGAGGCGCCGCTGACGGTCTTCGTGTGGAGCCGGGACCGGGTGGTGCCGGTGCGGATCACGGAGTTCACGGTCACGGAGGAGGCGTTCGACTCCCAGCTGCACCCGATCCGGGCGAAGGTCTCCCTCGGCCTGCGCATCCTCACCGTCGACGACCTGGGCTTCGGCCACCGCGGCGGCGCCCTGTTCCTCGCCCATCAGCGGCGCCGCGAGCAGCTCGCGGCCCTGCACCGCTCGGCCCGCCCGGCCACGGCGGTCCTCGGCACGCCACCGGGAGGCGGCTGATGTTCACCCCCGCGAGCCGCTACCACGGCGTCGAGGTCGCCCGGTACGAGCCGCCGGACGGCGGCGACCCGATTCCGTACGTCCGCCGCAGGCTGCTGCCCGACCCCGCCGGCCTCACACCGGCCGGGTTCCACACCGTGTCCGAGGGCGACCGGCTGGACCGGATCGCCGCGGCCGCGTTCGGGGACCCGGAGCTGTTCTGGCGGATCGCGGACGCCAACCCCGTACTGGATCCGCCCGAGTTGACCGACCGCCCCGGCCGCCGGCTCCTGATCGCCCTGTCCGCCGCGGCCGCCGGGAGCACCCATGGCTTCTGAGATGCTGCTGGCCCTGCGGCTCGGCCCGGTGCTCGCCGAGCCCGTGCCGCGCGAGGTCGCCGACGCCCTGCTGTCGGTCCAGGTCACCGAGGGAGTCGGCCGCTCCGGCGGCTTCCAGCTGGAGTTCGCGACCGCCAAACGGTCCCTGCTGTTCGCCGAGTTGCTGCCGCAGGGCGCCCTGGACCCGCCCGCGCGGGCGCAGATCGTCCTGACCGTGCTCGGGAGGTCGACCGTGCTGATGGACGGTGTCGTCACCCGCCACGAGGTCGCCCCGTCCGCCGAACCGGGCCAGGCGAAGCTGACCCTCACCGGCGAGGACGTCTCCCGGATGATGGACGTGGTCGACTTCAGCGGCGTCAAGTACCCCGGCCTGCCCCCGGAGGAACGGGTCGCGGTGATCGTCGCCAAGTACACGGCGTACGGGCTGGTCCCGGCGATCGTGCCGAGTGTGTTCATGGTGGCGCCCAATCCGCTCCAGGCGGTGCCCAGTCACCAGGGCACCGACCTCGCCTACGTCAGACAGCTGGCCGCGCAGGCCGGTTACCAGTTCTTCGTGGCGCCCGGGCCCCTGCCGGGCGTGAACATCGCCCACTGGGAACCGCCCAACAAGCTGGGCCTGCCGCAGGAGCCGCTGCTGGTGAACTGCGACGCGGCGAGCAACGTCGAGAGCCTCTCGTTCTCCTTCGACGGCTTCTCCGCCACCCAGTACGTCGTGCTGATCCAGAACCCGGAGACCAAGTTCCCCGTCCCGGTGCCCGTCCCCGACGTCAGTCCGCTCTCCCCGCCCATGGGCCGTCGCCGTCCGCTGCCGCTGAAGGTGCAACCGATCCACGGCCTTGCCAAACTGACCCCGCCGCAGGCCGCGGGAGTGGCCCTCGCCCGGGCCGCGGACAGCTTCGAGGTCATCTCCGGGCAGGGCAGCCTCGACGTGCTGCGCTACGGGCAGCCGTTGCGCGCCCGGCGTCCGGTACCGGTACACGGCGCGGGCGCGGCGTACGACGGGACGTACTACGTCAGAAGCGTCACGCACTCCATCAAACGCGGCGCCTACACCCAGCAGTTCACCCTGACCCGCAACGCCTTCGGGCCGCTGTGAGCCGGACGACCGAGGACACCGCGCGAGGAGACCAGACGTCATGACGAACATGGACGACATCGGCTACGTGGAGTCGCCGGGCTTCTTCAGCCCCGCGCAGCGCGAGGACGCCGAGCCGCCGGGCGCGCGGCGCTTCTACGGCAAGTACCGGGGCTCGGTGGTCAACAACGTCGATCCGCTGGGCACGGGCCGACTGCTGGTGAGCGTGCCGGACGTGTTCGGGCTGTTCCCGACCAGCTGGGCGATGCCGTGCGTGCCACTCGGCGGGCTGCAGTCCGGGATGTTCGTGAGGCCGCCCCAACAGGCCGGGGTGTGGGTGGAGTTCGAGGGCGGTAACCCCGACCACCCGATCTGGACGGGCTTCTTCTGGGGCGGCCGCGCCGAGACCCCGGCCACGGCCGGCACGCTCGTCCCCGGCTCCCCGGTCTTCCTCGTGGAGACCTCGGGCAAGAGCAAGATCGCCGTCAGCGACTCGCCCGTCACGCCGATGAAGGGCGGCGGGGTACTGCTGCAGTCGCCGTCCGCGTCGATCACCGTGGACAGCGCGGGCGTGACCATCACGGCGGCCAACATCAGCCTGAACGGCCTGGTCGACATCAACAACGGCGCGCTCGTCGTGAAGACGGCGTGAGGAGTCCGCCATGCCGGGATTCGCCCTCACCACCGCCGCCGCGCTGACCTGCGCCCACCAGGGCCAACTCACCCTGACACCCGGTCAGCAGCAGGTGCTGGCCGGGGGCGCGCCGGTGGTGACGACGGCCGACGTGAACGTGGTCGCTCCTTCCTGTGTCCTGTCCTCGTCGACGCCGCCGACGCCCTGTGTGAAGGTCGACTTCTCCCTGGCCGCCTCGACCCGCGTCTTCGTGCAGGGCCGCCCCCTCGTGGTACAGCCCGCCGGACCGGGCACGGGGCTGGGGCTGTCCGCCGCCCAGGTGTCGCAGGGGCCACCCGTGGTGTCGACCGTCCAGCAGCGGGTGGTGGCCGCGTGAGCGCGCACCCGGACTACGCGAGGACGCATCTGGACTTCCCCTTCCACGTCGACGCGCGTGGCCGGTCGGCCGGCACGAGCGACGAGGGCCATGTCCGTGACCTGATCGAGCAGTTGCTATTCACCGTGCCGGGCGAGCGCGTGAACCGGCCGGACTTCGGTTCCGGGGTGCTGCAGTTGGTGTTCGCGCCGGGCGGCCAGGAGCTGGCCGGTGCGGTGGAGTACTCCCTCCAGGCCTCGCTGCAGCGCTGGTTGACCGATGTGATCCAGGTCGAGCGGGTCGAGGTGGAGGCCGAGGAGGCGGAGCTGCGGATCACCGTCGGCTATGTGCTGCTCGCGACGGGCGAGCCGGGCACGGCCGTGGTGGAACGGGGGACGGGACCATGACCGGCGTACCCGATACGCGCCCTTGTCTGCCGGGTGAGCGGGCGGACCGGACCCGGGAGAGCGGGCTCGGCGCGGTCGTCGCCGTGGATGTCGACGCGCCCGGCCGCACCCTGCGTGTGCTGCTCCTCGGCGCGGCGCCCGATCCAGTGCCCGGTGCCGAGTGCGTCCGGATCGAGGGGCCGGGACGCGCGGTGCGCGCCGTGTCCGTACGGGTGGAGGGCTCGCCGCCGCCGACCCGGCGGGCCACGCTGCTCGTCACCGTGGACCGTCTCGGCGACCGCTCCCCGTACACGCTCCGCCTGGTCGATCCAGACCGGCCCGGCGCCCCGTTCCCCGGCTTCGATCCGCGGCACAGCGGCGCGGAGTTCACCTTCACCGCCGACTGCGCCGAGGAGGCCGACTGTGCTGCTGTGGCCGACTCCCCGGTACCGGCCACGCCCGTGCCCGCCCTGGACTACCTGGTCAAGGACTACGCGAGCTTCCGCCGCCTGATCCTCGACCGGCTCTCCCTCGTCTCGCCCGCCTGGGCCGACCGGGAGGTCCCGGACCTCGGCATCACCCTCGTCGAGCTCCTCGCCTACGTCGGCGACCAGCTCTCCTACCGGCAGGACGCGGTCGCGACCGAGGCGTACCTGCACACCGCGCGCCTGCGCACCTCGGTCCGACGCCATCTGCGGCTGGTCGACCACCGTCTGCACGAGGGCTGCAACGCCCGTACCTGGGTGCATCTGGCGGCCGAGGAGCCCGCGGTGCTGCGCGCCGGGACGTACTGGTTCGCCACCGCGCTGCCCGGCGTCCGCCCGCTCGTCTCCGAGGCCCAACTGCGCGGCGCCACCACATACTTCGAGCGGTATGAGCCCGTGGTCGCCGCCGATCTGGTGCTGCGCCCGGCGCACAACGAGATCCGGCTGTGGACGTGGGACGGCGAGGAGTGCCGCCTGCCCGCCGGGACGACGTCCGCGACCCTGGTCGACCCGGGCACCGGCAAGGAGCGCGAGCTGGAGCTGGCGCCCGGCGACGTCCTGGTCCTGGAGGAGGTACGCGGCCCGGTCACCGGCGTTCCCGGCGACGCCGACCCGCGCCACCGGCAGGCGGTGCGGCTGACGGACGTGGAGGAGATCACGGACCCGGTGCGCGGGCAGCGGCTGCTGCGCGTGGTCTGGGCCGAGGAGGACGCGTTGGCCTTCCCGCTGTGCCTGGCCACCGTGGGCGGCGAGCGGTGCTGTCTGTTCGAGGACGTCAGTGTGGCCCGCGGCAACATCGTGCTGGTCGACCAGGGCAGCAGCGGCACGCCTCCCCTCCGTCTCACCGCGCCCACCACGGCCACGGGCCCGGCGTCCTGCGATGACCTGGGCCGACCTCGGCCGCGGACCGAGGCGCCCCTGCGATGGCTGCCCCGCCTGGACACCGGTCCGCTCACCCGGCGCTCGCCCCACCCCGACCCGGCGCGCACGGCGGCCGCGCAGGTGCGGGCGCTGGAGGGGATCCCCGCGCGGGCGGCGGAGGCCGTCGCGGACATGTACCGGCGGGCGAGCGCTCCGCCAACGGATGCCGACCTCGCCCTGGCCCGCACCCTGTGGGGTGCGCGGGCGGTGGCCGACGCCGGGCTGGAGACGGCGCGCGACGCCGCGCAGCGGAGGGCGGCGCTCACCCTGCTGCGCGCCCGATCGGCCGCCCTGCTGGCCCGACGCACCGCACGCCTGACCCGGCTCGCCGCACGCGCCCGCGCCGGCGTCCCCCTCGACACCGACACCGCCGCCGAAGTGGCCGCGGGCTGGGGCCCCGTCCTGGCCGCCGGGCTCGACCCGGGCGACCCACGCGTCGCGGGGCCGGCATCGGCCGCGCTCGTCCAGGATCCGCGGGCCGCGCTCCCCCAGTTGACGTTGACGTCGGCGGGCGAGCACTGGGAGGTGCGGGCCGACCTGCTCGACAGCGACAGCGACGACCCGCACGTCGTGGTCGAGGCCGAGGACGACGGCACGGCCCGACTGCGGTTCGGCGACGGGCAGTTGGGGCGGGCGGTGACCGGCGGGCAGGAGTTCCTGGCCGCCGTGCGCGTCGGCAACGGGCCTGCGGGCATCGCCGGTTCGGGCACGGTGGTGCATGTGGTGGTGAGCGCGCCGACCGACGCACGCGTCACCGCCGTACGCAATCCGCTGCCCGCCACGGGTGGTACGGCGCCCGAACCTGTCGCCGACGCACGGCTGTTCGGCCCTACGCAGTACCGGCACCGGCTGGAGCGGGCGGTCACCGCCGACGACTACAGCGCGCTGGCGGGCGAGCCGGCCGGGGTGCAGCGGGCGGCCACCGACCTTGCGTGGAACGGGAGTTGGTACGAGGCGGACGTGGCGGTCGACGCGCTGGGCCGTGTCGATCCCCCGGCGGCGCTGCTGGACGCCGTGCGCGACCGTCTCGAACGTGGTCGGCGGATCGGGCACGACCTGCGGGTGGACGCGCCGCGCACGGTCGCCGTGGAGGTACGGCTGCAGCTGTGCCTCGCGCCGGACGCGCGCCGGGCCGCCGTGGAGCGGGCGGTACGCGCCCGGCTCGGCAACGGAGTCGGGGGCCTGTTCCACCCCGACCGGCTGACCTTCGACAGCGACCTGTACCCGGGCCGGCTGGTCGCCGAGGCGATGGCGGTGCCGGGCGTGGTGGCGGCCGCGGTGGAGCGGCTGGGCCGCGCCGAGGCGCCTCTGCCGCTCGTGCCGGACGACGGGGTGCTGGCCTTCGGGCCGCTGGAGATCCCGGCGGGCGGCGCGGATCCCTCGGGCCCCGGCGCCGGGGTGTTGTGGATCGATCTGGCGGGAGGACGGTGAACGCCCATGTGCGCCACGGGTGAGGGCAGTTGCTGCTGCACGACCGGGGCCGGGACCCCGCTGCCGACGGACAACCCGCCCGGCGCCGCGCGGTTGCGCGCCCGGGCCGGCACCCACGCCACGTTCCTCGCGTCGATGACCAGGGCCCTGTCCGGCTCCGCGCACCCCGAACTGGCCGAGCTCAGCACCCGGGACCCCGCCGACCCCGCGCTGGCCCTGCTGGACGCGTGGGCCTGCGTCGGTGACGTCCTGACCTTCTATCAGGAGCGCATCGCCGACGAGGGCTACCTCGGGACCGCCACCGAACGCCGGTCGCTGGTGGAGCTGGGCCGCCTGGTCGGGTACCGGCCGCGGCCGGGCCTGGCGGCGGACGGGTGGCTCGCCTACACCCTGGATCCGGACCCGGCCGACGTGGAGGTCACGGTCCCCGCCGGGTCGCAGGTGCAGAGCGTGCCGGATCCGGGGGCACAGCCCGTGGTGTTCGAGACGGCGGAGGATCTGGTGGCGCGGCCTTCGTGGGGCGCGCTTCGGGTGCGGACTCGGCGGCCGATGCCGATGACACGCGAGTGCGCGCTGGGACTGCGGGTCGTGTACGTGGACGGGGTGAGCGCGGGGGTCGCCCCGAACGACCGGCTGCTGTTCCACTTCGACGACGGCAAGCTGCCCACGTTGCGGATCGTGGAGTCCGTTCACGCCGACGCCCTGGCGGGCACGACAGCCGTCGCTCTGGTGCGGATCTCCGACAAGTTCGAGAAGGCGTGCCGGGAGACCGTCGGGAGGACGGGGAGGGCCGCGTTCGTACGGCTCGACGTGCTGCGGGTCAGGGCGGCGCCGTTCGGTACCGCCGCGCCGCAGAAACTGAAGTCCACCGGCGAGGTGGGAGCCACCGCCGCGGCGGTCCCGGAGTTCGAGGAATGGCCGTTGGACCCCGCCCTCTACACAGTGGGGACGAAACCCGAGGAGGAAAGGCGCCGGCTCTGGCTGGACGGGGACCATCCGCGGATCCTGCGGGGCAGCTGGATCGTCATCGAGTCGGCTGACGGCTGGGGGACGCCGTTCCAGGCCACCGACGTCCGCAGCCGCGGCCTCGCGCACTACGGCATCACGGGCAAGGTCACCGTCCTCGACCTGCCGACGACGTGGTACGACAACCCGGCTGACGGCACCCCGTTGCTGAGCCTGCACAGGGGCCTCACCGTCCACGCCCAGGCCGAGCCCCTCACCCTCGCCGACGGCCCCTTCACCGACGGGCTCACGGGATCCGCCGTCGACCTGGACCGGGTGATCACCGCCCCGCCCCCGTCCCGCACCGTCCTCATCAGCGGCGCCCCCGTCGACGGCGGCGCGCCCGCCGGCGAGGTCGCCCACGTCCTGGCCACCCACACGGTCACCGACCCCAACCGGCCGGGGGCGACCCCGTACACCGTCCTCGAACTGGCCGCCGGGCTGCGCCACACCTACCGCCGCGACACGGTCACCGTGTGGGGCAACGCCGTACGCGCCACCCACGGCGAGACCAGGGAGGAGCCGGCGCTCGGCAGCGGCGACGCGTCCCGGCCGGGCCAGACCTTTACCCTGGCCGCGCATCCGCTCACCCACGTGGCGGCCCCCGCTGCCGACGGAGGACAGGCCGAACTCACCGTCAGGGTCGGCGAGTCGGCGTGGTCCGAGACGGACGAGATCGCCCACGCCGCCCCCGCCGAGCACGCCTACGAACTCCGTGCGGACGACACCGGCACCGCCACCGTCACCTTCGGGGACGGCCGTCGCGGGTCCCGGCTGCCCACCGGCACGGCCAACATCGCCGCCCGCTACCGGGTCGGCCTCGGGCGCGCGGGCAACCTGCGGGCCGGGCAGTTGAGCCAGTTGCGCGCCAAGCCCCTCGGGATCGACGCCGTCGTCAATCCGCTGTCCACCGGCGGCGGCACCGACGCCGACACCGACGCCGCGCTGCGCGGCCGGGCGCCGCTGCCGACGCTGGCCATGGACCGCCTCGTCGGCCTGCGTGACTACGCCGACTTCACGCTGGCCCGGGCCGGTATCGGCCGGGCGGCCGCCGCCCGGCTGACCGTCGGCGGCCGCGAACTCGTGCACGTCACCGTGGCCGGTGTCGACGACGCCGAACTCGACCCGGACACGGCCGTCGTCACCTCCCTGCTGGCCGCGTTCCGCCGCTACGGCGACCCGGGCGTGCCGGCCGCCGTCGCGCCCCGCACCCGTTGGAACCTCGTCCTCCAGGCCCGGATCGGCATCGCCCCCGACCGTTCCGCCGTCCTGCTGGAGCCGCGCGTCCGGGCGGAGTTCGAGCGTGTCTTCGCCTTCGGCGCACGGGAGTTGGGCCGGAGCGCGTACGTGGCGGAGGCCGTGGCCGCGCTTCAGGGGGTGCCGGGGGTGGTCTTCGTGGACGTACGGCGTTTCGGTGCGACTCTCGGGACGACACCCGCCGACGCGGCCGAGGTCACGGGGGTCGCGCAGCGTGTCCTGGCGCGGCCGGCCCGCGTCGAGTTCGGAGCAGCGCCGCCGACGGAGGTCGTCCGTCCCGCGGATCTCGTCGTCGCCGCACCGGGCCTCCCTGGCTTCGTCGTACTGAACCTGGAGGTGGCCCGATGAGCAGCCCGCCCCCCGACCGCCTCTACGACCTGCTGCCCGCGGTCCACCGCGGCCGCGACGAGGAACAGGGCTTCCCGCTGCGGGCGTTGCTGCGGATCGTCGAGGAGCAGGTCCGGGTGATCGAGGAGGACCTGGACACCTGGTACGCCAACTGGTTCGTGGAGACGTGCGAGGACTGGGTGGTGCCGTACATCGGCGCCCTGGTCGGCACCCGCCCCCCGCCGCCGGGCAGTTCACCCGGAGCGGTCCGCGCGCTGTCGCCGCGCCAGGACGTGGCGGACGCGGTGGCGAACCGGCGTCGCAAGGGCGGTGCGGCGGCGCTGGAGGCGGTCGCCCTGGACAGTTCCGGCTGGCCCGCCCGGGCCGTCGAGCTGTACCGGCACCTGGTGCGCGCCCAGCACGCACGGCATGTGCGGCTCGACCGCCCCGCCACCTTCGCCGTGCGCGACCCGCTGGCCTGCGCCCGGCTCGGCGGCCCCTTCGACGACGCGCCGCACCTGGTCGACGTACGGCGGCCGAACAGCACGCAGACCCGTGGGCTGCACGGCATCCCGAGTCTGGCCCTGTTCGTCTGGCGGCTGCGGGCCTTCCCGGTGACCCGGGCGCCGGCGTTCTGCATCGACCAGCGCTACAGCCGCTATCTCGTCAACGTCCTCGGTATCGACACCCGGTTGTTCGCCCCGGCACCGCAAGGCCCGGCGCCCGCACGGGTGTCGGGCCCCGGCGACGTACCGCATCCGCTGGGGCGGGAGGAGTTCGAGGCCGCCGTCACCGAGTACTACGGCCCAGGCAGAAGCCTGGAGATCTGGCGGGACTCCCCCGACAACCCGGTACCGGCGGAACAGATCATCGTCGCCGACCTCACCGACTGGCGCTATCGGCCGCGGCCGGGGCAGGTCGTGGTCGACCCGGTGCTCGGCCGGATCGCCTTCCCGGCGGACGAGGCGCCGGAGGACGGGGTGTGGGTGAGCTGGCACTACGGTTTCGCCGACGCGATGGGCGGTGGCGCGTACCGACGCCCGCAGACCCCGGTCGGCGAACGCAAGCTGTACGCGGTGGGCGGCGAGGACGACTTGGGCTCGATCACGGCCGCGCTGCGGCAGTGGCGGGCGGACAAGGCAGCGGATCCGTCCCTTCATGACGCGCTGATCGAGATCCGCGACTCGGCCGACTACACGGAGGCCCTGCGGATCGACCTGGACGAGGACGACCGGCTCGAGATACGCGCCGCACGTGGTGAACGCCCGGTCGTCCGCCTGCTCAACCAGAAGGCCAACCGCTTCGACGCGCTCACCGTACGGGCCACCGCGAAGAAGCCGCCGCCCGGCACGGTCGCCGACTGCCCGCCGCCGGCCACCCGCCGCCCGCAACTGGTCCTGGACGGTCTGGTGGTGAGCGGCCGCAGCCTTGACGTGGTCGGCCAGATCGGCGAAGTGCTGGTCCGCCACTGCACGTTGGTCCCCGGCTGGGAGTTGGACCACGATTGCCGCCCCCGCTGGGGCGAGGAACCGTCCGTCGAACTGCGCCGCACCACAGCCCGCCTACGCGTGGAGCATTCAATAGTCGGCACGATCGTGGTGGACCAGGACGAGACGAAGGGCAACCCGCTGACCGTCGAGATCCTGGACTCGATCGTCGACGCCACGTCCCACGACCTGCCCGCCGTGACAGCCCCCGAGGACCGTTTCGCCCACGCCGAGTTGACCCTGCGCCGCTGCACGGTCCTGGGCGACGTGCGCGTCCACGCCCTCCCCCTCGGCGAGAACAGCATCGTCACGGGCTGCCTGCACACCCTCCGCCGCGACACGGGCTGTCTGCGCTACTCGTACGCCCCGGTCTCGCACCCTGGCCCGCCCCGCTACCGCTGCGCCACGGACCCCGCCCGTCCGCACTTCACCAGCACCCGCTACGGCCACCCCGGCTACTGCCAACTCCACACCGCCTGCGACCCGTTGATCTCCACGGGCGCCGAGGACGGCGCCGAGCTGGGCGCCTTCCACGACCTGTACCAGCCCCAAAGCCTGAGCAACCTCGTCGGCCATCTCGCCGAGTACGTGCCGCTCGGCGTCGAGGCAGCCGTCATCACCGCCACCTAGGGGGACGCCGTGCACGGTGACTTCTCGAACATCACGTTCTCGCCCGACCGTAGCTATTCGACCGTGTTCGACCTCCAGGGACGGGTGGGGCTGGACGCCAACCGGAACGAACAGACAGCCATCCTGCTGCACTACCTACGGACGGCGATGGCCGACCTGGTCGGGCCCTACGCCGGCCCCGCCACCAGCCTGGGCTTCGAGATCTCCGACATCGGCACCGGCGGATTCTCCATCGGGGCGGGCCGCTACTACGTGGACGGCATCCTCGTCGAGAACCCCGCCAAGGTGACCTACGCCGAGCAGCCGCACGCCTACATCGACCTCGACGACGCCGACCGACTGCCGTCGGGCAGTTACGTCGTCTACCTCAAGGTCTGGGAACGCCACGTCACCGAGGTCGAGGACCCCTCGCTCCACGAACCCGCGCTCGGCCTGCACCAGCCCGACTCGGCGAGCCGCGCCCAGGTGGTGTGGCAGGTCCGGGCACTGCCGCTCAAGAGCCGGCAGAACCCCGTGCACCGGATCGCCGCCGAGCACGCACCGGACCGGGGCACGGGCGTCCTCGACGTCCGCACCTCCCGCGACGACAGCTCGGCCGACGATCCCTGCACGGCGTCGCCTGACGCGTCGTACACCGGCGAGAACCAGCTCTACCGGGTGGAGATCCGGCGCGGCGGTACGGCGGCCGACGGCGCGACGTTCGCGTGGTCCCGGGACAACGGCTCGGTGATCCACCCCGTCCGCCCTCTCGGCGGCACCAAGATGCGGCTGACGTCACCGGCCCGGGACCGGCACACCGCTCTGGAGCCCGGCCACTGGGTCGAGGTGGTCGACGACGCGATCTCGCTCCGCCGCGACCTCGGCCTGCCCGCCGGGGCACCCCCGCTCCACCGGATCGACGACATCGACCCCGACACCCTGACGGTCATCCTCGCCACCACCCCCGACCCACCCGTCTCCCCCGACCGCCACCCCTACCTCCGCCGCTGGGACCACACCCCCCTCGACACCGACTCGGGCGGCGCGATCCCGATCACGGAAGGCCCCTGGATCCCCCTGGAACACGGCATCGAAATCCACTTCCAGCCCTCCGCGGCACGGGAGCCGGCCCACGAGTACCGCTGCGGCGACCACTGGACCTTCGCCGCCCGCCGGACTCTCGGCACGGCCATCTGGCCGTATCCGGGTGGGAGTGGGCCGCATGGGGTGCGGTATCACTTGGCGCCGCTGGCGGTGGTGGCGGGGAGCAAGGTGAGTCCGCTGCGGACGTCGTTCGCGGTGCCGTTGACGTCGGGCGTGTAAGTGCCCCTATGTCCTCTGAAGGAAGGCCCTTCGATGATTCGCGCGCTGATCGACAGAGGCCGGACGGGCCATGATGCGGCTGCTGTTCTCCACAGCCGAGGCCACCCCCTTGATGCCGGGATCAGGCAGACCATGGAGATGGCCTTCGGTCATGACTTCAGCCAGGTGCGTGTGCACTCCGATCCGCAGGCTCACGCCCTGACCCGGCGGATGAACGCCAGGGCTCTCACCCTGGGCGACCACATCGCGCTGGGCCAGGACTGGTACAGCCCCGATTCAGCGGACGAGCTCCGGGCTCTGGCGCACGAACTCGCGCACGTCGTTCAGCAACGATCCGGCTGTGCGGAACCGCCAGCCCCTTCTCCCCATACGGAAACCGAGCATGAGGCTGTCGCGGCCGCCGACACCGTGATGGGCGGCGGAGCCGCCCGGGTACGCGGGCGCACCGGGATCGGTGTCGCCCGGCAGGCCGTCGAGTCCGACCCTTCCGACCTGTCCGACACGCAACTCGAACAGGAGTGGCTCCTGGCCGCGGCATGGCTGGTCGACCACTCCATGCTCGAGAGTGACTACTTCACGGTGGCGAAGTATGTGAAATCCCTCGAGGACGCGATGCGGGGACGCGCGGGAGGCGCACACCGGGCTCAGTCCGAGGGGACGCTGCCGTTGGAGCCGCTGCGGCCCAGCATCCTTCAGGTCCCTCTCCGGTCGCCCGTCGGTGCGGCAGGCTCCAGCGGAGCCGTTCCCGCCGCCCCGCGACCGGTAGTCGCCACGCCCCTCGACATACCGGCTGAGGGGGTCGACATGCCCTGGGTCGGCCGCGGGAAAGGCATCTCGTCCAGCGAGCTCGGTTACCTGCGAGACTCGAAGTACTTCTGGCCCCGGTTCCAGCAGAGCTACGGTTCCGCCATCAGCCTGGCCAACGCACAGCTCATCGCGTCGGGCCAGGCTCCCCGCGTCGATGCCACCTGGATCGAGCATTTCCCGGGCCATGCCGCCTATGTGAACGACACTCTGGAACACCATCACGTCGGCCAGGGGTCTCGTGCCGTTCCGCTGCCGAGCCGTCTGCACGACGCCTACACGGTGTTTCACCCGCAGCGCCGTGTGGTGAGCACACCGCAGGGAGGCCTGCGACCGATACCCCCACCACGCTCTCACGCCGACGCCCAGACCAATCTGAACAGCCATGTGGAGGCCGGTCGTATCAGCGGCCCGGGGATCGACCCGACGAAGCCGCCCACTGTTCCGGCCGTCCCACCGGCCTCAGAAGTAGCCGGACAACGAGCCACACCGCCGGCGGCCGTCCCCCGGATGTTCGGAGGGGGCCGGATACGGGGGCTCGTCGGCGGAACGATACTGGGCGGCCTCCAGCTGCTCGCCGGATATCTGTCCGCCAAGCTCCAAGACCACTTCGACCAGCAGCGCTGGGAACGGGAACGGGAGACCATTCAGGCACAGGTCGAACGAGAGCTCGACGGGATGTCCTTGGAGATCACCGACCGCTACCTGGACGCTCCTGGCAGGGAGGTATTCGCCGTCGTCGCGATCACCTCCACGGCACTCCGCACGGTGCAGGTCTACGCTACGGGCATACAAAGTGAAGTCGTGGACCAGACCGTGTACTTGGGCAGCAAGCTCGCGTCTGTGGAACTCGGCTCCGCGGCCCGGAGTGAGCGGCATGAAGAGGTACGGCAGATAGCGGCCCCGCTCAATCTGGGTTTCCCGACCACGACGTACACCACCACGACCTTGTACTCATTCGCAGTGCCGAGCCCGGACCTCATCGCCTTGCGTTGGCGGGCCTTGGAACGACTTCGCGACCTCGATCTGCAGGCACCCGCGTCACAGACTGCTCAGGCCGCTGCCGCGGTCCAGGAGGAACGAACCCGCCTGTCCGCCTGGCTGCGCCCCTCCGCCGACTAGCGCCCGGGACGGCGGCAGTGAACGGCCGACAGCATCACGTCGCGCCTGACGGCGGATTCGGACGGTCGTGGGCACAGGCGTCCAACCACTCGTGTACGACCCCCAGGACCGCGTCGCGCCCGACCAGCACCATGGTTTCACCTGGGGTATGCACGTCGACTGCCTGGATGACGCGGGCGCGCAGCGTGGGCGAAGCGGGCTCGAACCACACAGTGATCAGCAGCACGGCGGTGGGAGTCTCCGGTGTTTCGCTCATGCCGGTCCGCTCGTCGGAGGATGCGCATGGGCCGACACTGGCACGGTCCTGTCACACGCCCGTCAGTCACGGATCAACGCGCAGGCCGGAAGCATCGAAGTGAAGCCCAGAGAAGGGGCGATACCGAGTTCGATGCGGAGAAGGTCCTTGAACGCCCGGTAATGCCGAATCGCCTCCAGCACATTGTGCTCGGCCAGGTGTACCGCGACCACAGCTCGGTGGGCGCTCTCCCGCAAGGGTTCGATCCTGACGCTCTCCAATGCGGCCTCCAGAGCGAGGGCGTGGTGCCCCTCCGCCAAGAGTCGGTGGGCCAGGGAGTCCAGCGCATGCAAACGGAGCTGACGAAGACGTTCGCGTTCGAAGAGCACCCAGTCCTCGTCCCAGCCGGGGAGGAGGTCGCCAGCGAAGAGCAGGTCCCGGGGCGGTGCGGGTGCCGGGGGTGATGTGCCGACCACGTGCAGGGCCGAGTTCATCAGGGTCCGGGCGTCCACGGTGACCGACTCGGCCAGTGCGAGGGTGTCGCCCTCGCTGCACACCAGCGGCTCCCTCCCCCGGTGCAGCCGCCAGAGCGCCGTACGCAAGCTCCCGTGCGCCCGTTCCTCCGGCACGTCCGGCCACAGTGTCCCCGCGACCACCGTGCGGGTGCCGTGGTGGCGCATGCCGAGGTAGGCGAGGAGGCGTTGGGCCGCGGTGCCGACGTCGAGCGTGGTGGGGCCGTAGGTCAGGGTGAAGCGGCCCAGTAGGCACAGTCTGGGCGCGAACGTGTCGGCAGTGCTCATGGCGCCTCCCCCGACGCATCCCACGAGTCCGATCGATGCAACTGCACAAGAGGGTTCCGGCGCATCGGGGAACTCCCTATGTTCGTAAGGTTTTTCACGAAACGCCAAAGCCGGACAAGGATGCGCAATCGCCCACGTCGATCACCCCGACGGGAGCACTCTGGTGACGCGGCCCACGGCCGCGGGCGTACGGGGGCGTCATGGACGAGACGACGGTCGTGACCGGCGGCGTACCGGGGGCCGGGACGGGGCCGGCCGGGGACACCGAGTTCCCGCCGGTCGGACGAGAGTGTGAACGGGCCCTGCTCGACGGGCTGTTGGATGCCCTGACGGAGCGGGGTGGCGCCCTGCTGCTCAGCGGTGACCCGGGGACCGGGAAGAGCATGCTGCTGGGGTACACGGCCGGCCGCTGCCGTACGACCGTGTTGCGGGCCCGCGGGGTGGAGTCGGAGGCGGTGCTGCCCTATACCGTCCTCGCCGACCTGTTGCTTCCGCTCCGGCCGTACTTCACCGAGCTGCCCCCGGGGCAGAGACGGGCGCTGGAGGGCTGTCTGGCGCTGGCGGACGTGGCGGGGCCCAATCCCTATGCGGTGTGCGCCGGTGCGCTCGGTGTGCTAGCGGCGGCCGGTGAGGTGCGGCCGCTGCTGGTGGTCGTGGACGATCTGCACTGGGTGGATCCCTCGTCACGGCAGGTCCTGCAGTTCGTGGCACGCAGGCTGACCACGGAGCGGGTGGCGCTGGTGATGGCCGTGCAGCCCGGGGCCGAAGAGGACGGCCCGTGGGCGAGCGTGCCGCGGGTGGCGCTGGGGCCGCTGGCCGAGGACGACTGCTGGACGCTGCTGCGACGGCACGGACTGGACCGAACGGATCCGGCGGCGGATCGGCTGGTCCGGCTGTCGCTGGGCAATCCGCTGGTGCTCGTCGAGTACGCGGGCATGCTCGCCCGGATGCGCGCGACGGGAGCCACGCAGTGGGACGAGATGTGGGAGGCGCCCGGGCCGCTGGTGGAGCGGGCCTGGCGGGGACAGCTGCGCGCGCTGCCGCATCGCACCCGGGAGGCACTGGTGTACGTCGCCGCCTGCCGCACACCCGACCTCGCCCTGCTGACCAAGGCGTTGGCGGCGGACGGCACGGACCTGGACGCGCTGGACGCGGCCGAGCGGACCGGACTGGTGCGGATCCGGGACGGCGTGTGCGAGCTCCGGCATCCCGTGCTGCGGCCGGTGGTGCTGGGCCAGTGCACCACGGCCCGCCGGCTCCAGGTGTATCGGCGGCTTGCGGCGCTGTCATCGGACGAGCTGCGGACCTGGTATCTGGCCGCCGCCGCGCCCGGCCCGGACGAGGCGGTCGCCGGCCGGCTGGCCGCCGACGCCGAACAGGCTCGTAGGCGCAATGCGTTGGCGGCCGCGGCATGCGCCTGGCACCGTGCCGCCGAGCTGTCCCCGGACCCCGCTGACGCCGCGCGTCGGCTGCTCGAAGCGGCCCGTGACGCCTTCTGTGGCGGCACCGCACGCGACGCCGCCCGCTGGTGCGAACAGGCCCTCGTGCACAGCCGTGACCCGCGGCTCACCGCCGACATCGGGCTGCTGCGCGGACAGGCCTGCACCTGGCTCGGCGACCCGGCCCGCGCCCACCGGCTCCTCGTCGACGCCGCCCGTGCGGTGGAACCCGTGGACCGGCCCCGGGCCTGCCTCCTGTACGGCGCCGCGGTGGCGCCCGCGATGATGGACGGTCGGCTGCGGCACGCCTCCGACATCGCGGCACGCTGCCAGGAACTCGCCGACGACGGACGGGACACCCAGCGCCGGCACGCCGCCGTGATGCGGGCCAAGGCCCAGGCCCTGGGCGGCGACGTGCCGACAGGACGCGCGGCCCTGCTCGCGCTCCTGGACGAGAGCCACAGCCCTGTGGCCATGGACATCGCCCGCGGCCCCGAGGAACGCCAGATCGCCATGGACATCGCGCAGGGCCTCTCCTGGACGGACGACGGCGAGGCCGCCCGGCCGGTGCTGGACGCAGTGATCGAGTGCACACGGCGCGACAGTTCACCGACGCTCTTGTCGTACGCGCTGCTGGGCCGGTGCGAGGTGGAGATGTGGAGCCATTGGCAGCAGGCACGTGCGGACGCTGCGGAAGCACTGCGCTGGGCCGAGGAGTTCGGGCTTCTGGCGATGTCGGGCTACGCACTGATCCAGCTGGCCCGGCTGGATGGCCTGCGGGGCGACACTGCGGCCTGCGAGGAGCGGATCGCCCGGTACGAGCACTGGTGCGGCGGCCGGCTGCGCGGTCTGGACATGTTCGCGCGGGGCACGCTGGGGGCGGCCGCGCTGACCGCCGGGGATCCGGACACCTGCCGTACGCACCTGGAGGCGGCCTTCCGGATGGCCGACGGGATGGGGCTGGTCAACCCCAGCCTCATGCCGTGGGTGGCGGATCTGGCGGAGGCGTCTCTGCGTACCGGCGCACGGGAGCGAGCCGTCGCGGTCGCGGACTGGCTCGCCGAGCGCGCCGAGGCGACCGCGCTGGCGTGGCCCGCGGCCGCGTACGCCCGCTGCCGGGTGATGCTGGCGCGGACGGCGCAGGAGGCCGCCGACTGGCTCGCCACCGCCGAACTCGCCCACAGCAAACGGGAGATGCCTTTCGAACGGGCACGCACCCGGCTCGTCGCCGGAGAGGTGCTACGACGGTTCCGGCGGCCGTCGGCGGCGCAGGAACCCCTGCTCGCCGCGCAGCGCACGTTCACCGCGTTGGGGGCGGCGCCGTGGGCGGCCCGAGCCCGGGCGGAGGTCGCGGCGGCCGGGCACCGCACCGCCGTCCGCCAGACCGAGCCGTCCTTGACGGAGCTGCTCACGCCCCAGGAGTTCCAGGTGGCACGGGCCATCGGCGAGGGTCTGAGCAACGTCGAGGCCGCGGCCGCCCTGTTCCTGTCCCGCAAGACGATCGAGGCCCATCTCACCCGCGTCTACCGCAAGCTGGGCATCCGCTCGCGCTCGGACCTGGCACGCTGCATGGCACACGCCGGCGCCGTTGGATAACGCCTCATCAACTGCATCCCACACCTCGCGGTCGAACCGGTCCTCAAGCTCGACCGCGGTGAACTCCCGCCCGGAACGGCTGGTGTTCTTCAAGCCACCAAAGCGCCCCGCACCGTGAGGGTCCGACAGCGGCGTCCGGAAATCTCAGCCCGGCTTTGTCGGGGCTGCTTCCCGCCGTCCCCGACACCTCCCGGTTCAGGCTGCCTAGTACTTTCTTCACGCCTGGGCGCCGCGACGCCGCCGACGGCCTGGCGGTGCGCGCCGGACGGGACGCGGCAGTCGGCGCCGCGGTCTTGGCGGGGTGGGACTGGGTGCCTTTTTCAGTCGTGACCGCTGCCTCGGACGCCGGACCTGTGGACACAGTCCGCGCCTCCACCGGGGCGGCGACGTCGGTGAACGCCTCGGGCACCACCGTGTCCTGAACGGTAGGGCGGCGAAAGAGCCGCCCACGGGGCCTCGGACGGCCTGGTCGATGAGTTCCTTGACCCAGTCGGCGGGCGTTGGCTCGCCCGGGATTTCCCGGAACCAGAGCCGTGCCTCCTCCTTGGTGATTCTCTGGGAGCGCTCTCCGAGGTAGGGCCAGACATAGACGAGTGTGCCCGGCTCGCAGTGCCAGGCGTTGGCGAGTGCGCCGATGTCGACGGCGTCGTAGCCCAGGACGTCGAGAAGCCGGACGACCTCGGCCTTGGCGGCCGGGTCATCACCGGCCACGGGGGGCACTGCGGTCCGGTGCGCCAACGCCTCGATCTGCGTCAGCATCCACGACCGCATGAGCCCGCTTCAGCGGGCGGAGCTGCTGCGACTGCTGGCGGAGCACAGCAGTGACGGCACGACGCTGTTCAACCCTGAAGAAGCGCGGGGTACTGGCGCCGGTGATCAGCGCCCGCCGCGCCCCGGCCCGGCGTGAGGGCTCACTTCTAGTCGACCAGGTGGCCGACGCCCGCCCGACCATGCGCAAAGTGTGGGTGGACGTCGGCTACCGCAAGCATCGCGTCGGGCACGCCGCCAGCGGAAAACGACCTATCAGTGGCTGGCCACCGTCGCCTGGCGTGCGGCCGGGGCCGCGTCGTGTCGGCTGTCGGTGCTGAGCGCGTGCAGGATCTCCTCCACGCTCTGTTTGGCGTCGCCGAAGAGCATGCTGCTGTTCTCGCGGAAGAAGAGCGGGTTCTGCACGCCCGCATAGCCGGAGGCCATGGAGCGTTTGAAGACGATGACCTGCTCGGCTTCCCATACCCGCAGCACCGGCATGCCGGCGATCGGGCTGCCCGGGTCCTCGGTCGCGGCGGGGTTGACGGTGTCATTCGCACCGATGACCAGAACGACCGAGGTGTCGGCGAAGTCGTCGTTGATCTCGTCCATTTCCAGGACGATGTCGTAGGGCACCTTCGCCTCGGCCAGCAGCACGTTCATGTGCCCGGGCAGGCGCCCGGCGACAGGATGAACGCCGAAGCGGACCTCGATACCCCGCTCGCACAGTTGCCGCGTCAGCTCCGCGACCGGATGCTGGGCCTGAGCGACAGCCATGCCGTATCCGGGCGTAATGATCACTGAGCGGGCCTGAGCCAGCATCTCGGCCGCCTCCGCGGCCCGCACCTCGCGGTGCTCGCCCTGCTCCTCCTCGCCGCCGGACGGCGCCGCGATGCCGAAACCACCCGCTATGACGGAGAGGAACGACCGGTTCATCGCCTTGCACATGATGTACGACAGGTAGGCACCGGAGGAGCCCACCAGCGCGCCGGTGACGATGAGCAGGTTGTTGTCGAGCAGGAAGCCGGCCGCGGCCGCTGCCCAGCCCGAGTAGCTGTTCAGCATGGAGACGACGACCGGCATGTCGCCACCGCCGATCGAGGCAACCAGGTGCCAGCCCAGGGCCAGCGCCAGCGCGGTCACCGCGATCATCAGGGGTAGGTTCGGGCTGATCGCGAACCAGATGGTCAGCACGACGAACGCCGCGAGCGCGCCGAGGTTCAGCGCGTTCTTGCCCGGCAGCATCAAGGGACGGGACTTGATGCGCGCCGAGAGCTTCAGGAACGCGACGATCGAGCCGGTGAATGTGACCGCGCCGATGAAGATCCCGATGAACACCTCGGCGTGGTGGATGCCCAGCAGGTTGGCGCCGATCCGGGTCTGCGCCGAGCCGTGGGAATCCACCTCCAGGTAGCTGTTCCAGCCCACCAGCACCGCAGCGAGGCCGACGAAGCTGTGCAGGACAGCGATCAGTTCGGGCATCTGCGTCATCTCGACGCGGCGGGCCCGCCACAGGCCCATCGCCGCGCCGAGCGCCATCGCCAGCACGATCAGCGCGACCGCTCCGGCGGTGATGCTCCGCGCCGCCACAACCACGGTAGCGACCAGGGCAAGGGCCATGCCAGCAATGCCGTAGACGACGCCGGCGCGGGAGGTGCGATGCTGGGACAGGCCGGCCAGGCTGAGGATGAACAACAGGGCGGCGACCAGGTCGGCAGCGTGTGAAGCCTTCAGGGAGGTCATCTCGGCTCAGCCTTTCGAGAACATGGACAGCATGCGGCGGGTGACGGCGAAACCTCCGAAAATGTTGACGCTCGTCAGCAGGATCGCCACGAAGGACAGCGTGGTGACGATCCAGCTCTCGTGCCCGATCTGCAGCAAGGCCCCGATCACGACGATCCCGGAGATCGCGTTGGTCACCGACATCAGCGGGGTGTGCAGCGCATGGTGCACCTTGCCGATGACGTAATAGCCGATCACCACCGCCAGCGCGAACACGGTGAAGTTGCCCGCGAGTTGCGTGGGAGCGAAGGCCACCAGCAAAAACATCGCGAGCATCCCGAGCCCGATCAGGCCGAAGCGCCACGCAGGCGTCAGGTTCGACTGCTTCGGTTCGGGCGCTACGGGTGCGGCCGCAGGCTGCGCGGCGGGCGCGGCCGAGACCGCGACGGGCGGCGGCGGCCAGGTGACGTCACCGTCGCGCACCACGGTCACCGCCCGCTGCACAACGTCGTCGAAGTCGACCGTCAGCTGCCCGTCCTTGCCGGGAGTGAGCAGTTTCAGCAGGTTCAGCAGGTTGGTGCCGAACAGCTGCGAGGCCTGGGCCGGGAGCCGGGAGGCCAAGTCGGTGTAGCCGATGATGGTGACGCCGTTGTCGGTCACCACCGTCCGCCCCGGCACGGTGCCCTCGACGTTGCCGCCCATCGCGGCAGCCATGTCGACGATGACGCTGCCCGATTTCATGACGGCCACGTCCTCGGCCGTCAGCAGGCGCGGCGCCGGCCGGCCCGGGATCAGCGCGGTGGTGATCACCATGTCCACGTCCTCGGCCTGCTCGTGGTAGAGCTGGGCGGCGGCGCGGTCGTAGTCGGCGGACGTCGCCTTGGCATAGCCGTCGGTGCTCGACTCCTGAACGGCTTCCACCGGCAGGTACTCGCCGCCCAGCGACTTCACCTGGTCCGCGACCTCCGGCCGCGGGTCGGTGGCGCGCACGATCGCGCCGAGGCTGGAAGCGGCACCGATCGCCGCGAGACCGGCCACACCCGCGCCAGCCACCAGCACCTTCGCCGGCGGCACCTTACCCGCCGCAGTGACCTGGCCGGTGAAAAACCGTCCGAAGGCGTGCGCGGCCTCGATGACCGCGCGGTAACCAGCGATGTTCGCCATCGAGGACAGCACGTCCATCGACTGCGCCCGCGAAATGCGCGGCACCGCGTCCAGCGCCAGGGCGGTCACCCCGGCGTCGGCGAGCGCCTGAAGCAGCTCGGGCTTTTGCGCCGGGGTCAGCAGGGCGACCACGGTCGCGCCCTTTCGCAACCGGCAGATTTCCGCGTCGGAGGGGGCGTTCACCTTCAGCACGACATCCGCGTCCCAGGCCTCGCCAATCCCCGCGCCGGCATCGGCGTACGCCTGGTCACCGAAGCCGGAGGCCTCACCGGCCCCGGACTCGACGACGACCTCGTAGCCGAGGCCCAGCAGCAGTCGTACCGTCGCCGGGGTCGCCGCGACCCGCGTCTCCCCGGAGACAGACTCGGCCACTACGCCGATGCGCCGGGGAGGATGGTGTGAGGGTTTTTGAGCAGACATATCCTGTATCTCTCGTCAGAGGAGGGTGCGAAAGGGAAATCTGCGCTCGGGGAAGTTACGACGTCCTCCCCACGTGATCGCTGGAACCTAACCCGTCAGACGGGTGCGGGCCAACGCGATCGGACGGTGATGTGCTTCACCTTGCAGTACCGGCCGATAATGATCGGTCCGCGCGGGACCAAAACCAGCGGGCCTCGAGCAGTCGGGGCCACTCCGCCCCGCCGCGGCCCCCGATTTGACTGCGCGTCCGTCGGCTCGGGAGTGTCAGGAACGCTCACAGAGCACGTGAGGGGCGGGCGGTTCATCGGGCGCGGCCATGCGCTGGACGCCCGTGTGGACGGTCCAGGCCGGCCTGACGGGCGCAGGGTTGGCACTCGATGGCGACACCGACGTCAACCAGTGCGATTACCGGCAGCCTTGGGAGCGTCAGGTCGCAGGGCTCCGCCCCGGGCAAGGACGTACGCCGACAGTACTTCGCCGTCAAGTTTGGGACCCAACTCTGCGGTCTGCGGACACGACGAGCACGTGGAGACGCTGTGCAGAGTCGGGCACGCACATCACCGCAACATCAGCGACTTTGGTGTGCCCGCCAGGAGGTCCTCGTTGGTCAGCCTTCTTTGTGTAGGACAACGCATCGCCTGTGGTCATCGACACTTCCCCATCATACCTACTGGTCGGTATGCTGCGGCGAGCCGTAACGACAGGAGGCGCGATGTCCGTGACCAACCGCCAGATCCGTCTGGCCGCTCGCCCGGTGGGCGAAGTTCGACCCGAGGAGTGGGAGCACTTTCCGGGCCCGTCGAGGAGCCCGGCTAAAGAAAGCATTCGAGGACGCCGACAGCACCTACGGCTACCGGAGCGTGCATGCCCAGCGGCAAGGGGCTGTTGATGCGCACGGTGCGCCGACGGTGGTCTACGGCTGCGTATCGGCGTGGTGGCGGGTCAGTGCCTGCCAGCGCCGCTCGAAATCCTCGGACTCTTCAGCGATGTAGGCGGGGTGACGGGCTTGTTGTACTGGGCGGTGATGCCCCAGTCTGCGGACGCATGCGCAATGTCCGACTGCGCAGCAACTTCGGTGCGCACTCGCTGCTCGGCCCAGACGTTGTACACGCGCCGGCGCACGAAGAGCAGGCGCAAGCTGCTCGGGCTGACGGGCTTGCCGCCGCGACCGAGCAGTCGCTTCTCTGCGCGGTAGGCCGACAGCTGCTCGTCGCTGGGTCGCTCCCCTTCTGGTCCCGGTACTCCATCCACGCACGGTAGTAGCGGTCGGAAGCAGTGAGGTCGCCTCCCCGTCGCCGGCTGTCGCGCCTCGTCTATGGCACCATCCACGCGGGGGCCGCGCGGCTCCTTCACCGCCTGCGGTGGAGCACCGACAGGCGCCGACTGCGGCTCTTGCGCCTCCGGGAACGGCTCGTCGGGTTGCCCGTGAACGCCGCCTCAGCACCCACTGCCGCGGCCGAGCCGCGCGACGCCGCCGGACGGCCGCCGGTCCGCGCGGCAACCCCCGCTGACGCCGAAGGCATCACCCGGATGCGCTCCGCATACGTCCTGTCCGCACCGTTCACCGAGGACTGGGTCCGGCAGTGCACGGACGAGCTGGCGCCACGGCTCACGCCGGAAGGAGCCGCCCGGGCCTTCGTCGTCGACGCCCCGGACGGCACGATGGCCGCCTGCGCCCTCGGCCTGATCCACCCCGTGCTCCCGGCCCCGGCCTACCCCCGGGGCCGGGCCGCCCGCGTACAGATCGTCGCCACCCAGCCCGAGTTCCGCCGCCGCGGTTACGCCCGGGCGGTCCTATCCGCACTCCTCGACCACCTCGGCGACGTCGAGGACGTCACCCTGTTCGAACTGCACACCAGCCCGGAGGCTGCGCCCCTGTACCGGGAGCTCGGCTTCAGCGGCAGCCCGGCACTGATGTGGATGACCCGCCACCGTGAACGTGCCGGTGCTGTGGCCGGTGCGCAGCCGGACTCGACGTGGATGCCACCGCAGTAGTACGCCGACGCACTGCCCCGGGCGGCCGCGTACGTGTGCCTCTACGTCACCGACGAGGACGACCGGCCGCTGCAGCTGCACTCCGTCTACTCCCCCGGCCACCCCTGGCACATGATCGGCGGCGCGATGGATCTGGGCGAGCGGCCCTGGGACGCGGTGGTGCGCGAGGGCCGGGAAGAGACCGGCATGACCGCCGTGGGCCCGGCCCGGCTGCTGGCCACCGTGTTCGGGCTGCCCCGGGAGGGACGTTCGTACAGCACTCTGCAGCTGATCTTCGACGGCGGTCGTCTGACCGCGGAACAGATCCGGGGCATCACCCTCAATTCGCGCGAGCACGACGAGGCCCGCGTCCTGCCCTTGGCCGAGTGGGAGGCCTTGATGCCGGCCCGCGATTTCGTGCGGCTGCGCGCCGTGGAGGAGGCCCGCCGCACCGGCGTGGCCGCATACGTCGACACCTGGGGGCACGCATGAGCGCCAGCAGCATCGTCTTGATGTCCGACCGGCGGGTCGCCGCGATCCCTGTCCAGGAGCGCGGCGAGGTCCTCCTCGACGCCCGCGTGCGCGGCCTGGTGGTCGACGACCGTAAGCAGGACGCTGCGGGCGCCTGGGCCCTCGTCCGCCGGGGCGTGCTCACGCGGCTCCAGCAGGCGCAATCGCTGCTCCCCGGCGGTGTGCAGTTGCTGTTCATCGAGGGCTACCGGCCCCCGTCTACTGCGCCACGCACCCCGAGTCCGGTGTCGGCGAGCTCGGGCCGCTCCTCGAGGCCGTCGGCAAGACCGTGCTCGCGGTGCCGGACGCGTACGCCACCACCAGCGTCGACGTCACCACCTGGCGAGCAGAAGTGGGCAGCCATCGTCGCGCACCGCGGAGAGGTCGCCCGCGCACGGTCGCTGCCCGGCATCCTCGCCCGCCTGCCCGAAGAGACCCGGCGCGCCATCATCGCGACCGAGTAATAACCCGGATCGCGACCGGGCCCCGCCCCGGACGGCCCCCACCGGCTCACCGCCTGACGGCGGCCAACCACCTCCTCTTCTTTCCCCGGGCCCGACCAGCCCCGTCCCTGATCGGAGAGCCATGACGACCGCATCCGTCCCCGGCGAGCTGCCCGGCACCCGAATGAGCGACGAGGCGTACGGCGCCTTGCGCGCCTCGGCCGCATTGTGGGCCGGGACGTCCGTGCTGATCACCAACCGGCATGGGCAGATCCTGGTCCAGCACGTCGACTACCGCGACACGTGCCTCCTGCCGGGCGGTGCCATCGACAAGGGCGAGTCCCCCGCCGACTCGGCTGCCCGTGAGCTCATGGAGGAAGTCGGGGTCTCCGCCCCCGTCGACCGGTGCCTGGCCGTCGACTGGGTCTCCCCCGACAGCGTCAGCGTCCCTGCCGCCATGCGATTTCCCGGCGAGATCCCGCACGTCTTCGACGGCGGCACCTGGGACGACGCCCAGGTCGGCGAAATCCGGCTGCCCCCGAGCGAGATCACCGCGATCGACTTCGTACGAACCCGCATGACTCCCCGGCCTGCTCTCCCCGCCCGATGCGCGACGCGCCCTGTCCGCCCTACGGGCCCGAATCAACTCCACTGGCACGGCGCTCCTGGAGAACGGCCAACACATCGCCCCCGGGGTCTTGGACCGCCTCGGCGTTCTACGGACCGCCCGCCCGGCCTACCGCTACCCCTGTGCGGCTGCCGGATCGCCACGCTGTGCGAGGCCACGGTGCGAGAGGCAGGCCGGTCCTCATGGCCGGTCGAGCACCTCCAACTGGGTGGCCATGAGGCGGACGATTTCCGTCTGGTGCCGGGCCAGGAAGAAGTGGCCGCCGGGGAAGACCCTCAGCATGAACGGGCCGTCGGTGTGCCCGGACCAGGCGGCGGCCTCCTCCACGGTGACCTTCGGGTCGTCGTCGCCGACGAGGCAGGTCACGGGGCAAGTCAGGGGTGGCCCCGGTTCCCAGGTGTAGGTTTCGGCTGCGCGGTAGTCCGCCCGGATGGCCGGGAGGATCATGCGCAGGACGTCCTCGTCGCCCAGCAGTTGGGGGTCGGTGCCGCTGAGGCCGCGCATCTCGGCGACGAGGCCGTCGTCGTCGCGCAGGTGGACGGTCTCGTCGCGGTGCGTGGACGGGGCGCGGCGGCCGGAGGCGATGAGGGTGGCGGGCGTGATGCCCCGCTCCTGCTCCAGCCGTCGGGCGATCTCGTAGGCGAGGGAGGCGCCCATACTGTGGCCGAACAGGGCGATGGGCCGGTCGGTCCAGGGCAGGAGGGCCTCGTAGACCTTGTCGGCGAGCGCCGGTACGGAGTCCAGGAGAGGTTCGGTGCGGCGGTCCTGGCGGCCGGGGTACTGCACGCACAGCACGTCGACGCTTTCGGGCATGGACCGGGACACGGGGAAGTAGAAGCTGGCGGAGCCGCCCGCGTGGGGCAGGCAGACCAGCCGGACGTGGCTGTCGGGGCGCGGGTGGAACCTGCGAATCCAGAGGCTGTTGTGCTCGGTGAGCGGGGAGTTCACGGAGTCGTTCCTTTACGGTTTCGGTTCGACCGCCCACCGTGGCGGGGCGTTCGCCGGGAGGAGCAGGGGGCGCGGGCGGGCCGCGCCTACCGCTCGTCAGGAATCCGCGATGTCCTGCTTGATGACGCGCTCGATGTTCCGCTCTGCCAGCGCCGCGATGGTCACGAACGGGTTGACGCCGATGCTTCCGGGGATGAGTGAACCGTCGGTCACGTAGAGGTTCTTGTATCCGGTGACGCGGCCGTAGTCGTCAGTGGCCTTGCCGAGGACGCAGCCGCCGAGCGGGTGGTAGCAGAAGTCGTCGGCGAAGGCCTTGATCTGCTTGCCGAAGAGGTCGTACCGGTAGATGGTGGCGTTGGCCTTGTTGATGCGGTCGAAGAGCGACTTCGCGGCTGCGATCGCAGGCGCGTTCTGGTCCCGGGTCCAGCGCAGGTCCGCCCGGTCCTTGGCCGCGTCGTAGACGAAGGTGCCGCGCTCCGGGTTCTTGGTGATGGCCAGGTAGAGGCTGACCCAGGTCTCGACACCCGCCGGCAGGGGGGCGATCTCGGCGAAGACGGGGGTGTCCGGGTTGTCCCAGTCGTCGATACCGAGGGCGGGGATCGACGACTGCTTGGTGCCCGTGGGGTTCCACATGTGGTTGGCGCGGGCGGTCATGATGTTGCCGTTGGGGCCCCAGCCCCCGCCGACCTCAGGGCTGAGGCCCGGGAGAGTGCCGGTCTCGCGGGCACGCAGGAGTAGTTCGGTCGAGCCGAGGCTGCCGGCACCGAGGAAGAGGTGGCGGCACGAAACCTCCTTGGTCCCGAGCAGCTTGCCGCCGGTGTCCCTCTGCTCGACGGTGAGCAGGTACGTGCCGTCGTTCTGCTGACGGATCGTCTTGACCTGGTGCAAGGTCTCGATGGTGACTTTGCCGGTGCCCAGAGCGGCCGCCAGGTAGCTCTTGTCGAGTGAGACCTTGCCGTGGTTGTTGCCGTAGATCACCTCGGCGGCCAGCGCGGACTTGGGCACCGCGCCGTCCGCCTCACGGCGCATGTAGTCCCAGTCGTAGACGTTGGGCACGAAGGTGGTGCTCAGGCCCGCGTTCGAGGCCTGCCGGCGCGAGACACGCGCGAACGAGTACCAGTCGGTCTGCTCGAACCAGCTCTTGTCGATGTTGTTGACCCGGAGGGTGGAGTTCGCGCGGGGGAAGTACTTGGTGTACATCTCCTCGGCGTCGACCTGGGGCAGCACCTCCTCGAAGTACGAGCGCCGGGGCGTGACCGCCATGCCACCGTTGACGAGGGAACCGCCACCGACACCGCGTCCCAGGTACACGGACATCTGGTCGAAGTTGACCCGGTCCAGTACACCCGCGTAGGGCTCGATGTCCCGGTTGGCGAGGTCGAGCCACAGGAATGAGCCGAGCGGGGCCTCGGTGCGGGTCTTGAACCAGCTCGAGCGCTTGTCGGGCTTGAGCATCCCGCTGAATACGTTGCCGTCCGGACCGGGCTGGTTCCACAGCCGGCCCATCTCCAGCATCAGGGTGGGGACCCCTGCCTCGCCGAGGCGCAAGGCGGAGACGGCGGCGCCGTAACCGGTGCCGACCACGACGGCGGGGACGAACGTGCCGCCGGAACCACTGGTTGCGGTGGCAGCGGCCGCCCGGGGGGCGGCGGTGATCGTAGTCTGCCCCGCGAGTGCGGCGGCACCCAAGGCCGCCACGCCTAGCATGCGGCGCCGCGACAGAGGCTGGTGTGCAATCACGCTGTGGCTCCTGAGCTCGGGAGAGATGAAAGATGAATCGGAGGGTCGGCCGGAGTGACACGGTCCGGGGCAGAACGGACCGCATGGAGACCGCGCACAGGCCATCGACGAAATCCGGATCGGGCGGGCTGACCCTGTGGAGGCCGGCCCGGGGGTTCGGTCACCCGGGTACGGAAGCGGGCGTTGCGGTGCGGCCCGCTCCTGGGCGCGGGAAGCGCTCAAGCGTGCGGTCATGCGTCCGCCGGGCCGGGCAGGGGAAGACGCGGCCGGTTCGGACCGTCCTGCGACCCGGAGCTTGTGGTACGCGCTGATGAGGTGCTTCTCCCGTGCGCGCGGACTCGAGCCGTTCCGCCAGGTGCTTGCCGGGCACTGCGTGAGCGGCGAGTCCGGCGATCCTGTGCTCGACCCGGGTGAACGCGGCCACAGCACCCGCGCGAGCGGGCGCCGGGAGGGCCCGATGCCCGCTCACTTCACGAAGTCGTCCACGACCTCGGGCGGCCAGGTGCCGACCTTGAACACGCCCAGGGAGTAGGCGCGGGAGACCAGCGCGGCGCGGTTGGACACTTTCAGCTTCCGCAGCAGGCAGGTCACGTGGTACTCGACACCCTGCCGACTGAGGTAGAGGCTCGCGGCCAAGGGGACGGTGGAGACGCCGGCGGCGATGCCTTCGAGGATGCGCGCGTCCATCGTGGAGAGGATCTTCTTGCGTTTGGGCACCACACGCGTCTGCTCGGCGTCCCCGGCCGTGGGCATCATGACCAGGATCGCGGTCGTGTCGGGCAGGCCACCGCGCACCGCGACCGCGGTGAGGGGAACGGTGAAGGCGGACTCCTCGCCGGGCCCCACGGCGATGACGGGCGTGACGAAACGGTGGTTCTTCCCTTCAAGTAAATTGGAGAATTGACGCACCAGCGGCTGCTGCACGCTCGGGTGCACCACGTCACGGAAATTGCGACCGCATATGTCCTCGGACGAGCCGTTGAACTGCCTGAAGAACTCCTGGTTCGCCTGCTGGATGGTCAGGGTTTTATCGAGACTCGCCATACACAGGCCCGGAGTTGCAGGTGCCGGAATCAGCAAGAGAGTGCCCCCCGTCAGGAAACTTGGGCGAAATAAATTCGGAGGCCGGTGAGCGGCCGTGAAGGCCGTCAACAGGGGCGTCATCGGCCCTGGGACCAGCGGTATCGCCAGATGTTGAACATCGTGCGTCACCGCCCTTGCGGGGTCCTGGTCGAGCCGCTGGCGACCCCTTGCCGTCGCCCGCCATCGTTTTCCGGACTCCTGTCGAAATCCTTGCCGAACACCTGCCGCTTTCTTGCCAATCGATGGATCTCCAGCTTGGAAGGCGCCGTTCGCCATGCCAGGATCCCTAGAGGACGGTGTGAGACCAGCCACTTCAAAACCGTCGGTCAGCCATATCCGCAAGCACGATGGGGACCGTTCATGCCTTTACCTCCGACCGCGAACGCGTCAGCCACGACGACCGGTCAGGCTGAGCTCCAACTGAGCGTCCTGGGGCCCATGTCGGCGCGACTGAACGGGCATGACCTGCCGCTCGGCCCGCCACGCCGGCGAACACTGCTGGCCCTGCTGCTCATCCGCCTCGGCCGCGTGGTGCCCACCGAACTACTTGTCGAGGAACTGTGGGGTGACGGAGCGCCCCGTCACGCCGTCGCCACACTCCAGAGCTATGTCTCTCATCTGCGCCGGTCCCTGCACACAAAGGCGGGAACAGGCCAAATTTCGGTGCTACGTCATCGGACGCCCGGTTACGTCCTCGATCTCGATCCCGAACAGGTCGACGCCTGGCGCTTCGAGCGTCTGGTCACCGACGGACGGCGGCTGCTGGAGCAGCGCGATCCGCGCACCGCGCACGCCCGGCTCACCGAGGCCTTGGGGCTGTGGCACGGCTCGCCGTACGCGGAGTTCGACAGCCATCCCCCGCTCAGCGACGAGTGCACCCGACTCGAACAGATCCGGCTCACCGCCGTCGAGTCCCGCGCGGAGGCGCGGCTGGCCCTCGGCGCGGCCGAAGAGGTCGCCGCCGATCTGGACGGGGAGGCGCGCCGTCATCCCACGCGGGAGCGGCTGGTCGGCCACCTCATGACGGCACTGTCCCGGCTCGGGCGGCAGGCCGAGGCGCTTGAGGTGTACGAGCGGACGCGTAGTCATCTGGTCGAGGAGTTCGGCGTGGACACCGCAGCCGAACTACGCCGGGTCAGAAACGCGATCCTGCGCCCGGGGCCGGGAGCGAGCGCCCCCTCGAAGAAGCTGTCACCCACACCACTTGAGTCCACCAGAGCGTCACCTGTCCCGCTCGCGATGAACGAGAGCGGTGACGACGGAGTACAGAACTCCGAGGGCTTCGTGGGCTCCTGGGACGGTAGGACTGCCGTCACGCCCCGGAGGCACGGCACGACGGTGGAAACCAACGACGCCAACGGGACGGACGACGCCGACGCGGCCGTCGAACGCGAGGGGATCACGGGGACCGGCGCGCGCCCGGAGGCGCGAACCGATGTGCCGCCGGGCACGCGGGCGGATGCCGCCGGCACGCAAGCCGGGACAGCCCAGTGGCGGCCTGCACCCGGGCCGGAACACGAGCTCGCAGCCACCCCGGAAGCCGGGAAATCCCCGGAGTCCGAGTCGGGGTGGACGGCTGCCCCTTCGCCGTTCACCGGCCGCAGCCAGGAGCTCGACCGCTTGACGACCGCCGCCGCGAGCGCGGTCGTGGGCCACGGCCATGTAGCCGGCGTCCTCGGCCCCCCAGGAGTCGGAAAGACCCGCCTGCTGCTCGAACTTGCGGCACGTCTGGAGAGCATGGAGGCGCCCGAGAAGGGCTCCAGGTTGGAGGTGGTCTGGAGTCACTGCTTCCCCGGCGAAGGCGTCCCCGCCTACTGGCTGTGGACTCAGATCCTGCGGCGGCTGTCCGCCACCCGGCCGGATGCCTTTCGCGACGCGACGGAACCGTTCGGCGCCCTGCTCGCCCCACTGATGCCCGAGCGGTCGGCGGCCCGGACCGAAGGCCCCAAAGGGGCCTCCGACTGGTTCCAGGCCCGCTTCCTCGCCCACGACGCGGTCTGTGAGGTGTTGCTCGCCCTCGCCGGGCAACACCCGCTCGTGCTGTTCCTCGAAGATCTGCAATGGGCGGACACCGCCTCCCTTGACCTGCTCAGGCTACTGAGCACCCGTTGCCAGGGCCATCCGCTCAGCATCGTGCTCACGACGCGGAAGTTCGAGGCCGAGTCGGACGCAACGCTGCGCCGGATGGTCTCCGACGTGTTGCGCGGCCCCAGGACCGAGACGCTGCAGCTCTGTGGGCTTTCCCTGCAGGCCGTCGGCGCCCTCGTCGAGGCACACGCAGGCTCTGGTGTGGACCCGAAGGTTGTCGAGGTGCTGCACCGGCGCAGCGGAGGCAACCCGTACTTGGTGATGCAGCTTCTCTCTCTCGTGGGCGATGCGCGTAAACTCCGTCGCCCGGATGCGGTCGACGCGCTCCTGGCCCACATTCCCACCGGCGTACGCGAGGCGCTGCGCCAGCGGTTCGCCGGGCTGCCCGAGCCGGTCCTGCGGGTGCTTCGACTGTGCGCCGTCATCGGCGCCGAGGTGGACACCGACCTGTTGCACCGCACCGCCACGCGGGACGAGCCGGTCATCGCGGGTCTTGAGTCGGCCATCCGTGCCGGCCTGCTCGGGGAGGACCCGCACCACCCGGGGCGACTGCACTTCGCTCACGCCCTGGTCCAGGAGACGCTCGTCGACGAGCTCCCCCGTGAGGACCGCCACCGCCTGCACGCCAGGGTCGCCGACGCGCTGAGCGCACGCAGGCGAGGGCAAGTGCAGGACGAGGAGATCGAGCGGGTGGCACATCACAGCTGGCACGCCAGGAGTGCACTGCCCGCGGCCGAGGTGTTGCCTCGGCTGCTGCTCGCCGCGGAACACGCCGAGCAGTCCATGGCGTACGAGCAGGTGGAGATCTGGCTGCGCCGCGCCGTGCACCTGGTCGGCTTCCTACCGCCGGACGATCCCGCCACAGGGAGGTTGGAACAGGACCTGCACATCCAACTCGGCCAGGTGCTCGCCACCACTCGCGGCTACGGCCACCCCGAGGCCGAGACGGCACTGACGCGCGGTCGCGCCCTCAGCACGGCCGCGCATGCCCCCGAGGACCCGTCGGTACTCTGGGCGCTGTGCACCGCGTACCTGGTCACCGGGCGCTACGACGCCTCGCGGCAGTTCTCCGGCCTACTGCGGGACATCTCGCGGCAGACCTGGGAGCCCGTGGCGGCGCTCGGTGCGACGTACGGCGAAGGCATCGTGCTGCATGTGCGCGGAATGCTCCCGCAGGCACTCGCCGAACTGGAGCGCGGCGTCGGCATAGCGGATCGTTTCGCCAACAAGGATCACGGGCTGTCGCGAACCTTCCAGCACGACCCGCGCGTCTCCTGCCGCTCCTACAACACCTTCACCCACTGGCTCCTGGGACACCGGCAGACCGCCGGCGCGCGCCGACGTGAGTTGTTGAGCCTCACTCGGTACGAAAGCAGGCCGTCCGACCGCTCCTTCGCGCTGTACGTGGACGGGGTCGTGGCGGCTTGGGAGGGTGACACCCGCACCGCACTCGCCTCGAGCGACGAAGGCGCTCGCGTTGCGGGCGAACATGGACTTGTCTACTGGAAGGCGATGCTGGGCGTCGTCAAAGGGTGGGGCCTGGCGCACGCAGGAGATCACGAAGATGGCCTCGCCCTCATGCACACCTCGCTGGCCGAATTGGGCCAGTCCAAGACGCACATACGCCACCCGCTCCACCTGGGCCTGTTGGGCCAGGCGCAACATCACGGCGGGCGGATCGAGGAGGCGAGGACCACCTTCCGGAAGCTGCTGGCCGCCGTCGAACAACGCCGCGAGCGCGTGTACCTCCACCCGGCACTGCCCGCGACCCCGCTGCTCCACGAACTGCTGGGCCACGGTGCCGACGAGGCGCTCACGGACCGGGGCCCAGGACGGGACGGGCCCAACTCCGGCCGACGAGCGTGATGGATCCGTGCTCTGCCTCGTCAGTTGCGGACCCACGCCTTACGGCCGATGCCGCTCAGTCCTCGAAGATCGCGACCGCCTGCACGGGACAGGCCATGGGGACGTCGTGCACTCGCGGGTCCCCCGCCCCGTCCTCATGTCCCGGGACCAGGGCGACCAGCGCGTCGTCGTCCTGAGTGAAAACGCCGGGTGCGGTCATGGCGCACTGGCCGGAGCCGATGCACCGGTCGCGGTCGATGGTGATGCGCATGGCGTGGCCCGCCTCCCTTCCTTCCGTTCCTTCCGCCCGGATCCTCACCAGACGACGGGGAGCTCGATCGGGCCCTGAGCGTCGTGTCCGGCCTTGATGGGCACCTCGTCCAGGGGGACCGCCAGCCGCAGGCCGGGGATGCGGGCGAAGAGCCCGCCGAGGGCGATCTCGAGCTCGGCGCGGGCGAGATTCTGCCCCAGGCACTGATGGATGCCGTGGCCGAAGCCGACGTGGTGACGTGCGTTGCGCCGGGCGTCGAAGATGTCGGGGTTCTCGTACGCCTTGGCGTCGCGGTTCATCAGCGTGATGGAGACCAGCACCGCGTCTCCGGCCTTGATCGTCGCGCCGCCGACCTCGATGTCCTCCTTGGCCATCCGGACGATGTGGTCGGAGACGGAGGTGAACCGCAGCAGTTCTTCCACCACTCCTGAGACCGCACCGGGGTCGCGCAGCAGCACGTCGATCTGCTCGGGGTGCTGGATGAGCGTGAGGGCTCCGAGGGCGATGGCGTTGACGGTGGTCTCGTGGCCGGCCACCAGCAGAACCAGCGCGATCATGACCACCTCGTCGTGGTCCAGGTCGCCCTCCTCCAACTGGCGTGCGATCAGCTCGTCCAGCAGACCGTCCTCGGGCTCGGCCTGCTTCCTGCCGACCAGGCCGTGAAGATACGTGTACAGCTCGCCGAAAGCCGCGTCGGCCTCCGCCGACGTCGCGGCGCCCACGAAGTTGCGGGAGCACTCCTCGAAGAAGTCGTGGTCGCCGTACGGGACGCCGAGGAGCTCACAGATCGCCACGGAGGGCACCGGCAGGGCGAAGGCCGACACCAGGTCTGCGCCCGGCCCTTTCGCCAGCATGTCGTCCAAGAGCCGGTCGACGAGGCTCTGAAGCCTGGGGCGGATGGCGTTCATGCGCTTGACGCCGAAGCTGGGGATCAGCATGCGCCGCTGCCGGGCGTGCACGGGGTCGTCGACACCGATCAGGGGGAAGGCGAGCCCGCCGCGGTCCTCGGTGCGCCGGACGACGACAGGGAAGTCCGGGTGACCCCAGTCGGAGGACAGCCGAGGATCGACGAGCAGTGCCCGTCCCTCGGCATGCCCGGTGATCAGCCACGCCGGTCGGCCGTCGAACAGCGTGACCTGCGTCAGCGGGCTCTCGCCCCGCCGTTCCTCGTAGGCCTTCGGCGGCTGGTACGGGCAGGTCCGGTCCTGAGGGAAGGACGGCGCCGGTGACCCGGTGAGGCGGATTTCGGTCTCAGTCATGTCGTGCCTTTCGAACATCGGCAGTGCGGCGTTCATCGGTGCGTGATGGGCTACGGGAAACAGGTTTCGGTCCGTCAGCAAGGCCGTGCGCGGTCCGGTCGGCACCCGGCCGTCCGGCCCCGGCCCCTTGGTCGGGCAAGTGGGCCGCTGTCGCGGGCTCCTCGGGGCCCCGCGGTCGACCGGTAAGCCATCGGAGTACTCGGTGACCGACCGGACGCCGGACGCGTGCCGGGCCACGGAATACGAACCGTCGCCGCGCTCGGTGACGGCGGCCTCGGTGAAGGGGACCGCGCGCCGGCCGTCCGGGGACACGAGCGCCGTTGCGTCGGGCCGTGGCGTGCGGCAAGCGGCTTCGGGGGCAGTCGGTGCGAGGGTCGCGGCAGCGGCGGGAGGGCCACGGCGGCAAGAAGACCGACGTGCTGCGGAATCTCGATGTCCGGCGGCTGTGCGCCCCGAAGCACGTCAGGCGCTGGTGTCGGCGGCCGTGGCCGCCCCCGACGCGAGGCGGCGACGGAAGGCGTGATCAGCGCACGTGGTCCGCGGGCGCTGATCTCCTGCGGGAGTGGGCCGTGGTGCGGAGGTCACCAGGTGACGGGCAGCTCGTGCACGCCGTAGAAGACCATGTCGTGGCGGAAGCGCAGTTCCTCGACGGGCTTGGCCAAGCGCAGACCCGGGAGGCGGCGGAACAGGGTCTCGAAGACGATCTGCAGCTCGATCCGGGCGAGTTGCTGCCCGATGCACTGGTGTGCGCCGAAGCCGAAGGCCAGATGCGGGGCGGGGCGTCGAGTGATGTCGAAACGTTCCGGCTCCTCCACGAAGGCGGGGTCGAAGTCGGCGGCGAGGACGTGCGCGACGACCTGCTCGCCCTTGGCGATGCGCACCCCACCGAGCTCCACGTCCCGGGTGGCGACGCGCTCGCCGCCGAACTGGCCGATGGTGAGGTAGCGCAGCAGCTCCTCGACGGCGTTGCCGACCAGCGACGGGTCCTCGCGCAGCAGGGCCAGCTGGTCGGGGCTGTCGAGGAGCAGCGCCGTACCGAGGCCGATCATGCAGGCGGTGGTGTCGTGGGCCGCTATCAGCAGGGTGCCGGCCGCGTTCATGAGAAACATGTCGTCGACCACACCATCGGGGTCCTCGGTGGTGATCAGCGCCGAGATCAGGTCGTCACCGGGGTTGGCCCGGCGCTCCTGGACAAGCTGGTAGAGCAGCCCGCCCAGGCGCATGCCGGCGGCCTCGGTGGCGGCGGCGTCCTGGTCGACCCGCATCATCGCCTCGGCGATGTCCTGGAACTCCGCCCGGCGCTCGACCGGGACACCGAACAGGTCGGAAATCACCATGGACGGCACCGCGTTGGCGAAGGTCTTCACCAGGTCGACCGGGCCGCCCCGCGCCTCGATGGCATCGAGGTGCTCGTCGACGATGCGCTGGATGTTCGGCCGCAGCGCCTGCATGCGCCGTACGGTGAACTCCTTGGCGAGCAGCTTGCGGTCCGAGGTGTGCTCCGGCTCGTCCTGCCACAACAGGCTGCCGCGGCCGGGCTTCTGGGTGACGACGCCGTCCTGGGTGTGCAGTGCGTGGGGCACCTGGACGCTGAACGAGGAGTCGCGCAGCAGGGCGCGCACCTCCTCGTAACCGGTCACCAGCCACGCCTCGTGGCCGCTGGTGAAGGTGGCCCGGGTCACCGGGGCGGCGGCCCGGATGTCGGCGATACCGTCCGGCGGCAGGAACGGGCAGCTGCGGGCCTTGGGGACGGTGGGCGCGTCGGCGGTGGGCTCGGGCATGACTCTCCTTGCGCTTGTGGGAGGTGGGTTCGTACGACGGGGACGGTCAGGCGGCGGCGAGTTCGAGCGCGATCTCGCCGCGCCGAGGCGCGTTCACGAGGACGGCCATGTTCCCGGGGGGGTGCACGTTGTCGTGCATCATCTGGTGCATGCGCCCGATGTCCTGGAAGCCGTCGCAGACGGACAGACAGGGGTCGAGCATGCCGGCGCCGACGAGGTTGATGACCTCGCGGCACTGGCGAGTGTCGGCGTAGTGCGAGCCCTGGAGGCGCTTGGAGCGCATCCACAGGTGGCGCAGGTCGACGTCTCCGTTGTAGCCGGAGGTGCCACCGCAGATCACCACCATGCCGGCGTTGTCGCACAGGTACATCGAGGTCGGCAGGCTGTCCTGGCCGCTGTGCTCCAGCACGATCCGCGGGGACTTGCGCTCACCGAGGATCTCCCAGACCTTCTTGCCGACCCCGCGAGCGCCGCGCAGGAACCGCGCCGACGCCTCGGCGTCCCCGGCATCGGGCAGTCGGCCCCAATGATCGAAGTCGCGACGGTTGACGGTGCCCGCCGCCCCGAGACGGCGGCAGTACTCGGAGCGGTCCTCGCTGGAGACCACGGCGATCGGAATGCCGCCGGCCAGCCTGACGAGCTGGATGGCCATCGAGCCGAGGCCGCCCGCACCACCCCAGATCAGGACGGGGTCGCCGGGGCGGACCGTGTTGCCCTGCCAGCCGAACAGCTGCCGGTAGGCGGTGGGCCCGGTGAGCAGGAAGGCCGCCGACTCCTCCCATGACAGATGGGCGGGCTTGGGGTGGCACTGGTATTCGTCGACACGGCAGAACTGCGCGAAGGAACCGTAGTTGGTCTCGTACCCCCAGGCCTTGATGCTCTCCGAGACCAGTGGATCCGTGCCCATCCGGATGTCCGCGGCGGCCTCGTCCCACTGGCCGCTGGTGAGCAGCACGTGGTCCCCCACCGTGACGCTGCGGACGCCCTCGCCGACGGCCCACACCACGCCGGAGGCCTCCGAGCCTCCGATGTGGAAGTCCTCGGGCTGGCCCTGGCGCTGCCGCATCCCGATGACGTCGACCGGCTCGCCCAGCGAGGACCACACGTTGTTGTAGTTGATGCCGGCGGCCATCACGTAGACCAGCACCTGGCCCCGACCCACCGCGGGGGTGTCGACGACCTCGGTGCGGAACGCCTGCTTCGGCTCTCCGAAGCGGTTCTGGCGGATCACCGAGGCATACATCTGCCGCGGGACCTCACCGAGCGGCGGTGTCTCGCCTATCTCGTAGAGAGCTTTCGTCATGATTCCTCTCCCACATCTGCTCTGTCCGGGTCTGGGGTACTCGCGGTGGACGCGGGCCGGTCATGCGGTCGTTGCGTCCGCAGGTGCTACGGGGCCGGACGCATCGGTGACGGCGTCCGCCAGCCAGGAATCCACCGCCGCCGCGGTGGTGCCGGCGTGGTCCTCCAACATCGAGTAGTGGTTTCCGGTCACTTCGACGATCGTGTCCACGTGCTCGGGCGGTGCCGCGCGCCCGTCACCGTCACCGGCGCCGGCCAGCATGGGCTCGCTCGCCCGTACGAGCAGGGTCGGCGCGGCGATCTGCGGCGCGGCCCAGTCGTCGAACAGGCGCATATAGCGGCCCATCGCGGTGAGCTGTTCGCCGCCGGACCTCATGAAGTCCAGGCGCTGCGAGTGCGCCTGGGCCATCGCGTTGAGCACCTGGTGGTCGAAGGGGACCTCGCGGCTGAAGCTGTCGACCATCACCACGGCCGCCGGCCGCTCCCCCATGGCTTCCAGGTGTGCCGCCACGCCGTGGGCGATCCAGCCGCCCGAGGAGTAGCCGAGCAGGACGGCCGGCTTTCCGCCGGCACACTCCCGTACGGTCTGCGCGTGCAGCCGGAACACGACGTCCGGGTCGGACGGGACCGGCTCGCCCTTCTCGTAGCCGGGGTGGACCAGCGCCCACACGTCCAGCCGGTCGCGGAAGGGTGCGGCGAACCGCGCGTACTGGTGCGCCCCGGCCGGTACGACGTACGGCGAGAAGCACATCAGCGCGAGGGGATGGTCGCCTTGCGACAACCGCACCGGGGCGGGCCGCCGGTCCAGTTCCTCGGGCCGCTCGAACGACGGCCGGAAGCGGGCCGCCTCCATCAGCATCCCCATGGCCTCGGCGGCCGTCCCGTTCTCGCTCGCGTGCCGGTAGAGCTGGACCAGCATGTCGGCGGGCCGTTCCTCCGCCGCGGCGCTGCCGGTGCTCTGGAGCCGCGTCAACAGGTGCTTGGCGAGCCTGGCGGGCGTGGGATGGTCGAAGGCCAGTCCGGAGGGCAGGCGCAGACCGGTCGCCGCCGACAGTCGCCGACGCAGGTCGATCGCGGTGAGCGAGTCGAAGCCGAGCTCCAGGAAGTGCGCGGTGGGCAGCACGTCCTCGGCCGACGCGTGCCCGAGGACCACGGCGCTCTGGGCGCGGACGTGTTCCAGCAGCCGCTCCTCCTGCTCGACCGGGGCGAGAGCGGCGAGCTCGGTCGCCAGCGCCGCTCCGGCGCTGGTCCCCTCGCCGACGGCCTGCTCGGCCTCCAGGAGCCGCTGTACGTCGGGCAGGTCGGCCAGCAGCGGGCTGGGCCGTCCCACGGTGAAGGCGGGCAGGAACTTCTCCCAGTCGATCGGGGCGACGGTGAGGGCCGCCTCGTCGTGCTCGACGGCCTCGCGCAGCGCGGAGATCGCGAGCTCGGGGGCCATGACGCCCAGGCCCCGCCGCTCGCCGCGCTCCTGGACCGCGTCGTCGACCATGCCGCCGCCCGCCCAGCCGCCCCAGGCGACCGAGGTCGCGGTCAAGCCGCGGGCCCGCCGCCGCAGTGCCAGGGCGTCGAGGAAGGCGTTGGCGGAGGCGTAGGAGGCCTGCCCACCGCTGCCCCAGACGCCGGCACCGGAGGCGAAGAGGACGAAGGCGTCCAGCTCACGGCCGTCGAGCAACTCGTCGAGGTGGATGGCGCCGGTGACCTTGGAGGCCGCGGCTTCGGCGAACTCGTCGAGACCGGCGTCGGCCAGCATGGACGACCGTGCCGTGCCGGCGGCGTGCAGCACCGCGGTGAGCGGGTGCCGGGACTCGATGCCGGCGAGTAGCCGCGCGACCGCAGCGCGGTCGGCCATGTCGCAGGCGGCGATGGTCACTTCGGCGCCCAGGGCGGTCAGCTCCGCGTGCAGTTCCTGCGCACCGGGGGCGTCAGGCCCGCTCCTGCTGGTGAGCACCAAGTGTTGCGCGCCCGCGCCGGCCAGCCAACGGGCCAGGTGCCGGCCCACGCCGCCGGTTCCGCCGGTAATCAGGACGGTGCCGCGAGGCTTCCACGGTGTCGCGGACTCCTCGTCGGCGGGCCGCGCCCGGACCATGCGCCGGCCGTACACGCCGTCGACACGCACGGCGAGTTGATCCTCGTCGTGCTGGGCCAGCACTCCGGCCAGGCGGCGCAGCGCGTGCTCGTCCAGCTCCTCGGGCAGGTCGACGAGACCGCCCCAACGCCGGGGCAGTTCCAGTGCGGCGACGACGCCCAGGCCCCAGAGCTGTGCCTGGCCGGCGTCGCGCAGTGGGTCGGTGACTCCGGTGGACACGGCTCCGCGGGTCGCACACCACAGCGGTGCCTGGACGTCCACGTCGCCCAGCGCCTGCAGCAGGGTGACGGTCGTGGCGAGGCTCGCGGACAACGTGGGGTGGGCCGGGTGGCAGCCGGGGGCGAGGCCGAGCATCGACAAGACACCGGCGGGCTGTTCGCCGCGGAGTTCCTCGGCGAGCCGCTTCGCGGCCTGCGATCGGTCGCAGTCGACAGGGAGTTCGACGACCCGCACCTTGGCGCCATGGGCGGCGAGCACGCCGACGACGCAGGGCGCCCACTGCTCGTCCGCCAGTCCGGCGGGGAGGACAGCGAGCCACAGACCGTTCAGGCCGGGGGCCGCGTGGTCGGTCAGTCGCCGGAAGGAGACGCGGTAGCGCCAGCCGTCCACCGTGGACTTCTCGCGGCTGCGCCGACGCCACGCGGACAGTACCGGCAGCGCCGGGCCGACGAGGGCGGCGTCGTCCGCCCCGAGTTCATCGGCGAGCCCGGAGAGGTCCGTGTTCTCCACGAGCTCCCAGAATCCGGCCTCGACCGGATCGGTGCCCGCAGGCACCGGGTCGGCGCTCTCCAGCCAGTACCGCTGTGGCTGGAACGCGTACGTCGGCAAGTCCACGCGCCGTACCGGACGCCCGGCAAAGGGGGCCGTCAGGTCCACGTGCACGCCACTCACGTGCAGTTCGGACACGGAGCGCAGGAAGCGGTCCATGCCGCCCTGGCCCCTGCGCAGCGAGGAGCCGGTCACGGCGTCGGCACCGGTCTCCTCCGCGATCTCCTGCACCGCGTCGGCCAGCAGCGGGTGCGGGCTGCACTCGACGAACACCCCGTGCCCGTCCGCCAGCAGCGTCCGTACGGTCCATTCGAACTCCACCGTGTGCCTGGCGTTGCGGTACCAGTACTCGGCGTCGAGGGTGGTGGTGTCCAGCACCGTGCCGGTCACCGTGGAGTAGTACGGGACCTCCGCCGCGCCCGGCGCGACCGGGGCCAACAGGTGGAGCAGTTCGGGGCGCAGGCTCTCGACCTGGGTGGAGTGCCCGGCGCCGGTGGCGCCGCGGACCTTGCGCACGCGCACGCCCTCGGCTTCGAGTTCCGCCAGGAGTTCGTCGACCGCGTCGGGCTCTCCGGAGACGGTCAGGGCCGCGGGCCCGTTCACGGCGGCGACCGACAGCCGGTCCCCGTACTTCTCCAGCCTCGCTCGGACCCGTTCGGCCGGCATGGCGATCGCGAGCATCGCGCCCTTGCCGATGAGCTTGGTCAGCGAGCGGCTGCGCAGGGCCACGATCCGCGCCGCGTCGTCCAGCGTCAGCGCGCCCGCGACGTACGCGGCGGCGACCTCGCCCTGCGAGTGGCCGACGACGGCGGCAGGCGTCACACCGTAGGAGCGCCACAGGGCGGCCAGCGACACCATCACCGTGAACAGCGCGGGTTGGGCGACCTCCACGTCGGCCACGTCCGGCGCATCGGGCTCGGCGCGCAGGACGTCGAGCAACGGCCAGTCGAGGTAGGGGGCGAACGCCTCGGCGCAGGCCTTGGCCTGCTCGGCGAAGACCGGGGAAGTGTCCAGCAGTTCACGCGCCATCTCGGTCCACTGCGAGCCGTGACCGGGGAAGACGAAGGCGACCTTGCCGGAGGCCGAGGCGGTGCCCTGGACCACGGTGTCCGCGGGTTTGCCGTCGGCGAGCGCCGCGAGCCCGGCCCGCAGCTCGTGCCGGTCCTGGCCGACGACCACGGCCCGCTGCTCCAGTTGCGTCCGCGTGGTGACGAGGGCGCGGCCGACGTCGGGCAGGGTGAGCCCTTCGGTGCGGTCGAGGTGGTTCAGCAGCCGGCGCGCCTGTTCGCGCAGGGACCGGTCGGTCTTCGCGGACAGCGCCCACGGGAACACGTCCAGGGGCTGGGCGGCGGTCGCGTCCTGCGCTGCGGGGGGCTGCTCGACCTCGGCGGCGGTCGCGGTCTGCGGGGCCTGCTCGATGATGGTGTGCACGTTGGTGCCGCTCATCCCGAACGAGGAGACGGCCGCACGCCGTGGCCTGTCCTGGTCGGGCCAGGCGGTCTGCTCGGTGAGCAGGCGCACGTTTCCTCCGGCCCAGTCGACGTGCGGGGTCGGCTCATCGACGTGCAGCGTCTGCGGCAGGATGCCGTTGCGGATGGCCATCACCATCTTGATGACGCCGCCGACGCCGGCGGCCGCCTGCGTGTGGCCGATGTTGGACTTCAGCGAGCCGAGCCACAGCGGACGGCCCTCGGAACGCTCCTTGCCGTACGTCGCCAGCAGGGCCTGTGCCTCGATCGGGTCGCCGAGCCGGGTTCCGGTGCCGTGGGCCTCGACGGCGTCCACTTCGTCCGGGGCGAGCCGGGCATTGGCCAGCGCCTGCCGGATGACCTGCTGCTGGGCCTTGCCGCTGGGCGCGGTCAGGCCGTTGGACGCGCCGTCCTGGTTGACCGCGCTGCCCCGCACGACGGCCAGGACCTCGTGCCCGTTGCGGCGGGCGTCGGACAGCCGCTCCAGCAGCACCAGGCCCACGCCTTCGGCGAAGCCGGTGCCGTCGGCGGACGAGGAGAACGCCTTGCAGCGGCCGTCGGCGGACAGCGCGCGCTGTCGGCTCGACATCGTGAACGCGGACGGTCCGGCCATCACCATCACGCCGCCGGCCAGTGCCATGGAGCACTCGCCGCCCCGCAGCGCCTGCATGGCGAGGTGGAGGGCGGTCAGCGAGGACGAGCACGCGGTGTCGACGGTGACCGACGGGCCCTGCAGGCCGAAGGTGTAGGAGAGCCGGCCGGAGATCACGCTGGCCGCGTTGCCGCTGGGGATGTAGCCCTCGACGCCGTCGGGCACCTTGAGCGGGCGGCCGGTGTAGTCCTGGTAGCCGGAGCCGACGAAGACGCCCGTGGTGGTGGAGCGCATCGCGTGGGGGGCGATCCGGGCGCGCTCGAAGGCCTCCCAGGTGGTGTCCAGCAGCAGGCGCTGCTGGGGGTCCATGGCGACGGCCTCGCGCGGGCTGATTCCGAAGACCGCGGGGTCGAACTCGTCCGCGTCGTGCAGGAATCCGCCCTGGGTGGTGTACGTGGTGCCGGGGTGGTCGGGGTCCGGGTGGTAGAGCGCCTCGACGTCCCAGCCACGGTTGCCGGGGAAGCGGGAGATCGCGTCGCGGCCGGAGGCGACCAGCTCCCACAGGTCCTCGGGCGAGCGCACGCCGCCGGGGTAGCGGCAGGCCATCCCGATGATGGCGATCGGCTCGTCCAGCACCGCTGCGGTCGCGGCCGCCGCGACCGCCTCGTGTTGGCCACCGGTGAGTTCGGCGAGCAGGTGGGCGGCGAGGTCCGCGGCCGTGGGGTGGTCGAAGATCAGCGTCGCGGGCAGGGAGAGGCCGGTGGCCTTGTTGATCCGGTTGCGGAGTTCCACCGCGGTCAGGGAGTCGAAGCCGATGTCCCGGAAGGGCCGGTCGGCCTCGACGGCGCCCGCCCCGCGGTGGCCGAGGACGGCGGCGGCGTGCGTGCGCACGAGGTCCACGAGGGCGCGTGCGCGGTCTTGGTGCGACAGCGCGGCCAGGCTCTCGGCGAGCGCACCGGAGCCGTGGCCCGCCGCGGGGGTGTCCACCGCGAGCGCCGCGCGCACCTCGGGGAGGTCGCCGAGCAGCGGGCTGGGTCGGCCGAGGGTGAACGGCACGATGAAGCGCGACCAGTCCACGTCGGCCACGGTCAGCAGGGTCTCGTCGCGGTCCAGCGCGCGCTGCAGGGAGGTGATCGCCGATGCGGGGGTCATCGCGCGGAGGCCGCGGCGGCGCAGCCGCTCCTCGTCGTCGCCGTCCGCGACCATGCCGCCGTCGGCCCAGGGGCCCCAGGAGACCGCGGTCGCGGTGAGGCCGCGGTCCCGGCGCTGCCGGGCGAGACCGTCGAGGAAGGCGTTGCCGGCGGCGTAGGCGGCCTGGCCGCCGCTGCCCCAGACACCGGAGATGGAGGAGAAGAGGACGAAGGCGTCGAGCTCCTGATCGCCCAGCAGCTCGTCCAGGTGGGCCGCGCCGCCGACCTTGGCGGCGAGCGCGGCGGCGAAGGCAGCGGGGGTGGTGGCGTCCACCGTGCCGGCGTCGGCGACCCCGGCGGCGTGTACGACGGCGGTGAAGACGTGCTGGGCGAGCAGGGCCGCTACGGCGTCGCGGTCGGCCACGTCGCAGGCGGCGAACGTGACGCGGGCGCCGAGGACCTCCAGCTCGTCCCGCAGAGCGGCGGCGCCCGGGGCGTCCGCGCCCCGGCGGCTGGTGAGGACGAGGTGTTCGGCGCCGCCGCGCGCCAGCCAGCGGGCGACGTGGCCGCCCAGCGCGCCCGTACCACCGGTGATGAGGACGGTGCCGCGAGGCTGCCAGCGGCGGGTGGCCGCCCGTGCCGGTGCGTGGGCGAGCCGCCGGGCGAAGACACCGGAGGCGCGGACAGCGAGCTGGTCCTCCTCCCACCGGCCCGTCAGCGCCTGTTCCAGCACGTCGGCCAGGCGTACGGCGGCCTGGTCGTCGACGGACTCCGGCAGGTCGATCAGGCCGCCCCAGCGCCGGGGAAGCTCCAGGGCGACGGTGCGGCCCAGGCCCCAGACCTGGGCGTGCCGGGCGTCGCGTACGGCGTCGGAGCCGCTCACGGCCACCGCGCCCGAGGTGAGGCACCACAGCGGGGCGTCGACGCCCGCGTCGCCCAGGGCCTGGACGAGCAGCAGGGTGGGCAGCACGGGGTCGCCGTTGACGAGCAGGGACAGCACGCCGTCGACCGGCCCGATTCCGGCAAGCTCCCCGGCGAGACCGGCGCGGTGGCTCGCCGCGTCGACGACCAGCGTCTTCAGAGTGGCGCCGCGGGCGGTGAGCGCGGTGCGGACCGCGGCGGTCTGCTCGTTCTCCTCCGCCGGCACGGCCAACAGCCAGGTGCCGCCGATGCCGGCCGGACCGAGCTCGCCCAGGCGCTTCCACGACTCGCGGTAGCGCCGGTCGTCGACGGTGGACTGCTCCTTGCGCTGCCGCCGCCACGACGACAGCCTCGGCAGCACGTCACCGAACGTGTCCCCTGCGCCGATGTCCAGGGTCTCGGCGAGGGCCTGCAGGTCCCCGCGCTCCACGGTCTCCCAGAACTCCGCGTCCACCGGGTCCGCTTCGGCGGCGGCGGATTCCGGGGCGTCGACCCAGTACCACTCGCGCTGGAAGGCGTAGGTCGGCAGGTCGGTCCTGCGCGCGCCGGCGAAGAACGAGTGCCAGTCCACGGACACGCCGTGCGTGTGCAGATGGGCCAGCGCGGTCACGACGGCCTGCCGCTCGGGGCGGTCGGCCCGGAGTACGGGGACGGTGACGATGTCGTCCGCACAGCCCTGTGCCATGCCGCTCAGCACACCGCCCGGACCGATCTCGATGAAGGTCTTCACGCCCAGGTCGTGCAGGGTGCGGACGCTGTCGGCGAAGCGGACGGTCTCGCGCACGTGCCGGACCCAGTACTCGGGGGTGTAAGCCTCGACAGGCTGACCCGTGAGGTTGGAGACGACGGGGAGCTGCGGCTGCTCGAAGGCCAGGCCACGGACGACCTCGGCGAACTCCGCCAGCATCGGGTCCATCAGCGGCGAGTGGAACGCGTGACTGACCTTCAGCCGGGACGTCTTACGGCCCTGCTCGGCGAAGCCCGCGGCAATCGCCAGGGCCGCCGTCTCGTCACCCGAAACCACCACCGACGACGGGCCGTTGACCGCGGCAATGCTCACCCCGTCGGTGAGGTGGGGCAGGACTTCCTCTTCGGTGGCCTGCACGGCGACCATCGCGCCGCCCGCGGGCAGGGCCTGCATCAGCGCGGCCCGCGCGGACACCAGCTTCGCCGCGTCGTCGAGGGACAACGCACCGGCCACGTGCGCGGCGGCGATCTCGCCCACGGAGTGGCCCACGACGAAGTCGGGCCGTACGCCTAAGGATTCGAGGAGCCGGAACAGGGCCACCTCGACCGCGAAGAGCGCGGGCTGGGTGCCCCCGGTCCGGTGAAGCGTTTCGGCATCGACGTCGACCGGGGCATCCAGGTGCGCGCACACCTCGTCGTAGGCCGCGGCGAAGACGGGGTACGCCGCGTACAGCTCGCGCCCCATGCCGATGCGCTGCGAGCCCTGCCCGGAGAAGAGGAAGCCGGTCTTGCCGCCGGCCGGGCGCCCCAGCAGCACACGGGACGAAGGGGTCCCGGTGGCCAGGTCCTCGAGCCCGCTGAGGAGTTCCTCCCGGTTGTCCCCCACGACCGCGGCCCGGTGACGCATGGCGGCGCGGGTCGTGGCCAGCGACAGCCCGATGTCCTGCGGCCGGACCTCGCCCCGTGCCGAAGGCCGCAGCCGGGCCGCCTGGGCCCGCAGCGCCGCGTCGCTCCTGGCGGAGAGCACCCACGCCAGGGGGCCGTCGACGAGAGCCCCTGCGGGCCCCTCGTCCTGGGCCGGCGGGGCCTGTTCGATGATGGTGTGGGCGTTGGTGCCGCTGACGCCGAAGGACGACACGGCGGCCCGACGCGGGTGATGGGTCTCCGGCCACTCCACGGCCTCGGTCAGCAGCCGCACCGCGCCCGCCGACCAGTCCACGTGCGGCGTCGGCTCGTCCACATGCAGGGTCTGCGGGAGCACTCCGTGGCGCATGGCCATGACCATCTTGATGATGCCGCCGACACCCGCGGCCGCCTGCGAGTGACCGATGTTGGACTTCAGCGAGCCCAACCACAGCGGCCGGTCCTCCGTCCGCTCCCGGCCGTAGGTGGCGAGGAGCGCCTGCGCCTCGATCGGGTCGCCCAGCGTCGTGCCCGTGCCGTGCGCCTCGACGACGTCGATCTGGGCGGGAGACAGGCCGGCCGATGCCAGGGCCTGGCGGATGACCCGTTGCTGCGCGGGGCCGTTCGGCGCGGTCAGACCGTTGGACGCACCGTCCTGGTTCACGGCGCTCCCCCGTACCACCGCAAGGACCTCGTGGCCGTTGCGCACGGCGTCGGACAGCCGCTCGACCAGGAGCATGCCGACGCCCTCGGCCCAGCCGGTGCCGTCGGCGCCGGCACCGAACGCCTTGCACCGCCCGTCAGGGGCCAGCCCGCGCTGGCGACTGAACTCCACGAACGCGGTAGGCGTGGTCATCACCTGCACGCCGCCGGCCAACGCCATGGAACACTCGCCGTTACGGAGGGCCTGGATCGCCCAGTGCAGGGCCACGAGCGACGACGAGCACGCCGTGTCCACGGTGACGGCCGGGCCCTCCAGGCCGAAGGTGTAGGCGATACGACCGGACATCACACTGGCGGAGTTGCCGGTCCCGAGATGACCGTCGGACTCGCCACCCACCCCGACCAGGAGGTTGACGTAGTCCTGGTAGCCGGAGCCGACGAAGACTCCGGTACGGCTGCCGCGCACCGACTCCGCGTCGATGCCGGCCCGCTCGAACGTCTCCCACGTGGTCTCCAGCAGCAGGCGCTGCTGCGGATCCATCGCCACGGCCTCCCGCGGGCTGATCCCGAAGAACCCCGGGTCGAACTCCCCCGCCTCGTACAGGAATCCACCGCGACGCGCGTACGTCTTCCCCCTCGCATCCGGGTCCGGGTCGTAGATGCCCTCAACGTCCCAACCCCGATCCGCCGGGAAGTCCCCGACCGCGTCACCACCGGCGGCCACCAGGTGCCACAGGTCCTCCGGCGAACGCACCCCGCCCGGATACCGGCACGCCATACCGACGATCGCGATGGGGTCGTCGTCCTTCTCCTCGACCTCACGAAGGCGCTCACGCACCTGACGAAGGTCCCCGGTGACGCGCTTGAGATACTCGAGAAGCCTGTCTTCTTTGCTGCTCATCCGCCTCATCCGTCCTCGGCTGTCGTTAAAGGTAGAGCGCCAAGAACTAGGAAATTTCTAGATCTTGATCGATCAGATCGAAAATGTCGTCGATCGTCGCGTCCTGGAGCTGTCGCTGCGCATCGGCGGATTCCGCGCCTTGCTCTCCGGCGGAGTTCACCAGGGACAGCAGTTCCTGCAGCCGCCTCCGCACCCCCGACCGGACCGTCTGCTCGGCCGAGGCGGCCGTCGAGATCACCGACTCCAGCCGGTCGAGCTCGCTGAAGACCGACACCTCCTCCGGGCCCGTCTCGTCGGCGAGTTCGCTCCGCAGGTAGCGGGCGATCGCCTCGGGCGTCGGGTGGTCGAAGACCAGCGTCGCGGGCAGGGTCAGGCCGGTGTCGGCACTGAGCAGGTTGCGCAGCTCCACCGCGGTCAGGGAGTCGAAGCCGAGGTCCCGGAACGCCAGGTCCGGATCCACCGCCGCGGAGCCGCTGTGGCCGAGCACGGCCGCCGCGTGCGCGCACACCGTGTCCACGAGCAGGCGTTGCCGTTCGCCTTCGGACAGTGTGGACAGCTTCGCCTTGAGCGCGGACGGCTCCGCGGCTCGCTCGGTGCGCTTCTCCGCGAGGGCGTCCCCGACCTCGGGCAGGTCGCTCAGCAGCGCGCTCGGCCTGCCGATGGTGAACGGGACGACGAACCGCTCCCAGTCCACGTCGGCCACGGTGACCGTGCCGTCGCCGCCGCTCAGCGCACCGTGCAGCGCGGAGATCGCCCGGTCCGGCCGCAGCACGCTCAGACCTCGCTGCCGCAGCCGCTCCTCGTCCCCGGCGTCGGCGACCATGCCGCCCTCGCCCCACGGGCCCCAGGCGATCGCGGTCGCCGCGAGGCCGCGGGCCCGCCGGTGCTGCGCCAGGCCGTCGAGGAAGGCGTTCGCGGCCGAGTACGCGGCCTGCCCGCCGCCTCCCCACACGCCGGAGATGGAGGAGAAGAGGACGAACGCGTCCAGCTCCTGATCGCCGAGCAGTTCGTGGAGGTGCACGGCCCCGAGGGCCTTCGCGGCGACCGTCGCCGCGAAGTCGCCGAGGCTCGTCTCGGCGAGCATGCCCGCCTCGGCGGTGCCGGCCGTGTGGACGACGGCGTTCACCGGGTGCTCGGCGAGCAGCACGGCCAGCGCCTCACGGTCGGCCACGTCGCACGCGGCGACGGTCACGCGTACGCCCGCCTCCTCCAGCTCGGCCTTGAGGCCGGCGGCGCCGGGCGCCGCGGGGCCGCGGCGGCTGGTGAGCACCAGGTGCTCCGCACCCGCACCGGCGAGCCAGCGGGCGACGTGCCCGCCCAGCGCACCCGTACCACCGGTGATCAGGACGGTGCCGCGCGGCGACCACGAACGCTCGCTCAGGGCTGCGGGCAGACGCGACAGGCGCCGCACGAACAGCCCGCGGTCGCGGATCGCGACCTGGTCCTCGGCCGACTGGCCGAGCACCGCGGCGAGTCGGCCGGCGATCCGGTCGTCGACCGTGTCCGGGAGGTCGATCAGACCGCCCCAGCGCGGCGCGTGCTCCAGCGCCGCCACCCGGCCCAGACCCCAGACCTGGGACTGGTACGGGTCCGTCGCCTCGTCGGCGGTGCTCACGCCCACCGCGTTCCGGGTCACGCACCACAGCGGGGCTCCGATGCCCGCGTCGCCGAGGGCCTGGACGAGCAGGACGGACAGCGCGACGCCGACGGTCAGTGCGGCGGCTGCCGGGGCGGCCCCGCAGTCGACGGCGAGCAGCGACAGGACGCCCGCCACGGTTTCGTCACCGGCCGCTCGGGTGAGCTGCGCGGCCAGGTCCTCACGGCCGGTGGCCGGCTCGACCGGGACCGGCAGCGGGGCCAGGCCACGCTCGGTCAGCCCGCGGAGGCAGGCGGTGACCCAATCGTCGCCGAGTTGCGCAGCGCTGACCGGAACCAGCCATAGACCGATCCGGGCAGGGCCCTCCGGGACGCGGTCGGGTATCCCTTTCCACGACTCGCCGTAGCGCCAGGTGTCCACGGTGGATTGCTCCTTGCGCTGCCGCCGCCACGACGACAGCCTCGGCAGTACGTCACCGAACTTGTCCCCTGCACCGACGCCGAGGGTCTCGGCGAGGGCCTGCAGGTCCCCGCGCTCCACGGTCTCCCAGAACTCCGCGTCCACCGGTTCCGCTTCGGCGGCGGCAGCGATTTGCGGGGCGTCGACCCAGTACGGCTCGTGCTGGAAGGCGTAGGTCGGCAGGTCGGCCTTCCGCGCACCGGCGAAGAACACGTTCCAGTCCACGGACATGCCGTGCGTGTGCAGATGGGCCAGGGCCGTCACGACGGCCTGCTGCTCGGGGCGGTCACCGCGCAGGACGGGCACGGTGACGGCCTCGTCCACGCAGTCCTGCACCATGCCGCTGAGGACGCCGCCGGGGCCGATCTCCACGAACGTGGTCACGCCCAGCTCGCCGAGGGTCTCGATGCCGTCGGCGAAGCGCACCGCTTCGCGCACGTGCCGGACCCAGTACTCCGGGGAGTACGGCTCGGCCAGGCGCCCAGTGAGGTTGGAGACCACCGGGACCTGCGGCTGATGGAACGTCAGACCGCGGACGACCTCCGCGAACTCCTCCAGCATCGGGTCCATCAGCGGCGAGTGGAACGCGTGACTGACCTTCAACCGGGAGGTCTTGCGGCCCTGTCGGGTGAAGACCTCGGCGATCTCCAGCACGGCATCCTCGGCTCCGGAGACCACGACGGACCGCGGACCGTTGATGGCCGCCATGCCAACGCCATCGGTCAGGTGCGGCAACACCTCGTCCTCAGTGGCCTGGACCGCGACCATCGCACCGCCCGCGGGCAGGGCCTGCATCAACGCGGCCCGCGCGGACACCAGCTTCACCGCGTCGTCCAGCGACAGCACCCCGGCCACATGAACAGCCGCGATCTCACCGACCGAGTGACCGGCCACGTAATCCGGCCGCACACCCCACGATTCGAGCAGCCGGAACAGCGCCACCTCGACCGCGAAGAGCGCGGGCTGGGCGCACCCGGTCCGATGCAGGGTCTCGGCGTCGACGTCGACCGGCGCCTCCAGACGCGCACACACCTCGTCGTACGCATCGGCGAAGACCGGGAACGCCTCATACAACTCACGCCCCATACCGATCCGCTGCGAACCCTGACCCGAGAACAGAAAACCGACCTTGCCTCCCGGCCGGCCCTGGACGACTCCGGGCGAGGGCATTCCGGCGGCCAGGGATCCCAGTCCGCGGCGGAAGCCGTCACCGCTCTCGCCGATCACTGCCGCCCTGTGGCGCAGGGCGCTCCGGGTGGTGGCCAGCGAGAAGCCGACATCGGCCAGTGACATGCCGTCCTCCACGAAGGCCAGCAGTCGTCGTGCCTGATCCCGCAGCGCAGCGCTGCTCTTGGCGGAGAGCACCCACGGCAGGAGGGCCGGGGCCGGAGTGACGGTGGCCTCTTCGGCCGGGACCGGCGGGGCCTGTTCGATGATCGTGTGGGCGTTCGTGCCGCTGACGCCGAAGGACGACACGGCAGCACGGCGCGGGCGCTCCGACTCGGGCCATGCGACGGCCTCCGTCAGCAGCCGCACGTCACCGGCCGACCAGTCCACATGCGGCGTGGGTTCATCGACGTGCAAAGTCTGCGGGAGCACTCCGTGACGCATGGCCATGACCATCTTGATCACACCTGCCACACCCGCCGCGGCCTGCGTGTGGCCGATGTTGGACTTCAGCGACCCCAGCCACAGCGGCTGTCCTGCGGGCCGCTCCTGGCCGTACGTGGCGAGCAGCGCCTGCGCCTCGATCGGGTCACCCAGCCTCGTCCCCGTACCGTGCGCCTCCACCGCGTCGATGTCGGCGGCGGTGAGGCCCGCGGAAGTGAGCGCCTGGCGGATGACCCGCTGCTGCGCCGGACCGTTCGGCGCGGTCAGACCGTTGGACGCACCGTCCTGGTTCACGGCGCTGCCGCGGACGACGGCCAACACCTGGTGCCCGTTGCGGCGGGCGTCGGACAGCCGCTCGACCAGGAGCATGCCGACGCCCTCGGCCCAGCCGGTGCCGTCCGCGTCCGCGCCGAACGCCTTGCACCGCCCGTCAGGGGCCAGCCCGCGCTGGCGGCTGAACTCCACGAAGGCACGCGGGGTGGACATGACCATCACGCCGCCGGCCAGCGCCATGGAGCACTCGCCGTTACGGAGGGCCTGGATCGCCCAGTGCAGGGCCACGAGCGACGACGAGCACGCCGTGTCCACGGTGACGGCCGGGCCCTCCAGGCCGAAGGTGTAGGCGATACGGCCAGACATGATGCTCGCCGAGTTGCCCGTGCCGAAGAAGCCCTCGGAATCGTCTATCGCGTTGAAGGCCCGGGCGGCGTAGTCCTGGTAGCCGGAGCCGACGAAGACTCCGGTACGGCTGCCGCGCACCGACTCCGCGTCGATGCCGGCCCGCTCGAACGTCTCCCACGTGGTCTCCAGCAGCAGGCGCTGCTGCGGATCCATCGCCACGGCCTCCCGCGGGCTGATCCCGAAGAACCCCGGGTCGAACTCCCCCGCCTCGTACAGGAATCCACCGCGACGCGCGTACGTCTTCCCCCTCGCATCCGGGTCCGGGTCGTAGATGTCCTCCACGTCCCAGCCGCGGTCCGCCGGGAAGTCGCCGACCGCGTCACCACCGGCCGCCACCAGGTGCCACAGGTCCTCCGGTGAACGCACCCCGCCCGGATACCGGCACGCCATACCGACAATCGCGATGGGCTCCTCGTCCTCGGCGGGCGCGGCGGCCGCTTCCGGAGCGGCCGCGATGGTGAGGCCGGTGAGCTCGGTGCGCAGCTGCCGGGCGAGTGCCTGGGCGTTGGGGTGGTCGAAGACCAGCGTGGGGGGCAGTGCGAGGCCGGTCTCGGCTTTGAGCTTGTTGCGCAGTTCTACGGCGGTCAGGGAGTCGAAGCCCAAGTCCTTGAAGGCTCGGTCGGCCTCGACCTCGCCGGCGTTGTTGTGGCCGAGGACGGCCGCCGCGTGTGTGCGGACGAGATCGACCAGCAGCGCGTGCTGCTCGGTCTCGGGCATCCTGGCGAGGCGGTCGGCCAGGGGCGAGGCGGCGGCCGTGCCGGGCCCGCCGGCGGTGCTGTCCGCGGTGAGGATCCGCTCGGCCTCCGGGAGGTCCCCGAGCAGGGCGCTCGGGCGGCCCACGGTGAACGGGGGCAGGAACCGCTCCCAGTCGACGTCGGCCACTGTTGCGGTCGCCTCGCCGGAGTCCAGCGCCCGCCGGAGCCCGGCCACGGCGAGCGCGGCGGGCATCGGGATCAGGCCGCGGCGGCGCAGTCGTTCGTCCGCGCCGTCGGCCTCGGCCATGCCGCCGCCGGCCCACGGGCCCCAGGCCACGGCGGTCGCCGGCAGGCCTTGGGCCCGGCGGCGTTCGGCGAGTCCGTCGAGCAGGGCGTTGGCCGCCGCGTAGGCGGCCTGGTGGCCGCTGCCCCACACGCCGGCGATGGAGGAGAAGAGGACGAAGGCGTCGAGTTCCTGGCCGGCGAGGAGCGCGTCGAGGTGCAGGGCGCCGGCAGCCTTGGCGGACAGCACATCGGCGCAGGCGCCCGGCGTCATGGCCTCCAGCGGCTCCATGTGGTCCACGCCCGCCGTGTGGACGACTGCGTTCACCGGGTGCTCGGCGAGCAGCGCGGCGAGCGCCTCACGGTCGGCGACGTCGCACGCGGCGACGGTGACACGGACACCCGTCGCCTCCAGCTCTGCGACGAGACCCGCCGCGCCCGGCGCGTCGGGGCCGCGGCGGCTGGTGAGCACCAGGTGTTCGGCACCGGCACCGGCGAGCCAGCGGGCGACGTGCCCGCCCAGCGCACCCGTACCGCCGGTGATCAGCACGGTGCCGCGCGGCGACCACCCCTGGGCGGCCCGGGTGTTCCGGCGGGCGGCGGTGTGGGACAGCCTGCGACCGAACACGCCGCGGTCGCGGATCGCGACCTGGTCCTCGGCCGACTGGGCGAGCACCGCGGCCAGTCGGCCGGCGATCCGGTCGTCAACCGTGTCCGGGAGGTCGATCAGACCGCCCCAGCGCGGCGCGTGCTCCAGCGCCGCCACCCGGCCCAGACCCCAGACGGCGTTCTGGGCGGCGCTCGGCACCGCGTCCGCCCGGCCGGTGGACATGGCGGACCTGGTCAGCGCCCACAGCGGGGCGTCGATGCCCGCGTCGCCCAGGGCCTGGACGAGCGCGAGGGTCAGCACGGTGCCGACGGACAGAGCCGGGTGTCCGGCGTGGTGCCTCTCGTCGATGCCGAGCAGGGAGATCACACCGTCGAGCGGGCTCTCCCGGACGGCCTCGCCGAGCTGCCGCAGCAGTGCGCCGCGGTCGGCGGCCGGGTCGACCGTCACCCGGACCAGCCGGGCCCCACGGGCGGCGAGCCCGTCGGCGACGGCGGCGGTCCACTCGAAGGCCTCGAAGGCCTCGGTGTCCTCGGTGACCAGGAACAGCCAGTTGCCCCGCAGTTCGTGCGCCCGGAGGCCGCTGAGCGGCTTCCAGCCCGTGCGGTAGGACCAGCCTTCCACGGCGGACTCCCGGCGCTGCTGCCGGCGCCACGCGGACAGCCGGGGCAGCACCGCGTCCAGTTGCTCGACGGGCAGTTCGAGGGTGGCGGCGAGGGACTGGGCGTCCTCGCGCTCCACGGTCTCCCAGAACCCGGTCTCCACGGCGTCGGTCCCCGCGGCGGCCGTGGGCGCGGTGGTCTCCAGCCAGTACCGCTGGTGCTGGAAGGCGTAGGTGGGCAGGTCGGCGCGCCGGGCGCCGCGGCCGGCGAAGAACGCCCGCCAGTCGACGGGGACGCCGTGCACGTGGAGCTGCGCGAGAGCGCCGGTGATCGCCTCGGGCTCGGGGCTGCCGGACCGGGCGGATGCAACGGCGACCGCGCCGTCCAGGCAGCCCTGGGCCATGGCACTCAGCACCGCGCCGGGGCCGGTCTCCACGAACGTGGTCACGCCCAGCTCGCCCAGGGTCCGGATGCCGTCGGCGAAGCGGACGGCCTCGCGGACGTGCCGGACCCAATAGTCCGCCGTGTACGCGTCGATGAGCTCACCGGTGAGGTTCGAGACGACCGGTGTCCGGGGCGTCTCGAAGCGCAGACCGCCGACGACGCGGGCGAAGTCCTCCAGCACGGGGTCCATGAGCGGCGAGTGGAACGCGTGGCTCACGGTGAGCCGGGAAATCTTGCGGCCCTCCCGGGCGAAGAAGTCCGCGACGGCGGCTACGGCGTCCTCGGTTCCGGAGACCACGACGGACTGCGGGCCGTTGATCGCCGCGATGCCGGCGTCGTCGGTGAGGTGCGGCAGCACCTCGTCCTCGGTGGCCTGGACGGCGATCATCGCCCCGCCGGCGGGCAGGGCCTGCATCAGCGCGGCACGAGCCGTCACCAGTGCGGCCGCGTCCTCCAGCGCCAGGGCCCCGGCCACGTGTGCGGCCGCGATCTCGCCCACGGAGTGCCCGGCCAGGTAGTCCGGCCGCACGCCCCACGACTCCAGCAGGCGGTGGACGGCGACCTCGTGCGCGAACAGCGCGGGCTGCGTGAAGGCGGTGCGGTTCAGCTCCTCGCCGTCCTCGTGACCATTCTCGCCGAAGGCCACGTCCCGCAGTGGCCGGTCGAGGTGCCGGTCGAGGTGTGCACACACCTCGTCGTACGCCTCCGCGAAGACCGGGAACGCCTCGTACAGTTGCCGCCCCATGCCGATGCGCTGCGAGCCCTGCCCGGAGAACAGGAATCCGACCTGGCCGGCGTCGGCGCGGCCGAGGACGGCGCCGGGAGCGGGCGCCCCCGAGGCCAGGGCCCGCAGGCCCTCGGCGATCCGGCCGTGGTCGGCACCGACCACGGCGGCGCGGTGCTCCAGGGCGGCCCGGGTGGTGGCCAGCGAGAAGCCGACGTCGGTGAGGGACGGTTCGGCGCCGTCGGCGGTGAGGGTCAGCAGGCGCTCGGCCTGGGCGCGCAGTGCGGCCTCGGACTTGCCGGACAGGACCCACGGCACGGTCGCCGAGGAGACCTCGACCGGTGCGACGGCGGCCGGTTCGGCCACCGGGGCCTGCTCGATGATCGTGTGGGCGTTGGTGCCGCTGACGCCGAAGGACGAGATCGCGGCGCGGCGCGGGCGGTTCGTATCCGGCCAGCCGACGGCCTCCGTCAGCAGCCGCACCGCGCCCGCCGACCAGTCCACGTGCGGCGTCGGCTCATCAGCGTGCAGCGTCCGCGGAAGGACGCCGTGGCGCATCGCCATCACCATCTTGATCACACCGGCCACGCCGGACGCCGCCTGGGCGTGACCGATGTTGGACTTCAGCGAGCCCAGCCACAGCGGCCGGTCCTCCGGGCGCTCCTGCCCGTAGGTGGCGAGGAGCGCCTGCGCCTCGATAGGGTCACCCAGAGCGGTGCCCGTGCCGTGCGCCTCCACCGCGTCGACGTCGGCCTCGGTGAGCCCGGCGGAGGCCAGGGCCTGCCGGATGACCCGCTGCTGCGCCGGGCCGTTCGGGGCGGTCAGACCGTTGGACGCGCCGTCCTGGTTGACCGCACTGCCCCGCACGACCGCGAGGATCTCGTGGCCGTTGCGCACGGCGTCGCTGAGGCGCTCCACGAGCACCACGCCCACGCCCTCCGCCCACCCGGTGCCGTCGGCGCCGGCGCCGAACGCTTTGCACCGTCCGTCAGGGGCCAGCCCGCGCTGGCGGCTGAACTCCACGAACGCAGCCGGTACGGCCATGACGTTCACACCGCCGGCGACGGCCATCGTGCTCTCGCCGTTGCGCAGCGACTGGATGGCCAGGTGCAGGGCGACCAGCGACGACGAGCACGCCGTGTCGACGGTGACGGCCGGGCCCTCCAGTCCGAACGAGTAGGCTACGCGCCCGGAGACGACGCTCGCGGCGCTGCCGGTGAGCAGGTGGCCCTCGACGCCTTCCGGGACCTGCGGGAGGCCCGCGCCGTAGCCCTGGTAGGACATGCCGACGAACACGCCGGTGCGGCTGCCCTTCAGGGAGGCCGGGTCGATGCCCGCCCGCTCGAACGCTTCCCACGAGGCCTCCAGCAGTAGGCGCTGCTGGGGGTCCATCGCGAGCGCCTCGCGCGGCGAGATCCCGAACAGTGCGGCGTCGAAGTCGCCCGCGTCGTAGAGGAAGCCGCCGTCGCGCGCGTACGTCTTGCCCGGGGTGCCCGGGTCGGGGTCGTAGAGGGCCTCTACGTTCCAGCCGCGGTCCTCGGGGAAGCCGGAGATCACGTCGCCGCCGGACGTCACGAGCTGCCACAGGTCCTCGGGCGAGCCGACGCCGCCGGGGAGGCGGCAGCTCATGGCCACGATCGCGATGGGTTCGTCGCCGACGGCGGCCGTGCGCTGCTCCTGCCGCGCGGCGCCCCGCGAACCGAGCAGTTCGGCGCGCAGGAAGCGGGCCAGGGCCGTGGCGTTGGGGTAGTCGAAGACCAGCGTGGTAGGCAGCTTCAGGCCGGTGTCGGCCGTGAGCTTGTTGCGCAGTTCGACGGCGCTGAGCGAGTCGAAGCCGAGGTCGTTGAAAGCGCGGCCGGGCTCCACCGCCGCGGTGCCGTCGTGGCCGAGCACGGCGGCCGCGTGCGTGCGGACGAGGTCCACCAGCGTGCGGTCCTGCTCGGCCGCCGGCAGCCCGGTCAGCTTCGCGGCGAGCGCGTTGCCGGCTTCGGCGCCGCCGGGGGCCGGCGCCTCCAGGGCGCGGCCCGCCTCGGGCACGTCGGAGAACAGGGCGCTGGGGCGGGTGACGGTGAACGGGCCGATGAACCGCTCCCAGTCGAAGTCCGCGACGGTGAGGGCGGTCTCGCCGTCGGCCAGCGCCTGCTGGAGCGCGGAGATCGCGAGGGCGGGCCGCATGGGGGGCAGGCCGCGGCGGCGCAGCATCTCCTCTCCGTCGCCGACACCGGCCATGCCGCCCTCGGCCCAGCCGCCCCAGGAGACGGCGAGTGCGGTGCGCCCGTGTGCCCGCCGATGCTCGGCGAGGGCGTCCAGGTAGGCGTTGGCCGCCGAGTAGGCACCCTGGCCGGCGCCGCCCCAGATGCCGGCGCCCGAGGAGAACATGACGAACGCGTCGAGTTCCTGACCGGCCAGCAGTTCGTCCAGGTGCGTGGCACCTGCGGCCTTGGCCGCCACCGAGCCGGCGAACCCGGCCGGGTCGGAGTCCTCGATCATGACGTGGTCGCCGACGCCGGCGGCGTGGACGACGGCGTTGACGGGGTGCTGGGCCAGCAGCGCCCGCAGGGCGTCACGGTCGGCCGCGTCACAGGCCACGACGGTCGCGGCCGCGCCGAGCTCCTCCAACTCCGCGACGAGCTCCGCGGCGCCGGGCGCCGCGGGGCCGCGGCGGCTGGTGAGCACCAGGTGCTCCGCACCCGCACCGGCGAGCCAGCGGGCGACGTGCCCGCCCAGCGCACCCGTACCACCGGTGATCAGCACCGTGCCGCGCGGCGACCACCCCTGGGCGGGGCCGGTGGCGCGGGCGGCCCGGACGAGCCGGCGCCCGAGGACGCCCGAGGCGCGGACCGCCACCTGGTCCTCGGCCGTCTGACCGAGGACGGCGGCCACGCGGGCCGCGGTGCGGGCGTCCAGCAGCTCAGGAAGGTCGAGCAGTCCGCCCCAGCGCCGCGGGTGTTCCAGCGCCGCCGCCCGGCCGAAGCCCCACACCTGCGACTGCAGCGGGCGGTCCACGCGGTCGGAGCGGCCGGTGGCCACCGCGCCGCGCGTGGCGCACCACAGCGGGACGTCGACGCCCACGTCGCCGAGCGCCTGCACCAGGCAGAGGGTCGCGGCGAGGCCGTGCGACAGGCCGGGGTCGCCGGCCGAGGCGCTCTCGTCCTCGGCGAGCAGGGACAGCACGCCGGTCACCGGGCCGACGCCGGCCAGCTCGCGGGCCAGCGTCCCGCGGTCGGTGCCGGGTCCGGCGACGAGCGTCACCAGTTCCAGGCCGCGCTCGTCGAGCGCGGTGCGGACCGAGGCGGTCCACTCGCTCTCGCCGGCCACGACGAGCAGCCAGGTCCCGGACGCGCCGGGCTGAGGGAGCGCGCCGAGCGGCTTCCAGGTGACGCGGTAGCGCCAGCCGTCGACCACGGACTGCTCGCGGCGCTGACGGCGCCATGCGGACAGCCGGGGCAGGATCGCGCCGAGCGAGGCGTCCGCGCTGACGCCCAGGGTCGCGGCGAGGGACTCCGCGTCCTCGCGCTCCACGCTGTCCCAGAAGCCGGAATCCGCCGCGTCGGTCGGGGTGCCGGCAGCGGCCAGGTCCCCCTCCCCGTCCAGCCAGAAGCGCTCGCGCTGGAAAGCGTAGGTGGGCAGGGTGACGCGGTGAGCGCCGGGGAACAGGGCCTGCCAGTCCGGGGAGACGCCGTGCACGTGCAGTTCGGCGAGCGCGGTGACGACGGCCTGCTGCTCGGGGCGGTCACCGCGCAGGACGGGCACGGTGACGGCCTCGTCCACGCAGTCCTGCACCATGCCGCTGAGGACGCCGCCGGGGCCGATCTCCACGAACGTGGTCACGCCCAGCTCGCCGAGGGTCTCGATGCCGTCGGCGAAGCGCACCGCTTCGCGCACGTGCCGGACCCAGTACTCCGGGGAGTACGGCTCGGCCAGGCGCCCAGTGAGGTTGGAGACCACCGGGACCTGCGGCTGATGGAACGTCAGACCGCGGACGACCTCCGCGAACTCCTCCAGCATCGGGTCCATCAGCGGCGAGTGGAACGCGTGACTGACCTTCAACCGGGAGGTCTTACGGCCCTGGCCGACGAAGACCTCGGCGATTGCGGTGACCGCCTCGCCAGCGCCGGAAAGCACCATGGACCGCGGGCCGTTGATCGCCGCGATGCCGACCTCGTCGGTCAGGTGTGGCAGCACTTCCTCCTCAGTGGCCTGGACCGCGACCATCGCGCCGCCGACGGGCAGGGCCTGCATCAGCGCGGCACGCGCCGACACCAACCTCACGGCGTCGTCCAACGACAACACCCCGGCCACATGCGCGGCCGCGATCTCACCGACCGAGTGACCGGCCACGTAATCCGGCCGCACACCCCACGATTCGAGCAGCCGGAACAGCGCCACCTCGACCGCGAAGAGCGCGGGCTGAGCGCACCCCGTTCGATGCAGGGTCTCGGCGTCGACGTCGACCGGCGCCTCCAGACGCGCACACACCTCGTCGTACGCATCGGCGAAGACCGGGAACGCCTCATACAACTCACGCCCCATACCGATCCGCTGCGAACCCTGACCCGAGAACAGAAAACCGACCTTGCCCTCGGAGCGGGCTCGTCCCAGCGTCACGTTCGCCGCCGGTTGACCGGCGGCGAGGGCGGTGAGGGCTTGCCGGAGCTTGTCCGAGCCCTGTGCCAGGAGCACCGCGCGGTCCTCGAACGTCTCGCGGGAGGCCAGTGAGAGGCCGATGTCGGAAGCCGTCCAGCCGTCGTTCGCGTCGAGGTGGTCGGCCAGCCTGGCCGCCTGAGCGCGCAGCGCCGGCTCGCCCTTGCCCGACAGCACCCACGGCACGAGCGCGCCGGAGTCGGGCGTGGGGGGCAGCTCCGCCGTGGCGGGGGCCTGCTCGATGATGGTGTGGGCGTTGGTGCCGCTGACACCGAAGGACGAGATCGCGGCCCGGCGGGGGCGGTCCGACTCGGGCCAGTCGACGGCCTCGGTCAGCAGCCGGACATCACCGGCCGACCAGTCCACGTGCGGCGTCGGCTCGTCCGCGTGCAGTGTCCGCGGCAGGATGCCGTGGCGCATCGCCATGACCATCTTGATCACACCGGCGACACCCGCGGCCGCCTGCGTGTGGCCGATGTTGGACTTCAACGAGCCCAGCCACAAAGGCCGGTCGCCGTCCCGTCCCTGGCCGTACGTGGCGAGCAGCGCCTGCGCCTCGATCGGGTCACCCAGCCTCGTCCCCGTACCGTGCGCCTCCACCGCGTCCACGTCACGCGGAGCGAGCCCGGCCGAGGCCAGCGACTGGTGGATCACCCGCTGCTGGGCCGGACCGTTCGGAGCGGTCAGACCGTTGGACGCACCGTCCTGGTTCACCGCGCTGCCGCGGACGACGGCCAACACCTGGTGCCCGTTGCGGCGGGCGTCGGACAGCCGCTCCACCAGGAGCATGCCGACGCCCTCGGCCCAGCCGGTGCCGTCCGCGTCCGCGCCGAACGCCCTGCAGCGGCCGTCGGGCGACAGGCCGCGCTGGCGGCTGAACTCCACGAAGACGCTCGGGCCGGCCATGACGGTGACGCCGCCGGCCAGCGCCATCGTGCACTCGCCGTTGCGCAGCGACTGCATGGCCAGGTGCAGGGCGACCAGGGACGACGAGCAGGCCGTGTCGATCGTGACGGCGGGCCCTTCGAGTCCGAAGGTGTAGGCCACCCGGCCGGAGACGACGCTGGACGCGCCGCCGACGAGCCGGTGTCCTTCCACGCCTTCCGGCGTGCGGCGCACATCGGCTCCGTAGCCCTGGTAGGCCATGCCGACGAAGACGCCGGTCCGGCTACCGCGCAGCTGCGCGGGGGCGATCCCGGCCCGCTCGAAGGCCTCCCACGAGGTCTCCAGCATCAGGCGCTGCTGCGGGTCCATGGCCAGCGCTTCACGCGGAGAGATCCCGAAGAAGCCGGCGTCGAAGTCGGTGGCGCCATAAAGGAATCCGCCGTCGCGCGCGTACGTCTTGCCTGGGCGATCGGGGTCGGGGTCGTAGAGGGCCTCGACGTCCCAGCCGCGGTTCGACGGGAACTCGGAGATGGCGTCGCCGCCGGACGTCACCAGGTCCCACAGCGCCTCGGGCGAGTCGACGCCGCCGGGCAGGTGGCAGCTCATCGCCACGATGGCGATGGGCTCGTCGTCGGCGGCCGCGTGCTGCTCCTGCTCCACGACGGCCTGCGATCCGAGCAGCTCGCTCTGCAGGAAGCGGGCGAGCGCCGTGGCGTTGGGGTAGTCGAAGACCAGCGTGGGCGACAGCGCGAGGCCGGTCGCCGTGTTGACCTTGTTCCGGAGTTCGACGGCGGTCAGGGAGTCGAAGCCGAGGGCCTTGAAGGCCCGGTCGGGCTCGACCTCCGCCGCCGAGGAGTGGCCCAGCACGGCCGCGACGTGCGCGCGGACCAGGTCGATCAGGGTGTGTGTGCGCTCGGCCTCCGGCAGTCCGGCGAGCCGGGCCGCCAGGGGCGTGGCGCCGACGTCGGCCGGCGCCGCGGTGACGGCCGCTGTGACGGCGCCGGCGCGGCGCACTTCGGGCAGCTCGGACAGCAGGGCGCTCGGGCGGCCGAAGGTGAACGGTCCGATGAACCGTTCCCAGTCGATGTCGGCCACGACGACCGCGGTGTCGTCGCAGTCCAGGGCGCGCTGGACTGCGGTCACGGCGAGTGCGGCGGGCAGGGTGACGACGCCGCGGCGGCGCAGGTGCGCTTCGTCGGCGTCGGTGACCATGCCGCCGTCTGCCCAGGGACCCCAGGCGATCGCGGTGGCGGTCAGACCCCGGGCCCTGCGCCGGGCGGCGAGCCCGTCGAGGAAGGCGTTGCCGGCCGCGTAGGCGGTCTGCAGGCCGCTGCCCCACACGCCGGCGATCGAGGAGAAGAGGACGAATGCGTCCAGCTCGCGGTCGCCTAGCAGTTCGTCCAGGTGTGCGGCACCGTGGGCCTTCGCCGCCATCGTGCGGGCGAAGTCGGCCGGCGTCAGCTCGTCGAAGGGGGCGAACTGTTCCACGCCCGCGGCGTGGAAGACGGAGGTGAAGGTGTGCTCGGCGAGCAGCGCCGCCAGCGCGTCGCGGTCGGCGACGTCGCACACGGCGAGGGTGACGCGCGCTCCCAGCTCCTCCAGTTCGGCCTTGAGCGCGGTCGCGCCGGGCGCGTCGGCGCCGCGGCGGCTGGTGAGCACCAGGTGTTCGGCTCCGGCACCGGCGAGCCAGCGGGCGACGTGCCCGCCCAGCGCACCCGTACCACCGGTGATCAGGACGGTACCGCGCGGCGACCACGGACGGCCGACGCCGCTTCGGGCATGGGCGAGCCGGGCGGTGAACACGCCGGTGGCGCGGACGGCGACCTGGTCCTCCTGGCCGTCCGCAGCGTCGGCTCCCTGGCTCAGTACGGCGGCGATACGGCCGGCGGCGCGCTCGTCGACGGCCGCGGGCAGGTCGATCAGGCCGCCCCAGCGCCGGGCGTGCTCCAGGGCCAGGGCACGGCCGAGGCCCCACACCTGGTTCTGCACCGCGCTGAGCGGTGCGTCGTCGGAGCGGCCGGTGGCGGCCGCGCCGCGGGTGGCGCACCACAGCGGCGCGTCGACGCCCGCGTCGCCAAGTGCCTGGGCCAGGGCCACGCTCTGCGCGAAGCCCTGGGAGAGCGCGGGGTGTTCGGGCGAGGCGATCTCGTCGGTCGCGAGCAGGGACAGGACGCCGTCGAGCGATCCGGCTTCGCCCGCGACCCGGGTCAGCTCATCGGTCAGGGACGCGCGGTCGGCGTCGGCGCCGACCGTCAGCGGGATCAGGTGCGCGCCGCGTCCGGCGAGTGCCGTGCGGACCGTCCCGGCCCACTCGTCACCTTCGGGCGCGGCGAACAGCCATGTGCTGCCCGAGAGGTCGCCGGCGGAGAGGCCGTTCAGCGGCTGCCAGGCCAGCTGGTAGCGCCGGCCGTCCACGACGGACTGCTCGCGCCGCCGGCGCCGCCAGGCGGACAACTTCGGTACCACGACGTCCAGTTCCTCGGGGTTCAGCCCCAGCGTGGCGGCGAGGGACTGCGCGTCCTCGCTCTCGACGCTCGCCCAGAACTCGGCGTCGACCGCGTCCACGGTGGCCGTCTCGGCCTCGCGGGCCTCCAGCCAGTAGCGCTGCTGTTGGAAGGCGTACGTGGGTAGGTCGACACGTCGGGCGCCCGGGAAGAAGGCGTGCCAGTCCAATTCGGCGCCGCTGACGTGCAGTTCGGCGAGCGCGGTGACGAGCGCGTACGGCTCGGGGCGGTCGGCGCGCAGGGAGGGAACGGTGACGATGTCTGTGCCGTCGTCGAAGCAGCCCTGGACGAGGGCGCTGAGGACGCCGCCGGGACCGATCTCCACGAAGGTGGTCACGCCCAGCTCGCCGAGGGTCTCGATGCCGTCGGCGAAGCGCACCGCCTCGCGGACGTGCCGCACCCAGTACTCGGGCGTGTACGCCTCGGCCAACCGACCGGTGAGATTCGCGACCACAGGAATCCGCGGCTCACTGAACGTCAGACCGCGAACGACTTCCGCGAACTCCTCCAGCACCGGATCCATCAACGGCGAATGGAACGCGTGACTGACCATCAACCGGGAGGTCTTACAGCCCTGTTGGGTGAAGACCTCGACGATCGCCAGCACCGCATCCTCGGCACCGGAGACCACCACCGACCGCGGCCCGTTGATCGCCGCGATGCCGACGCCGTGGGTGAGATGCGGCACCACCTCGTCCTCGGCCGCCTGCACCGCCACCATCGCCCCACCAGCGGGCAGGGCCTGCATCAACGCGGCACGCGCCGACACCAGCCTCGCCGCATCCCCGAGCGACAACACACCCGCCACATGAGCAGCCGCAATCTCACCCACCGAATGACCCGCCACATAATCCGGCCGGACACCCCACGACTCCAACAGCCGAAACAGCGCCACCTCGACAGCGAACAACGCCGGCTGGGTGCAACCGGTCTGGTTGAGCTGCTCCGCGTCCGCGTCGAGGGCGACGTCGAGGTGGGCGCGGATCTCGTCGTAGGCCGCGGCGAACACCGGGAAGGCGTCGTAGAGTTCACGCCCCATCCCCAACCGCTGCGAACCCTGACCCGAGAACAGGAACCCGGTCTTGTCGCCGTGGCGGGCCGCGTTGCGGACGACGGCAGCGGACGGGGTGCCGGAGGCCAGTGCCCTTACGCCTTCGGTGAGTTCCTCCAGGCTCTCGCCGACGACGGCCGCCCGGCGGTCCCAGGCGGTGCGCGTCGTGGCGAGGGAGAAGCCGATGTCGGCCGGCGAGCGGCCGGGGCCGGTCCCGCCGCTCCGGCCGTCCTCCAGGAAGGAGAGCAGGCGCTCTGCCTGGGCGCGCAGCGCCGCGTCGCTCTTCGCCGAGAGCACCCACGGCAGCGCGCCGGCGGCCGGGGCCCCGGCCGGCTCGGCGGCGGGCTCCCGGTCGAGGGCCGGGGCCTGCTCGATGATCGTGTGCGCGTTGGTTCCGCTGACGCCGAAGGACGAGACCGCGGCCCGGCGGGGGTGGTCCGACTCGGGCCATGCGACGGCCTCGGTCAGCAGCTTCACGCCGCCCGCCGACCAGTCGACCTGAGCGGTCGGCTCGTCCACGTCCAGCGTCTGCGGCAGGACTCCGTTGCGGATGGCCATCACCATCTTGATCACACCGGCGACACCCGCGGCGGCCTGCGTGTGACCGATGTTGGACTTGATGGATCCCAGCCACAGGGGCCGGTCGTCCGAGTGCTCCTGTCCGTACGTGGCGAGCAGTGCCTCCGCCTCGATCGGGTCGCCGAGGGTGGTGGCCGTGCCGTGCGCCTCGACCGCGTCGACCTGGGAGGCGGTCAGGCGCGCGTTCTCCAACGCCTGCCGGATCACGCGCTCCTGCGAGGGACCGTTCGGGGCCGTGAGCCCGTTGGAGGCGCCGTCCTGGTTGACGGCGCTGCCACGGATGACGGCGAGCACCTCGTGGCCGAGCCGACGGGCATCGGACAACCGCTCCAGCAGGAGCACGCCGATGCCTTCGGACATGCCCGTACCGTCGGCGGTCGAGGAGAACGCGCGGCAGCGGCCGTCGGGCGACAGGCCGCGCTGCGCACTGAACGCGATGAAGGTGTTCGGCGTGGCCATCACGGTCACGCCGCCCGCCAGGGCGAGCGAGCACTCGCCGCGGCGCAGCGCCTGGGCGGCCAGGTGGAGCGCCACCAGCGAGGACGAGCAGGCCGTGTCGACGGTGACCGCCGGGCCTTCGAGGCCGAGGGCGTAGGAGATGCGGCCGGACACCACGGCGGCGGTGTTCGCGGTGACGAGGTGGGCCTCGCTGTCGCTGTCGCCCTGCCGCTGAAGGTAGGCGTGGTCCTGGCCGTTGGTGCCGACGAACACGCCGGCCCGGGTGCCGCGTGCGGTGACGGGGTCGATGCCCGCGCGTTCGAGGGCCTCCCAGGAGGTCTGCAGGAGCAGCCGCTGCTGCGGGTCCATGACCAGGGCCTCGCGGGGGGAGATCCCGAAGAACGCGGGGTCGAACTCGCCGGCGTCGTAGAGGAAGCCGCCTTCGCGCACGTACGTGCGGCCCGTCCGCCCGGGCTCGGGGTCGTAGATCGTGTCCAGGTCCCAGCCGCGGTCGGTGGGGAACCCGGACACGCCGTCGCCGCCCGAGGCGACCAGTTGCCACAGTTCCTCGGGCGAGGCGACGCCGCCCGGGTAGCGGCAGGCCATCCCGACGATGGCGATGGGCTCGGTGTCCTTCGCCTCCAGCTCACCCAGCTGCCTGCGGGTCTGGCTCAGGTCCACCATCACGCGCTTGAGGTAATCCCTGAGCTTGTCGTCGTTCGACATGTTTTACGTCCTCGGTAGCAGTGCGTGAGATGAGTCAGTGGGACCCGAGCTCTTGGTCGATGAGGTCGAACATCTCGTCGTCGGTGGCGGCGTCGATCCGGTCGAGGTCGAGGTCGAAGTCGCGGTCGGTGCCGTGGCCGTCGTCGGCGGTGTTCGCCGCGGCGTCCTGATGGGTGTCCGTCCACTTCCAGAGCAGCGCCTTGAGCCGGGCGGTGATCTTGTCCCGTACCGCGTCCTGTGGGGCGAGCGCGGCGAGCTGCGCCTCCAGCCGGTCCAGTTCGCCGAGCACGGGCGGGGCCTCGGCGGTGAGGTCGAGCACCAGGTCCTTGTGGAGGAGCCGGGCGATCGCGACGGGGTTGGGGTGGTCGAAGACCAGGGTGGGCTTGAGCCGCAGCCCGGTCGCGGCCTTGAGCCGGTTGCGCAGTTCCACGGCGGTCAGGGAGTCGAACCCGATGTCCCGGAAGGCCGTGGTGGGCTCGATGCGGGCAGCGGTGGCGTGGCCGAGGGCGGCTGCCGCCTGATGGCGCACCAGGTCCAGCATGACCTTCTCCTGGTCGGCCTCCGGTATCCCGGCGAGGCGGCGGGCCAGGGCGGTGGTCCCTGCGGCCGCTGCCTCACCGGCCGCGGCGCCGGTGTCGCCGACGAGGCCGCGGAGGACGGCGGGCAGCATGCCCGCGCGGGCCATGGCGCGCAGTCCCGGAACGTCCAGCCGGACCGGCACGATCACCGGCCGGTCCACGGTCAGGGCGGCGTCGAACAGGGCCAGCCCCTCCGCCGGGCTGAACGGCACCACTCCGGCCCGCCCCATCCGGTTGCGGTCGGCGTCGGTGATCCGGTCACCCATGCCGCCGTTGTCCGTCCACAGGCCCCACGCGAGCGAGGTGCCGGGCAGGCCCGCGGCCCGGCGCTGCCGCGCCAGCCCGTCCAGGAAGGCGTTCGCGGCGGCGTAGCCCGCCGCGCCGGCGCTGCCCAGAACTCCGGCCAGGGAGGAGAAGAGTACGAACGCGGAGAGGTTCAGGTCCCGGGTCAGCTCGTGCAGGTGCAGCGCCCCGTCGGCCTTCGGCCGCAGCACGGTGTCCAGGCGCCCCGGGGTCAGGGCGGTGATCACGCCGTCGTCCAGGGCTGCCGCCGCGTGCACGACGGCCACGAGCGGGTGCTCGGCCGGGACGGAGGCCAGCAGTTCGGCGAGGGCGTCCCGGTCCGCGATGTCACAGGCGGCCACGTCGACGTGCGCGCCCAGCTCGGAGAGGGCGGCGACGAGTTCGCCGACGCCTTCGGCCGCGGGGCCCCGCCGACTGGCCAGCAGCAGTCTCCGTGCGCCGCGTTCGGCAACGAGGTGCCGCGCGAGCGATCGTCCGAGGCCACCGGTCGCGCCGGTGAGCAGCACGGTCCCCTCGGGGTCCCAGGCGTGACCGGTGGGCTCCTCGGGCGGGGTGATCCGGGCGAGGCGCGGCACGTACAGCTTTCCGTCGCGCACCGCGGCCTGCGGCTCGTCCAGAGCGGCGAGCGCCGCGGCCAGCGCCGGGTCGACGCCGCCGTCAGTGACCGTGCCGCCGTTCGTGACCGAGTCGTCCGCGTCGACGAGCAGGAGCCGGTCCGGGTGCTCGGTCTGGGCCGACTTCACCAGACCGGAGACCGCGACGTGCGCGAGGTCCAAAGCTGTGCCGTCCAGCTCGACGGCTCCGCGCGTCATCACCACGAGCCGCGCGTCGGAGAACCGCTCGTCGGCGACCCACTCCTGGACGACCGACAGCACACCGGCCAGCGCTCCGCGCGTCGCCGCGGCAGCATCGCCTTCACTCGGGGCGCACGGCAGGAGGACGTGGGCGGGCGTGGCCGCACCGCCGTCGACCGCCTTGCGGAGCGCGTCGATATCGGAGTGAACACCCTCGTCGCCGAGGACCGCCCAGTCGGCTACGGCAGCGGTGGCGGGAGCGGAGGCCGCGGTGTGCTCGACCCAGTCGATCTCGAACATCCAGTCCTGGTGCGCCACGCGCGAGGCCAGTACCTGCTGCGCAGTCATCGTCCGCGTCCGGACGGACGCGACAGAGGCGACGGGAGAGCCGTCGGCGTCGGACAGTTCGATCGCCACCGCGTCGTCGCCGACGGGCCGGATGCGGATGCGTACGGCCCCGGGCCCCGGAGTGTGCACGGACATGCCGCTCCAGGCGTGGGGCATGAGCACCTCGCCGGGGTCTGCGGCGCGGTCCGACGTCGCCATGCCGAGGGCGGCGTCCAACAGGACGGGGTGCAGGGCGTAGCGGTCCGCCCGGTCCCGCTCCGTGACCGGCAGTTCGGCCTCGGCGTACAACTCGTCCCCGGCGCGCCAGGCGGCGCGCAGACCCGGACGGCCCTCGACGTCCCCGGGTTCGGCACCCGTCGGCGGCCAGATCATCTGGTCGAACTCCGGCGCCGGAGCGTTCCGGGTGAGCTTTCCGGTGACGTGGCGGACCCACGGCTCGCCGGAGCTGCCCGCCGCCGGCCGGCTGAAGACGCGCACCGAGCGCCGGTCAGGGTCGTCGTCCGCACCGATCTGCACCTGGATGCGGACGGCGCCCTGTTCTGCCAGAACCAGCGGGGCGTCCACGTCCAGCTGTTCCAGGTACGGGAACCCGGCCTGCCGTCCTGCGGACAGGGCCAGCTCCACGAACGCGGCGACCGGGAGCACCGGCACGCCACCGACCGTGTGTTCCGCGATCCAGGGCAGGTCGGCCGGGGACAGTCGGCCGGTGAACAGCACGTCCTGCGCCCCGGCGGTCTCCACCACCGCGCCGAGCAGGGCGTGGCCGGAGGAGTCCAGGCCCGCCGAGGAGACGTCGACCGCGGTCGTGCCTTTGAGCCAGTAGCGCTCGCGCTGGAAGGCGTACGTGGGCAGGTCGACACGCAGGGCGCCGGGAAACAGCGCCTGCCAGTCCGGGGAGACGCCACGCGTGTGCAACTGCCCGACGGCGAGCGTGAGCGCCTGGGGTTCGGGGCGGTCGGTACGCAGAGCGGGAACGGTGACGATGTCCGCGTCGTCGAGGCAGCCCTGGGCGAGGGCGCTCAGGACACCGCCCGGGCCGACCTCCACGAACGTGGTCACGCCCAGCTCGTGCAGGGTCCGCACGCCATCGGCGAAACGGACCGCCTCACGGACGTGCCGGACCCAGTGCTCGGGGGTGTACGGCTCGGCCAGGCGGCCCGTGAGGTTGGAGACCACAGGAATCCGCGGCTCACCGAACGTCAGACCGCGGACAACCGCCGCGAACTCCTCCAACATCGGATCCATCAACGGCGAATGGAACGCGTGACTGACCTTCAACCGGGAGGTCTTACGGCCCTGAGCAGCAAACACCTCGGCAACCGCCATGACCGCGTCCTCGGCGCCGGAGACCACGACCGACTGAGGGCCGTTGATCGCCGCGATGCCGACCTCGCCGGTCAGGTACGGCAGCACCTCGTCCTCGGCCGCCTGCACCGCCACCATCGCGCCGCCGGCGGGCAACGCCTGCATCAACGCGGCACGCACCGACACCAGCCTCGCCGCATCCCCGAGCGACAACACCCCGGCCACGTGCGCGGCAGCAATCTCTCCCACGGAGTGACCGGCCACGTAATCCGGCCGGATGGCCCACGACTCCAGCAACCGGAACAGCGCCACCTCCATCGCGAACAACGCCGGCTGCGTCGAACCCGTCTGATGAAGCGTTTCCGCATCGACATCGACCGGCAAGTCCAACAGCGCGCACACCTCGTTGTAGGCCGCGGCGAACACGGGGTACGCCTCGTACAACTCGCGCCCCATGCCGATCCGCTGCGAACCCTGACCCGAGAACAGGAACCCGACCTTGCCCCGGTCGGCCCCGGCGCGCCCCGTCACCACCTGTGCCGCGGGCTCGCCCGCCGCGAGGGCGGTCAGGATCGCGCGCAGCTCTTCCCCGTCGGCGCCGACGACCGCCGCCCGGTGCTCCAGCGCCGAGCGGGTGGCCGCCAGCGAGAACCCGACGTCGGCCGGTGACGCGGCCGCGAGGTCCACGGACGACAGCAGTCGTTGTGCCTGCTCTCGCAGCGCCGCCCCATTCTTCGCGGAGAGTACCCACGGCACCACCGTGGTCCGGGCCCGCAGCAGTTCCTCGGCCACGCCCTCGCCTTCAGCCGTGTCATCGGCCGGGTCCCCCGCCTCCGGTTCGGGCGCCTGCTCGAGGATGATGTGCGCATTGGTGCCGCTGATCCCGAACGACGAGACCCCGGCCCGGCGAGGGTGGTCCGTCTCCGGCCACGCGATCGCCTCCGTCAGCAGGTCGACCGAGCCGACCGACCAGTCGACCCGCGGGGTCGGCCGGTCCACGTGGAGGGTCTTCGGCAGCACGCCGTGCTGCATCGCCAGCACCATCTTGATCACACCGGCGACACCCGCCGCGGCCTGCGTGTGACCGATGTTGGACTTCAGCGAGCCGAGCAGCAGCGGCCGTTCGCGCTCTTGTCCATAGGTCGCCAGCAGCGCCTGCGCCTCGATCGGGTCGCCGAGGCTGGTGCCCGTGCCGTGTGCTTCGACGGCGTCGACCTCCTCGGCGGACAGCCGGGCGCCGGCCAGCGCTTCGAGGATCACGCGCTGCTGCGAGGGGCCGTTCGGCGCGGTCAGGCCGTTGGACGCGCCGTCCTGGTTGACGGCGCTGCCCCGGACGACCGCGAGCACCTTGTGGCCGAGTCGGCGGGCGTCCCGCAGCCGCTCCACGAGCAGCAGGCCGGTGCCTTCGGACCAGGACGCGCCGTCCGCCGCCGCCGCGAAGGACTTGCAGCGGCCGTCGGGGGCGAGTCCGCGCTGGCGGCTGAACTCGACGAAGGCGCTCGGGCCCGCCATGACCGTCACGCCGCCGGCGAGCGCCATGGAGCACTCGCCGGTGCGTAGCGCCTGCACGGCGAGGTGCAGGGCGACGAGCGAGGACGAGCAGGCGGTGTCGACGGTGACCGCGGGGCCCTCGAAGCCGAAGGTGTAGGCGATGCGCCCGGAGGCGACGCTGCCGGAGTTGCCGGTGCTCATCAGCCCCTCGACCCCTTCGGGGAGGACGCCGGGCGTGAAGCCGTAGTCGTGGTACATCAGACCGGCGAAGACGCCGGTGCGGCTGCCCTTGAGGCCGGCGGGGTCGATGCCCGCGTGCTCGAAGGCCTCCCACGCGGCCTCCAGCAGCAGCCGCTGCTGCGGGTCCATGGCCAGCGCCTCGCGCGGCGAAATCCCGAAGAATTCGGCGTCGAAGTCCGCCGCGTCGTGCAGGAAGCCGCCCTGCCGGGTGTAGACCTTGCCGGGCTGCTCGGGGTCGGGGTCGTAGAGCGCGTCGACGTCCCAGCCGCGGTCCACGGGGAACTGCGAGATGGCGTCTTCGCCCTCGGCCAGCAGCCGCCACAGCTCCTCGGGGGAGCCGACGCCGCCGGGGAACCGGCAGCTCATACCCACAATGGCGATCGGCTCCTGGGCGCGGGCCTCCAGCTCGCGCACGCGCCGCCGGGCCTGGCGCAGGTCGGTGGTGGTCCGCTTGAGGTAGTCCCGGAGCTTGTCTTCGTTCATCATCGGTGTCGCCCGCCCCCTTTTGGCTGCGCAGTTCAGGAGATGCCGAGTTCGTCGTCGAGGAGCTCGTACAGCTCCTCGTCGCTCGCCGAGCTGAGGTCGTCTTCGTCCTCGGCTCCGCCGGCGCCTCCCGGATCGGCCGGCTCGTTCCCGTTCCAGCGGGCGAGCAGTGCCTGGAGACGCATGTTGATCTTGGTTCGGGTGATGTTGTCGATGCCGTCCGCTCCGGCACCGTCGAGGGCGGCACCGAGGCGGTCGAGCTCGTCGAAGACCGGCGCCGTCCCGGCCGTACCACCGGGGAGGTCTTTCAGCACCCGCTGCGCGAGCACCGCGGGCGTCGGGTGGTCGAAGACCAGCGTCGCGGGCAGCCGCAGGCCCGTGGCCTGGTTCATCCGGTTGCGGAGCTCCACCGCGGTCAGCGAGTCGAAGCCCAGGTCGCCGAAGGCCTGGTCGGGCTGGACGGTCTTGGCCGAGCTGTGTCCGAGGACGGCGGCGACCTCGGACCGGACGAGGTCCAGCACGGCCTCTTCGCGCTCGCTCTCGGGCAGGCCCGCGATCCGCTGCGCCAGCGGTACCGCGGCCGCCCGGTCCGTGCGCCGCAGCCGGCCGCCGACGAGCGCCCTGAGCAGCGGCGGCACCGGGGCGGTCGCGTTCCGCAGGGCGGCGAGGTCCAACCGTGCCGCCACCACCAGGGGCTCCTGCAGCGCGAGCGCGGCGTCGAGGAGTTCCAGGCCGTCCTCGTCGGACAGCGGCAGCACGCCGCCGCGGGCGAGCCGGGTCCGGTCGGCGCCGCCGAGGTCCTCGGTCATGGTGCCGGTGCGCTGCCACAGGCCCCATGGCAACGACACCGCGGGCAGACCCTGGGCCCGGCGGCGCCGGGCGAAGGCGTCCAGGAAGGCGTTGGCCGCGGCGTAGTTGGCCTGGCCGGGGGTGCCGAGCGTGCCCGCGAGCGAGGAGAAGAGGACGAACGCCGACACGTCACCGGCCAGCTCGTGCAGGTTCAACACCGCGTCGACCTTGGGGCGCAGCACCATCTCCATGCGCTCCGGCGTAAGCGAACCGATCACGCCGTCGTCGAGGACGCCGGCCGTGTGCACCACGGCCGTCACCGGCGTGCCGGACAGCACCTCGGCGAGAGCGTCCCGGTCGGCCACGTCGCAGGCGGCCCAGAGCACTTCGGCACCCGCGGCGGTCAGTTCCTCCTGGAGCTCCGCCGCACCCTCGGCGTCCGCGCCGCGCCGGCTCATCAACAGCAGGCTGCGCAACCCGTGTTCGGCGACCAGGTGCCGGGCGACGAGTCCGCCCAGGGCACCGGACGCGCCGGTCAGGAGCACCCTGCCGGTCCCGAAGTCCGGGGTGGCCCGCGGGGCGTCGGCGGCGGCCCTGGCGAGCCGGGGCAGCAGGAGCGCGTCGCCGCGCAGTGCCGCCTGCGGCTCCTCGGAGGCGACGAGCCGGGGGACGACCGTCGCCGCGACCTGCTCCACGTCGGCGTTCTGTTCGGTGTCGAGGAGGACGATGCGGTCCGGGTTCTCCGACTGTGCCGACCGGACCAGGCCCCACACGGCCGCCTGCACCGGGTCGCCCTGTGCCGACTCGTCGCCTGCGGCGACCGCGCCCCGGGTCACCAGCACCAGGCGGGCGGCCCGGTCCTCGGCCTGCCACCACTGGACCAGCCAGAGCACTTCGGCGAGGACGCTCCGGACCCGCTCGACATCGGTACCCGACCCGCCGGGGCAGGGGACGACGACGGCGTCCGTGTCCGCCTGCGCCCCGGTCTCCACCGTGGGGGCGGCGAGGAGGGCGGCGATGCCGTCGTAGGCCTGTACGACTGGTGTCCGCGCGTCAGCGGTGGCGGCGAGCGGTGCCCACTGCACGGTGAAAAGGGAGTCCCGGGAGCTCGGGCGCAGTTGCTCGACCGACACCGGGCGCAGCGTCAGCGACTCCACCGACACGACGGGACGACCCGTGCCGTCGGCGGCCTCCAGCCGTACCGCATCCCCGCCGACCTGGGAGAGCCGTACCCGCAGGCCGGCCGCTCCGGTTCCGTGCACCGTGACGCGGGACCACGCGAAGGGCAGCAGGGGCCCGTCGGCAGCCGGTACGAGGCCGCCCGCGCCCAGCGCGTGCAGCGCGGAGTCGAGCAGGGCCGGGTGCACACCGAACGCGTCCGTCTGCGCCAGGTCGGGGACGGCGAGTTCGGCGTAGACCGCGTCGTGGCCGCGCCAGGCGGCACGCAGCCCCTGAAAGAGCGGGCCGTAGCTCAGGCCGAGGTCCGCCATGCGGTCGTAGAAGCCGTCCAGGTCCACCGGCCGGGCGTCGGCCGGGGGCCAGTTGCTCAGGTCGGTGCCGGAGGGGGCTCCGCCGGCGGCGAGGACGCCGGTGGCGTTGCGGATCCACGGGCCGTCGTCCCCGGCTCGCGAGTGCACGCTCAACGGGCGGCGGCCGGAGTCGTCCTGCGCGCCCACGAGCACCTGGAGCGCGACACCGCCGTGCTCGGGCAGCACCAGCGGTGCCTGCAGGGTGAGCTCCTCGACCAGGTCGCAGCCGGTCTCGGCCGCGGCGTGGGCAGCCAGTTCCACGAAGGCCGTGCCCGGCAGCAGCACCGTGCCCAGCACCGCGTGGTCGGCCAGCCAGGGCTGGGCTTGCAGGGACAGCAGCCCGGTGAGCAGGTGGCCGCCGGCGTCCGGCAACTCCACCGCCGCGCCCAGGAACGGGTGGTCGGCGGCGTCCAGCCCGGCCGCTCGTACGTCACCGGCCGGAGCGCCGGCCTCCAGCCAGTACCGCTCGTGCTGAAACGCGTAGGTCGGGAGGTCGACGCGGCGCGCGCCCGGCAGGACGGCGTCCCAGTCGATGGCGACGCCGTGCACAAGGGCCTGGGCCAGGGCCAGCATCAGCCGGTTCCGTCCGCCGTCGCGGCGGCGCAGCGTCGGTACGACCGCGGCGTCCGCGTCGGCGGCCTCGATGGCATCCTGGATGCCCGCCAACTGGACGGGGTGCGGGCTGACTTCGACGAACACGTCGTGCCCGTCGGCCAGAGCGGCCCGGATCGCGTCGTGGAACCGCACCGTCTGCCGCATGTTGCGGTACCAGTAGCCGGAGCCCAGCTCGTCCGCGGCCAGCTTCCCGCCCGTCACCGTGGAGTAGAAGGGCACGGAGCCGGGGAGCGGGCTGATGCCGGCGAACCCCTCGCTCGCCTGCGCTTCGACGCGTTCGATCTGCGGCGAGTGCGCGGCGTAGTCGACGGCGACCCTGCGGGCCTGGATGGCATCCTGTTGGCAGTGAGCGAGGAATTCGTCGAGGGCGTCGGTGTCCCCGGAGACCACAACGGTGGCGGGCCCGTTCACGGCGGCGATGCCGAGGCGGCCGGTCCACCGGCCGACCAGTTCCCGCGCCTTCTCGTCCGGGAGCGTCACCGAGGCCATGGCGCCGCGGCCCTGGAGTTCGCGGACCGCAAGGCTGCGCCGCACCACGACGCGTGCTCCGTCCTCCAGGGAGATCGCTCCGGCGATCACCGCCGCGGAGACCTCGCCCTGGGAGTGCCCCACGACCGCGTCGGGGGTCACTCCGAAGGAGCGCCACACCTCGGCGAGGGCGACCGTCATCGCCCACAGCACGGGCTGCAGCACGTCGACCCGGTCCTGCTCGACCTCGGACGTGCCGCGCAGCACCGCGGTCAGCGACCAGTCCACGTGCGGCGCGAGGGCGCGCTCGCAGGCGTCGATCCGGTCGCGGAAGACCGGTGAGGTCTCGAGCAGTTTGGCGGCCATGCCCACCCACTGCGACCCCTGCCCGGGGAAGACGAAGACGGTCTTGCCGCCGGTGTGTGCGGTGCCGGTCACCACGCCGGGCGGCGTGGCACCGCCGGCGACACCGGCCAGCCCCTGCCGGAGCTCCTGAAGGGTCTGCCCGACCACCACGGCGCGGTGTTCGAAGGCCGCCCTGGTCGTGGCCAGCGAGTACGCCACGTCGGCCGCGAAGGCCGCCTCGCCGACGTCGTCCCTGTCGTTGTCGCCGTCGTGGTCGTCCAGGAAGGACACGAGGCCGGCGGCCTGCGCCTGCAGCGCGGCTTCGGTCCTGCCGGAGAGCACCCAGGGAACGGCCGCGCCGGAATCGGACGTCAGGGGCAGTTCCTCGGTCGTGGGGGCCTGTTCGATGATGGTGTGGGCGTTGGTGCCGCTGACGCCGAAGGACGACACGGCAGCACGGCGCGGGCGGTCCGAATCGGGCCATGCGACGGCCTCCGTCAGCAGCCGGACGTCACCGGCCGACCAGTCCACGTGCGGTGTGGGTTCGTCGACGTGCAAGGTCTGCGGGAGCACTCCGTGGCGCATGGCCATGACCATCTTGATCACACCTGCGACACCCGCGGCGGCCTGCGTGTGGCCGATGTTGGACTTCAGCGAGCCCAGCCACAGCGGCTGTCCTGCGGGCCGCTCCTGGCCGTACGTGGCGAGCAGCGCCTGCGCCTCGATCGGGTCGCCAAGCGTCGTGCCCGTACCGTGCGCCTCCACCGCGTCCACATCGGCTGGCTTGAGCCCGGCGGACGCCAGCGCCTGCCGGATCACCCGCTGCTGCGCCGGACCGTTCGGCGCGGTCAGACCGTTGGACGCACCGTCCTGGTTCACCGCACTGCCCCGCACGACCGCCAGCACACGGTGACCGTTGCGCTCCGCGTCCGACAGCCGCTCCACCAACAACAGGCCCACTCCCTCGCCCCAGCCCGTACCGTCCGCACCGGCAGCGAACGCCTTGCACCGACCGTCGGGCGACAACCCGCGCTGCCGACTGAACTCCACGAAAACCGTCGGGCCGGCCATGACCGTGACGCCGCCGGCCAGCGCCATCGTGCACTCGCCGTTGCGCAGCGACTGGACGGCCAGGTGCAGGGCGACGAGCGACGAGGAGCAGGCCGTGTCGATCGTGACGGCCGGGCCCTCCAGGCCGAAGGTGTAGGACACGCGCCCGGAGGCGACGCTGCCGGAGCCTCCGGTGGTGAGCAGTCCCTCGACGCCCTCGGGCAGTTGGCGCGGGCCCTGGCCGTAGTCGTGGTACATCAGGCCGGTGAAGACGCCGGTACGGCTGCCCCGGATGGTCGCCGGGTCGATCCCGGCGCGTTCGAACGCCTCCCAGGACGCCTCCAGCAGCAACCGCTGCTGCGGGTCCATCGCCAGGGCCTCGCGGGGGCTGATGCCGAAGAAGCCGGCGTCGAACTCGGCCGCCTCGTGCAGGAAGCCGCCGTCGCGCGCGTACGTCTTGCCGAGGCGCTCGGGGTCGGGGTCGTAGAGCCCGTCGACGTCCCAGCCGCGGTTGTCCGGGAACCGGGTGATGCCGTCCCGGCCGGAGGCCACCAGCCGCCACAGGTCCTCCGGCGAGCGGACCCCGCCCGGGAGGCGACAACTCATGCCGACGATGGCGATCGGCTCGTCGGCGGCGGTCGCGGTCTGCCGCGCCGCGGCCCTGGCCGTGACCGCGGGGGCCTCGCCGAGGAGTTCGGTGCCGATGTGCCGGGCGAGGGCGGCGGGGGTGGGGTGGTCGAAGACGAGGGTGGCGGGCAGGCGCAGGCCGGTGGCCGTGGCGAGCCGGTTGCGCAGCTCCACGGCCGTCAGCGAGTCGAAGCCGAGGTCCTGGAAGGCGTACGTGGGCTGGACGGCCCGGGACGAGGAGTGACCGAGCACGGCGGCGACCTCGCCCCGGACCAGTTCCAGGAGGGCCTCGTCGCGCTCGTCGGCGGCCAGACCGGCGAGGCGTTCGGCCAGGGATCCGGCGGCGGCGCGCTGGGCCGTGCCGCGTAGGGAGACGCGGACGAGTCCACGCAGCAGGGCCGGTACGGTTTCTGCCGCCCGGTTGCGCAAGGCGGCGGTGTCGAGGCGGACGGGCACGAGTACGGGCTCGTTGGAGGCGAGCGCCGCGTCGAACAGCCGCAGGCCGTCCTCGGTGGGCAGCGGCAGGACGCCGGAACGCGCCATCCGCGACCTGCCCGCCTCGTCGAGGGCGTCGGCCATGGCGCCCTCCTGCTCCCACAGGCCCCACGCCAGCGAGACCGTGGGCCGTCCCTGGGCGTGGCGGTGCCGGGCGAAGGCGTCGAGGAAGGCGTTGGCCGCGGCGTAGTTGCCCTGGCCGGGGTTGCCGAAGACGCCCGCTGCGGAGGAGAACAGCACGAACGTCGTGCTCGGGCCGGTGAGCTCGTCCAGGTTGAGCACGGCGTCGGCCTTGGGCGCGAGGACCGCGCCCACGCGCTCCGGGGTCAGCGCGGCGATCACGCCGTCGTCGAGCACGCCGGCGGTGTGCACAACCGAGTCGACCGGGGTGGCGGCCAGCAGCCGGGCGAGGGCGTCCCGTTCGGCGAGGTCGCAGGCGGCCCACGTCGCTTCGGCGCCGAGCGCCGCGAGTTCGGCCTTCAGGTCGGCTGCACCCGGGGCGTCCGCGCCACGGCGGCTGACGAGCAGCAGCCGGCGCACGCCGTGTCCGGTCACCAGGTGACGAGCGAGGGTTTTGCCCAGCGCGCCAGCGGCGCCGGTGAGCAGCACGGTGCCGAGGCGGGAGGCAGCGCCCTCGACGAGGGCCGAGGCAGCTTCGTCCGCGCGGCCGGTGACCGCGTCCTCCGTTGCCAGGGAGGCGGCGCGGGCCAGGCGCGGTGCGCTGACCTCCCCTTCGCGGACGACGACGTGGGGTTCGCCGGACAGCACGACGCCGGGCACGAGCGCGGCCGCCTCGTCCGGGCGGTCGGTTTCGAGCAGCACGATCCGGCCGGGGTTCTCCGCCTGGGCCGAGCGGACCAGTCCGCCCGCGGCGGCGTGCGCGAGGTCGTCACAGCGCGCCATCAGCACGAGGCGCGGCGTCCGGTCCTCGGCGAACCAGCGCTGAACCAGCCGCAGCACGTCGGTGCTGACCGCACGGACCCGCTCGGCCTCGGTCGCCCCTTCCGGGCCGTCGGGGCACGGGACCACGACCACGTCCGGCTGCGACGGCCCGTCGGCCTCAGCCAGAGCGGCGAGGTCCGGGACGTACGCCACCGCCGTCCCGTCCGCGTCGTCGGAGGGCAGGGTCAGCGGCGCCCGCTCGACGGTGAACATCGCGTCACCGGAGCGCTTGCGCAGCCGCTCGGCCGACACCGCGCGCAGTGTCAGCGACTCGACGGACGCCACCGGCTCGCCCGCGCCGTCGGCCACCAGCAGGGACACCGCGTCCGTACCGGCCGGTGCCAGCCTGACCCGTAGGGTGGACGCGCCCGTGGCGCGCACGGACACGCGGGACCAGGCGAACGGCAGGAGCGGCCCGTCCGCCTCGGCAACGAGGGAGCCGTCCGCACCGCCCGCGCCGATCGCGTGCAGTGCCGCGTCGAGCAGAGCCGGGTGCAGGAGGAAGGAACCGGTGTCCGTGCCGTCGGGGAGGGCGACTTCCGCGAAGACGTCCTCGCCCGTGCGCCAGGCGCTCCGCAGTCCACGGAACGCCGGTCCGTAGGCCAGGCCGAGGGCGGCCAGCCGGTCGTAGAAGCCGTCGAGGTCGACCGGCTCGGAGCCCGTCGGCGGCCACGCCGTGAGCGTCCGGTCGGCGGCCGCGGCGCCGGCCTCTTCGCTCCCTTCGGTGACGAAGCCGGTCGCGTGGCGGACCCACGGCAGGTCGGAGTCGTCCTCGGGGCGCGAGTGCACGGTCAGCGGCCTGCGGCCGGTGCCGTCGACCGCGCCGACCCACACCTGAACCGCGACGCCGCCCTGCTCGGGCACCACCAGGGGCGCTTCGAGGGTGAGGTCCTCCAGTAATGCGCAGCCGGCTTCGTCGGCGGCGCGCACGGCCAGTTCGACGAACGCGGTGCCCGGCAGCAGCGCGGTTCCGAGCACGGCGTGGTCGCTCAGCCACGGGTGCGTGCGCAGGGACAGCCGGCCGGTCAGCAGCCGCTCGTCGCCGCCGGCCAGGGATACGGCGGCGCCCAGCAGCGGGTGGTCGGCCGAGCCAAGGCCGGCGGCGCGGACGCCACCGGGAGCGGCTGGTGAGGCGTCGAGCCAGTAGCGCTCGTACTGGAAGGCGTAGGTGGGCAGGTCGACGCGGCGGGCGCCGGGGAAGAAGGCGTGCCAGTCCGGGGAGACGCCGTGCGCGTGCAGTTCGGAGACGGCGGCGACGAGTGCGACCCGCTCGGGACGGTCGGCGCGCAGGGCGGGCACGGTGACCACGTCGTCGTCCAGGCAGCCCTCGGCGAGGGCGCTCAGCACGCCCCCCGGACCGATCTCGACGAACGTGGTCACACCCAGGTCGTTCAGAGTCCGGACGCCGTCCGCGAAGCGGACCGCTTCGCGGACGTGCCGGACCCAGTACTGGGGGGTGTAGGGCTCGGCCAGGCGGCCGGTGAGGTTGGAGACCACCGGGATCTGCGGCCGGTGGAACGTCAGACTGCGGACGACCTCCGCGAACTCCTCCAGGATGGGGTCCATCAGCGGCGAGTGGAACGCGTGGCTGACCTTCAGCCGGGAGGACTTGCGGCCCTGCTGCCGGAAGGCCTCCGCGATCGCGGTGACCGCGTCCTCGGCTCCGGACACCACGACGGACCGCGGCCCGTTGATCGCCGCGATGCCGACGGCGTCGGTGAGGTGCGGCAGCACCTCGTCCTCGGTCGCCTGGACAGCGACCATCGCCCCGCCGGCGGGCAGGGCCTGCATGAGGCGGGCGCGGGCGGACACCAGCTTCGCGGCGTCGTCGAGCGACAGCACCCCGGCCACATGTGCGGCGGCCAGCTCTCCGACGGAGTGACCGGCCACATAGTCCGCCCGGATCCCCCACGATTCCAGGAGCCGGAACAGCGCCACCTCGACCGCGAAAAGTGCGGGCTGGGCGGCACCGGTGCGGTGCAGTTCTTCCGAGTCGACGTCGACCACGGCGTCCAGCTGCGCGCAGACCTCGTCGTACGCGGCGGCGAACGCCGGGTAGGACGCGTACAACTCACGCCCCATGCCCAGGCGTTGCGAACCCTGACCGGAGAAGAGGAAGCCGACGCGACCACCGGTGCCGGAGAGACCGCGCGCGACGCCCCGGGCCGGGGAGCCGGAGGCCACGGCCCGCAGCCCCTCGGCGAGTTCCGCCGGCGTCTCACCCTGGAGCACCGCGCGGTGCTCCAGGGCCGTGCGCGTCGTGGCGAGCGAGAACGCCACGTCGAGCGGGGGGACTTCGGCGTCCGTGCGGGACAGCAGGCGTTCGGCCTGTGCGCGCAGGGCCTCCTCGGTCCTGCCGGAGATCACCCACGGCACCGGTCCGCCCGCGGCCGGGCGCGCCGCCTCCGAGGCGACGGGCTCGGCGCTCTCCGCGCCTTCCTCCGGCCCTTCCGGGGCCCCGGTGTCCTGTGCGAACGCTTCGGCCGACGGGGCTTCCTCGATGATCGTGTGCGCGTTGGTGCCGCTGATCCCGAAGGAGGAGATACCGGCCCGGCGCGGCTGGTCCGACGCCGACCAGGGCGTGCGCTCGGTGAGCAGCCGTACGGCACCCGCCGTCCAGTCGACGTGCACGGACGGCGCGTCGACGTGCAGCGTGCGCGGCAGTTCGCCGTGGCGCATGGCCATGACCATCTTGATGATGCCCGCCACGCCGGCTGCGGCCTGGGTGTGGCCGATGTTGGACTTGATCGAGCCCAGCCACAGCGGCTTGTCGTCGGGACGGCCCTGCCCGTACGTCGCGAGCAGCGCCTGCGCCTCGATCGGGTCGCCCAGCCGGGTGCCCGTGCCGTGCGCCTCCACCGCGTCGACCTGTGCGGTGGTCAGCTGGGCGGCGGCCAGGGCCTGGCGGATCACCCGCTGCTGGGAGGGGCCGTTGGGGGCGGTCAGGCCGTTGGACGCGCCGTCCTGGTTGACGGCGGAGCCCCGGACGACCGCAAGGACCTCGTGCCCGTTGCGGCGGGCGTCCGAGAGGCGCTCCACGAGCAGCAGGCCGGCGCCCTCGCCCCAGCCGGTGCCGTCGGCACCGGCCGCGAACGGCTTGCAGCGGCCGTCGGGTGCCAGTCCGCGCTGGCGGCTGAAGCCGACGAAGGTGGCGGGGCCGACCATCGCGGTGACACCGCCCGCCACGGCCAGCGAGCACTCGCCGTTGCGCAGCGACTGGACGGCCAGGTGCAGGGCCACCAGGGACGACGAGCAGGCCGTGTCGACCGTGACGGCCGGGCCTTCGAGGCCGAAGGTGTAGGCCACGCGGCCGGAGGCGACGCTGCCCGAGGTGCCCGTCCCCAGGTAACCCTCCAGGTCCTGCGGGGAGTTCTGGAGGGCGGCGAGGAACTCGTGGTTCATCACGCCGGCGAACACGCCGGTCCTGCTCCCCGCCAGCGAGGCGGCATCGATTCCGGCCCGCTCGAAGAGCTCCCACGACGTCTCCAGCAGCAGCCGTTGCTGGGGGTCCATCGCGAGCGCCTCGCGGGGCGAGATCCCGAAGAGGCCGGCGTCGAACCGCGCGAGGTCGCGCAGGAACGCGCCCTCGCGGGCGTAGCTGGTCCCGCGGGACTCCGGGTCCGGGTCGTAGAGGGCGTCCAGGTCCCAGCCGCGGTCGGCGGGGAACTCCGAGACGGCGTCGCGGCCGCCTGCGACCAACTCCCACAGATCCTCGGGCGAGTCGACCCCTCCCGGGTAGCGGCAGCTCATCCCGATGATGGCCACCGGCTCCCCGGCGGCGTCCTCGTAGTCACGAAGGCGCCGCCGGGTCTCCTGGAGATCTGCGGTGACTCGCTTCAGGAAATGGCGGAGCTTGTCCTCGTTCGCCACCGAAATCGTCCCTCACCCCTGTGAAGACTTATGGGAATTCGGCAAGAGGTCACCGGGACGCGCCGGAGCGGTCAGGAAATCCCGAATTCCTTGCCGAGCAGATCGAATACTTCGTCGTCCGTGGCCGATTCCAGATCGCTGCCGCCCGTACCAGGGCCTTCCTGGGCCGGCGCCTTGCCGAATTCACCGGCAATCGCCAACAAACCCTGGAGCTTTGACAGGATCCGGTCGCGAGCTTCACTCGCTGCCAACGTCGTGACCAATTCTTGTTCGACCCTGTCCAGATCGGCAAGTAGGGAATCCACTAGGGCCGGTTCGGCCGCCCCCGCCGCCGCCATGAACACATGACGGGCCAGGAGAGCGGGTGTCGGATGGTCGAAGACCAGCGTCGCGGGGAGCCGCAGCCCGGTGGCCTTGTTCAGCCGGTTGCGCAGTTCGACGGCCGTAAGGGAGTCGAAGCCCAGGTCCTGGAAGGCGTGTTCCGGCCGGACCGTACGATCCGACGCGTGCCCCAGGCCCGCGGCCACCTCGGCCCGGACCAGGTCCAGCACGGTCTTCTCCCGCTCGGCCTCAGGCATCTCCTCCAGGCGCTCGGCCAGCGAGGACGCGGAGGGAGCGGCGGCGGCCCGCGCGGTCCTCCGGGCGGCCGCGGCCGGCACGAGGGCGCGCAGCACCGGCGGTGCCTCACCGGCACGCAGCGCGCCGGTGTCGATGCGGACCGGGGCGAGTACCGCCTCGTCCGAAGCCAGTGCCGCGTCGAACAGCCGCAGCCCCTCCTCGGGCGGCAGCGGCAGCACGCCGCTGCGCGCCATCCGCGCCCGGTCGGCCTCGACGAGGCCGTCCGTCATCGCACCGGACTGTTCCCACACACCCCATGCCAGCGATATCGCGGGCAGCCCCTCACGGCGCCGGTGCGCCGAGAAGGCGTCAAGGAAGGAATTCGCCGCGGCGTAGCTCGCCTGACCGGCGCTGCCGACCATGCCGGCGACGGACGAGAACACCACAAAGGCGGCCAGGCCCATGTCCCGGGTGCACTCGTGCAGGTTCAGCACGGCGTCCACCTTGGGGCGGAAGACCTCCCTCATCCTCTCCGGTGTGAGCGAGGCGACGATCCCGTCGCCGAGAACACCCGCGGTGTGCACGACGGCCGACAGCGATTGCTCCCCGAGCCCGTTCAGCATTCCGGAGACGGCCTCCCTGTCCGCGACGTCGCAGGCCGCCCAGCGCACCTCGGCGCCCCACGCGGCCAGTTCGGCCTCCAGCTCGACCGCGCCAGGGGCCTCCGCGCCGCGCCGGCTGAGCAGCAGCAGGCTGCGTACGCCGTGCTCGGCGACCAGGTGCCGGGCGACGAGCCCGCCCAGCGCACCGGACGCACCGGTCAGCAGGACGGGGCCGACGCCGAAGTCCGGCGTGCCGGTGGCGGTCCCCGTGGCGCTCCGGGTGGCCTTCACCAGGCGCGGTACGAACACCTCCCCGTCGCGGACCGCGAACTGCGGCTCACCGGAAGCGAGCGCGGCAGGCAGCACACGGACCGCCTCATCGGTCTCCTCGGCCTCCACCAGCACGATCCGGTCCGGGTTCTCCGACTGAGCAGACCGCACGAGCCCCCACACCGCAGCATGAGCCAGATCGCCCGGACGCGTCACCAACGCCAGACGCCCCGCACGCTCCTCCGCCAACCACCACTGCACCAGCGCCAGAACCTCACTCGTGGTGCTGTGCACGCGGTCGGCGGTCTCCCTACCGGAACCCGCCGGGCACGGAACGACAGTGACCACCGCGACATCGGGAAGGGCCGGCTCGGTCGACAGCGCGGCCAGGTCCGCGTAGCTCCGTACGTCGAGGCCGGCGGCGGCGTCAGTCTCCGTGAGGACCGCGGGCTGCCATGCGAGGCCGAACAGCGAGTCGTCGGCACGCCTGCCGGAGCCGCCCGCCGCGAGCAGTTGCTCGCGCGACACCGGCCGCAGCGACAGTGAGCCGACCGTGGCCACCAGACCACCCGAGGCGTCGGCCACGGTCAGCGACACCGCGTCCGTACCCGTGCGAGAGAGCTTGACCCGCAGCGCCGTCGCCCCCGCGGCCCGCACACCCACTTCGGACCAGGCGAAGGGCAGCAGCGGCCCGTCGAGGACGGGGACGAGCCCGCCCGCGCCGACTGCGTGGAGCGCCGCGTCCAGCAGCGCCGGATGCACGGCGAACGCGCCCGCCTCCGTGCCCTCGGGGAGGGCGACCTCCGCGAGGACGTCGTCCCCGCTGCGCCACACCGACCGCAGGCCGCGGAAGACCGGGCCGTAGCCCAGGCCGAGTCCGTCCAGGCCCTCGTAGAACCCGGTCAGGTCGACGGCCTCCGCACCCGCCGGCGGCCACGCGCCGAGGTCCGCGCCGTGCGGCGGCTCGGGCAGCGCGTCCGTCAGGCGGCCGACCGCGTGCCGCACCCACGGCGCGTCGTCCGGGGCGTCCTCACGTCGCGAGTGCACGCTCAGCGCGCACCTGCCCGGCTCCTCCTCGGCCTCGACCCACACCTGCACGGCCACACCACCGCGCTCCGGGACGATCAGCGGTGCTTCCAGCGTCAGGTCCTCGACCTGTGCACAACCGGCCTCCTCGCCCGCGCGCACCGCCAGTTCCACGAGCGCGGTACCCGGCAGCAGCACGCTGTCCATGACCGTGTGGTCGGCGAGCCAGGGATGCGTCCTGAGTGAGAGCCGCCCTGTGACCAGGAACCCGCCGGCGCCGGGGAGCGCGACCGCCGCACCGGCCAACGGGTGCTCCGCCGCCCCCAGTCCGAGCCCGGTGGCAGCCGCTGTGCCGGTGTACTCCTCGGGCGCTTCCAGCCAGAGGCGCTCGTACTGGAAGGGGTAGGTCGGCAGGTCGACGCGCCGGGCGCCCGGAAAGAGCGCCCGCCAGTCGGGGGAGACGCCATGGGCGTGCAGCTCGGCGAGCGCGGTGACGACGGCCTGCGGCTCGGGGCGGTCGGTCCGTACGGCGGGGACGGTGACGATGTCGCCGTCGAGGCAGCCCTGGGCGAGGGCGCTGAGGACGCCGCCGGGGCCGATCTCGACGAACGTGGTCACGCCCAGCTCGTGCAGGGTGTGCAGGCCGTCGGCGAAGCGGACCGCCTCGCGGACGTGCCGGACCCAGTACTCGGGGGTGTACGGCTCGGCCAGCCGGCCGGTGAGGTTCGACACGACGGGAAGCCGCGGCTCGTTGAAGGACAGACCGCTGACGGCCTCGGCGAACTCCTCCAGCATCGGATCCATCAGCGGCGAGTGGAAGGCGTGACTGACCTTCAACCGGGACGTCTTACGGCCCCGCTCCCGGAAGGCCTCGCCGATGGCGACGACCACGTCCTCGGCACCGGAGACCACGACGGACTGCGGGCCGTTGACCGCCGCGATACCGACGCCGTCGGTGAGATGTGGCAGCACCTCGTCCTCGGTCGCCTGGACGGCGACCATCGCCCCGTCGGCGGGCAGGGCCTGCATCAGTGCGGCACGCGCCGACACCAGCTTCGCCGCGTCCTCGAGCGACAGCACCCCCGCCACGTGCGCGGCCGCGATCTCACCGACCGAGTGACCGGCCACGTAGTCCGGCCGGATGCCCCACGATTCGAGAAGCCGGAACAGGGCGACCTCGACGGCGAAGAGCGCGGGCTGCGTCGTACCCGTCTGGTTGAGCTCCTCGGAGTCGACGTCGACGGGCGCGTCCACAAGCGCGCACACCTCGTCGTACGCCGCAGCGAACACCGGGAAAGCATCGTAGAGTTCGCGCCCCATGCCGATCCTCTGCGAGCCCTGACCCGAGAACAAGAACCCTGACTTGCCGCCGGCGCCCGGTTCACCCAGGACGACCCGCGTGGACGGGGACCCCGCGGCCAGCGCGCGGAGCCCTTCCAGGAGTTCGTCCCGGCTCTCCCCCACCACGGCGGCCCGATGCTCCATGGCCGAGCGTGTGGTGGCGAGCGAGAAGCCGATGTCGGCCGGCGGCAGGTCCATCTCCGGGACCAGGGACAGCAGGCGCTCCGCCTGTGCCCGCAGCGCCGCCTCCGTCCTGCCCGACAGCACCCACGGCACGGCCTTGCCGGAGTCGGGCACGGGCGGCAGCTCCGCGGTGTCGGGAGCCTGTTCGACGATCACGTGGGCGTTGGTGCCGCTGATGCCGAAGGATGACACGGCGGCCCGGCGCGGGTGATCGGTCTCCGGCCACTCCATGGCCTCGGTCAGCAGCCGGACATCACCGGCCGACCAGTCCACGTGCGGCGTCGGCTCGTCGACGTGCAGGGTCCGCGGCAGCGCACCGTGCCGCATCGCCATGACCATCTTGATCACACCACCGACACCGGCCGCGGCCTGGGCGTGGCCGATGTTCGACTTCAGGGAGCCCAGCCACAACGGCCGGTCCCCAGGCCGCTCCTGACCATATGTAGCGATCAGCGCCTGCGCCTCGATCGGGTCACCCAGCTTCGTCCCCGTACCGTGCGCCTCCACCGCGTCGACCTGCTCCGAGGACACACCGGCGTTGGCCAGCGCCTGCCGGATCACCCGCTGCTGCGAGGGCCCGTTCGGGGCCGTCAGACCGTTCGACGCGCCGTCCTGGTTCACCGCCGTGCCGCGGACCACCGCCAGCACCGTGTGCCCGTTGCGCCGGGCGTCGGACAGCCGCTCCACCAGCAGCATGCCCGCGCCCTCGGCCCAACCCGTACCATCCGCGCCGGCCGCGAACGCCTTGCACCGGCCGTCCGCCGACAAGCCGCGCTGACGGCTGAACTCCACGAACGTCGAGGGAGTCGCCATGACGGTGACACCGCCGACCAGCGCCATCGAGCACTCGCCACTGCGCAGCGCCTGGGTCGCCAGGTGCAGCGCCACCAGCGACGACGAGCACGCCGTGTCGACCGTGACCGCCGGGCCCTCGAGCCCGAACGTGTACGAGACCCGGCCGGAGGCGATGCTGCCCGCGCTGCCACTGCCCAGGTAGGCGTCCATGCCCTCCGGAGCCGTTTTCACGCGCCCGCCGTAGTCGTGGTACATCACGCCGGCGAAGACACCGGTCCTGCTGCCCCGCACCGTCGCCGGGTCGATCCCGGCCCGCTCGAACGCCTCCCACGACGTCTCCAACAGCAACCGCTGCTGCGGGTCCATCGCCAACGCCTCACGCGGCGAGATCCCGAAGAAGGCCGGGTCGAACTCGGCAGCCTCGTGGAGGAAGCCGCCGTGGCGCACGTAGGACTTGCCGGAGCGGTCGGGGTCCGGGTCGTAGAGGTTCTCGACGTCCCAGCCGCGGTCCTCGGGGAAGCCCGAGATCGCGTCGCCGCCGGATGCGACGAGGCGCCACAGGTCTTCGGGTGACCGCACGTCACCGGGGAACCGGCAGGCCATGCCCACGATCGCGATCGCCTCGTCCGTCCCGGTCACCGCGGCGATCGCGGCCTCGGCCTGCTCCTGGACGCCCAGCGTCTCGGCCAGCAGGAAGCGGGAGAGCGCGACAGGCGTGGGATGGTCGAAGACCATGGTCACGGGGAGCCGCAGCCCGGTCGCCGCGTTCAGCCGGTTGCGGAGTTCCACCGAGGTGAGCGAGTCGAAACCGGCGTCCTGGAACGCGTGTTCCGGCTGGACGGCCTGGGCCGAGGCGTGGCCGAGTACGGCGGCGACCTCGGCGCGCACCAGGTCCAGCACCACCTGCTCGCGCTCGGCCTGCGGCAGCCCGGCCAGCCGCTGACCCAGCGATCCCTTCGGCGCGGTCTGCGCCATGCGTCGCGCGGTGCCCCGTACGGTACCGCGCAGCCCTCGCAGGACCGGCGGCACCGTGCCCTGCAGCCCGCCCAGGTCCAGCCGCAGCGGGGCGACGACGGCCCGATCCAGGGCCAGTGCCGCGTCGAACAGCCGCAGTCCTTCGTCGACGGCTATCGGGGCCAGGCCCACCCGCTTGAGCCGGGCGAGGTCCGCCTGGTCGAGCCGGTCGGCCATGCCGCTGCCCTGCTCCCACAGGCCCCACGCCAGCGACGTGGCGGGGAGCCCCCGGGCGCGCCGGGCTTCGGCGAAGGCGTCGAGGAAGGCGTTCGCCGCCGCGTAATTGCCCTGTCCCGCGCTGCCCAGGATTCCGGACACCGAGGAGAAGACGACGAACGCCGACAGGTCGCTCGTCAGTTCATGGAGGTTGAGCACGGCGTCCGTCTTCGGGCGCAGCACCTTCTCCATGCGCTCCGGGGTGAGCGCGGCGATCACGCCGTCGTCGAGGACGCCGGCCGCGTGCACCACGGCCGTCACCGGCGTGCCGGCCAGCACCTCGGCGAGAGCGTCCCGGTCGGCCGCGTCGCAAGCCGCCCAGCGCACCTCGGCGCCCCACGCGGCCAGTTCGGCCTCCAGCTCGACCGCGCCAGGGGCCTCCGCGCCGCGCCGGCTGAGCAGCAGCAGGCTGCGTACGCCGTGCTCGGCGACCAGGTGCCGGGCGACGAGCCCGCCCAGCGCACCGGACGCACCGGTCAGCAGGACGGGGCCGACGCCGAAGTCCGGCGTGCCGGTGGCGGTCCCCGTGGCGCTCCGGGTGGCCTTCACCAGGCGCGGTACGAACACCTCCCCGTCGCGGACCGCGAACTGCGGCTCACCGGAAGCGAGCGCGGCAGGCAGCACACGGACCGCCTCATCGGTCTCCTCGGCCTCCACCAGCACGATCCGGTCCGGGTTCTCCGACTGAGCAGACCGCACGAGCCCCCACACCGCAGCATGAGCCAGATCGCCCGGACGCGTCACCAACGCCAGACGCCCCGCACGCTCCTCCGCCAACCACCACTGCACCAGCGCCAGAACCTCACTCGTGGTGCTGTGCACGCGGTCGGCGGTCTCCCTACCGGAACCCGCCGGGCACGGAACGACCACGACGTCCGGTGTCCCTTCCGACTCCCGCAGTGCGTCGAAGTCCGCGACGGTCTCGATCATCAGCGCGTCGGTGGCGGAGGGCAGAGTGAACCGCGTCCACTCCAGCCCGAACAGCTGATCGCCGCCAACAGCACCGGGCAATTGCTCCGCCGAAGCGGCCCGCAACGACAGCGACTCGACCGAGGCCACCGGGTCACCGGCGCCATCGGCCACGGCCAGCGTCACCGAACCGGTGGCCGTCCGCGACAGCTTCACCCGCACCATCGCCGCACCGGCCGCCTGCACGACGACGCCGGACCACGCGAACGGCAGGGCCGGGCTGTCGTCCAGCGACACCAGCCCACCGGCGGCCAGTGCGTGCAGGGCGGCGTCCAGCAGCGCCGGGTGCAGGGCGAACGCCGCCGCCTCGGCAGCCGACTCGTCCGGCAGCTCGACCTCGGCGAAGACGTCGTCCCCGTCGCGCCACACCGAGCGCAGGCCCTGGAAGACCGGACCGTAGTCCAGGCCCGCAGCAGCCATGCCTTCGTAGAACGCCGTCAGGTCGACGGCCTCCGCACCCGCCGGTGGCCACGCGCCGAGCTTCGCGGCGGACGGTGCCTCTGCCGAGGACAGCACACCCGTCGCGTGCCGCAGCCACGAACGGTCGTCGACGCGCGAGTGCACGCTCAGCTGCCGCCGGCCTGACTCGTCCTCCGGGCCGACAGCCACCTGAAGGGTGACGCCACCGCGCTCGGGCACGACCAGGGGAAGCTCAAGGGTGAGGTCTTCGATCCATCCGCATCCCGTCTCGTCGCCCGCCCGGATCGCCAGCTCGACGAACGCGGTGCCGGGCAGCAGAACAATCCCGTTCACGGCGTGGTCGGCAAGCCAAGGGTGGGTTCCGAGGGAGAGCAGCCCAGTGAGCACGGCCCCGTCGCTGTCGGCCGTCGCAATCGCGGCACCGAGCAGCGGATGGTCCGCAGCCCCCAGACCGGCGGCCCGGACGTCACCGGACGCCTGAGGCGCATCGAGCCAGTAGCGCTCGCGCTGGAAGGCGTACGTGGGCAGGTCGACGCGGCGGGCGCCCGGGAAGAGCGCCTGCCATTCGGGCGAGATGCCGTGGGTGTGCAGTTGCCCCACGGCGGTGACGAGGGCGTACGGCTCGGGGCGGTCGGCGCGCAGGGCGGGAACGGTGACGATGTGTGTGCCGTCGTCGAGGCAGCCCTGTACGAGGGCGCTGAGGACACCACCCGGGCCGATCTCGACGAACATGGTCACGCCCAGCTCGTGCAGGGTGTGCAGGCCGTCGGCGAAGCGGACCGCCTCGCGGACGTGCCGGACCCAGTACTCGGGGATGTACACCTCGGCCAACCGGCCGGTGAGATTCGAGACCACCGGGATCCGCGGCTCACTGAACGTCAGACCGCGGACGACCTCGGCGAACTCCTCCAGCATCGGGTCCATCAGCGGCGAGTGGAAGGCGTGACTGACCTTCAACCGGGACGTCTTGCGGCCCTGCTGCGCGAAGACCTCGGCGATGTCGAGAACGGCATCCTCGGAGCCAGAAAGCACGACGGACCGAGGCCCGTTGATCGCCGCGAGGCCGACGCCGTGGGTGAGGTGCGGCAGCACTTCCGCCTCGGTGGCCTGGATCGCGACCATCGCACCACCCGCGGGCAGGGCCTGCATCAGCGCGGCACGCGCCGACACCAGCTTCGCCGCGTCCTCGAGCGACAGCACCCCGGCCACGTGCGCGGCCGCGATCTCACCGACCGAGTGACCGGCCACGTAGTCCGGCCGGATGCCCCACGATTCGAGAAGCCGGAACAGGGCGACCTCGACAGCGAACAACGCCGGCTGCGTCGAACCCGTCTGATGAAGAGTTTCCGCATCAACGTCGACCGTGGCGTCCAAAAGCGCGCACACCTCGTCGTACGCCGCAGCGAAGACGGGGTACGCCGCGTACAGCTCACGCCCCATGCCGATCCGCTGCGAACCCTGACCCGAGAACAAGAACCCGACCCTGCCCCCGACGGCACCGCCCACCGGAGCAGCGCCGGAAACAATCCCCTCCAGCCCCTGGCGGAACTCCCCAAGCTCCTCCCCCACGACCGCCGCACGGCACTCCAGCACCGCACGCGACGTCGCCAGCGAGTACGCCACGTCCTCCGGCCGAACCCCGGCACCCCCGACGCCCTCAGCGTCCAGGAAGGACAACAACCGGCCCGCCTGCTCCCGCAGCGCCGCATCGCTCTTCGCCGACAGCACCCACGGGACCGGTCCTGCAACGGCCGTCCCACGGGCGGTCACTTCGCTCGTCGCGGCCTGCTCGACGATGACGTGCGCGTTGGTGCCGCTCACACCGAAGGAGGACACCGCGGCCCGGCGCGGCCCGTCGCTCGCAGGCCACTCCACGGCCTCGGTCAGCAGCTGCACCGCGCCCGCCGACCAGTCCACGTGCGGGGTCGGCTCGTCCACATGCAGGGTCTGCGGCAGCACGCCGTGCTGCATCGCCATGACCATCTTGATCACACCACCGACACCCGCAGCCGCCTGCGAATGCCCGATGTTCGACTTCAGCGAACCCAGCCACAACGGCCGGTCCTCCGACCGCTCCTGCCCGTACGTGGCGATCAGCGCCTGCGCCTCGATCGGATCACCCAGCCTCGTACCCGTACCGTGCGCCTCCACCGCATCGACCTCATCCGAAGACAGGCCCGCGTTCGCCAGCGCCTGCCGGATCACCCGCTGCTGCGAGGGCCCGTTCGGAGCCGTCAAACCGTTCGACGCACCGTCCTGGTTCACCGCCGTACCGCGGACCACCGCCAGCACTTTGTGCCCGTTCCGACGAGCGTCGGACAACCGCTCCACCAACAGCATGCCCACGCCCTCGGCCCAGCCCGTACCGTCCGCCCCGGCGCCGAACGCCTTGCACCGGCCGTCCGCCGACAGGCCGCGCTGACGGCTGAACTCCACGAACACGGACGGGCCTGCCATCACCGTGACGCCGCCGACGAGGGCCATCGAGCACTCGCCGCTCCGCAGCGCCTGCGCAGCGAGGTGGAGGGCTACGAGCGAGGACGAGCACGCCGTGTCGACGGTGACCGCCGGCCCCTCGAGCCCGAACGTGTACGAGACCCGGCCGGAGGCGATGCTGCCCGCACTGCCGTTTACGAGGTAGCCCTCCAGCCCTGGGGGCGAGGTGTGCACCCGCCCGCCGTAGTCGTGGTACATCACGCCGGCGAAGACACCGGTCCTGCTGCCCCGCACCGTCGCCGGGTCGATCCCGGCCCGCTCGAACGCCTCCCACGACGTCTCCAGCAGCAACCGCTGCTGCGGGTCCATCGCCAGCGCCTCACGCGGCGAGATCCCGAAGAACTCGGCGTCGAAGTCCGCCGCGTCGTGCAGGAAGCCGCCCTCTCGGGTGTAGCTGGTGCCCCACTGGTCGGGATTCGGGTCGTAGAGCTGCTCCACGTCCCAGCCGCGGCCCTCGGGGAAGCCCGACACGGCGTCGCGGCCGGAGAACACCAGCTGCCACAGGTCTTCGGGTGACTGCACGCCACCGGGGTAGCGGCAGGCCATGCCCACGATCGCGATGGGCTCGTCCGCCGTTCCGGTGGCCGTGGAGAGGGTCGTCGGCACGGCTGTCGCCGCCTCGCCGCCTGCGGCTTCGCCGGTGAGGAAGTGGGCGAGGGTAAGCGGGTTCGGGTAGTCGAAGATCAGGGTGGCGGGCAGGCGCATGCCGACGGCCGAGTTGAGCCGGTTGCGCAGTTCGACGGCGGTCAGCGAGTCGAACCCGATGTCCTTGAACGAGTCGTCCGCGCCGACCGACTGTGCTCCGGCGTGCCCGAGCACGGCGGCGACCTCGGTACGCACCAGGTCCAGCACCACCTGCTCGCGCTCGGCCTCCGCCAGCCCGGCCAGCCGCTGACCCAGCGATCCCTTCGGCGCGGTCTGCGCCGTACGTCGCGCGGTGCCCCGTACGGTACCGCGGAGCCCTCGCAGGACCGGCGGCACCGTGCCCTGCAGCCCGCCCAGGTCCAGCCGCAGCGGGGCGACGACGGCCCGATCCAGGGCCAGTGCCGCGTCGAACAGCCGCAGGCCGTCCGACGACGGGATCGCGGCGAGGCCCATGCGCTGGATGCGGGTGAGATCGGTGTGGTCGAGGCTGCCGGTCATGGCGCTCTCGCTGTCCTGCGCCCACAGGCCCCAGGCCAGCGACGTGGCCCGCTGGCCCGCGGCACGGCGGTGCTCGGCGAGGGCGTCGAGGAAGGTGTTGGCAGCGGCGTAGTTCGCCTGGCCCGGCGTGCCGAGAGTGCCCGCCACCGAGGAGAACAGCACGAACGCGGACAGGTCGCCGGACAGCTCGCCCGCCAGGTCGTGCAGGTTCAGCGCCGCGTCCACCTTCGGGCGGAACACGGCGTCCAGCCGCTCGGGGGTCAGCGAGCCGATGATTCCGTCGTCCAGTACGCCGGCGGTGTGGATGATCGCGGACAGGCTCTGCCCGGGCCCGGCCAGGAGTGCACGGACGGCGGCGCGGTCGGCCACATCACACGCGGCCCAGGTGACGTCGGCGCCCTGCGCGGTCAAGTCGGCGGTGAGCTCGGCCGCGCCGGGTGCGTCGCCGCCGCGGCGGCTGACGAGCAGCAGACTACGGACGCCGTGTTCGGCGACCAGATGCCGGGCGAACAACCCGCCCAGGCCGCCCGACGCACCGGTCAGCAGGACGGTGCCGGAGCCGAGGCCGGGAAGTTCCGGCTCCGCGTCCGGCACGGCGACTCGAACCAGCCTGGGCACCCGGACCTCGTCGTCCGCGTGCACCGCGGCCTGCGGCTCACCCGACGCGATCAGGCCGGGCAGCACCCGGGCAAGATCGGCGTCATCAACACCGCTGCCGGCCCCGGCATGGGCATCGCTGGAGGTCTCGACCAGCACGATGCGGTCGGGGTTCTCGGTCTGCGCCGAGCGCACCAGTCCGCAGACCGCCGACTGGGCGAGGTCTCCCCCACGCGTCACCAGCACCAGGCGCCCCGGGCGTTCCTCGGCCAGCCACCACTGCACCAACTCCAGCACGGCATGGGTGACCTCACGGACCCGGGTGGCCAGGTCCGCGCCGGTCCCGGTCGGGCAGGGCACGACCACGGCATCGGCGGCGGCTGCGGCATCGGCTTCGGTGTCCGCCGGCGGGTCAGTGGCCCGAAGAGCGGCGAGATCCTCGTACGTCTCGATCCTCATGCCGTCCGGCGCGGACGGCAGGCTGACCGGCGTCCACTTTAGGCCGAAGACCGCGTCGTCGCTGCCGGAACCGGCGCGCAACTGGTCGGCGGGCACCGGGCGCAGCGTCAACGAGTCGACCTCCGCGACCGGCCCACCGGTGCCATCGGCCAGCACCAGCGACACCGTAGAGGTGCCGGTACCGGCGCGCGATACCTTCACCCGCAGGTCGGAGGCTCCGGCAGCCGCCAGGCGCACGCCGCTCCAGGCGAACGGCAACAGCCCGTTTCCCGTCCCGGCCTCGGGCTCGACCGCGCCCAGCCAGACGGTGTGCAGGGCGGCGTCGAACAGGGCGGGATGCAGGCCGTACGCGCCCGCGTCCGTCCGCTCCGCGCCGGGCAGCTCCACTTCGGCGAAGAAGTCGTCCCCGCTCCGCCACGCGGCGCGCAGCCCCTGGAAGACGGGGCCGTAGTCGAGCGCCATGCCGGCGAGGCGGTCGTAGAACCCGTCGACGTCGACCGGCTCCGCACCCACGGGCGGCCACGCGGTGAGCGAGCCGTCCACGGGCCCTCCTGTGGCGACGGTCAGCACGCCGGAGGCGTGCCGGACCCATGCCCGCTCGGAGTCGTCCTCGTGGGCGTACGCGTCCCCGTCGTCGATCTGCGAGTGCACGGTCAGCGGCCTGCGGCCCGAGCCGTCGTCGGCGCCGACGTGCACCTGCAAGGCGACGCCGCCGCGCTCGGGCACGAGCAGCGGTGTCTCCAGCGTCAGCTCTTCCAGCAGGTCGCAGCCCACGGCGTCAGCAGCGGTGATCGCCAGCTCGACGAACGCGGTTCCCGGCAGGAGCGCGACCCCACTGACGGCGTGGTCCACCAGCCACGGGTGCGTGTGCTTCGAGAGCCGGCCGGTGAGCAGGTGCCCGACGCTGTCGGCCAGCGGCACGGCGGCGCCGAGGAGCGGGTGGCCGGCCTCGCCCTGCCCCACCGCGCGCATGTCACCGGCGGAGGCGGGGGCGTCGAGCCAGTAGCGCTCGCGCTGGAAGGCGTACGTGGGCAGCTCGACGCGCCGGGCGCCCGGGAAGAAAGCGTGCCAGTCCACTTCGGCGCCGCTGACGTGCAGTTGGGCGTACGCGGTGGTGAGCGCCTGGGGTTCGGGGCGGTCGGCGCGCAGGGCGGGAATGGTGACGATGTCTGTGCCGTCGTCGAGGCAGCCCTGGACGAGGGCACTGAGGACGCCGCCCGGTCCGATCTCCACGAACGTGGTCACACCGAGCTCGTGCAGGGTCAGCACGCCGTCGGCGAAGCGCACCGCCTCACGGACGTGCCGGACCCAGTACTCGGGGGTGTACGACTCAGTCAGCCGGCCGGTGAGGTTCGAGACCACCGGGATCCACGGCTCACTGAACGTCAGACCGCGAACGACCTCCGCGAACTCCTCCAGCATCGGATCCATCAACGGCGAATGGAATGCGTGACTGACCTTCAGCCGAGACGTCTTACGACCCTGAGCAGCGAACACCTCGGCAATCGCCGTGACCGCGTCCTCCGCCCCGGAAATGACCACGGACCGCGGGCCGTTGATCGCCGCGATACCCGCTCTGTCAATCAGGTGCGGCAGCATCTCGTCCTCGGCCGCCTGGACCGCCACCATCACACCACCGGCGGGCAGGGCCTTCATCAGCGCGGCACGCGCCGACACCAGCTTCGCCGCGTCCTCGAGCGACAGCACCCCGGCCACGTGCGCGGCCGCGATCTCACCGACCGAGTGACCGGCCACGTAGTCCGGCCGGATGCCCCACGATTCGAGAAGCCGGAACAGGGCGACCTCGACAGCGAACAACGCCGGCTGCGTCGAACCCGTCTGATGAAGAGTTTCCGCATCGACGTCGACCGTGGCGTCCAAAAGCGCGCACACCTCGTCATACGCCGCAGCGAACACCGGGTACGCCGCGTACAGCTCACGCCCCATCCCCAGCCGCTGCGAACCCTGACCCGAGAACAAGAACCCGACCTTGTCCGCCGAGTGAGCGCGCCCGGCGACGACGTTCGCCGCCGGTTCGCCTGCCGCGAGGGCCTCAAGACCTGCCCGCAGCTCGGCCGGGTCGCTGCCGATGACTGCGGCCCGATGCTCCAGTGCCGACCGCGTCGTGGCCGACGAGAATCCGGCGTCGACGGGCGACACATCGTCGGTCGCGAAGGCCAGCAGACGCTCCGCCTGGGCCCGCAGCGCCACTTCACTCTTTGCTGACAGCACCCACGGCACGGGCACCGGGCGGTGTTCCCGGGCCGGCTCGGCCGCGGCCGCGGCGGGCGCTTCCTCGATGATCGTGTGCGCGTTGGTGCCGCCGATACCGAAGGAGGACACCGCGGCCCGGCGGGGCCCGGTGGTCCCGGGCCATTGCACCGGCTCGGTCAGCAGCCGCACGGCGCCTGCCGACCAGTCGACGTGCGCGGTCGGCTCGTCCACATGGAGCGTCTGCGGCAGCACGCCGTGCCGCATCGCCAGCACCATCTTGATCACACCGGCGACACCCGCGGCGGCCTGCGTGTGACCGATGTTGGACTTGACCGAGCCCAGCCACACCGGCCGGTCGTCGGAGTGTTCCTGGCCGTACGTGGCGAGGAGCGCCTGCGCCTCGATCGGGTCGCCGAGCCGCGTGCCCGTGCCGTGGGCCTCGACGGCGTCCACGTCGGCCGGCGTGAGCCCGGCGGACGCCAGCGCCTGCCGGATCACCCGCTGCTGCGAGGGGCCGTTGGGCGCGGTCAGACCGTTGGACGCACCGTCCTGGTTCACCGCACTGCCGCGGACCAACGCCAGCACCTGGTGCCCGTTCCGACGGGCGTCGGACAACCGTTCCACCAGCAACAGGCCCACGCCCTCGCCCCAGCCCGTGCCGTCGGCACCGGCCGCGAACGCCTTGCACCGGCCGTCCGGCGACAGCCCGCGCTGCCGGCTGAACTCCACGAACAGGTCCGGCGTGGTCATGACGGTGACGCCCCCGACCAGGGCCATCGAGCACTCGCCGCTCCGCAGTGCCTGGGCGGCCAGGTGCAGGGCCACGAGCGAAGACGAGCAGGCCGTGTCGACCGTGACCGCGGGACCCTCGAGGCCGAACGTGTAGGAGATGCGTCCGGAGACGACCGAGGCCGCCTTGCCGGTGAGCGCGTAGCCCTCGATCTCCTCGGGCGCGTTGCGTAGCCCGTTGGCGTAGTCCTGGCCGTTGGTGCCGATGAAGACACCGGTGCGGCTGGCGCGGACGGACGCGAGGGCGATGCCGGCGCGCTCGAAGGCCTCCCACGCGGTCTCCAGCAGCAGCCGTTGCTGCGGGTCCATCGCCAGCGCCTCACGCGGCGAGATCCCGAAGAGACCGGCGTCGAAGCGGTCGGCGCCCTGGATGAAGCCGCCCTCGCGCGAGTACGTCTTGCCGGGCCGGTCGGGGTCGGGGTCGTAGAGCGCGTCGATGTCCCAGCCGCGGTCGGTGGGGAAGCCGGACATCGCGTCCCGGCCGGAGCTCAGCAGCTCCCACAGGTCCTCCGGCGACTGGACGCCGCCGGGGAGGCGGCAGCTCATGCCGACGATCGCGAGGGGCTCGTCGGCCGCAGCGGCGGCCGTCGCCTGCGCGGCGGCCGTCTCCAGCCCGTGCCGGCCGAGGAGTTCCTCGCCCAGGTGACGGGCGAGGGCGGTTGGGGTCGGGTGGTCGAAGACCAGGGTGGTGGGCAGCCTGAGGCCAGTGGCCGTGTTGAGCCTGTGACGCAGTTCGACGGCGGTGAGCGAGTCGAAGCCGGTCTCGCGGAACGTCCGGTCGGCTTCGAAGGCGCCCTTGCCCGTGTGGCCGAGCACCGTGGCGGCCTGCTCGCGGACCAGGTCCAGCAGGATGCGGCCCTGCTCCCCCGGCGTGGCGCCGAGGAGGCGCTGGACCAGCGCGGACACGGGTACTTCGGGGCTCTGCGCGGCCCGGGCGCGTGCTTCGAGGGCCTCGCGGGCCTCGGGCACGCCGAGCAGCAGCGGGCAGGGCCGCGTGCCGACGAAGGCCGGGACGAAGCGCTCCCAGTCCACGTCCGCGACGGTCATGGAGGTCTCGCCGTGGGTCAGCGCACCGTGCAGCACGGAGATCGCGGGAAGGGCCGCGATCGCCCGTACGCCGCGCCGCCGCAGATGGTCACCGGCGGCGCCGTCGGCCATGCCTCCGTCCGCCCAGGATCCCCACGCGACGGCCAGCGCGGGCACGCCCTGCGCCCGGCGGTGCTCGGCGAGGGCGTCGAGGAAGGCGTTCGCGGCACCGTAGGCGCCTTGGCCGCCGTTGCCCCAGACACCGGTCATCGAGGAGAAGAGCACGAAGGCGTCGAGGTCCTGACGGTCCCGGGTGAGCTCATGCAGATGGAGCGCTGCGTCCACCTTGGGGCGCAGCACGTGGTTGAGGCGCTCGGGCGTGAGCGATTCGACCAGGCCGTCGTCGAGTACGCCTGCGGTGTGCACCACGGCGTTCACGATGTACCGGCCGAACAACTCGGCGAGCGCGTCGCGGTCGGCCGCATCGCACGCGACGACGGTGACCTGAGCGCCCAGCTCCTCCAGCTCCGCCTTGAGTTCGGCGGCGCCCGGGGCGTCGGGGCCCCGGCGGCTGGTGAGCACCAGGTGCTCGGCACCCGCACCGGCGAGCCAGCGGGCCACCTGCCCGCCCAGCGCACCCGTACCACCGGTCACGAGCACGGTGCCGCGCGGCGACCAGGGTGCGTCCGCCGGTGCCGCGCTCAGCGGCGCGCGCACGAGGCGGCGGCCGTACACTCCGGAGGCGCGTACGGCGAGTTGGTCCTCGTCGGCCTGGGCCAGCAGGCCGGCCAGTCGTTCCAGCGCGCGGGAGTCCAGCTCGGCGGGCAGGTCGACGAGCCCGCCCCAGCGCTGCGGCTGTTCCAGGGCGACGATCCTGCCCAGGCCCCAGAGCTGGGCGGAGACGGGGTCGGTCAGCAGATCCGCCGTGCCGGTCGACACTGCGCCGCTGGTCAGGCACCACAGCGGGGCCTCGATCCCGGCGTCGCCGAGGGCCTGGACGAGCAGGACGAGCCGCTGGAGGGCGTTCGCCCCCGCTTCTCCCTGTGCTGCGGCGAACAGGATGCCGTCGGCCTGCTCTTGCCCGGCGTCGGCGAAGGCCCGGGCGAGCGCGTCACGGTCGGTGTCCTCGCCCACGGCGAACGGTACGAGCGCGACGCCGAGTTCCGTGAGCCCGGCGCGGATCGCCTCGGTCCACGCGGTCTCCTCGGAGACCACGTAGAGCCAGGTCCCCGACGGAGCGGCCCGGACCATGTCATCGAGCGGCTGCCAGGTGATCCGGTAGCGCCAGCCGTCGGTGGTGGACTGCTCGCGCCGCTTCCGGCGCCAGGCAGACAGCTTGGACGCGACCACGTCCAGTTCGGTGGGCTCCAGTCCCAGGAGCGCACCGAGAGATGCCCGGTCCTCGCTCTCGACGGAGTCCCAGAACTCGGCGTCCATCGCGTCCGGGGCGCCGGCGGTCGCCGCCCGAGGCGCGTCGAGCCAGTAGCGCTCGCGCTGGAAGGCGTACGTGGGCAGGTCGACACGCCGGGCGCCAGGGAACAACACCTGCCAGTCGGGTGAGATGCCGTGGGTGTGCAGCCGCCCGATTGCGGTGACGAGCGCGTACGGCTCGGGGCGGTCGGCGCGCAGGACGGGAACCGTGACGATGTCTGTGCCGTCGTCGAAGCAGCCCTGGGCGAGGGCGCTCAGCACGCCACCGGGGCCGACCTCGACGAACGTGGTCACGCCCAGCTCGCCGAGGGTCTCGATGCCGTCGGCGAAGCGCACCGCCTCGCGGACGTGCCGCACCCAGTACTCGGGCGTGTACACCTCGGCCAACCGGCCGGTGAGATTCGAGACCACCGGGATCCGCGACTCACTGAACGTCAGACCGCGAACAACCGCAGCGAACTCCTCGAGCATCGGATCCATCAACGGCGAGTGGAAGGCGTGACTGACCTTCAGCCGGGACGTCTTACGACCCCGACCGGCGAAGATCTCACCGACTGCGGTGACCGCGTCCTCAGCGCCGGAAACCACAACTGACCGAGGCCCGTTGACCGCCGCAATCCCGACCCCGTCGGTCAGGTGCCGCAGCACCTCGTCCTCCGTCGCCTGGACCGCGACCATCGCCCCGCCGTCGGGCAGCGCCTGCATCAGTGCGGCACGCGCCGACACCAGCTTCGCCGCATCCTCGAGCGACAACACACCCGCCACATGAGCAGCCGCAATCTCACCCACCGAATGACCGGCCACATAGTCCGGCCGGATGCCCCACGATTCGAGAAGCCGGAACAGGGCGACCTCGACGGCGAAGAGCGCGGGCTGCGTCGTACCCGTCTGGTTGAGCTCCTCGGAGTCGACGTCGACGGGCGCGTCCAGAAACGCGCAGACCTCGTCGTACGCCGCAGCGAAGACGGGGTACGCCGCGTACAGCTCACGCCCCATGCCGATCCGCTGCGAACCCTGACCCGAGAACAAGAACCCGACCCTGCCCCCGACGGCACCGCCCACCGGAGCAGCGCCGGAAGCGCCGGAAGCAAGCGCCTCCAGCCCCTGCCGGAGCTCCGCGAGATCCCCGCCCACGACCGCCGCACGGCGCTCCAGCACCGCACGCGACGTCGCCAGCGACAACGCCACGTCCTCCGGCCGAACCCCGGCACCCCCGACGCCCTCGGCGTCCAGGAAGGACAACAACCGGCCCGCCTGCTCCCGCAGCGCCACATCACTCTTCGCCGACACCACCCACGGGACCGGTCCGGCAACGGCCGTCCCGCGGGCGGGCTCTTCGCTCGTCGCGGCCTGCTCGACGATGACGTGGGCGTTGGTACCGCTGATGCCGAAGGACGACACCGCCGCGCGGCGCGGCAGGTCGCGCGCGGGCCACTCCACCGCCTCGGTCAGCAGTCGTACGCCGCTTGCCGACCAGTCCACGTGCGGGGTCGGCTCGTCGACGTGCAGGGTCCGCGGCAGCACACCGTGTCGCATCGCCATGACCATCTTGATCACGCCGGCGACGCCCGCCGCGGCCTGCGTGTGACCGATGTTCGACTTCAGCGAACCCAGCCACAGCGGCCGGTCGCCGTCCCGTCCCTGGCCGTAGGCGGCGATGAGGGCTTCCGCCTCGATCGGGTCGCCGAGCAGCGTGCCCGTACCGTGCGCCTCCACGGCGTCGACGTCCGCGGGCGCGAGTCCGGCGGCTGCCAGCGCCTGGCGGACGACGCGCTGCTGGGAGGGGCCGTTGGGCGCCGTGAGTCCGTTCGACGCGCCGTCCTGGTTGACCGCGCTGCCCCGCACGACGGCCAGCACCTGGTGGCCGTTGCGCCGGGCGTCGCTGAGCCGCTCCACCAGGAGCATGCCGACGCCTTCGGCCCAGCCCGTACCGTCCGCGCCGGCCGCGAACGCCTTGCAGCGGCCGTCCGCCGACAGTCCGCGCTGACGGCTGAACTCCACGAACATGCCAGGCGTGGACATCACGGTGACGCCGCCGGCCAGGGCCATGGTGCACTCGCCGCTCCGCAGCGACTGGACGGCCAGGTGCAGGGCGACCAGAGACGACGAGCAGGCCGTGTCCACCGTGACCGCGGGGCCTTCGAGGCCGAACGAGTAGGCCACGCGCCCCGAGGCGACGCTGGTCGTCGTGCCGGTCAGCAGATAGCCCTCGACGCCGTCGGCCGGCTCGTGCAGCCGGGGGCCGTAGTCCTGTGCCGTCGCGCCGATGAACACGCCCGCCCGGCTCCCGCGCAGCGTGGCCGGGTCGATGCCGGCGCGCTCGAAGGCCTCCCACGCGGTCTCCAGGACCAGCCGCTGCTGCGGGTCGATCGCGGCGGCCTCGCGGGGGCTGATGCCGAAGAAGCCGGCGTCGAACTCGGCCGCCTCGTGCAGGAAGCCGCCGTGCCGCGTCGAGGACTTGCCGGGCGTGCCGGGCTCCGGGTCGTAGAGTGTTTCGACGTCCCAGCCACGGTCCGTCGGGAATCCGGAGATGCCGTCGCCACCGGAGGCGAGCAGCCGCCACAGGTCCTCGGGGGAGCTCACGCCGCCGGGCAGGCGGCAGCTCATGGCCACGATGGCGATGGGCTCGTGGGGGTCGGCCACCGTCGCGGGCGCGGCGGCCGCCGCGTCCCCGCCGCCCAGGGACTGGGCGGCGAGATGGCGGGCGAGCGCGGCAGGGGTCGGGTGGTCGAACAGCAGCCCGCTGGGCAGGCGCAGGCCGGTAGCCTCGCTGAGCTGGTTGCGCAGTTCCACCGAGCTGAGCGAGTCGAAACCGAGGTCCTTGAACGTCCACTCGGTCTCGACCTGGCGGGCTTCGGCGTGGCCGAGAACGGCGGCGATGTGTGCGCGGACCATGTCGAGCACGGCCTCGTCGCGCTCGGACTCGGCCAGTCCGGCCAGCCGCCGACCCAGGGCTCCGACAGGCGCGCTGTCAGTCTCGGCGATGGCGTCCGGCTGCGGAGCCACAGGAGCCCAGCCGGTGGTGGCGACGGGCGACGTCGTGTCGCCGTCCAGCCAGTACCGCTGCCGTTCGAACGCGTAGGTGGGGAGCGCGACCTTGCGGCGTGCGCCTCGCCCGCCGCCGAACAGGGCGTCCCAGTCCGGCTCCACGCCGTGGACGTGCAGCGAGGCGACCGCCGCCAGCAGGGCCTGCGCCTCGGGGCGACGGGTGCGCAGGGCGGGGACGAACAGGGACTCGCTGTCAGCGCCGGCGCGGGCCATGGAGGCGAGCACGCCGCCAGGGCCGAGCTCCAGGTACGTGCGGACGCCCTGCTCGTCGAGGCGGGCGACGCCGTCGGCGAAGCGGACCGCCTCGCGCACGTGGCGGACCCAGTACGCGGCCGTGCACCCTTCGTATCCCGAGGGCTCCTCGGACAGTCGGCCCGTCACGTTGGACACGATCGGGATGCGCGGGGCGTGGAAGGTCAGGCCCTCGGCCACGTTGCGGAACTCCGCCAGCATGGGTTCCATGTGCGGGGAATGGAAGGCGTGGCTGACCCGCAGCCGGCTGGTCTTGCGGCCCAGGGCGGCGAAGGCGTCGGCGATCTCGGTGGCGAGGTCCTCGTCGCCGGAGACGACGACGGAGTCCGGGCCGTTCAGCGCGGCGATGCTCACGCGGTCCGTGCGCTCGCCGATGCGGGCGCGCACCTCGTCCTCCGCGGCCTGGACGGCGATCATGGCGCCGCCGGCGGGCAGCGCCTGCATCAGGCGACCGCGCGCGGCCACGAGGGCGCAGGCGTCGGCGAGCGAGAGGACGCCGGCCACGTGCGCGGCGGCGAGTTCACCGATGGAGTGGCCCATCAGCACGTCGGGGGTGATGTCCCAGCTCTCCAGCAGCCGGAACAAGGCCACCTCGACGGCGAACAGTGAGGTCTGCGTGTAGAGGGTCTGGTCGAGTTCGGCGGCTTCCCCAGTGCCTACGGGTGCGAACATGACCTCGCGCAGCGGCCGCGGCAGCAAGGGGTCGAGGTGTGCGCACACCTCGTCCAGGGCGGAGGCGAACGCCGGGACGGACTCTGCCAGTTCGCGGCCCATGCCGGCCCGCTGGCTGCCCTGGCCCGAGAAGAGGAAGGCGAGCTCGCCGCGCGGGCCCGCGCGGCCAGTGGTCAGTGCGGCGTCAATGCCGCCGGTGGACAGCTCGCGCAGGGCGCGCAGGAAGTCGTCACGAACCTCGCCCACGACGACGGCCCGGTGTTCGAAGGCGGTGCGGCCGGTGGCCAGCGACCAGCCGACGTCGGGCAGGGCGAGACCGAGGGGCGCCTCGGTGTGGGCGAGCAGTGCGGCGGCCTGGGCGCGCAGCCCGGATGCGGTCTTGGCGGACAGCGGCCAAAAGGTCGGAGCCGCGCCCCCGCCCGCCGTCGCACCCTCACCCGCCTCCACAGCCGCGCCCGACGCCAGCACGATGTGGCAGTTGGTGCCGCCCATGCCGAACGAGCTGACGCCGGCGAGCAGCGGGCGGCCGTCCTCGGCGGCCCATTCGCTGTGCTCGGTCTGCACCCTCAGGTTCAGCCGGTCCAGCGGGATCGCCGGGTTCGGCGTCCCGAAGTTGAGGCTGGCGGGCAGTTCACGGTGGTTGAGCGACAGGACCGCCTTCAGCAGGCCGGTGATGCCCGCGGCGCCCTCCAGGTGGCCCACGTTGGTCTTGGCCGAGCCGACCCGCAGAGGGCGGCCGGGCTCACGTCCCGTGCCGAGCACTGCGCCGAGCGCGGCTGCCTCGATGGGGTCGCCGACCTTGGTGCCGGTCCCGTGCAGTTCCACGTAGCCGACATCGGCGGGGTTGACTCCGGCCCGTTCGTAGGCGAGCCGGAGCACCTGTTCCTGCCCGGACTGCAGGGGCACGGTCAACCCGTCGCCGCCACCGTCGTTGTTGACCGCACTGCCGCGGATCACGCAGTAGACAGGGTCGCCGTCCGCGACGGCCCGGGCAAGAGGTTTGAGGACGACGATGCCGCCGCCCTCGCCGCGAACGTAGCCGTTCGCGCGCGCGTCAAAGGTGAAGCAGCGGCCGTCCGGGGACAGGCCGCCGAACTTGGCGGCGCCCAGGGCGCTCTCGGGGACGATGTTCAGGTTCACGCCGCCCGCGAGAGCGATCGTCGATTCGCCCTTGCGGAGACTTTCGCAGGCCAGGTGGACCGAGACCAGAGAAGAGGACTGGCCGGAGTCCACGGTCAGGCTGGGGCCGTTCAGGCCAAGGAAGTACGAGACCCGGTTCGCGATGATGCTGCGGTGCAGGCCGGTGACGGTATGCGGGGAGATGGCCGTGAGTCCGGAGCGGTGGTGCAGCGTCGCGTAGTCGTCCCACATGGCGCCGACGAACACTCCGGTGCGGGTGGAGCGCAGCGTTGCGGCGCGCACGTGCGCGTCCTCCAGTGCTTCCCAGGCCAACTCCAGCACGAGCCGCTGCTGCGGGTCCATGGCGGCGGCCTCCTTGGGGGAGAGCCCGAAGAACCCGGCGTCGAAGTCGCCGATGCTGTCGAGGAAGCCGCCCCGGCGGATGCCGGTCCTGTCGGGTGCGGACGCGTCGGCCACCACCGCCCCGTCCCACCGGTCCGGAGGGACGTCGGTGATCGCGTCCGCGCCCTCGCTGAGCAGCCGCCAGAAGGCGGCCGGGTCGGCGGCCCCCGGCAGTCGGCACGCCAGGCCGATGACAGCTATGCCATCGGCCGAATCTGCCGAAGCCGAACAGTCCCGATTCCCCGTTGCGTTGAGCTCGGACTCGACCATGTTGCGCTCCACCCACCCACACAGAGAACGAAAGGCACCGCACCAACGTCGGCCGCTACACGGGCGATCGGCTCGACCAGGCGGCAACAAGCTGCAGTGTGACCCTGGTTTCGCTCCCGCGGCAGCGCGCCGCCGCTGCAGCAGATCAGGTTTAGGGGAATCCCCAATGGGTGACGTGCACGAGCATTGACAGTCGGGAAAATCTCTAAGGAGAACCCTAGGCGCTAGCTGTGAGAGAAACACGGCATATATAGCCCTGGCCCGATTTCCTCTGATGAAGAGGTCCCACTTTCATGATGCATTTGCAAGCGGCCGAGAATCACTACCGACCTCGCCACCAAGATGATCTCCGCCTGCGAAAATCTCGCCAGAGCCACGTTCACGTGTACGCCGACACCTGCATGAACGCCGACCCAGCCCTCCCGCACCTACTACGACAAGAACGAGCCCGCGGCAAGACCCACACCCAGGCCCTCCTCCGCCTCGCCCGCCAACGCATCAGCGTCCTGTTCGCCATGCTCCGAAACGGCACCTTCTAGGCCCTCGGGGAGGATCGGAACGGCCAATAGCGACATCTGGCCGATCTTGATTCCAGTTCGATGACTCGCCCTGTTTCCGCTGATCAGGGCCCCTACGTTCCGGGTCATGCCAGTTGAATTTCTCTCTCATGACCAGGTCTCGCGCTACGGCCGGTTCGCTTCGGCTCCGACACCCGGGGAGCTGGAGCAGTTCTTCCGTCTGGACGCGAAGGCGTTGGAGTCGGCGCGGTCGAAGCGGGCGCCGGCGAACCGGCTGGGGTGGGCGGTGCAGTGGGGCTGCGTACGGATGCTCGGGGTGTTCCCCACCGAGGACCTGTCCGTGGTCCCGGAGGTGGTGGTCCGCTTCGCTGCCGAACAGCTGGGTGTCGATCCGGGCGAGTTCGCCGCGTACGGAGCCCGGCGGCAGAACCGGTACGAGCACGCATGGGAGATCCGGGACGCCTACGCGTACCGGGAGTCCCCGGCGGCGGAGGCGCAGGTGCGGGAGTTTCTGGCGACGCGGGTGTGGGCGTCGTGGGAGGGGCCGCGGGCGTTGTTCGACCGGGCGGTGGGGTGGCTGGTGGACAACCGCGTGCTGCTGCCGGGGATTACGACGCTGACCCGGCTGGTGGCCGAGGTCCGCGCGCAGGAGAACGCTGCGTTGTACCGGACGCTGGATGAGGCGGTGCCCGAGAAGCTGCGGCAGTCGATGCGGGATCTGCTGAAGGTCCCGGAGGGCAGACGGGTCTCGGAGCTGGAGCGGCTGCGGAGATCCCCGATGGGGGTGTCGGGGTCGGCGGACAGGCTGGCGTTCAGCGAGCGGATCCGGATGGAAGCAGTCGCAATGTTCACCGCTGGGCCGGGCAGCACGGACATCGCGAAGGAGTTACGGGTCAGCGTCCAGTCGGTCCAGCGGTGGCGTTCAGGCCTGGCGGGAGACCGGCCAGGACGGGGTGCGGTCCCGCAGCCCGTCTCGGTCGAGCTGAGCGAGACCCTGTTCGCCGCGCTCGATGAGGAACGGGCCAAGGGCTTCGCTCCCTCATGGACAATACGTTACCTTCACCACGATTTCCCCATTTTTGGACAGAGGTATGCCTATAAATGGTCACAGGGCTGCTTGCACTCCTTCGGGCGATCAGCGCAGGGATACAGAGACCAGTGACATGGGAGAAGCTTTGATCACGCTGTGTACACGAAGCACCAGGCTGGCGGCTACGGCCGGCGTACTCGGCGGTGTACTCGCAGTCACGGCCCTCGGCGGTACGAGCAACGCTGCGACCAGCGGCAACGGTGCAGGGAACCACCCGACATCGCAGGCGAGGATAAATCAGGCGGGCGCCCAGGAAGCCTCCGACGCCCGCATCGAGATCACGCCCGGGCAAGGCACCTACAGCGTCGGGACCAACCACCCGGTCAGTGTCACCGTCACCAGCGGCAAGCTCACCAAGGTGACCATGACCGCCGTCGCGACCGGTGCCGAGATCCCGGGCACTCTGTCCACGGACGGCACCTCCTGGAAGCCAAACGGCCGGCTGGAGCGTGCCACCAAGTATCAGATCGCCGCAGAGGCTGGGGACGTCAAGGGCCGCTCCACCACCGGTAGCGCCACGATCACCACTGTCTCCCCGGCCAACGACTTCATCGGGCACCTCTCCCCCGAGGACGGCTCGACCGTCGGCGTGGCCATGCCGGTGACGGTCAACTTCGACAAGGCGATCAGCGACAAGGCGGCAGTGCAGTCGGAGATCCGGGTCAGCTCCAGCAGCGGCCAGCGGGTCGTCGGTCACTGGTTCAACGACCACCGCGTGGACTTCCGCCCCGAGAATTACTGGAGGCCCGGCTCCACCGTCACCGTTACGCTCAACCGCCACGGCATCCAGAAGACGGTCACGTTCAAGATCGGCCGGAGCCAGATCAGCACCGTGGACGCCAAGACGAAGCAGATGACCGTCGTCCGGGACGGCAAGACGATCAAGACCATCCCGATCTCGTCAGGCAGCCCTGAGCACCCGACGTACAACGGTCAGATGGTGATCTCCGAAAAGTTCAGGCAGATCCATATGAATGGTGCGAGCGTCGGCCTCACGGAGAAGAACGGCAAGCCCTCGTACGACATCAAGGCCGTACCGCACGCCATGCGCCTGACCGACTCGGGCACGTTCATCCATGGCAACTACTGGGGTACCGACTCTGTCTTCGGCGAGGCCAACACCAGCCACGGCTGCGTAGGCCTGAAGGATGTTCGAGGCGACAGCCACGGCAGGCAGCCCGCCGCGTGGTTCTTCGACCACTCGATAGTCGGTGACGTCGTGATCGTCAAGAACTCCGAGGAGAAGACCATGTTGGCCCCTGACAACGGCCTCAGCGATTGGAACATGTCGTGGAGCGAGTGGGTCGCGGGCAGCCCAGCCACCTGACACCACGTCACCTCCACGCAGCCGAACCGGCATCCCTTCCGCCAGGCGGTGGCCGACACCATGTCGGCCACCGCCTGCGGCGTCAGGACGCTTGAACAGCCCTCGGCCCGGGGGCCCCGCACCTGGTACGCGGGGAATGGGTAAGCCGGGTTCAGCGCGCGGCACGGAGAAGCGGACCGGTGGCAACACCGGCATCGCACTCAGTGTCGACTCAACAGGCACCCTCCCCGCAGGCGGCCGGTTGGTCGCCGCGCACACTGGATCAGATCAAGAGGAAGGCTGGGAGGGGGCGCCGCTCGGCCTCGTGCAACGTGACCAGCCCGGCACCTGCGGGCAGCCGCAAGCGCCGAAGCCGGTCACTCCGGTTGGCGCTCTGGGCCCCCGCAGTGAGGACTGTTCGGTCCGCCTCGGCGCGGATGGAGCTGAGGTAGGAGCCGTCGTCCAGAACTTGGAGCCCGGGCACGGCCGCGCTGCTGCGGAGGCGCCACAGCAGGTCGGCGCCGGTGGCGCGGGCGGTCTGCCACAGCTCGAAGCCGTAAAAGCCCTGATCGGCCAGCAGGAGCTTCCCCTCCCCGAGCTGGGGGAACAGCTGCCGGGACAGCTCTGCTCGCCCGCCGACAGCGGGTCCGATGACAGCCCCGAACACCGCATGGGTGCCGCATTCCGCCAGTGCCACCACCCTCGCCTGCGCGAACGCGCTCTCCCCGCGGCCGCCGGCCTGGCGGCCGAAGAACTCTTCGTTGGCCCATGTCCGCCACATCCAGCGTCGTGCCGTCCACCGCGACCAGACGCCAGTGCCGGTACTCGGCACGCCGTCTCGGGCACAGCCACCGGCCGGCACACCCGGGCGAGCAACGCCTTCAACGGCTCCACGCCCAGCCGCCGACGAGCCCGCCCGATCACGGCGCCCGCCACGACCACCGGGCCTCGCCCAGCAGCCGGGCGACCTCTTCGTATCCCTGGCCGAAGAACAGGCACCTCGCGAGGATGAAGTACACCACCACCGCGCCGACAGCAGACTGCGCTGTTCGACCCAGCCGGTCTCGGCGATCAGAACGCCCCGCCGAGGCCGCAGACCGCGCGGTCCCCGGACACTGGGAAGGCGATTTGATCATCGGGACGGGGCGCTCCGCGATCGGCACGCTGGTCGAGCGCAGCAGCCGCTCCACGCTCCTGGTGCACCTGCCCCGGCTCGAGGGCTGGGGTGAGAATCCGCCCGTGAAGAACGGCACCTCACTTGGGGGCTATGGCGCGATCGCGATGAACACAGCGCTCACCGCCTCGATGACGCAGCTGCCCGAGCAGCTACGCAAAACCCTCACCTGGGACCGCGGGAAGGAACTCTCCGGCCATGCCCAGTTCGCCCTCGACACCGGGACGAAGGTGTTCTTCGCCGATCCCCACTCGCCCTGGCAACGACCGACGAACGAGAACACGAACGGGCTGCTGCGTCAGTACTTCCCGAAGGGCACCGATCTCTCCCGGTGGTCGTCCACGGACCTCGAAGCCGTCGCCATGGCGATCAACAACCGGCCCCGCAAGACCCTCGGTTGGCGGACGCCAGCCGAGGTCTTCGAAGAGCAGCTACGCTCGCTGCAACAGCCCGGTGTTGCAACGACCAATTGAACTCGCCCAGTACACATCCGTGAAGCTGACAACTGGCCTTGTGAGAGCGGGAGTTGAGGCATCTATGGGCTCGGTCGGGGATTCGTACGATAACGCCCTCGCGGAGAACCTTTGGATGCTCATCAAAACCGAGTGCATCCGTGGGCGCACCTTCACCACCCGCGCCGAGGCCAACCTCGCGCTCTTCGAGTACATCGACGGCTTCTATAACTCCCGGCGCATCCAGAAGCGGCTCGGCTACCTCAGCCCCGTCGAGTTCGAGGAGAAGCACTACGCCGACCAGGCAACGGCCGAACGAACGAACCTGAAACCCCGTCAACCCGCCCTGGCCAGCTGATCAGCACCTCCCGCACACCGGGGGAAGCTCACGGCGGCCATGAGGTCGGTCATGGCGATGTGGGTCATGGCTTCGGAGTGGACGCGCAGGGTCTTGTAGTCGCGGGCAAGTCGACGGTTGAGCATGAGCCAGCCGTAGGTCCGCTCGACTGCCCAGCGTTTCGGGATCAAGTCCGGGGCTTGCGTTGATTTCCATGTCGATGCCGAGGGTGGCGGCGTGGTCGACGAGGTGCTGACGGTAGCCGCCGTCGACCCACCCCTTGCGGATGCCGGGGTGTTCGGCCGCGACCTGGTCCAGGAGTCTGGTGCCAGCGACGGAGTCCTGCACGCTCGCCGCTGTGACCAGCACGGATGGCATCCTCGAGAGGGCTGTGCCTGGGCTTTCACCCCTGCTGCACGAGTGCCTCGCATCCGCGGTCGAGCGATGCCATGAACTCGCGGTTGGCCGCACGGGCAGCGGCAAGGTCGTCGTCGCGTTCCTGGACCTTCAGCTCGGGACGAATCACCTTCTGTTCGAGGGCGGCGATCCAGGCCTTGAGCTGCTCGGGGTCGTCAGGGCCGCCGATGCCGAACTCGCGGCAGACCTCAGCGGAGCGCTCTGCTCAGGCGCAGTTCAGGTCGGCGGACCTGGGCTGCGAGCCGTGCGGAACGGGCTTCGGCGGCTGCGCGGTCGGCCTTCAGCGAAGCGCGGTCGGCCCGTGCGTGACCGCCGACGGGTGACTCGGCGGCCTGGGCATGGACTCAGGTGGCTTCGTTCACTTTCGTCAGCAGCGTGGACCAATGAGCTCGAGCAACGCTTGGTAATCAACGGGCCGACAGATGTTCACGCGAAATGACCGCACATCCAGCGCGTGGCGGACCGAGGCCGCTACCGCAGTGTGTCGACCCCGTAGAAGCCGGTCAGCTTCTGCGGGGTGACCACCGCATCTGCCCCACGCCCAGGAGAACCAGTCCAGAGAGCAGCAGCACGTTCATGCTGAAGAATCGGATCTCCCAGGACGGACTCGGCACGATTCCGAAGTAGAACAAGCCCTGCACAGTGCAGGGCGTGCCCACCAACAGTCCTCCAAGTCCATAGACCCGCGGTCGGGCGACATGGCGGCGCGCCCACGACAACGTCCACCCCGTGCGGATCGACACAGTTCCCAGGGCGATCGCCAGCACGCCCAGGACCATCCCAAGTCCAACGAACCAATCCACGGCCACCCCTCCGGCTTGCGAACATGCCCACCCGGGGCCGCGTCGCCGCGCAAACGGTACACCTGCCGTGTCTCGCGAGTTCAGTGCAGTTGTGCGGGTAGTCAGTCCGATGCCGGATGGTGGGGTGTCGGTTCATCGGCCTCGGCCTGTTGAAAGGTGCTGTACAGCAGCCCGAGTGAGGGGACGAGCAGGACGGCACCGCAGGCCAGGACGATCAGGCACGCAGACAGGACGGCAGGCTGGGAGGCGGCCTCGTCCAGGGTGAGGCTGCCCACCAGCATGGCCGGGTATTGGGCCGCGCCCCAGGCTGCACCAGAGGATCGCCGCGACTGCAAGTGCGGCCGCTGCCTGGGCCGCCACGTATTGTTGTTTCCCCAACTGCCCGACGACGAGGTGACCCCGCGCTGGCCCGCAACTTCGCGCGCCGAGCGACGCTCAGCGGGCTGGCCGGGCGGCCGGCTCTCCCTGACCAGCAGAACTCCGGCCACCTTCACCCTGCTGGTCCCGGTCCACGGAGCCGACTCCGAGGCCGACGCCTCGACCGAGTAAGGACGCACCCCGGCAGCTCTACGACCCGTGTGGTGCTCGCCGCGGCAGTGCGGTCCGCGGCAGCAGGCGGGGCCATGCCGGTGGTCACCAATGGGGTGGTGCTCTCGCGGTCCCCATAAACACAGCGCACTGCGCTCGCTTCGCGCTGTCGAGCATGCGAGACGACTTCGCCCGCGCCACCGCGATCTGAGCGGTGGCAAAAGCACCGCTCCGACTCAGGTCACTGGATGCCGGTGGCTCGGGTCACCATGCGTTGATGGCTGGCGCGTCGGGTTCGTGCTGCCGCCACGCCTCGTTGAGGCGCGCGAGCCGGTCCGCGGCGGCGATGCCGCGCAGGGACGCGACCTTGCCGTCGCTGACTTCGAACGCCACGGCGCCCACGACCCGGTCGTCGACCACGGCGAGGACGGCCGGGGAGCCGTTGACCAGCGCGATATAGAACGCGGGCGAGCCGCCGGCCAGCCGGCGCTTCGCCGGCGTGGGCTTGAAGCCGGCCCGCACGTAGGAGGCGACCCGCTCGCGCGTCTTGTAGTGCAGCAGCCGCTTGCTCAGTCCGGCGCCGTCCGAGACCGCCGTCACGTCGTCGGTGAGCAGCGCCACCAGCCGTTCGGTGCGCCCCGACGTGGCGGCGGCGAGGAACTCCTCGACGACCCGGCGCGCGGACGCGGGGTCGGTCTCGCTGCCTCGGCGGCGCTCGGCGGCGACCCGGATCCGGGCCCGGTGGACGTGCTGCTGGCTCGCGGACTCGGTGATGTCGAGGATCCCGGCGATCTCGGCGTGGCTGTACGAGAAGGCCTCACGCAGAACGTAGACGGCCCGCTCGACCGGCGAGAGGCGCTCCAAGAGGGTCAGTACGGCCAAGGACACCGATTCGCGCTGCTCGAAGGTGTCGGCCGGGCCGAGCATCGGGTCGCTATCGAGGAGCGGCTCGGGCAGCCAGGCACCGGCCGCCTGCTCGTGGCGCGCCTGCGCCGAGCGGAGCCGGTCGAGGCAGAGATTGGTGACGACCTTGGTCAGCCACGCCTCCGGCACCTCAACCCGTTCGCGGTATGGGGCCTGCCAGCGCAGGAACGTGTCCTGCACGGCGTCCTCGGCGTCGGCGGCCGAGCCGAGCAGACGGTACGCGAGCGAGGCCAGCCGGCCCTGGCTAGCCTCGAACCGATCGATGGCTGCGATGTCCATGCGGAGCAGCCTAGGCGGCGACCTTCACACCGGCCCGGTCAGGCGCGGTGGCCAGGCGGCGCTTGCGCTTCGGCATGCCGAAGGTCGGGTGGGCGATGCTCCACCCGGCGCCCTTGAGCACGCCCGACTTGAGCCGCGCGGCGGTCCGGCCGCCCAGGTACCAGGGCTTCGACCGGCCGTCCCCGTCCACCATCTGGAAGATCGCGTCCCGCCGCCCGAGGCTGATGTGGTTGCCGTGGTACTTCAGCCCGGTGGTCGGGACCTCACTACCCGTCAGGCGCGCGATGATCGCGGCGGTTGCCTGCATGTTGGTGAAGCCGGCCGAGGCGCAGGACATCGGCAGCGGCCGGCCGTTGTCGCCGATCGCGTAGGCGCAGTCACCGGCGGCGTAGACGTCCGGGTGCGAGACCGAGCGCATGGTGCGGTCGACGACGATCTGGCCGGTCTCGGCGACCTCCAGGCCGCTGGCGGCCGCCATGGGGTGCACGGCGAACCCGGCCGACCACATGGTCACGTCGGCCGGGATGGACGTACCGTCGGCGGCGATCGCCCGTGTCGGCTCCACGGCTTCGATGCCGGTGTGCTCGTGGACGGTGATGCCGAGCCGGTCGAACGCCTGGCGCAGGTGACGGCGGGCCTTCGGGGAGAGCCAGGCGCCCAGCTCGCCGCGGGCGGCGAGGGCGACCGAGAGGTCGGGCCGGGACTCGGCGAACTCGGTGGCGCTCTCGATGCCGGTCAGCCCCTCACCGACGACCAGCACGGTGCCGCCCTCGCCCAGGCCGGCCAGGCGCTCGCGCAGACGCAGCGCCGAGGACCGGCCGGTCACATCGAAGGCGTACTCGGCCACGCCGGGGACGCCATGGTGGGCGACGGAGCTGCCGAGCGCGTAGAGAAGCGTGTCGTAGGCGAGCTCGCCGTCGCCGTCCTCGCCGGTCACGGCGACGGTCCTGCGGTCGGGGTCGACGCCGGTGACGCGCGCCAGGCGCAGCCGCACCCCGGTGCTCGCGAATACGTCGGCGAGGTTGCAGAACGCGAGGTCCTGGCCGATCGCGAGCTGGTGGAGCCGCATCCGCTCAACGAAGTCGGGCACGGCGTTGACGACGGTGATCTCGGTGTCGGCGGGGGAGAGTCGGCGGGCCAGGTTTCCGGCGGCGAAGGCCCCAGCGTATCCGGCGCCGAGTACGACGATGCGGTGCTTCATGGCGTTGCTCCTGTCTCGTTCGCGTGCCCCTTGAACGAGACGGCGTCCCGATTGCTGACAGGAGCCGGGTGTGACGCGGGTCACCGAACTGAGACGTGCGGATGAGCCTCCGACAGGCGCTCGGCCACACATCTGCCGTTTGAGCATCTTGATCCGGTCGCGTGTCCTTCGACGACGCCGGAGCTCTAGGTGCTCGGCGCGGAGCCGGGCCGCTGGGCGTCGTTGCGCTCGATGCGGCCGGTGCCGTGCCGGGCGGAGGTGCGGCCGGACTGGACCAGGGTGCGAGCCAGCTCGACCGGTTCGGCCCCCCACCAGGACGTACGCCCTGGGATCTGTTCGGGATCGGCATACGGGACGGCGATGTGCCGGGGTGCGCCGAGCCCGAAGCCCGCCTGTAACAGGGCGTGCGCGTCCTCGTCGCTCGCACAGGAGGTGAACCAGTCGGCGTGGTGGCGCAGCTGGCTCTCCCGGCTCACCCCGCCACGGCGCGCCTCGGTGACGCGGCGCAGCAGGGCAAGGACGGAGCGGATCGCGGTGACGGTGGCGTCCTGCAGCATGTAGTCCCGTGGCCACGTACTCCCGTGACCACACCGGTCAGCGACTCCCGTACGACAGAAGCTGTTTCGACCGCGCCGTAGACCCAGGCCGGTCCTGCTCCCCGCATTAGCCCGTACTACAACCAGGGTCGTCGCATTCCCCTCCAACGTGCCGTCGAGGGGAGGTCGGTGGACAGGGTGTAGACGGCGGCCTCGAGGTTCTCCAACAGCGGTTCGGTGGTGTGCCTTACTTGTTCCGATGCCCGCCGGGCAGCATCTCCTGCACCTTCGCCTTGAAGCCCTGCTTCACCACGCCCGCCCGGTCGCTGTCACCCTCGAGGATCGCGGTGGCCGCCGCTTCGATCTGCTCCAGCGTGGCGTGCGGCGGGATCGGTGGCACCGCCGGGTCCGTGCGGAAGTCGAGCACGAATGGCCGGTCGCAAGCCAGCGCCTGGCGCCACGCACTCTCCACGTCGCCCGGCTTCTCCACCCGCACGCCGCCCAGGCCGAGGGAGCGTGCGAAGTCCGCGTACGGCACCTCCGGAAGCGACTGCGAGGGCAGGAATTGCGGTGCCCCGGACATGGCGCGCATCTCCCAGGTGACCTGGTTGAGGTCCTGGTTGTTGAGGACGAAAGTGGTCGGAGATCGCCAGTGGCTCGAAGCCAGTCCGCTCGGCCGCGCGGGCCTAGGAGAGCAGTTCGGCCGGAGTGAACTCCTCGGAGGAGAGGAAGTAGCCGTACGTCGCCATGCGTCGCCGTTCCAGGAACTGGTCGCGCGGTCTCGGGTCCTGCTGTGGGTGGCGGGTACCCGCCCGAGGCTGAGCCGAACGGGGGGCACAGTACGGACTCGCGTCGCGGCGTCGTGCCGCAGTCCATGCGACAACCGAGCGTGAGGCCCGCATCGCCGCGTTTCGCCGGCTCCCTTGCTACAACAGCCGACGCCTTCATTCCCGGCTCGGACAACGCAGTCCGATCGCCTACGAAACGCCCTGGGCTGCTGTACCGCTGGATGAAACCGACCGGTCGGACCACCCCGTGGATGTGAGAAGCCGGGAGGAGCGGGATTCCTCACGTCCACGGGGCGTGGAGCATCGGTGGCTCCATGGACCGTCGGTCGTGTCCGAGCTGGTTTCGGGTCAGACCTGCCCGCGCCAGGCGCCGCTTTCCTGGCCCCGATTTTCGATGAAGGACTTGAACCGCTTCAGGTCCTCGGAGACTTGGTGCTTCACCACGCCAAGCTTGTCCCCGACGGCGTCGACGACACCCTTGGAGTCGTGGTCCATTTGCAGCATGACCTTGGTGCGCCGGTCGTCCAGTCGGTGGAAGGTGACCACGCCCGCTTGGTGTACATCACCGCCGACCGTCGTCCATGACACCTGTTCGTCCGGGATCTGTTCGACGATTTCCGCATCGAACTCCCTGGTCACGCCGCCTACCTTCGTCACCCAGTGGGTGAGCGTCGCGGTCTGCTGTTCAATCCGCTCCACACCACCCATGAACTGCGGGAACTCCTCGAATTGCGTCCACTGGTTGTACGCGGTGCTGACGGGTACGGCGACCTCGATGGATTCCTCGACCTTGGACACAGCACTCCTCAAGTTTGGGGACGCTTACCTGAATCCGCCGCGTACCCCGCAGGCATACACGTACACGTGGCCACCCTCGGTACCCGGCCCGCACGGTCGCTCGGTTGAGCGTTTTTGCCGTGCGGGCCCGACAGCAACGGAGTGGGCATGGCACAGCGCAGTGTTCGGAATCTCCGTCGCTGAACCGCCGCCGGAGAAATCGACCGGCACGAGGGTGCGGGGAGCCGCTCCTCCTCGCCCGAAAGGCTGCTTCGAGGGGGCAGCTCTGTCTGGGCCCACCGCCACCGCAGGGATATTCCGCTGTCCTGACCGGTAAAGAGAGATCGGGGGGGCCGCCCCAGCACGCTCTTTGCGCCGGGGAACGTGCTCCCGACTGGCTACGCTTGAGACGCAGAGCCTCCTGGTGGCAACCAGGCTGGACTTCATGGCCGAAGTGCGTCGCACGCGCGCAAGGAAGTACTCGACGCCATCCGGCCGCCGCGCATCGTCCACCGCGGACCCATACACGCCGTGCGCGCAGCCCACCACAGTCTGCAGGAACTGACCGATGCGTCCAGCCAGGTGGTGCAACGGATCAAGGCTGGTGAGCGCGCGGGTATCTGCTCGGGGCGTGCACCCGTCGGCGCGACTGCTCCCTGAATGATCAGGGCTCACCGCCGCTCGAGCTCTGATTTTGTCGAACGAGGGGACTTCGAGGAACACCTTCGATGACCTGCGCTCCTGGCGGGCATCGAGCTGGGTGGTTCTTCGTTGCGGATGCCGGTCAGGCGGAGGACCTCGATCGTGGATCGTGGCGAAGGCCCCAACGCTTCCTCTACTTCTCGAGCTTCTCGACCGTTCGCTGAATGATCCGGCGGGCAGCCCAGAAACCGAACATCGCTCGGGGCGATGGAGGCCGGTCATGCGCATTGACTTGCTAAGCGTTCAGCCAGTCTCCTAGGGTGAACGCCACACGTTGGAGGTCGCCATGTCAGAGCGCCACGAACCCCGCCACGAACCCGCCGGACAGACCCGTCCGCGGCTGGTGCCCCTCCCCGAGGAGCACTGGGATGCAAGGACCCGGAAGCTGTTGGCCGGCGCAGCCCACGACCCCGGAGGGCGGATCCCGAACATCTTCACGACACTGGTGCGCCATCCCGATCTCTACGAGCAGTTCATGCCCTTCGGAGGCCAGTTGCTCCGCAGGGGCCGACTACCAGCGAGGCTCCGAGAACTGCTGATCCTGCGCACCTCCTGCAACACCGGCACCCGGTACGAGTGGGGACGGCACCTTACGCTGGCCAAGGCCGCGGGCGTCACGGATGGGGACATCAACCGCATCACCGAGGGACCGGAAGCGCCCGGCTGGACGGACCTCGAGAGGCACCTGATCCGGGCGGCGGACGAGCTGAACAGCGGTGCAACACTGTCCGACGCCACCTGGGAGGCGCTGACCGAACACTTCGGCGACGCCGAGCTGATCGAGATCGTCATGCTGGTGGGGCAGTACCACATGGTGGCCTTCTTCCTGAACGCCACCGGTGTGGAATTGGACCCCGGTTTCGACAGCACAGGCTTCACGGAAGGGGACCGGAACCATGGGTGAAGGACACCCGGAGCAGGCGGCCCCTCGGCTGGCCGGCCGCAAAGTGCTGGTGGTCGGTGCGGGCACCCGCCCCGACGGCGACCCGCGGGCACCCGTCGGCAACGGCCGGGCGATCGCCGTGCTCGCCGCCCGTGAGGGCGCCGACGTGGCATGTGCCGACGTGGCCGCCCCGGCCGCCGCCGCGACCGCCGAACTGGTCCACTCGGAGGGGGCATTGAGCGTGGCCGTCGTGGGTGACGCGACGGATGCCAAGCAGTCGGCCGCCATGGTCGCCGAGGCGGTCCGCCGTCTGGGCGGACTGGATGCGCTCGTGGTCAACGTCGGAGTCGGTCTCGGCACCGGGCTGGATGGCTCATCACCCGAGGACTGGGACCAGGTGCTCTCGCTGAATCTGCGTGCGCCCTTTCTGGCCGCCAAGCACGCCCTGCCGGCGATGGCCGACGGAGGCGCCGTCGTCTTCATCGGATCGGTCGCAGGACTGCGCGCCGCCACGAACTCGCCGGCCTACGACAGTTCCAAGGCCGGCCTGTTCGGCCTCACCCGCCATGTCGCCAAAGAGGGCGGGGCGCGCCGGATCCGCGCCAACCTGGTCGTCCCCGGTCTGATCGACACCCCCATGGGACGACAGGCCTCGGCCCAACGGGCCTCCAGGACCGCCTCGTTCGAGCGCATCCCGTTGGGCCGCCAGGGCACCGCCTGGGAGGTCGCGGAGGCCGTCGCGTTCCTGCTCTCCGACCGCGCCTCCTACATCACGGGCCAGAGCCTGGTGGTGGACGGCGGACTCAGCGCCGTATGACGCACGGCGCCCCGGCCCCCGGCCGGCCACCGCCCAACCCGGGCGCGGTCGACCGGGGGCTCAGTCGGCGCCCCGCGTGGCCGTGAGTCCGAGCACCAGCGTCTCGCGGGCAGCCCGTGCGATGTCCACCAGACGGGTTCGGGCGGAGTCCAGTTGATACTGAAGGAGCACGCCGCGGGCGATGCTCTCCACCAGGAACGCCTGCGCGACCACGTCCACGTCCGGGCGGATGCTCCCATCCGCGATCCCCCGCCTGAGGTCCTCCTCGACGCCGGTGCGCACGAGACTGAGATGCTCGGCCATCAAGTCCTTCATCCCGTCGGCGCTGCCGACCGCCTCGACGAGGAGCACCAGCAACGCCCGCGCCCGCACCCCCGGCTCCGGCTCCGCCAGCCGGGCGAAGAGCTGGTCGAGCTTGGCCAAAACTGATTCGAGCCCGTTCATCCGGGCGTACCCGGGCTGCGACCGGAGCAGGTCGATGAACGTCTCACGAATGTCGGCGACCACGGCTTCGACGAGCCCGGCCTTGGACATGAAGTGGTAGTTGACCATGCCCCGGCTGACTCCGGCACGGTCGCCGACCTTCTTCACCGTCAGGCCGCGGTAGCCCTCCTCCGCGAGGATCTCCAGTGCCGCGTTCAGGAGCCTTCGGCGGGAGGCCTCTCGCTGGTCATCGCGCTTGGTCGGGGGGCGTCGGGCCGCCACGGTTGGTTCGCTCATCGGACCTGCAGTATGCCATCGACGGGGCGGCCCTCTGGCCTGTGGCGACCGCGCCAGTGGTCCTGCCGCTACCTCAAGCGGACGGTAACCGCCTCGGCCGTCGTCGTGGCCGACGCCCATGGCACTCAAGCAGCTGCCGCTCCGTACAGCCGCGCCACCTCCATTCGGCCATTCTCCCCGTCGGTCGTGGACACACGGCGTTCTGAATGGAACGCTCGCTCCAGACCGCGGGCGGTCTCACGTGGCACAGTCCGTCGGCCCACGCCGACCGCGTTCCTCGCACGAGCCGCACATCGCGCACCACACGAAGTCCTCGCGGCAGCCGAGTCCCGGCACGCCCATGCCTCGCGTGAAAGGTGCACCGCATGAAGGTCAGAGCCATCCCGACAGCAGTCACCGCCGCTCTCCTTGTCACTGCGGCGCATCCCGCCGCCGGTGCCGCCGCCCCCGCCGAAGCCGTGCCGACGAGGTTCACCGTCGACACCACATCCGACGCGGTGGACGCCGACCCGTCGGACGGCCGGTGCCGCACCGCGTCCGGCACGTGCAGCCTGCGCGCCGCGGTGATGGCCGCCAACTCCCGGCCGGGCAGCACGATCGCGCTGCCTTCCGGCCGCTACCGGCTGACGATCCCGCCTGACCCCCGGCTGATCACCGGCGACCATCCCGACCCGACCACTGGCGACTTGAACGTCGACGCGCCCACCACGATTACCGGCGCCGGTGCGCGGGCTACCGTCATCGACGCCAACCACCTGGACCGGGCCTTCCGCCTGCGGGCGGACACCCGTATGTCCGATGTGACGATCACGGGGGGAGAGGCAAGGCAGCGGGAACTTCCCTTCACCGACACCGGGGGCGGCGGCATCGCCAACGAACGGCATCTGACGCTGCGTCGGGTCGCGGTGACCGGGAATTCCGCCGGCTATGGGGGCGGCGTCTTCAACGTCCCGGACTCCCACCTGGATCTCGTCGACAGCACGGTCAGCGGGAACGCCGCCGGAGAGGCCGGAGGCATCAGGTTCGACGACAGCGGCACTGTGACGAACTCGACGATCGCCGGCAACCGCGTGACGGACCCCGGCGACCGCCCCGGCAGCCTCGGCGGCTACGGCGGAGGCATCGACATCCGCGGACTGGGAACCGTGGAAATCCTCGACTCGACCATCACGGGGAACCGTTCCAGCCACCACGGGGGCGGAATCAACATCGCCCCCGCCTACCTCGACAGCCTGCCCGCACCGATCCCCGACATCGTCGATCTGCCTCTTGGACGTCTGGTCCTGCGCAACTCCATCGTCGCGGGCAACACCGCCGACTGCGCGAAGGCCTTCGCCATCATCGCGTCTCGAGGCCACAACATCGACGGCGACGGCAGCTGCCGGCTGACCGCCACGGGCGATCTGCCCCGCCGTGACCCGCTGGTGGGGCCGCTCGCGGACAACGGCGGCCCCACAGACACCACGGCGCTGCTGCCGGGCAGCCCCGCCCTCGACGCGGCCGACGGCTGCCCAGCCACCGATCAGCGCGGCGTCGCCCGCCCCCAGGGCACCGCCTGCGACATCGGCGCCTACGAGTACACGCCATGACCCCCTGTCTCCGCACCGGCATCAGGAGGATGCGATGAGATCTTCGAGCTCGCGCCCCGCCCTGGCCACCGCCGTGACCGTCGTAGCGGCCCTGCTGCTGTCCCTCACCACTCCCCCAGTCACGGCGCATGCCGATGCCGACCATGACTCCCTGGTCGTGCGCACCGACCGCGGCTGGGTGCGCGGGGCAGCCGGCCGCGACCGCGGGCGAATCTTTCAGGGGATTCCGTTCGCCGCCCCGCCGACGGGTGACTTGCGCTGGCGTCCACCCCGACCCGCCGCACGGTGGTCCGGCGTACGGGACGCCACCGCGTCCGCCCATCCCTGTCCGCAACTGCCGCTGACCCTGCTCCCCGACGGCGGCCCCGTCCTGCCCGGCGAGTCCAACCGCACCGGCAGCACCACAGAGGACTGCCTGTACCTCAATGTGTGGACGCCCGCCCGCACCATGGTCCGGCCCCTCCCGGTGCTGGTGTGGCTGCACGGCGGCGGCAACGCCTACGGCGCGGGCAGCGACTACGACGGCTCGGCGCTTGCTGCGCGCGGTGTGGTCGTGGTGACCGTTAACTACCGCCTCGGAGCACTGGGGTTCCTCGCCCACTCCGCCCTGTCGGCCGAGAGTGCGGACCGTGCCTCCGGCGACTACGCCCTGATGGACCAGCAGGCCGCATTGCGCTGGGTACGGCGCAACATCGGCGCCTTCGGCGGCGACCGCAGCCGGGTGACGCTCGGCGGTCAGTCCGCCGGATCGTCGGACGCCTGCGTCCACATCGCCTCGCCGACCGCGAAGGGCCTGTTCCACCGGGCGATCCAGCAGAGCGGAAGCTGCGCAGCGGACGGCGGACTGACACCGCCCACGCTCGACGCTGCAGAGCGGAAGGGAAGCGACTTCGCGGCCACGGTCGGCTGCACCGACCCGGCGACCGCGGCGGCCTGTCTGCGAGCCGTACCCACCACCGAGCTCATCCGCAGCACAGGAACCGGGGCCGCGTCCTTGTGGGGCCCGAACACCGGGCCCCACATCCTTCCGCGCACGCCGCACGCGGCGTGGGCCGAGGGACGGGTGAACGCGGTGCCGACGCTGAGCGGCAACACCCACGACGAGTACCGCTACTTCACCGCCCTGTACGTGGATCTGCTCGGCGGCGGCCCGCTGACCCCTGCCTCGTACGCGGCACTGATCACGCTTCAGCACGGCGACCGTGCGGCCGCGGTCCTCGGCACGTACCCGGCTGCGGCGTACCCGTCGCCCAACCTGGCCTATTCCACCGTCGGCACCGACCAGCGGTTCGCCTGCCCGGCACGGGCCGACAGCCGGCTGTACAGCAGCCGAGCGCCCGTGTACGCCTACGAGTTCGCCGACTCCCAGGCACCACCGTTCATTCCCGCCCCGCACACACCGCAGGGCGCTTTCCACGCCTCCGAACTCGCCTTTCTCTTCCCCACGGACGCGGTGCCACCCCTGACGCCGGCCCAGCGCCGTCTGTCCGCCATGATGACCGCCTACTGGGCCCGCTTCGCGGCCACCGGCGACCCCAACGTGCCCTGGGCTCCCACCTGGCCGCGCTACACGGCCGACGGAGACCGCATCCAAGTGCTGACGCCGGACCGGACGGGCCCCACCACCGGGTTCGCGGCCGACCATCACTGCACATTCTGGCAGCCCCCCACTCCCCGGGGGCGGTGCGGTGACGTCGACGTGGGCCCTGGTCCGGGACGGGTGCCGGAGCGTGCGGCAGGGCCCCTGACGCCCTGGCCAACCGTCAGCGGGAGCGTTTGGTCGCGACGGTCGCCTTCGCCCGCGCTCACTCCCCGTACTACCGCGAGCTGTACCGGACCCTGCCGGAACGCGTCGAGGACCCGGCCCTGCTGCCGGTCACGCGCAAAGAGATACTGATGGCCCGATTCGACGACTGGGTTACCGACCCGGAGGTGACGCTCGACCGCGTACGTGCCTTCGTCGCCGACCCCGGCCGGGTCGGCGAGCGCTTCCTGTACAGGTACCTGGTCACCACCACGTCCGGAACCACCGGACACCGCGGCGTGTTCCTTCTCGACGACCGGGCGGCGGCGGTGGCCAGGGCCCTATCGCTGCGGGCCGCCCGGCGCACTTTGACCGCCTCGGCGACGGCCCGTTTACTCGCCCACCGCGAGCGGTCGGCGCACATCGTCGCCACCAGCGGCCATCTGGCCGCCTGCACGCCCGGGGCAGCCGGGTGCTGTCGGCGCACAGCCCGCTGCCCGACCTGGTGGACCAACTCAACCGGTACCGGCCCGTGTTCCTGAGCGGCTACGCCACGGTGATCTCGCTGCTCGCCGGTGAGCAGCTGGCCGGCCGCCTGCGCATCGCTCCGGCCGTGGTGCCCCTGGTGGCTGAGGGCCCCGGTGACCGCGACCACCGCCGGATCCGCTCTGCCTTCCGGGCGCCTGTGGTCAACACCTACGGCTGCAACGAGAGCCTCGCCCTGGCCTACGGCTGCGCGTTCGGATGGCTCCACGTCCACAGTGACTGGCTGATCCTGGAACCCGTCGACGCCGACCACCGCCCCACTTCGCCGGGGGAGTCCTTCACCGTGCTCCTGACCAGCCTGTGCCAATGGGCGCAGCCGATCCTGCGCTACGACCTCGGCGACAGGGTCTGCTGCGCCCGGACGCGTGCGCGTGCGGAGACCCGCTCCCCTCCATCAAGGTCCGTGGCCGCGTGGCCGACCTGCTGTCCTTCCCGCGCCGGGGCGGCGGCACCGTCCGGATCGTGCCCATGGCCTTCGAGACCCTCCTGGAAAGCATCCCGGACATCGACCTGTTCCAGATCGTCCAGACGTCGCCCACCACCCTCCGGGTGAGGATCCGGTCCACCACCGGAGCCGATCGAGAACGGCTGTGGACGGCGGTGCGCCAGGAGCTGGCCGCCCTCCTCGGCGCCCACGGGGCGGACCAGGTCAGTGTCGAACGGGCCCACGAGCCACCCGAGCAGTCGCCGGGCGGCAAGTACCGTGTCGTCATGCCCCATTCGTGACGCCGCGCGACGGGGCGTCCTCACCCGGGGCGTCCCGTACCGGAACGCCGTGGTGAGCGGCCAGTGCCAGCAACGCCACACGCAACGACCCGGTCTCCAGGGCGGTGCCCGGATCGAACCAGAGGGCCACGGCTGTTCCGCTCGCCATCCTGAGCGTGAAGCGCGCCAACTCGTCCGCCACCTCCGGGCGGTCACGCAACCCGAAGACGGCGCTCACCGATTCCCGTGCCCAGACCACCAGCGCGTCGCGGTACTGACGCACCTCGGCCACGGCCGCCGCACTGGCATCCTGCTGCACCATGCCCAGCCCCAGCAGCAACCGCAGACCGTGCGGATGACGCTCGAACGCGTCCCTGACCTCGGCCAGGAAGGTGTCCAGGCGCTGGATGACGTCGGCGCCCGGCACCTCGGCCGGAGGCAGGGCAGCCAGCAGCTCGGTCCTGGCGCGCTCCAGCACCGCGATATAAATCCCGTCCTTGCTCCCGAAGTGCCAGTAGAGGGAGCTGGTCGGCAGACCGCACGCGGCGGAGATCATCGAGATGGAGGTGGCGGCGTAGCCGTACCGCGCCATCAGTTCGCCGGCGGTGTCGAGAATCGCGTCCCGGGACCGTGCGCCGCGGTTCTGGACCGGTGCCTCCGTCATACCGCTGACTTTAGACGACACGATGGCCAACGGGCCCATGCGTGGATTCAGCCATAATCGCTTGCATTCGGAGCCGCGCTGATCGGCTCTGTAGCGGGTCCGCAAAAGGGTTCGGAACGTCTCTGGAACAGCCGGTCCGCGGTGACCTGCGTACTCAGCGAGCTGGTGAGGTCGGACCGGGACGCCCGGCCGACGTTGCCATCGGCGGGTTTGCCCAGCCCGCATCCCGAACCGGACGTGCCCGATCTCCAGGCATCTCCACAAGCCCCTCTCAGACGGCCGCCGCCCATGGTCCCGCTGGGCCAGGGCGAGGGGATCTTGTTTTCGCGATACAAGTAGCGATCGGCCCGGACCTTCGCGCGCCTGAACAAGACCACCTCATCGTCGGCAGGCCACCACCGGCCCGCACAATAGCGACGGCGCGGACTCTTCCAGCTGGACCAACAGTGCAGCTTGGTCCGCATCTCCCGTACCCGGCGCTCGGCCTTGAGCAGCGCGCACCCCAGCGCATCGGCATTCACCAGCGGCCTCCCGGCATTGCAGCATCCTCCCTGCCGACTTACCGGCCCCCTTCGCCATGCACGGAGCTTTCCTCAGCTCGGACTACTACGGAACCTCCGCCCCGCCTGCGGACCTCAGCCGGCAACGGGCCTGCCCTCGGTCTCCGGATCGGACGCCCGGAAATGAGCGCGACCGCAGGCGGTTCCCGCGTTCACCACGTGCCGATCGGTCAGGTCGGCGTCCCGCAAAACGGTGCGACTCGATCTTTCCGTGCAGCAGGGAGAGTGCGTACCAGCCCTGAGCGAGGACGGTGAGCGCGCCGGGTCTGGCGGTCATGGGCGAGCGCGCCTGCAAGTACGCGGCTCCGTCCACGCAACCAACTCCGCCTCACTGCTACTCGGTATCACCCAGTTCGAGAAGGACTGCCAAGGCTTCCGCTGACCGCTCAGCAGGCTTGATCAGTCGGCCTTGCGTGCGCGGACTCCGCGGGCTGGCGGGTGTGGCGGAAGACCGCAGTGCCTGCGCGACAGCGTCAACGGGCCTGTCCAGTGTGGTCTTTCGCCTGGTAGGGATCGACCGACGGCGCCGTCCGTGCGTGTCGCGCTGTCAGCAGCGTAGTGGCTGTTCGGCCCAGATGGTTTTGCCGCGTTCGCCGTACCGGGTTCCCCAGCTCCGGGTCAGCTGGGTTATGAGGTAGAGACCGCGTCCGCCCTCGTCCGTGTCCTGGGCCCGTCTGACGTGGGGAGATGTGCTGCTGCCGTCCGACACCTCGCAGATCACGTTGCGGTCGAGGATCAGCCGTAGCGTGATCGGTTCTTCGCCGTAGCGGATCGCGTTCGTCACCAGCTCGCTGACGATCAGCTCGGTGGTGAACGACTCCTCCTCCAGCCCCCACCGGGCCATCTGCTGCGTCGTCAGGTCGCGTGCCCGGCCGACCAGTTCGTCCTGAGCCTCTATCTTCCAGGTGACATGGCGGTCCGAAGCCAGGCCGCTGACCCGGGCCGTCAGAACGGCCACGTCGTCCTTGTGGCATGTCGGCAGCAGTTCGCGGACCAGCGTGTCGCACACCTCTTGAGGCGTGGCGGATGGAGGAGTCCGCGAAAGGGTGTCGCGCATGCGGTGCAGTCCGGCATCGAGATCCTGGGCGCGCGGCTGCAGCAGGCCGTTGGTGTACAGCACCAGAACGTCCCCGTCGTCCATGGCGATCTCACGCTTTTCGAACACGATACCTCCCAGGCCCAGTGGGGGGCCGCCAGGCAGTTCCACGAAGTCGACGGCGCCGTTCACCGAGAGCACAGCCGGCGGTGGATGACCGGCGCGTGCCAGGAGACAGCGGCGGGACACGGGGTCGTACACCGCGTACAGGCACGTCGCTCCTGTCGCCAGGGGCCCTTCGTCACTCCGTTCGTCGAGGAAGCGGTTCATCTGGTCGTCGAGATGGGTGAGAAGCTCGTCGGGGGCCAGATCGAGATCCGCGAGCGTACGTACGGCGCTGCGCAGGCGGCCCATGGTCACAGCGGACTGCAGGTCGTGTCCGGTCACGTCGCCCACCACGAGCGCCACTCGTGCGCCGGACAGAGGGATGACGTCGAACCAGTCGCCGCCCAGCCCGGTGTGCCCGCTCGCGGGCAGGTAGCAGGACGCCGTCCGCACCGCCGACGCCGACGGCAGCCGCTGAGGAAGGAGACTGCGCTGGAGGGTCAGCGCGGTCGTCCGCTCGCGGTGGTATCGGCTGGCGTTGTCGACGCACACCGCCGCTCTGGTCACGATCTCCTCCGCCAGCAGCACGTCGTCGGGCTCGAACCGGCGGGGGTTGCCGGAGCGCAGGAAGACGACAGCGCCCAGGACGACGCCGCGGGCGAACATCGGGACGAGCAGCCACGAATGGATCTTCGGTCCGTCGTCCGGGGAGTGGCGGAGGCCGACTGCGGCGGGGCAGTTCTGGAGTTGATCGTCCGCCAGGAGGACGGATTCACCCTTCGTGAGAGCGTCGAGGAACGGCGAGCCGGGCGCCGTCGCCCACAAATTGGCATCCCCCACCTTCACTTCCCCGGCAGCGTCTGACCCCGTGTCTTCGGCTGCCCCACTGCAAGCGGCCCTGCGGAACAGCGGGGGACGCGGTGGTCGGCCTTCGGTCGGTTCGCGGCCGGGGAAGACTGAGTCCAACAGGTCGACAAAGCAGATGTCGGCGAAGCGCGGTACCGCGACCTCGGCCAGTTCCCGGGCGGTGCGCCAAAGGTCCAGGGTGGTGCCGATCCCGATGGCCGCCTCGTTCGTCAGGACCAGCCGCTCGCGCGATCGGACCCGTTGGGTCACGTCGGAGACGACATGACCCAACGCGATCACCCTCCCGGACGGGTCCCTCAGGGGCAGGATGGACTCCGACCACACGTACTCCCGCGGCGAGTTGGCCACGGGGTGGCCGACCACCTCGGTGTCGATGAGCGCCTTGCCGGTCTCAAGGACCCGCCGCTGGCGGGCTTCGAGGGCATCGACGTCCAGCAGGCCGGGCGGCGCCATCTCGCGCATGGTGTGCCCGGAGTACTCGGTCCCCTGGAACACGCCGGCGCGCCGCTCGGCGATGTTCAGGCCGACGAAGCGCAGCTGCGTGTCGAAGATGTCGATGTTGAACGGCGAGTCGGTGAACAGCCCCTTCAGCAGGGCGCGCCCGTATTCGTACGTGCGGAGTACGGCGGTACGGGCCGCCTGCACCAGCCACTGCGGATCACCGTTCGCGGACGTGAGGGCACGGACCCAGATCTGGGCCGCCAGCGGCTTCCCGCTGCGCTGTCGCAGGACCAGAGACCCCCGGCGGGCGCCCTTCTCCCAGCGCCTGACGATGTCCGCCGCGTCGGCGGGGTCGTAGAGGAACTCGTCCGCACTACGGCCCACAGCCTCGCGCGCCGGACAGCCGAGCATCTGCTGCGCTCCCGGACCCCAGGCCGCGACCCGACCGCAGGCGTCCAGCAGGACGTCCGCCTCGCTTCCCGGTTCCGGAAATTCACCGTCGCCGCGAAAGGTGATGTCATGCATTCCGCACCTCGAGCACATCCGTGCAGGAATGTGGATTTGAGCGGCTTAGTCCAATTTAGCAATAGATGATACCCGTGACGTGGTCATCTTTCTCGTCACTCCACGGCCTGGGCGGTCTTCTGCCGTAATCACCGAGTCTTGGGCGATCTGATCCGGGCGCCCCGCGTGGCCAGGCTCCGGATCTGCGGCAGCCGGGACGGATGTCAGCGGACGGGTAATCCTGGCAGCGCCGCGCCGCACCATAGTCACCATCGCCAGCATCAGCTCTCGCGTCTCGCGCAAATCTTGCCCTTGATCGTTGCCGCCCGGCCCCGACCCTGCGAAGGTTTCGGCCACTCCCCCAAACCCCCAGGTCATCGGAGGCCCCTTGGCTGCCCGTCGTGCCGTTGTCGCTGCCGCGTCAGCGGCACTCGTCGTCCCGCTCCGCGGAGGCGCGGCCGCCAGCGGCTGCGGGGCCGCCGCGCCCCGGCGATTGGCTGCGTGCCCTTTACACCGGGCAACCAAGTGGCCAGCCGTCGCCACCCCGTCCGGTGCTACGTGCACCACCTTCACAGCATCTGCCGTAGCCGACGTACCGGAAGCACCCCGTACTCGCACCCTTTGCCCTGTAACGGAGCGGCGGCTGGTCAGAAGATGACCACGTGGCCGGTGCGCGGCGCGGTCCGGCCCGACTGGACCTCGCGCCAGACCTGCGTCAGGGCCTGCGGGCCCTGGCCATGGACGACGTCGACCCATCCCTCGGCCACGGGGGCGAACCGCTGCCATGCGTCGGCGAACCGCCGGTCCAGCCCTGCGCGCCCCCACTCGCCGGTGCGCTTGCGCATCTGGTCGGGGGCAAAGAACATGCCCGGACCGGTTTCGGCCAGTGTGCCGGCCGGCCCGGGCTCCTGGTTGGTGATACCGACGACCACGTGGTGCACCAGGGCGTCGCCCAGATGGGCGCTCAGCGAGGCGGTCAGCCGCTCGTCGCCGGCGAAGTCTGCGTACAGAGTGGGCCGGTTGGGCAGTTGCACGACGTCCTCATAGGCGAGCACCCGGTCGTAACAGCCCAAGCTTTCAGTGAAGGCTACGTTGCGCCGGGAAGTAAGGCCGACGATCTCGCACCCCCGGCCCTGCAGCAGGAAGGCGGCACCGTAGGCCGTCTTGCTCGACGCTGACGACAGGACGGCCGTCGCAGCCCCCAGCCAGGCATTGTCGACGAGCCAGTCGGCCAGCATGAACGAGGTCCAGAACAGCGGGCGGTACAGGATCTGGAGGTCCTCGCGGTCGGCCTCGTAGGCGAGATCACCCGTGGTGAGGGCGTACGCATTGTAGGGCCGGGGCAGTGTCTGCCGGTGGGGGCTCGCGTCCCGGAAGCCGCGCTCGTCCACCCGGCCGGGGCGGACCAACAGGTGGCTCGCGGACGGCAGATAGCCGTAGTAGCGGCTGCCCGGCTCGATGCCCTCCACACGCGAGTCGACGACCTCTGCAAAGCCCCACAGGGGGACGATCCCCCAGCCCTCGCGGGAAGCGGGGAAGAACTGCCAGTAGCGGAAGGAGTCGCCGAGCGCGGCGTAGGTGACGTTGTTCGCGGTGAGGCCGACCTGGTCGACCCGAAGCAGCGCCTCGCCGTCACGAACCTCGGGAACCGGTGCGTCGGCGAGTTCGGCGATCGACAGATCGTCGCGGGCGATCAGCAGGTTCCAGCCGACGGCAGCGGCGGTAGCAGTAGTGGTGGTGGTGTCCATGGCCCGGAACGTACTTGAATCCGAATTCGGATTCAATAGTGGGCCTAGAATGCGCGCATGCCCTCCCCCCAGCACGAACGTGCCCCCACCCCGCCGCGCCCGCGGCGAGCCCACGGCGCACCCGGCGCGGTGTCCGCACCCGCGACGCCCTGGTGGCCGCAGCGCGGCGGATCTTCGAACGGGACGGCTATCTTGAGGCCCGCATCGTCGACATCGCGGCCGAGGCCGGGGTCGCCGCCGGCAGCTTCTACACACACTTCACCGGTAGCGGCGGTGCTCGGGCAGCGCGTTCATCAGCACGCGATACCGCGGTGCAGGATCAAGGACAGCAGGGCCGCGCGGCGGGTGCGGGGCGGGCTGAAGCGCTCGCGAAAGGCTTCCGGCAGGTCTGCGATGGTCAGCGCACCGATCACGTGGGCGGCCACCGTGCGCACAAGCGGCCAGGCCGGCTTCAGGTGGCCGAGGCGGCGGGGTGCGGGAGCTTCACGGAGCATGTCGAAGAGCAGGTAGCGCACGGGTTCGCTGTATTCGAGGCGCTCGCGGATCGTGCGGTCCATATACGCGGGTACGTCAGCGGCCGTGACCGGGAACAGGTCGTCGGACAGGCCGAACTCGGTACACACCGCACGGAATTCTCCGTATATCTGATCCAGTTCAGGCGGCGCCAGCGGGCGTCCCGACAGTTCTCGCATCGCCGTCATGCACTCGTACAAGGTGACCAGCACCCACACCCGCACCGCCGGGTCCAACGCTGTGAATGGCCTGCCCTGCTCGTCGGTCCCTGCCAGACGGCGGTGCGTGCGCTCCAGACGGGCGACCTCACGGCGTAGCCCTTCACGGTCGGAGAAGAACAGCCGCTTCCCGCTGTCCATCGTGTGCTCGCTACGCCGCCACGGGTGCGCGCGGTAGGTGGAGAAGTTGTCATGCCGGCGGCGACCGCCGGATCTGCAGTCTGCAGAACCAGCAGCCGCCACGCCACCAACCCGATCCGCCACTCCCCCAGCGTGCGGCGTAGCAGCGAATCAGGACCAGGAAGATCAGCGGTAGCCAAGGGGACGTCTCCTCAAGTACGTGCACAGGAATGAGCAGGGGACGACCGGAAGAGGGATCATCCGGCTATCCGCCCAGCCCAACGGCCCTACTGGAATCCGGGAGCGGCCAGGTTCCCGAGTTCAACCATCCGGGAAGCGCCTCAGGGCTCTGCTGAGCGAACACGACACGGTGGATGGAGGGGTGGATGGCAGCGAGGACCAGGCGCCAGAGCTCGGCCGGCCCCGTACTCGGAGCAGGCCTCCCCCCTCGGCTATCGCGCGGGAAGAGGTGTCCTCCTCGCCGGGAGGCTTACCCGCGGGAGATGACTGGCAACAACGGGCGGCGTCCGAGCGGTCGCGGGCGTATTGGATCTTGTTGGTGAGCAGGACCGCGGAGTGCCCGCATTGCGAGGAGATCCACATGCCGGTGCTGGTGAAGCCGTAGTGCAGCCAGACGTCCTGGTCGGAGCCGGTGCCGGGTGCCAGAACAGACCGCGGGCCGGTGCCGTCACCGGTCCGGACGGCCAAGGACACCTCCGCCCAGGCCGGGCCGAAGCCGGGCCGGGCAGGTGCGGTCGCGGGGGCGAGCAGGCAGGACCTCATCCTGCGCGGCGGCCAAGACGTCTACCCCACCGAGATCGAACACGTCCGGCGCACCCTCGAATGGGTCACCGACGCCGCCATCGTTCCCGCCCCCTGCGAAAGCCGAGCGACGCCAGGAGGTCCACAGCAGCCTGCCGCCCATCCACACCAGGTAGGCGGCCCCGCCCCAGCGGAGTGCCTCGTACGCGAAGTGAGAGGCAGTCAGCAGAGCGGTCACACCGACCGAGGTGAGCACTCCCCAGACCAGCGTGCCGCTCTGGATGCCGAGGACCACGCCCCAGGCGCGACGGCGGTGCGCAGGACGAGCGCGGTGTCCAGTCCGGGAGTGACGGTGAGCAGTCCCACCATCAGGGAGAAGGTCCACAAGGCATCCATGGCGATCACGAACGATCACCCTAGGCCGGGCGTCACGCAACCTCTACTCTTCTGCCCGGAATCGGGCAAGAGTTGCAGCAATCTCTGATCTACGACCGCGGGCCACACCTCAGAACGGTGAACCCGGAAAATCCTCAAACCAGCCGTGGCGCCCCAGCCAACGGTGCACGCCACCTGCCACTCGCCCCGTCCAACGTCGTGATCACGACACGGCCAGGTCCGCGCATGCCTGCCTGGCGGTCGTGCGCGCCCGCGACCTGGACGCGGGCAAGGTGGAAACGCGTGGGGGCGGCAGGCGAAAGGAGAGGCCCGAAGCCTCCTCGCTGGGTTGGGAAGAGAGGCGGTTCGGCCTCTGCGGAGGCCGTATTGCCCGCACTGCCCCGTACCCTTCGTGGTGTCTACGGCGTCACTTAGCGGGCGCCAAACCACTGGAGGCAACACCCCGTGCTGATTGCTCAGCGTCCGTCCCTGACCGAAGAGGTCGTCGACGAGTTCCGCTCCCGGTTCGTGATCGAGCCGCTGGAGCCGGGCTTCGGCTACACCCTCGGCAACTCCCTCCGCCGGACCCTCCTGTCCTCGATCCCGGGTGCGGCGGTCACGTCCATCCGCGTCGACGGCGTTCTGCACGAGTTCACCACCGTGCCGGGTGTCAAGGAGGACGTCACCGACCTGATCCTCAACATCAAGCAGCTGGTCGTCTCCTCGGAGCACGACGAGCCGGTCGTGATGTACCTGCGCAAGCAGGGTCCGGGTCTGGTCACCGCCGCCGACATCGCGCCCCCGGCCGGTGTCGAGGTGCACAACCCCGACCTCGTCCTCGCCACGCTCAACGGCAAGGGCAAGCTGGAGATGGAGCTGACCGTCGAGCGCGGTCGCGGCTACGTCTCCGCCGTTCAGAACAAGCAGGTCGGTCAGGAGATCGGGCGCATCCCGGTCGACTCGATCTACTCGCCGGTGCTGAAGGTCACGTACAAGGTCGAGGCGACCCGTGTCGAGCAGCGCACCGACTTCGACAAGCTGATCGTCGACGTCGAGACCAAGCAGGCCATGCGTCCCCGTGACGCCATGGCGTCGGCCGGCAAGACGCTGGTCGAGCTGTTCGGTCTCGCCCGCGAGCTCAACATCGACGCCGAGGGCATCGACATGGGCCCGTCCCCGGTGGACGCCGCCCTCGCCGCCGACCTGGTGATGCCGATCGAGGAGCTGGAGCTCACGGTCCGGTCGTACAACTGCCTCAAGCGCGAGGGCGTCCACTCCGTGGGTGAGCTCGTCGCCCGCTCCGAGGCCGACCTCCTGGACATCCGCAACTTCGGTGCGAAGTCCATCGACGAGGTCAAGGCGAAGCTGGCCGGCATGGGCCTGGGCCTCAAGGACAGCCCGCCCGGATTCGACCCGACCGCCGCCGCACTCGGTGCGGACGACGACGCGGACGCGGGTTTCCTGGAGACGGAGCATTACTGAACGCTGCGCTGCGCTGGTCATAGAGACACGTCGCGACGGGGACAGCACCCGTAGCTCCTTGAGTGACGGTGCCGCTGTTCCTGCCGGCAGCACGTAGGACTCCACCTGCAGATCTGCGGGATCTTCGGCTCTCGCCAGGGATGGCGCTGCCGCGGACAGGAGGCGACAGTCGTCATCATCGTCAGTACCCGTCTGCGGGCACAGCGGAGCAAGGCCGAAGACGTGCTGTTTCCCGGGATCGACGTGCGGTTGGAGGGCGTGGTGGTCACCGGTACGCTGCTGTTCGTCGATGCCGCAGCGTGCGGGCGACCACCGTACTGCCCGAACTGCCGGTGGCGGGGGCGCAGAATCCACTCGCCCTACCACCGCAGCTTGTCCGAACGCCCCCTGGCTGGCCAGAAGTCGGTCGTGCGCCTGCGGGTGCGGCGCTTCTTCTGCGACCGGAAGTCGTGCGCCCGCAGGACCTTCGTCAAGCAGGTCGACCGGCTGACGGAACGCCACCGCCGCTCCAGCCTCGGGCTGAAGGAATGGCTGACGACGGTAGCCGTCGAGCTCGGCGGCCGGCCTGGGGAACGGGTTTGCCGCAAGCTGAACCTGGCGGCGGGTCGGACCCACCTGGTGGGGCTGCTGGAGGAGCCGCCGGTGCCAGGCCCGCGCTCTGCTGGACGAGCACACCGCTGTGCGCGGCCCGGGGACCGGCTGGGACCTGCACCGCCACACTCCGTCCTCACCCCCTCGGCGAGCAGGGTGCCTCCCTGCTGGTACTTGTTTCCCATCCTCTGATGCGGCTCGGTGGACGGCCTAGCCTTGTGGGGGGGTTGTCTGGCTCTGGACCGGAATTGGGGTCTGACACCAGTGATGCGGGCCGTGTCCCGTCACGGCTGGGGAGCCGTGACCGGCCCGTTTGGTGTGTGAAACACATGCTCGAAGGTGCTACGGCAACGCTCTCGCCTGTAGACAGATGGCCGGGCGCGGGGCGCCGATCAGGTGAACTGACACCCGGGTCCAGGAAGCCGGAGGCGGTTTCCCGAGCTGCGGACTCATGATGGCCGTATGCCTTCCGCTGGGCGCGTCCGACGACATGCCGGGCAGGCAGTCGACACCAGACCTATCCGCATGCAGAACGGCAGGCAACGGCCCCCGGCCGACAGGGCCGTGGGGCCACCCGTCCGAGTGACATTCCATCGAATAGGCGTATTGGTCCAGCCATACTGGCGCCGTTCGATGCCAACCGGTCACGGTAGTGCCCGGGCGCTCGCGGGCGGCCGAGCACCGAAAGGAGTCCCCTCATGGCAGACGTCAAAGTCGGGCTGTACGTATCTCTCCAGGCCAAGCCCGGCAAGGAGGAAGACGTCGCTGACTTTCTCCGCAAGGGCCTTGACCTCGTGCAGGAGGAGCCCGGCACCGTCGCCTGGTTCGCCGTGCGCCTGAACGCGACCGCCTTCGCGATCTTCGACGCCTTCCCCGACGTCTCCGGACGCCAGGCCCACCTCGCAGGCCGGCTGGCCGCGGCCCTGATGGAACGAGCCCCCGATCTGCTCGCCCAGCCGCCTTCCATCGAGCAACTCGACATTCTCGCCCACAAACTGCCCTGAAACCGAAGGCGGCTGGTCGGCCCGGCGTGGCCGCCTCTGTCCCCGATGCTCGCACTCTCTGACCAAACAGCTGGAGCACACCCACCAAGATCGCCACGCATAAGACCACCCGCCGGCCCGCCCTCGCCGTGTTCAACGACCGTCTGCACCTGGTCCACCGCGGGCAGGCCAACGACAGCCTGTGGGAGTCGGTCTACGACGGCAGCAGCTGGACCACCGACACTCCCATCCCCGGCCGGCACAGCTGGCGCGGACCCGCCCTCGCCACCTACCGAGGCGCCCTCCACTGTCTCGCCACCGGATAACACCACCGCCCCGGCGGCCCGCCACCCAGGTGGCCCGCCCCGCCGGACGAGCGAGCAGCGGGGGCCTCCACCAGGACAAGACCTGCGGACGAGCTGGCACGGGTCAGGAGCTGTGTCATATCTGGTTGAGGCACAGCCAGCCGAACTCGGTGGTTCAGCGGGGGCGGGACTGATGAGCTTGATCAGGCGTCATCCGTAACTCAAGATGTCTGCGTTCAACTCGGCAGCGCCTACACCGACAGCACAGGAGACAATGACCGACCCGACGGTCCCCGCTGGACCGAAGAGAGTGGTTGCGGCCATAGTGACGCCGGTTTCAGATGCTGCGCCGATACCTGCCAGGCAGCCAGCGAAATCCCCGACAATACGGCTGCCTATGTCAAGAAAATCCGAGAAGCTGAACAGTCCGCTCGGGTCGATGCGGTTGACTGGGCCGTCTTCGGCGTAGAGGTGGGGGTTCCCCTCTTGTCCGGAGGGGTCGGGGCTGTTGAAGCGGCCGACGTTGGGGTCGTGGTAGCGGGCGCCGGGGTGGTAGAGGCTCGTGGGATCCTGGTAATTGCCGGTGAAGCGGTAGGGCTGGCAGCACCCCGGGATGTAGCCGAGGTCCAGGTCGCCCGAGGCCCACGAGACAGTGCACCCAGTCGGCGAACCATGGCCGACGCCTCGCCGTAGCGGTCGACGTGGTCGAACACCGACTGGCGGTCGTGGGCGGCAGACGAGCCACTTGCTTCTGCCCTCAATTCCTTGCAGGACAACCCTATTCGACCCCTGTCTCGCATTTCGGATTCCCTCAGGCGAACCGGTCTCCGGCCATCCGCATCGTCGGGATCAGTACGGCGCGCGAAATCGGATCCGAATCACCGCGTTAGGAGCGATTCTTCCGACGAGCCAAGAAGGCGAAGCCCGCCAAAACAACTCCGCTGACTGCGGCGATCACTCCCAGTACGAGCGGAACAGCATCGTCAGTAGCCGTTCCTGCGACGCACGCGCATATTCCTCCTACGATCAAGACCGCAGAGAAGATTCGCACTCCTCTGATTGCGTCATCCATCGATGCACCCTTCCGCCGCACTCGTAGGAGAACCGTTGGGCCGAGAATGAGTTCCCGACCCAACAGCCATCTAGAGAGGCCGTAGCCTCCTGTTCAATCTATTCTTCACGTATTACCCGTAGGTGAGAATCTCCGCTCCATAGAAGCCTGCGGCACCTCCAAGCGCGCAGCTGCCGACTACGGCGAGACCAACGCCTACAGCACTGCCAACTCCGGCGCCCACCACGCCGCCGACGGCGGCGGCGTATGCGATGGATCCGGTCTCTGCTGCAGCTGTAACTCCCGCGAGGCAGCCAGTAACGACTCCGAAAATGTCGCTGCCCGTGTCGAGTGCGTCGGAGAAGCTGAACAGCCCGTTGGGGTCGATGCGGTTGACGGGGTCGCCTTCGGCGTAGAGGTAGGGGTTCTCCTCCTGTCCGGAGGGGTCGGGGCTGTTGAAGCGGCCGATGTTGGGGTCGTAGTAGCGGGCGCCGTAGTGGTAGAGGCCCGTGACGTCTTGGTAGCCGCCGGCGAAGCGGTAGGGCTGGGGGTTCTTCTCGCTGGTGGAGGCCCTGGTGACGCCGCGGGGGCTGTAGGCGTAGGTGTTGACCTTGGCGCCTGTCTCGTCGGTGAGGGCGATGACGGAGCCGAGTGCGTCGGTGAGGTAGCAGTACGCCTTGCCCCCGGTCGTCATGGAGTTCAGGGTGCCCCCGGGTTCGCGGTTGAATCCCGTGTCCACACCGGCAGTTGAGGTGCCGGCCAGGCCGATCGGCCCGTTGTGGAAGTAGGTGTCTCCGAGGCGGATGCGTTCGCTCTGGTCGGTGGAACCGTACTGCCCGGTGTATGTCTTTCCGCCCACGGTCAGCGACGTCAGCTGGGAGTGGTCGGTCCACTTCTCGGCCGTGCGGGTGCCCTCCGGAGTCGACGCGCCGGCGGTCTCGTTGCCGATCTTGTCGTAGGACCAGTTCGTCGTGGAGCCGTTCTTCGCGGTCAGCTGCTGGGCGTCGTTGACGGTGTAGGTGGTGGCGCCGGGGCAGCCGGCCGCAGTGCCCTGGCTGGTGAGGTTGCCGGCGAGGTCGTAGCAGTAGAGCCAGGAGGAGTTGAGGGTGGTGCCCTTCTTCTCCTCGGCGTACGAGAAGCGGCCCGCGCCGTCGTAGGTGTAGGTCGTCTTCAGGCCGGTGACGTTGTCGGTGGACGAGCGGATCTTGCTGCCTTCCGTCGTCCCGCTGGTGCCGTATCCGTAGGAGTAGGCCAGGTCGACCGGGGTGCCCTTGGGGGAGGTGGTCTTGATGGTCTTGGGGCGGCTGGAGTTGTCGGGATCGACCTTCTGCACCGTGCCACCCGGATAGGTGGTCGTGGTACGGACGTCGTTGTTGTTGTACTTGTACGTCGTCACCCGGCCCGCGGGGTCCTTCAGCTCGGCGAGCTTGTTGACCTCGTTCCAGGTGTAGTCGACCGTGCCGGCCGGGTCCTGGTAGTAGTCGACGTTCCCGGACGGGGTGTACGCGAGCAGGGTCTGCGAGCCGTCCTGCAGGGTGCGGATCGTCTCGCGTTGCAGCGGGTCGAAGTCGTACTTGATGGTGCCGGTGCTGTCGGTGCGCTGGGTGAGGTTGCCGTCGCCGTCGTACCAGTACTCGACACGTGCCTTGTTGGTCGTGTCGACGATGCGGGTGCGATCGCGGTTGTCGTAGGTATAGGTGACGGTCACACCGCGGGCGTCGGTGACGGTCTTGGTGCGGCCCAGCGCGTCGTAGGTGTAGGTGATCTTGGCCAGCGGGGCGGGCGGAGTGACGGTGTCCAGGTTGCCCGCGCTGTCGTAGTGGAAAGTGGTGGTGACCGTCTTCGCCGCGGTCATCTTCGTCTTCTCGGTGCAGCGCTGGCCTGCGAAGCCGCCGCACGTCGGGGAGGCGGGGTTGTAGGTGTAGGAGACGTTGCCGCCGCCGGTACCGGTCTGTGCCACCGACATCGTGTTGCCGACCGCGTCGTAGGTGAAGTCCGTCTTTTCACCGTCGGGGTTGGTGGAGTCCTTGGGGACGTCTGCGCCGGCGATGGTCTGCCAGTGGTTGACCGTCTTGCCGCCCGTTGGCTGAGTGATGGTCTCGAGGTTGTTACGGGTGTTGAAGCCGTAGTCGGTGACGTTGCCCGGTGTGGTGCCCGAGCCCATCGCATCCGTGCTGGTGTCGATGCTGTGGTTCGCGTCGAACTTGGTCGAGCGCTTGTGGCCCATCGCGTCGGTGACGTCGGAGACCTGACCGTCGCTGTCGTGCTGGTACTTCGTCGCGTGCGTCTCCGGGTCGGTGGCCGTGGTCGTACCGGCCGCGGTCACAGAGTCGCTGGTGTAGGCGTAGGTCCAGGTCGGGCCGGTGTGGCCGTCGCTGTTGAAGCCGGTGCCGCGCAGCATGGAGGTGACGCGGTTGGCGTCGTCGTAGGTGAAGACCGTGACACGGCCCTCGGCGGTGGTGATCTTGTCGACGCGGCCCCAGGCGTCGTAGCGGAAGACGGTCGTCTTGCCCTCGGTGTCGGTGGTGGAGGCCAGGTTGCCGTTCGCGTCAGGTGGAAGACGGCGGTGCGGCCGGTGTTGTCCTTGGCCTGCCACTGCGAGGCGTCCGTCTTGGCCAGGTCCACCCAGCGGCCCGAACGGGTCTCGGTGAGCTTGAAGCCCTTGTTCTCGCCGCTCTCGTCGTGCTGAGTGACGGTGACCGAGCCCTTGTTGCGATCGGTGACCTTCGTCAGCGTCCCGTTGGCGTCGTAGGTGTCCTTGGAGTGGGACTTCCAGTTCGTCAGCGTGTAGGTGCCGTCACTGTTCTTCTTCAGCTCCTGCGAATACCACTTCGGGGTGGTGAACGTACCGTCACTCCAGGTCGGGAAGCTGGAAGGAGTACCGGCCGAGCACGTTGATGTGGTGGCGCATGAACGGGGAGAGCCGGGCGACGTCCTCGTCGCGCACCTCGAAGCCGTCGGCGCGGAGCTGGGTGAGGGCGGCGTCCATGTAGCGGGTGTTGAACAGCACGAGCGCGTTGAGGACCAGGCCGAGCGCCCCGATCTGGTCCTCCATGCCGTCCTGGTAGCGCTGGTAGAGCTGCCCCGCCCGCCGGGCGAGCGCGTGGTGGCCTTCCTGGAGGTTGGCCTGCACCTTGATCTGCCGCCGGTAGCCGGGCTCGTCGGCACGGTCAGGCGCAGGATGTGCAGAGTCTTCGCGATCCGCCGTAGTACGTGATCGCGTCGCCGAGCGGGGTGGGCCGGCCATCGCGGGAGAGCATCCGGATGACGTCGTAGGCGCGGACGGCTCCGAGGCTTCCAGGCTCTCGTCGGCGCCCCGGGCTAGGAGGAGCCATGACCGGCGAGGTCGGCGCCATCATCGAGTAGACGGAACCGGCCGTACTCACGGCGGCCGCCGTCACACTGGTCGAGGGGCCGGCGTTCTGCGTATCGGGCACCTCTTGACCGCGTAGGTTCGCCGGGTTGGTGGTCGTGGCGGTTGGATGTGCACTGACGTCCGTCCCGACCGCTGGGGGTGTGGTGGCCGAGCCTGTCTGCGTGCGCAGGTTGACCGATCAGGAGGGTCAGAAGCTGCAGCAGATCGTGCGCCGGGGCAGCGCCAGTTCGGTGCGGTTCCGGCGGGCGATGATGCTGCTGGCCTCGGCCGGCGGGAACCGGGTGCCGGTGATCGCCCAGCTGGTGTAGGCCGACGAGGACACCGTCAGGGATGTGATCCACGCGTTCAATGAGAAGGGCCTGGCCTGCCTTGGACCCTAATTCGTTGATAGCAGCACCGGCGCGTGACTAGGAGCGTTGCCGGACTGTTCGAGTACGGGACTGTGACGCCTTCCTGGACCCCGGCCGATGAGGCCTCCACTGAGAGGGGCGGCAGTCCCATGACTCGGGTGTTGGCAGCCGTGTGGGCGTCGGGCGGACAAGCTATACAAGCCCCGGCCCGCGAGGCCTCCTAGGTAGAGCGGTGACGCCTGACGTCGTCACGGTCGCCACCACAGGAGTGAACCTCCGCTCTTTGGAGTTGGAGGTGCGAGCCCGTTTCACGGCGACCTCTTGCCAGCCCTGAACCACCGAGTTCTGGGCAAGACCGAGGCCCGTGAGGCGCGCTGGTGCCGCGAACGGCTTGTGAGATGTCGGACGGAAGAGTCCTGGAATTAGGGAGCCGCGCGGCCCGCATTCGCTCGTGCCTAGCGCATATGTCAGCGCCAAGGGGAGGAAACACCGTGATCAGACCCGGGCCCTCCACGCCTGTCTCCGCTGGCGCAACGCCAACGCCCGCCACCCCGACGTCTGCCGCCCAGCGTCGAGAGTGCGCCCGCAGCCGCAGTGAGAAGGGCATCCGATGGGGCGGACGAGCGAGGACGGCGGCTTGATCATTCGCTGACGTTCAACGTCGCGCAGTCCCCGACTCCAGTTCGGACAGCACCGCCCGGAGCCGCTCCAGGGCCGCGGTCGTGTCCGGCTCTCCGCGATTTCAAGGTCAAGATGGCAGCGACCCATGCCGCTGCCCGCGCCGGTGACCTCAGCGCCGAGCTCGAACGCCGTCTCCAGAGCCTCCTCGACGTCGTCACGATCGATCGGCAGCCCCACGAAGACGATCTCGACTAACACTCCGGTCCTCCCTCTAAACCCGGCGAACCACAGCGGTCAGAGCACCTAGCTGCTCGCCGGTCGACCGTTCGCCGGCGTCTCGGTTCGCCAGCCGAGGAGGATCGTGTGAAGCGCCTGTTCGGCGAGGTAGCGGGCGCGATCGTTGCCGACGCTGCCGAGGTAACTGAGCGACGCGATGCCGTACAGCGTGCCCCAGAGGATCTCACAAGCCTGGTCGAAATCGGCCAGGACCACGTCGTGCGCAGCCGACCAGGAGGTGAGCAGCTCCTTGAGGACGTCGATGACCGGTTCCGCGACGCGCCGACGTTCGTCCGCGTCGACCATCGGGTCGTTCATGACCTGGAAGAGGTGGGGGTGCTCGCCGGCGAACCGGACGTACTGCGACGCAATGCGCGTCATACGCCGGTCCGTATCGGGCTCCTGCGCGGCTTGGCTGAACTCGCTCAGCATCAGGCGGTGACCGTGCGCGACCAGCTCCAGTACGAGCGCGTCCTTGTTGGCGAAGTGCTGGTAGACGACGGGCGCGGAATATTCGACGTCGGTGGCGATGCGCCGGATCGTCAGGGCCGCGATGCCCTCGGTCTCGAGGACGTGCAGCGCGGCCTCGATGATCCGCTCCCGGGTGTTCGCCCGTTCGCGGGCCCGTCTCGTGCTGGTCGGCATGGTCCGTCACTTCGCTTCGATGGTGTTCTCGAACACTAGTCACCGCCTTGACCGCGTCGGCGACGCGCGTCATAGTTAACGCCGTTAGGAAATCTAACGACGTTAGGAACGAGTAGTAAGTCATGATTTACCACATCAACAGAGTCACGATGAAGGCCACTGCGACGCCTGAGCAGATCGAAGGGGTGCTGGAGAGCTGGCGCAATCAGGGCCGGTCGAACCCCGCCATCAAGTCCTTCGTGGTCGGCCGCAACCACGGCGGCGACTACACGTACGGCGCGGTGTTCGTCGTCGAACATCTCGACGGGCTCTTCGCCTACCTGACGCACCCGACCACCTACCAGACCGACCACCTCGGGCTGCACCTGGTCGAACGGCTGGAGATCTTCGACGTCAGTGACGACGACGACCCTGACCTGAACGCCAAGATCCAGGAACTGCACCGGCGCCGCAACGAGCTCAACCCGCAGATCGCCGGCATGCTCGCGGACGTGCCCACCTACACCGGCTCCGGCGTGGACGACTGACCGATCCCCCGGAGAAGGAGAAACCGTCATGGCCAAGCACGTCATCATCGGTGCCGGTTCCATCGGTACCAACGTCGCTCGTCTGCTCGCCGAGGGCGGCGAGAGCGTCCGGATCGTCACCCGCAGCGGCTCCGGCCCCGAGCACCCGCTGGTCGACCGGGTCGCCGCGGACGCATCCGACCCCTCCCGCCTGACCGAGCTGTCCCGCGGCGCGGGAGTGATCTACCACTGCGCCAATCCACCCTCATACACGGTGTGGGAGCGCCTGTTGCCGCCCCTGCAGACGGCGGCCATCACCGCCGCCAAGGCGAACGACGCCGTCCTCGCGCTGACCGGCAGCCTTTACGCCTACGGTCCGCAGCCCGGCGGCCGGATGAACGAACACACCCCCATGGCCGCCACCGGGCACAAGGGCCGCCTGCGCAGACGCATGTGGGAACAGGCCCTCGCCGGGGGGATCCGCACCGTCGAGGTCCGCGGCTCCGACTACATCGGCAAGGACGCCAACGGCATCTACTCCCTGCTCATCAAGTCGGCCCTGCAGAAGGGAAAAGCGGCCTGGATCACCGGCCACCTGGACATGCCGCACACCTTCACCTTCAACGGCGACATGGCACAGGCCCTCATCACGCTGGCCTCGGAAGAACGCGCGTGGGGCCGACCCTGGCACGTGCCGTCCGCGCCGGCCGTCACCATTCGCGAGCTGGCGCGGCGCTACGCCGTCGCGGCAGGCCGGCCACCGATCAAACTAATCCAGATACCGCGCTCCGTGACGCGTACGGCCGGGCTGATCGTGCCGATCGCCCGCGAGATGGCCGAGATGGACTACCAGTGGTATGCGCCGTTCCACATGGACGCGACGGAGACCACCGAGACCTTCGGCCTGACCGCCACCGACCTCGACACCGCCGTCCGCAACGAGGTCGGCTGAACTCCCACCGCCCCACCGGCAGGCCGACGGCATGGCCGCCGACACCGTGCACGTTCGTGGTCACGGCACTAGCCAGCTACTGACTGGCGAGCGAGGGGTTTCAGGCGGTGGTGCGGTTGCCTTGGCGTGCGGCGAGCGCGGCGTCGGCGCTGGAGTAGGCGGGCAGGAAGGCGTCCATCCCGGTGACGCTGAGCAGGCGGCTCAGCCGGTCGGGGATGGCCGCCAGGGTCAGGGAGCCGTCGGCGTCCTTGGCGCAGCGCCAGATGCCGACGAGGGCGCCCAGTCCTGAGGAGTCGCAGAAGGTGACGCCTGAGAGGTCGGCGACCAGGTCAGGGTGGCCGTTCGCGATGAGTTCCAGGGCGCGGGCCCGTACGGCGGGTGCGGCGGCGATGTCGAACTCGCCGGACAGGGCGATCACGGCCAGGGCAGCGTCGGTGTGCGGGACGTCGATGTGGAATGCGTCGGTCATGGGCGTGGGTTCTCCTGCCCGACGGAGACGTCGGCGGTCGGGGCGGCGGCGCTGTGGGCGGTGGTGGTGATGCCGACGGGAGCAGCATCGGGGGTGGGGACGGACAGGGCCAGCAGGGCCACGTCGTTTCGCCGAGGTGTTCGCGGTCAAGGAGAGCCGCGTACGCGTGGTGGGCGAGATCGCGGCCACGCCCACCGGCGAGGCTCTGGAACTCGTGTTGCACTTGGGTGAATCCCTGCGCGGCGTGCGGGTGGAGAGCAGCGATGCCACCGCGCGGCCGGACGGGCTGGATTTCCTGGCCGAGCTTCCGGCGCGCGGCGAATGGCACACCACCGCCCTGGTCCGCCCCAGCGTCGAGGGCGAGGAGGCCGGCGGCCTCTTCCACCCGGGGGCGGAGCCCGGCGAGTCCGGGCCGGCGCGCCGCCTGTGTGCCTGGCGCGAGAGCGCCCCGCGCATCACCGACATCGAGGACCCGGAAGTGCACAGGACGCTGCGGCGGAGCCTGGAGGACCTGGGCGCCCCTGCGCATCTTCGACCCGCGGCACCCCGAACACACGGCGGTCGCCGCCGGTGCCCCCTGGTTCATGGCCCTGTTCGGCCGCGACTCGCTGCTGTCCTCGTACATGGCACTGCCGCTGGACCCTGCACACCACGGTGAACGCAGGCGTCAAGCTGTGGATGCTCGTGGTCACCGCCGTCCGTGCGCGGGCGCGGGCCGGGTCGGCGTGGCAGGCTTGCAGGGGGGCGCGCCGTTCGTCGCAACACAGCAGCGAAGGGGTACGCCGCATGGATGAGAAGGAATTCCTCCGTACCGTCGCCGAGCGCACCGGACTGAGCCGGCAGGAGGCGGCGGACCTGACCTGGGCCACACTCGAGACGCTGGCCCGCCGACTGAGCCCGGGGGAAGCCAGGGACCTGATCACCGAGCTCCCCGAGGGCCTCGCGGAGGCGGTGCGCCGGGGAACCACGGACCGCATCGAGCGCTTCGGCCACCACGACAGCGTGCGGCGCGTGGCCGAACGCACCATGCTCAAGGAGGAGGAAGCCGACCGGGGTGTGCGGACCGTACTGGCCGTGCTCCGGGAGGCGATCAGCGAGAAGGAGTTCAACGACCTGATGTCGCAGCTCGGAACTGACTTCTCCCAGGCCCTCGAATCCGCCGGGTGACCCCGGATCCTTCGGCCCGCCGACCGCGCCACGGCGGCAGCGGCCCGCACGCTGCGTGTGCGCCGGGGACGGACGGCACGGTGAGTGACACCCGCGGACCGCTGGTACCTCGCGGCCGCCATGGCGTGAGGCGCACACGAAGGTGTGATCATGACAGCTGACGTGCCCGAGACATCCTCCGGCAGATCCGTGCGCGTCGCGCTGGTGGCCGACCCCGGCCTGCCGTCGGAGATCGCCCGGGCTCTCGCCCCCCGGTTGCCCGACCATCTCCGCCGGGCAGTCGGTGCTCGGGTCAGATGGCAGGTCGACACGATGACCGCCCCGCTCAGCGTGAGCGAGCAGGCCGACGTCTCCGACATCGCCGAGGCCGTCAGAAGCCACCTGGACGGTGCCGAATGGGACGTGGCGATCTTTCTCACCGACTTTCCGCGGCGGGCCCGGCTCTACCCGATCAGCGTCGAGGTCGACACCGCGCTCCGGGCCGCGCTCATCTCCCTTCCCGCCCTTGGGGTCCGCCGCCTTCGGCGCCGGGTGCGGCAGGCCGTCGTGGATGTCGTTCGAGAGCTGGTCGCGCACGAGGAGACGCCCAGGCACCCGGAGGTGATCGGCCGCCCGCCGCGCGAACCGGTACCGGACACCCGTCCCGGCCCCGAGCAGCCCCAGCGCTACGTCGTGCCCGGCCTGCGCGGCCACACCCGACTCGTCGCCGGCATGGTGTACGCCAACCGCCCCTGGCGGCTGTTCGGCTCCCTCTCCCGGGCCCTGGCGGGCGTGTTCGCCACGGCTACGGTGCTGTTCATCAACAGCGCCACCTGGAACCTCGCCACCGCACTCGGCGCCGTGCAGCATGCCGTCATCACCGCTGGGTCCGCCGTCGCGCTCACCCTGTGGATCATCGTCGACCACCAGCTCTGGGAGCGCGGCACCCACCTCCCCGCACGGCACCATCCCCTGTACCCCTACAACCTGGTCACCCTGGTCACCATCGCGCTCGCGGTGGTGGTGCTGGCCGCGGCGCTGTTCGCGACTCTGGTCGCCGTCTCCTTCCTGCTGCTGGACGCGTCCGTCCTGCGCAAGTTCATCGGACGGCAGGTCGGCGTCGGCGACTACCTCTTCCTGGCCTGGTTCATCACCGCCATCGCGATGATCGGCGGGGCCTTCGGCACCAGCCTCGAAGGGGACGAGAAGGTGTCCGACGCCGCCTATGGACGACGGCAGCGTGAACGTCAGCGGATGCTGCGGCAGATGCCGCGGCCGGAACGAGGCGAACGCAGGGGGCCGGACACCACCGACGGGTGACGCCCGGGCCGCGGCCGGGCGTCACAGGGCGATGACGTGGAGGTCGACCAGCTCGAGCAGCGCCCGCAGGGCCGAGCTGGGCCGCCGGGTCGACGACGTGCCGAGATGCATGCTCCAGCGGAGCATGGTGCCGTGGACGTCCAGGACGTCCAGGACGTGCAGACCGGGGGTGCGCGCACCGCAGCGTGGTTGCGCGTCATTCGCAGCGGCACGGCGGCGGGCGGAGTTGCCGAGGGCCGAGGTGGCCATGCTTGCCATGCTGCCGAGTACGAATGCGGGGCTGCCGAAGGCAACGGCGTTTTGGTGCATGTATCTGCCGTCGCCGAGGGCCCGCCAGGTCACACGTTGTGCGGGGCCGACCGCGAGTACTCGTTCTCCGGCCTCGAGCCGGGCGACGGTTGCGACCAGCGGCCGCTGCTCCAGCCGTCCTTCGGCCAGGTCGGCGATGATGTCGCACGAACACCACAGGTACTCGTCGAGCCAGGACCACCCCGGCCGTTGCTCGATGCCGGAGGCAGGAGCATAGGGGTTCACGTTCTCTCCGTTCTCTGCAGGCTGACGTGCCATCAACTGCGCGCGTGCTATGGCCACTTTGCTGAGGCGCGTGTGCCCTCACGAGGGCGTCCGAATTGCGGCAGTGCCGGCAGGGTTCGTGCTGTCGAGGCGTCCGTGGACGGCGTCGGTGTATCGCTGTGCGGTGGTGGGGCCGCAGTCCGAAGACCGCCGCGAGGTGGAGGGGTCTCGGACACCGGTGGCTTCGGCTTCGTCGAGGCTGCGGCCCTGTCGCAGGCGGCTGAGTGTGGTCCGCTGTCCGCGAAGGGCGGTCCCGAGCCAGGCCGTACGGAGCCGATTCAGGCCCGGCACCACACGCTTCCTCGGCGATGTGCTCGTCTATCAACGCCACCGAGACGCTCTCCACGCCCGCGTACGCCATGTCATCGACGATGTGCATCCCGGCCTCGGGCGCGGTGCCGCCCGCCCGGTGCGCATCGCGACCCACAGCCTGGGGGGTGTCATCGCCGTCGACATGGCCACCGCCAACGTGCCGTTGTGGACCGAGTCCCTGGTCACGTTCGGCTCCCAGGCGACCTTCTTCCATCAGCCCGTGCCGGGCGACCTGCTATGCCAGATGATTGCGTTCCGCATGCGCAAGCACCAGGAAGCGGAAACGGGCGCTCTTCCTCCGGAGACAGGGTTCATAGCCCATGCCGGTCAAGGATGGTGATCAGTTTGCGCCTGCGTTTCAGCTCGGCCCGCAGATCGGCGACATACGCGGTGAACTCATCCTCTGTACCCAGCGACCGGTGGCAAGAGCGGACGTCGAGCAACAGCCTCGCCATCTGCTCGTAGACGCGGTCCCCGGTGGGTCCCTTCAGCAGCTCGACGAGCCGCAGGTACACCGCAAGCGCGTCTGCCGGGCGCGTCTCGCGCGAGAGGTCGGCGAGCTGCTGCCACTGCCGGTCGTCGGCACGGTCGGCCGCCTCCCGCCAAGCGGTGTCCAGGTCACCGTCGTCGAGGAGCGCGTCGATCAGTACGGGCCCGCGGTGCCAGCCGCCGCGCTCCTGGCGAGTGCCCTCGCGCAGAGCGGCCAGCGCCGCCGCCCGCTCGGTCTCCCAACAGTCCGCGGCCCGGGCAGCAGCACGCAGTTGCTGGTAGGCGGCGAGGGATCGCTCGGCCAGGAGGCGGTCTCGACGGACTGCGACGGTCTCGGCCTTCCGGCCTGTCCGCGTGTAGCGGGCGCACACGTAGTCGACCAGGCGACCGTCGACGTGTGCCTCGTCGACGGTGTCCCGGAGTCCGCGTTCCGCCCACGAGAGCGCGTCCTCGGGGCGGCCGGCCGCACCCAGCTCCTCGGCAATGCGCAGATGCGTGGCACCAGAGGGCACCAGATCTTTCATGTACAGGGCGACCAGCGCGTCCACGTCGCCCTCCGCCTTGGCCAGGCGCTCCATCAGGTACTTCTCCGCCCAGCCCCGTGGGCTGCGCCGCCGAGCCTCGGCCGCCAGCTGCCGCAGGCGGGCCAGCCCGGCCTGCCCCAACACGTCGGCGTAGTCGAGCGGATCGAGGTCCGTCGCATCATTCCACTCACCGAGCACGTGACCGACCAGCCATTCGGCCAGGCGCTCCGGATCGGGGCGAGCGACTCCGCACGCTTCCAGGTGGGCCCCGGCCACCGCGGCAATGGCCTGCCCGACTACGCCGTCCGAGTCATCGATCTCCTCGTACGCCTCGCCGAGCGCCCGGATCGCGTCCTCGGCCAGGCCGACCGCGCGCGCCGCCTGTCCGCTGGTGGTCAGGGCACACAGCGCGTCCGCCGTCTCCGCCACCTGCCTCGCGTACCCGGCGGCGTCCGCGTACGTGACGTAGCCGTACCGGGCGAAGGGCCGCGGATCGATCAGCGCCAGGACGCGCTCCCGGACGGTGCCAAAATCGGAGCGCGCGGCCGCGGCCCGCAGCTCCAGCCGTCGGCGCAACTCCCGGTCGTCGGCGACCTGTTCCCGCACCAGCGCCAGGAGCTCGTCCCTGGACAGCGCCGTGAGCCACGCCTCTAGGCCGGAGGCCCGCGTCCGGGCGTCGGCCCGCTGCCGCGGGATCGCCTCCGCCTGCCGCAGCACGGTCAGCCCCACCGCCACGCAGTGCTTGCAGAAGTTGCCCTCCTGCCCGTACGGGCAGTCGCACCGCCCGGAAACTCCGGCGCCTGCGCCGAGGGCGAGCTCCACCTCGTAGATGTCCGTGCCGTGCACCACGGCAGTGACTGAGCCGTCGCCCACCTCCAGACCCCTCACCGCGTCCACATACCCCGACCCCCGCTCGAAGGACCGAGTCCCTGCGAGGGCCCGCAGTTCGTCTTCGCCGAATCCCATCGCCTTCCGTGCCACACCGGTATCCAACCGCTCCCACAGAGCGGCTGGCGCGAAAACCGCCGACCTCACAAAAACCGTAGGGCGCTACACAGTGGCACCTGACAGCACACAACGGCCGCTGTGGAACCATGACCACCCAACCCGAGACCGCCCAACGCGACCTGCGCACAAAATCCAAAGAGATCACGGACGCCGCCCAAAGCACCCAGTCCTTCACCATCACCCGCGAACCGCTCGCCGGCAGGTAGCTGCGGTGGATCACGGGCCGGATGAGCCGGTAGGCGCGCTCGGTCGGGGTCATCGTGCCAACGCTGTAAAGGCGGTAGCCGTCGTGGAGGGGCACCAGTCCTTCGGTGGCGAGCCGTTCCAGAGCGGACCGGACCACGGGCACGGACAGCTGGAGATCCCTCGCAATCTTGTCCAGCGCGGGCAGATGGGAGCCCGGCTCGGTGCACGAGAGCCGCGCCCACCGGCGCACCGACTGCACGTCTTCGTCCGCTGGCCACCACGCTGCCCGCAACTGTCATTCCTATGCTCCCCGTTCCGGTCGGTCAGCGCAGGGCTTGGGTCACGCGATGTCGCAGACGGGGCAGGGAGTTCTTGCCCATGACCGAGAGACGGAGCCTCATCCGGACTCGCGGGCGCCGACTCGATAACCCATCGCTGGGCTGCGGCGAGATCAGGTGCCGTTCCGGCTGGGATGAAGGTGAAGCCGTCCCACTCTTCCAGCGCGCGTGGTTCGTCGGGGCGGAGGTGGCCAGCGTCGCCGTGCAGGGGCCGGTGACGACGGTAGACGTCCAGCGGCCGGCGGCGCCGCTTGCTGTACGCGGCAAGCGGATTGGTGGCGTCGACGCGCGGGACGGCGCGGGACGGCTGGTTCGGTGGGCCGGGTCGGCGGTGCTTGCCCATGCGCTCGATGGTCTCAGGCGGCGATCGTAGTCGGTCGGCCGGCGGGGAGATCCCTCGCTCTGCTGCGCAACGCTCGTCGCCTCCCGGCTCAACACGCTGCTGGACGCCGCCCGCCTGCAAGTAGTCCGCGCTGATCAAGAGTCAGGGTTGGTTTCGGCGCTGGTTTCCGCTGTTCTGACGGAGTTGGTCGATGCGACGGGTGAGGTCGTCGACGCGTGCGGCAAGGTCGGGGTGGCCGGATGCCAGATAGGGGTGCGTGTCCTTCAGGCGAGGGACGAGGGCGGCGGGGTCGTTGTCGGCGAGGGCGGCGGTGAGATCAGCGAGTGGGGCGTGGGCGGCGGCGGGGAGGTCGGGGAGTGCGGTGATCTGGCCGGCGAGCTGGCGCAGGGTGGCGGCGTTGGTGCGGGCCCAGGCGGAGACGGTGCGGTCGGCGGCGCGGCGGTCCCGGGTGGCCTGGACCCGCTGTTCGCCCGTGGCTCCCGGCTTTCCGGGGCGTACGCGCAGGTAGCGGCGTTCGGCGGCCTGACGGCTGGCGACACCGAGGGGGTGGGCGAGGTCGGCCCAGCTGGCGCCCGCCTCCCGTGCGGCTTCGATCAGGCCCGGCTCCCAGTCGGCCAGTTGATCGCGCACTTCGCGCAGCAGTAGGAGCGCGGCGAGCGCCTGCTCCGAGCTGGCCTGGCCGGGCTTGGAGGGCTCGCCGTCCCGAGTGGTCTGGGCAGCGCGCAGGGCATCGTCGATCGTGTCCAGGGCCGCGGCGGCGGCGAGGAATGACGCCGGCGCGGGACCGCATACGCGGGGGTCGGGCTGATCGTCCCTGGTCATCGGGCCTCCAATGGCCATGTCGTCATCTTGATGACGTCAAACTTGTCATCGCTTGGATGACATGTTACAACGATGTCAGGTGAACGCATTGGCAGCACTGCCTGACCTTGAACCCTGGAGGTGTTTCACGATGTTGATGCGTACCGACCCTTTCCGTGAGCTGGACCGGCTCACCCAGCAGCTCCTGAACACGACCGGAACGTGGTCGCGGCCGTCGGCGATGCCAATGGACGCCTACCGTGAGGGCGAGGAGTATGTGATCGCCTTCGACCTGCCCGGTGTCTCGGCGGACGCGATCGACATCGACGTCGAACGGAACATGCTGACCGTCAAGGCCGAGCGCCGCCCCGTCACCAAGGCGGACGACGCGCAGATGGAGCTCTCCGAGCGGCCCCTGGGCGCCTTCTCCCGCCAGCTCGTGCTGGCCGACACCCTGGACACCGAGCACATCAAGGCCGACTACGACGCCGGGGTGCTGACCCTGCGCATCCCGATCGCCGAGCGCGCCAAGCCCCGCAAGATCGCCATCGGGGGCAGGACGGAACGCAAGGAGATCAGCGGCTGAGGCCCCTCCCAGCCGCACCGCGGGACGGGGGCGGCGCGCACCGAAGCCACCCCCTTTCTGCGTCCGCCGCACACGTACGGGAGCAGCGATGGTGATGCGATGGGAGGCGTTCCTTCACCAGGTCAAGGAACGCGGCGACTACGAGACCACCAGGGAAGCCGAGCGGGCGGCCCGCACCGTGCTGGCGCTGCTGGGCGCGCACCTGGTGGGCGAGGTGCGGGCGGAACTGGCCGCTCGGCTGCCGGAGAGTCTGGCGCTCGTGCTGCTCAATCCGCTCCAGGCGCGCGAGCCGCTATCCCCCGAGCGGTTCGTCAGGGCTACTGCGGCATGGATCGAGGGAGCCACCGAACAGACCGCGGCCTGGGACGTGAGCGCCGTGCTCAGCGTCGCAGCGGATGCGGCGGGCGACGAACTCACCCGCCACATCCTGCTCCAGCTCCCAGCGGGCTACGACCTGCTGTTCGGCCACCCCCACCCCGTCTGACCCACGCACAGGCAGTACCCCTCCTTCTGCCCCCCGGGCCGCCGGCGGCCCGGGGGGCCTCATGAGAAAGACAACCGCGTCAGCGATGATCCCCCAGCAGCAGCCACACCGCCTGAAGCTGCGTGCGCTGCTCAGAGCCGGCGTTCGCCAACTCGGTGCGCAGAGCGTCGCGTTCCTGCTGGCGCTGGTCGATCTCAGGGAATTCGCCGGCCGTGCCTGGATTCATGAGGTCGCGGGCGGCTGCCTCATCATGCTCCAGGCCGGGGGCGGAGGTGGCCGCGTCCACGTCGGTCCCAGGCCAGTACCAGCCGTACTCGGCCATCGCCTCTCCCGTCCATTCCATCAGCAGTCGGGCGCCCTCCTCGCTCCGTTCCGTGTCGTGCCCGCCGCCCGAGGCGAACCAGAACAGAAGTGCGCCGGCTGCGGGCTTCTCAGCGTCGCACGCACTGCACAGCTGGAGTTGGATCGGCCGACCGTCGGTGTCGTTCTTTGGCGCGACGACGCTCACGATCAGGTCTCCGCCGCACCGGGAGCACTGCGGTAGCAGGCCAGACGTCTCAAGACGGTACACTCCGCTCCTTACTGAACGCGTGAGCACCACCCAAGGTCCTGTGACATGCAACGTCAACCCTTGCGGCCGCGGGTTATGTCGCCCGCCCGGCGCCGAACACCCTGTCAGGCAGGGGCGTCGGCGGCCGCAGGCTGCCCGGTGCTGTCGTCTTTCGGGGCAAGGGCGGTGGTCATGGTTCGGAACCAAGTTCTAGTCACCAACATTGCCCCGTGAGAGCGGGGCCTGGGCGCGGCCGTTGTGACTGAGCGCCCTAGTGGCCCGCCTGGCCAGATGCGGGCTCAGTTGGGTGCGATGTCCCGTCCGCTGCCCAAGGCCTCGAAGACGCTGGCCGTCAGATTCCGGCGGCCTGCAGTTGGGCGAAGGTGCCGACCTTCGCCGACCATGCCTGCTGATCCGGTACAGCACGCCAGCCGATCAGCGAGTCGGGGGTGACAGTGTCGGGCCAGATCATGTAGCCGAGCATGACGAGTTCGCACCCCGCCGCATGTGCGGCGTCGACCGGGAATGTCGGCCAGTCGGGCCAGTGTGAGAGGTCCTTCTGGGCGAGGGGCTCGAAGCTGCCATCCCGGATCACTTGCAGGAGATAGCCGCTGTCCGCGGCCTTGCAGATGGCAGTGAGATCACGGCGGCAGTTCTCAGTTGTCATGGCAGAACGCTAAGGGAAACGCCGTGCTGGCGGAGCGTCGGGTACATGCCCCTGCATGAGTCCCCGATGCCGGAGCCGTGTCGAGAGCGCCGTCAGCAGCAAGGGGACATGGGCGGCTGCGCCATCTGCCGCATCGCGTTCAGCGGCCGACGGCAGTTGGCGATCGCGTCGTACGCGCTGCCCAGAGGCTGATAGCAGTAGGCCTGGTGGCGAGCGGACCACAACCCTCTCCAGGCTGCGTACGGTGCCATGGCGTCCAACCATGAGCAGGTGCCGAGCTCCCGGACACCCGTACCGGACCAGCGGGGGCGCCGCCGTTACCCGGCGCTGGTCCGCGGTAGCCGGTCACCGCCGTGGCTTGGAACGTGGCTGTAGCGTTCCCGGTGTCGGTCACCGTCACCTACGCATCGGGGGCGCCGCGGGGCTTGGGGGACGCTTGTCTCCTCCGCCCACGCGACAACCCTCCCCCTTGCCTTGGGCCGTGCTTTAGCCGAACCGAACTGGTCAGGTGTAGTCGATGCTGCTGACAGCGCTGCTGCCGTCGCCACCGGCGGTAGCGTTGCCGGTCCTCTCCGTCTGCGCCGATCCGCTGCCCCGGCCCTGCGGGCACTCAACGCCGGTGACAGCCGTGCCTCCGCCGCTCGCGCGCGCCACTCCGGTCCGCGCGGCCGTGTCGTCCGTGCGGCTTGCCGGGTGCTGGAACAGCGCCCCGATCAGGGCCGCGACGCCGACGGCGGCCTGGATGGAGGCCCCGACCAGCTGCCCCGCATCGGGGCTGTCCAGCAGCCAGATCAACGGCATGGAGAGAACCCCGGCCGCCGCCAGCACGATGACCGTGACTTACCGCCCCTGTGACATGCCGCCCCTCCCTCGCCCCAACGCATCCGCTGCCAGTCGGCTGACGGTCCACTCCTTGTGGCGGGGTGTAGTCGGATGGGCGCCCCTGTTTCATGACATGGGCCGGGGCCTGGAGGACAAGGGCTCTACGCACGTGGGGAAGTTCTCCGAGGACGCGGACTCCGTCGGCCATGCCCTCGATGCGCGCCCCGCGCACCGGCCGCTAGATTGACCCATGATTTCACGCCTTCAATGCACCCTCACATGGGTCTCTCCGGAGCCTAGATTCAGTGGTGTCGCCGGGAACACCGGTCGGCGCAACTACTGAGCCCCAGGAGTGACCATGACGTTCACCAGTGCCCCGAAGCCCGTCCTCGTCCGCGCCGGCGAGGCCGAGACACTGCAGGACGGTGCAACCAGCCTGATCACGCTGCTGGCCGACGCGAACACCACCGGCAGTGCGCTGACCGCCAACCGCGCGACGCTGCACAAGGGCTCGCCCGGTGCTCCCGCACACTTCCACACCCGGGCAACCGAGATGTTCTACGTGCTCAGCGGATCCATGCGGATCCTGCTCGACGACCAGGTCCTCACGCTCGGCCAGGGCGACTTTCTGACCGTCCCGCCGACCGTGCCGCATGCCTTCGCCCCGGCCCCGGACAGCGAGGCCGAGATGCTCGTCGTCTTCACTCCGGGGATGGACCGGTTCGACTACTACCGGCTGCTGGAGCGGGTGTACCAGGGCGAGGCCTCGGTACAGGACATCCGCGACAGCTCCGAGCAGTTCGACAACCACTACTTCGAGAGCCCCGTCTGGCAGCAGGAACTCGCCCGGCGCTGAACTCACGATCCGATCGCCTCCCGCAGAGCCCGGGCAAGGGCGGCCCGGCATGAACCCGTCCCGGCCGGCTCAAGGGCGGTGGCGTCCGGGTCGCAGGCCGGGGCCGCAGGTGTGGTGAGGTCGCAGGTTCAAATCCTGCCCCGCTACCAACGCACCGGCCCCCTCGACACCAACGTCGAGCGGGCCGCAAGCCATGTTCGTTGGCATAGCGCAGCCTCACCGCCTGGTCATCGTCGGCCGGGGCCGTCCGCCGGCGACGTCGCCGCCGAGGTGGAATTGGCCGAAGCCGGTGCCGTGGGTGAGGCCCAGGCGTCGGAGCAGAAGTCGCGCCCCGCGCGCCAAGCCGCACGCACGATCGGATCCCCCTCAGTCGGCAACACGAGTCAGCTGCTCATCAGGTCCCCGTCAGCAAGCCCTGCCACTGTGGTTCACGTGAGCGGCGCCGGCACCACCGGGGGCGCGAACGAGGAGAGGTGCCCGGAGTGGTTGATCGGGGACCAGCGAGCACGCCTCAAGGTCGGGCCCCCGCGGGGCCCACGCAGGTTCGAATCCTGCCCTCTCCGCCCCACAGAACACCCGGTCGGGCCTCACCTTGCCTCCGCAGGGCCGTGGCGGTGCCGGCCGCTGGTCAGTTCGTACAGGTGTCGAGCATGGTCGACAGCGCCGACTTCTCGTCGTCGGTGGTGGTCAGCTTGAAGACGGATTTGATGTGCGTGTAGTCCTTGGCGTACGTGCACCAGAAGGCATGGTTCGTCGGCTTTCAGTCCGCCGGCCCACTGTCCGACTTCGAACTGTTTGACGACCCGAAGGCGATCAGCAGCAGCGGGATCCTTCAGGCGTTCCCGAAGGCCTTGCGCTGATCAGCGGTCCAGGTGTCGGCGCCGGAGCGCCAGGCCTCGGCGAGAGGGACCATGTGGTCGATCGTGGCCTGGGCGACGTCGGTGACCGTGGTGTCGCCGTAGACCGAGTACCAGGACCCGGACGCCGGCTGGCAGTGGTCGGGCTTGTCCTGGACGTCCTTGCCGTCACGAGCCAGGACAGCCTGGCGGTCGTGCAGCCGTCGGCTAGCCGCCTGAAGCCCCTACTGTCTCCGTCACCTCTGCCACGCACTCTGAAGGGGGAATAAAGGACTGGGCCCCCTCGTCGGTGGTGAACTCGGCCTCAGCCAGGACCAGACTCTGCAGGGGACCGTCGAAGACGTCGACGCCCAAGGGAGGCACGCTGAAACGCGTCTTTGTCGGCGATCACACGGGTGACCGTTACCGTCCACGGCTTCGGAGGTTCAGCCAGCAGGAACCGTCTCTCACGCTCAACGCGTCCATACTTCCCCGGGCAAACCGACTGACCTTGAACTCCACCGGCCTTGTCCATCATGAGCACAGCTTCTCAGCTGCTTCTCCCTGCGCGGCCACATCAAGACCACAGACCCCGATCTCGCGCCCTTCCGGATACTGCCAAGTCCAGTGAGAAGAGCCCGAGGCCAGTATCGGCGAAGATGACGAACCACAGCTCAGCGATCCGCCCCTCACCATGCTCGATGACACACTCGTGCTCTGCTGATCATTCGTCAGAGCACGTGACACTCCAGCGGCGGAACCGTGTCACCCCAAGATGACAACTCCCAGCTCAGAGACCTTCGGTCAGCGAACCTCGATGAGAACGGACACTGACCAAGTCAGCTCCCCCGGCCGACAGTTCACCCGATAGAAGGCATCTCCGATCTTCACGCAGTATCGCCTGGCGGGCGCCCTTACAGTCTGTGTGCCGTCCGGATGAGACGGCGTCCGTCGCTGACACATGGGAGTGGGACGTGAGGTCTTCGGGGCGTATGGCTGTCTCGGCAATGGCCGTGGCTATGGCGGCGCTGGGAGTAGGAAGTGGTGCCCCCGCGTCCGCCGCCCCCACGGCGACGCCGTCGTGCAGCGGGACGGAATGCCTCAGTCTGAAGCCGACCAGGCTCACGGCCAGCCAGGCCAGCCTGAATGTCACTCAGATGCAATTGGAGAACATCAACGCGATGGCGTCCGACGCGGTGACCGGGGAGCCCATTCGCGGCGCGAAGATCGTGTTCGCCACCACGGGCGGCAGGACGCTGGGGACGGCCTACACGGACTACGACGGCATCGCTGCGATCGCTGCTCCGGAGAACCTGGGCCCCGGAACCCTCCAGGAACTGCTGGGCGGCTACGAAGCCGCAATGGTCGGCGACGGCGTTCACGCCCCGGCCGGGGCCCACGGAGCGATCACGATCGGCACTGACCAGGGCCCCGGTGTCCCGGGCAGCCCATGCGCCGTCTGCAGCGACCGTGCGCTCAAGCAAGACGTGGTCCCGGTCGACTGGAGCCGGTAGCGGTGCGAATCTTCCGTCGGCGGTCTCGGACGGCTGACCGCGGTGACCCGGCACGGCTTCGAGCCGAGACGCGGGAGAGCAGCGGTGTGGCGCCGGTCGGCCCGGTCAACGGCTACGCGGTCCTGGAGACCGTGGCCGCGCTGCCCATCAGTACCTGGCGCTACCTCTGGGAGCCAGAAGGCGTACGTCACTTGGGGCCGATGGCCCAGGACTGGCACGCCGCCTTCGGCTTCAACCAGGACGACACCACCATCCCCGTCGTCGACGGCCTCGGCGTCGCCCTGGTGTGCATCCAGGCACTGCACCGCCGCGTGGAAGAGCTCACGGCTGAAATGGATCGTCTGCGACAAGCCGCGAGCGTGAACACGTCCGGGGCCGCGTGACGACGCCAGATGGCCTGTTGTGATGTTCCAGCACTCGGCCGGGGAAGGCCAGTGGCCACAGTCGCCCGCCCTCGCCGAGCGCGGCCCGCGGTCGCCATCTCTTCCCTCAGAAGGCTGGAGGAGTCGGCCCCTGCGGAACACTCATCGCGATCCAGAAGGCAGGACACCTTGGCACGACACGACACTGTGACGGGACCATCCCAGGCGATGGATCACCGGTCACCGGTGTGTACGGACGCGGTCTGGCGGCTTCCGGTGACGGTCTGTCGCATCACACAGTTCCTGGGTGAGCAGACGGCCGGCGCCCTACTGGAGCGCGCCATCGACTCCGCCGGCGACACGTTGCAGCCCTCCATGATCCGCGACCGAGAGGTGGTCCCCGACTTTCGCCGGTCCCGCTCGCGCCACGACTTCGCCGCACCCGAGCTGATGGCAGCCATCGACGAGGTGCTGGAGGCGGTCGAGCACACTCTCGGAGTCTCCTGCCAGCACACCGAACCCAGCTACAGCCTCAACGCGCACAACGACGGCGACTTTTACCGGCCGCACCAGGACACCAGCGCCGAGTTCGCCCCCCGTCGTCTGCTCACATTCGTGTACTACCTGCATCGCACACCCCGGCCTTTCGATGGGGGCGAGCTGCGTGTGTTCGACGCGGCTCTGCCACTGCACACCGAGACAGCCGGGAGATGGCAGGAACGCACCTGGCGGGACTGGGAACCCGAGCACGACAGCATCGTGTTCTTCCTCCCCACTGCCTGGCATGAGGTACGGCCGGTCAGCTGCCCGAGCAAGCAGCACGCGGACAGCCGATTCGCCATCAACGGCTGGCTGTGCAGCCCCGACCCCGCGAACCGCGGGAATGACGCGAGCCCGTGAGACACATCGTCGCCGAGTCCGACTGGCGGGATGCGTCCCGTCAGCCGGGCTCGTTCGAGACGAGGGCACGTGAGCTCCCGGGACTCGAGCGTCCGGCCCGTTGGCCCGGTCGGTCAACCTTCAGTGGCAGAAACACGCGCCGGTCAACGTTCGGTGTCAATCGGTCAAGGTTCAGTGTCACGGGACACAGGGCGTACGGAGGTGGCCTCTGACACGAGATCTTGACCGTTTGCCAAACGATCTTGACGCGATTTCCGCTGGCCAAAGGTGGCCACCTTCGCGGGCTCTGCTCCTCAGCGACGGTGAGCGACCACGTGGGGTACGAGTCGTGGCTGGAGCGGGACCGGTTGATCCTGCTGGACCGCGAGCTCGAGGTGATCGGGATGGCCTCACAACCGGATGACACCGCCGACCGCATCAGCCCCAGGGTGTAAACCCGTGGGCCGATGCTGCGCGGGAGGGGCACGTGACAGCGTTCCCCTGTGCCCACGGACCAGCCGCAGCGGCACGGTTGACGATCCGTCACCACGGGAGGGGCCATGACCACCACGCCGTTCATCAGCCGGAAGGGCATGACGCGCCGGAGCATGCTGGGAGCCGCGCTGGCCGCTGTGCCGCTCGCCGCCGTTGCCGGCCCCGCGTGGGCCGACCCGGCCGCCCCCGCCGTGACGCGGCTCATGCTGCCCGTGCCGACCGGGCCGCACCCGGTGGGCACGGTCCAGCTGCACCTCGTCGACCGGTCGCGTCCGGACGACATCGCGGGCCCCGGGCACTTCCGCGAGCTGATGGCCACCGTCTGGTACCCCGCCCGGGACGTTCAGCGGTACCCGGTGGCGCCCTGGATGCCAGCCGGCGCACTTCAGGCGTTCCTCGCCGACGCCGGGTTCAGCGCTCTGGTCCGCCTGGGGCCGCTCACTGCCGGCCACGTGGGCGCTCCGGTGCGGCGATCGGGCCGACGGCTGCCCGTCGTCGTGTTCTCGCATGGCGCGCACAGCCACCAGGGCGACCACACCGTCATGGTCCAAGAGCTCGCCAGCCATGGATACGCGGCTGTGACGGTGGCTCACCAATACGACACGTACACCGAGTTCCCCGACGGCCGGATAGCCGTCCCGCTCCACGACGGGCAGGCGCCGACGCTGCCCGGGGACTTCGCTGCTGACCTGCGCTTCGTCCTCGACTGCGTCGAGCAGCTCGCCGCCGGGTGCAATCCCGACGTCGACCACAGGGAGCTGCCGGCCGGGCTGCTCGGCTCCCTCGACCCGCGGCGCGTGGGCGCGTTCGGCTGGTCGAAGGGCGGGACGGCCACCGCCTGCGCCACGCTCGCGGACGAGCGCATCCGGGCCGGGCTGAGCCTCGACGGCCCGATGCAGATGAACCCGCCACTGGCCGGCGACTTGGACCGGCCGTTCATGATGATGTCCGCCGTGTTTACCCGGGCCACGGATCCCGAGGCCGCCGCATTCTGGTCGCACCTGCGGGGCTGGCGGCTGAACATTCAGGCCCAGGGCGCCGTCCACGTCTCGTACGGCGACAATGAGGCGCTGTTCCCGCAGGTGGCGAAGCTGCTCGGATGGAGCGGGCAGCAGCTCCAGGACGTGATCGGCACCCTCGATCCCGACCAGGCGGTGAAGATCCAGCAGGCATACCCGCTCGCGTTCTTCGACGAGCACCTGCGCCACCGTCGGGGGCACCTGCTCGACGGCCCGTCCCCAGCCTTCCCGGCAGTGACGTTCCTCCCCTGAGTACCGCAGCACCGCGTTTTCTCACAGGCTCTTGAGGGAGCAGGACGACGCTGTGCGCCTCACAGGAGCGGGAGCGGTGGGCTACAGGACGGTGCCGTGCTGGGCGCGGCGGTCGCCGGACGTAGCGGCGGGCGACGAGGCCGTTCTCGAGGGTCTCGCCGATCTGCTCGCACAGCGGCGCCAGGACGTCGGCCGCGTCGGTGTCGGAGAGGTAGGCCGGGGCGACTTCGAGCATCAGCTCCCCGATCGCGTGCGTACTGCAGCGAGGTCGTCGACGACGGCGCGCAGCCCGGCGAGCGTAGGATCCGCCGGCGGATCGGCGGGCGCCGGCGGCGGGGCGGTGCGGACGTCACGGACGGCCTGGCGGACCACCGGGCGCACCGTCGGCTCATCGAGCGGATGGAGGCCGCTGGGGGCGAGCGTGGCGAGTCGGCGGGTGATCAACTCCGGACGTCGCCGCGATGGATCGACGGCACCGGGATCCGGGTCCGCCGCCCGGCCGACGGGCGCAAGGACCGGGAGAAGTTCATCTCCGGCAAGAACAAGCAGAACGCCGTCAAGTTCATGGCCGTCACGGACGCTGACGGGCGGCTGCTCTTCTGCAGCCCGGCCGAGCCCGCCAGCTGCACGGACATCACCCATGCCCGACAGTTCAGCCTGGTCAAGCTCCTGGCCAACGGGCCGGTCGTGGAGATCCTTGCCGACGCCGGCTACCAGGGACTGGGCGCTCAGACAGGAGGGTGTGTAGTGACACCACCGCACCGCAAGTGCAAGAAGAACCCGCCGGACTGGTACGAAGAGATGCATGAACGCCTGCGCAAAGCCCACTCCTCCCGGCGTATCCGTGTGGAGCACGGCATCGCGCACCTGAAGAACTAATCCTTCCCAAGAGCACCCGGCAGGAGCCTCGCAGTTCCTCGGATGTTCGAGTCGGGTGCTGGATGTATGCCGGGCCGTTGAGGGCGTTGGTGACGTCGCCGACCAGTGATGCGGGGTCTCGCCGCTCGTGACATGTCGATCTTGCGTGACCTGGGCGTTCTTGGCTGTCTCACGGCCTTGTCACCCATGATCAGTCTCAAATCCGTGGCATTTCCTCGCGAGGGCGAGGTCGAGATCAGGCGGCTTGTCCGAGTCGGCCGAGTACCCCACGCCGAGCCCCGAGCACGAGGGCTACCGGCGAGCCCAGATCGCGCACCGATGAGTTTCCCGCGCCGCGCTGGTCTATACGCCGGACACCCACGAACGGAAGGCTGAGCCATGCGGAAACTGATCTACGGCATGAACCTGACCCTGGACGGCTACATCGCCGCGGCCGGCGACGACATCGGCTGGAGCGGACCGCCGAGCGACGAGCTGTTCCAGTGGTGGCTCGACCAGGAGCGGGCGATCAGCCTGTTGCTGTATGGGCGCAAGCTGTGGGAGACCATGAGCGCCTACTGGCCGACTGGCGACCAGCAGCCCAACGCCACCCCAGCGGAGATCGAGTTCGCGCGGAACTGGCGGGACACGCCGAAGGTGGTGTTCTCCTCGACGGTCGACAAGGTCGACTGGAACACTCGCCTGGTCTCCGGCGACGCGGTCGCGGAGATCACTCGGCTCAAGGCCGAGGACGGTGGGCCGATGAGGGTCGGTGGCGCAGCGCTCGCAGGGGCGGCGATGCGGGCCGGGCTGATCGACGAGTACGCGATCGTCACCCATCCGGTCCTGGTGGGTAGCGGCACACCGTTCTTCACCGCGCTGGACAGCTGGGCGAGCCTGAACCTGGTGGAGACACGGACGTTTCCCGGCGGCGTGGTCCTGACCAGGTACGAGACGAGGCGCTGAACGCGGTGGTCGAGCGGTAGGACAGCGACGACGACCAGCGACGGATCGGGTCACGTCCACAGACCGTCGGCGAGCAGTTCGCGGTCGAACAACCGCTGCGGGTATCGGAGCGGGTGCGGACGCTGCTGCGGGTCACGCTGTACGCGGTCGTCCGTGACGGCGCGGTGCGGGAGCTGGCCCGAGTCGCAGCCGAGGAGTGTTCCCTCGCGCGCCTGCTCAGCCTCGGACAGGACCTGATGATCACCCGCACGCCGGCCCCGCGGACGGGACAGCTGCGCGTCTCGGCCACCCGCCTGTCACCTCGCCCACCACTTGTCCACGGCCCTGACCGACACTCTGAACAGGGCGGCAACCTCCGACCGGCCCCGGCCCTCCACCAACGCGGAAACCGCCAGCAAACGCACAGCCTCCTGTGCGTCCGGTGACCAGGTCCACGCATCCCCCACCTGATCACTCACACACCGTCAACGAGCGCGAACACAAAGCGTTTCAGATCAATGGTGCACCAATCAGTCTCACCATCGCCTCGCACGAGAGATGCGCCGCGAACTGCGACGACGGTGTCCCTCGGTGCGCAGAAGGTCCCTTACACGGAATCCCTGGTGTGCACGCGGTTCGTCCTGTTCGATGAGTGCCCGGGCAACGCGTAGAGCTGGTTCCTCGCCCGCTGCTTCGAGGGGTTGCTCGCCGTCGGCGTGGGGGGAGTCGTCTCGTTCGCCGACCCCGTTCCCCGTCGGACCGCTTCCGGGGCCCTGGTCCTGGCGGGGCACTCCAGGACGATCTATCAGGCGACGCACGCGGTGTACGCCGGCCGGGCGACCGCGCGCACGGTGAAGCTCCTGCCGACGGCACCGTCTTCCACGAGCGGGCGGCGCAGAAGTTCCGCCGCCTGGAGCAGGGTTACGAGTACGCCGCGACCCGGCCGTCTGGCCCCGTGAGTCCCTGACCGCCGTCGACACCCGCAACCGGCGCCATCTCGGCGCGCACCGCTTCTGCGGACGGCACGGCGCCTCGGTGTTCGCCCTGAACCCGTACGCCGCCCGGATCTCACCCCGGTGGCACTTGACCGCCTTGGCCTGCCAGTCGTAGGCGGCCCACTTTCACTGCTCTCGAACCGCTCCGCCCGTCGGCCGACCCGCCGCAAGCCGAGCACCGAACTGGTGCTCGCCTGGCATGCTGCCTGCTGATCACCTACCAGCCGACCCGTCAGGCCGGCACGTCCTGACCTCAATCGCGTACCGAGTCGCAAGCGAGGGCGGCCCACGGGAGCGCCTGACTTGAGGACGCGGCCGCTCACCCAGGCGCGGAGAGTCTTGGAGCCGCACCGCCGGTCGCATCGGCCGTGGCCTGCCATTCGCGCGGCGACATGCCGTAGGCGGCGCGGAACGCCCGGCTGAAGTGGGCGGGGCTGACGAAGCCCCACCGCGGACACGGCCGGCCTGCTCCGGCGGGGGCGGCTGAGCTCGCGGCCGCACTCCTTGAGACGACGGCCGCGGATCCATCCGTTGACCGTCGTCCCCTCGGCCTGGAACAGGCGTTGCAGGTGGCGTACGGAGATGTGGTGGTGGGCGGCGATTGCTTCCGCCGACAGGGCCGGATCCGCAAGGTGTGCGTTGATGAAGTGCCGGATCCGCTGCAGCAGGGTCTGCCGGCCGGCGTCCGTCGGGGCGGCATCCCGGCCGAGCCGTTCGGTGACGACCGTCGTGAGCAGGTCTCCCACATTGCGGGCGAGCAATTCACCGACCTCGGGGCTGTACGTCCCGGCTTCGGCGGCCAGACTCGACAGGAACGGCGCCGGTTGGAGCCGGTCGCGATGAACTGGTGGATGAGGTAGCCGCACCGACGCCTGGGGCGGCTCCGTCGAGGGCCGCATCAAGTTCACCGTCGAGGTCACCAAGGCCGTCACCGCAGAGATCGGCTCCAGCGCACCGGCCTGCGGATCTCGCCCGGCACCACGTTCAACGACATCGAGGAGAGCGACCCGGAGGCGACGTACACCGCCCTGGTCGAGCCATCGAGCCACTCGGCCTGGCGTACCGGCACGTCGTGGAGAGCGCCCTGGACAACCGCGAGCTGACCCTCGCCCTGCGCAAGTGCTTCTCAGGCGCCTTCGTGCTCAACCCTTCGACCGAGGGCCCGACCGGCCCCGACGAGCTCACCCTGATCGAGTAGACACGGCCCTTGCGCTGGGCGTACTCGTCCACGCCGGCCACGCGGAGTACAGCGGTGGCGGGGTCCGGAAGCGAGGCGATCAGCCTCAACAGGGTGTTCCGGCTGACCGGAACCTTGAAGGCGTCCGTCATCCGGGCGCCGGCCCGGCCCTCGAGCGCAAGACCGACCGACACCAGCGTCGACCGCAGCCGCTCGGTCCGTCGCCCGAACCTGCGGGTGAGACCGGGTACTTGCTCGGCGAAGGTCATGCGCTCGCAGGATTCCTCCTCGCAGACGAACCTCCGCACCCGCAACGGCACCACGACGCACTTGCCCGGCGTCGGCAGATCACGAGGAAATCGCAGGTAGGAGCCTTGTATTCGCCCCGCCCAGTATGCGCACCCCACACAGGCCGCCCGCCCTGCGGTCGTACGGGCCTCGACCCTGACGACCGTGCCGATCACCTCGACCGATTCCACCAACACGCCCTCGACCGAGGAAAACAGCAGCTCGTTCAACTGCGGCAGCACTTCGTTCACGGCGAAGGACTGTCGACCACACCACCGTCCAGCCTGGCGATTTTCGGGCGAACTTTAGTGGTCGTAGGCGGTCAGTGCGCGCACAACTGGCTGGCCGCGAATGAACCTGGCTCCACACTCCACTCATCAGGTCCCATTGGAATCGATCATCTAGGGAACCGGGAGGCGCTCTACCGGCGGACCGCCGAGATCAGTCCGCCGGGCCGCTCCTCGCGCTGCGGCGGGGTGCTGATCGGGCGGCCGTAGGCGGCAGCGCGCTCGCGCAGGGTGTGACTGTCGGCCTCCCAGCCGTGCCCGGCCAGCCAGCCCACCGGGTCGTCGGGCATCTCCGAGACCCACATGGACGCCGCCGATCCCGGCGCGGCGTCCGCGCCGAAGCGCTCGATCACGCCGCGCGAGCCCAACGTCAGCCCCATCCGACTGCCTGCCGCCGACTGCGCGCTGATCCGGGCCAGCAGCAGCTCCACCGCGTCCTCGGGCAGATAGATCAGCAGTCCTTCGGCGATCCACACGGTCGGCACGGCCGGGTCATGCCCTACGGCGGCCAGCGCGCCTGGCCAGTCCTCACGCAGATCCACCGCGACGGTGATCCGCTCGCAGCGTGCGTCGGCCCGTTCCTGGCGCAGCACCGAAGCCTTGAAGTCCAGTGGCGCGGCGGTGTCGACCTCGAACAGCCGGGTGCCCTCGGGCCAGTCCATCCGGAAGGCCCGGCTGTCCATGCCGGCGCCGAGCAGCACGACCTGCCGGACCCCGGACGCGGAGGCCTGCTGCAACAGGTCGTCGAGGAACTTCGTCCTGATGACGATGGAGAACGACACGGTCAGCCGGCGGCGTCGCGCGGCTTCGTCATCGGGCAGCGGCGGCGAGGAGGGCCACAGGCCGCCGGCGGTGGCGAAGGCCTGTGCCAGTGGGTCGCGGAACAGCGCGTTCTCCCGCTCGGTCTCCAGCGCCCGCACCCTGGCCACCCCCACCGCCGTGGCCCACACGCCCGACGGCTGCACCCGCTCCTGCTCATCAGTCACCACGCCAGCCTAGAAGATCGATTCCAGGAGGCCTGATGAAGGGAGCCAGCTTCATGCGCGGCCAGCCAGACACTCAGATGTGTCTCACCTACTGGTGCCGTCGTTTCAGGAGCCTGTGCGCGAGGGTGGCCACGGGAGTTTGGGGGCGTTCTTCGTCGTAGACATGCCGATATGCGACCGGGTCACGTCACGGGCCAGCAGCTCCTGGCTGATCGGGCGGTTCAGAACCTCGATGATCTCGTTCGGCTGCATGGTTCGGTTTCTCCTTCTCAGCGCAGTTGCTCGGCCAGTCCGACGATGATGCCCTCCGGGCCGCGGAGGTAGCAGAGCAGATAGCTGTCCTCGAACCGGGCGATCTCGCCGACGAGTTCGGCGCCGTGAGGGCGCAGGCGGGCAACGGTGTCCTCGATGTCGTCGACGGCGAACATGACGCGGTGCGTGCCGAGAATGTTGTGCGGCCGGTTGCGCGGCCCGGCGCTGATCACCGCGGGGCTGCGGTACTTCGCCAGCTCGAGCCGGCTGTGACCGTCCGGGGTCCGGACCATCGCGATGTCACAGCGGACGCCGTCGAGTCCGGTGCACTGGTCGGCGAACAGGCCCTCGACCTCCGCCCTGCCCTCCAGCTCCATACCGAGTTCCACGAAGAACGCGATGGCGGCATCCAGGTCCTCGACGACGATGCCGACGTTGTCCATCCGCTGAATCGCCATGCAGGTTTCTCCTTCTTCCTTGTGCGGCCGGTGGTGGCCGCTGCTGTCCCTGGGACGGAGCCAGTGGCACGTTCTCGACATTGTCAGACCGCCGAACTCCGAAAAATCTGGATCGCGCCTCAGCACCCCTACAGCAGACCCGCGAGCCAGGCGCCACCACCGTGGGTGAGTGCGGCGCAGGTGGCCGCTCCCATGAAGACGATCAGCCGCAGCGGCTCGCTTCGGGCCGCCGCCGTCGTCCGCGCCGGTGCCGCCCTCGCAGCAACCGGACTCGGCGCCGGCCTGCTCATCGACTCCGCCCCGGCCTCCCTGATCGGGTGGATGGCGCTCGGCCTCTGACTGTCAACTACGGTGCCGTCCCTGATCAGCGCCGCAGGACGCGGCGGCCCCCGAGCCGTCGGCGCCGTCGCTGCAACCGGATATCTCGGCCCGCTCACAGGGCCTGCCGTGATCGGAGCGCTCGCCTCGCTCAGCAGCCTGTCCGTAGCCCTCGCCCTGCCCGTCCTGCTGACGGCAGTTGTCGCCCTTTCCGCCCATCGAGCATTGGAACCCCGATGACCGCACCTTTCCCCACACCTGTCCCAAGGCTCGAGGCCCTGATCCTCGGCTACCACGGCGTCATCGGCAAGCAACCCACCAGCAGATGTGGCTACGGCTGGCCGCACTCGCCGGATGGCCCGCCGATCAGACCGCCAACTTCGAGATCGAGTTCTGGGCACGCCGCGCGCTGTACGACGCCGGCGAGATCAGCACCCACACCTTCTGGAGCGGCATGCTGTACGGCCAACTGACCGCCCCGCCGGGCAGCACCCTGCTCTACGCACTGCGCAGCACCGACGCCGAGATGTGGACCCACACCGACGAGGACGTCGTCCGGGTGTCCTGTCTCACTGAAGGTTGACCGATCTCACCGAAGATTGATCAGTGCCTTCCGATCAGCGCAGGCGTGTAAGCCGCAATAGGGCTTCGTTGCGGACATCGGGGTCTCTGTCCGCTGCCAAGGTCCGAAGCTGCACGATCAGCTCGTCGCCGTCCTGTCCGGTCGCCCAGCGTGGGTCACAGTCCAGCTCCGCAGCGAGCTGATCGGCGGTTCCCTGGTCAGAGGCGACTGTACGGGCAGCGAGCACGGCACGCAGGCCAGCCAGATCTCTCCGAGCCAAGAGAGCTGACGCAGTATCTGAGGTTACGCCGGTGTCCTGAGCGTCTAGCAACAGACGGTGCAGGACATCGGCGACACCCTCAATCTGCCGTGTTGCCGCCAGACGTCGTCCCGCGGCAGCCCTCACAGACCAGGCCGGCGATTCCGCTGCCGCGATCGCGTCGCGAAGCCCTTGCTCGGTGAAGTCGTACACACCACCAGGCTGCCAGCGGGATGTCTCGATCACGCTTCGTTGAGACAACACCGCAGCGGTCAATCTTCGGTGAGATTGGTCAACCTTCAGTGAGACAGGACACCGGGTCCTGCAAGCAGCACACGCAGGCGGCCTTCGGATGACTCTTCTGTCGAATGTCCCGCACCCGCTTGCGGAGGCACTCGACCTCTCTGCCTGGTGCAGCACCCTGATGACGAGGACCGTCTACTCCGCCCGGCTCGGCGTGAACAAGCCGGACCCGCGTGCATACGAGGCCGCCGTCGTGGCTGCCGGGTTGCCCCACCCGGAAAATACTCTCTTCGTCGACGACAGGCTTGAGAACTGCGCTGTCGCCGCCCAGCTCGGTCTGCGAACGCTCCATTTCAACGGTGACAGCCAGGCACTCGCTTCTCACATCCCGCAGATGGTTCCTGCGACGGGGATCCGCAGGAACTGACCGGCTCCCGCCTCGTTACTGAGCTTGTTGGCGTTTTGTCGTCAAGGTGAGGCCGGTTTCGGCGAGGCATCCGTCGATGAGGTTGTTGCGGTACTGGATCTGGCGGAGGCCGTGCCGGAGGGCGCGCATCAGGTGGCCGGGGTCGGTGAAGGCGGTGTTGGCCTGGCTGCTGCGTCGCAGCAGTGACCAGACGCCTTCAACGGGGTTGAGGTCGGGGGCATAGGTCGGCAGGAAGAAGCAGTTGATCCAGTCGTGGGCGTTGATGAACTCCCGCAGCCGGCGGTCCTTGTGAACGTTCAGGTTGTCCCACCCGAGCACGATCGGGGCGCCGAGCTGCTGGTGGGCGGCGATGAGCAGGTCGCGGTAGTCGGTCCAGGCGAAACTGCGCCGACCGCCTCGCTTGTGGTCCACGTGCCGTTTGGACCGGTAGACCAGGCGTGAGCGCTCGCCCTGTTTGTAGCAGGCCAGAGCGGCGATCGAGATGCGGCGCTGGGAGCGTCCCCGCACCCGGATGACAGGTGTGTGCCCGCGCCTGGCCCAGGTGCGGGAGGTGGGCGGCGTCATCGAGAAACCGGCCTCGTCTTCGAAGCAGAGCCAGGCCCCGAGCGCCGCCACGGTGTTTCCACCTGGGGCCAGGTCTCCTTCACCCAGCCCGTGACGGTTTCCTCGTTGCGCTCCACCGCTCGGCGGGCCGGGACCTGGTGGCTGAAGCCGTGCCGGTGCAGCATCTGCGCGATGGCCGACAGCGTCATGCTCTTATGGAACCGACGCCCGATCAGCGTCTTGATCCGCGACAGCGTCCAGGTCTGGTCCGGCCAGCCGTGCGCCACCGGCCCCTTGCCCAGCTCCTGCTCCAGTACCGTGAACAACTTCTCGCTCAGCTTGGGCAGCGACACCGGCCCCGCCGACCGAAGACCGTCCGTCCCCGCGTCCTGCCAGCCCCGGCGCCACCGCTGAACGAGCGCACACTCATCCGTAAGTCCTTGGCGACCTCCGCGTTGGAGGCGCCGGCGCCGAACCGTTCGGCGGCCTCCATCCGGATCCGCTCACGAAACGCCTGCCGTTCAGGCGTCATCCCACCACCCTGCGGATACCTCATACAAACGGCATACCGCGAAGGTCACACGCCGTCAGCCCCCAACGACAACACGCCAACAAGCTCAGTAGCAGTCATCAGGTGTGGCGAGGTGGTTCATCCCATCCTCTTCTCGGTAGGCGATGTAGCCGGTGCTCTTGGCCGTGCCCGAGAACTGGATGTAGAAATCGGATCCGTCCGACACGTCTGTGGCGGCCAGTGCCCACTGTTTCGCCCTGGCAGTACTCCACGCGTTGCACGATCCGGTGGCCTTGAAGCAGGTCCTGACCGAACGGGTTGCGTTGACCTTCAGGTTGATGTCCTCGCAGTCCCGGGTGGTTGTGGCGTAGTAGCCCGTGGCGGGCCAATGTGCGTTGCCGCCGCCGCTACCCGGCGTGCCGTCGTACAAGAACGCGGTGTCAAGGCAGGCCGCCCGGCGGAGCCTGCCCGGCTCACCGTCGACGCCCTGGAGGTGCTGGCGACCGCACCGGCGCGGGCATTGCAGGAGATGGTCCTCGACAGGTACGCACGACTACGTCGTGGTGTTCGACGCCGACACCGACGCCGTGCCCGTCTTCACCGCCCTCGGGCGGTGGGTCGGCATGGCGGAAAGCTCCGGCACCATCGGCACGCTGACCGAGATCCACGAGCGCGTGAACGGCGGTGACGCGTAATGGCCACGACCACCGCGTAGTTTCACACCGTCCTGGAGCGGTTCCCCGCCGGAGGCCCCCGAGGTGGCGTGCGGAAGAGTACGCCGCCGACCAACACGCCCAGGGCACGGACGCCCGGGTGGTGGTGGACCTCGGCAGCGACCAGTTCCTCGTGGTCACCGACATCACTCGCCGGTAGCACCATCCCGAGCACCGCGGCCCGGCTTCCCCGGCCGGGCGCGGCGCTCCGCCGTTTGCTCACCACCGAGCAGGAGGCACCTCGTGCACCCTGAGGTCTCTAACGCAGTCGCGCTGTTGCGAGGTGGATTTTGAAGGCGCAGGGGACGTGTCCCTCTGACGTCGTCATATCCCTCACCTCGGCAAAAAAGGCTTCTCGCAACCGATCCAAAGTCGCGCGATCGAGCGGGCCAAGATCATAAAGACTGGAAACAGCAGCCCATACCTGCTCCCCTGGTGCGCTCAGATCGATAGGAACGGTCTCCCAGTCAACCGCTGTGAAGCCTGCTGGCCCGAGGACTTCATCAAGCCCCTCGCGACTGCGTGTTCTTTTGTCTCCCAGTGCCGGGATGCGCTGCGAGGCCGGCGTCTCCTCGATCGTGCACCGCAGCAGGGCGAGGAATCGTTCGTAGGCCTCGCCGCCTACAGCCCCACCTCCCACTACGCATGCCAGTACCCCTCCGGGAGACAGCACTCGGGCAACCTCAGATGCGACTTGCTCGATCTCGCTCATCAGCATCAGTGCCATGTGGGAGACGCAGGCGTCGAAGCTGTCGTCGGCGAAGGGAAGCTCTTGAGCCCGGCCCTCTTCCAGCTTCGCTTCGGAAAGCGCCGGTCGACGGCGTGCCAGCGCCAGAGAGTGCGGAGACAGGTCCACCCCGGCGAGTTGTCTCCCGGACCTTCGGGCCAGGAACTCGAGCAGTAGGCCATCGCCACAGCCGAGGTCCAGCACGCGCATGCTTCCGGCTACCCGATCGCACAAGATCTCATAGCTGGACCGGCCGTCTGGAGCATGGCCACGGCCGAACGCTTCCGCGGTCACCGCCGGGTACTCCGCGTGGAATGCCTGGAGAAATGCTTCTTGCGATGCAGTAGTCGTCACTCCCCCAACCTACGGCGCAGGCTTTTCGCCCGGCCGTCCTCAGTCCGGAAGTGTGCAAGCGGCCTCACGGAACTCCGTGCCCGAACGCTCCAGGCGCCGCGGCCGAGGTCGAAGTCCAGCACCTGCACGTCCACCCGGCGCGTGCTCAACGAGCCCGGCAACACCAGCACCGGACTGAGCGCATAACCACCACGGCCCCCCACGAGAGCGAGATCAGCGAACACCGGCAGGAGCACCGCGCCGCCCTCGCCACCCGCTGACCCACACATCGTGCCCCGGACCCGCCCCTTCGGGCCGGGGCACGCCCCCATGCCTGCGGGGCGGCCGTCGACAGAGAATCCGGCCGTCCCGCAGCCCCCGCCGACACCATCACTCCCTCGAAGGGAGCCCCTTCATGACGGACAGACCACCCAACTCACGTGCCTGCGAACCAGGGTGCTGGCCACCGCGTACAGCAGCAGCGACTGCTGGACCCAGCGCACGGCTTCCTCACCGACCAGGCCGTGGCAGCGCTCGCCAGCCGTGACCCTGCCGCAGCCGAGCCCTCGCCGCGTCCCTGCTGGTCCCGGAGACGCTCCACAACATCCAGATCCTGGGCGCGGCCGTGGAAGCCGGAATTGACACCAGAACCTGGGAGGAACGCCACGAGGAGATCCGGACCTACGCCCGCGACGCCTATGAACTGCCCCCGCAGTTCGACCCGGCAACCGAGGTCAATCGGATCCGGGCGTACCTCTACGACAACTACCCCCAGATCGCCGCCGCCCTGGCCGTCTTCCTTCATGAGATGCCGCCCACCTGGCGCGAGGACCTGTTTCACCATCTGCCCTGACTCTCCACCGCCCGCCGGACGGCCTCTGAGCTCCCCGGACCGGAGACAGCGCCATACGACCCGCTGGACTGAAAGAACTGCCCGGCCCGGGCCGAAGCACAGGGACCAATGCCGCTACCACCGCGGCGCCTTCGCCAGCACGGAGTACCAGCGCGCCCCGATCCAGACGGCCTTGACCGACCACATGGCCAAAGACCAGCTCCAGCAGCGCCACGCCGAACTCGAGGCGAGCGCTGCCCGGACACCGACTGCTGACGCGAGCGCCTCCTCACCCCGTGTCGCCCGGGGCAGCCGTCGCCCCTGGGTCCGGCCGCCCCTTCGTCCCAACCCAGCCTCAGGAACAGGACACCCCCGCTGCGGCCGCTTTCGCCCATGTCCCTTGGCTGGAGAGTGAAGGAGAAGGGACGGGGCGGGATGGGCGACGCCAGACCATCCGCCGCATGGGCAGCTGCCATAGCCAGGCTGCTCAGCCGGTCACTCGGTGCGGCTCCCCTATCAGGCCGCTGATTACTGACCACGCGAACACGCCGGTCCACGTCCGCACCGTGGTCGCCGGGTGGTTGGGTTCCCACCTCTCCTCGTAGTGAAGCTCGTCGCTGCTGAGAGCCCTCCCCGCCCTGCAGCTCCCGCTCGACCTGGTTGATGCAGGCCGTGACGTCCGCGTGGGCGGCGGGGCCGTGAAGGCCACGCCACCGAGCGCGAGGGGCCGGCCGGCGAGGACACTTGCGATCCGGATGGACGTACGCATGGGACGCACCTGCTCTCCGGGATCGTCGCGCGGGCCGGGAGCTGAGTGTTGCCGGAGCATGGGAACGGCGCCGGGCGCACGCGGGCCCGCGCGCAACCACTGGCCCCGGGTCGGCTGGGTTTCCCTCCCCCTTCGACGCTAGATCAGCCCCCGCACCCGCTACGTCTTCCGCGCGGACGTCCAGCCCTGGCGGCGGAGGCTTTCGAAGCCGTCCAGGAGGAGGTCCAGGGCGAATTCGAACTCGAACTGGTCGTCGCAGCCGCCACCGACCGTGGAGCCCCCGTCGTGTGCGGCCGTCGCGGCCAGTTCCGCGATGTGCGGGTAGCGCGCCGCCAGCCCGGGGTCCGGCGGGCCGGAGGGGCCTGAGGTGTCGAACAGTTCCTGGCTGAAGCCGAGCAGGCGGCTGCCCATCGCGTGCATGACGTGGTGCGTGAGGTCGGCGGAGAGGCCGCCGTCCCGGAAGCTCCCGGCCATCGAGTCCAGGTACGCCAGCACGGCCGGGGTGGGGCCGGTCCGCGACTCGATGACCCGGGCCGCCCAGGGGTGGCGCAGCAAGACCCGCCGGGCCGAGAGGATCCGCCCGCGGACCACGCGCTGCCAGTCGGGGCCCGCGGCTGGCGGGTCGATCTCGCCGACGACGGCGTCGGCCATGCCGTCGAGCAGCTCCTCCTTGTTGGCCACGTGCTTGTAGAGGGCCATCGGTACGACGTCCAGCTCCTGCGCGAGCCTGCGCATGCTGAGCGCGTCGATGCCGGTGGCGTCGGCGAGCGCGACGGCGGCGCGCAGGACGCGGTCCCTGTTCAGGGGGATCCGTTGCGTGTGCGTGGCTTCCTGCCGGGTCATTCCGGTTCGGCCCCTTCCCTCCTCGACAGCGCCCTCTCCTTGACGAGTGTACGCCGTACACCTATGGTCGCTGCCAGGTGTACGGCGTACACCACCACCGAGCGAGGGGTACCGAAAAGATGAGTCCGGACCGGAGAACCGCGGTGGCCGCCGGGTCGCTGTTCCTGCTGACCGAGGCCGCCGCGATAGCCGGGGCGGTTCTGTACCGCCCGCTGCTGGGCGCGGCGGACGGCCGGCTCGCGCAGGGCGCCGACACGCGGGCGCTGCTCGGGGTGCTCTGCGAGGTGGTGCTGGTGGCGGCGGTGGCCGGTACCGGGGCGGCGCTGTTCCCCGTCCTACGACGCCACGGCGAGGGGCTCGCGCTCGGGTACGCCTTCGGGCGGCTGCTGGAGGCGGCCGTCATCGCCCTCGGGATCGTCGCCGTCCTGGCGCTCGTCACCCTGCGGCGGGACGCGGGGGCGGCGGCCGGCGCCGACGTCGCGCTGGCGGCCGTGCACGACTGGACGTTCCTGCTCGGGCCCAACATCGCCCTCGGCCTGAACACCGTCCTGCTTGCGTACCTGGCGTACCGCGCACGGCTCGTGCCGCGCTTCATCGCTGTGCTCGGGCTGGTCGGCGGGCCGCTGATCTGCGCCTCGGCCGTCGCCGTGATGTTCGGGGCTTACGCGCAGCTCTCCGTGGCGGGGTCGGCCGCCGCACTCCCGGTGTTCGCCTGGGAGCTGGGGCTGGCCGGGTGGCTGATCGTCAGGGGGTTCGGGCCCGGCTCAGGCGCCACGTCCCAGGCAGACGGAGAGGTGGCTGATCCGGTATGTGTGTCGGTGAGGCCGACCCGAGCTTGACGGCGGTGCTGTCCGGGGCGACGCGCCAGCGCTGCCCTGCCGGGACCGTGTAGGCGGGGTGTGGCGGCGACGGCGTTGCGGAGCTTCATGCGGGGATGCATCCCTTCCGAAGATGATCAAGAGGTCACTGCGGGGCCGACCCCAGGAGGGCCGCGAGCGGCGAATCGATCCGCCGCGGGCCGTCGGCACAGCGCGTCCTCTCATCACCACTCGTTCGGGTCAGATCCGCCGGAAGCGCCGCCGGGCGGGATCGAGGCCACGATTCCGGTCCCCGCGGACCGTGTCCGCAACCGGCTGGGGCCCGACCGTGCAGGTCTCCGACAGCCACGGCACCGCCCGCGCGATGGCCTGATACCGCATTCATCCTCGCCTGACCACCCGCTCCACATGGACCGACCACACCGGCGAACTCCCCCTCATCAAGGGCACGTTGAAATGCCTGGAGGCCGACTTCCTGCCCGGCGGGCACGATCCGCTCCCAGTCTGACTGTGGTCGTCGGCCACGGGGTCGGGACAGGGCATCGATCTGCGCTGGCAGGCGTTCCTCCGCAGATTCGACCTGGAGCAACCGTTCCGGATAATCAAGCAGATGCTGGGCTGGACCCGCCGGAAGCTCCGCACTCCCGAGGCGACGGACCGGTGGACCTGGCTGGTCAACGTCATCGTGGCTCACGCCCAACTGCGCCTCGCCCGGCCGCTGGTCGCGGACCTTCGCCGCCTCTGGGAGAAGCCGGCCGAGCCTGGCCGACTCACTCCCGCCCGGGTCCGCCGGGGGTTCAGGAACCTCCGCCCCGGCTTGCCCTGTCCGGCCCGTGCACCGAAACCCAACCGGCCCGGCCCCGGCCGACCACCCAGCTCGAAGAACCGCCACCCCGCCACCCGCAAGGAGTGGCTGCGGGCGACTCGTAAGGGCGGCTCTTTCTGGTCGGTGCCGCAAACACGCACACCCGTCGCAGGCCAGCTGGGCCCTCTTCGTCCACGTCTCCGCGCTCCACCTACGCATCGACACCATCGAACAGGCGGTCAGGCGTCAGCCCCTGCTGTCGTACGCCCGCTGGCAGTTCTGGATCTCTTTGCTGTGCTCGACGGTCCAGTCGTAGAGATGCCCGAATGGCTCGCGCAGGGACTCGCCCAGCGGTGTGAGGGAGTACTCCACGCCGACGGGTGAGGTCGGCAGCACTTTGCGCCGAATCATGCCGTTCCGCTCGAGGCGGCGCAGTGTCTGGGTAAGGACGCGCTGTGTCACACCCTCCAGGCCGCGCTTCAGCTCATTGAACCGGGTGGGCCGTTCCAGCAGCGCCATGACCATCATCGACCACTTGTCCGCGATCTGGTCAAGGATCGGACGGCTCGGGCAGTCCGCCCGGAAAACGGTTGGTGTTTCGGCGCCAACTGCGTGCAGGTCGGTGTCCTTCATGTGCCTTGGTGCTCCCAAAGTGCGTTCTTGACGATCCGAGCGGCGCCGCCGACGGTAGGTATGCATCGCAAACTTACATGCCTTTTGACAACCTACGGAGCCTTCATGAGAAACGATGCCTACTCGACCCTGCGCGTGAGCAGCGAACACGGCGTCGCACGGATCATCCTCGACAATCCCCCGGTGAACGTGATCGGCGCGACGATGATGCGCGAGCTCCGCACCGTGCTGACCACGCTCGCGGACGATTCATCGGTCCGAGTGATCGTCTTCTCCAGCGCCGACCCGGAATTCTTCCTCGCTCACGTGGACATGCGGATCGGGGAGAAGATGGACGCCCTCCAGGAACTCGCCGCGTCGGCGCCGGCGGACGTCAATGTGTTCCAGGCTGTCGGCGAGCTCATCCGCCACCAGCCCCAGGTAACCATCGTCAAGCTCGCCGGGAAGGCCCGCGGGGGCGGGGCGGAATTCGTAGCCGCAGCGGACATGGCATTCGCCGCCGCCGAGACCGCCGGGCTCGGTCAGATCGAAGCGCTCATGGGCATCATCCCCGGCGGAGGCGGCACGCAGTACCTCCGGGGACGCGTGGGTCGCAACCGCGCGCTGGAGGTGGTCCTCACCGCCGACCTGTTCGATGCCGAGACCGCAGCGTCCTACGGCTGGATCAACCGGGCCCTGCCCGCCGACGAGCTCGACGAGTACGTCGACCGTGTCGCTCGCAATATCGCCGCGCTGCCCGACGGTGTCATCGAAGCAGCCAAGCGCTCGCTGCCCGCCGATGACCTCAAGGAAGGACTCCTGGGTGAGAACGACGCCTGGGCTGCTACGTTCAGCCTGCCGGCCGCTCAGCAGCTGATCAGCGGGGGCCTGAAGGACGGGGCACAGACACCGGCCGGCGAACGCGACCTCGAGGGACTGATGCGCAGCGTCGCGCGCTGATTGTCGGACGTCCACCTGCACACCGATGGCCCCGGCACGGAAACGCGCCGGGGCATCTGGCAGTTCAGGCGTCACCTTGGCACATCACCGCACCGGTCCCACATCCGTCCTGTTTGCCTGTCACTTCAGAGAGTGAGTGACGTGGATGATCTCGTGCGGTGGCTTCGCGACCAGCTCGAGGACGACACGCGGGTGGCCGAGGCTGCCACGCCTGGCCCCTGGAGCGACTGCGGCGGGTACGTGACCGACGGCCCCGGCGCGCTGCGTTGTGCAGGTGACTGCCTATGGCACTCAGAACGAGGAGGACGCCAGGCTTCGAGGGCAGGCCGACTCTTCTCACATCGCTCGTCATGATCCGGCGCGGGTCCTGCGCGAGATCGAGGCGAAGCGCAAGCTGGTCGACGATTACGCCGAGGTAACCGCGAATGACGTCGACGAGCCCGGCTGGGCGAACGCGTTCGGCCACACGGTACGTCTAGGCTTTTCTGAACATTTGCGAATATGTGGAACACCCTGCCGGCGGCCACTTCGCCGCCTGGGAACAGCCCGAGGCTTACGTCGACGACGTACACCGTGCGGTCAAGCTGGGCGGCTGAAACGGAGCTTGCGGATGCTCCACAACCGCAACGCCGTGCGCCCGGAACGGCCCATGGCGTGGCAGCCGACACCATGAACGTTCGTGGTCACAGCCGGCTCGGCCGGGATCCCCCGGTCACCGGCAGGTCGTACGCGGTGAGTTCTCCGCCGACCGGGACGTAGTTGCCCGCCAGCTGGGGCCGGGCCTGTTGCACGGAGATCATCGGGCACCGGCCTTGGCCTGGACGCGGGAGACATAGCGGACAGTGAAGATCATAGGGACGGCGAAGCCGACGACCTGGATGAGCATGGCGAGGGTCGAGTGGGCGTTCCCGGCGTGCGCCATGAAGGCGAGCACGACAGCGGTCAGGGTGAAGGCCGCGGTCCAGACGGCGGTGATGATGACGTTGGTCTGGATGAACGGCTTGAGTCCCCAGGCCTCGCGCGGGGTGGTGCGCTTGACAATGCCCAACGTGAACGGCTTGCCGATGGCCAGCGAGACCCTGGCGATGACCGCCAGTGTGCCCGCCGACAGCGCCGCCGAGTAGTCGTGCACACCGAGTCCGGGTTGGCCAAGGCGATGACGGCCGGCACGGCGAAGAAGACCGCGGAGCCGAGCTCGATGATCAGCGCGTCGAATCCGGCACCTGCCCGTATCTGCTGGACGATCACGGCCACTGCAACCACCAGGGCCGGGCGTTCGCGAGGGCGGCGGCCAGGTCCGCCGACATTCCTACTCGCAACGCAATCCCTCGGACCGGACAGCAGAGAGCGCCGAGACCGCACAAAGTGACCGTCACACCCGCACACCCTCCGGGGATCCATCCCTCCGTGCCCACAGCATGTCCATTCAGAGCGGATGACCACGGTCAACAGCGGTGCGAGCCGCCTCGCAGGGCTTTCCCGGGAGACGGTATCTATGCAGGTCAGATGCCGCGTCGCCGTACGAGCGCCGTCGCTTCCCAAGCCGAGAGCGCAGTTTTGGGGCCTCTCGTGCCCTGCCAGATTCGGTCAGGCCGACCGTGCCTCAAAACATGCTTGAGCGTCTTGCCGTCCTTCTGGACCATGCCCTTGGGGTGGATCGGCGGGAGCCAGCCGGACATACAGGCGTCCTGCGGATTGGAGCGGGAGTACGGAGCCCCCGGTGGCGGTCGCTGCCCTGGCCGGGTGTCCTCAGCCGTCGTACCTGCGGGCGACGTAGACAGTGTTGGCCGCGGTCCCGCCCTGAAGCGGATTGTCGAAATTGACCACGTGCGCAGCGGTCTCCGTGAAGGCCTCCGCGAGCACCGAGCCGAACTCCTCATCCGGCGGGTCGTTCGACCACAGCGCGAACACGCCCCCGGGATGGAGTAGTTCGGCCACAGCGGTCAGACCGGCCAGGCGGTAGAGCGCGGCATGGCCGGGGTGCAGCACATGGCGCGGTGAGTGGTCGACGTCCAGCAGGATCGCGTGGAAACGGCGGCCGGGAGTCTCGGGGTCCAGACCGCGCGGAGCCGCACTGGCGCCGCGGGCCGTGCCCCCAGCAGGCACCGGACCGCCCACCTTCGCGCCGTCCGCGGGCACCGGTCTGGCCGCCGCCGCGCTCCCCGCAGCCATCGCGAAGAAGTCCCCGCGCACCAGCCGGCACCGGGGGTCCGACGCCAGTCCCGCGCCCAGCGGTACGAGCCCGCGCCGGTGCCAGTCGATCACCTCGGCCAGGGCGTCGACGACGATCAGCGAGCGCACCCGCGGATCGTCCAGCGCCGTTCGGGCCGTGTAACCGAGGCCGAGTCCGCCCACGGCGACATCGAGCGGGCCGTCGGGCAGCTCCGCCAGGCCGAGCCGGGCCAGCTCCACCTCCCCCGCGGTGAAGAGGCTGGACATCAGGTACTCGTCGCCGAGCTTCACCTCGTACACGTCCTCCCCCGACACGGGGTCCCGCCGACGCCGCAGGCTGATCTCACCCATGAAGGTCGCCCGCCAGTCGATCTCCTCGAAACGCGCGCTCATCCGGTGTCCTTCTCCGCGTCCTTGTCCGCTGCCACGGACGGGTTGGGGTGCGCCGCAGGAAGGTACCGTACGGGCCGGGGCGGGGCCCGATGCCCTGCAGGGTCCCACACGGAGCACTTCTGGCGGGGCGATCACACAACCGCACACCGCCGCATCCAGCAGCGCATCTTGACTTCTAAGGCGGTGCTCACTCTGACGAGTTCAGGGCGAAGAAGAGAAGCCGCCCCGCCTTACTGGGAGCCAGGTGTTTGACATCGCCGCCCCGCTGGGAGCCGCCTCCCGACCGTCCGAGCTGACCACCGTCCGGGATCCCGTTGCACGAGATGGCGCGGGGCGGATCGATCACCGCCGAGTACGGGCTCGAAGTGCTCAACACCGTGATCTATCTGCCGCGCGGCGAGATCTTCCCGATCACCTCGAGCGCTACCTTGTGCAACGGCTTCAGCAGACACCGGGACGGGAGCTTGCAACCACCCTCCCACGTCGGAGCTGGCGCGGTCTGGCGTAGCTAAGTTGGGGCCATGACTGGTGACTGGAGGATGGATCGGATCGGGGCTGCTCTGCGAGGTGAGAACCCGACCGTGCTGCGGCGGCTTGAGTCGGGGTTCGCGGTGATCGGCGACGTTCAGTTCTTGCCGGGTTACTCGGTTCTGCTCGTGGACGAACCAGGTGTTCAGCGGCTGTCTGATCTGCCGAAGGCGAGGCGGCTGTCGTTTCTGTCCGACATGGACCGGCTCGGAGAAGCTGTTGAGCACGTCTGCCAACGCTTGGACCCCGACTTCCGCCGGGTCAACCTGGAGATTCTGGGGAACACCGACCCGTTCTTGCATGCCCACGTCTGGCCGCGGTTCGAGTGGGAGCCGACCGAGCTGGTGGGCAAGCCTGTGTGGCTGTATCCGGGTGACCGGTGGAGTGACGAGGGGTTCAGACTGGGGCCGCAGCATGACGTGCTGCGGGACGGGATCGAGAGCGAACTGGATCGGTTGCGTTCGATGGGCTGATGGCGTGAGCCCGCCGACCGTCAGGTCGGCGGGCTCGGTGATCAGTGACAGTCAGTGGACGACGGTCACTGAGTCCTTCGCAGCGGAACGATGTCGGGGCTGGCGGCGGGGAGGGAAGTGCGGGCGGCTTCGGGGATCGCGAGAAGCCCGACGATGGTGACCGGCTGGTGGCAGTGGGCACAGTTGCGGGTCGCGGTCGGTTCCAGCGGGTCACGTTCCGCGGCCGCTTGCTGACGCGAGAGGGGCCGGCAGAGAGTTTGGGACGGTGCAGGCAGCTCAGGCCACGACGGCAGAGAAGTGGTCTCACCGAGACGACGCATACGGTCTTCGTCTCTTGCCTGGTCGCGGCGGCGTTCGGCGTCTTTGCGGCAGGCCGGGGAACAGTAGATCTGGCGGGTGGTTTTCAGGGCCTCGAACGGGCCGTCGCAGACAAGGCAGACGCGCGCTCCCATTGCCGGTCGACGTCGGCGAAGCTCTGGTCGCCGCCCGGCCTCAACTGTCATCCCCTCACCTGTTCCTGACCTGTCGGGCCCCGCGCGGCCCGATCCGCGCGGACCTGGTGGGCGATGTCGTCGAACGGGCCTGCCTGCGTGCCGGCCTGCCCCCGCGTTGGTCCGCACCGGCTGCGGCACGCGCTGGCCGGCGAGATGCTCCGGCAAGGCGCCGGACTGGCCGCGATCGGCCAAGTGCTTCGACATCAGGACTTGGCCACGACCACGCTCTACGCGAAGGTCGACTTCACCGCCCTGCGTGCGGTCGCACAGCCCTGGCCCAGGACGGAGGCGGCATGACCGTCCTGCGGGAGGCACTGGCCGACTACCTGCGGCTTCGTCGCTCGCTTGGGCACCAGATGGCCGAGACCGCCTGGTTGCTGCCGGACTTCGTTGCCTTCATGGAAGACCGCGGGCAGACCACCGTGACCATCGCGGCCGCGCTGGCATGGGCGAAGAGCCGTGAGGGCGAGGTGGTGACGACGGTGAGCCCGCGCCGGGTCACGGCAGTCCGCGGCTTCGCCCGCCAACTGATCGGCACCGACCCAGACACCGAGGTCCCGCCGCTGGGCCTGCTGCCCTACCGGCAGCGCTGGCGTCCGCCGTTTCTCTACTCCGACGCCGACATCGCCGCAGTGATGGCCGCCACCGATACATTCGACCCGCCACTGAGGGCGGCGACCTACCGAACGCTAATCGGACTACTGGCCGCCACCGGGCTGCGAGTCAGCGAGGCGATCAACCTGGACCGCCCCCAGCCGAAAACTCAGCTCGGGTAGCTGCGAGGAGATTCGTTGCGCAACCTCCAGATCTCCTTCCACTTCCGGGCATGGTCGGCCGCCAACCGCGGGTCAGGCGCTTTGGCCCGCTGTACCGCGAGACTGACCCCGCATTCCCTGCACAGCTGATGGATCCGGTAGGCGCCGTCGTACCAGACGCTGGTGTTGTCCCGGTTTCCGCATACACGGCACGTCAGCGCAGGAGCTTCATCCGGCGGCACTGACGAACGGAGCACCCGCTCGACCACCGCTGGCAGCGGCTCGTCGGGATGAATTGTCGGCTCGGGACAGTAGGCAATGTTCCCCCACTCACGCTGCCAGCCTCGCCAGGACTCGTCTCGTTTCACCTGCCGAAAGCCACGCGCTTTGTCAGCTCGGCGCCTGTTGGCATAGGCACGCTCGTCAGCGAGCCAGAGCTGTCGGGCGTGGTGCAACTCCTCGACGGCACGTATGAGCGAGCTCGGATCCTTCTCCAGATCCTTGGGGATCCCCGCGCTGAGGCAGAGATGGTGATACGTGGCCCGGAAGCCGTAGGGCGCGAAGTGGACGAGGCACGACCGCAAATTCGTATGCCGGGCGCGCGTCGGCAGGTCCTCGTCGTAGACCCGTCTCTGGTGCGTGTTGAAGCTGCTCATCCCAAGACGCTATGCCTTACCACACACGGATCGCACTTCACTTCGACTCAAGGTTTCGGCTCGGCCGTGTTCTTAACGAAAGTGCTGCCAGAACCAAATCCGAATATCGCCATCACCTCCACCTGGCTGCCCCGTACGCCGGCTACTGGTGCCAGTACGTCACCGACTGGGTCGCCGACAAGACCCGCTACCGCCTCACCATCGACCCCACCGCACTCGCCCAACGCCTCGCCGAATGCCCCGACCTGCCCATCACCATCACCCTCGCGCGCTGACCACGAACCTGGCCCGTCGCCACGGGGGAAGGCGACGGGCCAGGCCCACACCACCGTGCCATCCCCGCGTATGGTCCGGGCGGCGTTGGCGCGGCCGGTGAGGGTCCATGGGACAGGCGGCTCGGCGCCGTCACCGGCTCGAGCACTGGGCTCAGGAGCTGATCGGTAGGTCCTTGCGCGCCTGCTCCAGGTCGGTTGCCCAGATCCACAGCCGGTGCTGGGGCGGCACTTGGTGGTAGCCGTACAGGCCGACCTCGGTCAGCGTCCGCAGGTCCACGCACACCCGCTGGTAGGCCTGGGCGATCGCCGCGGCCGGATCGGTCAGCTCCTTGGTGCCGAGCTTGATACATGCCCGGTACTCATATCCCAGCAGCAGGTCCTGCCCGAACTGCGCCCAGGCGCCAAGTTGCTGTGTCCAGGCCGCCTCGGCCTCCTCCAGCAGCAGGTTCAAGTCCTTGGTGGGCGGGATGGAGGGGTAGATGACGAACGTGGCCGCCCAGCCGAGCGCCACCATGTCCAGGTTGAACGTGCGCCGACGGGGGTCGTCGCGGGGCGGCAGCGGATCGGAGGCGCTGCCGGTGAACCAGGGCGCGGTGTAGGCCAGCAGGCGTCCGTTGCCCTCGACGAGCTCGCCGGTGGCGATCACCGCCATCTTGCGCTGGGACCCGTCGGGGTGCGCCAAGCGGCTGGCCACCATGGCCGTGTGCGCCTCGGCCGCCGCCTGGCCCGCCGACTGATGCCGCTGCGCGGCATCAGGGGTGATCCGGGAGACGAGATAGTCACGAAGATCCTGCGGCAGCGCGTCGTAGGTGCCATCCAGCAGTCGCGTCTTGGCACGCTCCAGAGCGGCCTGGGCGGTGGCCGGGGCCCCGCCGTAGTGGCTCTCCGGGGTGTCGATGGACACCATGCGGATCGCCATGGCGATGTTGGGGGTGTCGCCGTCAGTGACGCTCAAGAACCGGTAGTCGTTGGCGGGCCGGCTGGGGCCCACGAAGCCGAGATCGACCACAGCTGCTCTCCCGAAGGTTGGCCCGAGGGACGAGATGATTGGGCACCCGGCACAAACATCACGGCTGATCAGGGACTTTGGTGCGGGCCGACTGCCGGTTCCCTAGCAATTCCTGGCTCCGGCCTCCGCCAAACCTGCGAGCTCGTGTCGTCGAGGTTGTGCTCGTTCGTGACGTCGGCCGGTGATCGATGCAGACGCCGCCGACAGAAATTACCAGCGGAGCAGTTCGCCGTCAGTTGCCCTGTGTTCGGTGGCCGCATCCGTGCCCGTCACGACGTACTGGCCCTTATCAGGGATCTTCGTCTTGTGGTCGTCGCCGTTGACGCTCCAGTGCACAATCACACTCCACTTGCATCGGTGCGCGGTGGTGTAGACCTCGAGGGTGACGCGCTCTGGGTCGGTCTGCGTCACCTTGTACACGGGAGGGTTGATCGGATCGCCACGGTCGTCCGTGAATACGATCTTCAGGGGTTTGGCATCAGCGTGCAGATCTGCCGACCTCTCGGGAACCAGGCTCGTATGCACCCACTCCAGGACGTGCACTCCTACGCTGCTGGGGCCGCACTCCACTTTGGGTTCTAAGTGAGTGTTTGAACTGCGGCTGGCTCTGTTCGCGGGTCTGGGCGGCAGCCAGTGATCACTCGGATGCAGGGGGCTCACGACTCCTGACAGCACCTTGCGCCGTGGATCGCGCCAGGTGATCTATTCGCTGTGCACCGGCGAGAAGCGTCCGTAGGGTTCCGCCATGACCGTCGAGAGCGAGCGTGCAGTGCAAGCAGCCATGGATGCCGAAATGCGGCTCCTTGATCCTGAGGTGCGTGCCTCTCCAGCCCGTGTGTTGGAGCTTCTGGATCCGGAGTTCACTGAGTTCGGCGCGTCGGGACGCCGGTGGGACGTGAACTCCATCCTCACGGTCACGAGCGGCGGAACGGTGTCATCGGAGTCTTTGGTGCAGGTCAGCGAGATGTCCGGGATCGTTCTTGCTCCCGGCGTCGTTCATCTGACGTACTTCGCCGACAACCAGGGGCGTCGGGCCTGGCGAAGCTCCTTGTGGCGTCTGACGGACACGGGCTGGCGCATGTACTTCCACCAGGCGACTCCTGTTGCGTCCGAGGCTGAGTAGGCATGCAGGTCACCGGCGGCGACGGTGTGCGGATCGCCTTCGAGACCGACTGGAGCGTCAGGGCCCCCTTCCAGCATGGATGCGTGCAGCGATGCTGACAGCCGACCCGCATGCGCTGGCAGCGCTGACCGTCGCCCTCGCCGGCCGCGACGGCGTCCTGGGCAAGCTCGCTCAGACAGCAGGGCCAGTACTGCTGCTCGCGGGTGACCGTGACCCCCAGCTCAAGGCGATTCAGGACACCGCTGATCAGATCTCGGGCGCCACCTGCGTCGAACTGCCTGACTGCGGGCACTTCGAGACGTTCCTGCGAATCGATCTCACCTTGCCGGTCATCCGTCCATTTCTCGCGAGGTGCGCGGCTGGTTGAGAGTGGTCGGTCCGGGCTTCCTCATCGGGCCGGTCTTCTTCCAGCCGTCGGGGTGGCCCTTGCGTGTCAGCCTCCTGCTCATGAGGGTGATGAGCGACCAGTTCAGGTGAGCTTCGCTGGCCGGTGGGCGCTGATCGCGCCGCTGCTGCCGCCCTGGCCCGAGAAGCTCCCGGCCCGCGGCCGGTGCCGGACCGGCTGTGCCGGCGGGCATCCTTTACGCGCTGCACAACGACATCGCCTGGCAACTGCTGCCACTGGAGCTGGGGTTCGGCTCGGGCCCGACCTGCTGGCGGCGGCTGGAGCGGTGGCCGCCGCGGCCGTGGGAGCCATCATCGGGGCCCCGGGCACGGAAGCGCCGTGACCGGGGCCCCAGGATCAGCTACCGCGGAAGGTGCCGACCGCCGCTAGTTCCTGTACCGGAACACGATCCGGCCGCGCGTCAGGTCGTACGGCGGGAGCTCCACCAGCACCCGGTCTTCCAGCATGATCTTGATGTAGTTCTTGCGGATCTTCCCGCTGATGTGCGCGAGCACCTGGTGGCCGTTCTCGAGCTCCACGGTGAACATGGCGCTGCGCAGGCACTCGACGACCTTGCCCTCGACTTCGATGACGTTCTTGTTCTTCGTCATCGCACCAGCTCCAGGTTGCTGCTCATCGGCCGGGCGCCGATGTCCTCGAACAGTGCAGAGGCTGCTTGGTTGGACTCGTGGACTTCGGTCCAGGCCGCGGCGAACCCGGAGCGGTGCAGCGTCCCCAGTGCCGTGGGCCAGCAGCGCCCGTGCGATGCCTCGGCGCTGCTCGCCGGCCCGGACCGCGACCAGCCCGATGCGCGGCCGGCTCACCGTCACCACCCGGATCAGACCCAGGTAGCGGTCCGGCGCCGCGGCCACCGCGTACTTCGACGGGTCGACGATGGTGTCGCCTTCGGGGCGGGGAATGACCTCCGCGGGCATCGACTGCCACCCGACGGTCGCCTCGACTTCGTCACGGATCGCGCGGTCCACCGCCCGCAGCAGACTCTCGTCCGCCTGACCGGCGGGCACGATCGTCACGCCCGACGGCAGCAGGACTGCTTCGAGCCCTGTGACCCGCGGGTCGGTCGGCACGACGTACTCCCACTCACGGCGCCGGATCGTGAACCCGGCCCGCCGCCAGCCGGCCGTCAGCTCGACGTCGGATTCGTCGACCACCGTGTACAGCGGCGCCGGCAGTTCCGCCAGCATCGCCTCGGCAAGCCGGTCGAAGGCGGCGTCGTGCCAGGCATCGATACTGACGAACAAGCGTCCGTCGGCCCGGTGCTCCGCATGCCCGCGGCCGACCACCAGGTCGTCATCCAGTGCATGCCATTGCCTGTCCGCGACGCGCGTGATCACCACCGCGTTCTCGCTCAGGCCAGATGTGAAAGGCTTCGTGTTCATCGGAGTCTCCCTTCCAGGAGTGCCTAGATCTCAGGCGCTCCTGGCGACACCGAACGTCAGCCGCCGGACCGTGACGGGTTGAGGGAGCACCCATGGGTAACTGTGTTCACGGGGCTCACCTCCATACGACGACTTCACGGTCCACCACGAAAGTAGCAGCAGGGCGCCGCCTCGCTCAATTCCTTTCCTATGCTCGTAACGCGATCATGATCCGGACTTCTTGAGGCGTCTCCAGCAGATGAGGCGGCAAGCCAACGAGAGGAAGAGGTCGTGGAGTTCGAGATGTCGTTGACGTTGGCAGCGGTCGTGATGACGTGCAGCGGGGTGTCTTTGCCGTCGCAGATCCGGTGGTACTTGCTGCCCGTCCGGGCGCCGCCAGCAGGTCTGCCCGACCCGAACCCAGCTCCAGCTCCAGCTCCAGCTCCAGCTCCAGCGGGAGGAGTTGCCAGGCGATGTCCTGGTGCAGGGCGTACAGGAAGCCCTGCAGACAGAGCCGATCATCCACTGGCCTCGGCCCCGACGACCGCTTCGGCCAGGGCGGCAGCAGCGGTTCGATCAGCGCCCACAAGTCATCGTCCACGATCCACGGCGGAGTCGTCACACCCGCCGAACGATCAGATCGTCACAGCGGCCACGCCCGGCCGGGTACCTCAGCAAGATCCTGTTACGAGCTCGTAGTTGCCCCTTGCCTACATGGCGGATCCGACCACCGGGGTGAACGGCTCGGGAGCGTACGACCCGCGATCAGAACTCGACGACAAGCCGGAAGAGCGCGGGGTCGGCGATGGCGAAGTCAGGGGAGGTGGACAGGCTCTGTTGGAAGCGGGGGTCGTTGTCTGCTGTGCGCCATGCGTCGGGGCTGTCCCAGTGCGCGATGCTGACCAGCTGGAAGCGAGTGTCCGGGACCACCGCACGGTGCAGCCGGTTGTCCCGGAAGCCGGGCGCCTTGGTCATGAGCTCTGCGCGGCCGAGCCAATGCGGCAGGAATTCATCGATCCGCTCGGCGGGCACCTCGAAAGCATTGACGATGGTGATTCCCGGCCCTTCGCCCGAACCGTTTCCCACTGCGAGGAATTCGGCTGCCACCTCATACCAGCCGCCGTTCACGGTGGCGTAGCTGGCCGCAGTGGCTGCCGACGCGGTGAATCCGGGATCCGCCAGCGCCTCGTCCCGGGCTTCGATGCTGTCCCAGTGCGCCACATTGACCAGGCCGAGCCGGGACTCCGGGAACAGTCTGCGGTGCAGCCGCGCATCCCGGAAACCGGGGGCGGCATGGATGAGCCCGACGCGCTCCCGCCAGCGTGCGATGGACTCGTCGATGCGGTCCTCGGGCAGTTCCCACGCGTCGATCAGGGTGATTCCGTTATCGGTCACCGCACCATCGTGAAACCTCAACCAGACTTCAGGTCAAGATGATCTGCACATCGGCGCCGTAGTCGGAGGCCTGGCGGTGCGGGTCTGCCCCAGACCCAGGGGCTGGCACGGGAGTTCAGCTTGCTGGTCGCCTGGGTGGTGGCTTGTTCGATGTCGTCGCGGTTGGCAAATGACCGCCCGGCGAGGGCAGCTTTCGCGGAAGATACGCCACCAGCCTTCCTACAGGTTGAGCCAGCACGCGCCGACAGGGATGGAGGCGTGGTGGAAGCGGGACGGTCCTCGCGTCAGGACCGGGGTGGACAGTGCCTTCCGCCTCGTTCGAACCTTCGGGCGCCACAGCCCATCGGCGGTTCACCACGGCAGGCGACGTCGTAGGCCGGGCAAAGCCCCATGCCGACAAGGGGTACGGCTATGACCACCTGCGGCGATGGATACGCAGCCGGGGCATCACACCTCGAATCGCTCGCAAGGGGACAGGCTCCAGCCAACGGCTCGGTCGGCACCGCTGGACCATCGAACACACCATGGCCTGGCTCGCCGGATGCCGAGGCCTCCACCGACGCTACGAACGCAAAGCCAGCCACTTCCTGGCCTTCACCAGTATCGCCTGCACCCTCCTGCTACCGCAGACTCGCCGAATGAGATGACGTGGTAAGGGAGTTGCACGGTTCGTGGCTCTTCCGATGGGTCACCAGTGACAGATTCCAGCGACGCACCGGCTCGCTGAACAGGCATGGAAACGGCGAGCCTACGAGCGGCTCCGCCCCCTAGGTTTCACCCCATGGCCTCATCCGCCGGTCCGGAAGACCGCGATACCGAGGCGCGGTCGCGTCCGGCGACCCGCCCGCTGCTGTTGCGCATTGTTACGGTCGTCGGCTCCTCGGCGAGCTTCTATCTGCTGCTGTCGGTCGTCCCTGCGTACGCGCAGAGCGCACCCGGCGGGGGCAGCGACAAGGCGGGCCTGGTCACCGGTGCGCTGATGCTGGCCACGGTGGCCGGCGAGCTGACAGCCCCATGGCTGGCCGCACGCTGTGGCTTTCGCGTGATGCTGGGGGCGGGGTTGTTGTTGCTGGGTGCTCCGGCACTGGCCCTGACCGTGTCGCAGAGTATGCCGTGCATCGTGGCGGTGTGCCTTGTCCGGGGGCTCGGCTTCGCGTTCACCCTGGTGGCGGGTGGGGCGCTGACGGCGTCGCTGATCCCGCCCGAACTCCGCGGGGAGGGGCTGGCCCTGATCGGCGTGATGGCCGGTGTGCCGTCGCTGGTGGGCCTGCCGCTCGGGGCCTGGCTGGCATTGCACACGGAATACGGGCCCGTCTGCTCGGTGGCGGCACTGATCGCCCTGGTCTCCATCGCCGCCGTCCCGGGCCTGCCCGGCCGGGAAGCGACGTCGGCTGGCAGCAGGTACCTCGTCGCAGGACGAGTGAACTCACTGGCTGGTGTTGATTTTGCTGGCCATACGGAGCAGTCCAACGGGTTGAGGGCTGTGATCTTGGCCAAGGTAAGAGCATGGTCGACAGCAGTGACGCGACGACGACGTCCCGGAGGAGTCGTTTCGACGCCGTGCACAAATGGGCTGCTACAGCCGCCGGTGTAGTCGCCCTAGCCCTTTCACTGTACAACTTCGCTGAACTTCAAAAGACACCCAAAATCGATCTGACACTTCCTCATCTCATGCGCATTGGGCTGGCAGGCAAGGACACCCATTTCTATCTTCAGCCGACAGTGTCCACCAAAGTCAAGACCCAGGATGTCGAGCTCATCCGTGACGCACGTTTCCAACTGACCCCCGTCGGCTCGATTTCCTCTTCGAAAAGGCCGGTTTTCTACTGGAAAGAGGTCGGCACATGGAATTTTAACCTCGCTACCGAATGGCTCTCGTACAAATGGTCTGGTGATCCCGCCCCATTCCTTGTCAGTCAGGACAAACCTCAGCAGCCGATTTTCTTGTTCCAGGCCGACGGCTGGAGCTTCCAGCCCGGCCGGTACGAGGCATCGCTTCAGTTGAGCCGATCAGGGAATCACAGCCCACTGATCAAGAATTTCTGCCTGCTTATTTCGAAGAAAGCCGTTGATGAAATCCGCGGCGGAGCAAGTCGGGAGGACATCTTTTTTTGGCGCAATGACATGCCCAAGGCCATGGCCTCCAACGAATATTCAGGCTGCTACGTAAGGGAAGCGGAGTGGCGGGGCCAGGCCGGCTGATTGGGGATCGCGTCAGTGGGAGACGGAGCCGTCTGACAGACAGAGGCGGCGGGCGGCTGGTAGCTGAAACCGCTGTCGGCGCCGGCCAGCTGGTTCGGTTCCCGGGGCGGCGCTCAAAAGCATGGTCGGCGGCGGGGCCGCCGACGAGCAGCGTGCACGCATCGTCTGTTGGCTCACACGCCACTCACACGCGATCAGCGCGCAACAATGAGAAAGTGCGGGACCCAGTGAGACTGGATCCCACTCTTCGCGTTAGGCATCTATGCTGGTCCACCGCGTGATCATGCTGGTTGAGGCGACGTACCCCCGACGGGATTCGAATCCGCGCACACGACTCCGGAGTGATCGTGCCGATTGAGGCACCCACTACGCCTGACCTGCAGGGGAGTTCGCAGATGCCCTCGTCAGCCGAGCCCTGAATGCCTGTGCGTTTCAGCCTCACCCTGCTTTTCCAGGGCTGTCCTCACCCGTGGATCCTTCGCCCACTCGGCAGGCAGCTTGGTGGTGCGATCCAGCCGCGCACGCAAGAGCATTGGCACGTCAACTCGGGTTGCATGGCCGGGCAAGTTACGGAGGTCCGCGCCGCGGAGGTCTGCGCCGGTCAGGTCCGCCTGGTACAAGGTCGAGCCGCGCAGAATGGCGTCGCGCAACTGCGCCCCACGCAAGGTGGTTTCGATCAGCGACACGCCGTTCAGGTTTGCGTGGTTCAGGTTCGCGCCTTCCATATTGCCCCGACCACAGCGGCCTGTTCGCTCCTTCACGGTTGACGACCGGACTGGTCGTCGGTCACGACGTGAGGCTGCCCTACTCCGGCAGGGTGACCGCGCCCAGCTCGATCAGGGCCTCCGCGGTTGCCACGATGGTGTCCCTGACGTCCAGGGGCTCCCAGCCAAGGATGGAACTGGCCTTCTCGTGGCTGATTTCGGGGATCCTGCCCCCCAGGACGGCGGCGTCCTTCAGCGCGGGCTCGGTCTTCGCGGCCTCGCGTACCTGATCGATGGTCAGTTCCGTCGCGGGCAGCCGGTCGGCCGCGGCGGGGAATTGCTCGCGAAGGATGTTCGCGATCTTGAACAGGCTCGACGATCCGCTGTTGGCGAGGAATCGCTCGCCCGCCGCCGCCGGGTGCAGCATCGCGCGCAGATGCAGGTCCACGACGTCACGCACGTCGACGACGCCAAAGTTCCAGACCGGCACGACGGGCATCTCGCCGGCCATGAGGGCCTTGATCAGTCCGATGGATCCTGAGGGCCGGTCCACGAGTTGGGGGCCGAAGATGCCGGTGGGGTTGACGACCGCCAGCTCGATGCCCCCGTTGGTCTTGACGTAGTCCCACGCCGCCGCCTCGGCCAGCACCTTCGACTTGTGGTAGGCGGGCAGTCCGGGGGTGTTCGGATCGGTCCAGTTCTCCTCCGTGTAGTGGTCGTCGGGCGTCAGGGTGTATCCGACCGCGGCGAAGGAGGACGTCATCACGACCCGGGGGATCCCGGCGCTGCGGGCGGCGGCGATCACCCGCAGCGCGCCGTCGCGGGCGGGGAGGATGACCTCGTCCTCCGTCTCGGGAGGAGTGGGCGGGAAGGGCGACGCGTGGTGCAGGACGTGCGCGATCCCGTCCATGGCCTGCGCCCAGCCGTCGTCGGCGCTGAGGTCCGCGACCGCGAACTCCAGCAGGTCCGCCCGATCGACCCCGGCCTGCCGGAGTGCCGCCAGCACCTGCGCCTCCTGTGCGGGACCCCGGACTGCCACTCGGATGCGATGCCCCTCGCGCAGCAGGCGGACGACCGTGTGGGCGCCGACGAATCCGCTGCCGCCGGTGACCAGGACCTTCTCGTCTTCGGGGAATGAGAGGTCTTCTGTGCTCATTGCGTTCAGTCCTTCACAGTGGAGTGGTGCCCGCGCCGGAGGGCTGTTGGTTCAGCCTGGCCTGTCGGGCGTCAGAGGGTTGTTCTAGGGGTCCGGCTCCGCTTCGGTGGACAGCCGGCGCACCACGGCGAACAGCCATGGGGGCGCCTGCGGGCTATCGACGCGGGGGCGAATCGCTATCCGGAATCCGTTCCGGTAAGAGCAATCTAACCGGAATGCGTTCCGGATGCAAGTAGGGCACCGACGGGCCGCGACGCAAAGCCCGGGTAGGTACGAAACGACCCCGCACCCCTGGGGCCGACCCCCGGCCGTTCGCCCCCGGGCCTGGGCTCAAGGTCCCCACCCCGGGCGTACCATGCAAGTGGAATGGATTCCGCTTTCTAGGGGTGACTGTGACCAGAACCGAGACGACGCAGCGCAGACCGCGCGCGGACGGGCAGCGCAATCGCGCCCGCATCCTCGAGGCGGCACTGCGCCTGTTCGTCGAGCGAGGTCCCGACGCCCCCTTCACCGAGATCGCCAAGCAGGCCGGCGTCGGTGTCGGCACCGTCTACCGCCACTTCCCGGCACGCGAAGACCTCATCGAGGCGGCTTACCGCTCGGAACTGGACGCCGTGTGCGCCGCGGCCGCGGAACTGCTGGAGCAGGCACCGCCCCAGGACGCCCTGCGGATCTGGATGGACCGCTTCGTCGACTACTGGGCCACCAAGATCGGACTGACGGAGGCGATCGGAGCCGTCGTGGCCGCGGGCAGGGACCCGTTCGCGCAGAGCCGCGGGCGGGTCGATGAAGCCGTCGGCACGCTGCTGGCCGCAACCTCGGCGGCGGGGGTCACACGTCCCGAGGTCGAACCTGACGATGTGGTGGTGTCCCTCAGCGGTATCGCCATGGTCGCGCCTGTGCTCCAGGACCGCGATCAGGTGAGCCGGGTGCTCGACCTCCTCTATGAGGGAATCCGCGCCCGGCCCTGAGCGGCATGGATGAAGATCGGTGAGGTTCACGGATCCTCGCTGCCGTCGTCGTCCTCGTCCAGGTCGGGCGTGTCCGGGTCGCATAGGGGCCACAGGGCGCCGGCACCCGGGGTCGAGGCGGCGAAGCAGTACCCCCTTCTCCCCGCGTCGATGCCCTGCCCTGCGGCCGGCACGTTCGCGGAGGTCTTGACACTCTGGGCGTCGAGCACGCAGGCGCTCGGTTCGCCGTTCCGGCCTTCGGCCGGGCGTACCAACTGACGCAGGATGCAGATGAGTTGGTCGAAGATGCCGTTCTTCTGCCACGCGGCGAAGTACCCGTAGACGGTCTCCCACAGCGCGAAGTCGTGCGGCAGGTAGCGCCACGGGATCCCGGTCCGGTCGACATACAGCATGGCGCCCATGATCCGGCGCAGGTCATGCTGGGGCGGGCGCCCGATATCCAGGCCGTTACCCCCTGCGTTCGGCCCGCCAGGCGGTCAGGGCGAGCTCTGTCAACTCCCAGCGGGCATCGGACAGATCACTGGGATACGGACGCTGTCGTGCCATGTTTCGGTACTACCGTCGAGAACCTCGTATCGGCAGGGCGCAAAACGAAGCCCGGCGGTGCGGCCCGGAGTGGGCAAGATGCGGGCCTCGACACCGAAGTCCGACAGGTGGGTCTCGCCACGGATGAGCCCGTCCGGTTCGAGCGGCTCGGCGGTTTCGCGCACCCTCGAGGTGCGAGCGAAGTGCCGCCCGAACAGGCCGATGGGCAGGTACGGCTCACTGCCCCGGCCCGCCTGGTAGATGCCGAGGTCGGCGATATGGCAGGCGATCGGTGCGTCGGTGAGTCGGCCGAGTTCCGCAGCGGAGCCGAGGCGGGGAGGTGTCCATGGGTGACGACGATCAGGCGAACGTCCTTGGGGCCCACGCCGTGGGCGGCGACCTGGTCGTGAATGAGCCGGCCGCTGCTGGGTGTTCCGGCGTCGACGACGATCGGTTGCCTGCCCAGCAGCAGATAGGCATGGACGGCGTGCCGACCGAACACGGGAAACGGCAATGACCTCGGTCGCAGACATTGAGGAACTCCTCAACAGGCATGGGGGCTGGGCCGCCGGGCGATGAGGCGGGGACGCGGTCGGCCCGCAACAGACAGGGCATCCCGCACAGCATCCTGACCATTGATCAGATGCCCGCTGAGCCCTGGGAGGGGCGGGCGGCCTGTGCTTCGGTGCCCAGGCCGCCCGACGCGATCAGCTGAAGAACGGGTCGTCCACGGCGTGAACCCAGCCGCCGTCCGGCTGGCGTCGGAGGATCTCGGTGGTGGTGGAGACCACCGGCTCCGGTCCGATCCCGGTGAGGATGGCGTTGTTCGACACCAGGGCGATGTCGTCGACCTGTCGGATCTCGCGCTGTTCGAGCTTGAGGCGGGCACCGCTGTCGACCATCTGCCGCATGGCCTCGCGGATGGCGTCCGTGCCCACCAGGTGGGTTCCGGGAGTGGGGACGAAGTGGGCGTTCGGCTCGTAGAGCGACACCAAGCCCTCGACGTCACCGGCCTCCAGGTACTCCATGAACAAGGTCCCCACCTGCTGGGGTGTCTCGGCACGGCGCCGGGCGGTGACGCCGACCGGCTTGTCGCCCCAGCCGGCCGCGTCGATCAGGTCGTACCAGTTGGGATAGGCGCCGTAGGGCAGGTGGCGGCGCAGCAGGTCGCCGATGAAGTTCGTCGGGGACGCCTTGTGGGGCTTGGCCACGGCCTGGGTGATGATGAGGTCGCTGAACCCGTGGGCCAGGTCCTGACGCGGCAGCAGGGCGTGCACTTCGTCGGCGAGGCCGGCCGGAAGGCTCTCACGCTGGATTCCGAGGATGTCGGTGGCGATACCCAAGTGGGCCAGCGCCACCTCCGTGCCCTTCCGCGAGGCGATGCCTTCCGAGGTGTGCAGAGCGATGGCGTCCCAGGCGACGGCGATACGCTCTTCCTCGACTCCGCGCTCGCGGAGGAATGCCGCTGCGATGTCGGCGCCGTCGACCTCGAAACGCTGGTCGCCGTTGCTGCCCTCCTCGCTCAGTCCCAAGTCGTGCAGGACACAGCTGACGAACAGCAGTTCGTCGTCGTAGTCGGTACCGGCGCGCAGACCCTGGTTCTGGGCATGGGCGCGGGCGAAGACGTAGCTGCGGACGCAGTGATCGTGAATGAAGGCAGGCGTGGCCTGTGCCGCAAAGGCGAATGTGTCCCGGGTGAGGCTCGTGTCGGGGAGGTCGAGCTGCTCGAAGACGGACAGGTCTGCGGCGGTGGTCATGATGTGTCTCCTTCTCTGGGCCCCGGTCCGGGGCAGATCGGCACGGTGGCCGGGCGGAACGCTCACGCGTGCCGGGTATGGGGGGTGCGGCTGCACGGGACATGGAGTGACAGCCGATCGCCACACGGGGGATGTGCGGCTGGAGTGCTGCGCTTACAGCTGGGCGACGAACGCGCCGATGTGCGCGGCCACCTGGTCAGGCACCTCAAGGGGCGAGAGGTGGCCGGTGTCCTTCAGGACGGTCAGCGTGGCGGTCGGGATCAGCGGCAGCAGGTGGTCGGCGAGCACGGTCGGCGGGTCGACCTTGTCGTGGCTGCCCGCGAGAACCAGCACCGGCACCTCGATGGCTGAGACTCCGGCCGACACGTCCTGGACCAGGCCACGGCGCGGCCACTCGAGACGGGCCTCGTCGCCGCCGCGCAGACTGTCCTCGACCACCTGCCGGCGCAGCTCGGGAGTCAGCCCGCCGCGGGTCAGCATCAGGTCGATGCTCTGAAGAACCGCCTCCTCGTTGTCGTAGGCGTGGGAAACCGTCTCCTGCACCTGCTCGGTCACCCCGATCGGCGCGGGCGGCGCGGGCGCCACGAGGACGACTCCCCTCAGACCGGCGGGCTTGCGTGCGGCCAGGATCTGGGCCACCTTGCCGCCCATGGAGTGTCCGACCAGCACATAGCGGGAGTATCCGAGCGCGTCGACGACGCGCTGCGCGTCGTCCGCGAGCTGCTCCAGGTCATACGGTCCCGGCACGCTCGTGGAGCCACCCCATCCACGCTGGTCGTAGGCCACGAAGCCCTGCCCGGGATCCAGACGCTGCAGCACCGGGATCCAGGTGCGCCGTGAGCCTCCCCAGTAGTGCAGGAAGATCAGCGCCGGGCCGTCACCCTCGCGGACGTGGGCGTACACCTGGCCGCCCTGCACGTCGAAGAAGCGGCCCACCACATGCTGCGAAGTCATTGCCGGCTCCTCGTCCACGGCCGGGGCTCTCGGACCGCTCCACCGGGGTGTGGAGTCGGCTGCCCCGCGCTCGCTCTTCGATCCTGCTCCGGAACCTGCCTTCCGGGCCACGGCTCATCTGCCAGCATGCGCATCTTTTGGGCCAGAACTGGTGCGGGTGAGCCATTGCTTTCCGGTCACACGATCAGCGGCTTGATCAGGAGATTTACCTCGGGAACAGCCCCTGTGGCGGGGCATGGCGGCTCCCTGGACTCCCTGCGACATTGGTGCCGGACGTAATATTGCGGCCATGAACAAGCACCGGGTCATGGTCCTGGCGGTCGACGGCGTGCTGCCCATGGATCTGGGCATCCCCACGCAGATCTTCAACGCCCGTCCGAACACCCCCTACGAGCTCACCGTGTGCGGCGACACCGAGGAGACCGTGACCACGAGCGCCGGTTTCACCCTCGGACTGACCGCTGGTCTGGAGGCGCTCGCCGAAGCGGACACGATCATCGTCCCGGGCTTCGAGGACTTCCGGCGCCCTCCGCGCCCACGGGTGAGGGCCGCTCTCAAGCTCGCCGGCCGCGCCGGGATACGCATCGCTTCCATCTGCACCGGCGCCTTCGCCGTCGCCTCGGCCGGACTGCTCGACGGCCGCACCGTCACCACCCATTGGGCCAGCGCGGATGACCTCGAAGAGCTCTACCCCCGGCTGCGCGTCGACCGCAACGTCCTCTACATCGACAACGACACCATCCTGACCTCCGCGGGATTTACGGCCGGCATCGACCTGTGTCTGCACCTGGTCCGCAAAGATCTCGGCGCAGCCGTCGCGAACGACATCGCCAGGGACATCGTCGCCGCCCCACACCGTGACGGCGGGCAAGCTCAATACATCAACAGGAGCCTCCCCACCCCCCAGGCCACCACGCTCGCCAACACCCGTGAATGGGCCCTGCTCCACCTCGAAGAAGACCTCACCATCCCCCACCTCGCCGGCCATGCCGGCGTCTCCCCACGCACCCTGACCCGCCTATGGCGCCAGGAAACCGGCGTCAGCCCCCGCCAATGGCTCCTGACCGCCCGCAGCAACCGCGCGCGAGAACTCCTGGAGACCACCGACCTCCAGGTGGAACAGATCGCAGTCCGGTGCGGCCTCGGCAGCGGCGCCAACATGCGCGCCCGATTCCGTGACGCCCTCGGCGTCACACCCACGGCCTATCGCCGCACCTTCCAGCACCAGGCTGCCTGACGGCGAAGGCCAAACCGGGCGGCACGGCACCTGGGCCTACGGCTCCGACGCCCACACTCCCGTCGACGCCGCCCGCCTCCTGGCCTGGCCTCGCCTCGCCTCGCAGGATGCCGAACGTCCCGGGGACTGGGCCCGCATCGAGCGCACGTGCCGCGATGGGCACACCGCCACTTGGCGGGCCGCCGAGGCACGGCTGGGCCGGTGGGGCCCGGACGGGAACGTCCGCCTGGCGGTGGCCACCGCCCACCCGGCCACCCTGCCGGCGAAGGCAACCTGGTATCCGGCCACCGACCTGCCCCGCCCGGGCTCCCCACGCGTCACCGAATCGCCCTGCCCGCCCACCACCCTCGCCGAGATCGAGCGGATCTACGGGCTGCGACACTGGGTCGAGCAGAGCTACAAACAGGTCGTCTAGCAGAGCTGCAAACAGGTCATGGACGAACTCGGCCGACCCGACTTCCAGGTCCGTTCCGACATGGCGATCGGGCGCCACCAGACCCTCGTCAACTGCGGGTTCAGGACCGCGCGGACCTGAACACCGCCAAGCAGCTCTACGAGCAGGCCCGCGCCCTATACCGGTAGACCAGCCACTGTCCCGGCGAGTAGCAGGCCCTGCGCTTCATCAACCAGCTCGACGGTCTCGCCCCGCCTGCGGGCCCATGACGGTGCCGGTCTGTCGAACAGGCCTGGGTGCAGGTCTTCTGCGAAGCGCTGGGAAGCGCTGGGAAGCGTCGGACTTCTACTACGGATTCGGTCATGGGCCTGACCGGGGGAACTTCACCGAAGCCTTCTTGATCGCCTCGCGGATGCGGAAGTACGTGCCGCAGCGGCAGACGTTCTCGATGGCGTCGATGTCGGCGTCGGAGGGCCGTGGCGTCCGTTTCAGGAGGGCCACCGCGGCCATGATCTGGCCCGGCTGGCAGAAGCCGCACTGGGCGACGTCGCAGTCGAGCCAGGCCTGCTGCACGGGGTGCAACCGGTTGCCGTCGGCGAGGCCCTCGATGGTGGTGACCTCGCGGTCCGCGCAGTCGGCGACCGGCACGACACAGGGCTGTATCTCGCCGCCGTCGAGGTGGCTGGTGCAGGCCCGGCAGACGCCCACCCCGCAGCCGTACTTGGGCCCGGTGACGTTCAGCAGGTCGCGCAGCACCCACAGCAACGGCATGTCGGCCGGCGCCTCGACGGTGACCCGCTCGCCGTTGAGGACGAAGGAATAGGACGGCATCGGCACCTTCTCAGAAATCGAGGGTTCAGAAGTCGAGGGGGAAACGGCGCGGCCTGGACCCGGTCGCCCGGGCGTAGGCGTTGGCGACGGCGCCGGCCGCGGCCGGGACGCCGAGCTCGCCCGCCCCGCCCGGCGCCCGCCGCGAGGGCATGATGTGGGCCTCGAAGTGGAGCGGGGCGTGCCGCTGGCGGGCGTAGCGGAAGTCGGCGTAGCTGCTCTCGCGGACGGCGCCCCGGTCGATGTGCAGTCCGGCCCGCAGAACGGTGGAGATGCCGTCGACCGCGGTGCCCATGAGCTGTGCCTCGAGCCCGCTGGGGTTCACGGCCGTGCCGACGTCGGCCGCCATCACCACCTTGGTCACCCGGGGGTTCTTCGGGTCGGTGGCGTCGATCTCGGCGAGACAGGCCACGCAGGAGCCGTACTCCTCGTGGACGGCGACGCCCTGGGCCTGCCCGGCGGGCAGGGCCCGGCCCCACTCCCCGGCGGCGGCGACCTTGTCGAGCACGGCGCGAACGGCCTTGCCGCGCAGTGTCGTTCGACGGAAGGCGACCGGGTCCTTTCCGAGCGCCCGGGCCACCTCGTCGACGACGATCTCCTCGGCGGTGCGCGACGTCCCGGAGCTCACGGAGCGCCAGGGCCCGATCGGTACCGCCAGGTCGACCGAGCCCCAGTCCCCGGAGATCGAGCCGAAGTTGTAGAGGCCGGAGTGGCTGGGCAGCGGCCCCGCCGCTCGTGCGAAGGCCGCCGGACGCACACCGGCGCTCAGGCCGTCGTTCGTCTCGCTGACCGTGGCCACGGAGTGGGCGAAGGCGACCACCCGGCCGCCGGCGTGGCTGGCCCGAATCCGGTGGTGGTCTGCCGGGCGCATCCGCCCGTGCCGGATGTCGTCGGCACGGCTCCACATCAGCTTGACCGGCCGGCCCGCCGCCTTCGAGACGAGGGCGGCTTCGAGTGCGGCGTCATGGTTCAGCCGGCGGCCGAACGAGCCGCCGGCCCGGAGGACATGGACCCGTACCTTCGACGCGGGCAGGCCGATGGCGGAGGCGATTGAGTCGCGGGCGTCCATCGGGGACTGGGAGGCGAACCAGAGCTCGGCGCTGTGCGCGCGTACGTCCGCGACGGCAGTCAGCACCTCCATCGGGGCGTGGCTGACGAAGGCGAACTCGAACTTGGCCTCCGTCTGCGCCGAGCCGCGCGGCGGGGTGCCGAACCTGGGAACGGCAGCCTGCAGCCGGGCGCGGATCTCGGCGTCGGAGAGCGCGGCGAGCGGGCCGGGCACCCAGGTGATCTTCAGGGCGTCCCGGGCCTTGAAGGCGTGGTGAAAGGTGTCCGCGACGACGGCCACCCCGCCGGCGACCTTGACGACCGCGCGTACGCCGGGCATCGCGCGGGCCGCCCGGTCGTCGAGCGTCCGGACCCTGCCGCCGAGCGTCGGGGGCCGTGCCACGACGGTCGGTTTCGCCCCGGCCACGGCGAGGTCCCCGGCGTACTGGGCCCGCCCGGTGACGATGTCCCGGGCGTCGATCCGGGGAGTCGGGCGGCCGATCACCCGGTGTTTCGACACCGGTTTCGGCTTGCTGGACACGGCGGGGCGCCCGACCCGGGCGGCGCTCGCGGTCAGCGAACCGAAGGTGGCCGACCGTCCGTCGGGGGCGATCACGCGGGTGCCCTCGGTACGGAGGAACCGTGCGGGAATGTGCCACCGCCGGGCGGCCGCGGTCACCAGCTTGGCCCGCGCCAGGGCGGCCAGTTCCCGGGCCGGACCGTAGAGCGAACTGACCGAACTCGACCCGCCCGTGTACTGGTTGCCCTTCCTGCGTGCCTCGGCGAGCGGGATAGACACGTCGACGAGCCGAGCGTCCAGCTCCTCGGCGATCATCATGGCGACCGCCGTGGTCACGCCCTGTCCGACCTCGAGCCGCGGTAGCCGTACGACGACCTTGTTGGCCTCGGTGACCTCCAGCACCAGCATCTCGTCGTCCGCGCCGGTGACCAGGACGTCCGACCGCGCCCGGACGCTCTCGGCGCCCTCCGCGGCCGGGGTGTCACAGCCGAGCGGGGCCGCGACGGTCAGCGTGGACGCCGCGAGTGTGTAGATCACGAACCTGCGACGGGACAACTCAGGTGCCAACGGACGCTCCTCGACAGGCGTTTCGGCCCTTGCGACATGTTTCGCCGTGTTGCCGTGTCTTGACAGGCTTTACGCGATGTCTCGGCGGAGCGTTTCGCCATGTCTTCCGGGCCGGTTCGACGTGTAAGAAGGCTGGGGGCCGGTGTTGGTTGCCTGGCCGGCGCCAAATGCCGCTGGGGGGGCGGCGTGGGGCCGCGCTTCCAAGCCTCGGCAGTCCCCGTCCCCGCCGCGCCTGGGCCGTCCCGGTACCGGCGCGGTGCTCAGGCATCGGGCCGGGCGCCCAGGCAAGGCTGGACGTGGGCCGGGGTGGCCCCGGTGTCCCAGCTCAGACACCAGGGGATGAGTAACCCGCCAGTAGCTTCAACTTCGCTCGCCGACCGCGATGAGGGCGTTGACGCGATTCTCGTACTCGCGGCGGGCTTTGCGCTGGGCGGGGACGGCCTGGGCGCCGTCGAGGGGTTGGGAGCGAGCGAGGAGCTCGCGGTGTATGGACGGGGCGGCGTTCACACGGAGGGTGTAGCCCTGGCCGCGTCGTACGGTCACCCCGCCGGCGAGGGCCGAGCGCTGGTCGTCGGGCAGGTCGGCTTCGCGGAGGAAGTCGGCGACCTTGCCGGGCATGTCGAGGAGGACGGGCAGCTCCGGTGCCGGGACGTCCTCGGGGCCGGTGGTGTGCTCGGGCATGAGGTCGGCGACGGCGGTGCGGATGGCGCCGCGGCTGACCCCGTGCTCCCGGGCCAGGGCGGCGATGGACTGGCCGTCCAGGTACGCCGTCCGTACGGCGTCCGCCTTCTCGGCGGTGACGGCCGGCGGCGGCCGCCCTTGCTGCCTTTGGCCTCGGCGGCCCTCAGCCCGTCGTAGGTGAGCTCGCGCTGGAGGTCGCACTGCAGCTCGCCTGGCGGCGGCGAGGGTCTGCACCATGAACTTCACGGTGGACAGCAGCTCCCGGTGCGCGGGGGGCGGGCGGTGAGGTCCATGGCGGAGAACGCGCCGTCGTGGATACGTAGCGCGAGGCGGTCGCGGTGGAGGACGTCGAGCGTGTCGAGGATGTGGCCGGTGCCGCGTACGGGGCGGAACATCTCGGAGATGTGCACCGTGTCGCCCGGCCGCGCGTACGTGAGCAGGTCGCCGAATTTCGGGCGCTCAAGCGGGTGGAGGCGGCTGAAGGTGCCGGCCTCCTCCTCGAAGACGACCGGGTCCTCGATCCCGGCCTCGGCCAGGACGCCTCGCGGGCCCGCGAGGCGCGGCGTTCTCTTCGAGGAATTCCTGGATCAGGTGGCGCAGGACGGCGGGGCGCTCCAGGTGCACGTCGTGGCCTGCGCCAGGAACGCTCGCGGCCGTTGCCACCGGTAGCCGTCGGAGCATGGTCTCGGACTCCTGCGGAGAGATGATGCCGGACTGGCCCAGGACGGTCAGGACCGGGCACGTGATCCTTGCCCACTCGTCCCAGAAGGAGCGTTGGGCGATCTCGGCCAGCGAGGCGACCATGATCTCCCGGTCGAAGCAGGGCCACCAGCCGTCGCGCTCCTCCAGCCCGGCAGCCCAGCCCTCGCCGACCAGGCCACCGCCGAGGAACTCGACAGCGGACTCCCGTGACGGGAACGGTGTCGGCCAGGCATCGAGCCATCCGCCGATCTCGGCCTGCACGCGCGGGTTCGGTCCGCCGGGGCCTGCTTCGACGAGGACGAGCGCGTGCGCGAGGTGGGGGTGTGCGGCAGCGGTGAGCATGGCGGTGTGGCCGCCCAGGGACTGTCCCACCAGAACGGGCCGGTGCAGGGCGAGCTGGTCGAGGACGGCGACGACATCGGCGACATACGCGGCACGGCTCACTTCGCGCGGGAAGCGCTCGCTGGCGCCGTGGCCGCGCTGATCGACGGCGATAACCCGGTAGCGGGGGCTGAGGGCCCCGGCGAGGGTGTCCCATTCGCCTGCGTGGCCGGCCAGGCCGTGCAGGAGGACGACGGGCCGCCCGCAGCCGCCCCAGTCCCGGCAAGACAGGCGGACGCCGCCCCTCGTCACGATGCGCTCGAACCAGGTCGCACGAGTCTCCTCGCAGCGTCGTCGGATGGGCATTCAGAAGCGGAACATCGCGGCGAACCGGGCGAGCAGAGCAGGATCGCCGTCCACCCGCAGGCTGCCGTCGGCAAGCGCTTCGTCGGGGGTTTTGGTGCCGCTCATCAGCTCGCGGACCGGGTGGCCGGACAGGCGCTCGATGACGAGGTCGGGTGCAGGATGCTCGCCGATGCCGACGGCGAGCACACCGTCGGTGATCTGCAGGCGGATGGTGAACTCGCCCATGCGGACCTCGAAGCCGACAGTGACGTGCTGGGCCGCTGCGGGCCGGAAGGCGGTACGGAAGGACATGGCCACCGCTTCGGCGGTGATGGCTTCGCCGGGGCGGGGCTCGGTCATTGTCCGGGCGCCCCAGCGGCCCAGCGCAATGAGCGCCGGTTCGAGGTCCCGCCCGAAGTCGGTGAGCTCATAGACGACCGCGCGCTCGGGGTGCGGCAGCGCACGCCGGGTGGCCAGACCCGCCTCTTCGAGTTGCTTCAGACGCGTCGACAGGATGTTCGTGGGGATGGCCGGCAGCCCCTTGCGCAGATCCGTGTAGCGCCGGGGCCCGCTGAGCAGGTCGCGGACGATCAGCATCGACCACCGTTCTCCGACCAGCTCCATCGCGCGGGCCAGGCCACAGAACTGCTTGTACTCCCGAGTCGCCATGATGCAGATCCTAACTCAGGATTCCATTGACAAAGTCAGCTTGCAAAAGACAAGCTCACTTCTCATTCAGGGGGGTGGGCCCATCCGGCCGCCGCCCTTGCCCATGACAGGAAGGATTGGTTCCACATGTCCAAGACGCTCCCTCCAGCCGCTCGCGGCATGACCCCGGCCCGCGCGGCGCCCGGGCTCCTGGCGGCTGCCGGCATCACGGCAGGCCCACTCTTCCTTGCAGCGGGCCTGGCCCAGGGCCTGACGCGCGACGGGTTCGACTTCACCCGCAACGCCCTCAGCCAGCTCAGCCTCGGCGCCTTCGGCTGGATCCAGATCACCGTCTTCTTCCTCACCGGCCTGCTGGTCATCGGCGGCGCGATCGCGATACGCCAGGAGCTACGTGATGGTCCCGGCGGCACCTGGGCGCCCCGCCTGCTCGGCGCGTTCGGTGCCTCCTTCCTGCTCGCCGGGGTCTTCCGCGCCGACCCGGGGGCCGGGTTTCCCGCCGGCGCCCCTGTGGGCCGAGTCACCTCGCTGAGCGCACACGGCACCGTCCATATGCTGGCCGGCGCGGGTGGCTATCTCGCGCTGTGCGCCGCGTTGCTCGTACTCGCCCGGCACTTCACCGCGCGCCGGCAGCCAGGCTGGGCCATGCTCGCCCGCCTCGTGCCGGTCGGGGTCCTCGCCGGATTCGCCGCCTCCGCCACCACCGTCGCGGCCTTCACCGCCGGAGCAGGTCTCGGCCTGCTCGGCTTCAGCGCCGTCACCGCCCGCCTGACTCTCCCCGCAGAGCGGGAGCAGCCCTGCTCAGCCGCCCGGAGCAACCGCACCACGCCCATCACCGCACGACAGGAGACCTCCGCATGACCACACCGGCAAAGGGCCCGGTCAGCTACTTCCCCGCGATCGAAAAGAAGTACGGCCGCCCCATAGCGGAGTGGAAGGACATCATCCGCACCTCGCCGCTGACCAAGCACATGGAACTCGTCGCCTGGCTCAAGGCCGAGCACGGCCTGGGCCACGGGCATGCCAACGCACTGGTCGCACACACATTGGCCGAAGGCAGCAGGTGAGCCTTCGATGTGTCGCGTTGGGGGCGCGTGCGGCGTAGCCGCGCATCAGGTCGAGGGCCCACCAGGCGGCCTCCGGGGCCGGTGAGTCGGCGAAGTCCCTCATCGTGTCTCCGCGCCCGATCGGTCGCCGGCGCCCGCCTGGGTTCGGGGCCGGGGCAACGTGAGCCCCAGGTCGATTCGTTTGTCCATGTCCAGGCGGAAGGTTCCGTACGGGTTGACGTTCGACCAGAACAGTGCAGTCAGGCCGCGCCGGTCCTCATCGGTGAGCTTCTTCGCCCAGGCCGGCTCGGCCAGGACCTGCTGCACCAGCAGGGTGTGACGTGCACGAGTGCGGACCGCACAGCAGGTGCAGGGCGAGCATCGAGGTCTCGGCGTGCTCCTTGTCCGGCCCGGTCAGCGCGCCGTCCTTGCCGTAGTGGAGCACCGTGTTGGCGCTGTTCCAGTTCTCCACGACCTGCAGCCCGCCGTGGATCTCGCGGCGCAGGTCGGGGCTAGCGAGGTAGTCGCAGGCGAAGATCGTGCGCACGGCGCGGCCGAGCTCTTCCAGAGCGGCGTAGGTGGGGTGCTTGGGTCCGCCGCGGGTGAAGCGCCGCAGCACCTGCTCCGCCTCCGCCGTGCCCAGCCGGAGCGCGGTGGCGTACTTGACCATCTGGTCGTACTGCTGGGCGATCGGGTCCCACTTGATGGGGCGGGTGAGAGAGGCGCCGAGGGCCGGCCAGCCGGGCGGGCTGTCGTCCGGGCGGTACAGGCGGATGCTGCCCATGTTCTTCAAACGGGGCAGCAGCCGGAAGTTCAGCAGCTCGGTGAGAGCGAAGCCGACCACGCTGGCGCCGTGGGTGTCGACGTAGTTGGCTTCGATCTCGGCGTCGGTGCAGTGCCGCAGCAGGCCCTCGATCATCGCCGCGACCTCGGACGACGAACAGCTCTTGAGCTTGGAGTAGATGCAGACGTTCTTCTTCTCGACGTGCCAGTAGATCATCACGCCGTTGCCGCCATAGCGGGCGTGGTACTCAGTCATGAAGTTCGAAGACCAGGACCCGAACTTCTTCGAGTCCGACGCGCACGCCGTCCCCTGCCCCCACCAGGCGGCATCACGGGCGGCGAAGGTGGCGTTCACCAACTTCCTCACCGCGGCGCGCAGGTTGTCGACGGTGATGAAGTACCGGCGCACGTGCCGCAGCGCAGCCTTCAGCATCAGACAGAAGCCCAGCCGGGTCGGCCCGGACTTGTTCGCCACCAAGTCCCGGTCGCCTTCCACCAACGTCCAGCACGCCACCACGTCTTCCAGCGACCACTCCTGTCGCACGCCCGCCCCTTCGCCGTCGACCTTCCAGGCGCTCACCCAGACCGCTCAACGAGCTGCCCGGCGCCCGGCAACGGCGAATCCGGGCCTCAGACACCTACCGGCGGGTTACTTGTCCCCTGGTGTCTGAGCTAGGACACCGGGGCCCTGACCCTCGCCTTCCCGGACATCGCCGCGGCGGCGGCTTCCGCTCTGGGCAAGGCCCTCGTCCTGGACGGCGAGCTCGTCGTGCACGGCGGCCGACTGGACTTCCCCCAACTCCAGAACCGCGCGCCGCCGGGGGCCCAGTGCCGCCCAGGCCGCCGCACGCAGTCCGGCCTACCTGATCGTCTTCGACCTCCTTGAGGCCGACGGCAGCTGGCCAGGGCCTTCCACCGTCTTGCCTTCCTGCCTCGTCCGGTCGATTGAGCACGAGCGTGCCCTACCACCACGACCGAAAGACCTCGGAGACCACGACCACCGCGCCGGCCCTTGTCGTGCCCCACACCCAACGGAGCCCAGGCCACCCAGCGGCTGACGATCTACTACATCCCGTAGGCGGCAACTGAAACACCGAGGCTGATTTCCGGCACCCACTGTCGCGGTCTTGTCAAGCCGAAGAGGGCATGCGGTACTCCAAATGGGCGAAGGCGAGATGCCCACATGGATAGCAGATGATTTGCCCGTTGGATGGTGGCAAGGTGGTTGTGAGCCTTCCATGACCCGATTCGCAGCAAAATTGGATCTCGCTCAGGAATGGCCGGGACCGACTGCCGCTCGGGCAGATTCGAGGGGCCTGAGGGTGAAGGGTCATCACGACACCACCCCGCCCTCCCGGCAGACGACCTGACACAGATCGCGATAATCCGGAAGTCCCGAAGGGCGGCTACGGCCGTATGCCCAGACCTTACGGAGGCGACACATGTCCGAGAACCACTGGGAAAACCAGCCCGGCACCCCGCCGGATGTCACCCCCGAATGCGGCCAGGAAAGTGACGGTGAAAGGCTCTACCTCTGGAGGCAGATCGTTCATTGGCGATCGGGGACTGGCGGCAGCCAATGCAATCCCCTTATAGAGTTGGACAAGCAAAATCACTGGTCCGTGATGAACGGCGGGGCGACTGGCGCGAGCGGTTGGCTACTGGTCCCCACAGACCGCAAAAAGGGAATAGAGTGCCGCGACATCTGGACGCACCGTGATCCGAACTACTGGAATGCTGCATGGGGATACGTAAGAAGTCCCTACGGGAGCCCCACCACCACCGGCTTGGGGATCAACTCGAAAGACAAACGCACACAGGATCAGCTGCACATCCACATCGCCACCTTCCAGTCGGACGCAAAGACGTACCTCGATGCAAGATCGCCGAGCGAAATCGCCACCACGCCAGGCGATTGGGCGAAAAAACTCCTGACGGTGCCCAGCGACTCGAAGCCGGGACAAGTCTATCGCGTCCTCCATGTCAAGGACCTCGCCACTGACAACCTCTTCAACCTCCTGCAGAGCAATGTGGTCTCGTCCGATCAAATGGGAAACCAAACAATGATCGTGATTCCGGCGAAGTCGGGTGGATTCTACGTGCTCAATAGTGACATCAGTCTCTCCCAAGGCGCAGCCTTCGGCACAGGCACCTGCAACCACCTCCTCAAATGCAGCTGACTGGCTCTGTTCTATTGATCCGAAGCGCTTTGTTTTCACGCTCGTTGACGGTGTGCGAGTGATCTGGTGGAGGATGCGCGGACCTGGTCACCGGACGCGCAGGAGGCTGTGCGTTTGCTGGCGGTATCCGCACTGATGGAGGGCCGGGGCCGGTCGGAGGTTGCCGCCCTGTACAGAGTGTCGGTCAGGACCGTGGACAAGTGGTGGGCGAGGTGACAGGCGGGTGGCCGGGACGCACTGCTGTCCCGTCCGCGGGGCCGGCGTGCGGGTGATCATCAGGTCCTGTCCGAGGCCGAGCAGGCCGGTGTTCGACAGGCCGTCCTCGACCACGCTCCTTCCGACCTGGGTCTTTCCGGTCAGCTGTGGACGCGGAGGCTGGTGGGCGAGCCGATCTTCAAGCTGTACAGGGTCCGCTTCACCGAGCCGGGGGTGGGCAAGTACCTCATGCGGTGGGGGCTGACGTTCCCGCGGCCGGACAAGCGGGCGATCCAGCAGGATCCGGAGGCGGTCCGGATCTGGCGCGAGGAGACGTGGCGGGCGATCCCGGCCCGGGCGAAGGCTGAGAACGGGGTAGTGCTGTTCGCCGACCAGGTCGGCATCCGGTCGGACCAGGTCGAACTGCACTTCCTGCCCTCGTACTCACCCGACCTGAACCCAGACGAGCTCGTCGACGCCGACCTCAAGCGCAGCCTGCCCCACACTCACCGGGCCAGGAACCAGACCGAACTCGCCTCCGAAACCCGCCGGTTCTTTCACCGCCGACAGCACCAACCTCACATCGTGCGCGGATACTTCTGCGGTCGGCACGTCGGCTACGTCATCGACGAGTGAACCCCAGCAGTTTCTGAGCAACTACGCTCACACCAGCCGCACAACCCGTGTCCAGGATTCGGGGTCAAGGTAGGCGGCGAGTCCTGCGAGGTGCCGGCGACCGTGTGTTCGCCCTATAGTCCCTCGGCTCCGGGATCGTGTGCGTGATACGGCGTCTTCGCGCAGACAGCGCCCGTTGTACGCCTTGTCACCGCTGACGTGACCGGGTCGGGTGCGGGGCTGCTCGGCCTGCGGGCGGACACTGCAGCTCTCGAATACCGACACTCCACCAGTGCACCCAGATCACGTCCGAAGCGGTGATCGGCGGTGTCACCGGGTCCCTGAAGAATCCGCTCACCCTCCTGCTGAGCCGCTATGACGATGCCGGTGTCCTGCGTCTGGTCGCCCCGCACCACTCCGCTGAACACCGCGGTCCGGCGCGACCTGGGCCGGCGGCTGGCGCCCGCCGGACCGGAACGCCCTTGGCATGGGAGGCACTTCAGCGCCGGGTGGGGAACCCGCGGCGAACTGGAGTACGCCCCGTCCGGCCAGACCCGGTCGTCGATTTCGTCGCCGACACCGCCATCGACGCAGGACTCCGCCGTGGCACCCGGGCCGCTTCCTACGTCTGCGCGACGACCTCACGCCGCAGGAGACGCCGCCCTTCACCACCTGACCACCGCTCCCAGGGAACTCGCCGTACGGTGGAACGGCGGCGCTCGATCAGGACGCGTCCCATGAACCCGCAGAGTGCGAGGGCCACTCGCAGAATCTGCGAGTGATCGCAGGAATCTCACGCTCACGTGGGACGCCCCGAACACGGGTCTCCTGCCTGCTGACTTCGCCCGACCACGCCGCTGCTGCACGCCCAGGAACCCGTGCGTACTCCAGTTGGGGGCGTTACGTCCTGCCAGGCCGAGCAGTAGCAGTCACCGAAGGGACCTGGGCGGTGGCGGTCCGGGTCCCTCGTTGCGGACATGCGGCCGCTGCTGCGGCTGTCAGAGAGTAAGGAGCCGGACCAGCAACACCGTCAACGTGGCCGCTGTGAGCAGCGCTCCCAAGATGGTGAACGTCCGGTCGACTATCGCTGAGTCCCAGCCTTGGATTTCGAATCGGCGGGGATTCTCCGGATCGTAGCGGACCACGACGAGGGCGCCCACGCCGAAGCGGCCGCCGATGGAGCCGCGGCCGAACCTGGACGAGTGCTCGCACTCGAGGCCGTCGGGGGTCGTCCAGGCGGCGACCGGATGGTGGTACCTGGCACCGTCATCATCTCGTCTGACGTCGTGGCGGACGATCCGTCCCGGTGCGGTGACACCGGTGCGCCGCAGGGCCTTGGCGCGGCGGAGTCCGTAAACGCCGAAGCTGAGGAAGACCACGCCGATCGTCAGCGGGATGAGCGAGAAAAGCCATTCGCGTTGCATGTGTTGTCCGACGCGTGCGCGGGAGTGTTGGTTGCCCTGGGGCAGTTGTGACCAGCGCTGTTCCCCAGTCCCAGTCGGCCCTGGGCAGGGACCGGTCGATGGACCGGACCGCACAGTCAGGCAGTCAGCTCCGTCTGGACCCCCGCCGCAGCAAAAGGGTCGTGGCGGATGAACCACTCGGTAGCGAACAACCGCTCCCGCACATCCGCCGGAAGACCGGCGACCAGCCCCGGCAGGGCTCCCCGCTCCACCTCGGTGCGATGCGCCAGTACGGCAGCGATCTTCTGCTCCATCCAAGGGCCGACATCAACAGTCGCGGTGACCTGTCCATCCGGAACGCTGTACACCGCCTTACGCGCACCGATCACGTCTCTCAGCGCCGGCACGGCCGAGTGCGGGTGCGTTGCCAGGTAGAGGGCATGCGGCTGCCAGGGGGCACCGTCATCCGGGTACAGCCGCTCAAGTCCGGCTGCTTGGGCGGCGAGTACGGTCACCCGATGGGTGTGCACGTGATCGGGGTGACCGGGCAGCCCGCCGTAGGCGTCATGGGTGACCACGTCGTCCGGGGGGGAATTCCCGGATGTGCGCGACCAACCGACGCACCGCCTCGTCGAGCGGCGCATCGCACAACCGCACCCAGCCCGGTGCCGAGTGCCGTACACGCGCATCGGCGTAGCCGAGCATCCGCGGCTTGCCGGCTCCGAGGATCCGCAGCGCCTCGGCCAACTCCGCTGCCCGCTGGGTGTCCGCGGCCCAGGTCGCCGTGACAACTGCGGTGCGCGCGCCCGCAGCTGCGTGACGGGCGAGCACTCCGCCGGCCGACAACGACTCGTCGTCCGGGTGTGACGGGGATCACGTTGGCGGGAAAACCTGCGGCCCGGCTCGGGCGTCTAGCCGGTGTGAGATCAGTCAGGAAGGCACCGCGCGAGCTGGACGAGGAGCGTCTCGTCCGGTTGGTGGCCAGGGGTGACCGCGCGGCGTTCGAGGAGTTGTACCGGCGTACCGCGCCGTGGATGGCGTTGCGGCTGCGCCGTCGCTGCGCCGACGAGCAGATCGTCGCCGAGGTCATGCAGGAGACGTATCTGGCGGTGTGGCGCGCGGCGGGCGCGTTCGCGGGGTCCTCGGCGGGCGGGACGGCCGCCGGATGGCTGTGGACGATCGCGGCACGCCGCCTCGTGGACGCCTTCCGGCGCAGGGCCCACCACGCCGAGCCGCCGGTCGCCGCCGCTCTCCCCGACGCGGCGCCCGCCGCCGAGGAGGAGGCACTCGCAACGGCCGTCGGCGGTGACGTCGGCGACGCGCTGCGGCGCCTCGCGCCGGAACTCAGACAGGTACTGCAGGCCATGGTGCTCGACGGGCTGTCCGTCCGGGAGACCGCGGTCCTGCTCGGGCTGCCCGAGGGCACGGTCAAGACCCGTGCCCGCCGGGCCCGGATCGCGATGCGGGAGGCGCTGGCATGAGCGTGGAACACGCGTCGATGCGGATCATCGACGGTTACGCACGCGGCGACACGGACATCGCCGCCGACGAGGTGTGGGCCCTGGAGGCCCATCTGGAGGCGTGCGGGGTGTGCCGTGACCGGCTGTCGGCCGCCGTCACAGCCGAGGCGCCCGCCGTGGCGGCGCTGGTCGGCACCGTGTGGTCCGGCCTCGAACCCCAGTTGGCAGCCACCGCCACGATGCCGCGCCAACGGCGCTGGTCGGCGCGGCTGTCGAGGTGGATGACGCCCACGATGATGCCGTGGCTGGCCATGGTCGTGAGCGTGACACTGCTCGCGCTCCTGCTCGACCTGGTCGACACCGGCTTCGGCGAGGTGTCGCTGGTGCTGCTGCTCGCCCCGATCCTGCCCGTCCTCGGCGTCGCCGCGTCGTGGTCGCGCGGCCTGGACCCGGCGTACGAACTGACGGCCTCCGCACCGAGGGCGGGACTGTACCTGGTGCTGCGGCGCACCGCGTCGGTGCTCGCCGTGGTCGTCCCCGTGCTGCTGGTGGCCGGATGGGTGACCGGCGTGACGGCCGCGCAGTGGCTGCTGCCCTGTCTGGCCTTCACTTCGACGACCCTGGCGCTCGGCGGCGTCGTCGGCGTGACCCGCGCCGCTGTCTCACTGGCGGCCGTGTGGGCCGCCGCGGTCGTGGCGCCGACCCTGGCCACCAGCCGTACGACCTTCGCCCTGCAGACGGGCAGCCTGCCCGTGTGGGGACTGGTCCTCGCACTCGGTACCGCTGTCGTGATCGCTCGCAGGGGCGCGTACTCCGTGCTGGGAGCACATCGATGACCATCGGAAAGGAACACCACATGATGTCCGCGGTAAGCGCGGCCGGCATCGCACCAACGGCCTACGCCTGGCAGATCCAGGCCACCGGGCTGAAGGTCAGGGTCGGCAGGAAGCGGATGGCCGTCAACGGGGTCGACCTGTCGCTGGGTACCGGCGTACACGGCCTCCTCGGCCCCAACGGGGCGGGCAAGACCACCCTCATCCGGACGCTGGCCACAGTATTGCGCCCCACCGAGGGCACCCTGGAGATGCTCGGCGAGTCCGCGGGCGGCATGGGCGAGCACCGTGCGCTGCGCCGCCGGATCGGCTACCTGCCGCAGGAGTTCGGCTACTACAAGCGCTTCACGGTGCGTGAGTTCGTCGAGTACATGGCGTGGCTGAAGGAGGTGCCCAAGGCGGACATCCCCGCCGCCGTGCAGCGCGCCGTGGAGAGGGTGGGTCTGGCGGACCGCGCCGACGAGAGGATGAAGGCCTTGTCGGGCGGCATGGTGCGCAGGGTCGGCATCGCCCAGGCCATCGTCAACGACCCGACGATCCTGCTGCTGGACGAGCCGACGGCCGGCCTGGACCCGGCGCAGCGGCTGCGCTTCCGCGAGCTGCTGCAGGAGTTGGGTACGGACACCTGCGTACTCGTGTCGACCCATCTGGTGGAGGACGTCGCCGCCGCCTGCACCAACGTGGTGCTCTTCGCCGAGGGGCGACTGGTCTTCCAGGGACCTCCGGACGAGCTGGCCTCGGTGGGCGGCCCCGAGCACATGGGTGACAGCCCGCTGGAGCGCGGCTACTCGGCGATGTTGCTCAACCCCGAGCAGGGAAGGGGCACCTGGTGAACGTCCGCGTCCTGCGTATCGAGCTGAAGCGCTCCGTCGCCCCGTGGGCCGGCGCCGTGGTCCTGACGACGGCACTGGCGTTTCTGTACCTGATTCCCGGATCGTGGTGGACGGGCACCACGGCGTGGACGGCCCAGTGGACGTCCATGGCCCTGTGGACCCGCTCCGTGCTGTTCTACCTGTGGCCGCTCGCCGTGGGGCTTGGGGCGCTGCAGGGCCTGCGCGACCACCGCTCGAAGATGTCCGAGCTGCTGACGAGTACTCCGCGGCCCGCCCGGCACCGCGCGGCCACGCTGGCGGGCGCGACGGCGCTCACGCTGGCCTCGGCCTTTGCGCTCCTCGTCCTCGTGGGCGCGGTCCAGGTGGTCGCCAACACCGAGTACACGCACCTCGGATGGTTGCCGATCTCGCTGGTAGGGGCACTCTCTCTCGTCGCGGGGGCCGTGCTGGGCATGGGGGCCGGGCGGGCCCTGCCATCCGTGCTCACCCCGCCCGCGCTGGCCATGGGCGCCTTCGTGTTCACGGTCCTCCTGCAGACGTCGTTGGGCCGGACGGAGACGACCACGGCGACGGGGCTCCCGAGCACGGAGCCGAACCGGGTCTCCCTGCTGTCACCGGCGGTGCAGGAGGTGCGCGACGCACTCGTCACGCTCTCCGCCTCCGTGCACGTCGGGCAGACGATCTGGCTGCTCGCCATGGCCGCGACCGGCTTCGCGCTGCTGGTCGCCGCGACCCCGCGCGCCCGGCTGCTGGCCCTGACGCCCGTCCTGGCGGGCGCGGCGCTCGCTCTGCTCGTCCTTCCCTCCGATCCGCGCCGGATGTATGTCGTCGACGAGGCCGCCGCGGAGTTGGTGTGCGACGGCCCGGTGTGCGTGACGAAGACGCAGCAGGCGCGACTCGCCGACCTCGCGGGTCCTGGTAAGGAGGTGCTACGCCTGCTGCATGGCGCCCTGGGCAGCCAGGCGCCGGTCTCGGTCCGGGAGAACACCGCCGTACTGCCAGAAGGCTCCACGCCGCAGTGGTCCCGCACGACCGTGCTCTTCGACTTCGACGACGACCTCATCGCCGCCGCGAAGGGCGAGGAGCTGACCCGGGCCCTGATCGCCAAAGGCCTGGTGCCAGGGTGCACCCCCGTGGGCTGGAGCGGCTTCGGGAGCGATGAGTTCGCGCAGACCGTCGCGGTGGGCTGGGTCCTCGGGGACCTCAGGCCGCTTCCCGGCACACCGGCAAGTCTGCGCCGCGAGGTCAACGCCAAGACCCGCCCGGTGTGGAAGAAACTCAAGGCGCTGCCGCGGGCCGAGCAGCTCTCGCGGATCAACGCGATGCGCACCGCCGCGCTCTCCTGCAAGGGCGATGCGTTCGACGCGCTGAACGGCGGTGCGTCCCGGTGAGATGGCTGACGCTGTACGCGCGCTCGCGTCAGATACCCGCGTCGCTCGCCGCGGTGGTGATCAGCGCGGTGGCGGTGTGGGCACTCGCCCGGAACGGCAGCGGCGGGCCCGGTGATCCGCGGCTGCCCGCGCTCGCCCTCGCTACGGGGACGATGGCAGCCTCGATCGGGCTCAGCGGGCAGGACCTCGCGCTGGACCGGACGGCCGCGATCCGCTGGGTGCCCCGCAGAGCGGCACATGTACTGCTCTGCGGTGCGGTCGTCGGCACGGCGCTGCTGACAGCGCAGGCGATGGGTGAGGACATGGCCACCACCGCGTTCGTCGTCCGGGACAGCGCGGGCCTGATGGGACTGGTCGCCCTGGGCGCGGCGCTCTCGGGCGGCCGGCACGCCTGGACGCTGCCGTTCGCCTGGCTCTCGTTCTCGTTTTTCGCCCCGCCCCCGACGAGTGTGCCGATGCGGGTGGCGAGCTGGATGCTGCTGCCGCCCGGCACGGCAGCGGGCACCTGGACGGCCCTGGTCCTCGCGGTTGTCGGCACCGCGGCCTACGCCGTCGCGGGACCGAGACGGTGACGACCGCAGCGCGGTCGCGTGCGGCATGCGCACACATCGGATCGAGCACCCACCACGCGGCCTCGTTCACTGCGCGGGCACCGCGTGCGCGCGCCTCGGCTCCTGGACGGAGGACACGGTCAAGGACATAGCCGGCGATGGTCGTCGCCACTCCGGCCAAGGGGAAGCGGCTCACCGACGCAGTGGGGGCGCAGAACATCGCCTTCAGCCGTCCGGCCGGTGAGCGGGTCACCGCCTTCGGCTGTCCGGCGACCACTCCCCAGCGGGGCGAGGAACTGCTGTACTGCCCCGGCAACTCCCAGCGCGCCCCCGAGGGCGAGCAGCGCGTCCCGTGCGACCTCGGCGGCGGCGCGAGCGGCGGTCCCTGGCTCGCCGGCTTCAACTCCGCCGCCGGCAAGGGCACCGTGGTGTCGGTCAACAGCGACGGCGAGGGCGACGGCGGCACCCCGATGTACGGGCCGACGCTCGACAAGACCGCGCGGGCCGTCTACGACGCCGCCCAGCGCGGCTGAGCGCCGAGGCTTCGGCCGGCCGGAGCGGCGGGCCCCTGGACCCGGGAGGCGGTCATGACGACTTCGCGGCTCAGCGCGTGCGGGGCGGGGAGGGCTCATACGGGCGCGGAGCAGGGCGGCGCGGGTACGTTCGGCACCCTTCCTGTGTTCCCCGTTGAACAGGGCGGTCAGGTCCTTGGGGGCGTTGTAGTGCTGGTGCAGGTCCACGGTGGCACCGAGGTCGTCCAAGAGCTGGTCGACGACGGCCGCGGCCTCGCCGGCCCGGTCACCCCAGCCGTCGCCCCACCACAGGTGCTCGGTCGGCGTGCACGGCGCGGAATGGACGTGGCCGTCGCTGGTGATGATTTTGTCGGGTCATATGGAAGCCACCACTCCGTTGGGAGCGAGAGCCGGCGTTGGGCTATTCGAGGTGGTGATGTACTCCCTGGCCGTGCGACCCGGGTGATGCCGAAAAGGTGATCCAGCGCAGCCCGCGCTCCCATGTGAGCGGAGCTCCCCCCACACACACTGAAATCGTGATTGGAAGACCCGCTGTACTCTCGGCCGGGTGAAGATTGTGTCGCTTGGGTTCCGCACAGATTTGATGTTGCTAAAGATGGGTGGAGCAGTGGTCACCGACCACGGAACGCACCTGGTGGTACGCACTCCGGCGAATCCCGGTTTTCACTGGGGGAACTTTCTTTTGTTCGAGGTTCCGCCTCAGCCAGGTGACGCGCCCCGATGGTCGACGTTGTTCGAGGCGGAGTTTCCGGAGACGCAGTACCGAGCCTTTGGTGTGGACGGCGTCGCCGGCCTGGTGGGGGACACGGCAGAACACCAAGTGCTTGGAGTGACCGCCGAAGTCAACACGGTACTGACGGCGGACCGGCTCGTGTCACCGGTCGCGGCCCCGCACGCCGACGTCCGTGTACTGACCGGCGACGATGATTGGCGCCAGGCGCTCGAACTGCACTTCGCCTGCTACGGACTGCCGTCGGGCAGCGACGGTCGGCACTTCGCCGAGCGACGGGTCGCGGGCTACCGCAGTCTGTGCGAGGCCGGTCACGGAAGCTGGATCGGCGCCTTCGTCGAGGGCCGCCTGCGTGCCGGAGCCGGCCTGTTCTCCGATGGCTCGGAGCTGGCGCGGTTCCAGAACGTCGAGACCCATCCTGACTTCCGTCGCCGAGGTCTCGCTTCCGCCGTCATCCACCATGCGGCCCAGCGCGCGCTGCTCGCCCCAGGCATCCGCAAGCTCGTCATCGTTGCAGACCCCGACGACCACGCCATCCGCCTCTACCGGGCGCTCGGCTTCGTGGACACGGAGCGACAGGTCCAACTCCACAGGGCAGGCTGACTGGTCACCTCCCCCGACGCCTCCGACGGACAGTACGTCTCTCACTACTAGGTCCGGGCGCACGATGGATACCGACGGGCAGGACCACCTCCCCTGCCCAGGGGCGCAAGCTGCCCGGCGGGGCAGCCGCCCACCACCGTCAGTCGGCCAGGACCTGCTGGACTGCGAGCTGGTCACGGCGCCGCAGCAGGGCGTCGATGTCGCCACCGATCTGCCCGGCCTCCAGCGGTTCGCCCAGCGCCTCGAACGCGACCTCGAGGCCGTCATCGCGGGCCTCGCCCAGCCCTGGATCGCCGGTGTCGTCGAAGGCCATGTCAACCGGGTCAAGATGCTCATGCGCCACATGTTCGGGCTCGCAGGATTCGATCTTTCCCGCGATCGGGTCCTACTGGCGTGATGCCGGCGGCGGTCAGGACCAGAGGCGCATGCTCAGTCACCAACGAACCAGACGTATCGATGGGAGCCTTCCTCCGCAGTCCGGCACAAGGCTCGCACCGCGTCAACCCAGGGACCACCTCGCGCTGCGGGCAGACGGTCCAACTCCTCAACCAGCATGGGGAGCTGCCAGGTGTTGAAGACGGTATCCGCGAACGGGCAGACACCGGCGAGCATGGGGAACTGCGACCGGTCGATCTCTGCGAGCGACTCGTCCCAGGCGACGCCATGCCCGGACCCAGCCAGAACGGTCCCGGACTCGTGACGAACCTGCAGGTTGATCATCGCGCCAAACTATCGCTCGGAGAGCCCACGGCCCATCCGATTTGGCTGAAGCCAGGTTCAGCCGGGGTCTCCTCAGGACGCCAGGCGCGCGTCACGCCTGCGATTGCCGCCTGCACCGCCCGTACCCCCACGGGGTCCGCTGTCGGGCCTGAGGCGCCCCGGCAACACCTTCTGAAGCGACATACGGAGCACTGCACGCCCAGATCAACAAGTCGTCACAGTCAGTGACTAGCCATGCAGGACGTGGGCCAGAGCCCGCCAAAGCTGACACAGCCGAGTGGTGGCAGCCGCTTGCGTACCCTGGCGGCATGCGCATGCGTCCCACTCTGAGCTGGACTCCTCCCGAGGACTTGCCACCGGCTACCACGGATGTGGAGCCGGTCGCCCGTGCGCTGAGTAACGGCGGTGTGCTGGTGCTCAGCGGGGCGGGTATCTCCACGGACTCGGGCATCCCCGACTACCGGGGCGAGGGCGGGAGCCTGAGCCGGCACACCCCAATGACCTATCAGGACTTCACCGCCGGCGTGCAGGCCCGGCGCCGCTACTGGGCGCGCAGCCACCTCGGCTGGCGTACTTTCGGCCGCGCCCGCCCCAACGCCGGACACCGGGCCGTGGCCGCATTCGCGCGCCACGGCCTGCTCTCGGGTGTGATCACCCAGAACGTCGACGGCCTGCACCAGGCCGCCGGCAGCGAGAGCGTCGTGGAACTCCATGGAAGCCTGGAGCGGGTCGTCTGCCTTTCCTGCGGCGCCTTCACCCCACGCCGCGAACTCGCCCTGCGGCTGGCGGAGGCCAACGTGGGATTCGAGCCGGTTGCCGCCGGAATCAACCCGGACGGTGACGCCGACCTCACCGACGAACAGGTCGGGGACTTTCGTGTGGTGCCCTGCACGGCCTGCGGCGGCATCCTCAAACCGGACGTGGTGTTCTTCGGTGAAGCCGTTCCGGCGCGGCGGGTCCAGCACTGTCGCACGCTGGTCGATCAGGCGACCTCGTTGCTGGTCCTGGGCTCCTCACTGACGGTGATGTCCGGGCTTCGGTTCGTCCGCCAGGCAGCTCAGGCCGGAAAGCCGGTACTGATCATCAACCGGGATGCGACGCGGGGCGACCCGCACGCCGTCACTCGAATCGCGCTCCCGCTGGGAACGGCTCTGACCACCGTGGCCGGCCGGCTGGACATTCCCGCCGACGACGAAGCGGCGGCCCAGACAAGGCAGTGACAGCAATGACACAGCCACGACGCCCCTCGTGGATCCGTTTCTGCACGCGAACAGGGCGGCGTACGCCAGGAGAAGAGGGAAGGCCATGTCCGGATACGGCTTCGCCCACGCGTCCGATGAAGTTCTCGCCGTCAGGAACGAGCTGGCCCACCATGTGATCCAACCGCTCCCGTGTGCCGGTCTGACCGCCTTCCGCGATGGGGAGACCGACACGGAGGAGCGTCCGGCGCCGTGGTCTACGTCGATTCCGATGCCGAGACGGCTTCGGCGGCTGTGTCCATGGCATGGCGGGGTGAGCCCGGCGTGGTCCGGGCCGCTCCACCAACACACAGCCAGAGACTCAAGGCATGGTCCTGCTCCGGGATGCGGGTAGCGTCGGTGCGTATGGACTTTGAACTGATAGAAGGAGCGCCCGAGTTCGGGTGTCTGATCGCCGAGGTCGAGGAGACCGGCGAGCGCATCCGGCTCACCGCGGACGGCGAGCCGGCGGGGGTGCTGCTGGCGGCGGCCGAGCTGGCGACACTGGAGTACTGGGCCGCACGTCACAACAAGGGCGCGCGGCCGCAGGACGAGCCGGCAGACGAGTACCCGCCGGGGCCGACGTCGTACGGGCCTTACATCGGCTACAGCCACCCGCACGGCGGGATGACCCTCACGCGGGGCCGGCTGGTCGTGGCAGAGCTGCGTGACGCCGAAACGGTGGCGTGGTTGGAAGAACAGGCGATGTATGGCCGTCAGGGGTACATGGGGCCGAAGCAGTCAGCAGCATTCGCCGAGTTCCTCGCCCGTCAGACGCCGGTCGGCGACGAGCACTGAACGACGTACCGATCGGGTGGCACTCGCCGACGAGGTGCGGCCGGTTGAGCGATCGGCACGGGTCAATCCAGCAGCATGACCGGCGGGACCCACTACTCGACGGCCAGGCCGTCGTCCCTGGCCGGCTCGTCCCGCCACCGGGCGAGCTCATGCCGAACAGCCAAGGTGTGGGGGTGTTTCGGGCCCAGTGTCCGCTCCCCCGCCACCAGGCAAGGCCCCGCCTCACGGCCAGGTATGGGGATGATCGGGGCCTAGCTCGGCGCCCGCACGCACGTGTGCCGTGGTCAGCGACCCGGCCGCATCGAGCTCCAACAACCTTGCAACCAGCGCCGACCGGACACCCTCAACCACGCCGTGGTCTCACCCCACGCGCCCGACTCCCCCACCCCACACCCTCCTCCCGGCGGAACCGACACCAACCCACTGACACCAAACCGGCACATCGCACGCGACCGAGCGGTCAGGATCCCCTTCAACGAGCCGTACGCCCGCGGCTTGCGGATACACGGCTACGAGCTCATCGACGTGTGCCGCTCCTGGGATCGCGTGAACAGCTCTCGCGCCCTGGTGTGTGGTTGGAGGGGCTGGTCAGCGCCGGCTCTTGATCTCGTCCAGCGTCTGTTCGACCGGGCCCGCCAAGACGTCGATCAGACCGTAGCGGTTCCGCACCTCGCGGTTCGTCTGTTCGGAGAATGTGCGACCTTCCTCACCCACCGGCACGATGACCGGCGCCACGTCTACACCATGTAGACCAAAGCGCCAATAGGTAGTGACGCGGCGCGATTCTCTCGTATAATGATCGATCGCATTGTTTTCTTGCATATCGGCCGTTTGGATGATGGTGTCGTTGTCCTCCTGCCCTGCCTTCACCCAATGGGGCAGCTCGACGCCCCGCCAGGAGTAACCAGGCCTTCCGAAATTTCCCATAACGAGCCGGTCTTTACGCGCCAGGCTCAGGGTGGCGTAGAACGTCAGCTTGTCGAAATGCGTGTCGATGGGAAGCTGAACAACGGTTCGCGTGAGCGCCTCATCTTTCGCCTCGACCCAGTGTCCGGCGGGAATCCACTGCTGCGCCGCCACCAGCTTGCCGGGCTGGTAGACCTCCCTGCGGGTGAGCGGGTGCTTCTCCCGGTATCTGGCCCATTGCTCGGCGCCCTCCCGCCACTTCGAGCGGTCCAGGTCCGTCGGGCTCACCGTCACGTCCTCTCCCATGGCGTGGAACTCGGCGCCCAGCACATAGAAACTCACATCACTGTGGTTCACGAGCTTGATGTCGACCGGCACGGAGAACGCCTTGCGGTCCGCACTGAGCACCGCCTTGCCCACGTTCAGCTGCACGAGCGGGGCGACCTCGCGCCGGTGCGGCTGAAAGAGATACTGGTAGCTGAAATTGGCGACCGCCACGATCGTGGAGACAATGAGTGCCGCAGCCACCCGCTTGGGAGTGGGGATCTCATCCAGTCTTCGCCACACCTGGATGACAGCCAATAGCGAACCCACGCTGAGCACAATGGACAGTACCTTGTAGACGACTCTCTCGCCGTCATTCCATGTCTGAAACGCGAGCAAGACGTTCGTCAACAACGCCACGCCGGTACTGATCAGCGCGACCACTCCAAAGTTGGAAATCGGCCCTCGGATCCAACAGTCCACGACCGCGGCAACACCCACGAGCATGATGAGGGCCGCCACCATGAGGGCCGCTCCGGTGACGCAACCCGGGAAAGTCAGAGCATCCTTGAAGTCCTTGAGGCCGCACCAGCCCACCGGCAGCGCCGTCAGGAGCAGGACCAGCGCAACCCATACCATTTCCGCCTGCGCGCATTTGGATTTCGTCAGGCCCCGTCGCACCATCACGTGCGAGCCGGAGCGGGACCCTGAGTCGGGCCCTAAAGAATTCGTCACATGATCTCCTCCTGGCGACACACCGGAATCCGATCACTATGCTCCGATGTGATCCACGCGGTCACTATCCGCATTCCGCCGGTCGGCTCACCAGCCTGCGCGAAAGCAGTATCGAGCGGCCCCGTCTGACGTCCGATGCTTCGGCGAAGGCGGTCGACTGTGACGAGTACGCGATGGCCTCGACACACGGGTCCGGCGGCTACCCCGAAGAGCGTGAACAAGGTGGCGTAGGGCAAGGAGTGCGCCCAGCTGTTCACCGACAAAATGGGTGAAGGTTCGGCGAACTTCGGCCTCCTGGCGGACACCCGCACGACGAACGGGCCGAGCGGCACGGAACGGTGCGGGCGTGCCGCAATCTCGAGCACCGCAGAACCAGAAGGCGTTCAGCGGTTTCCCGGTACCGAGGTGGCGGCTGCTGGACGGCGACGGGTTCTTCGCCGCCCTCCCCGGGGTTGAGCACTGCACATCAACCGCAAGGCTCGCCGCCTGGCTGGACGAGGGACCGGCCGCACATGGCTGGACGGACGACCAGGTGTGGACCGCGTGCAGATGCCTGGCCGGCCCGCCGCTGAGCGGGACGACGACGCGGTCACCGCGTGGCGGGAGGCGACCTGCCAGGAGGTGGAACCCTCCGGGCGGCGACCGGTGCGTTCATCTGCTTCGAGGACGAAGCGGGTGTGACCGGCCGGCCGCCCATGGGCCGCACCTGGGCCGGCGCGGCATCACCCCCACGGTGGGCGTTTCGGGGCGCAGTCGGGGACGGCTGTCGGTGGCCGGGCTCCTGTGCGTCGAGCCGAACCTGCCCACCCGCCTCCGCTACCGGCTGCGCCGGCGTACCGGCCGCAAAGGCGAGCGCCGCTCGCTCGGCGAGAACGACTACATCCGCCTGCTCGACGGCGCCCACCAGCTACTGAAGTCTCCACGGCGACTCAAAGCGCTGCAGTACCAGCACGGCATCCTCGGCGGCTTCCTCGCCGGGACCGGTCTCACTCTCGACAGACCGAACCGACCTAAAACGCCGAAGTCAGTAACTTGCCTCGTCAGCGTCTGGCTGAGGCGATCTCAGTGTCTCAGCGCCCTGTACGGGCGCGGCGGCGATGACGGTGTCGAGCATCGTGCGGGATGCCTGCAACTCCTTGATGGCGCGGGTGATCCGCTCCCTTTCCTGCGCCAGCTGGGCGACCAGGTCCGGGCAGGTGGGCACGAGGCGATCGTCGTCCGTGCGGATGCAGGGCAGAACCTGAGCGATCAGAGAAGTCGGGAGCCCTGCCGCCAGGAGGCAGCGGATACGGCGCACCGTTTCCACGTCCGACTCGCTGTAGATGCGGTAGCCGCTCGGTAGCCGCGCCGGTGCCAGAAGCCCTTGCTGCTCGTAGTAGCGCAGTAGCCGCTCATGGACTCCGGTGTGCCGGACCATCTCCTTCATGCGCACGTGGCTTGCCTCCCAGTGCCGCGACTTGACTCTGACATTGATGTCAGAGTTTAGCGTCGGCGGCATGAACACTGAGCACTCGCTTGCCACGCCTCACCTCGACGTTGTCGTGAAGGGCAGCGGCCCCGCACTGCTGCTTGCCCACGGTGCCGGCGGCGGTATCGATGGCAACTTCGGCCTCGTCCTCGACGATCTTGCCCGTGACCACACGCTCATCGGCCCGCACTACCCGGGGGCGGGCGGCTCTCCTTTGGCAACCGAGCCCTTGGACCTGGACGAACTCGCCGACCAACTGGTCGCCTCCGCCGTCGCGGCAGGGCAGGAGTCGTTCGTCGTGCTCGGCGAGTCGCTGGGCAGCGCCGTGGCCGTCCGGATCGCCTCCCGGCATCCCGAGCGGGTCAGGGCACTCGTCCTCACCGCCGGGTTCCCTGTCGCGGACCCGGTCCTGGCGCTGGCCGCCCAGCTCATCAAGACCTTGGCAGGGGCGGGCCAGTGGCGCGACATGGCCCGGCTCGCCTGCCTTTCGTGCCTGTCGCCGACGGATCTGGCGGACATCGCGCCGGCCGACCTCGATGCACTGGTGACCCAGACCCTGGCCGGGATGCCGCCGGGGACGGTGGACCACTTCGACCTGGTGTCCCGAGTGGATGTCCGAGCAGACCTCGGACACCTGTCCGCCCCCACGCTGGTGGTGGCACCGACCGGCGACAGGCTGGTCCTGCCCCAGAGCTCGTATCGATTGGCGGCCGGCATCACGGGCGCCAAGCTGATCGAACTGCCCGGCGCGGCCCACATCCTGAACGAGGCCGACCGCACGACGTGGCTGCGACACGTCCGCGAGTTTCTCGGCACTCTTCCCGCGAAGTCGGCATGACCGCTGCTGGGGCACCGTTCAACGGTTGAAGCGGTGCCCCAATCCCGCGGAGCCTTCCGCGCCCCCCGGCAACCGGCGAACGACCGCCCGTTCGTCCTCATCTTGGCCGTGCCCGTAAAACCATCGCCCAGCACCCCGCCCCGAGCAACCGCAACTACCCTGCCACCAGGACATATACCCAACCAAAGAGGCCCCCAGCACTAGAGTCCGTCTTCGGTTGTGATCAATTGGTCTGCAGGAGACTGCCGATCCAGATGGTGGCTGCGCGGAGGTGGAATCCGGCGAGGTAGCTCTCGGGCGTCTTGTCATGGCGGGTAGCGATGCCTCGCCAGTCCTTCATCCTGTTGATGGCCCGCTCGACCGTGTTGCGGTCGCGGTAGAAGCATGACTTCCTTGATACGGCGTTTACGCAGGTGGGAGTGGTTGGCGCGAGAAAAATAGGCTTTGTCGCCGGTCACGGCGGCGGGCCGGGTGCGGGGACGGCCGGCGGGCAGACGGGCCCGAACCTTCGCCAGGACCGGGAGGACCGTGAGGAACTGGGGGCTGTCGGCGGCCTGGCCGGCAGTCAGGCCAGCGCCATCGGCCGACAGCGCCGGTCGGCGGCCAGGTAGATCTGGAGGTCAGCCCGCCGCGGGACCGTCCGAGCAGGGCCGCCTTCAGCCGGGCCTGCCGTCTCGGGTTGGTGCGGTACTTCTTCCTCGATGCCGCGGACCGGGCTGAACCGGGACGCCACACGCTCCTGCCCGCCCCGGCTACACCAACACCCCCGGTCACGGACCGTGATCACCCTGTCAGCTCCTCCAGGCTGCCGTCGGGCGCCGGGGAGGGCAGAGTGGGGCCGTGGCGCGACCCGACGAGCGCACAGGCGCTGGCCGTATCCCTGCGGCCATCGGGTCGTTCCCACCGGCCGACGCAGGTCAGGAGACCGCCCATGGCAGCAGGAGCGAGCAACAGCACCGCGAATGCCGACTGGGGCAAAGCCAACTTCAACGACATCTACAACTGCCCCGACCCCCGCCCGTACTTCGCAACCCTGCGATCCCTCGAGTACCAAATACCCCACCATGGGCAGGCCGTCTTCCGGGCACTGACCTATGCTCTGCGCTGGCTGCACCCCGACCGGACGCCACTGAACGTGGTGGACCTGTGCTGCTCCTACGGGATCAACACAGCTCTCCTCAACTGCCGTGTCACTCTGTCGGACCTGTCCACCCGGTACACCTCCCACCACCTCTCCGCCCTGCCAACCCGGCAACTCGCGGCCGAGGACCGGACCTTCTTCGCAGCGCGCCGCCGCCCGGAAGCCGCAACGGCGACAGGCATCGACTCGGCAGCCCTGGCCGTCGGATACGCCCGCGCCGTCGGCCTACTCGACCACGCCTTCGCGGAGAACCTCGAAGTCACCGAACCGAGCCCCGCCCTGCGCCGCACACTGGCGGGCACGGACCTCATCACCGTCACAGGCGGCGTCGGCTACGTCTTCACCCGGACCTTCACGAGGCTTCTCGACTGCATGCCGACCCCACCGTGGGTCGCGGCGTTCGTGCTGCGCACCGTGCCCTACCAGCCGATCGCCGACCTGCTCGCACGCTCGGGCCTGGTGACGGAGAAACTGTCCGCCCGTACCTTCCGGCAGCGCCGCTTTGCCGACAGCGCCGAACGGTACGCGGCGTTCCACGCCCTGGCTGTGAACGGACTGCACACGGCAGACAAGGAAGCGGACGGCTTCTACCACACCGACCTGTATGTCTCCCGGCCCGCTCCCGACATCGCGGCGCTGCCTCTCGCACGCCTGCTGTAACCCGAGGCGCGTCGGCGAACCGTCGGTGCGTGGCTGGAACACCGGCGCCGATGCCGGCCCGCCACCTCCGACCCGCCCCCTGCTGATCAACCAGACCGACAAGCACTCGTCCACGGCCCCGACCCGCTCCACCTCGCCGAGGTGTTCGGACTCGACGAGAAGAAGGCGAAGGTGAAGGTGAACGGCAAGGAGGTCATCTTCCGCGGCGGCGAGGCCACCGGAGTGTTCCGCAAGCGGCTCCACGAGATCCCATAGGCGCAACGTGATCAGCCGTTCCATGCTCCCCCGATCGCCCAACCGGCGTACTGCCCGGCTTCCCCGCCACCAGTTGCCTTGACGTGCACAGCTCTGGGCGACCTAGCTACGTTCGGTTGGGCGCGCGGAGGGAGACTGTGCAACAACTGTAGTCGGGGCACTCCACCGCCTGGCTGTGGCGGGAGGCACCAACACCCAGATCTACGTTCGGGTGATGTTCACGATTTCACTGCTGGACTCCGAGCTGGTTCGCGGCGGCGTCCACGGTCTGTTCGAGCAGGACGGCGATGGTCATCGGTCCTACGCCGCCAGGCACCGGAGTGATCAGACGGGCACGGGTGAGAACGGCGTCGAAGTCCACGTCGCCGACGTTGCCCGGGTTGTATCCGGCGTCGATCACCACCGCGCCGGGCTTGATGTCCTCACCGCGGATGAGCCGGGGCCGTCCCACGGCCGCTACCACGACGTCCGCTTCCCGGACCATCGCCGATAGGTCTGCCGTGCGGGAGTGGCAGTAGGTCACCGTTGCGTCCTTGGCGAGCAGGAGCATCCCCACCGGTTTGCCGAGAATCGCGCTGCGCCCCACCACGACGGCGTGCTTGCCGGCGAGGTCGACGTCGTACGCCTCCAGCAGCCGCATGATTCCGCCCGGGGTGCAGGATACGAAGCCCGGCAGGCCAAAGCTCATTGCGGCGAAGGAATGCATCGTGACCCCGTCGACATCTTTCGCCGGGGCGATGGCCTCGAACGCCGCGCGCTCATCGATGTGCGGGCCGCAAGGATGCTGGAGAAGGATGCCGTGCACCTCCGGATCGCCGGACAGCCCAGAGAGACTGTCGATCAGCTCAGCGGTCGTGGTGGTAGCAGGCAGAGCGATGTGTCGAGACCGGATACCTGCCTTTGCGCACCGTGCCCGCTTCATGCGGACATAAGTGACCGATGCGGGGTCATCTCCCACCAGCACCGTCGCCAGACAGGGGGCAGTACCCGTGCGCTGTGAGATCTCGGCCGCTTTGGCAGCAGCCTCTTCGACGATGCGCCGGGCATGGCCGGTGCCGTCCATGAGCTGGGCCGTCTGAGTCGCGGACATGGTCGTCCTCCAGGCGTTGCTGACCACTCGCCCAGGCGCACGGCAACGACGTCTCGTCAGACCGCTCCCCGGTGGTGCTCCACCTCAGCGCCAGTCACGGCCCACACCGCACTGTAGTAGACGCAGCATGCATACTCCGATCAGTGCCCTTGGCTGGGTGGGCCGGCCCACACCCTCTGCGCTGACGTCAATCTTGTGGGCACTCCTGACGCGCCTCCACGCCAGACGCCTTCTGAACTCACACACAAGATGCTGCTGGAAGCGAACGAAGCCAGTCAGCGGTTGACTTCGAGGTTCGTCAGAACAAGCAGGGCACGCAGGAGGTGGGTGGCGCGGGCGGGGCCGCTGCGGAGTCTGGTGACGGACCGCCAGTTCTTGAGGTGGGCGATGCCGTGTTCGACCGGTGCGCGTCCAGGGTGGGGCGGCAGGTCAGAGGCCGCCGGTGTTGAGCAGCCGGTTGGGAGTGTCGGAGCGGACATCGCGCACGACACCACGGGTGGCCGTGTGGTCGAGCCAGACGTGGACCTCGTGAGCAGTGGCATGGGGGTGCGCCGACAGGTACAGCGCGATCACGCCGGTCGCATGCGGCGCGGCCCAGGACGTCGCGCCGTCGTTCTCCGTGGTCGTACCGCCGCCGGCGAGGGCGGCGGTCACCTTCTGGCCGGGGGCGTACAGGTCCACGCACCGGCCGTAACCCGATCCGTAGGAGCCGCCGTCGCTCCACGCGCGGTCGTTCGAGGTGGAGGCCGCCACGACGATCGTGCCGGGGACGCCGGCCGGGGAGTGCTTGCAGGCGTCGTCATGGAAGTTGCCGGCCGACACCACCGTCGGGATCCCCGCGTCGACCATCTTCTTCACGGCGGACTCCACGGCCGCCGACCGGTGGTCGAAGTTGAGCGACATGTTCACCACCGCCGGCTTCTGCGCGTGCGCGGTGACCCACTTGACCGACTTGACCACGGCCGCCTCGGCCGCCGCCGGGGAACCGCCGCCCTCGCTCTCGCACAGGATGCCCTGGACCCGTACGAGCTCCGCCTTGGGCGCCACCCCGTACCTCGCCCCGCCGATAATGCCCGCGACGAACGTGCCGTGGCCGATGCCCCCCTCGTTGAAGCAGTCACCGGAGTCCTTCGGGCCCACGAAGTCGGCGCCGAGGCGGGCGCGTCCGCCGAACTCCTTGTGAGCGATGTCCATCCCGGTGTCGATCACATAGACGTGAACGCCCTTGCCCGTGGCGGTGGTGGTGAACTTCCCGTTCAGCGGCCGCGACCGCTGATCCAGAATGTCCAGATTCCACGGCACGTGCCGGGTGATGGGCGACGCCGCGGTCTGCGCGATCCCGGACAACTTCCCCACGGTGCCGGGAGACGTCGAGGCCGAGCCGGAGGACGCCCCGTCCCCTGCGGGCGCCACGGGCTCCCCCTTCCCGTGCGCGGGGAGCGTCCCGCCGGTCCCCCCGGCCGCCGCGCCGGCTTCCCCGCCGCAGGCCGAGGCCCCGAGCATCGTCGCCATGGCCACCGCCAGAAGACCGGCCTTCGTTACGTTCCGCGTCACAACGTCCCCCACATCCCTGCTTCGTACACAGTCAGCGCACAAGACGGCCACAGAGGACGGGTGGTTCCGGCGGGGCGTGGGGGTGAGTCGGTTCACACGCTGGGCGGAATCCTGTCCGACCGCGCACCAGAAAAGGGCGCCGCCGGACACGATCCCGGCGGCGCCGTGTCAGCGTTTGCGGGACGGCCCTTGCCAGGGCTTGCAGATCATCAACACGTCGCCTTGATCTTGTTGTGGGACTCTCCGGTTTGGACGAGGACGCGAGCGTGAAGGGCCGCGAGGATGAGGGCTACTTGTTCCTGGCCGAGTACAGCTTCCGGTTTCGCATCGACCGCTGGTGCCGGGGACGCGTCTTCCTGCTCGGCGACGCGGCCCATCTGCCCGGTCACGCGCGGCATCGCGTTGACGACAGGGCTGAGCCATGAGCCGATGGGCATCGGCCGTCAGCCCACCGTCAGTTCCGTCAGCGGCAGTGTGTGCTGAGTGCGGACCACCTTGGTACGGAGGTAGCGGATGTTGTGGGCCGTGGTGAACACGCCCGTGGGAACGTGCTGGGTCACCGTTAGGCCCAGGGTGCGCAGCTGGGCCGCCTTGTCCGGATTGTTGGACAGCAGGTCCAGCTCAAAGATGCCTAGGGCGGCGAGCATCTGCGCGGCGGCGGTGTAGTCGCGGGCGTCCTCGGGGAGGCCGAGGGTCGTGTTGGCCTCGTAGGTGTCGAGGCCCTGGTCCTGGAGGGCGTAGGCGTCGAGCTTGTTGTAGAGGCCGATGCCGCGTCCCTCCTGGCGGAGGTAGAGCAGGACGCCTCCGCGGTCGGCGATGCGCTCGAGCGCCTCGCGCAGCTGGGGGCCGCAGTCGCAGCGGGCCGAGCCGAAGACGTCGCCGGTCAGGCACTCGGAGTGCAGGCGCACCAGCGGGGGCCGGCCAGCGGCGGGTTCGCCGAGGATGACGGCCACGTGTTCCTGCCCGTCGGCGAGGTGGTGGAAGGTGGCGAGGTCGGCGGTCACTGTACAGCCGTCGCCGAAGCGGAGTGGGACCGTCACGCGGGTGCGCACCGTGGTTGCCGACAGGCCTGTCGGATTCCTGCTGTCACTGGATGCGGTGGCGTTGCGTGAGTCGCGCATGTCGGTCTGCTTCTCTGGGGGGGCGGTTGCGGGTGTTGGGCGCGCTATGGGCCGGCTCCGTCGCCGGGGCGGCCCATCTCGCTCGGTCGACTCGTCAGGGAACGAGGATGAGGCGGATCGGATCGCCGATCTTGTTCTCCAGGCGGTGGATCGCCTCGGGGACGTCGGCCAGGGGGATGTGGTCGGTGATGGACGGGGCCAGGTCGAGACGGCCGCTGCCGGCCAACCGGATCAGCTCGTAGACGTGATCGAACGAGGATCCGTAGTGTCCGAACACCTTCTTGTTCTTCAGGTTGAAGGTCATCTTCTCCGAGATCTTCAGCGGCTCGGTGGTGATACCCACCAGGACGAGCGCACCGTGGTTACCGAGGAGAGGCGACGCCTGCTCCCTGACCCGGGGAACGCCCGCGAAGTCGAAGGCGTAGTCCAGGCCCAGGCCGTCGGTGGCCCGCAGCACGGCTTCGACGAAACCGGGGTCGGACGGGTCGAGCGCGACATCGGCGCCGAACGCGAGGGCTCGCGCACGCGCATTGGGCAGCGGGTCGACGGCGATGATCGGCGTGGCACCCATCATGCGGGCCAGCCGGACGGCATGGGCGCCCACCCCGCCCACTCCCCAGATGCCCACGGCCTGGGCGGAACGCACCTGCACGGTGTCGACCAGGGCCGCGTACGAGGTGGAAACGGCGTCGGGGATGATCGCCGCCTGGTCGAAGGGAAGTGTGTCGGGGATGGGGACGACGGTGTCCTCACGGGCGATCGTGTACTGGGACCAGCCACCGTCGTAGTCGACGCCGCGGCCGCGGAACGATACGCACGTGCCGCCGCTGACGCAGCGGGCGCACTCGCCGCAGGGCTGTCCTGCCTGCAGGGCGACCCGTGTGCCGACGGCCAGGTCCCGCTTGAGGCCGGGTCCCAGGGAATGGATGACGCCGGAGAGTTCGTGCCCGAGGGTGAGCACATTGGAGTTCAGGTGCAGCGGCGTGATGCTTCCGTCGATGAGGTGGAGATCGGAGAGGCACACGCCCGCCGCCTTCACTTCGATCAGTACTTCGCCCGGCCCGGGTACGGGGACCGGGATCTCCTCCATGGCGAACTTCTTCGTGTCCAGGTGGACGCGTCCTGCCAGCATGGTGTCCATCGTTTTGGGCCTTCTCGGGTAGTGGTTACTGATTTGGAGTGCTGCGGCGGTCCGTGGGACCACGAGGGGGTGAGGGGGGCTGCGAGGGGTTGAGGGGGGTCTCAGCCGGTAAGAGGCCGAGTCGCGTTTGCCCCTGCGGGCTGGTACGGGGGCGGCCGAACGGCATGCCGATCCGTCCGGCCGACCCCGCCGTGCCCCATATCGCCGGCATCGCCGCTCGGCGGCTATGGGGCAGCCTGTGCAACCCGGTTCTGGGCAACCCGGTTCTGCGCGAGGACAGCGCGCTGGAACAGGGCATGGGCTCGGGCTGTCTGGCGGAATGCGAGGTTCTGCAGCGCCAGTTGGAGCCCCCGCTCGGCATCGGCCCCCACCGTGAGCCAGAAGTCGGCCGCGTGGTCGGCGTAAGCCTCCGGGTGACGCAGCACCAGTTCGCCGTAACGCGCCGCCGCGCGCTCGCGCCACTGGTTCGCCTCCTGAAACCTGTCGCATGCGTGCAACGCGGCCGCGAGGTGGCCGGCGTACTCGGGGTCGTCGCTGGCCCAGGTGAGGGGACGCAGGAGGGCGACGGCGGCCTGAGGGTCGTCGCGCAGCAGCTCGACCTCGGCCAGGTGGCCCAGTGCCGGCGCGTAGTCGGGCACCCGGCGCCGGGCGGCCTCGTAGCACGAGCGGGCCGCATCGAGATCGCCCTCGCGGTGCCACATCACACCGCGTCGGAAGTCCAGCTGGGCGAGCGGAAACGGTGAGGTCCCCTGATAGTGGCGCCGCGCCTCGCCGAACAGCCGCTCCGCCTCGCTGACCTCCCCCCGCTCGGCCTGGAGTACGGCGAGCGCGCCGAGCGTCGTGAAGTCACTCTGCCGCTCCGCCGCTTTGCGGATCAGGGCCATGGCATCCGCGTAGCAGCCGAGGGCCTGCAGAACGACGGCTCGCTCCGCGTCCACCGTGGCCTCCTCCGCGCCGTTCCGGCCCGCCGCGCCGAGGTCGGCAACGGCCTCGGCGAAGCGGTGCAGGGTCGCCCGCGTCCTGGCGCGGGCGAGCAGGGCCGTGCCGTCCTCGGGAGCGACGTGCACGAGCTGCTCAGCGAGTTCCGCGGCCCGCTCGTAGTCGGCGACGCGGCCCAGGATGTGGCCTCGGAGGTTGAGGAGGTCGATCAGGGCCGCCCCTTGCGCCACCGCCAACGGAGCCGCCGACGTCTCCCCGGTATCCGCACGGCTGAGCCGTACGGCCAGGCCGTCGATCTGCCCGTGCAGATTCGTTACGGCGATGGTGCCGCTCGTCGTGACCGGCTCCCTCTCCTGGGGAGGCGCCCCGGTCATGCCGCTTCCTCGCGGGGAGGCATCTGCGCGGCCAGGCGGGCACCCAGGTCCGGCGGGGTCGGGTTGGGAGCGTTCAGGTAGGGGAAGCTGTGGGTCGCCGGCTGAGTCGGCTGGTCGACGCCGTCGCTGATGCGCTCGCCGTCGATGCCACCCACCAGCAGCGTGAAGAGGGTGTCCACGATGTCGTCGTTGAGTGACCGGCCACCGCAGGTCGTGTGCGGGCGGCCGGCGAGCAGGGCGGTCTCGATCTCGAAACAGCCGTCCTCGGAGAAGGGCTTGGACAGGTCGACGACGAGGAAGTCCGCCAGCAGCAGTTCGGTCAGCGGGTGGGCACCCTGCTCGTCCAGCGGCCAAGCGGTCTTGCCGTCCAGGCCGTCGTAGAAGGCCAGGTTGGCATTGAGTCGTGCGCGGTAAGTGCTCGCATAGTCGGGCCGCACGCTGAAGGCGTCCTCCTCGTTGAAGAGGTCGCGGATCTCCAGATCGCTGTTGACGGTGTCGAACTTCTTGGGCGACATGATCACGTTTTTGATCTCCGGCCGGCCCATGCGCTCCAGCCGCACCGGGCGTCCACCGGAAGTCACGGTCTCGCCGACGACCGCCACCAGCGAGTCGGCGGCCGGACCGAGCACCGCGGCGTCGACTTCGAGCACGATGCTCAGCGCGTTCAGGCCCTCCAGAACGTTGCTGGCATCAGACCTGAAGCCCAGCTTCCCCGTCGCCTCGGTGACCATCACTCCCACGAAGTCGATGAAGAACGGGTCGAGCCGCGACCCGGCGAAGATCTTCAGTTCCTCGGCCTCGGTGGGCACCTCGTTGCCGACCTGGAAGGCGATCTTCCGGCCGCTGGGCGCATGGCACGTGCCCATCTGCAGCAGGGTGTCCGTGCCGTCGACCTTCTGGGGGGCGTCGAAGGTGAAGTCGAAGACGTACTCGTCCTCGCCGACATTGAACGCCGCATCGGCACTCTCGCTCCCGGGCGTGACCGGGCGGACGCGGAAACGATAGGTGATCGCATCGGAGAACAGGGCCGTAGGGGCCGAGGCCGGGAACGTGTTGAGGACGAGCACCAGGTTCCCCGGCCGCTCCGGGCTGGGGAAGGCATACACGTCGGCGATGTCGGACGCAGGGTCGGCGATGGCACGCGGCCCGGAGAAGTGGTCAGCCATGAGAAACGCTCCTTGTCGTGTTGATCGTGAGAGATGTCAGGTGTCGAGGTCGGCGATCCAGCGCAGCGCCGACAGACCGGGCATGAAGCAGTACTCGCCACCCCGGTTGACGACGAACGGCGGCAGCCCCTTGAAGCGGCGGCGGATCGGCTGGCGCGGGACGGTGAACCCGCCGTCGTCGTTCACGCCGATCAGCGGGTCCCTTTCCGCGGGCGACCCGATGAACTTGCCGTCGTTCACCCACTGCCGCTGGACGAACTCGAACTGCCGGTCCAGGTGCGCTCCGACAAAGGCGAACATGATGCCGCGGTCGGCGCCGTCGTCCTCCAGCACTCCCTTGGGCAGCGGCGGGCCATAGGTCGTACCGCGCCGGATCATGCGGTGCAGTCGCACCTCACCGGTGACGACCGCGTCCCGCGGGTTCATCCGCCGGGCGTGGGAGCCCACCGGGCACTTGAGGCCCTCCGGGTCGTCGCCGTACATGAACGCGTTGTTCCGCGCGGGGTCGGCACCGAGTTCAGGATCGTCCTTGTCCGGCGTCAGCGCCAAGGGGGCGCCACTGGGCCAGCGGCCGACGAACTTGGCCGCCAGCAGCTCTTCGTCAGCGGGGTCTTTGGCGCGGTCGCGGAGGTACTGACGGAAGTCGGCCACTCGCGTGTGCAGCTTGCGGAAGGCCACGTACGTTCCGTTGCGCCCGAGCACCTCGGGCTGCGGAACGGGTGTGATGCCGTGGGTCTCGTCCTTGTATCCGGTGATGAACTCGCCTGCCCTGAGCGGCTCTTCGTACGGATTGGTACCGGGAATGCCCGTGCCCTCGATCGCCGGCTGACCGATGCTGTCCCGGAAACCGAAGGGTTCCTTCTCGTCCGGTCCGACGTGTACGTCCTGCTGCCAGATGGCAACGACGCCGGGCAGATCGCGCAGGGCGTCGCGGACCAGGAGGAGGACCGTCTCCAGGCGGGCGGCATCCGGGGCGAGTCCGCCGAGGACGAGGTGCACGTCCTTCGAACCGAGCGGGCCCTCCCAGTTCTCCGGCGCGCTCTCCCCGATGTCCCCGATGTACTCCGCCCGCGCGGCCATGCCCTCGCGGAACTCCTCCGGGAAGGTGGCCAGCGACTCCTCAGGCACCCCCAAGGCCTTCAGGCCCTGGAAGCTGAGTGCCACCGCGAGCGAGACCTGACGCTCGGGGTCGAACGCGGCGACCGAGTCGAGGGCGGGGGTGAGCCGCCGCAGCAGCTCGCGCCCCTGCCGCCGGTCGTCGATGCGCAGGGCGAGGTAGGCGCCCGCGTATGGCGTCGGCCGTGGCTCCAGAGCGGCGGCCTGGATGTCGTCGATCTCCAGGGCGTTGCCCTTCTCGATGCTCATGATGCCTTCCAGAACTGTCTTGCGTGGACGGAGTCGTCACGCGGGTCGTGGAGGGGGCGTGGGTGGCGCCCCTTCCCGGAGGGGTGGGTGTGGTGCCCTCCGGGGGTGGGGGTGGGTCAGCTGGCGGCCTGGGCGAGCAGCGGCTTGAGGGCCGGGTGCTGGAGGGCCTCCTCGGCGGCGGGGTCGTCCAGGACCTCCTGGAAGGCGGCGTTGATCCGCTCGGCCTTGGTGATCTCCGACATCGTCAGGGAGCTGACCGGGTTCCAGTAGGCGGTGGCCTTCTGCTGCCCGTCCTGCAGGATCCACCTCATGCCGGCCATGTTCGCGATGATGTGCTCGTCGAAGCCCTCGCGCGTTTTGTCGCCCGTGAGCGACTCGAGGCCGCCGGACTTCTCGATCCACGGGGCGATCTTGGTGTCCCACTCGGTGGTGTGCTGCATCCAGTCCACGAAGTGCTCGAAGCCGACGGTCAGGAACGCGTCGTCGATGTAGGGCTCCCACTCCGTCTCGAAGGTGGTGGCCCACAGCAGCTCCGTGCCGTTGTTGAAGATCACGTGGCGGGTGTCACGCAGACCGGTCTTGATGGTGGCGGCCATGGGGGCCTGCTTCAGGGCCTCGACCATCCGCTGGCAGGCCGCCGCGCACTCCTGCTCGTGCCCCGGCTTGATGTGGAAGTACGTGGCCATCTCGGAAACGACACCGTCGGTGGCGCCCTTGCCCGCCTTCTTCGTGACCGTAGCGTTCATGGATTCCTCCATTAGAGACCTTGTGCGCGAATGCCATGGCATTGACGACATCTATGGACAGTTGCGGGATCCGCCTTTTCGCGAACCCCCTGTGAGACAGGTTGACTCACAGAGAGTCTATGAGTCAACTTGTCTCAAAGAGACCTGCGTCACACCGACTCAGTCCACAGGCGCGCAGTGATCGAATCGGTGGCACCCGCGCCGGACCGCGAGCCGATCGGCTCGCGCCGACAGGTTCTGCCGACTGCCACTGAAGCAGTCGGGGAACCCAGAGATGACAGGACCTCGCAGCCCTTCATCGGCGCGAAGGAATGCCGCCTTGGTCAGCCCCGGCCGAACGGCGGACATCCAGCCACGCCGGGGACTCAACGACGCTAGGACCAGCCCCGCATAGCGGCATCCACGACGGCCTCCACGGTGTCCCGCCCCAGACGGTTCCCAGCGAGAAAGCGCTCGAAGAACAAGGGGCCCGCGGTAGCCATGGCAAAGGTCTCGGGGGTGACGTCGGACCGGAGCCGGCCGCGCTCCACGGCCACGGCAACAGCGGGACGCAGGGCATCGGCGATCTGGTTCAGCAGCGACTCCCGGAGGCGGCGCATGCCTTCGTCATGCCGTGAGCCGCCGAGGATCGCAGCAAGCACGGCACCGGACTGCTCGTCGTCCCATCGCTCGGCAAGCACGCCGAGACGGTGAACGAGCTCCGCTCGCGGATCGTTGCCCGAAGCGGCCCGAAGCTCCTCAGGCATCGGAGGCAGAGGGGGCATGCCGGCTTCCAGCGCGGCCAGGCGTAGGTCGAGAAGGCCGGGCCAGTGCCGATAGACGGTGGCTCTGCCAACGCCGGCGCGGGTGGCGACCGTTTGATGCGTCACGGCCTCCAGCCCCCCTTCCGTGAGCAACGCGGTGGCCGCCGAGACCATGGCGTCACGGCTGCGCAACAAACGCGGATCGGTTCTGTCTTCCACCCCTCTGTTCCCTTCTATGAGACAACGCAGCTTACAGCCTACTATGAGACATTCCGTCTCAGAGATGGGAACTGGGTAGCCGCAGAGAACCTGCGGGACTATCCCGGGGCTGCCCCGTCAAAGGTAACCGTGCCCTTCCCCCCTTCGTTCCTCCCGCACGGCCCGCGCCCCTCTCGGACAGACCCGTTCGTTGATCACATGTGAACGACAGGCGCGGCGTTCTCGTCCTGCTGCGGCACGCCGCGGCGGTAGAGCAGGGCGGTCACGCCCAGGCCGATGACGAAGACGGCCGCCGACCACCAGTAGGCAGTGGAGTAGCCCTCGAGGCCGGCCTGGGCCAGGACGTCGGGGTCCTTGGGGTTGCGGCCGGAGAGGTAGTCGGTGACGGCGTCGGAGGCCATCGTGCTGAGCAGGGCGACGCCGATGGACCCGCCGACCTGCTGGACGGTGTTGACGGCGGCGGACGCCGCCCCGGCGTCGGCCGCCGCCACGCCGGAGGTGGCCAGGCTCATCGCGGGCGCGATGACCGCGCCCAACCCGATGCCGACGAGCACCAGTTGTGGCAGTACCTGCGTCACGTATCCGCTGTTCAGGTCCAACGCGGTCATCCAGACCAGGCCGACGGCCGCAATGGCCATGCCCAGCGGTACCACCGGCTTGGGGCCTATGCGCGGCACCAGGACGTTGGCGGCCACGGCGGAGGCGGACGACGAGGCCACGATCATGGGCAGGAAGGCGAAGCCGGTCTTCAGGGCGCTGTAACCGAGGCTCTGCTGCAGGTAGTAGGTCAGGAACAGGAACACGCCGAACATGCCCGCCCCGCTGACGAAGAGGGCAGCGAAGGAGGCGCCGCGGTTACGGTCCAGCAGGACCCGCAGGGGCAGCAGTGGATATGCCGCCTTGCTCTGCCACCAGCCGAAGAGGCCCACCAGGACGGTACCGGCCGCGAGCATGCCCCACGTCGCCACCGAACCCCAGCCGTGCGTCTCGGCGTTCGAGAAACCGTAGACCAGGCAGAACAGGCCGGCGGAGACCAGCAAGGTGCCGGGGATGTCGAGCTTCGAGGACGTGTCCCGCGAGGTGCGGCGCAGCAGGGCTGCGCCACCGGCGAACGCCACCACCGCGAAGACCACGTTGACGTACATGGTCCAGCGCCAGTCCAGGTACTCGGTCAGCACCCCGCCGAGGATCAGGCCGATGGCGCCACCCGCACCGGCGACCGAGCCTGCGACGGTGAAGGCCTTCGCACGCTCGCGCGGATCGGTGAAGGTGGTCATCAGAAGCGACAGCGCGGACGGGGCCAGCAGGGCGGCGAACCCGCCCTGGACCGCGCGCGCGGCGACGAGCATGCCGAATCCGTTCGCCGCGCCTCCCACCATGGAAGCGGCCGCGAAACCGGCCAGACCCACCAGGAAGGTCACCTTCCGCCCGACAAGGTCTGCGACCCGGCCGCCGAGCAGTAGCAGGCTGCCGAAGGCCAGCGCATAGGCGGTGACCACCCACTGCCGGTCGGCGTCCGAGAAGCCCAGCTCGCGCTGGGCGGACGGCAGAGCGATGTTCACGATGGTGCCGTCGAGGACTCCCATCAGTTGGGCGAGGGAAATGACCACCAGAATCCACCAGCGGCGCTGGTGTGACGGGTCGACAGCCCCATTCTTCGGTGCGGTCTCAACGCCGCGAGCGGCGGCGACGGTGTTCTGCGACATGGGGACAGCCCTCCAGGCAACGGACGAGGGTATGGCGGAATGAGACAGGGACAAAGGCAGGCGGAGAGATCGATTACGGCTGTGGGACGACGTGACCGCCTCGGTGAAGAGGATCGCGACGCCCCCGTGGAGGCCTAAGGCCGGCCACCGCGCCCAGGTTCTTGTGCCGGTACTCCTTCGGCGGACGGTCGCGCGGAGCCGCGATCGCGTTGGGCGAACACCGGGTTCGCGTACGGCGTGCTGCACGTCGGGAGGGCATCACGCGCCCTCTTCGGCGGCCAGGTCGGGAACCTGGGCGTTGTCGCCCGCGACCCGCACGTGGTCGAGGCCCCTGACCTGGAGGGTGCAGGGTGTCGACGTGGCCACGCGGGCCGAGCGGCAGGCCGAAGTGGGCCAAGGCGGGGTTGGAGCCGACGCCGGCTGTCCAGCCGACCCCGACGAGCAGACCCGAGCCCCCGCCCAGGGGAGCCTGCCGGCCGAACGAAGTCGGCGCGGTCGTTTCATACGCCGTACGGTATCTCACTTGTTCCGTACGTCGTATGAAATAGGTGTGGGCAGGAGGGTGCCGTGGAGAGCCCCTCCCGCCTGCCGCCCGGGTGCGGTCAGGAGTCGCCGATCCCCAGATCAGCGGCCGCCCGCCTACCGCCAGCGAGTATCACGGCGACGTGCACGGTCTGAGCCCACCCGTGCCGACGGCCCATGTCTCACCGGTTGTCGCGGCCTCGGTCGTCGTTGAACCGGTTGGAGTCGCGGTCATCCGCTTCGAGTCGTGGTCATACCGAGGTCGTGGAGGGGGCGTGGGTGGCGCCCCTTCCCGGAGGGGGTGGGCGTGGTGCCCCCTCCGGGGGTGGGGGTGGGTCAGCTGGCGGCCTGGGCGAGCAGCGGCTTGAGGGCCGGGTGCTGGAGGGCCTCCTCGGCGGCGGGGTCGTCCAGGACCTCCTGGAAGGCGGCGTTGATCCGCTCGGCCTTGGTGATCTCCGACATCGTCAGGGAGCTGACCGGGTTCCAGTAGGCGGTGGCCTTCTGCTGCCCGTCCTGCAGGATCCACCTCATGCCGGCCATGTTCGCGATGATGTGCTCGTCGAAGCCCTCGCGCGTTTTGTCGCCCGTGAGCGACTCGAGGCCGCCGGACTTCTCGATCCACGGGGCGATCTTGGTGTCCCACTCGGTGGTGTGCTGCATCCAGTCCACGAAGTGCTCGAAGCCGACGGTCAGGAACGCGTCGTCGATGTAGGGCTCCCACTCCGTCTCGAAGGTGGTGGCCCACAGCAGCTCCGTGCCGTTGTTGAAGATCACGTGGCGGGTGTCACGCAGACCGGTCTTGATGGTGGCGGCCATGGGGGCCTGCTTCAGGGCCTCGACCATCCGCTGGCAGGCCGCCGCGCACTCCTGCTCGTGCCCCGGCTTGATGTGGAAGTACGTGGCCATCTCGGAAACGACACCGTCGGTGGCGCCCTTGCCCGCCTTCTTCGTGACCGTAGCGTTCATGGATTCCTCCATTAGAGACCTTGTGCGCGAATGCCATGGCATTGACGACATCTATGGACAGTTGCGGGATCCGCCTTTTCGCGAACCCCCTGTGAGACAGGTTGACTCACAGAGAGTCTATGAGTCAACTTGTCTCAAAGAGTCCTACGTCACACCACTGGCCTTCAGTTCACATACGGCCGCGACTCTGGCGTACGCGAGTCACCCTCGGCACACCGACCGGGGGCGACATTGACAAAGTCACGACGGCCGCACAGCCGCATGGCCGTCGGTCGGACTCTGCACAGGTGCGCGCGTGGTGAAGGCGCCGAATCCCACTTCGGTGTATACATTCGACCACTCCGCTGACCTGGGGAAATGAGGTACCCGCAGCAAATGTGGCTGGACAGGCGGCACATGACGTGGATCCCCGCTCGTGGCATGGCCAGTCAGCTTTCCGGCGCCAGGCCCTTCAGCCGTGCGGCCACACTGCTGGAGAAGCTGGGTGCTCGGTTCCCTCGGGCCGTAAGATCGGTGATCTCGTGGGGGAGGTGGTCATGGGCAGGCGACGCCCTGGCGCGCCGACGCTGGAGGAGGTGGCCGCCCACGCCGGAGTGGGGCGGGGCACGGTCTCCCGCGTCATCAACAACGCGGCCGGCGTGAAGGAGTCGACGCGCCGGGCTGTGCAGCAAGCCATCCAGGAACTGGGCTACGTGCCCAATCTCGCCGCCCGCTCACTGGCCGGGCAACGGGCCGACGCCGTCGCCCTCGTCTTGACGGAGCCGGACTGGAGGCAGTTCGCGGAGCCGTTCTTCTCCGAGATCGTCCGCTCACTCGGGGACGCGCTGGCAGACACCGGGATGCAACTGCTGCTGACCTTGGTCCGCTCGGACGCCGAGCGGCAGCGCTTCCTCGAGTTCGCGCGTGGCGGTCGGGTCGACGGAGCCCTGCTTGTGTCCGTACACGACGGCGATCTACTGCCGGACATGCTCGTCGAGGCCGGGTTGCCGACCGTACTGCTGGGCCGCCGCTCGGGCGACGAGTACGTCAGCTACGTCGACGCGGACAACGTCGGCGGTGCCCGCAGCGCCGTCTCTCACCTGCTGAAACGGGGCCGCAGAGCGATCGCCACCGTCACCGGGCCACTCGATATGCACGTCGCCCAGTGCCGACTGCGCGGGTACCAGGAGGCCCTGGCGATGGCGGGTCTCAGGGGCGAGCCGTCCTGGGTCGCCGAGAGTGACTTCACGGAAGAGAGCGGGCGCCGCGCCATGGCCGAGCTCATCGAACGGCATCCGGAGATCGACGGCGTCATCGCCGCGTCGGACACCACGGCGGCGGGGGCTCTTCAGGCGCTGCACGCGGCGGGACGGCGGGTGCCCGAGGACGTCGCCGTGATCGGTTTCGACGACTTTCCGCTGGCTCAGCAGACCAAGCCGCGACTGACGACGGTTCGTCAGCCGCTGGAGGAGATCGGGCGGGCCATGGTCCGGCTGCTCCTCGAGGAGGTGGAGGAGCCTGCCGTGGCCTGGCACCACGTCATCCTCCGTACGGAGCTGGTGGTGCGCGAGTCGGCCTGACCGCCCTCGGCAAGCACAGCACTTTTGGGAGCGCTCCCAAGAAGGATCTGGTGCTGGCGCACACACTTCTCCTCTGACCTGCGGCTTCGAAAAATGCTTCCACAGGTTCACGCCGACAGTCTTGTCAGGAACATGAACCCCTCCTAGTGTCCCTGCCGAAACCGAGGGAATGGGAGCGCTCCCACCTCGCGTGATGGGAGCGCTCCCGAACCTACTCCCCCACCCCTTCGGAGAGGATCCGCATGCGACCGTCACCGCCCCATGCCCGCAGCGCGCGTGGCCTGTTCGGTGCCCTGCTCACTGCGCTCGTCTCGCTGGCCGCGTTGCTGACCACCGCCTCGGTGGCGCAGGCCGACACCAGCATCTGCGAACCGTTCGGGTCAACGACGATCCAGGGCCGCTACGTCGTCCAGAACAACCGCTGGGGCACCAGCGAGGCCCAGTGCATCACCGCCACCGACTCGGGATTCAGGATCACCCAGGCCGACGGCTCGGTACCCACGAACGGCGCCCCGAAGTCCTACCCGTCCGTCTACAACGGCTGCCACTACACCAATTGCTCGCCCGGCACGAGCCTTCCGGCCCAGCTCAGTACCGTCTCCAGCGCGCCGACCAGCATCTCCTACAGCTATGTCAGCAACGCGATGTACGACGCCGCGTACGACATCTGGCTCGACCCCACGCCCCGCACCGACGGCGTCAACCGGACCGAGATCATGGTCTGGTTCAACAAGGTCGGATCCGTTCAGCCCGTGGGCTCGCAGGTCGGCACGGCCACCGTGGCCGGGCGCCAGTGGCAGGTGTGGTCCGGCAACAACGGCTCGAACGACGTGCTGTCCTTCGTGGCGCCGTCGGCGATCACCAGCTGGAGCTTCGACGTCATGGACTTCGTCCGGCAGGCCGTTTCCCGCGGGCTGGCGCAGAACAGCTGGTACCTGACCAGCGTTCAGGCGGGCTTCGAGCCCTGGCAGAACGGCGCCGGCCTCGCCGTGACCTCGTTCTCCTCCACGGTCAACACCGGCGGCGGCAACCCCGGTGACCCCGGCAGCCCCACAGCCTGCAAGGTGGCCTACGCGACGAACGTCTGGCAGGGCGGCTTCACCGCCGACGTCACCGTCACCAACACCGGTTCCTCCCCCGTCAACGGCTGGAAGCTGGCGTTCACCCTGCCCGCCGGACAGCAGATCACCAGCAGCTGGAGCGCCGGCGTCTCCCCGTCATCGGGAGCGGTCACGGCAAGCAGCCTCGCGTACAACGCGCAGATCGCGACCGGCGGCCGGGTGTCCTTCGGCTTCCAGGGCAGCTACTCCGGCACCTTCGCCGCGCCCGCCGGCTTCAGCCTGAACGGCGCCGCCTGCACCACCGCCTGACACATCCGCCCGCACCGGGGCCCGCCCGCCTTCCCCGCCGTCGAGCGGGCGGGCCCCCGGCCCCGCTCGGCGCCGCCCGCTCCCGGCCCCTCCCGGAATGGCCCACCCGCATGCGCGTCCTGACCACCCGCCGCGGACCGGCGGCGGCCGCCCTGGCCCTGTGCGCCACCGCCCTGCCCCTCCTCGGGCCGACCGCCGCCGTCCCGGAGCCCGCCGCCACCTCGCCCACCGCCGGCCTCCTGGCTGCCCGCACCGGGCGCCGGCGTCTCCGACGTACTGTTCGGCGACTACTCCCCCACCGGCAAGCTGCCGGTGACCTGGATGAAGAGCGCCTCGCAGGAGCCGATCAACGACGGCGACGGCAAGGCTGCGCTCTTCCCGTACGGGTACGGGCTGACGTACGACGCCACGGACCCGACCCCGACGCAGGGCGCGTGCACCGCGCAGTTCCGCACCGTTTCCTCCTGGCAGGGCGGCTACCAGGCGGAGGCCACCGTCAAGAACACCGGCTCCGCCGCGCTGACGGGCTGGACTGTCGACTGGGATCCGGCCGGCTCCACCATCACCAGCCTCTGGAACGGCTCACTGACCACCGCCCAGGACCGAGCCACCGTCCGCAACGCCGCCTTCAACGGCTCCCTGCGCCCCGGCGCCACCACCCCGTTCGGCTTCACCGCGAACGGCCCCACGGACACACCGGCCCCGCACTGCACGAGCAGCTGACCGCACGTCGGCCCCGTGCCCACGGACCACACCTCGCAGCTCCACCCCCACACCACCTCGTACCACCCACAGATCACTCACGAGGAGGGCACATGACACACCGAACCGGCCGAGCACCGGAACACGGGCCGAGACCGGGCCGTCGACGGCGCCGGACGACCTCGGTCGCCGCGGCGCTCGTCACCCTGGCGCTGGGCCTGGCAGGGCAGCTGGCCGGGCATCCGGCGGCCGCCGCCGAAGCCCACGCCGACAACCCGTTCGCCGGAGCGAGCTTCTACGTCAACCCCGACTACACCGACCTCGTCGGCACCTCGGCGGCGCAGACCTCGGACGCCACGCTCAAGGCCAGGATGCAGAAGGTGGGGACCTATCCCACCGCGGTGTGGCTCGACCGCATCGCCGCCATCACGGGCGGTGCCGCCAACGCCGGACGCAAGAGCCTCGCCGACCACCTCGACCTGGCCCTGGCCCAGAAGAAGCCCGGTCAGCCGATCACCGCCACGTTCGTGGTCTACGACCTGCCCGGCCGGGACTGCTCGGCGCTCGCCTCCAACGGCGAACTCCCGCTGACCCAAGCGGGGTTGGACCGCTACAAGAGCGAGTACGTCGACGCCATCGCGAACGTCTTCAAGAACCCGAAGTACCGTGACATCCGCATCACGACGGTCATCGAGCCGGACGGCCTGCCCAACCTCGTGACCAACACCGCCGACCCGGAGTGCGCCCAGGCCAAGAGCAGCGGCATCTACGTCAAGGGCATCCAGTACGCCCTCGACAGACTGCACGCCATCCCCAACGTCTACACGTACCTGGACTTCGCGCACTCCGGCTGGCTCGGCTGGGACAACAACCTTTCCCAGACCGTGCAGCTCTACACCGATGTCGCCAAGGGCACCGCGGCCGGATTCTCCAGTGCCGACGGGCTGATCACCCACGTCTCCAACTACACGCCGCTCGAAGAGCCGTTCCTGACCGATCCCGACAAGACCGTCGGCGGGAACATGGTCAAGTCCAGCAAGTTCTACGAGTGGAACCCCAACTTCGACGAGTCGGACTTCACCGGGAACGTCCACCGGGCGCTCGTCGCGGCCGGCTGGCCCGCTTCGACGGGCATGGTGATCGACACCTCCCGCAACGGGTGGGGCGGCACCGGACGCCCCACCACGGAGAGCAGCAGCACCACCCTCGACACCTACGTCAATGAGTCCCGCGTCGACCGACGGGCACACCGAGGCCTGTGGTGCAACGTCAGCGGCGCCGGACTCGGGCAGCCCCCGCAGGCTGCGCCCTCCGGCTCCCCTGACTCCCACCTCGACGCATTCCTGTGGATCAAGCCGCCGGGTGAGTCGGACGGCGCCAGCTCCGACATTCCCAACGACGAGGGCAAGCGCATGGACCCCATGTGCGACCCGACATACACGGCGCCCAACGCGGGCGGCAACAAGACCGGCGCGCTGCCGAACGCGCCCCTGGCGGGCCACTGGTTCGCCGAGCAGTTCGCGATGCTGGTGAGGAACGCCTACCCGGCCGTGCTCACGGACGGTGGCGGCACCCCGGGCGGTGACACCACCGCGCCGACCGCACCGACCGGCCTGAAGGCCACCGCGAAGACGCCGTCCAGCGTCTCCCTGTCCTGGACGGCGTCCACCGACGACACGGGCGTGAGCGGGTACGACCTCTACCGCGGCGGCACGAAGGTCACGGCCTCGCCGGTGGCCGGCACAGCGTTCACGGACACGGGGCTCAGCGCGGGCACCGCGTACAGCTACACCGTCCGCGCCCGTGACGCCGCCGGGAACGTCTCGGCGCCTTCCGCCTCGCTGAGCGTCACCACCGACACGTCCGGCGGCACACCGGACCCCTCGGGCGGCCTCAAGGTCCTCTACAAGAACAACGACTCCTCGGCCACCGACAACGCCATCCGGCCAGGCCTTCGGATCGTCAACACCGGCAGCGGCTCCCTCGACCTGTCCAAGGTCACGGCCCGCTACTACTTCACCCGGGACAGCGGCTCGCCCACCGTGAACGCCTGGTGCGACTACGCGGCCGTCGGCTGTTCCAACGTCAGCCTGAAGGTCGTACCCCTGACCACGCCCGTGCCGGGAGCCGACGCCTACCTCGAAGTCGGCTTCACCGGCGGCACCCTGGCCGTCGGCCAGAACACCGGCGACCTGCAACTGCGGATGAGCAAGTCCGACTGGTCGAACTTCGACGAGGTCGGCGACTACAGCCGCGGCACCTCCACTACGTACACCGAAGCCGCAGCGATCCCCGCGTATCTCAGTGCCACGCCCGCCTGGGGAGCCCCGCCCGCCTGACCCACCCGCGCCGGGCACCTGCCGGCGCAGCCCGAACGTCCTCGCCCGCCCGGTCGGCGCACGCCCCGGGCGGGCGAGGACCCCACTTCTTCGTCCACAACGCCGTCCCCGCCGACAGCCGCCCCGGCTCCCGAGCTCCCTCAGGGAATTCGGGGCCTTCGTCTGCTTGAGCGCCTTCCCGCGGGCCTCGATCGAGGCTTCGAGCTCGGCCTTCTTCTGCTCCCGGCGCGCCTTGGCGGCCTCGCGTTCCGCCGCCTCGTCCGCCTCGCGGACCGCCTTGACCTCGGCTCGCACCCGCTCGGCCGGCCTGCGCTCAAGCACCGCACCGAACTGCGTGGCGAACAGGTCGATCGCTGCCGTGTCGCGCTCGGCGACCTCTGCAACCAGCACCGTGCTGCCCGCGCTGACCTCGTCGGCCACCAGGGCCACCAGGCCGGAGCTCTCCGTCGCCCGCCGCCAGTCGGCGCCGCCGCCCACCAGGGCGCCGGCGCCCCAGCCCAGCACCACACCAAGCGGTCCACCCAGCAGACCCGCCACCGAACCGACCAGCCCTCCGACCAGCGTGCCCCCTCCCGCCCTGGCGTCGACACCCTCGGGAATGCGCACCGTCCCGTCCGGTCGGCGCTCGACGAGCATCGCGCCCGTGACCTCCACGGTCGGGGCGCCGAGCTGCTTCAGCTCACTGAGCGCCTGGTAGGCGGAGGCCTGTTCGGTAAAGCGGAAGACGACGACGTTCTCGGTCCTGGCCATGGCCACTCCTCAACCACTCATAGGTCCTGTACTCGGCGGGAGAGCCCCCCACCTGTGAGACATCACGTATCGCAGATGTTCTGTGAGTCAAGCCGTCTCATAGACGTCGAGTGATATCGGCGGCGACCCCCGCAGAGGCAAGGAAGCTGTTCGGCGACTCCCTCGACAAGCCCGGTCACCGCCCCGCGTACAACAGCCTCAAGATCCTCAACCGACTCCGGGAGCGTGGATACAAACCCGGCCACCTTGCGGGCGACCGGCCCTGCCGGTCGGTCAGATCCTCGGCGAACTACAAGCCCATGACCAACGGGGCGACATGCCCGGAACCCCGCGCACGCCGAACGACGCGGCAAACGGTGCGCCAGCGAAGACTTCCGCGAGACGGTCCCGCACCCGTATCGGCAGACTGCCGTGCGGGAACGCGGCCCGGGCCACCAGCTCGGTCCGCTCCGGGATCTTCGGCAACCCCTCCGGCTGCCGCGACATCCACACCACCCACACGACCGCACGACAGGTCAACGGCCGCGCAGACGATCACCCCGCACCCACGGCCTGCCCACCCCAGCCCCGCGGAATTGCGCAGCAGAGTCCCGGTCCGCCGCAAGCCACGTCTTGGCCGCTCAGCAGGCCGGCACACCCAGGCCGCGACCAGATCCGGTGAGCCGCACCTCAGCGCCGCGAACCCCCGCGTTCGACATTTTCGGACATTCTCTGATATCACTGTACTTCCATACAGCGTATGGAACGGAGCGGAGTGCCGCCGAAACGGCGTCCTTTCGCTGCGACTGATGGCCGTCGGCAGTGCCCTCACGAGGGGCTCGCCGATGCGGCTTCGACATAGATGGGGCGCACCGCATCACCTGCGTAAGCAATCGCCGGGATCGCGGTCGACGCCAATACGAAGGAGATATCCATGAAGCTCACGAAGCGCATTTCTCTCGCTGCCGCCTCCGCTGCGGTCGCGGGTGGCGCCCTTCTCGGCGCCGGGGGCACCGCCTCGGCGGCGGTTCCCGAGTCTGCGCACATTGAGCGCCCGGCCGTAAGCATCAAGGCCGACGACTACCGCGAGGACCGCGGTGTCAACTACCGACACAACTCCGAGGAGGACTACCGCCGGGACGGGTACCGCGCCCGACAGCACAGCGACCACTTCAGCGACTCGGACCGCTACGACCGCCGCGGTCACTCCTATTACTGGGACGACGAGGACCGTTGCTGGAAGCACGACAGCAACTACCGCTACGACTGGGACCGGTCCGACCGCCGCGACTCCAACCGGGATGACCGCGACTGGAACCGGTATGACCACGACTGGAACCGGTATGACCACGACTCCAACCGATCCAACCACGACCGAGTCCTCGACAACCGGTGAGACAGGCGCCGTTGGCACGGGTGGGCTCAGACCGTGCACGTCGCTGTGACAACCACTGGCGATAGGGAGGCGACCGCTGACCTTGGGATCAGCGACTCCTGACCGCGTACGGGCGGGAGGCAGGAGGGGGCTCAACGGCACCCTCCCGCCTCCCGCCTGTCGACATTCCATACAGCGTGCGGAATAGCTGATGCCGTACAGCGCATGAAACATCCGCACCGACTTCGTCCGGCCGGAAGACCCCTTTGGGCGAATGCTCACGGGCCTGCTCGTCGGAATCGGCAGCCACCGACGAGAGCCGCGGCCGGCGACGAGGTGAGAACGGCTGCTGCGCGGCGAGAACCGCCCACCTTGATCACGTTCGATCAGAAGTGAGGGAAGACCGCACATGACAGCCGCGCCCACGGCCACCGGCGGCCTCCGCTCCCGATGGCGACGCACATCCGGCTCGATGGGCCGCGCCGAGTGGGGCCGCGCAGCCGGGATGGCCGCCTTCATCATCGCGCTCCATGTCATCGGGTGGTTCACGCTGGTGGCGATCGTGGCCCCGGAGCACTACAGCGTGGGCACCAAGGGCTTCGGGATCGGTATCGGGGTGAGCGCTTACACCCTGGGCATGCGGCATGCGTTCGACGCTGACCACATCGCCGCGATCGACAACACCACCCGCAAGCTCATGGACGAAGGGCAACGCCCCGTGTCGGTCGGCTTCTGGTTCTCCCTGGGGCACTCCAGCATCGTGTTCGTGCTGGCCCTCCTGCTCTCCCTGGGCGTCAAATCCCTTGCCGCACCGGTCCGCGAGGACAACTCCGAGCTGCACCACGTCACCGAGCTGATCGGCACGACCGTCTCCGGGACGTTCCTCTACCTCATCGCCATCATCAACATCGTCATCCTTGCCGGCATCTGGAAGGTGTTCCGGCAGATGCGGTCCGGCCACTTCGACGAGGCCGCGCTGGAGCAGCAGCTCAACAACCGCGGCCTCATCAACCGCCTGCTGGGACGCGTGATGAAGTCGATCACCAAGCCGTGGCAGATGTATCCGCTCGGTCTGCTGTTCGGTCTCGGCTTCGACACCGCCACCGAGGTCGCTCTGCTGGTGCTGGCCGGCTCCGGAGCCGCCTCCGGCCTGCCCTGGTACACCATCCTCTGCCTGCCGGTCCTTTTCGCGGCCGGCATGAGCCTGCTGGACACCATCGACGGTTCTTTCATGAACTTCGCCTACGGCTGGGCCTTTTCCAAGCCGGTACGGAAGGTCTACTACAACCTCACCATCACCGGCCTGTCCGTCGCCGTCGCGCTGATCATCGGCACCGCCGAGCTCCTGGGCCTGCTCGCCGACAAGGCCGGCCTGCACGGCGTGTTCTGGGACTGGATCAGCGGCCTGGACCTGAACACCATCGGCTTCGTCATCGTCGGCCTGTTCTTCGCCACGTGGGCTGCCGCCCTGGCCGTGTGGAAGCTCGGCCGTATAGAGGAGAAGTGGACGGCTGGACTGCGGCCCCCCGAGCAACAGGCCGACCGACAGCGGTGATGCGTAAGCTCGGCAGGACGGCGTACTTATTGTCACGGTGCCGATCGGCGCCCTGGTCTCGTTCTCGTGCCCTGACACCGCTGCAGAAACTCCTTCACAGCCACCGCTAAAAAATGGGCGCAGGTACTCAGAAGAGCACCCGCGCCCACGGCATGGCGCCTCTCACCCACCAGACGGCGGCAGTGCCTCAGGCATAGGCGACGGCGTCCTCGACGGGCACGCGGGGCAGCCGCGGGAACCACGGGTCGGCGCCGGGGTGACCGATGTTGACCACCAGATGCGAACGCCAGCTGGTACCGGCGAAGAACTCCTCGTCCACGCCGGCCCTGTCGAAGCCCGCCATGGGACCGGCCGCCAGCCCCGCCGCACGCACCGCGAGCAGGAAGACCCCGGTCTGCAGTGCCGAGTTGTAGGCCGCGAGGCTCTCGCGCTTCTCCGTCTGGTCGGCGAACGCCGCTCGCAGCATCTCGCCGCGAGCCGGGAAGACGGTCGGCATCTGCTCGTGGAAGTCGACGTCGTACGCCAGGATCGCCACGGCCGGCGCACTGAGCGTCTTGGCCCTGTTGCCCTCGTCGAGATGCCGGCCCAGTCGCTCCTTGCCCTCGGGGGTGCGCACAAAGAGCACACGCAGAGGCTGACCGTTGGCGGCGCTCGGCGACCAGCGGGCGAGTTCCCAGATCATGGCGAGCTCGTCGTCGGCAACGGCCACCTCGGCAAAGGTGTTCGCGGTGCGGGCCTCGGTGAACAGCACCTTTCGTCCGGCGTCGTCGAGGACATCGAGGGCCTGCGGTTCGCGGTCGGTCATGCTCATCATTTCTCTCTTACTTCGGTTGTGTGTGGTGCCGGGGCGGGTTGACCGCCCCGGCACCACCCCGTGGGGACGGGGTTTGCGGAGCCGGGCGGGGCACAAGGACCCGGTGCTGTCACGTGGGCCTGTGGTCCCCTGGCCGACTCATGTGTGGTGTGCTGACCGCTTGTTCCGCTCCGCGCCCAGGCGGGCGAAGTAGGCGATCAGGTCGGGGTTGTCGACCGCCGAGGGGTTCAGGACCTGCTCGGCGGGAGCGCCCTGGAGCAGGCGCTTGACGGGAACCTCGAGTTTCTTGCCGGTCTTCGTGTGCGGGAGGGCCGGTACGGCGAGGATCTCGTCGGGGACGTGGCGGGGTGAGGCGCCGGCGCGGATCGCGTCGCGGATCTTCGCGCGCAGGGAGTCGTCCAGGCCGACCCCGTCGGCGAGGACCACGAAGAGCGGCATCCAGTAGCCGCCGTCGGGTTCCTCCGCGCCGATGACGAGGGCCTCGGTGATCTCGGGGAGGCGTTCGACGACGTCGTGGATGTCGGCGCTGCCCAGGCGCACGCCGTTGCGGTTGAGGGTGGCGTCGGAGCGGCCGTGGACGATCACCGAGCCGTGCGAGGTGAGCGTGATCCAGTCACCGTGCCGCCACACACCGGGGTAGGCGCCGAAGTAGGCGTCGCGGTAGCGGCTGCCGTCGGGGTCGTTCCAGAAGTACAGCGGCATGGACGGCATGGGGCGGGTGACGACCAGTTCACCGACCCGGTCCGTGACGGGGAGGCCTTCCTCGTCGTAGGCGGCCAGCGCCACGCCCAGGCCGGGGGCGGACAGCTCCCCCGCCCAGACGGGGGTCGTGGCGGCACTGCCGGCGAAGCCGGAGACGATGTCCGTGCCGCCGCTGGTGGAGGCCAGCTGGACGCCTGCGCCCACGTGGTCGCGGACCCAGGGGTAGGCGGAGGCGGGCAGAGCGGAGCCGGTGCAGCCGACGACGCGGATGGCCGACAGGTCGTACACGGAGGGTGCGATGCCCAGCTTGGACATGGCCAGCAGGTACTGAGGACTGGTGCCGAAGACGGTGACCTTGTGACGGGCCGCCAGCTCCCACAGGACGTCCGGACGCGCCTGCGGTGCCGGGCTGCCGTCGTAGGTGCAGGTGGTGGCACCGGTCAGCAGGGTGGAGACGACCAGGTTCCACATCATCCAGTGGGTGGTGGTGTACCACAGCAGGCGGTCCCCGATGCCCAGATCGGTGTGCAGGCCGAGCATCTTGAGGTGTTCGAGCAGGACCCCGCCGTGGCCGTGGACGATGCCCTTGGGCAGTCCGGTGGTGCCGGAGGAGAAGACGACCCAGAGAGGGTGGTCGAACGGCACCGGGGCGATGGTGAGGTACTCGGCGCGGGTGGCCGCGTCCTCCCAGGGAACTGTCAGCCCCAAGTCCCCGCCCTCGGGCCAGGCAAGGCCCACGTGATCCACGAGCACCGTGGCCTTCAGCGTCGGCAGGGCGACGGCGAGTTCGAGCGAGGCGGCGCGGCGGTCGTGTGTGGTGCCGTTGAAGAGGTAGCCGTCAGCGGTGATGAGCACCGTGGGTTCGAGCTGGGCGAAGCGGTCGGCGGCGGCCTTGGGTACGTAGTCCTGGCCGCACACCGACCACACCGCGCCCAGGCTTGCGGTGGCGAGGAAGGCGATGACGGCGTGGGGGGTGTTGGGCAGATAGCCCACCACCCGGTCGCCCTGTGCGACGCCCAGGTCGCGCAGGCTGGCAGCGACGGAGGCGACCCGGGCGCGCAGCTCCCGGCCCGTGATCTCATAGCCGGCTCCGGTCTCGTCCAGGGCGGTGATCGCGGGAGCGTCCGGCTGCAGGTTGCGTAGCGCGTGATGGACGTAGTTGAGGGTGGCGCCGGGGAACCAGCGGGCGCCGGGCATGGTCTCCTCGGCCAGCACCCCCTCGTACTCAGTCGTCGCGTCGATGTCGAAGTACTCCCACACCGCGGCCCAGAACCCTTCGAGGTCGGTGACGGACCACTGGTACAGGGCTCGGTAGTCCGTGGGGTCCTGGATCCCTTCGGCGCCCTGGTGCCGGGCCGCCCATCGGGCGAAGTCCGCGATACGGCTGTGGGCGGCCGACTTCGGGTCGGGAGTGAAGAAGGGTTCCGGATACGGCGCGGGGTGCGGGGTGGTCATGTGGTGCTCCTCGTCAGGCGGGCCGGGCGTCGGCGGTATGGCGGGCCGTGTGCAGCAGGGGGGCCCAGGCGACGGTGTCCGTGAAGTCGCCGGTGCCGGCCTGGACGGTGTCCATCACGACGCGGTCGGGGCGCAGCAGGACGGCGTCGGCACGGCCGCGTGCCAGCCAGCCGGCCAGGGTGCCGTCGTCGCGCAGGTCCTCGACGTGGACCGTCGGAGCGCCCAGTGCCGTAGCCACGGCCGTCATCTGCGCCGTGGGCGGCACAGCGGTCACGACGGCGAAGGAGTCCCCGAGGACGTCATCGAGGCGCACTCGCCTGCCGTCATGCCGTACCCAGGGCTGCGGGCAGATCGTGCCGGCCAGCACGCGGCCGGTCAGCCTGGGGCGGCGCCGTACGAGTGGACCGGCGGTCAGGGCGGGGCTGAGGTCACGGCTCACCGCCGCGGTCACGCCGGGGATGCGAGAGGCCGTGCCCACGACGGCCCGGCGGAACGCCGCACCGCGGTCCTGTCCGCCGGTCATGGCCCAGCCGACGGCGACCGCGACGCGGATCACATGGCGGGCGTGCGGCTTGCGCTCGCGTTCGTAGGTGTCCAGCAGCCCGTCGTGTGCGCCCTGTTGGAGCACGCGGGCGAGCTTCCAGGTGAGGTTGTAGGCGTCGCGCAGGCCCGCGCACAGACCCTGCCCGACGAAGGGCGGGGTGAGGTGGGCGGCGTCGCCCAGCAGGAAGACACGCCCCCTGCGCCATCGGTCGGCGAGGCGGGCCCGGAAGGTGTACTGCGCCTGCCGCACCACCTCGAAGTCGTCGCCCGCCGAGGCGTCGGGCGGCAGGTCCACCCAGGGGGCGACCAGCTCGCGCAGGCGCTCCCATCCGTCCGGGCCGTCCAGGTTTTCGTCCTCGGGCAGCCGGAACTCCCAGCGGTAGCGGTCCTCGCCGACGCGCATGAAGGTGGCCGGTCGGTTGGGGCAGCAGATCTGCTCGGCGCCTTCCCAGGTGCGCACCTGGCGGGTGGTGCGCACGTCGATGACTCTCCAGCTCTCCTGGAAGTGCAGGTCCTCCCACACGGCGCCGATGGAGTCACGGGTGAGGCTGCCCGCGCCGTCGCAGCCGAGGACGGCATCGGCCCACACGTGCTCCTCCTCGTCGCTGCCGTCGCGGCGGAAGGTGACCCGGGCCGGACCCGTCGGATCGTTCGGTCCGTCGGTGTCCTGGGTGACGGACACGACCTCCACCCCGCCCTGCAGCTCGCACTCCGGGCGGCGCGCCAGGGCGCTGCGCAGCACGCGTTCCAGCTCGGGCTGGTCGAACATGCTGGTCTCCGGGAAGCCGTGGTGTCCGTGCATGGACCGCGGGAACTCGGTGATCACGCGGCGCCGGGCGTCCAGCAGCCGCAGCCCGAGCGCCGGGCGGGCGAGAGCAGCGAAATCCTCGTGGACACCGACGCTTTGCAGGATCCGACGGATCTCGTCGTCCACGACGACGGCGCGCGGCAGAGGGTAGATGTCCCGATGGCGTTCGAGGAGCAAGCTGCGCACTCCGTACCGGGCGAGCAGCAGGCCGGCCATGACCCCGACGGGTCCCCCACCGATGATCACCACCGGCCTCTGGGATGCGGCCTTCACGCTGCGTCCGTAACGGGGGTTCGCTGCTCACCGAGGTCGATCCGCCCGTCCGGGGTGGCGATCGTGGCGGTGATGAGGTCTCCGTTGCGCAGGTACTTGGGGTTCTTGGCCTGGCCCTTGAAGAACGCCTTCCACTTCAGTGCGGGCGGGAGCAGCGCAGCGATCTTCTCGGCCGCCTTGGGCGGAGCCTTCAGGGCCGTGCCGCCGGGAGTGCCGGTCAGCAGCAGGTCACCCGGGTCGAGGGTCTGGAAGCGGGCGAGCAGCGTGAGCGCCTGTGCGGGCCGTACGATCATGTCGGCCAGCGTGCGGTCCTGGCGGGACACGCCGTTGACCGACAGCTGCAACCGCAGGTTCAGCAGATGGGCGAAGTCTTCGGGCTCCAGCAGGGCCAGGTACGGACCCGTCGGCGTGAAGGTCGGATAGGACTTGCTCTCGTAGAACTGGGTCTTGGTCAGCTGGACGTCGCGGGCGCTGACGTCGTTGGTCAGGACAAGGCCGGCGACATAGCGCGGCAGGTCCTGCTCCTCGACGACGGTGCCCACGGGAAGGGTCGCGCCCATGACGAGGCCGAGTTCCACCTCGTAGTCGAGGAACTTCACGTGCGCGGGGCGGATGATCGTGTCATGGGGGCCGCTGACCGAGCCGGACGCCTTACGGAAGAAGGTGGCCGGGATGTCGCCGGTGAAGCCCGAATCCTTGGCGTGGCTGCGGTAGTTGACCATCTGGGCGACCACCCGGCACGGGGTGGTGACCGGAGGCAGCGCCACCAGGTCGGCGACGGGAGTGCCGCTCTCGGCAGAGGCGGCGGCCTCGCGGACCGCGTCCCGGTCGGCGAGCAGCTCGCCGGTGGTGACCGCCTTGGTCTGGACGCGGACGGCGCGCTCGTCCCGGACGACCCACCAGCCGTCGTTGGTGCGCAGAACGTTGGTGCTCATGAGCTCATCGCTTTCATCAGGCCCAGCAGGCGTGCGGGGTCGAGTTCGTTGTCGCCACGCAGGGCCGTCATGACCTCGCGCAGCTTGGCGGGGGACGGGCTGGCGCCCAGGAAGTCGCGGGTGACGGGCGGGCCCCACTGGGCCAGGCCGCTCGCCGACATCGGCGCCCAGCCGGGCTCCAGGTCGCAGGAGAACAGGTCGCCGTCGGCGAAGTGCTCCAGCATGAAGTGATCGGGGTCGCGCCAGTAGTCGAACAGCTGGCTGCCCTGGATGTGCCGCCCGATGCCCCAGCTGCGCTGGTAACCACGCTCGGCCAGGTACTCCCCGCCGGCGCCGATCGCGTCGAGGTCGGTGACCTGGTAGGCGGAGTGGACGTAGCCGGTACCGGGCCCCAGGTGCAGGGCCAGCGTGTGGTGATCGACGGCCACGCTCCCCTGGTCGCACCGGACGAACGCCATCGTCGGCCCGCGCCCGCGCTGCCCGTCCAGGAACAGGAAGTCGGACACGATCATCCCGAGGGTGTCCAGGTACCAGTCCAGAGTGCGGGCGAACACCCGGGTCTCCAGCACCACATGGCCCAGCCGCTGGATACGGGACGGCTCACGGGGCGGACGCTGGGTGGCGTTCGTACGACGGTGATCGGTACCGAAGTTGAGGATCAGCGGCTCCTGCTCGGGCAGCGCGGGCAGCTGCTCGGCGCAGTGCACGACCCGGACCGGCAGGCCCGAGGGATCGAGCAGGGCGACCGACTGCCCACCGCCCGGTACGCCGATGTCCCGGACGGTACTGCCGGTGGTGCCGGCCAGCCGGTCCAGGTCGGCCCGCTCGGCCGCGCGGAACGCCGGCCCGATGAACCGGGACGCACGCCCCCGCCGGATCACCATGCAGGGCGAGCCGGCGAAGGTACCGCGCAGCCACAGCTCCCCCTCGGTGCGGGCGGCGATCGCGAACCCGAAGTCACGGGCGAAGACCTCGGCCTGGTCCAGGTCGGGCTTCTCGAACTCGAGCCAGGCCAGGTCGGCCACCTTGATCACGGGATTCCGGGAACGTCCGGGATGCTCTCCGCGCAGGGCGCCCTGCTCACTGTGGAGGTCTTGGTGGGGCGTCTGGGGAGCGGCCCTGTTAACGGGGGTGTGGGACATGGTGTCCTCCAAGCAACACTGCTGTAATGAGGAAATCATCAACTTTGCCGTTACCCATCGTCAATAGGGTGGACCCAAATAATTGATGATCTCATCACTAATGGCAGACTGATCGCTACGGTTGTTACACTTGCCGTATGCCGACGTCAGCCCCGCCCAAGAACCGCTTCGAGCGGCGCCGCGCCGAGACGCGTCAGGCGCTCGTCCGTGCGGCCCGGCAGATCCTCGCGGAGACCGGGGACACCAGCGCCAGCATCCAGGCCATCGCCGAGCGCGCGGACGTCGGTTTCGGCTCCTTCTACAACCACTTCGAGTCCAAGACGGAGCTGTTCGACGCCGCGGTGACAGACGCCCTGGACGAGTTCGGGCAGGTCATCGACGAGCGCGTAGAAGGAATCGACGACCCGGCCGAGCTCGTCGCCGCGGGCTTCCGGCTCACCGCCCGCATGGCCGACTCCCACCCCGAACTCATGCGGATCCTGCGTGACCGCGGTCTGGCCTACATCCACTCCGCCCGCGGACTCGCCCCGCGAGCCCTGCGCGACCTGGAGAACGGCATCGCCTCGGGCCGCTTCACCTGCCGCAACGCGACCACCGCCCTGTCCGCCTTGGGCGGCACCCTGATGTCCCTCGTGGCGCTGCGGCTGGCCCGCCCCGACCTCGACGGGGACGAGGCCGCCTCGGACCTGGCCGAGATGGTCCTGCGCATGCTGGGCGTCCCGCCGGACGACGCCCACCAGGTGACCCGGCGCCCGCTGCCCGACCTGGATTAACCCGGGCACCGGGCGCGCCAGGCCCCGTGGAGACCGGAAAGCCGTGGGTGTCACTCCGTCCGCCGGTGGCCGCGCGGACCCCTGCCCTCGACCACGACCAGCCCGTGAGACCGGGCTCCTCCCGGACACCGCGCAGCCAGCTGCGGCCGGCCGAGGCTTCGTGGTCCACCCTGACGGCGTAACGTCGTCAGGGTGGACCTCACCGCGGACAGTCTTCTGTCCCGTGCCGCGCATGAACTCAGCCCGCGAGCGGACGAGGTGATCCACGACGTAGAGCAATGCCTGCGGCGCGAGATCCCCGAGCTGTGGGACGAACCCGACATCGCACAGATGACGAGGGAGAACGTCGCCGAGCACGTCGTCGCCCTGCTTTTCGGCATCGAGCACAGCATCGAGCCAAGGCGGATCGATCAGCCGGCCGCCGACGCAGAGCGCGCGCGTCGGCTGGCTCAGCGCGGAAAGCCGGTCACGGCAATGCTGCGCGCCTTCCCCCTCGCGCACGCCCGTGTCCTCGACCGGCTGCTCGAAGAGCTGCCCCGGCTCACCAGCGATGCCGAGTCGATCAACGCGGCGGCACGCAAGCTGATCGCACTGTCGATCGCGTACATGGCCCGCACATCGGAGACGGGCGTTCTGGCCTTCCAGGAGGAGCGGGATCGCCAGCTGCAGTGGCGGCTGTCGGTGGTGAACGAGGCGAGCGTACGCGTCGGAACGACCCTGGACATCGCCCGCACCGCCCAGGAGCTGGTGGACCTGGCCACCGAGCACTTCGCCGACGCCGTCACCGTCGACCTCCTCGACATGCCTTCCGGAGACGAGCCTCCTGCGAAGGGCACACTCGTGGTCCGCCGAATCGCCCAGCAGTCGGTGATGGACGGTTACCCCGAGACGACCTCCCTAGAAGCGATCTACGGGGAATTGCCGGTTTCGCCGCAGCAGGTCCACAGGTATCCGGACGGATCACCACCGGCTCGCGCCCTGGCCACCGGCCGGCCCTCACGGCACCACCTCGGCCCGTCCGCATCAATGCTGCTGGTACCGCTGTGCGCCCGTGGCACCACGCTGGGTGTCGTTCAGTTCTTCCGTCACCACAGGCCCGACGCGTACGGGGACGAGGACCTGCTCCTCGCCCAGGAGGTCGCGGCCAGGGCGGCGGTCGCCATCGACAACGCCCGCCGATACACGCACGCCCGTGCCACCGCCCTCACCCTCCAGCGCAGTCTGCTCCCGCGCAGACACCCGCGCAGTCCGCCGTGGAGGTCGCCTGCCGCTACCTGCCTGCTGCCGCCCAGCTCGGCGTGGGCGGCGACTGGTACGACGTCATCCCGCTGTCCGGTGCCCGGGTCGCACTCGTGGTGGGCGACGTGGTCGGCCACGGCATCCACGCCGCCGCCACCATGGGCCGGCTGCGGACCGCCGTGCGCACCCTCGCCGACATCGACCTGCCGCCCGACGAACTCCTCACCCACCTGGACGACGTCGTCATCCGCCTGTCCGCCGAAGTCTCTTCCGAAGCCTCTGCCCAAACGGACACCGAATCCGCAGGGGACATCGGGGCCACCTGCCTGTACGCCGTATACGATCCCGTCGCCGGCCGCTGCACCCTCGCCCGCGCGGGCCACGTGCTGCCCGTCGTGATGGCCCGGGACGGAATCGCCGACATCCTCGAGCTGCCCGCCGGCCCGCCACTCGGCCTGGGCGGCCTGCCGTTCGAGGCGGCGGAGATCGACCTGCCCGAGGGCAGCCTCATCGCCCTCTACACCGACGGCCTGGTCGAGGCCCTCGACCACGACATCGAGGCGGGCCTCACCCGACTGTGCCACGCCCTCGCGCAGCCCTCCGCCTCCCTGGAGGCGACCTGCGACACCGCCCTCGATGCGCTGCTGCCCGCAGGCCGACCGCACGACGACGTGGCACTCCTCCTGGCCCGCACCCACACCCTCGGGGAACGTCAGGTCGTCACTTGGGACGTGGATGCCGACCCGGCCGAGGTCGCCCGGGCCAGAGCGCATGTCTCCGAGCAGCTGACCACCTGGGGACTGGAGGAACTCGACTTCACCACCGAACTGGTCGTCAGCGAACTGGTCACCAACGCCATCCGCTACGGCCGGCCTCCCATCCAGCTGCGTCTCATCCACGATCGCACCCTCATGTGCGAGGTAGCGGATGCCGGCAGCACGACTCCGCACCTGCGCCGGGCCCGTGTCTTCGACGAGGGCGGGCGAGGTCTGTTCCTTGTCGCCCAACTCGCCGAGCACTGGGGAACGCGCCATGCCCGACGTGGCAAGACGGTCTGGGCGGAGTGCGCCCTGGGCGCGCCGGAGCTCTTCTCGACAGGGCTGGACCTGGAAGGTATTCCCGGGGTCGTATGAACACCATCTCGCCCGGCCCTCGATCAGGTCGGCGAACTGGTCGTCACCCGCCCCATGCCGTCCATGCCGCTGCACTTCTGGAACGACCCCGACGGCAGCCGCTACCACGACGCCTACTTCCGCGCCTACCCCGGTGTGTGGCGGCACGGCGACTGGATCACGCTCACCTCGCACGGCTCGGTGATCGTCCACGGCCGCTCCGACGCCACCTCAACCGCAACGGCGTGCGCCTGGGCAGCGCCGACATCCCCACCACACCCACCGGCCGCAGGCTGTGATGAAGAGCCCGGGGTGCCGGTGATCGTGCCCTTGTTCAGCGGTCTGACGATGCCGCTGGAGCGGCGACACCCCCTGGGCCGTGCGTTCACCTGCGTCCGACAGGGGGACGGGACATACCGACTCCAGGGCCCCAAAATTCGCACTTCTAGACCAAAAGGCCTAATAATGATAAAAACCTCATGTGTGAGGCTTTTACCCTACGAAGGAGCTCGTCCATGCCTGCAGTTCTGATCCACGGCGTCCCCGACACCCACCGTGTGTGGGACGGCGTGCGCCGGCACCTGATCCGGAGCGACGTCGAGGCTTGGGATCTGCCCGGCTTCGGCACGCCCCGGCCGCGCGGCTTCGGCTCCAGCAAAGAGGAGTGCGTCGATTGGCTCGTCGAACGGCTGGAGCGGGTGGGCGAGCCGGTGGACCTGGTCGGTCATGACTGGGGCTGCATCCTCACCGCGCGCGTCGCTTCGATACGGCCGGACCTGGTTCGTACGTGGGCCGGCAGTAGCGCTCCGGTCAGTACTCAGTACGACTGGCATCCGCTGGCCAAGATCTGGCAGGACCCGGTCGAGGGCGACCGGTTCATGGACGAGCTTGACCCGGCGTCCTTCGCCAAGGATCTGATGGAGAACTTCGATCTCCCGGCTGAGGTGGCCGAGGAGATGGTCCGGCGCGTAGACGGGACCATGAGGGACAGCATCCTCAAGCTGTACCGCTCCGCCGAGACGGTGGGCGCGGAGTGGGAACCGGAACTGACGAATGTGTCCGCGCCGTCCCTGGTCCTGTGGGGGACGCTCGACCCCGCCTGTCCGATCGCGTTCGCCGATGAACTCGGTCAAGCTGTGCGAGCGTCCCAGGTCGTCGAACTCGACTGCAGCCACTGGACGTTGATCCAGAAGCCGGCCGAGGTCGCCGCAGCCCTTGAGGCGCACTGGAATGCCTGAGGAGCTGTTGTCTTTCCGGCGAGCGCGTTTTCTCCGAGGGGGCATGGGCTCGGTGATTCCGTGGGAGTGGTGGCCTGTCGTGCCGTCGATCCCCGGGGATGTCGCGGATGTCGTTGGCCGTCGGACTGCCGGATCAGCACGAACTCGCCGCACGCCGTCGAGTCGCGGGCGTGACGGCAGGAGATGTAGCTCCTGCGAGCGTTCTCCTGCCGTCCGACACCGGTCCCTGTAGTACCCACCTCTCTGTTCAGGCCTCCTTGACAGGCCCTTCCGATATGACTCGAGGCAGCAGGAGTAAAGACCAATGAAGTCGTTGAGAACCGAAATTCAGGGGCTGCATGTGCAACTTGTCGTCCCGCATGAGATTTCCGCGCCTGTGAGCATGAGGCTGCGGTACGAGCCTAGTGATCCCTATGTCGTCCGTGCCGCATTCACTGCTGTCGACAGCGACGAGACGGTGGAATGGATCATCGGACGAGATCTTCTGATCGACGGGCTGGAAGGCCCCGTCGGCGAGGGGGACATAAGCATATGGCCCGCCGACGGTCCTGACCGCTCCGACTCGTACATCCTTCTCAACCCGCCAGCTGGTACGGCCTTGCTCAAAGCCCGGACGCACGAAATCAAGACGTTCCTGCAGGGAACCGAGGACCTGGTGCCCAGGGGAGCCGAGCCAGGGCACATCGACTTGGACACTTCGCTGGCGCACTTCCTCGCCGAAGGATGAAGTCGGCCCAGCTGCCACTCATCAAGAGGCCGGGGCGCTCGATGTCCCCGCCTCACCGATTCCTGATAGCGCGCCCACCCTGAGGTGAATTCATGCTTTCCCTTATGGCCGTTGCCGATCAGAATGCGTCCTCATCGATTTCTGGTGCGGGCTTCCTTTCGATCTGCGCATTGCTCTTCACCATCGCATCGTTCTGGTGGCTCAACGCCAGACAAGGACGCCTGGAGTCATGGGAGCCTCATTCCTTTGCAGCGATTGTCCACGGCTCCGTGGTTCGCCTGCGGCTTCCGCTCGTCCTTCACAACACCGGCGCCAAGCCGATAGTCGTGCAGGACCTCAGGCTGACCTTCCCTGATGAGTCCGCCTCTCATCTGCCGCTTCTGTGGGCGTCTTCGCCGTCCCGTCTCCAACCCGGGCCGGACGAGGAACCGGAATTGCCGGCCGGATTCGTTGTGGCCGGCAGACAAGCGCGACGAGTTTTCATCGAGTTCGAGGCACCGTTTTCTGGTTTGGTTCCGGCGGCCCGTGACTACAAGGTCCGAATCCAAGTGAGGGTTGGCCACCGCAAGGGGTGGCGCTCACTTCTGACGTACACCTTGAGGACCACCAACATCATTCATCCCGACCGGTACACCGTCTGCAACAACGCCCCTCTCGAACTGACGCAGGAAGACTGCAAAAAGGCAGACGCTGCGCTCCTGGAGCTGTTGGAGGGGCACGAGAAGGGCGCTTCCGCCAAGAGTGAGACCAAGCGGCGAGACTCTTGGAACGAGGGCAACGCCGACACGGACCTGTAGGTCGTGCGGATGGTGCTGAGCTCGGCCAAAGCGCACCGTGTCGGCGAGTCGGCGCTTCCACATCGCCCGCGAGCACGCGCGCACCTACCCTGCCTTCGACCAGCAGAACTTCGACCTCACCGCTTGATCACGAGCCTGCTTGCGGACAGACTGCGGCCCATGAAGTTCACGGGCGTGCCCGCCTGCGCGCAGGCCACCGGGGTCGAGACGGGCCTCTCTTTGCAGCGGCAGGCTCAGCAGTGAGCGTCAGCCTGCCCCACTTCCGCTATCACCCCGACCCCGTCGCCAGCGGGTCCATCGGCGAGAGCGCCGAGGTCTGCGCCTGCTGCAACCGCAGCACGGGGTGGATCTACACGGCGACCTTCTACACGGCCCACGACGTCAGCGGCAGCTTCTGTCCCTGGTGCATCGCCGACGGCACCGCCGCTGAACGGTTCGAAGGTGAATTCACCGACCCATACGGCCTCGACGGCATCAGTCAGGAGACCCTGGTGCAGGTCACCCGCCGCACCCCCGGCTTGCACGCCTGGCAGGATCCGCACTGGCTTGTCCACTGCAACGACGCCGCCGCCTTCATCGGCGAAGTCGGATACACCGAACTGGCGGCCCACCCCGAGGCACTCGACCAGCTTCGACTCGACCTTCGGATGGGCGGTTGGAACGACGCGACCCAGCTCGAGCACTTCCTGACCCACCTCGGGCAGGGGGCAAGCGCCATGCTCTTCCGCTGCACAGTCTGCGGCACCCATCTCGCCTACGCTGACGCTTCATGACGGCCCAGCTCAGCACACGCGTTCCCTTCCAAGGATCCGCAGCCAACGCCGATCACACGGCGCTCGTCGCCCTGTCGGAAACCCCGGGCGGGCCCATGCGTGCATATGAGCTCAGCGATGAGCTGGGCTGGGCTGGGAGAGAGCCGCCTCCACCACCAGCTCACCCGCCTGTGCAAGCGCGGCCTGGTGGAGCGCCAGAGCGGACCGTCACGCGCCATGTATGCGGCGCTCACGCCAGAAGGACGCACAGCCTTGGAAGAAGCAGCCCCCAAAGCCATGCCCAGGTAGTGCGGCGCCTGTTCGTCGACCCTCTCACAGCAGAGCAGATCGACCATCTCGCCGAGATCTCCAGCGTCTTCCTTGACCATCTGCACTGGCTGGTGCGGCCAGTCCGACAGCGGCTGACCACTCGTCAGGTGCGGCAGGCAATGGCCCGCTTGCCCCAGACCGTCGAGGCTGCCGAAGACGTCGTCGCCTTCGATGTGGGAGACCCGCAGGTCGTGACCGTGGCGTGCGATCAGTTCGCGCGTCGCGGCGGCCAGCCCGGCGGGGTGGAGTCCTCCGGCGTTGACGACGAGCCTGATCCGGTTGGCGACGAGGTGCTCGCGCGCCGCGTCGAGGTGCTGCAGGAAGGTGATCGCAAAGCCCTTCGTGCTGTCCTTGGCGCGCGCCTTGCCGAGGACCAGCATCGTGACCTCGGCGAGGTATTCACCCGTGAGGACGTCGATGCCGCCCGCTCGGGCCATGTCGGCCATGGCCGAGGCGCGGTCGCCGTAGAAGCCGGAGCAGTTCCCGACGCGGAGGGGGCGTCGGCCCCGTTCTGATGCTGACGTCATGCCAAATCTTCCGGTGTAGAGGAGCGAAGACCGCCGGCGTTCTCTCCTTCGGCCCTGCTGACCCGTACCGTCCCTTCGAACCCCACTTCGCCGGAGGGGTGTTCCTCGGCGAGCTCAAGGGTCATGCTGTCGCCCTCGATGTGGGTCACCCGCGCGGCGGAGGCCAGGTTGGCGGGCGCACAGACGGGCTTACGCAGGCGGTAGGCAACCTTCGTCACGTGCCACTTGGGGCCGAGAGCCTCGGTGACACAAGGCAAGCGCCGCTCGCAGGTGGGAGTGCGCCACGAGACCGCCGTGGCCCTCCTCGCGCGCGTAGGGCTCGTCGAAGTGGATGCGGTGGGGGTTCCAGGTGACCGCGCTGTAGCGGAACAGCTGAAAGGTCGTGACCGTGTGCTTGAGCCGTGGGAGTGTGTCCCCGACCTGATAATTGATGGACACTACAACTCCTGCAAACTCAAGAAGGCGGTCGCCGTTCTCGGCGCCCGGTACGGGCTCAACCACGCCTGATCCCCCGCGCGGCCCGGCTGTCGCCCTCCGGTGATGTCCAGTCGGGGCGGCAACCGCCGGCGCCCGACTCAAGGGACTCACCAGCAGGCAAGTGGTGTCGTCGGCACGCATTCCTGTCGGCCGAGCGCGGGCGAGAAGTGTGTCGGCCATGTCGTCCAGCGGGCCGGTGGCCTTGCAGAGCGCTGTCGCGAAGGGATCGTCCTGCTCGGCGACTTCGCCTGGTGCATGGCCCCTGTACTCCGGGCAGGGTTTGGCATAGGCATCGCGGGCACCGAACTGCTGGCCCGGCTGCTCGCCGAACACGACCACCTGCCCGCCGCCCTCGGCGTGCGGGAGCAACGGCTGCGCCCGTTCGTCACCCGCCATCAGGGGGAGGCCCTGCGCATGCGGCACTTCTTCATGCCCGCCCACCGCTTCGGGTACGCCACCCGCCGCACCCTCATCCGCGCGGCCGACACCCCTGTCGGCTCCGCGCTCACCAAGACCCTTGTGAACTGACCGTCCACACAAAACCGTGGGCGCCGGTGCTCCCTCAAGCACCGGCGCCCACTCACCCCTGCCCGAGTGGTCTGGATGAACTTTCTGTTCAGTCGTCAGGGGACGAGGATGAGGCGGATCGGGTCGCCGATCTTGTTCTCCAGCCGGTTGACCGCGTCGGCGGCCTCGGCGAGCGGGAGGTGGTCGGTGATGGAGGGGGCCAGGTCGAGACGGCCGACCTCGGCGAGGCGGACCAGCTCGGTGACGGACTCGGGGCTGCCGCCGTAGTGGCCGCGCACCTGCTTGCCCAGGTAGTTGAAGGTCAGGCCCTCGGTGATGGTGAGGGGCCTGGGGCTGATGCCGACCAGGATGAGGACTCCGCCCAGGCCGAGTGCGGCGGCGGCCTGCTCGCGGACGGCCGGCACGCCGGCGCAGTCGAAGGCGAAGTCGAGGCCTCGTCCGGCGGTGGCCGCGCGGATCTGGTCGGCGAAGTCGTCGGCGGCCGGGTCCAGGGCGAAGTCCGCGCCGAAGGCCAGGGCGCGTTCGCGGGCGCTGGGCAGCGGGTCGACGGCGATGATCGGCGCGGCGCCGGCCAGGCGGGCGAGGCGTACGTTGTGCGCGCCGACTCCGCCCACGCCCCAGACGCCGACGGACTGGGCGGGGCGCACCCCGGCGGTGGTGACGACGGCGGCGTAGGGGGTGGAGACCGCGTCGGGGATGATCGCGGCCTGGTCGAAGGGCAGGTTGTCGGGGATGGGGATGAGGGTGTCCTCGCGGGCGACGGTGTACTGGGCCCAGCCGCCGTCGTAGTCGATGCCGGCGGTGCGCATCTGAGTGCAGGGTCGGCTGCGCACGCAGCCGGCGCACTGGCCGCAGGTCTTGCCGGCCTCCAGGGTGACGCGAGTACCGACGGTCAGGCCGCGCTTGAGGTCGGGGCCGAGGGTGTGGATCACACCGGAGACCTCGTGGCCGACGGTGACCGTGTCGGAGGTGGCGAACAGCGGGACGAGGGAGCCGTCGATGAGGTGGACATCCGAGAGGCAGACGCCTGCGGCCTTGACCTCGATGAGGACCTCGCCGGGGCCGGGCACGGGGACGGGGACCTCCTCCACGGCGAACTTCTTGCTGTCCAGGTGGAAGCGTCCGGCGAGCATGGTGTCCATGGTGCTCTGCTTTCTGTGAGCGGCACTCCGGCGGTTCGGGCCGACGGGTGCCGTGCGGTGTCTCGCGGGTGAGGGGTGGCCGGGAGGGGTGCGGGCGTCAGGAGCACCGCACGCCTCCCGGTGTCTGAGGGTCAGGCGAAGACGTCCTGCTGGTAGCGCTCGTCCGCTTCCAGCTGGGCGAGCCACTGCTGGGCGGCCTCGTCGTCGCTGCCGGTGTGCTTTCGGTAGATGGCGGCGAGCGCCTCGCGCACGGCGGGTGCCATGCGGCGGCCGTCACCGCAGACGTAGACGTACGCGCCGTCCTGGATGGCCTGCCACACGGTGTCGGCGGCACCCACAATGGCGTCCTGGACGAACCGGGCCGGGTGTCCGGTCACCGCGGAGAAGGCGGTGTGCACCTGGGCGATCCCGGCCTGCTCCCAGTCCTGCATCTCCTGCCGGTAGAAGTAGTCGTGCTCCGGGTGGCGGCAGCCGACGAAGACCTGGGACAGGCCCACCTGGGTGCCGTGCGCGTGCTGGTGGGCACGCTCCTCCAGGAAGCCGCGCAGCGGCGCGATGCCGGTGCCGGGGCCGATGAGGAGCAGCGGCGTGGCGGGGTCGGCCGGCGGGGCGAACGTCGGGGAGGGCACGCGCACGTAGCCGTAGAAGACGTCACCGGACTCGAGGCCTGCGATGTAGGAGGAGCAGGTGCCGCGGTACCGGCCGTCGCCGGACAGGGCCGGGCCTTCCAGCAGACCGACGGTCAGCCGGACGTGGCGCGGGTTGGCCAGCGGGGAGGAGGAGATGGAGTAGAACCGCGGGCGGATCGGGCCCATCATCTCCAGGAAGACCGCCAGCGGCAGTTCGACCGCCGGGAAGCGCTCCAGCAGGTTGAGTACGGAGACCCGCTTGCCCAGGATCTCCTTCTGGTAGCGCTCCTCGGCTTCGGCGGTGTCGGCCGTGTAGGCCTGCAGCTGCGGCCGGGTCCACGGGCACTGGGTGTGCTCGGCCAGCTCCTGTATCTGAGATCGGGTGGCCACGTCCTGCAGCTCGACGAACTCGGTGAACAGCAGGCCTGTGGTGACGGGGGTGCCCACCGGGAGGTGGGTCCGGCCACCGCCGGGCTGGTCGAGCCGGAGCACCTGGTCGCGGTCGACGCCGAGCCGCGCGAGGGCGCGGTTGACCAGCACGGGCTCGTTCTTGGCGAAGACGGCCAGGTGGTTGCCGGTGTCATAGGTGACACCGTCGGGGAGTTCGATGGTGATGGACTTCGCGGCCGGGCGCGGCGGCTCGATGCTGAAGTCCCACAGCCCGGTCGCGTCGCTGACCAGCTCCTCGTTGGCGACCACGGTGAGGGGGTAGGCCTGCTCCGAGACGATCGCGGGACGCACCTCCGCCTCGGTCAGCAGCTGCACCTCGAAGCGCGGCCCGGTGGTTTCGGAGGTGTCGGCGGCGTACTCCTCGGCCAGGGTGGTCCACAGGGTGTCCATCCAGCGGGTGGCCATGCCGTCGAAGTCACCGGCGGCGTCCGCGATACCGCGCTCGATGACGCGGGTGGCGCCGGCGGCCAGCAGGCCTGCCTCGATCCGCTTGGGGAAGCCCTGGTAGGTGGCCACCCACTGCGTGTTGCCGGCACCCAGCAGCGCGAACCGCACGTTGGACAGCGAGCCCTCCGGGAGTCCGGCGGCGAGCAGGTCGTCGAAGCGCTGCGCGTTGTCCGGGGCCTTGCCGTTGTAGCTGGAGGCCACGACGACGAGCAGGCCCTCGGTGGGCAGGTTGTCACCCAACTCGTCCAGGCCGACCAGGGTGGTGCCGAATCCGGAGCGCTCACCGCGGTCGGCGATGGTGCGCGCCAGGTCCTCGCACGAGCCCAGGCTGGAGCCGTAGGCGACGGTCAGGTTCACCCCGACACCGCTGACCGCGGCCTGCGCCTGCGTGTCGTCGGTCTGCAGGTCCGCGGCGCCGAACACGGTCCGCTCGTGCTCCTGACGAGCCCGCACGTTCAGTTCGAAGCCGCCGGGCTTGCGCGTCAGCGCCTCCTTGACGTCCATCTTGTAGTCGTCGGTGTCGGCGAACTTGAACTTCTGCAGAACCAGCGCGAGGGCCAGACGCGCCTCGGTGAGTGCGAACTGCCGGCCGATGCAGGCACGCACACCGTTGCCGAACGGCTTGTAGGCGTGCGGGTGGTGGTTGACCCGGTTCTCCGGCAGCCACCGGTTGATGTCGAACTCCTCCGGCCGCTCCCACGCCTTGGGGTGGGTGTGCAGCGGACCCTCGAGGATGTTGACCCGCGCTCCCTTCTTCAGCCCGTAGCAGCCACCGATGACGGTGTCCTCCAGCGGGGACTTGCCGATCATCGGGATGGGAGCCCACAGGCGCAGGGTCTCCTCCAGGATCCGCGGGATCACGTCCATCTGCATGATCGTGTCGTAGTCCGGGACCGTGTCACCCGGCAGCAGTCGGTCCACCTCGGCGTAGGCCTGGGCCAGGATGTGCGGGTTGCGCATCAGCGAGTACGTGGCGAACGACAGCAGACCACTGGTGGTCTCGTGACCGGCGATCAGGAACGTCACCACCTGGTCACGGACGTTGTCGTCGTCCAGCCCCTTGCCGGTCTCCGGGTCCGTGGCCTCCAGCATCAGGCCCAGCAGGTCGTCCTCACCTGTGCCCTTCCCCTCACGGCGCTCCTTGATCACATTCTCGACCAGGTCCCGCATCAGCCGGATGTTCTCGCGGTACTTCTTGTCATCGGCCTTGCGCATCTTGGTCATCACCGGCAGCTCCTGCGAGCGCCGCAGCGACTCAACCAGCGCCTGCAGCAGCGCGTTGAGGAAGGGGTGCAGATCCTCCTTGGCGAAGGAGTCGAACCGGTAACCGAAACCCGACAGGGCGATGGTGTCCAGGGTCAGCCGGGTGTAGTCGTCGGTGATGTTGACGGGCTGGCCCTCCTTACGCTCCCACTTGCCCACCAGGTTCTGGGCGATCTCCAGCATCTGCCCGAAGTAGCCCTTCATCGCCCGCTGGCTGAAGACCGGGAGGAGGACTCGGTGCGCCATGCCCCATTCCTCTTCGTGCTGGTGGGCCGTGAACAGGCCGGCTCCCGCGTAGTCCCGGACATGGGCCAGCGGCGTCTTGTCGATCTGCTTGAAGAACCGCGTCTCGTCGCAGACCTCGGCCACCAGGTCCGGGTCCCAGACGAAGACCTGCTCGATGCCGGCGATCTCCATGCCGTAGAGCCCCTCGGGGAACTGCTTGGACAGCTTGCCGAAGTACTCCACCGGGTTGGTGCTGGGGATCTGCGGCGTGTGGCCGAAGAGCGGGACGCCCCGCGGAGACCGGATGGGCCGCAGGTCGGTCTCGGGCTGTGTGGTCATGGCTGGCTCCTCCAAGGGGAAAGGCGGGCAGGGCGCCATTCGGTGTGACGGGGCGCCGGTACGGCAGCGCCCCGTTTCCATACGCTGTATGCCTTCAGTAGTACCATACGACGTATGGAAACTCAATCGGCAGACCTGGGGTCGAGAAACAGGAACGTTTCGGCCCATCAGGGACGGCGTCGCTCACGCAGCGGGGTCGCATCAGGATCAGGCGCTGCCGAACGCTCTCCCGGCTGGAGGAGGCGAGGGGAGACCGGTCGCCGCCAGCCGGCGGCTCGACCGGGCCACCGGTGGGTGCGCCCCGGGGAGGACACCCACGATCCGCGACGGCGGCCGCGGCTACATCCCGGTGAGCAGCCAATCCCCCTGCCCGCCAGTACGCATCGCGGAGGTCGGGTCTGCACCCATGCGCGTCGGCGACTGACGGCAGCGCCGGAGAAGCAGGCGCGTGTGCCGCCTCGCGGCGGCGCCCGTACGTCTCCATGCCGCGCTCGATCAGGCCGGTATCAGTCCGCGAGAGCGGGCAAGGCGGGTTCGCCAGGGTCTCCTCGGCAGGGCATATCTGCGATCCGCCGCCGCGGGCGAGCACACCGGGAGTGGGAGCGGTCGACACGCCTCGCCCGGTCCTACGCCCGCACACGTCAGGCGGCAGTGCGCTGAAGCCGCCGCTCGAGCGCCTTGCTGCACCCCTCGAGCGCAGCTTCCCGCCTGAGCCTTTTCCTGGCCGAGGCATGCCTTGACGACCTCGTCGGCCATCAAGGCCACCAGTTCGGGACTGCCCGTCGCCAGTTACGCCGCCCACCAGCACACAGCCCGCTTCCGCGAAACCGGAGGAACGAGGGGCTGAAAACGATGCCACCGTCCTCCGCAGTGCCGCGGGCGCTGGTACCGTACAGCGTATGGCGACTGAACGGAAGCCCCCTCGGGGCACAAGAAAGAGAGACGTACCGCTCACCAAGGACGGCATCTGCGCCATGGCGTTGCAGCTCATCGACGCCGACGGGGTCGAGGCGCTCACCATGCGCAAACTCGCGACCGCGCTCGATGCGAACCCGATGTCGCTGTACCACCACGTGCCGAACAAGGACGCCGTGCTGCGCGGCGTGGCCCACCGGGTCGGTTCGCAGTTCAGCGCGGGGCAGCGGGAGGACGTCCCCTGGCAGGACCAGCTGCGTGAACTGGCCCGGGACTTCCGCGAACTGTCGCACCGTCATCCGAAACTGATGGGGTATTCCTTCACGCGCCCCGACTACGTGCAGCCGGAGGACCCCTTCTGGCAGGCACTGATCGACATCCTGGCCGCCGCGAAACTGCCCGACGAGGAGATTCCGCGCGTCGCCGCGACCCTGGTCGGTGTGTTCACGGGTCTGCTGCTCGGCGAACTGAACGGGGCACTGCAGCGGTGGGCCACCCTGCCACCGGCACCGTCGGGCCCCGACGGGGAAGACGCGCCCCCGCCCTCCAAGGACGTGATCGACACCATGTTCAACTCCGCGCTGGACGCTGCGGTCTCCGGAGTGGAGAACCATGTCGCACGAGTCCGCGAGGGGGCGTGACGGAAAGGGAACGGTTCCGTGGAGGGGCGGTGCGCGGTCCGGCGGCGCCCCCGCCGGGCCGACCTGACGCCGCCGCGCGTGCTTGTCTCTCGTCGGCGGCGGCCGGGCTCGCGTCCGGCCGCCGCCCTGTCCTGTGTCACCGATGACACCCACTCAGAGAACCGGCTCCGGCCTGGCCAAGCACCGGATCACCACACATGGCGCCTGAACGGTGCCGCTGACTGCCCCTCGGTGTCAGCGATACCGAGGCCGGCCCCCCCCCGTTGGCGAACCCGAGGGCGGGCACCTTGTTATGCAGTCCAGTGCGCCTCAAGGGCTGCGGCGACCTCGGCCGGCTTCTCGCTCCGGATCAGGTGCCGACGCACGCCGCCCCACACACGGTGGGTGTCGTGGACGCCGTGGATCAGAACTACAGGCACGGCTGAACCCCCTTAGCACTGAACAAAAACAGCACGTCTGGGCTTTTGGCCCTCACTGAACTTCCGGATCGAGACCGGCCGCCATGCCCGAGACAGGATTCCCCGGGGACTCTCCTTCACAGTGTGCGGCCGGTGGTCGGAGTTGACGGGGGATGCGTCCGGAGGCGCACCCGGAGTTCTGCGGGGGCTGGCCCTCGCGCCCACCGGCGTGATCGGCTGTGAGCCGGCTTTCCAGGCCGCTGATGATCGTGTCCAGCACCAGGCGGAACATCCGGTCCTCGCCAAAGCCCTCGTTCGTCGGGCCGTCCTCGCCGGAGGCGGGTGTGGCGGGCTGGAGGTTCGACCACCGGTGCAGCGCGCCGTTGAGCTCGGCGATCATCACGCCGATGACGACGGCGCACACGAGCGCGGCGAGCTGCGGGATCTCCGACTGCGGCACCCCTGCGGCGGCCAGTACGGCGGTCAGCGCGACCCAGAAGGGATCTTCGGGCTGGATGAAGTCCGGCTGACTGAACGAGTAGGCCATGAGGTTGGGGTGGCGGTGTGCCAGCGTCCGGAAATCCGTGGCAAGCAGGCGCACGCGCTCCTGCCAGGGAGCGTCCTCGAGTGTCACGGTGCGGAACCGGGCGCCGACCATTCTCGCCACGCCACCCAGCAATGCTTCCTTGTTCGGCACGTGGTGGTACAGCGACATCGGGTTCGCGTCCAGCGCGGCGGCGAGTTTGCGCATCGTGAGTGCCTCGACCCCGTCCGCGTCGATGAGCCGCAGGGCGGAGGTGCAGATCCCTGCCTCGGTCAGAGGCACATCCCTCTTCCGAGTACCTCTAGGGGTACGCTTCGCTCTTTCCATACGATGTATACTAACAAGCCGTACGGCGTATGGAAATCTGCCCGAGTGAGGCCACGCGTTCCGGCGGCCGGGCGAGGGGGACTCGCCGCCCGTGGCGGCAAATAGAGCGGACCATCGGGTGCGACCGTCGGCGTTGCGGGCGGGAGGGCTGACGCAGACGTTCGTCCACTGATACTTTCCGCCGGACGCGGTTCAGGCGCTGCTGTCCAAGCATCTGGTCGTGGACGAGTACGAGGGCGCTGCCTGAGTGGGGCTCATTCCCTTGGCCATGGCGGACTACGTACGGCATCCGAACGGGCTGGAGCGTGCTGGTCTTCACGTTCCGATCTCGAACGTGTAGTGCGAGGGAACGAACAATTCCGAGAGCGCCGTCGCATGGTCGGGTCACGACAGGGTGGTGATGTCGGCCCAGTGGACGGCGTGGCCTGCCTCCTGCCAGTCGCCGTGTGCGTCGGCGAGGCAATCGATGATCAGCAGCCCGCGGCCGTGTTCGTCGGCGTCGAGGCCGGCCGTCCAGTCGACCTCGGTCGGCGGCAGGGCCTCCGTCGGCCACCTCCACGTGCACATGGCCGTCGGCCGGGTTGCCGTCCAGTCCGAAGCTCAGCGGTGGTTGGGCATGCAGTACGGAGTTGTGAAGCGTTGCGCCCTGAGGCCGGCCTGTGGTCGGGCGGGCGCAGGCTGCCGCGCACGAGGAGGCGCCCATCACATCCCGAAAAGACCTTCTCCACGCGGCCGACGGCGTAACCGTCAGGTCGGCTACAGATCGATCGCCCGGCCCAGCCGCAGCACCGGATCCCGTGCGCGCTCTACGGGCACATCCTGCCCTACGCCACCTCGCGCTCAGTTCTACTGCTGGTTCGCTCGCCTGGATGGTGTGCGTGGTCCGCGGTCTCGTACGGCCCCAGGAATCGCAGCATCCGGCAGTGGCCAGGCCCTGGACGCTGCCGTGCGGCTCGCTCGCACTCCGGACGACGACCCTGCGCATGACTCGGCCGGCCGAGCTGCGGCAACGGCAACGGCAACGGCAACGGCAACGGCAACAACCTGGCGCACGGCGCCGCCGGTACGCGTTCACCCCCGGCCGGCTGTGCCTCCGCGTCACTGGGCGTCGGCCGCCCGTACTGACGGGCGCTCAACCGGGTCTTCGGCAACTGCACCCGTCCCCCCGATCTCGCCGATCTCGTCCATGCCCGTTACCGTCCGGCGGGCACCTCGGCGGAGTTGCGCGGCGTTCTGGCACGAACGAGAAGGTCGACGCAGACTTCGAGGGGCTCGGTACCTGTCACCGCAAGGGTGAGTCGGCGGTGGGCGTCAGCACGGACTCGGCGACGCCGACGATCTGGCTGATGTCGAAGCCCTCCATGTCCGCCCGGAATTCGGGGCTGGACAGGTACGCCTCCAGCCGCTCCTGAACGTCGTCGGCGTCCCGGTAAGAAACGAGGGCGTACAGCTGGGGCTCCTCACTCCCGGGGGCCGCAGGCACCGTCCAAACGCCGTGTGTGGTGATCCTGTGCTTGGCCATACCGGGAATGTGCTGGGACCAGATGTTCTCGTAGGCGACGAGCGCCTCAGGGCTGCGCAGGGTGTAGACACGAAGCTGGTACTGGGACATGAACTCTCTTCCTTCTTTTTCGCGGCCGGGGCAAAGAGCCCCATCCGCACGGCGGTGGGAGGCTTCTCTCAGCCTTTTGCAAACAGGTTCGCCACTTCTCGGTCCCAGTCGATGTGTCCGGACTCGGTACCCCGCGGCACAAGCGCCTCCGCGCTCTCCAGGAAGGTCTTGACGTCCTGCACGGGAACCTCGAGCAAGGCGGTGCCCGCGGGAGCCCCGAGGACGATGTACATCGCTTTGTCACCACGGCCGACGGCCGGCCAGACCCGGATGTCCCCACAGCCTGCGGAACCCCTTAGGCCATCGGCCAGAAGATCACGCCCCAGGACCCACTCGGTCGGCTCGTCGGTGTGGGTGAAAAAGGTGGCACGGACGACATAGGGGTCAGTGGGCTCGTACCGCAGGCTCATACACATGGACAGCGAGTAGGTGCGCGAGACGACAAGCTGCACGGCCACCTCCTGCATGACGGTCTTCAAAGACTCCATCGACTTTCACTCCTGCCTGGGCGGTGGTCAGCAACCGCTGATCTCATCCCGGCCGTCGTGGTGCCAGCCGCGGATCTCGTCCCAGGAGTAGCCCAGTTCGAGCAGATAGCCGACACCGTGGTCCCAGCGGTAGTCGCCGGCGTCGACGCTGACGGCCGGGCGTTGGCCGTGCACGGATGCGGAAGTCGCGGCCGAAGCGGTACCCCCGGCACCGAGCGCGGCGACACCCGCGACCGCCACGCAGAAGGCGGTGACGGCAACGCGCCTCGTGAGCCTCTTCATGGTCTTTCCTTCCTGATGGGTGCGGTCCGCACCATCGGCTGCATGCAGGCGATGTGCGGCATCTGGCGCGGCCTGGGCAAACCCTTCCATACGGCGTATGGAAGTACTCTCCCAGAATTACCATACGACGTATGGAACTGTCGAGGCGGTGAAACCGGCCCGCACAGTCGGCAGCGGCATGAACAGCTCGACGTCCTCACCCAGACAGCGTCGGCCGCCTGGACGAAGTCCGCGTGGCCTTCGAGAAGATGCTCACCCGCATCGACCATCTCGGGCTCTGCACCGAAGAGATCAGCCGCACCGGCCAGCAACTGGGCATGTTGTGCCCGTGCGTTCACCCACCCATCCCTCATCGGCGTGGCCTTCGGGCTCGACAACGCCCTGGGTTGAGCCGTCACCCCAGCCGGACGAGCTGCCCCGGATTTCCGTCTCCGGAGCCGTGGCATGCGGTCACCCGGGTCCGGCCCCATGCTGGAAACGAGGGGGTGAGACAACGGAGGGAGTGGTGGGGATGCAGACCGTTGTGGATCTCACGCGCTGCCAGGGCTATGCGCAGTGCGTCTTCCTCGCGCCGGAGGTGTTCCAGCTGCACGGGGAGGAGGGCTTGCTGTACGCCACAGCCGTCCCCGACGACCAGGTCGAGCGCGTGCGCCAGGCCGCGGCGGCGTGCCCGGTGCAGGCGATCCTCCTCGGTGAGGAGGTGAGCGCCGGTGCCCGGTGACCTCAAGGACGGACGTATCGTCATCGTCGGCGCGTCGCTGGCGGGGCTCAGGGCCGCGGAGGCGCTGCGTGAGGAGGGCTTCACCGGCTCACTGACCGTGGTCGGGGACGAGCCCCACCCGCCCTACGACCGGCCGCCGCTGTCCAAGCAGGTGCTGCTCGGCCAGGCGACGGCGGACAGCACCGGGCTGCCGATGCGCCAGGACCCGAACGCCGATTGGCGGCTGGGCGTGCGCGCCACCGGCGTGGACCTGCTCGCGAAACAGGTGCTGCTGGAGGACGGCGAGTCACTGCCGTACGACCGGCTGCTCATCGCCACCGGGACCCGCGCGCGGCCCTGGCCCAACCCGGCGGAAGCCGCCCTGGACGGGGTGTTCGCCCTGCGCACCCGCGAGGACGCCGGAGGACTGGCGCAGCGGCTGACCGCCGGTCCGGAGCGCGTGCTGGTGATCGGCGGCGGCTTCACGGGCTCGGAGATCGCCTCGGCCTGCCGAGAACGGGGACTGGAGGTCACGGTCGCCGAACGCGGCCCCGCTCCCCTGGTGGGCGCGCTCGGCGGCACCCTGTCGAAGCTCGCGGCCGCCATGCAGCGCAACCACGGCGTGGACCTGCGCACCGGGGTGACGGTCACCGCCCTGAACGGCAACGGAAGCTTCACCGGTGCGGAGCTGTCCGACGGCAGCCGCGTCGACGCCGACGTCTGCGTCGTGGCGCTGGGCGCGGTACGCAACGTCGAATGGCTGGCGGAGTCCGGGCTGGCGGCGGGCCCGCGCGGGATCGCCTGCGACGCCGGATGCCGAGCCTTCAACATGTACGGAATCGTCACCGACGACGTCTTCGTGGCCGGCGACGTCTCCCGCTTCCCCCACCCGCTGTTCGGCTACCAGATGCTCTCCCTGGAACACTGGGGAAACGCGGTCGAGCAGGCCGAGGTGGCGGCACACAACATGGTCAACCCGGGGCCTCTGCAGCGCCCGCACCTGGCCGTCCCGTCGTTCTGGTCGACCCAGTTCGGGCTCAACATCAAATCGGTGGGCGTGCCCACCTACTCCGACCACGTGGTCATCGCCCAGGGCTCCCTGGAGGCGCGCCGGCTGGCCATGGTCTACGGCTACCAGGGACGGGTCACCGCCGCCGTCACCGTCGACATGGCCAAGGCGCTCGACTACTACCGGCACCTGATCGAGACGGCCGCTCCGTTCCCGCCTCCGCCCGGCGCCCAGGACCGTGCGGTCGCGGCCGACCTCGCGATTCCGTCCGACGTGCCGGATCCGAAGGGGCTGTCGCACGGCCCCACCGTGGCGCTCACCGGATACCTGCCGGATCGCCGGCTGACGCTGGTGCAGCCCGGCTGACCCACGTCCCCGCCCGACCACGAGGAGCCACCATGGCCTCCGACACCCTGCTGGCCCGGATCACCGACTACGCCAACCGCCCCGACCCCTACCCGCTGTACGCCGAACTCCGCGAGGCGGGGCCCGTGGTGCGGCAGGCGGACGGCAGCTATCTGATCGGCACCTACCACGAGATCGTCGCGCTGCTGCACGACCCCCGGATGAGCGCCGATCCGCGCTCGCGCACCGCTCCCGCTCCGTACGAGGTGACACGAAAACCGTCGTTCCTTCGGCTCGACGACCCCGAGCACCACCGGCTGCGCAACTCGGCCATGCGGCCGTTCGGCCCGCCGCACAGTCCGGGCCGGGTCGACTCCATGCGCGGCGAGATCGTCCAGCTGACCAAGGAACTGGCGGAAGTGTTCCAGGAGGGCAGGCAGATCGACGTCGTCGACGACTTCGCCTACCCACTGCCCGTGACCGTGATCTGCCGCCTGCTCGGCATCCCGGACAAGGACGAGCAGCTCTTCCAGGACTGGACCGATACCCTCGTCGCGTCCGCCGACATCGGGCCCGAAGGTGACACCGCCGAACGGGACCAGGCGGCCGACCAGGCGCAGCAGGAGATGGGCCAGTACCTGGTCCAACTCGCCGAACAGCGCCGCGGTCGGCCCACCGGCGACATGCTCTCCGACCTCGTCAACGAACCGGACCCGGCCGCACGGCTCAGCGAGGAGGACCTGGCGGCGAACACCATCCTGCTGTTCATCGCCGGACACGAGACCACGGTCAATCTGATCGCCAACGGCGTCCTCACCCTGTTGCGCCGGCCCGACCAACTGGACCGTCTGCGCGAAGACCCCAGCCTGCTGCCGCGAGCGGTGGAGGAACTGCTGCGCTACGAGCCCCCGGTCCACATGCGCGAGCGGGTTCCCCTCGTCGACATCGACGTCGCCGGCACCACGATCCCCGGTGGCACGTCCGTCATCCTGGCGCTGGCCTCGGGCAGCCGCGACCCGATGCGGTTCAGCGAACCCGACCGGTTCGACCCCACCCGCCCGGACAACCAGCACGTCGGCTTCGGCAGCGGTATCCACCTGTGCTTCGGCGCGCCACTCGCCCGTATCGAAGCCGAGGCCGCGCTCGGCGCGCTGCTCCCCCACCTCGGCACGGCACGCCTGGTCCAGGACCCGCCTCCCTACCGGCAGAACGCCATGCTGCGCGGACCCCGCCACCTGCCCATCCAACTCTGAGGCCGAGGGGCGGCGACAACAGGCGAGAGAGGTCAGCCGCCCCGGCCCATTACGCAGGCCGCGGGAGCCGGTGCGCGGCCGGGACCTCTTCACGCTGCGGCGGGAAGGGGCCGCCAGGCGAGGTCCCGGGCCTCATCCGGGGAAAGGCCGAGCATATGCAGGATTGTCTCTGCCATTGCGCCCGCGGCCTGGTCACTGTCGGCCTCGGGCTGGTTGCACCACAGCTCCAGGAGCGCCAGCAGGCCGCCGTTCAGCAGGGTCAGGGCTATCACCGGGTCGGCCACGGTGAACCGGCCTGCGGCCATGCCCTGCTCCACGTCGCGCTTCGCGCGCGGAGCCAGTCCGTCCCCGGCGTATATCCGACCGAGCTGGCTGTGACACAGGATCTGCATGATCTCCGGGTATGACGCGGCCATGCGCGCGCTGAGCCGCACGCCCCCAGCGACGCGCTCGGCTGGATCATCGACGCCGTGCAGGCGTTCGTCGACGGCTTGGGCGTACTCCTCCAGCGCATCGGCCACGGCCGCGTCGAACAGGTCCGGCTTGCCCGCGAAGTGGTTGTAGAAGGAGCCGAGGCCCACGTCCGCGCGTTCCGCGATGGCATGGATGCTGGCGCTGGCGCCACCGGACTCGGCCAGGACCTGCCGCGCGGCGCGGACGAGTGCCTGGCGGGTCTCGGCACGACGGCGTTCGAATCGGTTCCTGCGTGGGGCTGGCATCGGCATGCTCCATGAATAAGAGCAGCAGTTCTGATGTATTCATCATTGCACCATCCGCCTCAACCGTCCACCCTGGCCCACCAATCCCGACTCCGCGGTTGCGTGATGCGACAGCGCACGGTCACATCTGGCAATTTGATCAATTTCGGGGGACTTGACGATAAAGGGATCGTATCTGACTATTTCGTCAGAAGTGGACAAAGCCGTCCATTGGGCCGACGCCGCGCATGCCGAGGCTGTCGCACACCTCAGCACCGATGGGAAGAACCGGATGACGAAGACCGACCACACGCCACTCGCCGAGCCGGTGAGCCCCCGAGAGACACCCGATGCCGCAATAGCGATGCTCGACGCGGAGGGGACCGTGGTGGGGTGGACGCACGCCGCTGAGCAGCTTGTCGGGTACTCGGCCGGGGAAGTGGTGGGCCGGTCCGCCACACACGTGCTGCCGCCCGCCGAGGACGTCCCGAGTGCTTCAGTGTTCGCCGAGCAGGGCCGTGCCCTGGATGGCTGGTCCGGCGCCGTGACGGTCCGCCACCGCGACGGCCACGCCATCAAAATGACGCTGCGGATCTCGCTGCTGTGGGGGCAGGACGCCGGAACCCGGTGGCTGGTGTCCGTGACCGACATAGGCACCCTGTCCTCGGGGACGTCCGACGAAGCCGTGCGGGAGTCGCTCCTGGCCCACGCGCCGGTCGGCATCGCGGTCTATGACCCGCGGCTGCGCTGCACCTGGGTCAACGACGTCATGGAGCGCCACGACGGCACTCCTCGTGAGCGACGGTTCGGGCGCCGCCTGCGGGACTCACTGCCCGCCGTGGAGGCCGAAGCGCTCGAGGTGGTGATGCGGCAGGTGCTGGAGAGCGGCACCACCATGGTCCACGAGTACCGGGCGTGGTCGTCGACGGACCAGCGCCGGGAGCACGCGTTCTCGGCCTCGTTCTTCTGCCTCCAGGACGCGGACGGCACGGCACTGGCCGTGTGCTCGATGAGCGTGGACGTCACGGGCAACCGGCGGGCGCGCGAGCGTCTTGCCATCCTCAGCGAAGCCAGCACGCGCATCGGCAGCACCCTCGAGGTCATGCGGACCGGGCAGGAACTGGCCGACCTCGCCGTGCCCCTGCTGGCCGACCACGCAATCGTCGACCTGATGGAGTCGGTTCCGTTCGGCGTGGATCCCTCGGCGGGGACCGGCACGGCGGCGAACGACCGCCCACCTGTGCTGCGCCGTGCCGGTGTGGCCTCCGTCGACCCGGGCATCCTCAAGTTGCTGATGCGCCAAGAGGTGATCCGCCCCTTCCCGACCTCGCTGTTCGCCACCGTCCTGCGCACGGGCAGGTCTTACCTGGAATCGGTGCTGGACACCTATTCAGGCCCCTGGATTCTTCACGACCCGGCGCGGACGCAGATGGTCCGTGACAGCGGCGTCCACTCTTTGATGGTCGTACCCATCCGTGCGCGGCGCTGTGCGCTGGGACTGGCGGTGTTCTGCCGCTCCGAGGAGCCGACGCCGTTCCAGGAGGACGACCTCCTGCTCGCAGAGGAACTCGTCACCCGGGCCGCGCTCAGCCTGGACAACGCTCTCCAGTACGCTCGCCAACGCACCGCGGCCCTGACGCTCCAACGCGACCTGCTCCCCCACCATGTGGGAGGTGGCGCCGCCCTCGATGTGGCCTCGCGCTACGTGCCGGCTGACATAGACCACGGCGTGGGGGGCGACTGGTTCGACGTGATCAAGCTGTCCGGCGCCAGGGTGGCCCTCGTCGTCGGAGATGTGGTCGGACACGGCATCAACGCCGCGGTGACGATGGGCCGATTGCGCACCGCCGTCCGCACGCTCGCGAACATGGAACTGCCTCCGCACGAACTGCTGGCGCACCTCGATGACACGGTCAAGCGGCTGAGCGAGGAAGACGCCGACGCTCCGGACCAGCTCCCCCCGGCGGTGGGCGCCACGTGTCTGTATGCCGTCTACGACCCGGTCACCCGGCGGTGCACGATGTCGCGGGCCGGGCATCCCCCGCCCGCGATCATCGACCCGCAGGGCCGTGCCACTTTCCCCGACATGCCCGCCGGGGCCCCGCTCGGCCTCGGCCTCGGTCTGGTCCCCTTCGAGTCCGTGGAACTGGAACTGCCCGAGGGCACTCTGCTCGCGCTCTACACCGACGGTCTGGTCGAGTCCCGCGACGACGACATCGACGTGGGCCTCGACCGCTTGGGCGCCGCCCTGGCAGAGTCCGGTTCGGCCCTGGAAGACCTGTGCTCCCAGGTGATCGAGACCTTGCCGACTCAGGCCCCGGCCGACGATGTCACCTTGCTCCTTGCGCGGACTCGCGGACTCGAACCGGCCCAGGTCGCCTCCTGGGAGCTGCCGAACGAGCCGGCCGCCGTCCGCATCGCCCGGCAGGCAGCCGCCCGTCAGCTCAGCGAATGGGGGCTCGATCATCTGGTGACCACCGAGCAGCTGATCGTCAGTGAACTGGTCACCAACGCCATCCGCTACAGCGGCGGGCCGATCCGCCTACGACTCATCCAGCACCAGGTCTTGACCTGCGAAGTCTCCGACAGCAACCCCAGCCACCCACGCCCCCGTCAGCCCCACACCATCGACGAGAACGGCCGCGGCCTTTCCCTCGTCGCCCAGTTGTCCCACCGGTGGGGCTCCCGCTCCGCAACCGACGGCAAGATCGTCTGGGCCGAACAAGACCTGCCCTCCAAAGCCCTCGCGGCGTGACGCGCTGCGGCACGCCGACCGGGCGGCCGACAGCCGCCACAGCATGCCGATCTCTCGAGCCGCACGCTCTCGTACAGGAAGCCACTGATGGATAAAGAGAATGCCAAGAACGCCTACTCGGCAGGCGCCTCCCAAGGATCGACGGGCGTCTCCGGTTCCGGTCCCGGCGGCAGGCGATGCGCCTGTGACGGCCCGGCAGCCGCCGTGCTCGACGATCGAGGCGCGGTGGTGGGGTGGACCGAGACGGCGGAGGACCTGACGGGGTTCCGCGCCGGGGAGGTCTGCGGCCGCCCCGTGCAGGAACTGGTGGCCGACCTCCCGGACCACCTTCGCGGCGCCACGGATATGCCGGAATCCGGGCGGGTACGGCTGCGGCACCAGTGCGGCGACACCATCGACGTCACTTTCCGGACCACAAGGGTGCAGGGCTCGGCGCAGGTCCTCGTCCTGGCGGCACCCACACACCACGTCGCCGACCACAAGCAGGGCACAGCGCTCCTGCGCGCACTGTCCGCACAGAACCGGATCACGATCGCCCTGTACGACACCGACCTGGCCACTGTGCAAACGAACGCCAAGCCGGACACTCCCGACGGCCTTCCAGTACAGCCCGGCACTCGGCTGAGCGACGTGCTGTGCGCCGATGACGCCGAGAACCTGGAGGCAGTACTGCGCCAGGTGCTCGAGACGGGTGTCCCGGTGGTCCGCAGAACCCAGCAAGTGAGCTGGCGGCACAATTCGGCGCGGCGGCACACGCTGTCGCTGTCTGCCTTTCGTCTGGAGGACGTGCGAGCACGCCCCACGGGGGTCGCAGCCCTGTACATCGACAGCGACGACCTGCGTGCCCGCCGTCATCTGGATCTCGCCCGCGAGGTGGCCGAGCGAGTAGGAGGATCCCTGGATGTCGTGCGCACCGCACAGGACCTTGCGGACGTTCTCGCACCTGCGTTCGGGGATCTCGCCGCAGTCGACCTTGCGTACTCCGTTCTCGACGGGGAAGAACCCTCGAAGCAGCTGAACGGTGGAAACATGGGCAACGCGGCCCTTGCGCCGGCCACCGCGGTGTGGCCGGCCGGCATCAAGCGCGGCGAGTCCATCCCGCCCCTTCCCGACCACCCCCTGTGGCGCAGTTTCCGACACGGCGAGCCAGCCGTCTTCAGCCTTGACGACTTCATCGCCATGGTCGGCGACCCGCAGCTGGTCAAGTATCTCGCCCCGAAGGACGCCCATTCGATGATGGTGGCACCGTTGCATGCCCGCGGGCTCACGCTCGGCGCCATATCGGTCTGGCGCTGCGGCCGATCCGACCCCTTCACCGAGGACGAGGCGGATCTCATGAAGCAGATCGCCTCACGGGGTGCGCTCGCCATCGACAACGCCCGCCGTTACACGCGCGAGCACCGGGCGGCCGTAGCGCTGCAGCAGCTCCTCCTTCCCCCGGCCACCACCGACACGCCGGCCGCCGAGACCGCCGGCGTCCACCTGCCCGCAGGCGGGGAAGCGGACATCAGCGGCGACTGGTACGACGCCATCGCTCTGCCCTCTCTCCGGCTGGCACTTGTCGCCGGAGACGTGGTCGGCCACGGCATGTCCGCAAGCGCCGCCATGGGCAGCCTGCGCGCCGCCATCCGGACGCTCGCGGACCTGGAGCTCGAACCGGACGAGCTGCTCACCCGGCTCGCGGACCTGGTCCAGCGCCTCGCGGCCGAAGCCCCGTCCGGCGACTGCGACATCGTCGGCGGAACGTGCCTGTACGCGGTCTACGACCCGGTCACCCGCCGCTGCGCCATGGCCAGCGCCGGGCATCCGCCACCCGTCCTGGTGCGGCCCGACGGGACCGCCGAAGCAGTCGGTATCTCCCCGGGGCCACCACTCGCCCTGAGCGGCATGCCGTACGAGACCACCATCATCGACGTCGAGCCGGGCAGCGTCCTCGCTCTCTACACCGACGGCCTGGTCGAACGGAGCGATCGCGACATCGGCCAAGGCCTGCGGCGCCTGACGGAAGCCCTCGCCGCGTACTGCCGTCCGGATCGCGCCCTGGACGAAACCGGCCGTGCTCTCCTCGCCGATCTGGCAGACCAGGCGCCGCGCGACGACGGGGCCCTACTGCTGGCCCGCACCCGCGCCGTCCCAGCGGCGGACACCGCTCACTGGGAGATCCCGGCCGATCCCGCCGCCGTCGCAAAGGCTCGAGAGTGGACAACCCGTCAACTCACCTTGTGGGGCCTGGACGACCTCCTCTTCGCCACCGAACTCATCGTCAGCGAACTGGTGACCAACGCCATCCGCTACGGTCGTCCGCCGATGGACCTCCGTCTGATTCGCCACAACGCCCTGGTGTGCGAGGTCACCGACTCCAGCAGCACCCAGCCCCGCCTGCGGCGTGCCCGCACAACCGACGAGGGAGGACGCGGCCTGTTCCTCGTCGCTCAACTCGGCGGACGATGGGGCTGCCGCCACGTCCAGAACGGCAAGACGATCTGGTCCGAGCAAGTCATCCAGGATTCCTCCTGAAGCTACGGCTCACGAGGCCGCTGCCACCACCGAGCTGGTCGTCAGCGAGCCGGTCACCAACGCCATCCGCCACGCAAGCGCCCGATCGAGCTGCGGCTGATCCACAACGGCATGCTGATCAGTCGCACGGCTGTGTGAGCGGTGCACCCGGCACACCGGAGCGGGAAAGACCATCTGGGCCGAGCAACCCGCCCACTGCACGCTCTCGACTCGACCACTGCCCCGCTCGTCGCTGCGTACCCCGCAGGCTGGGAGCATGATGTTGCCGCGCGGCCGGGGTCGGCGGGGCCTGGTGCGCCCGGACCGCGATGGCACTCCACTACCGCTCTGCGGGAATGCGGCGGCGGGTCGACCGTTGGTCAGGGCCGGCTGGGTGAGCGATAGGGCAGCGTCTGGCTGTAGACGACGCTCGTGGTCGTGCTGCCAAAACCAGCCAGCTCATCCACGAGCGTCTCCAAGTGCTCCATGGAGCTCGCGGCCACCTTCAAGGTGTAACAGTCGTCGCCGGTGGTGCGCAGGCACTCCAGGATCTCCCCCCGCTCGGCGAGCAGCCGACGCAACGGCTGGTGGCGGTTGCCGGGGTACTTCAGCCGGACGACGGCGAGCACGGGATAGCCGACCTTGGCCAGGTCGACCACGGCGTGGTAACCGGTGATGACGCCCAACGACTCCAGATTCCGCACCCGTTCCGTGGTGGCCGAGGAGCTGAGATTCACGCGCCGTCCCAACTCGCTGAGGGAGATGCGAGCCTCCCGTTGCAGCTGCCCGATGATCGCCCAGTCAACGTCGTCAAGATTCACGGCCATGTCGCGACTCTACCGGCAGAACCACGGAAGAACGTCGCCATCGCCGGGAAGATTCGGTTCCGTATGCCATGATCTCCTGGATAACCTCGGCTCATGCAACTTGGCGTCAACGTACCGAACTTCGGGCCCGGAACCGATCCCGGCGTACTGCGCGATTGGGCGCGGCTCGCTGAGGGGCTCGGCTTCGACCTCCTCATGGTGTCGGACCACGTGGCCGTCACCCCGGACGTGGCCGAGCGGTACCCGGAGCCGTTCTACGAGCCGTTCACCACGCTGTCCTGGCTGGCTGGCCTCACCACGAGGCTGCGGCTGGGCACCACGGTGCTCGTCCTGCCCTACCGGCATCCGCTGCTGGTGGCTCGGATGGCTGCCAACCTCAACCAACTCAGCAGCGGCCGGTTCGTCCTCGGGGTAGGCGTCGGCTGGGCGCGTCAGGAGTTCGACGCGCTCGGCGTTCCGTTCACCGCGCGCGGCCGACTGGCCGACGAGTACCTGGGTGCCCTGCGGGATGCCTGGCGCACGGAGACCGGGGACGGCACCGCCCCGATACCTGTCTGGGTCGGCGGCCACAGCGAGGCGGCAATCCGACGCACGGTCAGGTTCGGCGACGCCTGGCACCCGCTGCGGCTCCCCCTCCCCCTGATGCGCTCAGTCCTGGCGAACCACTCGCTGCCGGCGTTCGCGCCCCGGATCGCCCTGCGGATGACCGGCACACCGGTCGACGACCGCGAGCGGCCCGCCGGTGTCGGCACCATCGAGCAGATCCTCGACGACCTCGACCAGCTCCGTCTGCTCGGCGCGGCCACCGTCGTACTCGACCCCTACCACGGAGATCCGGAGGAGACCCGCCGGCCCCACGCGGCCTGGCAGGCACTCACCGCCGTGGCCACACACTGGAGGACCCCATCGTGATCACCATTGAGGACGAGACCCTCCTGCGGCGTGCCATCGGCATCGCGGCCCACGCGGTCACCCTGGGGGACGCACCGTACGGCTCCCTGCTGACCGGCCCGGACGGCGCGATCCTTGCCGAAGCCCACAACACGGTACGGCGCGACAACGACATCGCCGCCCACCCGGAACTGAAGCTCGCCCGCTGGGCGGCCCGCGAACTCGCCCCGGCCGCGGCCGCCCGCACCACCATGTACACCAGCTGCCAGCCCTGCACCATGTGCGCCGGCGGCATCGTCCGCTCCGGCATCGGCCGGGTCGTCTACGCGCTCTCCACCGAGCAACTCGTCGAACTCAACCCGCAGTCGGGCGACTGGCCGACGGTGCCCCAGGACGGCCCGGTCCTCTTCGAGGAGGCGCGCGCCCCCATCGACGCCTACTACCGACCCACCTGATGACATCGGCTCGTCAAACTGTTCGAGCCGGTCGAGCGCGACACGCGCGAGGTTCGCCAGGCCGCGCTTCACGTGTGCCCGGAGATGCTCGACCGTGCCCCAGCGACCGCCTTGGGAGTCAGTAGTCGGAAGGCGGGAGCAGTGTGCCGAGGGGGCCGAGATCAATATTGAGGTCCTGCATGGTCAGGCCGTAGCGACCGCAAAGGTCGTTCAAGCGGTCGTGCAGGACCATCAGGGTCATCCCGAGGCGCTCTTCCTCCTCCTCGGTGAGGTCGCCGGCATCCACGCGGTGCAGGGCTTGTCGTTCCATGAGCTGACGGATGAGTTCGACCAGGGTGAGTACCAGCTTGATCAGATCTCGTTCCACGGTGTCGGGGTCGGTATTGATCCGGGAGGCCGGATGGGGTGGGCTCTCGTTGCCCGACGCGGGGACGTCCTGCGGAGCGGCGGGGAACAGGCGGAAGGGACCGGGAGCCGCGTCGGCCGCCTCGTCGGAGCGGCCTTGGTGACGGGGGGTGTCGGGCGTCATGGTGAGGGGAGCTGGTCGGGGTGGCCGGGTGACGTGACCGGGAGCGGCCCACCACGGCTCCAGGGGCTTGGGGTCGTGGTGCCGATGGAGGCGATGAGGGCTCGCAGGGAGATCCGTACGAGGTCGATGTCGGCGATCGACAAGGTGACATCGCCGGTGATGACGATGCCACCGGTGAGCAGGCGGTCCAGGAGGTCGATGAGCGCGACCTGGCGGTCAGGCAGGGACCCGCGGTCCGGTGGGCGGGGCTTCGCAGGGCCGAAATCGGAGGGGTCGGTCATCATCAGGTGATCGCCTCCTCGCTCATTTCACCCGGCTCGTTCTGCCGGGAGACGAAGGAGTACGGCGCCCACGGTCCGGTGATCTCGACGCGGATGGTCTCGGACTGCTCGGCGGCCAGCTGGACCGCGTCCCGGAAGTCCTCGGCCTGGCCGTCGGCCACCAGGTAGGCGTTGTTCACTATGTTCTCGCCGGAGCCGTGGGAGAGGGGGCCTTGCTGCAGGCGGTGCCGGACGTGTTCGACGGCCTGGGTACGGGCCGCGGCCTCGACGCGTCGCGCGGCCTGCTCCGCGGCTCGGTAGGCGTCCTGTCGTGAGTCCCGTTCCTGATGGCGGCTACGCAGGTAGGCCCGGCCGGGACTCAGTTCGGCCGCGGGTGCGGCCGCTGTGGAGGCCGTAGGGGCCGAGGGGGGATCGAAATAGACTTTGACTCCCCATTCCATGTGGCCGGCGAGGTGGGCGAGGCGCTGCGCGAACGCGCGGTGACCGGCTCTGATCATGGCGCGGACGCGGTCGTCGTCGCGATAGATGGTCGCAAGTCGCAAGGGCAGGACGGTGGTCCGGGCCGCCATCGCGTCGACAACCCGGTGGTGTGCCCGGGCCACGGCCTCCAGCCAGTCGAGATCCTCCAGGTGAGCGGCGAGCGGTGCCTCGTCGAAGTCGTCGGCCGGGACACTACTGACGATCGCTGCCAGGTTCGCGTCTTCGTCCGGCACCAGCCGCACTGGCGCGTCGGCGATTCCTCGCAGGGCGGCCACCACGTCGTACGAGCCGCCAGGGACCGCCGACACGCCGTACAGGTAGCTGACCGTCGCCGTCATCGCTCTGTCCTCGGTGTCCGCCGGTTGCCGGCGCGGGTGGACTTGGCCGTACTGGCACGCTTCTTGGGACGCTCGGGTTTCTCAGCGGGGCCCTCGGCCGACGGAAGGGCCTGGGCGTCGCGCAGGCCAGCTATCTCTTCACGCAGTCTTCGGTTCTCCTCGGCCAGCTCACGGCCGCCGTCAGCGTGGGAGGACAGGGCCGGGTCGTGTTCCCACCAGTCGATGCCCATTTCCTTGGCCTTGTCGACCGAGGCCACGAGGAGACGCAGCTTGATGGTGAGCAGTTCGATGTCGAGGAGGTTGATCTGAATGTCACCCGCGATGACGATGCCCTTGTCCAGTACGCGTTCCAGGATGTCGGCCAGGTTGGCCGAGGAGCCCTGGCCGTAGGACGGGGACGCCCGGGAGGGGAAGGAGCCGAGGTTGCTCGGGACAGGTTCGGTCACGGCCGTTCAGACCTCGATTCGGCGTCGGCGGTGTCGGTCAGCGCCGACTCGCGGCACGGCGCGGACGTTCTCTGCGTACGGGGCTCCGCGTCGTGCCCCTCTTCGGCTTCCTCGTAGAGGCAACCGAAGAGGAGCACCGCGCCTGCTGCGGCATTCATCATCGTGGGGGCTCCTCCTGACACCTCCTGGTCCGCACATCCACCGCCCGCTGAGAACCTCATGCTCCGGTGCCCTCCCGGAAGCGAGTGATCTCTTCGAGCCGGTCCAGCAGCTCGTCCTCACGTCGGTCGAAGGTCTCCTGATCGATCTGGCCGGACACCAGTGCCCGTTCCAGTTCGGCGAGTTCCTTCAGCACCGGATCGGGGTCGTAGTACTGCTCTTCCGCGACCTGCGCCACCTGCTGCATGACCCACCCGACGCCTCGGACGGGGGCCAGCGGGAGAGTCAGCAGGTGAGTCAACAGTCCCATGACAGATCTCCACGCACTTACGTTGCCTCGACGAAGCTGTAGGGCGGCAGCGGCCCGTGCAGACGGAAGTCGAAGTCCGCTCCGCGCTCGTTCGCCAGATCCTGCTCCGCGGCCGTGAAGCCCTCCTGCCGGGCCTTGTCCACAAGGAACGAGACGCTCACGAAGTCACCGCCTTTCGGATCCGAAGCCCGGATGTCGCGTGCCAGGGGACGCAGCGCTTCGACGGCTCCCGCGGCAAAGGACTCGTGGCGCAACTGGACCTCCCCAGCTACCCGTTCGCCCAGCGCGATCTGCAGATCCGGGCCGGCCCGGCCGCTGCGGATCTGCTCGTTCAGCTGGTGGGCCTCGGGTGATTGCAGCAGGATCTCCCGCAGCAGCGCGTCCTCGTCGCAGGATGCCTTCAGGTGGAACTCCACACAGCCGTCCAGGGCCGTCAGCCGCTCCTGATACGAGGCGGCTCGCTCATCCAGCACCTGGAGCACCGCTTGATCGTCGGAGGTCACCGCTCCGAAACGCAGGGGCAGCACACTGCCCTCGGCCATCAGCCGTTCCAGCACCGCCTCATGCGCCAGGACGTCGCGCCGCTTGGCTCTGAGCCCGTCCGGCGCATCGCTGACCACCGCTGCCAGCGACCGACTGTTCACGGTGCGCAGCTTCTCCGGCGGTTCTCCCACGCCGGTGACGCCGTCCAGGCGTAGGGGGTGGCTCGCGGCTGTGATGGCGTAGACATAGACGGCCATGGCTCACTCTTCCCGGCGCCGAGCAGGGCGGCGCGTCGGCCGTGGCCTCTTCCGCTCCGCTGCCGGCTCGCGCTCTTCCTCTCGGTCCTCCTCATGCCCCTGGTGGAACGACTCCGTGACGGCCTCCACCGCGCCGGTGAGGGCGCCCTTGCTCTTTCCCTTGGCTCCGCCTTCGGTGACCTCTCCGACGAGGTCGGTCAGCTGTGCCGGGGCTTTGCGCCCGCTCTCCAGATCGAGCCTGTTGCAGGCCTCGGCGAAGCGCAGGTAGGTATCGACGCTGGCCACCACCACACGGGCGTCGATCTTCAGGATCTCGATGCCCACCAGCGAAACGCGGGCGAAGACGTCGATGACGAGCCCGCGATCCAGGACCAGTTCCAGGACGTCGTACAGCGTTCCCGAGCCGCCGCCCTGGGCGACGCCGCCTCCACCGCTTTGCGGCACCACAGTCATGGTGCCTCCTTTCATGAGGCCGCCGCCGGCGCGGCCCCGTCCGGCTCCGTTCACCTACGGGATGCACAGCCGTGTATTCACCACGGGGAGACAGCCCTGTGGCGGGGCCCTCAGGCACGCCGGTCGACCTGGGCGCGTGTGTACCGGCGGATCCGCTCGTACGCCATCAGCTCGCCATCCGCGTCGAGCGTCACCCGGTAGCTGGCCATCACGCTGGTCGTCTCAGGTATGCGCTCGATCTCCAGCACCTCCACCTCGGCTTCCCATCCGTCATCGGTGGGCCGAACCGCTGAGACGGATTCCGGCGCCTTTCCCAGCAGCTCCTTCAGCTGCTGCATCGCCGAGAGCATGGCTCGCGACGCTGAAAGCCGCTGCGAGGGGCGCGGGCTCTCACCTCGGCTGCGGACGCGAGACTCCTCGGTCCCGCGATGCGTGCGCTTACGGGGCCTCGCGCTATCGCCGTTTCGATCCGCAGGCATGTTCCGCTCAAATACCTCAATTATTGAAATAGGATCTCAAATTGCATTCTATCGGATCTCGCGATATGCGGCTCGGCGCCTGCATGAAGGCGTCCGCCTGCACGGAGCAGGCGAAGGGGAGGCGGCGGTCTCCCGGCGTTGCAGGAGCCTTGCTACTGGCACGGGGACGCAGTACGCACAGAAAGGTACCGACGATCAGAGCCGTCGCTGGACCGAGCACGGTGGCATTCGACGGTGCCCCGCCAGTGCCGTGCCGCGGCGGGCGAGAGTCGGCACGCCGCGGTGAACTGCGCTGACAGGCCGTCAGCCCCCGGCCCGTCGCGGCGGACGACGGTGCCGGGCGATGCCGATCCATCCCGCCGGTGACAGCACCCGCTCCCTGGTGAAGGACGAACCGCACCCGGCCTGGCTGAGGGAACTGCGGCGGCAGGGAACCGTCCTGGCTAGCGTGTGCACCGGCTCGCTCGTCCTTGCGGCCGCCGGTTTGCCGGCGGGCCGGCAGGCCACCACCCACCGGGACCACCTCGGCAAGCTCGCAAGGATCGACGGCGCGTCACCGCTCTGCGGGCGCGGGCTCGGCCTCCCGGTCCAGGGCGAGCGGCTCGGCGGCATAGGTGATGCGGACGACGCCGTCGGCATGCCGCTCCGTGGCGCCCCGTACGCCGAAGACCTCTCGCAGGAGGTCCGGTGTCAGGACCTCCAGCACGGGTCCCGCCGCGACCACCGCGCCTTCGTGGAGCACGACGAGGTGGTCGCAGAGTCGGGCGGCGAGGTCGAGGTCGTGCAGGACCGCCAGGGTGGTGATGCCGGTGCTGCGGATCAGGTCCAGGAGTTCGAACCGGGCGCGGATGTCGAGGTGGTTGGTGAGTTCGTCCAGGACCAGAAGCTGCGGACGCTGGGCGAGGGCACGGGCCAGCAGGACGCGCTGGCGTTCGCCGCCGGACAGGGTGGCGTAGTCCCGGTCCGCGAAGGGGCCGACTCCGCAGCGTTCGACCGCCTCGGTCACGGCCTCGCGGTCCTCGGCGCCGTCCCGACCCATCAGGCCGTGATGGGGCGTACGTCCCAGGGCGACGATCTCGGTTACGGTCAGGCCGGTCGTGGTGCCGGCGTCCTGGAGAACGGCCGCCGTGCGGCGGGCGGCGGTACGAGCAGACAGCTCCCATACGTCGTCGCCGCCGACCCTGACCACGCCGTCGGCCGGGCGCAGCGAGCGGTAGACCGTACGGAGCAGGGTGGACTTGCCGCTGCCGTTGGGGCCCACGAGTCCGACGATGTCGCCCTTGGCGGCCTCCAGCTGCACATCGCGGAGGATCGGCTTGCGGTCCAGGGTGATGTGGAGCTGGTCCACGGTCAGTTTCATACGGTGTCCAGGCCCTTGTCGCGGCGCAGCAGCCACAGGAAGAAGGGGGCGCCGAGCAGAGCGGTGAGGATGCCCAGCGGCAGTTCGTTGGGGCGGTTGACGGTGCGGGAGAGCAGGTCGACGAGGACGAGGTACACGGCGCCCAGGAGTGCGGTCAGGGGCAGCAGTCTGCGGTGGTCCGCTCCGGTGGTGAGGCGGACCAGGTGGGGGATCATCAGGCCGACGAAGCCGACGCCACCCGCTACGGCGATGACGGTGCCGGTGAGCAGCGCGCTGATCACCAGGAGGACGGCGCGCAGCCGGTTGACGTCCACCCCGAGCGCGGTGGCGGACTCGTCACCGGCCAGCAGGGCGTTGAGGCGGCGGCCGAACAGGGTCAGCACGACGGTGCTCGTCAGGACCACCGCCGTGACGGTGGGCAGTTGGCTCCACTGGGCGCCGGCGACGCTGCCGAGCATCCAGAACATCACGGTCCGCAGCTCGGTGGGCGTCGCCAGCAGTTGGACGAAGCTCGTCACGGACAGCAGGACATAGCCGACCGCGACCCCCGCCAGGACCAGCCGGGTGGGGGCCAGCCGGCCCTGACGTTGCCCCAGGGCGAAGACCAGTGCCCCGGCGGCCAGTGCGCCGACGAATGCCGCGCCCGACACGCCGAGACCGGCCAGCCCGCCGAGTGCGACGCCGCCGAGGGTGATGACCAGCACGGCGCCGAGCGAGGCGCCGTAGGAGAAGCCGAGGACGACCGGGTCGGCGAGCGGGTTGGAGACCAGGGTCTGGAGCACCGCTCCGGCGACGGCCAGTCCCGCGCCGACCAGGGCGGCCAGGGCGACGCGAGGAGCCCGGAAGGTCCACACGATCTGGTCCAGCGCCGGGTCACCGGCGGCTCCCCGCCCGGTGACGTGGTGCAGGAGAATGCCCCACACATCCGCCACCGGGATGTTCACCGCTCCGATACTCACCGCCACCACCATCACGGCGACGAGGACGAGAAGCAGGCCGACGACGGCGAGCGGCAGCCGCAGGCGGCTCGGGCTCAGAACTTGTCGGGGTGCAGAGCCTTGGCGATCTTCTCGACGGCCAGGTCGTTGCTGGGGCCGAGGTACATCGAGTCGGACAGGGCCACGTACGTGTTGTTCTTCGCGGCCGGCCACTGGGGGAACTCCTTCAGCAGTTTCTTGGCGTAGGCCGCCGGGTTCGGGTCGTTGTAGCCGATGACGACGAGCGCGTCGACATCGGTGGCGGCCACCTTCTCCTTGCTCAGGTCGGCGAAGGAGGTCTTGGAGGCCGACGCGAAGGCGTTGCTGCCGCCGGCCTTGGCGAGGATGTCGTTGTAGATGCCCTTGGCGACGACCGAGCTGAAGTCGTTGCCGCCCATGGCCATGTTGGAGAACAGAACCATGACCTTCGGCTGCTTCTCGCCCTTGACCTTGGCGGAGATCTCGGCGATGTGCTTCTCCGACGCGGCGATCAGCTGCTCTGCGCGGTCACGGACGTTGAAGATCTTGCCCATGTCGCGCAGCAGCGTGTAGCTGTCGGCGACGGTCATCTTGGAGGTGTCCTGGTCGCAGCCCTGCGGGGAGACGTAGGTGTGGGCGCCCACCTCCTTGAGCTGGTCGCGGGTGGCGAAGCCGTTCTTCTCGTCGAAGCCGTACGACGTCGTGGACAGCACCAGGTCCGGCCGCAGCCCGATCATCGCCTCGCGCGGGATGTCGTAGGCGTCGTTGAGCTTGACCTTGCCGTTGGGCAGGGCCTTGATGGCCTTGGCGCGGCCGGGGACCTCGGACATTCCGTAGCTCTGCTGGTTGGCGACGACGCGGTCGCCGAGGCCGAGGGAGAGCAGCGTGGAGACCTCGGCGACCGAGGCGCCGTTCATGACGACGACTCGGCCGGGCGCCTTGGTGAACTTCTCGGACACTCCGCAGTTCTCGAGGATCGCCGGATAACCGGACTTCGCGGCGGCCGCGGACGCCTTGTCGCCGGTGGCGCCGTCCTGGTCGGTCGACGAGTCGGCGCATGCCGCCGTGACCAGACAGAGGGCGCCGGCCAGGGCGACGGCGACCGGCCGTTTCTTCGACATGCTGGCTCCTTGCTGCGGGGTGTTCGTGAGGCGGTGGGTTCTGTTGCAGTAGTCGGGGGGTGCAGCCCGTGAGTTCCCGGAGATGCCCAACTACTTTGCCGGGGTTGCGAGATGGCTCTGCTTCCCGGCCGGGGCGGGCAGCGTTCCGGTGGTGACGCAGTGGTCGAGGTAACGGAAGACGAGGTCACGGTCGACGGGCGGGGAGGTGATGCCGCTGCCGTGCAGGCCGTTCACGACGTTGTCGGCACGGACGCGTCCCAGGCGTAGCTCCGGCCCGGTCGCGTCGTCGGGGTTCGCCTCCCAGGCGTCGAAGAAGGCGAGCATGGTCGCCGCCACGCCGGAGTCACCGGAGGATCGCGGCAGTTCGGCACGCCACTGGGCCAGCGGCATGCGCCGCAGCGGATAGCCGTAGTCCTCCAGCCAGTCGTAGACGTCGGCCAGCCGCACCGGGCGGGCGGTGGCGTGGTTGAAAACCGTCGCTCCCGGCGGGCGCTGTCCGAGGCAGAGGTGGACGAGGGCCTGGGCGACGTGGTCGACGGGTGTCCATGTCTCCTCGTCGAACAGGTCGGGGACGATGCGCGCGGGGATCCCCGCGCGCAGCACGCTCCAGAGGAAGTCCCGTTCGTTCACGTAGCCAGTGGTGCGTGGGCCGACGATCCGGCCGAGCCGGTGCACGGTGACCGGCAGGCCTCTTTCGGCGGCCTGTTCCAGCAGGCGCTCGGCCGCCCACTTCGACTGCTGGTAGCCGTGGCGCAGTCCGGGGTGGGCCGCAAGGAACGCCTCCGGTACCTCCGGGGCGAGGTCGAGGGGCGGGGCGACGGAGAGGGTCGACACCAAGTGCAGGGGAATGGAGCGCACAGCCGCCATGCGCAGCAGGTCCCGGGTGGACTCGGTGTTGGCGGCGCGGAGGGTGGCGTATTCGCGCATGATGCTGACGGTCGCCGCGTTGTGGATGATCGCCCCGCAGGTCCGGGCGAGGTCGGCGAAGAGTGCCTCGTCCACGCCGAGGCGGGGGCGGGCGAGGTCGGCGGGGACCGCTGTGATGCGTTCGCGCGCCGCGTCCGGGAGGTGGATCAGGTGGGTTTCCAGGGCCTGGTGGATGCGGGCGGTGGCCTCGGCGGGGCTAGCGGCGCGCACGGTGCAGACGGCCTCCGCGCCGGTGCTCGTCAGGAGTTCGGCCAGCAGATGTGCGCCGACGAAGCCGGTGGCTCCGGTGAGCAGGATTCTGTCCGGCGTGCCGCTCGCCCGGGGACCGTCGCCGGGGCGGATGTCCGGATCGAGGACGGTGTCGGCGAGCAGGGCCGCCGGAAGGCCGGGAGGGGCCGAGCGAGGCTGCTCCTGCTGTTCCAGGAATCTCGCCAGTTCGGCCGGGGTCGGGTGCTGGAAGAGCCAGGCGACTTTGAGGTCACGGTGCAGTTCGACGCCGAGGCGGTTGGCGACCTGGATGGCCTGGAGCGAGTGGGCCCCCAGGTCGAACACATCGTCCCGGGCAAAGACGGCGGCCACGCCGAGCACCTGTTGCCAGACGGCGGCGATGGTGCGCACCAGTGCACTGTCGGACGTCGCGGCCTGCGCACCGGGCTCCGGCACATGTCCGTCGGGGGTCGTCGCGGCGAGCGCGTTCCTGTCGATCTTCCCTGAGCTCGTCCGGGGCAGGCGGTCAAGGAACTCGACGGCCGACGGGATCATGGCCGCGGGCAGCGTCTCCCGGAGGTGGTCCCTGATCAGGGCCACGGCCGGGGCGGGCCCGTCCGGGACGACGTACGCGACCAGGCGCCGCGTCCCGTCGCCCAGCACCAGCCCTACGACAACCGCGTCACGGACTCGCGGATGGCCAAGGAGGGCGCCCTCGACTTCGGCCGGGTGCACTCGATGTCCGCTGATCTTGAACTCGGTGTCCGACCGGCCCAGGTAGCGCAGCTGCCCGTCGTCGCCGATCCGTACCAGGTCGCCTGTGCGGTAGGCGCGGGGCGCTCCGGGGATCTGGTCCAGAGGGGCGAAGCGGGAGGTGTCCGGTGGCCGGTCTCCGCGGTAGCCGATGGCCAGGTTGTCGCCCAGGAGGTGGAGTTCGCCGTCGACGACCGCGGCTCGGGTGCCAGGCAGCGGCAGTCCGATCGGGACGTCTCCCGGAGCGAGCGAGGGGTCGTGGAGGTCGGCGACGGTGGCGACCACGGTGGCCTCGGTCGGCCCATAGGTGTTCAGCAGCCGGACCGACGTGCCGACGGCCGTGCGCCAGCGTTCGACCCGCTCGGGGAGGGCCGCCTCACCGCCGATGACGACGGTGCGCACCTCGGCCGGCAGAGTGACCGCACCGGTCGAAACGGCGTACGCCAGTTCGTGCCAGTAGGCCGTAGGCAGGTCGAGGAAGCTGATCCGCAGCCGTGCGCAGGCGTCCAGGAATCCGGGGACCGACTCGGTCATGTCGTCGGTACGGACGACGAGCGTGGCGCCCGCACACAGTGTGAGGAAGATTTCCTCGAGGCTGGTGTCGAAGTGCAGGGGGGCGAACTGCAGGACGCGGTCCCGGTGGTGAAGGCCGTAGCGGTGCGTGGCGCCGGCGACGAAGTGCGCGAGGGCGTGGTGGCCGACTTCGACGCCCTTGGGGCGCCCCGTGGAGCCCGAGGTGTGGAGGACGTAGGCGAGGTCCTCGGGCGTCGGTGCCGTCGACTGGGCCGCTTCGGAATCTGGTCCCGGCTCGTCGTGTCGCAGAACGGCCCGGTCCCCGAAGCGGTCGGCGAAGGCGCTGGTGGTGAGGACGAGGTCGGGCCGGGCGTCGTCCAGCAGTTCCGCCCTGCGGGCCCGGGGCGCCGTCGGGTCGAGCGGGCTGTAGGCGGCACCGGACAGCAGGACTCCGAGGATGGCGGTGATCGCGTCGATACCGCGCGGCAGGGCGACGGCCACCAGGTCGCCGTGGCCGACCTGACGGGCAGCCAGTCGGCGCGCGAGTGCACGCGCCGATCCGAAGAGTCGGGCATACGTGATGCTGGTGCCGCCGTGCTCGACGGCGACGAATCCGCCATGCCGGGCGGCATGGTCGGCGATCAGGCCGAGAACCGGGCGCACGGGGCCGGGCAGCGGCCCACCGTCCAGGACCGGGACGGGCTCGCGCGCACACAGGTCGCCGAGCGCCCGGTCAGGGGCCGCGACGGCCTCCTCGAGCAGGGCTAGCAGCCCCTCCTGGAGTGCGGCGACGTCCGCCTCGTCGTAGAGGTCGGGGTTGGCGTCCACGGCGATGCGCAGTCCCGCGCCCTCGGAACGGTCGTAGACGTTGACGGACAGGTCGTCGACGGGGCCCGCGGAGATATTGTGGACCGTGCTCCGGTGTCCGGCGAAGCGCAGGTCGTACTCGAAGGGCATGATGTTGACGCCAGGACCGGAGAGCCGGCGCTGTCCGCCGACGAGCTTGAGGTCGCGCCGCAGCTGTTCGTAGCGGTAGCGCTGGTGCGGCAGCCCGGCGCGCAGCTCGCGGGAGATGCGGGCCGCGAGGTCGCGCAGGCTGTCCGAGGCGGTGACGGCGACGCGCAGGGGCAGGATGTTGCGCACCATGCAGGGAACGCGCAGGGACACAGAGCCCAGACGTCCCATCGCCGGCAGGCTGAGGACGATCTCCGGTGCACGGGTCGCGTGGTGCAGCTGGGCCACGGTCACGGCCAACAGCACCTCGGACCAGGTGAGTTGGAGGTCCCGGGCAACGGCACGCAGGGCCTGCGTCTGCGCCGCGTCGAGGTCCGCCACTCGCCGGTGGAACGTGCGCGCGGGCAGGGCCGTACGGCCGGCGGGAGTGGCCACGGGCGGCCGGTCCGCGAACCGGTCCGCCCAGTAGGCGCGGGCCTTGGCGAAGCGGGGCGACTCCCGGTAGGCGCGTTCCTCGTCCCGCACCGAGGCCAGCGTGCCGAAGCCGCCGGCCGCCGCCCGCTCGCCCGCCGCCAGGGCCGTGTAGACCTGGGCGACTCGGCGGGCGACCAGCGACAGGCCGAAGCCGTCGAGGGCGATGTGGTGCACGCGGTGGTACCAGAGGTACTGCTCCGGCGCGGTGCGCAGCAGGGCGTGGCCGAAGACGGGGCCGCGCGCGAGGTCGACGGGGCGGGCCATGTCCTCGCCCATCCAGGCCAGGGCCGCCGCGTGCGGATTGGGCTCGGTGGTGAGGTCGGCCGTGTGCAGGCGCCAGTCGCCGACCGGGGCGGTTGCCTGCCAGGGGCGGCCCTGGTCGTCGACGACGAAGACGACGTTCAGGGCCTCCGTCTCGGCGACCACGTGGTGCAGGGCCGCATCGAAGACGGCCGTGTCCACCGGTCCTTCGATGAGCACGTACTCGGCCGTGTTGTACGCGGGACTGTCCGGGTCGAGCTGCTGGCCGGTCCAGATGCCTTCCTGAGCGGCCAGCAACGGATGACGCCGCGCTGTGTCATCCATGTCGCTGTCATGCGTCGGCATGGTCCGCTCCCCTCTGCCGTGCGGAGAGCAGTTGCCACCACTGGGCGAACGAGGTGCACTCGGCGAGTTCGACGAAGGTCACGTCGGCGCCGGTCTCCCGCCACCGTTCGAGGAGGGTGACGATGCGCAGGGAGTCCAGTCCCGCGTCCATGGGGTTCTCTTCGAGGTCGACTTCGTCGGGCCGCTGGTACAGGAACTCCGCCAGGTCCGCGCGGAAGCCCTCCAGCGTGAGGGGAGCAGGCATGTCGTTCTCTCTCGTTCGGGCCTGGTGGAAGGTCAGTTGACCTTGCGTGCGGAGTCGTCCCAGAAGCGGTCGCGCAGCTCGCGGCGCAGGATCTTTCCGCTGGGGTTGCGCGGGACGCTCTCGATGAACTCGTAGCGGGCGGGCAGCTTGAAGCTCGCGAGCCGCGGGACGAGGAAGGTGTGCAGGTCCCGGGGGCTGGGCCGCTGTCCGGGCGCGGGGACGACGAAGGCGTGCACGTACTCGCCCCAGCGTTCGTCGGGGGCGCCGACGACGACGGCCTCCGCTACGCCGGGGTGGTGCTCCAGTACGTTCTCGATCTCGGCGGGGTAGACGTTCTCGCCGGCGACGAGGATGGCGTCCTTGATGCGGTCGCGGATGAAGATGTAGCCGTCCTCGTCGATATAGCCGGCGTCCCCGGTGTGGATCCAGCCGTCGACGAGGGTCTCGGCGGTCTTGCCGGGCAGTCCCCAGTACTCGACCATGTGGGCCGGCGTGGCCAGACAGACCTCCCCGACCGCGCCCGGCGGCAGTTCGCGCCCCTCGCCGTCGATCACCTTGCTGCCCACACCCGGATACGGCCGCCCGGCCGCCTGCATGAGGGAACCGCCGGGGACATGGGCGGCCGGGGGCAGGCACACAGCGGTGTTGCCGGTCTCGGTGAGGCCGTAGATCTGGGCGAACTCGCAGTCGAGAACGGCGAGGCTCTCCTCAAGCAGTGCCTCGGAGATCGGGGAGCCGCCGTAGACGGTCTTGCGCAGGGTGGTGAAGTCCTTGGCGCTGACGCGGGGTTCGGTCAGCATCATGCGGAGCATCGCCGGGACGACGCAGGCGGTGGTGATGCCGAGGTCGCGGATGAGGTCGACGGCCTGGCGGGCGGCGAAGGCCCGCATCGCGACGATCGTGGTTCCGGCGTTGAAGTTCTGTGTGGCCCACCACAGACCGCCGATGTGGAATCCGGGGATACCGATCAGCGCGATGTCGCCTGCGCGCCAGTCGATCCAGTCCAGCCCCTCGCTCGCCAGCGCGTCACGGATCGCGAAGAAGCTGCGGTGGGCGAGGACGACGCCCTTGGGCAGTCCGGTGGTGCCGCTGGTGTAGAGCTGGGCGACGGGGGTGTCGGGGGTGACGTGCGGTGTCGGGTCGGTGTCGGGGTGGGATGCCTTCCAGGCGACGAAGGGCTCTCCGAGCCCGACGACCGTTTCGGGGGGTGCGGTCGGCATCTTCTCGACGATCGGCCCGAACTCCTCCTCCAGGAAAAGCAGTCGGGTCCCGGAGTCCCGCAGGATATGGCTGACCTCGGGCGCGGTCAGCCGCCAGTTGACGGGTACGAGCACGGTGCCGCTCTTGGCACAGCCGAAGAGGATCTCGTAGTAGTGCTCGGACTCCTTGCCGAGGTACGCGACCCGGTCGCCCGGCGTGAGTCCGGCGGCCTGGACGGCGTGGGCGATGCGGTTGCTCTCTCGGTGCAGTTGCTCGTACGTGACCGTGCGGCCCTCGAAGAGAACCGCGGGGGTCGTGGGCTGGTTCCGTGCGTGGAAGCTCGTGGTCTGGACGAGCGTCTGAAGCTCCGGATGGTGGAGCCTGTCCATGGCCATGGAGGTCTCGGTCCTCTCTTGCCGCTGGGTGGGTGGCAGGAGCGCGTCAGGGGATGTTGACGAACGCCAGGACGGCCTCGCCGTCGCACCGGCCCGAGTCGGCGTCCCAGTAGCGGTAGGCGGTCTCGGCGTGCAGGAACGGGATGCCGCCTGCGGGGGCGCGCCGGGTGACGGACTGAAATTCCATCTCCCCGGAGAATGCACGTGGGTTGACGGGCCGCCGGAAGTTGGAGGCGAAGCGGGCGATCAGGATGTCCGGGAGCTGATGCTTCCAGAAGTCGTCCAGCGTCCAGGATTCGAACCCCGCCAGGAGCCCTTCTTTCACGGACTTGGCGACGAGGTAGTACATCATCTGGTTGTAGCAGATGTTCACCTCGACGGAATTCAGATGGCCGGTGTCGTCGATATAGCACGACTCCGGAATCGCGAACTCGCAGCGGGCGACGGCCCGTCCGGTGTCGCTCTCGGTCACGACGGCCGAGCGCAGATACTTGCAGTGGTCCTTGTAGGGCACCAGCACGCGCGCCAACAGGTCCTCGTCCGTGGGGTGCTGGGCCGTCGTCATGCCACCTTGATCCCGTCGTGTAGCTTTCGCTCGTCGTGCACGGTGACCCGGTAGGAGACGGTCGGCTCGGGGGTGGTCGTGTGCCGGGCGCGGTGGATGAGGCTGCGGTTGTCCCAGACCAGCAGGTCGCCCTGCTCGAAGCTCTGCAGGTGGATGTTGTCGTGCTCGAAGGTCTCGTCGAGCTGGCCGGTGGCCTGGAACAGTCGCTTGAGCAGCTCGTCGTCGAGCGGCTCGCCGTCCTGGTCCTCGACGCCGATGGTGAAGCCCTCGCTGATGTAGAGGACCGTCTCCCCGGTCATGGGGTGCGTGAACGTGGTCGGCTGGACGACGGCCGGGGTCTTCCGCTCGACCTCCTCGATGATCTCCGAGATGGGGCGGTAGACGTCGTGGGGCCGGATCTTGAAATATTTGCGCACCGAGTGCCGGCAGTACGTTCCGCCGATCTCCTTCTTGAGATCTTCGGGCAGCCTGTCGTATGCCCGGCCCATGTCGATGAAATACGTGCCGCGGTTCTGCCGCGGAATGACCTGGGGGTAGATCAGGGTGATCCCGAAGGGGTCAGGCATGAACTGGTAGTCCGCGTGCCAGAACTTTCCGGTCTTCGGTACGCCTATCTGCTTTCCGTTCTCCGGCACGTTGGAGGATACGAATATCTCCGTGACCTCCGGGTGGTGGTACATCGGCTCGTAGTAGGTCTCGGGGCGCCCCAGCCGCTTGCCGAGTTCGAGGAACTCCTGGGGAGAGAGGTCCTGGCCCTTCAGGACGGCGATCTTCTTCGTGTAGACGGTGCTTTTGAGTGCGGCGATGTCGGCGTCCGAGGCGGTGGCGTGGTCGAAGCCCTCGACCGTCGCGCCGATCGCGGTGCCGGGCCGTTCATTGATCCGCATGGGTGCCGCCTTTCGTGGAGTGGGAGGAGAGGAGGTCAGACGGTTGCCTGGCGGGCGTCGACGAGTCCGGCGAGATCGCCGAGGGTGAGGTCGGGCTGGAGTTCGTCATCGCCGACGGCGACTCCGAGGTCGCGTTCGATGCGGATGCTGATCTCGACCGTCGTCAGCGAGTCGACGTCCAGTTCGCCGAGGGTCGCCTCGGGGCGGATCCGGTCCGCCGGGGCGTCGTGCAACCTCGCGAGGATGTCGACCAGTCGGTCGTAGGTGGTGCTCATGACGTCGTCCGTTCTCCTTGGGCGTGCGGGTCGTACGGTGGGGCCGGCGCGGGGAGCGTGGGCCAGGTCAGGAGGCAGGAGCCCCAGGTGAGGCCGCCTCCGAAGGCGGTGAGCAGAACCCGGTCGCCGGGCCGGAGTGTCTGTCCGGCGGCCGCGTCGGCAAGGGCGAGCGGGATGGACGCGGCGCCCGTGTTGCCGACGGACTCGACATGTGTCACGCAGCGCTCCCGTGGGAGACCGAGGTCGTCGGCCACCGAGTGCAGGATCCGCAGATTGGCCTGGTGGGGTACGAAGTGGTCGACGTCGTCGGTCTTCCAGCCGGCCCGGGACAGTGTGGCGCGCGCCGACTCGGCCATGCGCGTCACCGCGTGGCGGTAGACCTCCTTGCCCCGCATGCCGAAGTGCCGGTCCTGGCGACTGGGTTCGCCCGGACGGGAGCGCTGTCGGGAGCCGCCGGCCGCGACCATGATCAGGTCCTCGTGAGCGCCGTCGCTGCCGAGGTCGAAGTGGCCGACCGCGCCGGGCTCGTCGGGGTGTCCGGCGCGCAGGACGACGGCTCCCGCGCCGTCGCCGAAGATGATCGCGTTGGCCCGGTCGAGGGGATCCACGATCGTGGAGTAGGTGTCCGCCCCGATGAGCAGCACCCGTTCGGCCACGCCGGCCGCGATGAGTCCGGCGGCCGAGGCGAGGCCGTAGACGAACCCGGTGCACACGGCGCTGATGTCGAAGGCGGCCGCTCCCGTCAGACCGAGCCGTGCGGCAACGGCGGGCGCGGTGGCCGGGCAACTGTGGTCCGGCGTCGTCGTGGCGACGACGACGGCGTCGACGCTGGCCGTCGCGGCGCAGACGAGCGCCCGGCGGCCGGCTTCGACAGCCAGGTCGGACGTCGCCTGTCCGGGGTCGACGGCATGCCGTCGGCGGATCCCGGTCCGTGTGCGGATCCATGCGTCGTCGGTGTCGAGCCGTCGTGCGAGGTGCTCGTTGGTCACCACACGGGGCGGCACCCATCCGGCCAGCCCGCACAGGACGGCTGCCGGGGCGTAAGAACCGGCGGCGGTAGGGGACATGGGGAATCTCCAGGCATGACGGAGGACGGGCCGCAAGGCCCGGACACGGAACGGAGAGGGGAAGGGGGTGTCTAAGGACTCGTGGTCCTGCGAAGGGCGAGCAGTGCGAACGCGCCGCAGCCGATGCCGCCCGCTATCACGAACACGGCGGTACGGATGCCGTCGAGGAGCCCAGGCCCGGAGGCGTTCTGCCCAACCCCGCCGGCGACCCCGACCAGTAAGGCGAGGCCCACCGCGCCGCCCACCTGCAGGGTGGTCGACGCCAGTCCCGAGGCGATGCCCTGGTCACCGGGGGCCACCCCGGCGGACGCGGCGATCCACATCCCCGTCCACGCGGCCCCCTGGCCGACACTCAGCAGCACGATCCCCGGCAGGAGCGCGGGATACGAGCCGTCGGCGGTGAGCGCCAGGCCGAGTGCCGCGGCTCCGGCGGCACCCAGCGCCATGCCTCCCACCAGCATCCGGCGCACCCCGAAAGCGGACACGGCCCGTCCACCGGCCTGCGTACCGACGGCCACCACCACAGCGGGCACGAGGAACGCGAACCCGGTGGCGACCGCCCGGTATCCGTGGACGGTCTGGAAGTAGAGGGTCAGGAAGTACGGCACTGAGCTGAATGTGGCGCTGAACAGGGCGGTCACCCCCATCGCCGCGAGCAGGCCGCGGTCGGCGAACAGCCTTGCCGGTACGAGCGGATCACGGGATCGCCTCTCTACGACGGCGAAGAGCGCCAGCAGCCCGAGGGACAGCACCGCGCTCGCGAGGGCCGCGGGTGTGTCCCAGCCCTCCGCGGGGGCCTGCACCAGCAGGAACACCAGGAGTGTGATCCCGCCCGTCGCGGTCAGCGCGCCTGCCACGTCGAAGTGCCGTGAGCGGTCCCACGGGCCGTCCGCGGGGAACAGCCGCCATCCGGCCACCGCGAGGGTTCCCGCCACGGGCACATTGACGAAGAACACCGACGGCCAGCCGAACGCCTCCACCAGGACTCCACCGAGGAGAGATCCGAAGCAGAGCCCGCCGGCTCCCGCGGCACCCCACACCGCCAAGGCCCGGTTCCGGTCGGGCCCTTCGTCGTACAGGGTGTTGATCAGAGACAGCGTCGCCGGGAACAGGAGGGAGCCGCCGATGCCCTGGACCGCCCGGACAGCGACCAAGACGCCGGGCGTCTGAGCCAGGCCGCCCACGAGGGACGACCCCGCGTACAGCGACGCCGCGACAAGGAACATCCGGCGCCGGCCGAGCAGGTCCGCGGCCCGGCCGCCCAACAGCAGGAAGCCGCCGGTGGCCACGACGTAGGCGCTCACCACCCACTGCAGGTCGTGGTCGGAGAATCCCAGCCCTGCACCGATGTCGGGCAGAGCGACGTACACGATGTTGTAGTCGAGCGAGATGACGAGCTGACCCGACGCCAGAACAAGCAGAGGAAGTCCGATGGACTTTCGGAGCGGAGCCTTCGCCGGCTCTGTCACGGACATCATCGATCACCCCCCTCGGGATCACAACATTTGGAATTTCCACAGAGGGGAATTCCGGCAGCTCGATCGTTTTCAGTCACGTTAGCAGTCCGGATCGGCATTGTGAATGGCAACTTCTCGACAGGCATTGCACATTCACGGAACATCAGAGCAGCACTGACACCCGGCAGCCGGAGACTGCCGGGAAAGGAACACCAGCGACACCGGATATGGCCTGGATGTATTTCCAGGCTTTATCCGGGATCCTTGCTTTCCTGTATTCCTACCTCCGCGTCAGTCCTCCCCCATGAGCCGACGGATCTCGGTGATGAGGGCGACCAGCGCCCGGCGCTCCGGAACAGTGGTCTCCGGATGCCAGAGGTCGATGAGCAGGCAGGTACGCGGGCGGGTGCCCGTGTTGCGCGCCTCGTGCTCGAAGGAGTAGTCGAAGAGCAGGCACTTGCCCTCTTCCCAGGAGCGAGTCTCCCCGGCGACCGTGATGCTGCAACCGTCAGGGATGTCCACGGCGAGATGCAGGTTGATGCTGAAGTTCCACAGGTCGCAATGGGGTTCGATGACGGCCCCCGGCAACAGAGTAGAGAAATGACATTCCAGGAGAGGGCATATTTTTCCCGTGTCGACGGCGACGTCTTTCAGCACCTGATATGCGATGGGAACCGTTGCGGCCGACTCTTCGGTGATACCTCCTTCACGGAAGAGGTAGAGGGCCTGCCAGTTGTCCTGGCGGGTCAGGTAGTGCTCGTAGTCCGAGAACGCCTCCCGTCGCGCCGACCATGCGACCTTCAGCTCTTCCTTGATCGCCTGATGGCTGGCCTCCAGTTCATGGACGACGGGGGCCAGTTCGGCGTAGGCGTACGGGTCGTGCCAGGGAGTGGGAGACAGTCCCGGCATGATCCACTTGGCTGCTTTCTGCAGCGGATGCCGCTCGCTCCCGCTCGGCTCCAGCATCTGCTCGACCCGCCTGATCGATTCCGCACCGAACTCGGCTCTGATCGCGGCGAAGGCGTTCTCTATCTCTGGTGTCATGCGGTTCTCCGGAGTTCGGCGGCCGGGGTCACTGGCCAGCGGTCGATGTCCGCAGCACCGTTCCCCGGCGCTCGACCTCCACGATCGCCTCCGCGTGAGCGGCGGCAGCGCCTTCCAACTCCCCCTCCAGCAGCCTCAGGGCGCCGTCGATGCCCGACGAGACGACCCCGCCGGCCGTCACCAGGTCACCGTCGTCGACGACTCGCTGGTCCACGACCCGGGCTCCCCGTTCGGCGAGGTGACTCCTGGCCAGGTGGCGCGGGGCGGACGGCAGCCGCTCCTTGTCGAACTCCGCCCAGACGCCGGGGCTGTCCCGTCGGCCGAAGCCTCCACCGGGTACGACGATCAGAGCGGCGTCGCGCGGGGACCAGGCCGCTGCCGCCACCCTCGTGCCGAAGCTGTAGGTCATCTCGGCCGCTTCTCCGCCGGTCACCGGTTTCACCGTCACCGGATGGGCCCGGGCGGCCACGGAGAAGACTTCGAACGGGCCGAAGACCTGCAACTTCTCCACGCCGTCCAGCTCCTCCACGCCGTCGAAGGTGACAGTGCGGATGCGTAGCACCTCGCCGTCTTCGCCGCGGGCACGCGCCGGGACGGCCGCGTGGGCGGTGCCGGCGGCGAGCGGGGCCGCCGAGACGGCGCCGATCGCCGTCGTGGCGGACTGCAACAGACGTCTGCGTTCCACGTGTGCCGAACCACCTTCGCCCGAAGTTCCGCGCTCCGACCTGCCGACCTGCCTGCCTCGCACGGTGGTCAGCGGGTGGTGAGCTGCGCTGTCGAACTAGTAGTCGGTCGCGCGTGGGCTCGAGTTCCCGCGTTCTCCGGGCCAATTTTCCTTGCCTTGGCGGCACTTGAGGACATGCGGCCGTCGGGTCATACTCCGACGTGCCTGCTCCCCCGTCGGCCGCACGAACAAGTAGTCGCGCCGACGGGCTGCCGAGTTCCCCCGTTCGCGCGGTGTTTTGGTCAGCTGCGACTGCGAAGACGCCCGCGGTCCTCCGCCGCGCCGTGGACTCTGCGGTGCGCCGGCCGTGGGGCCGAGACCGCCGAATCCACCAGCAGACAGAGCAACCCGCTCAGTATCAGCCCAGCGGCACAGCCCACCAGGGCTCCGGGGACACCCTCCACAACGAAACCGAGCCAGGCGTAGCCGGCAGCCAGCACGGCCAGGGTGGCGAAGCCCAGGGGCCAGGCCCCGCCGATTCTCTTCCGTCTGGGTTCGGCTCGGGCGGCCTCCTGTCCCCACGGCCAACCCCGCGGTGTATCGTCCCTCGGCTCTCGCACGAGACCCAGCACGTGATCCCCCTCCCCCGCCACGGTCCGCACTTCCGCAACCGCGTTCGATCCGGGCTCCGGAGGGGTCTTTCCCCGCCACCACGGGGCGGAACCGGTCGGCTCGGCAGGGGCCGGGAACCAGCAGGGACCGCGCCCCGACCTCTGACGTATGGAGCCGAGAAGCCTGATGCGTGTGATGCGCCCGACGCGCAACACATGGTTCGTCAACGCCTTACGGACCGTCGCGCCGCCGTTGGGCGCCTCCTGCGGTGCGCTGGCCCTCATGGTCGCGTACACCGCGACCGGCGCGGCAGGCGATCCGCCGCCCAGGATCACGGTCGTCGACGCACACATCGTCGCGGTGTCCGCGGGTTCCGGCTCGACCGCCGCGTATTTCGAGATCCGCAACACCGGCCCGTCGAAGGACACGCTGCTGTACGCGGACTCACCGGACCTGGGCGTCAGCCTCCTGCGACGTACAGTGCGCCGCACCGGGACGGGGCGTACGGAGCCCGTGTGGGCCGTCGACGTTCCGGCGGGCGGCACGGTGCGCATGGCGCCGGGAGGTCTCGGGGTCGTGATCCTGGATCCCCCCGTACTGAAAGCCGGTCAGAAGGTGCCCTACCTTCTGTGGTTCCGTCAGAGCGGGAAGGTCGCCGTCCGGGCGACCGTGACCGCGGGCGTGAGATGAGCCTCGGCGGTCAGGGCCGGCCGGATGCCGGGGAGGGTGCCGGTGCCCCCGCTGGCGGTGGGCACCGGCACCCGTTTCGTCACGCGGCGACGGCGGCGGGGGCCCGCGACTCCTCGGCCTCGACAAGAAGTGCGACGAGGGTCGCCCGGGCTCGTGCCACCCGCGAGCGGATCGTGCCGACGGGACAACCGCTGGCCTCGGCAGCCTCCTCGTAGGGCAGTCCCGTCAGCTGGGTGAGGACGAACGCCTCACGGCGCTCAGCAGGCAGCGCGTCCAGCAGATCGAGCAAGGCCACACCGTCCTCGAAGCCGGGCAGACCGCTCGGCTGGGCCCGCTCGGCCCATACCGTCCAGTCGTCCGTGTCACGCAGCCGCGGCCGGGCCGCGGTGTAGCGCACGTTGTCGATCACCGTGCGGCGCGCGATGGACAGCAGCCACGTACGCGCCGACGAGCGCCCCTCGAACCGGTGCAGGCTGCCGAGTGCCCGCAGGAACGTGTCCTGCGCCAGGTCGTCGGCGAGCTGACGGTCGGAGGAGAGGTGCGTGATGTAGCGGACGACGTCGGGGTGCAGGGCACGCACGAAGCGGTCGACGGCGTCGGGGTCGCCGGCGCGGGCGGCGAGGGCCCAGGCGGTGGCCGCATCGTCGGGCCATGCCATGGCGCCGGGCTGATCCGCCGCCTTGCGCCCCGCGTCGCGCTTCTCGCGCGACACGGGGAGGACAGGAGTGATCACCTGATGTCCTTCTCGGGTTGTCCGGGATCCGGCACGGCGGCACGCGCGACCGCGCGCTGGTGCGCCGGGCGTGAGCACCGCTGCGGAAACGTCCCGGGACGGGAGGTGGGATGGGGCCGTACGACGTGAACGACCCGTGCCCGAAGCCCTGGCACCGACTACGCGGCGCCCAGCGGGTGGCCTCGGGAAACCAGCTGTCTCAGGCGACAGCCATCCCGGCCGGAGGCCCTCGAGAAATGATCGTGTGCGCGAGCGACAGCCGCGGCACCCGCTCCGAACGTTCGCGCGTCGGCACCAGACGCGGCCGACACGGCGGGGCGGGCAGAGCGAGCGACAGCCGCAGCGGAGCGGCCAGCCATCCCGCGACGGCCCGCAACACGCGGAAAGCGGCCCTCTCGCCGTAGGCCAGCCACAGCCCACTCAGCACAGCGGCCAGGGCATGGGCGGCGAGCATGCCGAACGACGACCCGCCGCCCATGTCGTGTACCAGATGGCCAAGTTGCCCTGGCTGCTCCGAACAGCCCATGGGCGCGGACCTCATGTCCATGGCGTCCATGGACGTGGCGCTCATGGACATACCACGCATGCCGTGCGCCACACCGCCCGCGCCGGTGTCCGATGCCGCCGACTGGGCCAGCGAGAAGGCCGAGTGGAGCGCTCCCTGCGCGACGACCGCGGCGGGCACCACCAGCGCGAGTCCGCGCTCACGGCCCGCCAGACACCAGCCGACGCCGGTCGTGGCGGCGAACCCGGCGGTCATCGTCCACCAGGGCACGGTGGAGCCCGACATCAGTACGTGACCGAGGGCGGCGAGCAGCACGCAGACTGCCGCGAACACCGCGGCCCGTATCGCGCGCGCACACCACCCAGCAGTCATGACGGCCTCATCTTCGCATCCGGGCTCCGCTCGTCACGGGTGGGTACGCACAGCACCCGGGACTGCCACTCATCCCGAAGAGAGTGATACAGGACACAGCGCCTCACCGGTACTCGACGGGCCGTCAGGTCGACCTCTACGAGTGAGGGATCACGTGCCGTCCTGGCCCGGACGGACCACCACAGCCAGGGTCTTCACAGCACCGCTGCGTGCGAAACGCAACGTGAACGAGACGAGATCGCCGGCCTGCCAGCCCGCATTCGCCGGCACCGTCACATCAAGGCCGTGCGGGGACATGGCGAGGCTGCCACCGGCCGGGACGGCGACCGACGCCACCGTCTGCGCGGAGGCCGACCGAGCGCCGGTCATGCGATGGCGACTGAAGGTGCCGGCGCCGTCGACCGCGCGGGACGTCACCTTCAGCAGCCGGTCCGCCGAGCCGCCGCTGTTGGTGATCCGGAAGAAGGCCGCCGTGTCCTGGGCGTTGCCGTAGGGCAGGTACACCCGGCCCCCGGTGACCGCGATACGGGCCGGGCTGCCCGCGTTGCCATACGCGGTCCACGTGCTCAGACCGCCGAGGGCCAGGCCGCACACGGCGACGGGCGAGAGCGTGGCGATCAGGGTGTCGGTGAGCCTGCGCCGGGTGGGCCGCCAGACCTGTTGTCCGGTCATCGGGTACGCCTCCGGGCGGGCGAGGGCTGCCAGCCGCGCAACCGCAGGCTGTTGCCGACCACCAGCACCGAGCTGGCGGACATGGCCGCCGCCGCGAGCATGGGGTTGAGCAGGCCGACCAGGGCGAGCGGCACGGTCACGACGTTGTAGCCGAAGGCCCAGACGAGGTTGGCACGGATGGTGCCCAGGGTGCGCCGGGCCAGCCGGACGGCGTCCGCGAGGGCCTCGATGTCGCCGCGTACGAGGGTCACGTCGGCGGCCCCGATGGCCACGTCGGTGCCGGTGCCCATGGCGATCCCGAGGTCGGCGCCGGCCAGCGCGGCGGCGTCGTTCACGCCGTCGCCGATCACCGCGACTCGGTAGCCCTGCTCCTGCAACTCCCGTACGAGTTCGGCCTTGCCCTCGGGCGTGCAGCGAGCGTGCACCTCGTCGATGCCCAGGGTCGCGGCAACGGCCCGGGCGGGCGCCTCGCGGTCACCGGTGGCGAGCACGGGCCGCACGCCGAGCCGCCGCAGCCGGTCGACGGCCCGGTAGCTTCCGGGGCGTACGACATCCCCGACCTCGATCAGCGCCTCGGCCACCCCGTCCACACGGACCAGTACGGGCGTGTGCGCGGCGGCCTCCGCCACCGGCAGGGCATCCGCGAGGGCTGCGGGCAACTCGTCGTCCGGGGCGAGGACTTCCACCAGCCGCCCCTCGACCCGGCCGCGCACTCCCCGCCCCGGCATTGCACTGAACTCGCCCACGTCCGGCAGCCGCTGCTCGCGCAGCTCCCGCCGGGCGTAGGCGGAGACGGCCCGGCCGAGGGGGTGTTCCGAGCCTTGTTCGACACCGCCCGCCAGCCGCAGTACCGCGTCGCGGCCGAGCCCGTCCGGTACGACGGTGACCCGGGCGACGCTCATGTGCCCGGTGGTGAGCGTGCCCGTCTTGTCGAGCACGACGGCGTCGATGTGCTGAAGCCCCTCCAGCGCCTGCGGGCCGGTGACGAGGACACCGAGCTGGGCACCCCGGCCGGTCGCGGCCATCAGCGCGGTCGGCGTCGCAAGGCCCAGCGCGCACGGGCAGGCCACCACCAGGACCGCCACACACGCGGTGATCGCCGCCTGTGGATCGGCCCCGGCGCCCAGCCAGAATCCGAGCGCGGTGACGGCCAGTGCCAGCACGACCGGCACGAAGACACCGGCCACCGAGTCGGCCAGCCGCTGGGCACGCGCCTTGCCGGCCTGCGCCTCGGTGACCAGACGGGTGATCCGGGCGAGCTGCGTGTCGGCACCGACGGCCGTGGCCCGTACGAGCAGCAGCCCGCCGGCGTTGACGGCCCCGCCGACCACGGCCGAGCCCGGCCCGACCTCGACCGGCTCGCTCTCCCCGGTGACCAGGGCCAGATCCACGGCCGAACTGCCCTCCACCACCTGTCCGTCGGTGGCGACCCGTTCGCCAGGCCGCACGACGAAGACCTGACCGCCCTCCAACTCCGCAATGGGAACGAGCCGTTCGGAATCACCGTCCCGTACCGACACCTCCTTGGCGGCGAGTTCGGCCAGCGATCGTAGCGCCGCCCCGGTGCCCCGCCGGGCCCGCGCCTCCAGGAACCGCCCCGCCAGTACGAACAGCGGTACGCCGACGGCCGCTTCGAGGTAGATGTGCGCGACGCCGTCCGATGCGGAGGGAACGAGGCTGAACGGCATCCGCATCCCGGGATCACCGGCACCCCCGAGGAAGAGCGCGTACGCCGACCACGCGAAGGACGCCACCACGCCCAGCGACACCAGCGTGTCCATGGTCGCCGCCGAGTGCCGCAGCCCCCGTACCGCCCGCGCGTGGAAGGGCCAGGCACCCCATACCGCGACCGGCGCGGCCAGCATGAAACACAGCCACTGCCAGTTGCGGAACTGCAGCACGGGCACCATCGACAGCACGAGCACGGGCACCGCGAGCAACGCGGTGCCCAGCAGCCGGTCGCGCTCCTGCCGCGCCTCCTCGGTCTCCCGCCCGCCCTCACGCGGCTGCTTCTTGGGCGGCTCGGGGAGCGCGGCCGTATAGCCGGCCTTCTCGACCGTCGCCACGAGTTGCCCGACGCTGACCTCCGTCGGATGGCTCACGCGAGCCCGCCCGGTGGCCAGGTTCACGGTCGCCGTCACTCCGTCGAGCTTGCCGAGCTTCTTCTCGACACGGGTCACGCACGCGGCGCAGGTCATGCCGCCGACGCTCAGATCGGTCGTCACCAGGGCGGTCATCGGTTCGGCGCCCATCAGCCGTGTCCCCCCTGCATGTTGCCCATGTCGTCCATACCTCCGCCGCCGCCGTCGCGGTTCGTGCCGCCGCCGTGCATACCGGGTGCGACAGGACCGGCGCCGGCACCCACCGCGTAGGACACCGTGAAGATCAGGGCCAGCAGCAGAAGGAAGCCGCAGAGCGCGGGCGGGGGCGCCGCCCTCCGCAGGGCCGTACCCGCGCCGGTCAAGGAGGATTGCCGGGACTCTTCCATCAACCGCGTCTCCAGGTCACGTCGGACGGCGTCGGTCGGATCGCGCCGTACCAGTTCAGTAGTCGGACCAGCCACGGGCCGGGTTCCGGAGGAGCTGTGTGGCGCGCGTCACGCGAGGAACGACCGTCCCGTACGCCACGTCGGCGGACGGACGGCCCGCCCTGCCGACGGGTGTGCGTCGACAGGGCGACCGGCCTGCTTGGCCCGGGATCCCTCGGAGCGACCGGGTTCCCGGTTCGGCCGGCCCGTGAAGACGCATGTCAGGAGCGACGACGCCCCGGAAGCGTCGTCGTTTCCACGGCGCGCTGACGAATCGTCCCGGCCAGTACGGGCTGACCGGCGGCAGCGATCACGACGCCATGGGGAACCTGCGGCTGATCGCCCGCACCACGCCCGTTCCCACGGCCGTCCGGCACGACCTGGCCCAGCAGCGTCGTACTGCCGAGCCCTATCACCCCTGGCACGGACCCCGCTTCAGCGGCTGCTGGGGCACCCCGCGGCGAGCTGGAGTTCCGCCCCGTCCAGCCCGACCCGGTGGCGTAGTCCTTTCCGGCCTTGCTCGAAGCCACAGAATCAGCCGCCGCACAGATCACGGCCGGCGAGTCGCCCTTACTCAGGGATGACCAGACCGCGGGCACGCAGCTGCGGCAGGCAGATCTTCAAGCAGGCTTCCACCGAGGCGGCATCAGTACGCACGAGCAGGTCTTCGTGGAAGGGGAGACCGTTCGCGACGAAGGTCCACGGTCTCACTCCGTCACGCATGCGTTCCGCGTCCGCCTTGAACAGCACCGTGACGCCCTGCTCGGCCAGCGCCTCCATGACACGCACCACGTCGACCAACGTCCCACCCCGCCCGTTCGAACAGGCGGGCCACGCTACACGGCACACATGCAGCTGACTTGACGGCATAGCAACGTGAGGTGTCTCCCGGACTTCCGGCAGGCTGTTGCGCCGGGCCGCTCCGCGTCATCCCGCGGCGTTGAGGATCTCCCGGATGCGGGTTGCCCAGGTCCGGGGATGGCTGGTGTTTCCGTTGTGTCCGCCGGGCAGCTCCTGCAGTTCGCGGTCGAGGAGTGTGGCCAGGGCTGTCGCGGCCCGGTAGTCGAAGACGGTCCGCGGGGTGGTGCGCCCGGCGGCGGGCACGATGTGTGTGCTGACGCCCTTCAGTGCGGCGATGTCGAGGGTGTCGTGGATGACCGCGGTGAAGTCGTGGCGGATGAAGTAGTCGAAGTTGGCGGTGCGCAGGGCGTTCATCGGCTGGGGTGTCAGATCGGGTTCGGTGTCCGTGGCGGCGGGGTCGATGCCCAGGGTCCTGGCGATCTCCGGGAGCGCGGCGGCCAGGCCCTCTCGGAGGTAGAGGTCCTGAAGGGCGACGAGTTCGTGCTCATGGCGGGCGCGTTCGTCGTCGGGCAGCAGGCGTGGGGCGACGGGCTCGTGGGCGATGAGGGTGCGGATCTGTTCGGGGTGCCGCACGATCGCGTGCATGCCGATGACGGCTCCGAGGCTGCAGCCGAGCATGAGGGCGGGGGTGTCGGTGAGAGAGGCCAGCAGGCGGTGGACGTCGTCGGCGTGCTCGGCCAGTGTCGCGCCTCGCTCGGGGGCGTCGAGCCGGCTGCGGGACAGCCCGCGGCGGTCGTAGCTGACCACGGTGTAGGAATCGGTGAGGTGGGCGACGAGGTCGGTGGTGCGGTCGGCGTCGCCCTCTCCGCTCTGCGAGATGAGCAGCAGCGGGCCGGTGCCGCGGATCTGGTAGTGCAGGACGGCGCCGGGAACGGCGAGCGTGCCGGTGGCCTTGGGCATGGCGGTCTCCCTTGTGGGCGGCGGTCCTTCCGCCGCCCTTCGGCCAACTTAATCCATCGAACTAGATACATCAATCTCGATGAATCTAGTTCGATGTATGTTGGGTGGTGTGAACGGAGTCGAGCTGTTCCTGCTGGGACGCGTCCTGATGAAGATCGGCGAGGAAGCCCTGCCGGAGCCTCCGGGCGGCGCCGGCCGCTATGCCGGCAGCGCCCGGCTGGTGTTGATCGTGGCTAGCGATATCGCCGCTCATCCCGACACCGCTGTCGGCGAGATCGCCGCCCGCACCGGTCTGCCGCAGAGCCAGGTGTCCGCGGCCGTCGCCCGGCTCAAGGAAGCCCGGTCGGTGCAGACGGCGCCGGATCCCGCCGACCGGCGCCGTGTGCTGGTGCGTCAGGCTGCCGAGGTGTCCGAGCGAGTGGCGCAGGTCCGCGCGGTCGGCATCGAGGATGCTCTCGCCAGGGCACTGGGATCTGATGCCCCGCACCGGCTGAGGGAGGTCTCGGAAGCGTTGGATGTGCTCGCCCGGAACCTCCTGCCGCAGTCGGGGGCCCCGGAGTCCCCCCAGGCAGACATCGTTCCGCCGTCGCGGTAAGGCCGCTACTTCGTTACGTTGTCCTTGTTCGCCTTGGTGCGGGCCAGGCGGTAAGACGCGGTGCCGGTCTCGATGAGGGTGGCGTCGAAGATGAGCCGGTCCACGATCGATCGCCACACAGAGCCGCGGATCGGTGAACGTTTTTGTCCAGCCGTCTGGCAGGGCTCCGTTGTTCGGGGTGGCTCCGCGGTACTGCGGAGCCTTGGGCAAACGCGCCAACTGCCAGGTCGCCGCGGGTTTGGATCACCTCTCCGGTGGCCTGCGTCCACGGGCGAGGGCGCTCTGCGGCTGAGGCAATGTTGTCGCTGCGGAACCGGAAGTTCAGGGCGAAGAACTCTTCGTCGATTTCCGCGGTCGATTCGCCCCTTGAAGATCCTTGAAGACCCTTGAAGATCAGGACCCACTCCTCGACGTTGTGTCCTCCGCTCTCCTGATACAGCGCCATGGCTGTCGCCCCGCCGTCACTCAGCCCTCCGGAACCCCACCCCGACTCCACCGCCTCACGCGCCCGACATGGCCGAACACATCGCGGGACTCTGCACCACCCGCCACACCCCTTACGCCCCTCGCGCTCTCTTGCGCCGCCCACTCGGCTGCCCAAAGCCTGAAAAGGATCTGGGAGGGAGGCCCATGACCGAGAACGAGAACGAACGTGCCACCGAACTCGGCGACGCCATCGAGGCAGTACGCCAGGGGTTGCTGAAGGCAGCCGCACAAGGCAGCGACGACCTACGCTTCCTGGTCAAGGAAACAGAGCTCGAATTCATCGTCGAACTGCGGAAGACGGGGTCGACCGGCGCGGGTGTGAAGGCCTGGGTCCTCTCCGGTGACGGACGCCTCGAGCGGTCTGCCGGCCAAACCAACCGGCTCACCGTCCGGCTGGGGATCCTGGCCCCGGAATCACACCCGATCGACGAGACCCACTTCGGCGACAAGAAGGACAAGGGCCACCCGGGACCGCGGCAGATGTGACCAGCCGAAGCCGGATCGAGCAAACAACTGCGCACGGCCCACGGCATGCTGGAGACGATGGGGATGACCGCGTTCGCCGAGCGTGCCGGCCGCGAACTGCGGGCCGCCGGCGGAACCGCCCACAAGCGCACCGCCCCGGCCCGGCATGAGGAACTGACCGCTCAGGAAAGCCAGATCGCGCGGATGGCCCGCGACGGCCTGTCGAACCCGGAGATCGGCACCCGCCTGTTCATCAGCGCACGCACCGTCCAGTACCACTTGCGCAAGGTCTTCACCAAGCTCGGCATCACCTCACGCAGCCAGCTCGACCGGGTCCTGCCAAGCGGCCCTGGCGGCGCATAAGAGGACGTTCAGCGGCGGGTTTTCAACGGGACGGGCCGGCGGACACCGTATCCGTGGTTCCGCTGGAACCCCCAGTCGTCCTACAGGAGCTACGAGCCGTTCACCCCGAGATCTTCGCGAGGGCGCCGACGGGGGCGCGATCCTCATGAGCGGGGCGGCTCTCGTTCGATCTGCTCAGTCCTGCGCAGGGGGATCCGGAGCAAGCACCACGTGGCAGGCCGACCAGGCTGGTTGGCTCAGCAGGGGGCGGAATCGAGTGCACAGGGCGAGGAGTTCGGATCCCCACTTCTCACGGAAGGCCGGATCGATGCGGGCGAGGTCGAGTTCGTTGGCGGCAGACAGCTCAGCGAAGTCCCGGCGCAGCTGCGGCTCCGGAATACGGGCACGGCCGGTGAACCGGTCGCGGAAGGAGGCGTCGGCATCCGCGAGCGTCGGATAGGTGGCCTTCCGGTCGCACGAGGCGTAGAGGTACACGATGCCTTCGGCCTCGACGCCGATCGCCGCTGCGAGTTCGTCGCGGCGGTCCAGGGACAGCAATGCGGCGGGGAAGCCGTCGGTGCCGTAGAACGCATGGCACAGGCCCGCAAGCTGGAGGGCGGTGCGTGCCTCCCATACGGCGAGTTGCTCTTGGACGCGCTGGAGGTGCGCGAGGAGAGTGCCGCCCGGATGGGCGATCTCTGTGGCGCCGAGTTCGCGCAGGAGCGCGATGGCCTGAGCGGAAGCGGCAGGGGAAGCAGGCACGGGGCGGAGTCCTTACGTCGCTCGGGGTCGGCACCCGTCCGCGCCTTCGCCTGTGGTCCGGACCCCGGGAAAGCACGGACGGGTTGCCGCCTGGGCCCTGCACTGATCGTCCTGGACCACGTAACCCCAGTCAATCCTATGGATTTCTAGCAATACCCAAGCTGTAGCTTGGGGTTATGACTTTGGAGGACCTGCGCGTCTTCGTGGCCGTGTGCAAAGCGGGAAGCCTCAGCGCCGCCGCCCGGGACCTGGACTGCACACAGTCAGCGGTGAGCCAGCATGTGAAGCGGTTGGAGCGAGAGACCGGCGTGAGCCTCGTGGAGCGCCAGCCACGAGGCGTCCTGCCCACACACGCGGGGCGCGTCTTGTGCGATGCCGCCTCGGACAGCATCGCCGGTCTGGATCTGGCCCTGCGTCGTCTCGGGGACCTTGTCAACGGGGACAGCGGCTCCGTGCGCGTCACCACGGGCGGAACAACCGTGCGGCACTTCATGTCCGAGGCCATCGTCGCCTTCCGTCAGCGCTACCCGAAGGTCAGTCTGGAGTTCCAGACAGAGACCTCCAGCCGCAACTGCTTCGACGCCCTCACCGCCGGCAACCTGGACCTCGCCTGGGTCACGATCGCCGGCCCGGTGCGCGGTATCGAGCAACGCCCCGTCGTCGCCCTGCCCTGGGTACTCGCTGTCCGCGCCGACGATCCGCTCGCGGGCCGGCCCTGTGTCAACACAGCCGAACTCACCGACATCAGCCTCATCCGGCTCCCCCACAACTCCACCTCAGGTGCCCGCCTCGACGCCGCGTTCGCCGAGCTCGGGGTCCGGAGCAGCTCCGACACCAGCGTCGCCGACTGGGACACCGCCCTCCTGCTGGCAGAGCTCGGCCTCGGTCACGCCGTCGTGCCTGTCCTGCCCGGCTGGCAGGTACCCGGTGACGGCCCCCTACGGCTCGTCCCCATCCCCGACCTGCCCCCGCTCCCGGTCGGCTGGGCCGTCCGCCGTTGGGACGCTCTCACCCCACTGGCCCGGGTCTTCGCCGACACTGTCGCCCGCAGCTGCAAGGAGAAGACCGCCAACACTCGGCCCAAGTAGCAAGCGGCCTGGGCAGCGCTGATGAGTAGGTTCGCCCCATGGGCCGTGTGCCCAGCCCTACCTCTGTCCGGCGGCTCATGCGCCTCTCCCTCTTCCAAGAGGGAGAGCGAAGCGGAACAGGTTATTTCCCAGAGCCGTTCGTCCTCTCCGCGTCGTTGTCTCCCGATGGCTGGGAGGTGGGCGCCTGGCGGCCTCGTTGAAACTCGATGTCGGTGGCGGGCATGCCGGGGCTAGCGTTGCGCCCCATGGATGACAAGGATCTTCCGCCGCGCCTTACCCATCTCACCTTTCACGGTCCCCTTTCCGAAGCCCGAGCCGCACGGATCATCGGCAGACTTGCCCGAGCGGCACCCTCGACTGTCCTCGACATCGGTTGTGGCTGGGGGGAGCTGATGCTCCGCACCCTCGAGACGGTGGAGGGGGCGACCGGTCTCGGTATCGACCTCAATGGCCAGGACATCGCCCGGGGACGCGAGAACGCCAAGGCCCGTGCACTGGCTGACCGCGTGAAGTTCGTCGAAGAATCTGCAGCCGGAACGGCACGTGGGCCTGCTGACCTCGTCCTGTGCTTGGGAGCCAGCCACACGCTCAGCGACGCACAGCCACCTCAGCACACCACCGCCGCACTGCACGCGCTGCGACGGCTGGTCCAGCCCGGGGGACGCGTCCTCCTCGGTGAGAATTTCTGGCAGCGCACCCCCACCTCGGCCGAACTCGACGCGATGTGGCCGGGCGCCCGCGCCGAAGAGTTCCACGACCTGGCCGGACTCGTCGACCTCGCTGTCGCCTCCGGGTTCCGCCCTGCCTGGATCGAGACGGCGAGCAGCGACGAATGGGACGAGTTCGAGTCCGGCTACCAGTCCGACGTGGAGGAGTGGCTGGCCGCCCACAGCGACCACCCGCTGGCTGCTGAGACGCGGGAGCGCGTGGACCGGCACCGGGCGAGCTGGCTGAAAGGCTACCGAGGAGTACTCGGGCTGGCCTATCTCACGTTGGTCCCCGTTGACCACTGAGCTTGAGTTCGTCATGTCGTGCGAGATCAGCCCGATGCGGTTGTCCCCGATGAGCGGCCACGTCCGTCGCCGACAGTCGTCGATCCGTCCCGCGCCACCGACAGCCGCGGATCGTCGTGTACCGGCTGCCGCGCGCGGCGGCGGCCGGAGGATCACGGCGAGTCGCCACGGCTGTGAGGAGGCACTCCGCGTGCGCCCTCAAGGATCGCGCCCGCCAGCGAGGAAGGGTCGGTGTCCATGGTCACCGTGCGCGGCCCCGGCGTCCTGCCGGTCGATCGGACTAGCGGACACCGTCGGCAACACCTGGTCCGAGCCATTTCCCTGCTCAGCGATCCTCCAGCCACTCCCCTCCCCTCCTACCACTCCCCTCCTCCCCCCTACACACCCGACCTGCGGATTTGGTGAGTCCGGGGTCAGGAGGCAGCGTTCATCAAGTCGACGGCGGACTGCTGGCGGGCGGCGTCGGACGTGTCGAGGGGGCCGGCCCAGTGGAGGCCGTAGGCGTCGAGGGGCGTGCGGTCGTTGGCGTATGCGGAGTCGGCCTGGCGGTGGATGTAGGAGGTGTAGGGGCGGTCGGAGAGCTGGGCGTTGAAGGCGTTGAGGCCTCGGATGTAGGCACCCTTGAAGGAGGGTCCGTCGGCGCCACAGCCGCCTGTCTCGCATGGTTCGCGCAGGATTCCGCCGGAGTTCAGTGCGGTGGAGGTGGTCGAGGCGTCGCCGATCTGGCGGCCCTTGGTGAGCAGGGCGGAGTTCCCGGTGGCGCGATAGAGCTCCGCGAGGCCGCCGAGGAGGACGCCTTGGTTGTACGACCAGGCTGTGTCGCCGTTGTTGGTGCAGGTCGTGACGTTGATGCCGTCGTTGACCAGATGGGAGCTGTTGATCATGGCGGTGCCCTGGAACCACGACCACTCCGCGTTCGCACGGGCGAGGTAGGTCGTGTCGCTGGGGACGCGGTTGTGGAGCGCGGCGTTCAGCTCCAGGTAGAGGGAGTTGGCGATGGCGTTCTTGTAGGTCTTGGCGGTGCTCCACCAGACGCCGCCGCCACATGTCGAGTCCCAGTACCGATGCATGTGGTCCGCGTCGGCGCGGGCGGTGTTCAGGTACCTGCTGTCACCGGTCAGGTCGTACGCGGCGACCCAGGCCAGCCCCCACCACCCGGTGTCGTCGATGTAGTCGTTGGTGAAGTTGCCGCCCTGGGCGTGCAGGTTGAGGTCGTAGGTCTTGGCGATGGCGTACTTGTAGCTGCTCATGCCAGTGACCTGAATGTTGTTGATGAGGGCGGTCAGCGCGTTGGCCGAGTTCCACCAGCCGGTGCTGTCGAACAGGCCGGAGCTGAGGTTGTACGACTGCATCAGCGCGGTGGCCGCCGCGGTCGGGCGGCTGCCGGCGTTCCAGGTCGTACGGGCCCAGGCCGTGCAGGCGATCTCGGTGCGATTACCGGCCTTGCCGCAGGCGCGGAGGGCGCCGACGCCGAGGTTGTTCCAATCGTCGACGTTGTACATCAGGGTGCGCCAGCCGGTCTGGCCCGAGGGGATCGTGGTGTCGCCGAGCCTGCTGCCGGAGGTCCAGGTGCGGCCGCCGTCGAAGGAGCGGTCGAGCCAGACCTCGTCGGTGGGGCTGCCGTTGGTGATCGAGGCCCAGCCCATGGCGTCGGTGTCGTCGAAGTGCAGGGCGATGGTGCGGGAGTAGATGCTGGTGGTCACCGGCCGGCGGTCCTGCGGGGACAGCGACGGGTCACGGCCGTCGCAGTACTTGTTGCAGACGGTCGCCTGGACTGCTGTGGTCGCGGCTTCGGCGCTTCCGGATGCCGGGATCAGGAGAGCCAGGGACATCACGGTCGCGAGCAGGCCGGCCCCGAGCATGCGTGTTCTTCTTGCCTTTGAGTGCATGTCAGCTCCGTCGAGGTCGGTCAGCCCAGGCGCCACTGCTGGTTGGCGCCGCCGTTGCAGGTCCAGAGTTCGAGCGCGGTGCCGTTGACGTTGCCGGAGGCCTGGTCGCCGCCCGTGACGTCGAGGCAGAGGCCTGACTGGGTGCCGGTGACGGTGCCGTTGGGGTTGAGGCTCCACTTCTGGTTGGCTCCCCCGTTGCAGGTGTAGAGCTGCACCTTGGTGCCGGAAGTGGTCCCGTTGTCGTAGGCGTCCAGGCACTGGGTGCCGCCGTAGAGCCGGAGTTCACCGGCGGCGGTGATGGTCACGGCCTGGTTGGCGCCGCCGCAGTCCCAGATCTCGATCTTGGTGCCGGGGGCGGTCTGGTTGTCGTACGCGTCCAGGCAGCGGTTGGAGGAGGCGCCGACCAGCGGGTGGGTGCTCCCGGCGCTGGTGCCACTGCCGACGGAGACCCGGTACATCACGGAGCCGTGGCCGGGGACACTGGCCGAGATGCTTCCGCCGGTGCTGCTGACGACGTGTGACCAGAGGTTGTCGAGCCGGTAGGAGGATGCCGCGGGGAGACCGGCCGCGGTGGCGGAGGTGGTGATGGTGGCGGCGGAGGAGTTCTCGTTGAAGAGCACCACCGACACGTCGCCGTTCGCCAGCGGTTTGGTCAGCACGTGGAGGCCGCCGGAGGAGGACACCTCGGTGCCCTGCTTGCCCAGGGAGTCCTGGTCCACGGCGATGACGTCCTTGTTGCCGTAGAGGAAGAGGGTGGCGGCGGAGGCCTTGCGCAGGTCGGTTCCGGCGATCAGGGGCGCGGCCATCTCCGACCAGAGGCTGAAGTGGGAACGGTCCTCGGTGAACGACATGCCGTTGCCGACCTCGAGCATGTCGGGGTCGTTCCAGGCGCCCGGCTTGGCGTACGGAGCGAGCTTGACGTTGGCCTTGTAGATCGACACCACCGTCGAGAAGTTGACGTTGATGTCGTCGGTGGTGCGCCAGCTGTTCCCGACCCCCGCTCCCCAGGTCCACACACTGGCCAGACCCCAGTTGCACAGGCTGTAGACGATCGGGCGGCCGGTGTTGACCAGGGCGTCGCGCATGGCGGTGTAGCGCTGCTGGTCGGGCACGTTCTGGTGGTTGCAGTTGTCGTACTTGAGGTAGTCCACGCCCCAGGAGGCGAAGCTGTCGGCGTCCGTCTGCTCGTGGCCGAGGCTTCCGGGGTAGCCCTGACAGGTGGCGGTGCCGGCGCTCTCGTAGATGCCGAGCTTGAGGCCCTTGCTGTGGACGTAGGCGGCGGTTCCGCTGATGCCGTCGGGGAACTTGACCGGGTCGGGCACCAGTTGGCCCACGGAGTTGCGGGCCGAGGTCATCCAGCAGTCGTCGATGTTGACGTACTGGTACCCGGCGCCCTTCAGACCGGAGGAGACGAGGTAGTCGGCGGTCTGCTTGACCAACTGCTCGGTGACGTTGCAGCCGAAGGCGTTCCAGTCGTTCCAGCCCATCGGGGGCGTCCTGGCCAGACCGTTGTCGAGGGCCTGCGCGGGCGGTGCCGCGCGGAGCACCAGCAGGGCCGGAGCGAGGACCAGCAGAAGCAGCATCGCGAAGGCGGCGCTCAGGGGTCTCAGGAAGGATGGCGGGACGGTCATGTCGGTGTCTCCTGTTTCGCCGTGTGGGGCCGGACGAACTCAAGTGCCTGACAACGTTGTTCAGTTGCCGGGTGTGGCGCCTTTGGAAACGTAACCATCGCGAAGTTCCCACCGGCCGGGCCCAGCCGTCAATAATCCGTACCAAACTGTCGCGGGGGTGAACTACTCGCGCTGTCAGAAGCGTTGACGACCTTGCCGACCACATCGGCAGCCGCGGCGGAGCGCTTGGGCCCGGCCCGGGCGTTGACGCGCGCCGTCGCCGCGTACTCCGCGCTCTGGAGACCCTTCGGAACGAACGACGGTTCCGGGCTGGTCCGCGAGCAGGTTCCGGTGGCCGCCGACGACAAGCCGTACTCGTACGAATGGCCCTACTCGCAGGTGCACATCGCCGCGCTCGACCTCACGGCCGTGGACGCGGCGTACGAGTCGGAGCCAGCCGAACGGACAAAGGCGCAGGAGCACTTCTGGCACGTCGGCAAAGGCACGACCGGGTGTCCCGGATACGCCTCCTACCCTGTCGTCGCGTGCGGCGAGGGCGGCGAGGGCGGCGCAGCGCCACGGCGGCGACCAGCCCCATGATCGAGCGTCGTAATCTCACTTGGTGTCCCTTCGTCGAGGTCGGGACCCGCACCCTCCAAGGCGGCAGTCAGGGCTACAAGGGTTCTTCGTTGTCCCGGACAGGACTTTGGCAATTGGTGCAGGTCACGGCTGTGCCCGCCCCTTTGTCCCGGACAGCCCGGACAGTCGTGAACATCGGCGGCTGACTTGGCGATCCTCGCCCTGGAAGGCATCCGATCGTCGGTACTGGTGACAGAAAGGCGGACGAATGAGTCTTTGTCACAAGCCGCGTGCCTCACTGGTGACAACCAGGCTGCTTCGGCGGGTGCCATTCGCCAGCTCATCCGGCTCTGCCGGTGACAACTACTGAGCTTCGGCTCACTACGACGACAACGAATGGGTCGGCCTGGCGAAGGACCAGCGACACCTGCAGACCGGGGACGCCGCCGCCCTGGCCCGCGCGAAGGAGATCTTCGCCCTGGTCAGATCCGGCTGGGACACCGACACGAGCTACGCCGCGCCCGGCGGCGTCTTCTGGACCCAGGTCGGCTGGAGCCAGGACCGCAACACCGTCTCGAACATGCCGGGCGCCCAAAGCAGGCAGCGTTCGCGCAGATCTGCGCCGTGCTCGCCTGACCCCGCGCCAAGTGGCGGACGCTCTACTGACTACTGGGTCCCGATCTCGCCCGTGCCGCGCGCGATCAACTGGACCGGCAGGACCGTGCGGCGGGAGGGAGCGTCGTCGCCGTCGATGCGGTCCAGCAGAAGGCGGGCGGCATGGCGGCCGAGCTCCTCGGTGTCGGAGGTGACCACGGTGACCGGGGTGGGGAGCATGTCGGCCAGTTTGAAGTCGTCGAAGCCGACGATCGCGACGGAGGTCTGGAGCTGCCGGCAGGCGCGCAGGACACCCTCGGTGAGGAAGCCCGTCGTGGAGAAAACCGCGGTGGGGGGATCCGCGGAGGTGAGCAGGGTGTGGGTGGCGGCCGAGGCCTCCTCGGTGGTGCCACGGCGCAGGGTGACAACCAAGTTGCTGTCGGGAGTGATGCCGCTGCGGCGCAGCGCCTTGCGGTAACCGCGCAGCCGTCGGCCGGTGCTGTAGTAGGAGGGGGCGCCGAGGATCGCGATCCGGCGGTGGCCCTGGTCGATGAGGTGCTGGGTGGCCTTGCGTCCGCCGTCCTCGTTGTCGACGAGGACGACATCGGCCTCGGCGCCGGTGGCCGGCCGGTCGACGAAGACGATAGGCACGTGGTCATGGCCGTTGATCTCGTTGAGGAAGGCGTGGTCGCCCTGGTCGGGGACGATGATGAGCCCGGCGACGCGCCGTCCGATGAGCTCGCCCACCGCGCGGCGTTCGACCTCCGGGTCCTCGTCGGCCGTACTGAGGAGGACCGCGTAGCCGGCCCGGTTGGCCACTTCGACGGCGGCCTTGGCCAGGGACGCGTAGAACGGGTTGGTCAGATCGCCGAGCAGCAGCCCGATGGTCATGGAGTTCTGCCCGGGACGCAGTGAGCGAGCGAGCTCGTTTCGCTGGTACCCGATGGCGTTGATCGCCGCCATCACACGCTCGGCCGTCTCCTCACGGACCGTTCCGACGCCGTTGACAACGCGGGAGACGGTGACGAGGGCGACTCCGGCCCGCTCCGCGACATCGCGCATCGTGGGCCTGGTGTTCTGGCGGTGCGGGGGACGACTGCTCACGTGAGTTGAAGACCAACCTTCCATCGCGTACCGGGGGCCGGGACCGCCCTCAGGATACGTTTCGGGCCCCGGCCCGCTGCCCGGCCCGGGTGGCCAACTGTTGCTCCTGATTCCCTAGTTGCTCTTGTCGGTCATGGTCTGGAGGTCGGAGAGCGGCTTTGTGCCGTCGAGGATATCCGGCCAGTAGGCGGTGATCAGGTCGTTCGACTGGCTGGCCCACTGGGTGGTGAAGCGCACGCCGATGCTGGACGACGTGTTCAGTCCCGTCTTGACGGTGGACGCGACGGTCGTCAGGCCGGCCCTGTCGAGGGCACCGAAGTAGGCGTCCTGCGCCGGGAGGTAGGCCGGGGCCGCAGCGGGGAGTCGGGCAGCACCTTGGTCCACACGGTGGAGTCGAGGTATTTGAGGACCTTGCTCCGCGGAGTCCGACAACGATGTCGTGCGGTCGGTGACCTTGAAGGACCTGCGCGACGGGACGCATCGCACCCTCGCCGCGCGTTACGTCCTGGACGCCACCGAGACGGGCGAACTCCTCCACCTCGCGGGCGTCGAGCACGCGAACGGGGCCGAGTCGCGCGCCACGGCGTGCCCGCTCGCCGACCTGGCACTCGGCCGCATCGTCTTCCCGACCGCACCGTTGCCGCCCGGTATGACGGACCCGAGGGCCGCGGTCGACGGCGACGCCGGCACCGCATGGTCCCCCGGTCCTGACGGTCGCATGGTCGTCGACCTGGACGCCGAACAGCACATCACCGAGATCCGGACCCAGTGGCGAGGAGGCCATGCCCCGGCATCCCAAGTCGAGTTCAGCCGGGACGGCCGTACGTACGGTGGCGCTGCGCAGCTGTCGGCGCGTGGCGTCCTGCGCACCGACAGCACCCCCCGCGACGTGGCACTACGGGTCATCACTTCGTCCGCGGGACCCACCTCACTCATCGCCCTCACTATTGCGTAGGAGTGGCCGCATCGGAGACTCCCGTCTCGGGATGAACCGACGCACGGGGTGCGACGCACGGGGTGCAACCTGGCGTGCCGCCGCCCGGCTGGAGGACAATTGCTGTTCCGACGTCGCCTGCCAGTGATCTTTCGCTGGTACGGTCCGGTCGTGCCGCGCCTGGTGGAAGTTCCAGGGGACGTACGCTTTTGGACCACCTCGGCTGTGTCTGCTTTCGGTTCTCAGGTCACGGGGCTGGCGTTGCAGATCCTCACCGCCGTGGCGCTGAGCGCATCCATCGGCCGGCTGCCCCTGGTCCTGGGGCCCGCACTGCCGACGAACTCGATCCCTCGGCAGCTGACCTGACACGCCACGGCGCAGAAGCCGCGGCCGCAGCCGGGGAGGGCAGGGACTGATCAGCTCGCAGTGGCATTGTTCCCGGGCCGTCGGTTCGGCACGAGGAGCCAGTCGCGTATGAACGCAGGTGAACGGCCCTACACTCGGCCCGACACAGGACCAACAGACTTGGAGAGCGTATTGGCAGCGCCTGACTTGGATCAACAGCCTCGCGACGTAGGCGGCACGTGATCAGCTTGTGGTGTGGAAGCCATCATCGCCAGCGCCGTAGCCGTTCTGGGCACCCTGCTCGGCTCAGGGATCACCCTTGCATTTCAGCGCAGCACAGCCGAGAGAAGCCACGAGTTCACCCGCCGCGAGAAGCTCCGACAGGAACGCCTCGATGCCTACTCGGCCTACGCCGGCGCCCTGGTCAACTACCGGCGCTGTCTGGTCCACCTGTGGTTCTGCATCCATGAGCAGCCGCCCCCCGGGGACGCAGACGAAGTTCGAATACGCGCCTACGACCTCCGATCAAACACCCAAGAGGCCCTGTTCCGCGTGCAGATGCTCACGGATGACGAGGCTCTGAGCCAGTCCGCAGAAGCTGTACTCACTGACGTGACGGGCCTCTACAAGACGGACAGTCGAAGCGAGCTCGACGAGCGCAGAGCGCAAACCCGAGATGACATCAGCCACTTGGTACGCGCGGCCAAGCAACATCTCTGACCCACCCGGCCGGCGTGGCGTTCACCCAGGTCAGCCCTCGGAGCCCGCCCTTGAGCCCCAAGCTTCCCAAGCTAGGGGCTGCTTGCCATGGCCAGAGAGACTATGAAACTGGCAGTCCTCTGGGCCGGAACGAGATACCCGAAAGTGAAGGCATGAGCAGGGTCAGGAGCGAACCACTCGACCGACCGTGTCAACCACTGCTCCCGCGGAAGCACGCACTCGCGCTGCGCGGGTGGCCAGGTCTTCTTCATCAGCGGCATAGTGCAGTGTGAAAGTGGCGTCAGCCAATTCTGCGAGCCGCTCGCGTATCTCAGCATTGTCCGTGAGCAGTTGCACCTCGGCCAAAGCTGCGATCACTCCCGAGCGAGCCTCCAGGGCGGCGGCCTCCGCTGCATCCTTCTCGGGAACATCAGCGTCGCGTCTCCCCCACCGGTTGTACTGGAGACGGCGGAATGAGGTCTCGCAGGCGAGTAAACGAGCAGTCGCTTGGCGCAGTTCGCGCCGTGTCTCAGCATTTAGCGCACCGGCATGGAGTCGTTCGGCTGCACGGGTTTGGAGGACATGCGAGACCACGACGCCAAGCAGAGTTCCAATGACCGCAACGACACCCGTCAAGGACTCCACCTCGCGGCCTCCCCCATAGTCAACTGGTATCTGCCTGCCCAGCACGACGCCTGTCCAAAGATCTGCCACCCGCCTGAACGGTCTCGTCGTTGTGCCATGGCCCTACCGCCGAAGCCGATCCCGACCGATCAGCGTAGAGCTGCGGACCGGATGGTGGGATCGGTGTTCGACTACAGGTCATCAGAACAGCTTGGGAACGATGCGGCTCGTGCCATGTCCGTGCCAGAAGGTTCGGCCCATGGTGACTGCCACTGTCCGTGAGTGGCCCGACGAGAAAGGGTGGGGCGTGCTCGACTCCCCCAAGACTCCCGGCGGCTGCATCGGCCACACTCCGACATACAGATGACTGAGTTCCGCACCCTGGCGCCCTGACAGCGAGTGAACCTCGTGTGGGAAGCCTCCGGCTTCAAACAGGACGGGCACGGCTGCCCCGCGGTGAGCATCGTGCCTAGACCTGCCTGACATCCACACCTGACTGTGAGGATGTAAATGGCGCCGTCCGAGGGGCCTGACCCTCCATCTGACCGACGCTTGCTGTCCTGTTGATGATTTGTCGGCCGCTTCGGGCGGTGCCGCCCTGCACGCGGCCGGTCGGGCGTTTGTGACCTCATAGGAGCCCGGCCAAAGGTCCCATCACAGTCTTGTCCTCCCGCCCGACCGGCGCGTGCCATCCCCTCATGCGCCGCACGGAAGGACAGCATCCTCAGCATGGCAGACGAGACAGCGGTGATCGGCGGCGTCGACACCCACACCGACTTCAACCAGGCCGCCGTGATCGATCCCATCGGCAGGCACCTTGCCACCCAGGCCTTTCCCACCACCCCCGACGGCTATCACCGGCTGCTGGGCTGGCTCTGCTCCCACGGAGAGGTGATCGCCGTCGGCGTCGAGGGAACCGGGGCCTACGGCAGCGAACTCGCCCGGTACCTGCAGGACAGCCAGATCACCGTCATCGAGGTGGACCGCCCCGACCGCCGGGCCCGCAGGGCAGGCGGCAAGTCCGACCCCATTGACGCCTACGCCGCCGCAACCGCCGTCCTCACCGGCCGAGCCGGCGGGATCCCCAAAGCCCGCGACGGCATCGTGGAGGCCATACGCACCCTGCGCGTGGTCCGTCGCTCAGCCGTCAAGGCCCGCACCCAGATCATCAACCAGATCCGCAGCCTCATCATCACCGCGCCCGGCGAGGTCCGCGAACAGTTGCGCACCCTGCCCCCTGCCCAGCTGATCAAGCATCTGGCCCGCTCCCGCCCCGGCACGCAGACCAGCGAACCCGCCTGCGCGGCCAAGATCGCCCTGCGGCGCCTCGCCCGCCGTCACCAATACCTGACCGCGGAGATCAACGATGCCGATGCCGAGCTGCAGACACTGATGACCGAAGCAGCACCTGAGCTGGTCGCATTACCCGGCGTGGGGATCGAGACCGCCGCCCAGCTTCTGATCACCGCAAGCGACAACCCCGAACGGCTCGCCTCGGAAGCGTCCTTCGCCCACCTGTGCGCAGCGGCACCAGTCCCGGCCAGTTCGGGCCGCACCAACAGGCACCGCCTCAATCGCGGTGGCGACCGCCGGGCCAACCACGCACTCCACATGATCGCGCTGGTCCGCATGCGCTACGACCAACGCACCCAGGCATACGTCGCCCGCCGCACCGCCGAAGGCATGTCCAAGAAGGACATCCTGCGCTGCCTCAAACGCTTCATCGCCCGTGAGGTCTACAAGTACCTCACCTACCAACACACCCCATCGAAGCCGCTCATCCCAACCGCTTGACGCCTATAGGAGCTTCATCAACGACAGCGCACGACCACGGTCCCCAGCGATTCACTGTGCCACCGCACCCCCTGCCCCGCGCCACACGGCCCCTGCCGGGTCGGCTCGGGCTCTTGATCACGCTCGATCCCAGACCGGGCGGCCACCGGCCAAACCCACTCCACCGACCTCACGGCACTCCTTCATCAGTCGACGGCCTTCAAGTGGCCCAGGGCATCTCCGAGGTCGAGTTCGGTGGCACCACGGGTCTGGAAGCCCTGCTTGAACAGCTCAGCCGTGCGCTGCTGTACTTTCTCGCCTCGGACGAGTTGTTGGAACAGCGCGGCGTCCGCGCGTACTTCGGCAGGAGCCGGCAGGCTGATGGCGTTGATCGCCGACTTGGCTGCGATCAGCGCATCGCGGGGGAAACCGCTCATGCGCGCGGCGATGCCTGCTACGAACTCGTCCAGTTCGGCGTCAGGGACCGCACGATTGACCCATCCATAGCGTTCGGCGAGGTCGGCGTCGAAGTCCGACGACGTCAGCACGGCTTCGAGTGCACGGCCCCGGCCCAGCAGACGGGTGAGGTGCTGGATCGCGCCCGCGCCGGGGGGTGCTCCGATTCCCACTTCCGGCTGGCCCAGGATGGCGTTCTCCCGGGAAGCGAAGCGCATGTCGCAGGCAAGGAGAAACTCACTGCCCGCTCCCCGGGCACGGCCGCGCAGCTTTGCGATGGTGACAGCCGGGAGCTGGCTCAGCTTGCGGAACAGCATTCCCAGGGAGGCATCGCCGGGGCCTCCCGCCTTCGCGGCCTCAGCGGTGTACTCGGGGACTTTCGTCATGTCGACGTGCGGGAAGAAGAAGTCGGCGTCCGCACTGTCGAAGATCACCACGCGTGGGGCGGTCGGGTGGGCCAGTTCCTCGAGCAGTGCGACCAGGTCCCGCACGACCTCGGGACCGATGAGGTTCATCGGCGGCGCGTTGAACGTGGCAGACAGGACGGTGCCATCCAGCCTGGCCTTGATGGTTTCGTACGAGGCGGTCATCTTCGGTCCTCCTGTCATCGCTCAGCCCCGTCCTCCTCGTGGACGCGGCGCAGGGTGATGTCGTGGGATTCGGCGACCGCGACGACCTGGAACGGAGACCGTGACCAGGCCGAAGCTCATCGCCTCGCGCCAGATCGCTCGGGACTTGAAGCGAGCCTTTCGCCCGGGTTTGCCATGCTATGGCGACCCTCGTCAGTGGGCTCCCCGGATGGTTCCGGACCGAGCTGGAATCGAACATCTGCCCGATGCGTGTCCGACAGGTCGCTATGGGTTCGCCGCGGCACCGTTGCACCGTCGTCACAGGTCAGACCGGAATCCGAGTGCAGAAGCGCAGTGATCCCAAGCTCGGAGCGCGCGTTCGATTGCCGTCACTCGCTCCAAGGACGAAGGCCCAGGCCCGATTCGCGGCCAGCTTGCGGGCCCCGATCTCCTGATGACCGTAACTGTGCGGTGGTTTCAGTCTTGGACGACGAAGCGGCAGGCCAGAGGGCTGATTCGCGGGGCCCTAGCGCAGTACAACCTCGCCCGCGTGGACGGCGCGCATGGCGCGCTCGACAGTCTCCTGGTTTTCGCCCACCGGAGCCACGTAGCCGATGACGTCGCGCGCGGCATCCTCCCCGAGCATTCGGGTGATCACCCACGTGGCGAGATACTGGGACGCCAGGCAACCGCCCGCCGTAGCGATGTTCCCCTCGGCGTGGAACGGCGCGTCCAGCACGGTGACGTCGCGGGCCTCCACAAAGGGTCGGCTCTTCATGTCCGTGCAAGCCGGCATGCCATCCAGCAACCCGAGCCGGGCGAGCACCAGCGCGCCGGAGCACTGCGCACCGATCAGCTGTCGCGAAGGGTCGAGCGGCAGCCTGGAGATCAGCCGGTCGTCGGCGACCACCTCTCGCGCCTTCACCCCGCTGCCGATCAGTACGACGTCGGCTTCGGTCACGAACTCCATCGGGCGCTGCCCGGTCACGTCGACGCCGTTCATGGACGTGACCACCGGCGTCGGTGTCGTGATGAAGGCCTCCAAGCCGTCCTTTCGACACCGGTTGATCAGCGCGGAGGCGATGAAGCTGTCGAGCTCGTTGAATCCATCAAAGGTGACCACGGCTACCTGCATGGCATCTCCTCAAAGCACGGCAATGGCGTGCAGTCTCTCAGAGCGCTGTGCCCAGGTCGCAGGCCAATTGTCAGTCGGTGGCTCATCTGTCGGTGCCGCAGTCGCCGAGTCGCCCCTGGACCGGTTGATGGCCGAGATGGAGGCATCGAGGCTGGACCTGGACCGTGTCGCCGGTTCGGTAAGGCCGAAGGGCGAAGCCGGGCTCGTTTGAAAGGTGAGTGCGGTACAGCAGCGAAGTACAGCGACCCAGCTGATCCTGGGGACCACCACGAGCCGCTGGCGCCCCTTTGACCAGGCTGGGAGACCTAGGAGACCGCGCTGCCCGCGGCTCGCATCGAGGGGGCCAGGTCGGGCCAGAACCTTCTCGTCCCCCAGGGCGTCTGGAGAGCTCGCACCGCTGGACCTCGGTCAGCAGCGGGCGGGCCCCGGCCGCGCCCGTCGAGGCCAGCGCCGCCGTCCCGCCGGCCGCAAGGGCGCGGCGCCACCGGTCGGCCGCCATCTTCGCCACCCGGAAACGCCGTGCCACCTGCTCGTCGCTCTCACCAGCGGCGATGAACTCCGCCGCGGCCATGCGCACCTGCTCGCGCCGGTCCCTGACCGCGGCATCGAGCCCACCACCCTGTGCGTACCTCACACATACGACGCACCGCACACCGCACACCGCAGCACGTCACAGCAGAGCGCGACCCTGGCGCAACACCCAAGGGGAACTCTCCAGCAGTTCCAGGAGGGGGTCACTGCCAAGTCCCGCCAACCCGCGTGGCCACCCAAGCAATGCCCAGGGTCAGAGGCGAACGGTCATTTCTACGGTGACCTCGTCCCCTGTCGAAAGACCCTGTGGTTTGCGCACGGCCTGTTTGATCGGGAGCAGGTACTCGCCGTCCTTCGGGAAGAGTGACGTCGCAAAGGCGATCTCACCGATCCGGGCCTCAACAGGAACAACGCCCCACCCGTACGTGGCCATCGACGCTACCTCCCGTATGTCGGCAGACTGCTCCTCCGGTACAGGGACGAAGTAGAACGGGGAAGGCCCGCGCCATTCGATCACATGGCTGGAGAAGACGACGTCCATAGGGCCGGTCCGTTCCACGAGGAGTGCTGAATCCCACTGAGCGTACAAGCGGTGCCACCTCGTGGACGCAGATCCAGTCCCGCCGCGAAAGAGGCCGGACCGCAGGGGCCAGCTCAAGAACACATGACCACCAGGGCCGAAGGTCGCCGTCACGACCAGATGGTTGTTGACTCAGACCCGCTCACCCTCCCAACCGCGGAAGTCGCGCGCGAGGCCATCGAAGAACCCGCCCATGTCATCCCAGACGGTGGCGGTCACCGTGTCGAACCGTGCACGCACACCGTCAGCAACGGCCTCCACAGCGAAGGCGACCTCGTACTCATCCGCACGCGACCAGTCGAACAACCTGACAGTGGACGCCAAGGCCCACGCCCTTGAACGACGAGCTCGATCTGTCCTCCACTCACCTCGATCAGAGTCACCCGTCGAAGGATGCGGACGCCAACCAGCCGACGTCATCACCGTTCCGAGGCGCCCGAACGTTGCTACTTCTCCTCAACGCACTTGCCTCACACGTATCCGAGGGGTCGTCAGGCAGTGCAGCGACCGCCCATTCAGCTCCCTGTAGCTGCCTGCATTTGCCTCACATGTATCTGGAGGGCCGTAATGTCCGAGCCCGCTGATAGTGTGCCGCGTTCGGCCGAAAAGATCACGAGAGGACGGCAGCCGTGCAGGAAGTGACGCGCCATGAGGTCAGCGGACAGCACATAGCCCACGCGCTCGACGACATCAGCCGGCGGACCCGGCGGCGGTGGCATGGGATGCGCTATGACGACCCGTCCCTGGAGAAGTTGCAGGAGATGCGTGATGAGCTCCTCGACCACATCGCCGCCCGTACCGTGGAGGACCCCGCGCTCGACGAGTCATCTCGAGCGGCACTGCGGACCGCGGCGGAGTGCTCCCTGGGGGTTCTGAGCGTTGGCTGCTTCCCCGACGGCGACCAGGAGATCGTCTTCCCGCTCATCGGCGAGAGGCTCGGCAGCGAGGACATCGCCTTCGGTGACGTCGTAGAGCAGGCCCCCACGGCCGGAACGTGGGTTGACACGTTTGCAATATGTCTGGTCAGTGGCCTGGTGTGGGACTGGCAGCGGGTGATCGGTCTGCTGCTGCGGGAGGACTACGCGCCCGCGATCCGCGACGGGGTGCCGTACTCGAAGCTGAACTCGGCGTCGGATCCGGCGGACCTGGCTGCGATGGACGCACTGTGCGGCTACCTGACCCAGGCGCAGGGGCACCTGCCCCGCGACTGGCCCACCGTGCCCCTGTGCAAGCCGGACACCGACGAGCGCGCAGAGGCGGCCCGGAAACTGGACGCAGCCGGCCCCCTGACATCGGACCAGCGCCTCCTTCGTGTACTCCTCGAAGATGACCAGCACGCCTTTGAGCAGACTCTCGTGGCCCATCTCAGCGAGCACCGGGAGAGCGTGGGATCCGATCCCGCCCCCAGGACTCTGCTGCCGGTCGGCGCCCTTGCTCTGACCGCTCTGGCGGTCCAAGTGCACGGCTGGGAGCTGGACGTTCGGTCCGGCTATCTGCCGCACGGCATGCTTGGTTCCCCGGACACCCTGCGCCGAGCGGCGGACGCCGGCGGGAACGACCTGGGCCACTGGACCGCCAAGTAGCCCGTTCGACCGCTACGTCGGCAGGCCAGCGAACAGACGTGCGGGTTCCGTTTCCGCCTCACCCCCAGGTGAGGACCCCCTTGCCCGGCCCTGCCGTCCGCTACGGATGGCAGGGCCCGCCGCACCTCCCGGCTCCCCACGGGAGGCATGCGGCTGCCCGGACCCGGCTGCGGAGAGCGTCCGCCAGCCGCCGCCGGGACCCGTGACCGGCGCGATGGCCGCGACCTCCCGCCCGCACGGCTCACCGTCCCTGCACCGTGAGACTACGGCCGGTGGTGGGCCTCCCAGGCGCAGCACTGCGCTCCGAACTACTCCTGGCCTTCAGCCAGAAGGTCTTGGGGCCGCCGCAGGTGCAGCCCAGAATGTGCACGCCCTCCTGTTTGTAGCTGTCCACGTCATGGGGTGCGGTCTCCGAAAAATCCGTGCAGCAGCACCAGCGGCAGTCCACTGCCCACGGTCTCGAAGGCGACCTGTACTCCGTCGCCGCCGGTGACCTGCATGCCCACTCATCCCCGGACGCAACAGGAGTTGCCCGGTGGAAGTACATGCGCCGGCCCGTCTCCGTCAGCCGCCCCAAGGAGGTTCGGAAGAGGCACTCGGTGATCAGCGCCGCCAGGACGGGCGGAGCTGTGGTGAGGGGCGGACGGGCCCGTGCAGGTGCTGGTCGTGGTAGTCGTGCTCGTACGGTCCTGTGAAGGGCGGGGTTTCCTCCAGGAGCTCGTACGCCACAACTCCCGGGGCGTAGATGTCGCTGGCGCTGGCGGCCCGCTGGTTATTCCAGCGTTCGGGGGCCATGTACGCGAGGGTGCCCGCGAGTTTGAGGGTGTGCTTCGCGATGGTGGCTTCGGCGTAGCGGGCGATCCCGAAGTCGGCGAGGCACCGGCGGCCACCGAGCAGCAGGATGTTCTCCGGCTTGAGGTCGCGGTGGACGATCTCGCGGTCCTTGAGGTCGGCGAGTGCTTCGGCGACGTCGGACAGGACGGCGACCGCCTCGTTGAGGGGCAGCCGGCCGTGCTCCTGGAGGTGGTAGCGCAGGGACTTCTCGGCACGGACATCACCAGCGCCCACTGGTCGTGCTCGCCGCTGTCGATGACCGACCGGCACGACGTTGCGGACGCCGTCCAGGTTGGTGAACAGCAACTCGCGCCTGGCGCCCGGCGCCAGTGGGCCCTAGCTTCACCTCCGCCTTCTCGCCGACGGTGTTCTCCGCTTCGAACACGGCGCCGCAGCCGCCGCCCCCGATGCCGGCGCCGACGGCCCAGTCCTCATTCAGTGCCAGTCTCATGGGGCGCGCTGTCTCCATCGTCAACTGCTGTCCCGTGCGGGCGGTTTCGCACCGCTTGCATCCTCCGTGGGACCCTGACAGTGAGGTATTCGTGGTGTCCCGCGCACCCCGAGCCGGGCCCCCGGTGTCTGCTTCTGGACAGCACAGGACCTGCCGGTGCCGAGCACCGGATCAGCGCTCTGCGCGGGCGGGTGCCCGGGCTGCTGGCGCCGCCCGCCTTCTGTACGACGTCCCCGTCCTCGCGTCACCGCTGGCTGACCTGCTCCACCATGGCCCCTCCGTACCCATATGGCGCCCCGTCCACGACCCGACCAGCGAGTCCGCTGAATCGGGCCCGAGCGTCGGCAGACATGACGCGCGGCCGCCGCAGACGACGGCATGAGGCTGCGCTTCGCTTCGCGCGCAGATCCTCCGCAGCGAAGTAGTCGGCCGGCCACGAACCCAGCGCGCGCTTACCCCTTGTCGCCCTGGACGACCGCACCTCCGAACACCAACGGCCGGCCTGGCCGAGGCGCCATGAGGGGGCACCCCGCTACGGACCACGAAGGACACCACGAGAGGCGCCCCGAAAGGCAACCCCTCGGGGGCGCGGCCTCTGCGTACGTCGGCACTGCGCAGACCGGCCGTGGTCGGGGGTGGGCGCGGCACTGCGGGAGGCATGGTCGGCCTCCGCGACGGCGGGCCAGCTCGCTGTCGTCGGGCAGCGGTGATGAGCGGGTCGGTGCGCAGGCTGTGCGCGAGGACCAGGCTTCGCGCACACCGAGCCCGGACAGTGCCCGGACAAGACGCTGACCAGGCCGGACAAACAACGACCGTCCGGGACAGTCACAAACTGTTGCTCCAGCTCGGCCAAGGTCGGCAACCTCGATACCGCAAGGCATCCGGCAGAAACCAAGGTGAAGGTGTCCGGCCTCAGGCGACGCACGTCGGTGAGCCGTGAAGCGGTGGCAATGGCAGACGTGGGCTCGGGCCTGGATGGCGTCGCCAGGCGAACCAACGGGGCCGGTGGGTCGCATCACGCATGGGCCGGACGGCCAGCGTCGTGGACAGTCGCTGGAGCAGTGTGGATGCCGTTCCACGCTCGTATGCAAGAGCGGCAAGGCAAGACAGGCGCGGAGTGCTGGGCCCTTCGGGCACGGTCTTCGCTGAATGAAGGGGCACTGATGCGCACACGCAAGATCATCGCAGGACTCGTTCTCGGCACCACTGTCGGACTGGGGCTCATGGCGCCACCTGCCCAGGCAGCTTCCACGGCGTCACCCGCCGCTTCCTCCGACACTCGGGGCGTCGTGGACATCCAAGGTGCGCAGGCGAGCTGGCACTTCTACAGCAGTCACAAGACCTGGGTGGAATGCGGACTCCGAGCGTCCTACTGGCACGATCTGCACCCCACTTGGGAGGCGAAGTGCCCTGAATTCAAAGGTACTGACGGGGTGAAGAAGTTCCACCTGTACTTGTACTACTAGCAACTTGGTCATGGCGAAGCCCTCCGGTGTGGTGGAGGTGCTGAGCCTTCACCGCACCGAGATCTTCGTGGACCACTGCAATGCCCGGCTGATCGTTCACGGCGGGCGGCTGCTGTTCGAAGCGTGCCCCCGGCGCCGGGGGCACGACTCTCAAGGGGAGGGAACCCACATGCGTATCCGACGCGCACTCGCCACCACTGCGGCGACTGCCGCGCTCGCCGGCGGCCTCGCCGCCGCACCCGCCAGCGCCGACAACAGCGGTGAGATCAATGCCGCGGCAGTCTGCGACCTGGTGCCCAACTATAACCAGTGGGACTCGGTCGTCGTTCGCCACGCGACCGCCCCCTTCCGCGACGGACCCTACGCCGAGTGCGATGGGACCACCAGGAGCGCCTCGTCCTACCTCGACGCATACTGCCGATACAAGAACAGCCACGGCAACGTCTGGTACTTCACCTACTACGGCTGGGTGTACGGCACGCACGTCACCCGCCCCAACGGTGAACCCGTCTGGTGCGACATGTCCTGAGCTGCGGCCGGCGCTGCTCGACCGACTCGGCCAGTCAGGACCGAACACGCCCTGCCACGGGGAGCTCCGTGGCAGGGCGTTCTGCTGCGCGTCAGTGCCTGAACGGAAAATCTCCCCGCGCCGGGGCGGGCTGCGCCCATCATTGGCCAGGGGTTGGGCGAGTTGCTGGTCAGGAGCGGTAGGTTGATTGCGCCTCAGCCCGACCTGACGGCACGAGCGGTGCTTCGCAGGGCGTCCGGGCGGGTGATTTCCCCTCCCGTACGCGCTCCGCCGGAGCGGCCGGGGGCGGGCCGCCTGCGGCGCGGGGCCAGCCGGCCGCCCGGATACGGCGATGACCCGTGGTGGGTGCGCCAGCAGCACCAGCCCCGCGACCATGGCCGACCAGCTGCGGGTGCTCGTTCGAGCACATGGTGGACGCGTTCGGCTATGGGCCCGAGGTCTTCGAGGAGTTCCGGGTCGCCGCGGTCGAGTCCGCGTTCCTGCCGCTGCCGAAGCGCCGTCGCCTGATTGACCAGGTGATCCGCCTGGGGTACGGGGCGCTTCGGGCCGACGGGCGCGGACGGGCCGCGCGGCGGACCACGCGCGGTCGCGTCGGGGCCGGCAGCCGGCGGCTGAACCCCGCGGTTCAGCCGCCGGTCTGCGTATAGATGTCGTTCACCGTCTTGCGCATCAGGTCGGCGTGCTGCTTGGCAACGGCCGTACGCAGCCCGAGGAGGTAGTCCTTGCCGCCGATGCGGAAAGCCCGGACCATCTCGACGCAGTGGAGGTCGTTCTGGTCGGGCCATTCCTTGGACGGCTTCCGGCTGCACGAGAAGTCGGCGATTTTCGTCGACGCATCGGCCCACTTCCAGGGCGCCCCGGCCGCATGCTTGTTCTTCGGGTCCCGCACATAGCCGTCGATCGTCCTGCGGCTGCAGGGCCCACCCGTGCACTCCCGCAGGTCAAAGACGATGATGCCGTACACGGGACGGGGATGTCCGAGGATGCCGATCCCGCATATCCATTGCATGGCGCAGCTCATCCGTGGTCCCCGGAACACAAAGGGGAGAGATTGGATGCCGTTGAGCTGGGACCGGTCACCCGGTCGCCAGACGGGACCGTCGATGGATCGTGCGACACCCCTGCGGTAGCGGGTGTACGGCGCGTCGCCGGGCAGCGGGGGACGGGGGACGGCCACGAGGGCGGTGCCGGGGGATTCTCCCAGACCGGCGTTGGCCAGAACCTGCCTGACCAAGATGGCCGCCACGGCCTTGACGCGCTGGCCGTCCCTCGCCACCTCGGTGTACGTGAGATCGACAAACACATTCCCGGTTCGGGCGCCCACCCTCGCCGACCACCCGGCGCTCCCCGGCTCGTTCTCTCGCGGGCTGATCACGGCCCGGTCGCCCACTCCGGCCAGTTCAAGGGTGCTGACGACGTTCAGCTGCCGGTCGGCCACCATCACGGCGCTCACCCCATTGCCGGGACGCGCGACGGTGACGGACAGTGTCACTTCACCGTCGCGGTTGAACGGCGCCTGTTCGGTCCAGTGGCAACGGCCGGAGCCGTCCGCCCGCGCCCAAGGATCGGTGATCGCCGGTTCCAGCTGTTCTCCCCTCAGGAGTGAGCACGCCGGAGCCACGGAGGAGTACGGCCCGGAAGGGCCAATTGCGTTCTCAGCCGCTGCGAGCAGCCACGCGACCAGTCCTACCCAAATAACCATATGCACGACAAAAGCAAGCCGTCTTATACGAAGCGAGTGCTTCTTCCGCTGTGAAAAGTCCTTCCCGGCAAGTCTGTTGAGTAGTTCCAGATGCCGGAAGCGGTACCGTCCGCCGCTCTGCCGCAGTACGCCACGCCCGTGTGCATCCTGGAGAAAGGCCCCGAGTCGCCAAGGCAGCCGGCCCGTCGCCGCAAGCCAGATCCGGGCCACGTTGAACCGTCCCCAGGCCGACCCTCCGACTTCGTACAGCAGCCAGGCGAAGGTATTCAGCAGGAGCGTCACGCGCCCAACATTCTGCTCAGGCTCCAGGATGTCGATGTTGGACTGCCAGAGCCACGTGATCGGCAGGATGAGGAACAGAGCCAAGGAGAAGAGGTCCAAGGGGCCGCCCCTTTCCTTGAAGGGAAGTACCCAGAAGGCGCCCTTGACCCATGCCGCGGTCCTGTCCCGTCGCAGCAGTTCCCAGGGGCTGCTCACGGACTCCGTGTCCGACGGTTCACTGCGCAGGAACGGCAGGGCCCGGGAGCCGCGCACATGCTTGGGGCCCGGGAAGGCCGACGGGTCGGTGGCGAACCACACCGTGGTCAGCAGGGCGAGAAACAGCAGCGCCTCGGTGAGCCAGATCGGACCTCCCGGCCAAAAGGTCGCATGAGCCTCCCCTAGGCCGGACCAGTAGGTGACGCCCGTGATGGCCGCGATCAACGGCACGAAAGCCAACCAGCCGACCCACCGGGGTGTCGTCGTGTCCAGCCGCCACCACTCCAGCTCCTGCGTCCCCCCGGCCCTCACATGGCGGGCGAGGAAACGCAGCCAGATCCCTGCCTGCTCCGCCTCCCAGGTGCGGTCGGCCAGCGCGCCGCCGTAAACGGAGGGGATGAACCGGTCGAAGAGATGGGCCTCGATGGCCGAACTGTCCGGGAACTGCCGCGGGTCGAGCAGCTCCATCGGATCGGCCCGTGTGTCGCTGTACGCCGCACGGGCCAGGCCGACCATGAGCGGGGTCGACAGTGCTCGGCGCACGTGCCTCGCCTGCCCGTCCTCCTCGCCCAGCCGCGCGAGCACCGGGTCCCACGTTGTCAAGGTCCCCTCCCCCGACTTGACCTTGCGGCTGGTGCGGGGCAGATACTCGGCGAGCTGATCCACGGTGAGCCGTTCCAGCTCGACCACGGCCGTTGCCGTGAGGACATCGCTCTGTGCCACGGCCTGCTCAAAGGCCGTGCTCCGGCTGGTGAGCACGAAGCATGCGTCGCGGCCGAGACTCGCATTGAACTCGGCCAGTGCCGTGGCCTGTGTGACCGTCGGGATCTCGTCGAAGCCGTCGAGCACGGGCAGGATCCGCCCGGTCTCCAGGAGCGCCTGTGCGATCGCCCGTCGCTGGGCGCCGCGGGCGGCAAGGCTCGGATGGCGGTCGGAGACGAGCGCCGCGGCCCACTGCCACAACCCCTGCTGCCGCGGGTCCCAGGAGGCGAGCGGGAAGATCACGGGCACGGGACTACCCTTGAGCGCCTGCCGAGCGAAGCGCAGTGCCAGCGCGGACTTGCCCCCGCCCGGCGGGCCGAGAACGACGAGCCGACGCGAGGGAATACGCTTGTACACCTCGTTGATCTCGGCGAACTCCCCCTCGATGTCGGGTATCTGGCCACTGTCCCGGCTGATGTTCTCCCAGTGGTCGACGAGTTCGGGATCGCCCTCGCTCCAGCGGACCCGCAGCGGGATGGGATCGTGCACCCGGGAAAGCCGTTCCTCCCGGTCGTACATCGTGCGCAGCCTCCCGGCCAGCTGCGTTGCGGCGATGTCTAGTTGACGCTCGGAGAACACGCCACGCCGGCCCCGGCGTGCCCGCACGTGGGCGACGCCGAGATACGCGGCCACGACCAGCAGACAGGCAGCGACCGTCCAAGCGGGGCCGGGGCGGCGTCGGCCGAGGTCCGACACGATCAGCGCGACAGCGGCGAGGGCCAGGAACAGCACCGCCACGGGCCGCAGCAGCCCATGGATCTGGGGGCTCTCCGGGCGATGGACATGGAAGTGCACGCCGCCGTGGATCGCGCCGGCCTGGATGAGGTTCTCGACGTAACCGCCGTCCATGCGGTTGACGACCGTATGAGGGACACGCCCGAAACGGCGCGCAAACCACTGCCCCCTCGGCCCCCTCATGAGCCCTATCGTGCCATCGCCTCGATCAACTCACGCTGCCTTTGCAAGTCTCGATCAGGTGGGCGCGGTTCAGCCCTGGAGGTTCTCCTCGACGGTGAAGTCATCCAGGTCGGCAAGAACAGCGTCGCTCTCTGTCGACAGGCCGGAGCGGCGAACAGGGTGGCGGCGATACGCAAGGCCAGGGGCAGGCCCGCACAGGTTGACGATGGCTGCGGCTGCTTCGGGGGCATCCTGAACACGGGTGTCGGCGGGTCCGCGGGCCTGTAGGACGGCCTGGTGCAGCAGGGCGCTGGACACGACGGTGTCGAGGACCTTCAGGTCGTGCGGACGGGCGTGGCGGCGTGACCTCCGGGGGCAGCACCACGGTGATGTCGCGGCCCTGGATCGCCTCGTGGAAGAACACTCCGCCGCTGATCGCGTTGGACACGTTCCCGTCCTCGCCGGCTGTTCGACTCAGTCTTGCGTCGACCGCGTCTCGCCTTCGGCGGCAGGTGGAGGAGGAGCGGAGGCGGTGAAGGACAAGCCGGAGAAGTCCCGGCCCTGCAACACTGTCCCGTACTGGGTACCGCCGCTGATCGTGTTGCGGACGCCACCGTCACCGGTACGCACCAGCTTCGCCTGCTCATGCCACTGTTGCAGACCAGCAGAGAATTCCGTATCCACCACTGCCCGCACTGCCAGCGCGGTGCTCAGCGCCTGCGCACGCGCCGCATCCTCGGGTTCCTCCCGAAGCCTGGCGAGCTCCGCCTCCCCGGTGCTGACCGCTGGGGCCTGGGCGGATTCGCCTTGGCGACGCCCGAACGGGCGGCGCACCAGCGTGGTCAGCCCCACCCAGGCCTGTCGCCCGAGTTCACCGCCGGCGCCCCCTGCCAGCGCCGCGAGCAATGCCACCGAAATCGGATCCATGCTGTACCACCCTCCGTAGCTCATGCTGCACCGGGAGTGGACACACTACGAGAGGCCGCAGTGCAGAGGGCGCCGATCCGGCAATCCGCCCTGGGACCCGGCAGCGCCCACAGACAGACCAGACCTCGCCGTCTACACCGAGAGCACGTTTTTCGAGACCGGCCGTTGCGAACCGCCGCACAGGGGTACGCGACGGCGTTGGAATTGCCGGACTCCGGTACCTCGGCGGCCTGGCCCGTCGCCGCCGCTGTGGTGGCTGCGGTGCACTCGCAGTTGCCCGTTGAAGGACCTCGCATCGCTCCAGATGCGCACGCTGCACCGCCGACGCTGCTCCTGGCGAGGCCCTCCCCGCGCAGCAGCCTGTGTCATCTGGCCCGTGCAAATAGTGCGCTGCATCCAGCGACACCCCAGCGGCCTCCCGACGACCGCCACCGCCGACCGGGTGTGATCCTCGCCTGCGCCGGCCTCGGCGGTCAGCCGGTCAACGCCTTCGTGTTCCGTTCACCTGCACGCGTGATCCCCAACTCTTGCCGCACCCGGAATCATGCTCCATGAACCGCGTAAATCTATAGGAAAAGGGCAATATGCTTCGACACCGTGTCGTGGTGCGGCACCTGACCCGCGCCACCGTGACCTCGTGCTGCGCCGCTGCTCTCGCCCTCACACAGACGGTGCAGGCCCACGCGGCGAGCCGCACGGTCAACTTCAACTACCAACACATCTGGAAGACACCCGAGTTCGAAACGGGTATCCGCGGCCGCATCCACTTCACCGTCAAGAAGTGCGACCACCCCAACGGGGACATGACCGTGCTGCTGAGGCGCACTGATGGCTTCAACTACGTCGTGGGCAGCCGGAACATCAAGTGCCGCGCTGGCCACACGGCCAACTGGGACGACGATCCGGCGGGGACCTACGAGTTCGAGCTCGGCAAGCTCGACGACTACAAGTTCTTCAAGGGCACCGCCACCTACTCGTTCAACGCCGCCAGGTAGCCGCTGGAGCCGGGCTCGGGCCGGTACCCGGTACCGGGCGCCGGCTCCCGGCGCGGCGAAGGCACAGGGCTCGCGGCCGCTCGCCGGTCCGCCCTCGGCCGTGTACCGGACACTCCAGCACTCAGCCGGCCAGGCCCTTGACGGCAAGGTCGTCGACGACGTGCCGCAGCGCGGCAAGCGCGGGGTCCGCCGACGGATCGGAGGCGGCGACGGCGGCCTGGATGGCGCCCAGGACGCGGGCGACGTCGAGCAGCCGGTACTCCTGGGCACAGGAGATGCCGAACTTCGCGTCGCAGTACACCTCCCACGAGTCTTCCCTGCCAAGTCCAGCGTGTCGACGAGTGCTGTCAGCTTGAAGCGTCAGCCATAGGCTCGCCAGGGGGCCCAGGCTCGTCGGCTGCGGGAAGGCTGAGGGTGGCTTGGAGTCCTCCGGCTGGGCTTTGGCCGAGGTGGAGGGTGCCATGGTGGAGATGGGCCTGCTGTTCGACGAGGGCGAGGCCGAGGCCGGAGCCCGGCGCGCGGGTTCGCGGGCCGCGGGTGAAGCGCTCCTTCATCGCGTGGCGTTGGTCCGGGGGGATGCCGGGCCCGTCGTCGCTGACGGTGATCCGGACCGTGCCGGCCTCGTGGGTGAGCTGGATGTCGACGGTGCCGTCGGGGCGGCCGTGGAGGGCGGCGTTGTCGAGCAGGTTGTCAACCGCCAGGCGCAGTCCTACGGGCCAGCCGGTCAGCGTCGCGGGGGTGCTGCCGTTGAGGCGATAGGTGGTGGGGTGGCGGCGGGCCGCGTGGCTGACAGCCTCGTGGAGGAGTGCACCGAGGTCGACGGGGACACGGTCGGGCAGGGCGTGCGCGTCGCCGCGCGCGAGGGTCTGCAGCCCGGTGAGGAGGGCAGTGATGCGGTGGTGCTCCGCGCCCATGGCCTCCAGTGCGCGGGTGCGCTGTGGTGCGGGGAGGGTGGGGTTGCGCTGGAGGGTCTCGATGGTCATGCCGAGGCTGGTGAGGGGGGTACGTAGCTCGTGGCCGGCGTCGGCGGTGAAGCGTCGGGTGGCTTCCATGCTGGTGCGCAGTTGGCGAGCATGCCGTTCAGGGCGCGGGAGAGGTCAGCGACTTCCTGGGGGCCTGTCACGGTGGGGAGTTGGGGGCCTGTGGTGTCGGCACTGATGGCGAGCGCGCCGGTCCGCAGGCGTTGGAGAGGCTGGAGGATGATCCTGGTGATCAGCCACACGCCGACGGCCGTGGCCAGAGCGGCGGCGAGGGTGACGGCGACGACGATGGCGGTGTTGTCGGCGACACGGCGTTCGATGTGGTCGATGTCCTGGAGGACTTCGAGGCGGTCCCCTGTGGCGTTGAGGGGCTGGGTCAGGGTGCGCCAGGTCTGTCCGTCGGCCTCGATGGTGCTGTAGCCGTCACGGCTGGGCAGCGGGGGCGGGGTGGGCGGAGTCTCGCCGCGCTGGGCGATGACCTGCCCGTCGGAGATGAGGCGGACCAGGCTCTGGCTGCCGGCCAGCAGGCCGCCGTAGTCGTCCCGGCCCTCGTCAGCACCCTCGTGGTCCCCCTGCCCCAGGAGCTTGTCGGCGTCCTGGCGGACCTTTTCGGCGCGTGCGGTGAGCTGGCGGTCGACGTCGGTACGGTCACGGTGGTCGATGCGGGCGACGATGACCAGTCCGGCGAGCGCGACCACGACCGTCACCAGTACCGCGACGGCGGCGGTGATCTGGGTGCGCAGGCGCCGCTTCACGGGCCGGTGCGCAGGACGAGGCCGATCCCGCGGACGGTCTGCAGGATCCGGGGGCGGCCGTCGGCCTCGAGCTTCTTGCGGAGGTAGCCGATGAAGACGTCCACCACGTTGGTGTCGACGTCCCAGGTGTAGCCCCATACCTGTTCCAGAAGCTGGGCACGGGAGAGGACCTGGCCGGGCCGGTGCGCGAGGGCGAGCAGCAGGTCGAACTCGCGGGTGGTCAGGTGCAGGTCCCGCCCCGCGCGGGCGGCCACCCGCCGGGCCGGCTCGATGGTGACGTCGCCGATGACCAGGGGCCGTACGGCGGTCGACTCGTGCAGGCGGACTATCGCGTGCAGGCGGACTATCGCGTGCAGGCGGGCGGCCAGCTCGGCGATGGAGAACGGCTTGACGACGTAGTCGTCCGCGCGGGCCGCGAGTCCGGCGACCCGGTCGTCGACCTCGTCGCGGGCAGAGAGCATGCACACCGGCAGCGTCCGGCCCTGGGCTCGCAAGGACTGTACGACCTCAACGCCGGACAGGCCCGGCATCGTCACGTCCAGGACGATCACCGACGGCAGCCGGTCGGCGACCTGCTCCAGCGCGTTCTCGCCATCCTCGGCGAGGCGGACCGTGAAGCCCTCCAGCCCGAGCCCCAGGTCCAGTGCCTCGCGTACGCCCGGGTCGTCGTCGACGACGAGCACCTCCGGCTTCCTGCCTGCCGCCAGCCCCGGTCAGGACCAGGCCAAGCCCGGCGACGACACCCCCGGCGACGGCGAACACGTCGGCAAACCCGGAGAGAACAAGTAGCTCTCGAAGCCATCGAACCCGTATGCCAGGCGTCTCAACGGCGGCGCCGCGTACGGGTTCGGATCGCGCTCAGGGTTTTGTGAACCCGCGCGCTTGCGGGACGAGAGCACCGTACGAGGCTGGTCGGCGAGTTGCGTGTTGGTGGTGCGTGCGATGTTCGCGCAGGCGGGAACACAGCGGTCCAAGGCGGGTCCCCGGTGCCGACGCGGTGGCAGAGGGCCTTGTCACGGTTGTAGCCGCACATGAGGACAGCGTGAATTGCCCGCCGCGCGGCCGGCCCTGACACGTCGGCGCCTGCGGCGAGATCGGCGTGAAGGGCGGCGAGAGTATCGGCGGTGGCTCGGGCGGTCTCGATGCCGAGGAGCTCGTGGATGCCGGCGTGGCTTCGCGCTAACGGTGGAGTCGGGTATGGGAACTGTCCGAATGCCTGGCGGTTCGCGCGTTGAATTCCTGGGTCTGCGTCTCCGCTGTGGCTCGGGTGAGGATCTCGTCCGCAGTCTCCGCGGGTGACTGCTCGGAGGTGTCGATCCACAATCCGACCCGGGGCGTCTCTCGTTGGAGAATCCGGTCCAGTGGATCGATCTCCCATGCGTTGTAGGCGGTCTTGGGTCTCGCGGCGTCTCGTGCCGCTATGGCCTTGGGCTGCGGCACGAGAACGATGACGTGCAGGGGGCGGTTGCGGATCTGCGCGATCATCTGGGTGAGGTGGTCACCCAGGATGACGTCTTGAGCGACCACGGTGAAGCCGGCCTCGAAGTACTGGTCGATGACCTTCGCCGTCAGGCTGTGACGCAGTCGGAGTTGCCGCAGTGCTTCGTCAGATGGATCTGCCGTCATCTCGGCACGGCCGTTGATGACCATGCGCCGGAACTGGTCGCCCCGCACGTGCACGGACTGCGGGAGTCGTTCGGCCAGCATCTGCGCAACCGTCGACTTGCCTGCGGCCGGGATGCCGGTGATGAGATAGATCGCCTGGTCAGGGCGAGGTTCAGGACTGGTCGGCTGTGTCACAGGGCTGGATTCTCCTTGATACGGCTGCTGACGTCGACAGCGTAGGCGGCCCGGTCCCCAGCGGATGCCTGCTGCCACTGGACGGCGACTTTGATGTGGACGCCGAGCAACCGGGCGAGGATCGCGGCGGGGAGTTCGGTCGCGAGAGTGAACAGCGCGGTGGAGCGATCCTTTTGGGGCCGGATACCGATCTTGTGGAGACGGATGCCTATCTGACTGTCCCTGAGGGGAAATTCTGTCCCTGAAGTTCTTCAGCCCGAGCGGCTGGAGCGGCTGCGTGCGCAGATACGGGGCCCGGCCGCATGGGCACAGGGAAGCTCCGTTTGTGTCCTGGAGCAACGTTCAACCCGCACGCGACGCGTGGTCTTCCCGGATCCGCAGGCGGGTTCCCGTGCGTAGACGTCCAAGAATCCGGGAACCCGGACGCTTCCAACAGCAGCAAGGCCGACCAGGACCCCAGTACCTGGCAGCCGCCCGCCCAGGGCTACCTCTGCCCGCCCTGACCTGCTCGGCCAGCCCGCCGACCGGCAGCACCCGGAGCCGGTCGGTGAGGCGGAGCAGACCCGTTATGGCGACGGATGGCTGATCGAGATCAGCCTCAAGAACCCGAGCTCCGAGGGCCCGCTGAGCGCGAAGGAGTCGACGCCTTCATCGCGTCCGGGGATCAGCCCCCGCCACGCGTGGCGCCGGCCAGGCCCCGCCCCGTCCCTCGCTCCAGGGCGGGTTTACGGAGACGAGACGCGCGCATAGATGGCCGTATCTGGCTGGCGAGTTGAGCGTTGTCGGGTTCATGCGGGCGCCGCGCGGCGGCGCGCTCTTCATCACGGAGGTGGCACAGATGACGCAGTGTTCCGGGGCGGCCCAGCACCCGATCCCGCCTGCGGTCCAGGAAGCGTACGGGACGGCCGATCTCAGTTCGATGCCCTTGTTCGGCGGGGGGTTCATCAATTTCGGCTATTGGCAGGACATCGACCTCGACCAGCCGCTGAGCGAACATGACCGGATCTGCAGCCAGCAGGCCCTGTACCGTCACGTTCTCAGTGCTATGGCGCCCACCGAGGGACTACGGGCACTGGAGGTCGGCTCCGGGCTGGGGGTTGGCGCCGCGGTGGCGCTCGAGGAGTACGGCTTCGCGCACGTCACCGGCATGGATATCCATCCACAGCAGCTCAGGCGGGCTGAACAGGCCAACTCCGCACTGCTGGCTCGCCGCCCCGAACGGTTGCTCTTCGCCCACGGCGCAGCCGAGAACATGCCCTTCGGCGACGGCACGTTCGACTGCGTGTACAGCGTCGAGGCCGCCCAGCACTTCCGCGACCTCGGGGCATTCGCTCAGGAGACCGCACGCGTGCTGCGGCCTGGCGGTCGCGCCGTCGTCACCAGTTTCTTCGTCCCCGACGCCGATCCGGCCCGGACCGGGCGGCTGGCTGAACTGCTCGACACCTTCGCCACCGGCCTGGACGTCGCGCATACCGTCCCCTTGCTGACCAGCAGCCTCGAGCGGGTCGGCCTGACGGGGGTCTCTGTAACCTCGATCGGGGCGTCGGTGTGGCCCGGCTGGGACCGCTGGCTGGCGGGAATGTGGGAGCCTGGCACCTGGCCTCGCAACTTCCTTCGGGCCTTCCGCGAAGGCACCCTCGACTACTTCACGGTCACCGCGGAACGCCCGGCGGTCTGACGGGCCCGAATCGACCGGCGGCTCGCGCTCCGCACGGCTCAGGTCGGGCGGGGCCGGGCTCGGTTGTCGGGAGTCGAGCCGGCCCGGACGGAAGTCCAGGTCGACGACGTTCACGTTCGGCTGTGCGAGGACCTCGGCGTCCAGCGCCGCCGCCTGTGCCGCCAGGTCCTCCAGGGTGTAGCCCTGTCCAGCGGGCGGGCCGCGAGGCTGTCGGGGAGCATCTCCGCATACGTGGCCGCCTCTTCGCCGTAGATCCGGCCGAAGTCGCTCACCTCTGGCAGCCGAAGGACCAGGCCTCGATGTCGCGGTAGTGGATCGGTCCGCGGCTACGGCCGACGTTGCTGCCGACCAGGTGCAGGCGTTCGGCAGGCCATCGGCGGCCGGTGAATCCGGCGAAAGTTTCGGCGATTTCACCTGCCGAGGATCGATCTCCTCGGCGGGCTCGGGCCAACGTCAGATGGGGGCGCAGGGGCCGGTCTTCGAAGGCGACACCGCAGTTCTTGACGGCGGTACGCACATCGGCAGCGAGCATGTGCAGCTCATCCAGATCTCCGTCGATTCCGCTCCACAGCACCCGGTCGTCGAAGTTTCCGCTACCGCGTAGGGCCAGACACAGTGGCTTGTGGTCCGCCGCGAGGTCGGCGAGAGGCGGTCGCAGGAGCGGAACTGCCTCGGCGGACAGTTCCCCGAGGAACGCCAGGGTGATGTGCCAGTCTTCTATGCGGTTCCACCGCATGTGCGGGTGCGTGGCATAGGCGGGGCGCAGCGTTCGGGCCAGCTCTTCCTTCGCGTGGTCTGGCGGGGCAAGGGCGATGAAAACCCGAACTGTCGTCGGCTGAGTTGGATCGTTCACACCGGACTTCGTACCGCACTCGGGTCGTGGATGCGACAGCCCGGGTACTGCAACGCCTGCGCCGCCTTGCAGCGACGCCACCCCAGACATCGCCCCAGCCGCAATCCACACGCTCGCCGGCTACGAGTGGATCAAGAAAAACTCCCTGGGAGAGCACCACGATGGCGTTGCAACTGCATTGATGGCGTTGCAACTGCATTGGCAGTACTCGAGCTCGCCGTCGGATGTCGAGTGGCTGGACAGCCAGTGCCAGGACGGCTGGCGCAGAGCGGCGGTCAGCCCCACTCCTGTAGCGGGCAAAGTTCCTGGGCCCCCAAGCCTGGCGGGCCGTTCATCTCGGCGGTGCCGCGGACTGCTGGCGGGGCGGGCTGGTCAGTCGTGATCGGGCCGGGCGTGAGAGAGGGTGGCATCGGTGTCGTCTCCCTTCGGATGTGCCGTAGCCCCGGGCTGCGGCACGATGGGTTCGGGCTGCGGCACGACGGGTTCGGGAAGAGTGCGGAACAACAGCCAGCTCAGTGCGGGCATGAGGATGAGTGGCGACAGGGCGGCCTGGAGGGATGTCGCGTCGGCGAGGCTGCCGATGAGAGGGCTCGCCAGACCGCCGATGCTGACGGTCAGACCGAGTGTGATCCCGCTGGCGGTGCCGACGCGCGAGGGCAGGTAGTCCTGTCCGAGCGTGACCTGCAGCGAGAACGGGACGTACAGGCCGGCCGAGGTCAGTGCCACGCACAGGTACAGGGCCGGCCCGGGTACGAACACCACCCCCGCGACCGATCCGGCTGTGAGCAGGTACGACCAGCGGGCAACGGTGATCCGGTCCCAGCGGTCGGCCAGCGCGCCGCCCAGCACAGAGCCCACCGCGCCGCCCAGGTAGAGCACGAACAGCGCCGCGGTGCCCGCCGCCGTGCTGCCGCCCATGCGCTCCTTGGCGTACAGCGAGATGAAGGTGCTCAGGCCGACGAAGACGATCGACCGGCACACCACGGCCAGCGACAGCTTCACGAACGAAGCTCTGTCGTCGACCCCGGCCCACACAGCCGCACCGGCCCCGGCGGACTGCTGCTGCTCCAGCGCACGCAGCACGGGCAGACACAGCACGGCACCAACGAGCGCCGGCAGCACCAGCAGCGGCGTCAGGCGCAGACCCCCGGTAGCAACAACAGCGGCGACCATGAGCGGGGCCGCCGCAAAGCCGAGGTTGCCGCCCACAGAGAACCAGCCCATCCCACCGTGGCTGCCCCGGCCGGCGATCCGGGCGACCCGCGCGGACTCGGGGTGATAGGCAGCCACTCCGACTCCGGACACCGCCACGAACACGAGGGTCAGCGCGTAGGGGCCACCCACCCCGCTCAGCGCGATACCCAGGCCGCCGAGCAGTGTGCTGACCGGCAGCAGCCAGGGCATCGTCCAGCGGTCGGTGAGGACACCGAACACCGGTTGCACCACCGACGACAGGAGGGAGGCGGCGAGCACGATGCCCGAGACAGCGGCATAGCTGTAGGCGCGTTCGGCGACGAAGAACGGCACCAGGGACGCCACGGCGCCCTGGTAGATGTCGACGCAGGCGTGCCCGACGGACAGCAGGGTGATTGATGTTTTCCTTCGCACCCCGTCATGGTCGGCGCCGGACACCGTGTCGCGCTTCCGATAAACTGCCAGACGATGACGAAAATCCGCCATGAACCGGTCGCGCCGACCCGCACCCAGCGGCTGGCGCCCGGCGCCGCGATAGACCCCCACCGCCACGACGACCACCAGATCGTCTACGCCGGCCGCGGTGTGCTGGCCGTCACCACCAGCGCCGGCTCCTGGGTCGCCCCGGGCACCCGTGCAATCTGGGTACCGGCCGGGACAGTGCACGCCCACCAGGCCCACGGCGAGCTCGAACTGCACCTGGTGGGGCTGCCTGCGGACGAGAACCCGCTCGCCCTGGAGACACCGGCTGTACTCGCGGTGAGCCCACTGTTGCGCGAACTGATCGTCGCCTACACACGCACCCAGGACGACCACAGCCCCGAACGGGCCCGCCTGCGCGCGGTGTTGCTCGACCAGTTGCGGGCCTCGCCCCAGCAGCCACTGCACCTGCCCACACCGACCGCTCCCCTGCTGCAGACCCTGTGCGACATCCTGCGCGCCGATCCGGCCGACAGCCGCACCCTCACCGAACTGGGCCGCGAGATCGGGGCGAGCGACCGTACCCTGTCCCGGTTGTTCCGCAGCGAACTCGGCATGACCTTCCCGCAATGGCGCACCCAACTACGGCTCCACCACGCACTGGTCCTACTGGCCGACAGCACGCCCGTGACCGCAGTTGCGCACCTGTGCGGCTGGTCGTCCGCCAGCGCGTTCATCGATGCCTTCCGCCGCACCTTCGGCCACACACCGGGCGCCCGGCCGAGGGACTGACAGAGCGCAGCCCGCGATCCTTGCCGTGGCCCTGCTCCGCCCAGGCTCACGCTTTGCGGGACAGAACCTCATGGCCCAGGGTGCCGACTTCCCGGCGGAACGCGCGCCGGAGCAAGCCCCGCCGGAGAGCCGGACTCAGTTACCCACGCCGAGGCCGGACATGAACGCGGACGGGTATCGGTCGCCGCGCGCCGCACCCGGCGGGACCGCCTTCTCGATCTCGGCGAGGTCGTCCGCGGTGAGGTTCAGCTCCATCGCGGGCAGCGCCTCGGCCAGCCGCTCGCGGGTGCGAGCGCCGACCAGCGCGACAATGTCCTCGCCCTGTGCGGCAACCCAGGCGAAGGCCAACTGGGCGACGGTGCACCCCTTCGCCTCGGCGACCCGGCGCAGCGCCTCCACGAGGGCGAGGTTGTGTTCCACGTTCTCGCTCGAGAACCGCGGGCTGAAGGCGCGGAAGTCGCCGGGGCCGGCGCTGTGACCGGCGGACCAGTGGCCGGAGATGAGGCCGCGACCGAGGACGCCGTACGCGGTCAGGCCGATGCCGAGCTCCCGCAGCGTGGGCAGGATCTCAGCCTCCACCGCGCGGGACAGAAGCGAGTACTCGATCTGCAGGTCGGCGACCGGGTGTACGGCGTGCGCCCGGCGGATCGTCGCGGCGTCGACCTCCGAGAGGCCGATGTGCCGCACGTACCCGGCGTCGATCATCTCCTTGATCGCGCCCACCGTCTCCTCGATCGGCACCGCCGGGTCCAGCCGGGCGGGACGGTAGATGTCGATGTGGTCGGTGTCCAGCCGGGTCAGCGAGTAGGCCAGCAAGTTCTTCACCGCCTCGGGGCGGCCGTCCTGCCCGCCGAACTCATGACCCGGTCCCCGCAGCTGACCGAACTTGACACTCAGTTGGTAGCTGTCCCGGTCCCGGCCGCGCAGCACCTCGGCGAGCAGCAGCTCGTTGTGGCCCATGCCGTAGAAGTCGCCGGTGTCGATCAGCGTGACACCGGCCTCCAGCGCGGCGTGCACGGTGGCGATACTCTCCGCGCGGTCGGTCGCGCCGTAAGCGCCCGACATGCCCATCGCACCCAGGCCCAGCGCGGAAACGGCCGGGCCGGTGCTGCCCAGGGTTCGTGTCTGCATCGCGTTCTCCTTCGTCGTCGGTCTGGCACCCACCCTGCGCCCGCGCCGCGACGTGCGGGAGCGGAGCGTTCATCATGGGAGAGCCGCTCCCTGGCTCCGCTTGCCCCCGCGAGCGACCATGGGGCCATGCAACGTGACCAACTCGCCGACTTCCTGCGCCACCGCCGCGAGGCGATCAGCCCGGGCGAGGTCGGTATCGCCGACGGCCCCCGCCGCCGCACCGCCGGCCTGCGCCGGGAAGAGGTGGCCACGCTCGCCGGCATGTCGGTGGACTACGTCGTACGCCTCGAGCAGGGACGCAGCAGTCAGCCCTCGACCCAGCTGCTCGGCGCGCTGGCCCGGGCGTTGCGCCTCTCCGACGACGAGCGCGACCACCTGTTCCACCTGGCCGGCCACCGGCCCCCGCCCGCCGACGGGGTGGCCCGCCTGGCTCGCGCCGGCATGATGCGCATGCTCGATCTGCTCGGCGACACCCCGGCCCTGGTGCTGTCCGACCTGGGCGAGGTCCTCGCCCAGAACCGGGCAGCCGTCCTGCTGACGGGCGACCTCACCGGCTTCCTCGGCGACCGGCGCTACGTCGTATACCGCTATTTCACCGACCCCGCCGCCCGCGCCGTCCACCCGCCCGAAGAGCGGGAGTACCACGCCCGCCAGCTCGTGGCCGACCTGCGCGCGGTCGCCGGCCGCCGGTCCGGCGACCCCACGGTCGCCGGACTCGTCGACCGGTTGCAGACCGCGAGCGCCGACTTCCGCCGACTCTGGGCCGAGCACGAGGTGGCGGTCCGGCGCGCCGACCGCAAGACCTTCCAGCACCCGCGGGTGGGCCACCTGGTGATGGACTGCGAGACCCTGGTCACTCCCGACCAGGGTCAGCAACTGCTGGTGCTCACCCCGGCGGACGCCGAGGCCCGCGAGCGGCTGGAGCTGCTGCGGGTACTCGGCATCGAGGAATTCCCCGCGGCGGCGACGGACACGCCCCTACGGTGAAGCGGCCGACCGCGGGTCACCGGCCAAACCCGTCACCCGACCCGTCGGACAGGCCCTAATTCTCGGCCGCCCGCCCGGCCGCCACGTACCCCTGGAGCATCGCGCCGAACTCGTCCGCCGCGATGTCGCAGTCCTGGAACTGCCCGTACAGGTCGATCAGCCGGACGGTCTTGGTGCTGACGCGCTCGGCCGTGGCGGAGGAGGTCGCCAGGGAAAACCCCGACCCCCACTGCTGCGAGTCGGCGTGCCACGCCGCCAGGTACGTCTCGGCGGCCTTGGCGGAGGCGATCCCCAGAAGCAGGGTCTCCACCGCCCGCCGGAGATTCTCGTCTCCGGCGGGCTCCCTGGACGCGACCCAGTCCTCGTCCTCGTCCAGGGCGAACGTCCACACGACCGGGGCGATGGACCCTGTCATCACTTGCCTTTCGGGACGAAGGTCAAGGGCTGGTGGACACTTGGTGCAGCCCTCACTGCGTATTTCCGGCGCATGACGGGTCAGCAAGGGGAGACATTGTCTCGTCTCGGTACGCAGAGGGGGCGGCACGAAGGGGCCTTTTGCTTGGTGATCTGCGTCTCTGGTGGGCCTGGCCAGGGCTCGTTACGGCGAGTTCCAGGCAGAGGTTTAAGGCAAGGATCAGTCAAGTACCGAAGCTTCAGAGCACAGGGGCAACGGTGACTGCCCATGCCGGCGAACCGGAATCGGCGGCCGCGGATTCGCTGGAGGAACGCGTGGAGGAGCTGCAGGATGAGAATGCGCAGCTTCACGATGTGATGTGCTCGCGCGTCGTGGTGGACCAGGTGCTCCGCTCATGATCGCCAGGACAGCCCCTAGTGCTGGACTCCGTGGACGAGGTGCAGGTCGGTGGCGGTGGAGGCCGCCAGGGCGGAGAGTTGCCCCGAGCCGGCCACGGGGGGACGCTGCCCCCGCTGAGGCCGGGCGTACTGCGCGAGCCGCTGCAGCGTACCGCTCCTTGTCGAAGCCGGGTGGCCGGCCACCGGTGCTCCCGGCCCGCAGACGGCCGGCCGCTTGGTCGGCTTCCCGCTGCGGCGGCCGGGCGATGACCTAGAACAGGGCATTCACGCCTTCCTGAATCATCGTCAGGTCTGCTGCGACCGCGGCGGTCGCGTGGACGCCAGGGGCGATGAAGCCAAGCCAGCGTAGGAGGATGTTACGGCGCGGCTCGTCGCGGGCCAGTTCCGTCTGCACCTGTTCGGCGGCCGCGACCAGCTCCGCCCCGTCCTCGTAGTACTCCTCGTTGCGGCGGAGTTCGTCCAGCAACAGGCCGACCGCGGCGCACAGTTCCGTGACGGCCTCGGCGTGTTCGGCCGGCGTCTGAGTGCCCGTCACCGTGGCACGGCCCAAGGCGACCATGCTCTGCTCGATTCGCACATCCCGGCCGGCCTGGATGCCGCTGACGTGCCCCGCCTCCCTACGCGCCCCGTGAGCCGACATCATGTCACCTCTGTTTTACCGGCTGCGGGTTGTTCCACTGGTGGCCGCTGCCTCCGGCACGCACGCTGGAGTCCTTGATAGAGATGTCGCGCCCCGCGAACAGACCGGAGTTGTAGATGGAAGTCTGCCGCTGGATCAGGTCGCTGGAGTCGATGTTGTGGTCCTCCAGGAACTGCACGAGGGCGTCCAGCACACGGTGTTCGATCGTCTTGGCGTACAACTCCCGGTCCAGCGCCTGGAAGTACCGGCAGAAGAGCCAGTCGCTCGCATCCTCCCGGAGACTGAACTCCGCGCCGTAGTCGAAGGACCGCAGGCGGATCCAACGCTCCTGTCGGCGTTGTTCGCGGCGCCTGGCGAACGGCGCACAGAGGTCTCCGAGGATCGCGAAGGGCGCACGGACCAGTAGGATCGGGGTGCGTACCCCGGCCTCGGCAACTAGCTGGCACCACTGCCCGAAGGTGGGTGAATCCAACAGCCTGTCCACGGTCCGGTACTTCTCCCGCACTGGCGCGAGCAGACAGTTGCTGCCCTCGATGAACGCGGTGTCGCGGCCGGACAGCAACGCGCATCTCAAGAACAGGGTACTGACTAGTTCGCCGCTCCAGCCGGTGACCCGGATCGCCAGATAGGGTCGCGCCTGGCCCTTGCCGTCCTCACGCAGCTCGCGCAGGAGTGCGTCCGAAACCTGCGCCCCGGGCGGTCCGGCCAAGTTGCGCAGCACCTCGCCGCGGGTGCGGTCGTCGATTCCGATCAGCAGGTCGGCCCCGTTGACCAGGAGCACATCGGAGATGTCCATGCCCGGCAGCTTGAGGGCCCCGACCCGGGCGGAGATATGGGCGTTGAGCTCGTGGATGGTGAAAGGGATGACCTGCTTGCCTGCCTCGGGACGTCCGGTGTTCAGGGCGAACGACCAGCTTCTGAAGGTCTCCCCGTGCCCGACGAAAGGCTCGAAGCGCGAGGAGACTATGACGTTGCCGCGGTCACGGAGTTCGATGGCCTCAAGGCGTGCGGCATCCCTGACCCCTGGTGGTCGGGGGGCGTACTTCGGATCGAAGTTTTCCCGCTTCAACTTCCGGGAGACGACGCCGTAGTGCACCGAAAGCAACTCGGCGGCCACGACCACCCAGGCCACGAGCAGACCCAGGAGAAGAGATGCCCCGTAAGTGAACGGCAGAGTGACCACCATGACGACCAGCAGGAGGAGGAGTACGACATCCCGCCGCTGCTGGCGAGTGTGGGCGGCCAGGGCGTGTCGCAACACGCAGCCAAGGTCCACGCCGGGCGAGGAAGCGGCGGCACGCCGCGGCTCGTGCACGATCCGGGCGACCGCCTTGCGAGCGAGCCCGATGTCGGTGTGCATCGCGGCGCACAGGTATCGGGTGACGTCGTAGGAGAAGTGAGGGGGTGCCCCCGCCGCGGACGGCGGCTGCGGCATGGGAGGGGGAGAAATCGGCGTACGCGCCGTATCGCGCGCGGGCCGGGCAGGCCAGGTGGGCGGAGGAGGAACGGGTGGGCGGCCGCGAGGTGCGCCGCCGTGTGGGTCGACGGACGGGTTCATCGCTTCTGCCTTAGGGAGTCGTTCAATTGCGCCACATACGCGTTGACATACTGAGCGTGATCGGCAGATCGCCTGAGCGTTGCCCATTTTACTCCGATTTGCACACTCTTTCTCAACTTTGATTCCCGTAAGCCCGGAGGTCACAGGAGACCAAGCGGTGGCTGCGCCGGACGTCCCGCGTCCGGGCGGGTGGTGGTTCGAACGGTGCCGGATTACGACCGCCGGCCGTCCCTCTGGCGCCCCGGCCGACTGGCGTTACCGGCCTCAAGTGCTTACCCAGAAGCCGTTGAACTCGTGACGCGGCTGTACCGGTTCGGTTTCGACACCGTAGACCACAGTCCGCTGAGCGAATCCTGGACCGGTCAGTTCGTGCCGCCGAAGATTGACCGGACAGGGATCCGCGGCTCACCTCGTGGCCGGGTGCCTGTAGGTGGGGAGAGCGGCCTGCTCCGAACGGCGTCGGCTCGCCCGGCTCGCTATGGCGCGTTGGTGAAGGAGCGGCGGTAGGAACGGGGCGGCACACCACGGCGGCGCACGAACTGTTCGCGCAGGACGGCCGCGCTTCCGTATCCGACCCGGTGGGCGATCTCCTCGATCGTCAGGTCCGTGGTTTCCAGGAGTTCCTCGGCGCTGCTCAGTCGCAGGCTCCGGAGCCAGGCGTGCGGGGTGGTGCCGGTCGCGGCGGCGAAGCGGCGGGCGAAGGACCGTTTGCTCATCACGGCGCGTCGGGCCAGTTCCGCGACGGGAAGCGGTTCGTGGAGGTGCTCACGGGCCCAGGCGAGCACCTCGGCGAGACGCTCGTCCTGGCAGTCGTCAGGGACGGGGGAGGTCAGGTACTGGGCCTGACCGCCGTCCCTGTGGGAGGGCAGCACCATGTCGCGGGCGACGGCGTTGGCCATCGCGGCCCCGTACTCCCGCCTCAGCAGATGCAGGCACAGATCGAAGCCCGCGGCGGCTCCCGCACCCGTGGTGATCCGCCCTTCGTCGATGTACAGGGCGTCGGGGTCCACAACGACGTCCGGGTGGCGGCGGGCCAGCAGTTCGGCGAATCGCCAGTGCGTGGTGGCCCGTCGGCCGTCGAGCAGGCCAGCAGCGGCGAGCGCGAAGGTGCCGACGCAGTGGGCCGCGACCAGCGAGCCGCTCTCGTGTGCGGCCGACAGCGCGTCAAGCACAGCGGGACCGGGTGGCGTACGGAAACCGGCCCATGGCAATGCGATCGCCAGATCAGCGGCAGCCAGCCGGTCCAGGCCATGCGCGACCGTGAGCGGCACGCCGAGGTCGGTAGGGACCGGCCCGGGCCGGTCCGCGCACAGCACGAAGTCGAAGCCGGGCAGCCCCTCCCCGTGAGGGCCGAACACCTCGGCAACGATGCCGACGGCGAGCATGCCGACACCAGGGGGAACGTACGCGGCAACGGTCACGAAGGGCGGCACAGGAGCAGTGTGGCACGAATGGCACGAATCCTGCGATGAGAGGCAGCAGTGCCACTCGTCAGTGGCCGACCCGCCCGGAAGGATGGGGGACATGACAGACGCACCGCTCGGCCGCAGCGCCGTGTACACGATCCTCACCACCGGCTACGTCGGCTCCACCGGACCTGGAGTCGCCGCCACCGTCTCCTACGTCGCCGACGGCGGCCGGCATGTGGTCTTCGACCCGGGCATGGTGGCGAGCCGCGACCACATCCTCGGCCCGCTCGCGGAGTTGGGGCTCGGCCCCGACGACATCACCGATGTGGTGCTCAGTCACCACCACCCGGACAACACCATGAACGTGGGCCTGTTCGGACGGGCCACGGTCCACGACCACAAGGTGGAGTACCTGGGCGACCAGTGGAGGAACCGGGACGCGGAGGGCTACGAACTGACCCCGTCGCTGCGGCTGATCCGCACGCCGGGACACAGCCTCGAGGACATCACCCTGCTGGCCGGCACGGACACGGGCGTGGTGGCGTTCGCCGGCGACCTGTGGTGGCACTCGGACGGCCCCGCGGACGACCCGGTAGCCCCGGACCGCGAGGTACTCCGCGCCTCCCGGCTCCGCGTGCTGGCCGCCGCGGACCTGATCGTGCCCGGCCACGGCAGCCCCTTCAAGGCCGACATCACCGCGCCACGCTGACCAGCCTTCGGCGGCAATGAGTCAAGGTTCGCTGTCACAGGGCAGGGGCGCACGGCTCGGTGACGATCGCGAACGAGGTGGTCACCATCAGGACCGCCACGGCCGGAGGCATCGCCGTGTGGGTGGTCTGGCCGTGTGCCATGCCGTTGCGGATCTTGCGGCCGTAGTCGAGGTACTCCGCCTGCCGGGCCGTCAGGACCCCCGCCCCGGCGCCCTGCTCGATGAGCTTCCGCAGCGGCTTCTTGCCGGCGTCCGGGATGCGGTCGCGCAGCACGATCTCCACCGCGATCAGGAAGTGCATGACCGCCACGGCGGAGAACTCGTAGCAGACGTACGAGTGGCGCAGCAGCTCGCGGGCCGTGTGCAGGACCGTCGCCGCGGCCTCGGGTACGCCGTCGGGCACGGGCAGGTCCTCAGCGAGGTCGTGCATGTCGGCGTAACTGTCGACGAAGTGGTGGGCGCTCGTCCGGCACCGGGAACGGCAGCCGCTGGGCGGTGATGCGCGCAGTCCGGCAGTTGCGCCCACCAGGCAACAGCGGCTCTTCCCCGGGGCCGTGGTGACGTTGTGCCGCAGTTGGCCAGTGCTTCCCGAAGCGCGGCTGGTCGTGGACTCGTGTTGCTTGGTCGTTGGCCAGAACGTCGCGCCGTGGCTGGCCAGTCCACAGGCGCTTTGGTCACGCAGCGCACATTGAACGGTCTGCCGCGGAAGGAGCATCGGCTTAGGTCACTGGGTGGGATCATGAGGAGGATGGCCGAGATACCCGCCCTGATCACCGCCCACTGGCCGGTCGCGCCGTCCGGGGAGACCGACTGACTGCTGCAGTTGACCAACGGCTGATCGAGATCCTCGTTCAATACAGGCCAGCGAGAGCGGACACTCGCTGCCTGGGGTACTACAGCCCGTTGATGCTCGGCACCACCGACTTCCGCCCTGGGCCCGTTGAGGCAACTGCTCGATCCGTGCCCGCTGTCATCAGTCAGCGACACACCCGGACCAACGATCGGATAATTCGCAGAAAGCAGCCTGGTTGATCCCGGCGGGCCCGTATCGGACCTTAGCGCCGGGCCAGCGCCAGCACACTCAGACCGAACATCAGGACTCCCAGGGGGAGATGGACCGACGGGACGTGCGCGATGCCGAGCAGGACCTGGACCGAGGCAAGTACGAGGAAACCGGAGGCGTGCCAGACAGGCCGGGGCGAGCCGCCGCCCGGCTTCCACGCCAGCACCGCGGCGAGCACATACAGCATCGACGCCCCGTACATCACACGGGCTCCGACACTGTGCAGCGTCTCTCCGTAGGACGAGGTCAGCAGCAGTCCGGCGGAGACCGCCTGAAGGAAGATGGTCAGGGTCTGCAGGGCGATCGCGATCTGCAGGAACGAGGCGCTGCGCTGTGCGTTCGCTGTCGCCGTCACCTGAGTGGCCATGTCACAGTCCTCTTTTCCGCCCTCGGGCAGTAGATCGATAAGGTCTCACCAGCCCGACGACGCGGGCCTGCGAAAGGTAAGGCGAGGGGGCGGCCGGAAGATGGGGACTGTCGGGAGCACCGATGGGATAGCCGGCGAGCGACACCAACTGATCAATGTCGCTTACCGGTTGCTCGGTTCGGTGACCGAGGCCGAGGACGCGGTACAGGATGCCTACGCACGCTGGTACGCGCTGCCACGAAGTCGGCAGGAGGAGATCCTGTCCCCCGGCGCCTGGCTGACGACGGTGACCAGCCGCATCTGCCTGGACCTGCTCGGCTCGGCGCGGGCCCGTCGTGAACGCTATGTCGGCGCGTGGCTGCCCGAGCCGCTGCCCGACCGCACCGAGAGGGACCGCGCGGGCGGCGCCGGCCCCACCGGCCCTGCGGACCCTGTCGACCAGATCGTCCTGGACGAGTCGGTGGCCATGGCCTTCCTCGTCGTCCTGGAGTCGATGACGCCCGCCGAGCGGGTGGCGTTCGTCCTGCACGACGTTTTCCGGTACCCGTTCGCCGAGATCGCCGACGTTCTCGGCCGGACCCCTGCGGCCTGCAAGCAGCTGGCGGCCTCCGCCCGGCGGCGGGTGAGCGTCGCGCGCACTCCGGTGACGGCGACCGGCCAGGCCGACGTGGTGAGGCACGTCAAAGAGGCATGGGAGACCAAGGACATCGCAGCCCTCGTCGATCTCCTCAACCCGGCCGCCGTGATGACCGCCGACGGCGGCGGCATGGTCGGCACGGTCCTGCGCCCGGTCGAGGGCGGCGCGCGCATCGCCCAGTACATGGTGGCCATTGCCGACAAGGCTCCTGGGCTCGAACTCCTGGAGCGGTCGGTCAACGGTGTGCCGGGCCTGGTGGCCCAGCGCGCCGGCGTCGTCGTGACCGTAGCCTCTTTCGACGTCTCCGACGGGCGCGTCACCCGGATCTGGGCGGTCCGCAACCCGGAGAAACTGCGGCCGTGGGCGCGGGAGGGCTAGAGCCTGTCCGGCGCATCATGTGACTACTAGGCTGCGACGATGGAACGCATAACCGATGTGCCCGAGAGTCCCGCCCAGTCTGCCGATCCGGCCCGGGTGAATGACTACGACAGCTTCGCCGAGGCGTACTCGGCGGAAACCGAGAACAACCTCGTGAACGCGTACTACGCGCGGCCCGCGATGTTAGCCCTCGCCGGAGACGTGGCCGGCCGTCGGATCCTGGACGCCGGCTGCGGCTCGGGCCCCCTGTCCGCTGCACTGCGCGACCGCGGTGCCGTTGTCACCGGCATCGACGCCAGCGCCGGGATGCTGGCGCTGGCCAGGCGGCGGCTCGGTGACGACGTAGCCCTGCACGTGGTCGACCTGAGCGACCGCCTGCCGTTCGACGACGGTGCGTTCGACGACGTGGTCGCGTCGCTGGTGTTGCACTACCTGGAGGACTGGGGGCCGACGCTGGCCGAGTTGCGGCGAGTGCTCAGGCCCGGCGGCCGGCTGATCGCGTCGGTGGACCACCCTTTCGTGGCCTACACGTTCCAGGATCCTCGGCCCGACTACTTTGCGACCACCAGCTATACCTTCGACTGGACGTTCAACGGGCAGTCCGTCCCGATGAAGTTCTGGCGCAAGCCATTGCACGCGATGACCGATGCCTTCACCACCGCCGGTTTCCGCCTTTCCGTCATCAGCGAGCCGCAGCCCGACCCGGCCGCCATTGAGCTGTTCCCCGACGCCTTCCATGACCTTTCGACCAAAACCTGCTTCCTGTTCTTCGTCGTCGAGGTACCGCCGTCGGCTACCGGCTCGGACGACTACTGAGGTTTTCGGTTCGGGGTGACGACCTTGCGGGACCGGGATCAGCCCTCGGAGGTTCGTAGTCGTAGCCCTCCGGTCGCTCCAGCTCTCGGTCTGGTCGTCGACGGTTGCCGGTCGCCGGTCGCCGGTCGCCGGTCGCCGGTCGCCGGGTCGAAACCACGGTCGCGGACGGTCGTTTCGGTGGCTGGATCGTGGCTGGATCCGCGGCGGATTTTCTGTGTTTCCGCTCAAGGGGCAAGCGATAAGTGCGGTGCGCGGACACAGGCACAGGAGGCCGGACATCCGATCTGTCCGGCCCAAGCTGGTGGTGGAAGTCGGCGTCGATGTCGCCCGAGACGCCTGCGGCCGATGGCACCATCCCGCACGCTGGCACCTTGCACGCCCCGACCTCTCCCCCGCCTGACGTCGCCACACTGACACGACACGGCGCGTCGGGCCCCGGCCGGAACCGATCCGCAGACTCCGCCGGCATCTACGCAGTGGTCCCGTGGCGAAGGGCCGCGGGAGCGGGCCTCAGGTCTGGGAAGGCGGTGTGGTGAGGTCGAGGGTGAGCGGGGCGGTGTCGCCGGTGCCCAGCCGGCCGAGCGAGAAGGCCATGGAGGCGCCGACGGTTTCTGGCGTGCGGAAGGACTCCGTAGTGCCCACCTAGAGGAAGTGCTCGCAGATCGCTTCCGGAGTCGGGTCTTCCTTGAAGAGCATGCCGTCTGTGGCCCCCAGGAAGATCCGCCCCACCCGGCGACCGGCCGCGTGGAGCAGCTCCCCGGTGCAGGGCACCCGCTCGTGGGCCAAAAACGCCACCACAGACGCGACATGCCGGGCGGGGAACAGTGACGTGAGGAGGCTGGTCATCTGTTCGTCGCCCTGGACCGCCTCCAGGGACATACGGGTACCGGCGATGGGGACGACCGCGTTGACCTTGATCCCGTGCGCTGCGCCCTCGGCCGCCAGCGAAGTCGTCAGCCCCAGGACGGCGCCCTTGCCCGCGGCGTAGACACTGAGCCCAGTGTCGCCGAACAGCGCATCCGAGCACGTGTTGACGATGCGCCCGTAACCGGATGCGACCATGTGCGGCCAGACCGCACGCAACATGTTCAACGTCCCGCCCACGTGCGTGTCCAGCACCCGGCGGCACTCGTCGTCGGAGAGCTCCGTGAGCGGCCGCAGGATCGAGATCCCCGCGTTGTTGACCACGATGTCCAGCCGCCCCCACTGCTGGTCGGCGGTGGCAACCAGTGCCTGCGCGCCGGCCGTAGTGGAGACGTCGTGAATGTCCGCGACGGCCTCGCCGCCCATCGCGAGGATTTCCTCGGCCACCGCATGCGCGGGCGATGCTGACGACCCACGACCGTCAATCCCGGTTCCCACGTCGTTGACCACCACCCTCGCGCCCCGCGTCGCCAAGAGCATCGCGTGCTCCCGGCCCAGCCCACGCCCAGCACCGGTCACCACCGCTACACGACGGTCGAACATAAGCGGGTCCACCGCGTTCATCGGTCCTCCCCAAGAAATGCCCTACCGGGTCCGCCCGGAAGCGAGCACCCCACCCAAATCGGCCCGTACGTCCGGCACCTGCCCATCGGCCGCGATCCACGCAAGGACACCTGGGATCCCGACCGGAGCGGGCTGCCCCCGCTCACCGTCGTCCCACTCTGGCCCGCACCAAAAGGTCCCGGCAGGGAGCGTGGCGGCCGGACCGACGCACGCGGCCGCACCACCCCTGCCCCCAAACGCTCCGGCGCGCGCCGCTGCGCGAGCGCACGTCAACTGGCTGCGAACCGGCACACAGTAGCGACTTCCCTGGGACACGACGGCCCGGCTCCCCGGGCAGCCTTGCTCCGGATTCAGCGAACCCGCGCGCCTCGCGTCGCGCCGCACTCAAGGGACTGTTCACCGAGCACGGACTGACGGCGTCGTGGGCGCGGTCACCGACGCCCTCCCCCACAGCCCGCTGCCTCGACGCAGCCGTACGCGGCGATGGTGGCGGTGTGCCGACCGTTCAGCAGGACCCGGCCCAAGTCAGGCTCGACCATGCGGTTTGATCAAGCGCAGCAACGTGGTCTTGCCGCATCCGGAGGGGCCCACCAGGACCGCGGTCTCTCCTGACCCGGCCTCGAAGCTGAGGTCGTCCAGAGCCAGGGCCCCGTCGAGGTAGCCCTCGCTCCCCGGTCGAAGCGGATCAACCGCCCTTCCTCGCGCGGGTTCAGGACCGCCGCTTGTGGTCATGGCGCCACGTACACGCCCTCCCGTGAGAGTCGATCGCGCATTACCGATGACCGGGTTCGCCGTAGTGCGCGAACAGCGCCAGCTGATCTTGGATCCAGGGGTTGAACGCCAGCAGCTGGCCCTGTACCCAGGGGTCGGGGCGGTGCTTCGCGACCTGGCCGCCGTCCAGGCTGCGGGTCGTCGTGTCCGCGGTCACGACAACCCGCAGCGCCTAAAGAAGGGCAGGTCCGCCGTCGCAGCCATGGAGCAGCGGACACTGCAAGGAGGAAAGACCATGAAAGAGGATCACCTGAATGTTGACGAATAGGTGGGCGAGGTCCTGAAGGAGCGCTGAGTGTGCGGAATCGTTCCGATTGGCTGGCGCGCCTGTGGCAGGGGGCGTGGGTGGGCCGTTGAAGCCCAGGACTCCCGGATTGCCGGAGCCTTGGACCCCGCCCCGTCTGTGCGACCCGTCTGTGTGACTCGACATCGGGTCGGACTCGTCGACCGAAGAAGACTGCCGGCCACCGGGACAGGAGGATCGCTCCTCACCCGCAGACGACCGAGTCACCCGGCGGAGGTCAGGACCGCCCCGCGTGCCGGCCGGAGCATGCTCAGCCGCGGTAGGTCTCCAGCAGCCGCAGCCAGACTTCGCCGAGGGTGGGGAAGGCGGGGACGGCGTGCCAGAGCCGGTCGAGGGGCACCTCGCCGGCGACCGCGATGGTGGCCGAGTGCACCAGTTCCCCGACTCCGGGGCCGGCGAAGGTGACGCCCACCACGGTGTTGCGGTCGGTGTCGATGAGCATGCGGGCCCGGCCACGGTAGTCGTCGCCGTACTGGTGGGCGCCGGCGACGCGGGCGAGGTCGTAGTCGACGACCTCGATGCGGCGTCCGCTCTGCTCGGCCTCGCGGCTGGTCAGGCCGACGGAGGCGACCTCGGGAGTGGTGAAGACGACCTGGGGGACGGCCGCGTGGTCGGCGGTGGCGACATGCGCGCCCCAGGGGGCGTCGTCGATGGGCTCTCCCTTGGCGCGGGCGCCGATGACGGTGCCGGCGATCCGGGCCTGGTACTTGCCCTGATGCGTCATCAGGGCGCGGCGGTTGACGTCGCCGACGGCGTAGAGCCAGCCGCCGTCGACGCCGGTGACCCGGAAGGTGTCGTCGACGGTCAGCCAGTCGCCGGGGGTGAGACCGACGGTCTCCAGGCCGACGTCGCGGGTCTGCGGGGCGCGGCCGGTCGCCAGCAGGATCTCGTCCGCGGCCAGCTCCCTGCCGTCGGACAGCGTGATCCGCACCTCGCCGTCCTCGCCGCCCTCGCGGGCCATGGAGGTGACGGTGGTGCTGAAGCGGATGTCGACGCCTGCTTCGCGCAGTCCGTCGGCGACCAGTTCGCCGGCGAACGGCTCCATCCGCTCGAGGAGCCCGTTCTCGAGGACCAGCATGGTCACCTGGGAGCCGAGGGCCTGCCAGGCGGTGGCCATCTCGACGGCCACCACACCACCGCCGACGACGGCGAGGCGGTCGGGCACCTTGTCGGCGCTGGTGGCCTCGCGGCTGGTCCAGGGGCGCACGGTGTCGAATCCTGGGATGGGAGGCAGGGCGGCGCGGGTGCCGGTGGAGACGGCGACGGCGTGCCGGGCGGTCAGGGCGATGGTGTCGCCCTCAGAGGTCTGCACGGCCACCTCCTTGCAGCCGGTGAGTCGGCCGTGGCCGCGTATGAGGTCGACGGAGACCGCGTTCAGCCAGTCGGCCTGGTCCTCGTCCTTCCAGTACGAGGACATCATGTCGCGGTGTGCGAGGACCGCCTCGACGTCCAGCGGCCCCGCCACCGCCGGGTCGAGTCCGGGGACGCGGCTCGCGTCGGCACGTGCCACCACCGGCCGCAGCAGCGCCTTGCTCGGGTCGCAGGCCCAGAACGAGCACTCTCCGCCAAGGAGTTCGCGCTCCACGATCACGGCGCTGAGCCCTGCGGCGCGGGCGCGTTCGGCCACGTTCTCGCCGACCGGCCCCCCGCCGATGACGATCACGTCGTAGGTGCGGGCTGTCTCGTTCATCACTGCTGCGTTCCTCACTGCTGCGTTCCTCATTACTTCGTTCCTCACTGTTTCGTTCCTCATTGCTTCCGTGGCTCGGTCGGACACTCCGGCGGCCGCGGCCCATTACCGGCCCTGTTTGCCGTTTCCCGCCGCCGGACGGCCCCGGGCTGCCACGCCGCACGGGGCCGAGGGGGCGGTCGCGGGTTGGGACGGCCCCGGCGGCAAAGCCGTCTCTCGGCCCCGCGGCGCTCACGGCGGCCGCTCGGCCGGGGCGGCCCTGTGGCAGCCGACCGCCGGGCGGCGGAGAGCACCCTGGCGCTCGGCCGGCGGTCCGGTGCCGGCCTTCGGCCCGGGCCGCGAGAACCACTGGGCCGGACCGGCTGCCATCCGGGCCGGACACGGCCCGTTGCAGCCCTTGGACGGCGGCTTGTGCGGTGGTCAGCGGCCTGGCAGGCGCTGCGAGACCTCCTGGAGCACCCAGCCGTTGCCGTCCGGGTCGCTGAAGGTGAGGAAGGAGCCGTAGGAGGCGCGCTCGGGGTGCAGGCCGGCCAGCCGCTCCTGGCCGGGGCCGCGGTGGGTGACGTCCCCGCCCTCGTGGCCGTGGAAGACGCCGCCTGCGTCGTGGAAGATCTCGCTGACCTCGATGCCGCGGCCGGTGAGCTCCGCGCGGGCCTCCTCGATGTCGGAGACGATGAGGTACAGGCCCTGGAACGAGCCGGGTGCGATGGGGGTCATCCCCTCGCCGAAGATGATCGAGCACTCGGAGCCGGGCGGCGTGAAGTGCACGATCCGGAAGTCCTCGTTGGCCGTGTGGTCGACGTCCAGGCGGAATCCGACCTTCTCGTAGAAGGCCTTGGCCCGGTCGATGTCGGAGACGGGCAGCACGATCATTTCGAGCTTCAGATTCATGGGGATGTCCTTGTTTCTTGACGTCGGTGGATTACGCCCAATGCGTCACCGGTTCAACAGGTAGTGGTCACGGCCGGGGCGCGTCGCCGCCTCCCGGCTGTTGCGGCGGACGGCGGTGACGGCCGGAGGGGTGGCTCGTCGGCGGCCCGCGGCGCGGGATAGGCTTATTCGGATCAGCGGTCCACATAAGCGGACCACTGATCCGAATATATGGACCACTGATCCGGATAGTCAAGGGGGGCCGATGCGGGCCGACGCCAGGAAGAACCGCGACCACCTGCTCGCGGTAGCGGGCGCCGCCATCACCGAGCAGGGCGTGGACGTGTCGCTGCGCGACATCGCGCGCAGGGCCGAGGTCGGACTCGCGACGCTGCTGCGTCACTTCCCGACACGCGAGGCGCTGCTCGATGCCCTGCTCCACACGAGCTTCGACGAGCTGACCGCCAAGGCGGGCGCCCTGGAAACGTCCAGCTCGCCCGACGACGCTCTCGTTTCGTGGCTACGCGACTGCGTCGCGTGGACCACCGAGTACCGGGGCGCGGTCGTGCTGATGGCAGCCGCCATCGAGGACACCGAGTCCGCACTCCACGCTTCGTGCGTCACTCTGCGCGCGGCCGGCGCGCGGCTCCTCACCCGTGCCCAGGCCGCGGGCATGGCGCGGACCGACATCGACGGCGCCGACCTGTTCGCGCTGGTGGAGGCGCTCGCCTGGCTCGGCGACCAACCCTCGCTCGCGCCCCGCGCCGATCACCTCTTCGCCGTCGTCGCAGGCGCGATCCTGACCAGCACAGCGAGCAGCGATACCGAGGCAGGAACGCCACCCTCGCACCCGTAGCTGAAACCGCCGCGCACGCCGACCGGGCGCACCCAGCCGCACGCCCGGCAAGAGCGGATCGACACCGAGTTAGTACTACAGCCGTAGATCGTGATCTTCATGCTTGAGCGGCTTGACGCCGGTAGTGGCTGGTCTGGGATCGGGCCTGGTGGCGGCGTCGCCAGACGGACCAGCGAAGTCGGTGGACAGGGTCAAAGACGGTCCGGTTGACGAGCGTGATGAACAGTCGTTGGATCTCGTCACAAGTGAGCGGTTTCAGCTCGTCGGGCGAGGGATGACCCTCGTGTTCGTTCGCGCGGAGGACAGCGAGGAAGGCATGCGCGAGCATGGCCAGGGTGACCCAGCGGGACCAGGACGGGTAGCGGCGGACCTGGTGCTCGTCCAGGGCCGCCAGGCCCTTGCCGGACTGGAATAACTCCTCGACCCGCCACCTTGACCCAGCGACGCGCACCAGGGTGGTCAGCGGCACTGCGGCAGGCGAGTAGCAGCGGTAGTAGGCACGTTCGCCGGTGCTGCGGTTGCGGCGGATCAGCAGCTGCCGGCTCCCGGGCCGGGGATCGGTGAGGTCGATGGCGGCCCAGTCGTAGAAGCGGTGGCCCTCGGCTCCGGCCCCTGCGGACAGCTTCTGCCAGGCGCTCTTGGGCACCTTCCTGGCCAACATGTCGGCGCGAAACCTCCCGGCGCCTGTGGTGACTTCGTGCGAGCAGGCCACCGCGAGGACGTAGCCGGTGCCGCGTTCCTCCAGCGCGGTGCGCAGCCTCGGGTTGTCGCCGTAGACCTCGTCTCCCGCGACCCAGGCGGCCCGATGGCCGGCGTCGAGGAATCGGGTGACCGTGCGAGCGGCCAGCTCCGGCTTGGTCGCGAACTCCGTATTGTCACCGAGGCCGGCGGCCCGGCAGCGGTCGGGATCGGAGGTCCAGGAACGCGGAACATAGAGTTCCCGGTCCACTGCGGCGTGCCCGCGGCGGCCGGCGTAGACCAGGTAGACGGCGACCTGGGCGTTCTCGATCCTGCCCGCGGTGCCGGTGTACTGCCGCTGGACTCCAACGGTGTCGGTGCCCTTCTTCACGTCGCCGGTCTCGTCGACCACCAGCACCGCCTCGTCGTCGTGCAGATGCTCCACCACGTAGTCACCCACCTCGTCGCGGACCTGGTCGGCATCCCACTTCGCCCTCTCGAGCAGGTGCTGCATGTCGTCCGGGGTCCTGTCCCCGGCCCACTCGGCGATGGTCCAGCAGTTCTTGCGCGGCAGGTCCGACAACAGGCCGAGTACCAACTTCCGGGCCCGGCGTCGGGATTCGACCCGTGTGAAGCGTCCCGCTATCCGGCTCATCAGGCCCTCGAAGGCCTCCCGCCAGCAGGCAGGGTCTACGCTGTGACCTGCGGCCACCGCATGATTGTTTGTCTTCACACACCGATGATCAACGGTGGCCGCACCCGTCTCCACACCGCGTCAGGTCGCGCAGCGTCTGCCTGCCGTCCTGTGTATCGGAGGGCTTGTGCAACGTGGCGAAGTCTGGTGGGTCCAGTTCGACGAGCGGAGGTTGGTCGTACTGCTGTCAGGAGACGACGCGTCCGGGTTCCAGGTGATGCAGGTCGTCGCTCCGGCGGGCCTCGACATCAGCGGTCTGGGCATCGAAGTGACGGTCGGCGCCGGTGAAGGGCTGCCGCTCGAAGGCGTGCTGCGGCTCGCGTTCCCGCGTCCGGGCTTCACCCCGTGCACGTGGCTGACCACCGTGTCCCGGGACGACCTGATAGAGCGGGCGGCCGTCCTGTCCTCCAGGAAGCTCAGCGAGATCGACGATGCCCTCCGACTTGCTGAACAAGCACAGGAGCGGACCCCGGCAACGACCGCGAAGCTCAGCGAGATAAGGGACGCCCTCCGTCGCGGTGAACTCGGTTAGACGGAGAAGGAGCCGACGCCCGCGACGGCATGGGCGATCTCGGGCGAGATGATCCACGCTGGACACCTGCCGCCTCGACGCCCCTCACCATCGAGATCACGATCTACGGCTGGAGTATTAGCCAAGGCGGTAAAAGTCAGCTGCTGGAGGTCCGGTTCGCCTGCCCGGACATCACCCGGGCCTGCGACCTCGCCCGCACGTTCGCCGATCTCATCCGCCATCGGCGCGGATACCTTCTTCTGGAGTGGATCCGCCAGGCCGAACAGGCCCCCCAAGCCGATGCAAGGCTTCGCCGGCTTCCTCCGCCAGGACCTCGACGCCGTCCCCGCAGGCCTCACCCTGGAATGAGCGTTGTTCAACCGGAATTCGCTGGTCATGGGGCTGGCGTGGGCAGGGGCTGAGATGCTCGTGCCGGTCGTGGGTGTGATCGGTAGCAGGTGATCATCCGACACATTCCCGGTTCGCCGGAATCGCGATGCCGGGCCGGGATTGCCTCACTGCTGGTCTGGGTGATGCAGCGGAGGGTCGTGCTGGCCGATCGCGCCGAACGGCTGCGCAAGGAGCTCGCCGAGATCGATGCCGAGGTGGCCCGGCTGGAGGCAGCGGAGGTGGTGATCGGGCAGTTCATCGAGGCCGAGGGGAACGGGCAGGCCGACGACCCGGCTGTGGTGCAGGAGTTGGAGCGAGTGACGACGACTCCTGGTGCAGGCGGGATGCTGCTGGTCCCACATCGCGAGCCGGACATGGACGAGAGCGCGCTGCGGGACCAGCAGCATCCCGGCATCGGCCCCCGCCAGCCCTGTGACCTGTAGCTTTAGGTCGGACGGTGCCTATTGTCGGTGCGGTGCGCTTCACTGTCCGCCATGGAGCTCACGCAAGCGACCGTCAACGACCTGCTGGCCCAACTCGGCCCAGGAGACAGCTACATGTATCTGCCCAGCGACCTGGACCCGCAGGACCTGACCGACCTGCTCGACGGCAGGTACGGCGCCGCGCGCACCCTTGTCCTCGATGGCTTCACCGATCCGACGGTCGACGAGTCCAGGGGCGCGGCTCTTCTCGTCCCCTTCGAGGACCGGGCCGTGAAGATAAGGGCGTGGGCGTACGGGGATCAGTGGGTCGGCACGGGTACGGCACGGGACGCCAAGGGAGCCGAGCGGCCGGTGTTGGTGGTCGCTCACAGGGAAGTGCCAGAACCCTTGGCGGTCGCTCCGGATGAAGACGAGGACGTCGACTGGATGGAGCGGCTCATACGGATCACCGGCTGGACACGGCCCGCCCAGCGGCCGGACGTGGACTGGGCGGAGGTGGAATCGCGTCTGGGCACCGCGCTGCCGAGCGACTACAAACGCATGGTCGAGACGTTCGGCGAAGGCGCCTTCGACGGATACCTGGACCTGAACCAGGAGCCGTGGACGGATCTCAGAAGGGACGGTCTGCTCATCTGGGCGGGCACTGAACACGAGGACCTGTACTGCTGGAGGGCCGACGGTGACGACCCCGACCGCTGGCCCGTCGTGGTCCGGTCCTTTGACAACAAGGACGTCCCCTTTGACTGCCAGGCCGCGAAGTTCGTCTGCCGCATCCTCATCGACCCGCACCACCCATTCACGATGGCCCGCTATTTCGACACCCACTGGTTCATGAACTACCGGGAAAGCGGCTGACCGAACCCCGCCGCCAACGGCCCCGGCTCTCCTCCGAGCCTACGAGGCACTCCAGACCCGGCATCGCGATTCCGGCGAACCGGGAATGTGCCGGATGATCACCCGCTACCGATCACACCCACGACCGGCACGAGCATCTCAGCCCCCGTCCACGCCAGCCCCATGACCAGCGAATTCAGGTTGAACAACGCTCAATGGAGTGCGGGGATCGTCGAGGGGCATGTGAACCGGGTGAAAGCCCTCAAGAGGGCTATGTATCGCAGGGCGCCCTTTGAACTCCTCCGCATCCGCATCCTCACCCAGCCATGACAGTCACGAAACTTGTGGCGCTGGGTGTTCACGAACTTCCACTGCGGCTCGGCGTCCATGTACCAGGGTGTGCGTCATGGATGGAGTTACTGGGGGCACTGTTTTCGCCCTGATCGGTGTCCTTCTCGGGACCGTGGGAGCCCTCGTCGGGCAGCATCTGGCAACCCGCGTCGAAGTCAACGCGATCGGCAGCAGCGCACGGACGGAGTCCGCGCTGAGCGCAAAGAAGCCATCCTGGGCTTCCTGGCTGCCGCGCAACGAGTCGAGCTGATACTCGATCGCAGAGAACTTGGCCTGTCGGCTCCTGAAGACCCACAAGACGAGAAACTGCATGACCTGTGGCTGGCGAAGAAGGCCATTGAGTTGGCCTACACACACGACACGGGCCAGGCTGCCCATGACTACACCAAGGCGCTACATGCACCCATGCGCAACACCGTTGCGCCTGAGCTTGCTCCCACCGAACGGGACTCTCGCTATGCTCATGCAAGCGGCACGCGACGCCTTGGAGAGCGGCCGCCCGAGGATCCAGCGATGATGCCCAACCGACTCGTCAGCCTCTCCTGCCTACCCTGTGATCGCGATCTTGGCGGAACTGCAGACAGAGTCTTGTAAACGACGAGGGGCGCTCCCCTTTCCTGAGTTGATTACGAGTTGATGGTTGTGGGGATGGCGGGGAGCGCAGAGTGCACGGCGGCCAGCCAACTGTGAGGTCGGCGGGCCGGCAGGGTGCCTATGCTGACGCACCATGGAACAGGAGCTGGAGACTCCTTTGACCGGGGCCCTGCCAAGGTCCGCGAGAGCCTCGGCTTTCAGCACGGTGAGAACCGGACTGACTTCCGGGCACGTGACTGGTCGCCCGCCCAGATCACCGCTGCGGCGCAATTGCTGCGCCGACTGCACGACGCGACCGCCGACACGCCGATCGCGGGCGGCGAGGAGACGGTGTGCCACAACGGTTTCTCCCCGCTCGACGTCGCCTTCGTCGACGGCCTTCCTGTCTCCGCCTTCGCCTTCGACCAGGCCGCTCCTGACCCCCGCATGACCTCGCCTGTTCCGCCTGGCTGTGGCTACTCGGCGCCGACATCGCCCGCCCTCTCGACCGCCAACTGGCCCTGCTGCGTACGTTCCTGGACCTGTACCCAGGGCGCCCGCCTTGGCGGTCAGCTCGTCGAAGCTCGTGTGGAGCAGGGCATCGAGCAGCGCCTCGCGTGTCGGGAAGTGACGCAGCAGCGTCGCGAGTCCGACCTCGGCCCTGCGCGCGATGTCGCGCAGCGACACGTCCACGCCCTGCTCGGTGATGGCGGCGCCCGCTACCGCGAGCAGGTGGTCGCGGTTCTTCCTGGCGTCGGCCCGCATCGGCCCCCCTTGACTATCCGGATCAGTGGTCCATATATTCGGATCAGTGGTCCGCTTATGTGGACCGCTGATCCGAATAAGCCTATGCCGCACTGCGGGCAGGAGAAAACGATGCCGACACACACGATGAGGGCGGTCCGGCTCCATGAGCACGGCGGCCCTGAAGTTCTGCGTTACGACGAGGTGCCGATTCCCGAGCCGGGACCGGGCGAGGTGCTCGTTCGCGTGCACGCGGTCGGCGTCAATCCTCCGGACTGGTACCTGCGCGACGGGCTGACCAACCTGCCTCCGGAGACGAGGCCCAAGTTCAGCTTGCCCGTGATTCCGGGGACGGACCTGTCGGGCGTCGTCGAAGCCGTCGCCGCGGACGTGGACGGTCTCTCCGTCGGTGATGAAGTCTTCGGCCTCCTTCGCTTCCCCAGCTTCGACGGCAGCACATATGCCGAGTACGTGGTCGCGCCTGCGTCGGACCTCGCACTCAAGCCGGCCGGCATCGATCACGTGCACGCCGCCGGGGCGCCCATGGCCGGGCTCACCGCGTGGCAGTTCCTGATCGAGCTCGGCCACGATCACCCGTCGCCCTTCCAGGCGGCACAGCATCGTCCGGTGCCACTCGGCGCCAACATGACAGTGCTCATCAACGGTGCCGCGGGCGGCGTGGGGCACTTCGCGCTGCAGCTGGCGAAATGGAAGGGTGCACGTGTCATCGCGGTGGCGTCGGGCGCGCATGAATCGTTCCTGCGCGAGCTCGGCGCCGACGAGTTCATCGACTACACCAAGAGCCGTCCCGAGGAACTCGTGCACGACGTCGACCTCGTTCTCGACGCCGTCGGTGGCCCCGACAGCAAGCGATTCCTGCGCACGCTCAAGCGCGGCGGCTCCCAGTTCCCCGTGTTCTTCGGCGAGTTCGACGAAGAGGAGACCGTGAAGCTGGGCGTCACAGTCACAGGCACCCAGGTCCGCTCGAACGGCGCGCAGCTCGCCGAACTGGGACGCCTGCTCGACGCGGGCACGGTCCGCGTCGCGATCGACAGCACGTTCGCGCTCGCGGATGCCCGAGCCGCGCACGAACGCGCCGCCCGAGGGCACATCCAGGGCAAGATCGTGCTCACGGTCGCTTAGGAACGAGCCGTTCCACCGACGCGTCCGGCACTCGTCCGCGGGGCACCGGTGGCCATCGAGACGCCGATGCGGAGGGCTTGGGGCGCGTCTTTCGACTAGGGGATGTTGTGAAAGTGCTGGTCACAGCCACTCGTTGAGGACTGTGACCAGCACCGTCGCCTCTAGGGCGGCAAGGGGCCGGTCAGTGCACCAGCAGGTTGATCACACCCGTGAGGTCCTCCTCGCCGCTGCCCTCGGCTAGGCGACGGCGCATCAGCTCGAAGTAAGGGCTGAGCAGTTCGGGACTGACGCCCTGCTGCTCGGCTGTGCTCAGGAAGGTCGGCGTGCCGGCCACCTGCATGGCGAGAGTGGAGACGACACCCTTGGTGTAGTCGCCGCTCCGCAGATGGTCGGCGGTCTGATGAACTGCCGGGGCCATAGCGACGAGCCAGTCGGCGAGCATCGGGGCGAGTGACGTGGGGTCGATGTCCTCCTTGTGGATCAGGGCAAAGGCGTGTGCGACCCCGGCGAACATCCCGTACATGGCGCTGAGCAGAGCCATGTCGTGCAGGGCCGCGAAGCCCGCGTCCATGCCGACGTAGGTGGTGCCGGCCGGGATGCCCAGGGTCTCCTGGTGCCGCTCGAACAGCTCCCGCGAGCCGCTGCAGAAGACGTAGCTGCCGGCTTCCGGGACGCCGATCATCGGAGGGACAGCCATGATCCCGCCGTCCAGGTAGCGGGCGCCGCGTTCGTTGGCCCACTCGGCGCGGGCGCGGGCCTGGGCAGGGGTGCTGGTGGTCAGGTTGACCAGGTCCGTGTCGGCCAGGTCGATGCCAGCCAGCACCTCGTCGACCGAAGAGTCGTCCAACAGACAAACAATGACCAGGGTGTTCGCTGCGACCGCCTCAGCGGCGCTGTCCGCGACCCTTGCACCCTCGGCGGCGAGCGCCGCGGCACGGGCCGGCGTGCGGTTCCAGACGGTGAGCCGGTGGCCGGCGGCAAGCCAGGTACGGGCCAGCGCGGTGCCCATCGCGCCGAGTCCCAGCATCGTGACGGGTGTCTTCTCAACAGCATTCTGTGTCATGCCGATTAGGCTGGTCACAGGCTCGGGGGTGATCAAGTACGCACTTCGGAGTGGGTGGTTACCCTGGGGTGAGCGAGCACGTCAGGAGGGTGGGGCATGACGACACTGAACCGGCCGGGCGCACCAGACGGACACGTCTGCGGGATCGACACCGTGATGGAGGTGATCGGCGGCAAGTGGAAGGTGCTGATCCTCTGGGCGCTCCACGAGCGCCCCCACTGCCGCTTCGGCGAGCTGCGTCGGCTGCTTCCGGGGATCACCGAGAAGGTGCTGTCCTCTCACCTACGCGAGATGGAAGCGGACGGCGTCGTGCACCGCGTCTCCTACGACGAGGTGCCGCCCCGCGTCGAGTACTCGCTGACCGAGGACGGCACGCGCCTCAACGACGCACTCCAGCCGCTGGCCGCCTGGGGACGCGAGCGGTCGACCGCTCGAGGACTGGAAGAGGGGGCGGGCTAGGCGTTTGGTGAAGGTGCTGGTCACAGCCACTCGTCCAGGACGGCGACCAACACACTCGCCTCGTAGCGGACGGCAAGCTGGTCGTATCTCGTGACCACCGCCCAGTTGCGCTTGAGGCGGTTGATCCCGCATTCGACGGCATGGCGCTCGCAGTAGCTGAACGGGCAGCCGGCAGGCTGGGCGGACTCAAGCCGGGCGGCCGGTTCGACCGCACGAGGATGCAGGCCCTCATGGCGGCCGCCTGGTTACATGACCAAACGGTGAGGGCTGCCGCGTGAGCCTCAACTCCCTTACTACGGTGTCCGGATACACCAGAACACCACCGCCGACAGCCCGGCCGACGCCGGGGCGGCGAAAAAGTTGGTGTGCGGGGCCGACGGAAGCGGGTAACGTCTTCGTCATGTTCTTCCAGACGCCGATTTACGAGTGAGAGCGTGATGGGCCCCTGCTGACGTCCTTCGACGTCGCCGCCCGTCCCCCACCGATGAATCCGTAGATCACTTCAAACCATTACCGGGAGAACCCGTGACCGTGAGCAAGAACATCAACAACCCCGTGGGCATGGGCGGCGGCCAGCGCAAGAAGCTGTCCCGCGCCGAACGGCAGAACAACGGTCCGCACCGGAACCTCGACCGCCAGGGTGCAGCCGACCAGAAGGCGGAGCTGGTGCGCAAGATGCGCGAGAAGGCAGGCGCAGCTGAGGGCGCCGGGCAGGCGGGCGACGGCTCCGCACAGAGCTGACGCACCGCCGCCGCAGGGCGGCACCGCACGAGGCAGGGCCCGGACCGCGACGCGCGGTCCGGGCCCTGCTGCCGTATCGGGGCCCTGCTGCCGTGCCGGGCGCGGCCGGTCCGGGTCAGCTCTCGGCCGACCACCCGCGTCTCAGCTGACCACCCGCGGCAGCCGCAGATTCGGCAGCACCGTCACCGCCACCACCCCGAGCTGCACCAGCAGCTCAGCGCGTTCCCCGTGCCCAGCCCGGGCGACACCACAGCCAAGGCCTGCCCCGCATCGTTGAGGCGGGCGGCTGAGGAAGCGAGGGCTCGCCGCCTACCCTCAGGTCATGCAGCCGCCTCAGGATCCGTCGAACGTCACGCATGTCCTTGTGGCAGCCTTTCCGGCACGTCTTGCCGGTGCCGTGCAGAGCGTCTTGGCGGTGATGCCGGACGCCAGGCTCGCGCCAGCGGAGTCATTCGAGGTTGTTGAGGTGCAGGGCGAGACCGTCGCCATCCCCTACCGGATCTACAACGAGGAGCCGGAGACCGGCGGCTCGGAGCGGCCACTGACCGAAACCCAGCAGATGATCTTGCATTGCCTGTACTCACGGCACAGTGATGGGAGGGTCCGCCAGCGCCACCTCGAAAAGATCATGGCGTCGAGCGAGCCATGGGTGGTCCCATTCGTGGTGCAGTTGGCCGGCGAGTACGTGCTGGAGATCCTTGACGCGATCGGCCTGGGTGTTCCCGGCCTCGCTGCCCCGGGGTCGGCTGACCGCAGGCTCTATGGCGAGTTCATCGAGCGCAATCCAGACTTCTTCGCACGCACGGAGCGACGCGTGGTGAGCTACTGGTCGTGCTACTACCGTCGGAAATATGAAGTGTTCGGGACGTATCCGGGGTCAGCGCTGATGGAGGCGTTCCGGGCCGCCGCGTCAGAACACGCCGGCGTGCAGTGGCCGCGGCGCACACCGCCGCCGTCGGCGACATGTTCGGCGGGTCCGCCTTAGGACTCCTCACAAAAGTGGTGGACTTGACCTGGTCAGAAGTCGGTGTCGCGCACGAGACCGCCGGGTATCGGGACGCGGTCAGCCGCGTAATCGCACGCGTCAAACCCGGCGACGTCGGCGACCATCCCCGGGATACTGGTCGCCCATGGATGAGGTCGAAGTCGTTGTCGCCCATTCCGAGCGCGCGACCCTGCGCGTCGGCGACGTGTTTCTGAAGGTGGACGCCGATCAGGCGCGCATCGACGTCGAGGTCGAGGCGATGTCCCTCGCGCCGGTCCCGACCCCGGAGGTCCTGTGGCGCAAGCCGCCCGTGCTCGCGATCGCCGCACTCCCGGGGACGACGCTTGGGCGCCTCGGCGGGCCGTCGACCGGGTCGTCGGCGGCGTGGGCCGCGGCGGGCACCGCCATCCGGAAGCTGCACGACGCGCCGCTGCCGCCCCGGGCCGGCCGGGCCGGCCGGAGCATCGTCGCGTTGGCGGCGGAACTCGACGCAGAGTGCGAGTTGCTCGTGACGAACGGCCTCCTGCCCGCTGACCTGGTCACCCGCAACCGCCAGGTCGCCGAGGCCGCGCTCCGGCCGTGGACTGCGGCGTTCACGCACGGCGACCTGCAGATCGCGCACGTCTTCGTCGAGGGCAACGAGGTCACGGGCATCATCGACTGGTCCGAGGCGGGCCAGGGTGATGCCCTGTACGACCTCGCCACCTTCACGCTCGGACACGAGGAGCACCTCGACGACGTCGTCGCCGGCTATGGCACCGACATCGACCTCGACGTGATCCACGCGTGGTGGTCGTTGCGAAGCCTGCTGGTGGTTCGCTGGCTGACCGAGCACGGCTTCGACCCGTTCGCGCCGGGCTGTGAGGTCGACGTGCTGAGATCCCGGATGTGAGGCTGCGCGGCCCGACTGCTACGACCGCGTTCTGACGCATCGAGCAGGCCACCCCCCTGGAGCGATCGCCCGCCCTTCCTCCCGACAAAGTGCGGTGCGCAGTCGTCGCCGGCAGATGACGGCGCAGCCGAGGGTGACGAACGCGTGGTGGATGTCGTCGCGGATCTCCCAGCGGATGCGCAGGCGGCGGAACCAGTGCAGCAGCGCGATCGCTCCTTCCGCGACCCAGCGGTACACGCCCAGGCCGGAGCCGTGCCCGGTGCCGCGCCGGGCGAGGCGCGGGGTGATCTGGAACCGGCGGACCTGTCCTGGTAGACCTCGTGGTCATAGCCGCGGTCGGCGTACAGATACCTGGGGCGGCTCAGTGGCTGGCCGCGCTTGCCGCCGATCGGCGGGACGGCCTGGATCAGCGGGATCAGTTGCTGACGTCGTTGCGGTTGCCGCCGGTGGTGATTGCCGCGAGCGGGATGCCGTGCGCCTCGACCATCAGGTGGTGCTTGCTGCCGACCTTGCCCCCGGCCACCAGGGACGGACCGGCGGCCGGCCCACACTTCATCGCGCGGATGTGGCCGGGGTCGACCGCTGCGCGGGAGGGGTCCAGCAGGTCTGCGGCCCGCAGCTCGGACAGCAGCAGCTCGTGCCGGCGCTGCCACACCCCGGCCTCGTTCCAGTCCCGCAGCCGTCGCCAGCAGGTCATCCCCGAGCCGATGCCCAGCTGTCGTCCAGGTCGTAGGCGTCTGGATAGTCGCAGGATGCTGCCAGCATCAACGAGAACTGACAGGCCGTCATTCCCGGAGGTCCAGAAACCTCCTTTTGTCAGGAGTCGTAAGCGCAGTCGTCGTCCTACCCGGCGAGGGCGAAATTGTGTAGGCGGGCGATGCCGAGCATGGCGTGGTGGACGCCGTCGCCATTGAGGCGGCAGTCGCGCAGGATCTTCCAGGTCTTCATGCGGGCGAAGACATGCTCGACACGGGCGCCGACTTGCCTGTGCGAGCGGTTGTGCGCCTCTATCCAGGCCACGAGCTCGGCTTCCCTCTTTCACGGCGGTGAGGGATGAGGAGCCCGGTGCCCTGGTAGCCACCGTCGGGGATGGTGACCGCGTGGCCCACAGCGGCCTTGGCGCCGGATCCCGCCCATGCCTTGCAGTCGTCGCGGTTACCGGGGTAGTGGTCGGCCGATCACGACGACCAGGCGACTGTCGGCGTCAATGACCACCTGATGGTTGGTGGAGTGCCGATAGTTCTTGGACTGCTTGGCCACCGTGCGGTCGCGAGTGGGCACCAAAGTGCCGTCCACGATCAGCACAGCGTCATTCCGGAAACGTCTGCGGGGTTGGAGAGCGAGATGCGGACCGAGCTGGTCGATGACCTGGTCGGCAGCGGACTTCCAGCCACCGAAGAGGGGTGCCAACTGGCGCATCGTCAAGTTGGTACGCCAGTACGTTACGACCAGCATGACCCGGTCCTGGAACGGCGGCCCCAGGGCCGTCCGCAGCGGACCACATCGGCGCCCTCGCGCCGCAGTGCGCTCACCAGCCCCCGGAGCTGTCGCGGACGCGGACTCGGCCCCGTGAACTGGGCTATCCACGAAGGCTCCGCCGCTGAGATCACACCAGGCACGCCAGACACACCAAGATCATCTCACTCGTCAGTCATTGCGGGACAAGCCTCAGCGCGTGGCTCGCACTGAACGCTGCCCGGCGTGCCCCAGCAGCCCGTCCGGCGAGCCCGCTGCATGCGCCGCGGCCCCGGTGCCAGAGGCAGCCGGGTCCTTGATGCGCGGGCGCGCCGGGGGCTTCTTGGCGCCCTCACCGACGACGGCGCCATCGCCACCGTGGTCATCGGCTCCGACCGCCAGGTCGTGTGAGCCTGCTCCTTCAACGACCACCTGCTCCTTCGACGAGGGCCTGCTCCTTCAACAACGGCACCTGGGCACCGAAACAGATCACCCTGCCCGAGGATCTCCTGACCGTGCCCGCCACCGGCGAGGCCGGGCACGGCACTGGCCGCACCGGTGGGAGCAGCACGTCACCAGCCGGCTCTGTGCGCAGCCTCACAGCGCTCGCACCTGCCAGGAACACGTCGGGCCCGGTCCTCCGGTGGGAGGGCCGGGAACTCGCGCGTTTGGCGTAGGGGGGTCGCCTGTCAGGGCCACAGCGCTGTGGTGAACAGATTTTTCAACCCTGCATCGGGTACACGGCGTCAGGGCGGACAGCCGCTCCGCCCAGTGACCGGCGTGAAGGAGAACCTGATGGACGGGATCGTCCTGCTCAAAGACGACCACAAGACGGTGGAGAAGCTGTTCAAGCAGTTCGAGAAGGCCGGCGACACTGCCCACACCGAAAAGCGGAAGATCGCCGACCAGGTGATCCAGGAACTCACCACCCACACCTGGATCGAGGAGAAAGTCTTCTACCCGGCTGCCCGGGAAGCCGCACCGGACACCAAAGACCATGTCCTGGAAAGCATCGAGGAGCACCATGTCGTGCTGTGGATGCTGTCCGAACTCAAGAACCTCGATCCGGCCGACGAGCGGTTCGACGCCAAGATGACTGTCCTCATCGAGAACGTACGCCACCACGTCGAGGAAGAAGAGAAGGAGTGGTTCCCCGAGGTCCGCAAGGCCATGGGCCGCAACCGCCTCACCGAACTCGGCGAGCAGATGGAGGAGGCAAAGAAGAAGGCCCCCCATGACCCCTTGGCCGTACCCAGCGCCGACGAATAGTCCCTCCGCTCTCGCACCTCACAGGCCTCGGCAGCACGGCACACGTCCCGTCATGCTTTGCTTCCCGAAGCCACCCGCTCGGGCTTCGAGGGGGGTGGGGCGGCGGCTCATGTCACGCGGTAGCGGGCGGCAGTTGCTGGCGCAGGGGGAGGCCGAGTCCTGGTGTGCCGTCCGTGCCGGGTCTGAATGAAGTCGGATACCTTGATCGACACTGCGAGTTCCTTCCGATCCGTTGGTGATGCGAGCACGAAGACTGCTGCTAATCCTCAGAGCCGGAGCCGGCGGATGACCGCGTACGTTCCTGCTGTCGCGGCGGCCGGTGCGGTGGCGAGCGCCGCGGCTGCGGTCAGCCGGGCGTCACAGACGCGGACGGAAGGGCGCGGGGCAAGCTTTTCCGGGTGGCCGGCGGGGGCGGGACCATTGAGGCCGAGCGCCAGGGCCTCGGCCAGATGCATCGCCTGCCGTCCTGTGTCTCCTTGGGTGATCCGAGTGCGGCAGCTGAACCCGTCGGCGACGATCATCGCGCGGGGAGCGGCGTTGCGGGCGGCGCCGAACACGTGATGCGGCACAGCTTGGCGCCGCAGGCCGTGCCGCAACCCGCGTGACAGCAGCCACGAGCGTCTGGCCGGGCACGTTGCACACCCCGGTGCTTCTTCCTGAGCACCCGCTCTTCGAACGCTCCGCCATGCGAGAGGGCCGGACTCGCTCGCCCTGTGACGGGGACACAGGAGACAAGAGCCGTCGTGGCGACCAGATCGGTGCAGTGCCAAGCCCCCGCAACCCGCATCGGCGCACACCGCCCGGCCAGCTGTGACTGCTCGTGTCACGGCGCCCTCGAGAAAGACCTGGACCTCGGCCAGCCGCCATCCAAGCGAATCCGTCCGCGTTCACCAACCTGGGCTGCCGGCAGCGACCGAAGCGACAAAGAAGGCCAAGCGCACACTCACCCCAAAGCGAGTAGCAGCAGGGATCACACTCAGTGATCCTCCAGGATGCGCGCACCCGAGGGGACTGCTTCGCTGGTCAGGCCCGCTCTCCCCGTTCACAAAGGAGTGATCATGAGCGCAACAGACCCTACCCGTGGTTCTGCCCAGCAAATGCGGCAGAAGGTCCAGGAGATGGAAGAGGCCGCCCAGCGCGCCTCCGACCCTCAGGAGCGCCAGAAGCTGCAGGACAAGGCCCGCAAGCTGCGCGAGCAGAGCGAGCGGCAGGGCGGCCAGTCTGAGGGCATCGACCCCACGATCTGACACCCCCGCACGACGCCGGCCGGCAGACTGTCGCATACCCCTCCCCCGCGACGGACTGCCGGCCGGTCCGCGTAGCCGCCGTGCCGAGGGCAGCATCCTCCAACCTCACAAGGCCTGTCCACGGGCACCCGCTGGGACGCAGAGCCGGGCCAGGGGCGCGCGCGAGCAACGGGATTCATGGACAACGCCTGGAGTCGGTCACCTCTGCCGACCCGACGGCTCGACCAGTCTCACTCCAGCAGCTCTTGGTGCCCCAACCGACCGAACGCCCATCCCCCAGGGGCGTTCGCCGGCGGCCACGGTCACTGCGCGAACAAGAGTCGTCCGGGCGCACTGCAGACGGCTGCCGACCTTTAAGGGGGCTTCTGATCTGGGTAGTTGGTGTTCTGGGATGTCTTTGTGACTGGCGCCGTTGGTGGTTGTTGCATGGGGTGTGAGTGTTCGTCCGCGTAATAGTCGTAGACGGTCTTGAAAGGCGGGAAGTCGTGCCGCAGGTACTCCCACGGGATGCCGGTGCGGTTGACGTAGAGGATCGCGTTGACGATCTCTCGCAGGTCGTGCACCCGGGCCGCTGTGCCGGGTCCGGCCCAAGCCCAGCGGGCGTCGGACACGTCACTGCGGTACGGGCGGAAGTGGGAATCGGACGGCACGACCCAGCAGGTCCTCGACCCGCTACGCGACAAGACCCGGCGGGCGCAAGGCCACAGTGCGGGGCCCACCGCGGCCGTGGTGGACGCGCAGAGCGTGAAGACGTCGGCAAACGTCGCCGAGACCAGCCAGGGCATCGACGCCGGCAAGAAGATCAAAGGACGCAAGCGCCACCTCATCACCGCCACGTTTCCGGTCTGGTCCTGGCTGTCCTCGTCACTGCCGCGAACGTGCACGACACCACCGGCGGCAAACAACTGCTCGACGACCTGGCCGCAGCACCTCCCAGTGTGACCAAGGTCTGGGCCGACGGCGGCTACCAGAACAGCATCTTCAACCACGGCGCCGGGCTGGGCAGCGATGTCGAGGTGGTGCAGGGGCCGCGCGCCAAAGGGTTCGAGCCGCTGCCGAAGCGGTGGGTGATCGAGCGGACCTTCGGCTGGTCGATGCAGCACCGCCGCCCGGCGCGGGACTCCGAGCCCTCCCGCAAAGATCCCGCACGATGATCCACTGGGCGATGGCTAACGAAATGTCCCACGAACTGACCGGGGAATCCACAGCAACCTCGCGAATCGAAACAGACATCCCACTCGCAACAGGCTGAACTTTGATCAGATGCTCTCTAGGAGCTCGTACCAGGGTCAGGGCTGTCACGGCCCGCCGGAAGAGCGCTGACGATGCTCGCTCTCGCGCACCTCTTGGGTGTGGCGGCCGATGTCGGTGACGCGATCCGCGAGGTCGGGATGAGCGGAGCGCAGGTGAGGGCCTGCCTCGTTGAGGGGACCCAGGAGTTGGGCCGGATCGCTGTTCCCGAGTGCGGTGTGCAGAGCCGTGAGCGCGTCCGTCGCGGCGAGGGGAAGATCCGGCAGAGCGGTGATGGTCCCGGCGAGCTGGCGCAGCGCGGCGGCGTGTTCATGGGCCCAGGACGCTACGGAGCGGTCCGCGGCACGTCGGCCGCGGGTGGCCTGTACGCGCTGTTCCTTGGTGGTGCCGGTTTCACCGGGACGCACGCGCAGGTAGCGGCGCTCGGCAGCCTGGCGGCTGGAGACGCCGAGGGGGTGGGCCAGGTCGGCCCAGCTGGCGCCGGCCTTGCGGGCCGTTTCGATCAGTTGGGGCTCCCAGCGGGCCAGCTGTTCACGTACTTCGCGCAGGAGCAGCAGCGCTGCTATGGCCTGCTGGGGGTCGTCGGTGGAGGCGACGTCGGCGGTGTGTGCTGTGCGCATGGCCTGGGCGATGGCCTCGATGGCGGTGGCCGTGGCCGTGAAGGAGGCCGGTGTGGGAGTGCTGTCGTCGCTCATCGCCTCTCCTTCGCAGGTCGATGCCGTTCATGGGCCCGTCATCCGTTGGATGACATGCAGCTTGTCGTCGTTCAGATGACATGCTACAACGGAGTCAGGTGAAGCGCATTGGCAGCAACTGCCTGAACTCATCTGGAGGTGTTTACCGTGTTGATGCGCACCGACCCGTTCCGTGAACTCGACCGGCTGGCCCAGCATCTGATGGGTCCGGGAACGTGGTCCCGGCCTTCCGCGATGCCGATGGACGCCTACCGAGACGGCGACCAGTACGTCATCGCCTTCGACCTGCCGGGCATCGACCCCGACGCGCTCGACATCGACGTCGAGCGGAACATGCTCACCGTGAGGGCGGAGCGACGCCCCCTGCCGAGGTCCGAGAGCGCCCAGACGGAACTGTCCGAACGGCCTCTGGGTGTCTTCTCCCGCCAGCTCGTCCTGGCCGACACGCTCGACACCGAGCGCATCTGCGCGGACTACGAGGCCGGCGTCCTGACCCTGCGTATCCCGATCGCCGAGCGAGCCAAGCCCCGCAAGATCAGCGTCCGCAGCACCGGCGAACGCCAGGAGCTCGACGGCTGATCCGCCGCTCGCAAGTCCGCCGACCGGGCCCAGGACGAATTCGCCCACGATCCCGCCCTGGGCCCCGGCGGCCCCGGCCCCCTCGCTCCACGCCGGAAAGCCCGTCCTCGCAAGGAATGCGGTTCACGCGAGGAAACCGGTCCACCGCAGGAAATCAGTCCACGCAAGGAAAGTCGTCGCGCCTCATGACCCTCGTCTCTCCCACCGCGCCCTCGGCCCCGAAGACAACTGTCACCTTCGTCCAGATGCTGGAAAAGGTGCGCTACGAAGGCGCCTACCCCACCCGCCGACAGGCACAAGACGTCCTACGCCGTGTCCTTGAGGCCCTCGGCCGCCAGCTGACAGGTGACGAGCGCGTGGAACTCGCCGCCCGTCTCCCCCGGGAAGCAGCCGGCTTCCTCGCCTCGCAGATCCCCACCAGCCAGCCACTGACCGGCTGGGGCTTCGTGAAAGACCTCGCCGAACGAACGGGCGGCACTCTGGCGACGACCCGCTGGGACACCGGAACGGTCCTCGGCGTCCTCGCCCGCCTCGCCGGTGACGACCTGACCGCCCGGATCATCGGGCAACTCCCCGACGGCTACGCCCTGCTGTTCGGACGGGCCCAACTCGTCCGGGCCGCCTGACCGCCCGGCCAAAGCCAACACCGTCACCGGACAAGAACGGCACACATGTCCGCGGTGACCGTCATGGCCGTAGTGCCCGCGCCCGGCTGCGGCGGCGGCCACTACCTTCACCCACCGCTGGCCTCTGCCCCAGCTGACTCGACACCCGGCCTGCCCCGCATCAACGACGACAACGTGGCAGCCATGGCCGCATGACCAGACAGCAGCCACGCCCAGCAGGCTCCGGCGCCCGTACAGGGTGACGAAGACAGGGCACGCTCCGGATGAACGACGCAGCGCCTCTGCTTGGCTGCGGGCTGGGCGCGTTGTGGGTACCGACAGCACAGATCCCGGCAGCCAACGGGCTGCCGGGATCAAAAGTGGTGCGCCTACTTGGACTTGAGCTGCTTAATCCTCGGGCTTCAGCCCGAGGTTGTAGATGGCGTTGAGGATCAGCAGGCCGCCGGTCAACGCGGGGACTGCCCACTGGAGGAACGTCAGGTGACGCTGCGCTGTGTCGGTGTCGAGGGGGTGTTCGGCGGCCCTCTCCGCGTTCTCGGGACGGTCGGAGGAGGCAAGCTCGAGCTTCTTGCCCAGTACGCGACTGGAGGCCGTGGCCGCCAGCGCCGCTCCGGTCAGGACCGTCTTGGCCAGCGTCGAGGGTGCCCCTTGCCTGCTCGGTTGGTGCGAACGGCCTCATCCTCGTCACGCTCCAGCCCACTCGATTGCCGCATTCAGGGCGGGGACTTCGCCGCCGATATCGCAGTGATGCACCCACAACCGCCAACGCCGACGACCCATCACCTGCCTCGGGCGCGCAGCTCCTCCAGCCCGGCTGCCAGCCACCTCGCGCCCGATACCTCGCGAGACCTGGCTTTCGAAGAGTGTGACCTCATGTTGCGCGTCGTCGAGGAACTCTGCGCCCGCGGACTGGTCACAGTGGGCGCCGCTCAGACTCTAGGTGATGTCACCCAGTTTGTCGTCGGCCTTTCCGCCGGGTTCTCCGCCTGGGCGCCCAAAAGGCTCTTGAACGCCACACGCAGCTGGTCCAGTTCCGAGCCCTGATCGCCTCCGGCGTCACGTGCCGTGTCGGCCTTGGGTCTACCTCCGCCGCCGTGAGGATGCCTTCTTTGCCGCTGTCTTCTTGGCTGCGGACTTCTTCACAGGGGACTTCTTCGGCGAAGCCGAGGACTTCCTCGCCGCTGACGTCTTCTTCGCGGGAGCCGACTTCTTGGCAGGTGCCTTGCGGGCAGCGGCCCTCTCAGGACGACGCGCGCCGCCTCGACCGCGCCGAGAACCCCCATCGCTGTCGTCGTCCGGCTTCCGAGCTGCGCGGCGACGCCGGGAAGCGGGCCTTTCCGGCTCCTCTTCTTCCTCCGGCTCCTCTTCTTCCTCCGGCTCCTCTTCTTCCTCCGGCTCCTGTTCGCCTTCAGGCTCCTCCTCGTCCTCCCCCGGCTCCTCCTCCGGTTCTTCTTCCTCGTCCTCTTCGTACTCGTCCTCGGCTTCCTCCCCCTCTCCTTCTTCGGGCTCTTCGCCCTCCGGCACTTCCTCTTCCTCGTCTCCCTCCTCCGGCTCTTCGTCGTCCTGCGGCTCCTCCTTGCCCTTGCTGCCCATGCGCTCGGTGCGCTGGTGCAGGGAGTCGGCCAGATCGGCGAGTTTGCGGTCGGCCGCCGTGGTCATCGCCTTCCGCCCGGCCTCGAGTACCTCACCGCGGAGCTGCTCGTTGAGGTCGGCGAACTGGGGGAGCTCACGCAGCCTCTTGACGCCCTCCGCCAACAGTTGCTGTGGTTCCAGCCCGAACCGGCGGCCGGCCAGGTAAGTCGCCATCGCGAACGCGACTCGTCCCTTCTTCGTCCGGCCCACGACATACCCGCCGAGAACTGCGGCGGCAAGAGCGATCTTGGGTACATCAGCCATCAGATTTCCCTTCAAAGGGCTACCGAGCAGACGCTTCGGCTGGCGAGTGGCGCCCGCACACGGGCCCCGCACCTCGCAGGCAGAGGACTCCAATGGAGCAGCGGCCGGTGGCCGCGCTCGTCGCTCCGCCCCTTCCCAGTCTGGGCGGTGCTTCCAGCAGCCGCATGCGGAGAACAGAACGTCACAGGGCCGCAACCGCGAGGCTGCCCATGCGTGCGGCGCGCTGGGCCAGGAGCTCGCTCTCGTCGCGCTGCCCGCCACAACCCTGGCGGCCTGGATTGTGGCGGGCCATGATCCGGCGCAGGTGCGCTTCGTCGGTGAGCACCTGCCCGAGGAAGACGGAGTACCGGGCAAAGTCAGCGAGCCGATGCTCGGCTTCGTCCCCGGCCGGACCGGTCAACCGAAGACGGGCGGTGTCGGCCCCGAGATCAGGTGTCGACCGCGGGCGAGCGCGTCTTCGGCCTGGACCTCGGCACGGAAGCCGGAAGGGCGTTGCGCAGCAGGAACGGGCGTGCGCATGGTCTGCACAGTGCTGCCTCTGGCGGGCACCATGCCGTCGAGCCGCAGCTGCCGGATGGCTGCCGATCACCACGGATCAAGTGGCGGGAAGGAGTCGTCCTTTCACACGAACAGGGCGGCGTACGCCGACGCGGGTCGGTGTACGCCGCCCTGGGGCGGGACGAGTGGCGGGAGGTGGCCCGCGCTGTCATGTCGGCTATTTGGGGTCGCGGTTGAACTGCGCCTTCGACCAGCGGTGGCCGAGGACGGTCAGGCCCAGGCACCAGGCGAGGGCGATCCACCAGTTGTTGCCGATCTCGGTGCCCAGCAGGAGTCCGCGCAGGGTCTCGATGGCGGGGGTGAAGGGCTGGTACTCGGCGATCGGCTGGAACCAGCCGGGCATGGAGTCCAGCGGGACGAAGGCGCTGGAGATGAGGGGCAGCAGGATCAGCGGCATGGCGTTGTTGCTGGCGGCTTCGGCGTTGGGGCTGCCCAGGCCCATGCCGACTGCGATCCAGGTGAACGCCAGGGCGAACAGCGCGAGCAACCCGAATGCTGCCAGCCATTCCAGGACGGTGGCATCCGTGGAGCGGAAGCCCATGGCGACGCCGACGGCCCCGACGAGGACCACGCTCATGATCGCTTGCAGCACGCTGCCGGCGACGTGCCCGAACAGCACGGAGCTGCGGTGGATGGCCATGGTGCGGAAGCGGGCGATGATGCCTTCGTTCATGTCGGTGGAGACCGAGACGGCGGTGCCGATCGTGGTGGAGCCGATGGTCATCAACAGGATGCCGGGGACGATGTAGGCGATGTAGGCGGAGCGGCCCGCGCCGCCGCTCATGGTGTCGCCGAAGATGTACACGAACAGCAGCAACAGCATGACCGGAGTGAGCAGCAGGTTCAGGGTGAGCGACGGATAGCGGCGGGCGTGCAGGAGGTTGCGGCGCAGCATCGTGGAGGAGTCGCGTACCGCGAGGGAGAAGGAGCTCATCGGACAGCCTCCTTGGGCTGGTTCGGCTGGGCGGGCACGGTGGTGGAGCCGGTGAGAGCGAAGAAGACGTCGTCGAGGTCGGGGGTGTGCACGGTCAGCTCGTCGGCCTCGATGCCGGCGGCGTCCAGCTGGTCGAGGAGGGAGCGCAGTGCGCGCTGGCTGCCGTCGCTGGGGATCTGCAGCGACAGCGCTTCGTCGTCGCGGGTGCCCTCGCGCAGTGCCGAGGCGGCGGACTGGTAGGCGGCCGGGTCGGTGAAGCGGAGGCGGACGTGTCCGCCGGGGACGATCCGCTTCAGCTCGTCGGCGGTGCCCTGGGCGGCGATCTTCCCGTCGCTCAATACGGCGATGCGGTCGGCGAGTTCGTCGGCTTCTTCGAGGTACTGGGTGGTGAGGAAGACGGTGACGCCGCCCGTGACGAGCTCGCGGATGATCTGCCACATGTTGTGGCGGGAGCGGGGGTCGAGGCCGGTGGTCGGTTCGTCGAGGAAGATGATCCGCGGGCTGCCGACCAGGGTCATCGCGATGTCCAGGCGGCGCTTCATGCCGCCGGAGTAGGTGGAAGCGGGCTTCTTTGCGGCTTCCACCAGGTCGAAGCGTTCCAGGAGTTCCGCGGTGACGCGCTGTCCCTCGGACTTGGGCAGGTGGTGCAGGTCTGCCATGAGGAGCATGTTCTCCTCGCCGGTGATCAGCCCGTCGACGGCGGAGAACTGCCCGGTGACACCGATCGCGGCCCGCACGGCATGTGCCTCTGCGGCCAGGTCGTGGCCCGCGACCTGGGCCTGCCCGCCGTCGGCGGTGATGAGCGTGGACAGGATCTTCACGGCGGTGGTCTTGCCGGCACCGTTGGGCCCGAGCAGCGCGAACACCGACCCGGCCGGGATGCTCAGATCGATGCCGTCGAGGACGGTCTTGTCGCCGTAGGACTTGCGCAGCCCGTTCGCCGCGATGGCCAGGTTGGTCATGAGGGATGCTCCTGTTCAGGGACCGCCGGCGGTGGTGTCGCCGTGGGTCAGAGGCTGCGGGCGGTGATGTCGCCGTGGGCGGTGGTCGCGTGGATGGTCAGGCCGGCGGCCGCCCCGTCGGTGTTCTGGAGCGTGTTGTTGATCCGGCCGTAGGAGGTGCCGGCGTCCAGGGCGGCGGAGACTCCGCGGGCGGCACCGACGACGATGTCGCCCATCTGGGTGCTCAGCGTGAGCGTGCCGCGGGCGGCCTCGGCGATGTTCAGGTCGCCCTTCTGGGTGCTGATCTCGCCGGGCCCGTTCAGGCGGCCGACCGTGATGTCGGCGTCGAGGCCGGTGAGGCGGGCGCTTGCGGCCTCGTCGAGCTTGACCGAGCGGTAGCCGCCCGCGAAGACGACGTCACCGAGTCGTCCGACGCCGCGGAATTCGGCGGCGGCCGCCTTCGCCTCGATGTGGGAGCCGGCGGGCAGCTGGACGGTGACCTCGACGGATCCGGAGTGTCCGAGGGCCCGGTTCTTGGCCTGCGGGGCCCCGATCCGCAGGACGCCGTCGCTGTAGGAGACCGTGATCTCTTCGGCTGCCTTCACATCGCGGCTCTTGGCGGCGTTCGCGGGCAGGACCTCGATGGTGGTGTCGGCCCGGTCGGCGGCAATGAACTGGATGCGTCCCGCGGGGATGTCGACGACGGCGGAGACCGGGGCGGGGGTGTCGAACTTCTGCATCGTGTGCTCCTTGTTCTGTGTTGCGCGCCCTTGCGGCCCGCTTTTCCAACGGCAGAAACGCTACGTTGCATTCAAGGTTCTGGCAACAGAGTCATTGCGCAAGATTTTCATCATCGCAGGTCAACACTCAAAACTTGTTGCAATGACCTCACGCCTAACGCAACACCCTCGCCTGGGGATCGTTGCAATGAATTGAGAGTGAACGCTATAGTGGGGGACATCGCAGACCGACGAAGGAGACCGTGATGCCGGGAGGCAGACTCACCCAGGAGGAACGCCAGCAGATCGCGCTGGGACTGGCCGACGGCCTCGCCTACGCGGAGATCGCCCGAGGCATCGACCGTCCGACCTCGACGGTCACGCGTGAGGTGATGCGCAACGGCGGCCCCACCGCCTACCGCGCCGACCTCGCCCACCGCGCCACCGAACACCGCGCCCACCGGCGCAGGCAGGCCGCGCCCCGGGACCCGAAGGCGCCCCCGCAGCCCTACGGACGCGACGAGGAAGCGGTGCGCGAGTACGAGGAGGTGTTCACCACCGTCATCATGGCTTCGGGCGCGCCCAAGATGATGTCCCGGGTGCTGGCCTGTCTCTTCACCACCGACGCGGGCAGCCTCACCGCGTCCGAACTCGCCCAGCGCCTTCAGGTCAGCCCGGCGTCCATTTCCAAAGCGATCGCGTTCCTGGAGAGCCAGGGCCTCGTCCGCCGGGAACGCGACGAACGCCGCCGAGAGCGCTACGTCGTCGACGACGACGTCTGGTACCAGTCCATGATGGCCAGCGCCCGCTCCACCGCCCAACTCGTCGAAACCTCACGGCAGGGCGTCAGCATCCTCGGCCCCGGCACCCCCGCCGCCATCCGCCTCGAGAACATCGCCCGCTTCCTCGACTTCGTCTCCGAAAGCATCGCCCGCGCCGCGGAACAGGCCCGCGAAATCCTCCACACGAAACCCGGAACAACCCCAGACAGCACCACCTGAGCCACCATCAGGTCGCCGGCAGAAAGGCAAGCACGCGCCCGCCGGACAGCTTTCACCCGCGGCAGCAAGAGCATGAACCGCCTGCCCGTCGCGTCACGGCGCATTCTCCAGGACGCCTGATCGGGCACACCTGGTGCACATGCCCGGGCGGTCCGTTGTCAGAGGCGGACGACGACCAGGGCGATGTCGTCGCGGCCGCCACCGGCGACGCCGAGCCCCGCGAGCAGGGCGTCCGCAAGCCGCTCGGGAACGAGGTCGGTCAAGCCGCCCAGCGTTTCCCCGAGCCGGTCCAGGCCGGTGTCGATGTCCTCCCCCCGGCGCTCGATCAGCCCGTCGGTGTACAGGACGAGGGCGTCACCACGGCGATAAGGGGCGCTGGCCTGCGGGCGCGGCACAGGCTCGGGCCGCGCACCCAGCGGCGGATCGGTGGCCTTGTCCAGCAGTTCGCACGTGCCGTCGGCGTGCAAGAGCACCGGCGGAGGGTGGCCGGCGCTGGAGTAGACCAGCAGTTTCGACCGGGAGTCAATGAGCACCGTGACCGCGGTGGCCGCGAGTGCGCCCTCCACCGAGCGGGCGTACATGCCCAGCACCTCCAAGGCCTGGGCGGGCCCGGCCACCCCCCGGCTCGCCGCAGACAGGGCGCTGCGGAGCATGCCCATGATGGTGGCGGCCTCCAGACCGTGCCCGACGACGTCACCGACGGCAACGGTGAACCGCCCCTCGGTCAGGTCAACGGTGTCGTACCAGTCGCCGCACACGTTCAAAGAGCCGATCGCAGGCAGGTACCGCACCGCCACATTTTCATGACGGGCCAGATCCGGGGAGTGCAGCATCGCCTCCTGCAATGTGACCGCGACTTCCCGCTCCCTCGCGTGCGCCGCCCGCAACTCCTCATTCAGCCGCTGCAGCTCACGGGCCCGGGCATACAGCTCGGCCTCCATCCCCTCCTCCCGCTCGGACAGCCGCCCGCCCTCCCCGCGGCTCCGAAAGCGGCGGGCCTGCACAAACGCGGTCACGTCCTCCACCCGGTGGATGATCCACGCCACATGCCCGTCCCGGTCAACAACGGGGGTGTTCACCGGCGACCACCAGCGCTCCTCGAACACCCCCGGCCGCGCGACCACGGGGATGTCGTACTTCTGCACCGCCATCACGTCCGCGGACCCCGTGGCCAGTACCCGCTCCAACGAGGCCCCCAGATTCCGCACCCCGTCGGCATCCGGGTCGGCCGGGTTGTCCGGGAACGCCTCGAACACATGCTGGCCGACCAAGTCCTCCCGGGTACGGCCGGTCGCCCGCAGATACGCCTCATTGACATCCACGATCACCAGATCTGGCGCCAGCACCAGATACGGGCTCGGCGTCGCGCCGAACAGCAACCTGTAGTCCAGCTCGGGCCTCACACGCTTCCGCCCCGTGCGCATCCTCGGCCTCGGCGGCCCTATATCTTCCACGCTACGCAGCATCAGCACGCTCCGCACGGCGTGGCGCCCACCCGAGGCGGACGGGGCGGGCGCGCCGTTCCTTCGGCGGCGGGGCGGGCTCGTGGCGCGGTCGACAGCTCGGTGTCTCCCGCGCGGGGCAGGCCGGCTCGGGGCGGTCCGGTGCCCAGCGGGCGGCGGTGATCGGTCATCGGCCGGTTCTTCCCTGGCCTCCCCGGGGGCCCTCCGGGACCCGCCAGCGCCGGGCCGGTATTGCGCCAGGGAGTCTCCGGGCCGGCCGACGGCCGTCACCGACGACGACCTGGCGCAGGGAGTACTGGTACATCTGCCTGGCGCTGATCTTCGCGATATCCATCACGCAGGCCACGCGTTCCCCAACTGGGAACCCATCGCAGCGCGAGCGTCGGCGAACCCGCGGCGACCGCCCAGCGCCCTGCCCCCTCCGTGCATTCCGTCAGCCCGTGCGTGGCATTTCGTCGATTCCTCGAAATCGGCCAGTACGGTCTCGCCATCACTCTCCAGCAGGGCGGACAAAACTCTTTTTTCGGGTACGCGGACATGGGTGCCGCCGTCGGTGGCCGACAAGGAACGAGGACGGAAATGCGTGACATCGGTAGTGTCGGCGGGCACAGCTCCCCTCCTGGCACACCACTGCGCGGACGGGTCGCAGTCGTGACCGGCGCCGCACGCGGAGTCGGTGAGGCCCTGGCACAGCGCCTGTCCGCCGCCGGAATGCTCGTCGCACTGCTCGGGCGCGAGGAGGAGACCCTGCGGCGGGCGGCCGCCTCCTTGCCGAACCGAAACATCTACGTCGAAGCCGACGTCACCGACCACGCCGCGCTCGAGGACGCCGCCCGACATGTGGACAACGAACTGGGCCCGGCAAGCGTGGTCGTAGCCAACGCCGGCATCGCCGCCGGCGGTCCATTCACCCGCACCGCGGCCGACCTGTGGCAGCGGGTCATCGATGTCAACCTCGTCGGATCCGCCAACACCGCCAGAGCCTTCCTCCCGCAGCTCACCCACACCCGCGGCTACTTCCTCCAGATCGCCTCCACGGCCGCCTTCGGCTCCGCACCCATGATGAGCGCCTACTGCGCCTCCAAAGCCGGCGCAGAATCCTTCGCCCAGGCACTGCGCGGCGAGGTCGAGCGCGACGGCATCACCGTCGGCATCGCCTATCTCCACTGGACCGGCACTGCCATGGTCGCCGGCATCGACGACCACCCCGTCCTGCAAGCCCTGCGACGGAACCAGCCCCGCTTCGCACGCCGAGTCCACACCCCCGCCCAGGTCGCCGACTGGCTCACCACCGGCATCACCCACCGCGCCCACCACATCTACGCACCACCCTGGCTGCGCTGGTGCCAGCCTCTGCGGCCGCTCTTCCCCGCGGTCGTCGCCCGGATCACCCGGCGCGAACTGCGGACCCGTTCCCACACCGAGCTGGCAGCCGACGTCACGGTCCTGGGCGCCGGCGGTCTCGCCGACTGGAACTCCTTCCTGTCCCGCAAACACCTCTAGGCGTGGAAAGACCCTGGGCGACGACGCCGGTTCATCGGGTTCTCTCTGTAACGCTTTTCGTGCCTCGAACCAAGAACAAGTGAAGTGCCTTTGAAGAACTCCGGTACACCTCCGACGAGGAGGACCGGGATGCCTCCGACGAGAAGGAGTCGCCTGTGGATGGCGCGGAACGGTTACGGGGTGGGCCCGCCGCAGCAGTACGTGACCCGCAGCTCTTCGAAGAGTTCTACCGGCGGCACGTGGACGCGGTGATGCGTTTCGTGGCCCGGCGCGTCGACGACCCGCACACCGCGGCCGACCTGACGGCCGAAATCTTCCTCGCCGTCCTCGACTCGGTCCATACCTATCGCCCACACCTCGGCAGCGAGACTGCCTGGCTGTACGGCATCGCGCGCAACGTCGTGTCGTCGGAGCGCCGCCGGGTCGCGCGGGAGGCGGAACGCGATCTGCGCTTCTCCGGACGGCGGTTGCTGGAGGCTGACGACATCGTCCGCCTTGAGGACAGGCTCGACGCGGAGAGCCCCGGCCGGCATGCCCTGGCGGCGCTGGCGAGACTTCCCGAGGGCGAGCGGGCCGTCATGGAGCTCGTCGCGGTGGATCAGCTCACGGTCACGGAGGCGGCGGCCGCGCTGGGCATACGCCAGGTCACGGCCCGGGTCCGGCTGCACCGGGCGCGCAAGGCCCTGCGGGAGGAGGCGGACGTCAAGGCCGCGAAGACGAATCCCGTGGCCGCGCAGGCAAGCTCCCCGGGAGCGGAGACGCCGGACGCATCGCTGTTGTACGTCACAAGGGGAGAAGCATGAGCATGAGGACGACGTTCGAGGACCGGCTACTGGGTGAGCTGAAGCGGGAGATCGAGCTGCGCGAGGCCGGAGTAGCCAGCACCGGAACGGCTGAGTTCAAGACGGGCGAGGGCAGGGCGAAGGCTGCCGTGGGTCGTCTGTTCGCTCCGCTCACTCCGCGCCGGATGGCTGCCGTTGCGGCGGCCTGTACAGCGGCCTGGCTCGCCGCGGTGATCATGCCCGGTTCGCCGGCCGGCTCGAACGCGTGGGCGGTGGATCCGGTCGGAGACGGCAGCGTCAAGCTCACCGTCCAGGACCAGAACATCAGTGTCGCGGCCCAGCGCGAGCTCGCGAGGAAGGTGCGCCCATGGGGCGTTCACGTGACCGTTGACGTGCTCGCTCCCGGCTACGTCTGTGAGCGCAGCAAAGTCGCCTCTCCGCTCGTGGCGAGTGATGAACACGGCAACCGTGTACCCGTCATTCCTTTTAAGTCCAGCTGGGACGTCACACTGCGCCGGGGCAACGTGCTGACCTTCGAGAACACCAAAGGCAGCTCCCAGCCTCGCGCGGTCGAGTTCTACGAGACCAGGAGCGAGGCCGAGCCCTGCGTTCCGATGAAGGTTGTCCTGCCGGACGACTAGCCGACGGAATTCACAAAGTCGCGTCGACGACCGCGGAGCCGTGGTTCCCCGGGCCGCAAGGCAACCAGGGGAACCGCACATGACGCACGATCAGCCTGCAGCGCGGACGATGGGCATGGCGAATTCGCCCCCACCTCTTGCCCCTGCTTGGACCAAGCACAGCCGCTGAAGATCACACGGGTGCCCGCGGTGTAAAGCGCCTCATCAGGCGTGTCCTGTCTTCGCCACCCTGTGGCCGCATCTTCGACGGCCGGATCAAAGGCTACGTATGGAACCCCCACCCCTCGTCCCTCCTTCCCCAAATCGGACACGCTCTGTAATGCAACAACTACCCCCAGCTACCATGTCGGCCGGTCTGTCGCGGTTGGGCTGGCTGGATGCGTTGCGCGGCATCGCGGCACTGGTTGTGGTGTTCGACCACTCTTCGTACGCCTTCATGGCGGAGTTCCGGCGGGAGTTGATGCCGCAGTTCAACACCAGCCGGTACGGCATCATGGTGTTCTTCCTGGTGAGCGGCTACATCATCCCCGCGTCGCTGGAACGCCGGGGCTGTGTCCGGACGTTCTGGATCGGACGAGTATTCCGCATGTACCCACTGTGGGCGGTTGCCGTCACCGCGGTCCTCGCCCTCCACCTGATGGGAATCGCCGAGATTCGCACCGGCTTGGGCAGGCAGAGCCTTGCCGCCGTGACCGTCGCCCATGTCACCTTGCTCCAAGAGCTGCTGGGGACGCCCAGTCTCCTTCTTGTCCTGTGGACGCTCTCGTATGAGATGGCCTTCTACCTGCTGGTGGTTGCTCTCTTCACGGTCCGCCTTCATCGGCGGTCGGCAGCGGTCGCCGTCACCCTGGCCGTGCTCGCCGCCGTATGCGGGACGGCAGGGGTCGTGCTGCCGGTCTCCGCCCTCTCTGGCGCGGTGGGCACCGGCCCGCTGGTCGCGGTTGCCTCGATCACCATGGTGGTCGCCCTCTGCTGTGCGAGTGCCGTGTCACCCGCGCTTCGCGTGTTCGGGGGCGTGTTGGGCGGGGTGCTGGCGCTTGTCCTGGCCCCCTTCAACGGCACGGTCCCTCTGTGGGAGGGCCTGGTGATCCTTGCCGTGATGTTCCTCGGCACCGCCGCCTACCGGGCCGAGCACGGTCAGAGCACCTGGCGGTACGCTGCGTGCACAGCCGTCGTGGTGGTGGCCTGCGCGGTGGGGAGTGCGTACCGATACGGCGACGGGCCTCATTTCACACGGCGCGGCTGGATCGTGGCATTCCTGCTGGCAGTGCTCACCTTCGGTGCCGGACTGGCGTTGCGCCGCCGGCGGGTACCGCGCTGGCTGACCGGGCTGGGAACGATCAGTTACTCGGTCTATCTGGTGCATCCGGTGCTGTTGGCGGTGACCGACGGCACGATCGGCCGGTGGCGGCGGGACAATCTCATGCTCGAAGTGGCGTTCTTCGCCGTGCTGCTTCCCCTGTGCGTGCTGACTTACCGTTACATCGAAGCACCAAGCCAGACATGGGGCCGAAAGCTGGAACACCGCGCTTAGCCGCCGTGCCGAAGGCCCGTGCCGCATGCGTCCCCCCATCCTGTCCGGAGCACCGCAGCGCCCCGGACCGATCAAGGTCGAGGGCACTTTGACGGCAGATAGGGGTCAGCGGGCGTTGCCCCGGGCTCACACCGGTCAAGGCCGCGTTCCCCAGAGGCTCGCCGTTGGCCAGGTCGCGGTTCATGACTCCTGTATGTCCGGCGCCGGTGAAACCGTTGCACCGGCCGCCAACAGTCTCTCCGCCAGCGCGCGGCAGCGGCCCCCGAGCTCCGGAGGATCGAGTATCTCGAAGTCGTACCCCAGCAGGAGTACGTGCATGAGCACGGCGTCGAGGCTGGCGGCGGTACGGCTCGACCCGCCGCCGTCGTACTTCGCTTCCGGACGGGTAGTCGAAACCGGCTTCGACCTCGTCGCGGCAGGCCCTGGCAAGCGCCATGAGCGCCTCGGGGCCGACCGGCGTGCGGCCTGCGCCGAAGAACTCCACCGAGCTGGAGAGCGCGCGCACCTCAGGCCGCAACCGGGCGGGCAGCACCTGGTCGAGCTTGGTCAGCGCCCGGAGCGCGGCGTCGCCGGAGCCGGCGACCGCGCCACGCGCACCGACGAGCAGCGAGACCGCGGTGGCGGTCGCCTCCTCGTCGTCGAGAAGCAGTGGCGTCGGGAGGAGCAACCTCGGGCTCAGGGTGCTCGATTAGGCTGATGGGGCAGCCTACGAGGAGGAGTTACCAAGCCGATGATCAGGCTCTCGCTGCCCATCACCACTGAACGGCTCACACTGCGTCCGTTCACACCGGACGACCTCGAAGACCTGTATGCGTACCAGAGCCTCCCCGAGGTCGCCCGCTACCTCTTTCGGCCGCCGCTGACCCGTGACCAGTGCGTGCAGAGTCTGGCGCGGCGCGTGGCCGGCACGGCATGGGCCGAGGACGGTGATGATCTGGTGGTAGCCGTCTGCCGCACAGGCGGGGCAACGGTGGTTGGCGAGGTCGTCCTGAAACTGGCGAGCGCGCGGGCCTGCCAGGCTGAAATCGGCTGGATCTTCAACCCCGCGTACGGCGGCCGGGGTTACGCGACCGAGGCAGCATCCGCGACCGCCTCGCTGGCCTTTGCCGAGCTGGGCGTCCACCGGCTGTTCGCCCGACTCGATGTGCTCAATAGCGGGTCGGTGCGTGTGTGCGAACGCCTTGGCATGCGCCGGGAAGCGCACCTCGTCGAGAACGATCTCGACGGCGAGCGGTGGGGCAGCGAGTACGTCTATGCGACGCTCGCCCACGAGTGGAAGGCCGATCGGGCCTGATGCTGTGACCGGATAGGTTCACCGGCTGGCCTCGTGGCCTGCGGGTGTATGAGTCACCGCTGCTCCCGGGTTCGGCTGGTCGCAGGGCTCATCGACGTTGTTTTGCGTGGTTGTAATCAACTTGCTGTCGCCCCGGCGGCCGGGCAAGGTCTGGATCATGCTCGGGCTGCGCACCTTGGAATCAGACGACTGGCCCCTTTGGCGGGAGTTGCGACTGGCAGCGCTTACTGACGCGCCCTATGCGTTCGGATCGACGCTGGCCGAGTGGCAAGGCTCCGGTGATCGAGAGGAACGCTGGCGTACCCGTCTGTCGATCCCTGGCGCGCGGGATCTCGTCGCGCTCCTCGACGGCCTTCCGGTGGGCATGGTCAGCGGAGTGCCGGGCGGGGAAGCAGAGAACGTGGAGTTGATCTCGTTGTGGGTCAACCCCACGGCTCGGGGCCAAGGCGTGGGTGACTACCTGATCCAGGCGGTCGAACGGTGGGGGGCGGAGCGCGGTGCCAGGACGCTGCGGTTGTCCGTGATGCCGGACAACCGCAAGGCGGTCGCGCTCTATGAGCGGCACGGTTTCACGGACACGGGTGAGTCCGGCAATCTTCTGCCCGCCGGCGTTCGCAGGGAGCGGGTCTTGGCGAAGAGCCTGGCCACCGTCTGAATCTCCGCGCCGGCGCACGGCGAGGTCTCCTGGTTGGTCAGGCTACGGCGGTGTGTGGGCGTCCGCCCCAGCGGATGCCCTTCTCGCCGCGACGCGGGCGCGTTCCTTGCGCCGGCGACCAGACGTCGGGGTGGCGGGCGTGGGCGTTGCGCCAGCGCAGATGGCGGTGCAACTGGCGGGTCTGGACGGTGTGGTGGGGGTGGTTCGGGTGGGGTGGCTCGGGTTGGCCAGGGTGAACTGCCGCAGCGGACCGAAGCGCGCCCGTCCGTTGTCCGTTGTCCGTTGTCCGTTGACGATCCGGCGCTCAGCCGGCGAGTACTGGCATGCGTACTGCCGCCGGCCCGCGGCCCACCGCACCCCTTCTTCAGGAAGGCGCTGACTGCGTCGAACTCGAGCAGGCCGCCGACGGCGATCCCGGCTGTTGTACGCGGCGTAGAGTTGCCCCATGGCTCGGCCTCGACAGTTTGACGAAGAAGAGGTTGTGCGGGCTGCCCGCGATCAGTTCTGGTCTGTGGGCTACAACGGCACCTCCATCGACGACCTGAGCGCTGTAACCGGCCTGGGTCGGGGAAGTCTGTATGGAGCCTTCGAGGACAAGCACGCGCTGTTCCTGCGGGCTCTGGACAGCTACAACAGCGACGCACTGAGAGCCTGGCGCACAGCTCTGGGCGGCCCCGGACCGGCCCTGCCCATGCTGGAGCGGCATGTACGCAATGTCGCGGACGGCATCATCGGGGACGTGGAACGCCGCGGCTGCATGATGGCCAAGATCGCGGCGGAACTGTCGGCCGTCGACGAGGGCGTGGCCGAGCGAATCGCCGCGGTTGTCCGCGGGCTGCACGGCGCGCTGCGGGGCTGCATCACGCGGGCCCAAGCGGAAGGCTCTCTGGATGCTGATGCGGACCCAGACAGCCTCGCCAGCCTCCTGCTTGCCGTGCTCCGGGGACTTGAGGCCCTGGGCAAGGCGGGAGCCACTCCCGAGGTCGTCAACGGGGCTGCTGAGCAGGCCTTGGCCCTCCTTCCCCGTGTTTCGCCGGACGAGCATGCGCCGGGTACCAGGTCCTCGACTGGTGCCTGACGTCGCTACGGCGCCACAAAACGGCTGTCGCCGGCGCGCCGCCGACCCAGCGTCACAGAGAGGGGCACAGGAACGAAGCGCCATACGGGTGCCAGATCCCTGGTATCGCGTGTCTGCGGACACGCGATGGGATGTCACTCGTCGCCGGCCGCCCTCGCCTCGGCGGCCCGATCAGGCGACGCGGACAACTCCTCCGCACCGAATGCTGCACCTGCCAGGCCCCGGCCACCCTCGGCAGCCTCTGTCCTGCCTCGCTGACAACCACTGGTGGCCCTGAAGTCGCACGACATGTGTGGCTCAGGCATCAAACGCCCGGCTTTCGCCGGCAGCTTGTCGGCTGCCGGCAGGACTCCTGTACGGGCAGCGCCGGCTACCAGGGGCGGACGAGGACGGTGCCGATCTTGCCGGGCCGTACCGCGTGCTCCACGGCGTTGCCCAGCTCGTCAAGGCCGTACGTTGCGGCCACGTCGAACTGGTCCTTGAGCGTGAGCGCGATCAGCTTCGCGGTGGCGACGTCGGATGCCCGTCTGTCGGCGGAGGCCTCGGACAGCCACCGGCCGATGTTCTTGCCCCGTAGCGTCAGCGACTTGTGCAGCAGCGTCGACGCATGCACCGAGATCGGCTCCTCGCCGATCTGCCCGTAGCTGACCAGCTTCCCGCCCGGCGTCAACAGGTCCAGAAGGCTCTCCGCCAGCTTCCCGCCGATCGGGTCCAGGGCCACACTGACCGGACGGCCGCCGGCGGCTTCGCGGACCTCGTCCGCCCAGCCAGGATGCTCTGTCGCCACGACCGGCACGTCGGGGAATCGCTTGCGCAGTTCGGCGGCGCCGCGGTCGCTGCGGACGACGTTGACGAGCGCCAGGTTGTGCACCAGGGACGCGCCCGTCAGCAGCCGCCCGACCGACGAGCCCGCGGCGGTCTGCACGAGAAGACCGTCGTATCCGAAGGCCGGGTGCTCCTGCGCCTCACGGCGCAGCATCACCGTGGTGAGCGGGTTCACCAGCATCTGCGCGGCGACCTCGTCCGACAGCTCGTCCGGTACGGCGACGAGCGCGTCGGCATCCGCCACGATCCACTGGGACCAGGCCCCCGGCTGCGGGAAGACCGTTACGCGGCCGCCGACCGTGACGCCCGGCGCCACCCGTGTTCCCGGGCCGATCGCCTCCACCACGCCGGTGGCCTCCACCCCGGCGGGAACCGGCTTTGTCGCCTCCTCGGGGTAGGCCTCTACGGCCTGGAGATCACCAGGGTGCACCGGGAAGGCGGTGGTGCGGATGAGGACCTGACCGGACCCGGGCGCCGGCTCCGGCTCCTCGATGACGGTCAGGACGTTGGCCGGCGACCCGCCACGGGTGTAGACGACACGACGGTTCATGATGCTCCTCCTGCGCGCTGGAGTGTGGGAGCCGGGGCGTCAGCCGACGTCCTGCAGCAGCAGGTGCTTTGCACTGAGCGCACCGTCCAGCTGCATCAGCCGCCCGCCGTCCCGCAGACCGCCAAGGTCCAGGGCGGCGAATCCGAATTCGTCCAGCAAGCCGGCCACGGCCGTCTTCGCGTCGGCGTCGTCGCCCGCGTAGAAGGCCACCTGTCGGCCCTCGGCATGCCGCGGGTCCGCGGCGATGAACGTGGCGAACAGGGTGTTGAGAGCCTTCACGAGCCGGGCGCCGGGAAGGTGGCGGGCAACCCACTCGCTGCCCGTGAGGTCACCGACGTCGTACCGTCCCCGCCAGGGGTTGGCCGCCGCGAACTGATTCGTCGTGTCGACGACGATCTTCCCGGCCCAAGTGGTGAGGCCTGTCAGTTCCGGCACGGCGAAGAACGGCACCGAGAGGAAGACGAGCTCCGGCTGCACCGCCTCCTCGGCCGTTACCGCACGGGCCTTCGGCCCCAGCCTGCCCACGAGGGCTTCGAGAGTCCTGGGACCCCGGCTGTTGCCGATGAGTACCTCATGACCGTGGCGGACGGCCTTGTCGGCGACCGCCTGTCCCACCTCTCCTGCGCCGAGTACGCCAATGGTGCCGTGTGTGCTCATGGTGCTCTTCCTTGATCGTGTGCAGAGACCGCGCGGGCTGCCCGGCATTGGCTCGTGCAGCCGACCCGGCCTGCAGAGGGGACCGTGCGCCTCCGCCTGTCAAGTGATCCACCGCCTCCACCCTTGCTCTCGCCGGTGGCGGGAGTCTTCGGCGATTCCATTTCCTGGGGCCTTCGGTGCTGTGCCGTGACGACGCCTACTCGCGGTGCGGGTTGAAGTCCAGCAGGACCTTGCCGTTTTTCTGCAGGTACGCGAGGGCCTCGGCGAAGTCCTTGGCCTGGTGGACGGGGGCGGAGGGCAACGTGAGCTTTCCCGCCGCGACCAGCCGCGCCGACTCCGCGCCGATGTCCGGATGACGGGGCAGGTACTCGTCCTGGTACATCCAGAACTTTGTTGTGGTGATGTTCTTCGCCCTCAGCACGTTACGGTCGGGCGTGAAGGGCTCGCCGCTCATGTAGCCGTAGATGAGCAGCAGGGCGCCGTCGGTCAGCACGTCCAGCAGGAGCGAGGTGGCCTTTCCACTGACGCCGTCCAACCCCAGCAGCACGGGATCGTCGCCGATGGCCGCACGCACGCGCACGGCCACGTCTGGGGAGTCGATCAGCACGATGTCGGCGCCGAGTGCCTCGAGTTCGGTGACGAGCTCCTCGCGGCGCACGATATTGATCGTGCGAAGCCCGCGCTCCTTGGCGAAGGCGATGACGGACCGACCGACCCCGCTGTTCGCCGCGTTCTGCACCACCCAAGAGCCGGCCGGAAGGTCACGCGACTCCACCAGCAGGCCTGCGGTAGTGGGGTTGATGGTGAGCATCGCCGCCTGTTCGAGGCTGATGGCCCGGTCCACGGCGGTCAGCTTCGCGGCCTCCGCCAGGACCTGTTCGGACCAGGCGAAGGTGCCGAAGGGAAGCAGGACCGTATCGCCGGGGCGGATGCGGGTGACGCCCGGTCCGACCGCCAGGACCGTGCCGGCTCCCTCGTTGCCGATGACACTCGGCAGTTCGGGGCGGACCGGATAGACGCCCCTCGCCAGGAGCAGGTCGTGGTGGTCGAGCGGGGCGTACTCAACCTGGATCAGCGCCTGCCCGGCGGCAGGAGCCGGAGGCTCGGGAACGTCCACGACCTTCAGACTCTGCTCCGGCTCGCCGAACTGCGTGAGGTGAATGGCGAGCATGGAACTCATCTCCTTGCAGTAAGTGCGGACGCAGAACGAGGCGCGAGGCGTCCTCGGCTCCGCGCCGCAGGCCCTTGCCGTTGGAGAGTCCCGGGGCGCGGGTCCGCATCGGGCCCCTGAAGTGACCGCCCAGTGCTCGGAGCCAAAGCCGAGGGAGCGAGCACGGCAGCCGCGGCGAAACCGAGCACCACGTGCCACGCATGCTGGAGCAGAGCCAGGCCGGCCACCCCGGAGGCGTTGCCGAACAGGCGACGAGCATGCGGGCTGCCCAGCACCGGCTCGTCCAGCGACCGGCGGCGTGTTCAACCTGCCGAGTGCTGCAAGGCAGTCTGCGCGCCTCCGCCCCTCAAATGATCCACAGCCATCCGGTGACACTCTCGGCAACGGGAGTCACAGCACTTCCGCCCCGAGGAACTGCTACACATATCCGGTTTTGTACCTACCAGTAAATAACTCGGATCCGGAGTACGCAACCGCGGATCCTTGTGACGAGCCGCCGGCTCTCCGAGCATCGCGAAGACCTGTTCGACATAGTCTCGCCTGGGAATATCTCTCACCTCTCCGGCCGGCCCCGGAGCGAGGTCACATCACGGCGTCGGTCTGAAGCGGGCCCGCAGTGATGCGGAGCGTCCGGATACGGACCGGCTCTTCCCGGTCGAGGTAGAAGATGTGCGTGAACGGGGCGCGCACCACCTTGTCCGGTTCGCTCTTCCTGGCCATGGTCGCCTCGCCGCGCAGCAGGCGGACGCCGTCGTCCGCGGTCCAGAACTCCAAGACCTCATGGGTGATGATCAGCGGCGCGTCGATCTTGACGAAGAACGCTTTGATGGCCTCGGCGCCGTGGATGTGCGCGGTGCCGAAGAACATGTCGGTGTTCTCGGTCAGGGGCGCGAAGCCCTCACCGAACTCCAGGGTGTCGATGGCGTCCATGAACTTCAGGACCCAGCTGGGCACGGCCGTCGCTTGTGCGGTGTCGTCTGTCATGGTGGTGGCCTTCCGATCAGGCTGCGGCAGGCAGGGCGGCAAGGAAGGCGTCGATCTCGGCGTTGACACCTTCGGGGTTCGTGCGGGCGGCGAGGTGGGCGGTGTGCTGGAGCAGCCGCAAGGTACTGCCCTCGATGGCGTCGGTCATCTTCCGCACCACGTGCACGGGGAACTGGCTGTCCTCCTCGCCGGCGGTGTTCAGGACGGGCATGTCCCTCATGCTGTTCAGGCGGCGGCGCTCGTCCTTGCGGCCGATGAGGATGCCGCGCAGCGCCCACGCGACCGACTTGCCAGTGCGTGGCCATGGTCAGTCCTCTCCGCGACCCCCGGGGAGACGTTCGGGATTCCTAGCAGCGTCCCAGTAGCGTAACGCTACTAGTTTCAAATCGCTACTACGCCGTGCCTCAGGCCGAAGCGGTCAACGGCGTCCCGAACCGGGGTCGCCCGGCGCCGCGGAGGCCGCTCCCCTCCCGCCCGTCCCCTGGTCACCGCCCTCCTCGGCGGACACCGGCCGCAGCGTCGAGGCCTCCACCGGCTGGTGACAGCTGCTGCACGCGAGATACGGATTGGTCGGGTTGCCGCACACTGTGTGCATCAGTGGGTGATGTGTGATGTCACCGCCGGTCGCATGGGTCTCGGCCCAACGCGTGATGGCCGCGATGGCGGGAACGACGAGTTCGCGGGCGCTGTCGGTGAGCTCGTACTCGTACCACGGCTTGTCCGAGCGGTAGGCGCGCTTGGTGAGCAGGCCCAGCTCGGTCAGGCTGTTGAGCCGCGCAGTGAGGATGTTCGCCGAGATGCCCAGGGCTCGCTTGATTTCGCCGAACCGGCCGACACCGAAGAACACCTCCCGCAGGATCTGGTAGTTCCAGCGCTCGGAGATCGCGGCCAGGAACTCCTGCCCGTGCTGGAAGGTGACGTGACTCCTGCGGTCGGACACGGCTTCTCCTAGTTTTGAATCAGAAGTAGTTCTGAAACGTTACTAGTAACCCTTGTCCGGGGCAGCCACGCCTGAGGGGTCGCGAAGACAGGCGAGAGCCGGTAGGCGTCCCCGTGCGTGATCACGCGGCCGGCGGTGGGATGCGGGAAGTGGGTGCCCAGCACCAGGGTGTCGGTGTCGGCGAGCGAGCCGAGCAGCTTGCGGCGCGAGGCCTCGGACCGCTCCGGGTGGATGTCGACGCAAGAGCCGATGGAGGGGTGGGCGAGCTGGACCGGGTGATGGATGCAGTCTCCGGTGATCAGCGCCGTCTCTCTTTGGTGAGGAAAAGGCCCAATGGTGGGACCGCGCGGACGCCCCCTACCCGGACTTCGTCGACCACCGCGCCGGGACCGACCGCAACATCGCGCTCTACATCCTCGAACCGGGGGTGCCGTCCACGATGAGCACCGTGTCCTTCGCGAAGCGGCGCCGGGGTTGTAGTGCTGGCAGCGGACCGAGGTGCTTCATGATGCGGTCGACCGCGGACTTCGAGATGCCGCACAGCAGGGCGAGCTGGCGGATCGTCAAGTTCGTGCTCCAGTACGCCGTGACCATCAGCATGCGGTCGTCCAGTGACAACTCCAGGGCCGGCCTCGGTGGACAGTATCGACGCCCGCGCGACGCAGTACCGTCACCGGTTCGCGAACTGGCGGGGACTCAGCCCGGTGAACGGGGCTGTCCAAGACGGCTCCGACGCCGTGATCACACCAGTCACAGCGAGATCATTCCACTGCCGCTGATCCCCTCGGCTCGTGAGGGCGGGTTCCGGAAGTGACGGCGAGGATGTCGCGGATCGCTTCGCGCAGGCTTCCGAAGTGGCGGTGCACGCCGTCCACCGCGACGGGTGCGTTGACCCCCCACACCGTCATCCCGGCACGCAGTGCGGACCGCACACCGGAGGGTGCGTCCTCGATGACCAGACAGTCCTGCGGGTCGGCACCGAGCCGCTTGGCAGCCAGTAGATAAGGGACAGGCGAGGGCTTGCCCTCCTCGACGGAGGCGGCATCAACGATGATGCTCGGGACCGGCAAGCCGGTCCGGGCGAAGCGGCCGCGCACCCGGTGCTCGTAATTCGACGTCACCAGCGCCCAAGACTCCGGCGGCAGAGCGTCCAGCAGCTCGGAAGCACCGTCGAAGGCCGCATACACGCCGGACCGGACGTCCTCGTCCTCGAGTTCATGCAGCGCGGCCAGGCACTCCTGCGGGTCACGGTCCGGAGCGACCTGCGCGAAGGTCTCCATCGGCCTTGTCCGCAAGGCCACTTGGTAGACCTCACCGGGGTCGAGTCCGTATCGCTCCGCCCACACCCTCCAAACCCGGCGCTGGTTGTCCACAGCATCGATCAACGTGCCATCGACATCGAACAGGACATACTTCTTGGCTCCAGGCTGAGCAGGTTCACCAATCACACCCTGATCCTGCCATCAGGCCCCGAGCAGGCAGTCTGCGGGACAGCCGGGCAAGTCGATGGAGCGGCCGCGCGCCTTGCTGAGCCTAGGTCCAGGCGGTCCACTTGTGCCATCGGGTCTGACTCCTACGTGAAGTCACACCTGATGCATGGCACTCCTCACACCACCGGCGATCAGTCTTGCTCGTCACACTGGATGCGGTCGCGGAACTATCGCGTGGGTCGGGTCCATCCAGGGTCCCTGCCGGTCACGGCCAGTGCCCGGTCGGACAGGGGCTCATCGGCCCCTTGCGGCACCTCACCGGCGGTTCCCCCTCGAGGCCATCGCGTAGGCCCACCGCTACCTGGAAGCCGGCGGCCAGGTCGGCAAGATCGTCATCTCGGTCACGCCCGAGGCCGGAACGTCCTCGTGACGTTCGACGCTTTCCCAAGAGAGGTAACCCGGCAACTAGAAACTCGTTCCAGTCGGCAGCACGGCATGCGCGATGCCGGTGAGGTTGCCCTGCGCGACGAGGATCTCCCTGCGGTTCGATCCGTCGAGACCGGCCGCGTAGACGTTCCCGGCGAGGTCGGTCACGTACATGCGGCCGCCGTCCGGATCGAGGGCGATGCCGATGGCTTCCATCAGGTGGGTCAAGAGGATCTCGGGTGTCCGCTGCGCGTCCGGCGGGTGCATCGGCGAGCGGTTCACGCTGTTGCCCCGCGGCGGGTCCCCGCGATCCGTCCAGTAGAGCATGCGCTCCGCGAGGTCGAGCTCCAGGTCGATCGGCTCCGGCAGCCCCTCGAACAGCACCTCGATGTCGCCGCGTTCGGCCGCGCTTTCCCCGGCGGGCAGGCTGATTCCGGCCCGCAGGATCTTTCCGAGTCCCGCGTCACTGGGGCCCTTCTGTGTCCAGTAGAGGTGTCCGCCGGCCGGGTCGACGGCGACTCCCACACACCACCTGGTCTCGTCGCGGCGGTCATCCTCTCCCTGCCCCGTCTGCACGAGGGTCTCGACGTGCGAGCCGTCGAGGTCGCAGCGCATCACGCGCATCCCCTCGCGATCGCCCCAGTACAGCTTCCGGCCGACGGCTTCGAGATACAGCTGCTTCGGCGTGTGCGTGACGCCGCTCGGGACGATCGTTGTCCGGTTGCCTCCGTCCAGGTCCACGCGTTCGATCGAGCCGTCGTTCTCCGGCGGAAGGCCCATGTTCGTCCAGTAGACGTGCCCGGCCAGGACATCGATGGCGACCCCGTCGGGGATCCTGCACCCGGTGACGATGACCTTCTTGTCGGAGCCGTCGGGGTTCACGGAGAACAAGCGACCGCCACTGCTGGCCTCGAGCACGAACAGTCTTTCCTGGCGTTGCGTCACGCTTCCTCCTTCGGCCCGCGACCGGCTGTGGCGCTCGGGCCGGACGGGTCGTGCTGGGCGCGCACGGCCAGCAGGGCCGAGAGCATCGCGTCGCGCCGGGCGGCCAGTTCATCGACCGAGCGGCCGCCCGCCTCCTCCAGGACGCCGCCCACGATCTCCTCCTTGAGCTCGGGCGTGAACTCGGGGATGCCCAGTTCCTGCCAGGACGCCACCATCCGCGGCATGAGGGTGTCCATGAAGTGCTGGATGCCGCCCTCTCCTCCGCCGAGATGCCACAGCAGATGGGGACCCATGACCCCCCATCTGAGCCCCGGCCCCCAGGACACCGCGTCGTCGGAGTCCGCCACGTCGAGCACTCCCTCTTGGACCAGGTACACGACCTCGCGGTACAGCGCGGCCTGGATGCGGTTGGCGACGTGCCCGGGAAGCTCCTTCTTGAGGTGAATCGGTTTCTTGCCGATCGCGGCGTAGAACGACATGACGTCCCGGATCGTCTCCGGGGCGGTCCTCGTCCCGCCGACGACCTCGACCAGCGGGACGATGTGCGGCGGGTTGAAAGGATGACCGATGACGGTCCGCTCCGGACGTCGGCACTCGGCCTGGATGACGCTCATCGTGATGCCCGACGAACTCGACGCGATGATCGCGTCCGGCGGGGTGGCGTCGTCGATGTCGGCGAACAACTTGACCTTGAGTTCCGGGCGCTCCGGCGCGTTCTCCTGTACGAAATCGGCGTCCGCGACGGCCTGACGCAGGTCCGCGGTGAAGCTCAGGCGGTCGGGCGAGGCTTCGGGCGCGAGTCCGATCGAGGCAGCCGCGTCCCATGCCGCCTCCACGTACGAACGCAGGGCCGTCTCCGCGGTGGGGCCGGGGTCGGTCGCCGTGACGTCGAAGCCTCGGACGAGATAGTGCGTCGCCCAGCTCGCACCGATCGTGCCGGTGCCCACGATCGCCACGCGGTGGACGGGTGTGTGTACGTTCATGACTGGTCACTGCTCCTGAAACTCGGACACGGGCTGCGGGGGAAGAGCGGCTGCGGCGGCCGGTATCAGCGGCCGTGCCAGACCGGGGCGCGTTTCTCGGCGAACGCCTGTGCGCCTTCCCGCGCGTCCTCGCTGGCGGCCAGTCCGCTCGTGAGCTCGTCCTGGCGTCTGAACGCGTCGCTCTCCTTCAGGCCCTGTGTCTCGCGCAGGACCTCCTTGACGGCCGCCAGTGCAAGCGGTGCGTTCCGCGCGACGCGGCCCGCGAGCTCCCGGGCCGCGTCCAGCGCGGCGCCGGGCGGGGTCAGCTCATTGACGAGCCCGTACTCCTTGGCTTCGACGGCGGTCAGCGGCTCGCCCGTCAGCAGTACGCGCGCGGCGACGTGGTACGGAAGTCGGCGCGGCAGCCTGACCAGTCCGCCCTCCGCCGCCACGAGACCACGCATGACCTCGGGAAACCCGAAGCGGGCGTCCTCCGCGGCGACGATCAGGTCGCAGGCGAGGACCAGCTCGAAGCCACCGCCGAGCGCCCAGCCCTCGACCGCGGCGACCAGCGGCTTTCGCACCGACGCGCGGGTGAGCCCGCCCAGGCCCCGGCTGGGCAGCAAGGGCAGCTCGCCCTTGGCGAACGCCTTCAGGTCCATGCCCGCGCTGAACACCCCGCCCGCGCCCGTGAGGACGCCGACCGACAGCTCCGGGTCCGCGTCGAGCAGATCCACGGCCGCCGCGAGCTGTACCGCGGCCTCGTGGTCGACGGCGTTCTTCTGCGCGGGGCGGTTGATGGTGATGGTCAGTACGCCGCCGTGACGCTCGTGGAGCACCAAGTCGGCAGCTTCGGGCGCCGTGCTCATCGCGGCCCCTCGGCTTCCGTCGGGCCGGGAATCGCTCCCTGGGCGCGCAGCTCGGCGATCTCGGCGGGGCCGAATCCCAACTCGGCGAGGATCTCGTCGTTGTGCTCGCCCAGGTCCGGCGCTCGCTTCGCCGGCACCTTCGGCACCCCTCGGATGTTGACCGGGCTGCTGATGGTTTCCGCCAGCCCGCTGACTCCTTCCAGCGGCACGACGATGTCGTTCGCGCGCAGCTGCGGGTCCTGCGCGGCCTCCTCCGGCGTCTGGATGAGGCTGTACGTGACGCGTTCCCGGGTCAGGGCGTCCCGCCAGTGGGCGAAGGGCTGCGAGCGGAACTCGGCGTCGAGCAGTTCGCTCAGCGCGGCGGCGTTCTCGACGAAGCCCTCGATGTCCGCGAAACGGGGATCCTCGAGCAGCTCGGGGTGCCCGATGGCCCGCGTCAGTCCCGGCCAGTGCGGGGGTGAGGCGACCAGCATGAACCACTCGTCGTCCGCGGTCCGGTAGGGGTTGATCAGCGGGTTCGCCGGCGCCTTCCGGTCGTGCAGCTCGAACGGTGTGCCGCCGGCGAGTGCGCCGGCCACAAGCGTTCCCGTGGCCCAGACGCCCCCGGCGAGCAGCGACGTCCCGACACTGGCCCCTTGTCCCGTCCGCTCACGGCGGTACAGGGCGGTCACGACCGCCGCGTAGATCGCGATCGCCGACATGTAGTCGCCGCTGCCCCAGACCGGGACCGTCGGCGGGGCCCCGGCGTCCCGGGTGGAGGCCAGCAGCCCGCTGCGCGACCAGGCGGCGGTCAGGTCGAAGCCCGGCTGCCCGGCGTCGGGACCGGCGTCGCCGAAGCCCGTGATGTCGGCGTAGACGACCCGCGGGTTCCAGCCCGCGACCTCCTCGTAGCCGAGGTGCAGCTTCTCGCGCGTGCCGTGCGGGAAGTTGGTGATCACCACGTCGGCCCAATCGACGAGGCGTTTGAGTACCTCGGTGGCCGCCGGTGACTTCAGATCGATCACCATGCCGCGCTTGTTGCGGTTGGCGAGGTGCCAGCTGTAGTTGGCCTGTGCCCGGGGGCTGGGCGGGACCGAGCTCAGCCGCCGTTGGGGGTCGCCCCTTCCCGGCGGCTCGATCTTGATGACGTCCGCTCCGAAGTCGGAGAGCACGGTGGCCGCGGCCGGTCCCGCGATGAAGCTCGACACGTCGAGGACCTTCAGGCCGGTGAAGACGGATTCGTTGGTCATTGTCGTCACCTCACGAAGGCGCTGAGGCCGCCGGTCACGGCGCGTCCGACGATGAGGGTCTGGATCTCCCGGGTGCCTTCGTACGAGTAGATGGCCTCGGCGTCGGCGACGAAGCGGCCGACCTTGTAGTCGAGGAGGATGCCGTTGCCGGCCAGCAGTTCCCGCGCCCACCCCACGTTCTCGCGCATCCGCACGGTGCAGTAGGCCTTCGCCAGGGCGGACTGTTCATCCCGGAACACCCCGGCGTCCTGCAACTGGGCCAGGCGCGTCATCATCCCGCACGAGGCCGTGGCGTTGCCGAGCATCTTCACGAGCAGGTCCTGCACGAGCTGGAAGCCCCCGATGGGGCGCCCGAACTGTTCCCGTTCCTTCGTGTACTGCAGGGCGATCTCGTAGGCGGCGAACATCACGCCCACCGCCTGCCACGCCACGCCGCTGCGTGTCTGGCGCAGGATCTTGGCGGTGTCCTTGAACGAGTGCGCGTTCTGCAGCCGGTTGGCCTCCGGAACGCGGCAGCCGTCGAGCACGATGTCGGCGTTCTGCACGATCCGCAGCGCCATCTTGTTCTCGATCTTCGTCGCGGTGAACCCGGGAGTGTCCTTCTCCACGACGAAGCCCAGCACATGACGGGTCTCGACATCGCGGGCCCAGATGACGACCAGGTCGGCGAAGGTCGCGTTGCCGATCCACCGCTTCGCGCCGTCGAGGATCCATGTGTCGCCGTCGCGGCGCGCGGTTGTCTGGAGGCCGCCGGCCACGTCGGAGCCACCGTGCGGTTCGGTCAGCCCGAAGGCGCCGATCTTCTCGAAGCGGCTCATCGCCGGCAGCCACCGCCGCTTCTGTTCGTCGGAGCCGCAGGTGAGGATGGTGCCCATGGCCAGACCCGTGTGCACGCCGGCGAACGTGGCCACGGACGCGTCGACATGCGCCAACTCCAGCGCGAGGAAGCCCGCGAGGAGGTTGCTCGGCCTGGATTCCGGGGAGTCCGGGTCGGCCCAGTCCATAAGACCGAGCCTCCCGAAGCCCTCGACCAACTGGAAGGGGAACTCGGCCCTGGCCCAGTAATCATCGACGATCGGTGCGACCTGCGTGCGGAGGAACTCGCGGACGGACTCGAGCTGCTCTCGCTCCCCGTCCGACAGCAGTTCCTCGTAGGCGAAGAAGTCGGCGGGCAGCAGCCCCTTGTCCAGGTAGGGACCGGACGGTGCCGGCAAGGTCGTTGTACCGCTCACTGCAGTCTCCCTCAAGCGCTGTGGGGGCGTGCCCAGAGACCCGCGCCCGTCAGAGCTTCCGGGCCTGGCGTTTCAGTACTCTGGCCCGATTAGACGCGGATCCCGGGCCGATCCACCCGGACCCGCGCCGCGCAGCGATGCTGTTGTCGCCACGGATCACTCCAGTGGCCCGTCGCCGCCCGGTGCGGGAGAGGTGAGGCAGGACTGCGAGGTGCCCGGGACGGACGCGGGCAAGCCTGCCGGTGAGCGGGAGGTCTACCGGGTACTGGAGGAAGTCCACACCCTGGCCGGGTGCCGCATGCGGGATCCAGTGCATCGGGTGCGCGGGATCCTGGTCCACTCCACCGCCGTCGCGGCGGGCCCGCGGACGGGGGCTGCCGAGCCGGGCCATGTCCTGGCCGGCCGTGCGTACTCCTCCCGGAAGATCCGCGAGTACCTGCGCGAGCGGCAGATCCCGCACGCCTACCCGGAGAAGCCTGACCGGGCCGGACACCGCCTCCCCGCGGCTCGGCCGGATGACGTCCGCCCGGATTCGACCATGGGTGATCTCCTTCGAGGCTGGTTGCCGCCTCGTGCTCGCGCCCCGCCGGGTGGGTGATGCCGCCCGGCGCGGACCACGAGGTACTACAGGCGGGCGGCGAACGCGCTGATGTGGGAGGCGACCTGGTCGGGCACCTCCAGTGGCGACAGGTGGCCGGTACCGTCGAGTTCGGTGAGGGTGGCAGTGGTGATCAGAGGAAGCAGGTGGTCCCGCAGGATCTGCGGCGGGTCCACCTTGTCGTCGCTGCCGGCCAGCACCAGGACGGGGACGTCGATCGCACCGACCCGGTCCGTGAAGTCCTCGACCAGCGCCTGTCGCGGCCACGCCATGCGCGCCGCCTCGCCTGCCCGGGAACTGTCCTCGTGAACCTGCCGGCGCACCTCGGCGGACAGCTCGCCGTTGGTCAGTACGAGATCGATGCTTTGGTCGATGGGTCTCGCCGTTGTCGTAGGCGTGCGCCAGCGTCTCCTGGAACTCGTGTGTCACACCGAACGGAGCCGGCGGGGCGGGTGCGACGAGCACTACGCCCTTCAGTCCGGCGGGGCGGCGAGAGGCGAGCGCCTGAGCCACCTTTCCGCTCATCGAGTGGCCCACCACGACGTATTCGCCGTGGCCGAGTTCGTCGATGACGCGCTCGGCGTCGTCGGCGAGCTGCTCGATGCCGTAGGGGCCAGGAACCTGGGTGGACTCACCCCAGCCGCGGTGGTCGTACGAGACGAACGCCCGCGCGGGGCTGAGGAGTTCGATGACCGGTCGCCAGGTGCGGTGGGAGCCACCCCAGTAGTGGAGGAAGACCAGGGTCGGCCCGTCGCCCTCGCGGACGTGGCCGTAGATCCGCCCGTCCTTCACGTTGAAGTACCGGCCGATCGGGGTGTAGGTGGTCACGGTGTCGTGTTCCTTACTTGGGCCGGTGCTGAGCCGCTGTGCTGCGGCCGCTGTCGGCGTGAGCCTCGGCGGTGGGCCATGCTGCGCATGGCTCCATCGTCGTCCGGCCCTTCTCGATCAACCACAAGCTCGTATGCCACCCTTCGCAATTTTCGGGACACACAAGCGGACGGTCACTCGCTGACCGACAGAGCCGCGCCGCTGCCCTCGGTGACCACGGCCGATGGCTGCGATCACGCCGGCGCCATCCCCCCCACTGCTGCGCTGATACGGCTGCTCGGGTTGCTGGGGCATGGGAACGCTCCGGGCACACCGTTCACCCTGCCCGTCCGAGCCGCACAGCCGACGCATTCACCGGCCATGGGCCGCCAGACATTCCTGCGGTTCCCGGGCAGCCTGTCCAGAAAGTTACGGTCGTAGCCTTGGAGCCATGGCTCCCCATCGCGTCGCGGTCCTGGTGCTGCCCCTGGTGCTCCCCATCGATCTCGGCATCCCTACGCAGATCTTCAACGCGCGGCCCAACACCCCGTACGAACTCACGGTGTGCGGCGGAGCCCGTGGCAGCATCACGACCAGCACCGGGTTCACGGTCGGAGACACAGCAGGACTGCCTGCTTTGGCCAGGGCGGACATGATCATCGTGCCCGGCTACTGGGAATATCAGCGGCCACCGGCACCCGAGGTCACGGCAGCTCTGAAACTTGTCTTCAGCCGAGGCGCCCGCATCGCCTCCATCTGCACCGGCGCCTTCGCACTGGCCGCGGCCGGGCTGCTCAACGGCCGTACGGTCACCACGCACTGGGCCAGCGCCGACGAACTCGAAATGCTCTACCCCCAGGTCCGGGTGGACCGCAGCGTCCTCTACATCGACGACGATCCCCTGCTGACCTCCGCGGGCGTGACCGCCGGCATCGAGCTGTGTCTCCATATCGTCCGCAAGGACCTCGGCGCTGCCGACGCCAACGACATCGCCCGCGAACTGTTCGCCGCACCGCGACGGCGGCCAGGCCCAGTACATCACCCAGCCCCTGCCCGAACCCACCGCTCACACCCTCGCCGACACCCGCGACTGGGCCCTGAGTCACCTCGACGAAACCCCTCACACTGGAGGTTCTTGCCCGGTACGCTCGCGTCTCCGCCCGCACCCTGGTCCGCATGTGGCGCCAGGAAACCGGCATCACCCCACACCAGTGGCTGCTCACCGCACGCATCAACCACGCCCGCGAACTCCTGGAAGTCACCGACCTCGGCATCGAACAGATCGCCGCCCAAAGCGGCCTCGGAACCAGCACCAACCTCCGTGCTCGATTCCGCGACACCCTCGGCACCACACCTTCCGCCTACCGGCGGACCTTCCAGGAAACAACCATGGCGGGGCCCCAAACCCGCCAGAAGTGAAACCCAAGAACCTGCGCGCCGAGGTGAGACAGGTCGACCGTGGCGGCGGCTCGGATGTCCCGAAAGGACGTCGAGGACACCATGGCGTTCAGCGCCCTGCACGGCATCCGCCCCATGACCGAAATCGTGCCACTGGACCGCGCGGACGAGGCCTACCAGAAGATGCTCGCCGGCAAGGCCCGCTTCCGGATGGTGCTCACGGCCGGCTGACACCCATCAGCCGGTGCCGCTCTCCAGTCACACCCCGCCTCGGCCAAGTCCCTCACTTCCGATCCGAGGCCACCCGGCCGAGGCGGATTCCGGCAGCGCCTGCCCTGGTCCGGTTGTTGCGGGCTTCGTCCTGCTGGCCGTGGGATCCGCGGGCCCCCGCCTCCAGAAGGCTGCGCTCGTGCCGGCAGCCGCGGACCTGGGTTGAGCAAGACGCGCATGGGGTCTGCGAGGGCGCGAGGTTGGATGCGAGCCGGGATGGCAGCACCGCCTCAAAGGCTTAACGCAAAATCAGGAAGGCCGTCGAAGAACTGATCGCCGAACGGGGCAGCGACAAGCCCTCGGGCTCGTGGTGGCATCTCGTCTTCTCCGGACCATGGAAACGATCAAGGGTGAGGGCTTGTTGTGCCTGAGCGTCCCAGTTGGCAATTGCGCGCTCCGGTTGGCCAACGTGACGCTCAGCGGCGCGGTGCGGCGATGGGCCGGCACCGCGTCGGCGGGATGTCGGCCGTCCGGCGGGACTGTCGGTGATCCATAGGCGATGTGTCGGTGGCCGCCGGAACCATGGGGGTCGAGTTGCCCAAGGGAGCAGCCGCAGCCGCCTTCCACAGCAAGGGACCCCCGTCACCATGTCATCCACTTCCTCCACCCCGCCATGGAATGTCCAACGGCTGCCCGGTGCCGATGGCCGCGTCTTCCTGGTCACCGGCGGCAACGCCGGCATCGGGTACTTCGTCGCGGAGCAGTTGTCGGCAACCGGAGCCACCGTCGTACTCGGCAGCCGAAATCCGGCCAAGGCCGAGGCCGCCACGGCCTCGATCCGTGCGCGTGTCCCCGGTTCGCGGGTGCGGGCCGTACGGCTGGACCTCGCCGACCTCTCGTCGCTCGAAACAGCGGTGGAATCGCTGGAGGTGGAGCGTCTTGACGCGGTAGTCCACAACGCCGGCGTCGCGCTTGACGACCCTCCGCGCGAGGAGACCGGGGACGGTCACGAGCTCATGTTCGGCACGAACCACCTCGGGCACTTCGCCTTGACCCAGTGGCTGATGCCGCTGCTGTCGGCTGCGCCGGCTGCCCGCGTCGTGACCATGGGCAGCTTCGCGGCAAAGTCCGAGCGGCTCGACCTGGACGACCTGCAGTCCCGGAAGGACTACCAGCCCAAGCGCACCTACGGGCGCTCCAAGTTGGCACAGATGTACTTCGGCGTCGAACTCGACCGCCGCCTGCGTGCTGCCGGCAGCACGGTGGCGAGCGTGGTGGTCCATCCCGGCGGCGCGCTGGACTCCCTCACCCCGTCGCGGCCACCGGTCCATGTGCGAAGTACCGGCGCCCGGCTGAGCGCGGCACCTGCGGCCCTCCTCCTCCAGGGCAAGCACGCCGGCGCATGGCCCGCGGTCCGAGCGGTGCTCGACCCGGCCGTGCGTGGAGGCCAGCTGTGGGGACCGCGCGTCTTCGGCCTGCGCGGCGAGCCCCGACGTGAACCGGTGTGGGACCACCTCGCGGACCCCTCCGTCGCGGCGCGGTTGTGGGACGCGAGCTGCGATCTGATGGGCACCGACCTCAGCACCATCTCCGGATAGCTCAGGCACGCGCGCGTTGGCCAACAGGTTGGCGAGCAGTTCCTGGGCACCTGGGGTGTGCAGCACGACGGTCTGGACGCGTGGGTGGAAGGCGTCGAGGTCGAGGATGTCGCGGGCGGCTGCCGGGTCGTGCAGGCGGTCGCGGACGTCTTCGACCCGGACGGCCGTGGGCGGTGGCCCGTCGTTGAGGTGCAGGCAGCCGAACGAGATCAGGCGGGCTCCACGCTCTCCCCGCCTCATCGCCCAGGAAGGTCGCCATCCGCTTGCCGAGCAGCGTCTGGCCCGGCTTGTTCCACCGCGTGTCGCGCGAGCCGAGCGCGTCGATCACGGCGAGGTCGCCACCCTCGTCGCGGGCGAAGGCTCGGGTGGGCAGCGCGGCCTTGCCCACCGGGTTGGCGGCGACCACCTCGTCGGTGTTGGCCGGCGTCCCGTCCGGCGTCACGATCACCTGTCCCGTGAGCGTGACCGCGTCGCCCGCCGGGTACGGCACGCGCATGGTCTCCACCACGCCGCTGAGCATGACGGCGAAGCCGACTGCCGCGATCACCGGAGCGGTGAGGGAGGCCGCCCGGCGCGAGTTGGCGCGCAACTCCGCCCGCACGCGCGTCTGGACATCCCCGAGGTTTCTCCGCTCGTCGCCCAGCTCACCGCGGCCGAGGAGCAGCTCTCCGCTGCCCACCAGGAGCTGCGCAGTCTCATCCGGGGGCTCAACCCGCCGGTGCTCGCAGACCACGGCCTGGTCGCCGCCGTTCAGGACCACGCGAGCCGCTTCCCCATCCCGGTCACCGTCGATCTCCAGTTGCCGGGAAGACTTGCCCGGCAACTCGAGCAGAACCTCTGGTGCGACTCGGCCGGCCAGATCACCGACAGCTCAAGGACGGTTCTTATCCGAAGGACGCCAGAAGTTCGCGCTCTCTGTCCGGGGCGAGTCCCGCGCGGCGTGGCCGGTGCAGTCCCTGCTCGCGTTCCCAGCGCAGTGTGTCGGCGAGGAGGCCGGTGCGGGAGCGGTGGCGCAGGCCCGCGGCAGTGGCGGCGGATCCGTCGCGCGCCGCCCAGCCCTCCCACCCCGGTTCGACCACCCACATGGGCAGTGAGTCGGGTCCCATGTACTGGGCCACTCCGTGCGCGAGGAGCTGCTGGGACGGCACGGTGATGACCGCTCCGGTGTGTCCGCCGACGCTGCGGGACAGCTCGATCCACTCGGCGAAGGGCACAGCCGGGCCAAGCGCGTTGTAGGTGCCTGTGGTTCGGTGTTCTGCGATGTCGAGGAGCCATGTCGCCAGGTCGCGCACGTCGATGGTCTGCGTCGGGGCGTTCGGGGTGTCGGGGACGAGCAGCGGCGCGTGGGGGGCTCGGGCGGCGCGGGCGACCCAGTAGCCGGAGCGGTCGCTGTGGTCGCCGGGCCCGCCGATGAGTCCGGCGCGCGCGATCAGGAGGCGGTCGGCCAGGGCCGTCCGGGTGAGCGTTTCGCAGGCGGACTTGGCCTCGCCGTACCGGTCACGGTCGACCTCTTCGCGGTCTGTGGCGGGCAGCAGGGCGGCGGACTCGTCAGCACCGGGCTCACCGTGGGAGGCGTATGCGCTGACCGAGGAGACGTAAATCCAGTGACGTGCCCGTGCGCCCAGGGCCGCAACTGCTTTCCGTACGAAACCGGGTTGCCAGGAAACTTCAAGCACAGCGTCCCATTCCCGGCCGGGCAGGGACGCGTACGCGGCGGGGTCTCGCCGGTCTGCGGCCACCAGGCGCGCGCCTTCCGCCACGGGACCGCTGTCGCCACGGGCCAGGCACGTCACGCGGTGGCCCCGGTCGAGGGCCTGCCGGGACACTTCACGCCCCAGCCAGGCCGTACCGCCGAGGACCAGGATCTCCATGCGCTCCATGGCGGAACTCAATCAGCACGGCCCGATCACGCCAAGAGGCTTCTGCCGAGGGCAGAGCCCGCGTCTGGCGTTGCATCCCCATCCTCCAGCCGTCAGCTGCGAGCACTGCCTGCTGGTCCGGCACCACATCGCAACTCCCCGCAGCTGCGGCAGGACCGGTTCCTGGACGAGGCACGAGAGACCGCGGGCCCGATCCGGCTGATGCGTTTGTTCGGCAGCGTCTCGCGCACCGCGATCCACTACGTCCGCGCGGCGGCCCACCCCGAATGCCTCACCATCGACCCCACCCAGGTGTGAGCCTTACTGACGCCGCTGGCCAAGGACACAGAACTCGTTGCCTTCGGGGTCTGCCAATACAACCCACGATTGATCACCCTGGCCGATATCGACACGCTGTGCGCCATGAGCCACCAGACGAGCCACCTCGGCGTCCTGGTCGTCAGGCCTGAAGTCGAGATGCAGTCGGCTCTTGGCCTTCTTGCTCTCATCAATCCGGACGAAGTCCAACCCCGGCAGGCGATCCGGCTCCGGGCGGATCTCGAACTCGTCATCGGAGGAGTGGACCACTACCCAACCAAGAGCCTCGGCCCACCACTGTCCCAGGGCTGCCGGATCTACCGAGTGAACAATTACCTGTTCCCATTCCAAGGTCATCCGCAGAGCTTAGACCTACCGGGGCTTCGAAAAACAGGGCACTCAGGCCTCCCTCATCGGGCTGAACCCGGGCACTTTTCCCCCGCGGAACAACCGCCACCCACAGGCTCGGCACACACCAGCGTTCAGATTCCGCGAACCCGGTGGTTTCGGAGTACGACCGCTGCGCCGCCTCCGAAGTGCTTGTCACCCGGTGTCAGTTACGGTAGCTGAATCTCGGCCCGGGCGGTCACGACCCCGTCGCGGTCCTGCGTTGCACGTGGTGCCTACCGGCCCCGCTGGTCGTGCATCCATCCCACCCGGGCTTGGCTGTACCGCGTCGGTCTGGCGAAGCCCAAGCGTGTGCCGGCGCTCGCTCAGGAGCGGGCGCTGGACCGGGTTATGGCCGCCGGGCCGACCCGCCTCGCTTGCGGCCGGCGCTTTCACAGCTGTCTGCCGCTCAAAAAGTTCGGCTCCCGCCTTCTCCGGAGCAACGCCGCGAAGCATTCCGGCAGATGTCAGGCGTTCCACCATTCGTCGGTGCCACAGCCGACCTCGTAGTGCCACCATCCTTCGTCTCGCCCCCGCTTCAGGAGGGCCTTGATCCCGGCGAAGTCCGCGCCTGCCGGTGCGGTGAAAGCCACCATGGGGAAGTCCTCGCTGAAGACCTCGCCTCCGAGCCCGAACGCCGAAAGGCGCTGACGCACCGCCTGCGGCCTACGTCCGAGGGGACCGGTGGGCACGGGCACCACACGGATCGTGCAGTTGCCGGAGGAACTGACCCGGTGGACAGCCCAGTGGAGCCCGTCGGAGTCGGTTCGGTACCGCACTACATCGCCCTCGGCGATCCCGTCCTGAAGGAAGGGAGCGTTCTGCACACTCGCCGTCTCGTCGCCGAGTTTCGTCGCCCACAGGCCCTCGGTGTCCTGCGGGAACCACCCCTCGCGAGGGATGAACCGGAAGCGGACCTTGATCTTCTCGACCACGTTCTCCATGACGGCCATCATGCGCCGATCGTCAATGACGCCTCGCACCAGGTCTGAGCTGGAGCCCATAACATCCGGACTCTTATGGTGCGGCCGCAGTGGCGGTGCGAGCAACGATCTCTCGAGAGGTCGGGACACCCAGATTGACGGCTCCCTGCTTCCGGGCGATCTGCGCGTCGAGTTGGGCGATCGTTTCGTCGGCGTGGGTGAGGCTGCTCTGCAATCCTTCGATCTCGCCGAGCCAGCCCTCGCGTTCGGCTTCCAGAATCCGTGCGAGGAGGTCGTCGCGGATCTCGACGAGCCGCGGACGCTCCGTCGCGTGAACGATCAGGACGGAGCACCCCACGCAGGCTTCTCTGAACTACCGCACTCGACCTTCGGTGCTGGTGTCAGCGCCTCGCTCGGATCTTGTTGCCGCCTGGTCGTGGCTGTCCCGGTGCCTCGGTCAGATCATGTGGTTGGGCTTCCGGGTGTGCGGAGGGTTCGGCGGATGGCGTTGCGCAGCCAGTGGTGGGCTCCGTCGGCTGTGTGTCGGGGGTGCCAGGCCATGCCGATGGTCAGTGGAGGCAGTTCCAGGGGGATGTCGAGGAGAAACAGTCCGAGGGCGATGGCGTCGTCGGTGAGGGGGGAGGGGGCGGCGCCGGGGGGTGCGGCAGGTACGAGGCAGACGACGTCGCTGCGGGTGGCGAGGGTCATTGCGGCCAGGTGGCTGGGGAGGACGAAGCTGACCCGGCGGTGGAGGTTCTGCTCCGCCAGGGCGGTGTCGAGGGGGCCGCTGAACCGGCCGCGGCGGCTGACCGCGACGTGCTCGGCGGCGGCGAGCCGGGCCGGGGTCAGGGGTCCTTCGGTGAGGGGGTGGCCGGGCCGGACGGCCGCCATCATGCGGAGGCTGACCAGTTCTTCGACCTGGGTTTCGGGGTCCACGTGGTCGATGGATCCGATCTCCAGGTCTATCCGGCCGTCGCGCAGGGCGGTTCCGGCCTCCAGTTCCTCGGCCCGGAGCCGGAACGAGACCCCCGGCGCTTCCTGCTGGGCCAGGTGCAGCAGTCCAGGCGCCAGTGCCGCGCCGACCAGGTCGGCGGCTTGGAGGGTGAAGGTGCTGCGCAGGTCGGCGGGGTCGACGCCTGTGCCTGGGCTGAGCAGTGCTCCGAGGCTGCGTACCACCGCGGCGGCTTCGTCGCGCAGGGACTGGGCGCGTGGGGTGGGGACCATGGCCTGTCCGGCCCGGACCAGGAGGGGGTCCTGGAGGATGCGACGGAGGCGGGCGAGGGTGCGGCTCATGGCGGCGGGCGAGGTGTGCAGGCGGGCGGCGGCGCGGGTGACGCTGTGCTCGGCCAGGAGGGCGTCCAGCGCGATGGCGAGATTGGCGTCGATGACCGGCTCTGGGCTGTTCACCAGCATCATTCCATTTCAGTCAATGATTCCGTGCTGAAGTTCCCATTGTGGCAACACGGTTGCCCTCCGCAGGATGAGGGTCGTACCGATCCGGCACGACCTGCGAGGCTTTCATGATCGTTATTACCGCTCCCACCGGGAACATCGGCCGTCACCTGCTTTCCAGGCTCCTGGAGTCCGCCCCCGCCGCGGGTGAGGAACTGCGCGTGATCGTGCGCGACCCCGCCCGGCTTCCGGACGCGGCGCGCGGACGTGTCGAGGTGATCACCGGCTCGCACGCAGACACCGAGGTCCTCGACCGGGCCTTCGAGGGTGCGGACGCCGTCTTCTGGCTCGTCCCCCCGGACGCCTCCCTGGCCCCGCACGACGCCTACAGCGGCTTCACCCGCCCCGCCGTGAAGGCGCTCGCCGTCCACGGTGTCGGCCATGTCGTCGGGGTCTCGGCGCTCGGCCGCGGCACCCCGGTCGCCGACCGCGCCGGCCTGGTCACCGCCTCCCTCGCCATGGACGACCTCATCGCCGGTACCGGTGTTGCCTACCGGGCCCTGGCCAACCCGTCCTTCTTCGAGAACCTCCTGGAGGAGTCCGACTCGATCCGCGACAAGGGCGTCTTCACCGACACCGTCGACGCCGACCGCAAGGCCCCCCTCGTCGCTGTCGCCGACATCGCGGCCGCCGCCGCCGGCCTGCTGCTGGACCGCTCGTGGACCGGCACCGGCAGCGTCCCGGTCCTCGGGCCGGAGGACCTGTCCCCCAACGACCTGGCCCGCATCATGACCGCACAGCTCGGCCGCCCCGTCCGCTACGAACGCCAGCCGCTCGACGAGCTGTACACCACCCTCGTCGGCTACGGCCTCAACGAGGCATTCGTCCAGGGCGTCGCCGACATGAAGCGAGCCAAGGACGAGGGCCTCGACGCCGGTGTCGCCCGCACCCCGGACACCGCCTCCCCCACCGGCTTCGAGCAGTGGTGCGCCCAGACCCTCAAGCCCGCCGTCCTCTCCTGAGGGCCCACCACCCGTCGCCGGAACACATGGTGCCCAGCGCACCAAGACCACCTACACCTTTGGAGACGTCCTGATGCCCACTGAGGAAACCGAACCGCCGGTCACGGCGTTCATGCTCGTCAAGACCACACCCGAGTGGCTCGCCCTGACCGTCCAGGAACGTGTGGACGCCTTCACCACCCAGGTCCTGCCCGCGATCGAGGCCAGGACCAGCGGCGTCAGGTCACGCTTCTACGACACGGAGTTCTACTCCGCTCGCGTCACCGACGTCTGGGTGTGGGAAGCGGAAGACCACCACGCCTACCAGCTCCTCATCGACGCACTGCGCGAAACCCCGTTCTGGGACCGCTACTTCGAGGTCGTCGACCTCCTCGTCGGCACCGAGAACGGCTACGCCCGCACCTACGGCCTCGAACCCGTCGCCACCATCACCACCTGACACGCCGCCCACACCGACCGCGCGACTGATCCGATGTCCTCCTGCCACAACCGGCCATGGACATCGGACCAGGAAGAACGAGAGATATCGGCTGTCCGGACAGGCGCCGTAGTCGTGCTCGATGCGCCGGCGGACCTTGGCCAGTCGGATCAGCTCAGAGATGGCCGTGTCGGTCGGCAGGTTGGACAACCAGTACTCGGTGGGTGCCTCGGCGCCGTCGGGCCATTCGATCAGCAGCCGGCAGTCCGGCAGGATCCCGTCCCACCAGCCTTGTTCTGCCGATGCCGTGGCTTTGATCGGGCGCTCGACGGCTTTGCCGGCCGTACGGACGTATGGCGGCGAAGCGGGAACGTAACTCTCCTCGTGAGCCCTGGCGCCAGGCGAGGGTGGTGAAGCCGTTCGCTCGGGTCCCGCCAAACACGGCCTGGGCCTGCACCACTTCGAAGGCCGTTCCTGGTCCGGCTGGCATCACCACATCACCCTGGCGACCGCCCTCCCACGCCTTCCTCACCGAACAGCGCCTGTCCCCAAATGTCCCCGGACCAGCCTCACCCTTTACCAAGTCCTCGACACCCTCCAGAACACCCTGAGGTGCTGGACAGGCAACGGAGCTGACTCGGCTCAGGCGGTGGCGGCCAGCGGGGCAGTGGCTTCCCAGACGAACCCGTCCGGGTCGCTGAACGGGCCGGCGGCGCTGGAGAGCACGAGCCGGTGCGATCCGGTGCCGTCGGCGGGGACACCCGCGTCCTTGGCGAGAGCACGGCGCTTGTACAGGGCCAACTTGACGGGGCCCGACCCGGTGGCGAACTCGACGTACTTGCCGCCGAAGCTCTTGCCCACGGTGAGGCCCTGCTCGACGTAGAACTGCTTGCTGGCCTTCACGTCCTCGACGCCCAGCAGGAGCACGAGCTCGTCGAAGTCCCGGGTGACCGGGCCAGTGTCCTTCTTCGTCGACGTCGCGATCTTCCAGATCGTGCCGTCCGGGGCCTGAACGGTGCCGCCGTAGCCCCACAGCGACTTCGAGGCGGGCTTGAGGGCGGTGGCGCCGGCGTCGAGGGCCGCACCGACGAGGGCGTCGACGTTGCCCGGCTGGGACACCACGAGCGACAGCGTGAAACCACGGAAACCGGTGGTGGGGGCCTCGGAGGCGCGCAGGCGCACGTGCGACGAGTCCAGTCCGAAGGCGGTGGAGTAGAAGCGGGCGGCGGCCGTGGTGTCGGCCACCTCAAGGGTGACGGAGGCGATGGAGTTCATGTCTTCGACGATAGGGGCGGCCGGGTCACCGATGCTTCTCCAAAACTGCCCAGTTCGGCCGCGGCCCCGAGCCACGGGCCCGAGCGGCCTTCCGACCGCCGCGGGAACCCACCTGGACGGCGGCCGGTAGCTGCACCACACCGTCACCAGCGACCCCGACTACCGTCGACGTCCTCACGCTGATCGTGCCCTGCGCCCGCGAGCGCGGCTGCGTCGGCCGGCAACTGGAGGACGAGCGTGACCTGCTGGAGCTCCTCGCGGACCTGCACTGTGGCTTGCTGACGACGCTGGGGTGGGGTTTACCCCCGTGCGGGTGGGCCAGTCAGCCGGATACCGGGCCAGGACCGTTGCGAAGATCATGAGTTCCGAAGCTGACAAGACGGACAGGAAGGAGCGACCGTGCTCAGCAGGAACTCACCGGTCGAAGAAGCCAGGGCGCCCAGGTGGCGAGCAAGGAGCAGGCGCGCCACGGCCGTTGTTCTGCTCGCCCTGGTGGCCGGCACGGAGCTGGCTGCCGGCCCTGTCGCTGCCGCGCCGCATGCAGCCGACCGCGTGGATGGCGTGTGGCGCTTGGACGGCTACGGCACCGTGCTGTCCGTCGAGGACGGGCGGCTGCGGGAATACCAGACGACCGCCGTCAGCTGCCTGCGCGGCGACACCGCACGGCGCACAGGCCAGGCCGGCAACTCGGTGATCTATACCGGCGACGACACGACCGTCTACCGGATACGCCCCGCAGCGGGCAAAGCCGGCGCGACCCTGCACTTCGACGGCTCGGTCGGCGACCGCCGGCTGCGGCGCCTTCCGGCACTGCCTGCCAGATGCACCGAGGCTGCACCGACGGGAGCGCTGGCGACCTTCGACGTCTTCTGGCAGACCTTCGAGGAAAACTATCCCTTCTTCGCAGCCAAGAAGACCAACTGGCAGACAGTCAGGGACCGATACCGTCCAAGGGTCTACGACGGGATGCCGGACACCGAGCTTTTCGCCCTTCTGCGGGAGATGGTGCTGCCGCTGTACGACGCGCATGTGGGTATCGACGCCGGTGACACCGGGAGCTTCGCGCAGAGCCGCCCCGGCACTATGCCCCCCGGCCCCGGACTCGACCAGCAGGCCCAGCGCTTCGTCGAGCAGCACGACCTCGCCGGCATGCGGCTGCGGACCTTCGCGAACGGCCGTATCGGGTACGCCCGGTTGCCGGACGGAACCGGCTACCTGCGGGTCTCCGGCTTCGGCGGATACGACGGCGACAGCCCTGCCTACGCGCGCAACAGCGCCGTCCTGGATGAGACGCTGAGCCAGGTGATCAGGCCGGGGCTCCGGGGTCTGGTGCTGGATCTACGGATCAACGGGGGCGGTTCCGACGCGCTGGCGCTGCAGATTGCCGAGCGCCTGACCGATCCCGCGTACGTGGCCTACGCCAAGCGGGCACGCAACGACCCGATCGACCCAGGTCGCCACACCCGCCCGCAGCCGGTACGCGTCCGGCCGGCAGCCGACCGGTTCCGGTACACCGGCCCAGTCGCAGTGCTCACCGGCGGTGAGACCTACAGCGCCGGCGAGACCCTCACCCAGGCCCTCATACAGCGCCCGGCGAGGACCGTACGCATTGGACAGAACACGCAGGGCGTCTTCTCGGACGTTCTGGAGCGCACCCTCCAGAACGGCTGGTCCTTCGGCCTGCCGAACGAGGAGTACCTCACCCCGTCCGGCGGCAAGACCTTCGACGGCGAGGGCATCCCCCCTGACATCCGCACCGGCAACTTCCTTGAGGAGATCGCCAACGGAACCCACGACTCCGCGTTCACACAGGCTCTCGCGGTAATACGGCGCCGCGCCGAGTAATGCCGTTCCCGTCCCCTTGCCCGACAGCAATGCCAGCGGCCGGGTGCTGTCCGTTCTCGTGGACATCGACCCCAGCCTCGAGTGGTTCGTATCGGCATCCCGGAGCCGTACGCCACTCGGCGCACCGAGGCCATGGCCGACCGGGACAACGCCTTCTGGGGCGAGGCCATCCCCACCATGGAGGAGATAACCGGCAGGAAACCGCGTTCGCTGGCCAACTTCCTGTCCGACTACGCGACCGCATTCGCCCGGCAGCCGATCTGAGCTCTCGGAGGACCAGGCGCGCCCACGAGATCATTAACGCAATTGCGGATATAGCCTCACATTTCCCACCTGGTACTCCGGGGTTGGACAAACCTGCTCAACTGCCCACCCGACGACACGGCCCGGAGGAAGTAGCTGGGACATGGCGTCTACACGTACACGGTGGGAGATGTCGTGGATGTCGATCTGCGCAAGCTGCGCTACTGCCTGGTGGTGGCCGAGGAGTTGCACTTCGGTCGGGCCGCCGAGCGGCTGCACATCACCCAACCGGTGCCGTCCCGGCAGATCCGCGCGCTGGAGCAGGAGCTGCACGCGCGGCTGTTCACCAGGAACAAGCAGACCACGGTGCGCGCCTCAATCCGACTCTGGCTCCGCCGATGACCCGCCGGATACTCCCCTAGGCATGGTCGAGTCGGTCGGCCATGCCGGCCAGGTCGTCGGCGTGCAGGTCGAACCCGTCCGAGGAGGTGGGCGGGTCGCCGACGGGGCGGGCGACGTAGGCGGTGCGCAGGCCAAGGCTCTGTGCTCCGCGCAGGTCCCAGGCGTGGGCGGCGACCATCAGGAGCCGCTCCGGCGGTCGCCCGGAAACGGTGACGGCCAGCTGGTAGACCGCTGGGTCCGGCTTGTAGGTCCGGGCGTCTTCGGCGGACAGGGCCTGGTGCCAGCGCAGTCCGGCGTGCGCGTTGAGACCCAGCAGCGCCGTCCGGCTCGCATTGGAGAGTCCGATCAGCGGGAACCGTTCGGCGAGCCGGGCGAGCCCTGCCACGGTGTCAGGCCACGGCGGGAGCCTGCGCCCCGACAGGGCCAGCGCCGCTACGGCGGCCGGGTCGTCGACTCCGACGGCGTCGGCGACGAGCCGGGCGGCTTCCAGGTCGAGGACGTCGCTGGTGAGGTAGGGCCGGACGCCGTCGAGGATGCGACGTTGCTCGCGGTCGATGTGCTGCTGCCACAGCGACAAAAGCTGCTCGACCCTGGGATCGTCGAGGGATGGGTCGAGTTCACGAATGCCGGCGCGGATACCGGCGGGTTCGTCGACGAGCGTGCCGAGCACGTCGAACACGACGGCATCGATCTCCAGCTCTGACATGGGCGAGGTCTCCTGGACGAAGCAGGGGCGTAGGAGTGGCTGTTCACCGAACGCAGCGGGAAGCACCCTGATTCCCGAACCGCACGACCTGTGCGGCAACCGCATCAACGTCGCCGACCATCGCGCCGCCAAGCCGCAACCCACGACCGGCGCAGCGCCTCTGCTTGACTGCTGGGTGGGCGCGTTGCGGGTATCGGACAGCACAGATCCCGGCAGCCAGCGGGCTGCCGGGATCAAAAGTGTTGCGCCTACTTGCGCTTGATGGCGTCCTTGGCCTTCTCCTTGGCCGCGCGCAGGTCGCCCTTGGACTCCTCGGCGTGCCCCTTGCCCTTCAGGGACTCGTTGCCCGCCGCACCGCCGACGACCTTCTTGACCTTGCCCTTGGCCTGCTCGCCGTTGGCCTGGGCCTTCTCGTCCGCAGCCACAACCACTCACCCCTGTCTCACTCGAAAACGGTTCACTCCCCTCTCACCCCGAACTCCACTCTCAAACGGAAGATTGCCGCACGGGCTTTTCGTAACTCTGGGATCTCTGAAAACTACATAAGATCCGCAGGAGTGGAGATCGTTCCGCAGGGCACACGACGGCTCGGAGGTTGATAACTATGGTTCCTGTTCTTCTCGTTCTTCTGCTCGCTCTGATCCTCTTCGGTGCCGGTTTCGCACTCAAGGCCCTGTGGTGGATCGCTGTCATCGTGCTGGTCGTGTGGGTGCTCGGGTTCGTGATCCGTCCTGCGGGAAGCGGCGGTAAGCGGGGCCGCTGGTACCGCTGGTAGGCGGGCACTGATCACGACCTGACCTCGGTGGGCCCCGACGCCACCTCTCGGGGCCCACCCATGTCCCGTCTCCCTGTCACGGCGGGACGAAAGCGGTGATTCTGTTGATTCGGGGTAGTTGGAGGCCATGGCCGGAGGATGCCGTGGCGCCAGGAACCACGGCCTCCAGCACGGCACCTCCGGCCATACATATTTCCTCCCGACATAAATGTGTGGGGTCCGGGAGGCAGGGCACCCGGCCTTCTGAGAAAACGTCACCGAATTCGATGACGTCTGTACGACTTTGCAGTTCAACTGCGAGGGCAGCAAAAAAATCTCGATGAGGGAGCCGTTTTATGAGTGACAGCATCTGGGGCTACCAGCCGACCACCGGCCACACCGCGGGCACCGACCTGATCGGATACAAGGTCGAGGCCACCGACGGCAGTATCGGGAAAGTCGACAAGCACTCGGACGACGTCAACTCCTCGTACCTCGTCGTCGACACCGGCGTGTGGATCTTCGGCAAGCACGTTCTGCTGCCGGCCGGGACCGTGAAGACGGTCGACCAGGCCGAGCGCAAGATCTATGTCGACCTCACGAAGGAGCAGATCAAGGACTCCCCGGAGTTCGACAAGGACAAGCACGCCGGTGACGCCGGCTACCACGAGCAGGTCGGCAGCTACTACCAGAGCCACCGACGCGTCTGACCTCACAGCGCCACCCCGCAAGTGGGGCCGACCAAAGTGTCTTTGGTCGGCCCCACTTCTCGTGCGCCAGCAAGCGTCGTCAAGCGGATGGCCCGGGGTTGCCGGCTCCGTTCCCGGATCGTGTGGTGTGCATTCCCTGAACGGGGGTACGCGCCTGGTGCCGGTCTCCAGCAGCCGGCGGCACGGGGGCTGGATACACGTGGGAGGGCCCTGAGATGACAGTGACCGAGGCAACAAGAGCGCGGACGGTGGCGCTGCCGGAGATAGCGGACCCCTCGGGGGTCGCTCCCAAGGATGCCCGTCAATTGTCCCGGCTGTTCTTCGACAGGCTCGCCGTTCTGGAAGAGGGCACGCCCGAATACCAGTACGCACGTAACACCCTCATCGAGATGAACGTCACCCTCGTCCGTTTCGCGGCCGCGCGCTTCCGCAGTCGCAGCCAGGACGAGATGGAGGACATCGTCCAGGTCGGCACGATCGGGCTGATCAAGGCCATCGACCGGTTCGAACTCACCCGCGAAGTCGAGTTCACCTCCTTCGCGGTCCCCTATATCGTCGGTGAGATCAAGCGCTTCTTCCGCGACACCTCGTGGGCCGTGCACGTCCCTCGCCGCCTACAGGAAGCCCGCATCCAGCTCGCCAAAGCCACCGAGGAGCTCCAAAGCAGGCTTGACCGCATGCCCACGGTCAAGGAACTCTCCGAGCTGATGTGCCTGAGCGAGGAGGAGGTCAACGAAGCACGTCTGGCTTCCAACGGCTACACCTCCTCCTCCCTCGACGCCACCATCAGCTCCAGCAACGACGGCGAAGCCGCGCTGGCCGACTTCATCGGAACCGACGACAACGCCCTCGAACTCGTCGAGGACTTCAACGCCCTGGCCCCCATGATCGCCGAACTCGACGACCGCGAACGGCGCATCATCCACATGCGGTTCGTCGACGAACTCACCCAGGCCCAGATCGGCGAACACCTCGGCGTCTCCCAGATGCACGTGTCCCGCCTGCTCTCCCGTACCCTCGCCAAGCTGCGCGAAGGCATGCTCACCACCAACTGACCCCACTCGTTCGCAACACACCGGCGGCGCTCCGCACCCTGCGAGGGTGGGGAGCGCCGCCCGTTCATTCCAGCAGCCGGGTACGAGGCGGCCGAACGCAAAATCGCTCGGCCGGCCGAGCGGACGCACTCGGCTTGCCCGTCGCCTTCCGCGTCCAGACCCTCGAAGCTGGGCCCGATCCCCACCAGGCGCCGGATGTCGGCATCGACCTGGGCGTCACCCTGCCCATCACTCTGTCGGAGGGCGAAACGCACGAGCCCGGCGAATGGCTGACCCGCAAGGAGCAGGCCGGGCGGGCCCGCGTGATGCACGCAACGCAATCGGGGTGATCTCCGCGTGGAAGGATCTCGACGGGAGTACCGGCGCGGGGATCGGGGATGAACGGAATGATCGGGAGCGTGTTCCGGACTGCGGACGTGCCTGCGGACAACCGGTTCGACTATTGGTGGGAACTGATCGGCCGGACCCGCTCAAGCGAGATCATCAGTGCTCACGCCGCTGACTTCTGGGCGGAGTACCGGCTGATGGAGTTAGGTCCGGTGGCCGTGTGGTCGGCGTCGTTCCTGCCGTCGCGTTACCGGCGGAGCCCGAGAATGGTACGTCAGTCCGATCCCGAGACGTACCACCTGACGCTGCTGCTGGACGGCGGACTGGCTCTCGACCATGCCGGGCGGACCGACACGTTCGGTCCACGTGACCTGCACCTGGCCGACAGCTCACGGCCGTACGATCTCCGGTCGACGGGCGATCGAGAGCACCACGTCGTCAAGGGAGTGGCCGTGGACTTCCCCAAGGCGCTGCTGCCCCTGCCACCGCACCTGGTCCGGGGGTTGCTGGGCCGGGGGTTGTCGGGGCGGGAGGGCCTCGGTGCTCTGCTGACGGACTTCCTCGTCGGCCTGGACCGGCAGGCCGACACTCTCCAGCCGTCCGACGCGCCACGTCTGGGCACAGTCGTACTCGACCTGCTGTCCGCCTGGCTGGCCCAAGTGCTGGACGCGGAGACCGCCCTGTCCCAGGAGACCCGCCGGGTGGCCACGGCGGAAAGCATCCGGGCGTTCATCCGACAGAATCTGCACGATCCGGAGCTGTCGCCACCCGTGATCGCCGCCGCGCATCACATATCCCTCAGCTACCTGCACCGGATCTTCCAGCAACAGGCGCAGGGCGAAACGGTCGCGGCCTATATCCGCAGTCAACGGCTGGAAGGCGCCTGCCGCGACCTGGCCAGCACCTCACTGCGCACCACTCCCATCTACGCCGTCGCCGCCCGCTGGGGCTTCCTCCACGCCTCCGACTTCACCCGCACTTTCCGCACCGCCTACGGCCGCTCCCCCAAGGAATACCGCCTTCAGGCGCTGTACGTGCCGGAGTAGACGCTCAGCCAGGCGGCATCAGCCGGCTTCAACCGCTTCAGGCCTCGCCTCGACTCGTCGCGCCGTACGCCGATGCCGCGACGGGTACGCGGACAGACCACCGCCGCCCCAGTCCGGACCTTTCGGCTGTAGACGCAGCGTCAAGGAAGTTGGACGTATTGCTAACGACAGCCGGACAGCAGCCCGTCATTCTTGATCCGTCGACAGCCGTCATGGATCGCTGGGTGAACAGGTCAGGGAAGCGTGGACAATTACAACTTCGGCTGGGTCACGTCGCACAAGTACAACAACAGCGCGAACGCCTCCATCTGGATGGCCGGGATGATGCTGGATCCCTCCAAGCCCGCACTCTGCCCGTGAACGGCTTCAGCAGCAACATAGGTGTGGACGGCGTCGGGGCCGGGTGGAGGACTGTGCCTGGGTAACGCGGTTCCTCAGACCGTCATCGTCGAGTAGGCGGTGGCACATGACGCCCGGCTGAGCGCCCAACGCTCGCAAGGCGGGGCAAGTCCAGGCAGATCAGCTCCAGCCGTTGACCGGCGACTTCGGCTGCCCCACCGAGCCACCGCTCCCGACACCGCGTCCGGGACGGTGCCGAGAACCAGCACTCATCACATCACAACCGCCGCTGGAATCACTCCGATCACCACGAATACTCTTCTGGAGAAGACATGATGTGGAAACGCATATTCGCAACGTCCGCAGCCACGCTGACACTCCTCGGTGGCAGCATGCTGGCCACTGCCGCACCGGCACAAGCAGATGGCACCTGCCCTTCGAACGCCCTCTGTATATGGGATTCGACGTCCTTCGGCGGCCTCAGAATCCTGACACGCAGCACCAACACCTGCTTCAACATGGGGAAGTTCGACTTCGGTTACATCCGGTCCTACGACAACAACCTCTCCGTCAACGGCTACGTCCACAACTACGCCGGATCCGGTGTCTGGTACCAAGCCCGCACTCTTCCGGCCGGCGGGTTCAGCAGTGACATCGGTGTTCCGGGACTCGGCGGTCTCGCGGAGGACTGGGTCTGCATGGGTTCAGCAGATCTGAGCGACTTCGTCTACTGACCTTTTCGGATTGGCTTCGGGGGATCTGGGGTGAGGGTCAGTCCGGTTTCGGTGAGGTAGCCGTCAATGAGCTCGGGGTGACGCTGGATGTGGGCGAGCCCTCGGCGGAGGGTGCGGGTGAGGTGGTCGGGGTCGGTGAATGCGGTGTTGGCCATCGGCCCGTGCCGTAACCACGACCAGATGCCTTCCACGGGATTCAAGTCCGGGCTGTAGGAGGGCAGCTGGATGATGGTGAGCCATTCGTGGCTGCCTGCGTACTCCCGCAATCCGGCAGCACGGTGGGTGTTCAAATTGTCCCAGACGACAATGATCGGGGCGCCGAGCTGCAGGTGCGCGCGGACCAGGAGGTCGCGGTAGTCCTGCCAGGCGAAGCTCTTGCGTGCTCCTTTGAGGAGCAGGTGGAAGCGGGGCCGGTAGATCAGCCGGGACCTTTCGCCGGGCCGGTAGCAGCACAGTGCGGCGACCGAGATGCGTCGCCGGGACCGTCCGCGCACTCTGACTACGGGAGTCTGTCCGCGCCGGCCCCAGGTGCGGGCGTGTGGCGGCGTCATCGCGAACCCGGCCTCGTCCTCGAAGACGATGTAGGCCCCGAGCGCCGCCGCGGCACTTCCACCTGCGGCCACACGTCCTTCTTCCAGAGCTCGACCGCATGCTCGTCGCGTTCCAGCGCGCGACGGGCCGGGCTCTGCCAGGACCAGCCGTGGCGGTGCAGCAGCCGCCACACTCCCGCGATCGAGCAACTGACCTGGAACTGGCGGCCGATCAGCGTTCTGACGCGTTCCAATGTCCACCGCTGGTCTTCCCAGCTATGCGCGGCCGGCCCTTTGGCCAGCTCCTTTTCCAGCAGGGCGAACCGTTCGTCCGACAGCTTCGGCAGTTTCGCAGGTCCCTTCGACTTCAGACCCTCGATACCGCCTTCACGCCAGTTGCGGCGCCATTGCTCCACCGAACGCTCGCTCACCCGCAGGTCTTTGGCGATGTCCGAAGTCCTGTCACCTCGTGCGAACCTCACCCCGGCCTCCAGCCGGATCCCTTCACGCGCAGCCCGCCGCTCAGCGGTCAGGCCCCCACCATCCGCGTACCGCATAGCACCGGCCTACCGCAGGGATCACCCAACGTCACCACCCGAAGGCAACCCGAAAAGGTCAGTAACTCGTGCTGCACGGCACGACAGAGCGCGAGGGGCCCGCATGCCGCATGGCGGGCCCCCTCGGCATGGCATCGCTGCCGACACTGTGCGAGATGTCGAGATCAAGAAGTTCCTTGAATGGGTGGTGGCAGTGGCCGTGGTGCACAGAACGCAGATACGGAACATACTGCGGCGTGGTGTCGCAGGAGTACTTCTCGGCGCGGCCGTGACGTGGGGGTGTCAGCCCGTGGCTTCGGCGGACAACGGAACGGTCACCCGTACCGCACTCGCCTCCGACACGGAATTCACCACAGGGGGCGCTGTCGAACTGATCGGACGATCGATAACGCTGGGCGCCGGTGAATCGCGGCACGTGCGCGCCCGGTTGGAGGCGACGAGTTCGACGACCGCGGTCGTGGGGATGACGAACGCCATCCGATGTGTGAACTCGTCAGGCGTCACCGTAGGTGTCAAGTCGGCCTCCGCACGCAATCACGAGGGCTACGACACGACCTCGTATGCGACGGCAGGACACCTGCCGATCTACGCGGACCTGCTCTTCACCGCGCCGTCGGCGGGTACGTACAGGTGTGGCCTTGTCGGGTCGACATACTCGACCTCCGGTTCCGCCTACCACCTCACCGCGGTTGCGGGAAACACCTGGATCGAGATCAGCGACACCGCCCAGGTCGGCGCGGGATGGTGGCAGAACCCCTCGTGCGAAAGCGCCGATACCAACGGTGCCTGCACATACGTCGGCGGAGGGGCGGCGGATTCCGAGGCATGGGTCTTCTACGGCGACGGCACACCGGCGTCCAAATGGGAGGCTCACCCCTCCGCGAGAACCGTCGACGCGCAGGCGAACCTCGAGCTGACGACATGTCCCGTCGGCACCGCTTCCTGCGCGAGTGCGATGCAGGATCACCCTCGCGGCGAGAACGCGGTCGTGGACCTTCGATTCGACTTCATCCAGCTCGACACGACTGGGCACGCCTGCGCGACTCATCAGCAGTCGTCACGTAAAACCATCACGGACGACGCCCATCACTCCGTGAGCTACTTCGCGCTCTCCGACATCCCGATCAACTCGGCCTGCGGCACACGGACATTCATCATGCGCATCTACGTCAAACACGTCGAGGGGCAGACCCTCAAGATCGACGGCGTGCAGAGCGGGGTCACTTCGCTGACGAACGGAATCGCGTTCAATCGCTTTTCCTGACGCCGCGCCGCAAGCGACATCCGGCGTACAGCGGCGCTTCGCCGGACGCGTCGAAGCGCCTGAGACCGCAGCATCCGGCCGCGTAGATCGCTTCCGATCCACGCGCAGTCCGCGGTGAAGTACGTCCAGGACCCGTCGCTACTCACCAGTCGTTGATGACCCTCTTCATCGGCGTTGACCTGCGGGTCCTGGTGGAGGGTCTCGTGCGACAGGATGTCCCCGGGCAGGCAGAAGTCCTCGCAGCGGTGGCGCTGGTTGAACACGGCCGGGGCGTACGTCGGGGTGTGGATGTCAGCGCGCCCGCACGATGTGAAATCTTCTCCACGCGTGGTGGCGGATGATGCCGAAGGAGAAGCGGACGCTCACGAGCGCGGACCGCGATCCGCCAGGCCCGGCCCCACGCAGATGATCAGTATCGGAGTACGGCTCAAGGGGGAAGGCGGCGCATGGCGAGCGTAGACATGGTGGGAGGGGATGCCGGTGAGCGGTACCCCTGGGTCACCATCGAGGCGTGGGCCAAGGGTGGGGAGGCTGAGCGGATCGGCGCGGTCGGTGAGGCGCTCGCCGCGGAGGCTCAGCAGATCGAGGAACGACTGAGGGTCCTGCATCGCGACCTCACGTTCGTGCAGCGGGTCCTGGCACTCACTCCGGGGCGACCGTTCATGGAGCGACTTCTGGCCCTGAGTCGTCAGGTGCGCTATTCGGGGGCGAGCGACGAGCGCCTGCTCGCGTCGCTGATCGCGGAGGCGCAGTCCCTCGACGACGCGCTGTACGTCCTGCGGCATCCGGAAGGCGAAGAGCACCATGCGCTACGGGCCTGTCTCTTCCACGAGTTGCTCTTGCGCGGGGCAGCCCCCGACAAGCTGGTCCCCCACGCCACCCAGCGCCCCGATTTCCGCCCGTTCCACTGGAGCGGCCTTTCCTGGTTGCCGGCCCGGCTCTCGGAGATGGAGGGGCCGGACCTGAGGGCGTGGTTGCCGAACCGTCGCTATCAAGGGGGTGCCTCCGGAACCGTCCCGACGATGAAATCGCCGACGCCTGTCGATGTGGCTGCACGCCGGGCCGGCGCCGCCCACCGCGTCCGGGAGGCCACGCCCGCGCATCTGGCCGACCTGATCGGCCGGCCGGCCAAAGACGGCAGATGGTGCGACCACGAAGCACGGGTCTTCGTTCTGGACGAGCCCGTCTCTCCGGAGAATCTGCCGGGAGTCGTGACCACGTTGCCGTTGGACTGCTTGCAAGGGCTGGGTGAGCGGGACCGGTTCGAGGGTGAGGCATGCACGCTCGACTCGGTCTGGCTGACGTTGTTCATGACTGCCTCGGCCGGCGGATTCGGCTCAGCGGGCGTCCACGGTGCCTGGGGGCGTTTCAGCGCGTGGCTCTCCCTCGCGGGACTGTGCGGAGCCGAGTACCCCGAGGCAAGCGCTTCCGAGGTCGAGGAGCTGGCCCGGGCCTGTACGTGGTACCGGTTCGAGGCCGACACCGAATGGTTCCACAACGACCTGGACGACTACGGCATCGTCGCCCTCTCCCCCGACGGCCGCCGTATCGCCGTACTCGCCGCGACGGACACCGACTGAACCGTTCCGGCCCGGACCCCTGGAGTCCGTCTTCCTCTCCGTCCCCAGGGGCAGGATCGGCTTCTTCCCGGGAGCCCAGGTCAACACACCCCAGGTACGTTGGCCACCGTTCGCCCACTGCAATCAGCGCACGCCTTCACCGTCCGCGCCGCGGAAAGCGCCGCGCTGGACCGCGGAGTTGCCCGAGCTGCGCGACGGGACACCCCTTCGGCATCCGGTCGTTGATCTCGTGGTCGGTCGGGAGGCACGGTGCAGGGGCGCGTGTGCCCGGCGCACCTGCTCCCGAGACGTGCTCCGGCGCACGTATTCCCGTCGGTGAAACGGGGTGCCCGTTCACCTGTCGGGTCGTTAGTTCGGTTATGGGTAGATTTAGTTCGAGCGGACGGGCCGTCGTCCGCACTGTCACAGCATTCCTGCTCCTCGCCGCCACGGCCGTGGCCGGTCCCACCGCCACCGCCGATAGCGGCAGCCACTCGGCGCCGTCGGCGGATCCCGCGGCGATCCGCGAGTGGAACGTCATCGCCACCGACACCATCACCGCCAGCCTCGGCGCCCGTCCCTCCGGGCAGGCCGCCATCTGGCACGGGTTCGTCTCGGCCGCCGTCTACAACGCCGTGGTCGGTATCGAGGGGCGCTACGCCCCGTACAAGTGGCATGCGCGCGGGCCCTCCACCGCATCCCCCGAGGCAGCGGCCGTGACCGCCGCGCACCACGTACTGCTCACCTACTTCCCCGCCTCCCGGGCCCCGCTCGATGCCGCATACGCCGGGTCGCTCGCCAAGATCCCCGAGGGCCAGGCGAAGAGGCAGGGCGTGGCCTTCGGGGAACGTGCCGCCGAGCACCTCATCGAACTGCGCGAAGGGGACGGCCGGTTCGCACCGGTGGAGTTCACCGCTTCGCCCGCGCCCGGCGTCTGGCGGCCCACCCCGCCCGCCTACCTGCCCTTCATCGACACCTGGCTCGGCAGGCTTCGCCCGCTGCTGCTCACTTCCCCGGATCAGTTCCGGCCGGGCGGGCCGCCCGCTCTTTCCTCGGCCCGCTACGCCGAGGATGTGAACGAGGTGAAGACCATGGGGGCGAAGAGCGGCTCGTCCCGCACTGCCCCGCAGACCGAAACCGCCCTGTTCTTCGGGGGCAACCTGGTGGTGCAGTTCCAAGAGGCGTTCCGGGACTACACCGCCCGGCACCATCTGGGCATCGCCGAGACAGCGCGGCTGTTCGTCGCGGGGAACGCGTCGGCGACCGACGCCGTCGTCGCCACTTGGGACGCCAAACTCCACTACGGATTCTGGCGGCCGATCACGGCGATTCATCTGGCCGACACCGACGGCAACCCCGCGACCGAAGCCGACCCGCAGTGGCAGCCGTTGCTCGTCACACCGCCGCATCCCGACTACGTCAGCGGCCACGCCGCGGTCGCCGGCGCCGTGACCCAGACCCTGAGCGGGATTCTCGGGACCACACGCCTCGACCTCAACGTCTCCTCCGAGATCACCGGCACCACACGACACTACGAATACGCCGACCAGTTCAACAAGGACATGATCAACGCCCGCGTCTGGTCCGGAATCCACTCCCGCACGGCGGACACCGCAGGCTGCCGGGCCGGCAACCGCGTCGGCGCCTGGACATTCACCCACTACTTCCAACCGCTGCACTCACCGCGCCTGCACGCCACGCCGCCGATCCAGCCGACGTGCCCGCTCGGCAGCGCGAGCTGACGAGACCCGGCTCGATGCACCTGGGCTTCTGGGGCGCCCGATGGTCCTGGGCGCCCGCAGGCGGGCCATGACCTGCGCCGAGGCGAGTGCGTCCCCGGCCCCGCCGGGGTAAGGACGAACGCCGGGCGGGCGGCACCGCCCCATCGCGGACACGATGGATGGTGGTGGCCGCTGGGCCGCGAAACCGTCGTTCAAGGCATGACCGTCCAGCACGCCGCCGGGGCCACTTGTGGCGGCCCCGGCGGCCTCGAACCAACCCCTCGGGAGGGTCCATGCACGGCGGCATAGTGGGCCAGGTAGATCTCGGCCTGTTCGGCTGAGCTGCCGGTGGCCGGCGGCCGGCCCTGGGGCGTGTCCGATGGGTCGGCCGGGCGGTCCGCCGTGACCAGCCACGACGTGCTGCGTAGCCGGACCGTGCCGTCCGCCGCCTCGTGGTCGCGCAGAAGGCCCGTCAGGGTGCGGCGGGCGCGGGCCCGTGCAGTCGCGTCGGCCTGCTCCATCAGGTGGCGACCGGGGCCCGTTCCCAGCAGGAACTCCGCCGCGTCCTCGGCTCCGTGTCCCCATGCCCCGTACGTCTGCGCCTGGTTGATGGTGATGCCGGTGAACCCAGCCACGGTGAGGACGTGGCGGATACGGTCCGGGGCGGCCAAGGGCTGTCCCGGTCTCCCGAAGTCGCCGAGCGGCAGGAAGTCGCGCAGTGACGCCACCGCCGCCACCCAGCCGTTGAGCGTGGCATCGGCCGGGCAGACGAACGCCAGGCGCCCGCCGGGTCTCAGCGCCCGGCCGACGTTGACGAAGGCCGCTAAGGGGTCGGCGAAGAACATCACCCCGTAGCGGCTGATCGCCACGTCGAACGCGCCCGCCTCGAAGGGGTACACCTGCACGTCGCCTCGCGTGAAGGAGGCGTTGGCGATGCCCTCCCGCTCCGCGCGGGCCGGTCCGTCACCGCCGAGGCGGGCTGCGCCAAGGGGCTGTTGCACACGCACTTCGCAGGGCTCGATGAGTTCGTGGCCGAGCTCTGCCTCGACCGGTTCGCGCGGACGGCGGCGAAGGCGCAGGCGCTGTCGGGGCTCGCCGGGCAGGGCACTGTGGCGCGGAACCTCGACGCCGTCGCCCTCGCGCTGTTCGACTCCGGCGGCCCGGCCATGTCGGGCCTCGCCATGACCCGCCCCGCCGCCGCGCTGCGCATCCGCGAGGCTCTGGTAGACGGGGCGCCCGGCTTCACCGCGATCCAGGAGGCCATCACCGGCTACCTGAAGGCCGAGCGGGGGCTCGGCCGGGTGGCGGAGACCGTCGACCCGCGCACCGTGGCCCTCGCCATCGTCGGCACCGCCCACCACCTACTGATGACCAGCTGGCCGGGCGCACCTGACCCACGACCGCATATGGCGCGCCTGGTGGCCGCGTTGGTGGACAGCTAGGGACTGTCCAGCGAGTCAGGAGCGGAGCCAGAGACGTACGGCAGCAACGGTCACCGGTAGGGACGGGTCCGGCGCGCCGGATCGTGACCGCCAACGCGTACGGCGTCGCTGCGGCTTCGGCGTCCGGGCGGGCGGGCTCGGCGACTTCATCGCGGGCGCGGGGCCCACGGTCTGTGGCGTCTGCTCGGGCTCGGGAACCGGCGTGTGCGCACCGTCGCGGGCGGGCGGCCGGAAGGGAGGCCGCTCCGGTGGAATGGGCCGGCCGACGATCCTGTCGGGGAGGCGCGGGTCGGATTCCAGAGCCTGCCACACGCGGTCTGGGGCATCGAAGGGCGGCGGCGGGCGCCCCTCGGTCAGGGCTGCGAAACCGGCGGCAATGCGGTTGAGCTCGGTGAGACCGGCGGCCTCGCATGCGCGGCACGCCGCCAGCAGGGCCACCGCACGCTGGGTGGAGGGTCGGCAGCGCCGATGGCGTGGACGAGGCGGGGTCGAATGGGTCGGCAGCGCCGATGGCGTGGACGAGGCGGGGTCGAATGGGAGCAGGCCGTGCACATTGCCACCGACGCTGACGCTGCGCAGGTCCGGCTGGGCAGTCGCCCAGCCCCATTTCTCATCGTTCGTAGGCGAGCCGGTGCTCTCTTTCTGCTTGCTCCTGCACGAGGCGAGCGAGGCGTCCGGCTTCGGTGCGTTCGGCGGGTGTGAGGTCTGCTTCAGGACGCGGTCCGGCGCGGGCGGGGCGGGCCGGACTGCACCAGGTAGCAGTCGAGTTGGGGCTCTTCGTCCAGCCGGGTGTCCTGCTGGCGTGCCTCGTCCGCGCCTTTGGCGCCGGCGAACGCGTCCGCGAGGTACGGACCGAAGCGGTCCGTCGCCCTCGCCGTGGATCAGGTGAAGGCGGTGCTCAGCGTGTCCCCGGTCTGCGAACAGGCACCCGGCGATGTCGTCCCGGTCAGCCCGCCGCCGTCCGCTGCCGCGCCACCAGGGAGTCACCGGGTGTCCGACCGCCATCCCGGGGCACTCTGGAGCGTACGACCCGGCGATTACCCGGCGTCGCGGCGGATGGACAGAAAGGCGGCGTGACGTGCGGACTGTCGGAGTGGAGGAGGAGCTCCTCCTGGTCGACCCGGAGACCGGAGAGCCGAAGGCGCTGTCCACCGCGGTGCTCGCCCGGGCTGAGCAGGTCGATCCGGACCAGGACGTGTTCGAGAAAGAGCTGCACGGCCAGATGCTGGAGTTCGCCACGCATCCGCAGACGGACATGGCGGCCCTCGGTGCGGAGATCGTCCGTTGCCGCAAGGAGGCGGCTCGGCACGCGGGGGAAGCCGGGTGTGCGGTGGCAGCACTGGCCACCTCTCCCCTGCCGGTCAGCCCCTCCATCGCCATGAACCGCCGCTACCAGTGGATGGCCGAGCAGTACGGCATCGCCATGCAGGAGCAGCTCACCTGCGGATGCCATGTCCACGTAGCTGTCGAGTCCGATGAGGAGGGCGTCGCGGTCGTGGACCGCATCCGGCCCTGGCTTCCCGTGCTGGTCGCACTCAGCGCGAACTCCCCGTTCTGGCAGGGCAGGGACTCGTCCTACGAGAGCTACCGCAGCCGCGTATGGGGGCGCTGGCCGTCGGCCGGTCCCACCGAGCTGTTCGGGTCGCCGGAGCGGTACCACCGGCAGGTGGCGGACATGGTGGCCACCGGCGTCATCCTCGACGACGGGATGGTGTACTTCGACGCACGCCTGTCCCACCGGTACCCGACGGTGGAGATCCGGGTCGCGGACGTCTGTCTGCACCCGGACACCGCCCAGTTGATCGCCACGCTCGCCCGCGGGCTCGTGGAGAGCGCCGCGCGCGACTGGCGGGCGGGCCGGGAACCGGAAGACCACAGCGTGAGCCTGCTGCGGCTGGCCGCATGGCAGGCCGCCCGGGCCGGCCTGTCGGGGGAGCTGCTCCATCCGGTGACCATGCGGCGGCTGCGGGCCGAGTCGGTAGTGCGTGCTCTGCTGGAGCACGTCGGTGACGCCCTGGCTGACGCAGGTGACCTTGACCTGGCCCACGAGGCCGTGGCCGAGCTGCTGGAGCGCGGCAACGGTGCTCGGGTGCAGCGCGAGCTGCTGGAGCGGACCGGGAGCCTGCGCGACACCGTCACCGAGTGCGTACGCCAAACCCAGGGGTGAGCCCTCAGCCTGCACGACGGCCTGCACTACGGGCCGTCGTCGCACGGCTGACTGCCGATTAGCTCCACGCCGCCCCCGTGAGGCCGTGCCGACATCCTCCGACAATGCGGGACGAGCGTGCGCAGGGTCGGCGTCCGAACCGGGCAGAGCCGACCGGGCAGGGCGGTCTTCTCGCCCTGCCCGGTCCGGGTCCGGAGCGACGGGCAGTGCTCCGGGTCCAGCCCGGCCGGCCCTCGATCATCATCCAGACCCTCGTGCCCACGCCTGAGGCAGTACCGGCGTCGGATCCGGTGACAACGTGAGGTCCGTTGCCGGTCGCCGGTCGCCGGTCGCCGGTCACGGTGCAGGAATCAGTCCGGGCCGCGCGTGGGCGCGCGTTGCCGTGTCAGGCCGGGGCCGGCCTGGAACGGCGCGCGGGTCAGGTGTCGTCGGACGTGGCCCACTCGACGAACTGGATGATCACTCCGTTGGGGTCGGTGATCTGGAACAGGCGCTCACCCCAGGGTTCCTCGCGCAGCGGCATGGTGATCTCGACTCCCGCCTCGCGCAGGCGCTTCTCCTGGTCGTGGAGGCCGTCGGCGAGGGTGAAGGCCAGGATCAGGCCGGCGGCGTGCCGGTCGCGCTGTTCGGGCGGCAGGACCTGGGTGCCGCGGGCGAGCAGGACGATGTCCACCGCGTCGGCGCGGGTGAGGGAGGCGAAGCCGTCGGCGGCGGCCTGGACGGTGTAGCCCAGGTGGGCGGTGAGGAACGCCTGGGAGGCGGCGACGTCGGCGACGGTGAGCGAGACGGTGGACGCGGTGATCTGCAAGAGGGTCTCCCTGCTGAACGGGTAGGGCGGGCTGCGGAGCCGGTGGCGGTGGCGGGTCAGTAGCCGCGGCGGCGGGGGATGTTGCGGACGACCCGGGGCTCACGCCGTCCCCGCACGGCCCGGTCGGCGGCCAGGCGGCGAAGGTCGTAGCCCCCGCGCGGCGCGGGGTCGCGGACGTCGCGCCCGGCCGGGACTTCGCCGAGGCCGATCGTGAGGGCAGAAACCGTGGTGCGGTCGAGTTCGAACATGCACTCTCCTCTCCGTTCCCTCGTCGCAAACTTGCAACGGACGTAAATTTAGCCTGGTCTACATGGGGGCGTCAATATAAAAATGCCACGAGGGTAAGATTGCTCCATGGGTACCGAGATCACATCGCCCGCACAACCCGTCGGCCTGCGGGAATCCAAGAAGCACGAGACCCGGCAGCTCATCTCCGACCACGCCACCCGGCTGTTCCTCGCCCAGGGCTTCGAGCAGACCACCATCGCGGAGATCGCCGCCGCCGCCCGCATGGCCAAGAAGACCGTCACCAACTACTTCGCCCGCAAGGAAGACCTGGCCCTGGACCACCAGGAGGAGTTCACCGCTTCGCTGGCCAACGCCGTCGCCGACCGCCGCCCCGGCGAATCGGCCCTGGCCGCCCTGCTCCGCGCCTTCCACGACTCCCTCGCCACCCAGAACCCGGTCGCCGGGTTCTCCGGCCCGGCCTTCGCCCGCATGGTCGCCGACAGCCCCACCCTGACCGCCTGCCTGCGCGGCCTGCACGACCAGCGCGAACACCGCCTCGCCCAAGCCCTGGCCGACGCCACCGACACCACACCCGACGACATCACCGTCCACATCGCCGCCGGGCTGCTGGGCACCGTCCACCGCGTGCTGTTCCAGCGCATCCAGGACCTCACCCTGGCGGGCCACCCCAATGACCGGATCGCCCACACCATCACCGCCGAAGCCACCCAGGCCTTCGACCTGCTGGAACCCGCCCTCGCCCACTACGCCACCGCCTGAACCACCCGCTTCACCCCACGGCCGGGGTCAGCGCTGACGCCCTCACCCCGGCCGAAACGCCGCACATCGAGTCATCTGACACAGGACACGTGTGTCATCGGGCCCCGACGGGTGCGAGTTCGCACCAACCAAGTCCGCACCAACCAAGTCCGCACAGTGAGACGGCAGGTCTTGATCGGTGACTTCGCCGAAGAGGACGCGGACGACTACCTCGCCCGTCGCCTGTCCCGCGACGGGCAGCCCCTCATCGCAGGCGACATCCGCGCCGTCATATCCCGCCGTTCGCACGGCTTGCCGCTCCACCTGGACCTGTCGGTCACGAGATATCCGGAGACCCGCCGCACCGGCCGTACCCCGCAGTCCGCAGTCCGCCGACTTCGAAGCCGACTTCCCGGCGCTGGTCTCCCGCACCCTGTCCGACCTCACCCCTGGCGAACGGCACGTCCTGCGCTCCGTCAGCCTCCTGGACTCCTTCGACGTGCCACTCGTGACCCGGGCCGCGGGGACGGCCCACGACGCGCCAGCCCTGCGGCTCACCGAGCGGCCCTTCGTCCGCGAAAACCCTGGTACGTGCCGTGGAGCAGCGCGGCCCGCGCCGCCAGGTGCTCACCCGGATCGCTGGGCAGTTTCAGGGAGGCCAGCACGGTCGGACGGACCTGCTCCCACGTCTCGCCGTCCAGCAGCTTCGCCCGCGGGTCGCCCGAACCAACACCGCGGGAGCGCCGTCGTCGGCACCATGGAAGCCGTCACCCCGAAGGAGTGGCTGGCTGTCCTCGCGGTCAGCCTCGACGCCGTCCACCACACCGGCCGAGCCGCGCTCCGGCACCTGCGCGCCGCGCGGGGCTCCAACGTCGGATCGGCGGGAGGGCTTGGCGGCGACTACGGCATGGCCGCCTACAACGCCGCCAAGGGCGCGGTGGTCAACCTCACGCGCGCGATGGCCCTTGACCACGCCCCCGAAGTCCGCGTCAACGCCGGCCACCCCGGATTCACGCTCCACTCCGGGATCACCGCGGGCGCCACCCCTGACACGCCCGTCGTGCGGTCCTTCGCGGAACGCATCCCCTTGGGCCGCGTCGCCGAACCCGACGAGATCGCGAGCGTCGTCGCCTTCCTCGCGGGCCCCGATGCGCTATATGACCGACGCTCAAATCCCGGTCGACGGGAGCCTCACCGCTGCTACCGGGCAGCCCCGCATCGGGATGTGAACGCGTCCTGACACACCCCGAACCGGTGGGCCGCCCCGTCATCACCCGTGTCACGTACGCCGAAGAGCCCGTCAGGACACACGGCGGTTGCTCCGTGAGCCGGGCCCTGAAGCGCGCTGTGCGCGACGAGCGGGCCCACCGCCGACGGACCGCGCGCGGTACTCAACTCACCTGCAACCTTGGAGAGTTACTCCTCCTATCTCAGTTCCCTGCGAAGATCAGGGGATGGCCAGGAACGACGCCTCTACCGCCGTCCCGACACCGCGTGGTCGGGGCGCGTGCGCCGCCTCGGGTCCGAGCCCGGACAGCACGTCCGGCGCGACCTGATCACCCTCAAGGCGGCCGGAGTGCTCGACGGCTTCCTGGACCTCGACCCCGCCGAGGCGGTCCGCTCCACCGTCCTGCGCCGGGACGAGTCCGCCGACGCCGGCAGTACTCGGCCTCGAGCTCCGGCTTGCGCGCGAGGTTCGTGGCTGTCGCCCTGCTACGCCCTGGTGTCTGCCGGTCCCGGTTGGTGTTCCTCGGTGTCCTGCCCGGCGGCAGGGGCGGGTTCCGTTGGTTCGGTTGCTACGACGACCACCTGGTCGTCGGCACTCCATTCGCGGCGCTCGCTCTTGTCGGGGTTGAGCCGGATCCCGTGGTCCGGGGGAATCGCCCGGCGGTCGTGACGGCGGTAGCCGATGGCACATTCACCGCGGTCGCGCGCAGCGGCCACGACAGTGGCGAAGGTGGTTTCGCAGCCCGTCCGGACGTAGTGCCCTGCCTGTCGCAGGCAGATCGTGCTGCCATCGGCGGAGAACAACTCGTCGAACACGGGCGCCAGATGCCGATTCTGCGCGATTTGCGCCAGGAGTAGTCCGGTCAGCTCTCCGCTGACGATGACGTCGGAGCCGGGATTGACGGGTGCCAGGGGCCGATTGCGGTCGTCGGTGAGTTCGGTGATCACGCGCATTTCGCGTCCGGTACGTTCTTCCAGCAGCCGCAGGGCCAGCAGGGTGACCAATGTCCGGTCGTCGGGGCGGTCAGGACCGTCACCCGGCTCGGGGCCGAGGACGATCAGCCCGTCGTAGGGGGCGAGGTCGAGCCCGAGCAGGGTCTCGGGGCGTGACAGGTCGGCGGACTGGAACCGCACGGCCAGCCGGGCGGCCCCCGATTCCGGTTCCCGCGTCGGCCCGGGCACGGCCCTGTCCGTGACTACGTCCAGGACGGAACCCGGCCGGGCCGTGCGCCGCAACTGGTTGACGACGAGGGGCGCCCGCCGGTTCCAGCCGAGCAGCAGCAGGTGCGCGGCATCCTCCGGCGGTGGCTGGGCCATGGCGATCGCCGACGGCTCGACAAGGTGCCGGCAGTCCTCCGGCCGTGCCGAACCGTCGTCGCGTGTGAGGACTACCAGGCGACTTCCTGGTGCTACGAGTGTGGCGGCGGGCGGATTCAGCAGCGTACGTCCCTCGGCGGTGAGCAATCCGACCACACAGGACGTGGCATGGCCCAGAAGGGCCGCTCCGAAGGGACCCCCGTGGAAGGCGGTCGCTTCGGCGAGGTGGAACTCGTCGCCGGCGAAGTCGAGCAGATCGCGCAGGACGAGGGACAGCCCGGGGCGGCCGACGCACTGCGCGATCAGCCTGGCCGTGACGGTGTCGGTTTCCAGGACAGTGCCGCGCGGGCCTGCGGCCAGCCGGGCCGGTGCCCGGTAACGGTCGTCCAGTACCGCGGCCAGCACCGGCGGTCCGCCGGTCCCCTCGCCGAGCACCGCCCGCAGTGCCAGCAGAACGCGCAACACCTCGGCGTCGGCCGTCGGTTCGCCGGACGGCAGCACCAGCACGGTGCTCGCCGTCTGCGGGCTGACCAAGGCGAGCACGCCGGGGTCGCTGGCGGGACCGCTGCGGCAGACGAGCCGGGTCCGGCCGGCCGGACCGACGTGAGCGGCCAGCGCCCGCTCCATCTCGGTCTTGTCCCTCTCGGCGAGCACGACGACAGCCCGTGGCCGGTACGACGACTGGGCGGCGACCAGCTCACCCACGACCGTGGACACCTGGTCCGACCAGCCGAGCACGACGGCATGGCCCTGTTCCAGCACCGTCGACCGTCCGCGGCTCAACTCCGCCAGCCGCTCGGCCAGGCCTGTGGTGATCACCCCGACAAGGGTCGACACGCACAGCAGGGCGACGAGCCCGAGCAGGGCCGACAGCAGCATGCGCAGCGGTGTGCCGGTCACCGTGCCCAGTCGCAGTGTCTCCGCGCTGCTCCGCCACACGGCCGCCAGCCGGCCCGACAGTGACCGCGGCGAGCCGGGGTCCGTCCACACCAGCAGCGCACTCACCGGGACGACGACGGCCAGGCAGATGATCACCAGCCAGCCCATCAGGGTGCCGGTACTGCGGGCCAGCGTGCGGTCGAACCAGTAGCGTGCCCGGTCCTGTAACGAAACCGGCCGCCGGTCCTTCGAACGTTCCACTCCCGTCCCGCCTTTGTCTTGTACCGCGCTGCCTGCGGCAACCGTCCTGGAGGGGTGTCTGTCGTGCCGGTCGGCACGACGCCCGGCAGTGCCGGCCGGCACTGCCCGCCACCGCACAGTGCTGCGTTCGGTACCGGGACACGCGGTATTCGGGAGCCGATTCATTCTTTCGGGCAGGCACCCCGCCGGACGAGCCGACCAGGGCCGACCCGGCGGCCGACCTATTGGAGGCCGAGGCGGTTGCCTCCGTGTCCGGCGAGGAAGAGCGAGAGCGGGCGGTCGACGGGACACGGCCGGTGCGGCCGGTGCCGCGCCGGGAAGGTCCGCGCCGGATGCTGCCGCCGAACTGACAGGGGCGGCAGTGGTGGTGCGACAGGGCGCGCACCCCTGGAGCAGCAAGTGCACTGCCTGCTGCAGCGCCTTGGCGGCTTCACCGGCACGGCCTGCTCCAGGGAGGCAGTGCCCGTAGCTCCTGCGTGGCCCGTACAGGCACGCCGGCAGCATTCTGCGCCTGCTCCGGCTGGGCGCGTCGAGCGCGGTCGGCCTTGCGTCGGCCGGCGGTCGGCCTGCCGAGCAACCACAGCACGGCCGCGCCGAGCACGAACACGGCCCGCCCCTACGGCCCCTGCGCCGGGAGGGACGAACACCCGGACAGGCGTCCCGACCAGCCCGGCAACCATCACGCAGCGGACTGCCGCGGTGACCATCTCGGCACGGTCATCGCCCCGTCGGTTGAGGGATGGCCTCCGCCACCGGGTCACCCCCGCCACTCTGCGCACCGTCCGGTGCCACCGACCGCCAGCCCACAGCGGCGCGACCCCATCCCGTGCACCCTTTGACGCGCTCCGAAGAGAGGAGGCGACGATGTCGCGCCCCTCACCGTCCCCGATCCGGCGGCGCGCGCCGAGACTTGAGACACGTTTTACGCAACGCACGCAACTGCGGCCCACGCCATCGCTGTCTGACAGAGAGTCGGGCCCGCCAGGGCCGAAGAGCGAGAGAGCGGGGCAGGTCGTGGGACGGCGCAAGGGCGGCATAGGGATCGCACTCGTCACGAGTGTGATGCTGGTAGGCGCGAGTGCCTGCGGCGGGGGCAGCGGTGACAAGGCGAACGGGGACGACGCAAAGGCGTCGGGAAAGCCGGGGGCGAGCGCCTCTCCGTCACCGAAGAAGCCCGCGGGCCCGCCGATGCTGCTGGAGACGATCACCCCGCAGACGGGAACCACGGTCGGCGTGGCCATGCCGATCTCGGTGGTCTTCACGAACCCGGTGGCGGCAAAGGCACGGGCCGCGGTGGAGAAGCACATGAAGGTGAGCGCCTCACAGCCGGTGTCCGGCGCCTGGCACTGGTTCGGCGACAAGCGCGCCGACTGGCGACCGAAGACGTACTGGCCCTCCGGCACGAAGGTGAAGATCGACGCTGACATGAAGGGCGTCAACAACGGCAACGGACGCTACGGCGTGCACAGTTACACGCACACCTTCAAGATCGGTGACGACGTGCGCGCGGATGTCTCGGTGACCGGCCACACCATGAAGGTGACCCGGAACGGCAAGGTGGTGCGGACCCTGTCGATCAATGCGGGCAGCGCTCAGTATCCGACGTGGAACGGCACGATGGCCGTCATCGACAAGCAGGAGAAGGTCCACATGACCTCCTGCAGCGTGGGCATCAGCTGTGAGAAGGGCAGCCCCAACTACTACGACCTGACGCTGCCCTGGGACGTCCACCTGACCCAGTCCGGCACGTACGTGCACTACTCGACCGGGGACCCCACTCCGGGCAGCGGCAGCGCCCGCGGCTCGCACGGCTGCGTCCACCTGTCCATGTCGGACGCCAAGTGGTTCTACGGCCAGGTCAAGCAGGGCGACCCCGTCACCATCACCGGCTCGCCCCGCGCCAAGGCCCCGGCCGACAACGGCTACGCCGACTTCAACCTGGGATGGGACCAGTGGCTCGCGGGCAGCGCGTCCGGGGAGAAGACGACCGCGACGCTGTGACGCGCCGCGGTGGCGGCGCCGGTCAGCACGCGATGGTGTCGACCGCGAGGCCTCTGCCGTTCTAGCCCTTCGGCCTGATCAGAAACGGCTGGCCCTCCGACACACCCCGCTCGTCCAACCGCTGTTCGAGTTGGGTTCGGCTACGACCCCGCCGAGGCCCAGCCAGTGCTGACCTGCGCACGCGCCAGTACCAGGCCCTGTCACACTTCACACCGCAGGAACGCTACGAACTCGCCGCACAACTTCATCGGCTCGCCGGCATCATCGGCGACACCATCCCCCAGCCGGCCATGGGGAAGGCCATGCAGCACTGACAGGGGATGCCGAGGCGAGCAGGCTGACAGCCAACCTGGCCGATCATCAGCTTCAACTCCTCGCCGCCTTCAATGACGCACTCGGCTCCCCGCGCCTTGCCCCCGCCCTCGCCCGCCCGTCGGCACCTCGCCGCCCCTGTACCCGGCGCCACTCACTGGAGCGGCCGCCAACCCCAATCTGCAATGTCGCGAGGGCGAGACCGACGATCCCGAAAGGCCCCGGCAACTACCGCTCGTTGAACTGGCGGCGCTCCGGACCCATAGCTGGATCTCGCGTTGGCTGCAGATCCAGCAAGTCGCCCAAGACGCGGTTCGCGGCCCAGGCTGTGACTGACAGCCGCTCTCCTCAGTGGGCCACTACAGCACTCTGCCGCTCCAGCTACGGCTCTCCGCGGCGTCCGATCGGTCGGCGCAGCGTCCCGTTTACCGGGGGGGGCCAGTCAGTAGAGGTCGTCTCGTTTGGCGCCGAAGGGCAGAACCTGAGCTCGGTGGGTTCAGATGTTCAAGGGCGGCGAGAGCCGTCAACGGGCGGCGTAGGGCGGTTCAGTCGCCAGACCACGTCGATCCCACTGCCAGAGGGAGCTGCGGGCGGCGTTACCTGTTCACGCCGGACTTCGGTGAAGCCCAACCGGCGCGGAATGGCGGCGCTGGAGGTGTTGGCCAAGTCGTGCGCGACTTCCAGGTACTCCACGTCCGGCAGGGTGAACATCTCGGTGACCATGGCTGCGGTCGCTCTCGTGGCGATGCCCTGGCCGGTGGCGGCAGGGTGCAGCCAGTACCCGATGCGCCGGCCCTGAGGTTCGGCCCCGCGGTAGGTCTGGCACATGCCGATGAGAGTCCCGTCTTTGGCGATGGCGTAGTTGTACACGTCACCGTTTGCCCACTTCGACTCGGACTTCGCGAGGAAGTCCCGGGTGCTCTCCTCGCTGTGACGGGCGACCCACGGCTCCCAGGGGCGCAGGTGGTCCAGAGACTCCTCGATCAACTTGAATGCCGGAGCGAAGTCTCTCTGCCCCCGCCAGCTTCGCAGAACGAAGTCTCCACACTCGATGATCTGCCTCGGTCGCGCCATGACGGCCATGATTGCTCGCGGTACGGCTCTCTGCAACGGGATGCAAAAGAACTGGTGTCGGGGGGGGCGGCAGTGGTTGCCGTGCCGCTGGCCGAGGCCCGGGGTCTGTCAGGGCTGTGGGGTGCGCTCGCGTGCGCCAACGCGTTGCTGGTGGCCGGGCAGCACCCGTCCTTCCGACGCCACGGCTCTCTGCTGGCGGTGGCGGTGGCGGACGGGTTGTACGGGTACTGGCCCGAGGCGGTTCGACCGGATCTCGGCCGCCTGTTTCTTCCGCGCGGTACCCCCGGCCCTGCTCACGCAGGCCCGGCCCGGCGGGAAGATCCTGCTCACTCTGTCGGGCTGGCTCTACGGATACGCACGGGTGCTGCTCACGGTGGCCGATGACGGAACCGCCGAGGGCCAACTGCGCGGTGACACAGTGTCGTTCATGTCGGCGCGCAGACACGCGGCGCCGACGTATGGCAACCCGGCTCACTGGGCCACGGGTCTGCCGGAGAAGGCCCGTACGACGCGGCACAGTCCCGAGCGGATCACCATCGCCACCGATGAAGCGCTCCACCTGCGGTTCCTCGCCCAAAGCGCCGTGTCCGACGCGCAGATGACCACCGTCGGGGACGTGGTGCACCTGGTGGACGTCGTCACTGGCTCCCGCGACCCTCACCCCTGGCGAGGACAGTTGGGCTGTACGCGAGGGGGCCGGTGAAGCTGTGGCAGCGGATCGAGCGTGTCCTGGGCATCCCACTGAAGTCGACGATCAGGTCGTATCGTTCGGCTGAACTGATCAGGAAATCGAGCATTTTCAACGGAGCGCGGAAGCCGCCGTCTGTACCGATCAGCCAGAACGGCAGTTGGGGCTGAAGAAGTACGTCTCTGGGAACGTCGAACCTCAGCCGCCAGAAAGGCTCGTTCGAGGCGTTGAGAATGCGCAGCCGGTAGCGTCGCGGCTCCACTGCCAGGAATGGGTACGCCTTCCCGTTGAAGACCGGGGTGTCCTCGCCTTCCCTCGCGGTCATGGTGTAGGCGAGCGAGCCGTCCTGGTTGAAGGTCCGGTCCCGCAGGATGAGGGGGACCTCGAATGCGCCTCGCGGCAGCCCGAGCCGCTCGTCCACGGGGTCACGAACGAGGTAGAGACCGGGAAGGCCCGCATAGACGTTGAGAGCGCTCATCCCCATGGCGTGATCGTGATACCAGAGCATGCACGAACGGTCGTGGTTGGTGTAGCCGTAGATCGCTTCGTTGGGTTTGGCCCGGCTCGGTTCCAGGGTGGCGTAGTCCTCGGCATGGAAGCCGTGCGGGCTGAACGCCTGCATCGGCAGGCCGTCGGACTGTGGTGCTGTGTAACCGCCGTGCTGGTGTACGACGTTCCACAGTGATCCCTGGTCACGCTGAAGGTCGGCCCGAGATAGCCCATGCCGATCGGCTTGTGAGGATGGTGCGGGTTCGTGGCCCAGTAGCCCCACACGGGTGACGGCCCCAGGTCCCGGTGGAAGCGCCACGAGCCCTGCCGCATCGTGAGCTCGTAGTAGTCGGCACCCGGATAGACGTAAGGATCCGAGATGGCTGTCAGCGGCCTGGGCAGCGGGTCGACGTACTTCTCCAGCGGAGGGGTGCTTGGCGTCCCCGGGGGGGCCGTACACCCTGCCGGCGGGTGAGCCGGCGCCGCATACGCCCGCGCTCCCGGAACACCCTTTGGAAGCATGGCCGCACCCACCGCTCGCCGACTCGGCTGCTTCGTGTGCCGCGCCCCTGGGTCCGATTGGCTCAGGCACGGCGCGCCTCGGCCGTGCGGGCGGCCGCCGGTGGAGGATCGGTGGGGCGGCGGCCTGGCGACGGGCCGTCCGGCATCGCCCACCGCGTGAAGAGGTCCGGCCATGAAACAGTTCGACGACCCGCTGTTCCGGTCTCTCGCCGACCGGGCACTGGAACTCATCAAGGACGACACCCTCGGCGTCACGCCCCCCGCGACGTGACCGCCGCTCCGTGCGGGGACGCGCCGGGCGGCGGCCGCTACGGCGAGGCCGTCTTCCGTCCCGAAGAGGCGGGCGAGGGCGAGCGCATCGACTTCGGCGCCCTCGCCTACGACGGCATCACCATGGCGCGGCTGCGGGCGCTCGGGGTCGGCCCGGGGTGGCGCTGCCTCGACGTGGGTGCCGGCACGGGCACGGTCTCCCGTCGGCTGCTGGCCGAGGCCGGGGTGGCGAGCGTGCTCGCTGTGGACCGCGACGTACGTTTTCTCAGCGCGCGGCCCGTGCCCGGGCTCGACGTGCTGGAGTCCGACATCACTGCCCCCGACTTCGCCCCCGGCCGGTTCCGGCTCGTCCACGCGCGCTTCGTGCTGATGCACCTGCCCGGGCATGACCGCCTGATCACAGCATTGGCCGAACTCGTCGCGCCCGGCGGTGTGCTGGTGCTCAGCGACGCGATCGACCTGACGAGCGACCGAACACCCGGCACGCCGTACAGCGCGGTGATGCGGGCGATGTGGCAGGGGCTGCGGGCCACTATCGGCACCGATGTCTCCTGGGTGCCGTCGTATCCGCATCTGCTGCGTGGGGCGGGGCTCGTGTCCGTCGCTGCCGAGGTCCATGTGCCGCCGCTGCTGCCGGGCAGTCCCATCAGCCACTTCTGGGCGGACACGTGGGAGCGAAGCAGAGTGGCGATGCTCGCCACCGGCCTGGTCGACGACGCGGCCGTCGACGCGGCGCTCCGGTACCTGGGCTCCGACGAATGCGCCGCGCTGTCGGCCGGCATGCTCTCCGCCTGGGGATGGAAACCCGAGGAGGGCCCGCGATGACCCGGCCCGACCCCCAGCTGTGACGCTCAAGATGCCAACTCAGGTACTCACGGGAGGAAGACGGGGCCTGAGCAGTTGGCTCAGCACGGCCCCCTTCGGATCAGGGCTGTGGCTCGGCCTTGCGGGCGTGCTGCGTGGCCTTCCACGTCTCAGGCAGGAAGCGGTGCTTGAGGGCGGTGCGCTTGGTGGCGGCGTCACCGCCGACGACTTCGGCTCGGCCGTCCATCAGGGCAAGAAACCCCTGGCGGGCGACGTCCTTGCGGCTGTTCTTCTTCATGCCGGAGCCGAAGGCGGTGTTGTTCATGCCGGCGCGGGCGTGGAAGGCGCTGTCGGTGGCGCCGGGCATGAGGGTGGTGACATCGGCCCCGTGCTCCTTGAGCTCTTCGCGCGGGCCGAGGGCGAACATGCGGGTGAAAGGCGCGGGAAGGTCCGTAGACGGTTTCGTACGGGGTGGGCATGGTCGCGGGCAGCGACGAGGTGATCAGGATGCGGCCATCAGGCGTTCCTGGAGGACCAGGCTCGCGGCGAAGCCGACGGAGGCGACCGTGGCGGCCACGGCCGACATCGCCACTCCCGGCCGTAGGACGAAGAACAGATAGGGAGCCGCCAGCAGCAGGCGCAGCGGGGTCGCGAGACGAGAGCGCACCGCGGGTGGTACCAGGCGACCCACCGCCATGTCGCCCACGAACATGCCCAGCGCCCCGCACGCGTACAGCGTGCCGGCGGCTTGGGGGGCGTAGGAGACGTAGAGCGAATCGCTGCCGACCACCAGGCCGTTGGGGACCCACAGGCCCAGGTACGTCAGGCGGCGGGGGCGTGAGGACCACAGGAGGGCGTTGGCGCGCCAGGTCGCCGAGAGGGACGGGCGGCCCAAGAAGCGCGGTGGGCGGGCCGTGAGACCCAGGCGGGTGACGAGGGCCGACATCACGTACAGCGCCGCCGCGAGGAGCAGACAGGTCCGTGGGGACAGGAGCGCCAGCAGTGCGCCGCCCGTCGCGAAACCGGCCATCTGCACCAGGCCCCAGAGCATGTTGAACACGGAACGGCCCAGGACATAGCCGTCTTTCGGCAGGATCTCGTTCAGCAGTCCCCCGCGCACTCCCCCGCCCAGCGACGCGACCAGGCCCTGCAGGAGTACGACGGCGAAGACCGCCCGGACCGGCAGACCGGGCAGCGCCAGCACCGCCGTACCGGCCGCGAAGGCGAGGGCGAGGCCGGAAAGGATCGCGCGCGGGGGCAGGCGGTCGGCGCCCGAGAGCAGGAACGTGGCCCCCAGCAACTGCGCCAGCTACGGGCCGAACATGCTCACCGCCGACAGGAGCGGGGAGCCGGTGGCCCGGAAGACCAGCGTGGCGAGGGCCAGTCCGCCGACCGTCTGGGCCGCGGCGAAAGCGGCGAAGGAGAGCAGGAACGGGGCGAACTCCGGGGCGCGGAACAGGGTTCGGTAGCTGCGCATGCGTCGGAGTCTCGGAGCGGCCCAGGGACCTTGTTTGCTCATTCGCCGACACGCGAAAGGTCATAAGGTGCTCATGGAGGCATCGGGAGCCGAACCCGGGGACCGGGACCCGGAACCGGGGATCCACCAGGTCCTGTATCGATCGCGTTCGCCCCGCTTAGCCACCGACAGTGTGAATCCCGATTAACCGCGCAGTCCACGGCAGCAGGCTCCGGCCGTCTCCGGGCCTGCCCATGCGGACGGGTGCTACCGGAGGAGCGGGATCACCGCCTTCACGGCCGGGGTGAGCGGCGCCTCCTGGCCGAAGAGGGCGGAGCCGACGCCGATCGCGACGTGCGCGAGAGCTGTCGTCGCGGCGCACAGGACGCGGCCTGGGTCGCGGTGAGCGCACCGCCGGTCGCGATGACGAGGAAGGCAATGGTGATCGCGGCGGCGGTGACGAGCACCGCGATCAGCGCGGGGACGGGCAGTGGAACATGAAGTCCTTCCCGGCCGGACGTTCGCCCGGCTCACCCCTTCCGCCGCGAACCAGGCCGCCTTACCGGATCGAAACCCGACGCACGATGCACATCACACATGCGTCCCGGCCGCCGCACGGCGCCCTTCCCCGCCCTACAGGGCTGTGCCTGAGCACGCTAATTGGCCAAATGAGCATCACGGTTGGCCACAGTCACAGGCTGGATGCGGGTGAGCCGGGTGACGAACAGAGTCGCGTCGTCCGCCGAGTTGGTGGGGCGTGCGGCCATGAGAGCGTCGCACACCTCGTCCAAGGAAGCCTCGGTGTTGTGTACGGCCCGACGCAGCATGGCGATCCCCTGTTCGAGGTCCAGGAACGTGCTGCGGTCTTCGATCATGCCGTCGGTGTAGAGGACGAGCAGGCTCCCGGCCGGGACGACGTGGTGGGCGTCCTCGTACACGTGGTCAAGCCCCATACCCACGGGCGGCCCGGGGTCGGCCGCCAATATGTCCGCCGACCCGTCCGGGCGGACCAGCAGCGGCGGCGGGTGGCCGGCCAGTGCGAGCCGCAGGTCTCCGGTGACGCCGTCGTAGACGGCGCAGGCGCACGTGGCGGGGAGGTCGTTGTCGGCTCCATCGTCCAGACCGTCGAGGCGGGTGAGGAGCTGGCCGGGTTCCAGGCCCACGGCCAGCAGTGCGCGTGCCGATGAGCGGTAGCGCCCCATGGCTGCTGCCGCGCCCAGCCCGTGTCCCATCACGTCACCGATGGTCAACCCGATCCTCCCGCCGGGGAGTTGCACGGTGTCGTACCAGTCGCCGCCGGCCAGGGTGCCGTTCTGGGCAGGCAGATAACGGTGTGCAGATTCAGCCCAGGGGATGTCAGGCAGGCGTGCGGGCAGCAGCTGGCGCTGGAGGGTCAACGTGGCCAGCCGTTCCCGCCGATAGAGCAGGGCATTGTCGATGGCCATCGCGGTGCGAGCGGCGATGTCGCGCATGGTGAGCACATCATCAGGATCGAAGCCGCCCGGTCTTGTGAAGGCGATCGCTCCCAGGACCTGTCCGGCGGCCAGGAGCGGTACGGCGATTCCGTGGTGCGGCTGTTCCTGGGCCTCGTCCACGCGAAAGGGCACAACGGCGACCGAGCTGATGCACTCACCGACGGGGGCAGATGCCGCGCAGGGCGGCGGCAGATCCCGTTCCGGCTCGCGATGGCCGCTGCCTGCGGAGGTGCTCAGAGGGTGGACCCGCAGGCCGTCGGACGCGTCTGGGCCGGCAGAGCCCGCTCTCTCGGTGGCAGTGCGCGTCGGCAAGTCCGGGTCGCGATGCACTGCCCCTGCGAGGAGATCGACGTTGACCGTCCGGGCGAATGCAGGGACGCAGACTGCCGACAGCTTCGCAGCGACGCTGGCCACGTCCAGGCCCTGACTGAGGGCGGCGCTGATCCGGCTGAGCAGTTCCAGGCGGCGCTGGCTTCGCGCGGTGTCCAGCAGTTCCGCTCTCGCGTCACCCAGGTCGTGCACCACGCCGGCCTGACCCACGATGTGGCCGTCGGCGTCCCGAAGCGGGAAGAGGGTTCCTACGGCCGCGTACGGAGTGCCGTCGGCTCTGATCGCGGCGACGTGCAGACTGTCGATCGTTTCACCGCCGTCAGCGACACGCCGCAGCATGTCCTCGTACGCCTGCGGATCGGGGAGATCCAGGACATCCAGAATGCAGCGACCCAGGTGTGCAGCGACGGGCAGGCCGTTGAGACGGGCGAGGGCGTCGTTGACGAAGCGGTATCGCAGGTCTTTGTCGAGGACGGCCAGACCGATCGGCGACGATTGCAGAAGAAGGTCGACTGCCGCGGGATCACCCTGATGGATCCGCTGGCCGCCAAGGCTCGCTACGGCGACCAGACCCGTACCGGCAACGAGCCGGACCGGCACGGCCCGCCAGCGGACGCTACGGCAAGTACCGTCGAAACAGCGCAGCCAGTCCGTGCGGACACCATCGCCAGCCCGCACCAACTGAGCGACGAGTTCACTGCCGTGGCTGGTGGCTCGGTCCGCGAGTACGGACACATCGCGACCGATGATCTCCGACGGCGGATGGCCGGTCAGCGTCTGTGCCTCGGAACTCCACAGACCGATACGGCCCGCAGGATCGACGAGCGCGATGGCCAGGCCATCGTCGGCTGCCGCCGCGGGCAGGCCGCCCGGCTGCACCTCATACGGCCGTGGTGGCTCATGCGGGACAGACACCGAGACCACCTACCGTGTGTCATCGTTGCGGCACAACATGATCTCCTTGCGGGCGAACGGCATCTTCCGAACCCTGCTCTCGCCCAGCACAAGCTATGGGGCCGTCTCCAATTCTTCCGGGAGTGGCTGGGTGTGTCACTCGGAGGAGTGATTCGGCCAGGGCGGGGGTCACCGACAACCACGACCAGCCCTGTCCAAGCAGCGACCGGGGCCCTCCACGAGCGCGGGTTCAAACTCTCGCCGAGCACCGGAACTCCTGAGCACCGGAGTGGCCGGCTACTGCGCCCGCTACGGCGCTTCCCTCCCCGGCGCCCTCGTACAGCGCGCCGCTGAGCGCGGGATGACGACACTCGCGCCGACCGGCCGGGACACCGTCGCAGGTACGGTCCGCTTCCTCTTCCTCACGGCCGCCGCGGCAGCCGGCAGCCGGCCCGTCCTCGGAGTCGACGTCGCCCGTCGCCCCTCTCGGCCCGCCGGGCCCGTCTGCCGGACGGCCGCGTACGCCCGTACACGGCGGCGTGCACGTGACGGAGCCGCCCCTGCGGACCACTTTGCTCGCACAGAACTTGCTCGCACAGAACGCGGCCGGGTGGACCTGGCTGTGCCTCTGGTGTCCGCCGCGCACGCCGAGGCCGACGGCGCCCTGCCGGTGTCCTGACCTGTCCTGCGCGCGTACGCCGACCAGAACCTGGTGATGCTGCTCGGTCCCACCGCCGAACCGGTCCGGGCCCTGTCCGCCGGCCGCCCCGACGTCGCCGAGCGGCTGCTCGCGCCGGGGCGGGGGCTGGCCGGGGAGCGGCTGCGCCTGGAAGCCGTGTATCCGGGTCGGCAGGGCACCGGCGCGGGCTCGCTACGGCTGGTCGCGCGCACCGTGGGCCTGGCAGACCAGCCCGGGGTGCGCGCGGTGCTGACGAACTGGGCCATTGGAGTACGACGCGGCCCGCATGATGTTCAAGCGCGCCGACGAGCTCCTGGGCGCCAACCGGACCCTCCACGACCTGCGTCACACTGCGCCGCGAGCTCGGGCGCTGACACCGACGAGCGAAGCCCCGGCCTCACTCGAACGGCCGAGCGGCTTGGCGCCAGGACGCACGTGGTCAGAGGGGCTGGAGCCGGGTGCGCAGGAGGCAGAATTCGTTGCCTTCTGGGTCGGCCAGGACGTGCCAGCTCTCGGCGCCGGTCTGGCCGACGTCGGCGGGCCTGGCGCCGAGAGCGAGCAGCCGCTCCAGCTCGGCGTCCTGGTCGCGGTCGGTGGCGTTGACGTCGATGTGCAGTGGGAGCTTCCCGGGCCGCGGGTCGCTGCTGGCGCTGAGGACGAGGGTGGGCTGCGGGCCGCCGAAGCCGGCGTCGGGCGGCCCGATCTGGATGCTTCCGTCGTCCTCCCGGCCGAGTTCGACGTAGCCGAGGACCTTGCTCCAGAATGCGGCGAGCCGCTCGGGGTCGGCGACGTCGATGACCAGCTCACTGATGCGGCATGCCATGCCCGTCAGTGTACGTAGACAAACCGCGATCAGCCCCTGCATTTACGCCAGCACCGAGTTCCGCGGGGTACTCCCGCAGAAACGGTGCAGTAACCGGTCCCGCACAGCGGTCAGTTCACCCGCCCTCAACCTGACATCAGCAAGGTCCCCGCCCATAACCACACCAACGACCGAACTGCCCAACCGTCATGGCAAATACGGTTGCAGTACTGGGCGCCGGACCATGATCAAGCCGGCGAGGAGCCATCCCCCCAGGTGTCGGCGTCTCGCGTCGCCCACCATCTGATGGAGCACCACGTCCGGCTGCTCATCGAACTCGGCGCCTCGGACGCCGCGCACTTGCGCGGCATGGTCCCCGGACAGAAGGTTCTGGGCACCGAGGTGCGGGCCTCCACCCAGACCTCGCCGATCGAGGACACGGTGCCCGGCGGTGAGGAGGACAGGCTGGACGATGTCGATGGCGCGCGCATCGTGTCCCGCCGTGGATTGCTGCCGCGATCCACGGCGTACGGAGCCTGTTGCCCGAACGTGCGATGCGCTGGTCCCGCCATTGCGTCAGAAGCGTGTGAGCGGGCGGGGGTACGGTCTTCGACCTCAATCGTTGCGCTGTTCGCCGCATGATGCGTCGAGACCGGATCCCCCCTGCCCGGCTGTCACTCCGTGTCGAAGTCCGTCCCCCGGGAGACCTTCTCCCACTCGGTGAGCTCGGCCCGCACGGAGTCCAGGTGGCCGGTCAGGAAGTCGACCGCGTCGCCGCCGAGGGCAAGGCGGAGCGGGGTCTTCTCGGCGTCCAGAGCCAGCCGGATCGCCGCCGCGGCCTTCGCCGGGTCGCCGGGCTGACTGCCGTCGCTGCCCTGCACCAGCTGCCGGGTCGGGCCGACTTTCTCCGCGTACGCCGGGTTCTCCTCGGAGAAGTACGCCGCACCCTTGCCGAACAGGTTGGTACGGAACGCGCCGGGCTCCACGATCAGCACCTTGATGCCGAAGGGCGCCACCTCATCGGCCAAGCCCTCCGACAGTTGCTCCAGCGCCGCCTTGGTCGCGCTGTACGCGGAGAACCCGGCGAAGGACAGCTGGCCGCCGAAGCTGCTGATGTTCACGACCGATCCGCTGCCCCGCTCCCTCATCTGCGGCAGCAGCGCCCGGGTCAGCCGCGCGGGGCCAAACACATGCAGCTCGAACAGGTCGCGCAGCTCCCGCTCGGTGGTCTCCTCAAACGCCCCTACCTGGGTGCGGCCGGCGTTGTTCACCAGCACGTCCACCCTGCCGTAACGGGCCAGGACGTCGGCGGCCACCACATCGATCCGCTCGCCGTCGGTGACGTCCAGGCTGATCGCCTCCGCACGGTCCGGGTACGCGGCGACCAGGTCGTCCAGCGCCTCGGTCCGCCGAGCCGTGCCGATCACCGTGTCACCGGCGGCGACCGCGGCCTCCGCGATGGCCCGCCCGAAACCGCTGCTCGCGCCGGTGACCAGCCAGACCTTGGCGCTCTCGCTCATCGTCATCTCCCTCGTCAACTGCCGTTCGGGGCCTCCCCGTCGACAGGTCCCATCCTTCGGCAGGCACCAGGGCGGCGTCCAAGACCCTTTGTGATAGCCATGAGTTATGAACATCCATGGGCGCGATCTGCGCTACTTCACCTCGGTCGCCGAGGAACTGAGCTTCACCCGCGCCGCCGAGCGCCTGTTCATCTCACAACCCGCGCTGAGCAAGCAGATACGGATGCTGGAGAAGCAACTCGGCGCGGTCCTGTTCGAACGGGACCGGCGGACAGTGCGGTTGACCGCGGTGGGGAAAGCCCTGTTACCGCACGCCCGCGAGGTACTGGCCGCCTGGCAGGCCGCGGAGGCGGCGGTAGAGGAGGTGAAGACCGCCGAGCGATGCACTCTGGTGATCGGCATGTCCACCAGTCCGGGCCGCGGGCTGCTGCCCGCCCTGCGGACCCGCCTGGTCTCCCGGCATCCGGACGCGCAGCCCGTCCTGCGCCAGGTCAACTGGGCGGATCCCAGTGCCGGGTTGGCGGACGGATCCAGCGACGTCGCCTTCGTCTGGCTGCCGCTGCCGGACGATGACCGATACCAGTATGCGGTGGTGGCCCGCGAACCTCGGCTGGTCGCGCTGCCGGACGGACACCCCTTGGCGGCGCGGGCCGCGTCCGACCCCGAAGGGAAGGTGGACTTCACCGACCTGCTGGAGGAGCCCTTCCTCGCCCTCCCTCCGGAGGCCGGCCCGCTGCGGGACTACTGGCTGGCCCTGGACGCCCGGGACGGTCGTCAGCCGCGGATCGGCGGGGTGGTGGCCAGCGCCGAGGAGACCCACGAGGCGGTCGCCAGCGGCCAGGGGGTGGCGCTGCTGGCCACCGGTAACGCCTCGCTGGTTGTCCGGGACGAGGTGATCGCCGTGCCGGTCCGGGGCATTTCCCCATCCCAACTGGCGGTGGCCGCCGGCCGGGACGACACACGGCCACTGGTCCTCGCCTACCTGGCCGCTGCGCGGGAGGTTGGGGCCACAACCTGTTGATTCGGCGCCTGATGCGTCGTGGATCTCGCCGGCCCTGCTCTCATCGGCAGCCACCACGGCATGCCCAGGCGCCACCTGGATCTGGGGCAGGCCCACACCGCCAACCCGCCGATTACGGCGGCGATATATGTACACCGTTCGAGGAACCCAGCGCCAGCAATGGGATTGCCTCAGGAGCGGGCACCCGTGCCTGACTGTGCGAATCCCAGGCACCGGCCCTGCCGCGCTCCTTCATGGCAGCGCGGGAAGGGGAGCCACCCCGGCGTTCGCGGTGCCGCGAACGGACCATCCGCAGACGCTCGCGCGGCATACAGACGTAGGTGCCCGAGCCGGCACGTCCTTCGAGGAGGCCCTCGATGATCAAGCCGTCCATGGCCCTCTGCATGACGTTGCGCCCGACCCCGTACTTCTCGGCGAGCTTTGCCCGAGACGGCAGGCGCTCCCCTATCCCCCACTCTCCCGCGAGAATCCGTGCACGCAGCACGTCGGCCAATGCAAGGTACGGCGCCTCTCGGGGCATAGGTGACTCTCCGGTTGCTCTGCTACGCGGCAGCTGTTGATTCCAGGCGGCGTTGGCAAACTACTGCACCAGGTGAAAGCTACTGGAGTAGAAATGCGCTCAGTCCACTCCAGCCCTTCGGCTGCCACCGCTACCTCCGTGACCGACAGTCCCGGCGGTCGCTTCGGCGCCGGGAACCACCGGTGGAACAGAGTCACCCGTGTCTCCTCGGCAAGCCGTACCGCAACATCCGCCAGCACATCCGCGTCGTACGACAGCCACACCTGGAACCGGTGGGTGTGCGGGACCTCCGGGTTCACCCGGAACCAGGGCACCCCTGCCGCCCCGAGCGCCTTCCCGACCACCTCCGCGTGCGCCACGTACTCCGGCAGCCGGGGCAGCTCCCGCTCCAGACCGAGGAGCGCGCGCTCAACACCACCGGGTACTGCTGGACTCAAGAGGACGCCCCAAGTGCGGGGGCGCTCCCACAGCCGCGTCCCGTCGAAGTGGACGCCCGCATCCCGCTCCCGCGCGGCCTCGACCACGGCGGTCAGCTCCTTCCACGTCGGCAGGACGAACCCGGGCTCGCGGGGCGGCAGTTCGAGCATCAGCGTGCCGAAGGGCTCCTCGAAGTGGCGGACCTCGTCGGCGTCGAGTAGCCGCGGTTCTGACGTCGGGTGCACCGGTGGCGCGGGAGAAGCGCAGGATGGTGTTGAGACTCATACCGAGCCGCCGGCTGCCGAGTGGCGGACCTCTTGGGCTTCGCAGCGCAAGCACAACGTCACCTGGTGCTGACCGACCGCTTCGCCGTCACTTGAACGACCGACGTCATCCGGCAGTACATCGGCTGAGGTCGACACGGGCAGGAGTTCAGCCCACCGGCTCATGCTCGGGTGAGGACGACGGCGCGCCGGTCCATCGGTGCAGGGTGGCTTCGAGGCCGGTGACGGCAGCGTTGCCGGTGGTGTCGGAGGCCCAGGCGACCACCCCGTCCGGGCGTACCAACACCCCGGTCGGCGTCGCGTGGTCGTCGGTCACGCTGCTCACCCGCCCGTCCCAGGCCGCGGCGAGGCGGGCGAACGCGCCTTCCGGAGTGCGGTCGAGCAGCAGGAACCCGCCGTCGTGACCGTGGTCGGCCAGACGGGAGCCGTCCCTCAGCCACAGGTCGGGGACGAACCGCCCGACCAGCGGATGGTCGCCGAGCAGGTCGATGCGCTGGTCGACTCCGGAGATCTTCTTGACCGCGTAGGTCGTGCCCGCCCGAGTGCTCAGCAAATCGCCGACGACCTCCCGGAGCGCGGCCGACTTGGCGTCCCCGCGCAGCACCCCGATCTGGGCCCGCGTCCAGTCCAGCACCCAGGCGCCAAGGGGACGACGTTCGGCGTCGTAGGTGTCGAGCAGCCCTTCGGGTGCCCACCCGGCGACCACGGCGCCGAGCTTCCAGCCGAGGTTCATCGCGTCGCCGACCCCGAGATTGAGCCCCTGACCGCCGAACGGCGGGTGCACGTGCGCGGCGTCGCCGGCCAGCAGCACCCGCCCCGACCGGTAGGTCGCGGCCTGGCGGGCGTTGTCGGTCCAGCGGGTCGCGGCACCGCGCAGCGCGGTCAGCGTGACGTCGGTGCCCGAGACCCGGCGCAAACTGGTCTGCAACTCCTCGAGGGTGACCGGCGCCACGGGGGTCCCCCCGCGCGAGCGAAGCCGAGCGTGGGGGAGGTCTGCGGGAGGGCCGTCGAACTCCACGGTGACCACCCGCCCGGGCTGCGGCCCGTAGCGGTACGCCCCCCGGGTCGACCACGCCCATCCGTTGGCGAGCTTCTCCGGGTCGGCGATGTCGACGACCGCCAGATGTCCGGTGAGTTCGGGGTCGGTGCCGGGGAAGTCGATGCCCGCGAGGCGGCGCACGGCGCTGTGCCCGCCGTCGCACCCGACCAGCCACCCGGTGCGCACGGCGCCGGCGGCAGTGCCGACGAGCACGCCGTCGCCGGTGTCTTCGAGCGTGGTGACCTCCACTCCGCGACGCACCGGTACGCCGAGTCGCGCGACATGGTCGGCGAGCAGCTCTTCCAGCTCACGCTGCGGCACCAACCTCGCTCCGTCGGCCGCGGTGTGCGCGGCGAGGTCGGGATCGGACCAGTCCACGAGGTCGGCGTCGAGGACCATCCCCGCGAAGTGCCCGGTGAACCGCGAGTCGGGCGCTCGCCGGCCCTCACCGGGTGTCCGGTCGTCGACCATGCGGGTGAACGATCCCACCCGCTCGAGCATCTCTCGCTGCACCTTTTCGGCGGCAGGCAGCAGGCCGCGGCGGTCGAGTGCCTCGGCCGTCGGCATGTTGATCGACTGCGCCTTCATCGCCTCGTCCGGCTCGGCCCGTCGCTCGAGTACCTGCACCGTCGCCCCGGTGAGCGCCAACTCCGCGGCGAGCACGAGGCCCACCGGCCCGGCGCCGACCACGGTCACGTCCACATCCTGGTTCACATTCATGTTCACGAACAGTGTTCTATTTACGAACGGTGTTCGTGTCAAGTTATAGTGGTCGGGTGAACCCGAGAGAGCGACGCGCGGCGCGCCACCAGCTGCCGAACCCCGAGGCCGAAGCAGCCCCCAGGCCGCGGCGGCGCAAGGCCCCGATCACCGTGGAACAGGTCATCGACACCGCGCTGGGCGTCATCGCCACAGAGGGATACGAGGCACTGACCATGCGCCGACTGGCAGGCGCGCTCGACACCGGACCCGCCTCGCTCTACGCCCACGTGGTCAACAAGGCCGACCTCGACGAGTTGCTCATCGGGCGACTGTGCGCCGAACTCGTACTACCCGAACCCGACCCCGCAGCCTGGCGGGAGCAGATCCGCGGCGTGTGCACCCAGGTACGCGACCAGTACCTGAAATACCCCGGAATCTCCCGCGCCGCGCTCGCCATGGCCCCCACCGACCTCGAGACCCTGCGCGTCAGCGAAGGAATGCTGGCGATCCTGCTCGCCGGCGGCGTCGCCCCGCAGGCCGCCGCCTGGGCCATCGACGCCCTCTTGCTGTACGTGGCCGCCTACTGCCTGGAGATCTCCATCGCGAAGCAGCGCAGGGTCCACGACGAGGCGGACTGGGTCGTCGACACCGACGAGCTCCAGCGCCGACTGGCCGCGCTGCCTGCCGAGACCTTCCCTCACACCACCCGCTACGCGGCCGAGCTCACCGCCGGCGAGAGCCACGACCGGTTCGACTTCACCCTCGCCCTGATGATCGACGGCCTCGCACGCCGCTAGCCCGACATCGCCTTCCCACCTCGGTGGGCAGATGAGCAGGACATCGGTCGGGCCCCACGGTCAGACGGCCCCCGATGCGCCCGGTCCCTGAGGCTCGGCATCAGCATCCGTTTGGAACGGACGAACACGCCCCAGCCGATGATCGACACGTTGAACAGCTCGGTGAACGCGACGACTCCGGAGTAAGGCAGGTCGGGTAGGAGCGCAGCCAGTAGAGCAGCGGGACCAGCGCGAGGTCGACGCCTCCGATCCAGGCCACGTAGCGAAAAGGCCGGTGCACAGCGAGCGTGAACACGGCGGCCATCGCCGCCCCGCCCGAGGTGTTGGACAGCAGACCGACCGGGACCATCGCGACGGCGAGGCCGACCGGTCGCCGGCGCCACAGCCAGACCGCCGCACAGTTGTGTGGCTGATTGCTTCACGCGGTGACCTTGGCAATGAGCGCGGCGAGGTTCGCGACGGTCCGCTGGATCTTCTCATCCAAGGTGAGCGACTCGGGAAGCCGCGCACCGACGCCCGCATCCTTCTTGCCCCGCACATACAGCGAGCAGGCGAGGTCGCTGCATATGTAGGCGCCCACGGAGTTGCCCTGCTGCCCGGCCTTGCCCGCCTTCGCGGCGACCATCAGCGAGACGCCGCCGGTGTGGGTGGTCATGCACATCGAGCACATGCTGCGCCGCGTCTGCCAAGAAGTGGCACTGGGGCAGCGCAACGCGAGCGCCACCGGGCGTCCGTCCCGCTCGGTGGCGAGGTAGGCCCGGTCGGGGGCCTGGGGGTCCCGCCAGCCGAGGAAGTCCAAGTCGTCCCAGGGCCGTTCGGCCAGGTCGCGGGGGACGGACAGGCGCTTCGCCTCACCCTTGGTGCAGTTCACGAACGCGGTACGGATCTCTGGCTCGGTCAGTGGCTTCATAAGCAGCAGGCTAATTTGCCTAAATCTATTAGGCAAATGCATGATGGTTATCGCTAGATCGGAGGGAGGTTATGGTTCGAGCAGGGCTGCCCCTGGAGCGCCCGACCCGGCCGGGGACCGAACTGGCCGACGAGGTCTTGGATTCCCTCGACGCTCTGCTGCGGTCGGTAACCGGACCACGCCCTGACCCGCCGGGAGCCGCGCCGCCGGAGACGGTCCGCCACGCCCGCACGCCCGCGCAGGTACTCACGCACTCACGCACCTGAACAATCCGGAAATCTTGATCAACAGGCTGGGACAATGAACACTCAACACGACTGGATCACCACACCTGTCACCGCGGACATCCTGCGCGGATTCCTCGACGTGGAACCGACCGCGCAGGGCCTGCTGCCGCATCGGCTGCCCGCTAGGGCTCGCCGGCAGTCCCTGACAACCAACTGGCCGTGGCCGAGGCCCAGCCCTCCGGCGTGCGGTTGGCCTTCCGCACCCGGGCCACCACCATCGAACTGGACACGCTGCCGACCAAGCGGGTCTACCGAGGTTTCCCGGCCCCGGCGGACGGCGTGTACGACCTGCTGGTGGACGGCCGACTCGCTGCCCAGGCCACGGTGGCCGACGGTAACGTCCGCACGATTGTCGACATGGTCACCCAGTCCACCGAACTGCGTGAAGGGCCCGCCGGTACCGCCCGGTTCACCGATCTGCCGGCGGGTGGCAAGGACATCGAGATCTGGCTTCCGCATACGGAGATCACCGAGCTGATCGCCCTGCGCACCGATGACCCGGTCGAGCCGGCGCCGGACAGCGGGCGCAGGGTGTGGCTGCACCACGGCAGTTCCATCAGCCACGGCTCGAACGCCGCCCACCCGACCGCCATCTGGCCGGCCCTGGCCGCAGCCCAGGGCGGAGTGGAGCTGGTCAACCTGGGGTTCGGCGGCAGCGCGCTGCTCGACCCGTTCACCGCCCGGGCGATGCGGGACACCCCCGCGGACCTGATCAGCCTCAAAATCGGCATCAATCTCGTCAACACCGACGCGATGCGCCTGCGCGCCCTCACCCCCGCAGTCCACGGTTTCCTCGACACCATCCGCGAGGGGCATCCGACCACGCCGCTGCTGGTCGTGTCCCCCATCCTGTGCCCGGTCCAGGAGGACACCCCCGGCCCCCTCGCACCCGACTTCGACGGCGGGACCCTGCGGTTCAAGGCCACGGGCGATCCTGCCGAACGCGCCGCCGGGCGCCTGACGCTCAACGTCATCCGCGACGAACTCGCCCGGATCGTCGAACAGCGGACGGCTGACGACCCGAACCTGCACTACCTCGACGGCCGTGACCTTTACGGCGAGAAGGACTACGCCGAATTCCCGCTGCCCGACGAGGTCCATCCTGATCCCTCGGGACACCGCCGCATCGGCGAGAATTTCGCGCGGCTCGCGTTCGGCGACGGCGGCCCCTTCGCCGCCGAGGCCGACTGATCACATCGCGGTCACGCAGACGGCGTTCGCTACCTGGCCGTAGGGACAGCCTCGGCCTGAACCTCTACCAGGTCGCCCGCGAACCGTTGTTACTCCTCGCGTTCTGGACCAGCGCCTGCCCTGCCTGTTACCGCAACGCCTGTTACCGCAACACGCCAGACCTCCGAGCAGGAGAGGACGGAGAGCAAGCTTGGACATCAACCTCAGCGCCGTGATCCTCGGGCCGCCGAGCTGGAGTCCGAGATGCGTTCTGGCACCGGCTGCTGGGCGGCTCGATCGCGAAGACCGGACATCGCCCGCCTCTCGGCGTTCGTACGGCATCACATCACCATGCACGGCCGGTACTCCCTCCAGCTCCCCGACCTGCCCGGCGGCCTGCGGCCCCTGCGCGACCAGGACGCCCCCGACGACGAATGACGTGGCGCCCTGGCCCCGCACCGCCGGGCGGGAGCAACCTGGGACACATGGCCAGGACCACGGCAGGGCCTGAGCAGTCACCGAATCGGCACGCTGCTTGTCAGCACTGCAAAGAGTGGCAGAGATGATGGCACCGGCCATCCGCCATCCGCCATCCGCCATCCGCCATCCGCCGGCACTCAACCCGCCAGCTCTCCAAGGAGTGCCCAGGTACGGCGCCGGTCGGAGTCTCCGGCGATTTCCGTGCCCGAGAACACCACCTCCGTCGCCCCGGCGTCCCGGTAGCGCCGCACCTCGGCGGCAACCCTCCTCTCGTCACCGATCACGGACACATCGGCAGCCCGTTGACCGCCGGAGAGTTCGATGACCCGTGCATAGGACGGGATCTGCTCGTAGAACGCGAGCTGTTCGACGGCCTTTTCGCGTACGGAGTCGGCATCGTCAGTGACCACACCGTGCACCATCGCGACGATCCTGGGCGCGGGGCGGCCTGCGGCCTCTGCCGCTGCGGTGACGGCCGGGACGATGTGTTCGTCCAGGGCACGCGGGCCGGCCAGATAGGGCAGGATCCCGTCCGCCAGCTCACCACTGGCACGCAGCGCCTGCGGGCCCATCGCGGCGACGAGCAGCGGCACGCCGCCCTCGGCGCCCGGCACACGCGCGGAGATCGGCGTAGCCGCGGTGAGCAGCTCGCCGTGGAAGTCGGCGGCGCCGGTCTCGGTCAACTGCCGTAGTGCGGTGAGGAATTCACGCAGGCGCGCGATGGGCCGTTCGAAGGGAATGCCGAAACCCGCCTCAGTCAGAAGCTTGGTGCCGAGCGCCAGTCCGAGATGGTAGCGGCCGTGCGTGGCCGCCTGGGCGGTCTGGGCCTGGCTGGAGACGAGCAGCGGGTGGCGGCCGAACACAGGGATCGCGGACGTACCCACGTGCAGACCGGGCACTTCCCGCCCCACGACCGCCGCGAGCTGAGGTGAGTCGGCGCCGAAGGTCTGCCCGAACCAGGCGGACCGCAGCCCCGCCGCTGCGGCCTCGTGAGCAAGCCGCACTGTGGCGTCGATCTGGTTGTCGGCGTCGGTCGCGTTGAGCGCTACTCCTATAGCCATGTCAGCGCAAACCAGCGGCGGCCAGCCGCGCATTCCGGTTCTTGTGTGACGGCTCCTTGTCAGTTGTGTGTACGCGGCCGGTCAGTTGTACGTACGCGGCCGCCATGCGCGTCCGGCCCACCGACCCGCTGATCTTGGTGACAGGAAGCCTGCCCTCGTGGCAACTGCCGTGCTTCACCACAAGAAGCCACAACGGCACCCGGCCCACCGCCCCTGAGCAGGGTGCTTGATACTCAACAGGCCCGACTCACCGCGCCGCGGCGCCGCCAGGGGCGAAGCCAAGCCTCGTGCGGCCCCCGCGCGAGATCCAAGGACGACTACGGTGGCCGGCCCGCACAGCACAACCCGCACCCCCGGCCACCAGCACCCTCCCGACCACCCGACCTAAGGAACGCACATGACCCAGATGCCCGGCACGGCCAGATGCGCTCGCGCCATCCTCGTCGTCGTGGGCACAGTGAACGCCGCCACCGTCGCATGGCTGACGGCAGCCGCCGCCACGCTCGAGACCGGCGCCCTGGGCGAGCTGGTCCTGGGCATCCTGCTCCTCGCCGCAATCGTGTCTGCGGCACTCGCCATCGCCTCGTTCACCATCGCGGCGAAATTCACCCACGGCAGCAGCAAGACCCGCACCGGCGCGGCCGCCGTCGGCTGGATCACCATCCTCGCCGGCACCATCGCCCTTCTGACCGACCACCCCATGGGGGCCGCCGGCGCCGCAGCGGGCACACTCCTCACAGCCCTCTCCACCAGAACCGGCACCAGAGACTGGTTCGACCGCCCACGCCTCCCCCGACCACCCCGCAACGCAAACCACTGAACCGCCGGTTATCCCGGCATGTCGGTCCCGGTCGTGACCGATCCGCGGACCATGACCGCCGGTCGTGAACCTCGTCGACCCTCACGGTGACACGTTCGGTGCCGGCCACGTCCAGGACGCCGGGTACAGGCACCCGTGACATCCAGGCCAGCGACGGTGGTCGTCGCTAGCTGAGGCGGGACCGGCGGGGCGAAGCCGATCGCTTCGTCGTACTTCTGGCGGGTCGTCATCACGCAGTGGTGGAGCTGGCCGAGCAGACGGTTGAGCAGGTGGCGGACGACCACCCGGCTTTGCAGACGAGGGTGTCAGCAGACGACGGTGAGCGAGAACGGCCGGTCGCTGTCCACGGCGGCGCTGCCGCCGGCGGACGGCGTCGCGGTGCGGATGTAGAGCGTGTTGGGCCCCCCTTGCCGACCAGGATGGACGAGCTGCCCGGGCCGGGGTCGGTGCCGTTGTTGGTATTGATCGTGCCCAGAAGGGCGCAGTCGGCGAGGTTGCCGTAGATGTCCAGGGCGTAGCGGCCGGTGCCGAGCTTCCGGATCGCCGAGATGCCCGACCCGCCCAGGAGCACACCGTCCGCGCGGACCTTGGCCCAGGCGGTCGGGGCCGCCGCGGCGTGAGACACCTCCCGCGTCTCGGCGGACGCGGACGACACCGCGACCGCGGCCCCGATCGTGAGGGCCATCACCGCGGCCCCGAGGACCAGCTTCCTTGATCCGTTCGTGGTTCTCTCCCTGCCGAAGAATGAATCGGAGCAGGTGGCCCTCCCCGGGTAAGGGCTCACCGGGGAGGACTCTCCTCCCTCCCCGACCGGCAGCAGAAGGCCTCGCGGCGAGAGTCACCCCAAATGATCGAGCTGCCCTATGCGCACATTCACTCGAAAGAGCATTGTCGTCTCCCATCTGTCAGCGAAAGGCATGATGAGGCGAGACGAAGCCCCCACCAGCCGGAACCGACCGCCCAGCCTAGGACCCCGCCGGGCCGGGCTCCTACTGCTGTTGCTGATCCTGCTGCTGGTCTTGTTGCTGCTGGTCCTGCTGTTGCTGATCCTGCTGTTGCTGATCCTGCTGTTGCTGATCCTGCTGCTGGTCCTGCTGCTGGTCCTGCTGCTGGTCCTGCTGCTGCCCTGTTCCGGCAGGCGCGGACCCGTCATTCTGCGGCGCCACACTCTCAGGCGCAGAAGTCTCGGGCTCGACCTGCGAGGAAGGCTCCGCGGGAGTCGGCGCCTGGGGCATTGAGGACTCGCCGGCCGAGGGCGGTGGCGCCGGCTCCGACGACCCCTCCGAAGCCGACTCGGGAGAAGACGGCTCGCCCGAGTCCGGTGGAGGGGTGCCCTCCGACGGCGTCGACTCCCTGCCCGACTCAGACGACCCCGACTCCGACTCCTTATCCGACTCCTTATCCGGCTTCGACTCCTTATCCGGCTTCGACGAGGACGGCTTACCCGGTTCCGACGGCTTCGACGACTTCGACTCCTTGTCCGGCTTCGACGACTTGTCCGGCTTCGACGACTCCGACTCCGGGGACTTCGACTCCTTGTCCGACTTCGACGACTCCGACTCCGACTTCCCGCCCGACTCCGACGGGTTCGACGACTTCGACTCCTTGTCCGGCTTCGACGACTTGTCCGGCTTCGACGACTCCGACTCCGGCGGCTTCGACTCCTTGCCCGGCTCGGACGACTGCGACTCCCTGCCCGACTCCGGCGGCCGCTGCACCGGCGGCGCCGTCTTCTTGTCGTGCGTGCCCCGCTCGTCGCCCTGCTCCCGGGTGAACCAGTCCCCCTTCTCAGGGCCCGCCACCACAAACTTCTTCACCGCATGGGGCGCAGGCGCGACAACGACAGCACCCGAGGGCCGGTATCCGGGCCACGCATGACCCACCCGCTTGGGCGTGCCCTTCTGCTCGGCCGGCGGCGTCAGCGGGTTCCCGCACGCACAGCGCACCCGCGGCACACCACGGTCATCGACCAGGACCGCAGTGCCCGCCTGCAGCACAGCTTGATAGCTGGTGGCAGAGCCATTGCGGTAACCATGATTGGTCACCCGGGTATCCACTCTGAGATGCACCGGAGTCAGGGCCCGCAGATAGTCGGGAACATCAGAAGGCCCTATGTTCAACGCCGCGGCAAACGCCCTGTTCTTCGACGGCTCCGCCTTCAGCGCAGTGATCTGCTTCCCCACATCACAACTGGCGACATTACGTGTCCCGCCGTACAGACCCGGAGCATCACCATCCACACTCCGCGACACATCACTCTCCGCCGAACCAGGCAGCACAGGCATCACCGGCGGCGAAGCATCCTCCCGCACCGTCGACTCCGTAAACGGATCCACCCCCCTGCTCCCCGCAGACTGCAGGAAGACCTCACCCCGCTGTTGATCCGGGGTACCACCGGATCGTGTGAACACAACAACCAGCGCCACCACAGCCACCACCGCAGTGACGATCACCGCCACCCGCGGCACCGACTCCCACCACCTGTCCCGCCCCTCCCCACCACCACCCGCACCGCCCGACGGCCCACCACCCCCGCCACCACCCGACGCCCCACCACCACCCGGAGGCAGAGGCCCGTACTCCGGCTGAGAAGGAGACGCCAACGGACCCGACGGAGGACCCGACGGCCTCCCAGAAACACCCGACGCACCCGAGGAATGACCAGACCCACCATCAGACGGACCCGAAGAACCACCAGACGACGACGGACCCGAAGAACGGCCAGACGCGCCCGAAGAACGATCAGACGACGACGGTTCCACACTCACGAGCTCTACATCCCGCATCAGGACCTGCAGCGCACAGGCCAACCACACACAGCCACCGGGAAACCCGCCACCACACCCGCCGACCAACCGACAACCCCACCCACACGGGAAACCCGACCGACAGGCAAACCAGCAGCACAAGCCGAGACACAGCCACCCACCACCAGCCCCACACCATCACACTCACACCACCAACCCCCCCCCACACCACCATTGTGCGCAACCACCCCGCACACCCCGCAAGCCAGAAAACAACCCGCCTCAAAGAGCGAGCGGTGAAACCCCGCCACAACCAGCCCGGGACCTCCGACGAAATGGCTTACTCCTGAGATGGCAAGTGCGTAGCCAGGGCAGCTGATAGGGCACCGTCGTGCGGACAGGGGACCCCGGAGGGTAGGGCACCGATCACGCCGGGTCTCCGAAGGGAAAGATGCCGAACACATCCGGCCGGGAAACGACGCTCATGCCTGCTGCCGCCCCGGACCTGGCAGCCCGACGATCAATCCGATGAACCCGCTCAATGAGCCGCTCGGGCCAGGCTCGCTCTACTCAAAGCACCGGCTCGTCAAAGGACCGGCTCGCCGATGCCGAGCATGTTCCCCTCACTGTCACAAAACCAGGCACCGCGTTCACCCCGCGCGCCCTTGCTCGGATAGTTCCCTTCGATCTCCGCGACTTGGCCCCTCGTTCGAAACCCGGGCACGTCGACCTCCTCGAATACCACACCGCGCCGTCTGAGTTCCGTCATGACTGCCTCGATGTCGTCGACTTCCCACGCCATCTGAGTGAAGGTGCCGGGCGAGGAGCCCGTCGACTGGAACACCACGAAGTCCGCGCCTGAGCACCGATACAGCAGCCCACCAGGCCGTTCGTCGACCGGCTCCAGACCAAGCTGCTCACGGTAGAAGCGCCGCGCCCGCTCCAAGTCCTGGGCCGGCAGCCTGGTCGCTACGCGTGCCCCGGCCAGAAGGCTCCTGTCATCTGCGTTCATGGCCCCACTGTGCCGGGAGCAGCAGCCGCGCAGGCAATGGCAACAGCCACATGCCGCCATCCGGGCATGGCGGCCTCACCCGACCGGACGGGACCTCACCGGCGCGGACGGCCAAAGACCGGCCGGGCCCACAAAGGCGGCTCCGGGGGCGGCCCGGAGTGCTGCCCGGCAGCAAGAACCTCGGCATCCACCTGGGTCTGTGGATGCGATCCCTGAACGGCACCGCTCGCAGCGACACGCAAAGCCGCCACAAACTCCAGACACGAGCCGTAACGGTCCTCGGGAACCTTCGCCAGCGCCTTCGCCAGAACGGCGTCCATCGCCGGCGGAGTCCCCGGCCGCTTCTCGCTCAGAGCAGGCGGGGAGTCGTACTGATGCGCCCACAGCAACGCTATATCTTCATCCCGCTGGAAAGGCGGCCCACCCGCAAGGGTTTCGTAGACGACGCAGGCAAGACTGTACAGATCGCATCTGCCGTCCACCGGACGTCCCGAAATCTGCTCCGGCGCCACATAATCAAGCGTGCCGACAAATTCACCCACCGTCGTGAACCCGGTCAGCGACAGCGACTTCTTCGTCAAGCCGAAATCCGTGAGATAAACATGCTCAGGATGATCACTGTCCGTTCCCTGAGCAACCAGAATATTGCCGGGCTTGACATCCCGGTGCACCAAATCATGTTCATGAGCCGCATCAAGAGCCGACGCCACCTGAGCAGCGATACGCAACGCAGTCACCACCGGCAACGGACCATCCCGGTCAAGCAGAGCACGCAGATCCAGCCCCGATACATATCGCATCGCGATATACAGAACACCATCCATCTCACCGGCCTCAAAAATCGGCACGATATGAGGATGATCAATCGCAGCAGCCACCCGTGACTCATGCGTGAAACGCCGCCGGAAAATGTCATTACGCGCCATCTCCGGAGCCAGCAGCTTCAACGCGACCATACGATCCAGACGCAAGTCCCGGGCACAATACACAACGGCCATGCCTCCACGGCCGATCTCACGCTCCACCCGGTAACTGGCAATCTGCGTCCCCACCAGACCTGCAGCCCGGCCCGCATACACACCCAGCCCATCCGACGCCGTACCCATCACACGTCACCGTCACCCAACCCCGCCGCGGCCACCCGGGCCCTCGCCCCACCACCGGAACCCGCCTCGAAGGCACATCCCGGCACATCCAAACCGACAAACCGCCCACCCATACTCAAATACTATCCAGCCACCCTCGCAGCCGCCCCACCAAGATCCCCCCCTGCCCCCACCACCCACTCCGGGCCGTGGCTAGGCCGAGCCGTCTTCACGCCAGGCTTCCGGGCCGGCTGCCCCTTCGCCCGAGAGGGCCGCGTCCGTAGCAGCCGACGCCACGCCAGGCTCCTCGATGACCTCCGGCAGCGCCTGTTCGGCCCAGATCACCTTGCCCTGGGGGGTGTACCGGGTGCCCCAGCGCTCGGACATCTGCGACACCAGAAACAGGCCCCGACCTCCCTCGTCCATCGTCGCGGCGTACCGCAGATGCGGCGATGTGCTGCTGCCGTCGGCAACCTCGCAGGTCAGCGTACGGTCACGGATCAGCCGCACATGGATCGGCTCGGAACCGTAGCGGATGGCGTTGGTGATGAGCTCGCTCAGGACGAGCTCCATGCTGAAGCCGAGCTCGGACAGGCCCCACTCGTCGAGCTTTTGGGACATGGCGTCGCGCATCCCCGCGACGGCGGCCGGGTCGAGCGGCACATCCCAGTCGGCGATCCGGTCGGCCGGCAGGCCCCGGGTGCGGGCGATGACGAGGGCGACGTCATCCTTGGGGCGCCCGGGCAGCAGCTCGTCCAGCACAGCCTGGCAGCTCTCCTCGGGCGGCCGGTCAGGGTGACCCGCCAGCGCATCGCGCAGCAGTTCCATTCCCACGTCCAGGTCGCGCTTGCGGTCCTCGATGAGGCCGTCGGTGTAGAGGACCAGCTCGGCGCCCTCCGGGAGGTCCAGCTCGGCGGTCAGGAACGGCATGCCACCGAGGCCGAGGGGAGGCCCGGTCGGCAGGTCCACGAAGGTGACGGTGCCGTCGGGGTGGACGAGCGCGGGCGGCAGGTGCCCCGCACTCGCCATGACGCAGCGGCGCGTCACGGGGTCGTAGATCGTATACAGGCAGGTGGCGCCCACGACACCCGCGGCACTCTCCGTACCCGCCTCGTCCTGGTCGATGCGGCCGACCAGGTCGTCCACATGGCTCAGCAGCTCGTCAGGGGGAAGATCGAGTGTGGAGAAGTTGTGCACCGCGGTCCTCAGCCGCCCCATCGTGGCGGCTGCGTGGAGGCCGTGGCCGACCACATCGCCGACGGCCAGCGCCACCCGACTCCCCGGCAGGGGAATCACATCGAACCAGTCTCCGCTCACGCCCGACTGGGCGGGGAGGTAGCGGTAGCCGACGTCGAGGGCGCTCACCTCGGGCAGGGCCCTGGGCAGCAAGCTGCGCTGAAGGGTGACCGCCAGGGCGTGTTCACGGGTATAGCGGCGAGCGTTGTCGATGCTGACCGCGGCGCGGGCCACCAGCTCCTCCGCCAGCGACATCTCCTCCTCGACGAAGGGCTCGTGCTGCTTGGAGCGCCAGAAGTTGGCCATGCCCAGCACGACGCCGCGGGCCTGGATCGGGGCGGCGATGAGGGAATGGATGCCGTAGTCGATGATCGCCTTGGTGCGCTCCGGGTCCTGCGCGTGCCAGCCCGTGGCGGTCGACAGGTCGGTCACCAACTCGGAGTAGCCACTGCCGTAGCCGCGCGCCTGGGGCGTGGAAGGCAGAAAGTCGATCAGCTGACCCAGTTCGTAGAGCGGATGGTCGTCCCGGATACCGCACACGGCCGTGCGGCGGAGGTCCGTTGCCGTGGGGGCCGGCTCCTCGCCGTGCAGCACGGCGTCGGCCAGGTCCACGGTGACGAAGTCGGCGAAGCGAGGAACGGCGACCTGTGCCAGCTCGTCGGCGGTGCGCAGCACGTCCAGGGTGGTGCCGATGCCGAGTCCGGCGTCGTACAGCAGCTTGAGCCGCTCCCCTGCGATCTCCGCCCTTCCGGTCACCGCCTGCAACTCGGTGGAGTCGCGCAGTGTCACCACCGTCCCCTTGGGGCCTCCGTCGCGATCCGTGGGCCGCTGGTTGACGGCCAGCAGCCGTTCTCCGACAAAGTGCACCTCGTCGGTGGCTTCGCGGCCCGAGACGAGCAGCGCCAATGTGTCGGGGTCGAGGCTCGACAGCTCCGACACGAGCCGTCCCTCGACGTCCGGGGGCAGCTCCAGCAGCCGTCTGGCCTCGTCGTTCGCCAGCACCAGCCGCCCGTCGCCGGCGACGATGACCACCCCTTCGCGCACGGAGTGCAGCACCGCGTCGTGGTGCTCGTACATGCGGGCCATCTCGTCCGGGGCCAGGCTGTGAGTCTGCCGTCGCAGCCGCCTGCCCATCAGCGCTGTCCCGCCGGTGGCCACCGCGAGCGCCCCGGCTCCGGCACCCAGGATGATCGGTAGTTGCCGGGCCACCTGATTGGTCACGCTCTTGACCTTCAGCCCGGCGGAGACGAGGCCCACCACCTTGCCGTTGGTGTTCTCGACAGGGACGGTGGCCTGTACCTCGCGGCCGAGCGGGCCGTTGACGCTTTCCGTGTAGACCTTCCCCTCCAGCGACGGCCCGATGTTGCCCACGAACCGCTTTCCGATTCGGCTCGGCACGGGGTGCGTGTAGCGGATGCCCTTGGTGTCCATGACCACGATGAAGTCGACGCCGGCGGCCTTGCGCCCCGCCTCCGTGAGCGGCTGGAGAATCTTGGTCGGGTCGGGGCTCTGCAACGCCGCCAGGACACCGGGAGAGTGCGCGAAGGTCTGCGCTACGGCTACGGAGCGGCGCTTGGCCTCGGCATCTGTGTCCCGCTTCGACTGCAGGGCGACGGCCAACACGCCGCAGGCCACGAGCAGCACTACCAGAGCCACCTGGAGGACCAACACCTGCCCGGCTACGCTGCGCGGGCTCCTGCTGACCAGTGACCGTGACGAAAGACGTCGAAAACGGGCGAAACGGCTCGCCATGCGACCTTTCTAGCACTGGTGATCCCGAGTGGCCAGGGCCCGCCCGAGGAGTGACACTCACCTGGCTGCTCTCCTGCCCCGTTAAGCCACACCAGACTCGATGGCCCGCACGGCCACAGCGACACCGACTGCACCGGCGGCCACAGCAAGTCGGAGCAGGTCGGGAGCCGCCGCGGGGCGCGGCGTGTGCCCACGTTGCCGCGCTCAGATCACCCCGCCCAGCGCGGCTGTCGCGAGGCGCTGCGCAAGCGTGGCGCCGACGCAAGTGAAGCCGTCAACTACTCAGGCATTTACTGAAGGGATGTCCGCCGGTCCCGACTCATGAATCTCCCCGGACCGTCCTCGGCACAGGAACAGCAGAGATCGCCGAGTCTGCCCCGCCGCACCCGTCAGTCGGGGCCGGCTTCTGCGGGCGTGTGCGCGGTGGGGCGGTGCGGCCTCCGCAATGTCCGCCGGAGCGTTTCGAAGGCGGTGGGGCGTGGCCGGTCCGGCAGAAAGTCACGGATGCGAAGGGCGCATTCCGCCGGGGTGTGGAGGCTGCTGTCGATGTCGAGGTCATGCAGCTCGTGGGAGTGCACCGCGCCGTACTGCATCGCGGCCAGTCCCGGCTGCCGGTCACCGCGCTCGCTCTCGCGGCGCTCCAGCTCGGGCAGCGGACAGCGGACCCCGACCAGGACTGTGTCTTCGGGTACGAGCAAGTCGAGGAGGTCCAGCAGTCTCCAGCGTCGGCTGAGCGGATAGTCGACGACGAGGTTGTTGCCGCCCGCGGCCATACCGGCGACCGCGCGGTGAAACCCCTTGGCGGTGCGGTCGATCTCAGGCTGGAGTTCCTCATCGGATATGTCGCGTTTGCAGCGCATGGCGTGGAACGCGTCCACTGGCATGTGGAACCACGTCCCGTCCAGGATGTCGAGGAGTGCGCGGGCCATGCTGGTCTTGCCGGAGCTGGACGTGCCGTTGAGCAAGATGACCATGCCTGCGGCTGTGGTGTCGGGGATCCTCGCGTGGACCAGGTCCGCGGTGCCCGGAACCGCCTCGATCGCCATGGTGCCTTCCTTCCGCCTGTCCCCCAGCGCAAGGCTTGAGCCGGGTGTGCCACCGTCCCGATCATCGCAGGCGCCCTGTCCGTCGCGTTCCATGTCACGGCTACGGCGACGGGCGCGGGCATCGGGCATCGGGCAGGCCAGCTGGTCGGCCCGCAGAGGATGTGCCCCCGTTCGCGTTCGAACGCGGCACCAGGGTGCTGCCGACGCACGCCTCCCGCCTGTGGCCCGTCGCCGTCCATGTGGCCCATCGCCCCAGGCCACCCGACTCGCGTGGATCGGTCGGACCGTCGGGCGTACCAGCGCAATGCCCCGGGCTCCGGCGAGGGGTGCCCGGGGCTGGTGCTGTTGCTGGTGCGGGAGGGCACCGGCGGTCCCGGCCAGGTACTCCTCGTTATCCGAACTGGCCGGGCTGGTAGTCGCCGGCGGGCTGCTGGACGATGACGTTCACGCGGTTGTAGGCGTTGATGAGGGCGATGAGGGACACCAGGGCGGCGAGCTGGTCCTCGTCGTAGTGCTTGGCGGCATTCGCCCAAGCCTCGTCCGTGACACCGCCGGCCGCGTCGGCGATGCGGGTGCCCTGCTCCGTCAGCTCCAGGGCAGCGCGCTCGGCGTCGGTGAACACCGTGGCCTCCCGCCAGGCCGCGATCAGGTTGAGGCGCGTCGAGGTCTCCCCGGCGTGCGTGGCGTCTTTGGTGTGCATGTCGGTGCAGAAACCGCAGCCATTGATCTGACTGGCGCGGATCTTCACCAGTTCCTGCGTCGCGGCCGGCAGCGTCGAGTCCGAGACCGCCTTGCCTGCCGAGTTGATGTACCTCAGGAACTTGGCTCCGACCGGGTTGCCGAAGAGGTTCAAGCGAGCGTCCATGATGAACTCCTATGCCTTGCTGGTGGTTACACCTCCCTGACGGAACAGCTCGGCAAGATGTGACAGGAACGCAGGAACGAACGAATGTGACGTGCGTCTCCCCTCCCGCACAGCGGCAACGGCAGCGGCGGCGGCGACAGCTCCCGTGGTGCACCGTTCACGTTGCGGTGCAGAAGGCGCGCGGGGGACGTGGGGCGGCGTACCGGACGCCGCCGTGGAACCCGTCGCCCGCCCCGGCGCGGGGCCGGGGCGGGCGACGGGTTCCCGGATGTCAGAGCGATGTCATGACGTGCTTGATCCGGGTGTAGTCCTCGAAGCCGTACGCGGAGAGGTCCTTGCCGTAGCCGGACTTCTTGAACCCGCCGTGCGGCATCTCGGCGACGAGTGCCATGTGGGTGTTGATCCATACGCAGCCGAAGTCGAGGTTCTTCGACATCCGCATCGCCCGTGCGTGGTCCTTGGTCCACACCGAGGAGGCCAGTGCGTAGTCGACGCCGTTGGCGTACTGCACGGCCTGGGCCTCGTCCGTGAACGACTGGACGGTCATGACCGGGCCGAAGACCTCGTTCTGGACGATCTCGTCGTCCTGCCGCAGGCCGGAGACCACGGTCGGGGCGTAGAAGTAGCCCTTCTCGCCGACCCGGTGGCCGCCCGCCTCGATCGTCGCGTGCTCGGGTAGGCGCTCGATGAAGCCGCTGACCTGGGCGAGCTGGCCCGCGTTGTTGAGCGGTCCGTACAGCACGTCCTCGTCGTCCGGCTGCCCGGTCTTCGTGTCGGCCGCGGCCTTGGCGAGGGCGGCGACGAACTCGTCGTGGACCGACTCGTGGACCAGGACGCGGGTCGCCGCCGTGCAGTCCTGACCGGCGTTGAAGAAGCCGCCGACCACGAGGTCCTCGACCGCCTTCGCCAGGTCGGCGTCCTCGAAGACCACCGCCGGGGCCTTGCCGCCGAGCTCCAGGTGGACCCGCTTGACGTCCTTGGCCGCGCTCTGGGCGACCTGGATGCCGGCGCGTACCGAACCGGTGATGGAGGCCATCGCCGGGGTCGGGTGCTCCACCATCAGGCGGCCGGTCTCACGGTCGCCGCAGACCACGTTGAAGATTCCGCGGGGCAGGCCCAGCTCCTCCAGGACACCGCCGATGATCTCGGCGATCAGCACGGTGGAGGCCGGGGTGGTGTCCGAGGGCTTGAGGACCACCGCGTTGCCCGCCGCGAGCGCCGGGGCGAACTTCCACACCGCCATCAGCAGGGGGTAGTTCCACGGCGCGACCTGTGCGCACACCCCGACCGGTTCGCGGCGGATGATCGAGGTCATGCCCTCCATGTACTCGCCGGCCGATCGGCCTTCGAGCATCCGCGCCGCGCCCGCGAAGAAGCGGACCTGGTCGATGGCGGGGGCGAGTTCCTCGCTGCGGGTGAGGTGGAGCGGCTTGCCGGTGTCGCGGCTCTCCGCGGCGACCAGCTCGTCGGCCCGTGCCTCCATGGCGTCGGCGATCTTCAGCAGCGTGCGCTGCCGCACGGAGGGCGTGGCGTCGCGCCAGACGGGGAACGCCGCGGCGGCGGCCGCCATCGCCGCGTCGACGTCCGCCGCCCCGGAGAGCGGGGAGGTCGCGTAGACGTCACCGGTGGTGGGGTCCACCACATCGAGCGTGCGGCCGTCCGAGGCGTCCGCGAATGCACCGTCGATGTAGTTGCGGAACGTGCTGCTCATGGAACGTCTCTCCTGGTCAGGCGGCGGTACGGGCGGACAGGTGCTCGTGGACTGCGGTCCAGCGGCCGTCGTCGGCGCGGGCGAAGACGATGGTCTCCCGCTCGTGGACCGTCTCCTCGCCGGCGTCGGTGGCGACCCGGGTCTCCACGTCGTGGCTGAAGACGGCCGTGTCGCCGAAGTGCTGGATCAGCTGTGCGGACGAGGTGCAGCCGAGGATGCGGAAGCCGTCCTGCTCCACCCACTGCTGCCAGAGCGCGCGGTACTCGGCCGTGGAGCCGAGGCGCTCCGGGGTGGTGTGGAAGACGAAGGTCGCGTCCGGGGCGAAGGCGCCGAAGTAGTCGTCGAGGCGGCCCTCGGCGAAGGCGGCGACGAGCGCGTCCGCGGCGTCCTGGATTTCCCGGACGGTGGTGGTGCTCATGCACAGCTCCTGGTCACGGGCGTTCGACGGGCGGGGCCGGAACGCCCGGCGTTCGGTTGCGGGGGTGTCGGCGAGGGCTCAGTGGGCCGCGGCGGGCTCGGTGACGGGCTCCTCGGTGCCACCGGTGATCGGCGGCACCGCGGCGTCCGACGCCCGGACGAAGCGGGGGCCGGCCGGTCCGTACACGGCGCGCGGCTCGGGGAACAGGGCGAGCAGGGCGAGGTAGAGCACGGTCGCGAGGGCGAGGCCGACCGGCAGCGAGATGTCCGCGCCGTTCGCGAGGTTGCCGAGCGGGCCGACGAACTGGCCGGGCAGGTTGGTGAAGAGGAGCGCCACGACGGCGGAGACGAGCCAGGTGGACATGCCGCGCCAGTTCCAGCCGTGCGTGAACCAGTAGCGGCCGCCGCGCTGGCGGCGGTTGAAGACCTGCAGCGCCTCCGCGTCGTACCAGCCGCGCCGGGTGACATAGCCGAGCGCCATGACGATCATCCACGGTGCGGTGCAGGTGATGATCAGCGTGGCGAAGGTGGAGATGGACTGCGCGAGGTTCAGCGCGAAGCGGCCGACGAAGATGAACGCGATGGACAGGGCGCCGATGAAGAAGGTGGCCTGGACGCGGCTGAAGCGCGTGAAGACGCTGGAGAAGTCGAGACCCGTGCCGTACAGGGCCGTCGTGCCGGTGGAGAGGCCGCCGATCAGGGCGATCAGACAGAGCGGCAGGAAGTACCAGCCGGGCGAGATCGCGAGGAGTCCGCCCACGTAGTTGGGGGCGGCCGGGTCGACGTACTTCGCGGCCTTCGACGCGATGATCGACGCGGTGGCCAGGCCGAAGAGGAACGGCAGCAGGGTGGCGATCTGGGCGAGGAACGCGGCTCCCATCACCCGGCGGCGCGGGGACCCGGCCGGAATGTAGCGGGACCAGTCACCGAGGAACGCGCCGAAGGAGACCGGGTTGGAGAGCACGATCAGCGCGGCGCCGATGAACGACGGCCAGAACAGCGGGTCGGCGGTGGAGGCGAAGGCTCCCGCGTAACCGGGGTCGAAGTCGCCCGCGAAGGCGAAGGCACCGAGCACGAAGAGGGCCGACGCCGCCAGCACCGCGATCTTGTTGACCAGCAGCATGAACCGGAAACCGTAGATGCAGACGGCCAGTACGAGCCCGGCGAAGATCGCGTACGCGATGCCGTAGGTGACGTCCGACTCGGGGACGTCGACGAGCCGGTGTGCGCCGCCGACGAGCGCGTCGCCCGAGGACCACACCGAGATCGAGAAGAACGCGATGGCGGTGAGCAGGGAGAGGAACGAGCCGACGACCCGGCCGTGCACGCCCAGGTGCGCGGAGGAGGAGACGGCGTTGTTCGTACCGTTGGCGGGGCCGAACAGGGCCATCGGGGCCAGCAGCAGCGCACCCGCGACGAGGCCGAGGACGGTCGCCGCGAGTCCCTGCCAGAAGGAGAGGCCGAAGAGGATCGGGAAGGCGCCCAGCACACAGGTCGCGAAGGTGTTGGCGCCGCCGAAGGCGAGGCGGAACAGATCGATCGGGCGGGCCGTGCGGTCCTCGTCCGGGATCCGCTCGACACCATAGGTCTCGATTTCGGTGATCGAGGTCGTCACGGGCGCTCCACCTTCCGTTCATGCATGGGCACGGTTCCACAGTGTGTGGCCCTCGCATGTCCAGCGACAATTGTGCCAATCACAGAGCCGTACGCTGTCTTATGTGGCCAGAAACAAACTCACTGTCGAAGATCTGCTCTCCTTCCCGGCACTCCAGCTCTCCGTGAAGGCCGGCAGCGACGGTCTGGGCCGGTCCGTGTCCTGGGCGCACGCCAGCGAGCTCGCCGATCCGACGCCCTGGCTCCTGGGCGCCGAGGTGATCATGACGACAGGTCTGGCGGTCCCCCGTACCGCGGCCGGACAGCGCGCCTATCTGGAGCGGCTGGACGACGCCGGCGTATCCGCTCTCGCGCTCTCCGCGCAGCTGCACATGCCCCCGCTCCACGACGCGTTCTTCCGGGCGGCGGAGGAGCGGGGCTTCCCGGTCCTCGAAGTGCCGCTCGCCGTCCCGTTCATCGCTGTCGCCCAGGAGGTCGCGGCCTCGGTCCAGGAGGACGCCCGGCACCGGCTGGGCGCGCAGCTCCAGGTCTTCGGCTCGCTGCGCTGGCTGGTCGCCGAGAACCTCGACACGCCCGCACTTCTGCGCCGCCTCGAAGCCCTGTCGGGTTACGACGTCTACCTCTGCACACCGCAGGGACGCCCGCTCCTGCCCGGCGTTCCCACACCGGATCCCGGTGTCCTGCCCGCTTCCGTCGACGCTCCGCCGACCGTCCCCGGCGGATTCGTCCTCCCGGTGCCCGCGCCCGGCGGCCCCGCGGGCTTTCTCGTCGCGTACGAGCGTCAGGGCGCCCAGCCCGCGGGGCTCGCCGTCGTCCAGCACATCGCCACCGTGGCGGCGCTGCGGCTGGCGATGGTGCGCAACGAGCGCGAGACGCTGCGCCGCGAGGGCGCGGAGACGCTGGCCGAGCTGTTGCAGGAGGTGCTCGACCCGGAGACGGCGCGCCGCCGGCTCGCCCGGCACGCGATCGAGGGCGACACCGTGCTCCTCGTGGTGCGCCACACCACCGACGAGGCGCTGCTGCGCTGTCTGGAGGACCATCCCCATCTGCTGCTCACCTGGGGCGAGGACCGCTACGTCCTGGGGGCGCCGGAGCTGGCGGTGGCCGTCGGTGAGCTGCCGGTCGTGGCAGCCGGGATGAGCCGCCCCTTCCTGCCGGGCGCCGCACTGAAGGTCGCCCAGCGCGAGGCACTCTGGGCGGTCTCCAAGGCCGTGGAGTCGGGCCGTCCCGTCGTCCGGTACGGCGACGACTCGACGGGCCGGTGGCTGCCCGACGACCCCGCTGTCCTGACCGCACTGGTCGAGCATGTGCTCGGCGAGGTCCTGCGCTACGACGAGACCCACGACTCGCAGTTGCTGGTCTCCGCCCGCACCTGGATGGAGCGCGACCGCCGTACCGAGACGGCCGCGGCGGCGCTCCACATCCACCCGAACACCCTCGCCTACCGGCTGCGCCGCTTCGGCACGCTCGCCCACCGTGACCTGACGTCGACGGGGGCCCTGGCCGAGGTCTGGCTGGCGATCCAGGCAGCGGGGGCGCTGGGCCTCACCGACTAGGACGGCGCCCTACCCCTACATGGGGATATGCGGAAAATGGATCACTATCCCGGTTTGCCCCTTTTCTGGCCCGGCAAAAGAGAGAATCATCGCCCTTGAGCGGGCCGAAGGCCGGCCCCCCGCATCAAGAGGAGAATCCGCGCACCTCGCCCCCCAGAGCCTGACCGCGTGTACCCCAACCCGCCACTTTCCGGCGCGCGGCAGGTCATCGTTGGCACCGCGCCCTGGTCGCGGGCGGAGCCCACGACACCGACCGGGCATTCGGTGCAGAAAGCGAACCCATCATGCGAGTGACCGCTCAGCGACTCCGGGCCACTTCCGGTCCACGTGATACGGCTACCACCCCGACATCCTTTTCCGCCGCCGACGCCGGCATCCTTCTGCTCCGACTCGCCGTGGGTCTGCTGCTGGCCGGCCATGGCGCCCAGAAACTCTTCGGAATCTTCGGCGGCCCAGGGCTCAGCGCGACCGGCAAGGGTTTCGCGGACATGGGCTACCGTCCCGGGGACTTCTTCGCCGGCCTCGCCGGCGCTTCGGAGTTCCTCGGCGGCCTCGGTCTGGCCGTCGGCCTGCTCACGCCGCTGGCCGCGGCGGCCGTGGTCGGAGTGATGATCAACGCCATGGCCACGACGGCACCAAAGGGCCTGTGGGCAGAGAAGGGCGGCTTGGAGTATCCGCTGTGCCTGGCGGTGGCCGCCATCGCCATCGCCGCCGTGGGCCCCGGCCTCCTGTCGCTCGACCGCCCGTTCCGCTGGCGCCACGGAGGATGGGGGCCGGCCGCCGTGGCCCTGTTCCTCGGCGGCATAGGCGCCGCCATCGTGCTGGCCTTGAAGGCGTGAGCACCTGCCCCCCAGCGCGGGCGCCGTACAGGTGCGGTACGGCCGGCGTCTGCGTGCCGCCCCCCATCCACCGCTACGGCTAACCCCAGGCGCCGCTGAACGATTCCCGGCTCAAGGCCCGCGGCGGCGCACCTTTTACGGTGCTGGGCGGGGCTATACAGGACGAAAGTGTGCGATTTGGAGTCGCGGCGGACCATGCCCGACCATGGGCCCCGTCCCGGCGGTCCCGGGCATCAGTTCGATGAGAGGCGCACGACCCCATGCACGTCACCGGAACCGTCCCACAGTCGGCTCCGGCCCCCCAGGAGACCGTCGCGGCCCCCACACCGGCCGAAGACTCCACCGGCGCCACTAGCAGGCACACCCGCCGCTTCGGGCTACCCGTCGCCACCGCCCTGGTCATGGGCAACATCATCGGCGGCGGAATCTTCCTGCTCCCGGCCTCCGTCGCACCGTACGGCACGGTCAGCCTGGTCGCCTTCGGCGTCCTGACCGTCGGCGCCATCGCCCTCGCTCTGGTCTTCGGCCGGCTCGCCGAACGTGACCCGCGCACCGGCGGGCCCTACGTCTACGCCCGCGAGGCCTTCGGTGACTTCGCCGGCTTCCTCGCCGCCTGGGCGTACTGGATCACCACCTGGGTGTCGAACGCGGCGCTCGCCGTCGCCGCCGTCGGCTACCTCGACGTGCTGATCCCGGTGAACGACCACCGCTGGACCGCCTGCCTGGCCGCGCTCACCCTGCAGTGGCTGCCCGCGCTCGCCAACTTCGCGGGCACCCGCTACGTGGGCGCCGTCCAGATCGTCTCCACCGTGCTGAAGTTCGTGCCGCTGCTGCTCGTCGCGGTCGGCGGGCTGTTCTTCTTCGACCCGGACAACCTCGGCCCGTTCCACGCGAGCGGCGGCAGCGTGCCCGGCGCGGTGTCCGCCTGTGCCGCGCTCCTGCTCTTCTCCTACCTCGGCGTGGAGTCCGCCGCCGTCAGCGCGGGAGAGGTCAAGAACGCCCGGCGCAATGTGGGACGAGCCACCATCATCGGCACCACGGGCGCGGCGCTCGTCTATCTGCTGGGCACGCTGTCCGTCTTCGGCACGGTCGCGCACGACCGCCTGGTGCAGTCCACCGCGCCCTTCTCGGACGCCGTGAACGCCATGTTCGGCGGCACCTGGGGCGGCTGGGCCGTAGCGCTCGCCGCGCTCGTGTCGATGACCGGCTGCCTCAACGGCTGGACGCTGCTGAGCGCCCAGACCCCGTACGCGGCGGCGCGGGACGGCTTGTTCCCCGCCGCCTTCGCGCGACGGCGGCGGGGCGTACCGACCGTCGGCGTCGGCGTCACCGTCGTCCTCGCCTCGCTGCTCACCGTCTACAACTACACGTCGGGCTCGGCCAAGGTCTTCGAGATCCTGGTCCTCGTCACCACGTTCACCGCGACCGTGCCGTACCTGCTGGCCACCGCCGCGCAGATCTTCCACCTCCTCTCGGGGCGGCGGGAGCTGGTCGACCGGACGCGGCTGGTACGGGACGCCGTGGTCACGGCGGTCGCGGCCGCCTTCTCGATGTGGCTCGTCGCGGGCGCCGGGTACGCGGCGGTGTACCAGGGCGTGCTGTTCCTGTTCGCGGGGGTCATCGTTTACGCGGTACTGGCGGCCCGGCGGCAGAGGGCGGCCTGATCCGACGGCGGCCGGAGCCGCCGTCGGTGCGCGGCGCTTCCGCTGCGCTCACGCCACCGTGAGGAGCGTCGCCGTGAGGAGCGTCGCCGGCCACCCAGGTCGGTCGCGTTATCGGGGCGTCGACACACAGAACTCATGGCCGTCGGGATCGGCCATCACCACCCAGCTGACCTCGCCCTGACCGATGTCGATTCGAGTCGCCCCGAGGGAGACGAGACGGTCGACCTCCGCTTGCTGATCACCCTGGACAGGTGGAGCGAGGTCGAAATGCAGCCGGCTCTTCCCGGTCTTCGGCATCAGTGGCGGGCCGCCCCACGTGATCTTCGGACCGCCGTGCGGCGAGCGGATCGCGGTCTCCTGGTCCTGGTCCCAGACCAGCGGCCAGCCCAGCGCTTGGCTCCAGAAGTACCCGGCGTCCTGCGAACCGTCGCACGCAAGCGCTCCGATGAATCCGCAGTCAGCAAGGAAGTTGTTGCCCGGCTCGATGACGCAGAACTCATTGCCTTCGGGGTCGGCGAGCACCACATGACCCTCCTCCGGGCGTTGGCCGATGTCGATGTGCCGGGCGCCGAGTCCGAGCGACCTCTCCACAACCTGCTGCTGGTCATCAAGGGACGTGCTCGTCAGATCGAAGTGCATCTGGTTCTGGCCTGTCTTCTGCTCCCGGGTCGAAAGAAACCGGATCCGGAACCCAGTGTCGTCGCTCGGCAGGAGCGCGATGCCGTCGTAGGAGTCGTCGGCCATCTCCCAGCCCAGGACGCCCGCCCAGAAGCGCGCGAGACGGAGCGGGTCGTTCGCATCGAAGCAGAGCGCGTGGAGGTGGGAAGTCATCCCTCGGCATCTCCGATCTACTGACTGACAGCAAGAAGGCTTTCATCCAGGTCGTGGCTGGAGCCTGCCCAGACGGCGCCACCCGGTCAACTCATTAACAATCCGCGCTCAACCGCTGACGTCACAACATCGCCCTCGTCCACCAAGTCACAGGCTCGCGAGGAGATCGTCGAGCGGGGCCGGTACCTGTTCGGGGTCGAGGGCCTCGACGAGGAGGCGGCCGTAGCGGATCTTGCGGCCTCTCTTCGTGCCGAGGAAGCGCCGCAACTGCTGCTGCCGGGGCCGACCGTGGTGTGCGGGCTGGCGCATGAAGGTCTGCCAGGAACGAAAGTCGCCCTCGGCCCGGAGGATCTCCTCGACCCTTGCCGTGCCCAGCGCGCGGATGAGCTCGTCCTCCAGGTCCGTCACGCACACGAAGAAGCCCCGGCGCGGCGCCCGTGCCCGCTTCAGGCCCCGGTCGTAGAAGCGCTGTTCGCCCTCGTCGCACAGTCCTGTCAGGCGCAGGCCGAGGCCGGGCGGACCGAGGAGGCCGGCGTAGCGGCCGACGCTCATCGCCCCGCCCATCGGCACGACGCACACCCCTTCGGCGGCCAGGTCCCGGCCACGCCGGGCGGCCAGCGCCTCAACGGCCGCGAGGTCACTCAGTCCTTCCAGCAGCACCGCCGTCCGCACGCCCAGCCGCACAGCCAGATCACTCGCCGGCCCCTCGGGACCGCCGGTCGCCCAGCCACTGACCGCGTCCCGGAACGCCCGCATCTCCGCCATGGAGCGAGTCTGCACCTCCACCGACGACACGGCACGGGATTATTCGACGGCCCCCGCTCGACACGACCCGCGCCCTCGTCACCGGGGCAGCCATCACCCTGGAAATCCGTCACTAACAACAGAGATCAACACGGTCGACCTTTGAACACCAGGTGCGGAAAGAGTGTTTTGCCCCCCCTTGCCCCTGCGTTCCGCCCGCCAGGCGGTCAGGGCGGCCTCGATATCGGTCGTCCGCCGCAGCACGACCCGCGCGGGCTCATGGACGCCATCCTGTATGTCGACCGGACCGGGATCCCCTGGCGCCACCTGCCGCGCGACTTCGCGCCGCGGGAAACCGTCTACGGGCACTTCGCCGCCTGGCAAAAGGACGGCATCTTCAACCAACTGAACGGTCCTCTAAGCCAGTTGGAGCGGGAGGCCGCAGGCCGGGACGTCGAGCCCCAATTCCGTGCCCCCCAATTCCGTGCCCCTGGTTCCGTACCCCCTGGTTCCATGCGGTCTGCTGCCGAGATGAACGAGCAGATCCGGGCACCCTGGCTGCGCGCGGGCGGAACCCGCCGTGCGGTCAGGCGATGGCGTGACTGAGCCAGAGATCCAGTAGCGGGCGGCTGCCCAGGACCGTCATGCGCGGCTTCTCCGGCCGCAGCCGGCCCTTGACCACCAGCAGCAGGTCCGAGGGCGCGGCGACCACGGTGGCATCGGCCACGCTGGTGGTCGGGAGATTCCGGGTGACCTGCACGCCGTCCGGCGCACAGGTGATCAGCCAACTGGAGAACCCGCCCGCCGGCTCCTCCGCCGACCGGAAGCACAGCGTCTGGCCTCCGCGCGGCACCTCGGAGAACAGCGGGGAAAGGAACTTCCTGGCATCGGGATCCCCACAGGCGCTCAGGAAGGCGTCCACGAGGTGCAAGGCGACTTCCGTGTCCAGCTCGAACGGCAGGCCGGCCATCAGGAAGACGTCACCCCGGTGTACGGCCGCCTCGAAGAGCGCCCAGCGCGACCAGAACTCCTTGTTCTGCTTTCCGCGCGGCGCCCAGACCGGCACGTCGAGGTCCACCCCCTCGAGCGCCCCGACCAGCCGGTCCGCCGGCATGGAAGAGCCAGGTCTGCAGCGCGACCGGCACTGCGCCGTAGGCCAGGCCCCACAGGGCGAGGACGAGGAACGCCCCGACTGTCCACGTCCCGAAGAGGGGCATGAGCAGTTGCGACACGGCGAGGAGCGCCAGCACGGCCGGCACCGTGGGCCGCAATGCCTTGGTGAGCGCCGACGCGGCGGCGAAATTGCCCAGGATTCCGGCTGCGGCGAAGACCAGCAGCAGCGTGCTGATCAGGGTGGGGCCGGCTCCGGTCTGCTGCTGCAGGAAGGGCGCCACGAAGGTGTAAGCGGCGAACTGCGCCGTGATGGTCAGCAAGGTCATCACGAGCGCGACGCGCGCACGGCCGCTCTTGAGCAGGACGCCCAGGGAGCGCAGGGTGACGGCCTTGGTGACCGGGAGGCGGGGCAGGAAGAGTGCCTGGAGGATCACCGGGATCAGGCCGAGCCCGGCCACGATGAAGAAGGCCGCGCCAGCCGAACTGGTGGCCCAGGAGCGGGCCCGCGGGTACGCCCACGACGGTGCCCGATGGAGATGCCGCCGAAGATGAGGGCGGTGGCCCGTGGCGCGAGCTGCTCGGGAACCAGGCGGGTGCCGACCCCTACCGCGATGGCCCAGAAGCCGCCGATGCCGATGCCGAGGAGGGCACGGGCGCCCAGCATGGCGGAGTAGTCGGGCGCCAGCGGCTGCTCGGCGTCTTCGACGGGCAGGGCCAGCTGTTCACCGAGCCCGGCTTCAACGGCTGTGCGCACATGACGGCCAGCGCGGAGGTACGGCCCGGCAGCCCGGTGGAGGGCGCCGCCGACCGGTACCGGCTGTGGGTGCGGACCATGTTCACGGATCTGGCCCGGGAGGCCGGCGTCGCCGACGCCGAGGGCCTGGCGCGGCAGCTGCACCTTCTGTACGACGGCGCGGGGATTTCGGCGCGGATGGACCGCGACCCGTCCGCAGCGACGACCGCCCGCGCGGCAGCCGCCGCACTGTTCGACGCTGCAGTCAAGGACAAGGAACTGGTCGACGCCGGGCAGTAATCCGGTGGGACTCCGAAGCCCCCGCAGAGGACCAGCTCAACCGAGGGCATACACTCCGGCCCCGAAACGCTGGGCGCTGGAAGCACCGACGGATCCTGACGTCCACGCCCATCGCCCATCGCCCATTCAGGGATGAAACACCGCGAGGAGACCACCTATCGCGGCCTTACGCGGTACTGGTGCGGCTGCGCAGGTCGGTGCGGGCGGTGTCGAGGATTTAGTCGGTGGGGGCGGGGTCGGCATCGGCGACGGCGCGTGACAGCAGCAGGGCACCGGCCATCTCGCTGAACAATGGCGCGGCAGGGATCTTGCCGTAGCCCTTCCGTGAGGCCGCCGTCGCACACCTCTCGACGGATCTTGCGGGAGCTGATCGAGGGCGGCGCCGCTGGAACACCGGCGCCGCATCGGTACCGCGCCATGGCGAGCTTCTTCGACCCTGCGGCACAGGATCTGCATCAGCCTTGCATGAAAATGCGCGAGGATGCATACTCTTCCTATGTCTAAGGTCCTCACCTCCCTTCCCGCCGGCGAGCGCGTCGGTATCGCCTTCTCGGGCGGCCTCGACACCTCGGTCGCGGTCGCGTGGATGCGCGACAAGGGCGCCGTCCCGTGCACCTACACCGCCGACATCGGCCAGTACGACGAGCCCGACATCGCCTCGGTGCCGGGCCGCGCGAAGACCTACGGTGCCGAGATCGCGCGGCTGGTCGACTGCCGCGCGGCGCTGGTCGAGGAGGGCCTGGCCGCGCTCACCTGCGGGGCGTTCCACATCCGTTCGGGCGGGCGTGCCTACTTCAACACCACGCCGCTCGGTCGCGCCGTCACGGGCACCCTCTTGGTCCGGGCGATGCTCGAGGACGACGTACAGATCTGGGGCGACGGCTCGACCTTCAAGGGCAATGACATCGAGCGGTTCTACCGGTACGGCCTGCTCGCCAACCCGCACCTGCGGATCTACAAGCCGTGGCTGGACGCGGACTTCGTGACCGAGCTCGGCGGCCGCAAGGAAATGTCGGAGTGGCTTCTCGCCCACGACCTGCCCTACCGCGACAGCACGGAGAAGGCGTACTCCACCGACGCCAACATCTGGGGCGCCACCCACGAGGCCAAGACCCTGGAGCACCTGGACACCGGCGTGGAGACCGTGGAGCCGATCATGGGCGTGCGGTTCTGGGACCCCGCGGTCGAGATCGCCACCGAGGACGTGACGATCGGCTTCGACCAGGGCCGCCCGGTGACGATCAACGGCAAGGAGCTCGCCTCCCCTGTCGACCTGGTCATGGAGGCGAACGCGATCGGCGGTCGGCACGGCATGGGCATGTCGGACCAGATCGAGAACCGGATCATCGAGGCCAAGAGCCGCGGCATCTACGAGGCGCCCGGCATGGCCCTGCTGCACGCGGCGTACGAGCGCCTGGTCAACGCGATCCACAACGAGGACACGCTCGCCCAGTACCACAACGAGGGACGGCGCCTCGGCCGGCTGATGTACGAGGGCCGCTGGCTGGACCCGCAGGCGCTGATGGTGCGCGAGTCGCTGCAGCGCTGGGTCGGCGCGGCCGTCACCGGCGAGGTGACGCTGCGACTGCGGCGCGGTGAGGACTACTCGATCCTCGACACCACGGGCCCGGCGTTCAGCTACCACCCGGACAAGCTGTCCATGGAGCGCACCGAGGACTCGGCGTTCGGCCCGGTCGACCGGATCGGCCAGCTCACCATGCGCAACCTGGACATCGCGGATTCACGCGTCAAGCTGGAGCAGTACGCCGGCCTCGGCCTGATCGGCACCGGCAGTCCCGCCATCGGTGCCGCCCAGGCGGCCGCGACCGGCCTGATCGGCACCATGCCGCAGATGCCGGAGGGCAGCGCCGAGGCCATCGCCTCCCGCGGCGAGGTCTCCGGTGACGACGAGATGCTGGACCGCGCCGCGATGGAGTTCGGCACGGACTGACCAGCCGCGCCGAGCGGAAGGCTCGGCACCCCCGAGGGGGATGCACCACCGGGCAAGGCCGGCTCGGCGCCAACGGCGTCGGGCCGGCCTTTCCCGTTACCCGGGGCTGCGCGCTCTGCGCAGCGCACGACGTATGGATCGCCCCGCCCTCTCCCTCCTACCGAGGGCAGATGGACGCTCCCTGAGGGCAGACGGGCAAGCTCTACAGCCTTGACGTGACCGCGCCACGGCCCTACTGTCGCGACACCCCATGTTCATGTTGACACACAAAGTTCACAGACATGAACACCGGACGCGGAGTAGCAAGCGCGTCCGTCAACGAGCCCACCGAGCCGACGGGAAGGCACCCCCCATGCGCATGCGTACGCTGCTCACCTCCCTGGCCACCGCCACCGCCGTCACCGGCGGCCTGGCCCTCGCGGCTCCCGCCGCGCCCGCCAGCCCTGTTCCCACCGCCGCGGGCGTCGCCAACACGCCCAGCGGCCAGGGCAGTACGAACGTCGTCGCCTCCCCCATGGCGGATCCGTCCGTCGCGCCCGGCGGGAATTTCGACCTCTCGGTATGGCAGCTTCAGGAGCCGGTGGGCTCCCCCGGCTCGCCGACGACGATCCCGTCCTCCCGGCTTCAGGGAGCCAACGGGTTCCAGGACGCGTACTTCTACACGGACACCCGTGACGGCGCGATGACCTTCTGGGCACCGGAGAAGGGCGTCACCACACCGAACTCGAACTACGCCCGCTCCGAACTGCGGGAGATGAACCGCAACGGCACCGCCGCCAACTGGTCGCTCAGCGGCACGCATCAGATGAAGGCGACGCTGCGCGTCGTATCGGTCACATCGAACGTCTGCGTCGGTCAGATCCACCTCGGTACGGGAGGCTCGTCCACCAAGCCGCTGCTGGAGCTGTACTACCGGTCGAGCGGTGACATCGTCCTCGGCACGGAGAACTCGCCCTCCGGAGGGCAGACACTGCACACCGTCGGCCATGTATCGGTCGGCAAGACATGGAACTACACGATCGGGGTCTCGGGCGGCCACACCATCGACTTGACGGTCAACGGGAGCACCACGCACTACGCCATCCCGTCGTCGTTCGACGCCTACAAGCAGTACTTCAAGGCCGGCTCGTACAACCAGTCGTCCTCCGACAGCACCACCAAGGGCGCTCGGGTCGCCTTCTACGGCCTCACCGTCTCCCACAGTTGACGAGCCTCGACGCAGCGGCATCACCTTCCGCGGCGGTCCGGGGAGGTGCGCGCCCCACGGCGCCCCCCGACGAGTGAGGTGATGGCCCGCACCGGCGATCGACGCAAGTCGTGCGTCCGGGATGCGGGCGGCGAGCTCCGTACCAGGGGGCCGGCACGCGCTCCGGCCCGGCCGCGCGTCGGAAGCGGGTACTGAACCAACCGCTTCCGACGCGCGTCAGCCGGTACTGCCGGCACGATCCAGTGCACATGGGGCGGCCAGGATGGCGCCGTGTCGTCGCCGCGCCGACTACGCCATGTCGCTGCCCGCACCCGGCGCGTCAGCCCCCAGCGCCGCGTCGACCACGAGTTTGGCCTCCTGCTGCACCTGGCTGAGGTGGTCGGGACCGAGGAACGACTCGGCGTAGATCTTGTAGACGTCCTCGGTGCCCGAAGGGCGGGCCGCGAACCAGGCGTTGTCGGTGGTCACCTTGATGCCGCCGATTGGCGCGTCGTTGCCCGGCGCCCGGGTGAGGACCGCGGTGACCGGCTCCCCGGCCAGGGTGTCCGCGCCGACCTGGGCCGGGGACAGCTTGGCGAGCAGGGCCTTCTCCTCACGGGACGCGGGGGCGTCGATGCGCGCGTACGCGGGCTCACCGAAGCGGGCGGTCAGCGCGGCGTAGTGCTCCGACGGCGTCTTGTCGGTGACCGCCGTGATCTCGGAGGCGAGCAGGGCCAGGAGGATGCCGTCCTTGTCGGTGGTCCACACCGAGCCGTCCCGGCGCAGGAAGGACGCACCGGCCGACTCCTCGCCCCCGAAGCCGAGCGACCCGTCGGCCAGCCCGTCCACGAACCACTTGAACCCCACGGGAACTTCGACCAGTCGGCGGCCGAGGTCCGCGGCGACGCGGTCGATCATCCCGGACGACACCAATGTCTTGCCGACCCCGGCGCCCGCGGGCCACCGCTCCCGGTGGGAGTACAGGTAGGAGATGGCGGTGGCGAGGTAGTGGTTGGGATTCATCAGCCCGGCGTCCGGCGTGACGATGCCGTGCCGGTCGGCGTCGGCGTCGTTGCCCGTGGCGATCCGGTAGCGGTCGCGCTGCTCGATGAGTGAGGCCATGGCGTACGGCGACGAGCAGTCCATGCGGATCTTGCCGTCCCAGTCCAGCGTCATGAACCGCCAGGTGGGGTCCGTGAGTGGATTGACGACCGTCAGGTCGAGCCCGTGCTGTTCGGCGATGCGGCCCCAGTAGGCGACTGAAGCCCCGCCCAGCGGATCGGCACCGATACGTACGCCCGCCGCGCGGATCGCGTCCAGGTCCAGCACACTCGGCAGATCGGCGACGTAGGTGCCCAGGAAGTCGTACCGGCCGGTGCCGGGTGCGGCGAGCGCCTGGGTGTAGGGAACGCGCCGTACGTCTTTGAGGCCGCCCGTGATGATCTCGTTGGCCCGGTCCTGGATCCAGGAGGTCGCCTCGGAACCTGCCGGGCCACCGCTCGGCGGGTTGTACTTGAAGCCTCCGTCGGCGGGCGGATTGTGCGAGGGGGTGACCACCACACCGTCAGCGAGGCCCGAGGCACGGCCCCGGTTGTAGGTGAGGATGGCGTGCGAGACCGCCGGAGTGGGCGTGTAGCCGTCATCGCTGTCGATGAGCACGGTCACGCCGTTGGCCGCGAACACCTCAAGCGCGGTGACTCTGGCCGGCTCGGACAAAGCATGGGTGTCGGCGCCCAGAAAGAGGGGGCCGTTGGTGCCCTGGCTGTCGCGGTACTCGCAGATGGCCTGGCTGGTCGCGGCGATGTGGTCCTCGTTGAACGCCGTCGCCAGCGACGATCCGCGGTGTCCCGAGGTGCCGAACGCAACGCGCTGCCCCGGTTCGGCCGGGTCGGGATGCAGCGCGTAGTACGCCGTGACCAGCTTGGCAACGTCGATGAGGTCCTCGGGTCCCGCCGACGTGCCCGCTCGCTCATGCTGCATACCTCTGCTCCTCCACATCAGACGACCATTGCCTCACGTTCTCATGCTCCCCCCGCACGCCCGACATGCGCGATACCGCACGGCTGCCATGCCGCAGCCGAAGGCCGGATCCCGCAAGGCGGACAGTTCGGCTTCATCGACGGCGAGAGGCACCCCGTGGTCGGCATCGAGGACGGATGCTGAGGTCACCCGCGTGGCGTCGTCGTACGACCATCACCATCAGCGGCAGCCGGAAGGTCGGCATCCGACGCCGGTCTCCGGCACTTCGACGGCCCCTGAAATCAGCACCTTCGCACGGGTGTTGCGACCGTTGGCGGGTCCTCTCTCAACTCGGCCCCCAGGGGCAGCTGTCGAAGGCGAGGGGGACGGTTCCGCGGCTGGGCCTGCGGGGCTCTGCGCGGGCGCGTGAGCCGTGTCCGGAAGAGTAGGACCAGCGTTGGGCCTTGACCGGGGCACCCGGTGTGGCAAGGGCTGGGAGGCGGGCCTCGCAGCAAAAGGCGCGAGACCCGACTCTTCCCGAGACCCCGGAATCAGGTGCTCAGGCCCTGAATGGGTGCGAAGACCGCGCCGCCGTCGAAGTCCTGGTTGCACTGCACGGCTTGCAGGTTGCCGATGATGACGTCAGCCTGGCCGCCGTAGCGGTGGCCATCGCCGGCGTCAGGCCCGATCACCGTGCAGGAGTTGCCGATCGTCTGGTTGTTGTCCCCGTGCGCGACCCCGCCGCCGAGAGCCATGCCACCGACCATGACCGCTACGGCCGCGGCCTTCTTGAACTTGCTCATCACTACTCCGATTCCTTCGCACGCCGGATCCCTTACGGACCTCGCCTGCACAGTCACAGAAAATAACAGATCGCTCACTTAGCGTTGCAATTGCGGCACTTGCGTGAGCCGTGCCCTGGACACCGCGGGCACCCTGGCACCTGAGCACCCGGCCGTGCTCCCTGGCGCGGCGCGGGCGGCCTCGCCTCCCGCTTCGGCCGCACCCTGCTCTTCGAGGACTCCGACGAGGACCACGACGCCGACGAGCCGGTCTCGATCGTCGAGTACCAAGCAGGGCAGCACCCCCACGAACTGCCCCCACTGCCCGTACCGAACTCCCCACCCTCTTCCGGAAGTTAGCGAGGGATGATGACATCGACAACGGACGCTTTGCCCACCATCCGTTCCAGGAGACGACCGAAATCCAGACCCAGCGGATCACCGAACTCCCCGCCCCGACCTCGGATCAGCTGATCAGCTGATCAGCTGGGAGGCGCAGGGTCTGCCGGCCCCTGCCGAACGCTGAGCGCGGACGTGCGGTGTCCCCCTCGAAAGGGTCCACTTGGATGAAATGCGCCCCGCCCACGCCCTCAAGGAGGGACACATGGACGACATGGACTACTACGATCTCGGCACCCACAGCCGCTCCGTGACCACCTCGTCCCCCGAGGCCCAGCTGTGGTTCGACCGAGGGCTGGTCTGGTCGTACGCCTTCCATCATGAGGAAGCCGTCGCCTGCTTCGAAGCCGCGGCCACGGCGGATCCGGGCTGCGCCATGGCCTACTGGGGCATCGCCTACGCACTCGGCCCCAACTACAACAAACCCTGGGAGTTCTTCGACGAGCAGGACCTCGTACGGACCGTCGAGCGCACCCATGCCGCCGTGGAGCTCGCACACGCGAAGGCGGCCGGTGCCACCCCGGCCGAACGGGCGCTGATCGGCGCGCTGCGCGCCCGCTACCCGCAGGCGGAGGCCGTCGAGGACTGCTCGGTGTGGAACGGTCCCTACGCCGACAGCATGCGTACCGTGCACGAACTCGCGCCCGACGACCTCGACGTCACCACCTTGTACGCCGACGCACTGATGAACCTCACGCCCTGGCAGCTGTGGGACCTGCCCACGGGCGAGCCCGCCGAAGGCGCCCGTACAGTCGAGGCCAGGGCCGTCCTGGAGCGTGCCCTCGCCACGGACGCGGGCAGGCGGCACCCGGGAATCCTGCACATGTACATCCATCTGATGGAGATGTCCCCCGCCCCGGAGGCGGCGCTGCCTGCCGCCGACCGGCTGCGCGACCTGGTGCCCGACGCCGGCCACCTCCAGCACATGCCCTCGCACCTGGAGGTGCTGTGCGGCGACTACCGCGGCGTGGTGGCGGACAACAGCAGGGCGATCGCCGCCGACGAGAAGGTCCTCGCCCGGTCCGGGGCGATGAACTTCTACACCCTCTACCGCTCGCACAACTACCACTTCAAGATCTACGGCGCGATGTTCCTCGGCCGTTCCCAGGTCGCCCTGGAGACCGCCGCCCGGCTGGAGTCGTCCATCTCGGAGGAGCTGCTGCGGGTGGAGAGCCCGCCCATGGCCGACTGGCTGGAGGCCTTTCTCGCCATGCGGGTCCATGTACTGATCCGCTTCGGCCGCTGGGCCGACATCCTGCGCCTGCCGATGCCCGCGGACCCGCAGCTCTACAGCATGACCACCGCCATGCTGCGCTACGCCCGCGGCGTCGCCCTCTCGGCGACCGGCCGGGTCGCGGAGGCCGAGGCCGAGCGCACCCTGTTCCACGCGGCGGTCGCCCGGGTCCCCGAGACGCGCATGCTGTTCAACAACACCTGCGCCGACATTCTCGCGATCGCGTCGGCGATGCTCGACGGTGAACTGGAGTACCGCAGGGGCAACTTCGACGCCGCTTTCGCGGCACTCCTGCGGTCGATCGAACTGGACGACAACCTCCCCTACGACGAGCCGTGGGGGTGGATGCAGCCCACCCGGCACGCGTACGGAGCCCTGCTCCTGGAACGGGGGCGCGTGGCGGAGGCCGAGGCCGTCTACCGGGCCGACCTCGGCCTCGACGACACCTTGCCCCGCGCCTCCCAGCACCCCGGCAACGTCTGGGCCCTGCACGGGTTCCACGAGTGCCTCGTCCGCCTCGGCAAGACGGGCGAGGCGCAGATCGTGGCCCAGCAGCTCAGGATCGCCGCGGCGCAGGCGGACGTACCGATCGAGGCGTCCTGCTTCTGCCGCCTCGAAGCCGTCTCGGGCAGCGGGGAGGCGGACGGCTGCTGTGCGACGGAAGCCGGTCGGGGTCAGTGACCCCGGTGGCCCGGGCGGGCGCCCTGCCACAGGTGCCGCCGTCGGTGGCGTCCTGCTCGCCCCCCTCAGCTCCTGAGTCGGCGAGCGGGCCGCCGGCCTCTCCGATCCGGCTGTTCCGGTCGGCCGAGGTCGGTCCGCGCTGCCCAGTCCCAGGATCGCCGCCGCCCGACCTCACCTCGAAGGCGGATGAAGAGGCCCGGGGCGGGCAGGAGAGGTAGATGGCTGACCTTTCGCAGTTGCTGCAACAGGGCATGCGCCGCCGTCACCTGACCGCGCAGGCTCTCGCCGAGCGGACCGGCATCCGCACTCCCCGCATCCGCGTCTTCGCTCAGGACGGCGCCCGTGGTCCCGTCCATCCCACGGAAGCGGAGCTGGCTGAACTCGCCGCCGCGCTGGCCCTGCCTTTGCCGGAGGTCCTCGACGCTGCCCGCACTCCCGCCGAAGCGTCGCAGGTCTGACACTCGTTGCGGCCTCGTGCGCGCCGCGGCCGGCGCGCACGCCTTGGCGGCGCGGATGATCTGCCCCTGGGAGCGGCGCGGCGTGGAGGAAGCCGCGGCGCCGGCCCCGTGCGCATGCAACGTCGCTGGGCTGCCGCCGGCCTCGCGCGGTAAGGCCCGGGAGGGCGCCCGGCCGGTGGGACCGGGCCAGGCGTTCGGAGGCACGCATGCGTGCGGCCCCTCGGGTTATAGACGTACGAGGATCAAGGCGATGTCGTCGCGGGCGCCGCCGGCCACGTCGAGGCGGGCCAGCAGGGCGTCGGCCAGACGTTCTGGGCTCAGGCGCCTGTGGCGGGCCAGGGCCTCGGTGAGCCGGTGCAGGCCGGTGTCGATGTCCTCGCCGCGGCGTTCGATGAGCCCATCGGTGTACAGGACGAGGGTGTCACCTTGGGTGTAGGGCAGATCGGCCTCGGGGCGGGGGACGTGTTCGAGGCGGGCGCCCAGTGGCGGGTCGGTGGCCCGGTTCAGCAGGTCGCAGGTGCCGTCGGGGTGCAGCAGGACGGGGGGCAGATGGCCCGCGCTGCTGTAGATGATCCGGTGGTTGATGGTGTCGATGACCGCTTGGGCCACTGTGGTGACCAGTGCTCCCTCTACGGACCGGGCGTACAGACCCAGGACCTCCAGAGCTTGCGCGGGTCCGTCGACGGCTCTGACGGAGGCGCTCAGCGCACTGCGGAGCATGCCCATGACGGCGGCGGCCTCCAGCCCGTGGCCGACGACATCACCCACCGCGACGCCGATGCGGCCGTCGGGCAGATCGACCACGTCGTACCAATCTCCGCACACGTTCAGTGAACCGACCGCGGGCAGGTAACGCACCGCGACATCCCGGTGTCGGGCCAGGTCCGGCGAGCGGAGCATGGCCTCCTGCAAGGTGACGGCGACCTGGCGTTCACGGGCGTGGGCCTCGCGCAGTTCCTCGTTCAGCCGCTGCAGCTCCCGCGCCCGCGCGTACAGCTCCTCCACCGCCTCCCGCCCGCTGAGCGCCTCGCCGTCCGCCTGGGGGCGGTCGGTGTGGGGCACGACGAACGCGGTCACGTCCTCCACCTGGTGAATGATCCACACCACCTGCCCGTCCGGGGCGAGCACGGGGATGTTGACCGGCGACCACCACCGCTCCTCGAACACCCCCGCCTGACCTGCGACGGGGATGTCGTACTTCTGCACCGTCATCGTGTCCGGCTCCTTCGAGCGCAGGACCCGGTGCAGCGAGAGATCCAGGTTCCGCACTCCGTCAGCGCCGGGGTCCGCCGGATTGTCCGGGAAGGCGTCAAACAGGTACCGCCCGACCAGATCCTGCCTGCTCCAGCCAGCCACCCGCAGGTAAGCGTCGTTGACGTCGAGGATGATCAAGTCGGGACCCAGCACCAGGTATGGCGTGGGCACGGCCGAGAACAGCGCCTCGTAATCGATCTGCGGTGTCACAGGCTCCGTGCCAGTCCTTTCAGCATCGTCGGTGGGTCCTCCCGCTGCTCCTGTCCTGGCGCACAGGCGATCCTCTGTCACCCTCGGGCGATACCGACAGGAGAGTCAGGGCAGAACACCACAGAAGGTCACGAAAAGGTAGTATCGCCTGAATCATGCCGCATGTCTGTTTGCTTGCTGTTGACGCGGCTCTCGCCCTGACGATCACGACGCCCTTGAAAGAGGGCGGACGGGAAGACCCGAAAGCCCCGGAGGAAGCCGGAGCGAGCCCACGACGATCCCGTGCTTCCGACTCTCCTTACCGGCTGATCCGACGCGGAACCGCCACCGCGACGAGCTTGTCCGGGTTGCGGACGGCGTAGATGCTGGTGATCCTCCCGTCGATGATCTCGACCAGGAAGACGCCTTCTGGGTGGTCGCCGCTGTAGATCACCATCGCGGGCGTGTTGTTGCAGTTGACCACCTTGATCCGCGGGTCCGTCAGCCGTCCCATGCGGAAAATGCTCATGAGGACCGCGGCCACCTTCTCCGCCCCCACCACCGGCCGACGCGCCGCGGTGGTCTTGCCGCCGCTGTCCGCAGTCCAGGTGACGTCCGGTGCGAGCAGCGAGAGCAGCCCCTCCAGGTCACCGGTTGCCGCCGCGGTCATGAACGGCTCGGTGATCCGCGCGGCCTTCGCCGCGCCGACGGGCTCGAAGCGCTTACGCCGCGCCCGCACGTGCTTGCGGGCGCGGTGCGCCACCTGGCGCACCGTCACCCTGGACTTACCCACCGCCACGGCGATGTCGTCGTAATCGAAGCCGAACACCTCGCGCAGCACGAACACCGCACGCTCATCGGGGGTGAGTGTTTCGAGAACCGCTCGGCGTGCTCGTCGGTGCTCACGGGGAGGTGACCTCCTGCGAAGCGGAAGTCGGCCGCTCGGGGCGAGGGCCGCCCTTGGGCCAGCCGATGGAACCCGGCTTGCGGGCCTCGCGGCGGATCCTCTTCGGCACGACGAACTTGCAGGTCACCTCCTTGAGCGCCGCGCCCATGCGGCCGCCGATGTAGACGTTCACCGCGGTGTCGTCCTTGCGGGCGAGCTGTCGGATGGCGGCGCGTCGGCCGAGGCTGACGCACGCCCCCGTGAAGGCCAGGTCGATCACCGTCGGTTCGGTCCCCGCAATGGGGCTCAGCACGGTGTTGGCCGCCTGTGCCCCGAGCGGCCCGGCGGCGTAGCCGCTCATCCGCAGCGGCCGGCCCGACGGTGCGGCGGCGTCGTCGGCCGCGACGATGCGGGCGTCGTCGACGCTGGTCAGCGTCTCGTCGGTGAGCAGCCGGCCGAGCGGGTCGGTGCGCAGCCCGCTCGCCGCCGCCAGCTCCGGCACGCCGAAACCTGCCGCCCAGACGGTCAGTGCGCTCGGACGCACCGCGCCGTCGGCAGAACCGTCGGCAAGGACGACCGCATCCGGCCGGACCTCGGTCACCACGCCGGCCTCCAGCACGGCGACACCGTGCCGGGTCAGCCACTTGGCGACGTATCGGCGCCCCGGCGCGCTCAGGGAGGGGGCCAGGGTCCGGCCACACACGAGCGTGACCGTGCGTCCTTGCTCGGCCAGTTCGGCGGCCGTCTCGATGCCGGTCAACCCGCCGCCGACCACGGTGACCGGAGCATCGCGGGGCACCTCCTCCAGCCTGGCGCGCAGCCGCTGCGCGGACTCGAATTCAGCGATGGGCAAAGCGAATTCGACCGCGCCAGGCACCATTGACGGTGTCGCTGCGGTGCTGCCGACCGCGTAGATGACGTAGTCGTAGTCCAGGGCGCGGCCCGACGCCAGCCGCACGGTGCGGGCGGCGGTGTCGATGCGCGTGGCGCTGTCGACGACCAGCTGGCCCCCGCCGAGCAGCGTGCCGTAGTCAATCGTGGCGTCGCCGCTACGGGCCACGAACTGGTGCAGCCGGATGCGTTCGACGAACTTCGGGCGGGGATTGACCAGCGATCGCAGGCCGCTCGCGTGTGCCAGAGCTGTCACATGTGCTGGCCGTAGTACTTGCCGAACTGCTCAAGGTAACCGGGGTCGCCCGTGTGCTTGTCCCTGTCGAACTCGGGCGCATCCTTGATCTCGTCCTTGGTGCGGTCGACGTAGACCTTCCGCTCGGCAGTGTCGATGCGTGTGATGGTCCCGGCCGGGAGAAGCACGTGCTTGCCGAAGATCCAAGCACCGGTGTCGACGACGAGGTGGGCGGCTCCGACGTCGTCGGAGTGCTTGTCGATCTTGCCGATGCTGCCATCGGTCGCCTCGACTTTGAAACCGATGAGATCCGTTCCCGTCTGGTATCCCGAGGCTGGGTGGTAGCCCCAAATCTCTTCACTCACAACAGAATTCCCTTCCTTTGCTCGACGCGAAGAGCGGACTGCACCCATTGGTCCGTGAATCCATTTCTTCTGTAACCGGGTGCAGGGAGGTTGAGAGTGCAGTGACTTCTGGTGTCACGACCGGGACGTAAGTCCGCGAGGTACCGCCCTGGCCCTACTTCTTGCCCGTGCGGCAGAAACCGGTCGCAGATGGCCTCCAGACAAGTCCCGGCCGGGGTTGGAGACCATCTGCCGTTGAGTGGCCGTGTCGCACTCAGGTGCTACTGGTTCCGCCCGCCGCCAGCAGTGCCCTTGGACCTGCTCTGACCAGGCTGGCCCTGCTGCTTGCTCTGCTCCTGCAGGCCCCGGGCCTGCTCCTGGAGCTTCTGACGCTCCTGCGGGTCGGTCGTGCGCTCCGCGGCTTCGGTCAGCTTCTGGGCCTTCTCGCGCATCTGCTGTGCTCGGTTGCCGGATTCGCCTGCGGCGCTCATAGTCACTCCTTGGACTGTCGGGAAGAACATCGGGCTCTATCAGCCAAGCAGCACCCGATCACACCCGCATGCCGAACCGTCACCGTGCGCTATCACCGCAGGTCGGTCACCCCTCTTCGGCAACGAAGCAGAAAACTGCACAGCGCGAGCCATAGGACTCCCCTTCCTTCAGGAGGGGGAGGAAGTCAACCTGTCCATGAGCGGTCAGCGGCGCGCCAGTTGCCGTTCACCGGCGGCACCGGGTTCGTAGGGCAGGCCGTAGTGTTTGAAGATCGCTTCCTCCTGGTCGGCGGGCAGCACGTCGTCGGTGCCGATCGACGGGGCCTGTTTCACCAGTGCTCTGACATAGCCGACCTTGAGATAGCCCGGCCCGGCGATCGCGTCCTCGAGGGGGACGAAGGTCAGCCGGTGCCGGGTGGGCAGTCCGGTCCGTACGGTGGCCATGGCCGGCTCGTCGGTGGTGGTGTCCACGTAGACCGCTTCGAGGACACCGATCTTGTGGCCCTCGGTGTCGACGACGTCTCGGTTGCGCCACTCGCGGACATCGGCTGCGTGAATCATGGCCTTCCCCTTACGGACGGCTCATCCGCCGGTGGTGAGTCGCACGCCTGGTCTTCCGCGTAAAGCCGATGCAGCGCACGCCGCAGCGCCCGCTGTATCAGCCGCGAGAGCGGCTCACCCTCCCAGGCGGCGACCAGAGCCGCTGCCACGTCCGGAAGCTTGGTGTTGCACTGCCGCGAGATATCCACCAGTAGTTTCCTGGCCGGCCCACGGCGGCACGGGGCCAGGACCATCACCATGCCGTAGGCCTGGTCGATGACCGCACGGCCGGCCAGCGCCCGACGCAGTTGATCGATCTCGGCGCGCAGCGCCACGACATCCTGACCCGCCGGGTCATCCACCGAGGCCTCGGCCCTCAGATCCCACCAATCCTCCGGAAGCATGGTTGTGCGATGCATGGCGTCCGCCTCTCCACGATGTGCGTGCGTCCGGCGTGGCTGAAGCCGCCCCGGAACCTCTGGATGTCGGGCAACTTCATCGGTCATCCGCGGCGTTCACGGTCCCGACGGTCCTCGCGCGTCCAGCGCGCCCGGTGCTGACGGCTGTAGCGACGGTCCCAGCGGTCCTGACGATCCCGGCGGTTCTCGTAGTCCCGGTACTCCCCTAAATCGGAACCGTCACCAGAGATCCAGCCCCCGCCACCACCGCGGCCGTACCGGGTGGCGCCGAAGACCAACACGGCTGCGGCCACCCACCAGAGGGGGCTGAGGAAGCCGAGGCCGAACAAGACCACGATGAGGATGAGAAGCAGAACGAACACGGCGGGCCTTCCCGGAGCGGAACAAGGCATCACTGCCGGGGACCGGGGCCTGTTCGAACAGCATAGTCCTGCCCAGAGGTTGCGGATAGCCGCCCACGTCAGCGTCCTCTGCCAAGACCGGATGGCCACTTGACATCTGTTCAGGGAGTGCGGCGAGGGCTAGCGTGCACAGTACGGCCCGAGCCCCCGGCAGCGTCGATCACCTCTCGCGCTCCTTCGGGGCGCACCTGGCGCATCAGTGCCGGAACCTGTCCCGCCGCCAACGGGCCGCTCCCGCACTCGCCGTCGCTACGCGATCCTGGCGCAGCCTCGATGCGCCCCAAGCGGGCACCGCCCATCTGCTGTCCGCCGCGTCGCACACATTTCACGACAGGCGGTACACATGTACGCGCTGATCGTTCCCGCTTCGACTCCCTTCGTCCTCCTCGCCACCGTGATGGCCCTGTCCTGGTGGGAGGACCGTGTCCTGCCGGCGCCGCCGGCCGAGCCGGTCGACGCTCCCGCCGAGGCTCCGTTCACCCCAGCGGCACCTGCCCACCTCGCAGAACTCCCCCGCGTCGACACTGCGTTGACAAGGGAAGCCGCCGGGCGTTGACTGACAGCACGGCGTAGGGCTATGCCACTCCGAATTGCTCGGGCGCAGCATTCCACCTTCCCGCTTCGCCCGGACCCCGCGGAACTCAGGCACTTCCCGCGATCTGGAGGCCCGGCGATGGTATGGATTCTTCTCCTTCTGCTGATCCTGGTGGTGTTCGGGTTCGGTTTCACCATGCAGGCCCTGTGGTGGGTCGCCGCCGTATTGCTGGTCGTCTGGATCGTCGGCGTCGCGATGCGCGGACGTGGCGGTGGCGGGCGTGGCGTCGGCCGCCGGTACGGCCACAGTCGCAGGTAGCCCACACCAGGGCCCACACCAGGCGCTCTCCCCCCGCCCGCGGGAATAGCGGCCTGTACGGCAATCACCCGCGGGATCCCACCCAGCGAACATGCATGCAGAGGACAGCCATGAGCGTCGGACAGACGATCAAGCACAAGACGCAGGCATTCAAGGGCCGGGTCACCGAACGCATCGGCCGGACCACCCGCAACAGGCGACTGCAGCGTGAAGGCAGGACCGACCAGATCTCCGGAAACCTGAAGCAGTCCGGCGACAAGGCCAAAGACGCCTTCAAGCGCTGACCGCAAGCGCCCCGGGTGGCGCCCACGTCGCGCGGACACCACCCGGCAGGCCACGGGGACGCCGTGAGGGGCGCCCCCGACTCGCAGACCGTCGTCGGGAACTGTGCACCCGCGGGAATGCTCACCCGGTGCAGGCGGAACGGATTGCGGTTCGGCCCCAAGGTGTAGCGCACGGTGGGACAAGTCTGGCTGGTGTCCGTGGATACGTAGCGGATCCGGGTGCCGCGGCTGGTCAGTTGGGTCCACGCCCAGGCATCGTCACCGACACCGTCGACCTGTGCACCGCCACTGAGGCGAACGGTCTACACGTGGTACCGCCGGACCAGCGCGCGGATCCACGAGCCTGCCGGGGATTCTTCGGCTACTGGGGCAGCCACGCGGTCACGAAGCAGGTACCAGGTTGCCGTCCACGATGCCCGCGGCTCCCTCGGACTGCCGGTCATCCGTGGCACGTTCGCCAAGGCCCTCGATCCGGGGATCCCCGGCAACGCGCTGTACGGGCCGGAGGGCGGGCCCCTGCCACCGGGGCCCTCCCTCCGGCCGCTCCGACTCCTGGACGCGGACGACGAGCAGATCAGCCGCGTCAGCAGCGCTCCGAATCAGATGCACGCCTGAACGCCGCTACGCGGAAGCCACAACCGCCCCGGCCATGACCTGGGGAGGGTTGGGGAGGAGTGACGCGAGGTTGTCCCGCACGAAGTCCGACGCCCTCGAGATCGATTCCTCGGCACCGGCCCGGTCCTGGAAGACGCTGGTCGAGACCATCACTCCGTTCCCGGCATCGACCCAGTAGTAGGCCACGAAGCCGGGGACCTCGCGCATGAGCCCCACGAAGCCCTCGTTCACGAGGCGTGCCGCCTCGGCCGGATCGGTCACCCCTTCGTACCGCCGGACTGCTGCGTACATGGCCGATCTCCTCGTGGGTTCTGGGTTCGTCCTCTGCTGAGACTCCTTACCCCTGCGACAGCTACCTCCCTCGCGAGGCGTCCAGCAATCACCGGAAGGGCCGCCCTCGGTGATCCGAACGGCGGCTTCGGCGCCGGATCACAGCCCTGCGCCGGTGTGTCGCGGCCGATCCACGGCAGGCCTCATCACAGAGGAGTAGCGCACGCCCCTCCACACAAGTGATCGAGATGCCGGGGCTCACCCGCCGTCAGTTCCGAGGGTGCCGGTGACGTAGCTGCGGCAGTTCGCGGACTGACTTCGCCCAGCGCCCGGTCCCACAGGTAGCTGCTGGCCGTGGCACATCGGTGTTCAGGACGCCGGCCAGCTGCCAAGGGTAGGGTCGATCGCATTCGCGAGATCGCTGATGTGGATGGTTCGGGCCTTGAGGAGTTGTTGATGGACCACCCGGACCCTCGGCACAGGGCACGCCGGGCCACGTACGGATCCGTTTCCACGCACTTGTCGCTGCTGAGTGACCATCGACTCGGCGAAGTCGTGGCCGCAGCCACCCCTCTCGGTTCCGGCATCGGGGGCAGGTCGGCGGAGCTCGAGGTCGGTGGGACCCGAGTCTTCGTCAAGCGAGTCCCTCTGACGGACATCGAGATGCGGCCAAAGAACGTGCGGTCGACAGCGAACCTCTTTGGGCTGCCGATGTTCTACCAGTACGGGGTGGGCTCAGCCGGCTTCGGGACCTGGCGCGAGCTGGCCGTGCATACGATGACCACCAATTGGGTCCTCGGGAACGAGTACGAGGGCTTTCCGCTGATGTACCACTGGCGAGTCCTGCCGGACATCCCTCCCCAGGGATTCGCCGACATTTTCGGGGGCATCGACGGGGCGGTCGCGCATTGGGAAGGCTCGTCAGCCGTGCGTGAGCGGCTGGAAGCCATCGGCCGGTCCACCTTCAGTCTGGTGATCTTCCTGGAACACGTCCCGCAGACACTTGCCGCGTGGCTGGGCGACCAGCGAGGGGCCGCTTCGGAAGGCGAAGACAGCCAGGGGTACGCGTGGGCGGAGGAGGCCCTGACGCGCGGAGCCGCCTTCATGAGCTCCCGCGGGCTCGTCCACTTCGACGCCCACTTCCACAACGTCTTGACCGACGGCCGGTTGATCTATTTCGCGGACTTCGGTCTCGCCCTGAGCTCCGGGTTCGAACTCTCGCAGGACGAGGCCGAGTTCCTCACCGACCATCTCGCCTACGACGGCTGCTACATCGCGAACCATCTGCTGCGCCACCATCTACCCGACGGCGTGCGCGGCAAGGTGGAGCACGAGGCGTTTCTGCACAACTGGATCGCGGGTGAGAGGTCCGAGGGGGTCCCGCCCGCGATCGCCGCGATCATCGACCGGCACGCCCGGGCTGCCGTCGTACTGGACGGCTTCCACCACCGCCTGCTCAATGTGAGCAAACGGACACCGTATCCGGCCGCCGACATTGAGCGGGCCAGGCCGGGTGGTCGTTCAGCGGGGTAGAGGCGGGCGGGGTTGGCTGAGCAGCAGGCGGACCCGCCCATCGGAACCGGAAGGCTCCGAGATGGTGGTCAGCCGGGACCCCGAGGTTTCCCCGAAAAGCGGGTGGAATGTGCTCAGTGGAATGCCAGGGGCCCGCTCCCCCTGTCGGCGGATGTGTCGATGCGGGTCCGGGGCCAGATTGGCCGGCATGCGAATCCATGCACGTATGACCACCGCAGTGGCTCTTGTCGTCACCCTGGCCGTCGGCTCGGGCACGGCCGCCTCCGCCGCCTCCTCATCCGGCCCGATACCCTCGGCGGCTCATGGTGCCGTGCGGTTTGACCTGCCCGAGCCGACGGGGCGGCAGGCGGTCGGAACCACTGAACTTCATCTCGTCGACCGTGACCGGCCCGACCCCTGGGTCGCCGACAGGGACCGGGAGCTGATGGTCAGCATCTGGTATCCGGCGCGTTCGACAAGCGGATACTCCCGCCAGCCGTACATGCAGCCAGGCGCCGCGCGCTTCGTGGACGAGTCGGGCTCGTTCGGACTGGCCCGTCCCGGCGAGGTGGACTGGGCCGCCACCCGGACGGACGCGGCCTCGATGGCCCCCGCCGACGACCGGAGCAGGCGGCCGATCGTGCTGTACTCGCCGGGCCTGGGGATCCCCCGCGCGCTGGGCACCTCGACGGCCGTGGAACTGGCGAGCCGCGGCTACGTGGTAGTCACCGTGGACCACACCCATGAGACCACTCCGGTGGAATTCCCGGACGGCCGCGTCGAGTTGCAGAAGGAGCCGATGGCCGGAGCCGAGACGGTCAAGAAGGCGGTCGACACCCGGGTACGCGACACCCGCTTCGTCCTGGACCAGCTTGCCGTGCTGCGGGCCGGCCGCAACCCCGATGCTGAGGAGCGCCGTCTGCCCCGTGGGCTGGGCAGGGCGCTCGACCTGGACCGGGTCGGAATGTACGGCCACTCGGCTGGAGGTGTCACCGCGGCGGAGACCATGCGGGTGGACCGTCGCATCGACGCGGGCATCGACATGGACGGCACGCTCCAGTACAACAGCACCGAATTCCTCCCGGTGGCCCTGGAAGGGCTCGACCGCCCGTTCATGCTCATGGGCAAGGCGAGCCAGACTCATCTGAACAAGCCGTCCTGGCAGTCGTTCTGGGACCGCTCGACCAGCTGGAAGCGCGACCTGAGCCTGGAACGGGGTGGCCATTTCAGCTACACCGACGCCCAGACGATCGTGCCCGCCGTGGACGAGCGGCTGGACATCCCGGCGCAGACCCGCGAGCAGTTCATCGGCACCGTGGATCCCGAGCGCAGCACCGCAGCCCAGCGCGCCTACGTCACGGCGTTCTTCGACCAGCACCTGCTGGGCCGGCCCCGACATCTGCTGGACAGGCCTTCCCCGACCCACCCCGAAGTGCGCTTCGTCCGATGAGTGCGGCGGCCTCGGCAGCGGTACGACATCGTCGCGCCGCCGCCAGGTGTGAGGGCTCCTCGCAGCACACGGCCTGATCGCGGTCTGCCGACCTTCCGTTCATCAGGAACCTGGTCAGCCAGGGCGGGAGTGGTGATCGATGCCGGCCGCCGGTCCGTCCGTTCTCGGGCGGACCGGCGGTACTTCAGATGCCGGAGGGCGACGACGGGGTCGTACCGGGTACTGCCCGGCATCAGCACCGGCCTCAGCGCATCCGCTGCCGAACGTTGGCCGGAAGAGAAAGGTCCGCACCGGCTGCGCAGCCGAGGCGGCCGGCCGATCACGGCATGGCGGCCCGCTCGGCCGGCTTCTGGTCATCGCATCATGTCGATGAGTCCACGGGCCCGAGATCGAGCGGGGGTGAGGGAAGTCCGAAGTGGTCGGCGATGATCCGCACCGTGTGGGCGCCATCCGCGTTGAAGCCGGGATCGGCGTCGTACTCGGGGGTGTCCCGGCCGACGATCCGAGCGTCCAGCAGCTCGCGTACGAGCAGGTCGGCCCTGCCTCCGGCACGCCGTGACTCGCGGCGCCGACCGACGTTGAAGTACGTCTGCTCGAACCCGCCGCGGCTGTAGGCGAACTGGAACGGGTGCTCGGCGCAGTGAGGGACCATCCCTTGTTCTTCGCAGGGAATCCCGGCCTTCAGGCCGGGCGGGAATGCGATCCTCGGTCTGGAGGCGCGAAGCGCCGGAGATCACTGCGCCTGTGCGGTGACGGTCATGCCGGGCGCTTCTGGTTCTCGATGTAGTCCTTGACGATGTCCAGCGGTGCGCCGCCGCAGGACCCCGCGAAGTAGGACGGGGACCAGAACACCGAGCCCGTCCCGATCCGGTTGATCCGGCCGGTGTACTCCGCGCGCAGGTAGCGGGAGCTGACGCCTTTGAGGCTGTTGACGAGCCTGGACAGGGCGATCTTCGGCGGGTAGTGCACGAGCAGGTGGACGTGATCGCCTTCGCCGTTGAACTCCCGCAGTTCCGCGCCGAAGCTCTCGCACACGTCGCTCATGATCGCCTCGCAGCGCGTCAGCATCTCGCCGTTGAAGATCTCCCGCCGGTACTTCGTGACGAACACCAAGTGTGCATGGAGGTTGAAAACGACATGATTTCCTCGTCGGATATCGGGATCCGGTTCCCAGCGCGGTGACATACGCCAAGTGTAGTAGGATCAAGCGAACTCGACCGGAGGGGGTGGGCTGGATGATCCGTGCGTACAAGTTCCTCCTGCGGCCCACCGTCCGCCAGGCCCAGGCACTCGCCGAGATGCTGCGCGACCACTGCTCCCTCTACAACGCGGCGTTGCAGGAACGCCGCGACGCCTGGCGGCACCCGTCGAAGACCACCGTCAAGTACGGCGGCCAGTCCGCGCAGCTCAAGGACATCCGGGCGTTCGACCCTGAGCGTCAGGGCCGCTGGTCGTTCAGCTCGCAGCAGGCCACCCTGCGCCGCCTGGACAAGGCGTTCGCCGCGTTCTTCCGCCGGGTCAAGTCCGGTGAGACGCCCGGCTATCCGCGCTTTCGCGGGGTGAACTGGTTCGACACGGTGGACTTCCCCAAGGACGGCGACGGCTGCCGGTGGAACTCCACCCCGCACGACCCGGCCACCCGCGTCCGTCTCCAGGGCGTCGGGCATGTGAAGGTCAACCAGCACCGCCCGGTGGCCGGCCGCGTCAAGACCGTCTCCGTCAAGCGCGAGGGCCGTAAGTGGTTCGTCGTGCTCACCGCCGAACAGGACCAGCCCGAACCGCTGCCCGCGACCGGCAGCGCGGCCGGGATCGATCTGGGCATCGCGAACTTCCTCGCCGACTCCGGCGGCGGGTTCGTACCCAACCCGCGCCACGGCCGCCGAGCGGCCGACAAGCTCCAGGCAGCGCAGCAGGCCCTCGCCCGGTTCCCGCGCCGCAAGGCCAAGGACCGCACCGCCAACCACCGGCGCGCGGTGGGCAAGGTCGCCCAGCTCCACGGCAAGGTACGGCGCCAGCGGCTCGACCACGCACACAAGACCGCCCTCGGCCTGGTCCGCGCACACGACTTCATCGCGCACGAAGACCTCAGAATCCGCAACATGAGCAAGGCCCCCGCACCCAAGCCCGACCCCGACAAGCCTGGCACCTTCCTGCCCAACGGGGCCGCCGCCAAAGCCGGGCTCAACAAGTCGATCAACGATGCCGGATGGGGGGTGTTCCTGACGATCCTGCACGCCAAGGCTGAAAGCGCCGGACGGGAAGTGATCGCCGTGGACCCCCGCGACACCTCCCGCACCTGCCCCGAATGCGGGCACACCGCCAAGGAGAACCGGCCCACCCAGGAAAAGTTCCACTGCGTCGCCTGCGGCCACCACGCGCACGCCGACACCGTGGCAGCCACCAACGTTCTACGGGCCGGGCTGGTCCGTCGCAACGCCAACCCGGCATAGCGAGAAGCCCCCGGCTTCAGCCGGGGGAGGAGTCACGTAGTTCTGCCCGTGCGGGCACCCGCATGCGGGTGTGGACGCCAGGAAAACGGTGTCCACGCTACGCGGATCGCTTGCGCGGTCCGTATAGCGGTAGCCCGTGATATTGCGCGCCAGTTCCCAGGCGGACTCCCCACGCGGGGCGGTGTAGGCGTCGTGCGTCACCCATGCCCAACCGGACGACTCGCCGGTGGCGAGGGCGGGGCGCCCCGCTTCGGTGAAGATGGCGGACACGGTGGGCAAGGTCATGCCCTTGCAGAAGGTGACGAAGGTGTTCGGGGCAAGCCAGCTCACTTCGCGGTCACCTCCGCGGACAGAGGCGGCGCGGGCAGCGCGAAACAGTCGGCGATCACTGTGACGAGACGCTCGTGATCGTCGTAGTGGTGGTCGAAACAGTCGTGCCCGTCGTCGCCTTGTTGTCCGCATTCCGCAGTGGGACCGATGAGGTTCGCGGCCAGGAGTTCGGCAGACAGGTAGTCCGGGTTCTCGCCCACCCGCTGCTGGATGTCCTCGAAGCTGAAGCAGAGGATCGCGCGGCCGTCCCGGTGGTACTCGAATGCGGGCGGGAAGGCCTTGGCACTGCAGGGCTCGGTCACGAACACAACGATCTCCGCGCCCTCCGGGCACATGCCGCTGTAGTCGACGTCGTCGTAGTCCTCGGCATCCCAGTTGTGCATGTCGTGCACAGCCCACGCCCAACCGTTCGCCTCGCCGTACACGAGGGGTTCTCGTAGCCGGTCGCGAAGGCCTCGGGTGAGCGTGTCCAGTGGTATGCCCCGGGCGAAGACGACATTCACCTCGTGGCCGGGGAAGGGGCCCTGTATCCAGTTGGTCATGCGAGCACCCTAGGCGCGGGGACTGACAGCCGGACGCCGCTCGAACTCTGCTTCATCCGGCTTGGATCGCGTGTTGTGGCCGGTGGCGTGACCCACAGGCAGGTGATCGACGGGACTGCACCGGGTTTGGACCGGGGTGCAGTGGGGTGCCCCCCGGTCCAAACCGGCCCTGGAGAAGATCCGCGTCCCCCGGGACCGGACCGGACTGGACAGGGCCGGGCCGGGCCGGGCCGGGCAAGCCACGCTTGGCAAGCCCAGCTGCGCCAAGCGCCCGGATGCGAAGGGGCCTTCACTACGGCAGATCGGGCGCGTACTCAACGTAGAGTGGACTCGCGATCAGGTAGCGAGCCGTAGCTTCACTTCCTCGACGCGCCAGGTTGGCCGTAACCCGAGCGCATCCGCGCATCCAAGCCGACGTCTCCGGGTCTATCTTTCGATCAACTGCCGAGACAAGGGAGACAGTCCCTCGACGCACGACCGGGCCCCGGAGTGCTTCCCCCATGCTTCCGCTGAGGCCCGGGACGGGCGCCAGAGGGTCCTGGTGAGCGGCCAATTCGTCCGCCGTCCAACTCATTGCCCCTGTAGCGAGGAGAGCCATGAACGCGGCGAGTGTGCCGTACCCACCTGTACCGGACGCGATGACAGGAACCACGGGCTGGTCGGCTGCCTCTGGCAGTTGCGCCTGAATTACATGACTGATGGAGCCATGCAGCACCAGACGGATGCTTCCGGGTGTTTCATAACCCTCGACCGGCCTGACCGGATCTATAAAGAGCACCATGCTGCGAAAGGGGCCGTTCAGCGGTACGAGGTTGAGCGGTGCTTCGAACTGGATCCATCGGCCGGGGCGGAGCCCTGGCTCCGTGAACCACTCAGCTTCCAAGTCGATGCGCCGCATCACCTGCTGCAAGTGCCGGAGCCGAGAGCGTTCGGGATCTTTAGACGGCTCCAGGTCGACGCCGCCGATGGGGGTGGCGACCCTGATCGTCCCCTGGCGTCCGAAGCGGCGGGGTTCGGGAACGAACTGCCTCAGCTTCGCATCGGAGAGATAGACGAACTCCCGCATGAGCCCCCCGCCGTGCAGTTGATGGGGTCAGCATAGCGTTGCGGGGGCCGGACAGATTGTGATCGCTCTGGCGGCTTACCCGGCTTCGATGACCTGCGGCTCGTGCGGCTTGGATGTCGGTCACTGAGTCGCCGATCAATACGGCATCGGCGAGCGGGACGCCGTGGCGCGCGCCCGCCTGGAACTTACGTCGTCCGCGGCGAGTTCACAGTTTCTGAGCGGACCTGTCGGCATATGCGGTGCCGGGGGCCCGTCATCAGAGGGTCCCGGTCATCCGGCTCGGCACATGATCGCCCGGACAGCTCCTAGCCGATGAGGGCTTCGGTGATCTGACGGGTGGTCTGCGCGGCGACCCGGGGGTTGACGGCGGCGTACGTGGTGTAGGCGTTCAAGCCGGTGGCCAGGGCCCAGCCGCGGCCCCGGGCCCAGGTGGCGTCGTCCACATCGAGCGCGGCGCGGAAGGCGGCCCGGCTCCGGGCCGACATCAGGGTGAAGGCGATGGTCAGGTCGCGAGCCGGGTCGCCGATGCCGAGTTCGCCGAAGTCGATGACCGCGCTGAGGCGGCCGTCGAAGGTCAGCAGGTTGCCGGTGTGGAAGTCGCCGTGGAACCAGACCGGAGGGCGACCCCATCCGGGAGCGCTCAGTGCAGCGTCCCACAGCTCGGTCATGGCCGCCGTGTCGAACACGTCGTCGACTTTCGCGATGGCTGCCCGCGTCGCGCGGTCCCGGTCGGCCAGCGGCCGGACGGCGACGTTTTTGAGGGCACCCTCGGCTGGGACGTCCTCGGGCGCGAACCGCTGCAGGGCGGTCAGGAACTGGGCCAGTTCGACGGCGGCCTCGGACGAGTCGGCCAGCGCCTCGGCGGTCGCCACCTCGCCGTCCAGCCAGCGGGACACCGCCCATGGCCACGGATAGTCCAAGTCGGGCTCCCCCACGCCCGCCGGTACGGGGATGGCCAGGGGCAGATGCGGGGCGAGCCGGGGCAGCCACTCGGCCTCTTTCCTGGCCTGCCCGGCCGCCCCGGCGTGGCGAGGCAGCCGGACGGAAAGCTCCTCGCCCAGCCGGTAGATCACATGGTCCGAGCCGGCCGGGTCGAGCAGTTCCAGGGACAGCTCGGCCCACTGCGGGAACTGCGTCTCGACCAGGCGCCTGACCAGCGCGGCATCGATGGCGGGGCGGGTGTCCGCAGTTCTTCCGGTTGCCAAGAACGGCTCCTGCGGTCGGCCCGCTCCGTGTGGCGGGCGATCGAGGCCATCACAGTACGTCGCGGGCTCTCCTTTCAACCGGATTACTTGACGGCCTCGGCGCCGCATCCGGGTCGAGTGCCAAGGGGCGTCGGCCAGGACCTCCGGATTGGCTGCGAGCCTCTCGGCGCAAGCGGCAAGACCGCGTTTCCGCCAACGGTTCTGCCGGTAGATCGTCTCCGTGACAGCCGGGTCCACGCGCAGGTCGGACCGGACTCGCCCGGTGCGCGGCGAGCGTCTGGCGGAAGCCCGCGCAGGCCATCTCGCGCGTCTTCCCCGGCGCCTCCGGCACGGCCGCGGCCACCGGGGCGGGCTCAGGCTCGTGGGGCAGGGGTACGGCACGGCGCCCCGCACCGTTTGGGTGCGGGGCGCCGTGGCGTTGGGTCAGGCCGGGGTGACGTTCTCCGCCTGGGGGCCCTTCGGGCCCTGGGTGACGTCGAAGTTGACCTTCTGTCCCTCCTGCAGTTCCCGGAAACCAGCGCTGTTGATGGCCGAGTAGTGCACGAAGACGTCGGGGCCGCCGCCCTCCTGCTCGATGAATCCGAAGCCCTTTTCTGCGTTGAACCATTTCACGGTGCCGGTGGCCATGTTTCGTCCCCTTGTCCAGGGTCGGGGGGCACTGGCTTGTCAGTACCCCTGGGTGAGGTGATCGCCCTGGTCCTCGGGTCCTGCTGCACAGCACGACGCCCGCGGTGCGAACCGCGGGCGCTGAGACTTCGGAACCACGACTGCTGGCACGAAACTAACCGATCCGCAGTCGCCTGGCTACGCGGCGCAACGGAGGCGAGTGACAGCGATAGCGATCAAACATCGGCCGGGAGCCTCAGGACGCTGCGGAAGTCGCCCGCGTGGACACCCGAACGGTCTAACCCGCCGGGCCGATTGTCACTCACTCGTACAGACGGCCGATTTCTACCGAACCCGCTGCTCACGCCGGGTCGCCGTCGGTGGCGGAGAACCGAGTAGGTGGCGGAGAACCGAGGTTCCGTGTCGTAGCACGGCCGACACCGGCCGCCCGTCCACGGACGGGCGGCCGGGCCGTGTCAGCAACGCGTCAGCGGGCTGCCGGACAGTGAGGGTTTCCAGCGCGACGTCTCCCATCCGCTGTCCAGCACGACATCCCCCCACGCGCCATGGCTCGGAACCCCCGCAGTCCGCCCATGGAAAGGAACACACGCCACGAATGATCCGCACTGCACGAAGGATTGATGCGCCATGAAGTTCACCAACGATCTGTATATCGCCTCGGCCGCGTCCTGGCTGCCGGACGTGGTCTCGGTGGACGAGGCCATCGCGGCGGGACTGGTCGACGACGAGCACCGGAACCTGGGCTACGAGTCGATCGCCGTGGCCGACGGCGTCGCCGGCCCCGAGATGGCCGTCCGCGCCGGCCGGCTGGCCCTGGAGCGGGCCGTCGGGATAGAGCGGGACGAGGTCGGTCTCGTCCTGCACTCGTCCTGCGGTTTCCAGGGACACGAGATGTGGCCCGCGGCGGCCTACGTCGCGAACGAGACGGTGGGCCCGGCCGCTCCCGGCTTCGACCTCCAGCAGCGCTGCAACGCCGGACTGGGCTCGCTGTGCCTGGCCGCCGGCTACGTCGACGCCGGTTTCACCTCCGCGGTCCTGCTGACCACCGGAGACAACTTCGCCCCGCCCTGGGTCGACCGCTGGAACGTACAGCTCAACTTCATCTTCGCGGACGGCGGCACCGCTCTGGTGCTGTCCGGGCGGCAGGGCTTCGCGCGCGTCGTCTCCGCCACCCTGGGCGCCGACAACTCCCTGGAGCGGTGGAACCGGGGGACGGCCCCGTTCGCCACCGCGCCCGGCCTCGAAATGCCGCTGCCGTTGCGCGAACGCGGCCTTCAGCACGCGGTCACTCCGGAGGCCGAGGGCTCCTGGGAACGCTATGAGGCCGCCCTCATGGACACGACCCGGCGAGCGCTGAGTGAGGCCCAGGTGGGCGTCGAGGACATATCCCGTGTGGTGATGCCTCTCATCCACCGCGGTGTCTCACCCGAGAACTACGAACTGCTCGGCTTCACCGAGAAGCAGAGCACCTGGGACCTCGGCCGCCTGGTGGGCCACGTCGCCGCGGGCGACCAGTTCCTCGGCCTCGAACACCTGGTCAAGCAAGGCACAGTGGGACCGGGCGACCTCGTCCTGCTCGTCGCGGCCGGCGAGGGATTCAGCTATTCCGCCGCGGTCGTGGAGATCCTCGACGTCCCGTCCTGGTGACAGCCGGCCTCCGACAGCGCGGCGTCTGCCCCCGGTGTCTGCTCCGAGCGACGGACGCGCTCTGCGTGTGGCGGGCCGGGAACGGGCGCGGCGAAGGACTACGTCACGGGTGCGATCGCGGCGGGCCACCCGCGGAAGCCGGTCTCGGCCCCGTCGACCGCGGCCGGCGGACGCGCGCGGGCGGGTGAGCCCGGAGGGGCCCGATCCGAGTGCCCGGTGAGGCAGCGTCGTCTCGGGACCTCCGGGCCCCTGGGGCGGACCGCTCAACGGTCACACGGTGAAGCGGTGGCTTCCCGAGCCGACCTCGAACACCGCGCAGCCGTCCTCCGCGCGCACGAACGTTCCGTGCGTGTGCTGGACGCGGTCGGGGTGATCCGCCGGGATCCACACCTCGGCGGTGGTGTTGGGCGGCACGCTGCACGTCAGCACGAAGCCGCCGGACCGCTGCTGCCACCGGGTCGACACCGGACCGTGGAGAGAGGCGAACGTGGCCCGGGCGGAGGTGACTTCGCCGCCCGGGCGGGGGCGGATGACGACCTGCCGGTAACCCGCTCGGCCCGGAGCGATGCCGGCGATGTTGGCGTACATCCATTCACCCACCGAGCCGTAGGCGTAGTGGTTGAAGGAGTTCATCTCCGGGGTCTGGAAACCGCCGTCCGGCTGGATGGAGTCCCAGCGCTCCCACATGGTGGTGGACCCCTTGTCGATCGGGTACCCCCAGCTGGGGAAGGTGCGCTGGTGCAACAGCCGGTAGGCGACATCGGTGTGACCGGTGTCGGTGAGGACGGGCAGCAGCCGTGGGGTGCCGAGGAAGCCGGTCGACAGATGCCAGTCCTTCGCCTCGATGAGGGCGACGAGACGGTCGGCCGCCGCCTTGCGCAGGGCGTCCGGCACCAGGTTCATGGACAGCGTGAGGACGTAGGCCGACTGCGTGTCGCCCTTCACCTTGCCGTCGGATGCGACGTACGCCGTCTGGAACGCCTTGCGTATGCGGGTGAAGAGGTCGGTGTAGGGCGCGGCGTCCTTGCCCAACTCCGTTGCCATCCGCGCTGCCAGGTCGGCGCTGTGCGCGAAGTAGGCGGTCGCGATGACGTCCTTGGGCGTCTCGTCGGACACGTTCAGCCAGTCGCCGTAGCCGTCGGCCGGCCGCAGCAGGCCGTCACTGTGCTTCTCCAGATACCTCAGCCAGGCGTGCACGGACGGCAAGGCGTCCGCGAGGACCTGTCGGTCGCCGTACGCCTGATAGAGGGCCCACGGGACCGTGACACCGGCGTCTCCCCAGCCCGCGACGCCGTTGCCGAGGTTGCCCACGGCGGGTGCCACGTCCGTGAAGGCACCGTCCGACGTCTGCGCGTCGCGGAGATCGACCAGCCACTTGGTGAGGAAGCGGGCCGACTCCATCGTGTAGGCGGCCGTCGGCGCGAAGACGTTGATGTCGCCCGTCCAGCCGAGCCGTTCATCACGGGCCGGAGTGTCCGTCGGAACGGAGAGGAAGTTGCCGCGCTGACCCCAAGTGATGTTGCTGTGCAGCTTGTTGAGCATCGGCACGTTCGTCTCGAACTCGAACGTGAACGGCGCGGAGGTGTGCATGACCCGCCCGGTCACGGACGTCGTCGACGGCTTGCCGGGGAATCCGGTCACTTCGACGTAGCGGAATCCGTGGAAGGTGAAACGAGGCTCATAGGTCTCCTCACCTTGTCCCTTGAGGGTGTACGTGTCCGTCGCCGCGGCCGACCGCAGGTTCGCGGTGTAGATCGTGCCGTCGGGGTTGAGGACCTCCGCGTGCCGCAACCGCACCGTGGTGCCCGCGTCGCCCGACACGCGCAGCCGCACCGACCCGACCATGTTCTGGCCCAGGTCGAGGACGAAGACGCCCGGCTTGGGCTCGGTGACCTTTCTGGCGGGGAGTTCTTTCGCGATGCGCACGGGACCGTCCACCTGCGCGACGATCTGCTCCGGGACATCGTTGTCAGCGCCGCGCACCGCGAGCCACGCCCGGTCGTCGAAGCCCGGTGAGGTCCACCCGGCTGTCTCTTTCCGCGCGTCGTAGGTCTCGCCCGACAGCAGGTCGGCGGACACGATCGGTCCCGAGGCGGCACGCCAGTCGGGCCCCGACGTGATGCGTTCACTGGTCCCGTCGGCGTACTCCACCTCCAACTGGGCGAGAAGCGCCGGGCGTTCCCCGTACTGGTGCGGACCGAACATGCCGACGTTGCCCGCGTACCAGCCGGGGGCCACATAGGCGGCGAGCGCATTGGCGCCCGGGCGGACGGAGCTGGTGACATCGTAGGTCTGGTACTGCACGCGCTTGCGGTAGTCGGTCCAGCCTGGGGCGAGTTGGTCGCGTCCCACGCGCCGGCCGTTCAGATGCGCCTCGTACAGGCCGAGAGCCGTGGCATACAGACGGGCGCGGCTCACCTTCTTGTGCGGCAGCCGGAACTCGTGGCGCAGTTGGTTCGCGGCGGACGCGACCGGCGCGACCCGGCCCCACGGCCCGGCTCCCCATGCGGCGGCCACCTTTGCCGCCGGCCATCCGCTGTCGTCGAAGTCCGGCTCGCGCCAGCCGTCGGCCGGCTCGTGGTCCGTGGACTTCCACGAGGCGTCACTGAAGATCTTCTTCTCGCCGGAGGCCGTGGTGAGGACCAGTACGCAGATCCAGCCGGCGGGCCCGACGGAGGCGTTGGAGGCGGAGACCGCCAGGGTGTTGTTGCCGGAGTGCACGTGGTCCAGGACGTCTATGACGGCCGGACGACGCCAGCCCTCGTTGTCGGCCTCCAGGTCCGTGCGCGCCACCTCGGCGCCGTCGACGGAGACGGCGTAGACGTTGTCCGCGCTGATGGCCAGCGTGGCCCCGGTGATGTCGTCCGGCAGGTCGACGGTACGGCGGAACCACCGGGTGGCCGCCGGAGCGCTGTTCGCCGGTTCGCCCTCGGGGAACCAGATCCACGAACTGCCCTCCAGGGAAGGGGCCTCCGTGAGGGGCGCGGGAGCGGAGATCCACTTCGCGGACCACTGGGACGCGCCCATCAGGCCGGTCTCCCACCACGAGGGCGCGCTCCACTCCGAGGCGCCACCGTCGGCATCCCACACCCGCACCGACCAGAAGTAGCGGGTACGGGGCTTCAGTGGCGGACCGGCGTACGGGACGAGGACGGAATCGTCCGAGACGACCTTGCCGCTGTCCCACACGTCCGGGTGGGACAGGCCCGCGGCGCTCGATGCGACACGCACTTGATACGCGCTCTGGCGCCGGCCCGGTGCGGCCGAGGCCATCGGCCAGCTCAGGCGCGGGTGGGCCGCGTCCAGGCCCAGTGGTCGCTGAACGTATTCGACGCTCGGAGAGGTGACTCGCAAGGCACTCATGCCCGCCCTTCCCTCGGCAGACGTGGGCGCGGGCGCGGCCACGCCGGGTCCGGCTCCGGCAGCCACGGCGCCCACCGTGGCTGCGGCGCCCGCGAGGATGTTCCTTCTACTGATCACAGCGGCCCCTAGAGGTAGAAGGTGAATCGATTCACAGCGGTGAACGTAGGGGGCGCACGAGACGCGCGTCAATGAGCGTGCGTAGCCTTTGTTCGCCGACGATCAGGCAGCCTGCGGGAACGGACGGAGGCTGTCCGATTCGGCGGTGCCGCACTCGGATTGAACCCTTTCAATTCGAGTGCGGCGCCGATTCCAGCACACTCGCCCATCCCAGTACGAGCACCACGTACGCACCGCCGTCCGCCTCGCCACGGTGGGCAGACGGCGGAGGTCAGCCGAGTACGGGCGGGCGGTGGCCGGCCTCCCCCGTCCAGCCAGGGGTTCTAGGGGTTCTACCTGCCCGGCTGAGGCGGGTCAGACCTTCCAGGTGCGCAGTTGGTCGGCGACGGCGAGGATGCCGAGGCGGGTGTCGCGGATCTTGCTGACGAGGTCGGACAGGGCGCCGTAGGGCGGGTCGATGCCCTCACCGGACTGGTCCATGTACTGGGCGGCGATGAACGCGGCGAACAGGCTGTTGCGGTGCGGGAGAGGCTCCAGGCGCACGATGGTGTGCATCAGCGCGGCCGCCCGCCACGCGGCGTCCGGGTCAGCTGCGGCGAGCGTCGGCAGCTTGGTCTTGTGGCGGGCGATCGCCGCCACAAGCGCGGAGTAGTCCGAGACCGACATGTCCTCACGGCCGAGGGCGGCCTCCTGGACGTCGAGCAGCCAGGAGACGTCGACATAGAAGTGCATCAGGCGGCCGCGGCCCCGTCCCGGCGCTCGGACGGCGGCACCTCGTCGGCGAACGCGTCGTCGAACTCACGCCGCAACCGGTCGGCCCACGCGGTAGCCCCAGCGACGAACTGCTTGCGCTGCATCTCGCGGACGCCGAGGTCGTGCAGGTACTGCTTGAGGCTCTTGCCCTCGGCCGCGGCAGCCGCGCGCACACCCTCGAGCTCTTCGTCGGTGAAGGACACATTCAGTGATGGCATACATCGATGGTACCTAGTTGGTGCCTGGGGCGTCAGGCCCCACACGGTCACGGCGGGGACACCGAGAGAAGCCGACAGCCCCGCCGCCACCAAAACCCTCCTCGCCGACAGGTGTCTCACACCCCACTGCACGGCCCTCGGACCCCGTTGATCAGGCCGTTTTCCGGAGGATCAGCCGGGTGGGAGTGATGACACGGTGAAGCGAGTGGTCGCCATCGTCCAGGGGCGTGGCCGGGATCCGTTCGAACAGCAGACGCGCCATCAGGCGTCCCATGCCCTCGATGTCCTGGTGCACGGTCGTCAGTGACGGTTCGGTGGTCTCCACAAGTGGTGGCAGGTCGTCGAAACCGATGACAGCGACGTCCTCAGGGACCCTGCGCCCGTGCTCCTTCAGTACGCGCAGCGCGCCACAGGCCATCAGGTCCGACGCGGCGAAGACCGCGTCCAGGTCGGGACACCGGGCCAGCAGCTCGGCCATGGCGTCCACCCCGCCCCGCAAGGTGAAGTCGCCCTCGACGATCAGATCGGGTGCGCTGTCCGGCAGCACGTCCCGGTAGCCGTCGAGCCGGTCGACCGCGGCCGCCTGGTTGAGCGGGCCGGTGATGGTTGCGATGCGTTCGCGTCCCTGCGCGACCAGATGGCGGACGGCCTCCCGGGCTCCGCCGCGATTGTCGGCATCGACGTACGTGTACCGGTGACCGCGGTCCTCCGGGCTGAGGACCGGGCGCCCGCCGAAGACGGCAGGCAGGCCCATCCGATCGACCATCTCCGGAAGCGGGTCGTCCCCGCGCAACGAGAACAGCAGTGCGCCGTCGACGTGCCCGCCGCCCAGGAAGTTGCCCACGCGCGGGTAGTCGTCCGGCTCCTCGATCAGCAGCAGCACCAACTGCGCGCCCTGGCGGACGAGTTCTTGACGGATGCCGCGCAGGTGCCGGTCGAAGAACGGGTCGACGAAGAGGCGATTCTGCGGCTCGGTCACCACGACAGCGATCGCGTCGTTTCGCCGGGTGACCAAGCTCCGGGCGGCCTGGTTGGGCACGTAACCGAGCTCGGCCACCGCGGTGCGAACACGTTCGGCGACCGCGGGGCTCACTCGCGGCGAGCCGTTGATCAGGCGCGACACGGTGGACCGTGACACCCCGGACTGCCGGGCCACGTCCTCGAGCGTGGGGCGTTGTCCTTGGGACCGTCCGGTCACATGCGTCCTCCGATCCGGAGCAGTTCTTGCAGAACCTGCTGGGCCTGGTAGCCGTCCTCGAAGTCTGCCAGAGTTCCCGATCTCTGGGATGCGGTTACGGCACCGGCCCAGTCGTGGAGTTGGTCGAGGAAGGAGTCTCCCCAGCCGGTGACTTCTCCCCGTGGATCGTCGAGCCGGCTGGGCCCGAGGAGCTTCACCTGCTCCCAGTCGATCCCGGTCCGCAGATGAAGGACCGGACCGTCCTGCGAGTCGTGGGAAAGGTCGCCGCGGCTTCCCATGGCAGCCAGCGTGAACCCGGTCTCTTCGGGCTGTGAGGCCTTGGAAGCGGTCAGCGTGAAGGACGGGCCGCCCTCGATCCGGCCGCTGACGAAAGCATGATCGTCCACCTCCACGGCGTGACCGCCCTTGGCGGCGACCTTCGTCCGGAGCGCGACTTGGCAGCTCGCGAGATCGACGGGGCTCCGGAAGAGGTGATGGAGCATGTCGATCAAGTGCACTCCGAGGTCACCGAGTGCGCCACTGGTATGGCCTTCCGCCGCGCTGTCGCGCCAGGTGAAGTGCTGACGGGTGAGCGCGCTGGCACGTTTGAAAGCGACGTCGACGTGGACGACGCGTCCGAGCATCCCTTCACCGATGCGATTGCGGGCTTCTCGGATCACGTTGAGGTAGCGGTAATTGAATCCCACGGCGCACACGCCTGGTGCGACCGCGGCCAGGGCGCGCATGTCGGCCGCTTGCAGCAGGGAGACTGCCATGGGCTTCTCGCACAGCACGCTCCTGCCGTACGCGACCGCCTCACGCGCGTAGTCGGCATGTGTTCGGTTCGGCGAGGCGACCACCACACCGTCGGACGCCTTGTACAGCTCGTCGGGGGACGCGAACGCCACCGTTCCCGACGCGCGGGCCAAGGACTGTGCTCTCTCCCGGTCCAGGTCGAATACGCCTGTCAATAACGTGTTCTCACAGGCCGCCACCGCTTCGGCGTGCATGTGGCCGATGTTGCCGGCGCCTATGATTCCCACTCGCATCACGGTAGAACCCCCCTGAGCTCGGACAAGATTGCGTCGGCGTGAGATCTCGCGGACACCTGCGGATACCGGGCTCGGGCCTCCTCGGTACAGTTCCCGACCAGAAGTCCCCGGCCGACGGCGGTGAGCATCTCCAGGTCGTTGCCGCTGTCCCCGAAGGCGAAAGCGTCCGCCTCACTCACCGCGTACAGGCGGCATATGTACTCGACAATGTGACGCTTGCCGCAGTCCCGGGGAAGGAAGTCGACGTCATAGCAGTCGTCCGGATCCCCGGCGGCCGGATTGCAGCGGCTCAGGTTCACACCGAGCGAGAGCCTGTCCGCGGTGCGCCTGATCAGAGCGAGTTGACGAGCGTCCCGCTCGGGATCCTGCGCGAAGTAGTAGTAACTGATCACGCGGCTGCCGGGAGCGCGACAGGACTGTGGAACGAGCGGCACTCCCCGCGTGCGCAGTTCCCGGAAGGCCTCCTCCGCAAGGCCTTCCAAGTGCTCGCCGGTGGTGAGCATCCGCCGTTGCCAGCCCGGCTCCGGCTGTATCCCCGCCTCGCTGATGACGTGCAACTCGGTGCCGAGCGAGCAGGCTATGAAGTGCGGCAGGAAACGGAGGCCGTGCCGACGGGCCTTGCCCAGCACGGACGACAACGAGCTGCCGGTCACCCAGCCGAACAGCAGCCCGTGCCGCTCGCCGGCGTCCTCGAGGTAGTTCTCCAGCGCTTGCCGAGAACGCACCTGTTCAGGTGTGCCGCTGTGCGCCAGGTACGTCTCGTCGAAGTCGGAGAACACCACGGTCCGGACGGTTGACGCTGTCGGCAGCGGGCCTATGTCAGTGAGCGGTGGCACGGAATGCGGCATGCAGGGCTTCGATCACTCGGTCCTGTTCGGAGAGGGACAGATTGTTGTGCAGTGGCAGGTGGAGAACCCTCGCGTGGACCTGCTCCGTCAAGGGCAGGGCGACGTGTGCGAAATGCTTGCGGTGCAACGGTGTCTGCTGACGGTGGGTGAGTACGGGGTAGTAGATGTCCGTCTCCACTGCGTCAGCCGTCCGCATACGTGCTTGGATTGCGTCCCTCGCCTCCCGTCCGGCGGCTACCTGCACGCCAAACAGATGCCACGCGTGGTCGGGTGTGAAGGCGGGCAGGACAGCCGTGCCATCTGCCGCGAGCTCCTCCAAGGCGTCGAGATAGCGCTTGGCCAGGAAGGCCCTGCGGTAGCTGTTCAGGGTCAGGCGTGGAAGAAGCCCGAGGGCGACTGCGGCGGTCGAGTTGTCGATCTTGGCGTTCAGACCGAAGGCATCCTCCTTGACATTCTTCCGCTCCGGGTCGAAGCCGTGGTAGGCGAACCTCCGTGCCGATACGCCGACTTCAGCGTCACGGGTCACCACGGCGCCGGCCTTGCCGGTCAGTCCGAAGTTTTTGTACGGATTGAAGCTGAGCGCAGCTGCGTCCGAGTGTTGTCCGACTCCGGTGACGCCGATGGCCTGGCACGCGTCCTCCACAAGACCCAGGCCGTGGCGACGGGCGATCTCCGCAAGGCCCGGGACGTCGGCGAAGCGGCCGTAGAGATGGACGGGGAGGATGGCCCTGGTTCTGGGAGTGATGGCGGTCTCGACGAGAGCCGGGTCCAGAGTGTGGCGCACGGGGTCGATGTCGACGAGGACCGGGGTGGCGCCACAGGCCCATACGGCGTTCTCGGTGGCCGCGAAGCTGTTCGCGGGCATGATGACCTCGTCGCCGTGGCTGACGCCGACCGCTCGCAGGGCGATGATCAGGGCATCCGTGCCGCTGCTGGTCGCCACCGCATGCGGCACTGCGAGGAACTCCGCCAGGGCGTCCTCGAACTCGCCTATCGCGGATCCGCTCGTCAGTTCGCCGTCGGCCACCACGCGGGCGAAATGTTCGACGGCGATGCGTTGTTCGTCCCGCGTCCACAGCCGCGACTTGGGCAGAAAGGGCACCGGATCGCCGGCCGCACGACGGGGATCCACGGCGAAGACGGAGTCGGGGCCGGACGGATCGAGCCGCCCGACGTCCTCGGCCAGGGAATCGGACAGGGCTCGGTTGGCGAGGCTCCGGGAGCACCGGTACACCGGGACCTCGTGCCGCCGCACTTCCCCGACCAACCGGTGGATGCTTGTGCTGTCGCCGGTGAAGGAGTCGTTCAGGAAGGTGGTCATCGGCGTCTTCACACCTCGGCCGCATACTTGAGGAGCGCAGCGCAGCCGAAGGACTTCGCTGCCTGCTGGAGCAGCTCCGGGCTGGGCTCCTTGAAGTAGAGCAGTTCCCGTCCTGTCCGCATCGCCTGTACGGCCGTCGGCAGTTCCCGGTCGTCCGTGATGTCGACGACGATCAGGTCGTGCGCCGCCCCGACCCTGGCGATCTCTCGTTCGGCGCTGTCCAGATTGTCCGCGTCGACGACCAAGACCTCGTACGAGTGCCCGATCGGCAGTCTCTCGGCGACCGCTCGGCACGCGAACTCGAAGCGGAGATAGGCGTCGAACCAGCTGGGACGGCTCGTGCGACCAGGATCGAAGTAGGAGTCGAGCACCCATTGCAGCCTGACTTCGAGTTCCGGGTGCTTCGAAGTGAAGTACTCGAAGTTTTCCCGCCAGTCCGCGTAGCGCTCCTGGTCCGATTCGGGATGAAACTGGTGATATACGCGGGAATACAGGTTGTGAACGAAGGCCAGGCCGCGTCGGTGCAGACGATAGCCGAGTTCAACGTCTTCGAAGCTCCACTTTTGTATGTTCTCGTCGAACCCGCCGACGGCCAGCAGGTGTTCCTTGCGTACGGAGACGTTGCAGCCGTAGAAGAAGTGCCAGCCGGTGGCAAGGTTGCCCATGTTCTGCGACAGGGTGGCGGTGACCTGGGCACGCTCGTCCTGATCGGCGACCGGGGGAAAAGCCTCAGGAGTGAAAGAGCGTTCGAGGAGGGCGAGATCGACGGCTCCGGGCGCCTGGTAGTCCCGGAAGCCGATGGCCACGATCGCGGGGCGACCACGGTGACACCGGATGTGCTCTTGAACGAAGAGCGGGTCGATGATCTGGTCGCCGTCGACGAAGACAATCAATTCGCCGTCCGCCGCACGGATTCCAGCGTTCCGCGCTGCGGAGCGGCAGGACTTTTCGGTACGCGGCACATAAACGCGCCGGATCCGGTAGGTGAGCGGCAGCGAGTCGACGACCTCGCCGGTGCCGTCCGTCGAACCGTCGTCGACCAGGACGACCTCGAACTCGTCGGCCTCATCGAGTCGCTGATGATTCAGGGACACCAGACAGGGAGCGACAAGGTCCTTCGAGTTGTAAGTGGGGATGACGAGGCTGACTTTCACACGATTCTCCATGGAAATATAGGAGCTGACGGCAGCGGGTTTTCAGCTTCCGGCAACGGGAGCGCTCTTCGGCTTCCCCACGATGCGATGGGCCCTTTGGGGGGCAGAGATGTGTCGCCAACGGATGCTGAGCAGGAGGGCTCGGAGATTCTCGTCGATCGCCATGGCGATCATGACACCGATGATGGCGAGGCCGAGCGGCAGCGAGAGGGCGTACGCCAGGGGAATGAAGACTCCCCAAAGGACGAGGATTCCGACGGCGGCCGGATAGGTGACATGGCCGACGGCGCGCAACGTGCTGGCCGTGGTCATGATCAGAGAGGAACCCGGAAGATAGAGCAAGCCGCACCACAGGAGTAGGCGTCCGGACTCCGCCACCTCCGGGGAATCGGTGAACTGATCCATGATCCACCCGCCCGACAGGCCGGCCAGAAGCGCCAGGGTGAGGGCCACACCCACCCCCACCAGCCGTGTCGTTCTGGTGATGCGTCTGATCCGGTCCAGTTCGCCGGCACCGGCAAGATGGCCGACCGCGATCTGCAGTCCCTGCGAAAGCGCCGAGCCGAACATACCGATCATGTTGGTGATACTCAGCGTGTACATGCGTGCGGCAAGCTCATCGGGGCCCACGGCGGCGATGATGCGCGTGGTGGTGATTTGGGCGGCTTGCCAGAACGCCGGCTCCAGCATGGTGGGCAGGGCGAACGCCATGAGCAACGCGCCGTGCTCCCGCAGCCGCTCCGCACTCGGCGGACGCCGAAACCGGATCCGAATTCTGAAGAAGACCAGCCACGCGCTGAACAGAAGTCCGGCCGCGGTGGCAAGGGCTGTGGACAACGCGATTCCGCGCACGCCCCAGCGGGGCCCTGCCGGAAGCAGGACCAGGAGGTAGATCAGCACGATGTTGACGATGTTCGTGAGCACTGCGGCGAACATGCCCGCTCGGGTGAATCCGTTCGCCGCCATGACACCACCGAACATGGCCACCAGGGAGTGCAGGGCACAGCTTCCCCCCACGACTTGCAGGAAGGTGGTGCCATAACTCAGTAGCGGCCCTCGCAGGCCCAGCAGCTGCGCCATCTCCCTGGCCCATATGAGCAGGACGGCGCTCGCGACCACACCCAGCAGAATGTGCAGGAGCAAGGCTACTGAATAGCATTCCTGGACTTTTCGGTGTTTCCCCTGTCCAAGCATTCTGGCATACACGAGGCTGCCGCCCTGCCCCAGAAAGGAGAACATCATCAACACAAAGGTGGTGACTGTGTTGACGGATCCGACGGAAGCCGCGGCGGCGTCCGATATACGCCCCAGGGCCCAGGTGTCCACAAGCCCCATGCAGTAAGTAAAGGTCAGCTGTAGGAAAATGGGCCAGCTGAGAGAGAAAACTCCTAAATTCACCTTTGGTGGCACGATGACGTTTCTCTCCGCTCCCCCAGATCCCCCGCAGTGATTCTCACCTTGAGAATCCAGTGGATTGCGGTTCCACCGTCTGCGTCGAGCAACTCGCGCCCGCCCCACTGATCAGTTGGATGCTAGCCACCCGATCCACTCGGCGGGAAGAGCCGACTGCATCGACAAACCGGCACCCACCCATTTCTCGTCAAGGCATCGACATCCCCTGTGCGGGAGAAAACCACTTGGAGTGACCCGCAAACAGGGAAAATCCGCCCTGAAGTATTCGATCGCATGGATGCCCTGCAGAGCACAGCGTGACGAAAGGGGCTGGAGTGGCTGTTGTGGTGTGGCCGATCTACCTCTGATCTCGGCCAGTGGTCCGCCCTTCAGGACTCTGCTGAGGATTCCGCGTGCTCGAAGCGGATCACCCCGGAGCGGGCACCACCGCGAACTCGTTCGCCTGACTCAACAGCGCTAACAAGGAGCCGGAGCCGTACTTCGCGCTCAACCTCGCGGGTATGCGCGCACACTCTGAGTTCGCCGGGGACGGCGCGCCGTGGTTCTTCCCTTCCGGGAACCTGGAGTGGGCAGTGACGGACCGGCACGAGGACGCCGAAGTCACCGAAGTAGCGGTGAAACCCCAGTAGCCTCCTGCCTCGTCCTGGGCGGTCACGATCGTCACCGCCGCCGCGAGCCGTGACATCGCCTCTCTGAACACTCGGGCGTCCGGCACTCCGGAGGCCGGCAGGTGGTCCGCGTGACGCCGAGGCGTGGTCACGACGCGTCCTGCGCCACCGTGGCGTGGACCGGGAGACAGGTGAGACCGAGCATGAAGTTGGAGCGGAGGCGGGCCGGCGGGCCGGCGGGTTCGAACGTGATGCCCCGCCGCACGATCTCCTTCAGGAGCAACGCAATTTCCATCTGCGCGGCACCCATCCCGATGCACCGATGCACACCGACCCCGAAGGCGATGTGCCGGTTGGGTGTGCGGCGTACGTCGAATCGGTCAGGGTTTGGGAACTTCTCCTCGTCGCGGTTGGCGGACGCGTTCCACAGCGTCACCGGATCACCCGCGCGGATCAGTTGACCGTGCAACTCGACGTCACGTGTGGCGACGCGCTGCACGTAGGCGTTCGTCGACGTCCAGCGGAAGATCTCCTCCACTGCGGTCGGCAGGAGTCCGCCATCGTCGAGCAGCCGTTGCGCCTGGTCGGGAAAGTCCATGAAGGCCTGGACGGCGGCGGACGCGGTGAAGGGGGTCGTCTCGTTGCCACCCACCGCCACGTTCAGGCAGTTGTACAGGACCTCGTCCTCGGTGAAGCGACGGCCGTTGATCGAGGCTCCCAGCAGAATGCTCACCAGGTCGTCCGAGGGGGCGCGTCGCCTCGTCTCCATCAGGTCCATCATCACGTCGAAGATCTCGACTTGGGAGGAGACCAGCACCGCCGGCGGTGTCGAGTCGCTGTGATACCGAGGATCCTGGAATCCGATCATGGAGCGGGTCAGTGCGAGGAGGTGCAGGGCGTCCCTCCGCTCCAGGCCGAACATCGCCGCCAAAAGCCCGGCCGGCAGTTCGGGTGCGACGTCGGTGGCGAAATCACCGCCGCCGTCCTTCAGCACCCTGTCGAGCGCGGCGTTGACATAGTCGCGTACAACGCGACGGGCCCGGTCCATGAGAGCGGGCAGAAAGGCCCTGTGCACCTGCTGGCGCATCAGCCGGTGCTGCGGGTCGTCCGAGGCGATCAGCATACGGCCGGACGCGGAGTCCGCGTCCCTCCTGTGCGACCCGCCCATCACCGTCCCCCACCGGGACGAGAACAGGCCCGCGTCGACGTAGGCGTCGTGGACGTCCTGATAACGCGTCAGTGCCCAAAACCCGGACGGCCCCACGCCACTGGCGGTGTCGCCGCCGGTGGCATTCCAGTGGACGGGGCGATCACGGCGCAGGACTCGCCATGCCTCGTGTGGGTCCCCGTCGGTGAACAGGTCGAGGTCGGCGAGGTCGATCACCATGGCCGTCATGGTGTGAGCGCCTCCTTCCGCAGCCCGTCGATCAGGCGGGCCTGTTCCTCCAGCACGCTGTGCTCGAAGAGCGCTTCCGGGGTGACCGGTACGTCCAGTTGCCGCCGCAGCAACAGACGCACCCGAACCGCCAGGAGGGAATGTCCGCCGAGCGTGAAGAAGTCGTCCAGGACGCCGACCGACTCGACGTTGAGCAGGTCCTCCCAGATCGTGGCGAGAAAACGTTCGGTGTCGGTGCGCGGGGCCACGTACCGGTTGCGCCGGGAGGCATGATCCCCGAGCATGTCCGCCAGGCGGTGCCGGTCCCTCTTGCCGTGGGCGTCCGTAGGCATCGCGTCCAAGACGATGATCTCCGCCGGTACGAGATGAGCCGGCACCGTGGCCCTGAGGTGGCCGCGCAGCTCCCGCAGCAGGAAGTTCTCCCGGCCGACGACCACGAAGGCCACCAGCCGCTTCTCCCCCGGTTCGCCGTCGCTGAGGACGGCCGCCTCCGACACCGCCTCGTAGCGGCACAGGGCCCGTTCGACCTCCTGTGGTTCCACCCGGTGACCTCGAATCTTCACCTGGCTGTCCGTACGCCCCAGGTACTCCAGCGCGCCGTCCTCACCGGAGCGCACCCGATCTCCCGTGGCGTACATCCGCGTGCCGTCGCCGGCGAACGGGTCGGCCACGAATCTCCGTGCGGTGAGCCCCGGGCGCCCGAGATAGCCACGCCCGACGCCTGGCCCACCCACGTACAGGTCACCCGGCACGCCCGCCGGCACCGGCCGCAGCCGCTCGTCCAGTACGTGGAGCCGGGCGCGGCCGAAGGAGTGGCCGATCGGCACCTGCTCTCCCAGAAGCGCGATGTCGATCACGGGGAAGCCGCTGCACGCGACGGTGGCCTCGGTGGGGCCGTACAAATTGAACAGCTCCCCGGTGAAGCCGCCCTCGCGCAGCGCACGGCAGGTCGCGGGGAGCAGGACGTCGCCGCCGGAACACAGCAACCGCAGTCCAGACAGAGCCTCGCGGTCGTGTCGGGCAAGGTGGTTGAGGGCGATGGCGGGGGCCAACATGGCGGTGATGCGGCGTCGGCGAAGCTCCTTGCCGAGGTCGGTCTCCATCAGCTCCGGGATGCCCGGCACCACGACGACCTCCGCTCCTCCGGCGAAGGAACGCCACACCTCGAAGGTGAAGGTGTCGAAGGAGATGCTCGACGACTGCGCTGTGCGGTCCCCCGGGCGCAGGAGCGGCAACGTGTCCGCGAGCGCGAAGTCGACCATCTGTCGATGTTCCAGCACCACCGCGCGGGGTGTTCCGGTGGAGCCGGATGTGAAGAGCACGCAGGCCGCGCCGGCGGGCTGCGAAGGCGCGAGCGACGCCGGCGGTACGGCGGCCCGGCCGTCGACATCACCGCAGGACCCGTCGGCGGCCGGGCCACTCGGTGTGGATGGCCACTCCAGCACGGACAGACCTGTCTGCGCCATGCGTTCCACCCAGCCGGGGGCGACGAGCACGTGGGTCACCGCGCCGTCGCGAAGCATCTGGTCACGGCGCTGTGCGGGATACACCTCGTCGATGGGAAGGTAGGCGGCGCCGGCCCGCAGGATGGCCAGCACGGCGACAACCACCGGTACTCCCCGCGGCATGTGGACCGCGACGGTGTCCCCGGGGGACACCCCGCGCGCGATGAGCTCGCGTGCCGATGCCCTGGTGGCTTCTTCGAGTTCGCGGTACGTCAATCGGGCGTCGCCGTCGCTGACGGCGACGGCCGTCGGGTGCCGCAGCGCGGTCCGTTCGAACAGTTCGCTCAGCGTGCTGGGCACGTGCGCCTTCATGGTGCGCCTCCGGTGGTGGTGGTCGCGCCGGACAGCGCGTCGGCGAACTCGTCCTCCAGCACACGGGTCAGTGCCGTGGGCGCGGCGAGATAGCTGAGCTTGCCGCCCTCCAGGACCCGGTGGCGCGTGTTCCCGTACGCGTTCCACTGATGCATGGTCTCGGGTGACACTTCCGGGTCCGCGGTCCAGCCGATGGCCGTCAGCGGGCTGTGCACCGGACGCGGCGCCGGGATCCGGTAGCCGTAGCACAGTTCCACGTCCGCCCTCAGGACACGCAGGGCCAGCGGGAGAAGCTCGGGCAGAATCTCTCCTCCGCCCAACGCCTGCGACACGTGGTTCAGTTCGTCGGCGAACTCCTCGTCCGTCATGGACGGGTGGTAGATGCCGCTCACTCCCGGCTCCGGAGCACGGTATCGCCGCTGTGCGTGCAGGTGCGGCGCGGCGGCGGACGACACCACGAGCAGGGTCGCCCGGGGCAGTCCCAGGTCCTCGATGCGGGTGGCCAGCGCGTGGGCCAACAGGGCGCCCATGCAGTGTCCGAACAGCACATAGGGCCGGTCGAGATGAGGAGTCAGGGCCTCGGCGGTCTCCGCGGCGAACTCCGGCACGGTGCGAAACGGGGTGTGCCGGATCCGATTCTCCCGGCCGGGCAGCTGTACAGGGCATACCTCCAGCGGCCCGATCCGGGTCGGCCATCGGCGGTACGAGGAGGCACCCGTGCCCGAATAGGGAAGGCAGAAGAGGCGGGCCCGGGCCTCCGGCGAGGGCGGCCTGAGCAGCCACCGTCCGGTCGATTGCATTGCTGTCCTCCAACAGGCTGTACGCAGACGCGGGCGCCTTGGCGAGGGCGCCGAGCACGCGGTGCGGGCCGCCCCTGAGATGCCTTGCGAGGGCTTTGCGCACCGCGGTTGCGCAGGGCGGTGCGCCTAGGTCAGTGGGCGGCGGGCGTGCCGGACGCGACCCGGTCGACTGTCGCGCGGAAGCCGGCCAAGGCCGTGACCGGGTCCGTACCGTCGGCGAAGAGGCACGAGTTGACCAGGACCGACTGGAAGCCGAGCGCGAAGGCCTGCTCGACATCGGCGGTGGAGCCGATACCACCGTCGAGCATGACCGGGACCGGACTGTCGACGAGCATCTCCCCCATCGGTTCGAGGTGCTGGGGCTCGATGCCCCGTCGAGCCCCGATGGGCGATCCCATCACCCGCACCATCGTGCTCCCCAGTTCCACGCACTGCGCGAAGGTTCGGGCGTCGGGTGTGATCAGCGGCCACACCTCGAACCCGTCGGCGGTCAGTTCCCGGGCCGCTTCCACCACTTCGGCGTTCACACTGAGCTTGAAGCCGGGGTCGAGGACTTCCAGCTTGATGACCCGGATACCGGTCAACTGGGCGGCCTGACGGGTCCGCTTGACCGCCTCCGCCGCGCTGGTGGGGTGGTTGATGTTGAGGACGGGGCTCAAGGCCAGTTCCTCACCGACGAGCGCCATCACGGAACCCAGCGTCGCCGTGTCGTAGCCCACGGGCAGATCGTCGCCCGCGGTGACCTGGTCGATGGTGTGGGTGTTCACGGCGAGATGTCGGCAGCCGCTGGCGCGCAGCATCTCGGCGGCCAAAGAGGTGTCGACACGGTGGGCGGGCTTGGCACCGAAGCAGTGGAAAAGGTCGATCACGATACTCCTCGGAGGCGCGAAGTGGATGGGGTGGGGCGAGAGACGGGGGTGAGCCAGGAGGGACGGTGCGGTCCGTCGCCCAGGACGGCCTCCCGATAGGCGCGGCTCAGCGCGTCCGTCACGGGACGGCCGGCCGCGTACGTGTGGGTGTCGAGACCCGCCACGGACACCAGGCCGCTCGCCGTCCCGGTCAGGAACACCTCGTCGGCGGCGAGCAGTTCACCGGGCTGCACGGGTGCCTCGGCGGTCTCGATGCCCAGGTCTCCGGCGAGGGTCAGGACGGTGTCGCGGGTGATGCCCGCCAGGACGCTGTCCTCGAGCCAGGGCGTCACCAGGCGGCCGTCGCGAACCAGGAAGACGTTGGCGATCGTGGACTCCGCGACCCTGCCGGAGTTCGGGTCCAACTGGATGGCGTCGTCGAATCCGTCCGCGGCGGCGCGTGTGCGGGCCAGCGCGGACACCACATACGTGCCGGTCGCCTTGGCGCGCACCGGAAAGGTGAGCTGTGACGGACGGCGCCAGGGCGACACCGTGACCCGTACGGGTCGGGACGGGGTGTCGTCGGGGGGAAGGGCCCAGATCTCCGTGCCGAGAGTGAAGTGGAAGTCCCGGAGATTCACGCCGAGGCGCGGCTCTCGGGTGTAAAGCACGGGCCGCACGTAGGCGTTGTCCAGTCCGCTTCCGGCGGCCGCGTCCCGCACGTGCCGGCGCAGGGCGGCCAGGTCGTAGGCATGCGGGATGCCCAGCAGGGCCGCCGAGTCCAGCAGCCGCTCCAGATGCGCGTCGAGCCGGAACAACACCGGGCCTGCCGGCGTCGTGTACATGCGGATGCCTTCGAAGACGGCCGTGCCATGTTGGACACTGTTGCTCCCGAACGGCAGGTCCCGCTCCTGCCACAGTCCGTCCATGACCGTGGTGTGGGAGGCTCGCGTGGTCACCATCGGGCCCCCACCTCCGAGGGCCGGTCGGCCGCCGCGAGCACGGCTGCCGCCATGAGGTCCTGTCGGTCAAGGACGGCCGCGTGGTCGCCGGGGAGCAGGCGTACCGAGGAACCGGCCCCGCCCAGGCGCGGCCACACCGTCACATCGGCCTCGCGGGCCAAGGGGTCCTCGGTACCCCCCAGGGCGTGTACCGGGCAGTCCAGGACCACCGGACGACGTGGGTGGCTCGCCACGGCGGCGCAGTCCGCCCGCCACACCGGCACCATCACGGAGAGCAGCTCAGGGTCGTCCAGGACCATGCTGGGCACCGTGCCCTGCGCGGCCAGCGCCGCTGTCAGTTCCTCGTCCGGCAGCGTGTGCACGGCACGTCCGGCCAGCAGGTGAGGCGGTGGGCAGCCGGCGACGACCAACCCGCCCGCGCCGGTGCCGCGTTGCTGCAGCCGCGCCGCCATCTCCGTGGCGATCAGGGCGCCCATGCTGAATCCGAACAGCACCAGTCGGTCGGGGGAACGACCCAGGCCGAGCTCCGCCTCCAATTGGTTCCACAGGTCGTCGGCCAGATCCGTGAAGCGCGCCGCGGCGGTCTCCGCGAAGCGGCTGTCGCGTCCCGCCAGGGCGGGCAGATGACAGTGCCCGTGCTCGCGCAGTTCCGCCACCATCCGGGAGTACGCACCGCGGCCGCCGCCCACGGGCGGGTACAGGGCAAACCAGCTTTCGGTCACTTGGGCGCACCCGCCGTTTCGCGCAGCGCGACACGCAGCCGGCCCAGCTCCTCGACGCTCTCCAGGACTTGTTCGCGCGGCAGCCCGAAGTCCACGAGGCAGCCGAGTTCGGTGATGCCGGCGGCGCCGAGCCGCTCGACCTTCGGCAGGCAGCTCTCCGCACTGCCGAACAGCCCCGAGGTCCCCATGTAGCGGCGCAGCCCGTGCTCCAGGAGCGCTTGGCGGTCCGCTTCGGTCACCTCGTCCGGGTCGATGCCGGCACCCCCGCCCGCGGCGTACTTGCTGAACAGGTCCATGTGGGCGGAGAGATACCGGATCAGCGGGCCGCGGACGCGCTGTTCGACGCTGGCCGGGTCGGATGCCAGGTGGGTGTGGAGCATGCAGGTGACCTGGCGGCCGTCGGTGGGGTGCCCTGCCTCGGTGAGCGCCTGGTGGTAGAGACCGACCCTCTCGGTGATCTCGTCGATCGTCTGCTCCAGCAGCGCGGTCAGGACATGCAGGTTGAGCCGGCCCGCCGTGCGCCAGGTGTCGGGATTGCGGGAACTGGTCAGCCACACCTCAGGGGTGCGTTCCGGGCGCGGGTAGGTCCGTACCTCGACAGGACGTCCGCCCGGTCCTTTGCGGGTGATGCTTGCGCCGTTCCACAAGGTGTGCAGGTCTGCGAGCCTCTCTTCCAGTACGTCCTTGCGGCGTTCGTAGCCCTCGGGGTTGAGGACGAAGTCGTCCGCGTGCCAGCCGGAGGCGAGGGAGATGCCCATCCGCCCCCGGCTGAGCGAGTCCAGAACGCCCCATTCCTCCGCCACCAGCAGCGGGTCGCGCAGGGGCAGCACGACGCTGCCGGAACGCAGGGCGATTCGGCTGGTGCGCGCCGCGATGGCGGCCAGCAGGAGGCCGGGGCTGGGGTAGGGGGCGCCGAAGGGGTCGAAGTGCCGCTCGGGCACCCAGATCGCGTCCAGGCCAAGGGAGTCGGCGAGTTCGGCGCACTCCAGCACGAGGGCGTGTTTGTCCCAGGCGTGGTCGTCGGTGTCGGCGGAGAAGAAGAACAAGCTGACCCTGGGCGTGGACTCCGCGCCGTTCGACGGAATGCCCGCCGCGGGGGCGCCGGCCTCGGGCGCCGGGCCGGCGACCGGCACCGCGCGGTCGGGGGTGGCAACCGTGTGCGGTGTGGTCGTCTCGGGTGTCGCCGTCCCGTTGGCGCGGGTGCGCTCGCGCAGGAGCCGTTCGGCCAGACGGCGGCGCTCGGGACCGAGTGCGTCGAGGGAGGATCGTGGGGTGTCCGTCGTCATGCGCCGGTGTCTCCTTCCAGCTCGGCCAGCCGGGCTTGGACCTCGTCGTCGGACAGGGCGGCGACCTCGGCGAGCAGGGCCGCCGTCTCCTCGTCGTCCTCGGAGGTCCGCGCCGCACCGCTGTCCGGCACGGGTACTCCGAGCCGTTCCAACTGCTCGGCCAGACCCACGACCGTGGGCAGTTCGAACAGGGTGGTCATCTCCAGGCCTTCGGCACCTTCCTTGCGCATGCGCGTGACCATCTGCATGGCCATGAGGGAGTGCCCACCGATCTCGAAGAAGCTGTCGTTCAGCCCGAATTCGTCCGTGCCGAGCAGTTCCGTCCACAGCGCGGCGACGTAGCGCTGCGCGGGCGTGGTGCCGATCTCCTTGCGGGGCGCGGGCTTTTCCGGTGTGGCCTGCGCCCGGGGGGCGGCCTCGGCCTGCTCGGTGCGTACGGTCTTCACGGGCAGCGGGTCGAGCCAGTGCCGGGTCCGGGCGAACGGATAGAGCGGAAGCGACAATCGAAGGCGTTCCTCTTGGGCGTAGAACTCGCTCCAGTCGACGTCCCCGCCCTCCAGCCAGAACCCGGTGAGCAGGTCGAGCAGGTCCTGTGGCTCTTCGCCGCCCTCTCCCGCGAGCGTTGTCAGGGAGGCCGCCTGCGTTCCCAGACCGGCGGCCAGGCGGGTCAGCGTGTGGCCGGGTCCCAGCTCGATGAACACGGAGACCCCATCGCGGACAAGGGTGTTCAGGCCGTCGTTGAACCGTACGGTGTGGCGCAGCTGTCGTCCCCAGTAGTCGCCGTCGGTGGCCTCCTGCGCGGTGAGGTACCCGCCTGTGACGTTGGAGACGACGAGTCCCTGCGGCGCGTGCAGCTCGTGGGAGTCGGCGGCCTGCCGGAACGTGTCCGCGGCCGTGTCCATCAGGGGCGAGTGGAACGCTCGGGTGACCTCGAGCCGCCCGCAGGAGACGCCGTCGGCGCGCAGGCGGGCGGCCAGTTCCTCGACCTCCTGTGGCGCACCGGACACCACCACGAGCTGATCGGCGTTGACCGCGGCCAGGGTGAGATCGCCGGGCACGTCGTCCAGCAGCTTGGCGGCCTCTTCCTCCGCGAGGTTCACGTACAGCATGGCGCCCTCGGGAGTCTCGCTCATCAACCGGCCGCGCCGGGCCACCAGTTCGACGGCCGGCGCGAGGTCCAGTACTCCGCCGAGCGTGGCGGCCACGAGTTCGCCGACGCTGTGCCCGAGCATGGCGTAGGGCCGGACGCCGTAGTCCATGAGGGTGCGGCCAAGGGCCCACTCCACCGCGAACAGCGCGGGTTGGGTGTACTCGGTGGCGGTGAGGGTGGTTCGCGCCTCCTCCAGGGTGGACGCGTCCGGGCGCAGTACCGGCAGCAGGTCGACCCCGGCGCGCTCCTGGAACAGACCGATCACGCGGTCCAGGTGGGCGGCGAACACCGGGTCACCTTGCGCCAGTCGGGCCCCCATGGCCGGAAGCTGGGTTCCCTGCCCGGGGAAAAGGAAGGCGGTGCGCACCGATCCGCGTGCCTGCGCCTCGCGTTGGCTGCGACTGCCGCGTGTGGACAGTCCATAGGCCACGTCGTCCAGGTCGTGGGCGGTCAGGGCGCGGCGCAGCGGGAGTTCACGCCGGCCGGTGGCCAGGGTGTGGGCCACGTCGGCCACGTCGGCGTGCGGGTTCTCCCGAGCCCACTGCCCCAGTGACTGGCTCAGATCCTCCAGCGCCTCGCCGGACTTCGCGGACAGCAGGACGGGGTGACGGCGCCGGCGTGAGGCCCCGCCGGAGCGCACCGGCGGAGCCTCCTCCAATACGACGTGGGCGTTGGTGCCGCCCATGGCGAGGGAGTTCACCGATGCCAGCAGCGGTTCGTCCCCCTCCAGGCGGGTCAGTTCGGTCGCCACCCGGAACGGCGAGGAGTCCAGGGCCAGTTTGGGGTTGGGGCGGCGGAAGTTGACCACGGGAGGAACCTTGCGGTTCTTCAGGGAGAGGACGGTCTTGATGAGACCGGCGATGCCCGCGGCGGCGTCGAGGTGGCCGATGTTCGGCTTGGCCGATCCCAACCAGCAGTACGAGGTGTCCTCGGTCCAGTCGCGGAACGCGCGGGTGAGCGCCGCCACTTCGATCGGGTCGCCCAGCGGGGTGCCGGTGCCGTGTGCCTCAACCATCTGGATGTCCCGCGCGTCGACTCCCGCTCGGCGCAGCGCACGCGCCACGGCGCGGCTTTGCCCGTCCACGCTGGGCGCGGTGAAACTCGCCTTCGCCTGACCGTCGTTGTTGATGGCCGAGCCGCGAATGACGGCGTGGATCTGATCACCGTCCCGCAAGGCGTCGGCAAGCCGCTTGAGCACCACCACTCCCACGCCGCTGCCCACTACGCTGCCGCCGGCGTCGGCGTCGAAGGCACGACAGTGGCCGTCCGGGGAGGAGGTGCCGCCGGGGTTGGCGAGATACCCCGCGGCGTGCGGCATGCGCACCGACGCACCGCCCGCCAGAGCGATGTCACACTCATCGTCGACGAGGGCTCGACAGGCCATGTGCACGGCCACGAGCGAGGTGGAGCAGGCGGTCTGCACGGCGAGACTGGGTCCGCGCAGGTCGAGTTTGTGGGAGACGCGGGTGGTCAGGTAGTCCTTGTCGTTGCCGACCATCGTCTGCAGGTCACCGACCAGGCCGACCACGTCCTCGGCGTGCGGCATCACGTTGTGCAGGATGTACGTGTTCATGGTGGAGCCGCCGAATACGCCGACGAGGGCGTCGTCGCGCCTGCTGTCGTAGGCGGCGTCCTCCAACGCGTGGTAGGCGCATTCGAGGAACACCCGGTGCTGCGGTTCCATGATCGACGCTTCTCGCGCGGCGTAGCCGAAGAACGCCGCGTCGAAGCGGTCGGCGTCCTCCAGCGGTGCGGAGGCGTTGACGTAATAGGGGTCGTCCACCAGGTCTCGGCGGGCTCCGTTGGCGAGCATCTCCTCGCGGCTGTGCCGCACGATGCTCTCCACGCCCTCGCGCAGATTGCGCCAGTACTCGGTGACGTTGTGGGCACCGGGCAGCCGAGCCGCCATGCCGGTGATCGCGATGGAGTCGGGGTGCTCGTGAGCGGGAATCCGAGTCACTGATCGTCCTTCACTGTCGCAGCTGCCAGGGTGTCGGCGGGCCATCGCGGTCGACGCGCCGCAAGGCGGCCAACCGCCGGGCCAGGTCGCGGGGGCGCGGGTACTCGAAGACCTCGTGGACGGGGAAGTCCACGCCGAGCGCGGCGGAGATACGGCCGTGCACCCGGGTCACCACCAGGGAGTGGGCGCCCAGGTCGAAGACGTTGACGTCCGGCGCCACGTCGGGGGCGGCCAGGGCGGCCGCCCAGGCGGCACACACGGCGGCCTCGATCTCGGCCGGGGAAGCGGCATCCGGGAGGCGTTGCGCATGGCGCTCCTCGGCCAGCCGCTCGAGGGCGGCCTCGTCGAGCTTGCCGTTGGCGGTGGTGGGCAGCCGCTCCAGGAGGACCCCCTGCTCGGGGAGCATGGCGGGGGGCAGCCGTGCGGCGACGTGATCCCGGACGGCCCCGAGGTCGATGCCGGTGCCGACCAGGTAGGCGACCAGCCGAGCCGGGGTGCCGATGACGCGTACTTCCGCGGACACGACACCCGGTGCGCTCCGCAGCGTTCGCTCTATCTCACCGAGTTCGGCCCGGTGCCCGCGGATCTTCACCTGGCGGTCCGCGCGTCCGACGACCACGAAGACACCGTCGTGTCGTGCGTACGCGAGGTCCCCGGTGCGATAGAGGACCTCGTCCGTGTCCTGGCACCTGACGAAGCGTTCCGCGGTCAATTCCGGTCGCCGCAGGTAGCCGTCGGCGACACCGGGGCCACCGATGCGGATCTCGCCCAAAGCGCCGACCGGTACCGGACGACCCTGTTCATCGACCAGGTCGATCCGGGCGGCCGCGGTGGCGCTGCCGACGGGAACCAACCGCGGCGGCTCCGCTCCTTCGGGCGGGCGGGGTATTTCGTACATCAGGCAGTTCACCGTGGCTTCGGTGGGCCCGTACCCGTTGAACAGCCGGCAGTCGGGGGCCGCCAGAACGCGCATGCCTTCCGCGGTCACCCCCTTGAGCACTTCACCACCCAGGAGGACGAGTCGCAGATCGGGCAACGGCTCGCCCGCGGCAATGAGTTCATCGGCGAACGACGGGGTGGTGAACAACACCGAGACACGTTCGCGGCGCAGGAAGCGGGCATAGGCCCGGGCGCTGAGCCGGTCCTCCTGACCGGGCACCACGACGCAGCCGCCGAACGGCAGGAAGGTGAAGAGTTCCTGAAGCCCGAAGTCGAAGCCGAGGGAGAGTGTCTGTGCCACCCGCGCCCACGGGCCCAGTTGCCAGGTGTCGGCGCACCAGGCGATGAGCCGGCCGATCTGCTCGTGTCGGATGAGGACGCCCTTGGGCCGACCGGTCGAGCCGCTGGTGTAGACGGTGAAGGCCGCGGCGTCGGGGATCTCCGGTACGTGCGAGCGCGAAGGCCCTGGGGCGTGCTCGTCCCCATCCGCTACGGCGTCCAGGACGACGACCTCGATGGCGGGCTGCGCGACTGCCGCGAGGCGGGCGGCACGGTCGGCCTGATCGGCGGAGGCGATCAGGGCCGCCGGTCGACAGTCCTCCACCATGTGCCGCAGTCGCTCGTCGGGGAAGTCGACAGGCAATGGCAGGACGCCGAGTCCCGCCTCCCACGCCCCGTACAGGGCGACGACGAAGTCGGCCGGAGACGTGATCAGCAAACCGGCCTGTTGCCGCGCCAAGGCCGCGGCGGTCGAGTCCTGCTCGGCGCGGACGGATGTGCCGGCGAAGGCGGTCATGCGGTCAGCTCCTTCCGTCGTCGACGAGGCGCAGCGCGTGGGCGACCCGTTCGACCTGCCGGGTGAACTCGGCGTGGCTCCACACCTGGTGGGGCCCCTGGATCGCGGGCGCACCGGGTGTGTGCTCGGCCACCGCCCTGACCCGCTGAAGCAGCGAAGGCTCCAAGGGCGGGGTCGCGCACCGTCCGATGCGTTCGAGGAGTGCGGCGTCGTGGTCGGACAGGACGGTGAGGTCGGCGAGCCGCGCCCCGTAGGTCCGCTCCGACGCGGCGAGTGCCGCGCAGAACGTGTCGAGCACCGCACGGGCGGTCCGTTCGGTGAACAGGTCGGCGGCGTAGTCCAGCGTGAGGTGGAGACCTTCGGGACCGGGCGTGACCACCAGGTCCAGGTCGTAGCGGCAGCTACGCCTCTCGATGGGGACGGTTCTCAACACGAGTGTGTCAAGGGCGAGTTCGGTCTCGCTGCCGGACAGTGCCTCCAGCAGGCCCCTCACGTCCGGCAGTGGGTTCTCCTGGTAGGTGATGAGCGTCTCGACCAGCGGTGTGCGGCCGGGTTCGCGGTCGGGACGGACGGCCTCAACGGCGCGGGCCAGCGGATACAGACCGGCGTCCATGCCGGCGGTGAGCTGGGCGCGGGCTGCGGCGACCAACGGTTCCAGGAGCCGGTCCGGCTCGACGTCGAGGGCCAGGGGGACCGTGTTCGTGCACAAACCGCCGATGGCCCCGTGGCGCCCGCCGGTGCGGCCGGTCACCGGCACACCCACCACAACGGGCGCCGGCGTGCCGTAGCGCCGCAAGGTGGCGGCCCACAACACGGCCAGGAGGCTGACCGGGTCCTGACCCGCCGGCCCGGGGACGGCAGGGGCGGGCACCCGCGCCTCGACCCGGGCACCCCGGCTGCCGCGGACGGCGGTGCGGGGGAAGTCGGTGCGCACGCCGAGCGACGCGGCGCGGCGTGGCAGCACCTCGCGCAGGAAGGCGTCGCGCTCGCCGGCTTCCTCGGAGTCGAGGTAGGCCCGTTGTTCTCGCACGTACGCGTCGTACGACCCCGGCTCGGGCAGGCGCACCGGGCGCCCGGCGATCAGGGCGGAGTAGGCGGATCCGAGGTCACGGAGCACCAAGGACAGCGACCACAGATCGGTGACCAAGTGATGCACCACGACCTGGTAGACACGCCGCGTCGGGGTCTGCCACCGATACAGGCGCAGCAGTGGTCCTTGCTCGGGGTCAAAGGGCAGCGCGGCCGCCTCGGACAGCTGCTGCGCCAGCCTGTCCTCGGCGACGGGCACCGGCGTCAGGGCGAGGGCATCGCGCATGCGCCGGGTGGACACGGGTTCTCGGCGTCCGTCGGCCCCGGACGACGTGAAGCGGACGTGCAGCTCCGGTTGGTGCTCCAGGGCCGTGCGCAGGGCCTGTTCGAACAGATCGTGGTCGGTGCCCGGACCGGGCTCGCAGGCGAAGGAGATGGTGTAGGCGTCGCTGTCGGGGGCGAGCATGTGCAGGAACAGCAGGGATTCCTGAGCCTTGGACAGCGCGCCGGAGGCCTCGTCGCCTGCCCGGACCGGCGCCGGTTCGGCGGTGCCGACCCGCTCCATCAGGCCCGCGACGGTGGCGCCTTCCAAGAGGTCGCGGACGGGGATGTCCACGCCGGCGTGGCGCGCGATCAGTTCCGTCAGCCGTACGGCGCCCAGCGAGTCGAGGCCGTGCAGGGTGAGCGGCCGATCGTCGCCGACACCCGTGCCGAGCACCTCCCGCACGGCCCGGCGTACAGCGGCTGTGGGGGCCGTGTCGCCCGGAGTGGGGCCCCGGCCGTGGTCGAAGCGGTGGTCGGCGTAGTCACCCGCCAGGTACCGGGTGCGGCACTCGCCGCGTCTCAGCTTGCCGCTGGTGGTCTTGGGCACAGTGCCTCGGGGCACCCCGACGATCTCGTGCGGGGCCAGGCCGAAGGACGTGGCGATGGCACCGGCGATCCGCGCCCGGTCGTCGTCGGTCAGGCTTTGTCCCGGGCGCAGTTCCGCGACGATCACCACGCCCTGGTCGTCCGGTGCGGCGAACGCGGCAACGCAACCGGGGCGCACCGCGGGGCAGAGGTCGACGACGAGCCGTTCGATGTCCTGGGGGTGGTGATTGCGGCCCCGAACGATGATGACGTCCTTGATGCGGCCCGTGACGTGGAGTTCGCCGTCCTGGAGAAAGCCGAGGTCACCGGTGCGCAGCCACTTCTTGTCGCTGCCGCTGACGTTCGCGGCGAACACCTCGGAGGTCAGGTCGGGCCGATTCCAGTACCCGGCCGCGACGGCCGGCCCGTGCACCAGGATCTCCCCCACTTCCCCCGCGGGCAGCGGCGTGCCGTCCGCCCCGCCGACGGCGACCTCGCAGTCACGCGGCACTCCACAGGTGACGACTTCCTCCCCCTCACGGCAGATGCGGGTGCTCGCGCCCGCGCCCACGGGCACCGAGGTCACCAACAACGTGGATTCCGCCAGCCCGTAGCAAGGAACGAAAGCGTCGTCCCTGAACCCTGCCGGGGCGAGCGCCTCGGCGAAGCGGCGGAGCGTGTTGGTGGATACGGGTTCGGCACCGCTGTAGGCGGTCCGCCAGCCGCTGAGATCGAGGCCGGCGGGCAGTCCGTCGCGGTCGACGGTGCGGGCCACGAGTTCGTACGCGAAGTCGGGGGCGCCGCTGGTGGTCACCCCGTACGTGTGCACGGCGGCGGGCCATGCCGTCGGGTTGCGGATGAAGTCGATCGGCGAGGCCAGGTAGGCGTGGCACCCGGTGTGCAGGGGGTGAAGGATGTTTCCGATCAGGCCCATGTCGTGATACGCGGGCAGCCAGCTCAGCACGACGCTGTCCGCGGTGTGCCGGAACGCGTCGCGGATGGCGGTCAGGTTCGCCGTGAGATTGCCGTGCGTCACCATGACGCCGCGCGGTTCGGCGGTGGAGCCCGAGGTGTACTGCAGGAAGGCCAGCGTGTCGGGGGCCGGGGACTCGCTCGGGACATATCGGTCCTCGCCGGTGCGCCACAACGCCGGGGTGGCGAGCGCATCCGCCACGTACTCGGCCATGCCCGCGTCGGAGGTCCAGGTCACCCGGGAACCGCTGTCCTGCTGGATGCGGCGTACCTTGGCGCGGTCCTCCGCGGTGTCGAGCAGGGGGTACACGGGGACCGGGACGCATCCGGCGTACAGGCAGCCGACGAATGAGGTGACGAAGTCGAGTCCGGGCGGCTGGACCAGCAGGACGCGGTCGCCTGGGGCGGCTTCGGCGAGCAGCGCGGCGGCCACCGCGGCCGCCGCGTCGTCGAGTTCGGCACACGTGCGTGAGTCGGTGCGGTCCTTGAGGTCGGTGAGCCAGGACAGCGCGACGGCTGTGCCCTCTCGCTCGGCGCGCGCCCGTATCGCTCCGACGAGGTCGAGCGGGGTCGATGTGCGTGTCAACCGGGTCTCCCTCATCGTTCACCTGCTCGGGCACGGGGGTCGGGTCGCTCGTCGGGCCCCGTCGGCCCCTCGCCACCGGCCCCGGATCGGTCCAGGTAGGCGGCCAGGTCGCGCAGGCGTGGGTTCTCGAACACGGCGACCAGGGGGACTCGCCGGCCCCGTGCGCGACGCAGCCGTCCGGCCAGGCGGATGGCCAACAGCGACTGGCCGCCGAGTTGGAAGAAGTCGTCCGTCGCGCCGACGGGCCGGACACCGAGGACGTCCGACCACACTTCGGCGAGCATGATCTCGGTGGCGCTCTGCGGCGGGACATGGTCCGGACGCTCGCGTTCGGGGTCAAGGCCGTGGTCCGCGGGTGGTGGCAGCGCGGCTCGGTCGGCCTTGCCCGCGGCGGTGGTGGGGATGCGATCCACGGGCACGATCGCGGACGGGATCATGTAGGGCGGCAGATGTGCGCGGGCGACACGGTGCAGTTCGGCCGCGCCGGGCCCCCCGCGACCGGGGACGTAGTGGACGGCGATACCGCGCCCGCCCGGACAGTCGTCCCGCACCGAGGCGATCACCTGGTGGGCGTCCGTCTCCCGGGACAACACGCCCTCGATCTCGCCGAGTTCGATGCGGTAGCCCCGCAGCTTGACCTGCCCGTCGGTGCGCCCGAGGTACTCCAGCCCATCCGGTCCCGGCCGGGCCACATCGCCTGTGCGGTACATGCGCGAGCCGTCCGCGGCGAACGGGTCGGCGACGAAACGCCGGGCGGTCAGGCCGGCCCGGGCGTGGTAGCCGCGGGCAACTCCCGTGCCGGCCACGTATATCTCGCCGGTCTCGCCCTGACGCACCGGCCGCAGCAGGGCGTCGAGGACGTACACCCGTACGCCGGGGAGCGGGGCTCCGATGTGTGGCTGCGGCGCGTCGGCCACGGGCGCGGAAGTCGCGTCGACCGTGCACTCCGTGGGGCCGTACAGGTTCACGGGGATCACCCCGCCGGCGGCGGCCAGGTCGCGCAGCCTGGTCCACAGGGAGGGGACGATGGCCTCGCCTCCGATGAGCAACCGCAGGGGGGTGCGGCCTGGGGCGGGGCTGAAGTGGTCGAGGAGCGGCGCGAGGTGGGAGGGAGTGATGTCCAGGTCGGTCAGGGAGTGGGCGTCGATGGCGGCGGCGAGTTCCGCCGGGTCCGATCGGGTCTTCTCGCCCAGCAGGACGAGGGTGTCGCCGCGGAACAGCCGCAGCCACTGCTGGACGGACGCGTCGAAGGAGATGCTCGCGTTCCAGCCCACGCGGCCCGGGGGCGTTCCCGTGAGCATGCCGCGCTCCAGGGCGTCCAACAGTCGGGGCAGGGATCCGTGTTGGACGGCCACGCTCTTGGGGCGCCCCGTCGAGCCCGAGGTGTAGAGCGTGTACGCGAGGCCGGCGGGGTGCTGCGGGAGCGCCCGCAGATCCCCGGAGGTCGTGGAGGGCACGGAGAGCCGCTCCACGCGCAGCGCCCGTGCATCCGACCCCGTGGGCAGGCGGCCCACCGTGGTGGAGTCCACCAGGACGAGGAGCGCCCCGCTGTCCCTGAGCGTGTAGGAGAGCCGTTCACTCGGGTGGGCGGGGTCGAGCGGGAGATAGGCGGCGCCCGACTTCAGGATGCCGAGCAGCCCGACGACGAGTCCCGTGCCGCGGCCCAGACACAGTCCGACCACGGTCTCGGGGCCCGCGCCGCGGGCCGCGAGGGCGGCGGCGACGGCATCGGATCGGCGGTCGAGTTCGGCGAAGGAGAGGCGTCCGTCCTCCGCGACGACGGCGGTACGGTCCGGGAAGCGGACCACGCATGCCTCGAACCGCTCGTGCAAGGAAGCCCGGTTGTCCGGCTGTGTCCGGGGCTGCGTTCCAGGCGGTGGGGAGTACGCGGAGGGGACCTGGTCGACCGTCGCGGCAACGGACGCCGAATCAGTCATGATGCTCGCACTCCTTTCCGAAGGTGGCCCGGGTCGGCGTGGATGGTTCAGAAGCGAAAGCGAGCCGGTGCCGAGTCGAGCGCGCCCACGGCGGCTGCGAACTGCCGCTCCAGCGAACGCAGTTGGGAGGTGCCGTCCGATCCGCCGGTGTCGCGGACGCGCATGATCTGCTCGGAGAGCTGCAGGATCGGGGTCAGCTCGCCGACGCCGACGCCTTTGCCCGCGAGGTAGGGCAGCGACCAGAAGTCGAAGTCGTACAGCGGGAGCCAGGTGGAGCCGGTGACCCTGTCGAACATGGAATCGGTCAGGTCGGCCGCCTCGCTCGAGGTCATCGTGGCGTGGCTCCAGCTGTAGCCCTCGCCCTCGATGCCGAGCGCCTCCTTGTTCTGGTAGACGGGCGAGCGGGGGTTGGCCCACCAGGCCTGCGCCCTCCAGAAGGTCGGCTTCGTCTCGTTGAGGAAGTCGACGGTGTTGCTCACCGTGCGGGCGTTCTCACCGGGAAACCCGACGATGATGGAGGCGAAGGTGGTGATGTCACGTTCGTTGAGCCGTTCGAGCCCGACGCGGTACTGGCTGTCCTGAGCGAGCTTGTGCATGTTGGCGAGAATCTCGGTGTCGCCGGATTCGATTCCCAGGAACACCCCGGAGCAGCCGCTCTCGGCGGCCAGGTCGAACGCTTCCTCGTCCCGGGCGTTGGAGCATCGGAAGTAGGAGTACCACCGCAGCCCGAGGTCCTCCTCGATCATCATGCGGCAGATTTCCTTGAACCGCTTGGGCGGTACGTTGAAGGTGTCGTCGACGAACACGATGTTCTTGACACCGAGTTCCGCCATGGCGCGCAGCTCCTTGCGCACGGTGTCCACGGACGCCGCCGCCAACGCACCGGCCCTTGAGGGGTAGTCGCAGAAGCTGCACTTGAAGGCGCAGCTTCGGGCGGTGCGCAACTGGGCGGTGACACCTATCAGTTCCGGGGAGAAGCCCGACCAGTCGATGGAGCTGTCGTCGAGATCGTTGCTCTCCGGACGGCGCCGGGTCAGTTGCCACATGCCGTCCGTGCAGTGGATGACGTTGTCGACGGCGGAGATGTCCCGCCCTTCCTTGAGGGCCAGGGCGAGCCTCGCGAGGGTGGTCTCTCCTTGTGATTCCTGCACGTACGAGTCGGCACCCATCGCGTCGAAGAGGTCTTGGACGGTGCCGGTGATGCCGTTCAGGCACAGGTTGTCGACGAGGGGGCCGCCGATCACGATGTGGCTGTCGGGCGAGTGCTCCCGGATGAACTCCACGATGGGCACGACCGGAAGGATGTTGACGTAGAACGTGGTGGTGACCGCCACCACCGTGGGCCGCTGCGCCAGCAGGTCCGCGAGTCGATCGCGCTCGCCGCTGTAGAGCGACACCGGTTCGGCGCTCACGCCGCGCCGGCGAAGAAAGCTGGTCAGATACAGCGCCGCGAGGTTGAAGACCTCTCCGACGTGATAGCGGTCGTGCCGTCCGGTGACGCGATTGCGCAGGGTGCTGAAGGCGTCCATCCACGGCATCGGTCGCCCGTCGACGACCAGATGCTCCTTACGGAAGATCTGGGACTCCGGTGAACTGGGGCCCGCCCGTTCACTCATGACCCGATAGTCGTCGAAGTTTCCCTCGTTGTAGCCGATGACCACGCAGTCGAGGCCGGCCATGCGATGCACACCCCCGCAGTTCGGTCGGGGCCCACGGACGAATCCGTCGCCTTCCCGGGCGCGGTGCCGGGAACGGATGGACCGTACGCGGGGCCGGTTGTACGGGAGTTACGCGCCCGGCGCCCCGCGAGATTTCGCCATTGGGCCGGATGGCGTCACCTGTCTACGCTTGATGATCACTAGAAGGTCCCGTGCCTGCTGCTGCATCCTCGTTGAATGGGGAGCGCAACCCTCGCACTCGCCGGTGGCGGCCCTCGGGGTGCGCCGGCACCCGCTGCGCTGGCGGCGTACCCCGTCACCGGCGACGATCGGGCGCGTGCTCGGGGCCATTGCCGGCGACGCCCTGGACGCAGCGGTGGGGCCTACCTCGCCGACCGGCACCGCGTGGCCACCGCCCCGGCGGGCCTGCGGGTCATCGCGGTGGACGGCAAGGCGCACACCCACTCCGGCACCGGGCACGGCCGGCGGGAATCGCGCGCGATCAAGACCTGCTCGATCGCGGACCGCCTCGGCGGCATCGCCTTCGCGCACGCGAAACTCGCCCTGTGCGTCCACCGCCACCGAAGGCTCACCGGCAAACGCGAGACCCGCGAGAGCATCTACAGCGTGACCAGCCTCGATGCCCACCAGACCAGCCCAGCCGACCTCGCCGCAGCCATCCGCGGGCACTGGGGAGTGGAAAACTCCAGCCACCACATCAGAACGTCACCTTCGCCGAGGACTCCTCCACCGTCCACACCGGCACCGCACCCCGCGCCATGGCCGCCTTCCGCACCCCGCGCCATGGCCGCCTTCCGCAACCTCGCCATCGACGCCTTCAAGGCCTCGAAGCCGGCAACATCGCCAAGACCACCCGGACCATCCGCGACGAACCTGAACGAGCCCTCCGGATCCTGGGCATCACCTACAACCAGGACACCCATGGAACTTGATCAAGCCCTGCCCTGTTATAGATCCTTGCATTTGACATGGACACATGCGTAACCTCACTTCGGTCGCCGACTCGTACGAGCTTCCCAATTCCACGCCTGGTCACTACACGGACATCCTCGCCGAATTTCCACGTCCGCTTTCATCCGAGACCATCAGCTCCCCCCACTCTCGTCCCCCCATGAGGAGTCTTGCGCTCGATGGATCACGCGATCTCGGTTTACACCCTCGGAAGTTTCGAACTGGCCATTCACGGGAAACCCATCCAGCGATGGAAGGCGGGCAAGGCCCGCGATCTCTTCCAGTTCCTGTTACTGCGCCAAGGGCAAGTTGTCTCGCGGGAAACACTCCACGAGTCGCTGTGGCCGGGATCCTACTGGTCGGCGAATTCGAGTTCACTCAAAGTGGCGGTGCACACCCTGCGAAGAGTTCTGGCCAACTGCCAAGCACCGTCCGAGGAGACGAGCTCGCCGTCGCTGCGCCTGGTCACTCGCCAGACCGGCTACACCTTGCAGGCCAGGGGGGTCTGGGTGGACTCCGAGGTCTTCGACGACCTGGTCGACCAAGGACACCGTGCCGAGTCGGCCGGGGCCCATCGCGAGGCGAGCCAACACTACCGGGCGGCCGCCGAACTGTACGGGGGGGACTTCCTGGCAGGATCCCCCATGGAATGGGCCAATGTCCACAGGGAATGGCTCCGAAGTCGATTCCTCTATGTTCTCCAGCGGTTGGCCGAAACCAGTCTTGTGGAAGACGATCCACTCTCGGTGATGCGCTATTGCCGTCGGATCCTTGAAATCGAGCCATACCGCGAGGAGAGCTATCGCATGCTGATGTACACGCATGCTCAGCTCGGGCAGCTCAATCAGGTTCGCCGCTGGTACGACATATGCACAACCCGCCTGCGCGAAGACCTACAAGCCGCCCCGGAACCCGCGACCAGGCTCACCTATTCCCGTGCCATGCACGGCCAACTCAACGCGCACAGCTGGGACTCCATCAACTACCCCACCCACACGGCAGCCCACTGAAATCGGCCGACCAAAGCCTGGCCGCCACCGAATCGCCTTACACTCTCCGCATGATCAGAGAGGCGTATCTGCAGGGGGCCGCGGCCGCCGCCGATCTCATGGGCCGTCCGTCCGTGGCCGCCGCATGGAACGAGCCAAGCGTCCTTCCCGGGTACCGCGTCGCCGGCCTGTGCGGCCATCTCGCGCGCAACATCGTGCTCGTCGAGCCGCTGCTCGCCGCCCCTGCCGGCGGCGCGCACCCCATCCCTCTCCTCGATCACTACACCGGCGACGACTGGCTGGACGCGGACCCTCAGAGTGGGGAGCATCTCGCGATCCGCGAGCGGGGCAAGAAGGCGGCGGCCGACGGCCCCGAGAGTCTGGCAGAGCGCGTGTCCGGCGCCGTGAGCCGGCTGAATCGGGCCATCCCCGCGCAGCCCGCGGATCGGGTCGTCGACCTGCCCGGTATGTGGAGCCTGACGCTCGACGACTTCCTGCTGACCCGCCTGGTCGAGGTGGTGGTCCACTGCGACGATGTGGCGGTGAGCGTCGGCGTGCCGACCCCCGAACTGCCAACCGCGTACTACGAGGAGACGATCGCTCTCCTGTCGCGGCTCGCGATGCGCCGGCACGGGCCGATTGCCCTGGTCCGGGCGCTCAGCCGGAGCGAGCGGGCGCCCGGCACGATCTCCGCCTTCTGACTGCGGCGGTGGTCACCTGGGCGGCCCGCACCCCACGCCGCTCAGTCACCGCGCCGGTTGGTCCATGGCCGCGGCGAGACTGCGCGGACGCATGTCCACCCACTGCTCCTCGACGTACTCCACACACGACGCGTGCCCCGCCGGCCCGTGCACCGTGCTCCAGCCCTTCGGCACGTCGAGGTCCGCGGGCCACAGCGAGTGCTGCCCCTCCTCGTTGCACAGGACGAGGTAGGTGCCGTCGGTGTCGTCGAACGGGTTGCTCATCACAGTCCTCCATGTGTCGTGGTCATCCCGGCCGCGTCGAGCGAACCGGGTCGTGTGGCGCCGCCCAGGCGGGCCGCCGACACCGGCCCGATGCGGGCGAGCGCCTGGCTGTTCCTCATCTCGCCGTCCCGAGGAATTCCACAAGGCCGTCCACCGACTCGCTGTCGAAAAGATCGATCAGCTCGAGGTTCAGACCCAGTTCCGCGCTGAGCCGGCGTACGAGCTGCGCACCCAGGAGTGAACTGCCGCCCATGGCGAAGAAGTTGGCCGAGCAGTCGACCTCCGGCAGACCCAGGACCTCCGCCCACACGGCCGCGATGCGGCCGTGCAGTTCCGTGCGCGGCGCGACCGAAGGCGTGGCATCGCTCGACGGCACGCGGTGCGGCACGTTCTCCGGGCGCCTCGATGGCTTCGTCCCCGCGGCGGGCAGCGACATCGCCGCCTCGGCGAGCCGGGCGAGAGTCGAGTCGGGAGTCGCGACGGCGGCGTCCAGTATCTCGACATAAGCCCGGGCGACGCCGTCCATGGTAGTGGCGTCGAACAGGTCCGTGGCATAGCGCAGGTTCAGGATGTGTTGCCCGTCCGCCTCCTCCCGCACCTCGGCCAGGAGGTCGAACTCGGTGGTGACCTCGCTGCGGTGCAGCAACCGCTCGCTCACCTCCGTCACGTCCACGCCGATCAGACGCAGAGGCTCGCTTTCGGGCACGTACTGGAAGGCGACTTGATACAGCGGGTGGCGACTGCTGTCGCGCGCCGGGTTGATCCGGTCGACGACGTGGTGGAAGGGAGCGTCCCCGTGCTCGAACGCGCTCGAAAGGTCCGTGCGGACCGCGACGAGCAGTTCGGACAGGGTCAACCCCGGGTCGCAGTCCGCGACCAGGACCACGGAATTGACGAAGTAGCCCAGCAGGTTCTCGAGCTCCGGCTCGCCCCGCCCCGCCAGCGGCGTGCCGACCACAGCCCGAGGCTCGTCCGCCCACCGTGCCAACAGGACGTCGAAGACGGCCAGGTGGACCACGAACGGGGAGACCGAGGCGGTGCGGGCCAACTTCGTCACACCACGGACCGCGGCAGCGGGGATCGGGATCTGGCAGAAGGCCGCCGTGAAGCGGCGCAGAGCGGGCCTTGGCCGGTCGGTGGGCAGTTCCGGCGCGCGCACATCCCGCAGCCGTTGCGCCCAGTGCTCGACGGAGGCCTCCAGGGCGGGGGACGCCTCCTCGCGCTGCCACCAGGCGAAGTCCGCGTACTGCGCGGTGAGTTCGGGCAGTTGGGGCCGCCTTCCCTGGACCTCCGCGGCGTACAGTTCGGACAGTTCTCGCCGCAGCAGGACGTCCGAGTCGCCGTCCCAGACGATGTGGTGCGTCACCAGCACCAAGGTGTGCCGCCTTGCTGCGAGCCGGAACAGCACGCCGCGCAGCAAGGGCGGGGACGACAGGTCGAACGGCTTCTCCAACAGTCCTGCCAGGTCGCCGGCGATGGCGTTGTCCTGCTCCTGTCCGTCCCGGTCGCGCAGATCGACGCGCCGCAGCTCGAAGGGCGCGCAGCCACGGATCACCTGCTCGGGTCGTCCGTCCACCGGGACCAGTGCGGATCGCAGCAACTCGTGCCGGTCGACGAGCGCGGTCAACGCCCGCTGCAGGGCTTGTGGGTCGAGCGGGCCGGTCAGCTCCCAGCCGGCGAGCATCACGTACGCCGACAGGCCGGGAACGAGTTCCTCGGCGAGCCAGAGCGCTTCCTGACCGAACGACAGCGGTGCGTTGTCTTCCATCGTCAGCTCCTTCGCGAAAGGTCTTCCGCCAGGGCGCGCCGGTCCGTCTTGCCGTTGGTGTTCAGCGGCAGCCGGTCCAGGCAGACGACGCGTCCGGGGAGCATGTGATCCGGCAGTACGGCGGCCAACTCCTTGCGCAGCCGGTCCAGGAGCGCCTCGTTTTGCCTGTCGTCCGCAGCGTCCCGGAGGTCGGCGGCCTGCTCGGTGACGACGACGCACGCGGCCAGGGCCGGTTCCCCTCGCGCCGTGCTCTGGACGACCGCGGCCGCGTCGCCGATCCAGGGCACGGCCCGCAGGGCGTGGTCGATCTCGCCCAACTCGATCCGGAAGCCTCGGATCTTGACCTGGTCGTCTTGGCGTCCGACGTAGTGCAGTTGCCCGGCCTCGTCCGTGTGGGCGAGGTCTCCGGTGCGATACCAGCGGCCCGGTCTGTCGGGCAGCTGGAGGAAGCGCTCGGCGGTCAGTTCGGGCATGTCGACATAGCCGCGTGCCACCTGGCTGCCGCCGATGAGGATCTCCCCGGTGCGGCCAGGCGCGACCGGCCTCAGTTCCTCGTCCAGGACGACGGCCGGGCTGTGGTCGTAGGCCGTGCCGATGGGGGTGGCCGATGCGGCCCGGGTCACTTCCTCGGCCGTCAACCGCTTGAACGTGTTGTAGACCGTGGTCTCGGTGATGCCGTAGACGTTGCACCATGCGGGCTGCGGTCCGGGCTGGGATCGCGTCCAGGACTGGATGGCCCGGTAGTTGAGTGCCTCGCCGCAGAAGGTGACATTGCGCAGCGGCAGGTTCACCGCCTCCTCCTCCACGACTTCGGCGAGGTGGTGGAAGACGCTGGGCACGATGTGGAGTCGTGTCACCCGGTGGCGCAGCAGCAGCTCGGCCAGGGATTCGGGGTCCTGTTGGGCGGCGCGTGGAACCGCGACCAAGGTGGCGCCGATGGCCACCGCCGCCCACATCTCCCACACGCTGACGTCGAATCCGTGGGCGTGTTGCAGGGGCCACACCTCGCGGTCGGCGAAGTCGAACAGCGGCAGGGCGCCGGCGAGCATCGCGAGGACGTTGGCGTGGGTCACCTCCACGCCCTTGGGCACGCCGGTGGAGCCGGAGGTATACATCACGTACGCGACGGACCCCGATCCGGGCACGGTGTCGTCGGCGGCGGCACCGGCGAAAGGCCCGGGGATCAGGTCGTCGCCGTCGACGTGCAGCATGGTCAGCGCCGCGATGTCGGGTGCGGCACGACCGGACTCGTCGCAGACGACCACGTGCAGCCCGGCGTTGTCGACGATGTGGCGCAGCCGCCGGGACGGATGCGCGGCGTCGAGGGGGACGTAGGCGCAGCCGGCGCGCATCAGGGCCGCGGACGCCACCAGGGCCAAGGGCCCGCGGGCCACGCTCAGGCCGACCCGGTCACCGGGCCGGATCCCCACCGCACGCACTCTGGCGGCCAAGGCGTCGACACATCGGTCGAGCTCGGCATAGGTCAGGCGCACAGGGCCCGCGGACAACGCCGGGCGTTCGACGAACTGTCGGGCGGAGTGGCGCAGGACATCGCTCAGCGTGCGAAGGGACGATCCGAGCGGTGCGGTGTTCACAGGGTCCTCCCTGTCGGGGTGCGGAGCGACCCAGGCCCGCGTACGCCGTCGCCGTACGGCGTGTCCTCGCGCATCGGCAGGGGGTGCGTCTTGCCCTGTGTCCAACGGGCGATGTGGTCGAGGTCTACGGGGCCGGTGCCGGCGGGGCTTCCAGGGATGGTCAGCAGACCGTCCTCGGGACGGGCAGGTGCGACGACCAGGCGCATGGCCGCGCCGAAGTCGGGTTGTGTGACCCGCAGGCTCTCCGGGCAACCGGACAGTCCGACGCCGCGTTCACCCGCGTGGCCTCCCGGCGGGCCGCCGTGGACCGGCGCACCGCCCAGGGGTGTCGGCGCGAGGGCGTTCACGCTCCCCCAACGGGTGGGCTCGGCGCTGCCGGTGCGCTTGGTCAGCAGTGTCTTGGCGCTGCCGAGCATGCCCACCACCAACGCGGCCGGCCCGGGCCAAGGCTTCGGCACCATGTCCGCGGCCAAGGCGTCGAGGAGTCGACGCAGAGGCCGTTCGTGGCCGTTGTAGCAGTAGGTGAAGGCCTCGTCGTACCGCCGGCAGGGACGGGTCAGGGCGGCGAACAGCTCCTCGCGCAGCAGTTCCCGGAACAACACGAGCAGGGCGAGACCGTACTCGTCGTGGTGCGAGGTGCCGCGCCAGGCCAGGACCTCGTCGCGCAGAGCGCGCAGCGGCACGGGAGCGCGCTCGGGCGTGTATCGAAGCGCCAGGTCGCGGTAGTACGCGTACAGCTCGGCGTCCACATCGAGTTGCAGCGCGCCGCAGCGAGCCTCGTCGTGGGGTCCGCCCGCGGCGAGCGCCGCGGCGGCGCGGCGGGACCGGGTGCCGGGGAAGAAGTTCCAGCCGAGGCCCGCGGTTCGACCGGCCGCGTCCCCGTTGTTGCAGCTGATCACGTGTCCGCTCGGTGGTGTCACCAGCCGCGGCAGCTCGTGGGGGGCGAGGCGTGGCGTCGGCCACGGGTCCCGTTCCGAGTCGGAGAAGCCGCGTGGTCCCCCCGCACGCCTCGGATGGCGGCCCGTCACGGTCCAGGCGACGTCGGCCGCCGTGTCCGCGAGAACGGCGTTCAGGGGAGGCATGCCGCAGTCGTTCAGCAGGTCGGCCGCCGCGGCGACGTTCGCGCTCTCGTACAGTCCGACGAGGGCGAAGTCGAGTGCCGTGGGGTCGGTGAGGTTCGCGCTCAACACCAGCGGTCGGCCGCGCAGTTGGTCGACGACCGGGCCCCACCGGGTCTCGCGTACTTCCACCTCGACGTCGTCACCGCCCATGACGCTGACGCGTTCCCGCCGGACGGTGAAAGGCCGGTCGCGGCCCTCGTGCCGATATGTGCCGGGGGTGCTGCCCGGGGTCAGCTCCCGCAACTCGCAGGTGTCGGCCGGGAGCCGGGTGAATCCCCAGGCGATTCGACCGTTGGTACCGGCGACGATCGCGGGCAGGCCGGGTACGGTCACGCCGGTGACACCGGTGTCCCCGACGACGAGCCGGGCGGCGTACATCAGCGACGGGCTGGTCAGCTCCAGGTGCATGTCGTTGGCGAGGACGGCGGTGTCTCCGTCGGTGACGGCCCAGGCGTTGCTGCCGATCGGGCGGCCGTCCGAGACCACCAACGGTCCGGCAGGGCCGGGCGGTTCGGCCATGAGAGCCTTCAACTCGGCGACCGGCAGGGCGGATCGGCACACATCGGGCACCGTGCCGTCGATGCCGACGGCGAACTCGTCCTGCGGGTCGAGCAGGAAGTCCACGACGGCCGCTGGCAGCGTCCGTCGCATCACCTCGACCATGCGGACGTCCTGTCCGTCCGACGAGAGCGCTTGGAACACCCCCTGTGTGACCGCGATGCAGTCCACCGGTGTCCACGCACCGCCCGGGCCGTTCGGTGCGGCGGCGTTGACGCCGTCCGCGTACGCCCGCAGAGTGTGCCGCTGCGACATGGGCAGCAATTCCCAGCAGGCGCGGGCGACGTGCGCGAGCCCCAAGACGCGCTGCCGCACGTCGGCCTGCACGGCTTGAGGACCGAGTACTTCGGCGAGCCGTCCGTGGCTGCGGCGTCGCATGAAGTCCATTTGTTCGCGGCGGTGTCGGGCGACCGTCCATCCGAGGCCGAACGCGGCGGCCGTCCAACTGGGCGCGGTCACGACCGGCCGGTCGAGTGCGTCGGAGGCGACTTCGACGATGCCGTCCGGGGTGCGTAGCCGAGCGGGTGCGGTGGCATTCATCGCGGCACCGCCGCAGGGGACGGTGCGACGGTCGCGTCAGGCGCTTCGGCGAACAGTCGCAGGGTGTCCACGAGGGCGCTCAGGACCGCGTCCGGCCTCTGGGGGTCTGCGGGATCTTCCGTGTGTTCGACGGTGATCCTCAGTGTTCCGGTGTCGTGGGCGAACAGGGTGACGCTCAGCCGCGGGCCGAGCGCGGAGGGCACCAGGAGGTCTCCGTGGTCGTACAGCGGCGACATCCGCAGGGCGGATTCGGCGGGGGCCCGGTATGGCCGGTCGAAGGCGACCACCGCGTCCACCAGGTCGTCGGGGCACAGCCCCACTGCGGCGCAGGGTGGCCCGAGCAGGTCGTCCAGTGGGCTGTCGGCGCACCGGCGAGCCTCGGCGAGCTGGGCCTGCGTGGCCCGCACGATGTCGCGCGGTGTCGCGCCATCGGGCACCGGTACGGCGAGCAGTGTGCTGTTCGCGAAGGGCCCGACGGTGCGCTCGTGGGCGGCGTGCGCTCGGTTGTCGAGCAGGGTGCCGATGCCGACGTGCCGGCGGCCCAGGAGAGCGGCAAGTGCGGTGGCGACGGCGGCGGTCGCCACGACGAAGTCGGTGGCGCCCTCGGTGCCGGCCCATGCGTGCAGCCCGTGCAGCACGGAGGTGTCCAGTTCGGCACCGCGGCGCACATACCGCATGCCGCGCGGAGCGGGTTCCGCGGCGGCGGCCAGGTCTGCTGCGAGATCACGAGCCACGCGCGTCCAGTGGCGGCGGGAGTCGGCCGCCATGTCACCCTGTCGGCCTCCGCGGTGCAGGGCGTAGTCGATGTGGGTGAGGGCGTCGCTGTTGTCCATGTGGACACGGCCTTCGGTGACCAACTGCGTGTAGGCCTCGGCGAGGTCGTCGAGGAGGACCGTTTGTGACACGCCGTCGACGGCCAGGTGGTGGAGATGCAGCACGAGCAGGTCGGCCGCATGACGGCGGCGGAACAGCTGGGCGCGCAGCAGGTTGCCCCGCATGAGGTCGAACGGCTTGAGGTGCGCGAGGCGTACGTCCTTGAGGATGGCCGCGTCCTCGGCCTGCCCTTCGATGCTCACGGGCATGTCCCGCTCCACCAGTTCGACGTCGGCGGGCGCCCAAGGTGGAACGATCACCTGCTGGTGTGCGCCGCCTCCGTCGGGCGTGGGGAAGGCCAGGCGCAGCGCGCCGTGCCGAGTGAGCAACGCGTGCAGCGCGAGCCGCAGGGCAGCGCCGTCGACGGGCGAATCCAGGGCGACGGGCACGACGATGCTGTGGACCGGTGAGGGCCCGAGGGCATCCTCGATGCGCAGCAGCCGCTCCTGCTGGGGCGACACCGGACCTGTGACGCGGCCCGAGGTGCGCGGCCGTTCGTCGGCGGGGGCCGAGTCCTCGCCGAGCGCGGCGATCGTTCGAGTGACGAAGTCGGCGAAGACCGGATGATCGAAGATGAGTCCGGCGGGCAGATCGGCGTCAAGTGCCTTGCGCATGCGGGACATCAGACGGGTGGCGAGCATCGAGTGGCCACCGAGCGCGAAGAAGTGTGCGTCGTCGTCGACGTCGGGGACGTGCAGGAGGTCCTGCCAGAATCGGCGGGCGAAGTCGGCCACCGTACGGGCGTCGCGTCGCCCGTGCGGCACGGGGCCTGTGTCCATCAGCGTCTCTCCCTCCTCGTTTCCCACGGGTTCAGCGCTCTTTGTGTGCCAGTGCGGTGCGCAGCGCGGCCCGCACCAGCGCGATGACCGTCGGCTGGTCCTCCTCGATGAACAGATGACCGCCGTCCAGGTCGAGTCGGCGCAGGGGCTGCTGCGTTTCGCGGGCCCAGCCGGCCATCACCTCGGGTCCGGCCTCGGGGTCGTCGCGCCCCGCCAAGGCGACGATGGGCGTGGACAGGACGGGGCCGGGCGTGTGGCGATAGCGGTCGGCCAGCGCGAAGTCGGATCGCAGCATCGGAAGCAGCAGGGAAAGCATCTCCTCGTTGTCGAGGATGGCCTGGGGAGTCGCCCCCATCTCTCGCAGCAGAGCGATGAACTCCTCGTCCGGCAGGGTGTGTTTGGGGGACAGCGCCCCGCACTCACGCGGCGGTGCGCAGGCCGCGACGATGAGGAGGAGCGGAGGGCGGCCTCGTCGGGCCAGGCCCCGCGCGACCTCGAAGGCCAGGAGTGCGCCCAGGCTGTACCCGAACAGTGCCAGCGGCAGGTCCTTCTGCAGCGGGGCGGTGGCCTCGGCCACGTCGTCGGCGATCCGGTGCAGGTCGTGCTCGAGCGGCTCGCCCCACCGATGGGCCCTGCCCGGCAGGCACAGCGGGAGCACGTCCGCGGTGCCCGCGAGTGCCTTGTCCCAGGTGCGGTACATGACGGGTGAGCCCCCCGCGTAGGGCAGGCACAGCAGGCGTACGGCGCAGTCGCCGGGGGCGGGAGGGGCGGGGAACCACAGGCCCGTCGCGGTGGCCGAGCCGTGGTGGGTGTCGTCACGCGTAGGCACGGGACTGCCTCTCGTAGAGGTCTCGGTAGATGCCGTCGTGCTCGGCCATCAGGTGGTCTTGGACGCCGAGTTGCGCGATGCGCCTTCCGGTCGACGACGACGATCAGGTCGGCGAGGCGTGCGGTGGACAACCGGTGCGAGGAGAACAGTGTGATGCCGTTGGACTGCGCGACAATCTGCCGGGCGGCCCGGACGTAGGCGGTCAGCAGCACGTCCTCGGCCAAGGGAGCGATCGCCGCGGTGGGTTCGTCCAGGACGAGCAGGCACGGCGCGGTACGCATTCTGGCCCGGGCCGGTGCGACGCGCTGCGACGCTCGCGGCCGTGGGGCGGTCGTGCGTCGGCTGTATCCGGGCATCCGTCTCGACGCGTGCACGGACCGGTTCCCCTGTACGACCGGCCACAGCGCCTCCCATTGGTCGTCGTCGAGCAGGAACGCCTCGCGAGCGAAGTCCTGACAGGACCGTACGGGTGCGCGGTTAGGCCCTAGTTACGTGGTTCGCGTGCCCCGTGCGCCGCGGTCACTGCCCCTTGAGGCCCGCCACGACAGGCGCGAACGGCCCGGCCGCCGCGGCGGGCACCGTGACACAGTCGAATCCCCAGCGCTCACGTCGGGCCCGAAGAATGTCGCGGGACCTGGGCCGCGATGCCCACCAGGAAGCAGGCCTGGCGGGCATCAGTGGGTGACGCGGATCGTTGTTGAGTACGTACGTCCCGACGACAAGGTCGTCCGCCACCTCCGCGGCGGCCGCCACCGTAGGCACGGGTGCCAGCCGCTGGTCCACGTGGTCGCTGACGAGCAGTGCGTCGTACCCCAAGTCCACTGCCTGGCGGGCGAGTTCACGCCGCTCCCCCGTCGGTCGCATCACCGTCGCTGACCAGTGCGAACTGAAAACCCCGAGGTTGCGACAGCTGTCCCCTCGTTCGTCCGTGACAGTCGATCGACGCCCTCCACGGGCGGCAGCGAACCGATGATGCCCGTGCACGGACCTCGCCGCGATACCCCTCCTCAAGAGGATCTCTCGTTGCTACGGTGACGTCGCTCACCGCGCATCACGAGGACTTCCCCGTCGTTCCCGCGGAAAGGACGGAACCGCCGTTGAAGCAAGGTGTCGATCCACAACGGGCCAGGCTGGTCGAGGCGTTGCGCGCCCGGCGACGAACGCAGACCCCCCAGACGCTCCCGATGACCGCGACCCAGCAGGGAATCTGGCTCGCCGAGCAGTTGAGCCCGGGCGTCTCGGGGTACCACGACACGGCGGTCCTGCGCATCGACGGCCCCTTGGACGCGGAGGCTCTGCGCTTGGCGTTGGGCGACGCCCGTGCGGTCCACGAGGCGATGCGGTGCCGTGTCATCGAGGCCGATGGAGAGCCCCGACAATCCTTCGACGCCCCCACACCGGAGTTGGCTCACACGGACCTGGGCGCCGTCGATGCGCAGACCCGGGCGGCTCGGATCGAACGATTGACAGCGCTGACCGCTACCGAACCTTTCGACCTGGAGGCGGGCCCACTCTGGCGTGCCCGACTGATCCGGGTCGAATCCGACGAGCACGTGCTGATCCTCGTCTTCCATCACCTGATCAGTGATGGCTGGTCCCATGGTGTGTTGCTGCGCACACTGTTGTCGCACTACGCGGCACGAGCGCAGAACACAGCCCTGCCCCCCACTCCCGATACATCCGCCTACCGCAGATGGCTGCTCTCCCGGGTCACGCAGGAACAGGCCGCGGTGGACAGCGGCAGGGCCCGCGAGGTGGCCACGCTTCTCGCCGAGGCCCCGTACCGGGCAGCACTGCCGGGGCTCAAGGGGCCACCGAGCGATCGGCTGGCGGCCGCTGTGGAACTCCCCGTGTCCGACGTGACATGGGCCTCCTTCGACCGGGCATGCAGGAGAGCGGGGGCCACTCGACACATGGGGCTGACGGGCCTGTTCGGCCACCTCCTTTCCCGGACCCTGAGATCCGAGCGCACGGTCCTTGCCTCACCGGTCGCGATCCGGGACGACCCGGACAGCGCGCATCTGATGGGTTGTCTGATCAATGTGGTGCCCATGGTGCTCGTGCCCCGCCCCACGGCCGACCCCGCGGCGGCACTGGCCGCAGGACGCGAGGCCGTCCTGACGGCCCTCCGGTACGCGGACGTGCCCTATCGTGACGTGGCCCGGGTCCTGGGGCCACTGACCGCGTCGGACGACCCGGTCACCAATGTCGGTGTAGAGGAGTTCAACGCTCCGCAGGAGCCGGTGCGCGTGGGCGATGTAGTGGTCAAGCCGATGCCACGCGGCCATGTCCGGCTGCGGCACGACCTCACACTGAGCGTCGCACGCAGTGGGGCGAGCGCCCAACTCCTGCACCCCGTCCAAAACTGGAACGTGAACGAAATACAGTCCCTCGCACAGAACCTGGCCGAGCTAATCAGTGACACTGCGGCGTCTGTCACCCCGGAAAAATGACATGTACGAGGAGAAGCACTACGCCACCCAGGCAGCGGCCGAACGAACGAACCTGAACACCCATCAACCTTAGCTGACCAGCTGATCAGTACCTCCCCGAGCATCGGGGGACCTCAGCACTCGGGGACCAGGTCACCGGCCGGGTCGCGCAGGCCACGATCGCCGTCCTGGTCCTGGGCCGGCGGCTGGGGGTGCCCGTCGCGGAGGTGCCGGTCCCGGAGGCCGATCCGCACCAGGCGCGGGAGGTCTTCCTGACCGGTACCGCATCGGAACTGGTACCGGCACGGGAGATCGACGGTCACCGCTTCGAGCCGTGCGGGCCGGTGTTCGGCCGACTGGCACGGGCCTTCCACGACACCGTCCGTGGCCGCGCGTTCGGCGACCTGGGCTGGTCGACCGGCGTCTCCGAGCAATGAGCGGGTCGGGCGGCACGCGTAACCACGGCCTAACCTCTGATCGCTAGTTTGGGCCCCGCTTCGAGCACAGCGTCGTCGCCGACCTCGCGGCGCACATCGACCGGTTCGCCGCGCGGCTGAGTGCCCGGGCGTGACCGCCACATACACCGTCACCCGCGGCTGGGGCGTCGACGGGCCACCGTGGTCAGGAGGGATCGAGCGTGCGGAACAACTGCTTCTGGGGTCCGGTGGTCGGCGACGAGCAGATCGCCGCTCTCGTTCGGCACTACGCCGGCCGTCCGGCCGCGCTCGGCGGATCGTCTGCCGCGACCGCACTCTCGCCCCAGCAGAGCGACCTGTGGCGGGCGGCGCGCCCGCTCGTCTCCACGCCGGTGTTCCTGGCGACCGTGGTGTTCCGGCTGCGTGGTCCGGTGCACCGCACGGCGCTGGCCGCGGCGGTCCGGCGACTGTCGCTGCGACACGACCTCCTGCGTACCGTGTTCGAGAACGGCCCGGCCCCGGCCGCACACCTCGGCGAGCCGCCTGAGCTGCGGGTGGTGGAGGCGCCTGACGCGGCCGCGGACACGGCGGAGGAACTCGTTCGCGGCATCGCCCGTACCCCGTTCCGGTTCGGCGAGGAGCCGTTGTTCCGGGTCACGCTCGTCTGCCGCGCCGAGGACGACTACCTGCTGGTCCTGACCTGCCACCAACTGGTGATCGACGGCTACGGACAGAGCCTCTTGCTGCAGGAGTTCACGAGTCTGTACCGCGCCGAAATACGCGGGGAGCCGGATGACCTGCCGGAGATCAAGCAGCCGTACCGGGAGACGGCTCGCCTCCTCCGGAACCCGGACCCGGAGGTACGCCGCGGTGACGAGGAGTTCTGGACGTCACGGCTCCGCGATCTGCCCGTCATGAGCCTGCCCGGCGATCGGCCGGGGCCCGAGGGGGCGACGCTGGCGCCCACCGGGGCCGTCGAGACGGTGCTGCCCGACCCGGACGGCGCCGTCGTCGCCGGGTTGCGCCGGCTTCGGGTGAACCTGTTCGCGCTGTTCGCCGCGGGGACGATGGCGATGCTGCATGGCTATACCGGGCAGACCGATCTCTGGGTCGCGACCGTGGTGGACAACCGGTTGACACCCGAGTCACAGGCACACGTCGGCCCACTGGCCGGACCGAGGGTCGTACGGGTCGGGTTCGCCGCCGACGCGACGTTCGGTGTGTTGGCGCGGGCGGTGCAGCGCGAGGTCTGGGCCACCATGGAACGCCAGCACATACCGTTCCACGACGTGATCACCGCGGCGACCGGAGACGGCGCCGACATGCGGAATCTCGGGTCGGTCGGCATCACCGTGACCCCGTCGATCCAGCTGCCCGACTGGCCGCTCGGCGACATGGAACCCCTGGAGTTCGACCCGCTGGAGGGCGAGCCGAGCACTGGTTCGCCGCTGGCGCTGCTCGTGGAGGAGCAGGCGGGAAGGTACCGCCTGCGTCTGGAGTTCGATGAGAGCCGGTTCAGTCACGGGCGGGCGCACGACATGATGACGACGATCGCCGATGCCGTGGTCGCCGCCACCGCGGATCCGCAGCGTTCGCTCGCTTCCTGGCGGGGTCCGACATCAGCCGACGACTGACCGCCCAGTCCCTGCCTCGTGACCTTGGGAGCGTCTCATGATCGCCGATCACCCGGCTCGGCACCCGAGTCCAGTCGAACAGTGGAACGAGACGCGGTACGACTACTCCGCGACCAGTCGCATCATGGATCTCATCGATTCGGCCGCGGTCAAGTACGCCGACGATCCGGCCGTTCGAACGACATCCGGAGTCGCGCTCACGCATGGCGAACTCGCGGCCGAGAGCTCACTGCTCGCCGAGCGTCTCGCGGCGCACGGCGTCCTTCCGCGCACGCCGGTCGGCCTGCTGGTCGATCACGTCCCGGAGGCCGTCGTGGCGATCCATGCGATTCTGCGCGCGGACGCCTACTACGTCCCGCTGGATCCACGATGGCCGGCGCGCCGCATGGCGGAGGTACTGAAGGCGAGCGACATCGGCCATGTCCTCGTCACGGAACCGTACCGCGGCAGGGCGAGCGACATCGGCGACGACATGACGATCATCGCGGTACGCCACGGCAGTGAACCCGAGGTGCTCGCGAGATCCGCCTCTCGGCCGTCGGTCCGGCGACACGAGGCCGGGCCCGCGGAACCGGACGAGTTGGCCTACACGATATTCACGTCGGGCTCCACCGGGCGGCCGAAGGCGGTGGCGGTCCGGCACACCAGCGTCGTCAACCTGATCCAGTGGTTCAATCGGCGCAACTCCGTCGACCCGAGCGACATCCTGCTGCAGGTAGCGGCGTTCAGCTTCGATCTGTCGGTGTACGACGTCTTCGGGGTCCTGGCTGCCGGTGCGAGTGTTCTCCTGCTTCCCGATGCCGAGCTGGAAGAGCTCGAGGAGATCGCGATCGCCCTCGTCGAGCACCCGGTGACGCTGTGGAACTCCGCGCCGGCCATGTTCACCGCCGTGACGCTGCTGCTCGACGAATCGTCCCGCCAGCACCGGGATCGACTTCGTCGGGTCTTCCTCAGCGGTGACTGGATCCCGCTGAACACCCTCGAGGTTCTCCGCCGTGAGTTCCCGCGCGCGACTCTGGTGGCGCTCGGCGGTGCCACCGAGGCCTGCGTCTGGTCGAACGACTTCGTTGTGGACGAGGTGGACCCGTCGTGGCGGAGCATCCCGTACGGGCATCCGATGCAGAACAGCCGGTACTACGTCCTTCACGACGATCTCACGCCCTGCGACATCGACGAACCGGGCGAGCTGTACATCGCCGGTGTCTGCGTAGCCGCGGGATACCTCGGCGATCCGGCCCTGACGGCGGACCGATTTCTGCCGGATCCGTGGGACCAGGGCGATGGTTTCACGATGTACCGGACCGGCGATCGTGCTCGCTGGACGTCGAACGGATGGGTCGAATTCCTCGGCCGCATGGACTCGCAGGTGAAGATCCACGGGTTCCGGATCGAGCTCGGCGAGATCGAGCAGGTAGCCATGCGGGTCCTCGACGTCGACGAGGCGGTCGCCCTGAAGCTGGACGACGGAGACTCGCCGTACCTGGCCCTCGCGCTCAGGGCTTCGGGAGAGCTGGACGCCAAGACGGTCAAGGAAAAGCTGGGTGAATGGCTGCCCAGGTACATGGAACCCCGTCGCGTGGTCGTATGCCGGACCTTTCCGGTGGGCCAGACGGGAAAGGTCGATCGCGCGGCGCTGCGGAAGCTCTTTCAGCCCGCCGGGTAGCGACCGTCTCGGAGTTATCGATGGGAGTCTCGATGTACGACGATCTCTATGACGTCATTGTGATCGGTGCGGGAGCGGCTGGCCTGACCGCGGCCACCATGCTCGGCCGTTCCATGCGAAGCACGCTCGTCATCTCACAGCCCCGGCGACGCAATTCGCCGGCGAGCTCGGTCAACAACGTCCCGTACGCCGACGGGGCGGCCCCGGCGGACATCTATCGGAAGATGGAACAGGACGCCGGTCGGTACGGCGTGACCCTGCTGTGGGACGAGGTCACATCCGTTCGCGCGTACGAGGACCACGTCGTCGTCGAGGGCGGCGCGAATCCCGGTCTGCGCTGCAGAAGGCTGCTCCTCGCCACCGGCCGCGTCGACGTCCTGCCGGCCTGGCTGCCGGACGGTGTCTGGGGCAGATCGGCCTTCGACTGCCCCTACTGCCACACGTACGAACGTAGTGGCAGCACGTTCGTCTGCGTGGGCACCGGGGACGAGACGCTCAAGTTGGCGGCCTTGTCGAGGCAGTTCGCCAAGCGGATGACGGTTCTCGTCGGGGACCCGTCGGCGAGCCGGGGAAGACTCGCCGGTCTGCTCTCCCGCCATGACGTCGAAGTGCTGTGCGATGAGGTGGTCCGTGCCTCCGCGGACCCGGCGGGCGGCGTCATCCTGGAGACGGCCCACGGGCGGACCCTCAGCGCCGACACCCTGCTGCTCGGCGATGTGGCCCGGCCCTATCGGAAATTCGCCGAGGACCTCGACCTCGAGCTGTCGGCGGACGGCTTCCCCGAGACGAGCCTGTACGGGATGACGTCGAATCCGCTTGTCTACAGCGCCGGGAACGTCGAAGGATCCCCGTACTTCATGTGGACCGGAGCGGCGAGCAGCGGGATCAACGCCGCCCGCGCGATCTGCGAGGATCTCGCCTTCGCCAGTGAACTGCTGGACGACTGGGAGTGAAGCTCACGCGGCCGGCGCGACCGCTACCGGCCGCGAGGCGTAGTGGACGAGCCCTTCCGCCACGGCTACGAACCTGACGAAGTGCTCGTGGTGCGTGAACGCCTCGGCGCTCAGCGTGGCGTCGACGCGCATCCGTGCAGGAGATCCCGGCCGGATGGCGATCCGCTGCGCGTCCGGGAACGTCATGCCGAAGTTCGCAGCCCCCGACGTATGGATGGCGCCGGCCGCGGTGATCTCCTGCGAGACGCTCGCGGCGGGTGTCATCAGCACGTCGACGGTGACGGTGCCCGGCCGCTTCCAGATACTCGGGCATTCGATGACAACCTCGCCGATGACCGGCTCGAGCGGGGAGTCGGCTGTCGGCCCGCACACGTTGCAGATCAGCGCGCGACGCCCGACCTGCTCGTACACCGGGTGCCGCGCGACAAGTTCCGCCAGCCGGCCCTTGCAGTACGGGCAGGCATCGTCGATCGGGCGCACACTCGTGTCGAGAATGCCCTCCCACATCTCGTTGAGGGCGGAGTGGCTCATCTTGCCGAACTCATGGAAGTCGGCGACCGCGCTCAGTTCGGCGTCGGCGATCAGGCTGCCCAGCCGGCGCAGCGGGCCGACGGCCTTCTCGGCGAGATCCGCGCCGAGGGCCGTCCTCTTCAGCGTCCGGGCCAGTTCCAGGATCTCGGCTTCCATGGCGACGATTCCGTCCGGCGGCATGAATCCGGTCGGCCCGAACTCGCTGAGCGCCCGCACGGTCCGGCCGAGTCGCAGCAGTTGCGGCTTCACGTCGCGGACGCCCTCGTGCGCGTCGACGCTGGGCCCGGCGTCGGTGGTGGGCGGGGGCTCGGATCCACCGCCCGCGGTCACCCAGGGCAGTCCGAGGACCGCGAAGTAGGGCAGCTCACGACCGCTGTCCCGGAGGTGGTCATTGACCGCGGCGCAGGTCCGCCCGGCGTCCGTGCCCGCCGCCACCGCGGTGCCGACCAGGTCGTTGATCGTGAGGTTCGGCAGCATCTGATGAACGGCACCGATGTAGGCCGCTGGAATCCCGTACTGGAACGCGCCCGCCAGTTGGTACTCGGCCGCCACCAGACCGGTGCCGGGGCGCCAGGCCATGCACGAGTTCGCGAACACGATGTCAGCCTGGACGCGGGCCGCCTTGATGACGTCCCGCGCCCGGACGCCGTCCCGGAAGCAGCGGTCCGAGAAGGCACAGCTCGGTGCGGCCGCGCCCTGGGCAGACGGCGCCCGATGTCCGGCATGGTCGCCGCAGATCACGGTGTCGCTGAGGATCAGTGCGTGTTCTCGCCCGGCCGACGCGAAGGACACGAGTCCGGTGTACTGCTCGGACAGCATCGGCTCGAGCACCGCGCGGCTCGCCCGGTCGCCGATGACCCATTCCGGCGCGGCGTCCGCGCCATCCGAGGCCGGGATTCCGCTCGCCGCCGCCTGCTGACGCAGCCAAGGGACCACGGTCAGCCGGCTCCGCTCCGGAGGTTTCCGGAGGTGACAGCTGAGTCCCTTGGCGAGCAGCCAGCTCAGCTCGGGAAGGTCCGGCCCGATCACGAATCCGATCGTGGCGTGCCGGCCATCATGCCGGTATGCGCTGACGACCTCCAGCGACTCGGTGACCATGTCGAGATCGATTTCGTCGTGCAGAGCGACGAAGACCACCTGCGTGGCTTCGAGGCGTGCGTCGAGGATCCGGCCCAGTCCGCCGGTGGACAGCGTCACGAACGAGCCACCGAAGCGATCTGCCAGCGCCCGTCCCACGGCCGTGGCCGCCGAGCCGGCCGGCGCCACCACCAGCGCGCCCGAGACGTCCGGGTCCTTGCGCCGGGCAGGTGCTCCCATCAGGCTCGCGAGGGCGGCAAGCCGGCTGTCGTCGACGCCCAGCATCGGCACGAGCGCCGGATCGCGCAGGTCACGCGTGTACGAATCGGCTGCCGTGTGGACGACGAACGGGCCCGTCTGCTCCATCGCTACTCCATTCCGCCTCGGTTCGGATCGATGGTGAAGCCACCCGGACGCCCCGCTTCGGCCGCGATTCTGCGGACTTCTCGATGATCGGCGGCGACCTGTGCGGGGTCGCTGTGCGCCAGGACCGCCATGCCCAGCCGTTGCGCGTCGAAGAGGTCGGACGTCTCCGGGACATAGTCTCCGTCTTGAACGTTGACCTGGAGGTGGTAGCAGCTGGGCAGGTCCACGATGGCGTCCAGGCGGGAGAGGCCGCTGACGACTCCGGCGGATCGCACGGCGAAGAAGATCGCGAGGGTGGTCAGTTGGAGCGGGTAGCCGTCCGGGATGTTCCGGTCCCCGGCCAAGTACCGCACCATGCGGTCGACGCTGTTGTCACCGGTCGCCAGCTCGCAGGTCCACGGGTGCCCGCCGCCCGAGAGCCGGGCGTTGACCTCGATGAGCAGCGGCCCGTCCTCGGTGACCATCACCTCGGTGTGCGCCGCGCCGAACGTGATCCCGAGCGCGTCGAGGGCCCCTTTGACGTAGCCGATGATCGCGTCGTTGCCCGGTGCGTCCATCGGCAGGATCTCCATGCTCGCGTACAGGGCGATGTGTCGCCGACTGGAGACCTTGTGGTACCGCACGATGTCGTTCACCGTGTGCCTGCCCTCGTAGCTGAAGGTGTCCACGGCGTATTCGACGCCCTTGACGTGCTCCTGTACGAGCACCTCGGAAATGGGCGAACCGTATCGGTTCGCCGAGCCGAGCAACCCTGTGACGACGGCACGCAGGTCATGTCCGCCGGGAACGAACCGGACGCTGTCCGTGCCGGCCGAGTCGACAGGTTTGACCACCAGATCACGGCCGGACAATCGCTCACGGGTGATCCAGGTGAGCGCGTCGCCGACGTCGGACGTACACAGAGACCTGATCGTCGGCAAGTCGGCAGCCGCGACGGCGGCGATCATGTCGCCCTTGTGGTGCCGCGCCGATCCGAGGTCTGGCGCGTTCGCCAGCTTCGGTGTCAGCACCGCGGCGAGCTCGTCGGCCAGTTTGACGCCGGTATGGGTCCCCGGCACGATCGCGACCGGATCGAGAGCCCGCAACCGGCCGACGGGCGGCCCGAGTTCACCGCCGTCGTAGGCGATGTGTTCGTCGAAGTCGGACAGGCGAAGCGTCGCGGAGTTCGGTGCCGAGAGCCCGGACAACGTCACGGCGCACGGCGAGAAGCCGCCCTGCCGGAAGGCCGGCGCGAGCATGTTTCCCGACGAGTACGGCTCGACGATGACCACGGTTCCTCGACGCATGTCCTGTCCGCTCCTCGGAAGCACGGCCCGGTTACCTCTTCTCGTCGATCCGGGCCGACAGGAGCGCGATCGTGCGACATTCCGTGATGTCCTTGAACATGACCCGCTTGCCGAGCGCCGCACGAACCTGGGAGATCACGCGAGTGGCGAGCAGCGAATGCCCGCCGAGGTCGAAGAAGTCGTCCTCGAGACCGACCTGCTGATCCCGGAACAGCTGCTGCCAGATCCCCAGCAGTACCGCTGTGGTGTCGACGGTGGACGTCGGCTCGTCGTCGCTCATCCGGCCACTCCTCTCTCCTGCGTCGCACGTGCCCGATTCCGGCCATGGTGCGCGGTGAGCTCCGCATTGACGACGGACATGATCGTTTCCAATGGCTCCGGGCCGAAGACCTCGTAGTGGTTGCCGTTCACGGACCAGGTCTTCAGGCTGCCGTCGACGAACTTCTGCCACGAGCGCGGATCCATTCCCTGTGCGACGCTGTCCGCCGCCGTGAACATGAGAACGTCCCCGCCGAAGCGGCCGGATCGGTGCTGCAGCAGGGCGCCGCGGTTGTTCGCGAAGACCTGAGCAAGCGCCGGAAGGTACTCGTCGGGGACGGCCGCCGCCGTGCCGGGCGACGCCTGGAGCACCCGGCGCAGCTCCTCCGTTGTCAGCTGCGGGTCGGCCGCCGCGGACTCGACGTTCAGCGTCGGGTCGGTCTGCTCGCCGTCCCAGGGGTAGCTGTCGAGGAGCGCCAGCATGGAGACCTCTTCTCCAGCGGCTTCGAGTATCACGGCCATGGCGTGTGCGACGTTGCCGCCGAATGACCAGCCCAGGAGCTGGTACGGGCCGTTCGGCTGGATGCGGCGCAGCTCGCCGACGAAGTCCGTCGCGATGTCCGTCAGCGTCCGGCCGACAGGTCCGGCCCCGCGGATTCCACGTGATTGCAGGCCGTACATCGGAAATCCGTCCGCCAGCCAGCGGCTCATCGGTGTGTAACACCAACTCAGCCCGAGGGCGGGGGGCATGACGAACACCGGCGTCCGGTCGCCCTCGGGACGGATGCGCAGCACCACGTCCAGGCCGTCGGCGGCCGGACCCGGCGTGCCGGATCCCGCCTCGGCCTGGTCCAGCCACCGATCGATCCCCGCCGGTGTCGGCTGTTCGAACATCACGCGTACCGGCAGTTCCGTGCCGAGCGTCGAGCGAATGCGGCTCACCAGGCGCACCGCCATCAGGGAGTGTCCGCCGAGCCCGAAGAAGTTGTCGTCGACCCCGACCTTCTCTGCCCCGAGGATCTGGGCGAACGCGCCGCAGAGGGCGTCCAGCCGCGGTGTGCGGGGACGTGTGGCGGTGTCCGCGGTCACCGGGACCGTCGTGTCGACAGCGGTCCTTCTCGCCGGCCGGGCGTCGACCGGAAGCGGTACGGCGAACGCACTGAGCGGCGTAGCCGGATTCGCGGTCACTGCGTCGATGATGTGTGTGGCGTAATCGGCGATGCGCTCGACCGTCGAGCGGTCGAAGAGGTCGGGACTGTACCCGAGCCAGCCCGCGATACCGGCACCGGCGCCTTCGTGCGCCTCGGGCAGGGCGAAGTTGAAGGACAGGTCGAATGTCGGGAGGCCGAGGAGGTCCACCTCCTGTCGCTCGGCGACGCAACCGAAAAGGTCGCGACCGGCGCCGATCCCTTCGTCGAGGACGACCATGACCTGGAACAGCGGGTTCCTCGACGCGAGCCGGACCGGGTTCAGCAGGTCGACGATCCGGTCGAACGGCATGTCCTGGTTGGCGTACGCCCCGATTTCGGCCTGGCGGACGCGGGCGAGCACCGTCTCGAAGGTCGGGTCTCCGTCCCAGGTGCACCGCAGCACCTGGGTGTTGACGAAGAAGCCGATGCCGTCCTCGAGCCCTGGACCGGTCCGACCCGACACCAGGCCGCCGATCGGGATGTCGCCGCCGCCCCCGAGTTTGGCGAGCAGGACCGCGACGGCCGCGCGCAGGGTCGTCAGCAGGGTGGCCCGTGCGGCCGCCGCCTGTGCGAGAAGCCGGCGATGCGCATCCGGCGAGACGGTGAACCGCACGCCGTCCGCACGTGCGGTCAACCGCGCCGGACGCTGCCGGTCCACCGGGAGCGGCAGCTCTTCCGGGAGACCGGCGAGGGTCTGTGCCCAGTACCGCGCCTGGCGGGCGATGATGCTCTGACTGTCGGACTCGCGGCCCAGCAGGTCCCGCTTCCAGATGCTGTAGTCCGCGTACTGCACGGCAAGCGGCTGCGGCTGCCATTGCAGTCCGTCGCGCCTCGCGAGGTACGCGGCGGACAGGTCACGCCAGAGCGGGGCCGTCGACCAGCCGTCGCCGGCGATGTGGTGCAGGGAGATCAGCAGGACGTGTTCCTCCGGGCTGATCGCCAGAAGCCAGGCACGCAACGGAGGCTCGGTGGTGAGGTCGAACGGCAGCGCGGCGCGCCGCGACAGCTCCTCGGAGATCTGGCCGCCGGCGACGTCCACCACGCGAAGCCCCGGCCGGGCGGCGGCCGGGTCGAGCACGACCTGGTGGGGCTCGCCTTGATCGCGGGGAAACACCGTACGCAGGATCTCGTGCCTGTCGATCAGCCGATCGAACGCCCAGGCGAGCGCGTCCCGATCCAGCGGTCCGGTCAGCTTCAGCGACAGCAGGATGTTGTGATCCGCGCTGGGTCCACGCAGCTGTTCGTAGAACCAGAACGTCGACTGCCCAGGGGACAGCGGGATCCTCGCCGGGCGGCCGGCCGGCCGGGGGCGCGGGCTCGCCGCGGCCGCCTGGTCGAGCACCCTCGCCAGACCCCTGGGGGTGGGCTTCTCGAAGACGTCGCCGAACGTGATATCCCCCGGGAAGACCGTTCGGATCTGGCCGACCAGTCGGGTGGCCAGCGCGGAAGTGCCGCCCATGTCGAAGAAGTCCGCATCGGCGTCGACGCTGTCCAGCCCGAACAGGCTCGCGAACATCTCACACAGCACCGGTTCGCTGGAGGATCGCAGCGACTGGACCGGAGTATCCGGTACGGACATCGACCACTCTCTGGGCTTCATGAGTCCCCTCACAGCTACGACGGCCACACAGGTGCGAACACCGACACCGGTCGGCGACAGACAGTGCGCTCCGGCTTGCCGGGCGACTCACCAGACATCCGTGACCGTCACCGGCAGGTGCGTGATGCCCGGCATGAAGTTCGAGCGCGGCCGTCGCACCGGACCGGGTATTTCGCAGCGGAGCCCTCGCCGCACGATCTCCTCGGTCAGCAGCGCGATCTCCCTGCGCGCCGCCCCCATGCCGACGCAACGGTGATGCGCGACGCCGAACGCCAGGTGCTGGTCGGGAGTGCGCCCCAGGTCCAGTCGATCGGGTTCGGCAAAGGCGTCCGGATCGCGGTTGGCTGGTGCATTCCACAGGGTCACGGTGTCGCCGGCCCGGATCGTCTCGACATCCGCGTAGCGGGTCAACGCCCCATGACCTGTGCCGTCCGGGCCGGCGTTCCAGTGAAGCGGAGCCTCACGGCGCAACCGCGCCCAGGCGGCGTGCGGGTCGCCGGAGACGAACAGGTCGAGATCATCAAGATCGATGGCCGTGGCCGACATGTTCTTCATCTCCCACGAGGTCGCCGGACGGACACGTGTCGGGCGCCCGATACCGACGCAGACTAGGGCGGCCGAGTTAGCCGTCGGTTATGCGGCGAGGCCGCGCGTGCCGGTACTTCGGCCGGCCGCCGCTCCCCCGGCGTGGGGCGGCGGAATCCGCGGCGCACTGCGTACGCGTACGGCGGTCAGGGACCGGGCGCGTTCCTGCGTGGCAGGCGAACTGCCGTCTACAGGTGCGTAGCTCTGGACTTGCCGGTACCAAGTCGCCGTGGGTGCGCCAAGACGGGCCGTCGCTGGATTCGGTGGGCAAGCTCGCCCTGTATCCGCCGGTCTCCCCCCCACAGCGGGTTCTCGCGTGCGAGGCGCAGGATCAACTCCCGCGTTTCTTCGGATATCGCGGGTCGGCCCGGCTTCTCGCGGGGGTAGGTCCACCGGTCGGCGACCAGCTCGCGATGCCAACGCAACAACGTCGCCGGAGTGCCGAAGAACCTGCTCCAACGCTGTCGGGGTTCCAACGAGCTCCGTGCCAGGAAATAGATCCACGACCACCGCATGGACTCCAACCATCGTCGCCCAGCCTCGCTCCCGTAGGGAAACAACCCAGGTCAACCGGCCGAGCCGGACGAGTCGTCTGTGGGCCGGTCGAGGGGCCGTCGCGCACATAACCGTCCGGAAACCACGAGTGGATAGCGTCGCCCCGCCGCACGTGGAATGCGACGGGGAATGTGCCGAGGGAGAGCTTACGTGCCACTCAGCGAGGTGAGCGGCGGGCAGAAATCCGCCGGGGAGTCCGCCGGGGCCGAGGAAGGCGGCATGCGCCGACGCACGCCGCCGATCGCCGTGCTCACCGGTGAGATGCTGACCATGGACCGCCTCGGCACCCTGGGCCTGTCGGGTCTGGTCGCCCTCGCGGCGGTGCTGCCCGCCTCCCTCGCCGTCACCTCTGGCGCACTTGCGGGGAGGCTCGCCACCTCCCACGGGAAGGACCTGTTCGACGGCGGGGGCGGCGCGGCCGCGCTCGCACTCGGCGCCGTGTTCCTGCTGATGCAGGTGGTGCCTCCGCTTGCCCAGGCGGTCGCCGAGTCCCTCGGCAGGCGACTGCACCGAGGGCTGGCCGAGCGTGTGCTGACCGCGCTGGAACGCCCCGCCGACCTAGGCCGCCTGGAAGAGGCGCGAACCAGGGAAATCGTCTCCGCCGCGGACCGCGGACTGAACGGCACCTGTGTCCGGGACGCCGTGGTGGGAGCTGTCAACGTCGGCATCGCGCGCGGCGGCGCGGCGTCCGGTGTGCTCCTCCTGCTCGCTTACCGCTGGTGGCTCGCCGTGCTGCTGGCAGTGGCCTACGGCTACGCCATGGTCATCGTGTCGCGCATGTACCAGCGGGCCCTGGAGTCCGCCGAAGGCACCCCCGCCCTCATGCGCCGCGCAATGTACCTGAAGAACACCCTGTGCGGCGCCTCGGCGGGCAAGGAGGTGCGGACCTTCGGACTGACCGACTGGCTGCTCGACCGCTACACCACGGAGTGGCGCAAGGCCATCGCCAGGACCCGTGGTGACCGCGCGGGTGCCGCACGGGTCAGCCTGGTGAGCGGCGTGGTGGTCCTGGCCGCGCAGGGACTCGCGTTCGTGCTGCTGGTGGCGGACGCGGTCGACGGGCGGGTGGGCGTCGGCAGGTTCGTCATGTTCGCCGTGGCAGGCGTCGGGCTGCTGGGGCTCGGCATCGTCACCCCCGATCTGCTGAACATCGAAGTCGGCGGCACGGTACTCGCGGCCGTGCGGCAACTGGAGGCGCACACGGCACCACCGGACGCGGCCCCGCCGACGCCCCGTGGACCGGGCACCGGCGGCGGTGACGCCCTGGTCACCCCGTCCCTCACCGCTCCGCCGTCCACCGCCATGCCGCAGCGGTCCATCGTCTTCGAAGACGTCGGATTCCGTTACCCCGGGTCCGGCACCTGGGTACTTCGCCACCTCGACCTCACCGTTCCGGCGGGCACGTCCCTCGCCGTCGTTGGTGTCAACGGCGCGGGGAAGACCACCCTGGCCAAACTGCTGTGCGGTCTGTACACGCCGACCGAGGGCCGTGTCCTCGTCGACGGCACCGACGTGCGGGACCTTCCGCCCGGCACATGGTGGAACTGCTGCGCCGCCCTCTTCCAGGACTGGGTCAGGTGGCGGCTGCCGCTGCGGGACAATGTCGCCCTTGGCGCCCCGCACCGCCCTGCGACCGGACCGGAGCTGGCGGCGGTCGCCCGCGCCGCCGGACTCGACGAGGTGTTACGGGACCTGCCCGACGGCTGGTCCACGGTCCTCAGCCGCGAGTACGGCGGCGTGGACCTCTCCGGCGGGCAGTGGCAGCGTGTCGGACTCGCCCGTGCACTGTGGGCACTGTCCGCGGGCGGCACGACCCTGGTGCTCGACGAGCCCAGCTCCGCTCTCGACGTGCGCGGCGAGACGGAGCTGTACGACCTGCTGCTGGCCGCGGCCGAGGGCAGGACCATCGTGCTCGTCTCCCACCGGTTCTCCACCGTTCGGCACGCCGACACGATCGTCGTCCTCGCCGACGGAGCGGTGGCCGAGAGCGGAAGCCACCAGGAGCTCATGGACAAGGGCGGTCGGTACGCACACATGTTCACGGTGCAGGCGGACCGTTACGTCGAGCGGGGTGAGGACTGATGACGCGTCCCGGCCGACCGCGCTGCGGCCCGCTGCGTGCCGCGCTGGCGCTCTCCCTTGAAGCCGATCGCCGCGCCACCCTGATCACCTTCGTCAGCTTCGGCCTACGGCCCACCGTCCCCGTGGTCATCCTCTACCTGGTGAGAGTCGTCGTCGACGCCATCGTCTCGCACGACCAAACCGCCCTGTGGACCGCTGTCGGTGCCGCCACTCTCGCCACCGGTCTGTCCATGGGCAGTATCACCTACGCCATCGAACTCAACGTCCGCATGATCGAGGCCACCGCCGCGGTGGTCGACCGGCGGCTGATGCGAACGATCGGTGGTCTGCCGGGGGTGGCCCACCTGGACAATCCGGAGGTGCTCGACCGCGTCGAGATGCTGCGGCAGGAACGCGTCCATCTCTCCGAGGGCGGTGACGTGTTCGCCCTCGTCGTCGGCGCCGTGGTGCGCGCACTGGTCACCGGCCTGGTGCTCGCCATGGTGCAGCCCCTCCTGCTGTTCCTGCCGCTGCTGGCCCTGCCTTCCCTGCTCGCCTCCCGCCGCGGCCAGCGCAAGCGGTCCGACGCCGTCGCCCGGTCGGCGACGACCTCCCGGCTGGCCGGCCACCTGTACACCACGGGAACCTCCTTGCCCGCGGGCAAGGAGATCCGGCTCTTCGGTCTGGGACCCGCGCTGCGCGAGCGCTATCGCACCGCCGCCGCGGACGCCGACGCCACCGTCACCCGCGCTGTGTGGGGCGGCCTGGCCCTGAACTGCGCGGGCGGGGCGCTGTTCGCTGTTGGCTATTGCGGCGCCCTGTTCTTCGTACTGCACGACTTCGCCCGCGGCACGACCTCGCTCGGGGATGTCGTCCTCGTCCTCGGGCTCGTCACGTCCATCAGCACCCAGCTCGGCCAAGCCGTCGTCTTCGCCGGCTTCCTCCACCAGGTCCTCTCCGCGTCCCGGCGGCTGCTGTGGCTGGAGCGGTATGCGGCCGACGTGGCTCGGCCGGCCCCTACCGCACCCGCCCCCGGCCCCCGGCTGTCCACGGGGATCCGCTTCGAAGGCGTCCACTTCCAGTACCCGGACACCGGCACCTCCGTCCTGAGGGACATCGACCTGGAGCTCCCCGCCGGGACCGTGGTCGCTGTCGTCGGGGCCAACGGCGCGGGCAAGTCCACGTTGATCAAACTGCTCACCGGACTCTACGAACCCACGCGGGGCCGCATCACCGTCGACGGCGTGGATCTCAGGGAGGCGCCCCTCGAGGCCTGGTACGCGCGCACCAGTGGCTGCTTCCAGGACTTCAGCCGACTGGAGTTCACCGTCCAGCACAGCGTGGGCGCCGGATCGGTTCCGCACGCCGACGAAGCCGCGCGGGTGTGGGAAGCGGTGAAGCGTGCAGCCGCCGCGGACCTCGTCGAGCGCCTCCCGAACGGCCTTGCCACCGAACTCGGCGCCTCCTTCGACGCCGGTACCGAGCTGTCCGGCGGGCAGTGGCAGCGCATCGCTCTCGCCCGCGCCTGCATGCGGCGCGCCCCGTGCCTCCTGGTGCTCGACGAACCGACCGCTGCCATCGACCCCTTGGCCGAGGACGCCCTGCTGAGCGCCTACGTCGACGCCGCTCGGCAGAGTGCGGCAGCAGCGGGCGGCATCACGCTGTTCGCCTCACACCGCCTCTCCACAGCGCGTGGCGCCGATCTCATCGTCGTCGTCGACAGCGGGCGCATCGTCCAACTGGGCCGGCACGGCGACCTGATGGCACAGCGCGACAGCATCTACCGCGACCTCTACGAGAGACAGGCTCGCGCGTACGCGTGACGTCGGCCGCATGCCGGGACGCGGACCAGGACGTGTCCGCGGGGCCATGCCGGTGCCTCATGTCCGGCCCGGGGGCTCACCGGCCCACCCCTCGGCACGGCTCGGCGCACGGCCCATAACTGGAGGCTAACTGGGGGGCGTTACCGTTCCCGGCACCGTCTTCGTTCCGCCCCGCTACCGGATCGATCACCCTGGGAGAGCTCATGGCCGACGGCGTCGCCACAACGGTGGGAGCAGTGTTCTGCGACCTCCTGAACGTGCCCGCCTGCGCAGAGCACGAGTCCTTCTTCCAACTCGGTGGAGACTCGGCGCTCGCCACCAGGGCCCTGGCACTGCTCGGCAAGGAGTACGGCGTCCGTATCCCCTTCGCCGAACTGTACCGGGACGCCTCACCGGCGGCGGTCGCCCGGGTGATACACGAACTGCGCGCAGCGCCCGTCGCACCGCGGCGCTCCCTCGCCGATGTGGCCCGGCGCCGGCGCCGCACCTGGTTCCCGCTGGCACTCAGCCAACGCGCGCTGCACAAGATGAATGCCGCCACCGGGGGCGCGGGGCTCTTCAACAACGTGGGCGTCCTGCGGTTCACCGGCGATATCGACGTCCTGGCGCTGCGGGGCGCTCTGGAGGACACCGTCTCGCGGCAGTCCGCACTGCGGCTGGTGTTCGGTGTTCACGACGGCCGGCCGGCCCAGCGCTTCGCCGACATCGGTCCCGACGTCACCGAGGCCGATCTGCGCGACGGCGGTGAGCCGGCGTTGCGGGCACGGGTGCGCCGCGAGCGGCTCCGCGGCTTCGATCTGACCGGTGCCGGTCCGGCCGCGCGTTTCGTTCTCGCCCGGACCGGCGAGCGCGCGTGGGTACTCGTGTCCGTCTTCCACCACATCGTGTTCGACGGCATGTCCCAGGGGCTGTTCGTCGACGACCTCGCCCACGCGTACGCCTGCCGCCTGGGCGAGGCCAGTGCGCGGCCCCCGCTGGCCATGGACTACGCCGACTTCACCGAATGGCAGCACGCCACCTTGTGCAGTGACCGTCTTGAAGCTCACCTGGACGCCATGCGCGCCTCGCTGCGTCGCTCGCCCACGCCCTCGCTCTCCCCGGCGGGGGCTTCGGGACGGGCTCGCAGCTTCATCAGCAGGGCACGGCCGTTCACCGTTGACGCGCACCTCACCCGCGCCCTGCGCGCGCTGGCGGCACGCTGCGACACCACTCTGTTCGTCGTCCTGCTGAGCGCTGTTCTCGACTTCACGGCACGGCGTACCGGCGACGGCACTCCGGCCGCGGCCATCCAGACCTCGAACCGGGGCCTGGCCGGAACGGAGGGCACCGTGGGCTGTTTCGCCAACTCCGTCCACGTCACCGTCGACCGCCCCGGAGGGACAACGGCCGCGCACCTCGTCAGGCTGACGAAGGAGGCGATGGCCGAGGCTCTTACTCACCAGGAGATGCCGACGGAGGTAAGCCTGAGCATCCTGGCAGAACGTGGCAAACTGCCCAGCGGACCGAACACTCTGCCGCAGGTCGCCTTCGCCCTGCAGCCCCCGCGCGACGAGCGCCGCGACCTGCCGGGAGGGCGGCTCGACGCTGCTTATGTCACCCAGGAGGGCGACGCGGTGGACCCGACTTCGCTGGCCCTGGTGCTCGAACTGTTCACCGAGAACGGACAACTCAACGGGGTGACACACCACCGGCTCGCCGACTGGTCGGGCACGGCGTTCGCCGCGGCGGAACAAGACCTGCTGGCTGCCTTCGCCCGCTGCGGCGGGGCCGGTTCGGACCTCGAACACCTATCGCGACAGAAAGGCTGACCTGGTGCCCACGTCATTTTCCCGCATCCTCAACGAGGACGATCTCACCGAAGTACGCAACCAGTACCTGGAGGCACTGGAGGCGCTGGAGGCGGAGGAGAACGCCGAGCAGAGGGGCGAAGAGCGCGACGAGCAGCCCGCCAGAACCCACGAGGCGGGGGCCGCATCCGTCACTGCCCCCACCGAGCAAGCCGCAGCCGCAGAAGCAGACGCGGAAGAGGAGTGATCAGTGGACTTCGTGACCATCGACGACCCGTCCGTCAAGTCCCGCCTGGAACGCGACGGTGTGGTCCTCATCGACAGCCTCCTCAGCAAGGACGAGGTCGCCGAGACCCGGGCGCAGCTCGAGCGCTATGAGAGGGAGGTGCTCGCGGACGTCCCCCGTGTGCACTACGAATTCCATGAGGACGGCGTACTGCGCAACATGACGGAGATACAGCGCTACGACGAGTGGTTCAACCGCTTCGGCAACCAGGACCGCTTCTTCGATCTGTTCCGTGGGGTCGTCGACTGGGATCCGGCGCTGTTCTACCTGGAGACCTTCCCCAAGCGCCCCGGCTGCAAGCCGCTGCGCATGCACCAGGAGCTGTTCGCGGGGCCCGTCGACCCGCCGCAGTACCTGCACCTGTGGATAGCGCTCGACGACGTCACCAACGACAACTCGGGCATGGTCTTCTACCGGGGCAGCCACCGCTTCGGCCTCGCACCCCACATCTTCCACCCGGACGGTCTACCGGAGGTCCAGCCCGAACTGCTCGAGCGAATCGAGCACATGCGCGTGGAACCCGACATCCCGGCCGGGTCAGCAGCTCTGTTCGACGGCGGCACCATTCACGGCAGCAAGGCGAACATCACCGACCGCAGGCGCCTGTCCCTCGTGGTCGCGGTCCGGGGCAGGGACACCGTCGTCCACGGTGACCTGGACATTTTCGCGAGCATCATCACGCGGTTCTTCCGCGAGGAGATCGGCGTCGCCAAGTGTTCGGCAGAAGACGACTTCTACTCCCTCGGAGGGGACGAGCCTGCCAGGAGCCGGGTTCTCAAACGCATCGTGGACTACTACGGCGTCGAGCTCACTGCCGATCAGCTGGACCAGCGGCGCACCCCCAGGGCGCTGGCCGAGAAACTGATCGAACTGACCGGCTGGCACGAGCTCAACACCTGAGGCCGGGACTCCGTCGCACATCCGTGCGCACCCCGCAGGGGGCACGCGCGGCCGGCGCCTCCCGGGCGCCGGCCGTCCCAGCCGGCCCGGGACCTCCGGGTCGTGAAGCGCCGAGGAGCCAGCTTGCTTGCCGATGACGCACACCCCGAGCGGTCCGCTGACGGTCATCCACTCATCCACGCCATGCAGCCCGTGGCCGGCGACGGACGTCACGCCCACGCGGTAGAGAAGGACATCGGCCACTGGAATCCGCTGCACGCGGACGGCAACGGGGAGTGAGACGATGCGCCACCGTACCCTCGGAGCCGGCGGCCCGGTCGTCAGCGAGGTCGGCCTCGGCACCTGGCGCCCCCTGTCGCGGGACGGGCGGCGCGGCGCCGCCCGCCTCGTGGGTGCCGCCCGCGACCTCGGCATCACGTTGTTCGACACTGCCGGCTCGTACGGTGACGCGGAGGAGGCACTGGGCATCGCCCTGCGGGGTGCGCCGAGAGAGTCCTACGTGCTGTCCACCAAGGTCTACTACGAGCCCGGGGGCACGGTGGCGGGGCTGTCGCGCGCAGCCGTCAGAGCAGGTGTCGAGCGCAGCCTGCGGGCTCTTCGCACCGAACACATCGACCTGCTCAGCGCCCACCGGTTCGACGACCGCACACCCTTGGCGGAGACCCTCACGGCCTTCGGGGAACTCCTCGAGGAAGGCAAGATCGCCCACTACGGATTCAGTGAGTGGACGGCGCAGCAGATCGCCGCGGCCTGTGCGGCGGCAACTGAAGTGGGTGTCCGGCCTCCGGTCGCCAGTCAACCGCAGTACAGCGTCCTGTGGCGGGTCCCGGAGAAGGCCGTTGTGCCGCTGTGCCAGGACCTCGGCATCGGCACGGTGGCCTTCTGGCCTCTCGCACAGGGCCTGTTGACCGGCAAGTACGCGCCCGGCGAACCGCCCCCGGCAGATTCCAGGGCCGCGGACCCCACCGGGAGGCTCGTGATGGACCACTTCATGGCGGAGCCGATCCTGGAGCGGGTGCAACTCTTCGCCAGGCTCGCCCGGCACCAAGGTATGACGCCAGCCCAGCTCGCGGTGTCGTGGGTGCTCAACCGGCCCGGTGTCACTTCAGCACTGGTCGGTGCCTCCACCCCTGAACAGCTTAACCAGACGGCGTCTGCAGCCGGGGTGCTCCTCTCGGAACCCACCATGGAACTCATCGACAAGATCTTCGCCGGATGTGTGTATGACGATGTCGCCGGCACAGGGTAAGGGGTTTTGGGTAGTTCCTTCGCGCCTGATGGTGTGGATCTGCCACAACGAGGTCATGGGTCTGTTGGTGTGCCGGGGCGGATGAACGCGAATTGTGCCCGAATGACTTGTCGGAAGAGCGGTGTTCGCGGTGCCTGTCGCGGTCTGCGGCCTCGGTCTGACCGTGTTCTGCACCGGGACGACCGAATTCGTGATCTCCGGGCTGCTGCCCGACCTGGGGGCGGTCTGACCGGCCTCTGCGCCGGGTCGGCTTCACCCCACTGTGCCCGCTACTCGTCACCTCCGCCGGCGTCGTCCGTCAAGGTGTGACGCCGTCGTCGACCACGTGGACGCCGGCTGCCGGGCGCGCTGCATGATCAGGGACCGGGATGGGAAGTTCCCGCAGTTGTTCGACGAGGTACTCGAGGACGCGGGCATCGAGGTTGTGCTCAGCGGCGTCCGGATACCGAGGATGAACTCGGTCATGAAGCGGTGGGTGCAGACCTGCGGGCGAGAACTGCTGGACCGCACGTTGATCTGGGACCGGCGCCATCTCCTGCGTGCACTGTACTGACCCTCGTCGTTCATCAGCGCCACGTAGCTGCCGTCTTGGTCTTCGAACGGATCGTTCACGTTTCCGCCCCTCGTGGTCCGTGACGCCGATGCCGACGCCGCGTCGCTGATGCCGCGTGCGTAACTGCTCCCGAACCAGCCGCGGGTACGTTCCGACGCATCCGCGAGCTAGGAGGACCTTGTGATTCGGCTGTTCCGCTGCCTCGGCGCCTAGGCCCTGTCGTCCAACTCCCGTCTGCCCCGCGACGTCATGCACGCTCCCCCAAGTTCTCGGCTGCGCTCGAACAGGGGGGACCCCCATGACGCCGCGGGGCCCGCCCTTCGGGCGGACGACGGGAATGTGACGACAGGACCTAGCCCGCACATCGTGTCGACGCGGATCTTGCGGCCCGCATGTTCAGCGCCGGCGGCTGTACCTACCTCGCCGTCAACACGCACACCATCGCCACCGTGACCCGCGGCGACGACCTGGCGGTCGGCTACGCGAGCGCCATGCTGGGCGCCGTGCACGGCCTGGTCGGCGACGAGCTGGGGGCTTACTCCGGTGCTGAACATCAACCGAGTGAAGGGATCACCGTGGAGCTGAACGACTCGAACCGGACGGCCGTCAAGCCGGGCGGCACCTACGTGCATGCGGTCGGAAACACCCCGCCCAACTGGAACCTGCTCTCAGCGGTCGGCAACGTCGTCGAGACGGGCATGGTGCTGCAACTGATCACGCCGAGCCCGTACGTCGCGTTCCCGGACCTGCAGAACCACTGGAACGAGGATCTGTTGGCCAGTGAGCCGGAGCTGGTCGCGACGGACCCGCAGACCATCGTGTACCGGCTGCGACCAGAAGCCTGCTGGAACGACGGGACCCCGGTCGGAGTCGAGGACTTCCGCTACACCTGGCGCGTGTCCAGCGGGCACCACAGCCCCGCGTGCCTGCCGTCGACCCATGCCGGGTACGAGCTGATCGAGTCCGTGGAGGGCGACCACGACGGCCGCACCGTCGTGGTCACGCTCGCGCCGGGCAAGGCGTTTCCCGACTGGGACGCGATGTTCTCGTACCTGTATCCGGCGCACATCGCGGCGCGCGCCGGTGACCTCGGGACAGCCGACGGTCTTGCTGCGGCGTTCGCCTCGTTCGACCAGGTGGTACCTACCTGGTCGGCGGGGCCGTACCAGGTGGAGCACATCGAGCCCGGCGTCGAGGTGGTGCTGGTTGCGAACCCGAACTGGTACGGCCGAGTCGTGCCGAGCCTCGACCGCGTCGTGTTCCGGGTGGTGAGCGACCCGGTGGCGCTCGTCGACGCGGTGCGTCACCGGGTGGTGCACGGCATGTCCACCCCGCATCCGACCAAGGCGCTCGTGGACGCGTTCCGTGACATGCCCGGTGTCCGGTACGAGCTGAGCCAGGGGCTGATCTGGGAGCATCTGGACCTGAACACCCGCAATCCGTTCCTCGCCGACGCGGGCCTGCGTCGGGCGATCCTCACGGCTGTCGACCGGGACGAGATCCTGGCCGAGACCGTCGGCACCTTCCATCCGGACGTCAAACCGTCGAACAGCCACAACTTCTATCTGGGGCAGCCCGCCTACCGCGACGTGATCACCGGCACCGGCCAGGGCAGTGGCGACATCGCGGCGGCCGAGCGGCTGCTGCATGCCGCCGGATACACGATCCGCGACGGCCGCCTGCGGACCCCGGACGGCTCGGCCGTCGCCGTGTTGCGATTCAGGCACGCGCCCGGTGACGTCATGCGCCGGCGCACCGGCGAGCTGGTGCGCGATCAGTTGCGCCACATCGGGCTGGAGGTCCGCATCGAACCGACCGACCGGCCCGGCACGATGGTGGCCGGCGACTACGACATCGTGGCGTTCAATTGGATCGGCAGCCCGTTGCGGGTCGGGCCGGCCCGTGACATGTGGACCACCGGCGGCGGTATGAACTTTGGTCATTTCTCCCACGCCGAGGTGGACCGCCTGATCGGCGAGGCGAACGAGACGCTCGACTTGGTCAAGGCCCACGAACTGCTCAACCGCGCGGACGAGGTCCTCTCCCACGAGGCGTATTCGCTGCCCCTGTGCCAGAAACCGAGCCTGCTCGTCGTGGATGACCGCTTCGCCAACGTGCGAGCGAACCCGACCAACGGGCTGGTCATCTACAACGCCCAGGAGTGGGGCCTGCGCGCGTGACTGCACGGGAGCCGCCCGTCGCTACCGTCGGGAACGTCCCTACGAGGAGGACACGTTGCCGTCGAGGCCGACACTTTCCAGGTCGGCGGCGATGTCCTCCGGGGACGTGGCTACCGCTTCGCTCCAGGTGTTGTATGCGAGGTCGGCGACCGGGCCGCGTGTGCGCAGCGGGCGATCTCGCCGAGCTGGCGGGAGAACGCTGGCCAGGTGGACCGCGGGTACGTGCGCAGTGGAACAGGCAGCGCCCCACCTGGTGACAGTGGTCGTGGACCGCACGGGTGCCGAATGCGGCTGGTACGGGCTCGGCCATACGGTGCTGACGTGGTCCTGGTGATCAATACGGACGCGGAGGCGGTCAGCGCCCGTTCTTGCCGAACCGCTCAGTCGACTCCAGGATCGCGTCCTGCATCGAGGGGCTGCCCGTATGACCGGAGTCGTCGATCACTTTGAGCTCCGCATCCGGCCAAGCTTTTGACAGCTCCCACGCGGTCTTCAGCGGGCTGCCCAGGTCGAGTCGGCCGTGGATCAGCACTGCGGGGATTCCGGCCAGCCGGTGTGCGTCACGCAGCAGTTGTCCATCTTCGAGCCAGGCGTCGTCCGCGAAGTAGTGCGCGCAGATCCGGACGAAGGCCATCAGCGCATCGTCGGGTTTGTCGCTGTACTGGCCCGGCTTGCCGAGTGCCTCGTGGGCGATGACCGCGTCCTCCCAAGCGCACCAGTCCCGCGCAGCCTTGGTTCGGACCGCGTCATCGGGACTGTTCAGCAACCGGTTGTAGGCCGCCACGAGATTGCCGTCCCGGTCCGCCACCGGCAACGCGTCGCGGAACGCCTCCCAGGGGCCGGGCAGCAGGCGTCCGACACCGTGGTAGAGCCAGTCGGTCTCCTCCGGTCTGGTCATGGTGACGCCGACGATGACGATCTCCGAGACCCGATCGGGGTGGCGCTCCGCGTAGGCGAGAATCAGCGTGGAGCCCCAAGAGCCGCCGTAGAGGAGCCAGCGCTCGATGCCCAGGTGCTCGCGCAGCCGCTCCATGTCGGCGATGAGGTGTTCGGTGGTGTTGTGGACGAGGCTGACGGCCGGGTCGGAGGCGTGGGGCAGGCTCTCACCGCAGCCACGCTGGTCGAACAGGACGATCCGGTAGACCTCGGGGTCGAACATCCTGCGGCTGCCGCGGCGTCCTCCGCCGCCAGGGCCGCCGTGCACGCACAGGGCCGCCTTTCCGTCGGGGCTGCCGCTGGTCTCCCAGTAGATCCGATTGCCGTCGCCGACATCGAGGAGGCCGTGCGCGTACGGTTCGACGGGCGGGAACGGCTGGGCCATGACGGTCTCCTCCTGGAGTCACGGAAAGCAACTTTTCGAGGGTAGTCACTGGCTGGACGGCGGCATCGCTGAAGGGGGGCTACGTGTTCTGCCTGCTGTTCATGCTCCTGGGCCGCTGCCTGAAATGCCCCGACGGCACCCAGGCCGATCCGAGCGGCCAGTCACCCTCCGGACGCGTGCTCGGCACTGGGCGTCCCGCCGGAACGGACCGTCAAGACACCGGCCTTCTGGTTTGCCGATTCGCTCGATTCGGCGATGCCACCTGTTGCATCCGGCACTGTCACCGACGCGGGCACTGAGCTGCATCAAGTGGAGCTTGGTGATGCGCTTGCCCTACCTCAGAGGTAATCGCCTCGGCCTGCCTGCATCGGCAGGATTGGCGATCTCTCCGCGTCGGAGGACGCGGACCAGGACGGAGAGGTCAGCCATGTCCAAAGCCGCACCTACGAACACGCGCACCGTGGTTGAGGAGTTGCTGCGCAGAATCGGCGAGGGCGACCCCGAGCGCATCGCCGATCTGTATGCCGAGCAGGGCGATTGGAAGCTTGACTGGCCAGAGGCCGAGCACGGCCGTACTGCCACGCCGTGGATCCGTCACCGGTCCACCCGGGCCGACGTGGCCGCACACTTTCGCGAGCTTGCCGCGCACCACGTGCCGGAGCACGCGGCGACCGAGGTCGAGCGCATCCTCATCGACGGAAACGACGTGGTCGTGCTCGGCGAGATCCGCCAGACCGCCCGGCCCACCGGACGTGCATATCGCGCGCGGTTCGCTCTGCACCTCACCGTCGAAGACGGCCTTGTCACGCGGCACCATGTCTACGAGGACAGCCTCGCCGTCGCCCAGGCGTTCGCGTAGCGGGTGGGCACCACCCCTTCCACCCTGGTCATCGCCGACCTGTTCGGCCTCCTCCCTTCCACCGCGAAGAGGTGAGCGGATGACGCGGGCGACAGCTGAGCCGACTACCTCTCAGCCGGCAACCCACCACCCCTCGTTCCGGGAGCGACTACTGCTCGCGCAGGAGGCTCAGCCGCAGCCGCCCGAGGGGTTCGTCGGCGAGACCGTGAAGAGAGCTTGGGCGGCGCGCAGTTGACGGGTTTCGGGCTGGTGGCCAGGGGCCTGCTTCGAGGGGCCGATGCGGGCGATGCGCCTTTGAAGGGAGCGACGTGCGGCGGCTTCGCCAACCGGCCGCTCCCAGATCGCCAACTGGAGAAGCTGCCGCGTCTCAGGGCGCGGGAAGCCGTTCCCACTCAGCGACAGGACCGTCCCCACCACCTACCGGAGCCGCCCGCTCGTACCTCTCGGACCCCCCCACCACCACGGTCGGCTATCGCCGCCGTCCCCAGAAGCGGTGGCTGGGTCGTTCACTCGGGGGGAGCACGGGCTGCTCCGGCAGCCCGTGCGGCCGCACCTCATTCACGCAGCTCAACGCCGGCGTCCTCTCCAGCCGTCGCGATCAACGAGTCAGTGGGAACCGCACGAGACGCAGCGCCGTCCTCCGCCCCCTCTCAGACAACGATCTCCACTGCTTGCGGCCTTGGGAACGGCAGGATGTCCCATCCAGCCCATTTCCCTGAGGCCTGAGGCCTGAGTTCACGGGAGCGCGGCGGCTCGCTACCGCTTTGACCGGGAAGGTTCACCGGGTTGCAGGAGGCGGGCAGCGTGCGCGGAAATCCGTTTCGAGGGGTGCTGCGGTGCCACTACTCTGGCGCGGTGATGGCTGACGTGATCGTTCTCAACGGTGGTTCCAGCTCGGGGAAGTCCGGGATCGTCCGGTGTCTGCAGGCGGTCTTGCCTGATCCGTGGCTGGCTCTCGGGACCGACACGCTGGTTGACGCGATGCCCGCGTCCATGCAGGCCTCTGATGCGGGGATCGAGTTCGCTCCGGACGGAGAGGTGATCGTCGGACCGGAGTTCCGGACGCTGGAAGCGGCATGGATCGAGGGGGTCGCCGCGATGGCCCGTGCGGGCGCCCGGGTCATCGTCGACGAGGTCTTCCTCGGCGGAGCGGACTCGCAGCAGCGGTGGCAGAAGGCTTTGCGCGACCTGCGGGTGCTGTGGGTCGGCGTCCGCTGTGACGGTGCCGTTGCCGCAGGCCGTGAGATCGCACGAGGCGATCGGGTCATCGGGATGGCCGCGTCGCAGGCGGATGTGGTCCACCGGGGCGTGGTCTATGACCTCGAGGTCGACACCACACATGCCGAGTCGATGGAGTGTGCACGGGCCATCGCCACACATGTCAGGTGATCGACGGCCCGGCTGCCTGTCGAATGACCCGGCACCGTGCTGATCAGGCCGCTAGGTGGCGGGTCGGCGGCCGCCACGGGGCTTTGGGGACGCTTGTCTCCTCCGCCCACGCGACAACCCTCCCCCTTGCCTTGGGCCGTGCTTTAGCCGAACCGAACTGGTCAGGTGTAGTCGATGCCGCTGACAGCGCTGCTGCCGTCGCCACCGGCGGTAGCGTTGCCGGTCCTGTCCGTCTGCGCCGATCCGCTGCCCCGGCCCTGCAGGCACTCAACGCCGGTGACAGCCGAACTTACCGCCCCTGCAACATGCCGCCCCTCCCTCGCCCCAACGCATCCGCTGCCAGTCGGCTGACGGTCCACTCCTTGTGGCGGGATGTAGTCGGATGGGCGCCCCTGTTTCATGACATGGGCCGCGGCCTGGAGGACAAGGGCTCTACGCACGTGGGGAAGTTCACCGAGGACGCGGACTCCGTCGGCCATGCCCTCGATGCGCGCCCCGCGCACCGGCCGCCAGATTGACCCATGATTTCACGCCTTCAATGCACCCTCACATGGGTCTCTCCGGAGCCTAGATTCAGTGGTGTCGCCGGGAACACCGGTCGGCGCAACTACTGAGCCCCAGGAGTGACCATGACGTTCACCAGTGCCCCGAAGCCCGTCCTCGTCCGCGCCGGCGAGGCCGAGACACTGCAGGACGGTGCAACCAGCCTGATCACGCTGCTGGCCGACGCGAACACCACCGGCAGTGCGCTGACCGCCAACCGCGCGACGCTGCACAAGGGCTCGCCCGGTGCTCCCGCACACTTCCACACCCGGGCAACCGAGATGTTCTACGTGCTCAGCGGATCCATGCGGATCCTGCTCGACGACCAGGTCCTCACGCTCGGCCAGGGCGACTTTCTGACCGTCCCGCCGACCGTGCCGCATGCCTTCGCCCCGGCCCCGGACAGCGAGGCCGAGATGCTCGTCGTCTTCACTCCGGGGATGGACCGGTTCGACTACTACCGGCTGCTGGAGCGGGTGTACCAGGGCGAGGCCTCGGTACAGGACATCCGCGACAGCTCCGAGCAGTTCGACAACCACTACTTCGAGAGCCCCGTCTGGCAGCAGGAACTCGCCCGGCGCTGAACTCACGATCCGATCGCCTCCCGCAGAGCCCGGGCAAGGGCGGCCCGGCATGAACCCGTCCCGGCCGGCTCAAGGGCGGTGGCGTCCGGGTCGCAGGCCGGGGCCGCATCGTCGCGGCGACCGCCACCAGCCCGACGCGCCGCGCGTGCGTGGCCACGCGGCGGTCGTATCGGCCGCTGACCCCGCACCGCGCATTCCGTCACCTCGAGAGCCTCATTTCGTCGGTTCCCCGCACAGGGGCCCAGTGGTGCGAGCCAGCTCGCACGGGTCACGATTGCACGCAGTCGGCGAAGAGGGGGTGCCCTTCCGGGAGATCGCTGAGGCCATCGGCCGTCAGTTGAAGCTGCCGGCCGTCAGCATCGCCACCGAGGACGCAGGCAAACACTTCGGATTTCTCGGCCCCTTGGTGTCGATAGACAACCCGACGTCGAGCGCGTTGCCGCAGGGGCCGCCTGGGATGGCGGCCGACGAACCTTCCGCTGACCGCGGACATCAAGGACGGCCACTACTTGATGGCTGACCATTCCAGAGGTGAGCCGGCCGGGTGACGCCCCCGAGCCGCGCTCCGTACGAGCCGCTCGACACGGCAAGCCACCCCGCGGAGGGCCGTACCACCGCTCTCGGGACGCTCAGCGCTTCGCTTGGCAAAACCGAGCGTGCAGACGCCAGGGAGTGTCGGTGGTTCTGAGCCGCACCAAGGTGGTTCTGAGCCGCACCAACCTGCGGGGGTGGGCCACGGCCCAACTCGGGGCGGAGGCCCACAGACAGACAGCTTCGCAGCCGGTCGCGGCCGTGGCCGCGCCTACGCGCTGCGCCGCGGTTTCTTCGGCGTCGTCTTCTTGGCGGCCGTCTTCTTCGTGGGCTCCTTCGCCGCAGTCCTCTTGGCCGACGTTTTCTTGGCGGGCTGCTGCTTCGCCGTCTTCCTGGCCGCGGTCTTCTTCCGCGGCAGCTCGTGCACGTCCGCCTCGCCGCTTTCACCGCGGGAGGCCTTCGCCTTGGCCACGGACTGCCGGAGGGCGGCCATCAGATCCAGCACCTTGCCCGGCTCCTCCTCCGTCTCACGCGCTTCAGGAGGGGCGTGCCCCTCCTGTTTCGCCTCGATGACCTCGTGCAGGGCTTCGGTGTAGTGATCCTGGAACTCCTCGCCCTCGAGGTCGTCGCGGGTCAGGCGGTCGATCAGCTGCTCGGCCTCGGTGATCTCATCCTCGGACAGCTCTATTCCCTGCGGGGCCAGTTCCGACGGGTCGCGGATCTCGTCCGGCCAGCGCATCGCATGCAGCACGATCGCCTCCTCCCGCACCCGCAACATGCCCAGACGCTCGCGCCCACTCCAGGCGTACTTCGCCACCGCCACCTTCGACGAACGCTCCAGCGCCTGGCGCAGCAGTTTGTAGGGCTTGGCCGCCACCTGCCCGTCCGGTTGCAGGTAGTAGCCCTCCCCGATCCCCATCGGGTCGATCGACGCCAGCGGCACGAACGCCTCGATCTCGATCGCTTTCGCCGTCGGCAGCGGCAGCTCGCGCAGTTCCTCATCCAGCACCGGGATCACGGTGTCCTTCGACAACTCGTAGCCCTTGCCGATCTCGTCCTGCGTGACCTCACGGTCCTCCAGCTCGCAGTACTTGCGCACCCGAACCCGGCCCATGTCCTCCAGGTGGTACTGGTGAAAACGCACACTGTGGTCCTCCGTGGCACTCACCACGTGGATAGGGACGGTCACCAGACCAAAGCTGATCGCGCCTGACCAGATGGTTCGGGGCATGGCAGACCTCCACGTCGAACTCCGAGCAGCATCAGCCTACGAACCACTCCCCCATCCGGCATGCCGGGGTGCGGGCATGTCCCACATCACGCGGCGGGCAATACCGGCAGCGGAACAAGCGGAAGTCATTGACCGTTCATCTATACGTGTCCGCGGAGGGGACGGTGTCCCCGGGGCTCACCCCTCGCCCATGGGGACGATCGTCCGGCTGAAGCCCCATGGAGCACTCGCCGCGAGGCGATCGCTCTCCGCACGCCACCCCCTGACGGCCCCGGTCGGCCTCCCCCGACCGGCCGGGGCTCTCCACTTCCCGCGTCGCCCGCCCGCCGACCCGCTCAATACGAGGCGTATGGCTGCCAGTACGTCATCGACTGCGTCACCGACAGGGCCCGTTACCGCACGCTGTGGCCCTTGAGCCGTTCACGGACTGCGGCGGCCAGTTCCGCCTCGACGTCCTCGTCGCGGTCGAAGACCAGTGCCCCCTTGGTCGGGAAGTGCGCGAAGAGGGTCGTCGCCGATAGGTCGGCCTCTTCGGCGATATCGCGGACGCTCACTCGTTCGAAGCCGTGCTCCAGGAAGAGCTCCGGGGCGGCGTCGGCAATGGTCCGCCTCATCGCGGCCTTCTTGCGCTCACGACGGCCAACGGTCGGAGAGTCGGGCATGGCATCACGCATTCCGAAACTGGAGCGACACAGAAACTGTAACCGTTGCACTTATGGACTCGTTTCTGCTTTGGTGGTCTCCACAGGGGTTGCCGCCCCATGGAGGTCGCGGGGGTCGCGGCATCGGCCGTCGCCGCGCCGTGGCGTCACCGGGACCCCCGACCGACGAAAGGAATCCACCGTGGACTCTCCGACGCCCGCAAGTGCGCGGATCAGCATCATCGGTGCCGGCCCAGGAGGCCTCACGTGCGCGCGCATCCTGCAGCAGCACGGCATTCCGGTGACGGTCTACGACCGCGATCCGGAGGCGAACTCCCGCAACCAGGGAGGCTCGCTCGACCTGCACGAGGAAGACGGCCAACTCGCACTCCGTGAAGCGGGCCTGCTGGAGGAGTTCTTCGCGCTCGCCAGGCTCGAGGGCCAGGAAATGCGCCAGATGGACCCGGCGGGGCGCGTCCTTGACCACCATCTGCCGGACGAGGGCGAGACGGTCAGCCCCGAGATCGACCGCGGACAGCTTCGCGATCTCCTGCTGCGCTCACTCGTCGCGGGGACGGTTCAGCGGGGGCGCACTCTCGAATCGGTGAGCGGACCGGCCGACGGGCCGCGAACGCTGACGTTCACCGACGGGACGGCCGTTGAGGCGGATCTTGTGATCGGTGCGGACGGTGCCTTCTCCCGCGTCCGCACTGCCGTGTCGTCGGCGACACCGCGCTACACCGGGGTCAGCTTCCTCGAGGCATGGTTCGACGACATGGAGCACGCGCACCCCGAGCTTTCCCAACTGGTCGGGAAAGGCAGTGCTCACATCGCCGACGGCGAGCGTGGCCTCTTCGCGCAGCGCAACAGCGGAGGCCACATGCGTGTCTACATCATGCAGCGCGTCCCCGTGGACTGGATCGCGGCGAACGGGCTTCGCCCCGAGGACACCGAGGGCATCCGCGGGCATCTGCTCAGCGAGTACGCGGCCTGGTCACCGCAGATACTCCGGATGATCACTGACAACGACGGCGCCTACGTCGACCGTCCGCTCTTTGCCCTGCCGGTGCCGCACATATGGGAGCACTCGCCCAGCGTGGCGCTCCTGGGAGACGCCGCACACCTCATGCCGCCGCTCGGCGTCGGCGTCAACCTCGCGATGCTCGACGCCAGCGAACTCGCGCTCGCACTCGTCCACTCCTCCACCATCGACGACGCTGTACACAGCTACGAGAAGTCGATGCTCCCGCGCTCGGCCGACATGGCCCAGAAGCTCGAAGGCGGCGCTGAGCATCTTCTGTCCGTGCCCGACTCCGACGAGATCTAGCTGTATTGACCACGAGCGTTGTTAACAGTGGGCGGCGGAGACGTGATCAAGGCTGGAGGCGCGTTATGGGCAAGGGGGAGCCAGCCGGAGCCGTGTGGTCGCCCACTGTCTCATCTGGTGGACACCGCTTCATCGCACGATCTCTCCTCGGAAGGTTCAACCTGCACGAGGGCGCCTGAGCGCGATCAGGCATGCGGCGCGCCACCGTCCGCCGCCAGGCGCGTGAGCCACTCACGCAGCAGGCGCTGCTCGGCGTCGCTCAGGACATCGGCGTCGTCGGGGAGGGCGGCGCGCAGCGCGCGGGCCGCTGCGGCGGGACCGGACTCCGCGGTGGGGACTGTCGGCTCGGCGCGGGTGACGGCCGCGACCATGGACTCGCGCAGGACGGTCAACAGCGCCGGATTGCGGCGGTCCGCAGGGGTGGAGTGCCAGGTGGTGACCGCCCCCTGGCCGGTGGCCTGGATGATCTGGGCGGCCAGCTCCTCGTCGACCCGCAGCCATCCCCCGGCCGCCAGCCGACGCACCCGCCCATGGAGGATCTCCAGGCCCGCGCGGTGTGCTGCGTCCGATCCCCGGCCGGTGGCCCTGTTCATCACCGCGAACAACTCGGGGCGACAGACCCCGAACTCGACCACCATGTCCCAGCCGCGGCGCAGCTCCTCCACCGGGTCCTGCGGAGCGGGGTCGAGCTGCGCGCGCTTTCTCTCCAGGAACTGCGCGTAGCCGTGCTCGGCGACGGCCTCAAGGAGCCCCTCCTTGTCGCCGAAGAGGCGGTAGATCGCCGGCGGCTGCATTCCGGCCGCGGCGGCGACCGCGCGGGTGCTCATCGCGTCAGGGCCACCGTTCTCCAGCAGCTCGACGGCCGCCTCGACGATGCGGCGCCGAGGGGTGTCGGTGGAGTCGCGCGTAGCCATGAACCGATGGTACCGAAGATTTGGTTCCACCGGAATTTCCAGTGTTACCGTTGAAGCGATTCCAGCGGAAATAGTGTCGGGAGAACCCAATGATCATCGTGACCGGAGCCACCGGAAAGCTCGGCCGCCGCATCGTCGAGCGCCTCCTGGAGCGCGTCCCCGCCGACCGCGTCGGCGTCAGCGTCCGCGACCCCCGCAAGGCCCAGGACCTCGCCGACCGCGGCGTCCGCGTCCGGCAGGGGAGCTTCGACGACCCCGCCTCGCTCGTGCACGCCTTCGAGGGCGCCGAGCAACTGCTCCTCGTCTCCCTCGACCGCACGGGCCAGGAGTGCGTCAGCGGCCACCGCGCCGCCATCGACGCCGCCGTGAAGGCCGGCGTCGGCCGCATCCTCTACACCAGCCAGATGGGCGCCGCCCACGACTCCCGGTTCCAGGCATGCCGCGACCACGCCCAGACCGAGGACCTGCTGCGCGCCACCGGCCTGCCCTGGACCGCGCTGCGCAACGGCTTCTACGCCTCCAGCGCCCTGCAGTTCCTGGAGTCCGCCCGCCACACCGGCGACATCGCCCTTCCCGCCGACGGCCCCGTCGCCTGGACCGGCCACGACGACCTCGCCGAGGCCACCGCGGCGATCCTCGCCGAGGAGCACCGCTTCGAGGGGCCCACCCCGCCGCTCACCGGCCCGGCGGCGCTGGACTTCGACACCGTCGCCGAGATCGCGTCCCAGACCACCGGACGGCCCTTCACCCGCACCGTCGTCCCCGACGACGCCTTCCGCGAGCAGGTCCTGGCGCACGGCGCCCCGGCCCCGATCGGCAACCTGATGCTGAGCATCTTCGCCGCGGCGCGGAATGGCGAGTTCACCGCTGTCGACTCGACGCTGGCCGAGCTGATCGGGCGAGAGCCCGCCACCTTCCGCACCCAGCTGGAGCATGCCTGGGCCGAATAGATCCAGTGGGGCGCGCAGACGGCCCCGGCCTGACTCGCCGCCCACAAAAGGCTCGCCCTCTATCGCCCGAGGACGTCGATCACCAGATCGGCGGCCTCGGGCACAAACTCAGACTCCGCATCAGATTCCGCACCATCCCAGAGGTTTCCCGTGCCCCACCCCCATGCCCGGCTGACCGTCCACGGCAGACGGCTCCTCGTCGACCGGGTCCGCGCTGGCAGGCCCATCGCCCACGTCGCCGAAGAAATGGGCATCTCCCGCACCACAGCCCACAAATGGGTCCGGCGCTGGCGAGCCGAAGGCGATCCGGGGTTGTATGACCGTTCCAGTCGACCCCTGACGACACCGCACCGAACCCCTGCCGATGTCGAGAATCGCATCTGCGAGCTACGACGCGACCGCAAGCTCGGTCCTGCACGGATCGGCCCGGTCCTGGGCATACCCAGCTCGACGGTCCACCGTGTCCTGACCCACTACGGCCTGAACCGGTTGCGCTGGATGGACCGGCCCACCGGTCAGATCATCCGACGCTACGAACGATCACATCCCGGCGAACTGGTCGACGTCGACATCAAGAAGCTCGGCAACATTCCAGACGGCGGCGGACATCGGATCATGCCCCGCCAGCAGGCCGCGGGCAATCGGCAGGCCACAACTGACGTGCGTAGGGGCGGCAGTCCCGTGATCGGCTACAGCTTCGTTCACACAGCCGTCGACGATCACTCCCGGCTCGCGTACAGCGAGGTTCTGACCGACGAACGCAAAGAGACCGCGGCCTCCTTCTGGCAGCGCGCGAATACCTTCTTCGCCGAGCACGGCATCAGCGTCGAGCGCGTCCTCACCGACAACGGCTCCTGCTACAGATCCCGCCTGTTCGGCCAGACTCTCAGCGCCACCGGCATCGTCCATAAGCGCACGCGCCCCTATCGCCCGCAGACGAACGGCAAGGTGGAGCGCCTAAATCGCACCCTGCTCGACGAATGGGCATACGTGCGCCCGTACTCCAGCAACGCCGAACGCACCGAAGCCCTGACGGACTTCCTCCACACCTACAACTACCACCGGTGCCACACCGCACTTGACGGCCAACCACCCATCAGCCGCGTCAACAATCCTGCGGGTCAATACATCTAGCGGTTCGGTCAAGCCCAGTCCTGACGCGCGTCGCCCCCGGCTCAACGCCGGCTTCGTCGTCACGACGCTGGACTGCCGTCTTACGCCTGACCACCCCTATCCGACGCCCGTCGAGGACGTCATCGCGGCCGGGGAATACCTGGAGGTGCGCATGGACGTGGACGGCGAAGGAGCGCGAGGCCTACGCCAACGACCTCGACCACCGCTGCTTCCACGGCTGCTGCTCGATCGGCGACGACAACCTGTGGGGCGTCAACCCCCGCCGCAGGGGCACGGCCAACGCTCTCGCGGCACCCACATCGATCCACGCCGCCCGCCCCGATGGCGTCTCCCGCCACCCCGATGTCCTGGCCGCCCAAGACGTCGTCCTGGAAGCCCGCAAGAACTTCGATCACCGGGCCACCCCGGTCCCACAACCCCTTCCACGACGGTCCCCGTCCGGCAGCACACCCGGCGATCAGAAACCCGACGGACCGTCACGGTCACCGCAGTGGACGGCCTCCCGGCTCAGGCTGGAGTGGGCGGCACCGGAACCGCGGACGCCGTCGGGTGCGCCGATGCCGGTCCCGCCCCAGGAGGCGCGGCGGCCCGCGAAAGCGCGTCATGCACGAGCCGCTCCCCGTCTGCCGACCGCCGTGCGGCAGGATGGGGCCATGAGCGTAGTCAAGATCAACGTACTGACCGTCCCCGCCGAGCAACGGGAGACGCTGGAGAAGCGCTTCGCCGCCCGTGCGCATGCCGTGGAGAGTTCCGACGGGTTCGAATGGTTCGAACTCCTCCGCCCCGTCGAAGGCACCGACGACTATCTCGTCTACACGCGGTGGCGCGACGAGGAGTCCTTCCAAGCCTGGATGGAGGGCCCCATGAAGGCGGCCCACCAAGGCGGCAACGCGGAGAGCGGCGAACGGCCCAAGCCGGCGGCGAGCGGCTCCACGCTGTGGTCCTTCGAGGTCGTGCAGCAGGCGGCACCGAAGAGCTCGTAGACAGGATGACGCGGGCGGTACAGCCATACCGGGCCGGTACCTGCTGGTACTTCTGCCTCACTGTCCTGCCCCGTCAGCGCTTCGCCCTGCATGCCCCGTCAGCGCCATGCCCTGCATCCCCCGTCGCACCACCGTCGCCGGGGGCATGCGGGCTTGGGCATGCGGGCTTGGTCTGCGATGACCGCCGCGTCAGGAGCATCTGAGCACGTCGGCAACGAGTTCGAGTTTGGACATCAGCTAGACCGACTCACCGGGTGCCAGGTATCGGTAGCCGCTGTCGGTCTCCCCGGCGAGCCAGCCGTTGACGCTGCTGAGGCCGCGATCGTTGATCTGGGCGTCGTGGATCGGGAACGCCCGTTGCGGTTTGATCGTCTTCACGAAGTGGATCGCCTCCGCCGTCTTCATCCACGATCCCTGGGCCGGGACCAGGAGCGTCTCGACCGGCTGCTCGGGGACGTGCAGTGAGTCACCGGGGTGGTAGATCGCCTCGTCGATGATGTAGCCGGGGTTCGCGCAGTCCGGTTGGCCGCCGTAGATGAACGCGTGACGCCCGCCAACCGCTCGTACGCGGAAGCCGGCGGCGGTGAACTCCGCATCGGAGGGCACCCCGGTGACTTCCAGCCGTGGAATGTTCGCTTCGGCCGGGGCGTAGACGGGCACGCCGAGCCCGGCCAGGCGCAGGACATCGATGTGATCGGCGTGTTCGTGGGTCACCAGCACGGCGTCCGCGCCGGTCAGGGCAGCCGGCTCGCTCCACATCCCGGGGTCGATGACCAGCACCCGGCCATCATGTTCGAGCCGTACACATGCGTGGGTGTATTTCGTGATCCGCATGGCGTCCCAACGTACGCCGGCCGCACCACCCCGCGCCCGCTGATCCCAGGCTGAACAACTGCCCCCTTGACCGCGCGGGCCCTGACAGAGCCGATCGCACACCGGGTCCAGTCGAGTTCGCCGTCGGCTTCCCACTCCATCCCCGTGTCGCCGTCGTCCACCGCCCCGCGGACGCACCGGCGACGACGGCGTTACCCGCTGAGTCAGCTCCCGTAGACCGTCGGGCACCACGCGCTCAACATCTGCCAGAGAGTCCCGGCAGTGACCGCGTGGAAGCAGCGGGGCGAGATGCCGGACCTGAACGCGACGCCGGTCCAGGCGGACCGTGCGGGAACTCTTGACAGGGGCCGGACGAGACTGGAGCCTTTGGCAACGTTGTCATCTCATCGAGCACAGAGGTCACTTGCTCCCCACTGGGGCTGTCTGGATTCCTCTGGGGCCATCTGGATTGGACCCACCGCACATGTCGACTCAGCCGCCGCGCCCTTCCCGTCGCTCGGTCCTGGCCACCGGTTCAACTCTGCTTGCCGGCTTCGGACTTGGCGTCACACTCCCCCAGACCAGCTACGCGGTCACGCCGTCGAGGCCCACCGGCGAGCGGGGTGAACTCGCCACCTATCGCCCGGTATCCGTTTCGTCCACCGACTACGCGCCCACGCCCGCCGAGTTCGTCGTGGACAAGGTCAACTCCGTGGGCGTGAAGGGCACAGGCTGGCGTGCCGCCGACGGTGATCCGCAGTGGATATCGGTGGATCTGCAGACGGACTGCACGGTCGACTCCGTGCACCTCACCTTCGAGGCGACGGCCGACGACCCGGTCTTCGTGCCCTCCACCAGCGGCAATCCCCGCGATCGCACGACCGGTCAGGAGGTCCTGTCCAGTTGCGCGGTGGAGTTCGTCGTCGAGACGTCGCGGGACCACCACGCGTGGACCACCGTCCACCGGACCACGTCCGGCAAGGGCGGCATGGTGGAGATCCCGCTGGACAAGCCGGTCACCGCGCGCTGGGTGCGGTTGACCGTGACCAAACGCTCCAACGCCAACCCGCTGGGCCTCAACGGCTTCGAGGTCTACGGCTCGGCGGGGGGACACCGCCCGTCGGCCACCGGCTGGACCGACTGGGGCACCCACGACCACCGGGCGCCCGCGCTCAAGGCGGCCGCCGACGGCACGGTCCCGTTGGAGTCCGGCTGGACGCTGACCATGGACGACTGGGCCGGCGGGAAGGGCGCGCAGCTGTCCCGGCCGGACGTGGACACGAGCCGCTGGCTGCCGGCGACCGTCCCGGGAACGGTACTGGCCTCGCTGGTGGACCAGGGCCATCTGCCGGACCCGGTGGCCGGCTTCAACAACCTGCACATTCCGGAGGCCCTGTCCCGGCACTCGTGGTGGTACCGACGCGGCTTCGAGCTGCCGCGCGCCTTGCGCACCGGTCCGGGCCGGCACATCTGGCTGGAGTTCGACGGTGTCAACCACACCGCGGAGATCTGGCTCAACGGGCAGAAGGTAGGCGGTCTGACGTACCCCTTCGCCCGTTCCTCCCACGACGTGACGAAGATGCTTGCCGGGAACGGCGAGCAGGCCCTGGCCGTCAAGATCACCCCCATGCCGTTCCCCGGCAGCCCAGGGGACAAGGGCCCCGCCGGGCTCGCCTTCGTGGACGCCGGCGCCACCATGATGAACCAGAACTCGCCGACGTACCTGGCCGCTTCCGGCTGGGACTGGATGCCGGCGGTGCGCGACCGTGTCTCCGGCATCTGGAACCACGTACGGCTGCGCTCCACCGGCCACGCCGTCATCGGCGACCCCCGGGTGGACACGAAGCTCCCCGACCTGCCCGACACCTCCAGGGCCGAGGTGACGATCGTGGTGCCGGTGCGCAACGTGGGCTCCGCGAGCAAACGGGTCACCGTCACGGCCGCCTTCGACGACGTACGGGTCTCCCGGTCCGTGACGGTGGCCGGCGGCGAGAGTGCCGACGTCACCTTCGCGCCCTCCACGTACGCCGCGTTGCGGCTGCGCGACCCCGAGCTGTGGTGGCCCAACGGCTACGGCCGCCCCGACCTGCACGACCTCACGCTGACCGCCTCGATCGACGGCGAGGAGAGCGACCGGCGCACCACCCGGTTCGGCATCCGGCAGTTCGGCTACGAGTACACGGTGCCGCTGCCGTTCGGCGGGAGCAGCGACCGGTACACCCAGCCGGTGCTCCTGGGCGTGCAGAAGGCGCGGTACGTACGGATCAAGTGCCTGACCCGGGCCACAGATTGGGGCTTCTCGCTGTGGACCCTGTCGGTGGTCGACAGTACGTCGGCCGGTACCGACCTGGCCCTGCACAAGACCGCCACCGCCTCCACGGAGGACTCCGGCAACACGGCGGCCAAGGTCACCGACGCCGACCCCGGCTCCCGCTGGTCCTCTGCCTTCGAGGACGGCCAGTGGATCCAGGTCGACCTCGGGTCCGTCGCCGCCTTCGACCGGGTCGATCTGACCTGGGAGAAGGCGTACGCCAAGACGTTCGTCGTGCAGGTGTCGACGGACGGCTCGACGTGGACCGACGCACGGTCGGTGGACAACGGTGCGGTTCCGCTGCCGTTCAACAGCGGCGCCGCGAGCCTTCAGACGGTGGACTTCGCCGCCCGCACCTCACGGTACGTGCGGATCAACTGTGGTGCTCGGGCGACCAGTTGGGGCATTTCGCTGTGGACGCTGTCGGTGGTCGACAGCTCCTCCCCCGGTACCGACCTGGCCCTGCGCAGGACCGCCACCGCCTCGACGGAGGATTCCGGGAAGCCCGCCTCCAACGCCACCGACGGCAACCCCGACTCCCGCTGGTCCTCCGAGTATCAGGACGACCAGTGGATCCAGGTGGACCTGGGCTCGTCCGTCTCCTTCGACCGGGTCGCGATCGTGTGGGAGCAGGCGTATCCGAAGACGTACGTGATCCAGGTGTCGGACGACGGTGACGCGTGGACGGACGTGAAGTCCGTGGACAACACCCCGGACCCGTTGAAGATCAGCGTCAACGGTGTCCGGGTCTTCTGCCGCGGTGGCAACTGGGGCTGGGACGAGTTGCTGCGCCGGATGCCGGCCGCCCGGATGGACGCGGCGGTGCGGATGCACCGCGACATGAACTTCACCATGATCCGCAACTGGGTCGCGTGCAGCAACCGGGAGGAGTTCTTCGCCAGTTGCGACGAGCACGGCCTGCTGGTGTGGAACGACTTCCCCAACGCCTGGGCGATGGACCCGCCGGACCACACGGCCTACAACGACCTGGCGCGGGACACCGTGCGGCGCTATCGCATCCACCCCAGCGTCGTCATCTGGTGCGGCGCCAATGAGGGCAATCCGCCCGAGGCCATCGACAAGGGCATGCGCGAGGCGGTCCGGTCCGAGGCGCCCGACGTCCTCTACCAGAACAACTCGGCGGGCGGCATCGTCACCGGCGGCGGCCCCTACGGCTGGGTGGAACCTGAGCGCTACTTCTCCCCCGCCACCTACGGGAGCGGCGATTTCGGCTTCCACACCGAGATCGGCATGCCCGTGGTGTCCACCGCCGAGAGCATGCGCAACCTCGTCGGCGACGAGCCGGAGTGGCCGATCAGCGGCGCCTGGCTCTACCACGACTGGAGCACCCGGGGTAACCAGGCCCCGCAGAACTACCGGGCGGCCATCGAGACCCGGCTCGACACCGCCGAGGACCTCGACGACTTCACGCGCAAGGCGCAGTTCGTCAACTACGAGAACGCCCGCGCCATGTTCGAGGCGTGGAACCAGAACCTCTGGCAGGACGCCAGCGGCCTCATGCTCTGGATGTCCCACCCGGCGTGGCACAGCACGGTGTGGCAGACGTACGACTACGACTTCGACGTCAACGGCATGTACTACGGGTCCCGCACGGCATGCGAACCCGTCCACGTCCAGGCCGACCCCAAGAACTGGCAGGTCATCGCGGTCAATCACACCCCGCGGAGGCTCAAGGACGTGACGGTCACGGCCCGCGCCTACGACCTGGGCGGGAAGCAGCTCGGTTCGACCCGGCGCGCCACGGTGAGTGTCCCCTCCTCCGCCACGGCCGAGGCATTCACCGCCGCGTTCGCGAGCTCCCTGCCGGACTTCCACCTCCTGCGCCTCAGCCTTCAGGACGGCCGAGGTCGCCTCCTGTCGCAGAACACCTACTGGCGCTACCGCCGGGCATCCGACATGAAAGCGCTCAACAAGGCGCGGACGGTGCGGGTTTCCGCCGACATCGGGCAGGTGACGCGTGCGGGATCGCGGCGCACGGCGACAGCCAGGATCCACAACCGCGGCTCGGCCGTCGCGGCGATGGTGAGGCTGTCACTTCTGGACAGCAGGACCGACGCCCGCGTGCTGCCGACGCTGTACAGCGACAACTACGTGTGGCTGCTGCCCGACGAGTCACGTACGGTCACGCTCTCCTGGCCTGCCGACGCACTCCCTTCGGGCCGGCCCGCACTGCGTGTCGAGGGCTACAACGTGCCGCGGACGGTGGCCCGTTCGTAGCTACGTATCGCTACGTATCGCTACGTATCGCTTCTGTGGGTCGAGGCAGTCCCAACTACGCCGGGATCATCCGGCTCGGTCACCGTAGGCGGCCCTGCTGGCCTCGATCGCTTGATCGCCCGGGCATCCCTAGCCGCAGTAGGTGTCCCGGTGGGGGCGCTCCCCCGTCGCCAGGTAGTGGGAGACGGTTCGGTCGCCGCACTCGTTGCCGTTGGCGAGGTAGGCGTCGTGACCGGTGGAGTTCACGGTGACCATGGTGGCGCGTTCGCCGAGGGCGTTGCGGAGTTTCAGGGCGCCGCTGAGCGGGGTGGCCACGTCCCGCCGGTTCTGGATGAGCAGGATGTTGGACGGGCCGTGGCCGGTGATCCGTACCGGGGGCTCCTGCGGTGTGAACGGCCAGGCGGCACAGGGCATCGCGTTCCTGGTCATGCCGGCGGTCAAGGGGTACGCGGCCCGGCTCTTGGCAACGTCCTTCTCGTACGCGGCTGCCGTCTTGGGCCATTCGATGTCGTTGCAGAGGGTCCCGGCGCCGACCGCCGCGGCGTTCTGCAGCACCGACTCCGGCGGCGCCTGGGGCGCGGGCGGTACGGTGCCCTGCTGGGCGGCCAGGATCAGCCGGGCCAGGCCGGGGAAGCCGCTGGGCGCGTAGAGGCTGTCCAGCATGGTCTGGCGCAGCACATTGCCGTTCAGCTCCTGCGGATTGGCGCCGGGCCAGGGGATCGGCTCGCGGTCCAGCTTCTCGGCGAGGCGGAGGAAGAGCGGCCGTACCTCGGACGCCTTCTCGGCCAGCCGGTCCGGGTTGCCGGGCGCCGAGGCCCACTCGGCGAACTCGGGGAAGGTGTCCTCGACGCCGGCTTCGTGCCCGGCGAGCCAGGCGCGGGCCACCCGGGTGTGGTCGGGGTCGTCATTGCTGTCCAGCACGATGCGGTCGGTGCGGTGCGGGAACAGCTGGCTGTAGACGGCGCCGACATACGTCCCGTACGAGACACCCCACGCGGACAGTTTCTGCTCGCCGAGCGCCGCGCGGATGCGGTCGATGTCGCGAGCGTTGTTGGCGGTGCTGATGTGGCGGATCAGGTCGCCGCCGTTGCGTGCGCAGGCATCCGACATTCGCTGGGCGGTGACCATGTTTTCGGTGATCGACCCGTCGGGGGCGGGCCAGGGCCGTAGCTTCGAAGTGGCGAGGTCGCCGTACTCGAGGCCGCAGGTGACCGGGGTGGAGCGGCCCAGCCCCCTGGGGTCGAACCCGATCAGGTCGTACGCGTCCCGCACCTCCTGCGGCAGCTTTTGGCCTTTGCCCGATGGGTTGTTGAGGCTGGAGCCGCCGGGCCCGCCGGGGATCAGGAGCAGTGCGCCACGACGCGCCTGCGGCTTCTCGCTGGGAATCCGCGAGATGGCCACGCTGATCTTCGCGCCGCCCGGGTTGGCGTAGTCCATCGGCACCTCGAGAGTCGCGCACTGCTGGCGGGGGTCGAGCCCGCTTCCCTCGCATGTCGCCCAGTCCAGGGGGCGGGCGCACCTGTGGTGGAAGCCGTCGCAGTGAGTGGCGCGGTGAGACTGAGGACGACCGCGGAGGCGGCGAGAAGGGCCGCGTTTGTCTTGATCTTCATCATGCAGACGAGCTTCGCTGATGCTCCGCGGCAGCCCCATCCTGCCAACTGGCCTGTGTGCACGGGGGTTTACCCCATCCCCAACCCCAGGCCGGCCTGACGGCTCATGGAGGGTGCCTCGGAGCCTATTCGAGGGTGTTCGAGCTCCTCCCGATCACCCGTTTGGTGCCTACCAGGACTCGGTAACGCTCCCGTGCCGCGAAGTCGGCCAGGCCCCACACGGTCGGGTGTCCGACCTCCGCGCAGAGGTGGAGGACTGCGTCGTCACCGGCCCAAACGCCGACGTGGGCGCCGTAGGCACTGGCAGAGGCGTTGAAGAGGAGCAGGTCGAGTGGCTGGGGGGCCGAAACACGGACGGTGGTCTCTGTGTCGCCCCACAGTTCGCTGGAGCGCAAGGGTGGCGGGGTCAGGCCGAAGAGCCCGAGCACCTCGTAAGCGAACAGTTGGCAGTTGCCGCCCGCCGTGAGGCCGGGCTGATCGGCCACGGTGGCCGCCCCTGGGAAACGTGCTCCGGCGTAGGGGACGGTCCAGAAGTCGGCCGGAAGCCGGGGCAGGATCGGTTCCATATCGCCATGATGTCCCCGGCCGCTGAGGGCCCCAACCCATATTCGGTGAGAGTGGTCGGACTTCGGCGAGAGGGGACGTCCCGGTCCGGAGCCTGCGGCCGCAACCCCGAATCCGCCGAGAGGCGCGTGCACTTCATCGGCACAGGGGCCTGTACGTCGGTGGTGGCCAGGGGGCGTCTGAACGTCGGTGGCGGCCAGAGTGCGTCCGAGCGTCGGTGGCGGGCAGGGGGCCTCTCCGTGATCCTCTGGCGCCCCTAATTCCTTCGACAGAGTGGAATCGAGCTGGCAGGCTGCGCGCATGATTTACGGAATCGAGTCCCGCCCCGCCCGGTGAGCGCCCAGGAAGAGCGCGACGCGCTCACCCTCCCGCTTGCCCTGTACGACTACGCCCTGCACCTGCTGCGGGAGTCCCGCGACGGAGTCCCGCCCCCGCGTGGTTACTCCCTCCCCCAGAGGCCCGAACCCGACGAGGCCCCACCGTCCCACGAAGCGGCGGAGATCGCCGTCCGGGAAGCACTGAGCCCACTACCGGAAGACTCCGCCACCCTGCACCGCCGCTTCGCCCGGCACGGCATCCGGGACCTCCACAAGCACCTGATCCGGTCCGCCGTCTTCAACCTGTCGCTGCCGAACGGGCAGCATGACGCGGCCCGTTCGCTGGGCCGACAGCTGACCCGGACCGGCACCACCGTCCCCGCCGTCACCGCGGGCCTTGCCCTGCTCATCCGATACGGCGAGCCCGAAGACGTCCCGTATCTCTCCGCCCTCGGCCTGCTCCGGGAGTTCACCCGCCCGGCGGTCGACGCCCTCGACCCCCTCGACCGCCAGTCCGCGGCCATCGTCTGGCTTGTCACCCACACCGGCCGCGACGAACTGCGGCCACTCCTTCGCGCCCTGTGGACAGGGGATCAGCAAGCCATCCGTACGGAGCTGGAGGCGTTCCCTGCCACACCCAGGTTCCTCAGTACCACGGCCGCCCGCCGGATCGCGGAGGCCACCCGGCTGCCCGATCTGCTTGACCACCACCCCTCCGACGCTGCCCTGCTCGCCCGGGCGGGCAGGCTCCTCGTGCGGATGGGATGCACGCGCGACAACCCGACCGACCTCCTTGTCTACCGTGACGCGCTCACCGTGTACGAACGTGTCGTCACACGGGCCGGCCTCCTGCCGCCGACCCTCGACCACCACGCCACCCTGCTCTCGCTCGCGCTGGATCTGAGCAGCGGCCCAGGCGTGCTGCTGGACTGGCCTCCGGGCCGGCGCGCGGCGCTGTTGGAATCACTCGGGCTGCTGCTGGCCGAACCCCGATGGGCCTCGCTGGCGGACACCGGCGCAGGCGAGGCGGACCAGCGGCTGCGGGCCGGCTGGATCCAGCGCACTGGGCGGCAGCCCTTCACACGCCCAGCCACGCCCGGCAGGCTGCGCGTGGAGGTCGTGGCGGGCGACCCCGTGGACCGGGAACCTGTCGAGACCCGCATCCTGGTCGACGGGCGTCCTCTCGTCCCGGCGGTCTTCGCCCGCGGTCCCGCCCGTTGCCCCGAGTACCTGCTGGACGAGGGCCGGCTCAGGGCCGGGCCGGAGCCCCGTGAGGTACAGCTCGCAGTGGCCTCCTGCACCGAGGGGTGCTGTGGCGCGCTCTATGTCACCATCCGACGCGACGGGGACCAGGTCGTGTGGGAGGGCTGGCGGCGGCCACCGACCATGCCGGGTTCCCGGGAGCCCGCGCCCGCACTGCCTGCCTACCGGTTCGACGCCGCCGCCTACGACGCGGAGGTCGCCCGGGCGGAGACCGACCGCTCCTGGCCCTGGCCGGCCCGCAGCACGGCCCGCCTGATCAAAGCGGGGCTGATGGAACGGCCGGAGTTGCTGAGCCGGTGGGATGCCCGTCGGGGCTGGATCAGCAGTGGCTTCGACGACCCGGACACCACCGTGGTGACCTTCTGGTACGTGCCGGGACTCGCCGCCGGGAAGCCGGTCGGCGACCCGCTCCAGTTCCGCTGGGTCGTGCCGGACGACGGCACGCCGCCCGAGGCACAGGCCGCCGCCGCCCTGCGCCGGCTGGCCGAGGAGGACCCGAAGACCTACGGGCAGGTGTGCGGCGGCAGCCGCGAACGCGCCGAAGAGCTCGGGTTCGGCTGGCCCGATCGCGCCTGAGCAGCCCGAGAGCGTCCGTAACCGGGGTCACCGGGGTCCGAACCGCACCGACACGCACCCATGACCTGCGGATCGCCGACACACCTGGCGAACCGCCGGCCAGGATCTCCCCCGCTGTCGCCGTGCCGACAACCGAACGCCGTGCAGAACTGTCTGAAACGCCGTGGCACCGAACTTGAGCGGACGGTGCGAGGTGCACGCGCGGCGACGGTTTGGCCGGCGCCTCCCGACAATGCCGTCGTTGCCGGGCGGTCACCCCGCCAGGGCGTGGCCTGCTGGTGGAGTCGGCTCAGATGCCGAAGGCGCCGCCCTGGACGAGGATGAGCAGGCCGATGGTGATCAGAACCAGCGGCAGCAGGACGTGGCCCCAGCGGCTGAGGGCCTTGGCGATGACCGGGCGGGTGGCGAAGAACCTGCCCGCGAAGCACCAGATGGCGACCAGGACGAGAAACACGACGGCGTACACGCTCATCCCGCCGACGCCGGCGGTGGCGAACACCGGGACGTAGACACCGATGTTGTCGCCTCCGTTGGCGAAAGTGACGGCCGCGACCTCCAGCGGGCTCGGCCCGCCTCCCTTGGCATCAGCTTCCTCGGTGTCCTCGCCGTCGCGGTGGTTCTTCCAGGCCTGCCAGGCTGCCTTGAGGCCCAGGGCGAGCGGCAGCAGTCCGAGGTAGGGGATCGCAGATTCGGGCAGGAACGTGGCGCCGAACGCCGCGGCGATGGCCACGGCGAGGATGGCGGTGAAGCCGAGGTACTGGCCGATCACGATCTTGCGGGTGGATCCGCGGTGCCCGGCGCCCTGGGCGAAGAAGAGCGCCAGGATCAGGATGTCGTCGATGTTGGTGACGGCGAACAGTCCGGCTGCCTGCCCGATGATGCCCAGGTTCACGAACCAGCCCACTCTGCTCAGACGCCAATGACTGGATGACCCTACTCGGGGCCCTTGGGTCCCTTGGGTCCCTCGGGGCCCTCGGGGCCCTCGGGGCCCTCGGGGCCGAACGAGGAGCGGTGGCCGTCCTCGCGAGCCTGATCAGACTTGGCTGTCACAAGACCGGCCGGTGGTCCAACTTCGGGGCGATCGGTCCAGGTTCGCTGTCACCGTACAAGGTCTGCTGTCACGGAAACTTGCCCCCTGCTGAGGGTTACATCGAGTTTCGCGAAGGGTCACCGCGTGGTCGGCGAGTCGTCGCCGCAGCCCATGCCCGCGTGACATGCGTTCCGATAAGAGTCCTCGTAAACGCGCTCCCCGGGAGCTTTCAGGCACAGCGTGGTCCCGCAGATGACGATGAACATCACAGCCTGGCTGACAGCGACCGCGCGCATGCGCCGGATCCCGGCCACGGCCATGGCAACCAGGGCGGCGATCGGTACGACCGCGGCCTTCTTCAGGTAGGGGCCCGGCGGGTCGCCATGATGCTGTGGGTCCCATGACCAGTAGGACCCCATCCAGGACAGGCCGATCAAGGCGAGGATTGCCATCTCGACGACGACCAGGGCCACGGCCAGTCCCCTACCGGTGCGTTCAGAGCTCACGTCCACCAAGCGACCATCACCCGAGCCGATGCGCCGCGTCGTGAGTACCCGTACTCAAATGCGCCGTCAGAGGACAGGAAGTCCTTCCCTCGCAGGCTGTCCTGCCTGAACGAAGGCCAGGCCGCGGCCGATGCGATCGCGAGGGGGTGGAAGCTGATCATCGACTGAACAGGTGTGCTTGGCCCGGGGCGATGTGCGGTCGGCTCAACCAGGGCCCGGTCGAAACCGGTCGACACCGGTCGGCACCAATCGACTGCGGTCGCTGCTGGCGGTCCTGCCGCTGGTCCGGCCGGTTCCCGGACGGACGTCCGGTGCTGGCGGTGGACGTCTCGTCGTGGCTTGGGTCGGACGCCCGTGCTCGCGGGAGGGACTGGTGTGCACGTCTACGGCCGGGCGAAGACGGCCTCGCGGTTCATCCCTGACTGGCCGTAGTCTTTCTTCGCCGTGCTGGAGATGGGCGCCCCTCCTGGACACAGGTCAAGGCCGAATTCGCCTTCTGGAGCGGGAGTTGGCCGAGAACCCGGTCAGCAGCGAAAGGCGGGCAGTCGTCGGTACGCAGAACGCCTGCCCCGCCGGAGGCGGGGCAGGCGTCACGATGCAGCTCAGGCGGGGGTGATGTTCTCCGCCTGCGGGCCCTTCTGGCCCTGGGTGACATCGAAGTTCACCTTCTGGCCTTCCTGAAGCTCACGGAAGCCCGAGCTGGCGATGTTCGAGTAGTGGGCGAAGACGTCCGGGCCTCCACCGTCCTGCTCGATGAAGCCGAAGCCCTTTTCCGAGTTGAACCACTTGACGGTACCGCTGGCCATTTGCCCTCCAAGGGACGTGAAAGTCGGTTCCCGCACCGCGCGGGAACCGGAGGTGATCGCCCTGGTCCTCAGAGGCTTTGAACAGCAAAACGCCCGTGAACTCGCGCTCACGGGCGACCGGTACTTCGGAACCATGACAGCTAGACCAGACGCTACACCGAGTCTTCGCTGCGCACCACGGGAATTCCAGTCTCGTGTGGTGTAAAGATCACCGCTGTGGAGCCCGCACAGCTACGTCCGGGCCGCAGGGCCGCTACGTCCGGGCCACAAGGCCGCCCATGGGTGAGTTCGCAGTCCCGCGCCGCGCACCGGCTACCGCCTGTCGGCCGCACCCCGCTGGCCTCGCGGTGCCGAGACGGCAGTCCTGCGCCGCCAACCCATCCGCGCCCGCATCCCTTACCCGCGACCAGCCGGCAGCCCACGCCGAATTTCCATGTTCTTCCACCTCTCCTGTCTTCCAGGCAGGGGGAGAGGCAGACGCCCTTGTGTTACCGGTCAGGCGGCAACCGGGGCCGGGACAGGCAGTGCCCGCCGTACGTGGGAGCACAGCCCGTCCTCCCCCTTCGTCGGAAGGCGCATCCGCCGCTTGAAATCACGTGTGGTTGGCAGACCCAGGGCGCTGCGCCAGGCCATACCGGGATGCCGGAACCGTAGGTGAGCCAGGGCCCGGGCGCCCAGTCCAGTGTCATGGAAGCGCTCCTCGATGACCACGCCGGTGACCACGGCCTCCGCACACGCCGTACAGATGCGGTAGTCGACCCGCCCGACGACTTTGCGGACGTGGACAAGGAGCAGGTACTCCTCACCACCGCCGGTATCCCCCGGGGTGCGGGAGGACAGGAACTCGACATCGCGGTAGGCGATCATCCGAAGGCGTAGTCGGCCGGTGATCCGAGCCTTCCGCCGGTGCCTGCCACTCCCCAGGCCGACGACTGGTGTCTCGCCCGCGGGGGCCGGGTTGAACGCATTGCTCGTGGGACGCGCATGGAGTGCTGGCATGAATGCCCGTGTGCCCAAAAGCTGCCCTTCTAGCCCTTCACGGCCCAGATCGACAAAGAGCCGACGGCCGGCCGGTTCCAGGACCGCTCAAGGGAGGCAACGGATGCACTGAGATGCACTGACTGCACCCCGGTGGTGGCTGATCACGAGCCGGGCGGACTTCTTGTCGAAGTCCTTGGCCCTGGCGACCTTGAGGTCAGCCATGCTGTCCCATCGGCGGCGAGGCCAAGGGCGACGGCCTGCCCCAGACTCCGGCCTTACGCAGGTCTGATGATCGTTGCGGTGACGCCCCCAGCCCGGGAGGACCGGGAGGCGAGGCCGGGGGCCCGGGGGCGGTCCTCCTGCCGCCGGTGCACCTCGACATCCTCGGGGTCCTCAGCCGTCTGTCCAGCGCCGGACATCGCCGTCGGCGGCGCCACGGCCGACGCTGCGCATTCGGCGTCCGGCGTCGGGCGTCCGGCCGCAGGCAATCGACGTCCACTGAAGTGGGCGCCCGCCCCGCCACTCCACCCCACTGGGATCGTCGAGCAGCTCGCCGGGGTCGGGCGGGCCGGCGGCGGCCTCGAGGAACACCACCAGGTCGTGGGCGGAGCGAGCCAGGCCCAGCATCTCGTCCCGGCCGCCTCTGTGCGCTGATCTCGGCGCGGCAAACTGATCTTGGCGCGGCGGGACGGGCCGCGGTCAGCGGCTTCGGGTTGCTCCCCGCCGCCGTTGCGCAGACGAGGAAGAAGGCGGCGGGAAGGCCTCCCCCTCCTCTTCGTCTTCCAGTGGCGACAGATCGACGGTGTAGAGCGGCTGGAGGAACAGATCGCGGTACTGCGGTACAGCTGGCGAGCCTGCTGCACCGTGCAGGGGACGCGCGGGATCGCGGTGGGAAGAGGCAGCAGGCATGCACAACCATCCGGAGTCGAGGGCCGCGCGAATCCAAGGGGAGCCATCGACCCGTGACTACCGGTATCTGTTTGCTCCGCGCGCGGTAGCCCTATTAGACCCTATTGGCGGTCGGCAGGACGTCAGCGGGCGGTGTGAGTGGCTGGGGGAGTTGCAACATCGCGTGGCGCGCCGCCGCCCGCGAAGGGCGGCGAGGCTGCCCAGCCCGGCCATCGCGAGGCCGCCAGGACGGATCGGCCGAGCACCGGGTGCACGCCGACGGCCAGTGTGGCGGCTGCGCGAATTGCGTTGAGACACAGGCGCCCTGGGGTGCTCTCGATGTGCCACGCCCCCCCGTGACCGCCCGCTTCGCCTACAGGCCGGTCAGAATCGTCATCCCCACCGTCTTGACCTGTCACGCCGTCCGTCCCCACCCCCAACGGACGTTCCACCGTGGTGACATGACGGGCCACAGCTCACGCTTTCTTCTACATTGATGTAGATTTTTCTTTCGGTCCACCCCGCTCGGGCGCGTATGCCCGGTCGACGGCAACACGGAGGAGAGCAGCGTGGGAGTTTCCCTGTCCAAAGGCGGCAATGTCTCGCTCAGCAAGGAGGCGCCGGGCCTGACCGCGGTCCTCGTCGGCCTGGGCTGGGACGTGCGGACCACCACGGGCACCGACTACGACCTCGACGCGTCCGCGCTGCTGGTCGACACCTCCGGCAAGGTCCTCTCCGACCAGCACTTCATCTTCTACAACAACCTGAAGAGCCCGGACGGCTCGGTGGAGCACACCGGCGACAACCTCACCGGTGAGGGCGAGGGCGACGACGAGTCCGTCAAGGTGAACCTCGCCGCCGTGCCCGCCGAGGTCGACAAGATCGTCTTCCCGGTCTCGATTCACGACGCCGAGAGCCGCGGTCAGAGTTTCGGCCAGGTCCGCAACGCCTTCATCCGCGTCGTCAACCAGGCGGGCGGTCAGGAGATCGCGCGGTACGACCTGTCCGAGGACGCCTCGACCGAAACCGCGATGGTCTTCGGGGAGCTGTACCGGAACGGCGCCGATTGGAAGTTCCGCGCCGTCGGCCAGGGCTACGCGTCGGGCCTGTCCGGCATCGCCTCCGACTTCGGCGTCAACGTCTGACGGCACCAACAAGCCCTCAGCGCCCACGCATTGATCCCCATGCTCCGCCCGCGCATTGATCCCCATCGCCAGATCGACACGATCTGGAGCTGAGCGCGGGCGCGGGGCATCCTCCGCGCGCATCCCGCGGTTGGGTGACGACAGGGCCTCCCGGCGCTGTCGTCACACCGATGCCCTACAGGCGGGGAGTCGCCTCCAAACGGCCGTCCTTCCGACCTGCGACCGCGCACAGGGCGACGCCGAGGACCGTGTTGCCCTGTGTTCCATAGCCCGGGAACGAGATGATGTCACCCGGGGAAGCGACACGGCAGGGGACGTTGGCTCCGTCGCGATAGACGACAGTCACGTCATACGCACTCGAGCAGTCGTTGGTGACAAACGTGTAGCGCCAGTCCGAGTTGATGTGCACGCAAGCGGGCGGGCTGTCCCAGCCTTCCTCTGCCTCGCGGGATGCCGCCTGCGCCGCCACGCCGGACGACACGGCGAGCAAGCCTGCCGTCAGCCCCGTGATGGTTGAACGAATGAACCGCCTCATGGCGCTGTTTCCCTTCACTTCGTGAACAGGAGTGCCATCAGCGTACGAGGGGCCGAGCGGCTCTGAAATATTTTGCGACAACTTTCGCAAGAACCGGAGGACCGCGCATCCACGTCCCGGTGAGCGGGTGGTGTCCGAACCCCCAGCTGAGGGCGTCATGTTCAGGCGCTGGGTCTGAACGGCGCCTCGGCCGGGCGCAGGCGACGGGGAGAACTGTCCCCGTCCCCTGGTGACGCGGCAGGACTGAATCCTGTCACCGGCTCCAAGAACATCAACTGGTGAAGCCCGCGCGGATCGACCTGAAGCGATCGGCCACGCCTTCCCTTCGGCCGCCGTCCTACGACCGTCCCCGCGCCGGTCGCTCGGCACGGGGACGGTCGGCACGCGGACGGTCGGCACGCGGACGGTCGGCATAGGCGCGTTCAGCGCTTGAACACCGCCACCGTGCGGCCCGGCACCTCGAAGGTTCCCGCGCTCTTCGTGTAGGTGGCGGTCTTGACCACGCGGTCCGCGCCGGAGGCCTCGGGTGCAGTCGGTATCCGGCTCCGGCCAGTTCCGTCACCTGCTGCGACTGCCGGTTCGGAGTGGCGTTGAAGACGACGACCAGAGTTTGCCGCACGGAAGGGCACTACACCGGAGACCATCCTGCTGTGGTGGCTCCAGCGTCATCCGGCCGGCATCGCTCCGGTCGTCGGCACCACCCGACCGGAGCGCATCCGCGCCTGCCGGGACGCCGTACACCGCGCTGTCGATCTCACTCATGAGGAGTGGTACGACCTGTGGGTGGCCGCTCACGGTGCCCCACTGCCCTGAGCCCGGACACCGGGCAATGGGCAGCAGGCAGCGGGCAGCGGGCAGCGGGCAGCGGCGACGCATCCGCGTGCCCGCTCACCCCTTTCACGCGCCTGACATGTACAGGTAATCTCCATAAGCCTGCAAGATATTGCTGCAAATTTCAGACAGGCGATGCGTTGCAGGCGTGGGTGCATCACTTTCCCCACAGCGACCCTGGAGACGCGCATGAGACGCCATCGACCACTCGCCCGCCCCCGCGCGGCGGGAGCTCTGGCGGCAGGCCTCCTCGCCCTGTCGGCCACGACGACCCCCTCCCCCGCCTCGGCGGCCGCCGCCGAGCCTGCGGCCGCCGAGGCGAACACGGCGACCGTCTTCTACTACACGAAGACCAAGAACTGGCCCGCCACGTACCTGCATTACGCCCCGGACGGCGGCTCGTGGACGGCCGCGCCCGGCGCCCGGATGGAAGCCGCCTGCACGGACTGGGTGAAGGGAACAGGCCCGGACACACGCCCCGGTCAGCGCTGCTCGAAGTGGCCGGGGCGCGCGTCCCGGTGCGTCAGGCTGCCCAGTTGTGCATGCGGAGGGACTCGGGATCGGTTCGGCAGGCACGGGGTGTCGGTATCCTTCCTCCAGGCCCTGAGGGCACCGACACCCCTCCGCTCAGGCGGCCAGAGCAGCCGACGCGTCGGCCTCGGTCAGCAGACCGATGAGGGTCGCCCGGGCGCGGGCGACCCGGGAGCGGACCGTCCCGATGGGACAGCCGCTGACCTCGGCCGCCTCCGCGTAGGGAAGCCCCATCAGCTGGGTGAGGACGAATGCCTCGCGGCGTTCGTCGGGCAGCACGGCCAGCAGATCGAGGAGCGCGATGCCGTCGTCGAGGCCAGGCAGGTCGCACGGCTGGGCCAGCTCCACCGCCAACTGCCAATCGGGGATATCGCTCAGCCGCGGCCGGGCAGCGGCATGCCGAAAACTGTCGACCACGGCACGGCGCGCGATGGACATCAGCCACGCACGGGCCGAGGAACGTCCCTCGAACCGGTGCAGGCTGCCGAGCGCCCGCAGGAATGTGTCCTGGGCCAGGTCGTCGGCGGCCTGCGGGTCCGCACTGAGATGGGCGACGTAGCGCACGACATCGCGGTGCAGGGCGCGTACGAAACGCTCGACCGCCTCCGGGTCACCGCCGCGGGCGGCCAGCGCCCATGCGGTGATGGACTCGTCAGCCGACGCCGGTCGGTCGTATGCGGCGCGCGAGGTGGGCAGGGCAGAAGTGATCACCAGGTGTCCTTCTCGGGTCATCCGTGATCCGGACCGGCACGAGGGCGCGGTGGTCCGGGGTGGGGGACGGCCGTACGGGAGGTACGGCCGCACGAGTGGGGTACGGCCGTACGGGAGGTACGACCGATGCCCGAAGCACCCACAGAACGGAGGTGCCTCGGGGAACCGGCTGTCTCAGATGACAGCGGTCCCCACGGGCGGGCCCCGAGAAGTGATCGCGTGCACGAGAAGGAGTCGCCGCGGCGTCCGGTCCGAGGAGCCTCGGCGTACGCGGATACGCGGACGGTGCGCCGGCGTCGGCAGGGCGAGCAGCAGCCGCAGCGGTGCCGCCAGGCGGCCGGCCAGGGCTCGCAGGATGCGGAAGGCGGCACGCTCGCCGTACGCCAGCCACAGCCCGCACAGCAGCGCGGCCGCCGAGTGAGCGGCGAGCATGCCGAACGAGGAGCCGCCGCCCATGTCGTGGCCCAGGTGAGCCAAGTGGCCCGCGCCCATGTTCCCCATGTCCATGGAGTCCATGTGCACGGAGTCCATGTGCACGGAACTCATGTCGGACCCCATGGAGCCCTTCGGCATGCTGTCCGCGCCAACCGAGCCCGCAGAGTGGGCAGCTGACTGAGCGACAGAGAACGCCGAGTGGAGCGCCCCCTGGGCGACAACCACCACGGACACGATCAGCGCAAGCCCCCGCTCACGACCGGCCAGGCACCAGCCCGTGCCACCCGTCACCAGGGCCGCGACCGTCATCGCCCACCAGGGCACTGCGGTACCGGACATCATCACGTGCCCCAGGGCGGCGAGCAGCACACAGACGGCCGCGAACAACGCGGCCCGTACCGTGCGACAACACCACCCAGCAGTCATGACGGCCTCATCTTTGCATCCGAGGTTCGGTCGTCACGGGTGGGTACGGAAATCAGCCGGGTGTCCCGTCAATCGCGGACCCGTGATCAAGAACACGGACATGTGCGGGAACCCGTCAGCTCTCCGCTCCTGCCCCGCGTGTCCGGTACTCGCTCCGGGTTCGCGCGGCAGGTCGGTGGCCAGGGCCAGGCGCCATTCCCGCGGGTAGGCCATCGGCGGCTGTCCGGCCCGAGCGGTGAAGCGCCGGGCCGGGTTCGCCCGGGACGCGCCCGTCTTCGTACGGTCACCGGATCGCTCCCGATACGGGCTTCACGTTCGACGGGATCCCTCAGCGGTCCTGCCTCCGCACGGCGTCGGGGGTGACGGGCGTGAAGAAGTTGATCAGATTCCCGTCCGGGTCCCGGAAGAGGAGGGATCGGTTGCCCCACGGCATGGTCGTCGGCGTCTGGACGAACTCGCAGCCGAGGGGCGTCAGACGCTGGTATTCCGCGTCGACGTCGGCGACGCGGAATTCGGTGATCAGCGAGCGATTGGATGCCGGGCGGGCGGAACCAGAGCCGAACAGCGCCACGGTGCGGCTGCTCGCGACCGCCAGCGTGCACGACGGCGTCACGATTTCGGCGAAGTCGGGGGTCGACCACGTCGCCGAAACGGCGGTGACCTGTTCGTAGAACTCGACAAGACGAGCGACGTCGTCGGTGATCACGCGGATCGAAACGAAGTTCATGAGTGGCTTCCTGCCTGGGGTGGTTCGGTTCCGAATGGAGGGACTCCGCGTACGCTAGGGGCAATACCGGACAGTTTCCGCCCGGTATCCGAGGCAGACTTCGTGGGTGACTACATCGACCGCCCGAGTGCTGGCCCTGCTGGAGATCCTTCAGGAAGGCGGCATCCGCACCGTCCCTGACCTGGCCGCCCGCCTGAACGTCGACGAACGCACTGTCCGCCGTTACGTCGGACACCTGCTGGATCTCGGTGTGCCCGTCGACTCGGTACGTGGCCGTTACGGCGGCTACCGGCTCGCTCCTGGCTATCGGATGCCGCCGCTGATGCTGACCGACGAAGAGGCCCTGGCCATTCTGCTCGGCCTCCTGGCCGGGCAAAGGGCCGGTCTGGTCACCACGTCGGCCGCGGCGAGCGAGAGTGCCGCGGCGAAACTGCGGCGGGTACTGCCCAAAGCCCTCGGGCGGCGGCTGGAGTCGCTGCTGGAGACGGCCGACTTCACGGCGCGTCCCCGTTCCGGCACCGCACCGGAAGCAGGTGTCCTGCTCGACCTCGCCGAGGCCGCACGTCATCGGCGGCCGGTGGCGATCAGCTACACCGACCGAAAGGGCCGCGGCAGCGACCGCACCGTCCTGCCCTACGGTCTCGTGGCGCATTCCGGACGGTGGTACCTGACCGGCGCCGACCCGGCCGGCGGCGAGGTACGCACCTTCCGCCTGGACCGGATCGCTGCCATGACCGTGCAGTCCGGTTCGTTCGTCGTCCCGGCGGGATTCGACCCGGCGGCCACAGTGCTGGAAAGCCTCGCGCACACGCCGTGGACCCACGAGGTGTCTTTGCGCATTCAGGACAGCGTCCAGCACATCCGCAGCCGTCTCCCGGCGGACATCGCGACCCTGTCCGTGATCCCGGCCACGGCCACACCCGACGACGCCAACCTGGCCGATACCGGCGATACCTCGTCCGACGGCCCAAGTGCCCTCGCGGCAGCCGACGAACGCGTCGGATGGGTCCACGTCGGGATCCGGGCCGAACGGCTGGACTGGATTCCCCCCGTACTCGCCGCCCTCGACCGCCCATTCGTCATCGAACGCCCCGCCGCCCTGCGCGATCTCGTGCGCGCGCTCGCCCGCCGCCTGGATGAGCACGCCACTGCCGGCTAGCGCCGTAGCAGGCAACGTTCGCTCTATTGCTCTTGGCAGGCGATGGGTTGTCAAGACAGACTGCCCGGCATGGAGTTGATCGCACGGGGGCGGGAAGCCGATGTGTTTGCCCTGGACGAGTCCAGGGTGCTGCGACGGTATCGGTACGAGGGGCGGCCAACCGATCTGGAATCACGCTTGATGGCTCACCTGACTGCGTGTGGGTATCCGGTGCCGAAGGTGTACGAGGTCAGTGACAGCGACCTGGTGCTTGAGCGGCTGACCGGACCGACGATGCTGGAGGCCCTGGCACAGCGCCCGTGGCGGGTGCGTGGGCTCGGTCGAATGCTGGGCGACCTCCACGATCGACTCCATGGGCTGCCGGCACCGGCATGGCTGCCCAAGCGGTTCGGCACTGGAGGAGATGACCGGGTGCTGCACCTGGACTTGCATCCAGGCAACGTCATTCTGACCGGGCGCGGCCCCGTGGTGATCGACTGGAGCAATGCGGGCGCTGGTGATCCCGCTGCCGATGTGGCGATGACCATGGTGACCGTCGGCAGCGCCGACGTCCCCGGGCTCGCCGCACGTCTGGGGCGGGGGCTACTTCTGCGAGCTATCCAGGACGGCTGCGCAACTGATCCCACCCCGCGGGTCCAGGAGGCGGTCAACGCCAAGCTGGCCGACCCGAATCTCACAACCACAGAGGCAGCGTGGTTGCGAAACCGTGCTGCTGTCTCTGCCGGTCCCTGAAACCGGCGCGGGCACCAGCACTGGACGAGGTCGCCGTGTCCGGCGCTGACGCGGTGACTTGCCCACGGAGGGCCTGACGCGGGCGGGTGCATCGGCCGGGCTGCTGGTCCAGGGGCAGGCCGTTGCGGTCGCCGAGGAGGTGGATTTTCGACTCGAGTGCTCGGAAGTAGGCGACGCTCCCTGCTTTGATGCGCTCCAGGTCAGCCACAGCCCATCGTGCCGGCGAACGAGCACGGTTGCGCCGTTCCGACATCCACGAGTGAGGCCAACGGCGCCGAACGCCAGAGCTCCTGCACAGTCGGGCATGACCAGCGTGGCCGGATGGTTTCCCGGCGGTGCCGAGAAGAGATCGAACTCCTGAGGCGGTGCTCAGCTCGGTGCAACGGTAGGGAGCCACCGGAGATCCACCGGGGCGGTCATGGGCTCAAGTCGAGCTGTGTGATGATGCATAAAAAATGGCCGGCCCTGGGGAGGGCCCGCGTGCGCGAGAAGGGCGGGGCCCGTCGTGGGCAAGGGTGGGGAGTCCATACCGGACGAAGAGTGGGAGCGCTTCCTTCGCGAAGCCGAAGCGGGGACCGAGGGCGCGCCCGAGGAGCCGTCGGCGCGAGCCCGCATGGCGGCGCGGCGCCGGGAGGAGACCGACCGACCGGAGCCGAGGCGGAGTCATCAACCGGCCCGGCGGCAAAGAGGCAAGGGCTGGTACGCGATCGGTCTGCTGGCTGCGGTCGCCCTGCTGGTCGTGGCTCTGGATCCAGGGCGGGTGACTGGATGGTTCGGCGGCGGGGGTGGCGAGAGTTCGCCGCTCGCCGTGGAATCGGAACGCCCGGATCAACCGCCACCGACGGAAGCAGCAGCCCAACAAGCGACCTTGGAGGAGCCGTTCAAGGGGTCGCCCGCGGCGCAGTGGGGTGACGGGACGGATGGGATCGGTCTGCCCAAGCCACAGGCGACCGGCTGGATGAGCAAGGCACAGGTCGCACAAGCACTCGAGAGGACCCGGGACTTCCTCAACGCGTCCAGTCTGGATCCTGGCGTGCTGCGCGGGGACAAGCCGAAGAAGGCGATCGCGTTGATCAATCCTCATCAGCAGGATGTCCAGGACTACCTGGCGACCGCGTTCCGTTCGCCAAGCCGTGAGAACGATCCTCGGCTGCTGTTCAGTCGGTTCGAGAAGGCGAAAGTGCGGCTTGTCGGGGATGTGGTCAAGACACGAGGGCGGATCACCTACCGAGAAGGCAAGCGCGGTGCGGTCGAGGTGACCACCGACGTCACGTACGTATATCCGGTCGTACGCGCTGCAGCGGGAAGCGACGAAGTCGCGCGCACGATCGTGCGCCGTGAGGTCGTGATGAGTTGGGACGACCCGGCGAAGGTCGTCATCGAGCCGGGTACGTTCTCCCTCGTCTCCTACAAGGTGGACACCACCAACGGCGGCTGCGATACCCTCACCGGCTACCTCACCCCCAAGTTCGATGCGGAGCGCGCGACTTCGAGCCCAGGAGACGGCCCCGAGGTCGACCCCTACAACCGGAGCAAGTCGATGGAGACGCGCATGCGAGAGGCCGGCGATGCGGGGTGCGGAACGGCCACCCGATCATGAACGGCAGTTGTAGGGGCGCCGTCGCGAGCGCCGTGATACCGCCGCCCGGGCCAGCGGAATCTCTTAGTGATCGAGCGATGATCGGTCGTGGCGACGGACCCGCGAGGGCGCTTTGCCGTCGGGGGGCTGAGTAGTGCCCCACGCGCTCGGCCGAGAATTGACAGTTCGTTACTCGCTACCACTCGGTTCTCTGGTATGTCTGGCCGAAACGGTCGAAACCTGACAGGGCACACATGCCACACGCTTCCGAATTCCGGACCAAGACATATTTGCGTTGGAGCGCAGTCCAACTCCTAGGTTCGGAAGCATGCGATACATCAAACTCGGAACGACCGGACTGGAAGTCTCCGCCATCACCCTCGGCTGCATGAGCTTCGGCGAGCCGGACCGGGGCGGCGAGCCCTGGTCGCTGGGCGCGGACGCCAGTCGGGACATCATCAAGCAGGCCCTCGAGGGCGGCGTCAACTTCCTCGACACGGCCAATGGGTACAGCGCCGGAAGCAGCGAGGAGATCGTCGGCCAGGCGGTCAAGGACTTCACCCGGCGCGAGGAGGTCGTTCTCTCCACCAAGGTCTGGATGCGGATGCGCCCCGGCCCGAACGGCGCCGGGCTGTCCCGCAAGGCGATCTTCGCCGAGCTCGACGCCTCCCTGAAGCGACTGGGGACCGACTACATCGACCTGTACCAGATCCACCGCTGGGACTACGACACCCCGATCGAGGAAACCCTCGAGGCGCTGCACGACGCGGTCAAGTCCGGGAAGGTCCGCTACATCGGAGCCTCTTCCATGTACGCCTGGCAGTTCGCCAAGGCCCTGTACCTGGCGGACCTGAACGGCTGGACCCGGTTCGCGTCGATGCAGGACCACTACAACCTCATCCACCGAGAAGCAGAGCGGGAGATGATCCCGCTCTGCGCCGACCAGGGCATCGGCGTGATCCCGTGGAGCCCGCTGGCGCGGGGCAGGCTGACGCGGGCCCGGGACACCGCCACGGCGCGTGCCGAGACCGACGCGGGCGGCAAGATCCTCTACCGCGACGAGGACCAGGCAGTGGCCGAGCGCGTCCACGAGATCGCGGGCAAGCGGGGTCTGTCCCCGGCCCAGGTCGCCCTGGCCTGGGTCATGCGCAACCCGGCGGTGACCTCGCCCATCGTCGGGGTCACCAAGCCGGCCCAGCTGGCCGACGCGGTCGCCGCGGTGGACGTCGAACTCGACGAAGACGAGGCCGCCTACTTGGAGGAGCCCTACCAGCCGCACGAGGCCGCCTACCTGGAGGAGTCCTTCTACAAGCGGCAGCCTGTGGCGGGCTCCCGGTAGTCCGGGCTACCGCCGGGCCTTCGACGAGTCCTTGGCCCCGGCCTTCACAGCCCTGTGGTCGGCCCGGCGGTGCTTGCGGGCGGTCGCGCGCAACTGCATGATCCGCGCGCTGCCCGCCAGCGTGGTGAGCAGGATGCCCCCACCGCGGCCAGCAGCAGGGCCACGCGCAGCGGGACGTGCCCGTGGGCATCGAAGTAGCTGACGTCCACCGACTGCTCCTGAGTTTGGTCAATTGGTTAACTTGATGGCCCTCTTGCCGTACTGATCCGTGTCGCGATCTGGCTGAAGCTGGGCATGCCGAGATCGATCACTTGGTGTTGACGGACCTGCTCTGCGTCAAGCTGGGTGATCTTCTCCTCTGCGCTGGCCAGGCTGACTTGCAGTCCCTCGATCTCACCGAGCCATCCCTCCTGTTCGGCTTCGGTGATTCGGGCGGCTCTAGGCGCTCGGAGTGCTGGCGCGCGGTGTTGAGGTCGGCCGCCCAGATCGCGTCACCCGCGGCATGCTGAATTTCCTGGGCGAGTTCACGCAGACCCTCGTTATGGACCCGAGCTGCCAAGAGTTGAAGTTGGAGCAGAGCCTCCGACCAGCCTTCAGCCGTTGGTGTCTCCCACTCGCGGGTAGGCCACGAGCCTGATTCGTGGAACTCGATGAGCATCCGGTCAAGTTCTTCGTAGACGGCCTTGAACAGGTTCGAGCAAGACGGACGTAATGAAGGAGCCGAGTAGGACCCCCACGAAGCCGAAGATCGCAGAAGCCGTTTCAGCAGTCTCCCTTTGCTGTTGAGTCCTTCGCGCCTCTGGATGGGGTGGGAATGCCGAGGTCGACGACGGCGTGACTGCCGCGGCGGCGGTCGAGCTGGGCAAGTTTCTCCTCTGCTCCGGTGAGGCTGACCTGGAGTCCCTCGACTTCGCCCAGCCAGCCTTCGCGCTCGGCTTCGTCGATGCGCGCGATGAGGTTGTCGCGGATGTCGACGAGCCCTGTCCGTTGGGCCGGATCCGGTCGGAGGAGTGAGCATCTGACACAAGCGTGCTCATGAACACAAGGGGATCCGAAGGCGCGAGCGCAGGTGCCGATGGACACCTTCCGCTTCTCGAAGTGGGCGAGGAAAGCGTCCCACTCCTCCTCGGTCGGGGTTCGGTAGCCTCAGGACATGCTGCCCCGGCACACCGTCCCCGGGGCCGGGGTGCGGCCCGTGCGGAGGTAGTGGTCGACCGTCTCCTTGACGCAGCGGTTCTGCGGGTAGGTGCCGTGGCCCTCCTCCTCGGCCGTCAGGAGGACGCCGACGCCGTCGCCCAGGGCGCGGGCCATGTGGCGGGCGCCGGGGTAGGGGGTGATCGGGTCGCCGGTGCCGCCGACCACCAGGACGGGGGCCGCGCCGTCGGCGTTCACCTGGAGCGTGGTGCGCTCGCCGTCGAACGGCCAGTCGTAACAGAGGTAGACGCCGGTGGACCAGGCAGCGCCGAAGACGGGTGAGGCGGCTGTGACGCGGGCCTTGTCCCGGTCGAGACGTTCGAAGTCCGGGCGCAGGCTGGAGTCCGCGCAGGTGATCGCGGTCCGGGCGGCGTGGCTGTCGTCGCGTGGGGTCGCCGCTCGGTCGGCGGAGCCGATGTCGTCCGCGCTCTTGCTCAGCGGACGGCCGTCGCTGTGGTCGATCAGCGCGGTCAGAGCCTTGGCGAGCGGCGCCCAGCCGTCCGTGCCGAGGCGGAGATGCTCGCTGACTGCGTGCGCGAGGTCGTCGGCGTCGAGGTTCCTTCCGCCGCCGGCCGGGGCGGGCTTCTTCTTCAGACGGTCGGCCAGGCGCGCCATGCGTCGAGCGGCCTCCTCGGGCCCGTCGCCGGTCGGGCAGTGGCGGATACGGGCAGCGCAGTGCGCGGCGAACCGGTCGAACGCCGCCTGGACCGCCTTGACCTGCGACACCTGCTCCTCGTCGAGGTCCTCGGTCGGATCGACGGATGCTTCGAGGACGAGCCGTCCGACGTGCGACGGGTACAGGTGGGCGTAGACCGCGCCGAGCGCCGTTCCGTACGAGACGCCGAAGTAGTGCAGCCGCTCGTCGCCGAGGAGGTAGCGCATCAGGTCGAGGTCGCGCGCGGTGTGCGAGGTGCCGATGTACGGGAGGAGCGCCCCGGAGTGCTCGGCGCAGGCGTCGGCCCCGTCGTCCGCGGTCTTCCCGCAGCGCACGGGGATGGTCGCGCCGACGCCGCGCGGGTCGAAGGAGACCAGGTCGTAGCGGTCGAGGAGCGGCTCGTACTGGTTGAGGAACTCGGGCAGTCCGCTCACGCCGGACACGCCGGGGCCGCCGAAGTTGAGGACGAGCGAGCCGATGCGCCGGGCGTTCGGGCCGGTGGCCTTGCGGCGGATCAGGGCGACGTCGATCGTCCTGCCGTCCGGTTTCCGGTAGTCGAGGGGGGCCTTCATGGTGGCGCAGTCGTAGCCCGTGCGCGCGGTGGGCGGCGAGGTGCAGCGGGACCAGCGGAGGTGCTGGCCGGTGGTGAGCGCGGTGGGCAGACCGGCGGGCGGGTTGCTCGCGGTGAACTCCGTACGCGGCTCCGCATCTCGGCCGCGAGCGTCGTGCTGGAGCCAGGCGCTGACGGCCCCGATCGCGACGAGGACGACCACGGCGATGATGCGCGCGCCGACCGAGAGGCCCGGTTCGCGGCTTCGTATCGGATGTGCGTCACTCATCGAAATCCCCGCGCTCCCGCCCCTGGACGCCCGCCCCGTGCCCGCATGCCCGGACCCGTGATCGTCCGATCGTCGAATGAGTGCAGGGTACAAGCCGCCTCCGACAGCACGGCTCGCGAGAGTGCCCATGGCGGACCCGCTCGTACGGGGGCGCGGACCGCTTACGGGGCAGCGGGCGCAGCACGGCCTGGTCCTCGGTGTCGCGCGGGTGACTGGATGGCGTACACATCTCCGATACGGTCGTCGCCGCGCCGACGCTGTCGCCATTCTTCGTGAGCCCGGAACACCATGACGGACACCTGTGAAGCAGGCTGCCAGTGCCGTGTGAAGGTCGGAGCATTCACGTCCGGGGCGTCTTCCAGGGGTGCACCGTGCTTCCCCAGCAGCCGCTCCAGTTTGTCGAACCGGAGGTGGCGGTCGAAGCGCCCGTACCGGTCGCGAATTGCCCTGTTGACGATGCTGCCGCCCGAGTACGACAGCCGGTGCACCTGCAAGGTGAAGTGGTGCCCCTCCCAAGGATGGTCCGGTGTTTCCCGAATCCAGAAGAACTCAGCCATTCCGTAGTCGCGCCACATGCTGTGGTCGTCAAGGGAGTTCTCGGCGAAATCGGAACCCAGCATCGCGGTCACCCGGTCGGGACTGTCCGTCGGATGGGCACCGAGCACCGTTCCGGAGGCGACCACGTCCATGTAGAACGCAAGGGAATGCGGAGTCAACTGGCCTTCCTTGACGGGGCGCCGGGTATCAGAAGCGACGGCCTCAGCATATGCGACCGGGGACGCCACGAAGATCCGCCGGACAGGCCCTGGTCGACAGGAGCGCTTCGCTCACCCTGCCCTCACAGTCCCCCCTCGGCATCTCGCGCACCATGCCTCATCGCGCCACCGGCAGCACATTGCGTCGTACCACTCCTGCCACACCCGCCCGTCTCAGTTTCCGTCTCATCCAGCTCCGTTCACGGTCGTCCAGGCGAGACACAGTCACACCGCACCGCACCGCACCCTGAACCGGCGGCACGTGCTCGCCACCCGTCCCGCCGCTGCTCTGATGTCACAGACGGCGGGGCTGTCTCGTCTCAGGTCTCGGAGACGAACTTCGGGAACAGGAAGGTGATGGTCATGCGGGTGTTCGTGGCGGGCGGGACCGGGGTCCTGGGACGGCGGCTGGTGCCGCAGCTCGTGGCTCGTGGCCACCAGGTGACGGCCACGACGACGAGCGCAGCCAAACTCGGCCTGGTGGAGCGCCTGGGTGGCGAGGCGGTGGTGATGGACGGGCTGGACGCGGTGTCCGTCGGTGAGGCGGTGGCGGCCGCCCGGCCGGACGTGATCGTGCACCAGATGACCGGCATTTCCATGGCGCACGCCGGCAAGCCCGACCTGAAGCATTTCGACCGGTGGTCCGTCCCCACCGTCCGGCTGCGCACCGAGGGGACGGACCACCTGTTGGCCGCGGCCGAGGCGACCGGCGTAGCGCACTTCGTCGCGCAGGGATACGCCAACTGGAACGGAATCCGCGAGGGCGGATGGGTGAAGACCGAGGAGGACGCGCTGGACCTGCACGAGGGGACGGCTGCGTATACGGCGATGGCGGCGCTCCGCCACGTCGAGGACGCGGTTCTCAAGGCCGACGGCGCGGTGATGCGTTACGGCGCGTTCTACGGACCGGGCGCCACCGACGACCAGCTCGTGCTCGTGCGCAAGCGGCAGTTCCCGCTGGTCGGGGACGGCACCGGCTACGCCTCGTGGGTGCATCTCGACGACGCGGCGAGCGCCACGGTCCTGGCCGTGGAGCAGAAGACGAGAGGGGTGTTCAACATCGTCGACGACGAACCGGCCCCGGAGAGCGAATGGCTGCCCTGGCTGGCGGCGTGCGCGGGGGCGAAGCCGCCGATGCGGGTCCCCAGGTGGCTGGCCCGGCTGCTGGCCGGAGATGTGGTGGTGACGATGATGACCGAGGGCCGCGGCTTCTCCAACGCCAAGGCCAAGCGGGAGCTCGGCTGGGAGCTGCGCTATCCGTCGTGGCGACAGGGCTTCAAGGAAGGGCTGTCGTGACCCGGACCGAGGAGTTCGAAGAGCTGCGGCCGCTGCTGTTCTCCGTCGCCTACCGGATCCTGGGCAGCGTGAGCGAGGCCGAGGACGCGGTCCAGGAGACCTGGCTGCGCTACGAGCTCTCCCCGGCCAGGCCCGCGTCAGCCAGGGCGTTCCTGTCGGCCGTGGTCACCCGGGTCTCCATCGACGTGCTGCGCTCGGCCCGCATGCGGCGGGAGGAGTACGTCGGGCCGTGGTTCCCCGAGCCACTGCTCACCGACCCCTACGAGGACCCGGAGCAGTCGGCGGAGCTGGCCGACTCGCTGTCGATGGCGGCCCTGTTGCTGCTGGAGCGGCTCAGCCCGCTCGAGCGGGCGGTCTTCGTGCTGCGGGAGGTGTTCGCCTTCGGCTTCCCGGAGATCGCCTCGGCGGTGGGCAGGTCGGAGGCGGCGTGCCGCCAGCTCGCGGTGCGGGCGCGCCGCCACATGGACGCGGGCCGGCCCCGGTTCGAGGCCGACCGCAAGGAGCGCGAGGAGCTCGCCGAGCGGTTCTTCGAGGCCTTGCGGGAGGGGAACGTCGACGGGCTGCGGGAACTCCTCGCCGCCGACGTGTCGCTGGTCGGGGACGGCGGCGGCAAGGCCCCGCAGTGGGCCAGGGGCTTCTTCGGCGTCGGCCAGGTGTCCCAGATGCTGGCCACCCTCTTCCCGCCGTTCTTCCGGATCGGCGGCGTCGTGGACCCGCACCAGGTGAACGGTCAGCCGGGCGCGCTCTTCCGCGACCGGGACGGCAAGGTCCTCAACACCTGGACACTCGACATCCTCGGCGGGCAGATCCAGGCGATCCGCACGGTGAGCAACCCCGACAAGCTCGGGCACCTGGGCCCCGTGGCGGACGCGTGGGCGGTCCTGCGCGAAACGCAGCAGGTCCGTCCGGACCCGGAGTGACCCGAAGAGCTCACTGCGCTGCGGACCCGTGGTGCCGGGTGCGGCAGGCGGGCCGGAAAACCCCTCGGGGAAGCAGCGGCGGCGACGGCTTGCCGCGCCCCGACAAGAAACCAAGCAGCCACAGGTTCAGCGCACCAGAACCAGAACAGGAGAATCGGACATGATCAGGATCGGCATCATCATCGGCAGCACCCGCCCCGGCCGGAACGGCGACCGGGTGGCCCAATGGGTGCGGGATCTGGCGGCTGAACACGCGGGCGACGCCGCGGACTTCGAGCTCGTGGACCTGAAGGACCACGCGCTGCCGCTGCTCGACGAGCCCGTGCCGGCGGCCATGGCGCCGGGCCGGCAGCCGCACACCCGGCGATGGGCCGAGCGGATCGGCTCGTGCGACGCCTTCATCGTCGTCACACCCGAGTACAACACCGCCCCGCCCGCCGCCCTGACCAATGCCATCGACTACCTCTACGAAGAGTGGGGCGGCAAGGCGGTCGCTTACGTCGGCTACGGCATCTTCGGCGCGGTCATGGCCGTACAGAAGCTGCGCGCGCAGGCGGGCCCGTTGCGAATGGCGGACATCGGGCCTCAGGTGGCGCTGTCGCTACGCGAGGACTTCGTGGCCTTTGCCGACTTCCAGCCGCAGGAACTGCATGTCGCGGAGGTACACGGGCTGGTCGACGAGCTGCTGGCGTGGGCGAAGGCGCTCGGCCCGCTGCGCGCGGCATCCCCGGCTGCTGCCTGAACGGCGAAAAGCCCATCCCCTACAAGTCGAAGCCGCTGTGCGAACGGTGGCGGTCCGTGCCCCGGCCCCGCGCCGGGGTACGGACCGGCCTGTCGGTCCGATCACCGAACCCGCTGCCTACTGCACCGGCAGCAGGACCTGATCTCCATCGTCACCGACCTCCCTCGACCGACCTCCCTCAATCGAGGCGGCGGCTTCGGGTCCCTGCGCAAGTCGCTGGACACCACCATCCCCCAGCAAGGAGCTGGCCGTGATCGAACACGCCACACACCAGAAGATCGCGCTGATCACCGGGGCGAACAAGGGGATCGGCCGGGCGGCTGCCGAGCAACTCGCCGCGCTGGGCATGACGGTCCTGATCGGCGCCCGAGACCCACGGCGTGGCGAGGAAGCCGCTGCGGCGTTGCGCGCGGCAGGCGGCAACGCGCACCAGGTCACCTTGGACGTCACCGACCAGGCCACCGCCCGGGCGGCCGCACAGCAGATCGACGAGCGCTTCGGCCACCTCGACGTGCTGATCAACAACGCCGGCATCACCGGCTCCGGACAGGTCTCACCCGAAGACGCCCACGATCAAGTCCCCAGCTCCGTGAACCTGGACATGGTCCGGGCGGTGTTCGAGACCAACGTCTTCGGGGTGATCGCGGTGACCAACGCCATGCTCCCGCTGCTGCGGCGGTCACCGGCGCCGCGGATCGTCAACGTCAGCAGCGCCGCCGGGTCGCTGACCATCGCCAGTGACCCGGACGGCCCGCTCACGGGGCTGCCGACGTCGGCCGCGTACACGCCCTCCAAGACCGCGCTGAACGCGCTGACCGTGCAATACGCCAACGAACTGCGGAAGAACGGCTTTCTCGTCAACGCCGCCGACCCCGGCTACGTCGACACGGAGATCAACAACCACAGCGGGTACCTTACGGTCGCGCAGGGCGCCGCGGCCCTGGTGCGCCTGGCCACGCTCGGCGCGGACGGGCCGACCGGCGGGTTCTTCAGTGAGGACGGCCCGGTGCCCTGGTGACGGTGCCCCTGGACAGCGGCGACTACCAGTCCGGCCAGGCCGGTAAACAAGGCCAGATCAATCTCACCGGGATTTCCCGTACCGCAACTACTCACACCCGGTGAGGCCAGCCGGTTCACGGCAACTGAAGGCCATTCAGCGTGACGGCCGCCCGGCGACCGCAACCAGCGGCCGCGCAAGCGGCACTGGAGCCGGTCAGCGGGCACGGGTCGGCGATGATTGGCGAAGTAGACATCATCCTCGGCACTTCGTGAGCCAGTTGGTGATGGCCATGCTGTCTTCGGCGACAGCACGCTGCTCCTGGTGCCTGAACGCGCGTCACCACGGTGCGCTCCGGGGCAAGACGCAGGCGCTCGCCGCGGCTTCGAAACGAAGTGACCGCTACGGGTATCTCTACCGGTAGTTGAGCTCGGCGAGTTCGGTGGCGAGTTTCTTGGGCAGGCCCGTGTGGCCGAGCAGGGGAAGCACGATGTTGCGGGCGCCGCGGGCGATGGCGCTGTGGGTGGTGGCGATGCGGGTCATCCGGTCGGTGAAGGCGACCACCCGCTGGGCGACCGGGCGGCGCCGGGCCTCGTAGCCGTCGAGCTGCCCGGTGGCGAACGCCCGGCCCAGGGCGTGGCCGTCCTGGATACCGGTGTTCATCCCCTGACCACCGGCGGGGCTGTGCACATGCGCGGCGTCTCCGGCCAGCAGCACACGGCCTACCCGGTAGTGGTCGGCGACCCGGTGGTGCACCCGGAAACGTGAGGACCAGGCAAGGCCCGTGACCTTGGCCTGGCCGGGGGCGCGCTCGTCCAACAGCTGCTGGACGAAGGCGAGGTCGGGGGTGTCCGGAGCGTCGTCCACGGTGGCGACGACCCGGTAGTGGCCGCCGGGGAGCGGGGCGACGACGGTGAGACCCGCGGTGCCGAAGGTGAGCGACACCTCGCTGGGGCCCGGAGCCCAGTCCATCACGACATCGGCGAGCACGAAGGACTCGCTGTAGGCACTACCGGTGAACCCGATGCCCGACGCTTCACGCACAGTGCTGTGCATGCCGTCGGTGCCGACGGCGTACCCGGCGCGCAGCGTCTGCCCGGTGCTCATGGTGAGCGTCACACCGTCCTCGTCCTGGACGACCGAAGTGACCTCGTGCGGGCGGTGCACATCACCGCCGAGCGCCCGCAGCCGGGCCAGCAGCACACTCTCGGTCTCGTACTGGGGAACCATCAGCGTGTACGGGTGGGCTGTGGGCAGCTTGTCGAACGGCACGGTCAGCAGCCGGCGGGAGCCGTCACGGACGGCGAACCGGGTGACCTGGATGCCGCGCGCGATCAGCTCCTCGGAGGCTCCCAGCTCGTCCAGGACCTCCAGGGTGCGGGCATGCACAACGGCGGCACGCGAGGTGTTCGCGCCCTCCGCCAGCCGGTCCAGAACGACGAAGTCGATGCCGGAGGCGGCGAGCGTGACGGCGAGCGCAAGGCCCGCGGGGCCGGCGCCGACGATGGCGACCTCGGTGCGGGCGGGGAGTGGGGTGGTGTCCATGGCGGAGTCTTCCGTTCACATCCAGACGGAAAGCCAACAAGCGTTGGCCTACGTTCGTTGACAGAGTGCCCGGCTCGACATTGGAAAGTCAACCGCTGTTGGCCTACGATTGTTGGCATGACGTCGGGTACTGAGATCACCAGCACAGACAAGCGTTCCGACCGGACCAGGGCCGCGATCCTGCGCGCCGCACGTGAGCGATTCGCCGCCCAGGGCTACGAACGCACCACCATCCGCGCCGTAGCCGCCGACGCCGACATCGACCCCTCGATGGTCATGCGCTACTTCGGCAACAAGGCACAGCTCTTCGACATGGCGCTGGCCATCGACCTGCGACTGCCGGACCTCACCGCCGTCGCGCCGGACGAGCTGGCACGGGCGCTGGTGCGGCACTTCCTCGACCGCTGGGAGGGCGACCCGGCCGACGACGCGCTGCTGGTCCTGCTGCGCTCGGCGGTCACCAATGAACATGCCGCGGCCCGGATGCACGAGATCTTCGCGACCCAGATCGCCCCGTCACTGGCCTCCGCCCTGGGCCCCGAGCTCGCCGCACGCCGGGCCGGCCTGATCTCCTCCCAGCTCCTCGGCCTCGGGCTGACCCGCTACCTGCTGCGCCTTCCTGCGGTGACCGCACTCACACGGGACGAGATCGAAGACGGCCTCGCGCCGGCCATCAAGGCCACTCTTGAGTCGAGCTAGGTCAAAGTCACCGTGGTGGGCGGCGACCAGACATACCCACCGGCCGCCCGGCTCACAGGTCGGGACGCGTCAGCGCCATCGCCGCCCTCATCGCCGTGCCCATCGTCAGAAGAGCGTCATGAATCGTGCCCCGGACATCAGGTAGCCGCCAACAGCGCGGTCCGCTGCCGCCCCGGGCACTTCGATGGGACTCGGATATCCGTGTGGTTGCGCACCGAGGGGTGATCGAGCGATGGGCGATGTCGAGGGGCGGCGCATCGTTGCCGGAGTAAGTGGTTCGCTGGGCAGCCTGGCGGCCTTGCACCGGGCCGCCCACGAGGCCCGTCGTAGCCGCGCCGAGCTGCTGGCCGTACTGGCCTGGGAACCGCCTGGCGGTGATCTCGCCCACCGGCGATCGCTGCTCGCGTCGCCGGCGACCGACTTTCGGCAGGAGGCGGGCGAGCGACTGCTCGCCGCTCTCCGCACGGCCTTCGGCGACGCGGGGCCTGGGGTTCCGTTCCAGGGCCTGGTCGCACGGGGCACTCCAGGGCGCGCACTGGTGGAGACCGCGGACCGGGCCGACGACCTCCTCGTGGTCGGCGCGGGGTACCGCGGGAGGATGCACCGTGCTCTGTTCCCGTCGGTCGCCCGGTACTGCGTCGCCCACGCCGCCTGTCCGGTCCTGGCCGTACCGCCCTCACCCCTACAGGGCGAGCTCGCCTCCGTGCACCGCCGCATCAGCCTTCGACTGCCGCTCGATGCCCGGGAATTGACGGACGGCAGGCCCTGACCGGGCGTGCCGGACCGGTGGTGTCCCAGAACCGCGCCGGGCACGGTGTCGGGCCGCGGCGCCTCAAGGGTCCTCTTGACGATGTCGTGCGGTCGAACACACAGCCAACTCCGTGCCGTGTCAGGGTCGCGTTACGGGTCCGGCGCTTCGCGTCAAACATCCGTCAGTGAAGGGGCCCGTCCCCGGACCGGCGGGCATAGCTTCACTGGAGCGCCCCGGTCAGTCCGACCGAGCGGCGCACACAGCCTTCTTCGAGGAGCAGCACGATGTCTCCAGTCGAGTATTCCGAGGACCCCGAGCCCTCTGAACGCTTCCCGGCCGGACTTCTCCACGTCCCTGTCCGGTCGGGGCCCGCGGGCTGTACGGCCCGGTTCTTCCGCACCCCCCTGGGCGGCCGTACGGCCGTCGGTTTCACCTCGGCGGCGAAGCTCACCGCCACGCTGGGCACGGACCAGGCCTGCATCAGGCTTTCCGAGCCCGCGCTGCGCGCACTCGCCGCACCCCTGGGTGTCACGGCCCTCACCGTCGACCCGCCCTTCTCCGCCCCCGCGGCCGACCGCACCGCGGCCACAATCCGTGAGCACGAGAATTCCTGGCGACGCCTGCATCCCCGGCGCGTCGGTGCCCTGCGGGTGACTGGTGCCGCTGCCGTCGTCGCGTGCCTGAACCTGCTGATCGGCTGAGGAGACGCCATGTCAGTTTCTGTTCCGTCGTCCCTTCCGTCCGCGCTTCCGCCGTCGGTCCCGGCCTTGCCGCCCTCGGATCCCCAGACCCTGTCCCGGCTCCTCGGCGACACCGACGGCCTGTCCGTCTGGCCCCGCTCCGCACGCCCCGAAGCCGACGGCGACGTCTGTGTCGGCGGTGTCTCCCTCACCGAGGCGGCCGACCGCTTCGGCACCCCCGTGTACGTGCTCGACGAGCAGGAGGTACGGGAACGCTGCCGTACGTACCGCACGGCGTTCCCCGAAGCCGACGTCGTCTACGCGGCCAAGGCGTTCCTGTGCCGTGCGATGGCGCACTGGGTGCAGGAGGAGGGCCTCGGCCTGGACGTCTGCTCCGCCGGGGAGCTGGCGCTCGCCGTCACCACCGGCTTCCCGCCGGAGAAGATCGTGATGCACGGCAATGCCAAGAGCCCCGAGGACCTGCGCACCGCCCTGCGGCTCGGTGTCGGACGCATCGTCGTGGACAGCGCCTCGGAGATCGCGCGCCTTGCCGCGATCACACCCTGCGACACCCGCCAGAAGGTCATGGTGCGGGTGGTGCCCGGCATCGCGGCCGGCGGACACACCAAGATACGCACCGGCACCGACGACCAGAACTTCGGCCTGTCCCTCACGGACGGATCCGCGCAGCACGCCATCACCCGGATACTGGACCAGCCGCACCTCGAACTCGTCGGCCTGCACTGCCACATCGGCTCGCAGATCGCCGCCGTGAAGCCGTACGTCGCCGCCGTGCGGCGCATGGTCGGACTGATGGCCCGGGTAAGGGACCAGCACGGGGTCATCCTGCCGCAGCTGAACATCGGCGGCGGGCACGCCATCGCCTACCGGCCCGGCGACGAGACCATGAACGTGGGCGTGCTGGCCGGCCGGGTCCGCGCCGAGCTGGAGGACGGCTGCGCACGGGCCCGACTTCCCGTGCCGCGGCTCACCATCGAACCCGGCCGGGCGGTCGTCGGCCCCGCGGGCGTCGCCGTCTACCGTGTCCTCGCGGTCAAGCGCACCGGCGAGCACACCTTCGTCGCCGTCGACGGCGGCATGAGCGACAACCCGAGGCCCGCGCTGTACGGAGTGCGGTACGCGCCCCGGCTCATCGGCCGCCCCTCCTCCGCCCCGTCCCGTTTCGTCACTGTCGTGGGCCGGCACTGCGAGGCGGGCGACGTCCTCGCCGACGGGGTGGCGCTCCCGGGCGACGTACGCCCCGGGGACCTGCTCGCGGTGCCCGCGGCCGGGGCCTACCACCTGTCCATGACCTCCGGTTACAACCTGGTCGGCCGGCCTCCGGTCGTCGCGGTGTCCGACGGCATCGCGCGCGTTCTCGTACGGCGTGAATCGCTGGACGACATGAGCCGTCGGGACGTCGGCCTGTAGCACCGAGCTCCCACCGCCCGGCCCCCACCACCCGGCCTCCGCCGAAGCTCCCCCTCGTCGGAGGCCGCTCCACGCATGCCGCCGGCAGCCCGAACGATCCACGGTCACGCGCCGCGCGGGGCCACACGGTCACAGCTGATCAGCACGGCCGACCCGATCGGCACCAGCCCGAGCAGCGCACCCGGCATCGGCTCAGTTCGCCGCGCCCGTTTCACGCGCGGCTCTCGGAAGGCGGGCACGCCGTTGGCGATGGCCTCCACACCGGTCAACGCCGAGCAGCCGGAGGAGCACGTGGGCCGCGTCGGCCTTCTCGGAGTTGCAGATGTTGGCGTGCGCCATCCTCCGGCGCAGGGCCGGCGGACACGGGTCCAGCCGCGCAGGGCCTTGATGACGTCCGTGCCGTCCATGTCGGGCAGCCCAGGTCGAGGACGACCACTTCGGGCCGGCGCGCGGCGGCACGGCGGAGCGCGGTGGCGCCGTCGGGGGCCGCGTCCGCTCCGTACCGGCGGGCCCGCAGGTTGATCACGAGGGCCCGGACGAACTGTGGACCGTCCTCCACCACCAGGACCCGGGTCATCGGTGTGCTCCCTTCCTGTTGCGCGGAGGGCTGGAGCCTGCCGGAACCGGCGTCACTGCCGGAACCGGCGTCATGGCGGCGGGAGTTGACGCATCGGGATGTCTCCCGATGCGTCAACTCCCGCGTGGAGCGCGTAAGGCCGTCAGCTCGTCGCCACGAGTTCCTTGAGCGCGATGTTGAGTTCGAGGACGTTGACGCGGGGCTCACCGATGAAGCCGAGGGTACGGCCGTCGGTGTGCTCGTCGACCAGTTTCTGCACCGGGGCGACGGCCAGGTGGTTCTGCTCCGCGATCCGGTGCACCTGAAGGTCCGCGTACTCGGGGGAGATGTCCGGGTCCAGGCCGGAGCCGGACGACGTCACCGCGTCGGCGGGGACGTCGGACGGCTTGACCTTGTGGTCGGCGGTCGAGTTGTCCTTGACGACCGCGGCCTTGGCGTCCTTGACCCACTTGATCAGATCGGCGTTGTCACCGGAACGGTTGGTCGCACCGGACAGGATCAGCGAGTACTGGGTGTTGACGCTGTTGGTGCCCAGCCCGTTCGCCGGACGCCCCTGGAACCACTTCAGGTCGGGCTCCGGGGTCTCCTGGCCCTTCTTCAGCGGCAAGTTGTACGCCTGGCCGATCAGCGAGGAGCCGACGACCTTGCCGTCCGCCTTGATCTCCGAGCCGTTCGCCTGGTCCGAGAACAGGCCCTGGGCGACACCGGTGACGGCGAGCGGATAGAGGACGCCTGTCACCACGGTGAGCACCAGGAGGGATCGCAGGCCGGCCCAGAGCAACCGGGCCGTGTTCGTAACCGAGTTGTTCATTGTGATCAGCACGCTTTCAAAAAATTACAGCCCGGGGATGAGGGAGATGAGCAGGTCGATGATCTTGATGCCGATGAAGGGCGCGACGAGGCCGCCGAGACCGTAGATCCCGAGGTTGCGGCGGAGCATCCTGTCCGCGCTCACCGGCCGGTACCGCACACCCCGCAGCGCGAGCGGCACCAGTGCGATGATGATCAGCGCGTTGAAGATGACCGCGGACAGGATCGCGGAGTCCGGCGAGGACAGCTGCATGATGTTCAGCTTGTCCAGGCCCGGATAGACCACCGCGAATAGCGCCGGGATGATCGCGAAGTACTTCGCCACGTCATTGGCGATCGAGAACGTCGTCAGCGCGCCACGGGTGATCAGCAACTGCTTGCCGATCTCCACGATCTCGATGAGCTTGGTGGGGTTGGAGTCCAGGTCCACCATGTTCCCGGCCTCCTTGGCGGCCGAGGTACCGGTGTTCATGGCCACACCCACGTCGGCCTGGGCCAGCGCCGGCGCGTCGTTCGTGCCGTCGCCGGTCATCGCGACGAGCTTGCCGCCCGACTGCTCCCGTTTGATGAGCGCCATCTTGTCCTCGGGAGTCGCCTCCGCGAGGAAGTCGTCGACGCCGGCCTCCTCAGCGATCGCCTTGGCCGTCAGCGGGTTGTCACCCGTGATCATGACGGTCTTGATGCCCATGCGGCGCAGCTCGTCGAACCGCTCGCGCATGCCCTCCTTGACCACGTCCTTGAGGTGGATGACGCCGAGGATCCGCGCACCGTCGGCGTCCTCGACGGCCACGAGCAGCGGCGTACCGCCCGCCTCGGAGATCCGGTTGGCCAGCGTGTCGGCGTCCTCGGACACCTCCCCGCCCTGTTCCCGCACCCAGGCGATGACCGACCCGGCCGCGCCCTTGCGGATCTTGCGCCCGTCGATGTCCACACCCGACATCCGGGTCTGGGCGGTGAAGGCGATCCACTCGGCGCCGGAGAGCTCGCCCTGGTGGCGCTCGCGCAGCCCGTACGTCTCCTTCGCCAGTACGACGATGGAGCGGCCCTCGGGCGTCTCGTCGGCCAGCGAGGAGAGCTGGGCGGCGTCCGCGACCTCGGCCTCGGTGGTGCCGGTCACCGGTACGAACTCGGAGGCCTGGCGGTTGCCGAGGGTGATGGTTCCGGTCTTGTCGAGGAGCAGGGTCGACACGTCGCCCGCCGCCTCGACCGCCCTGCCGGACATGGCCAGGACGTTGCGCTGCACCAGCCGGTCCATGCCCGCGATACCGATCGCGGAGAGCAGGGCGCCGATCGTCGTCGGGATCAGGCAGACCAGCAGGGCCACCAGCACGACCATCGTGAGGTGCGTACCCGCGTAGTCGGCGAACGGGGGCAGCGTGGCCACCGCGAGCAGGAAGACGATCGTGAGGGACGCGAGAAGGATGTTCAGAGCGATCTCGTTGGGCGTCTTCTGCCGTGCGGCGCCCTCGACCAGGGCGATCATCCGGTCGATGAATGTCTCGCCGGGCTTTGTCGTGATCTTGATGACGATGCGGTCGGAGAGGACCTTCGTACCGCCGGTGACGGCCGAGCGGTCGCCGCCGGACTCGCGGATCACCGGGGCCGACTCGCCGGTGATCGCCGACTCGTCCACGGACGCCACGCCCTCGACGACGTCACCGTCGCCGGGGATGATGTCGCCCGCCTCGCACACGACCAGGTCACCGACGCGCAGCTCGGTGCCGGGGACCACGGTCCCGTCGGCCCTGCGCGCCACGGTGTCCGTCTTCGCCCTGCGCAGGGTGTCCGCCTGCGCCTTGCCTCGGCCCTCGGCGACCGCCTCCGCCAGGTTGGCGAAGATCACGGTCAGCCACAGCCAGGCGCTGATCGCCCAGCCGAACCAGTCGCCCGGGTCCTTGAAGGAGAACACCGTCGTCAGGACCGAACCGACCAACACCACGAACATCACGGGTGACTTGACCATCACCCGCGGGTCGAGCTTGCGGAAGGCGTCCGGCAGCGACTTGAGCAGTTGCTTGGGGTCGAAGAGCCCCGCGCCGACACGTCCTTCGTCCTTGTGGCCGGTCGGCACATCGCTGTGCGGTGCCCGGGTCGGAGTGGCTGTGGACATCGAGTCCTCGTCGTTTTCTGTACGGGTCTTCTCCGTACGGGTCTCTTCTGTACGGGTCTTCTCTGCACGGGTCTTCTCTGTGCGAGTGGTCATGACGCCAGCCCCTCGGCCAACGGGCCCAGCGCCAGGGCCGGGAAGTAGGTCAGCCCGGTGATGATCAGGATGGCGCCCACCAGCAGGCCCGTGAACAGCGGCTTTTCGGTACGCAGGGTGCCCACGGTCGCCGGGATGGGCTTCTGCTCGGCGAGCGAACCGGCCAGGGCCAGCACGAACACCATCGGCACGAAGCGGCCGAGCAGCATCACGATGCCGATGGTGGTGTTGAACCACTGCGTGTCCGCGTTCAGACCCGCGAACGCCGAGCCGTTGTTGTTGGCGCCCGACGTGTAGGCGTACAGGATCTCGGAGAAGCCGTGCGCGCCCGAGTTCGTCATCGAGTGGCCCGGGGTGGGCAGCGCCATCGCCGCGGCCGTGAAGACCAGCGCCAGCGCCGGGGTGATCAGGATGTAGCAGGCCGCGAACTTGATCTCACGGGTGCCGATCTTCTTGCCCAGGTATTCAGGCGTACGGCCCACCATGAGCCCCGCGATGAACACCGCGATGACGGCCATGATCAGGATGCCGTAGAGGCCGGAGCCGGTACCCCCGGGTGCGATCTCGCCGAGCTGCATGCTCAGCAGGGTGATGCCGCCGCCCAGGCCGGTGAACGAGGAGTGGAAGGAATCCACCGCACCGGTCGAGGTCAGCGTGGTCGCCACCGCGAAGATCGACGAGCCGCCGACGCCGAAGCGGGTCTCCTTGCCCTCCATCGCACCGCCGGCGATCTGGAACGCCGGGCCGTGATGGGCGAACTCGGTCCACATCATCAGCGCCGTGAAGCCGATCCAGATGGTGACCATCGTGGCGAGGATCGCGTAGCCCTGGCGCAGCGAGCCGACCATCCGGCCGAAGGTCCGCGTCAGCGCGAACGGGATCAGCAGGATCAGGAAGATCTCGAAGAGGTTCGAGAACGGGCCCGGGTTCTCGAAGGGGTGCGCGCTGTTGGCGTTGAAGTAACCGCCGCCGTTCGTGCCGGCCTCCTTGATGGCCTCCTGCGACGCGACCGCGCCGCCGTTCCACTGCTGCGAGCCGCCCATGAACTGGCCGACGGAGTGGATCCCGGAGAAGTTCTGGATCGCGCCGCACGCGACCAGGACGATCGCGGCGATCACCGAGACGGGCAGCAGGACGCGGACGGTGCCGCGCACCAGGTCGGACCAGAAGTTGCCGAGCTCACCGGTGCGGGAGCGGGAAAAGCCGCGCACCAGCGCGACGGCCACCGCGATGCCGACCGAGGCGGAGACGAAGTTCTGCACCGCCAGGCCGCCGGTCTGCACGACATGGCCCATGGCCTGCTCGCCGTAGTACGACTGCCAGTTGGTGTTCGTCACGAAGGACGCGGCGGTGTTGAACGCCTGGTCCGGGTCGATGGACCGGAACCCGAGCGAGCCGGGCAGCGAACCCTGGACACGCTGAAGCACGTACAGGAAGAGCACGCTGACGGCGGAGAAGGCGAGGACGCCGCGCAGGTACGCGGGCCAGCGCATCTGCGTGTCCGGGTCGGCGCCGATGCCCTTGTAGATCCACTTCTCGACGCGCAGGTGCTTGTCGGAGGAGTAGACCTTGGCCATGTAGTCGCCGAGGGGACGGTAGGCGAGTGCCAGTGCCGCTATGAGAGCGACCAGCTGGAGCACGCCGGCGAGGACGGGACTCATATCGCTTCTCAGAACCTCTCCGGGAAGATCAGGGCGAGAACGAGATAGCCCAGCAGGGTGACGGCCACGATCAGGCCGACGACGTTTTCGGCGGTCACAGCTTCGTCACCCCCTTGGCGACGAGGGCCACCAGCGCGAACACCGCGATCGTGGTGACAACGAAGGCCAGGTCGGCCATCGCGAGCTCCTAGATGAGGTTCGGATTGAACGGACGATTAGAGGAAACCGCCTCTCTGGCCGGATTCGATCGCCGTTGACGGCTCTCATACGGGGGTGCGTACGCCTTTGACGGATCTCTTACGGCGGGCTGATCCATCTGCGGGGCCCGTCTGGATTCCGTCGGGATCCCATCCCCTCATTCCGCGCGCCAGTGCCGGACCATGCCGACCTGGGCGATCGTGAAGCCGATGAAGACACCGATGGCGAAGAGCGGCACGAGGGTGTTGGTGTCGCCGCCGGAGAAGACGAGCAGCGCGGCGACGACCCCGGCCAGTGTGAGCACGCCGTGCCGGTGGACCTGGCGGTCGGCTTTCAGCGCGAAGACGTGCGGCAGGTAGTTGTCGCGGGCCGGCAGCTTCAGCAGAACCGGAAGACCGCCGAAGGAGGTGTTGGCCGACAGCGCCAGCAGGATCATCGTCGCGAACTGAACGACGTAGAACGCCCAGTTGTGGCCGAGCGAGGCGTCCGCGAGCTGCGCGAGGACCGTGACGCCCTCGACGGGCTGGAGATGGAAGCGCGAGATCAGCACCGACAGGCCGATCAGCATCACACCGAGTACGGCACCGAGGGCGACCTCCGCGTGCTGGGCCCGGCGTACGCGCGGGACGCGGAAGGCAGGCACGGCGTTGGCCGAGGGCCTCGACGCCGGTGAGCACGCTGCATCCGGAGGCGAAGGCCAACGTGGCTCCGGAGAGCTTCGGCGGATACGCCCTGACCGGCGGCGCCCCGGATCACGTGGGCGTTGGTGCCGCTGATGCCGAAGGACCCCGTCCCCGAGCCCGAGATGCGCGAGTGGATCGACGGCAAAAGGCCCGGTCGGAGGTTCCCACCCCGCGACGACCCGCTCTCCAGGCCGTCGGCCGAGCGCCGCAGGCCCACGATGGCCTGCGGCGTCCCGTCCAGCACGGCGGGGTGCAACACGCTCCCGGTCAGCGGGTCGGCAGCCGTAGCTCGGCCGGCGCCTGGGGACGCCCGGCCGCGTCGGTGCCCGTGCGCAGACCGGTCAGCGAGCGTTGCGCGGGACGGTAGTCCAGAACGCCGCGTGCCGCCGGGCGGTCACGACTCCACTTGGTCCGCGCGGGATCCGGTGCCGCGCGGTGTGGTGTCGGCGATCACTGCGGTGGGCGGGTGTGCGGCGGTGGCCGCTCGGGTGTCCGGGTAGAACGCGAAGACCTGGTCGAGGCCCACGATGCCCAGGACCCGGGCGGTGTTGGCCGGGACCGCGGCCAGGACTGTGTCGACGCCTGCCTCGATGGCCAGGTTGCGCGCTGCCAACAGCAGCGTGATGCCGCTGGAGTCGCAGAACCGCAGACCTGCCAGGTCCAGGACCAGCAGCTGGCCGCGGGCCAGGGTCAGGCGGTCGATCGCGTGACGCAGTTCCGGGGATGTCTCGTGGTCGAGGTCGCCGGTGATCTCCAGTACGGGACCGGTAGGGGCGTCTCGGGTGGTGATCGTCAGCGGGCTCATGTCAGTCATCTACTCGCAGGGGCTGGTCGGGCAGGGAAGCGGGCACGCCGAAGGCCAGCAGGGCGGTGTCGTCGTCGAGGCCCTCACCGAAGCCGGCGAGCAGGCCGGTCAGGGCGGTGATCAGGGCCTGTGGGCCCGCAGGCGTCCGGGCGGCGGTGAAGGCGCGCAGGGCGTCGTCGCCGTACAGCTCACGCCGCGGCCCGATCCTGGCCTCGGTCAGGCCGTCGGTGTAGAGCAGCAGCGTGTCCCCGGGCAGCAGCACCGTGCGGGCGGCTGTGAACTGCGCCCGGGGCAGGACACCGATGAGCATCCCACCGGGGGTGGGGAGGTAGTCGGCGTAGGCGTCGGCGCGCTGGACCAGTGCCGGGGGGTGGCCGCCGGAGGCCAGGTGGACGGCGCAGCCGTCGCTCTGGGGTTCCAGGAAGCCGAATACGGCGGTGCAGTAGCGGGGCTCGCTGCCGGTGTACCGCTCGTGCAGGACCGTGTTGAGCGTGGCCAGTACGTTGACGGGGTCGGGCTCGTGCAAGGCGGCGGCGCGCAGGGTGTAGCGGGTCAGCGAGGTGACGGCGGCGGCTTTGGGGCCTTTGCCGCACACGTCGCCGAGGAAGAATGCCCACCTGGTGCCGTCCAGCGGGAACAGGTCGTAGAAGTCGCCGCCGATCAGGTCCGGGGAGGCGGTGTGGTAGTGCGAGGCCACTTCCAGGCCGGGAACCGTCGGCAGGGTGGAGGGCAGCAGGCTCTGCTGGAGGACGGCGAGTGCTTCCTGGAGGCGCTCGCGGTCGGCCTCGGCCTGCCTGCGGGCGCGCAGCAGTTCGGTCTCGTACGCGCGGCGGTCGCGGGCGTCGAAGACGGTGCTGCGTACCAGCATCGGCTCACCGTCGTGGCTGGTCTTGACCTTCGAGGTCACCAGCACCGGCAGCCGCTGCCCGTCGGCCGCTTTGAGGTCCAGGGCGATGCCGTTGACCTCGCCCTTCATTTGCAGCAGCGGCGCGAAGTGCGTCTCGTGGTAGAGCTTGCCGCCCACGGTGAGCAGGTCGGTGAACCGCATCCGGCCCACCACGTCCCGGCGCGACAGGCCCAGCCAGTCCAGCAGCGTGGTGTTGATCTTCGCGATGGTGCCGTCCATCAGCGTGGACAGGTAACCGCACGGCGCCTGCTCGTACAGTTCCTCGGCACTGTCCTCCAGCAGCGACGTGAACACCGTGTCGGTGGCGTCGGCGTCCTGCTCTACGTCCCGGTCGCGGCACATCACCGTGTTGCGCCGAGGAAGGCGGTGATGGCCTGTGCCGTGGCGTCGGGTGCGCTCAGCTGCGGGCAGTGCCCTGTCGCGTCCAACGTCACCAGGCGGCTGCCGGGGATCGCGGCATGGACGTAGGCGCCCACCTCGCGCGGCGCGATGACGTCCTGTGCACACTCCAGCACCAGCGTCGGCACCGCCACCGACTTCAGGTCCTGGCGGCTGTCGGACAGGAACGTGGTGCGTGCGAAGGCCCGCGCGATGTCCGGATCGGTCGCGCAGAACGAGGCGGTCAGCTCCTCCCCCAGCTCCGGCCGGTCGGGATTGTCCATGATCACCGGGGCCATCGTCGCCGACCAGCCCAGATAGTTCGAATCCAGGGACGTCAGCAGCTCGTCGATGTCCTCGGCGCTGAACCCGCCCCGGTACCCGTCCTCGTCGATGTACCGCGGGGAGGGAGCGACCATGACCAGGCGGGAGAACCGCTCCGGCGCCTTCTGCGCCGCGAGCACCCCGACCATCGCGCTGACCGAATGCCCCACGAAGGCCACATCCCGCAGGTCCAGCTCCTCGCAGACCTCCAGCACATCCAGGGCGTAGCCCTCCAGTGAGGAGTAACGCTGCTCGCTCCACGCCGACAGATCCGAGCGGCCCGACCCCACGTAGTCGAACAGCACCACCCGGAAGTCGTCGGCCAGCGCGGGAACAACCAGCCGCCACATGTTCTGGTCACAGCCGAACCCGTGCGCGAGCAGCACCACCGGCCCGTCCGGGCGGCCGGTGACGACGACGTTGTTCCTCCGGCGTATATCCATACCCGCCAGTGTCCCACCACCCCCAGGCGCCTCAGCCGGGGTCTTCGTCCCGCCCCTGCCCTGCCGTGCCCGAGGCGGCAGCACGTCGAAACGTTGCCGGAGTCGGTGGGCTGCGCGAACGGGGCCGTGCAAGAGGGCCGCGCCTGGCAGAACCGGTGCCCTGAATCCAACCTCTTCGGTCACGCCGACTCTTCGGTCACGCGGAGCGGAGCAGCGGTGTCGGAGGGGCCGAAAGGACCTTCGCCCGGCTCCGCCCGATCGTCGTCTCGTCGGCGAGCGCCCTGGACATCCGGCGGGCGGCGCCTCGTGGGAGGCACGGTGCCCGCGCAAGGCCGTGCGGCGGCGTGAGACTGTGGTGCTATGGAACAGGCCCCCCGAGGGGATCCACACCATGGCGACACAGAGCACGGCGCACGAATACCTGGATGAGCCGTTCGACATCACCCATGCGGCTGTGGTCCGCATCGACGCGCACGGTCTGATCGAGGGATGGAGCAAGGGCGCACAGACGCTCCTCGGCTACCGGGCAAGCGAGATTCTGGGACGGCCTGCCGCCTCGCTGCTGACCGGCGAGGCAGACCTCGCTTCCGCCATGTCGGAGCCACGCCGTACAGGCAACGGCTGGGAAGGCCTGATCGCCGTCAGGCATCGCTCCGGCCACCACGTGGAGCTGGCACTGCGCGCCTGCCCGTTCCAGGACGATGGTGGGCGCCGAAGCTGGCTTGCCGTGGTCACCCCGGTGAGCGCGCCCCGCAGGTGGGCACTGGAGCAGGCGGTGCTGCACGGCCTGCTCGACCAGTCGCCCATAGGGATAGCCGTGGTGGACACCGACCTGCGGTACCAGATGGTCAACCGCGTACTGGAAGACATGGACGGCGTGCCCGTCCAGCTGCGCATCGGCCGCAGAGTCGGGGAGGCCGTGCCCGGGGAAGCCGACTCCACCCTCGAGTGGCAGGCCCGGCAGGCGCTGGGCAGCGGGCAGACGCTGCTGATGTTCCAGCATGCCGTCCCGGAACCGGGCGAGCCCTACCGACAGGACCGTGAGCGCGTCAGGCTCTGCGCGTCCTTCCGGTTGCAGGACCGTACAGGCCACCTCCTGGGCGTGTGCCACACCACGGTGGACGTCACCGACCATGACCGGGCCCGCCAGCGACTCGCCCTGGTGAACGAGGCGAGCAGCCGTATCGGCACCACCTTGGACCTGGACCGCACCGTGCGCGAGCTGGCCGAGATCGTGGTGCCCCAGGTCGCCGACTTCGTCGCGGTCGACCTGCTGGACACGGTTCTGGCAGCCCGCGACCTCACGCCCGTCGCGGTGGACGGCGAGACAGCGCTGCGCCGAGCGGCGCACCTCTCGATCCAGGAAGATCACCCCGAGGTCGTGGTCGCAGCCGGGGAACCCACCCGCTACCCGCCGACCTCCCCGCAGAGCCGATGCCTGGCTACCGGTCGCTCGATCCGCCACCCGGTCATCGACGGGTCGACGCCGTGGCTGGCCCAGGACCCGCTGCGCAAGGCAAAACTGGACCTCCTGGGCGTGCACTCCCACCTGGTCGTCCCCCTCCAGGCCCGAGGCATGACCATGGGCGTGGCCACGTTGCTGCGCTGGAAGCACGCAGAGCCCTTCGACGACGACGACCAGCTTCTTGTCGAAGAACTGGCAGCCCGCGCGGCCGTCTGCATCGAGAACGCCAGACGTTTCGCCCGCGAACACAACACCGCACTCGCCCTCCAGCACAGCCTGCTCCCCCACGGGCTGCCCGAACAGAGCGCGGTCGAGGCGGCCTACCGCTACCTTCCCACCGACACCGAAGCCGGGGTCGGCGGAGACTGGTTCGACGTCATTCCGCTGTCCGGCGCACGGGTCGCCCTGGTCGTCGGGGACGTCGTCGGACACGGCATCCACGCCGCGGCCACCATGGGCCGGCTGCGCACCGCCGTGCAGACACTCGCCGACCTCGACCTGCCCCCCGACGAACTCCTGGCCCGCCTCGACGACCTGGTGATCCGGCTCGCGGACGAAGCCGATGCCGCCGCCGGCGGCGCCCTGGTGATCGGCGGGACCTGCGTCTATGGCATCTACGACCCCATCTCACGCAAACTCGTCGTGGCACGGGCCGGACATCCCAGCCCCGCCATAGCGCACCTCCGTGAACCAGTGGAATTCCCTGACATACCTGCCGGCCCACCCCTCGGACTGGGCGGCCTGCCCTTCGAATCCGCCGAGATCGACGTCGAGGAAGGAAGCGTGATCGCCTTCTACACCGATGGCCTCATCGAAGCCTCCGACCGCGACGTGGACGTCGGCTTCGAACGGCTCTGCTTCGCACTGGCCCACCCCGACCGCCCACTCGACGAAATCTGCGACACGATGGTCCGGATGCTGCTGCCCGAGCACCCACACGACGACGTCGCCTTCCTCGTCGCCCGAACCCGTGCACTCGGCGCCGACAACGTCGCCTCCTGGGACATACCCGCCGTCCCCTCGGCGGTCCACACCATCCGACAGATGACCAACCGGCAACTGAGCGCCTGGGATCTCGACGATGCCGCATTCACCACCGAACTCATCGTCAGCGAACTCGTCACCAATGCCATCAGGCACGCCTCCCCGCCCCTCAGCCTCCGTCTGATCCGAGAACGCGCCCTCATCTGCGAGGTGTCCGACAGCAGCAACACCTCACCACACCTACGCCGCCCCCTCGGCACCGACGAAGGCGGACGCGGACTCTTCCTCGTCGCCCAGGTCGCCCAACGGTGGGGAACCCGCTACACCCCTCAAGGCAAGACCATCTGGGCAGAACAACCACTACCCTCATAGGCCTTGGCCGCCACCTGCCCGTCCGGTAAGGACGCGTTGCCGAGCGGCCCGGACACGCTCGTGCCGCGTTGGCGGAGTGCCACTCGGCCCGGCCGAAGCCCTAGCCCGCCACCTTGGCACCCACGGGGCGCAAGCTCACTGGGCGGTTCAAACTCCCGTATTTGTACGCCTACTGACGTATGTATCTCCATATTGATCACCCTAAAAATAGAGGGGCTCAGCGGTCGCACGGCACACTCCGTAGCCTTCCGAAGGGTCGTGTATGGCGCTCCCTCGTTCGCCGGCCGCTGCCCTGCCCGGTCCGCAGTGGGCCGAACAGGACAGCTGGTCCTACCGGGATCTCGACCAGGCTCCGCTGTCGGCCGAGTGCCGTGACGAACTCGAAACGCTGCGGGCCGAGGCGGGCGGCGGCCGGCCGCCGGGCGGCTGGCCGGCCGGGTGGCCCGCACCGCCGCTGGTCGTGCGGGAGTCCCTTTTCCTCTGCCTGTTCCGCGCGGCGCTGGCCCGGGGGGAGCTGCGGTACGGGCGGTTCGTGTGGCAGGACCTGGACAGCGAGTTGGGCGTCCATTACCAGGAGAGTCGCGCGGCTCTGCTCAACGGCATCGTCCTGATCGGACTGCGTACCTTCTGCGACCAGATCTCCGGTGGCGAGGCGGCGCAGATGGAGCTTGTGGTGCCGATGGCCGTGGGGACTCCGAACGAGCCGGCCGGACTGGTCGTGGCGGCCGAGACGACCGCTCGCGGGCCCGAGCTGCTCGTGGACGTCTGGGGCGAGACGGCCGTGGCGGCCTGCTGGCAGGCCCTGATCGCGGTGTGCCGCTACGTCGCTTCGCTGGCCGGTGAGGACCAGTACTGCCGGCCGCTCGTACCCGGGGGCGTCCACGCCGCCGACGGATTCCTCACCGTGGTGCCTCAGGCCATGCACGCCGTCGACCGTCAGGGGCCGCGATGACCCTCCCGACCCTGCCTCCGGAGCTGGTCCAACTCGCCGTCGCGCTCGGGGTTCTCAGGCGGGAGCCGGGGGACGGCGCGGATCCCCGGCTGGAGGTGGATCAGGCCTTCTTCGCGGATCCCGGCAAGCAGTTGTCCGGTGTGCTCAGCGATCCGGTACGGCGTGCGGCCGCGCTGGAGCTCGCCGCGGCGCTGCTGGGCAGCGCGAAGAACGCGGCCCTCGAAACGGAGGGCGCCCAGCCCGGCCGGACCTGGATCCCGCTGCCCACGGGCGACGGTGCCACGGCCGGACGTCTCTATCTGGTGGTGGACGCGTCCGGCGACACGGTGGCGCTGTCGCTGGCCGGCCGCGCCACGCTGCGGGCCGCCGAGGTGGAGTGCGCCGCCTCGGTCGTCGTACCGATGGTGGCGACCGGCCCCGGCGGTACGCGATTCCTGCCCGGTACCGCGGACGGTGACATCCGCGTCGCCGTCAGCCTGCGACTCCCCCCGGCACCCGGCGACTTCGGCCTGGGCGGCCTGCGCGTCGGGGCGGACGTCCCCACCCATGCCCTCGGCCGCCCCCGGCTGCGGCTGAGCCTGACCGGGCTGCGGCTCCCGGGCGAACCCGCCCGCGATCTGGACATCGACGACGGGTCACTCCCCGGCCGGCTGGGTGAGCTGATCCCGCTGCTCGCCGACCTGCTCACCGGCCTGCTCCGGTCGAGGGGGACGATCGATCCCGCCAGTGCCGGGCGGCTGCGGCTGCTGCTCACGCTGTTCGGGCTCGGCGACACCTCCGTCATTCCGCCGCTTCCGCTGGCCGAACTCCCGGGCTCCGGCCCCCTGGTGTTCGCCGACTGGCTGCGCGCGGTGTTCCTTCCCAAGCCCGGCGAACCGGTGCCGCCACCCGCGGCACGGGCGTGGCTGGAGACCCTCGGGCAGCTGCTCGGGCTCCGGCTGTCGCTCCCCCTGCGGGGCGAGGGGACCACGGCTTCGCCGTATCTGCTCTGCCTGAGCCCACTGCCCGGGGTACGGGTCTGTGTACGGCTCGTCGCCCAGGCGGCGGACGACGGGCTGGAGCTCAGGCTGGGCCTGTCGGCCGCGGCCGAGGTGTCCGGGGCGGTCTCCGCCCATGCCGCGGCCGATCTGCTGGCCCTGCGACTGGGCGGCGGGGCCGATGTGCTGTGGCTGCCCGAGGTACGCGTACATGTCGAGGTGTCCGGCGCCGAGGGACACCTGCTGCGCCGCCCGGCCCCGCCGCAGCCGGTCACCTTGATGGTGGGGACGCTGTCCGCCGGCTTCTCGATCGGCTCGGACCGTGCGGTGCGGCTCCTGCTGGAGGCGGCCGACGTCGTCCTCGACGGACATCCGTACTCACGTCTGGACCTGTCCAGCGTCGAGGCGCTGGCCGCGGCCGCCGCGCAGGTGGGCGTCGACGCCCTGCACGATGCGCTGGAGACACTGTTCTCAAACGACGAGGACGGCGGCGGACGGCGTGCCACGGCCCTGCTCGTCCTGCTGGCCCTGCGCAAACCGGCCCTCGACTGGCCGGTCGGCCTGCCGCCCCTCACCGAGATCGTCGGCAACCCTGCGTACGCGCTGCTGCGTTACCACTCCCGGGTCCTCGCCGACGCCCCGCACCGATGGGGCGCCATCGCCGCGCAGCTGGCCGTCCTGGTGCGGGCCCCCGCCCCGACCGGCGAGGGCAGCGCCGTAGACCCCTGGGTCGTCTCCGTGGGCGACGTGGGCCTGCCCGCCCGGCCGGCCCTCCTCCTGTGGCAGGACGACGCCGAAGGCGCACCCCGGCTGACCGTCGGAGTCCGGCTGGTTTCGGCTCCGCTGCCCATCAGCGGCGGGGCTGTGCGGCTGTCCGCCGCGCTGGACGCCGTACGGCTGACTCTGCCCGCTGTGGACCCGCCGTCCGCCGTCGCGCTGACCGCCGCGGAGCTGCGGCTGGCGTGGGGGGAGGATCTGTCGTTCGACGCCGGGCCCGTACAGCTGAAGGCGGGTTCGCTCCTCCTGGCCGCCGGGTGGCGGCAGGGGGCCGGATGGGGGGCCCGCGCGCGGGTCACCGGTGCTTCGGTCACGGTCGAGGGCGACGAGGTGGCCCTGCCGGATCCGCTCGAACTCGCCACAGGGGTAGACCCGTTGCTCCCAGGCCCCGGATCCGCGCTGTGGCCGGCGCTCACCCGCCTCGCCGGTCTCGCGCTGCTGCGTACGACACCCCGCGAGGGTCTCGACCCGCGGAGCCTGCTCGCCGCGCTGCTCGGCTGGCTGCCGGCGCGTGGACGGCTGCGGGTGCCGGGTGAGGAGGACACCGGCATCGACCTCGCCGCGCTGATCGCCGACTGGCCGCCACTGCCGCTGGCGGGCCTTGTCACCGATCCCGTGGAGACGGTCCGGTCCTGGCTCGGCGACGTTCTGGCGGGCAGTGGTGGGGCGGACCGCAGTGTGGCCGCCATCGCGTTGCTGCGTGAACTTTTCGCCCGCGGCGGGCCGGAGCGGATCAGGCAGGTGGCGGTCGCGGGCGACGGAACGCACGAGCGGCCCTGGCGGCTGCCCCTCGACGACTCGGGGCCCGAGCTGCTCATATGGCTCGATCCCGACGGGCCCGGTCTGGACGGTCTCGGCGAGGTGCTCGACGCGCTCGTCCCGGCCGATCTCACCGCCGCTCTGGACGGCTCGGCGCCGCTCCCCGGCGTCGAGCGGCTCACGGCGGTGCTCAGCGGTGCCGCGCGCTTCGACAGCGACCTGGCCGAACTCCTCGACGAGCGGCCGGACTCGGCAGCCGATCTGTGGGCGCTGCTGAACCATGCAGCGGGCAGCGACGGGCTGCTGCCCGTCTCGGCGCAGGTACTGCCGGGGACCACGCACCCCACCGTCGTTCTGCCGCGCGGTCACCTCTGCGCGCCGGAGACGTTCGAACTGAGCGACCATCTGCCCGGCGCGGACCCCACCCGCACGGTGTACGTCTCCAGCGACCTGCCCGGGATACGACCCTGGCCCGGTCAGCCGGGGGCGGCCGGGGCACACCTGCTCGATCTGCGGACACCCGGCCTGGCGGCCGAGTCGTTCGGTCTCGGCGGGCTGGCGGCGACCGGCCCGTGGTACGTACTGCTTCCGCCGACCGAGGAGGCAACGGTCCGTCTGCGCCCGGCCGTTGCCGAGTTCCGACGCCTGGCCGGCGCGCCGGTCGTGCTCGTGGCGCACTCGCTGGCCGCCCGGGCGGCGGTCCAGGTCTGGTCCGAGGGGGGCCTCGCGCAGCTCGTCACGCTGGGCGGGCCACTGTCCGACACCGCCCGGCCCGGGCCTCTCGACGGACTGGAACAGCCGGGCGTACACGATGCCTTCCGGCTGTTGCAGTCCCTGGTGGGCCTGCTGCCCGCGGGCAGCTCCACCGACGGCTCGCCGCTGGCGGAACTGGTGGCGACCTGGGCGGCCGTGACCGGTGACGCTCCCTCGGGCCTACGTTCCGTTCCGTTCCCGGTCTCGGCGTTCACACCCGTCGCTCTGCCGTCCGCGGCACCCGCTCCGGTGCTGAGCGTCGTCACCCAGTTCACCCGCGAAGAACTGCATGGCGCGCTCACCGCCCTGGTCGCCGCGGTGGCCGCCCAGGTCCGTCGCCGGCTGCCCGGCGGCGGGGCCGTGCCGGGCCGCTCCCGGGCCACCCACCTCGGTCTTGGACTGAGCTTCCGCAGCACGGCCGCTGCCGCCGAGGGCATCGTCTGCGGCAGTGAACTGCGCCTGGACGCATGGCGCGTCCCGCTGCCCGCCGCGCAGCGGTCGGCGCCGACGGTCACTCCCCGGCTCCACGTACGACTGACACTGCGGCGGCCCGGCGGCTGGCTCCTCGACGGCAGGCCGGGGGCCGGGGCGCGGACCGGGCCGCAACCGCGACTGCGCGGCGCGGATCTCCTGGTCGGTATCGGCCCCCGCCTCGACGACGCCTCCGTGTCGGCCGTGCTCCATGACGCGGCACTCGACGGAGTGGGCCACGGCCGGCTCGCGATCACCCCGCACACGCTGGACGCGGCGGCCCGTCGGTTCCTGGGGCTGCTGGCGGACACGTTGTCGCCCCGGCCGACGGCAGGGCCCGTGCGCGACCTGGTGGACCTCCTCGTGCAGGCGGGCGTGGCCGTCCTGACGGCCGAGGAGCGCGTGGAGCTCCGCCCGGACACCCTGGAGCGTGTCATCGCGGATCCGGCAGGGCTCATACGGACTCTCCTTTCGGACCCGGCTGTCCGTGGCACGCTGCGGCGGCTGGCCGGACTGCCGGACGGCGGTGCGGGGTTGCTGTCCGCCGGCGGACTGGAGGTCGGCGTCACCCCCGACTGTGTGATCACCGTCAGCACACCGGAGCGGGGTCTGCCGCTCGCCGGCATCGCCACCGTGCACGGCACGCTCGTCGTCGGCCCGGAGCGCGCCCCGGCCCTCACCCTCAGGGTGCGCTCCGGACAGGTGGAGGCCGCCGTGCTGCCGGAGCCCGATCTTCCGGCTCTGGCCCGATTGGTCATGCTCACCACGGGCGGCGAGGCGATCCGCTGGGGTCTGCAGTCCCTGCGCGACCGTGGCATCCTCCTCGACCCGCTGCTGGATGTTCTCGGCCTGCTGGCGCACGACCCGCGGCGCCCCGACGCCCCGGGATCGGTCCGCTCCCCCGTGCCTCTGATCACCGCGCCGGGGCGCCGGCTCGTGGAGGTTCTCGGCGCGGACCGGCCCGGCGAGCCCTTCCTGCTCGCACCCGGTCACCTCGCCCGGCTGATCGACGCGGTGGCCCAACTGATCGGCTTACCGGGCGGGTTGACTGCGCTGTCGCTGCCCGGGGGCGGTTCGGTCAGTGTCGCCGAGGACGGCACGGACCTGGAGGTCACGCTGCGGCTGCGGGACGGGTCCGGGCCCGCTGCGCTGGAGTCCGCCGTGCACTGGCGGCTGCGGCCCGGGCCGACCGTCACGGCGTGGCTGACGTTGTCCGCCGAGCAGTCCGGGCCGGGCGGGTTCGGCGCCGGTCTGGAGCTGGAGGTCGGCCCCGAGGTGAAGGTGGCCGCCCGGCTCACGCCGCGGGCCGGCGCGCCCCGGCTGGACATCCCGCTGTATCCGCTGACGCCGGGACTCGGCGCGCTCGCGGAGCTCGGTCAGCAAGCGGCGCAGTACGCCCTTCCGATGCTCCTGGACGTTTTGCGGGACCTGGCCGATCCGGCCGATCCCGGCGATCCGCGGCTCAAGCAGATCGCCGCGGCGCTCGCCGGGCTGCTGGCCGCGCTGGAGCTGACCGATGCCGACGGCGCGGCCTCGATCGAGCAGTTGAAGCTGCTGGCGTCCGCTCCCGCCGACGAGTTCGGTGCGCGGTTCCGCCGGCATCCGTCCGAGGTGACCGCCGCGCTGAAGGCGCTGGCGCGCGCCCTGATCGGGGACGCGGCCGCGCAGCCGCCCGTGCTCTGGCGCAGCCCCGGTGGCCGCGTCGTCGTCGACCTCGACGCGGCGCCCGGGGGCGTGCCGCGGCTCACCGTCACCGCGGACGGCCTGCATCCCGTTCCCGGCACGGACGCCGAGGTGTCGTTCGCCGCCACCACGGCCGGACCCGCCCCCTGTCACCTGTCGTGGTCCGTCGTCGATCCGGACGCGCTCTTTCCCGGCCCGGTCGACCTCATGCCGTTCGTGCGGGTCACGCTGGGCGGCGTCGACGACCGGGTGGAGGCGGGCCTGTGGCTCGATCCGCCCGGGACGACCGACCGGGAGGCCCTGGTCCTGCGGCTGCCGGGCAGTCCGACGCTCGTGCACCGCCGTGGAGCCGCCGACTCCGCCGAGGTCGCGGCGGCCGTGCCCAAGCTGATCCGCCGTATCGCCGTACCCCTCGCCGCCGACCTGGCACTCACTCCGGCCCCGGTCACGGACCTGCTGAAGGCGCCCGTGGGCAACGACAGCACTGTGGGGAAGGTCCTGCACTCCGCGCGGATCCTGACCGGGACCGGCAGCCCGCCCGGCGCACCGTGGCGGCTGGCCGACGGGCTGCTCGACGCGCCGACTCCGCGGGTGCTGAGCGCTCTGGCCGGCTTCCTCACCGCGCTCGCGCCACGGCTCGGACCGGTACGGCTGCAACTCCTCGAAGCCGAGGACGGGCCGGGGCAAAGGCGGTACGGGCTCGGTCTGGAGCTCGTCGAGACGCCCTACCCGCTCCTGGAGCTGGGCGATGTCGTCGTCGCGCTCTCGGCCGACGGTTCCTGGGAGCCACCGGCGGCCGGAGCGGGCACCGCTCACGTAGAGGTGTGGCTCGGCAGCCTGCCGGACACCCTGCCGGGCCCGGACCCGGAGTTCTCCCCCGCGCTGCGACTGCGGGGACTCGGGCTTCAAGTGGGCGGCGCGAAAGGCCCGTTGCTCGACCAGGGTCTGCGGATCGACGCGCTGTCGCTGCACGGCTCATACGCACGCGACGCGTCCGGCTTCCAACACGCCGGTGCACGGCTGGAGTTGCGGGGGCTGGCCGTGCCGTTCGGCTCGGCCGGAGGTGGCACGAACCCGGTCGCCGCGAAGATCCTGCAACCGGAAGCCGCGGGCGGTGACGCCACTGCGGCCGCGCCGGGCTTCGATCCCGCGCTGGTCGTGTGGAAGCAGGGCCAGGACCCGGTGGCGCTGCGGCTGAGCGCGGGCGCGGGGTCCGGTCCGTGGTGGCTGTCCGTGGAGAAGCAGCTCGGTCCGCTCTACCTCGAACAGGTCGGCCTCTCCGTGGCCTACGACGGTGACCGGCTGCGCGAGGTGGGTGTGCTCGTCGACGGCGGAGTGGCGCTCGGCGGACTGGCCGTCGGTGTCGACGACCTGGCGCTCCACGTCCCCTGGGCCACACCGGCCGATCCGGCGACCTGGCGTCTGGGCCTCGCCGGGCTGGCCGTCTCCTACAGCGGGCCGAGCGTCAGTGTGGTCGGCGGGCTGCGCAGGCGCGAGCGCGACGGCGGTGTGGAGTACGCGGGGATGCTCAAGGTCGAGGCGGCGGGCTTCGGCCTCACCGCCGTCGGCGCGTACGGCACGTACCCCGTCGTCGGCACCGCGGAGCGCTACACGTCGATGTTCGGCATCGCCGCGATCGCCGCGCCGATCGGTGGTCCGCCCGCCTTCTTCATCACGGGCATCGGTGCCGGACTCGGCCTCAACCGCGGACTGGTGTTGCCCGGCAAGGTGACCGACGTCGGAGAGTTCCCGCTCGTGGCGGCCATGGATCCGAGCAGCCAACTGGTCCGCGAGCCGATGAAGGCGCTGGACTCGATGGGCCGGACGTTCCCGCCGCGGCGCGGGGCGTTCTGGCTGGCCGCGGGTGTCCGGTTCACCAGCTTCACGGTCGTGGAGTCCGTGGCCGTGCTGGCCGTGACCTTCGACCACGACGTCGAGGTGGTCCTGCTCGGTCTGTGCCGGATGGAACTGCCCAACCCCGCGAAGCCCATCGTCTCCATCGAGCTGGCGCTGCGGGCGCGCTTCTCCGCGCGCGAGGCGGTCCTGTCCGTCGAGGCGCAGCTGACCGACAACTCGTGGCTGCTGAACCGCGACTGCCGGGTCAGCGGCGGGTTCGCCATGGTGATCTGGTTCCGCACCGGCGAGTTCGTCCTGTCCCTGGGCGGCTACCATCCGCGCTTCGCGAAACCGGCCCACTATCCCGACGTGCCCCGGCTGGGCATTCACTGGCGGGTCAGTGACGCCATCGCGATCAAGGGCGAGAGCTACTTCACGCTCACCTCCAGCTGCGTCATGGCAGGGGCCCGCGTGGAGGCCGCCTTCGACGGCGGGTTCGTCCAGGCGTCCTTCGTCGCGGGCGTGGACGCGCTGGTCTCCTGGGATCCCTTCTTCTACGACGTCGGGGTGTACGTCGCGGTCAGCGCCCGTCTGGAGATCGACATCCGGGTGTGGTTCGTGCACGTCCGGATCACGATCGGCTTCTCGATCGCGGCCCAACTGACCGTGCAGGGCCCGGACGTACGCGGAGTGGCCGTCCTGGATCTCGATGTGTCCAAGGTCGAGGTCGCCTTCGGCGCCGTCGACGCCCCGGGCTCTCCGCCGCCGCTGGGCTGGGCGGCGTTCCACGACAAGTACCTCGTCGCCGGTGACCCGCACGGCGAGACGATGAGCCTGACCGTACGGGCGGGGGGCGCCGCCCGCGATCCGGGCGGCGCGACGGGCGCACCCGAGGACGGCAGCCGGGAGCGGCCGCTGCTGCTCACCTCGGAGTTCACCCTCGCCTCCACCACGCGTACCGCGAGCAACCGGGCCGGCGGCGAGGTGCTGAGCGGTCCGGCGCTGGACCTCGGCCCGATGCGGCGAGTCGACGTGGTGTCCGAACACCGCGTGGAGATGGTCCGGCTGGACGCCGACGGCAAGCCGGTCGGCACCCCGGTCGACCTGGCGTCGACGGCGGTACGAGGCAATGTGCCCGACGGCGTGTGGCGCTGGTTCGACGACGTGGAGCTGGACGAGGGCGGCGTCCGCGAAGCGTTCACCGGCCTGGTTCTCAGCGCGGTCACCCGCCTGGGCGGCGGACTCACCACCGGCTCCGTCGATGAGGTCGACCCCGGTCCGCGACGGCCCCTGCCGCTGAGCGACGACCGCGACCCGGCGGGCGTCCGGTCCGCCGCCATGGAGGCCGCCGTGCGGTGGTCGCGCACTCAGTCCGGTGCGAACACGCTGGACCGGGCGACTGAGTTCCTCGTACGCGGTGCCGGGTTCGCGGCCTTCGGCCGGTGTCTGAGCGGCGAGCCGAGCAGGCCGAGCGACTTCGCCCTCGCGCTGCTGCCGGCCGACCGCATCTCGCCGCCCCGGCTGGCCAGGATCACCGAGGGCCTGGTGACGCCGGCCCGGCCGCCCCTGCCGCTCACCCCGCGGCAGGCGCCGCAGCAGCCGGATCCCGAGCCGCCGCGCGTCGCGCCTCCGGTGTTGCTCGCGTCCCTGCGGCCGCCGGTCGGCCCGGTCCGCCGCGACGGGCGGACCACCGTGCGCGTCCCGCGGTGGCCGCGCCGAGCCGCGCCCACCCTGGCCGAGGCCCGTGAGCAGGCGCTGCCCACGGCCGCCCAGCTCTTCACCCGGCCCGCGCTCGCGGACCGGGTCGGGGCCTCTGGGGCGACCGCACGGGACCGCGGGCGGCGTTTCTCCCGCAGTGGGGAGGAACGGGAGGTGCTGCGTGGCCTGTTGAGCGTCGACCGCTCGGCGCCGTGGCTGCGTTCGGGTGAGCGGGACATCGTGGACGGTGGTCCGGTGCGGCTCGGGGCGGGCCAGATCCAGGTGTGGCGGCTGCGGCGCGCCGCCGAGGACGTCCGGGCCGAACGGCCGCGGCTGGCCGTCACCGGCGATCAGCGGGTGCGGATCGTGGCGCTCGACCGGGCCGGGGCCGCGCTTGTCGACTCCGAGGTGGCGGGCACGGCGGAGGTCCCGGTTCCCCGGGGCACCCAACTCCTCGCCCTCATCGGCCTGGGCACGACGCCGACGGCGAACCGGCCCAGGCGCGCGGGCCTCTCCGGCTGGCACCCGGGGTCGTTCGGCGCACAGGTGATGCCGGGCACCGTCCTCGTGCCCGGCGCCCGGGTCAGCACCGCCGCCCCCGGCTCCAAGCGCGGACTGCGCCCGGCACGGGTCGCCCTCGTCACGGGCTTCGACCTGGTCGGACGGCAGGGGCTGACCACCACCGAACTGCCCGCCTCCACGCACTCGGTCGTCGTCGTGCTGTCCGCCGCGGGGCCGGTCAAGGACACCGACGGGCTGCTGCTGGGCCTCGACGGTGCCCAGCGGGCCCGCGGCGCCACGGAGCCGACGCCGCCCCTCGCGGTCGAGCAGGGCGGGCAGACCGTGCTGCTCTACCCGGTGACACCGCAGGGCGGATCCCCGGTGTCGGTCACGACCGGCCACGACGAACGGTGGCGTCCCTCAGGTGTGCTGGGCAGCGCGCAGCCGGCGGAGCGGGTGGCCCGCGCGATCCTCCGGTACGGCCTGCCCGCCCTCACCGGCGACCTGGCGGGCGAGGGCTCCGGCCGCTCGGCCGTGACGTGGATCGGAGACGTGTGATGACAGAGCTCGGCGAGGGACAGTTCCGCCTGCACGGCTTCGCCCGGCCGCCGGTGACGGCGGGACCGCACCTGGTGCGCATGACACAGTCGGTCGACCAGGGCGATCCGATCGCCCCGGTGGAACGTCACGCGCTCGTCACCGCTCCCCAGTTCGCGCTCCCTCCGGGGGAGTTGCGCAGCGTCTTTCCCCCGCCGGAGGCGGTCGGCCCTTTCGACACCCGCTTCGCCCAGGTGGCGCTGCGCCGCCGCACCCTGCCCTGGGAGCGGCTGGTCACCGTCGGCCTCGATCCGCAGCGCCGCCCGTGGCTGGCCCTCGTCCTGCTCACGCAGAGCGAGGGCGACGTCGTCACCGGGGTGCCGGTGAGCACCGCGGTCCCCGCGTCCCTGCACGGCGCACTCGGCATCAGCGGGGCTTCGGGGACCTGCGACCGGCTGGACACGACCAGGGACGTGGTCCAGGCGCTGTTCCCGCGCCCCGACGAACTGGAACTGCTGTGCCACGTGCGTGAGGTGTCGCTCGGCGACTCGGAGCTCTCGGTCGGTGACGACGACGGATTCCTGGCCGTGGTGATCTGTGCCCGGCTGCCCCGCCCGGGACTCGCGTACCGGGCGTGTCTGGTCTCGCTGGAGGGCCGGATCGCGGAACTGCCCGCCGCCACCGGGGATCCGGCCAGCGGTCCCGGAGGTGCCGAGGCCGCTCCCGGTGGCGCGGGCGTCAGCTTCCCGGTCCTCGCCCACTGGCGGTTCCGTTGCGCGGCGGAGCCCGGCGACTTCGACTCCCTCATGAAGGGGCTCCATGTGGGGTCGCTGGGCACCGTACGGGGCAAGTGCCCGGCCGTCGCGCCCAGCGGGCACACCGTCATCGGTCACACCACGCGGCGCGGCGAGGAGACGGCCGCCTGGTACCGGGGACCGCTGACCCCGCGCGAGGTGCCCCGCCGGCCTGCGGGCAGCCCCTGTCTGACGGCGGACCAGGGCCGGGCTGTCGCCGCCGACGGGCTGGAGGACCTCACGGTGGCCGCCGCCCACGAGGTCGGCCGGCTGCTCGCGCTGTCGTCCCCGCGGTTCCTCGCCTCGCTGCGCGACTGGCGCAGGCGGACCCTGGCCGCCGACGCGGTGGCCGCCGCCCTCGAACTGCTTCCGGAAGTACGGGACTTGGGCCTCACCCGGCTCACGGTGGGCCAGGGTCTGGGCCTGGCGCTGATCGGCACGCTCGTCGACGGCCGCGAGCCGCTGGGCGCCCCGGTCCCGCTCGCCGACGCCGAGTGGGCACTGCCGCAGTTCCCGCCCGATGTCATCGTGTCCGGCACGGGTCTGCCACGGGATCTCGTACGGCAGATCCTCGGCGACCTGCCGGTGCTCACCGACCCCGACCCCACACCGCCCGCCTCGCCCCTCGACCAGACCTTCGACGGCCTGCGGCAGACCCCCGACCAGCTCGCCCCGCTCCGTGACGCCCTGCGCGAACGGGTCCGGTGGATCGCCCGGCAGGCGGGGCTGGACCCGGACACCACGCTGTTCGACCCCGCCTACGCGCCCACCACGTTGGAGGAGCTCTTCCCATGAGCACCCGATACCGTTCCGAGGCCGCCGTCGAGCAGGTGCTGACCGCCGCCGCCGGCAAGGTCAGCGCGGGCGAGCCACCCCCGGACGACGTACTCGACTGGCTCGCCCGGCTGCGCCTGCTGGAAGGGGTCCCCTTCGCCTACCTCGTCACCGACGAACGTCTCCTGCCGCTCGAATCCGCGCGTTTCTTCTTCCTCGACCGGAACTGGACGGACGCGGCCGTGGACGGCGCGCTCTCGGCAGGCCCCTCCACCACGCGGGACCGGGCCCATCTCGTGGCGCGGCACGGCCGGATCCGCGACGCCGTGGATGCCTCGGAACGCAATGTGTGGATCAAGGCGGCGCGACCGGGCCTGTCCTACGACGCGGAACCGGTCGGCACGGTCACGGGTTTCCTGCTGCGCTCCCGTGCGGTCTCCGGCTGGCCGGGGCTGCGCGCGCAGGCATTCCACGAGGGGCAGCCGGTCAGGCCGCTGCGGATCGAACGCCTGGCGCCCGCCGTGCTGTTGGCGCTGTTCGACGGCCTGCCCACCCGCGTCCTGGTCGAAGAGCCGCACCAGGGGCTGCAGTTCGGCGTGGACCTGGCGGACGGCGGCGTGTTCACCGTCGCGCGCCGCCCGCCGGAGCCAGAAGGCGCCGCCACCGTGCTGTTCCGTCCCTCGGGCTGCGGTGTCGTGGACGTGCGCAGGCTTTGGGCCGATCTCGGTCACACGACAGCCGCCGACGGCGCCGCGACCTTCGCGCTCCACCTCGTGCAGCGCCCGTATCAGCAGGAGTTCTCCGGGACGGGAGAAGGCCCGCTGTTCAGCCCGTCGATCTCCCTGGACGACCTCGCCGCGGCCTTCGAGGAGTCGCCGTGACCGAGGCGTTTCCCCTGCACCCGGCCTTCGCGGTCACCGCGCGCACCGGCCTGACCGCCGCGGCCTCCCGCTCCTGGGCGGCCGGACTGCACCGCGGGCCCCGGCTGCTGGTGCCGGTCGACGTGCAGGCACTGGTCGTGCACGAAGGCCACGCGGAAGCCAGGGCCGACATCGGACTGCGGCTGTTCGACGGGCTGTCCAGGGACCCGTCCGCGCCGGGACCGCGCACGTCCGCGCCCTTCACTCCGGCCGCCCCGCTCGGCCCCGGTGTCCATCTGCACTGGGCGCTGCCGGACGCGCTGACCCACGCGGTGGCGGACAGCCCGGGGGCGGAGCCGGTCTGGCAGCCGCTGCCCGACCGCTGGGTCGTGGTCCGGCTCGGCCACTACACCGGGCAGCCCCGCGCGGTGCAGGCGTGGGTCCTGGAGGCGGAGAAGGGCGGCAGCGGCGCGCTCGACGGATGGCAGCCGGGCGGCGCCCGCGCCTATCGCACCCCGCAGCTCCGCCCGGAGCAGCTCACCGCCGTCTGCGGCGGCGACCCGGCCTGGGCCGCCGCATACGACAACGTGGCCGAGCGGTTCGCCCATTACGACGACTGGTCCACGGTTCCCGCACTGCACCGCAGAGCGCTGGCCTACGTCGTGGTCGGCTGGTACTCCCGCCCCGAACTCGACCCGGTCGCGGCGGCCGACACTCCCGCCGCGTTCCGTGCCCTCCTGGACCGGCTCGGCTGGCAGGTGGACACCGCCCGGCTCACCCGCGCCCAGGCCGAGGCCGAGCGCTCCACGACGCAGGCCGAGGCGCTCGGCCGACGGTCGGCCGACCTGCCGCCCCCGGCCTCCCCCGCGCTCGCCGGCCTCCTCGGGGCACAGCAGCCCGCCGCCGACCCGCACGCCTGGTGGCCCCGGCAGACCGTCTTCCACGGCGTGGTGTACGGGGTGCACGCGGATTCCGCTTCGGCCGTGGATCCCCGGCCCGAGCCGGGGGCACCACGGGTGGCGATCGGGGCCACCTCCGCGGAGGCGCTCGCCGCCCTCGTCGCCGGTGAACTGAACCGCCCGGACACCGAGATCCTCTACCAGGCCTTCGCGCACGGGCTCGCCACGACGCTCGGCGAACCCGACGGGCTGCCTCGGATCGAGGAGGAGATCCACGCCCGGGGCTTCGTGGCGCGCCCCGGAGCGGCCCGCGCGGAACGCGTCGCCACCGGCGACCCGTTCACCGGTCTGCGGCCCACCACACCCCCGACCCCGGCCCTGGACCGGGTCCGCGCGGATACCGCGTCCGGTATCCCGGACTTCGTGGTGGGCCGTGCCGTCCTCGCGGACCTGCACCTGATCGAGAACCAACCGGAACGGGTGGCACCGCCCGCCGATCCTCGCCGCACCGAGACAGTGCAACGGCCCCTGCCCCGGCGGTTCCACCCCCAGGACCCCGTGCTCGTGATGCGGGGCCTGCGCCGGTCCCTGCGGCACGGGTACGACGGGGTCCGCACCCCGGGTGAACGCCTGGCCTGCCGGCTGACCGGGGACACGGTGACACGCCTGGCGGGTGTCATCGACGGGCGGGACCTGCTGGCACGCGGACTGGACCACGGCTCGCTCCCGGCCGAGGCCGAGGCGCTGGTCGTCGAGGCGGCGGTCGAGGATCCGTACGCCGATTACATCGAAGCGCTCGGCCGTCTCCACCGGTACGGGCTGCCGCCGGAGGAGGCCGCGCGGCGGCTGCGGGCCGAGGGGGCCATGATGGTCTGGTCCCTGGCCTTCCCGAGCCGTGCCGCGCCGCTCACCCATCTGTCCCTCAAGGACGGCACGGGATCCTCGCCGGTAGGGATCACCCTGTGGCGCCAGGCATGGGTGCCGCTGTGGTGCGAGTGGGAACTGGAATGGAATCCCCATCCGGACGCCGGGGACTGGGAGTTGGGTGAACTCGACTTCGATCCGCACTCCGCTGCCGGATTCTCCCAGACCGGTGCCACCGTGCTGCGGGGACGGTCCTCACTCGTCTCGGCGCCGTCGCGGGCGCTCGGGGACGAGATCTCCCGGTTCCTGGCCGAGGAGGACCGGCTCGATCTGCGCGGCGAGGGCAGGATCGACGACGCGCTCGCGAGCCGGTTGCGCCGGCTCTCGGCCGATCAGGGGGTGCCCGACCTGGTGTCGGCGGGCTTCGACGGGCTGCGTGAGCGCATGCTCGGCTTCACCGACGACGTGGCGCTCACCCCCGGTGTCCCGCCGGCACCGACGGAACCGCCCGACCTGCTGCGGGCCGGGTTCGCCCGGCTGCGGCAACTGCGGGTGGTGGACGCGTTCGGCCGGACCGTGGATCTGCTGGACCCGGCGACCCCGCCCGCGTACGTCGGGTCGGGGCTGCGCGGCCCGGCCCGGGACGTCTTCGCACTGCCGCCGCGCGTCAACCAGCCCGCGACGCTGTCCTTCCGGCTCGTCGACGCCTCCGACGAACTGCGCGAGGCGGGCATCGACCAGCAGGAGGGCGCGGCGAGCCCGCTGGCCGGCTGGCTGCTCGCCGACCACGCGGACGGGGCGGTGGAGTTCTTCGCGCCCGGTGGCCGTGCGCTCGGTCAGCTCGCACACGACGCGCTGTCCGGTGCCGTGGTCTGGGAGGGCCCGCCGGGACATCGTGCGCCGGTGGGCGCCCCGCCGTCGGCGGCCTTCGGCGGACAGCCGCGCCTGCGGCATCTCCTGGGCCTGGCCGAGGGGTTGATCGACCGCGACAGCCGGGAACGCGCCACCGGTGTCTCCCGGTCCGACACCCCGTTGGACGCGCTGCTGCGTATCGTCGACACGACCTCGACGACGGTCGGAGCGGGCGGCCTGACCGGCAGCGAACACACCGCGCAGCTCGTGGGAAGGCCGATCGCTGTGGTACGTGCCCGGCTGATGCTGGACATCGAACCGGAGGGCGAGCATCCTGCCCTGTCCCCGGCCGCGCGGGCCGGGCGCGCCGCGGCCTGGGCGTGGTTGGCCGGACGGCGGTTCCCCGTTCGTCTCGGCGCGCTGACCCGTCTCGACGACGGCCTCCTGGCCTACTTCGTGGACGACGACTACGGCCTGATCCACCCCGTCCACGCCGACGTGGCGCGGGTCGCCACTCCCTCGGGCAGGCACCGGGGTGATTTCGCCGCCCTCGGACAACGCGCCACGACTCCCCGGCCGATCGGCACCCCGACCGTGGCCGACGGTTCCGCGCTGTCCCTGCTGCCCGGCCGGTCCCTGAGGCTCACCCTGCTCATGGATCCGGCCGCCAAGGTCCACGCCACCTCCGGGATACTGCCCCGCAAGAGCGTGGATCTGCTGCGCGACTGGTTCGCGGAGGATCTGGCCCGGCTGGTGCCGTCGGTGCGGGTCGGGCCCGTCCTCGTCGATCCGGCCACCATCCGTATGCCGCTCACGCCCGCGCCGGACGGCGAGCGGCTGTGGACCCGGCGCACCGCGCCCCTGTCCTGGCGCGACGACCCCGTCGTGGCCGCCACCCAGCAGGCCTTGCTGCCGGAGGTACCGGCATGGGCCCAGGAAGGCTATCTGCGCCTCGCACCGGAAGCGCGGGAAGCGCCTCAGGACGGGGGCACCGGGTGAGTTCCGCACTGGCACGGCTGTCAGCGGCGGCGCTGGGGCAGCCGCCGCCCCAGCCGCCCCGGATCGGCATCGAGATCCACCAGGTGCTGATCCGGCCGCGCGTACCGCGCCCGGACGAGCCTGCGCTGACCGAGGTCGACCAGTTCGGCAGCCTGGCCGGGCTCGTCGTCGGGCCGCTGCCCGCCGACTTCACGCTGGTGACGATCGGCCGGGTGACCGTGGACGGGCGGGGCACGGACGCGTTGCGCGTGGCGGCCGAAGTCGACCGGGCCTACCTCACCGGGGAGACGGCCTGGGTGCTGCCGCCCACCTCGGCCGGCTACTTCCGGCAGGAGACCCGCGTCGATCTGCGGACCGACCTGCCGTCTCCTCGCTACCTGGACTACCGAATCCTGGCCGGCACTCCCCGGCGTGTGGCCGCCGAACAGCCGGTCCGACTGGAGACGGCGACCCTCGACGGTTTCCTCGAACTCGCCGAGGAGGGCGAGAGCGAGCGTCCCGCGGGCAGGACCCACCTCGAGTACCTGACCTCGGTGCGCAAGCTCCGGGTGGATTCCGAACTGGACCAGTACCGGCAGCGGATGATCCAGAACCGGCGGAACATCCCCCCGTACGACCAGACGCCGGGCTCGTCCTGGGAGCTGCCCCGCCGGGCCGCCCGGCTGGCCGCGCTGCTGCGGGTGCAGCACGGCTTCGAGCGGCTCGACCTGGCGCAGGTGCTGGCCGGCATCGACGGGGCCGACCGGCAGACGCCCGGCCCCCTGGACCCGGCCCCTCGAGCGGATCTCGCCCTCACCTGGAGCGGTGACCTCGGGCGCGCCCTCGCCGCGTACGTCCGCGCCCGCCACGCGCCCGGGGTGCCGGCCGCGGACCGCGGTCGGTCGCTGGACCACTGGGTCGCCCGCCACGCTTCGACGCCGCGGCTGCTGGGCGACATCGACGGGGTGAACCTCGGCGAGTCCTTCGACCCGCACCGCTCGCTGGCGGCGCAGCTGCGTGAGTACTACGACGGCGCCGTGGACCGGCGTTGCACCGCGTTCGTCGCCGCCACCAGGACCAGTGCCGGAGCGCCGGCGCTCCCCCTGGCACCTGGCTTCGGCCCGCCTCGCTTCGCCGACGCCGCGGTCGGCTTCGTCGCCGGGGAGATCGTCGCGTTCGCCGTCGACTTCCTGCGCTTCGCACTCGGCGGCGCGTTCGAGAGCGTGCGCAGCCGTGCCGAGGCCATGCTCGCGCCGGACTCTCCCGAGGTACTGCAACTGACACACCGCTTGCTGCACTTCGTCGAGGCGGGGCTGGCCGCCGAACTCTCACCACCGTCGGACACGGCCCTGGTGATCCTGCGCCGCGACGGCAGCCCGATCCCCGGATTCACCGTACGGCTCATCCCGCCATCGGGAGGACGGCATTCCGGGATCGCGGCCACGACGGACGCGCTGGGCACCCTCATGGTTCCCGACGCCGGGACGCGTGCCTGGACGGTCGCCTGCGCCGACCACGAGCTGGCACCCGCCGCCGAAGCCACCGACCCCGTGCCCGTGACCGAACTGCGGCCCGGCCGCACGCCACTCGATCTGCCCCGCCACCACCGGCTCCCGCCCGGTACGACGACGGAGCTGGTCGCCCGCGAGGTGCTCGTTCTCGTCTGCCCCCGGTGCGATGCGGCGCTCAGGGTCGTGGAACCGCCGCCGCGCTCCCTCGAATGCCCCCGCGACGGCTACGACCTGTCGGAACTCCGCACCACCGTGATCACCGACATCGGCCGGTTCAACGCGCCGGTCTCGGGGCAGCGCCCGCACCGGACTCCCCTGAGGCTGACGTCCTGCGGCACCCGGCCGGTCGACACCGCGCACGGCCCCGTCGCCGCCTGCTGGGACGAGTCGCGCTTCCTGCATCCGGCGAGCGGCGACTACGAGTTGTGGGCCATGACACCGCGAGGGCCGCTGACCGTGTCCGTCGTCGGCCGCGCCACCTGGGGGGCGGCCCCGCCGCAGATCGACCCCCCGCTGCGTACCTGGGATTTCCACGAGGCCGCCTCCGGCCCCCTCGCGCCACCGCCCTACCGCGGCAGTCCCGTACCGCTCAGCGAGAACCGGCCCCTGGCCTCCGTCTACCGCTGGATCACCATCCACCACTCGGCCGACCCCGTCACGTACACGCATGAGGGCCCGCGCACGATCCAGCGGGCGCACTTCGCGGACGACAAGGCCGACATCGGTTACCACTACATCATCGACGGCGCCGGGACGATCTACGAGGGGCGGCCACTCGGCATCGAGGGCTCACACGCTGAACTCTTCAACGCCGGCAATCTCGGCATCGTGCTCACCGGCGACTTCGGACCGCGCTGGCAGAACCAGTGGGCACGCTACGACCACCCGACGCCCAAGCAACTCACAACACTCGACGTCCTCGTGGACGTCCTGGCCGTCCGCTTCGGCATCAGCAGCGTCTGGGGCCACCAGCCGCGCAAGAAGCAGTCCCGGGCCCCGGCATCCACCCAGTGCCCCGGTGAGTACCTCATGAGCCATGTCGACGAACTGCGCCTCGTGTACCCGGGTGATCCATTCTGAACGGCCCCGCCCAGGCCGTGCACCGTGTGCGCCGGCGCCCCTCAGGAACCGATCGGTGGTCGCGCCACCGTGACCAGGCCGCTCTCGTACGCGACGATCACCAACTGAGCGCGATCGCGGGTGGCGAGCTTGGTGAGCAGGTGGCTGACGTGGGTCTTCACGGTGGCAATGCCGAGATACAGCCGCTCGGCGATCTCGGTGTTGGACAGGCCGCAGGCGATGAGGGTGAGGACTTCACGTTCGCGCTCGGTCACGCCGTCCAGGGTGCGACGCAGCGGTCGCGAGGGCTCCGGGCGGTGGACGAACTCCGCGATCAGGCGCCGCGTCACGGCCGGTGCCAGCAGCGCCTCGCCGGCGGCGATGACCCGTACCGCCGCGAGCAACTCGCTGGGCGGCGTGTCCTTCAGCAGGAAGCCGCTGGCACCGGCCCGCAGCGCGGCGTAGACGTACTCGTCCAGGTCGAACATCGTCAGGATCAGCACTTTGACGTCCGCGGTCTCGGGGGAACCGCAGATCTGCCGGGTCGCCTCGATGCCATCCATTTCGGGCATCCGCACGTCCATCAGGACCACGTCCGGCGGATCCTGCCGGGCAAGCCGCACCGCCTCCGTGCCGGTCGCCGCCTCCGACGTGGCCACCAGGCCGGGCTCGGTGTCGACGAGCACCCGCAGGCTGCCGCGCAGCAGCGCCTGGTCGTCGGCGATGAGGACCCGGACCGGGGCACCGGGCGGATCGGCGGGCCGGGTCATGTGTTCTCCTCGTACGGCAGGGACGCGTGTACCGCGAAGCCGCCCTCTGGACGCGGTCCGGCGGCGAAGGTGCCGCCGTACAGGGCGACGCGTTCGCGCATGCCGACGATTCCGTGGCCGCCGGGCTTCGGCGCGAGGGGGCTCCGGTCGCCTCCGTCGTCGGTTATCTCGAGCCGGACGCCGTGGCCGTTCGCATCGACCGCCACCCGGCAGCGGGCCTCCGGGCCGGCGTGCTTGGCGACATTGGTGAGCGCCTCCTGCACGATCCGGTAGACGGCCAGCGCGACTCCGTCGGGCAGACTCTCGACACCGCGCATAGTCAGCTGCGCGCCGGCCTGCCCGACGAGGTCAGGGAGAGCAAGGGCGCCAGGCAGCGGGCCGAGAGCCGCTGACTGCCGCTCACCCTCGGACGTACGCAGCACACCGAGCATCCGGCGCATGTCGTTCAGCGCGGTGCGGCTCGTGCGTTCGATGACCTGGAGCGCGTCGTACGCCTCCTGCGGCCTGATGTGCAACACGTGGTTGGCGACGCCGACCTTGACCGCGATCAGGCCCATGCTGTGCGTGACGACGTCATGCAGTTCGCGGGCTATCCGCAGGCGTTCCTCCGTGACGGCCCGTTGTGCGAGCTGCTCGGCCGCCCGGACGGCGAATGCGCGCCTCTGCCGCGCGGCGCGTCCCAGTTGCCAGGCGCCGAGCAGTGCGGCGAAGCCGAGCAGCAGCAGACCGGGGCTGCCGCGCCACCAGAAGGCCTCGCCGGCACGCGCTGCTCCGGCAAGGCCGGCCACGGTCAGCAAAGCGATCGCCAGGCCGGGTAACCAGCGTTGCCACCAGTGGCGCGAGGGCACCGTGACGGCGACGGTGTAGAGGGCGAACGCCGCCGACAGGAACGGGTCCCACGCCGCGTCCCGCACGACGGCCACGGCGGTCACCGCCAGCACGACCGCGAACACGGGCAACGGCCAGATCCGCCGTACGGCGACAGGCGCAGTGGCCGCGGCGATGAGCACGAGCCGCTCCCACGGCACCGGGGCCGGGAGCGGCGGCGCGGACGACGACGAGATGCCTGTCGGCCCGGTCGACAGCAGCGCGCATGCGTAGGCGAATACGAGCACGCCGTCCAGGGCGATGAGTCGGCGCCGGCTCAGTCGCCGGGCCAGGATCGGATGGTCGTCGGGGTCCACCGCGGTACCTGCATGCACCGCTCGACCATATCCAGGCGTACGCCGCTCCGCCTCCGTCCAGCGGTGGTCAAAGCCGCTCCTCCTGCAGCCTGATGCGCGGCCGCGGGTGGCGGTCATTCTCCAACCGGGGGTGGAGAAGGGGCAGTCAGCCCCGAGCGGGACGCGGCGGGAGCCTGTCGTCACGGACCATCACCGGCATGATCGAAGTCACGGATCTGACCAAGCGCTACGGGACCACCACCGTTGTGGAGGGTCTTACCTTCCAGGTACGGACCGGTCGGGTGACCGGATTCCTTGGCCCCAACGGCGCCGGGAAGTCCACCGCGATGCGCATGATGCTGGGCCTGGACCGCCCGACGGCCGGCGAGGTACGCATCGACGGCGCGCCCTACCAGCGGCTCCGCGACCCGCTGCGGACGGTGGGGGCACTGCTCGACGCCAGGGCGGTGCACCCCGGCCGAACCGCGCTGAACCACTTGCGCTGGCTGGCCCGCAGCAACCGGATCCCGCCCCGCCGCGTCCGTGAGGTGATCGAGCTGGCGGGCCTGCGGAGCGCCGTGCGCCGGCGGGCGGGGACGTTCTCGCTGGGCATGAGTCAGCGGCTGGGAATCGCCGCGGCGCTGCTCGGCGACCCCGCCGTCCTGGTGCTCGACGAGCCGGTCAACGGGCTCGACCCGGAAGGCGTCCTGTGGCTGCGGCACCTCATGCGGGACCTGGCGGCACAGGGACGCACCGTCTTCGTGTCCAGCCATCTGATGAGCGAGGCGGCGCTCACCGTGGACCACCTCGTCATCATCGGCCGCGGTCGGCTCCTCGCGGACACCAGCATGAGCGAGTTCATCGACAGGTACACGGACGTGGGGGTGCGGGTGCGCACTCCGGAACCGCGGCGGCTGCGCGACGTGCTGGTCGGCGCGGGAATCACGGTCACCGACTGCTCCGACGGCAGCCTGAAGGTGGCCGCCGCCGCGGAGCGGATCGGCGAACTCGTCGCGGCGCACGCCGTGACGGTGCACGAGGTGACGCGGAAGACCGTGTCTCTCGAAGAGGCGTTCATGCGGCTGACCGCTGCCGCGGTCGAGTACCGGGCGGAGTCGCCGGGAGGAGTACGCCGATGACCAGCAACTCGCCCCGAGCGGTTCTCGCCGCCGAGTGGATCAAGGTGTGGACCGTACGCTCGACCAGCTTCACCCTGCTGCTGGCCTTCGTGCTCAGCACCGGCCTCGGCACCGTTGTCGCGTTCAGCTGGCGTGGCCACATCGAGCGCGTCGTCAACTTCAGTCCGCTCTTCGCCGGCCTGTACGGCGTGACCCTCGGGCAGCTCGCCCTCGTTGTGTTCGGCGTCCTGCTCGTCGGCTCCGAGTACTCTTCCGGATCGATCCGGACGTCACTGTCCGCGGTGCCCCGGCGTGGGCTGCTCTACGGCGGCAAGGTACTGGCCGGCACACTGGCCGCCCTCGCCGGCTCGACGGTCACCGTGATCGTCACGTTCGCGGGGGCGCAGGCGGCCCTCGGCCCGTACGGCATCACGCTCACTGCGCACGGGGTCCCGGCTGCGGTGGTCGGCGCCATTGTCTACCTGACGCTGATCTGCACCTTGTCCATGGGGATCGCGGCCATCGTGCGCAGCTCGGCCATCTCGCTCGGCGTCCTTCTCCCGCTGCTGTTCCTCGGCTCCCAGGGACTCGGCAACGTCCCCGCCCTGAAGCCCGTCCTGCAGTACCTGCCCGACCAGGCCGGCCTGGAACTGATGCGTATTGCCGGACCTCCCGGCGACGGACGCTTCGGCCCCGACTACGGGCCCAGCACGGCTCTCGTCATCCTGCTGGCCTGGACTGCCGCCGCCCTGACCGGCGGCTACCTGGTCCTGCGCCGACGGGACGCCTGACGCCTGGTCCTCCGAACTCCCCATAGGCCAGGCCGCCTTCGCGCCGCCGTCCCTCTGGACCCTTGCTCGCGGGTGCGGCGATGGCCTTCTCCTCCGGCTCGGGCGGTCAATCCGCCCGAGCCGTTTCCGCGGTCACCGCACCGCCATACATACCGGTCACCCGGTATTCCATTCGGTGTTGCAGCACGCGACCCACTGCGCATCCCACTCGTGAATTGTGGACCGCCATCCGGGGCACGGATGTCTCCAGGAAGGAACTCCTTCACCCTCGCGAACACCACCTCAGAATCCCACGATCATCAGTTAATCATCAAAGTCAGCGACCTTGACACTACCCCGCCCACCAGGGCAAATTCATAACACTGACCATCACCTCTGATGCTGATCAACCCAGCCCGCACGGCCGCGACCGCTTTTGCTCAAGCAATCGAAATCCCCGAGACACGCTTTCTTGGAAAAAGGAGAAATAAGAACATCATGCAGGGAGTTTCCTGTCTGCACCCCCCTCGGAAACCAGAAGAACTCACGCTCGTCGACCGGGAAACACAGTTCCGCGCGCTGCGGCTGGCCCTTACCGAATGCGCGGCCGGCACGGTGAAACTGCTCGTCGCCGAGGGCGGAATGGGCTGTGGAAAGAGTACGTTCCTGGGCGAGGCACTGCACACCGCCGCCGCCTCCGGCTTCGCCGTCCTGCGTGCCGCCGGGCTTCCCGCGGACCACCGGCAACCCCTCGGCGTACTGCAGCAACTGCTGAACGACCCCGCCCCCGAGGACACCGCCCGCACCGCCGTCCGCCCCATGCCGGTGCAACACGTCCGCGGCGCCCTCGAACGCCTCGCCGCCGGCGCCCCGCTGGCGATCGGCATCGACGACGTACAGGACGCGGACCCGGAGTCGCTGCACTGTCTGATGCGCCTCACCCGCCACTCCCCCACCTCGCGGATCCTGCTGCTGTGCACCGCCCTGGCGTGCAGTCCGGCCGCCGACCCGGTACTCGAAGCCGAGCTGATGCGTCAGACCGCCTTCGAACGCATCACGCTGGACTGCCTGTCCCTGGACGGAGTGACCGGGCTGGTCTCGGACCGCTGCGCGCGGCCCACGGCGCCCCCGCCGGCGGACTACTGCCTGACCGTCACCGGGGGCAACCCGCTGCTGCTGCGGGCCCTGCTCGAAGAGCACAGCGAGGCCGACGCCCCCTCGGCACCCCGCCCGGCGGAGCCCTCCGCGCTGCACTCCCCGCCGCAGGCCGCCCCGCCGCGCCCGGTCGTCGGCGGCCGCTTCTACCAGTCCGTACTGGCCTGCCTGTCCCGCACGGAGACGGCGATCAGGCAGACGGCCGGCGCCCTCGCCGTCCTCGGCGGGCGTGCGCGCGCCGACCTGCTCCCCCAACTGCTCGGCGCGAGTCCCGCGTCGGTCACCCGGGGGCTGCGTGCGCTGGAGGCGACGGGGCTGACCACCTCCGGCCGTTTCCGGCACCCGGTGGCCGAGGCCGCCGCGCTCGACGCACTGGACCCGAGCCGCCGTGCCCACCTGCACCGCCGAGCGGCGGCGCTGCAGCACCACGACGGCGCGGCGCCGCGGGACGTCGCCCGCCACCTTCTCGCGGCCCGCCATGCGGCGGGCCCCTGGGCGGTGTCCGTGCTGCGTGACGCCGCCGAGCAGTCGCTGGCGCAGGACGACGTGGCGTCGGCGGTCTCCTGCCTGGAACTCGCCTACGGGGCCTGTGTCCGGGAACGGGAACGTCCGGAGATCAGGATCAGGCTCGCCGCCGCTTTCGGGCGCACCAACATCGCGGTGGCGGAAGAGCACCTCGCCGACCTGGTCGCCACCTTGCGGGAAGGAGAATTGACCGGCCATCAGACGGCTTTACTCGTCCCTCTGCTCGTCAACCACGGCCGCCTCGGCGAAGCGCGGGAGGCGATGGACCGGCTCAACGCCGCCGACGACGCGCGCGGCCTGTGCGCGGACGGCGGCTTCCCGATGGCCGCTCCGTGGCCGTCGACCGCACACCTCGCCGCACGCCGCGATCCCGCCGCGCGCCGCGATCCCGGCACCCGCCGCGATCCCGCCGACAAGCCGTTCCTGCCCCGGCAGTCCGGTGCCCCGCAGCCCCGGCCGGAGGACGGCCGTGGCCAGCAGCCGACAGCGGCCTTGTGGGCCCTGCCCGGAAACGGCACCAGCGAGGCGGCCGCACACGCCGCGGAACAGGTACTGCGGTCCTCCCCGCTCACCGACAGCACCCTCGTGCTCCTGGTGAACGCCGTGCGGATCCTCGCCCGCACGGGCCGGTACGACACCGCGGACATCTGGTGCCACCGCCTGCTCGGCGAGGCCACCCGTCGCCGTTGTCCCGGCTGGCAGGCGCACCTCCTGGCGGTGCGGGCCGAACTCTCGCTGTGCCGTGGCCTGCTCGCCGACGCCAAGGAGTGCGCCCAGCGCGCACTGACACACGTACCGGGGCACAGCCGCAGCGTCTTCGCGGGCGGTCCGCTGGCCTGCCAGGTCCTCGCCTGCACCGCGATGGGACGCTACGACGAAGCCACGCAACTGCTCAGCCATCCGGTTCCCGAGGCGCTGTTCCACAGTGTGTACGGCCTGGGGTACCTGCGGGCCCGGGGCCATTTCCACCTGGCCATGAACCGCCTGCCCGCCGCCGTCCGCGACTTCCTCACCGCCGGCCGGGTGGCGCGGGAGTGGGGACTGGACCATCCGGTGCTGCTGCCCTGGCGTACGGACGCCGCGGAGGCGTTCCTCCGGCTCGGGGAAACGAAGAGGGCCGACCAACTCCTCACCGAACAGCTCGTCTCCCCGCACAGCGGCAACCCGTACGTCCGCGGCACCGCGCTGCGCCTGCGGGCCCAGACCGCGGCGCCGGCGGAACGGCTCCGGCTGCTGAGCGAGGCGGTCAGTGACCTCCAGAGCTCCGGCGACCGCCTGGCGCTGGCCCGCGCACTGGCCGATCTCGGCGCCGCGTATCACAGCCGGAACGAGCCCGTACGGGCGAGCGCCACGGTCCGCCGCGCCTGGCAGCTGGCCAAGGAGTGCGGAGCCCAGGCCCTGTGCGACAGCATCCTGCCCAGTCGCGGCACCAAGGACCGGGGGCCCGACGGAAGGGCGGCCGCGACCGAGGCCCTGCTGAGCGAGTCCGAGATGCGAGTCGCGACACTGGCGGCGGGCGGCAACACCAACCGTGAGATCGCCGGCCGGCTCTGCGTCACCGTCAGCACGGTCGAACAGCATCTGACGCGGGTCTACCGCAAACTGAACATCACCCGCCGCAGGGAGCTGCCGACCCGTCTGCGACACCTCGCGGACCAGGCCAACTGACCACGGGAGGGGGGGCGTCCCGGCCGACGTGTGCTCGTCTTCCGCCTCACGACATGGCGGGCGCGATGCACAGCCCCCCACTCGCATCCACCAACTGACCGGTGACCCAACGGCCTTCGTCGGAGGCGAGGAAGGCCACCACACCGGCGATGTCCCCTGGACGCCCCAGGCGGCGCAGCGCGGTGAGGGCGGAAATGCGTTCCTCGACCCCGGGCACATCGCGCATCGCGCGGTTCATGTCGGTGGCGGTGATCCCGGGAGCGACGGTGTTGACCGTGATGCCGCGCGCGCCGAGCTCAAGGGCCAGGCGCGGCGCGATCATTTCCAGGGCACCCTTGCTCATGGCGTACGGCAGGAGCGGCCAGGCGATCCGGGTGAGGGCGGACGAGACGTTGATGACGCGTCCGCCCTCACCGATGAGCCGCAGGGCCCGCTGGATGATGAAGAACGGGGCCCGCACATTGATCCTGAACAGGTGATCGAACTCCGCGGCGGTGACGCCGGAGACGCTGGTGACGTCCTCACCCTTTCCCCCGGCTCCCTCCGGTGCGGGGGGCGACTGCACCCCGGCGTTGTTCACCAGGACATGGAGCGGGCGCCCGTCCAGACGGTTCTCGACTTCTGCGAACAGGGTGTCGACGGCGTCGTCGCGGCGGAGGTCGGCCCGGACCGGGAAGGCCTCCCCGCCGACCCGTTCGATGGCCTCGACCGTTTCCGCGGCCGCCTTTTCCTGGCTGCCGTAGTGAACGGCCACCAGAAGACCTTCCGCGGCGAGCCGTTGGGCAATCGCCCTGCCGATTCCGCGTGAGGCTCCGGTGACGAGAGCCGCCCTTCCCTTGAGATCCGCCACGATGAAATTCCCCTTTTCGGAAAGCAGGCACGGTGTTCCTGAAGTGATGAGCGATTCCACCATTCGAGTGACGGCAACGGGAATACCGCGGCCGCACTCACGCACCGCCGTACCGTTCCCAGACAGGCCATACCGGCCCCAGGCAGAACGGACCGGTTTCCCACGTCAGGAAAGGTGGATGGTGCGTGACCGACCTCAATCAGGGCGGACGCGAAGGAACGCCGCGAGGCGCTGTGTCCCGACCCGAACGCGTCTCCGAGCCCCCGCAGGCCGGTGCGGCGGCCCCGTACGCGGGCCACGCCCGGCGCGGGCTGAGCGCCGGATCACGCGCCCAGTGCCTCGCGGCGCCACCCGCGCCGCCGCGGCGGAGACGTCCCGCGCGGCTCGTGAGCCGGGGCCGGTGGCCGACGCCATGGATCCGGCCGCGGTGACCGCCGCCATCATGACCGCCGCGGATACCGCCACGGCGGCCGCCACCCGCGCCAGGACGGCCGCCGAGAGGGCCTTGGCGGCGAGTTCACGCGACGCTGCCGCCGCCGAGGCCGCCGCGGCCGCGGAAGCTGCGGCCTCGGCGGCCTCGGCTTGGGCCGACGCCGCGTCCGTCGCGGCGGACGCCACAACGGCAGCGGCCGAGACCCTCGACGACCTGCGCGCCGTGGCCCGGCGCACCAGGGACATCGCGGCCCAGACCGTGGCCGTCGCACAGGCAGCGGCCACCGCGGCGACAGCGGCCCGGACCGCCGCCGACCGTGGTGCCGTAGACCTCGGCGTGGAATCCGCCGCCTGCGAGGCCGAGGACAGGGCCCTGCACCTGATGACGGAAATCCCCTGGCTGAGCCGGCATCTGCCGGCCGAGTGAGCGGCGCGTCGACAGCGTTGCCGCATCACTCCCCCGGGCGCCGGGCGGTCAGCACGACATAGCCGATGTCCGGCGTCCAGGGGAGCGTCGTGCACTGTGCAACCACCTTCCGCATCTCCGCGACGCCGATCCCGAAGGCCGCCGCGTACTCGTCGAGGTGCTCGTTCACGTGGTCACGCAGCGCGGCGAAAGAGGGGCCGACGACCTGATCGCCGATGTCGGTCAGCTCATGCAGTTCCAGCCCGGCGTCGGCGATCATTCCGGCGTACTCGTCGATGTGCACCAGGGCCGGGACCGCGAGCAACTGGGACGTGCACTCCCCGCGCTTCATGCCGGTCCGCCCGAAGGCGCGCAGTGCGACGTCCGTGACGGCCAGCCGGCCGCCGGGGCGGAGCACCCGGGCGATCTCCCGGATCACCTGTGCGGGGCTGGGCATGTGCAGGAGACACTCCAGGGCCCACGCCGCGTCGAAGGACCCGTCGGGAAACGGCAGTTCCATCGCGTCGGCACGGGTGAACACGACCCGGTCCGCCACGTGCGACTGCTTCGCGAGAGCGGTCGCCAGCCCGACCTGAACCTCGCTCACCGTCACGCCGACGACATCGACGGGCGCGCTCAGGGCGAGCCGCACCGCCGGCTTTCCGGAACCGCAGCCGACGTCCAGGACCCGGCGGCCCGTGATGCCTCTCAGCTTGCCGATGAGGAGATCGGTGAGCCGGTCGGCGGCCTTGCCCGGTGAACTGCCGTCCCCCGGCTGCGGCCAGTATCCGAGGTGGGTGTTCCCACCCAGCGCACGATTCATGAGGTCGGTCAAACGGTCGTAGTAGTCCCCCACTTCCAGGGAAGAGGGCGGGGTCTGCTCCGGGACGGCCATCATGGTCGGGAACCTCCGCAATCCGGGCCGGGCGGCCCAGCTGTCGTGGCGATCTACTCCAGGAAACGTAGACCTTTTTCTGCCACTTGTCCGAGCTATGCAGACACCCCGATCCCCTAAGAAATGAACACCCTTGGGAACGGCACAGCCCAGGGGTGGATAGGGGTATTCGCCGCCGCCGCGCCGTCATTAGCTTTGAAGAGTTGAAGACGTTCAAGACATTGATGCCCGGCCGTCAGCGGATTTCTCGCGCTCCTTTCATTCTTCGACGCTGCATTGCAGCTCTCATCATGTCCGCACGGCCGCCGAGCATTGCCTAGCGGTGAGGACACAGCTCAGGTGCAGAGGATGGACGGCGGGGAAGAACCCCGCCCTGCGGCAGGGGAGGTCCTCGGAGTGGCCGACGAGGCGGACGGCGGCGTCGTCTTCGTTTTTCCCGGGCAGGGCCCGCAATGGCCGGGCATGGGAAGGGAACTTCTCGACGCTTCCGACGTCTTCCGGGAGAGCGTCCGCGCCTGCGAAGCCGCGTTCGCGCCCTACGTCGACTGGTCGGTGGAGCAGGTGTTGCGGGACTCGCCGGACGCTCCCGGGCTGGACCGGGTGGACGTCGTCCAGCCGACCCTGTTCGCCGTCATGATCTCCCTGGCCGCCCTCTGGCGCTCGCAAGGGGTCGAGCCGTGCGCGGTGCTGGGACACAGCCTGGGCGAGATCGCGGCAGCCCACGTCTCGGGAGGCCTGTCCCTGGCCGACGCCGCACGCGTGGTGACGCTTTGGAGCCAGGCACAGACCACCCTTGCCGGGACCGGCGCGCTCGTCTCCGTCGCCGCCACGCCGGATGAGCTCCTGCCCCGAATCGCTCCGTGGACCGAGGACAACCCGGCGCGGCTCGCCGTCGCAGCCGTCAACGGACCCCGGAGCACAGTCGTTTCCGGTGCCCGCGAGGCCGTCGCGGACCTGGTGGCCGACCTCACCGCCGCGCAGGTGCGCACGCGCATGATCCCGGTGGACGTTCCCGCCCACTCCCCCCTGATGTACGCCATCGAGGAACGGGTCGTCAGCGGCCTGCTGCCCATCACCCCACGCCCCTCCCGCATCCCCTTCCACTCCTCGGTGACCGGCGGCCGCCTCGACACCCGCGAGCTAGACGCGGCGTACTGGTACCGCAACATGTCGAGCACGGTCCGGTTCGAGCCCGCCGCCCGGCTGCTTCTGCAGCAGGGGCCCAAGACGTTCGTCGAGATGAGCCCGCACCCGGTGCTGACCATGGGCCTCCAGGAGCTCGCCCCGGACCTGGGCGACACCACCGGCACCGCCGACACCGTGATCATGGGCACGCTGCGCCGCGGCCAGGGCACCCTGGACCACTTCCTGACGTCTCTCGCCCAACTACGGGGGCATGGTGAGACGTCGGCGACCACCGTCCTCTCGGCACGCCTGACCGCGCTGTCCCCCACGCAGCAGCAGTCGCTGCTCCTGGACCTGGTGCGCGCCCACACCATGGCGGTGCTGAACGACGACGGAAACGAGCGCACCGCGTCGGATGCCGGCCCATCGGCGAGTTTCGCCCACCTCGGCTTCGACTCCGTCATGGGTGTCGAACTGCGCAACCGCCTCAGCAAGGCCACGGGCCTGCGGTTGCCCGTGACGCTCATCTTCGACCACACCACGCCGGCCGCGGTCGCCGCGCGCCTTCGGACCGCGGCGCTCGGCCACCTCGACGAGGACACCGCGCCCGTACCGGACTCACCCAGCGGCCACGGAGGCACGGCAGCGGCGGACGACCCGATCGCCATCATCGGCATGGCATGCCGTTTCCCGGGCGGAGTCCGGTCCCCGAAGGACCTGTGGGAGCTGGCCGCCTCGGGCGGAGACGCCATCGGGCCGTTCCCCACCGACCGCGGATGGCCCACGGAACAGCGTCACGCCCAGGACCCCACGCAGCCCGGCACGTTCTATCCGCAGGGAGGCGGGTTCCTTCACGACGCGGCGCACTTCGACGCCGGCTTCTTCGGAATCAGTCCACGTGAGGCACTGGCGATGGATCCGCAGCAGCGGCTGCTGCTGGAGACGTCCTGGGAGGCGTTCGAGCGGGCGGGAATCGATCCGCTGTCGGTACGCGGGTCCCGTACGGGCGTCTTCGCGGGCGCCCTCTCCTTCGACTACGGCCCGCGTATGGACACCGCGTCGTCGGAGGGCGCCGCGGACGTGGAGGGCCACATCCTCACCGGTACCACGGGCAGCGTCCTGTCGGGCCGTATCGCCTACAGCTTCGGGCTGGAAGGGCCGGCGATCACCGTGGACACGGGGTGCTCGGCATCGCTCGTGACGCTGCATCTGGCGTGCCAGTCGCTGCGGTCGGGTGAGTGCACGCTCGCGCTGGCCGGCGGCGTCTCGGTCATGTCCACCCTCGGCATGTTCATCGAGTTCTCCCGGCAGCGCGGGCTGTCGGTGGACGGCAGGTGCAAGGCGTACTCGGCTGCAGCCGACGGCACCGGCTGGGGCGAGGGCGTCGGGATGCTGTTGGTGGAGCGGTTGTCGGATGCGGTGCGGCTGGGGCATCGGGTGCTGGCGGTGGTACGCGGCAGTGCGGTCAACCAGGACGGTGCGTCGAATGGGCTGACGGCGCCGAACGGTCCGGCTCAGGAGCGGGTGATCCGGCAGGCGTTGGCGAACGCGGGGTTGTCCGTGGCGGATGTGGATGTGGTGGAGGGGCACGGGACGGGCACGACGCTGGGTGATCCGATCGAGGCACAGGCGTTGCTCGCCACGTACGGGCAGCGGGCCGGTGACAGGCCGCTGTGGCTGGGGTCTCTGAAGTCCAACATCGGGCACACCATGGCTGCCGCGGGTGTGGGTGGGGTCATCAAGATGGTGATGGCGTTGCGGGAGGGGGTGTTGCCGCGGACGTTGCATGTGGATAAGCCGTCGCCGCAGGTGGACTGGTCCGCGGGGGCGGTGCGGCTGCTGACGGAGGCGGTGCCGTGGCCGGGGGACGCGGCAGGGCGGTTGCGGCGGGCGGGAGTGTCGTCGTTCGGGATCGGCGGCACGAATGCGCATGTGATTTTGGAGGAGGCGCCGGCGGCGGGGGGCTGTGTTGCCGGGGGTGGGGTGTTGGAGGGTGCTCCGGGTCTTGCCATTTCGGTGGCTGAGTCGGTGGCCGCTCCAGTGGCTGTGTCTGCGCCGGTGGCTGAGTCGGTGCCGGTGCCGGTGCCGGTGCCGGTTCCTGTGCCGGTGTCGGCTAGGTCTGAGGCTGGGTTGCGGGCGCAGGCGGAGGCGTTGCGTCAGTACGTGGCAGTCCGGCCGGACGTTTCGCTTGCCGATGTGGGTGCGGGTCTGGCCTGTGGGCGGGCTGTGCTGGAGCATCGTGCGGTCGTCCTGGCCGCGGACCGTGAGGAGCTGGTGCAAGGGTTGGGGGCGCTGGCGGCGGGTGAGCCGGATCGGCGGGTGACCACGGGTCATGCGCCGGGTGGTGACCGGGGCGGTGTCGTCTTCGTGTTTCCCGGACAGGGTGGGCAGTGGGCCGGGATGGGTGTGCGTCTGCTCGCCTCCTCTCCGGTGTTCGCCCGGCGGATGCAGGCGTGCGAGGAGGCTCTGGCGCCGTGGGTGGACTGGTCTGTGGTGGACATCCTGCGCCGGGACGCGGGGGATGCGGTGTGGGAGCGGGCCGATGTGGTCCAGCCTGTGCTGTTCAGCGTCATGGTGTCTTTGGCTGCTCTGTGGCGTTCCTACGGTATCGAACCCGACGCGGTCCTTGGCCATTCCCAGGGCGAGATCGCGGCCGCGCATGTGTGTGGGGCGCTGAGCCTGAAGGACGCGGCGAAGACTGTTGCGCTGCGCAGCCGGGCGCTGGCCGCTGTGCGGGGCCGGGGCGGCATGGCCTCAGTGCCGCTGCCTGCCCAGGAGGTGGAGCAGCTCATTGGTGAGCGGTGGGCGGGGCGGTTGTGGGTGGCGGCGGTCAACGGCCCCCGCTCCACCGCCGTCTCGGGGGATGCCGAGGCGGTGGACGAGGTGCTGGCGTACTGTGCCGGCACCGGGGTGCGGGCCCGGCGGATCCCGGTCGACTATGCCTCGCACTGCCCCCATGTGCAGCCCCTGCGGGAGGAGTTGCTGGAGCTGCTGGGGGACATCAGCCCGCAGCCGTCCGGCGTGCCGTTCTTCTCCACGGTGGAGGGCACCTGGCTGGACACCACAACCCTGGACGCCGCCTACTGGTACCGCAACCTGCACCAGCCGGTCCGTTTCAGCGATGCCGTCCAGGCCCTGGCGGATGACGGACACCGCGTCTTCGTCGAAGTCAGCCCCCACCCCACCCTCGTCCCCGCCATCGAAGACACCACCGAAGACACCGCCGAAGACGTCACCGCGATCGGCAGCCTCCGCCGCGGCGACAACGACACCCGCCGCTTCCTCACCGCCCTCGCCCACACCCATACCACCGGCATCGGCACACCCACCACCTGGCACCACCACTACACCCACCACCACACCCACCCCCACCCCCACACGCACCTCGACCTGCCCACCTACCCCTTCCAACACCAGCACTACTGGCTCGAGAGCTCACAGCCGGGTGCCGGATCCGGTTCGGGTGCCGGTGCCGGTTCGGGTGCCGGTTCCGGGCGGGCAGGGACTGCGGGCGGGACGGCAGAGGTGGAGTCGCGGTTCTGGGACGCGGTGGCCCGCCAGGACCTGGAAACGGTCGCGACCACACTCGCCGTGCCCCCCTCCGCCGGCCTGGACACGGTGGTGCCCGCACTCTCCGCCTGGCACCGCCACCAACACGACCAAGCCCGCATCAACACCTGGACCTACCAGGAAACCTGGAAACCCCTCACCCTCCCCACCACCCACCAACCCCACCAAACCTGGCTCATCGCCATCCCCGAAACCCAGACCCACCACCCCCACATCACCAACATCCTCACCAACCTCCACCACCACGGCATCACCCCCATCCCCCTCACCCTCAACCACACCCACACCAACCCCCAACACCTCCACCACACCCTCCACCACACCCGACAACAAGCCCAAAACCACACCACCGGAGCCATCACCGGCCTGCTCTCCCTCCTCGCCCTCGACGAAACACCCCACCCCCACCACCCCCACACACCCACCGGCACCCTCCTCAACCTCACCCTCACCCAAACCCACACCCAAACCCACCCACCAACCCCCCTCTGGTACGCCACCACCAACGCCACCACCACCCACCCCAACGACCCCCTCACACACCCCACCCAAGCCCAAACCTGGGGACTCGCCCGCACCACCCTCCTCGAACACCCCACCCACACCGCCGGAATCATCGACCTCCCCACCACCCCCACCCCCCACACCCTCCAGCACCTCACCCAAACCCTCACCCAACCCCACCACCAAACCCAACTCGCCATCCGCACCACCGGCACCCACACCCGCCGCCTCACCCCCACCACCCTCACCCCCACACACCAACCACCCACCCCCACCCCCCACGGAACCACCCTCATCACCGGCGGAACCGGCGCCCTCGCCACCCACCTCACCCACCACCTCACCACCCACCAACCCACCCAACACCTCCTCCTCACCAGCCGAACCGGCCCCCACACCCCCCACGCACAACACCTCACCACCCAACTCCAACAAAAAGGCATCCACCTCACCATCACCACCTGCGACACCAGCAACCCAGACCAACTCCAACAACTCCTCAACACCATCCCCCCACAACACCCCCTCACCACCGTCATCCACACCGCAGGCATCCTCGACGACGCCACCCTCACCAACCTCACCCCCACCCAACTCAACAACGTCCTCCGCGCCAAAGCCCACAGCGCCCACCTCCTCCACCAACTCACCCAACACACCCCCCTCACCGCCTTCGTCCTCTACTCCTCCGCCGCCGCCACCTTCGGCGCACCCGGCCAAGCCAACTACGCCGCAGCCAACGCCTACCTCGACGCCCTCGCCCACCACCGCCACACCCACCACCTCCCCGCCACCAGCATCGCCTGGGGCACCTGGCAAGGAAACGGACTCGCTGATTCGGACAAGGCCCGCGCATATCTCGACCGCCGCGGGTTTCGACCCATGTCACCCGAGTTGGCCACGGCAGCGGTCACGCAGGCGATCGCGGACACCGAACGGCCGTATGTCGTCATCGCCGACATCGACTGGAGCAAGATCGAACACACCTCTCAGACCAGCGACCTGGTGAGCGCGGCCCGGGAAAGGGAGCCAGCTGTCCAGCGCCCCACTCCACCGGCGGAGTTGCACAAAACGCTGGCCCATCAGACGTCGGCCGACCAACGGGCCGCATTGCTCGAGCTCGTACGAGACCATGTGGCGGCAGTGCTCCGGCACGCGGACCCGAAAGCCATCGCGCCCGACCAGTCGTTCCGTGCACTCGGCTTCGATTCACTCACGGCCGTCGAGTTCCGAAACCTGCTGATCAAGGCAACAGGACTCCGCCTTCCTGTCTCGCTGGTCTTCGACCACCCGACCCCTGCCAAACTCGCCGTACACCTGCAGAACCAACTGCGGGGCACAGCAGCGGAGTCGGCTCCTTCAGCGGCAGCCGTTACCGCCGAGGCTTCTGTCACCGAGCCGATCGCCATCGTTGGCATGGCCTGTCGTTTCCCCGGCGGAGTGACCTCGGCGGACGACTTCTGGGATCTGATCTCCTCCGAGCAGGACGCGATCGGCGGATTCCCCACCGACCGCGGCTGGGACCTGGACACGCTCTACGACCCCGACCCCGACCACCCCGGCACCTGCTACACCCGAAACGGCGGATTCCTCTACGACGCAGGCCACTTCGACGCCGAATTCTTCGGCATCAGCCCCCGCGAAGCCCTCGCCATGGACCCCCAGCAACGACTCCTCCTCGAAACCGCCTGGGAAACCATCGAACACGCCGGCATCAACCCCCACACCCTCCACGGCACCCCCACCGGAGTCTTCACCGGCACCAACGGACAGGACTACGCACTTCGCGTGCACAACGCGGGCCAGTCAACCGATGGTTTCGCACTGACCGGAACCGCCGGCAGCGTCATCTCCGGTCGTATCTCGTACACGTTTGGTTTTGAGGGTCCTGCGGTGTCGGTGGACACGGCTTGTTCCTCGTCGTTGGTGGCTTTGCATCTGGCCTGTCAGGCGTTGCGTGCGGGTGAGTGCTCGATGGCGCTTGCCGGGGGTGTGACGGTGATGTCGTCTCCGGGTGCCTTCGTGGAGTTTTCGCGGCAGCGGGGTCTGGCCGCGGACGGGCATTGCAAGGCGTTCTCGGCGGCGGCGGACGGGACCGGCTGGGGTGAGGGTGTGGGGATGCTGCTGGTGGAGCGGCTCTCCGACGCCCATCGCAACGGTCACCGTGTCCTGGCCGTGGTGCGTGGCAGTGCGGTCAACCAGGACGGTGCGAGCAACGGTCTGACCGCGCCCAACGGGCCGTCCCAGCAGCGTGTCATCCGCCAGGCCCTCGCCAACGCCGGCTTGTCGGCCGGTGATGTCGACGCGGTGGAGGCCCACGGCACCGGCACCACTTTGGGCGACCCGATCGAGGCCCAGGCCCTCCTCGCGACCTACGGACAGGACCGTGCCGGCGAGGGGCCGCTGTGGCTGGGCTCGGTCAAGTCCAATGTCGGTCACACACAGGCTGCCGCGGGCGTCGCCGGGGTGATCAAGATGGTGATGGCGCTGCGGCATGGTCTGCTGCCGCGGACGTTGCATGTGGATGAGCCGTCGCCGCATGTGGACTGGTCCGCGGGTGCGGTGCAGCTGCTGACGGAGACGGTGCCCTGGCCCGGCGGGGAGGGGCGGCTACGGCGGGCAGGAGTGTCATCATTCGGCGTCAGCGGCACCAACGCCCACGTCATCCTCGAAGAAGCACCCGCCGACGACGTTCCGGGGGGACCACCCGCCGGCGAGGGTGACGCGGGCAGCGACGATGAGGCTGCTGCCGGCAGTCCTGGGGTGTGGCCGTGGCTGGTGTCGGCCAAGTCGCAGCCGGCCCTGCGCGCCCAGGCCCAGGCCCTGCACGCCCACCTCACCGACCACCCCGGCCTCGACCTCGCGGATGTCGGATACACCCTCGCCCACGCCCGCGCCGTGTTCGACCACCGCGCCACCCTCATCGCCGCGGACCGCGACACGTTCCTGCAAGCACTCCAGGCACTCGCCGCAGGCGAGCCCCACCCCGCCGTCATCCACAGCAGCGCCCCGGGCGGGACCGGGACCGGGGAGGCCGCAGGAAAGACCGCATTCATCTGCTCCGGACAGGGCACCCAACGCCCCGGCATGGCCCACGGCCTCTACCACACCCACCCCGTCTTCGCCGCCGCACTCAACGACATCTGCACCCACCTCGACCCCCACCTCGACCACCCCCTCCTCCCCCTCCTCACCCAAAACGACAACGACAACGAGGACGCGGCCGCACTGCTCCAGCAGACCCGCTACGCCCAGCCCGCCCTCTTCGCCTTCCAGGTCGCCCTCCACCGCCTCCTCACCGACGGCTACCACATCACCCCCCACTACTACGCCGGACACTCCCTCGGCGAAATCACCGCCGCCCACCTCGCCGGCATCCTCACCCTCACCGACGCCACCACCCTCATCACCCAACGCGCCACCCTCATGCAAACCATGCCCCCCGGCACCATGACCACCCTCCACACCACCCCCCACCACATCACCCACCACCTCACCGCCCACGAAAACGACCTCGCCATCGCCGCCATCAACACCCCCACCTCCCTCGTCATCAGCGGCACCCCCCACACCGTCCAACACATCACCACCCTCTGCCAACAACAAGGCATCAAAACCAAAACCCTCCCCACCAACCACGCCTTCCACTCCCCCCACACCAACCCCATCCTCAACCAACTCCACCAGCACACCCAAACCCTCACCTACCACCCACCCCACACCCCCCTCATCACCGCCAACACCCCACCCGACCAACTCCTCACCCCCCACTACTGGACCCAACAAGCCCGCAACACCGTCGACTACGCCACCACCACCCAAACCCTCCACCAACACGGCGTCACCACCTACATCGAACTCGGACCCGACAACACCCTCACCACCCTCACCCACCACAACCTCCCCAACCCCCCCACCACCACCCTCACCCTCACCCACCCCCACCACCACCCCCAAACCCACCTCCTCACCAACCTCGCCAAAACCACCACCACCTGGCACCCCCACCACTACACCCACCACGACAACCAACCCCACACCCACACCCACCTCGACCTCCCCACCTACCCCTTCCAACACCACCACTACTGGCTCGAAAGCACACAGCCCGGTGCCGGCAACGTGTCAGCAGCCGGACTCGACCCCACCGAACACCCCCTACTCGGCGCCACATTGGAACTGGCGACTGACGGTGGAGCGCTTCTTGCAGGGCGCTTGTCTTTGAGGTCGCATCCGTGGCTGGCTGACCATGCCGTCGGCGGCACGGTGCTGCTGTCGGGCGCCACCTTCCTCGAACTCGCCCTTCATGCGGGCACATACGTGGGCTGCGACCGAGTGGATGAGCTGACGCTGCATGCGCCGCTGGTGGTTCCTGTGGATGGGGGTGTGAGTGTGCAGGTTGGGGTTGCGGCTGCGGATGGGGAGGGGCGGCGTTTGGTGAGTGTGTATGCGCGGGGTGGGAGTGCTTGTGGTGGGGGTGGTGCGTCGGGTGGGGTGTGGACGTGTCATGCCTCGGGGGTGCTGGTTGAGGCTGCTGCTGGTGGTGTGGTGGTGGATGGTCTGGCGGGGGTGTGGCCGCCGCGGGGTGCGGTGGCGGTGGATGTCGATGGTGTCCGTGACCGTTTGGCTGGGGCTGGTTGTGTTTTGGGGCCGGTGTTTTCGGGGCTGCGTGCGGTGTGGCGTGATGGGGGGGATTTGCTGGCTGAGGTGTGTCTGCCGGAGGAGGCGTGGGGTGATGCGGCTGGTTTTGGGCTGCATCCGGCGTTGCTGGATGGTGTGGTCCAGCCGTTGTCGGTGTTGCTTCCGGGTGGGACGGGGTTTGGGGAGGGGGCGGGGTTCGGGGAGGGTGTTCGGGTGCCGGCTGTGTGGGGTGGTGTGTCGCTTCACCGGGCGGGTGTGACCGGTGTGCGGGTGCGTGTGTCGGCTGTCGGGCGGGGCGGCGGGCGTGAGGCGGTGTCGGTCGTGGTCGGGGATGAGGCGGGTGTGCCGGTGGCGTCGGTCGATCGTCTTGAGTTGCGGCCTGTGGATATGGGTCAGTTGCGTGCTGTCTCGGTTTCGGCGGGGCGGCGGGGTTCGCTGTATGCGGTGCAGTGGGCTGAGGTGGGTCCTGTGCCGGTGTGTGGGCAGGCGTGGGCGTGGCACGAGGACGTGGGTGAGAGCGGTGGTGGGCCTGTGCCGGGGGTGGTGGTGTTGCGGTGCCCGGATGCCGGTGCCGGTGGCGGTGGCGGTGGCGGTGGTGGCGGTGGTGTGGGTGAGGTTGTTGGTGGGGTGTTGGGTGTGGTGCAGGGGTGGCTGGGGCTGGAGCGGTTTGCGGGTTCGCGGCTGGTGGTGGTGACCCGGGGTGCGGTGGTGGCCGGCCCGGAGGACGGCCCGGTGGATGTGGTGGGTGCGTCGGTGTGGGGGCTGGTGCGTTCGGCGCAGGCTGAGCATCCGGACCGGTTTGTCCTCCTCGACCTCGACACCGACACCGGCACCGACCTCGACACCGGTGCTGGTGCTGGTTGGGGCGTGGATGGTGGGCGTGTGGCGGCGGTGGTGGCGTGTGGTGAGCCGCAGTTGGCGGTGCGTGGGGAGCGGTTGCTGGCCGCACGCCTGAAACGACTTGAGTCATCCGGTGATGTTCCAGCCCAGCGGTCCGGTGACACACGAGCCCGGCGGTCCGACGTGCCTGCCCAGCGCTCCGGTGGCGTGCCTGCTCGGCGGTCGGTTGATGTATCGGGTCGGGAGGTGTTGCCGTGGTTGTCGGGTGGGTCGGTGTTGGTGACGGGTGGGACGGGTGTGCTGGGTGCGGCGGTGGCGCGGCATCTGGCTGGTGTGTGTGGGGTGCGGGATCTGCTGTTGGTGAGCCGGCGTGGTCCGGATGCTCCGGGTGCGGAGGGTCTGCGGGCGGAGCTGGCCGCGTTGGGGGCGGAGGTGCGGATTGTTGCGTGTGATGTGGGGGAGCGGCGGGAGGTGGTCCGGCTGCTGGAGGGTGTTCCTGCCGGGTGTCCGCTGACGGGTGTCGTGCATGCGGCTGGTGTGCTGGACGATGCGACGATCGCCTCTCTCACGCCCGAGCGGCTGGGCACGGTGTTCGCGGCCAAGGTGGATGCCGCTCTTTTGCTGGATGAGCTGACGCGGGGTATGGAGCTGTCGGCGTTCGTGCTGTTCTCCTCGGCCGCGGGGATCCTGGGGTCGGCCGGGCAGGGCAACTACGCCGCGGCCAATGCCGCTCTGGACGCGCTGGCGTACCGGCGGCGGGCGGCGGGTCTGCCGGGGGTGTCGCTGGCGTGGGGGCTGTGGGAAGAGGCCAGCGGGATGACCGGGCACCTGGCCGGCACCGACCACCGGCGCATCATCCGTTCCGGTCTGCATCCCATGTCGACCCCGGACGCACTGGCCCTCTTCGATGCGGCCCTGGCTCTGGACCGGCCGGTCCTGCTGCCCGCCGACCTGCGTCCCGCCCCGCCCCTGCCGCCCCTGCTGCAGGACCTCCTGCCCGCCACCCGCCGCCGCACCACCCGCACCACCACTACCGGTGGTGCGGACAACGGCGCCCAGCTGCACGCCCGGCTGGCCGGCCAGACACACGAACAACAGCACACCACCCTCCTCGCCCTGGTCCGCTCCCACATCGCCACCGTCCTGGGCCACACCACCCCCGACACCATCCCCCCCGACCGCGCGTTCCGCGACCTCGGCTTCGACTCCCTCACCGCCGTCGAACTACGCAACCGGCTCTCCCGCACCACCGGACTCCGCCTCCCCACCACCCTCGCCTTCGACCACCCCAACCCCACCACCCTCACCCACCACCTCCACACACAACTCCAGCCACAACCGGACAACGCTGTCGCCCCCGTGTTGGCGGAGCTCGACAAACTCGAATCCGCCCTCTCCGCCCTCGACAAAACCGACAGCGCCAGCGAAAGAGTCACCCTGCGGCTGAAGTCACTCATGTTGAGGTGGAACGCACCCCAGCATCCGACAGCCGAAAGCGCTGATGACGACGAGAAGTTCACATCGGCAACAGAGGCTGAGATTTTCAAATTCATTGACAACGACCTCGGCCTGTCCTGAACCGGACGCCTGCCACTCCGCCCGTATCCGCTGGGCCCTGCTAGGACGTGAATGCAATTGGCGAATGAAGCGAAGCTCCTGGAATACCTCAAGCGCGTCACTGCGGACCTGGACCGCACTCGCCGTCGCCTGTACGAGGTGGTCGAGCGTGAGCAGGAGCCGATCGCGATTGTGGGGATGGCGTGTCGTTACCCAGGCGGGGCGACGTCACCCACGCGACTGTGGCATCTCGTCAAGTCCCAGACGGACGCTATCGGGGAGTTCCCGACCGACCGTGGATGGAACCTGGAGCAGCTCTACGACCCGGACCCCGACCGCTCAGGAACCAGTTACACGCGCAGCGGAGGGTTTCTCTATGACGCGGGCGACTTCGACGCCGCGTTCTTCGAGTTGTCACCGCGTGAGGCGCTGGCAATGGACCCGCAGCAGCGCCTGCTGCTCGAAACCACTTGGGAAACGTTCGAACAGGGCGGAATCGACCCGAGGTCCATGCGCGGAAGCCGGACCGGGGTTTTCGTGGGGATCAATCCGGAGGACTACACCACCGGATACACACATCAGCCCTCAAACGCAGTCGAGGGCTACCTGCTCACTGGCAGCGCGGCAAGCATTGCGTCAGGCCGTATCTCCTACAACTTCGGGCTCGAAGGCCCTGCGATCACTATCGACACCGCGTGTTCCTCCTCGCTCGTCGCCCTGCATCTGGCCTGCCAAGCGCTCCGGTCCGGTGAATGCACCATGGCGCTCGCAGGCGGCGCCTCCGTCATGGCCACTCCCTTCGTCTTCACCGAGTTCTCTCGCCAGCGGGGCCTGGCCGCAGACGGCCGGTGCAAGGCGTTTTCGGCGGCGGCGGACGGGACCGGCTGGTCCGAGGGTGTGGGGATGCTGCTGGTGGAGCGGCTCTCCGACGCCCGCCGCAACGGTCACCGTGTCCTGGCCGTCGTCCGCGGCAGCGCCGTCAACCAGGACGGCGCAAGCAACGGCCTGACCGCACCCAACGGTCGTTCACAAGTCAAGGTCATCCGCCAGGCTTTGGCCAACGCACACCTCTCCCCTGCCGATGTCGATGCGGTGGAGGCCCACGGCACGGGGACCACCCTGGGCGACCCGATCGAGGCTCAAGCCCTCGTCGAAGCCTACGGTCAGGACCGCCCCAACGGCCGCCCCCTCTGGCTCGGAACCCTCAAGTCCAACATCGGGCACTCCATGGCCGCTGCGGGTGTGGGCGGGGTCATCAAGATGGTGATGGCGCTGCGGAATGGTCTGCTGCCGCGGACGTTGCATGTGGATGAGCCGTCGCCGCATGTGGACTGGTCCGCGGGTGCGGTGCAGCTGCTGACGGAGACGGTGCCCTGGCCCGGCGGGGAGGGGCGGCTACGGCGGGCAGGAGTGTCATCATTCGGCGTCAGCGGCACCAACGCCCACGTCATCCTCGAGGAAGCACCCGCCCACAACATCCCGTCAGACACACCCGCCGACGACGTCCCGGGAGAATCAGCCGCCGACGAGGATGCCGGTAGTGGCGATGAGGCTGCTGCCGGCAGTCCAGGGGTGTGGCCGTGGCTGGTGTCGGCCAAGTCGCAGCCGGCCCTGCGCGCCCAGGCCCAGGCCCTGCACGCCCACCTCACCGACCACCCCGGCCTCGACCTCGCCGACGTCGGGTACACCCTCGCCCACGCCCGCGCCGTGTTCGACCACCGCGCCACCCTCATCGCCGCCGACCGCGACACCTTCCTGCAAGCACTCCAGGCACTCGCCGCAGGCGAACCCCACCCCGCCGTCATCCACAGCAGCGCCCCAGGCGGGACCGGGACCGGGGAGGCCGCAGGAAAGACCGCATTCATCTGCTCCGGACAGGGCACCCAACGCCCCGGCATGGCCCACGGCCTCTACCACACCCACCCCGTCTTCGCCGCCGCACTCAACGACATCTGCACCCACCTCGACCCCCACCTCGACCACCCCCTCCTCCCCCTCCTCACCCAGGACCCCAACACCCAGGACACCACCACCCTCGAAGAAGCGGCCGCACTGCTCCAGCAGACCCGCTACGCCCAGCCCGCCCTCTTCGCCTTCCAGGTCGCCCTCCACCGCCTCCTCACCGACGGCTACCACATCACCCCCCACTACTACGCCGGACACTCCCTCGGCGAAATCACCGCCGCCCACCTCGCCGGCATCCTCACCCTCACCGACGCCACCACCCTCATCACCCAACGCGCCACCCTCATGCAAACCATGCCCCCCGGCACCATGACCACCCTCCACACCACCCCCCACCACATCACCCACCACCTCACCGCCCACGAAAACGACCTCGCCATCGCCGCCATCAACACCCCCACCTCCCTCGTCATCAGCGGCACCCCCCACACCGTCCAACACATCACCACCCTCTGCCAACAACAAGGCATCAAAACCAAAACCCTCCCCACCAACCACGCCTTCCACTCCCCCCACACCAACCCCATCCTCAACCAACTCCACCAGCACACCCAAACCCTCACCTACCACCCACCCCACACCCCCCTCATCACCGCCAACACCCCACCCGACCAACTCCTCACCCCCCACTACTGGACCCAACAAGCCCGCAACACCGTCGACTACGCCACCACCACCCAAACCCTCCACCAACACGGCGTCACCACCTACATCGAACTCGGACCCGACAACACCCTCACCACCCTCACCCACGACAACCTCCCCAACACCCCCACCACCACCCTCACCCTCACCCACCCCCACCACCACCCCCAAACCCACCTCCTCACCAACCTCGCCAAAACCACCACCACCTGGCACCCCCACCACTACACCCACCACCACAACCAACCCCACACCCACACCCACCTCGACCTCCCCACCTACCCCTTCCAACACCACCACTACTGGCTCCAACCACCCGGCAAGCCGAGCGACCCGTCACCGAGCGAAGGCCGTGAGCAAGCCACGACCCCATCAACCCCGCTGCGTGATGTCCTCGTGGGCAAGTCTCCGCAGGAGCGAGACGAAGAGCTGTTGCGCCTGGTGCGCACCCATGCGGCCGCTGTGCTGGGCCATGCCACTCCCGAAGTGATCGTTCCGAACAAGGCCTTCAAAGAGCTGGGTTTTGATTCTCTCGCCGCAATTCAGCTTCGTAATCGACTGCTTGCTGACGTTGACCTGCCGCTTCCGGCCACGCTGATCTTCGATTACCCCACTCCGATGGCGCTTTGCCAGTTCCTCCGGGCGGCGATCGTCGGAGCGGACACAGGCACGACCACTCGTCTGCCGCTAACTGCGGTCCCCGCCGACGAGCCGATCGCCATCGTCGGCATGGCCTGTCGGTACCCCGGTGATGTACGGACGGTCGATGATCTCTGGCAGGTGGTCAGTGGTGGCCATGACGCGATCGGCGGATTCCCGACGAACCGTGGGTGGGACCTCGACACGCTGTACAACCCGGACCCGGACCACCACGGAACCAGCTACACCCGGAGCGGCGGATTCCTTTACGACGCAGGCAATTTCGATCCCGACTTCTTCGGTATCAGTCCGCGTGAGGCACTGGCGATGGACCCGCAGCAGCGGCTGCTGCTGGAAACAGCGTGGGAGAGCATCGAACACGCCTGCATCAACCCCGACAGCCTCCGTGGCACACCAACCGGCGTCTTCGCCGGGCTGACCTACCACGACTACGCCGCGCGCTTTCCCACAGCTCCGGCAGGGTTCGAGGGGTATCTCGGGCACGGAAGCGCAGGCAGTATCGCCTCGGGTCGTGTCGCCTACGCTCTCGGCCTGGAAGGTCCGGCCCTCACAGTCGACACTGCCTGCTCTTCGTCCCTGGTCGCTCTGCACCTGGCCTGTCAGGCGCTGCGGTCCGGCGAGTGTTCCATGGCCCTCGCGGGTGGCGTCACGGTGATGTCAACCCCGGCCGGGTTCGTGGAGTTTTCGCGGCAGCGGGGCCTGGCCGTGGACGGGCGGTGCAAGGCGTTCTCGGCAGCGGCTGACGGCACCGGCTGGGGTGAGGGTGTCGGAATGCTGCTGGTGGAGCGGCTGTCGGACGCGCGGCGGCTCGGTCACCGAATCCTCGCGGTGGTGCGTGGCAGTGCGGTCAATCAGGACGGTGCGAGCAACGGGCTGACGGCGCCCAACGGGCCGTCCCAGGAGCGTGTCATCCGCCTGGCCCTGGCCAACGCGGACCTGACCCCCGCCGACGTCGATGCGGTGGAGGCCCACGGCACCGGCACCACTTTGGGCGACCCGATCGAGGCCCAGGCCCTCCTCGCCACCTACGGACAGGACCGCCCCGGCAACGAACCGCTGTGGCTGGGCTCGATGAAGTCGAACATCGGCCACGCGCAGGCTGCCGCAGGTGTGGGCGGGGTCATCAAGATGGTGATGGCGCTGCGGAATGGTCTGCTGCCGCGGACGTTGCATGTGGATGAGCCGTCGCCGCATGTGGACTGGTCCGCGGGGGCGGTGCAGCTGCTGACGGAGACGGTGCCCTGGCCCGGCGGGGAGGGGCGGCTGCGGCGGGCAGGAGTGTCATCGTTCGGCGTCAGCGGCACCAACGCCCACGTCATCCTCGAAGAAGCACCCGCCCACAACATCCCGTCAGACACACCCGCCGACGACGCCCCGGGAGAAGCAGCCGCCGACGATGTTCCGGGGGAAGCGGCCGGCGACGACGCCGGTACCGGCGGGGAAGCGACTGGTCCTGCTGCCGGCAGTCCAGGGGTGTGGCCGTGGCTGGTGTCGGCCAAGTCGCAGCCGGCCCTGCGCGCCCAGGCCCAGGCCCTGCACGCCCACCTCACCGACCACCCCGGCCTCGACCTCGCCGACGTCGGGTACACCCTCGCCCACGCCCGCGCCGTGTTCGACCACCGCGCCACCCTCATCGCCGCCGACCGCGACACCTTCCTGCAAGCACTCCAGGCACTCGCCGCAGGCGAACCCCACCCCGCCGTCATCCACAGCAGCGCCCCAGGCGGGACCGGGACCGGGGAGGCCGCAGGAAAGACCGCATTCATCTGCTCCGGACAGGGCACCCAACGCCCCGGCATGGCCCACGGCCTCTACCACACCCACCCCGTCTTCGCCGCCGCACTCAACGACATCTGCACCCACCTCGACCCCCACCTCGACCACCCCCTCCTCCCCCTCCTCACCCAGGACCCCAACACCCAGGACACCACCACCCTCGAAGAAGCGGCCGCACTGCTCCAGCAGACCCCGTACGCCCAGCCCGCCCTCTTCGCCTTCCAGGTCGCCCTCCACCGCCTCCTCACCGACGGCTACCACATCACCCCCCACTACTACGCCGGACACTCCCTCGGCGAAATCACCGCCGCCCACCTCGCCGGCATCCTCACCCTCACCGACGCCACCACCCTCATCACCCAACGCGCCACCCTCATGCAAACCATGCCCCCCGGCACCATGACCACCCTCCACACCACCCCCCACCACATCACCCACCACCTCACCGCCCACGAAAACGACCTCGCCATCGCCGCCATCAACACCCCCACCTCCCTCGTCATCAGCGGCACCCCCCACACCGTCCAACACATCACCACCCTCTGCCAACAACAAGGCATCAAAACCAAAACCCTCCCCACCAAAAACGCCTTCCACTCCCCCCACACCAACCCCATCCTCAACCAACTCCACCAGCACACCCAAACCCTCACCTACCACCCACCCCACACCCCCCTCATCACCGCCAACACCCCACCCGACCAACTCCTCACCCCCCACTACTGGACCCAACAAGCCCGCAACACCGTCGACTACGCCACCACCACCCAAACCCTCCACCAACACGGCGTCACCACCTACATCGAACTCGGACCCGACAACACCCTCACCACCCTCACCCACCACAACCTCCCCAACACCCCCACCACCACCCTCACCCTCACCCACCCCCACCACCACCCCCAAACCCACCTCCTCACCAACCTCGCCAAAACCACCACCACCTGGCACCCCCACCACTACACCCACCACCACAACCAACCCCACACCCACACCCACCTCGACCTCCCCACCTACCCCTTCCAACACCAGCACTACTGGCTCGAAAGCACACAGCCGGGTGCCGGATCCGGTTCGGGTTCCGGTTCCGGGCGGGCAGGGACTGCGGGCGGGACGGCAGAGGTGGAGTCGCGGTTCTGGGACGCGGTGGCCCGCCAGGACCTGGAAACGGTCGCGACCACGCTCGCCGTGCCCCCCTCCGCCGGCCTGGACACGGTGGTGCCCGCACTCTCCGCCTGGCACCGCCACCAACACGACCAAGCCCGCATCAACACCTGGACCTACCAGGAAACCTGGAAACCCCTCACCCTCCCCACCACCCACCAACCCCACCAAACCTGGCTCATCGCCATCCCCGAAACCCAGACCCACCACCCCCACATCACCAACATCCTCACCAACCTCCACCACCACGGCATCACCCCCATCCCCCTCACCCTCAACCACACCCACACCAACCCCCAACACCTCCACCACACCCGACAACAAGCCCAAAACCACACCACCGGACCCATCACCGGCCTGCTCTCCCTCCTCGCCCTCGACGAAACACCCCACCCCCACCACCCCCACACACCCACCGGCACCCTCCTCAACCTCACCCTCACCCAAACCCACACCCAAACCCACCCACCAACCCCCCTCTGGTACGCCACCACCAACGCCACCACCACCCACCCCAACGACCCCCTCACACACCCCACCCAAGCCCAAACCTGGGGACTCGCCCGCACCACCCTCCTCGAACACCCCACCCACACCGCCGGAATCATCGACCTCCCCACCACCCCCACCCCCCACACCCTCCACCACCTCACCCAAACCCTCACCCAACCCCACCACCAAACCCAACTCGCCATCCGCACCACCGGCACCCACACCCGCCGCCTCACCCCCACCACCCTCACCCCCACACACCAACCACCCACCCCCACCCCCCACGGAACCACCCTCATCACCGGCGGAACCGGCGCCCTCGCCACCCACCTCACCCACCACCTCACCACCCACCAACCCACCCAACACCTCCTCCTCACCAGCCGAACCGGCCCCCACACCCCCCACGCACAACACCTCACCACCCAACTCCAACAAAAAGGCATCCACCTCACCATCACCACCTGCGACACCAGCAACCCAGACCAACTCCAACAACTCCTCAACACCATCCCCCCACAACACCCCCTCACCACCGTCATCCACACCGCAGGCATCCTCGACGACGCCACCCTCACCAACCTCACCCCCACCCAACTCAACAACGTCCTCCGCGCCAAAGCCCACAGCGCCCACCTCCTCCACCAACTCACCCAACACACCCCCCTCAACGCCTTCGTCCTCTACTCCTCCGCCGCCGCCACCTTCGGCGCACCCGGCCAAGCCAACTACGCCGCAGCCAACGCCTACCTCGACGCCCTCGCCCACCACCGCCACACCCACCACCTCCCCGCCACCAGCATCGCCTGGGGCACCTGGCAAGGAAACGGACTGGCGACTGGTCAAGTCAGCGAACATCTCCGCCGCCGCGGGATGTTCGCCATGCCGCCCGAGTTGGCGGTCACAGCTGTTGACGGCGCGATCGCGAGCGGGCGCCCGAGTCTCCTCGTCGCCGATATCGACTGGAAGAAATTGGGACCGGTTCTCTCCAGCAAGTCGTCGGTCTTGCTCGAGGACCTTCCCCAGGCACAGGGAACTGAGGAGGCGCGCAGTACCGTTGAGCAGACGGAGAGCACAAACCTCCGGCAACTCCTCATGGGTCGGTCACGTTCCGAGCAGGAAGAAGAGCTGCTCAGCCTCGTCCGCATCCACTCCGCGGCAGTGCTCGGGCGCGACGACTCCGAGGCCATCCCGCCCGGTCGGCTGTTCAGGGATCTAGGGTTCGACTCGCTTGCGGCGGTGGAGCTTCGCAACCACCTCGCAGCACAGACGGAGCTGGCTCTGCCGACGACTCTCGTCTTCGATTACCCCAGCCCCACCAAGCTCGCCCAATTTCTGCTCTCCGAGATCGCGGAGTTCCAGCCCGACAACTCAACTCCGCTTCCGCGACCCCGGGCAGAGCTCGATGAGCCGATCGCCATCGTTGGCATGGCCTGTCGCTTCCCCGGCGGAGTGACCTCGGCGGACGACTTCTGGGATCTGATCTCCTCCGAGCAGGACGCGATCGGCGGATTCCCCACCGACCGCGGCTGGGACCTGGACACGCTCTACGACCCCGACCCCGACCACCCCGGCACCTGCTACACCCGAAACGGCGGATTCCTCTACGACGCAGGCCACTTCGACGCCGAATTCTTCGGCATCAGCCCCCGCGAAGCCCTCGCCATGGACCCCCAGCAACGACTCCTCCTCGAAACCGCCTGGGAAACCATCGAACACGCCGGCATCAACCCCCACACCCTCCACGGCACCCCCACCGGAGTCTTCACCGGCACCAACGGACAGGACCACGCGGCACACATCCGTCAGGCCCCGAGCGGTACCGAGGGATTCGTCCTGACCGGGGCAGCCACCAGCATCGCCTCCGGCCGAATCTCCTACATCCTCGGGTTGGAAGGGCCTGCGGTCACCCTCGACACAGCGTGTTCCTCCTCGCTCGTCGCCCTGCACCTCGCCTGCCAGTCCCTCAGGTCCGGTGAATGCACCATGGCCTTGGCCGGCGGGGCCACGGTCATGACCACCCCGATCACCTTCACCGAATTCGCCCGCCAACGCGGACTCGCCCCCGACGGGCGTTGCAAGGCGTTCTCGGCGGCGGCTGACGGTACCGGCTGGGGTGAGGGTGTGGGGATGCTGCTGGTGGAGCGGCTCTCCGACGCCCGCCGCAACGGTCACCGTGTCCTGGCCGTGGTGCGTGGCAGTGCGGTCAACCAGGACGGTGCGAGCAACGGTCTGACCGCGCCCAACGGGCCCTCCCAGCAGCGCGTCATCCGCCAGGCCCTCGCCAACGCGGACCTGACCCCCGCCGACGTCGATGCGGTGGAGGCCCACGGCACCGGCACCACTTTGGGCGACCCGATCGAGGCCCAGGCCATCCTCGCGACCTACGGACAGGACCGTCCCGGCAACGGGCCGTTGTGGCTGGGCTCCGTCAAGTCCAACGTCGGACACACACAGGCCGCGGCGGGCGTGGCCGGAGTGATCAAGATGGTGATGGCCCTCCGCCACCGGACACTCCCACCGACTCTCCACGCGGATGAGCCGTCGCCGCATGTGGACTGGTCCGCGGGTGCGGTGCAGCTGCTGACGGAGACGGTGCCCTGGCCCGGCGGGGAGGGGCGGCCGCGGCGGGCAGGAGTGTCATCATTCGGCGTCAGCGGCACCAACGCCCACGTCATCCTCGAAGAAGCACCCGCCGACGACGTTCCGGGGGGACCACCCGCCGACGAGGATGCCGGTAGTGGCGAGGAGGCTGCTGCCGGCAGTCCTGGGGTGTGGCCGTGGCTGGTGTCGGCCAAGTCGCAGCCGGCCCTGCGCGCCCAGGCCCAGGCCCTGCACGCCCACCTCACCGACCACCCCGGCCTCGACCTCGCCGACGTCGGATACACCCTCGCCCACGCCCGCGCCGTGTTCGACCACCGCGCCACCCTCATCGCCGCCGACCGCGACACCTTCCTGCAAGCACTCCAGGCACTCGCCGCAGGCGAACCCCACCCCGCCGTCATCCACAGCAGCGCCCCAGGCGGGACCGGGACCGGGGAGGCCGCAGGAAAGACCGCATTCATCTGCTCCGGACAGGGCACCCAACGCCCCGGCATGGCCCACGGCCTCTACCACACCCACCCCGTCTTCGCCGCCGCACTCAACGACATCTGCACCCACCTCGACCCCCACCTCGACCACCCCCTCCTCCCCCTCCTCACCCAAAACGACAACGACAACGACAACGAGGACGCGGCCGCACTGCTCCAGCAGACCCCGTACGCCCAGCCCGCCCTCTTCGCCTTCCAGGTCGCCCTCCACCGCCTCCTCACCGACGGCTACCACATCACCCCCCACTACTACGCCGGACACTCCCTCGGCGAAATCACCGCCGCCCACCTCGCCGGCATCCTCACCCTCACCGACGCCACCACCCTCATCACCCAACGCGCCACCCTCATGCAAACCATGCCCCCCGGCACCATGACCACCCTCCACACCACCCCACACCACATCACCCACCACCTCACCGCCCACGAAAACGACCTCGCCATCGCCGCCATCAACACCCCCACCTCCCTCGTCATCAGCGGCACCCCCCACACCGTCCAACACATCACCACCCTCTGCCAACAACAAGGCATCAAAACCAAAACCCTCCCCACCAACCACGCCTTCCACTCCCCCCACACCAACCCCATCCTCAACCAACTCCACCAGCACACCCAAACCCTCACCTACCACCCACCCCACACCCCCCTCATCACCGCCAACACCCCACCCGACCAACTCCTCACCCCCCACTACTGGACCCAACAAGCCCGCAACACCGTCGACTACGCCACCACCACCCAAACCCTCCACCAACACGGCGTCACCACCTACATCGAACTCGGACCCGACAACACCCTCACCACCCTCACCCACCACAACCTCCCCAACACCCCCACCACCACCCTCACCCTCACCCACCCCCACCACCACCCCCAAACCCACCTCCTCACCAACCTCGCCAAAACCACCACCACCTGGCACCCCCACCACTACACCCACCACCACAACCAACCCCACACCCACACCCACCTCGACCTCCCCACCTACCCCTTCCAACACCACCACTACTGGCTCGAACTACCCAGCGCCCAAACCAGCCCCGGTCAAAGGCGTTCTCGCCGCTCGGCTCCAGACACCGCCGAGTCGGAGTTCTGGGACGCGGTGAACGAGGAAGACCTCCAGAGCCTCGCCGAAACCCTCGACATCGACGCCTCTGCTCTGGACACGGTGGTGCCCGCACTCTCCGCCTGGCACCGCCACCAACACGACCAAGCCCGCATCAACACCTGGACCTACCAGGAAACCTGGAAACCCCTCACCCTCCCCACCACCCACCAACCCCACCAAACCTGGCTCATCGCCATCCCCGAAACCCAGACCCACCACCCCCACATCACCAACATCCTCACCAACCTCCACCACCACGGCATCACCCCCATCCCCCTCACTGTCAACCACACCCACACCAACCCCCAACACCTCCACCACACCCTCCACCACACCCGACAACAAGCCCAAAACCACACCACCGGACCCATCACCGGCCTGCTCTCCCTCCTCGCCCTCGACGAAACACCCCACCCCCACCACCCCCACACACCCACCGGCACCCTCCTCAACCTCACCCTCCCCCAAACCCACACCCAAACCCACCCACCAACCCCCCTCTGGTACGCCACCACCAACGCCACCACCACCCACCCCAACGACCCCCTCACACACCCCACCCAAGCCCAAACCTGGGGACTCGCCCGCACCACCCTCCTCGAACACCCCACCCACACCGCCGGAATCATCGACCTCCCCACCACCCCCACCCCCCACACCCTCCACCACCTCACCCAAACCCTCACCCAACCCCACCACCAAACCCAACTCGCCATCCGCACCACCGGCACCCACACCCGCCGCCTCACCCCCACCACCCTCACCCCCACACACCAACCACCCACCCCCACCCCCCACGGAACCACCCTCATCACCGGCGGAACCGGCGCCCTCGCCACCCACCTCACCCACCACCTCACCACCCACCAACCCACCCAACACCTCCTCCTCACCAGCCGAACCGGCCCCCACACCCCCCACGCACAACACCTCACCACCCAACTCCAACAAAAAGGCATCCACCTCACCATCACCACCTGCGACACCAGCAACCCAGACCAACTCCAACAACTCCTCAACACCATCCCCCCACAACACCCCCTCACCACCGTCATCCACACCGCAGGCGTCAATCTCTTCGCCCCCGTGTCGGAAACCGATGCCGAATCCTTCTCTTCCGTTACGGCAGCGAAGGCAACGGGCGCGGCGATTCTGCATGAGTTGCTGCTGGACCATGAAACGCTTGAACACTTCATTCTCTTCTCGTCGGGCGCCGGCGCTTGGGGCAGCGGGAATCAGTGCGCATACTCGGCGGCCAACGCATACCTGGACGCGCTCGCGACGCATCGTCAGACACATGGACTTCCCGGGGCATCGATCGCCTGGGGCCCCTGGGCCGGAAAGGGCATGTCGGCCGGTGATGCGGCTCATGGTTACCTGGAAAAGCGCGGCATTCTGCCGATGGAGCCACGCATGGCGCTCGCGGCATTCCATCGTGCGCGGGCGCAGCGGCCGAATTCCAACCTGATCATCGCGGACATCGACTGGGAGCGCTTCGTCCCCGCCTTCACCGCTCGACGCCACAGCCCGCTCATCGAGGACATTCCGGAGGTTCGGCAAGCGGCTCAGGAGCTGGAAGCAGCTGCGTCGACGGCAAAGACGACCACAGCTCAGCCGATTGCGACGTCTCTCCGTGAGCGATTGGCCCGACTGACGTCCTCAAAGCAGAACCAGGTGCTGCTCGGCCTGATTCGGACAGGCATCTGCACCGTTCTCGGCCTTCGTAATCCGGAAGGCATCGAGGACCAACGAGCCTTCCGCGACCTCGGCTTCGACTCGCTGACGTCGGCTCAGTTCAGCAAGGAACTCGCCAAGGAAACCGGACTGCCACTCCCCCCGTCCCTGGTCTTCGACTATCCCACCCCGCAGGAATGTGCTGCCCATCTGCGCACACAACTCGTCGACCTAGACGACGAAGAGGACGCGGCACTGTCGAATGCTCTCCCGCAAGTGGCCCATCGGCGTACCGTCGAGGACGAACCGATCGCCATCATCGGTATGGCATGTCGCTTCCCCGGCGGCGTACGTTCTGCCGACGACCTGTGGGAATTGCTCGCTTCGGGTAAGGACGCTATCGGCGTCTTCCCGACCGACCGCGGCTGGGACCTGGACACGCTCTACGACCCCGACCCCGACCACCCCGGCACCTGCTACACCCGAAACGGCGGATTCCTCTACGGCGCAGGCCACTTCGACGCCGAATTCTTCGGCATCAGCCCCCGCGAAGCCCTCGCCATGGACCCCCAGCAACGACTCCTCCTCGAAACCGCCTGGGAAACCATCGAACACGCCGGCATCAACCCCCACACCCTCCACGGCACCCCCACCGGAGTCTTCGCCGGAATCAACGCTCAAGACCACGCCGCGCATATCCGCCAAAGCCGTGATGTGGAGACCATCGAGGGCTACGCCCTGACCGGCAGTTCGGGAAGTGTGGCGTCCGGCCGGGTGGCCTACACGCTCGGGCTCGAAGGCCCCGCGGTGTCGGTGGATACGGCGTGTTCGTCGTCGTTGGTGGCGTTGCATTGGGCGGCGCAGGCGTTGCGTGCGGGTGAGTGTTCGATGGCGCTTGCCGGGGGTGTGACGGTGATGTCGTCTCCGGGTACGTTTGTGGAGTTCTCACGTCAGCGGGGTCTGGCCGCGGACGGGCGGTGCAAGGCCTATTCGGCGGCTGCTGACGGTACCGGCTGGGCCGAGGGTGTGGGGATGCTGCTGGTGGAGCGGCTCTCCGACGCCCGTCGCAACGGTCACCGTGTCCTGGCCGTGGTGCGTGGCAGTGCGGTCAACCAGGACGGTGCGAGCAACGGTCTGACCGCGCCCAACGGGCCCTCCCAGCAGCGTGTCATCCGTCAGGCCCTGGCCAATGCGGGACTGACCCCGGCCGATGTCGACGCAGTGGAGGGCCACGGCACCGGGACCACTCTGGGGGACCCGATCGAGGCCCAGGCACTCCTGGCCGCCTACGGACAACACCGCCCCCACCACCGCCCCTTGTGGCTGGGATCCCTCAAATCCAACATCGGGCACGCACAGGCCGCCGCGGGCGTGGGCGGAGTCATCAAGATGGTGATGGCCCTGCGCAACGGGCTGCTGCCACAGACCCTCCACGTGGACGAGCCCACCCCCCAGGTCGACTGGTCCACAGGCGCAGTACAACTCCTGACACAACCGGTGCCCTGGCCCGCCGACCCGGCCGGCCGGCCACGCCACGCCGGCGTGTCATCATTCGGCGTCAGCGGCACCAACGCCCACATCATCCTCGAAGAAGCACCCACTCCCCAGGACAGCGATACCGACGACGAACCGCCTGCCAACGCACCAGCCCTGCCCCATCCCCTCCCTCTTCCCGTGCCGGTGTCGGCGAGGTCTGAGGCCGGGTTGCGGGCGCAGGCACAGGCGTTGCGCCAGTACGTGGCAGCCCGCCCGGACATGTCACCTGCCGACATTGGTGCGGGTCTGGCCCGCGGCCGGGCCGTACTGGAACACCGCGCCGTCATCCTGGCCGCGGACCGCGAGGAACTGGCGCAGGCACTGACAGCCCTGGCAGCCGGCGAACCCCACCCCCACATCACCACAGGCCACACCCGGGGCGGTGACCGCGGCGGCGTCGTCTTCGTCTTCCCCGGACAGGGCGGCCAGTGGGCCGGGATGGGCCTGACCCTGCTCACCTCCTCACCCGTGTTCGCCGAACACATCGACGCATGCGAGAAAGCCCTCACCCCCTGGGTGCCCTGGTCCCTGACCGACATCCTGCACCGCGACCCCGACGACCCCGCATGGCAACAAGCCGACGTGGTCCAGCCCGTGCTCTTCAGCATCATGGTCTCCCTCGCCGCCCTGTGGCGCTCCTACGGCATCGAACCCGACGCGGTCCTCGGCCACTCCCAGGGAGAAATCGCCGCCGCCCACATCTGCGGCGCACTCAGCCTGAAAGACGCCGCCAAAACCGTTGCACTGCGCAGCCGCGCACTGGCCGCCGTACGAGGCCGGGGCGCCATGGCCTCACTGCCCCTGCCCGCCCAGGACGTGCAGCAGCTCATTTCCGAACGGTGGGAAGGGCAGTTGTGGGTGGCAGCCCTCAACGGCCCCCACTCCACCACCGTCTCCGGCGACACCAAGGCGGTGGATGAGGTGCTGGCGCACTGCACCGACACCGGCCTACGGGCCAAACGCATCCCCGTCGACTACGCCTCCCACTGCCCCCACGTCCAACCCCTCCACGACGAACTCCTGCACCTGCTGGGAGACATCACCCCCCAGCCGTCCACCGTGCCGTTCTTCTCCACCGTGGAAGGCACCTGGCTGGACACCACAACCCTGGACGCCGCCTACTGGTACCGCAACCTCCACCAGCCCGTCCGCTTCAGCCACGCCATCCAGACCCTGACCGACGACGGACACCGCGCCTTCATCGAAATCAGCCCCCACCCCACCCTCGTCCCCGCCATCGAAGACACCACCGAAAACACCACCGAAAACATCACCGCGACCGGCAGCCTCCGCCGCGGCGACAACGACACCCACCGCTTCCTCACCGCCCTCGCCCACACCCACACCACCGGCATCGGCACACCCACCACCTGGCACCACCACTACACCCAAACCCACCCCCACCCCAACCCCCACACCCACCTCGACCTGCCCACCTACCCCTTCCAACACCAGCACTACTGGCTCCAACCACCCACCACAACAACCGACCTCACCACCACCGGCCTCACCCCCACCCACCACCCCCTCCTCACCGCCACACTCACCCTCGCCGACAACAACACACAACTACTCACCGGCCGCCTCTCCCTACGCACCCACCCCTGGCTCACCGACCACACCGTCGCCGGCATGGTCCTCCTGCCGGGCACCGCGCTCCTCGAACTCGCCCTCCAAGCCGGCGAACGGGTGGACTGCCCTCGGGTGGAGGAACTGACCCTGCACGCACCGTTGGTGATCCCGCACACCGAGGACGTGACGTTGCAGGTCACCGTTCGGGCAGCCGATGAGAGTGGCCATCGCGCCCTCGCGATCCACTCGTACTCCGGCACCGCGTCGTCGGCGGACCGGGAGTGGACCCGTCACGCCACGGGCCTCCTCACACACCACGCCGACACCGATCACCGTGCCGACACGCACACGGACGCGTGCCTTGGCGGGAGCTGGCCCCCGCCCGGCGCGCAGCCCATCGAACTGGGCGACGTCTACGGTCGTATGGCGGCGGACTCGGACATCGCCTACGGGCCGGTCTTCCAGGGGCTGCACGCCGCCTGGAGGTTCGGCGACGATGTCCTGGCCGAGGTGCGTCTGCCGGAAGAGGCTCTGCGCGATGCTCCGGCGGCGGCCTTCGGTGTTCACCCGGCCTTGCTCGACGCGGCCCTGCACGCCACGGCGCTCACCCCCCAGAACGGGGACGGCTCGACGGAGAACGTCGCCCAGGAGAGCATGCCTGACCGCGCAGCCCACCAGGCGCGACTGCCGTTCAGCTGGAGCGGCGTGTCCCTGCACACGGCGGGCAGTTCCGTGTTGCGCGTACGGCTGTCGCGCAGTCCGCAGCACGGTAATGCCGTGGCCCTCACCGCGGCCGACGAGGACGGTCGGCCGGTGGTGACGATCGAGTCGCTCGCGCTGCGGCCGGTGTCCACCGAGGAGCTGCGCGCGGCCGCGGATCGTACGCCCGAGCACGAGTCGCTCTTCCGACTGGACTGGGTTTCCGTACCAGTGCCCGCCAACGCCCCTTCGCCCACCGCGGACCGGCCCTGGGCGGTCATCGGCGCGGGCCTTCCCCACCTGCCCGGCCTGACGGAGCACGAGCACGTGACCGCGTATGACGAGCCGGCGGACCTGCTTCTGGCTCTGGACCGCGGTGCTCCGCCGCCCGGTGTGCTGGTCGTAGGTGGTGTCGCCCACACCGAAGCCCGGGAGTATTCCGCCGAAGCCCCCGGGGAGCGCGGGACCGAGGCCTGCGAGGCCCGGCCGGACGTCGTGCACGTGGGCGTCGTGCACACGGCTGCCGTGCACGCGGCTGCCGCGCAGATGTTGGCCAGGCTCCAGGCCTGGCTGGGCGACGAGCGCCTCGCAGACAGCCGGCTGCTCGTCCTGACGTGCGGCGCGGTCGCCCGCGCCTCCGGCGACGATGCGACGGACCTGCCCGGGGCCGCCGTGTGGGGGCTGGTGCGTTCGGCGCAGTCCGAGCACCCGGACCGCATCACGCTGCTGGACTTCGAGCGGGGCACAGAGGCGGAGCCCGGTCAGCTGGCGACGGCGCTGAACTGCGGGGAGCGGCAGCTTGCCGTCCGCCCCGGAGGGCTGTTCACGCCACGGCTGGTGCGCGCGCCACGTGTCGCCGACGCCGTACCCGCCGTACCCGCCGTGGCCGTACCGTCAGCGGGTCACGCAGCCGTACCGGCAGCGGGTCCCTTCCTTCCGGGCGGAACGGTGCTGATCACCGGCGGAACCGGTGTCCTGGGCCGGCTCGTGGCCCGGCATCTGGTGGAGGCGCACGGCGTACGGCATCTGTTGCTGGCGGGTCGGCGCGGACCGGACGCCGAGGGTGCGCCGGAGTTGCGGGCGGAGCTCGGTGGGCTCGGCGCGACGGTGGAGGTCGTCGCCTGCGACGCGGCGGACCGGCAGCAGCTGGCCGACCTGCTGACACGGATCCCCGACGATCGGCCGCTGACCGGTGTCGTGCACAGTGCGGGCATCCTGGACGACGGCGTGATCACGTCGCTGTCGCCGGAGCGGCTCGGGGCCGTCCTCCGGGCCAAGGCGGACGCTGCGCTGCTTCTCGACGAGCTGACGCGCGGGGCAGAGCTGTCGGCTTTCGTCATGTTCTCCTCCGCGTCGGCGGTGGTCGGCTCGCCCGGGCAGGGCAACTACGCCGCCGCCAACGCCGTCCTCGACTTCCTTGCTCATCGCCGCCGCGCCGAGGGGCTGCCCGCCGTCTCTCTCGCCTGGGGCCTGTGGGAAGAGGGCACAGGGATGACGGGCCACCTCGACGTCGACGACCATGCGCGGATCAGCCGCGCGGGAATGCGGCCGCTGCCGACTGCCGAGGCTCTGGCGCTGTTCGACGCGGCCTTGGCCGACGGCGAGCCGTTCCTGATGCCGGCTCGGCTCGACCTCACGGCCGTACGGTCTGGTGCCGCGTCCGCACCGGTGCCGCCGCTGCTGCAAGGTCTGCTTCAGCTGCCTCGGTCCCGCTCGGCCGCCGCGGCCCCCGGCCATGGGGCCCCGGCGGCGGACGAGGCGGCGGCCTGGCGTGAGCGTCTGGCCCGGCAGAGTGCCGGTGAGCGCAGGCAGGCGCTGCTGCGCCTGGTGCGGTCGCATGTCGCGGCGGTGCTCGGCCATAGCGGTGCCGACGGAATCGACGCATCGCGGGCGTTCCGCGAGCTGGGGTTCGACTCGCTCACGGCGGTCGAGCTGCGCAACCGTCTCACGGCCGCGACGGGCCTGCGGCTGCGGGCCACGCTGGCCTTCGATTTCCCGACCCCGGCAGCGCTGGCCGAGCACTTGGGCGAGCGTCTGCTTCCCGACCAGGAGGCCACGGGCGAGCAAGCCGGCGATCAGCTCTCCGGCGGCAGCGAGGAGGACGTACGCAGCCTCCTGACGTCCATTCCGATCGGCAGGCTGCGGGACGCGGGGCTCCTCGGGCCCCTGCTCACGCTCGCGGACACGGGCCGCGGCGCCTCGGGCGCCGCCGCAGGTCCGGAGGACGCGCCGCCCTCCGGCCAGGACACACCGGCTCCCGTCTCGATCGACGAGATGGACATCGACGACCTGATGGATCTGGCGCACGGGCATGGCACCGCACCCGCCCGTGAGCCCGCCGACGCAGAGGACTCGTCGTCATCACGAAACCGGACACACCACACACACGAAGGTGAGACAGCGTGAACCCATCCGAGCCGCTCGGCCTGCCCAACGAACGTGTAGTAGACACCCGACCGTCCGATGCCACGCTCTCACCCGAGGCCGGCCTGAACAGGTCAGGAGCGCTGCCCCGTGAACTGCTGTCGTTGCCGGTGGTGGTGTGGGCCGGGGTCGGCCTGCTGTTTCTGGCCCTGCAGGCGTACGTGTTCAGCCGCTGGGCGGCCGACGGTGGCTACCGGCTGATCGAGACGGCGGGCCAGGGTCAGGGCGGCAGCAAGGATACGGGGACTACCGATGTGGTCTATCCCGTGATTTCCGTCGTCTGCATCACCGCCGCGGCGGCGTGGCTCTTCCGGAGGTGCCGTGTCGAACGACGGCTGCTGTTCGACGCCCTTCTCTTCCTCGGGCTGCTGTTCGCGAGCTGGCAGAGCCCGCTCATGAACTGGTTCCATTCCGTTCTCGTCTCCAACGCGAGTGTGTGGGGCGCGGTGGGTTCCTGGGGTCCGTATGTGCCCGGCTGGCAGGGGGCGGGCCCGGGTGCGGAGGCGGAAATGCCGCTGGCGTCGGCCTCCGTCTGCATGTCGGCTCTGATCGTCACCGTGCTGTGCAGCAAGGCACTGGGGTGGATCAAGGCCCGCCGGCCGGCATGGCGGACCTGGCGGCTGGTCCTGGCCGTGTTCTTCATCGGCATCGTGCTCGGTCTGTCCGAGCCGCTGCCGTCCGCCTCCGGGATCAGCGTATGGGCCAGAGCGCTGCCCGAGGTGACCTTGTGGAGTGGCGAGTGGTACCAGTTCCCCGTGTATCAGGCGGTCGGTTCCGGCCTGGTCTGCTGCATGCTGGGCTCGCTGCGCTTCTTCCGCGACGAACGCGATGAGTCGTGGGTGGAACGGGGAGCCTGGCGGTTGCCGCAACGGGCAGCGAACTGGGCGCGTTTCCTCGCCGTGGTCGGTGGGGTGAATGCCGTGATGTTCCTCTACACCTGTTTCCATATCCTCCTGTCCCTCGTCGGTGGACAGCCGCCCGACCAACTGCCGGACTCCTTCCAAGCGCCGGCCGCTTACTGAGTTCAGGGCAGGTCGGAGGAGACGGAGAAGGGGAGGCGACCGGAGTTCCGGTCACCTCCCCTTTGTGCATGGGTGGACGGGGATCACGCTCCCATGGCGGCGGGCTCCTCCAGACGCACCACACTCCTCGGTTCAGCGATCATGCGGAGTCGGTTGGGGAAGACGTGAGTGGCCTTCGTCTTGGGCCGGACCTCGTCGCCCGGAAGGGCGTGTAGTCGCCAGTGGGAGGCGACGACCGCGACCGTAACGGCCGTCTCGAGAAGGGCGAAGTTGTCGCCGATGCATTTGTAGGTGCCGAGCGCGAAGGGCACCCACGCCCCCTTGGGAACTCCGCGGCTCGATCCCTTGGTTTCCCAGCGGCCGGGGTCGAGACGTTCGGGTTCGGGGTACCAACGTGGGTCGCGCTGGATGGCGTACGCGCTGTACATGACCTCCACATCGGCGGGCAGGTCGTGACCGCCGAGTCGTACGGGCCGCACCGTCCGGCGGGACCCCACCCAGCCGGGGTATTTGCGCAGTGCCTCTTTCACGAGGTTCTGTGTGTACGGCAGCCGCGGGAGGTCCTCGTGCGTGGGCAACCGCCCGCCCAGGACCGTGTCGAGCTCTGCGTGCAGCCGACTCTCGATCTCGGCGTTCTGTCCGAGCTCGTGGAAAATCCACGCCGTAATGGCAGCTGGGCCGCCGATCCCGGCCACCGCGATTCCCATGACCTCGTCATGGACCTCCTGGTCCGTCATGGAGGCACCTTCGGCGTCCGTCGCGCGCAGCATCGTCGAGAGCAGGTCACCGTGGTCGCGGCCATCGGCGCGATACGCCGTGATCGCCTCCCGGATCGTTGCGCTCGTACGGCCCACGGACCGCTTGCCCGCGGTGGGAAGAACCTCGTAAAGGGTGGGGGCGAGAGCACTCAGCCGGGCCACCTTCAGAATGTCGTGTCCGGTTTTCCGCAGCGCCGCCTCGGCCTTCGCGCCCAGGTCGGAGAAGAACAGCGTCTTCGTGATCATGGCAAGCGACAGGTCGCAGGCGGCCTGCTCAACGTCCACCACCTGCCCAGCGCTCCAGGAATCAGCGGTCTCCTGCGCGGCGGCCGCCATGGTGGCGACATAGCTCTCGAGGCGCTGGCGGTGGAACCCTGGCTGCATCCGCCTCCGCTGTCGCCGGTGCGTCTCCCCCGATACGGCTACGAGGATGGGGCCGATGAAGCGGCTCGCGCCCTGTGCGCCCTTGCTCCGGGTGAAATCGCCCGATCCGGAGGAGACCAGCATGGTCCGCACCAGGTCCGGGTGCGTGGCGAGGTAGGCGGTTTTCGGCCCGAGGCGGAGCTTGAGCAGGTCTCCGTGATCTGCTGCGGAGCGAAGGAACTCCAGGGGCTGCCGCATCAACGGCGGCACATGGCCGACGACCGGCCAGGCGCCGGGCGCCTCGGGAATGCTGCTCGTCGACTGGGACATCACGAGTGCTCCTTTGCGGGGTGAAGGGGGGTGGCTGGGAGGGGAACGACAGTGACGAGTGAAGGGGGAGGTGTGGGGGTTGGCGTCGGCCCGGGGGTGAGCGTGGACATGGGAGTGGGAGGGAGTGAAGTGAGCTCGGAGTGGTTTCTGGGCTTCATTGAGATTCGAATCCGACTTCCCTGTCGATGAGAGCGAACATCTCCTCGTCCGATGTCTCTGCGAGGTCGGGGGCGGTGTCGTCGCCGTTCAACTTCTGGGCGAGGGAATGCAGTCGGGAGGCCAGCCGCGTGCGCGCGCCGTCGTCCAGCGGGGCAGCGGAGGATGTGGTGGAGGAGAGCACTACCGCCTCCAGCCGCTCGAGCTCCGAGAGCAGCGAGGGCAGCCCCGGGGGTGTCGTTGCGGCGTCCGGCTCGGCCGCGGCGGTGAGTCCCTTGCTGACGAGTTGTGTGTGGAGGTGGTGGGTGAGGGTGGTGGGGTTGGGGTGGTCGAAGGCGAGGGTGGTGGGGAGGCGGAGTCCGGTGGTGTGGGAGAGCCGGTTGCGTAGTTCGACGGCGGTGAGGGAGTCGAAGCCGAGGTCGCGGAACGCGCGGTCGGGGGGGATGGTGTCGGGGGTGGTGTGGCCCAGGACGGTGGCGATGTGGGAGCGGACCAGGGCGAGGAGGGTGGTGTGCTGTTGTTCGTGTGTCTGGCCGGCCAGCCGGCCGTGCAGCTGGGCGCCGTTGTCCGCACCACCGGTAGTGGTGGTGCGGGTGGTGCGGCGGCGGGTGGCGGGCAGGAGGTCCTGCAGCAGGGGCGGCAGGGGCGGGGCGGGACGCAGGTCGGCGGGCAGCAGGACCGGCCGGTCCAGAGCCAGGGCCGCATCGAAGAGGGCCAGTGCGTCCGGGGTCGACATGGGATGCAGACCGGAACGGATGATGCGCCGGTGGTCGGTGCCGGCCAGATGCCCGGTCATCCCGCTGGCCTCTTCCCACAGCCCCCACGCCAGCGACACCCCCGGCAGACCCGCCGCCCGCCGCCGGTACGCCAGCGCGTCCAGAGCGGCATTGGCCGCGGCGTAGTTGCCCTGCCCGGCCGACCCCAGGATCCCCGCGGCCGAGGAGAACAGCACGAACGCCGACAGCTCCATACCCCGCGTCAGCTCATCCAGCAAAAGAGCGGCATCCACCTTGGCCGCGAACACCGTGCCCAGCCGCTCGGGCGTGAGAGAGGCGATCGTCGCATCGTCCAGCACACCAGCCGCATGCACGACACCCGTCAGCGGACACCCGGCAGGAACACCCTCCAGCAGCCGGACCACCTCCCGCCGCTCCCCCACATCACACGCAACAATCCGCACCTCCGCCCCCAACGCGGCCAGCTCCGCCCGCAAACCCTCCGCACCCGGAGCATCCGGACCACGCCGGCTCACCAACAACAGATCCCGCACCCCACACACACCAGCCAGATGCCGCGCCACCGCCGCACCCAGCACACCCGTCCCACCCGTCACCAACACCGACCCACCCGACAACCACGGCAACACCTCCCGACCCGATACATCAACCGGCGACTCAAGTCGTGTCAGGCGTGCGGCCAGCACCCGCTCACCACGCACCGCCAACTGCGGCTCACCACACGCCACCACCGCAGCCACACGCCCACCATCCAGACCAGACCCCATACCGGCCTCGTTGCCGGCATCGCGGTCAGCGCCGCTGTCGAGGTCGGTGTCCAGGTCGAGGAGGACAAACCGGTCCGGATGCTCAGCCTGCGCCGACCGCACCAGCCCCCACACCGCCGCACCCACCACATCCACCGGGCCATCCACCGGGCCGTCCTCCGGGCCGGCCACCACCGCACCCCGGGTCACCACCACCAGCCGCGAACCCGCAAACCGCTCCAGCCCCAGCCACCCCTGCACCACACCCAACACCCCACCAACAACCTCACCCACACCACCGCCACCACCGCCGCCATCGGCACCGGCATCCGGGCACCGCAACACCACCACCCCCGGCACACCATCCTCCTCAGCCGCCAGACCAACGAGGTCGTCGGCACCATCCAGCACCACCACCGATGCCCCGCCCGACACCAGTACATCTGAGGGCACCTCAACCCACTTCATGTCGAAGAGCTCAGCGCGCTGTACGGCGCGCTCGGCAGCTCGCAATTCGTCCGCCGCCAACGGGCGCACCGCCAACGCCTCGACGGACGCCACGGGCGTACCGGTGTCATCCGTGACCAGCACGGAAACTGCGGCGTGGCCGCTGTTCGGATCGGCCGGCGAGAGTCGCACGCGCAACGACGACGCATTGGCGGCGTGCAGCGTCACACCGGTGAAGGAGAACGGTACGGATCCCTGCGGCAGACTGCCCGACGGCGCAAAGGCCGCTGCGTGCAAGGCAGCATCCAGCAGTGCCGGGTGCAGGTTGTACGCGGATGCCTCGCCGTGCACCTGTTCTGGAAGGCGAACCTCGGCAAACACCTCGTCTCCCAGACGCCAGGCAGCAGTCAGCCCCCGGAATGCGGGGCCATAGACAAAGCCATTTGCCTCGTAGTCGCCATACAAGGCTGCCAATTCCTCATCAGCACAGCGAACTGCGCCCGCTGGCGGCCACATCGACAGATCATCGTGGCTACGGCCTGTCTCAATGCGCGAGGTCTTGGTTCCCAGAACGGCCGTGGCGTGATGACGCCAGGGAGCCGCTGCGGGGGCGTTCTCGCTTCGCGAGTAGATCGTCAGTGAACGAGTGTCGGTGTCGTCCGGTGGATTGATGTGCACCTGAACGTCGACGGCACCCTCACGGGGGATGACGAGAGGCGTGTGGAGGGCGAGTTCTTCGAGGTGGTCGGTCGTGGTTGCTTGGAGGGCGAGTTCGAGGAGGGCGGTTCCTGGCACAAGAGTGGTACCGACGACGGTGTGGTCGGTGAGCCAGGGGTGGGTGCGTAGGGAGAGGCGGCCGGTGAGTAGTTGTGTGTTGTTGTTGGCGAGGGTGAGTGTTGCGGTGAGGAGGGGGTGGTGGGTGGGGGTGAGGCCGGTGGTGGTGAGGTCGGTTGTCGTGGTGGGTGGTTGGAGCCAGTAGTGCTGGTGTTGGAAGGGGTAGGTGGGCAGGTCGAGGTGGTGGTTGTGGGGGTGGGGGTGGGTTTGGGTGTAGTGGTGGTGCCAGGTGGTGGGTGTCCGAATGCCGGTGGTGTGGGTGTGGGCGAGGGCGGTGAGGAAGCGGTGGGTGTCGTTGTCGCCGCGGCGGAGGCTGCCGGTCGCGGTGATGTTTTCGGTGGTGTTTTCGGTGGTGTCTTCGATGGCGGGGACGAGGGTGGGGTGGGGACTGATTTCGATGAAGGGGCGGTGTCCGTCGTCGGTCAGGGTCTGGATGGCGTGGCTGAAGCGGACGGGCTGGTGGAGGTTGCGGTACCAGTAGGCGGCGTCCAGGGTTGTGGTGTACCAGACCAGGTGCCCTACGACGGTGGAGAAGAACGGCATGGTGGACGGCTGGGGGGTGATGTCTCCCAGCAGGTGCAGGAGTTCGTCGTGGAGGGGTTGGACGTGGGGGCAGTGGGAGGCGTAGTCGACGGGGATGCGTTTGGCCCGTAGGCCGGTGTCGGCACAGTGGGTGAGGAGTTCTTCTACTGCGGTGGTGTCGCCGGAGACGGTGGTGGAGTGGGGGCCGTTGAGGGCTGCCACCCACAACTGCCCTTCCCACCGTTCGGAAATGAGCTGCTGCACGTCCTGGGCGGGCAGGGGCAGTGAGACCATGGCGCCCCGGCCTCGTACGGCGGCCAGTGCCTGGCTGCGCAGTGCAACGGTTTTGGCGGCGTCTTTCAGGCTGAGTGCGCCGCAGATGTGGGCGGCGGCGATTTCTCCCTGGGAGTGGCCGAGGACCGCGTCGGGTTCGATGCCGTAGGAGCGCCACAGGGCGGCGAGGGAGACCATGATGCTGAAGAGCACGGGCTGGACCACGTCGGCTTGTTGCCATGCGGGGTCGTCGGGGTCGCGGTGCAGGATGTCGGTCAGGGACCAGGGCACCCAGGGGGTGAGGGCTTTCTCGCATGCGTCGATGTGTTCGGCGAACACGGGTGAGGAGGTGAGCAGGGTCAGGCCCATCCCGGCCCACTGGCCGCCCTGTCCGGGGAAGACGAAGACGACGCCGCCGCGGTCACTGCCCCGGGTGTGGCCTGTGGTGATGTGGGGGTGGGGTTCGCCGGCTGCCAGGGCTGTCAGTGCCTGCGCCAGTTCCTCGCGGTCCGCGGCCAGGATGACGGCGCGGTGTTCCAGTACGGCCCGGCCGCGGGCCAGACCCGCACCGATGTCGGCAGGTGACATGTCCGGGCGGGCTGCCACGTACTGGCGCAACGCCTGTGCCTGCGCCCGCAACCCGGCCTCAGACCTCGCCGACACCGGCACCGGCACCGGCACCGGCTCAGACTCAGCCACCGGAAGGGCTGGATTCGGAGCACCCACCGACACCCCACCACCGGCAGCACCGCCCGCCGCCGCAGGCGCCTCCTCCAAAATCACATGGGCGTTGGTGCCGCTGACGCCGAATGATGACACGCCGGCGTGGCGTGGCCGGCCGGCCGGGTCGGCGGGCCAGGGCACCGGTTGTGTCAGGAGTTGTACTGCGCCTGTGGACCAGTCGACCTGGGGGGTGGGCTCGTCCACGTGGAGGGTCTGTGGCAGCAGCCCGTTGCGCAGGGCCATCACCATCTTGATGACTCCGCCCACGCCCGCGGCGGCCTGTGCGTGCCCGATGTTGGATTTGAGGGATCCCAGCCACAAGGGGCGGTGGTGGGGGCGGTGTTGTCCGTAGGCGGCCAGGAGTGCCTGGGCCTCGATCGGGTCCCCCAGAGTGGTCCCGGTGCCGTGGCCCTCCACTGCGTCGACATCGGCCGGGGTCAGTCCCGCATTGGCCAGGGCCTGACGGATGACACGCTGCTGGGAGGGCCCGTTGGGCGCGGTCAGACCGTTGCTCGCACCGTCCTGGTTGACCGCACTGCCACGCACCACGGCCAGGACACGGTGACCGTTGCGACGGGCGTCGGAGAGCCGCTCCACCAGCAGCATCCCCACACCCTCGGCCCAGCCGGTACCGTCAGCAGCCGCCGAATAGGCCTTGCACCGCCCGTCCGCGGCCAGACCCCGCTGACGTGAGAACTCCACAAACGTACCCGGAGACGACATCACCGTCACACCCCCGGCAAGCGCCATCGAACACTCACCCGCACGCAACGCCTGCGCCGCCCAATGCAACGCCACCAACGACGACGAACACGCCGTATCGACGGTCACGGCCGGACCCTCAAGGCCAAAGCTGTAGGCCACCCGGCCGGTCGCGACGCTGCCTGCGCTGCCGTTGGCGATGAGGCCTTCGAAACCCTCGGGGACATGGTGGAGACGCGCGGCGTAGTCGTGGTACATCACCCCGGCGAAGACACCCGTACGGGAGCCACGCATCGACAGCGGATCGATACCCGCCCGCTCGAACGCCTCCCACGACGTCTCCAGCAACAACCGCTGCTGCGGATCCATCGCCAACGCCTCACGCGGACTGATCCCGAAGAAGTCCGCATCGAACTCCCCCGCCTCATACAAAAACCCGCCATACCGCGCGTACGACGTCCCCGACCGGTCAGGGTCCGAATCAAACAACCCCTCCAGATCCCACCCCCGACCGGCCGGAAATTCACCAATCGCATCCCCACCCGACGCAACCAGCTCCCACAACTCCTCCGGCGAACACACCCCACCCGGAAAACGACACGCCATCCCCACAATCGCAATCGGCTCATCCGCGGCAACCTGATGAAGTGCGACCTGCGATGGCGTCTCGCCTTCCGCGTCGTCGCCCATCAGCTCACGACGTAGGTGACGCGCCAGGGTCGCTGCATTCGGCTGGTCGAAGACCAGACTGGTCGGCAGTCGCAGTCCCGTTGCCTCACCCAGGCGGTTACGGAGTTCCACCGCTGTCAAGGAGTCGAAGCCTAGGTCGCGGAACGCCGAGTCAACGGGGATCATCTCCGGCGCGTTGTGGCCGAGGACGGTGGCGATGTGGGAGCGGACCAGGGCGAGGAGGGTGGTGTGCTGTTGTTCGTGTGTCTGGCCGGCCAGCCGGGCATGCAGCTGGGCGCCGTTGTCCGCACCACCGGTAGTGGTGGTGCGGGTGGTGCGGCGGCGGGTGGCGGGCAGGAGGTCCTGCAGCAGGGGCGGCAGGGGCGGGGCGGGACGCAGGTCGGCGGGCAGCAGGACCGGCCGGTCCAGAGCCAGGGCCGCATCGAAGAGAGCCAGTGCGTCCGGGGTCGACATGGGATGCAGACCGGAACGGATGATGCGCCGGTGGTCGGTGCCGGCCAGGTGCCCGGTCATCCCGCTGGCCTCTTCCCACAGCCCCCACGCCAGCGACACCCCCGGCAGACCCGCCGCCCGCCGCCGGTACGCCAGCGCGTCCAGAGCGGCATTGGCCGCGGCGTAGTTGCCCTGCCCGGCCGACCCCAGGATCCCCGCGGCCGAGGAGAACAGCACGAACGCCGACAGCTCCATACCCCGCGTCAGCTCATCCAGCAAAAGAGCGGCATCCACCTTGGCCGCGAACACCGTGCCCAGCCGCTCGGGCGTGAGAGAGGCGATCGTCGCATCGTCCAGCACACCAGCCGCATGCACGACACCCGTCAGCGGACACCCGGCAGGAACACCCTCCAGCAGCCGGACCACCTCCCGCCGCTCCCCCACATCACACGCAACAATCCGCACCTCCGCCCCCAACGCGGCCAGCTCCGCCCGCAAACCCTCCGCACCCGGAGCATCCGGACCACGCCGGCTCACCAACAACAGATCCCGCACCCCACACACACCAGCCAGATGCCGCGCCACCGCCGCACCCAGCACACCCGTCCCACCCGTCACCAACACCGACCCACCCGACAACCACGGCAACACCTCCCGACCCGATACATCAACCGGCGACTCAAGTCGTGTCAGGCGTGCGGCCAGCACCCGCTCACCACGCACCGCCAACTGCGGCTCACCACACGCCACCACCGCAGCCACACGCCCACCATCCAGACCAGACCCCATACCGGCCTCGTTGCCGGCATCGGCGTCAGCGCCGCTGTCGAGGTCGGTGTCCAGGTCGAGGAGGACAAACCGGTCCGGATGCTCAGCCTGCGCCGACCGCACCAGCCCCCACACCGCCGCACCCACCACATCCACCGGGCCGTCCTCCGGGCCGGCCACCACCGCACCCCGGGTCACCACCACCAGCCGCGAACCCGCAAACCGCTCCAGCCCCAGCCACCCCTGCACCACACCCAACACCCCACCAACAACCTCACCCACACCACCGCCACCGCCGCCATCGGCACCGGCATCCGGGCACCGCAACACCACCACCCCCGGCACAGGCCCACCACCGCTCTCACCCACGTCCTCGTGCCACGCCCACGCCTGCCCACACACCGGCACAGGACCCACCTCAGCCCACTGCACCGCATACAGCGAACCCCGCCGCCCCGCCGAAACCGAGACAGCACGCAACTGACCCATATCCACAGGCCGCAACTCAAGACGATCGACCGACGCCACCGGCACCCCGGTGTCGTCGGTGATGCGCACGCACACGGCCGCCCCTGTCGCTCCAAGCGTCGACAGGCACGCGCGCACGGAGACTGCACCATGCGTACGGAACCGCAGACCGTTCCACACATGGGGCACGACGGGCGTCCCCGGACCCGCCACAGAAAGCAGGCCGGTGCCCTGAAGGGCAGCGTCGAGCAGGGCCGGGTGCAGACCGTACGCCGCCGCGTCTCCCGACACTTCTTCGGGAAGACGTGCCTCGACGAGGATGTCGTCGCCGTAGCGCCAGGCCGCGCGCAACCCTTGGAATGCCAGGCCATAAGCAAAGCCGGCGTCGGCCATTTGATCGTAAGCCGTGTTCAGGTCGACAGGCGTAGCTCCAACGGGAGGCCAGGGTCCCGCAAGCAGCTCGTACGAGGCAGTGTCATCGTCCTTGGCAGGGCTCAGCACACCCGCGGCATGACGCGTCCACGCACTGGCCGACGCATCGGCTCCACCACTGCCGCCCTCACCGCGTGAGTGGATGGTCATCATGCGGCGACCCGACTCGTCCGGCGCCGCAATGGCAACCTGAAGGGTCACGTCTCCGACCTCAGGAATGACCAACGGTGTGTGGAGCGTCAGCTCGTCCACGTGGTCGCAACCCACACTTTCTCCGGCATGAAGGGCCAGTTCCGCGAAGGCCGTACCCGGCAGCAGCACGACACCGCCTACCGCATGGCCGGCGAGCCAGGGATGCGTGCGCAACGAGAGGCGCCCCGTCAGTAGGCAGCCGTCCCCTTCGGCCAGTTCCAATGTGGCGCCGAGTAGGGGGTGTTCGGTGGGGTCGAGTCCGGCTGCTGACACGTTGCCGGCACCGGGCTGTGTGCTTTCGAGCCAGTAGTGGTGGTGTTGGAAGGGGTAGGTGGGGAGGTCGAGGTGGGTGTGGGTGTGGGGTTGGTTGTGGTGGTGGGTGTAGTGGTGGGGGTGCCAGGTGGTGGTGGTTTTGGCGAGGTTGGTGAGGAGGTGGGTTTGGGGGTGGTGGTGGGGGTGGGTGAGGGTGAGGGTGGTGGTGGGGGTGTTGGGGAGGTTGTGGTGGGTGAGGGTGGTGAGGGTGTTGTCGGGTCCGAGTTCGATGTAGGTGGTGACGCCGTGTTGGTGGAGGGTTTGGGTGGTGGTGGCTATGTCGACGGTGTTGCGGGCTTGTTGGGTCCAGTAGTGGGGGGTGAGGAGTTGGTCGGGTGGGGTGTTGGCGGTGATGAGGGGGGTGTGGGGTGGGTGGTAGGTGAGGGTTTGGGTGTGCTGGTGGAGTTGGTTGAGGATGGGGTTGGTGTGGGGGGAGTGGAAGGCGTGGTTGGTGGGGAGGGTTTTGGTTTTGATGCCTTGTTGTTGGCAGAGGGTGGTGATGTGTTGGACGGTGTGGGGGGTGCCGCTGATGACGAGGGAGGTGGGGGTGTTGATGGCGGCGATGGCGAGGTCGTTTTCGTGGGCGGTGATGTGGTGGGTGATGTGGTGGGGGGTGGTGTGGAGGGTGGTCATGGTGCCGGGGGGCATGGTTTGCATGAGGGTGGCGCGTTGGGTGATGAGGGTGGTGGCGTCGGTGAGGGTGAGGATGCCGGCGAGGTGGGCGGCGGTGATTTCGCCGAGGGAGTGTCCGGCGTAGTAGTGGGGGGTGATGTGGTAGCCGTCGGTGAGGAGGCGGTGGAGGGCGACCTGGAAGGCGAAGAGGGCGGGCTGGGCGTACGGGGTCTGCTGGAGCAGTGCGGCCGCTTCTTCGAGGGTGGTGGTGTCCTGGGTGTTGGGGTCCTGGGTGAGGAGGGGGAGGAGGGGGTGGTCGAGGTGGGGGTCGAGGTGGGTGCAGATGTCGTTGAGTGCGGCGGCGAAGACGGGGTGGGTGTGGTAGAGGCCGTGGGCCATGCCGGGGCGTTGGGTGCCCTGTCCGGAGCAGATGAATGCGGTCTTTCCTGCGGCCTCCCCGGTCCCGGTCCCGCCTGGGGCGCTGCTGTGGATGACGGCGGGGTGGGGTTCGCCTGCGGCGAGTGCCTGGAGTGCTTGCAGGAAGGTGTCGCGGTCGGCGGCGATGAGGGTGGCGCGGTGGTCGAACACGGCGCGGGCGTGGGCGAGGGTGTATCCGACGTCGGCGAGGTCGAGGCCGGGGTGGTCGGTGAGGTGGGCGTGCAGGGCCTGGGCCTGGGCGCGCAGGGCCGGCTGCGACTTGGCCGACACCAGCCACGGCCACACCCCTGGACTGCCGGCAGCAGCCTCCTCGCCACTACCGGCATCCTCGCCGGCGGGTGGTCCCCCCGGAACGTCGTCGGCGGGTGTGTCTGACGGGATGTTGTGGGCGGGTGCTTCTTCGAGGATGACGTGGGCGTTGGTGCCGCTGACGCCGAATGATGACACTCCTGCCCGCCGTAGCCGCCCCTCCCCGCCGGGCCAGGGCACCGTCTCCGTCAGCAGCTGCACCGCACCCGCGGACCAGTCCACATGCGGCGACGGCTCATCCACATGCAACGTCCGCGGCAGCAGACCATTCCGCAGCGCCATCACCATCTTGATCACCCCGGCGACGCCCGCGGCAGCCTGTGTGTGACCGACATTGGACTTGACCGAGCCCAGCCACAGCGGCCCCTCGCCGGCACGGTCCTGCCCGTAGGTCGCAAGGAGGGCCTGGGCCTCGATCGGGTCGCCCAAAGTGGTGCCGGTGCCGTGGGCCTCCACCGCATCGACATCACCGGCCGACAAGCCGGCGTTGGCGAGGGCCTGGCGGATGACACGCTGCTGGGAGGGCCCGTTGGGCGCGGTCAGCCCGTTGCTCGCACCGTCCTGGTTGACCGCACTGCCACGCACCACGGCCAGGACACGGTGACCGTTGCGACGGGCGTCGGAGAGCCGCTCCACCAGCAGCATCCCCACACCCTCACCCCAGCCGGTCCCGTCCGCCGCCGCCGAGAACGCCTTGCAATGCCCGTCCGCGGCCAGACCCCGCTGCCGCGAAAACTCCACGAAGGCACCCGGAGACGACATCACCGTCACACCCCCGGCAAGCGCCATCGAGCACTCACCCGCACGCAACGCCTGACAGGCCAGATGTAAAGCCACCAACGACGAGGAACAAGCCGTGTCCACCGACACCGCAGGACCCTCAAAACCAAACGTGTACGAGATACGACCGGAGGCCACACTCCCGGATGTGCCGGTCAGGACATAGCCCTCGGTGTCGGCTGCGGCGTTTTCGTGCAGCCTGGGTCCATAGGCCTGCGGAATGAGGCCCGCGAACACGCCTGTCTGGCTCCCGCGTACGGTCGTAGGGTCAATACCTGCCTGCTCCATGGCCTCCCATGAGGCCTCCAGCAGCAATCGCTGCTGCGGGTCCATCGCCAGTGCCTCACGCGGACTGATCCCGAAGAAGCCGGCGTCGAACTCCCCCGCGTCGTAGAGGAAACTCCCACAGCGGGTGTACGAGGTGCCCGGCCGACCCGGTTCCGGATCGAACAGTGCTTCCAGGTCCCACCCACGGTCCGTCGGAAACTCGCCGACCGTGTCCCTCCCCGATGCGAGCAGTTCCCACAGCTCCTCGGCTGAGGTGACGCCTCCGGGATAGCGGCACGCCATGCCAATGATCGCGACGGGCTCGTCCTGGTCTGCAGGCACAGCCGCAGCACGGGGAGCTGGGATGGAGGCAGTGCTGTCCGAGCCCAGAAGTTGTGTGTGGAGGTGGTGGGTGAGGGTGGTGGGGTTGGGGTGGTCGAAGGCGAGGGTGGTGGGGAGGCGGAGTCCGGTGGTGCGGGAGAGCCGGTTGCGTAGTTCGACGGCGGTGAGGGAGTCGAAGCCGAGGTCGCGGAACGCGCGGTCGGGGGGGATGGTGTCGGGGGTGGTGTGGCCGAGGACGGTGGCGATGTGGGAGCGGACCAGGGCGAGGAGGGTGGTGTGCTGTTGTTCGTGTGTCTGGCCGGCCAGCCGGGCATGCAGCTGGGCGCCGTTGTCCGCACCACCGGTAGTGGTGGTGCGGGTGGTGCGGCGGCGGGTGGCGGGCAGGAGGTCCTGCAGCAGGGGCGGCAGGGGCGGGGCGGGACGCAGGTCGGCGGGCAGCAGGACCGGCCGGTCCAGAGCCAGGGCCGCATCGAAGAGAGCCAGTGCGTCCGGGGTCGACATGGGATGCAGACCGGAACGGATGATGCGCCGGTGGTCGGTGCCGGCCAGGTGCCCGGTCATCCCGCTGGCCTCTTCCCACAGCCCCCACGCCAGCGACACCCCCGGCAGACCCGCCGCCCGCCGCCGGTACGCCAGCGCGTCCAGAGCGGCATTGGCCGCGGCGTAGTTGCCCTGCCCGGCCGACCCCAGGATCCCCGCGGCCGAGGAGAACAGCACGAACGCCGACAGCTCCATACCCCGCGTCAGCTCATCCAGCAAAAGAGCGGCATCCACCTTGGCCGCGAACACCGTGCCCAGCCGCTCGGGCGTGAGAGAGGCGATCGTCGCATCGTCCAGCACACCAGCCGCATGCACGACACCCGTCAGCGGACACCCGGCAGGAACACCCTCCAGCAGCCGGACCACCTCCCGCCGCTCCCCCACATCACACGCAACAATCCGCACCTCCGCCCCCAACGCGGCCAGCTCCGCCCGCAAACCCTCCGCACCCGGAGCATCCGGACCACGCCGGCTCACCAACAGCAGATCCCGCACCCCACACACACCAGCCAGATGCCGCGCCACCGCCGCACCCAGCACACCCGTCCCACCCGTCACCAACACCGACCCACCCGACAACCACGGCAACACCTCCCGACCAGCAACATCACCGGACCGCTGAGCAGGTACATCAACGGACGACTCAAGTCGCGTCAGGCGTGCGGCCAGCACCCGCTCACCACGCACCGCCAACTGCGGCTCACCACACGCCACCACCGCCGCCACATGCCCACCATCCACGCCCCAACCAGCACCAGCACCAGCACCAGCACCGGTGTCGAGGTCGGTGCCGGTGTCGGTGTCGGTGTCGAGGTCGAGGAGGACAAACCGGTCCGGATGCTCAGCCTGCGCCGACCGCACCAGCCCCCACACCGCCGCACCCACCACATCCACCGGGCCGTCTTCTTGGCCGGCCACCACCGCACCCCGGGTCACCACCACCAGCCGCGAACCCGCAAACCGCTCCAGCCCCAGCCACCCCTGCACCACACCCAACACCCCACCAACAACCTCACCCACACCACCGCCACCGCCGCCACCGGCACCGGCATCCGGGCACCGCAACACCACCACCCCCGGCACAGGCCCACCACCGCTCTCACCCACGTCCTCGTGCCACGCCCACGCCTGCCCACACACCGGCACAGGACCCACCTCAGCCCACTGCACCGCATACAGCGAACCCCGCCGCCCCGCCGAAACCGAGACAGCACGCAACTGACCCATATCCACAGGCCGCAACTCAAGACGATCGACCGACGCCACCGGCACACCCGCCTCATCCCCGACCACGACCGACACCGCCTCACGCCCGCCGCCCCGCCCTACAGCCCACACACGCACCCGCACACCGGTCACACCCGCCCGGTGAAGCGACACACCACCCCACACAGCCGGCACCCGAACACCCTCCCCGAACCCCGCCCCCTCCCCAAACCCCGTCCCACCCGGAAGCAACACCGACAACGGCTGGACCACACCATCCAGCAACGCCGGATGCAGCCCAAAACCAGCCGCATCACCCCACGCCTCCTCCGGCAGACACACCTCAGCCAGCAAATCCCCCCCATCACGCCACACCGCACGCAGCCCCGAAAACACCGGCCCCAAAACACAACCAGCCCCAGCCAAACGGTCACGGACACCATCGACATCCACCGCCACCGCACCCCGCGGCGGCCACACCCCCGCCAGACCATCCACCACCACACCACCACCAGCAGCAGCCTCAACCAGCACCCCCGAGGCATGACACGTCCACACCCCACCCGACGCACCACCCCCACCACAAGCACTCCCACCCCGCGCATACACACTCACCAAACGCCGCCCCTCCCCATCCGCAGCCGCAACCCCAACCTGCACACTCACACCCCCACCCACAGGAACCACCAGCGGCGCATGCACAGTGAGTTGCTCGATTCGGGTGCAGCCCACGCGTTCGCCAACCTGGACCGCCAGCTCCACGAACGCCGACCCCGACAGCAGGACCGCACCCCCCACCTCGTAATCGCCCAGCCACGGATGCGAGCGCAAGGACAGGCGACCCGTCAGTAGGCAGCCGTCCGTGTCTGCGAGTTGGACTGTTGCCGCGAGCAGAGGGTGTTCGGCCGGCTCCAAGCCAGCAGCGGCGACGTCACCTGCTCCCGTGGGAGCGTCGAGCCAGTAGTGCTGGCGTTGGAAGGGATAAGTGGGGAGGTCGAGGTGGTGGTTGTGGGGGTGGGTGTGGTGGTGGGTGTAGTGGTGGTGCCAGGTGGTGGGTGTGCCGATGCCGGTGGTGTGGGTGTGGGCGAGGGCGGTGAGGAAGCGGCGGGTGTCGTTGTCGCCGCGGCGGAGGCTGCCGATCGCGGTGACGTCTTCGGCGGTGTCTTCGGTGGTGTCTTCGATGGCGGGGACGAGGGTGGGGTGGGGGCTGACTTCGACGAAGACGCGGTGTCCGTCATCCGCCAGGGCCTGGACGGCATCGCTGAAACGGACAGGCTGGTGCAGGTTGCGGTACCAGTAGGCGGCGTCCAGGGTTGTGGTGTCCAGCCAGGTGCCCTCCACCGTGGAGAAGAACGGCACGCCGGACGGCTGCGGGCTGATGTCCCCCAGCAGCTCCAGCAACTCCTCCCGCAGGGGCTGCACATGGGGGCAGTGCGAGGCATAGTCGACCGGGATCCGCCGGGCCCGCACCCCGGTGCCGGCACAGTACGCCAGCACCTCGTCCACCGCCTCGGCATCCCCCGAGACGGCGGTGGAGCGGGGGCCGTTGACCGCCGCCACCCACAACCGCCCCGCCCACCGCTCACCAATGAGCTGCTCCACCTCCTGGGCAGGCAGCGGCACTGAGGCCATGCCGCCCCGGCCCCGCACAGCGGCCAGCGCCCGGCTGCGCAGCGCAACAGTCTTCGCCGCGTCCTTCAGGCTCAGCGCCCCACACACATGCGCGGCCGCGATCTCGCCCTGGGAATGGCCAAGGACCGCGTCGGGTTCGATACCGTAGGAACGCCACAGAGCAGCCAAAGACACCATGACGCTGAACAGCACAGGCTGGACCACATCGGCCCGCTCCCACACCGCATCCCCCGCGTCCCGGCGCAGGATGTCCACCACAGACCAGTCCACCCACGGCGCCAGAGCCTCCTCGCACGCCTGCATCCGCCGGGCGAACACCGGAGAGGAGGCGAGCAGACGCACACCCATCCCGGCCCACTGCCCACCCTGTCCGGGAAACACGAAGACGACACCGCCCCGGTCACCACCCGGCGCATGACCCGTGGTCACCCGCCGATCCGGCTCACCCGCCGCCAGCGCCCCCAACCCTTGCACCAGCTCCTCACGGTCCGCGGCCAGGACGACCGCACGATGCTCCAGCACAGCCCGCCCACAGGCCAGACCCGCACCCACATCGGCAAGCGAAACGTCCGGCCGGACTGCCACGTACTGACGCAACGCCTCCGCCTGCGCCCGCAACCCAGCCTCAGACCTAGCCGACACCGGCACAGGAACCGGCACCGGCACCGGCACCGGCACCGACTCAGCCACCGGCGCAGACACAGCCACTGGAGCGGCCACCGACTCAGCCACCGAAATGGCAAGACCCGGAGCACCCTCCAACACCCCACCCCCGGCAACACAGCCCCCCGCCGCCGGCGCCTCCTCCAAAATCACATGCGCATTCGTGCCACTGACCCCGAACGACGACACTCCCGCCCGCCGCAACCGCCCTGCCGCGTCCCCCGGCCACGGCACCGCCTCCGTCAGCAGCCGCACCGCCCCCGCGGACCAGTCCACCTGCGGCGACGGCTCATCCACATGCAACGTCCGCGGCAACACCCCCTCCCGCAACGCCATCACCATCTTGATGACCCCACCCACACCCGCGGCAGCCTGCGCATGGCCGATGTTCGACTTCACCGATCCCAGCCACAGCGGCCTGTTACCGGCCCGCTGCCCGTACGTGGCGAGCAACGCCTGCGCCTCGATCGGATCACCCAGCGTCGTGCCCGTCCCATGCCCCTCCACCACATCCACATCCGCCACGGACAACCCCGCGTTCGCCAACGCCTGCCGGATCACCCGCTCCTGAGCCGGACCATTCGGCGCCGTCAACCCATTCGACGCACCGTCCTGATTGACCGCACTGCCGCGCAGCACCGCCAGCACCCGATGCCCCAGCCGCACCGCATCCGACAACCGCTCCACCAACAGCATCCCGACGCCCTCGCCCATGCCGGTGCCGTCGGCTCCACCCGCGAAGGACTTGCAGCGGCCGTCCACCGACAGTCCGCGCTGGCGTGAGAACTCGACGAAGAGGTGCGGGGTCGACATCACCGTCACACCGCCGGCCAGCGCGAGCGTGCACTCACCCGACCGCAGCGACTGGCACGCCAGATGCAGCGCCACCAACGACGACGAACATGCCGTGTCCACCGAGACGGCAGGGCCCTCGAGACCGAGCGTGTAGGCGACGCGGCCCGACGCGACGGCGCCGCCGCTACCGTTGCCGATGTAGCCCTCGAATCCCTCGGGGATGGTACCCAGGCGGGATCCGTAGTCGTGGTACATCACCCCGGCGAAGACACCCGTACGGGAGCCACGCATCGACAGCGGATCGATACCCGCCCGCTCGAACGCCTCCCACGACGTCTCCAGCAACAACCGCTGCTGCGGATCCATCGCCAACGCCTCACGCGGACTGATCCCGAAGAAGTCCGCATCGAACTCCCCCGCCTCATACAAAAACCCGCCATACCGCGCGTACGACGTCCCCGACCGGTCAGGGTCCGAATCAAACAACCCCTCCAGATCCCACCCCCGACCGGCCGGAAATTCACCAATCGCATCCCCACCCGACGCAACCAGCTCCCACAACTCCTCCGGCGAACACACCCCACCCGGAAAACGACACGCCATCCCCACAATCGCAATCGGCTCGCTGGACGCCTCCATGGCGGCTGCCAGTTGCTCATTACGTGCCCGCAGGGTCTGGTTCGCCTTCAGAGACGCCCTAAGCGCGTCGACGAGCTTTTCGCTGGACGTGTCCATCACTGTCTCCCAAATTCAAGAAGTCTCAGAAAGGCCCGTATGGCCGTAAGGGGGAAAGCACTGATCGATGCCGGAGCCGACCGGATACCACCGACTGGCCGACTGGCCGACCGGCCGACCGGGCTGTGCCCGACCCGCCGATCAGGGCCGCGATCAGGACCGCGATCAGAGGCGCGATCAGCGCCGCACTGATGCGATTTCTGTCAGCCATTCGTCGACATGCCGAGCAGTCGAATCCGCAAACTGTTCCAGCATCGTGAAGTGATTCCCCTGGATGTCCAGAACGGTGTGCGGAACTCCCCACGGCGGCGGCATCTGTTCTCCGTCCCGGCCGCGCAGGAAGAGGGCGGGTGTGGTGATGTCCGGAGGACTCCAGCCGGAGAAGATGCGGAAGTATCCGCCCATGGCGACCAGGCGTGTGTAGTCCACGTCCACAAACTGCGTGACGCGGTCGAAGATTTCACTTGTCAGCGCGGACGCGACAGGTGCGATGCCGTCGTCCGGGAGATAGGCGTCCATGGTCACCACCGCTTCCGGACGGACGCCTAGACGCTCCAGATGACTCGTCACCGCGTAGACGAACCATCCGCCCGCGGAATGCCCGGCGAGCGCAAAAGGCGCGCCGTCGGTGAACCGGACGATCGCGTCGGCGAACATGCGGGTCACCGCGCCGATTCCGGACGGCAGGGGTTCGCCCTCCAGGAACCCTGGCGCAGGAACGTACCAGACGTCTCGGTGTCCGTTCAGTCCCGCCGCGAAACGTGAGTACTGGTACACGCTCGACACGGCGGCGACGGTGGGCAGGCAGATGAGGGCGGGCCGTGTTTCGCCCCGGGCGAGTGCTTCACCTTGGGCGCGCGCTTCACCCTGGGCGAGCCGGACGAACGTCGGCTCCGGGATGTCCGAGGGGTCCGTGAAGGCGGGCCGGAAGAAGGAGGCCGCCGAGAGCAGGGCCATGGACTCCTCGATGCGGCGGGTGTCGTGTCCGATCCAGAACAGGGATTCGACGGTTTCGGTGGAGGTGCCGCCCCTGGTCTGCTGCTTCTCGCTCCCCGTACTGCGCTGCTGTCCGGTCTCGGCACTCCCTGCGCTCCCGGCCCCGGCTGCCGCGGCGGCAGGGGCCGGCTCGTCCGGCGTGCCCGCCTCGGCCGTCAGGCGGGTCGCGAGGTGATCGGCGAGTGCCGCGGGGCTGGGCTGGTCGAAGATGAGCGTTGCCGGGAGGCGCAGGCCGGTGACGGCGTTGATCCGGTTGCGGAGTTCGACGGCGGTCAGCGAGTCGAAGCCGAGGTCGCGGAACTCGGTGTCGGCCGGGACCAGATCGTCCGGGAGTGCGCCGTCCGCGGCTGTGACGGCGCTGGTGGGGTGGCCGAGGACGGCGGCGGCATGGGTCCGTACGAGTTCCAGGAGGAGACCGGTGCGCTGCGCGGGGATGGTGAGTCCGGCCAGGCGCTCGCGCAGCGTGGCGGGGGTGTCGGTCGCGATGCCGTGGTCGGCGGACCGCCGGGCCGGGATGCGGATCAGCCCGTGCAGGATGCGCGGCAGGGCGCCGGCCGTGGCCTGTGCGTGGAGGGTGGCCGCGTCGAGCCGGGTGGCGAGGAGCAGCCCGTCACCGAAAGGGCCGAGGCGATCCGCTGTGTCGAGGAGCGCGAGTCCCTGTGCGTTGGACAGGGGGAGCAGGCCGCCGCGGGCCATGCGCGCGAAGTCGGTGCCGGCGAGGTTGCGGGTCATGCCGTCGGCCTCGCCCCAAAGGCCCCAGGCGAGCGACCGGCCCGGCAGTGCCTGGGTGTGGCGGTGCTGCATCAGGGCGTCCAGAAAGGCGTTCGCCGCGGTGTAGTTGCCCTGTCCGGGACTGCCGAAGGAGGCGGCGGCCGAGGAGAAGACGGTGAAGGTGGTGAGGCCGGCGTCGCGGGTCAGGTCGTGCAGGTGCGCGGCGCCGAACGCCTTCGCGTGCAGGACGGCCTCCATGCGCTCCGGAGTGAGCGAGGTGAGGATGCCGTCGTCGACCACACCGGCCGTGTGGATCACGGCTTTCAGGGGGTGCTGCGCGGGCACTTGGTCGAGGAGCGCGGCGACGGCCGCCCGGTCCCCGATGTCGCAGGCCGCGACCGTGGCCTCGGCGCCGAGGCCGGCGAGTTCGGCGACCAGGTCGGCGGCGCCGTCCGCGGCCGTGCCGCGGCGGGTGGCCAGCAGCAGGTGCCGTACCCCGTGGGCCGTGGCGAGATGACGGGCGACGAGCCGGCCGAGGACGCCGGTACCGCCCGTGATGAGGACCGTGGCCTCCGGGTCCCAGTCGGCGTCGGTGGTGCTCGGCTGTGGCTGCCGGACGGGCACTCGTGTCATCCGCGGGATGCGGACGGCACCATTTCGCAGGGCGATCTGCGGTTCCCCGGCCAGCAGGGGAAGGGCGTTGCGGGAGGCGTCGGTGTCGTCGGTGTCGGCCAGCAGGAACCGGTCGGGGTTCTCGGTCTGCACGGAGCGGACCAGTCCCCAGACGGCGGCGTGTGCGAGGTCGGACACGGGCTCGTCGGGGGTCGCGGTGACCGAGCCGTGCGTGAGGAGGGCCAGGCGGCAGGCCGCGAGCCGTTCGTCGGCGACCCATTCCTGGAGCAGGGCGAGGACGCGGGTGGTGGCTTGCCGGGTGGCGTCGGCGAGGGCGGTGGAGTCGGCCGGGGCCGAGCCGGCCGGGGCGGAATCGGTGAGGGCGGAATCGGTGAGGGCGGAATCGGTGGGGGCGGATGCGCCGTCCGGCTCGCACGAGATGACGACCATGCCCGGTGCCGGGGCGCCGGCCGCCAGGGCTTCTGCGAGAGCCGCCGGGTCCGGGTAGGCCTGCCAGGAGGCGCCGTTGCGCTCCAGGACGGCGGCCGTCCGCCGGGCACCGGGGCCGATTAGGGCCCAGTCGGCTGTCCGTGCCGGTGTGGTGGGGAGGTGCAGCGGCCGCCATTCGATGCGGAAGAGGTGGTCGTGGTAGCCGGTGCGCGCGGCCTGGAGCTGCTCGGCGGAGACGGGCCGGAAGGCGAGGGACCCCGCGGAGATGACGATGCGTCCCGATGCGTCGGTGGCCAGCAGTCCGACCGCGTCCTCGTCCGTGCGGACGGTGAGACGGACGTGCAGGGTGGAGGCGCCGGAGGCGGCGACCGTGACGCCGGTCCAGGAGAACGGCAGCCAGCCGTGTCCGTCGGCGGCGGCATCGCCCTCGTGGCGCAGAACGACCGGGTGCAGTGCCGCGTCCAGCAGGGCCGGGTGCAGGGCGTACCGGGCGGCGTCGGCCGCCTGTCCCTCCGTGCTCTCGGGCAGGGTGACGACGGCGAACACCTCGTCCCCGCGCCGCCAGACCTCGCGCAGCCCCTGGAACACCGGCCCGTATCCCAGGCCGGCGCCGGCCAGCTGCTCGTACCAGCCGTCCAGGTCCACCGGTGCTGCGTCGGCGGGCGGCCACGGTTCCTGTGTGTGCTCCTCCGCGGGCCGGGCGGTGCCGGTCAGGACGCCGGTGGCGTGGCAGGTCCACTCGGTGCCGGTCGCCGCCGCGGACGAGGACGACAGTCCGTCGTCTTCGCGGGCGTACAGGGCGAAGGTGCGCCGTTCGGGCTCCTCGGGCGTCTGGGGGCCCTGGGGTGCCCCGACGGAGAGTTGCAGGATCACCGAGCCCTGTTCGGGAAGGACGAGCGGTGTCCGCAGGGTGAGTTCCTCGACGGTGCCGCAGTCGACCTCGTCGCCTGCGCGCACGGCCAGTTCCAGGATGGCCGTGCCGGGCAGCAGGACGGTACCGAAGATGGCGTGGTCGGCCAGCCACGGGTGTGTGCGCAGGGAGAGACGGCCGGTGAAGAGGAGTTCCTGCGACTCGGCCAGTGCCACCGCGGAACCGAGCAGGGGATGCCCGGCGGTGCCGAGCCCCGCTGCCGACAGGTCCCCCGGGTGGCCGGCCGAGGTGTCGACCCAGTAGCGGTGGTGATCGAAGGCGTAGGTCGGCAGGTCGAGGTGGCGGGCTCGATCGCGTTCGGGCAGGGCGGCGGGCCAGTTGACCGCCGCCGCTCCGTGCGTATGCAGCCGGGCCAAGCCGGTGAGCAGGGTGCCGGGTTCCGGGCTGTCCGGCCGTAGGAGCGGGATGAGCAGGTTCTCTTGCGGGGTGCCGGTGTCGTCGTCGGCGGGGTGGCTGTCGGCGGTGGCCTCTAGGCATTCCTCGGCCAGTGCCGACAGGGTCCCGTCTGGGCCCAGTTCCATGAAGGTGCGGACTCCGTCGGTGTGCAGGCGGCTGATCGCGTCGCCGAAGCGCACGGTCCGCCGTACCTGCCGGACCCAGTACTCGGGGTCGCTCAGTTCTCCCGCCGCCACGATGTCGCCGGTGAGCGTCGACACCATGGGAATGGCTGGTTCGCTGTAGGTCAGCGAGGCCGCGACCTGCTGGAACTCCTCCAGCATCGGGTCCATCAGCGGTGAGTGGAAGGCATGCCCGGTTCGCAGGCGCTTGACTCTCCGCCCGCGCTCGGCGAACCAGTCCGCCATGTTCCCCACCTCGTCCTCGGCGCCGGAGAACACCACCGAGGCGGGTCCGTTCACGGCCGCGACCGACACCCGGGCTTCCCGGCCGTCGAGCGCCTGTCGCGCCTCGGCTTCGCTCGCCCGTACGGCGACCATGGCGCCGCCTGGTGCGAGCTGCTCCATCAGGCGCCCGCGGGCCGCCACCAGGCGGCAGGCTGCTGCCAGGGGAAGCACCCCGGCGACGTGGGCGGCCGCGAGCTCGCCGATCGAGTGCCCGGCCACGAAGTCCGCGCGCACGCCGAGACGTTCCAGGTGCCGGAAGAGCGCGACCTGGACGGCGAACAGCGCCGGCTGGGCGTACCGCGTACGGTCCAGAACATCCGCGGCATCCGCGACATCCGCAAGATCCGCACTGGCGTGGATCAGCGGGCGCAGGGGCTGGTCCAGGTGACCGTCCAGTTCCGCCAGTACCTGGTCCAGCGCGTCCGCGTAGGCCGGGTGAGCCGCATACAGCTGACGGCCCATTCCCACGCGTTGCGTGCCCTGTCCGGCGAACAGCATGGCGGTCTTTCCGCGCCGGCGGCCTGAGTGGCCGCCACGCGGGCCGACCGACCCTTCGATCAGGCCGTCCGCCGACCGGCCCTCGGCCAGCGCGTCGAGGGCCTGAAGGAAGCCGTCGCGGTCCTCGGCCACGACGACGGCCCGGTGATCGAACACGGACCGCTGTGCCGCCAGGGCGTGCGCCACGTCGGCCGGCCGGGCATCGGATGCCCTGGCAGCGAACTGCCGCAACCGTCGCGCCTGGCCCCGCAGCGCTCGCTCGGACTTGGCGGAGAGCAGCCACGGGATGGGCAGGAGGGCCGGCTTGTCGGACATGGCGTCGGCGACGCACTCCGGTTCAGCCGACTTGTCGGACACGGCCTCGGCGACGCACTCAGCCGACATCTCGGACATGGCGTCGGCGACGCACTCCGGTTCAGCCGACATCTCGGTCACGGCGTCAGCGACGCACTCCGGTTCAGCCGCCTCCTCTTGCGGCTCGGTGAGGTCCGCCGGTCCGGTGGCGTCGACCACGTGGGGCGCCTCGACCGGCGCCTGCTCGACGATGACGTGCGCCTCAGCCGGTACCGGCTCACTGATGACGTGCGCCTCGACCGGCGCCTGCTCGATGATGACGTGGGCGTTGGTCCCGCTGACTCCGAACGCGGAGACGCCCGCGCGCCTGGGCCGGCCGTTCTGCTGCCACGGTACGGGCTCGGTGAGAAGCCGGACGCCGCCGCTCGACCAGTCGATGTGGGGGGAGGGTTCGTCGATGTGCAGGCTGGTCGGCAACAGTTCGTGGTTCAGGGCCATGACCATCTTGATCACACCGGCCACACCCGCGGCAGCCTGCGCATGCCCGATGTTCGACTTCACCGACCCCAACCACACCGGCCGCTCCCCCGAACGACCCTGCCCGTACGTGGCGAGCAACGCCTGCGCCTCGATCGGATCACCCAACGTCGTACCCGTCCCGTGCCCCTCCACCACATCCACATCCGCCACGGACAACCCCGCACACGCCAACGCCTGCCGAATCACCCGCTGCTGCGACGGACCATTCGGCGCCGTCAACCCATTCGACGCACCGTCCTGATTCACCGCACTCCCCCGCACCACCGCCAAAACCCGATGACCACGACGTTCAGCCTCGGACAGCCGCTCCACCAACAGCACACCCACACCCTCGGCCCAGCCGACCCCATCGGCCCCCGACCCGTACGCCTTGCACCGGCCGTCCGGCGACAGACCCCGCTGCCGCGAGAACTCCACAAACGCACCCGGCGTCGACATCACCGTCACACCCCCCGCCAACGCCAGCGAACACTCCCCCGACCTCAACGCCTGACACGCCAGATGCAGCGCCACCAACGACGACGAACACGCCGTATCCACCGTCACCGCCGGACCCTCGAAGCCGAAGGTGTAGGAAAGCCGCCCGGAGACGACGCTGTTGGAGACGCCGGTGAGCGCGTACCCCTCGTGGTCCTGGGTGCCGCGGCGCAGGAGCTCGGCGTAGTCCTGCTGCGAGACGCCGGCGAAGACACCGGTCGTGGACCCGTGCAGCGTGGCGGGGTCGATGCCCGCCCGCTCCAACGCCTCCCAGGACACCTCCAGCATCAACCGCTGCTGCGGATCCATCGCCAACGCCTCACGCGGACTGATCCCGAAAAACCCCGCATCGAACTCCGCCGCACCCTGCAAAAACCCACCACACCGCGTGTAGGACGTACCCGCCCGCCCCGGCTCCGGATCATAGAAAGCCTCCACGTCCCAACCCCGGTCGACCGGAAACTCCCCCACCGCATCCCGACCCGACGCGATCAACTCCCAGAAATCCTCCGCCGACTCCACACCCCCCGGAAAACGGCACGCCATCCCCACAATGGCAATCGGCTCGTCGACATCCACACGCGGTGCCGGGGCCCGAAGGGCAAGGGCAAGGGCAGTGCCGGTGGTCGGGCTTCCGCCGCTCAGCTGCTCGTGGATGTGTGCCGCGAGTGCCACCGGGCGGGGATGGTCGAACACCAGGGTCCTCGGGAAGCGCAGGCCCGTGGCGGTGTTGAGGCGGTTGCGTAGTTCGACGGCGGTGAGGGAGTCGAAACCGAGGTCGCGGAAGGCGCGCTCGGGCACCACCGCATCGGCGGTGCCGTGTCCAAGGACGGCCGCGGCATGGGTAAGGACCAGGTCCAGCACGGTCTCGGCCTGTGCGGCGGGGTCGAGTCCGGCGAGGCAGTCGCGCAGCATGCCGCCGCGCACGGTGTCCACCGCCTCCGACAACTGACCACCCCACTGCCCAGAGACCCCGGAACCCCGCGGCGCCCCCTCCACATCCAGCCAAAAGCGCTCTCGCTCGAACGCATACGTCGGCAGCTCCACCCCGCAACCACCAGCGACCCCGCGACCAACACTCCCGAACACACCGGACCACTCAACCGCCACCCCACCCACGAACAACTCGGCCACGGACATCAGGAAGCGTCGCAAGCCGCCTTCGCCCCGGCGCAGAGATCCGACGACCAGGCTGTCCAAGTCACCCATCTCGTCCAGGGTTTCCTGCACACCGACCGCGACGGCCGGATGCGGGCACGCCTCGATGAAGACGGTGTGGCCGGCGCGGACCAGCGCCTGTGTCGCGTCCCGGAAGCGGACGACCTGGCGCAGGTTGCGGTACCAGTAGTCGGCGTCGAGTTCGGTGCCGTCGATGCGTTCGCCGGTGACGGTGGAGTAGAAGGGCACGTCGCCGGTCCTCGCGCGGATGGGGGCGAGGAGTTCGAGCAGCCGCCCCTGGATCGCCTCGACCTGCGGGGAGTGCGACGCCCAGTCGACCATGAGCCTGCGGGCCGGTACGTCTTCGTGTGACAGCTCCTCCACCAGGGCGTCGACCGCTTCCGGCTCCCCGGAGACCACGGCCGAACGCGCCCCGTTCACGGCGGCGATGACCAGACGGTCGCCCCATGTCGCAAGACGCGGCTCCAGCTTCTCGACCGGCAGACCGACCGATGCCATCGCCCCCTGCCCGGCCAGTGCGGCCAGCGCCTGGCTGCGCAGGGCGGTGACCCGGGCGGCGTCGTCGAGGGAGAGTGCACCGGCGACGTAGGCCGCTGCGATCTCGCCCTGCGAGTGCCCGGCCACCGCGTCCGGGTGTACACCGTACGAGCGCCAGAGCGCCGCCAGCGAGACCATCACCGCGAAGAGGACGGGCTGGACGACATCGACGCGTTGCAGAGGGGGTGCGTCCGGTGCGCCGCGCAGGACGTCGAGGAGAGACCAGTCCAGGTACGGTTCGAGGGCTTGGGCGCAGTCGGACATCTGCTGGGCGAAGACCGGTGAGGAGCCGAGGAGTTCCTGCGCCATGCCTTCCCAGTGGGTGCCCTGTCCTCCGAACAGCATGGCGATCTTTCCGTCGGCCGCCGGTCCGGCCACACCCTGTACCACCCCCGCGGTGGGTGCCCCCTCGGCCAGTGCGTCGAGTGCGTGCAGGAACTCGTCGCGGTCCTCGGCCACGACCACCGCACGATGCTCGAACACCGACCGCTCCGACACCAAAGCCCGCCCGACCCCAGCCGGACTCACCCCCACACCATCCGCACCCCCACCAACCGCCACAACCCCACGCAACCGACGCGCCTGCCCCCGCAACGCCAACTCCGACCGCGCCGACACCACCCACGGCACCACCCCCGAACCCGACACCACCCCCGGACCCAACTCCTGCAGCCGGCCCGCACCCCCATCCGCGCCCCCGGACGCCTCCTCCAAAATCACATGCGCATTCGTCCCACTCACCCCGAACGCAGACACCCCCGCACGCCGCAGCCGACCCTCCACCCCCGGCCACTCCACCTCATCCGCCAACACACGAACCGACCCACTCGACCAATCCACCTGCGACGACGGCTCATCCACATGCAACGTCCGCGGCAACACCCCCGCCCGCAACGCCATCACCATCTTGATCACACCCGCCACACCCGCAGCAGCCTGCGCATGCCCGATGTTCGACTTCACCGACCCCAACCACACCGGCCGCTCCCCCGAACGACCCTGCCCATAAGTGGCGAGCAACGCCTGCGCCTCGATCGGATCACCCAACGTCGTACCCGTCCCGTGCCCCTCCACCACATCCACATCCGCCACGGACAACCCCGCACACGCCAACGCCTGCCGAATCACCCGCTGCTGCGACGGACCATTCGGCGCCGTCAACCCATTCGACGCACCGTCCTGATTCACCGCACTCCCCCGCACCACCGCCAAAACCCGATGACCACGACGTTCAGCCTCGGACAGCCGCTCCACCAACAGCACACCCACACCCTCGGCCCAGCCGACCCCATCGGCCCCCGACCCGTACGCCTTGCACCGGCCGTCCGGCGACAGACCCCGCTGCCGCGAGAACTCCACAAACGCACCCGGCGTCGACATCACCGTCACACCCCCCGCCAACGCCAGCGAACACTCCCCCGACCTCAACGCCTGACACGCCAGATGCAGCGCCACCAACGACGACGAACACGCCGTATCCACCGTCACCGCCGGACCCTCGAGCCCCAGGGTGTAGGCGACGCGTCCGGATGTGACGCTGCTGGACAGGCCCGTCATGGCGTAGCCCTCGAGGTCCTCGGTGGCCCGGCGCACGAGGTCGGCGTAGTCCTGACTGCACATGCCGGCGAAGACACCGGTCGTGGACCCGCGCAACGTGGCGGGGTCGATGCCCGCCCGCTCCAACGCCTCCCAGGACACCTCCAGCATCAACCGCTGCTGCGGATCCATCGCCAACGCCTCACGCGGACTGATCCCGAAAAACCCCGCATCGAACTCCGCCGCACCCTCCAGGAAACCGCCCCGGCGCGTATACGACGAACCCGCCCGCCCCGGCTCCGGATCATAGAAAGCCTCCACGTCCCAACCCCGGTCGACCGGAAACTCTCCCACCGCATCCCGACCCGACGCGACCAGTTCCCACAAGTCCTCCGCCGACTCCACACCCCCCGGAAAACGGCACGCCATCCCCACAATCGCAATCGGCTCGTCAACGTCGACACGCGACGCCGGGACCGGAGGAGCAATGTCACGCTGGCCGCCCGCGCCCTCCTCCAGCTGTTCCTTGAGGTATCCGGCCAGCGCGGAGGGAGTGGGGTAGTCGAAGATCAGCGTGGTGGGCAGGAGGAGCCCGGTGACGGCGTTGAGGCGGTTGCGCAGTTCGACGGCGCTCACGGAGACGAAGCCCAGGTCGCGGAAGGCTCGCTCAGGGCGTACGGCGGTGGGGGTGCTGTGTCCGAGCACGGTCGCCGCGTACGTACGGACCAGGTCGAGAAGCGCACGTTCCTGCTCGGCGGTGTCCATGGCCTTGAGCCGTGCGGAGAACGAGTCGGGGGATGCGGTGGCGGTGTCGAGTCCGGTGGTTTCCCGGGCGAGGCGTGCTTCGGGGATGTCGCTGATGAGGGGCGAGAGTCGGGAGCCGGGGAGGGAGTTGGCGGTGAATCGGTCCCAGTCGATGTCGGCGACCGTCACACAGGTCTCGTCATGGTCCAACGCCTGGCCCAGTGCCACCAGCGCCGTCTCCGGCGTCATCGCCGCCAGACCCCGACGCCGCATCTGCCCCACGGCCCCCTCCGCCATCCCCCCACCAGCCCACGGACCCCACGCCACCGCCAACCCCGGCAGGCCCTCACCACGCCGGTGCCGAACGATTGCCTCCACATACGCGTTCGCCGCCGCGTAACTCCCCTGTCCCGCCGGCCCGAACGTCGCCGCAGCCGACGAGAACACCACGAACCCCGAAAGATCCGCCCCCCGCGTCAACTCATGCAGATTCCAGGCCGCCAGCGCCTTCGCCCGCAGCACCCCCGTGACACGCTCGGACGACAACCCCTCCAACACCCCGTCATCCACAACTCCCGCGGCATGCACCACCACACCCAGCGGGCACTCCGCCGGAACGGCCGACCGCAACACCTCCGCCAACGCCTCACGGTCCGCCGCATCACACGCCACCACCGACACCCGCGCGCCCAAGCCCATCAAGTCCGCTCGGAGTTCTTCGACTCCCTGGGCGCTCTCCCCGCGTCGGCTCACCAGCAGCAGGTGTTCGGCGCCACGCCGGGCCATCCACCGGGCGACGTGCGCACCCAACTCGCCGGTGCCTCCGGTGACGAGTACGGTGCCGCGGGGCCGCCACTCCCGCTCCGCGACGGCCTCCTCCAACGGCGCCCGCACCAACCGCCGCACAAACGCCCCCGAAGACCGCACGGCAAACTCACTCTCACCCCCTCCCCCCACACCCGCCAGCACACCTACCAACCCATCGACCACCCGCTCATCCACGAGCTCCGGCACATCAACCAGCCCACCCCAGCGGTCCGGTGCCTCCGCCCCCACCACACGGCCCAGCCCCCACACCACACCCGAGGCCGGCCCCCACACAGCATCCCGGCCCCCCACCGACACGGCCCCGCCCGTCACACACCACAGCCGCGCCCCCACGCCCACATCACCCAGCGCCTGCACCAACCCCACAGACGCCACTCCCGCCTGCACGACGCCACTCCCCCAGCCCACAAGGGAGACGACACCGCCGACAGCCTCACCATCGACCGCCTCACGCAGGTGGCCGGCCAACACTTCCCTGCTCACACACCCCGCTTCCACCTCCACCCGAACCACTCGCGCCCCACACCGCTCCAACCCCTCCGCCACCACATCAACCGGGCCCGCCTCGCCCTCGGACACCACCAGCCACGCGCCCGACAGCCCCCCTACACCACCGCCCGAAACGGGTCGCCACACCTCCCGATAGCGCCACCCGTCCACCACTTCACGCTCGTGCCGTACCCGCCCCCATTCCCCCAACGCCGACACCACCGCACCCAGCGACGCCCCCTCATCCACCCCAAGGAGCGATGCCACCACCCCCGCATCACCACACTCGACCGCCTCCCACAACGGACCACCCCACATCCCGGAAACCCCGGAACCTCCCGCAGATCCCTCCTCCACGTCCAGCCAAAATCGCTCCCGCTCAAACGCATACGTCGGCAGCTCCACCCCGCATCCATCACCGACCTCGCGAGCAGTCCCCTCGAACACACCGGCCCACTCAACCGCCGTCCCAGCCACGAACAACTCCGCCAGGGCGGTCATGACCGACCGTGCCTCCGGCTGGTCCGGCCGCAGGGCGGGGATGGCGCGGGCCGGTGCACTGAGCGAGTCCTGTGCGAGGGCCGACAGCGTGCCGTCGGGGCCGATTTCGAGGCAGGTGGTGACGCCCTGTTCCTGAAGCCATGAGATGCCGTCCGCGAAACGGACCGTGCTGCGGGCGTGTTCGACCCAGTAGTCCGGGGTGCACATGGTCTCGGCGGGGAGGGGCGCGCCGGTGACGTTGGAGACGACGGGAATCCGCGGGGCGCTGAAGGTGACCTGCTCGGCCGCGCGGCGGAAGTCGCCCAACATGGCGTCCATGTGCGGCGAGTGGAAGGCGTGGCTGGTCCGCAGCCGCCGGGTGCGGCGGCCTCGTGCCGCCCATTGCTGCGCGAGGTCCAGGACCGCGTCCTCGTCCCCGGAGAGGACGATCGACCGCGGCCCGTTCACCGCGGCGTGCGCGACCCGGGATGCGTATTCGTCGGGCAGCGGGAGGATCTCGTCCTCGGACGCCTCGATGGCCACCATGGCTCCGCCGGACGGGAGCCCTTGCATCAGGCGGCCTCGTGCGACCACCAGTGCCACCGCGTCGGCAAGGCAGAGCATCCCGGCGACATGGGCGGCCGCCAGTTCACCGACGGAATGGCCGAGGACGTAGTCGGGCGTCAGACCCCAGGTCTCCAGCAGCCGGAACAGCGCCACCTCGAAGGCGAACAGGGCGGGCTGGGCGAAACCCGTGTCCTCGATCAGCCGGCCTTCGGGAGAGTCCTGCGGTGCGAAGAGTACGTCCCGCAGCCCAGGGGCACCGGGGTCGGTGCGGGCGGTGTCGGCCTCCGCGCAGATCTCGTCGATGGCCTGGGCGAAGACGGGGTACGCCTCGTACAGTTCGCGGCCCATGCCTGCGCGCTGGGTTCCCTGCCCGGCGAAGAGTACGGCGAGTTCGCCCGAGGTGGTTCGTCCCTCGACGACGCCGGGCACGGGGCGGCCGCCGGCCAGTGCGTCGAGTGCGTGCAGGAACTCGTCGCGGTCCTCGGCCACGACCACCGCACGATGCTCGAACACCGACCGCTCCGACACCAAAGCCCGCCCGACCCCAGCCGGACTCACCCCCACACCATCCGCACCCCCACCAACCGCCACAACCCCACGCAACCGACGCGCCTGCCCCCGCAACGCCAACTCCGACCGCGCCGACACCACCCACGGCACCACCCCCGAACCCGACACCACCCCCGGACCCAACTCCTGCAGCCGGCCCGCACCCCCACCCGCGCCCCCCGACGCCTCCTCCAAAATCACATGCGCATTCGTCCCACTCACCCCGAACGCAGACACCCCCGCACGCCGCAGCCGACCCTCCACCCCCGGCCACTCCACCTCATCCGCCAACACACGAACCGACCCACTCGACCAATCCACCTGCGACGACGGCTCATCCACATGCAACGTCCGCGGCAACACCCCCGCCCGCAACGCCATCACCATCTTGATCACACCCGCCACACCCGCAGCAGCCTGCGCATGCCCGATGTTCGACTTCACCGACCCCAACCACACCGGCGTGTCACCGGCCCGCTGCCCGTACGTGGCGAGCAACGCCTGCGCCTCGATCGGATCACCCAGCGTCGTGCCCGTCCCGTGCCCCTCCACCACATCCACATCCGCCACAGACAACCCCGCACACGCCAACGCCTGCCGAATCACCCGCTGCTGCGACGGACCATTCGGCGCCGTCAACCCATTCGACGCACCGTCCTGATTCACCGCACTCCCCCGCACCACCGCCAAAACCCGATGACCACGACGTTCAGCCTCGGACAGCCGCTCCAGCAGCAAAATCCCCACGCCCTCGGACATGCCGGTGCCGTCGGCAGCCGACGCGTACGCCTTGCACCGGCCGTCCGGCGACAGACCCCGCTGCCGCGAGAACTCCACGAACATGCCCGGGGTGGACATGACCGTCACGCCTCCGGCGAGGGCGAAGGAGGACTCACCGGTGCGCAGTGACTGGCAGGCGAGGTGCAGTGCCACCAGCGACGACGAGCACGCCGTGTCGACCGTCACCGCGGGGCCCTCGAAGCCGAAGGTGTAGGCGACGCGTCCGGACAGGATGCTTCCCGCGTTGCCGTTGCCCAGGTAGCCGGCCAGGTCGTCGGGGACCGAGAGCAGACGGGTCGCGTAGTCCTGGGACATGAGGCCGGCGAAGACGCCCGTCCGGCTGCCGCGCAACGTGGCGGGGTCGATGCCCGCCCGCTCCAACGCCTCCCAGGACACCTCCAGCATCAACCGCTGCTGCGGATCCATCGCCAACGCCTCACGCGGACTGATCCCGAAAAACCCCGCATCGAACTCCGCCGCACCCTCCAGGAAACCGCCCCGGCGCGTATACGACGAACCCGCCCGCCCCGGCTCCGGATCATAGAAAGCCTCCACGTCCCAACCCCGGTCGACCGGAAACTCCCCCACCGCATCCCGACCCGACGCAATCAACTCCCAGAAATCCTCCGCCGACTCCACACCCCCCGGAAAACGGCACGCCATCCCCACAATTGCAATCGGCTCCTGCTCGCCCGATTCAATCTGCTGAAGTCGACGCCGCACATTGAGGAGATCGGCAGTAACGCGCTTGAGATAGTCGCGGAGCTTTTCCTCGTTAGCCATGGACCGGTCTCCTCGACAAGAGAAATCGGAAATTAAAAAACACGCATGGGACTCTCACAGGCTAGAGCGACGAGAGCAGCACAAATACCCCTAGATACCCCAGACCCCTGATGCTCGATGAATGCCGCTATAGCTAGGGGGTATGGCGCCAGACATGAATTCACAGCGTTTCGGCGGCCGGCTGGCGCTTGTCACAGGTGCAGGCGGTGGCATCGGGCGGGCGACCGCCTGCGCTCTCGGATCGGCCGGGGCGCGAGTGGTGTGCGTGGACCGGGACGGCCGCGGCGCCGGGGTGACGGCCGACCTGGCCCGGACGCGGGGCGCGCGGGCGGCCTGGCCCGAGGTGGCCGACGTGTCCGACGGAGCGGCGATGGAGCGGTTCGCCGAGCGCGTCGCCGAGACGTACGGGGTCGTGGACCTGCTGGTGAACAACGCCGGCATCGGCATGGCGGGGCGTTTTCTCGACACGTCCGTCGAGGACTGGCAGCGCACCCTGGGCGTCAACCTCTGGGGTGTCATTCATGGTTGCCGCCTCATCGGCCGGCAGATGGCGGAGCGCGGGCAGGGCGGGCACATCGTGACGGTGGCGTCGGCGGCGGCGTTCCAGCCGACGCGGGCGGTCCCCGCGTATGCCACCAGCAAGGCGGCGGTGCTGATGCTGAGCGAGTGCCTGCGCGCGGAGTTCGCGGAGTTCGGGGTCGGAGTGAGCGTGGTGTGCCCGGGCTTCGTCCGTACGTCGTTCGCGTCGGCGATGCATTTCGCCGGTGTGCCCCGGCTGGAGCAGGAGCGGCTGCGGGCGCTGTTCGCCGGTCGCGGATGCAGCGCGGAGAAGGTGGCCGCGGCGGTACTGCGGTCGGTGGCGCGCGACTCGGCCGTGGTGACCGTGACGGCGGAAGCGCGGCTGTCACGGCTGATGAGCCGCTTCACGCCACGCCTGCGCGCCGCGGTGGCGCGGATGGATCCCCCTTCGTAGGGCTGGCGGGGATCCCCTCCTTGCCTTCGAACATCTTCCGACGATGGGCAGTGAGAGATGTCAGATCATTTTCTCTTCATGAGTGCGCCGTTCTGGGGGCATGTGTTCCCCAGTCTCGCCGTGGCGGAGGAGCTCGTGCACCGGGGCCACCACGTCACCTTTGTGACGGGCGCGGAAATGGCCGATGCGGTGCGTTCCGTGGGCGCTGATTTCCTGCGGTACGAGTCCGCCTTCGAGGGTGTCGACATGTACCGGCTGATGACCGAGGCCGAGCCGAACGCCATCCCCATGACGCTGTACGACGAGGGCATGTCCATGTTGCGTTCGGTGGAGGAGCACGTCGGCAAGGACGTTCCGGACCTGGTGGCCTACGACATCGCCACCTCCCTCAACGTGGGTCGTGTCCTCGCCGCCTCCTGGAGCAGGCCGGCCATGACGGTCATTCCCCTGTTCGCGTCCAACGGGCGCTTCTCCACGATGCAGTCGGTATTGGATCCGGATTCCGCTCAGGTCAGTGCGCCGCCGCCGCGCTTCTCGGAGCAGATGGAGTTGTTCGGCCTCGGGGCGCTGGTGCCGCGCCTCGCGGAGCTGCTCGTTTCCCGGGGTATCACGGAACCGGTCGACGATTTCCTTTCCGGACCGGAGGACTTCAACCTGGTGTGTCTGCCGCGCGCCTTCCAGTACGCGGGCGACACCTTCGACGAGCGGTTCGCCTTCGTCGGACCATGTCTGGGTAAGCGCAGGGGTCTGGGCGAGTGGACACCACCGGGCAGCGGGCATCCAGTGGTGCTCATCTCCCTCGGGACCGTGTTCAACCGGCAGCTGTCCTTCTTCCGCACGTTCGTCCGGGCGTTCACCGACGTCCCCGTGCACGTCGTGATCTCGCTCGGCAAGGGGGTCGACCCCGATGTGCTGCGGCCGCTGCCGCCGAATGTCGAGGTGCACCGGTGGGTGCCGCACCATGCGGTGCTGGAGCATGCCAGGGCTCTGGTCACGCACGGCGGTACCGGCAGTGTGATGGAGGCACTGCACGCAGGGTGCCCGGTGCTCGTCATGCCCTTGTCGCGGGACGCGCAGGTGACCGGCCGGCGGATCGCCGAGCTGGGGCTGGGTCGTATGGTGCAGCCGGAGGAGGTCACGGCGACGACGCTGCGCCGGCACGTGCTGGACATCATCTCCGATGACGCGATCACCCGACAGGTCAGGCAGATGCAGCGGGCCACGGTCGAGGCGGGCGGCGCCCTGCGGGCAGCGGACGAGACCGAGCGGTTTCTGCGCCGGACGCGCCGTCACTGACCGGCAGCTCGGGCCGGGCGGTGAGTGGCTCCCACAGGGTTCGGTTCTCCACGTACCACTGAACGGTCTGTGCCAGCCCCTCCTCGAAGGGCACGCGGGGCGCGTAACCGAGCTCGGCGGAGATCTTGCTGATGTCCAGCGAGTAGCGCCGGTCGTGCCCCTTGCGGTCGGTCACGGGTTCGACCATCGACCAGTCCACGCCGAGCAGGTCCAGGAGCCGGGCGGTGAGCTCACGGTTGGACAGCTCCGTCCCGCCTCCGATGTGGTAGATCTCGCCGGGCCTGCCGCGTTCGGCGACCAGGGCGATGCCACGGCAGTGGTCGTCCACGTGCAGCCAGTCGCGGACGTTTTCGCCGTCGCCGTACAAGGGCACCTTCGTGCCGTTCAGCAGATGGGTGACGAACCGCGGGATGAGTTTCTCCGGGAACTGGTGGGGGCCGTAGTTGTTCGAGCATCGGGTGATGATCACTGGTAGGCCGTGCGTGCGGTGGAAGGACCGGGCGAGCAGGTCGGAGGACGCCTTGGACGCGGAGTAGGGCGAGTTCGGCTCCAGCGGGGCGTCCTCGGTCCACGAGCCGGAGTCGATGGAGCCGTAGACCTCGTCCGTCGAGATGTACACGAAGCGGTCCACGGCGGCGTCGGTGGCGGCGCGGAGCAGGGTGTGAGTGCCGAGGACATTGGTGCGTACGAACTCGGCGGCGTCGGCCACGGACCGGTCCACGTGTGACTCCGCCGCGAAGTGGACCACCATGTCGGAGCCGTCCATCAGGTCCGCGACCAAGGGCCCGTCGCAGATGTCGCCGTGCACGAAGATCAGGGATGGGCTTCCCAGGACCGGTGCGAGGTTCTCCAGGCGACCCGCGTAGGTCAGCTTGTCGAGCACCACGACCTCGGCACCGGTGAACGCCGGATACGCGCCCGTCAGCAACCGCCGTACGAAATGGGAACCGATGAAACCGGCGCCGCCCGTCACGAGTAGGCGCATCCCGGGCTCCTCACCGCGGCTTCCGCCGCAATACTCATCAGATACTCGCCGTAGCCGGAGCCGGCCAGTTCGACCCCGCGCAGATAGCAGTCGTCCGCGTCGATCAGACCCATCCGGAAGGCGATCTCCTCGAGACAGGCGATCCGTACTCCCTGGCGCTTCTCCAGGACCTGCACATACTGCCCGGCGTGCATCAGCGAGTCGTGCGTCCCCGCATCGAGCCAGGTGAAGCCCCGGCCCAGGTCCACCAGCCGGGCCCGCCCCTCGGCGAGGTAGGCCCTGTTGACGTCGGTGATCTCCAGCTCGCCGCGGGCCGACGAGCGGATGCCCCGGGCCACCTCGATCACGTCGTTGTCGTACAGGTACAGGCCTGTGATCGCCAGGTTGGACCGGGGGGCGGTGGGTTTCTCCTCGACGGACAGCAGCTTTCCGGAGGCGTCGACCTCTCCGACTCCGTACCGTTCGGGATCCGTCACCGCGTATCCGAACAACACACAGCCGTCGACATCGCGGGTGTGGCTGCGCAGCAGGTGCGAAAAGCCCATGCCATGGAAGATGTTGTCCCCAAGGACAAGGGACACCTGATCCTGACCGATGAAATCGGCGCCGATGAGGAATGCCTCGGCGATTCCTCCCGGTCGCTGCTGCGCGGCGTAGTCGATGTTCAGCCCGAGGCGGCTTCCGTCTCCGAGCAGTCTCCGGAATTGTTCGAGATGATCGGGTGAGGAAATCACCAGGATGTCTTTTATGCCGCCGAGCATCAACACGGAGAGCGGGTAGTAGATCATGGGTTTGTCGTAGACAGGGAGCAGCTGCTTGGAAAGGGCACGGGTCAACGGGTAAAGCCGAGAGCCGGTTCCCCCCGCGAGCACGATTCCCTTCATGTCGGACTCCCCGCAGTCGACGTTATATATCTCTGCCGTCTGCCCGACGGTACCAAGTGGCGGAAAACGCACCAGGAATTCGAGCGCCGCTAGGGGGAAGGGCTCAAGAAGATAGGGGCCACCAGATGGGGCGGTTTTCGGTGTGCCCGCCCCGGCCGACCGGAATACTGAAGAGCATGCTGACGACTGGGATGTGCGACCGACCGCTGGTCGTCGTACTCGGAGCCTCCGGCTATATCGGGTCGGCCGTCGCGGCGGAACTCGCCCGGTGGCCGGTCCTGTTGCGGCTGGTGGCCCGGCGACCGGGCGTCGTTCCGCCGGGCGGCGCCGCGGAGACCGAGACGCGTACGGCCGACCTGACGGCGGCGAGCGAGGTCGCCCTCGCCGTGACGGACGCCGACGTGGTGATCCACCTGGTCGCGCGCCTCACCCAGGGAGCGGCATGGCGGGCGGCGGAGAGCGATCCGGTGGCCGAGCGGGTGAACGTCGGGGTGATGCACGACGTCGTCGCGGCCCTGCGGTCCGGGCGCCGCGCCGGGCCGCCCCCGGTGGTGGTGTTCGCCGGGTCGGTCTACCAGGTGGGCCGCCCGGGTCGGGTCGACGGCAGTGAGCCGGACGAGCCCGTGACGGCCTATGCCCGTCAGAAACTCGACGCCGAACGGACGTTGAAGTCCGCCACGGTCGAGGGTGTCCTGCGGGGGATCTCGCTGCGGCTGCCCACCGTCTACGGCGCGGGGCCGGGCCCGCAGGGCAACGGCGTCGTGCAGGCGATGGTGCTCCGGGCGCTCGCCGACGAGGCCCTCACCGTGTGGAACGGAAGCGTGGTGGAGCGTGACCTGGTGCATGTGGAGGATGTCGCGCAGGCCTTCGTGAGCTGCCTGGCGCACGCGGATGCGCTCGCCGGGCGGCACTGGCTGCTCGGCAGCGGTCGTCCTGTGACCGTCCCGCACCTCTTCGGTGCCATCGCCGCCGGCGTGTCCGCCCGCACCGGGCGCCCCGCGGTGCCCGTGACCGCGGTGGACCCTCCGGCGATGGCGACGGCGGCGGACTTCCACGGGACCGTCGTCGACTCCTCGGCGTTCCGCGCGGTCACCGGGTGGCGGCCGCGGCTGTCGCTTCAGGAGGGCCTGGACCACATGGTGGCGGCTTACGTGTAGCGCCGGGGTGGCGGCCGGGCCCGGGCGGTGACGGCCCGGATCCGGGTCGGCCGTCACAGCTTCTCGTCGAGGCCGCGGCTCGCGCGGTACTCCGGCAACATGCCGCGTCGCAGGGCCTGCTGGAGAGTCGGCGCGCGCCGGTCGCGCTCGGAGAGGATCGGTGCCCGCCCGAGGTGGTGGCCGAGGGGCAGGGCGAGGTCCGGATCCTCGGGCGAGAGGGCGTGTTCGTTCTGCGGAACGTAGCCGCTCGACATCAGGTACACCATCGCCGTGTCGTCTTCCAGCGCCACGAACGCGTGCCCGACCCCGATCGGCAGGTAGACGGAACGGAAGCGCTCCTGGTCGAGGAGGACCGAGTCCCACTGCCCGAAAGTCGGTGAGCCGGTGCGCAGGTCGACGACGAAGTCCAGGGCCCGTCCCCGGGCGCAGTGGACGTACTTGGCCTGGCCGGGTGGTGTCGCGGTGAAGTGCACGCCGCGGACGACGCCGCGGCGCGAGACGCTCTGGCAGGTCTGCGCGGTGGGAAACCGGTGCCCGACGGCCTCGCTGAGGACCGGTTCCTGGTAGGGGGTGACGAAGAGCCCGCGCTCGTCGGGGAAGACCGTCGGGGTGAATTCGACGGCGCCCTCGACGACGAGCCTCCGGACCGTGACACCGGCGGCGGTGGCCCGGGCGCCCGCGGGCGGGGCGGGCCGGTCGGCGGAGCTCCGGCGAGGCCGGCCAAGGGTCATCGCTGCACTCTCTCTGTCGTGCGGGTTGTCATACGGGTAGTCGTACGGGCCGGTTCCGGAGTCACAGCTCGACGGCGCGGGTGGTGAGCAGGGACAGCAGGGTGCGGGCCTGCACGTTCACGTAACGGCCGTACCGCAGCAGCTGGGTCAGCTGGCCCGGGGTGCACCAGCGGTACCCCGGGGGCGGGTCGTTCGGCGCCTGGCTCTCGTCGGCCTCGACGAACAGGTAGCGCGCCTGTGCGTGCAGAAAGCGACCGCCCTCCTCCGAGTGGACCGCCGCGTAGCGGATGCGGTCGGGCGCGGCCTCCAGCACCAGGTCGAGGAAGCGCGGCCTGGCCGGTCCCGTGAGGTGGGCGTAGTTGCGCGGGGTGTACTGGACCGTCGGGCCGAGTTCGATCGTGTCGAGGAAGCCGCCCTCGACCCTGCCGTGGGCGAGCAGGTGCGGTACGCCGCCGATCCGCCGGGTCAGGAAGGCGGTGATGCCGTGGCCGCACGGTTCGATCAGGGGCTGGGTCCAGGCGGCGACCTCCCGGTTGGAGGCCTCGACACGGACCGCGACCACACGGAAGTACCGGTCCGCGTGGTGGGCGATGGACTCCGCGCCCGTGGTCCAGCCGGGGATGCCGGCCAGGGGCACGCGGCGGGCGTGCACGGAGTGCCGGGAGCGTTCGGCGGCGTACCAGGAGAGCAGTTCGGCGTCGCTGTGCAGGGCCGCGGGCTCGTCGAACGGGGTGGGAAGGCAGGCGAGGACCGTGCGTGCGTCCATGTTCACCAGGTTGTCCCGGTGCATCAGTTCGCCGATCTGCCCCAGTGTCAGCCAGCGGAAGTCGTCGTCCAGTGGTACGTCCTCGTCGGTCTCCACCACGATGTTGCGGTTGAACTTCCGGTGGAACCAGGCTCCGTGCTCGGACTGGAGGACGTCGACCACCACGGTGGCGCGCCGGGGCTGTGTGAAGTACTCGAGGTACTTCACGGCGGCGCCCCCGTGGACCTTGGTGTAGTTGCTGCGCGTGGCCTGCACGGTGGGCGACAGCTGGACCAGGTTGATGTTGCCGGGCTCCATCTTGGCCTGCATCAGGAAGTGCAGGACCCCGTCGAACTTCTTGGCGAGGATGCCGAGGATGCCGATCTCGGGCTGGTGGATGATGGGCTGCTGCCATTCCGGGAAGGGCTGTTCACCGCCTCGGACGTGCAGTCCCTCCACGGAGAAGAACCGGCCGCTGCGGTGGGCCAGATTGCCGGTTCCGGGGTGAAACGACCAGGCGTCCATCCCGTGGAAGGGGATGCGCTCGACCCGGAACCGGTGGGCCCCGGACCGCCGCGTCCACCAGCCGGTGAACGCGTCGAGGGACGTCCGGCGCCGGTGTCGCCCACGGCGGCGGAGCGGGCGAGGCACGCGGGCAGGGCGGCGTCGTGCCGCGCGGTGAGCGGTGCTGGGCTCGGTGTGGTCGGCATCGGCTCGTACGCTCATGCACCCCACGTCATGTAGATCACCGGTGGCTCGCGGCCGGGCAGTTGGCGCAGTGGGGCGTGGTCGAGGCCGAACGCCTCGCTCAGCGCCCTGGTCTCCCCCGGCCATTTGGGGTGGGTGAGTTCGTCGAAGGCGAGGATGCTGCCCCTGGTCAGGTGCGGTGTGATGACGTCCAGCAGTTCGCGCGTGGGGCGGTAGAGGTCCAGGTCGAAGTAGGCCAGCGCGATGACGGTGTGCGGGTGTTCCGCCAGGTATTGGGGCACCGTTTCGCGTACGTCGCCCTGGACCACGAAGGAACGCTGGGTGTGGCCGTAGGGTTCGTTCGCCTCGTGCGCCGCGAGCACCTGCCGCAGGTGCTCCACTTCGCCGTCCGGCACGGCGAACCGCCCAGGGACCGCGCTGGTGCTGACCTCGTCCGCCTCGTCGATGTCGGGGAAGCCGGTGAACGTGTCGAAGCCGATGACGCGGCGCAGCGAGTTGTACGGCTCATAGATGCTGCGCAGCGCGGTCAGCGTGGCGAGGTGCCGTCCGTGCAGAACGCCGAACTCCATGATGACGCCGGGGACTTCCGGCAGCATGCGGTACAGCGCGTCCATGGAGAGCAGGTCGGCGAGCTGGTTGCGCCGCATGTAGACGGACAGGTTGTCGATCAGGTACTTCGGCGGGATCGGGCTGTCGACGAGGAGCTTGGTCAGCTGCTCGCGGGCAGCGCGTTCCTGCTCGGACTCGTGCGGCACGATCCGGGGATCGGTGAACTCCCGCTCGGTCATGGAGGCCTTTCCTTTCATGGGTCGGTACCGGGCGCGCCGGACGTGCCGGTCGTACCGGGCGTGCCGGCGGGCACGACGCTGTCGGGTCAGGACAGCCAGGCGTCGGGGGCGGATCCGCCGCGGCCGACCGGGGGGAACAGCTCCTCCAGGCGGGCCAGGACGGGCTCGGGCAGCGGGGTGCGCAGGGCGTGCAGTGCCCCGTCCACGTGCTGTTCGGTGCGCGGCCCGATGACCAGCCCGGTCACGCCGGGCCGCGACAGCACCCAGGCCATGCCGACATGGGCGGGGTCGAGGCCGTGGTCCGCGCACACGTCCTCGTACGCCGCGATGGTGGTGCGGTGGTGCTCCAGGGCCTCGACGGCCCGGCCCTGTGCCGACTTGACCGCGGTGTTCTCCCGCGTCTTGCGCAGGACACCGCCGAGCAGGCCGCCGTGCAGTGGCGACCAGACCAGGACGCCGACACCGTAGGCGGACGCGGCGGGGATGACTTCCAGCTCGGCGTGTCGGGTCACGAGGTTGTAGACGCACTGCTCGGAGGCGAGGCCCAGGGCGTTGCGCCGCCGGGCCGCCTCCTGGGCGGAAGCGATGTCCCAGCCCGCGAAGTTGGAGGAGCCGACGTAGCGCACCTTGCCCTGCGTGATGAGCAGGTCCATCGCCTGCCACACCTCGTCCCAGCCGGCGCGGCGGTCGATGTGGTGCAGCTGGTACAGGTCGATCCAGTCGGTGCGCAGTCGGCGCAGCGAGGCGTCGCAGGCGGCCACGATATTGCGTACGGACAGTCCGTGATCGTTGGGGCCGCTGCCCATCGGATCGCCGACCTTGGTGGCCAGCACCACCTGCTCACGCCGGGCGGGGCGGTCCGCCAGCCACCTGCCGATGACCTCTTCGGTGTACCCCTTGTGGACGCGCCAGCCGTAGGTGTTGGCGGTGTCGAACAGGGTGATGCCCTGAGCCAGGGCGTGATCCATCAGTCGGCGCGCTTCGGGCTCCTCCACCCGTCCGCCGATGTTGACCGTTCCGAGCGCCAGTCGGCTGATCCTCAGCCGGGTCCTGCCCAGTTCGGTGTGGAGGGGAGCACTGCTGTTGCTGTCGGACTGGACGGGTGCGGGCTCGGCCGTCGTAGGCATCATCGATCAGTCGACACTCCCTCGTGCGTGAGCGGCGGGCGCTCGAGCAGGACCCTGACCTGAGGCCCAGGAGGCTACCGGCGATCATGCGATACAGGCAGCCGCTCGATGGTGGGACACGGGCTGCCGTCGCCGGGCATAGGGGCTGATGGGGGTTGTCCGGTGCGGGTCCGGCTGACAGCTTCGTGGACACCAAGTTGATCCAGTTGATCCACTCCGAAAGGCAGAGGCTGCAGCGCGATGACCAGTGTTCAGACGAGCGACAACTGGCTCCGGCGTTTCCATCCGGCCGCGGAGGCTCCGACGCGACTGGTCTGCTTTCCGCACGCGGGCGGCTCGGCCGCCTACTTCCACGGTGTTTCCCGTGCGCTCTCGCCGGCCGTCGACGTCTTGGCGGTGCAGTATCCGGGCCGTCAGGACCGGCGGCACGAGCCGCTCATCGACAGCATCGACGGCCTGGCCGCCCGGGTACGGGAGGAGTTGGCGCCGTGGACGGACCGGCCGTTGGCCCTGTTCGGGCACAGTATGGGCGCCATGGTGGCGTTCGAGGTGGCGCTGCGGCTGACGGCCGACGGCGCCGCGCCGAGCGTGCTGTTCGCCTCGGGCAGGCGGGCGCCGTCTCGGTACCGCGAGGAATCCGTACACCTCCATGACGATGCGGGCATCATGGCGGAGCTGAGCCGTCTGGACGGCACCGATACGCAGGTACTGACCGATCCGGAGCTGCGGGAGATGGTTCTTCCGGCGTTGCGCAGCGACTACCGGGCGGTCGAGACGTACCGCTACCAACCGGGGCCGCCGCTGCCCTGCCCCGTGGTCGCCCTGGTGGGCGACAGCGATCCCAAGGCCACGGTCGACGAGGCCCGCGCCTGGGGCGATCACACGGCCGGACCGTTCGAACTCTCGGTCTTTCCGGGTGGCCACTTCTATCTCAATGCGCACGCGGAAGCCGTCACGGAATTGGTGCGGACGCGACTGGCGACCATCAGGTGATCAAGGTGACGTAGGTGTTCACCATGGCGGAGTTCAGGGTCGTGCTCCAGCCGAAGTCACCCGGACCCGGCGAGGTCTCTTGCTGCGCGCCGCAGGCCACAGCGGCAGCCCTCTCGGGTCCGGCGCGGCACCGCACTGGCGGCGCTGTGTGCGCTCACCCTCGCCGCCTGCGGCACCGAACGAGCGGGCGTCAGGGGGCCGAAGGCCGGCCCCGCGCTCGAGACGGTGGACACATTGCGGCTGGCCTTCCTGGACTCGCTGACCAACACGTCCCGCGTCTTCGCAGGTCCTTGACGGTCTCTTGACGAATCCGGCGGACATGGAGGGCGGCTGCCGGGTAAGGCGCGGGGCGTGACACGTATTGGATTGGTCGTCCTCGCCCTGGCCGCGGCCCTCGCGGCGGGCGCCGCCGCGGGGTCGATATCGCCGTGGTGGTGGTTCGCCGCCGTCCCACTCACCCTGCTGGGCCTGCTGGGCACGTGGGACCTTTTGCAACGCCGGCATTCGGTGCTGCGCAACTACCCCGTCCTCGGGCACGCCCGCTTCCTCCTGGAGCGGATACGTCCCGAACTCCAGCAGTACTTCGTCGAGCGGAACTTCGACGGCCGCCCCTTCGACCGGGATGTGCGCAGCATCGTCTACGAGCGGGCGAAGGGTACCGACGCCGAGCAGCCGTACGGCACCGAGCAGGACGTCTACCAGCCCGGCTACGAGTTCCTGATCCCGTCGATGGCGCCCCGCCCGGTGCCGCAGACGCCACCGCGGGTGCGGATCGGCGGGCCCGACTGCAGCCGCCCGTACGACATGGCGCTGCTGAATGTGTCGGCGATGAGCTTCGGCTCCCTGTCGTCGAACGCGATTCTCGCCCTCAACGGGGGCGCCGCGGCCGGGGGTTTCGCCCACGACACCGGCGAGGGCGGCCTGTCGGAGTACCACCTGCGTCCTGGCGGTGACCTCGTCTGGGAGATCGGCACCGGCTACTTCGGCTGCCGGACCCAGGACGGCGAGTTCGACCCGAAGGAGTTCGCCGACAAGGCGGCGCACGAGCACGTGAAGTGCGTGTCGCTCAAACTCTCGCAGGGCGCCAAGCCCGGCATCGGCGGGGTGCTGCCCGGGCCGAAGGTCAACTCCGAGATCGCGCGGGTGCGGGATGTGCCCGAGGGGCGGACGGTGATCTCGCCTCCGTACCACCGGGAGTTCTCCACCCCGCGCGAACTCGTCCTCTTCATCGCCAGGATGCGGGAGCTGTCCGGCGGCAAGCCGACCGGCTTCAAACTCTGCCCGGGCTCGCGCCGGCAGTTCCTCGCCGTGTGCAAGGCGATGCTGGAGGAGGGTACGGCCCCGGACTTCATCATCGTCGACGGGGCCGAGGGCGGCACCGGCGCGGCGCCGCTGGAGTTCGCCGATCACGTCGGCACGCCGCTCACCGAGGGGCTGCTGACCGTGCACAACGCCCTTGTCGGCGCGGGCCTGCGCGACCGGATCAGGATCGGGGCGAGCGGCAAGATCGCCACCGGCACCGATCTGGTCAAACGCCTGCTCCAGGGTGCCGACTACGGCAACGCCGCGCGGGCGATGATGTTCGCCGTGGGCTGCATCCAGGCGCAGCGGTGCCACACGAACACCTGCCCCACCGGTGTCACCACCCAGGACCCCCGGCGTGCCCGCGCTCTCGACGTCGGTGACAAGACGCTGCGCGTCCAGCGCCTCCAGGAGGCGACCGTGGCCAGCGCGCTGCAGATCATGGCGTCCATGGGGGTCACCGATCCCTCGCAGCTGCGTCCGCACATGCTCCACCGGCGTATCGACCCCTACACCGAACGCTCCTACGACGAGCTCTATGAGTGGCTGCGGCCCGGGCAGTTGCTCGCCGAGCCGCCCGCTGCCTGGGCGGCCGACTGGCACGCCGCCGACCCCGACCGTTTCACCGTGTGATCTGGAGGATCCTGTGGCCCGAACCGTTGCCCGCGTCATCGTGGACGCGCTGAGTGAGCTTGGCGTGCGCCAGGTCTTCGGCGTCGTCGGCGACGCGCTCAATCCGGTGACCGACGCCATCCGCACCACCGAGGACGTGGAGTGGGTGGGTTGCCGGCACGAGGAGGCGGCGGCGTTCGCCGCGAGCGCCCAGTCGCAGCTCAGCGGCACCCTCGGTGTGTGCATGGGCACTGTAGGACCCGGCTCCGTCCACCTCCTCAACGGGCTGTACGACGCGGCCAAGAGCCGTACCCCGGTCCTGGCGATCGCCGGCCAGGTACCGCTCGCCGAACTCGGCAGCGACTACTTCCAGGAGGTCGACAACGACGCGCTCTTCAGTGACGTGGCGGTCTTCCGGGCGACGATCACCTCGCCCGACCAGTTGCCGCAGCTGCTGGAGACGGCGGTGCGCAACGCGCTGGGCCGCAAGGGAGTCGCCGTCCTCACCGTGCCGGGCGACCTCGGCGACCGGGAGCTGAGCGCGGACCGGCCGACCCGCTTCTCCCTGAGTACCCCCGTGAGCCGGCCGGAGGAGTCCGCCGTGCGCCGCGCCGCGGAGCTGCTCGACCGCGCGGAACGGATCACGCTGCTCGTCGGACGGGGTGCCCGCGCCGCGCGTGCTGACGTACTGACCCTGGCCGACCGCCTCGCCGCGCCGATGGTGCTCACCCTGAAGGCCAAGGAGGGCTTCGAAGGTGAAGCCAATCCCTTCCAGGTCGGCCAGACCGGGCTGATCGGCAACCCCGCGGCGGCATCGGCCCTCCAGGACGCGGACACGCTCCTCCTGCTGGGCACCGACTTCCCCTACCGCGACTGGTATCCGGACGGCCGGACGGTCATCCAGGTGGACAGCGAGGCCGCGCACATCGGGCGCCGGGTGCCCGTCGAGGTCGGGCTCGTGGGCGACACGGGCGCCACCGTCCGGGATCTGCTCGGCCACCTCGCCACCGCGCCTCCCGGCACCGAGGGCGCGCGGGACCGCTCGCACCTGGAGGACGCGCGCAAGAGCTTCGGCAAGTGGCGCGCGAGTCAGGCCCGGCTCGCCGACCCGGCGCACGACAAGGGCCTCGTCGGACGGGTCCGCTCCGCACTGGACAACCGCGCGCACGACATCCGCCCGGAGGCGCTGGCCGCCGTGGTGGACCGGGTCGCCGACGAGAACGCCGTCTTCACCTCCGACACGGGTATGGCCACGGTGTGGCTCTCGCGGTTCGTCGAGATGCGCGGTGACCGGCGACTGCTCGGCTCGTACAACCTCGGCTCGATGGCCAATGCGATGCCGCAGGCGCTCGGCGCCCAGTGCCTGGACCGGGGGCGCCAGGTCGTGGCCTTCTGCGGCGACGGCGGGCTGAGCATGCTCCTCGGCGACCTCATGACGCTGAAGACGAGCCGGCTCCCCGTCAAGCTCGTCGTCTTCGACAACCGCCGGCTGGGCATGGTGAAACTGGAACAGGAGCAGGCCGGGCTGCCGGAGTTCGGCACCGTGCTGGACAACCCCGACTTCGCCGCCGTCGCCACGGCCATGGGCATCACCGGTATCCGCGTGACCGATCCGGCCGAGCTGGAGGAGTCCGTGCGCCGCGCGTTCGCCACTCCCGGGCCCGTACTGCTCGACGTGCTCACGAACCCGGACGAGATCGCCGTCCCGGCCAAGCCGACCGTCGAGCAGGGCTGGGGCTTCGCGGTGGCCAAGGTGAAGGAGGTCGTGCGCAGCCACGGGGACAGCGACGGGCACTGATCCGGGCGCGGCGGGCGCGGCGGTCGCGGACGGGGGCGCGGCAGTCGCGGGCCGGGGTGCGGCGGAGAACGGTGTCGGTATCGGACCCCGGAGTGCGGTGGAAGTCGTCGCCGCGAAGCCAGGGCCGTGGGCGCGTCTGTGCCCGCCACATCCTCGGACAGGGGGGACCGCTCCGGCGCCGGCACGACCTGCGTGCTGCCGGGGACCTCCTCAGTGATCTCGTTACCGAGCCTGCATCGGCGTGTCCCCGTACCGGGGTGCTCCAGGGGTGCCGTGCCAGTCCAGGATCAGGACCGTGGCGTCGTCCTTGAGGTTGCCGTCGCAGGTCTCCAGCACCCCGGCCGTCAGAGCTCGGACGGCTTCCCGTGGGTGGAAGGCGCGGGTGTCGTGTACGAGCGCGGGCAGGTCGACGGCCGCGGCGCCGCGCTCCTGCATGCCGTCGGTGAGCAGGATCAGCCGGTCCCCGGGGCGCAGGGGCAGTTCCTGTACGCGGTAGGCGGTGGGTGCCGACACGCCGAACGGCAGGTTGACGGCGAGTTTGACCTCTTCGACGATGCCGTCGCGCAGACGCAGCGGCCAGGGATGTCCGGCGTTGACCAGACGGCACATGCCTGTTTCGAGGTCGACGCACAGGAGTTGTCCGGTGGCCAGGCCGCGGCTGTGGTTCAGCAGGGCTTGGTGGGCGTGGTGGGCTTGAAGGGCGGCGTCACAGCCGCTGCGGCGGGCACCGCGCAGGGCACCGACCAGCAAGGTGGCCAGCAGAGCGGAGTCGGTGTCGTGGCCCATGGCGTCGGTGATGGACAGGTGCAGGGTGTCGCGGTCGAGGGTGTAGTCGTAGGTGTCACCGCCGATGTCGTCAGCCGGGATCAGCCCTGCGGCGAGGGTGAACTGGGCGGCCTCGCAACAGGAGGCCGAGGGGAGCAGCTGGTGCTGGATCTCCGCGGCCAGGCTGGTCTTGGTGGTACGCCGGCCCAAGTGGTACAGGTCGGTGAACCGGCGGTCCGTGACGATGATGTAGGCGAGCGCGTGTGCCGCTTCGCCGACCTGTCTGAGCACGGTGTCGTCGGCGTACTGGAGGGTCACCTCCAGTACGCCGATGCAGTCGCCGCGGTTGGTGACGGGCGTGATGACGCGCTGTCCGCCCTGGCCGTCCGGTTCCACATGCTGGCGCTGGCTCTGCAGAACGATGTCGTAGACGCTGCCTCGCAGGCCGACCGGCTCGGCATGCTCCACGGCATCACCCTCGACGGCCGGAGTCAGCCGCACCAGCCGCTGACCAATGAGGTCGACGAACAGGAAGGACACACGCTCCGCCCCGAACCGCTTTCGCAGGTTGCGTGCGATCACGTCAACGGACTCCCCCGGCGGCGCGGCCTCCGCGGCGGCCAGAAGCTCACCCAGTTCCAGATCTCCGCCATCCATGACAACCTCCGATCGACTGCCTCTACTCCTTCCCAGGGTTTCTTCGACATCACCCGGCGCGGCCGATCACGACTGGCCTGGACCACGCCGGTCCACTCCACCCCGAGCTGTTCGGCGACGACCGTTTCCATCCCGGGACCATGGGCACGTGGATGAGTGAGTGCCTACGAAAGGACCGACATGAGTGCCGGAGAAAAGGCCAAGGCCAAGGCCGAGCAGGTTGTCGGGAAGGCCGTGAGGAAGGCAGCCCATGCGATGGGCCAGGAGACCACCGCCGCCAAGGGCGCCGCGTTGGAGGCCCGGGGCAAGGCCCGGGACACCAAGGAGAGGGCGAAGGGCAGCTTCAGGCACTGACCGCGCCCCGCTCAGGGTGAAGGCCATGAGCGGAGCCGGCCTGCCACCTGAGCAGGCTCGTACGTCCGACAGCGCGCAGCCGGGCTTGCCCGGCTGCGCGCTCTGGTTGTGGACTCGCCGTCTCGTCCTGCGGCATTGCGCGAAGCGGCCCCGGTCCACGCACGAGCCGTCCGGTGGACCACGGCCAGGCGAAGGTGTTCCGCCCGGTGGACGTGAAGTAGTAGCTGGTGCAGCCGCCCGCGTCGTAGACCGTGGTCGTGAGCGCCTCTTGGACGGCGGTGTTGTGCTCGGCCTGCACGGCCGACGAGGGCGCCCGGACACACATCCACGAAGGCGACCAGCCCGGCGCGTGGTCTGCATGATCCCGAACTGCGCGCGCCGGCAGCGCACGTGACGGCGGCACCGCGCGGATGGGCACGGGCAGCCCGTCAGAGTGCCCCGAGCGGCGGATAAGAAACAGATAAATCTTCTGCGTGTGCGGGGGTTGTGGAGGGGCACACGGCGGGACGGAGGTTGATAACTATGGTTCCCCTGCTGCTCGTTCTTCTGCTCGCCCTGATCCTCTTCGGTGCCGGATTCGCACTCAAGGCCCTGTGGTGGATCGCCGTGATCGTCCTGGTGATCTGGCTGGTCGGCTTCTTCGCTCGCTCCTCGGGAGCAGGTGGGAAGCGAGGCCGCTGGTATCGCTGGTAGGGCGCGTCCGAAGATGCCGGACGCGGGTGGGGGCGCACCGATTGCTGGTGCGCCCCCACCCGTGTGTGCGTAGTCGCTCACCGGCTCCACAACGCAGGAACCCCACCCCGGATGACCGGGGTGGGGTTGTGGTGGAGCGCCGGGCAGGGCTTGCACCTGCATTTCCCCGCAGGAAGCGGGGCGTCTTTCCTTGGACCACCAACGCGAGGCGCGTCAGCCAAGGTTCGGCGGCACGCTCAAGATCAAGTGTAGCGCAGCCACAGCGCCGTTTCGCCACGACCGCGACCGGCCGGGCGGCCTGCTGCCCGACCAGTCGTCCGCCGCCCGCACGAGGTGGGTCCCGTATCGCCTTGTCGGCGTGCCGCGGCGCCGGCGGCCGGCCCATGTGCTCCGGAAACCTGCGGCGTTGGGCCAGCGAGGCGAACTGGTCGTCACAGCCCGCGCAGTAGCCCTCCAGCGATTCCGGTGGACTTGATTCAGTTGCTCGGTCGCTGCTGATCTTGGGTGACTCGCTCCGTATCGCCCTCGCGCCACGGCATCGGCCCGGACACCGCGAGACGGCTCACCCGGGTTCATCCCCGAGAGCCAAAAAAAGTCGCTCGGCGATGTCGAGAACCCGTGGCTGGCTCCGTCCCCGTGATGAACGCGACCAGAATGGGTCGTACCAGCACCGAGGAGAACCACGATGGCCAAGTACCTGCTGCTCAAGCACTACCGCGGCGCTCCGGCGGCGGTCAACGACGTACCCATGGACCAGTGGACGCCGGAGGAGATCTCGGCCCATATCCAGTACATGAACGACTTCGCCGCCCGGCTCGAGGGGACCGGCGAGTTCGTCGACGGTCAGGCGCTCGCCCCCGAGGGGACGTTCGTCCGGTACGACGGCGAGGGCCGCCCGCCGGTCACCGACGGCCCGTTCGCCGAGACCAAGGACCTCATCGCCGGCTGGATGGTGATCGACGTCGACAGCTACGAGCGCGCCGTCGAGCTGGCCGGGGAGCTGTCGGCGGCCCCCGGCGCGGGCGGGAAGCCGATCCACGAGTGGCTCGAGCTGCGCCCGTTCCTGGCCGCGCCGCCCACCATCACCGAGTGACCTCGACGATGAACGAGGCCCTGCTCCGGAGCCTCACACCGAGCGTGCTCGGGATCCTCGTCCGCCGCGGAGCCGACTTCGCGGCGGCCGAGGACGCCGTCCAGGACGCGCTGGTCGAGGCGGTCCGCGTCTGGCCGGCCGACCCGCCACGGGACCCCAAGGGCTGGCTGGTCACCGTGGCCTGGCGCCGGTTCCTCGACGCGACCCGCGCGGACACCGCCCGGCGCCGGCGTGAGGACCTCGTCGACGACGAACCGGCGCCCGGGCCCGCGCCCACGGTGGACGACACGCTCCAGCTGTACTTCCTGTGCGCCCACCCGTCGCTGACGCCGTCGTCCGCGGTCGCGCTCACGCTGCGCGCCGTCGGCGGGCTGACCACCCGCCAGATCGCCCAGGCCTACCTGGTGCCCGAGGCGACCATGGGGCAGCGCATCAGCCGGGCCAAGCGCACCGTCTCCGGCGTGCGATTCGACCAGCCCGGCGACGTCGCCACCGTGCTGCGCGTCCTCTACCTGGTCTTCAACGAGGGCTACTCCGGCGATGTCGACCTCGCCGCCGAGGCCATCCGGCTCACCCGGCAGCTCACGGCCGCGATCGACCACCCCGAGGTGGCGGGGCTGCTCGCCCTCATGCTGCTCCACCACGCCCGGCGCGCCGCCCGGACCAAGCCCGACGGCAGTCTGGTGCCGCTCGCCGAGCAGAACCGGAGCCGGTGGGACACGCAGCTGATCGCCGAGGGCGTCGAGATCGTTCAGGCGGCCCTCGCCCGCGACCGGCTGGGTGAGTTCCAGGCCCAGGCCGCCATCGCGGCACTTCACACCGACGCGCCCACCGCCGAGGAGACCGACTGGGTGCAGATCGTCGAGTGGTACGACGAGCTCGCGCGCCTGACCGACAGCCCGGTCGTGCGGCTCAACCGCGCGGTGGCCGTCGGCGAGGCCGACGGACCGCGCGCCGGCCTGGCGGCGCTCGCGGCGCTGGACGACTCGCTGCCCCGCCACGCCGCGGTGGCGGCGTACCTTCACGAGCGCGACGGCGACCTGGCGACGGCGGCACGGCTGTACGCCGAGGCGGCCCAAAAGGCACCGAACCTCGCCGAGCGCGACCACCTGACGCGCCAGGCCGCCCGGCTCAACGCCCGCGGGTGTCGCTGACGGGTCGCGCTCGGATGTTCCCGCGGCACTTGGCGCGGCCCTGTGGCCAGAGCGGTCGCCTCAAAGTGAGCAGGCGGGTCGAGACCAGTGCGCGACGCGTTGCCGACGGGGAGGCCTTGCGGCGACGACAGGCGCGCCGGAGGCGCGCTGACGCCCGTGATCAATCTCGGGCGTACTGCGCCCGTGATCGATCTCGGCGCTACTTCCTGTATCGCACGTACTCACACATCGGAGTCGCACGGCATCCGACGCGGGTGCACGGGCGGCGCCGCGCTGAGCTGTCAGCGGTCGGCGATGTCCTCGCGGAGGCCGTCGGAGAATTCCCACCACGACAAAGGGAGCCAGTCACCGTTGACAAAGGCATCGACAGTCGCACCGCGACCGCGGACAGTCACGGTCGTTCCTGGCGGGTAGATGGTGCCGGACAGTCCGGGTACGGGGACCAGAAGGCTTCCCAGTCGTTGTGCTGACACTTTTCGCCTTCCCTTCCATTTCTTGGTACGGCATCGGGAAAATATTCAACCGACAATACCGGTTTGTCCGATCCCGTAGGTCGGAGAATGATGAGAGATGGGTCACGCGGAGAAAACGCGGCAGCGTGGCATCCAGACACGTACATCGTCGAGCGGAGGTGGCAGCCATGAAGGCCGTCGTTTACAAGGGAGCATTCGACGTTGCGGTCGAAGATGTTGAAAAGCCCAGCATCCAGCATCCGAACGATGTGATCGTACGGATCACCTCCACCGCGATATGCGGCTCCGATCTGCACATGTACGAGGGGCGCACCGCTGCGGAGCCCGGCATCGTCTTCGGCCACGAGAACATGGGAATCATCGAGGAGCTCGGCCAGGGCGTCACCGCGCTCAAGGAGGGCGACCGCGTGGTCATGCCCTTCAATGTCGCCTGCGGCTTCTGCACCAACTGCGTCGACGGGTTCACCGGTTACTGTCTGACCGTCAATCCCGGTTTCGCGGGCGGCGCGTACGGCTATGTCGCCATGGGGCCCTGGCAGGGCGGCCAGGCGGAATACATACGCGTTCCCTACGCCGACTTCAACTGCCTGAAGCTGCCGCCGGGAAACGAGCACGAGAGCGATTTCATATTGCTCGCCGACATCTTCCCGACCGGCTACCACGGGTGTGAACTCGCCCAAGTCCGCCCGGGCGAGAGCGTCGCAGTCTACGGCGGAGGGCCCGTCGGGCTCATGGCCGCCTATTCCGCTCTGCTGCGCGGAGCGAAAAAGGTGTTCGTCGTGGACCGGGTACTGGAGCGGCTGCAAAAGGCCGAGGAGATGGGCGCGGTCCCGATCAACTTCGCCGAGGGCGACCCGATCGCGCAGATCAAGGAGCAGACCGAGGGCATCGGCACGGACAAGGGCGTTGACGCCGTCGGCTACCAGGCGATGGCGCACGGCACGGACCGCGAGGAACCGGCGACCGTCCTGAACTCGCTCGTCGGCACGGTCCGACCCACCGGAGCGCTCGGCGTGCCCGGCCTCTACGTCCCGGCCGACCCCGGAGGCCCCGACGAGCAGGCCAAACAGGGCATGCTTCTCGTCGCGATCGGCAAGCTCTTCGAGAAGGGCCTGCGAGTGGGCACGGGACAGTGCAACGTGAAGCGCTACAACCGGTACCTGCGCGGCATGATCACCGAGGGCCGGGCGAAGCCCAGCTTCGTCGTCTCCCACGAACTGCCCCTGGATCAGGCACCGTCGGCCTACGACAAGTTCGACAAGCGCATCGAGGGCTACACGAAGGTGGTGCTGCACCCGTAGCCCTGTGGACCGACACGGCGGCCCCGGCCGGATTCCCGGCCGGGGCCGCATGTGCACGTGGTCGTGAAGGGCGGTCGCCTACGCGGCGAAAGGCTCCATGAGGCTTCAGCCGAACGATCGTCCTCATGGGCGATGGGTGAGGCCCGGGGACACTGTCCCCTTCACCACCACGCCTCCTGCAACCAACGGCACCCGGCGATTGTTCCCCGCACTCCCCCGGCGCCGGCGGCGCTCCTCCTCGGGACCCGCGGCACCGGCATTCCGTGAACGTGCCCCCGTCCCGCCTCGGCCTCGGCGTCGGCTCTGCGACACGGTTCGCCGTTTGCAGACCGTAGGACCGGATATCCGAGCGGTATGGCTGGAGCAAGTAACAAGACGACGAATGGACAGTCGCCGACCGCGAACGCGCGAGCGGCGAAGAAGACCGTGGCCGAAGGAGCCGCAACACCGGCGAAGGAGGCGCAGCAGGCCGCCACGGAGGCGACGAAGAACGCCGGGGACGCGGCGGGCGCCGTCGGCCGCGGCAGCAAGGAAGTCCTGGCGGGCCTCGGCGGAGCGGCGTCGGAGAAGGCCAGGGAAGCGGCCAGGACGGTGCAGGGCACCGTCGTCTCGGCCGCCGAACAGACCGTCGGCAAGGCCGGCTTGGTCTGGACCCTCCTGAAGGCCAGGAAGGTCGTGGCGGCCGCCGCCGGCGCGGGAACCGCCACCGTGGTTCTCTGCTCCTACACACTGGGCCGCCGTGCCGGTCTACGGCAGCGTGGACCGCTCTCCCGTCTCAGCGGCGGCCGTCTTTGAGCGGCAGAACCCACCGAGGCAGTCCTGTGCGCGGGCCCGCCGGAGCTTTCCGCTCCGGCGGGCCTGCCGCTTGGGGGGAACGGAGAGTTGGTGGTTGTGGTGGGAATCGAGTCCGGTGGGTGCTCGAGCGTCAGCTGATGCCTCCAGCGGCTGGACGACGACCCCGTACCCGCCGCAGTGAGTGCCCGGGAAGCCCGCTGTGTTGGAGGTGCGCGGTTCCCTGCGCGGACAACGGACCTCCCGGCCACAGAGTGCTCCTGCCCCGTTCCCGCACCACCCGTGCACCAAGCACGGCATTTTCACGCAAGAGGCACACGAACGCCGGGCGGCCCCAGACCTGAATGTCTGGGGCCGCCCGGCACTTCCGGGTGTGACTACTGCTCGCTACCAGCGATACCAACGGCCGCGACCACCACCGGTTCCGGCGGAACGCATGACGAAACCGAGCAACCAGACCGCCAGCACAATCACGGCCACGATCCACAGAGCCTTGAGCGCGAAGCCCGCGCCGAAGAGAACCAGAGCGAGCAGAAGAACGAGAAGCAGGGGAACCATAGTTATCAACCTCCAAAGCACCGTGTGCCCTGGTAACACCCCGCCATGCGCCCAAAGTTTATGCGTTTCTTATCCTTCGGCGCGGGAATGTGGCACCACCCACAACGCCTCACCCTCGTTCAGTCCTTGGTGCCGGTGTGCGGGGGGTGAGCGGCGTCGTTGTGCTGCGCGTCGAAGCGTCGCCGGGCCGCCTCGATCTCGTCCAGGTACCGGCGGGTCCACGCGCACATGCCGTTGACCGTGTCGCGCAGCGCCCCGCCCGCCTCGGTGAGGCGGTAGTCGACCCGTGGCGGCACTTCGGCGTACACCGTCCTGTGCACCAGCCCGTCCCGTTCGAGCCCACGCAGGGTCTGGGTGAGCATCTTGTGGCTGATGCCGTCCACCGCGGTCCGCACCTCGGTGAACCGGAGGGTCTGCTCGCCCAGCACATTGATGATCAGCAGCGCCCACTTGTTGGCCACACCGGAGAAGATCTCGCGGGCCAGGGAGTCGGCACGCGTCACGTCTTTGTCCTCGGGCGCGCGCCTGACCTGCTTGGTAACCACGAGGTTCCCCTCTCCCCGAAAAGTGCGTTCTTCCACGTCAAACCATAGTCACCTACGGTTTCCGACTGACCAGAAGAGATCATTGGGCCGCCCGGTACGCCGGCTGCGGCCGCCCGACATGGTATGGAGAGCCCATGAGCATCCTGAAGACGTACGCCCGCCTGTGGACCGACAGCCTCGACAGCGCGCTGCCGCTCCTCACGGAACTCACCGGCGTGCAGCCGGACCTGCGGCTGGCGTTTCACTCCGTGGAACTGGCCGCCATCGGCGACTTCCTCGTCATCGCGGGCCCGGCCGACGAGCGCGCGAAGTACGCGCACGCCTCCGCCACCGTGGTCGTCGAGGACCTCGACGCCCTCGCCACGACCCTGAAGGCCGCCGACGCCACCATCACCACTCCCACGACGAGCGGTCCGACGGGACGGTTCCTCTACGCCCGCCACGCCGACGGGGCAGAGGTCGAATACGTCGAGTGGGTCCCGGAGTTGGTCCGCCGGCTCATCCACCAGGGATCCCTCGCACGCACCACGCCTCGCACGACATCGGGTAAGGCCGAGCCCGAAAGGGGGAGCAGCGTTTCGAGCTCCTTGGGGTGAACGGGGAGGGGCGCACAGGACTGCCCGCGTCTCATGACACACGCACGTGGTGCGACAAAAAGAACCCCACCCCTGAACATTCGGGGTGGGGTTCGTATGGAGCGCCGGGCAGGCCTTGCACCTGCATCTCCCCGCAGGAAGCGGGGCGTCTTTCCTTGGACCACCAACGCACAGCTCACCACCGGGAGTTCCGGCGGCCTGCTCAAGATCAAGCATAGCGCAGTTTCACCACCCGGCGGTCCGGGCTCCGGTGAGCACCACGCTCGGCGGCCCGGAGGCCATCTCCGGATGGCACCACCCTGTGCCGTCCTCCGTCCTGGGCGACGGTGCTCTCGCCGGACACCTGAAGACTGATGAACAGCACCGGCTCGTCGTCGGCCTTGGTCAGCCGTGGAGTCCGATGCACCGTGGCGGGGTTGGCCCGCACGGTGGTGACCTGTAGAGATCCCCACCTCCGTGATCGTCGCCGGTGCCACGACGGGCACACGTTGTCGCATGGCACCATGCGTGACCGGAGGCACGGACGTGTGCCACCGGGCAGGAAGCCCGGTGGGCACACGCTTGCCCTGCCCGGTTCTAGAAGGGGGTCAGAGTCAGGTTGATGCCCGTGGGCGCGGTGTCCTGAATGTACGAGGCGAAGTCGGCGACGTCGTCGAAGGCGAAGCCGTACGCCTTGCCGTCCTCGGTGGCCGCGTGAATGGCCTTCGCGTAGTGGTTGGCGAGGGCCGACCCGTAGAAGGCGGCGGGATCCGTAGTGGGCTGCGCGGAGTCGTTGACAAGGGTGGAACGGTTGAAGCCGGCGCCGAGGACGGCGGCAACAGGGCCGGTGGTCCCGTCATTGGGGGCGGCCAGACTGCCGTCGCAGAAGAACACGTCGCGGGTGGACGGCTTGCTGAAGGAGACCGAGGCCGGGCCGGTGAAGGTCAGCTTGTCCCCGCGGACCCGACCGGTGAAGGCACCGGCGTTCGTGGTGACGGTCAGGTCCTTGCCTGTATACGTGCTCCACACCTCGTCGATGTACGGGGCGAAGTAGTCCTCGGCGAAGATGCCGGCGTCCAGGCCGTGTCCCGGGGCGATGACGCGCAGGTCGTCCACCACCAGTCGCTCGAACTCGGGGACCGACTTGACCGCGGCGAAGACTCGCGCCCGTCCACCGTCACGCAGAGTCCCCGTGGTCTGGTCCTTGGTGCCGGTCAGCCGGATACTCAGCGGGACGCTGAACATGTCGACCATGGTGGTGTTGCAGAACATCCCCGCTGAGTTGTGGGTGAACTCGGCGCAGTCGTGCAACACGCGATAGTTGGGGTCCGACTCCACCCACCCGGCGGGGTACTGCAGAGCGGCGTTGCCGTTGCCGTCCGCCACCGCCTTCAACTTCAGCTTGTCACCGAGCGCGACGTAGATGCGGCCGGACATGTACGGCAGTGACAGCCTCGTTTCGCCGCTGCCGGACAGGGCGATGGCGTAGTCGGTAAAGCCGTCGGCGCCGTTGTCCGCGAGGGATATCGGAGCCAGGGTGCCCTCAGAGGTAACCCGAACCTGCTTACCGTCCTCGTTTCCCACGATGTAGAGGTGCACCGAGGAGTTGGCGAACGATCCAGTCCTGTTGACGATCGTCAGCGGGAGCGCACCGGCCGCACGTGGGGCCGCGCCCCCGTTGTCCGAGGCCACGGTGGCGAGGGCGTGCGGCGCTCCCATGGCGGCCGCCGGGACGGCCACGGCCGTTCCGGCGAGCGCGGCGAGCAGCTTGCGACGGGAGAGGTCGCGCTGGTGACGGGGCGTCATGTGGGGGGCTCCTTCTTGCGTGCGACTCGGATCGGGCGTGGGGGGAAGTGGACGCGTCGGGAAGCGAAGGGGAACAGCGTCCGTCTGAGAGCGCTCTCTGAACGCTCCGCAGTCTTCGCCGACGGGCCCCGATGCTAGCCCGACACCACCCCAGGGACCACCCGCCCCCCGAGGAGCCAAAATCTCTCTCACCTGCGGTTATTTGACTCTGCGTCCGATGAACAAGATTGCTTAAGGCGTCTTTAAACCGCTCTTAAACAAGCGGCATCCAACCCCCTGCGTCAGGCGACCCGGCGCCGCCTGGCCAGCCAGGTCTGGGCGATGATGACCACCACGAGGAAGCCACCGCTGACCACCTGCTGGTAGGCGGAGTCGAGTGAGCCGATCTGGTTGATGATGTTCTGGATCGTCTTCAGCAGCAGCACACCCACCAGGGATCCGCTGACGAAGCCGAGGCCACCGGAGAGCAGCGTGCCGCCGATGACGACGGCGGCGATGGCGTCCAGCTCCATGCCGTAACCGAGGATCGTGACGCCGGAGGCGAGCCAGGCCGCGTTCAGGGCACCTGCCAATCCGGCGAGCAGCGCGGAAAGCGTGTACACCGTGATCTTGGTGCGGGCGACCGGAGCTCCCATGAGAGCGGCGGCGTCCTCGTTGCCCCCGACGGCGTAGACGTTCTGGCCGAAGCGAGTGCGGCGCAGGGCGACGGCACCCGCCAGGAACAGCGCGCCGGTGATCCACACCGGCGCGCCGACGCCCAGCAGTCTGCCCTGGCCGAGGTGGACGAAGACCGTTTCCTTGTCGACCAGATACGTGGTGGCGCCTTCGTCGGTGATGTTGAGCATGAGACCCCGTGCGGCGAGCATCGCGGCGAGCGTGACGATGAAGGGGGCGAGCCGGGTCCTGGCGATGAGCAGACCGTTGACGCATCCGATCAGACCGCAGACCGCGAGCGGCAGCAGCAGGGCGACCAGGGCGCCGTACCGCGAGCCCCAGGCGGCGAGTACGCCACCGAGGGCGAAGACCGACCCGACGGACAGGTCGATGCCTCCGGTGACGATGACGAAGGTCATGCCGAGTGCGACCACGGCCAGGAACGACGACGTCATGGCCAGGTTCTCGATGTTGTCGCCGGTGGCGAAGGAGTCGAAGGAGAACGAGGCGACAAGTGCCAGTACCAGGAGGGCCACCAGCGCACCGTGCTGCTGGGCCAGGGCGCTGAGCCGCTCGCCGCGGACGACGCCGCTCCCCCTGCCGGCCTCGACACCGGATGCGGACATGGCGGGTTCCTTCGTCAAGTCCTTGGTGATGCTCACCGCTTCCCCCTCTCACGTGCCGCGTAGACGGCCAGGATGATCACCACGGCCTGGGCCAGCTGGGTCCAGGACGGGGACAGGTCGTGTTTGATGAGGGTCGCCGTCAGCAGCTGGATGAGCAGGGCGCCCGCGACGGTGCCGCCGACGCGGACACGTCCGCCGGTCAGGGGCGTCCCGCCGACGACGACCGCGGTGATCGCCGACAGCTCCATGAGCTGGCCCAGTGACGTCGGATCGCTCGCGGACAGGCGTGCGGTGGAGAGGAACCCGGCGACGGCGGCGAGCACGCCGGAGCAGACGTAGACGGTGATCAGGACGCGCCGTACGGGAAGCCCGGCGAGCTGCGCCGCCGGCCTGCTGTCTCCGATGGCCAGCAGTTGGCGGCCGAACGTGGTGCGCCGCACGACGAAGGCGACCACGACCGCGAGGGCCGCCGCGATGAGCACGAGATACGGAACGCCGACGACGTCACCCGAGCCGAGGGACAGCAGCGTCGGATCGCGCACGTCCTTGAGCTGCGGCAGCATGACGAGTGCCAGACCGCGGGTGCCGACCATGAGGGCCAGGGTGGCGACGATCGGCTGGACGCCGACGAACGCGATCAGGGTGCCGTTGGCAAGGCCGATGACCACGCCGCCGACGACCACGGTGAGCAGGGCCACCCAGGGGCCGTAGCCGAGGTAGAGGGACAGCAGCGAGGTCGACAGGGCCATGACGGATCCCACCGACAGGTCGATGCCCTCGGTGCCGATGGCCAGTGCCATGCCGAGGGCGACGACCAGGACGGGGGCGACCTGGACGGCCTGGGTGCGGAAGTTCGCGGCGGACAGGAAGTGGTCGGTGAAAGCGACGTTGAACAGCAGCAGGACCACGACGCCCGCGTAGACGCCGTATTCCTGGAGCCACCGCACGGCCGCCGCGCGGTCCGCGGGCAGGGCGTTGCGCAGGGCGACGTCAGCCATGGGTGGCGGCCTCCTCCTCGGTGGACGCTTCTTCTTCCGCCGCTTGTGCGATGGCCCGCATCAGCCGGTCGGCCGTGACGTCGTCAGCGCGCAGTTCGGCGATGGCCGCACCGTCCCGGAGGACGACGACGCGGTCGGAGCCTTCGATCAGTTCCTCGATGTCGGACGAGATGAGCAGGACGCCCAGGCCGTCCTCGGCGAGTTCGTCGATGAGCTGCTGCACCTCGGCCTTGGCACCGATGTCGATGCCGCGGGTCGGCTCGTCCAGAAGAAGCACCTTGGGGTTCATCGCGAGCCAGCGGGCGAGCAGCACCTTCTGCTGGTTGCCGCCGGAGAGTTCGCCGACCTTCTGGTGCGGACTGGACGCCTTGATGCGCAGCCGCTTCATGAAGGTGTCGACGACGGCGTCCATGCGGGACTCGGCGACCAGGCCGTAGCGGGAGAGCTGGGGCAGGGCGGCCAGGGCGATGTTCTCCCGCACCGACAGCCCCGGCACGATGCCTTCGGACTTGCGGTCCTCGGGCAGGAGACTGATGCCGGCGCGGATGGCCGCGACGGTGGAGCCGGTGCGTACCGGGACACCGGCGACGGTGACACGGCCGTCGGCGAGTGCCAGCGCGCCGGCGACGGCTTTGGCGGTCTCGCTGCGGCCGGAACCCAGCAATCCACCGAGGCCGAGTACTTCACCGGGGTGTATTTCCAGGGAGACAGCGCGCAGTTGGTGGGGCCGGGTGAGGTTTTCGGCGCGCAGCACCGGCTCACCGCCCGTGTCGTGCGTACCGGAGAACTTGGTCGTGCCCTCGCTGCGCACCTCGCCGAGGTCGCGTCCCAGCATGTACGAGACCAGGGTGAGACGGTCGGTGCCGGCGAGCGGGCCGGTGTGCACATGGTGGCCGTCGCGCAGCACGGTGACGCTGTCGCAGACGGCGTACAGCTCCTCCATGCGGTGGCTGACATAGACCACGGCGATGCCCTGGTCGCGCAGGCGGCGGATGACGCCGAAGAGGGTGTGGACCTCGCGTGGTTCCAGCGACGATGTCGGTTCGTCCATGACGACGACGCTCGCGTCGACGGCCACCGCGCGGGCCAGGGCGACCATCTGCTGTGCTCCGACGCCGAGTTGGCGCAGCGGTCGGCGGACATCGACGTCGACCCCGTACGCGGTGAGGACCTGGTGGGCCTCCGTGTGCATGCGGCGGAAGTCGATCAGTCCGAGGCGGGTGCGGGGCTCGCGGCCGAGAAAGAGGTTGCGGGCCACGCTCATCAGCGGGATGAGGTTGACTTCCTGGTAGATCGTCGAGATACCGGCGTGCTGCGCTTCCAGTGGTGTGCCGAAAGCGACGGGCTCGCCCCGGTGGAACACCCCGCCCTCGTCGGCCCGGTGGACGCCGGTGAGGACCTTGATGAGGGTGGACTTGCCCGCGCCGTTCTCGCCGACGAGCGCGTGCACCTCCCCCGCGCGTACGGAGAAGTCGACGTCGTCGAGTGCGGTGACGCCGGGGAAGCGTTTGGTCAGTCCTCGTACGGCGAGGACTTCAGCGGATACGGGTGACGCGGTCACCGCTGACCTCCTGGGACTCGTTGCGTCGAGGCCGGTGCGGCGGGCCGATGGCGCCGGCCGCTGCCTGCCCGGGCGGACGTGTGGATGTCGGTACGCCCCTGGATGTCAGTACGCCTTGCCGATGTCGGACGTGGCGTTGCCCTTGGTGTAGGCGCTGTCCTGGATGACGATGTCCTGGCCGACCTTGGCGCCCTTGGTGAACGAGTCGAGGGTCTGGAAGGCGAGCGGGCCGAAGCGGGGGTTGGACTCGATGACGCCGTCGATCCAGCCGTCCACGATGCCCTGGACTGCGTTGCGCGTGCCGTCCACGGTGACGATCTTGACGTCGCCGGGCTTCTTGCCCGCGCTCTTGAGAGCGTTGACGGCACCGAGGCCCATCTCGTCGTTCTCGGCGTAGACGCCGGTGATACCGGGCTTGGACTGGATGAGGTTCTCGGTGACCGACTGGCCCTTCTCCCGGGCGAATTCACCGGTCTGCCTGAACACGATCTTCAGGCCGGGGGCCTTCTCCTGGAGGCGGTCCTCGAAGCCCTTGGTGCGTTCGGTCGTCACGTTGTTGCCGGCGGCGCCGAGCAGGATGGCCACCTCGCCCTTGCCGCCCGTCGCCTTGATCATCTCGTCCGCGGCGCGCTTGCCCTGCTCGGTGAAGTCGGAGCCGATGAAGCTCACATAGTCCGTGCAGGGGGTTGCGTTGATCTTTCGGTCGACGGTGACGATCGGGATCTTCTTGGCCGCGGCCTGGCGCAGTACCGGCTCCCAGCCGTCGGAGTTGAGCGGGGCGATGACGAGCAGGTCGGCGCCCTTGGCGATGAGGTCCTGGACGTCGCTGATCTGCTTGGAGAACTGCGACTGGGCGTTGGCGGTGAGCAGCTTGACGCCGCGCTTGCCGGCCTCGGCCTTGAGGGAGGCGGTCTCCGCGATGCGGAACGGGTTGGCCTCCTTCTCGGACTGGGAGAAGCCGACCGTGGCGGTCTTCAGATCGAGCTTCTTGCCGCCGAACGTGGCGATGTCACAGGTCTTGCTGTCGGCCCCGGGAGTCGCGACGACCTGACTGGAATCGCCCCCGGCGGCAGAGCTGTTGCTGCCGGAGGCATCACTCTCGGACTTGGTGCACCCGGTGCACAACGCGAGGCCGGCGACCAGGCCGGCGGCAAGCAGAGACGTGGCTGACGTACGGCGAGACATGGCTGGCATACGGCGAAAGGCAGAGTTCGACTTCATGAAATCCCCATAACGGCACGGCCTGGCGCAATGAAGGCGCTCGCGAGTGGGTCATTGCAGACGTCTGCGCGGTGATGCTGGGGAGTTTTTACATCGTTGGAAGGTGGCTGTAAACCCTTCGCGCAACGGCACCTGACGCAACGGATCCAAGGTTCCCGGCCGTCGTCCTGCCGCACGTGATCAGCGGCGGCCCAGGGTGCTCTCGCGCTCCACCAGCCGGAATGCGGCGGTGAGTTCGCGCCCGCCGTCCGCGCTCTCGCGGCGGAGCGAGCGCAGCAGCGACTCCACCGCAAGCCGTGCGATGGCCTGCTTGTCCGGGGCGATCGTGGTGAGGGTGACGGCTCCGTACCGGCTCTCGGTGATGTCGTCGAAGCCGACCACCGCCACGTCCCACGGAACCCGCAGTCCGCGCTCGGACAGCACCCGCATCGCCCCGATCGCCACCAGGTCGTTGTAGGCGAACACGGCGTCCGGGCGCACTCCGGCGTCCAGCATGCGCGCCATGGCCTCGGCCCCGTCGGAGCGGTCCCAGCCGCCGGTCGGGCCGACGAGCTGCTCCGGCGTCGGCACGCCGGCCGCCGAAAGCTCCTCTTGCCAGCCCTGAAGCCGCAGGTGGGCGGGGCGGTTGGCGGAGTCGGTGCGCGCGCCGAGGTAGGCGATACGGGTCCGGCCGCGGCCCAGCAGGTGCCGCACCGCGGTGCGGGCCGCGGCGACGTTGTCGATCGCGATGTGGTCGTAGGGCAGGTCGTACTCCCGCTCACCGAGCAGCACCAGGGGCACGTCGGCCGCCCGCCCGCGCAGGTCTTCCGCCTCCAGCTCCAGGGGGCTGAGGATCAGACCGTCGATGACACCGGCCCGGAAGCCCTGGCTGACCAGGATCTCCCGTTCCCGTTCACCGCGGGTGTGGTCGAGCAGCACGGTGAGGTCCTGCTCGGCGGCCGCGTCGATGACGGCCGCCGCGAGCTCGGCGAAGTAGGGGTTTCCCAGCTCGGGCACGGCCAGCGCGATGATGCCGGTACGGCCCTTGCGCAGGTGCCGTGCCGTCAGGTTCGGCCGGTAGCCGAGCTCGTCGATGGCCTGCTGGACACGGGCCCGCATCCCCGGAGTGACGTGCTGATAGTTGTTCACCACGTTCGAGACGGTCTTGATCGAAACACCTGCGCGCTCCGCTACGTCCTTCAGACTCACCCGCACGAGATCTCCTCCGTATCGATGCGCACCTGGTGACCAGGGTGTCCGCCGGGGCGCTTGTCATGACCCTGGACAGCGGGCCGTGGCCGTGCTGTCATGCCAACGGCCGCCTCTTCCAACGTTGTACAGCTCGTTCTACCGACTGCGACGAAGAACCGCCACCCATCCTCAGCGAGGAGGATTTGTGCAGCATCCACGTCAGGGACCCCCATCTCGCCACACCCGACGAAGCCTCGGCAGATCGCTGGCCCTCACCATGACAGCCGTCCTCGGCGCGGCAGGCCTGGCCCTGTCCCCCGCCGCCTCCGCCGACAGCGGCCCCACGACCGCCGACCCGACCGAGGCCCACGGGCTCAAGGGCGAGTACTACACTCAATCCGCGCCCGGAGCTTTCGACTTCGCCGAGCTGAAGGCCACCGGCTTCGATCCCGGGCTCGACTTCGACTCGCTCGAGTCCCGTCTCTCGGCGGCCACAGGCCGGGCCGACGACGTCTCCGTCCGCTGGACCGGCGAGGTCGTCCCCGAGAAGTCGGGCCCCACCACCTTCTCGATCACCGGCGACAACGGCTTCCGGCTCTGGGTCGACGGAAAGCTCACCATCGACCACTGGGTCGACGACTGGGACAGGGAACAGACCTCGCAGCCCGTCGATCTGACGGCCGGCCGGGCCTACGACATCAAGGTCGAGTACTTCGAGCACTTCGGCGGCTCCAACCTCCACCTGCGCTGGACACCACCGGGCGGCAGCAAGTCCGCCGTGCCCCAGTCGGCGTTCCGCCTACCCGACGGGTTCGACTACAACGGCGCCCTCTCGGCGACCGTCCTCGGTGACGGGCGCACCGTTCGTCTGGACTTCCCGCAGGCCCTCGCCTCCGCCCCCGCCACGGTGCTCGACCACCTCACGGTCACCAGCGGCGGCAAGTGGCCCCTGAGTTCCGTCAAGACCGACCCGTCCGACGCCCGGGCGCTCCTCGTCGGCCTCGGCGAACCCGTCGTCGGCAACAAGGCCGGTACGGCCAAGGGCGGCGTCAACGTCACCTACGACGGCAAGGGCGCCCTGGCCGACACCAGCGGCACACCGGTCAAGGCCTTCTGGTCCAGCGGACCCAACAAGTCGACCTACGAACTGCGCACCAAGTGGGCCGACCAGGTGGGCCCCAAGAACGCCCTGCCCGAGTATCCGCGTCCCCAGCTGACCCGCAAGGCCTGGCAGAACCTCAACGGGACCTGGCAGTTCGCCGGCGCCAAGGCCGGCGAGGAGCCGCCCACCGGCAGGACTCTCGCCGAGAGGATCCTGGTGCCGTATCCGGTCGAGTCACAGCTCTCGGGCATCGAGCGCCATGAGGACCGCATGTGGTACCGGCGCACCTTCACCGTCCCGGCCGACTGGAAGGTCGGCCACGGCAAGCGGCTGCGGCTCAACTTCGGAGCCGTCGACTGGCAGTCCGAGGTGTACGTGAACGGCACCAAGGTCGCCGAACACAAGGGCGGCTACGACAAGTTCAGCGCCGATGTCACCGACGCGCTGAAGCCGGGGCGCACCCAGGAACTCATCGTCGGTGTCTACGATCCCACCGACGCGCAGGGCGGCGAGAACCCGCCCCTGGGCAAGCAGCGTCTCGACCCCAGCGGTATCTGGTACACCCCGTCCTCCGGCATCTGGCAGACGGTCTGGATGGAGCCGGTCGCAGCCGACCACGTCGACACGCTCAAGCTCACTCCCGACGTCGAAACGAGCACCCTCACCGTCGAGCCGAAGGGGGTACGCGACGGCCTCGCCGTGACCGCGACGGCGTACGACGGGAAGAAGAAGGTCGCAACGGTCCGGGGACGCACCGGCACACCCCTCACGCTCAAGCTCGCCGAGCCCCGTCTGTGGTCTCCCGACGACCCCTTCCTCTACGACCTCAAGGTCGACGTCGGCGCCGACCGCGTCGGCAGCTACTTCGGGATGCGCTCCATCGCCGTGGAGAAGGTCGACGGAACACCGCGCACCGTCCTCAACGGCAAGCCCGTCTTCATGATGGCCACGCTCGACCAGGGTTTCTGGCCCGACGGCCTGCACACCGCGCCGACCGACGACGCCCTTGCCCACGATCTGAAGATGCACAAGCAGATGGGCTTCAACTCCGTGCGCAAGCACATCAAGGTGGAGCCCGACCGCTGGTTCTACTGGGCGGACAGGCTCGGACTCCTGGTGTGGCAGGACATGCCCGCGATGACCGCCGGGGTGAACCCGAACGCCGCCTCCCGCGCCGAGTACGAGCGCGAGATGAAGCAGCTGATCGACGAGCACATCAGCAGCCCCTCGGTCGTCATGTGGGTGACCTTCAACGAGGGCTGGGGCCAGTACGACGAGGCCCGCATCGCCGACCAGGCCAAGGCGTGGGACCCGACCCGGCTGGTCAACAGCATGTCGGGGCTCAACCTCGGGGTTGACGGCGGCACCGGCGACGTCATGGACGAGCACGGCTACCCCAGCCCCGCGCTGCCGCCGCACCCCGACGGCAGACGGGCCCTGGTCAGCGGCGAGTACGGCGGCCTCGGCCTGGGAGTTCCCGGACACGCCTGGTCGGTGCAGATGTCGTACGTGGATGTCGACCCCGCCGCGTACACCGACACGTATCTGGCCCGGCTCGACGAGGTTCGCAGGCTTGCCTGCCGGGGCGGCAATGGAGCCGTCTACACCCAGATCTCCGACGTGGAGGGCGAGCTCAACGGCCTGATGACCTACGACCGCAAGATCGTCAAGCCTGATGTGCAGCGGCTCAGGACCGCGCACGAGGCACTGATCGAGGCAGTGGCGCAGTCCACGCTCCCGTGCGCCACGTCCTGACCCCCTGACGGCGCCGGGCGACGGTCCGCCTGCCCGCTCCCCTTCCGGCGCGGGCGGGCGGGCCGTCGGCCCCACCCGCACGAGCGGACCCTCCGCAGGGCTCTTCACCGCCGTCGCGGCAGCGCGCGGACGGTGGGAGGTGGCCGTGACCGGCGCTGTGGCGCGCAGGGCTCTTCCGTCTTATGGTCGAATGGTTCACCGCACATCTCCGGCGCGGCACCGCTCGCGTCCGCGTAGCGCTCGCGAGCCGGGAGGCGCTGTCCGTACGCCGCTGTCGACCGGACGAGACAGTCGCATTGAATACGACCGCTCACGGCTGTCGTGAGCCGCGGCGGACTGCGTCTCTTTCGTTCTGCGCCAACAGCGGTCAGAGGGAAGACCGGCACCATGGGCACTTTTACCACCGATGACGGCACAGAGATTTTCTACAAGGACTGGGGCAGCGGACCGCCCGTCGTGTTCAGCCACGGCTGGCCGCTCAACGCCGACGCCTGGGACGTTCAACTGCGTCTGGTGGCCGAGAACGGCTATCGCGCGGTTGCCCACGACCGCCGTGGGCACGGCCGCTCGGGCCAGCCGTGGAACGGCAACCACATGGACACCTACGCCGACGACCTCTCGCAGTTGATCGGCGCCCTGGATCTGCGGGACGCGGTTGTCGTCGGCCACTCCACCGGCGGCGGTGAAGTGGCCCGTTACATCGGCCGGCACGGCAGCGGCCGCGTTGCCAAGGCGGTCCTGGTGGGAGCCGTTCCCCCGATCATGCTGAAGACCGACGCCAACCCGGAGGGGCTCCCGATCGAAGCCTTCGACGCCATCCGTGCGGGCGTCCTGAGCAACCGCGCCCAGTACTACTGGGACTTGTCGGATCAGTTCTACGGTTTCAATCGGCCCGGCGCCGAAGGCACGGACGGGGTACGGCGCGCGTTCTGGTTGTGGAGCATGCAGGTGGGACTCAAGGCGGCCTACGACTGCATCGAGCAGTTCTCGGAACAGGATTTCACCGAGGACCTGCGGCGCATCGACGTACCGACCTTCATCGCGCACGGCGACGCCGACCAGATCGTCCCCCTCGTGGCGTCGGCACCCAAATCTGCCGAACTCGTCAAAGACGCGACGTTGAAGGTCTATTCGGGGGCGCCGCACGGTCTGACCGGGGCATACGAGCAGGAATTCAACGCTGACCTGCTGAACTTCATCCGTGGCTAGGCGGCAATGTGAGGGACGACCGGTACAGATCCGCCCGGGGTTCTTCGGCGCCGGCCCCGCTCTCGCGCGGGTCCGGCGTCGCCTGAGGGCTGTCCCTGGCGTACACGCCGGGCTCGCGCTGGCGCAACCGCGCCGAGTTCGTCAACGGCAGTGCGGAGATCGTCGGCTTCCTCACGCGCACGTGGACACGAGAGCCCGACTACCGGCCGGCGGTCGCCGCCCGGACGACCATGCCGGCTTGAGCGATCTCGGCTTCTAGGCCGTTCCGTCCGGAGCGTCCGATCATGGTCCGGCGCGGCGAACTGCCGCCGTCCCGCACGTGCGACGCCGACATCGCGAGTGTGCTGGGCGTCGCCGACGACGTCGTCGGCGTCACCACCGCGGCCGTCATCCGGCGGCCGGCATCACCTTGGTCACCTTGCCTTGCGTGTCGGCCTCCAGGTAGCCGCCCTCCCGGTAGTCGTTGCTCAGATAGACCGCCATGCCCGCAGGAGTGCCGAATACGTTGTCCGGCTGCCGGACCAGCAGGTAGCGGGCCGTCGGCTTCTCGACCTTCAGCGCCCTCTCCGCACGGGCGAGCAGCGCGGGAACCATGTCCCACTGGAAATTCTTCAGACTCACCGGCTGTCGGCCACCCGCCAGCGTGCCCTTGATGATGCCCTTTTCCACGCCGCGGTCGACACGGTAGGTGTAGGTGTCGTAGCGGGTACGGCTGCCCTCGACCATGACCGACGCCGAGACATGGTCCGGGTAGACGGAGAAGTCACCGAAGCTGTCCCGTCCGGTCTCCTTCTCGATGGCCTTGATCGAGGCCCGGATGCCGGCCGGGGTGAGCAGGTCGGTGGTCTCGCTGTCCGACTCCTGGTCCGTCGGCTTCTGTGTCACGGTCGTGGGCGCTGCCGGGGCGTGCTCCGTTTCGCGGGAGGCCCCGGGCGACGCCGCGGCTCCGTCCTGGCCTCCGGGCAGCGTCCGCCAGACCAGCCCGCCCACGAGCGACGCACCGGCGACGGAGGCCACCACGATGAGCCGTGCCCGTCCCGGCCGACGGGTGACCGTACGCGTTCCGAGACGGTCGGCGTCGGACCCCAGTGGTGGACGCGGGTCCGGTACGGCGTCCCGTGGTTCCCGCGCCGGCCGCCTCAGGTGGTCCCTCGGGTTCCGCGACGCTCCGACAAGCCCGGATTCCGTGGTCGCGGGCGGCGGTGCCGGGACCGGGGGTGCGAGTGGGTAGGACGTGGGCTCGGCCCCGGGACCGGCTTCCGCCACGGCGGCGAGCATCCGGTCGAAGGCCTCGGCGTCCGGCCGCGCTGCGGGGTCACGCACGAGCACTCGCGTGAGTACCGGCGTCAACGGACCGGCCTTCACGGGGTGCGGTACGTCGTCGTGGAGCACCGCGGCAAGCGTGGCCAGCGTCGTCCCCCGGCGCAGCGGATGGTGCCCCTCGACAGCGACGTACAGCATCATCGCCAGCGACCACAGGTCCGCACCGGGGCCACCCCGATCGCCCGTGACGCGCTCCGGCGCCATGTAGTCGGGCGTGCCGATGATCGATCCCGTGGCGGTCAGAGTGGTGGACTCGCGGATCGCGGCGATCCCGAAGTCCGTGAGCACCGGACTGCCATCGGGGCGCAGCAGCACGTTGGCGGGTTTCACGTCGCGGTGCTGCACTCCTGCGGCGTGCGCCGCACGCAGGGCTGCGAGCACTCCGCGCCCGATGTGCGCGGCCTCCGCCGGGGTCATCGGCCCACGAGCGAGCCGGTCGGCCAGCGACCCGCCGCCGACGAGTTCCATGACGATCCATGGGTAGGTGCCCTCGCCGCCGTCGACGATGTGGTGGATCGTCACCACGTTCGGATGTTCGACCCTGGCCAGGGCACGAGCCTCGCGCAGGACCCGTTCGCGCAGCAGGTGCGCGCCGTCCGGGTCGTACTCGGCGAAGTCCACGTCCGGCGGCCGTACTTCCTTGACGGCCACGCTCCGGTGCAGCAGCAGATCACGGGCCCGCCACACGGTGCCCATCCCGCCGCCCCCGAGCCGGGCCTCCAGTTCGAAGCGGTTGTCCACGACCCGTCTGCCGGTCTCCCCCTCACCCATACGCAGGAGCTTAAGGGGCACTGTCGAGCCCCGGGCCTCCAGGGGGCCCCGCGGCGAACGCAAGCATCACCGAACTGCCGGTCCTGCGCGGCTACTCCGACACGGCTGTGCTCAAGGAGATCGCCACCCGTTTCCGTACCCGGGAGGTGCGGAGCGGGCAGGTCCTCTTCGAGGCCGGGCAGCCCGTCACGGAGGCATATGTGATCGCCCACGGCCGGTTCACCCGCTACACCGCCGGCAAGTACGGCGAGGAGGAAACCATCGGGGTCGTCACCGACGGCGACCAGATGGGCGACGAGGCCATCGGCCAGTCGGACCCTCTGTGGCTGAGCTCGGTCCGGGCCGAGACGGCGGGCGTGGTGCTCGTGCTCCCCTGGGACGTCGTCACGGAGTTCACCGAGCGGGTGCCGTCCCTCGCGGCGCACCTAGTAGGGCTCCGTTAGGTCTGTCTCGCGGTCCTGTTTGGGGGCATGTTGAAGGTGTGGATGCACATGAAGTGAACCGTGCTCGGGCGACGTTGGCATTATTCGTGGCTGACGTGTTCGCGTCGGTGCCGCGTAAGGACCAGCGGGCGAAGGGCGACTGCTATCTGCGGGGGCTGATGCTGGACGGACGGCGTAAGTCGATCCAGCCGATGGCAGAGCGGCTGCCGGATGGCAACGAGCAGAACCTGCAGCAGTTCGTGAACCAGTCGACCTGGGATCCGGTGCCGGTGCGGCGGCGGATCGCGGAGCGGATGGTGGCGCAGATCGGCCCGGATGCCTGGGCGGTCGATGACGTGTCGTTCCCCAAGGACGGCAAGATGTCGGTCGCGGTCGCGCACCAGTACTGCGGGGCGCTGGGCAAGCAGGCCAACTGCCAGGTCGCGGTGAGCGTGCACGCGGTCTCCGACACTGCCTCCTGCCCGCTGCAGTGGCGGTTGTTCGTGCCCCAGGAGTGGGCGCACGACGCGCCACGGCGGCAGAAGACCGGGATACCGCCAGAGGTCGGGCACCGGGAGAAGTGGCGCCTGGCTCTGGACATCTTCGACGAGCTGGCCGGGTGGGGGCTGGTGCCGCCGGTGGTGGTGGCCGACGCCGGCTACGGGCAGAACGCCGACTTCCGCGACGGCCTGGACGGCCGGGGCATCGGCTATGTCGCGGCCATCCGCTCGGATGTGACCGTCCATCCGCACGATGCCGAGCCTTTCGCGCCGCCCTGGTCGGGCAACGGCCGCAAGCCCCAGCCCCGCTACCGCGACAAGCCGTCCTCGGTGGCGGCGCTGGCGACCGGCCACGGGCGGCAGGCCTTCACCGAGGTGACCTGGCGGGAAGGCTCCCGCGGACCGATGCGCTCGCATTTCCTGTCCCTGCGGGTGCGGCCGGCCGGGGTCAAATCCCGACGCCTCGCCCAGGCCGCCGCCACAGACGAAAACTGCTGGGACGGTGTCCTGCCCGAGGTCACACTGCTGGTCGAATGGCCCGAAGGCGCCGAGGCGCCCACCGACTACTGGCTGTCCAACCTGCCCGACACGCTCTCCCTCGCCGAACTGGTCCGCCTGGCGAAGATCCGCTGGCGCATCGAGCACGACTACCGCGAACTCAAGCACGGCCTCGGCCTGGACCACTTCGAGGGCCGCTCCTGGACCGGCTGGCACCACCACGTCTCCCTGGTCACCGCCGCCCACGCGTTCCTCACCGAACAGCGTCTGGCCCCAAAAGCCGGTACAGCGGACTCACCCTCTACCAGACCCTCGACGCCATCCAGGACCTGCTGAACTGCTGGAGCGGCACCTGCACCACCTGCCACCGCCCCCTGCCCAAAACATCCACCACCAGCCACAACCCAAGAGCCAGAGCAACCTAACGGAGCCCTACTAGGTGTATGAGGACAGGACGTTGGTGACGGTCATGGGCAGGCGGATTGCCGGTGGCTGGTTTCCAGCTGCCCCGTGTGGGCGGTGGTAGTTGTAGTGGATGTTCCAGACGCGGAGCGCATCTGAGCGTTCTTGCTCGCATTGCCAGCTCCGGGCGTAGAGGAATTCCTCGGCGAGGATGCGGTGGTACCGCTCCACTTTGCCGTTGTGGCGAGGTGTGTATGGGGTGATGCGTTGGTGCCGTGCTCCAAGCAGCGCGCGAGCGAAGGCATCGGCTCGGTAGCAGGCTCCGTTGTCGGTGACGATCCGCTCGATGGTGGTGATGCCATGCGCTGCGAACCAGACGCGAGCGCGGTGCATGAATGCAATGGCGGTGGTGGCCTTCTCGTTTGGCAGTGCCTCGGTGTAGGCCAGACGCGAAAAGCCGTCGATGGCGGAGTGCAGGTAGATGTAGCCGCGACGGCCGGTTCGGCGTTTCTGCCGTTCTGCAGATTTGGCCTGCGTGCTTCCGCGGCCGTGGACTCGCCAGCCTCCGCCATCGGGGATGCGGCCGGCTTTCTTGACGTCGATGTGCACCATGTGACCCGGGCGGTGGGCGATGATCTGCCGCGCTGTGCGGTTGGACTCCCCGTCCGGATCGATGAACCGACGGCGACTCAGCCCGAGCTGTTCCAGATGTCGCGTGATGGTCCGGCGACTGATCTGGATGCCCTGGGCCGAGAGTTCGAAGGTGATGCGTGCTGCGGACCACTTGTGTTCCCGGCGCAGCCGCTCGATTTGCTCCACTACCGCGCCGGCGTGGCTGTCGGTTGGTGGCGAGGCGCGGAGGACCGGTCGTGCAGGCCAAGTTCACCGTAGCGGCGGAACCGGTTTACCCATTTCGACGCGCACGCTCTTGAGATCCCCATCTCCGCGGCCACGTGGGCGATCGGGCGCGACTTACAGCGTTCGACGAGGCGGCGCCGGCCTTCAACAGACAGCGGGGCGTTGCGGTGAAGCGACGGTCTCTTCCCGGTCATCGGGTGTGCCGTGTGGGTGCAGAGACAGCAGGAAGGTGAACCGCTACCAGCGGCAGGAAGCAGCCTACGAGGGGCCCCATGCACAGTGCGATAAGCACAGTGCCGACCCCGACGGTTCCACCCAGAAGCCAGCCGACGCAGGCAACAGCGACTTCGATGCCGGTGCGCACAAGGGCGACGGGCAGGTGGGTGAGCCGAACGAGTCCGGTCATGATGCCGTCGCGTGGTCCCGACCCAAACTGCGCGCCGAGGTAGAGCGCGTCAAAGAATGCCAGAGCGACAAGGCCGAGGGCGAGATATCCGATCTCGGCGAGTGGCCCCTGTGGGTTGGGGAGCACAGTCGCGGTGGCATCTGCGGCGAAGCCGACGATCGCGACGTTGAGGAGCGTGCCAAGCCCGGGCAGTTCTCGCAGGGGGATCCATGCAATAAGCACAAGCAGCGAGATCAGGTTTGTCGCCCAACCGAACGAGATATCGAGGGATTTGGCGGTGCCTTCTGTGAGCACGTTCCAGCTGGCTGCGCCAAGCCCGGACTGGACGAGCAGCATGACGGAGGCCCCGTATCCCATCAAGCCGAGCAGGAGCTGGGGGATCCGACGTGCCTTTCCGGCCGCCCGGACCTGGGCGAATGCGTTCATGTGCGGTAGTACGGGTGGGTCGTGACGAGCCGGGACGGAGGTGTGCGTCGTGGAAGCGGGAGGTGCCATATGGCGAGTCTCTTGGCCATCTGGTCCTGGATTCCATAGCCAGATTGGCTAGGCTGGTTCGGTGAAAATCAGCTCGCACGCGGTAGCGGGGATGTTGGGGACCTGGCAGGAGGGGCCGGGGCCGGCGCATCAACGTCTCTCCGACAGGCTGCGTCTGCTCATCCTGGATGGACGCCTCTTTCTTGGTGCGGCCCTGCCGAGTGAGCGTGACCTGGCTGTCGCGCTCGGCACCAGCAGGACCACCGTCGGTACCGCGTTCCGCACGCTGGTCGAGCACGGATACCTCGCCACACAGGCGCGTACCAGGGCGACGGTACGACTGCCTGATGACACCACTCCCGAGCACTTGGTCGGCACGGACGCAGAGACCATCGACCTGTCTTTTGCCGCGCCGGCTGCGCCCGTAGAAATCCTCCACGCCGCGTTCGCGACGGCTCTCGAACAGCTGCCACGTCATTTCGAGCGGCACGGCTACGACCGATACGGCACCGCTGAGCTGCGCGAAGCAGTCGCCCGATGGTATCAGCGGAGAGGACTGCCCACCCGGCCCGATCACATCCTGATCACCAACGGCGCGCAGCACGCTCTAGCGCTTCTGACGCGCGTACTCCTGTCGCCACGCGACAAAGTCCTCATCGACCATCCGACCTACCCGCACGCGATCACGACGTTCACTCAAGCGCGCGCCCGTCTTCTACCCGTCGCCGTGACGTCTTCCGGCTGGGACACCGAGCAACTCCAAGCAGCAGGGCAAGCCGCGAATCTGGCCTACCTGATACCTGACTTTCACAACCCGACCGGGATGTGCATGCCCACGAGCGTGCGCCAACAGCTCAGGCTCGCGTGTCCCACTGTCGTCGACGAGACGATGACCGATCTGGCTCTGGACGTTCCGAGCCCCGAACCCCTCGCGCTGCACATGCCGACGGCCATCAGCATCGGCTCCGTGTCCAAGAGCGTCTGGGGCGGCCTACGCACAGGCTGGATTCGCGCGCTGCCCTCTCTCCTGGAACGTGTCGAACAAGCCCGTCCCACCACAGACCTCGGCACCCCCGTCGTAGAACAGCTCGCCACAGCCGTCCTCCTGAACGAGCACCAGACCCAGCGGCCCGACACGCTCCAGCAACTCAGATCGCAACGTGACGCCCTGTGGCAAGCACTCACCGAACACCTACCGAACGTCCACGCCCCGCAGCCAGCTGGCGGCGTGACGCTATGGGCAGCCTTCCCCGGGCCCGTCAGCTCGCGGCTGGCAGCCATGGCGCCTGACCACGGAGTGACCATCGCGGCCGGCCCACGATTCGGGATCGGAGGCGCGTTCGAACGCAACATCCGACTGCCGTACACGCTCCCTTCGAGTCAACTAGCCCAGGCAATCCGCAGACTCGCGCAGGCAGCACAGGCACTCGCACAAGGCGCTACCGGTACTCACACCCTCGCGCCCATCGCATGAGCGTCAACAACGTCATGACGCGCAACACCTAGATGCCTATGCCGAGCGGCAGCGACGGCCCATGAACCGCAAGGGCGAGGCCGACGTCCCGGTGCAGGCCGGTCACGTGGGCGAGCCGTCCTTGAACGGCGGCTTCGTCGACTACGACCTCGCCCCGCGCGAATACGAGTTGTCCCTCACCCAGACCGTGCTGCGCGTACACACCCGGGTCGCGGATCTCTACAACGAGCCGATGAACCAGACCGAGCAGCAACTCCGCCTGACCATCGAGGAGATCCGCGAGCGCCAGGAGTGGGAGCTCCTCAACAACCGCGAATTCGGGCTGCTGCACAACGCCGACTACGGCCAGCGCATCAGCACGTTCACCGGCCCGCCCACTCCGGACGATCTCGACGAGCTGCTCTGCATGCGCCGCAAGACCCGGCTCTTCCTCGCCCACCCGAAGGCCATCGCGGCCTTCTTCCGGCAGTGCAACCGGCGCGGCCTGGTGCCCGGCACCGCGAACATCGACGGGCACGAGCTGCCCGCCGGCGCGGCGTCCCGTTGCTCCCCTGCGGCAAGATCCCGGTCACCCCGCAGCACACCAGCAGCATCATCGCGCTGCGCACCGGGGAGGCCGACCAAGGCGTCATCGGCCTCTATCAGACCGGCATCCCGGAGGAGTACCAGCCCGGTCTGAACGTGCGGTTCATGGGCATCGACACCGCCGCGATCATCCGCTACCTCGTCACCGCCCACTTCTCGCTGGCCATCCTCGTCCCGGACGCGGCGGGGATCCTGGAAAACGTACAGATCGGCCGGACCGCCGAATGACGGGATGGAGCACCGAATGAGCGCGTCACCGCTTCCCGGTACCTCGTTCGCGCCGCCGGGACCGCACGACATCGCCGGCACCGTGCGGGCCCGGCGTGGCGGGGCGATCCCCGGGCTCAGGTATCGGCCGGCGGTCCCCGCCGATCCCGCGAAGGTCGCGGAGACCGATCGCAGGCTGGAGGCATGGGCCCGCCGGCTCGACGTGTTCCCCGAGGCGTGGTTCGGGGATTTCGCGGGGTTCCAGTTCGGCCGGGCCGTGGTGCTCCAGCACCCGGGTGCCGCGGACGTGGAGCGCCTCACCGTCGCCGGCAAACTGCTGCTCGCCGAGAACATCGTCGACGACTGCTACTGCGAGGACCGGGGTGGTTCACCGCGCGGTCTCGGCGGCCGGCTGATCACGGCCCAGTCCGCGATCGACCCCTACCACGGCACTCCCGAGGCGGAGGAGCAGTGGCGGCACGGCATGCAGGCCGACGGGCCGCTGCGCTCGTACCACTGGGCCGTCAAGGACTACGCCACCCTCGCCACGCCCAGCCAGACGGACCGCCTCGTCCACGACATCGCCCGGCTGCACCTGGGGTACCTCGCCGAGGCGGCCTGGGCGGAGACACGCCATGTGCCGCGGGTGTGGGAGTACCTGGTGATGCGGCAGTTCAACAACTTCCGTCCCTGTCTGTCCATCGTCGAGGTGGCATGCCACCAACACCCACCGCTACCACCTGCCGAACTACTGGTAACCACTACTGACAGTACGTCAAATGCACTGCGAGGAGCCACTGTTGACCACCGCCCCCGACGCCGTCACGGCAGCACCGGTACCGACCCAGTCCACGTACCAGTCCCGCGTCGCGGACTACTGGAACGCCGAGGAGAACCCGGTCAACCTCGAACTCGGCAAGATCGACGATCTGTACCACCACCACTACGGGGTCGGGGCCGTCGACTACTCCGTGCTCGACGAGCCCGACCCCTCGCGGCGCCACGAGAGGATCACCGCCGAGCTGCACCGACTGGAACACGCCCAGGCCGAACTGCTGGCCGGCCACCTCAGCCCCCTCTCCCCCGCCGACCGCGTCTTCGACGCCGGCTGCGGTCGCGGCGGCGGCAGCGTCGTGGCGCACCTGCGGTACGGCTGCCACGCCGACGGCGTCACGATCTCCGCCAAGCAGGCCGACTTCGCCAACGAACAGGCCCGCAAGCGGGACATCGGCGACAAGGTGCGCTACCACCACCGCAACATGCTCGACACGGGCCTGCCGACCGGGGCGTTCGCGGCCTCGTGGAACAACGAATCCACCATGTACGTCGAGCTGGAGCTGCTGTTCGCCGAACATGCCAGGCTGCTGCGTCGCGGCGGACGCTGTGCGGTGATCATCGGGTGCTACAACGACACCTACGGGAGGGCCTCACGCGAAGTGTCCCTCATCAACGCCCACTACATCTGCGACATCCATCCACGGTCGGCATACTTCCGGGCCATGGCCCGCAACCGGCTGGTCCCCGTGCACGTCGAGGATCTCACCGGAGCCGCGCTGTCCTACTGGGAGCTGCGCAAGCGGTCCGACCGGCTGGCCACCGGCATCGAGGACTCGTTCCGGACCGCGTACAAGAACGGCAGCTTCCAGTACCTGCTGATCGTGGCCGACCGCGTCTGAGGCCACAGAACGCCGCCCCTGTCCCGCCGCCGCGGCACGACGGCGGACCAGGTGTACGTCCCCCGGGGGAGGGCCACTGTCCGACAGATGTCACGGAGTGGCCAACAGCGACTCCAAGGCCACCGCGGTATCCGGATGACGGCCGATCAGTTGCCCGCCCGCCGGGCCGGGATCGGCTGTCTGCCACGTACCGTCGCAGCCCAGCAGGCTCGCCACCGCGTCGCACGTCGCGGGGTGGGCGGCGAGCAGCGCGACGTTGCGGCCCTCGCCCGCGCGCCCGCCCGGGCGCGCGGTGTCGGGCAACGGCTGGGCCCGCCACGGCGGCACCCACGCGTCCAGCTCCCCCAGCCGGCCGGGGAAGATCCGCCCGGCTTCACGGATCAGGAGCGGGGCGAGCTCCGCGCCGTTGGAGCGCAGGGTGCTGATGAGGGTGGGCAGCCACGGCAGCAGCACCGGGTCCGGCAGGCGTCCGAACGCGTTCGACACTGCCTCCACGACGAGGTCGGCCAGCCCCGGCACCGGTTCCAGCGCGTGCACGAATCCGCTGAGGTAACGCGGATAGGCAGGCACCACCATGGGGTTGTCCAGCAGTTCGTCGCAGCGTGTGCGAAGGTCCGCGCGGGAGAGATGTCCGAGCTGTACCTGAGCCGCCCACAGCAGCGCCACCTTCGACGGCTCCTGCGGATGCGACTGCGCGACGGACAGCTCCAGCTGGGTTCGGTCGCAGCCCAGCGACAGCGCCAGGCTCTCCATGCCGAACAGGAATCCCAGCATCGCCGCGACCTGGCGGACGGTGGCGTCGTCGTCGGTGAACGCCGTCGGCAGCAGGGTGCAGTAGTGCGCGTATCCGGTCTTGACGAAGGACTCGATCCACGGTGGCAGCACCGGCTCGCTGGTGCGGTAGTACGCCAGCAGCCGCCGCACCCGGCGCAGCACCTCCGGTGCGCCGTCGACGCTGCGTTCGGCCGACAGCACCTCGAGGGCGCGGGTGCCCAGCTCGTCGGTGAGGCGGCGGCTGCGCAGGTGCAGCGTCGCGTCCTCGATGGCCTCCAGGACGGTCGCCGTGGTGGCGTGCGGCCCGTACGCCGTGCGGCGCAGGCGCTGCTCCAGGACCTGCTCGATGCTGACACCCTCGTAGCCGAGCTCGATGAGCGCGCGCTGGTGGGTGCCCAGCGCCAGGTCCCACGACTCCTGGATCGGCCGCTCGCCGAGCCGCCGCTCACCCATGATGGGCCGGGCCGTGCCCTGCGGCATCAGGTACCGCAGCATCCACAGCACGTCGGAGCACTGCTCCAGTTGCGGCTGGGAGGATATGTCCAGCAACGCCCGCTGGACGCCGCGCTGCTGCAACTTCAGGTTCAGCGGCGCGAGCCGGTCGTGCACGTCGCGGGCCAGTGGTGGCAGCGCGTCGTAACCGACCTGGCCGATCCGGTCGCCGCCCATCATGATGTCGACGAGGCGGCGCACATCGCGCCGGCCCGGCACGGTGTCCTTCTCGATGCAGGTGACCGCCGCGTCCTGGAAGTCGTACGGCGTGGGTCTGGCCCGATCGCGCATCCCGGCCAGCAGGATGGACGTCTCGAACACCGCGATGGCGTCAGCGGTGGAGGCGAGATAGCCGTTGCGGCGCGCGGCGCGCACGATCTCCACCGACCAGCCGAGCAGTTCGGTCTCGTCGAGCCGGTCCAGGACGGGCGGTCGCCGCAGGAAGCCGGTCAGCTTGTCCGAGTTCGCGGCCGCCGGCACGGGGGCGGCCGCGACCGCGGTCTTCTTGGCCTTCGACGTCTTCGCGCCCGCCTGTCCCGCCAGGCGGAAGGGCTCCACGCGCGTGCGCCTGACGTTCTTCGCCCACACCGTCGCGGCGATCGACACCGAGCCGGAGGCGAGGCCGAACTGCGTCTCGATCGCCGCGTGGCTGGACGGAATGAGGCCGTGCTGCCACCTGGTGGCACTGCGCGGACCGATCTCGAAGGTGTCGGTGCCGTGGACGCCGAACTCCGCGACGCGACTGGCCGCGTGGAAGGCACCGCAGACGTAAAGGCAGTCCGCGGCATCGGTGCCGGTCGCGGCCAGGTGTTCGCGCATCCTGGTCCACATGTAGCGTTCGCGGTCCTCGTCCACGCGCACCCGGTGGGGGTCGCCGGGGGCAAGGCGTCTGAAGAGGCTGCCGATCAGGAGCATGACCTGGCGATAGGTGTCGTGATCGCTGTCGCCGAGGGGCAGTTCGACGTACTGGTGCCACCACTCCGACCAGTGCCGCACCCTGCCGTGGTGCAGCAGGTGTTCCTCCAGTTCGGCGAAGCGCGGCCGCAGGTCGCCGATCTCCACGCCGACCGCGTCGCCGTGCAGTGCGGCCTCCTCCTCGACGGGCGGTGCGTCCGACGCCCCTGGATCGGCGCCGGCCTCGGCGGAGTGCGTCCCGCGCGAGTCCCACTGGAAGACATGGTCCGAGGAACGGTCGACGAGGACCAGTTCGACGCCCGGCGTGTCCAGTGCGTAGGCGATTGCCTGGTACTCGGCCGAGGCCTCGGTGATCGGTGCGACCACCGACAGCGGGGACCAGTCGGCCGGGAAGCCGTCGACCTCGGTCGCGAACGCCTGCACCGCCACCGGCAGTCGGCAGTTGCGCAGTTCGGTCAGCAGGGGCGCCATGTCCTCGCACAACTCCAGGTACACGACCTTCGGCCGCTTCTCCCGCAGGCGGCGTGCCATCGCGAGCGCCGAGGCGGGCGAGTGGTGGCAGACGGGGAAGATCTCCAGTGGCTCGCGCACCGCGCGGTCGACGTCGTCGACGATGCCGAGGAGGATGCCCTCCAGGGCGTCGGGCCCGTCGGAGAACGTCGCGGCGGCCTCCTGCAACTGTCCGCGCAGCTCTTCGAAGGTCTGCCCGTGCGTGCCGCTCATGAGAGGGTGGCGATCGCGTCGCGGCCGCCCTCCAGGAACTCCGGCCAGGATCCGCCCTCTTCCTTGCCGCGCGGCTCGACGACGCCGTGCAGGTACTTGTTGAGGATGGCCAGGTCCTCGGGCTCGCGCCGGGCCAGTGACCCGACGAGCGAGGAGGCCAGCGTGCGGGCGGTCAGGGCGCGCTCGCCGAAGAAGTTGCTGTGCAGGATCGCGTCCTCGAGGACGCCGATCTGTTCGGCGGTGGACAGCGCGGACTCCAGCTTCTCGTCGTCGCTGCCGGCCGCGGCCGCGGAGGCACGCAGGTCGGCGAAGCTCTGCAACAGCACGTCGAGCAGCGTCGGCGGCACGTCCAGCTCGATCTGGTGGCGCCGGAGCAGTTCCTCGGTGCGGAAGCGGACGATCTCCGCCTCGCTCTTCCTGTTCGTCATCACCGGGATGCGTACGAAGTTGAAGCGGCGCTTGAGTGCCGAGGACAGGTCATTGACGCCCCGGTCACGGCTGTTGGCCGTGGCGATGATCGAGAAGCCGGGCTGGGCGAAGACGACGCTGTCGCTGTCCAGTTCGGGAACCGAGACGTATTTCTCGGACAGGATCGAGATCAGCGCGTCCTGAACGTCACTGGTGGAACGGGTGAGTTCCTCGAACCGGCCGATCGCGCCGGTCTCCATCGCCGTCATGATCGGCGAGGGGATCATCGACTCCCGCGACTGGCCCTTGGCGATGACCATGGACACGTTCCAGGAGTATTTGATGTGATCCTCGGTGGTGCCGGCCGTGCCCTGCACGACCAGCGTGGAGTTGCGGCAGATCGCGGCGGACAACAGCTCGGCCAGCCAGCTCTTGCCGGTGCCGGGGTCGCCGATGAGCAGCAGTCCACGGTCGGAGGCCAGCGTGACGATGGAGCGCTCGACGAAACTGCGGTCGCCGAACCACTTCTGCGAGATCTCCCGCTCCAGGCCGTCGGAGCGCTCGGAGCCCAGGATGAACAGGCGGACCATCTTCGGGGACAGGCGCCAGGAGAAGGGCTTGGGGTTGTCGTCGATGGACTCCAGCCAGTCCAGTTCCTCGGCGTACTTGATCTCGGCGGGGGCGCGCAACAGGTCGGACATCACAGGGCCTTTCTAAGCGAGGAACGTCTTGAGTTCGTGGACGAGCTTGCGGATGTGGCCGGAGACCACCGGCGTGCCAAGGGCCTTGAAGCGCTCCCGGAACCAGGGGTTGACCTCCTGGCGACCGGAGCTGGTCACCGAGCCGACCGGGATGAACTTCACCCCGGAGCGGTGGACCGCCTCGATGCCTTCGAACAGCGGCTGGGAGCGGTCGAACTCATAGAAGTCCGAGATCCACACCATCACGGTGCTCCGCGGTTCGGTGATCTTCGGGCGGGCCATGGCCATGGCGACGGGTCCGTCGTTGCCGCCCCCGAGGTTGGTGCGCAGCAGCATCTCGAACGGGTCGCTCACCCAAGGGGTCAGGTCGATGGCACGGGTGTCGTACGCGATCAGGTGGACGTCCACCTTCGGCAGCCCGGCGAAGATCGACGCCAGGATGGTGCAGTTCACCATCGAGTCGACCATCGAGCCCGACTGGTCCACGACGACGATCAGCCGTTGGGGCGTCGTCTTGCGGGCGGTGTGCCGGTAGTAGAGGCGGTCGACGTACAGCCGCTCCTCCTCCGGGCTCCAGTTGGTGAGGTTCTTCCAGATCGTGCGATCGAGGTCCAGGTTGCGGAAGGTCCGCTTGGGTGGGACGGAGCGGTCCAGCGCGCCGGCCGTGGCCTGCGCCACCTGGGTGCGCAGCACCTCGGCCACCTCGTCGACGAAGCGGCGGATCAGAGCCTTGGCATTGGCCAGCGCGACGCCGGACAGATTGTTCTTGTCGCGCAGCAGCTGTTCGATCAGCGACATGCTCGGGGTCAGCTGTGCGGCGAGGGTGGGATCGGCGAGGACCTCACGCAAGTGCATCCGCTTCACGAGATCGGCCTCGATGGCACCGAGTTCCGGGCCGATCGCGGGAATCAGACGGCCGAGGTCGGGCGTCGCACCGCGACCGCCGGTGCCGGCCGGACCGGCGCCTCGCCCCGCGCGCCCTCCTCCCGGGCGTCCCCCGCGCAGTTCGCCCGGCCGGCAGCCGAGCGCTCGCTCCAGCCACCCCGCGTCGGACTGCCAGCGCGACAGCTGTCCGGCGGTGACGGTGCCGGATCCGGCGGCGAAGACGTTGAGCAGCACCTTCGACACCAGGGCCGCACGCCGTACTTCGGCGGCCCGGTCGCGTCCGTCGTCGTCGGGCTCGGGCTCGGGCACCATCAGACCGTCGAATTCGGAGGCCAGCTCCGGGTGGCGCTGCACGATCGAGTCGACGGAGGTCCCCGGGTCCAACAGCCCGGACGGCAGACCGATGTCCTCGACGACAGCGAGGCTCGCCGACTCCAGCGTCGCCTGTTCTTCGTGGTCGAAGAGACGGGCGAGGAGCCGCCAGTAGAGAACCTGGCGACGGTTCTCGTCCGAGTCCGCCTCCGCGTTCTGCTCGGGCGTGTGTTCGGTCGTCCGCTCGGTCATTTCCTCAGCAGCCTTCCGGCGCGCTCACGCAACACCGCCACAGCCTCGGTGGCGGCCTTCTCGGCCTTGGCGCCCGTCTTGTCGGCCGTGCCGCCGGCCCATGCTCCGGCGTGGACCGCGACAGCCTTCTTCCGCACGGTCGTCTCGACGGCGAGCGGTTGGACGCTGAACGCCCCGGTGTCCCAGCGCAGCAGGCCGATGCACGCGTTCGACAGCGCGACGGCCTCGGGGGTCAGCGGGCCGGTGGTCGGGACCCGGTCGGCCTCGACGGCGAGTCCGTGTCCGTGTCCGTGTCCGGCCGTGTTGAACGTCAGTACGTCGCCGTCCTTGTGGACGGCGTAGCCCTCCAGGAACACCGGTACGGCGATGCCCGCCGGATGCCGGTGAAGCGGCGCGGTGTGTGCGGCGGTCGCGGTGGGCAGGACGACGCGGGCGGTGGCGAAGGGGTCGGCGGGCTCACCGGGGCGCCCTTGTTCATCACTCCAGATCAGGTCGCCTTCGGCGGTGATCGGCATGGCGTGGAGCTCCATCGAACGGCCTTCGCCTGCGGCGGCCAGGAGCGACATGTGCGGGCGGAGCAGCTGCCAGACACCGGCTCCGACGACCGTGTCCGGCTTCGGCACCGAGACACTGGCGCGTACCAGGCGGGGCGCGCTGCCGTCCGCGGGCTCGAACACGGCGTGGACCTGGGCCTGCGCGGCGGTCGCGTGTTCGTGCACGTCGACACCGAGGGGCAGCAGGCGGCCGGTGGCGGGAGCGGTCGTGGGCGCGTCGGCGGCGCCGGGCACCGTCAGGAGCATCGCACGCGACCACACATCTCCCCAGCGGCGTACCGGCATTCGCTTGAGGGCCGCCCCGGGGCAGGAGGCGGCGAGTTCGGCGGCGAAGCCGTCGAGGAGCGTCGCCAGGCGGCGCAGGGAGGGGTCCGGGAGCATCGACGAGACGACCTGCGCCGATGCCGACACCACCTCGTGATCGATGCCCTGCCATCCGGCGCGCGCCAGATCGCAGAGCCAGGAGCGGGCGGCGGCCAGCAGGTTCACCATGTGCCGCTCGCCGGGCGTCGAGGCCGTCGCCTCACCGCGGGTGCGACCGATCACCTCGTCGACGCGGGTCATGAGGGCGTCGTGGACGGAGCCGAGCAGTGCCGTGCGGGCGGCGGCCAGGGCGACGAAGTGGTCCTCGCTCGCGGCTCCGGCCGCCGCCTTGTCGGCGGCCTCCGCGACCCTGGAGGCCAGCGGTGTCCCCGCGACGGCGCAGGCGAGTTGGTTCAGGTCGGCGGCCTGGGCGGGCTGGGGCCGGAGCAGGCCGCCGACGAGCGTCCGGTCGAAGCCATCGACCGCGGCCAGGGCTTCGTCGAGCCCGGCCATGGGTTCGGTGAGCAGGTCGGTGCGCATCACGCCACCGCCCTGGTCGGCGGGAACCACTGCATCTCGGGCAACGGCGCGGTGGTCGGGGCGAGTTCCAGGTAGGCCAGGTGGCGCAGGAACCGGCTGAAGACCCAAGCGGCGGCCTTGGCGTCCCCCTGTGGCGGGTTGGTTCCGCTCATCTCCGCGGCGATGCCCTGTGCGCTCCGCTCCTCGTCCGCGATGTCCACACGCAGGTAGCGGACGACGCGCTCGACGCCGTACTGCAGCACCGCCTCGTTGATCAGGGCCTTGATGTGGTTGCAGAACGAGCCCCGAGCGCCGCCGCAGGGACGGTTGTTGTTGGTGCTGCACGCGAACGCGTAGCTGCCGGCCGCGACCGATGAGACGTAGACCCGCTCGATGTCCGATCCGCTGGACACCACGCCTTGCAGGCGTCCGTCGGCAAGTTCGACGAACGGGACCTTCGCGAGCTTGCGCGGTCGCGCGGGCGGTATCACGCGCGCCATGCTGGACTTCTCCCAATCCGACAACGCACCATCTCCTTTGCACCAAGGGGCTCTCGCGCCAGAGCGGCGAGACACGGCTGAACATAGTGGCGACCACTGACAACGCCGATCACAGGCGGAGTTCACCCCCGTCGAGCGTGCTGTGCGACAGGGGTACGAACCGGCCGCCCCGACGACCGGGAGCCCGGACCCCGGTCCGGACGCCGCGCCCGCGACGCCAAGCTCCGCACCCCGATAATCCGTTGCCGCCCACGCTCGCCCGAGCGATCATCGCGGGATGCCGACCACTCCCCCGGACGGACGCTCCGGGATCGACGCTGCCCTGGTGAGCCGTCTGATCGCGGCGCAGTTCCCTCAGTGGAGCGGCCTGCCGGTGACCCCGGTGGACATCGACGGCTGGGACAACCGCACCTATCGCCTGGGCGACGACATGACGGCCCGTCTGCCCACCGCCGCCGGCTACGTTCCAGCGGTCACCAAGGAACACGAGTGGCTTCCCAGGCTCGCACCATCGCTGCCGGTCGCCATCCCGCCGATCCTGGCGATGGGCGTCCCGGGTGAGGGATATCCGTTCCCGTGGTCCGTACGCGGCTGGCTCCCCGGTGAGCGAGCCGATCGAGGGCGCATCGACGACCTGTCGCAGTTCGCGGTCTCGGTAGCCGAGTTCGTCCTCGCGCTCCAGCGCTGCGACACCACCGGCGGCCCGCTCGCCGGGGAACACAGCTGGTACCGGGGCGCGTCACCGGCCCATTACGACGACGAGACCCGCCGTTGCCTGGCCGCCCTCGAGGGACGTGTCGACACTGACCGTGCGGCCACCGTCTGGGGCGCCGCCCTCGCCGCCCCGTGGGATGGGAACCCCGTGTGGTTCCACGGCGACGTCGGCGCGGGCAACCTCCTGGTCGCAGACGGGAAACTCGCGGCTGTCATCGACTTCGGCACATCCGGTGTCGGCGATCCGGCCTGCGACCTGGTGATCGCATGGGGGATGTTCTCCGGCGACAGTCGGGACGCGTTCCGCCGTGCTGTCGGCCAAGACGAGGGCACCTGGGCACGGGCTCGCGGGTGGGCTCTCTGGAAAAGCCTGCTGACCCTGGCCGAGTGCATCGACACCGATCCGGAACAGGCCGCCGTCAACCGACGTCTGATCGGTCACGTGCTCGAGGATCACCGCCGCTTCGCCCAGCCAAGCGTGGCGTAGCCGATCCGGGCCTGCTTTCGCGCGTAGGTCCGGTGCTGGGCGCGGGCGACACGATGACCTTCGAGACGGTGGCCCAGAGCACCCGGGACGCCCCCACCGGTGTGGACGGCCGCGTTGCTCCGTACGAGTGGTGCATCCCCTGACACAGTCGTAGCGTCAGTACAGAGACGATCGCTGGCGACGGAACGGCACACCGTCCTGCGTCAGCCCCACAATCCAGACTTCGCCAGGCGAGCGGACCAGAGGTATGCGCGCGGGGCCATGGGTGGCGGAGACAGGCGGCCGGGAGCGGACATGCGGACACACACAGTGAAAACGTTGGTTACGCTCTGTGCGGCTGTATCGCTCGCGGCAGCCACGGGATCGTCCTCCGCTGCCCCGCCGACCGCGCGGGCCGTGAAACAGCAGCCCGAACGCACCGTGCTTGTCGACTGTTTCTGGAAACCGAACGTACGCCCCACCGACTTCATCCTCGCCTGCGGTGACGGCAACAGCCGTCTGTCCTCGCTCAAGTGGTCGCACTGGAACCTGAACTCGGCGACAGCCAAGGGCTTCAACCTGGTGAACGACTGCAAGCCGTACTGCGCGGCGGGCAAGTTCCACTCGTACGCGGTCGTCGTGCGGCTCGACCACCCGCAGCCCTGGAAGAAGCGCCCGCAGGTCCAGCACTACACCCAGATGAGCCTCGTCTACACCGACAACAGGCCGGACGGGTTCGAGCGAACGGTCACCTACCCCCTGTGGAACTGACGTCGAGGGGTTGGCACGGTCGCGCCGCCGGTGGGCCCGCCTGGCGTGGACGCTTGTGCGCCACGCCCCCCGTTCGGGTGATGGGGTGGGGGCGGGGGCTGTTGCTCACTTTCGGGTGACGGTCGGATGGCGAGTGGGGTGGCGAGTGGGGTGGCGCGCCGCAGCGGAGGTAGGGGTCGGCCAAGGCTGGTAAGGGTGGCGTGTGTACTGCTGCGTCAACTTCATGCCGCGCCGATATGCGTGCAGTGTGCAGGTGAGGATCACAGCCGTGTCGGTGATCCGTAACCCTCGCCCGGTCCGGGACACGGCAGCCCGGGGCGGCGGGAGAGTGGTGGTCCTCGGCCACCGGGCCGGGACCCGCACACCGCAGACCACCCGCAGCACCGCTGTCGTGGTCTGCCAGCACCCAAGGGGGCACACATGTCCGCTTTGCAGTCCGTTTCAGCCCGTCGTCTGACTGCCGTCGCACTGACCGCCGGCGCGTTGATGAGTGTCGCGGCTCTGCCGGCCTCGGCAGACCAGGATCGCCAGCCCCACCGGCAGCGGGTGGAGATCAGCAACGTCCACTACGACGCTCCGGGCCGCGACGACCGCAGCAACCGCTCCCTCAACCAGGAGTGGGTGGACATCACCAACACCGGCCGCCACTCCGTCAACCTCGACGACTGGACCCTGAGCAACCGCGACGGCCGCACCTACACCTTCCACCACCTGCGCCTGGAGGGCCACTCCACCGTCCGGGTCCACACCGGCAACGGCCGGGACACCCACCGTGACGTCTACCAGGATCGCCGCCACGAGGTGTGGAACGACCGCTCCGACACCGCGACGCTGCGCAACGACCACGGTCGTGTCATCGACACGGCGTCCTGGGGGCGCGGCAGCCACGAGCGGCGGGGTGGGCACGAGGGGCACGGTCACAGCCGCCGCTGACCCCACCGCGGGCCGGCCGAAAGGCTGAAGCAAGGCCACCCGCCCGCACGACCGGCGTGCCACGGACCCCCAGTCCGTGGCACGCCTCCTTTTCGCGTGGTGCGCATACGCGTGCGCGAGCGGGTTACTCGGTGTCCATGGCTCGGCTACCGAAAATCGGACACAAGGACCACGAGGCGCGTCGGAGCGACACCACGGATGCCGCCCCCGCCCCCGCCTCCGGCCGTCCGGAGACCGCCCAGGAGACGGACGAGCAGTTCGGTCCGGACGAACAGGTGGAGCAGGCAGCGCCGGAGGCGCCGACGAAGCTGCCCAAACGGTCGTGGGGTGCGGTGCTCAAAGGCAGTCTGCGGGAGTTCAAGGACGATGAGCTGACCGACCGCGCGGCGGCGTTGACGTACTACGGGGTGCTGGCGCTGTTTCCCGCACTGCTGGTGCTGGTGTCGCTGCTGGGCATCACCGGCAAGTCGACCACCGACAAGGTGCTGACCAACGTCCAGAAGCTCGCCCCCGGCTCGGCCCGGGACATCATCACCCGGGCCGTGGAGCAACTGCAGAACAACGCCGGCACCGGCTCGGTCGTGGCCATCATCGGTCTGGTTCTGGCGGTGTGGTCGGCGTCCGGCTACGTGGCGGCGTTCATCCGCGCGTCCAACGCGGTCTACGACATTCCCGAGGGCCGTCCGGTGTGGAAGATCCTGCCCATCCGGGTGGGCGTGACGGTCGTCCTGATGGTGCTGGCCGTGATCAGCGCACTGATCGTGGTCTTCACCGGCGGTCTGGCGCGCCAGGCCGGAGATGCCCTCGGTATCGGTGACACCGCGCTGACCGTGTGGTCGATCGCCAAGTGGCCCGTGCTGGTCATCCTGGTCACGCTCATGATCGCGATCCTGTACTGGGCCAGTCCGAACGCGAAGGTGAAGGGCTGGCGGTGGATCACCCCGGGCAGCTTCCTGGCCCTGGTGATCTGGATGATCGCCTCCGCCGGGTTCGCGTTCTACGTCGCCAACTTCGCCTCGTACAACAAGACCTACGGCACCATGGCAGGCGTCATCGTCTTCCTGGTCTGGCTGTGGATCACCAACCTGGCCATCCTGCTGGGCCTGGAATTCGACGCGGAGACCGCACGTCAGCGCGCCATCATCGGCGGCCACCCGCCCAAGGCCGAGCCGTACACCCAGCCTCGTGACACCCGCGCCTGGGACGAGCAGGACCGACGCCGCATGGACGACGTCTGAGCGGCCCCGCGAGCCGAGTCGCGACAGTATGTTCGACGCCACCGTTCCACCCGGCACGCGCCGCCACAGTCAGGGGCAGTCGACCCGACAGCTCAGGCGTGGCCCAGCTCCTGGCCGGGAAGGCATGGGCAGGGCCACCCATGCCTTCCCGGCCGGGCCGGGATGCTGCCGGTGCAGTGGAGTCAGGCCGCCAGGAGGGGGTTAAGGCCGGATGTAGGGCCGGGTCATGATCTCCATGTTGTGGCCGTCCGGGTCGGCGAAGTACGCGCCGCGACCGCCGAAGAGACGGTTGATCTGGCCGGGTTCGGTGTGGTTGGGGTCGGCGTAGTAGGTGACCCCGACCGCCTCCAGACGGGCGATCATGCCGCCGAACTGCGCGTCGGGCACGAGGAACGCGTAGTGCTGCGACTGGATCGGCTCGCCGGTCTTCTCGTAGTAGTCGAGCGTCACGCCGTTGCCGAGGTCGACGGGCAGGAACGGCCCGAACGGAGCGCCGACCTTCAACCCGAGAATCGCGGCGAGGAACTCTGCGGAGAGACGGCGGTCGCCGGCGTAGACGGCGGTGTGGTTCAGCTGGGCGGTGGTCGCGGGCAGCTGAGACTCGTCCTGGTACTGCTGTTCGTGTGACATCTGCGGTGTGTCTCCGGGTCGTGGGATCCGCTGGGATGGGGCGCCACACGCGGGCGCCGGGAGGAAAGACGCGGAGAAGAGGGGGCGGGGCTCTTGCCCGCCTCGCGCTCACGCCGAGGCCGGGCGCCTCACTCGTGCATGGCCCATGGCCGACCCGGCAGTCACGTGATCGACTCTAGTGTCCACCGCTGGCTGGGGCAACGCCGTTCCTCGACTTCCGCTCTGTGTGGTCGAGGGGACATAGGGTGCCGCCTTGTGAACAGACACATATCTTTCGAACGACTGCACAACTTCCGTGACCTGGGCGGCTATACGACCGCGGACGGACGCGTGGTGCGGTGGGGGCGGCTGTTCCGCTCCGACTCACTGGGCAAGCTCACGGGCGAGGAGTGGGAACGCTTTCTCGCCCTCGGTATCGGCACGGTCATCGACCTGCGCTACCCCTGGGAGATCGACGCCAAGGGACGCGTCCCCGAGCACCCGGCGTTCACCTATCACAACCTCAGCATCGAGCACCGTCCCTACGATCAAGCGGGCCTCGGGCCGGATGTGGAGACCGGGCCGTTCCTCGCCGAGAAGTACATGGAAGTGGCCCACGACGGCGTCAAGGAACTGCGTCAGGTCGTCGAAGTGATCGCGGCCGTCGCCACCTCCACAGACGAGTCCGTGGTGTTCCACTGTGCGTCCGGCAAGGACCGCACCGGGCTGGTGGCCGCACTCGTCCTGGCTCTCCTGGGCGTCCCCGAGTCGCAGATCGTCGAGGACTTCACCCTCACCGAACTCGCCACCGAACGCCTGCTGGCCGACTGGCGGGCCGACCATCCCGGCCAGGAACCGACCTGGCCCGGCTACGGACGTGCCCCCGCCGATGTCATGCGCCTGTTCCTCGACGCGCTGACGCACCAGCACGGATCGATGGCCGATTACGCCCGCGACCTGTTGAGGATCGACGAGGGCCTGATCGCGGCCCTGCGCCGCAACCTGCTCGAACCAGCCGCGGAACCCGAATTGACCTTCCGGCGCGCGGACCACCGCGACCTGCCGGAACTCGTCCGTCTCCGCGACAGCGCCGCCCGCTGGCAGATCGCCCGCGGGATCGACCAGTGGAAGCCGGGACAACTCGGCGAGGATCACTTCCGGGCGCGGCTGGCCGACGGCGAGATCTGGATCGCCACCCTCGGCCCCACCGGCCCGACCGCCGGTGCCTGGGAACTGTGGTGGGACGATCCCGCGGCCTGGGGCCCACAGCCCCCGAGCGCCGGGTATGTGCACCGGCTGATGACCGACCGGCGCACCGCACCGCCGGGCACCGGACGCCTGATGCTCGCCGAGGCCGAACGCCGCATCGCCGAGACCGGCCGGACCTTGTGCCGTCTGGACTGCCTGGCCAGCAACCCGCGGCTACGGCAGTACTACGAGACAGCGGGGTACACGGTCGTCGGCGAGCAGTCGTCGAAGGACGGCGGCCTGGGCAACACCTACGCGGTGACGCTGCTGGAGAAAACAGTTCCGGAGGCACTGACCCCGCGGAGCACGAAACCGGCTCGCTGACCGCTTCCACCACCGCCAGGTCGTCCGACCACGACAGCGTGGGAGCCCTTGACGGCGCCCCTGCGCGTGCCGGCGGGCCCGTGCTCGCGGTATGACGACCTGTGGCTGTCGTCCTGGACGGCCCCATTCGGCCCCCGCGAGGGCACCCGCGTCGAAGGACAGGCCCTCGGGGCGGACGACGGCGTACGCGGGCGCCAGGACACGTTCGCCGTGGTCGGCGCGGTCGGCCACGGCGAAGGACGGCACGCTGCGACGAAAGCGTTCATCGTGCCGGGGCCGACAGGTACGAGCCCCGCCTCATGGCATGTCAGACGTCGGTGGGCAGGCCGCTCACCTCCGCGATGCCCCGCAGCTCCTCGTCCTGACGGTGCCGTTCACCGATGAAGTCGGCGATCTCCCTGCGCCGGTCCGGATCGACCGCGGTGTCCGCGTCCGTCACGATCCTGACGGGTCCCACCTCCTCGGTCTCGATTTCGACGATCTGGTTGTCCAGGCGCCCGGTGACGGCGACCGCGAGAACGAGGGACGCCTCGTCCCGGATCTCCTGGGAGACAGTGCTGCCCTCCGCGCCCTCGAGGCTCAGCTCGATCGGACCCGCACTCTGGTCCTCGACCGCCTTGAGCGCCGGTTCGACCATGCGGAGCAGCAGCTCGTAGTCCGCTGGGGCCATCCGAATGCGGAGCAGGTCGAGGTACAGGTCCACGGGCCGACCGCCCTCCGGCGAAAGCTCTGATTCGTTCATGAGACTCGTGTGCCCAAATGTGGGCGACTTGATCGCATCTGTGTCCGGGACCGGAAGGGCCGGGCTGTGCGGCCGCCACCGCTCGAAACCCGCCTGCCAGGACGACCGCCCGCGCACGGCCACAGGGTGGCTGTTCGCCCGCGAAGGCCGAGCCCCTGCGCCATCGGCGCAGTGACCCAGCGAACCAGAACCCCAGTGGCACCGCGACACAGTGCCCAGCGACCCAGTGGCACAGCGGCCGGGCCTTCAGCTCGACCGGAGGGCGAGGAGGCGCCTTCAGGGACACGATTCACCCGAAAAGCGCTGTTGTGACTCTCCGCGCCGAGTAGCGTCCGGTCGTGCACAGTGCCGTTTCCAAGGATGGAGTCGCGTGCGGGAAGAAACTTGCGAAACGGCTTTAAGAACCGCTCCTCCCCAGGCCCCTATAGGGCAACGCGCGCCACACCACGTGGGCGCATGGAGGGAAGGGGAGAGGGCATGACGCCAGAAGCGCTGTCAGCGGTACTGCTGCTCGCCGTGGGAGGGGTGCTGCGCTTGGCCGGGGACATGGTGCGGAGGCAGGCCGCACGGGCGGCCGAGGAGACCCGCGCCCGCATGCTCGTGGATCTCGTCGGGCACTGCGGCCCGGACGCGGTCCTCGTCGACCGACGCTCGGGAGGCGCCGTGCTGACCGTACGCTCCGGTACGGCCGCGGCCCAGGAGACCGGTGCTCGTCATCAGGGCCGGGGTGAGGACCGTGGGTGACACGCCCCGAACCGACCGCGCGAACAACGCCGACGTCGAACGCGAGTTCCAGGTCTTCTACGCGGCCCACTACGCCCAACTGGTCGCCCAGGGAACGATGTTGAGCGACAGCCTCCAAGAGGCCGAGGACGCCGCGCAGGAAGCCTGCATGGCGGCGATGGCCAAATGGGACACGATCCGGTCCCCGTACCACTGGACCAAGAAGGCCATGAGTCGCAAACTCGTCCGCGACCGTCAAATGCGCAGGGCCCGCTGGTACCGACGGCTGCTGCCGCAGTCACCCCCCGACCTGGAGATCCCGGTGCCGCCCCGCTCCTCGGTCGATGAGCGGATGCGCGCCCTCGACGTCCTGGCCGCGCTGCGGCAACTGCCGCCGCGCCAGCGCCAGGTCATGATCCTCCTCGCCGAATGCGAACTGGATCACCAGGAGATCGCGGAGCTGCTCGGCACGACTCCCAACAACGTCGGCGTGAACGTCCATCACGCCCGCCGCAAGCTTCGACTCCTGCTCGGTCAGGGCTCCGAGCCGGTGCCGACGGGCGACTCACTGGACTCCGTCCGACGCGACGACCCCCTGTACGCCCTCATCCACTCCACGGCCGTGTGGCTGCGACAGGGAATCCACGCCAAACAGCGCGCGGACCGGAAGGAGGGAAACCGGTGAGCCACCACATTCGCCTGGCCTTGGCGGCCATCCTCCTGGTCACCTTCTACGCTGCGGTCGCCCTCACCATCCTGATCTGGGTGACGCTGGTCATCCTCATGTTTGACGTAGCGGGCTCCGTCTGGGCGACCACCCTCCCGGTCACCGGGTTCCTGTTCTGTGCGGGCACGGCCGTCCCTGTGTACGCGCTGGGCGACGCGGCGCGCCGTTCGCTCTTCCTGGTGGACACACCGTCCACCCCGTCCCTGGAGGTGGGCCGCGGTCGGGCGGCGGCGCTGCACGCGCTCGTCGATGACCTCGCCGAGCGGCTAGGGATCTCCGAGCCGGTGCGCATCCGTCTCCACACGGCCGTGGGGGCCGAGGCGGTGGACGAGGACACCCGGTTCCTGGGACTGTCGGCCGGGAACCACGTCCTGTCCGTCGGCCTTCCCCTGCTGGCCGCCCTTCCGCACCGTCAGATCCGCGCCGTCATGGCTCATGAGCTCGCCCATCTGTCGCTGCGTCACCATCGCGTCCGCGCCTTCACTCTCCGTCTGGAAACCAGCCTGACCGTCGCCCGCGAGTCCCTGATCTCGTTCGGAACGGCAAACGGCCTCGTCGGCATGTACGTCGGCCTCCCGCAGGCGATGATCGGCCTCTACATCCGGCTGTTCCGGTGGCTTGTCCAGCCCGTACGCAGGCGGCAGGAGCTGGAGGCCGACCATACGGCTGCCCGGCTCTGCGGCGCGCCCACGCTCGCGGAGGCCCTGGCCAACCGGGCCGTGGTGGAGCCGCTGTGGATCGAGTTCCACCGCATGTATCTGGACGCGGCTCCGGACGGCGTCCTGCCTGCCGACCCCTTCCGGGCATTCGCCCGCACGATGGCGGACCCCGGAGTCCAGGACAGGCTCCCCGCCCTGCGCGCGCGGATGGTCGAGGCGCCCGCCGCACAGAACGAATTCGGCCCGTCGCACCCTCATTTGGCGTATCGCCTGCGCCGTCTCACGAAGGGACACGAGCCCGCTGCCGCCATCGCGTGCCGGCCCGACGCCGCCCTTCTGCCCGATCTGCTCCCCGGCCAGATCGCCGGCCTGCTGGCACGTTACGTCGGCGCGAGCACGCTTCCGTGGCAGGACTGGATCGACCGGTGGGTGGATGCCAGGAACGCGGTCCTGGTCGAGCCCCTGTGTGCGGCCGTCCGTACGCTCGTCGGCCCGGAACATCAGCCGGTCGCGCTCCACCAGGTGCTGCACCTGCTGGAGGCGGGACAGCGCATGCCCCTGGCCCGGGCTCTCGCCGGGAGGGTGCCGGAGGCTCACCGGGAGCCTGACGATCCGCTGGCCCTGCTGTCGGCGGCGCTGCTCGCGCTGGTCAAGAGCCGGCTCACGGAACGGCCAGGTCCTGGGTCGCCCCTGCCTCAACTGGTGAGGGACGCCGTGTTGCAGCCGAGCCACGTCTCGCGGCTCTCTCTCCATCTGGCGGGGTGCGGTGTCGACGAGACCGCACCCGCGCAGGACACCCCAGAAACGGGGCAGCATCCCTCGGACGAGCCGGAACAAGCCGGTTACTCGACGGCCAAGGTGTCCGGCGGCATCCCGGAAGCGGGCCGCAGGGTCATTTCCTCGGTCCGCGCGGTCACCCTCACCGTGCTGATCGTCGTGGTGGCCGTGGGAGGTCTGCGCTGGACCACGCGCGACAAGCCCGCATTCGTACCTCCCACCCGCGTCACCCCGACCTACTCACCGGTCTACCCGATCAGCCCTCCCCTGCCGTCGCAGCCGTACGCTCCGCTGCCCTCGGCATCCGCCTACCCCTTCAACCCCGAGGATCGGTTCCGCCTCCCCTCTCCCGTCCTGACGCCGCCCGACTTCTACCTGAGTGCCACTCCGTGACCGGCGACCTCCAGCGGAGGGTCGCTGGCGGAAGCGGTCGCCGGGTGCCCTGGAGCGGGTGCGGGCCGGGCTGGTCAGGTCAGGTCAGGTCAGGTCACCGCACTCTCGGTGATGATCAAGTCGGTGACAGCGCGCAGGCCTCCCCGCAGCAGCGCGCGGCGTTGCCGGTCCGCGGGGGTTCCTTCGCGCAGCAGACGGTGCACCAGTGACGCCACCTCCCGGCTGTCGTCGGCAGCGTCCAGGGCGGGGCCGATGTGGTCCATCAGCTGGGACAGCACGTCGCCGGCACTGCGGCGGCGGCCCTCGTAGTCGATCAGCGAGCCGCTCAGTCCGTGCCGGGCCGCGTGCCAGTTGGCGCCCTGGAGCAGTTCGGGCGGGCAAGACGGCACCGGCACACCGGCTTTCGCGTCATTGATCGCGGTGGCGACGAGCGCACGGACGATCCCCGCGAACATCACCGCGTCGTCAGCCCTCAGCTGGACATCCAGACAGCGCACTTCGACGGTCGGATAGCGGCTGGAGAGGCGCGCCTGCCAGTAGAGCTGGCCGGGGTCGAAGATCACCCCGCAGGTCAGCAGTTGCTGCACCCGCTTCTCGTGATCGGCCAGATCGGCGAAGTGCGGCGGTGGTCCACTTACCGGCCAGCGTCCGAAGATCACCGTGCGCCAGCTGGCGAAGCCGGTGTCGTGCCCCGCCCAGAAGGGCGAGTTCGCCGACATGGCCACCAGTACGGGCAGCCACAACCGGATCCGGTTCAGGACGGCCACCCCGATCTCCGGATCGGGCACACCGACGTGGACGTGTGTGCCGCAGACCAGCTGCTCCGCGACCAGTTGCGGAGCCTGCGCGCGCATGGCCCGGTAGCGCGGGTTGTTGGTCAGCGGCGGCGGCGATTCTTCCTTGATCGGCGGCGTACCACAGGCCGCGAGCCGGCATCCGTTGCTCTCGGCCGCACGCCCCAGGACGTGCCTCAGCCGCACCAGGTGGCCGCCTATCTCGTCCAGGCTGGTGCACACCGGAGTGGCGACCTCGACCTGCGCCTCGGACAGCTCGGGCTGTATCTCGTCCTCCCCCGCGATCGGCTCCAGGCCGGCAGCGGCTCGTACCTGCTCGGCAGCCGGCATCGGAAGCCTCGTGGCGGGGTCCAGCAGCAGGTACTCCTCCTCCACGCCCACCGTGTACAGGCTCATGACACGGTCACTTCCGTACGGACACGGATGAGCGGCGCCGCGCGTTCCTGCTGGTGGGTGAGGTGATCACAAGGATGCATCCCTCCGTCCTCCGGACCAGGCACGGAGAGAGCGTTCCGCTTATTGGATCGATTCATGGCCTTACTCCCTGACTCCCGCCCGGCGGCGGTCCTGCTGAAGGCGATGAACCGAGTTCCCCGAACCTGCGGACACAACCGCAGGCCGTGCTGCTCTCATGAGCGGGCGTCGTGACGAGACGGCGTTTGCCCTGGTCAGCGGGAGAGGCTTCCTGGAACGCCGTCGTCCCGGCGTCAGGACCGGACCCGGCGGGTCCGGTCCTGAGGGGTTCGGTCCTGAGGGGTCCTGTCCTGACGGCGCTCGGCTGTCGGGGTCCTCAGAGACGCTGCCACAGGGCCGGTGTGGCGGCGGGCTGCCACACGCCCTGCGCCTGATGCGACTGCAGGCACTGGTACGTGACACCGGCGTACGTCACCTGCGCTCCGACCTCGTAGACCCGGCCCGCCGCCCAGACGCCGCTCTGGTCGACCGGATCGCTGGGCGTGTCGGTCGGAGCCGTGCTCGTCTTGAGGGTGAGCCCGTACGTGCTGAGGATCGGGTTGACCGGCTGGTAATAGGTCGTCCCGCCACGTGTGCAGTCCCCGGAGCCGCCCGACGTGACGCCCTGGGCCTGGGAGCCCGAGACGAAGGAGCCACCGGAGTCGCCCGGCTCGGCGCACACCGTCGTGCGGGTCAGGCCGTCGACGGTGCCCTCCTCGTAGGTGACGCTGGTGTCGTGCTCCTCGACCGTTCCGCAGTGCCAGCCGGTGGTGGAACCCGACCGACAGATCGCGGCCCCCACGATGGCCTGCACCGAGCCGGCGATCGAGACGTTCTGGCCGGCCGCCCCCGCGACGTCGGGAGTCGCGGTCCAGTCACTGTTGACGCCCACCCACGCCATGTCGTGACCGGGGAAGACGGAGGCCTGGACGGTGCCTTGAGCCACCTCGTTGAAGCCGGCGGTCGGGGCGCCCGCCCGCCCGCAGTGCCCTGCGGTGGCGAAGCCCTGCTGGTTGCCCTTGGTGACGGAGAACCCGACGGAGCAGCGAGCGGTGTTGTCGATGTAGTAGGCGTCGCCGCCCCGGATGTCGAACAGGGCGCGCGGCCGGTCCTCGGACACCTTGACGTCCACCAGCCCGGAGTCCACGCCGGCGGCTGCGATGAGCGCGTCCGCGGCGGCGCGGCTTCTCGCCTGGAGCGTCACCCGGTTGGTGCGCACGTCGACGTACCGGACCGGCGTGTTGACGGCCGTGCCGCCGTGGGCCACAGCACTGTCCAACTTCTTCTTGGCGCCCTTGAGGTCGTCCAGCCCGGTCTTCACGACCACGGCCGTCGCGCCACCGGCGGTGATGGCGGGGATGTCCGTGGCATGGGTGGTCGCGACGGTGAGATCGGCGGAAGCGGCGCCGTGCACCCAGGCGCCGGCGAAGTGCTTGCCCAGCGCATTCTGGAGACGGCCGGCCCGCGTACCCGCCTCCATCTCGTTCACCAGGCGCGTCTTGGCCTGCGTGTCCGTCAGGTGCAGATCGCGCTGAAGTGCGCCGAGTACCGCGGTTGACGGGTTGCCGGCACCGAGCGGCTGAACGGCCGAGGGCGCGGGCGCCGGGCCGGGCGGCTCGATGGCCGCTGCCGCGGGCAGCCCGGTCAGTACGAGTGTGGCGAGCACACTCAGGCCGGCACAGCCTGCTCCGACGTGTCTGTGAACCATCAAGTCTCTCCTCGCTTTCGGTGACACAAAGACCTCAAGACCGTAGGTTTTGCCGAAAGCGACTCAGAGAATGTGTGTTGGCTGCTTGTTCCTCGTATCGGCCGACACAAGGAGGCCGCCCGGCGGAATGCCGGGTGCCGGGTGCCGGCACACCGGGTAGTGGTAGACGAAGGCCGGCAGGGCCCGGACCTGTCGGCCCCGGTGTGACGCGCCGGGGTGAACCCGGCCGGGCCGGACCCGCTGTCCCTCAGTGAGGGACTCGTGGCCCGTCAGGGCGGGGCGTGATCAGCCGCCGAAGCCGGTGTCGCGTTCTCCCTTGCGGTTACGGCGGGTCAAAAGACGCTGGGCGCGGGTCAGGCCGCTCGGCAGGTGCTTGCGCAGGGCGGCCCGGGCCGCGTTGGCGCCCGGGGCTCCGTGCACGCCGCCTCCCGGGTGGGCTCCCGCCGACGCCAGGAACAGGTTGGCCACCGGCGTCTCCGGGCGCCCCGTTCCCGGAATGGGCCGGAAGACGAGCTGCTGATGCAGGGCCGTGGTGCCACCGTTGATGGCACCTCCGTACAGATTGGCGTTCAGGGACTGGAGCGTGGGCGGGGCCAGGATCCGCCGCGCGCGGATCAGGGACCGGAAACCAGGTGCGAACCGCTCGACCTGTCGCTCGACGCGGTCGGCCATGAGCTCCTGTTCCCGCGCGTCCCACGTTCCCGCCAGTCCTGCGTCGCCGGCGTCGCCCGCGATCCGGTGCGGGACATGGGTGTACGCCCAGGCGGCTTCGGTGCCTTCGGGTGACCGGGTGGCATCCGCCGTCGTCATCTGCCCGAACAGCGCGAACGGCCGGTCCGGCACCTGGCGCATGGCGATCTGCGCGGCGAACCGGGTCAGTTCGTCGACGCCGTCCGCGAGGTGGACGGTGCCCGCGGCCGATGCGGCGTCGGCCTGCCACGGCACGGGGCCGTCGAGGGCCCAGTCGACCTTGAAGGTGGCGAAGTCCCACTGGAACCGTCGCAGATCGGCCAGGACCTGGGCGGGAAGGTGGGCGCTGCCCACCAATGTGCCGTACAGGGCGGGCACGGACACGTCCGCGAGTACGGCCCGGCGTGCGGGGACCGTCTCGCCTCCGGCCGTGCGTACGGCCACCGCCCTGCCCTGCCGGACCACCACTTCGCTGACCCGCTGCCCGCACCGCAGAACGCCACCGCGCCGGTGCAGCCGCTGGGTCAGCGCCGAGGTGAGGGCGCCGGAGCCACCGACGGGTACCGGGAAACCGTAGGTCTGGCCCAGCATGGACATCAGCCAGCCGAATCCGCCGCTTCCCGCGGCCTCGGGCGCGAGGTCGGCGTGCAGGGCGTTGCCCGCGAGCAGGAGCCTGCCGCCCTCGCCACGGAACTCCTCCTCGCCCAGGCGTCGCACCGGCAGGACCAGTGAGCGCGCCAGACGCAGCCCGCCGCCGGCCCGGAGGCGCGCGGCCAGGCGAGCTCCGGCGCGGACCGGAGGGAACGGCGTGAACAGGGCGTCCAGCAGGTCGGGGCGCAGCCGCTCCCACACGTCGTGCAGCTCGCGCCACGCGGCACCGTCACCGTCGGCGAAGGTGTCGAGGGAAGCGGCGGTGTCGTCGAGGTCGCGCCCGAGCACGGCGCACCGGCCGTCGGACAGGGGGTGAGCCAGCACCCGTGGCGCATGGCTCCAGCGCAAGCCCTCGCGTTCCAGGTGCAGCCCGGCGAGTACGGGCGAGGCGGCGGCGAGGGGATAGAACGAGCTGAAGAGGTCGGTGGTGAAGTCCGGGTCGACGCCGTTGTCATGGCGGACCGCGCCGCCGGGCTCGTCCTGTTCCTCGAGCACTGTGACGCTCCAGCCGGCGTCGGCCAGCAGGTTCGCCGCGACGAGTCCGTTGGGGCCGGCCCCGATCACTACCGCGTCCGGCACGGTCGCCTCCCGTGTCGCTCGATCGATGTCACCATCGCGCGGGCGGAGGTCTGAGCGGCCGCGCCGTGTGTGCTCTTCCGGTCATGACCTGAGCGGGGACGCGCCCCGGGCCTGCTCGGTACCTTGGTGCTCCTTCTCGCACACCTCTGCCAGGCGACCGAGCATGGAACGGTGCCGGAGCTGGATCAACGCTTCCACTCCCACGTTGTGCAGGGTGCCGCCGACCCCCTTCAGGGGGTGCTCATCGATGATCACGAGCGAGTGTTCGCCCCAGGGCCGCACCTCGATGGCGATCCGGGCCGAACCGAGCGGGCCGGCCTGCGCTTCCAGTTCCAGTTCACGTCCGTCGACACATGCGCGTACGACCGTTTCGTTGGTGAGGGTGAGAAAGCCGATCCGTACCTCGTAGCAGATCGCGGAATGCACCTGCGGCCACTCCCCGCGCACGGGGTACGAGGCGGACGTCCCGACGACCCAGTCGCCGTAGCGGGTGCCGTCTGCCAGCACGGCCCAGACATCGCGGGGACTTCTCTTGATGACTCGATGGCGTACGGCCACGAAATGCCTCCAGCGTGTGAGATCCCCGAGAAGAAGGTGACCGGCTCCGACGCCCGGCCCATTGCCTCCGGCTGTCAACCGATCGAGAGTCCACCGGCCTACGGTCCGGCGCCCGATGTGCGGTCGGCCTGCCCACCGGCACCGAGCAGTCCAGTGGGACGTAACACCTCACGCGCGGCCAGCCGGGGCAGGGCGTGGCGAGACAGGCGCATCACCAGGGGCGGCAGCGCGGCGCGGGCCACCTGAGCGGCCCTGAGCCAAGCGGGTACGTACACCGAGGTGCGGCGCCGCTCGATCGCCCGTACCAACCGCGTGGCAACGGTGTCCACCGGATAGACACGGCGGGCGGGCGGCGGCATATGCGCACGCAACTCACGCAGCACGGCTTGCTGGTCGGCGTCACGGATCATGTCGGTGTCGGTCCAGTTGATGTAGGCGATGCCCACGGCGACGCGCTGGTACGCCAGTTCGGCCCGCAGCGAGTGGGCGAAGGCCTCCACGCCTGCCTTGGAGGCGCAGTACGCGCTCATCATCGGTGCGGCGCCGATCGACGCCAACGAGGCGATCTGAAGGAAGTAGCCCGCCGTGGTCAGCAGATCCGGGAGGAAGGCGCGAGCGGTGATCGCGCTGCCGGTCAGATTGACGTCGATCACCCGCCGCCACGAGGCGGCGTCCGAATCAGCGAACGGACCGCCCTCGGCGACACCCGCGTTGGCGATCACGACCGACGGTATGCCGAGGCGCCCACGCACTTCACGGGCGACGCCGTCCAGGGCGGCGTCGTCGGTGACGTCGGCCTCCCACGCGATCGCCCGGGTGCACACCTCGGCCACCAGCGCGTCGAGCGCGTCCTTCTCATGGCCCACCAGTGCCAGCCGGGCGCCGCGTCGGGAGAGGTGACGGGCCAGGGCGGCGCCCACTCCTCGTGCGGCTCCGGTCACCACCACGGTGCGGCCGTGCAGCGGGCCGTCCTTCACAGGGTCCCTGTCTTCCTCATGATTTCCATTCGAGCACATTTCGCTACTGAACGTGTCATTTCGGTGACGGAACGGACACCCCGGCCGCACCGGAGCGCATACCGCGGGACCCGCGCATTGGAGGTGCCGAAGGCCAGGCCCGGACGGCCCGACCGGGCGCCGCACGCCCGCGCCGACACACCGCACCGGCCGTCACCCGATCGGCTCCAACCGGCGCACATGGTTTCGGTGTCTGCCGGAGCGGCTCCGGCCGTCGCCTCCAGCCGATGCGGCCTGATGTCGCGTTGCGTGGCCCGTGCGGGGCGGATTCACTGCGACAGAACCGCACGTGTTCTGCCGCCGAAGGTGGGAGCCCATGATGCTTTCGCACTCCATCGAGCACGGCGTCCTGGTGATCACCCTGCACACCGATCCCGGAATCGGCCGACGAGCCGCGCTCTCCCATGAGATCACCGATCTGGTGCACGCCTACAGCCCGCTCCCGGTGGTCATCGTGCTCGACATGCCGGAGGTGGGAAGCGCCACCGTCAGTGCCATCCTCCGGGCGCAGCGCATGTGCCATCACCTGGGCGTCCTGATGTCCGTCTCCACCCACAGCGCCGCTACCCGGCGGATCCTGGAGGCCAACTGCGACACGGGCGGGACCCGCCTCGTGGTCCACGCCCGCACCGACGTCGCCATCGCGGCGGCGTTCACGGCGGCGGCGTGAGAACTCCGGCGCCTGGCGATGACCGGGGGCCGGGCGGTGATCAGTGGTTCGGGTCGGCGGCACTGATGTCGCCCAGGGCCGAGTCCGCATGCCGTGCGACGGCCACGTCTCCCAGGGAGACGATGCCCACCAGCCGACCGTCCTCCACCACCAGCATCCGTCGCACCGCTCGCGCGCCCATCAGGTACACGGCCCGGTCCACGTCGTCGTCCGGAGCGACACTGACCAACTCGGCACTGCACGCGCTGTACACGGTGCGATCGTCCACGCTGCCGCCGTCGGCCAGGGCTCGGACCACCAGGTCCCGGTCCGTGACCAGCCCGCGCAGTCGGCCGTTCTCGGCGACGACAACGGCTCCGATGTCCTGCTCGCGCATCAGGCGGGCGACCTCTACCACCGACGTCTGCGGTTCCACCATGGTGATGTCGCTCGTCATGATCTCGCGAACCAGCTGAGCCATCGTTCCTCCTTCGTCGGACAAGCGCAGAAGTGGCCGGCCGGGGATGTCGCGGCGGTCCACCCTGCCGTACCGAGGGCGTGCCCCGTCGATGTGGTCTCGGAGGTGTCAACTACCCCGCGCCGCACAGGACATCGGACCGGGCGAAAATGTGTGGCGCCGACGAGAATCCCGGGGCGAGCAGTCGCTCAGCACGCGCAATGGTTCGGCCGGGCTGGTGGGAACCAGCCCGGCCGAACCAGGGTTGGACATGTACTTATGCGGTCCTCTCGCAGTGCCGAAGCTCTGCGTGAGCTCTGTGCGGGCCCGCGCGAGAGTCCTACGCGTGCCTGTGCGAGCGCCGGTTGCCCGTGACGGCCCGGTAGAGCAGGAGCAGGATGAGCGAGCCGACGATGGCGGCGATCCACGTCGACAGGTCGAAGAAGCCGTCGATCGAGTCGACCTTGAAGATGACCTTGCCCAGCCAGCCACCCAGCAGACCACCGGCGATGCCGATCAGCATGGTCACGATGATGCCGCCCGGGTCCTTGCCCGGGAGGAGCAGCTTGGCAATGGCGCCGGCCAGCAAACCAATCAGAATCCAGGCGAGAATTCCCACCATTCCTCCATGAGCGCTCGGACGTTTGTTCCCCTACCGAGTGCACCAAAAGCGGCGAGGTAAACCCGCGAACCGGTCGAATGCCGTTTCAGCGCTTGGCCGAATGCCTTTCCAGCGCCTGTACGAGTCGAGTTCAGCGCCTGTACGAGTCGAGCCTGACGTCGTCGAGGCCGGGGCCCCATCACCCTCCGTCCGCGCAGGACCCATCCGGCGTCGACGAAGTCCTGGTTTCCTGTGGAACAACAGAACTGACGCGGCGGCCCCGGCCGGAATGTGCGCAGTTGGCCGAGATCACCTCCGCCGCAGAACCGGGGGTGATCGTTCCGCGGCGTCCGGCGCGCCCGGTATCCGCCATTGCCGTCCGGTCACGCTGCGCAGTCGCCCGGTCGCACAAGCCAGGCTCCACCCCTCCCCCACCCCCGCGCTGCCGTGCATAAATGCACGCGTGATCACTCCGTGACGACGCCATCACATTCCCTCCACCGGACGCACACTTCCAGCCGAGTGGCGTTCTCGGTGTTCCCGGTGGGGCAGACGGTGAACTCACGGCTTACCTAGCCTCCCGGGCCATGCGATCCACACAGATGAGACGCCTCGGTCTCGCCGCCGTATTCGCCCTCGTCCTCGCCCTGTTCGGGCTGGCGCCCTCGGCGAGCGCGGCCGACCCGGGCCCGGCCGACCTGACGTTCGCCACGGACAGCGCCACCACCCAGCCGGGCGGCACGGTGAAACTGTCGATGACAATCACCAACAACAAGACCTACGACATCTGGTTCATCTACCAGACGATCGAGCCGACCTGGCTGACCACCCAGCGGCCCGACCTGAAGTACAGCTTCACCGGCTGCAGCCTGGCCACGGCCGCCGGCAGCACCCCCTGTTCCGGCACCGGCCCCGCCAACCTGGGCACCAACTACGGCGCCACCATCCCGCCCGGCCAGAGCCGCACCGTGACGCTCACGCTGCAGGTCGCCGCCGACTCCGGCTGCAACGGCAACATCGGCTTCTACTCGTACTACTACGCCGAGTTCAGCGACAGCACGAACACCAGCGGCGGTCCGGCCTACACGCCCGAGACCCGCGTGCTCTGCTCCTGACGCCGAGCCGACACCCCTCCCGACGCCCGTTCCGACGCCAGGTCCCGCGGTGACCTAAAACCGTTCCAGCACCGGAATGACAGTCGGGTCTAGACCACTGCCGCCTCGTACCGGCGGACTCCAGCTCCGCATGGAGTCCGCCTCAGGCCAAACGACCAGCGCACGCGCCATTCCCACACGCCCTGTCGCACACGCCCCGGCGACCGCGGCGCGGACGTTCCCGCCCCGCACTCGACCAGTTCGACACCTGCGCTTTTCCGTCATGTTTCGCAGCAGGAGCACGAAAGCTACACAGAGACATCACTATGTGACGCGACGGATGCGTCGACGACCCGCGTCTGAGGGGGGCGAAGGCGTCACGCAAGGGGGTGCGTCCGCTCCTAGGGAGCAGTGCTCACCCTGCCCGGGGAGGGGACTTCACCGCATGAAGCGGACCATTCGCACGACCGCGCTCACAGTGGGCGCGCTCATAGCCTCGCTCGGCTTACCTGCCGGTGCGGCACACGCCGACGCCACCACGCCCCGCATCGATCTGCGGGTCCTGGTCGTGAGCGACGGCGGTCCGTCCACGGACGCCATCACAGCCGAGCTGGACGCGGCCGGCACCCCGTACACCGAAGTCGACCTGGAGCAGTCCGGGCGGCCCGTGATCGACGCCGGTTTCCTGGCGGACACGGTTGACGGCAGGCCGCGCGCCAAGTTCCAGGCCGTCGTCCTGCCCAACGACAACCCGTTCCCGGCGAACTCGGCCGAGATGGCGGCGCTGGCGTCCTACGAGCAGACGTACGCCATCCCGCAGGTCGACGCCTACACCTACGCGCGTCCGGAAGCCGGGCTCCAGTACCCCGTCCACGGCGGCTACTCCGGGACCGTCGACGGTGTGCAGGCGCAGGTCACGGCGGCCGGCAAGGCGGGGCCGTTCGGTTATCTCGACGCGGCCGTGCCGTTCGAGGACAACTCCCCGACCGTGGGCGAGAGTTACGCCTACCTCTCGACCCCTGCCGCCGGAGCGGACTTCACCCCGTACGTCGACGCGCCCATTCCCGGAAAGTCCACCCGGGGTTCGCTCGTGGGCGAGTACCGGCACGACGGGCGGCGCGAACTCGTCGTCACGTTCGTCTACAACCAGTACCAGCAGCAGTTCCGGCTGCTGGCGCGCGGCATCGTGGAGTGGATGACCGGGGGCGTACACCTCGGCGCCTCCCGCAACTACTTCGCCGTCCACGTCGACGACGTCTTCGCCGCCGACGACCGCTGGGACACCGAGCTCAACTGCACGCCCGGCGACATCGACTGCGCGCAGGGCGAAGGCGTCCCCAACCCGATCCGCATGACCCCGTCGGACGTCGACTACGCCACCGCGTGGGAGAGCAGACGCAACTTCACCCTCGACCTGGCCTTCAACGGCGTCGGCAGCGTGGAACAGCGCGAGGAGAACAACGGCGTCGACCAGCTCGCCGACAAGCTGATCGCGGACCGCGACCGCTTCCGCTGGCTCAACCACACCTACACGCACGCCTTCCTCGGCTGCCGGCAGGACACCAGCGTGGTGCCGTGGAAGTGCGCCACCAACACCGACGGCAGCACCGAGTGGGTCAGCCGCGCCGAGGTCTCCGCCGAGATCGCCAACAACCGCCTCTGGGCCCAGTCGGCCGGACTGCCCCTGGACAACGACGAGTTGGTGACCGGTGAACACTCCGGGCTGAAACTGTCTCCCCAGCAGCCCGAGGACAATCCCAATCTGGCACTCGCCCTCGCCGACAACGGCGTCGAGTGGCTCGGCTCGGACAACTCCCGCGAACCCGACCAGCGTCAGGTCGGTCCGGCCACCACCGTCTCCCGCTATCCGATGAACGTCTTCTACAACGCCGGGCGGGCGGCCGAGCAGGTCGACGAGTACAACTGGATCTACACCAGCCGCGCCCAGGGCGGCAGCGGCATCTGCGAGGACCACTCCGACACCTCCACCTGCCTGACGGCCCCGCTGGCCACCACCACGGGCTACGCCGACTACATCGTGCCGCTGGAGACCAGGATCGACCTCGGGCACGTGCTCGCCAACGACCCCAAGCCGCACTTCATCCACCAGTCGAACCTGGCCGAGGACCGCATCGCCTACCCGGTCCTCGACGGCGTCCTCGACGGGTACAACGACCTGTTCGCGGACAACACCCCCGTGGTGAACCTGCGGATGAAGGACATCGGAACCGAGTTGCAAAGACGCGCCGCCTGGAAGGCGGCGATCCAGGCCGGCCAGGTCACCGCCTACCGCATCGGCGACACGGTGACCGTCGAGGCGCCGGACGGGGTGGCGGCGACCGCGACCATGCCCACCGGCACGACCAACGGCAGCGCCGGCTTCGGCGACGCGTACGCGGGCGAGGTGTCGGGCTGGACCACGTCCGCCGGCCGGCCGCTCACCTTCACCCTGCCGTCGTCCGTCCCCTCACTGTCCGCCACCGTCGCCGGCCAGGACAAGGCGCCGGCGACGCGCACCACGCCGCACACCCGCGTCCCGGCCGGCGTGACCGAGCAGGTGCCGTACACCCCGGAGCACTGAACAGCGCACCGACCGAAGGTCCCGGCCGCACCATCCGCGGCCGGGACCGGCACGACCACCCCATACCTCGGCCGTGGAGCACATCGATGCACGTTCACCACGGCGCGCGACGCCCCGGCGCTACGCGCGTCACCCTGCTCACCGAAGGAACGTATCCGCACAGTCACGGCGGCGTGAGCGTCTGGTGCGACCAACTCGTCGGCGGCATGCCCGATATCGACTTCGACGTCATCGCCGTCACCGGCACCGGACGCGAACCGATCGTGTGGGACATTCCCGGACATGTCTCTCGGGTCGCGGCGGTCCCCATGTGGGGGCCCGCGCCCGAAGGCCGCGCGCCCCGTGGGCGCCGCCGGAACCGGCTCGCCAGCGCCTACGAGCAGTTCCTCACCGCCCTGCTCGACCCGTGTGCGGAGGACAGGTTCGGCACCGCCCTCTACGTGATGGCGCGGGCCGCGGCGGACGGGATGCTGAGTCCGTTCCTGCGCGGCGACCGGGCGATCAGCATCCTCACCGCCGTGTGGAACCGACCTGGGCTGGCCGTGCGCGAGGCCCGGCCGACCCTGCACGACGCCATCACCGCCACCGCCCTGCTGGAACACGCCCTGCGCCCGCTGGCCACGCCGCTGCCGCGGGACGGGGTGGCGCACGCGGTCAGCGGCGGTGTCGCCGCGCTGCCGGGACTGGCCGCGCTCGAACGGCACGGCGTCCCGCTGCTGGTGACCGAGCACGGCGTGTATCTGCGCGAGCGCTACCTCGGCTACCGCACCGCCCCCTACCGCTGGCCCGTGAAGGCCGTCGTCCTGGGCTTCTTCCGGCTGCTGGCCGAAGAGACCTACCTGCGGGCGGCACTGATCACACCGGGCAACCGCTACAACCGGCTGTGGGAGGAACAGGGCGGCGCGGACCCCGAGTCGATCCGCACCGTCTACAACGGCGTGGACCCCGCCGCGTTCCCGCCGGCCGGCCCCGAGCCGGACGCACCCACCCTCAGCTGGGCCGGCCGGGTCGACCCCATCAAGGACCTGGAGACCCTGATCCGCGCCTTCGCCCTCGTACGGTCCCAACTACCCGAGGCGCGGCTGCGGTTGTTCGGCGGCACACCGCGCGGCGGCGAGGCCTACCGGGAGCGGTGCGAGGCGTTGGCCGCCGAACTCGGTCATGCGGAAGCGGTCACGTTCGAGGGCCGCGTCGACGACATCAAGGACGCCTACGCCGCCGGCAACGTCGTGATGCTCTCCAGCATCAGCGAGGGTTTCCCCTTCACCCTGATCGAGGCCATGTCCTGCGGGCGGGCTACCGTCTCCACGGACGTGGGCGGCGTACGGGAGGCCGTGGGCGACACCGGTCTCGTCGTTCCGCCGCGCGATCCGGCCGCCATGGCCGCCGCCGCGCTGAAGCTGCTGGGTGATCCCGAGCGGCGCCGGTCGATGGGCGAGGCGGCACGGCTGCGGGTGATCGAGCAGTTCACGCTGCGGCAGACCGTCGACACCTTCCGCTCCATCTACCTGGAGCTGTCGGCGCCCGGCCGGACGACACGGCGCGACCCATGGACGCCCGACGCCGACGCCGGTCTCTCGACGACGGCCGGCCCCGCGGCCGCGAGAATGGGGAGCCTGGCCGGATGAGCGGACCGATGGCACTCGAACCCGGCGGCACGGAACAGGACACGCTGGCCCTCAGACTCGCCGAGGACCGCCCCCTCGCCCCGCGACCGCCGGACGACCACACCGTCGCCCTGCGCCTGCCGGGCCGCGGCACCGACTCCGACGCGGTCGACCGGCTCGCCGCCGAACTGGCCGACCGCATAGGGCCCGCCGTCCACTCCTACGAGGTGGCCGCGCTGCTGGAGTCGGAGGGACTGACGGCGGAGACGATCCAGGAGCGGTACGGGCACGCGAACCTGTTCGCGCTCGCCTCCACGCTGTACGCGCGCGTACCGCGTACCTACCCCGAGCCCCCGCGGCCGGCCGACCCATGGCGCCCGGACCATGTGCGATGCGCACTGCGGGGAGCGCTGTTCGCGCTGCCGGGACTCGCCTATCTGCTCACCGGGCGGCTGTGGCACGCCGAACGCGACACGTCCGTGCTGATCGTGGCCGGGCTCGTCTCCTGGGCCTGGGGCCAGGCGCTGGGACACCGGGCCTATCTGCGCATGACCACGGGACGGCGGGAAGCGGGCCGCACGCTCCTCAAAGGCGCACCCCTGGGTGCCGCGGCGGCCACGCTGGCCGGGGCGGTGTTCGCCGGGGCCGGCACGGTGGCCCTGATCGCGGCCGCGCAGTCGGTGTACCTCTCGGCGGCCGGCGTGCTGCTGGTGCTGGGCCGCGAGCGGCTGCTGCTGGCCGCGCTCACACCGGTGATCGCCGGTGCGGTGGTGCTGCCCTGGTGGGAACCGGGCCCCGTACTGCGGGCCGGGCTGCCGCTGCTAGCGCTCCTCGCCGCGACCGCCGCGGCCGGCTGGTCGCTGCGGGTCACCCTCGCGGCCTCCCCCGCCCCGGGCGCCACCCGGCCCGGGCTGCTGCGGTCGCTGCCGTACGGCCTGTTCGGCCTCGCCGCGGGGGTGCTGGTGCTGCTGGAGGGCCGCCGGCACCCGTACGCCGTGATCGTGCTGACCCTGAGCATGGGGCCGGCCGAGTGGCTGCTGTACCGCTACCGCGGGATGTCGGTGGCCGCACTACGGGCGACCGCGACACCGGCCGCCTTCCTGCTGCGTTCGGCCGGCGTCCTCGGCTTCTGCCTGCTCGCCTATCTCCTTCCGCTGCTCCCGGCGGCGCTGCTCACCGGTGCCGAGCCGGCCCCCTTGCTGCTGCTCGCGGCGACCCTGTGGACCGCGCTGCTGCTCCAGGCCTTCGGCGTGGCCTGGCCGCCGGCCGGGGTGTGCCTCGCGGCCGCCGGCGGGGCCGGGGCGATCACCTTGTTCCATCTCCCACCGGGCGCTGCCGCGCTGTCGCTGTGCTGCGGCGCGGCCGCCCTGTGTCTCACGGCGTGCGCGCTGCGGCTGCTCGGGCGGCCCGCCGCGCACGCCTGACCGCAAGGTCCGCATCCCGCACGCCACCGCACTCCGCTCGACACCGCACCGCGTCCGGCCGACCACCGGACGACACCGGCCCCCGACAGAACGACATCCGACGCCTTGACACCACGGACATCACACGTGCAACCGACCGGAAGGACCATGAGTTGACCCCCGCACCGCTCGCCGCCGTCACCGGAGCCGAGGGTTTCATCGGCTCGCACCTCACCGAGGCGCTGGTCGCCTCCGGGCACCGGGTGAGGGCCATGGCGCAATACAACTCCTTCTCCTCCTACGGCTGGCTGGAGACCCTGCCCGCGGACGTCCTCGACCACGTCGAGATCGTCCTCGGCGACGTCCGCGACCCCGGCTCGGTCCGCGGGCTCGTCGAAGGCGCCGACTGCGTCTACCACTTGGCCGCCCTCATCGCGATCCCGTACTCCTACCAGGCGCCGCACAGCTACGTGGACACCAACGTCACCGGCACGCTCAACGTGCTGGAGGCCGTACGGGCCCTCGGCACACCCCGCCTCGTGCACACCTCCACCAGCGAGACCTACGGCACCGCGCAGACCGTGCCGATCACCGAGGACCACCCCATCAACACCCAGTCCCCGTACGCCGCGTCCAAGGCGGGCGGGGACCGGCTCGCCGACAGCTATCACGCGAGCTTCGACACCCCGGTGGTGACGCTGCGCCCGTTCAACACCTTCGGCCCGCGCCAGTCGATGCGGGCGGTGATCCCCAGCGTCATCGGCCAGGTGGCGGCCGGCGCGCGCACCCTCACCCTCGGCGACCTGCGCCCCACCCGCGACTTCACCTATGTCAAGGACACCGCGCAGGCCTTCCTCGCGGTGGGCACCGCGCCCGCCGCGCAGGTGGTGGGCCGGACCTTCAACGCCGGCACCGGCGGCGAGATCTCGGTCGGTGACCTGGTCGGGGGCTTGATCGGGCAAGGGTGAATGGACGCCTCCCTCGACGTGGCGCGGAGGACGCGCAGCGCATCCGGCCCGCCAACTCCGAGGTGATGCGGCTGGTCGCCGACGCGAGCCGCCTGAACGCGGCGACCGGCTGGAGCCCGGCCCACGACCTGGAGCAGGGTCTCGCGCACACCGTGGAGTTCTTCCGCGACCCGGCCAACCTCGCCCGCTACAAGACCGGCATCTACAACATCTGACCCGTCCGGCACGTCCACGAAGGAGGAGCCCCATGCACGCAGTGATACTGGCGGGAGGCAAGGGCGTCCGGCTGCGGCCCTACACCACCGCGCTGCCCAAGCCGCTCGTGCCCATCGGCGACCAGCACGCCATCCTGGAGATCGTGCTGCGCCAACTCGCCGCGGCCGGCTTCACCGGCTGCACCATCGCCATCGGTCACCTGGGCGAGATCATCCGCGCCTACGTCGGTGACGGCTCCCAGTGGGGCATGGCCGTCGACTACGCCACCGAGGAGAGTCCCCTGGGCACCATGGGCCCGCTGCTCACCATGCGCGAGCGTCTGCCCGAGTCGTTCCTGGTGATGAACGGCGACATCCTCACCGACCTCGACTACGCCGACGTCCTCCGGCAGCACCGGGACTCGGGCGCACCGCTGACGATCGCCACGTACGCCCGCAAGGTACACATCGACTTCGGGGTCCTGACCACCCAGGCCGGCCGGGTCGTCGGGTTCACCGAGAAGCCGAGCATGGACTACCGCGTCTCCATGGGCGTGTACGGGCTGTCCCGGAAGACGCTCGACGGCTACACCCCCGGGCTGCCGCTCGGCTTCGACGAGCTGGTGCTGGATCTGCTCAAGACGCCGAACCTGCCGCACGCGTACGACTTCGACGGGTACTGGCTCGACATCGGCCGGCCCGACGACTACGACCGGGCCAACGCCGAGTTCACCACTCGCAAGTCGCTGTTGCTCAAGGGAGCCTGACCACCGCATGCGCATTCTCGTCCTGGGCTTCACCGGCTATCTGGGCCGTCACGTCGTCGAGCGGCTGCGCGCCCTGCCGGGCACACGGGTGCTCGGCGGCGGCCGCTCGGCGGGCGCGGAGTTCGGCATCGACCTCGCCACCGCTCGCCCGGACACGCTGGCGAAGGCCCTGGCGTCGGCCGCGCCCGACGCCGTGATCAACTGCGCGGGCGCGACCGGCGGGGACGCCGTGACCCTCGCCGAAGTCAACTCCCGTGGCCCCGCCGTCCTGTGCGCGGCGCTGCGGGAGGCGGCGCCCTCCGCGCGCCTCGTCCATCTGGGCTCGGCCGCCGAGTACGGCCCCGGCACCCGAGGCATCAGGGTGACCGAGTCGGCGGCCACCCGTCCCCTTACCCCGTACGGCGCCACCAAGCTCGCCGGCACGATCACGATCACCACCTCCGGCCTCGACGCGGTGGTACTGCGGGTGGGCAACCCCGTGGGGCCCGGTGCCCCGCTCACCGGGCTGCCCGGCCGGGTCGCCGGACTGCTGCTCGCGTCAGGCGGTGACCCGGACGCGGTGATCCGGCTGGGTGACCTGTCGGCCCACCGCGACTTCGTGGACGTACGCGACGTGGCGCGGGCCGCGGTGCTCGCGGCGACGGCACCGGCGCCGCTGCCGCGCGTCCTCAACATCGGCAGCGGGAGCGCCGTGCCGGTGCGCGACCTGGTCGCGGCGCTGACACACGTCGCGGGATTCCCGGGGAGGGTGGAGGAGAAGGGCGGCGGATCCGCACGTTCGGCAGAGGTCTCCTGGCAGTGTTCCGACATCGGCGCCGCCGGTGACACCCTCGGCTGGCGGCCGTCGTACACCCTCGACGCCTCCCTGGCCGCGCTGTGGGCGGCGGTCAGGGAGGGGCCGTCGCCCCGGCTGGACGGGGGCCGCGCGCCGTGAGCCTCCTGATCCCGCTGTACGTCCACCCGGCCGAGGACCCGGGCGCGTGGCACCGCCTGATCACGGCGGCCGACCGTACGTACGCCGTCGTGCTCAACCCGGCGAACGGACCGGGCACGAGCCCCGACCCGGCCTTCGCCGCGGCGGCCGGCGCGCTGCGGGCCGCGGGCGCCCGCCTGCTCGGTTACGTCGACACCAACTATGGCGCGCGTACGGCGGCCGAGGTCGCGGACGATGTCGTGCGGCACCGGGAGTGGTACGCGGCCGACGGCTGTTTCCTCGACCGGGTGACCTCCGCACCGGCCGAACTTCCCCTCTGCAAAAGGCTGGTGCAGACCGTACGGCGGCTCGGCGCCTCGCCGGTCGTGCTGAATCCGGGCGTCCATCCGGCGCCGGGATACGCCCGCCTCGCCGATCTGGTGGTCACCTTCGAAGGCCACTGGTCCACCTACGTGTCGGCGTTCAGCAGACCGGCATGGACCCTGCGGCACCCGCCGGAGCGGTTCTGCCACCTCGTCTATGGCGTGCCCGAGGCCCTCGTACCCCTCGCCGTGCGCACCGCACGCGAGCGCGGCGCGGCCGTGTGCGGACCGGTCACGGGCGAAATCCCCAACCCCTGGACGCGACTGACACCCGCCCTGGGCGAGACGGAGCAATGAGACATACGGGGTCGGAACGCGCGTGTGTGAGGCCCTGGGCAAGGCCCGAACCGGCGCCGGCCGGTTCGGGCCTCCGCCGTGCGCGGGCTAGGTGGGGGTTCCAGGGCTGTCGGGGCGGGCGGTGTGGTCGCGGTGGCCGTGCGTGCGGCGGGCTTCCTTCATCTCCGCCTCGTACAGGTGGTCGCGGCCTTCGGCCAGCTCGTTCAGCACGCTGCGTTCGAGAGCCTTGAACGGCTCGTAGTAGGTGTCGTTGTAGGACTCGATGATCTGGAACGTCCAGTGCCCCGGGATGACGTTGCGGCCCAGGATCTCCTTCTCGACCCGGTCGGCCGACCGGTGGTGGCCGGCTCTGCGCAGCAGTTCGACCGCGTGACCGAGTTCCAGATCCGCACCGCCGGTCAGCTGATGGAAGGAGTACAGGTGGCCGCGGGCCCGCTCGGTCGTCTCCAGCGCCTTGGACAGTGCGCCTAGGGCTTCCACTGTCTCGTCGCTGACACCCGCGGGACGCTGGTGGTCACGGTCCGGGCCGTCGTGATCGCTGTTCATGTTCACTTCAGTCCCCCGCGCCGCCGCGCGCATGCTGTTTTCGCGACGCTCAAGGCCCGGACGGCGGACGCGAGACATGGCGTCCGACTCGGTCGGCGCAGGGTGGCCGGCCGCGTCGTCGCCAGGCCGGTGACGGGCGCGTGCCGCATAATCGGCCCATGACAGTGCCCCATCCGGCAGAACGGTCCCGCCACGGGCGGGGCTGGTTCGAAAAGCTGGCCGAGGCGGCCTCCAATCTCACCAGTTCTCCGGTCTTCTACTGTTTCTGTCTGCTCCTGGTGTTCGCGTTCATCGTGGCGCACGCAGTCGGTCTCGAGCTGACGTGGCAGCTGCTGATCGGGGACATCATGACCGCCGTCAACCTGCTGCTGCTGGCCCTGCTGAAGAACTCCGAGCGACGCGCCGAGCATGCCATCCAGCACAAACTCGACAGCATCGCCGCCGCGCTGCTCGAACAGCGCGAGGGCCACAGTCGCCAGGCGCACGAAGAGCTCCGTAAAGCGATCGGCATCGAGGACGAATTCTGACCGCACCGCCGGGCCGGGCTGCGGTCCACGCGGACTGGCAGTGCCGCGCCCTGATCTACCCCTTGTCGGCGCGCGACCGCAGTATCCAGGGCAGCAGATACCAGCAGAACGCGAACCACAGCATCACGGCACCGGCCAGGATCTCGGCGAGTGAACTGGGCAGGACCGCGTGCAGGATGAGCAGGACGGTGCATCCGATGGTGAGCGCGAGCAGTACGATGCCGCCCATCATCAAGCGCCCGGCGGCCGCGACGAGTTCATCCTTCATCCGCTGGCCGGAGAGGAAACGGTGGATCGACACGGGCGCTATGAGCGCGCCGGTCGCAGCGGCCCCGAGGAGGACGGCCGCGACATAGACGCCCCGGTCGAACGTTCCCAGCTCCCGGAACAGCGGGGTGAAGGCGACACTGAGCAGGAAGCCGAACAGGATCTGCACCCCGGTCTGCGCGACACGGGTTTCCTGAAGGATCTCCTGCCACCGCCGGTTGACCCGCTCCTGCTCGGATTCGCCCTCGTCCGCACGTGTACCGGAGTCGCTCGCACGCCCCTCCTGAGAAGTGCGCGCCTCGTCGGACGACCGCTGTCTGCGCTCGATCAAACTCACGGATCTTCCTCCACAATGGGCCATGGCCGCTGCCCGTCCGGACCGGCACGACAATCTTCGCCTCACACACGTGCCCGCATTCGGGCCCGTCAGACGGGGTTGCGCAGGGCCTCGCCGGCGAAAGACCGGATGACCCACGGAGCCGGACGCCGGGCTATGCGCTCCCCCACCGCGCCACCCGTCGCAGCACAGCGCTACGCCCTCCGTCCGGTACCGTCCACAGCGTCTGACCGCGCACGCCCCAACGCTCCAACAGGGCGTTCGCGGCGAGGAAACCGCTGGTCGCGGCGCGTTCCATCAGCGCTACGGGCAGGCCGGTGCGCACCAGGTCACCGGCCACCACCAGTCCCGGTTCAGGGGTGCGTACGGTCGGTCGGTCGTGGTATCCGCCGACGGGGAACAGCGGGCAGTCGGCCCGCCATTCGTGCCGCTCGTCGACGACCGTCGCCGCCCGCGTCTCCGGGTACACCCGGCACAGCTGTTCGAGCATGCGCTTCTGCTCCACCTCGCGGACCGCGTCCTCCGGCAGCGCGTACGCGTGGAGCTCCACCACGGATCCGCCGGTACGAGCCGACCAGCGGGCGGCCTCGCCCTCCCAGCGCTCCAGCACACTGACGTTGTCCAGGGTCCCGTATCCGCTGGTGCCCAGGAAACCGGGCCGGTCCCGGGCGACGGGCCGGTCGAGCCACAGGCGCGACACCAGGAACGGCGGAGCGTTGCGCAGCCGCGCCATCCGCTCGCGCCACGGGGCGTCGGCCAGGGTCGGGGAGCGGCCGGCCAGGGACCGCAGGCCCCCCGCGTCCAGGGCCAGCACGACCGTGTCATGACGCCCCGTCTCCTCCGGCGTGGCGACGGCGAACCCGCCGTCCCTCGTGGGGGCGACGCTCTCGACCGACGTCGAGGTGCGCACCTCGACGCGGTGCCGCAGCAGATAGCCGGCGAGGGGGTCCCACAGGGCGGTCGGGAACGGTTCGTCCGGCACGTCGAAGAGCAGTCCTTCGGAGGAACCCAGGAAGTAGATGTGGAACATCAGCGCCATCTCGGCCGCGGACAGCTCCCTGGGGTCCGCGAAGAAGCTGCGGGAGAACACCTCGAACGCCAGATGGTGCGCGGCCTCGGGGAAACGGATCGACCGCAGGAAGTCGTGGGCGCTGACGGCGTCCAGACGCGTGTACACATCGGGGACGCTGACGTCGAGCAGGGGCAGCGCCGCCACCGGGTTCATGCGGATCAGGTCCCGAAGGCCGAACGTGGGGCTGAGCGCGACGAATCCGAGCGCGCTCCACGGCGGGGTACGCGGGACCCGGCGGAAGCTGTCGTGCAGCCCGGCACTGTGCCGGAGCGGATAGTCGGGCAGAGCCGTCAGGCGCTCCAGCCGCGGATCGGTCCGGCGCAGCAGCCCGCGCAGGTTGTAGTACTGGCGGAAGAAGGCATGGAAACCGCGGCTCATCGTCACCGTGGAGCCGTCCCGAAGGCCGACCGGCCGGCCGGAGAGGCGGCCGCCGAGGTCCGGCTGTCGTTCGTAGAGGGTGACGCGTACTCCCCGTTCGGCCAACGCGGTCGCGGCCGCCAGTCCGGCGATGCCGCCGCCCACGACGGCGGTCGTGGGGGGTCGTGCTCCGTTGAACCGCGTCGCCCCGGGACGAGGGGGCAGCATCCGGGCGCGCCGGTCCCTGCCGCGACGTGCGGCGGCCGGCCGCCGGGAGAGGGTCATCGGCCGGTTGCCGTGTCGGTGCCCGCGCGCCTGCCGACGACGGTGTGGGTGATGCCCGTCTGCCACCCCGGCAGCGGCAGCACCCGTACGCAGTCGAACCCGGCCGCCCGGACGCGGCCGGCGAACTCGTCCGCCGTGTCGAACTCGACGACGCTGCGCCACAGGTGGCGGTACAGCCGTCCGTCGCCGAGGGCCGTGGCCACGGGCAGCACGATGCCTCCGCATACGACCGTCCACACCGTTCGGTCCCTGGCGCGACCGCTGAGCGTGTAGTCGTGGACCGCCAGCCGTCCCTGCGGTGCCAGCACGTCGTGCACCGCGGTGAGGACGCTGTCGGGGGCGGCCGCGTTGCGGAAGAGGTAGGCGGCGAACACCGCGTCGAACGGTCCCTCGACCCCCGCCTCGGTCAGGCGTTCCGCCGGGGCGTGCACAAAGGTCACGCGGTCCGGCCAGGGCTTGGCGGCCGCCCGTTCCAGCATGCCGGCGGAGGCGTCCACCGCGGTGATCTCGGCGCCCGGCAGGACCGCGGCGAGTGCGGCGGTCGAGGCACCCGTACCGCAGCCGAGATCGAGCACGCGCGTTCCGCTCCCGCCGTGCGGCAGACCGAGGCGTCGGGCGGAGCGCCGAAGGTGGGCGTGGTAGCCGGGATTGGCCGCCACCAGAGTGTCGTAGCTGCGGGCGGCGCGGTCGAACGCGGCGGCCAGATCCGCGTCGCGAAGCAGGGTCATACGGTCTCCTCCGGCGGGCGTGCGGGCCGTGTCCGCGTCTCGGTCACGGCCCGGGAAAGGGACGGCGGGGCAGGTACGGCAGCTCCGCGGCGGAGCGGAGCATCGGGAGTACGGGGGTGTGCACCCCGATGGAGAGGTCCTCGTGGAGGTGCGTGCAGCCGTCGAGGAAGCGCAGCAGCCGCTCCATGGGCACCCGTGAGAAGAGCCGCGCGAAGAAGGCCGCACCGCCGATCCGGCCGCTGTCCAGGGCGCGCAGCAGCACGGCGTCCATGGCGCGGGAGCGGGCGGAATGGGCCGGCGGCGGCAGCGGGCGGCGGCCGCGGCACAGGGCGGCCGCGACGGCGCGCGTCTGGCGCTGCACGGCGGCGAAGGTGTATCCCGTCGACGGGCGTGTCGCACCTCCCGCGGCGCCGATCCGGAAGACCGACGCCGCGGTCTGCCGGGCGAACGGCGCGTCGGTCATGGGAATCACGCCCGTCTCGGTCGAGACGATCTCCAGGCCCGGCAGGTGGAGGATGTCTCGCGTGTAGTGCCGCAGGGCCGCCTCGTAGGCGGACCGCGGCAGGACGGCGGGCGAGAACTCCGTGTACTCCACCAGCGCCTGCCGGCGGCCGGTGGGCAGCACGTATCCGAACGACAGTCCTCGCGGGGGCTGGGGTGTGCGGAAGTCCATGAGCTCCACGGTGCCGGGGTCGAAGACCGGCAGATCGGAGCGGACGAACCAGCCGTGGAAATGCTGCAACAGCGTGGTGCGGGCCGCCGGGAGGCTGCCGAGCGGGCGCGAGTCGAAGACCCAGCGGGCACGCACCGGCAGCGGGCGCCCGGCGGCGGTGTACGCATACACCTCGGCACCCCCGGGCACGCCCTCCACCGCTTCGACCGTCGCCTCGACGCGCTGGACGCCCCCGCTCAGCGCGAGGTCGTGCGCCATCAGAGCCTCGAAGTCGTCCGACCGGATCATCTTGTACCGCAGCGGCGTGATGTCGCCCTCGATCGGCCGCCCGCCGGGGGCGCGGACCCGCAGGCGCTGCCATGACGCGGTGACAGCGGCGTCGTACCGGCCGGGGCCCCGCTCCCAGAAGCACCACGTGCGCCTCGGCGGCCTCAGGGGGCCCGGCGGGGCCTCCAGCAGGACCACCGAGATGCGGGGCGCCCCGCGGACAGGGCATGCCAGGCGGTGGGCCAGGGACAGTCCCGCGGCTCCCGCGCCCACGATCGCGACGTCCGCCTCCAGCACGGCGTTCCCTCCTTCCGCGCGAGCCCATGCGCCTTGTCGGAAGCATTCCGCTTCGTGGGCCGGTCCGGATGCAGGGCGCGCGGTCCTGTCGGCCGTGCGGCTGACTCCGGCGGCCGAACGACCCGGCCGGCCCGGTGCGGCGGCGCCGCCCACCACCCCGTCGGCGCCGCCCACCATCCCGTCGGCGCCGCCCACCACCCCGTCCCGGCCGTCTCAGCGCTCCGCATTCCCTCCAATGGCGCATCCGTGTGCGCCGCCGACGCGGAATGCGTTCAGACAAGGCCAGCTCCGATCACGACGAGAGGAACCGGGATGCGCCGCAGCAAGGCGACCGATCACCAGGCGGCCGGTCCGTCACCGGGCCCGCGCGACGCGTTCCGGCCGGCCTCCGTCGACGAGGACGTACCGGCCGCCGTGGGCCGACTTCTCGACCGCTTCCTGGCGGAGCGCGTGGCGCGGGCGGCGGCCCTCGACCCGGTGTTCGCCCACGACATCGCCGAGCGCGTGGCGCGGTTCACCCTGGACGGCGGCAAGCGCACCCGGTCCCAGTTCGTGTGGTGGGCGCACCGGGCGTGCGGCGGACCGGCCGCCGGGGCGGAGGCGGCCCTGCGGGTCGGTGCCGCCCTCGAACTCATCCAGACGTGCGCGCTGGTGCACGACGACGTGATGGACGGCTCCCGGCTGCGCCGCGGCCGGCCCGCGCTGCACACGGACGTGAGTGCCCAGTACGCCGACGCCGTCCTGCCCGCCCCGGGCACACGCTTCGGTGAGGCGGCCGCGATCCTCGCCGGAGACCTGGCTCTCGCCTGGGCGGACGACGTGGTGGCGGACACCGACCTGGCACCGGACCCGGGGCGCAGGGTGCGCGAGGTGTGGAGCTGCCTGCGGATGGAAATGGTGGCCGGGCAGTACCTGGACATCCAGGGCCAGGCGACCTCGTCGCATTCCGAGGCCCGCGCGATGCGCGCCGCCTGCCTCAAGAGCGCGCTGTACTCCGTGCAGCGGCCGCTCGAACTCGGTGCCGCCCTCGCCGGGGCGGACACCGCCACGACTCAGGCGTTGTGCTCGGCGGGCCGGTGCGTCGGCTTGGCCTTCCAGCTCCGCGACGACCTCCACGACGTCTTCGAGGAACCCCGGCGCACCGGCAAGCCGTCGGGCGGTGACATCCGGGCGGGCAAACCCACCTACCTCGTCGCCGTGGCGCGGGCCCGGGCCGAAGCGGCCGGCGACCGCGGCGCCCTCGCCGTACTGCGGCGCTCGCTCGGTTGCGCCGATCTGTCCGACGCGGACCTCGCCCGGGTGCGGGACGTCCTGGTCACCACCGGCGCGCGTGACACGGTCGAGGCCGAGATCGACCGGCTGGTGGCCCAGGGCCTGCGCCACATGGGCGCCGCCTCACTCGCCCCCGAGGGACGACGCCATCTGGACGCACTGCTCCGTTCAGCGGCCGGTGCGCCCTCGGTCCGCCGGCAGGCCCCTGACGCGTCCCGCTCCGAGAACGGGATGCCCGTATCGCTGCTGCTCACCGCCACGGCCGAGGGGGCCTCCCGATGAACAGGACACTGCGCGGGCGCACCGACCACGTCGTGGTCGTCGGTGCCGGACTCGCCGGGCTTTCCGCCGCTCTGCACCTTCTCGGTGCCGGTCGCCGGGTCACCGTCGTCGAACGCGATCTCCTGCCCGGAGGCCGCGCCGGACGTCTGGTGCGCGGCGGCTACCTCATCGACACCGGTCCCACGGTGCTGACCATGCCCGACCTCGCCGACGAGGCCTTCGCGGCGGTCGGCGACAGCCTGCGCGACCGTGTCGACCTGATCCCGCTGCACCCTGCCTACCGGGCCCGCTTCGCCGACGGCAGCACCCTCGACGTGCACACCGGCGCCGAGGCGATGGAAGCGGAGATCGAACGCTTCGCCGGAGCACGTGAGGCGGCCGGCTACCGACAGCTGCGCGACTGGCTCGAGCGGCTGTACCGGGCGCAGATGCGGCGCTTCATCGACTCCAACTTCGACTCCCCCCTCCAGTTGCTGACCCCCGATCTGGCGCGTCTGGCGGCGCTCGGCGGATTCGGCCGACTGGACGCGCGCATCGGCCGCCATCTGCGGGACGAGCGCCTGCGACGCGTCTTCTCCTTCCAGGCCCTGTACGCGGGCGTACCGCCGGCCCGGGCCCTCGCCGCCTACGCCGTCATCGCCTACATGGACACCGTGGCCGGTGTGTACTTTCCCCGGGGTGGCATGCACGCCCTGCCGCGGGCCATGGCGGACGCCGCCGCGCAGGCGGGTGCCGAACTGCGCTTCGGACAGGACGTCACCCGGCTGGAGCGGGCCGGTGACCGCATCACCGCCGTCGTGACGGCGTACGACCGGATTCCGTGCGACGCCGTCGTCCTCACCCCCGATCTGCCCGTCACCTACCGCCTGCTCGGCCGTGCGCCGCGACGCCCGTTGCGGATCAGGAACTCGCCGTCCGCCGTGGTCCTGCACGCGGGCACCGACCGGACCTGGCCCGGGCTCGCCCACCACACGCTCTCCTTCGGCGCGGCGTGGGGCCGCACGTTCGACGAACTCACCCGCACCGGGGGCCTGATGAGCGATCCGTCCCTGCTCATCACGCGTCCCACCGCCACCGACCCGGGCCTCGCGCCGCCCGGCCGCCATCTCCACTACATCCTCGCCCCCTGTCCGAACACGGACATCGGGCCGAGCGCCGCCGCATGGGGCGACCTGGCGCCGCGCTACCGGGACAGCCTCCTGACGGAACTGGAGGCCCGAGGTCTCGACGGCATCGGATCCGCCGTCGAAGAGGAGTGCCTGGTCACACCGGCCGACTGGGCGGCCCAGGGACACGCCGCGGGCACGCCCTTCTCGGCGGCCCACACCTTCGCGCAGACCGGCCCGTTCCGTCCGCGCAACCTGGTACGCGGGACCGCGAACGCCGTGCTCGCCGGCTGCGGCACCACGCCTGGTGTCGGCGTGCCGACCGTGCTGCTGTCCGGCAAGCTGGCCGCAGCCCGTGTCACCGGTGGCACGAGGCGCACACCCCGCCGTATGCCCGCCTCCCGCACCGCGAGCGGAAGGACGCTTTCATGACCGACCGCGAACTCGATGCGGCGGGCATCACCGACCCGTCGCTGCGCAAGGCCTACACGCACTGCCGCCGGCTCAACGCGCGGCACGGCAAGACGTACTTCCTCGCCACCAGACTGCTGCCGGTCGAACGCCGGCCCGCCGTGCACGCCCTCTACGGATTCGCACGCTGGGCCGACGACATCGTCGACTCCCTGGACACCACCGTCGGCCCCGCTGTGCGCTCGGCGGCGCTCGGCCGCCTCCAGGAGAGCCTGCGGACGGGACTGCGTGAGGGACACAGCACCGAGCCGGTGGTCCTGGCGCTCGCCGAGACGGCCCGGCGGTACGCGATCGACCACCAGCACTTCAGTGACTTCATGACGGCCATGCGCAGCGACCTGGAGGTCACCGGCTACGAGACCTACGCCGACCTGCGCGGCTACATGCACGGTTCGGCCGCGGTGATCGGGCTGCAGATGCTGCCGGTGCTCGGGACCGTGGTCCCGCGTGAGGAGGCCGCACCCCACGCGGCGGCCCTGGGAGTGGCGTTCCAGCTGACCAACTTCCTGCGGGACGTGGGCGAGGACCTGGACCGCGGCCGCGTCTATCTGCCCGCCGACCTGTTGCGCGCCCACGGCGTCGACCGGGACCTGCTGCGCTGGAGCAGGGACACCGGCCGCCGGGACCGCCGTATCACCCGTGCGCTCAAGGCCGTTGAGGGCCTGACCCGCGGTGTGTACCGCGAGGCGGCGCCGGGGCTTGCGATGCTCGACCCGGTGGCGCGCCCGTGCATCCGGACGGCGTTCGTGCTGTACGGCGGGATCCTGGACGCCATCGCCGACGACGGGTACGCGGTCGTCCACCGCCGTGCCGTGGTGCCGCGCCGGCGCCGTGCCGCGGTGGCGCTGGACGGTCTCGTACGCCTGGGCGTGGCCCGTCTGGGATCCCGCGCCGACGCGCGGCTGCCCACCCTGCCCGATCCGTGGCGGCTTCCCGCCCTGGTGCCGAGGTCCTCGCCCCGGCCGGCACATGAGGAGGTCGCATGACCCCTGACCGCACCGACCGTCCTGCCCGGCGCCGACGCTACCCGCTCTCGTTGCGCAGGCATCCGATTCGCTGGGAGGACCAGCGTCCGACCTGGCGCGACGCGCGGCCCGCCGTGATCGCGGAGGCGCTGAAGCGGGCGCAGGCACGACCATCGGGCAACTGGTACGTCGTCGGCGCCACCCGTGATGTGCGGGAGGACCGCCCTCTGGCGCGCACCGTGGCCGGCCTTGAGGTCGTCGTCTGGCGGGACGGCGAAGGGCGGCTGGTCGCCGGGCCAGGTGTCTGCCCCCATCTCGGTGCACCGCTGCGGGACAGCCCCGTGCGCTGCGGCACGCTCATGTGTCGCTGGCACGGACTCGCCCTGAGCGGCACGCCGTTCGCGGGCTGGGAACCGCTGCCCGTGCACGACGACGGCGTGCTGGTGTGGGTACGGCTGGACGAGGTCGGCGGTGAGCGACCGCTCGAGGCCCCGGTGGTACCGGCCAGGCCTGCCCTGTCGGGTGCCGTGTCGGCCGTCTACGTCGGCGTCGGAATCTGCGAACCCGAGGATGTCGTCGCCAACCGCCTGGACCCCTGGCACGGCGCATGGTTCCACCCGTACTCCTTCGTCGACCTCACCGTCGTCACGCCCGGGGAAACCGTCGCACCTGAGGAAGGAGAAACGGAGGGTGTAGAGACGGGGGGTGACGAGGCGGAGGGCGCCGAGACGGAGGACGGATTTACCGTCGACGTGTCTTTCAAGATCGCTGGACGGCTGGTCGTCCCGGTGCGGGCCGTCTTCACCGCTCCGGAGCCCCGCACGGTCGTGATGCGCATCGCGGAGGGGGAGGGGCGGGGCTCCGTCGTCGAGACCCATGCCACCCCGCTCGGCCCTGACGACCGGGGCAGGCCGCGCACGGCCGTGGTCGAGGCCGTGCTGGCGTCGTCCGACCGCCGCGGGTTCGCCGTGGCGCGCGCGATGGCCCCGGTGCTGCGGCCACTCATGCGCGCTGCCGCCGGACGCCTGTGGCGCGACGACCTGGCGTACGCGGAGCGGCGCCGGCACCTGCGCTCCACGGGCCGCTTCCCCGGCTGAACGACAGGCCTGCGGTGAGCCGACGGCCCACACGATGCCGCACGCTCACGGGGGCGGCGGGGTGGCGTACCTGGCACAGGCGGCGGTGCCTCAGGCCTTCGGACCGGAGCACGGAACGAGTTCCGCCGGATATGGGCGGGGGAGCCATTCCGATGACCGGACCCCCGCGCCATGTCGGCTGCGGGGGCCCGGTCCACTCGTCCGGCTCAACCGGTGCGGCTCACAGCCCGCTCGACCGAGATCCGTTCTGGTCGGTCACGTCGGTGACCGACCACCGTTGGTTGGATCCGGAGTTCGGCGTCCATGTCGTGACGGCGGCTCCGTCGGTGGTGGCCTGGCCGCCGACCTCGAGGAGCCTGCCGGTGGCGGCGTTGACGAGGGTCCAGGTGCCGTCGCCGGTGGTCGACATGATCCACTGGGTGGCCTTGTCACGGTGGCCGCGGTCCGCCTCCAGCACCGGCGCGCCGTCACGAACGGCCAGGCGCTTTCCTGCCGCGGGGTTGGTGAACACGTACCGCTGCCGGTTCCCGGTGTCGCCGCTGATCTGACGCACCTGCCACTGCTGCCCGGTCCCGGCCGCATCCGTACCCGCGGTCCTGATGACGAGCTGGGTGCCGTCGTCCGCGACGGTGAGGGCCTTGCCGCTCTGGACGCCGGTCAGCTGGTAGGTGTGCCCCTTGCACAGGAGCGCGGCGTCCTTCGCGACGCCGGACACTCCCTTGACGAGGAAGGACGTCACGGACTGGGCGGGTACGGTGACCGCGGCCCGGCTGCCGGTGACCTCGACGGGGGCCTGTCGTTCGAGCTTGCCTGCGGCGCTGGTGACCACGGGAGTCACGGTCGCGTCGCGGGTGATGTGGCCGAACTTGGACAGGTCGATCGTGACGGTGCGGGCGCTGGTGGTCTTGTTGACGTGGACGACCGTCGCCGCGTTGCCCTTCGTGGAGACCGCGGCGGCGCTGGAGGTGTCGTCGGTCCTGATCAGTCGGTCGCCCGGCTTGATGTAGTGGGTGAAGTTGCGGGCGGTGTCGAACTTCGTGTTCGTGTGGACGGGGCAGGTGGCCAGGGTGTCCGCGGAGGTGCAGCTGAACGGGAGCTGGATGCTGCCCCAGTTGCCGCCCTTGGCGGACTCACCGCCGGGCTTCATGTTGTCGTAGTCCTCGACCGGCTGCCAGAACACCCAGGCCTTGGGCTCGAGTTCGCGCAGGTCGTCGACCATCTGCTGGGCAAGCCCGAGGCCGGGCCGCATGTCCGTGAAGCTCTGGCCGTCGCCCCAGTCGCCCTCGACCTCGCTCATCCACAGCGGCTTGTCCGCCGCCTTGGCCAGGTCGCGCACGCTGGTCCGGCCGCCGGTGCCGTAAGTGTGGACGTTCATCTGGCCGACGAGATCGCGCACGTCCTGGGGGTAGGAGTTCCAGTTCTGCGCGAAGAGGTTCGGGTTGGTCTCGTCCATCGCGGAGATCTTCGTGCCGGTCTTCGCCTTCTTCAGGGCGGGGGCCAGCGCGCGGATCACCTTCTGCTGGAGCTCCGGGCCGATGTGAGCCCCTTCCTGACGGCCGCCGACGGGCCGGCCGTCGGATCCCAGGCGCGTACCCCAATAGCCCGTGTTGGGTTCGTTGAACGGGTCGAGGGTGTCGACCTTGATGCCGTGCGCCTTCTCCAGCCGCTTGGTCGCGCCTGCCAGATAGGCGGCGAAGTCGTCGACGGAGTCGGCCTTGAGCTGGTCTTCGCTGGAGTTGAAGCCGCCCGACACATAGCCGCTGGCGGTCATGAACCAGGGCGGGGAGTTGCTGAACGTCTCCCAGTGGTCGATGTCGTTCTTGATCCGGTCCACCCACCACCGCTGGGTCGCGTCGGCGTTGGGGTTCCAGTCGGCGGCGTCGTCGGCGCTCCACCAGTCGGTGTCCTCACGGGTGGTGCCCGCCGGGGCGTTCCACCAGCCCTCGACCGCTCCGCCGGCCCGGAGGTAGTCCTTGACGTCGGGGGCGTTGCCGCCGCCGATGTTGTAGCGGGCGATGTTCAGGGCGAGGCCGTCGTCGTCGAAGAGGAGCTCGGCCAGCTTCTCGCGTATCTCCGCGGGATAGTCGCCGGTGGCGTTGGCGAACCAGACCAGGCTGGTGCCCCAGCCCTCGAATCTGTCCGCTCGGTACGAGGGGTCGGGCTGGACCGTGACGGCAGCGGTCGCCGCTGCCGCCGGGGTCTGCGCGTTCGTCGGTGGAGCGGTGACCAGGGCTGCCCCGGTGGCCAGGGCGGTGACGCCGATGGTTCCCAGAAGCCGTCGTGTGCGGGTACGGCGTGCCAACGTATGCTCCCCACTCATCTGTGGTCGCTTCGGTGGACCGTCGTGGCCTGAGCGCCAGGACGGATGGCCTTCGAACAGGTGCGGTGCCCTTCGAGGGCGGTCAGCGGGTGGGCTGCCGCAGAACGGCGACATCCCGGGGGGACAGCACCACGGTGCCGTCGTCCTCTGCCCGGCCGATCAGGAGTTCCCCGGCGAGTCCGGTCAGCGGCACCGTCCCGTCGGTCCGGTTGACCAGGAACAGATAGCGGCTGCCGGCGCCGCGGCGCACGATCAGTTCGACGTCTCCCCCTACGCCGTCGGGCAGTTCACTGCCGACCGCGGCAGGGCCGAGCAGCTTCGGCAGCAGTGCGGTGAGGCCGTCCGGTCCCAGCCGGGTGGACACATACGCGGCCGAACCCCGGCCCACCGCACGGCGGGTGACGGCGGGGTGGCCGGCGTACGTACCGGTGCGGTACCGGGCCAGGACCTCCACCTCGGGGTCGGTGACGGTGATCCGGTCGGTCCACAGGGTGCCCGTGGCGGCGTCGTCCAGTGCGACCGTGTCGCCGTCGAGCAGCGGGCCGAACTCCTCGACGCGGATGCCGAGCAGATCGCGCAGGGCTCCGGGGTATCCGCCCAGCCAGATGTGGTCGTTCTCGTCCACGACACCGGAGAAGTACGTGGTGACCAGGTGCCCGCCGTTCTCGGCATAGCGGGTGAGTTCCTTGGCCAGTGCCGCGGGGACCACGTGCAGCACCGGCGTGATCAGGAGCTGGTACCGGTCGAGGTCGGCCTGCGGGGTGACGACGTCGGCCCGGATGCCGAGGGCGAGGAGGGCGGAGTACCAGTCGAGCGCCTCCCGGCGGTAGTCGAGCAGGGAGGTGGGGTGGGAGTCCTGCTCACTCGCCCACCAGGACTCCCAGTCGAAGACGATCCCGACCCGCGCCGGTTCACGCTCGGTCCCGGCGACCGGGGCCAGCGTCCGAAGGGTGCCGCCGAGGGCGGTCACCGCGCGGAAGACCTCGCTGTCGGGTCCGGCGTGCGGCACCATCGCCGAGTGGTACTTCTCGGCGCCTGCCGCCGACTGGCGCCACTGGAAGAAGCACACGGCGTCGGCGCCGTGCGCGACGTGCAGCAGGGAGTCGCGGGCCAGGTCGCCGGGCCGTTTGGCCAGGTTGACGGGCTGCCAGTTGACGGCGCTGGTGGAGTGCTCCATGAGGAACCACGGGCGTCCGCCGGCTATGCCGCTGACGAGGTTGGCGGAGAAGGACAGCTCGTCCCGGTCCTGAGGCCCGGGCGAGACGTAGTGGTCGTTGGAGACGAAGTCGATCTCCTGGGCCCAGTCGGCGTAGTTCATGCCCTTGGTGCGGCCCATCACCATGAAGTTGGTGGTGACCGGAACCTCGGGCGTGATCTCGCGCAGCAGGTCCCGCTCCGCGCGCAGGTACGCCTTCAGCGCGTCGGAGGAGAAGCGCTTGAAGTCCAGCTGCTGCGTGGGGTTCGGGTGGGAGGCGGCCAGCCGGGGCGGCAGGATCTGGTCCCAGTCGCTGTAGTACTGGGACCAGAACGCGGTTCCCCAGGCGTGGTTGAGGGCGTCGAGCGTGGTGTAGCGGGCGCGCAGCCAGTCGCGGAAGGCACGGGCGGCGTCGTCGGAGTAGTCGTAGATGTTGTGGCAGCCCAGCTCGTTGGAGACGTGCCATGCCACCAGCGCGGGATGGTCCGCGTACCGCTCCGCCAGCTTCCGCACCAGGCGCAGGGCGTGCGTGCGGAAGACGGGGGACGTGGGACGCCAGTGCTGCCGCGCCCCCGGCCACACCGTCTCGCCGGAGGCGGTCACCGGGAGGATCTCCGGGTGTGCCGTGGCGAGCCAGGGCGGCGGGGACGCGGTCGCCGTGGCCAGGTCGACCCCGATGCCGCCCGCGTGCAGCAGGTCCATGACGTCGTCGAGCCAGGCGAAGTCCCACTGGCCCTGGGCCGGCTGGATGCGGGCCCAGGAGAAGATCCCCACCGAGACGATGTTGACGCCGGCCTCGCGCATCAGCCGGATGTCTTCCTCCCACACCTCGCGCGGCCACTGCTCGGGGTTGTAGTCGGCGCCGTACGCGAGGCGTGGCGTGCGGTCACCGTCCGGCCCGTTCAGCTGGGACAGGAGGGTGGAGATCATCGTGGTCCTTCCGGTGTGTCACAAGGGGGCGGCGTGGGGGGCTTGCCTCGACTACTCGACGGTGAAGCCCTGTTCCTTGCCGTACTTGACGGAGGCGTCCTGCCAGGACTTCAGGGCGTCGGCCAGCTTGGTCTTCGAGATGTACGCCTTGCCGACGGTGTCGTTGAAGATCGAGTTGGCGTACTGCTGGAAGGGCAGGTACGACCAGTCGTCGGCGACGTTGGCGGCCGAGTCGGCGAAGATCTTGTTGGCTTCCTGCCCACCGAAGTAGTCGAACTTGGTGTTCTGGAACTCGGTGGACTGGAGTTCCGCGGTGGTCGCGGGGAAGGCGCCCTGCTTGATGCGGGTCTGCACACCGTCGCCGGCGTTCGCGTACTCGACGAAGGCGTAGGCGAGTTCCTTGTTCTTGGCCAGCTCGGGCACGGTGAGGGAGCTGCCGCCGTTCTCCGCGCTCGCCTTGTCGCCCTTGGTCCAGGCCGGCAGGGGGGCGGCTCGCCAGTCGCCAGAGGCTTTCGGCACGCCGGTGACGAAGTTGGCGGGCATCCAGGCGCCGCTGGGCAGGGTGGCGATGGTGCCGTCGCCCAGGCCCTTGTACCAGTCGTCGGTCCAGCCGTAGATGGGTGCGACGAGCTTCTCGTCGATGAGCTTCTGCCAGGTGTCGGTGTACTTCTTGGCGCCCGCGTCGGCGAAGTCGATCTTCACCTTGGTGCCGTCGACCTGGTAGGGACGCGAACCGGCCTGCCACAGCATGCTGGTGGTCAGGCCCGCGTCGCCGGCGTCGGCGGCGATGTAGACCTTGGGATCGGCCTTGTGCAGCTTGCGGGCCGCCTCGACGTACTCGTCCCAGGTGGTCGGCACCGCGACCTTGTACTTGTCGAAGACTTTCTTGTTGTAGAACAGCGCCATGGGGCCGGAGTCCATGGGCAGGCCGTAGACCTTGTCACCCTCGCTCACGGCGTTCCACGGGCCGGGGGTGTACTTGGCCTTGAGCTTGTCCGCGCCGAAGGGGGTCAGGTCGGTGAGGCCCTTGGTGAGCGCGTACTGCCCCAGCGCGAAGTACTCGACCTGCGCGATGTCGGGAACGCCCTTCTCGGCCGAGATGGCGTTCGACAGCGCGGTGTAGTGCTTGTCGCCGGACCGCTCGCCGACGAGGTTGATCTTGACCTTGGGGTACTTCTTCTCGAAGTCGGCGGCGACCGTCTTGAGCGTGGGCTCCCAGGCCCAGACCGTGACCGTGCCGCCCTTCTTCAGGGCCGCCTGGATGTCCCCGGCGGAGACCGGCTTCTGGTCGGCGCTGTCGTCGTCGGAGCCGCCACAGGCGGTCGCCCCGAGGGCGAGGACGGAGAGGACGGCGAGGCCGCGCATCAGGCGGCGGGTCGTTCTGCGCATGGAGATGCTTCCACTTCTTCGTGGGTGGGACGGGGCGAGGGTGAGGGAGAGGGAAACAGGTGAGGCTGAGGGGGGTGGGCCTGAGGGTGGGTCATTCCTTGACGCTTCCGGCGGCGAGCCCGGACTGCCAGTACTTCTGCAACAGCAGGAACGCGATGATCAGCGGGACGATGGTGAGCAGCGAGCCGGTGATCACCAGGTTGAAGATCACATCGCCGCCGATCGTCTCGGCCTGGGCGTTCCAGGCGCTCAGGCCGAGGGTCAGGGGGTACCAGTCCGGGTCCTTGAGCATGATCAGCGGCAGGAAGTAGTTGTTCCAGGTCGCGACCGTGGTGAACAGCAGAACGGTCACGATGCCGGGGGCGAGCAGCGGCAGGGCGACCTGGAAGAAGGTGCGCACCTCGCCCGCTCCGTCGATGCGGGCGGCCTCGAGGAGTTCGACGGGAATGGCTTCGGTGGCGAAGACCCACATCAGATACAGGCCGAAGGGCGAGACGAGCGAGGGGATGATCACCGCCCACGGTGTGTCGGTCAGCCCCATCTTGCTGAACATCAGGAAGGTGGGCACCGCGAGGGCGGTGCCCGGGACGGCGACGGCGCCGATGACCACGGCGAAGACGGCGCGCTTTCCGGGGAAGGTGAACTTCGCCAGCGCGTAGCCGCCCAGGATCGCCAGGAGGGTGGCACCGCCGGCCCCGAGCACGACGTACAGCAGGGTGTTCAGCAACCAGCGGACGAAGATGCCGTCGTCGTAGGTGAACGTCTGGCTGATGTTGTCCCAGAGGGCGAAGTCATGGGCGAACCACAGTCCGGAGGAGTCGGCCAGCCCTTCCTGGGTCTTGGTGGCGCTGATGACCAGCCACGCCAAGGGCACCAGGGTGTAGAGCAGGACCAGGCCGGTGAGCAGGGTCAGCGGCACGCTGCGCTTGGGGCGTCCGGGAACATGCTTGCGGGGCGTGCGCAGTCGGGGCGCGCCCTTGGTCGGGCCGGTGGCCGGAACGGATGCGGGCTGGGAGTCGGTGGTGACGGGGCTGCTCGTGCTGCTCATCGGGTCACGCTCCCTTGCGCATGCCGCGGAGCTGCACGGCATAGGCGATGACCATGGTGATCAGCCCCATGATGATGGCGACCGCCGCGGAGTAGTTGTGCTGCTGGCCGTTGAAGGACAGTGAGTAGGTGAAGAAGTTCGGGGTGTAGTCCGTCGTGATGGCGTTGCGCGCCAATGGCCGCAGGATGTTCGGCTCGTTGAAGAGCTGGAAGCTGCCGATGATCGAGAAGATCGTCGCGATGACGAGGGCACCGCGGATGGCGGGGAGCTTGATGGCGGTGATGACGCGGATCTGTCCGGCGCCGTCGATCTCCGCGGCCTCGTACAGCGAGTTCGGGATGACCCGCAGCGCGGAGTAGAAGATCAGCATGTTGTAGCCGACGAACTCCCAGGTGACGATGTTGCCGATCGACGCCAGGACCAGGTCGGTGGAGAGCGGGTCGGGCAGGGTGACGCCGAAGGCCTCGTTGATGTCCCCGACGAGACCGAAGCGGGTGCCGTACATGAAGCCCCACATCAGGGTGGCCACCACGGCGGGCACCGCGTACGGCAGGAAGATCGCTATGCGGAAGAAGTCCTTGCCGTAGAGGCGCCCGCTGTCCAGGGCGAGGGCGATCAGCAGGGCGATGCCCAGCATGATCGGCACCTGTACGGCCAGAAAGAGCGAGACCCGTCCGAGCGAGGCCCAGAACTGGTCGTCGTGCAGGGCCTGTTGGTAGTTGTCCAGGCCCACGAAGGTCGTGCCGCCGATGAGCTGGGTGCGGAAGACGCTGAGGTAGATCGAATAGACGATCGGAGCCAGGAAGACAAAGGCGAAGACCACCGCGAAGGGGCCTATGAACCCCCACCCTGTCCACGAGCGGCGGTCCCGCTTCGACGGAGGCCGGGCCGGGGGCCGTGATACAGCCGCTGAGGGTTGTAGCGTCGTCATGTCGTTCCTCGCTCGTCCATCTCGGAACCGGCGTCACACGCCGTCGCGATGTTTGCGTAAACATCGCGCTCCGAAGGAAGCCGTGAGCTGTTATGTTTACGTAAACATCTGATGGCGGCATGTCTACACTGCCCCAATGTTGGTGGTCAAGAGTCGCTTGCGACTCGTCATGAGGGAGACGCGTGAACACGGCGGACAGCGGCTCGACGAGCGTGCCGCGGGCACTGACGCGCATGGATGAACAGAGCGCCCGGCGCAGACAGAGTGCGTCCATGGCGGATGTCGCCCGCCTGGCCGGCGTCTCCTCGCAGACCGTCTCCCGCGTGTCCAACGGCTACGCGGGCGTCACCGAAGAGACCCGGCAAGAGGTCCTGGCGGCCATGAAGGAGCTGGGCTACCGGCCCAACAGTGCGGCCCGGGCCCTCAAGCGCGGCGAGTTCCGCACCATCGGTGTCATCACGTTCAACCTTTCCACCACGGGCAACATGCGGACCCTGGAGGCGATCGCCACCTCCGCGGCGCAGGAGGGGTACGCCGTCACGCTCCTGCCCGTGGCCGTCCCCACCCAGGACGAGGTGCACGGCGCCTTCTCCCGTCTGGGAGAGCTCGCCGTCGATGCCGTCATCATCATCATGGAAGTGCACCTTCTCGATGCGGCGACCATCTCCTTGCCCCCGCACGTCCAGGTCGCCGTCGCGGACTCGGACGCCGGTGACCGTTACACCGTGGTCGACACCGACCAGGCGGGCGGAGCCCGCGCGGCCGTGCGGCACCTGTTGGAACTCGGTCACCGCACGATCTGGCATCTGGCCGGTCCCGAGGAGTCGTACGCGGCGCAGCGCCGTGCCGACGCGTGGCGCGCCGAACTCATCGAGGCGGGCCGCGTCCCGCCCGCCGTGGTACGAGGCGACTGGTCGGCGGAGTCCGGCTATCAGGCGGGGCTGCGGATCGCCGACGAGGAGGACTGTACGGCGGTGTTCGCCGCCAACGACCAGATGGCGCTGGGGCTGTTGCGGGCCCTGCACGAGCGCGGCCGGAGAATTCCGGAGGACGTCAGCGTCATCGGCTTCGACGACATCCCCGAGGCCGGCTCCTTCCTGCCTCCCCTGACCACTGTTCACCAGGACTTCGCGGAAGTGGGGCGACTGTGTGTGCAGGGTGTCCTGCGGCGGATGCGCCACGACGCGGCAGAACACGGCACCACGCTCGTACCCACGAAACTCGTGGTCCGTGACAGCACGGCACCGCCCCCTTCGCGGTAGCGCTCGGCGCCTCGGGCTGACCCCCACGAGGATCCGGCACCTGCCGCCTGCGCGTGTCGAAGGGACCGCGCGGCGTTCTGGGCGTTCGATGATCCGCCTGAGGGGCATCCGCATGGGCGGGGTCCCCTACGGGACCGGCCCAGGCAGGGCGTCTGAAGGAGGAGTTTTACGTGACCACCTACGTCATCACCATTCCCGGCACGTTCCTGCGGGACCCGAGCGACGACGTGCGCTCCGCTCTCGTGCGACTGCTGCGGCCGGCCGACCCGCACCACACCTCCCTGGGGCAGCAGGAAGACCTGGATCTCCTCACCGTCAACGACGACAACACCTTCAGCATCCGCCTGGAGGTGACAGCCGACGACAGCCGTAACGCGGAAGAGGATGCCAAACGGACAGCCGCATCCGCGCTGCGCGAGGCCGGATTCGCTCCTGATGAAGCACCGCTCGGCCCGGCCACGGTGACAGGCATCGACAACCAGGCCTGACGCGTTGCCGTGACTGCCGCGCGCGACGGTCGGAGGTTCCGGCAGGTCGGCGAACCCGGCGACGACGGGGCAGGGCCTTCCCTGTCCCCCCGCCCTGGCCCCGTTCCTCCCGGTACCGGTACCGGGAGGAACGGGGCGCGCTCCGGCAGGGCCGAGGGCGCGGCTCGGTCATGTCGGCGATCCGCTCAACAGCCGTCCACCGGACGCCGGTTGGGGGTCGCGGACCACGCGACCCCCTTCGGATGCGACCCCGGCATGCGGACGCCGGCCTCCCGGCCTGCCGCGGCAGCAGGCGCTCGGCCTCCCGCACCGGCAGGCCGTCCGACGGGAGACTGCTGCCGTGGCGGCCTTCCGTGGGCCCCGAGGGACGGCAGAGAAATTGACTCGTGCCATGCTGGAAGGAATCGCGGATCATGACGGAGAGCGGGGAAAAACAGCAGCGTGAGGACAGTGACGCGGCCGAGCCGGACGGGCACCTGGGACCGATTCACAGCATCCGACCCCGGGCTGCTGCGGCTCATGGCCGGGCTGCGGACCGTGGGTGCCATCGCGCTCACCCTTGCCGTCCTGGCCCTTCTCCGTGCCGATGTCAGTCACATGGTGGCCGGTTCCATGGCGGCCATGGTCGCCACCTTCGCAGTCAAGGACAAACAGCGGCGCGAACAGGCGGTCACCCTCGCGCTCGGTCTGCCCGTGGCGCTCACCGCGATGTCGCTGGGAGCGCTGCTCAACACCCACGTCATCGCCGGTGACCTCTTCTTCATCGCGCTGATCTTCGCCGCGGTCTACAGCCGCCGGTTCGGTGACCGCGGTATGGCACTGGGTCTGATCGGGTTTCAGGTCTACTTCGTGTCACTGTTCGTCAGAGCCACCTTCTCCGCGCTGCCCGGGCTGTGCGGGACGCTCGCCATCGCGTTCGCCTGTAGCGCGGTGGTGCGGTTCGGCCTGGTGGTCGAGACGCCCGAGCGCATTCTGGAGCGGCTGCGCCGGGCGTTCCGGGCTCGCCTCGCCCAACTGGTGTCCGCCCAGATCGAGCTGCTCGACGCCGGCCCCGCCCGCCTGGAGAAGGCCTTGGAGGACGTACGCCTGCACACCGCGCGCCTCCACGAGACCGCGTTGATGATCCAGGGGCGGCTGGACGAGGGCACCAGCGACAGCGCCACCGCCTCGCTCGTACAGCGCCGCGTCGCGGACGCCGAGATCGCCGCCGAACGACTCGGTGTTCTGCTGCTCAGCGCCCGAAGCGCCGAACGCGCCGACACGCTGACCCTGCACCTGCCGAACGCGCCGCTGCCGGCACCCGGCGACTGGCCGCGAGCGCAGGACGACGTCACGGCCACACTGCGCCGTGATCTCCACGCGCTGCGTATGCTCGTCCTCCGCCCGGTCTCGCACGACCGCGGCCCCGCGGTGGCCCATCTGCGCAACCGGCTGCTCGGCTACCGCGACGAAGAGAACCTGCCGCGCGCCTCGGCCGCGGTCCAGGACGTCTTCCGCGGCATCGGAGAGGCGGCGCGCTCCGTCCTGGGCCTGCGGCTGGCCGTCGACGGACCCCAGGACGAGTCCGACGACACACCCGCGACGACCCGCTCCCGTGAGGAGCTGGACGCCGAGGACGTCGCCATCGCGGGGGCCGAGGAGAAGGAGCCGGACGACGACGGACCCACGGGGCTGAAGCGTCCCACGACCCGGTCCGCCGTCCAGGTGTCGGTGGGCTCGGCCCTGGCGATCGTCGGCGGCGAGTTCCTTTCCAGCCAGCGCTGGTACTGGGCGGTGCTGACCTGCTGGGTCGTCTTCCTGAACACGGCGTCCACCGGAGAGATCCTCGTCAAGGGCTACCGACGGCTCCTGGGCACCGTGCTCGGGGTCGTCGCCGGGGTCGCCCTGGCGGGCCTGGTCGGCAACCGCACCTGGCTCGCGTTCGTACTCGTGCTGCTCTTCATCTTCGCGATGTTCTACAGCGCGCCGCTGTCGTACGCCCTGATGTCCTTCTTCGTCACGGCCATGCTGGGGTTGCTGTACACGCTCCTCAACACCTACAGCCCCGAGGTGCTCGTCCTGCGCATCGCGGAGACCGCGCTCGGTGCCGCCTGCGGCGTCATCGCGGCCGTACTGGTCCTGCCCGTGAACACGGATCGCCGTACCGACGAACTCCTCGGCACGGTGCTGAGCCGGCTCGGGGACGTCACCGACGCCGCGGTGGAGCAGCTGAGCGGCGGGCCCGCGCTCGATCTGCTGGACAAGGCCCGGGACCTCGACACGGCACTGGACGATCTGCGGTCCTCCACGCAGCCGCTGACCCACCCGATCACCCCGCTGCGGGCCCGCCGCCAGACCGCGCGCTATCTCGTGGCTCTCCTGGAGACATGCGCCTATCACGCGCGTTCGCTGGCGGCGACGGCCGAACTCCTGCCCTACAGCAAGACCGTCGCCGCCGATCCGCGTCTCAAGAGGGCCGGGCGGCGTATCGCCGACAACATCGGCGTACTCGTCGCCCGGGTCGAGGACGAGGGCAGCGAAGGTGTGGTCGAGACCGGCGCCAGCCTCGCCGCCATGCTGGAGGCGGACACTGAGGGTGCCACGCGGCCCGACCGGGTCACGAGCCGTGTCCTGAGGCATTTGCAACGCCTGGACGAGGGAGTGGTCGGTCTCGCCCGCCCGCTCGGAGTGTCGGTCTCGTCCCCGGACCGTGAGTCCTCCCGGGGCCGCGTCGGCTCGTAGCGCCGGGTCTGGGATCGATGAGGCGTCGTCAGTCCTGCTGACCGGGTGGCTGCTCGGCCGGGGTCTTCCCGGCGAGGACGTCCGTGAGGCGTTGCGCGCCCAGTTGGACGGCCTGGCTCGTGGAGTCGCTGTCGGCGCCGCCGAGGCCGCCGTTGGTCAGGCTGATGGCGTTGTCGCCGACGCGTACGGCGGCGATGTCCATGGTCAGCGTGAACGGCGTGCCCTCCAGTGCGCCGGTCGCGGTCATCTGCAGTCCCTGACGGTCGTCGCCCGCGCTGGGCAGCGACGTCTCGACGACCTGGACCGTCTGTGTGCCCACGGGGGTGTCGGTGGCCGTGAACTGGTCACACGTCACGGGCACCGACTTCAGCCAGTCGAACGACTTGTCCAGGGCGGCGTGGTCGTACGCGGCGACCTCGTAGCGCATCTGGGCGTCGTTGTCGCTGTCCGCGAAGCCCGTCACCGCCCTCGAACCCGAGGGATCGCCCAGCAGTTCCCCCGAGACCAGGGCGTCGAGCAGCTTCTGGCACTCGGCGAGGTTCGTCTTGCCCTTGACCATGGTGGCCCGCCAGGACTCAGCGGCCTTGCTCTGGGTCCACTCCGAGCCCAGATCGGTATTGGTGAGCAGCGCGGTCTGGGCCTGTTCCGTGGTGAGTGCGGGCGCGGTCGAGGCCGCCGGGGACTCCTTGACCAGCGGGGAGGCCGAGAGCTCGGCGGAAGGGCTGGACACGGCCTCCGAACTGCCCCGGCTGTTTCCGTCCTCCGAGCACCCCGCGGTGGTGAGCAGCGCGCCTGCCGCCAGGGTGGAGACGAAGACATGGGCTGCGCGGCGTGGACGACGGTTCATCGCTGATGCCTCCGGAGGGATCGTGCGTACGGGCGGTTCCCTCCTACGCCACCACTGGGTGAGGCTGCTCACCAGCGCAGGGGAGTCGTACGGATGTGCGATGTCGGGCGGGCGCCCGCGGGATCGCCCGCATCCCGGCTTCTCCCGAACGGCCGGGCGTGTATCGGCCGTTCGGGTGTCCGAGCGGGCCACCGCACGCACACCCTGCTCGTGTCACTTCCGGAAAGACACCAGAAAGACACCAGTCCGACGAGGCCGCGCGAGTCCCGGACCCGGTCGCCGAGCCTGCCCGACACCGCCGCGCGCCCCGTTCACGAGGCGGACGGCGTGTCACCGGGCCCTGGGGGCAGGGTCAGATGCGCCAGATCGGCCGGCGGAGCACTGGTCACCGGCCACAGCGGGGCGGCCTGCCCGTCGGCGACCGCGGCCGGGGCGTCGGTCAGGTTCATGCGTTCACGCAGACGGCCGTAGAAGTCCATGGGCCCCAACCGGACCGCTTTCAGCCGGCGCGGAGCCGCGTACACACCGATCCAGTCCCCCGGGTCGAGCACACCGCGCAACTGTCCGTCGACGCTGACCGCGGCCGGCCCCGAGCGGTCCAGTACCCGCAGTGCGATCGGCTCGTCGGGGGCGGCGACGACGGAGCGGTTGAACGCCATGTGCGGGGCGACCGGGGTGAAGATCAGAGCCTCGGCGCGCGGCGAGACGACCGGACCGCCCGCGGCGAAGCTGTAGGCCGTCGAGCCGGTGGGCGTGGCCACCAGCAGCGCGTCGGCGGAGTAGGAGGCCAGCAGCCGGCCGGCGAGATAGACGCCGACCGACACCTGCCGGTCCCTCGCCAGCTTCTCCAGGACGATGTCGTTGAGCGCGGTGACGTGCAGCGCGATGCCCCAGTCATCGCCCTCCGCACAGTCGGTACGCACCCGCGGGGGCGGCAGGAGGGGGCCCCGCCCGTATCGCAGCAGAGCTTCCATGCCGGTGGGCACCTGTAGACGACGGGACGCGCGGAGCGTCAGCAGCATGCGGCTCTCGACCGTGATCCGGTCCTCCTGGACGGCCTCCAGCGCCTCGCACACAGCGGCGGCGGGCACCTCTGTCAGGAAACCCACCCGGCCGAGATCGACGCCGAGGACCAGGGCGTCATTCTCCGCGGCGAGCCGCGCACCCCGCAGGAACGTGCCGTCTCCGCCCAGCGTGACGATCAGATCCGGATTGCCCGCCGCCGCGACCTCCTCGCGGGCACTGTGCCGGGTGTCGTCCCGCCACACGTCGATGTCCGCACAGTGCACGCCGCGTTCCGCGCACCAGCCACGCACGATCCTCGCGGCGTCCCCGGCCTGCGCACGACCTCCGTGCATGACCAGGCCGACACGCGTCACGGTCACATCCGCCTCCCGGTCGGCTCAAGGATGAACGCCACCGGCGCACGCCGGGTCACGGCAGGATCGAGTCGACGTATCCGCCGTCGACACGCAGGGCTCCCCCGGTCGTGGCCGAAGCCTGCTCGGAGCTGAGGTAGACGACCATGTTGGCGATCTCCTCCGGCTCGATCAGCCGCTGGAGCAAGGACTGCGGGCGCCGCTCACGCATGAAGGTCCGCTGCGCCTCGTCCCAGGGCACCTCCCGGTCCACGAGCTCGTAGACGAAGTCCTCGACCCCGCCGGTGTGCGTGGGGCCCGCGATGACGGAATTCACCGTGACCCCGGTGCCCGCCGCCTGTTTGGCGAATCCTCGGCTCACCGCGAGCAGTGCCGTCTTGGACATGCCGTAGTGGATCATCTCCGCGGGCACGGCCACCGCCGAGTCACTGGCGAGGTACTGGACGCGGCCCCAGCCACGTTCGGCCATTCCCGGCAGGAACATGCGAGTCAGGCGCACCGCGGCGAGCACGTTCACCTCGAAGTAGCGCCGCCACTCGTCATCGGTGATCTCCAGCGGGTCCTTGGCACCGAAGATTCCGAGATTGTTGACGAGAATGTCCACCTGCGGCAGCGCGTCCTCCACCGCGGCCGCGCCCTCCTCCGTGGCCACGTCCGCGGTCACCGCCACCAGATCGGCGCCCGGCGCCTCCACGGCCAGCGAGGCGACGGCTGACTCGACCCGCTCCCGGGAGCGGCCGTTGACGCCCACCCGGGCGCCGGCCCGGGCAAGTCCGACGGCGATCGCCGCGCCGATGCCCTGCGTGGAGCCGGTCACCAGTGCGGTGCGGCCTTTCAGATCGATGTGCATGGCGTCATGGTCCTTCCGCCTGGCTGCATGCGCTTGCTGGTCGTCCGGGTCCCCGGACAGGACCCGATCCATCGGCCGTCGGCCGCCGGAGGGCGCTTTCGGTGAAGGAACGGCTCTTCCGGGCCGGCCCGGCGGGTGCTGGTCTCGCCGATGATCAGGGCCGCCCGGTCGTCGTACCGGGCGGCCGACGGGGGTCCGCTCGCATTCAGGACCTGAGGGCCGCGCCGGCTGTATCGGCGATCGCGCACCAGGCCGACGGGCAGCCGCTCAGTGTGGCCTGCGGCCAGGCTCTCGGCGTGGCCGACAGACGGCGGGGCGACAGCGGGGGCACGGGTGCACATAGGGCTTCTCTGTGTGGTGCGTCGCGGGCGCGTACGTCCGGTGCGGGGGAACCGTCGACCCTGGGGTCGATTGGCGCATCGCGCGGTGGCAGCGGTCAGCGCTGCCGGTTTCCGAGCAGAACCCAACGTATACGCGATCAAGACACTTGGCCTGCTCTGGCATCCGTGCGGGGACCGAACAGCCGCCCCTCGTGCCGATGCTCCCCCACGCCCATGGGCAGCTCCGATCCCGCACGGGTGCCGACTCCTGGCCCCCGTCCGCGTCTGGCCCTCGCCCTCCGCGTCGCCACGGCACAACGGGCTCGCCCGCCCGGACCGCGGGCAGCGGTCCGGGCGGGCGAGGTGGCGGTAGGGCGTACGTCAGGGCGTGAGCTGCCATTGCTGGAGGTAGCCGACGTCGATCGAGGCGGTGTCACGGACCCGCAGTTTCCAGGTGCCGTCGACCGGCTGCGCGGAGGCGTCGACCGTGAAGGTCTGGTCGACGTTGTCGGCGGAACCGCCGCTGTGGTTCAGCAGCGAGTAGACGGTGCCGTCGGGGCCGACCAGGTCGACCGTGAGGTCACCGCGGTATGTGTGGACGATCTTGACGTAGACCTGGGTGGTCGCCGAGGCGTTGCCGGTCTGGCCGGTGATGACGATCGGGGACTCCACCGCGGCTCCGGCGTCGGGGATGTCGACGCGGGTGCCGTTGGCGTAGATGTGCGCCACCCTCCAGCTGAAGCTCACCGAGGCGGCCGTGCCGGTGCTGTCCGTGACCGTCAGTGTCACCTCACTGGTGCCGGCGGTGGTCGGAACCCCGGAGATCAGCCCGGTGTCGCTGAGCGTCAGACCGTCCGGCAGGCCGGTGGCCGCGTAGGTGAGACCGGCACCCGAGTTGGTGGTGTAGGCGTCGGTCTGCAGGGAGACCTCCTGGCCGACGCCGCTGGTCTGGTCGGCGATCGGGGCGATGTTGACGCCGAGCGCTATCCGGTCGCCGACGTTGATCCCGGCCCACGCGGCGGCGACGGCGAGGTAGGTGTCGCTGTAGGCACCGAACAGGTCGGCCGCTGCCTGGAGGGTCGCGACGCGGGCGCCGGCGTAGTTGGTGGTGGAGGTCATGTAGGTGGTGAGTGCCCGGTACCAGATCCGCTGGGCGTTCTCGATGCCGATGCCGGTCACGGCCTTGCCGTCGGACGTGGGGCTGTCGTAGGAGACGCCGTTGACGGTCTTGGCGCCGCTGCCCTCCGAGAGCAGATAGAAGAAGTGGTTGGCCGGGCCGGAGGAGTAGTGGACGTCGATGCTGCCCAGCGAGGAATCCCAGGAGTCGCGGGAGGACCCGTCCTTGGACGGCTTGTCCATGTAGCGCAGGGGGGTGCCGTTGCCGCGGATGTCGATCTTCTCGCCGACCAGGTAGTCGGGCACGTCGGCGGGCAGGTCGGCGTGGAACTCCACGGCCGCGGCGAAGATGTCCGAGGTCGCCTCGTTGAGGCCGCCGGACTCACCCGAGTACGTGAGGTTGGCGGTGGCGCTGGTGACGCCGTGGCTCATCTCGTGCGCGGCGACGTCCAGAGCGGTCAGCGGGTGCGTGTTGCTCGCGCCGTCCCCGTAGGTCATGCAGAAGCAGGTGTCGGACCAGAAGGCGTTGACGTACGCGTTGCCGTAGTGCGCGCGGCTGTAGGCGGCCACGCCGTCGTTGCGTATGCCGTTGCGGCCGAAAACGTCCTTGTAGTAGTCCCAGGTGGCCGCGGCGCCGAAGGCGACGTCCACGCCGGCGGTCTGCCGGTTGCTCTGGGTGCCGTCCCCCCAGACATCGTTGTCATCTGTGAACAGGGTGCCGGTGCCCGAGGTGCCCTGGTTCAGGTCGTAGGTGCGGTGCCCCGCACGGTCGGCGTCCACCAGCTCGTACGTGGAGCCGGAGAGCGTGCTGCCGAGCGGAACGGTTCCGCTGAACTGGCCGGTGCCCGTACCGGTGCGTACGTCCTCGAAGTCGAAGACCGCCTTGCCCGAGGTGGCGTCGGTGATGACATGGAGCTCGCTCGGCGTGCCGTCGTGCTGGACGCCCTCGACCACCGACTCCCAGGCCAGGACCGGCTTGGCTCCGGCGGCCCAGACGACCAGCCGTGGCGCGCCGTCGATCTTGGGATGCTTGGCATCGGCCTTCTTGGCGGCCGCAACCGCCTTGCCCGCGGCCGTGGCGGAGCTGACCTTGGCGGTGACGGCCGGAACCCTGACGGTGGCCTTGGTGGCCTCGGACACCGTCGTGCGGCCGCCGTTCCTGAGGTGCACGACCAGGTCGCCGCCGAGGACCGGCAGGCCCGCGTACGTGCGCTCGTAGCGGGTGTGCGTGGTGCCGTCGGCGTCCTTCGCGACGTCCTTGACGATCAGCTTCTCCTTGGCGCCGAGGCCGAGGCTCTTCGCGGTGTCGCCGACTGCGGCGGTCGCGCTCTTCAGGAGCGCGGCATGCTTCGCGGGAGACAGCTTCGCCGGGGCTGCACCAGCCCTCGGAGTGGCTGCGATCTTCGCATGACCGGGGTCGCGGGGGGCGGCGGACGCGACGCCGGTCTGAAACCCGGCGGCGAACAGCGTGCCGGCGGTGGTGAGGGCCAACGCGGCTGTGTATCTGCGTCGATGCGAGGAGCGAGGGGGCCGTGACAAGGGCTTCTCCTTCTGCGACGGTCGGCCTGTGAAGGGGGCCGAGAGAGCGGCCCGACGGGGTGCGGGCGGCCGGGAATCGCGCTGAGCGGGAAGGCGCCGCACGAGGGGACGCTCGAGGCGTGTCCGGACTCGGCGGCGCATGAGAGGTGGGGGGTGAAGAATCGGTGAACGTGCGAAGAGCAGATTGACACCGCACCCGCGTTCTTGTCATGGAGATGACAAAATAACGGCTCAAATTAGCTATTGCTTGCTGGATGTTCGTCCGGACTCAGGGCCCTTTTCGGCCGCGGCCGGACGACCCGCACGGCGAGGCCGGGCGGCTGGGCCCCGCCCCGGACGGGATTCCCGGTCCGGGGCGTGAGCGGACAGACAGCCCGTGACGTCTCTGTACCGGGCCCGGTCCGAGGTCAGGGCCGGTCCGAGGTCGGGGCCGGGCCGGGGCCGGGCCGGGCCGGGGCCGGGCGGCAGGGGGCCTGTCGGGTCAGTGCGGGATGTCGTCGATCAGCTCGCGGGCGCCCTGACGCAGCAGGGCGACGGCCACGGAGGTGCCGAGCGTCGCCGGGTCGAGGCGGCCCGCCCACTCGTGGGCGTTCAGGACCGTCTTGCCGTCCAGGGTGAACACGCTGGCGCGCAGGGACAGTTCACCATTGCGTTCGGTTCGGGCGTAGCCGGCGATGGGCGAATTGCAGTGCCCCTGGAGAACGTGCAGGAACATGCGCTCCGCGGTGGCCTCGCGGTGGGTGCCCGGGTCGCCGAGTTCGCTGATGGTCTCGATGAGGCCGGTGTCGCCCTCCCGGCACTGGAGGGCCAGGATGCCCGCGCCGATCGGCGGCATCATGGTCTCGGGCTCCAGGACTTCGGTGATCACGTCCTCGCGGCCGATGCGTTCGAGGCCGGACACCGCGAGCAGCAGGGCGTCGGCCTCGCCGGCCGCGAGCTTCTCCAGCCGCCGGTTGGCGTTGCCCCGAAACGGCACGCACTCCAGGTGGGGGTACGCGGCGGCCAGTTGGGCGACGCGGCGCACCGAGGAGGTTCCGATCCGGGTACCCGGCGGAAGTTCGTCGAGGGTGAGCCCGCCGGGGTGGACGAGGGCGTCGCGGATGTCGTCCCGCTTGAGGAACGCGGCGAACATGGTGCCCGCCGGGAGCGGCCGGTCGGCGGGGACGTCCTTGACGCAGTGCACCGCGAGATCCGCCTCGCCCGCGAGCAGTGCGGCATCGACCTCCTTGGTGAACGCGCCCTTGCCGTCGACCTTGGACAGATCCCCCATCCACTTGTCACCGGTCGTCTTCACGGCCACGACTTCGGTGCGCGTGCGGGGATGGAGCGCGGCCAGTTCGGCGCGGACGCGCGCCACCTGGGCCAGTGCCATGGGTGAGTCGCGGGAGACGATACGGATCAGTTCAAGGGCGGACATGCCGCTCACGATAGCCCGTCGGATCCGCGCTTCGACGACCATTCCGGAGGCCCATCTCGGCTGCGCGGGAAGCATGTTGACCACATCGGACGGATGTGCGAGCGCGATCGGTTGACGGGCCCGTGCCGATCGGCACCTGGACCGTCGGGGAGCTCGGGGACCTCTTCCGGAGGCAGCCGCACCCTTCGGACGCGGCGCGGTGTCCCACCTGTCGCCGGGGGCGACTCCCGTCCTCCGCGGCGACGGGACTCTACGAGGCGGTCGGCAGGTTCAGGTCGTGGTTGACGGCGCGGGCGGCGCGCTCCACGGTGGCGATGCCGTCGTCCATCGTGCGGTTGCCGTGCGAGAGCACAGCCATCCCGTAGTCGTGCCCGCCGCCGGTGAACACGCCCACGCTGTGCACCCGCCAGCCGTTGGTCTCACGCGGCAGCCAGCCGTTCTTGACGTGCACGGTCGTCGTCGAGGGTGCCCCGGTCGGCGCGCCCCATCGCTGCCCGGGGATCACTCGGTTCATCAGGCGAAGGGCATAGGCGCGGGCGTTTCGATCGAGGACCGAGTTGTCCGAGGTGAGCAGTCGGAGCAGCTTCAGCTGGTCGGCGGCTGTGATCCGGGTCCGCCCCCAGTAGCCCTTCGGGCCGGGAACGGTGTCCCGCATTCCGGCCAGAGTCAGGAAGTGCCGGACGCCGGCGGCCCCTACTTGATGCCACAGGGCATTGGTCGAGGCGTTGTCCGACTTGGTGATCATGGCGGTGGTCAGTTTCACCTCGCGAGGGGTCAGCCGGCGATGTTCCTCAGCCGCCTGACGCAGCAGCGCCCCCAGGATCGTGACCTTGACCACGCTCGCCGAGTCGAAGGCCGCGTCGGCCCGGTACGCGCAGGAGGTCTTCGTGGAGCGGTCGTACAGGGCGAGCGCCGAGGCGCCATGGCGTCCACGGAGGGCGTCGGCGATGTCCTGCGACAGCCGGCCCGCCAGTCCTGGCCGCTGCGAGGTGCACGTCACCTGTGAGCCGCCGACGGACGCGGCGGCGGTGCTCGCCTCGGCGGGGGTGGCCGACGCGAACGCCGTGAGCACTGCCCCGGCGGCCACGGCCGTCGCCAGTCCCCGCGTCGCGCGGCGCGATGAGTGCGTTCCAGGCATGGAGGTTCCGTCCTGCTGTGTGTCTGCGGTCACATCGACCTGTGTGTCTGCGGTCACATCGGCGGCCCACTCGCCCTCGACGGTGAGGCGACACCCTCGGGGCGTCCGCGAACGCCGGTCGCCGGCTCACCTATGGAGCGACCGGCGGGCCATCCCGAAATGTTCCGGTTCGCCAATGACGGCGACGCTACAGGGACGGAGGAAACAACAGTGCGCGAGAGATGCGCATATGTCCGTATTGGGCGTTTTCCAATGGTGTGACATTCATCAAGGCATTCGATTGCGTCCGTCCGGGGTGGCGACGGGCCGCGGCGCGTGCCGGTAGTGGTCGAACTGTGTGATGCCGTTGTACGCCCCGGCGATGAACCGCGCCTTCTCGTCGGCGTTGTTGGTGCCCGCCGTGATACTCACCTCCACATGGGCACCGGTGGCCTCCCGCACCGGGTGTCCGGCAACGTAGTAGTGGTCGGCCGGGACCGGGTTCACCAGGACCGTGGAGCGGACGGTGGACTTCCCGAGCGCGGAGACGTCCAGGTCCGTCACTGAGGTGGCCATGCCGTCGCCTCGCTGGAGCGCACTCTCGCCGCCCCGCTCGTCGTCCGCTCGACTCCCGTACGCACCACGGCCCTTGGCGAGGTGATCCTCCCCCACGCCGGCTCGGCCCTCGCGGCGACGGACGCGATCTGCGACGCCGCCACCCGGCACGACGCGACCACCGGCGGCACGGTGCGCCTCGCCGCCGACCCCACGGTCCGCCAGGGCCTGCTGCCCTCACTGCCGCGTCACTGGTCCGAGCATCTGCCGGCCATCCGCGTCCGGGTCTTCGAAGGCAGCGGCGAGGAGACGGAGACCTGGCTCGCGAGCGCGGCCGCGGACGCCGCCGTCGTGGTCGACCCGCCGGCCGGAAGCGGCGCGCAGGAGTACACCCCGGCCCATCGCGTACGGGACCTCGGGACGCTCATCAGCATGGCCCAGGCCGGTCTCGGCGTCTCGATCCTGCCGGAGGTGTCACGGCCGTTGATCCCCCGGGACCTCGTCCTGGTGCGTGTCGCACCGCACCACAGCAGGAGACTCGCCCCGTGCGGACCGCGGAAACGTCCATGGCCCCCGCAGTGCGTGCTCTCGTGGACTCCGTGGCCCGGTTTCCGACGGGCGCGACCAGCCTCGTGTGCCGACCTCATGGCACCGACCGGAACTCCCCTCCCGTAGCGGCCGGTTGAGCAAACGGGCAGCGCGGCCATCCCCTCGGAGCATGGCCGGCCATGGCGCCCGGCGGACACACCCAGGTACCGGGTGAGCACACCTCTTCGCGGAAAACCCCGTGCGACGTGTCGCACAGGGCGGCAACTCCTCGTATGCGGTGGCGCAGTGCGCCGACAAAGACGACGCACCCCCCTTCCGCCTCCCCCGGCGCAACCCCGACGCACGTGGGACAGCCGGGGCTCCGGCAAGAGCCTCGACCTCGCCCCGGGCCACGGCGGCGACGAACAGCGCTGGAAGGCGGGGCCGGGGCCCGCCTGAAGTTCCTGTCCGGCCGGGCCGGTCTCACTCCGCCGGGTCTTCGCCGAGGCCGAACAGGAACACTCCGCCGCGATGCGCCGATGGTTGCGCCGAGGCCGACGCGAGGCCGTGACGGGTCAGGGGTTGTCCTGCTCGTTCCGGCCGAACTGGTCCTTGAGCCTTTCCTGGCCGGTGTCCACCTGGCCGCTGTACTTGCTCTGGGTCCTCTCGTCGACGTAGTCGCCGCCCTTGTCGACGCCCTTGTTGGTCTGCTCCTCGTGGCCCTTGAGCAAATGCTTGAGCTTGTCCATGACAGACATGACCGTCCTCCTTGCCGTTGACTCCCCGTCTCCAGGGTCCCCACTGCACGCGGGAAGCGCATCTTGAGGAGCGCGGCAGCGGCCTGCGTGAGGCACGTCGGCGGGAGCGGGGGCCGTCAAGTCGGTCAGGCCGTGGCCTGTTCCGGCTTGCCGGAGGCGCGCAGGACCGGATCCGTGCGCAGGCGCAGGAAGACGATCCCCAGGGCGACGGCTTGCAGCGCGGCGCACACGGCGATCACGTGGCCGAGTGCCCAGGGCGGTGTGACGGCGACCAGGATCCCCGCGACCGGGAAGGGCAGCAGCAGAAGCAGGATGGTCAGGGAGAGGGTGCTGCCGAAGACGGCCGCCGGGATGAGAAGCGACCGGAGTGTGCGCAGGACGACGGTCAGGCCACCGTCACCGGCCATGAAGAGTGCCATGAGTACGACGTAGGCGAGGTACGTGGGAGCCTGGGCCAGGGCGAGACAGGCCGCGGACGCGATGGTGGAGCAGACGGCACCGACTCCCCACAGCCCCAGCCGGCCGAGTGCGAACCGGCAGACGGCTACCGCGAGGAGCGTGGATGCCGCGGCGGCCGACCAGAGGGTGCCGACGGCCGCGGGAGACAGACCGAAGCGCTCGACCACGATGATCGGACTGGCGGACTGGAGCAGCCCGAGCGCGAGATTGGAGATGCTCAGTCCGGCCACCAGACAGCCCAGTGCGGGCAGCGAGCGCAAGGTGCGCCAGCCCGCCTTGAGACCTGCTTCCGGCCGCTTGTTGTGGCGCCCCGAGCCGCGAAGTGGGGTCGGCGGGGTCTGCAGGGCGAGAGCTGCCGCCAGACAGGACAGCACGCCCAGGACCACGAGCATGCGGGTCGGCCCCGCCAGCAGCAGTACGCCTCCCAGCGCGGGGCCGGTGAGCGTCGCCGTCTGGTCGATGCCGATCAGAACGGCCTGCACCTTGTGCGCCTGGGTGTCCGTACGGCGGCTGACGATCGCGCCCACCGCTTCATTGGCGATGAAGCTGAACTGTGTCAGGGTTCCGGTTCCGGCAGCCAGCGCCATCACGACGACCGTCTCCGCCGTCCCCCGCTGGAGCATGATCAGCGCAACGGCCCCCGCCGCCACCACGATCGCCCGGGCCAGGGAGGCGAGGAAGAACACGACCGCGGCCCCGCGCCGGTCGACCAGGTCACCGGCCAGGCCGAAGGCCGCCACTCGCGGGATCCACTCCAGCGCGAAGGCCAGCCCGGTCAGCCGGGCGGAGTCGGTCGTGGCCAGCACCAGGAGCGGCATGGCGTACGTGGACATGGAGAAGGCGAGCGCGTCGAAGGCACGCGGCGCGTAGACCCGGCGGAGGAGGCTGCCGTGGGGGACGGCCGCATGCCGACCGGCCGGTCGGTCCTCGTAGAGTTGGATGGTCACGGAGTGGTGAGGGGCTTTCACTCAGCGGCGATGTGGGGGACGCCTGGAAGGTGGGGGATTCCTGACGCGGTGCACGCCAGTGTGCGACTCGGTTCGTCTGAGCGGGGTGGTGAGCGTACGAGCGGTAGTACACGGACGGCCTGCCGGGGGGAGGCAGGCGGATGAGGAGGCGGCTCACGTCCGGCGGCGGGTGCCCGGCGGAACGGGTTCAGCCTGCCGAGGCTCGCGGATTCGTGCACGCCGTGGCGCGATGTCGGGTCACGCGAACTCCGCTCGGAATAGGGCGAGTTGGAAAACGGGCATACCAAATGACGCGGCATGCCCGGAACCGGGGAAAGGGGCACTGACGAATGCCTCGTTTAGACATCAACCACAGTGCAGCCACAGGGTAGCCGAAGCCTTCGGATCATCCGCAAGGGGTAGTCCGCCAACGTCATAGGCCTGTGACCGAATGCGCTGCCGACCGCCGACGCGGGATGACCCGAAGCCACCGAAATGCCATGTGTTCGCGCACGAGTTGCCAGGAGTGACGCCCTGGCTTCCCGGAACCGGTCTATTCCGCGTAGAACGTGGCGTCCTGCCGGTCGAGGGCGGTGCTGACCGGCTGGATGCGCAGCAGGTTCTCGTAGTGCCGCAGGTAGCGGCCGGGATAGTTGTACGACTCGAAAGCGATGCCGTCCGCGGAGTCGGCCAGGCCCGCCCGCCGAGAGAAGGACGCGTCATTCTTGAAGGCTGATGAGCCGTCGTTCTTTTCCACCCATACCTCGTAGTTCTTGTGGCGGAGGTAGTAGCCCGGGTAGTTGGCCGATTCGAGGGAGATCGTGCCGCTGCCGGCCAGACCTGTGACCACCCGGAACTGCGAGTCGGCGAGGTTGGTGACGTTCGCCTCGATGCGCGCCCGGAAGTCCCAGTGGCGGATGTAGCGGTCCGGGTAGTTGTACGAGGAGAAGCGGACCGGGGTGACGCCATCGGCCACGGGAATACCGAAGTTGGGGGTGCCGTCGGCGTTCCAGTAGACCTTCTGGAGGCGGGTGCGGCGGTTGGGGTCGTTGAGCGGGTCGCCGCTGATGTCCTTGTAGTTGCGGTCGTGGTAGACGAGGATGTCGGACTTTCCGTCCTCGGAGACAGTGAAGGAGTTGTGGCCTGGGCCGTACTGGCCGGTCGCCTCACTGGTCTTGAACACGGGCTGGGAACTCTTCGTCCAGGAGGCGGCGTTGAGCAGATCGGCGGAGGCGGACGCGCTCAGCATGCCCAGGCAGTAGTTGGCGTCGGTGGCGCTCGCCGAATAGGTCAGGAAGACCTTGCCGCCGTGCTGGATGACGGCCGGACCCTCGTTGACCTTGTAGCCGACGGTCTCCCAGGACAGCGTGGGCTGGGAGATCTCGGTCGGCGTGCCGCTGATGGTCCAGGGGTTGGCCATCTTGGCGATGAAGAGGCTGGTGTTGTTGTCCTCGGCGGGATTGCGCTGCGCCCAGGCGAGATGACGGACGCCGTTCACGACGAAGGTGGTGGCGTCGAGCGAGAAGGAGGACACCGGCGTGGCGATCTGGCCCTTCTCGGTCCAGCTGCCGGTCAGCGGGTTCGCGGCGCCGCTCTCCAGGACGTACATCCGGATCGCCCACACGTCGCTGGTCGACCCGGCGGCGAAGTACACGTACCACTTGCCGTCGATGAAGTGGATCTCCGGCGCCCAGATGTGGGCGCCCATCACACCGCTGGCGTGCTTGGTCCAGATGGTGGTCTCGGGGGCGGTGGCCAGACCCTGGAGCGTGGTGGCCCGGCGCAGCACGATGCGGTCGTACTCCGGCACGGTGGCGGTGAAGTAGTAGTAGCCGTCGGTGTGCTTGAAGATGTGCGGATCGGCACGCTTCTCGGCGAGCGGGTTGGTGAAGGTCACGGAGGGCGAGGCCGGGGCGGTCGCGTGGGCGGGCGTACCCATGGTGAGCAGGGCCAGTGCGGCGAGGACCGCGGTGAACAGGCGGACGGTGAGACGTCTCATATTCCTGGGGCTCCGGTGTCAGACGGTGGGCTTGAGCTGCCACTGCTGGCAGGCGTTGTCGAGCCAGGTCCACTGGCGTACGTCGGTGCCGTCGCCGGTGCCGCAGTCGGCCACGTCGGCGACCTTGCCGCTGTTCGCGTTCGTGATCCGCACGTAGTCGCTTCCGGTGTGGACGAGCCGGAATCTCTGGCAGTTGTTGTTGAGCCAGGACCACTGTCTGAGGTCCGCACCGTCGGCGGTGGAGCAGTCGGCGGTGTCCATGACCTTGCCGGTGGCGACATTGACCAGCCGGCTGGTGTCGGTGCCCTGGTCCTCGATCCGCCACTTCTGGTTGGCGCCGCCGCCGCACGTCCACTGGAAGATGTCGGTGCCGTCGGCGGTGTTGCCGCCTTCGACGTCCAGGCACTTGCCGCTGTTGCGGTTGACGATCGTGTACGCCGTCGGGGTTGCCGCGGTCTCCCCGGAGGGGCCCGCGAGGGTGGTGCCGGTCGCGACCGGGGTGCCGAAGTTCGGTGTGCCGTCGGCGTTCCAGGTGAACTTCTGCGCCCGTGTCGTACGGCCGTTTCCACAGCCGCCGCTCGCGGAGCTGTTCGCGTGGTAGACGATCCAGTTCTCGGTGCCGTCGGGTGAGGTGAAGAACCCGTTGTGCCCGGGGCCGTAGACCCCGGCCGCGTCATCGCGCTGGAAGACCGGGTTCTGCTTCTTGGTCCAGGACGCTGGGGAGAGCGGGTCGCCGCCGGTCAGTTCGAGCTGACCGAGTTTGTAGTCCGCGGTCTGGCAGTAGCTGGCGGAGAACGTCAGGAACGTCCTGCCGTCGTGATACAGCGGCTCGGGGCCCTCGTTGACCGGGGCGCCGGACGTCTCCCAGCTCAGCGTGGGGCTGGAGATGACGGTGAAGGAGGAACTGCTCAGCGTGTACGGGTTGCTCATCGGCGCGATGACCAGGCTCTGCGTACTGCCGTTGATGGAGCCGCTGCCCACCAGGTACAGCTTGCTGTTGTACTGGAGCACGCTGGCGTCGATCAGCCAGCCGCCGGGGTTGAGGTTGGAGCCGGTGAGGCTGTTCTTGTACGTGTACGGGCCCATCGGGTCGGCGCCCGCGCTCTCCAGGACATGGGTGCGCTGGGTGTCGCAGCAGGCGGCTCCGCTCTGCGCCCCCGAGTAGTACAGGTACCACTTGCCGTTGAAGAAGTGGATCTCCGGAGCCCAGAAGTTCGCGTTGCGGCCGGAGGTGGTGTCCGACCAGATCTGGACGCTGGGAGCCGTGGCCAGCCCGGCCAGCGTCGGCGACTTGCGCATGGTCAGCTCGTTGGTGAACGAGGTCGTCACCAGGTAGTAGTTGCCGTTGTAGTACTCCAGCCAGGGGTCGGCGCCCTTCTGCGCCTTGACGGGGTTGGTGTACGGCCGTCCCCCGGCCGCGGCGACGGACTGGGCCGGGACGAGCGAGGCGAGCAGGGCCAGCAGCGCTGCCCCGAGGACGAACCAGTGGCGGGTGCGGAACACGTGGGTACCCTCCGGAGACAGTAAGTTCGAAATACCGAACACTGTGCGCAACCTCGACCAGAAGGTAGGGGTGGGACAGGAGGAGCGTCAATGGATGTGCCGCGTTTGGTTTCCGTCGGTTCCTCGGTACCGTCAGCGGCCGTCGAGCCGGGCGAGTCGGCGGTCGTGTGCGCGGCTGAGCAGCAGCAGTGAGCAGACGGCTCCGATCAGCGCGCAGAACATGTCCCACTGGGTGTCCCACACATCGCCCTGGGTGGCCAGGAACGCGTCGGCGGCATGCCCTCCCGCAACGGCCGCGGCCCACTCCAGGAGTTCGAAGACCGCGCTGAAGGCGAGGCAGGCGCACACGGTCAGGGGCGCAAGCCACCGGCTGCCGCGCAGCGGCGACGTGCGGGTGAGGATCTCCCGTACCAGGACGGCGGGCACGAAGCCCTGCATGAGGTGGCCGAAACGGTCGTAGGGGTTGCGGGAGAGGTCCAGCCAGTCGCGCACCCAGTCACCGGCCGGCACCTCGGCATAGGTGTAGTGGCCGCCCACCGCGAGGACCAGGGCGTGCGCGGCGAGCAGACAGTACAGCAGGCTGGTGAGCGGGAACCGCCTGCGCAGCAGCACGACCAGCGGCAGACCCACCCACGCCCACACGGTCTCCAGCAGCCAGGTAGTGGGGTCTTTCGCATGCCAGGCCGACATGGCGAGAGCGACGGTGACGACAGCGAGCAGGGCCACGGGAAGCCGCCGGCGGACGACCCGGTCGACGGCGAGCCGGTCAGCGGGGCGGGAGCTTGCGGCGGTGGTGACGGCAGGCATGACGGGCTCCTTGAGGTGGGTGGCCACCATCGTGAGGGGAGCCCGTGCCGCCGACATGAGTACGCGTACTTATCCGCCCCGCCCCCAACCCCGCCCTCATGGCATGGAGCTGCTCACCGGAGGCGCCGTTCCCGGACGGACGTGAGCGACTCACGCGCCCAGTGCGCGGGCGAGTTCCGTCGTGGCCTGGGTGATCTCGGCGTCGTCCTCGGCGAGCAGTTGCTCGACGACGCTGCGCCGGGCACGCACGGCCTGCCGCGCCTGACGCTCCCAGACCACGGGATTTTCGCGGTGGTTGAGCAACTTCGGATAGAGGGCGGCCGTGCTCTCCCACTGCCGGGCGTCGGCTATGTTCCTGAGCAACTGGATGATCTGCGCCCGGCAGCTGACCTGGGGAAGCTGTGCGAGCTCCCAGAGGAAGGGCACCGTGGCGGCCGTGGCCTGCTCCACCACGAAGCCGTACTGGCAGATTCGTTCCCGCAAGTCGCTGAGAGCGGCCCTGGCGGTCGCGGCGTCACCCCACGCGACACTGCTGAGCAGCAGCGGGATGGCCGCCGCAGAGCCGCTGGAGTCCTTGATGTCCTGCCATGGCACCCGCCCCAGGGCCTTGAGGGGCGTCGCTTTCTCCACCCCCGCGGACGGCGTACGGCCTGTGCGCTCCGCGCTCAGCTGTTCCGTCGAACCGGTGCGCATGATGTGAGCCCTTTCCGCGGCAGACATGTCAGCTGGAGGGGAATGTCGACAACCTGACCCGGACGGTCCTGCCCGCGGGGGAACACCGGGGCCGGCCCCGCTCCTCGGCCGGAGCGGCGGTGCTCCGCGGGCCCCGGCCGCACTCCGCCACGCTCCACAGCGCGGCGGAGCCGGGCGCGCCGCCCGACGGGGCAGGCTCGCAGAACGCCCCGTTGCGCGGAGCGGCCTGGCGTTGCGCTGGCGGCGCGTATGCACCGTCCTGTGCGGTCCGACCTGCCCGTGGCGCGGCCCTGCTGGTCAGGCGGGGTGCTGGGTGCGCAGGTGATGACACGACATCTCCCTGATGCGACGTCAAAGTGCGGCATCAGCGCTGGGGTTGACGCCACAGCTATTATCCACGCTGACGGCCCCTTCGTGCAATTGCACGGGAAATTGCACGAAAGTTGGGTAGCCGCAGCAGGGGCCGTGGACCGCGGCCCGATCACGGGTGCGCGGAGCCCGCGTACTGGAACTGAGCAAGGAGAGTGCCGTGCCAACAGCGCCGAACGGAGTACAGGCCAGCTCATTGGCCGCCCGGTGGATCAAGAGTCGGCACAGCAACGCCGAGGGCAACTGCGTCGAGGTGGCCGCCCTCGACGGCGGCGGCATCGCGATGCGCAACTCCCGCGATCCCGAGGGGCCCGCCCTCGTCTACACATCGGCCGAAGTGGCCGCCTTCCTGGCCGGCGCGAAGGACGGGGAGTTCGACCATCTGCTGTGAGGACCTCCGCCCCGAGGCCGTCCACGGCGAGTCCGTCCGCCGCACGGCCGTCCAGCGGTGAAGCGGACGCCAACTCCCCTACTTCCACTGAGGCGTTCGGCGGAAGGCAGCGAGATGCGATACTGTAATTCTGAATTCTGCCGGTCAGCGGGGAGCCAGGATGTCCGCCGAGTCACATCGCGTCTCCCGCCTCGAACCGTATCTGGACCGGGCCGAGCCGGCCCCCACACTCTTGAAGATGCTGGTCGGTGTCCAGCTGGCGGGCTGCCGTGACGACGCCGGCCTCTCCCAGGAGCAGGCGGCACGAGCCCTGGGGTTCAGTCCGGCGAAGCTGTCTCGGATCGAAGCGGGCAAGGGCCGCCGACCACCCACCGAGGGCGATGTCCGCGCGCTGCTGCAACTCTACGGGACCGACGCCTACGAGGCTTCGGTACTACTGAAACTGCTACAGCGCGCCGGGGAGCCGGGATGGTGGCAGCGCTACGACAAGCGGTTGATGCCCGAGTGGTTCGACCGGCTGGTCGGGCTCCAGGAAGCAGCCGCCACCATCCGTACCTTCGAGATCCAGTACGTTCCCGGCCTCCTGCAGACTCCGGCCTACACCCGTGCCGTGGTGCAGCGCGGTCTGCCGACGGCGTCGGCCGTCGAGGTACAGCGCCGGGTCGAACTCCGCACGCGCCGCCAGGAGATGCTGCTGCGCGCGGACGCCCCGCGACTGTGGGCGATCGTCGATGAATCGGTACTGCTGCGTGTCCTGGGCAGCCGTGACGTGATGCGCGAGCAGCTCGAGCACCTCATCGGGATGGCGCGGCGTCCCGAGGTGACCGTACAGATCGTGCCGCTGGACGTGACCAACGCGTCGGCGCCGGCCATCCCCGTCACGTATCTCCGCTTCGACGGGCTCGATCTGCCCGACATCGTCTACCTGGAGCACATAAAGAGCGCCAACTTCCTGGAGGACCGGGACGAGACGGAGGAGTACCGGCTGACCCTCGACCGGCTGGCCGACGAGGCTCTCGACCCGCACGAGTCCCTGAACCTGATGCGCGCCACGCTGGAACAGCGCTACGCCGATACGTGACGGAACCCCGCCGGCGCCGCGACACAGGAGTCCCGACGCCGGTGGCCGCCCGGTGCCCGAGCCGGGCCGCCGAACGCGGCGCTACCGAATGCGGCCGACTCCGCCGAACTCGATCCACTCCTGCGTGAGCTGACGAGGCGCCACCTCGGAGTCCGGTCGCCAGGTGGACACGTCCACCAGCCCCGGCTCCAGGATGTCCATCCCCTGGAACAGGTCGACGACGTCCTTCTCCTGACGCACACGGCCCCAGCTCCCCTGCGTCGTACGGTCCATGAAATCGGTGACGAAGTCACGGATCTGGGCGTCTTCGCTGACCAGCTGACACATCACCATGAAGCTGCCGGGCACCAGGCGTTCGGCCACGCGCCGGGCCAGCGCGGGCGGACCGTCGGTGTCACCGTCCGGCAGGCAGTGCATGACCGACACGAAGAGCGCGGCAACCGGCTCCGAGAAGTCGATCAGACGCTTCGTGTCGGGATGCGAGAAGATCCCCTCCGTGTCCCGCATGTCGGCCTGGATGACCACCGTGCGCTCGTCCTGTTCGAGCAGCGCCCGGCCGTGCACCAGAACCATCGGGTCGTTGTCGACGTACACCACGTGCGCGGTGGGATCGACGCGCTGCGCGACCTGGTGGACGTTGTCCTGGGTGGGCAGCCCGGATCCGTGGTCGAGGAACTGCCTGATTCCGTACTCGGCCGCCAGCGTCCCGACGACCCGCCGCAGGAACCGCCGGTTGTTCACCGCCAGCGGGCGCGTGCTGGGGACGACCTTGTCGAGTTCCTCGCAAGCTGCCCGGTCGGCCGCGTAGTTGTCCTTGCCGCCCAGGTAGTGGTCGTACATGCGCGCGGCGGTCGGTACCGTGGCATCGATCGACGTGGACAGTTGCTTACCGCTCTGCATCGTTCCCCCAGCTCCGTGCCGCGCCAACTCGACTGGCCCAACAGGGGCTACATCCTAGGGAGTTCACGCTCGCCGAGGCCAGCCCCAGAACGAAGGACCTGATGAGCGGGGCCCGTCCGGTCAGGCGGCGTCCAGTTCCGCGAGCTCCTCGACGGTGAGTACGAGGTCCGGGGCGGCTGCCGAGTCGCGGATGGTGTCGGGGCGGCTGGCCCCCGGGATCGGCACGACGACCGGCGACTTGGCGAGCATCCAGGCCAGGCACACCCGCTGCGGGCTGACCCCGTGGACCTCGGCGATCCGCGCGAACGGAGCGTATGCGGAGCCCAGTTCACGGGCCCGGGAGCTGCCGCCGAAGGGACTCCAGGGCAGGAACGCGACGCCGAGCGCGTCGCACAGCCGCAGCTCCGGTTCGCTGGAGCGGAAGGCCGGGGAGAACTGGTTCTGTACGGAGACCAGTCTGCCGCCGAGGATCTCGTGGGCCTGCCGGATCTGGTCCGGGTCGGCATTGGAGATCCCGGCCATGCGGATCTTCCCCTCGTCCAGCAGATCCCGCAGCGCGCCGACGGACTCCGCGTAGGGGACCTCCGGGTCGGGACGGTGGAACTGGTAGAGCCCGATGGCCTCGACGCCGAGGCGGCGGAGCGAGGCCTCGCAGGCCTCCTTGATGTGCCGGGGAGTGCCGTCCAGCGTCCAACTGCCGTCGCCAGGACGCAGATGACCGCCCTTCGTGGCGACCAGGACGTCCGGACCACGGTCGTGGGAGCCGAGGGCCTTGGCGATCAGGGCTTCGTTGTGACCGACGTCGTCGGCGTCCCGGTGATAGGCGTCCGCGGTGTCGATCAGTGTCACGCCGGCGTCGAGCGCGGCATGGATGGTGGCGAGCGAACGTGTCTCGTCCGGCCGCCCCTCGATCGACATGGGCATCCCGCCCAGGCCGACAGCGCTGACCTCGACATCACCGATACGGCGAGTGTGCATGAGTTCGTGACCTCTCTTCAGCGCTCGCGCGAAACGGGGCACCCGGCCCAGCCGGAAGCGTGCCGCGGCCGTGCCGGACGCTCACCAGCCTGGCTGGCCCGCGAGCGCAGGTCCAATAGAAGAAAACGAACGCATTGAGCAGTCGGGGAACTGAATGGATTGATCACGGCGGGCCGACGCGACGGCAAACGGGGCATCCGGGCCGGGACCGGACGGCGGGCCCCGGACCGGACCGCGCCCCGCATCACGTCACCTCGCGGAATGGTTGCGCCGTGGGTGGGACCGCGTGCAACGATCACCGCACACGTGCCCCGCACCGCAGACGGAACCGGCCCGCAGGGCACCGCCACCGAGGAAAGGCCGCGACATGCGTATGGGACTGCTCGGGACAGGACCGTGGGCACAGGCAGTCCACGCCCCCGCGCTGAGGGGGCACGACGACCTGGAGTTCGTCGGGGTCTGGGGTCGTCGCCCGGAGGCGGCCGCATCGCTGGCCGACCGGCACGGCACCCGTGCGTACGACGACGTCGACGCCCTGCTCGCCGATGTCGACGCGGTGGCCGTCGCCCTGCCTCCGGCGGTCCAGGCCGAGCTGGCGGTGCGCGCGGCGCGGGCGGGCTGCCATCTGCTGCTCGACAAGCCGATCGCCACGACCGTCCCCGACGGCCGGGCCGTCGTCGAGGCGGCCGAGCGGGCCGGCGTTGCCTCCGTCGTCTTCTTCACCACCCGCTTCCAGTCCGAGACGGAGGCCTGGATCAGCGAACAGGGAGCCGCGAAGGGGTGGTTCACCGCACGGGCGCAGTGGCTCGGTGCGGTGTTCACCAGTGACAGCCCGTTCGCCGCGTCGCCCTGGCGACGCGAGAAGGGAGCCCTGTGGGACGTCGGCCCGCACGCCCTGTCCGTGCTGCTGCCGGTGCTCGGCGACGTCAGGCGCGTGGCGGCCGCCGCACGCGGACCGCGGGACACCGCGCATCTGATCCTCGAACACGCCGGCGGGGCGACCAGCACGCTGACCCTGAGTCTCACCGCCCCGCCCGCCGCCGCAGGGGCCTTGGTCGAGTTGCGCGGTGAGACCGGCGTGACGGTCCTGCCCAACAGCTCCACGAGCGCTCTCGACGCCTTCGCCCGAGCCATCGACGCCCTCCGCACCGCGGCTCGCACCGGCCGTCCGCACCCCTGTGACGCGTCGTTCGGTCTGCGCGTGAGCGAGGTACTCGCCGAGGCCGAAGCGCGTTTGGCCGGGGACTCCCCCGCGCAGTGACGGCATGAGCGCCGTCCCGAGAGGTCGACGCGCGGACCTCGCGACGCCCGCCCGGCCGGTCAGGGCTTCACGGCCACCACTCCGAACTGCGGCAGCACGTCGGCGGTGGAGTCGGAGCGCCACCGCGAGCACGAGACGATGCCCGGGGGGATCAGGTCCAGTCCGTCGAAGAACGCGGCGACCTCCTCCCGGCTGCGGGCGGTGATGGGCGGGGTGGCGTTGTCGTTCCAGAACTTCATGGCCGCGACGTTGCCCTCGCCGCCGAGGCCGGCGTCCGTGGTGGGGTGGGTCAGGACGAGATGGCTGCCGGAGGGAACCGCGGCCATGATCCGGCGCACGATGTCCCGCGCCCGAGCGGTGTCGAGGACGAAGTTGAGAATCCCCAGCATCATGACGGCCACGGGCCGGCCGAAGTCGAGGGTCGCCGCGGCCCCCCGGATGATCGTTTCCGGGTCGTGGGCGTCGGCGTCGATGTAGTCGGTGGCTCCCTCGGGGGTGCTCCGCAGCAGGGCGCGGGCATGGACGAGCACCGTGGGGTCGTTGTCGACGTACACGATGCGTGCGTCGGGGGCGATCCGCTGGGCTATCTCATGGGTGTTGTCCAGGGTCGGCAGTCCGGTGCCGATGTCCATGAACTGCCGCATCCCGCACTCGGCGGTCAGGTGCCGCACCACACGCCCCAGGAAGGCGCGGTCCGCGCGGGCGACATCGCGGATCACCGGGAACATGGCGGCGACCTGCTCACCGACCTCCTGGTCGACCTGATAGTTGTCCTTGCCGCCGATCCAGTAGTTCCACACCCGCGCGTTGTGGGCCACACCGGTGTTCAGCACGGCCGATCCGCCCGACGGGCTGTCCTGCTCGCTCACGTCTCTTCCCCTTCTGCGCGACAGCAGCGTGTCCTTGGCGCACGCGGCGCACGGATCCCGGAAGGAGCCACCCTACGAAGCCCGATCCCGTCCCGTCCGCCCTCGCGCTCACGAACGATACGGGCTTGCCGTCGGCACGCCGGGTCCGGTCCGGGTCCGTAGGACGGGTGTAGGAGCGCCGGTGAATCCGTGCGGAGCCTGCGCCAACCGTTGACATGAACGCACCCGGGCGTAACTCTGAGAGCGCTCTCAATTTGGTACGGACCAAACTCCACTCCCCCACGAACTCGTACGGAGGCAAAGCGTGTTCGAGAGATTCAGACGCCGGGCGCTGGCCCCGCTCGTCACGACCGCGCTGGCAGCTGCGCTGCTCACGATCGGCGGTCCGCCGTCGGCCGAGGCCGCGGTCCCCGCCACGATCCCGCTGAAAGTGACCAACAGCTCCGGCCGCGGCGAACCGGTGTACATCTACAACCTCGGAACCCTGCTGACGACCGGTCAGCAGGGCTGGGCCGACGCGAACGGCGCGTTCCACGCCTGGCCCGCGGGCGGCAACCCGCCCACCCCCGCACCCGACGCCTCCATCCCCGGACCGGCGGCGGGACAGACGAAGACGATCCGGATCCCCAAGTTCTCGGGACGGATCTACTTCTCCTACGGACAGAAGCTCGTGTTCAAGCTGACCACCGGCGGCCTGGTGCAGCCCGCCGTGCAGAACCCGAGCGATCCCAACCGCGACATCCTCTTCAACTGGTCCGAGTACACGCTCAATGACTCCGGCCTGTGGATCAACAGCACCCAGGTCGACATGTTCTCCGCGCCCTACGCGGTGGGCGTGCAGCGGTCCGACGGCAGCACCGTCAACACCGGCCACCTCAAGTCGGGAGGCTACAACGGGTTCTTCACCGCTCTGCGCGGCCAGCCGGGCGGCTGGGCCAACCTGATCCAGACCCGCTCCGACGGCACCGTCCTGCGGGCGCTGTCCCCGGGCCACGGACTGGAGACCGGGGCGCTGCCCGCTTCCGTCATGGACGACTACGTCAACCGCGTCTGGCAGAAGTACAGTTCGTCGACGCTGACGGTCACCCCGTTCACGGACCAGCCGAACACCAAGTACTACGGCCGGGTGTCGGGCGGCGTCATGAACTTCACCAACAGTGCGGGAGCCGTCGTCACCAGCTTCCAGAAGCCGGACGCGGACAGCATCTTCGGCTGCCACAAACTGCTCGACGCCCCGAACGACCTGGTGCGGGGGCCGATCTCGCGCACGCTGTGCGCGGGCTTCAACCGCTCCACTCTCATCACGAACCCCAACCAGCCCGACACCACGACGGCCGGCTTCTACCAGGACGTCGTGACCAACCACTACGCGCGGAAGATCCACGCCCAGATGGCCGACGGCAAGGCGTACGCGTTCGCCTTCGACGACGTGGGCAACCAGGAGTCCCTCGTGCACGACGGCAACCCGCTCCAGGCCTACCTCACGCTCGACCCGTTCAGCTGAGCCCGGTGCCCGGACGGACCGGCACACCGGGTGAGGGGGTACGGGCAGCTGTCGCACGCCCGTGCCCCCTCACCCTTCGGCGCGAGTGCGGACCAGCAGGAGCGCCACGTCGTCGTCGGGCTCGGGCCGCAGCGCGCTCAGCAGCATGTCGCTGGTCGCCTCCAGCGAGTTCCGGGCGCCCTGGAGAAGGCGCGTCATGGTCCCCATGCCGGTGTCGATGGACTCCGTGCGGTTCTCCACCAGCCCGTCCGTGTAGAGGGCGAGCAGGGTGCCCGGCGCCAGCTCGTGCCGCACGGTGCCGAAGTCCACGCCCCCGACGCCGAGCGGTACGCCGCCGGGGACGTCGAGGAGTTCCGCCCCGCCGTCGGGCCGGACCATGACGGGTGGCAGGTGGCCGGCGCTGGAGAGCTCGCAGGTGCCCTGCCGGAGGTCGCACACCGCGTAGACGCAGGTCGCGATCGCATCGCCGAGGGAGCCCGCGATGTCGTCGAGGTGGCGCAGCAGCTCGGCCGGGGGCAGGTCGAGCCGGGCCAGGGCGCGCGTGGCGCTGCTCAACTGGCCCATGATCGCCGCGGCCTGGACGCCCTTGCCCATCACGTCCCCCACGACCAGGCCCGTCCGTCCGCGGCCCAGCGGCAGCACGTCGTACCAGTCCCCGCCGACCTCGCTCAGCGCCGGGAGGTAGCGGGCCGCGATGTCGAGGCCCTCCTGCTGCGCGGGCGCGGGCGGCAGCAGACTGCGCTGGAGCGTGAGGGCCGCGCTTCGTTCGCGTCCGTAGAGGCGGGCGTTGTCCACGCAGATCGCCGCGCGCGCCGCGAATTCCGAGGCGAGGACGCGGTCCTGTTCGTCGAAGGGGCGCGCGTTGATGGTGCGGTACAGGCTGAGGGTGCCGAGCACTTCACCGCGGGCCACCAGCGGAACGGCGAGGTAGGAGTGGACCCCGGCGACGCGCAGCGCCTGGGCGGCGTGGGAGTCCCTGGCGATGCGCCGCATCATCCCCGGGTCGACATGTTCCACCAGGATGGGCCTGGCTTCACGGACGCACTGGGTGATGATGCGGGACGAGCTGTAGGAGGCCAGCTCCCCCACCGGGTCCGCCGCGTGGATCGCGTCGGTGAGGTAACCGGCCGCGACGGCCAGCGCCCTGAACTCCGCGTGCGCTTCCCCCGTGACGGCGGCGGTGACTCCGTGGGCGACCACCGCTTCGAGCACGTCTACGGCGGCCAGGTCGGCCAGCTGCGGTACCGCCACATCGGCGAGTTCCCGAGCGGTCTGCGACAGATCCAGTGTGGTGCCGATGCGTACGCCCGCGTCCGCGATCACGGCGAGGTGCTCGCGCGCCTGGGCGGCTTCGGCTGCCGCCTGCTGTCGCTCGGTGATGTCCAGAACGGCCATCGCCAGACCGAGCACGCGGCCGTCGGAGTCCTCGATGCGGTGGTACGACTCCGAGTAGGCCCGGTCCTGCGTGTCGGCTGGCGTACGGCCGACGGTCTGCTGGTCGAGCAGGGATTTGCCGCTGACCAGGACGTGCCGCATGCGGGACTCGATGACCTCGACGTCCAGATTCGGCAGCACTTCTCCGACACGGCGTCCCAGTACCGCCTCCTCCGGCAGACCGTTGATCCGCTCCAGGGCCGGATTGACGCCCACCCAGCGCAGCTCGGTGTCGAAGACCGCGATGCCCACCGGCGTCTGGTTCACCAGGCTGTGCGACAGGGCGAGATCCCGTTCCACGCCCCGGACGGTCGTCGCGTTCGCCGCCAGCCCCAGCAGGTGCATCTGTCCGTGGATGTCGTGCAGCCGCATGGTGCGGAACTCCACCCGGCGTTCCGTGCCGTCGCTGTGCAGGAGCGGGAAGACTCCGGCCCAGCTGGATCCCGAGCGCACCTGCGCGAACAGCTCCCGGGCCCGCTGCTGGCTGTCCGGTGACACCAGGAGGTCGTCGGCGTAGCGCCCCAGCGCCTCTTCCGCGGCGTACCCGAGCAGCTGCTGAGCCTCGGGGCTCCACAGCACGATGCGGCCGTCGCCGTTCAGAACCACGGCGGCGACCTGCAACAGGTCCAGCAGTCCTCCGGGGGCCGCGGTGATCTCGTCACCGCTTCCGGTCGAGTACCCGTGCATTCCAGCCGCTCCTTCCGGCGCGGCACCGGCATTGCCAAGATCCGCTCTACGGGTTCTCCGATTACGTCACAACACCGGCGGCGGAGCAACACCTGCCCCGCCCGCGCGCCGCCAACCCCCGGCGGGGGGTGTACGCGTGTCTGCCCGTCGGTCGGCGAACGGGTGAACGGCGCGGCGATCCGCGACCCGTGCGGCGCCTCGCGACCGCAGCACGACGGCGGCGGGCGCGCACGGGCCGGGTCACAGCGATCCGCCCATGGACGGCGGTGTCAGCCCGGAGTTCCGTCCGACGGGGTGATCTTGGTGGCGACGTCCCGCAGTTTGATGTTCAGGTCCTGCGATGTCTTCTTCAGCAGCTCGAAGGCCTCGTCCTGGCCCAGGTGGAAGCGTTCCATGACGATCCCGATCGCCTGGCCGATCTCGTCGCGCGAGCGCAGGGCGGTCTGTAGTTGCTCCTCCGTGCGGGCGTAGGCGAAGGCGACGGCGGCATGAGAGGCAAGCAGCCAGCCCAGGTGCTCGTCACGCTCGGAGAAGGCGTTCGGCCGGAACGAGTACAGGTTCAGGGCGCCCAGCGTGTGGTGGCGGGTGAACAGCCGGAATCCCATGGCACTGCGGATGCCCAGCTCCGCGGCCTGCGGCGCGTAGCGGGGCCAGCGGTCCCCGGCGGTGCGCAGGTCGGGGATGCGCTGAACGGGTTCCTCGTCGGTGACGGCGTTGAAACACGGGCCCTCGCCCAGCTCGCCCTGGATCGCGTCGGACCTGCGTACGACGTCGTCGGTGGCGGTGAGTGTCTGCACGTTCTTGCGGCTCAGGGTGAGAATGCCGGAGACGTCGCATCCCTCGATCAGACCGACCGCGTGGAAGGCGATGCGGTCGACGGTGGCCTGGAGGGACTCCTGCGCGAGCAGATCCCGCGCCATGACGGCCAGCCGGTCGGCGAGCTCCGGCCAGGCTTCGTCGGACGTGCCGTCCGCTGAGGACGGGCCGGAAGGCGGTGGACCACTCATGGGGATGACCTTCCCACTGCCGTACAGGCTTTCGGATGCGGGCCGCACCGCCACATTACATCGCACGGACGCGGTTTCAGGGGCACCGCCCGGCTGGGCCCCCCGGCCCCGCGCGGGCTCGCGGTCCGGGGCGGTTCCTGCCCGCAAAGACTCAGGGCGCCTCGACCGAGGGGGGCTGCCCCCAGGGCTCGCTCAGGGCCCGCCGCAGGGCGGTGGCCGCGTCGGCGCCGATCCGGTCGGCCAGGACCTGCTCGATGAGCGCGAGCGCGGTCTGGGCGCGCTGGTGGACTCGGGTCCCTTCCGCGGTGGTGCGGACCAGGCTGCTGCGGGCGGAGGCGGGATCCGACACCTGTTCCAGCAGCCCCATGCCGATCAGCCCGTGCACGGCCTGGTGGGCGGTCTGGCGGGTGATGCCGATCCGGCGGGCGAGCTCGGAGATGGAGGTCCCCTCGTCGTCCAGTACGGCGAAGACGGCGCCCTGGGCGATGCTGACCGGCTGCTCGCCCGCCGCCCGCATGCTGGCCAGCAGCGCGTCGTCGAACCAGCGTTTCGCCTCGAGGAACAGCTGAGGCAGGTTCTTGGCGGGTCCGGTCATGGCTCCTCCGACGACGGGCGGACTTCGACCGGGTACGGGCGGGACGGGGACACCACGGGCCGTTGACGCCCCGCCGGAGGCGACGACGCCTCAGCGCATGCGCCGGGACCGCCCCAGCACATGCGCTGAGGCAGAGCGTCAGCCCCGGTCAGCCGAGCGGCTCCGCTACTCCGCGGACACCTTCACGTCCTCGGAGACGACGTCGCTCGCGTAGGCGATGGAGAGGCCGGGAATCTCCTGGGCCACACGCGCGACCACCGCGCGGTGCCAGGCGGCCGGATAACCGGATTCCGGGTGGGCGGCATGGTATTCGGCGTCGTCCCGGTAGGTGACGATCCCGGGCTCGGGGAGGTCCACCAGGCTGTTCACCACCTCGGCGACGAACTCCCCGGTGAGTCGCCCGAGGTCTCCGAGGGCCCCTCGGACGGCCGCGGGAATCCGCTCCTCGCCCTGCTCCCACCGCTCCACGGTGTTCGGTGAAACCCCCACGTGCTCGGCCAGCCAGCCGCCGGTCAGGCCCAGGAACTCCCGCACGACCCGGAACTCTGCGGGTGTCATGCCCCGACCCTCGGGCACACCGTCAACGTTGCGGTTCTGGGTCATGGCGTCCTTTCGGAGGGGAAGGGCACCGGCGTACGGCCGTACGGCACGGGCCCCCTGCGGTCACGAGCGGGAACGCCCGCGGTCGGACCGTTCACCGTACCCGGCGCCGGGCGGGCCATGCCGGGCCGGCGCCTGCGGTCAAGATCCCAGGCCGAACCCCTTCGTCGTGTAGGCGCACTCCGTGTAGAGGTAACCGGACCGAAGCTTGGCCGTGTCGGACGCGGGAGTCGCGCTGGAGTCGCCCATCGGCTTGTGCAGGAAGTACGTGGTGCCGACCGGCAGAGTGATCGTCCGCTGCGGGTAGTGCTTGCCGCTGTCGTTGCAGGGGTTGAAGCCCAGCAGGAGGGTGCTGGCGGTCGAGTACGCCGTGCAGCCGCCGCAGCCCTTGAGGGTGAAGCTTCCGGTCACGGGGCCCGTGTACAGGACCGTGATGTCGTCGGGACTGTCGTTCTTGACGGTCACCGAGATGCTTCCGCCGGACGCCGTCGTGGGCAGGCGCTTGCCCGCTGCGGGCACCTTGAGCGCGACCTCCGCGGCGATGGCGATCTTTCGGGCACGTGCCCGGTTCTTGTCGTGTTTATTGCTGTCGGCGAACTCGCTCAGCGTCGTGCGCGCCGCGTCGAATTCCCCGTCCTTGTACTGGTCCACACCGCAGGCGTACGCCCCCGCGTCCGCGCTCTTGCCGGCCCGGCCGGCGTCCCGCGCGAGGGCATCGGCCACGCCGGCCTTGTCCCCCGGCAGGCGGGCCACCTGGGAGCTGAGACCCTGCAGCCGCTCGACGGCCGCGCACGGCTCGCTGCCGCGCAGGTTCCCGGCCTCCTTGTCGACGGCCGCGCGGACCTCCGGCTCGATCTTCTTGGCCTGCGGCGAGTCGGGGAAGGTGGTCAGGAGAGTGCTGAAGTGCCCTTCCCAGGTCACGTCGGCCCCGGCGAGGCCGTCCGTCCCGCACTCGTAGAGGGAGGCGGCCAGACGGTCGTCGGGCCAGGCCGCCAAGGAGCCGAGATCCTTCTTGTCCAGGGTCCGCGGAACCGTGCGCAGATACGTGAGCGGCGCTATCGCGGCGCAGTAGTCCTTCCGCGCATAGGCGGCACCGACCGTCTCGTAGAACGACGTGAGCCGGCCCGGCACCTTGCGGGCCGCGCGGGAGTCCGGGTGGTCGGCTCTGAGCCCGCCGTAGACGCGCAGCGCTTCGCGGTAGTCGGACTGGGCGGTGCCGAACGACTTCTGTCCACCGCTCCGGACGAGGCCGTCGGCGCGCTCGAGCCGGTCGAGGAGCATCTGCTGGGTGGCCTCCTCCCGCGCCGACCGATAGAGGACGGAGCCGCCGACCGGTACGGCGAGGAGGGCCAGGCCGAGAAGGACGGCAACAGGAGACCGCGGGGGCCAGACCAACCGGGTACGCAGGCCGACGAACGCGCCGTGCACCGCGGCCAGCAGGAGAACGACGACGTACACGGTGAGCAGGCCGCCTCCGACACCGTCCGGGTCGGCAGGCAGCGCCAGCAACAGCAGGACCCCGGTCGCGATCCAGCACGCGGCCATCGGGACCCAGCGGCGGATGAGCGCGTAACCGATGCCGAGGCCACTGAGGTTGAGCAGCGCCACGGCGGCGGCACGCGGGCGGTCCGGCGGGGCGGGCGGCGGGGCGGACGGCATGGGTGGTGCGACGAAACCGTTCGTGGCGGCATGCTGGTCTCCGGACATGGCGGCTCCCCCCGGTCAACAACGCGCTCATGTCTGCAAGTTGTAAGTGTACGGCCAAGCGTTCGACTCAGATAGCGGGCGGACGCCCCGGACCGGGCAGAGGGCCCCGGAATATGCGAATCCACTCCTCCAGGGCCTATGGCGCCAGCGCGGCACAGCCGTCGAAAGCGCGCGATTCCTCGCGAGGCCGTGGATCACCGCACCGTTGAAGTTGACGATCTTGGGCAGATGGCAGCAGTGATCATCGTGCCGATTCCATGAGGGGGGATCACCACCCATGGCCACACCTGTGCGCCGAATGCCACCGATGCGCCGCAGGCGCGCCTTCGACCTCCGGTCGACGGCCCTGTTCTTCGGCCTGCTCGCCGTTGTCCTGAGCGTCGCGGGTTTCGCCGTCCGAGCCGCGGCCCGTGTGGTCGAACAGCGCCCGGGACTGGTCATGATCCTGTGCCTCATCGGGGTACCGGCAGCGGTCGTCTGCCGACAAGGCCGCCGGCGGTTCTCCGCGGCCAGGGCGGCACGCCGGGTCGCCGCCGCACTCGACGACGCAACGCATACGGCGCTGGACGCGCTGGAAACGGCACAGCCCGTCGCTCCCGCTCCCGCTCCGGTCCCGGACCGACTCGCGACGCCCGTGCCCACCTCGCGGGACACCACCGTGGTCATTCTGCCCGGCGAGGCCGAAGGGACCGTCGAGCTCGAAACGATCGACCACGAAGCGATCGACCACGAAGAGTTCGATGACGACGCGTTCGATTACGACGCCCTGGACGCCGACGAGTTCGAGCAGGCCGTAGCGGCGCTGTGTGAGCGGGACGGCTGCTCCGACGTCGAAGTCGTCGGCGGGGCCGGAGACCTCGGCGCCGACGTGGTGGCCACGGCCCCGGACGGGCGACGCGTCGTCATCCAGTGCAAGCGCTACTGCGACACCAACAAGGTCGGCTCTCAGGACCTTCAGCGATTCGGCGGCACCTGCTTCACCGTGCACCAGGCCCAGGTGGCCGTCGTGATCACCACCAGCGACTTCACCACTCCGGCCACCGAGTACGCCGACCAGTGCGGGATCCTCTGCTTCGACCGGCAGGCCCTGCTGGCATGGAGCGACGGCACGGGCCCGCAGCCGTGGGGAGAGGAGGTCGCCGTCGGCGACCCCTGGGCCGGCGACGGGCCCCTGGAGGGCCCTTGCGCGCGGCAGGGCTGAATCCGGCACGGGCGGAAAGAAGGTAGGGCGGGGTTCGTATCCGGCATACGGGGACTGTTCCTCGTGGGCGACCGCGAGCTGCTGTCACCCGCACGCCCCGCTGTTGCACGCACGGCCTGCGGTTGCAGGCATGACCTTGAGGAGGCACCGGCGCCATGGGAACCGCCGTGCACGTCCCGCAGACCCGGGACATGATCGGGGAGGAGCTCTCCGGCGACGAGGCGCTGACCGCGTTGCGTCGCTACGGCGGCCTGCGACTGCTCGTCGACTCGTTCGCCCGGTTCCGTTACGCCGACGGCTTCTCCCATGCGCGCGCCCTCGGGTTCCAAGTGGTGCTGGGCATGGTGCCGTTCACGATCGCGCTGGTCGGCGTCGCCACCACGGTGCACACGGAGAGCGTCGGGCAGATCGTCGAACTCACTCTCGCCCGGATCGTGCCGGGTGCCAGCGCCGACGTGGTCAAGGACGCCCTGGCCGGGACGCGTCGCACCGCCCACGCCAGCCTCTGGAGCACCGTCGCACTGTGGGTCGGCCTGGCTTTCGCCGTGCTGAATCTGGCCTCGGCGATGGGCCAGGTCGAGCGAGGTGCCAACCGCATCTACGGCGTCGAGCAAGACCGGCCCGCCCTCCACAAGTACGGCCGCTCGGTGCTGCTCGCCCTCGCCGCGGGCGTGCCCATGGTCCTCGGATTCCTGGTCCTCGTCGCCGGCCGGGCCGTCGGTGAATCGGTCGTGGAGGCGTTCGGCTGGTCCCACGGCCGGCTCGACTGGTGGGGACCGCTCGAAGTCCCGCTCGGAGCGGCGCTCGCCTGGATCGCTTCCGCCGTGATCCTGCGGTGGTCGCCGCGCCGGGTGCAGCCGGGCTACACCTGGCTTGCCTTCGGCTCAGCGGTTCATCTGGTGCTGTGGGTCGGCGCCACCTGGCTGCTGGCGCTCTACGTCGCCAAGAGCGGTTCCTTCGGCGCCCTCTACGGGCCGCTCACCGCGTTCGTCGCGCTGCTGCTGTGGGCCAATCTGACCGGTGTCGCGCTGTTCCTCGGCATCGCGTTCGCCGCCCAGCTGGAGGCCGCCCGCGCCGGTATCACCTCGGCCGTGAAACCGGATCCCGGGCCATGAGCGGCCGCGCGGTGACGACCGTCGTACGGGCCTTCCAGCGCCCTCTGTCCGGTTCCCCCGCGTCGAGGAGTTGCCGGATGACGCTGGTGCTCGCGAGGCCGACGATGTCACCACCGTCCCACTGACGCAGTTCCTTGACGGTGTCGGCGGGGTCGGCGGTGGCGAGGCGCGCGTTGTCCCGACAGGCCGATGTTCGCGACGACGGTACGGTGCCGAGGGGTTCCGGCGGCGGTGGTCATGGCTGACTCCTTCTTGCCGGTGGCCGGGCGAGGGGTCCGGACGCCCGGGATGACCTGATCAGGGCGTGAGGGGCGGTGCCTGCACCGCCCCTCACCGCTTCACGAGGCCAGGAACGCGGTGAGCCCCTCCAGGAGCCGCTCCGCGTCACTCGCGTCGTTGTAGGGCGACAGGCCCACCCGCAGACCGCCGCTGTCCCCGAGACCGAGATGCCGGGACGCCTCCAGGGCGTAGAAGGATCCGGCGGGCGCATGGACGCCCAGCCGTGCCAGGAAGTGGTAGGCCCGCGTCGCGCTGCGGTCGGCGAACGTGAGCAGCAGCGTGGGGGTGCGCTCGGCTGCCCGGGAGTGGATCGTCACACCGTCCAGCAGGGACAGTTCCTTCTCGATGCGCTCCCGCAACGCGGTCTCGTGCCGTTCCACGGCGGCGTACGCGGACCGCAGGCGATCACGTCTGTCTCCGGTGACGGCGGCGCCGGTGGCAAGGCCGGCCAGGAAGTCGACCGCGGCCCGGGTGCCGGCGAGGAACTCGTAGGGCAGGGTGCCGAGTTCGAAGCGCTCCGGGACGGCGTCGGTGGAGGGGAGCAGTTTGTCGGGGCGGAGCGTCTCCAGCAGTTCGGGAGAGGCCGCGAGGACCCCGTGATGGGGTCCGAAGAACTTGTACGGCGAGCACACGAAGAAGTCCGCCCCCAGCTGCGTGACATCGACGAAGTTGTGCGCGGCGTAGTGCACTCCGTCGACGTAGAGCAGGGCACCGGACCGGTGGACCAGGTCGGCGATCTCCGCGACGGCGGGGCACGTACCGATCAGGTTGGAGGCGGCGGTCACCGCGACCAGCCGGGTGCGGTCCGACAGCACCTCGCCCACGGCCGCGGCGGGCAGCTCGCCCGTGGCCGGGTCGAAGTCGGCCCACCGGACATGGACACCGGCCTGTTCGGCCGCCTGGAGCCATGGGCGGATGTTGGCGTCGTGGTCCAGCCGGCTGACCACGATCTCGTCACCGGGTGCCCAGGTCCTGGCGAGTACGCGGGAGAAGTCGTACGTCAACTGCGTGGCGCTGCGGCCGAGGACGATGCCCGGGGCGGCCGCGCCCAGCAGGTCGGCCATCGCCTGCCGGAACTCCTGGACGATCGTCTCCGCATTGGTCTCGCCGAGCACCTCCGCGCCCCGGATCGACAACGGGTTGCTCATGGCATCCGCGATGGCCGCGATGACCGGCTCGGGTATCTGGGTGCCGCCCGGGCCGTCGAAGTGCGCGGTACCGGCCCGCAGCGCGGGGAATTGCGCGCGAAGCGCGCCGACGTCGTAAGTCACCGGCCCAGCCTGCCAGGACCGCCCCGGAAAGGGCCACGGCACGAAACGAACTGGCCATCCGCCGCGGCGCGTGGGAGAGGCCGGCTCTCAGGTCGGCCTGGGCGCGGAGGGTGCGGTCATCACCCACCGGATGGTCCTCGTCAGTGCGTGGCCGGCCAGTCGGACAGCGGTGGGCTCGAGTACCGGGACCCGCGGAAGGCCGAGCGGGCCGCGCGCCCATGGCGGCAGATCGGCGACCGCGTTCGCCGCCAGGACGGCGTACGGCGGCCGGACGGCCAGGGGCAGTGGCGGATGGAGGAGGAGGAAACGGGCCGCCGCTGCGGCCTCCGCCGTGGCCCGCAGCTCGGGACGGTACGCGTGCAGCCGCTCGACCAGTTCCGCACGGTTCCTCGGTGGATTCAGCACACCGAGGGCGGCTGCGATGTGCGCGGTGTCGTCGACGTACCCGTCGCAGCCGGCGTCGTCCAGCGGTTGCTCCCCGTATCGCTGGTGGGCGCGGAGAAAGCTGTCGACCTCGGCGACGTGCACCCAGCCGAGCAGATGCGGATCGGCCGCGTGGTACGGCTCGCCCCTGTCCGTGGTGCCGCGTACCGCCTCGTGAACGGCACGGACGCGGTCGACGGCCGCCTGGGCGTCGTCGGCGGTTCCGAAGGTGGTGACGGCGAGGAACGTGCTGGTGCGCTGGAGTCTGCCCCAGGGATCGCCCTGGTATCCGGAGTGGGCGGCCACCGCGGCCATCGCCAAGGGATGCAGAGACTGCAGCAGGAGGGCGCGCAGTCCTCCGATGTACATCGAGGCGTCGCCGTGGACGGTCCGGATGGGCCGGTCCGGCCCGAACCAGCGAGGCCCGGGAGCGTGATGGATGCGGTCGCGGTTCGCGGGCCCCTCGGGGCCGGCGACACGGCTGAAAAGCATCGCGCCCAGCCGTTCGCGCACCCCGGAGACCGCGGATGCGTACCTTTCCATTGCTCCATTGTCCGACATGAGAAACGCGGAGGTCGACCGACAAGCAGCGATGGGGCAATGGTGCAACGGAGCAATGGGGCAATTTATGAGGGGGCGGAAGAGATCGCTTGCCGAATCACACGGAAATGGTGCGCACCGGATTCCTCCGGTGCGCACCACGGCGCAGCACGAAACGCCGGGCGATCAGCCTCCGACGTACCAGGCGAAACCACCGTTGGACGCGGCCACGGCCATGAAAACCGCGAACAGGATCAGGTCCACGATGCCCAGCACGACTCCGGCCTTCGCCATGCCGCCACCGCCCTTGCCCCCCGCCTGCCGCAGGGCGACCACGCCCAGCACGATGGCTATCGGGCCGAGGATCACGCTGAGGAAGAAAACCCCGACGATCCCGCAGATGAGACTCGCGATCGCAAGACCGTTGGTGCGCGATCCGGAGGAGGCCGTGGAGGGACTGCCGTAACTCGTCATCACATTCTCCCGCTCTTCGGTGTGGTGCACGTTGCGACGCCTTCTTTCCGGACCGTCCGAATGCCCGGGAAATGCCGACGTATTCCCACGGTGCGTCAGACACAGCGGGCCGGGAGCCAGGTTTGCGCTCGCGCGGTTCGTCGGAGTGCTCCGCCGGATCCGGGGCATGAGACGGGGTGCCGCCGACGCTTCCGCCCCCCGATGGGTCGGCGGCACCGATCACATGTGGGACGAAGGAGAGGGGCCGCCCCTCCACCACCGGTCGGCGGCGCCTGCCGCACGGAAACAGGAGAAAACGCATGCTCGAGTCGGTTGCAGCTGAACCCCGGCGCGCCGCGGCGACGGACCAGGCGGGCACCGAGGCACGCAAGCAGCGTCTGCGAAGACGTCTGGAGAGACTCATCGGTATCGCCGCGACCGAGGGCAACGAGCTCGTACCCCTGCGCAACGGTGACGAGATCTTCCCCGCCATGCTCCGAGCCATCCGTACGGCCGAGCACACCGTCGACATGATGACGTTCGTGTACTGGCGCGGGCAGATAGCGCGGGACTTCGCGGCCGCACTGGCGGAGCGTGCCCGCGCGGGAGTTCGCGTGCGGCTGCTCCTGGACGGCTTCGGTGCCAAGCAGATCGAGGAGGGCCTCCTCGAGTCCATGAACTCCGCCGGCGTAGAGGTCGCCTGGTTCCGCAAACCGCTGTGGCTGTCCCCCCTCAAGCAGAACCACCGCTGCCATCGCAAGGTGCTCGTCGTGGACGAGCACACCGCTTTCACCGGCGGCGTCGGCATCGCCGAGGAGTGGGGCGGCGACGCCCGCAATCCCTCCGAATGGCGCGACACCCATGTGCAGGTCCGCGGTCCGGCCGTCGACGGCATCGCCGCCGCCTTCGCCCAGAACTGGGCGGAGTGCCACGACGAGCTGTTCGACGAGCGGGACCGCTTCACCGAGCACGAGCAGTCCGGTCGGGCAACCGTCCAGGTGGTCCGGGGCTCGGCCAGCTTCGGCTGGCAGGACATGCAGACCCTCGTCCGGGTCATGCTCGCCTCGGCCGAGGAGCGCTTCCGCCTGTCCACCGCCTATTTCGCGCCGGACAGCTACTTCGTCGACCTGCTGTGCGCGACCGCCCGCCGTGGCGTACAGGTGCAGATCCTGCTGCCCGGCCCGTATACGGACCAGCGGGCGTGCCGGCTCGCCGGTCAGCACTACTACGGCACGCTTCTGGATGCCGGGGTGGAGATCCGCCAGTACCAGCCGACGATGCTCCACACCAAGATCATGACCGTGGACGGGGTCGCCGCCCTGATCGGCTCCAGCAACTTCAACCGCCGCTCGATGGAGCACGACGAGGAGATCATGCTCGCCGTGCTGGACGAGACCTTCACGGCGGCCCTGGACCGGGACTTCGAGGAGGACCGGGAGCGGGCCGAGGCCATCGTCGCGGCACGCTGGAAGCACCGCTCCCCTGTGCAGCGCCTCAAAGAGGCGATCGTCGCTCCCGTACGCCGTTTCCTCTAGCGGACGGGCCTTTGCACACGCCCCGGTGTCGGTCCGGTGAGGGCGCCTCACGGCCCCTCACCGGAGGGCTCGAACTCCGGCCGCGTCACCGGCTCCGGCGAGGGCATCGACTACGACCCTGCCGACTGGGCGGAGCCGCAGCCGACCCGCGCGCGCGGCGAGAGCCGGCGCCCGCTGCGCTCACCCCTGCCGCGAGGCGGTCCTGTCCGGCGCGTGTGCGGCCCACTCCACGATCTGTACCGCGGCGCCCGCGGCCTCCAGCCCACGGCAATGTGCGTGATGCCGGCGGGCGATGCCGTCGAGATCGAGGTGGGCTCCGAAGGCGGGGTCGCCGGCCAGCCGCCGCGCGTAGGCCCAGAGCGCCGGGTGATCGGCGACGCGGTGCACAGCGGAGGCGTCCAGGTGCCAGCGGTGCACGGTGTCGAGCTGCACCAGGCTCACCCACAACTCGATGTCGGCCGCGGTCAACCGGTCGCCCAGGAGGTAGTCCTGGCGGGCCAGCCGCCCTTCCAGCGAACGCAGCGTGCGCAGCAGGGAGCCCAGCGCGCTGTCCCGCTCCGCGTCGTCGGCATCCGCGCGTCCGGCCCGCTGGGCCGTCGCGTTGATGCCCTGCTCACACAGATGTCCGACGGCCTCGATCTCCGCCTCCATGCCCTTCGGGTACAGCGGAGGCCGCTCCCCGCCGAAACGCCGGGCCAGGTCGCGCATGATGTCCGGCGCGTGCGTGCTCACGATCCGGCCCGACCAGTCGTCGCTGAGCACCGGCGCCACGGCGGCTCCGGCATACCGGTGCGCACTCGCCTCGTACAGCGGGCGTAGCGCGGAGTGCTCTCCGCCGGGTCCGTCGGGCACCGCGGGCAGCAGCGTCACCGGGCAGGCGTCCTCGAGTCCGAGCAGGCTGTGGGCGACGGCGATCTTCAGACAGTGCGGACACGACGGCGACAGGTGGAGGCGATACCGGCCCGGCACGGGATAGTGGCCGCTGCGCGCGTCGCAGCCGATCCTCCCCCGAAAGGCCGACGTGGCCGGTATGGATCGTGCGGACGGAACTGCGGTCAAGGCGTTGACGGACATGTCTCTCCCCGGGGTCTGGCACGCACAGGTGCGGAGGGCGAAGGGCGGGAGCGGAGTCGTCGGCTCGGCGCGAACGGCGGTGCCCGGTGCGGAACTGAGGTCCCGGTACGGACGGCCGGGACACGGGCGCCGGACCGGCACCGCCGGTTCAGCGCAGTCGGCCGGTCGCGCTGCAGACACGCAGCAGATCGATGTGACGGCGGGAGGTCAGGTGGAGCGTCGGCCGACGTGTGCGGTTCACACTGTCGATGACCGGCTCCAGGCGCCTCATGCTTCCCTACCTATTCACTAGGAAATCCCCTCTGGAGTGTCGGTCCGCCTTCCGCCGCAGTCAAGAGGTGTCTCACGGACGGCGGTCCGACCCCGCAGCCCTCCCCCGCCGGGACGGCCACGACCGAGGACGGCGGAGGCGAGTCGGACACCCGGGCGGCCCGGGCGGAAGGGACTGAGCTGTGGGGGATCCGCCGGCGCGGCGGTCCGGTGACGGGCCGACGGTCGACCGGCGGGCGCGGGCGCGGACCGGCCGCCCGGCAGGGGTGGTTGTCGCCGCTGTCGCCCGGCGGCCTCGCCGAGCCCGAGCGGACCTCCGGCCGGCTGGAGGGCGTCGGCTCGGGGTGGTACGGACGAGGGGCTCTCTACACTGCTCTGGACCTGATCGACCAACCGGGGGACGGACATGCGGGTACGCGGTCACCAAGTGCTGATCCTGACGTGCGCAGCGGCGCTGCTGGGGGCAACGGCGGCCTGCGGCGGGGCAGGGACCGCCACGAAGCGGCCCGGCACCGCCCGCACCGCACCTTCACATGCCCGCTTCGACGCGGAGATCTCGCTGCCCGACGGCCGCCGCGTAGGCATGTACTACGCCACCGGACGCGGCCTCGTGGAGCAGCACCGGGGCACCGGCAGCGCGGCCTGGAGCACACCGCATCTGCTGCACCGGACCACGTCCGATCCCTGCCAGAGCCTGCGGCTCAAGGCGTTCGGGACCACGGTCGCGGCCATCGCGAACTGGGGGGTGTACTGCGCCGACGGTGAACCACCGACGGAGTCCCTCGCCGCGGTCGGTACCGGAAACCTCTCGGAGTGGGACACCGATGTCACCCCCGACTTCGACGGTTGGGATGCCGTGAAGGCCTCGGAAGAGACGGGCGAGCTGAGTTTCACCAATGGCTCCGTCGAGTCGGTCACGAGGCTGCGCTGGCGCCGGACGGAGGGGTTCTCCGACGTGGAGGAGATCCCCCGGTGAGCCGTCCCACGCATGACGACCCACTCCGCGCCTTCGCGGACGAGGACACGTCTGCGCGAAGAGCCGCCGGTCCGGGAGATCCGGTTGCTCCGCGTGGATGCCTCGGACCGGTTGTCGACCAGGCCGGCCCGCTCCGTGCACGACGGAACCGGGCTTGCCCACCACGTGTCCGGAGACGGCCCTCCCCTGGTCTGCCTGCCCGGAGACCGGTTCGTGGCCGCCACCGCGCCGTTCCTCAGCCGAGCCAGGGCCTCACGGTCAGCCGGCCACCGCGCTCAGCTGCTGCTTGACCTGACGCGACAGATCGTCGGCCAGGATTTCCGGCAGGCCCTTCTCGATCCCCTCCAGAGCCTGGGCGGCGACGAGCGCGGGGGCCGTCTTCTGCTCCGGGGCCACGTACTCGGCCATGTCGGTGTCCATGTACCCGACGTGCAGAGCGCTGACGGTGATGCCGCGCGGCGCCAGTTCCTCGCGTACCGAGTCGGTCAGCGACCAGGCCGCCGCCTTGCCCGCGCTGTAGGCGCCGTAGCCCGCCGGGTGCACCCACGACAGGACCGAGAGCACATTGAGGATCGCCCCGCCGCCGTTGGCCTCGATGACCGGGGCGAAGGCCCGGGTCGTCTGAAGGGTTCCGAAGAAGTGCGTCTCCAGTTCCAGGCGCACGGACTCCAGATCGCCGGAAACCAGCTGCGTGTGCGTCGAGATACCGGCGTTGTTCACCAGGAGCGTCGCATCGGATGCCGTACGGGCCGCCTCCCGGACCGACTCCGGGTCGGTGATGTCCAGACGCAGCGGGATCGCGCCGGGCAGGTCGACCGTCTCCGGTCGGCGGGCCGCCGCGTACACCGTGGCGCCGCGCTCGAGGAGCTGCTCCGCGATATGGCGTCCCAGCCCCCGGTTGGCTCCGGTGACCACTGCGACGGCGTGCTTGAGATCCATGATTCTTTCCCCTTCGCGGGAGGTGCGGGGCCGAGGGGACGACCCTTCGGGTGGCCCCGGAGGCCCCTCGTTGACCTTCAACGGTTATAGATTACGCCCATAATCTAAAAAGGGAAGAGGGAGCCGTACGATAGATGTCAGCGAACATCCAATCGTGGGGAGGTGGCCCATGGGCCGCGTATCGAAGGAACAGGCACGCGAGAACCGGCAGCGTGTCGTTGCCACCGCCTCTCGCCTGATGCGTCAACAGGGCACCGACGGTGTCAGTGTCGCCGACCTGATGAAGGCCGCCGGGCTGACCCACGGCGGCTTCTACAAGCAGTTCGCCTCCAAGGAGGCCCTGATCGACGAGGCCACCGCGCATGCCTTCGGCACCGTGGAAGAACAGCTCGGCGACGGGCTCCAGGCCCATGAGGGCGACTCCGCCGCAGCTCGCACAGCCTTCATCGACCACTACCTCTCCCCCGAGCACCGCGACGACATGGCCGACGGCTGCCCCACGGCCGCCCTCGCCGCCGACATGGCCCGCGGCCCGGAGGAAAGCGCCGCGCACGAGACCTATGTCGAGGGAGTGCGCCGTTTCGCCGCTCGGCTCGCCGGCGCCGACGACGACGGCCTCGCCCGTCTGAGCACCCTGGTCGGCGCCCTCGTCCTCGCCCGGGCCGTCAAGGACGACCCGCTCTCCGACGACCTCCTCGAGGCCGCCCGCCGACAGCTGCTCCCCTGACGCAGGGCGGTGGCCCGGGGCGGCGCCACCCCACCGGCCGGCGCCGCCCCGGCCGGTCACCCGTCGACCGCCCCGCCGAAACGGGCCGCGCTCCCCGCAGTGCCCGGCGCGCCGGTCCCGTACGGGCACGAGACGACGGCAAGGAGCCCCTTCGGCCCCGCGGGCCGCATCCACACGCCCCGTCGAGCCCTTCGTTCGAACCGCCCGGTGACGAAGGTGCCGGGCGGCGCCGACCCGTCACAGCTCGAAGCTCACGAACCCGTCCTCAGCGTCCGGTGCCGGTGCCGTCACCGTGTAGCCGAAGCGGTCCTTGAGGCTGTCGACGTCCCATATCGCCGCGCGATCACGGTAGTTGAACACGATCTCCTTCTTCGCGCCGCCGTGCTTGAGGATCCGTGCGACGGCGATGGCGTTGGGGTGGTCGTGCCGGGCGCCGCTGGTCGATATCAGGTAGCGGTCGCAGTCGATCAGATCAAGCAGGTCCTTCGAGAGGTTGTGATCGCTGCCGTGGTGGGCCACCTTGAGGACGTCGACGTGCAGGCGTCCGCCCTCCGCCTCGGCCCTGGGCCGTATCGACCGCACCAGCCGCCGGTCGTCGGCGTCACCGGTCAGGATGATGCGCTTGCCCTCGAACTCGAAGAGCAGGCCGATGCTCGTGAGGTTGGTCTTCGACGTGTCCGGCCGGAACGGGCGTGCGGCCAGCTCCTCCACGTTCACTCCCCCGAAGTGCTCGAAGCCGGGCACCAGGGGGATCTCGTCGGGATCGCGGCCCGGGATCAGGCCGTGCTTCGCGCATTCCTTGACCCAGTCCGGCGCCAGGCTCTCCAGTTGACCGCGGTCGGGCGAGAGCACGTCCACCGTGGATCCGTCGTCGAACCACACGAGCTCCCGCCCGACTTCGACACTCAGCCCGCCGAACGCGTCGTTCCACGGCAGCTTCTGCTCCACAAGGGCGCTGGTGAGCTTCTCGCCGTCCTGAGCACCGAACCCCTCGAACTCGAGGAGGTGATCGAACCCGTTGAACCACACGTCCCCGAACTCCACCGATCTGTCGGGGTCGTTCAGCAGGGCGAGCACGCCCAGAAGGTGGTCCTGGTCGACATGGGTGACGACGAGGACGTCGACCAGACCGTCGAGGCCCGCGAGTGTGGGCCGGATGCGCGGATACGTGCCGCTGCGGCCGCCGTCGAGGAGGATCCGGCGCAGGAAGGTGCCGTCGCCGTACTCCAGCAGCAGGCAGTCGCCGTCCTCGCCGGGCATCATCGTGAACCGGATCATTGCGGTCTCCCTCGGAGGGCGACGATCACGAAGGGCTCGCGCAGGTCGACACGCCACGACAGGCGGCGAGCCTGGTCGAGCCGCCGAGCGCACTCGGGGTCGTCGGGGAATTCGGAGAGTCCGTGGATGAGCCGGCTCAGGCCCAGGGTGAAGACCGGCACACCGCGGTCGAAGGCCTCGACGAGCCCGTCGCGGGCCGCCCGCAACTGCGTCTCGGTGTGCGCCCGGCGCAGCTGGCGCATGGCCCACAGCAGGGATCCGTCGCCCATCCAGTCGAACTCGTGCCGCAGATGGTCGAGCCACGGGTCCCAGCGCTGTGGACGTTCCGTCAGCTCGCTGCCGACCAGCACGTACGCGCCCGCCACCGCCGCGAGCGGGTTCTCCATCTTGGCGTAGAGCAATGCCTCCGCGTCCCTGACCAGGGTCGCCGCCGCGTCGAAGGCGCCTCGGGACATGTATCCCAGGGCGGGCCCCACCCGGCGGTCCCGCACGGCCACCGAGACCGCGCTGCCGGTGGGACTCTGACGCTCGTTGACCAGCACCTCGATCTGCGCGGAGCCCCATGGCGCCGGCAGGGTGACGACGTACTCCTTGCCGGCCAGTGAGACGACCAGGAACTGCCGAGGGCCCGTGGGCCCGCCCCACCGTGTGGGCGTGCCGTGCTCGTCGACCGGTCCGTGCGCGCCGAACCGGTACAGGCGTGCGGCCGCGTCACCCAGCGCGAGACTGGGAACGGACCGGGGCGCGGACTGGGCGATCTCGAAGACGGTCGGCCGTTCGGCCGGCCCGTCGGCCAGCTTGAGCATCGAGTCGAAGTGGTAACTCGTGGGCTTCGGGTCGCCGACGAACACCGCGTGCCCCGGTTGGACGAGCCCTTCCCACACCCCGGAGCGCGACCCCCGGGACCGGGGCACAGGAATCGTCGCACTGTCGTGATAGGTCTCGTAGGCCTCGATGTTGCCCATGAGGTACTGCCAGGAATGTGACGCGTAGGGCGAAGGCGCCGTGCGCAGCGTCACCGGGGTGTCCTCGCCCTCCCTGGCCTCGGCATCCCTGGAAAGCACCGTGCCTGACGGCAGCGTGGCCGACACGATGTACCGGCCGGGATCGACCTCGTACCGCGCCGGCACGGCCGACATCCCGCAGGGGAACACGACGTTGCGATGGGTGACACCGTTGCCGTCGGTCGAGTAGATGTTGCCGACGACCTTGGCGCCGGCGGAGAGGTCGGATTCGTCGAGGGCCAGCGCGACGGTCACGCTCAGGCAGCCACTCATGACTTCACCAGGTGCACCCGGCGGAACACCGGGCGGACGGTGATGGTCTTCGTCCGTACGTCCCGCTCGCCGAGCCTCGCCTCGAAGTCGTAGTCGCCGAAGCTCAGTTCAATGGCCCATTCGCTCTCCGGATCGGTGTCGTCGACGTCGTTCAGTGTCCGGCGCAGCCGCTCGCGTCCGCCTTCGAGGCACACGAACTCGGCCTCCGCGTTGTCCTGTGCGGGGTCGCAGCCCACGTAGACCGGGACGACCGGCGGACCGGCCAGCTGGTGGAGGACGAACACCGGCAGTTCACCCACCGCGGGGACCTGGACGCCCGCGACCATGCCGGCGAAGCAGGGCTGGTGCATGAAGTGGTCGATCGCCTCCAGCAGATGGGCGGTGTTGACCCGCCAGTCGCCTTCGGGGTCGTCGCTCGCCGCACCGGCGAGGCTCTTGAGCAGCGCCTCCGTGAACAGGCTCACCTGCCCGGGCCGGGCGTGCGACTGGTCGCCGGACAGGGTGGCGTAGTAAGGGATGTGGAACCGTCGGGGAAGGTCCAGCGGTCGGGCCCCCGCCCCGAGCGGCGTCCGTCCGGCGAAGCGCGTGCCCGAAGCCTCGATGAGCACGTCGGAGTTGGAGCGGCAGGCGTCGAGGAAGAAGACCTGCTGGGAGGCCTTGCAGCGCTTGAGTCCGTTCATCAGGCCCGCGAAGTCCAGTGCGCCGTTGAGGGGGTTGTGCGGGTCGGCGAAGATGTCGGCGGCGAGGAGCGCCATGTCGTCGCCCTGCGAGATGCCGTGTCCGCAGAAGTAGAAGACGAGCCGGTTGTCGACGTGGCTGTCGCCCCGGTCGTACCACTGTGTGACCGCGGCGAGGATGTTGTCGATGGTGGCGACCTCGACCTCGTGGGCGGTCCCGGTACGGGGGTTCACGAACGGGGCCGGCTGTTCCTCGCTCAGCAGCAGCGAGACGCTGCCGAGCGGCCGCTGCGGGTCGTGGTACTCGGCGAGCAGCCACCTCGCGAAGGCACGGGCGGAGAGAGGCGGTGAGCTGAGCTGCCGCATGCCGTCCGAATCCGCTACCGGAGCCTCGCCGCCCTCGAGATGGGGGTATTTGCCGACACCGACGACCAGTCCGTGGGTGGCCGGAGGCCCGGCATTCTCATCGAGGTGGATCACAGAACCGGCCATGGATCCTCCGGAGACACTCCACTCTGCCGGAGCATGCCCGCAGGCAGAATTTCTCCTATTATATTCCGTGAAAACTGATGCGTCCTGGTTTGTTCCGTGGATGTCCTTCATCAGCGAACGTGAGGCCCGACATGGCCGAGAACCCCGGCGGCACCAATCTGGTCGTCTGCCTCGACGGCACGGGTAACCAATTGAAGGCGAAAGGAAATACCAACGTCATCCGGCTGTACGAGATGCTGGACCTCGCCGACCCCGAACGGCAGATCGCGTTCTACGACCCCGGTGTCGGCACCTTCTCCGCCGCGGGCGCGTGGACGCCCGTCAGCCGCCGTCTCTCGAGACTCTTCGGTCTCGCCTTCGGCTCCGGAATGAAGACCAACCTGGCCGAGGCCTACACGTACCTGATGAACCATTACGCGCCCGGCGACCGCATCTACATCTTCGGTTTCAGCCGCGGCGCCTATACGGCACGCGCCCTTGTGGGCATGCTCAAGACGATCGGTCTGATGCGGCCCGGCATGGAGAACCTCGTGCCGTACGCCGTGTCCGTCTACGCGAAGAACAAGGACTGGACCCAGAAGGACTGGGACCAACTCCACCACTTCGCGGGCGCCTTCAGCAACGCGGTCGACGGGCGGATCGGCATCCCCGTCCACTACCTCGGGATCTGGGACTCCGTGAAGGCCGCGGGTGTCCTGCGGTGGAACCTGCGGTGGCCGTACACCCGTCAACTCCCCAACGTCCGAAGGATCCGCCACGCCGTGTCGATCGACGAGAAGCGCCGGCCCTACCGCGAGTACCTCGTCACGGCGGGCACCAAGAAGCAGACGGCGCCGGCCTCGGTCGAGCAGGTGTGGTTCGCCGGTGTCCACTCCGATGTAGGCGGCACCTTCGACGACGACCCGCGGCTGCCCACCGTCTCCCTCAAGTGGGTCGTGGACGGCGCCCTCGCGGCAGGCCTCCTCGTGAAGACCGGGGCGTACGCGCGTGAGGTGACCCTCGGACCCGAGCACGCGCTGGGCGAGGTGCACCGGATGGGCCGGATCTGGGCCCTGCTCAGCTACCGGCACCGCAGGGTCCCGCCGGACGCGCATGTCCACGCGAGCGTGCGGGCACGGCTGGCAGGGGATCCGGGCTACGGGGACCGGATCCCGGCGACGGCGGTCTGGGCCGACAGCGACTGGCTCAGCCCCTCGCCGGAATCGGCGCCGCGGCGGGCGACGCCCGACGACGGAACCCGAGCCGCCTCCGGTCCCCTCGGCGGACGAACGGCGGCAAGGCGTCCGCCCCGCTGGTGAACAGCAGGCCGCCGGGCACGCGTGTGCAGACCGGCCCGGCAGGCGCACACGGCTCGGAACCCGCTCGACGACCCACGCGTCCCGAGCACGGGTGACCGCTTCCCCGCCCGCGGACGGGGGCTCAGGTGGCGGGAAGTCCGCGGCCCGGCCGGTCCGACGCGTCCCTGACGCCGGACAGGCGAAGAAGCGGCCGCCGCCCGTCAGGGAGATGCCGGGATCGGCCCGCTTTCCGGGCGTCGTCCCGGAGGCCCTCCGGGCATGCCGTCGTACCGTCCAGTAATATCGCGCGGCAGGCCCCCTGAGGAGGAACCGTGTCCCGGTCGGAACGCTCATCCCTGCTACTCGCCGGCCTGTTGGCCACCGCGGGCGTCGCTCACTTCGCCGCACCACGGCAGTTCGACGCGACCATTCCGCGCGCTCTGCCGGGGAAGCCCCGGACCTGGACGTACGCGAGCGGCATCGCCGAACTGGCGCTGGCGGCCGGGGTGGCGCTGCCCCGTACGCGGCGTGCCGCGGCGCTCGCCACCGCCGCCTTCTTCGTCGGCGTGTTCCCCGCCAACGTCCAGATGGCCGTGGACTGGCGTCACCGCCCCGCACCCCTCAGGACCGCGGCCCTCGCGCGGCTTCCCCTCCAGGTGCCGCTCGTGCTGTGGGCGCGTGGCGTGGCCAAGGGCGCGGAGGGCCGGTCATGACGCGTCGTGTGGATGTCGGCGACAAGGTCGAGGACTTCGTCCTGCCGGACGAGACCGGTACGCCCCGGCAACTGTCGGACCTGGTCGCCGACGGGCCGGTGGTGCTGTTCTTCTATCCCGCCGCGCTGACCGCCGGCTGCACCGCGGAAGCATGCCACTTCCGGGATCTGGCCGCGGAGTTCGCCGCCGCCGGCGCGCGGCCGGTGGGAATCAGCGGTGATCCGGTCGACCGCCAGCAGGAGTTCGCCGGACAGCACACGCTCGGCTTCCCGCTGCTGTCCGACGAGGACGGAACGATCCGTGAGCGGTTCGGCGTGAAGCGCGGCTTCTCCCTGGCGCCCACCAAGCGCGTCACCTTCGTCATCGCCGAGGACCGCACGGTCCTGGAGGTGGTGCGCAGCGAACTGCGCATGAGCGCGCACGCCGACCGGGCCCTCACCGCCCTGCGCGCGCACCGGAGCTGAATCACACCCCGGAGATCCGGACGGTTTGGCCCGGCCGCTCGGGATGCGGCGGGGCCAAACCGTCCCTGCGAGCAGGGTCAGCCGCGCGCTGCCTGTGTCCCGCCCGTCGCCCGGCAGCCGAGCGCCTTGAGGTCGACCGCGTCGGCCATCGCCTGCATCCCCTTGTCGTTGGGATGCAGGTGGTCGCCGCCGTCGAAGAACGGCAGGATCCGCTGCTGGTCGTACGGACTGCGCGTGATCTTGTCGAAATCCGTCACGGCGTCGAGCGCGCCGCTGTTCCTGATCCAGTCGTTGACGCCCTGGCGCACGGCCTCGGAGGCGTCGTCGTACTCGTACCAGCCCTTGAACGGCATGACGGTCGCGCCGACGACGCACTTGCCCGCCGTGTGCGCCCGGTCGATGATCTCCTGATAGCCGGCGATCATGTCCTCCACCGTGACGCCGGAGTGGGCCTTGATGTCGTTGATGCCTTCGAACAGGAACACCGTGCTGACCCCGGGCTGGGAGAGCACATCACGCTGGAGCCTCTTCAGCGCGGCCTCACCGGCGCCGTCCGCGAGCACCTTGTTGCCCGAAATGCCCTCGTTCGCCACTCCCTTCACAGTGCTGCCGGACGCGGCCTGGAGCCGTCGGGCGAGATAGTCGGGCCAGCGGCGGTTCCCGTCCGTGGTCGAGGCCCATCCGTCGGTGATGGAGTCGCCGAGGGCCACCACCGAGCTGACCGCCGTGGATGTCTCCACATCGACGGCGTCCAGCCAGTACCAGGAGCCCATCGGGTCGGTCCAGTTGGCCGCGCCCTCCTCGGCGGCGTGGTCGCCCGCGGTCGCGTAATTGGTCTGCATGGCCATCCCGTGACCGGTCGTCGGTCCCTGGGCGCCTGTCACGTACAGGCTGACGACCAGATCGCTCTGAGCGGCCAGCTTTCCGGGCAGCGGATCGCTGAGCACGGTCTCACCGGCCGGGACGGTGACGGACGCGGCCCCGTCGAAGGACAGCTTCCGGTTGGAGCCGTGGACCAGCTCCGCACCCTGCTTCCGCAGCCCCGCGTACGCGTTCGCGAAGGTCACCGGGTGGTCACCGAAGGCGTTGGACAGCCGGATACGCATGTTCGTGCCGCCGACGCTGGTGCGCACGATCAACCGGTAACTGCGGTCGGCGGGCCCGGCGCTCTGCCGGTCGGCACTCGCGCCCCAGGTGACCACGGAGTGCTTGGACTGCGCGGCGGCCGGGGTCCCCGCCGTGCCCGTCGGCGCTTGCGCCTGCGTCTGCGCCGACGAGGAGACCGTCAGGGGTCCGCAGACCGCCAGGATCACCGCTGAGACGACGCCCGCCGCCCGGCGCCGGTACGAGGCAGCGCTCATCCGAGGTTCCGCAGCGTGACGGACTCACCGGGCTTGAGGCTGATCTTCCGCGAGGCGCCGCCCGCGACGACGGTCGTGCGGCGGCCGCCCACGCTCTTCAGCGTCGCCCGGGTGACCTTGCCGTTCTTCCAGCTGAGATCCGCGACGAAGCCGCCGCGCACGCCCACGCCGGACACCGAGCCGGATGCCGCCCAGGCGGCGGGCAGCGCGGGGAGCAGCTCGATATGGCCGGGCCGCGAGTAGACCAGCATCTCGACGATCGCGGCGGGGGTGCCGAAGTTCGCCTCGATCTGGAAGATGCCGCGGCCCGTCTCCACCTCGTAGATGTCGAAGAGGTTCATCGCGGTGCCGTTGGTTCCGTTGACCGACGGCTTCAGGTTGTTGACGACCAGCTGGTACGCCTTGTCCGCGTTCTTCAGCCTCGCCCAGCACAGGCTGCGCCAGGCGTTGGCCCAGCCGAAACTGTTCATGCCGCGCGCCGTGAGGAGGGCGGTCGCGCCGTCGACGATGTCCTTCGGCGTGGAGCCGTCCGGACGGATGCGGTCGCCGGGGAACAGGTTGATGAGCGGGGAGAGGTGCCGGTGCGTGGTCTCGCCGAGGTTGTCGGGCGACATCCACTCCTCCAGCCAGCCGGTCTTGGGGCTGACCACGGGCAGGTACAGGCGCTCGCGCAGACCGTCGACGGTCTTCCGGTGGGCGGCGTCCTTGGCGAGCAGCTCGGAAGCGGTGTGGAAGTTTCCGAAGAGGCCCCACACCAGTTCCTGGGCATACGTGTTGCCCTTGGCGTCCTGCGGGCCGTGCTCGGGCGACCAGTCGCTGTCGTCGATCAGGACCTCGCGCTTCGCGCCGGACGCGTCGGTGACGGTCGTGGTGATGAGACGTGCGTCCCAGAACTCCACGGCGCCCTTGAGGAGCGGGTAGATCTTCTTGAGATAGGCGCGGTCCTGGGTGTACTCGTAGTGCTCGAACAGGCTCTGGCAGAGCCAGGCGTTGCCGGCCGGGTGCCACCACCAGCCGGACCCGCCATAGGGGTTGGTGGAGAAGGCGACGGTCCAGCCGGCGACCTTGCCGCTGGAGTTGCGGTATCGGTTGGTGGAGTCGTTGAACAGCCGCTGGGTGACGTCCGTCCAGGAGGACAACTGCGCGAGGCAGTAGTCCGTGAAGGCGTCGAAACACTCGGACAGGCCCGCCCGGTCCGCCATCCAGTAGTTCATCTGGATGTTGATGTCGCTGTGGTAGTCGGCCATCCAGTCCGGGTCGTTGCCGTCCAGCCACGGGCCCTGGAGGCCCATCGGCAGGCTGCCCCGCGATCCGGAGATCATCAGATAGCGGCCGAACTGCAGGTAGGCGGCCTCGAGTTCCGGGTCGGGGAGGTCGTCCCGGTGGCGTGCCTGCAGCCGCTCCCAGGTGTCCAGTTCGCGCTGCGCGGCGGACGAGGTGCCGAGGTTGATGTCCAGCTGTCCGAACACGGCGCGGAAGTCGGCGACATGTGTGTGCAGCAGGGTGCTCGTCGGGTGGCCGGCCGCCTTGAGGACCTTGGTCCTGGCGAGGCGCTGCGGGTCCACGGAAGGGTCGCGGAACTTCGCGGCCGCGTCGGACGCGTAGTTGGTGCCGCCGCTGACGACGACGGTGAGGTCCTTGCAGCCGCTGAAGGAGATCGACGTACCGTCGACGCGGACCCTGCCGGTGCTGCTGTGGGCGGTGACGGCGGCGCCGTACTTCAGGCCGTTGGCGAAGGAGGCGCCGAACGACGCGTAGCGCCCCGCGCTGTTGGCGGTGGTGGACTCGCCGTGGGTGCCGGCGAGGGAGACGGTGCCCGTGTAGGCGCCGCCGCCCTGCTGGGAGAAGTACAGGACGATGGCGTCGTCGGGGCGGCTGGCGAAGACCTGCCGCCGGTAGGTCACGCCGGAGATGTCGTACGAGGTGCTGACCAGGCCCTGGGCCATGTCCAGGGAACGGCGGTAGTTGTCGACGCTTCCCAGGTCGTGGTCGGGGATGGCGACCGTGAGCTTGGCCAGCAGGGTCAAGGAGCCGAAGTCGTCGCGGCCGTAGGGGAACTGGCCGTCGCTCTGGAGCTTGTCGTTGAGATGGCCGGTCCACAGGGTGGCGTCGGTGATCATCAGAAGTTCATGGGCGGGGTCGTTGCTCGCGAGCGCCCCGAGGCGTCCGTTCCCGACCGGCAGCCCCTGCTCGATCATCGAGTGGGAGGAGCCGGGAGCGCCCCACCACAGCTGGTTCTTCGCGGCGTCGGCCGCGGACAGCATGGGCGACTCGGTGGGGCGGAAGGGGGCCGCCGAGGCGGTGAAGGCGGGCAGACCACCGAGTGCGGTGGCCGCGCCGGCGGCGGCGAGAGCGAGGAAGCCTCTGCGGCTGGGTTTGTTGTCGCGTGGTGCGGTCTGCTGGATGTCCACGGTGGGTGCACTCCATATCCGGGCGCGGCTCATGCGGGAACGACGGTTGCGGGGCCGTCTGGGGGTCCCCGCGGGGCCCGGGGTCAGGTCACCGGGCCCCGCGGGAAGCAGGTCGGACGGACTGCGGACGTCAGACGGACTGCGGAACGACGATCCTGTCGATGTCGGGTGCGTATCCGCTGCCGCTGTCGAACGTGATGGTGTTCGAGCCCGCCTTCAGTGCCAGTTGGACACTGACGGTCTCGGCCGTGCTCCAGTCGCCCGTGGAGGGGAACTTCAGGCTCGTGCCGTTACCGCTGTTGGACAGGACGGTCACCGAGCGGGGGTCGCCGCTGACGTAGGCGACCTTGACGGTGTAGATCCCGTCCTTCTTCACCGTGATGTCGTTGATCCGCAGCTTGCCGCCGGTGTACAGGTTGCCGACCTTCTTGCCGCCGGAGCAGGCGTCACATCCGCCGACGGAGGCGTTGCCCGACAGGGTGTTGGCCGCGGCCTCGGCCTCGTAGCCCGTGGTCGCCAGGGTGCCGCCGCCGGGCTTGATCGTGAACAGCCGCGAGCCATGTGCGGGCAGCGCCTCGGTGATCTTGTTCTTGTGGGTCCCGAGGTTCGTCTTGTTCCACAGGTCACGCACGGAGGCGTTGCCGGTGAATCCGAACGAAGCCCAGTGGGCGGTGACGGAGGCCGGCGAGTCGCCGAGGTTGAACAGGGCGACGGTGTAGCTGCCGTCGGCGTTCTTGGTGCCCCAGACCTGCTGGTCGCCGACCGGGGTGACCGGACGCGCGACGGGCGAGGTGTTCTGATCGACGGCGATGACTTCCTTGTTGGTGAGCAGGGAGACGCCGTAGCTGTCCAGCTTGGTGAGGTCGTCACCGGTGAACAGCGGCGACTTGTTGATGGCCCACAGCGTCATGTAGCTCTGCCGCTCGGCCTTGGTGAGGCCGTCCATCTCGCCGTTGCCGACATCGATGGCGTCGAGGTCGTTCCAGCCGCCGGGGCCCGCCTTGCTGCTCCACGCCGGGGCGTCGTCCCATCGGTCGTTGACCGAGTTCTCCCAGGTGACCAGGGTGTTGCAGTAGCACTCGATGTCGGTGTCGATGCGCCAGCCGTTGGAGTACTTCTTCCAGTCGGCGGCGTGGCCGATGTCGAGCGACCAGGAGAGCTCGAGGTGGATCGGGCGGCCGGTGGCGGCGATGGCCTTCTGCCAGGCGGCGACGTCGGCGACGTTGTTGTAGTTGTCACCGGACTTGAACGAGCCCGGGCCCACCCCGTCCAGCTTGAGGAAGTCGTAGCCCCAGTCCGCGAACATCTGCGCCTGCGAGTCGATGTACTTCTGCGCGCAGGACTTGTCGAAGTCGATCTTGTAGGCGTTGTCCCAGCCGTTGGTGGTGCGCAGGTCCGAGTAGACGATGTCGGCGGTGGTGCAGCCGGGGGCCTTCGAGATCGGCGTCTTGCCGTCGCCGTACGCCCCCTTCTCCAGGCCGACGGGCAGGTAGATGCCCGCCTTGAGGCCCTTGGAGTGGATGTGGTCGGCGACCGACTTCATGCCGTGGGGGAAGCGGACCGGGTCGGGCGTCTGCCGGCCGTACTGGTCGAACTGGGTCTTCCAGTTCTTGTCCATCCACCAGCCGGCGTCGATGTTGACGTGGTCGTAGCCGTACTTCTTCAGCTTCGAGGCGAGGGCGTCCGTCTGCTTCAGGACGTTCGCCTCGGTGAGATAGCTGTAGTCGCCGTCCGGGTTGAGGCCCGGGTACTTCGACGACTGCATGCTCCAGCTCGACCAGCCCATGTACGGCTTGGCGGCGACCGGAGCGGCGGCGGGCGTGCTCGTGTCCGCCTGGGCGGCCGGGACGACCGTCGCGACACCCGCGGTGAGGGCGAGGACGAGGACGGCTCTTATGGAGCGGCGGCCGGAGCGCGGGGCGGCTCCGGGTATGACGGCGTACGAGGATGACCCCATGGGTCGGACCTCCTGGGACGATGACAGCGGGGGCGGTTGGTGCGGGGCGGCTCTTGCCCCGGCGGTCGGACGGCGGCTCAGCCCTTGCCCGAACCGATGGTGAGTCCGCTGATGAATTGGCGCTGGAGCGCGAAGTACACCAGCAGTGTGGGGATCGCGGTCATCAGAGCACCGGCCGCGATGAGGTTGGGATTGGTGAAGTACGCACCCTGGAGGTTCGCCAGGGCGGAGGTGACGGGGCGCTTGTCGCCGGTCTCGATCAGCGCGAGCGGCCAGAAGAAGTCGTTGTAGATCCAGATCGATTCGAGCGTCGCCAGGGCCGCGAACGCCGGGCGGCACAGCGGCAGGATGATCTGGAAGAACTGCCGCCACACGGGGGCGCCGTCCACGAGCGCCGCCTCGGAGATCTCCTTCGGGATCGTCTTCATGTAGTTGCTGAGCAGGAAGGTGCAGAACCCGGACTGGTAGGCGATGTGGATGGCGATGATGCCCCAGGCCGAGTTGTAGAGAAGGAGCGAGTCGCTCATCCACTGCGGCAGCGGGACGAGGAGGTAGAGCCGGTACAGCGGGGTGACGAGGACCTGCGCGGGCAGGAGATTGCCCGCGGTGAACAGCATCAGCAGAACGATGTTCCAGCGGAAGTCGAAGCGGGAGACGAAGAAGGCGACCGCCGACGAGAACAGCAGGGTGAACAGCACCGACGGGACCGTGATGAGGACGGAGTTCCAGAAGAAGTGCGGCATCCCGGACTGGTCCCAGGCGTCCGTGAAGTTGTCGAAGCCGAGGCTGTGGGGCCAGGAGAGATAGCCGTGCTTCGCGGTGTCCGAGTAGGGCCGCAGCGACGTGTACATCGCCCACAGCAGCGGGACGAGCCACAGCAGGGCGATGCCGCCCAGCATCAGATGACGGCCTGTCTGGCGCCGCGGCCTCGATGAGGTCTTCGGCTGCTGCGGCTCGCGCCGGGTCCGCGGGCGGGAGGCCGGGCGCGGCACGGTCGTGGTCACTGGTCCTCCTTGCGGAAGTTCTGGACGAGGAACGTCCCGATGGCGGCAAGGGAGACCACGAGCAGGACGACCGCGAGGGCGGAACCGTAACCGATGTGACTGGACTCGCCGAGGATGTTGTCGGTGATGAGGAGGGACAGGAGCTCCATGCCCGGCTTGCTTCCGATTCCGCCGCCGAGGACGTAGACGACGTCGAAGGACCGCAGGGACTCCATGACCGTGATGACCAGGATGATGACGTTGACCGGTCTCAGGGCCGGGAAGACCACCCGCAGGAAGGTCTGCCGTCCGTTGGCCCCGTCGAGCGCGGCGGCTTCCTTGAGCGCCGGGTCGAAGCCCTTCAGGCCGGCCAGGTAGAGAATCATGATGTAGCCGGTGTGCCGCCAGCCGGAGGCGACCAGGACGGCCCACAGGTTGAGGTCGGGGTTGCCGAGCCAGTCGATGTGGTGGCCCGAACCGGCCGCGTTCAGGAGGCCGTTGAGGAGCCCGGTGTCGGGGTTGTAGATGATCTCCCAGATGAAGCCCACCACGGCCAGGGAGAGCACCATCGGCAGGAAGATCGCGGTCTGGTAGACCCTCGTGAAGCGGATCTTCCGGTCGAGCTGGTAGGCGAGGAAGATGCCGAACGGGGTGGGCAGCAGGGCCGTGAACAGCAGCCAGGCCACGTTGTGCCGCACCGCCGGCCAGAACGGCGGGTAGTTGGTGAAGATCTCCTGGTAGTTGTCCAGGCCGACCCAGTGGATGTCGACCAGGTCGATGCCGTCCCAGGTGGTGAAGGACAGCCACAGGGAGGCCAGTGCGGGCAGCCAGACGAAGAAGAGCAGGGCCGCGAGCGGGATGCCGATGATGACGGTCAGAAAGATCCGGTCGCCGGGGCCGAGGCGGCGGGGGCGGGCCTTTCGCGGTGCGGGAGACGCGGGCGCGGAGGACACGGAGGGCGCGGAGGACACGGTGCGGGAGACCTTTCCGGCCCTGGTCAGGCGGTGAAGAAACGCGAGCGCTGGGACTCGATCTTCTTCAGCGTCCCTGCGCCGTCGTCGGGGTGGCCGAGCCACTGGGTCAGGCCGGGGAGCACGACGGTGGAGATGAAGCCCGGGTCGCTGTCACGGTCCGCGAACTGGCTGATGTGCTTGGCGGAGGCGATGAGGTCGGCGGACTTCTTCTGCAGCGCGTTGTACGAGCCGGTGTCGGCCTCCTCGTTGACGGCGAGGTTGCTCGGGTCGACGCCCATGTACACCTCCTCGGTGCGGGCCCCGCCGAGGAACTCCAGGAACTTCTTGGCGCCGTCCTCGTTCTTGGGCCGCCGGCTGAGCATGAAGCCGTCGGTGGGGGCCTCGACGGCATCCTGGCCGTGGGTGGCGTCGATCTCGGGGAAGGGGAAGAAGTCGATGTCGCTGCGGATTTTCTCGTCGGTGATCTGCTGGCCGAGGAACAGTCCGATGACGGCCATGCCGGACTTCTTGTCGAGCAGCGACTGGGCGGCGTCCTGCCAGGAGCGGCCACCGGCTCCCTGCTGGTAGTGCGGGGCCAGTTCACGCCAGTGATCGAGCGTGGCGACGGCACGCTTGTCGGTCCAGGAGACCTTGCCGCGCATCAGGGACATGTGGAAGTCGTAGCCGTTGGTCCGCATGTTGACGTAGTCGAAGGCGCCGAGAATGCTCCAGCTGTCGCCGCCGCCGTATCCGGAGGCGATCGGGGAGAGCCCGTCCTTCTTCATCTGCTTCGCGAGCGCGATGAACTCGCTCCACTTCTGCGGGATTTGGTAGCCGCGCTCCTTGAACACGCTCTTGCGATAGAAAACGGCCCACGGGTAGTTGTACAGCGGCACGAAGTAGTACTTGCCGTCCTCGCCACGCGAGAGCTGCTTGGTGGCGTCGCTGAAACCGGCGCCTATCTTGTCCCACACCTCGTCGAGCGGGCTGCACAGCTTCTTCTTTGCGAAGTACTGCATGCGGTAGCCGGCGAACCAGGTGAAGACGTCGTCCGGGGTGCCCTGCAGATAGGTGGAGATGCTTTTCTGGAAGGTGTCGTGGTCCACGGTGTTCGTCTTCACCGTCAGACCGCTGTCCTTGGTGAACGCCTTGGTCACCGCGGCGTAGGCGGACTTGGGAGTGGCGTCCGCGCCGTTGGAACCGAAGGTGACCGTCTTCGGATCGGCCCCCGCTCCCCCGCCGCACGCGGTCAGAAGGGGCGCGCCCAGTACTGCCGCGCCGAGGCCGAACACCCCGCCGACCACCGAGCGGCGGCCGGGAGTCACCCCGGCCGTCGGGGGACGGCCGGGTCCCCGCGCAGCCAGGGGGTTGCGGCTCTGCTGCGTCATCGCTGCTCCTCGTGCATGTCAGTACGTGTCTGATCTGATGAAGGACTGAATCGCGGTGGCCGCCGCCCCGCGCGCCCACTCCTCGAAGGGCAGCGGGCGGGTCTGTAGGTCGCACCGGGCGGCCGACCCGAAGGCCGCCGCGGCGAACGCCTCGCGGATCTGCTCGGCGAACAGGTCGTAGGCGGCCAGGCCCTCGCCCGAGATGATCACGCGTTCGGGACCCAGGAGGTTGGCGACCGTGGCGATGCCGCGGCCGATCGCGTCCCCCGCTCGGGCGTACACCTCGCGGGCTCCGGGGTTTCCGGCGTGCGCGAGGTCCACGGCCTCCGCGGTGTCGGCGACCTCGATGCCGGTCACCTCGCGGATCCTGCCGACGATCGCCGAGTCGGCGGCGATCGCCTCGACGCATCCGCGGTTGCCGCAGTGGCACGGCGGGCCGGCCGGGTCGATGGCCACATGGCCGATCTCGCCGGCCACTCCGTGCGCCCCGGACACCACATGGCCGTGGACGACGAGACCGCAGCCGATGCCGGCGCCGACGGTCACCACCGCGAAGTCGGACAGGCCCACCCCGGCGCCGAACCACTGCTCGGCGACCGTCAGTGCCCGTACGTCGTTGTCGACGGTGACCGGCAACCCCGTGGCCAGCGAGGCCAGTTCGGCCAGGGGGACATCGCTCCACTCCAGAAAGGGCGAGTAGCGCACGACGCCGGCGGCCCGGTCGACGTCACCCGACACCGCGATGCCGAGCCCGTGGACCGCGACGCCGAAGCCGTCCGCCTCCGTCAGCAGTTCCTGTACGAGGGCCGTGATGGAGGCGAGCACCGCCCCGGGGTCGCGCGACGTCAGGGGCAGATGCCGGGCGACCCGGATGCGGCAGCACAGATCGGTGAGTACGGCGATGAGTTCGTCGCCCGTCACCTTCACTCCGATGAACAGCGCCCGCCCTCCGTCGACCTGCACCGGGTTGGCGGGCCGCCCTAGCGACGGCTGCCGCGCGTCGTCGTCCGCGTCCTCCACCAGATAGCCGGCCTCGATGAGAGGCCGGACCGCCTTGGTGACCGCCGCCGCCGACAGCCGGGTCCGCCCCGCTATCTCCGACCGCGTGAGCGGGCCGTGGGACAGCACGGTGGTGAAGATCTGGGCGGCGGCCGGCGTGTGGGCCGGGAACGCCTCGGTGCGAGAGGTCGAGCGCATGGCCGGGAACCTATGACCCTTATTTTCTGCTGTCAATGAAAGAAGCAAGATTCTCTTGAGGACCTCCTGTGTGGCACTTGCTACCTTCAAATACGAGACTTGGTTGGGATGTTGACAGCTGATCCAAGGTCCCGATTGACTTCCGTCCGTCTCATGGCATCACCGGAACGTGAGGATCCATGTCGCTGATCTCCTTCGCCCCGCACAGCGGGGTCTGGCTGCTGACCACCCCGCACACGTCGTACGCACTACGGATCGACGCGTCGGGTGCCCCCTGCCATCTCGCGTGGGGACCGAGGCTGACGCTCGCGGCGGCCGAGGAACTCGCCGTCCCCGAGCCACCCGCTGCCAGCAGCTTCGAGGGCAGACCGAGTGTGGGAGAGGAACTCCCCGTCGACGGCGGGGTCCGCTACGGGCCGCCGTCGCTTCAGGTGCGCTTCGCGGACGGGAGCCGCGCCTTCGAATGGCAGCCCACCGGCCACCGGGTGCACGAGAGCGCCGACGGCGCGCACGAGCTGGTCCTGTTCTTCCGCGACCGCCGCTACCCCTTGCAGGTGGCGCTGCATTACCGGGTGCGCGCCGACACCGACGTCATCGAACGGTGGACGGTCGTGCGCAACGGCGGGGACGAGCCCGTGACCCTGCTGCGCGCCGACTCGGCCGCCTGGACCCTTCCCCCGCTGGCGGACTACCGGCTCAGCCATGTCACCGGGCAGTGGTCCGCCGAGAGCCGGCTGCGCCGCGACCGACTGCCGTACGGCGAGACCGTGCTGACCAGCCGTCGCGGCATCACCAGCCATCACACGAACCCCTGGCTGATGGTCGACTCCGGTGAGGCCACGGAGGACCACGGCCGGGTCTGGAGCGCGGCGCTCGCCTGGAGCGGGAGCTGGCGCATCACCACACAGCGCACCCCGGACGGGCGGACCGGCTTCACCGGAGGCGTCGGGCACGACGGCACGGGCGTACCGCTGACTCCGGGCGAGGAGTTCACCGCTCCCGCGTTCGCCGGCCTGTTCACCGCCGACGGCTTCGGCGCGGCCAGTCGTGCCTGGCACGCGTACACGCTGGCCCATGTGCTGCCCCACCCGGACGAACCGGTGCCGGTGCTCTACAACTCGTGGGAGGCCACGGGCTTCGATGTCGACGAGGTCGGCCAGAAGGCGCTCGCGGAACGGGCCGCCGCCCTCGGCGTCGAGTTGTACGTCGTCGACGACGGCTGGTTCGGCGGGCGCCGCAGCGACCGGGCCGGGCTCGGTGACTGGACTCCCGCTCCCGACCGCTTCCCCGACGGACTGGGCCCGCTGGCCGACAGGGTGCGCGAACTGGGGATGCGCTTCGGGCTGTGGGTGGAGCCCGAAATGGTCAACCCGGACAGCGACCTGTACCGGGCGCACCCGGACTGGGTACTGCACCTGCCCGACCGCTCCCGCTCGGAGCTGCGCAACCAGCTCGTCCTCAACTTCGCCCGCCGCGACGTCGCCGACTGGGCGTACGGCTGGCTGACCGAACTCGTCGGCGCCCACCGGATCGACTTCCTCAAGTGGGACATGAACCGCGCCTTCAGCGAAGCCGGCTGGCCGGGGCAGCAGGACGGCGCGGACCGGCTCGGCACGCAGTACGTGCGCCATCTCTACGGGGTGATCGACCGTCTCCGCGCGGACCACCCGGGGCTGCGGATCGAGTCGTGCAGCGGGGGCGGCGGCCGGATCGACCTCGGGATCCTGGGGCGTACGGACCAGACATGGGCCTCGGACAACACCGATGCCGCCGACCGGCTGTGGATCCAGCACGGATTCAGCCAGATCTATCCCGCGCGCACCATGGGGTGCTGGGTGACCGACGCGCCCAACCAGTTCACCGGCCGTGGGCTCCCGCTGCGGTTCCGCTTCCACGCCGCGATGGCGGGGGCGCTGGGCATCGGCGGGGATCTGGCGCGCTGGTCGGAGGAGGAACTGCGGGAAGGGGCCGCGCTGGTCACCGAGTACAAGAAGGTGCGCCATCTCGTGCAGCACGGCAGGCTCGATCGGCTGTCGCCGCCTTCCGGCCAGTCGCCCGCGGTCGTGCAGTACACCTCGGCGGACGGCTCGGAGTCACTGGTGCTCGCCTGGCGCGGCGTCCCGCGTCCCGGCGACGCCGACCTGCCGGTACGGCTGAGGGCACTGACTCCGGCGGCCCGGTACCGCGACAGCCGCACCGGCACCGTGCACCATGCCTCCGTCCTGGGCGACTACGGCCTGCGCCTCGACCTGCCGGCCGGCGACTGGTCCAGCGTGGCGATGCATCTCGTACGGGAGCCGGAGGCGGTCTGAGCACCGTCTCTCGACGCGGTCCGTGCCCCTCCCCCAGCTCCGATGCGGCAGAGCCGGTGAAGGGACACGGGCAGTGGTGCGGGCCGAACTACTTCGGGCACTCCTTCCAGGCCAGGTGGTAGATCGTGCTGATGTCACCGTCGGTCGAGTCCATCGTCATGAAGCTCGAACTGCCGGGAGTGGAGGTGCCGGCGTTGACGCGGAGCTCGGTGTTGATGTTGAAGTTGCGCTGAACACCGCAGGGGGCCCAGACCAGTTGGGCCCAGTCCGTGGTGTCCGTGGCCTGCCAGTTGTCGTTGTACGGGCCGCTGAAGGGGTGCGTGATGGAAGCCGTGTTCGACGAGCCCTGGAAGTAGTACGAGGCCTTCTCCGTGCTGGTGGCGCCGCGCTGAAGGGCGGCGAAGCCTCGGTAGTCCGCGCTCGCGACGGCGTACGTGAAGCCCTGCGGGACGTGGACGAGCAGGTTGAGCTGGCAGTTCTTGCGGAACGCGGTGGGGTCGGCGTTGCCTCCGACCTGGGCCAGGTAGTTGCTGTACGTCACGGTGAAGGCCGTGTTGTCCGGCGAGACCGCGACCGCGGCGGTCCCGGCGGGGCAGCCGGAGCCGTTCACGGTGGCGACCTTGATGACGATCTTGTCCGGGGGCGGGTCGGTGAACCCGCCCGACGGGTCCCCTACGGGAAGTGCGGTGGTGAAGAGGGCGGCGATCGCGCCGCTCAGGAGCAGCCCACCAGCCATGGTTCTCCCATCCGTTGCGTTGGCGTTCCGGCGGCCCGCACACGGATGTGCGGGCCGCCGTGAATAGGGGGGTGCGGCCCGCCGCGTGAGCGAAGAGCCGTCGCAGACCACATGCGTTGGATCAGATACCGAGACGTGCTGTGCCGTACTGCCCTGCACCGTGCTTCATGCGCATGCCAAAACAGGCCGACATGCACTCCCTACCTGTGAAGGATCTGTGGAGGCCGGGAGCGATCGCATCGTACGTATCCCGGCGCGCCGCAGACAGGGCGAACTCCAGCCAATACCAAAAGCGCATGCCCACCTGCCCCACCAGCAGGGCCGCGACGCGGCTCCTTAGGCTTTCAGCCAGTGACCGCCCGTTGCGACAGGAGCCTCATGCCCCCGCACAGCCCCTCGGATCTCCCCCGGGCGCCCGGCCCGCCACCGGCCGAGGCCCTCAGCTATGGACCGGCCGGAGCCACCTGCCCCGGCGACGAGTCCTGGCACGCGGACGGCGAGGGGTACCGCCGCTACGACCGGACCGTCGTCATCGGACACGGCGACGCCCACTGGCGCGCGGCAGCGGACGCGGTCCTCCACTGGGGCATCAAGCGGCGCAGCGGCTTTCGCGTCACGCCCCGGTCCGGCGCGGGCGAGCGGGTCACCGAGGGTGCCGAATACCGGATCACCGCAGCCATCGGGCCGCTCGCCGTGCACGAACCCGTCCGGGTCGTCGCCGTGGTCGTCACGCCCGAGCGATGCGGCTTCGCCTACGGCACCCTGCCCGGCCACCCCGTCTCGGGCGAGGAGGCCTTCGTCGTCCACCGGACTCCCGACGGCGCGGTCGCGCTGACTCTCCGGTCCCTGACCCGCCCCGCGCCGAGCGGCCCATGGCGCGCACTGTTCCCGTTGCTCCTCGTGGCGCAGCGCTTCTACCGCCGCCGTTACCTGCGCTCCCTTCGCGCCGTCGCACCCCGCTGACGGCACATACCCGGTCTGGCCGGAATCCGCGTCCGGACCGGGCCGGCGAGGGGGCAATCTCCGTGTCGGTTCTGATCGGAACCGATCGGCATCGAACCGCCCACGTGACCGAAATTCGAGTCCGTACCCTTCTTTTCGGATCTCATTCCTGGAAAAAGCAGCCCATCTTTGTGAGGTACCTCGCCGGGCCTTCCTCCCCGCACTTTGTTTGAAAGCTCCCAGGTGAGTTAATCTGCCGCGTATTTCTCTTGATGCGGTTCGGTGATCCGCCGGGGATCCGCGGGCGATAGAAGTGGGGTGATCGTCCGTGCTCCGGCGTGGTTTTCAGGCCTTTCACAGGAGCTCTTGGGGAGCGGGACGAGGGACGAGGGTGGGCATGAACAGCAAGACAGCCGAGGCCGAGAGCCGCACACCGGGTGATCAGGAGTTGCGTCAGCTGCTCGCCGGACTGACCGCGGTACGGGACGGGGACTTCGGTACCCGGCTGCCCGACGACACCGACGGGCTGCTGGGCGAGATCGCCACCGTCTTCAACGGCATGATCGACCAGTTGTCCGTGTTCACGTCGGAAGTGACACGCGTGGCCCGCGAGGTGGGCACCGAGGGCACTCTGGGCGGGCAGGCGGAGGTGCCGGGAGTCTCCGGCACCTGGGCCGATCTGACCGACTCCGTGAACGCCATGGCGGGCAATCTCACCACGCAGGTGCGCGACATCGCGCAGGTGGCGACCGCGGTGGCCAAGGGCGACCTCTCGCAGAAGATCGACGTACCGGCGCGCGGCGAGATCCTGGAGCTGAAGGAGACCGTCAACACGATGGTCGACCAGCTCTCCGCCTTCGCCGACGAGGTCACCCGCGTCGCGCGCGAAGTCGGCAGTGAAGGGCGCCTGGGCGGGCAGGCCCAGGTCCCCGGCGTCGGAGGCGTGTGGCGCGACCTCACCGATTCCGTCAACCTGATGGCGGGCAACCTGACCGCGCAGGTCCGTAACGTCGCCCAGGTGACCACCGCCGTGGCCAAGGGCGACCTCTCCCAGAAGATCACCGTGGACGCCCGCGGCGAGATCCTGGAACTGAAGAACACCATCAACACGATGGTCGACCAGCTCTCCGCCTTCGCCGACGAAGTCACCCGCGTCGCCCGGGAAGTCGGCACCGACGGACGTCTCGGCGGGCAGGCCGATGTGAAGGACGTCCGGGGCACCTGGCGTGATCTCACCGATTCGGTGAACTTCATGGCGGGCAACCTGACCGCCCAGGTCCGCTCCATCGCCCAGGTCGCCACCGCCGTGGCCAAGGGCGACCTCTCCCAGAAGATCACCGTGGACGCCCGCGGCGAGATCCTGGAGCTCAAGGACACCATCAACACGATGGTCGACCAGCTCTCCGCCTTCGCCGACGAAGTCACCCGCGTCGCCCGGGAAGTCGGCACCGCCGGCAACCTGGGCGGCCAGGCGACCGTACGCGGCGTCTCCGGTACCTGGAAGGACCTCACCGACAACGTCAACGTCATGGCGTCCAACCTCACGGGTCAGGTCCGTTCGATCGCCCAGGTCGCCACCGCCGTGGCCCGCGGTGACCTGTCGCAGAAGATCACGGTCGAGGCCAAGGGCGAGGTCGCCGCGCTCGCCGACGTCATCAACACCATGGTCGACACCCTGTCCGCGTTCGCCGACGAGGTCACCCGCGTCGCCCGCGAGGTCGGCACCGAGGGACGGCTGGGCGGCCAGGCGCACGTGCCGAACGTGGCGGGCACCTGGAAGGACCTCACCGACAACGTCAACTCGATGGCGAACAACCTGACCGGTCAGGTGCGCAACATCGCCCTGGTGACGACCGCCGTCGCCAACGGTGACCTGTCGAAGAAGATCGACGTCGACGCCCGCGGCGAGATCCTGGAACTCAAGACCACCATCAACACGATGGTGGACCAGCTCTCCTCGTTCGCGGCCGAGGTCACCCGCGTCGCCCGCGAGGTCGGCAGCGAGGGCAGGCTCGGCGGCCAGGCCGAGGTGGAGGGCGTCTCCGGTACCTGGAAGCGGCTCACCGAGAACGTCAACGAACTGGCGGGCAACCTGACCCGCCAGGTCAGGGCCATCGCCGAGGTGGCCAGTGCCGTCGCCGAGGGCGACCTCACCCGCTCGATCACCGTCGACGCCTCCGGGGAGGTGGCCGAACTCAAGGACAACATCAACTCGATGGTCGGCTCCCTGCGCGAGACCACCCGGGCCAACCAGGAGCAGGACTGGCTGAAGTCCAACCTGGCGCGCATCTCGGGCCTCATGCAGGGGCACCGTGACCTCGCGGTCGTGGCCGAGCTCATCATGGAGGAGCTGACGCCGCTGGTCTCCGCCCAGTACGGCGCCTTCTATCTCGCGGAGGAGACCGGCCGGGGCACCCAGCTGCGACTGATCGGCTCCTACGGCTATCCCGACGACACACAGCGTCCCGACCGCATCCCGCTCGGGCGCTCCCTGGTCGGCCAGGCCGCGCGCAATCGGCGTCCCATCACCGTCGACGACCTGCCGCCCGCCTATGTGACCATCTCCTCCGGTCTCGGGCAGATCTCGCCGACCGCGCTGAAGGTCCTGCCCATCGTGGTCGACGAACAGGTACTGGGCGTCATCGAACTGGCCTCGGTCACCCGCTTCACCCAGATCCACGAGGACTTCCTGGGACAGTTGATGGAGACCATCGGGGTCAACGTCAACACCATCGTCGCCAATGGCCGTACGGACGAGCTGCTCGGCGAGTCCCAGCGGCTGACGGCCGAACTTCAGTCCAGGTCCGAGGAGTTGCAGGTACAGCAGGACGAACTGCAGCGCTCCAACGCCGAGCTGGAGGAGAAGGCCACGCTGCTGGCCACTCAGAACCGCGACATCGAGGCGAAGAACCTGCAGATCGAACAGGCCCGCCAGGAGCTGGAGGCACGGGCACAGCAGCTGTCGCTCGCCTCGAAGTACAAGTCGGAGTTCCTGGCCAACATGAGCCACGAACTGCGTACTCCCCTCAACAGCCTGCTGATCCTCGCCCAGTTGCTGGCACAGAACCCGTCCCACAACCTCACTCCGAAGCAGGTCGAGTACGCGGGGATCATCCACTCGGCGGGTTCCGACCTGCTGCAGCTGATCAACGACATCCTCGACCTGTCGAAGGTCGAGGCCGGCAAGATGGACATCTCTCCCGAACGCGTCGCCCTGCGCCGTCTGCTCGACTATGTAGAAGCGACGTTCCGGCCGATGACGAGCCAGAAGAGCCTCGAATTCACCATGAGCACCGCCCCGGGCGTCCCCGTGGACCTGCTCACCGACGATTCCCGGCTGCGGCAGGTGCTGCGCAATCTGCTCTCGAACGCCGTCAAGTTCACCGAACGCGGCGGCGTCGGACTGCACATCGAGCCGGCCGTCGACCAGAACATCCCTGCCGCCGTCCACCGCGGTGGCGCCGTCGTGGCCTTCCACGTCAAGGACACCGGAATCGGCATTCCCGAGCAGCAGTTGGAGACGATCTTCGGAGCGTTCCAGCAGGCGGACGGGACCACGAGCCGCAAGTACGGCGGAACCGGACTCGGACTGTCCATCACCCGCGAGATCGCCCATCTGCTCGGTGGTGCGGTCACCGTGGACAGCACACCCGGACAGGGCAGCACGTTCACTCTCTATCTGCCGGTCGCCCGCGCCGACTTCGAGGAGCTCGCCCAGGGAGCCCAGCCCGGTGAGGCGAGCCAGGGGGACGGTGCGGCCGACCACCCCCGGGGGTCCCAAGCCCTCACCGGTGCCGGCGGGCCCACGCACCGCAGGCGCCGGATCCTGGTCGTCGAGGAGCGGCCCCGGGGTCTGCTGACCCTCGTCGCGGAGAGCACCGTGGCCAACCTGACGAGAGGACACCACGGCGGCGATCCGCGTGAAGTCATCGACGTCACCACCACGGTGGACGCCCAGGAGGCGGCCGGCGCCCTGGCGGCGGAACCGTGCCACTGCGTGGTCCTCGAACTCGGCATGTCGGGCGGTGAGGCCTCACGGTTCCTCGACGCCCTGGACGGGGACCCCGCGCTGGCCTCCGTACCCGTCCTGGTCCACAACGGACAACGCGCCGACGTGACGCTGGATCCGGCACTGCGGTCCCGTTCCGCGGCCCGCTCGCTGGAGATCTTCTCCAGCCTCGACGAGCTGCGGGAACGGATCGCCCTGCATCTGTCGGCCGAGGAACCCGGGGACGTGCTGCCCCTCGTCCGCCCGGAGAAGCCCCAGCCGGAGCAGACGCTGGTGGTGGACGGCACCTTCACCGGCCGGACCGTCCTCGTCGTCGACGACGACGCCCGCAACCTCTTCGCGCTCAGCGGGATCCTGGAACTCCACGGATTCAAGGTGCTGCACGCGGAGAACGGCAGGAAGGGCGTCGACACCCTGCTCGCTCATCCCGAGATCTGCCTGGTGCTGATGGACGTGATGATGCCCGAGATGGACGGCTACGCGGCGACCACGGAAATCCGGAGCATGTCCCAGTACACCGACCTTCCGGTCGTCGCCGTCACCGCGAAGGCGATGCCCGGCGACCGGGAGAAGGCCCTGCAGTCCGGAGCCAGTGACTACGTCACCAAGCCGGTCGACGCGAACGACCTCATCGCCTGCGTCCGACGCTGGCTGTCCGCCTGAAGCAGCACGGCCTCCGGACCACCCGCACCTCCGGAGGCCGTGCGTCTTCCCCAGCCCGGCGTGTTCTGCCTGCCAGCCGAGGAGCACCAGCACAGTGACCACTCCCCACCAGCCCGGTGAACCCGCCCGGGGCGAGGAGCCGTTCGGCTCCCCCACTCGCCCGCCGGCCTTTGTCGAGTTGCCCCACCAGAGCACGTCACCTTCCGAGCCGAGCGCAACGGCGGACGGGGTGGCGAGTGCCGAGGCGCAGTCCGTCGCCGGCCGGCTCGCGACGACCGTCGAGCGGCTGCGGCGCGAGGTCTGGGCGGCCCAGGCCGCCGCGGACGGACGCGCTCTCCTCGAACTCGCGAAGGGAATCCTGATCGAGCGCCTCGGCTTCGGTCCGACGGAGGCCGCCCGGCATCTGACGGCCCTGGCCGAGCGGGCCGGCGTGCCACCGCTCGAACTCGCGGTCGACGTCATCAATCAGGCGGCCCGCGACCGGCTCTCGGAGATCGCCACGGAGCTCGTCGCCGACTCGGCCGCTCTTCCCGAGCGTGCCGACGCCCGGGACCGTTCGTCCACGGCCGTCCGGTTGCGTGCGGCAGAGAGCGGCGCCCTGGCGGCGGACGACGCGCAGTCCGTCGCCGACTCCCTGCTCCAGCACGCGCTGGCTCCGCTCGGCGCGAGCGCCGTGGCCGTATGGGCGGCACGGGCCGACGGCTCCCTCACGCTCGCGGGCAGCGCGGGATTCTCCAGGGCCGAGTCCGCCCGCTGGTGCTACATCCCGCCGGGCGTGGCGACCGTCGCCAGGCAGGCGCTCACCGAGCGCGGTACGCAGTGGTTCCCCTCGCTGACCGAGGCGGATGTTCCGTCCATCGGCCGCAGTGAATTCCCGGACGGCGGCAGGGTCGCCGTCCCCGCCGGCACCGGCGGTCGTATCCACGGTGTGCTGGAGATCAGCTGGCCCGCTCCCCTGGCACCGCAGCCCCCGCAGATCGTGCGGCAGGTCGAAGCCCTGGCCGAGCTGTGCGCCCACACCCTCGAGACGCAGACCCCGTTGGCCGGTCCCTCCCCGGTCGGAGAGCCGCGCGCCCTGGCGGCCTCCTCGGAACTGGTGCACCTGGCCGAAGGACTGCACGATCCGGCTCTGGTCCTCGTACCGCACGCCGATGACAACGGGTACCTGGTCGACTTCCGCATCGACTACGTCAACGGGCGTTTCCTCGACCCGGCGGGACGCCCGCGCAGCGCCGTGAACGGTGCGCTGTTCCTGGAGGCCTATCCCATGGCCGCCGGGGACAGCGAACTCTTCGAGCAGATCGAGCGGGTGTACGCCACCGGGGAGCCGTTCCGCGCCCAGCGGATGACGCTCACGGCGCTGGTGGAGCAGGTACCGCTGTCCGCCGTCGCCGACATTCACGTCAGTCGGCACGGCAGCAGCCTCATCCTCATCTGGCGCCTCGAGAACGAGGCCGCACGCCTTGCCAGCCTCCTGCAGAACGCCCAGCGGCTGGGACGTATCGGCGGCTTCGAGGAGAACCTGCTCACCGACGAGATCACCTGGAACAGCCAGTTGTACGCGCTCTTCGGGCGGCCCACGTACAGCTCTCCGGTGCCTGTGCAGGAGCTGGCGGCCCATGCCCATCCGGACGACACCGTGGCCATCGGCCGATTCCTGCGGACCATAGTGCACCACCGCCGCCCCGCCTCGGCGGCCTTCCGGCTCCAGCGCCCGGACGGCGTGACCCGGCACATGCGGGTGGTGGCGGAGCCTGTCCTGGACGCGGACAAGCGGCTGCTCGCCGTCCGCGGCGCCTACCAGGACATCTCCGCACAGCACTGGACCGAGGTGGCCCTCGCCGTCACCCGCGACCAGCTCGCGCACACCGAGCAGCAGGCCGCCGAGCGCAATCGGCTGGCTCTCCAGCTGCAGCACGCCATCATGCCCCCGACCCAGGCGCCGCTGGAGATCCCACAGCTCCAGCTCGCGGTCCGGTACCGGCCCGCCGAGACCGATCAACTGGTCGGAGGCGACTGGTACGACGCCGTCGTCCTGCCCTCCAAGCTGGTGCTCCTGTGCGTCGGCGACGTCGCCGGCCACGGAATCGAGGCCGCGACGAGCATGGTCGTCCTGCGCAACGCGCTGCGTGGCCTCGCGGTGACCGGCGCAGGGCCGGCCCAACTGCTGTCCTGGCTCAACATCGTCGCCCACCATCTGACCGGAGCGGTGACGGCCACGGCCGTGTGCGGTCTGTACGATCCGTCCCGCCGCGTCCTGCGCTGGGCGCGGGCGGGTCACCTCCCGCCCGTCGTGGTCCGCGGCCCGGAGGCCACCCCGCTGCCTCTCGTACGAGGGATGCTGCTCGGTGCGGTGGCGGAGGCCACGTACGAGGAGGAGGAAGTGTCCCTGGAGCCCGGCGACACCCTGCTGATGTACACCGACGGCCTGATCGAGCGGCGCGACGTGTCCGTGGAAGAGGCGCTGGCCCAGCTGCTCATCACCGCCCGGGCACAGACGCCGAGCCTGTCCCATCAGCTGGACCGGCTGCTCACCTACAGCAGGTCGGACACGGACGACGACACATGCATCGTGGGCATCCGCGTGTCGTGACCCGTCGGCGCGCACCGGTCCGAGGTGCCCTCCTGGGCGCGTCCGGCCTGGCCGTGTGTTTGTGGCGTGAAGATCGAGAAGAGGGGTACACGGGGCTGGCCCCCGTCCGTTTCCCGAGTCAAAAAGGGTGGATCGAATGACAGCCGTGGCCGCACCCGCCGCGACCCGCACCACTGGGCAGCACCCGACCGCACCGGCACACGAGGTCGAACTCGACGCCATCGCCGACCCGTTGGCGGTGAGCCCGAAGGACGCGCGCGAGCTCTCTCGCCACTTCTTCGCCCGCCTGTCCGTGCTCGAGGAGGGCACTCAGGACTACCAGTACGTGCGCAACACCCTCATAGAGATGAACCTGACGCTCGTCAGGTACGCGGCCTCGCGCTTCCGCAGCCGAGGCTCCGGTGAGATGGAAGACATCGTTCAGGTCGGAACGATCGGCCTGATCAAGGCCATCGACCGGTTCGAGCTGTCGCGGGAGGTCGAGTTCGCGTCCTTCGCCGTCCCCTACATCGTGGGCGAGATCAAGCGCTTCTTCCGGGACACCAGCTGGGCCGTCCATGTGCCGCGGCGCCTCCAGGAGGCACGGGTGGAGCTGGCCCAGGCCACCGACGAACTCAGCCGGCGCACCGGCCGCACTCCGACGGTACGGGAACTGGCGGAGCTCATGTCCCTGACCGAGGAGGAGGTCATCGAGGCGCGCAAGGCGGCGAACGCCTACCGGAGCTCCTCCCTGGACGCGTCCCTCTCCGGCGACGGGTCCGCCGACAACGAGTCGGTCCTCGCCGACTTCATCGGGCGGGAGGAAACGGCGCTGGAGCTGATCGAGGACATGCACTCCCTCGCGCCCCTCGTCGCTCAGCTCGACGAACGTGACCGGCGGATCCTGCATCTGCGGTTCGTCGACGAACTCACCCAGGCGCAGATCGGGGAACGGCTGGGCATCTCCCAGATGCACGTCTCACGCCTGATCAACAAGATCATCACCACGCTGCGTGCGGGACTGCTCAGCGAGTGCACGGGCTGACCCCGAGCACGGCCGTGGGGCCGCGGTCCGGTGGACCGCGGCCCCACTGCGTTGCCCGGGTCGTCAGTGCTTGAAGACGTCCTTCGTCTTCTCCTTCGCCTGGCGGGCGTCACCCTTCGACTTCTCCGCCTGTCCCTCGGCGGCCATCCGCTCGTTGCCCACGGCACGGCCGGCCGCCGCCTTGGCCTTGCCCTTGGCCTGTTCCATCTTTGCCTTGGCCTTCTGATCGCCAGCCACAGATCTTCACTCCAAGCCGCCATCGACAATGCGTTGTCGCTTCAACGAGTGACCCCCTGCGCCACATCCAAACCCGGCATTCGCCGCCATTTCCGGGCGTTCTCCCTAATGGCCGTCGAGCTGATCGCGGTGCGCGGGATCACCGAGGTGCTTGCCCTCGTCGAACTCGGGCGATCCCTTGATCTCGGCCTTGGTCCGCGCCACCACGATCTTCTTCTCCTCGTGGTCGACGCCGGTGATGCCGGCGGCCGGCAGCATCACCTTCCTGCCGAAGATCCACACTCCGGTGTCGACGAGAACGTACTGGGAGTCGACCAGACGGGACTGTTTGTCGACCTTGCCGACGCGCCCGTCGGCGGCCTCGACCCGGTATCCCGCCAGATCCGCGTCCGGAGTGTGGCCGGCGGTCGGAACGAAGGACGAGATGTTGTCACTCACGCGTACTCCTCGGGTTGGTTTCTCATCGGGCGTGCACCGGACCGGCTGACCGGTCCGAAGCCGGGTAGACGGACGAGGAAAACGTCCGTTCCGACATCCTCAGGAGACAAGACATGCCCGGAATCGTGGACCGGATCAAGCAGTTCGCCAGGAGCCCCCAGGGCCGGCGCACCGTCGCCGAGGCGCGCCGTGCCGCGGCCGATCCCCGTCGACGCGCTCAGGCTCAGCGCCTGCTGGGGAAGTTCCGCGGACGGCGCTGACCTCTCCGTCGGGCAGGTTTCCTGTCAGCGTCTGCGGCTCCGGCTCGCCCAGCCGGAGCCGATGCCCGCGACATGGAGGGACAGCAGGGCCAGCCCGATCAGCATGAAATTGGTGGAGGTGAAGACGTCGTTCGTCGCGATGTCGGCCGCATTGATGAGGAAGGCGATGAAGAACAGTACTGCTGCAACGATGCCGAGCATGGCATCTCCTCTCGTCGGTGGCACCCGTATGCCCCCGACAGGAGGGAGTACGCGGTGCACCGCGAAGCAGCCGGTGACTTCCGCCGACACGTGTGGCGGGCCGTTTGGCGGGTAATCGGGCCGTGCTCGCTGCGGGTCGGCGCCCAGTACCGCGAGAGGTTGATCACGCGGGCCGGGCGTCCCGCCGGGCATCGGCGCCTGACCTCAGGGTAGGCGAGCCATGTCAGCCAGTGCTTGATGGAGGAAATTGTGTCGACGGAACAAGCCCCCCTGTCCATTGATGTGACGCTCCCCCGGGAGGACGTCGCACTTGTCACCGTCAAGGGGTTCTTGGACGTCGACACGGGGACCGAGCTCCACCACCATCTCGCCAACCAGATGCATCACGGTCGGCGACATCTGCTGCTGGACCTCTCCGCGGTTCCCTTCATGGATTCGTCCGGCATCAACATCATCCTCAAGGCCTACAAGGAGACGCGCCGCGTCGAGGGCAGCGTGCGCCTCATCGATCCCGCTCCGGCGGTGCAGCGGATCCTCGACCTCACCGGCGTGAGTCTGACGGTTCCGTCCGCCAAGAGCCTCGACGAAGCCCTCGCCGAGACGGGCGATGCGACGGACCGGCAGTAGCGGGGGCCGCCCCCGGCCGGCGCGCGGGTTCCACCTGACCCACCCCGGCCACCCGGTCCGCCCGGTGAGCGGGCCGCGTCGGGGACAATAGTTGCCGTTTGACAACTGTAGTCGTGAGGCAACAAAGTGTGAGGCGTCTCAGGCGCGGGAGGATCCGAGATGTGGCGGGCGACAGCGGCCGACCGTACCGAGCGACCAAGGCATGAGCGCCGCGCCTCGACGCGCACCGCCGGCCGGGGCGGTCCTCACGCCGTGCGGGCGTCCGCTCCCTCGTGCTCCTGGATCTGCGCCGCCGCGGTGGCGCAGAAGGCTTCGAGCCCTTGCAGGAGTGCCGTTCGCTTGGCGGCGGGCATCCGTGCCAGCACGGACTCCAGGGCACTCTCGCGGCGTGACCGCACCTCGGCCAGGAACGAGCTGCCCCGATGGCTCAGATACAGGCACAGCTCACGGCGGCTGGTCGCGCTCACCGCGCGCTCCACGAACCCCACCGCCTGGAGCCGGTCGCAGAGTCTGCTGGTCGACGGCGGGCTGGAGCCGAGTGCGTCGGCAAGGGTGCGCAGATTGATGCCCTCGTTGTGCTCGAGAATGAAGAGCACACGCAGCTGGGAGGCGGAAACAGGCGCTGTCGAGGCGCGCCCCCACAGGATTTCCAGCAGTTCGGCCGCCTCTGAGGTCACACGCGCCACCTCAGTGGGGTGCGGGCGCGTGCTGGAGGACGTCACCGTCTCACTCTCCCAGGGTGCTCGGGGGCTGTCAGCTCGCCGGGGCGACAGCTCGCAACCAACCATAGACACCGGCACCGGCGCATGGGCGATGGCCTCCCCTGGAACGTGGGTGCGAAATCGTACTAGTCGAAGAATGGCGTATCCGACATCGTGAACAGATTCGTGGCAGTCGAACGGGCTCTGCGCACCGCGGCTCCCCACCAGTTGCTGGACGCGCTCCGCGAGGTGCTGCGCAACCGGTACGCGGCCGAGTCCGTCGAGTTCCTCCTGGCCGACTACGGGGTCACGGTCCTGCAGCCCCTCTCCCCCGAGGTCTCCGCCACTGGCCCCGTCCCGCTGCACGACAGCCGGGCCGGCCGGGCCTTCGGTGCCCAGGAGCCCTTCCTGGAGGAGCCGGCCGACGGCCTGGCCCGCGTGCATCTGCCGGTGACGGTACGGGGCGACCGGCTCGGCGTCCTCACCGTCACGCTGCCCTCCGAGGACGTGAAGGACTCGCTGCCCGAGCTCCGCGAGATCGCCGAGGTCCTGGGCCACGCGGTGATCGTGGCCGAGCGGGACACCGACGTGTACGTACAGGCACGGCGCAAGGACCGGCTCACGCTGGCGGCCGAGATGCAGTGGCAGCTGCTCCCCGGCCGTTCCTGCTCCCGGCCGGAGTACGCGCTCGGTGCCCAGCTCGAGCCCGCGTACGCGATCTTCGGTGACAACTTCGACTGGTCCGCCGACCCCGACCGCCTGATGCTCTACATCACCAACGGCATGGGCGAGGGCATCGAGGCCTCCCTGCTGACCAGTCTGGGCATCAACGCGCTGCGCAACGCACGGCGGGCGGGGATCCCCATCGAGGATCAGGCGGCCCTCGCCGATCAAGCCGTCTACGCCCAGTACCGCGGCACGTCATATCTGGCCGTGCTCCTGGTCGAGTTCGAGCTGTCCACCGGCCGCATGAAGGTGGTCGACGCGGGCTCGCCCCGCATGCTGCGGCTGCGCGGCAGAAGCGTCGAAGCGGTGGATTTCGAGGCCCAGTTGCCGCTGGGCATGTTCGAGGAGACCGACTACGTCGCGCAGGAGTTCCACGTCGAACCGGGTGACCGTCTCGTCTTCGTGAGCGACGGTGTGCACGGCGTCGCCGCGCCGGGGGGTGAGACGTACGGGGAGAAGGCGTTGACCAGGGCCATCACCGCCACGAGGCTGCTTTCGGCGGCGGAGGTGCCCCACGCGGTCCTCAGAGAGCTGTCCGGCCACCGCGGCGGCCCGTCGCCCGCGGACGACGCACTCGTCGTATGCCTGGACTGGTACGGCCGCCGAGGGGCCTCCCCGGCTCCCGAAGGTGATTGACCCGAACTCGTCATCCAAAGTGGCATGCGCGGGACGCGGTTGGGCAGGTTTCCGCGTCGTCGGACGATCTCCGGGGTATCGGTTGTCGCTCACGATCCGGCCATGACTACAGTTGCCGTGCGACAAGAAACCGCCTTTCCCCGGCGAGCCCCACAGCCAGGAAACCTTACATACGAAGGAGACACATACGTGACGGATCAGGAGCCGGTGGCACACCACGAGGCGCCGACACAGGCGCTCGGGGACTTTCTGCGACGCCGCCGCGAGCAGATCGCCCAGCGCTGGGCCGACGAGGCACTGTTCCGCACGGTCTTCACGGTGTCCCGCGACGAGGCCGTGGAAGCGGCCGGGGCCGTGGTGGAGGCACTCGCCGCGGTGGCGTTCTCGGAGCGGATCGAGAACCTGGGAGCCACCGGCTTCGCCGCCGTGCGGGAACAGCTCGGACGCATGGCGGCCGCGCGCTCCCGGGCAGGCGCCTCGGCCGACCAGATCGCCGACGACGTGTCGGCGCTGCGCCCCTCGATCACGGAACTCCTGAACGCCGACCTGTCCGAGGCGCCGGACGAGGACGCCCGCGAGCTGCTGATCACTCTCACCGTCCTCCTGGGCACCCTGCGACTCGTCGTCCTGGAGACGGTGCTGACCGCCGGCGAGGAACTCATCGAACGGCAGCGTCTCCAACTGCTCGAAGTGGCCACGCCCGTCATCAAACTGTGGACCGGCATCGTCGCCGTGCCCCTCATCGGCACCCTCGACAGCGCCCGCAGCCAGGTGGTGATGGAGAGCCTCCTGGACGCCGTCGTCGCGCAGCAGGCCCGGTTCGCCATTCTGGACATCACCGGCGTACCGACCGTCGACTCCTTGGTGGCACAGCACCTGATGAAGACGGTGGCAGCGGCGCGCCTCATGGGGGCCGAGTGCATCGTCTCGGGCATCCGGCCGGCGATCGCGCAGACCATCGTGCACCTCGGGATCGACCTGGGCACCGTTGTGACCCGTGCGAGCCTCGCGGACGCACTCGGTTACGCCCTGCACCGGCAGGGCGCCGTGATCGTCGATCAGGCGTCGGCCGGTGGGATCCAGCAGTGATCGGCGACCCCCTCGGCCGACCAGGCATCCATGTACCCGTACTCAAACTCGGCAATGTCCTTCTCGTCACCCTCCAGGGCGACCTGCACGACCACGCCGCGGAACAGTTGCAGCAGGACATCGGCGAGGCCGTCGCGAGCAGCGCCGTGACGGGCGTCGTCATCGACGTCTCCGGCGTGGAGATCGTCGACTCCTTCCTCGGCAGGGTGTTCGCGGAGATCGCCGCGACCGCCCGGCTGCTGGCCGCGCAGACCATCGTGGCCGGTATGCGGCCCGCGGTCGCCATCACCCTGGTCGAGCTGGGCCTGACCCTGCCCGGACTGCGGACGGCGCTCGACGCCGAGCAGGCCATGCGGCTGCTGACCGGGACACCACCGCACCTGCCGCACGTTCCAGGCCGCCGGGAGAGCGCGTGACGGAGACTTCGGGCCGCGTCGCCGCCTGCCTGCCGATCCGCTCGGACATGGATCTCGCATGGGTGCGGCAGCATGTGCGGCAGGCGGCCGCCGAGCTCGGTTTCGGCCTGGTGGATCAGACCAAACTGGTCACCGCGGCCAGCGAGCTCGCCCGCAACACACTCATCCACGGCGGAGGGGGGCAGGTCCAGTGCACTCCCCTCGAGATCGGCCGGTCCCGGGGGCTTCGCCTCACCTTCAGCGACGAAGGACCGGGAATCGCCGACATCGAGCAGGCGCTGGGCGACGGCTACACCTCGGGCGGCGGGCTCGGGCTGGGGCTCGGCGGTGCCCGGCGGCTGGTGCACGAGTTCTCCATCGACAGCCGTCCGGGAGAGGGGACTTCGGTCACCGTCATCTGCTGGTCCGCGGGTGCGCCGCACACGCGAGAGGAGACGCGATGACACGCGTCCGAGAAGTGCCCGTGCACGACTCGACCCGCGTCCGGGACGTCCGGGTGGCCGCCGAGGCTACGGCCCGGCAGGCGGGGCTCGATGAGGACCGCACCGCCGCAGCCGCGCTCGTGGCCACCGAACTCGCCACCAACCTGCTCAAGCACGCGGGCGGCGGCCGGATACTGATCGACTCCGTGGACGCGTACCTCGGGCCCCCGACGGCGTCACCCGACCCTGTCGTACAGATCGTGGCCATCGACCACGGCCCCGGGATCACCGATCTGCCCGCCGCGCTGGGAGACGGCTTCTCCACCGCCTCGTCGCTGGGCGCGGGACTGGGCACATGCCGGCGGGTCGCCGACGCGTTCGACCTGCACAGCTCGCCGGGCCGGGGCACCGTCGCCCTGGCCCGGATCCATGGCGCGGCCAAGAGCCGGGCCGAACGCCACGAGCGGCGCGCCGACGCTCCGGTCCGGGCCGGCGGGATCAACATCCCTCTCGCGGGCGCCGATGTGTCGGGCGACGCCTGGGCCTGCGTACGCGCCGCCGATCGCGTCACTCTGCTCCTGGCCGACGGCCTGGGCCACGGCCCCGGTGCGGCCCACGCCTCGGACGCTGCCGTGGAGCAGCTGCACCGCTCCGCACACCTGTCTCCGCCGGAGCTGCTCGCGCAGCTGCACACCGCCCTCCGTGACACCCGGGGTGCCGCCGTCGCGGTCGCCCAACTCGACCTGGCCGCCGGGAGTCTGTCCTTCTCCGGCATCGGGAACGTCGGCGCCCGGCTGCGCTCCGGCGACAGCTGGAAGCCGCTCCTGTCCCACCCCGGGATCGTCGGCGCACACCGTCCGGCGCGGATGCCCCATCACCGGGTGCCGTGGACGGACGACAGCCTCCTCGTTCTGCACAGTGACGGCCTGCCCAGCCGGTGGACCCCTCCGCCCGCCGTCCCGCTCGGCGCCCTGGACCCCGCGGTGACGGCCGCCGCGATCGTCCGCGACGCCAGCAGTTCCGCCCGGCCCGTACGCGACGACACCGCGGTGGCGGTGCTGTCCTCCACGCCACCGGACCCACGACCATGACCCACACCTGGTACATCAGCACCGTCACCGACGCGGCCGGTGCCCGGATCGCCGTCGCGCGCCTCGCGGCCGCCCACGGCGTCCCCGTCCTCGACCGCACCCGCCTGGTCACCGCGCTGACCGCGCAGCTGCGGCAGTGCCTCACCAAGGGCGGCGCCTGGCGACTCGTCCTGGAGACCGTCGCCCCGGCGGCCGGCCAGGAGCACGGCCGGCTCGACGTCACCCTGTGTCCGGGCCGGGACGGCACCGCAGCCGAGCGGCCGGCCTGGCACGCGGCCGTCGACTTCACCGAACCGGGCGACCTCGACGCGGTCGCCCGGGTGGCGGCCGACCCCGCGACCCTGGCCGACGCGCTCTTCGGCGCGGACGAAGACACCGCACGGGTCATGGAGAAGCTCACCGAACAGGAAGCGCTGGTCGCCTTCCACCGTGAGGAGCTGCACCAGACGAACCAGGGCGTCCTCGCCCTGCACGCCGAACTCGACGCGGCCGGCGAGGCCCAGCGCGAACTTTTCGCCGCCGAACGGGAGGCGCGTCAGGAGGCGGAGAAGGCGCGCCACAGGCTGACCTTTCTGGCCGACGCCAGCGCGGCCCTGACCTCCTCTCTCAACCATGAGGAGATCCTGCGCCGGCTCCCGGAACTCCTGACCCCGGCCTATGCCGAGAGCGTCGATGTGTGGCTGTTCGCGGACGAGGACAAGCAGCGACAGAGTCCCCGCCCCGCGGCGGCCGTCACCGCCGCGCGTACCGGCCGCCCCCAGTACGCCGCCGAGCACCCCGGTGGCCTGCCCGGTGTGGACGACGTACCCCCGTCCGCCCTGCGCCCCGACCGGCCCCTGCTCTGCATCCCGCTGCCCATTCGCCGGGCGCCCCTGGGCGTGATGACGCTCACGCCACCGGGCGAGCGGTGGGACCCGGACGACGCCGTGATGCTTCTCGAACTGGCCCGCAGAGCGGGCATCGCGATCGACAACGCGCAGCGCTTCGAGCACAGCCGCGACATCGCCGAAACACTGCAACGCGCCCTGCTGACCGACTTGCCCACGACGCCCGGACTACACCTGGCCGCCCGCTATCTTCCGGCCACGCACGGACTGAACATCGGCGGCGACTGGTACGACGCCTTCCGGCAGCCGGACGGGAGTCTGATCACCGTCATCGGCGACGTCACCGGGCACGGTCTGCACGCCGCCGTGATGATGAGCCAGCTGCGCACCGCGCTGCGTGCCTACGCCGTCGACGGAGGCAGCCCGGGCCAGCTCCTCACGCGGCTGCACCTGTTCCTCCACCATCTGCAGCCGGACCTGTACGCGACGGCGGTCATCGCCCGTTTCCGCCCCGACGAGCCGACGGTCACCTGGGCCGCCGCCGGTCATCCCCCACCGGTGCTGCGCCTGCCCGACGGGCGCGTACGCACGCTGGACGCCAAGCCGGGCGCGATGCTGGGCATCCCGCTGGGCCAGGACATCGGCGACCACACCGTACGGATGCCGCCCGGCTCGACGCTCGCCCTGTACACAGACGGGCTCGTCGAGCGGCGCGCTCACGGGATAGACCCGGGTATCGGGCGTCTGGCCACGGCGCTCTCGGCCCTGCGCGGCCCGGACCTGGACGAGGACCTGGACGCCTCCGCCGACCGGATCCTCGACCCACTGCTGTGCGACTCGGAGCGCGACGACGACATATGCCTTCTGCTCTGTCACATCGACAGCGAGCCGGTGCCGGCGCTTCACTCCTGAGCGCGCCGGTGCCTGTCCCCGCCCGCCCCGGGACGGGCACGGGCTTCGTGGAAGGCGTGCAGACCGTGCTCCAGCGACGTCCGCTGCGCCGGGGGCATGGCGGCGAGCACGGTCGCAAGGCTCCGTGACCTCCGCTCCGCGACCTCCAGGAGGACCCGCCGTCCGTGCGGGGTGACCCGCAACTGCAGCTCGCGCCGGTTGCGGGGATGCGACATCCGCTCCAGCAGGCCCGCGGCCTCGAGCCGGTCGCAGAGCCGGCTGGCCGCGGGCAGTGCGATCCCGAGGGTGTCGGCCAGTGCCGTGAGATTGAGTTCCGACCGGTGCCACACGGCTCGGAGGGCTTTCAGCTGGTAGGCGGACAGGCGCGGGCTGACGGCCTCGGCGGCCGCGGTCCACAGGGTCACGAGGTTCTCCACCGCGTCCGCGACCTGCCGGGCCACCGCCTCGGGGCGACGGCCCGCATCAGCTGCGTCACTCGGCTCCCTCTCATCCCGCACGGTTCATCACGTGCTCCCCCGGCCCGTGCGCGGGTCCGTCGGTCCCTGGTCGAAGCCGCCTCGACCAGGCCCGGGCGTCGCCCGCGTCCCGGCCCCCGGCCGGGGTCCGGCGAGCCACAGGCCACAGCGGTATGTCACACACAGTTCTCTTTCTCCGGGTGGCGCCTACACGGTTGTCCTGATGCGCGGCCTACCCGAGGAGCCGGATAGTACGCAGGCTGCGAGCAGCTTCTTCATGGGATCGCCGCACAATACGCGGGGGCTTTGCATGTATCGCCTCCGTCGTTTCGGGAACTCATCAGCCACAGAGGAAACCCATAGGAGACCGAACGCCGATGCGGATGCGTGGTAGTCAGCGGCCGGGCAGTGGCCGCACACGGAGATGTGAAAGCCGAGGACAGAATGGACCACGGTGATCCGTCGGCACGACAGCCCCCGGAGGACAGGCGAGATGTCAACCAAGCCGCGTCGGGAAAGCCCCTTGCCCACTGAAGACGTCAGGAGCCTCACCGCCGCCTTCGACGGCGACCTGCGGAACGTGACCGACGCCCGGCTCGCCGCGGAAGGCTTTCTGCGGACTCTGGCGCGGGCTTCACCCCCGACGAGCCCCGAGTGCGAGCACGATGTCCTGCTGGTGGTGAACGAGTTGGCCGCCAACGCCGTCCAGTACGCGCCCGGCCCCTTCACACTGCGTATGCGCACGACCTTCGACGGGGTCCATGTCACGCTGCGGGACACCAGCACGACACGACCGGCGCCGCGCCCCTTCCATCCCAGCCGGGGCGGTGGCGGAATCGGCTGGCACCTCGTGCAGTCGCTGTGCACGCAGGTGAGCGTGGTCGTGCATCCCGAGGGGAAGGACATCCACGTCTTCCTGCCCTGGTGAGGCGGGCCGGCGGCCGGGATTCCCGGCCCCGTTTCCGCCATCGCCCGGGAAAGTCCCACGGAAGTTCGTCCCCCCGTCGACGCACTCATGTCCTCGCGAATGCGGGTGGGTTGGGGCGGCTCCCACCGCGGGGACGACTCACTCGGTCCGGTCTCGAGGAAGCTCTCGGTAATACGCGCCGACGCTGCCCAGGTACTCCGGGTCCAGCGTCTCGCTGTCGGTGCGGAAGAGCGGAGCCGCTTTCACTTCCTCCTTCGTGCACGCCAGAGTGATCTGCCGCGCCTGGGTGTCGATGCCCGTGATCACGCCCACGGGGATCAGAACGCTCTTGCCGAACACCCACACCCCGGTGTCGACGACCAGGTGCCGCATGCCCACGTCATCGGCCTGCCGGTCCACCTGCCCGATCGTCCCGTCGGTCGCCTCGACTGTGAACCCTGTCAGGTCCTGTCCCTCCATGTGGCCGGTTGCCGGCTCGTAGAACCACGGTCCGTCGATGCTCACGCCGTTTCCTTCCCTGCCGAGGAGCCGTGCCGCGAGGCCGGGCGAGCGTGCGGTGCGCGCCGGCCACCGCTCACCTCCGCGCGGGCGGAGAGGGCGGCCTCGCCACGACAGGACTCCGTTGCGAACGTCCTGCACATATCCCGGATCGCCGTCCGCACACCCTCCGTCGCGCGATCGGTGCGTCCGCCCGCTCAGCCCGTGCCGGGCCGCTGTTCGTCGGCTTCACCGGCGTCGTCGGCGACGCACGGCGCGGTGAGGTGGTCGAGCGTGCCCGTGATCTCCAGGAGGCGCTCCAGGCAGGCAGGGCGCTCGTCCAGGTACAGGCTGACGCCCGCCGCGTCCGTACGACGACGGACCATGAGGAGGGCGGACAGGCCCATGGAGTCGACGGAGCTCAGTTCCGCGAAGTCCAGCCGCAGGGCGGACAGCGGCGGGCCGGTCTCGCGCCGCTCGGCGAGCAACAGTTCCGTGGCGCGCACGAATGCGTGGCACGACTCGTAGTCCAGGTCACCGGCGACGCGCACCACGGCCACCGTGGAGTCCGCGTCGGCCGTAGTGGTGAAGTACGGGGAGGAAGAGGTGGTCATACGGGCTTTCCGGGGCCGGGGATCTTCAGTGCTGCCGAGCGGGTCCGCAGGGCGCCGAGCGCCCGGCCGAGGATACGCCGGGCCCCGGGGGAAGTCCTCGAGCAGCCCCGTGAAGATGGCCAGAGCCGGGCGCAGGGAGCCGGCGGGGACACCCCGGGCGGTGAGGATGTCCGCTCCCGGGCGACGGTGAGGCGGACTGCGGCGCGCGTTCCGGCCCGCTCCGGCCCGACCCTGGTCTGCACGGGAGCGATCAGGTCGAGCAGCACCATCTCGACGTCGGCACCGCCGCGCAGGCGGCGCGGACCACGGCGGAGACGGCGGATTCGTCGCCCGCGTACACCGCCGACGACAACTGGTCGCGGTTCTCCTCCGGTTCGGCGGCGTCGAGGGCGGGAGCGGGAAGCGCGGGAGCGGCGGTCATGCCAGATGATTCGGGCGGCGCTGAGCGGGGCAACGTCGAGCGGCCACTGCCGTGCGACCGCCGGCTACCAGGAAGCGGACTCGCCGCGGGCCGGCTGCGGGAGCTCGATCTCCGCGGTGACCTGTTTGCCGGGCGAACCGGGCTGCACGATGACGGACCGGCTGACCGCGCGCACGATCTCCAGCCCGTGCCCGCCGATCCGGCACGCGTCCCGCGGCCGGGGAGTCGGCATCTTGCTCGACGTGTCCCAGACGGCCACGCGTACCGCACGGCCGTCCGCGGACAGCTCCACCTGCAACCCACAGGGGCCTGGGGCGTGCCGTATCGCGTTGGTGACCAGTTCACTGACGACCAGCTGGATGTCACCGACGAGTCGGTCCGGCAAGGGGGTGCCATCGGCCTCTTGGACCTCGGACAGGAAATTCGACGACGCGGTGCGCCCCTCCACTGCGGTCGCGGTGCCGCCTTCCCACGTGACGCGGCAACGTGGCGTGGCATGCCTGCCCGGAGCCTGTTCTTTCGATACTTGCTGCCAGAGCGAGATGACCATGGGGTGATTCGCCTTACACGGTAGGTTTTGCTGCCTTCTAGGTAGATCGTTACCTCTTCCGCCTACCCTCGGCACCCCGGAGTATGGCCACTCATCCCTCGGGTCACTCGTCCGCCGCGTAGCCGGACAGCCGTATAAGCCGTGGTCACGAATCATGTTCGAAATATCGAACACTCGCTGCCGGACGGGTGAGCCGTCTACTTGTCGATTCACGACACAACCCGCGCCGACGTGAGCTACATTCGAGCACCGTCGATCTCTGGGGAGGGCGACATCGCAAGGAGAAATCGGGGGCGGCCGTCATGCACAACTTCGGGCTCCCTCCGTCGGCCACGCCGGTCATGACGGGAGGGCTCGCCGACAGCGTCTTCGAGACGGCGCTCGGCAATCCCGGACTGCCGCAGATCGCCCGGCGCTCCCACGACTCCCCGGGCACCTGGACCCAGGTGAGCGCGGCCCAGTTGCGCGACGAGGTCGTCGACCTGGCCAGGGGACTCATCGCGTCCGGGATCCGCCCGGGCAACCGAGTGGCCATCATGTCGCGCACCCGTTACGAGTGGACCGTGCTCAGCTGCGCGCTGTGGTCACTGGGCGCCGAGATCGTGCCCCTCTATCCGAACTCGTCGCACGAACAGGTCGCCTGGATCCTCAAGGACGCCGACTGCGTCGGGGTGCTCGTCGAGGACGAACAGGGCGTCATGACGGTCGGGTCGGTGTGCGCGGGGCTGCCCCGGCTGCGACACGTCTGGCAGCTGGACTCCGGCTCCCTGGACGAACTGGTCGAGCGGGGCCGGCCGGTGCCGGCCGCGACGGTCGACTCGCTGCGCCGGATCGTGCTGCCCGACTCCACCGCCGTCATCGCCTACACCTCCGGTACGAGCGGACACCCCAGGGGGTGCGCGCTGAGCCATCGCAGTCTGGCCAGCACCTGCGACACGCTGCTGGACGGATGGCGGCACACCGCGGCCTCGCCCGGCGAGCAGCCGGCCGTCCTCGCCTTCCTCCCCTTCTCCCATGTGTACGGCCTCATGGTCCAGGGCCTGTGCCTGCGGGGCGGCCTGCTGATGGGGCACGAGCCCGATCTGCGCGCGGAGTCCCTGGCCGCCGCGTTCCGGTCCTTCCGCCCCACCTATCTGTACGCCGTGCCCTCCGTCTTCGAGAAGATCTACAAGAGCTTCCTCACGGCGGCCGAGCGCACGGGCCGGGGCACGTTGTTCGAGCGGGCCGCGCGGACGGCCCAGGACTACGCCGAAGCCGCCGAACAGCAGCGGCTGGGGACGGGGCCGGGGCCGGGCTTCGACCTGAAGCTCCAACACGCCTTGTACGAAAGGGCTGTGTACCGCAAACTCCGCGACTCGCTGGGCGGCAGGATCTGCGGAGCCGTCTCGGGCGGCTCACCCCTCAACCGCGAACTCACCCTCTTCTACGCGGGAATCGGGATCATGGTCCACGACGGCTACGGCCTGACCGAGACCAGCGGGGGCATCACCGCCCAGCCCGTGGGCCGGGAGAAGTTCGGAACCGTGGGGCGGCCTCTGCCCGGCACGGACATCCAGGTCGCCGAGGACGGCGAGATCCTGGTCCGCGGGCCATCGGTGTTCCAGGGCTACGTCAACGACATCCCGGGCACCCGGGCGTCCCTGCGCGACGGCTGGCTCGCGACCGGCGACCTCGGCCGCCTCGACTCCGAGGGCTATCTGTCGATCACGGGCCGTAAGAAGGACACCATCGTCACGAGCAGCGGCAAGAGCGTCGCGCCGTCGGTCCTCGAAGAGCGACTTCGGGTGCATCCGCTGATCCACCAGGCCGTGATCGTCGGCGAGAACCGGCCCTGTGTGGGCGCCTTGATCACCCTGGACCCCGACTATCTGCCGCACTGGCGCACGATGGTGGCCGCCCAGGCCGACGCGCCGAGCCGGGAGGCACGCGAGCAGAACGCGGTGCTGCAGGAGGTCACGCGGGCCGTCGCCGCGGCCAACAGCTTCGTCTCGCGCTCCGAATCCATCCGCGTCTTCCGCATCCTCCCGGAGCCCTTCGACCCAGCCAACGGATTGCTCACGCCCTCCATGAAGCTGCGCAGGGACGTGATCGTGCGCCGGTACGCCACCGAGATCGACGCCATGTACCAGTCGTCGGCGCGGACGAGAGTGAAGTCCCTCTCGGACGAACCCGTGAGCTGGGAAGAGCACGAAGAGAACGAGGACGACGTGTTCCGGCGGGTCCGGTAGCGGCACGGCACGCATACGTGGCCGCCGCCCCCCTCCTTCCCGGGTCGGGGAGCGGCGGCCACGGGCCGGGTCCGTCAGTGGCCGGGCCAGCCGTCCAGGTGGCGATGGACGGTGACGGTGGGCCGCTCGTCCCCCTTGGGCGCGCCCGCCACCGCGTCGTGCAGCACGGTGTTCACCTCGCCGGCCAGCGCGTCGGCCCGCGCCTTGACCTCGGTGGCCGGGAGCGTCGAACGGGTCAGGTCGTCCAGTCGCCGGTGGATGTCGGCGAGCTGTCGCTGGGCCTGCGCGTCCAGGCTGAAGGGGCGCGGGGTGGAGACGACGAACTGGTAGGCGCCGGCCAGGGTCTGGCAGCCGTCGCAGTGCTTGTTGACGGCGTCGCCCCGGTTGACCGCGTTGAGATGGGTCTGGTCGCCGGACATGGTGACGATCTGGAAGGACAGGGCCACCGAGCGGCAGCGGTCGTCGACCGAGCAGCCCACGCCGACGGCATTCGCCTGGTTGCGGACCGTGGCGGCGTTGACCGTGCCGAGCTGGCGCACGGTGAAGGAGTCCTTGGTCTGGCTGTGGTGGCGGAAGTCGGCGCGGCTGAACGTCTGGTCGGCGGCGACCGCGGAGTGCTGTGGCACCCCCGTGGCGGCCTGCGCGGGCACGGCGGTCGCCATCCCGGCGGCCCCCGCGGCGAACAGGCCCACGCGGACGGCGCGTTGACTGAAGACGGAGCTGGTACGAGGCTTTCGATGGTGGTTCACGTGGATCTCCTGCTGGAGTGACTTCGGCGGACGGATCGCCGCCGAGCCCGGGGTGCACGGCACCCGCGAGTGGGCGGACGGGACCGGACGGCGCGCCCCGGAACGGGGGCCGGTCCACGGTGCCCGGGCCGGCCGCGCGCCGTTCGGCGCGGCGCCGCGCGTGCTCGGCCCGGGCCGGGATCAGGAAATGGCCGGGCTGGGCGACTCGACCGGCGACGGACTGGAACTGACCGGGGCGGACGGACTGTCGGCCGGGGACGAGACGGGCGCCGACGGCGAGCCGGGATCGGCGGGCACGGTGGCCGGCGGCTCACCGCTCGCGGCCGGGCTGCCGGTCGGCTTCCCGACGGTCTCCTCGGACGCGGTCCCCGACGCGCTGGGCCGCGGGCTCCTGGAGTCCGACGGGCTCGCCGAGGCGGACGGGTCTGCCGAACCGCCCGGCGTGGCCGCGCCGGCCGGAGCCGTGGTGGACGCCGCGGACGGGGGTGTTGTCGTCCGGGCCGGGTGTGGTCGCGTGCCGGGCCGGTGGTGCGGAGGTGGACACGCCGGGCTGGAGGATCGGCGCGATCGGGGGCCGCTTCGGCAGCGGTTCGGGAGTCATACCGGACACCCAGGCGTAGGCGAGCCCGGACAGGGCGGCCAGGCTCAGGGCGCACAGGGCGACGCGCAGCCGGGGCCGCCCGGCCGTGGACTTCACGGCGCCCCGCCACAGGCGTCCGCCGAGTTTCACGGACAGATAGACCACGCCGGCCATCGGGCACAGCAGCATCACGCAGCCGACGACGCCGACCAGCCCGGCGGCGATCTCGCCGTGGGCGAAGGCGCCGCCGGTACCGAGCAGTTGCTCGGTCAGCGAGCGGGTCATCGTGGCAACGATCCGGGGCAGGTTCCACAGCGCGTAGCCGAGTTCGCCGAGCAGCAGCGGAACCATGGTCAGCACCCAGGTGGCGACGATGGTCCGGGCCGAACGCTTGAGTGCCGCGACCTCCTTGCGGGCCTTGCGGCCGGTCCTGCCGGGTACCAGGCTGAGGAGGATCGGCTTGATCTTCCCGTAGAGATCGGGGACTCCGGCGAGATCGCCGAGGATGTAGTAGCCGTCGAGCCGTACGGCAGGCATCAGCTGTTCGAGGATCTCGAAGTGCCCCAGGTACACGGCGGCCAGAAAGAAGGCCTGGCCGCTGAGGGCGTAGGCGCCGGCCATGGCCAGCATGAAGACGACGTTGAAGTAGACCCCGCCCAGGTCGGTGCGCAGTCGGCCGACCCGCCCGATCCGGTAGACGTCGGTGACGTCCGTGTACATGGAAGGCCAGATCAGGAAGAGGCCGCAGCCGATGCACCCGGGGCGGGCGCCGCCGTAGCGGCAGGCCGAGGCGTGACCGAACTCGTGGAACACCAGGGAGGCCACGGTCAGCACGAAGACGACCAGCAGCAGGACCGGCTGGTCCAGCACCTCCAGCACGGGCGTGATCGCGCCGAAGAACGCGAACAGCCAGACGTCCAGGACGGCGATCCCCGCCAGGACGGCCAGAACGACCACCGGGCGGTGCAGCCACGCCAGGGCGCCGGCGATCGTGGCCACCCGGCGTTCGTTGAAGATGACCCGGTGGCCCTTGAGCGCCAGCAGCAGGTCGGACCGGGGCGCGGATATGTCTTCCTCCTCCCGCCCCTCGGGGACCGTCACGCCCAGCGGGTCCAGCTTCTGCTCGATCAGATAGCGGACGTTGTCCGCACTGACCTCACGCCCGAAACGGCCGCTCACCCGGTGGGCGATCGTCTCGATGTCGCGGCTGCCGTCGACCGACGACGCGACCAGATGCAGCAGCCGCGACAGCTGCACCACCTGCCCGTCCCCCCGGCGGGCGATGTACTTGGGCTCGGTGAAGCCCGATCCCTGGTACTCGCCGTGCAGCTTGAGGCCCGCGCTCAGCCGCGGCACCACCGGCCTCTCCAGGCCGGCCACGGGCAGGCCGCCCGTCGCGACCTGCTCGTACGTCACCGCCATGCCCCCCGGCCCCGGAACCGGCGTCCCGGTGTCGTACGGCGATGCGGTCTTGTCCCCCAGCAGCGTCATGTGCGCTTCCCTCCCCCCGATGCGGACCGCGCCTGCCCTTGCCCCGCGCGGTCCGCCGAACGTGCCCTCGTCGTACGGGAGTTACTGAGTGATGTTGATCGACTGGGCGGCCTGCGACTGAGCCACCGACCACGACGAGTGGTCATTGAGCGCGGCCGACTCGTTGTGCGCGGAGACGTTGGCGACGTGCTTGGTGACGTTCACCGTCTTGCCGAAGCTGAACTTCAGCCGTCCCAGGGCCTCACGGCCCGGCAGCAGCTCCGCGGACTCGGCTTCCAGCTCACTGGCGTCCATGCTCATGGCGTGTCCTTTCACATTGACCATCGTTGACAGAGGCGGTCGGGCGCGCGGGTGGCGGGCCCGACAGCTGATTGCGGTAGAGGCAGCCGGGAGAGTGACACATCGTCAGACCGATGCGAGCGAACTCGGGACTGCCCGGGAGGTGGGGCACCACCGCGGCGGGGCGGAGGTGTGGTGATGCGTCGCCGCGGTGGTGCCGGGTGCCGTACGATCCCAGGACCCTGGAGCCGTACGGCACCGGATCAGTGGGCGATGTTGATGGACTGGGCGGCGCCCGAGTCCGCCACCGACCACGACGAGTGGTTGTTGAGCGCGGCCGACTCGTTGTGCGCGGAGACGTTGGCGACGTGCTTGGTGACGTTCACCGTCTTGCCGAAGCTGAACTTCAGCCGGCCGAGCGCCTCACGGCCCGGCAGCAGCTCCGCGGACTCGGCTTCCAGCTCACGAGGATCCATCATGATCAATTCCCCCTCAGGAATCGAGAAGTGTTCCCGTCGGACACGGTCAGGTCCCCCCGGATCATGTCCAACTCCGTCGGACGTGCTGTCCAACGAGATTGGACACTAGGGGCCGGGTCAGCCGTGACGCAAGCGGTTCGGGGCAACTCCTTCCGAGAGTCACCCGACACGCCCCTAGAATGATCCGACGCGGAAGAGTTCCGCCCGGCGGCGAGCAGGAAGTGACCATCGGTGGCCAACGCACTGCAGCAGATCATCCGTGACAGGCTGGACAGCGAGCGCTGGTCCTACGGCGAGGTCGCCCGCCGCGGCAACATCCCGCGTTCCACCGTCCATCACCTGGCCACCACCGACCACATGGCGCGGATGCCCCAGCCGGCCACCCTCGAAGGCCTCGCGCTGGGCCTCGGGCTGCCCCTGGGGGCCATCCGCCAGGCCGCCGCGGAGGCCTGTGGCATCCACCTCTACGCCGCCGGAGCCGAGCCCCCGAGAGCGGCCGGCGGCACCTCCGCCGACCCTGACGTGGAGGTGCTCATCGCCAGCCTCCAGCGGCTCTCGTCCGACGACCGCCGCCATGTCGCCGCCCTCGTCGAGTCACTGCTCAACCGCGCCCCCGGCACGTCCTGACACCCGCACCCGTCCGCACACGACGCCCCGCCGTGCCCCGAGCCCCGCAGCCGCGGGCGGAAGGTGTCGCGGGCGCGCGCCCCCGGCGGACCAGCACGGCAGCACCCGGACTCACCGCCTCCCCTCCTACCACTCCCCCAAAAAGAAGTCACTCCCGCCCATACAGGCATGATCCGCAGCTAGTCTCTCCTCCTGCCTGGGGCCCGTGAGCCGCACGCCCCGGGTCATCTGGGGGGAACAATTGCTCTTCGTACACGGCGGCCCCACCACCGCCATCGTCAAAGGACCGACGGGAGAGTCCGTCGTCCTGCTCTCCGGCGAGTTGCCCGCAAATCTCACGGACGCGTCCATAGGCGAACTGCTCGACCTCGCCGCGGCCGTGCTCACCGAGGGAGAACTCGCCCTCTTCGAACAGTGCCTGACCACGCTCCGCCGCGGCGAGGGCCCCACTCCCCAGCGCATCGAGGTCAACGGCGCCGTCATGACGGTCTACCGGGACTGACACCCGTCGCATCCGACGAGACGTGCCGCCTTGCGTCGTACACAAGTCCAGCGGTCGACACGCTGGTCAGAACCCCCTGCGCAGGTGCACGATCATCATCGACCCACCTGCTCGCCAGGCGTGTCGCTCCCGCTTGCCCTCCGGAAGAAAGTCGGCGATGGCAACGACCGCGACCCCACGCACGCCCGCTACCGACCGGACCGCCCCATGACTGCGGCCCGCGTCCCCGGCCTGATCCTGCCGCTCGCTTTTCTCTGCGTGCTCGTGATCGGAGTCTTCTGGTACTGGCGACATCGCGGAGACTGACGGCTGCGGCGCGATGTTCAGCAGTAGGGCGGTTGATTGCCCAGCGACGCCGCCACCCGCATCCATACGCCGAAGAGCCGGTACAGCGCGGGGAGTTCGCCGTGTGCCTCCGCTGTTCGGCTGTCCGGGGTGGTGACTCCTGGGATGCCCAGCAGGGTGGAGGCGACGGATGCCGACTGCCAACGGACGGTGAGGGTACGCGGGTTCGCGGGCACCAAGGGTGCTTCCGGTACCGCGGAGAGAGCGGCGGTGACCGCTTCCTCGATGGCCTGGCGCGCCTCCGCGGCCGGGCGGAGTTCCGCGGCGAAGCGATCATGTGCGTACTTCACGGGGACGGTGGTGATCGAGTCGTCCCACGCGGTGGCCTCCGCGCAGGCGGCGTCGTCTCCGGTGAGTGCCACCAGCGGCACGCCGAGCGTCGCCGCGGTGGCCTGGGCGAGCCCGATCTCGCCCACGGGCCGGCCGTCCAGCCACATGTCCTCGATCTCGTGCCCCATGAAGCTGTGGCTCAGCACGCCGAGCGCACCGGCCCGCGCGTGGTAGCCGACACAGATCATGGCGTCGTGTTCGCGGGTGAGGCCTTCGAGCATGCCCATCTGCTTGGGCCTGCCGCGGATGAGGCGGGCCGCCGGGTGCAGGGCCTCGGGCAGCAGATTGCGCATGGGGCCGTGCGCGTCATTGACGACGATGTCGGTGGCACCGGCCGCGACCGCGCCACGGACGGCGGCGTTGACGTCCTCGGCCATCATCGAGCGCCCCCGCTCGTAGTCCCGCCCGCCGGGCTGGACGTCGTCGGCGCCGACGAGTCCGGTGATGCCTTCCATGTCCGCACTGATGTGGATCCGCACGTCGCGCGCTCCTCAAGGTTGATCATTCGGAGACGCCGGGCGCCCGGCGTGCGGTTCCCTCGGGCGAACGCCGGCCGCGATCAGCGCGTGGGCTGTCGTACGGAGGGCACAGCGGCGATGATGACCCCGGGGAGTCCGGACGTACGACAACGGAGACCGCATGACGACGGGCAGGGACGCACGGGTCGAAGTGAAGCCCGTCGCGGGACACATCGGCGCCGAGATCAGGGGAGTCGACCTGGCAGGGCCCATGGACGACTCGGTGGTCGCCGAGATCCGGGCGGCGGTGCTGCGCTGGAAGGTGGTGTTCTTCCGGGAACAGCGGCTGGATCACACCTCCCATGTCGCGTTCGCGCGGCGGTTCGGCGAGCCGGTCTCCCTCAGGTCGCGCGGCAGTGCGTCGCCCCCGGACTTCCCCGAGGTCGAGACGACGGCCGACCGGCTGGAACTGGGTGAGCGGTACGGCATGGACCACGCCGAGTGGCTGCGGCGGCGCCGCCATTCGCTGCTGCGGGGCTGGCACTGCGACCACGGTGCCCGGATCGACCCGCCGGCCGCCACCGTCCTGCGTGCCGAGACCGTGCCGCCCTACGGCGGTGACACGACCTGGTCCAATCTGGCGGCCGCCTACGCCGGTCTCTCGAAGCCGGTACGCGACTTCGTCGACGGCCTGCGCGCCGAGCACCGGCTGGGGGTCGGGTATCAGGCGCGGCCCGGCGACGACGCGTACGTACGGCATCTGCTGGACCATCAGACCGCGTCGGAGCATCCACTCGTACGGGTGCACCCGGAGACCGGCGAGCGCGTGCTGTTCGTCAACGGCTACTACGTGGAGCAGATCCAGGACGTGTCCCGTACGGAGAGCCGCGCGCTCCTCGACATGCTGCTGGGCGAGGCGACCCGGCCCGAGTACACCGTGCGGTTCCGCTGGGAGCCGGGGAGCGTCGCCTTCTGGGACAACCGGGCCACCATCCATCTGGCCCCGAGCGACACGGCCCACCTCGACCACCCCCGGGTCATGCACCGCGTGATGCTCGCCGGTGACATCCCGGTCGGTGTGGACGGCAAACCGTCGGCACCGATCGCCGGCACCGAGCCGGAGCGCTGGTGAGGCTCAGCCGGGTCCCTGTTCCGCTTCTTCGCGCAGGAAATTGCTGACCTGGCCGACCAGGCTCTCCACGGCGCCCTCGCACCGTACGCCCGACTCTGCCGAGCCCACGGGCAGGGACATGTCGCCCGACCACAGGTACCGGCCGGTCCACTCGTCGTCCGCCTTGAGGTGGATCTGGATGTCCACCCGGGTCAGCGAGGTGTCCGCGCCGGCGGCGTACAGGACAGCGGTGGCGCGGCGCAGCGGGTAGAGGTCGAACCCCTCGATGAACTGCGAGTTGCGCCAGTCGAGGAACGCGCTCACGCCGTCGGGGCCGGTGCGGATGTCGAGCTGGCCGTCTTCGAAGTGGATGTCGACGGGTTCGCTCGCGCGGTTCTCGACGGTCACCCGGAAGCGGAAGTAGGTCAGCCCTTCGGCAGCGTCGTCACGGCCCCGCGGAGGCTCCGCTTCCTCCAAGCCGTGGACGCGGACGCGCAGGCCGGCGTACTCGTCCTCGTACTCCTGCCAGTCGCCGATCACGTTGGGCTCGCGCACGGTTCACCTCTCCACTTCAGCGGATGCTTCCTATCCGCGCGCGCAACAAGGTGTCAAATGAACCGAACATGTCGTGGTCGGTGAATTCACCCCGCTTGATCAGCGATCAAGCCGTGCGCAGCCACGATCCCCGCCAGGGGGTGAAGGCGGCGTTTGGGGACGTGTTGCACATCACGCTCACCGGTGCCGCTCGTCACCGCCCGTGAACCACGGGGCGCCGCCCGCCGGACCGGCGGTGGCTGGCAGAATTCCGGGCATGGCCCCGATCACACCCGCGCGTGCCCTGCTGCTGCTCGTCTGTGGGCTGGTCTGCCTCCTCACCGCCTCCGGAGCTCTCATCGGCGCGCTCTTCGGTGGCGCGAAGGCCGCCCTCGTCGCGGCCGCCTGCGCGGGCGTGGCCGGTCTGCTCGCCACGCTCCTCGTGCGCCGGCGTGCGCTGGCCCACTTCGCCGCGGCGCAGCGGGAGGCCGGGGTCCGCGGATACGCCGAGGGAATCGCGCACGGCGTCCTCCTGCACGTGACCGCCTACGAAGCCGCCGTGTTTCCGCATACGGGACCCACGGGGGTGACACCCGAGGAGCGTGCCGCACGCCGTACCGTCGCCTACCGGATGGCCGCGCTGGAGGAGGTGCCCAGGCTCGTCCGGGAGGCCGCCGCCGACGCGCTCGCCGTTCTCGACGAGGCCGACCGCGCGCGTGCCGAGGAAGCGGTCGCGCAACTCGCTTCCGTCGTACGCCGGCAGTACGCCCGCCCCTGATCCGGGCGGTACGCCCCCGGTATTCGTCCGGGATTTCTCGGCAGCCTTGCCGACTCCTTCCCTTTCCTTCGCTATTCGCGCGCTTCATGCGTCCGGCGGGTCGAACAATTCGACCCGCCGAACGGGATTGCATTCGACTGGCCGAACGCCTGTAATGCCAGGTCGGCAGCGCATCCTGTGAATGGCCTCGAATTGCCGACAGGCTATTGACGCAAGGGAATTGCGCGCCGCACACTCGCGCTCGATCGTGCACCCCATGGGACGGGTCGTACGGCGAAAGACACGGCGTGGGCCAGATTCGCCCGGATCGAGGAGAGCCGCAAGTGACCGTAGAAGACAGAGGCATACCGTCCGACCCGCCGGCGCCGTCGCGGCGCGGGATACTGCGGGCCCTGCTCGCGCTGCCCGCCACGGCGCTCGTGTGGGGCGAAATGCCGGGGGCGGTGGGTTCGGCGGCCGCGGCGGCGCCGTCGAAGGGGTATGCCACGCGGTACACCATCGTGCCGTTCCTCAACAGCGACGACGGCGTCGTGAACGTCTATCAGTCCGACGACGCCACCGACTTCCGGCTGCTCAAGGCCACCGCGTACACCCCGCCGAGCAACCGGATCCGCGACGCCAGTGTCTTCAAGCACACCAACGGCTACTACTACCTCACCTACACCACGCACACCTGGCAGGACGTCAGCACCACCATCGGGTTCGCGCGCAGCTCCGACCGGGTGAACTGGACCTTCCTGTACGACCACACCGTCCCCCTCACGAACCTGTCCCGCGCGTGGGCGCCCGAGTGGTTCGTCGACAGCGACGGCAGCGTGAACGTCATCGTGTCCTGCTCGGCCACCGACAACGAGTGGATCTTCACCCCGTATCTGCTCAAGGCCACCAACACCGGGCTCACCTCGTGGTCCGCGCCCGTGGCCCTGTCCGGCATCGGCGCCAACCACATCGACACGTACATCGTGAAGATCGGCTCCACCTATCACGCCTTCACCAAGAACGAGACGGCCAAGTACATCGAGTACGCCACCGCCACCAGCCTCACGGGCCCGTACACGATCAGCAGGACCGGCGACTGGGCGGGCTGGGGCAGCTATCGCGAGGGCCCCTCGGTGGTGCGGCTCGACAACGGCGGGTGGCGGATCTTCTTCGACGGCTACGGCGACGGCACCTACTACTTCAGCGACAGCTACGACACCTTCGCCACCTGGACCGCGCCGAAGGCACTGGCCGGCATCTCGGGCACCGCACGTCACTTCACCGTCGTCAAGGAGACGGTCTCCGGCGGTGTCAGCCTCTCCACCGGCGTCAGCCGCTCCTTCCAGTCCGTCAACTACCCGACCCGCTACTGGCAGGAGCAGTCCTCCCTGCTCAACCTGCCCGTGGTGAGCTCCGCCGCCAGCAGCGCGGAGAAGGCGGCGTCGGCGTTCACGGTCGTGGCGGGCCTCGCCGACGCCGGCGGGTACTCCTTCCGGGACGCGGCCGGAAACTATCTGCGCCACTACGACTACCGTGCCCGCTTCGACGCCGACGACGGAACGCCGACGTTCGCCAAGGACGCCACGTACGTCGCGCGAACGGGCACGGCCGCCGGCTCCGTCCGCTTCGAGTCGTACAACTACCCGGGCTACTATCTGCGCCACTACAACTACCAGCTGCGCGTGGACCCCACGGACGGCACCGACCAGTTCCGCCAGGACAGCTCCTTCAACCCGGTCACCGCCTGGGCCTGAGCCCTCTTCCGGCCAGGCGGTCGCCGCCCGCCCGGCCTCGAAGGTGACCTTCGTCGCCGGCGCGAGCCGGCGATGCGACGTGCGGGCGTTGAGCAAGCTCGTGCCGTACGGACGTAGCAAAGGACATGCCTGCATTCATGGCCGACAGCGGCGAGCACACGGCGGTCCGGGATCCGATCGGCCCGGTCCCGCCGGCGAGCGGGGAGGACGATTCCCGGAGGCCGGCGGGCCTTGGCCGGCGGCTGCGGCGGTACCGGCGGTGGCTGCTGGTGTGCGCGGTGGCCGCGTTGCTGGCCCAGATGGCGGTCGCGATGATCACCACGGCGGTGGAACAGACGCCCACCATCGACGAGCCGGTGTACGCGGGCACGGCCGTGGTCTACGTGCAACAGCACAGCCTGCGTTACAACCCCGAGCACCCGCCGCTCGGCAAGCTCATCATCGCGACCGGGATGGCGGTCGCCCGGCCCCATCTCGCGCCGGGGTTCGTGGGCGACCAGGGCGAGCTGGGACGGCATCTGCTGTACGAGTCCGGCAACGACCCCTGGCGGGTCATGTTCTGGGCGCGGCTGCCGGTGATCGTCGTGACGCTGCTCCTCGGTCTCGTGGTCTTCGCGTTCGCGCGTGATCTCGTCGGCGCCGTGGGCGGGCTGGCGGCGCTCGCGCTGTACGCGTTCTCGCCCGATGTCGTCGCGCACGGGTCGCTGGCCACGCTCGACGTGCCCGCCGCCGGGTTCGTGCTGACGGCGGCCTGGCTGGTGTGGCGGGCGCGGCGCCGGCCGCTGCCGTATCTGCCGCTCGCCGGGCTGGCGACGGGCGCCGCCCTGGCGACGAAGATGAGCACCCTGCCGGTGGTTCCGGTGCTGATGTGTCTTGCCGGGTGGTCGTTCTGGTGCGCCCGGCGGACCGACGGCCCCGAGCCACGGGAGCGGGCGCGGCTCGCGGGCCGGGCCGCGGCGGTGGCCGCCGGTGTGGCGCTGGTCGCGGTGGTGGTCGTGTGGGCCACCTATCTCGTCGTCGATCCACGGCTGCGGTGGACCGCGTCCGGGCATGTGCCGACGGTGCACGGCCTGCGTGGGCTGCTCGTCGAGTGGCTGCCGTTCCCGGAGGCGTACCGGGACGGGATGCGCGTCCAGTTCGGCTTCGAGAACGCGACCTGGCACGGCTTCCTGTTCGGCCGGCTCTACTCCGGCTCCCTGTGGTACTACCTGCCCGCCGCGCTGATCGTGAAGACGCCGCTGGGCATGCTGGGCCTGTGGCTGGCGGGCGTCGGCGTCATGGCGGCGGTGCCGCGGCTGCGGGCGGCGGCGGGGTACGTGGTCCTTCCGCCCGCCGTCCTGCTGGCCGCGGCCATGACCGGCTCACGTGATCTCGGCGTGCGCTACGCCCTGTTCATGCCGGTGTTCCTCGCGGTCGCCGCCGCCTGCGTACTCGCCCTGCGGCGGTGGTGGGCACATCTCGCGGTGGCGGTGCTGGTCGGGTTCGTCGCCGTCAGTTCGGTGCGGACGTTTCCCTTGTATCTGCCGTACTCCAACGAGGCGTTCGGCGGGCCCGCCGAGACCCATCTGCGGCTGCACGACTCGAACGTCGACTGGGGCCAGGACCTCGGGCGGCTGGCCGACCGGCTGCGGCAGCGGTATCCCGGCGAGAAGGTCTGGCTCGTGTACAAGGGCAGCGGTGTGCCCGCCGCGTACGGCATCACCGCCTCCGACCCGCGCAAGGTGGCGCCCGGCCGGGTGCACGGGCTGCTCGTCGTGTCGGACTCGTCGATCGCCAAGGCCGAGGGCCGGTTCGCGCGGCTGATCGACAGCAGCGAGGCGATCGACGAGGTCGGACACTCCATCACGGTCTTCCGCCGGAAGTAGGACGAGCGGCGGTCCCCGCGTCAGGGAGAGGACGGCTTGCCCGCCGTACCGATCCACGTGTGGAACAACTGGTCGAGGTCCTTGCCGGAGAGCCGCTCCGCCAACCGGGTGAACTCGGCCGTCGTTCCGTGGCCGCCCCGGTGGTCGGTGGCCCAGGTGCGCAGGACGCGGAAGAAGGTCTTGTCGCCGACCGCCGTGCGGAGCTTCTGCAGGGCCATGGCGCCACGGGCGTAGACGGGAGTTTCGAAGATATGGGCTCCGCTGCCGGGGTCGGCGGGCGGGAACGCCCACAGGTCGTCGCCCGCCGGGGACGCGTACAGGGCGTCGAAGATCTGCTGAGCGGTCCTGCCGCCGTGCTGTTCGGCGTAGAGCCACTCGGCGTATGTCGCGAAACCCTCGTTGAGCCAGATGTCCCGCCAGCGGGTCAGTGTGACGGAGTCGCCGAACCACTGGTGGGCGCTTTCGTGGACGAGGGTGCTCAGATCGGGGGCGCTGTCGTACACCGGGCGGGTCTGGGTCTCCAGCGCGTAGCCGACGTTCGGGGCACGGTCGACGACGGCACCGGCGGCCTTGTAGGGGTACGGGCCGAAAACGCCGCTCTCCCAGGCGAGCACGGAGGGCAGCTTCTTGAGCACCGGTGTTGCCGCGGTCGCCTCGCGCGGGTCGACGGCGTTGTAGACCTTCAGGCCGTCCGGGGTCGTGTACCGCTCGACCTTGAACGTGCCGACCGTCGCGGTGGCCAGATAGGCGGCCATCGGCTCGGACTGACGCCAGCGGAAGGTCGTACGGCCGTGGGCGGTCCGCTGTCCCAGAAGGACGCCGTTGGAGACGGCGGTGCGCCCCTTGGGCACCGTGATGGTGATGTCGTACGACGCCTTGTCGCTGGGGTGGTTGTTCGCGGGGAACCAGGTCATCGCGCCCTGGGGCTCCCCCGCGACGAACGCGCCGTCGTCGGTGGGGATCCAGCCGTCGAGCGAGCCGTCGGGGTCGGTGACCGGTTTGGGCTTGCCCTGGTAGGTGACGGTGACGCGGAATTCCTGCCGGCGGTGCAGGGCGTGGCGCGGGGTGACGACGAGTTCCTGGCCGTCGCGCCGGAAGGCGGCCTTGGTGTGGTCGACCGTGATGCCGGTGACCTTCAGGCCCGAGAGGTCGAGGTCGAGACGGGTGAGGCGCTGGGTGGCCCGGGCGGTGATGACCGCCTTTCCGTCGAGGTGGCCGGTGCTCGGGTCGTAGCCGAGGCTCAGGCCGTAGTGGCGCACGTCGTAGCCGCCGTTGCCCGCGAGGGGGAAGTACGGGTCTCCTGCTCCGGACGAGCCCACGGTGCCGGCCGCCGCCGGGCCCGCGGCCGCCAGCAGCGCCGCGAGCGCCACGGGGACGGTCGCCACCACGGCTTCCCGACGAAGGACGGTTGCACGTCTGACGGCCTGTCGGCGGGCTGGCCTCACGTTCGCTCCCACGAGTTGACGATGATCACTCGCGAAAGCTTATGGGCCCGCTCGTCCCCGGAATTACCTCGATCCGGTCAAATTATGTCGTGTCTAGTCGCGTCTATGGGTTTGACCGTCTCCTCCGGCCCGGGGTCAGGTGTGGCCCAGCCCCCCGCTGCCGAACGAGCCGCTGGAGCCGGGATCCCAGCGCCGTCGATTCTGGTCCTCTCGCCGTTTGCTTCCTGCGTGGTGCAGCTCGTACGGCATGAGCCGTTCACTCTCGACCGCCGCGTGCGGCACTTCGTCGGGTTCCCGCATCTCACGCATTTCGTGTACTGCACCGGATTCGGGGAGCTTGGGCTGCTCGTCCGAGCGAGGCCGGTCCGATTCCGTACGGCGCACCGATATGCCGAGCCGGACGGCCCAGATCAGTCCGCCGGCGATCACCAGACCGCCAACAAAAGCGGCAAACACGTTGAGTACATCACTCGACGCGGCCAGTAGTTCATAGCTCGCCGTGTTCATATGCACTCAATACCCGTAAATAAATGCCGATAAGCAAAAACATCCGCGAGATTCATTTATGAGGTTCGGTGGGCGATACCGGGCCGGTGCCACCCCACGGGCCCGTCGGCGGCCCGCGTCCGGGTGCGACGCGGTGGACGAACGGGGTGTGTACGTCCGTCCCGCGAGCGAACGCAGCGGGGTCACTCGGATGCGGACGCGCGGAGGCTTCACAGTGTTCATGAAGCCACCCTGCGTCACGGGGGCCCGGCGGGCCAGGCCTCTCCTGGGAGCAGGACCACCGGTCCTGGTACCGGTACAACCAGGCTCCGCGACGTCACTCGGGCCGGTCCGCGTCCGCCGGCCTGGCCGGCGGACGGTACGGCGCCAGACCCTGTCGTCAGATCCGGTAGGTGCGCAGGGCCGGTGTGGCGAAGGCCAGGGCCAGGGTGGCGACGACGACCAGGAGTCCACCGCCCGCGACGGCCGCGCGCGCCCCGAAGACCGAGCCCGCGGTGCCGTGCAGAACGTCGGCGAGGCGTGGGCCGCCCGCGACCACGACGGTGAACACGCCCTGCATGCGGCCGCGCATCTCGTCGGTGACCGCCGACAGCAGGATGGCACCGCGGAAGACCATCGAGACCATGTCGGCGACTCCGGCGGCGGCGAGGAAGGCCACCGCGATCCAGAGGTTCGTACTCAGGCCGAAGCCGGTGACCGCGGCGCCCCAGGCGACGACGGCCGCGATCACCATGAGGCCGTGCCTGCGGGCGCGCGAGAACGTGCCCGACATCAGGCCGCCGGCCACGGCACCGATGGGGATCGCCGCGAACAGCAGGCCGAGCGCGAGGCCCTCCCCGTAGGGCGCGTACGTCTGCGCGGCGAGCTGCGGGAACAGGGCCCGGGGCATGCCGAGGACCATCGCGATGATGTCGGCGAGGAAGGAGAGCAGCAGGACCTTGTGCAGCGAGATGTAGCGGAAGCCCTCGGCTATCGCCCGCCAGCCGGCGCGGCCGGACGCCGGGGTCGTCAGGGGCGGCAGCGCGGGGAGCCGTACGACCGCCCACACCGTGGCGCACAGGGCCAGGGCGTCGAGCAGATAGAGCTCGGACAGGCCGATGACGGGGATGAGGGCGCCGGCCAGGAGCGGTCCTGCCACCAGGCCCGTCTGCATGACGGTGGAGCCGAGGGCGTTCGCCGCGGGCAGTTCGTCCGCGGGGACCAGCCGGGCGATGGAGGCGGTGCGGGCCGGGGAGTTGAGGCCGAAGAAGGCCTGCTGGAGGGCGAGCAGCGCCATCAGGACGAACACCGAGTCGACCCCGGTGACGGCCTGGGTCCAGAACAGCAGGGAGGTGACGGCTATGCCGGAGTTGGTGATCAGGAGCAGCTTGCGGCGGTCCATGCTGTCGGCGATCGCGCCGCCCCACAGGGCGAAGACGACGAGCGGGAGGAGGCCGGCGAGGCTGGCGTAGCCCACCCATGCCGACGAGCCGGTGATGTCGTAGATCTGCTTGGGCACGGCGACGGCGGTGAGCTGGCTGCCGACGGAGGTGACGATGGTCGAGGACCACAGGCGGCGGTAGGCGGGGCGCCGCAGCGGCCTGGTGTCCATCGCCCAGCGGCGCCAGCCCGGGCGGGCCCCTCGCGCCGGTGCCGGGGGCACGCTGGGCGCCGCGGTGTCTGGGCCGGTGCTGTCGTCGGTGCTGCTCTCACTCGTGTCCACGGAGTTCCTGGTTGCTCGATACATCCTTCTGGTGTCAGGGTTCACTATCGCCCACCCGCACCGGGCCGACATCGGGCGGGTGGACGGGAGTTCAGACGCCGGCGATCAGGGTGGCGCCCATCGTGAGCATCGTCGCGGCCACCAGGGCGTCCAGCACCCGCCATGCCGACGGGCGCGCCAGGAAGCGGCCGAGCAGCCGTGAGCCGAAGCCGAGGGCGGCGAACCAGCACAGGCTCGCGAGGGCCGCGCCGAGACCGAAGGTCCAGCGCAGTGAGCCGCGGTCGGCCGCGATCGAGCCGAGGAGGAAGACGGTGTCGAGGTAGACGTGCGGGTTGAGCCAGGTGAGGGCCAGGCAGGTGAGTACGGCGCGTCTGCGGGAGCCCTCCGGCGCGCCCTCCGCCCGCAGGCCCGCCGGACGGAACACCCGGCGCGCCGCCAGGGCGCCGTAGACCAGCAGGAACGCGCCGCCGACCAGCGCGACCGCCGTCAGCGCCCGGGGCCAGGCCACCACGACCGCGCCCACACCGCCGACGCCGAGCGCGATGAGCAACGCGTCGGACAGGGCGCAGATCCCCACCACCGCGAGCACGGCGTCGCGGCGGATGCCCTGGCGCAGGACGAAGGCGTTCTGGGCGCCGATGGCGACGATGAGGGAGAGGCCGGTGCCGAATCCGGCGGCGGCGGTGGTCAGGGCGTTGGTCATGACCTCGACGCTAGAAAAAGCACCGCCGACAGTACAGCTAAAGATTCTTACGTATCATTAGCGCTCGTGATGGCGGAGCTCCCTCTCGACCTGGTACGCACCCTGCTCGCCGTGGTGGACGAGGGCACGTTCGACGCCGCCGCGAGCGCCCTGCATGTGACTCCTTCGGCGGTCAGCCAACGGGTCAAGGCTCTGGAGCGGCGCACGGGGCGGGTGCTGCTGATGCGGACGAAGCCGGTACGTCCGACCGAGTCGGGCGAGGCCGTCGTGCGGTTCGCGCGCCGGCTGGCCCGCCTCGAACTCGACGCCCGCGCCGAACTCGGCATGACCGGTTCCGAGGAGCCGACCCGGCTGTCGATCGCGGTGAACTCCGATTCACTGGCCACGTGGTTCCTCCCGGCGCTGGCCCGCGTGCCCGAGGAACTGCGGCTGTCCTACGAACTGCGCCGCGAGGACCAGGACCACACGGCCGCGCTGCTGCGCGAGGGCCTGGTGATGGCCGCGGTGACCTCGTCGCCGGACCCGGTGACCGGCTGCTCCGTACAAAGTCTCGGGCGGATGCGGTACATGGCGGTGGCCGGCCCGGGCTTCGCCGCGCGGTGGCTCGGTGACCGGCCGGACGTGCCGCTGCGGCAGGTGCTCGCAGACGCGCCCGTGGTGTGCTTCGACCGGCGCGACGACCTTCAGGACGGCTTTGTACGGGGGCTTCGGCGTGGTCGGGGCGGCGCGAGCGCGCTGCGGCACTTCGTGCCGACGTCGGAGGGATTTGTCGACGCGGTCGCCGCCGGGATGGGCTGGGGCATGGTGCCGCAGGTGCAGGCAGAGCCGCTCCTGCGGGCGGGGCGGCTCGTGCACCTCGCCACGGACCGGCCCATCGACGTACCGCTGTACTGGCAGCAGTGGAAGCTCGACTCCCCCGCGCTGTCGGCCGTGGCGGAGGCGGTGGCTTCCGCGGCCGCCGCGGCCCTCGACGGCGGGAGCCAATGGCCGCACGTCACCTCCGCCGTCACCGGCCGGGGATGAACGCCCGCGCAGTCCCGCGAGCACCGCACCAACACCGCCCGACTGCCGTGCGCGGAGGCGGACTTCGGCACCGGGCCACCGCGGGTGGAAACTCCTGAGTCCTCGGTGAATTCCGGAATCCACCGTGCCTGGGTGAAACGAATTCCGGCGTATTTCTTCGGCACCTTCGAAACGATCGTTGACGCAACCGTGGTGCGGTGCAAACGTCGCACCAGTCCTCCCGGCCGGCCGGGACCCGGGGCGACGCCAGGCGGGCGTCGCCCACAAACGGCGAACTCAGGCGAACGGAGGACCTCTCGCGATGTCAACAGCCAGCGGAGACCCGACAACAGGGACGGCCGACTTCTTTGCGGCGCCCCTGGCGGATGCCTCGCTCCCCGAGGAGTGGGAGAGCGGCCAACAGGCGGTCACCGAGCAGGCCACCAATCCGGCGAGCGGCACCGACGAGATGTCGGCGCCCGAAGAGCAGGTCACAAGGACATCCGCGACACCACTGCCCGGCGCACCGAACGGCGCCGCCGCGCTCCCCTACCGTCCCACCCGCGGCCGCTACCGCAGCAGCGGCGGCGGCTTCCACCTGGAGTTGCGGGTCGACGTCGACAGCACGGCGGGCGGCCCGAAGGTCCTCAACAGGATCAGCGGGGACTTCTTCAGCACCAGCGGCGCCACGACGACGTACTACGGGTCGTTGGTCGTGCACGCGCCCACCGTCACCCGGTCCGCCACCCAGGTGGTCATCAGCGGCCTGGGCACCTACACCTGGCAGGCCGGCGCCCCGATCGTCCGGGTGACCATTCCGCGGCGCCGGATCAACCAGCCGCAGGGCACCGCCACCGTGCAGTTCCTCACCACCTCCAACCAGCCCGGCGCCGGCTACACCTGCGGGTACGTCTCCCCGTACTTCCGCACCGTCCAGTGGGAGCAGGACTCGGTCACCGGCAGGATTCCGTTCCTCTCCTACGACACCGGGTCGCTCCCGCAGCCGCCGAACAGTCCCGCCCGGGCGCTCACCGTGCCCCGCGCGTACGCCGAGGCCGGTATCGAGCTGCTCATGTCCGGCACCGCCAACACCATCGCCGACAGCCCGGGCGGCTGGACCAACACCGAACTGCACGGCGCCATGCAGACCAACTTCAGCCTGTGGCGCGACGCCCCGCAGTGGAAGGTGTGGCTGCTGGTAGCCGGCAGCTACGAAGGCATGGCGGGGGTGCGCGGCATCATGTTCGACGCCGCCGACTCCTTCCAGCGGCAGGGCTGCGCGGTCTTCTACGACCTGATCAAGGGCACCGACGCCGAGTCGCAGCGCGCCCAGCTGCGCACGTACGTCCATGAACTCGGCCACTCCTTCAACCTGCTGCACTCCTGGCAGAAGAACCTGGCGCAGCCGCCGGCGCCGCTCGGTCCGCAGAACGGCTTCGGCGATCTGTCCTGGATGAACTACCCGCAGAACTACCTGCCGCCGACGGGCACCGGCGGGGCGGCCGCGTACTGGGGCGCCTTCCCGTTCCAGTTCACGGACAACGAGCTGGTCCACCTGCGGCACGGCTTCTACCGCGACGTCGTCATGGGGGCCAACGCCTTCGGTATCGGTGCCGCCGACATCGAACCGGAACTGTTCGACGAGCCCCTCGCCGACGAGTCCGGGCTGCGCCTGGACCTGCGGGTCACCAAGAGCGGCTTCGCGTTCGGCGAACCCGTCGTCGTGGAGCTGAAGCTGGACACGACGGACCTGCGCGGCCGCTCCACCCACGACCACCTCCACCCGGACGACGAACTCGTCCACATCGCCATCCGGCAGCCCTCCGGGCGTACCGTGCTCTACCGGCCGCTGCTGCGCCGCTGCGTCGACCAGGACGCGACCGTACGTCTGGACACCGACCGGCCGGCGATCTACAGCAGCGCCTACATCGGCTACGGCCGCGACGGGCACTACTTCCAGCAGCCCGGCACCTATCAGCTGCGCGCCTCCTATCTGGCGTCCGACGGCTCCCGGATCGTCTCGCCGGTGCTGCGTCTCCACGTCCGGCACCCCGTCAGCCAGAGCGACATCGAGCTCGCCGAGCTGATGATGGGTGAGGAACAGGGCACGATCCTCGCCCTGCGCGGCTCCGACTCGCCGTCGCTACAAGCCGGCAACGACGCCCTCCAGGAGGTCATCGAGCGGCACGCCAACCACCCGTTCGCCGTGTACGCGCGGCTCGCCAAGGGGCTCAACTTCGAGCACGAGTTCAAGAGCCTGAGCCCCGACAAGGCCGGCCTGAACGTGCGTCCCCCGGACACCAAGTCCGGGATCGAGCAGCTCAGTCAGGTCGTGAAGGTCTCCGAGCAGGGCAAGGGGGTCGACAACCTGACCCTCAACCTGGCCACGCGGCGACTGGCCCGTGCCTACGCCCGCCAGGGCGATCTGGAAGAGGCCGGCTCCACCCTCGACCGACTGGTCCGGCACTTCGACACCCCGGCGTTCAAGCCGTACGTCGTGGACGCGGTCCGCAGTCAGGCGGACTCCACGAAGGCCCGGCTGCTGGCCGAGTTCGGCGACAGCTGAGCCGCGGGACGAAGGCCGCGCACGGGCGCGCGACGCCCGTGCGCGGCCTCTGTGGCAGCATCGCGTACAGGCCCCGGACCGGGGCGGGGAAGGAGCCGGACGTGCTCGATCTCGTCCTGTACGGGCCCCAGGGGCCGCAGCCGCTCGGCGGTTCCGCGCCGGTCCGGGCGAAGGTGCGGAACTCGGGTGAACGTGCTGTGTGGATCGCCGGGGTGCTCGACGGGTCCGAGGACGGCATCCGCTTTCCGCACTATCTCCCCGCCGTCACCCTCGCCGACGGCGGACGCACCGTCGCCCGGCCCGGCCCGGCCGAGGACCCGCTCGTCGGGCCGTTGCGGGTGGGCCATCTGCTTCGGCTGGCGCCCGGGGAGTCGTTCGATCCCACGGCCGGTGCCGGGTGCCTGCCGCTGACGACCTTCGCCGCGTTCGCCCCCCAAGCCCCCGGCCGCTACCGGTACACGCTCACCCTCTCCACCGAGGCGGGGCGTCCCGAGGAGTGGCTGGGCGGTTTCGGTCTGCCGTCCGGGGCCGAGCGGGAGGAATTGCTGGACCTGATCGCGCGGGTCCCCCGGATCACCGTGTCGGCCGCTCCGCTGATCCTGGAGTTCCGCTGAGCACCGGCACTTCGAGGTCGTTCACCGCTCGGCCATGACGAGGACGAGGGGGACGCCGTCGCAGGGCATCAGGTGCAGGCCGTCGAAGTGTTCCGGCCGGGCCTGGGTGAGGACGGCGGCGAAGTCGGGGCCCTTGGTGAGGGAGCCGGCCAGGTGTGCGGGGTCGGCGGAGGCGGCGACCCGGCCGCGCGCGTTGACCAGGTGCGCCGGGCCCGGCAGCCGTTGCAGCAGGGGCATCACGGCCGTCTCGAAGTGCCGCAGATACACATCCGCCGCGGCCACCCCCGCGAACCGCCCCTCCACCTGCACCGGCGCGGACAGGGTGAGGCTGTACTCCTCGGAACACAGATAGTCCACATACGGCCCGGCCACCGCCCGGCGCCCGGTGTCACGGGGCAGCGCGAACCAGTCCCAGTGCGTGTAATCCGAGTACGCCGACTGCCGCGGGTCCAGGTCGAGCAGCAACGGCCGCAGCGCCCCGTCCGCACCGGTCTGCCACCACTCCAGCCACGTCGGCACATCGCCCAGCAGCCCCGGCGCGGCCACGAACCCCACCCCCGAGACCAGCTCCTGCCGCGCCAGCCGCAGATGAAGCCCCGGCCGCAGCCCGGCCAGATCCACGGTCGCCGGCCGACGACCCAGCCCGGCCACTTGCGCCAGCAACGCCGCCGTGTCCGCCCGCGTCTCCTCGACGGCCTCGAACACCGCCTCCAGCGCGGAACGCACCTGCGCCGCCACCCGCGCCTGCGGCGACACATCCAGCGTCGCCGTTGCCGGGCGGCCGCTTCCCGCGGGCGCGGGCACCGGATGCGCCGCGAGGCAGAACGAAAGGCCGGGCTGTGGAATCGAGTGGGGCATGACCGCGACCGTATACGCAGAATTCCCTCTTCCGCATCTTGACTGTCCGTCAACTCCTCTTCAACACAGCGCAGTTGCTACACATGCCGACGCTCCGTAAGGTGTGGATCACCCGGGACGCCGGAGGACGCCACCCGCCCTCCAGGCGGCCTTGATGCTGGGTGCGGCCCGCCTGAACCCTCCAGCAGATCCGGAGATCTCGCCCGAGGACGCCACTGTGATCCGTGGCGCCCCAACAGAATCCGGTATTCCGTCCCCTTCAGCCCCTTCCTTTCACCTCTCCCCCCCACACCCACACACCGTGGAGATTTCCTTGCGTTTGCACAGATCCTTCAAAGCCGCGGCCGCGGCCGGCGCCCTGCTGCTCGTCAGCGGCTGCGGATTGTTCACGGAGTCGGACGCCTCGTCCTCGGCGTACGGTCTCAACCCGCCGGATCTCAAGGCGCAGTCGAAGCTCGGCAAGACCGAGGGCCAGGTCAACCTCATCGCCTGGGCCGGCTACGTCGAGGACGGCTCCAACGACCCCAAGGCCGACTGGGTCAGCAGTTTCGAGCAGCGGACCGGCTGCCAGGTCAAGTCCAAGGTCGCGGCCAGCTCGGACGAGATGGTCAAGCTGATGAAGACGGGCAACTACGACGCGGTCTCCGCGTCGGGCGACGCCTCCCTGCGTCTCATCGCCTCCGGCGACGCGGCTCCGGTCAACACCGACCTCGTGCCCAACTACCAGGACGTCTTCTTCGGTCTGAAGAAGCAGGCCTGGAACTCGTTCGACGGGCAGCCGTACGGGATCCCGCACGGACGCGGCGCCAATCTCCTGATGTACAACACGCAGCAGGTGAAGCCCGCCCCGACCTCGTGGTCGGCGGTCTTCGACGACGCGTCGCCCCACAAGGGGCACGTCACGGCGTACGACTCGCCGATCTACATAGCGGACGCGGCCCTGTATCTGCGCGAGACCCAGCCGGGCCTCAACATCGAGAATCCCTATGCGCTCGACCAGGACCAGTTCGACGCCGCCGTGGCCCTGCTGAAGGACCAGAACGCGAACGTCGGCGAGTACTGGAGTGACTACCTCAAGGAGGTCTCCGCCTTCAAGAGCGGCGACTCCACGGTCGGCACCACCTGGCAGGTGATCGCCAACCTCGCCGCCGACGAAGGCGCCAAGGTCAAGGCCGTCCTGCCCATCGAAGGCGCCACCGGCTGGTCCGACACCTGGATGATCTCCGCCAAGGCGAAGCACCCCAACTGTGCCTACAAATGGATGAACTGGATCATCTCTCCGAAGGTCAACGCCGAGGTCGCCGAGTACTACGGCGAGGCGCCGTCGAACATCAAGGCGTGCGACGAGATCAGCGACGACGCGTTCTGCGACACGTACCACGCGACGGACGAGGGCTACTGGAAGGACATCGCGTTCTGGACGACGCCGATCGAGCAGTGCCTCGACGGGCGGACGGAAGTGAAATGCGTGCCTTACGCCAAGTGGGTCCAGGCCTGGACCGAGATCAAGGGCTGAGCGGCAAACGCGCGGGCACGCGCTCAGGAAGCGGCGATGTCGCGCTGCTGCCGGGCGAGCGCGTGCCCGATGTCCCGGGTCGCCGGATACAGGCGCAGATACAGGTCGTACAGGTCGTCGTAGCGGGGCCGTAGCCGGGCGTCGGGGGCGACCTGCTCCCGTACCGGATTCCAGGCGTCGATGTCCGCGTCGCCGACCGCCTGCGCGGCCAGGAACGCGGCGCCGTAGCTCGCTCCGAGCGTGACGGTCCTGATCTCCTGTTCCAGGCCGGTGACGTCGGAGACGATCCGGGTCCACAGTCCGCCGCGGGTTCCGCCGCCGACGGCGACGACCCGGTGGACGTCCGCGCCGGCCGCCCGCATCGCCTCGGCGTTGTGCCGGACGCCGAACGCGGTCGCCTCCAGCGCGGCCCGGTACAGATCGCCGCGCGTGTGCTCCACCGTCAGCCCGGCGATCACGCCGCGGGCGTCCGGGTCGGCGACCGGGGTCCGCTCCCCCGCGAAGTACGGCAGCATGAGCAGCCCCTTCGCGCCGGGCCCCGCGGCCTCCGCCTCGGCGAGGAGCGCGCTGTGCTCGGGGCCGCCGAACAACTCCCGCAGCCAGTCGGTGATCACACCGGAGGTCGCCATGCCGCCCGCGAGGTTGCGCGTGCCGGGCAACGCGCCGACGGTGCTCCAGAGTTGCGGGACCAGCAGGCGTTCGGTCACCGTGTTGATCAGGAACATGGTGCTGCCGTACATGAGCATGAGGTCCCCGGTGCACTGGGCTCCCACGCTCAGCGCCTCCGACCAGGCGTCGATCGTGCCGGTGACGACGGGGACGCCCGCGGGCAGTCCGGTGGTGGCGGCCGCCTCGGCGGTGAGGTGGCCGGCGATGTCCCCCGGCCAGCCGAGCCGCGGCAGTTCGATCCAGGGCGCGATGTGCCGGGCCCAGGGCGCGTACCACTCCTGGGCGACGGAGTCGTAGAGCGGGACGGACTGGCTCGCGGAGTGGTGGTCGAGCACGTACGCCCCGGTGAGCCGGCGCACGAGATACGAACTCGGCATGTACAGCCGGCGGGCGCGGGCGATGACGTCGGGTGCGTGCTCCGCCAGCCAGGCGATCTTGGGACCGACGGCCTGGGTGGAGAGCAGGGACCCGCAGCGTTCCAGGACGGCCTCCCGCCCCAACTCGGCTTCCAGCCGGGCGATCTGCTCCGTCGCACGGGTGTCGACGCCGTACAGGATCGCCGGGTGCAACGGCGTGTCGGCCTCGTCGGTGAGGGCGACACAGGGGCCCATGCCGCTGACGCCGACCGCGGTCACCTCGCTGCCCCGGCCGGTCAGCTCACGGGCGAGGGAGGCGAACTCGTCCCACCACACGCGGGCGTCCAGCTCCACGTGCCCGGGTCGTGGACGGCTGACGGTGTGCGGTCGTACGGCGGTGGCGAGCACCGTTCCGTCCTGGTCGACGAGGACACCCTTGCTGCTGGACGTGCCGATGTCGACTCCGAGCACCGTCCCACGCTCACGCTTGCGCACACCCGGAGCGTAGGCGATCCGCGGCCGGTTCGCCGTGCGGCTTGTCGATGCCCGGCAGCCGCGGGGTGAACACCGGGCCCTCGACCGAAGGGCTCGTGCGCGGAGTTGTTGCCGTTTCCGTACGCCTCCGATCTTGGCGGAGGCGTTTCCTCCGGGACAGGATGCCCGTATGAAGGGTGACCTGTTTTCCAGTGACCACATGGTGGAGCCCGCCGTCGCGCCGGGCATGACCGTGCAGAACGCCAAGTCCATCAAGTACGCCGTGAACGGCGACATGCTCGCGCGGCAGGGGGCGATGATCGCCTATCGCGGGAACCTGCAGTTCGAGCGCAAGGGCCAGGGCGTGGGCGGCATGCTCAAGCGGGCGGTCACCGGCGAGGGGCTGCCGCTCATGACCGTGCGCGGGCAGGGCGAGGCCTGGTTCGCGCACGAGGCGCAGAACTGCTTCGTCGTGGGCATCGAGCCGGGTGACGTGTTCACCGTCAACGGCCGCAATGTCCTGTGCTTCGACTCGACGCTGACGTACGAGATCAAGACGGTGAAGGGCGCGGGGATCAGCGGCGGCGGGCTGTTCAACAGTGTCTTCACCGGGCACGGCAAGCTGGGGCTGATCTGCGAGGGCAACCCCCTGGTGATACCCGTGTCGCAGCAGCAGCCCGTGTACGTGGACACCGACGCGGTGGTGGGCTGGACCGCCCATCTGCACACCTCGCTGCACCGTTCGCAGTCCATCGGGTCGATGCTGCGCGGCGGTTCGGGCGAGGCGGTGCAGCTGAAGCTGGAGGGCGACGGGTACGTCGTCGTACGGCCCAGTGAGGCGACGCCGCAGAAGGTGCAGCAGCACTGACCGGCCGACCGGAAGGGGCCCCGCCGTACGGCGGGGCCCCTGGTGCGTCAGCCTCCGGTGGAGCGTCAGCGTCCGGTGGACGGGGTGTTGGCGGAGGTCACGTTGACCCCGGCCCAGGCCTTGTCGACCGTCTGGTACTCGATGCTGTCGGCGCCGTACATGTCGGTGGCGGCCTTCAGCGTCGCGTTGCGCGCGTCGTGGAAGTCCGTCGTGGAGACCATGTAGCGGGTCAGCGCCCGGTAGAAGATCGCGAGGGCCTTGGCCCGGCCGATGCCGGTGACCGTCGAGCCGTCGGAGGTGGGCGAGTTGTACTTCACCCCGCCGATCGTCTTCCTGCCGCTTCCCTCGGCCAGCAGGTAGAAGGCGTGCGAGGAGACACCGGAGCCGGCGTGGACCTCGGTGTCGTACGTCTCGGGCGACCAGTAGTCGATGGTCCCCTCGAGCTTGTCGCGCGAGGGCTCGTCGAGACGGCGCAGGAACTTCTGGTCCAGGCCGAGCTTCTCGCCGACGAGGTAGTCACCCGCGTCCTTGGAGTTGTTGGTCGCGAACTCCATCCCCGTGCCGAAGATGTCCGCGAGCGACTCGTTCAGCGAGCCCGGCTCACCGAACTGGTTGCCGTCCCGGTCCACGCGGGTGGGTTCGAGGGCGGCGGTGGCGTCGACAACACCGTGGGTCAGCTCGTGGCCGGTGACGTCCAGGACGACCAGCGGCTTCTTGAAGAGGTCGCCGTCCCCGTCCCCGTACAGCATGCAGCCGCAGGCGGAGTCCCAGAAAGCGTTGCCGACCTTGGTGCCGAAGTGAACCATCGCGCGGGCGCCGGTGCTGTTGTTCTTGATGCCCTTGCGCCCGAACGTCTTCTTGTAGAAGTCCAGGGTCTTGGTGACGCCGTACTGGGCGTCGACCGCGGCGCTCTGGCGGCTACTGGTCTTGCCGGTGCCCCACTTGTTGTTCTTGTCGGTGAACTTCTTGCCGCGCGAGAAGGCTTCGAGGTACTGCCCCTTGGCGTCCCGGGTCTCGGTGCCCCAGCGGGTGGAGTCCTTGAGGAGGAAGCTCGTGCGGGCGGTCTGGGTGGTGCTCAGCCCCACCTTGCCGACGAAGAGGGAGGTACCGGTGCCGGAGGCCTTGCGCGGGTAGCTCGCGGCCCCGGAGATGCCCGTCAGAAGCGAGGAGCCGGTGAGCGCGGAGTCGGCGGTGCCGGTCGCGGGGTTCGCCGTCTCGCCCCGCTCGCGCAGGGTCTGGGCCAGCGAGGGCGAGATGAACTCGTCGCTGTCGGGGGTGTTGCTGCGGATGCGGCCGGTGACGGCGTCGACGACGACCGTGCGGGAGCCGGTGGCCTCCGTGGTCTTGCTGTCGGTCACCCGCACCTGGTAGGCGAGGGCGGAGCCGCCGTCCCGCGCGTCCACGACGAGTGCGGCCTCGGTGGCGTCGCCCTGGGCGGCCGCGGCGGCCTTCTGCTCGGCCTGCGCGGGCGTCAGCTTCGCCTGGCCGGCGGCGGCCGGCTTGACCGTGTGGTCGGCGGCGCGGGTCACACCGAGGTACGTCGAGCGCTTGGTGAGGTGGACGACCAGGTCACCGCCGAGGACCGGCAGGCCCTGGTGGGTGCGCACGAAACGGACGTGCTGCTTGCCGTCCGGGTCGGTCAGGACGTCCTTCGCCTCCAGGGTGTCCCCCCGGGAGACGCCGGTGGCGGACGCGTGGGCGAACGCTGCCGCCCGGGCCGCGTCCACCGGCGAGGAGGCCGCAGCCGCGGCGAGGGCGGGCGCGTCGGCGACAGCCGGGACCGCCGGGAGCGTGGCCGCCGTCGTCACGGCGATGGCGATGGCCACGCCACGTATGTGGGGTCTACGCACTGATTTCCTTCGAACATGGGCGGCCGGGAACGCCAACCACCCGCACACACAGCGCTGTTGGGCGCTGCGGGGGCTGGTCGGGCCCCGGTGCAAAACCCTCACCGATTCACCATGTACATGTAAAGGAGAAAGATCCCTTTTACTAGCTTCGAGGTGATCTCTTTACAAATGTTCACCTGTGAGTGATGAACCGGTGACCAACTGTGCGTTGCCTGTACAGATGTGCGAGACCACGAAGAGGTTGCGTCCCGGGCCGCCCGGACCAGTGGATGTGACCGAAGTCGCAGCGCCTCCGGCCCCTTACGGCCGGACCGGAGGCGAGCCGGCGTCAGATCGTGCGCCGGCTGAGGGCGGAGAGCAGGGTGCGCAGGTCGGCGGCGGGACGCGGGGCCGGCTGGACGGAGGCCAGGAGTCCGTGCGCCACGGTGAGATGACGGCGGGCCTCCCGCAGCGCGGCCGAGCGCCCGCCCGCCTGTTCCACAACGGCCGCCGCCCGCACCACCGCGGTGTCGTCGCGGGCCGTGAGGAGACCCTCGAGCGCGGAGCCGGAGGGGGTGGCCAGCGCGGCGAGAACCGGAAAGGTCTTCTTCCCCTGACGCAGATCGCCGTGGACGGGTTTGCCGGTGACCGCGGGATCACCCCAGATGCCCAGCAGATCGTCGACGATCTGGAACGCCACTCCGAGATGACGTCCCGTCCGGTCCAGCACGGCGGCCGTCTCCTCCGGCGCACCCGCGAGGTGGGCGCCCAGCGCGAGAGCGCAGCCGAGCAGCGATCCCGTCTTGTGCTCGGCCATCGCCTCGTACTCGGCGACGCTCACCGCCTCGGGCCCGGTCCAGGGCCGGTGGGCGAACAGCAGGTCGTCGGCCTGCCCCCGCACCAGGTCACCGAGGGCCGCGCTCAGCCGGTGCGCGGCTCCGGGCGCGGACGCGGTGGTCAGCGTCTGCACGGCCAGGGCGAACAGGGCGTCGCCCGCCAGGACGGCGGGGCCCGTGCCGTACGCCTTCCACAGCGCCGGGCGGCCTCGGCGCATCGCGTCGCCGTCCATGATGTCGTCGTGCAACAGCGAGAAGGTGTGCACGAGTTCGACCGCCACGGCGGCCGGTACGCCGGCTTCCGCCGGCCCTCCGGCGGCCTCCGCCCCCAGCACGGCGAGCGCCTGCCGTACGCCCTTGCCCTGACTGTGCGCGGCCGGGGCGCCGCCCGCCGCGCCACGGCCCAGCGCGTAGTCGGCCATCTCCCGCATCCATGGATGCATCCCGCCGACGGCCTCGGCCAGGGCCGGGGCGACCAGTTCACGGCAGCGGTGCAATATGGCGGGCGCTTCGGGACCGGCCTTCAGGGCCGTCGTCAGGGTGGTCATCGGCCGGCCTCCCGACCGGCCGACGACCGCGGCGCGAGACCGAGTTCCTCGCGCGCCCCACGGATGAGCTCCCGGCCGTGCCGCAGGCCGATGCCGTCCAGCACGCCGACGAGTTCGTCCAGCTCGGCACCGGTCTCGGCACGGTCGCGGCCCAGGCGGGCCAGGGACTTGACCAGGCCGAGGCGGGCCAGGGCCCGGCCGCGTGGCTCGCTCATCCCGTCGAACTCGGCGAGCGCCTGCGCGTAGACCTCCCGGGCCTCCGCGTAACGCCCGGCGCGGTAGAGGACGTTGCCGCGCATCTTGTGGTTGTAGGCCAGCGCGCTGACGAGGTTCATCTCCCGGCAGGAGACCTCGGCCTCACCGAGCAGGGCCAGCGCGCGCTCGGGGTCCCGGTCGCGCACGGAGACGATGTCGGCGAGACCGCGCAGGGCCCAGGCGTGACCGCGGCGGTCCTCGGCGCCCGCGGCGATCGCGGCCGCCTCCTCGAACATGGCGTACGCGGTGTCGTACGAGCCGGTGTTGCGGTGTATCTGGGCGATGCCCTCCAGGGCCCAGACGGTGTGGCGCGCCTCGCCGCGTTTCCTGGCCTCGGCGAGGAGCTGCTCGTGCAGGGTGGTGACGGCCTCGTAATCGCCCTGGATCCGACCGGTTTCCGCCATTCCCGCGAGCGAATAGCCACGTACGACGACATCGCCCGCGTGCTTGCCGAGTTCGGCGGCCAGTCGCAGCAGCCGCCAGGCCAGAGGCAGGGCGCCCCGCTGGCGGGCCAGGGTGCCGCCACTCCACAGCGCCCACGCCATCGCGCCGGTGTCGCCGGCCTCGCGGGCGGTGCGGTAGCTCGCCTTCCAGGCCCGCTCCGCGTCCGCGACCTGGCCGAGCCGGCGGTGCGCCTCGGCCACCGCCAGACCGGAGCGGGCCGCCTCGCCCCGCGCCCCGGCGCGCTCCGCGGCGCGCAGCTGTTCGGTGCCCGCGGCCAGGACGTCGGTCAGCGAGGAGTTCACCGAGAGGGTGGTCAGAGCGCCCTGGTACTCCGGGGCGAAGGCCTTGCCGTACATGAGTGCCTTTCGATCTGCCGCCGGCCGGGGCGTATGGCCTCGGCCGTCGGGTGCTGGCTGTCACGGGGTGGGCGGCGCCCTGGCGGACCAGCTATGCACTCCAGGCATACACGTCACGTATACACACCATGTATACACAGAGCGTATAGCACACCGGACATCCACCCGGGAAACCTGGGTCCATGGATCCGCCGGGCTGCTCGCCCGTCGCCGATCAAGACGTCAGCCGGGCCCCCAAGGTTGCTTCACGGCAAACGAGTTGGCTCGCACGCGCACATCACTCGTCACGATTAGAACAGATCTTCGAATATCGAGGTACGCTGCACCTATGTCCACGCACCTCCAGGGATCGCTCTTCGACCAGACCGACGAACTCGGGCTCGGCCCGCTGGACGGCCTGCGACGGACCGTCCTGGGTGCCGGGGCCTGGATCGATCTGCTGCCGGGCTGGCTCAGCGGCGCCGACGCCCTGTTCGAACGGCTCGCCGCCGACGTGCCGTGGCGGGCGGAGCGACGGAAGATGTACGACCAGACGGTCGACGTGCCCCGGCTGCTCGCGTACTACCGGGCGGGCGACACGCTGCCGCACCCCGTCCTCGCCGAGGCTCGCGACGCACTGTCCGCGCACTACGTGGCCGAGCTCGGCGAACCGTTCACCACGGCCGGGCTCTGCTACTACCGCGACGGCCGCGACAGCGTGGCCTGGCACGGCGACCGGATCGGCCGGGGCGCCCGCGAGGACACGATGGTCGCGATCCTCTCCGTGGGCGCGCCCCGCGATCTGGCCCTGCGTCCGCGCGGCGGCGGCGACGTCCTGCGGCGCCCGCTCGGACACGGCGACCTGATCGTGATGGGCGGCTCCTGCCAGCGGACGTGGGAACACGCCATCCCCAAGAGCACCCGGGCGGCCGGGCCCCGGATCAGCATCCAGTTCCGGCCGAGCGGCGTGAACTGAGCGGCCTCGGTGTCAGGGCGTGAGGTGCATCTGCACGGCCGGGGCGTAGCGGTCGACGATGTCGTCGATGGCGGCGGCACGCAGATGGGTGCCGCGGGCGATGCCGAACATGACACCGAGGCCGAGCAGCGCGCTCACCGCGAGTTCGGCACGCAGACCGGCGTCGGGGCCGGCCAGTCGCTCGGCGAGGCGGTCGCCGACCTGGGCGCGGAAGTTGGCGCGCAGGATGTCGCCCTGTTCGCCCTGGAGGGGTGCGAAGACGATGCGCAGGACGGGGTCGGCGCCCCGCTCGGTCTGGCCGACCAGCACATGCCGGACCATGTGCCGGCCGAGGTCGTCGAGGGGCGCGTCCAGCAGGTCCGGGACATCGGCCTCGAAGGACATCACGCGGGCGAAGAGCGCGTCCTTGTTGCCGAAGTACTTCAGTATCAGCGGCGGGCTGACCCCGGCCCGGTCCGCGACCGCCTTGAGGGTGATGTCCGCGTGGGCGTGGCGGGCCAGCAGATGGCGGGCCGCGCGGAGGATGGCCGCCTTGGTCGCCTCGGCGTCACGGCGCGCCGGGGCGGCGGCCGGCGGGGTGGCGGCGGAGGGAGTGGTCATGGTGCTCATGCTCCTTCCAGCGCCTCGTCGTGGGACGGCCGGGTACGGCCGCGGGCCCGTCGCGTGCCGTGGGAGTCGGGGTCCCCGGGGATGACGAGGGCGGCGGCGCAGGCCATCACTGCGACCGTACCCGCCATCGCGAACGCCAGCAGATAGCCGTGCAGGGTGGGTACCGGGGCGCCTCCCACCAGGCTGGTGTGGTGGACCAGGACGGCGGCGACCGCCGCGCTGCACACGGCTTGGCCGATGGTGCGCATCAGGACGTTGACGCCGTTGGCGGAGGCGGTCTGTCCGGCGGGCACGGCACGCAGGATCAGGGTGGGCAGGGCCGAGTAGGCGAGGGTCGTGCCGACCGCGATGACCGTGGCGCCCACGATGATCATCCACAGGTCGCGGCTGTCCGCGATGCGCACGGCGTAGCCGACGGCGATGACCGCGGCCCCGAGTGCCAGCGTCACGCGCGGGCCGCGGGCGGCCGAGATGCGCGCCGAGACCGGCGAGAACAGCAGCATGATGACGCCGCCGGGCAGCAGGCACAGACCGGTCTGCACGATGGACAGCCCGAGTCCGTAGCCGGTGGCCTTGGGCGCCTGCACCAGCTGCGCCGTGACCAGCGAGTTGCCGTAGAAGGCGAATCCGGTCAGCAGCGCGGCCACGTGCGGCAGGGCGACCCGGGGGCGGGAGGCCAGCTTCAGGTCCACCAGGGGCCGCGGGGCCCGCCACTGCTGGAACCACCACAGCGTCAGTACGAGTACGCAGGCCACGAGCAGGCCGACGATCCGCGGACTGGTCCAGCCCCACTGCCCGCCCTGCGACACACCGAGGAGCAGGCAGACCAGGCCCGCGGCCAGCCCCAGCGCACCCAGCGTGTCGAAGCGGCCCGGCTGCCGGACGGGCGACTCGCGCACCGCCCACCACGCCAGTGCCAGTCCGCCGGCGCCGAGCCCGGTGGTCGCCCAGAACATGACGTGCCAGTCGGCGTACTGCACGATCATCGCGGCGATCGGCAGACCGAGCGCGGCGCCGATGCCCACGGTGGAACTCATCAGGGCCACCGCGGAACCCGTGCGCTCGGGCGGGAGTTCGTCGCGCAGGATGCTGATCGACAGCGGTACGACGGCGGCCGCCGCGCCCTGGAGGGCCCGCGCGGCGATGAGCACGCGGATGTCGGAGGTGACGGCGCACAGCAGCGAGCCCAGGGTCATCAGCGCGAGGGCGGCGAGCAGAACCCGCCGCTTGCCGTACATGTCGCCGGCCCGGCCGAGCACCGGGGTCAGCACCGCGCCGGAGAGCAGGGTGGCGGTGACCATCCAGGAGACGGCGCCCGCGGAAGCGCCGGTCAGGCGCGGCAGGTCGGGCAGCAGCGGCACCACGACCGTCTGCATGACGGCCATGAGGATTCCGCCGAACGCCAGGACGGGGACCGTCAGCCGGTCGCGGACACCCGGCCGTCCGGCCGGTCCGTCGGGGGTCGCGGACCGGTCGGACGGGGTGGATATCGGGACCATGGTCACTCCAGGGGCGGCAGCCGACGTGAAGAAGGGAGGTGAATAGGAATTCACCTTAGCCGGGTGAATGGTCATTCACCCAGAATTCTCCGTCGGACGCGGCCGCCGGCGGCCGGCCTACCGGCCCGTGCGCGCCTGGACGGTACGCGCCAGTCGCGGCCCCAGCCAGCGCTTGAGCCTGCGCAGCGCCTCCAGTTGTCCGGCCGCCCGGTCGATCCGGTAGTAGAGCTGCGGAGGCACGTACGGCAGCAGCGGGGAATGGCGCTGGCCGAGCAGGGCGAACATCTGCGGGGGCGGAAGGCGGATGTAGCGCGGGAGGTTCTCGTACCACTGGGCGCTGAGCCGGGCCGCGCTCTGGATGTGCAGGAGCGCGGACTTGCGTTCCCGCTCGTAGGCGGCGAGCGCGCCCGGCAGGTCGCGGTGCGCGCTCAGGGCTTCGGCGAGGGCGATGGCGTCCTCCAGGGCGAGGGTGGTGCCCGCGCCGATGGAGTAGTGGGTGGTGTGGGCGGCGTCGCCGATCAGGACGAGGTTGTCGCGATGCCAGGTGCGGTTGGTGAGGGTGCGGAAGTTCAGCCACTGGGCGGCACCGTCGCTCTGCGCCCGGCCGATCAGCTCGTGCCCGTCGAGGACGTCGGCGAAGAGCTTCTCCAGCAGGGCGAGACCGTCGGCCTCGCTGGCCCGGTCGAGGCCGAGCCCGGTCCAGGTTTCCGGGGAGCACTCGATGACGCAGGTGCTGTGGCCGTCGCTGAATCCATAGCCGTAGCACCAGATCCAGCCGTGTTCGCTCTCCACAAAGGCGAAGGTGAACGAGTCGAAGACCTTGGTGGTGCCGAGCCAGATGTAGCGGTTGCGGCCGAGCACGGTCTCGCTGCCGAAGTGGTCGGCGTAGCGGCCGCGCAGCACGCTGTTGACCCCGTCGCCGGCGACGACCAGATCGGCCTCGGGCAGTGGGTCGTCGGCGCCGATCTCATGCTCGTACTCGATGCGGACGCCCAGGGACCGGGCCCGGTCGGCCAGTACGTCGAGGAATCTGCGGCGGCCGATGCCGAAGCCCTCGTCGCCGTGGTGGACCGTGGTGCGGTTCCGGACGTGGGCGACTCCGTCGCTCCAGCGGACGGAGTTCTCGCTGACGGCGAGCGCCGACTCGGGGTCACTCCCGCGGAGTTTGTCGAGCAGGCCGCTCCAGTAGGTCACGCCCCAGCCGTAGGTCGATCCGGCGGGGTTCCGCTCGTGGACGGTGATGTCGTGGGACGGGTCCTGGCGCTTCATCAGGATCGAGAAGTACAGGCTTGCGGGTCCGCCGCCGACGCACGCGATCTTCACGCGCACTCCCCTATGTTACGCAAAGCGGTCAATTGACCACGAAGGGTAGCAGCGCCATCGTGCAGACCGACCGTCCCGGCCTCTTCCGCCGCGCGGCGGGCGGGGGCGGTCGTACGATCGCGGCCCGTCCCGCCGCAGACGACAGGAGCCCCTGTGACGCATCCGCCCGCCGGCCCGGTCCTGGCCGCACTCGTCTCCCGGGCGACCGGGGGCCGCTACTGGCGACTGGACCGGCCGGGCGCCGGTCTCGACGCCGAGGCGATGCACATCCCGCCGGGTGCGGCGGCCGAGCCGCCCGGTGACCGCTCGCGGGACGTCCTCGTGATCGCCCTCGACGGGGGCGGCCGGCTCCGGACACCGGGCGGATGGCTGGAGTTGGCACCCCCGGCCGCCGTGTGGCTGCCCCCCGCCGCTGGATACCGGCTGCACGCGGGGGAGGCGGGGCTGCACTGCGTGACCGTACGCCCGCGCCGTCCGGCCGCTCCCCCGGCCCTGCCGACGACGGGGGCGACCGGAGAGCCCGCATGCCTGCTGCACCAGGTCTGCGCCGAGTGCGGACGTATGGCCACGGAGAGCGACGCCCGCTACTGCAATCGCTGCGGGAACCCCCTGGAGCGGTGAGGGCAGGCGCCAGTTCGCGCCAGTCTGCGCACGTGAGCCGCACCACTCGCCCCGCATCGACGGCAAAAGATCACCGCGATGGCGCCGATCCGGGGTGGAACTTCCCCCTCCGCCGCCGGGTGGGCCACCCGGGGCGGCAAGATCATCTTCGTTCAATCCTGTATGACATGTAGGTAATTGTCCGGATCGTAGCCAACCGGTTTTCGTCGATTTCTCCGGCTCCCGACCGGGCGGATAGGCATGCCGAGTCGTCAACACACCTCGACTCAGAAGGACTTCGCATGCCCGAACTCACCCGCCGTCATGCCCTCGGGGCCGCCGCCGCCCTGGCGGCCGTGGCCGGCACTCAGGCCCTTGCCGCTCCGTCCGCGTCCGCGGCCGGGCACCACGGGGGTCCCCAGCCGTTCGACGAGGTCTATCAGGGGCGCCGAATAGAGGGCCGCGCGACCGGGGGCGGTCATCACCACGGCTCCGGGTACGGCGTGTTCATCGACGGGATGGAACTGCACGTGATGCAGAACGTCGACGGCAGCTGGATCAGCGTCGTCAGCCACTACGACCCCGTGGCCACCCCGCGCGCCGCCGCCCGCGCCGCGGTCGTGGAGCTTCAGGGCGCGCCGCTCGTCCCCTTCAACTGACCGTCCCGCACGTAGAGTTCTGGAGTCACCCGCACATGACCGTACGCAAGAACCAGGCGACCCTGACGGCCGACGAGAAGCGGCGCTTCGTCGACGCGCTCGTGGCGCTCAAGCGCAGTGGCCGCTACGACGAGTTCGTCACGACCCACAACGCCTTCATCATGGGCGACACCGACAGCGGCGAACGCACGGGCCATCGTTCGCCTTCCTTCCTGCCCTGGCACCGCAGATTTTTGATCGAGTTCGAGCAGGCGCTCCAGGCGGTCGACCCGTCGGTCGCGCTGCCGTACTGGGACTGGAGCACCGACCGCACGGCGCGTGCCTCCCTGTGGGCGCCCGACTTCCTCGGCGGCAGCGGACGCAGCCTGGACGGCCGGGTGATGGACGGGCCGTTCGCGGCGTCCACCGGCAACTGGCCGGTCAACGTGCGGGTCGACAGCCGTACGTATCTGCGGCGCACGCTCGGCGGCGGCGGGCGCGAGCTGCCGACCCGGGCGGAGGTCGACTCCGTGCTCGCGATGTCCACGTACGACATGGCCCCGTGGAACAGCGCGTCGGACGGGTTCCGCAACCATCTCGAGGGCTGGCGCGGTGTGAACCTGCACAACCGCGTCCACGTCTGGGTCGGCGGCCAGATGGCCACCGGGGTCTCCCCCAACGACCCGGTCTTCTGGCTCCACCACGCCTACATCGACAGGCTCTGGGCCCAGTGGCAGAGCCGCCACCCGGGCTCCGGTTATGTGCCGACGGGCGGCACGCCGAACGTCGTCGACCTGAACGAGACCATGAAGCCGTGGAACGACGTACGCCCCGCGGACCTGCTGGACCACACCGCGCACTACACGTTCGACACCGTCTGACGGCCGAGGCGCTCGAGGTCCCGGCGGCCACTCGTGGGAGGCCGCCGGGGTCGTGATCCAGGGCCGGCGGATCAGGCGGGCGGGAAAAGCCGCACGGCCTGTCAGCCCCCGCGTCCTTGGGCATGCTCCGCCGGGGAGGTCCTAGACGTCGTCGGCGGTACGGCACTCCGGGTGGCCCCAGCCCTGCGCGTTCTTGGCGATGGGCTCGCCCGCCGCGTAGGGGCGGCCGCAGACACAGCGGCCGGGGAACTTCGCCTTGATCGTGCGCGTGCTCGTCTTGGCGGTGCGCGCGGAGGCACGCTTCTTGGCGGGAGCGCCGCGACCCGCGGAGCCGGCCGCGACGGTGTCGGGCGACTTCGGCGGCTCCGGGGAGCCGTACTCGCTGCCCGCCGGTTCCTGGACGATCGCCGCCTGGCTGGCGGCACGGTCGGCGAAGTCGTTGAGCCGGTCGCCGTCGACCTGGTGCGCGGGGACGTAACGGAACTCGACGGAGCGTCCGTCGAGCAGTTCGTCGATGCGGGCGACCAGTTCCTGGTTGGCGACCGGCTTCCCCGCGGCCGTCTTCCAGCCCTTGCGCTTCCAGCCGGGCAGCCAGGTCGTGACGGCCTTCATCGCGTACTGGGAGTCCATCCGGATCTCCAGCGGGACGTCCGGATCCATCGCGCTCAACAAGCGCTCCAGCGCGGTGAGTTCGGCCACGTTGTTCGTGGCCGTGCCGAGCGCCCCGGCCGCCCAGCGGGTCGGGGTCTCCTCGCCGTCGGCGACGACCCAGGCCCATCCGGCCGGTCCGGGGTTTCCCTTCGACGCCCCGTCACAGGCGGCCACCACACGTTCAGACATGCCCCCGATCATGCCACGCTCCGCCGGGCGCTCCGGGCCCGGGTCCGACGCCGCCGACGCCCTCCAGGAGGGGCTGGCCCCCAGCACGATCACCGTGCGTCGGGACGTGGACGAAGGTCGCGCCGCACGGGGTGGTCCACCTGGAGGGGCGGAGGTTTCGGCCAGACCTTGCCTGGTTCGACGGTGTTCACGCACGCTACGGGGACCTAGCGTCACGATCATGAAACCGTTGACCGGCAGCACCACCGACCAGGCACCGGCCGATCCGGCCGCCACCGACGACGTGTTGGCCACCCAGCCCATCGGCTACTGGAGCGGTCTGGCCCACACGGCGGTCACCCGGCAGCTGCGGGACGCCATGGCCAGGATCGACGTCACACAGCCGCAGTACTGGGTGCTCAACCGCGTGCACGGCGGGCCCGCGGCGCCGGGCCGGGAGGAGGTGGTCACCCAGCTGACGCCCCTCGCGGACGGGCCGCACGAGATCGCGCGGGTCGTCGACCAGCTGCTTCACCGGGGCTGGCTTCGGATCGACGCCGGACAGCGCCTGCGTCTCACCGACACCGGGGAGGCTGCCAGGAAGCGGCTGCGTGAGCTGGTGACCGAGCTGCGCGCGGTGGTCCACGAGGGCATCAGCGACGAGGAGTACGTGACCGCGCTCAAGGTGCTGCGCACGATGATCGCCAACGTCGAGGGCGATGCGGGCTGCTAGGCCAGGGCGGCGGAGGGACGCGGGCGCTGCCCCGGCCGCAGGACGGCCGGGCCTTCGTGTCGTGGTCCTGGCGCTGCCGTCAGGACACGTCGGTCAGCTTGGGCAGCTCGCCCTGGGTGGTCTTGATGTCGATGACGGCGAAGGACGCGCCCTGCGGGTCGCTCAGCGCCGCGAAACGGCCGAACGGGCTGTCCATCGGTCCGAACCGCAGGATGCCACCGTGCTCGGTCGCCTTCGCGACGGCCGCGTCGACGTCCTCGACCGTGAAGTAGACGTTGATGAAGGACGGAACCTCGGGCGGGAAGTCGTCCGTCATCTTCATCCGGCCGAGGACCGCGTCCTCGCCGACGCTGAAGATCCTGAAGTCGACCGCCTCGTCCTCGATCTGCTGGGCGGTGAGCGGGAAGACGGCCGGGAAGAACGCGTCGGGCTTCTCGGGCTCACGGGTGAAGACCTCGGCCCAGCAGTACGCGCCCGGCACGGCCGTCGCCTCGAAGCCCTTGTGGACGCCGGGCTGCCAGACGCCGAAGACGGCACCGCTCGGCTCACGGGCCAGGGCCATGGTGCCGAAATCGCCGACCTGCATCGGCTCCATCAGCACCTCACCCCCGTTGTCCCGGATCTTTCGGGCGGTCGCGGCGGCGTCGGGAGACGCGAAGTACAGGCACCAGGCGGAGTGCCCCTCCTGTCCGGGCATGGGCGGTACGACGGCGGCGACCGCCTTCCCGTCGGCGTACGCCTGTGTGTAGTTGCCGTACTCGGACGACGACTCGCCGAACGTCCAGCCGAGCACATCGCCGTAGAAGGTCTTGGCCCCCTCGACATCGCTGAACATCGCGTCGGCCCAACAGGGCTTTCCCTCGGGGTATACGGCCATGATCCGTGCCCTTCCGTGGCGTCTCCGGTTCGACGTGCGGGTGCGGTTCCTCACGCTAGCCAGGCATCGGCCGGGCCGCGCGCCGAACGGCCCGAGCCGGACCACACTGGGACGGGGCGATCGTCGACGGGACGGGGTACGGGCGATGTGGGCATGGGAAGTGGAGCGGCCGGGTCCGATCGAGGACGGTCCGCTGCGGTTCGTGGAGCGGCCGGTCCCGGTACCGGGACCCGGTGAGCTGCTCGTGCGGGTGCGCGCCTGCGGGGTGTGCCGTACCGACCTGCACGTCAGCGAGGGCGACCTGCCGGTGCACCGGCCCCGGGTGACACCCGGGCACGAGGTCGTGGGCGTGGTGGCGGGACGGGGCGCGGACGCCGGCGGCTACGCGGTCGGGGACCGGGTGGGGGTGGCCTGGCTGCGCCGTACGGACGGCACCTGCCGGTACTGCGTGCGCGGGGCCGAGAACCTCTGTCCGGCGTCCGAGTACACCGGATGGGACACGGACGGCGGCTACGCCGAGTACACGACCGTCCCGGCCGCGTTCGCGTACCGGCTGCCCACCGACGTCGACGACGTGGCGCTGGCGCCGCTGCTGTGCGCGGGCATCATCGGCTACCGGGCGCTGGTGCGGGCGTCGCTGCCACCGGGCGGGCGACTCGGTCTGTACGGGTTCGGCGGCAGTGCCCACCTGTGCGCACAGGTCGCGCTCGCACAGGGCGCCACCGTGCACGTACTGACCCGGGACCCGGCCTCGCAGCGGCTCGCGCTCGCCCTCGGGGCCGCCTCGGCGGGCGGGGCGTACGACACCCCGCCGGAGCCGCTGGACAGCGCGATCCTGTTCGCGCCGGCCGGCGGTCTGGTGCCGGTCGCGCTGCGGGCCCTGGACCGCGGCGGGGTGCTGTCGGTCGCCGGCATCCATCTGAGCGACACCCCGCCGCTGTGCTACGAACGCGAGCTGTTCTACGAGAAGGAGCTGCGCAGCGTCACCTCGAACACGCGCGCGGACGGCCGGGAGTTCCTGGAGCTGGCGGCCCGGTACGGGGTCCGGGCCACGACGCACACCTATCCCTTGTCCGAGGCGCAGCAGGCCCTGCGGGATCTGAAGGCGGGCCGCTTCGACGGGGCGGCCGTCCTGGTCAACGACGTCTGAACGGCACCGGGCCGCGCAGGTGCGGCTCCGGCCTGCGCGTGCGTGGATGGATCCAGGCGTGTGGTGGCGGAGGTGGCCCGCGATGGACGACGTGGACAGTGCGAACGCGCCGTCCGGCGCGTTCGACGCCGTCGAAGCGATCGGCACCACCCTCGACGAGCGCACCACGTGCGCGGAACTCGCCACGTACGTGTGCCGGAAGACGGGCGAGGCCGCCGCGGTGGACCTGCTGCCCGTCGACGTTCCGGCCGCGCCGCCCATGCCGCACGCGCCGCAGCCGGCCCTGACCCGGGTGGCCACCGCGGGCCGGAGCGGGCTGCTGGCGTCGTGGGGCGTCGAGGGCCCGCGGCCGCTGGCCGTGCGGGCGCTGGACGAGGGGCATCCGATCACCGCCTCGATGGATCTGTCCGGCCGTGTCCCCCGGCAGGTGATGACGGTGCCGCTGCTGGCCCACGGCCGTCTCTACGGGGTGCTGCTCGTGGTCCGGCAGGGTCCGGCGTTCACGGACCGGGACACGGCGGTCACGCACTTCGCGGCCCGCCTCGCCGCCGTCCACCTGGGGCACGCCCGGCAGCACGGGACCGTCCGCAGCACGGCGCTCGACCTGCAGCGGGCCCTGCTGGCCGAGCCGGGCCGGCCGCATCCGAACCTCTCCCTGGCGACCCGCTATCTGCCCGCGGGAGGCGGGGCCCTCGTCGGCGGGGACTGGTTCGAGACCATCCGGCTGCACTACGGGCGGACGCTGCTGGTGATGGGCGACGTCATGGGCCACGGCCTGGAGGCAGCGGTGGACATGAACGCCTACCGTTCGATGCTGCGCTACGTCGCCTCGACCGACCTGCCGCCCCACCGGGTGCTGCGCCGGCTGGACGCGGCGGTGGCCGAGGACGGCATCCGCCGCCCGGCCACCTGTCTGCTGGTGCGGGTCGACCCGGCGCGCGGGTCGGTCGCGCTGGCCAGTGCCGGGCACCTGCCGCCCGTCGTGTTCAGCGGGGACGGCACCGGCGAACTCCTCGACGTGCCCGTCGGCCCTCCGCTGGCCACGGGAGTGGGTGGCTACGAGCCGGCGACGCGGCCTCTGGCGGCCGACGAGACCCTGGTGATGTTCACCGACGGGCTGGTGGAGCGGCGCAGAGAGGACATCGACGTGTCCCTCGCACGGCTGGCCGGACTGCGGCTGCCGCCCGGCGCGGTCGTCGAGGAGATCCTCTCCCGGCTCCTCGCACACCTCGACGCCCGGAACGCCGAGGACGACGTCGCCGTACTGGCCGCGCGCATCCGCCGACGGCCCATGGTGAACCGGGACGCTCACGCAGGCTGACCGGACCCGGCCCGGGACCTGGCTGAAGGACCCGGCCGAAGAGGTGCCTCGCCCCACCGACCGGATGACATCTCCTGGCCGACGTATGCCTTCCGCCCGTCGCCCTCCTGTGCTTGCCTGGGGAACCCTTTCGGCGGTCGGGGCGGGAGTTGCTGCATGCGGAAGCCGTGGATCGTGGGGATAGTGCTGGGCGTGCTGCTGCTCGGCGCGTGCGGGGATCCGGCGTCCGGGCCCGAGGGGGCCCCGCCCGCGCCCGAGGTGCGGGGGACATCGGCGGCCACGCGTCAGGGCGCCGCCGCCTCTCCGAGGGCGAGCGCGTCGGTGCGGGCCCCCACCGTGCTGTACCTCGGCGACTCGCTCGCGATGGAGAACCAGAAGGTCCTCGGCGGCCTGCTGCGGGACGGGCTGCACGCGAAGTACACGAGCGCCCCCTACTCCGGGACCACGCTGTGCGACTACCTGGAAGGCACCGCCGTGCGGTCGCTGGTCCCGGCCGCGGACAAGGCCGCCGCCCTGGTCCGCTCGACACACCCCGACTTCGTGGTGCTTCAGTTCTGGGGCAACTCCTGGGGCTACACGCCGTGCATGGACGGGATCACCTACGACGCGGCCCGTTCGAAGTACTTCGCGCGGTACGCGGCGGACGCGAAGACGCTGACCGAGCAGATCGCCGCGGCGGGCGGCGCCCGACGGCCCAAGGTGGTCTGGGTGTTGCAGGGCCCCGACCCGATCACCCCCGACCGCGTCCGCCGTGTGAACGCGCTCTACGAGGAGCGCGCCCGCACCTCGGACGGCCTCGTCGCCGACGCGGGGAAGGCGGTGAGCCCGGCCACCGGCCGCTACACCTGGTCGCAGTACCTGCCGTGCACGGCGTACGAACACGCCCACGCGGCGTACTGCACCCAGCCGGGACGCGACCGTACCGCCCTCCACCGCGACGACGACTACCTGCACTTCTGTCTGGCGCCCACGACGTCCACACCGAAACCCTGTCCGGCCCGCTCCCCCGGCATCCTGCGCATCGCCCGCGCGATCGCCCGGGCGATCGGAGCGCACCTGGGCTGACGGCGCGCGTCCAGCGGTGCGCGGGCGCGGGTGCCGCGGTGCGCGCGAGACGGGGTGCGCGCGAGACGGGGACCCACCGCGCGCCTTTCGTCCCTCCAGGCCCTGTTGACATCACCAGGCAGTTCTTTAGCGTGGAGCCTCGCACAGCATGTCGCACGACATTCGATATATCGAACAAGGGCGGGGGGTGGAGGGACACCGCTGCCCCGTCTCTTCGACATGCGGAGGATTCCGTGAACCCATCCCTCGGCAGACGGCACTTCCTCGCCGCCACCGGTACGGCCGCGGCGGCAGCGACCGTGGCCACCGGTGGCGCCGGCGCAGCACACGCCGCCACCGGAGCCGCCCCGACCACCGCCGGCACCGGCACCGACACCGACACCGGCACCGGCACCGGCACCGGCACGCGCCCCTTCCCGCTCGGCGCGGTGACTCTCCTGGACGGCCCGTTCCGCGACAACCAGCGGCGCAACTCCGCCTATCTGCGCTTCGTCGACATCGACCGGCTGCTGCACACCTTCCGCACCAATGTCGGCCTGCCCAGTGACGCCGAGCCGTGCGGCGGCTGGGAGGGGCCGGGCGTGGAACTGCGCGGTCACTCCACCGGCCATCTGCTGTCCGGACTGGCCCTCGCCCATGCGAGCACGGGCGAGGAGGCACTGCGCGACAAGGGCCGCCGGCTCGTCGCCGCGCTCGCCGAGTGCCAGTCGGCGGCGCCCGCGGCCGGCTTCGGCACGGGCTATCTGTCCGCGTTCCCGGAGAGCTTCTTCGACCGGCTGGAGGCGGGCAGCGGCGTCTGGGCGCCGTACTACACCATCCACAAGATCATGGCCGGGCTCGTCGAGCAGTACCGGCTGGTCGGCGTCGGCCAGGCCCTGGAGGTCGTGCTCCGGCAGGCGCGGTGGGTCGACGAGCGGACCGCGAAACTGTCGTACGAGCAGATGCAGCGCGTGCTGGAGACGGAGTTCGGCGGCATGAACGACGTGCTCGCCGACCTGCACGCCCTCACCGGTGACCCCCGATGGCTCGATGTCGCCGAGCGCTTCACCCACGCCCGCGTCTTCGATCCGCTGGCCGGGAACCAGGACAAACTGGCGGGACTGCACGCCAACACCCAGATACCGAAGATGGTCGGCGCGCTGCGGCTGTGGGAGGAGGGCCGGGCGGACCGCTACCGCACCGTCGCGGAGAACTTCTGGCAGATCGTCACCGATCACCACACCTATGTCATCGGGGGCAACAGCAACGGCGAGGCGTTCCACGAACCGGACGTCATAGCGGGCCAGTTGTCCGACAACACCTGCGAGAACTGCAACAGCTACAACATGCTCAAACTGACCCGGCTGCTGCACTTCCACGCGCCGGACCGGACCGACCTGCTCGACTACTACGAACGCACTCTGCTCAACCAGATGCTGGGCGAGCAGGACCCCGACTCCGAGCACGGCTTCGCCATCTACTACACCGGCCTGGCTCCCGGATCGTTCAAACGGCAGCCGTCCTTCATGGGCCCCGACCCGGACGTCTACTCGACCGACTACGACAACTTCTCCTGCGACCACGGCACGGGCATGGAGACCCCGGCGAAGTTCGCCGACACGGTCTACTCGCACGACGGCCGGAGTCTGCGGGTCAACCTCTTCGTCCCGTCCGAGGTCGTCTGGCGGGCGAAGGGCATCAGCTGGCGGCAGACGACGCGCTTCCCCGACCGGTCCTCCACCACGCTGACCGTCAGTTCGGGCCGGGCCGCACACCGGCTCCTGATCCGCGTCCCCTCCTGGGCCGCCGGTGCCCGGGCGACGCTCAACGGCCGCGCCCTGCCCGACCGTCCGCAGCCCGGCTCATGGCTCGCCCTGGAGCGGGTCTGGCGCACCGGGGACCGCGTAGAGGTGTCCCTGCCCATGCGCACGGCCGTCGAGGCGACCCCCGACGACCCCGACGTGCAGGCGGTGGTGCACGGCCCGGTGGTGCTGGCCGGGGCGTACGGCGACCGGGCGAACCCGTGGCTGCCGCGGCTGGACGTGACCTCCGTGCGGCAGGAGGCGCGGGAACCGCTGCGCTTCACCGCCCGCGCCGACGGCGAGGAGGTCACGCTGCTGCCGGTCGCCCGCGTGCACCACCAGCACTACTCCGTGTACTGGCTCACCGGCGAACCGCCCTCCCCGCCCCCGGAGTTCGCGGCCTGGCACCGCTTCGACGAGACCACGGGCAGCACGGCCGCCGACGCCACCGGGAACGGCAGGACGGCCCGGCTGAGCGGCGGCACCTCCTGGTCGGCGTCCGGCCACGACGGCGGAGCGGTGTCGCTGGACGGCGCCGACGGCCATGTCGCCCTGGCCGACGACCTGTTGGCGGGTGCCGCCGCCCACTCGCTCGCCACCTGGGTCCGGCTGGACGGGAACCCCGGTACCTGGAGCCGGATCTTCGACATCGGCACCGGCGTCACCGCCAACATGTTCCTGACCCCGCTCAGCGGCAGCGGCACCCTGCGATACGCCATCACCGCCGGCGGCGCGGGCGGCGAACAGCGCATCGACGCGGAGCCGCTGCCCACCGGGCGCTGGGTGCACGTGGCCGTGACCTACGGCAGTGGCACGGCGGTCCTGTACGTGGACGGCACGGAGGCGGGCCGCAATGTGAACGTGACGGTGGAGCCGCGCCACTTCGGCAATCACCTCCGCGCCGGATACCTCGGCAGGTCCCAGTACGCCGACCCGTACCTCAAGGGCGCGCTCGACGACTTCCGCGTGTACGGCAGGACACTGACCGCCACCGAGGTCGCGTCACTGGCCTCGTAACCCGTCGACTGCCGCCGCCGTCCGCTACTCGCCCTCGTACGCCTTCTCCAGGGCGGCGATGTCCAGCTTGCCCATCTCCATCATGGCCTTGGACGTGCGGGCCGCCTTCTCGGGGTCCGCATCGCCGATCATGCCGATGAGCTTCGCCGGGACGACCTGCCAGGACAGGCCGTACCTGTCCTTCAGCCACCCGCACGGACCGCCCTCGCCGCCACCCTCGGTGAGCCTGTTCCAGTAGTGGTCCACCTCGTCCTGGTCGTCGCAGAAGATCTGGAAGGAGACGGCTTCGCTGAAGGTGAACTGCGGGCCGCCGTTCAGGGCGACGAACTTCTGTCCGTTGGCCACGAACTCCACGACCATGACGGATCCGGCGGGGCCCGGTCCGCCTTCGGGGTAGCGGCCGACCCGGCCGAGCCGGGAGTTCTTGAAGACCGACACGTAGTAGTCGGCCGCTTCCTCGGCCTGGCCGTCGAACCACAGACAGGTGGTGAATCCTTCGGCGGGCATGGGTACCTCCTCGGGCGGGGAACGTCTTCACCTCTGTCGACCGATCCTCGCCCGGAAACTCATCGGTCGCCCGCCGGGCAGTTTCTGCTCCCCGGCAATCATCGCGTGTTCTGCCGGTCGGGGACGTGCGGGCGTTCTTCAGGCAGCTGCGCGAAGGGGAGTGCCCGGTGGTTGCCCCGGGCGCCTCTGCCCGCGGCGAATCTGCTGCGGGCAGAGAAAGCGGATCCGGCGGCGCTCGGCGGTCAAGAGTGGAGTCGAGCGGCCACGGCAGCCGCGCCGACGACTTACGGAGGACCCATGACTCCACTCACCACGGGGTGGCATCCAGCCCTTTCACCGCGGGCCGAGGAGGGCGACACCCCGCCCTCGCGCTTCGACGACCATCTGGCGGCACAACTGCTCGCCCAGCGGATCGTGCTCCTGGGGACACAGGTGGACGAGGTGTCGGCGAACCGGGTCTGTGCGCAGTTGCTGCTGCTGTCCGCCGAGGACTCGCGCACCGACATCAGCCTGTACATCAACAGCCCGGGCGGGTCCGTCACCGCGGGCCTCGCCATCTACGACACCATGCGGCTCATCCCCAACGACGTGTCCACGCTCGCCATGGGCTTCGCCGCCAGCATGGGGCAGTTCCTGCTCAGCGTCGGCGCGGCCGGGAAGCGGTTCGCGCTGCCGAACGCGCGGATCATGATGCACCAGCCGTCGGCGGGCATCGGCGGGACCACCGCGGACATCGAGATCCAGGCGGAGAACCTGGAGTTCACGAAGAAGGCGATCGAGCGGATCACCGCGGAGCACACGGGGCAGAGCGAGGAGACCATCTCCCGCGACGGCGACCGGGACCGCTGGTTCACGGCCGAGCAGGCCAAGGAGTACGGGATGGTCGACCGGGTGGTGGAGTCACTCGACGACGTCCGCCCGACCGCCTCGCGCCGACGGATGGGGCTGTGACATGGGTTCGTACACGATTCCGAACGTCGTCGAGCGGACCCCGCAGGGCGAGCGGTCGTACGACGTCTTCAGCCGGCTGCTCTCCGAGCGGATCATCTTCCTCGGTACGGAGATCGACGACGGAGTGGCCAACGTCGTCATCGCGCAACTCCTCCATCTGGAGTCGGCGAACCCGGAGCACGAGATCGCGATCTACATCAACTCGCCCGGGGGATCCTTCACTTCACTGATGGCGATCTACGACACGATGACGTTCGTGCAGGCCCCGATCTCGACGTTCTGCGTCGGGCAGGCGGCCTCGACGGCGGCGGTGCTGCTCGCGGGCGGTGACCCGGGCCGGCGGTTCGTGCTGGAGCACGCCCGGGTCCTGCTCGGCCAGCCGGCCAGCGGCGGACGTCAGGGCACGGTCTCGGACCTCAGTCTCCAGGCCAAGGAGATGATCCGGATCCGCTCCCAGGTGGAGGAGGTGCTCTCCCGGCACACGCGGCACGACATCGCGACCCTGCGCGCCGACATGGACCGGGACAAGGTGTTCACCGCGCAGGAGGCCGTCGCGTACGGGCTCGCCGACGAGGTGCTCAGCCGGCGGCTCGCGGTCGTCTAGGTCCTGTCGTCAAATCCCGTCCGCCCCGCGACGGCCTGGGCCGACAGGGCCCCCTGGGTGTCCGACGGCCGCGAGCCACCGCGCGCGGGTCAGGCGGCGAGGCACATGCCGTCGTACCGCGCGGTCGGCGCGGTGCGTCCCCGGGCCGGCCTCGTCCGGGTATGGCGGGTCAGCTCGTGGTGGGCGAGGGAAAGGAGATCCGTCAGGCCGAGTCCGAGGGCCTGGGCGGCGGCCGCGAGGACCTCGGAGGAGGCCTCCTTGCGGCCGCGCTCCAGCTCCGACAGGTACGGCATCGAGATCCGGGCCGCGTCGGCCACGTCCTTGAGCGTGCGCTCCTGTGCGAGCCGCTCGCGCCGCAGCACGTCACCGACGAGGTCGCGCCACAAGGGCTCCTTGGCCGCGGGGGCGGCCGGCCGCTGTCCCGGCCGCTGCGGGGCGCGGCCCGGGGCGGTGACGGGAACGCGCGCGGCGTTCGGACTTCGGGGCGGGGCGCTCGCCGGGCGCAGGGCGATGACGCGGGCTTCGTTCGGCGCTTGATTGCTCACCCCCTCAGCGTAGGAGTGCCGCGCCGAAGGGGAAGGGATCGGCGTTCTGCCCTGGGTGAATCCCGCGGTGCCGGCCCATCGCCTCGGCGTCCGCCATGGACCGAGCACCCGTCAGGGATCCCGTGCGAAGTCCCGTACAACCCTGGTGACCCATCGAGTGTCAAACAGGGCGCCGGACAAGGAACGGGCCCTTTCCGGACACCCCCGCGCTGCCCGGCCACCTTTCTCTTTCAGGAGCCGCTCGTGCGCAAGAACCGTTCGGCCGCCCTCGCCGCGGCCTCATTTCTTCTGATGACCGGAGCGGGCATCGCCGCCGCCCCGTCCGCGTACGCCGGAACACCCGGCGGTACGCACGCGAACGACCGCAACAGCGACTTCAACGGCGACGGTTACGAGGACGTGCTGGTCGGCGCTCCGGGAGCGACGGTCAGCGGCAAGAAGGGCGCCGGTCTCGTCACCGTGCAGTACGGGTCGTCGAGAGGAATCGGCACCACCAACGCGGCCCGCTTCAGCCAGTCCACGGCCGACGTCGCGGGCGCCGCCGAGACCGGTGACGCGTTCGGCCGGGCGGTCGCCACCGGCGACCTCGACGGCGACGGGTACGACGACGCGATCGTCGGCGTGCCCGGTGAGGACCTCGGTACCACCAAGGACGCGGGCGGTGTCGCCGTTCTGTGGGGCTCCAAGTCCGGGCTGTCGGGCGCCGCCAGCGACTGGCTGGAGACCCAGGAGCCCACCGCCGACGAGCAGTTCGGCAGCGCGCTCGCCGCGGCCCACTTCACCGATGAGACGCCGGGCGACCTGCTCGCCGTACTCGACCGCGACGACCTGGAGCTGTTCGGGTACGACTCCGCGGCGCAGGCCTCGCTGAAGCAGCGGTCGCAGCAGCGGCTCTCGGCACGCGCCGACCAGCGCGACATCCTGCCCACGTCGCTGACCACCGGCGACTACGACGACAACGGGTACGCCGACCTCGTCGTGTCCGGCGTGACCGTGGGCGACGAGCCGGGGCACGGCTGGTCCTCGCTGCTGACGGGGCACGCTGACGGGCTGTCGTACGAACGCGATCTACGAGGCGGACCGGTCGCCGCGTCCGGGGACATCAACAACGACGGCTACGACGACCTGGTGACCGGTGAGCCGCACTCCCCCAACGACGTGTACGGCGAGACACGCACGGGCGGTGTGGTCGGCGTGCGTCTCGGCGGCCCGGACGGGCCCGCGGCCGATCCCGACTGGTGGACGCAGGAGTCGGCCGGCGTACCCGGCACCGCGGAGGTCGGCGACGGCTGGGGCACCGACCTGTCGGTCGCGGACACCGATGGCGACGGGTACGCGGACGTGGCGATCGGCGCCTCCGGCGAGGACATCGGCACGGTGGCCGACGCGGGCGCCGTGTGGGTGCTGCGCGGCTCGGCCGGCGGGCTCACCGCGGCCGGGGCCAAGTCGTGGGACCAGAACTCGGCGGACGTACCGGGCGTGGCGGAGAAGGGCGACAAATGGGGCGCCCAGGTCCGGTTGACCGACCCGAACCGCGACGGACGCTTCGGGCTGCTCGCCTCGGCGCCCGGCGAGAACGCCGGCGACGGCTTCGTCTGGGTCCTGTCGGCGGGCACCGGCGGGATCACGGCTTCGGGCTCCTGGACGTACGGCGCGGACACGCTCGGCGCGCCCTCCGTGGCCGCGGCGTTCGGCGCGGCGATCGACGAATAGCCGTACGGCGTGAGCCGTTCCCGGCGTGACGGCCGTCGACGGAAGCCCAATTGCGGGCGAACGGGCGGGCGTACAACGGGCACGGCGGGGTAACCGGGGTCGGGAGCGGTCGGAGCGCCGACCCGAATCATCAACAGGGAGACGAACGTGCTGATGGCCCACCCCGCCGTGCTGCGCAATCTCGTGGAGCAGTACGAGACCCTGCGCGCCCTGCACGCCGAGAACGGCAGTACGGAAGTGCGACAGCGCATGGACGACGCGGCCTACACGCTCTGCGTATCGACCGGTACGAAGGACGTGGAGGCCGCGCTCGTCGCCGCCCGCCGTCGACTGCCCCTGGCACGCACCAAGGAGGACTCGCTGCTCACCACGTGACCGGCGACACATCCAAGTCGCGCGACCGTTGACATGTGTTCCCGATTCCGGGGTAAGCGCGGGAGCACGACGCTTGGACAAAGCCCGACAGGCCGAACAGTGAGTTTCGTGGGAGAGGTAATGGACACCGCCATGAGCAGGTCGATGGTCAAGGACGAGGCGACCCGGACCGCGACTGGTGAGGGGTCGCTGCCACATATCGTGGATCCGCGTACCGTGGCTCCTCGTGACGCGCGGGAGCTGTCCCGCCAGTTCTTCCGGCGCCTGAGCGAACTCGAAGAGGGCACACACGACTACCAGTACGCCCGCAACACCCTGATCGAGATGAACATGTCGCTGGTGCGGTTCGCGGCGGGACGCTTCCGCAACCGTGGGGACGACATGGAGGACATCGTCCAGGTCGGCATGATCGGCCTCATCAAGGCGATCGACCGGTTCGAGATCTCTCGCGAGGTCGAGTTCACCTCCTTCGCGCTGCCGTACATCGTCGGCGAGATCAAGCGTTTCTTCCGCGACACGACGTGGGCGGTCCATGTGCCGCGCCGCCTCCAGGAGTTGCGGGTCGAGCTGGCCAAGGCGCGCGAGGAACTGTCGAGCCGGCTGGACCGCGAGCCCAGCGTCGCCGAGCTCGCCACCCTGATGAACCTGTCCGAGAACGAGGTCGTCGAGGCCCAGATCGCCTCCAACGGGTACAACTCGTCGTCGCTGGACGCCGCGCTCTCCGGGGACGACCAGGAGGGCGAAGCCGTCCTGGCCGACTTCATCGGCGAGGAGGACGACGGCATGCAGCTGGTCGAGGACTTCCACACCCTCGCGCCCCTGGTCGCCGAGCTCAGTGACCGCGACCGGCAGATCATCCACATGAGGTTCGTGGAGGAGGCCACCCAGGCGGACATCGGCGCCCGGCTCGGCTGCTCCCAGATGCATGTCTCCCGTCTGATCAAGCGGATCATCGAGCAGCTGCGCACGGGCATGCTCTCCGATCTGCATCGGGTCGAGAGCGCCTGACGGTTCCTGAAGTCGAGAGCGCCTGACGGTTTTCCTGACAGGGCGGTGGCGCTGCCCCACTCCGGTGAGTGGGGCAGCGCCACCGCCCTTTCGACGCTGTCCTCAGCGTCAGGCTTTCCTCAGCGCAGCCACTGGTCCTTCTCCGCGGGCCGGTAGAGGGTCACCGCCCTGGTCCGCTTGTCCAGGACGAGCCGGGGTGCGGCCGCCCGGGTCACCTCTCCGTCGTACGAGAACCGCGGGTCGCCCTTCAGGACTTCGAGCCGGAGGCCGCGCACCTGCGCGGTGGTCAGCACCCGCGAGTTGTGCAGAGTCCCGGTGAGCACCGCGAGCAGCAGCCGTGTCCTGGCCAGTGGCGTGCCGGCGTCCACGGCACGGACGTCGAGGAGGCCGTCGTCGAGCTGGGTGCGGTACGTGGGCGCGAAGCCGGCCGGGTGGTAGATGCCGTTGCCCGCGAACAGCAGCCACAGGCGCTTGGGGCGGCCGTTCACCGAGACGCTGACGGGGCTGCCCGCCGCGAGCACGCGCGCCAGTCCGACGACGAGGGCGGGCCATTTGCCGATCCGCTTCTCCAGCTGCTCACGGGCGTGCACGAGGTCGGAGTAGACACCGAGACTGAAGGTGTTGAGGAACAACTGCTCGGGGCCGTCGGGAACGCGGGCGCAGCCGACGTCGGCGACGATCGCGTCCCCGTCGCACACGGCGCGTGCGACGTCCTCCATCGTCTGGTTTCCCAGGTCCACGGCGAAGTGGTTGAAGGTGCCGCCGGGGAACACCGCGAGCGGTACACCGAGCCGAGCGGCCACCTCCGTCGCCGCGTTGATCGTGCCGTCGCCGCCGCAGGCGCCGAGCGCGCCGCCCGCTTCCTTCGCCTGCCGGGCGGCCCGTTCGAGGAGTTCCGGCAGTTCCTGGCCCTCCTGCGGCACCAGGAACTCGGCCTTGGGCAGGAGCGAGCGCAGGCGGCCCACGGCGTCGTCCGCGTCGGTGCTCCGCGAGACGCCGGACGAGGGGTTGACGACCACATGGAGTCCGGCTCCGTCGGCCAGTGCCGGCGCGGGCCTGCGGGGCGGCGCCGCGGCGGCCGCCGTCTCGGGCTTGACCGGCCACCAGCGTGCGGTGAGCGCGGCGGCGCCGATGCCGATGGCGGTCCCGACCGCCACATCGCCGGGGTGGCGGGCCCCGGAACGGATGCGGGCCGCCGTCAGGGCCGCGGCGGCCGGGGCGACGAGGAGACCGTACCGGGGCGCTTCCAACACGACGCCCGCGGCGAACGCGGCGGCTGACGCGGCGGGTCCCGCCGCGTGCGGGGCCTCTGCCCGGTGGGCGGTCGGACGCGCGAGCGTGCGGGTGACGGCCGACGCCATGGCCACGGCTCCGATGCCCCGCATCGCCGCCCGGCGCGCCGTGCGCTGCCCGGACACGCCGAGCAGTGCGGCGGCGCCGACCCATACGAGCCCGCCTCCGACGGTCCGACGCCACCCGGACGTCCCGCTCCGCCCCGCCTCGAATGCGGTGGCGACGCGGCGGCCGGTGCCGCCCCCTTGTCGCAGCCAAGCCGTGCGTTCGGAAGCCACTGGGCCCACCCCTTGCGTATCGACGGATCTACCGGTCGGCAAGGTGAGCGCCGCCCCTCTCCCTGATGCCCAGGCTTCTCCCCTTCATGGGTGTTCATGGGTTCACGACTGTTTCGGCAGCTCCATGACGGCCCTGACGCACTTCCCGACCGGCACTCGCTCCACGGTCACCGCGGCCGCCAGCACATGGACGATCTCCAGTCCGTGCATACCCACGCGTCCGGGGTCCGGGGGGTAGCGCCTGGGCAGCGCGGCGCTGCTGTCGTACACCGTGACGGTCACGGAGGCGTCGGTGCCCTCCAGCTCGAGGATGTACGGGCCGTGGCTGTGCCGGTCGGCGTTGGTGACCAGTTCGCTCACCACGAGAAGCAGGTCGCCGTCGGCACGGGCGTCGATGGGCGCGCACCACTCGGACCGCAGCTGTTCGAGGAACAGCGCGGCGAAGGCCCGGGCCTCGGCGATGGACCCCAGTTCCCCCGTGTAGTGGGCCGCCCGCCGCAGCGGCTCCACGGGCATGTCGAAGTCAGTAGGTATCACTGCTCCGTCCAAGCTCTCGATCATGCAGGTCTCTCTCGGAAGCGGGTCCATTCCTGGCGCGCCACACCTCGTCCGTACCTCGTTCCTGGGGTGTCGCACCAGTGCTCGTACCCAGCGAATCGCTTCGCACTCACCCCATGTTCTCCCGGAGCGCGGCGCGGTGTGGCCCGTTCAGCCGGATCGGTGCGGACCAGCGGATGCCGGGCCGCGTCCCCGCCCCCTCGCGACAGGGCTGCCTCAGTACGACGGCGGGGTCGCGGCCGGCTCCGGGGCACTGTAGGTGGTGTCGGACTCGCTGGTGGTCTCGGGCGACACGACACCCGGCGACGGCGGCTCGGTGGTGGTGGGCTCGGTCGTCGGGGGCTCGGTCGTCGGGGGCTCGGTGGTCTTGCGCTCGGTGCTCTCGGGCTCGGTGGTCGGAGGCTCGGTGGTCTTGGGCTCGGTGGTCGGGGGCTCGGTGGTCTTGGGCTCGGTCGTGGGAGGCTCGGAGTACGACTCGGGTGACGACTCGCGCGACGAGTTCGGGGACGACGGAACCGATGGGGACGACGACGACGGCTCCGGCGACTTCGAGGACGGGGAGTGCGGCTTCGGCGAGGAGGAGTCCGGCGGGAGCATCGAGGCGCTCAACGACGGGGACGGCCGATGCCGCGGCGGATCGGTCTTCTCGTCATGTCGGCCCTTGTCGCCGCGCCGGCGGTGGAACCATTCGTCGTGGTCCGGGTCGAACATCACGAACACGTTGATGGCCGTCGGCGCGGGCGTGACGAACACGACGTTCTGCGGCCGGTACGAGGCCCACGTGTCGCCCGTCTGCCTGGGCCTGGTCGTCTGCGGGACCGGGTACAGGAGCGGGTTGCCGCAGGCGCAGCGCACCCGGGGCACGCCGCGGCTGTTGACGAGGACCGCGGTGCCGGCCTGTAGCACCGCCTGGTACGGGGTCGCCACGCCGTTGCGGAAGCCGTGGTTGGTGACCCAGGTGTCCACGCGCAGTTGCACGGGGGTGAGCGACCGCAGATAGGCAGGGACCTCGGACGGCGCGATGCCCTCCACCGAGGCGAAGGCACGGTTCTTCTCGGGGGCCGCCCGGAGCGCCTTGATCTGCTTCTCCACGTCGCAGCTGGAGACCTTGCGGGTGCCGCCGTAGAGACCGGGCTCGGAGCCGTCGATACCGCGCGCCGCCTGGGCGGACGCCGACGTGCTCGCCGGGGCCGGGGTCAGGGGGGCCGTGGAACTCTCGTTCGCCGTGGACTCCGTGAAGGGGTAGGGGCCCGACTTGCCGGCGGCCTGGAGGAAGACCTCGCCGCCCTTGCCGGCGGTGGACGTGCCGTGGGAGCGGGTGAGGACGAGGGCGGCCACTACGGCGACCACGACGGCGGTGGCCATCAGAGCCACCCGGGGTGCGGACTTCCACCAGCGTTCGGGCTCCTTGCCCGCGTCGCCCGGCCCGAGGGGACCGGACGGGCCGCCGCCACCGCCGGATCCCGCGGACCCCCCGCTGCCCGCGTCGCCGCCCGACGAGCTCCGGACGGGGCGGCCGCTCGGCTGGACGGGCCGCTGCTGCGTGGGACCCGACAACGGGCCCGAGGGGGGTCCTGTGGGGCGGCCGGCCGGCGGTTCGACGCTCACGAGCTCTTCTTCCCTGCGTAGGGATGAGCGGCATCTCATCTACTTTGTGCCGCTTTGTTGTAGATCAATCCATTGTGTGCTCCGGTCCCGGGCCGCTCGCAAGCCGACGCGGTCGGCCCTCCCGAGGGGCGGAGCGCCGACGCCGTGCTTAGCGTGACAGCGTGAGCGCCCCCACACCGTCCGACCAGACAGTGGCCCGCCCGGGCCGGTCGGCGTTCGCCCGGCACGGCTGGGTCCAGGCCCTCGCGACGGTACTGGCCGGGCTGATCGTCATGGTGGTGACCGCCGCGCTCGGACTGTTGGCGGCGGGTGCGGCCGGCCTTCCCGGCAACGCGTTCGTGAGCGTCGACGCGGCCACCGTGGTGACGGCGGTCGGCGGCACCGTGAAGCTCTCGGGCGACGCGGGGGCGATCGCCGACACGAAGGCCGGGCTGACCGTGATGCCCCTGTCCGTCTCGCTCGCCGGGGTGCTGACGATCGCCGCGGGCTTCCTGCGGCACCTGCGGCACCGGGCCGTCGCCGGCGCGCGCGAACTCGCCGGCTGGTCCGCCCGCATCGCCGTCGTGTGGCTGGTGGCGCTCGTCGGCCTCACGTTCACGGCCCGTCACACGTTCACGATCTCCCTGGGGAACGGGATGATCGGCGACATCGGCGAGCTCTTCGGCGTCGCTCCGAAGGTCGGCTTCACCACGGACGTACCCCTCACCCTGCTCTTCGGACTGCTGTGGCTGGTGGGTGTGTTCGTCCTCGCCCTGCTGGTGTCGCGCGGTGCGCCGCTGCCGGCCCGGGTCGTGCGCTTCCAGGAGTCGGTGCGTCCGGCGGCGTACGCGATGGTCGTGCTGCTGCTCGCGTATGTCGTCCTGGGGATCGTGATCGGGCTGGTCGTGGCGGCGAGCCGCGGGCACACCGCCGAGACGTTCGCGGTGATTCTGCTGGGGATGCCGAACCTGGTGTGGCTCGCCCTCACGATCGGTCTGGGTGCCACCTGGAACGGCCGGGTGGACGGGCCGTTCGGTCTGCCCATGCCGCATCTGCTCGACGAGGTCCTGCGCACGCCGGACGTCGCCACGCTCGATCTGCGCTCGCTCGCCCACTACGACGGCCGGGTGTGGTGGCTGGTCGTCGTCGACGCCGTGCTGATCCTGGCGGCCGCGTTCGTGATGGCGGTGCGGTCACCGGCGCGGATACGGGCCTGGCAGCACGCCCTGCACATGGCGGTCGCGCTGACGCTGACGGTGCTCATGATCTGTCTCGTCGCCCGCGTCTACGCCCATTTCGGCCTCTCGCTCCTCGGCATCGGAGATATCGACGGCGGCCTGTCCGGAGTGCTGTTCCTGAAGCCCAGGCTCTGGACCGCGCTCGGCTGGGCCGTGCTGTGGGGGCTGGTCACCGGCTTCCTCGGCGCGCTGCTCGCCAGGCCCGTGCACCGGCGAGGCGAAGTCGCCTGAGCGGCCCGGCCCTACCGGATGCACCCGACGGCCGCCTGACACAATTCGAACAGCACTGGCGTACGGCAGAACCTGCCGCGGACGATGGAGGGGCCCTGTGCCGCCGACCTCACGACCCTTGCGGAAGCTGGGCTTCTTGACCATCGGCCTGTTCGACGGGGCCGACCCCGGCCGAGGCCACGAGTCGACCCTCGGGATCATCGAACTGGGCGAGCAACTCGGCTTCGACAGCGCGTGGGTGCGCCACCGTCATCTGCAGTACGGCATCTCCTCTCCCGTCGCGGTGCTGGCGGCGGCCTCGCAGCGCACCAGGCGCATCGAACTGGGCACGGCCGTCATCCCCCTGGGCTGGGAGAACCCGCTGCGGCTCGCGGAGGACCTCGCGACGGTCGACATCCTCTTGGGCGGCCGCCTCAACCCGGGTGTCAGTGTCGGCCCCCCGATGCACTACGACCAGGTCAAAGAGGCGCTCTACCCCGACACCGCGGACGCCGAGGACTTCGGCTACGAGCGGGTACGGCGGCTGCTGGACCTCGTACGCGGCGAGCCGGCCACCGACTTCAGCGGCGTCGAGGGCTTCGAGGTGTTCTCCGACCGCGTCCAGCCCCACTCACCCGGTCTGGGCCGCCGCATGTGGTACGGCGGCGGGAGTCTGCGGTCGGCGCAGTGGGCCGGTGAGCACGGGATGAACTTCCTCACCAGCAGTGTCGTGAAGGCGGAGGAGTCCGAGGACTTCGCCGGCATCCAGCTCTCGCACATCCGCGCCTTCCGCGCCCATCACCCCGACGGCGACCGCGCCCGTGTCTCCCAGGGGCTCGTCGTCATCCCCACGGACTCCGCCTCGCCGGAGCAGCGCGCGAAGTACACGGCGTACGTCGAGAAGCGGACTCCGCGCACCGTCACGCCGCAGGGACCGGCACGCATGATGTTCGCGCCCGACATCGTCGGCACCTCCGCCGAGATCGCCGAACGGCTCCACGCCCACGCGGCCTTCCAGGAGGTGGACGAGGTCGCGTTCGCGCTGCCGTTCTCCTTCGAACACGCCGACTACGTGCAGATCCTCACTGACATCGCCACCCGGCTGGGCCCGGCACTCGGCTGGCAGGCGGCCACCTGAGCCTGCCCCCTAGCGGCGGAAAACCGGCCGGGCCCAGCGCGGTGGTTCGGGGATCGTGGTGGGACCGGTCCGCTTCGGCGGGTGTCTTTGCGGGCCGGCGCCTGCCCCCGCGGTACGCAGCGCGGCCACGAACGCGAGGCACGAGTCGTAGCGGTCCTCGGGGCTCTTGGCGAGCGCCTTGGCCATCACCTCGTCGACCTGCGGGCCCAGGTCGGGGCGCCTGCGGCTCAGGCGTGGCGGCTCGTCGTGCTGGTGGGCCCACAGCAGCGCCATCTCGTCGTCGCGACAGAACGGCGGCGTCCCGGCCAGGATCTCGTAGACGACGCACCCGAAGCCGTAGACGTCGCAGCGGCCGTCCACCGGCTTCCCGCAGATCTGTTCCGGCGCGACGTAGTCCAGCGTGCCCACGAACTGGCCCGGGATCGTGAACCCGGTCACCGTCAGCGACCTCTTGGTCAGGCCGAAGTCCGTGAGATACACATGCTCGGGATGGTCGCTGTCCGTGCCCCGGGCCACCAGGATGTTGCCGGGTTTGACGTCCCGGTGCACCAGTCCGTGGTCGTGCGCGGCGTCCAGCGCGGAGGCCACCTGGAGGGCGATACGGACGCCGGCCGAGAACGGCAACGGGCCCTCCCGGTCGAGCAGATGACGCAGATCGCGCCCTGAGACGAAGCGCATGGCGATGTACAGGACGCCCTCCGTCTCGCCCGCCTCGAAGACCGGCACGATGTTCGGATGGTCGATGGCGGCGGCCACCCGCGACTCGTGTGTGAACCGCCGGCGGAAGGTGTCGTTGAGCGCCAGCTCGGGCGCGAGCAGCTTCAGCGCGACGGTCCGGTCCAGCCGCAGGTCCCTGGCGCGGTAGACGACGGCCATGCCGCCGCGGGCGATCTCGCGTTCGATGCGGTAGCTCGCGATCTGCTTGCCGATCAGCTCGGAGGGCCGCTCCGAGGACAGGCCCGTGCCGTGCGACGGGCCGGCCATCAGAGGTCGTCCGTGTCGTCGGGGAAGTACCGGGCGAGGCCGTCCGCGGACCGGGAGCCGTCCGGGACGGCGTCCTGGACGACGCGGGTCGGCTCCGCCGGGACCGGGCCCGGCGTGTCGCCCTCGGCGGCGTACGTGCTCAGCCGGGTGCCGTCGCAGTACTCCCACCGCTCGTGCTCGGCGTCGTACAGCCACATCGACTCCCCGTCGACGACCACCCCGATCCGCAGCCCGTGGGTAAGGCTGCGAAAGCTCTCCCCGTCCAGGCTTCCGCCCGCCAGTTCCTCCGCCGCGCCGCGATAGCGGCCGAGCGCCTCTTCGACGTGGGCGAGCAGGGGGCGCGGGTCCTCCGCGCGAACGGGAGAGCCGGGCGCGGCGGGCGGTGGCTGCGGCACGCTGACCAGGAGCCGGCCGTCGACCCACGCCGACCAGCCGTTGGCGCACACCACGTGCCCCCAGTCGCCGCGCCGGTCGACGAGCTGGACGGGCAGCAGCGCGTCGAGCGGCACGGTGGGCCGGGCGACGTCCGGGGCCTCCCAGGCGGGCATCCCGTCCTGGGGGACGACGTGGGTCGGGCGGAATCCGGGGGCAGTCATCGCCGCTACTTCCGCATGACCAGGGGTTCGTGCCGGCGCAACAGCCGGTCCACCGCGTACCCGAAGACGAGGGACAGCACGACGAGCATCCCCATGTCGAGCAGCCACACGCCCGCCGAGCGTCTGAACAGCGGGTCTCCGGTGAGGTCGCCGGGCACGATCCGGGCGAGTCCGATCGTGCCCGCCATGGCGCCCAGCGCCCACCGCGAGGGCACCAGCCAGGACAGCTGCTGGATCACCGCCACCCCGTTGAGCTTCAGCAGGGCACCGCAGAAGACCACTTGGACGATCGCGAGGAGTACCAGGAGCGGCATGGTGACCTCCTCCCTTCGCACCAGGGCCGAGACGAGGAGGCCCAGCATCATCGCGGTGAAGGAGAGCAGGGCGACGGCGAGGGTGAGCTCCACGAGCGGTGGCATGAGGACGCCCTCGCCGCCGGGCGCGTCGAGGTCGACGCCGAGCAGGGCGACCAGGGTGAGCACAATGGCCTGGAGCACGGTGATCGTGCCGAGGACGACCACCTTGGACATCAGGTACGCCGACCTGGACAGCCCGACGGCCCGCTCCCGCTGATGGATCGCGCGCTCCTTGACCAGCTCGCGCACGGCGTTGGCCGCGCCGGTCAGCACGCCGCCGACGCACAGGATGAGCAGCGCGTTCATGGCGGTCTCCTGGGTCAGTTTCCCGCCGGCCAGCGCCCGGGCCATGGCGCCCATCACGAACGGCAGCGCGATCATGATGGCGAGGAACGTGCGGTCGGCGGAGAGCGTGGCCGCGTAGCGCCGTACGAGCGTGCCGAGCTGGGCGCCCCAGCTCTGCGCCTTCGGCGGCGGTCCGACGGCTGCCGCCGGGGCGGCCGACGGCAGGTAGGGCGGTGTGCCGACGCCCTCGATGTACTGCTCGTGCTGGAGTGAGTCGCGGTATTCCCCCGCCCAGTCCCGGTCGCGGTCGTGTTCGAAGGCCTCGAACGCTTCCGGCCACTGGACGAAGCCGAAGAAGGGCAGGGTCTCGTCCGGTGGACCGTAGTAGGCGACGGTGCCGCCCGGGGCGAGGACGAGCAGCCGGTCGCAGACGTCCAGGCTGAGCACGCTGTGCGTGACGACGATGACGGTGCGGCCGTCGTCGGCGAGGCCGCGCAGCATATGCATCACCGACCGGTCCATGCCCGGGTCGAGCCCGGAGGTGGGCTCGTCGAGGAAGAGCAGTGACGGCTTGGTGAGCAGTTCGAGGGCGACGCTGACCCTTTTGCGCTGGCCGCCGGAGAGGCTGTGGATGGGCTGGTCGGCACGTTGTTCCAGGCCCAGCTCGCGGATCACCTCGTCGACCCGCGCCCTGCGTTCCGCCTTCTCGGTGTCCTGTGGGAAGCGCAGCTCGGCGGCGTACCCGAGGGCCCTGTGCACGGTCAGCTGGGCGTGCAGGATGTCGTCCTGCGGGACGAGTCCGATGCGCCGGCGCAGCTCGGCGTAGTCGCGGTAGAGGTCGCGGCCGTCGTACAGGACCGTGCCCCGGTCGGCGGGACGCTGCCCGGTCAGGGCGTTCAGCAGGGTGGACTTGCCGGAGCCGCTGGGGCCGATGACGGCGAGCAGGCATTTCTCACCGACCGGGAAGGAGACCTGGTCGAGGAGGATCTTGTGGTCGTGGTCGAGCTCGACGGTGAGGTCGCGGACGTCGAGGGAGACCTCGCCGGTGTCGACGTACTCCTGCAACTGGTCGCCGACGAGGCAGAACACGGAGTGGCCGATCCCGACGATGTCACCGGGCGTGACCGGGGCGCGGGTGACGGGCTGGCCGTTGAGGTAGGTGCCGTTGTGGCTGCCGAGGTCGACGATCTCGTATGTGCCGTCCGGCAGCGCCTGTAGTTCCGCGTGCCGGTGGGAGACCATGAGGTCGTCGATGTCCAGGTCGTTGCCGCCGCCGCGGCCGATACGGACCGTGCGGGTGGGCAGCGGCCGTACGGTCGTCGGCTGCCGGAACGTGCCGGTGGCGGAGGGCATGAAGACGGCGGAGGGATGCTCGGTTGCGAGCCGCGCGCAGTCGACGAGGACGGCGCGCGGGCCGTCGGAGGGGTTCCCGAAGCGGATCTCGCTGCCCGGTCCGACGCCCCACTCGTGGATGCGGCGGCCGTCGGCGTAGGTGCCGTTGGTGCTGTGCTCGTCCTCGAGCGTCCAGTGGTCGGCCTCGACGCTCAGCACCGCGTGGTGCCACGAGACCCGGACGTCGTCCAGGACGATGTCGCTCGAGGGGTCGCGTCCGACGTGATAGTCGCGGCTCGGGCTCATCACCGTGGAGCCCGTCTCGGTCTCGAGGACGAGCTCGGGTGCAGTCGGCGCGACCGGCCGCTCTCCCATGTGCTGAATTCTAGCTATTCGCCCACATGTGCGCCTGATCGGCGAGCCGCGACGGGGGCGGGCCCGTCAGGCCGCGGGGGTGGAGAGCGCGGGCACGAACCGCTGCATCCGCAGCGCGTCCACGGACTCCGCCAACAGCTCGTACTCGGTGGTGTCGTCGCTGGTGGCGATGCGGACGAGCCGGCCTGCGGCCAATTCGTCCGCGACCAGCTCCTGCTGGATCGCGTCGCCGCACCATGCCCGCAGCAGGCTCGGCACGTCGGGGACGGTCTCCGCGACGGGGGCGATGGAGTTCGGCGGGAAGTTCGGGTTGTCGGGGTGGGGATCGAGCCGCTCGGCGATCCATGAGGCACGGTCACGCATCCACCACAGGGCCAGCGCCAGGGTGGGCGCGCGATACGTCCCCAGGGGCACTCCGACGCGCTGACCGCCGCATATGCCGTACGCGGTGACATGGCACAGGAATTCGTCGTGCACGATCGCTCCCCCATTGCGGCGCTCGCTGCCGGGTCGGCCCTCTTTCCTTGCATTCGCTCGCTGTGCACATGGGACAGGCCGGCGATGACGCGCGAGGCGCACGAAGGCGCGATTCGATCGTGGCCGAATTGCCCTAGGAATCGAGTATCGCCACTACTGACACTCTGTCACCATGCCATTCCAGCCAGTCTCCTGGCATATTCACGGTCCGGTTTGGCCGAAATGAGACGAGCGCCGCAGTGAAGGCGGGGCGTACGCCCGGCGCGCTGGCACCCTTACCTCTGAGGTAATCGACGCCGTCCGCCCCGGTCCCGCATGGTTGCGATGTCGGATCCCCACCGCACCAAGCTCCGGGGATCCGGCCTCTGACCAGCATGTACGCAACTGCCGACGCCGATGGAGGCCGATCCGCATGAGCACGAACAGCAACCGCTACGAGTCCGCCGTCGCCCGCTACTTCGAGGCCTGGAACGCGGGTGACCAGGACGCGCTCACCAAGGCGGTCGCCGCCGCCTGGACCGAGGACGGGAGCTACACCGACCCGCTGGCCGATGTCAGGGGCCACGAGCAGATCACGGCCGTGATCGCGGCGGCGCACGAGCAGTTCCCGGGGTTCGCCTTCCGGCTCACCGGCACGGTCGACGGGCACCACGACATCGCCCGCTTCGCCTGGGAGCTGGTGAACGAGGCGGACGGCTCGGCACCCGTCGCCGGGTCCGACGTGATCACCCTGGACGGCGAGGACCGCATCCGGAGCGTGCAGGGGTTCCTGGACCGCGTGCCGGCCGGAGCCGCCTGAGCCAGCTGCGCCGTCCTGACCGCGCGTGGTCGTCGAGCCGGCCGGCCCGGCCCCGGCCGGCTCGACGAGGAGCGCCTGGACCGTCAGGGCCTCGGCTTGATGATCGCCTCGATCCGGGCCAGTTCCTCCGCGTCGAAGTCCAGCGTGCGGGTGGCCGCCACGCTGTCCTCCACCTGCCGGGCGCTGCTCGCACCGATGAGGGCGGAGGTGACCCGGCCGCCGCGCAGGACCCAGGCCAGGGCGAGCTGGGCGAGGGTCTGGCCGCGGGACTTGGCGATGTCGTCGAGGGCGCGCAGCTGTCGTACGAGATCCTCGGTGACCGTGTCCGCGCTGAGGAACGGGCTGTCGCTCGCGGCGCGCGAGTCCTCCGGGATGCCGTCGAGGTAGCGGCCGGTCAGCAGGCCCTGCTCCAGCGGGGAGTAGGCGATGGAGCCGATCTGCAGTTCGTCGAGGGTGTCCAGGAGGCCTTCCTCGGGACGGCGGTCGAGCATCGAGTAGCGCGGCTGGTGGATGAGGAGCGGGGTGCCCAGTTCGCCGAGGATGCGGGCGGCCTCCCGGGTCTGCTCCGGCGAGTAGTTGGAGACGCCGGCGTACAGCGCCTTGCCCTGCTGGACCGCCGAGTGCAGGGCGCCCATCGTCTCCTCCAGAGGAGTCTCCGGGTCGGGGCGGTGCGAGTAGAAGATGTCGACGTGGTCCAGGCCCATTCGGGTGAGGCTCTGGTCGAGCGAGGAGAGCAGGTACTTGCGCGAGCCCCACTCGCCGTACGGGCCCGGCCACATCAGATGGCCGGCCTTGGTCGAGATGACCAGCTCGTCGCGGTAGGGCGCGAAGTCCGCCCTCAGGGCGTCACCGAGGGCCGACTCGGCGGCACCGGGCGGCGGACCGTAGTTGTTGGCCAGGTCGAAGTGCGTGATGCCGAGGTCGAAGGCGCGGCGCAGGATCTGCCGCTGGGTCTCCACCGGCCGGTCGGGGCCGAAGTTGTGCCACAGGCCGAGCGACAGCGCGGGGAGCTTCAGACCGCTGCGTCCGGTGCGGCGGTACGGCATGGCCTCATATCGGGCGGAATCTGCGGTGTACAACGTGCACTCCAGGAGGGCGGCTTCGTGGGAACGTCCGCGTGCGGGCGAACGTCCGTGTAGAGACGTCGTCCACTCTCACCTGCCTCGCGGGCATCGGTCCAACAGAAGAATCGGATGAGATTCAGCGTCTAGACTTCTCAATCATGGAACTGCGCCACCTTCAGCATTTCGTCGCCGTCGCCGAGGACCAGCACTTCACCCGGGCAGCCGAACGGCTGATGGTGTCGCAGTCGGGGCTGTCCGCCTCGATCCGCGCCCTGGAGCGGGAGCTCCAGGCCCCGCTGTTCGTCCGCACCACCCGCAGTGTCACGCTCACCGAGGCCGGCCGCGCGCTGCTGGGCGAGGCGGAGCGGATCCTGGCCCAGGTCCGGGCGGCTCACGACGCGGTGGCGGCCGTGCAGGGCGTGCTGCGCGGCACGCTCTCGCTGGGCACCGAGCAGTGCATCGCCGGGGTGCATGTGGCCCGGCTGCTCGCCGGGTTCCGGCGGCAGCATCCGGATGTGGAGATCCGGTTGCGCCAGGCGGGCTCGGGTGCGCTGGCGGAGGAAGTCGCCGCCGGGCGTCTCGATCTGGCCTTCGCGGTCCGGACGGAGACGGACACCGACCAGTTGCGCTCCGTGCCACTGACCGGCGAGCCGATGACCGTGCTCTGCCACCCGACCCACCCGCTCGCGACGGCCGGCGCGGTCATGCCGGAGGACCTGGGCGGTGAGGCGTTCGTCGACTTCCACCCGGACTGGGGGCCGCGCCGCATCACCGACGCCGCCTTCGCCGCCGCGGGCGTGAGGAGGACCGTCGCGCTGGAGGTCAATGATGTGCACAGCCTGCTCGACCTGGTCGAGGAGGGTCTCGGCGTCGCCGTGGTGCCCCGGCACTTCCGGCACAAGCGTGAGGCGCTCACGGCTCTTCCGCTGAAGGGCACGGGCGAGACGGTGTACGAGACCGTCGCCATCCTTCCTCCCTCCGCGGCCACCAGTCCGGCGGCCCGGGCGCTGATGACCTTGCTGGAAGAGGAGTTCTAGCGCACCTGGAGAGGTGCCGAGAGGGGTCCCACCGCTCCCGACCGGGCCGTCGTGCCGCCGCGGACTCGCGAGCGTCCGGCACACGAACCGCGTTCAGGAGTGGGCAGCGCATCGCCGCCCAGGCGTGAGGGGCAGCGATGCGCGAGGGTGGACCCATGCACGCAAAGGACGTCCTCACCGACGCGTACAGCCGCATCCAGGAAGAAGTGCACGCCGCCGTCGAGGGCCTGGCGCCTGACGTCCTCAACGCCCGGCCCGCCGACGACGCCAACTCCATCTCATGGCTCGTCTGGCATCTCACCCGTGTCCAGGACGACCACCTGGCCGATGCCTCAGGGCTCGACCAGGTCTGGCCGGCCCAGGGCTGGGACAAGCGCTTCGGACTCGACCTGCCCCGCCGGGACACGGGATACGGCCACAGCCCCCGGCAGGTGGCGAAGGTGCGGGTGGACTCGGGCGAGCTCCTGCTCGGGTACTACGACGCCGTGCACGAACAGTCGCTGGAGTTCATCCGCGGGCTCACCGCCAAGGACCTGGAGCGTGTCGTGGACGAGCGCTGGACGCCGGCCGTCACGCTGGGCGCACGGCTCGTGAGCGTCCTGGCCGACGATCTGCAACACGTCGGCCAGGCCGCCTACGTACGAGGGCTCCTTCAGAGCGCGGCCTCGTAGCCGGGAAGCACTACGTCCTGGATGAGGGCGTTGCGCTCGTCGAAGGGGAGGAACGCGCTCTTGAGGGCGTTCACCGTGACCGTGCGCAGATCGTCCGTGCTCCAGCCCGCCTCCTCGACCAGCAGGGACATCTCACGGGTCATCGTCGTGCCCGACACCAGACGGTTGTCGGTGTTGAGGGTGACGCGGAAGCCGAGGTCCTTCAGGGCCGTGATGGGGTGCTCGGCGATCGACGTGGCGGCGCCCGTCTGGAGGTTGGAGGTCGGGCACATCTCCAGGGCGACGCGGCGATCGCGCACCCAGCCCGCGAGCCGGCCGAGCTTGCCGTCGACGATGTCCTCGGTGATGCGCACGCCGTGGCCGATGCGCTGGGCGCCGCACACCTGGAGGGCCTGGTGGATGCTGGGCAGACCGTGCGCCTCACCGGCGTGGATGGTGAAGGGGACGTTCTCCCGGCGCAGGTGCTCGAAGGCGTCCAGGTGGTCGGCGGGCGGGAAACCGTCCTCGGCACCCGCGATGTCGAAGCCGACAACACCCGCGTCGCGGAAGGCGACGGCCAGGTCGGCGGTCTCCCGGGTGCGGTCGAACATACGCATCCCGCACAGCAGTGTGCCCACCCGGACCGGGGTGCCCGCGGCCGCCGCCTTGGCCATGCCCGCCGCCAGGCCCTCCTGCACGGTCTCGACGACCTCGGACAGGGTCAGCCCGCCCTTCAGCATCAGCTCGGGGGCGTAGCGCACCTCGCCGTAGACGACACCGTCGGCGGCCAGGTCCAGGACGTACTCCTCGGCGGTGCGCAGCAGGCCTTCACGGGTCTGCATCACGGCGAGGGTGTGCTCGAAGGTCGCTATGTAGCGCACCAGGTCACCGGAGTTGGCGGCCTCGTAGTACCAGTCGGCCAGCGCCTGCGGGTCCGTGGTGGGCAGTGTGTGGCCGACCGCCTGTGCCAGCTCCACCAGGGTGGCGGGGCGCAGACCGCCGTCGAGGTGGTCGTGCAGCACGGCCTTGGGGAGCCGGCGGATGGTGTCGATGTCGAGCGCGGTCATGCGGTGTCTTCCTCGGCAGGTTCTTCAGTGAGCGGTGGGGGCGGGCGCGGGCTGGAGCAGGTCCCAGCGGTTTCCGTACAGGTCCTGGAAGACGGCGACCGCGCCGTACGGCTCGTACCGCGGCTCTTCCAGGAAGGCCACGCCCGCGGCGCGCATCCGTGCGTGGTCGCGGGCGAAGTCGTCGGTGTGCAGGAAGAAGCCGACGCGTCCGCCGGTCTGGTCGCCGATCCGGCCGCGCTGCGCGTCGCCCTTGGCGCGGGCGAGCAGCAGTCCGGTGCCGGCGGCCGCCGATCCCGGCTCGACGACGACCCAGCGGGAGCCGTCGGGCCGCGACTCGTCCTCCGCGAGGCGGAACCCGAGGGCCTCGGTGTAGAAGCGGATCGCCTCGTCGTAGTCGTCGACAACGAGGGTCACCAGGGCGATGCGTCTCATCGGGCCTCTCCGACCGTCCAGGGTTATACGTAACACGTAGCGTACGTCATCGATCGAGGTGACTTTGTGTCCGGTGGGTCACATGCGCCGGACTGACGCTGCCCCGGCCCCCGGAGACCCGGGTACCGGGGCAGTCTTCATGCCGGAGCCGCCGCCGCGGAGATCAGTCCCGCTCCTCACCTTGCGCGACCTCGACCTGATGGTGGAAGCCGATGACTCCCGTCGCCGAGGCACAGACGGACAGGGCCGCGCAGGCGACCAGCAGGGCGGCCATCCGGCGCGCTGCGCGACGGGGCGGGCGCGGCACCGACAGCAGGGCCGCAACCCGCTGCGGCACGGGACCCGTGGCCACCGCGGGCGCGAACGAGGGGCGGTCGCTGTGGGCGGCCCGCACGGCCAGGGCGGCCCGGCCGATCGCCCGGGCGGTCAGCCGCCGGTCCCCGACGGCCGCGGCGTGCGGCCTCGTCGGCCACCCGCTCCACCGCGAGCCGGATGGCGTCGCCGGCGGCGCGCAGTCCCGGGTGGCAGTGCGCGGCGAGTTCGGCGGCGACGAGGAAGTAGTGGTGGCCGCCCGCGTTGTGGGCCCGCTCGTGCGCGAACAGCGCCTCGCGCTCGTCCGGGCCGAGACTGCGGAGCATCCCGGTGGTGACGACGATCCGGTGCGGCCTGCCCGGCAGGGCGTACGCGTCCGGCTGGGGCGAGTCGATGACGCACAGGTCGCCCGCGGTGTGCCGGTCGTCGGCCGCACTGGTCGCCGCCCGGAAGGCACGGGACTGCCGCACGACCGTACGGACCAGCGTCCACAGACAGACGGCGAGGGCGCCGACGGAGAAGGCGGCCGCCGGTACGACGAACATGTTCGACGCCGTGCGCAGGGGGTGCACCAGCTCGCCGAGGGCCGCGAACAGGGGGACTTCGAGCAGGCCGGTCAGGACGAACGCGCCGAGCGCGACCAGGGAACTGCCCGCGAGCACGACCGCGGAGCAGGTCAGCATCCACAGCGCGGCCGTGGGCGCGAGACGGTCGAGCGCCCGCCGGGCCAGTACGGGCATCGCGAAGGGCAGCGCGACCGGGATCAACAGCAGGAGGATCACTGTTCACCGGATTCCAGCAGGTCCCGCAGGACTCGCTCGTCGTCTTCGCTGAGCTGGGCGACGAACCGCGCGAGGGCGGTGTGCCGGTCGCTGTCCCGGTCGAGCTCGGTGTGCATACGCCGGGCGGTCAGGCCCGGGGCGTCCTGAACGGGGAAGTAGGCGTAGCCGCGGCCATGGCGCTCGCGTCCGACGATGCCCTTCTCATGCAGCCGGGAGAGGATCGTGGTCACCGTCGTACGAGCCAGCCCCGCGCCGAGGCCGAGCTGCACCTGCCCCGGGGTCCGGGGCACGCCCGCGGCCCACAGCGCGGCCATGACGGTGGCTTCGAGTTCGCCCGCCGGTCGGCGTTCGTCCTTCGCTTCGGCCATGGGAACCTTCCTCGCCCTGCAATCGTCTACAGTGTTGTAGACCGTGTACGGATTGTAATCGTCGCGGGCCCGGTCCCGGCTGTGCCCGCACGCCCGTTTCGACTGTGCCCGCACGACCATTATGGAAGGGGCCCACGAGGATGACCGCCGCCCTGTACATCTCGCCGTTCCGCGCGGTCGGTGCTCCCGGGGTGCCGTCATGAAGCGCGAGGACGCCTCCGACCTCGCCGGCTCGACGGCGGTGGGCGCGCTGGTGGCCTTCGTACTGCTGGCGCTCACCGTGTCCGGCCGGGCGGGCGACCCGCTGTTCGGGGACGCGGACCTGTTCGACTGGTCGGTCACCCATCGCCCCCCGGTCGCCGTCGCAGTGGCACGTGCAGTGACGTACACGGGCACGGGCTTCATTCCCTACGCACTGGTCGTCCTGGCCGGGCTCCTGGTGGGCCGCACGGCGCGGCAGCGGCTCTTCTCCGTCGCCGCCGCGCTCCTCTGCCTGGCCGCCGGCCAGGCCGTCCGGTACGGCGTGATGTCCCTGATCGCCCGCCCGCGGCCCGCGACGGCGGGCTGGTCCACGCATGCCTCCGGCTGGTCCTTCCCGTCCGGTCACACCACGACGTCCGCGATCACCGCGGGGCTGCTCGTTCTCGCGGTCCTGGCGCGCGCCCCGCGCGGCAGAGGTCCGCTCGCCGTGGCCATCGGCTGCTGGGGTGTTCTGGTCGGACTCACCCGCGTCTATCTGGGCGTCCACTGGTTCTCGGACGTCCTGGGCGGCTGGCTGTTCGCCCTGTGCTGGCTGAGCCTGAGCGCCTACGTCGTCACCCGCATCGCTCCTCCCGTCCTCCACGAGATAGCGGCCTCCCGTCACCGCCCAGGTCCTACGACGGAAGAGCGCCGCCATGACTCCCCCACCAGCACCGAAGACCCCCTCGACCCTGCTCCGCCGCCATCTCGGACGGGCCGTCGGCGCGGCCTATCTCGCCGCCGCGACCGCGCCGGGACCAGGGATGTGGCTGCGTCATCCGCACCGGATCGCCGTCGTCGGCCTTCCTGACTTATCCCTGAACACGGCCCCGTTCCTGCTGTCGCTCGTCCTGTTCACTGCCGGACTGCAGGTCCCCCCGCGGGATCTCGGTCGGCTGGTCGGACGACCGGCCGCCCTGCTGACCGGTCTCGCGCTGCATCTGCTCGCGCCGCTGCTCATCGTGCCGGGGGTGGCGTTCGCCCTGCGCCAGTCCCCCGACAGCGACGGCGGCAGCGGGCTGGTCGCCGCGATGATCCTGGTCGTCGCGATGCCCGTGGCCGCCGGGGCCACGGTGTGGACGGGCGCGGGCGAAGGAGACCAGTCCACGACCGTCGGGCTCGTGCTCGCGTCCACGCTCGCCAGTCCGCTGACCGTCCCGTTCACCGTGACGGCCCTGTGTCCCCTGCTCAGCGCCGACTACGCGGACACCCTGGCCGGGGCGGCCCGCATCGCGGGGAGCGGGTTCGCGCTCACGGGAGTCGTGCTGCCCTGCGCCGCCGGTCTGGTGGCCCGGCTCGCCCTGCCCCGCCGCGCCCTGGACGCACTCCTGCACGCGGCGGTCCCCACGGCGGCCTTGGGCTCGCTCCTGCTGACGTACGTCAACGCCAGCGGCGTACTCGGCCCCTTCCTCACCCGGCCCCGGCCGGTCCTGCTCGCGGCGGCGCTGGCCGTCGCCGCGACGGTGTGCGGGCTGTCCTTCGCCCTGGGCCGGATCACGGCCCGCGTACTGCGCCTCGACGCCCACGCCGGGGCCTCGGTGACGCTCGCCTGCGGGATGAACAACAGCAGCGCGAGCGCCGTGCTGATCACGACGGCGCTGCCCGACCGGCCGCAGGTGCTGCTGCCCGTCCTCGCGTACGGCCTGTTGCAGAAGGTGGCGGCGGGCCGTGTCGTACGGGGCGGTCACCACTCCGGAAGAGGTGCGTGACAGCGGTGGCGTTCCCCGGGCGCGGATTCCGTTGGTGGCCGGGGGAACCGGCGCCGGTTCCACCGTGCACGGCTGCGCCGTTGAGCGCCTGTGCCACGGCACCCAGGTCCCATCCGGTGGCTCCGGGACGGGCTGCCCGTGGCCGCTCGCGCCCGCCGTGGCCGCCGGGGCGGCGGGAGCGGTGTGCCGGCCGCGGAGCTGGGGACCGGCGCCGCGGCACCTCTTCGAACATCGGTCATGCGGGCGGTTCCACGAGCGGCTGGTGGCCGCCAGGACCCGGCCGTCGGCCGGCGCCGTCCTTGTGCGATGCCGGCCAGTACCGTATCCGCGGCCTTACCAGGCCACGGGCAGCTCGATCGGGAAGCGTCGGATCGTCTCCGTGTCCCAGCGCACTTCCTCCGGCGGTACGGCCAGCCGCAACTCCGGGAACCGCTCCAGCAACCGCCCGATGGCCACTTCCAGCTCCGCCATGGCCAGCGGCACGGCGATGCACCGGTGTCCGCCCCAGCCGAAGGTCATGTGCGGCAGGGACGGCCGGTCCGGGTCGATGGCGTCCGGGTCCGGGTAGCGCTCCGGGTCACGGTTCGCCGTCAGGTACGACACATGGACGAAGTCACCCGCCCGGATCTTCACCCCGTCCACCTCCGCGTCCTCCACCGCCACCCGGGGAATGCCGACCCCCTTGCGGAAGGGAATGAAGCGGAGCATCTCGTTCAGGACGGCGGTCAGCGTGTCCGGCCGGCTCCTGAGGTGCTTCATCAGCTCGGGACGGGTGAGGAGGAGATAGCAGATGTTGCTGATCTGGCAGGTGGCCGTGTCGTGCCCGCTGAGCATCAGCGTCAGCGCCATGACCGCCAGTTCCTGGTCGTCGAGTACGTCCTCGCCGTCCTTGGCGGCGGCCAACGCGCTGATCAGGTCGTTCCCGGGGGAGCTCCGCCGCTTTTCGACCAGTCCGCCGAAGTACTCCCGCAGCTCGGATTTGGCCGTCGCGGCGCTCTGGCGGCTGTCCGGGCCGGTGGAGAGCAGTTGGTGCACGTACTGCTCCATCCGGGGCCAGTCGTCCTGTTCGATCCCGAGAACGTCGCAGATGGTGTGCTGCGGGAGCCGGTTCGACAAGTGGTGCGCCAGATCCGCCGGCGGCCCCTGCGCGGCCATCTCGTCGAGCAGCGTGTCCGCGAGCCGGACGATTCTCCGTCTCATCCGCTCCACATGCCCCTTGGTGAAGGCCTGCGATACCAGGCGGCGCAGACGGCTGCTGTGCGGCGGGTCCACCACATTGATCGACTCCGGGGAGACGATGGGCTCCGGTGTCAGCCGGGGATAGTCGGAGCCCATGATCCCCGCCCGGCTGAACCGCTGATCGGTGGTCACCTGCCGCACCGCGTCGAACCCGGTGACCAGCCAGGCGTCGGCATCGCCGTACGGCAGCCGGATGCGGGTGATGGAATCGCGGGCCATGAGCTCCGCGAGCGAGGGATCGAACTCCAGGCCCTTGCTGAAGTCGAACGGGCACATGATTGCTTCGTCGCTTGGGGTCATCGCGCTGTTCTCCAGTTCCAGCCGCCTTCATTGATCCATGCATATGCCAATTCCGCGTTGCTTAGACGCCTGGATACCTCCACATGCGCTATTTGGCCCCCGCTGTACCCGATGCCGGAGGACAACGGGCGGGGCACGGGGTCTTCCGGCGATCCCGGTATCGGCGCCACAAGGTGAGGCCGAAGGGACCGCGCGGCTCGGAGACACCGCGGATCCCGCCGCGCCATGACCGTGTGTCCTCGCCGGACCGCACCCAGGAGGAAGCCGCGTACCGCCCGCGCACCCGACGGCCGGCAGCTGTCACCCGGCAGCCGCACCGTGTACGACGTCGTGACGCACCAGCAGGCCGCGATGCCCGAGCAGCCGCTCACGGTGCACCGGGAAGTCGAGGCCGCGCAGGGCGTCCCGGAACGGAAGCCTCACCCGGGAGCCGCCCGGCGAGCGCTCAGGACGCACGTGGGGGCTCTGAACCGAGCGGCTGTCAGCTCAGCTCGCCCTGGAACACCGTGGAACGGCACGCCCGCGCTCACCCGGGGGCACGTTCGGAGCGGCCGCCGAGCCGGGCACCGGCGGCTTCCGCCGGCGGCCCGGCGGCCGCCGCCTCATCCCCCGTGCCGGTACGCGGCGTCAAGGCGCGCCAGCTCGTCGGCCGTGAGCCTGATGGCGCCCGCGGCCACGTTCGCCGCAAGGTGGTCCGGGTTGCCGGTGCCGGGGATGGCCAGCACGTGCGGACCCTGCTGGAGGGTCCACGCCAGCCGCACCTGCGCGGGCGTGGCCTCGTGCGCCCGCGCGACGGCGCGGATCTCGTCGTCCTCGCTGCCGCTGGAGCCCTGCGCACCGCCCTCCCCGGCGATCGCGAAGAACGGCACGAACGCGATGCCCTGTTCGCCGCACATCCGCAGCATCGTGTCGGCCCCGGCATCCGGCGAGTGGAGCCCGTACTGGTTCTGCACGCACACCACCGGCGCGATCGCCTGCGCCTCGGCGAGGTGCCGGGGTTCCACGCAGGAGATGCCGAGGTGCCGGATCAGACCTGCTTCGCGCAGTTCGGCGAGCGCCCCGAAGTGCTCGGCGATCGAGTCCTGCCGCATACGCCGGAGGTTCACCACGTCGAGGTGGTCGCGGCCGAGCTGGCGCAGGTTCTCCTCGACATGGCCGCGCAGTTGGTCGGGGCGGGCCGCGGTGCCCCACTCCCCCGTGTAGTCCCGGTACGGGCCGACCTTCGTGACGATCACCAGGTCGTCCGGGTACGGCGCCAGCGCACTGTTGATCAACTCGTTCGCGGAGCGCAGCGAGGAGAAGTAGAAGGCGGCCGTGTCGATGTGGTTGACGCCGAGTTCGAGCGCCCGCCGCAGCACCGTGACCGACCGTTCGCGGTCACTTGGTGTGCCGAGGTGGAAGGCGGCACTGCCCGTCAGCCGCATCGCGCCGAAGCCGACGCGGTTGACGGACAGGTCGCCGAGTTTCCAGGTGCCCGCGGCCTCCGCGGTGATCGTTTCCGAGGTCATCCGGGGAGTGTGGCACACGGGCCCGCAGCCCGACGGGCGTGCTTTACGGATACGTGTATGTGTTCAGGGTGTCCACGGCCGACGTCGGGTTGCCCAGGTCATAGCGGTCCACGGCGAGGAAGTTGGGCTTCTTCCGGGCCGCCGGCCGGCAGAACCGCTGGGCGCGGTCGGCGAGTTTGGTGTTGTCCGTCGTGGCCGTGGAGGCGATCGCCGCGTCGCGGAAGTGGTTCATGACGAAGAGCGGGCGGAAGGCGGATTCGGTGTACGTCAGCGGGATGTTGGTGTCGGCGCCGTACCAGCGGCTGTAGCAGGACCAGTCGGAGGAGCCGAGGCCCGACCCCATGGACCAGTAGTTCTCGACCGTCCACTCCCGCTGGTACATCACCCCGAAGCTGTCCCGGGTGAGCCCGGCGGACTCGTCGGAGGAGCGGCTGTGGTCCGTGAAGATCAGCAGCCGGTGGTTGGCGGCGATCAGGTCCGCCATCCTGGGCCAGCCGCTTTGCCGCACACCCGTCCGGTCGGGCCGGTACAGCACGTCGGACAGTCCGCTGACGCGGGCGAGTTCACTGCGCAGGACGCCCGGGTCGACGTAGTCCTCGAGAAACACGGTGACGACCTGGTCGGGGTGCTGCTTGAGGAAGTCCACCATGCGCTGGATGTCGACCCAGAGGGCGACCGGTTTGCTGACCAGGGTGCAGCTGTTGTGGCAGAGGATCGCGCCGTCCGAGGTCTGATGGATGTCCATCATGAATCCGCGTACGCCGTCGGTCAGTTGCTGGTTGATGCCGCGCGTCTGGTTGGGCACCAGGTTGACGAAGGGCGGTGCGAAACCGCCGTCCACGCCGTTGGCGTACGCGTTGTGGGCGGTGAGGAACGTGACCTGGTCCAGGGTGCGTTGGTCAGGGGACGGCATGGGGTTGACCGAGGGGGTGACCGGGGTCAGGTACCAGGAGGCCAGACTCCCCGCCGAACCGATGGCCAACTGGGCGGGGTAGTTCGACCCGGAGGGTTTCGCGCCGACGGTCAGATGACGGTCGGTTCCCGGCGCCTTGAGCGTGTACTGGTCGGTACCGGCCGGGGTGATCTCCCAGGCCGCGTCGGCGCTGGTGCACACGACCGTTCTGGCCTGGTCGCCGGAACGGCCGAGGCAGCTGCCGGCTGTGTCGGTACTCTCCAGCAGGTACGCGGATCCGCTCGTCCGCAGATTCCACTGCTGGTGGTCCTCGTTGCCCTTCGGGTTGTGCTGTTCGACTGCTCCCGCGTTGTCGGCGGCGTTGAGACCGGTGACGGCACTCTGAACGAAGTAGGCACCGCCGGTGGGGACTTGGGCGGACACGGCGGGGGTGGGGACGGCGACGACGACGGCCAGCGCGGCGGTCGTGGCGGTCGCGGCGAGCAAGGCGCGGGGGGTTCGCATCACTGTCACGATGCCCTTCATCGGGATCGACGGTCAGGTGCATGACATCATGGCCGTTGCGGCCGCCGGGCGGGAGACCTGGTAGTGGCTGATGTATCGGCCGACCATCCGCCGGCCGGATTCCCGGCCCCCCGGGGCCGCCACCCCGCTGCTCCATCACGGCCACCGCGGCGACTGCGGCCACCACCAGGCACCGGGTCCCCGCACCCCCGGCCGGCGTGGGACGCACCGTCCCCGGACCGCAGGCCGCACCGGCGGACACCCCGCCCGCACGCCCACCGCCCGCCGCTGACGCAGCCGGGCTAGAGTCGGTCACGTACGAGAAGCACCTTTTTTCCCGGACATCGCGCCGGTCTCCCGCCGGTCCCAAGGCCCGCCCCCACAAGCGGCCGCGCGCCCCGGCCAGGCCGGCTACTCAGTGAGGTGTCGCCACCGACGCCTCTGACGTGGAGCCCTTCATGACTACACCGCGGGATTTGTTGATCGTCGCCATGGACGTGGGGTCCAGCCGTTATGTGGAGCCGGGCGATCTGTCGCTCGCCCTCGCGGGAGCCGAGGTGATCGATCTCCTCGGCGCCGGGGCCCTCACCCTGGAGGGCGATCGCATCGTGTCGAACAACCAGTGGACACTGGGTGATCGCCTGCTGGACGAGGCCGCGTCGTCACTCGTTCGGCAGCCGCCCCACGAGCCGGTCGAGGACTGGCTGTGGCGCCGGGGCCGCGGCCTGTCCCAGGCATATCTGGCCGCCCTGGAGACGGAAGGACAAGTCGCCCGGCAACCCGGCCGCTGGCTCCCCGTCCGGACCGGCCGCACGGCACTGGTCGACTCACCCGCCCGGCGCCACGCCGCCGACCGCTGGGCATCGGGCGAGCCCGTCCTGGCCGTCCTCGCGGCCGCCGCCGGAATCCACGACCTGCCGACCGAGGACTCCCCGAGCATCGCCGACGAGGCGGTCGTGACGGTGCTCGCCGCCGTCAACGACGCGGTGATGGAGCTGGAAGCCGTACGCCAGCGGCGATCCATCGAAGAAGCGGCCTTCGACAACATCTGGCGAGGCCCCTGACACGAGGCACGGACGCACGGTGAGCCGTGCCCCTCACCGAGCTCCTCCCGTCACCGAGCTCCTCCCGTCATGCGGGGCAGGTATTTACTGGAGGCCGAACAATCACGCTCGGAATAATCGCTCCATACCCCGCGTGCCCCTCAAGAAAGCAACCCCCCGATGCGCCGGCTGCGCTTTCTGCCTCGACATGCACGCGAAGGACGCCCGCTCCCGGCTTCACCGAACGCGAGCGTGCCGCACTGGCGTCGACCGAGGCTGTGACCCTGGTGCACGACGGACACGTACCGGACGACGTGTACGCGGAGGCCGCCCGGGTTTCTTCGACGAGGCACAGCTCGCGGTGCCGAGCAAACAGCTGAGTGTGAATATCGAATTCCCGCCGGGTCGAATTCACCAGTGCCGACCCGGCGCGCTCCTCCGTATATCCCGTGGACTCGGTCGGGATATCTCACGGAATCAGTCAGGCAGCGGCTCCAGGATGCCGTCCAGCCATTCCCGCCATTCCGGGGCACGCACAGCGAACCCGGCGTTCATCGGCCGGCCCGTCCATTCCACCACGGGCCGAATTCCGTGCAGAGCGTTCACCAGCCACACCTCACGGCCGGCCAGCTCCGCCGGCGTCCGCTCGCGGTGCGCGAGCCGGATCCCCGTCCTCAGGGCCCGCTCCTGGACAAGGCCGACGGTGACCCCGGCCAGGACCGGCAGCTGCGGCGGTGGCATGCAGAGGGTGTCGTCCTCCCACCACAGGATGCTGGAGTTCGCCGCTTCCAGCACCACCCCGGAGGGCGTGATCAGCACGGCCTCCTCCGCCCCCTGCCCGCCGGCCCGCAGCCGCACCCGGCCCAGGGCGTCCAGATCCGGGCCCTTGCGCCGGGGCACGGTCCGCGGATCGGGCTGCCCGGCCGCCCACACCCGCACCTCGGTGGCGAGAGGCGGCGCGTGCCTGAGCAGTAGCCTCAGCTGGAGGGATCCTCTGACCAGCTCGACCCGCGGGAACCACGTCCCCGCCCGTGGCAGGACCGCCGTCATCTCCCGCCAGAATGCGGTGAGTTGATCGAGCGGCGGCGCACCGCACTCGGCGCAGGCGCGCCGAAAACGCTCACGGTGGCGGTCGAAGCCGCGCACCAGTCCGTCGCGCAGCAGCCACGAGTCCGCGGCCAGCAGCCGGGTGTCGGCCGCCAGACCACGGGTCAGTCCGCTGTCCGGGTTCCAGGCCAACAGGCCCTCCGCGATTGCCGGTTGTGTCACCGTGGCTCCTCTCAGTTCTTTCGGCCGGCGCTCGCCGGCGAGCCGTTCCTTGGTCCGCGAACTCCCCGACCCGCCGTCGCCGTCCCGTTCGCGACGGTCTTCGCCGCGGCCGCGGCGTCGGCGGTGCCGCTGTTCATGCCGCGCGCGCCGAACGGCGGGAAGAGGTGGGCCGCCTCACCCGGCCGGCACGGTGTGGCCGAGGTCGGTCCCGAGGCCGGGGTGGATGCCCAGCGGCCGGTCCAGGGTGCCGAAGACGGCTCCGTGACGGTCTGCGGCCTGCCGGAACACCGGTCCCGGACAAGAACCGGGGCCGGCGAAGAGGGGCTGTGACATGGGCCCGTTCCTTATCCGCGGTGGGCGCGGACGCCGGTGCGTCCACGGTCACCACGCGCCCTGGCGGACGAGGTGGCGGCGGAGCTTCCCGGTGGCGGTACGCGGCAGCGTGGGTACGAAGCTGACGCTGCGGGGGACCTGGACCGCGGCCAGGTTGTCGCGGGCCAGGCAGACCAGGTCGGCCTCAAGACCTACGGGTATCGGAGTGACGGGCACGACGAAGGCCCGGAGCCTGCCCGCGCCGCGCGCGTCGGTGACGGCCGCGACCGCGATCTCCCTGACCGCCGGATGAGTCCCCAGCAGGGCCTCCACCTCCAGCGGGGAGACGGTGCTGCCGCCGACCGTCTCCATGTCGTCGGTCCGGCCGAGGTGCCGGTAGGTGCCGTCCGGTTCCCGACGGGCCCGGTCCCGGGTGGCGAGCCAGCCGCCGACGAGGGTGCGGTCCGTCTCCTCGGGCAGGTTCAGATAGCCGGGCGTCAACGAAGGTCCGCGTACCCACAGTTCACCCTCCTCGCCCGCCCCCACGGGGCGCCCCGAGCGGTCCCGCAGCTCCACCTCGAAGCCGGGCACCGGGCGGCCGACGGTCCCCGGGTGATGGTGGTCGAAGCTGTTGGCGCAGAACGCGTGCCCGGCCTCGGTGGAGCCGAGCTGCTCCAGAACGGGCGCGCCGAGCAGCTCGGCGACCTGCTCCGCCAACCCGGCGGGCATGCCCTCGCCGGCCGACACCGCGGCCCGTACGGACGCGAAACACGCCATGTGCCCGACCGCCCGGTCCGCCACGAGGGCGGCGTACGCCGACGGGACGGAGTAGAGCAGGGTCACCCGGTGCCGGGCGACGAGTCCGTCGACGGCCGCGGGGGTCGGGCGCCCGTCGACCAGTACGGCGGAGGAGCCGGAGAACAGCGGGAAGACGAAGGCGTTGCCGAACCCGTAGGCGAAGAACAGCTTGGACACCGAGAGGGTGACGTCGTCCGCGGTGATCCGCAGCAGCCGTCGGCCGATGAGTTCGTGGTAAGTCCCCGGGTCGCCGTGACAGTGGACGACGCCCTTGGGTCTGCCCGTAGTACCGGAGGTGTACTGGATGTACAGCGGGGTGCGCGGCCCGACCGGGTGGGCGTCGGCGGCGGGCGAGGCGGTGCCGGCGAGCGCGACCAGCTGATCGGCGCCCAGCCGCCGCCGGTGCGCGAAGCGTCTCTCCAGCCCCGGTCCGGTCACGCACAGCGCGGCCTCGGCGTCGTCGGCCATGAACTCGTGCTCGGCCGGGGTGAGTTCGGGGTTGACGGGGACCGCGACGGCGCCGAGACGGGCGGTGGCGAGGAAAGCCGTCACCCAGGCGAGGGAGTCGGGCAGCGCGAGCAGTACCCGGTCGCCCGGGCGGACTCCGTGCTCGGCGAGCACGGTGGCCGTGCGGGCCGCGAGGTCGTGCACCTCGCCGTGGGTCCAGACCTGGTGGCCCTGGCGGAACGCGGGGCGCCCGGTCCAGCCACGGCGCTCGGCCCGGCCGGCGAGTACGGCCGCGAGGTTGTCGGACGTGCCCGCTTCGGCCGGACTCAGGGTGGGCAGCGGCGCCCTCATCGGACCGCCTCCTTCAGCGGGAGCGTGCGGGCGGCGGGCCGCAGGCCGGCGATCCGGTCGCGGTGGGCGCGCATCGGTGCGGCCGTCTTCAGCAGCATCTCGTCGTACTCGCCGACCGGATCGGAGCCGAGGACGATCGCACCGCCCGCGCCGAGGTGCATCTCCCCGTCGGTGAACACGGCCGTGCGGCTGGCGATGGCGAGGTCCGCGCCCCCACTGCACCCGAAGTAGCCGATGGCTCCGGAGTACACCCCGCGGGCCTCGGTCTCCAGCGAGTCGATGATCTCCATCGTGCGCAGTTTCGGCGCCCCGGTCACCGAACCTCCGGGGAAGCAGACACGTACGCAGTCCACCGCTCCGATGCCCTCGCGCAGCCGCCCCTCGACGGTGGAGACCAACTGGTGCACGGTGGCGCACGTCTCGGTCGCCATCAGGCGGGTGACCTTCACCGTCCCGGTCCGGCAGACCCGGCCCAGGTCGTTGCGGAGCAGGTCGACGATCACCAGGTTCTCCGCGCGGGTCTTGTCGTCCGTGGTGAGCGCGTCCCGTAGCCGGGCGTCCTCCTCCGGCCGCTCGCCGCGGGGCGCGGTGCCCTTGACGGGTCTGGCCTCGGCGACGCCGTCGCGGGTGATCCGCAGAAAACGCTCGGGGGACGAGCCGGCCACATCGAGGTCACCGAACCGCAGATAGGCCGCGTACGGCGCCGGGTCGAGACGACGCAGTACCCGGTAGAAGTCGTAGGGGTCGTACGGGGCGGGCAGCCTGGCCGCGTTGGTCAGACAGATCTCGTAACTGGTGCCGTCCTTGAGTTCCCGCTTGCAGGTCCCGATGTCCGCGAGGTAGGTCGTACGGTCGCGGACCAGCCACGGCTCCACGGCATCGAGGCGGGGTGCCGTCGGCCGCGGCGGGGCGGTCGGCTTGGCCGAGGACACGAAACTGAGCTGGGCCATCGCCGCGTCGAGCCAGTCGGCCGCTTGCTGTGCGCCCTGCCGGGTGTTCTCGGCGAGACAGACGGCGTAGGTGGCTCCGTCCTGATGGTCCACTGCGATCAGCCGGTCGGCGAACAGCCAGCAGGCGTCGGGAGTTCGGGCCCGATGACGGTTGACGGAACCGCAGTCGGCCTTCACCTCGTAGCCGAAGTAGCCCACATACCCGCCGGTGAAGTCGAACGGCAGTCCCGTGGCATCCACCTGACGGGTCACCAACTGCCGTTTCAGGTAGTCGAAGACGCTGGCCCTGACCTTGCGCACGGGCCGCCCGGGCCGCTCGATCTCACAGAGGCCGCTCTCGACGTCGTACCGTACGAACTCGGCCAGCGGTCCGGTGCCGTCACCGAAGAACGAGAAACGGGACTGTCCCTCCTCGACCCGGGAGCTGTCGAGCCAGAACGCGCGGGGCGCGTCGGTGTACATCCGGGTGAAGGCCGCCTCGGCGTCCACGGCCACGTCGATCCGCCGGGTGTGAAGGCGGTGGGACGGGGCCACGCGACGGGGCCGGGGGACCAGCACGGCGGGTGCTGCCCCGGCCCCCTCGGCGCTTGGGGACGGGGGCCGCACGGGGGGCTCGGTCGTGCGCGTTCCGGACGTACGGGCCTTGGCCGTGCGAGTCTCGCGGGCGCGGGAGGCCGTCAGCTCGCGGAAGTTCACGAACATCCGGTGGCCGAACTCGGTGAGGACGGACTCCGGGTGGAACTGCACCCCCCACAGCGGCCGGGAGCGGTGCCGCAGTCCCATCAGCACGCCGTCCTCCGCCCAGGCGGTGGGCTCCAGGCTCAGTGGCAGCGGTTCCCGTACCGACAGGGAGTGGTAGCGGACCGCGGTGAACTGCTGGGGCAGGCCCTCGAACAGGTCCTGGCCGTTGTGCCGGACGGTGGACAGATGGCCGTGGCGGGGCTCCGGTGCCGGGGTCACCCAGGCCCGCTCCCCCGCCGCGATGCCCTGGTGGCCGAGGCAGACGCCCAGCACGGGCACGGGGGCCGCGGCGAGCAGCTCGCCGACGATGCCGAAGTCACGTCTCTTCGCGGGGTGTCCGGGCCCCGGCGACACCACCACGTTGGCGAAATCCCGGAGATCCGGAATGTCGTCCGGCGGGGCGTCATTGAGGACGACCACCGGCTCCTCGCCGTTCACCTCGGCGATCAGCTGGAACAGGTTGTACGTGTACGAGTCGTAATTGTCGATGAGCAGGGTCTTCACCCGCCCACCTCCCTTTGTTCGTTCTCAGCCTTGCGCAGTCCACCGTTCGGGCCGGCCAGGAATGCCTGAAGCGACGGAGTGCGGATGAGAGAATTGAGGCTGCCAAGACAGGGGAGCACGGCCAGGTTGAAGAGAAGTACCGGCGGGAAAACCGTGCTCACATCGACGAACCGCAGTTTCCATTTCGGTGGCGGACGCGGTGCGGCCGGGGTGACGGTCCCCGAGTCGAACCAGGCCGTCGAGCCGTGCACAATCCGGTCCCCGGCCTCCCGGGCGAGCTCGTCCGCGCGGGCCGACCACTGGATTCCGGTGACCGAGGCGTCCCAGTCCCGGGCGGAACCACCGCAGCCGAAGCGGTAGACCACATGCCACTCCGCCCCTCCCCCGACCAGCACGCCACCACCGAGAAACCCTGACTGTCCCGCGCTCGCCCACAGAAGGGCCCACCCCCAGGAGTGGAAGCCTGACTCACGGCCCGGCACCACGTGATACGCCCCGGCGACGGTAACGGAATTCCTGGTCACCCCTTCGGATACGAGACAAGGGCGCCGCCTGTTCAACTCTCAATAGAATCCTTTCACAACAGCCCGGAACGCACGATTTGCCGGATTTTCACGCATCTTCATATCTTTTGTCACACGCTACTTCGGGTAACTTGAGAAAACTTCCGAAACCGCTTACTGAGAGGAATCGAGCGGACCCGCATCGCACTCGAACCGGACCGCGAAAACGTAACTGTTCATCCGGTTTCAACGGCACATAAAAAGCCCTGACGCACGGCGACACTCATTTCGGCCGGAGCGAGTTCGGCGTCCCGGGTATGCCGTACTTCCGGTTGCGAGCGGGCACCCCGCGTGAGTGACTTGGCGTGCTTTTCTCATCACGCAAAGACAAGGAAGTGCCATGTCCCCCGACTCAGCGGACAGGGCTACGGCTCGCGCCGTCTGGTCCGACTTCTGTGCGGTCTCACCCAGCCCGGAACTGCGGGACCGGCTGCGGAGCGATCTCCAACGCATACGTGAGACCAACACCGGACTCGCCGCCCACATAGCGCCGGCCCGTACCCCTCGCCGGCCCGGCTTCGACGACGGCACGATCATTCCCCCCGAGGAGTTCCCCGCCGGAACTCCCGCGGCCAGAATCCGCGCCGCCGCCGCCGAGCGCGCCCCACTGCGGGGGACCGTCCGGGTGATCGTGGTCCTGGTGGACTTCCCCGACAAGGAGCTGACGGCCACCGCCCAGCACTTCAGGGACCTCTTCTTCTCGGAGAACACGCTGGAACACGGCAGCGTGCGGGACTACTTCAAAGAGGTCACCCACGGCCTGGTCAGCATCTCGGGCGAGGTCGTCGGCCCGGTCACGCTGCCGCACACACTCGCCTGGTACGCCAACAACAACTTCGGGATCGGCCGTCCCTCCGGTGAGGCCCGGGCCAACATCATGGCCAGGGACGCCGCCATCCAGGCCGACCCGTCGATCAACTACGCCCCGTACGACAACGACGGCAACGGTTTCGTCGACGCCTTCGTCCTCGTGCACGCGGGCGAAGGCGGCGAGGTCACCGGTGAGCCCGGCGATCTGTGGTCCCACAAGTGGACCCTGCCCAAGCCCTACCCCTCGGACGGCGCCAAGATCTACGGCTACCTCACCATCCCGGAGGACGCCAAGATCGGCGTCTGCGCGCACGAGCTCGGCCACCTTCTCTTCGGCTTCCCCGACCTCTACGACATCGACGGCACCTCCGAAGGAGTCGGCGACTGGTGCCTCATGAGCGGGGGTTCATGGGGTGGAGGCGGCGACATCCCCGTCCATCCCTCCGCCTGGTGCAAGGCCCAACAGCAGTGGGTCTCCACCCAGCGCGTCACAACCGACGGAACGCTGGCGCTGCCTGATGTGAAGAACGGCTTCGAGGTGCACCAGCTGTGGAAGCGCGGCGCCCCGGGCCGCGAGTACTTCCTGCTGGAGAACCGGCAGCAGACCGGCTACGACAGGTCCCTGCCCGCCCCGGGGCTGCTCATCTGGCACGTGGACGAGAACCAGCCCGACAACAGCGACGAGAACCACTACAAGGTGGGGCTCGTACAGGCCGACGGCTGTCGCGCCCTGGAACAGGGAGGCAACCGCGGCGACGAGGGCGACCCCTACCCGGGAAGCACGGGCAACACCGCCTTCACCAATGGCAGCGATCCGTCCTCCCACTCCTACGCCGGAGCCGAGACCGGGGTGTCCATCACCGGCGTCTCGGCACCCGGTGAGGTGATGACGGCCCACGTGTCACTGGCCCCCAGCCCGACCGAGCGCATGACCACCGAGCGCATGACGGCCGAGCGCATGACAGCGGCAGCAGGCACCGGCGCCCGGGCCGAGACCACCCCCGAACTCGCCGGCGAGATCCTGGAGATACAGGCCCGGCTGGCGGCGATGGAGCAAGACCTCGCGAGCATCGCCTCCAAGGTCCTCACTCCCCTCGTCCACACGGGGATGCAGTCCGACGCGGCCCAGATGACGGCGGCACACGGCAACGGCCGACCGATACCGCAGTAATCCATGGTGCAGGCGATCGAGAACCTGACCACCTTGCGAATCCGCCTGATCAGCAGGGCCCCGCACCCCCGGCTCGCCGAATGGGACCAGGTGGCGGCCGACATCCTCGATGCCGACCCGGTGCGGGGCTACGCCGACCTGCTGTCGCACCGTGTGGGCGGGCGCGTGGAGCTGGCGATACGCCGCGACCTCCTCGACGGCGCGGCTCCCGGTGCGGTCATCCGGCTGCGGGCCAAGCTCGCCGCCGGCGAGATCGTGGCCGAACCGCACCCGCCACCTGGGGAGTTCACCATCACGCCCGCGACGCCGTGACGGACCTGACGAGGGTGGCACTCGCCCAACGCCCACTGGCGATACTCGGCATCGCGCGTACATGACCACGAACCGGACGATGACGCCGCTCGGGGTTGTGCCGATCCCGGCGCGCATCGTGACCCGCCGACATTCGACGCGCATGGCTGGCCGAATGTCCGCGATCGAAAACCTGGCGAGGTCGCGGAAGGCTCAAGGATGTGCCCGGAATTCTGGTCCCCTATCGGCCGACCGGCGCGATACACCCGGATGGGTCAAGAACTGGTTTTCGAGTTTCGCGTAAATTTTCGACGGGAACCTATTTGTCGCAGTTCATGACGATAGACCGGAGGAGCCCATGTCCCAGAAGGATTCCGTCGAGGTGGAACCGACGACCGACGCGGACGAGGAAACGCTGGACCGTGCGCTGGCTTCCGGCGCGGTCGCCGACACGTCCGGGTCCGAGGTGAGTACGAGCAATTCGCGCCCCGGCGGCGGGCCAGGGATCGCCGGACGGCCCGATGGCCGCCCGGTCGCCCGCAAGCACCCGGCTTCAGGATAAAGGAGGCGCCATGTCCCTGAATCTCAAGAACAACTACCACCAACCGGTCTGGGCGATGGTCGAATGGCACCACCCGAACTGCTCCGACGGCGGAGACTGGATGAAGAAGGGCTGGTGGAAAATCGGCCCCGGGCAGACCTCGACCGTTTTCGGCGATGACGTCCACGCGGTGAACCCGATCTGGTACTGCTACGCGCACTCGAGCGACGGTCTCGAATGGCGGGACCGCTTTCAGGAACTCGTTCCGACCCATGCCTTCGAGTGGTGTTCGAACACCGCCGACACGAGTTCGCGGACGATCCTCATGAACGAGTTCGTCGTGAGCCGCCCGAACCACGTGCACACGTTTTTGGCGCCGTAGCGGTCAGGCCGCCGCGCGCGTGAGGCGGAGGGTCGCCGTGACCGTGGTCAGGCCGCGCATCATGCTCAGCTGGTTCCAGCCCATGCCGAACTGGTCGCGGTCCGCGGTGAACTCGGCCGCCAGCGTGATCGCGTCGGAGTCCGCCCGCGTGACGCGCGCCGTGAACGACTGGGGCCGGCTGATGCCGCGCACGGTCAGCTGGCCGGCCACCTGAACAGTGTCGCCCGGGCCGGCTTCGGCGGTGCGTACGGCGAACGTGATCTCGGGGTGGTTCTCGACATCGAAGAAGTCGGCGGAGCGCAGATGCGTGTCGCGCTTGGCGTTCTTCGTGTCGAGGGAAGCGGCCTCCAGGGTGATCGTGCCGTGGGCGGTGCCGTCGGGCTCGACCTCACCCTGACCGCTGATCGAGGTGAAGGCGCCCTTGACGGTGACCAGACCCCACATCGTCTTGTGCCGGACGGCGACGGTGGAGGCGGTCCGGTCGAGCTGCCACAGGCCGGTTTCGACGGCGAGGGTCATGAGCGTTCTCCTGACAGGAAAGTGGAGGGACCCGGGCAGGGGGTGCCTCGGGCGGACGACCACCATGTCGTCCAATTTTGAATGACTTCACGCTAGCCCATCATCCAAAATTGAACAACCAACTCTTCCAAAATTGGACGACCGGTAGAATCAGGGCCATGGCCGAACCCTCTGCTCCCGCGGACCTGCCCGAGCACGTCCAGACGCCCCAGGACGGGCTGCTGCCGGCCGAACTTCGGGCGTGGATGCTGCTGCTCGCCGCGACCGGCGCGATCGAGCAGCAGCTGCGCGCCGTCGTCAAAGACGCCCTCGGGATCTCCCACGACGAGTTCCTGGTGCTGTGCCTGCTCGCGGACCAGCCCGGCAGCGGCCTGCGCATGACGCGGATCGCGGAACTTCTGGGCCGCCCCAAGACCCGGCTGACCTACCAGGTCGCCTGCCTCCAGCACGCGGGCCTGGTCACTCGGCAGTCGGTGTGCGGCGACAAGCGCGGGGTCCAGGTCACCCTCACCGACAAGGCGCGTCGCGCGCTCAGCGAGGCCTCCGTACCGATGGCCGACGCCGTCAGCGAGGCCCTCGCCCGTACCATCGGCCCCGCCCAGCGCGAAGCGATGTACGGCCTGCTGCCCACCGATTCCTGCCCGCCCGACGACGCGTGAGCCGCACGCCCGAAGCGTGACCGGCGCACAGCCCGCACAGTCCTGCGGCGCCGCTGGGCGGCTCGGAATCAGAAGCCGGGGAGCACCCGGCGCGGGTCGTCCGGGGCCGGACCGTCACCCGTGAAGGACACGGTGCGCCGAGGACGGCGTCGGGCCGGGCCGGATCGCCGTTGGTGAGCGCGACCGGGTCGCCCGCTTCACGGCGGTCACGTGTCACACGGCGGCCTGGAACGACCGCTCGGCAAAGCCCGTCGACGCGGCGCGTTCGGCCACGTCACCCCAGGCCGGCGCGTGGGCGGCCCGGCCGTCGAAGCAGGGCGACCAGGGCGAAGCCGGGCGACCAGGACGACGGGATGGAGCGGGCTAGGACCGACGGCGCGGCTTGCCTCGCTTGCCCGGCTTGGCGCCGCCCCCTCCGCTGCGCGTGCTCTTGCCGGTCGTCTTCCCGGCCGCGGGCTTCCGCCGCGCCCCGCTCGCGTCGGAGCGCTTGGCCTTCGAAGCCTTCGGCTCCGGCGGGGTCTGGGAACGCCCGCGTGAGCTGTTGGCGGTGCGCCCGCGGACGATGCCGATGAAGTCCTCCACCAGGTCGGTGGTCTCGTCCTCCCGCCACGAGAGGGCGACGCGCGACTCGGGGGCGTCCGTGACCGTCCGGTAGGTGAGGTCCCTGCGGTGGTGCAGGCGGGCGAGCGACTGCGGGACGAGGAGCAGTCCGACTCCCGCCGCCACCAGCTCGACGGCGTCCGCCGTCGTGGCGGGGCGCTCGATCGCGGGCCGACCGGGCAGGTGCTCCCAGTCCAGGGTGTCGTCCAGGGGGTGCAGCACGATGTCATCGGCCAGATCCTCCGCGGACACCTCGTCGACCGCCGCCACGAGGTGGTCCTTCGGGACCACGACCACCGTCGTCTCGGCGTAGAGGGGGATCGCGCTGAGGTCGGTGCGGTCGGTCGGCAGCCGTACGAACCCGGCGTCGGCGCCACCGTCACGGAGCAGGTCGGACGCCTCGGCAGCGGGTACCGGGATGAGGGTCAGGGGGATGTCGGGCAGCCGCTCGTTCCAGATCCGCACCCACTTGGCCGGTGTCACGCCGGGGACGTATGCGAGCCGGAATGAAGGGGTTACCTCGGAGCCTGTCACTCCGCCAGGTTACCGGTGCTGGTCAGAGGCGTCGCACACGCTCGTTACCCTTGACACCATGACGTCGCACCAGACCACCCAGACCATGAAGCCCGCCACCGCGGCGAAGAAGCTGGGTGTGTACCTCGAGGCCACCCCCGCCGAGTTCCAGGAGGGTGTCGTCTCGCGCAGCGAGTTGAACGCGCTGCAGGCCGATCCGCCCGAGTGGCTCCAGGAGCTGCGGCGCAACGGCCCGCACCCCCGGCCGGTGGTCGCGGCGAAGCTGGGCGTCTCCATCGCCGGTCTCGCGCGCGGCGGAGTCACGGACGCGCTCACCACGGAGCAGATCGACGCCCTGAAGCAGGACCAGCCCGAGTGGCTTCGGAAGGAGCGCGCCACCCAGGCCGAGGTCCGGAAGGAGTCGGCGCGCATCAAGGAGCAGCAGGAGCAGAAGGCGAAGGACGCGGCGCGGGGCGATCGCCGCTGACCGCTTCGTTCCCTCTCGGCGACGCGGTTCCCTGAGGCCGGCTTCAGGCGGAGGCCGGCCGGCCCGACCGTGCGGCCCATCAGTAGTGCTCAAGGTCGCCATGCCGGTGCCGCTGCGGCACCGGCATGGCGACCCCGCCCGCGAAGGACCGGCCGTCCCTCGGCGCGTCAGACGCTCAGCGGCTTCTCCAGCACCGCCTTGCGGTGACTGAACGTCTCGATCGAGTAGCGGCCGTGGTAGTTGCCCATACCGCTCTCCCCCACGCCGCCGAACGGCAGGTCGGAGACGGTGAGATGGGCGAGCGGCAGGCCGTAGCCGAGCCCTCCGGAGGACGTCTCGGCGGCGATGCGCTGCCGGGTCGTGCCGGACGCGGTGAAGACGTACAGGGCGAGGGGCTTGTCGCGGTCGTTGATGAAGTCGATCGCCTCGTCCAGGCCCGGCACCGTGACGATCGGCAGGATCGGGCCGAAGATCTCCTCCCGCATCACGGGCGACTCGGGGTCGACGTCGGCGAGGACGGTCGGCGCGATGTACTTGGCCGTACGGTCGCTGCCGCCGCCGGTGACGACCCGGCCGGAGTCGAGCAGGCCACTGAGCCGGTCGAAGTGACGTTCGTTGACGATGCGCCCGTACTCGCCGGAGGTCTCCGGTTCGGGGCCGTAGAGCGACGAGACGGCGCGGGCGAGCTCCGTCTCCAGGGCGCGGCCGGTCTCCGGGTCGGTCAGGACGTAGTCGGGGGCGACGCAGGTCTGGCCCGCGTTGAGGAACTTGCCGCGCGCGAGACGGTCGGCGACGACGGCGAGGTCCGCGTCGCGGTCGACGAACACCGGGGACTTGCCGCCCAGTTCGAGTGTGACCGGGGTCAGGTGCTCGGCGGCGGCGCGCATCACGATGCGGCCGACCACGCCGTTGCCGGTGTAGAAGATGTGGTCGAAGCGCTCGGCGAGCAGGGCGGTGGTCTCCGGGATGCCGCCCTCGACGACGGCGACCGCATCGGTGTCGAGGTACTGCGGCAGCAGACGCGCGAGGACGGCCGAGGTGGCGGGGGCCAGCTCGCTGGGCTTGACGACGACCGCGTTGCCCGCGGCCAGCGCGCCGATCATCGGCGTGAGCAGAAGCTGCGCCGGATAGTTCCAGGGAGCGATGACCAGCACGACGCCGAGGGGGTCGTACTGCGTCCAGGCCGTCGCGTCGTCACCGAGGTGCGGCGGGACCGGGGCGGACTCGGGGCGCAGCCAGGTGCCGAGGTGGGAAAGCGTGTGGTCGATCTCGCGGACGGTGAAGTCGATCTCCGTGCGGTAGGCCTCGGTGCTGCTCTTGCCCAGGTCCGCGTGGAGGGCGGCGGCGAGGTCCGCGCCATGTGTCGTGAGCATCTCGCGCAGTCGGTCCAGCTGGTCCGTGCGCCACTCGACGGGCTTGGTACGGCCGGTGCGGAAAGTGGCGCGCAGCCGGGCCACGGTGTCGGCGGGCTGCTCGGGGGTGCGGTCGTTCACGATGCCTCGCTGGTCGGAGCACGGGCCCGATGGCCCGTGGAGATGGTCGCGGGCGAGCGGACGGCACCTCGCACCGTCGCTCGATGTAAATGCCAACCTTTCAGGTGCCCAAATAAATTCCAGGCACACGTACATCACTTACGGCAATGCGGCGATCACTCAGAGGCCCGATTCCACGGCCGCCCCGTCGAGCGTGCCCGCCAGCCGGTCCAGCAGGGCCCGCAGCAGTTCGTCGTCGCCGTCGCTGAGCACAGGCCACCGCGCGCGGATCTCGCGGTCGAGCCGGCGCCAGTACGTCCGGCCGCGCGGGGTGAGGTAGGCGAGGATGCGGCGTCGGTCGAGGGGGTCGACCCGGCGGTGGACGAGGTTCTGGTCGACGAGGTGGTCGGTCAGCTTGGTCAAGGTCGCGGGCGGCAGGAAGGCCGCTTCGGCGACCGCCGTCATGTGGTGCCCCTCGCCGTCGGAGAGCAGGGCGAGCACCCGCCAGGCGTCCAGCGAGCAGCCGTCCTCGTCCAGCACCGCCTGGAGGTGGCGCGCGGCCAGTCGCTCGGCCCGCGTGAGCAGCTGCATCAGGTCATGGGGCCGACGCGGAGGTGGGGTGGGCATCCTGCTCCTCATCCTCATGACAGGGTGCGTACATCGTATGAGACGGACTGGAGTTCACCGGGGGGACCCGAAATCATGACGCCATGTTCCGGCACGATCCCCCTGCGCCCGACTGGTTCACGGTCGACGACTCCGTGCTCCGCGTGGCGCTCGTATTTCCCCTCCAGGGGTCGGCGGGGATCTTCGGACCGACCTGCGAACTCTGTGCGCGGCTGGCCGCGGAGGAGGTCAACCGGGCGGGCGGGGTGCTCGGCAAGGAGCTGCGGCTGCTGCCCGTCGACGGCGGCGCGCCGCCGCGCGAGATCGCCGACCGGGTCGCGGCGTTGGTCGACCTGGGCGTCGTGCAGGGCGTCACGGGCTGGCACATCTCCTCGGTGCGACAGGCGCTGGCGCCGAGGATCGCTCATCGTGTGCCGTACGTCTACACCGCCCTGTACGAGGGCGGTGAGCACACCGCCGGTGTGTTTCTGACGAGCGAGACCCCGCGCGATCAACTGCGACCCGCCATGCGGCTGTTGGCGCGTGAGCGCGGGGTACGTCGCTGGTTCGTCATCGGCAACGACTATGTGTGGCCCCGCCGTACCGCGCGGGCGGCGCACTCGTACGCACGCGAGTGCGGCGGGAGCATCGGCGGGGAGGTCTATCTGCCGCTGGGGACCCACGACTTCGAGCCCGTGCTGCGGCGCATCGAACGGTCGGACGCGGACGCGGTGCTCATGCTGCTGGTCGGCAGTGACGCGGTGCGCTTCAACCGGGCGTTCGCCGCGGCCGGGCTCGACGGGCGGTGTCTCAGGCTGAGCACGCTGATGGACGAGAACATGCTGCTGGCGAGCGGTCCGGCGGCGACCGCGGACCTCTACAGCACCGCCGGGTTCTTCGCCTCGCTGGCGAACCAGGACACGCTCGACTTCCACGGCCGGTACGCGGCGCGGTACGGCGTCGAGGCGCCGGCCCTCGGCAGTCTCGGCGAATCCTGTTACGAGGGAGTGCTGTTGCTGGCCGCGCTCATCGGGCGGGCCGGGACGCTGGAGGTGTCGGCCATCGGAGCGGCGGCGGACACCGTGTCGTACGAGGGTCCGCGCGGGCTGCTGCGGCTGCGGGGCGGGCATGTCCGGCAGCGCATCTATCTGGCGCGGGCGGACGGCCTCGACTTCGACGTGGTCGCCGAACTCGATCTCCACAGTTCCCGCCCTTGACATGCCCGCGCCGCTGCCAAGATACTTCCCACAGAAAGTAACTAGAATGCCTCGGGCGAATTGTGGATTCCGGTGTCGAATTCCGCCCCAGGCATTTTTTGTTGCCCGGTGAGAGCGGGAAGATACCGCCGGGAAAGTACCGCGAAACACCTCGGAAACAGCGCGACTTGAGGCTGTGGACCGCGCTTCAGGAGGGCGCCGTCCTCCACTGCCCGAGGGGGTTCTTTTGTCCAGCGGTCCCAGCGGTTCCAGCCGTTCCAGCGGTTCCAGCGGTTCCAGCGGTTCCCGTATTCTCCGACGCCGGTTCATGGCCGGTACGGCCGCGCTCGCGGCCGTCGTCGCACTCTCCGCGTGCGGCGCCAAGACCGACGCGGGCGGCTCGTCCGACAAGGCCGCCCAGGCGGACGTGAGCGGCGACACGGTCAAGGTCGGTCTGCTCAACTCGCTGTCCGGCACCATGGCGATCAGCGAGGTGACCGTACGCGACTCGCTGAAGCTGGCGATCGACGAGATCAACGCCTCGGGCGGAGTGCTCGGCAAGAAGATCAAGCCGATCAGCGAGGACGGCGCCTCCGACTGGCCGACGTTCGCCGAGAAGGCGAGCAAGCTCATCAAGGAGGACCGGGTCGCGGCCACCTTCGGCTGCTGGACCTCCGCGAGCCGCAAGGCCGTCAAGCCGGTCTTCGAGAAGAACAAGTCGCTGCTGTTCTACCCCGTGCAGTACGAGGGACTGGAGGAGTCCCCGTACATCTTCTACACGGGCGCGACCACCAACCAACAGATCGTCCCGGCGCTCGACTACCTCAAGAGCCAGGGCAAGAAGAAGATCTACCTGGTCGGCAGCGACTACGTCTTCCCGCGCACCGCCAACAAGATCATCAAGGCGTACGCGAAGGCCAACGGCATGACGGTGCTGGGCGAGGACTACGCGCCGCTGGGCTCCACCGAGTTCAGCACGATCGCCAACAAGGTGAAGGCGGCCAAGGCGGACGCGGTCTTCAACACGCTCAACGGCGACTCGAACGTGGCCTTCTTCAAGGAGTACAAGTCGGCCGGCCTGACCGCCAAGAGCATGCCGGTCGTCTCGGTGTCGATCGCCGAGGAAGAGGTCAAGTCGATCGGATCGCAGTACCTGGCGGGCCAGTTGACGGCCTGGAACTACTACCAGACCACCCCGGGCGCGGCGAACACCAAGTTCGTGAAGGCGTACAAGGCCAAGTACGGCCAGGGCAAGCCGACCAGCGACCCGATGGAGGCCGCGTACACCTCGGTCTACCTGTGGAAGGCGATGGTCGAGAAGGCGAAGTCCTTCGACCCGGAGAAGGTGAAGGCGGCCTCCGACGGCATCACCTTCGACGCGCCGGAGGGCAAGGTCACCGTCGACGGGGCCTCGCAGCACATCCGCAAGACGGCCCGCATCGGCAGGATCGGCACCGACGGCCTGATCGAGCAGGTGTGGGACTCCGGGAAGCCGATCAAGCCGGACCCGTTCCTCAAGGGCTACTCCTGGGCCTCCGGCCTCTCCTGACCGCCCGTCCCGCGGGGACCTCGCCCCGAACGGGGGTCCCCGCGTCCCGCCTCCCCGGAGCCGCCGTATGACCGTCATCTTCGGTCAGACCTTCACCGGCATCAGCATCGGTGCCGTTCTGCTGCTCATCGCGCTCGGCCTCTCGCTCACCTTCGGTCAGATGAACGTCATCAACATGGCCCACGGCGAGTTCATCATGGCCGGCGCCTACACCACATACGTCCTGCAGAAGTCCATTTCCAGCGCCGGATTGTCGCTTCTGGTCGCGCTGCCCGTCGCATTTCTCGTCTCGGGCGCACTCGGGGCGTTGCTGGAATGGCTGCTGATCCGCCGGCTGTATCTGCGGCCGCTCGACACACTTCTCGTCACCTGGGGCGTCTCCCTGATGCTCCAGCAACTCGCCCGGGACATCTTCGGCGCACCGAATGTGCAGACACGGGCGCCCGAGCTCCTCACCGGGAACATCACGGTCATCGGCGGTGACGACCCGCTCACCTTCGCCAACAGCCGGCTGTTCATCCTCGGGCTGGCCATCGCCGCGGTGGTCGCGCTGTCGCTGACGCTGCGGCTGACCCCGCTCGGCCGGCGCATCCGGGCCGTGGTGCAGAACCGGGATCTGGCCGAGGTGTCCGGCATCTCCACCGGCCGGGTCGATCGCACGGCCTTCTTCATCGGCTCCGGGCTCGCCGGGGTCGCCGGGGTCGCGCTGACGCTGGTCGGTCCGATCGGGCCCACCATGGGCACCAACGTGATCATCGACGCCTTCCTGGTGATCGTGGTCGGCGGCATCGGGCAGCTCAAGGGCAGTGTGATCGTCGCCTTCGTGCTCGGCGTGCTCCAGTCGGTCCTCGAGTACTCGACCACGGTCAGCGTCGCGAAGGTGCTGGTGCTGGTCGCCATCGTCGCTTTCCTCCAGTGGCGGCCCCAGGGGCTGTACACCCTGCGCACGAGGAGTCTCGTATGACCGGGTCCCGAACGTCGTTCCTCAAGGGGCGCTCCACCCGGGCGGCGGCCGGCTTCACGGGAGCCGCCGTCGCGCTCTTCGCCGTCGCCCCGCTCGCCCTCTCCGACTTCCGGCTGGGGCTACTCGCCAAGTACCTGTGCACCGCGATGGTCGCCGTCGGCATCTGCCTGGCCTGGGGCCGCGGCGGGCTGCTGACGCTCGGGCAGGGGGTGTTCTTCGGGCTCGGCGGCTACGCGATGGCGATGCATCTGAAGATCGTGGACGCCGGGCCCGGCACCATTCCCGACTTCATGCAGTTGTACGGCACCGCCACCGAACTGCCCTGGTGGTGGCGACCGTTCGCCAACCCGGTGTTCGCGCTCGCGGCGACCGTGCTGCTGCCGATGGCCGTCGCCGCCGTCCTCGGTTCGTTCATCTTCCGGCGCCGGGTCAAGGGCGCGTACTTCGCGATCCTCAGCCAGGCACTGGCCGCCGCGTTCGCGATCTGGCTGGTGGGCCAGCAGGCCACGACCGGTGGCACCAACGGACTCACCGACATCCAGGGCTTCTTCGGCTACGACCTCGACGACCCCGTCAACCAGCGGATGGTGTACTTCGTCATCGCCGCGGCCCTGCTCCTCCTGATCGCCCTGGCCCGCCAGCTCATCCACAGCCGGTACGGCGAACTCCTGGTCGCCGTACGGGACTCGGAGGAGCGCGTGCGCTTCCTCGGGTACAACCCGGCGAACGTGAAGCTCGTCGCGTATGTGGTGGCCGCCGGCATGGCGGGCCTCGCGGGCGCCCTCTTCGTCCCCGCCGTCGGCATCATCTCCCCCGCGCTGATCGGGATCGTGCCGTCCATCGAGCTGGTCATCGGCGCCGCGGTCGGCGGCCGGGCGAGCCTGGCCGGCGCGGTGCTCGGGGCGATCGCGGTCGCCTGGGCCAAGACGGCCCTGTCGGAGGAGTTCCCGGCGGCCTGGACGTACTTCCAGGGTCTGCTGTTCATCGTGGCGCTGGCGTTCCTGCCGGGCGGTCTCGCCTCGCTGGTGGGGATCGCACGGCGGCGCAGGGCCTCACGGGTGTCCGCCGACACGGCGCCCGTCCTTCCCGTGGGAGAAGCGGCATGAGTGAGCTGTCGGACCGTGCGGGCCTCCCGGGCCTCGAAATACGGCAACTGCGGGTGTCCTTCGACGGATTCACCGCCGTGGACGGTGTGGACCTCGACGTCAGGCCGGGTGACCTGCGCTTCCTCATCGGGCCGAACGGTGCGGGCAAGACCACGCTGGTGGACGCGGTCACCGGCCTGGTGAAGGCGGACGGCTCGGTGCGCTTCGGGGGCGCGGAACTGCTCGGACGGAGCGTGCACCGGATCGCCCGGTCCGGGATCGGGCGTACGTTCCAGACGGCCACCGTCTTCGAGGAGTTGACGGTGCTCCAGAACCTGGACATCGCGGCGGGCGCGGGCCGGAGCGTGCTGACGATGCTGCGGCGCCGCACGGGTGTACCGGAGTCCGTCGCGCGGGCCCTGGAGACGGTCGGGCTCACGGAGCTCGCCGACAGCCCGGCCGGGACGCTCGCGCACGGCCAGAAGCAGTGGCTGGAGATCGGCATGCTGCTCGTGCAGGACGTACGGCTGCTGCTGCTCGACGAGCCGGTGGCCGGGATGAGCCACGACGAACGCCAGTCCACCGGTGAGCTGTTGGAGCGGATCAGCGAGGAGCGGACCGTGGTCGTCATCGAGCATGACATGGACTTCATGCGGTCCTTCGCGCGCAGCGTGAGCGTGCTGCACGCGGGCAGGGTGCTGAGCGAGGGGACGGTGGCCGACGTGCAGGCGGACCCCAAGGTGCAGGAGGTGTACCTCGGGCACGCGCCCCAGGAGTCCACCACCGCCGAGCCGGCCGCGGGCGTGGCCGTACAGGAGGCGTGATGCTGGAGATCGACGACGTTCACGTCGGCTACCACCGCAGCACCGTCCTGCACGGCGTCTGTGTCGAGGTGCCGAAGGACGGCGTCGCCGCCGTGCTCGGGCACAACGGCGCCGGCAAGAGCACCCTGCTGCGCGCCGCGGTCGGGCTGCTGACCCCCGCGCGCGGCGCCGTACGCCTGGACGGGGAGGACATCACGCGCCGCAAGCCCCATGAGCGGGTGGCGCGCGGCATGGCGTACGTACCCCAGGGGCAGCAGGCCTTCCCTCACCTCACCACCGCCGAGAACCTCCAGCTGGTCGCGGACGGACGCAGGCGCGGCAAGGCGGCGATCGCCGAGGCGCTGGATCTGTTCCCGGCGCTGCGGGCGCTGTCGAACCGCCGCGCGGGTCTGCTCTCGGGCGGGCAGCGGCAGCAACTCGCCATCGCCCGCGCCCTGGTGACGGAGCCTCGGATTCTGCTCCTGGACGAACCGACCGAGGGCATCCAGCCGTCGGTCGTGGCCGAGATCGAGGAGACGATTCTCGCCCTCGCCGCCCGCGGTGGGCTCTCGGTGCTGCTGGTCGAACAGCACGTGGGCTTCGCGATGCGGGCGGCGCAGCGGTACTGCGTCCTGGAGGCGGGGCGGGTCACGTCCTTTGGCGCGGGCGGGCAGGAGGCGGAGCGGTCGGTGCGGGAGGCGCTGAGCGTGTAGCGGTTCACTCCGGCGTGAGTTCCGCCCTGCGGCGCTCCAGATACCCGCGTTCGGCCGCGTTGTCCGTGCGGGCGATGGCCGCCTCGTAGGCCCGCACGGCTTCGGTGCCGCGGCCCAGGCGCCTGAGCAGGTCGGCACGGACCGCGTGGAAGGCGTGGTAGCCGTCGAGGTCGAGCGCGTCGACGAGGTCGAGGGCCGGCTGCGGGCCCGCGGTCTCGGCGACGGCGACGGCGCGGTTCAGGGCGACCACCGGGCTGGGGGCCAGGGCCATCAGCTGGTCGTAGAGCGCGAGGATCTGGCGCCAGTCGGTGGCGGCAGCGGTAGGCGCGTCGCTGTGGACGGCGTTGATCGCGGCCTGGATCTGGTACGGCCCGGGCTGATCGCGTCGCAGGCAGCGGCGTACGAGCGCCTGGCCCTCGGCGATCAGGCCGCGCTCCCACCGGCCGCGTTCCTGGTCGGCCAGCAGGATCAGGGTGCCCTCGGGCGTCTCACGGGCCGGGCGGCGCGCCTCGATCAGCAGCATCAGCGCGAGCAGGCCGATGACCTCCGGCTCGTCCGGCATCAGCTCGGCCAGGAGACGGCCGAGGCGCAGGGCCTCGGCGCACAGGTCCTCGCGGCCGCCGTAGCCCTCGTTGAAGATGAGGTAGACGACGGCGAGCACGCCCCTGACGCGGTCCGGGAGGTCGGCATCGCGCGGGATGCGGTACGGGATGCGGGCGTCGCGGATCTTGGCCTTGGCGCGGACCAGACGCTGCGCCATGGTGGGTTCGGGCACGAGGAAGGCGCGGGCGATCTGCGCCGTGGTGAGGCCGCCGAGCAGCCGCAGCGTCAGCGCGACCTGTGCCTGGGTGGCGAGCGCGGGGTGGCAGCAGGTGAAGATGAGGCGGAGCCGGTCGTCGCGCACGGGGCCCTCCTCGGCCGGTGTGCCGGGCGCGTACAGCTGGGCCGCTTCGGCGTGGCGGGCCTCGCGCGTGGACTCGCGGCGCAGCCGGTCGATCGCCCTGTTCCGCGCGGTGGTGATGATCCAGCCGGCCGGGCTCGGCGGGACTCCGCTCTCCGGCCACGTCCGCAGTGCGGTGGTGAAGGCGTCCTGGACCGCTTCCTCGGCGAGGTCGATGTCGCCGAGGAAGCGGACCAGGACGGCGACCGCGCGGCCGTACTCCGCGCGGAAGACCTCCTCGACACCGACGGCCATCAGGCCTCGCCCATGAAGGGGCGTACCTCGATCGGGAGCGTCGTCGCCAGTGTCGCCTTGCGGCCCCACTCGAGGGCGGCGTCGAGGTCGGGGGCCTTGATGAGGCAGATCCCGCCGAGGTACTCCTTGCTCTCGGTGTACGGGCCGTCGGTGATCAGGACATCGCCGCCCTCCTCGGCCCGCAGCACGGTGGCCGTCTCCGGGCCGTGCAGTCCCCCGGCGAACACCCAGGCGCCCGCCTCGCGCAGTTCCGCGTGGAAGACGTCGAGGTTGTGCATGATCCCTTCCAGGACCTCGGGGGCGGGCGGCTCGCCGGCCGGCTGCATGACGCTGAGCAGGTAGTGCTTCATGATGTGTCCTCCTCGGTGATCTCCCACGGGGTGGTCTTTCACTGACTACACGAACGGGAGAGCGCCGGATCGACACCCGACACGACGACTTCGGGAGAATTTCCCAGATGACCACTCCACCGGATCCGCATCCGCTCGTCGCCGGGGCGCGCCGGCTCGCCGCCGAGGTGCTGGCGCCCCGCGCGGAGCAGGTGGACCAGGAGGGGGTGCCCGCGAGCAGTATCGAGGCGGTCAAGCGGTCGGGGCTGCTCGGGCTGAGCGCGCCGGTGGAGTACGGCGGGTCGGCGGCGCCGGCCGCCGTGGCCCGCGAGACCGCGGAGATCCTGGCCGGGGCCTGCTGTTCGACGTGGTTCGTGCAGACCCAGCACCACACGCCGGTGATGACCCTGGCCAAGAGCGAACTGCCTGTGCGGGAGTGGTTGTTGGGGCCGTTGGCGAGGGGGGAGCTGCTGTCCGGGGTGGCGTACGCCCAGTTGCGCGCGTATCCCCGTGTTCCGGTGCGGGTCACCCGGGAGCGCGGCGGCTGGCGCTTCGACGGGACGGTGCCCTGGTACACGGGCTGGGGGCTCAACGACGTGATGCTGCTGGCCGGGGTCACGGACACGGACGAAGCGCTCTTCGCCTTCACCGAGGCCCGTGCGCAGCCGGGGTTGCGCCCGTCGCCGCCGATGCGGCTCGCGGCGCTGACCGCCGCGCGCACGGTGTCACTGGAACTGGACGGCCTGTGGCTGCCCGAGGAGGCGGTGGCGCTGCGGACGCCGTACGAGACCTGGGCGGCTGCCGACCGGCCCAAGAACACCAACGCCGGACCCGCCGTCTTCGGGATCACCGCGTCGGCGCTCGGCCTGCTGGCGGACGGCGATCCGGCCGCGCAGGAGTCCGCGCGGGTCCTGCGCGGCCGGCTCGACGAGGTCCGGCGGCACGCGTACGCGCTGGCCGACCACCCCGTGCCGTCGGAGCGGATCGAGGAACGGCTGGTGGTCAAGACACGCGCCTACGACCTGATGCGCGCGGCCACGACCGCGGCCGTGGTGGCCGGGGGCGGCCGGGCCATGGACCTCGGCAGCCCCGCGCAGCGGCTGGCGCGGGAGGGGATGTTCCTGCTCGTGCAGGGACAGACGGCCGAGGTACGCACGGCGCACCTCGGGTCCTTGGCCGCGCCGTACTAGCGCGGGGTGCGGGTGGGTCGCGGCGCGGTTCCGGCTCACCGGGGTTCCGACCCGCCGTGCGGTTGTGGCCCGCCGTGCGGTTGTGGCCCGCCGCGCGGTTCCGACCCGCCGTGCGGTTGTGGCCCGCCGCGCGGTTGTGGCCGCCACGCCGTTCCGACCCCCCGCGCCGCTCCGACCCGCCCACGCGGTTGTGGCCCGCCACGTGGTTGTGGCCCGCCGTGCGGTTGTGGCCCGCCGCGCGATTCCGACCGCCACGCCCTTTTAACCGCCGCGCGGTTGTGGCCGCCGCGCGATTCCAACCCGCCGCGCCGTTCCGGCCCGCCATGCCGTTCCGACCCCCCGCGCCGTTCCGACCCCCCGCGCCGTTCCGGCCCGCCACGCGGTTGTGGCCCGCCGCGCGGTTGTGGCCGGCCGGCTCGCGGTGGCCGGCCGGCTCCCCCTGTGCCGCGCTAGTGCTGTGACCGCATAGGTTCGCCGGGTCGGCGGTCGTGGCGGTTGCATGTGCGGTGACATCCGATCCGACCGCTGGAGGCGCGGTGGCCGAGCCCGTCCGTGTGCGCAGACTGACCGACCACGAGGGGCAGAAGCTGCAGCAGATCGTGCGCCGGGGCAGCACGAGTTCGGTGCGCTACCGGCGGGCGATGATGCTGCTGGCCTCCGCTGGAGGGGGCACCGGCAGCGGATGATCAGGCGGATCCCGGCCGGCCCGCGGAGCGGGTATGTGCGGCGCTGATGTGTCCTCAGACGCCCGCTTCCACCAGGTCGTCGGTATGGAAGGTGCGGCGGTAGGAGGCGGGTGAGACACCGAAGGCGGTGCGCATGTGGGCGCGCAGGGAGTTGGCGGAGCCGAAGCCACAGCGGTGGGCGACCAGGTCGATGGACAGGTCGGTGGTCTCCAGCAACTGCTTGGCCAGTTCCAGGCGTTGCGCGGTGAGCCACTGCACGGGGGTCATGCCGACCTCGTCGCGGAAGCGGCGGGTGAAGGAGCGCAGGCTCATCCGGGCGTGTTCGGCCAGGCGGTTCAGGGAGAGGGGTTCGCCGAGGTGTTCCAGGGCCCAGGCGCGGGTGGCGGTGGTGGTGGCGACGGTGGGTTCGGGCACCGGGCGGTCGATGTACTGGGCCTGGCCGCCGTCCCGCCAGGGCGGGACGACGCACATGCGGGCGGCGCGGTTGGCGGCGGCGGCGCCGTGGTCGCGGCGGATCATGTGCAGGCACAGGTCGACGCCGGCGGCGACGCCCGCGGAGGTCAGGACGTCGCCGTCGTCGACGAAGAGGACCTCCTCGTCGACCTTGACGCGGGGGTAGGCGCGGCGGAACTCGGGGGCGAGGTGCCAGTGGGTGGTGGCGGGCCGGCCGTCGAGGAGGCCCGCGGCGGCCAGGACGTAGGAGCCGGTGCAGATGGACACCAGGCGGGTGCCGGGCCGGATGCCGGCGATGGCCGCGGTGACCTCGGGCGGCAGCGGGCCGCCGCGGCCCAGCTCGGGCATGGCGTGCGTGGGCGGGACGATCACGGTGTCCGCGGCGGCCAGGGCCTCGGGACCGGCCGCGGGCTGCACGGTGAACCCGGCGTCGCTGAGGACCGGGGCGCCGTCGGCGGTGCAGACGGTGACCTCGTACAGCGGGCGTGAGCCGGCGTCCAGGACGCTGCCGAAGACGCGGGAGGGGATGCCGAGTTCGAAGGGCGGGACGCCGGGCAGGGCGAGGACGGCGATGCGGTGCCGCCCGGCCGCGTCGGCGCTCGGGTCGGGGCGGGGGTCGGTGCACGGCCACTGCATCTCGCTCATGGCCAGATCCTGTCACATAGTGGCCAGACGGCCAACACCATGGTGGGGGCGGGTGCCGGATCGTGGACTGCGTCGCGCCGGGAAGGGCCCGGGCGGCCGGTACCCGATCAAGACGGAAAAGAGTGAGGCGGACAGCATGCGTGCGGTGGTCGTGGAGCAGTGGGGCGGACCGGAGGTGCTCGTGGAGCGTGAGGTCGCCCGGCCCGAGCCGGGACTGAACGAGGTCCTGGTGCGGGTCCACGCGGCCGGTGTGAACCCGGTGGACTTCAAGACCCGGGCCAGCGGGGCCCTGATCGAGTGGGGCGAGGTCCCGGCGGTCGGCTGGGACGTCTCCGGCACCGTGGAGGCCGTCGGACCGGGCGTGGGGATGTTCCGCCCCGGGGACGAGGTGTACGGCATGCCGCTGTTCCCGCGGCAGGCGGGCGCCTACGCCGAGTACGTCGTCGCCCCGGCCCGCCACCTCGCGCCCAAGCCGGCGAACCTCACCCACGTGCAGGCGGCGGCGCTGCCGCTGGCCGCGCTGACCGCCTGGCAGGCCCTGGTGGACACCGCCGGGGTGCGCGCCGGTGAGCGGGTGCTGGTGCACGCGGCGGCCGGCGGGGTCGGCCACCTGGCCGTGCAGATCGCCAAGGCCCGCGGCGCGTACGTCATCGGCACGGCCAGCGCCGGCAAGCACGACCTGCTGCGGCAGCTGGGCGCGGACGAGGTGATCGACTACCGCACGGTCCGCTTCGAGGACGCCGTCGGGGACGTGGACGTGGTGCTGGACGGGCTCGGCGGCCAGAACGCCGAGCGATCCCTGACGGTGCTGCGCCCGGGCGGTCGGCTGATCACCCTGCCCGGCCCCGACGACGTCCCCGCCGACGTCCCCGGCCACGTGCGGGCGGTGTGGATGCTGGTCGAGCCCGACCACCTGGGTCTGCGCGAGATCGCCGCCCTGGCCGAGCGGGGCGCGCTCACGCCCGTGGTCGAGACCGTCGTCCCGCTGGCCGAGGCCGCGAAGGCGCACGAGATCGGCGAGCAGGGCCGCACCACCGGGAAGATCGTCCTGAGCGTCGCCTGACGCCGGCCGCCCCGGCCGGGTCGGCTGCGGGCAGGTGGAGCGGGACCGGAGCCCCGGGACCGACCGGCCCCGGGGCTCCGGGCGCGGCCGAACGGGACGGGGCGGACCTGCGGGCACGGTCGGCTGCTGTGCCGTGACCCCGCTGACGCCATGTGCGGCGAACAGTTCGCGGGCTGCGGTCATGATGCGCTCACGCTTGGCCTGCTTGGCCCGCTCGCGGCGCCCGACCGGCATGTGACCGCGTCCCATGGGACCTCCCTTGAAACTAATCCTGAGCAGACTCATAATTGAGTGCAATCGGATTAATGGAGTGAGGCTAGGCCCCATGTCACGCCGAATTGACTGATCTGGCCTCACGCCTGGATAAACAGGATGAAGACAAGGAGTAGTGCCCCATGCGAGCGTTCGTCGTCACCAAGTACAAGGAGCCGCTGCAAGAGGCGGACGTCCCCGAACCCACCGTGGGGGAGCACGACGTGCTCGTCCGGGTGGAGGCCGCCGGACTGAACCCGCTGGATGAGAAAATCCGCGCCGGTGAGTTCAAGCAGATCCTGCCCTACAAGCTGCCGCTGATTCTGGGCAACGACGTCGCGGGCACCGTCATCAGCGTCGGGACGGCAGTTCGCGGCTTCAAGCCCGGAGACGAGGTCTACGCCCGGCCCCACCAGGACCGCATCGGCACGTTCGCCGAGCGCATCGCCATAGCGGAAGACGACCTGGCGCTCAAGCCCGCTTCCATCAGCATGGAAGAGGCCGGCTCGCTGCCGCTGGCGGCGCTCACGGCGTGGCAGGCGCTGGTGGAGCGCGGGAAGGTGCGGCCAGGGCAGAAGGTTCTCATCCACGCCGGCGCCGGCGGGGTCGGTTCGATCGCGATCCAGCTCGCCGCACACCTCGGGGCGAGCGTCGCCACGACCGCCAGCGGTTCCAACGCGGACTTCGTGCGCGCGCTCGGCGCGGACACGGTGATCGATTACCGCAGCCAGGACTTCGAGCAGCTCCTGACCGGCTACGACCTGGTGCTGGACAGCCTCGGTGGTGAGAATCTCGAGAAGTCCCTGCGGGTGCTCAAGCCCGGCGGCAAGGCCATCGGGATCGCCGGTCCCCCGGACCCCGCGTTCGCCCGCGAGGCCGGCCTGAACCCGCTGCTGCGCCTGGCGGTCGCAGGCATGAGCGGCAAGATCCGCAGGCAGGCCAAGAAGCTCGGCGTGACGTATGAGTTCCTGTTCATGCGCGCCAGCGGCGACCAGCTCCGCCAGATCACCACTCTCATCGACCAGGGCGTGGTGCGTCCGGTCGTGGGAAAGGTGGTCGGCTTCGACCAGACCCCGCAGGCGCTGCAGTCCCTGTCCCAGGGCGGCATCCGCGGCAAGGCCGTCATCGGCAGCAGCTGACCCGCCGCAACCGCGACGGGCGACACAGAACGCACGAGGACACCACCCATGTCTGTCGCCTCCCAGTCGGTCGGACGGCGCGAGCGGAACAAGCAGGAGAAACTCGACCGCATCGTCGCTGCCGCAAGTGAACTGTTCGCCGAACACGGCGTCGATGAGGTCACGACCCAGCAGATCGCTGACCAGGCCGACATCGGCACCGGGACCCTGTTCCTTTATGCCAAGACCAAGGGCGAACTCCTCCTCCTTGTCCAGAACGCCAAGTACGTCGAAGCACTTGAGCAGGGCCGGGCGGACGCCGAGACCGTCCCCGGCGTGCTGGACGCGGTGCTGGCGATCCTCCGGCCGATCGTCGAGTGCAACCGCATCCAGATCGACAACGGACGCACCTACCTGCGAGAGATGGTCTTCGGCGACCCCGAGGAGCCCCGGCACGGCGCGGCACTGGCCATCGTCGCGCAGACCGAGGAGGCCGTCGCCGCCGTGCTGCGCCGAGACGAACGGGTCGCAGAGGGCGACGCCGCGACGCTGGCACACATCGTGTCCGCCGTGATGTTCCTCAGCATGGCGGCGAGCGTGAACATCGCCTTGAGCGTCGAGGAGATCGTGCAGGACATCCGCAGGCAGGTCGACGTCCTGCTGCCTCGCTGAAGCGCGGCCCCAGCCTCAGGCCCAGGCGACCATCCGGGTAGTCCTCGGCTGCAGCATGGCCCGAATCCCCAAATGGCAGGTCATCCGGCCGTTGCTACCCATACAACCGGCATGACTGGACGGGTGGGGCGGCCGGCCGGAGGACTACCGCCACCGCGTGCTGCTGGGATTCCGGAAATTGCCCACCTACGTGGCGTCGAGTCCCCGTCGCACAGTCCCTGTCCGCAGGATTCCGGGTCGAGGCCCGTGTGGTGCGGTCAGGGCTTTGTGGGTCGATTCAGCAGTTCAAGGGCGCCTTCGACGCGATGATGCCGTCCTACCGCGTCGTGCGTGGCGCAGGCGGCCAGGTCGGGGCGCTCGTAGGGCTGCCGGCAGACATGGCAGTCGTAGGTGACCGCCCCACCACTCGAACGCCGCCCGGTCGTCCATGGGCGCATCACGCCAGTCCCGCCTGCCTCGCGCGAACCACAGGAAGTCGAAGTACGTGCGCAGGTCCCGGACATGGGCGGCCTGGGTGTTCCACGGCGAACGCCAGCCACACCGAGAAATACCGGTTCAGCGCCACGTCGTACACGCCCGCCGGACTGATCAGGAACGGCTGCCCCTCGGGCACCCCCAGATCATCCAACCCCTCACCGAGATCGGCGAACAGGGAGCTGAACTCCCGTGCTCGCCAACCGGTGATCGACATGACGCTGGACGATAGTCCGTGGACAGCTCAACAGCGCATAACAGAAGTGGGACGGTTACCGCGCCCTGGCCGGCCGGTGGGCCGACGGCCGTGTCGCCCTACGGAGCCGCAACGGCAGCGATCTAGTGCTGTGACCGCGTAGGTTCGCCGGGTTGGATCAGGCTGCGGTTGTGAGGGGGCGTCCGCCCCATCGGGTGCCTTTCTCGCTGCGGATGCGGGCGCGTTCCTTGCGTTCGGCGGCCAGGACGTCGCAGTGGCGGGCATTGGCGTTGCGCCAGCGGAGGTAGGAGTGCAGGGCCCTGGTCTGGACGGTGTGGTTGGGGTGGTGGGAGTTGGCGATGGTGAACTGCCGCAGTGGTCCGAAGTGCGCCTCGATCGGGTTCGCCCAGGAGGCGTAGGTCGGGGTGAAGCACAGCTCGACCTTGTGCTTCTTTGCCCAGCGGCGGATGTCGGCGCCCTTGTGGGCGGACAGGTTGTCCAGGATCACGTAGATCGGTGCGCCGTCGGGCCGGGCGGCGCGGATCGATTTCAGCGCGGCCAGCGTGTTCCCGGAACCCTTCTTGCGGCGGTTCACGCCCCACAGACGGTCGTCGCCCACCGAGTAGCAGCCATGGAAGTACCGGACGCCGTGGGTGCGATGGTAGGTGGCCGGCAGCCGGTCGGGCCGGGTCTGTTCGGCCCAGCAGCTGCCGCCGATGGGCCGGATCCCGAGTGGGCCGAACTCATCGAAGGCGAATACCCGGTCCGGGAAGCGGTCCAGGACGTGCTCGATACGGTCCAGCTTCGTCTCCCGTTCGGGGTCCGGGGACTCCTTCCAGGTCTTGGTGCGCTGGAAGGTGACGCCGCGGCGGGCGAGCAGGCACCGTAACGCCTCACGGCCGATGCGAATCACCCGGCCGTGGACTTTGCGCAGGTAGGCGACGAGCTTGCGCAGTGACCAGCGAGTAAAAGGCTGGCCGAGCTTGACCGGGCAGGTGGTGGCTGTCTGGACGACGAAGTCCTCTTCGTCAGACTTGAGTTGGCGGGGACGGCCTCCCGCCCACCGAGGGTCCAGGCAGGCCAGGCCCTTCTCGTTGAACGCGTGGATCACATCCCGGACGGTGTCCTCGTCGGCCTGCACCAGCTGTGCGATCACCGGCACCCGTTTTCCTCCAGCGGAGGCCAGCAGCATCATCGCCCGCCGGTAGCGCACCGAACTCGTGCTGCCCCGGTGCACGATCTGCTGCAGCTTCTGCCCCTCGTGGTCGGTCAGTCTGCGCACACGGACGGGCTCGGCCACCGCGCCTCCAGCGGTCGGATCGGATGTCACCCCACATGCAACCGCCACGACCGCCGACCCGGCGAACCTATGCGGTCACAGCGCTAGCTCGCGAACGGCACCTGTGCCGCGGGGGCCGCCGGCTTCGCGAACGGGTGCTGCCACAGTCCCTGTGCGGCCAGCCTCGGCAGGACGCCCTCGCCGAACCAGTACGCCTCCTCCAGGTGCGGATATCCGGAGAGTACGAACTCGTCGATGCCGAGGCGGTGGTACTCGGCGATGCGCTCGGCGACCTCCTCGTGGCTGCCGACCAGGGCGGTGCCCGCGCCCCCGCGCACCAGGCCGATGCCCGCCCACAGATTGGGGTGGATCTCCAGCCCGGTGGGGGTCCCCCCTGCTCGAGCGGAGTCGAGAGCTTGGGGGAGGCCGCCGCCGTGCAGGGCGAGCATGCGCTGCTGTCCCTCCGACTCGCTGCGGGCGAGCCCGGCCTGCACCGACTTGACCGTCTCCGGGTCGAAGCCGTCGAGGAGCCGGTGCGCCTCGGCCCAGGCCTGCTCGGAGGTGTCGCGGGTGATGACGTGCAGCCGGATGCCGAAGCGGAGCGTACGGCCCTGTTCCGCGGCCAGCCCGCGAACCCAGGCGATCTTCTCGGCGACCTGCGCGGGTGGCTCGCCCCAGGTGAGGTAGACGTCGACGTACCGGGCGGCGACCTCGCCCGCCACGGGTGAGGAACCACCGAAGTAGACCTCGGGGACCGGGTCGGGGACGCGCGCCAGCCTGGCGTCCTCGACCTGGAGGTGCTCACCGGCCAGGTCGACGGTCTTGCCCTCCCACAACTCCCGGACGATTTGCAGGAATTCGCCGGTACGACGGTAGCGGGCGTCCTTGTCGAGGAAGTCGCCGTAGGCGCGCTGTTCGTGGCTCTCGCCGCCCGTGACCACGTTGAGCAGGAGCCGTCCGCCGGTCTGGCGCTGGAAGGTGGACGCCATCTGCGCGGCCAGCGTGGGCGAGACGAAGCCGGGGCGGAAGGCGACCAGGAACTTCAGGCGCTCGGTCTGCTGCGAGACCATCGCGGTGGTCAGCCAGGCGTCCTCGCACCAGGCACCGGTGGGCGTGAGCGCGCCGACGAAGCCCAGGTCCTCGGCGGCGCGGGCGATCTGGCTCAGATACGCCACCGTGGGCGGCCGGTCCCGGCCGGAGGCGGTGGCCGGGGTGCCGTGGCCGCCGCCGACGACATGGCGGCTGTCGCCGTTGGTGGGGAGGAACCAGTGAAAGGTGAGGGACACGTCGGGTCTCCGATCGGGAAGGTCCGCCAGGGCCGCGCCTGATCAGCCTGGCCGGCCCTAGAGCAGGCCGTGGCGGGGCGGCTTGGTGCCGTTGAGTACGTGGCGGCCGATGTGCTGGATCTTCCAGCGGGCCGGGTCGTGCAGGGTGTGGGTGCGCGCGTCGCGCCAATGCCGGTGCAGATTGAGGGAGTTGAGGGCCGAGCGGGTGCCGGACACCTCGAAGAGGGCGCCCGCCACCTCGACGGCGGTGCTCGCGGTGTGCACCTTGGCGGCGGCCACCGCGAGGGAGGCCTCGGCCGCCGAGTCGTCGGTGAGATCGGCACGGGCCGCGTCGACGGCACGGGCGGCGGCCACGAGAAGCGCGTCCGACGCCCTTACCTGGATGGCGAGTTCGCCGAATCGCTGGATCAGCAGCGGGTCCTCGGCGGCGGTCTCGGCACCGCTCTCGAACCAGGGGCGGCTTTTCGTCCGTACGAACTCGGCGGCCTCGGCCAGCGCGCCCGCGGCGATTCCGGCGTCGATGGCGGCGTGCAGCAACTGAGCAACAGCCCCGTGCAGTTGGGGTCCCTGGAAGGTGAGGTGGTGCGGGAGGACGCGGTCGGCGGGGACGGACACGGCCTCCAGGCGGACCGTGCCGCTGGCCGTCGTGCGCTGCCCCATGCCGTCCCAGTCGTCGACGACCGTCACGCCGTCGGCGTCCCGGGGGACGTACGCGACGTGCAGGTCGTCGTTCTCCGCTCGGGCCAGCACCGGGATCCAGTCGGCGAACAGAGCGCCGGTGGAGTAGTGCTTGACCCCGGTCAGAAGGTACGAGCCGTCGGGCCGCGGTGCCAGCCGGGTGCGGATGTCCTGGACGTGCCGGGTGCCCGCCTCGGACTGGGCGTTGCCGAAGCGCCGCCCGGCGAGCACCTCGGCGAAGAAGAACTTCCGCTGTTCCTCGATCCCCTGGCGGCGGATCACATTGACGTAGACGAAGTGGTTCTGCGGGATCTGGGCGAGGCTGGCGTCGGCCGAGGCGAGCAGCCGGAAGATCTCGGCGAGGGTCTCCTGGCGTACGTCGGCGCCGCCGTGCTCGGCGGGCACGGTGACCGCGAGCAGCCCCGAGGCGGACAGCCGGTCCAACTCGGCGCGTGGCAGGCGGCGTTCGGCGTCCCGGCCGGACGCCCCGGCACGGAACTCGTCGGCGAGCGCGGCGGCGACGGACAGGGCTTCGGCGTCGTCGGCGATGACATGGGCGGGCATGACGGTCAGCCCGCCGCGGCCAGCAGGGGCGTGCGGCCCAGGGCCGCCGAGAACTGGTCGACCACCTGGGTGAGGGCCTCGGCGGCGGCCGGTGCGACGGTGAGGGAGCCGTCCTCGCCCGCCGTGATGTCCTTGTCGAGGGTGAACCAGCCCTGCACTATGTGCGCCGCGCCCATGGAGTTGAGCACGGGGCGCAGCGCGTAGTCGATCGCCAGGACATGGGCGGTGGTGCCGCCGGTGGCCAGCGGCAGCACGGTCTTGCCGGTGAGGGCGTACTGCGGGAGCAGGTCGAGCAGCGCCTTGAGGACCCCGGAGTAGGCGGCCTTGTAGACGGGGGTGCCGATGACCACACCGTCGACGCGTGCGAACAGTTCGGTGGCCTCGACGATGGCGGGGTGGCGGAAGTCGGCGCCGAGCAGGGCTTCCGCGGGGATGGTGCGGACGTCGAGCGGGATCACCTCATGGCCCTGCGCGACCAGCCGGGTGTCCAGGTGGCGCAGCAGACGGTTGGTGCGGGAGGAGACGGAGGGGCTGCCGGAGACGGACAGGACGGTGGCCATGGGTCCTCTTTCGGAACGAGGCGTTCGGGGCAAGGGCGGACGACGGGCAGGGGGCGACGGGCGCGGAGCGAGGGGCGCGGAGCGAGGGGCAGGGGGTTGGTGCCTGGGGTGAGGGGGTGCCGGGGGTGAGGGGGCCTGCGTGCGGCAGGCGCCCCGAGCGGTCGGTCAGGCGTGAACGGGGACGGACTCCGCCTCGCTTTCCGGCAGTTGGGCCTCCAGCTCGCGTACGAGGGGCAGCACGCGGCGGCCGAAGTACTCGACCTCCTCGTGGTAGTGCAGGAAGCCGAGGAGGAGGAGGTCGACGCCGAGGCGCTTGTAGGCGACGATCCGCTCGGCGATCTGCTCGGGGGTGCCGATCAGCCCCGTGCGGAAGCCGTCGTTGTACTGGACGAGGTCCTCGAAGCTGGAGTCCTGCCACATGCCCTTGCCGTCGCCGGTGGACTGCCCCGCCTGCTTCACGGCGGCGCCGAAACCCTCGACGGCATCGGTGTCGGCCTGGGCGACGATCTCGCGGAGGGTCTCGCGGGCCTCGGTCTCGGTGTCGCGGGCGATGAGGAAGCCGTTGAGGCCGAACTTCGGTGCCGTGCGGCCGGCCTGGGCCGCCGAGTTGCGTACGTCCGCGATCTGTTCGACGACCCCGTCGAAGTCCTTGCCGTTGGAGAAGTACCAGTCGGAGACCCGGCCGGCCATCGCCCGCGCGGCCGTGGAGTTGCCGCCCTGGAAGATCTCCGGGTGCGGCCGCTCGGGGGTGTTGAGGGGCTTGGGCTTCAGGGAGAAGTCGCGCAACCGGTAGAAGTCGCCGGCGAGTTCGGTGTGGTCCTCGGTCCAGATCTGGCGCAGGGCGCGAATGAACTCCTCGGAGCGGCGGTAGCGTTCGTCGTGCTCCAGCCAGGGCTCGCCGAGCGCGGTGAACTCGCCCTTGAACCAGCCGCTGACCACGTTGACCGCGAAGCGGCCGTTGGAGAGGTGGTCGGCGGTGGCGCCGAGCTTGGCCAGCACGCCCGGGTGCCACAGGCCCGGGTGGACGGCGGCGATGACCTTGAGGCGCTGGGTGGCGAGCAGCAGGGCGAGGCTGAAGCTGGTCGACTCGTGCTGGAACTCGGCGCCGTAACTGGCCATGTAGCGGACCTGGCTGAGGGCGTAGTCGAAGCCGTTGTTCTCGGCGAGGACGGCGAGTTCGCGGTTGTAGTCGTAGCCCCAGTCGGTGCGCTGCTCGATCCTGCTGGTGACGAGGCCGCCGCTGACGTTGGGGACCCAGTAGGCGAAGCGGACGGGTTCTGCGGGCATGGGAACTCCCGTTGGTGCGAATGCGGGAATGGTGACGGAGCGCCCGGCGGGTCGGCGTGAATTCACCGAAGCGGGCAGCGTCAGGGATTCGGCCCGGGCCATTCGGCGGGGCCGGAAAAAGAGCCGCGGTGGGTACGGGAAAGGAATACGAGTCGTATGCGGGCCGCATGTCAGCCGTAGGCCGAGCGCATTCCAGCCGTAGGCCGGCCATCCGCAGCCGTGCGCCGGCCGGAAGAATTCACCGGGCGGACGGGCGGTGCGAAGGGGACCCTACCGTCGGGATCGTCAGGCTTCGCGACAACAGAAGGCGCTGGAGACACGCGCGAGGTCGACGTGGCGTCGCCGCGTGAGGTCCGTTCGCTTCTTCATGTCGTCGATCGTGACAGCCACTCCTCGGGGCAGTCAAGGAATACCCGACCGGTCTCGCATCCCGGACCATGGAATTTCACGAAGGCGTGACAGGTAAACCCTTGAACGGCGCGCGGCGGCGGCCGCATTCTGCTGCGATGCGGACAGAGCAGCTCGAATACATAGCGGCGGTCACCCGGCTGGGTTCGCTGCGCCGCGCGGCCGAGGAACTCCACCTCTCCCAGCCCGCGTTGAGTGAGACCGTACGGAATCTCGAGCGCGAGCTGGGTGTCGACCTCCTGGAGCGCAAGCGCTCCGGTGCCCGGATGAGCGCGGAGGGCCGCGAGCTGCTGCCGCACATCATCAATGTGCTGGACGCGGTGGACCGGCTGCGCGGCGCCGCGGGCGAGCAGCACCGCATCAGCCGCATGGTGCGCCTGGGCACGGTGAACGCGGCGACCGTGCCGCTGCTCATCCCGGTGGTCCGGGAGTTCCGCGCGGCGCATCCGCTGACCCAGGTGGAGGTGGTCGGCGCCCAGCAGTCGGAGATCCACCGGTCGTTGCTGGAGGGCGGTTTCGACCTCGGTCTGGTGAACCATCTCGACGGGGACGACGTGGCCGCCGACTTCGAGACCACCGAACTGCTGCGCGGACGGCCGGTGGTGTGCGTACGACCGGACAGTCCCCTGGCGTCCCGGACCACGGTGTCGGTGTCCGACCTGCTCGCCGAGCCGCTGATCGCCATGCGCTCCGGTTATGTGATGCACCGGTTCGTCCACCGGCTCCTGGAGGGACACTCCCCGTCGTTCTCGTACTCCACCGACGGCGCCGAGATGGGCAAGCTGATGGTCGCCGAGGGGCTGGGCGCCACGGTGCTGCCCGACTTCAGCGTGATCGACGATCCTCTGGAGCGCCGGGGTGCGATCACCTACCGCCCGCTCGCGGACGACTCGACTCAGGTGCTGCTGATGCTCCAGCGGCGCAGGGCGGAGTCGGTGCCGCAAGCGGCCCAGGGTCTGTACGAGACGTTCGTGGGCAGGGCCGAGGCGCTCGGCGGGACACTGACCGGCCGCCCCTGACGGCGGGAACGCGGCCACGCGCGGGATACGGTGCGCCGGGCCGCACGCGACCCGACGCGCCGACCGAACGCGATGCGGCGCGCTGCGCCGGTGTCCCTCTCCTGGGCCCGGGGCGGTGCCCGCCCCCTGGGCCCGGGACGGCAACCGACGCGTAGGCCCGGGACGGCGACCCGCCCGTAGGCCCAGGACGGCAACCCGCCCGTAGGCCCGGGGCGGTCCCCGGCCGTCGCCCGCGGGGTCGGCCCGGCCGGTTTCCGCATGCCGGTGGAGCGGAGGAGATCGTCCTGGGGGCCGAGCCCTGACCCGTGCGGTGCCGGCCCGGGGAATGGCCGGCACCGCACGGGTCAGTCGTCGTCGCGTCCGGGAACCACCACGAGGAACGCGTCCGACTTGAGATCCATCACGACCGTCGCGGGCTCACCCTCGGCGCGGCGTCGCGCCGCGTACTCCTCCGCCGGCCACGATCCGCGCGGAGCACCCGCAGGAAACCGCTCCAACACCTTCGCGCCCATAGCGGCAGCACCTCCAGCGATAGACCATCGGTTCACATCGAGACCCTTGTAGGTCCCGCTTGCCCGCGATCCGCCGGCACATGTCCCCAAACCGCAGAAGCCCCCTGTCGGCGCATCCACCCCGGGGCATCCCGTGGAAGGGATGAGGAGAAGGGCACATGACGCTGCGCGAGGGAGCCGAGAACACATGAGCAGTGACGACACCCGGCCGGGGCTGCGCTGCCTGGTGACCGGCGCCACGGGATACATCGGGGGGCGGCTCGTCCCGGAACTTCTCGCAGAGGGCCACCAGGTGCGTTGTCTGGCCCGCTCGCCCAGAAAGCTGCGCGACCATCCCTGGGCGGGCGACGTGGACGTGATGCGAGGCGATGTCACCCACCCCGAGTCGGTCGGCGAAGCGATGCGCGGCATCGACGTCGCGTACTACCTGGTCCACGCGCTCGGCACGGGCAGTGACTTCGAGGAGACCGACCGGAAGTCCGCACGTGTCTTCGGGGAGCAGGCCAAGGCAGCGGGCGTCCAGCGCATCGTCTATCTCGGCGGCCTCACCCCGGCAGGCGTACCGGAGAAGGAGCTGTCCCCGCATCTGCGGTCCCGGGCCGAGGTCGGCCACATCCTGCTGGACTCGGACGTACCGACCACGGTGCTGCGGGCCGCGGTCATCATCGGCTCCGGCTCGGCCTCCTTCGAGATGCTGCGCTACCTCACCGAACGCCTGCCGGTGATGGTCACCCCTAGCTGGGTGCGCACCCGGATCCAGCCCATCGGCGTACGGGACGTACTGCGCGCCCTCGTGGGCAGTGCCCGGATGCCGGCCGACGTCAATCGCGCCTTCGACCTCGGCGGACCCGAGGTGCTGACGTACCTGGACATGATGCGCAGGTACGCGGCGATCGCGGGGCTTCCGCGTCGGCTGATCGTGCCCGTGCCCGTGCTCACTCCCCGGCTCTCCAGTCACTGGATCGGGCTGGTCACACCGGTGCCGCGGTCGATCGCGCGCCCGCTCACCGAGTCGCTGCGCCATGAGGTCGTCTGCCACGAGCACGACATCGCCCGCTACGTGCCGGACCCGCCGGGGCGGCCGATCGGCTTCGACGACTCGGTCCGGCTGGCCCTGCAACGCGTACGGGACGCCCAGGTGACGACCCGGTGGTCGTCGGCGTCGGTGCCGGGCGCGCCCAGCGACCCGCTGCCCACCGACCCCGACTGGGCGGGCGGCAGCCTCTACACCGACCGGCGTGAGCTGGCCGTCGACGCCTCGCCCGAGGCCCTGTGGCGGGTCGTCGAGGGCATCGGCGGGGACAACGGCTGGTACTCCTTCCCGCTGGCCTGGGCCGTACGCGGCTGGCTCGACCGGCTGGTGGGCGGGGTCGGACTGCGTCGCGGCCGCCGTGACGCCGCCCGGCTGCGGGTCGGCGACTCGCTGGACTTCTGGCGGGTCGAGGAGATCGAGCCGGGCCGTCTGCTGCGGCTGCGCGCCGAGATGCGGCTGCCCGGTCTGGCCTGGCTGGAGATGTACGCCGAGCCGGGCGCCGACGGCGGCAGCCGCTATCGCCAGCGTGCCCTCTTCCATCCGCACGGGCTGCTGGGTCACGCCTACTGGTGGAGCGTGTCGCCGTTTCACGCCGTGGTGTTCGGCGGCATGGCACGCAACATCGCGCGCGCCGCGGCCAAGGACGCGACCGACCGGGCGGGAGCGCACGAGCCCGCGGGGTGACACCGATTCCGGGAGGCGGCGGAGGTGTCCGCGTCCGCCCGGCGAAGCGGACACGCGTCCGCGCGGATTTCCGCGCGGACGCGGACACGGCGGCGTGCCCGGCAGAGCCGCACAGGCGCGGCACGGCGGCCCCTCCCGGCCGGCTGCCGCCCTGTGCCTGTCGCCCTACGCCGCTGGATCCCGACCGGCTGCCGCCCTACGCCGACGGATCCCGCCACGGCGCCGCACGGCGGCATCGCGCGCCGTCCGCAGGCCCCCACCTGCATCCGCCGGGGCCTCCGCCCCGGAAACACCTGGTGCCGTACCCCCCGTACCCCCCGTACTCCCCGTCCCCCCCGGGTCCCCCCCGTCCCCCAGTACCTCCTCCCCCGAACCCGGAGCAGCGCCATGAACGTCTCGGTCGTCCTGTTCACCTCCGACCTGCGTCTGCACGACCATCCGCCGCTGCGGGCGGCCCTGGACGGCGCGCGTCAGGTGGTGCCCCTGTTCGTGCGCGACCGGGCCGTCGACGGGGCCGGGTTCGCCGCCCCCAACCGGCTGGCGTTCCTCGCCGACTGTCTGCGAGACCTCGACGCCGGGCTGCGCGAGCGCGGCGGGCGACTGGTGCTCCGCTCCGGCGACGTGGTCGACCAGGTGTGCAAGGTGGCGGCCGAGGCGGACGCCGACGAGGTGCATCTGGCGGCCGGGGTCAGCGCGTACGCCCACCGGCGCGAGCAGCGGCTGCGGTCGGCCCTGGAGGCGGACGGGCGTCGACTGCACGTCCACGAGACGGTGATCACCGCGGTGGCGCCGGGTGCCGTCACCCCGTCCTCCTCGGACCACTTCGCCGTCTTCACCCCGTACTTCCGGCACTGGGAGCGGGAGCATCTGCGCGACGCGCTCGGCGCGCCGCGCGGCGTGCGGGTGCCGGAGAGCGTGGGCTCGGAACGGCTTCCCACCCGCACGGAACTGTCCGGACTGTCGCAGGGGCTGGCGGCGGGCGGCGAGGAGGAGGGCAGGAAGCGGCTCATGGCCTGGCTGCGCGGCGGCATCACGGCGTACGAGGACCGCCATGACGACCTGGCCGGCGACGCCACTTCCCACCTCTCCCCCCACCTGCACTTCGGCACGCTGTCCCCCGTCGAACTCGTCCACCGGGCGCGGCGGACGGGCGGCCCCGGCGCCGAGGCCTTCGTACGGCAGCTCGCGTGGCGCGACTTCCACTACCAGGTGCTGGCCGCACGGCCCGACGCGGCCACCGCGGACTACCGCGGCCGCGGCGACCGATGGCGGTCCGAGGCCGCGGCGCGGGAGGAGGTCGAGGCGTGGCGGACGGGCCGCACCGGCTACCCGGTGATCGACGCGGCGATGCGCCAACTGCGGCACGAGGGCTGGATGCACAATCGTGGCCGTCTGCTGACCGCGAGCTTCCTCACCAAGACGCTGTACGTGGACTGGCGGGTCGGCGCCCGCCACTTCCTTGAGCTGCTGGTGGACGGCGATGTCGCCAACAACCAGCTCAACTGGCAGTGGATGGCCGGAACCGGCACCGACACCCGGCCCAACCGTGTCCTCAATCCGGTCACCCAGGCCAAGCGGTACGACCCGGACGGCGCGTACGTCCGGCGCTGGGTGCCGGAACTCGAAGGACTCCGGGGAGCGGCCGTGCACGAGCCCTGGAAGCTCAAGGGACTCGACCGCGCCGCGTACGACTACCCCGACCCGATCGTCGAACTCGCCGACGGTCTGGCCCGCTTCCGGCACGCCCGCGGACGCGACTGACGCCCCCTTTCCCCCCGCTCGTGACCGTCTTCCGTCGGCGGGCCACCGCCCGCCGGCCGTCACCGGCCGTCGAGGTCGTGCAGCACCTCGCGGGCGGCGCGGGCGCCCGAGGCCAGCGCTCCCTGGACCGAGCCGGTGGCACGGTGATCTCCGCACACATACCGGCCCGGTGCCACTCGTGAGGTGCGGCTCAGGGACTGCGGGGGCGTCATGACGGGCAGGGCGTCCGGAATCGTACGCGCCGTCAGCAGGTCCCAGCGGCCGGTGTCGATGCCGTACGCCTCGGCCAGTGCGTCGCGTACGAGGGGTTCGCGGCCTTCGGCGTCCTCGCCGAGAACCGAGGTGGCGACGAGGGCGGTGCCCTTCGGCGCGTAACCGGGGACGACCTCGCTGAGCACACAGGTGTTGAGGAAGCGGCGCCCGGCATCCGTGAGGAGGGTCGGTTCGCCGAGCGGGGGCCGCGCGGCCGCGTGGTAGTACGTGGTGACGACACGGTAGGCGGGCACGTCCAGGCCGGGCAGCAGGGACGCGGCGGGGCCGGGTCCTGTTGCCACCACCACGGCATGTGCCGGGAGTACGGTGCCGTCGGTGAGTGCGACACCGTCGTCGGTGAGCGTGCCGACGGGCGTCCCGAGGCGCACGGTCCCGGACGGCAGGCGGTCGGCGAGCGCGCGGGGCACGGCACCGATCCCTTCGGTGGGCAGGCAGAGAGTGCCACGCAGCATGCTGCGCCAGACCAGATGGAAGAACCGGCTGGAGGTCTCCAGTCGGTCTTCCAGGAAGACTCCCGACAGGAACGGCCGGAAGAAGCGCTCGACGAACTCCTCGGAGAACCCGGCGCCCGCCAGCGCGGACCGCGTGGTGTGGTCAGCGCCGCGCTTCAACGACCGTACGGGGGCCAGCATGTCGCGAGCCGTCAGGATGCCGAGGGCCGCGAGGTCGCGGGGGCCCGCGAGCCGCCCCGGCAGCAGATCGGAGAACGTGTGCGGGCTGCGGGACGGGTCGCCGAAGCGCAGCGCCCCGCGGTTCGTGTGCACCAGCACCCCCGCGGTGAAGGGCCGCAGCCGCAGGTCCCGCAGGGTCAGGCGCCGCCGTACCTGGGGGTAGGACGTGTTGAAGACCTGGAAGCCGCGGTCGATGACGAACCCGTCGTGACGATCGGAGCGCATCCGCCCGCCGACTCCGTCGCAGGCCTCCAGCACCCGTACGGTGTGGCCCGCCTCCGACAGGTCCCGGGCACAGGCGAGTCCCGCCAGGCCCGCCCCGATCACCAGGACGTCCGGGGCATCACGGATGACGGACATGGTGATCACCTTTCATGTATCCGGCCGCTCATGTATCCGGCCGCCCAGTGGCTTGCGCGGACGGCGGGAGCGGGACGCCGTGGCACACGCCCCTGCACCCCTTTCCGGGCCGCCCGGCCCCGCGGATGCACCCGCGGCGACATCCGCGCCACGGACGGCGTACGCGGAGGGTGTACGCGGAGGGCCTGCGCGAGACGGCATACGCGGATGGCGTCAGGCCCGCAGGCGTCAGGCCCGCGGGCCGGGAGCGGACGGCGTACACGCGCGTGTCATCGGGCGTGCGGGCCGAGGGCGGACGCCGTACGCGGACCGCGTCAGCCCCGCGGCCCGGAAGCCGCGCCTTCGTACGTGGCGGCGAGCGCGTCGAGCGCCTCTCGCAGACCCGGCGGTCTGAGCATGCCCTGCGCCGAACGCCCCGCCCACCCCTGGCCGCCCAGCATCACCAGCGGGTGCCTGCGCGCACCCTTCACGCCCCACTGCGTCGCGGCGACGTGCCTGGCCAGCGGGAGGCTCGCCGTGGAGCGCGCCTGCGCCCACAGCACCACGGCCGCCGGACCCAGCCGCCGTACCGCCGCGGTCAGCGCCTCCACCGGTACGGCCGCGCCGAACATACGGGTGGGCAGACCGAGTTCGATCAGTCCGGCGTTGAGCGCCTCCAGCGGCAGCGTGTGCTGTTCGCCGGGGACGCACGCGAGGACCACGGGACCGGCGGCGTCCCGGTCGCCGGGGCGGACGGGCGCAAGGACCCGGCGGAGCGCGGTGGAGATGTGCCAGGACAGCAGGTGCTCGACCTCGACATAGCGGTCACCGGACGACTCCCACTTGCGTCCGACGGCGTGCAGCGTCGGCACCATCACCTCCGCCCAGGCGACGGTGAGGCCGTGCCGCTCCACGGACGAGGTCAGCTGGTCCTCGACGGCCGGGGCGTCGAGCCGCACGGCGGCCCGGGCCAGTCCGCGGCACTCCTGACGCACGTCGCCGAGGGGCAGCGTGCCGCCCGCGTGCGAGCGTACGCGGACGGCGGGCGCCCCGGCCGCCTCCGGCTGAGCGGGGGTGGGCGACGACGAGCCGCCGCCTTCCTTGGCCACGCGCGCCGCCTCGGCGGGCGGTACTCCGGCCGAGGTCAGCCGGCACATCGTCTCCAGCATCGCCACGTCCTGGGGCGACCAGCGGCGGTGGCGTCCGTCGGCACGGATCTGGGGCCCCACGCCGTATCTGCGGTCCCAGGAACGCAGCGTCGTTGGTGACACCCCGAGCCGGCGTGCCAGGGCTCCGGTCGTCAGCCCGGTGTCGTCGACGGCCGCGGTACCGGGCCGGAGCCCGCCCGGCCGGCCTTCCGCGCGCGTGGACTCGCTCATGAGCCGACTATACGACGCACAAACGATGCGAGTTGATGGCCTCGCTGCCCACCTCGGACGATGGTCACACCGGGGCGAACCGCCGGAAACGCCCCGGTGACCGGCACCCCGGGCCGCGAGAGCGGTCCGGCCGCCCCGCGTACGACCGGGTCGGGTTCCGACCCACACGAGGAGCCTCCGTCATGACCGCACAGCCGACCACCGCACACGCGCGAGCAACGGACGTGCCCCTGTGGGTGCCGGTGGAGGAGTCGCTCGCGGACGAGGAACTGGCCCGGGGCCTGATGAACGGCGACGAGGCCTGCCTGACCGCCGCCTACCACCGGTGGTCGGCACTGGTACACACGCTGGCCCGGCGCACCCTGGGCGACGTCAGGGAGGCCGAGGACGTCACCCAGCAGGTGTTCCTCGGCGTGTGGCGCGGCCGTGCGGCCTACCGACCGGAGCGCGGTGCCCTCGGCGGCTGGATCGTCGGCATCACCAGACGGAAGATCGCCGACGCCCTGGCCGCGCGGACCCGCCGCCGCGACCTGGTCACCTCGGCCGGTTCGGTCATGTTGCTCGCCGACGGCGCGGGCGAACTGCCGGAGGCGGCCCTGGACCGGGTGCTGGTCCGGCACGAGCTGGCTAAGCTGCCCGCGCCCCAGCAACAGGTGCTCCGGCTGGCCTTCTTCGAGGACCTGACCCAGACGCAGATCGCCCGGCGCACCGGCTGGCCGCTGGGAACGGTCAAGAGTCATGCCCGGCGCGGACTGCGCCAGCTGCGCCGCTGTCTGCAACAGGAGGCGACCGCCTGAGCAGCCGCCGACGAACCCCCACGCGAGGCCCGAACCATCATTCGATGCACAAACGCTGCAATTCGCGCGCGGCCCCGCGTCCGTCGGAGCGGGCCACGCGTCGGGCCGGTCACCGTTTCCTCTCCGCCGCCGCCTCACGCACCGGGCTGTGGCTCCTGACGATCGCGGTGGCAGTGGCGGTGGCGGTGGCGGTCGGCTTCGTCCGGCGTCGGCGCCTGCCTCGACGTCCGGTGCCGAGCGGGTGCATCCGATCGCCCCACCTTCCTGGAAGCAGGGGTCGTAACGCCGTACGGCTCGCCCGGCGGCCGACGACCGGGGCCCGGTCCCCCTCTTTGATCACCCCTCCCGGGGTTGTCGGCAATCCCGGGAGGGGCCTTGGTCGGCCTCCCCGCGATCCCAGGTGCGCAGCCGCGGCAGAACCGGCGGGGTGCCGATGGCCGATCCGGGTACGGTCTCAGCGGGTCGGGGCTGAGCCGGCCCGGTCTTCCCGGTGTACGAGCCGGGTGACCCGTACGGGCACATGAGCGAAGGGCAGCCGTGGAACGGCATACGTCGGTACCCGCCAGGAGACTGTCATGGCTGCGCCGTCTGCCGGCCCTGGCAACGGGAACCGGCCGCGCGACAGGCCCCGTCCTTCCTTCGGGTGCGCCCGCGGCACCGCACGGCGTCACGGACGTACCAAAGGCCCGTGTGCACGGGTCCTGGCGGGTCCGGCGGGCGGCGTTGCGCCGGACCCCGGTGTCGATGTGGCGGGACGACGTGTCCGACTGGGCGGCGGCATTGACGTACTACGCGATCCTCGCCCTGTTGCCGGCCATGCTGATGGCCGTCTCCCTGATCGGACTGGTCAGTCCCCGCGTCACCGACGACCTGATCGCGCATGTCACCGCCTGGGCGCCCGCGGAGTCGGGAAACACCCTGCACGGCTCGCTGCGCCACCTCGCCGGTGAACGGTCGGCCGCGCTGACCGTGGCCATCGGGGGTGGCGTCAGTGCGCTGTGGTCGGCGTCCAGCTACCTGGCCGTGTTCCGGCGCGCGCTGCACGCCCAGCACGGCATCGAGGACACCCGGCCCGCGCTGCGCACGGCGCCCCGCATTCTGCTGACGGCCGTGACCCTGCTGGCGCTGCTGTTCGTCAGCGCCCTGCTGCTCGTGCTCAGCGGTTCGCTGCTGGAGGCGCTGGGGCGGCGGGCCGGGCTGGGCGGCGCCGGTGCCGCCGCGTGGACGCTGCTGCGGTGGCCGGCGCTGCTGGCACTGGTGGCGCTTTTGGTGCTGGTCCTGTTCCGCACGGGTCCGCGGGAGGTCCGCGAGCTGCGGCACGCCCTGCCCGGGGGCATGCTCGCCGCGCTGCTGTGGCTGACCGCGTCGGCGGGCTTCACCGCGTACGCCTCCGGTCTGGGCGCCTACAGCAAGCTGTACGGATCGCTCGCCGGCGTGATCGTCTTCCTGGTCTGGCTCTGGGTGTCCAATCTGGCCCTGCTGGCCGGCGCCCAGTTCACGGCCGAGCTGACCCGAGCGGAACGTGCCGCGCAAGCTCCCAGGGATCGTGGGCGCTGAAGACCTCCACCTCGTCGCCGTGCCGGCGCACCAACTCCCGCAGGCGGGCGTGGTTGCCGAGGCGCAGGGGCCGGTCCACCTCGGTGATCTGCTGAAGGATGTCCATGCCGGGGTGCCCCCGTGGGTCGTCGGGGTCGATCTCGCGGTGGAAGTAGTAGGCGTCGCCGCAGTGCAGCAGCCAGCGCCCGGTGTCCCGGACGGCGATCGCGCTGTGGCCTCGGGTGTGACCGCCGAGGGGCACGAGCAGGATCTCCGCGTCCAGCCCGTCCAGCGGCCGGACCGCGTCGAAGCCGAACCAGGGGTCGCCCTGGGCTTCCGGATACGTCACCCAGTGCGGGCGGTGCGCCCACTGGGCGGGGCGGTAGCGGACGCGGTCCTCGGGGTGGGCGCCGGGCGCCGCCATCGCGGCGCGGTGTTCGGCCTCGGTCAGGTGGACCTTGGCCCAGGGGAAGTCGGACAGACCTCCCGCGTGGTCGAGGTCGAGGTGGCTGAGCACGATGTGCCGTACGCCCTCCGGCCGGAAGCCCAGCCCGGTCACCTGGTGCAGCGCGGTCTCCGCCAGGTCCAGCACGGGCTGGGCCCGGCCGAGGAAGTCCGCGCCGAGATTCTGTTCGGGGCGCGCCACGTCGGCCGTGCCGATGCCGCTCTCGACGAGGACGAGGCCGTCACGGTCGGTCTCGACGAGCAGGCAGTGACACACGGCGGGCAGGCTCCCCGCGTCGGTGTCGATGGTTCGCATGGAGCCGCAGTTCAGATGGTGGATCCGCACGGTTGTTTCCCCTTTGCGCCGCCGGGTGTTCGCTCGGCTCACCAGTTTTAGCTAACGATCGTTCGTAAGTTATTAGCGAACGGTCGTTAGGTTAAAGTGGTCGCATGAGCCCGCGCAAGTCCGTTGCCGAAGCCGCCGCCACCCGCGACCGCATCATCGAGCGCGCCTTCACCCTGGCCTCCGCCGAGGGCCTCGAAGGCCTCACCATCGGCCGCCTCGCGACCGACCTGGGCATGAGCAAGGCGGGGGTGATCGGTCACTTCGGCACCAAGGAAGCGCTCCAACTCGCCGTACTCGAAGCGGCGGTCGACCGCTTCCGGCAACGGGTACCGGGGCGCGCGGTGGGCGCGCGGCCGGGCACCGAGCGACTGTCGCGCGCGCTCCACGAGTGGATCGACTACATGACCGAGAGCGAGGGCCACGGGGGCTGCTTCCTCACCTCCGTGGCGAGCGAGTTCGACGGCCGCCCCGGCCCGGTGCGCGACGCGGTGCTCGACGCGCTGTCCCGCTGGACCGCTTACGTCACCGGGGAGTTGAGCACGGCGGTCGAAGCCGGCCGGCTGCCGCCGCTGACCGATGTCGACCAGCTCGCCTTCGAGCTGAACGGGGTGATCCTCGCGGCCGACCAGTCCATCCAGCTGCACCGCGACCCCCAGGCCCCCGACCGGGCACGCCGCGCCATCGGCCGCCTCCTGAAGCGCTAGGCCGCCCGCGACCTCCGTCTCCGCAACCCCGCCAACCGCTACACATAAAGAAGAAATAAGTGCAGAATGGGCATACGTGGCGCTTACCGCACATTCCCCAGACGCGGTCAGGCCTGCAGAGTTCAAAGGAGACGACTCATGGCCAACGTCTCGCACACCAGAGGTGACATAGCCAGCCACCCTGATGTACCAGAAATGCGGGAACGATACGCCCGCATGCTCGGTGGTCGCGATGTGGTGCTCGTCGACGGACCGGTGTTCCTGCTCGGTCTGTACTGCGCCGCATCCCCCTGGATACTCCACTACACGACAAGCCAGCCCGCGCTCGCGACGCACAACCTGATCATGGGCATCGCCATAGGCCTGCTGGCCCTCGGATTCACCAGCACACCGGAGAGGATGTACGGCCTGAGCTGGGCCATGTGCGCGATCGGCGCATGGATGATCATCTCGCCGTGGATCGTCGGCACCAGCCCGGACACCGGAGTCGTGCTCAACAGCATCATCATCGGCGTCCTGACCGTGGTGCTGGGAGCACTGTGCGCGGTCACGACGACGAGGAACACGCCCCGCACGTAGCCACGGAGCCGGGTGGTGCTCGGAGCGAGTCCCCGTTGGTACGGGCAGCACGAAACGGGCACCCGTCGGCCGGTCCGCGCCCCGCGGACCGGCCTCGGCCTGTGACCGTGGCCGTGGCCGTGGCCGGCCCAAGGTCCCACTGACCATGAAGAAGCTCGGGTCAAAGGACTGACCGCGACAAGAGGACGGACCGCAATAATCGGTCGCGTGGGACCGCATGGCCGATCACACTGTCGCGGTGAGTCGAACCGTCAGCGCATGGGTGACATCGGGTGCGGACTTCCTCGGTGTCGCCGGCCCCTTTCCCGTGGATGTCCCGTGGTGGTCCGAGGCCGAGCAGGTCGTCGGGGAGTTGGCCGGCCTGCTCGGGGTCCCGGTACTGGTACTGCGGCTGCTGACCGTGGAGGGCGGCGACGGCGGGCGGGACGGCCATGTGACGTACCACGTCGAAGCACTGGGCAGCCCCGCACCGGGGACGCTGCGCCAACTGCCCGTCGACGATGCCCTGTTGCACGGTCACGAGTCGCTGCGCTCGCCATGGGCGCGAGCCGAGGGCCTGCGGGAGCTGATCGACTGGGCGTCCGGGACGCTGCGCGACGCCGGGCGGCCCGTGACCGGGCCGGTCGAGCAGCGGCGGTCGTGGAACCTGGCCGGCCTCTTCCGGCTGCCCACCGAGGACGGCCGGTTCTGGCTCAAGGCCACCGCGCATTTCGCCGCGGACGAGGGCGCGGTCATCGCCGCGTTCGCCCGGGTCGACCCGGGTTTGGTGCCGACGGTGCTGGGCTCGGGCCAGGGGCGCATCCTCATGGAACACGTACCGGGCGAGGACTGCTGGGGCGCCTCACCCGAGACTGTCACGGCCGCGACGGAGCGGCTCGTGGCAGCGCAAGCCGCCCTGGCGTCGACGCGCCCGGCCGCCCTGCGGGACTGGCGCGCACCGGCCCTGGCCGCACGGATCGACGTGCTGCTCGACGGCCCGGTCGCACCGGACCTGACACCTCAAGAGCTGTCCGCGGCACGCGCACTGGCGGACCGCTGGGCCCTGCTCGCCGAGTGCGGGCTGCCCGACACCGCCGTCCACGGCGACTTCCATCCCGGCAACTGGCGCAGTGACGGCGGCTCGCCGGTCGTCGTGGACTTCGCCGACGCGTACTGGGGCAACCCGGTCTTCGACGGTCTGCGCGTCCACGAATTCCTGCCCGAGTCGGCACGGCCGGCAGCGGCCCGTGCCTGGATCGCCGCCTGGACCCGGCACTCCCGCGGAAGCGACCCGGCCCGCGCCCTCGCGATCGCGGAGCCGCTCGCCCATCTCGCCCTGGCGGTGCGCTACCAGGAGTTCCTGGACGGTATCGAACCGTCGGAGCGCAGGTACCACGAGGGAGACCCCGCGGCGGAGGTCCGCAAGGCGCTGCGGTGCGCCGAGGCGCCCAGTCCGTACCTCGCGCCGGCCGCGAGCAACGCAGACCGCTGAAACCCCTGGGCCCCCCGCCCCCGTTCGCCGGCACAGCAGGATCGACACACGGACGGCCGCGAGGTGTTCGGCTCGGCGGGCCCGCGAGGTGTTCGCCCCGGCGGGCCCGCCGTCCGTACGGCGAAGGGATGCGACGCGATGCTCCAGGCGGGTTCCGACGTGGCGCTCCACGCCGGTCCCCAGGGAGCGTGACCGGCCCGCCCCACCCCGGCGGGCCCGACCCGCGCACGGGCCCGCCCCTCCGTTCAGGTCTGCGCCGGCTCCGCGTCCGCGTCCGGAGCCGCTGCCGTGAGGTACTCCTCCGCGATCTCCCTGGGGCCGAACGGCCAGACCTTCTCCAGGCGCGCCCACACGACGAAGGCGACACAGCCGAGCGCCACCCAGGCGAGTGACCATTCGATGGGGTGGCGGCCCGGGGAGTTCTTGTCGGCGTACCCGTAGATGACCAGCCAGCCCACCAGGGCGATCACACTGGGCAGGGGGTAGAGCCACATCCGGTACGGGCGGCGCAGGGTCGGCTGCCGCTTGCGCAGGACGGTGAGGGCGACGATCTGGGCCAGCGCCTGCACGATCACCATCACCGTGGTCAGGAGCTGGATCAGCGTGGCCAGGTCGGTGTGACGGCCGATCAGGAAGCCGATCGCCGTGATGACGCCCATGGTGGCCAGGCCCAGCATGGGGAAGCGGTGCCTGGAGTGGAGCTTGGCGTACGGGCGGAAAAAGACGCGGTCGCGGGCGGCGTCGTACGGGACCCTGGAGCCGCCCAGCAGGCCGGTGAAGACCGAGGCGAAGGCGGTGATGAGGATGAGGACCGTGACCGTGTCGGCGGCGCCCTTGCCCCAGGTCTTCTCCAGGACGGCGGAGGCCACGGAGGTGGAGGCGATGTCGCCCGCGTCGGTCATCCGGTGCCAGTCGATGACGCCGAGCGTGCCGATCTGCAGCAGCAGGTAGATCGCCATGATGCCGAGGATGGAGAAGAGGATCGAGCGCGGCAGGGTGCGCCCCGGGTCCTTGATCTCGGCGCCCATGTACGCGGTGGTGTTGTAGCCGAGGTAGTCGTAGATGCCGATGGTCAGGCCCGCGGCGAAGCCGACCCAGAAGTGGCCGCTGGTCGGTTCGAAGGCGTGCGCCGGATAGGTGAAGGCCAGGTGCGCGCTGAAGTCGCTCGCCGCGGCCACGATCACCAGCAGGACCGAGGCGATCATCACCGTCCACATCACGGCGGTGATCCGCGCGATGTTCTCGATGCCCCGCCACAGCAGCATCACCACCAGGGCGATGATGCCTACTCCGACCAGGTCACCGGTGGTCCGGCCCATGTCCGGGGCCAGGTAGCCGAGGTACTGCACGAAACCGACCACACCCGTGGACATGATCAGCGGGATGAAGAGCATCGCCGTCCAGACGAACAGGAACGGCATCAGCCGTCCGGTGCGGTACTGGAAGGCCTGGCGCAGATAGACGTAGCTGCCGCCCGAACCGGGCATGGCCGCGCCCAGTTCGGCCCACACGAGCCCGTCCGCGAGGGCCAGCACCGCGCCCGCGACGAAGCCGATCACCGCCTGCGGGCCGCCGAACGCGGCGACCATCAGGGGGATCGTCACGAACGGACCGATGCCGCACATCTGGCTCATGTTGATCGTGGTGGCCTGGAACAGGCCGACACGGCGGACGAAGCCACCCTCGGGCGGCGGACTACCTGGGCTACCGGACATCGGTCCTCCTGGAGCAGGGCACGGGGGCAGTCGTACGACGTGACGGCCGACGTCGATCGGCGGCCGGCGGATCAAGGGCGGCGGGTGTCCGGCCGGCGCCGGGCTCCCCTCGGCTCGCCCGGCGAGGCTGACTGGCCGATAAAGTTAAGGAGCCTTACTAGATGCGTCAAGCCCGTGTCATGAATGCGTGAGAATGGTGCGATGCCCGCCAGTGATGCCGCAGACCAGCCGGAACAGCCATGGAGCCGTCGGCGGCTGCGCAGCACCAACGAGCGGCTGCTCCTCGACCGGCTGCGGGCCACCGGCGCCGCGTCCCGCGCTCAGCTCGCCCGCGAGACGGGTCTGTCGAAGCCGACGGTGTCGAGCGCGCTGGCGGCCCTGGAGGAGGCGGGTCTCGTGCACGAGGTCGGCACGCACGCACCGGAGCGGGGCCGGACAGCGGTCCTGTACGCCCCCGATCCGGCCGCCGGACACGCCCTGGGCATCGACATCGGCCGCAGCTGGCTGCGCGTCGCGGTCGCCAATCTGGACGGCGAGGTGGTGGCCCGCGCCGATGTGCGCAACCGGGCCCGCACTTCCGGCGCCCTGGCCGACCTCGTGGTCGCCACCGCCCGGCAGGTGGTCGCCAATTCCGGTGTCGGGCACGACGAGGTGGCCCACGCGGTGGTGGGCACGCCCGGTGTGTACGACGAACAGCGGCGGCGGGTGCGGTACGCGATGCACCTGCCGGGCTGGGGCCGGGCCGGGCTGTTCGACCGGATGCGCGAGGAGCTGGGCATACCGCTGGAGGTCCACAACGACGCCAATCTGGCCGCGCTGGGCGAGTACACGTACGGCGTCGGCGCGGGCAGCCGGCTGTTCACGTACATCATGATCGGCACCGGTCTCGGCATGGGCGTCGTCAGCGAGGGGCGGCTGTTCACCGGCGCGCACGGCGGAGCCGGCGAGATCGGGTTCCTGCCGTGGCCGGGGCAGCGGAAGCCGGAGACGTTGGAGGACGCGGTGTCGGGCGTGGCCGTCGTCGAGTCCGCGCGGCGGTTCGGCATGAGCGGGCAGCTCACGGCGAAGGCCGTCTTCGACGCGGCACGGCAGGGAAATCCGGCAGCGGTCAGGGCCGTTCGGCTGGAGGGCGAGCGAATAGCGCACACCGTGGCGGCGGCTGCGGCCGTACTGGACCCCGACCTGGTGGTGCTCGGCGGCGGCGTGGGCCACAGCCTCGACCTGCTGCTGCGCCCCGTGCGCGAGACGCTGCGCACGCTCACGCCGCTGCGCCCGAAGATCGTGCCGAGCCGGCTGGGCGAGGACGCGGTGCTGCTCGGCGCGGTGGCGACGGCGCTGGGGACGGCCCGGGACGTCGTTTTCGAGCGACGCTCGGCCTCCTGACGGTGATTGACATGAATTGCTCAGCCACCTAGCTTGTGAATCCAGTTAGTAAAGTTTCCTAACTTGCAGTGTCGTAGCGCGGATGCTCCTCCCCCACCCCCCAAGGAGATCACCGTGTTCCACCGTCCTGCCTCAGTACGGCGCTTCGTCACGACCGCCGTGGCCCTGGGCCTGCTGAGCACGCTCTCGACGGGCGCCCGGGCCGGAGCCCGCACCCACGAGCCGCCCCCGCGCCCGACCACTGTCTCCTCGACTGCGGGCAGCACCACCGCGCTGACCGGCTACGCGATCCAGTCCACGGCGAAGGTCACCGACCCCGCGGCCGCCGTCTCCTCCCCCGGCTACCCGGCGAGCGGCTGGTACCCGGCCGGTGCCCGCTCCACCGTGCTCGCGGCGCTGCTGGCCGGCGGGAAGTACGCCGACCCGTTCTACTCGACCAACCAGCAGAAGATTCCGAAGGCCGACTTCCAGGTGCCGTGGTGGTACCGCTCGGACTTCACGGTCGCCGACACCTCCGCCCGTACGTATCTGGACTTCAGCGGGGTGATCTCGGCGGCCGACGTCTTCGTCAACGGACGTCAGATCGCCAGGTCCGCCGACGTGGCGGGCGCCTACACCCGTCACGAACTGGACGTCACCTCACTGGTGCGGGAGGGCGCGAACACGGTCGCCTTCCGTATCCAGCCCAACAACCCCAACAAGAACCTGACCATGGGCTGGATCGACTGGCTCGAGCCGCCGCCCGACCAGAACATGGGCATCGTCCGTGATGTTCTCGTGCGCCGCGGCGGCCCGGTCGCCCTGCGCGACGCCCACGTGATCACGCGGCTCGACGTGCCGTCGCTCGCCACCGCGGACCTGACGGTCAAGGCGCGGGCCCGCAACGACTCGGACGCGGCCATCACCGCCACCGTCTCCGGCAGCGTCGGCGCCACGTCGTTCCGCAGGTCCGTCGCTCTCGCCGCCCACGAGACGAAGACGGTCACCTTCACACCGGCCGACACTCCCGGGCTGCACCTCACCTCGCCGCGGGTGTGGTGGCCCGCGGGCATGGGCGGCCAGCCCCTGTACGCGCTGGACCTCAGCGCGTCCGTCTCCGAAACCGTCTCCGACACGGTGCACGAGAGCTTCGGCATCCGGGATGTGAAGGCCCCGCTCAACTCCGACGGCGCACGGCAGTACAGCGTCAACGGCCGCAGGCTTCTCATCAAGGGCGGCGGCTGGTCGCCGGACGAGTTCCTGCGCTGGGACAGCACGTACGTCGAGGACCGGCTCCGGTACGCGCTCGACCTCGGCCTCAACACCATCCGCCTGGAAGGCCACATCGAGCCGGACGAGTTCTTCGACCTGGCGGACCGGTACGGCATCCTCACGCTGCCGGGCTGGGAGTGCTGCAACAAATGGGAGGGCAACGTCAACGGCAGCGGATCCGGTGACGAGTGGACCGCGGCCGACTATCCGGTCGCCAAGGCGTCGATGGCCGCCGAGGCCGCCCGGCTGCGCGACCACCCGAGCGTCGTCTCGTTCCTCATCGGCAGCGACTTCGCCCCCGACGCGAAGATCGAGAAGACCTACCTCGACGCCCTGAAGGCAGCCGACTGGCCGACCCCCGTAGTCGCGGCCGCCTCCGACAAGTCCTCGCCGGTCAGCGGCAGTTCGGGCATGAAGATGACCGGCCCGTACGACTGGATCCCGCCGAACTACTGGTACGCCAAGCGCGAGGGCGGCGCCACCGGCTTCAACTCCGAGACGAGCGCGGGGCCGGACATCCCCACGCTCGACACCCTGCGCCGCATGATGACCCCGGCCGAGCTGGACACCCTCTGGAAGAACCCGGGCGCCAAGCAGTACCACCGCTCACCGTCGTCGGTCTTCGGCACCCTGAAGATCTACGACGCCGCGCTCGCCGGACGGTACGGCGCCCCGACCGGCCTCACGGACTACGTACGCAAGGCGCAGCTCGCCCAGTACGAGAACGTGCGCGCGCAGTTCGAGGCGTACGGGCGGGGCGCCACCGACGCCTCGAAGCCCGCGACCGGCGTCATCTACTGGATGTTCAACAGCGGCTGGACCTCGCTGCACTGGCAGTTGCTGGACCGGTACCTCGACCAGGGCGGCGCGTACTTCGGGGCGAAGAAGGCCAATGAGCCGCTGCACGTGCAGTACTCGTACGACGACCGGTCGGTCGTGGTGGTGAACAACCGGCCCGCCGCCGTCTCCGGACTCACGGCCCGGGTCACCCTCTTCAACACCGACGGAACGCAGAAGTACGACAAGAGCGCGACCGGCCTGAGCGTGGCCGGCGACGGTGCGCACAGCACCGCGCTCACGCTGCCGTCGTCGGTGAGCGGACTGTCGACGACGTATCTCGCCCGCCTGGTCCTCACCGACTCGGCGGGCAAGGAGGTCAGCCGCAACGTCTACTGGCTGTCCACCCGGCCCGACACCCTCGACTGGGCGCACACCGACTGGTACTACACGCCGACGACGAGCTACGCCGACCTCAAGGGCCTCGGCTCGATGGCGCGGGTGCCGGTCTCGGCGACGGCGTCGACGACGGCGGGCACGGACGGCGCGTCCACGACGACGGTCACGGTGCGGAACACGGGAAGCGGCAGGACCCCGTCACTGTTCACGGACGTGCACCTCGTCGACTCGAAGGGGAAGCCCGTCCTGCCCGTTCAGTGGTCCGACAACGAGGTGAGCCTGTGGCCGGGTGAGTCGGCCACCCTCACGGTGACGTACCGGACGGCCGATCTGCACGGGTCCGCGCCCAGGGTGCGGGTCTCCGGGTGGAACACGGCGGAGCAGACCGTCCCGGCGGCCTAGCCGGGGCGGCGGGACGGGGAACGCGGGACGGGGAGCGGCGGGCCGGGTGTGTGGGCCCGCCGCTCTTCGTCGGCCGGTTCAGCTCACGGTGAGCGCCGTGTCGTCGAGGACGAACGACGTCTGGAGCGTGGAGCCTTCGGTGCCGGTGAACTTGACGGTGACGGTCTGCCCGGCGTAGCTCGCGAGGCTGAAACTGCGCTGCGTGTAGCCGCTCGCCGCGTTCAGGTTCGAGTAGGTGGCGAGGGTGGACAGGACCGTGCCGCCGCTGTTGAGAACCTGCGCCTTGAGCGTGTCGTACGCCGTGCTCGTGGTCGTCTCGGCCGTGTCCACGTGGAGGTAGAAACTGAGGGTGGCCGTGGTGCAGCCGGAGGGGATGGTCACCGACTGGGACAGGGTGTCGGTGCGGGCGGAGCCGTATCCGTCGAGCCAGGCGTAGTAGGAGCCGGTACGGGCGGACTCGCCGCTGGAGTTGGTGATGACATCGCTGCTCGCGGTCCAGGTGGTGGCGCCGGACTCGAAGCCGTTGTTGCCGAGGAGCTGGGCCGCGGTGCAGGTGCCGCCACCACCCCCGTCATCGCCGCCGCTGCTCGCGCCGACCAGCCATTCGGTGGCGTTGAGGGCGAGGGCGGCGTTGGTGGCGCCGGTGTCGTTCCAGCCGTCGTACAACGTGTTGCCGGACTGGCCGGTGCCGTCGTCGATCGGTGAGCTGTCGCCCCAGAACGCGACCCGCCCGCTGCCGAAGGTGCTGGTGGCGAAGAAGGCTCCGGTGTTGCCGGAGTATCCGGTGCGGTAGAGCAGCCCCTTGACGGACGAGTTGTCGGCGGGCTTGAGGGTGGCCGTCGTACCGCTGGCGATCAGGCTCTTGGTGACGGTGCCGAAGGAGCCGTGCAGGACCGCGTCGCTGCTGTCGCTGATCGCCGACGGGTAGTCGGAGCTGACGCTCAGCGAGTCGATGGAGAAGCCGAACGGGTCGGTGCTGTCGACGCTGTTGTCGGTCATCAGGTCGTTGAGGACCTCGACCGCGTCGTAGCCGTCGTTGTTACGGTCGGCACCCGTGTGGTCGGAGACCATGAACAGGCCGCCGCCGTTCTTCACGAACGTCATGATCGCGGTCTTCTCGGCCGTCGTGAACAGCGTGTTCGGCTCGGGCAGGACCAGCGTGTCGAAGTTCGACAGATCGGTGGTGGTGGAGCCGCCGTAGCTGAGGCTGCTGCCCGAAGGGAGCGTCTTCAGGCTGTAGTTGCCGGTCTTCTGCAGGGCGACGCCCCAGGAGGAGAGCGCGCCCGTCCAGTCGGTTTCCGAGGACGGGGAGGAGTCCTGGCCGAGCGGGTCGGGCTGGCTGGTGGAGACGATCCAGTCGGCGTTGCCGGCCGTCTCCGCGTGGCCGTTGTCGAACAGGACGCGGTGCGTGGTGGCCGCGTGGGCCGGGGCGGCGATGGACGCCTGGACGGCCGCGCCCGTGGCGAGCAGTCCGAACACGGCCAGCGCCGTGGTGAGTCTGGGGCGGGATCTTCTGAATCCGAGCATCCGGCGAACCTCCGTGACGGGTGGGGTAGAGGCAGTGCGGGAGCCAAGTCTGCGCGCGTAGATTGGTAGTTGACCGTCCTACGTACGACAGATTTTTGAACGGTACATGACATGAGTAACGGTGAACAGCGACCCTCCCCAGAAGATGCCGGGCCGGAATCGGAAGGGACTGCCTCCGCCGCCGGAGGGAAAACACATAGCAGCGGGGCTTTCCTACGAAGAGGGGCGGAGATGGAGATCTCGGGCATCATCAGTGCCATCGTGATCGGCATCGTCATCGGCATTCTGGGCAGGCTCGTCGTCCCGGGACGCCAGCGCATCGGCATCCTGCTGACGATTCTCGTCGGCATCGTGGCGGCCTTGATCGGCTCCGCGATCGCGGGCGCCTTCGATGTGGCCGACACGAACGGCGTCGACTGGATCGAATGGCTCATCCAGATCGGTCTGGCGGCGCTGGGCGTCGCGGCACTGGACCGGACACGGGCTCGCCGCTGAGGGCTGGGGCCGTCGCGGAGCCGCAGACCTGGAAGCCAGGGCCGAGGGACGGGGCCTGAGGGGCGGGCCGTGGGGCGGGTTCTTGGGACGGGGCCGTGGGCGCGGCACGGGACTGCGCCGAGGCGCACGCAGCCCGGCCCGTCGCTCCGCCGCACCGGTGCTCCCCTTTCCTCCCCGTGCCAAATTGCAGGTCAACCGCCGTGGCGGCTACGTTCTGCGGGCTTCGCCCCACCGTCCGCCTCCTTGTCGCCACGGAGAGACCTTGCCTCTGCGCCTCACCCCCCTGACCGATCCCGAACCGAAGCCGTCGAGCCGGCGGCTGGCCTGGCTGGCCTCCGACGACGACGGCGTCCCCGTGGGGTCGGCCTTTCTCCGGTTGTTCACGAAGGAGGGCCAGGAGCATCTCGCCGAGCTCGAAGGCGCCGTGCACCCCGAGGAGCGGCGGCAGGGCGTGGGCGGCCGCCTGCTCGACGCGGCCGTCGCCGCCGCGCGGGGCGAGGGGCGACGGTCGCTGATCGCCCAGGCCCAGGAGGGCTCCCCCGGCGATCGCTTCCTCGCGGCGCGCGGCTTCCGCCGGGTGCTGGCCCTGACCTACGCCCGACTGCCGCTGGCCGACGCCGGGTTCGACCGTATCGCCAAGATCGTCGAACAGCCGCACTCCGGCTACGAGTTGACGCGCTGGGACGGCACGGTCCCGGCCCGTCTCGCGCAGACCTTCGCCGACTCGCGGCGCGCGATGGACGACATGCCGATGGAGGACACCGACTACGGCACGGTCGCCTGGGACGTGGAACGGGTCGTGGCCGCGGCCGCGGCGATCGCCGAGCGCGGCGAACTGCTGCACACGGTCGCGGCGGTGGACTCGACGGACGGCTCGATCGTCGGATTCTCCGAGCTCGTGGTGCCGGGCGACGGTCGGGGCGACGCTCAGCACTACGGCACCGGCGTGCTGCCGGAGCACCGCGGTCACGGTCTCGGGCTGTGGATGAAGGCCGAGTCGATCCGGTACGCCCGCGAGCGGCACCCGGAACTCGCCGGTCTGCTCACGGACACGGCGGACAGCAACACCCCGATGATCGCCATCAACGACTCGCTCGGCTACCGTCCCACGCACACGGCGGTGGAGTACCAGCTGGAGCTGTGAGTCCGCCGCACCGGGAAGAGGCCCCGGGACGGCGCGCTCAGGGCACGCCGTCCCGCAACGCGGCCGGCCCGTCCCGCGTCGACGCGACGGCAGGGGCCGCGCCCAGCTCGCGCGGCGATGCTGTGCGGCTCACGGCGAGACGTACGGTGTCGTGGTGGTGAGGGGCTCGAAGCCGAGCCGGGCGAGGACCGGGCGGCTCTGGCTGGTGGCGTCGACCTGGACGTAGCGATAGCCACGGTCGGCGGCGACCTTGGCGCGGTGGGCGACCAGGGCCCGGTAGATGCCGCGGCCGCGCTCGCCCTCGACCGTGCCGCCGCCCCACAGGCCGGCGAAGCGTGTGCCGGGGACGAGTTCCATCCGGGCCGCGCTCACCGGTTCGTCGCCGGCCAGGGCCACGACGGCGACGACCGCGTCCGGATCGTCCGTGACCTGGGCGAGCAGTTGGTGCCGCATCCGTGTGCTGTCGGTGCCGAAGGCCTTCTCATGGACGTCGGCCACGAGGTCGACGCCCGCCCGGTCCGTCACGGGCACGATGCGTACGCCGTCGGGCGGTTCGACGTCGAGGGTGAGGTCGGCGACCTCGGCGACCATCAGGGTCTCCTCGGGCGCCGCCGTGAATCCGGCCGCCCGCAGCCGCCGGCCGAGGTCCTCCGGCAGGTCGTGGCCGTACAGCTTCCACTCGAACTCGCGGCCGAGCCCGGCGAAGTAGCGCTGCTGCTCGGCGATCGCCGCGTCGGCACTCGCCTCGTCCAGGCCGGACCAGACGACGCCGTTCCAGCCGTGTTCGGAGGCGACCTGCCGCACCACGCCGGGCACACGCTCGATCCGGGCGCCGGGCCCGTCCGGCCGCGCCCCTTCCCGCATGTCCCGGTCGAACAGGGCGAGTACCGCAGCGTGATCCATGCGCTCACTCCAGCATCCTGGGGCGTACTCGGCAATGGAATTCCCGGAGCAATCGCCGTGTGCGGCATGTCGGTTGTGCCCCGGCGTCGGATCGTGGCTCAGGCTCCGGTGTCCGGCCGCACCGCCGCCAGGTAGGCGCGAAGCCGGTCGCGGTTGCGGGCCAGGCAGTCGATGCGGGCCTGGATACGGTCGATCTCGCCGCGCAGGAGGGCGGCCGTCTGCGGGGTCAGGGAGTCGGGAGCGAGGGATGGTGTTCGGGGTCGCCACGGTCGCCGGGATCTGGACCGTCGGCGCCCTGATCGACGCGCACCTGCGCCGGACCCTGCTGTGCGCGCTCGCTCTGATCGGGGCGACCCTGCTCGCCCTCGGCCGGTACGCGGACCGGCCGGCCGTGCTGCTGATCTCGGTCGCGCTGTGGGGCGCGGCGTTCGGCGGGGCGCCGACGCTGATCCAGACGGCCCTGGTCGACGCCTCGGGGCCCGCCGACGCGGATGTGGCCACATCGCTGCAGACCACCGTGTACAACGCGGGCATCGCGGGCGGGTCGCTCACGGGCGGCCTCGTGCTGGACGGTGCGGGGGCGGGGGCGCTGCCCTGGACCGCGCTGCCCCTGGTCGCGGCCGCACTCACCGTGGTCGCCCTGGGCCGCCGGCGGGGCTTCCCGGCGCTGCGCCCGTCCGACGACGCGCGCTCCTCGGGGCAAGGGCCGAGCCCTGCCCGTGGCTGCACACCCCGCTCGGGGAACTCACGGTCACCGCGACCGCCGCCGGTGTCGTGACGCTGCTGTGCACGGGACCGGTCCGCGCCGTCTTCAGCCGTGTCGTCGAGCCGCGCATGGAGTGGGCGTTCCGCACCCGGACGACGACGCCGGTCCGGGGAGGCCCCGCGGGCACACTGACCGGCCGCACCTGTCGGCGGCCGGTCCCGTGCGGTGCCATCGCGTGCGTCCGGGGATCAGCCCGGGTCCGGGCTGATCCCGAAAAGGCACGCCCTAGCCGAGTTCCAGCGAGGTGATCCCGTACACGCGGTCGGCCGCGAACGGCCGCACCGGTCCGGTGTACATGCGGGCCGTCTCGAAGGACGGCGTCAGACCCGCTTCCCGGGCCAGGGCCACGGCCGCCGTGTTCGTCTCGGGGATGTCCATGGCGATCTCGCCCGCGTCGGCGGTCAGCGCCGTGAACAGGGCGCGGGCGTCCTCGGCGGAGTCGGCGAACAGGGGGCCGACCCGCAGGGAGTCGAGGGCCGGACGAACCACGCCGTAGCCGGTGAGGCGGCCGTCGACGAGGCGGACGAAGGTGCGGTGGCCGGGGCCGGCCAGCCAGTGTTCCAGAAAGCGCGGGCGGTCGGCCGGGGAGCAGGCGCTGTCGTACGCCGCGACGGCGGCCAGGTCGGCCGCCTCGGCGGGGCGGACTCCCGAAGCCGGCTCGGCCGCCGGAACGGTTCCGGTGTACCGGGCGGTGCGGTGGGCGAGCTCGAAACCGGACTGCCGGTAGTTGTCCTGCTGCGCCGGCACGCCGTCCAGGCCGACCGTGCGGTCGCCGGCGTGAGCGAGCGCCGTCTTCCAGGTGGTCAGGCCGTAGCCGCGGCCCCGCAGGTCGGGGCGTACGAGGTAGAACCCCAGAAAGGCGTAGTCGGCGCCGTAATTGACGACCGAGATCGCCGAGACCGGTTCGCCGGCGATCCGGCCGACGAAGAAGCCCTCGGGGTCCTGGGCGAAGAAGCTGGGGGCGTCGGACAGCCCCGGATTCCAGCCCTCGTCCGCCGCCCACCCGACGACGACGGGCCAGTCGTCGAGCGAGGCCTGGGTGACGACGAGGTCATCGGGACCCGGAGAGGTCATCATGCGCTCCATTCCGTGGCGGGTCGCTTGCGTGCGGTGGTCGGCCGCTCCCGCAGCATCCTTCCCGATCACGCGGACCCGCGCCAACGCGACACCGGGCGGGCATGAGCAACCTGGCTTGTCCGCAACGGTGTTGAGCGTCGCTGTAGGCGAGGCCATGAGGCATGAGCATCGATCACGTGACACCGCGGTGCGCGTGGCCCCGCATACAGGGCCCACGGCCGGTCAAGGACGTGGGCCCCCGTTGCGGGCCGGTCGGCTCAGCGCCGCGCGCCGGCCCGGAAGCGCCGGTACAGCACCGCCCCGCCCAGCAGCAGGGCCGCGCTCGCGGCGACGGCGGGCACGGTCTCGTCCGCGCCCGTTCGAGCCAGGGAGGCCCCGGGTCGCGCGGCCGTGTTCGGGAGGGCCGGCCGTGCGGGCGCGGGCGCCTTCGGCGGCGCGGCGGGCTTCGGCCGGGCGTGCCCGGGGTGGTGGGGGTGGTGGGGCCGCCCGCCGGATGTGTTGGTGGACTCGTTGCCGACGGCCGCGTTGCCGACGCCGACCACGTTCACGGTGTTGCCGCTGACATTGACCGGGAGATGGACCGGGAGCTGCACACTGTTTCCCGAAACCACCCCCGGAGAATCCTTTCCGCTTCCCTGGGCGGACGCGCCCGGGGCGGCAGCGCCCCCGTCGGCGGCGCCTCCCGAAGGACTGCCGTGCCCCTCGTTGGCGCAGGCGTTGCCCGCTGCCGGGTTGAGGAACCCGACGACGTTCGCGGTGTTCCCGCACACGTTCACGGGGACGTGCACCGGCAGCTGGATGGTGTTGCCGGAGAGGAGCCCGGGCGAGCCCGCCGCGCTGCCGTCCGCCGCGGAGTCGGCGTACGCCGGCATGACCACGGCCAAGGCGCCCGAGGCGGCGGCCGCAGCGATCAATCCATTCCGGGTAACCCGTTTCATAGGTTCCCTGCCTTCCAGACATGGTCGCGGGCACTCGCCCGCACGGGGTAAAACGCGGGCGAACCATCCGAGTTATGGCTTATCCGTCTTTCACTCCATCGAGCGGCACGGTTATCGAACTGGTGGTTGTCGTGCCGGAGGGGTGATCACCGGGCCGGACCGGGCGGCGCTCGGGACAGGACCGGCCGGGCCCGGCCCACTCGCCCAGAGGCGGGCTCCCGGACGCCCGATTATCGTGATCAGGGGGTGTCCCCGGTGCGGGCGTACCTGGAGGCGTTCATGCTGTCCACGCACAGGCGCTGCGCGGTCGCCGGCGCGGTCGTCGCGGCCGCGTCGACCGCGGCGCTGGCCCTGCTGGGGGCCGGTCTGCCGTCGGTCGTACCGGCCGCCGACGAACCCGATCTGTCCCGCTTCTACGCGCAGAAGATCACGTGGGCCGCCTGCAAGGGCGACGGCATGCCCAAGGACCTCCAGTGCGGGAAGGTGACCGTGCCGCTCGACTACGCGAGGCCCGACGCCGGCACGCTCGACGTGGCGCTGGCCCGCTACCGGGCGACGGGCAAGTCCCGGGGATCCGTACTGCTGAACTTCGGCGGTCCCGGCGCGGCGGGCATCGGCGCACTCGCCGGCGACGGCAACGACTTCATGGGCCTCACCAACGGCTACGACGTGGTGACGTTCGACCCGCGCGGGGTCGGGCAGTCGTCCCCCGTCAGCTGTGGCGAAGGGAGCACCGAGGCCTTCGCCGAGCTGGACGCGAGCCTCGACACCGGCGATCCGCAGGCCGCCCTCAAGCAGTTGCGGAAGGTGGCCGACGAGTGCGCGAAGCACTCCGGTCCCGTGCTGCCGTACATAGGCACGATCAACGCCTCGCGGGACATGGACGTGATGCGCGCGGCGCTCGGCGACAAGAAGCTCAACTATCTGGGCTTCTCGTACGGCACACGGCTGGGCGCGGTGTACGCGGCCCAGTTCCCGAAGAAGGTCGGCCGGATGGCGCTGGACGGCGTGGACACGCTCACCGAGCCGCTGGCCGAGCAGGGGCTGGTGAGCGCCGAGGGCCAGCAGACCGCGCTGGACAGCTTCATCACCTGGTGCGTCAAGGACATCGCCTGCCCCTTCGGCCAGGATTCGCGTTCGGCACGGCAGCAGGTCGTGCGGCTCGTCCAGTCGCTGGACCAGGACCCCGTACCGGCGGACTTCGGCCAGCAGCTCTCGGGGCAGGATCTGGTGGGCGCCATCGGACAGGCGCTCTACAGCAAGCAAATGTGGCCCACCCTGGAAGGGGCACTGGCCAATCTCGTGCAGAACGGCGACGCGAGCGGGGTCCTGCGTCTCGCGAGCGGCGGCATGGCCATGCCGGATCTGCCCCGGACGGGCGACCGGCCGTCCGGCCGGCCGAGCCCCGGGCCGAGCGGCGGGCTGGTCGCCCCGGCGGACGTGCCCGTCGACAACCCGTCGGCCGCGCTGATGGCCATCACCTGCGCGGACACCCCCGACCGGCCCACCGCCGAACAGGTCACCCGGGACATGGACAAGCTGCGCGCGGCCTACGAGGAGGCGTCGCCCGTCTTCGGCCGGTACCGGCTCACCGAGGTGCTGATCTGCTACGGCCGCCCCAAGGGCACGGACTTCATCCGGGACGAGGTGCGTGCCGTCGACACCCCGAAGATGCTGCTCGTCGGCACGCGCGGCGACCCGGCGACCCCGTACCGCTGGACCCTGGAGACCGCCAAGCGCCTCGGCGACTCTGCGGTCGTCCTCGACAACAAGGGCGAGGGCCACACCGGGTACGGGTCCTCTCGCTGCGCGAGCCAGAAGATCGACGCGTTCCTGCTGTACGGCTCCCTGCCGGCCAACGGCAGCTCCTGCGGCCCGGAAGCGGACCGCTGACCGCCGCCCCTCAGCCGGCCCGCTGCTGCAGCCGGGCGTGATCTCGATGGACCCGTTCGCGTTCACCCCTGAGGCACGGCGAACGTTCGCCGCCGCCGTGCCGATGGGTTTCACTCGTGGTGTGCGCCGGTTCCTGTTGCTGCTGTTCGTCGCCCTCGGCGCGGCCGGGGCGCTGGTCCTGTCGTGCGCCGTCTCGTCGTGGTGGTGGATCGCCGCGGGTCTGCTGCTGCCGCTCACCGCGCTCGGGGTGTGGGACCTGGTGCAGACCCGCCACTCGCTGCTGCGGAACTACCCGCTGCTCGGACATCTGCGGTTCTTGACGGAGCCGCCGCGGCCCGAGCCGCGGCGGTACTTCGCCGAAGGGCACCACGAAGGGCGTCCGTACGGCCGCGCCGTGCGCAGCATCGTCCACGAGCGGGCCGAGGGCGTCGCCACCGAGGAACCGTTCGGCACGGAACGGGATGTGTACGCCGCCGGGTACGAGTTCCTGATGCCGTCCCTGCGCCCGGTGGAACCGCCCGAGGATCCCCCGGTGGTGCGCGTCGGCGGCCCGGACTGCACCCAGCCGTACGACATGGCGCTGCTGAACGTCTCCGCGATGAGCTTCGGGTCGCTGTCGGCGAACGCGATCCTGGCGCTCAACAAGGGGGCGGCGCTGGGTGGTTTCGCGACCGACACCGGAGAGGGCGGTCTGTCGGAGTACCACCTGCGCGGCGGGGGCGATCTCATCTGGGAGATCGGCACGGGGTACTTCGGCTGCCGGACCTCCGACGGCGGCTTCGACGAGCGGGAGTTCGCGGACAAGGTGGCGCTGCCGGAGGTCAAGTGCGTGTCGCTGAAGCTCTCGCAGGGGGCGAAGCCCGGCACCGGGGCGGTGCTGCCCGGCGTCAAGGTGAGCGCGGAGATCGCGCGGGCGCGTGCTGTGCCGGTGGGCGAGACCGTGGTCTCGCCGCCGTGTCACCGGATGTTCTCGACGCCGCGCGAACTCGTGCTCTTCCTCGCCCGCATAAGGGAGTTGGCACACGGCAAGCCGACCGGCGTCAAGCTGTGCGTGGGCTCGCGCCGGCAGTTCCTCGCGGTGTGCAAGGCCATGCTGGCGGAGGGGATCACTCCCGACTTCGTCGTGGTCGACGGCGCGGAGGGCGGCACCGGGGCCGCGCCGCCGGAGTTCGCCGGCCGGCTGGGCACCCCCCTCACCGAGGGCCTGGTCACCGTGCACAACGCGCTGGCCGGCACCGGGCTGCGGGACCGCGTCCGGATCGGGGCGAGCGGCAAGGTCGCCACCGGTGCGGACATCGTCAAGCGGCTGCTCCAGGGCGCGGACTACACGAACGCGGCCCGCGCCATGATGTTCGCGGTCGGCTGCGTCCAGGCCCGGCGCTGCCACACCAACACCTGTCCGGTCGGGGTCACGACCCAGGATCCACGCCGGGTCCGCGCACTCGACGTGGCCGACAAGTCCGAGCGCGTCCACCGCTTCCAGCGGGCCACGGTGCGGAGCGCGGCCCGGATCATGGCCGCGATGGGCGTACGTGACCCGGCCGGCCTCGCGCCCGGGATGCTGCTGCGGCGCACGGACTCGACGACGGTCCTGTCGTACGCCGAGTTGTACGAGTGGCTGCCGCCGGGCGTACTGCTCGCCCAGCCACCCCCGTCGTGGGAAGCGGACTGGACGGCGGCGGACCCGGATTCGTTCTGAGCGGGAGGGCGGAACCCGAACGGCGGAACCCGGGCGGCCGAGCCGCCGGACGCCACAGGCCGAGGCCGGGTGCCAGGAGTCGAGGCCGGATGCCACGGGCCAAGGCCGGACACGACAAGTCAAGAAGTAAACAATTACCCCGAATGCCCGATAAGCGAATCGGTCCTATCGTGCTGGTATGGAGCATGCCCTCAGTCCCTCATCCCTCGCCGAGCTGCGCCGCCCGCGGCCCTATCCCGCCGTGTCCGTGCTGACGCCGACGCATCGCCGCGAGCCCGACAACGCGCAGGACCCGGTGCGGCTGCGCAATATGCTCGCCGACGCCAAGAAGCAGCTGGAGGCCGATCCCGCGATCACCCGCGAGCGGCGCACCGATGTGTCCGCGCAGCTCGATCTGGCGCTCGCGGAGGTCGATCTCGCGCACGCCGAGGACGGTCTGGCCATCTTCGCGGCCCCCGGTGAACACCAGGTGTGGTCGCTGGCGCGTTCCGTGCCGGAGCGCGTGGTGCTGTCGGACACCTTCCTGACCCGCAATCTCGTGGCCGCGCAGGCCGCCGAGCGGCCGTTCTGGGTGCTGTCGGTCTCCGCCGACCGGGTGACGCTGTGGAACGGCGGCGCGGGCCGTGTCGCCAAGGAACGCACCGGGGGCTTTCCCATGGCCCGGAGCCTGGAGGCCCCGAACGCCGAGCGCAAGGAGCGCGTCGGCGACCTGCCCAGCACCTTCCGCGATGAGCGCACCCGGCACTTCCTGCGCGACGCCGACATCGCGATGAGTGCCGTCCTGCGCGCACACCCTCGCCCGCTGTACGTCACCGGCGAGCAGGCGGCGCTCTCGCTGCTCGACGAGATCGGCTCGGTCACCAAGGATGCCGCCCACGTCCCGCACGGCGGCCTCGCCCACGCGGGCCCCGACGCGGTGTGGGCGGCGGTCCGGCCGCTGATCGACGCCGAGGACCGGAAGAACGTCGACACGGTGATCAGGGACCTCGAAACGGCCCGTGGCCGCAAAGATTTCGCGGCGGGCGTCGACGAGGTCTGGCAGAACGCCGGGGACGGCCGCATCCGGCTGCTGGCCGTCGAGGAGAACTACCGCGTGACGGTCCGCGACAACGGCGGCGACCATCTGGTACCGGCCGCGAGCGATGACCTCGACGCCCGGGAGGACATCGTGGACGAGATCGTCGAACAGTGCCTGGAGACGGGTGCCGAGGTGCGCTTCGTCCCCGACGGCTCCCTCGGGGAGGCCCGGGGCATCGCCGGGGTGCTGCGCTACTGACGGCCCGGGACCGCTGCTCCGCCGCCCCGCCCGGCGTCCTACGCTACGCCGACAGAGGTGACGGACAAGGAGGTTCGGGACGTGAGTCAGCTTCTCGGCGTTGCGGTACTGGGTGCGGGGCACATGGGGGCCGACCATATACGTCGTCTCGACAGCGTGGTGAGCGGGGCCAGGGTCGCGGCCGTGGCAGATCCGGCGAAGGAGCGGGCCGAGGAGGCCGTGGCCGGCCTCGACGGCGTCTTGGTGCACACCGAGGTGGCGGCCGCTCTCGACGCGCCGGGCGTCGAGGCGGTGCTGATCGCCTCACCCGGACCCGCGCACGAGGAGGCGCTGCTCGCGGCCTTCGCACGCGGGCTCCCGGTGCTCTGCGAGAAGCCGATGGTGCCGGACTCGGCGGGCGCGCTACGGATCGTGGAGGCGGAGGCACGGCTCGGGCGGCGGCTCGCCCAGGTCGGGTTCATGCGCCGGTACGACGCCGAGTACATGGGGCTCAAGTCGCTGCTGGACAGCGGAAGGCTGGGCCGCCCGCTGATGCTGCACTGCACGCACCGCAATGTGTCGTCCCCGCCCGGCTTCACCTCCGCCATGCTGATCAACAGCTCCGTGTCGCACGAGATCGACGCGGCGCGCTGGCTGCTGGGCCAGGAACTCACCGCGGTCACCGTGCTGCGTCCGCGGCCGTCCGCGCATGCCCCGGAAGGTCTGCTGGATCCGCAGTTCGTGCTGTTCGAGACCGCCGGAGGCGCCCTGGTGGACGTGGAGATCCTCGTCAACTCCGGCTTCGGCTACCAGGTGCGCTGCGAGGCGGTCTGCGAGGCCGGGAGCGTGCGGATCGGGGACGCGCACACGATGGTGGTGACCAGCGCGGGCGGCGCGTACCAGGAAGTGGCCCAGGACTACCTCGTACGGTTCGCGGACGCGTACGACCGCGAGGTGCGGGAGTGGGTGGACGCCACCCGCCGGGGCCAGGTCACCGGGCCGAGCGCCTGGGACGGCTACGCGGCCTCCGTCGTCGCCGAGGCGGGGGTGCGGGCACAGGACACCGGCGACCGGATGACCGTCGAACTCGCCCCGCGTCCGGATCTGTACGGCCAGAACCCGATCAGCCGCTGACGCTCAAGCCGTCGCACGCCTGACCATCGAACACACGCGTGAGCAACGGGGCGGCACACCTCGGCGACCCCTCAAGTCACGTACGTCACCTACGACTTGACCCCTACGAACCCCTGCGCCACTGATCCGGCATTGATCCCATGAACCCACCACGGGAGGACGTAGGCATATGCCAGAAGCACCACCGTATCGTGTGTTGCCGAATCCCTTACAGGGCGTCGCAGGCTGTGCAAGAGTCGTAACGGTCCTTCCGCCAGCCTTGGTCGTACCGTCCCCCCTCGGAGCGCGTCATGCCGTCCCATCTCTCTGCGGATCGCCCCGCCGCCCAGCCGCCCCCGCGCGGCACGGTCGACGCGCTCATCTCGCAGACGCGGCGACTGCGCGGCGACGTGGACGCCGTACGACGTGACGCGCCCGCGGACGGCACGGACCCGCAAGGCCGCTGGCAGCGCGCACTGTGCGATCTGGCGGTACATCAACTCAACGATCTGGACGCGCACTTGGCGCAGTTGCGGGACGGACCACAGCCCGCGCCGGCCGCCCCCTCCACCGCCGGCCCCGCCGAGCGAGCCGTGCCCACCGCCCCCCGGAGCGGCTCCCTGCTCAGCCGCGTCGGCTCCGCCGAGTGGAACCTGCTGACGGACGAGGCGACATGGTCCGGCGAGCTGTATCAGATCCTCGGCCGTGATCCGGCCGCTCCCCCGCTCACCCTCGACGAACTGCCGTCCTTCGTGCACGACGAGGACCGGCCGAGGCTGACGGCGATGGTCACCGACTGCCTGATCGACGCGAAGCCGATAGACGGGGAGTTCCGCATCGTGCGCCCCGACGGCGGCGTGCGCACCGTGCACATGATGGGCGAGCCCGTCCTCGACGCCCACGGCAGCACCGCCTCGATGTGGGCCGTGCTGCGGGACGTCAGCGAACTGCACCGCAGCCAGCGGACGGTGAGCGAGACCCATGACTCGCTGCAACACCAACGGCACCTCGCGCAGACCGAGCACCGGCTCGCCGTCGAGCTACAGGAGTCCGTACTGCCGCCATGGCGCGCCTCCCTGCGGCTCCCGCACCAGGGCCCCGAAACGCTGGACCTGGCCGCCCACTATCTCCCCTCGTCGTCGAGCGCGCTGATCGGCGGCAACTGGTACGACGCGCTCGAACTGCCCGACACCCAGATGCTGTTGAGCGTCGGCGACCTCACCGGGCACGGGGTCGCCGTGACCTCGGGCATGGCGATGCTGCTCGGCACCCTGCGCGGCCTGGCCATGGCGGGTACCCAGCCGGGTCAGCTCATGCAATGGCTCAACGGACTGCTCGACGCCTCCGTCCAGCCCGCCCTGGGCAGCGCCGTCTGCTGCCGCTATCAACCCGAGACGCGCGTACTCACCTGGGCACAGGCAGGCCACCCCGCCCCGCTGCTGTTCCGCAACGGGACGGGGCGCCTGCTGGCAGCACCGGACGGCGTGCTGCTCGGAGCGACCTCGGGTGCCGCCTACGGGCAGGCCGAGGAGACCCTCCAAGCGGGCGACCTGCTGCTCCTGCACACCGACGGGCTGGTCCCGCGGCGATGGGCGGACCCCCGCTCGAGCGAAGCCGAGAGTGGGGGAGGAACGGCGGCCGTCCAAAGGCTGCTCGACCTGGCCCCGCGCTTCGACGGGGTCCGCACGGCCCAGCACTGCGTACGGACGGTGGTGGAAGAGTTCGGCGAGACGGAGCGCGAGGACGACGCCTGCGTGCTCGTCGCCAGGGTCGTCTCCTGACGGACCCGGAAACCCTGCCGGTCAGAGGCACATCGCTACGCCTCGAACCCGGCGACCACCCCTGATGGACCGCGACGGTGGACGGTGTGGACGGTGACGGTGGACGTCGACGGCGGGCCCCTCACGCCCGTGCGCTGCCGCCCCTGAACTTCGACGAGTTCTTGGGGAGGGAGAGTTTGATCTCCTCACGCAGATCCTGGATCTTCGGGTAGCTGGAGTACTCCGCGGTGAGCCGGTACATCTCGCGCAGCCGGTCCCAGGTGCGCTGGGAGGAGTTCGACCCCATCGACGTCAGGGCCAGCCGTGCGTACCGGTCCGCCTGTTCCGGATCGTCGGCGATGAAGCAGGCGGACGCGAGGGAGATGTGGTCGAAGATCTTCGACCGGTCCCGGCCCGACTCCCTCAGGTGCAGCGCCTCCTTGGCGTGGCGCTGCGCCATGATCGCCGCTCCCGGCTCGTGCTCGGCGAGGGTGCGATAGGCCAGGGCCTGCATCCCGTGCAGATCCGCCTCGTCGAACATCTGCATCCAGCTCGGCGGCGGCACGTCGCCCCGGTCGGAGACGAACAGGTCCTCCGCCTCGCCGAGGGTGCGCCGCATGGCCTGCCCCTTGCCCATGGCCGCCTGTGCCCAGGCCTCGATGGTGTAGAGCATGGCCTGGGTGCGGGGCAGTACCTCGTCACCCGAGCCGGACTTGGCGAGCTTCATCAGGTCGAGTGCCTCACCGGGCCGGCCGAGGTGCACCATCTGACGGGCGGCACGGGAGAGCGCCTCCCCGGCACGGGGCCGGTCGCCTCCCTCACGGGCCGCGTGGGCGGCGATGACGAAGTACTTCTGGGCCGTGGGCTCCAGGCCGACGTCGTGCGACATCCAACCCGCGAGAACGGCCAGGTTGGCGGCGACGCCCCACAGGCGCCGCTGAAGATGGTCCGGGTGCCGGTAGGAGAGCATGCCTCCCACTTCGTTGAGCTGTCCCACCACAGCCTTGCGCTGCAGCCCGCCACCGCGGGCCGCGTCCCAGGCCCGGAACACCTCGACCGAACGCTCCAGTTCCTCGATCTCCTGCGACCCGATGGGGGCAGCCTCGTAGCGGTCGAACCCAGCAGGGTCGGCGTGCAGGGGATCGTCGAGTTCGGGAGCGTCCGCCGCGAGGGTCGGATCGGTGTGCAACCAGTCGTGCATGGCGCTGCTGAGTGCGGATCCTGTGGTGAGCGCGACGCCCGCGCCCACCAAGCCGCGTCGGTTGAGCATGAGGTCCATTCCCGTGAATTCGGTGAGGACCGCAGCCGTACGGTCGGGCGCCCACGGCATCCCGTCGGGATGTTCCACACTCCCGTCGCTCTGCCGTCTCCCCATACGCCCGTGCCGGGCCAGACCGAGGTCCTCGATGGTCACGACACGGCCGAGACGCTCGGTGAACAGGGCCGCCAGCACTCGCGGCACCGGATCGCGCGGAATCTCTCCCGTGTCGATCCACCGCCGCACCCGAGAGGTGTCGGTCGCCAGCTGGGGGTGGCCCATGGCCGCCGCCTGCCGGTTGACCAGCCTCGCGAGTTCGCCCTTGGACCAGCCGGCCAGGCCGAACAGGTCCGAGAGACGAGTGTTGGGTTGTCCGCTCACGTCAAGCCCCCAGGTTCTCGGCTGAGTTGACAGTAACCCTCTGTCAGATGCTGGGCGACTATTCGCCAGGGTTCGCCAGGGTGCGCCAGATGGTGTGCCAGTGGACCTCAGGTGTCAGGTAGGAACGCGCCACCCCGACCCGGTGGCCGCCGGGACACTCCCCAGGGTGACTCACGGCAACCGGGGCGGGCAGCGCGGCAACTTGCAGGCACACGAAGGGATCTGTCTCGCCCATGTACACAGCATCGTCCTCCGTGTCCGCACCGCCCCGGTCGCTCCACCCCCGCCAGCCGGGCAGCAGCGGCCCCTACCTCGACCCCGCGCGACCCGCGGCGCCCCTGCTCGGTGCCGGTCGGTCGCGGCGCGTTCCGGGGCTCGGCACCCAACCGCTCAGCGGGAGAATCGACTTGTCCGGCCCCCAGGGCGCCCAGCTGCGCACGGCGATCGCGTCGGTGCACCGGATCTGTCCGGAGTTCACTCCGGTGCAGGTACTGCGCCGCAGCGGGCGCTCCGTACTCCTCGTCGGCACGACGGGGCGCAGCACGGCCGTCGCCAAGTGTTTACTTGACCACTCCCCCATCTGGGCGGAGCGGATCCGGCACGAAATAGCTGCATACCGCTCGTTCGTCCGGCACCGCCCGCCCGTGCGGGTGCCCCGGCTGATCGCGGCGGACCCGGACAACTGCACGCTGGTGATCGAGCGGATGCCGGGCCGGGTGGCCGCGCTCCAGCGGCATCCGGCGGAGGCCCCGCCCCGCGCCGACATCCGGGCGGCCCTGGGCGCGCTCTGCCGGGTGAACGCGTGGCGGCCGCCGGCGGGGACGTTCGACGCCCCGCTGAACTACGCGGAGCGGATCTCCCGCTTCCATGAGCTGGGTCTTCTCACGGACCGGGACATGGGGGATCTGCAGAAGCTGATGCACGGCATCGCCCACTCGGCGGGCCGGCAGGGCATGGGCCAGTTCTGCCACGGTGACGCTCTCCTGTCGAACATCCTCCTCTCACCGGCCGGTCCAGTGCTGGTGGACTGGGAGCACGCGGGCTGGTATCTGCCGGGGTACGACCTGGCGACGCTGTGGGCGGTCCTCGGTGACGCCCCGGTGGCGCGGCGCCAGATCAGTCAGCTCGCACAGTCCGCGGGGCCCGCGGCACGCGACGCCTTCCTGGTGAACCTGATGCTCGTACTGACCCGAGAGATCCGTACCTACGAGACGGCCGTGCAGCGTTCGATGCACGACGTGACCCCGGCGGCACCGGGCCAGGCCCACCCGGCTGCTGCGCCGTCCGGCGAGGAACAGCGGCTGCTGCTGCGGCGGCTGCACGACGACTGTCAGATGGCCCGGCGGGCCGTTCGAGCGGCAGTCGGCACTCGCTGACGGGGATGACGGCCCGCGGTGCCCCTTGGGAAAAAGCGGCGCACCCCGGCAGACCTTCGTCGTGTCCGGGGTCGGACGCAATGTCCGCCGGACGAGTTATTGGTCCACTCCACTGACGCCCCGCAGGCCGGGTCACCACCGCCTCGAAACTCGCTCGCGCCTCGGCTGACATGGGAAATCGCCTTCCCCTGTAGATGATTGACGGATCGTCGGTGAGCCGGTACCACTGACGCACGTTCGGCCCCCGCACGCCCCACCGCGCTCGATCTGCCCAGGAGGCTGCATTGCGAGGATCCGCCACCGACCCCCGGTCCACCGTCGGTCACAGACGCGCGCGCGGAGCGGCGGGTGCCGTCGCCTCGGCGGCGCTGCTGCTGCCGCTGCTCGGCGCGGCTCCGTCCCCGGGCGCCGCCCCGGACTCCTCCGCCGAGCTCCAGCGGGCGTTCGCCACGGCGTCCGCCGACCACCAGGTACCGCAGAGCGTGCTGCTCGGTGTCTCCTACCTCCAGTCCCGCTGGGACACGCACGCCGGCGCGCCGAGCGTCTCGGGCGGCTACGGCCCGATGCATCTCACGGACGCCCGCAGCGCGATCGCCGGGGCCCCGCACCACAGCGCGGGCACGGAGGACGCCCGCGGTGACGAGGCGCGTACGGCCCTGCTGCCCACCACCGAGGTGCCGGAGAACTCCCAGCTCCCCGCCCGCCTCAAGACGTTGCCGAAGGCAGCCGAGCTGACCGGGATCCCGGCCGAGCGGCTGCGTACGGACGCCGCCGCCAACATCGAGGGGGGTGCCGCCCTGCTCGCCGCCGCGCAGAAGAAGCTCGGCGAGCCCCTCAGCGGTGACGCGGCCGACTGGTACGGGGCGGTGGCCGTGTTCTCGGGCGCGGACGACACCGCCACGGCGGCCGCGTACGCCCGTGATGTGTACGACGTGATCCGCGAGGGTGCGCGGCGCACCACGGACGCCGGTCAGAGCGTGACGCTGGCCGCCGAGCCCGGGTCGGCTCCCGACACCGCGCAGCTCGGGCGCGCCGGGCTGCGTTCCGTCTCCGCCGATGGCACGGAATGCCCCAAGTCCCTGGCCTGCGAGTGGATTCCGGCACCGTACGAAGAGTTCGGCGACAACGACTACGGCAATCACGACCTGGGCGACCGGCCGGCCTCGCAGAGCATCAGGTACCTCGTCATCCACGACACGGAAGGCCGCTGGGACGGTGTCATCAACCTCGTCCAGGACCCCACCTATGTGTCGTGGAACTACACGCTGCGCTCCACGGACGGGCACGTCGCCCAGCATGTGAAGGCGAAGGACGTGGCCTGGCACGCGGGCAACTGGTACATCAACGCCAAGTCGATCGGTCTGGAGCACGAGGGCTTCCTCGCCTCGCCGGACGCCTGGTACACGGAGGCGATGTACCGGTCGTCGGCGCGGCTGGTGAAGTACCTGGCCAGGAAGTACGGCATTCCGCTGGACCGGCAGCACGTCCTCGGTCACGACAACGTGCCGGGCCCGACCACCGCGACGATTCCGGGCATGCACACGGACCCTGGCCCGTACTGGGACTGGCGGCACTACTTCCGGCTGCTCGGCAGGCCCTTCCACGCCACGGCGGGCCGGGGCGGCGGGCTGGTGACGGTCCTGCCGGACTTCACCGCCAACCAGCCGGTCTACACCGGCTGCGTCACCGCGGGCCTGCCCTGCGCGTCCCACGGCTCCAGCGAGGTACGTCTGTACAGCGGCCCCGACGAGACCGCGCCCCTGATCAAGGACATCGGTCTGCGGCCCAAGGGCGACGATTCGACGATCGATGTGAACGACGTGGGTTCGCGGGTCTCCACCGGGCAGCGGTACGCGGTCGCCGACCGTGCGGGGGACTGGACGGCGATCTGGTACCTGGGCCAGAAGGCCTGGTTCAAGAACCCGAAGAAGCAGCCGACGGCGGTGAACGCGTCGGGGCTCGTGGTCACGCCAAGGGCGGGACTCACGGACATCCCCGTGTACGGCCGCGCCTACCCGGAGAAGGAGGCCTATCCGGCCGGTGTGCCCGCGCAGTCGGTCTCACCGCTGCCGTACAAACTGCTCGAGGGCCAGAAGTACGCGATCGGGGACGAGGTGCCGGGCGAGTACTACTACGCGGTCACCTTCGACACGCCCTCGCACAAGGTCGTGACCGGCACGGACCGCTACTACGAGATCCAGTTCGGCCACCGGGTGGCGTTCGTGCGGGCGGCCGATGTGCAGGTCGTTTCGTCGAGGTCGTAGGAGGGACTCGGGTGCCGGGGCCGCCCTGCGGGCCCCGGCACCCGCGCGTGTGCTGAGCCTGCTCAGCCCTGCTGGAAGAGCTCCGCGGGCAGGGGCTTCAGCAGTGCGTACAGGTCGTCCGTGATCGGGCGGTCCCAGGCGGCGATGGTCACCAGGACCTTGTCGCTGCGGTCGAACTGCACACAGGAGATCCGGCCCTCGGAGAGCTTGAGGCGGCGGACGATCAGGAGGTTGTCCCCCTGCATCACCGGCATGTCCTCGGTCCCGACGACGGTCACCTCCTCCTCGTTCTCCAGCGCGATCAGCAGCTGGGCCACCTCGAAGGGGACCTCCGACTCGGCGACGTCGCGGGCCGGGGAGCCCTCCGGCAGATTGCCGATGATCATCGCGGGGCCGCGGCCGCCGAACAGGTCGTAGCGCAGGAAGACGCCCTGGCAGCTGCCGTCGGGGGCGGGCAGCAGGCCCGCGCCGAGATTGCCCGGCCAGTCGCCCGGGTCCATGGCCAGTACGTCGAAGTCAGGACCGGCGGGAGTGGCGCTGCGGCGGCGGAGGAAGGACATGTCGCAATGGTACGTGCCCGGCGGCGAACCGGGCTCTGGGGGCGGCCGCCGCCGGAGGCCGTGGCGGGCCCCGGTCCCCTCGCAGGTCGGGCCCCTCACCGGCGGCCCGGCGGCGCCCTGCGGGAGATGACCTTGCGGCGGCTGATCCGCCCGCCGTGATCGCCGAGCACGGCGGATTTCTCGTCCGTCGCGCCGCCGGTGGTGCCGTCCGCGTCGCTGCCGATGCCCTGGACAGAGCACGCACCTGCCATCGGCCCGACGCGGTGGGCACGACGTTCGTGAGGTGGTGGGCGACCGGGTCGCCGGGCCGAGCGCGCGCGACGCGTCCCGGCCGGCGGTGATGCGCTCCAGGGCCGGCTGCCCGAAGCCGCAGGGCCGGCTGCCCGAGCCGGTGATGCCGCAGACCGCATCGCATCGCATCGGTGGTGAACAGCGCGCCGAGCCGGTCCGGATTCCCGGCGTCGGACAAGTTCCCATGCGGGGCGAACAGTTCGGCGATCGCCGTGGGTCGTCGAAGCCGGGCGCCAGGAGAATCCTGCTGTGATCGGCAGGATCCTGCCCCCGGCCGGGGGCCGAGCGGGGGTTCGGCCGCCCCCGGGCGGTGAGCCCGCCGAGATCGTCCGCGGGTCTCTCATGGTCGTCGTGCCGGATGGTCGGGGCGGGGTCGAGGGCGACGCGCGCGGGCCGGCGGACCGACGCGCCTGACGTCGGCCCGCCCGGCCTCCGCTCACGTCAGGTCGAACTCCCCTTCGCGGGCCCCCGAGACGAACGCGCCCCATTCCGCGGGTGTGAAGATCAGAGAGGGGCTCTCGGGGCGGCCGCTGTTGCGCATGGCGATGAACCCCTCGACAAAGGCGATCTGGACGTCTCCCCGTCCTCGGCTGCTGGATTGCCACTCGGCCTTGCTGAGGTCCAGTTCCGGCTTGTCCCAGCCCGCGAGTGGATGCTCCTTGATGGTGCTCTCGGCCACGTCCGTACTCCTCCCGGTTCGTCGTCCGCCGCCAGCCTAGCGATCGGTCACGGCGGCGGACAGGCCACGTGAGGGGGAGGGCCTCACAAGACCGGGGGCTCCGCCCCGACCAGCCACATCGAGAAGAACTGCGACCCGCCGCCGTACGCGTGCCCGAGCACCCTGCGAGCCCCTTCCACCTGGTGTTCTCCGGCCTGGCCGCGCACCTGAAGCGCTGCTTCCGCGAAGCGGATCATGCCGGAGGCGCCGATCGGATTGGTGGAGAGGACCCCGCCCGACATGTTGACGGGCAGGTCCCCGTCGAGTTCCGTCACCCCGGACTCGGTGAGCTTCCAGCCCTCGCCCTCGTCGGCGAAGCCGAGGTTCTCCAGCCACATGGGCTCGTACCAGGAGAACGGCACGTACATCTCCACGGCGTCGATCTCCCGGCGCGGGTCCGTGATCCCCGCCTGCCGGTAGACGTCGGCCGCGCAGTCCTTGCCGGCCTGCGGTGAGACCGCGTCCTTGCCGGCGAAGAGGGTCGGCTCGCTGCGCATCGCGCCGCCGTGCAGCCACGCGGGCGGCCGCGGCGAACGGGCCGCGCCCGCACGGTCGGTGAGGATCATCGCGCAGGCGCCGTCGGAGGACGGGCAGGTCTCCGAGTAGCGGATCGGGTCCCACAGCATCGGGGACGCCTGGACCTTCTCCAGGGTGATGTCGTGTTCATGGAGGTGCGCGTACGGATTCTTCAGTGCGTTGCGGCGGTCCTTGTACGCGACCAGGGAGCCCACGGTGTCGGGGGCGCCGCTGCGCCGCATGTACGCGCGTACGTGCGGTGCGAAGAAGCCGCCCGCCCCGGCGAGCAGGGGCTGCTGGAAGGGGATCGGCAGGGACAGGCCCCACATGGCGTTGGACTCGGACTGCTTCTCGTAGGCCAGGGTCAGGACGGTGCCGTGGACGCGGCCCGCGATCAGGTTCGTGGCGACGAGGGCGGTGGAGCCGCCGACCGAGCCGGCCGTGTGCACCCGCAGCATGGGCTTGCCCACCGCGCCGAGCGCGTCGGCGAGGTACAGCTCGGGCATCATGACGCCCTCGAAGAAGTCGGGCGCCTTGCCGATGACCACGGCGTCGATGTCGGCCCATGTCAACTCGGCGTCCAAAAGGGCCCGTTGGGCCGCCTCTCGGACAAGGCCCGCGATCGAGACGTCCCGCCGGGCGGCCACGTGCCTGGTCTGGCCGATGCCCACGACGGCCACGGGCTCCTTGCTCATCGCGGGTCTCCTTCGAGTAGGGCGACCAGGTTCTGTTGCAGGCAGGGACCCGAGGTCGCGTGGGCGAGCGCGCGGTCGGACTCGCCGCGGTGGATGCGGGCGGCGGCCTCGCCGATGCGGATCAGTCCGGCCGCCATGATCGGGTTGGCGGCCAGTGCGCCCCCGGACGGGTTGACGGTCACGCGGTCGTCGAGCCGCAGCGCCCTGCGCAGGACCACCTCCTGGGAGGTGAAGGGCGCGTACAGCTCGGCGGTGTCGACGGGGCGTTCGAAGACGCCCGCCTTCTCGGCGGCCAGGCGGGTGGAGGGCGAGTCGGTCAGGTCACGGACACCGAGGGCGTGTGCCTCGATACGGTGGTCGATGCCCCGGATCCAGGCGGGCCGCGCGCACAGCCGGCGCGCCCGATCCCCCGCCGCGAGGACGACGGCGGCGGCTCCGTCGCCGACGGGCGGGCAGTCGCCGGTACGCAGGGGACGTACGACATAGTCCCCCTGCGGCACCGAACCGCTCAGCTGCGCATGGGAGTTGGTGGCGGCCGACGCACGGCTGCGGGCCGCGACACCGGCCAGTGCGGGCTCGTCGGCGTGCCCCGCGTCGATGAGCGCCTGCGCCTGAAGGGCGGCCAGGGCCACGGAGTCCGGCCACAGCGGCGCCACGTAGTACGGGTCGAGCTGCCGGGTCAGGACGTCGCGTACAGAGCCGGGTGACGACTTCCCGTACGCGTACACGAGCGCGGTGTCGGCGTCGCCGGTCAGCAGCTTCGTCCACGCCTCGTACAGCGCCCACGCCCCGTCCATCTCCACATGTGACTCGGAGATCGGCGGCCAGGCGCCCACCCCGTCGAGCGCCATGGTGAAGGAGAAGGCGCGGCCCGCGAGGTAGTCCGTGGAGCCCGAGCAGGTGAAGCCGATGTCGCCGGTCTTCAGGCCGGCCTGGCCGAGGACGTCGTGCAGGACCGGGATGAGCATCTCCACCTCGGAGAGCTCGTCGCTGGTGCGCCGGTGGTCGGTCTGCCCGAAGGCGACTACGGCGATCTCGCGCGTCACAGCAGCTCCTTGTACGTCTCGTAGTCCGCGTCGGGTTCGCCGGTGGGCCGGTAGTGGTCGGGGTGACGCCCGCCGTCCGTCCATACCGGCTCGACGCGCAGACCCATGCGCACCTGGTCGTAGGGGATGCCGCCGATGCGGCCGTGCAGCGCGAGGTCCGCGCCGTCCAGTGCGATGTGCGCGTAGACGTACGGCACTTCGATGTCGAGGTTCTTCGCTTTGATGTTGACGATGCAGTACGTGGTGACCGTGCCGCGCGGGCCCACTTCGACCGCTTCGGATGTGGCGACACCGCAGGTGGGGCAGGCCCCCCTGGGCGGGACGTAGACCTTGCGGCAGGAGGGGCAGCGTTCACCGACGGTCCGCTGTTCGGCGAGGGCGTCGAGGTGGGCGGACTGCGCGCGGCCGGGTGAGTAGACGTAGTCGAGACGGGCCGGGGCGACGATGCCGGTCACCGGGTCGGCGAACCGGCCGTCGTGGCCGGTGGGTTCGGCCGCCGCGTCGTCGCCGGAGTCGTACGGTTCGAAGCAGGCGATGTCCGTGATGGCTCCGGAGCGTTGCGCGGCCCAGCGGACGCGGACGCGCAGGCCGCTGTGTACGGCGTCGGGGCCGGCGGCGTCGAGGGCGTGGAGGAGGGCCGTGTCGGCGCCGTCGAGCCTGACCAGGACCCAGGCGAAGGGGGTGTCGAGGGGCTGGCCGCGGCGCGGGGCGTGGTTCCAGGCCCAGGTGGTGACGGTGCCGGTGGGGGCGACTTCGACGAGGTCGTGGATCTCCTCGGCGGTGACGGGGTCGTACTCGACGGGTGGGACGAGTGTGCGCCCGTCGCCGGTCTTCACGCCGAGGAGCACGCGCTCGCGCAGACCGGTGAGGAAGGCGCTCTGGACGGGGCCGAGTGAGCGGGTGAAGGGGAACTCCACGACCAGGGGGGCTTTGAGGACTTCGGGCACGGGGACTCCTCGTGGGGGTCGGCTCAGGTGCGCCTGTACACGGGCGGGCGCTTCTCGGCGAAGGCGCGGGCGCCTTCCTTGGCGTCGGCGGTGTCGAAGACCGGCCAGCCGCGCTTCAGCTCGGCCGCGAGTCCGTCGGTCTCGGTCATCTCCGCGGTCTCGTACACGGAGGCCTTGACGGCCTCGACGGCGAGCGGTCCGCAGGCGTTGATCCGCCCGGCGATCTCCAGGGCCGCGGCGAGGGCGGTCCCGTCGGGGACGACATGGCCGACGAGCCCGATGCCGGCCGCCTCCCGCGCCGGGTACGGGCGTCCGGTCAGCAGCATCTCCAGGGCATGGGTCCGCGGGATCTGGCGCTGGAGGCGGACCGTGGAGCCTCCGATCGGGAACAGCCCCCTCCTGACCTCGAACAGCCCGAAGGTCGCGGACTCGCCGGCGACCCGGATGTCGGTGCCCTGGAGGATCTCGGTGCCGCCCGCGACACAGGGGCCCTCGACGGCGGCGATCACGGGTTTGCGGGGACGGTGGTGGCGCAGCATCGCCTTCCAGTGCAGATCGGGGTCGGCCTGGAGCCGGTCCCGGTACTGCTGCCCTTCCATCCCCTGGCCGGCCAGGGCCTTGAGGTCCATCCCGGCGCAGAAGGCACCGCCCGCGCCGGTGAGCACGACCGAGCGGACCGCGTCGTCCTCGTCGGCCTCGACCCAGCCGTCGTACAGGCCGACCAGCATCGGCAGCGAGAGCGCGTTCCTGGCCTCGGGCCTGTTGAGCGTGAGCACCAGTGTGGCGCCCTCGCGCCGCACGGTGAGGTGTTCCGTCCCACCCATTGCCGTCCTCCCGTCAGACAGGCTCTCTGGAACGAGAACAGGTTGCAGTAGGTGCGGGACCAGTACAAGAGTTTTCTGACAGACAGTCAGATTTCTTGTCCCGGGGCCCTTCCCAGTTGCGTCGGCCTTTGCTCTGATGACCGTCGAGCCGATGGATGCCAGGCGTGCCCGGGGTCAGGAGGAGCGGTGGAGTACAACCTTGCCGACCTGTTCGAGTCGGTCGTCGACGTGGTCCCCGACCGCGAGGCCCTCGTGTACCTCGACCACCCCGGCACGGGCGCGGAGCGCCGTCTCGGCTACGCGGAGCTGGACGCGGCGGCCAACCGCGTCGCGCACCATCTGATCGACAGCGGGATTCGCCCCGGCGAGCACCTCGGGCTCCACCTCTACAACGGCGTCGAGTACCTGCAGACGGTCCTCGGCTGCCTGAAGGCCCGGATCGTCCCGGTCAACGTCAACTACCGCTATGTAGAGGAGGAGTTGGTCTACCTCTACCGGGACGCGGATCTGGTGGCGCTGGTCTTCGACGCGGAGTTCACCGAGCGGGTGGCGGCGGCGCTGCCGCAGACGGAGAAGCTGCGGCACCTGGTGCGGGTGGGGACCCCGACATCCGGCGCCGGTCCGCTGCCCGTGGTGGAGTTCGCCGACGCCGAGGCGGCCGGGTCTCCAGGGCGCGGGTTCCCGGCCCGCTCGGCGGACGACCAGTTCATCATCTACACCGGCGGGACGACCGGGATGCCCAAGGGGGTGATGTGGCGGCAGGAGGATCTGTTCTTCTCGGGTCTGGGCGGGGGCGCTCCGACGGGCGAGCCGGTGAAGACGCCTGAGGAACTGGCCGAGCGGGTGGCGGCGGGCGGGGAGGGCATCACCTTCTTCCCCGCTCCCCCGCTGATGCACGGCACCTCGACGCTGACGGCCTTCATCGGCTTCAACTTCGGCCAGCGGGTCGTCATCCACCGCAAGTTCGTGCCGGAGGAAGTCCTGCGGACGATAGAGAAGGAGCGGGTCACCAGCATGTCGCTGGTCGGCGACGCCATGCTGCGGCCGCTGATCGACGCGCTGAGCGGGCCCATGAAGGGGACCGACTGCTCCTCCATGTTCAGTGTGTCGTCGTCCGGGGCGATCATGTCGGAGACCGTGCGCGCCCAGTTCCAGGCGCTCGTGCCGAACGTGATGCTGCTGAACAACTTCGGCTCGTCGGAATCCGGCTTCAACGGCACGGCGACCCCTGACTCGGGCCCGGACCGCGGCTTCCGGATCCGGGTCAACTCCCGTACCCAGGTGGTGGATCCGGCCACGCACGAGCCCGTCGCGGTGGGCGAGCCCGGCCGCATCGCACAGCGCGGCCATGTGCCCCTCGGCTACTACAACGACCCGAAGAAGACCGCCGAGACGTTCTTCCGCAAGGGTGACGAGCGGTGGGTGCTGCTCGGCGACATGGCGACCGTCGACGAGGCGGGCGTCGTCACCGTCCTCGGCCGTGGCTCCCAGTGCATCAACACGGGTGGGGAGAAGGTGTATCCGGAGGAGGTCGAGCAGGCGCTCAAGTCGCATCCGGACGTGTACGACGTCCTGGTGGCCGGGGTGCCGGACACCACGTGGGGCAGTCATGTCGCGGCGGTGGTGCAGCTGCGCGAGGGCGCGGGACGGCCGTCCCTGGAGGAGATCCAGACCCACTGCCGCACCCGTCTGGCGGGCTACAAGATCCCCCGGCAACTGGTCATCACTAGCACCATCCAACGCTCGCCGAGCGGCAAGGCGGACTACCGCTGGGCACGGTCGGTGGCGGCGGAGGCCGACCGCTGACGGCAAAGGCCCGGCGGCCCGCCCCCTCCCCGCTCGCGGGTCGGCGTTGTTCGCCCACGGCTGGACCGGTTGCCCCGTGCCGACGCGGCGGAGAGCGTACGGGCATGGCCTTCTCCGTGGCACATCTCAGCGATCCGCATCTGACGACCGGGCTGCTCGCCGTGGACCGAGTCGCCGCCTTCTCCCGGGCCCTGCGCTGCGTCCTGGCCCTCGACCCGCGACCCGCCTGCGTGGTCGTCACCGGTGATCTGGTCGACCGGGGCGAGGCCGAGGAGTACGAGGTGCTGCGCGAGGTCATCGCGCGCTTCCCGCTCCCGGTGCACCTCGTGCCGGGCAACCACGACGATCCCGGCACCCTGCTGGAAGCCTTCGGCGGCGGCCCTCATACGGGCGGCGCCCGTGCGTTCCCGTACGCCGTGGAGTATCCGAACGCCACCGTGGTGGTCCTGAGCTCCACGGTCCCCGGGGCTCCCTCGGGCCGGCTCGGCGACGAGCAGCTCGACCGGCTGGAGGAGCTCCTGTCCAGGCGCCCGGAGGTGCCCGCCTTCGTGTGTCTGCACCATCCGCCGGTCGACATCGGCATCCCGTACCTGGACGGCATGAACCTGGCGGACGCCGACGCGTTCGGCGAAGTGATCGGACGGCATCCGCAGGTCGTACGCGTACTGGCGGGCCATGTGCACCGGGCGGTCACCGGGGAGTTCGCGGGCAGCACGATGGTCACCGCGCCCAGCACCTACTTGCAGAGCAATCTGAACCTGCGCGTCGGCGGACCGGTGGGATACGTCGACGAACCGACGGCGTTCCTGCTGCACCACCTCACCGGCACGGGGTGCGTGACACACACCGCTCAGGTCAGCCACGCGGGCGGGCTCATCGGGGGGTACTGACCGGGTGCGGGCCGGTGTCGGTACGCGTCGGGGCTCGGGGACCGCATCACCCGAGCCCACGGCCGCGACCTCGACGAGCCGTGTGGGAGGGCGGCATTCAGCCGCGGTACCCGGCGCTCTCCGCGCGCTGCCCGGGCATCCCTCCCGGCAGGCCACCCGCGCCCAGCCGCTCGAACCGCTCCTGGACATTGGCCGCGAAGGCCCGCTGCTCGGATCCCGCGAAGTCCTGCCCGGTGGTGTTCATGGCCACCGTGAGCACACCGCTGATCGGGGCGGCCGGGGACGTGCGCACCGGTGTGCACAGGAAGTTGAAGTCCTGGAGGGTGTGGGAGTCGTACGTCTGGATCGACGCCCGGGCCAGCGTGGCCGCCTGTCCCGTGTGGAAGGCGTCGTCCATCGCGCCGAAGACGCCTATCGCCTCGAGGCCGGGCAGGACGTGCCGCCCGGGGCTGAACTGCGGGACCAGGCCGAAGGCCGAGCCCTGCTTGCCATTGGCGTAGCGCAGCAGATGGTCGGGGCCCTCGGTGAGCATGATCGGGAACGGCGCACCGTCGAAGACGGCGAACAGCTCCTGCTGCTGGGCGAGCAGGCTGTCACGCAGCTTGAAGTCGGACAGCAGGGTCTCGGTGAGCTCCTGCATGCCCTCGCGAAGACCGCGGTCCCAGGTGCGGGGCTTCATGTCGGCGACGCACACGGTGCCGAGGATCATGCCTGTGTTGTCCCGCAGCGGGGTGCCGAGGTAGGAACGCACGCCCAGGTCGTTCACCAGCGGGTTGCCCTTGAAGCGCGGGTAGTCGAAGACGTCGTCCAGAGCCAGTTGGGAACCCTGGGCCACCACATGGGGGCAGAATCCGTAGTCGCCGGGCGCTTCCCGGGAGAGGTTGCTCAGATCGAAGGCGATGCCTCCGCTCTCCGGGCTCACCTTGTCGTCGGGCGAACCGGACGGCACGTACATGCCGCGGAACATCTGCCGTTCGTCGTTGATGAAGTTGACCATGGCCAACGGAGACTGGGTGAAGCTGGCCGCGAGTCGCGCGATGCGGTCGAACGTGGCCTCCGCCTCGACGGTATTGAGGCCGAGAACCTGCAGTCGCAGCCTGCGCTGCTCGCTCGCGAGCCGGGCCGGATCGGAAGATGAGAGGGGGTCCATGGGATCAGATGAAATCAGAATCCCGGCTTCCGTGGATCACCCCTCCCCGTATTTTCCGCATCAGGTGCCTCACACTCAACGCACTTGACCCCGCCGGGACTTGACTCGAAAGGTCCGCTGATGCTCGCGTGACCGTGCCGCCCCACCGGCCCCTCGCAGTTACCCAACCTCAAAGACTGTCCACATACTTCAAGGTTTCAACCTTCGACGATCACTTCCCGCCATTCCTTGAGCGGCCATCGAGCGGAAACGATTTTGCATACGACAATCGTGCGGTGGGCTGGTTTTCGACGCTGACGCGTTCATTCCGTCACGCCATCCAATGGTCGAACCTGAGTTCGGACACGCGATGGCGGGGCGGAAGTGATACGTCCCTCTGCCGGGGCCCGTGCGTACCGAGTTGTGGCGATACGTCTGCGAGAGAGGGCACAGCGGAGTGGGTCAGGTGCGGTTCGAGCCGCGGGCGTCCCGCCGGGGGCGGGTGCGGCAGGACCTTTTCGGTCAGAGCGCCATACGCGATTTCACGCCACGATCCACGCCGCCGCCGACGGCCCGAGACTCCGTGCGAGGCGACCACTCGCCGGCCCGGTCAGAGGTGATGGCCGCTCGGGGCACCGAGCCCGACTGAGCGAGGAGCCCGGTACGACGACGTCCGGGGCTCGAACCACTTCGTAACCCATCCTCATCCCGCCCGGAAACGGGGGTCCTGGCGGCATCGCGGCGCGAGAGACGGCAGGGGAGCCGTCCACAGGCGCCGCTCCCAGGAATGCCGTGGGGCCACATGTCCCCGCCCGGGAGCCATGCGGCAAGGTCAACTGCGCCATCGCGTACGGACAGTGGCGAAGGATCGAAAGGGATTGCTCATGAACAGGTCGGACGTGGACGCACGGTCGGTGGCTGTGATCGGCATGGCCTGCCGGCTCCCCGGCGCGTCGGGGACCGACGAACTGTGGGCCCTGCTGCGGGACGGCGTGGACGCCACCAGCGAGACCCCTCCTGAACGTTACGACGTGGACGCCCTGCACTCCGTCGCCCCCGGACCGGGAGGCATCGCCAGCCGCAGAGCGGGCTATGTCGGCCAAGTCGCGGATTTCGATGCCGAGTTCTTCGGGATGTCCGCCAACGAGGCGGTGGAACTCGACCCGCAGCAGCGGCTGTTGCTGATGACCGCCTGGGAGGCCCTGGAGGACGCGGGCCGGCGGCCCGACCTGCTGGCGGGCACCCGGACCGGCGTGTTCGTCGGCAATGCCCGCGCGGACTACCTGGAACTCGCCCTGCGGCAGGGCCCGGAGGCGGCCACGGCCTCCCAGCTGAACAACTTCCGGTCGCTGTTGCCGGCCCGCCTGTCGCACTTCTTCGACTTCCGCGGACCCAGCATCGTCGTGGACACGGCCTGCTCCTCCTCGCTGGTGGCCGTGCACCAGGCCGTACAGAGCCTGCGCGCCGGAGAGAGTCCCCTGGCGCTGGCCGCCGGGGTGAACATCACGCTCCGCCCGGACGAGGGCCTCGTGATGACGCAGGCCGACGCCATGGCTGCCGACGGCCGAAGCAAGTTCGGCGACGCGCACGCCGACGGGCACGCCCCCAGTGACGCGGTGGCCGTCGTCGTACTGAAGCGCCTGGCGGACGCCCTGGCCGACGGCGACCGCATACGCGCCGTCATCCAGGGCAGCGCCGTCGGCAACGACGGCCGTACCAGCGACACCGTCCTCAATCCGTCGCTGACCGGCCAGCTCGAGGTGCTGCGATGGGCGTACGAGGACGCGGGGGTGAACCCCGCCGATGTCGACTACGTCGAGGCGCACGGCTCCGGATCGCCCGCCCTCGACCCGCTGGAACTGGGCGCCCTGGGCAGGGTGCTGGGCGAGGGCCGGCCCGCCGACCGGCCGCTGCTCGTCGGCTCGGTCAAGACGAACATCGGGCACGCGGAGGCAGCAGGCGGACTGGCCGGACTGATCAAGACGGTGCTCTGCCTGGAGCACGGCCAGATCCCGGCCAGCCTCCACCTCGACACCCCGAACCCCCAGGTCGCCTGGGACGAACTGCCGCTGGTGGTACCGGGCAAACTGCTCGACCTCCCCGAGCTGGACCGGCCGGCCGTCGCCGGGGTCTGCGGGCAGGGCTCCTCGGCCCTCAACGCCCATGTGGTGATCCGGCAGGCCGACCCCGCCTGGTCCGCGTCCGCGCCGCCGGGCCGGGCCAAGCCGTACGTCCTCGCGCTCTCCGCGCGCAGCGCCGCGGCCCTGGAGGCGCTGGCCCGGTCGTACGCCGACCATCTGGGCCCGGACGGCGCGGGCACCGCGTACGCGCTGCGCGACATCTGCTTCAGCGCGGCCACCCGGCGTCAGCACCATGAGCACCGGCTGGCCGTCATCGGTTCGACGCACGCGGAGATCGCGGCGGCGCTCACCGGATCGCCGGGGCTGGGCGGCAGGCCGCTGTCGGCCGTCGCCGAGCGCTACCGCAGGGGCGAGGACGTGGACTGGGGGAAGGTGTTCGGGCGCTCCGGCCGCTTCGTGCCGCTGCCCCACTACCCCTGGCAGACCAAGCGCTACTGGCCCGGCGAGGAGCACGCGCAGGACGGCGGCGATCTGGCGTCCTGGGTCCTGCGCGAGCACGCCCGCACCGGCTTCGACGACGGCTCCACGCTCACCGAGATCGGGATCGACTCCCTGGCGAAACTGCGGATCGTCGTCGAACTGACCAAGCGGTCCAGCCAGGACGTCGACCCGGAGGAGTTCGGCCGGCTGCGCACCGTCGGCGAACTCCGCCGGTGGACGCGGTCCCTGGAGGCAGCGGCCCGATGAGCGATCCGCAGAACCTGTACGCCTGGTTCGCCCGCTCGGCGGCCGCGTACGGCGACGAGTGCACCGCGCTGGAGATCGGCGACGACCGGCTCTCCTACGGTGCGCTGCGTGACCTGGCGGAGCGGCTCGCCGGCCGTCTGGTCGCGGCGGCCGGCGGCACCCCGCCGCGCCGGGTCGGCCTGCTGGCGAGCCGTTCGGTGACCGCGTACGCCGGTTATCTCGCCGTGCTGCGGGCCGGTGCGACCGTCGTGCCGCTCAACCCCGAGCACCCGTCCGCGCGCACCCGCGACATCGTCGAAGCGGCGGGGCTCGAGCTGGTGCTGGCCGACGCCCCGGCGGCCGGCGCGGACCTCGGCGTGCCCGTCCTCGTGGCGGGCCCCGAGGAACTGGCGGCCCTCGCGGCCCTCGTGGACGAGCCGGTGCCCGAACTGCCGGACGCGCGGACCGGTCCTGACGACATCGCGTACATCATCTTCACGTCCGGTTCGACCGGCGCGCCCAAGGGCGTACCGATCCTGCACCGCAACATCTGCGCCTATCTCGGTCAGGTTGCCCCGCGCTACGACATCGAGCCCGGCAGCCGCCTCTCCCAGTCCTTCGAGCTGACCTTCGACGGCTCCGTGCACGACCTGTTCGTCGCCTGGGCGGGCGGGGGAACGCTCGTGGTGCCGATGCGCAGCCAGCTGCTGTCACCGGTGAAGACGATCAACAGCCTGCGGCTGACGCACTGGTTCTCCGTGCCGTCGCTGATCTCCTTCGCCTCGCGCCTCGGCACGCTCGAGCCGGGCAGCCTGCCGACACTGCGGTGGAGCATCTTCGGCGGCGAGCCGCTGACCCTGGCGGCGGCCCGGGAGTGGCGGGCGGCCGCGCCGGACAGCCGCCTCGAAGTCCTCTACGGGCCGACGGAACTCACCATCTCGTGCACCGCGTACCGGTTCCCCGACGATCTTGCGGACTGGCCGAAGACGCCCAACGGCACGGCTCCGATCGGCACGTGCTACCCGTTCCTGGATCTGCTGCTGCTCGACGCGGACGACCGGCCGAGCGACAGCGGCGAACTGTACGTACGCGGCCCGCTGAGGTTCCCCGGCTATCTGGACCCGGCGAACAACGCGGGACGCTTCCTGACGTCCGCTCAGCACCCCGCCACCGAGGAACCACTGACCGACCGCCACTGGTACCGCACCGGAGACCGCGTCGCCATGCGGGACGGGCACCTGGTCCATCTCGGACGGACCGACCACCAGGTCAAGATCCGCGGCCACCGGATCGAACTCGGCGAGATCGAGGCGATGCTGCGGCAGCAGCCCGGCGTCCGGGACGCGATCGTCCTCGCGGTGCCGGCCTCCGACGGCGAGCCGGAGCTGGAGGCCGCGGTCAGCGGCACCGGCTGCGTCCCCGACCGGCTCTACTCGGCACTGGGCGACCGGCTGCCGCCGTACATGCTGCCCCGCCGGATCGCCGTCCTCGACCAGCTGCCGCTCAACCCCAACGGGAAGATCGACCGACGGGCCCTGCTCGCCGAACTGGGACGCTCCCGCTGACCCACGGCGTCCTCGCCGAACCGCCCCGACACCCCACTCCCCGACGTCTGTTGTGAGGCACCCACATGTTCGACGCCATCGTGGTAGGCGCGCGCTGCGCCGGAGCGTCCACCGCCATGCTGCTCGCCCGCTCGGGGTACCGGGTACTCCTGCTGGACCGGTCGGCGGCCGGCTCCGACACCCTCTCCACCCATCTCGTCCACCAGCCGGGCGTCGCGGCTCTCGCCCGTTGGGGGCTCCTGGAGAACGTACGGGCCTCGGGGTGCCCGCCGCTGGACCGGGCGGTCTACGAGGTGGCCGACATCCACCTCGAAGGCTGCGCCAGGGGTGTGGAGGGGCAGCGTGCCTCGTACGCTCCCCGGCGCCATGTCCTGGACGCCATCCTGGTCGACGCGGCCGTCGCGGCGGGCGTCGAGTTCCGCGACCGCTGCCAGGTCACCGGCCTGCTGCGGGACGGCACCGGGCGCGTCGTCGGCGTGGAGGGCAGACACGGCGGCCGCTCCTTCACCGAGCGGGCCCGGCTGGTGATCGGCGCGGACGGCATGCGCTCCACCGTCGCCCGGCTGGTCGAGGCGCCGTACACCGTGACGGATCCACGGCTGACCTGCGCGTACTACACGTACTGGCCGGACGTGCCGGCCACCCTGGAACTGTACGAGCGCACCGGGAGCTGGGTGGCCGCCGTGGCCACCAACGACGCGGCGACCCTCGTTCTCGCCTACTTCCCGCAGGTCCGCTTCGAGGAGGTCCGCACCGACGCGCGCGGCGCCTATCTGGAGCAGATACGCACCACCGCGCCGGCCCTGCACGAGCGGCTGCGGGGCAAGGAGCCCGCCGAGCGGCTGCGCGGTACGGGTGACCAGCAGAACTTCTTCCGGCAGGCGACGGGACCCGGCTGGGTGCTTGTCGGCGACTCCGGACACCACAAGGACTCCATCACCGCGCGCGGGATCAGCGACGCGTTCCTCCAGGTCGACACCCTCGTCCGGCACGTGGACGGTCCGCTCGGCGGCGACCCGGTCCGACTCGACGCGGCGCTGGAGAAGTTCGCCGAGGAACGCGACAGCGCGCTCACCCCGGGTTACGAATCCACGCTGGCGGTCGCCCGGCTGGCGCCGCACGAGCAGCGCCTCTCCCTGCTGCGGGCCGTGCAGACGGATCCGGAACTCACCGCGATCTACTTCGACATGGTCGCCGGGATCGGCTCCGCGGGTGCCCTCTACACACCCAAGCTGCTTGCCCTGCTCTGACCCGTTTCGGGGCGAACGGCGACCCGGACACCCGCGGTGACCTGCCAGGACGGTAAGTCGCCAACTCCTGTCGAATGGCTGGCAGTTGCCCTGGGCCGGTGCTGACGCTGCGCCATGATCCTGATACGGTTCCACCGATCGCCGACTCCGATGACAGAGAGTCAAGTCGCCTCGCCGGTGGCAAGATCGGCACTTTTTGCACCTTCCCTGACCGCCCCAGTGTTTCGCTGCCGTACGAGGAATCAGATGCCAGGCACCCGCGACCGGCGGACGCGTCATCGGTCCGCCCCGCGCAGATCTCTCCGGTTCTCGTTCGTCCTGCCCTTCGTCGTGCCCGCGGTCTGTCTCACCGGACTCTGGGGATACACGGCGGCCGGACTCGTCGACGAGCAACTCCAACTGCACTCCGACGCGGATCGGGCCTCCTCCGTCGCCCGGCCGGCCCAGGACGTGCTGTCCCGGCTGCAGACCGAGCGCCGGCTGACCGCGGTCTGGCAGGCGAGCCGCACGAAGACCGCCCGTACGGAGCTGGACGGCGCCCGCGACGAGACCGACGCCGCCGTCGCCGCGTTCCGGCGCAGTTCCTCCTCCGCGCTGGACACCTCCTCGCTCCAGCGGCGGACCAGGCTGTTCGACGAGGCTCTCGACACCCTTTCCGGCCGCCGCGAGGCGATCGACGGCCGCACCCTCAGTACGGGCGACACGTTCGAGTTGTACACCGACACCGTGTCCCGCGGTATCGGCGTCCTCACCGCGGCCGTACACAGCGACGACGGCCGGCTCGCGCGGGGCGGCAACGCGACGGTGTCCCTGGCCCACATCACGGAGATGCTCTCGCGCGAGGACGCGCTCATCTCCGGCGCGCTGCCGTCCCGTCGGATGACCGCCACGACCCGCGCCCAGTTCGGCCAGTATCTGGCGATCCAGCGCGAGTTCCGCGCGGGCCTGGACATCCACGACCTCCCTGCCGGTGCGGCCGCCACCTACACGCAGCTCACGGACAGCGCCAAGTGGACCACCCTGGGCACGGTCGAGAAGTCCGTGACCACCGGCCGGGGCACGGGGCTGCCCGGTCAGGCCTCGTCCTGGCCGACGGCCACCGAGCCCGTCGTCGGCGGCCTGCAGTCGCTGGGCGCGGACTCCGCGGACGGTCTGTCCGACCTGGCCGCCGACCACGCCGACGACCTGCTGCTCGGCATGCTCCTGGGCACGGCCGCGACGCTGGCCGCCCTGGCCGGCGGTGCGGTACTGGCCCTGCGCGCCCGGCGCTCGACGCTCGGCCGGGTCTCCGAGCTCCAGGCGCACGTCGAGCAGCTGTCCGGCAGCTGGCTGCCCCAGCTTCTGGCCCGAATACAGAACGGCGAGCGGGTCGAGCCGGCCACGCTCGCCCCGCACGGAGAGCAGGCGACCGACGAGCTGGAGCGGCTGGCCGCGGCCATCGACCAGCTGGGCCGGGTGGCCGGGGACACCGCCGTACGGCAGAGCCTGGGCCGCGAGGGCACGGAGAAGGTCTTCGCCCAGCTCATTCGCCGTACGCAGATCCTGATCCACCGGCTGATCTCGCTCCTTGACGACCTCGAGCGCAAGCACGAGGACTCGGACCTGCTCAAGGACATCTTCAAGGTCGACCATCTCGCGACCCGGGTGCGGCGGCACGCGGAGAACCTGGTGATTCTCAGCGGCTCCCCGCCCAGCCGCCGGCTGACCGCTCCCGTCTCGATCACCGACGTGATGCGCGGCGCGGTCGCGGAGACGGAGCAGTACACCAGGGTCAAGGTGAAGAACCTCCCCGCGGACCGGCGCCTCGCCCTGGCCGGCCGGGCCGTCGCGGACGTCACCCATCTGCTCGCCGAACTGATCGAGAACGGCACGAGCTTCTCGCCACCGGACACCCAGGTGTTCGTCAGCGCCACGAAGGTCGCCAAGGGCCTGGCCGTGCACGTCGAGGACCACGGCCTCGGCATGCCGCAGGACCTGCGCGACCACGCGAACGACCTGCTCGCCCACCCGCCGCGGCTGGACATGACGGCCCTGGGCGAGGACCCGCGGCTCGGGCACTTCGTGGTGGCCCGGCTGGCCGAACGGCACAAGATCAAGGTGGAGCTGCGCGAGTCCGTCTACGGCGGCACCCTCGTGATCGTGCTCCTGCCGGCCGCCCTGCTCGAAGAGGTGGCCTCGCCGGTTCTCGACCAGCTCAAGTCGGCCGCCGTCGCTGCCAACAGGGCAGTCGCGGCCGAGGCCTCCCGGGCGGTCGCGGGGACGGACGACTTCGCTGTCGTGGGCGCCGAGGGCATGCCGCTCGTGGGCTCGGCCATCGGATCGGCCGGCCACAGCCTCGACGCGGGCGTCACGATCGGCGGCGTCGACGCGCTCACGCACACGCGCCTTCCGGACCACAGCGGCTTCCCCGAGTACGGAGGTGCGGGCCTCTTGCCGGCCGCCTCGGACCACCCCGCCCCGGCTCCCGGACCCAACGCCTCCTGGGCACCGCCCCGGGAGCACCCCGCGCCCCAGGGCCACCGCACCGAGCCGGGCGGCCTCGGACCACAGGCCGGGCAGCCCGCACACCCCGGAGCACATGCCGGACACCACGGATCGCGGGCCGGATTCACCGAGCCGCAGAGCGGTTTCACCGAGCCGCGGTCCGGGCCACCGTCCCGGCACGAACCCGGTGCCGGAAGCGGGGGTCCCGCCCCCGCCCGGGAGGAGGCGCCCGCACGCAGTGCGGCGCGCCCGCTGACCACCCCGCAGGTCCTGCCGCAACGGACCAGGGGAGCCAGCCTGGCGCAGCAACTGCGCAGGGAGGCGGAGCAGGCACAGGGCCGACCCGACGGTGAGGGAGACAAGGGCGTCATCTCCCCGGACGCGTCGGCCCGCGCGATGATCGCAATTCAGCAGGGGCTGAAGCGGGCCCGGATGTCCGAGACCGACGAGCCGACCGGTGCGGACGGCCGGCAGCAGACGGATCCGAGGGACCCCGGTGCCCATCAACTGTGAGGAAACGTTACGTAATGACTGAGCAGGTACAATCCGGTCCCCGGCTGGACTGGCTCCTCGACGGACTGGTGGACCGGATACCGGAGATCCGCTGTGCCATCGTGCTGTCCGGGGACGGCCTTCTCATCGGCAAGTCGAAGAACCTGCGCCGCGACGACGCCGAGCACCTGTCCGCGGTCGGTTCGGGCATGCACAGCCTCGCCCGGGGCGCCGCGCGCCACTTCCACGGCGGGGAGGTGCAGCAGACGGTCATCCAGATGGACCGGGCGTTCCTCTTCGTCACCGCCGCGGGCCGGGGTGCGCGGCTGGCCGCCATCGCCTCGGAGCAGGTGGACGTGGGGATGATGGCCTTCGAGATGGGCACGCTCGTCAAGCAGGTGGGCCAGTACCTGAGTGCCGCACCGCGCGTGGAGACCCCCTCCGCCGGACACATTCAGGATGCCTGAACCCCGATGGCTCGACGATGCGGAGGCCGGGCGTCACTTACGGCCGTACGCCATCACGGGCGGGCGCACCCGCCACAGTCAGCACACCTTCACATTGATCACGCTGGTTGTCGCGCGGTCCGCGCATGAGTTCGATCACGACCATCTGGAGCCGGAGTCGGTCCAGATCCTCGAACTCTGCCGGGATCGCGCGGTGGCGGTCGCCGAGATCGCCGCGCACCTGGACCTGCCGGTGAGCGTGGTGAAGATCCTCTGCGGAGATCTGCTCAACGCCTCCCTCGTCATCGTCCAGGCGCCGCCCGGGCAGGAGGACCAACCGAGCGTGGAACTCATCGAAAGGGTGATGGATGGTATCCGTCAGCTCTGAGCCCGTCATGCCGACGGCGCTCAAGATTCTGATCGCGGGCGGATTCGGCGTGGGCAAGACGACCATGGTGGGCTCGGTCAGCGAGGTGCCCCCGCTGGAGACCGAGGAGCGGATGACCGCGGTGAGCCTCGGCGTCGACGATCTGTCCGGAGTCGAGGGCAAGAAGTCGACGACGGTCGCCATGGACTTCGGCCGGATCACCATCGCGCCGGAGCTGGTGCTGTACCTGTTCGGTACGCCCGGCCAGGACCGCTTCTGGTTCATGTGGGACGACCTGGCGACCGGTGCCCTCGCGGCCATCGTCCTCGCGGACACCCGTCGGCTGGACGCCTCGTTCGCGTCGATCGACTTCTTCGAGGCGCGTGACATCCCGTTCGCCGTGGGGGTCAACTGCTTCGACGGCCGGCGGGACTGCTCGGCCGAGCAGGTGCGGACGGCGCTGGATCTGGATCCGTCGACGCCGGTGCTGCTGTGCGACGTACGCGACCGTGGTTCCAGCAAGTCGGTGCTGCTCGCCGTGTTGGAGGCGGCGCGTGCGCAGGCGGCCGCGCGTCTCGCTCCGCTGGGCGGCGGTCAATGAGCCGGTTCCGCTCCCGGCTCACCGGGCGAGGAACGCCTCGACCCGGGCGGTGAACCACCCGGGGTCGTCCAGCCACGGGTAGTGGCCGCCGCCCGGCTGCACCGCGAACTCGGCGGCCGGGAAGACGTCGGCGACCCGCCGGGCGAGCTCGGGGCGGGGGCCGCCGTCGAGTTCGCCCGCGTACACGAGGACGGGCGCGGTGAGTCCGGCGAGCGCGGCCCGGGTAGCGGGCGGGTCGTAGGCACCCGCCGAGCCGTACCGGTCCCCCGCCTCGTCGTTGGTCTGCTCCTCGCCACCGGCGGCGTGGGCGCGGGCGGCGTCGTCCCAACGCCCGTAGAAGAAGGGCTCGAAGACAGGGTCCCAGTCGCCGCTCTCCGCCAGCCACGCCTCGAAGGCCGGGAAGGCCGCCTCGAACCAGGGCTCTCCCTTCCTCAGCCGGGCCGCCGCCAGCCGGTCCTCGCCCCGCACGCCCATCCCGACGGCCCACGGGGTGGCGGTGATCAGCGCCAGCCGTGCGATCCGCTCCGGGTACCGGGCCGCGTAGAGCATGGCGAGGTTGCCGCCCGCCGAGTGCGCCAGCACATCCATGCGCTCGAGGCCCAGATGGACCCGCAGCGCCTCGACGTCGTCGACGAGACGGTCACACCGGTACGTCGCCGGGTCCGCCGGCTCCGCGGAGTCCCCGGTTCCGCGCAGGTCGAGCAGCACGAGCCGGCGCCGGGCACCGAGTCCGCCCAGGTCCCCGAGATAGGCGGAGGCCCGCATCGCCCCGCCCGGCAGCACGACGAGCGGTTCTCCCTCCCCCCGCGTGTGATAGGCGAGTTCGGTCCCGTCGGGGGCGCTGAAGTTCGGCATGCGTTCGATCCTCACGGCTGGGGCCGTCTCACGGCAACAGGGTTCTCGGGTCGGGACCGGCGGGCCGTGAGAAAGTCGGGGCCGACCTCTTGCCTGGGCGTGAGCCGGCTGGATTACTGATCTCCAGCAGGGCTACCGAATGATCGGTCGCCCGTATTGACACGGTTGGTGAGGGAGAGGGTTCCCATGGCGGATGCGCGGGACCTGCTGGACGAGGGAGAACGGCTCGACCCGGACGGGCTGCGGACGCTGCAACTGGAGCGGCTGCGCGCCTCGCTGCGGCATGCGTACGCGCACGTGCCCTTCTACCGGGAGTCCTTCGACAAGGCGGGCGTACGTCCCGACGACTGCCGCACGCTCGACGATCTCGCCCGCTTCCCGTTCACCGTGAAGGCGGACCTTCGGGAGAACTATCCGTACGGGATGTTCGCCGTGCCCCAGGACCGGATCCGGCGCATCCACGCGTCCAGTGGCACGACCGGCCGCCCCACGGTCGTCGGCTACACGGAGAACGACCTCTCCATGTGGTCGGACATGGTGGCCCGCTCGATCCGGGCGGCGGGCGGCCGACCCGGCGACAAGGTGCATGTGGCCTACGGGTACGGCCTGTTCACCGGCGGACTCGGCGCGCACTACGGCGCCGAACGCCTCGGCTGTACGGTCATCCCCGCGTCCGGCGGTATGACGGCACGCCAGGTCCAGCTGATCCAGGACCTGAAACCCGAGATCATCATGGTGACCCCTTCGTACATGCTGACGCTCCTCGACGAGTTCGAGCGCCAGGGCGTCGACCCGCGCGGCACCTCCCTGCGCGTCGGAATCTTCGGGGCCGAGCCCTGGACCGAGGAGATGCGGCGGGAGATCGAGGAGCGCTTCGCGATCGACGCCGTCGACATATACGGGCTGTCCGAGGTGATCGGGCCCGGTGTGGCGCAGGAGTGCGTGGAGACCAAGGACGGGCTGCATGTGTGGGAGGACCACTTCTTTCCCGAGGTGGTCGACCCGATCACCGGGGAGGTGCTGCCCGACGGTGCGGAGGGTGAGCTGGTCTTCACCTCGCTCACCAAGGAGGCCATGCCCGTGATCCGGTACCGGACACGGGACCTGACCCGGCTGCTGCCCGGTACGGCCCGGGTCTTCCGGCGGATGGAGAAGATCACCGGCCGCAGTGACGACATGGTCATCCTGCGGGGCGTCAATCTCTTCCCCACCCAGATCGAGGAGATCGTGCTGCGTACGCCGGGCGTGGCACCGCACTTCCAGCTGCGTCTCACCCGGGAAGGCCGCCTCGACTCGCTCACCGTACGGGCGGAGGCCCGGGCCGGTGCCACGCCCGAGCAGCGCGACGCGGCCGCGGGCGTCATCGCCGCGGCCGTGAAGGACGGCATCGGCGTCTCGGTCGCGGTCGAGATCGTCGAACCGGAGTCGCTGGAGCGGTCGGTGGGCAAGATCAGGCGGATCGTGGACCTGCGACCTCGGTAGCCGCAGCCACAAGCACAGCCACAGCCACAGCCACAGCCACAGCGGGGCCTACGCCTCCGCGAACCGGTCCCGCAACTCCCGCTTGAGGATCTTCCCGCTCGCGTTGCGCGGCAGCTCGTCCACGAACAGCACCCGCTTGGGCGCCTTGAAGTGGGCGAGCTTCTCGCGTGCGTGGGCGAGGAGTTCGGCCTCGGTGACCTCGCCGCGCGCGACGACGACCGCGGTGACCGCCTCGATCCACCGTTCGTCGGGCAGCCCGATGACAGCGGCCTCCGCGACCCCCTCATGTGTGTACAGCGCGTCCTCGACCTGCCGCGAAGCGACCAGTACGCCACCGGAGTTGATGACGTCCTTCACCCGGTCGACGACGGTGAAGTACCCGGCCGCGTCCCGCACGGCGAGGTCCCCTGAGCGGAACCAGCCGTCCCGGAAGGCCTCGGCCGTCTCTTCCGGCTTGTCCCAGTAGCCCTCGCACAACTGCGACGAGCGGTAGACGATTTCTCCCTGCTCCCCGTCGGCCACCTCCTTGCCGGACTCGTCGACGACCCGCGCCTCGACGAACAGCACGGGGCGCCCGCAGGAGTCCATCCGCCTCTTGTGCTCGTCGGGTCCGAGGACCATGGACAGCGGGCCGATCTCGCTCTGCCCGAAACAGTTGTAGAACGCCAGCTCGGGCAGCCGTTCCTTCAGCCGCTCCAGTACGGGCACCGGCATGATCGACGCCCCGTAGTACGCCTTGCGCAGCCCGCTCAGGTCGCGGGTCGCGAAGTCGGGGCGGTTCGACAGGCCGATCCACACGGTGGGCGGGGCGAAGAGGCTGTCCGCGCGGCCCGCTTCGACGAGGTCGAAGATCTGCTCGGCGTCGGGTGCGTCGAGGATGACGTTCTCGGCGCCGACCGCGAGATACGGCAGCAGGAACACATGCATCTGCGCCGAGTGGTAGAGCGGCAGCGAGTGCACGGGCCGGTCGCCCGCGCTCAGATCGAGGGCGGCGATCGCGCTCAGGTACTCCTGGACCAGCGCACGGTGCGTCATCATCGCGCCCTTGGGAAGCGCGGTGGTGCCCGAGGTGTAGAGCAACTGCGCCAGGTCCTCGCCGCGCGGCTCCGCACCGTCGTACTGAGCCGTCGTGGCGAGCCGGGTGAGCAGGGAGTCGTCCGCGTCGCGCAGTGCCAGGGTCCGGACCCCGTCGGCCAGATTCCCGGCGAGGTCCGGGTCCGTGAGCACCAGCGTGGCACCGGACTGGTCGACGATGTACGCCAGATCGTCGCCGGTCAGGTTCTGATTGACCGGCACATGCACCAGCCCCGCGCGGGCGCAGGCCAGGAAGCCGATCAGATACGCGTCCGAGTTGTGGCCGTAGGCGCCGACCCGGTCGCCGGGGGCGAGTCCCGTCTCGCGCAGGGCGCGGGCGGCACGGGAGACGGCCTCGTCGAGTTCCGCGTAGGTCCAGGAACGGTCGCGGTAGTGGATCGCCCTGCGTGCCGGGGTCCGCCGGGCGCTGCGCCGCAGCACCCCGTCGACCGTGACGCTTGGTCCCGCCGTCATGACCTGCTCCTTCGTCCGCCTGCCCTGGCGTGATCCTCGTGCCGTCGTACGAGCGGGGTCAAGCTCGCGGCCGCCCCCTTCCGCCACCGTAGCCGCCCTGTGGGGTGGGACCACACGTACTGTCACCGACCCATGTGGTCCAGGGCAAGGCCGATGACTCCGGTCGCTCCGGCGACGAGTACACGCAGGGGAATCGATCTCCTGATGCCGAACCGCCCCCGGGCGTTCCCGAGGGCGGTTCGGCATCAGGACGGGCGAGTGGGTCGCCGTGCGACAGACCCGAGGGGCGAGCTGGATCACACCTTTCGGGTGCGTCCCTCCCAGTACGGATCCCGCAGCCGCCGCTTGTACAGCTTCCCGTTGGGGTCGCGCGGCATCGTCTCGATGAAGTCGACGCTCTTGGGGCGCTTGTACCCGGCGAGCCGCTGTTCGCAGTGGCCGAGGATGTCGGCGGCGAGCGCCGGGCCCGGGTCGTGCCCCGGGGCAGGCTCCACCACCGCCTTGACCTCCTCGCCCCAGTCGTCGTGCGGGATGCCGAAGGCGGCCGCGTCGGCGACGGCGGGGTGGGCGAGCAGCGCCGCCTCGATCTCCGCCGGGTAGATGTTGACCCCGCCGGAGATGATCATGTCGATCTTGCGGTCGCGGAGGAAGAGATAGCCCTCCTCGTCGAGACAGCCCAGGTCGCCGACGGTGAAGAAGTCGCCGATGCGGTTCTTCTTCGTCTTGGCCTCGTCCTTGTGGTACGAGAATCCGCCGGTGCTCATCTTCATGTAGACGGTGCCGAGTTCACCCGCCGGCAGCCGGTTGCCTTCGTCGTCGAAGATCGCGAGTTCGCTGATGGGCCAGGCCTTGCCGACCGTGCCGGGCTTCTTCAGCCAGTCCTCGGCGGTGGCGAAGGCGCCGCCGCCCTCACTGGCGGCGTAGTACTCCTCCACACTGTCGCCCCACCACGTGATCATCGCCCGCTTCACATGGTCGGGGCAGGGCGCGGCGCCGTGGATGGCGTGCCGCATCGACGAGACGTCGTAACGCCCCTTCACCTCCTCGGGGAGTGCCAGCAGGCGGTGGAACTGGGTCGGGACCATGTGTGTGTGCGTGCACCTGTGGGTGTCGATGAGGCGGAGCATCTCCTCGGGCGTCCATTTGTCCATCAGGACCAGACGGTGCCCGATGTGCAGGGACGCGCCCGCGAACTGGAGCACCGCCGTGTGGTACAGCGGCGAGCAGACCAGGTGCACATTGCCCTCGAACGGCTTGATGCCGAAGATCCCGAGGAAGCCGCCGAGGTATGTCTCCTCGGGCAGCTTGCCGGGCAGCGGTCGCCGGATGCCGCGCGGCCGGCCCGTGGTGCCCGAGGTGTAGTTCATGACCCAGCCAAGGGTGCGGTCGGCGGGCGCCGACCCGGGCTGTCCGTCGAGGAGTTCGGCGTACGGCCGGAAGCCGTCGATCGCGCCGACCGCGTACCTCTGCTCTGCTGGCAGTTTCGCCTCGTCGGCGGCGTGGCGCGCGGAGTCCGCGAACCGCTCGTGCGCGATGAGCACCTTGGCGCCGGAGTCGGCGACGATCCAGGCGATCTCGGGGCCGACGAGATGGTGGTTGACGGGGACGAGGTAGAGGCCGGCCTGGGACGCGGCCAGATACGCGGTGAAGAACTCGACACCGTTGGGCAGGACGACCGCGAAGGCGTCGCCGCGTTCGAGGCCCGCGGCGCGCAGTCCGTGCACCAGCCGGTTGACCGAAGCGTGCAGTCGTCCGGCGGTCCACTCCTCGCCGTCGGGGGCGATCAGGACCGTACGCTCCGGGTCCGCGGCGGCCTGGGACCAGAAGCCGTTGGGGGGCACGCTCACTGCTGACTCCTTCCGGCGATGCGGTTGACGCGGTCGACGGCCCGCTCGAAGCCCCGTGTCAGGTCGTCGAAGACGGCCTGGACGCTGCGCTCGCTGTTCATGCGTCCGACGATCTGCCCGACGGGCGTGCCGAGCAGCGGCTCGACCTCGTACTTCTGGATGCGGGAGACCGCCTCGGCGACCAGCAGTCCCTGGAGGGGCATGGGGAGCGTGCCGGGCCCGTTCGGGTCGTCCCAGGCGTCGGTCCACTCGGTGCGCAGCTGCCGGGCCGGCTTGCCGGTCAGGGCTCGGGAGCGGACGGTGTCGCCGGAGCCGGCGGCGAGCAGTTTCCGGATCAGCGCGGGCGAGGGGAGTTCGGCCTCTGTCGTGGTCAGCCAGAGGGAGCCCAGCCACACGCCCTGGGCGCCCAGGCTCAGCGCGGCGGCCACCTGTCGCCCGCTGCCGATGCCGCCCGCGGCCAGGACGGGCAACGGGTCGACGGCGTCGACGACTTCGGGGGTGAGCACCATGGAGGCGATGTCGCCGGTGTGGCCGCCGGCCTCGTAGCCCTGGGCGACGACGACGTCGATGCCCGCCTCGGCGTGCTTGCGGGCGTGCCGGGCGCTGCCCGCGAGCGCCGCGACGAGCACGCCCTGGCCGTGGGCGCGCTCGACGACGTCACCCGGCGGCGAGCCGAGCGCGTTGGCGAGCAGCTTGATCGGGTAGTCGAAGGCGACGTCGAGCTGGGTGCGGGCCACCCGCTCCATCCACCCGGTGATGCGCCAGCCGGACACCTCGCCCTCCGCCAGCTCCGGCACGCCGTACTTGGCCAGGGTGTCCCTGACGTACTGCCGGTGCCCCTCGGGGATCATCGCCTCGACGTCGGCCTCCGTGACGCCCTCCACCTTCTTGGCGGGCATGACGACATCCAGGCCGTACGGTTTTCCGTCGACGTTCGCCTCGAGCCAGTCGAGGTCGCGCTTGAGGTCGTCCGGTGCGGTGTAGCGGACCGCGCCGAGCACACCGAAACCGCCGGCCCGGCTGATGGCCGCGGCGACGGCGGGAAACGGCGTGAAGCCGAAGATGGCGTGCTCGACTCCCAGTCTCTTGCTCAGCTCCGTCTGCATGGCCGCAGAATGCCGCAGCCCTCCGGACGAAGGAAGGCCTTTTCTGATACTCCGTCAGATTCCTTGTTCCGCACGTCCCGTTGACACACCCCACCGCTGACACGAAAGTTTCACCCCGCGGGGCGAACCTCGAAAGATACTTTCAGGCGGTGCGACGGGAGGCTTTTCGATGACCGAAGACACGGCGGACAGCGGGACGGGCGGGCGTGGACCCACCCGCCGTCACCTGGTCAGACGTGCGCTGGCCCTGGGCGGCGCCCTGGCCGTCGCCCCTTTCCCGGCCGGCCCCGCGAAGGCCGTTCCACCGCCTCGCCACCCCCACCGCACCCTGCGGCACGGCTCCCCCGAACGCGCCGGACTGCTCCCGGACCACCTCCGCGGACTCGTCACCGACGCCGAGTCCTTCCTCGGCCCCTCCCCCACGCACCCCTGGTACGCCGGTGCCGTGCTGCTCGCGGGGCGGGGCGACACGGTGGCCCTGCATCAGCCCATCGGCACGGCGGTGCGCTACTCGGCGTACGACGCGAAGACCGACACGGGCGTCGAGTTCCCGGCCGAGCGGCAGATCCCGATGGCCACGGACACCGTCTTCGACCTCGCCTCGGTGTCGAAGCTGTTCACCTCGCTGCTCGCCGTGCAGCAACTGGAGCGCGGCGCGCTGGAGCTGGAGGCCAGGGTCGCCTCGTACCTCCCGGACTTCGCCGGCGCGGGCAAGCAGGACGTCACCATCCGTCAACTCCTCACCCACACCTCGGGTTTCCGCGCCTGGCTGCCTCTCTACAAGGCACCGAGCCGCGCGGAGAAGCTGCGCCTCATCTGGAACGAGGCACCGCTCAGCCCGCCGGGCACCAAGTACCTCTACTCGGATCTGAACCTGATCTCGCTCCAGCTCGTCCTGGAAGAGATCACCGGTCACCCTTTGGACGCCCTGCTCCGCGACGAGATCACCGCTCCGCTCGGCCTGCGCAGCACCCGCTACAACCCGCCCGCCGCCTGGAAACCGAGGATCGCGGCGACGGAGGACGCACGCCCGCCGTGGTCCGGGCTCGACCGCGGACTCGTCTGGGGCGAGGTGCACGACGAGAACGCCTTCGGCTTCGGCGGAGTGGCAGGCCACGCGGGTGTCTTCTCCTGCGCATGGGACCTCGCGGTCCTCGGCCGGACCCTGCTCAACGGCGGCACGTACGGGCACACCCGCATCCTGGCGCCGGAGTCGGTGGAGCTGCTGTTCACCGACTTCAACACCGCCTTCCCCGGCGACGAGCACGGGCTCGGCTTCGAGCTCTACCAGCACTGGTACATGGGCGCGATGGCCACCCCGCGCACCGCCGGGCACACCGGCTTCACCGGCACCTCGCTCGTCCTCGACCCGACGACGGACTCCTTCCTGATCGTGCTGGGCAACTCCGTTCATCCCGTGCGCACTTGGCGATCCGGCTCCGCTCCCCGGGCGGCCGCGGGGAACCATCTGGCGCGAGCCGTCCAGGTCCGGCCCGCGCGCGGACGTACGTCCTGGTTCTCGGGCATGGCGACCGCGGCCTCCGCGACGCTGACACTGCCCGAGCTCGACACGGCCGGTACCGCGGATACCGCCGAAACCACCGGCACCGCCGACAGCACCACCGCCGACAGCGGGGGGCGGCTTCGCTGCGCCCTGTGGTGGGACACCGAACCCCGGTCGGACACCCTCTTCCTGGAGGCCTCGGCCGACGACGGCGCGAGCTGGCAGCCGGTGCCGTTCACGACCGCGTGTGACGGGGAGGAGGCGCGGGAGCACCCCACGGGCTCGGTCACCGGCTGGTCGGGGCGGGTGTGGCACCGGCTCCACGCGGACCTGCCGCGGGCGCGCCGGCTGACGCTGCGGTGGCGGTACACGACCGACCGGTTGTACGTGGGCCGGGGCGCGTACGTCGACGCGGTGCGGGTCGAGTCCGGCGGCCGGGTCCTCTTCGACGAGGCACGTCCGACGGACGCGGCGCGCATCGAGGCGGCAGGCTGGACGCCGTCCGAGAACTGATCCTTCCCGGCATCACCCTTCCCCACTTGCCCAGACTTGTCCATTTTTGTTGTGCCGACCGGGGATGTGCCGCAAATGGCCCACCGTGACGGTCACGAACCGTCGTTCACGCCGTGGAGGCGGACCGGGGTGACCGGGCTGCTGGAGGATGACTCCGGGCGCGTCACCGGCGTCCGGTACGTCGACGAGCACGGCTCGCCGGGCGAGCTGGCCGCCGACCTCACCGTCGCCTGCGACGGACGCGACTCGTCGGTCCGCCGGGCGGCCGGACTCGAGCCCTCGTACTTCGAAGTCCCCATGGACGTCTGGCAGGTGCGCGTCCCCGCCCGTGATCCGCTCAAGGAGGGCCGGGTCTCGCTGACCGTCCGGGACGGCCAGTTCGCCGCCACGCTGGACCGCGGCGACTACTACCAGACGTCCTATCTCATCAAGAAGGGCACGGACGGCGCACTCCGCCCCATGGCATCGAGTGGTTCCGCGACCGGCTCGGCGAGCTGCTCGGCTGGGACCGTACGGCGACGGACGCCATCCGCTCCTGGGACGACGTGAAGCTGCTGGAGGTCACCATGGGGCGACTGGACCGCTGGTACCGGGAGGGGCTGCTCTGCATCGGGGACGCGGCGCACATCATGTCGCCGATCGGCGGGGTCGGGGTCAATCTGGCGGTGCAGGACTCGGTGGCAGCCGCCGCCTGCTCGCCGGGCCGCTGCGGGAATCGACGGTCACCTCCCGCGACCTGGCCCGCGTGCAGAAGCGGCGCAGGCTCCCCACCGCGTTCACGCAGAGGTCCCAACTCGCCGAACACGAGATGCTGTTGCGTCCCGGACTCGACGGCACGCTGCGAGCGGACCGCCTCCCCGTGCCGCTGCGGGCGGTACAGCACGTCCCCGCGCTGCGCTCGGTCGCCGGCTACCTCGGCGGGATCGGGATACGTCCCGAACGCGCCCCCGAGTTCGCCCGGCGCTGAGCCCTCTCTAGCGTCGTCGTGGGGTGCGGCACTCGATGGCGTTCAGTGTGAACGTCTCCAGCTCGTCCGCCGCCGCGTCCAGGTCGAGTTCGGGGTGGGAGAGCCAGTGCGCGACCACCCCATCGATCGCGCCGCCGATGGCCAAAGACGTGACCTGGGCGTCGAACTCCCGGAAGTCACCGGCCTTCTGTCCCGTCGTCAGCAAGGCCGCGAGCTCTTCCCAGCGGCCGCCCGTGTCATGGCCGCCGGGCTCCTTCAACCGCGTCCCGCCCCCGTCGCCGAGGAGCATCTCGGTGATCACGCGCACATGGCGGCGGTTGGCCTGCTGGTAGCCGACCATCGCCCGGACGTACGCGACCACGGCGGCCCGCGGGTCGGACGCCACGAGGACACGCTCGGTGACGAACGCCCGGAACTGCTCCAGCACGTACGCGAACGTCGCCTTGGTCAGGTTGTCCTTGGACGAGAAGTGGTAAAGGATCGCGGCCTTCGAGAGTCCGGCCGCCTCCGCGATGGCCGAGAGCGAGGTCGCCGGATAGCCCTGCGTGGAGATCAGGTCGATGGTGCACTCGATGATCTGCCTGCGGCGGGCCTGCTCGGTGAAGGTGGGGGTGCGGTCCCCGCGACGCGAACTCATCGCCACCGAGCCTATCCCAGCGCACGCTCCCCGACGTCTTCCAGGGCGGCCATCGCCGCGTTGTGCCCCGGCACCCCGCTCACCCCGCCGCCGCGCACGGCGCCCGCCCCGCACAGCAGTACATTCGCGTGCGCGGTCTCCACGCCCCAGCGGCCCGTGCCCTCCTGTGCGTAGGGGAAGGCGAGGTCGCGGTGGAAGATGTTGCCGCCGGGCAGCCGCAGATCGCGCTCGAGGTCCAGCGGAGACTTGGCCTCGATACAGGGGCGCCCCTCCGCGTCGGTCGCCAGACAGTCCACGAGCGGTTCGGCGAGGTGGGCGTCCAGCTGCGCGAGAGTCGACTTCAGCAGCTCCTCCCGTACGCCCTCGTTGTCGCGTTCGAACAGCCGCGCGGGCGTGTGCAGACCGAAGAGGGTGAGGGTCTGGTAGCCCTGTTCGACCAGGTCCGGGCCGAGGATGGTCGGGTCGGTGAGCGAGTGGCAGTAGATCTCGGAGGGCGGCGCCTCGGGCAACGACCCGGCGGCGGCCTGGGCGTGGGCAGCCGCGAGCTGCTCATAGCCCTCGGCGATGTGGAAGGTGCCGGCGAACGCCTCGCGCGGGTCGACGGCGGTGTCGCGCAGTGCGGGCAGCCGCTTGAGCAGCATGTTCACCTTGAGCTGGGCACCCTCGGCTGGGACGGGCGGGCTGTCGCCGGTGAGGCGGGCCAGCTCCTGCGGTGCGGCGTTGACGAGGACGTGGCGGGCGGAGACGGTCCCTTCCCCGTCCGCGTCGCGGTAGGTGACCTCGGCCGAGCGTCCGTCGGTCTCGATGCGGACCGCCTCGTGCCCGGTGGCGAGCACCGCGCCGGCGTCCCGGGCGGCGGCGGCCAGCGCGTCGGTGAGCGCGCCCATGCCGCCGACGGGCACGTCCCAGGCGCCGGTCCCACCGCCGATGATGTGGTAGAGGAAGCAGCGGTTCTGCCGCAGGGAGGGGTCGTGGGCGTCGGCGAAGGTGCCGATGAGCGCGTCGGTGAGGACGACCCCGCGGACCAGGTCGTCGGTGAAGTTCTCCTCGATGGCGGCACCGATCGGCTCCTCGAACAGCACGCGCCACGCGTCCTCGTCGTCGACGCGTCGGCGCAGCTCGTCGCGCGAGGGCAGGGGCTCGGTGAGCGTGGGGAACACCTGCCGGGCGACACGGCCCGTCATGCCGTAGAAGCGCTGCCAGGACTCGTACTCGCGCGCGGAGCCGGTCAGCCGGCCGAAGGCCTCACGGGTGCGGCGCTCGCCGCCGCCGACGAGCAGTCCGGTGGGCCGCCCGTGCCGCTCGGCGGGCGTGTACGAGGACACCGTGCGGCCCCGCACCCGGAAGTCGAGCCCGAGGTCCCGCACGATCTTCCGGGGCAACAGGCTGACCAGGTACGAGTAGCGCGACAGCCGGGCGTCTACGCCGGCGAAGGGCCGCGTGGACACCGCGGCGCCCCCGGTGTTCCCCAGCCGCTCCAGGACCAGCACGGACCGCCCGGCGCGGGCCAGGTAGGCGGCGGCGACCAGCCCGTTGTGGCCCCCGCCGACGATCACGGCGTCGAATCGACCGGGTACGTGTCCCTCATCAGCAGCCATGGTTCTTGGTAGCACGCGATGATCTAGGTCGGCCAGAGGTGTGTGCCACAGGGCCCAACAATCGTCCGGCCTGTCGGCGCCGTTTTGCCTGTCGATGCCGCCCGGCCAGTCCGTGCCGCCCGGCCCTTCGGTGCCGTCCGGCCTGTCGGTGCCGTTTTGCCTGTCAATGCCGCCCGGCCCTTGGGTGCCGCCCGGCCCGTCGGTGCCGCCCGGCCCGTCCGTGCCGTCCAGCCCGTCCGTGGAGAAGACGCCGGTGCGAAGCGGTCCGCCGCGCGGCTCGTGGCCGAGCCGGCCGCTCAGTGGCCGCCCGACGCGCGCCGCTGCCGTAACGCCGCCACTCGCCGGTACAGCTCCACCGCCTCCTGCCCCCGGCCCAGCTGTTCCAGACAGTGGGCCTCGTCGTTGCGGCTGGCGAGGGTGTCGGGGTGGTCGGGGCCGAGGACGTGTTCGCGGGCCGTGGCGACGTGTCGGTACTCGGTGAGGGCGTCGGACCAGCGGCCGAGCCAGCCGAGGCCGACGGCGACCTCGCGGCGGCTGACGAGCGTGTCCGGGTGATCGGCGCCCAGCACCCGCTCGCGGAGGGCGCACACGTCACGGGACTCGGCGAGCGCCTCCTCCCAGCGGCCGAGCCGGCCGAGGTTGACGCCGAGGCCGTGGCGGGCGCGCAGGGTCTCGGGATGGGCGGGGCCGTGGACGCGGGTACGGTCCTCGACGAGGTCGCGGTAGAGCTTCAGGGCCTCGGCGCTGCGGCCCAGCCGGCCGAGGCTGATACCGACCTCGTAGCGGGCGGCGAGCGTGTCCGCGTGGTCGGGGCCGAGGGCCTGCGCGCGGGCCTCGGCGACCTCCTGATACGCCGCCAGGGCCTCGGGCCAGCGGCCCAACTGGCCGAGCGCGTAGGCGACTTCGTACCGGGTGACCAGTGTGTCGGGGTGGGTCGCGCCGAGCACCCGGGCCCGGGCGGCGGCCACTTCGCGGGCCATGCGGTACGAGTCCTCCAGGCGACCGAGCCGGCTCAGGTTGAAGGCGAGGTTGTGGCGGCAGCGCAGGGTGTCCGGGTGGTCGGGGCCCATGGTGCGCTCACGGGCGGCGAGCACCGACGTGTACACCTGGTGCGCGTCGAAGTGCTGCCCCAACTGGCCCAGTACGTAGGCCATTTCCTGCCGGGCGGCCAGCGTCTCGGGGTGGTCGGCGCCGAGCACCCGCTCCCTGGCCTGGGCCACGTGCGCGTACTCGCGCAGCGCGTCGGCGGGGCGGCCGGTGCGGCTGAGCGTGAAGCCGACCTCGTAGCGGCTGGCGAGTGTGTCGGGGTGGTCGGGGCCGAGGGCGTGTTCGCGCTCGGCGGCGACGGCACGGTGCACCTCCCCCGCCTCCGCCCAGCGGCCGAGCCGCCCAAGGCTCAGCCCCGCGTTGTGGCGCCCGGTGAGGGTGCTCACCAACTCGGGTGAGGGGGTGGGGCGTTCACTGCGTACGGGTGCCGGGGCGCGGCCCGTGTCGGGGCGGGCGACCCATTCGCCGGTGAGGCCCGCGCCGGCGTCCGGCGGGGCGGCGCCGAGGCCGGTTCCGGTGGCCTTGTGGCCGGTGGTCATCCCGCGGGTCCAGGAGGGCAGCCGGGGCTCGCGGGACAGCCGCCGCTCCGGGCGCGACGGGGCCGGGGGCGCCGACAGGTCCGGCAGCGGGGACGACGTCACCACGGTCGGCACATAGGCGGGCGTGCCGCGTCCGGCGCCGATGCGGCGGGCCAGCTCGCGGGCGTCGTGCGGACGCTCGTCGGGCAGCTTGGCGAGCAGGTCGAGGATGATCTTCTCGAAGTACGCGGGCAGTTCGGGACGGTGGCCGCGCGGCGGATCGGGCGGGGTGTCGCGGTGCCCGATGAGGATCGCCCAGGCGTCGTCGAGGTCGAACGGCGGCGCCCCGGTGGCGATCTCGTACAGCACGCAGCCGAACGAATAGAGGTCGCTGCGCTGGTCGACCGGGGAGCCACTGATCTGCTCCGGCGACATGTAGTGCGGTGTGCCCATCGCGATGCCGGTGCCGGTGAGGCGTGCGGTGAAGCCGATGTCGTGGCCGAGGCGGGCGATGCCGAAGTCGCAGATCTTCACGGTGCCGTCGGCGAGCCGCATGATGTTGGCGGGCTTCAGATCACGGTGGACGATGCCCTGTTGATGGGTGTACGCGAGGGCGGCGGCGACCTGCTCGGCGATCTCGACGACATCGGCGACCGGCAGCGGATGGTGCTTGTTGTCCTCCAGGAGCTGGCTGAGGTTGCGGCCCTCCAGCAGTTCCATCACCAGAAACAGCACCCCGTCGGACTCGCCGAAGTCGTGGACGACGGTCACCCCGCGGTGCTGGAGGGCGGCGGCCACCCGGGCCTCGCGCCGAAACCGCTCCCGCAGGACGCGCGTGAAGGACTGGTCGTGGTGCGTGCTGAGAGGCTTGAGGCACTTCACGGCGACCTGACGGCCCAGCGACTCGTCTCTCGCCCGCCACACCTCGCCCATGCCACCGCGCCCGATCAGGTCGAGCAGCCGGTACCGGCCCTGGACCAGCCTGGTGTCCGCCATCGCCCGCGATCGCCCCCGTCTTTGGCCCCCGCCCTCCCCTGGCCCGTCCAGTATGGCGAGCTATGCGCCGAGTTTGTACGGTGCCGGGCGCGAGCCGGGGCCGAGCCGTGACATGGCCCGGATAATGTGTTTGGGCGGGAGTTGCCAGCGCAGACGTGCGGGAACACAGCGCAGCAAGGTGCCGGTGCAACGCAGGCGCCGGGTCACCGTGGCGGGCGGCGGCCCCGGTCGGCCGTACAGCTCATGGGCGTACGGCGGCAGAGCGGCGTACGCCAGATGAGCCACGCGCCGCCACAGCAGGGCGCGCGCCGGGATGAGCAACGGGTGGATGGGCGGGCTCTGCAGGAAGTCGTCCACCTCTCGCGCCTCCGGACCGGCGGTCAGTTCCGGCCGCACCTTCTCGAAGTACGCGGCGAGCCCGGCCCGGTCCCCCGGTACGCCGCCCGGGTCGAGCCCCACCAGGCGTGCGGTGACCCGGTGTTCGGCGATGTAGCGGTCGGCCTGCGCGTCGGTCAGCGGGACCCCCGAGCGGCGCAGGACGTGCAGATAGGAGTCGATCTCGGCGCAGTGCACCCAGAGCAGCAGGTCCGGCTCGTCGACCCCGTACCGCTCCCCCGTGCCGGGGTCCTTCGCCGCCAGCATGCTGTGGATCTTCCGCACCCGGGCCCCGGCCCGCTCGGCGGCCTCGGTGCTGCCGTAGGTCGTCGTGCCGACGAAGTCGGCGGTGCGCATCAGCCGGCCCCAGGCGTCGCGCCGGAAGTCGGAGTTCTGCAGGACCCCGCGCACCACTCGCGGGTGCAGGGCCTGGAGGTAGAGCGCGCGGATTCCGGCGACCCACATCATGGGGTCGCCGTGCATCTGCCAGGCCACCGAGGACGGGCCGAAGAGCCCCGGGTCACCTGCGTGAGAGGCCTCCACCAGGTCAGGCTAACGCCGCACGCGCGGCATCCCCAGACCGATCCACGAGATGATCTCGCGCTGGATCTCGTTGTTGCCGCCGCCGAAGGTGAAGATGACCGCCGAACGGTAGCCGCGTTCCAGTTCACCGTGGAGCACCGCGCCCGCCGAGCCCTCCTTGAGAGCGCCGGCCGCGGCGACGATCTCCATCAGCCAGGCGTACGCGTCCCGGCGGGCCTCGGAGCCGTAGACCTTGACGGCCGAGGCGTCCTGGGGGGTGAGCGTGCCTTCCTGGACGGCGTTCACCATCTGCCAGTTGAGGAGCTTCATCGCGTCGAGCCTGGTGTGGGTCCGCGCGAGATCGCGGCGCACCCAGGGGAGGTCGACGACCCGGCGGCCGTCCGCGAGCTTGGTCTCCATCGCCCAGCGCTGTACGTCGCGCAGGGCCCGGATCGCCATCGTGCCGTGCGCGGCGAGGGTGACGCGCTCGTGGTTGAGCTGGTTGGTTATCAGCCGCCAGCCCTTGTTCTCCTCGCCGACCCGGCGGGAGACGGGGACGCGGATGTCCTCGTAGTAGCTCGCGGTGGTGTCGTGCGAGGCGAGGGTGGTGATGAGGGTGCAGGAGTAGCCGGGGTCGGAGGTCGGCACGAGCAGCATGGTGATGCCCTTGTGCGGCGGGGCGTCGGGATCCGTGCGGACGGCGAGCCACACCCAGTCGGCCGTGTCGCCGTTCGTCGTCCAGATCTTCTGGCCGTTGACGAGGTACTCGTCGCCGTCCCTGACGGCCTTCGTCTTCAGTGCGGCCAGGTCCGTGCCCGCGTCCGGCTCGCTGTAGCCGATCGCGAAGTCGATCTCGCCGGAGAGGATCTTCGGCAGGAAGTACGCCTTCTGCTCGTCCGTGCCGAACCGCATGATCGTCGGGCCGACGGTGTTGAGTGCCATCAGGGGCAGGGGCACGCCCGCCTGGGCCGCCTCGTCGAAGAAGATGAACTGCTCGATGGGCGTCAGTCCGCGCCCGCCGTACTCCTTGGGCCAGCCCACGCCGAGCCAGCCGTCCCTGCCGAGCCGGCGGACGGTGTCGCGGTAGAAGCGTTTCTGCGCGGCCGGGTCGGTGTAGCGGGCATAGGCGTTTCCCGGCACCAGATCGGCGAAGTAGCCGCGCAGTTCGGTGCGCAACCGCTGCTGCTCGGGCGTGTATTCGAGATGCACGGCGCCTCCCGGCTCCCAGGGGCTCGACGGGGTCCCCTCGACCTGACGGCGCACACAGTAGAACTTGTTCCAGAAATTGGGAACAAGCGGGAGCATGGTCGGCACCCGGGGGGAAGTGCGTCCACCCGGGGGCGTCGAGGATCCGGCCGCGGGGGCCGCGCGGGCCAGGGCCGGGTGAGCGCTCGGGACGCCGGTTGTCGCACCACCGGGTTCGTGCGCGGCGGCGTCGGCTGCGACGTCAGACGAGGGTCGCCATGAAGTCCGCACAGGCCTGGGCGCATTCACGGCAGGCCTTCGCGCTGTTCTCCGCTCCGGGGTGGTCGTCGAAGACGTGCGCGCACTCGAGGCAGACGGTCCGGCACCACTCCAGTTGGATGCGCAGGGTTTCCTCGTCCTGCCGGGCCTGCTCGGACAGCACCCGGCAGGTCGCGTCGCACACTTCCGCGCACATGATGCCCTTGCGGCGCACGAGTTCCTGCCCCTCCGGTCCGTCCGGACCGGCGAAGCTCGCCCGCAGGGCGCACGCCCGCGCACATTCGGTGCAGGCCTGCGCGCAGGTGAAGCGGTCCTCCAGGAACCGGAAGAGTTCCTGTGGAGAGGCCCCGTCGGGGAATGGATCAGGGGGTGTCCCGGGGGTCGTCCGGGAGGGAATGCGGGAGGCCGCGCGGGCGGTCCTGCGAGAGGTCGTCGAAGTCACACCGCGCGGGTAGCCGTAGGCGGTCGCGCCAAACCCGGAGCCCAGGGCCGGTCGGCTCCCCCGGCCGCATCATGGCCGGACCGGGATGCGCGGACGGCCCCACGCCGGCCGGGGGCGCACGGCGGTCCTTCCCTCCCGGCCGAGCGTCTCGACGGGACGGCCCCGCCGGGGGCGAGAGCCGCGGCGGCCCCTTCGGCAGCGGGGCCCGCGAGCGCCTGAGCAGCGCTCTTCGCTACGCGCCCGCGCCCTGTGCCGCCTCGCGTGCGATGCGGTCGAACTGGGCGCCCATCGCCTCGGACAGGGCCACGGCCGCCGTCAGCGGGCGGACCATGATCATGAAGTCGTCGATCCTGCCGTCCTCGTCGAAGTGCAGGAAGTCGCAGCCGGTGATCGTCTTGTCGCCCACTTTCGCCTCGAAGACGAGCGCATGGTCGCGGCCCTCGGCGCCGGCGATCTCGCGGACGTAGCGGAAGTCGGTGAAGACGCGGCTGACGCCCCGCAGGATGGCCGCGGTGATCGCCTTTCCCGGGTAGGGCTTGAAGGCGACGGGGCTGGTGAAGACGACGTCCTCGGCCAGCAACGCCTCGATCGCGGCGTGGTCGCCGGCCTCGACCGCCTTGCGGAAGGGATGCATCGCGTCCGCCTCTCATACTCAACTAATTGATTAGGTGCAGAGGAGATTAATCGCAGAATGCTCCGACCGTCTAGCCTTGGCGCATGGCATTGCGCAACGCGGTCCTCGCCGCCCTCCTGGAGGGCGAGGCATCGGGATACGACCTGGCGAAGAGCTTCGACGCGTCGGTGGCCAACTTCTGGATGGCGACCCCGCAGCAGCTGTACCGGGAGCTGGACCGCATGGAGTCCGACGGGCTGATCGAGGCCCGGCTGGTGCGGCAGGAACGGCGCCCGAACAAGCGGCTGTTCTCCCTGACGGCAGCGGGCCGGGCGGCGCTGCGCGACTTCACGGCCACGCCGTCGAGGCCGACCGCGATCCGGGACGAGTTGCTGGTCAAGGTCCACTCCGTCGACGACGGCGACACCGAGGCCGTACGGGCGGCGATCGCCGAGCGCCTGGAGTGGGCGCGCGCGAAACTGGCCCGCTACGACCGCATCCGCACCCGTCTGCTGGACGGCCGCGGTGAGGAGGAGTTCCTGGCCGACGCCGAGCGCGTGGGCCCGTACCTCACCCTCCTGCGCGGCCGCGCTTTCGAACGGGAGAACATCGAGTGGGCGGAGCGGGCCCTGCGGGTCCTCGAACAACGCCCCGCGCACAGGTCGCGCTAGCACCGCTCCAGGGTGCGCGGGTGATCGCCGAGCCCGACGTACGTCCACGGTCGGCACGCCCTCGTCCGCTCACCAGCTCACCAGCTCGTCAGCTCGTCAGCTCGTCAGCGGACCACGATCCGCCGGCCGGTGACGCCGACGGGATCGACGCACACCCAGGTGTCGCGCTCACCGCCGGCCCACGGGCCGCTGTACGCCAGTTCCGCCAGCCGGCGCAGGGTGTCGGGGTCCGTCACCAGCCGGGCGAGGCCGCGTACGAGCACGCTCCAGCCCTGGCTGAGCGCCTCGTCGATGTGGTCGACCTCGAAGGCGACCCGGGAGCCCGCGGACGCCGCCGGCTCGCTGTCGGCCGCTGTCCTGAAGCAGACGACCCCGTCGACGACGCTGTAGTTCAGGGGGACGATGACGGGGCCGGTGGGAGTGTCCACCGCGAGCCTGCCGACCCCGTGCGTCGACAACCGTGCCCGGCACTCCTCGTCGCTCAGCTCGAGCAGCTCGGGATGGGCGGCCGCCCGGCCCACGCCCGGTGGAAGGTCCGCGTCGCCGCCCCGCAGGGCCACCACGGTGGTCTCCAGGGCGTCGGCGAGCCGGATGAGGACGTTGGTGCTCGGCAGGGCGGTGGCCTGTTCTTCCAGGTACTGGAGGTAGCCCGGGTCCGTACCGGCCCGGCCGGCCGTTTCCTCCCGGGTCAGACCGAGCTCTTCGCGTCGTTGGGTGATACGACGCCCCACGTCTCCCCGCGCGGTGCCCGCCGACGCGGACGACGTGTTCGGTGATGCCTCTTCGGACATGACCGCTCACTTCCTTGGCTCAGGCCGCCCTGACCATCAGGACGTCGTGCTGCTGCTCACCGAGGACGACCTTGAGCGCGCCGGTATCGGCGGCCCTCGAGAAGACGTCGTACGCCTCCTCCATGGCGTCCAGCGGGAAGGTGTGGGTGACCATGGACGACGCGGGCAGGTGGCCGGCGGCCATCATGCGCAGCAGGGTCGGAGTGGAGCGCGTGTCGACCAGTCCGGTGGTGATCGTCACGTTCTTGATCCACAGGTCTTCGAGGTGCAGCACCGCGGGCCTGCCGTGCACGCCGACGTTGGCCACGTGCCCGCCCGGCCGCACCATGCGCGTGCACATCTCGAAGGTCTCGGGCACCCCGACCGCTTCGATGACGACGTCGGCCCCGAGCCCCAGGGTGAGGTCGGCGACCAGTGGCTCGGCTTCCTCGCCCGCGACGGCCACCGCGTCCGCGCCGAGGCGTTTGGCCGCGTCCAGCCGGGCCGGGGCGAGGTCCACCGCGATGATCTTCTCGGGTGTGTAGAGGCGGGACGTGGCGACGGCGGCGAGACCGACGGGGCCCGCACCGACCACGACGACGGTGTCTCCGGGCCGTACCCGCCCATTGAGCACGCCCACCTCGTAGGCGGTGGGGAGGATGTCGGCCAGCAGAACGGCGTCCTTGCTGTCCATCGCCCCGGGCAGCGGATGCACGGACAGATCGGCGTGGGGCACGCGGACGTATTCGGCCTGCGTGCCGTTGATCAGGTGGCCGAGGATCCAGCCTCCGCCGCCGCGGCACTGCCCGTACGCCGACTCGCGGCAGAAGCGGCAGCGGCCGCACGCCGTGATGCACGAGACGAGGACACGGTCGCCGGGGCGGACCGTGCGTACGTCGCCGCCCGTTTCGACGATCTCACCGACGGCCTCGTGACCGAGCACGGTGCCGGGGCGTACCTCCGGGAGATCCCCCTTGAGAATGTGCAGGTCCGTCCCGCAGATGGTGACGGTGTCGACACGGACGATCGCGTCGCCGGCGTCCTGGATACCGGGGTCCGCCACGTCCTCCCAGACTGACTCTCCGGATCCGTGGAAAACGAGTGCTTTCATGACGAGCCCTCTCCTGGGGTCTGCGCATGCCGGTCGCGCCGGGGGCGTGGCAGCGGCCGGACGGCTGCCTCTCCTCTCCAGCCTGACGGTCCCGGACCCGGCTCGCACGGGTTGACGGCCCGCAGAGCGCGGCTCTCACGCCTCCCACGTCCAGTTCGCGACCTCGGGCAGGTCGGTGCCGTGCTCGCGGATCCAGGCGTGGTGCCGGGTACGTGCGTCGGCCATCGTCTGGCGGACGGCGGCGGCGCGTACGCCGAGGCCGGGGACACGGTCGACGACGTCCATGACCAGCCGGTAGCGGTCGAGGTCGTTGCGGACGACCATGTCGAACGGGGTCGTGGTGGTGCCCATCTCCTTGTAGCCCCGCACATGGAGGTTCCCGTGACCGGTGCGGGAATAGGCGAGGCGGTGGATCAGCCAGGGATAGCCGTGGTACGCGAAGATGACCGGCTTGTCGGTGGTGAAAAGCCCGTCGTACTCGAAGTCGCTCATCCCGTGCGGGTGTGCCTCGCGCGGCAGCAGCCGCGTCATGTCGACCACGTTCACCACCCGGACGGCGAGGGCGGGCAGATGCCGGCGCAGCAGTGCCGAGGCGGCCAGGACCTCCTGGGTCGGCACATCGCCCGCGCAGGCCAGCACCACGTCCGGTTCGCCGTCGTTCTGCGTCCCCGCCCACTCCCAGATCCCCGCCCCGCGCGCGCAGTGGGCCCGGGCCTGTTCCATCGACAGCCAGTCGAAGCACGGCTGCTTGCCCGCCACGACCACGTTCACGTAGTCACGGCTGCGCAGGACGTGGTCCGCCACCGACAGCAGGGTGTTGGCGTCCGGCGGCAGATACACCCGTACGGCCTCGGGGCTCTTGTTGAGGACGTGGTCGACGAAGCCCGGGTCCTGGTGCGAGAAACCGTTGTGGTCCTGACGCCAGACGTGTGAGGTGAGCAGATAGTTGAGGGAGGCGATCGGCGCGCGCCACGCCAACTCCCGTGACGTCTTCAGCCACTTGATGTGCTGGTTGACCATCGAGTCGACGATGTGCACGAACGCCTCGTAGCAGGAGAACAGTCCGTGGCGGCCGGTCAGGAGATAGCCCTCCAGCCAGCCCTGGCAGGTGTGTTCGGAGAGGATCTCCATCACCCGGCCGTGCCGGTCGAGGTGTTCGTCGACCGGAAGGGTCTGGGCCTGCCAGGCCTTGCCGCTCGCGTCGAAGACGGCGTCCAGCCGGTTGGAGGCGGTCTCGTCGGGGCCCACGAGCCGGAAGTCGCGACGGGCGGAGGTGTCCTTCATGACCTGTTCGAGGAGGTCGCCCAGAACCCGCGTGGGCTCGTGCAGGGTCGCGCCGGGCTTGTCGACGGCCACGGCGAACCGGTCGAGGGGCGGGATCGGCAGCGGCCGTAGGAGGAGGCCGCCGTTGGCGTGCGGGGTGGCGCCCAGTCGCCTGGCACCGTGCGGCACGCAGGCCAGCACGTCGGCCGTGGGGCGGCCGTCGGCGTCGAAGAGTTCCTCGGGCCGGTACGAGCGCAGCCAGCCCTCCAGCTGGCGCAGGTGCTCGGGGTTCTCACGCACTTCGGGCAGGGGGACCTGGTGGGCGCGCCAGGTGCCCTCGACGGGCCGGCCGTCGACCTCCGCGGGTCCGGTCCAGCCCTTCGGTGTGCGCAGCACGATCATCGGCCAGCGGATCCGCTCGGTCGCGCCCTCCTCGCGGGCCGTGCGCTGCATCAGGGCGACGCGGTCCAGGGCCCGGTCGAAGGCCTCGGCCAGGGCACGGTGGACCTGGTGCGGGTCGTCGCCGGTGACGTGGAGTGGTTCATGGCCGTATCCGCGCAGCAGCTCGTCGAGTTCGGGCTCCGGGATGCGGGACAGCACCGTCGGGTTGGCGATCTTGTAGCCGTTGAGGTGGAGGATGGGGAGCACGGCACCGTCGTGGACCGGGTCGAGGAACTTGTTCGAGTGCCAGGAGGCGGCGAGCGGGCCGGTCTCCGCCTCGCCGTCGCCGATCACACAGGCGACGAGCAGGTCCGGATTGTCGAAGGCCGCGCCGTACGCGTGAGCGAGCGAGTAGCCGAGCTCACCGCCCTCGTGGATCGAGCCGGGCGTCTCCGGCGCGACATGACTCGGCACTCCGCCGGGGAACGAGAACTGCCTGAACAGCTTCCCCATGCCCGCGGCGTCACGGGAGATGTCCGGGTAGGTCTCGCTGTAGCTGCCCTCGAGCCAGGAGTTGGCCAGCACGGCCGGCCCGCCGTGCCCCGGGCCCCACACGCACAGCGCGTCCAGATCGCGGGCCTTGATGACGCGGTTGAGATGGGTGTGGACGAGGTTGAGGCCGGGCGAGGTCCCCCAGTGGCCGAGCAGCCTCGGCTTGATGTGCGCGGGGCTGAGGGGTTCGGTCAGCAGCGCGTTGGCCAGCAGATAGATCTGGCCGGCGGCGAGATAGTTGGCCGCCCGCCAGTGGGCGTCCAACGTGCGCAGTTCGTCGTCGGTCAGTACGGTGCTGTTCTGATGTTCGACCTGGGGCATGGTGACTCCGTAAGTCGTCGAGCGGAGGAGGCGGCATGGCCGGCAAGAAGACGGCGAGGGTGCCGCGCGCCGCATACGAGCAGGAACTGCTGCGCCTGCAGACCGAGTTGGTGAAGCTGCAGGAATGGGTGCGGGCGGAGGGCGCCCGTCTGGTCATCGTGTTCGAGGGCCGGGACGCGGCCGGCAAGGGCAGCACGATCAAACGGGTGGCGGAACATCTCAATCCGCGGCAGGCACGGATCGTGGCGCTGCCGAAGCCGACCGAGCGTGAGCGCACCCAGTGGTATTTCCAGCGGTACGTCGAGCATCTGCCGGCCGCCGGGGAGATCGTGTTGTTCGACCGGAGCTGGTACAACCGCGCCGGTGTCGAGCACGTCATGGGTTTCTGCACCAAGGAGGAGCACCAGCTCTTCCTGCGGCAATGTCCGATCTTCGAACGGATGCTGGTCGAGGAGGGGATCCTGCTGCGCAAGTACTGGTTCTCGGTGAGCGACGCCGTGCAGCAGGAGCGGTTCCGGCGCCGGATGAAGGATCCGACGCGGCGCTGGAAGCTCTCGCCGATGGACCTGGAGTCGATCACCCGCTGGGAGGCCTACTCGCGGGCGAAGGACGAGATGCTCGTCCATACGGACATCTCGGAGGCTCCGTGGTTCGTCGTGGAGAGCGACGACAAGCGGCGGGCGCGGCTGAACATGATGGCTCATCTGCTCGGCTCCGTGCCCTACTACGAGGTTCCGCCGCCGGTCCTCGAACTGCCGCGCCGCCCGCCGTCGACCGGCTACGAGCGACCGCCACGCGATCTGCAGACCTACGTGCCCGACCACGCGGCGAGCCTCTGAGCCGGCCACGGCCCTCACCCCCGGTGCGGTACGACGGCGACCGGGCAGGCGGAGTGATGCAGCATCGCGTGGGCGACCCGGCCGAGCTGGAGCCCGGAGTGTCCGGGATGGCGCCGGGCGCCGACGACGAGCAGGTCGGCGGTGGCCGAGGCGTCCAGCAGCACCTTGCGGGCCGGGCCCTCGACCGCGCGCCGGCGCAGTTCGACATCCGGCGGGGCCCCGCTCAGTACCGCTTCCAGCACCTCCGTGGCCCGCTCTTCGTGCAGCCGGGCCGCCCTTCGGGAGGACAGCGGGTGGCCCAGGGCCTCGCGAGCGGGGCGGCGCCAGGCCCGTACGGCCTCCACCGCACAGCCCCGTGCCCGCGCCTCCGCGACGGCGAACCGCACGGCGGCCGGGTCGTCCGGTTCCTCGCCGACGGCGAGGACGATGCGCCGATGGCCACCCGCCCCGGCCCGGTTGTCCTGGCTGCCGCGCAGCACGATCACCGGGCAGTAGGCGCGGGCGGCCACGGCCAGGGACACCGAGCCGAGGAGCAGCTCGGCGAGCCCGCTGCGGCCCCGCGACCCCAGGACCAGCGCGAAGGCCTCGTTGCCCTCCCGCAGCAGGGCGGGGGCCGGCTCCTCGGGCAGCACATCGGTGGAGATCTTCACGTCCGCGTGGCGGCGGTGGGCGCGCTGCGCGGCTGCCTCGACGATGTCGTCGGCGATCACCTGCTCCGGAGGCCTGCCGAGCCCGTCGGCGAGCGCGGCCCCTTCGTACCGCTCCCACAGCGACGCGTAGACCAGCCGCAGCGGAACCCCGCGCAGAGCGGCCTCGTCCGCCGCCCAGTCCACGGCGCGCATACTCGACTCGGAGCCGTCGACCCCCACGACCAGGGGAAGCTCCATCGCACTCACCTTCCTCACCGTCCTGCGCCGAAGTCGAAGACGATCGCCGAAGTCGAAGACGATCCGTACCGTGAGCCGGCCGCTCAGCACATCGTCGGACACCTCGGTGACGGAGGCGAGCGGCCGCCACTCACGGACCGCCCTGGTACGGCCCGCCGCGAGCGGCCGGAAGACCTCCGCAGCTCCTGCCGCGTAGCGGCGACGGGGCCCAGCGCCGAGGTGCCGCCGAGCACCGTGTCGAAGATCGGAACCTGGTCGTGCCGTGCGCCGGCCGGGTGACCAGGACTGAGCCTGCCGCGACGCCGTGGGCCCGAACGGACGGCGGCGAAGGCGTCCTCGGTCACGGTGAGCGCGAGGGCGGTGTGTGCGCCGCACCATCGCCCGAAGGTGACGGCCTCACCGAATCCACCGGGTGTCCCCGGCGGCCGTGGCCTCACTCTCGCCCCTTTCCGCCCGGGCCGCAAGGCACTCCTGCAACCGAAGATGCCGGAACTCGTAGCGTGCGCCGGACTGCCGGAGCACGCCCCGCAGGTGGGCCTCGTGCAGGAAGGCCATCAGGCGCCACGGCAGCTGTCCCGTGGCGCCGAGCCACATCCTTGCGACGGTCAGGCGGCCGTACGCGCTCAGGCTCAACGCCAACGGGCCCATGACAAGCGCCATTTGGAGTGACATCCCGTGCATCCCGTAACGGTCGGGCGTGGTCAGCAGCAACAGGCCGCCGGCGGCGGACCCGGCGACGGTGGCGGCCGCACCCCTGGTCAGCACGGCGAGCCGGTCACCTCGCAGGCCGGCGGGCGGACTCGTGGCGCGGGTCAGGTCGGCGGGTGTGTCGAGCCAGCGGTAGACGCCGCAGGCGCAGCCTCCGATGAGCCCCAGGACGAGGCCCGAGACGATGCCTCCCTTGACGCAGTTCTCCACCAGGCCCCAACGGCCGATCTGCCAGAACCACCAGGCGGCCGGCGGGTGCAGGGACGACAGGAGGGTGAGGTCGCGCGCGTCGTGACCGGCGATCCGGACGTGCCAGATCCCGTCCCGCGTGGTGAACCGCACCCGGGCGAGGGCCGTGCTGCACCGCCGGTCCACCGCGTGGCATGCCGCGCCGGGCCCGGGTGGCGCATACGTCCACGCCTGTGCCGGGTTGCGGACGTTCACCATCAGGACCACCCTGACCGGCTCGGCGGGCCGGGCCGTCTTGGTGCCGTCGGGGTAGGCCTCGAAGGTCCATGCGCCGGTGGTCGCGCGGCGGATTCCGGTGCGCGCGTCCAGGGCGGCGGCATCGGTGTGTACGGTTCCGGCGCGTGTGGCCCGCCATTCGATGACGGTGCCCATCACGGCTCCGATGGCGGGACCGAGTGCCAGACCGACCAGGAGGCAGGCGGCCGTGCCGCGGACCAGCCCCTGGCAGAACCGCCGGACCTGCTCCCGGCCCGGCACCCGGTGGCGAGACCCTCGCGGTCCGCGCCGCCGGATGCGGATGACGGCCACCACGGCCGCGCACGCGACGACGGCCGCCGCGCTCGCCCGCCACAGACCGCCGGCCGGGGAGAGGGGGTCCATGACCAGGATCGCCACGCCGGACAGGACCAGGAGGGCAGCCACACCGACGTGGCGGGCGACCGTCGGCCCGGCCCAGGGCAGCCCCAGCGGAGCGGGGCAAGCGGTGACTCCGGCCACCGCGAACACCGCCGACACGGCCGTGCCGAAGAGCACACCGGACAGAAACCGGAAGAGCCAGGCGTCCCCCAGGTCGGCGATGGAGGCGCCGTAGAGGGGCTCGGCCGTGACACCGATGAGGATGCCCAGGGTGGCGGCCGCCAGGGCGGCCTTCGCCATCAGTACCCGCAGTGAGGTCCTGCCGGTGCGGTCGATGAGGACGGCCAGCCCCACCACGCAACCGGCGACGACTCCTGAGGCGTTGCCGACGAGTTCGTACAGTTCGCCGTCGGCCCAGAGGTCGATCATCGTGTGCGGTGCCACCAGTGTCATGACGGCGCCGGCCACCACGGCGGACAAGCACGCGGCCAGCGCCCCCGGCGCCAGCAGCCGCACGATCCGCGGCACCGCGCTCTGCAACTCCCACCAGGCGAACTGCCCGGTGTCCCGGTTCCGCAGGTGACGGGCGAGGAACCCGAGCCACCGCTGGGCGTCCTCGGTCGTGCGGCACGATCCGCTGGTGTCGCCGAACACCGCCGGTACGAAGGCGGTGAGCAGGTGCTCCTCGATCTGGGCGGCCGTACGGAACCGGCCGTCCAGCAGTTGTCCGGGATCGCGGCCGCCGTCACCGTGCACCGCGCGGGCCATGGCGACCATGAGGGGTCGGCTCAGCACCTGCCGCAGGGCGTCCTCGGGCGGCCCGCCGGGCGCGGCCAGACGAGCCAGTGTCGCGCTCCAGGCCGTGCCGATCCGGCCGTCCGGCATGCGTCTGGGACGCGAAGTCCGGGTCAGATAGGACGCGGCATCGGTCAGCCGCAGTGGGGAGAGTTCGACGACCGCCGCGGCCGTGAGCACGTCGCAGGCCTCCACGGTGGCGGCGTAGGCGTCGGTCCTGCTGGTGAGGTACAGGGGCGAGTCGGCGTCCAGTTCGGCGTTGAGGCGGCGCATCGCCGGCGTCCGCTGCGCCTCGGGCAGTTCGTCGAATCCGTCGAGGACCGGCAGCACCAGACGGGCGGCGACCAGGGCGTCCGCCAGTGTGCCGCCGCCCGGCACTCCCGCCGCCAGGGCCGGGAAGTCGGCCGCGATCCGAGCGGCCGTCCAGACGCGCAGCGGTTCGCGGACGGCGTCCCAGGTCCCGACGGGCAGCACGACGGGGACGGCGTCTCCGGGCTGCCGGGCCGCCAGCAGCTCCAGGGTCAGGCTCAGCGCCAGAACCGTCTTCCCCGACCCGGGCTGCCCCAGCACGACCACCCGACGGGACGGAACGGAGAGGAAGGCGGCGCGGGCATCGCTCAACTGTCCCGATCTCAGGGCGGTGTGTGCCTCGGCGCCCCGCCGCACGTTCTCGTCGTGGTCGGCCAGCGGCGCGTCCACCGCAGACCACCGGACGGGCAGCGGTTCCGGATCCTGCAACCTGCGCAGCCGCGCCTCGGCCGCCCACATGTCCTGCACCACCTCGGCCAGGGCGTCGGCCCGGCCCTTCAGCCAGTCCGTGCCGCGGCCCTCCCCGGTACCGGACTCGCTCTGCGTCAGGGTGGACAGCAGCCCCAGCACGGAGACCACGAGCCCCAGAGCGGGCGTCCACCGCTCGATCACGCTCTTGCCGTCGGCGAGCACGGTGACGGCGACCTGAGCCAGGCCGGTGGCCACCAACGCGGCCGCCCACCACAGTTTGCGCACGCGCTGCGCGTCCCCGGCCCACCGCAGTGCCCTCATCCCACTCCCGTTTCTCCGCCCGGCGGCCATGCCAAGCGGAGCCCGGGGCGTTCCGCAACCGGCGCGCGGAAGCGTGACCGGCGGGGGAACGCGAGCCGCACCACCACCCGCCCAGGTGACCGCCGGCCACTCGGCAGGCGGTCGGGCCCGCCTGCCGCGGGCACGCCCGGGCCGCAGCACCGCTGACGGGCCCCCGACGGGCCGTGCCGAGGCGGTGTCCGCAGGACCGGTACGGCGAGTGGATCACCGTCCACGAGGGCGACCGGGACCGCACCGAGTACCGAAGGGCACGGACGCGGTGCCGGGTGTCCTGGTACTGGGGCCGGGCGGCCCGTGGCGCGGGCCGGAACACAGGAACATGCTGGAAGCGGCAGGTCCGTACCCACGTCCTGGAGGCCCGTCATGAACGCTCCCCCCACGTCCAGCATGCTCCGGGCGCTGCCGTCGGAGCACCGGCAGCAGCTGATGCGGGTCGCTCTGGAGGTGTCCTTCCCCGAGGGGACGCGCCTGTTCGAGGAGGGCGCACGCGCGGACCGCTTCTGGGTGATCCGCACCGGCGCGATCGATCTCGACATGCACGTTCCGGGCCGCAAGGCGGTTGTCATCGAGACTCTCCGGCACAACGAACTCGTCGGCTGGTCCTGGCTGTTCGCGCCGCACACCTGGCACCTGGGCGCCGAGACGACGACGCCGGTACGGGCGTACGAGTTCGACGCCGTGGCGGTCCGGGCGATGTGCCAGGAGGACTCCGCGCTGGGTCTCGCGGTCGCGCATTGGGTGGGCGAGATCCTCGCTCACCGCCTGCGGTCGACCCGCACCCGGCTGCTGGACCTGCACGCCCCCTACGGCAGCGGCAGCCGTCACTGACCGCCTCGACGCGAACCACAGGGCCTGGCTGTAGTTGGTGAAGCGGACATCGGCAGCGCAGGGAGGCGTCTAGGTTGGGCACGGTACTGATCACACAGCGACCGCGAGGAGACCCTCGGCATGTCGAACGTTTCGTTACCCCGCGACGAAGGCCGCGCCCACGTGGCCCGGCTCCGCACCGATGTGTCGCACTCGGCCCGCATCTGGAACTACTGGCTGGGCGGCAAGGACAACTACCCCGTCGACGAGGAAGTCGGCGATCAGATCCTGGGTTTCGTACCGGCCCTGCCCCGGTCCGCCGTGGCCGACCGGCAGTTCCTCGCGCGCGCCGTGGGGTTCCTCGCCGGCGAGGCGGGCATCCGGCAGTTCCTGGACATCGGCACAGGACTGCCCACGGTCGACAACACCCATGAGGTCGCCCAGCGGGTCGACCCGACCTGCCGAATCGTTTATGTGGACAACGACCCCATCGTGCTCCGGCACGCCCACGCCCTGCTCACCAGCACCCCCGAGGGGGCCACGGACTACATCGACGCCGATGTGCACGACCCGGACGCCATCCTGGAACGCGCCGCCCGCACCCTGGACTTCAGCCGGCCGGTCGCCCTCACGATGCTCGGCGTCGTCAACTTCATCATGGACACCGACCGGGCCCGGGCCATCGTCCGGCGGCTTCTGGACGGTGTGCCGTCCGGCAGCTATCTGGTGATCTCCCATCCCACCACCGAGGTGGACGGCGAGGCGATGACGGAAGCGGTGCGCTACTGGAACAGCCAGGGCTCGGCGCCGATGACCCTGCGCACCCGCGAGGAGCTGCTGCGGCTCTTCGACGGCGTGGATGTGCTCGAGCCGGGTGTCGTCTCGTGCTCGCGCTGGCGCCCGGCCCCGTCGGGGAAGGACGAGATCGTGGACGTGACGCACTTCTGCGGCGTGGCCAAGAAGCCGTAGGGCGTGGGACACCCGTCCACGTCGTCCACCCCGGCGTGCGCCCCGGCCCCGCGGTGCCCGCACGCTCGGAACCGGACTCGGTACGCGTACCGATCGGCGCACGATCGGCGTCTCCCCCGGCATCCGCGCCGGCATGCCGGCTGTCGCCCTCCAGCGCGGCGCCGGCCGGACCAGGTGGAGACGGCCCGCGTCGGCCGCCGACCGGCCGACGGCCTCGGTCGGGCAGCACCTACCAGGGAAGGATGCCGTCGGCATCGAAGTAGCCTCCGGTGGGGCCATCAGGGTCCACCTGCGCCATACGCACGATGATCTCGGCGCCCTGCTCGACGGTCTGGACACCGCTGTTTCCGTTCAGGTCGGTCTTGGTGTAGCCAGGCTCCACCGCGTTGATCCGCATGTTCGGGAACGCCTTCGCGTACTGCACGGTGATCATGTTGACCGCGGTCTTCGAGGCCGGGTAGGCCAAGCCCGGGTAGGTGTACGCCGGGTCGCCCGGGATGGTGGCCCGGGTCAGCGAGGCCAGACCGCTGCTGACGTTGACCACGACCGGGGCGGCGGAACTCCGCAGCAGCGGGAGAAACGCGTGGGTGACGCGCACCATGCCGAAGACGTTCGTCTCGAACGTCTGTCGCATCACGTCGACGGTCACGTCCGCCGCGCCGATCACGACGTTGTCGTCACCCATCTCTTCTTGGATGCCGGCGTTGTTGACCAGTACGTCCAGCCCTCCGTCGGCCTCGATGGTCTTCGCCGCGGCCGCCACGGACGCGTCGTCGGTGACATCGAGCCGGACCGCCCGCGCGCCCAGCCGCTCGGCGGCCCGACGCCCGCGTTCGGCGTCCCGGCTTCCGATGTAGACGGTGTGGCCCGCGGCGATGAGCCGGCGGGCGGTCTCGAAGCCGAGACCCTTGTTCGCTCCGGTGATCAGTGTTGCTGTCATGCCTCCACGATGCGGCGGAGCCGCGCGGTCAGCCAGACGTCCTGTGCTCCTGGGACTGATCAGTACCAGGGGACCGTGGTGCCGCCGAAGATGCTCAGCAGGGCGCTGCGTCGCCATAGGTGCGGGCAGACGGTGGCGGCCAGGGGCCCGAGCCGGTCACCGCCCGCTGCCCCGGCCGCGAGCGGGCTGGTGACCTCCGCGCGTCACGACGTGCCGTCGGCCGGAAGCTCCAGGCGCAGTTCGTAGCCGCCGTCGGCCGTGGGGCCGGAGGTGACGGTGCCACCGAGGAGTGCGGCGCGCTGACGCAGGCCGATCAGGCCGTAGTGCGCGCTGGGCAGGGGCAGAGCGGGCCGGGTCGGTGCGGTATTGGTGACCGTGGCACGGACGGCGCCGTTCTCCTGGCGGATACGAACCGTCGCGGTGGTGCCGGGGGCGTGCTTGCGTGCGTTGGTCAGCGCTTCCTGGACGGTGCGGTAGATGGCGCGCTGGACTGTGGGCGGAAGGCCGTCAGGCATGTCCGCCTGAAGTTCGGCCTCGATGCCGCTGTTGTCGACCAGCCGCTGGAGGTCGGCCAGGGACGGCTGCGGTGTCAGCTCCGTGGGGCGGCCTCCGGAGGCGCGCAGGACGCTGACCATGTGCCGCAGTTCGTCCAGGGTCTGCACGCTCAGCCGCCGGATCGTGGCCGCGGCTTCCTTGACGTCGGCGTCCTGGGTGCCGACCTGGAGTGCTCCGGCCCGCACCGCGATCAGGCTGACCTGGTGGGAGACCACGTCATGCATCTCCCGCGCGAGCTGCGCGCGCTCCTTGGCCAGCACGGTCTGGTCGGTCAGGAGCCGCTCGTGGTCACGCGCCGCGGAGATCTCGGCGAGTCGCAACGACAGATCACGCCGGGCCTGGACGAGCTGGCCGAGGAAGACCGGAGCGACCGCCGTCGCCCCGGTGTACCCCAGCGTGATCAGGGTCGCGGTCTCCGACAGGTCGAACGTCGGTGACGGCCACGAGGACATGCTGCTCAACGTGAACGCCGTGGCGCAGGCGGCCAGCAGGACACGGTGGCGGGTGAGTGAGGCGAGTGTGTACAGCGCGATCAGTGCGGCGAGGATCGCGTCGGAGAACAGGACGGCGGGCAGGGTGAGCAGGAAGGTCAGCAGCGGCAGGCGACGGCGCAGCACCAGAGCGAAGGCCGCTGCCACGGCGCACGCCATGCGCCCCGGCTCGTCCGAGTCGAAATGGACCCAGACGTCTAGCAGCGCCACCGCGACGACTATGGCGTCCAGCAGCGGGGCGGGCAGGCGGCGGGGGGTCATTCCCCCTCCTGGTCCCGTGGTGGCTTGAGAAGGCCGGCCCGTTCGGCGAGCAGGGCTGCCTGGACGCGGCCGTCCACCTTCAGTTTCGTGAGGATGGCGCTCACATGGTCTTTGACGGTGCCGGTGCTCAGGTGCATCCGGGTGCCGATGTCGGCGTTGGACAGTCCCTCGGCGATGAGGACGAGTACGGCGCGCTCGCGGTCGGTCAGTGCGGCGAGGCTGCGGGCAGCGGGCTCCTGGGGTCCGGCGTTCAGATAGCCGTCCACGACCGTCCGGGTGACCTTGGACGCCAGCACGGTGCCACCGTCGGCCAGGGTCCGCACGAGGAACGGAAGCCCCTCGGGGTCGGTGTCCTTGAGCAGGAAGCCGGCGGCGCCCGAGCGAAGTGCCGTGGCCACGTATTCGTCCATGTCGAAGGTCGTGAGCATGGCCACCACCGGAGGGTGCGGCAGCCGACGGAGGCAGGCCAGGAGGGTGAGGCCGTCGACGTCCGGCATCCGGATGTCGAGCAGCACGACATCAGGTCGTATCTCCTGTGCCGTCTGAAGCGCCTGGCCGCCAGGAACCGCCGCCACGACCTCGATGTCGTCCGCCGTGTCGAGGATGTGCTGGAAACCCGTACGAATCAGGGCCTCGTCGTCGACGACCAATACCCGGATCACGCATGCTCCACTCACTATCGGACCACTGTCCGATTCGTACCACGTCGAGAGACGCCCCGCGGGTTCCCGACACCGAATCCGGTCAGGCGGCGGGGGCTGCGCCAGCCAGTCGGCGGGGCGGTTCCGGACACCTGCCGGATGGTCCTGACCGGCGGCGTCTCCGACCCTGGATCACATGACGCACGTCGTAGCAGAGGCCGCGCCGGCCGAGGCGATGTCGGCTGCGCGGGCAGGCCCTTCCCGTACGTCGTCCACAGGACGGCTGATCGGCCTCGACCTGGCCCGTGGCCTGGCGGTTATCGGCATGTACACGGCCCACCTCGGTACCGACCCCTCGGAGGGCGGCCCACTGGGCTGGGTGACGGAGGTGACCCGTGGGCGGTTCCCCGCACTGTTCGCTCTGCTGGCCGGGTTCACCCTGATCATTCTCACCGGTCGGCCACAGCCGCGGACCGGGCGCGCGGGGCGCCAGGCCATGGGCAGGGTACTGATCCGCTCCGCCGTGCTGATCGCCCTGGGATATGCCCTGGCGTACCTGGACACCCCGATCGACGTGATCCTCGCCGCCTACGGAGTGATCTTCGCCCTCGCCCTTCCGCTGTACCGGCTGCGCGCCTCCACCCTGGCCGTCATCGCCGCGGCGATGACGCTCGTAATGCCCCCCGTCGTGTATCTGCTGCGGGCCGCGGTCGAGGGCGGCAGCTGGGCCGATGCCGTGATCGCCAACGATCCTCTGGCCCGGGTCACCGGTTCGGACGGGATCCTCGAATTGTTCATCACCGGCGAGTACCCGGTACTGACCTGGCTGCCCTTCGTCATCGCCGGGATGGCGGTGGCGCGGCTCGACCTCAGCCGGCCCGGTATCCGCGCCAGGATCGCCCTCCTCGGCGGCGCACTTGCCGTACTCGGTTACGGCGGCTCCTGGCTGGCCCTGCACCTGGTTCCGGGCGCGCAGGCCACCGTGAGCGCGGCGACGGACGGCGGGTCGGCGTCATCGGCCTGGTGGTCCGATGCCGTCGGCGACCCCACCACCAGTACCCCGGACTGGATGCTGGTGGCCGCGCCGCACAGCCAGACGACCTGGTCGATCCTGGGCAACACCGGCTTCGCCCTCGTGATCCTCGCTGTCTGCCTCATCGCCACGGACCGGTCGGCGCGCCTGCGGTGGTTCGCCACACCCGTCACCGCGGTCGGCTCCGTCGCCCTCACCGCCTATGTCGGTCACATCGTGGCCATCAAGGCCCTGGGCATGGACGACGTGCCGACCTCCGACGCCCTGGCGGTCCTGATCGGTTTCGCCTCGGTCGCCATGCTGCTGGCCCTCGCCTGGACCCGGGTCTTCCGGCGCGGACCACTGGAATACCTGGTGCACGCCGCCACCACACCCGCCCGTCTGATCAACTGACTGGCGGTGGACGACCAATGCCCGTAGGAGACACTCCCTCCACCGACGATTCCGCAACACCCACGGATTTCGACGGTCTCGCACCATCCGGCGTCACGCCGGGCCAGCAAGGAGGTAAGCCGATGACAGTCCGCCTGACATTCATGTGCGCGACAGCCGGGGGCACCACCAGGGATGCGGTCTTCGGTGACGGTCTCCTCAGTGAGCGCGGCCTGCGCCGGGCACGCGCCGCCGGCGCAACACTCCCCCCGTACTCGCTGGCCATCCGTGCGCCGTCGGTCCGCTGCGCGCAGACCGCTTACGCCCTCGGCCTGCCGACCACACTCGAGCCCGCACTGCGCGACCTCGACTACGGCACGTGGCGGGGCCGCACAGTCGGCGAGGTCGTCGCGGACGAACCGTACGGTTACTCCGCCTGGCTTACGGACCCGGATGCCGCGCCACACGGAGGCGAGTCCGTACGCCGGCTCTGCCGCCGAATCGCCAACTGGCTGAGCAGCGTGCCGCCTTACCCGGGCCGCGCGTTGGTCATCACGGAACCGTCGGTGGTCCGGGCCTCGCTCGTCCATGCTCTGTCCGCACCAGTGACAGCCTTCCGGCATTTCGATGTGCCGCCCCTGTCCACGGTCTCCCTTACCTTGAGCGACGGCCACTGGATCGTCCGGCCCGGCCGTGTCACCCCGGACAGAGTCGGCACCAGTCGCGCTGTTCCCACGCCCTATGACGCCGCCGAGGGCCGGACGGCGCTCCTGTGGGGCGAGGCGACCCCGGCGTAGCGGCGGGGTACAGGTACAGCGGTTGTGCGGAGTCGTCGGCGCCCGGATCGCAAGTTCGTCGACAGATCGACGAGTTCGGCCGAACAACGAGTTCGGCCGAACGACGACTCCAGCCGAACGACGACTTCGACATGAAGGTCGTCGACATGTTCACCACGGGATGCCTCCCGCCCACCGGCGACCACCGTCGCGCGGGGTGACCATGTACAGAACGGGCGCGGGACAACACCGGTCACGAATCCGAGAGTGTCGTTACACGTGACCATCATGCCCGAAGCGCCGATACTGCCGGGTGTGGGCTGTTCGACCCGCCCATGTGCGCAACAACCGAACAAGATCAACAACCGGTCGTACACGTTCTGACCAGGAAAGATACTGGTCAGGGGCTAAGCTGGAGATCTCACCGGGAGGCACCCATGAAGATGCTCATCAACGTCGCGGAGACGGTGGTCGCGGACGCGCTGCGGGGGATGGCGGCCGCGCATCCGGAGCTGACGGTGGACGTGGAGAAGCGGGTGATCGTCCGGCGCGACGCACCGGTGGCCGGAAAGGTCGGGCTCGTCTCCGGCGGCGGCTCGGGACACGAGCCGCTCCACGGCGGCTTCGTGGGCCCGGGCATGCTCTCGGCGGCCTGTCCCGGCGAGGTCTTCACGTCTCCCGTGCCGGACCAGATGGTGCGGGCCGCGGCCGCCGTGGACAGCGGCGCGGGTGTGCTGTTCATCGTGAAGAACTACACGGGTGACGTCCTGAACTTCGACATGGCGGCGGAACTCGCCGAGGACGAGGGCGTTCAGGTCGCGAAAGTCCTGGTCAATGACGATGTCGCCGTCACCGACAGCCTGTACACGGCCGGCCGGCGCGGCACGGGCGCGACCTTGTTCGTCGAGAAGATCGCGGGCGCCGCCGCCGAGGAGGGCGCGCCCCTTCAGCGGGTCGAGGCACTGGCCCGGCAGGTCAACGAGAACGCGCGCAGCTTCGGTGTCGCCCTGAGCGCCTGCACCACCCCGGCCAAGGGCAGCCCCACCTTCGACCTCCCGGACGGCGAGCTGGAGCTGGGTGTCGGCATCCACGGCGAGCCGGGCCGGGAGCGGCGCGCGATGATGACCTCGCGGGAGATCGCCGACTTCTCGGTGCACGCGATCCTGGAGGACCTTAATCCGAGCAACCCCGTGCTGGTCCTGGTCAACGGTATGGGAGCGACCCCACTCCTGGAGCTGTACGGCTTCAACGCGGAGGTGCAGCGGGTGCTGGTGGAGCGCGGTGTCCCGGTGGCACGCACGCTCGTCGGCAACTACGTCACCTCGCTCGACATGGCCGGCGCCTCCGTCACCCTGTGCCAGGTCGACGAGGAGCTGCTGCGTCTGTGGGACGCGCCGGTGAGCACGCCCGGCCTCCGCTGGGGCATGTGATCCACTCGACGTCCGGTCAACGTACGTACCACGCAAGGAGATTCCGTGCTCGATGCCGACTTCTTCCGCCGTTGGATGACGGCGACCGCCGCGTCCGTCGACCGCGAGGCCGAGCGGCTCACCGCCCTCGACTCGCCGATCGGCGACGCCGACCACGGCAGCAATCTCCAGCGGGGGTTCCACGCCGTGGCGGTCACGCTGGAGAAGGAGGCGCCGGACACGCCCGGCGCCGTCCTCGTGCTCGCCGGGCGGCAGCTCATCTCGACGGTGGGCGGCGCCTCCGGGCCGCTGTACGGCACGCTGCTGCGCCGCACCGGCAAGGAGCTCGGGGACACGGCCGAGGTCACCGAGGAACAGCTGACGGACGCGCTGCGCGCGGGCGTGGACGCGGTGATGCAGCTCGGCGGAGCCGCGCCCGGCGACAAGACCATGATCGACGCGTTGGTTCCCGCGGTCGACGCGCTCAGTGACTCGTTCGCCGCCGGCCGGGCCGCGGCCGAGGAGGGCGCCGTCGCGACGACGCCCTTGCAGGCCCGCAAGGGCCGGGCGAGCTATCTGGGCGAGCGGAGCATCGGGCACCAGGATCCCGGTGCCACCTCCTCGGCGCTCCTGATCGCCGCGCTCGAGGAGGCCTCCGTTGAGTGACACCACGGACAAGCTCGTCGGCATCGTGCTGGTCTCGCACAGCGCGGACGTCGCCACCTCGGTCGCCGAACTGGCCAAGGGGCTGGCCGGGGGCGGCACGACCGCGCCGGTGGGGCCCGCGGGCGGCATCCCGGGCGGCGGCCTCGGCACCAGCGCCGAGCTGATCTCGGCCGCGGCCGCCTCCGTGGACCAGGGCGCCGGGGTGGCCGTGCTCATGGACCTGGGCAGCGCGATCCTCACCGTGAAGGCCCTGCTCGCGGAAGGCGACGAGCTGCCGGAGAACACCCGGCTGGTCGACGCCCCCTTCGTCGAGGGCGCGGTCGCCGCGGTCGTCACCGCCTCGGCGGGCGGTGACCTGGCGGCGGTGGAGGCGGCCGCCACGGAGGCGTACTCCTATCGCAAGGAATGAGAACGGCGAGGAACGGCCACCGCGAGGAATGACGACCGCGAGGAACGGCCACCGTAAGGAGTGACCGTAAGGAGTGACTGCCGCAGGAAGTGAGCCGCAGGCCGGTCCGCCCGGTCCGCTCCGTCCGCCCGTCTCGGCGGGCAGGGGCCGGGCCCTGCGGCCGCCGCCCCGCGGTCAGTTCTGGCGGAGGAACTCGCGGGCCAGCGCCTCTCCTTGGGCCACGGCCTCGACGTGGTTCTCGATGGGCGACACGGCGGAGTTCTTGAAGACGATGTACGTCACCCCGGAGTCGGTGCCGCCGCCACGTGGGTCGGGGCGGATGCCGAGGGCCTGGGCGGTGGCGTACGAGGCCTCGCCGATGATGTCGTGCGGTCCGGTGTCGCCGACGACCGTGTACTGGACCCGGTCCTGGTAGATCACGGCGGCGACCGAACCACCCCGGACGCCATGCTCGCGGTGGTCCCAGATATCGCCCGCGGTGGGCACGACGATGTACGGCAGGGTCTCGGCATTCAGCTGACGGCCGTCGGACTGCTGAAACGCGGTGGCGTCGGAGAACGACGGGTCGGTGCTCTCGTTGCACAGCAGGCCGGGCCGCCCGTCGCAGTCGATGTCCATGTCGGCCTTCCAGAACACGGCGTCGCGCCGGCCGCAGACGGGAATGTCGGCCGGCGCGCCGTCGTCGCTGCGGTAGCGCCCGTTCGAGACGGGAGCGCAGTCGCGTACCTTTGCGAGCAGATCGGCGGCGAGGACGGTGCCCTCACGCGCTGCCGCCGCCGGTTCACGGGTCCCGGCGGCTTCACGTGTCCGGGCGGCTTCGTGGGTCCGGGCCACTTCGTGGGTCCGGACGACGGGTGGCGACGTCGTGGGGGCGACCAGGGCGGCACTGGCCGCGACCAGCGTCAGCGACTGGACACGCACGATGAGGGACCCTCTCGTGGGGGACATTGACGGTCACCCACCCCAAGGTGGTGCGGGTCCCGGGCCACGGCCACCGGGAGGGGTCCGGACGGTGCACGGCGCCCTTACCACGCGCCGTGCGGCCGAGGGCCGGGTCCCCAGGGACCCCGGCCACCCGACCGCTTTCGCCGGCGCGGGATCAGCGACGACAGCGGTCCGCGCCGCGGGCACGAACTCCCATGGAAGACAGGTGAGTTCACACCGCGTCAGCCCTCAGCATACGTAGCCGCGCGCCGTCCCGGCCAACGCCGTCCGCCCTCTTGATGCGAGCGCGCCGCCATGGCATACAGGTACAGACCAATCCCGTCGAGGGAAGGGGGACCCGTGCGCCGACTGGTGCGACGCCTTCGTGTGCCGGTGATCTGCGGCTCGCTGTTCCTGACGGTGTCCTGCGGGTGGGGCGGACAGGACGGCGGCCGGGACGGGCCGCTGCCCTCGGCCCCGATGGGCGTCACGGCCGCGGCCGGCAGCGCGACCAGCGTGCACGTCATGTGGAACCAGGTGTCCGGGGGCCCGAAGGTCGCCGGGTACGAGGTATATCGCGGCACCACGAAGGTGAAGGACGTACCGGGTGCGGAGCACATGGTGGACATCACCAGGCTCAAGCCCTCGACGACGTACGTCTTCACCGTCCGGGCACGGGACGATGCGGGGAACGCCGGGCTGCCGAGCGCGAAGGTGCGCGCCACCACGCCCGCGGCCGTCGCCGCCGATCACCGGGCCCCCACCCGGCCGGGACGGCCCAGCGGCAAGGCGGTCGGGAGCCGGGCGGCCCAGCTGAACTGGGCGCGCTCGACGGACGACCGGGGGGTGGCCTCGTACGACATCTACCAGGGCACCTCGAAGATCCACAGCGTCGGCGGCGGGCAGACGGCGACCGTCGTGACGGGGCTGCGGCCGGGCACCCGCTACTCCTTCACCGTCCGGGCCCGCGACGCCGCCGACAACGTCTCGGCCGCGAGCGCCTCCGTACGGCTGACCACCGCCGGCGGGGCGGACGACGGACGGGGCACCGCGCCCACCCGATTCCGCGCCGGGACCCACCGCGCCGACGGGGCGTACTACATCGACCTGTCCTGGTCGCCGCCGGACACGGACGGAGTGATCACCGAGTACCAGATCCACCTCGACGGCCGTCCGGCGACCTCGCTCGTGTGGGGCGGCAAGCCGCCACGCGGCAAGGCCACGTACAGCTTCTACCTGGGACGGGACGCCGGCGCCAGACACCGGGTGCGGATCCGGGCGAAGCTGCCGGACGGCACGTGGGGCGGCTTCTCCGACGAGCGGACCGTGACCACGGGGGGACGCTAGGCCGTCGCGGCCGAGGGCGGCGGGGCAGCGGACGATCGGACGACAGAGCATCAGCTGTCCGCCGGACGATGGAATCGTTCACCTGCCCGGGGGCCGTCCGCATGCGGGCCGTCCCAGGGGCGCGTTGGCTCTTCCTGAGGCAGCACGGGCGATTCCCGACCCCAGGCGGCGCAAGGGATGTACCGCCAACCGTGCCGCTGGAGGGCAGTCCTATGCGCACTATTCAGCTGTTCAGCCGTTCCGGCCTGGCCGTGGCGGCCGCCGCGCTTCCTCTCACCCTCGCCTCCCCCGCGGCCGCCGCCTGGAATTCAGGGATCTCGGTGAGCACCAGCGGAAGCAACGTTTCGGTCGCCACCACCACGTGCACCCCGTTCAACGGCAGCCTGGGCAACGCCTCGCTGCTCTCCAGCGGCCAGGCGAACTTCACCCAGGGGCGCCTGGCGATGCTGACCGGGTCGAACATCAGCCAGTCCGGCGTCTGGTCCAACGTGAGTCCGGGCACGTACACGGTCGTGGTGGTCTGCGCGAACGGTTCGACGGCCGGCACCCAGTCCATCATCGTCTCCGGCAGCTCGACGCCCACCATCTCCGCGACGGCCTCGCCCTCGCGCGGGGTCATGGGCGGTGTCGGCGGGTCCGTCGAGCACTACGGCACCATCACCTTCGCGGTGGGCGCGGCCCTGGTGGCCGTCGGCGCCGTGGCGACGGGCTGGTATCTGCGCCGCCGCACCAAGCCGTACCGGCTCTGAACGCGCCGGCTCTGGACGCGTCGGCTCTGGACGCGTCGGCTCTGAACGCGTCGGCGGTGAGCGCGCCGGCCACCTACTCGTGCGCGGGCAACTCCTCGAACTCCGCCAGCGCATGGGTCAGCCACTGCGTCCAGAACGTCTCCAGGTCGATGCCGGCGCGCAGCACGAGATGCCTCAGCCGGTCCTGCGGCGTGTCCTTGCCGGGCCCGAAGTCGCGGTCCTGGATCTCCTCGTACTCCGTCAACTGCCGCTGGTGCAGGGCTAGATGCCGACGCAGGTCGTCCTCGATCCCCTCGGTGCCGACCACCGCCGAGGCGCGCAGCCGCAGCAATAGCGTGTCGCGCAGGGGCTTGGGTTCCTGGGCGGCGGCGGTCCAGCGGGCGAGTTCGGCGCGACCGGCGGGCAGCACCTCGTACGCCTTCTTCTGCCCGCGGGCCGGCTGCTGCGTGGGCAGCGCGCGGATGTAGCCCTCGGCCTCCAGTTTTCCCAGCTCGCGATAGATCTGCTGATGCGTCGCCGACCAGAAGTAACCGATCGACTTGTCGAAGCGGCGGGTCAGCTCGAGCCCCGACGACGGCTTCTCTAGCAGGGCGGTGAGGATCGCGTGCGGGAGTGACATGGGCTCATCCTAGGGACGGTGCCGCGGGGGTCCCCGCGGCTGCTACAGCGCGGCCGCCAGCTCCGTGCCCTGCTTGATGGCGCGCTTGGCGTCCAGTTCGGCGGCCACGTCCGCGCCGCCGATGAGGTGCGCGCGGTGGCCCGCGGCGATCAGTTCCTGGTACAGGTCGCGGCGCGGATCCTGCCCGGTGCACAGGACGACGGTGTCGACCTCCAGGACCTGGCTGTGCCCGTCGACGGTGATGTGCAGCCCGGCGTCGTCGATCCGGTCGTACTGGACGCCCGGGACCATGGTGACGCCACGGTGCTTGAGCTCGGTGCGGTGGATCCAGCCCGTGGTCTTGCCGAGTCCGGCGCCGACCTTGGAGGTCTTGCGCTGGAGGAGGTGGACCGTGCGCGGCGGGGCGGGCCGCTCGGGTGCGCCGAGGCCGCCGGGTGCGCGGTAGTCCATGTCGACGCCCCAGCTGCGGAAGTACGTCGCCGGGTCCTCGCTCGCCTTGTCGCCGCTGTCGGTGAGGTACTCGGCGACGTCGAAGCCGATGCCGCCGGCGCCGAGGACCGCGACGCGGTCGCCCACCGGGGCGCCGTCGCGCAGGACGTCGAGGTAGCCGAGCACGCTCGGGTGGTCGATGCCCGGGATCTCGGGGGTGCGCGGGCTGACGCCGGTGGCGACCACGACCTCCTCGTACGCCGCGACCTGCTCGGAGGTGACGCGGGTGTTCAACCGCACGTCGACGCCGTGCTGTTCGAGCTGGGTACGGAAGTAGCGGAGTGTCTCGTCGAACTCCTGCTTGCCGGGGACCTTGCGGGCGACGTTGAGCTGGCCGCCGATCTCGCTCGCGGCGTCGAAGAGCGTGACGTCGTGCCCGCGTTCGGCCGCGCTGACCGCGCAGGCCAGCCCGGCCGGACCGGCGCCCACCACGGCGACCCGCTTGCGCAGCCGGGTCGGGGACAGGATCAGCTCGGTCTCGTGGCAGGCGCGCGGGTTGACCAGGCAGGAGGTGATCTTCCCGCCGAAGGTGTGGTCGAGGCAGGCCTGGTTGCAGCCGATGCAGGTGTTGATGGCCTCCGGGCGTCCGGCCACGGCCTTGGCGACGAAGTCGGGGTCGGCGAGCATCGGGCGGGCCATCGAGACCATGTCCGCGTGCCCCTCGGCGAGCAACTGCTCAGCCAACTCGGGGGTGTTGATGCGGTTGGTGGTGACGAGGGGGACGGAGACGGCACCCATGACCTTCTTGGTCACCCAGGCGTACGCGCCGCGCGGCACGGAGGTCGCGATGGTGGGGATCCGGGCCTCGTGCCAGCCGATGCCGGTGTTGATGATGGTCGCTCCGGCCGCCTCGACGGCCTGGGCGAGGGTGATGACCTCGTCCAGGGACGATCCGCCGGGAACCAGGTCGAGCATCGACAGCCGGTAGATGATGATGAAGTCCTCGCCGACCGCCTCGCGGACGCGGCGGACGATCTCGACGGGGAAGCGCATGCGGTTCTCGTACGAGCCGCCCCAGCGGTCCTCGCGCCGGTTGGTCTGGGTGGCGATGAACTCGTTGATGAGGTAGCCCTCGGAGCCCATGATCTCGACGCCGTCGTACCCGGCCTGCCGCGCCAGACGGGCGGTGCGCGCGTAGTCGTCGATGGTCCGCTCGATCTCGGCGTCCGTCAGCGCGTGCGGCGGGAAGGGGCTGATCGGCGCCTGGAGGGCGCTGGGCGCGACGAGGTCCTGGTGATAGGCGTAGCGCCCGAAGTGGAGGATCTGCATCGCGATCTTCCCGCCCTCGCGGTGCACGGCCTCCGTGATGGCGGTGTGCTGCTCGGCCTCCGCCTCGGTGGTGAGCTTGGCGCCGCCCTCGTAGGGGCGTCCCGCGTCGTTGGGCGCGATGCCTCCGGTGACGATCAGGCCCACTCCCCCGCGCGCCCGGGCCGCGTAGAACTCCGCCATGCGCTCGAAGCCGCGCTCGGCCTCCTCCAGGCCCACGTGCATGGAGCCCATGAGGACGCGGTTGGGCAGGCTGGTGAAGCCCAGGTCGAGCGGGTTCAGCAGGTGCGGGTAACGGCTCATCGGGGGTCCTCCGTGCGCGGTGTCGTGCGTCTGTTGTAGACGACGGCGCAGGCTTTATGCAACTAGTTGCACAATCAGCGGAGGCACGAGTGGGCACGGTCACAGGGCAGGGGCGGCCACGGCGGCGACGGTCCCGGGGCCGGCCGCCGGCCCCGGCATCGGCTCGCTCGACCGCCTCCGCGGGGCGGACGTCCCGCGCGGGGCGACCGCCGACGGCCGGGCGACGACCGTCGAAGGCACCGCGCACCAGACCGGCACGGTGCGGCCCGATGCCTTCGACGCGATCCCGCGCGACTCCCTACGCCCCCTGGGGCTCCGACGCCCGCCCAGGTCTGGTGCCGATCACGACGTTGGCGCAGAGCTCCTCCGAGACGGCGAGCCGGGCGTCCAGGCCGCCGCGGGTGAACGTCTCGACGGCCAGGGACGCTTGGCGCTCACTCGTCTCGACGAGCAGCGAGCCGCCGGGGGACAGCCACCGGGAGGCCTCGGCGGTGACCCGGCGCAGGATGTCGAGGCCGTCCGAGCCGCCGTCCAGGGCGACCAGGGGTTCGTGGTCGCGGGCCTCCGGCGGCAGGAGGCCGACCTCATCGGTGGGCACGTACGGCACGTTGGCGGCCAGGATGTCCACGCGGCCGCGCAGGTGGCCGGGGAGGGCGGTGAACAGGTCGCCCTCGTGGACGTGACCGCCGCAGGCGGCGAGGTTGCGGCGGGCGCAGCGCACGGCCGCCGGGTCGATGTCGGCGGCGTGCAGTTCGGGGCCGTCGAGCGACGCGGCCAGTGCGGCGGCGACGGCACCCGAGCCGCAGCACAGGTCCACGACGACGGACACCTCACGCGCGAGGGAGACCGCCAGATCGACGAGGAACTCGGTACGGCGGCGGGGCACGAAGACGCCGGGATCCACGGTGATGCGCAGGCCGTGGAACCCGGCCCAGCCCAGGACGTGTTCGAGCGGCAGACCCGCGGCGCGCCGCTCGACCATCGTGGCGATCTCGCCGGGCGTGCGGGCGGTGGAGAGGATCAGCTCCGCCTCGTCCTCGGCGAAGACACAGCCGGCCGAACGGAGCGCGGCCACGACGGCGGAAGCGGAAGAAGAAGCGGAAGAAAGTGGTGGCATGGAAGCCGAGAGCCTTTCGGTGAGCCGAAGGGCGCCCTCGCGATCGCCTAGGGGCGGCGATCCGCACTGCTCGGAGAGGAGAGCACCCGACCTGACACAGCGGTAATGGGTCTCACCTCCTCGACATCCGCCCGGCCGGGGCGATCCACAGCCGGGACGACGACCCTAGCAGGAGCGGTCAGACACCGACGGACTCCTCCAACTCCTCCTCGGCGTCGGCCGGCTCCTCCCCGGCCGCCTTCTCCGCCGACGTCACGCCCACCGGCTTCGCGTGCGTGCGCCGGGGTGCGGCCGCACGGGCCCGTACGCGCTCCACCGCGCCGGCCACGGCGGTGAGCACCAGACCGGCCAGCAGCCAGACCACCAGCCTCCACACGTCGCCCGACAGGCCGTCCCGGCCGAAGTACAGGAGGCTGCGGACGCCTTCCACGAATCCGGCGCCGTTCCAGAAGGCGTGCAGGGTGCCGAAGAAGCCGTTCTGCAGCTCGGGGCGGAACAGGCCGCCGGAGCTGGTGAAGTTGAGCATCACGAAGAGCACCATCATGGCGAGGGTGGTCCAGCGCTTGAGGAACGTGTGGAGGCCCACGCCGATGAAGAGGATGCCCGCCGAGTAGAGCCAGCTCATCCCCCACACCGTCAGCAGGTCGTGGTGCGCGAGGTGGAACACGGGTCCGGCCAGCAGCGCACCGATGACGCTCACCACGCCGGAGACTCCGGCGGCCAGCAGCGCCCGGGCCCTCATGGGCAGCGTGGAGCCCGCGGCGCCGAGCGCGGCGACCGAGGCGTACGAGCCGATGCTCACCGCGATGAGCAGGAAGAACAGTCCCTGGCCCGTGGGGTCGTCGGCGGCCGGCGGCGCCACGTCGGTGACCTTGAGCGGGACGTCCCGCTGGGCGGCGACGGGCGTGAAGACCTTCTCGACGGCGGTGGCACCCATGTCGGACGCGGCCGTGGCGACGACCAGTTCGGGCGTCTTCGCGCTCGGCACATAGGCGCCCGTGATGTCACGGGACTTCAGCAGGTCGACCGCCTCGGCACGGCTCGCGACGGTCCGTACGTCGAGCTTGTCCCCGGCCTCGTCCTTGACCGTCTGGGCGAAGACCTTCGCCTCCGGGGCGGCCCCGACGACGGCGACGGGCAGATGGTTCGGCTCCGGTGTCACGAACGCGCCCATGTAGGCCAGCCCCATGCCGAGACACATCAGCAGGGGGGTGACCAGGTGCGTGAGCACATGACGCAGCGCCGGCGACCGCAGCCCGGTGTCCATGTGAACCCTCCTAAAGGTTGGCTTATACAACTCTCACTCAAGTTGTACTATACAACTAGGAGACGGAAGGAGGGGCCGTGAAGACAGTCGAAGGGCCCGATGAGACCGTTGTCACCGTCGAGGAACCCGGCGCGCACGGCGCGCACGGCGGGTCGGACGCGGAGGCGGCCGTCGAGACCATCCAGCGCGAGATGACGGCCTTCGCCCGCCGTGCCCGGGCCTCGGCGGGCCGGATGCACCCCGAGTTGTCGCTGGTGTCGTACACCCTGCTCGGGCACCTGGAGGAGAGCGGCGGCTGCCGCGCCACGGACCTCGCCACGCACTACACACTCGACAAGTCCACGGTGAGCCGTCAGGTGGCGGCACTGGAGCGCACGGGGCTCATCGAGCGGCGGCTCGATCCCGAGGACCACCGGGTACAGGTGCTGCATCTGACACAGGCGGGCCGAAGGATCCTGGCCCAGGTCACCGAGAGCCGCCGGGAGGCGTTCCACGAGCGCCTCGCCGACTGGCCGAAGGAGGATCTGGAGCGTTTCGCGGCCTATCTGCTGCGCTACAACGCGGCGGCGGGCGAGGGCCCGCTCAAGGAGAGGTCGGCGGACGGCTGACCCGTACCCCCTCGAGCGGCCCTCGTGGACTCCGCCTGCTCAGACACCCACTTGGCGGCCGGCCGGCACGTGCTCGGGCACCCGGGCCGCGAGGAACCTGGTCGTGCGGCGCAGCCGGAAGCCCAGGGCCTCGTAGAGGCGGATGGCGTTGGTGTTGCCCGCGCCGGTGTGCAGGAACGGGGTCTCGCCGCGTTCGCGGATGCCGTGGGCGACGGCCAGGACCAATCGGCCGGCCAGGCCCTCGCCGCGGAACTCCGGGTCGGTGCAGACCGCGCTGATCTCGGTCCAGCCCGGCGGATGCAGCCGCTCCCCCGCCATCGCGACGAGGGCGCCGCCCCGGCGGATCCCGAGATAGGTGCCGAGTTCCACGGTGCGTGGCAGGAAGGGGCCGGGCCTGGTGCGCTCGACCAGGTCCAGCATCTCGGGCACGTCCTCGGGGCCGAGGCGTACCGCCTCCGCGTCCGGGGCCGCCGCGATCCCGTTGTCGACGAGCTGGACGCCCGCGATGTCGAAGGTCACCTCCCAGCCGTCCGGGGCCCGGCCGCGGAACCCGGCGAGGGGCGCCTCTTCACCGGGCCCGACCAGCGCGGCGAGATCGGCCCAGTCGTCGGCATCGGGCTCGTCGGGCAGGCCCAGCCACGGCGAGACGTCGACGGGGTAGCGCAGGACACGGCCCCGGCGTTCGGCGAAGTGGGCGTGCGGGCCGGTGAGCGAGGCGAGCGCGGGGTTGTCGAGGACGTGGCGCTCCGGGCGCGGGCCGGCGATGTCCCGTGCGGGACGCGCTGCGGTCTCGCCGCTCACGTCGAGGGCGCGACGGTCGTCGCTCTGCCCCCTCACATCCAGCACATGGCCCTCGGCGCTCCGCCCGCGCACCTGCGGGACGCGGTCCCCGGCGCTCCGTCCGGCCTCCTCCGGCGCGCGGCCGTCGGTGTCCTGTGCGCTCATTCGGCGACCTCGATCACGACCTTGCCGCGGGCGTGGCCTTCCTCGACCGTGCGCAGGGCCTCGGCGGCCAGTTCGAGCGGGAATGTCCGCGTCACGTACGGCTTCAGCTCACCGCCGACGGCGAGCGCGGCCACGGCGTCCAGCACGGCCGCGGTGCGGGCCCGTGCCACCGGCGCGCCGCCCAGCCGCGCGACGGTCTCCCGGTCGGCGCCGGTGATCAGCTTCGTGCGGTCGGTGAGCAGCGTGGCCGCGGCCTCCAGGACCTCGCCGCCGACGAGGTCGAACACAGCGTCCACGTCGCCCGGAGCCGCCGCGCGCACCCGCTCGGCCAGCTCGGGACCGGAGGGCACGTGCACGGCGCTGAGCGATTCGACGAGGTCCTTCTTGGCCTCGCTCGCGACCCCCACGACCCGCAGTCCCGCGGCCCGAGCGAGCTGGACGGCCGCGACACCCACGCCCCCGCCCGCGCCGGTGATCAGCAGCGTCGCACCGGAGGGCAGGCCGAGCTGGCGGACGCCGTCGTACGCGGTCGCCGCCGCGACGGGCAGGGTCGCGGCGTCCGTGAAGGACAGCCCGGCGGGTTTGTGCGCGGTCGTCGTCACCGGCAGCACCGCGTACTGGGCGTATCCGCCGGCCACCGGGTTGCCGAAGACCTCGTCGCCGACGGCGAAGCCGGTCACGCCCTCGCCGGTCTCCTCGACGACGCCGGATACCTCGTTGCCGAAGACGGCGGGCAGTTCGCGGGCCGGGCCGCCGGGGCGCCGGTAACCGGTGCGCTGCTTCCAGTCGACCGGGTTCACGCCCGCCGCGCGCACCGCGACGACGAGCTGTCCCGGGCCGGCGCTCGGCCGGTCCAGATCGACGAGCGCCTCGGTCTCCGGGCCGCCGTACCGCGTGAACACGTACGCCTTGGGCATCTGCTCCCTCACTCTCCTTCGCTGTCACCGAGTGACCGGCTGCCAGGGCCACCGGCGTCGGCACTCAACGGCAAGGGAGATCGCTGGACGGCTATTCCCGGGCCGCCGAAGAGTTCATACGGCCGCAACGATCGGCCGTCCGACAAGGGCGGGGGCGCCGTCGCCGACCGCGTACGGTTGAATGCGTAAGTACTGATCACGTCCGGCCGGCGGGCCGCCGCTCGGACGGCCTGGAGGCACCACCCGCAATGAACGTCACCCGAGGCTTCACGGGGCGCCCGCGCGTCCATCATCCCGGACTGCCGCCCGGCCAGTACGACGCGGGCGACGACTGGCCCGTCCTGTCCGCCGAGGTCACGCCGGACCTGGCGGCGGCCGACTGGTCCTTCCGGATCGACGGTCTGGTGGCCGAGCCGCGCACCTGGAGCTGGGACGCGGCGCACGCGCTGGCGCCGTCCGCCTACGAGGGCGACATCCACTGCGTGACCAGCTGGTCGAAGTTCGGGGTGCGCTTCGGGGGTGTGTCGCTGGACGCGTTCCTGGGTCTCGTACGCCCGGACGCGACCGCCACCCACGCCGTCGCCTACTCGCACACCGGGTACACCACGAACCTGCCGCTGACGGATCTCACCGGGGGGCGCGCCTGGATCGCGTGGGAGTACGACGGCAGGCCGCTGCCCGCCGAGCACGGCGGCCCGGCGCGGCTGCTCGTGCCGCATCTGTACTTCTGGAAGAGCGCCAAGTGGATCGCGGGCCTCAGGATCCTCGACCACGACGAGCCGGGCTTCTGGGAGCAGAACGGCTATCACGCCCGCGGCAACCCCTGGGAAGAGCAGCGTTACTCCGGTGACTGAGACCTTCGTACCCCCGACCCGGTTCGCCGTGCCCGGCCGGATCGCCGTGAGCAACCGGGCAGCGGCCGTCTGGCAGACCGCCACGCTCACCGAGATCCGCCGTGAGACGCCGCACGCCGCCACCTTCCGGTTCGCGGTGCCCGGCTGGCAGGGCCATCTGCCCGGCCAGCACCTGATGCTGCGGCTGACGGCCGAGGACGGCTACGGGGCGCAGCGGCACTACTCGATCGCGTCGCCGCCCGAGGACGCCGGGCACATCGAGCTGACGCTGGACCATGTCGAGGGCGGCGAGGTCTCCGGCTGGTTCCACACGGTGGCCGAGCCCGGTGACGAGGTGCAGGTGCGCGGTCCGCTCAGCGGCTTCTTCGCGTGGCCCGGCGACCGGCCCGCGCTGCTGATCGGCGCGGGCTCCGGTGTCGTACCGCTGATGTCGATGGTGCGCCATCACCGGGCGCAGGGGTCGACGGTGCCGTTGCGGCTGCTCGTCTCGGCGCGCAGCCCGCAGGAGCTGATCTACGCCCGCGAGTACGGCGACGAGACCACGCCCGTCTTCACCCGCGACGCCGCGGCGGGGGTGCCCGTGGGCCGTATGTCGGCCGCCCATGTGGCGCCGCTCCTGGACCGGGCGCCTCCTGGTGGGTGGGAGGCCTATGTGTGCGGCTCCAACGGGTTCGCGGAGCATGCCTCGCGGCTGCTCGTCGAGGCCGGTCAGCCGGTGCACCGTATCCGGATCGAGCGCTTCGGCTGACCTCCCGCGTGGGGCCGTCAGCAGTGCGGGACCACGGCCACCGGACAGCCTGCGTGGTGGATCAGGGAGCGGGCGGCCCGGCCCAGGCCCGGTGCCGACGTACGGCGGCCGATCACCAGGAGCCCGGCCCGGATGGACGCCCTGAGCAGGTGGTGTCCGGGATGACCGGGGATCACCCGCTCCAGGACGTCGGTCCCCGGAAACTTGTGCCGCCAGGGTTGCAGCGTCGTCGTCAGCGTCCGCCGCGCGCCCTCCTCCCGCTCGGCCGCGTCGCCGGGCAGCGGCGCTCCGGGCGCGTGTCCCGTCGGCGGGAGTGTCGTCCAGGTGTGCACCACGTGCAGCGGCGCCGAGCGCACGGCCGCCGCCTCGAAGGCGTAGGCGATCAGCCGGTCGGCCGGGTGGTCCAGGTCGAGGCCGAGGACGACCGGCAGATACGCGGCCCGGCCGGGCGGTGTGCCGTCGTCGGCCGGCATCCGCTCGTCCTCGGCCAGTTCGCCCGTGCGCACGAGCACGACCGGGCGCGCGGCGCGGGCCGCGACGGCGAGGGCCACCGAGCCCACGAGGAATCCCGCGAATCCGGTGAATCCCCGGGAGCCGAGGACGAGCGTCTCCGCCTCCGCTGCCGCCGCCAGCAGCGCCGGGACCGCGGGTGTCTCGGTACGGCGGGCGATGATGTCCAACGCCGGGTGCGCGTAAGCCAGTTGGACCGCGGCCCGGTCGAGGGCGGTGCGCGCGGGCAGGTCGACGTCCGGCACGGGGGCGGGGACGGGCGGTTCGGCGCCCGCGTGCAGCAGGCGCAGCGGGAGTCGGCGGCGTTCGGCCTCGCGTGCGGCCCAGTCGGCGGCGTCGAGGCCGGTGCGCGATCCGTCGATGCCGACGGTGATGGTGCGGGTGCCGGAGGTCATGGCTCCTGCCTTTCGGATTTCGACGATCGACCGTTCCGGGAGGCGTGCACGCGGGGTGCGCGAGGCGTGCGCGCGGGGTGCTGCTTGTGGTGACGGCTGAGGCGCGTGGGGATGTTGTGGCGGCGGGGAGGGCGCACCGGGGTGTTCCCGGCGGCGGTGGGGGCACCCGGGGTGCTGGGCATCCTTCGCCATGCGGGCTCCTTCTCCTCACGCGACCGATGCGCGGGTTCCACGGGGTGCGCGGATCAGTCGTACAGGCGGACAATCAGCACCAGGCCCCTTGTGGGCGCTGCCGTCGGGCGCACCGCGCCGGGAGAGGTGTACCTGCCGGGCCAGGTTCCGTTCGGCCCCTTCCCGGGCCGGGCGGAGGCGGCGAGGAGGTCGGACATGCGAACCCGGATGCGGTACCGGTATGAACGTCGTAATCCGCTGCGGCGCCGCTCGGACGTCGTCGAGGCGTGGACGGCCCTGGTCGTCGCCGTGCTGCTGTTCGTCGCCGCGCCGCTCGCCGGTGCGGCCGTGGGCTGGTGGGCGTACGACAGCTCGCACTCGCTCGCCACGGCCCAGCGGGCCGAGCGGCGGCATGTCTCCGCGACCCTCGTCGAGAACGCTCCCGCCGCGGTCCCGTCCGTCCAGGACAGCAAGGAGCCGCTGTACCAGGTGAAGGTGCGCTGGACCGAGCCGGGCCGGGGCGCGCGCACCGGACCGGCCATGGTCCCGGCGGGCTCCCTGCGCGGCGAACGGACCGATGTGTGGCTGGACGGCCGGGGCAGGAGCGTCGCGCCGCCGGTGACCGACACCCTGGTCTGGCAGCACGCGGTGACGTCGGGCGTGTGGACCACGGGCGGCGTCGTGGGCCTGGTCCTGCTCGCCCGGATCGCCGAGCGCCGGATCGCCGAACGGCACCGCATGGCCGAGTGGGAGGAGGAATGGGCGCGTACGGGCCCGGAGTGGAGGAAGCGGACCGCGTGACGGCGCCCGGGTACGCCCGGGGCGCCCCGGTCAGCGCCCGGTAGCAGGGCTCCGGGAGTCTCCCGCCTGTCTCGGGCCGGGTTCCCGCGACGTCGGCAGCCGCGACCCGGCCCGCACCGATCGCCGGCCAACCGCCGGAGATCTCGCGCTCCCCGTCCGCGACGAGCGGCCGGAGGTCCTTCCCGACCAGATCCGGACGGCCGTGCCGGAGCCGGTCACCGTCCTGTCCTGGCAAGGCCTGGCGGCCCCCTCGGCAGCCCCCGTACGGTGTGATCATCCGCGCTCATGGCCAGACACTCATGACATCAAAGGTGGTCCCTCATGGCCCTGTTCGACCTGCCTCTCGACCAGCTCCGCGGTTATCGCAGCGCGTCGGCCGAGCCCGAGGACTTCGACGCCTTCTGGGCCAAGACGCTCCAGGAGGCCCGCCAGTACGACCTCGGTCCCCGTTTCGAGCCGGTCGAGACGCACCTCGAGACGGTCGAGGTGTACGACGTCACGTTCGCCGGGTTCGACGGTCACCCGGTGAAGGGCTGGCTGACGCTGCCCGCCCGGGCGAACGCGCCGCTGCCGACGGTCGTGGAGTTCATCGGGTACGGCGGCGGACGCGGCCTTCCGCACACGCATCTGCTGTGGGCCTCGGCCGGCTTCGCGCACTTCGTGATGGACACACGGGGCCAGGGCAGCGCGTGGGGCGGCGGTGACACTCCCGACCCGGTGGGCAGCGGGCCCGCTTTCCCCGGATTCATGACCCGGGGGGTGGAGGACCCCGAAAGCTACTACTACCGGCGGCTGTTCACCGACGGCGTCCGTGCCGTGGAGGCGGCCCGGGCCCATCCCCTGACCGACTCCGCCCGCGTCGCGGCCGTCGGCACCAGCCAGGGCGGCGGCATCACGATCGCGGTGGGCGGCCTGGTCCCCGACCTGGCCGCGGTCGCGCCGGACGTGCCGTTCCTGTGCGACTTCCCGCGCGCGACGACGCTGACGGACCGCGACCCGTACCGCGAGATCGGCAGGTACCTCAAGACGAACCGCGGCCGCACGGAGCAGGTGCAGCGCACGCTGTCCTACTTCGACGGCGTGCACTTCGCCGCCCGCGGGAGCGCTCCCGCGCTCTTCTCCGCGGCCCTCGAGGACCAGACGTGCCCGCCGTCCACCGTCTTCGCCGCCTTCAACGCGTGGGCGCACGCCGACAAGGCGATCGAGGTGTACGACTTCAACGACCACGAGGGCGGCGGCCCCTATCAGGAGGCGGCACAGCTGCGCTGGCTGCCGGACCGTCTTCGATGAGCATGAGCCGGGCGGCGACGGCCGAGGCGGCCCGGCGGTTCGTGGCGGTGTGGGAGCGGGCCTGGGCGGCGCACGACGTGGACGCGATCGTCGGCCTGTACGCCGAGGACTGCGTCCACCGCTCGATGCCGTTCCGCGAGCCGCACCGGGGCCGCGCCGCACTCGCCGAGTACATCCGCTGGTCGTTCGCGGCCGAGCGGACCCAGGACGTGCGCTTCTCCGAGCCCGTCGTCGGCGACGACGGGCTCGCGGTCGCGGAGTTCCGGGTGCTGGCCGAGGAGGACGGCACGCCCTCGACACTCGCCGGCTGCGTCTTCGTACGCTTCGACGCGAGCGGCCTGGCCGTGGAGACCCGTGACTACTGGCACACCGTCACAGGCCACAAGGAGCCCACCGGTTCGATGTTCCTGAGGTGAGTTGGGGCTGACGTGGGGCTGACGTCGGGCCGGCTCGGGCCGACTTGGGGCCTCGGCCCGGTGGTGGCGCGACATCCGTCCGCGTCCGACGGCTTCCGTCCGGTCCGACCAGTCGGTACGTTCAGCACGCCCGGTCCCACGGCCGGGCCACCCGGACCCGGACGACGGAGGACCCATGTCCCAGCAGGTGCCACAGGTTCAAGGCCGGTGCGACGAGCGCTTCACGGCGGTGCGCGAGGCGTTCGAGGGGAACTTCCGCGAGCGGGGTGAGCTGGGGGCGGCGGTGGCCGTCACGCTCGGCGGCGAGACCGTGGTGGATCTGTGGGGCGGCTGGGCCGACGCGGCGCGCACCCGCCCCTGGGAGCGGGAGACGCTGGTCAACGTGTGGTCGACGTCGAAGGGCCCGACGTCCCTCTGCGCGCACATCCTGGCCGACCGCGGGCTGCTCGACTTCGACGCCCCGGTGGCCGCGTACTGGCCGGAGTTCGCGGCGGCGGGCAAGGAGTCCGTCCTCGTACGGCATCTGCTGTCGCACCGCGCGGGCCTCGCGGGACTGCGCGAGCCGCATTCCGTCGAGCAGCTGTACGACTGGGAGCTGACCGCGCAGCGGCTTGCGGCGCAGGAGCCCTGGTGGGAGCCGGGAACGCGGTCCGGTTATCACGCGATGACGTTCGGCTTCCTCGTCGGCGAGGTGGTGCGACGGGTGTCGGGGCTGCTGCCGGGTGCCTTCCTGGAGCGGGAGGTGACCGGGCCGCTCGCCATCGACTTCACGATCGGGCTGCCGGAGAAGGAGGCGGACCGGGCCGCGGAGCTGGTGCATCCGCGGGCCGCGGCGACCAGTGAACAGGCGGCGATCTTCTCCCAGTTGGCGCCGGTGGCCCTGGCCGCGCTGCTCAACCCCGTGGTCGGCGCCACCGAGGGCAACACCGAGCAGTGGCGGGCCGCGGAGATCCCGGCGGCGAACGGCCACGGCACGGCGCGCGCGGTCGCCGCGCTGTACGGGATCTTCGCCGGGCGGGGCTCGTGGGACGGACGGCCGATACTCTCCCCCGAGGCCGCCGAGCGGGTGCGCGAGGGCCAGGGCAGCTGCCGTGACCTGGTGCTGGGTGCCGGGTTCGAGAGTGAGACGGAGATCGGCCTCGGCCTCTGGCTCAGCGGGTCCAACGGATCGTACGGTCCCAACCCGAAGGCTTTCGGTCACGACGGCTTCGGCGGCTCCTGCGGTCTCGCCGACCCGGAGGCGGGTGTCTCGCTGGGGTACGTGATGAACCGCATGGGCCCGCACATCGCCGACGACCCAAGGAAGATGGCGCTTGTCGACGCCCTGTACCGCGCGCTCTGAGGCCGTCGCGAGCAGGCCGGGCGACGCGGGTCGGATTCGGCCGAACTGCCCGGCCGCTCTTCCCTGGTGGTTTAGACCAATGCTAGATCTGGTCGCGCAAAGATCCCGCACGACTACGTCTTGTCACCAGGAGGCGCGGACATGGCCCGCTCCACCACATCCGACCACGACCCGCTCTACTGGAGGATCGCCCACGATCTACTCGGCGAACTGCGCGACGGAACCATTCCGCCGGGGGAACGACTGCCCGGCGAGCGGCACTTGGCCACGCACTTCGGGGTCAGCCGCGAGACCGTGCGACAGGCCCTGCAGATGCTGCGCCGCGACGGGCTGGTCGCCACGGACCGCCGGGGCAGCCACGCGACGCTGCCCGGCGCCACGGCCGAACCCGGCGCCGACGCCGCCCACATGCCGTCGCTCACCTTCCCCGTGGGCGCGCAGACCACGGAGCCCTGCCGGGCGACCGTCACCTGGGAAGAACCCCCCGCGGAGCACGCCCTGGCCCTGGGGCTCGCTCCGCGGCGGCCGACGCTCGTACATCGCTACGAGTCGGTCGCGGCCGACGGCAGCGGGCTGCGTACGGCCCTGACGTCGTTCTCCGTCGTCGCGGTCACGGAGGTCGCGGAGCTGGCCCGCTACCGCGACCGCGCGGACGGCTCGGCGGCGGCCCAGCTGTGGCGCGCGTACGACTGGATGCGCAAGGCGGGGCTGACGCTGCACCACCGTGACTCGATCACCCAGTTCCCCCCGTCGGTACGGGTCACCCGGCGCGTGCACGACCAGCATCACCGTCCACTGGAGATCACGGACCTTGTCGCGGATGCCCGACTGGACGCCCTGGTCTACGAGTTCACCCTGCCGGCGGCCGGCTGACCCCTGTGTCGCGCGCGCGGTCCACGGCGGGGCGAACCGGCACCGCTGGAGGTACGCGACGTAAGGGCACGGCCGGTGCTGTGAGGGGTACGGCCATGCGGGGCGCCGTACCCCTTGCCCGGACGGTCAGGTGCGGCCATCCGGCAGATTGCGGGAGCGCCGCACCCGCATGGCGTCACGCCCCGGCCGTACCGCTCTCCCGGGTGGCCACGACCATCCGGCAGCGCGGGCTTCCGTCGGGCCGCTGTCCGAACCCGGGCAGGGCGACGAGCTCCACCCGGAATCCGGCGCGCACCAGTTCCCGGCGTACGTCTCCGAGGCGGAAGGCCCGGTAGTACATGACGAACGGCGGACGCCACAGGGCGTTGCGCACCCGCATCGCCGTGTCGAAGCCCAGCAGGGCCCAGTACCAGGGCGAGGCGGGGCGCGGCGGGGCCGCGACGGGGAACGCGAACCGCCCGCCGGGCCGCAGCACGGAGTGGACCTGAGCGAACAGACCGGGCAGCTCGGCCGGCAGGAAGTGCCCGAAGGCGCCGAAGCTCACGACCAGGTCGAACACGGGGCCGAACGGCAGCGCGCGGGCATCACCGCGGACCCATGTGACGTCGGGCTGGCCGACGGCCCGCGCCTGCTCCCGTCCCACCGCCAGCATCCCCGCGCTGATGTCGACCCCGGTGACGCCTTCCCGGCACACCGTACGCAGCACGTCGACGCCTGCCCCGGTGCCGCAGCACAGGTCGAGCCCGCGGTCGAACGGCCCCATCGGCTCCAAGGCACCCTCGACCGCTTCCAGGACCGAGTCCGGGGTCCGGAACGGCGTGTGGTCGAACTTGGGTGCGAGCAGGTCATAGCCGTGCTCGACGGACGACAGGGCCTGAACGGCCAGTTCGCGGAGGGTGGGACCGTGCGGTGAGAACATCGCGCTCAGCTTAGGGGCAAACGCGCCGCGAAGATGCTCGCCTTCGGAGGCACAGATACCGGAAGAGATCGCCTTCGGCAGCGGCGGGCGTCGAAAGGGGTCACCTTCGGCCGAGGGGCAGCGCGCGCCGGGCGGGCTCGCCTAGGGTCCGCTTCATGACTTCGTTCCGTCCCGCCCCCGCATGGCTGGCCGACGCCGTCTTCTACCAGATCTATCCGCAGTCGTTCGCCGATTCCGACGGCGACGGCATCGGCGACTTCAACGGGATCGTCCAGCGCCTCGACCACCTCGTGTGGCTGGGCGTCACCGCCGTCTGGCTCAACCCGTGCTTCGTCTCCCCGTTCCGCGACGCGGGGTACGACGTCTCCGACTACCTGAACGTCGCGCCCCGCTACGGCTCGGCCGACGACCTGGCCGAGCTGGTCGACGAGGCGGGCCGCCGAGGTATCCGCGTCCTTCTCGACCTCGTCGCCGGTCACACCTCCGACGAACACCCGTGGTTCACGGCCTCGGCGAACGACCCGGACGACCACCGCTACATCTGGGCGCCCGAGGGCCGCCCGGACGGCTTCGTCACCTCGCCCGGCACCCGTCCGGGCGCGTATCTCCCGAACTTCTTCGACACCCAGCCCGCTCTCAACTTCGGCTACGGTCGCAAGAACCCGGCCGAGCCCTGGCGACAGCCGGTCGACGCCGCGGGCCCGCGCGCCAACCGCGAGGCACTGCGCACGATCATGGACCACTGGCTGGGTCTGGGCCTGGCCGGTTTCCGCGTGGACATGGCGGCATCACTCGTCAAGGACGACCCCGGCAGGACGGAGACGGCCAGGATCTGGACGGAGCTGCGGCACTGGCTGGACACGGCTCACCCGGACGCGGTGCTGCTGTCGGAGTGGGGCGAGCCCGAGGTGTCCGTCCCGGCCGGCTTCCACACGGACTTCTTCCTCCAGTTCGGCGGCGCGACGGACGGCCTGCCCCTGCGCTCGCTGTGGAGCAACGGCGACGGCACGGTCAACGAGGCCTGGGACCCGCTGGACTGCTTCTTCGACGCGAGCGGCAAGGGCTCGCCGCGCCCCTTCGTCGAGGCGTGGCGCAAGGCCTCCGACGCCGTCGGGGCCACCGGCTTCGTCTCCCTGCCCACCGCCAACCACGACTTCTCCCGCCTCAACTGCGGTCCGCGCACGGCCGAGCAGCTCCCCGCGGCGTTCGCCTTCCAGCTGACCTGGCCGACACTGCCGGCGATCTACTACGGCGACGAGATCGGCATGCGCTACGTCGGGGGCCTGCCCGACAAGGAGGGCAGCGTGCTGGGCCCCCGCTACAACCGCGCGGGCTCGCGCACCCCGATGCAGTGGGACGACGGTCCGGGCGCGGGCTTCTCCACGGCCCCGGCCGACCGGCTCTACCTGCCGCTCGACCCGTCCCCGGACCGCCCGACGGTGGCCGCCCAGCGCGCCGACGACGGCTCGCTCCTCCATCTGGTGCGCCGCCTCGTCGCCCTGCGCGCGAGCACCCCCGCACTCGGCTCGGGCGGCTCGGTGGAGGTGCTGCACACGGGGTACCCCTTCGTGTACGTCCGGGGCGGCCGCTATCTCGTGGTCGTCAACCCGCAGCGCAACGAGGTGCGTTGCCCCTACGACGCCACGCGGGAGGCACGCGCGCTGGAGGCGTCCGGCGTGCGGGTCGGCAACGGCACCATCGAGGCTGAAGGGTTCTCGTACGGCGTCTTCGACCTGGGCCGGTAGATCAGCTCCGGGGGACTCCCGGCCGCACCGGGAGCGCCCGCACGCTGTTGCCCACGAAGCTGGAGTGGCGCGCCAGTTCCGCCTCGGGGACGGCGAGTTCGAGGTCGGGGAAGCGGGTGAACAGCCGCTCCAGGGCGATGGTGGCCTCCATCCGGGCCAGCGGCGCGCCGAGGCAGTAATGGGCGCCGTGCCCGAGCGACAGGTGGCGCGTGGTCTCGGACCTGGCGGGCCGGGTGACGTCGAACCGGTCGGCGTCCGGCCCGTGTGCGGCCGGGTCGCGTCCGGCGGCCGAGTAGCCGGCCAGGACGGGGGTGCCCGCGGGGATGACGGTGCCGTCGACCGTCAGATCGCGCACCGGGTAGCGGAACGGGAAGTAGCTGACGGGGGCGTCCCAGCGCAGGGTCTCCTCGACGACGTCCGGCCAGCCGGCGTCTCCTTTGCGCACCAGCTCCAGCTGGTCGCGGTTGCCGCACAGCGCGCGTACGGCGTTGGTGATGAGGTTCAGCGTGGTCTCGTGCCCGGCGATGATCATCAGGACCAGGGTGCCGATGAGTTCCTGCTGGCTGAGCCGGTCGCCGCCCTCGTCCCGGGCGGCGATCAGCGCACTGGTGAGGTCGTCGCCCGGGCGCTCGGCCCGGGCGGCGGCCACCGTGCTCAGGACGGCCACCAGCTCCCGGTTGGCGGCGATGGCCTGCTCGGGCCCGATGTCCGTGGCCACCACCTGGTTCGACAGGTGGTGCAGTCGGTCCCGGTGCTCGGCGTCGACGCCGAGCAGTTCACCGATCACACCCATGGGCAGGGGCAGCGCGAAGTGCGCTCGTAGATCGGCGACCTGGCCGCCCTCCTCGGCCGCGCGCCCGAGACCGTCGAGCAGCGCGGACGTCAACTCCTCTATCCACGGTCGCAGTCGCTCCACCCGGCGGGCGGTGAAGGCCTTGCTCACCAGCGATCTGAGCCGCCGGTGGTCCTCACCGTCGGCGGTTGTCATCCCCTGCACGGTGGCGAAGGTCAGCAGCGGCCACCCCGGCGCGGTCCGCCCCTCTTGCAGCGCGGTGAAGTGCCGTGCGTTCTTGGCCACTTCGGGGTGCGCGAGGAACTCCTTGAGCGCGTCGTGCCCGAGGACCGCCATGCCTTCGATGTCACCGGGCAGGAGAACCGGCGCGACGGCGCCCCGCGCGAGCAGCCGCGCGTTGTCGGCGTGCGGACAGCCGCCGGCCGGGTCCATGCGGTGCGGCTGCGTGCCGGACGAGGTGTCCAACGAGGTCTCCTGACTGCGGCGTCGGGTCGGGGCCGTACGACGGACGAGTCTGCCTGCTCGCGGTACCCCGCGCACACGCCCCCGGCGCTCCCTTCAGGCCATCACAGGAAGGGAGTACCCGGGTCCATGCCGGACAGCACGCGGCCGTAGATCTCCATGTTGGTGGTGGGGTTGACGAAGGAGTGCAGACACAGCGCGTGGATGTCGCGGGTGATGCGTTGCATGGGCACCTCCTGGTGAAGGGAGGAGGCTCCGCTCGCGGCGGCGAGCAGGTCGACGGCCTCCCGGCAGATCCGGGTCACATAACCGCTCTCGGCCCGGATGCGCGCCCGCTCCAGCGGGGTGTACGGGAGGTCGTCGCGGGCCTTGGCCTCGATCTCGGCGGTCAGCCGGGCCAGGTGCAGCTCGGCACCGCCGACCCTCATCTCGGCCTCGGCCACCTGGAGATGGGTGACCGTGGCTTCGTTCTGCCGCTCGTGGAAGGTGTACGTGATGCCGCGCCGGTGGATGCGCTCGGTGAACTCCGCCACCGCCGCCCGGGCCAGGCCAAGGGCCACCGGGGCCGACCAGGCGCAGAACAGCAGCAGTACCGGCATACGGTAGAAGGGGTCGTCCGCGTTGGCCTTCGACGGGAACCGCCCGGCGAGCATCGGCCCGACCGCGAGCATGCGGTGCGCGGGAACGAAGACGTCACGGGCCACGACCGTGTTGCTCCCGCTGCCGGCCAGCCCCGTGACGTGCCAGTCGTCCAGTATCTCCAGCTCGGCCATGGGGACGGCGGCCCACCTGATCTCCGGCGGCCCCGGCGGGAGCTGTCCGTCGGCGGCGGCCACCGCGGTCGTCAGCAGGTGCCAGTCCGCGTGATGGCAGCCGGTGGCGAAGGCGGAGGTGCCGCTGACGCGGTAGCCGCCGCCGTACGGCACCGCCGTGGCACCGGGGATCAGCGTCCCGCCGATCCTGACGTCCGGGCCGCCGGGGCCGGTGAAGAACTCGTCCTGCGCCTCGTCGGGGAAGAGCGCCGCGATGTACGAGACGCCCGCCTGACTCAGCGTCATCCACGCGGTGGAAGCGCACTCGGCGGCGATCTCGGCGAAAGCGTCGACCTGGGTCCGCAGCGGAGTCTGGTGACCGCCGTAGCGGCGCGGCACGTTCATACGGTGGATCCCGGTGCCGGTCAGCGCCTCGACGACCTCGTCCGGCACCCGCCGCTCACGCTCGGCGCGCAGCGCGTTCTCCCGGATCAGCGGTCGCAGTGCTCGTACGCGTTCGACGATCCCGGCATCGACCATGCCGACCACCGTCGCGCGCCCCGCCTCCCCTGTCAACGCTGCCGCGACCGGCCGCGTGGGCGGGAATGAGATGGCTCTCGGCCGTGTTGCAGGACTGGATCGCGTATCCAGTGGTACGCTGCCGATGGCACTTGTGTAACGCCCCTTCTTTCGGCGCCGGTGCCCAGTCCTTCTCCATCAGCTGTCGCGCCCGTCCTTCACGACCGGCGATCCAGCTTCTCAGCACCACCTCCTGAGCACGGCCACGGACAGATCGTTCCGTCCGCCGCACCCGAGGTGTTTCCGCCGCGCACAGGCGTGAGCACGCCGCCTCCGGCCTCTCCCCCCTTCCTCAAGACCGCATGACCTCATGACCCAGTCCGTGAAAGGACCTCTCCGATGACCACCACACTCGAACACCCTCCCGTACAGCAGCAGCTCCCGGCCCACGCCACCGGTGTCCTCGACATCGCACAGGGCGGGCAGGGGTACCTGCGCACCGGGAACTGCCTGCCCACTCCGAACGACCTCCAGGTCCCCGCCGCGCTGATCCGCCGTCACGGCCTGCGCAAGGGCGACGTCGTCGAAGGCGTACGCGGCGGCCAGCGCGGCCTCACCGAGGTGGCGTCGGTCAACGGCCGCGCCCCCGAGCAGCTGCGCGGCCGCCCCCACTTCCGTGACCTCACCCCGCTGCACCCCCGCGAACGGATCCGGCTCGAACACCCCGCGGGCGGGCTGTCCACCCGGGTGATCGACCTGATCGCCCCGGTCGGCAAGGGCCAGCGCGGGCTCATCGTCGCCCCGCCCAAGACCGGCAAGACCGTGCTGCTCCAGCAGATCGCCGCGGCCGTCGCCGGGAACCACCCCGAGTGCCACCTGATGGTGGTGCTGCTCGACGAGCGCCCCGAGGAAGTCACCGACATGCGGCGGTCCGTGCGCGGCGAGGTGTACGCCTCGACCTTCGACCGGGCACCGAAGCAGCACATCGCGCTCGCCGAACTCGTCGTCGAACGGGCCAAGCGGCTCGTCGAACAGGGCCAGGACGTCGTCATCCTCCTGGACTCGCTCACCCGGCTGTGCCGGGCGCACAACAACACGGCCGCCGCCGGAGGCCGCACGCTCAGCGGTGGTGTCGACGCTGCCGCGCTCCAGGGCCCCAAGCGGTTCTTCGGCGCGGCGCGCCTGGCCGAGGAGGGCGGTTCGCTCACCATCCTCGCCACGGCCCTGGTGGAGACCGGCTCCCGCGCCGACGACTTCTTCTTCGAGGAGCTCAAGAGCACGGGCAACATGGAACTCCGCCTCGACCGCGCACCGGCCGCCAAGCGGATCTACCCGGCCGTCGACATCACCCCGTCCGGCACCCGCCGCGAGGAACTCCTGCTGCCTTCGGCCGAGTTGGCCGCCGTACGAGGACTGCGCCGCGCCCTGCAGACCCGGGACGGCCAGGCCAACCTCGAAACCCTCCTGGAGCGCCTGCGCGCCACGCCGGACAACACGGCCTTCCTGCGCCAGGTCCAGCCGACGCTGCCCGCCGCATAGGCGGCGCTTGCGGCATCCGGGTGCTCGATCCCCCCGCCCGGCCCAGGCATCCCCGCGTGGGCGGTCTCCGTTCCTACGGTGTCCGGTATGACTATCAGATTCTCATCCCGCATGGTTGGCTCCTGCTCCGCCCTCTGCGTGGTCGGCGCACTCGCTCTGGTGCCGGGCCCGGCCGTCGCCCGCACCGGCGTCGACCCTGCTGCCCCAAAACCCACGGCGTTGCAGCCGCCGCCGCTGTACCGGTCCGGCACGCAGGTGCGGCCACGGGCCGGGGCACCCGAGGTCCCGAACGTGTCGGCGCTGTCGTGGCTGGTGGCCGACGCGGGCACCGGCGATGTGCTCGCCTCGCACGACGCGCACCGCCCGCTGCCGCCCGCCAGCACCCTCAAGACGCTCTTCGCCCTCACCATGCTCCCCACGCTGCCCGGCGGCATCCGGCACACCGTCGCGGAGCGGGAACTGGAGGGACTCGGCGACGGCAGCAGCACGGTCGGCGTCACGGAAGGACAGACGTACCAGGTCACGGACCTGTGGCGCGGAATCTTCCTGCACTCCGGCAACGACGCCGTGCACGTACTGGCCTCGATGAACGGCGGCTGGGACACCACGGCCCACCAGATGCAGGCCAAGGCCCGCGCCCTGGGCGCCCTCGACACCCATGTCGTCTCCCCCGACGGCTACGACGCACCGGGGCAGACGTCGTCCGCCTACGACCTCGCGATCTTCGGCCGGGCCGGTCTGAACCGCGAGGACTTCGCCCGGTACTGCTCCACCGTCGATGCCACGTTCCCGGGCAACGGTGGGGCGTACGAGATCCAGAACACCAACCGGCTGCTGACCGGCGCCGACGGGATCGCGCCGTATCCCGGCCTGATCGGCGTCAAGAACGGCTACACCAGCAACGCGGGCAACACACTCGTGGCCGCCGCGCGCCGGGGCGGCCGCACGCTCGTCGTCACGGTGCTGAACCCTCAGTCGGGCGGCGGCTTGGCCGTGTACGAGGAGGCTCGCTCACTGCTCGACTGGGGGTTCGGCGCCGCCGGGCGCGTCGACCCCGTCGGGTCGCTGCTCTCCGCGCGCACCGTGGCGCAGGCGGGCCCCGCCACGCCGGATGCCGTCATGGCGCAGGACGGTGGCGGTCCCGGCTGGCCGGTGACGGGAGCGATCGCGGGTGCGGCCGCCGTGGGCGCGGGGGCCGTGGTGCTGGCGCTGCGCTTCAAGGGCGGGCGGTCCGGGCGGCGCTGACCGACCGGCAGCCGCAGCAGCAGTCCGAGAGTGACCCACACATAGGTGTTGCTGCCGAGGAACCCGTCGACGCCGGACGCGTCGTCGAACCACAGCCAGACGACGCTGCTGCACAGCACCACGTACAGAGTGCCGGCGACCCGCGGCAGGCGTCGGCGCCACAGGACGGCGAAGGACGGGAGCAGCCAGACCAGATGGTGCACCCAGGTGATCGGGCTGACCAGGCAGGCGGCCAGGCCGGTGAGGGCGAAGGCGGCCCGCCAGTCGCCCGCCCGCAGGGCGCGGTGGGTGCGCCGGGCCCAGACGGCCAGGACCAGCACGACCGCCACCGCCCAGACCGCACGGCTCGGTTCGCCCGGTGCCGCGAGCCGTGCCAGGACGCCTTGCAGCGACTGGTTGGAGACATAGTCGAGGCGGCCGACGCGGGCGGTGTCCCACACCGCCCGGGTCCAGTAGAAGCGGGAGGCGTCCGGCGCCGCCCACGCCGCGAGCGCGGTGGCGGCCCCGGCGACCGCCGTCGCGACGGCCGCGGCCCGCCAGCGGCGGGCGAGCAGCAGCAGACCGATGAAGAGCGCGGGCGTCAGTTTGACGGCCGTCGCGAGGCCGATGCCGACGCCCGCCCGGCGCCCGCGCCCGGTGGACAGCAGCCAGGCGTCGCCGAGCACGAGGGCCAGCAGCAGAAGGTTGACCTGGCCGAAGCTGACGGTGTCGCGGACCGGTTCGAGCAGCGCCAGCGCACAGCCGGCCAGGGCCCAGCCGAACCAGCCGTGGCGCCGCAGAGCGGGCCCGGTGAGGATCAGCAGCACCGCGGCCGTCGCCGCGAGGTTGAGCAGCAGCGCGAGCGCGACCGCCGTCGGCAGGCCGACCAGGGCCATCGGCAGCATGCCGAGGGCCGCGAACGGCGGATAGGTGAATCCGTACGTCGTCCCCGGCACCCGGTAGTCGTAGATACGGCCGCCGTGGTGCACCCACGCGTCGACGGTCCCGTAGTAGACGCGCAGGTCGAACCAGTCGCGCAGCAGCGGCACGGTGGCGGTGAAGACGGCGACGGCGGTGGCGAGGGGCAGCACGAGGGCGAGCCGCCCCCGGTCGGTGTGCGGCAGTCTCACGCGGTCCGCCCCGGCACCGGTGCCCGCGCCGTCTGATGAGCCTGCCAGAGCACGACCAGGGCGAGCACACCACCGGAGACGGCCAGGACCACCTGCGCGGTGTCCGGCGGTCCGCCGTTGGGCAGCACCGCGAGCGCGAGCACGCAGCCGACAGCGGCGGCGACACGGTGGCGCAGGGAACCGCTGGGGGCGGCCGCCGCGATGAGGAACAGGCCCCACAGCGCGTACCAGGGCCGGATCGCGGGGCCGAGGACGGCCACCACGGCCAGGCTCAGCCCGAGCGCGTAGACCGGGCCGGGCCGCAGCCGCAGCCAGATGAACAGGACGGCGGCCGTGGTCGCCACGAGTCCGGCCGCCTGCCAGGCCGGCAGGGCGAGGGGCGCGAGATCGCTGCCGAGGTTCTCCAGCAGGGCGCCGGTGGCACGGCCGAGGACGCTGGTGGGCGACCAGTTGTGGGGCGAGACAGGGGTCTTGAGGGCGGCGATCCAGCCGTATCCCGTACCGGCGACGGCGGTGGCCAGGGCGGTCGTGGCGAGCGCGCCGGCCGTGGTCGTCGCCACCGCCCGCGCCACACCGACGTGTCGGCGCAATGCCACCACGGCGACCAGGCCGAGCACCGCCGGCGCCTTGACCAGCGCGGCCAGCGTCACGAGGACGACGCCCAGGACGTGCCACCGGCCGCGCGCGGCCACCAGTCCGGCGCCGAGCAGCCCCAGCATGACGGCGTCGTTGTGCGCCCCCGCGACCAGATGCAGCAGCACCAGCGGGTGGAGAGCGCCGAGCCACAGCGCGGCGGCCGGGTCGACGCCGCTGTGCCGGGCGAGCCGGGGCAGTGCCGCCGCCATCAGCGCCACCCCGAGCAGTGCGACCAGCCGCATGCCGAGCAGCCCGGCCGGCAGCTCGCCGCGCGTCAGGCCGGACAGGGCCGAGGCGACGGCGAGGAAGACCGGTCCGTACGGGGTCGGCGTGTGCTGCCAGACCGGGGCCACCTGGTCCGCGAGCGGCCCGCCGAGCCGCGCGGGGCCGTACGCGTACACGTCGATGTGGGCGTCGACCATGGCGCCCTGGGCGAGGTAGCTGTAGACGTCGCGGCTGAACAGGGGCGGTGCCAGCAGGAGCGGCGCCGCCCAGGCGGCGAGCACCCCCAGGAGCGAGCGCACGGTGGGCGGTTCGGGGCCTCGTACGACTGTGCCCAGCAGCGCCCACGCGGCGATCAGCAGAACGACGCCGAAGTACACGCCGACCAGTCCGAGCGCCGCGCGCCCGGACTCGGGGGCGATCAGCTCGCGGGCCGGCAGGGCCCCGGCCGTCTCACCGCCCGCCGCGAGGAAGGCGGTGCCGGCCAGGCCGAGGGCCTGACAGCGGCGGAGATCGACGGGGAAAGCCATGGCCAACACTCGGGAAGCGTGTCAACGCCGGATGGCCGGAAGGCGACGCACTTCCCTCCGGGCGGCGGCCTGCGTGTGACCGCCGTGTGCGCGGGGCCGGGCCGATGGGTTCGGACCCTCAGAACGCCGGTGAGTTCGGACCCTCAGAACACCGACACGCCCGTCAGGGTCGTGAAGCGGTCGAGGGCCGCGACGCCCGCCACCGAGTTGCCGCGCTCGTCGAGGCCCGGGCTCCACACGCACAGCGTGCAGCGGCCGGGGACGACCGCGATGATGCCGCCGCCGACGCCGCTCTTGCCGGGCAGGCCCACGCGGTAGGCGAAGTCGCCCGCCGCGTCGTACGTGCCGCAGGTCAGCATGACCGCGTTGACCTGCTTGGCCTGGCTCTGGGTGAGCAGCCGGGAGCCGTCGGCGCGGATGCCGTGCCGGGCCAGGAAGCCGGTGGCGAGCGCCAGGTCGGCGCAGGACGCCTCGATGGAGCACTGCCGGAAGTACTGGTCGAGGAGCACCGGCACGGAGTTGTCGATATTGCCGTACGACGCCATGAAGTGGCCGAGCGCGGCGTTCCGGTCGCCGTGCGCGGCCTCGGAGGCGGCGACGTCCTGGTCGAAGGTCAGCCGGGGGTTGCCGCTCTCGGCGCGCAGGAACTCCAGGAGCGACCCGGCCGCGTCGCCGGTCTGTGTCTGGAGCCGGTCGGTGACGACGAGGGCGCCCGCGTTGATGAACGGGTTGCGCGGGATGCCGCTCTCGTACTCCAGCTGGACCAGCGAGTTGAACGGGTTGCCGGAGGGTTCGCGGCCCACGTGCTCCCACAGGGCGTCGCCCTCGCGGGCCAGGTCGAGGGCGAGGGTGAACACCTTGGTGATGGACTGCGTGGAGAACGGCTGCCGCCAGTCCCCCACGCCGTACACCGTGCCGTCGAGCTCCGCGACGGCCATGCCGAAGCGGCGCGGGTCGCAGGCGGCCAGCGCCGGAATGTAGTCGGCGGGCCGGCCGCGCCCCGGGGTGCGCTCGATCTCGTCGGCGATGCGCTCCAGGACCGGCTGGAAGGCGTGGGACGACCAGGACGCGGACATGATCACCATTCTGCCGCCCGGTCACGCGGAACGCGCATCCGCCTCCGGCGGGCGGGGCCGGCGCCGGTCCGGCGGATCGGGCCGGAGGAAGGCAACGGTGTCTGCTGAGGGGCGGGCAGGTCGGACCCCGCGCCTGCGCCATGATCCGGCGAACAGGCCCTCGGCCGACCGGCCGACACCCCTCCCCGTGGCTTCCGGTGTTCGTCCACTGTTCAGATCTGCGGGGAGCCGCTGCCCGCGAGCACCTCGGGCCGCAGCAGCGACGCGAGCCGGTCGGCCGGCAACAGGCCCTTCTCCAGGACGAGTTCGGCGACCCCGCGCCCGGTGGCGAGGGCCTCCTTGGCGATGGCGGTGGCCGCCGTGTACCCGATGTGCGGGTTGAGGGCGGTCACCAGGCCGATGGAGTTCTCCACGGCGGCGCGCAGTTCCTCGGTGTTGGCCGTGATCCCGTCGACGCACCGCTCGGCGAGCGTCAGGCAGGCGGCCCGCAGATGCGTGATGCTCTCGGACAGCGAGTGCAGGATGATCGGCTCGAAGGCGTTGAGCTGGAGCTGCCCCGCCTCGGCGGCCATGGTGATCGCGACGTCGTTGCCGATGACCTCGAAGGCGACCTGGTTGACGACCTCGGGGATGACCGGGTTGACCTTGCCGGGCATGATGCTCGAACCGGCCTGTACCGGCGGCAGGTTGATCTCGTTGAGCCCCGCGCGCGGCCCGGACGACAGCAGCCGCAGGTCGTTGCAGCTCTTGGAGAGCTTGACGGCGATCCGCTTGAGCACCCCCGACATCTGGACGAAGGCACCGCAGTCCTGGGTGGCCTCGACCAGGTTGGCGGCGGTGACCAGCGGCAGCCCGGTGAGGGCGGCGAGCTGGCGGCGGGCCGACTCGGCGTATCCGGCGGGCGCGTTGAGTCCGGTGCCGATCGCCGTGGCGCCCAGGTTGATCTCGTGGATCAGTTCGACGGCCTCGGCGAGCCGGCTGCGGTCCTCGTCGAGCATGACGGCGTACGCGGAGAACTCCTGCCCCAGCGTCATGGGCACCGCGTCCTGGAGCTGGGTGCGGCCCATCTTCAGCACGTCACGGAACTCGACGGCCTTGCGGGCGAAGGCGTCCTGGAGCACCGCCATGGCCTTGAGCAGACCGCGCACCGCGAACACGGTCGCGATCTTCACGGCGGTCGGGTAGACGTCGTTGGTCGACTGGCCGAGGTTGACGTCCTCGTTGGGGTGCAGGTGCCGGTACTCGCCCTTGGCGTGGCCGAGCAGTTCAAGGGCCCGGTTGGCGATGACCTCGTTGGCGTTCATGTTCGTCGAGGTGCCCGCGCCGCCCTGGATGACGTCGACGACGAACTGGTCGTGCAGCTTGCCGTCCCGGATCTCCCGGCAGGCGGCCACGATGGCCGCGGCCTTCTTCGGCTCCAGCAGGCCGAGTTCCTCGTTGGCGAGGGCGGCGGCCTCCTTCACGGCGGCGAGGGCGTCGATCAGATGCGGGTACGTGGAGATCGGCGTCCCCGTGATGGGGAAGTTCTCCTTGGCGCGCAGGGAGTGGATGCCCCAGTACGCCTCGGCGGGGACGTCGCGGTCTCCGAGCAGGTCGTGTTCGCTGCGGTGGGCTGCGGCGGTCATGGCAGTGCGGGTCTCTTTCAGAGGGGGACGAGTCCGACGTACGGGGTGGGTGCGCCGGACATGTGAGGTGCGTACGTCGGGTGTGCGGGCGTCAGGAGTACGTGTGCCGGGTGAGGGGATCGAGAGCGCGGACGGGCCGGACGCCGCCGACCGGCCGGCCGCCGCCGAGCAGCGGCTCGCCCGCGAACTCGGCGAGCGCCGCCGGGTCGACACCGGCGCGCGCGAGGGCGGCCGCGGCGACCGGGACACGCGCCCGGTTCGCGCCGTCGGCGATCTTGACGGCGACGGCGCGGCCGTCCGGGAGCGCGGCGACCTGTACGCCCTCGAAGCCGTCCTTGGCGAGCAGTCCGGGCACGGCCCGCATCAGCGCGGCGACGTCGCGTCCGGTGCCGGAGGCCATCTCGGCGTGCTCGCGCATCGCGTCGGCCACCCGCGCCTCCGGGGTCCCCGAAGGCGCGGTGGTGATCCGGGCCGCGGCTCGCGCCAGGCCGTGCAGGGAGACGGAGAAGAGGGGGGCGCCGCAGCCGTCGACGGTCACCTTGGCGATGGCCTGCCCTGTGAGGTCCTCGACGATCTCGGCGATGGCCTGCTGGAGCGGGTGCGCGGGATCGAGACAGTCGTCGAGGGACCAGCCGTTGAGCTTCGCCGTGTACAGCATGGCCGCGTGCTTGCCGGAGCAGTTCTGGGCGAGCCGGGACGGCAGCCGCCCCTGGCGCACCCAGGACTCCCGCACGACCGGGTCGAACGGCAGGTCGGGCACATTGCGCAGATCGTCCTCGGTGAGCCCGGCCCGCTCCAGGATCCGCCGGGTGCCGGCCAGATGCCGCTCCTCGCCGGAGTGGCTGGCGGCGGCCAGCGAGAGCAGTTCCCCGTCGAGGGGCAGCCCGGCCCGCAGCATCGCCACGGCCTGTACGGGCTTGAGGGCCGAGCGTGGATAGAAGGCCGCCTCGATGTCGCCGATCTGCAGGTCCACGTTCCCGTCGGCGCCGAGCACCACGACGGACCCGTAGTGGATGCCCTCGATGACCCCTTCGCGTACGAGGTGGGCGACGGGGGTGTGCAGGGGCTCCCGGATCACGGGGGCCTCGGCCAGAGAACTGCCGTACAGCACCGCCTGGTTCACGCGTCCGCTCCGGAGGCCTTGCGGGCGACCCGGCCGCGTACGCCGTACCAGCCGGCCACCAGCGCCGCCGCGATCAGCGGCAGGCACAGCACCGTCGTACGGCCGGCGCCGCCGTCGGCGTACATCAGGACGAGCACGCTGACGAGGAAGCCGATGGTGACGATCTCGGTCCACGGCGAGCCGGGGAGGCGGTAGCTCGGCCTGGACAGCTCGCCGGTGCGGGTCTTCCGCCAGAACATGAGGTGGCAGAGCATGATCATGCCCCAGGTGGCGAGGATGCCGATCGCCGCGAAGTTGAGCACGATCTCGAAGGCGTCGGCCGGGACCACGAAGTTGAGGCCGACGCCGAGGATACAGATGCCGCTGGTGAGCAGGATGCCGCCGTAGGGGACCTGGCTGCGGCTCATCACGCCGGTGAACTTCGGCGCGGAGCCGGACATGGCCATGGAGCGCAGGATGCGGCCGGTGGAGTACAGGCCGGAGTTGAGCGAGGACATGGCCGCGGTGAGGACGACGAGGTTCATCACGCCGCCCGCCGCCGGGACGCCGATGTTGGAGAGGACGGTCACGAAGGGGCTCTGGCCGGCGGTGTACTTGTTCCAGGGCAGCAGCATCGACAGCAGGACGACCGAGCCGACGTAGAAGAGGCCGACGCGCCACATGATCGAGTTGATCGCCTTCGGCATGATCTTCTCGGGGTTCTCGGTCTCGCCCGCCGCGACACCGACCAGCTCGACGGAGGCGTACGCGAAGACGACGCCCTGGATGATCAGCAGCATCGGCAGCAGGCCGTGGGGGAAGATGCCGCCGTGGTCGGTGATCAGGGACGGGCCGGGGTGGTGGCCGTCGACCGGGTGCTGGGTGACCAGCAGGAAGATGCCGATGAGCATGAAGACGACGAGCGCGCTGACCTTGATGATCGCGAACCAGAACTCCAGTTCGCCGAACATGCGTACGGAGATCAGGTTCACGGTGAGGACGACGGCGAGCGCGATCAGTGCGATCACCCACTGCGGGATGTCGGAGAACATGCCCCAGTAGTGGGTGTAGACGGCCACCGCGGTGATGTCGGCGATACCGGTGGTGGCCCAGTTGAGGAAGTACATCCAGCCGGCCGTGTACGCGCCCTTCTCGCCGAGGAACTCCCGGGCGTACGACACGAAGGCGCCGGAGGAGGGCCGGTACAGGACGAGTTCGCCGAGCGCCCGGACGACGAGGAAGGCGAAGATCCCGCAGACCGCGTACGCGACGAAGAGGGACGGTCCCGCGTCGGCGAGGCGACCGCCCGCGCCGAGGAAGAGCCCGGTGCCGATGGCGCCGCCGATGGCGATCATGTTGACGTGCCGGGACTTCAGGGACTTGGCGTAGCCCGCGTCTCCGGCGTCGACGTGCCGCGAGGGCTGCGTCCCGGTCCGTATCGCGCCTTGGGCCTCGCCTTTGAGGGACTGCTCGCTCACGCCTGGGGTCCGCCTTCCGAAGGGGATGGTGCCGTGGAGTCCGTGGGGATCTGGGTGGGGGTGTCCGTGCGCGGGGTGCGCACGATGTCGGTGAGGGTCGTCTCGACGCGGTCCAGGTGGTGGGACATGGCCTCCACCGCGTCGTGCTCGCTGCGGTCGATCAGCGCCTCGACGATCGCCCGGTGCTCGCGGTTGGACTGTTCGCGACGGCCGCCCAGTTCGTTGAGGAAGGCCGACTGACGCGCCAGCGCGTCGCGGATCTCCTCGATCACCCGGCGGAAGACCGGGTTCTGGGCGGCCTCGGCGACCGTGAGGTGGAAGAGCGTGTCCATCGCGACCCACGCGGTGGTGTCCGTCTCCCGCTCCATGCGGTCCAGGAGATGGGCGAGGTGGTCGAGGTTCTCGGGAGTGCGCCGCAGCGCCGCGTACCCGGCGACCGGGATCTCGACGTGGCGGCGGACTTCCAGCAGGTCGCTGGCCACGTAGTCGCCGAAGGTGGGGTCCTCGACCGTGTGAGCCAGGACGAAGGTGCCCTTGCCGGTGCGGGACGCGGTCAGCCCCATCACCTGGAGGGCGCGCAGGGCCTCGCGGAGCACCGGCCTGCTGACTTCCAGGCGTCGGCACAGCTCGGCCTCGGAGGGAAGCTTCTCGCCGATGGCGTAGTCGCCGCGCTCGATGGCGCCGCGAAGGTGGCTGAGCACCGCTTCCATGGCGCTGACGCGCCGCGGTACCGCACCACCTGTCTGGCTGTCTGACAGGTTCACGGGTGTGATCCTCCGGGTAACGGGAGGCGACTGTCAAGGGTCTGAAAATGAGAATCGGCGCCCGCGGAACGGACGCCGATTCTCGTACCGCGGACGGACTCAGCTGAGCACACCCGTGCCGAGCAGGCCCAGGAGCAGCACGCCGATGACGATCCGGTAGATCACGAAGGCGTTGAAGGAGTGCTTGGCGACGAACTTCAGCAGCCAGGAGATGGAGCCGTACGCGACCACGAAGGACACGATCGTGCCGACGGCCAGCGGGGCGACGCCCACGCCCGTGCCCAGGGCGTCCTTCAGCTCGTACAGGCCGGCTCCGGTGAGGGCGGGGATGCCGAGGAAGAAGGAGAGGCGGGTGGCGGCGACGCGGTCGAGGTCGAGGATGAGCGCGGTGGACATCGTGGCGCCGGAGCGGGAGAAGCCCGGAAAGAGCAGCGCGAGGATCTGGGAGCTGCCGACCAGCATCGCGTCCTTGAAGGAGGTGTCGTCCTCGCCGCGCTTGTGCCGGCCCATCTGGTCCGCCGCCCACATCACGCCACTGCCGACGATCAGCGAGGCCGCGACCACCCACAGCGAGGCGAGCGGGCCCTCGATGAGGGACTTGGCGGCCAGGCCCACGATCACGATCGGGATGGTGGCGTAGATGACCCACCAGGCGAACTTGTAGTCGTGGTGGTGACGCTCGTCGCGGTTGCGCAGTCCGCGTCCCCACGCGGAGACGATCCGCACGATGTCCTTGAAGAAGTACACGAGCACGGCCGCGATCGCGCCGACCTGGATGACGGCCGAGAACCCGACGACGGCGTTGTCGTCGACGGGAATCCCCATCAGCCCCTCGGTGATCTTGAGGTGGCCGGTGGAGGAGACGGGAAGGAACTCGGTCACGCCCTCGACGGCTCCGAGGACGACGGCCTGACCGACGTTGATGACGCTCATGGGATCCAGTTCTGGGGTTGGTCGACAGTGTTGTAGACAGTCTTACTACGCGCGGGTGCACTCCGGCCGCTACGCCCACAGAGCCTGGGCGAACCAGACCCCGGCGAATGCCGCGCCGAGCCCCGCCGCCACACTCGCGATCGCGTTGGCGGCAGCGTAGAACCCCGCGCCGGTCTCGGTGAGCCGTAGTGTCTCGTACGAGAACGTCGAGTATGTCGTCAGCGCCCCGCACAGACCCGTGCCGAGGAGGAGCTCCAGGTGCGGGGAGGCGACGCCCGCCGAGGCCGCGCCGGTCAGGAGGCCGAGGACGAGACAGCCCGTGACGTTGATGGCGAAGGTACCCCAGGGGAAGACGGCGTCATGCCTGAGCTGCACCATCCGGTCGGTCACGTACCGCAGGGGCGCGCCGACCATGGCACCGGCGATCACCAGCAGCCAATTCACAACGACTTCTCACCTTTCCGGCCCGGGTTCTCGCGGGCCGCGTACCGGATGACCTCGCAGTCGTCGAGGATCAGCGCGGAGCCGCCGAAGCCCTCGATTCCCCGGAAGACGCTCGCTCCCGCCAGTCCGGCCGCGTGGGCGCGGTGCACGATCTCCGTGTAGAGCGGCTTGTGGTGCCAGGTGTCGCTCTCGCCGATGAGGACCGTCACGCGGAGCGCGCCGCCTGTGAGCCTTGTCATCGCCGCCTCCGTACGAGGACGCGGCGGGCCGCCGTCGCCGCGAGCCGGACCGCCGCGAGGGCCGCGAGCAGGGTCGCGGCGAGGTAGGCCAGCGCGGTGCGTGGATGGCCCGCGTCGACCAGCTTCTGGATGTCGACGGCGTACGTCGAGAAGGTGGTGAAGCCGCCGAGCACCCCGGTGCCGAAGAAGGGCCGTACCAGTCGGTGGGCCGGCCACACATCGGTGATCACGACCATGAAGACGCCGATCACGGCGCAGCCGACGACGTTGACCCAGAAGGTGGTCCAGGGGAATCCGCCCGACTGCGTGGGCCACAGCAGCGCGGCCGCGTACCGGGCGGTGCCGCCGATGCCGCCGCCGAGCGCGACGACCGCCACGACGGGGGCCTGGCCGTGCCAGGCGGAGCGCCGTCGGGCGGGGGCGCGTACGGCGATGCCGGGTTCGCCGACGCTTTCGGGGTGCGGGACTGTCATGTACGTACGTCTCCTACTCGCCGGGGCGCGGGCTCCCGGGCACTCCCCCGAGCTCTGGGCTTCGCTCGAGCGGGGAGGTGCCCCTGTCGCAAGTAGGGACCGTTGGCGGCCGCGGTGCCGCGGTTCGGGTACGGCGGGCCCCACCGCCGTGCCGCGAGGCAAGAATCGCGGCCGATGAACAGGTTAGCGCCGACGGCAGTGGCCCCGCACCCGGGTCAGCCGGCTCCTGCGGGCAGGCCGCACACGGCGACCCCGCGCTCCCCAGGGGCCCGGCTGACCGGTTCGCGACGCGGGGCCGGGCTCGCCGATTCATCACCCGAGGGCCGGGCCCACACAACACCGCCCGAGACCGGGCTCGGGGGTTCACCGGCCCGGGTATGCCGTGCTTCCGCGGCAGCGGGAGCGGTACCGGCGTCGCGCGATCACCAGCCCTTCTCGAACATGCGTCCGACCTCGGCGATGCGGACTTCGTCGCGGCGGTAGTACGTGCGTCGGCGGATCCTCTTCGTGCGCAGGAGACCGATGCCGGCGAGGAGGCCGAGATGGGTGTCGGCGACCGCTCTGCGGACGCCGAGCTTCACCGCGACGGCCGCCGCGGTGACGCCGTCCTCGACGAGGTCGCCGTGCCGGTCCGGCGGAAAGTGTGCGGCCGGGTCCTTCAGCCACTCCAGGATCTCCAGGCGTTTCTCGCTGATGGGTAGCTTCAGCATCTCGACCCTCCGTCCGAGCCTCCACGCGCCTCGTGGTCCTCTGTCAATGTCCCGCAGACCCGGCCGCCGCGTCCGGGACTCCGCGACCCTTGTCCAAGGCCGTTCGGTCGCCCGGCGCAAACAGCGAGGGCCCGGCCGCCCTCCGGCGGCCGGGCCCCGTCACCGCGGACTCAGCGGTGGCTGAACAACGTCATCGCCGGCAGCGCCTTGTCGTCGTAGCCGAACAGGGCCTGGTTCTCCCAGCCGTTGCCGGAGGCCGCGTCGGCCGGGTCCCAGCCGTTGCCGGTGACCGCCGTCCAGGTGGCCTCCCAGTAGAAGACGCCGAGGCCACGGCCGTTGGGCACGGCCTCCACGATGTTCATCACGTCGCGCAGCCAGGCGGACTGCCCGGCCGTGGTGGCGGCGTAACCGGACACCAGCTCACCGGTGGTGTCGATCTGGTTGGTGAGCGAGTCGTCGCTGTCGAGACGGAAGGGGTAGGCCGTCTCGGCGAGGAAGACCGGCTTGCCGTACCGGGACGCCGCGTCGTCCAACGTGGTCTGGAAGTCGTACAGCGAACCGTGCCAGTAACCGTAGTACGACAGACCGATGGCGTCGAAGTTCACGCCGCCCGCCACCGCCTTGTCGAACCACGCGCGGGTTCCCGCGAGGTCGCCGCCCTTGGCGAGGTGCAGCGCCACGACCGTGGACGAGGAGACCGCCTTGGTCGCGCTGTAGCCGGAGTTGAGCAGGCCGGCGAGCTGCGGCCAGTTGTCCGTGGAGCCCTCGGACCACAGCATGCCGCCGTTGATCTCGTTGCCGATCTGCACCATGTCGGCCGTGGTGCCCTGCGACTTGAGGGCGCTCAGGACGTCGTACGTGTGGTTGTAGACGTCCGTCTTGAGCTGGCTGTACGAGTGCCCGGCCCAGGCGGCCGGCTTGCTCTGCGCGCCCGGGTCGGCCCAGGTGTCCGAGTAGTGGAAGTCGACGAGCAGCTTCATGCCCTGCGCCTTGACGCGCTTGGCCATGGCGAGGACGCGCGTCTTGTTGTTGTAGCCGTCGGCCGGGTTCACCCACACCTTGAGGCGGGCGTAGTTCATACCGGCGGACTTGAGGATGGTGAGGGCGTCGCCGGTCGTGCCGGAGCCGGTCTTGTAGACACCGCCGAACGCCTCGCTCTTGGCCAGCGACGAGATGTCGGAGCCCTTGATGCCGAGTCCGGTCGTGCCGGAGGTGAAGGTCAGGTCGTCGACGTTGAGCCAGTTGCCCGCGTTGGCGTCGGAGTTGACGCTGATCGTGCACTGGTTGCCGGTCACCGCGACGGGGGTCACGATCCGGATCCAGCCGCCGGCGGACACCGGCAGGTCCGTGCGCTGCTCGGTGCCTCCGCAGTTCTTCAGCGCCAGATAGGCGGAGTTCTGGCCGCCGCCCGAGCGGACCCAGGCGGTGAGCGTGTAGTTCCCGTTGGCCAGCCCGGACAGGTACTGGTACGTCTCGACCTTGTAGGCCGAGGCCGACCAGTGCGTGAGGCGGTAACTGCCGCTGCGCCCACCGGACTCGGTGAAGGAGGCGGCGTTCTGGCCGGCCGCCGAGTACGTCGACCAGCCGGCCGGCGTCGCGGTGCCGGTGCCGTCCGACTCGAAGCCGGGATTGGTGAGCGTGGCGGCGGCCCGTGCCGAGGTGGCGGGCAGGGTGGTGAGCGCCAGACCTGCGAAGAGCGGTATCAGCAGGGCCCGTAGGGCGCGTCTCGCGTGGAACATCGTCGTCCCTTCGACGAAGGCGGGGGACCTGAAGGAGCGGAGCTGTGACGGCGCCGTGCCCGAACCGCTCCGGACACGGCGCCGCCGGGACCGGCCGGAGGTCCCCCCAGGAGTCCGGCCGGGGTCTTGGGGGGTCAGCCGTCGAGTCGTACGACCCTGACGGCGCCCGCGGGCACGGACACCTGTCCGGCGGCGCGCTCACCCGTGAGCAGCTCGGTGCCGTGGGCGTCGAGCGGCACCTTGGTGTCGAGCGCGGTGTGGTTGACGGCGAACAGGAAGGTGCCGGACTCGCCCGTGCGGCACACCACTTCGACATCGCGGGGCAGATCGGCGCGCGGCGCGATCCGGGCGTCGTCGGCGGCCCGGCCCAGAAGGGCGTCGAGGCCCTGGGCGGTCAGCCGGGTGGAGACGTACCAGGCGGAGCCCTCGCCGAACCGGTGCCGGGTGACCGCGGGGTGGCCCGCGGTGAGCCCGTCGGCGTACGTCCAGACGGTCTCGGCGCCGCGGGGCACCACGAACTCGCTCCACACGTCGCCCGTGAGCTCGGAGCCGTCGGGGCCGGTGACGCGGATCCGGTCGTCCTTCAGGAGCGGCGAGAACTCCTCGACGGTCAGGCCGAGTACGTCACGCAGGGCGCCCGGGTAGGGGCCGTCGTGCACGGCGTCGTGCTCGTCGACGATGCCGGAGAAGTAGGAGACGACAAGGGTGCCGCCGTTCTCGACGTACTCCTCGAGGTTGTTCCCGGCGGCCTCGGTCATCAGGTAGAGCGCGGGCACGACGACCAGCGGGTAGGCCGACAGGTCGGCTTCCGGGTGCGCGAAGTCGACGGTCAGGTGGCGGTCGTAGAGCGCCTCGTAGAACGCGTCGGCACGCTCGCGCGGATCGTGGTCCTCGCTGGGGCGCCACTGGAGGTTCTGCGCCCACCAGGACTGCCAGTCCCACAGGACGGCCACGTCGGCGCGGGTCCGGGTCCCGCGGATCGAACGCAACGAGTCGACGGAGGAGCCGAGTTCGACCACCTCGCGCCACACCCGTGTGTCCGTGCCGCCGTGCGGCAGCATCGACGAGTGGAACTTCTCCGCGCCGCGCCGGGACTGCCGCCACTGGAAGAACATCGCGCCCTCGGAGCCGCGTGCCACATGGGCGAGGGAGTTGCGGGCCATCTGGCCGGGAGCCTTGGCGGGGTTGTGGGGCTGCCAGTTGACGCCCGAGGTGGAGTGTTCGAGCAGCAGCCAGGGGGCGCCGCTCGCCACGGAACGCGTGAGGTCGGCGGCCATCGCGAGGTTGACGTGGGTGCGGCGGCCGTCGGTGATCAGGTAGTGGTCGTTGGTGACGAGGTCGACCTCGCGGCCCCAGGCCCAGTAGTCCACGGAGTCGCACTGGCTCAGGGCGGTCATGAAGTTGGTGGTCACCGGGATGCCGGGCGCGAGGCGGTGCAGGATGTCCCGCTCGGCGACGAAGTTCTCGCGCATGGTGGCGTCGGCGAACCGCTTGTGGTCGAGCGCCTGGCCCGGATTGCCGACCGTGGGCGTCAGGCGCGGCGGGTTGATCTGGTCGAAGCCGGCGTAGCGCTGGCCCCAGAAGGCGGTGCCCCATGCCTCGTTGAGGGCGTCGATCGTTCCGTAGGTGTCCGTGAGCCAGCGGCGGAAATGGGCGGCGCAGCTCTCGCAGTAGCAGGCCGAGACGGGGACGCCGTACTCGTTGTGGACGTGCCACAGCGCGAGGGCGGGGTGCTCGGCGTAGCGGGTGGCGAGCCGGGTGGTGATGTTCGCGGCGGCGGCCCGGTAGTCCGCGTTGCTGTGGCAGATGGCGCCGCGGGAGCCGAACTCGTAGCGGGTGCCGTCGGCGGTCACCGGCAGCGCTTCGGGGTGGGCGCGGTAGAACCAGGCGGGCGGTGCCACCGTAGGCGTGCCGAGGTCCGCGCGGATGCCGTTCTCGTGCAGCAGGTCGAGCAGGCGGTCGAGCCAGCCGAAGTCGTAGGCGCCCGGCGAGGGTTCGAGCAGTGCCCAGGAGAAGATGCCGACGCTCACCATGGTGACGCCGGCCTCTCGCATCAGCCGGACGTCCTCCTGCCATACGGTTTCCGGCCACTGCTCGGGGTTGTAGTCCCCACCGAAGGCGAGCCTGGTGAGGCCCTTGGGGGTGGTCTCCGGCATGGATTTCTCCCGGTTAATCGATCATTTGGGAACGTGCACACACATCGACAGCGGCACGAGCCCAACATAACCGCACAGCAACAACCATTGACAAGTGTCCTGGATGTTTCTCTACTGTGAACGCTCACAGAAGCATGGCAGGTCCTCCGCAGCAGGCGGAGACCCAGGTCAGGGGAGAAAGATCCATGCCAAACACGAAGCACTGCCGCCTCGTGGCCACCGCCCTCGCCGTCGCGCTCGGCGCCACCACGCTCGCCGCCTGCGGCTCGTCCGACGACGACAGCGACGCCCGGTCGGGGCCCGCCTCGCTGACGTACTGGACCTGGACGCCGGGCATGGACAAGGTCGTGGACCTGTGGAACAAGGGCCCGGGCAAGAAGCAGCAGATCACCGTCACGGTGAAGAAGCAGGCGTCCGGCGACACCCTGGTCACCAAGATCCTCACCGCGCACAAGGCCAAGAAGGCGCCCGACCTGGTGCAGGCCGAGTACCAGGCGCTGCCGACCCTGGTCAGCAATGACGCCCTCGCCGACATCTCGAAGAACGCGGGCGACGCGAAGGGCAAGTTCGCCGAGGGCGTCTGGCAGCAGACCACGCTCGGCTCGGACGCGGTCTACGCGATACCGCAGGACATCGGGCCGATGATGTTCTACTACCGCGAGGACCTCTTCAAGAAGTACGGCCTGACGGTGCCGACGACCTGGGAGCAGTTCGCGAAGACCGCCCGCGCGCTGAAGCACAAGGCCCCGGACAAGGACCTCACCACCTTCTCCTCCAACGACTCCGGCCTCTTCGCGGGTCTCGCGCAGCAGGCCGGCGCCAAGTGGTGGACCACCTCGGGCCAGAAGTGGAAGGTCGGCATCAACGACGCGGCGTCGCAGAAGGTCGCCGACTTCTGGGGCGGGCTCGTCAAGGAGGGGGCGATCGACAACCAGCCGATGTACACCCCGGCCTGGAACAAGGCGCTCAACACCGGCAAGCAGATCGCCTGGGTGAGCGCGGTGTGGGCGCCGGGCACGCTGACCAGCGGCGCGCCCGACACCAAGGGCAAGTGGAAGATGGCCCCACTGCCCCAGTGGGGCGACAGCGACAGCGTCACCGGCAGCTGGGGCGGTTCGTCGACCGCCGTCACCACGGACTCGAAGCACCAGGCGGCCGCCGCGAAGTTCGCGACCTGGCTGAACACGGATCCCAAGGCGCTGACCGCCCTCGCGAAGGAGAGCGGCATCTACCCGGCCGCCACCACGGCGCAGACCAGTGACGCGTTCCAGGAACCGCCGGCCTTCTTCTCCAACCAGCCGGACTTCTACCCGCAGGCCGCGAAGATCGCCAAGACGACCGCGCCGTCCGCCTGGGGCCCGAACGTGAACGTCGCGTACACGACCTTCAAGGACGCCTTCGCCGCCGCCGCCAAGAACAAGTCGGACTTCGGTGCCGCCCTGGCCAAGATGCAGGACGACACGGTCGCCGACCTGAAGAAGCAGGGCTTCGAGGTCTCCGAGTGACCAGTGCGCGCCGGACGTCGTACGGGGTCAAGGGGGCCCCGTACGCCTTCCTCCTCCCCGCGGCGACCCTCTTCGCGCTGTTCTTCGCACTGCCCATCGGGTACGCGGTCTGGCTCAGTCTCCACAAGGTGCGCGTCTTTGGCCTCGGCCTGGGAGCGGGCGCCCGGAAAGAGGTCTGGGCGGGCCTGGAGAACTACACCGACGCCCTCACCGACTCCGCGCTGCTCCACGGCGCGCTGCGCGTGGTCGGCTACGGTGCCATCGTCGTCCCGGTGATGCTCGGCCTCGCCCTGGTGTTCGCGCTGATGCTCGACACCGACCGGGTCCGGCTGGCCCCCTTCACCCGGCTCGCGATCTTCCTGCCGTACGCCATTCCCGGCGTCGTGGCGGCGCTGCTCTGGGGCTTCCTGTACCTGCCGGACGTCAGCCCGTTCTACTACGTGCTGAACGGGCTCGGCCTGCCGCAGCCCGACCTGCTGGACGGCGGCCCGCTGTATCTCGCCCTGTCGAACATCGCGGTGTGGGGCGGCACCGGCTTCAACATGATCGTCATCTACACCTCGCTCCAGGCCATCCCGGTGGAGGTGTACGAGGCGGCGAAGCTGGACGGCGCCACCCCGCTCCAGATCGCGCTGAAGATCAAGATCCCGATGGTGGCTCCGTCGCTGGTGCTCACCTTCTTCTTCTCGATCATCGCGACGCTCCAGGTGTTCAGCGAGCCGACCACCCTCAAACCGCTCACCAACTCCGTTTCCACGACCTGGAGTCCGCTGATGAAGGTGTACCAGGACGCCTTCGGCAAGGGCGACATCTACGCGGCCGCCGCAGAGGCCGCGATCATCGCCGTCGTCACGCTCGTTCTGTCCTTCGGCTTCCTGCGGGCCGCGAACTCCGGCAACAAGCAGGAGGAAGCACGATGAGTTCTCTTGCGCTGCGCAAGTCCGCACCGGCCGCCGGTACGACGCCCGGCACCGCCCAGGGTCCGCCGCTGCGCCGCCGGATCGCCCTGGTCCCGACGCTGACGCTGCTGCTCGGCGCCCTGTACTGCCTGCTGCCGGTCGCCTGGGTGGTGATCGCGGCCACCAAGTCGGGCCGTGAGCTGTTCTCCACCTTCACCTTCCTGCCGGGCACCGGCTTCACCCAGAACCTCAAGGACCTCAACGCCTACCGCGACGGCCTCTACTGGACGTGGATGGGCAACTCGGCCCTCTACGCGGGCCTCGGCGCCCTCCTGTCGACGGCCGTGTCGGCGCTCAGCGGCTACGCGCTCGCGGTCTACCGCTTCCGCGGCCGCGAGACCGTCTTCAACGTCCTGATGGCGGGCGTACTGATGCCGCCGGTCATCCTCGCGATCCCGCAGTACCTGCTGCTGGCCAAGGCGGACCTCACGGATTCGTACGCGTCCGTGCTGCTGCCGCTGATCCTGTCCCCGTACGGCGTGTACCTCGCCCGGATCTACGCGAGTGCCGCGGTGCCCGGTGACGTCGTCGAGGCCGGGCGGATGGACGGGGCGAGCGAGTGGCGGATCTTCATCCGGATCGCGCTGCCGATGATGGTGCCCGGCCTGGTGACGGTGTTCCTGTTCCAGTTCGTCGCCGTCTGGAACAACTTCCTGCTGCCGTACATCATGCTCAGCGACGACGAGAAGTTCCCCATCACGCTCGGTCTGTTCACGCTCCTCGAGCAGGGCGCCAACACCCCGGCGTTGTACACGCTGGTGATCACTGGGGCCACGCTGGCGGTCCTCCCGCTGATCGCCCTGTTCCTGGTCATCCAGCGGTTCTGGAGTCTGGATCTGCTGTCCGGGGCCGTAAAGTCATGACCATGCACGCGACGGGCGGCAGGCGCAGGCCGCCGACGATCCATGACGTGGCGCGCGAGGCCGGTGTCTCGCGCGGCACGGTGTCCCGGGTACTCAACGGCGGGCACTACGTCAGCCCGGCGGCGCAAGAGGCGGTCAACGCCGCCATCCGCAGGACGGGCTACGTCGTGAACCGGCACGCCCGCTCCCTGATCACCGGGCGGTCCGACTCGATCGGCTTCCTGCTGACCGAGCCTCAGGAGCGGTTCTTCGAGGACCCCAACTTCAATGTGCTGCTGCGCGGCTGTACGCAGGCGCTGGCCTCGCACGACATCCCTCTGCTGCTCATGCTCGCCGGCACCAAGGACGAACGGCGGCGCATAACGCGGTACATCACGGCGGGCCATGTCGACGGGGTGCTGCTGGTCTCCAGCCACTCGGGCGATCCGGTCGCGGAGGAGCTGCGGGAGGCGGGCGTACCGCTGGTCGCCTGCGGCAAGCCGATCGGGCTGGGCTCCAAGGTGAGTTACGTCGCGGCGGACGACCGGGACGGCGCCCGTGACATGGTGCGCCATCTGCTGTCGCTGGGCCGCCGCCGCGTCGGCGTGGTCACCGGACCGCTCGACACTCCGGGCGGTGTGGAGCGGCTCGCGGGCTACCGGGAGGTGCTCGCCGAGGCGGGCCTCGAGTACGACGAGCGGCTCGTCGTCCCCGGCGACTACAGCCGGGCGAGCGGTGCGGCCGGCGCCGAGCGGCTGCTGGAGCGGGCGCCGGAGATCGACGCGGTCTTCGTGGCGTCCGACCTGATGGCGCAGGGTGTGCTGACGGTGCTCCGACAGGCCGGGCGCCGGGTCCCCGAGGACGTGGCCGTGGGCGGCTTCGACGACTCCCCCGCCGCCACCGCGTCCACTCCGTCGCTCACCACCATCCGCCAGCCCTGGGACCGGATCAGCAACGAGATGGTACGCGTGCTGCTGGCCCAGATCGGCGGCGAGGACCCGGCGGCGGTGATCCTGCCCACGGAGCTGGTCAGGCGGGAGTCGACTTGAGGAGTGCGGGGAGGGAGCGGGCGGCGGGGGTCGGGTCCCCGCGGGCTCAGAGCCCCGCGGCGCGCACGGCCTGCTCCGCGAGGAGGCCGCGGCCCGTGCCCTCCCGTGTCGCCGGCGCCGTCCGCACGCCGTGCACCGCAGACGGTCAGGATTGAAGAAGCCGGACCGGGCTTCCTCCGCCTAGCGTGAAAGCGCCGGCCCGATCGCCGGCGCCCACCGCACCACGGAGGAGTACGTCATGACCGCCGGCCTCAAGACCATCATCTACCCCGTCAAGGATCTCGCTCGGGCGAAGGCGCTGTTCGGCGCGCTGCTGGGCGTGGAGCCCTACGCGGACGAACCGTATTACGTGGGCTTCAAGGACGCGGGGCAGGACGTCGGGCTCGACCCCAACGGACACGCCAAGGGGATGACCGGCCCGGTGCCCTACTGGCACGTGACCGACATCAGGTCCCGCCTGTCGGCCCTCCTGAACGCCGGGGCCGAGCCCCTTCAGGACGTCCAGGACGTCGGCGGCGGCCGGCTGATCGCCTTCGTGAAGGACGCGGACGGGAACCTCATCGGGCTCATCCAGGAGCCGGCCGCACACCAGTGATCCCTGGCCGGCCCCGGTCGGGTGGTTGCAGCTGCACTAGTTGCATGGTCAATGAATGGCCGGTTTTCTGTTACCTTGCAGCCATGGCAGCGAAAACGACCGGTGCCCGGCTCGAGGAGCAGTGGCGGGACATCCTGTCGGTGCACGCCCGCACGATGTGCGAGATCGACCGTGCGCTCCACCCGTACGGCCTCGGCGCCAGCGACTTCGAGGTACTCGACATCCTCGCGACGGAGTCGGCCGAGGCCGGCGACCAGTGCCGTGTGCAGAACATCGCCGGCCGGGTCCATCTGAGCCAGAGCGCCCTGTCCCGCCTGATCGGCCGGCTGGCGAAGGACGGTCTGGTGGAGCGCTCCGTCTGCGAGGAGGACCGGCGCGGAGTGTGGGTCGCCCTCACCCGCAAGGGACGCGACCTGCACGCCGAGGCACTGCCGCTGCAACGGGCCGCCCTGGCCCGCGTGTTGAACGCCTAGGACCGTCCGGCGGTCAGGCCCTGCCCCGTACGGACGACCAGCTCGCCGTCGTGGAACCCGGTGTGATCACCGCCGTTCTGGACCGTGCGGCCGGTGCGCACGGGCTGCGGTACGCGCCCGATCCGGCGAGCGCGGCCCTGTCGACGATCGGCGGGAACATCGCGACCAACGCGGGCGGTCTGCGCTGCGCGAAGTACGGCGTGACCCGGGACAGCGTGCTGGGTCTGGAGGCGGTGCTCGCGGACGGCACGGTCGTGGGCACGGGCCGCCGTACGGTCAAGGGCGTGACCGGCTACGACCTCACCGCCCTGCTCACCGGCTCCGAGGGCACCCTGGCGGTGATCACGTCGGCGACTGTACGGCTGCGGCCCGTGCCGGTGGCGACGGCCACGCTCGCCGCCTTCTTCGACTCCTTCGAGGCGGCCGCCGAGGCCTCGTACGCGATCGGCCGGGCCGGTATCGAGCCCGCGCTCGCGGAACTGGTCGACGGTCCGGTCCTGCACGCCATCGACCCGGCGCTGCGGGAGCGCGGCGCGGCGCTGCTGCTCGTGCAGTGCGACGGCGCGGGCGCGGCCGCCGAGGCGGAAGTGGTCGCCCGGGTGCTCGCGCCGTCCGCCACGGCCGTCGAGACGACCACGGACCCTGTCGAGGCCGAGTCCCTGCTCGCCGCCCGACGGCTCGCCCTGCCCGCTCTCGAACGGCTCGGACGCCCGCTCATCGAGGACATCGCGGTGCCCCGCTCCCGGCTCGCGGAGGCCGTTCGCGAGATCCGCGCCATCTCCGCACGCCATGACGTGCCCGTCTTCACCATCGCGCACGCGGCGGACGGGAACCTGCACCCGATCATCGTGGTGGACCGGTCCCTGCCGGGGCTCCCCGACGCGGCCTGGGAGGCGGCGGGCGAGATCTTCGCACTGGCCCTGCGGCTGGGCGGCACGCTGACGGGTGAGCACGGCGTGGGCGTCCTGAAGCGGCAGTGGGTGGCGGACGAACTGGGGCCCGCGGCCCACGCGTTGCAACGGAGGATCAAACGGGCGTTCGACCCCAGGGGGGTCCTTAACCCCGGAAAGTGCCTTTGAGGCAGGGCCGGCCGGGACGCACTCACCTCGGCCGCTTCGCACAGCGCTGACGGGCCCGGCTCGGGGAGTCGCCACCGCAGTTCCGCCGCAGCCTGTGAGCTGACCGCCGGTGCCCCCCGGGGCCCGGCCGCTGCCCGTTCACCGTGGCCGGGCCCGCTTCCCACGGGCCCGGGCGCCGGATGACTTCACGCGGAGGGCCGGGCCAGCAGGGTGCGTACGCCGTCGGAGTCGAGCGTCAGTCCGTGCGGTGAGCCGGCGTCGATGGCGAGCGAGAGACCGGCGGACGGCCACTGCGAGGCGAGCGCGCCGAGCGGCACCACCCGGTAGCGCGAGACGAACGGCAGCAGTTCGGCCATGGCCGGCTCCGAGGTGAACACGGGCACGGTCTGTTCGCCGCCCGACTCCTCCAGGACGGGCAGGGCCACGATCGAGGGGTCGGAGGCGTCCGGCTCGGCGGCGTCGTCGGGGACGGGCACCAGCACCTCGCTGTCGGCCAGCGTGTCCAGCGCCTCCGTGTCCATCGTGTGGACGGAGAGTGCGGTCAGCGCCTCCTGCGCTGCGGCGGCGGTCTCGGGCGTCGGGCGGTCGTTCGAGGGTGTGTCCATGAGGTATTCCCAGGTAGTGGCGGGTGGGACGCCGGGGCCGACAAGATCCGCCCCGGCTGCGATTCGGGTCGCGTACCCGTCCCCAGCCGGGGCATGCCTGCGGGTGCGGTCAGGTCACCGGGGGTGGTCGGCAAGCACGTCGTCCACCACACCCCGCGTGCCCGGCGTCGGTCAGGGGACCGCGGCCGGGCACGCGATGGACGGGACCGCCTTCGGCACATGGACGCCGGAGCCGGCCGGCTCCTGGTGCCGGGCCGCGGCCGAGCACGGAGGGTCCGACGGCGGCGACGCCCTGGGCGCGGGCGCGCTCGACCGCCTCCTCGGCCGCCGTGGACAGGGCCACCGGTCCGGGGGCGCGGTCGGCGGACACGGTGGCCACGGCCGGGAACGTGGACTCGACGGTGATGTCCGGCCGGGGGTTCGCCTCCCCCGACGCGAGGAGTTCCAGACGATCGCCATGCTCGACGTGGCGGCGGGCGAGGGAGCGTTGCGTACGGTCGTGACCCGGCCGAGGCGGTGGATGCGGAAGTCGCCCACGAGGGTGCCGTCGCGGTCCAGCGCCTGGGCCCGTACGCCGTTCTTGGTCCGTACGACGTCCCTGGCGCCGATGTCGGGCACGTACCGCCGCGCGGCCTTCATGTAGGCGGAGGCGGAGAGCGAGCCGGCGTCCCGAAGGAAGGAAGCGCCCGAGCGACAGGCGCAAAATGGGAGATATGGATGCCCGCCGTGTGTCAGTGGACCGCCTCGTGGGGCGGTCGTCGGGCCAGGGGCTGGTGGCGATCCCGCTCGCGCTGATCGTGGTGATCACCGTGGTGGACATCCACTCCCCTTCGACCATCCATCTGGGTCCGTTGCTGGTCATCGCACCCGCACTCACCGCCTCCATCGCCGGGCCGCGGCTGACCGCTCTGGTCGGGGTGGTGGCTGTGGCCGCCCAGGTGTTCATCGCGGTGTTCCACGGCGGGCTGGCCACGGCCAACCACATCGCGCAGATCATCGCCCTGTCCGTGCTCTCCGCACTGGTGGTCTTCGTCTGCCATGTACGGGAGCGGCGGGATCGGGAGCTGAGCCGGGCGCGATCGGTGGCCGAGACGGCGCAGTTGGCTCTGCTGCGGCCGCCGCCCCGCCGGATCGGGCCGTTGCGCGTCGCCTGGCTGTACATGACCGCCGAGGACGAGACCCAGATCGGGGGCGACCTCTTCGCGGTCGCCCGCGCCGCCCACCCCTCCACCCGGGTGATCATCGGCGACGTCCGCGGCAAGGGCCTGGCCTCCATCGGCGAGGCATCGGTGGTGCTGGGCTCGTTCCGTGAGGGCGCCCACCGCTACGCCACCCTGCCCGAGCTGACGGCGGCGCTCGAGGTGAGCGTGTGCCGGGACCTGGAGGACGTGGCCGATACGAGGCACGACCCCGGAGAGCACTTCACCACCGCACTCGTACTCGACATCCCCGACGACGACTCACAGGCCGAGATGATCGACTGCGGCCATCCCCCACCCCTGCTGCTGCACGATCACCAGGTCACGGTCCTGTACCCCCGCCGTCCCGTACCCCCGCTGGGCATGTGCGAACTGCCCGCCGCGAGCCACCGCACCGACCCGTTCGCCTTCGAACCCGACGACATCCTCCTGCTCTACACCGATGGCGTCATCGAAGCCCGCTCACCAACGGGCGCCTTCTACCCACTCGCCGAGCGGGTCGCCTCCTTCCCCACCTCCAGCCCCGACACCCTGCTGCGCCACATCCACGATGACCTGCTCCACCACATCGGCGGCCAACCCGCCGACGACGCCGCCCTCCTGATCATCGAACGCACCGCCTCCCACCTCCACCGGCCGCACCTCCCGGCCCGCACCCTGGACGGCCGCCGGCGGATCCACCACGGTGGATCCTCTTGACCTGCCGTCGGCACCACGCACCCGCCGCACTGGCCCCGTGCAAGAGCCCGCTCTCCGCCGCGGAGCGCGTCTCCGCTCAGCCGCCGGCGGCCTGGGCAACGACAGCAGCGCGCACGTGGGAACAACTTCCGTCAACGACTGTCCTGGGGATGCGCATCCGGCGCAGCAGACCACGCGTGAGGCGATGGTCGAGCGTGGTGCGCCAGGTGACACCGGGATGCCGGGAGCGCAGATGCAGCAGCGCCCTCGTGCCCAGCCCGCTGTCGCGGAACGGCCCATCGAGGACCACATCGGTGATCACGCCCTCGGCGCACTCGTCACACGCCTGATACGTCACCCGGCCGACCACCTTGCGGATGTGCACCAGCAGCAGACAGTCCTCACCCCGGCCGTCAGGCGCGGGGCACTGCACCAGCTCGACATCGCGATAGGCGAGCAGCCTGCGATGCCACCGGCCCCCTCGCCGTCCGGAACGCCGGTGCCTGCCCTCGGCCCGCCGCGGTGAGGCGCCGGCCCGTGACCCGGGCAACCGGCCGTGCACGGCGGTCATCACCGATGTCTGGTTTCCCTGCATGCCATCGCGTGTGCCCCGATATCAGGGACCAATGTCCGCACCGGGCGATGCACGCGTCGGCCCGCGTGCCGTCAGGACTGCTCCGGCTCCGTCCGCACTCCCATCACCGCTGATCACCCAGCCGCTGATCACCCAGCTGATGACCCAGCCTGATCGGCCTGGACAGGTCCCCGGACCACTCTTCCAGCGAACCGTCGTACAGGCTGATGTCCTCACGGCCGAGCAGCGTCAGGGCGAGTGCGGTGCCGGCGGCCGAGATGCCACCACCGCAGTAGAGGACGACGGGCGACTCGGCGTCCTGGAGAACTGCGCCGGTGCGCCGGGCGAGTTCGGAGCGGGGCAGGAGTCGCCCGGTGGCATCGAGCAGACCGCGTCCCGGGAGGCTGAGGCTGCCGGGAATGTGGCCCCGGCGGCTGTAGCGCGTGGCGGCAGAGCCGTCGAAGCCGCCGGGCGGCAGGGCGCACACCAGTGTGCCGGGACGCTCACCTCGACTGATGGCGGCCACCTCGTCGATACCGGTCCACACATCGGGACGAGGTACCGGCGTGAGCGGCCGCGAGACCCGCACGGCACCCGTCTCGTCGCCGTGGGCGACCGGGTGCCCGCCCTCCTCCCAGACGGCCCACCCTCCGTCAAGTACCGCCGCCGGTACGGAGATCGACCGCAGCATCCACCACAGCCGGGCCGCCCAGATGCCGCCGCCGCTGTCGTACGCGACGACCTCGGAGCCGTCGCGCACACCGAGCCGCTGGAGAGCGTCGGCCAGCGCCCTCGGAGACGGGACCGCGAAGTGGTACGGCGCCTCGTGGTCGGACAGGTCACCCGTGAGGTCGGCGTGGCGGGAGCCCGGGATGTGGCGCTCGGCCCACTGGGCGTGGCCGCTGCCGGACCGGTGGTCGCCGTCGTGGCGGGGCGACGGCAGCAGCGCGGTGGCGTCGAGGACGACCAGTCGGGGGTCGTCGAGGTGGGCCGCGAGCCAGGCGTCGTCGACGAGCGGTCCGGAAAGCAGGGCGTCGGTCATGGCCGGGATGCTAACCCGGCGGCGGATAGAGGCCGCCCCTGAACTGCGATATCTCGCCCACTGGGCAAGGGTGTCCCACATTCTGGAAGCCGTTTGCGCAGCATCGGTTGCCTGGGGTTATGGTTTCGGCCATCTACGCGGGAGCCCCTACCCGATTGGGCTGAGAGGGCGTCTGGGATCCAAGTCGGCGCGAGCCGACCGGTCCCCATGGGAACGCCGACCGCATCACTTGAGCCATAGTGCCCGCGTAGGAGTACCGCATGTCTTCGGCAGTCGAGCAGCAGTGTCCCCCGGCCTCCGCCGCGGCGCCCCGCTCCTGTTGTTGACCCGGACCGGACTCCTCCCTCCTCCCGTTCTCTCTTTCCTCCCTTTCCTTCTTCACCAGGCCCACGCGCCTGAGTGCCCTCCGCGGAGTTGTCTCTCGATGTCGCACGTCCGAGTCATGCTCGACTACTTCCACCCTTGGCCGAATTCGGCCGGTTTGTACGTCGCCCGGGAGCGCGGCTGGTACCGCGAGGCCGGCCTCGACGTGGAACTCGCCGTCCAGGACCCGGGACGTGGCGACACCCTTGAGTACCTGGCCCGCGGCGAGGTGGACCTCGGCCTCTTCCCGCCCAATCGCCTCCTCGCGCGCCGGGCCGCCCACGCCCAGCCCCTGCTCGCCGTCGCCGCCGTCAACCACCGCGCCCTGGAGGCGGTACAGACCGCCCGCTCCACCGGCATCACGCGCCCTCGCGACCTCGCCGGGCGCCGCCTCGCCTACAACCCGACGCCCCGCGGCCGCGCCATGGTCCGGCACCTGGTCGCGACCGACGGCGGCGACCCGGACGCGGTGATCACCGTCGATTCGGGCTACCGCGAACTCACCGTCGACGACATAGCGGCCGGCGAGGCCGACGCCACCTTCGGCAACTACTGGTCCTGGGACGCCCTGCGCGGCGATCTGCCCGAAGAGCACCGGCTGACCTGGCCGGTCGACGAGATCGGCGCACCCCGCTACCACAGCTACCTCCTCGGCACGAGCGAGGCCTTCGCCGACACCGAGCCCGGCCTGATACGCGCCTTCCTGTCCGCCACCGCCCGCGGCTACGCCGCCGCGGCCGCCGAACAGGACCGCGCGCAAGCGCTGTTGGAGCGGGTGATTCCGTACTTCTCCCGCCCCCTGATCGCCCGCTCCCTGGCCCTCGTCGCCCCGACCTGGACCGGCGCCGACGCACGCTGGGGCGTCATCGACGAGACCCGCATGGGCCCGTACGCCGACTGGCTCGCCCGGCACGGCGCCATCGCGCACGCCCGCGACTGGGCGTCGTCCTACACGAACGAACTGCTCGAAACCACCGCCCCGGCGGTCAGCACATGACCTGCCAGGCACGGGAACTGACGAGGCGTATGGCCGTCGACCTCATGCGGGTCAACAGCGCGCTGTGTCGGGCGTGAGGAGCACTGCCACGCCTTCATCGCCGCCCTACCCCCTCCGAGGATCCCCATGAGACCCCGTACGACCGCCCTGCTCGCCCTGGCCACCGCCGCCGCCCTCACCGCGACCGGCTGCGCAGCCCAGGACTCCACCTCCGCCGCGACGAAGAACGGCACCACCCAGGTCACCCTGGCCCTGGACTGGACGCCCAACACCAACCACACCGGCATCTACGTCGCCCAGCAGAAGGGGTGGTTCAAGGACGCCGGGATCGACCTGCGGATCGTGCCGTACGGCTCGACCGCACCCGAGACGCTCGTCGCGAACCACAAGGCGGACTTCGGAATCTCGTACCAGGAGGGCGTCACCACCGCGCGCTCCGCGGGCCAGGACATCACCTCCGTGTACGCCGTCACACAGAAGACGAACGTCACGGTCTCCGTGCGCGCCGACCGTGACGACATCAAGTCCCCCAAGGACCTGGACGGCAAGACGTACGCCGGCTTCGGCGCCCCGTACGAGAAGGCCCTGCTCCAGAAGGTCATCCAGGAGGACGGCGGCAAGGGCGACTTCAAGCAGGTCACGCTGAACACCTCGGCGTACGCGGCGCTGTACGCGGGCAAGGCGGACTTCGCGATGCCGATGCCGACCTGGGAGGGCCTGGAGGCGAAGCTGACGGGCAAGCCCCTCAAGGACTTCCAGCTCGCCGACCACGGCTTCCCGGCCATCTACTCGACGCTCGTCGCCTCCTCCGGGCAGTACCTGAAGCAGAACCCCGAAGTCGCCAAGAAGTTCCTGGCCGTGGTCGACAAGGGGTACGAGTACGCCGCCGGCCATCCCGGCCGGGCCGCCGACCTCCTCATCGCGGCGAACAAGAGCACGCTCACCAACACCGAACTGGTCAAGAAGAGCGAGACGTTGCTCGCCAAGGAGTACTACCGCGCCGCCGACGGCACGATCGGCACCCAGACCGCCGAGCGCTGGCAGGACTTCGCCGACTTCGAGTTCAGGGCCGGGCTGCTGACGGACAAGAACGGCAAGAAGCTCACCAAGGCCCCCGACGCCTCCACCTACTTCACCGACGCGTACCTCCCGGACACGAAGTGAGGGCGGTCCTGCGTGCCGTCTGGCCGCCGCTCCTCGTCCTCGTCGTGCTCGTGACCGGCTGGCAGTGGTACGTGAGTGCCGCCGGTGTCGACCCGACGGTGCTGCCCGGCCCCGGTCGCGTGCTGTCCGAGGGGTGGTCAAACCGTACCGATCTGTGGGACCAGACCCTGCCCACCCTCCAGGAGACCCTGCTCGGCTTCGCGCTCTCCTTCGCCGCCGCCTGGCTGGTGGCCGTGGTGCTGGACTTCTCCGCCGTGGCCCGGCGGGGCCTGTATCCGCTCCTGGTGGCCTCGCAGACCATCCCGATCGTCGCCGTCGCGCCGCTGCTGATCATCTGGTTCGGCTTCGGACTGCTGCCGAAGATGCTGGTGGTGACGCTGACGACGTTCTTCCCGCTCGCGGCGAACCTGGCGGCGGGCTTCGCCGCCACCGACCGCGACGCGATGCGGCTGCTGCGCTCGCTGGGCACGGGCCGGCTGCGCGCCTTCCGTCTGGTCCGCGTCCCGAGCGCGCTGCCGCACTTCTTCACCGGGCTGCGCGTGAGCATCACGTACGCCGTCGTCGGCGCCGTCTTCGCCGAGTACGCGGGCGCGGAGAAGGGCCTCGGGATCTATATGCAGGCGCAGAAGAGCGCGTTCCGCACGGACCTGGTGTTCGCGGCGGTCACCGTGACCGCGCTGCTGAGCATCGCCCTGTTCGGGGCGACCTGTCTGCTCCAGCGGCTCGTGCTGCCGTGGGAGCGGGCGCTGGTGAAGGAGGGCACGTCATGAGTCTCGAAGTGCGCGGAGCGGGCAAGGCGTTCGGCACGCTCGAAGTGCTGCGCGAGCTCGAACTCAGCGTGCGGCCGGGCGAGTTCGCGGCCGTCATCGGTCCGAGCGGCAGCGGTAAGAGCACCCTCTTCAACCTGATCTCAGGGCTGGACACCCCCACCTCCGGCGAGATCCTCGTCGACGGCGCCCCGGCGTCGGTGGCCTCCGGCAAGGTCGCGTACATGCCGCAGAAGGACCTGCTGTTCCCCTGGCGCACCGTGCTCGACAACACCGCGCTGGGACTCGAGGCGCAGGGCGTACGGAAGAAGGAGGCGCGGCGCCGGGCGGGCGAGCTCTTCGAGGCCTTCGGCCTGGACGGCTTCCAGTCCTCCTACCCCTTCCAGCTCAGCGGCGGTATGCGGCAGCGCGCGGCCCTGCTGCGCACCGTCGTCCTGGAACGGCCCGTGCTGCTGCTCGACGAGCCGTTCGGCGCGCTCGACTCACTCACCCGCACCGAGATGCAGCTGTGGCTGGCCGACATGTGGCAGCGCTATCGCTGGACCGTCGTCCTGGTCACGCACGACATCCGCGAGGCCGTGCTGCTGGCCGACACCGTGCATGTGCTCTCGCCCCGGCCGGCCACCGTCGTCGAGCGCGTCGAGGTGCCGCGCTCCGGTCCGCGCGGCCTGGACGCCCTCGCCGAACCGGAGTTCGCGGCGACCGAAAGACGTGTCCTGGACGCTCTGCGCGGCCCGACCGCGGTGACAGCGGCGGTCACGACCGCCATGACAACAGCGGTGAGCGCGACGTGAGTTCACATCTTGCGCACGGCATGGGAACCGAACCGGTCGAGCCCGACTGGCCCCCGCTGACCGAGGCCGAGGTGGCGGATGTCGTGGGACCGTCGCGGGTGGTGTGGCGCAGCCCGCGCCCGCTGTCGGCGGCCGCTGTCGTCGAACGCGGGGGACGCCGCCTGTTCGTCAAGCGGCATCACCTGAGCGTGCGGACGCCCGAAGGCCTCGCGGAGGAGCATGCCTTCCTGCGGCATCTGCGCGAACGCGGGGCTCCGGTGGTGGAGGTGCTGGACGTCGCGACACGGCAGGAGTGGGTGTACGAGGTCCACTCGGCCGGCCTGGGCACGGATCTGTACCGGGACGATCTGTCCTGGTCGCCGTTCCGGTCCAGCACACACGCACGGGCCGCGGGCGCGGCGCTCGCCCGGCTCCATCTGGCCGCGGACGGATTCGAGGCGCCCCGCCGGATTCCGCAGCCGCTGGTGGCCTCGTTCACGATCTTCGCCGCGGACGACCCCGGTACAGCCCTGGAGCGGTACGTGGCCGAGCGGCCCGCCCTGGCCGGGGCGCTGGCGGACCATCCGTGGCGTGCGGACACCCGCCGTGTCCTGCTGCCCCTCTTCGAGCGCTTGGCCCCGCATCTGCCCCTTCTGGAGCCTCTCTGGACCCACAACGACTGGCATGCCTCGAACCTGTTGTGGGACGCCTCCGGAGAGGTCTCCACCGTGCTCGACTTCGGGATGAGCGACCGCACGACCGCCGTCCACGACCTGGCCACGGCGATCGAACGCAACGCCGTCCAATGGCTGCAACCAGGCTTTCCGGTGCGCGAGCAGGACGTCGACGCGCTCCTGGACGGCTACCAGTCCGTTCGGCCACTCACCGTGTCCGAGTCGGCGGCACTGCCCGAGCTGCTCCCTCTGGTGCACGCGGAGTTCGCGCTGTCCGAGATGGGCTACTTCCACGGCATCACCGGGTCCGCGGAGAATACGCGGCTCGCGTACGCGTACCTGGTCGACCACGCCGAGTGGTTCACCGGCGACGCCGGCTCGCACCTGGTCGACAGGGTGCGGCACCGGGCAGCCGCCGCGCCGAAGCCTCCCCCTGCCGGAAGGCCGCTCTCGGATGCCTCCTCCTAGGACACCGGGGCACCGCCCCCGGTTACCGTGCGGGGTCATGCGCCCGGCACCCCGACCAGAGCGACCAGAGCGACCAGAGCGACCAGAGCGACCAGAAAGAGGAGCCGGCATGCCCGGCGAAGACACCTCCGCGCCCGGCTTCCTCGCTCTCGGCGCGCTGCCGTGCTCCGCCGAGGAGGTGTGACGTCCACGAGCGTGTCGCTGCGTGGCGCGGATGCGATGAGCCTGGCAACGCGCGAACGGTCGCCTCGTATCCGGACGAGTGAGCGCGACGTCAGGAGCGCGGACACGTGGCGGCGTCGACGCGCGCCAGATCCACATGCAGTCTGCGGTGCAGCACTGGAGTGCTCACCTCACCATGTCCAGCAGGCGGGCGCGGGACGGACCGTTGCGGCCGCATGAAAATCCGACGGGCCGGCGCGCGGAGCCATCACCTGCGAACGCGGTGTTTCCGTTCTGCGAACAGGAAGCCGTGGCCGGGGACACGCGCCGTCGGGCGGTGTGACCATGTGCGCATGCTCCCGGGAGAAGGTCACGCCGCCCGGCGGGTGTTGATGGTGTGCATGGCGGCCGGGGTCACGACCCTGCTCGACCAGTCGGTCCTCAACATCGCGGTACCGGCGCTGCGTCAGTCACTGGAGGCGGGTTCCACCGATGTGCAATGGATCGTCGCCGGATACTCGCTGACGTTCGGTCTCATGCTCGTGCCCGGTGGCAGCCTCGGCGATGTGCACGGGCGCAAAGGCCTGTTCCTGGTGGGCCTGTCGGTCTTCGTTCTCTTCGGCGTGATCGCCGCCACCGGTGTGCGGCCGGAGATGGTGATCGCCGCACGGCTGATGCAGGGCGCCGGGGCCGGCCTCGTCAACTCCCAGGTCATCGGCACCCTTCAAGATGTCTTCACCGGCCAGGACCGGGCTCGCGCGCTAGGCCTGTACGCCGTCACCGGCGGGCTCGCCGCGGCACTGGGACCGGCGCTCGGCGGCACGCTCGTCGCGGCCTTCGGCCCGGAGCTCGGGTGGCGGCTGTGTCTGCTCCTGAGCACACCCTGCGGAGTGATCACTCTCTGGCTCGCGGCCCTTTGGCTTCCGCGGGCGCGGCGGCCCGACGGACGAAGTCGGCTCGACTGGTGGGGGCTGCTGTGGGTGGGTGCGCTGACGTTGACGCTGATGCTGCCCTTCATCAGCACACCGAGCAGCGGCGGCGAGGCGGCGCTGTGGGCCGGCGCCGCAGTCGTCCTGACCGCCTGCTTCGTTCTGGGGCAGCGACTGCGCGTACGGGCGGGGCGGGCGCCGCTGGTGCATCCGTCGCTCGCCCGCTCGCTTCCGTACACGCTCGGGACGGCCGTTGCGATGGCGAGCTTCGGGTCCTCGCTGGCCGCGACGCTCGTCCTGACCATGTTCCTGCAGAGCGGTCTCGGGCTTTCCGCTCCGGCCGCGGCACTGGTCACTCTCCCGGCGGCGCTGGCCATGGGGGGCGCGTCGGCGGTGGCGTGGCGCACGGTCCGCCGCCTTGGGCCGCACACGGTCACGCTGGGACTCGCCCTGGGGATCCTCGCGCTGCTCGCGGCGGCCGCGGGCGCCGTCATCGCATCGCGCACCGCGCTCCCGTGGGTGCTCGCCGCCGTTCAGTTGTGCTCCGGTGCCGCCTCGGGCCTCACCGTCTCACCCAACCAGGCCCAAGTGCTCCAGCACGCCCCGGCCGAGGCCGCGGGCGTGGCGGGCGGCATTCTCCAGATGGCCCAGCGCATCGCCGCGGCGGTGGCCCTGAGCGCGGTCTCCGGGAGCTATCTGCGCGGCGTGGCCGGGGCGGCGGGTGCGCCCCGTGCGGCTTTCGCCCACGCCATGCTCATCTGTGCCGCTCTGCTCGCCCTGGCCGTCGCCCTGTCCTTGTTGCGCTCTCACCGCACGGGCCCGCGGCGCCCTCCTACGCTGCTGGCTCCCGGGCACCCGCAAGCCACACCCGCACCCGTTCACGAGGAACCGTGACGTCCCTGCCGCCCTGCGACGCGGGAGCGGACCTGCGCGGGGCGCCAGGCCGCCGGCGCCGTGGACGCGGGCCGACGCATCGACGAGGGCATGCGCGGCTGCGCCCCCGACGTCTGGCCGGACGACACCAGGGGGCGACGCGTCACCGGACCTGCCGTCCCCCGTCCCGTTGCGTCATTTTCCCTTGGGTCGCAGGACCTTCCCGCCGTGCCAGCGGCAGACGTTGAGGGCGAAGTGGAGGTCGAAGGCGTTGGCGTCGAGGTCGAGTCGGTAGTGGTCGACGGCGCGCTGGACGCGGTAGTGGACGGTGTTGCGGTGGACCGTCAAGTGGTCCGCGGTGGCGGCGTAGCTGCGGTTGGTGGCGAGGAAGACGCGGAGCGTCTCGCGGAGGACTTCGTTGCGGGGATCGTCGACGGCGAGGTCGCCGAGGGTGTCGGAGACGAAGTCGGCCAGTTCGCGGGGCTCGTCGACCAGGAGGGCGACGGGAGCGACGCGGGCGAAGGCGACCGCCCGGGGCGCGGTGGGTCCCGCGGAGAGGGCGAGGGCCTTCGCACGGGCGGCGGCACGCGTGCTGCGACGGAAACCGTCGAGTCCCGGGCGGACGCTGCCGAGGGCGACCCGCACCGGCAGCGCGGCGTCGGCCAGTTCGGCGGCCACCGTGTCGGCGTCCACCGGGCAGTCGGGCCTGACGGCAAGCCAGATCCGGACGCCGGCCTCGTCGGTGTGGATCAGCAGGGGGCGGCCGTGGGCGCGCAGCACGGTGTGCAGCAGCGAGGCCAGCCGGTCGAAAACGGCGGTGGGGTCGGTGGTCGCCGCGGTGCCGTCGAGCCAGCCCTCCACGCCCAGATGGCTGCCGGACAACCGGTAGCCGAGGGCGGCCTCGGCCTGCCGCTGATCCACCCTGGGATTGTCGAGGAGCTGAGTGACCCAGTGCCGGCGCAGTACACCGCGGGTGCCCACCCAGCGTTCGCGCTCCTCCTCGTAGACGCGGGCGATCTGGTCGCAGACCCGGTCCACATAGGCCGAGCTGAGGCTGACCAGGGTGATGAGGGTGCCGGCGATGTCCGGCAGGTTCAGTCGGACCGCCTCGCCGAGGACCAGATCCAGGCTCTGCGCATGGCCGAGGCGGTAGGCGCGCAGCAGGGCCGAGAGCGGGACGTCTCGCTGGGCGAGGCGGCGGGCGTACGAGACGGCCGAGGCGGGGGCGTCGACGGTCCCCGGATCGATGCGGTTGATGACGACGTGCAGGGAGGTGACGATGTTCTCGGTGATGCTGGCTTCCAGCAGTCCGCGCAGCGGTTCGTCGTGTTCCAGCTGGGAGATCTCCGCCTCCGTGGTGGCGACCAGCTTGGCGATGAACTCGTCCCGGTGCGCCTGCATCACCTGGGCCGCGAGGACGGCCGGGTCCGGCGCCCCGTCCGCCGGCCGCTGCGCGGGGCCGTTCACCGGTCGAGGTACCGCAGCGCGGATCGGGCGGCGTTCGCACCGCACATGCCATGCACCCCGGCGCCGGGCGGGGTGGCCGCCGAGCACAGGTAGACGCCGGGGATGCCGGTGCTGTAGGGGTCGAGGGCCACGCGGGGGCGCAGCGCGACCTGCCGTGCGGTGTTGGCACCGCCGACGATGTCGCCGCCGACGAAGTTCGTGTTGGAGCGGGCCAGTTCGGCGGTCGAGCGCGCCGCGATCCCCACGATCCGGTCCCTGAAGCCCGGTGCGAACCGCTCGATCTGCCGCAGGACCGCCTCGGTGGCGTCACCGGGATAGCCGTGCGGGACGTGCGCGTACGCCCAGATCGGGTGGACGTCGCCGCGGGAGCGGCTGGGGTCGGCGAGGTACTGCTGGCCGACCAGGACGAACGGGCGCTCGGGCATCCGCCCCCCTGCGGTCTGCGCCTCGGTGCGGACGACCTCTTCCAGGGTGCCGCCCAGGTGCACGGTGCCCGCGCGGCGGCATGCCTCATGGGTCCAGGGGATGCCGTCCTGGACGGCGAGGTCCACCTTGAACGCGGCCGGGCCGTGCCGCCAGCCCTCGTAGGCGCTGCGCACCCGGCCGGGCAGCCGGTCGCCGCAGATCCGTGCCGCCGCGCCGGGCGCGGTGTCGAGCATGACGATCCGGGCGGCGGCGAGTTGGTCCAGGGAGTCCACCCGCACCCCCGTCTCGATGGTCCCGCCGAGCTGGGCGAGCAGTGCGGCCAGCGCATCGGTGATGGTGCGCGACCCGCCGCGGGCGACCGGCCAGCCGAAGCGGTGGGCGGCGCCGACGAGCATCAGCCCCACCGCGGAACTGGTGGGCCCCGTCAGTGGATGCATCAGGTGCGCCGCCGCCCCCGCGAACAGCGCCCTGGCCTCCGCACCGCGCCAGCGCCGGGCCACCGTCGTGGCCGGCTGGAGCGCCCGGAGCCCGAAGCGGGCCAGCTCCACCGGGTGGGCGGGCAGATGGGGGACCGGACGCAGCAGATCCTCGGTGAGTGCGTCGAAGTCCTCGGCCAGCGGGGCGAACAGCCGCTCCCAGGCCGGGCCGTCCGGGCCGAGTCCGCGCACGGTCCGCTCCATGGAACGGACCAGCACCCCGGCCCGCCCGCCGTCCAGTGGATGGGCCAGGTCGACGTCGGGCCACGCCCAGGTGACGCCGTACCGCTCCAGGCCGAGGGTCCGCAGGAACGGCGAGCCGACGCCCAGCGGGTGCACGGCGGAGCAGTGGTCGTGCAGCAGCCCGGGAACGGTCAGTTCGCTGGTCCGGGTGCCGCCGCCGATCTCGTCGGCGGCCTCCAGGACCGTCACCTTCAGGCCCCGCCGCGCCAGGGCGACGGCGGCGGCCAGCCCGTTCGGCCCGGCCCCCACCACGATCGCGTCACTCATGTGCGGCCGCCGCCTCGGTCACCGGTCGCGGTGCCTCGATGGGCTCGACGGGGATCGCGGGCGTGTCGTCGTCGAGCCAGGGCTGCCGGACCACCATGTCCCGCACGTTCACATAGCCCTCCTCGATCAGGCCGCTCGCCGCGTCCACGATGCGGTAGTGCTGGCGCGAGCGGTGCGTCGGCTGCGACTCGAGCAGGACGACGCGCAGCTCGCCCGGCGCGAAGCCGCACCGCTGCTGCACGGCGGCCACCAGCTGCTCGTTGTGCAGATGGCCGTCGCCGAAGTTCCAGCCGAGGACCGCTCCCGCCACCATCTCGCCCTCGCGTACATCGTAGGACTCCACGTCGTCCACGGCTCGCGGCAGCAGCCCGACCAGCGCGCGGCCGTGGCTGTGCATGGCGCGCCAGGCCAGCCCCTGGTGCAGCACGAGCTCGGCGGTGTCGGCGCCGTACAGGCGGGTGAGCTGGTCGACGGGCAGACCGGACGCCTTGACGATGTGCTCGTTGAGCCGGTGCTCGGTGCCCTTGCGGAAACACCACAGGCCGGTGGCCCAGTTGCCGGCGTAGTAGCGCATCGAAGGGAGGAACGACACCAGGTCGGGGCGGACATGGCCGAGCACCGGGACCATGACCAGGCTCAGCACCAACACCGCGGCCAGCGCCGGGGAGTGCAGCGCGAAGGCACCGACCGCGGCGTCGTGGCCGAAGAGGACGAGCGCCGAGTAGATGAAGAAGACGTTCCACTCCAGCGGCACGCCCATCGGGAAGGTCGACATGATGTGCAGGTGGAAGACGACCATCACGGCCAGCGCGACGGTGGTGACGGTCCCGCCGTGCGAGAGCACCAGGACCAGCGGCACCACGTACTCGATGACCGTGCCGCCGTGCGCGGCCGCGGCGGCCAGGCCGGACGGCCGCAGATCGTCGGGGTAGTGCCGGTACAGCCGGCGCTTGAGCCAGGCGGGACGCAGCGGACTGTTGCTGATCATCACCGCCACCACGAACGGGAAGTGGCGGTTGAGCTTGGAGGTGGCGGCGCCCCACCACAGGGCGAGCATGATCAGCTTCAGTGCGGCGGTCATGTCGGCCGCCGGGAAGAGGAAGACCAGCAGTGTCAGTCCGTAGTGCTCGGCGCGAGCGGCGAGGAAGACGGTCTTGTCGCGCAGCCCGAGCAGCGCGAGTGCCGCGGCGAGCACGGCGACGCGCCACGGAGCCGCCACGCCGGCCGCCCCCGGGCCGCCCGGTGCGCACAGCAGCCACCCGGCCGCCCCCAGCACCGCCGCGTACAGGGTCACATCGGCCGCCGTCCGCCGGGTCCCCGAGGTGAACGGGATCCTGTCCGGCCACGGTGGCAGCCGTACGGTGCCGGGGCGCAGCCAGTGCAGGAAGGCGCCGACCGGCGGCAGGAAGTGTGAGCTGAGCGGGCCGGAGCCGCAGCCGAGGCCCAGAACCTCGTACAACAGCGTCCAGACGACGAGTTTCTGGTAGACGAGCGGCTCGGCCCACCATGAGCCGAAGTGCGCGATGCCGCCGACGCCGGGGGTCAGGGAGACGACCGCGATGCCGCCGAGCGCGTACGCCGTGATCTTCACCAGGTACAGCAGGTGCACGATGCCGGGGGTACCGAAGCCGTGCCCGGCCCAGTGCTCGGCGAGCGGCCTGATGCGTTGCTGGTACGGGCGGGTGCGCCACTGCCGGATGTCGACGTCCGCCATGTTCGGTGCGAGGAATCCCATGACTGTCTCCGTGTCCGTTCAGCCGGCCGTGGTGAGGGCGGTGGTCCCGGACCGGAGCGCGGGCTTGTCCGTCTTGCCGACGGGGTTCCTGGGGAGCCGGCCGACGAGGGTGATCCCCGTCGGCACTTTGAACTCGGCCAGCCGCGCCCGGCAGTGGTCGAGCAGGTCGGCCGTGGTGGCCGACGCGCCCGGGCGCAGCGCCACGAAGGCCACCGGTACCTCGCCGAGCCGCGGTTCGGCGGCGCCCACGACGGCGGCTTCCAGCACCTCGGGGTGGTCGCCGAGGACGGTCTCGATCTCCTTGGGGTAGATGTTCTCGCCGCCCCGGATGATCAGGTCCTTGATGCGGTCGACCAGCACCAGATAGCCGTCCTCGTCGAAGCGGCCGACATCGCCCGTGTGCAGCCAGCCGTCGATCACGGTGCGGGCGGTCTCCTCCGGGCGGCCCAGATAGCCGCGCATCACGTTGGGACCGCGTACCACCACCTCACCGGTCGCCCCCGCTGGGGCGATCCGGCCCTGCGGGTCCATGACGGCGACCTGCTGTCCGGGCAACGGCAGTCCGACCGTCCCGGGCTTGCGCCGGCCGTACAGCGGGTTGGTGGTGGAGGCGCAGGTCCCCTCGGAGAGGCCGTAGCCCTCCAGGACCGGGATGTCGTAGCGGCGCTCGAACCGCTCGATGAGCGCGGCCGGCATCGGCGCCGCCCCGCAGGCGGCGAACCGTACCGACGAGGTGTCGGGCCGTACGTGGTCCGGCAGTTCGGCGAGCATCGAGTAGATCGCCGGGACCGCGGAGAAGCAGGTCGGGCGGACCGTGGCGACCAGGTCGAAGAAGGTCTCCGCCCGGAACCGCCCGGCCACCGTGACCCGGCCGCCGGCCAGCAGCGGGGACAACACGCCGACCACGATCCCGTTGACGTGGAACAGCGGCAGGATCAGCAGGCTGTGGTCGGTCTCGGTCAGCCGGGCGGTGCCGGTCATCATCTCCGCCATGGCGGCGAGGTTGGCGTGGTCGAGCATCACACCCTTGGGGCGCCCGGTGCTGCCGCTGGTGTAGATCAGCAGGGCGAGCGCGCCCGCGTCCGTCTCCGGGGCGGTCGTGTCCTCGGGGCCGGTGCTCAGCTCGGCCACGGGCAGCGCCCCGGCGAGCGGTGACGGTCCGGCGGTGACGGCCACCGCGGCTCCCGCGTCGCCGAGTTGGTACCGCACCTCGCTCTCGGTGAGTGCCGGGTTGACCGGGGTGACAGCGGCGCCGAGCCGCCAGGCGGCGAAGAGCGCGACGACGAAGTCCGCCGTGTTGGGCAGCAGCAGCGCCACCACGTCGCCGCGTCCGACGCCCCGCGCCCGCAGGGCCGACGCCGCCCGGCGCACCCGCCGGGCGAACGCCGCGTTGTCCAGATCTGCCGCGTCGTCAGCTATACAGGCACCGTCCGCGTCCTGTCGGGCCCGCAGATCTGGCAGTTCCGCACTGTGCATGTCGGCTCCTCGAAGTACGTCGGCGGACGTCGGACGGACGGGGTGCGCGTCCCGAGGCGGGACGGATGTCCGGTACGTGAGGAGAGACGGTACGAATCGGCGGTGCCCCCGGCCCATGGGCGCGGGCGACGACGCTCGGGCCGGTCCTTGTGCGCGGCGCACGAGGCCGGGGGCGGGAGGGCCACGATGGTGCCGGCGCACGAGAGCGGGGCGGGACGCCACAAGCACACCCGGCGCCCAAGAACCCGGCAGGACACCCGCAATGGACCGCGCCGGCGCCGAGGCACGGTTGCACTCGGGGCCGGCGCGGGGGTCGGTGGGGCTGTGGTGGGAGGTCGGGCAAGAGGCCCTGCCCCGCGCCGGCGGCGAGCGATGTGCTCCGGGTCGGCGCGGGTCGTCGGGGACCGCGGTCAGACGAAGGCGCTCTCGCCGGTGACCGCCTTGCCGACGATGAGCGTGTTCATCTCACGGGTGCCTTCGAAGGAGTAGATCGCCTCCGCGTCGGCGAAGAACCGGGCGATGTCGTAGTCGAGCACGATCCCGTTGCCGCCGAAGATCTCCCGGCACCACGCCACCACTTCGCGCATCCGCGAGGTGACGAACGCCTTCGCCAGCGAGGAGTGCTCGTCGCGGAAGACACCGGCGTCCTGGAGTCGCGCGAGCTGGACCAGCATGCCCCAGCAGGCGGTGATGTTGCCGAGGCTCTTGACCAACAGGTCCTGCACCATCTGGAACCGTGCGATCGGGCGGCCGAACTGCTTGCGCTCCTTGGCGTAGCCCAGCGCCAGCTCGTAGGCGCCGAGCATCACGCCGAGGGCCTGCCAGGCGACCCCGCTGCGGGTGGCGCGGAGGATCTCCGCCACGTCGCGGAAGGAGTCGATGCGCTGGAGGCGGTTGGCCTCGGGCACCTTGACGTCGGTCAGGGTGATCTCGGCGTTCTCCACGATCCTGAACGCGATCTTGTTCTCGATCTTCACCGGGGAGAAGCCCGGGGTGCCCTTCTCCACCACGAAGCCCTTGACCTTGCCGTCCGCCTCGTCGCGGGCCCAGACCACCACCAGATCGGCGAACGTCGCGTTGCCGATCCACCGCTTGGCGCCGTTGAGCACCCAGTTCTCCCCGTCCCGGCGAGCCGTGGTCCGCATGCCGCCGGCCACGTCGGAGCCGCCGAGGGGTTCGGTCATCGCGAAGGCGCCGATGGTGTCCAGCGCGGCCATCGAGGGCAGCCAGCGGTCTCGCTGCTCCTGGTCGCCGCCGCGGTAGATGCTGTACATCGCCAGGCCGCTGTGTACGCCGAAGAACGTGGCACTGGAGGCGTCGGTGCGGGTGTACTCCATCGACAGCATGCCGACCAGCAGATTGCTCCCGGCCGGCAGCGGGTCGCCGTACCCCTCGTAGGGAACGCCCGCGAGTCCGAGGTCGCGGAACTTGCCGATGAGCTCGCGGGGGAACTCGCCCTTCGCCCAGTACTCGTTGACCAGCGGCTTGACCTCGGTGCGCATGAACGCCCGGGCGTGCGTCAGCAGTTCGCGCTCATGCGGCGGCAGCAGCGACTCGATGTCGTAGAAGTCGGCGGCCAACCGCTCGTCGACGGATGTCTTCTCGGGCAGCAGGGCGGTCATGACCGGGTCTCCTTCTCCAGGTGGGTGGCGCTGTCCCGGGCGGACAGCACGGCGATCTGCCGGGCGTCGCGCTCCTGGCTGAGGTCGGCGTAGGAGCGGGAGCCGTAGGCGTTCTCGACGGCCTCGACCAGCCGTTCGACGTGTTCGGGGCTCTGCTCGGGGCGGCCGAGCGAGTCCCACATCTTCTGCATCGACACGCCGATGTGCTCGGCCATGTGCCGGTAGCCGCCGGGGCCGCCGCCGAGGTGCGCGCCGAGGAACGGGCCCACCGTGGCCCAGCGCAGGCCGAGCGAGTTCACCATCACGGTGTCCAGTTCCGCCGGGCTGACGACGCCCTGCTCGACGAGGTAGATCGCCTCCCGGCTGAGGGCGTTCTGGAGGCGGTTGCCGACGAACCCGGGGATCTCCTTGCGTTCCACGACCGGGACCCGGCCGACGAAGCGGTAGAACTCCACGGCCCGCGCCACGCTCTCCTCCGAGGTGCGCTCGCCGGGCACCACCTCCACCAGCGGCACCAGGTGCGGCGGGTTGAAGGGGTGGCCGATCAGGATCCGGCCGGCGTCCTCGATGGTGTCCGTGAACGCCGTGGCGGGGATCGCCGAGGAGGAGCTGAGCAACAGCGCGTGCGCGGGGGCGGTACCGACCAGGTCGGTGAACAGTTCCCGCTTGAAGGCGGCGTTCTCGGGGCCGTTCTCCTGGACGACGTCGGCGTCGCGCACCGCGTCGGCGAGGTCGTCGGCGATCAGCACCCGCTCGGCGAGGCCGTGCACGTCCAGGCCCTGGGCGGCCAGCTGCCCGGCCGCCTGGTCGAGTGCCTCGGCGACCGCCTCGGCCAGGTCCGGTCGCGGGTCGGTGATCCGTACCCGTATGCCGTGCCCCGCGAAGAGCGCGGCCCAGGACAGTCCGATCGTCCCGGCGCCGACCACCGCGGCGGCGGTGAATGGCTTGGTCATCACATGTCTTCTTTCTGCGTCCGTGACCGTGGCCGCGCTCACCGCGTGGGGTACGCGGGGTGGGCCAGGTAGTCGTGGACCGGCTTGACCGGCGCGAGGGTCAGATCGGTGAGGATGTGGCTGGCGGAGATGACCTCGCGCACCGGCAGATCGGCCAGCGGCGCCAGCACGTGCTGGAACAGCTGAAGCCGGGCGGGGCCGGTCCAGGCACCCTTCACCGTGATGTCGGTGATCTCGTTGCGCACCAACTGCGCGACCTGCGGCGCCCCGTCGAAGCCGGGGACCAGCTTGAGCATGTAGGTCGGCACACCGACCTGGGCCACGGCCTCCTCGACCGACAACTCGTAGTGCTTGTAGCCCATGGTGGCGGTCGCCACCCGGAGCGTGCCGACGTCGAGGACGCCGACCAGCGCGCCGTGTTCGGCGTAGAGGCCGGGCGAGCCGGCGGTCTTGGGGTAGGCACTGGCCTCGCGGCCGGAGGTGATGGCCGGAAGGTTGTCCAGGTACATGGCGTGCAGGTACTCGCCCCGCTCCCCCTGGTAGGTGACCGGGATCGCCTGGCCCGACTCGGTGTACGGGCCGTACCCGCTGACGTCGCCCATCCGCATGACCTCGAAGCGCACCAGCGGTTCGTCGATCTCCAACGGTTCCGGCACCACCGCGCGCAGGGCCTCGTGGTCGGTGCGGTAGACGATGTTGAGGTACTCGCGGTTGGTGAACCGCGGCACGACCGGCGGATAGGCCGGGTTGGCCAGCGGCGTCGCGAAGTGCCGGGGCACGTCCTGCTGATTCATGGTGGGTTCTCCCTCGGGTTCTACCGGCCCTGCCAGACCGGGGAGCGGCGCTCGGTGAAGGCGGTCATGCCCTCGCGCACGTCGGCGGAGGCCGCGAGAGTGGCCATCAGCCGCCCCTGTACGGCGAACGCCTCCTCCTCGGGCGCGCCGTCCGCGGCGCGGACGAGGTTCTTGACGGCGGCCAGGGCCAGCGGGGCGTTCTGCGCGATCCGCTCGGCCAGGTGCAGTGCGGTGGCGACGGTCTCCCCCGCCGCGACCACACGGTTGGCGATGCCGAGCTGTCCGGCCCGTTCGCCGGAGACCGGCTCGCCGGTGAGCAGCAGTTCCATCGCCAGGTGGTACGGGATGCGCTTGGGCAGCCGGATCACTCCGCCGCCCGCCGCGATCAGCCCGCGGCCGACCTCCGGCAGACCGAACCTGGCGTCGTCCGCGGCGACGATCAGATCGCAGCCCAGGGCCAGTTCGAATCCGCCGCCCATCGCCCAGCCCTCGACGGCCGCGATCAGCGGCTTGGTGGTCCGCGCCCGGGTGAGCCCGCCGAAGCCGCGCCCCGGGATCTCGGGCGATTCACCGGCCAGCGCGGCCTTGAGGTCCATCCCGGCGCTGAACGTGCCCTGGGCGCCGGTGAGCACCGCTGCGCGCAGGGCGGGGTCCGCCTCCAACTGGTCTATGGCGAAAGCAAGTTGAGTGGCTACGGCGGCGTTGACCGCGTTGCGCGCCTTCGGCCGGTCGATGGTGATGAGCAGGGACGAACCGATGGTCTCGGTCCGCACCTCGGTGGTGCTGTGCATGGTGTGAATCCTTGGTCGACGGTGAGTCAGCGGCCGGTGGCGAGCTCGCCGAAGACCTCTTCGGTGTGCTGGCCGGGCAGCGGGGCGAGCCGGCGGACCGATCCCGGGGTGGCGGAGAACCGCACGGGGATGCCGACCGTGCGGATGGCGCCCTCGCTGGGGTGGTCCACCACATCCAGCAGCCGGCCGCCGCGCACATACGGGTCCTCGGCGGCTCGCTCGAGCTCGAGCACGGGTGCCATCGGGATGCTGTGCTTGGCGCAGACCCGGGCCCACTCCTCGGTGGTCATGCTCGGCGAGCACTCCCCCACCAGTTCCATCAGCGCGTCGACGTCGTCATCGGCGACGGCCTCGCCGTTGACCCGCGGGTCCGCGGCGAGGTCGGCGCGATCGGCGGCGAGGAAGAAGTCCCGGAAGTTCTGCGGGTTGTACGGGATGACGCAGGCGAGGCCGTCCCTGGTGGGCACCGCGCGGTGCCCGCGCTTCATCGACAGCGGGAACCCGGTGGGACCCTCCGGCGGCTCGAAGACATGGCCCGCCAGGTGCTCGACGAGGTTGAAGGCGATGAGCGTGTCGGTCATCGGGATCTCGATGTACTGGCCGGCGCCGGTGGGGCCGCGGTGGACCAGCGCGGCGAGCACCGTGTAGACGATGGTCAGCGCGCAGACCTTGTCGCCGATGATCGTCGGCAGATACGCCGGGGTGCCCAGCGCCCGGTTGGCCACGTCCACGAGTCCGGAGGCGGCCTGCACCGTCTCGTCGTAGGCCGCGTTGCCGGCCCGGTCGGAGTCGCTGCGGAACCCCTGGGCGTGGGCGTAGACCAGGCCGGGGTTGCGGGCGGCGACGTCGGCGTGGGCGAGGCCGAGGCGGGCGAGGGCGCCGGGGCGCATGTTGGTGACGAGCACGTCGGCGCTGTCGATCAGCTCCAGGGCCCGTGCCCGGTCGGCGTCGTCCTTCAGGTTCAACGACACGCTGCGCTTGTTGCGATTGACGTTGAGGTTGAGCGGGGTCATGCCGGGTGTGGTGCGGTAGGGGCCCACCCGTACGGTGTCGGACGGGGACTCGATCTTGATGACGTCGGCGCCGAGGTCGCCCAGGATCTGCGCCGCGTAGGGCCCCATCACCACCGTCGACAGATCGATCACCCGCACGCCGTTGAGCGGACCGGTGTCGCCTGCGGTCGTGCTGTCCATCATCGCTCCGTTCCACGCAGTAATTTCGTGGTGAATGTTTTCACCGACGACGTTATGCGCGAACGAGCCGAGAGGGAATGATCAATGGACGAACAAGGGTATGACCACAGCGGTCACACCCTTTCCATGGACCCCCGGAAAAGGATCCAAGAAAAGGGCCCCAGAAATTGGTCAGACGGAGATGACCTCGTGGAAGATCTGCCGCGCCCGCGCGGCGACGTCACTCAGGTCACCGCCGTCGTCCGCTCGGTCCCTACGGAACAACAGGCCTGTCACCAGGGCCGGTTGGAAGTCCTCGACGGGCAGTACAACCACATTGTCCAGCCGGTACAGATGCATCGGACTCTCCGGCGAGAGCATGGTCATCGAGAACGCCATGCCGGACGAAATCAATTCCGAGCTTCCCGAATAATCCGCCATATTTATGCGGATCCTTTTCTTCACGCCGACGGAATTCAGATGGGCGTCGATTTCCTCGAAATAGGCCGGGGTGGCGTCGTTCGGCGTGGCCACATAGGACAGATCGGCCAGCTCGTCCAGGGTGACCGACGCCCGCCCCGCGAACCGGTCGGCCGGCACCGCGGCACCCAGCCGCTCCCGCATCACCTCGATGATCTCCAGCGCGGGATCGGAGACCGGCAGCCGGACCAGCGCCATCGCCAGCCTCCCGTCGTGCACGGCGTCCGCGAGATCCGCCGACGTACCGGGCCAGCGCTTGAGTTCGCACACCTCCCGGCAGGCGTCCTCCAGCAGCCGGACCCGCTCCCGCAGCAGCGGATGCACTCCTGCGGGCATCCCGATGAACAGCCTGTCCAGCCGCGGCCGCACCGCCTCGCTCAGCCGCCAGGGAATCGCGTTGACCCGCTCCAGGATGTCGCGCGCCATCGGCAGCAGTGCGGAGCCCGCCGGGGTCAGGTCGACCCGGTGGGTGGTGCGCTCGAAGAGCTCGTAGCCGAGTTCGCGTTCCAGATCCTTGATCCGCTGGCTCAGCGGAGAGGCCGCCATGTGCAACTTGCGCGCCGCCTGCGAGAAGTTGAGTTCCTCGGCGACGGCGACGAAGTAACGCAGGTGCAGCATGTCCACGCCGTCACCCTACCCATGGCTGGATCCCCCGGCGGCAGAGGCGTCGAAGGAGGCAGCCGGTGCGCCGGTACCGTTCACCCGCGCACGCGACGCAGGGCCGCGCCCCGTCCGACACAGGGCCGCACCTTCACTCACCGCGGTCGGGAGCGGTCGGCCGACCTCGTGCGGGCCTGGGACGAGACGCGGTCGTCTACCAGCCCACCGCGACCAGCAGCCACTGCGGGTTGCTGTGCGAGATGAAGGACGACTGACTCGCCACGTCGTCGTAGGGAAAGCCGTAGGCGAGGCGGTTGATGGCGTTGTCGTGCCAGAACTTGGCGTAGTAGTTCGCCGGCGCCGCCTTGTAGTACTGGGCCGGATCGGCTTGCTGGGAGGCCGGCAGCGTGGCCACGTGCCGGTTGAGGGCCGCGCACACGTCGGGGTGGCCGGCCAAGGAGGCGGCGCAGCCGAAGATGTCGGAGGTGGCCGCGTTGACGCCGACGGACTGGGCGTAGGAGGTGAAGTAGTTGGCGTTGGCGCCGCCCGCGCGGAAGCTCGGGTCACTGCCGGGCGCGATGATCCGGTACGGGCCCTGGGTCCGGGTCAGTACCTTGAACTCGGCCGGGACCGCGTCGGTGAAGCGCTGGAAGGTGGCGGCGCGGTCCTCGGCGAAGGTCTGCCGGTTCTCGCCGACCTCGACGTCGTAGTTGTCCTTGGTGTGCAGTCGCACGGCGAGCTTGAGGCCGAAGGCGTCGACCCGGGTGGTGTTGCCGTTGAAGACGTTGTTGCCGACCGTGAACTCGATGAAGTCGTAGTAGGGGCTGTCGGGTGTGCCCAGGTGGAAGTACATGCGCCCCGCGGAGTTCGCCGGCATGTCGAGGTAGGGCTGTTCGGCGATGGAGTGGACCTGGCCGTTGAAGCTCCAGTACACCTGGCTGTCGGGGTACTTTCCGTTGGTGCGGTTGAGGATCTTCACTTGGACGGCGTTGTTCGCGGGGGGAATGTCGCTGGTGCTGCCCCAGAAGTCGTCCTGCGGAGGGGTGCCGCCGGGCCCGTACACCTCGAACTCCCACAGGGAGTGGCCGTATTGAGTGGCCCTCGCCGTTGCGAGGATGCGCACATAGCGGCCACTGCCGGTGACGGGCAGGCTCTGGGTGCCGCCGGCGGCTGTGGTGGTGGAGTAGATCGTCGTCCAGCTGCTCGCGTTGGTGGACGTCTGGAGCTGGTAGGCCGTGGCGTAGGCGGCTTCCCAGCGCAGGCCGACGCGGGTGATCTGCTGGACGGAGCCGAGGTCCACCTGGAGCCACTGGGGATCGGCGAAGGCCGAGGACCAGCGGGTGCCCGGGTCCCCGTCGACCGCCGCGGCTGCGGGGAAGGCCGAACTCTCGGTCGAGGACGCCGTGGCGGGCCGCCCCTGCGACAGCAGCAGGTCGGCGGCCCACGCGGGCGAGGGCGTCATGGCGACGAAGCAGGCTGCGAGCAAGGCGACGACCAGGCCGAGAGCCGTCCGGGAGCGGGCGGCACCGGTCGATGGTCTGCGCGCGGGAGCACAGGACGAAGTCTGCATGGGGAGCTCCGGAAGCCGAGCCGGCGTGCATGGAGGGGGGAGGAGCAACAGCAGGCGGGAGAGCGCTCTCTCTCACGGGGTTTGTACCCCTGCCCCTGCCCGGCGTCAACAACTGAAGGCAGAACCAGCACAGTTCACAGGAACGAGGCGGCGCGCGGTGTCCGCGGTGACGACGTCACACAAAGCACCGAGCATCCATCCCCTGCCCATCGGCAACGCCCAGCTGGGCGGAAATGCCCCTGGGACCGTGGCCGCAACGCCACGCGGGGGATCCGACCCCTGGTGCGGCCGCTTCGGGTTCCGAGCGCTTGCCCCGGTCCAAGGCGACGTCTCCTTTCACCACTTGACGTGTCTGGTTCAGACCTTTAGGTTCCGGCCAGTCAGGCTTTGTGAAGGCACTCAGGGTTCAGTCAGCCGATCCGGCGCATCGTCTCCGAGCCTCCGCAGTCGTACCCGCTGTGATCGTCTTCCATGGCCGGAGGCCGCCCCACGGCCGGACCTGCTGTCACTTCGTGTTCTGCAGGGCCCCCGCGACCTGGGCCTCGTCCGAATCCGCAGGTGTGAACGACATTTCCGGCGGCGGGACGCGGAACATCCGGGTCAGGTAGGCCAGGTACACCACGCCGAGGCCCAACCAGATCAGGCCCAGGGTGAGCGCCCTGCCGTCGAGGTTGTACAGCAGGTAGAGGTCCACGACCGCGCCGATCGCGGGGGCGACGACGTACGACAGCGGATTCAGGGTGTCCCCGGCGCGCCGACGCCGTATGTACATGGCGAGTACGGACACGTTGACGAAGGTGAAGGCGACGAACGCGCCGAAGTTGATGAAGGACGTCGAGGTGGCCACGTCCAGGCGCAGGGCGATCAGGCCGACCGCGCCGGTCAGCACGATGTTGAGCGCGGGGGTGCGGTAGCGCTCGTGGAGGCGGGCGAAGACCTTGCGAGGGAGGGCGCCGTCGCGGCCCATCGCGTACAGCAGTCGTGAGGTGCTCGCCTGCGCGGCGATGCCGGAGGCGAACTGCGCGACCACGAGCCCGGCCAGGAACACCGACGAGAACAGGTCGCCGCCGATGCTCTTCGCGATCTCGAAGGCGGCGGAGCTGGGGTCGTCGAAGGAGCTGCCCGGGTGGGCGAGCTGCGTGGTGTAGGCGACCAGGACGAAGATGCCGCCGCCGATCAGCGCCGTGAGCAGGATGGCGCGCGGCATGGTGCGCTTCGGGTCGACCGTCTCCTCCGTCAGCGTGGTGACCGCGTCGAAGCCGAGGAAGGAGTACGCGGCGATGGCGGCACCCGCCGAGATGCCGGCCGCGGTGGTCGCGCCGTTGGCGAAGGGCGCGCCGCTCGCCAGCGCACCGGCGCCGCCGATGTGGAGGACGTGACGCAGGGAGAGGACGACGAAGATGCCGATGACCAGCACCTGGAAGACCATGAGCAGGTCGTTGACGCGCTCGGCGGTCTTGATGCCCCGGATGTTCAGCACGGTGGTGACGGCGATGAAGCCGATGATCCATATCCAGCTCGGCACAGCGGGGAACTGCGCCTGGAGATACGCCCCGCCGATCAGCCAGATGACCATCGGCAGGAAGAAGTAGTCGAGCAGGGTCACCCAGCCGACGAGGAAGCCGAGCCGCCCGTCGATCGCCTTGCGGACGTAGGTGTAGGCGGAGCCGGCGACGGGATACGCGGCGGCCATCTTCCCGTAGCTGTGGGCCGTGAACAGCATGGCGACCAGGGCGAGCAGGTACGCGGTCGGGACCGCGCCCCCGGTGTCGGCGGCGACCACACCGAAGGTGCCCAGCACGATCAGTGGAGTCATGTAGGCGAGACCGAACAGGGTGACGGCTCTGAGGGTGAGGGAGCGCGCGAGAGCGGGCGCGCCGGTGGCGTGGTTGACCATGGGGTGGCTCCGGGGACGTACGAGCGGGACGGAGAAGGGTGAGGAGCCGGAGTGTCAGGCTCCGGGACGCCAGGTGCGCGGGTCGATACGGCCGCCGTACAGCGGCAGTTCGATGGGCGCGTCGGTGTCGGTGAACTGGTCCCACATGCGGTTCACGCCTGCGGTGCCGTGGGTCCGGACGCGGGTCACGTCGTCCAGATCGATCACGTCGGTGAGGATGGCGGTGCCGTCGCCGGGCGCCTCTGCCCGGATCCGGCCCTCGGGGTCGACGACCAGGCTGTGCCCGCTGCCCAGGGGGCCCGCGGTGTTCACGCTGACCACGTGGACCTGGTTGACGATGGCGTTGGCGCGGGCCAGGACGACCTCCTGGGCGCGGTCGCTGGTGGTGGTCATCACGGGGTTGACGATGACCTCGGCGCCGCGCCACGCCAGATGGCGGGCGACCTCCGGGAACCAGGCGTCGTAGCAGATCGCGAAGCCGATCCGCCCCGCCTCCGGGACGTCGAAGACCACGAACCGGTCGCCGGGATCGTAGGGCTCGCTCGGCCGCCAGGGGAACACCTTGCGGTACCAGGCCGCCAGACGCCCCTGCGGGGAGAAGGCCAGGGCGGTGTTGAACAGTTCCCCGGCCGGCCCGCGCTCGCACACCGAGCCCGGGAGCAGCCACACCCCCAGATCCCCGGCAAGCTCGGCGAGCTCCTTGACCCGGGGTCCGTCCAGGGGTTCCGCGATCTCCCGCAGCTGCTCGTGCGCCTCGGCGCCGAGGGCGTCGACGCCGCACAGGTGCAGCTCGGGGAAGACCGCCATGCGGGTGTGCGGGAACCGGGCGAGAATGCTCTCCGCCTCAGCCGCGAACCCGCTGAGCGGGGCATGTGCGGGCCGCGGGGGGAGCTGGGCGAGAGCGAGGGGCAGGGGGCGGGACATGGACGCGAAACTAGTTCAAGATGAGCAGTTAAACAAGAGTGCTCAATACGAGCTTTTTTAGCGATGATCCAGCGGAGCTGGCTAGGGTGACGCCATGCCTGGCAGTGACAACGTCCCGACCACCGGCCTCACCGCCCTCGAACTCAGCGGTGTGCGCAGGCTGTCCGCCCTGGAAGCGGTACGCGCCCGGATCGCTCTCGCCGTCGACCTGGGCCTGCTCTCCCCCGGCGAGCGCCTGCCCGGCACCGCACAGATCGCCCGGGCCCTCGACGTCAGCGAGATCACCGCTCGCCGCGCCCTGGTCTCCCTGTGCGGCGACGGCGTACTGGAACGCCGCCGTGGCCGTAACGGCGGCACCCTCGTCGCCGCCCACCCCACCCCGGGCACGGTCCTCACCACGGAGACCTACCGCACGGCCACCGACGCCGTGCACCGGCTGATCGACCACCGGCTGGCCCTGGAGTGCGGCATCGCCCACCTCGCGTCGGTCCGCGCCAGTGGCGAAGACCTGTCCGAGCTCCAGGAAATCGTCGAGGAAATGGACCGCGCGCCCAGCTGGGCGGAGTTCCACGGCTGCGACGAGCGCTTCCACCTCCGGCTCGCCGAGGCGACCGGCGTCCCCTCGATCACCGGCCCCTACGGCGCGGTCCTGCGCGAGCTCTACCGCTACTACCTTCCCTACCCCGTGGACGCGCTGCGCGCCTCCAACCGCGAGCACCGCGACCTCCTCGACGCGCTGCGCCGTCAGGACACCGCCGCGGCGAGCGAGGCCGCCCGGCACCATGTGGAAACACTGCGCCACACCATGTTCGTAGGCCTGCTGAGCGCATCCGCCGACACCGGAACCGTCGCCCCGGGAAGCTGAGCCTGTCCGCTGGTGGGCCTGGCCGACCCGTCGCCGTGATCTGTTTTCGGCGCGCGGGCTGGGACGGGAACTGGTGTGCTGGTACTGGGGCCGTCATTGAGCAGTCGTTCCCGTTCCCGGAGAGATCCCCATGAGTACTTATCGAGCAGCGCAGGTGGCCGCCGCGAGCGGTCCGTTCGAGATCGTCCAGCGTGAGGTGCCGCGGCCCGGCCCCGGCCATGTCCGGATCGCCGTGGACGCCTGCGGGATCTGCCACAGCGACTCCGTCTTCGTCGACGCCCTGTTGCCGGGCGTCCGGTTTCCGCTGGTCCCCGGGCATGAGATCGCCGGGCACATCGACGAGCTCGGCGAGGGAACGGACATCAGCTGGCAGGTGGGCGACCGGGTGGCGGTGGGCTGGTTCGGCGGCAGCTGCGGCCACTGCCCGCCCTGCAGACAGGGCGACTTCGTCGTGTGCCAGAACCTGAAGGTCCCCGGATGGGCGTACGACGGAGGCTACGCCGAGGCGGTGATCGCACCGGCCGACGCCCTGGCCCGGATCCCCGACGCGCTGGCGGCGACCGACGCGGCACCCCTGGGCTGCGCGGGAGTGACCACGTACAACGGGCTGCGACGCAGCTCCGCGCGGCCGGGCGATCTCGTCGCCGTCCTCGGCATCGGTGGCCTCGGCCACCTGGGGGTGAAGTACGCGGCCGCCATGGGCTTCGAGACCGTGGCCATCGCCCGCGGATCCGACAAGGCCGACTTCGCCAAGCAGCTCGGCGCACACCACTACATCGACAGCACGGCGGACACCACCGTCGCGGATGCGCTGCAGTCCCTCGGCGGCGCCAAGGCCGTGCTGGCCACCGCCGCCAACTCGGACGCCATCACGGCGACCGTGGATGGGCTCGCGCCCCGCGGCGAGCTGGTGGCCATCGGTGTGGACGCCGAGCCGCTGGGCATCAGCCCGAACCAGCTGCTCATGGGCGGCAAGATCATCCGCGGTCATCCGTCCGGCACCGCGCAGGACGTGCAGGACACCATGGCGTTCAGCGCCCTGCACGGGATCCGGCCGATGACCGAGACCGTGCCGCTGGACCAGGCCGATGAGGCGTACCGGAAGATGATGTCCGGCGCCGCCCGCTTCCGCATGGTGCTCACCACCGGCTGACGTGGCACGTGCCGCCCCGCCGCGCCACACCAGCGGCGGCATCGAGGCGTCCCTGCGCGACCCGACGCCGGTCCCCCCGCACTCGCGCGGTGCCGGTCGCGGTTGCGGCGTGGGTCCGCCGGTGTCCGTTCAATAGCCGATCGTGAAGCGGCGTTGGACGAAGCGGGGCAGTTCGGCCTCGTCGACGAGTGCGACGGCCGCGTCCTCCACCGAGATGCGGCTACGCCCCTCCGCGTCGAGAACCGGCTGATCGCCGCCGGTCCGGAACCGGCCCGTGCGCTCGCCGGGAGCGATGTCCTCCGCGGGGCTGAAGTAGGTCCACAGCCGGTTGGACGTGCGCAGCACGTTCAGCGCGTCCCGATGGCCGCGCACCGCAGCCGCGTACTGCCTCGGCAGGCCAAGCGCGTCGAGACTCGAGTGCAGGAGCTCGTCGGAGTCCGCACGTACGACTCCAGGCTCGATCTCCAGGCTGCCGGCACCACCGATGACGATCAGACGGGTCCGGGGGTGACTCTCCAGCGCCTTCAGCAGGGATCGCGCGGCAGTGGCGTACACCGTGGGATCGGCGATGGAGCGGGCCACGGTGTCGGCGATGTCCTTGGCCGCGTTGCCGGGCTGGAATCCACTGATCAACACGTCGAGGCCGGATATGCCGGCGGCGACGCTCGCGGCGTCGAGCACGTCGAGGCTCTTCCAGACGACGTTCCCGCGGTCCTCGTCGATCTGCGTCGAGTCGCGCGTGAAGGCCGTGACGTGGTGCCCCCGGGCGAGGGCTTCGGTGACGACACGACTGCCGATGGTGCCGGTGGCTCCGATGACTCCGAGGTGCATGGCTCTCCCCTGTAGATACACATGCCGCCTGCCCTTCACGGCACGCGAAAACTATACGCCGTGAAGTATACGGCGTGAAGTAAATGTACGGCACTCACCATCGTGACGCTGTAGAGTCAGCGACTGTGGGAAAGACCAATGGGCGCCGCGAGCGACTGCGAGCCGAAACGACCGCCGAGATCAAGAGGGTCGCGCTCGAACTGATGGCCACAGGCGGGCCCGACGCGATCACGCTGCGGGCCATCGCCCGCGAGATGGGCATGACGGCCAACGCCATCTACGGCTACTTCGCCACCCGCGACGACCTGGTCACCACGCTGATCAACGATGTGTACACCTCGTTGGTCGACACCGTGGACACCGCCTGGGAGACCGCACCCGCCCAGGATCCGGCCGCCCGGATCCAGGCATGGGCGTGCGCCTTCAGAGGCTGGGCCCTGGCCGGCCCCGAGGGCTTCCGGCTCATTTACGGCGACCCCGTACCCGGCTACCGGCCCCCCGCGGGGGGCGCCGCCCCGGACGCCGCCCACCGCGTCTGCAAGGGCATCACCGCACTGGCGGCCGCAGCCTGGCCGCACGCCGAACACCGCTACGCGGACAGCGACTTCTCCTGGTCCGACTTCGACACCGGCCTCCTGGACAAGGTCCGCCCGGCCTTCCCGGAACTGCCTCCGGCGGCGGTGGCCCTCGCGCTGCGCATCTGGAGCCACCTGCACGGCCTGATCTCACTGGAGATCTACGGCCACCTGCAGACCCAGACCCTCAACCCGGACAAACTCTTCCGCGAGGAACTGGCCCAGCTCATCCGCTCCTTGAGCATGACCCCCCAGGGGTAGTGCGAACAGCGCCGCACGCTCCCATGAACACCGTGGACACCCACGCCGATGTGGACAGCGCCGAGGCGGGGAAGACCAGCCCACCGAGGGAATCGGTCCCGCGCGGTGCGCTCTCCCGTCACCGGCGGGCGATCATGGTCTCGGGGCCGGAAAAGTTGACGTAAGGTAGAGCAAGTCGACGCGGGGTGGAGCAGCTCGGTAGCTCGCTGGGCTCATAACCCAGAGGTCGCAGGTTCAAATCCTGTCCCCGCTACTGAAACCTGAGGGGCCAGCACGGTGTGCTGGCCCCTCAGGCATGTCCGGCCCCGGGGCACGCGTCACCACGAGGATCGTGCCGGCCGCGAGGTCCCGGCACGCTCGCGGCGATGACCAGTACGGCCAACAGCGGATCGAGCGTCTCGATGACGACCCCCCACTTCCTGCCGACGATCTCGCTGCCGGCGATCTCCTCGCCGGCGCCGACGCCCTGGCTCGCGGCGGCACACTGCTTCCCTCTCACGCAGTTTCGGATCACCACGTTCTCGTCGCTGCCGTAACCCCGGGGCTTCCGCCTCGGTCTCCCCACTGTCCGGCGCCCTGGCCGTCGCCCGCGCCCACGGCGGCGACGCACGGGCGGCAACCAGAGCGGAGGAAGGGTTGACGGTGCAGCGTCAGGCGCCAGTGGTACAACGCGACACGGACGCCTGATTTCACTCCTATGACGGGTTACTGGGCGAACGCTACTTTTTACCGGAAAGCGAAAGGAGAGACAGTATGAGTGGTTGGACCTTATTCGAACTCTCACCCGGGGGAACTGCCGATCCGGACACCGGAGTTGCCGCGGTGTCCCGCATCCCCGGTCACATGGAAGTCTGGTGGGTGGGCCCCAACGGCTCGGTGGAAGGCGCCTATTGGTACGACGGCCACCCCTGGGCCCGCTATCAGATCGCCCCGAACGGCAGCGCGGGGGGAGCGAGCCGGATCACCGCGGTGTCCCGCATCCCCGGCCACATGGAAATCTGGTGGGTGGGCCCCAACGGCTCGGTGGAAGGCGCCTATTGGTACGACGGCCACCCCTGGGCCCGTTACCAGATCGCCCCGAACGGCAGCGCCCGGCGCCATGGGATCACGGCGGTCTCCCGCATCCCCGGCCACATGGAGCTGTGGTGGATCGGCCCCAACGCCTCGGTGGAAGGCGCCTATTGGTACGAGGGCAGCTCGTGGGCGCGGTACCAGATCGCCCCGAACGACAGCGCCGCGCTGAACGGAGGCATCACGGCGGCGTCCCGGATCCAGGGCAGCATGGAACTGTGGTGGGTGGGCCCCAACGAATCGGTGGAAGGCGCCTACTGGTACGACGGCCACCCCTGGGCCCGCTACCAGATCGCCCCGGCCGGCTCCGCGTCCGCCGTCGGCGGCATCACCGCGGTCTCCCGCATCCCGGGCCACATGGAGGTCTGGTGGGTGAGCCGCAACGAGTCCGTCGAGGGGGCGTACTGGTACGAGGGCAGCCAGTGGGCCCGCTACCAGATCGCCCCGAACGGCAGCGGCTACCGGGGCTCCGACCTCACCGTGGTCTCCCGCGTCCCGGGCCACATGGAGCTGTGGTGGACGGGCACCGACAACTCGGTCCAGGGCGCCTACTGGTACGACGGCCACCCCTGGGCCCGCTACCAGCTGGCCCCCGCCGGCGCCTCGTCCGGCGACGGCATCGCCTCCGTGTCGCGGATCCCCGGCAGCATGGAGGTCTGGTGGCTGACCGGGCGCCAGTCCATCGAGGACGGCTACTGGTACGAGTGACAGCACGGGCGCGCGGCGACCGCCCGTAGCGGCTTCGTGCTCGGCAGACAGGCCCCGACCTGGAGCATGAACGCCTCTCCCCCGGCTCCAAGAGCAGGTCCTGGCCACCAGGAATGGCAGCCAGGACCTGTGGGGCCGGCGCCGCCCGTAGATCCACAGCCTCCGTGACCCCTGCACGTGCGCAATTCCGCCCCGCGGACCCAACGGACAGCTGGAGCGAGGGCCGGATCCGGACGAGGCCGGGGTTCGACGGGATGACGGCGCCCGGGACACGGGGCGCGGCAGGCAGTCGCGCGGTCCGGGGTCCTCAGGCGTCCGGCGCGGACAGCCACGCGCTGATGCCGGCCATCGCGCCGGGGCCGCTGTCCGAGCGGACGTTCTGGACCAGATCGGCGATCGAGACGGCTCGCAACGCCGCTCGCCAGGCCGCGTCCGCCCCGGTCATCGCGCGGGCGATCGCACAGGGTACGGCGCACGACTCGGCCGGTGTGGCCAGTGGACCCCTCTGACGGATCTCCGTGCAGGTGAAGGCCTGGTCGGGACCGTCGACCGCTTCGACCACATCGAGCACCGTGATAGAGGCGGGTTCCCGGGTGAGCACGTAACCGCCCGCCTTGCCCTGCACCGAACGCACGAGCCCGGCGCGAGAGAGCGCCTGCAACTGCTTGGCCAGATAGCTTGCCGAGACGTCGTGCAGCTCCGCCAGCCGGGTCGCGGGGACAGGCTCCTCAACCGATGTGAGCACGACGCAGCAATGCAGGGCCCACTCGACTCCGCCGGACATCTTCACTCGGTCACTCTAACCAGATGCATTGACTCGGACAACACATGTCCACGTATAGTCCCGGACAGAACGTGTCCGAGTTTCGCACATGCGACGCCCGCATGGGATCATGTGCAATATTCCGGACATACCTCTCGTCGAAAGGCATGTCATGAAGTTCGCGGTCATCGGCGGTACCGGGCTGATCGGGTCGCAGGTCGTCAAGAATCTGAACGCCGCCGGGCACGAGGCGGTACCGCACTCGCAGTCCACCGGAATCGACGTCATCAGCGGTCAGGGACTGGACCAGGCGGTGGCGGGGGCCGACGTCATCGTCAACCTGACGAACTCCCCGACCTTCGACGAAGCCTCCCCGGCCTTCTTCCAGACCTCGATGGACAACCTCCTGGCCGCGGGCCGGAAAGCCGGCGTCCGTCACTTCGTCATCCTCTCGATCGTCGGCGTGGACCAGGTGCCGGAGCTGGACTACTACCGGGCCAAGGCGCTCCAGGAGAAAATCCTCGCGGCCGGACCGATCCCCTACTCGATCGTCCGCGCGACGCAGTTCATGGAGTTCATCGACGCGGTCCTGTCCTGGACCGCGGACGGCGACACCGTCCGGCTGCCCGCCACGCCGATCCAGCCGATCGCCGCCAAGGACGTGGCCGACGCGGTGGCCGAAGTCGCCGCGGGCGCCCCGCTGGGGGGCATTCGCAACGTCGCCGGCCCCGAGATCTTCTCCCTGGACGAGCTGGGCCGGATCACCCTGTCCCACAAGTCCGACGGCCGCACCGTCGTCACCGACCCCACCGCCGGCATGTTCGGCGCCGTCAAGGGTGACGTCCTCACCGACAAGGACGCCCACCTCGCCCCCACCCACTACGCCGACTGGCTCTCCTGAACCGCTCGCGCCCTCCCCGGCGCGCGGACCTCACGAGCTGGTGCTCCCCGCAACCGAGCCGGCTGCGGGGAGCGGGATGCGTCCAATGGAGTGGAACAGCGCTAACCGATTCACCTCAGTGGGCAATAAAGGCCGAGACGCTGCCCAGCGACAGGAGAAGCGCATGTCCAGCCGTCGGCCACCACGGAGGGACCCGCGAAGCCATGCGCACGGACCGGCACGACGTTGGTGGCGCCGACACTGGAAAGCCGGTACCGCCGTCCTTTCGGCGCTCTTCGTCGCGACCGCGAGCCCGCTGATCTACGACGCGATCAAGAGCGGGACTTCGGCGATCGTGGAAGGCGACAGGCCGCCCTTCGCATGGACGACACAAGTGGACTCGCCGGAAGATGCCGGGTGCAAGTCCTATGTCTTCGACTCTGACGCGAAGATGTCGGCTCCCTCGCCCAACGAGGACTGGCAGGTTTGGGCAACCCGCCAGGGAGGAACCGCCGCCAATCTGACAACCATCCGGCTCACCCTGCAAGGGCGCTCCGCCAGCAGTGTCGTCCTCCACGGCCTCCGAGTGGACGTGGAATCGAAAAGCAGGCCCAAAGGGTCCGTGTACGACCTCGGCCTCAGCTGCGGCGGGCTGACATCTCGAAATTTCGACATCAATCTCGATGACCCCGAAGTCGCTCCGGCATCGCGCGCCGGCGATGACGGAACTCCTGCTGCGCGTTTCCCCTATCGGATTTCATCCACAGAGCCGGAGGTATTCCTGGTCCACGCTCGTACCGAGAATTGTGATTGCAGGTTTCACCTGAACCTCGACTGGACCAGCGGAGACCGCAAAGGGACCCTGCGAATCGGCGACGGAAAGAATGCCTTTCGCGTCATCGGGACGCAGCGGCTTCGGTGGTTCGAGCTGGACATGGACAAGCAGCAATGGGTGAAACAGCCGGTTGTGGACACCGTTCCAGGAGCCGAACTCGGCCGACTGGTAAAGCGATCGGATGTTCGGAGGGAAGCGGCCTAGCCTCTACGTCGCAGCCGTGCCGAGAGATGGTGCTGCATCGGCTGGCCGACCGCCTCGAGGTCGTGGTGGAACGTGAGCGTGTCGTCGTCGGTCAGGGTGTAGCGGCGGCGGGTGGCGTTGACCTTCTTGGCCGTGGGAGCGAGGGCGACCTCATGGGTCGAGAGGTCGATCGTGTTGCCGGTCGCACGCCCGACCATGATCTCCGCGATGCCGGTCGGCTGGGTGATCAGCGCCTCCACCCGGCCGTCGGGCTGAAGCCGCCACCAGCCGCACTCCCGGGCCGACGGACGCAGCGGTGCGTCATCGGCGTCGAGCAGCCAGGCCCGGGCCTCGTAGCGCAGGAAGGGGCGGCCGTCGTGACTGAAGGTCAGCTCCTGCGCGTACCCGAAGTCCCCGGTGAGCGTCGGGTACCCGCCCTCGCCCCGGCCGTACCAAGAACCCAGGAGGCCGAGCACGGGCTCGAGCAGTGCGTGTGGTGCGGGCGCCTCGTCCGGTCGGTGGCCGTCGGGGTACGGGTGCTCCGGTGCGGGGTCAACCACGGTGCGCGCTCCTGGGGTCGGTGTCGGTGTCGGGTGGAAGCCTAGGCTGTCGGTCCACTCGGAATGCGCGCGAGAACGGTGCGTCGGACAGCGCTGCCGCGTCGAGCCGAGTCGATCAGGCGCGGGCCGTGCGGCCGGCAGGCGCTTCCGGCGCCTCGTCGCGGGGCCGGAAGTCGTCTGTGGAAACCCCCGCCCCATTGATGAGTCGGCGTATCGCCCGTTCCATGGGCCCTGCCCGGCGGTGTTCCGCCGCCGGTACGGATTCCGCAGGGGATGGGGAGACGGTGGGGCAGTCCAGAGCAGACTCGAAGAGACCGACGGGATTATCCAGAGCACGAAGAAGCGGCATTTCCGGTGCGGCGGCGCTTATCGGCGTCGCCGCACTCGTCGTCTCGGCGGTCCCCGCCGACGCGAAGGCGGGGGGACCGGTGCCGCCGCCGAGCCCGGGAGAGCTGATCCCGGGGCAGAAGACGGCGACGCCCGCACTGGTGGAGGGCCTCCGGGAGCAGGCTCCGGCGGCGCGGAACGCCGCGGGCGCGGCGCGCGCGTACCTCGCCGCGAAGCAGGACCGCTACCGGATCGCGGACCCGGGCCGCGACCTGGAGCCCCTGGGGACCGTCACGGCCGACGGCCAGGAGACCGTGCGACTGCGGCAGAGGTACCACGGCATCCCGGTCCTGGGCGGCCAGTACGTCGTACGCATGGAGAAGCAGGACGGCGGACGGGTCGTCACCGGCACCTCGGGCAAGTACTTCACCGGTCTGCGGACCGGCACCACGGCCGAGGTCGACGACGCGCTCGCCGTCGAGCGGGCGGTCGACGCGGTGCTGGCCCGGCTCGGCGCGGAGAAGTTCACCGCGTACGGGGAGGACGACGAGGGCAAGAAGGACGCGACGCCGCTCACCGGCACCTCCCACGGCCTGGTCGTGCTGCCCACCGGCACGGGCGTACTCGCCCGGCACGTCACCGTGCGGGGCGCGGACCCGGCGCGCGGTGAGCCGGTGCTGCGCGAGGTGTACGTCGACGCGCAGGCCGGATATCCGGTGCTCCAGTACAGCGGTATCCGGACGTTCGACGCGCCCGGGACGACCGCCGAGGGGAGCGCGGCGAGCCACCCCGCGCAGGAACCCACCGAACCCGCCCCCGGCGAGACGGGCTCCGGCGTCAAGCTGGACGGCAAACCCGTCGAACTACAGGTCACCCACGACGACACGCGCGCCGCCTACGTCCTGCGCGACCACTCCCGCATCCACAACGACACCGCGGACGTCCTCGCCACCTGGGACGCGCGCGGCAAGTGGGCCTCCGACGTGGTCGGCAACTGGCCCGCCGACCTTCAGGAGTTCGCCTCGCCGACCCCGGCCTTCGGCGCCGAGGCGACCGAGGCGGGGGCGGTGGACGCGCACTGGGCCGCCGGGCAGGTGTACGACTACTACAAGAACAAGCACGGCCGGGACAGCCTCGACGGGCGGGGCATGTCGATCAACTCCCTCGTCGGGACGACCGATTACGGGCAGCCGTATGTCAACGCCTTCTGGGACGGCCAGAAGATGGTGTACGGCAACGGCGACGCCGAATACCGTCCGCTCGCCGCCGGACTGGACGTCGTAGGGCACGAAATGACCCACGGCGTCGTCGACCACTCCGCCGACCTCGTCTACGCGGGCCAGTCCGGCGCCATGAACGAGGCGATCGCGGACTACTTCGGCAACGCCATCGAGACGGATGTGCACGGCATAGCCATGGCCGACCCGGACTCGGGGCTGCTGGGTGAGGCGCTCTGCCGGACCAGGACGCCGCGCGAGTGCGCGGTCCGCGACCTGAACGACGGGCGGACCACCGCCAAGTCCTTCCTCGGTGTGGGGTTCGGCACCGACAACGGCGGTGTCCACCTCAACTCCACGATCTTCTCCGGTGCGTTGTGGGACATCCGCGAGGACGTCGGCCCCACTCTCGCCGACAAGATCGTGTACAAGGCGCTCACGGAGTACCTCACCCCGCTCGACGGCTTCACCCAGGGGCGGGACGCGGTGATCGCCGCCGCCAGGGCTCTGGGGACCGGCGGCAAGGACCTCACGGCCGTCCAGCGGGCCTTCAACGCCCATGGCATCGTGCCCAACTGGGAGCTGGCGCTGGGCGTCGACTCCGACCTGCTGATCGAGCGCGTCAACACCTACGACTCCCAACTGGGCGCGGGCGGCGACTGGTGGACGGCCGCCACGTCCAACGAGGAGGGCTCCGAGGCGTACTCGGTGTGGGCCGGGCGCACGGACGGCACGGGCCAGCTGAAACTGATGAGCCCCAACGACGGCCGCTACCACGTGAATCCGGCCACGGACGGCAAGACCGTGGTGTGGCAGGCGCACGGGACCTCCGGCGTGGACATCCTCGCCCGGCCCCTCGCGGGCGGCCCGGTGAAGACGTTGTGGCACGGCCGGAGTGTGGGCGGCGCGCTGGACGTCGACGGTGACGTGGTGGCCTTCGCGTACAACAACCACGGCGGAAGAGCCGGCGTGGCCTACCTGAGTCTGAAGGACCCGGCGAACGTGGTCACGATCGGTGGGGGCACGTACCACCGGGCGACCTTCCCGTCGCTGAGCCACGGCAAGGTCGTCTACCAGGACCGGCAGCGGGTGAGCGCCGTGTACGAGACCACCACCCGGGTGGTCGATGTGGCGACCGGTGAGGACAAGGTGATCCAGCGGGCCGCCCCGGGGGCGAGCCTCGGCCCGACGGCCGTCACCGGCGATCACGTCTACTGGCTGCTCGACGAGATCGATCAGAACGGCACGACGGCCCTGCGCCGTGCCGGGCTCGACGGCTCGGGCATCACGGACCTCAGCCCGGAGACCGGCCCGGAGTCCCTGAACGTCTTCGATCTGACGGCCTCCGAGGGGGCGGTGACAGTGGACGCCCGGACGCCGGACCCCGCGTTCCGCAACGAGTCGCTGGCCAAGCTCTGGCAGTTCTCAGCGGAGGGCAAGGGCGATGGCGTACGCAAGAGCCGGGTCTCCTGCAACCGGGGTGAGCAGCTGTCGGCCGCCGCGGCATCCGGCACCCAAGTGGTGTGGCTCGACGCGACGACCGGCATCAGCAATGTGGTGACCCGGACCCGGCCGAGCGGTACGTGCGGCTGACGGATTCGGAAGGGGTCGGCGGCTTACCGGACAGGTGTCCGGCAAGCCGCCGAAACAACGCGCGGCCGCACATCGGGGCTACCCCTCGCGTAGCGCGGCACCGGTCCGACCGCACTTGGTGAACGTGCGCCCGGCTCAAACACGCATGCCCGCCGGCCTGATGGCGGCGTCCGCGGGCGCTCAGGTACCGGCGGGCTTGCCCGGGCCGGGGACGTTGCGGAAGCGGAACGGCTCCGGTTCGCGGTCGGCCTGGACGAACCAGCACTCCCCCGTGCCGTCGCCGGTGACGATCCGCAGCACCGTGTCCGCCACGGCCTGAGCCGGGATGACCGGCAGTCCCTGCTCGGCGAGCATGTCACGCAGGTCGTCGATGATCCGTGACTCGGCGTACCCCGGGCAGACCGCGTTGAAGCGCACGTTCTCCGGCGCGAGAGCCTGCCCCAGGGAGCGTGCGAGGCCCACTACCGCATGCTTGTTGGCCGCGTACAGGGGATCGAGCGGTACCGCCGCCAGACCGGCCAGGGACGCGGTCGCCACGATCGACCCTCCGCCGCGGGCTCGCAGCGCCGGCAGCACCGCGTGGGTGCCGAAGACCACACCGTCGAGGTTGGCGCCCATCGCCCGGCGGTAGCGGGCCAGGTCGAAGTCCTCGCCGACGCCGCATCCGGTCGTCACGCCCGCGTTGAGGAACGCGATGTCGACGCCGCCGTACTGCTCCTGGGCGAAGTCCACCAGCGCGCGGTTGGCGTCGAGGTCGGAGACGTCACAGGCGCGGAAGTGGCCGCCGACCAGGTCGGCCACCTCCTTGCCGCCCTGCGGGTCGAGGTCCGCGACGACCACCCGGGCCCCCGCCTTCCCGAGCGCCAGCGCCGTGGCCCGGCCCAGTCCGCCGGCACCGCCGGTGACGATCGCCACCTTGCCCTGGAGCGTGGCGCCGTCCGTCTGTTCTCTCCGCGCGACGGCGGTCCCGCCCTTGACGGTCATGCCAGCTCCAGCACGAGCTTGCCGACGTTCTCGCTGCGGAAGAGCATCTGCAAGGTCTCGGGGAAGTCGTCCACGGTCCCCCTCACCACATGCTCCTTGACCTTGATGTGGCCGGCGCCGATCCAGCCGGAGATCTCCTGCGTGGCCTGCGGGTAGCGCTTGGCGTAGTCGAAGACGACGAGGCCCTCCATGCGGGCGCGGCGCACCAGCAGCGAGAGGTAGTTCGAGGGGCCCTTGACCGGTGTGGCGTTGTTGTACTGACTGATCGCGCCGCAGACCACGACGCGCGCGTGCATCGCCAGCCGGGTCAGGGCGGCGTCGAGGATGTCCCCTCCGACGTTGTCGAAGTAGACGTCGATGCCGTCGGGGGCATGCCCGCGCAGTGCTTTCCTGACATCCTCGGTGCGGTAGTCGATCGCCGCGTCGAATCCCAGCTCGTCGGTGAGCAGGGCGCACTTCTCCGGCCCTCCGGCGATGCCCACGACCCGGCAGCCCTTGGCCTTCGCGATCTGACCCACCATGCTGCCGACCGCGCCGGCCGCCCCCGACACCACGACGGTCTCGCCGTCCTTCAGCGCCCCGACCTCCAGCAGGCCGAAGTAGGCGGTCATGCCGGGCATGCCCAGCGCCCCCAGATACGTCGAGGGCGGGGCGAGGGAGGTGTCGATCTTCATGGCGCCCTTGCCGTCGGAGACCACGTGCTCCTGGACGCCGAACGTGCCGACCACGTGATCACCGGGCTGGAAGTCGGGGTGGTTGGACGCGGTGACCTCGATGACCGACCCGGCGCGCATCACCTCGCCGATGCCCACGGGCGGCAGGTAGGAGGGGCGGTCGTCCAGCCAGCCCCGCATGGCCGGATCCAGGGAGATGACACGCGTCCGGCCCGCGAACCGGCCCGGACCCGGTTCCTCGACGGGCCCGGAACAATGCTCCCAGTCGTCGGGCTTCACCTCACCCACGGGGCGGGCTGCCAGACGGATCTGACGATTGGTCGCAGACATCGTGCCTCCTGTTGTTCGCGCGGTCCCCCGCGACCATACCGACCAGTAGGTACGAAGAGGCCTGTGATGTACACCACATGCCATGGGTGACTCCGCCCTCGACCCCTGAGAGTCACCGCGAGGACGGCCCGGACGGGCACGGGAATCGACGCCGAAGATCCGGCATGACTGCCCGGAAGTCCTCAACCTCCCTTTCCCTCTCGCGGAGTTCACCGACGGCCCCACAGGGCCACCGGCCCGGTCCGCGGCCCGTCGGCCTTCGACCGTCAGGCGATCACCGCCGGCCGGATACCGCATCGAGCCGGAAACGTAACGCACGGCGGGCTTACCAGCCATACTGACCAGTCGGTACCGTGCGCCGCCGTGCCCATTTCTTCCCCGCTCACCTCCACGGATCCGAGCCGCACTGGAAGGCCACGCGATGACACACGCCGACGACAACCGGTACCCGCCAGCAGCACCACCGGGATGGCCGCAGCCGCGGACCGCGCCCCATGAGAACGCCCCTCGGCACGAGCCGTACGGATATGACGCCCCTCGGCACGACTCGTACGGATACGACACCCCTCGCCGCGACTCGTACGGATACGACGCCTCTCCGTACGACCCGTACGGGCAAGCCCCTCGGCACCGGCCGTCCACGCACGAGCCCCATCGGCACCATGCCGACCTCGCCGCCCTCCGCTCGGCCTACCGCGTGCTCCGCCGGGTGTCCACTCTCACCGCGCTCGGCTCCTTCGTGGTGTACGTGGTGCTCTCCTGCTACGCGCCGGACCTGATGGGGTCCAAGATCGCCGGGGAGCTGAGCCTGGGCATGGCCCTGGGGGTCCTCCAGCTCATCGTCACCTTCGCGGCGGTCCTCTGGTACGGACGCAGCGCACAACGTTCCGTGGACCCGCTGGCGCGGGTGGTCAGGGAGCGGGCGGTCCGGCCGGGCCGGGACGCCGAGGTGGCGAGATGAACGACTTCAGCTCCGGGACGCAGGCGACCGTCCTGATCCTGTTCACCGCCCTGGTCACCCTCACGCTGCTGATGTGCGTGATGGCGGGACCGGACCGCGACGACCTGACGAACTTCTACACCGGCTACCTCTCGCTCACCCCGCTCAAGAACGGCCTGGCGATCGCGGGCGACTACATTTCCGCGGCCACGGTGCTGAGCACCACCGGCATCATCGCGCTCGCCGGATACGACGGCGACGTGCTGGCGGTCAGCACCGCCATGTCGCTGGTGCTGCTGATGTTCCTGCTGGCCGAACCCCTGCGCAACGCCGGCAGGTTCACCATGGGAGACGTCCTGGCCCGCAACATGCCCGGGCGGGCCGTCCGTATCGCCTCCTGCGTGGTGACGCTCGCGGCGACCCTCCCCTTCCTGGTCGTCCAGCTCTCCGGGGCCGGGTCGCTGCTCACCTTCATCCTGGGCATCCCGCACCTGTCGGGCGCCAGAACGGTGTGCATCGTCCTCGTCGGCAGCTTGATGATCATTTACGCGGCGATCGGCGGCATGCGCGGCACCGCACTCATCCAGATGATCAAGATCGTGCTTCTGCTGGGCACCAGCGTCGCCCTCGCCGCCCTGGTCCTGAACCGCTTCGACTGGAACCCCGGCGACCTGCTCCGGGCCGCCCAGCGCGGCAGCGGCGCGGGCCCGGCCTTCCTCCAGCAGGGCCTGCAACTGGGCACCTCGGCCGGCAGCCGGCTGGACTTCGTCAGTCTCCAGATCACCGTGGTACTCGGCGTGGCCTGCCTGCCGCACATCACGATGCGCCTGTTCTCCGCGCGGGACGTGCCCGCCGTGCGCCGCTCCATGTCGTGGGCGGTCGGCACGGTCACCACGTTCTGCCTGCTCGTGATCGTCATGGGCACGGGCGCGGCGGCGCTCGTGGGATCGCGGTACATCACCGCGGCCGACCCGCACGGCAGGACGTCCGTGCTCATGCTGTCCCAGGTGCTCGGCGGCGATGCCGACTCCGCGGGGGCGACGATCCTCTACGCGGCCATGGCGGGCACGGTGTTCATCACCCTGCTGTCCTCGGTCGCGGGGATGACCCTGGCCGCGGCCTCGTCACTCGCCCACGACCTGTTCGCCCATGCGGCGCGGCGGGGACAGGCGGCGCCGCGCACGGAGATGACGGTCGCGGCGTGGACGAGCGTGGCTGTGGGAACCGTCGCCATCACGCTCTCCACCCTGGTCCAGCACTGGGACGTCGGCGTACTGACCACGCTGGCGATCTGCATCGGGGCGTCGGCGGTGGCCCCCGCGCTGACGTACTCCCTGTTCTGGCGAGGCTTCACGCGCACCGGCCTGCTCGGGAGCCTCTACGGCGGCGCGGCCTGCGCGCTGGTGCTGATGGTCTTCTCCCAGGCCGTTTCGGGTACGCCGTCCGCCGTGTTCCCGAAGGCCGACTTCGCTCTGTTCCCGATGCAGTCGACCGGCCTGGTCTCCATACCGTTCGGCTACCTGGCGGGCTGGCTGGGCAGCCGTCTCGACCGCCGGCGCCGCGCCGCCGAGAGCCGCGAGAACCAGCGGCTGTACGAGGAGAGCGAGGCACGGCTGCTCGCCGCCGCCGAATGACCGCGTCTTCGGGGGCACGCCACTCCTGGGGGCTTCGGCCCCCAGGGCGGCCGCCCCCGACCGCGACTCCTGTGAGCTGCCTCACCCGTCGCTGTCGGTTCGCGCATACGAACCGCCTGGTCAGCGCCACTCTGCACATTCGACGGACCGCGCGTTGGCCGGATACGTCACTAATCTGTCATTGCAGCCAGTGCGACTCCCGATACAGGCTGTGACCGTGCTAGAGCGACGTGTTGTTGTGGTGGTGTATGCGGGCGCGCTGGCCCTGGACATCACCGGACCGATTGAAGTGTTCGATACCGCCAACCGGCTCCTTCCTCCCGCGGGTGCCCCCTACCGGATCGACTTGGTGTCCCCCGACGCACCACTGGTGCGCACGAGTTCGGGAGTGAGGGTGGAGGCCTCTCCGCTGGACGCGGGGCAGGGCCCGATCGACACGCTCCTCGTGCCGGGCGGATGGAGTCTCGACAACGCGCTCCGGGACCGGGCGCTGGTCTCCTGGATCGGCCGGGCAGCGGCCCGGTCGCACCGAGTCGCCTCCGTATGCGGCGGATCCTTTCTGCTGGCCGAGGCGGGTCTGCTCGACGGCAGACGCGCCACCACGCACTGGGCATACAGCGAGGCGATGGCCTGCCGCTACCCGGACGTGACGGTGGACGCCGAGCCGATCTTCGTCTGGGACGGCCCCTTCGTGACGTCAGCGGGCGTGTCGACCGGGATCGACATGGCGCTGGCCCTGGTCGAGGCCGATCACGGAGCGGCGCTCGCGCTGGAGACGGCGCGGTTTCTGGTGCTGTTCCTCAAGCGGCACGGAGGACAGTCCCAGTTCAGCGCCATCCTCGACGCCCAGTTGGCCGACCATCCGCCGATCCGGACCGCACAGGAGTGGATCCTGGACAACCTGCACAACCCCTTACCCGTGGCCGAGATCGCGAGGCGGGCCAACATGAGCCTGCGCAACTTCGCCCGGGTCTTCAGACGCGAGGTGGGCACGACCCCGGGCCAGTACGTCGAGCGGACGCGGATCGCCCGCGCACGCGAGCTGCTGGAAACCACCGATCTGACGATCGGCCAGATAGCGGGCCGCTGCGGATTCGCCGCCCCCGAGACCTTCTTCCGCTCCTTCGGACGCACCCTGGGACTCACCCCGAAGGAGTACCGGCACCGCTTTCAGGTCATCTCGCCATCCGGCCTCATCGACCGGCACCACGAGACGGACAGGAGCCCCGCATGACCACCCCCACCTCGGACATACGCTCGGGCATACCCTCGGACTTACCCGAGGCAGGAACGGTACGCCTGGTCGACCACCTGGCCGGGGAACTCGCCAGGGCGGGCGTCACCCACATGTTCGGCGTCGGCGGCGCGAACATCGAGGACCTGTACGACGCCGTTCACCGCGGCCGCGCCGTCCACGGCGTCGTCGCCAAACACGAGTTCTCCGCCGTCACGATGGCCGACGGATACGCCCGAACCACCGGGCGCCTCGGTGTGGTCGCCGCCACCTCGGGCGGTGGCGCGATGAATCTCGTACCGGGCCTGGCGGAGGCGTACGCCTCCCGGGTACCCGTGCTGGCCCTGGTCGGGCAGCCGCCGACCGGCCAGGAAGGCCACGGGGCGTTCCAGGACTCCAGCGGCAGGGCGGGCTCCTTCGACGCCCGGGAGGTCTTCACCCCGGTCTCCCGGTTCTGTGCCCGGGTCGAGAACGCCGACTCGCTCACGGAGTTACTGCCCCGGGCGATGGCGGCGGCACAGGCCCATCCGCGAGGTCCTGCGGTGCTGCTGCTGCCCAAGGACGTGCAGCAGGCACGGATCCAGGTGCCCGGTCGCGGCGCGACGCCGACACCAGGCATGCCGGAGCCGGAGCCGACGGCAGAGGCGGCGTGGCTCGACTCCGCGGTCCTCACCGCCGTGTCGGACACCCTGCGCGGGGCCGGCCGCGTCCTCGTCATCGCCGGTGAAGACGTGGCCGCCGCGGACGCGCGGGCGGAGCTGGCCGAACTGGCCGGACGTCTCGGGGCGTGGGTGGCGGTCACCCCCGACGCCAAGGATGTCTTCGACAACCGTGATCCCCGGTTCGCAGGTGTGGCCGGGGTGATGGGCCATGCCAACGTCGAGGAGTGTCTGCGGCGGGCCGACGTGTGCCTGCTGGCCGGTACCCGGCTGCCGCTCCTGGCACGCGGCGGCCTCGACCGGGCCCTGGCCGCCACCGAGGTCGTGTGCCTCGGTCCCGAACCGCCGTTCGTGGCGGGCACCGCACTGGGCGGGAACCTGCGGGACGCGCTGCGCGCGGTGACCGGCCGGCTCCCGCCGCGCCCACGTGCCTGCCCGGAGCACGCCGGTCCGCTCCCCACCCCCACGCCGAGCCCGGTTTCTCAGGCCCGTGGGCGACCCATCCCCTATGCCCAGGCGGTCGCCGCGGTGGAGGCGGCCCTCCCCCAGGACGCGCACGTCTTCGTGGACGCCGGCAACGCGGGGGCCAGCGCGGTCCATCTCCTGCCGGCTCCGCGCCACGGCCGCTTCGTGGTGGCGGTCGGCATGGGCGGCATGGGCTACACCTTCGGCGCGGGGATCGGCGCCGCGCTCGCCACCGGCCGACGCACCTACGTACTCGCCGGCGACGGGTCCTTCTTCATGCACGGGATGGAAGTGCACACGGCCGTGGAGTACGCCGCACCCGTGACCTTCGTCGTCTTCAACAACAACGCCCACGCCATGTGCGCGGTGCGTGAGGAGTTCCTCCAGGGCGGCGTCCGCAGCGACGACCTGTTCGCCCGGACCGACCTCGCCGCCGGGGTGGCCGCCGCCTTCCCGTCCCTGGAGGTCACGGGGGCCGACGACGCTGCGCAGCTGCGTCAGGCGCTGCTGCGCAGCAATGCGGGCGGCGGCCCGGCGTTCGTCGCACTGGACTGCGACCCGGGGGAGATCCCCCCGTTCCTTCCCTTCCAGTCCTTCACCGAAGCCACCGAGAACGCCACCGAGAACAAGGAGAGCCCAGTTGAACGAGGAATCGTCCACGTTGGCTGACATCCCCGGTCTGATGCGGATCGAGAATCCCGGCAAGGAGGAGCTGACCGCCCACTGCATGGAGCTCACTCACGCCGTCTACCCCCACCATCAGGTCTACGGGCAGTACTGCACCATCCACGCGTACGTCGACTGCCCACCGGAGCGGGCCTACGACTACCTGCGCCAGGGCCACCACCTGGAGGAGTGGACCTGCAGCCTGCGGGACTTCGCGCCCGCCGGCCCACCGGGACTGTGGGTCGGCCACGACCGGCTCGAGGACGACACCAGGATCTACTGCGAGGTGGTCGCCAACCCCGAGGCCATGACCGTGGACTACCACTGCTCCTGGGACCAGGGCGAGAAGCTGTGGATGATCTACCTGATGCGCGTCGTACCGGCCCGCCTGGTGCTCGACAAGCCGGGGTCGGTGATCACCTGGACCAACTGCCGGCACCCCTACTACGACGACAACCCGCACCCCGGCGCGGCTCCCCGCCCGGACCGGCCCTGGGTGGGCGACTACTGGGATCTCTTCTACGCGGGGCACACCGTGGAGATGAACAACCTCAAGGCGATCCTGGAACACCGCCACCGCAACGGACTGCCCGTCAACGTGGCTCCGCCGACGGCGGTGGCGCGGTGACCACGGTCAGCCTCACCGACGTCGCGAGCTACCTTCCCGGCGAGCCGGTCCCCGCGGAGTTCTACACCGACTACCCCGGAGCCGAGGACAAGCTCCGCAACCACCCCATGTTCAAGGTCCCGCCGTCGCGGCACCACGTGGCCGCGGACGAGTCCAACGCGGACATGGTCGAGCGCGCCGTACAGCCTCTGATCGAGCGGCACGGCAGGGACGAGATCCGTGGCGTCGACGTGCTGTTGGTGCACAGCCAGCTGCCGGACCTGCCGTTCGTGGGCGCCGGCACCGAGGTGGCACGCCGGTTGGGCCTGAACCCGGAGTGGCTCGTCGACGTGGCCAACGCGGGCTGCGCGTCCTTCGTGTACATGCTGAAGCTGGCCCGGCAGATCCTCACGACCACCGACGCGAAGACGGCGCTGATCTGCAACGCGCAGAGCGCCGCGGGCCAGTGCTTCACCCAGTCCGAGGTGCGCAGGCTCGCCCAGGCCGCGATCCCGGGCGACGGCTGCGGTGTGGGGTATGTGACGACGTCGGCCGACACCCCGGTCCTTGACGTGGAGACCCGGCACATCGGCGAGTACGCCGGGGACATGACCGTGGCGGTCGACGACGGCCGCAAGTACTGGGAACCGGGAGAGTCCCAGCTGCGGATCGGGTTCACCGACGCCAGCGTCGCCAAGGTCCTGGCACGCGGGAACCGTCTGGTACCGGAGGTGGTCACGGACCTGTGCCGACGGCTCGGCGTGGCGACCGCCGACATCGACGTCCTCATCACCAACCAGCCCAACCGCACGTTCCTGCGGAACTGGCGGGAGGCGCTGCAACTGCCGCCCGAACGGCATCTGAACACCTTCGATCAGTACGGGAATCTGTTCGGAGCGGCGATCCCGATCACCCTGGACCGCGCGATCCGCTCACGGCAGGTCGAGGACGGCGACCTGGTGGTGCTGGGAGGTTTCGCCCACGCGGGCGACTTCGCCGGTGCGACCGCCGTCCGCTGGCACGGCGGGCGGGGATGACCGATGGACGTCCCGGTGCTGCACCGACTGGCCCTGAACGAAAGCCCGTACCCCCCGCTGCCCTCGGTCCGCAAGGCGATGCGACGGGCCGTCGCACAGGCCCACCGGTACCCGCAGTTCTACCCCGACGACCTCACCGAACTGATCGCCGCGTGGTGCCGGGTGACCCCCGACCGCGTCGTGGTCGGCAGCGGATCGGTGGGCGTCGCACTCCAGTTGCTCCAGGCGGTCGTCGAGCACGGCGACACGATGGCCTACGCCTGGCGTACCTTCGACGCGTATCCCCTGCTGGCCGCCATGGTCGGCGCTCATCCCGTTCCCGTACCCCTGTCGCCGGACGGACAACAGGATCTGGGCGCCCTGCTCGCGGCGCTCGACCACCGCACCCGTGTCGTGGTGCTGTGCAATCCGCACAACCCCACCGGAAGCCTGGTCACCGCGGACGATCTGTCGGCGTTCCTGCGTCAGGTCCCCCCACGCGTCACCGTGCTCCTCGACGAGGCGTACGTGGAGTTCGCCCGCGGTCCCGGCCTGCCGGACACACCCGCGCTCCTGGGCGCGCACCCCAACCTGCTGGTCCTGCGCACCTTCTCCAAGGCCTACGGCCTCGTCGCCCTGCGGGTCGGTTACGGACTCGGCGCCCCCGACCTGGTGGCGCGGATCCGCCGGCAACAGCTGCCCTTCGGGATCAACGCGGTGGCGACGGCGGCGGTGCGGGCCTCGCTGCGGGCCGACGGCGAGCTGCGCCTACGTGTGGACACCGTCGTCGCCGAACGCGAACGGCTCCGGCACGAACTCGTCGACCTCGGCTGGCGCGTTCGCCCGGGCCACGCCAACTCTGCCTGGCTCGACGCGCCGGATCCGATCGACGAGGGCGCCGCGGCACTCACCGCCGCCGGTGTCCAGGCGCGCCACTACCCCGGCGAGGGACTCCGGCTCACCGTCGGCAGCCGCAAGGCGAACGACGCCGTGCTCGCCGCGCTGGCGGGAGTCGGCCGACACACGGCGTCCGGCAGGCGCGCCTCGTCCGCAGCACCCGACGGGACGGTCGCCGCCCATCGGCGACCGCCGGTGAGCGGGCAGCGGCCGGACGGATGAACGACGGCGCGGGCGACCGGCCGGGGCAGTCGTACGCCGCTGGAGGGTGGCGAGTGCGTGACGGACTCGCCACGCACGTGCCGCCTCGCCGGTCGCCGGGTCTGCTGCGCAGCGGCTCCGCCTTCCCGCACCTGGCCCGGCGCCTCTCCTGGCATCCCTGAACCGCGGCCGGACCGGCAGGACGGGCCCGTCGGGCTCCGCGTCACGAGCGGAGCCCGACGCGGACTCCGGCGGCATCCGGAGCAGGGAGGTCGCCGTCTCAGAAGGCGGAGTTGGCGAACCAGTGGGCCAGGAGGCCCTCGTCCCCCTCGTGCGCGAGGGCCTCCGCGTCGTAGGGCAGGCGGCCGTATGCGAGGAGGAGCAAGTCGGTCGCGGTTCCCCGGACGGTCGCGGCAGCGGTGTCCTCGGTCGGGTGGGTCGTGTCGAGCCCGAAGCCGTCGGGCCGCAGACGGACGAGCCAGTCGTCGTCCCCGTCGGTGGCGCGGAAGCGGATGGTCCTGTCGGGGCCGCGCAGGTTGGCCACCTTGGGGGCGAAGAAGGCGGCGAAGGGCAGGTTGACGAGGAACTCATCGATCCCGTCGACCGCGAGCGGGCGGTCGATCGTGGGCCGCAGGCCGAGCGCCAGCTCGGCGTCGGCCCGGTGCAGCAGGGTCTCGAAGAGCATCCGGCGGGCCCAGAAGCGGGCGTGCTGGTCGACGCCCCACGCCCACATCGGCAGGTTCGGGTCGGTGGCCGCGAAGGCTTCCGCGGCCACGGTCGCGCTCTCGGCCAGCCAGTCGGCGTATCCGCCCTCCTCGTCAGGGAACCGCAGGTCCACTTCACGCTTTTGCGGGGGTTCCTGGATGCGCGCCCGCAACAGCACCGAGAACCACCGCTGGACGCTGCCTGTGTGCTTGACGAGGTCGGCCAGCGTCCAGCCGGGGCAACCGGGTACCGCTGTCGCCAGGTCGGCGTCCTTGACCACTGCGACGAATCGGGCGGTCTCCGCCGCGACCGCCGTGCGATGGTCGACCGGGGCGAAACCGGATCCGTGGTCGGGGTGGTCCGAGATCTTCATCGTGGCATGCCTTTCGGAGCAGGTGCGGGTTCAGCCGAGCGGCCGGCTGAGGATGGTGTGGGAGTGGCTGGCCATGTCGAGGGAGGTGTCCGCCGGATCACCGGCCCGCACGCCGACACCGCCGAACGGGAGCTCAGGGACGGGTTGCACGAGAACGAGCGGCGAGGACGGCTCACTGACGGCTCCGATGCCGCCTCCGCGCACTCTCTCACCAGCGGACGAGTACGCGCCGCCGGTCCCGGCCGGGCCGGGCCGTGGGCAGGGAACCCGATCACACGAGTTCGGCGTCGGCTTCCACCTCTGCGGACTGCGGCGTCCCGGACTGCGTGACCTTCCTCAGCACGGGCGTACGAGGCGCATGCGCCGCCTTGAGTCCGACCAGGGCGACTGCCACCACCAGGACGAACGCCGCTCCGGCGATGGTGAAGCTCAACGTGAACTGGCTCTCCTGCGGCAGCGCGGGCATCCCGTCCGGAAGCGGGATGGTCTTCGACGCCAGCAGCGAGGTGATCACCGCGCTCGCGACGGCGCTGCCGACCGAGCGGGAGATGGAGTTGATGCCGTTGGCGATGCCGGTCTGGTGGGCCGGGACGCTGGCCACGATGAGCGCGGGCATGGAGGCGTAACCGAAGCTGATCGCCAGTCCGATGACCATGCCCGCGCCGATCACCGAGGCAGTGGCGTCGTGCGCGGCGCTCAGCCACGTGAAGCCGAGCACTCCGAAGCAGGCCCCGGCAGCCAGCGTGACGCGGGCGCCGAGCCGGCGCACCAGGACGCCGCCGAACTGAGCGCCCACGAGCGAAACGAGTGTGGTCGGCAGCAGATACACGACGGACGCCGCCAGCACGGAAGCGCCGAAGCCGTAGCCGGCGACGTCTTCGGGCATCTGGACGAGGTACGAGACGCCGATGAACTGGGTGAACATCGCGAAGCCCAGCAGCAGTCCGGCCAGGTTGGTGAAGAGGACGGGCCGATGGGCGAACATCCGCATGTCGACCATCGGTTCCTTGACCCGGCTCTCGGTGATGACCCACACCACCGCCATGACGATCGCCCCGACGAACGCGCCGAGCGTACGGCCGGACGTCCATCCCCACTCGTGCCCCTGCGAGATGGGCAGAAGCAGCAGCACCAGCAACATCGCCAGGGTGAACGCACCCAGCCAGTCCGTCCGGCCGCCCGTCTTCGTCCGGGAAGCGGGCACGGCGAACAGCACACCTGCCAACGCCATCACCGCGAGCGCCACCGCGAGCCAGAAGACCCGGTGGTAGTCGGGGTCGGAGCCCTGGGTGAGGAGCCCCGCGCCGACCAGCGCGAGTCCGCTGCCGAACGCGAGTGTGCCACTGACCAGGGCCATGGCCCCGTGCAACTTCTCCGGCTTGATCTCTTCGCGCAGGACGGAGAGGGCGAGCGGGAAGATCGCGGTCGCCGCTCCCTGCATCACGCGGCCGACGATCAGCCAGGTCAGCGAGGTGGTGGTGGCGGCGAGCACCGAACCGGCGATCATCACGAGCAGAACGCCGACGAGGGTGGGCTTCTTGCCGTGCTGGTCGCCGAAGCGGCCGAGCAGCGGGGTGAACACGGCGGCCGACAGGAGCGTGGCCGTGGTCACCCAGCTGACGTTTGCCGTGGTGACCTCCAGGTCGCTCTGGATGATGCCCAGGACCGGGACGACCAGGGTCTGCATCATCGAGACGACCATGGCGGCAAGCCCGAGCGCCAGGACGACCACGGTGTCTCCTGAGTGTCGTCGGGGCACCGCGTGCTGTGCGTGAGACACGGAAAGTCTTCCCTACTTGCGAACGTGGATGAACTACTTGACAACCTCGATGCTTGAGAACTTCAAGCAATGGCGGCACCGTAACCACCAATACTTGAGATCGTCAAATATTCTGGCGTAGGCTGAGCCGCATGACAGGAACCCCCCGCATCGACACGGCCCAGCTCATGGAGCTGCTCTCGGTGTCGCTGGCTGCCTACTACGGCGACTTCACGGTCGCCGCCGCGAGCGAAAGCCTCACGGCCAGCCAGGGCAAGACGCTGAACGTGCTGCGTCGGGGACCCGCGTCCATGAGCGTCCTGGCCACCACGCTGACCTGCGACGCCTCCAACATGACCGGGATCGTCGACCGGCTGGAGAAGCGCGGTCTGGTGCGCCGCGAGCCCAGCCCTTCCGATCGGCGCGTCAAGAACGTCATCCTCACCGCCGAGGGCGAGCGGGTCATCGACGTGATCCGCGGGAAGATGCACGCCACGCTCGCCGGCCTGAACAGACTCAGCGCGCAGGAGCGGGACACCCTGTACGCGCTGCTGGAGCGTGCTTTCACCGCACAGCTCGCTGCCGCCTGACTCTGTCGCCGCCCACCGACGGGGGCTCGCGGGGCGATCGGATCCACCACGGGGCACGGGCACGGGGCACGGGGCACGGGCACGGGTGCCTCGGGTGCAGGTAGTCCGGATTGCACCGGGACAGCTCCGCGGCCGAACTTGCCGAGGTAGCCCACGAGGCACGGAGGCTGACCGCGTCGGAGGACGCCGCAGGACCCACCCCCCGTGGGTGCCCGGGCTGACCGACGGCCCGTGGGCGAGCAGGTCGTCGACACCACCTGCCGGTACGCCGAGTACGACCCGGTCACCCGTCGGCAGCCCCCACCAGCACGGTTGAGCTACGCCGACGCCGAGGTTTCGAGTCGACTGCTCACCGCCCCGGCGTCGATTCCGACGATGTCCGCGCTAAAGGCCGATGCCGGCTCCTTCCCTGAACGGGAGCGCGTCACCGAGGAGCTGCCCGCCGTCGATCACCATCGTCTCGCCGGTGATCCAACTCGCGGCGTCCGAGACGAGAAAGGCGACCGCCGAGGCGATGTCGGCAGGCTCCCCTATGCGCCCGAGTGCCGTCGCGGCGGACACGGCCTGCTCGTGCTCCTTCCACAGAGACTCGGCCAGCTTCGTGCGCACCACACCCGGCGCCACCGCGTTGACGCGAACCTTCGGCGAGAGTTCCAGGGCCAGTTGCTTCGTGAGGTGGATCAGCGCGGCCTTCGACGCGTTGTACAACCCGATGTTCGCCTCGAAGGCCATGCCGCCCACCGACGCGGTGTTGACGATCGCGCCGCCGTGCTCGCCCATCCAGGCCCGCGTGGCCAAACCCGTCCACAGGACGGGAGCCCACAGGTTCACGTCGAAGGTCTTGGCGAACCGGCCGTGGTCCTGGTCGATGACGGGCCCGAAAGCCGGGTTGGTTCCCGCGTTGTTGACGAGGATGTCCAGGCTCCCGAAGCGCTCGAGCGTCAGATCGACACAGCGCCGGGCCGCTTCCTCGTCGACCGCGTGCGCACCGACGCCCACCGCCGTGCCCCCGACCCGGGCCGCGGCGGCGTCAGCCGCCTCCTGGGACCGGGAGGTGAGGACGACGTTTCCGCCGGCGGCGGCGATGGCCTGCGCGATCGCCAGCCCGATACCGCGCGAGGCGCCCGTGACGACGGCGGTGCGACCGGTGAGATCCAGTCCTGCCATGTCAGCTCACCACTGCCTTGTGACCGCCGGGGGTGACCGTGCCGCCGGCCGCCCCGGCGGCGTCGCGGTACCGGCCCAGTTCATGCCTGGCGATGGCTCGCTTGTGGACCTCGTCGGGACCGTCCGCGAGCCGCAGTGTCCGCAGCTGCGCGTACATCATCGCCAGCGGGAAGTCCTCGCTCACGCCCGCCGCTCCGTGCACCTGGATCGCGCGGTCGATGATCTTCAACGCGATGTTCGGGGCGGCCACCTTGATGGCCGCGATCTCGGTGCGCGCCCCCTTGTTCCCGACCGTGTCCATCAGATACGCGGCCTTGAACGTGAGCAGGCGGATCATCTCGATGTCGATACGCGCTTCCGCGATCCAGTCCTGGATGTTGGACCGCTCGGCGACCGGACTGCCGAATGTCACCCGTGACTGCGCGCGTCGGCACATCAGCTCCAGCGCCCGCTCGGCCGCGCCGATGGCCCGCATGCAGTGGTGGATACGACCGGGCCCGAGCCGGGCCTGGCTGATCGCGAAGCCCTCTCCCTCGCCCTTGAGGACGTCCTTGGCCGGCACCCGTACGTCGGTGAAGTCGATTTCGGCGTGCCCCTCACGGTCCTGGTAGCCGAACACCAGCAGGCCGCGCATCACCGTGACCCCGGGGGCGTCGATCGGGACGACCATCATCGACTGCTGGCGGTGCGGATCAGCGGTGGGGTCCGTCTTCCCCATGACGATGAGCACTTTGCAGTTGCGGTGCAGGGCGTTGGACGCGAACCACTTGCGGCCGTTGAGTACGTACTCGTCGCCGTCGCGCTCCATCCGCAACTCGATGTTGGTGGCGTCGGAGCTGGCGACACGCGGCTCGGTCATCGCGAAGGCCGAGGCCATCGTCCCGTCGAGCAGGGGCTTGAGGTACTTCTCCTTGTGCTCGTCGCTGCCGAACAGCGTGAGCACCTCCATGTTGCCGGTGTCGGGAGCATTGCAGTTGCACGCTTCGGAGGCGATGTGGCTGCGCCCCATGATCTCCGCCAGCGGCGCGTATTCGAGGTTCGTCAGCCCGGGGCCCCATTCCGGGTGCGGGTGGAAGAGGTTCCACAGTCCGCGTCCCCGCGCCTCCGCCTTGAGCTCCTCGATGACCGGGGGGTGGAAGTGCGGGTCACCCGAAGCGCTCATCTGCTCGTGGTACACCGCCTCAGCGGGGTAGACATGCGAATCCATGAACTCGAGCAGTTCCGCCTGGTATTTCTTGGCGCGGTCCGACATCTCGAACAGGGACATCTGAACTCCTGACAGGTAGGGAGCGAAAGGTCGGCGGCCACTTGTCGAGGTGACTGGCCATGCCCTCGACGACACCGGACCCCGCGGAAGGCCTGGGCGTGACGCCTGCCGCCCGGGCCACGGAATCGGGCGGGCCGGGCCGGGCCGGGGCATGGCCCGGAGATGGATGGTGTGACCGTGCTCTGTCCCCTGTATAATTGAATCTGACGTCAAGTTCAATAGCTGGGCTCGCGGCACCGCCCGGAGAAGGCCGCGTGGCCTCTACTGAACTGCGGACGGGGACATGCCGATGGCACCGCCGGGATCACCGAACGGATCATCAAGGAACTCGGTTCCAGGAAACGGCCATGCGCCCGCTGGCCGTGCCGATGCGGCGCCAGGGCCGCCGTACGGCCGTGAGCGGCAGGCTTCGTTCCGGGTCAGGCTGCGGGCCAGACTGCTGGATCAGCCGTGGCCGGGGAACCGCAGGGCGTTCGCCCAGAGCCGGGTGACCGTGGACACGAGCTCCTCGAAGTCCACCGGCGCATCTTCCTCGTGCCGTTCGCCGAGCACGAAGGCGTTGTAGGCCATGACGCTGACCATGCCCGACAGCGCACGGGAGGCCATCAGCGGATCGACCCCACGGTCTGCGACACCCCGTGCCTGAAGGTCAGCGATGCCGCGCGCATTGCGGCGGATGAACGCGTCAGCGCGCCGGCTCCGGAACGTACGGAACTCCGGCTCCACCTGTGCGACCTGCTCGAGCAGCGCCATCAGCTTCGCATTCCGTTTGTACGCCTCGAGATACGCGCGATTGCTCGCCTCGAGTACCGCATAGGGATCGTCGCTACCCTGCACCCGGCTCATGCCGGGGTGCATCATGTCCTCCTGCGCCTCCAGGAGGACGGCGGCAAGCACCTCTTCCTTGTTGGTGAAGTAGGTGTAAAAGGATCCCGCCGCGCATTGCGCCTCTTTGGTGATGTCGGTCAGGCGGGTGTCGAGGTAGCCGTCCCGTTCGAACACCTTCCGCGCGGCCTTCACCAGAGCGGCCCGGGTCCGCGCTCCGCGCTTCGTCGTAGGCGGCTCGCGAAGGTGCGAGAGGGGCGCCACGGGCGGTACCTTCTCGCCGTCGATCTCCTCGGGCCCAGTGGTGTCCATCCTGGAAACTCTACTTGAATCCGACGTCATCGTCATAAACCTGCGAGGCGTGCGGGGCCCACCGGCGGCGCCGGTGGATGTCCCGCCGTAGCGGTCGACCGGTCAGGCGGTGATCCCGAAGCGTTCGGCGAGTTGGCGGCGGGTGTCGGCGGCGCTGGTGTGCAGGACGCCCCCGATTCCGATCCGTGCCGCTCCGTCGAGGTTCTGCCGCAGATCGTCGATCATGACCGCCTCCTCGGGGTCGATGCCGAGGCGTTCACATGCGATCGCGTAGATCCGCCGGGAGGGCTTACGGATCCCGACCTCGGCGGAGATGACGACCACATCGGCAACAGCGGCGAGGTCGACGCCGTCGTAGGTTCCGGTACCGAACGAATTGGATACGAGAGCAACCGGATGGCCGGCGGCTCGAAGACCACCGAGCAGCGCGAGCATGTCCTGGTCGATCGACATTCCCGCTTGCATCCGGGCCGTCAGCCCCTCGGCCGGTACGTCGGCGCCGTGGACGCGGAGACGTTCGGCGAATCCTCGCTCAAAGGCTTCGGCGTCGATACGGCCGCACTCGTGGTCGGCCAGAAGGGTGCGTGACGGCTGGTCCCGGCCGAGGAGGTCCAGCGGCAGGCGCGGGTCGCCGCCGAGCGAGGCACCGAAGTCGGTGAAAGCCCGCAACACACTGGAGGTGATGACCCCGCCGAAGTCCACCAGGACCGCGGTTCGGGTCTTTTCCGCCACGTTCGACACCGTATTCACGCCTCTCGCTCGGTCTGCCTACCGTCGGACCATGCGACGGCAGCCATGTTTCGTAGGCACTCATGAAGTGCCCGTGGTACCCCGCACCCGGCCGGTCCTCGCCGCCCCTGTCCAGCGAGGACGCCGAGCTCAGACGACCTCGAACAGTCCGGCCGCGCCCATGCCGCCGCCGACGCACATCGAGACCACCACATACCGGACACCTCGGCGCTTGCCCTCGATGAGGGCATGCCCCACCAGCCGGGCACCGGTCATTCCGTACGGATGACCGACCGAGATCGCGCCGCCGTCGACGTTGAACCGCTCCGGGTCGATATGCAGTTCGTCACGGCAGTACAACGCCTGGGAAGCGAACGCCTCGTTGAGTTCCCACAGGCCGATGTCGTCCATGGTGAGGTCGTGCTGCTTCAGCAGTTTCGGAATGGCGAACACCGGACCGATGCCCATCTCGTCCGGCCCACAACCGGCAACGGTCATACCCCGGTAGACGCCCAGCGGTTCCAGTCCGCGGCGCTCGGCCTCCTTCGACTCCATCAGTACCGACGCCGAAGCCCCGTCCGACAACTGCGAGGAGTTGCCCGCCGTCACGCTGGAATGCGCGCTCACCTGACCGTCCGGAAGCACCGGCGCCAGCCCGGCCAGACCTTCGAGCGTCGTCGACGCGCGGTTGCCCTCGTCCCGGGTCAGGGTGACCTCCTCGTCCCGCACCTCGCCGGTCTGCTTGTCGAGGACCTTCTTGACGCTGCCGAGCGCCACGATCTCGCGGTCGAACCGGCCGGCCTCCTGCGCCGCCGCGGTGCGCTGCTGTGACACCAGCGCGAACTCGTCCTGGCGTTCCCGGCTCACGCCGTAACGTTCGGCGACGATCTCCGCCGTCTGCAACATCGGCATGTAGATACTCGGCTTGTGCTCGACCAGCCAGGGATCCGCCATGCGGTGGGTGTTCATGCGGTCGTTCTGCACCAAGGAGATCGACTCGACACCGCCGCCGACAGCGACCTGCATGCCGTCCGTGACAATCTGCTTGGCGGCCGTCGCAATGGCCATCAGGCCCGACGAGCACTGCCGGTCGACCGTCATGCCCGACACGGTGTCCGGAAGTCCGGCACGGAGAGCGGCCTGACGCGCCACGTTGCCACCGGAGGATCCCTGCTGCACGGCGCAGCCGAAGATCACATCCTCGACCTCACCTCCCTCGAGCCCGGCGCGCCGCACCGCGTGCGAAAGGGCATGGGCGGCAAGTTCCTGCGCCTGGGTGTCGTTGAACGCGCCCCGGTAGGCCTTTCCGATCGGCGTCCGTGCCGTCGAAACGATGACTGCTTCCCTCATGTCGCCTCACTGTTTCCTGTTGGCCCGGTTCGTCCGGGAGCTTCGGGGCCAAGACTCCGAGCTCCGTGAGCCGGGCTCGATGCCGGTAGGCGGTGTCGAACGCCAACTGCGGCGCGGCGAAGGCTCCTTGACCGTCTCCTCCGGCGACCGACGCCATGAGCCATGGCCGCAGGGGTGACGGGAGTCGGCCTTCCGGTTGGTTATAGTTGAATTCGGCGTCATGTTCAACCGAGCGGGCCCTTGGGTGATCAGGAAGACATGGGGTCACGGGTCCGACAGCAAGGCGACCAAAAGCCCGGCGCCCGGCCGCCATTGCCGGGGTGGGCATGCTCGCGGTCTTGGCAGCCGCCTGCCCCTGGAGACCGGCTGACAGGGCCTCGCGCTTGATCTGCTCGATCTGCTCGATCTGCTCGACACGGGTGGCCGTTGCTTGCGGGAGGAGTGTCCGCCGGCGGCGGACACTCCTCCCGCGAGGCGGCAGCCCTGACGCTGTTTCACCACGGCGACGGCCGCTGCTGCCGCAACAGCGCGGCAACGGCGACTGCCCCGGCGTGCGCGGCGAGCACCGACACACTGGGTCGGCGCCGGCCGGAGTGGAAGACAGGACCGGACCGAGTGAAACGCCGATGCCCCTCTCGACGACGTGCGTCGGTACGGCTCCTGCCGGCCACCACCTGGCTGTCGCGCGCCCCTGGCCGCCCTGCGGGCCGATGGGCGGCGGCGCGGGGCCCCCTGGACCCACGCGGCGGCGGGGCGCGACCGCGACAGCTCAGCCCAGCAGCTCAGCGCTGCCGGCCGGTTCGCGCCGCTCTTGTCCGTTGATGCGGTGCCGTTCGATGGACGAACGCCGGTACACCTCCTGCCGCACCCGCTGAATCTCGCCGATGGGCCGGTGTTCCTGGCGTGATCGCCACGGCGTGATCGACGTGGCGTCGGCGGCCGCCAGGTTGTCGTTCCCGCCGATGTCCTGGCGCGGGATGTCCACCCGGGCGACCGTCCCCCAGGGGGACAGATCCTCGGGCCACCTGACGGACGTGTTGTCCACCGGCATACGGGCCAGATCGGTGTTGAGCTGGACCTGGAGCTCGAAGGAGTGGTCTCGCTCGGCGGCCTCGGCCACCAGGGTGCGCCGGAACGCCTCGTTGTCCGCGCGCACGTCCACGATCTGGTGCGTGAGGGAGGCCAGGGACGCGGCGGTCGGCACGGTACGGATCTTGGCGATGTGGTCGCCGTACCGGAAGGCGCCCATGCTGTTGTAGCTGTACGACAGCAGGTTCCTGCGCGGGACACTGGTGAACGACAGCATGGCGAGCAGTTCGTCCCACAGCCAGCTGCCGGGATCGGTGAGCGTCTGCCGGCGGGTCAGGAACTCCGCCATCCAGGTCTTGCGGCGGGCCGGGTCCACGAGCGCCTCGGGCAATTCGGCGAACAGCTCCTCGATCACCATATAGTCGTAGGCCGTGTTCGCGAAGAAGACATCGTTGTTGATCAGGTTGAGGTCGAAGGTGCCGCTGTCTCGTTCGTCGTCCAGCAGCGAGGGGCCGTCGACTCCGAACAGCTTGATGCCCATTCCGCACGCCGCGCCCAGCTGGTGGTCGGGGCGGAAGTGGCCCAAGCCGTTCGAGTAGCGGACGACGGCGTCGTACGCGGTCGGGCGGGCGAAGATTCCCTGCCCGTAGACGCCGGGGTTGTCACCAATCGTGACCGTGGCCTTGAGGAGGCCGTAGGTCTTTCCGTGGGCGGTGCGGACAGCGCGGCCGACGGTCTCGCGCTCGACCGAGGCGCGCGTACGACGCGCCACCTGGGCGACGACTGCTTCCATCTCCTCCTGGTAGGACGGGCGTTCGGTGGGCCGGTAGTCCTCGTAGCGGACGGGATTCATGGTGCCGCCTCTCTGTCGTGGTGCACTGCTCACAGACGCTAGTACGCAATTTGATTGTGCACAACGTAACTGTGCGCCATCACACGCTCCCGGTACCGACGTCGGTGCTTCGATCGATCCGGCGGCCTGGGTGATCGATGATGTGCCGGTGCCCAAAGGCGGCCGGATGTCGGCCGGGGTGGCCCTTCAGGGCTGCGGGGCATTGGGCGAACCCCCACGCGCACCTGCGGACCGCGCTGTCCGAGCGCGGACTTGACTACGTCCTGGCCGTCGGGTCGGAGGTGAGCGCGCATCCCTTCGAGGCGGAGCCCGTGGCCCCGGCTCGCAATGAGGCCATCGGCTGCCGGCCTCAGCCCCGCCGGCGGCACCCCGCACCGTCGGTGGCGGCCCTGGCCGCAGGCCTCGGCCAGGAGGCATTCACCCCGTCACGCGGCGGCACGGCTCAAGCGGGGAGTCGTGCTCCCGCTTCGCCGCCGTGCGTGTGCGCCCCGCCGGCAAAGCAGTCGAGCGCAGCAGTGACTCAGCCACCGGCTTGCCTTCTGCCGCTCGGTGAGCCACTGCTGGTGGGAGAGGCGCTGATGCTGCCGGAAGGACTGGCGGAGGGACTCGCGGAAGGGGTCGCCGTCTGCGAGGGCGAGCTGGGGCGGCCACTGGAGGTTCGGGAGGGCGGCTTCGCCTTCACTGGTGGCGGCGCAACGGTGGTGGCGGCGGGAGGCCGGGAGACCGGTGACTCGCTGCGAGTTGCCGTCGGCAGAGGACGCCGGCTCCCGTCAACGTTTCGGTCCCGGACGCCCTTTCGGCCCGGGTGCGTGGTCACACGCTCCGATGAAGCCGGTGCGTCGGTGCCGCGGACTCCCAGCTCTTCGGGGGATGACTGATCCGGGATCGAGGCTGCTCGTGGGGCTGTCGGCTGGGAAAGCACCGATGCGGTGGTCAGACCTCCGAGGATGGTGAAGGCGGCTGCGGCGAAAGACCGGACGGCGTACTTCTTCAGCCGCGACGGACGGTCGTACCCGTCTGCCGGCAGGTCTGGCCCGGGAGTTGGTGACCCGGCAAGGGGAGACGCGGAGGAGCTCGGTCCCCCACTGAAGCGGACCTCCGGCATCACGGCGTCTGCGGCCGGAGCAGCGTCTCTCCGATCGCTCAGCTGTGCCATGCCGGGGTCGTATGCCCCGCACTCCGGGCAGGTTACGGCGCCGTTGAGCGTGCGGCTGCACGGGAGGCAGTAGTCCATGATGCGATCGATCTCAGCCCTTGAGTTGACGGGAGGAAAGGTGCACCCGAGCCGGGCAGCAGTCAGCGGCGGGGAGACACCGCTCGGTTTGTTCCGGACCGATCTTTAACATGTGCGAACCTCCCTTACCGGTCTGCCGGCGGGTCGCCGGTTACTGGGGTCAACGGGGCGGATCGAAAGAGTGCTCAGCCGCCACCCGAAAAGTGGGGTACATAACTCTGCTGGAAGAACCGTTGATGACCCGAACGTCGCGGCACCCTCGGCGTACGAGCCGACGGCCGCGGCTCGATCCGGGCCCAGTACCGCTCATTTCCCACAGCTCGACACTGCTCATTTCCCACATCTCGACGCCCGCTGCCCGCAACGACTCTCTTCGCTCCTGCGATGCCGTGTGGGATCGCCACGGGATGCGGAAGCCGTGGCCCCGCTTCGGCCGGCGCACGCCCTAATACGCGCGTCCCGGGTTGAGGAGGTCCGCGGGGTCGAAGACGGCCTTGATGCCGGTCATCAACTCCAGCTCGGTGGGACCGAGTTGTGCGTCGAGGTAGCGTGTCTTGAGTGAGCCCACGCCGTGCTCGCCGGTGATCGTGCCGCCGAGAGCGAGCGCGGCGGCCACGATGTCGTCGAAAGCGGCACCGGCGCGGTCTGCCGCGTCACGGTCGGCGGCGTCGTAGACGACGGTCGGATGCAGGTTGCCGTCGGCGGCGTGGCCGAAGGTGCCGACCAGCACATCGTGCTCGGCGGCGGTTCGCTCGATCGCGGCAAGCAATCGGGGGAGGTCCTGAACCGCGACGCCGACATCGTCGAGCAGTGTGGTGCCCAGCCTCTCCAACGCGGGGTACACCATTCGTCTGGCCTGCATGAACATCTCGCCTTCCGCCGGGTCGGCGGTGTGCAGCGCTTCGGTGGCGCCACCGGCTTCGGCCAGCCTGGCGCAGGTGGCGGCCTCCTGACCGGCGGACGGCCCGTCGCACTGGACGAGCAGGAGCGCCCCGGCCGACTCGTCCAACCCCATGCGTGTCAGGCGATTGACGGCGCCCATGCAGGTGCGGTCCATGAGCTCCACCACCGCTGGGTCGGCGACCGCCGCGATCCGCAGCACGGTGTCGACCGCCTGTCGAGGTGTCGGGAACGTGGCCACCACCGTCGCGGTGGCCACCGGGAACGGTCGCAGTCGCACGGTGGCGTCCACGATCACCGCCAGGGTGCCTTCGGAGCCGACGAGGAGCCGGGTGAGGTCGAGCCCGGCGACGTTCTTGCGGGTCGGCGGACCGGTACGGATCACGCGGCCATCGGCGAGTACGGCCGTCAGCGAGGCGACATGGTCGGCGGTGACCCCGTACTTGGCGCAGCACATGCCGCCCGCGTTGGTCGCCAGGTTGCCGCCGATGGTGGAGATCGCCTTGCTTCCCGGGTCCGGCGGATACCACAGGCCGTGCTGGCGGGCTCGGGCGTCGAGATCGCCGGTCAGTACGCCCGGCTCGACCGTTGCCGTGCGGCCAGGCACGTCCAGGGCGAGGATCCGGTCCATCGCGGCGAGCGAGAGGACGACGCAGCCGTCGATCGCATTGGCCGCGCCGGCCAACCCGGTGCCGGCCCCCCGGGTCACCACTGGGGCGTGATGGTCGCCGGCTGTGCGCAGCGTGGTGATCACGTCATCGGTCGAGCGAGCGCGCACCACCGCCGCCGGGCGCCCCGCGGGAGCCAGCAGGCACTGGTCACGGCGGTAGGCCTCCATCGCGTCCCGGTCGGTGACCACCCGGCCCGGCAGCGCGGCGGCGAGGGCGGTGGCGACGTCCGCGACCACCTCGGTCATGGCGTCTGCGGCTCGTAGAAGCCGCGGACGTGAGCCACGACCAACTCGGCGGCGCGGTCGGTCTCGCCCGCGTCCAGCGCGTCGACGATCGCCTGGTGTTCGGCGAGCAGACGCGCGAGCACCGTGCCCCGATCGGCCACCGCGGCGAGCGCGTCGAGCAGGTAGCCGGCGATGCAGTCGCGCAGCACGCCGATGACGAACCCCAGCGCCTGATTACCGCCGGCGTAGGCCAGTTGCCCATGGAAGTCCACGTCAGCGGCGTGGAAGGTCTGGATGTCGGCGTTCTCCACCGCTGCCGCCATGGTCACCAGGCAGGACCGAGCCGCATCCGGCACGGCCGTGGTCTGCCGTATCGCCTCCGCCTCCAGCAGCGTGCGCAGCGCCACCAGGTCGGCCAGCGGGATCGCGCCGACCTGCAGAGCGGTGCTCAGCGCCAGGCCCGCCGCGCCCGCCGTGCGCTCGTGGGTGACGCGCGGACGCGCGGTGGAAACGGTGTCCGCGCCGCTGATCAGACCGTGCGCCTGCAACACCCGCAGCGCCTCGCGGACGGTGGACCGCCCGACACCGAAGGACTGGGCGAGTTCGGTTTCCGTGGGCAGCTCGGTGTCGGCGGGAAATGTGCCGTCGAGGATGGCCGCCCGCAGGCGCTGAGCCACGTCGAGACTCAAGGGCACGCGCGATACCGGCGAAATCGTCATACCGCGCACGGTAGCTCCTTGTCTGTTTGTCAGACAAGGAGCTACCGTGGTTCTCGCTGTGCCTCAGGACACAAGGCCACTACCTCAAAGACGCGGAAGTCAGGTGTCGCCATGACCGAGAAGCTCGAGCTCGACCCGGCCAGGACCGCGATCGTGCTCATCGAGTACCAGAACGAGTTCACCAGCGACGGCGGCGTGCTGCACGGGGCGGTCGCCGACGTCATGCAGCACACCGGGATGCTTGCCAACACCGTCGCCGTGGTCGACGCCGCCCGGCAGGCCGGAGTACCGATCATGCACGCGCCGATCACGTTCGCGGAGGGCTACGGCGAGCTGACCCGACACCCGTACGGCATCCTCAAAGGCGTCGTGGACGGGAAGGCGTTCGTGAAGGGCACGTGGGGCGCGGCCATCGTCGACGAGCTGGCTCCGGTGAACGGGGACATCGTCATCGAGGGAAAGCGCGGGCTCGACACCTTCGCCAGCACCAACCTCGATTTCATCCTGCGCAGCAAGGGCGTCGACACGATCGTCCTCGGCGGCTTCCTCACCAACTGCTGCGTGGAGTCGACCATGCGCACCGGTTACGAGCGCGGCTTCCGGGTGATCACCCTGACCGACTGCGTCGCCGCCACCTCGCAGGAGGAGCACAACAACGCGATCTCCTACGACTTCCCGATGTTCTCGGTGCCGATGACCTCTGCCGACGTCATCGCCGCCCTGTAGTCCCGCCGTCGCCCCGCCCGCCGGCAGCGCTGCGCGGCCTCGCCGGCATCTGTGACGCGGCCATCGTGGACCGGCCGCCGGCCGATCCCCATGGCCCCTCGCCCTTGTGCACCTCACTCACGGAGCGCGACATGCCATCGGACCGGATACGTGAGCTGATCGGGCGGGGCGCCGCGGTGGCCGCGCGTGCTCCGGAGGAGTGGCTGCGCGAGATCGAGGACGCCACTTTGTCGGCGGAGTACCTGCAAGCCCTGGCCGATGACCCGGATCTCACCGCTCAGATCCGCCGCACCAGCCGCGCCAACGTCCTGCACTGGGCGACGTGGAACGTGCGCAGCCCAGGTGCTCCGGTGCCGGCGAACGTCGGCCCGGAAGCCTTGGCCACCGCCCGGGAGCTGGTCCGCCGCGGGCTGAACGACTCGGCCTTGCAGTCCTACCGCAGCGGTCAGAACGCGGCCTGGCTGCGCTGGATGTCGATCGCTTTCGAGCTGACGTCCGACCCCGCAGAGCTGCGGGAGCTGCTGGATGTCTCCACCCGGTCGATCTCGGCGTTCGTCGACGCCACCATCGCCGCGGTCTCCGCACAGATCCAGGCGGAGCGCGACGAGCTGACCCGCGGTACGAATGCCGAGCGCCGAGAGGCGGTGACCTTGCTGCTCAACGGGGCGCCGATCCACCCGGACAGGGCCTCGGCCCGGCTCGGCTACCGGGTGGAGCAGACCCATACCGCGGCCATCGTATGGAGTGACGCCGCGGAGTCGGACCTGGGCGATCTGGAGCGCGCGGCCGACGCCCTGGCCAAAGCCGCCGGCGTGTCCCGCTTCCTCAGTGTGACGGCCGGTGCCGCGATGCTGTGGGTGTGGCTGCCTTCTGCCGCGCTGCCGGCGACGAACCGGCTGGAGCGACACCTGGACAGCCATCCCACTGCCCGGGCAGCCCTCGGCAGTACCGGGCACGGCGTGGAAGGCTTTCGCCGCAGTCACCTCGACGCGATGACCACGCAGCGCATGATGGCGCGCCTGCACACCGTCCGCTCCGTGGCCCGTTTCGAAACGGTCGAGATCGTTGCTCTGGTGACGCGGGAACCGCAGCAGGCCGACCAGTTCGTACGGCGTACCCTGGGCGGACTCGCCACGGGTGCGCCGGAGCTGCGTGAGGCGGTGGCCGCCTACATCCACGAGGAATGCAACGCCACCCGGGCGGCAGCCCGCCTCTTCACCCACCGAAACACCCTGCTCCGCCGACTCGAGCGAGCCCAGCGCCTCCTGCCCCACCCGCTGGCGGGGAACACGGTGCGCATCGCGGTCGCCCTCGACGTCCTGCACTGGCGCGGCGACGGATGAACCGGACGTGGGCCCGTGCCCGCCTGCTGGGACGAAGGAACGAAGCATGGTTCCGTGCGGCACATCGCCGGGTGCACAGTGCACCACCCGTCCCGAAGACAGGTGCTGATGACACCTTCCGGCGTCCTGCGTGCGGCCGCAGCATGGAAGGGCGACGTCGAACAGATCACTGGAGGGCCGCTCATGTCCGTCTCTGAGGCACCGACAGCTACCGAGCACATCGATGTGCTGATCGTCGGTGCCGGCATCTCCGGCATCGGGGCGGCCCACTACCTGCAAAGCGAGCACCCGCAGCGCGGCTACGCGATTCTGGAGACGCGTGGCGCGCTGGGCGGCACCTGGGACCTGTTCCGCTACCCGGGCATCCGCTCGGACTCCGACCTGCACACCTTCGGCTACGCCTTCAAGCCCTGGGAAGAGGAGGCCATCGCCCGCGGCGACAAGATCCTCGCCTACCTGCACGAGGCCGCCGCGGAGGACGGCATCGACAAGAAGGTGCGCTTCCACCACACGGTGCGCGGCGCCGCCTGGTCGAGTACCGAGGCTCGCTGGACGGTCCAGGTCGAGCGCACCGACACCGGCGAGCGGCTGAGCCTGTCGTGCAAATGGCTGTTCTGCGCCGGCGGCTACTACCGCTACGACCAGGGGTACACCCCGCACTTCGAGGGCATCGAGCGGTTCGAGGGCCTGATCGTGCATCCGCAGCACTGGCCCGAGGACCTCGACTACCGCGGCAAGCGGGTCGTGGTGATCGGCAGCGGCGCCACGGCGGTCACCCTCGTGCCGGCCATGGCGGGCACGGCCGCCCATGTGACGATGCTTCAGCGCACCCCCACCTACATCTTGCCCGTCCCCGCCACGGACAAGATCGCCCAGCTCCTGCGCAAGGTCCTGGGCCGACGCCGCGGGTATGCGTGGACACGGCGCAAGAACATCGCCCAGCAAGCCGCGATCTGGCGGTTCTGCCAGCGCTTCCCGCGCAGCGCCCGGCGGCTGATCCGCTGGGTCAACACCCGTCGGCTGCCCAAGGGCTATCCGGTCGAGGAGCACTTCGACCCGCCCTACGATCCGTGGGACCAGCGTATGTGCGTGGTGCCGGACGGCGACCTCTTCGAGGCGCTGAGCAACAGCAGCGCCTCGATCGTCACCGACCGGATCGACACCTTCACCGAACGCGGCATCAGCCTGTCCTCCGGGCGCAGGCTGGAAGCCGACATCATCGTGACCGCGACCGGGCTGAACGTGCAGGCACTCGGCGGTATCCAGCTCACCGTGGACGGGACGAAGGTGCACCTGCCGGACAAGGTCGCGTTCAAGGGCATGATGCTGTCCGGGGTGCCCAACTTCTCGTTCTCCGTCGGCTACACCAACTCCTCCTGGACACTGAAGGTCGGCCTGCTGTGCGAGCACTTCTGCCGCCTGCTCGACTACATGGACGCCCACGGCCACACCATCTGCTGCCCGGAGCTGAGCGACCCCGACATGCCCACCCGCCCGCTGCTCGACTTCGAAGCCGGCTACATCAAGCGGGGCATCGACCACCTGCCGCGCCAAGGCACCGAGGAACCGTGGCTGATGTCGATGAACTACCAGGCCGACGTCAAACTCCTGCGGGAAGACTCCGTGGAGGACGAGAACCTCTGCTTCTCCTCCCCCACCGCCACCCCCCGCCCGGCGCGCGGCCTCCAGGCGACGGCACACCTGGAACCATGAACGGGTCGACGTCCCAGGCTTGGAGATGCTGTCGGCCGACCCGGCCACCGCTGCCGCACGCCTTGCGGAGTGCCGGCCGTCGGCGATTCCGCTGACCGCGAGGACGGCACGGCGACCGCGCCCGGGGCGTCGGTGACGGCGCGTACCCGAAGCGCTCGGCCAGGCGTCGCACGCGCCATCAACCCTGCCGGACGGCCGACCGGACGGCTGGACCACCGCCCGGGCTGTGAACGAGGCGTGGGTTACATACCGGCCACGGGATGAGGACAAAGCCGCGCGGCCCACGTATTGCCTCCGAGAGAAGAAGAAGGAAAACCCCAGGGCGCCCGGCGCAGAGGCCCTCGTCACCATCCGGCCTCTGGTACCTGACCGCCGCTGACGAAAGAAATGGCCCGTCAGGAACAAGACAAGTTGAGGAGGACCCGGTGGCTCGCAACGACGCCAACCCTGAGCGGACTCCCGCCTCAGGCCCTGACAACGCGCTGGAGATCAGGGACTCCTTCCAAGCCGTGCTGGACGCTTTGGATGCCGCACGCGCCGACCTCCTGCGCGACGAGCGGCAGGAACACGCCGAGGGCCCGTCCCAGCCCCAGATCCGGCCCGGTCAACCGACCGGGGATGCCCGCCTTCCCCAGCCGACCTCGCCCCCGGCTTCCTCCACATCCGGCCGGGCGCTGCCGGTCAGACGTGCGTCGTCCGGCACGCAACCGGAGCGTCCCGGGCCCCACCGGCCAACTGCCGCTGAATCGCCGCCGACCGGCGGCCTGCGCCAGGCCGACGCCCCGGAGGCCGTCATGGCCGAGCCACCGGGATTACCCAGCGAGCTGGAGGCCGTCCCGCCCCCGCCGGCGGGAAAGCCACCGACGGCCAGTGGACCGGGGCCTGGACCGGGTCCGGGACCTGGACCTGGACCTGGACCGGGGCCTGGACCGGAGGCTGTCGCACCAACCGTGCCTTTCCCCACTCCGGCTGCTCCCTGGCAGGAAAGCGGGCGGAGCAGGAGCCCCGGGCCGGGCACCGCTGGGCCGGACGTACCACTCTGTCCGGCCGCCCCGTTCGACCAGTTCGCCACCGCGCCTTCAAAGGGATCTGCGCCATCCGTCCGCGCCCACGGGAGAAAGACCAGCGGCGGACGGCGGCGATCCACCAACCGCAGGGACCTGCGAGTGGCCGGCATCTCCGGGCTGGGCGCGGCGAGCGGACTGATCCTCGCCTCTTGGCTGCTGACCTACCACAACGCCGAGCCCGCGACCTCCTCTTCGCCTCCCGGGCACGTGGAAACCCCACTGCCGGCGAGTCCCGCGCCGAAGGACCCCTCTCCCCCGGCTCCGGGGCAGACGAACCGCCCGCAGCCCAGCACCCCGGACCCGCCGCTCCCCGAAATCCCGGGCACGGGCCTCCTGCGCCAAGGCGACAGCGGCCATGGGGTCTACGAATTGCAGGTACGTCTCCTGCAGATATCGCACGTCTACGACGGCGGCGCGATCGACGGACGTTACGACGCGGAGGTCCGAGCGGCCGTGACCCTGTTTCAGAAGCGGTACGGGATCCGAGGCGATGAGAGCGGGGTGTACGGCGACAACACACGTCATGCCCTCATGCTGCGGACCAAATGACCAGCGGCAGAAGGCCGGGGGACGCGCGGGCGCGGTCAGGGTGATGGGCCACGCCCGCGTCGAAGACCGTCTGCGGCGGGCCGACGTGTGCCTGCCGGCCGGTACCCGGCTGCCGCTGCCGGCACGCGGCGGCCTCGACCGGGCCTGGCCACCACCGATGTTCGTCTGCCTCCCCCTGCCGGGCGGTGCCCGCCATGAACGGCGGTCAGGCGGGCCTTCGGGATGCGCTGTGCGCGGTGACCGGCCGGCTCCCGCCGCGCCATGATCCGGATTCACAGCCCGAGCAGCGGCTGTTCGGTCCAGACGGTCTTGCCCTCGCGGGAGTAGCGGGTGCCCCAGCGCTCGGTCATCTGGGCCACCAGGAACAGGCCGCGACCGCCCTCATCGGTCGTGCGGGCGCGCCGCAGATGGGGTGAGGTGTGGCTGGCGTCGGCGACCTCGCAGACGAGACATCGTTCACGGATGAGCCGCAGGGTCACCGGGCCGCCGGCGTATCGGTAGGCGTTGGTGACCAGTTCACTGGCGATCAATTCGGTGGTGAACGCCAGGTGTTCCAGTCCCCATTGACTGAGCTGGGCCGTGGCGAGCGCTCTGGCCTGGGCGGCGGCGGTCGGCTCCAGCGGCAGTTGCCAGGACGCGACGTTCTCCGGTGGCAGTACCCGGGTGCGTGCGATGAGCAGGGCGATGTCGTCAGCGGGCTGTGCGGGCACGAGGGAGTCGACAACCGCCTGGCATGTCTTCTCCAAGGGGTCCGCCGGGTGCGTGAGCGCTGTGCGCAGCCGTTGCAAGCCCGTGTCGACGTCGATGTGGCGTTCGCCGATGAGTCCGTTGGTGTAGAGCGTAAGCAGGCTGCCCTCGGCCAGCTCGATCTCCCGGGCCTCGAACGGCAGGCCGCCCAGGCCCAGCGGTGGGCCTGGAGGCAGGTCGAGCAAACCGGCCTGCCCGTCCGGTGTGGTCACGACCGGTAGGGGGTGGCCGGCGCGCGCCGCGGAGCATTGCCGGGAAACGGGGTCATAGACGGCGTACAGGCAGGTGGCGCCGACGATCTGCTCGCCCGCGGGTCCTTCGCCGGCTGTCTCTTGTTCCGCGGCCAGGAGGTTGACCAGGTCGTCCAGTCGGGAGAGGACCTCGTCCGGTTCCAGGTCGAGGGTGGCGAGGGTGTGCACGGCCGTACGCAGCCGGCCCATCGTGGCAGCGGCGTGCAGTCCGTGGCCCACCACGTCGCCGACGACGAGTGCGACCCTGGCCCCGGACAACGGGATGACGTCGAACCAGTCACCGCCGGGGCCGGACGCCGTACTGGCCGGGAGGTAGCGAGGGGCCACTTCGACGGCCGGCTGGTGCGGAACCGTCCTCGGCAGCAGGGTGCGTTGCAGGGTGGACGCGGTCTGCTGCTGTTGGGTGAAGCGTCGGGCGTTGTCGATGCTGACCGCGGCGCGCGAGGCGAGTTCCTGGGCCAGGGTGAGATCGTCGGGCTCGAACGGCTCGGGGTGCCGCGATCGCCACAGGCTCATCACGCCCAGTACCAGGCCGCGCGCGGCCAGTGGCACCACGATCAGGGAATGGGCTGACAGGTCCGGTGCGTGCTCGCCCTGACGCGGTTCTGCCAAGAACCAGTCGGGCGAAAGGACCGGTTCCAGGACCGGACGCCCGTCGGCCAGACAGCCGGCCTGCGGTGTGCCGGGTGCGAACTGCACCGGCTCCCCTTCCGGGTACTCGAGGTCGGGCTGCCGGGCCACGACGCCGCGGACCGCCACCCGTGCGACGGGCCCCGTCGGCGCCTGCGCCGGCTCCTCGCCGCGCATCACCGGTGGCGACAGGTCCACCGATACGTGGTCGGCCAGGTGGGGGACCATCACATCCGCGAGTTCGCGGGCCGTCTCCCGCACGTCGAGCGTCGATCCGATGCGGGCGCCGGCCTGGTTGAGGAGCGCCAGGCGAAGGCGGGCCCGATGGCGTTCGGTGACGTCCTCGACCGTCTCGGCCACCCCCAGGACCCGGCCGGCGGGATCCTCCAGCCGGAAGGCCGAGACGGACGCGGCCCGCACGCGTGCCGGATCCCGCTCCAGGCGGGCGTACTGCTCGGTGGAGACCTGTGATCTTCCGGTCTCCACCACCTGGCGGACCCGGTCCACGGATGTCCGCGCGTCCTCGGCGACCAGCAGGGCGCCCGTGGGCATTCCCCGAAAGGAGGCGGCCGGAATTCCGGTGAACCGTTCGATCGCCCTGTTGACCCGCAGAATCGTCAGCTCGGGGCTGTGCACGACCAGACCGATCGGGCACCGGCGGAACAATCCGTCGAGGACCGCGCGGTCCCTTTGCCACTCGAGGACCTCCGCCGCGGGTGCCCCGACGAGGAACCATTCGCGGACATGGTCACCGCGCAGCAGCGCACGTGCCCGGAAACCCATCTCCACGAGCCGCCCGCTGCTGTGCCGCACCGCCAGTACGCCGAACCAGCCTCCGTCCCTCCTGCACGTCGCCGCGGCGTCCTTGGCGGCCGGCAGGCTGCCGGGATCGATCAGGACATCGAAGGCCGGACGGCCGATCACCGCGGACTCCGGGTAGCCGAGCAACTCCTGGGCCCGCCGGCTCCAGCCGACCACGGTCCCCCGGTCGTCGAGCACCACCGAGGCGGCGTGGTGCAGAGCGAACGGATCGTCCCCACTCTCGCTGAGCACCGTCATCCGCTTTTCCACCCCGGACACCACCTCGTATCGGATACCTATGTCGTCCACTCCGGTTCTTCGCACGCGGCCCGCGACCGTCGTGACGCGGACCCGGGTGGGTCGCTCCCTGCTCCCACGCCTGGTGGGGGACCAGGCTGATGCCATGTGACGTGTTGAACGCGGTCAAGGCCGGCAGCCCGCCGGGCGCGGTGTCACGGCGTGGCGGCCACCACCCGCACGTCCCACGATGGATCCCGCCCGCCATCCACGCCACAGGGGCCGGGCCACCGTCCTGGTCCGTGCTGCGTCGCCGCCCGGGCGGCGACGCCGGGCAGACGCCGCGCGCCACGGCCGACGTGCCGGATCGGCCCGTCACGTCAGGCTCGACGGGACGATCCCGTAGCGGCGCATCTTGCGGTACATCGTGGCGCGGGAGATCCCGAGGTCCTGCGCGGTCCGCTGGACGTTGGAGTTGCGGTCCAGCAACCCGCGCAGAATGGCGTCGCGTTCCAGCGCCTCGATGGTGGTCAGGACCTTGTGCGAGGACACCCGGCATTCCGGCGGCAGGTCCTCCACGTGGATCATCCGGCCGGAAGGCCGTCGCGCCAGGCCGCGGATCACCGTCTCGAGCTGCCGGACGTTCTCCGGCCAGGGGCATCGCTGAAGCAGGGCCAGCGCATCCGGGGAGAACGTGTTCTCGCCGCTCGGCCGGTACTTGCGCAGGAACAACCGCGCCAGGTGCTCGATGTCCCCATACCGATGACGCAGGGGAGGCACCTCCACCGAGGCGCCACAGAGCTGGTCGAGGTGGTCGTCGGCACCGACCATCGACGGCTGGCAGATCATGACCAGCTGCCCACTCGCGCTGCCGTCCAGCCGCACCAGCAGGTCCGCCAGCCGCTGCCGCAGCTGGTCGCCCAACAGGTGGACGTCGCTCAGGACGAGCACGGTGGACGGCACGACAAGCAGCTCTCCGATGTCGTGCAGCCAGCGCTCGGTGACGGCCGGTGAATCCGACGGCGGCGCTTGTGTCATCTCCAGCCGGCGTCCGGCGCCGTGGGCCCGGTGCAGGGCCGCGACCAGCGTCCTCTTGCCGACGCCGGCTTCGCCCAGGAGATGAAGCCAGGTCCCGGCGACGAACGCTGCTTCGCTGTCGGCGACCGCGCGCAGCCAGTGCGGGGACGAGCCCACCAGTCCCAGGCTGGAGCGGGCGGGCGAGGCGGAACCCGCAGATGTGGGCTGGAGCCGTCCGATCAGCCGGACTCGGAAGACGGCGCCCGCGTCACTGTCCTCGCGCCGACAGCGACTGACCCTGAGTTCGGCGACCCGTCCCGAGGGCAGGGCGATGCTGCGGGTCCCCTCGAGCCGGGGATGGTCGGCGATCTCACGGGCGTGATCGAGCAGCGCATAGTGATCCGGCCCGGTCACGGCGGCACTGAGCGGCTCGTTCATCATGACGACATCGCGGTTGAGGGCCAGCACGGGTCCCGGGCGCGTCGAGGAGCACGCCTCCATGTAGTCCTGGAACAGAGCCCGCTCGCGCCGCGAGGTGATCGCCGCGATCTCGGCCTCGATCTGGGCCGCGACCGAGCGGGCGAAGGCCATCAGCATGCCGCCGGAGCCCTGGCGGATGGTGGTGAGGTTGAAGGCTCCCAGCAGGGTGCGCCGGGTGGGATGCAGGATCGGTACGGCCGCGCAGTGGAAGTCCCGCAGCGCCTCGACGTAGTGCTCCATTCCGGCGATCATCACCGGGCGGCCGCTGGCCAGCGCGGTCCCGATGCCGTTGGTGCCCACGTAGCGCTCGGCGAACACATGGCCGGGGGCCAGGTGCACGCGGTTGAGGTTCGTCGTCAGGCCCTCGTGCGAGACCTTCCGGGACAGGACCACACCGTTACGGTCCGTGATCATCGTGGAGACCGGGTCGTCGGCGAGCTGCTCGTGCAGCCTGTCCTGGATCGGCAGCGCGGCCCTTGCGAGGGGGCTGTCCAGATTGGGGTTGTCCAGGTACGGAGCCTCGAGGCTGCCCGACTTCACCTGGTATTCCATCGAGCGATGCCATGAGGCCACCACGAGCGGCCGGGCGCTTGGATCCTTGGTGACTTCCAGGTAGAGCTCTCTGGCTGCTCTCAGTGAGCTTCCGGGTTGTTGGCGGGGCATTAACACTCCCGTACTGCGCGCGTCACAATCCCTCGGTTCAGTGATTGGACCAGCTCGATGGCGTGGCGCCTACGGCGTGTATCACATTGAGACATTCGCGGACGGATTCTGAGACATCGCCCTGCGATCGGCGGCCTGTGTAATCGGCGCACCACCCACCCGCCGACTCGCAGGGAGCCGCTATGAAAGCCGTGCAGGTCATCGAGTACGACGAGCCGCCCGCGCTCGTGGACGTACCGGACCCGCAGATCACCGGCCCGCTGGATGTGATCGTGAAGATCGGGGGCGCCGGAGTCTGCCGGACCGATCTGCACATCCTCGAAGGACAGTGGAAGGACAAGAGCGGGGTCGCCCTTCCGTACACGATCGGTCATGAGAACGCCGGCTGGGTCGCCGAGGTCGGGCAGGCCGTGACCCACGTCAAGGTCGGTGACCCGGTCATCCTGCACCCGCTGGTGACCTGCGGTCTGTGCCGCGCCTGCCGGGCCGGCGACGACGTGCACTGCATGAACTCGGCATTCCCCGGCATCGACACCGCCGGGGGCTACGCCGAGTACCTGAAGACCAACGCCCGCTCCATCGTGCCCCTCGCCCCGTCCCTGGAGCCGGCCTCGGTGGCGGCCCTGGCCGACGCCGGGCTCACGGCGTACCACGCCGTCGCCAAGGCGGCGCGGGTGCTGCGGCCCGGTGACAAGGCCGTGGTCATCGGCGCCGGCGGACTCGGGCACATCGGGATTCAGGTGCTGCGGGCCCTGTCGCCGGTCGAGATGATCGTCATCGACCGCAGCCCGGAGGCCCTCGCGCTGGCCAAGGAACTGGGCGCCGACCACACGCTCGTCGCGGACGGAAGCGAGGCCGAACGCGTACGGGACCTCACCGCGGGGCACGGGGCGGAGGCCGTCCTGGACTTCGTCGGCGAAGGGGGCGCCGTCGAGACGGGAGTGGCCTGCCTGCGCCGCAACGGCAATTACCACGTCATCGGTTACGGCGGCCGTCTGAACGTGCCGACGATCGACGTCATCTCCACGGAGATCAACTTCATCGGCAACCTCGTCGGGTCCTACAACGACCTCTCCGAGCTGATGGTCCTGGCGGCCCAGGGCAAGGTCACCCTGCACACCCAGCGCTACCCCCTCGCCTCCTTCCGGCAGGCCCTCGACGACCTGGACACCGGGGCCGTACGCGGCCGAGCGATCTTGATCCCCTGACACGTCCAAGGAGCACTTCCATGCGTACGAGACCCTACAAGCGGTTCGCCGCCGTCGCGGCCGTCGCGGCGCTGACCGCCACCGCGTGCACCGCCCCGGACCAGGCACAGGAAGGGCCGAAGGACAAGGCCCCGCTCTTCAAGCTCGGCTCGCAGATCAGCTACGAGAAGTACGGCAAGGACTACCCGGACACCAAGGTGGAGGACGTCCCGGGGCCGTGCAGCTATGAGGCGATCAGCCGGAAGGACTACTCCGGGCAGACGCTGAAGATCATCAGCCATGCCGTGCCGGTAATCGGCGAGCCGACTCAGCTGCACGCCAAGCAGTTCGAGGAGATCACCGGGGCGAAGGTCGAGGTGGTCAACGTCCCCTTCGGTGAGCTGCACCAGAAGATCCTCACGCCCCTTCAGGCGGGCCAGCCCGCCTACGACGTGATGTTCTACCCCTCGCTGTGGATAGGCGACCTGGCCCCGTACCTCGCGCCGGTGCCGAAGAAGTATCTGAACACTCCCGGCATGAAGGACGTCACGGGTACCTATATGGACGTGGCGACTTGGAACAGGAAGGTCGTGCAGTACCCCATGGACGGGGACCGGCACTACCTCAAGGTCCGCACCGACGTGCTGAACGACCCCAAGCAGCAGGCGGCCTACAAGGCGGCCACGGGCAAAGAGCTGAGAGTTCCGAAGACCTGGGACGAATACCAGGACGTCGCCAAGTTCTTCAGCGGCAAGGACTTCGACGGCGACGGCAAGCGCAACTACGGCAGCGCCGAGGTGACCAAGCGCGACGATCTGACGTTCTCCGCCTTCATCAGCCGGGCGGCGCCGTATGTGAAGAACCCGGACGTCAAGGGCGGTGTCTTCTTCGACCTCGAGACCATGAAGCCGCTGATCAACACGCCCGGCTTCGTCCGCGCCCTGGACGACATGGTGAAGGCCAAGTCGACCTGGGCACCCGGTGGCGCCAACTTCGGCCTGGGAGACGAGATCTTCTCCTTCGGCGGCGGCCAGACGCTGATGTCGTACTCGTGGGACGACGCCTTCATCCAGGCCCAGCAGCCCGACAGCAGGATCCGTAACAAGGTGCAGGCGGCGCCACTGCCCGGGTCCAGCGAGGTCTACAACCGCACCACCAAGTCGTGGGACACGAAGGCGAACCAGGCTCCCTACTTCACCTGGGGCTGGACTTCGGCGGTGGCCAAGGCCTCACGCCACCAGCAGATGGCGTTCGACTACCTGTGCTTCTTCAGCAACGAGGCCAACACCGCCCTCGACCTGACCATCGGCCGGTTCGGCGTCAACCCCTACCGCTACTCCCACTTCGACCCGAGCTTCTGGGAGAGGCTGGGCTGGGACCCGAAGGTCGCCAAGTCGTACGTGAAGACGCTCTCCGGTATGGAGGAGAGCCGCAACCGCGTCTTCGACCTGCGCGTTCCCGGTGTCAACCAGTACATGTCCGCGCTGGCCAACGGCGTCGCCGCGGCGCTGGCGGGCCAGGACTCCCCGCAGGACGCGCTGGACGGCGTGGCCGGGGAATGGTCCAAGATCACCGGTCAGATCGGCAAGGACAAGGTCCAGAGCGCCTATCGCAACGTGGTCGCGCTCGAGGACAACTCCTGATCCGACCGCAGGACGCCCCGGGTGGCCGGACCGGACCGGCCGGCCACCCGGGGGCGCCCGCCCCCTTCCGCAAGGAGAACCATGGACGGCCTGCGCCGGCACAAGAGCATGTTCCTGCTGCCGGGACTGCTCACACTCTTTCTGATCATCATTTTCCCGCTTCTGTTCACCATCCGGGTCAGCTTCTCCGGCTGGAACGTCAGCAACCCTCAGATGGACTTCATCGGAGGCGCCAACTACACCGCGATGCTGCACGACAGCCGTTTCTGGGCCTCCATCACCCGGCTGATCCTGCTGGCGGGCGGCACGGTCCTGATCCAGTACGTCATCGGATTCGGTATGGCCCTGCTGGTCTGGCGCGAGGCGCGCGGCCGCAGATTCTGGCGGGTGCTCTTTCTCGTCCCCATGATGACCACGCCCGTGGTGATGGCCGCCATCTGGCAGACGATCTTCCATGAGTCACTGGGGCCGGCGAACGATCTGCTGGGGATGCTGGGCCTGACGAACATTCCCTGGCTCACCGAGTCGGGTCCGGCGCTGGTCGCGCTGATGACCGTCGAGGTCTGGCAGTGGACCCCCTTCATGTTCCTGTTGCTGCTGGCCGGTCTGCTCAGCCTTCCCAAGGAACCGTTCATGGCCGCCGCGATCGACGGCGCCGGCACCTGGCGCACCTTCTGGAAGGTGACCTTCCCGCTGATGGCACCGGTCTCGGTCGCGGCGATCGTCATCCGGCTGATCGAGGCGTCCAAGCTCTCCGACAGCGTCTACGTACTGACGTCCGGCGGGCCGGGATCCTCCACGGAGACCCCGGGTTACTACCTCTACATCCAGGGGCTCCGCGATCAGCAGACCGGCTACGGCGGGGCGATGTCCCTGACCTACCTCGTCCTGATGATCGTCACGCTCACGGTCGTCGCCGCCCTGCTCACCAGGGCCTTCAAGCTGAAGGGGGACTCATGAGGTCGCGCCTTTATCCCGTGTTCAAGTACACCGTGATCGCGCTGTGGGCCTGCTTCGTCGCGGGACCGTTCCTCTGGGCCATGACGACCAGCTTCAAGAACGCCAACGCCGTCCAGGGCGGTCCCACCTACATCCCCTGGGTGCAGTACAAGCCCACCCTGACCGGCTGGCACAACATCTTCGGCGGGGCCGGCGGTATCGATGTGGTCCAGCCCTTCGTCAACAGCGCCGTCATCACCATCGCCGCGTCCGCCATCAGCCTGGCCCTGGGGTCCCTGGCCGCCTACGCGCTGTCCCGGTACCGGTTCAAGCTGGGTTTCATCAAGAACAGCGACATCGTCTTCTTCTTCGTCTCCCAACGGATCATGCCGCCCGTCGTCCTGGTGATCCCCTTCTTCTACCTCCTTCAGTGGGGCGGCCTCCTGGACAGCATCCCGGGCCTGGTCATCGTGACGGTCGCGCTGCTGCTGCCGATCGCGGTGTGGGTGATGGTGGACTTCTTCAACGGCATCCCCCGGGAGATCGACGAGATGGCGATGCTGGACGGCTGCCCCCCGTTCCAGACCTTCGTGCGGGCGATCCTGCCGAACTCCCTGCCCGGGCTGACCGTGGCGGCGATGTTCTGCGCCGTGTTCGGCTGGAACGACTTCTTCTTCGCCTTCCGGCTGACCTTCACCGAGGTCCAGACGCTGCCCCAGGCGGTCGTCGCCCTCAACTCCTCCATTCCACCGTGGTGGACGCTGTCCGCCGCCGCGCTCTTCGGCGTGGCACCGCTGATCCTGCTCGCCCTCTGGGTGGAGCGTCTGCTGTCCAAGGGCAACCTGTCGGGAGCCGTCCGATGAACCTGCATGCCACTGATCTGTGCCTGACCGTCGACGGCGTCGACCACCTCAAGAACGTGACCGCCACCTTCCGGCCGGGCCGGCTCCACACCGTCATCGGCCGGACGATGGCCGGGAAGACGACGCTGCTGCGGGCCCTGGCCGGCCTGCAGAAAGTGGACTCCGGCTCGCTGACCCGGGCGGGAGCCGACTTCCTCAAGACGCCGGTGTGGCGGCGCGACACCGCCATGGTCTACCAGCAGTTCATCAACTACCCGCATCTCAACGTGTTCGACAACGTGGCCTTCCCGCTGAAGCGGGCCGGGCTGTCACGGGACGTGATCCGGCGACGGGCCCGGCAGAGCCTGGCGAGCGTGGGACTCGCGGACTTCGAGAAGCGCAAGCCCTCCCAGCTCTCCGGCGGCCAGCAGCAGCGCGTCGCGATGGCTCGCGCCCTGGCCCGCGATACCGGCATCCTCCTGCTCGACGAGCCACTGGCGAACCTGGACTACAAGTTGCGCGAACAACTCCGCGACGAGTTCAAGGCCCTCTTCTCGGACCAGGGCGACACGATCGTCATCTACACGACCACCGAACCCGCCGAGGCGATGATGCTCGGGGACGTGGTCCTGGTCATGCACGAGGGGCGGATCCTCCAGACCGGCACCCCGCAGGAGGTCTTCGAACGCCCGGCGACCACCACGGTGGCGTCCATCATCAACGACCCGCCCATGAACATCTTCGCGGGCCGGATCGAGGGCGGTCAGGTCACGGTGGCCGGCTTCCAGGCCACGCACATCTCCGCGCACCTGGCCGACCTGCCCGACGGTACGTACCAGTTCGGACTGCGCGCCACCGACGTCGGCCTGGCTTCCAGCGGGGTCGAGGGCGAGGTCACCTTCGTCGAGATCTCCGGCTCCGAGACCTTCGTCCATGTGGTCGTCGGCGAGACCCCCTTCGTCGTACAGATCGAGGGCATCCACGACGTCGCCCTCGGCGACCTGGTCAGACTTCGGCTCCGTCCCGACCGGCTGTTCGCCTTCGACGAGCAGGGGACGCTCGTGCGAACACCTTCATACGATCTCGCTTCAGTGGAAGGGCGCTGACATGGCGCAGTTGGACATCGTCGACGTCGGGCACGCGTACGCGCCGGGTGCCGAGGAGGAGCAGTGGGCTCTCAAACCGCTGAGGCTGACCTTCGAGTCCGGCAAGACCTATGCGCTGGTCGGACCCTCGGGCTGCGGCAAGACGACGCTGCTGAACATCCTGTCCGGCCTGGTCAGACCATCCCGGGGACAGGTGCTGTTCGACGGCGTCGACGTCACCGCCCTGCCCACGAAGGCGCGCAACATCGCCCAGGTCTTCCAGTTCCCCGTCATCTACAAGTCGATGACGGTCTACGAGAACCTCGCCTTCCCGCTGGAATGCCGGCGCTGGGACAAGGCGAGGATCGACGCCAAGGTCCGGCAGGTCGCCGAGGCCCTGGACCTGCACGACCGGCTGAGGCAGCCCGCTCGCGGGCTCACCGCCGACGACAAACAGCTGATCTCACTCGGCCGCGGCCTGGTCCGTGACGACGTGGCGGCCGTCCTGATGGACGAGCCGCTCACCGTGATCGACCCGCAGCTGAAGCACTCGCTGCGGCGCAAGATCCGAGAGATCACCGAGCAGTTCCGGCCCACGGTGATCTACGTGACGCACGACCAGTACGAGGCGATGAGCTTCGCGCAGGAAGTGCTCGTCATGAAGGACGGCCGCGCCGTACAGCAAGGCACCCCCGAGCAGCTCTTCGAGGCGCCCTCCTCCACCTACGTCGGCTACTTCATCGGCTCACCGGCGATGAACTTCCTGACCGTGGACCGGAACGAGAGGCCCTTCGCACTGGGCGGCCGGACGCTGTCCGTTGCCTGGGACATCCCCCAGGGCACGACCGACGTCCAGGTCGGCGTCCGGCCCGAACACGTCAAGGTCGTCACCGACCCCGGCCCCAACACCTTCCCCGGCCGGCTGCGGAGCGTCAGCGACCACGGCGCGCAGCGCGTGCTCGAGGTCGAGGTCGCCGGGCAACTCGTCAGGGCCAAGACTCCGCGGGAGGAGGGAGTTCCCCTCGGCGAGGCGGTCCTCGTACACCTGCCGCGCGCCAAGGTCCTTCCGTACGCGGACGGTCAGTTGGTACTCCGGTCGTAACGATCCGCCCCACCTACCCGCCCCACCTACCCGCCCCACCTACCCGTCCCACCTACCCGTCCCACCGCGGCGGGCCCCCACCAGGGGCCCGCCGCGGCGCGTGACGCGCCGCGGCCGTGCGGCGGAACGCCGACGCGTGGGGTGCACGCGACGCTTGGCTGATGCACCTGGATGTGCTGCGCCGACCATGTCCAGAGCGCTGGACGCGAAGTCTGGACCTGGGTTGTTCCGCTTCGTGCGGTAATCACCGAACTCCGGGCAGGGGCACGTCCACACCGGTACGGTGCCTACCAGATGGGGAGTGACGCACCTAACTCGTATGCAGTGGGGTGAAGGGTGCCATTGCGCTACTGGGGGACACATGTCGGAGATATCGACAGCAATCGACGCCCTGCTGCAAGCCCGGCTGCGGCAGTTACCCGAGGTGGAACGCGAAAGTGCGCGCTGGCACACGCTGGGCGAGCGCCTCGCCGAGTTGGCGGACGCACTCGCCGATCTGCGGGCGCACACCACCATGGACGCCGAACTGGTGGCGGCCCTGACCCTTCCTCAGCTGACGGAGACCCAGCTGTCCGTAGCGCAAGCAGCGGACTCATTCAGAGTGATCGCCTCCCGCTTCACCCGGGCAACGGTCAACATCGGTGTGAGCGGCGCGGCGCGCATGGGCAAGAGCACCCTGCTGCAGTCGATCTCAGGCCTCGACGACAACCAGATTCCGACCGGTCACGGCATCCCGGTCACCGCGGTCCGCAGCCGGATCTTCCACTCACCTGCGGTGCGGCGGGCCGAGTTGGAGATGCACAGCCCGGAGAGCTTCCTCGCGACGGTGATCTCCCCGCTGCACGCGGCGCTCGATCTCTCCCCCGTGCCGCGTACGGTCGCCGAATTCGGCCGCTGGGTCTATCCGGAAGTCCTGCCGGACACCCGGGACAGGGTGCTGCTGACCCGGCTGCGTGAACTGCAGAGTGCCCTGACGTCGTACGAGCCGCTACTGACCGGCGGTGTCAGAACGGTGCCGCTGGAGGAGGTGCGGCCGTTCGTGGCGTACCCGACCCATGAGGAGATCACCAAGGCGGGCGAGCGGGTGGGACGTGCCTATGCGGCGGTGCGCGAGGCCCGCATCGAGTGCGCCTTCCCGCATGAGCATGTGGCCAGGATCGGCATCGTGGACCTGCCGGGCCTCGGGGAGGTGGTCGCGGACGCCGACCGGCGGCATGTCGCGGGTCTGCGCAACGAGGTCGACGCGGTGCTGGTGGTCAAGCGTTCCTCCGACACCTCCTCGTACTTCGACGAGACGGACACCGCCGGACTCGGCCTTCTCGAGGAGGTACGGGGATTCGTGCGCAGCACCGGGGAATTCACCTACTTGGTGCACAACGCCGATCCGGACAAGCCCCACCTCGCGGAGAACCTCCGCGGCGATCTGCTGCGCAATGTCAACGGGGGCGAACCGGACCGCTTCTTCACCGTCTTCGAGACCGACGTACGCGACCCGGAGCGGGTCGGCCGGGAGGTGCTCGGTCCCCTGTTGAAACGGATGGCGGAGGGGCTGCCCGTCATGGACGCCGAGGTGCTCGCCGGCATCCGCACCCAGGCCTCATCCGTACGGGACCGTGTCCGCCTGCAGCTCACCGATCTGCGTCTGGCGCTGGACCAGGTGGCACAGCGGGCTGGAGTTCCGGAGGAAGTCAACGACGCCAAGGCCGCGCAGTTGCGCAGCGCTGTCGCCAGGCGGTTGCGCGGGCTGGTCGCCGAACTGGCCGCGGAGGCGCACGGCTCGATGGTAGGTCCGGGCTTCGGCGAAGCGCTTGAGAAGGCATACGAGGGCGTACTCGAGTGGATCCAGGACGGCTTCGGCAAGGGCACGGACGCCTGGCGGGAGGAGGCGCTGACCTGCATGATCACCGAAGGCCACTCGGCGGCGTTCGCGGGGCCGGAATTCAGCAGGGTCCGGGTCGAGATCAGCCGCCGCTTCGCGGCCCTGGACGACTTCTTCACGGCACGCCTCAACGCCGCCTGGAACCGTACTGCCGCGATGCTCGCCGCCGAGTGCGGAGCGCTTTTCCAGCGTAATGACAGCAGGCAGGCGGACAGTGTCTCCAGCTCCGACGACGCCACTGCCACACCCTCCGCCCACCCCGGACGCGATGTCCTCGCCGAGCTGGCCGAACTGTTCGCCCGTTCCTCCCAGCCGTGCCCGGGTCTTGCCTCCGCGGTCGACAGTCTGCTGGACGTACGGCTGGAGTACCGCACCCTGCTCTACCCCCGGGTACGCCCCGAGCTCGCCCCGCTGAACCTCCAGGTCACTCACCCGAACACGGGCGAGCAGATGCAGCAGGTGGCGGTTCCCCTGACCGCAGAGGGGGCCGAGCATCTCCACGAGCTGTTCAACAGCCTTGCCGAGCAGGCGGCGTTCCGGATCAAGCAGTCGCTGTCCCAGGAAGCCGCGGTGCCTGCGGCTGTCATCCACGCGCTGGTGGAGCAGTTCGAGGACACCCTGATCCGGTCCGGCACGTCGGTCATGGAATTCCGGCGGTTCGTCCGTTCGTACCGCAACGACCTGTGGCCGGCGGAGTTCAAGGGGATCGACGAGGCCAACAGCCGCTTCGCCCGCGTCCTCCGCGTTGTACAGGACATCTCCGACGTACTCGATGAGGAGCAGCCGTGACGGACGAACACTCGGTCTTCGAGTACAAGATCGGCTTGCTGGCCCCCAGCCGCGTGGGCAAGAGCACGCTGATCGCCGGCCTGCTCACCGAGGGCCAACAGCAGCTGGCACAGGACTCCTCGGTACACCTGCTCACCGCGGACCGGCCCACCAAGAACCGGCTGGCCGCCACCTACAACCTGGTCTCCGGAGCGCTCAAGGCCCGGATGTTCGAGCCGGGCCTCGTGCCCAGTACCAGCGATCCTTCCTGGTTCCGGCTGCTGCTGGAAGCACGGGGGCAAGACCTGCAGATCCGGTTCGACATCCTCGACTACCCGGGTGCGTGGCTGGAAGGAGCCGGCGAAGGCACCGAGGACGAGCAGAAATGGAACGAATGCGAGGCGTTCCTCGCCGACAGCTCCGTGCTCATCCTCCCGATCGATTCGGTGCTGCTCATGGACTCCGGTGACGACCACGCGCATCTGCTCGCCTCTCACCTCTCCGTATTCCAGATCAACCAGGCCGTACTCAGATGGGCGAAGAACCGGCGGGAGCTGTCCGGTGAGCCCGCGATGATCGTGTTCTGCCCGGTCAAGTGCGAGACGTACCTGTCGGACAGCGGCAGTCTCCAGGATCACGCGGGTACGTTGCGGGGCAAGGTGGTCGACCAGTTCAGCGATGTACTCAAGACGGTCCGGGACGCGGCCCCGCACGCGGCGGTCCGCTACCTCCCGATCGATACCTTCGGCTGTGTAGAGCTCGTCTCGGCCCGCTGGATCCATGCCCAGGGATCTCCCGGCGGCGAGATGCTCGTGCCCAAGTACCGGGTCCGGCCACCCGGCCAGATCGTCCGGAAGGGACTGGACGACCTCCTCACCCTGCTCTGCCGGCAACTGGTCGACACCGCGCGGGCGCAGAGCGAGCGGACGACAGCCGCGAAGCAGACGGCGGCCCTGAATTCCCGAAACCACGCGGAGTTGAGGGAGGGCTTCTTCCGCGACCTGTGGCTGAACTTCAACGGCGAACGCAACCGTCGCAGGCACACAGCCGCCACCGACGAGAGGCTGTTCGCCATGTCGCAGCGGACCACTCAGTCGCTCTTCGACGTGCTCACCGCCCTGGCCGGGCGGGAGAGCGGGCCCCGTCTGCACCACCTGAGCTGACCGCCGAAGGGACTACCGTGCACGTTTATCTTCGTACCCGGGGTGTGCCGCGCAAACTGGACTACGGCTTCCTCGGCGCCGCACCAGGAAGCCGCTGGTGGGACACATACTCGGAGCTCACCGCCACCGAGCGTCCCTGCTTGCTCGCCGTCACGTCGAAGGGCCGCTGGCGGGTACTGATCAGCGGGGTGCCCTCCACCCGAACCGACTCCGTGGGCACCCTTGTCTACTACACCCTGGTCCTCGACGGCTCTCCTTCTCCGGCCGGAACGGTGGGGCCCCGGCAGGACCGGCCCACGGTGTTGGCGCTCGCGTCACGTTGGCTGGACGACATCGCCCGTCACCCGGAGGGCCGCGGGGTGCTGTCCGAGCTCCTGGACGGTCTGTGTTCCAGCGCGGAGGTGGATCGGCTGCTGGCCGCCCGCCACTCGGAGCTCACCACCGAGCGCGCGGAGCTCACCGCCCGGCTCGCCACCGCGCTGGCATCCCTGAGCCCCGCCCCATCCCTGAACCCCGCCCCGTCCGTCCCGTCCGCGCAGGACAGCGGCGCCCCTTCTCCCGTCCTGCTCACGGAGCGCTGGATCGCCGGACGGACAGCACCGGGCGCCGACGCGGCCTTCCTGGCCCGACTGTCCTCGCTGCTGTCCGGGGAGGACGGGCAGGCGCACCTGCTCAACCTGGTCTCGTCCGCCGAAGACATCACCACACTGCCTCAGAAGCCAGGGCTGCTGGCCGTACTCATTGAGGGCGGCATGGTCGGCGACCCCGCGATGCCGGCCGAGGCGCTTCCGAAGCTGCCTTCGGAGGTCGTCGCCAGTGCCCCAAAAGCACGGTGGCGGGCGGCAATGGTTCCCACAGTGCTGACCGCCTTGATCCTGCTGTTGGTGGCCCTGGTGCTGGTCGCCGGCAACTGGACCTGACCAAGCCGTTTCTGAGCCAGGGCAAGATCCGCTTCCGCAGCCCGGAAAAGCGCCAGGTGCAGGTCTCGGTCGAACTCCGGGCACCGAGACGGCGTCTGACGTTCTTTTCCGCGGCCACCTATCAAAAAGAGTGGCTGGAGCCCGATTCCCTGCTGGCCTTCCGCTGTGAATTCGTCGCGGACGAAGCGCGGACCGGGCACCCCGTGCGGGCCCTCCTTCTCGCGCGGCTGGCCGTCGGCCGAGCCCGAGTATTCAATTACGAAACGGCCCGCTACGAATTCGGCCGGGTAGAGGACCTCGACTTCGCCGTATCTTTGGATGGTGAGACGGTGTACGAGGCATACGGTGCCCGGCCGATGGAGGAGGACAGGGGGCTGACTTTCAAGGACGAGACCGGTTACTGGACCACGATCCGCCCGATAACGTCCGCCCTGAAGCAGGCAGTGCGCGATGAGAATCCGTGACAGCATGTCAGCCCGCCGAACAGGGCTCATCGTCCAGAGCCGCGCGGGCGGAACCGGTGAAGTCTTTCAACCGCGCCCTGGCTTCGAGCACGTGTGCAGCGTGCCTGTCTCTCCATGTGTCGGTCCCAGCTCCTCGCAGGCTGTCGGCGTGCCAGGAGAAGAGATCGGACAAGGCAATGCCGAGAGCCGTCGTCAGAGCGTCCGCGGACTCGACAACCGCCGTGGACCCCTCCACCGCCACAGTGGACGCGGCGCGGCGAGCCGCGCTCACCAGATTCTCGGCCGCCCTGATGCGCTCCATCGCCTCTTCGAGGTGCACGGGACCTGCGCCACTCAGCGCTGTCCAAGCCCCCCGCAAGCCTTCCTCGGCCGCCACCGCCTCGGTGATCAGTGCGCTGTACGCGGCCTGGCGAACTTCTCGGCGCCATCGGTGGTGCTCCAAGTAAGCCTGTGATCGCACCTGCCAGCGAGTCGACCACGCTGCCACAACCGCCGCGACCGTTGTCCCCGCGACGCCGACCGCCGAGCCCAGGATTGCCGCCACCCCTGCGTCCACCCGCCCAATTCTGAGGCCGCCGGGCCGAGCGCACCAGAGACGACTTCCCGATGGAGGTCGTCCGGGAAGCCGAGCGACAGGCACCTCTTCTTTTACGAGGGCGGGATCTCTGCCGCCCATGTGGCTGCCGTGTCGAGGTCCAGCCATGCTTCCCCGGTCAGATCGGTGGTGGCCCAGCGGGCAGCGGAGACGACCTCCTCAGAGGTACGGAAACCTGCGACCACGCAGGCCACGCTGGGGTCGCGCAGCGGAAACCGCAGGGCGGCGTGGGGAAGTGCGGTGCCGTGTCGACCGGACACCCCGGCAAGGAGCCGAGCACGACGCAGTGCCGATTCCGAGGCGGGGCCGTAGTCGAAGGTGGCGTCATTCGCGGGGTGAGGACGGCTGAGCAGACCGGAGTTGAACGGGGCGGCGGCCACCACCGCGACCCCACGTTCGGCGCACGCGTCCAGCAAGGGGCGAGCGGTGCGGTCGAGAAGGGTCCACCGCCCGGCCACCATCACTGCGTCGGCCTCCGCCTCCGCGACGACGCGCAGCAGCGGGGCGACCGCGTTCATGCCGACACCGACGGCACCGATGACACCTTGGTCGCGCAGAGCCGTCAACGCGGGCAGGGCATGGTCGAGGGCGGCGTCCAGATGATCGTCGGGATCATGGACGTAGACGATGTCCACATGGTCCAGGCGCAGGCGATTCAGGCTGCCTTCCAGACTTCGCAGTACACCGTCCCGTGAGTAGTCGGGGCGGCGGACCAGCGTGTCGGGTACGGCGAAGCCTCCTGCCGTCAGGTCGGATCCGGTGGGTGCCGGGTGGGGTTCCAGCAGTCGGCCGACCTTGGTGGAGATGGTGAACTCCGACCGTGGACGGTGGGCGAGGGCATCGCCGAGCCGCCGTTCGGACAGTCCGAGGCCGTAGTGCGGGGCGGTGTCGTAGTAGCGCACTCCCACGTCCCAGGCGGCCTTGAGGGTGGCCTGTGCCTGGCAGTCGTCGATCGGGCCGTAGAGATTGCCGAGGGGGGCGGCGCCGAACCCCAGCGTGCTGACACGGACGCTCGTACGACCGAGCGGGCGGGCCTTCACGAGGGGATTCCGTACCAGCGCGCGGCCGTTGTCCCGAAGACCGCTTCCCGTTCGTCGGCGCTGAGCTCCTCGGTGAGCGATTCGGCGACGGCCACCACTTCGTCGTACTCGGCGGCGAGCAGGCAGACCGGCCAGTCCGAACCGTACATGAGGCGGTCCGGTCCCATCGTCTCGAACAATACGTCCGCGTAGGGGCGCAGAGCCGCGGCCGGGTCCCCGCCGGTCCGGGTGACCAGGCCGGACAGCTTCACCGTCACATTCGGGCACTCGGCCAGATCCGTCAGCAGCGCGGTCCAGGAGACGAGGCCGTCCGGACTCACGACGGGATTGCCGGCGTGATCCAGCACGAACCGGACGTCGGGCAACTCGCGCACGGCCCGCACCGCGGAGGGCAGTTGGTCGGGGCGGACGAGAAGGTCGTAGACGAGACCCGCTGCCGCGACCGACGTGATGCCGCGGCGGACCTCGGGGCGCGCCGGCCACTGCGGGTCGGTCTCGTCCTGGATGCCGTGCCGGATACCGACGAGCGCGGATCCGCCGGGTTGCTCCCGCAGTTCCGCGAGGCGGTCGGCGATGCCGGGTTCGGTCAGGTCGGTCCAGCCCACGACCGCCCGCACCTGCGGGTCCGTGCACGTCAGGGCCAGCAGTTCCGGTGTCTCCTGCGGCACGGCGATGGTCTGTACGACGACGGTGGCGTCGATCGCGTTCCGTTCGAGAGCCGGCCTGAGTTCAGCGGCGGTGAAGGTCCGGCGCAGCGCGGGCACGTCGCTGGTCCACGGCTGATCGCGAACTGACAGATCCCACAGGTGGTGATGAGCATCGATACGCACGCTTCGGTCCTTGAGCGTCGAGAAGGACTGGCGAGGGAAAGGCGCACGCGCCCACTGCGAGGAGCGCGGCGCGGGAGCGCCCTCCTCGCGGCGGCCGGTGCGTGAGGTGCGGCCCGCGGACGGCTCGGGCGTACGTGAGGTCTCAGTCAAGGCCGGCGGCCGCCGCCGATTCCCACTTCCACGATGTCTCCTTCGTGCGGGTAGCGTTCATCGGTCAGCCAAGTAGCGGATCAGTCCGGCACCCCGAACATCGGAGGTGCGCTTGTCCCACTGGCCACGGTGTTCCAGGCGGTCCCCGGGGGCCGGGGGCGACTTCGGGCGAGGCTCGTGCCGTCGGCGGGTCCTGGTGGCCGCCGCGTGCAGGGGCCGCCCGGCATCGCGTACCGCATGAGGAAGGATCTGCTTCATCTGGCAGGCAGGACCTTATGGATGGGATCCATTCTGCGCAACATCCTGACGGGAGTGCGTAGTTCAGTCCGTTTTGATGAGGTCTTCGCAGGGCTTCCGCCTGAGGTCTGTCCGTTCTCTTCCCAACTCGCAGCGGCAGTGCCATATTGGCCACCGTCAATGAATCAGATTAATCCGTGACGCAAGAGGGAGGTTCGCCTTGGGCGACTCAACACAGGCTCCTGGCAAGGCAGATGACGCGACGTCACGTCCCTACCGTCCGGGGTATGAACTGGTCGCGGAGCAACTGCTGGACTACATCGCCCAGGAGAACCTGCGGCCCGGCGACCGCCTCCCCACCGAACAGGGCCTGGCCCAGATCCTGGGAGCGTCCCGCAACGTCACCCGGGAGGCCGTGAAGGTCCTGGCCGCCATCGGCCGGCTCAATGTGCGGCGGGGCGCCGGTATCTTCGTCGCCGCCTCGGTCGGCGGGCTGCTGGACGACGAACTCTCGCACTTCCGGCCGACCAGCATGGAAGACGTCCGCATGCTCCTGGACTACCGCAAGGTGATCGAGTCGGAGACAGCACGCCGTGCCGCCTCCCTCGCCACCCCGATCGAGGTCCGGGCCATACGGGAGAGCGCGGAGAGCTCCCTGGCAGCGGCCACGATGAACGACGTGGACACCTTCGCCAAGGCTGATGCGGCCTTCCACGACGCGGTGGGCGCCGCCTCGCACAACGTGTTCCTGAGGTCGAGTGTCGCCGGTGTGAGGCGCTTGGCATCCCAGTCCGACGTGCTGCTCTTCCACGGTGACGTGCCCGGATCGCTGGAAGTCGCCGCGGGTCAGCATGTGGCCATAGCGGAGGCGGTCGCCGCGGGGGCGGCCGATCTCGCCGAGCGGCTGATGGTGGAACACATCGGCACCACACAGAGCCAGTTCGAGAAGAAGATTCGCGACCGGCTGTTCAGTCCCGACGCCGACACGGCCCCTTAGGCGCCCCCGGAGCCTTCGAGGAGCGGCGGCTCCGGGGCTCCACCGCCGTCCGCGGAGGCGGCGGCCTCGTGAACCGGCCGACCCCGCATGTGCCGCAGCACAGCGGTCGAGCCGCCCATCGCCCTGGGAGTCCCGGTGGACGACCGGGACTCCCAGGTATCACCCCCCTCAGGCGATTGGATACGTGTGTCTCATCCGTCTGCGCGCAGGCGCGTCTTCGCGCCGCTGCGAAGAAGTTTCACGGCCGCCTTCTCGGTGGCCGCAGTGGCAGCCCTGCTGACTGCCGTGCCGGCCCAGGCGGCTCCCCCACCGCCGGACATCGATGTCTATGTCTCTCCAGCCGGCCGGGACGTGGGCTCAGGTAGCGCCGCACACCCTTTCAGGACGCTCGAGCACGCGCGGGACCACGTGCGCGACGTCAGGCGGAACGCCAAAGGCGACATCCATGTCCGGCTCATGTCCGGTACCTACCGGCTCAGCCGTACGTTCGCCCTGACCGCCCGGGACTCCGGCCGCGACGGACACAAGATCGTCTACGAGGCCGCCCCCGGCGCACATCCGGTGATCAGCGGAGGCGAGCGAATAACCGGCTGGGTTCCGGCCGGCGGAGCAGGACGGGTCTACAAGGCCAAGGTGGGCGACATCGACACCCGCCAGCTGTATGTGGACGGCGAGCTGGAGACCCGGGCGCGCAGCGCCAAGAACCCCTCCGGCTTCAGCAAGACGTCCACCGGCTACACCTTCACCGACACCGGCCTCAACGCCTACAAGCGTCCCTCGGACCTGGAGGTCGTCAGCTCCTGGGGCTGGAAGCTGATGCGCTGCCCCGCGCAGTCGATCGCCGACAACAAGATGACGATGCAGCAGCCGTGTTGGCACAACGCGCATCTCCAGCGGGGCCAGGAGATCCAGAACCCGACCTGGCTGGAGAACGCCCGCGAACTGCTGGACACGCCCGGTGAGTGGTACCTGGACAAGGGCGAGGGCGAGATCTACTACATGCCCAAGGCCGGCCAGGACCTGTCCACCGCGACCGTCACCGTGCCGCGCGTGCAGGACCTGGTGGACCTCGACGGCACCAGGACCGACCCGGTCAGCAACGTGTCCTTCCGAGGCGTCACCTTCTCCTACTCCACCTGGCTCGCGCCCAGTTCCTTTGAGGGCCTCATCGAGGGCCAGGCCGGCTTCCGGATGGTCGGCCACGACCCCGACTTCGACGCGACCCGCCTGAAGTGGCAGAAGACGCCCGGCGCCGTCAATGTCAGCTACGGCCACGGCATCGGCTTCGAGGGCAACACCTTCACCCATCTCGGCGCGGTCGGGCTCAACCTGAACACCGGTACCCAGGGCTCCGACATCACGGGCAACGTCTTCCGCCAGATCGCCGCCACCGGCATCCAGATCGGCGGGGTCGCGGTGATCGACGCTCATCCCGACGACTCCCGGGACATCACCAAGGACACCAGGGTCGACAACAACGTGGTCACCAAGGTCGCCGACCAGTACAACGGCTCCATCGGCATCCTGGCCGGCTACACCGACCACACCGTGATCACCCACAACAAGGTCTACGACCTGCCCTACACCGGCATCTCCGTCGGCTGGGGCTGGGGCCTCACCGACAAGGGCGGCAACAGCAACTACTCCCCGGGGAATCTGGGCGTGCCGATCTGGGACACCCCCACGACCAGCCGCGACACCGAGGTCACGGACAACGAGATCTACGACATCATGAAGTCGCAGGCCGACGGCGGTGCCGTCTACACACTCAGCACCGACCCCGGCGGCGTGGTGTCCGGCAACTACATCCACGGCATACCGTCGCCCGCCTACGGCGCGATCTACCACGACGAAGGCAGCCGGTACTGGACGAACACCGGCAACGCTCTGTGCGACGTCGCATACCAGTGGCTGTTCCTCAACCACGGCATGGACATCGACGCCACAGGCAACTTCACCACCCAGCCCGCCTACTCCGCCCAGGCCAACAGCACGGGCAGCACCATCAGCGGCAACACCACTGTGGGTTCCTGCGGCCAACTGCCGGCCTCCGTGGTCAACAACGCGGGCCTCCAGCCGAGTTACCGCCACCTCGACCCGGGCCCCGACGTCGCCGACCACCAGGCGCCGAGCAGGCCCGGCACTCCGAGCGCGGTCACCGATTTCCCGACGGTGGCAGACCTCACCTGGGCCGCATCCACCGACGACACCTCGGTCACGGGCTACTCCGTCCACCAGGACGGCAAGCTGATCAGCGCCACCGGGAAGACCTCGGTGCGCCTTCCGGGCCTGACCGCCGGGAAGACGTACGCCTTCCAGATCACCGCCCGTGACGCCGCCGGCAACGAGTCAGGTCCCGGCCCGACACTGCACGTCACCATGCCCTCAGGCACGGACCTCGCCCTCAAGAAGTCCCTCACCGCCTCGTCGTACTCGGAGAACAACACCCCGGAAAAGGCGGTGGACGGAGACCTGTCCACGCGCTGGGCCCAGGGCCTGGGCCTGCCCGATCCGTCCTGGATCCAGGTCGATCTCGGTGCGCCGTACGACGTGAACGGCGCGATCACGACCTTCGAGAAGGCCAGCGGGTACAAGTACCGCATCGAGGTGTCACCCGACGAGGTCCACTGGAAGACACTCGCGGACCACACCGCCGCGAACACCACGGCGGCGACCGACTACGCCCACACGGACGATCCGGTCACGGGCCGTTTCGTGCGGCTGACCGTCACCGGATCCAGCTGGAACGGCGGCAGCATCTACGACTTCCAGGTCTACGGCACTCCCAGGACCGTCACGGACCACACGGCCCCTACGGCACCCGGACAGCCCACGGTCAAGCCGCTGCTGCCCGGCCTGGTGGACGTCAGCTGGTCCGCGGCCACCGATGACACCGGCGTGACCAGTTACGTCGTCTACCGGGACGGCAAGCGGATCGGTGTCACCGACGCCACGACACTGCGGGTTTCCGGCCTGACCGCGGACACGGAGTACTCCTTCACCGTCGTGGCACGCGACAAGGCGCTGAACGCCTCCGACCCCGGCAAGGCGGCTGTCGTCACCACGCCGGCCGACCACGACCTGGCCCTGGACAAGCAGGTCACCGCCTCGTCGTCGTACTCCAAGGACTACGCGCCCGAGAAGGCGGTGGACGGGGATCTCTCCACCCGCTGGGCACAGGGCGCGGGCCTGCCCGACCCGTCCTGGATCCGGGTCGACCTGGGCAAGGACACCGGGGTCTCCAGCGTGGTGACCACCTTCGAGAAGGCCGGCGGCTACAAGTACCGCCTGGAGTACTCCACCGACGGCACGACCTGGTCCATCTTCGAGGACCACACCTCCGACGCCACCTCGTCGTCAGCCGTCCACTCCTTCGCCGACAAACCCGTCACCGCACGCTACCTGCGCCTGACCGTCACCGATTCCAGCGGGAACGGCGGCAGCGCCTACGGGCTCCAGGCGTACGGCGGCTTCTGAGCACTCCGCTTGCGAGCCGACACCTTTCACATCTCGTACAGAAAACGAAAGCCAGGATGAAGATCACCCATGTCGAGGTACACCGGATCGATGTTCCGGCAGCCAGTCCGCCCTTCCGCTGGCGCGACGGGCTGAGCGGAAGCGCTCCGGTGGGCGACGGCGCGGTCCTGCACATCGGGACGGACGAGGGAGCCGAGGGAGTGTCGGTATTCGCTCGTCCGGGCGCCTACTCCACCCTGCGGGACCTGGTGGACCGGGTCTTTCGTGCGGAACTGGTCGGAGCCGACCCGTTCCAGCGGGAATGGCTGTGGCACCGGGTGTGGGAGCTGGACCGTATCCACGAACTCCCGCTCCCCACCCTGGGCCTCATCGACATCGCCTTGTGGGACCTGGCCGGCCGCTACCACGGCGAGCCGGTCTGGCGTCTGCTCGGCGGCTTCCGGGAAGCCATCCCCGCCTACGCCTCCACCTCGACGTTCTCCAGCGTCGCGGAGTTCCTCGACGTGGCGGACCAGTGCCTGGCCCTGGGGTATCGCGGTATCAAACTGCACGCCTGGGGCGACGCCCGCCGTGACGCGGAACTGTGCCTGGCCCTGCGCGACCACGTCGGTCCGGACGTCCCTCTCATGTACGACGGGTCGGCGGGCTTCGACCTGCCCGACGCGATCCGGCTGGGGCGGGCCCTCTCCGAGGCCGACTACCTCTGGTACGAGGAGCCGATCCGCGAATTCAGCATCTCGGCCTATCAGCGGCTCGCCGAGGCCGTGGACGTACCGCTTCTGGTGGCCGAGACCTCCGACGGGGCGCACATGAACGCGGCGGACTTCATCCGGGCCGGTGCCGCCACCTTCGGTGTCCGGGCCGGCACCACTCTCCGGGGCGGTATCACCGGCGCCATGCGCACCGCGCATCTCGCGGACGCCTTCCGGCTGCGGGCCGAGGTGCACGGTTCGGACATCCCCAACCACCACCTGTGCATGGCCATCTCCAACACCACCTACTACGAGTCCCTGGTGACCTCGGTGAACGTTGTCCGTGAGCGCCACGTGGACGACCAGGGCCTGGTGCACGCCCCCGCGGGGCCTGGCATAGCCCTTCCTCTCGACTTCGGCTACGGCAACGAACTCCTGCCGTTCGTCGAGCAGCCGCGCTGACCGGCGCAAGAACAGAAAGGCAAGGAAAGACAATGGAGTCTTCCCGATCTCCGAGAACCGGCCGGCGTCACTCGCTGCTCCGCACCGCGGCAGTCACGCTGTCCCTGGCCACCACGGCCGCCCTTGCAGGCTGCGCCAGCGCCGACACCACCACCCGTTCCTCCTCCGGGCAGTCGGCGTTCAAGCCGGCCGCGCAGAAGGAGGGCTCGCGGATAACGGTGTGGGCCGACTCGACCAGACTGCCGTCGGTGCAGGCGTACCAGAAGTCGCACCCCGACGTGAAGATGAAGATCGTCACGTACGACGGCGGAGCCGACGGATCGACGTATCTCCAGTCGAAGGTGCAGTTGTTCGACAGGACCGGCAGCGGGTGGCCGGACGTGGTGTTCGGCACGCCGACCGACGTGACCTGGGCGTCGGAGGCCACCAAGCCCGACGCGCGGCCGTTCGCCGCGCCCCTGGACGAGAAGCTCGTACCGCAGAGCACCCTGGACGAATTCGCCAAGGGTTCGCTGACGCCCTGTGAATTCGACGGCCACACCTACTGCATGCGCAACGACATCGCGCAGGTCCTCCTCTGGTACAACAAGTCCCTCATGGACAAGTGGGGTTACAAGGTCCCCACCACCTGGGAGGACTACGAGGCCCTCGGCAAGAAGGTCGCCAAGGACCATCCGGGCTATCTGGTCGGCTCGGTCGGTGACACCAACTCCCACGAGTCGTACTTCTGGTCGGGGCAGTGCCCCGCGTTCAGCCTGGTGAAGCCCGACACCCTGCGCACCGACCTGCGGGACCCGAAGTGCACCCGGATGGCGAAGCTGCTGGACGACCTGATCGGCGCCAAGGCCATCGCCACACAGGGCTTCTTCAGCCAGGGATTCGCCGAGAACAGCGGCGGCAAGGTCCTGATGGCCTACGGCCCTTCTTGGTACGGCCAGTACCTCTTCAAGGCCGGCTTCAAGACTCCGGCCAAGCAGATCGCCGCGGCGCCCCCTCTGGCATGGAAGGGAGAGAGCACGACCGCCACGGGCAACGTCGGCGGCGGCGTGTGGATGGTGTCCTCGCACAGCGCCAACCTCAAGGCGTCCACGGACCTGGTCACCTGGCTGACCACCTCCGACGAGAACCAGGCCGGCGCGCCCACCTATCCGGCCTACACCCAGGCCGCGAAGGCCTGGCTGGCCAACCCGGCCAACAGGAACTACTTCGCCAATGATGTGAGCGAGCCGTTCGAGCAGGCCGCGAACGAGGTGTGGACCGGCTGGTCGAACACCAGGTTCTCGGACTCCACCGCCTGGTCCAGTGTCGTCCTCCCGGCTCTGACCTCCGGAAAGAGCCTGACCGAGACGCTGCCGGCCTGGCAGCGGGAGATCGCGGGCGAGGCCAAGAGCCAGGGCTACAAGGTGGTCGATCAGTGACCTTGCTGGAGACCGAGCCTGTCGCCGTCTCCCCCGTGCGCCGCGGCACCACGCCGCGGCGCACGGGCCGCGGTCGCGCGGGCTACTTCTTCGTCGCCGGCTACGCGCTGCTGCTGCTCGCGTTCGGCGTCTTCCCCACCGGGTACGCGTTCTACCTCGCGCTCACCAATGACCGGGGCCAGTTCACCGGGCTCAACCAGTTCGTGAAGGTCGTCCAAGACTACCGCTTCGCCCCGGCCTTCACCCACATGCTGATCTATCTGGTCATGTGGCTGGTGACCCTCGTCGTCCTGGTCGTGCTGACCGCCGTGGTGCTGCGCAGCCGCGTGCGTCCGGGCACATCGGCGCTCTTCCGCTTCCTGTACTACATTCCCGGCGCCCTCGCCGGAGTGGCGAGCGTTCTGGTCTGGCTGTTCATGCTGGACCCCGATGTCAGCCCGGTGTCCTGGCTGCTCACCGCCATGGGGTTGAAGACGTTCGCCGCTGTCCTGGCGCCCGGCAACCTGCCGCTGATCCTCATGTTGATCGCCTTCTGGACCGGTGCCGGAGGCTGGATGGTCGTGATGTACGGGGCTTTGAACAACATCCCCGACGACGTGCTGGAAGCGGCCCGCATGGATGGCGCGGGCCCGTGGCGCACCGCCTGGCACATCCAGATCCCGATGATCCGGCAGTGGATCGTCTACATGACGATCATGGCTTTCGCGACGGGCACCCAGCTGTTCGTGGAGCCCCAGCTTCTCCAGACCGCCAGCCTCGGCAGGGTGAGCCCCACCTGGTCGCCGAACCAGCTCGCCTACGTCTACGCCTTCCAGCAGGGCGACTTCAACGGCGCCGCCGCCATCTCCGTCGTCCTCCTCGCCGTGGGCCTCCTCGCCGCCGGGCTGCTGGTCGCTCGCTCGAACCTGTTCAAGTTGGATGAGAAATGACACAGACCGCTGTCTTCCTGACGGCCGTGAGGCGGCGTATCCGTCCTTCCAGGACCCTGCCCTTCCTGGTCGTAGGACTCCTCCTGGCCTTGCTGCTGTTGTTCTTCGTGCTGCCGGTGATCTGGCTGCTGCTGACACCGTCGAAGACCGCCGGCGAAGTGGTGCGGGACAACCCCCTCTCCTTCGGTTCGTTCCATCAGATCGGCACGGCCTGGCGGCACCTGTTCGCCTTCCAGGACGGCGCCATGACGAGATGGCTGCGCAACTCGGCCGTCTACTCGGGCGGTTCGCTCATCCTGACGCTGGCCGTCAGCGTTCCGGCCGGCTACGCGCTGGCGCTGACGAATTTCCGGGGACGCAAGACGCTCCTCGTGATCACCCTGGTCACCATGATCATGCCGCAGGCCACCCTGGTGCTGCCGATCTTCCTGGAGCTCAACCGCTTCCATCTGATCGGCACCATCTGGTCGGTGATACTCCCTTTCTCCTTCTATCCGTTCGGCGTGTATCTGGTCTACATCTACTTCGGGAGCAGCCTCCCCAGGGACCTGCTGTCCGCCGCGCGGATCGACGGCTGCACGGAGTGGCAGCTCTTCTCCCGCATCGCGCTCCCGCTCGCCAAGCCGGTGGTCGGACTGGTCGCGTTCTTCAGCTTCGTGGGCAACTGGAACAACTTCTTCCTGCCCTACCTCGTCCTGCCGAACAGCGAGCAGTTCCCCGTCCAGGTGGGCCTGAACCAACTGCTGACCTCGACGCCGTCCTTCAACCCCGTCGCCGGCGCCGGACTGAACGTCACCATCCCCGAACTCGCCCTGGCCATCCTCATCGCCATCCTGCCGGTGCTGGTGCTGTTCGTCTTCTCGCAGCGCACCCTGGTGTCCGGGATGCTCGCCGGAGCGAGCAAGGAATGAGCGGCGTCGCGCCACCCTCTTCAGCACGTCCGCAAAGGAGACCGTGTGTACCGGCTCGATCCGCGCTACGCCCCCGCCCCGCAGGCCGTCCTCCACACGGGATGGCAGGCAGTGGCCTCCCAACTCCCCGACGGCCCCGTGGTGGTGGCCATCGACGGGCCCCCGTCCGTCGACTGGTCCCTCCTCGGTGATCGCCTCGAAAACGAGCTGACCGGACGCGGTACCCCCGTCACTCTGCTCGACATACGGAGCCATTACGCACGGCCGGCACACGTCAGGAGCCGCACCGAACACCCGGCGGACGCCGACGACCCCTACTTCCGCAGGCTCGCCGACAATCCCCTTGACGACCTCTTCGAGATCCTCCCGGTATCCGCACCGCCGACGGAAGGGCTGCTCCTCGTCTACGGGCCCGGCGCCGCCCTCGTGGAGCACGACCTGCTCTGGTACGCCGATGTGCCCAAGCGATACGCGGAGGCCGCCGTCGGCGCGGGTGAGCCGGGCGTCAACCTCGGTCTGCCGGGTGAGAAGCCCGACTTCAGGCGGCTGTTCTACATCGACTGGCCGATGCTCGACCAGCACCGCGACGCGCTCGCACACCGCCTCGACGCCTGGCTCGACATGCAGAGCCCCGACCACCCGGCGTGGATCGACGGAGCAGGCCTGCGCGCCACATACGCCGCGCTGGCCCGCAAGCCCGTCCGCACCCGCCCGTACTTCAACTCCACGCCCTGGGGAGGCCATTGGGCCCAGCGCGAGCTCGGATTCAACCCCAACTGCCGCAACACAGCGCTCGGCTACGAACTGATCGCGCCCGAGGCCGGCATCCTCATCGGCACCGGACCGGAGGACCAGGCCGAGGTGCCGTTCCAACTCCTGTGTGTGCTGGAACCGTTGAGCGTGCTGGGGGCAGAGGGGCACGCCCAATTCGGCACGTCCTTCCCGATCCGCTTCGACTACCTGGACACCGTCGGCGGCGGCAGCCTCTCCGTGCACTGCCACCCGAAGGAGTCGTACATGCGGGAGCGTTTCGGCTGGGCGTACACCCAGCACGAGACGTACTACCTGACCCTCGGCAGCACCGACACCAAGGTCTTCCTCGGCCTGCGCGAGGACGCCGACGTCGACGTCTTCCGCAAGGAGGTGGAGAGGGCCGTCACCGACGGAGTCCCCATGGACCCCGAGGACCACGTCCTCGCCTTCCCCGCCGAACAGGGCCGGCTGTTCATGATCCCGGCGGGCACCCCGCACGCCAGCGGCGCGGGCAACCTCGTACTGGAGATCAGCGCCACCCCCTACCTGTACAGCCTCAGGTTCTACGACTGGCTGCGACCCGGCGCCGACGGCAACCCGCGCCCCCTGCCCTACGAGCACGGGTTCGCCAACCTGGAGACCGGACGCCGCGGCACGGCCGTCGCCCGCGACCTGGTTCAAGAGCCGCGCACCCTGCGCGAGGGCACCGGCTGGCGGGAGGAGGTCATCGGCGCGCTGGCCGAGATGTTCTACGAGGTCAGGAGGTTCGTGCTCGACGCCGGCGCCGAGGCGACCGACGACACGCAGGGACGGTTCCACATCCTGAACGTGGTCGAAGGGGAAGGCGTCACGGTGCACACGGCGGCCGGAGACCGACACGAACTCGCCTACGCGGAGACACTCACCGTGCCGGCCGCGGTCGGCCGCTACACCCTGCGAGCGACTGGCGTCGGCCCGGTGCGTGTCGTGAAGGCGCTGGTCCGTTGATTCCGGTCCTGGAGATCGGCGGCACCCATGTCACCGCGGCGCTCGTCGACCTGCGCGACGGGCGTGTCACCAACCGTACGCGCGAGCCGCTCGACGCGGACGGCGATGCCGACGACATCCTCGGCACCGTACGACACTGCGCCGACGGGCTGTCGGTGCCTCCGGGTGCGCGGTGGGGCGTGGCGGTGCCCGGGCCGTTCGACTACGCGAGGGGGATCGCCCTCTTCAAGGGCGTGGGCAAGTTCGACGCCCTGTACGGGATGGACGTGCGAGCAGCCTTCCTCGAAGGACTACGGCAGCGCCCCGCCGACGTCGTGTTCCTCAACGACGCCCACGCCTTCCTGACCGGCGAGTGGTCCGCGGGCACCGTCCGCGGGCACCACCGCGCCGTGGGCATCACGCTCGGCACCGGTGTCGGCTCGGCGTTTCTCGCCGACGGCCGCATCTGCGCCAACGGTCCCGGCGTGCCACCCGAGGGTCGGATGGACCTGACCGAGATCGACGATCGGCCGCTGGAGGACACCGTCTCACGCCGGGCGATCCTCGCCCGTTATGGCGACCCCGCCGCCGATGTACACGACATCGCCGGACGAGCCAGAGCGGGGGAGGCGCGGGCCCGGCGGGTGCTGGACGACGTCTTCACCGGACTGGGCGTCGTGCTGGGCCCGCGCCTGGTGGACTTCGGCGCGACCGCCCTGGTCGTCGGAGGCTCCATAGCCCGCTCCTGGGACCTCGTCGCGCCCGCTCTGTCCGCTGGCCTCGTGACCGGGGGCTGGACGCCGAACTCCCCACACGCCGACGCGGATTCACTGCCTCCCGGAGCCCCCGAGTGCCCCGTAGGAGACGCGCCCCCTGGTCCGGGTGGCACCTCGGCGGCAGGCGCACAGCGCACTCGTACGATGAAGCCTGCCGGCCCCGCGGGGAACGCCGCACTGGTGGGCGCGGCCCGTGCGGCGGGGGCGTGAGACCGACGAAGGGCAGGCACAAGCCGTGGACACCTGGCCCTCGGCCTGGCCGCGCTCCGCGTCACTATCGCGTCTTAGGGCTTGCAGATCATTAACTCGTCTTCTTGACCTTGGTCGGGGTGGGGTTGGAAGCGAGGAACGCCGCGACGTCGACTGGCGTGCGGAAGCAGGCGATTGAGGTGTTGATGTGGTGGCCGTGTGCTTCCAGGAGTGGGCGGAGGAGATTGCCGCACCGCTGATACCGCCGTTCCGGCCCAGGCAACAGGGTGGCGGCACGGTGCCGGTGGCGGGTCGGAAGGTGTTCACGGCGGTGGTGTACGTGCACACCAGCGGTTGCGCCTGGCTGTACCTGCCGCCGATGTTCGGCACCTCGCCTGCCACCGCGCATCGCCGGTTCGCGGCGTGGACCAAGGCCGGTCTGTGGCGTGGACCAAGGCCGGTCCGTGGCGTCGACTGCACTGCGGCGGGCCGCCCGGATCGCCTGGGAAGTGGGCCTGCGCGCGGAGGCGTTCGGCAACCGGGGCTCGTGGCGCTTCGGGGAGACAGTGGTCTGAACGCTCGTCGCCCAGGACCCGGCCGTCTTTGCAGCTTCTACGACTCACATGGTCGGAGACCATCCCCGGCGAACAGTACCGTTCACCAGCACAGCAGGTCAGCTCAGGGCGCCGGTGCCGCACGGGACTGACTGAACCGCCCCGCGACTCTCAGGGCAGGCACCCGTACCAGTGGCGGCTCAGCTCCAGCTGGGCGAGGTCTCAGGCCACTTGCTGTACGGCACCGGTCGCCCCGTGGATGCGTCCAGGAGAATGCGGTTGCCGACCGGCCGGCCCAGCTTCACGGTCACCTTCTCGCCACCCAACTCGCTGGTGCAGGCGCCGTCCTTCGCCCCGACGACAGATGCGGACAACACCACGCTGCCGCCCGTCTCCAGCACGTCCACAGCGGGACCGTCGTCACAGGATCCGTGAGTGGCCACCACGGTGACGGACCGACCGTCCCCGGCGACCTGCACCAGCCCGCCCAGCGGCGCCAGCACATTGGTGGACATCCCCTTGGCCGGCTTGATCGGAGGCTCGGGGAGCTTCGACGGGCTGACGGCGACCCGCTTGAGCGGGGTGTCATAGCCCTCCAGCGTGAACAGCCAGGCCGGGACGGTCGCCGGCCCACGGCTGGTGGTCAGGGTCATCTCGCCCAGCTTCGCCCCAGTCGCGACGAGGTGCGGTCCGTCACTGCTGTCGCGGTCCAGAGCCATGTACGCCTTCTGCGCCCCCATCAGCGGCAGCGTGAGCGAGCCTCCGCTCCCCCACCTCACCTGCCCGTCTTTGTGGAAGCTGGCGGGGAGGCCGCCGCGCAGGAGAAAGTTGCCGGTCTTGTAGGCGCGCTTGTCGGCGTCGTTGTGAAGGCCAGTCCCGGGCAGCTGCACCACCTCCCCCATCGGGTAGTAGCCCTTGTGCCAGATCTCGGCGGCCTTGGATCCGTCCCAGGCGTCGGCGACCTGACCGGCTCGGACCTTCACCTGCGGTGACGCCGAGTTGCCGTCACCGACCTCCGCTCCACGACTGCCGTCCTCCTTCTCGCCGCCGCAGCCAGCAACGGCAGCACCGGCCAACAGGGCGAGTGCGACGAGCAGATGGACGGTGCGTGCGCTGTTCGCAGGCATGTATCCTCCAAAGGCTGACGGTGGCAAATGGACGCTGTGCGCTGACGGCTGGCGGCCCTACCCGCCGATGTGACGCGCCGATCCCGGGCTGCGTTCGGCCCATTCCGTTGTCCGGTCGAGTTCGTTTCCGCATCGTGACCAGACTTCTAGTCGCGTGATGTCCGTGGCGCTGCGCGGACCTGCACCACGCAGCGTCGGTGCAGGTCACTCCTACCCGCAGTGAACCGCCACACGGCGACTGCAACGAGGACTTCCCCGGCTTGGGATACTGCCTGGACCGAGCGTCCTGCCCTCGGCAGGAACAGGAAGTCCCGCTCCTGCCCCCATTCCGCGGAGACTTGTCCGCACGAGCGATCTACAGAGCGATCACGGCGTGGTGGCTTCAGGTTCAGTAGACGGCGAGGTTGTGCGTATTGAGCACCCCCTGCACCGGCTGGTAGTCGGTCACGCGGTCGGGTTGCGCGTCCGTATCGCCGCAGGGCTCGTCGACATAGTTGCCACCGGACGTGATTCCCAGGGCAATAGCCCCTGTGAACATAGCCCCACCGCTGTCGCCGTACATGTCGCAGAGGCTGGTCTCGATCACCTTGTAAAGCGTAGCCCCGGTCCTGGGCCGCATGCGCGCCTACGCCAACTCCAGCTCTGGCACGCGTTCACCAAAGTGCCGACTCCTCGGCACCTTCGACACTGCCGGTTGCCGACAGCGCTGAAGAGCAGACCGCCGCGCGCAGCGGCGCACTGGCAGCGCTGAGCTGCCTGAGCGACGCCGAACGTGAGGCAGTGCTGCTGATCGCGTGGGAGGGGCTGAGCCCCGCGCAAGCCGCGCGCGCCGCCGGCTGCTCCACGCCCGCCCTGACTCGCCGCCGTGACGGCGGGAGCGATGGCACTGTCCGGTGCCTTCGGTTCCGGCCCGGACAGCGGACCTCGCGGACCGGTTGAAGCCGAGGCCCTGTCCGCTTTCCCGCTGGAGAACACGACCGACTGGGTCTCCTACGGCGATCACGTGGCGGTCATCCACGTCGACAACGAAAAGATCAGTCCCGTCCCGGACAAGGCGAAGGAGCACGGCGAGGGGCACGTGGACCGCACTGGCCGTGTCGTCATCGACAAAGTCCTCTACAACCGCTCAGGGTCCCCTGAACTGCCGTCTTCCTTCACCACGCAGTTGGCCGGCCTGTGGTGGGAGGACGGCGTGGGCACGCGGGAGTTCAACTTCCGCGGTACCTCCCGTCTCGAGTCAGGGCACAGCTACATCGCCGTCCTAGTCTGGGACGAGGATGTGCAGGGCTTTGAGGCCGCCGCCCTTGGCGGCGTCCTTCCCTTCGACAAGGGCACTGTTGGCCTGGGAGAAATCGACGGCAAGACCCGTCAAAGCCTGCCGCCCGACTGAAGTCGAAGGCATGGCCAAGGAATTCAACGGATCCGACCTCTCTGAGATCGAAGACGCACTGAAGCAGGCCACGCCCTACCCCGCCGCGGCGGCAAACCCCACGCTGCCCGCTGAACAGCGCTACGAGAAAGTCGTAGAGGCAGGCCAAGACACCTGACCCTCCCGGTCGGACTTCCTGTCCCTGCTACTGCCGAACGGGGCCCGGGCCCTCTTCAGGATCCGGGCCCTGTCGCATGTCGGGGGCGCCCGCCGGGTGTGGCGCGCGATGCGCGCCTACGCCGCCAGTTCGACGGCCGGCTCCTGAGTAGCTGACGCTGTCGGGGATCTTGGCTTCCGGTCTGTACGTGCACTGCGCGTAGTGGGAAGTTGGAGGACCTGCGGCGGTCGGGCTGGTCATCGGCCCCATGTGTTCCACTCGCCTGGGGAGGATCGACCGTGACCTCCGATCACGACCTGCTCTGGCGTCGCTGCGCGCACCTGGGCCGTGTCCTGCTGCCTGTGGTGGACGAGGAGGCGTGGCGCCAGGCCCGCCTCCTCGTCCACCAGGAGGCGTGGCGCCAGGCCCGCCGCCACGAGCACCTGGAGGCCTGGGGCATCAACATCGTGGAAGGCGAGCGGCTGATCGAGCTCTTCGCGGCCCTGGCCGCCCATGCCGTCACGGTCGACATTTCTGCATCTGCCGCAGAAATCGACGTCCTACCTCCGAGCGTGGTGGCTGACGCGGCAACCGGTAAACGCGATCTCGAGCTGCTCGCCGGACTCCCGGACACCTTCGCCGACGGCCGCGACGAACTCGCCGTCAAGGTCTTCCGGCTGTACACCTACAGGGGTGGGCAGTACAGCCGCCGGCTTTTCCAGCTGAGCACAGAACTGCGCCGTGCGCTGATCGTCCTGCGCGGCACGCGCAACGCGCGGATCCTCGCATTCGCCGGCTCCGCGTCGCTCTTGGACACTCCAGCGCCGGTCGAGCACCAGCGACCGCATGCCGCGCACCACCTTCGAACCGCACCAGTGCTCATACGCCGTGGCGTCAAGAGTGGCCAGGACTACGGCACCTGCCCGCGAGCTACAACACGCAAGGCTTCACTGCGGCGGCGATGCCTGTGATCAGTAGCGGGATGGCGGCGGCGTGTGCGGGGCACACGAAGCGGTGCCCGGGCAGCTCCGAACGCAGGGCTTCGTACAGCGTGCCACCCGACTCGCCCCTAGGCCGGCACATCGTTGTGTTCCAGCACCGCCATTCCCGCATCGCTCGGCCCGATGTCCGACACACGGGGCCGGCGTTGGGTTTTGGGTCAGCATCAAACCAGCACGGGAGTCAGCACGGCACCGTCAAAGCGCCGCGAACCACGCACCCTGGACACCTCCTCATTCACCACCGGCTGAGCGTCTCTGCCGGAACCCAACGTCCAGGCATGGGGGCCACACGCACACCCCGCCCCTGAACTATGGTGTCCCACCACATGTGCGCCTGACCTGCACGTTCCTACGGTGTCCGGACACGTACCCGTCCCCACCGAACACCCGGAAGTGGTGCACATGGCCTCCGCAGCAACCGCTCCCCCGCCACCCGCCAGCCTCAAGCGCATCGTCGCCGCGAGCCTCATCGGCACCACCATCGAGTGGTACGACTTCTTCCTGTACGGTTCCGCCGCCGCGCTCGTCTTCAACAAGCTGTTCTTCCCGGGCTCCGACCCCCTGGTCGGCACGCTGCTGTCCTTCCTGACGTACGCCGTGGGGTTCGCCGCCAGGCCGCTGGGCGCTCTCGTCTTCGGGCACTACGGCGACCGGCTCGGCCGAAAGAAACTGCTGGTCCTGAGCCTGCTCCTGATGGGCGGGGCGACCTTTGCGATCGGTCTGCTGCCCACGCACTCGACCGTCGGCAGCGCCGCTCCGGTCCTGCTGACCACGCTGCGGCTGGTGCAGGGCTTCGCGCTCGGCGGCGAATGGGGCGGCGCGGTGCTGCTCGTCTCCGAGCACGGAGACGCGCGGCGCCGCGGGTTCTGGGCCTCGTGGCCGCAGACCGGGGCACCCGCCGGGCAACTCCTCGCCACCGGTGTGCTGTCGCTGCTCACCGCCGTACTGTCGGACGCGGCGTTCGTCTCCTGGGGCTGGCGCATCCCCTTCCTGCTCTCCGGTGTCCTGGTGATCGTCGGTTTGTGGATTCGTCTGTCTGTCGATGAATCACCCGTGTTCCAGCAGGCGCTGGCCCGCGCGGAGGCCCGCAGCGCGGCACCGGACGCCGTCGCGGAGAAGCTCCCGCTGGTGTCCGTGCTGCGGCACCACTGGCGGGACGTGCTGGTCGCGATGGGCGCCCGCATGGCGGAGAACATCAGCTACTACGTGATCACCGCGTTCATCCTCGTGTACGCGACGACATCGGCCGGTGTGTCCCGGCAGACGGCACTCAACGCGGTGCTCATCGCCTCCGCCGTGCACTTCGCGGTCATCCCGGCCTGGGGCGCGCTCTCGGACCGGATCGGCCGCCGGCCCGTCTATCTGCTGGGCGCGGCCGGGGTCGGCCTGTGGATGTTCCCCTTCTTCTCACTCATCGACACGGGCGGCTTCGGCAACATGATCCTGGCCGTGACCGTCGGACTCGTACTGCACGGGGCGATGTACGCACCCCAGGCGGCGTTCTTCTCCGAGATGTTCGCGACGCGGATGCGCTACTCGGGTGCGTCCATCGGCGCCCAGTTCGCCTCCGTCGCGGCCGGTGCGCCCGCTCCGCTCATCGCGACCGCGCTGCTCTCCGACTACGGCAACTCCACCCCGATCTCCCTGTACGTGATCGCGGCCGTCGTCCTGACGCTGATCGCGGTGGGCGCGGCGAAGGAGACCCGCAGTCGCGACCTGGCCGCGGTCGACCCCGTGACGGACGCGGAACCCGCCGCGGCACGGGCAGCCGACGCGCCCGCCGTCTGACCCGCTCCCGCCGACCGTCTTTTTCCCCGGTCCTTCCGGCCCCCGTACAGCACACGTACGGGGGTCAGGGCCGTGCGGGTGACGACAACCGGTGCAGACGCAGGGCCAGTTGTATCTCCAGCGCGCGGGCCGGGCTCTGCCAGTCGTCGCCGAGGAGCCGGCCCACCCGCTCCAGCCGTTGCGCCACCGTGTTCACATGGACGTGCAGTTCGTCCTTGGTGCGTGCCGGGCTCATCCCGCAGGCGAAGTACGCGTCCAGGGTGTGCAGGAGGTCGGTGCCCCGCCGTTCGTCATACGCGACCACCGGCCCGATCGTGCGCCCGACGAAGCCGGAGATGTCCCGGTCGCCGGCGAGCAGCAGGCCGAGGAACCCGAAGTCCTCGGCGGCGGCTCCCTCCCCTGCCCGGCCGAGCAGGCGCAGCGCGTCGAGGCATCGCTGCCCCTCCGCATAGGCGGCCCCCACCACGTCCGGGTGGTCGGCGAGGCTCTCCACGGGCGCGGAGGCACCGACGGTGACCGGCTCGTGAACGGCGGTCCCGAGCTGTCCCGCCGTGCGACGGGCCAGCGTCGTCGCGGTGTCCCCGGGATCGAGGGGCAGCAGCAGAACGGTGCCGCCGTCGCGGGCGGCGGCCAGTCCGTGCCGGGTGGCCGCCAGATGGGACGCGGCCGACCACAGGCGTCGGCGCGCGGACGCCTCCTGGTCGGCGTCGGCCGCCGCGCCGTCGAGACGGGCGGCCAGGACCACATGGGTGGCGTCCAGATCGGCGTGCAACCGCCAGGCCCGCTCGCGCAGCAGTCGCGGGTCGCGGTCACGGGCGTCGAGCAGGTCGTCCAGCAGCTCGCCACGGACGCGCTGTTCGGCCTCGGATGCCGAGCGTCTGGCGAGCAGCAACAGTGAGGTGACCATCGCGGCGCGCTCCAGGGTGCGCTGGTCGACGGGGTCGAGGCCCGGATGGCCGCGCAGCACCAGCGCACCGAGGAGCTCCCCGCCGGCCGCCACGGCGGCGATCCAGTCGTCCCCGTGCCGCACGGCGTGGCCCTCGGCGCGGGATGCCTCCAGGGCCACGGCCGGTGTGACCACGGCCTCGGCGAACTCGACCGTACCGTCGAGCACTTGGGAGACCGCCGCGGCCACGTCGTGGACGCCGCCACCGCGCAGGACGAGCTCGGCGAGCCGGTCATGGACGTCCGACGCGCGCTCGATCACTCCGCTGCGATCCCGGATGATCTCGTTGGCACGGGCAAGCCGGTCCAGTGCCGAGCGGGTCTCGGTGAGCAGGTTGGCGGTGTCGATGGCGGCGGCGGCCAGTGCGGCGAACGAGCCGAGCAGCGCGATCTGTTCGCGTTCGAAGACACGGGCGCGGCGGTCCGCGGCGAACAGCACACCGATGACCTGCGGCCCGATCATGAGGGGCACGCCGAGGATCGCCACCAGCCCTTCGTCCCGTACGCCCCCGTCGATGACGCGGGTGTGCTGGAAGCGCTCGTCGTTGAAGTAGTCGGGGGTCACGTAGGGGCGGGCGGTCTGGGCGACGAGGCCGCCGAGCCCCTCTCCCATCCCGAGCCGCAGTTGCTGGAAGCGCGCGGCGACCGAGCCCTCGGTGACCCTCATATAGGTGTCGCCCTCAGCCTCGTCGTGCAAGGTCAGGTACGCGACGTCGGTGCCCAGCAGCGACCGGGCCCGCTGGACGATCGCCTGTAGCACGGCGTCGAGGTCACGCAGTCCGGCCAGGTCATGGGCTGTTTCGAAGAGAGCGGACAGCTCGGCCTCACGGCGCCGTCTGCCCTCCATCTCCGAGCGCACGCGCAGCGCGAGGCGCTTGGTCCGCTCCAGCGCGGCGACCCGCTCGGGAGACAGGCCCTCGGCGCGGGCGAGAAGCACCGGCTGCTCGTACGCGTCGGCGGACGCGCCCCGGGCCAGGAGCTCCAGGAACGGCGCCTTGGGGCCGGTGGCCGCTGCCTCGCCGGAGCGCTGGGGGGACTGCACGTGATCGCGAGACATGTTCACAGGATGACCCAAGGTCGGGCCGGCGCCGCCGGCCCTGTGGACAACTCAGGAATTCCGAGCTGCTCAGTGTGCGGTCCAGCCGCCGTCCAGCGCCAGCGACGTACCGGTGATGAAGGACGCCTGCGGGCTGCACAGATAGGCCACCGCCTCGGCGACCTCCGCCGGCTCGATGAGCCGCTTGACCGCGCTGTCCCGGAGCAGCACCTCGGACAGCACGCGCTCCTCGGGGATCCCGTGCGCCGCTGCCTGGTCGACGAGCTGTTTCTCGACCAGCGGGGTGCGCACATAGGCGGGGTTCACACAGTTCGAGGTGACGCCGTGCGGCGCGCCTTCGAGCGCGGCGGTCTTCGAGAGCCCCTCCAGGCCGTGCTTCGCCGCCACGTACGCCGATTTGAACGCCGAGGCGCGCAGCCCGTGCACCGACGACACATTGACGATCCGCCCCCAGCCCTGTCCATACATGTGGGGCAGGGCACCGCGGATGAGCCGGAAGGGTGCCTCCAGCATGACCGTCAGCACGGTGTGGAAGGCCTCCGGCGGGAACTCCTCGATGGGACGGACCAGTTGGAGCCCGGCGTTGTTGACAAGGACGTCGGTTCCCGCGGCGGAGAGTTCCGCGGCGTCCAGATCGGTGAGGTCGAGGACCTGAGGCTCGACCGTGCCCGCGAGGCCCCGTGCGGCTTCGGCGAGGGTGTCCAGGCCCTCGGGGTCGCGGTCGACCGCTCTCACCTTGGCCCCGGCGGCGGCCAGCCGCAGCGCACAGGCCCTGCCGATGCCGCCTGCGGCGCCGGTGACCAGGGCGGTCCGACCGCCGAGGTCGAGGGAGGTGGCGTGCGGGCCGGGGAGGACCAGGGGCGCGTTCATGCCTTGACCCTAGGCAGCGGCCCCGCCCCGACCGATGTGCTCAGAGCACACTTTTTGCCCTCAGGTCATAGGGTCGAACCATGTGGGTCCATCCGACAGCGCCTGCTTGATCCGGAGCAGCCCGAACTCGTTCAGCTCCGGCAGGGCGTCCAACGGGAACCAGCCGACCTCGAGTGACTCGTCGTCGTTGACGCGCGCCTCGCCGCCGACGGCCCGGCACCGGAACGTGATGTCCATGTACTGGCAGGTGTCACCGTTGTCGTACGTCACCGGCTCCAGGGCCTGCACAAGGACGACCCGTTCGACGACGCACCGCACGGCCGTCTCCTCGTACACCTCCCGCACGGCGCAGGCCGCGGGCTGCTCTCCGGGGTCGGGGATGCCGCCGATCACCGACCATGTGCGGGTGTCGGAGCGGCGCCCCAGCAGCACCCTGCCGTCGTCGTCGAGGACGATGGCGGTGACTCCGGGGAGCCAGAGCAGCTGGTGGCCCGCGGAGGCCCGGATGGTGCGTATGAAGTCGGGAGTAGCCATGCCCCGACCCTAACGGGCCGGTCCCGTCCGGCGTGCGGTCCGGGAACGTCAGCCCTGAAGGGCGTCGTTCCGCCGCCCGCGGACCACGGCGGCGACCGACCAGCCGAGCCCGCCCGCCGCCACCAGTACCAGGACCATCTCGGGCAGGATCCCGAGCCGGGTGGCAGGGGTCTGGGAGGAGCGCAGCGGCACCTTCTGCACGAGTGAGTCGGCCACGAACATCCCGGTCTTCTGCGTGATCTTCCCGTCCGGCATGATCACGGCGCTCACACCGCTGGTCACCGGCACCGTGACGGTGCGGCTGTGCTCCACGGCGCGGACCCGGGACATGGCGAGCTGCTGGTAGGTCATCTCGCTGCGGTCGAACGTCGCGTTGTTGCTGGGCACCGAGATGATCTGCGCGCCGTGGGTGATGTTGTCCCGCACCGCCCAGTCGAACGCGGCCTCGTAGCAGGTGGCGAGGCCGACCTTGGTGCCCGCCATGGTGAACACGCCCGGCTCGGTGCCCCGGCTGAAGTCCTGGCGCACCATCGAGGTCCAGTTCTTGTTGATGGCGCCGAGCAGCGAGCGCAGCGGAAGGTACTCGCCGAACGGCTGGACCTGCCGTTTGTCGTACGTGTCCAGGGCCCCCTTGGCGGGGTCCCACAGGATCTGTTCGTTGTAGAGCTTGCCGTCCCGTTCGACGACACCGCCGACCGAGATGGGGACGCCGACCGCCTTGGCCGCACTGTCGATCACGGCACGCGCGTCGGGGTTGGTGAACGGGTCGATGTCGGAGGAGTTCTCCGGCCACAGCACGAAGTCGGGCTGCGCGACCTTGCCCGCCTTGATCTTCGCGGCCAGACGCTCGGTCTCGCGCGCGTGGTGGTCGAGCACGGCGCGCCGCTGGGCGTTGAACTCGAGCCCCGAGCGCGGCACATTGCCCTGGATGACCGCGACGGTCGCGGTGCCGTCCTCGGCCTTGTCGCTGACCAGGGACCGGGCGGCGAGGGCGCCCACCACCGGGACGGCCACACTCAGCAGCGCCACGGCAGCGGCCCCACGCCGTACGACTCCGGTGCGGCGCCCGTCGACGACCTGGCGCACGATCTCGTACAGCCCGAAACCGCACAGGACGACGGCGAATCCGAGGACCGGGGTGCCGCCGGCCGCGGCGAGCGGCAGGAAGACACCGTCGGCCTGGCCGAAGGCGATCTTGCCCCAGGGGAAGCCGCCGAACGGCGCACGCGCGCGTGCCGCCTCGCCCGCGATCCACAGCGCGGCCGCCCACAGCGGCCAGGCGGGCAGCCGCGACACCATGGCGATGCCCGCGCCGACGAGGGCGACGAAGACCGCCTCCACCACGGCGAGCGCGAGCCACGGGCCGGGGCCGACCTCGACGCCGGTCCACACGAGCAGCGGCAGCAGGAAGCCGAGGCCGAACAGATAGCCGAGGCCGAGGCCCGCCTTCCAGGTGCGGTCCCGCAGCGCCCAGCCCAAAACCGCGAACGCCGGAAGGGCCAGCCACCACAGGGTGCGGGGCGGGAAGCTGACGTACAGCAGCACTCCGGAGAGCGTCGCGGCGGCGGCCGGAACGAGTCGCCGTACCCGTCTGGCACCGCGCGACGCGGGCGCGGCCTGGGGTTCGAGCTGTTCCGGCTCGTCTACGGAGGTTGCGGTGACGGTCACTCGGGGAGTGTACGGCGCGTGACCAAGACGCGGACAGCGCGGTCCGTGCGGCGGCGACCGCTGCTGCCGACACCTCAGGCGCATCGTTTCTGCGCAACTCATCCACAAACCGGCGCATCACCCGTTACGGTGTGCCCCGAGCCTCTGACGTGCGGCCGGATGCGGCCGGACCGGCCGGGGCCCGTCACAGGTCGGGGGGCGGCTGGGTGGGGTCCACGGGGACGGAAGCGGCGGCCGGTACGACGGCCGCCGACGACAGACGCAACGTATCCGACGCGACAGGCATCGCCGTACTCGCCGCATGTGCCACCTGGTCGTTGGTCACGGCCGCCGCACGGGGCGGTCGGCCCGAAGGTGTCCTGCTCGCGGTGCTCGCCGTCTCCGCCGGCTACGCCTCGGGGCGGATCTGCGGGGCGCTCCTGCCGGTCGCGACGCCCTGCGCCGGGGCACTGGCCGGGCTCGGTCTGGTGCTCGCGGCCCCGCACGGCACGGCGGGCCTCCAGGGCTCCTCGCCGCTCGGCCCTGCGGGCGCGACCGCCGCGCTGCTGACGCTCTGCGCGGGAGCGGCGTGCTGCGCGGCGTGGGCGGCGCGTCCTTCGGCATCGCGGCTCGCGCTGCGGCTGCTGGCCGCCGCCATCACGGTGACCGCGGCGGCTCTCGGTTCCCTGACCGGCTTCGCGGCCTGCGCCGGAGTGCTGCTCTGCTCGTCGGCCGCCGACCGGATGCGGCGCCGTGGCCCGGGGCTGGCCTGCCTGGCGCTCGGCACCGCGCTGGTGAGCGCGACAGCCTGGGCGATCGCCGAGAACGTACTGCCTGCCGGGCTGACCACGGCCCTGGAAGGCCAGCTCACAGAGCGCCGGATCCTGTTGTGGCGCGACGCGCTCCGTCTGGCCCGCCAGGATCCGGTGCTCGGCGCGGGGCCTGGACGCTTCGGGGAGCTGAGCCCTACGGCCGCGCAGTCGCTGCTGCCCGACGGCAAGCCGCATTCCGCGCCGCTGCAACAGGCGGCCGAGCAGGGTCTGCTCGGCGTGGCACTGCTCGCGGCAGTGTTCTGCTGGGTGCTGTACGCGCTGTGGCGCAGCCCGCGCGCCACGCCGATCGCGCTCACCGCGGGCGCCTCCCTCACCGCGCTGGCGGCCATCGCCACGGTGGGGGACGCACTGAGCTTCACCACGGTGACGGCGGGAGCGGGGCTGCTGGCGGGGATCGCCACGGCACGGCCGCTTCTCAGTGGGGAGGCGGAAGGCGAGCGCGGGGCGGACTGACCGTCTTCGGACGTCTCGGGGCTCAGTGCGGCACGGCCGCAACGCTCGTCAGTGCGCGGCACCCGGAATGGTCGAGTGCAGCCGGTCGCGAATGATCCGTACCGCCGCTTCCGCGTTGTCCACCGTGATGGTGAACGTGTGGCCGTCCCAGAGGCGCAGCACCACGCCCTCGCCGCGACGGACCACGACCGCGGTGCCCTTCTCGGGCCGCCAGCGATAGCCCCAGCCACCCCACTGACACGGGGTGACGCGGGCCACGAACTCGGCGCCCGCGACCTGCGCGAGAGGGATACGGCGGCGCGGCAGACCGATATGGCCGCAGCGCACTTCCAGGCAGTCCTGGTCGACCTTCACCGCGACGTGCACGAATGCGAGCGTCCCGAAGATGACCAGCAGTCCGGCCGCGATGCAGCCCACGACGGCCATCACGAGCGGGGCGATGCCCGACGTCCACGCCGAGTCGACGGCCAGCTCGACACCGAGCGCCAGGAAGGCGGCACCGCCGAGCGCCAGCAGCCATTGGGCACGATTGGTCGCGCGTCCCGTCCAGACCTCGGTGAGCGGGACGTCTTCGTCGTGGGGGTGGTCCCTCATACCTATGAGACTACTCAGGTTCCGCACCGCGGGCACCGGGTTGCTCAGTGTCACTGCTCCGGGTGGGCGGTCGGGAGACCCAGGGCGCCCGCCCGGTCACGGCCGGTCACCCGGTCACCCGGCCCAGGGCGGGGTCGGTCAACGCGCTGTGCTGAGGGTCTGCAGCAGCTGGCCTTCCTCGTACGCGAGTGCCGGTGCGGGCAGCGTTTCCTCGCGCCCGCCGAGGAGCACGGTGAGGGAGGCGCCCATGGGTGCCTCGGGCGCGGGCAGCTCGCCGATCCTGCGCAGCGCCTGCGCGGCCACCGCTCCTGCGGAACCGTGCAGGACGAGCGGCGGAAGGCCCGGCTTCTGCACGGCGGCGCGAATACGCTCGGCGACGAGTTCGTAATGAGTGCAGCCCAGGACAACGACCCTTACATCGTCCGGGGTGCGCTCCGCGGCCGCGGCGATCGCGGCGTCGATGGCCGCTTCGTTCGCGTGCTCCACGGCGTCGGCGAGGCCGGGACACGGCACCTCGGTGACCGCCACTCCGTCGGCGAACTCCCGAATGAGACCGCGCTGGTACGGGCTGCCGGTGGTGGCGGGCGTCGCCCAGATCGCCACCGGACCGCCACTCGCCGCGGCGGGCTTGATCGCCGGAACGGTGCCGATGACCGGCAGTCCGGGTTCGAAGCGGGCCCGCAACGCGGGAAGGGCGTGCACCGACATGGTGTTGCAGGCGGCGATCAGCGCGTCCGGGCGGTGCGCGGCGGCCGCCTCGGCGACGGCGAGGGAACGTTCCGTCACGTCCTGTGGAGTGCGCGGTCCCCACGGCACGCTGGCGGGGTCCGAGGAGAGAACGAGATCGGCGTCGGGCCGCAGTCGACGTACCGCGGCGGCTGCCGCGAGCAGCCCGATTCCGGAGTCAAGGAGCGCGATCTTCACCCGGTCACCATAGACGATCGGCCTCGACGGGCAGCCGTGGTGGGGCAGACTGCGGCGGGTGAGCGCCGTTGTGTGGATCGCCGCCGGATCACTGACCGCCTGGCTGTGGCTGCTGCTCGGCCAGGGCTTCTTCTGGCGTACGGACGTGCGTCTGCCCCCACGCGTGGAGCCCGCCGACTGGCCGTCCGTCGGCGTCGTGGTGCCGGCGCGCGACGAGGCCGGCGTGCTCCCGGACAGCCTGCCGTCGCTCCTCGCCCAGGACTACCCGGGGCGTGCCGAAATCTTCTTGGTGGACGACGACAGCTCGGACGGCACCGGGGCCCTCGCCCTGGAGCTCGCGGAGCGGCACGGCGGGCTTCCGCTCACCGTCGACTCCCCCGGCGCGCCCCCGCCGGGCTGGACCGGCAAGCTGTGGGCCGTACGTCATGGCATCGGTCTCGCACGCGCGCGTGACCCCGAATTCCTTCTGCTGACGGACGCCGACATCGCGCACGCACCGGACAGCCTGCGGGAGCTGGTGGCGGCCGCGCGTACCGGCGGCTTCGATCTCGTCTCGCAGATGGCCCGGCTGCGCGTGGAGAGTGTGTGGGAGCGGCTGGTCGTGCCGGCCTTCGTCTACTTCTTCGCGCAGCTCTACCCCTTCCGACGGATCGGGACGAAGGGGGCTCGGACGGCCGCCGCCGCGGGCGGCTGCGTACTGCTGCGCACGGACGCCGCCGAGCGGGCCCGGATTCCGGACGCGATCAGGCACGCCGTCATCGACGACGTGGCGCTCGCCAGGGTGGTCAAGGGCGACGGGGGCCACATCTGGCTGGGCCTTGCCGAACGAGTCGACAGCGTGCGCCCGTATCCGCGGCTGCACGACCTGTGGCGCATGGTCTCCCGCAGCGCGTACGCCCAGCTGCGGCACAGTCCGCTGCTGCTGGTCGGCACCGTGCTGGGTCTCGTCCTGGTGTATCTCGTCCCGCCGGGCGCTCTCTTCGTGGGCCTCGCCGCGGGGAGCGCGCCGACGATGGCGGCGGGAGGGATCGCATGGCTGGTGATGACCGGAACGTACCTCCCGATGCTGCGCTACTACCGCCAGCCCCTGTGGCTCGCTCCGCTACTGCCGGTGACCGCGTTCCTGTACCTCCTCATGACGGTCGATTCGGCGGTGCAGCACTACCGGGGACGTGGTGCAGCCTGGAAGGGCCGCACCTACGCCCGTCCCGGCACCGCCTTCGAGGAACGGTGACCGTGCCGGTCGGGCGGTGACGGGTCACTTCCGGCCGGGGGTCCAGTTCATGCCCCACCCGTAGGCGTGGTCGATCGTGCGCTGCGGGCTGACCCCGCGCTCCGGGATCAGATAGCGGGCCTCGCGCTGGACGAGCAGGTCGGCGCCGGTGTTGGTGATGAGGGCCAGCGCGCACACGGTCGAGGGGACGGTGCACTCGTCGAGCGAGAAGTCGACCGCGGCCCCGTTCTGCGGCTGAAGGGTGACCGTGGCGTGCAGGTCGGCGAAGGAGCGGGCACCTTCGTAGATGGTCACGAAGACGAGGATGCGGCGGAAGCTCTGCTTGTGGTCGAGGTTGACGGTGAGGTTCTCGCCGCTCGCCACGGCGCCGGAGCGGTCGTCGCCGTCGAGATGGATGTACGGGGGCCGGTACAGCGAACCGAAGGCGTTGCCGAGCGCCTGGACGACTCCCTTGCGGCCGTCGGACAGCTCGTACAGGGCGCACAGGTCGAGGTCGAGGTCCGCGTGCGTCGCGACGGCCCGGCCGCGCTTGCCGCCCCACCCGGAGAACTGCTTGCGCATCTGCCAGTTGAGGTTCACGCGCAGGGCGCCGGACGTACCGCCCTGCTTGGTGAGCGAGACCGAGGGCGCCTCCTTGGTGAGCGTGACCTTGCTCAGGCGCACCGGGGTCGGGGAGGCGGCGGGCGGCACGGTCATCGGCGGGGGCGGCAGGGGCACGGGCGGGCCGGCCGGCGGAGGGGCGGCGGCCTGCGGGGACTGTGCTTCGGCGGGCCGGCCGACGCGAGTATGCCGTGGGGTCGGCAATAGGTGCTGCGGCTCGTCCACGGTGATGCCGAAGTCCTTCGCCAGTCCTTCGAGTCCGCTTCCGTAGCCCTGTCCCACGGCGCGGAACTTCCAGGCGCCCTGACGGCGGTAGAACTCCCCGAGGACGAAGGCTGTCTCGACGGTCGCGGTGGGGTCGAAACGGGCGACCTCGGAGCCCTGGCGCGCATCGACGACGCGAATGTACAGGCCCGGCACCTGCCCGAACGTTCCGCCGTCGGCGGAGGCGGCGAGCACCACTCTCTCGATGGCGGGCTCCACGCGTGCGAGGTCGACGAAGAGCGTGTCGGTCACCTGACCGCCCGCCTCCCGCGTTCCCTCGTGCCGCACCGCGCCGGAGGAGTGCGCCGGCTGGTTGTAGAAGACGAAGTCGCCGTCAGAACGGACCTTTCCGGAGACGAGCAGAAGCGCCGAGGCGTCCACGTCGGGCCCGCCCGGTCCTGAGCGACGGCCCACCTCGACGCGCAGCGCGGTCGTCGGCACCGGAATATTCGATCCTTTTGGCATTGTCATGTCCGCCCCCATCACGTGCCGCCGCGCCAGGCCCGCGCCTTGGGCAGTCTGTCGGTTCCGTACCGGTCAACTTAATCCCCCAGGGCCGTGAACTCCCCGCCTCATACCCGGACCGAGACCCACCGGAAGATCGCCGGCCGACCGCGAGCCAACCATGAGTCAACCGCGAGTCACAGGAGGTCAACCGCCGGTAACCCGCCAGGAACTCGGCCTTTACACGATTTGAACCTCGATTGCCGCCCTTTTTTGACGTGTTCGCTCGCATTGGGGATCCCGCGTCACTGCCGACACGGAAAACAACCCTCTTATCGGTCTCCCCAACCAGCACATCGTGGGCTTAACTTATGTGCCATGACCTCCCCCCGCTCCACCTATGGCGGCGGTTACTACTCCGCGTCGCCCTTCCCGGACACTCCGATCTACGACTCGCTCGTCGCCGAGCGGGGCACCCCGCAGATCGCCCCGATCCGGGTCCCCTCCGCTTATGACGCGAGCAACAACCTGCCCGCGCTCCCCTCGGCTCTGCCCGCTCTGCCGGCCGGTCCCTCCCAGCAGGTCCCCGCCTACGGATATCCGCAGGCCCAACAGCCCGCCCCGCTGCAGCAGGCGCCCACCGCCTACATCCCGCAGCAGGCCGCCGCCCCGCGCGGCTACCCGGGCGCCCAGCCGCAGCAGCCGCGCCCGATGGCGGCCGGCACGGGTTACGAGGCGATGCGCCCCGCGGCCCCGCGCCCCGCCCCGGCTCCTTACCAGGACCCGTACAACAACGGACAGCAGTACCGCGGATACTGAGCAGTTCACCCCGGACTGTCGGTGCCGCCTGGCACGATGGTCGTATGGGGAACGCGGAGCTGCACTCGATTCACATCCATCCGGTCAAGGCGTTCCGGGGCCAGTCGCCCCGGGAGGCCGTCGTGGAGCCGTGGGGGTTGGCCGGAGACCGGCGCTGGGTGCTTGTCGACGATGGGGGCAAGGTCGTCACCCAACGCCAGGAACCACGCCTGGCCCTGGCCACCGCCGAGCTCCTGCCCGGCGGTGGCGTCCGGCTGTCCGCGCCCGGACACGAGCCGGTCTCCGTCCCTGTGCCGGAGCCGGCCGTCACGACGACGCTGGACATCTTCGGCGACAAGGTGGAGGCAGTCGTCGCCGACGACACCGCACATGCCTGGTGCAGCACCTATCTGGGCGCCGACGTGCGCCTCGTGCACATGGACGACCCCGCCACCCGCCGGCCCGTCGATCCCGACTACGCGCGCCCGGGCGAGACCGTCAGCTTTGCCGACGGCTATCCGCTGCTGGTCACCACCCTCGCCTCCCTGGACTCCCTCAACGACCTGATCGCACAAGGTGATCATCCCGACGAGGGCCCGCTGCCCATGAACCGCTTCCGGCCGAACGTCGTCGTGGCGGGCACCGCGGCCTGGGCCGAGGACGACTGGTCACGGATAGCCATCGGCGAGGTGACCTTCCGGGTCACCAAGATGTGCGGGCGCTGTGTCGTGACCACCACCGACCAAAGCACCGCCGGGCGCGGCAAGGAGCCGCTGCGGACCCTCGGCCGCCACCGCCGCTTCGGCAAGGACCTGGCCTTCGGGCAGAACCTCGTGCCGGAAAGCCCCGGCACGGTGCGCGTCGGCGACCGTGTGCGGATCCTCGAATAGTCCGCTCACGTGGCCTGCCCCGGCCGGTTCGACCGGCCGGCTCGAACCCGATCGCCCCGCCGGTTTCCCCGATTCGGGGCGCGCACGGGGAACCCGGGCCCCGGGCACGGTCGTTGGGACTCGATGAGAAGTTCGTGAAACACCCGTGGGGCGGAGAGGGGTGATCTCGCTCTCTCTTCCCGTGACCCGGGCATGCGCAGCCCGGGCCTGGGTTATCACGGACGCGGAGGCGGAAGGGGGTGCGGGACGATGCGAGCGATCGGAGGCCTCTGGCGCTGGCGGCACAATCCGCTGCGCCGTACGACCGACCTGATCGAGGCCTGGGTGACGCTGACCGCCCTCCTGCTGATCCTCGTCGCCGTGCCCGTCATCGGTGCCGTGGTCGGAGCGGTCGCGCAGGACGCCCTTCAGCAGTCCGTGCGGGACCAGCACCGGGCCCGGCACGAAACGGTGGCCACCGTCGTCAAGAAGCTCAACCGCGGCCCGCTGGACCCCGATCCCGAGACCTCGTCGGCGCGGGACGCGCACAGCCGCGTGCTGGCCGCCTGGACGGGACCCGACGGCTCGGCGCACCACGGCGCGGTGCTGGCGGACCTCAAGACCCCGCACCGCGGCGACCACTTCACTCTCTGGACCGACCAGCAGGGCCGCATGGTGGGCCGCCCGTTGGACACCGCCACCGCGACGACGCACGCCATGCTGGCCGGGTTCGGCGCGGCCGCGATGTCGGCGGGACTCGTCGAAGGCGGCAGACGGCTGATCGTCTGGCGCATGGTCCGCCGCAGATATGCCCGTTGGGACCAGGCGTGGGACAGGGCGGGCCCGGACTGGGGCAGGACCGGCGCCGGCAGCTGACGGCCTTCCGGCTCCGGTCAACCCGCCGTCTCCGCGCACGCTACGGTGGACCGGCCGAACTGTTCGGCATCGACCCGCGTACGACGAGGTGGGGGCACAGCAGCGCCATGGCACAGGGCACGGTCCAGGTGACGCACACCGGCACGTCGAGGTGGCGCCGCCGTACGGGTGAGTACGCATCGCTCGCCGCCGCCCTGGAGGCCGCGGGCGACGGTGACGTCCTCACGGTCGCTCCCGGCACCTACCGGGAAAACCTCGTCGTCCAGCGGGCGGTGACGCTGCGCGGCCCCGAGGGCTCCCCCGGCTCCGTGCGCATCGCCCCGGTGGACGGGGTGCCGCTGACCGTGCGCGCCTCCGCCGTGGTCCAGGACCTGCACGTGGAGGGCCAGGACGCGGCCGCGCCCGCGGTCCTCGTCGAGGAGGGCACGCCGGAGCTGATGGACGTGCGGATCGTCACGCGGTCCGCGGTCGGCATCGAGGTACGGGGCGGCGCGCGCCCCACGGTGCGGCGTTGCACGGTCGACAATCCCGCGGGCATCGGCATCGCCGTACTGGACGGCGGCGGCGGGGTGTTCGAGGAGTGCGAGATCGTGGCCGCGGGCCAGTCGGGCGTCGCGGTGCGCGGGGGCGGCCATCCCCGCCTGGAGCGCTGCCGGGTGCACCACGCCTCGGGCGCCGGCCTGTCGGTCACCGGTGAGAACTCCGCCCTGGAGGCCGTCGGTTGCGAGATCTACGAGATCAAGGGCTCCGGGGTGCAGGCCACCGGGCGGGCCACGGCACATCTCACCGACTGCGATGTGCACCGTACGACGGCGGACGGCGTCACGCTCGACACGGACGCGGTGCTGACGCTCGCCGACTGCCGCATCCACGACGTCCCCGAGAACGCGGTCGACCTGCGCTCACGCTCGGTGCTCACGCTGACCCGCACCACCGTGCGGCAGTTCGGGCGCAACGGTCTGTCCGTCTGGGACCCGGGCACCCGCGTGGACGCCAACCAGTGCGAGATCTTCGACAGCACGGGCGACTATCCCGCGGTCTGGATCAGCGACGGCGCCACCGCCGTACTCGAGGCATGCAGGGTGCACGACGTGCCGGACGCGCTGTTCGTCCTGGACCGCGGCTCGCGTGCGGACGTCGTCGACAGTGACCTCTCGCAGGTGCGCAACACGGCCGTGTCGGTCAGCGACGGCGCCACCGCGCAGCTCGACGACTGCCGCATCCGGGACGCGGCGACGGGCGCCTGGTTCCGCGACCACGGCAGCGGCGGCACGCTGTCGGGCTGCACGGTGGACGGCACACAGACGGGTGTGATCGTCACGAAGGGCGCCGACCCCACCATCGAGCGCTGCACGGTGACTTCACCGGCCGAGGCGGGCTTCTACGTGTCCGCCGGGGGCCGCGGCAGCTTCCACAACTGCCGGGTGACGGACAGCGGCGGCTACGGCTTCCATGTCATCGACGGCTGCCGTGCGACGCTGAAGAAGTGCCGCACGGAGCGGTGCGCGCGCGGCGGCTACGAGTTCGCGGACGGCGGGCCCGGCGCACCGGGCGGAGGCGGTGCGATCGTCGAGGACTGCACCAGCGACGAGAGCGCCGGTCTGCGTCCCCCGGCCCAGGCGACCGCCGTCGAGACGACCAGCCAGTCGCCCGGCCTGCTGGGCGCGATCCCCGGCCAGCGCATCACCGAGCACGAACCGCACATCGCGGCCGCCCCGGAGCCCGAGCAGCCCTCGCGCACGTCGAAGGCGGTGCTCGGTGAGCTCGACACACTGGTCGGCCTGGAGAGCGTCAAGCGCGAGGTCCGTGCCCTCACCGACATGATCGAGGTGGGCCGCCGCCGGCAGCAGGCGGGGCTCAAGGCGGCCTCCGCCCGCCGCCATCTGGTGTTCACGGGCTCTCCCGGCACCGGCAAGACGACGGTCGCCCGGCTCTACGGCGAGATCCTCGCCTCGCTCGGCGTCCTGGAGAAGGGTCATCTCGTCGAGGTGTCCCGGGTCGACCTGGTCGGCGAGCACATCGGATCGACGGCCATCCGCACCCAGGAGGCCTTCGACAAGGCCCGCGGCGGGGTGCTGTTCATCGACGAGGCGTACGCGCTGTCCCCCGAGGACTCGGGGCGCGACTTCGGCCGTGAGGCGATCGACACGCTGGTGAAGCTGATGGAGGACCACCGGGACGCGGTCGTGGTGATCGTCGCGGGCTACACGGCCGAGATGGAGCGGTTCCTGACGGTCAACCCCGGTGTGGCGTCCCGTTTCTCGCGGACCATCACCTTCAGCGACTATGGGCCCGAGGAACTGCTGCGGATCGTGGAGCAGCAGGCCGAGGAGCACGAGTACCGGCTGACGCCCGGCGCGGGCGAGGCACTGCTGAAGTACTTCACGGCGATTCCGAAGGGGCCCGCGTTCGGCAACGGGCGTACGGCACGGCAGACCTTCGAGGCGATGGTCGAGCGGCACGCGGGCCGGGTCGCCCAGCTCGACGAGCCCAGCACTGACGATCTGACCCTGCTCTACCCGGAGGACCTGCCGGAGCTGCCCTGATCTCCGGCGCCGCCCTGATCCCCACCCACGTCCTGATCCCCACCCACGCCCTGGTCCCCGGCGGCGCCCCGGGCGCGCGGTCCCGGCACGTCCGGGCGCAACCGCGCCAGCAGCCGCTCCCGTTCCTCCGCGAACGCCGGATCCGCCTGGTAGCCCCCGTGCCCGAGGATCGGCGCGGGCAGCGGATGCTCCTCCGTGCGGCCGTAGGCGAGCGGATCCCGCAGCGGGGCCCGGTCGACCTGCGGGCCGCAGTCACCGGGCAGCCGGACGGGCCCGCCGATGGGATCGGTGAGCCGGTACAGATTGCGCCAGCAGTCGACCTCGCGGTGCAGGGCGCTGAGGGCCGCCGGACCGAAGTGGGCGGGAAACCAGCGCCCGTACAGCCGCTCCAGCGGAGACCCGTACGTCAGCAGCCCGACCCTCCTGCGTTCCGAGGGCTTCAGCTGCCAGGCCGCGGCGGCCGCGAGCACGCTGCCCTGGGAGTGGCCGGAGAGGACGAGCCGTCCGCCCGTCGCACGGGTCCAGGTGGCCATGCGCCAGGTCAGGTCGGGCACAGCCCGCTCGGCGTAGCAGGGTGGGGCGAAGGGGTGGGCGGCACGCGGCCAGAACGTGCCGACGTCCCACAGGATGCCGATGGTGCGCCGCGCGGCGGGGTCCTTGTAGGCGCGGCGGCCCCAGGTGACGAAGAGTATGAAGCCGAAGCTGATCAGCCAGGAGCCGAGCCCCTGCGCGGTGTCGGCGCTGCCCTGGACGAAGGAGTACGTGCCGCGGGCCGCCCTGCCGGGAACGTCACCGGTGGCCGCGGCGCCGACCAGGGCGGCCGCGCCCAGGAGCAGCGTCACGGTGGACGTGATGCCCACGACGAGGGGTGCCCGGTCGGTGAGGGCGGCCATCGCTCGGGTGCTCGCGATACGGCGGGTGCGGGTCGTGTCCTGCGGCTCCCCGTGGTGGTCGCGCTCCACGGCGTCCATCTCGGCGCGCCGCAGCAGCCAGGTGCGCCGGGCCAGCCAGGCGAACAGCACGAGCAGGACGATCAGCAGCGGCGGGATCGCGGAGGCCTGCCAGGTGAGCAGGACGGGCGGGCCGGTCATGACACCCCCGCTGCCGTCCAGCCAGTCGGCGACCCGCTGGGAGATGCCTCCGGACATCACGCTGCCGAGCGCGCAGGCCAGCATCGCGACGGCGGGTCCGGCGAGGCCGCGCATCGCGGTGCGCGCTTCGGTGGGGGTGCCCCCTGCTGGAGCGGAGCCGACAGCCTGGGGGAGGGTGCGGTACAGCACCCGGGCGACCACCCCGAGCGCGATCACGACCAGGCCCTGCGTCAAGGCGATCCCGCCGAACGTCATGTCGCCGGGCAGCCGGCCCGTCGAGTGCCAGCCGGGGCGGGACCACCCGGCGTACAGCATGGTGAGCGCGAGCAGCGCAAGGGCGCCCCTGGGCAGCCGGCGCACCAGTGTTCCGTCGAGTTCCCGGTCGAGCCGGTTCTCGGTGCGGCCCCTGCGGCAGACGACCCAGACCACAACGACCGCGCCCCCGACAAGAGTTGCGGCGAGAAGCCCGGCCAGCCATTGGAGGGCGGCCGGGCCGCCGGCCCGGCTGTCGTGACGGACGGCGGAGGCGCCGACCGCCGCGGCCACGGTCAGAAAGCCCGCGGCGGTGTGCGCGGCGCGCAGCCTGGCCACCAGGCGGCGGCCGTACCAGAAGCCCGGGCGGCCGAGGGCCGTGCGGTGGGTCTCTTCTTCGGGCTCGGCCCGGCGGGAGATCGGCTGCTGGGACTCGTACGCGCTCCAGGTGCGGTGGGAGAGGTACCAGAGCAGGCCGGTGAGCGCGGCCGGTGCCAGGGCGGCCAGGGCGAGGCGGCGTCCGGGCTGGCTCCACCAGCCGCCGGAGGCGACGGGTGACAGGAAGCCCAGCCAGGAGTGCTTCTCGGCGCAGGCGTGCGTGCCGGCGCACTGCCAGGCGGCGAGGTCCAGTGCGACCTCGCAGGCGGCCGCCACCAGCAGCACGGTGAGGGTGAGGCCGATGAGCCGGACCAGCAGCCCGTACAGGCGCACCGTCCGCTTCCGGCCGCGCGTCGCGGGACGCATCCAGTGCGCGAGGTTGATCACCATGAAGGGCAGCAGCAAGAGCCACAGGGCGCGGGCGCCATTCCCGGAGGTGAGGTTGCACCAGACGTACGCCTCCGGGACCGGGGTGCCCCGGTGGTCGCCGGGCCGCCGCTCCGCGTCGGCGTCGTCGGCGCGCCGGTAGACCGCCGCGGTTCCGTCGCCGGTGATCCGCACGGTCCGCGGATCGTTCAGCATCTCCTCGGGTGTGGTGCCGCCGACTCCGTGGACCAGCAGTTCCAGAGCGGTCCCGGCCGCTTCGGGCCGCTGGGTGGAGTCTCCGCGCTCCCCCGCCGAGGCATGTTCGTGTGCACGCTCCACTGTTCCGCACTTCCCCCGTGCCCCTATGGCGTGTGTCATGTGCAGGCACAGGATCTCCGCTGCGGCACGCCCGCACACCTGTAGTCGCCGAATCTCACCGATCCGTGTGAAAGTGGCGGGCGGAGGATCATGATGTGAGGTGCACGGGCGATGGCGCGGCCCGCGGTGCCCCGTGCGAGGATGGGGCGTCCTCCGGGGCCGGTGGCGGGGCGAAGGTCCTCGTGGGAGCCGGTGCTCGGGGCGTGTCGGGTGTACTGAGGCGAAAGGACCGGAGCGGACGTGAGTGAGAATCAGAACCTCCTCGCGGAGCAGCGTCGCGCCCTCATCCTCGACGAGGTGCGAAGGCGCGGCGGCGTCCGTGTCAACGAGCTGACCCGCAAGCTCGGCGTGTCCGACATGACGGTCCGCCGCGATCTGGACGCCCTCGCCCGTCAGGGTGTGCTGGAGAAGGTGCACGGCGGCGCGGTGCCGGTGGTCGAGGCGAGCACGCACGAGCCCGGCTTCGAGGCCAAGTCGGGTCTGGAGCTGACGGCCAAGGAGGACATCGCGCGAGCCGCGGCCGAGCTGGTCGCACCGGGCACGGCGATCGCGCTCTCCGGGGGTACGACGACGTACGCGCTGGCCCATCAGCTCGTCGACGTGCCGGACCTGACGGTGGTGACCAACTCGGTGCGCGTGGCCGACGTCTTCCACGCGGCGCAGCGCACTTCGGGTCAGCGGCAGGGCGCCGCCACGGTCGTGCTGACGGGCGGAGTGCGTACGCCGTCCGACTCGCTGGTGGGGCCTGTCGCCGACCAGGCGATCGTGGCGCTCCACTTCGACGTGCTGTTCCTGGGAGTGCACGGCATATCGGTCGAGGCGGGCCTGTCGACGCCGAACCTGGCGGAGGCGGAGACGAACCGGCGACTTGTGCAGTCGGCACGGCGCGTCGTCGTGGTCGCCGACCACACCAAGTGGGGCACGGTGGGCCTGAGTTCGTTCGCATCGCTGGATCAGGTCGACACGCTGGTGACCGACGCCGGACTGCCGGCCGGGGCGCGCGCGGAGGTCTCGGAGCACCTGCGGCGTCTGGTGGTGGCCGGGGAGCCCGGGGACGGTACAGACATCTGACGGCCCGCCAGCTATGGTGACGCTGCCCGCGCCGCGCCCCGTGGTGGGGGCCCGGCCCTGTCACCGTTCGCTTCCGCTCGGGAACTCCGTTTCCCGCAAGGGGGTTTCGTCCATGGCACGCCGTCTGCGCCCGGTCGGGCTCGACTTCACTCAGATCGCTCCCGTGTGTCTGGTGTTCGCCCGCGAGGTGGCCGCGCCCCCGAAGACGGTCTTCCGTGCGCTGGCGGAGGACGTCGGGGGCTGGAGCGAGTGGTTCGGCGCGGTCACCTCCGCCCGGCCGGTCGAGGACGGCGCCGGGCGGGAGGTCCGGCTCAAGGGCGGGACCCGCTTCCGGGAGACGGTCGTCGTGGCGAAACCGGCCGAGGTGTACGCGTACCGGGTCGACGAGACGAACGCTCCCGGGATGTCCGCGCTCCTCGAGGAGTGGCGGCTGACGCCGGCCGGTACGGGCACCCGGGTGCAGTGGACCTTCGCGGCCGACGGGCCCGCGGTCTTCCGGTTCGTGGTGAACCTGGGGCGAGCGGGTCTGGGGCGCGCGTTCCGGGACGCGGTGACCTCGCTGGACCGGCGGCTGGCGGCCACGCGCGCGTGAACCCCCTGCGACGCTGTCCGGCCGCCCCGCGTGCGCGCGCGGGGTCCGCGGCTCAGTCCCGCCAGACCCCCGTCGCCAGCAGCGAGTCGATCGCCGCCGTGTACGGCGCGATGTCCAGCCCCTGCTCGGCCAGCCACGCGTCCGAGTAGTACTTGTCCAGGTAGCGGTCGCCCGGGTCGCACAGCAGGGTCACCACGCTCCCCCGGCGCCCCTCGGCGACCATCTCCGCGACGATCTTCAGGGCGCTCCACAGGCCCGTGCCGGTCGAGCCGCCGGCCTTGCGGCCCATGGCCTGTTCCAGGGCGCGTACCGCGGCGACGCTGGCCGCGTCGGGGACCTTCATCATCCGGTCGATGGCGCCGGGCACGAAGCTGGGCTCCATACGGGGTCTGCCGATGCCCTCGATGCGCGAGCCGCAGTCGCAGGTGACGTCCGGATCGCCGGTCGTCCAGCCCTCGAAGAAGCACGAGTTCTCCGGATCGGCCACACAGATGCGGGTGTCGTGCTGCATGTAGTGGACGTAGCGGGCGAGGGTCGCCGAGGTGCCGCCGGTGCCTGCCGTGGCGACGATCCACGTGGGCTCCGGGAACCGCTCCAGCTCCAGCTGACGGAAGATGGATTCGGCGATGTTGTTGTTGCCGCGCCAGTCCGTGGCCCGTTCCGCGTAGGTGAACTGGTCCATGTAGTGGCCGCCGGTCTCCGCGGCGAGGGCGGCGGACTCCTCGTACATCTTGCGCGAGTCGTCCACGAAGTGGCACTGCGCGCCGTGGAACTCGATCAGGCGGCACTTCTCGGCGCTCGTCGTGCGGGGCATGACCGCGATGAAGGGCACGCCGATCAGCTTCGCGAAATAGGCCTCGGAGACGGCCGTCGAGCCGCTGGACGCCTCGATGACCGGGCGGCCGGGCCGGATCCAGCCATTGCAGAGTCCGTACAGGAACAGCGAGCGGGCGAGCCGGTGCTTGAGGCTGCCGGTGGGATGGGTCGACTCGTCCTTGAGGTACAGGTCGATTCCCCACTCCTCGGGCAGTGGGAAGCGCAGCAGATGCGTGTCGGCCGAGCGGTTGGCGTCGGCCTGGACCTTACGGACGGCTTCCTTGAGCCAGCTCCGGTAGTCGGCGTCGCTGTGGTCGACATCGAGGGTTTCGCCGGGATGAGTGGTACGGGGAGTGCTCACGGCGGGGCTCCTTACACGGTGTGCCGACGCCGCGTCGCGCGGTCGGACGCCTCGATCATAAACACCTTCCGCACGCTTCTCACCTGCATAAACACACCTTTGAGCACCCCAAAGGCACCCCTGGGGCAGGGGTGCGCCGGGTGGTGGGGGCGCATCCGCGCGAGTGCGCCGGATACCCGCCCCCACCTCGCCGTGCGTACTGGTGCTCGCTGCCGGGGGCGGGCAGACTGCACCGCAGGGGACGTCGGTTCCGAACGCGGGCGCACACTGGAGCACGACCACACTCGATCAGGGCCCGCCTGGATCACGACCCGACGCGGGATCCACGGCACGGCACAGGCGAAGCGCACAAGGGGGCGGAGCATCATGGCGGAGCCGGAGTTCACGGCCACAGGCGTGCGGATCGGGAAGAGGCTGCGCTCGCTCACCCGGGCCGGGCAGGTCCGGATCAGCGGCGGCAGGCTTGAGCTGCTCACCAGCTACGGCAGCGAGATCGACAGCGCGCCGGTGCAGGCGGTGCGCGCGTCGAAGCCCTGGTTCGCCCCTGAGGACCGGGCGTTGGCGGATGTCAACGGCACCCGCTATTCGCTGACCCTCGGCGAGCACGATCCCGCGCCCGGGAAGCCGGGTCCGCCGTCGGCACGCCGGTTCATAGAGGCGGTCCGCAAGGCGTCCGGGCGCCGTAGCTGAGAGTGGCGCGAGTTGCAGGAGTGCATCCCCTGGGCCACGCTGGTCTCACCTCACTCTGGGTGTACCGGCGATAACGCTGCGAACCAGCCCGCCGGGTCATCAACAGCGGGCGGCCGACGTACGCAGCCGCTCCACAGCAGACAGCCGGAATGGCCGGCCGCCTGCTCAGCAGGCGGCGTTTTCACGCAGCCACCCTGCTGGATCCGATCTCCGTCTTCTTCCGGACCTCAATTCGGGGAGTCGCAGCCGTGATCAGCAAACCAAGCAGGCACTGCACGGTAGAGCTCCAAGCCCTTCCGTCGCGGATCGGCCAGGTCCGCAGAATCGTCTCTGCGCAGTTGCGCTACTGGCATCTCGACCCCTTGATAGACCAGGCCGCACTCGGTGTGACCGAGCTGCTGTCCAACGTCCACCGCCATGCCCAGCCCGACAAGACGTGCATCGTGGAGATGGAGCTGCTGCTGGACCGGCTCACGGTCTCGGTGCACGATCACGACCCCCGGCTGCCCGTGGTGCGGGACGCGGAACCGTCGGCCACCTCCGGGCGCGGCCTCGCCATGGTCGCCGCGGTGAGCGAGAGCTGGGGGGTGCGGCCGGAAGGCGAGTCCGGGAAGGTCGTGTGGTTCACGCTCCCGGCCCCCTCCGCGACGGCGCTGCCCACACGTCCGCCGCGCGACATCGGCCGACCCGTGCCCGTTCTCAGGCGCGCGGTCGACGGGCGCAGGTCCGAACACGCTCCCGCCCGGTCCGCCGTTGCCGGCTGACCGGGCGGTGACCCGTCGCTCGTACCTCCGGTTGCCGTGCCTCGTACGTCCCTCATGTGGACGTCGGGGCCGGCCGCGCCCGTCGGATCATTCCGTGGCGCCGACGCGCGGCACGTGCAGGCGTGGCCGCCCGTCGGCAGTTCGGCCGATGAGCGGTTCGAGATAGCGGGCCACGTTGCCGCGGTTACGGCTGCCGCCGACGTCCCGGGGCTAGACGGATGCCGCGCCGCCCTTGCCCAGGCGGCCGAACTGCTCGTCCAGGACGGAGAGCCGACGCCAGTACTCGTCCTCGTCGATCTCACCGGAGGCGAAGCGCCGGCCGAGCACGGCGATCGGCGAGTCGCCCGTCGGGCGGCCGTCGCCCATGGCGCCCCACGCTCCGCCACCCCACGGTCCGCCGCGTCCGCGCCTCACGGTGCGGCGCAGGACGGTCACGACGCCGATCACGACGGCCGCCCAGATCAGCGGGAAGAACGGAATCCACGGGCCGGGCCCGCCGTCCCAGTTCGCCAGGGTCTGCATCTCGGGTCATCTCCTCGGTGGGGTTCTCCTGTGATGTCTCGAGAATGGCTCCGGGAGGGGGCCCGGGTCGTCGTACGGCCGACGGCGGTGCGCGTACCTCCCGGGGAGTACGGGCGCTATTAAGGCCTCGACGTCTGTACCTACTAGTATGTACAGTCACGGTATGAGCACCCAGGAGCGACTGATCGAGTCCACCCGCGAGCTGCTGTGGGAACGCGGTTACGTGGGCACCAGCCCCAAGGCGATCCTGGAGCGCGCGGGCGCCGGCCAGGGCAGCATGTACCACCACTTCAAGGGCAAGCCCGATCTGGCGCTGACCGCGATCCGCCGCACCGCCGAGGAACTGCGGGCTGCCGCGGAGGGCGCGCTGAGCGGTCCGGGCACGCCGTACGAGCGCATCGAGGCGTATCTGCGCCGCGAGCGCGACGCCCTGCGCGGCTGTCCGATCGGGCGGCTGACGATGGACCCGGACGTGGTGGCGAGCGAGGAACTGCGCGCCCCCGTCGACGAGACGATCGACTGGCTGCGCGAGCAGCTGGCCGGGATCGTCGAAGAGGGAAAGGAACAAGGGCAGTTCGCGCAGTCGCTGGACGCCGAGGAGATCGCCGCGACCATCCTCGCGACCGTCCAGGGCGGCTATGTCCTGGCACGCGCCGCCGGCTCACCGGCAGCCTTCGACACGGGCGTGCGCGGCCTGCTCTCCCTGCTGCGCCCCCCGCCATGAGGAGTTGCCCCGGCGCACCTCGCGCCCGGCACGACCACCGACCGGGACGCACCCGTCGGCCCGGACGAACACCCCTCACCCAGGAGGCACCCGGTGCACGCCATGCAGTACGAGCTGACCCTTCCCGCCGACTACGACATGGACATCATCCGCAGCCGGGTGTCCCGCCTCGGTCATGCGCTCGACCACTGGGACGGCCTCGGATTCAAGGCGTATCTGATGCGTGAGCGCGGCGTGGACGGCTCGCCGGTCAACCAGTACGCGCCGTTCTACCTGTGGAACACGGTCGAGGGCATGAACTCCTTCCTCTGGGGAGGCGCCTTCCAGGGGATCGTCGACGACTTCGGGCGACCGCCGGTGCAGCAGTGGACAGGGCTGTCGTACGAGGAGGGGGGCGCCGCCGGCTCCCCGGCCAGGGTCGCGGTGCGGCACCGGCGGCGGGTGCCCGAGGGGGCGCGGCTGACCGGGCTGATGCAGGACGCGGTGCGGGAGGCTCAGCAGCTGGCCGCGCTGGACGGCGTGGTGGGCGCGGCCGCCGCCGTGGATCCGCGGCGCTGGGAGCTGGTGCACTTCTCGCTCTGGGAGCATGACGCGCCGAAGGCGGCGGGTGAGGTCTTCCAGGTGCTGCACCTGTCGGCGCCGGGCCGGGCGAGCCTGCCGCGGGGGCGTCAGTGGTGAGCACGGTCCGCACCGTGCTCGGGGACGTGCTCCCCGAGCACCTGGGCGTCTGCGACGCGCACGATCACCTCTTCTTCGGCAGCCCTCAACTCCCGGGACAGGAACTGCGGGACGCGTCCGCCGCCCGGGCGGAACTGGCCGCCTTCCGCGAGCAGGGCGGCGGGAGCGTGGTGCAGTGGACGCCGTACGGCCTGGGCCGGCGCGCCGCGGACCTGCCGCTGCTGTCCCGTGACACGGGCGTGCACGTGGTGGCCGCGACCGGACTGCACCAGGCCGTCCACTACGACGCCGGGACGCTCGCCGAGCTGCGCGGCCGGCTGGCCGACACGTTCGTCGCCGAACTCACGACCGGCATCGGCCCGTCCGGGGTCCGGGCCGGGCTGATCAAGGTCGCCGGCGGCTTCCACGCCCTCGACGCGCACGCCCGCTGGACGATGACCGCGGCCGCCGAGGCCCACCACGCGACGGGCGCGCCCATCGCGGTGCACCTGGAGCTTGGCACGGGCGCGCTCGACGTCCTCGACCTGCTGTGCGGTGAGTCGGGTGTGCCGCCGCACCGGGTGATCCTCGGTCACCTGAACCGCTCCCCCGATTTCACGGTGCACCGCCAGGCCGCGGAGGCGGGCGCCTTCCTCGCCTTTGACGGCCCGTCACGCGCCAATCACGCCACCGACTGGCGCATGCCCGACGCGCTACGGGCCCTCGCCGAGGCGGGCTTCGGCCATCGGCTGCTGCTCGGCGGCGACACGACGACCGCGGCGGCGCGCTCGGTCAACGGCGGCCCTGGACTCCCGTATCTGCTGCGCCGACTGCGCCCGCGGCTCGAACAGGCCCTGGGGAAGGACCTGGTGGGACGGATCTTCACCGAGAATCCGGGGCGGGCCTTCGGGGTGGAATGGCGCTAGGGCCTGTCGCAGGCACCGGTTCAGGAGCCGGCCGAGATGCGGCGCCCGCTCGGGGCGCCGTGGAGCCCGGCCGGGCCGTGAGCCGTCAGGTCCCGGCCAGGGCCGCGAGCGGATCGTCCAGTACCGGCTGCCACGCCAACTCCGCGGCGCCCACGAGGCTGTTGTGGTCGAGGGTGCAGGGGAGGATCGGTACGCCGCCGCTCTGGCCCCACAGGCTGCGGTCGGCGACGACGGCGCGCAGCCGGTCCGGGTCGGCGTCGAGCAGGGTGCGGTGCAGGCCGCCGAGGATGATGCGGTCCGGGTTGAGGATGTTGACGAGTCCGGCGAGTCCGAGGCCCAGCCGGTCGATCAGCGCCTGCGTCGCCGTCCGCACATACGGGTCGGCGTACTGGGTGCGGATCAGGTCGTTGGCCTGCTGGAGCAGCGAGACCTCGGGGCCGGGGTCGCGGCCGGCCGCGGTGAGGAAGGCCAGCGGATCCGCCTCCACGTCGAGGCAGCCGCGGCTGCCGCAGTGGCAGGGGCGGCCGCCCTCGGGGTTGACCGTCAGATGCCCGACTTCCAGCGCGAGTCCCGAACTGCCGGTGTGCAGACGCCCGTCGAGGACCAGGGCGCCGCCCACCCCACGGTGTCCGGTGGCCACGCACAGCAGGTCACGGGAGCCGCGGCCGGCGCCGTGCCGGTGCTCGGCGAGGGCGGCGAGGTTGACGTCGTTGGCGGCGAAGGCGGGGCCCGTGATGCCCGCCGCGCGGACGCGCTCGGCGAAGATCTGGCGGACGGGCGCGCCCGCCGGCCAGGCCAGGTGCAGCGGGTTGAGCGCGAGGCCCTCCGGCTCGGCGACGGCGGACGGCACGGCGAGCCCGGCCCCGACACAGCGCCGTCCGGTCTCCTCGAGCAGCTCGGCGCCCGCCTCGACCACCGAGCCGAGCACCTTCGCCGGGTCGGCGTCGACGGTCTCACAGCCGGGCGCGGTGGCGACGATGCGCCCGCCCAGACCGACGAGCGCGGCCCGGAATCCGTCGGCGTGCACCTGGGCGGCGAGCGCCACCGGCCCGTTCTCGGCGACCTCCAGCCGGTGCGAGGGGCGGCCCTGCGAGCCGGCGGCGGCGCCCGGGTGCGCGTCGACACGGATCAGTCCCAGGGCCTCCAGCTCCGCGGCCACCGCTCCGGCGGTCGCCCGGGTGACCCCCAGCTCGGCGGTGAGCACGGCCCGCGTCGGCGCACGTCCCGTGTGCACCAGCTCCAGCGCCGGCCCGAGCGCACCGCGTCCCCGGTCCAGCCGCGTCCGTGTGTTCCCTTCCCCCGCCACCCGGGGGCCCGCCTTGCCATTCATGAGGGCGAGTCTCCCATGATCCGCTCCGGTGAGACCCGGCAGCCGGCTCCGATGAGGCCCGGCAGCCGGCTCCGGTGAGGGCCCGGCGTCCGCCGCGCCGGGGGCCCCGCGGTCGATGACCGCCGCTTCGGTCTCATTCGCCGGACGGGTCCTGGAAGCCGCTCACCCGCAGCGTGATGTTCAGCCGGCCCACGAGCCCCAACTCGGGCGGCGCCGTGTCCGCGTACACCCTCGGTACCCCGTGGTACGCGAGCCGGCTCGCGCCGCCGAACACGAACAGATCGCCGCTGCGCAGTTCCACGTCCGTGTACGGCCGGGTCCGGGTCCGCGCGTTGCCGAAGCGGAAGACGCAGGTGTCGCCGACGCTGAGCGAGACGACCGGCGCGCCGGACTTCTCGTCGCTGTCGCGGTGCATGCCCATACGGGCGTCGGCGCCGTAGAAGTTGATCAGAGCGATGTCGTACGGGACCGGCGGCACCGCCTGCGGGCCGAGGGCGTCGGACACCGCGTCGCGGCCGAGCTCCGCCAGCCAGTCCGGGAGCGGCTTCACGGGGGCGCCGTCGCCGTCGACGACCGTACGGGCGTACCCGTAGGGATACCAGTGCCAGCCGAGGCAGACCTGCCGGGAGGTCATCGTGCCGCCGCCGGGGGTGTGGACGGTGCGCAGGCCGGCCGGTGGGCGGGCCCAGTCGCGGCAGGCCGCCAGGAACCGCCGCTGCCGGCCCGCGTCCGCCCAGTCCGGCACATGGACCGCGTCCGGTGCGACCTGTGCGCGGCTTCGCGGGAACAGCTCGGCGTCCATGCCCCCATCATCACGTACCGCCTCCTCGCCCATCGGCGCGGACCGGGGCCGATCTGCGGCTCGGTTAGCCTGGAGCCACGATGAACGACCCGATGACCACGCCCTGGGGCGCGTACGCGCTCGCCCGCTTCCCCGAGGATCCACGCGACCGGCTGCGTGCCTGGGACGCCTCCGACGCGTATCTCCTGCGGCACCTCGCGGCGAGCGGCACTCCGCTCTCGGGATCGGTGGTCGTGCTCGGCGACCGGTGGGGTGCGCTCACCACGGCGCTCGCGGCGCACCGGCCGACGCAGATCACCGACTCGTTCCTCGCCCGGGAGGCGACCCGGGAGAATCTCGGCCGGGCCGGCGTCGACCCGTCCTCGGTCCGGCTGCTGACCACGCGGGACACCCCGCCGGAGCGGATCGACGTGCTGCTCGTACGCGTCCCGAAGAGTCTGGCGCTCCTGGAGGACCAGCTGCACCGTCTCGCGCCAGGGGTGCACGAGGGGACGGTCGTCGTAGGCGCCGGGATGGTCAAGGAGATCCACACCTCGACGCTGAAGCTGTTCGAGCGGATCCTCGGCCCGACCCGTACCTCGCTCGCCGAGCAGAAGGCCCGGCTGATCTTCTGCACCCCGGACCCGGGGCTCGTACGGGACCCGAATCCATGGCCGTACCGCTATCGGCTCCCCGACGGCGTCGGCCCGTTGTCGGGGCGGCCCGTGACCAACCACGCCGGCGTCTTCTGCGCCGACCGGCTCGACATCGGCACCCGGTTCTTCCTGCGGCACCTCCCGCGCGTGAGCGGGGCCGAGCGTGTGGTGGACCTGGGCTGCGGCAACGGAGTCGTCGGTACGGCGGTCGCGCTGACCGAGCCCGAGGCCGAGGTGCTGTTCGTGGACGAGTCGTACCAGGCGGTGGCCTCGGCACGGGAGACGTTCCGGGCGAACGCGGACGGGACCGCCGAGTTCCTGGTGGGCGACGGTCTTTCCGGGGTACCCGCCGCGAGCGTCGACGTCGTCCTCAACAACCCGCCGTTCCACTCCCACCAGGCGACCACGGACGCCACCGCCTGGCGCATGTTCACGGGGGCGAAGCGCGCGCTGCGGCCGGGCGGCGAGCTGTGGGTGATCGGCAACCGCCACCTCGGCTACCACCTGAAGCTGCGCCGCCTGTTCGGCAACAGTGAACTGGTCGCGAGCGACGCGAAGTTCGTGGTGCTCCGGGCCGTCAAGAAGTAGGCGTCCCGCTACCCGAGCCGGTCGTCCGGTGCTGCGGGCCGCCGGCGGCCCGCAGCACCGCGATGAGCTCCGCCGCCGCGGCCGCCATCGCCTCCCGCCCCACACTGAGGTACTTGCGTGAGTCGACCGCGTCGGGATGTGCGGCGAGGAACTCCCTGATCGCTCTGGTCATCGCGAGGTTCAGCGCGGTCCCGATGTTGACCTTGGCTATGCCGCCCGTGACGGCCGCCGCCAGTTCGTCGTCCGGCAGGCCGGAGGAGCCGTGCAGGACGAGCGGTACGTCCAGCTGCGCGGCGAGCCGCCTGAGCAGACCGTGGTCGAGCGCGGCCGTGCGCGAGGTCATCGCGTGCGAGCTGCCGATCGCCACGGCCAGTGCGTCCACTCCGGAGTCGGCCACGAAGGCGCGCGCCTCGGCCGGATCGGTGCGGGCTCCGGCCGCGTGCGCGTCCAGCGGCGGCTCGCCGTTCTTGCCGCCGACCTGTCCCAACTCGGCCTCGATCCAGAGCCCTCGGGCATGTGCCCAGTCGGCGGCGGCGCGGGTCGCCGCGAGGTTCTCGGCGTACGGCAGCCGGGCCGCGTCGTACATCACGGAGCCGAATCCGGCGCCGGGCGCCTGGCGCAGCAGGTCGTCGCTCTGGACGTGGTCGAGATGGAGTGCGACCGCCACCGACGCCCGTTCGGCGGCCGCGGCCGCGGCCCGGGCCAGCGGGAGCAGACGGCCGTAGCGGAACTTGACGGCGTTCTCGCTGATCTGGAGGACGACCGGCGCGCCGACGGACTCCGCGCCCGCGATGACGGCCTCGACGTGCTCCAGGGTGATGATGTTGAACGCGGCGACGGCGGTGTGGTCCGCGGTGGCTCCGGCGATGAGGTCACCGGTTGCTGCCAGTGGCACAACTCCTCCTTCTGCGGCGGCGGTCGGGCCGGTTCAGCGGGCGGCGGGGGCGAGTATCACCGAGCGGGTCAGATGGCGCGGCCGGTCGGGGTCGAGTCCGCGGGCGGCGGCCACGGCGACCGCGAGCCGCTGTGCGCGGACGAGTTCGGCGAGCGGGTCGAGACCGCCGGCCACCCACAGTCCGCCGGTTTCCCGGACCTGTTCGGCCAGTCCTTCGGGTGCCTCGCCGAGCATCCAGGTGGCGGTCCCCCGGGTGGTGATGCTGATGGGGCCGTGCCGGTACTCCATCGCCGGATAGGCCTCCGTCCACGCCAGTGCGGCCTCGCGCATCTTGAGCCCGGCCTCGTTCGCGAGCCCGACGGTCCAGCCGCGCCCGAGGAAGGTGAACTGCGTGCACTCGACGAGCCCTTCGGGCAGCGGAGTGTCCAGGGCGGTGCGGGCGTCGGCGACCACGGCGTCGGTGTGCAGGCCGAGGTGGGCGCGGAGCAGGGTGAGGGCGGTGGTCGCGAACCGGGTCTGCACGACCGACCGCTCGTCCGCGTAGTCGAGCACGACGACCTCGTCCGCCGACTCCATCACGGGGGTGCGCGGGTCCGCGGTGACGGCCGTCGTGCGGGTACGGCCCCGGAGTTCGGCGAGGAGCGCGAGGACCTCGGTGGTGGTGCCGGAGCGGGTGAGCGCGACGACACGGTCGTACGCGCGTCCGGGCGGGAATTCGGAGGCGGCGAAGGCGTCCGTCTCCCCCTGTCCGGCCTGTTCCCGCAGCGCGGCGACGGCCTGCGCCATGAAGAACGAGGTTCCGCACCCCACGACGGCTACCCGCTCCCCCGTCGCGGGCAGTGCTCCCGCGTACTCGGCCGCCTCCGTGGCGGCGCGGGTCCAGCAGGCGGGTTGGCTGTTCAGCTCGTTCTCGACATGGCTCATGCCGTAACCCCTCCCCAGCGATGCACTTTCATGCAAGATATAGCGGCCTTTCGAGCACAATCAAGCATGCGGAGGGAAGTAAGGGGTGCGCTAAGGTCGCCGGAGATCGAGGAACGGAGAGTGGGGATGTCGCGCGACGCCCGCTGGAAGACACTGCTGGAACTGCTCGTCGAGCGGGGCCGGCTGGATGTCGAGGAGGCGGCGGCCCAGCTGGAGGTGTCGGCGGCGACGATCCGGCGCGACTTCGACCAGCTCGCCGAGCAGCAGATGCTGGTGCGCACGCGCGGCGGCGCGGTCGTGCACGGCGTCTCGTACGAACTGCCGCTGCGCTACAAGACGGCCCGCCACGCCTCCGAGAAGCAGCGCATCGCGAAGGCGGTGGCCGAGCTGATCGCCCCCGGCGAGGCAGTGGGGCTGACCGGAGGCACCACCACCACCGAAGTGGCGCGGGCGCTGGCCGTGCGCGGCGACCTCGCGTCCGGCTCGCCCGCGCTGACCGTGGTCACCAACGCCCTCAACATCGCCAACGAGCTGGCCGTACGACCTCAGTTCAAGATCGTGGTGACCGGCGGGGTCGCGCGCCCGCAGTCGTACGAGCTGGTCGGGCCGCTCGCGGACGGCGTGCTCGGCCAGATCACCCTCGACGTCGCCGTGCTCGGCGTGGTCGCCTTCGACGCCGCGCACGGCGCGGCCGCGCACGACGAGGCGGAGGCCGCGATCAACCGGCTGCTGTGCGAGCGCGCCGAGCGCGTGGTGGTCGCCGCGGACTCCAGCAAGCTGGGCCGGCGTGCGTTCGCCCGGATCTGCGCGACGGAGGCGGTGGACACGCTGGTCACGGACGCGCCGGTGAGCGAGGACACGGTGCGCCGCTTCGCGGAGGCGGGCGTGGAGGTCGTCGCGGTCTGAGGGGTCTCGCCGAGTGCCGCGTCGGGCACGAGGGCCGACGCCGACGTGTCCGGCGGAAAGGCCGCGCTCACCGTCCGGCGGAAAGGCCCCCTCACCTCACCACCGGCCGGTCCGCCGTGGACGCTCGCGCGGCCGCCCTGGGATCCGGCATCTCCTCCGGCGGCGACTCCTGAAATCCGGCCGGGACCCGGGCGGACCGCCCACGGCCACCCGTACCGACCGTGACGTTCGCCGCAAACGCGGCCGGGCTGTTGTGGCCGGCGACCGGAACCTGATCCAGTGGCCCCAGCGTCGAGATCCGGGGGAACACCGCATGACAACCGGCCATTTCACATCCGTCGAGGACGTCTCCGCACGCCTCGCGGAGACCGGCTATCTGGCGTCCCCCGCGGTCGCCACCACCGTCTTCCTCGCCGACCGTCTGGGCAAGCCCCTGCTGGTGGAGGGCCCCGCGGGAGTGGGCAAGACGGAGCTGGCGAAGGCGGTGGCCGAGGTCGCGGGCGCCTCGCTGATCCGGCTCCAGTGCTACGAGGGCGTCGACGAGTCGCGCGCGCTGTACGAGTGGAACCACGCCAAACAGCTGCTGCGCATCAGCGCGGGCCGTGACGAGACGTGGGACGAGGCGCGCACGGACATCTTCGGCGAGGAGTTCCTGCTCCCGCGCCCGCTGCTCACCGCCATCCGCGGCGACGAGCCGAAGGTGCTGCTGATCGACGAGACCGACAAGGCCGACGTCGAGGTGGAGGGCCTGTTGCTGGAGGTGCTGAGCGACTTCCAGGTCACCGTCCCCGAGCTGGGCACGATCACCGCGACGCGCCGCCCGTTCGTGGTGCTCACCTCGAACGCGAGCCGCGAGCTGTCCGAGGCGCTGCGCCGGCGGTGCCTGTTCCTCCACATCGGCTTCCCCGACGAGGAGTTGGAGTGCCGCATCGTACGGCTGAAGGTGCCGGGCCTCGACGCGGCACTGGCCGAGTCGGTGGTACGGGTGGTCGGTGCGCTGCGCGAGATGGATCTGCGCAAGGTCCCGTCCGTCGCCGAGACCATCGACTGGGCGCGCACGCTCCTCGCGCTCGGCGCCGACACCCTCGACGAGACCGTCGTACGCGACAGCCTCGGCGTACTCCTCAAGCACCAGGAAGACATCCTCAAGGCGTCCGCCAAGCTCGACCTGGACGCCGTGTGAAGGCGCCGGCCGCGTCCGGTGTGCCCGAACGGCTGACCGCGCTCGTCCAGGCGCTGCGCTCGCACGGCATCCGGATCGGGACCGGCGAGACCGTGGACGCCGCACGGGCCCTGGAGGCGCTGGGCCTGGCCGACCGCGAGTATCTGAGGGAGGGGCTCGCCTCCGCGCTGTTGCACGGCACCGGGCAGCGGGCCGTGTTCGACCCGGTCTTCGATCTCTACTTTCCGCGCGGTGTCGGAGTACCGGAGCCCGGCAGCGGTCCGGCCCCGGACCGGGACGAGCTGCGGGACCGGATCGCCGCCGCCCTCGCCGCGGGCGATGAGGCGCTCCTCGGCCAGTTGGCGGCCGAGGCGGTGAACGGCTTCGGGGGGTACGGGAGTTCACCGGGGTCGGACGGCTGGTCGTCGTACCAGACGCTCGACCGGCTGCGTCCACAGACCCTGCTCGCCCGCGTCCGCGCGAGTGTCCTGGCACAGGCCACGGACAGCGGGTTCGCCGACCGGTTGCTCGACGACGAGATCCGCCGGCGTATCGAGGAGTTCCGCCGGCAGGTGCGCACCGAGGCACGGCGCAGGGTCGCCGAGCGGCGCGGGGCGGACGAGATCGCCCGCCGGGGTGTCGCCCCGACCGCCGACCGGGTCGACTTCCTCTTCGCCGGACGCGCCCAACTCGCCGAACTGCGGCGGACGGTGCAGCCCCTGGCGCGCAAACTGGCCACCCGGCTGGCCGCGCGCCGCCGCCGTGCCTCCCGCGGCACCATCGACCTGCGCCGGACCCTGCGCGGCTCGCTGTCGACGGGCGGCGTGCCCATGCGCCCGGTCCTGCGCCGACGCCGTCCGGTCCGTCCCGAACTGGTGCTGCTGTGCGACGTGTCCGGCTCCGTGGCCGGCTTCTCGGACTTCACCATGCTGCTCGTGCAGGCGCTGCACGACCAGTTCAGCAAGGTGCGGGTGTTCGCCTTCGTCAACCGGATCGACGAGGTGACCGGCCTGGTCGTCCGCGGTGCGGCCGACCCGGAGGGGCTCGGTGCCCGCATCATGGCGCAGGCCGCCCTGACGGGCTGGCACGACAGCAGCGACTACGGCGTCTCGCTGGGCGAGTTCGCGGAGCGGTACGCCGACGCGGTCGGGCCCCGGGCGTCGGTGTTCGTCCTCGGTGACGCCCGGACGAACAGGAGCGACCCGAACCTTCCCGCCCTGCGCCGCGTCGCCGAACGGGCCCGGCGGGTCTACTGGTTGAACCCCGAGCCGCACACCCAGTGGGGCACGGGCGACTCCGCGGCCCTCGCCTACGCCGAGGTCGTCGAGATGCACGAATGCCGCAACGCCCGGCAGCTCGGCGAGCTCGTCGCGCGTCTGCTTCCGGTGTAGGTCCCTCCCCGAACCGGACTGGCTCGACCGGGTTCACGCGCGCATCGGGTGAGGCATATACGGGGGGACGGACGGAACTCGCGCCCCACGGCTGCCGAAGGACCCACCGCATGCGCAGATCGGCTCGTACGGCTCCGGCGGCACTCACGCCTCTGGCCGATCACGTCGACCCCGCCTGGCTGCCGTCCGAGGCGTTCCGCGCGCTCGGCTCCCGGCGCACCGTCGTGTGCGGGACCGGGGCGCTCGTCGACACCGTGCACGGTGAAGTGGCGTGGGCGTGCGGGGCGTTCGGCGGTTCGGTGGTGCGTGCCGAGGAGCCGGCGGACGACCGGCCATGCGACCTGCTGCTGCACCTCGGCGAACGCCTGGACGCACCCGAGCCGCTCGGCGACGAGGGGTTCACGCTGGTGCGGCGGCGGGGCCGGACGACGGTGACCGCCGCGGGGCAGCGCGGGCTGCTCTACGGGCTGTTCCATGTCGTACGGCTGGGCGAGGCCGCGTTCGGTGCCTCGCGAGCCCGCGAGGCGCACCGTCCCGCGCTGGCGTCGCGCATGCTCGACCACTGGGACAACGTGGCGGTCCACCCGGTGATGGGACAGGTGGAGCGCGGCTACGCGGGCGGCTCACTGTTCTGGCGGGACGGCCGGGCGCGCGGCGACCTGGAGCGAGTGCGGACGTACGGACGGCTGCTCGCGGCCTGCGGGATCAACGCGGTCGCCGTGAACAACGTGAACGTGCACGCGACGGAGGCGCACCTGCTGACCGACCGGATCGGCGAAGTGGCCGAGATCGCGGGCGCGTTGCGCCCCTACGGGATCAGGACGCAGCTGTCGGTCACCTTCGCGGCACCCCTGGTCCTCGGCGGCCTGGCGACGGCCGACCCGCTGGACGAGGCGGTGCGCGCGTGGTGGGCCGAGGCGACCGGCCGGGTGTACGCGGCGATTCCCGACTTCGGCGGGTACGTGGTGAAGGCGGACTCGGAAGGGCAGCCGGGGCCGTTCGCCTACGGCCGCAGTCACGCGGACGGCGCGAACCTCCTCGCCGACGCGCTCGCCCCGTACGGCGGCACCGTGCACTGGCGGGCCTTCGTCTACGACCACCGGCAGGACTGGCGGGACCGGTCGACGGACCGGGCGCGCGCCGCGTACGACCACTTCGTGCCGCTCGACGGCCGCTTCCGGGACAACGCGGTCCTCCAGGTGAAGCACGGGCCGATGGACTTCCAGGTGCGTGAGCCCGTCTCCCCGGTCATCGGCGCCATGCCGCGCACCCGGCTCGCGGTGGAGGTGCAGGCCACCCAGGAGTACACCGGCCAGCAACGGCATGTGTGCGCGCTCGCGCCGATGTGGAGCCAGGTGCTGCGGTGGCGCCCCGAGGGGGCGACGGGGACGAGTGTCGGGGAGCTGGCGCGCGGCGGACTGGTGGCGGTGTCGAACGCCGGCGACGACCCGTACTGGACCGGGCACCCCCTCGCCCAGGCCAATCTCTACACGGTGGGGCGGCTGGGCTGGCAGCCGGACGCCGACCCGTTCGGCCTGCTGGACGAGTGGATCGACCTGACCTTCACGCCCGCGCGCACCGAGGCTCCGGAGCGACTGGTCGCCGGACTGCGCGCGGTGCTGTACCGCTCCTGGCGTACGTACGAGAAGTACACCGCCCCGCTCGGCGTGGGCTTCATGGTGCAGCCGGGACACCACTACGGGCCGAGCGTGGACGGCTACGAGTACAGCCCGTGGGGCACGTACCACTTCGCCGACCGGGACGGCGTCGGGGTCGACCGCACGCGCGCCACCGGTACCGGGTACGCGGGGCAGTACGCCAAGCCGTGGGCGGAGGTGTACGAGTCGCCGGACACCTGCCCCGACGAACTGCTGCTGTTCTTCCACCATGTGCCGTACGGGCATGTGCTGCACAGTGGCAGGACGGTGATCCAGCACATCTACGACACGCACTTCGAGGGCGTGGCCGAGGTCGAGGAGGCCCGGCAGGTGTGGGCCTCGCTCGTGGACCTGGTGGAGCCTGCGCGGCACACGCGGGTGGCGGAGCGGTACGAGGAGCAGCTCCGCGGCGCCCGCGAGTGGCGCGATCACATCAACAGCTACTTCTTCCGGAAGTCCGGGGTGCCGGACGCGCACGGTCGCCGGATCCACTGAGGCCGTACCGAGGCCCCGCTGAAGCCCCGTTGAGGCCCCGTTGAGGCCCTACCGAAGCCGTAGTACCGCCACGCCGAGCGGGTCGAGGGTGAGCGGCTCGGACCGCTCGGACCGCTTGCCGGTCAGCAGGTCGGTGGCGGTGGCGTGGGCGGTCAGGCGGGCCGGTTCGGGCGCGTGGTTGAGGAGGAACAGCAGGCGGGTTCCGTCGGGGGCGACACGCGTGGCGGTCTCCACGGCCGGGTGGTCGGCGTACGGGCCGATCAGGTCGTGGCGGGCGAGGACGCGGCGTACCACCCAGTCGACGCCGGGCTGTGCCAGGGCCGTGGCGACGTACCAGCCCTCGCCCCCGCGTTCGCCGAAGCGGTGACGGGTGACGGCCGGGGTGCCCGCGTAGAAGTCGGCCTGATACGTGCCAACCGGCTCGGCGCCTCGCGGGAGGACGATCTCGAAGACCAGCCGTGCGTCCGTGTGCACGACGTCTTTGTCGTCCCCCAGGGTCACCGGGTGGGCGGTGTCCGCCGGGCGGGCGTCCCACTCGTCGACGCGGATGCCCATGAGCGGCGCCAGCGGGCCGGGGACGTCGGCCAGGAAGGCCCGGTCGTGGGTGTCGACGCGGCCCGAGAGGAAGGTGGTGAGCACCGTGCCGCCGCGTGCGGCCACGGCTTCGAGGCGGCCGGCGAGATCACCCTTGACCATGTGCAGGGCGGGCGCGAGCACCACGTCGTACGCGCGGAGGCCGGCGGTCACCGGTACGACGTCGATGTCGGCGCCGGCCTCGCGGGCGGCCCGGTAGTAGGCGTGCACCTGATCCTGGTACCGGACAAGCCGGGAGGGGCCGTCGGAGATCTCCAGGGCCCACCAGCTGTCCCAGTCGAAGAGGAGGGCGGTACGGGCGGGGGTGCGGGCGCCGAGCGGGGTGTCGCCGAGGAGCTCAAACTCCCTTCCCAGGTGGCTCACTTCACGGAACACCCGGGTGTCGTCGCGGCCCGCGTGCCCGATGACCGCGCCGAAGTACTTCTCGCAGGCGCCACGCGAGGCGCGCAGCTGGAAGTAGAGGACGGCGTCGGCGCCGTGGGCGACGGCCTGCCAGCTCGCGAGGCGCAGTTCGCCGGGGCGCCGCAGCGGGTTGACGTCGCGGCAGGCCGTGGTGGACGGGGCCTGCTCCATCAGCCAGAAGGGGGCGCCGTCCTTGAGGCCGCGCATCAGGTCGTGGGCGAGCGCCGGCCAGGTCGGCGGGGCGTCCAGGGGCGGGTAGTTGTCCCAGGAGGCGAAGTCCAGGTGGGGCGCCCAGCGGTGGTAGTCGAGCGGGCGGTACATGCCCATGAAGTTGGTGGTGACGGGCGTCTCGGGACTGTGCTCGCGGATCGCCTCCTTCTCGGCGAGGAAGCAGCCGAGCAGCGCGTCCGTGGTGAAGCGCAGGTAGTCCAGGGTGATGCCCTGGAAGGCGGTGTGGTCGGGGCCGCGCCAGTGCTCGGTGAGCGCGCTGGGCGGCTCGATCTGGTCCCAGTCGGTGTAGCGGTGCGACCAGTAGGCCGTGTACCAGGCGTCGTTGAGGGCGTCGAGGCCGCCGTGGTGTTCGCGCAGCCAGCGGCGGAAGGCCTCGGCGCACAGGTCGCAGTAGCAGGCGCCGCCGTACTCGTTGCCGATGTGCCAGGCGAGCAGCGCCGGATGGCCCGCGTAGCGCTCGGCGACCCGGCCGGCCAGGGCGGTGGCCGCGCTCTTGTAGGCGGGTGAGCTGGGGCAGAAGTTGTGGCGCTGGCCGTAGCGGTGGCGGCGGCCCTCGAAGTCGGTGCGGTTGACGTCGGGGTGGGCGCGGGCCAGCCACGGCGGAAGGGCGGCGGTGCCGGTGGCCAGGCAGACGCGGCGGCCCTCGGCGGCGGCGCGCTCCAGGATGCCGTCGAGGACGCCGAAGTCGTAGGCGTCCTCGGCGGGTTGAGTGAGGGACCAGGCGAACACCCCGACGGTGAGGGTGTCGATCCGGGCCTGGGTGAACAGGCGGTGGTCGTCGTCCCGGACGGCCTCGGGCCACTGCTCCGGGTTGTAGTCGCCGCCGTAGGGGATCTTGCCGATGCCGGGCGCGGTCATGCGGTGAAGTCCTCCTCGGTTTCGGTGATCACCGGACGGCAGGCGTGCAACAGGGACAGCAGCAGGAGGGGGGCGAGCAGAGCGGGCAGGGCCTCGGTGGCGAGCAGGGTGAGGCCGGTGGTGAGGACGATCAGGGAGGCGGCGCCGAGGGTGGCCCTGACGTGCCGGAGCAGGAAGTACGCGGCGAGGCGACAGGTGTCCGCGGTGCGGAAGGTGAACAGGGAGGTGAGGACGAGGGCGTGGGCGCCCCAGAGCAAGCAGCCGAGGCCGATGACGGCCAGCAGGGCGGCCCACCAGCCGGGCAGCCCGCCGACGGCGAAATGGGTCAGGCAGAAGGCGATGACGGTGAGCCAGGCGAGCAGCGGGGTCCAGATCTTCAGGGCGGGCCGGGCGTTCAGGCGCCAGCCGCGCCAGTAGTCGCGGGCCGGGTGCAGGTCGGTGAGGTCGCGGCCGCGGTGGTGCAGCGCGTACACGGCGGCCGCGAGGGCGGGGCCCAGCGGCAGCAGACAGGCCGCGGCGAGCGGCAGACCGGACGGGTCGGGCCCGAGGACGAGCAGGGCGCCGAGGCCCGGCGACGCGGCGGTGAGCAGCATCACCTCCACGGTGAGCAGGGTGTGGACCAGGGCGGCGGCACGGGAGAGCGGGCCGTCGCCGAAGGACCGGGTGCGGGGGCTTCGGGTTTCGCCGGCCCGGCCTTCGTCCACGACGCTCATCGCGGCTCCACCGGGGAGCCCAGCAGGCGCCGCTCGTCCCACCACGGCGGTGTCTCGTCCTCGACGGGGCTCAGCTCCACCAGGGTGACCTCGTGGCGGGCGAGGGTGAGGCCGAGGTCGGCGCGGAAGTCCTCGACGGGGAGGCGCAGATGGCTGCGGGCGGGTTCGGCGGCCTCGTGCAGCAGATCGATCTGGTGGGGCCGGGGCGAGCGCGGGCCGCCCATGTGCCGCCACGCGGTCCACGCGTTGCCGTGCTCCTCGTCCACGGTGGAGCGCCGGACGAAGGCGGCGCCGCGCGGCCTCCTGCCCACGGGCACGGACAGCCGCAGGGTGTGCCGGTCCGGGCCCGGTGTGCGGCCGGTCTCGTCGACGGGCGCCCAGGCCAGTACGGTGACCCGACCGTCGGGGTGGCGGGTGACGAGATGGTCGTCGCCGCGCTCCAGCAGTTCCTCCCCCATCCGGGCCATGAACGCGTACAGGTGGTACGTGGGCTTCTTGACCTGGCGGTGGGTGAGCAGCCCGAAACCGCCGTGGAACAGCGCGGTGGGCACACCGGACTCCTCGAACATGTCACTGAACGTCCAGTACGAGAACGAGTCCGCGTGGTCGCCGCCCGCCGCGAGTACGGGCGCCAGGTAGGCGGCGTGGAACGCGGTGTCGTGGATCGGATTGTCCGGACGGTAGGAGGAGTTGAACTCGGTGATGTGGACCGGGAGTTCGGTGTATCTCGTGCCCTTGAGCTGCTCGCGCGGCCGGGCGAACTGGTCGAGCAGCCGCCGCGCCGGGGCGAGGGTCTGGTACGCGCCGAAGGGCACCGGCCGGGCCGGTCCCGAGGTGTACGCGTGCCGCGACACGAAGTCGACCGGGACCTCGCGGCGCTCCGCGAACTCGGCAAACCGGAGCAGCCACTCGTCGGCGCCGGGCGAGATCGCCGGGCCGCCCACCTGGAGGGAGGCGTCCACGTCCTTCACCGTGCGCGCGGTCACCTCGTACAGGCGGTGGTACTCGGCCTCGTCGGCCCCTTGCCAGAAGTCGGTGAGGTTCGGCTCGTTCCACACCTCGATCGGCCAGGTGCGCACCTCCTCGATGCCGTAGCGGTCGACGAGGTGCGTGAGCGTCGCCCGCACGAGCCGCGCCCACTCGTCGTACGAGCGGGGCGGGGTGACATTGCCGCGCCACCAGAAGACCGTCTGGTCGCCGCTCGCCAACTCCGTGGGCATGAAGCCGAGTTCGAGGAAGGGGCGGACATGCAGACCCAGGTAGGCGTCGACGACCTGATCGACGTAGGTGAACGAGTGGTGCACACGCCGCGCCCCCTCGTACGCGTACGGCCGGTACACGCCCATGCCGTCGGACAGCAGCCCGTGCCCCCGGATGTACCGGAAGCCGATCTCGCGCTGGAGCAGCGCGAGGGAGTCCTGGTAGTCGCGGCGCAGGGCCAGTTCGATGCGGCCCGTGCCGACGCAGGCGCGCCAGGCGTCGGAGAGCCGTCCGGTCGCCTCGGCGGGGACGCTGATCACCCGTGCTCCTTCTTGAAGCGCTCGTACGCCGTGTTGTGCAGGTCGATGTACCGCTGCATGTTCTTGGCCTTGAGTTCGGCGAGGTAGGCGTCCCATTCGCTCATCGGGCGCTTGCCGAGGGCGAACTTCAGTGTGTTCTGCGTGACGTGGTCCTTGAGCGGCGTGTCCCAAAGCGTCGCCTGCTCCTGCTCGTCGGCCTTCAGCGGGTGGGCCGGGTCGACCGGGAGGAGCTTGCGTCCCGCCATGGCGTCCTGGAACGCCTTCTCGTCCGGGGAGAACGAGGAGGACACCAGGGCCCAGGAGCCGCCGTAGGCGAACTCGCCGTTGGTGAACCCGTAGTCCTTCTGCAGGTCCTTCGGCGCGGAGGGGTCGGAGCCCATGTAGCTGATGCCGTCCGCGACCTTGTAGCGGCCCGCTCCCGAGCTGGTGTAGGTGACGCCCTCGACGCCGTACTTGGCGAACTCCTGTCCGCCGTCCGAGTACCACAGCCAGTCCACGAACTGCATCATGGCGACGAAGCTGTCGCCCTCGGCGGCCCTGCCGGCGACCATCAGGCCGTTCTCCAGGCGGCTGCCCACGATCACCTCGCCGGTCGGGCCGATCGGCACCGGGATCATCTCGATGGTCGCGCCCTTGACCTGTTTACCCAGGTTGTAGCGGTAGTTCTGCACCAGTTCCTGCGGGTTGGCGCTGATGACGAAGGACTTCCCGGACAGCAGCTTCCGCACCGCGTCGTCGTCGGACTGGGTGAAGCTCTCGGGGTCCATCAGCTTCTCGGCGACGAGCTTGCGCAGGTACTCGAGCATCTGCCGGTACTCGTCCGTCGCCCCGGTGAAGACGTACTTCCGTGCCTTGGTGTCCCAGGCGGTGTTGGCGTAGCTCCAGCCGGCCTTCGTGCCGAACGCCGGTCCCAGGTAGTTGAGGAGCGCGCCGCCCGGTGTGGGCTGGCCCCAGCGGTCGGAGAACGGATAGACGTCCGGGTACGCGGCCTTGAGCGCCTTCAGCACGTCGTAGACCTGATCCCAGGTGGTCGGCAGGTCGAGGCCGTGCTTCTTCAGGACGTCCGTACGGAAGGAGAGCGAGTAGCCGGACTTGACCTTCTCGTGCAGGCCGGGCAGGACGTAGTAGTTGCCGTCGGCCTGCCGGATGCTGTCCAGGTCGCCCTCGAGTCCCCACTTCTCGACCTTCGCCCGGAAGTTCGGCATGAGCCTGACGTACTCGCTGACCGGCAGGATGGCCCCGGAGGACACGAACGCGGTCTCCTGGCCCGGGTACGTCTTGGGGATCAGTAACGGCGCGTCGCCCGCGCCGATGAGCAGGCTTCGCTTCTTGTCGTAGTCGCTGGCGGGGACCGAGGTCGGCTTGAGGGTGACGCCGGTTCGCTCGGTGACCTCCTTCCAGAACAGCCAGTCGCGCTTCATCGGGTAGGTCGGCATGTCGTTGTGCAGGATCGTGAAGGTGAGCGCCTTGGTGGCCTTGAACTGGTCCCCCGCCCCGTAGTTCTTCATCGCGCCGGCCCGCTTCTTGGAGAGGTCCTTCGTGTCCGCCTCCCCGTCGCCGCTGCCGCAGCCCGTCAGGGCGGCGAGGCCCGCGAACCCGGCCACGGCGAGCAGGCCTCTGCGGGACAGCTGTCCGGTGTTCTTCACGGATGACTCCCTTGTTTCCGTAGTTCGGAGCGCGGTCAGCCCTTGACGGCGCCGAGCGTCACGCCGGAGACGAAGTAGCGCTGGACGAACGGGTACACGAGGAGGATCGGCAGCGCGGTGAGCACGATCGTCACCGACTGGATGTTCGCCGCGACCTGGGTGAGCTGTTCCAGGTCCGCCCCGGCGTTCTCGCCGCCGGTCGCGCCCGCGATGAGGTTGCGCAGATAGACCGTGACCGGCATCTCCTCGGCCCTGTCCAGGTACAGGAAGGCCCCGAACCAGGAGTTCCAGAACGACACCGAGTAGAAGAGCACCATCGTTGCGATGACCGCCTTGGACAGCGGCAGCACGATCCGCAGCAGGATGCCGTAGGTGCTGAGGCCGTCGATCTGCGCGGCCTCCTCCAGCTCGGTCGGCAGGCTCTCGAAGAACGCCTTCATCACCAGGAGGTTGAAGACGCTGATCGCGTTCGGGATCACCATCGCCCACAGCGTGTTCTTCATGCCGAGGCCGGTGATCAGTACGTAGTTCGGGATCAGGCCGCCGGAGAAGAACATGGTGAACACGGCGACGCCGACGAGCGCGCCGCGGCCCTTGAGGTGCGGTTTGGCCAGCACGTAGGCGTAGCAGGTGGTGAGCACCATGGCGATGGCGGTGGCGACCACGGTGTACAGGACCGTGTTGCCGTAGTTCCGCCAGAACATCCCGTCCTTGAGGACGATCTTGTAGGTGGTGAGGTTGAAGCCCTCGGGGAGCAGGTTCACCTGGCCGGCCCGGATGCGGTCCTCGGCGCTGAACGAGCGGGCGACGATGTTGACGAACGGGTAGAGCGTGACGGCCACGACGCCGGTCAGGATCAGCCCGTTGACCGCCTGGAAGACGCGGTGGCCGCGGGACGGCCGGCCGGCCGAGAGACGCGGGCGGGCAGGGCGGCGCGGGCGCCCGTCGGAGAGGGTCACCACAGGCTGGTCCCCACTGTGCGGCGCGAGAGCTGGTTGGCGGAGAAGATCAGGACCAGGCCGATGACCGCTTCGAACAGGCCGATGGCCGCGGCGTAGCTGAAGCTGTTGGACTCGACGCCGGTGCGGTAGAGGTACGTGGAGATCACGTCGGCGGTGGGATACGTCAGCGGGTTGTAGAGGAGCAGGACCTTCTCGAAGCCGACGGCCATGAACGTGCCGATGTTGAGGATCAGCAGCGTGATCATGGTGGGGCGGATGCCGGGCAGGGCGACGTGCCAGATCTGCTTCCAGCGGCCCGCTCCGTCGATGCGCGCGGCCTCGTACAGGTCCTCGTCGATGGTGGTGAGGGCGGCGAGGTAGAGGATGGTGCCCCAGCCCGCGGTCTGCCAGATCTCCGAGCCGACGTAGACCGCGCGGAACCAGTCGGGCTCCTGAAGGAACCTGACGGGCGCCTGGCCGAACGCCTTCAGGGCATGGTTGACCGGGCCGTCGGTGGCGAGCATCTGCATGGTGACGCCCGCGACGATCACGATGGACAGGAAGTGCGGAAGGTACGACACCGACTGCACGAAACGTTTCAGCGCACGGGTGCGGACCTCGTTGAGCAACAGCGCCAGCACGATCGGCACCGGGAAGCAGAACACCAGGGTCAGCGCGCCCAGCCACATCGTGTTGGTGAACACCTGCCAGAACGTCGGATCGGTCAGGAACATGCGCACATAGCGCAGGCCGACCCACCGCTCGCCCAGCATGGAGCCGCCCGGTTCGAAGCGACGGAAGGCGATGGCGTTGCCGATCATCGGCAGATAGCGGAACACCAGCAGGAACAGCAGCGGCAGCACGACCAGCGAATACAGCTGCCAGTCACGGCGCAGCGCCTGCCGCCAGGTGCGGCGGGGTGCGGGCCGCCGGCGCGGCCGGGGTGCAGTGTGCTCGGACGGCGATGGATTCCGCGCGCCGGGCGTGGGGTCCACAGCGGTGGGGCTGGTCATGCTCGGGCCTCCCGTGGCGAGAGCAGGGAAAGGCAGTGCACGTCCGACGAGGCCCGTCCGTATGAACGCGGCCGATAAGTTCCATAAAAATTCCGGTAACGCAGCGGCAACCTAGGGGCGCCTGATGTCGCTGTCAATGGATGCCGCACGATGTGGAATTGGGGCAGCATGGGCGTTTGAACGCTCCAACACCTAGGTACGACACCTGAGTTCACCTGTCAGCGTCTACCGATAATTTCCGGCCTTCCACCGTAACTATCGGACGGCCCGGGCCGTCCCCGACCGCTTGCGAGGTGCCGTGCCCGCATTCGATCTACCACCGGCCGAACTGGAGAACCACCGCCCCGCCCCCCACGAGCCCGCCGATTTCGACGCCTTCTGGCAGGCCACCCTGAAGGAGTCCGGGCAGGCCGAGCCGGTCCTGTCCGTGCGGCCGTTCGACAGCGGCCTGCGGCTGGTCGAGACCTGGGACGTGACCTTCCGCGGCTTCGCCGGCGACCCGGTGCGCGCCTGGTACACCCGGCCCGCCGAAGCCCCGCGACCGCTGCCGGCCGTCGTCGAGTACGCGGGGTACGGACGCGGGCGCGGACTCCCGCACGAGCGGCTCACCTGGGCGGCCGCCGGGTACGCCCATCTCCTCATGGACAACCGGGGCCAGGGCGACCAGTACGGGTGCGGCGGCGACACCCCCGACCCGCACGCCACGGCACCGAGCGGCCCGGGTCCGGCCGTACGCGGACTGCTGGACCCGCGCGACTACCACTACCGGCGCCTGATCACCGACGCGGTGCGCGCCGTCGCCGCCCTGCGCGCGCTGCCGGGGGTGGACGGCTCACGGGTGGCGGCGGTCGGCAACAGCCAGGGCGGGGGACTCGCTCTCGCCGTCGCCGGGCTCGTCCCCGACCTCGCGGCCGTACTGGTCAGCGCGCCCTTCCTGTGCGGCATCCGGCGCGCCCTCGAACTCACCGACGCCGCCCCGTACGGTGAGATCACCGCCTATCTCGCCGTGCACCGCGGCGCCGAGGCGGCTGCGTATCGCACCCTCTCCTACGTCGAGGGCGTCTCCTTCGCCCGGCGCGCGACCGCCCCCGCGCACTTCGGGATCGGTCTGCGCGACACGGTCTGCCCGCCGAGCGGCGCCTACGCCGCGTACAACCGCTACGCCGAACTCACCGGCCACGACCCCTTGAAGGAGATCCACCCCTACCCGTTCAACCAGCACGAAGGCGGCGACGCCGTCCATGTGCGCCGCCAACTCACTTGGCTCGACGGCATCCTGGGCGGCTGACGAGGGGCGGCCGACTGTGCGCGGCACCCGCCGCCGCGCCGCGGTCACCCGATCCGCGGCAGGCCCTCGACGCGTTCGTCCAGGAGGGCGGAGTAGTTGGCGCACATCTTGTCGACGTACGTGTCGAGGTTGAACTGGCGCTCCACGTGTCTGCGCCCCTCTCGCCCCAGCCGCTTCGACAAGGCCGGGTCGAGGAGCAGTCGGCGTACCCGGTCACTGAGCTGTTCCAGGTCGCCCGGGGTCACCACGTACCCGGTCCGGTCGTGCAGGACGGCCTCCGGCAGACCGCCGGTCGCGGTGACCACGACGGGACGCCCGGCGGACATCGCCTCCAGCGGCGCCAGCCCCAGGGGCTCGGGATAGTCCGAGGGGTAGACGACGACGTGGGCACGCGCGTAGAGCCGTGGCATCAGTTCCTTGGGGGTCGGGACCAGGTCCACGTGGGGGCGCAGTCCCAGGCCGTCGATCAACCGGTTGAGACGGTCGAGGAACCCCTGCTGCTCCTCGTGCCAGTCGACGACCTCCTGAGGACTTGTCAGCACAAGCCGTACGCTCAGGCCGGTCCGCCTGAGTGTGTCGAGCATGCGGACAGCCAGCTCGGCGCCTTTGTTGGGGATGAGACGAGCGGGCAGGAGCACGGTGTGGGGGCCGTCGCTCCGCGGGGGCGGCAGACTCCGGAACCTGTCGGTGGCGATCCCCAGATAGGTGCGCCGGGCCCGGATGCCGAGATGAGTGCGGCAGGCGAACGCGAGGTAGTCGGACACCACGTAGTGGCCGTCCCAGGAACGGCAGAACTGCGCTGTCCACGGATCCTCGGGCCAGACGCTGTGGTACGTGTGCAACAAGGTCGTACCGCTCTGTTCCCGAAGCCGGTTGAGGGCGAGGGCGGGGACCGGCGAGAAGTGATGCAGGTTGTGCCCGTGCACGATTCGGATGTCGCGCGCGTCCACGACCCGGGCGAGCCACTCGTGGAGTTCGGCCGCCCGACGCTGTTCGACCGGCGTCAGCCACCTTCCCGTGCGGCTGTTCTCACCCAGGGCGGCATGGTGGTACTCCGCGAGCCGCAGCAGCGGATGTGTGAGGATCTCGACCCGGTCGACGGGCTGCGGCCGGGCCTCACCGGTCAGCAGGGTCACCTGGTATCCCCGGCGGGTCAGCCGGCCGGCGTAGTCGGCGAGATGTGACTCGACACCCCCGACCGTAGGGGGAAAGGCCCAGTGCACGAGGGCGATGGAACGCCGCGATTCCGATGGCCTGCCGCGTACCACGTGTCTCCCTCTCGTCGGGGACCGCTGTGCGTTAGGTCGTGCAGGGGGCGGGGGCGGCGATGTGCCAGTGCTTGCCGTCGATGCCGAGCACCTCGGTGCCGCCGTGGGTGTCGACGCGGACGTCCACCGTGTCCGCACCGAGCCTCAACCCCCGAACAGAGTAGGGGGAATTCAGGCCCATGAGCGAGGGCGCGATCGGCCGTACCGTCAGCCGGCGGCGCGGAACGTCGGCTTCGAGACCGAGCATCGCGGAGCAGAGGAGCGTGGCCGAGGCCGCTGCCCACGCCTGGGGGCGGCAGGACGGCGGGAACGGGGCCGGCCGGCCGAAGCGGGGTGAGGGGTAGGCGGCGTAGAGCTCGGGCAGTTGGTGGTCGAAGTGCGCGGCCGCGTCGAGCATGCCGTCGATCAGCGCCGCGGCCTCGGCGGCGAACCCCGCGGTGGCGAGCCCGTGGACCGCGATGGCCGAGTCGTGCGCCCAGACCGAACCCCCGTGATAGCTGAAGGGATTGAACCCCGGCAGCCGAGCGGAACGGGTGCGGATTCCCCAGGGCGTCCGCAGTTCCTCCGAGACGAGGGCCTCGGCCACCTGCCGGCGTTCCTCGTCGTCGAGGAGGATCCCGGAGTTCAGCAGATGCCCCATGTTGGAGGTCAGTCCGCTGACGGGGTGCCCTTCGGCGTCGACGGCGATGGCCGGATAGCGCCGGCCCTTGGGCTCGGTGATCCAGAAGGACCGGTGGAAGGCGGCGCGCAGTCGGCAGGCGCGCTCCTGCCACCGCTCGGCCTCACCGCCCCCGTCCCCGAGGGCGGTGAGGATGTCGCTGTACGCCATCGCCGCCTGGTAAGCGTAGCCCTGCACCTCGCACAGGGCGATGGGCGGCTCGATGTGCCGTCCCTCGGCGTCGCGGACCGCGTCGGGAGAGTCCTTCCAGCCCTGGTGGAGCAGGCCGTTGGCCCTGCCCTTGCCGTAGCGGATCAGGTGGTCGCCGCCCATGGCGCCCTCCACCCATTTCATGGCGGCCCGGGCGTGGGGCAGCAGCAGCTTCAGTTCTTTCTCGGGAAGACCCCATTTCCAGGCTTCGTGCAGCAGCACGACGAAGAGCGGTGTCGCGTCCACGGAGCCGTAGTAGCGGGCCGGCAGGACCATGCCGTCCCCGTGCCGTGTCTCGGCCGGACGCAGTTCGTGCAGGATGCGTCCGGGGGCCTCCTCGGTGAACGAGTCGTGCCGCTCCCCCTGGCGACGGGCCAGGGTCCACAGCGTGCCGCGGGCGAGATCCGTGCCGAGCGGAAGCATCATCCGGGCCGCCCAGATGCTGTCGCGGCCGAACAGACCCAGGAACCAGGGACATCCGGCAGCCACGAACTGATCCTCACGCTCCCCGGCGGCGCTGCTCCGCTCGGCGAGGCGCAACGCCTCCAGATCGGCCAGTCCCCTCTTCAGCAACGCCGCCATGCGCTCGTGCCCGGTCACCTCCGGGGTCTGCCAGGGCACGCCGAGCCGAGGTGGTACGGGATGGCCCGCCACGGTGGTGGTCTTGCCCTGGAGCAACAGGCGTACGGACCACTCCTCGTCCGGCTGAAGGCACAGCTGCCAGCGGAACTCCGCACGGCCGGGGTGCTCCCGGTCGAGCAGGAGCTCCGGCTTGGGCAGGCCGCCCGCCGGTGCCGTCCGGCCGTCCGCCGACGTGGTGAGGGCCTCGGCGCGGAGCAGGACCCGGCTCTTGTCCCGCGGGCACAGCCAGCGCACGCCTCGGGCGACGCCCTCCACCTGCTCGCAGCCGACGTCGTCGACCGGGGCTCCCGCCTTGACCGTGGCGACGTCGGCGAGATCGGTCGCGGCCACCACGGAGAGGGTGAACCGCGCCTCCTGAGAGTTGACGTTGTGCAGCCGGATGACGTCGCCCGATTCCCCGCTTCCCGGCCGCCGCACCGCACGTTCCCGGGTGACCAGCAGCCAGGGGGCCGACGTCGGATCGCCGGGCTGTCGGCACATCGCCCGGAACACGGCCTCGCGGGGACCCTGCTGGCCGTGGTCGACCGGCTCCGGTTCCTGCCCGTTGACGAGCACTCTCAGCGTGTGGAGCAGCCGCCGGTCCTGGTCGTAGAAGCCGTCGACTCCGGTGCCCCGCAACTGTCCGTCGGTGGCCGACAGCGCGAACGACGGGGCGGCCAGGCAGATCACCCTGGTGTGCAGAAACGGCTGGAGGCCGACCTCGGGGGAGGCGGAGTCGATCACTGAAGTACCTTTCCGAAGCGCTGCGTGGCCACTGCGCCTGTGCCGGCTCGGCCTGTCGAGCATGCGTCGCATCGCCGCACGTAACAAGGGCGGTCCCCGGAGGAATTCAGCCCCGGCACGCGCTTGATGGGGAGCAACCATAACGGCTCACTGCCGCCTCAGCCATCGTCCGAGGCCGGTCGTCGCCGGAGTCGAGGAGTTCTGCAGCAACGGCGCCAAAAGGCGCTCTTCACCTCATAATTGTTGCTCTCATCGGGGGACGGTGTTGGACGGGGGGATCCCATGCGCCGTAGTAACCGGGTGCGGCGACGCCTGGACCAGGTACTGGTGTTCACGGGAGCGGCGGTCGCCGCGGGGGCGGGAACAGGGGTCAAGTTCGTCGACGGCGGCGTCCAAGCCCTGCTGATCTGTCTGCTGGCCGGCGGGACCGGCATCGGCGCGTACGCCGCGAACTCCCTGCGCGCCCGCGCCGGCGGGCCCCCGCCCCATGTCCTGATCAGTCACCCGGACGGCGACGAACCCTGGGCACTCTGGCTGGCGTGGCGGCTGCGGCGCATCGGGTATCTGACCTCCACCCGGTCCTGGGCGGCCACGGAGCGTACCGTGCCGCCCCCGCCGGAGGTGGCCCCGGACCACGAACTGATCATCCTCTCCCGGGCGTTGGACGACGCGGGTCCCGCCACGGAGGAGACCCGTCCGTCCCGCACGCGGGGCAGGACCGTCCTGGCCCTGGCGACCACCCACCGCGATCCCGCGCTGACCAGGTGGGCGGGGTACGAGGTGCTCAGCCTGGCGGGCCGCACCGCCGCCGAGGCAGCCGCCACCGTCGACGCCCGGCTGCACCACGCCGGTGCGGGCCCCCGGCCCGACTACACCGCCCCCCACGTGGCCGGCGAGGCCGAACCACGCTACCCGGGCGAAGGCGCCCTGGTCACCAATCTCCAGCCGCGCGGCGTCTCGCACTTCACGGCCCGGCGTACGGAACTCGCCCTGCTGCGGGAGGTCCTGGGCAGGGTGAACGTCTCCGGCGACGGACGGATCTGCGCGATCCACGGCCTGAGCGGCATCGGCAAGACCAGACTCGCACTGGAGTACGCCCGCCGGTACGAGGATCTGTTCGACGTCATCTGGATGGTCGAGGCCAGCCATCCCCCGACCGCGCGGGCGAGCCTCATCGCCCTGGCCCGCGCGCTCCAGGAACGGCGGGAGCGGCAGCCGGGTGCGGTGGCGGCCCAGGAGGAACGCGACCCGGAGCAGACGCTGCGCCGCCTGCTCCTCAACGAGCTGCCCAGGACCAAGTCACTGCTGATCTACGACGGGGCCGAGGACGATTCGGCCATCCGCGAGTTACTGCCCGACGCCAGGAACGGCGGCCAGGTCCTGATCACCTCGGTCAGCCCCGCCTGGCAGCGGATCGCCCCGCATCGCATCGCCCTCGAGGAGTTCTCCGCCGAGGAAGCGGTGGCCTTCCTGAGGGACGCGAGCGGTGTCGACGACGTGACCGGCCTGGGGCGCATCGTCGAACGTCTGGGGCGGTTACCCCTCCCGCTCGAACACGCCGCCGCCTATCTGCGCCAGTCGCCCGACATCGACTCCTATCTGCGCGCGCTGGAGCTGCCCTCCAGCCTGACCCCGCCCGCCCGTGCCGATGTGAGCCCGAGCGGCGCCGAGGCGTGGATCCTCTCCTTCAACCAGGTCGAAGCGAAGGACGAGGTCGCCGGTCTGCTCCTGCGTCTGTGCGCGTTCCTGGCCCCGCAAGGCATCCCCAGCTACTTCTTCGACAACGCGGCGGACCGCACCGACCTGCTCCCGGCGGCGCTCTGCGAGAGCGTGACGGAGCCGGCGCGTTACCTGCGGATCACGGGTACCGCGAAGAGCTACTCCCTGCTGACGGGTGAGGGCCAGCTGGTCATGCACACCAGGGTGCAGGCCGTCATCCGCGAGGCGATGACGGCCCACGAGCGCTCGGTCCACGCGGCCGACGCGGCCCGCCTGGTCAACGGGTGGTTCCCGGAGGATCCGGACCGTGTCAGGACCTGGCCCCAGTGCGTCGAACTGCTCCCGCACGCCCGCGTGGTGCTGGGCCACTGCCGGGACCACTCGGTGGTCGACGAGAACACCGCCACCCTGTTGCAGAGCGTGGGTGAGTACTTCCGGGCGCAGGGCGACCACAACGAGGCGGAGCGGCTCCTGATGGAAGCCCTGCACCAGCGGGAACGCCTCAGAGACCGCTCGCACCCGCTGGTCGCCGACACCTTGTTCTGCATCAGCCGGCTCAAGGTGCTGCGCGCCGAGTTGCCGGAGGCGCGGGACTTCGCCGAGCGCGCCCTCGACATCCGCACCCGGCTGCTCGGCGAGGGGGACCTCCGCACACTCGACAGCCGGTTGCAACTGGGCGAGGTGCTGCGCGAACTGGGTGACTTCGCGGCGGCGTCCGCGGTCGTGGAACAGACGATCCGGCGCCTGCGCAGAAGGGGCGACGCCGACCCGGTGAAGGTGGCCGAGAGCCTGCGCGACCTGGGTGTCGTCCGCTGGCGGCAGGGACGGCTCCCGGAGTCGATCGGCCACCACCGAGAGGCGCTCCAGTTGCTCGAACAGACCCCGGGAGGCGGTGAGCGGGCCCGGCGTGACGACACCGCGTCGGTGCACGAGGCACTGGGGCTGGCCCTGCTCGACTCCCGTGATCTGGAAGCGGCCGAACACCACCTGAGGACCGCGTTGGCCGTCCTCAAGGACGCGAAGTACGCCGAGGGCCACCCCCTCGTCCTGTCCTCCTCCGTCCATCTCGGCGAGACCCTCAGGCAACGGGCGATGCGGTATCGCGGGCGCGGCGACCAGCGCGCCGGTGCCCGGGAGCGTTCGTCCCCGGGGGACCTCGAGGCCGCGCGTCTGCTGGGCGAGGCGAAGCGGACCTTCGACCGCGTACTGTCCGCACCGCATATGAACGGGGACCATCCGGACCGCGCCTGCGCCCTCGTCCGCTACGCGCATCTGCTGCTCGACCAGGGCAACAGCGAAGCGGCCATGACGGAGGTGACGAACGCGCACCGGATCTACACCGACAAGTACGGCTCCCGGCATCCCTACGTGGCCGAGGCCTGCTACCGCAGGGCACTCATCCACAAGAAGCGGGGACAGTTGCAGAAGGCGCTCGAGGATCTCGAAACGGGGCGAGAGATCTATCTGGGCGTGCACCCCGCCGATCATCCCCTGCTGCGGCAACTGGACGACGAACTCCAGGATGTCTCCGCCGCCGCGACCGGAGACCATCCGTGACACGGCGTGCCGGCCCTCGTGCAGCCCGTCCACTCCCTTGTCCCCGCTCCCTGCCTCCACCTAGTCTGACTTTGTGCCGCAAATAAACAAAACCTGTTCGCCCAGCGTCGTGCCGAACACCGACCTCACCCGGCTCCGCGTCGCCCTCACCGTCTTCTTCGCCCTGGACGGCTTCGTCTTCGCCGGCTGGGTCGTCCGGATTCCGGCCATCAAGGAGCAGACGGGCGCGTCGGCGAGCACACTCGGACTCGCGCTGCTCGGAGTCTCGGCCGGTGCGGTGATCACCATGATGCTCACCGGACGCCTCTGCCGCCGCTTCGGCAGCCACCCGGTGACGGTGGTCTGCGGCGTCCTGCTGTCGGTGAGCGTCGCGCTGCCGCCGTTGACGCACTCCGTACCGGCCCTGGGCGCGGTGCTCCTGGTCTTCGGAGCGGCGTACGGCGGGATCAACGTGGCGTTCAACAGCGCGGCCGTCGATCTGGTGACCGCGCTGCACAGGCCTGTGATGCCGAGCTTCCACGCCGCCTTCAGCCTCGGCGGGATGGTCGGCGCCGGGCTCGGCGGACTGGTCGCCGCCCATCTGTCCCCCACCCACCATCTGCTCGCCCTCACCATGGTCGGCCTGCTGGTGACGGCGGTCGCGGGGCGCACCCTGCTCCGTCACGAGCCCCCGGTGCCGCCGGACCGCCCGCGACAGGAGGAACACGCCCGGCGGCCTCTCGACGGCCGTACGCGCGGACTGGTCCTCGTCTTCGGCCTCATCGCGCTCTGCACGGCGTTCGGGGAGGGCGCGATGGCCGACTGGGGCGCCCTGCACCTGGAGCAGGACCTGGACGCCCACCCGGGCGTCGCGGCCGCCGGCTACTCCTGCTTCGCCCTCGCCATGACGGCCGGCCGGCTGAGCGGAACGGCACTCCTCGAACGGCTGGGCCGGACCCGCACCGTGGTCGTGGGCGGCACGACCGCCGCGGCCGGCATGCTCCTCGGCGCGCTCGCCCCCTCGGTGTGGGCGGCACTGCTCGGCTTCGCGGTCACGGGGCTCGGCCTCGCGAACCTGTTCCCGGTCGCCGTCGAACGCGCCGGCGCGCTGGCGGGCCCGAGCGGAGTCGCGATCGCCTCCACGCTCGGATACGGCGGCATGCTCCTCGGGCCGCCCGCGATCGGCTTCATGGCGGACTGGTACTCCCTGCCGGCGGCACTCACGAGCGTGGCGGCACTCGCGGCGGTGGCCGCGGCGATCGGCTTCGTGACACGGCGTACGACGGCAGACTGACGGGCGACGGGCAGCGGGCAGCGGGCAGCGGGCAGCGGGCAGCGGGCAGCGGGCAGCCAGGAGACTTTCGCGGTCCTCGCTCCCCGCGACCCCTCAGGGCGGCAGACGGCCCGTCACATACAGTCCGTCACAGACGGACAGCCGCAGACGGTCAGCCGCACTCGGCCGCGTCGCCCGCCAGCATCCGCGTCAGCACCGCGCGCTGCACCGGCAGCACCTCGTCACGCAGGGCGCGGCCCTTCGGGGTGAGGCACACCTGCACGCCGCGCCGGTCCTCCGGGCACATCCCGCGCGTCACGAGGCCGTCCTTCTCCAGGCGGCCGATCAGCCGGGACAGGGCGCTCTGACTGAGATGGACGCGGTCGGCGATCTCCTGCACGCGGTAGCCGCTGCCGCCGTCCGGCGCGGCACCCTCGGCCAGCACGTCGAGCACCTCGAAGTCACTGGCGCCCAGACCATGCGGGTGCAACTCGCGGTCGAGCTCGCACAACGTACGCGCATGCACCGCGAGAATCCCGCGCCACTGGTCCACGAGCACTTGCTCGGCCTTCTTCGCCGCCATGGACGCACGGTAGCAAAAAATCGAGTTTGTTGCATCGGAATTAAATGCATTTGCATTCAATGCATGCGCATGTACTGTCTTCCCTATGACCTCTCCGCTCACCACCTCCGTGTCCGGGGGACGCTGGACCCCTCGGCTGTGGGGCACCCTGCTGGTGCTCTGCGCCGCGATGTTCCTGGACGCGCTGGACGTGTCGATGGTCGGCGTCGCCCTGCCGTCCATAGGCTCCGAACTCGACCTCTCCACCTCGACGCTCCAATGGATCGTCAGCGGCTACATCCTGGGATACGGCGGACTGCTCCTCCTCGGCGGACGCACCGCCGACCTGCTGGGCCGCCGCCAGGTCTTCCTGGTGGCCCTGGGCGTCTTCGCGCTCGCCTCGCTGCTCGGCGGCCTCGTCGACTCGGGGCCGCTGCTGATCGCCAGCCGCTTCATCAAGGGCCTGAGCGCCGCGTTCACCGCGCCGGCGGGCCTGTCGATCATCACCACGACCTTCGCCGAGGGCCCGCTGCGCAATCGCGCGCTCTCCATCTACACCACCTGCGCGGCCACCGGCTTCTCGATGGGTCTCGTGCTGTCCGGACTGCTCACCGAAGCCAGCTGGCGCCTCACCATGCTGCTGCCCGCGCCCATCGCGGTGATCGCGCTGCTCGCGGGTCTGAAGCTGCTCCCTCGCAGCGAACGCGAGAAGGACCACAACGGCTATGACATCCCCGGCGCCATCCTCGGCACCGCGTCGATGCTGCTGCTCGTCTTCACCGTCGTGGAGGCCCCCGAGGCCGGCTGGGCGTCGGCCCGCACGCTGCTCTCCTTCCTCGCCGTCGCCGCCCTGCTCACGGTCTTCGTCCGGGTCGAGCGGCGATCACCGGGTCCCCTGATCCGGCTCGGGGTGCTGCGCTCCGGCAGTCAGATCCGGGCACAGCTGGGCGCGATGGCGTTCTTCGGCTCGTACGTCGGTTTCCAGTTCCTGGTGACGCTCTACATGCAGTCGTTGCTCGGCTGGTCGGCGCTGCACACCGCGCTCGCCTTCCTGCCCGCCGGCGCACTGGTCGCGCTGTCCTCCACGAAGGTCGGGGCCGTCGTCGACCGCTTCGGCACCCCGCGCCTCATCGCGGCGGGCTTCGCGCTGATGGTCGTCGGATACGCGCTGTTCCTGCGCATCAGCCTCGATCCTTCGTACGCGGCGGTCATTCTGCCGACGATGCTACTGATCGGCGCGGCCTGCGCGCTGGTCTTCCCCTCGCTCAACATCCAGGCCACCAACGGTGTGGACGACCACGAGCAGGGCATGGTCTCCGGCCTGCTCAACACCTCGGTGCAGGTGGGCGGCGCGATCTTCCTGGCGGTCGTGACGGCCGTGGTCACGGCGAACGCGCCCGAGGGCTCCTCCCCGCAGGCGGTGCTGGACAGTTACCGCCCCGGTCTGATCGTGGTGACCGGGATCGCCCTCGCGGGCCTGCTGATCACTCTCACGGGACTGCGGACGCGGCGCACCCAGGCGTCCGTCGTGGTCGCGGAGTCACCCCAGAAGGCGCCGGAGGCGGAGCGCGTGGCAGTACACGACTAGGGCCTCAACATGCCCCAGGGGGAGCCTCCGTGGTGTGCGTCCGGCGCGGTTGACCGCCCGCCGGGCGCACGCCTGTTTGACTCGGGGTGCGGGTCCGGGGATCAGCCCAGCCAGCCCGGCCGCACCAACCCCGACTCGTAGGCCAGCACCACGAGTTGGGCCCGGTCGCGGGCACCCAGCTTGACCATCGTCCGGCTGACGTGCGTCTTGGCGGTGAGGGGACTGACGACCAGGCGGCGGCCGATCTCGTCGTTGGACAGACCGAAACCGACCAGCGCCATCACCTCCCGCTCCCGCTCGGTGAGTCCGGCGAGGGAGTCGGCGGCCGCCGGCGCCTTGGAGCGGGCCGCGAACTCGGAGATCAGCCGCCGGGTCACCCCGGGCGAGAGCAGTGCGTCGCCCTGGACCACCGCCCTTACCGCACGCAGGAGTTCGTCCGGCTCGGTGTCCTTGACGAGGAAGCCGGAGGCACCGGAGCGGATCGCCTCGAAGACGTACTCGTCGAGTTCGAAGGTGGTGAGCATGACCACCTTGACGTGCCCGAGGTCCGCGTCGTCGGTGATCCGGCGGGTCGCCGCCAGGCCGTCGAGGAACGGCATGCGGATGTCCATCAGCACGACGTCCGGGCGCAGTTCGCGCACCTTGCGCAAGGCCTCCTCGCCGTCGGCGGCCTCGCCGGCCACGTCGATGTCCGGCTGTGCGTCGAGCAGCGCCTTGAACCCCGCCCTGACCAGCGACTGGTCGTCGGCGAGCAGTACCCGGATCACCGGTCCTCCTTGATCTGAAGGGTCTCCTCGGGCGGCGCCCTGAACGGCAGTACGGCAAGCACCCGGAAACCGCCGTCGGCGCGCGGTCCCGCCTCGATCGTGCCACCCAGCGCGGCGGCCCGTTCGCGCATTCCGGCGAGCCCGTTCCCACTGCCGCCCGCGTCGACGCCGGCCGCGGGCCCGTCGTCGTCGATACGGAGACGCAGTACGCCCTGGGTGCCGCCCTGCGTGCTCGCGTGGGGGTCGACCCGAGTGCCGGCCCGCGCGTCACCTGGGAGGTCACCGCCGGTGTCGCCCCGGCCGTCGTCGATCAGCACGCGCGCGTGCCGCGATCCCGAATGCCGTACGACGTTCGTCAGTGCCTCCTGGACGATCCGGAAGGCGGCGAGATCGGTGCCGGGCGCGAGCTTCGGCACCTCGCCCTCGATCTCGACCGTCAACCCCGCGCTCGCCGCCTGCTCGACCAGTTCCGACAGCCGGTCGAGCCCGGGCGCCGGCGCACGCGGCGCTTCGTCGGGCGTGCGCAGGGTGTCGAGTACGTGCCGCACCTCTCCCAACGCCTCCTTGCCGGCCGCCTTGATGATGGTGAGCGCCGTGCGCGCCTGCTCGGGGTCGGAGTCGAGCAGCGCGAGACCGACGCCCGCCTGAACGTTGATCACCGAGATGCTGTGCGCGAGGACGTCGTGCAGTTCGCGGGCGATCCGCAGCCGCTCCTCGTCGGCGCGCCGCCGGGCCGCCTGTGCCCGCTCGGCGCGTTCGCGGGCCCACTGCTCACGGCGTAGCCGTGCCAGCTCCGACACCGCCATGATCGCCACCACCCAGGTGACGATGACGATCTCCTGCCCCCAGGGGGCGGGCGCGTCCCCGGAGGGCGGCAGCCACCGGTAGAGCCAGTGCGACACCACCACATGTCCGGCCCAGAGCATGCCGACCGCGGTCCACGCGGCCCTGCGGTGCCCGGCGACAACCGCGCTGTAGCAGCCGACGGCGACGATGAGGAACACCGGCCCGTACGCATATCCGGCACCCAGATACAGCATCGCGGCCGCCGCCGTACCGAAGACGACGGGCACCGGATGGCGATGCCGCCACAGCAGGAGGGCCGAACCGAGGAGCAGCAGTGCGCGCGCGAAGGGGTCCAGCGGCGCACGGCCCCCCTCCTGCACGTGCGCGGCGAAGTCCGAGCCGACGAGTACCAGGACGGTGAGCAGCGCCGTCGAGCGCCACGGCAGACGGGGACCGCGGCCACGGCCCTGGCGCCGGTCGTCGACCCAGCGGCGCCACCACGGTGGTCCGTGCCGCCACCCCTGGGCGTTCGCGCGCTGTTCCTCCATGGCGTTCACGCTAGACGGCACGGGGAGTGGGCGGCGTCGGCCGAGCGTGGTGATCACGTCTACTCCCCGGGGAGTACAGGTCGGCCGGGGCGCGCCCTCTCCCGGCTACCGCGTGGCCGACAGGTCGTCGATCTCGGCTGCGAAGAGCGCGGCCGGGTCGAAGCCCATGCCCGTGAAGTGGCCGGCGAGTTCCAGGGACAGGACGCCGTGCAGACGGGTCCAGAAGGCCAGCGCCGTGTGCAGGACCGCGGGCGGGGCGGGGTGGTCGGCCGCCCATGGGCGGTGGTCCGCGAGGTGTTCGTCGAACGCGTCGCCGTGCGGGGCCGCGCCCGGCGCCGCCGCACACGCGTCGAGCAGGGTCGACATGATCTCCGAGGCGATCGCGGTGACGTCCTCGGGTGCGTGATAGCCAGGTACGGGCGTGCCGTAGACGAGGAAGTACCGCTGGGGGTCGCCGAGTGCCCAGTCGCGCATCGCGTGCGCCAGTCCTACGAGGTCGGCGCCCGACTCGGCGGCGGCGCGGAAGGCGTCCGCGAGGCTGCGGTAGGCGTCCCGGATCAGCTCGGTGATCAGTTCGTCGCGGCCGGCGAAGTAGCGGTAGAGCGCCGGGCCGCTCATGCCCAGCTGCTTGGCGATCGCGTTCAGGGACAGCCCTGACGCGCCCGCGGTGGCGATCTGCTCCCAGGCCCGTTCCTTGATCTCCGAGCGCACCTGGGCCCGGTACCGCTCTCGGGGACTCTCCTTGACTCCGGCCATCGTCCGCGACGCTCCCCTCTGCCTTCACCGCTTCGTCTCACTCTTCGCCGCACTCTTCGTTTCAACCTATCACCAGAGATAGAGCCAGTAACAGAGATGGAAGCAAGGGCTTGACACCATCGCGAGCGCTAGTCATTCTCGTTATAGCTTCTAACGCAAGCAAGTGACTCTAGACGGAGGTCGTCATGGAAGGCGTCATCGCGAGCAGGGAACTCCTCGAGGTCGTGCTGCCCGGCACGGTGGAACCGGAGGGGCTTCAGCTCCGGTACCGGGCGCTACCGGCCCCGGAAGCCGGGCAGATCCTGATCGCGATGGAGGCCACCGGCGTCTCCTTCGCCGAGCAGCAGATGCGCCGCGGCCGGTACTACGACCAGCCGCCGTTCCCCTTCGTCCCGGGCTACGACCTGGTCGGCACCGTGCGCGCGGCCGGCAGCGGAGTCACTCCCGGCCTGGTCGGCAAGCGGGTGGCCGCCTTGACGAAGGTCGGTGGCTGGGCCAGTCATGTGGTGATCGACGCGGCGGACGCGGTGGAGGTGCCCGCCGGCGTCGGGGCGGCTGAGGCGGAGACACTGGTGGTCAACGGAATCACCGCGTGGCAGATGCTCCACCGCAAAGCCCGGGTGCGCGCCGGGCAGACAGTCCTCGTCCATGGAGCCAACGGCGGCGTGGGCACGGTCCTCGTGCAGCTCGCGCGCGCCGCGGGCGTGAAGGTGATCGGCACGGCGTCCGCGCGCCATCACGACGCCCTGCGTGAACTGGGCGTGACCCCGGTCGACTACCGCACCGAGGACGTCCCCGGCCGGGTCCGCGAACTGGCTCCGAACGGGGTGGACGCCGTGTTCGACCACGTCGGCGGACGGAGCGTGATCGACTCCTGGCGGCTGCTCGCACCGGGCGGCACCCTCGTCTCCTACGGCAGCGCCGCCACCCGGGACGACACGGGCTCCAAGCAGTGGCCCGTACTGAAGATCCTCGGCCGGGTGTGGCTGTGGAACACCCTGCCGAACGGCCGTCGCGCGTACTTCTTCAACGTCTGGGCGGGCCGCGCCCTGAGCAAGAACCGCTTCCGCGCCCGGCTGCGCGCCGACCTCACCGAGGTGTTCGCGGCCCTCCAGCGCGACGAGGTCACCGCCAGGATCGCCGCCAGGCTCCCGCTCGCGCGCGTCGCCGAAGCGATGCGGCTGGCGGAGTCGGGGACGGTCGCCGGCAAGGTCGTGCTGATCCCGTAGTACGACCCGCCGGACCCGGGGGTGCGACCCGCGTGCCCCGTACCCTGCCGGTCTCAGGGCCCCTGCTTACTCCCGCCGCGCGGCGGGGTCGGCCCGGTGAAGACCAGACCCACGTCGTGGGCGAGCTGGGCGGCGGCGTGCCGGAAGAACGGCTCACGGTCCTCGACCAACCGGTGGAACTGGCCGAACAGCTCGAAGCCGACCAGCCCGAAGAGCTTCGCCCAGGCCGCGACGAGCGCCACGACCGTCGCCGGCGGAAGGTCCGGCGCGAGATCGGCGGCCATCCGCCGGGCCTCGGGCTCGAGTTCGGCGGGCAGCCGCGAGCCGACGACACCGGGTCCCTGGTGCGCGTCGCGGACGATGCCCATGAGAACCAGGCCGACGCGGGACGCGGCCGGCACGGTGGTGTCGGGCGCTACGTAACCGGGCACCGGCGAACCGTAGATCAGCGCGTACTCGTGCGGATGAGCCAGCGCCCAACCGCGCACCGCCTCGCACACGGCGACCCACCGCTGGGCATGGTTCGCCGCGTCGGAACCCTTGGCGTGCGCCGCCTCGGCGGTCTCACCGAGGGAGTCGTAGGCGTCGATGATGAGGGCGGTCAACAGGTCGTCGCGGCTGGGGAAGTAGCGGTACAACGCGGAGGAGACCATGCCTAGCTCGCGGGCGACGGCCCGCAGCGAGAGCCTGGCGGCGCCTTCCGCAGCGAGTTGTCTGCGCGCCTCGTCCTTGATCGCGGCGGTCACTTCGGTCCGGGCTCGGGCGCGGGCTCCTCGTGCGGTGCTCATGCCGGGCAGTGTCCCATGCTTTCGGAGCAGTGCACACAGTTCGGAGCAGTGCACACAGTCCGGAGCAGTGCTCCGGGTGGAGAGCAGTGCCCATAACTGAGAGCACTGCTCTTGCTTTGGAGCGCCGATCTCATGCACACTCCTCTCAAGCGAGAGCACCGCTCTCCAAAGCGTCGGGAGTCAGCATGTCGTCGTCCCCGTACTACCTCCAGGGCAGCCGGTTCACCATCCGCATGAACGGCGTCATCGGCTGGCTCGCCCGCCGCGGATTCAGCCTCAAGGGCACGGCCGAGCTCTCGGTGCGCGGCCGCAAGAGCGGGCAGCAGCAGCGCATCCCCGTCAACCCGCACCCGTACGAGGGCGCCGAATACCTGGTCTCGGCCCGCGGCCACTCCCAGTGGGTGCGCAACATGCGCGTCGCGGGAGGCGGTGAGCTGCGGGTCGGCCGCACGGTGCGCGCGTTCACCGCGGTGGAACTTCCCGACGAGGAGAAGCTCCCCGTCCTGCGGGCCTACCTCGAGAAGTGGGGCTGGGAGGTCAACCAGTACTTCAAGGGCGTGACGGCCAAGTCAACCGACGAGGAGCTGATCGCGGCCGCCCCCGACCACCCGGTGTTCCGGATCACGGTCAAGCCGTGATCCGGGCCCGGCGTACCTGACCTACCCGGCGTACCCCGCCGCCCCTGCCTGCCCGCACCCGTCGCACCGCCGTACCGCTGCGCCTACCGATCCAGCGAGGTCAGGACACGCCCCGCCATCGGGTGGCTGCGGACGAGTTCGCCGAGCGAGGTGGCACCCCGGGTGATCTGCGCGAACGCCTTCCAGGCGGGCCTGAAGCCGGTGAGCGCCGCGTGGAACATGCCGGGACGGCGCTCGAACGCCGTGAGCATGCGCTTGCCGACGCTCATTTCGACGCCCAGCCCCGCCTTGATCGCGAAGGCGTAGTTCAGGGCCTGGCGCCGCGTGTCCACGGCGTCGTGGGCCTCGGCGATACGGACCGCCCACTCCCCCGCCAGCCGTCCCGACCGCAGCGCGAAGGAGATGCCCTCCCGGGTCCACGGCTCGAGGAGCCCGGCCGCGTCACCGCACACCAGCACCCGCCCGCGCGACAGCGGCGAGTCGTCGGCACGGCAGCGGGTCAAGTGACCTGAGGAGATGCTCGGTTCGAAACCGGCGAGGCCGAGCCGGGCGATGAAGTCCTCCAAGTACCGCTTGGTGGCGGCACCTTCACCTCGCGCCGAGATCACACCGACGGTGAGCGTGTCCCCCTTGGGGAACACCCAGCCGTAACTGCCGGGCATCGGCCCCCAGTCGATCAGGACCCGCCCCTGCCAATCCTCGGCGACGGTCTCCGGCACCGGGATCTCCACCTCCAGGCCGAGGTCGACCTGGTCGAGCTTCACACCGACATGCGCGCCTATCCGGCTGGCGCTGCCGTCCGCCCCGACGACGGCCCGCGCGAGCAGGGAATCGCCGCCCTGAAGGACGACGGCGACCGTGCGGCGGTCCGGTACGGCGGACCCGTGCTGCTCGACCCGCGAGACCGTGACACCCGTACGGAGTTCGGCGCCCGCCTTCTGTGCGTGCTCGACGAGCTGCTGGTCGAACTCGGGCCGGTTGATCAGGCCGAACAGCATCTGCTTGGAGCGACGGGTGCGCGTGAACCGGCCGTTGTTCGAGAACGTGACCGCGTGCACCCGGTCCTGGAAGGGCAGCTCGAAGCCGGGTGGCAACGCGTCACGCGAAGGGCCGATGATGCCGCCGCCGCACGTCTTGTAACGGGGCAGCTCCGCCTTCTCGAGGAGCAGGACACTGCGTCCCGCGACCGCTGCCGCATAGGCGGCCGAGGCGCCCGCGGGCCCCGCGCCGACCACGACGACATCCCAAACCTGCTGCGCGTCGTCCGTCGAAGAGTTCTCGCTGCTCACGATGGTCTACTGCTCCCGATCAAGCCGCTTGCCGCACCTGTCTCAGGCATCCTACGGCGGGCGTCGCCGCCGGCCCCTGTGGGAGGATCGGCAGCGTATGCGCCCTGCACACCAGAACACGCGTACGCACCGCACGGACACCCGTACTCATAAGTACAACGTCGCACCTACAAGGAGCGTGCCCATGTCGTCGAATCCGGTCGCCGAGACCGTCGCCTCCCTGATGCCGCGGGCGAAAGCGGAGCTCACCGAGCTGGTGGCCTTCAAGTCGGTGGCGGACTTCGACCAGTTCCCGAAGAGCCAGAGCGAGGGTGCCGCCAAGTGGGTCGCGGAGGCGCTGCGCGACGAGGGCTTCCAGGACGTGGCACTGCTCGACACCCCGGACGGCACACAGTCGGTGTACGGGTTCCTGCCCGGCCCGGCGGGCGCGAAGACCGTGCTGCTGTACGCGCACTACGACGTGCAGCCGCCGCTGGACGAGACGGCCTGGGTCAGCCCGCCCTTCGAGCTGACCGAGCGCGACGGCCGCTGGTACGGGCGCGGTTCCGCCGACTGCAAGGGCGGCGTCGTCATGCACCTGCTGGCCCTGCGTGCGCTCAAAGCGAACGGTGGCGTTCCGGTGAACGTCAAGGTGATCGCCGAGGGCTCGGAGGAGCAGGGTACCGGTGGTCTCGAGCGGTACGCCGAGCAGCACCCCGAGTTGCTGACCGCCGACGCCATCGTCATCGGCGACGCGGGCAACTTCCGGGTGGGTCAGCCGACGGTCACGTCGACGCTGCGCGGTATGACGCTCGTCCGCGTGAAGGTCGACACGCTCGCAGGCAACCTGCACTCGGGGCAGTTCGGCGGCGCGGCGCCCGATGCGCTGGGCGCGCTGATCCGCGTACTGGACTCGCTGCGGGCTGAGGACGGATCGACCACCGTCGACGGGCTGACCGGCGACGCCCGGTGGGAGGGGCTGCGGTACGAGGAGGAGCAGTTCCGCAAGGACGCCAAGGTGCTCGACGGCGTGGAGCTGATCGGTTCCGGCGCCGTCGCCGACCGCATCTGGGCGCGTCCGGCCGTCACCGTGCTCGGCATCGACTGCCCGCCGGTCGTCGGGGCGACCCCGTCCGTGCAGGCCGGCGCCCGGGCGCTGGTGAGTCTTCGGGTGCCGCCGGGCGTGGACGCGGCCGAGGCGGCCAAGCTGCTCCAGGCCCACCTGGAGGCGCACACACCGTGGGGCGCGCGGGTGAGCACGGAGCAGATCGGCCAGGGCCAGGCGTTCCGTGCGGACACCACCAGCCCGGCGTACGCGGCGATGGCCGAGGCGATGTCGGTCGCCTACCCGGGCCAGGAGATGCAGTACGCGGGCCAGGGCGGCTCCATCCCGCTGTGCAACACGCTCGCCTCCCTGTACCCGCAGGCGGAGATCCTGCTGATCGGCCTGAGCGAGCCGGAGGCGCAGATCCACGCCGTGAACGAGAGCGTGTCTCCGGAGGAGCTGGAGCGGCTCTCGGTGGCGGAGGCCCTGTTCCTGCGCAACTACGCGGCGGTCTGAGCCAGTCTGCCCACAGCAGAGGGCCCTCCCCCACCGGGCGATGGCCCTCTACGTTCGCCTCATGCAGGTCATCGAAGTCCTCTCGGGGCGTACCGCACTCCATCTGCTGCGCTTCGCCGTCGGCCAGGCGTATCTCTGGTGCGACGGCGACGAGTCGACGCTGATCGATGCGGGTGCGGTCGGCTCGGCCGCCTCGATCGTCCAGGCGCTCACCGGCATCGGGCGTCGCCCCGAGGACGTACGACGCATCGTGCTGACCCACTTCCACGAGGACCACGCGGGCGGGGCGGGCGAGTTCGCGGCGTTGAGCGGCGCTCGTGTGTCGGCCCACCGGCTGGACGCGCCGGTCGTACGGGGCGAGCTCCCCGGACCGCCGCCGGTGTTCGAGGACTGGGAGCGACCGATCCATGCCGGGGTGAGCAAGCTCCTGCCGGAGCGGTCCCCCGACCAGGTGCGGCCCGAGGCCGTCGCCGAACTGTCCGACGGCGATGTCCTGGACTTCGGCGGTGGCGCACGCGTCGTCCACGCCCCGGGGCACACGGCCGGGAGTGTCGCCTTCCATCTCCCCGAGCACGGCGTGCTGTTCACGGGAGACGCCGTCGCGGCCTCGCCCGTCGACGGCCGCGTCATGCTCGGCGTGTTCAACGTCGACCGGGCCCAGGCCGTCGACTCGTTCCGCCGACTGGCATCACTCGACGCGGACATCGCCTGCTTCGGCCACGGCGGTCCGGTGGTCGGCGCTGCCGCTGGGGCGCTGCGCGCGTCGGCGCGGACGTACGACGAGGTGTAGCGGTCGTCGTCCGCGGCGGACAGTCTTGGTGCGGGGCGGGGCGGTGCGGGGCGGTGCGGCGGACCGGCCGGGCCGACGACCGGGCCACCGGCACGCCCCGCGCGAGTCCGCCGGGTCGGGGTCAGCCGAGCGGGATCCCGGCCTCCAGATACAGCGCCGCACCGCGCTCGCGTGCGCGCAGCGCCCAGCGGAGCCGTTCGTACCGCACGGGCGGCAGCAGCCCGGCCGCCTCCTCCTCGGTGACGAAGCGCCAGTCGCGCAGTTCGGGCCCGGGCAGCACCAGGCGTCCGGCCTCATGGCTGTCGAGGAGCCCTCCGTCGAAGAGGAAGCGCAGTCCGCCGTAGCCCGGCGGCACAGGCGCTTCCCAGTCGACGACGAGGAGCCGGGGTACCTCGTCGAGCCGGATGCCGGTCTCCTCGGCGACCTCGCGCATGCCGGCCCGTGCGGGCGCCTCGCCGGGTTCGACGACACCTCCGGGGAACTCCCAGCCGGCTTTGTAGGTGGGGTCGACGAGCAGTACCCGGTCCTGTTCGTCGAAGAGGAGCACACCCGCGGCGAGGGTCTCGGCGGTCGGCTCGGGGGTCTGCACGATGTCGCACGCGGGCGCGTCCCCGGTGCGCACGGCCTCGGCGATCCGCAGGGCGGTCTCGTACGGGGTGAGGGCGCTGGTGTCGACGGGGTGGGCGTCGGCGGTGAGCCAGGCGGCGAGGGCGGCCCGGTAGGGCTCGATGTGGTCGTACGACCACTGCCGTACCCGCATCTCGCCGTCAGCCAGGTCTGCGGGGATCTCCCGCTCGGCTATTCGCTCCCGCAGGATCGTTTCCGCCGGGGCGAGGAGGACATGGCGTACGGGAATGCGCCGGGAGGCGAGGCCACCGAAGATCTCGTCGCGGTACTCCTGTCGCAGCAGGGTCATCGGAACCACCAGGACACCACCGAGATCGGCGAGCATCGCGGCCGCGGTGTCGACCACGAGCCGTCGCCAGATCGGCAGGTCCTGGAAGTCGCCGACCTCGGCGAGGCGTTTGGGCGGCAGCAGGTGCGTGAGTGCGCCGCCGATGACCTCGGGGTCGAAGAGCGCGCTGTTCGGGATCAGTTCGATCAGTTCCCGTGCGGTGGTGGTCTTCCCCGCACCGAACGCACCGTTGATCCAGACGATCACGGTTCCCCCTCTTCTGTTGGCCCCCCTGTGGCTTGCCCTCTCCACCCTGCCACGGAAACCAGGCCCTGATGAGGGCGCCTCGGCGTGTCCGACACGCCGCGGCGCCGGTGCCCCCGTCCCCGGGGCACCGGCGCCGCGACCATCGGATCCCGTCAGCCTTTCCGTCCCAGGGCGTTGTCGTCCACGGCCAGGCTGTCGCTGTTGATGGTGTGGTCGACGGTGCTGATCGTGTCGTTGACGTTCAGATCACCGATTACGTCGCCGTCCACGGCGTGGGACGGAGTGACTGCGGCGACGACGAACCCGGCGGCGAGGGAGGCGATGGCGAGCATGCTGCGCTTCTTCATGCCCGGTTCAACTGCGGAACCGGGCATGAGTCACGGCCCGGTCCCCGTTTCGGCCACACTGTCCCTTCGAGGACCCGAGCGTGACTCCCGTCGGGAAGCGTGACCGCGCCCGCTCCCACGGCCGTGCCGCGCAAGAGATTCCGCCGGGACATCCGATGTCCTGCCTCGTCCCCGGATGCGCCAGGCCCCTCAACGATGGCTGTGCCACGTCCCCCTCAACGGGCTGCCACCTCACACAACCGAACGCGCGGCTTGGATCTCACTCCCATGTGAGGGCGCCGTCAAGGGTTCTGGCGGGATATCGAACAAACACTACCGCCCTCTTCCAACAGAGTCCGACACGTTCTAACGTAAAAGTGCATGGTTGACGTGAACATGGTGACATCCCGCCTTTAGCGCGCTCGGAGGAACGTAACGATGCGTCACCCCTACGCCCGCACAACCCGCACAACCCGCACAACCCGCACAACCCGCCGAAGAGTCGTCGGAGCGCTCACCGCAGGACTGTTGTGTACGGCCGGGCTCGCGGCGCCGGCCCTCGCCGCTCCCGCCGCCGGTCCGGTCTCGCCCCGGCCGGCCGACAGCCTCGCCCTCACCCCGCCGATGGGCTTCAACAACTGGAACTCCACGGGATGCCGACCGGAGTTCAACGAGGACATGGTCAAGGGGACAGCCGACATCTTCGTCGAGAAGGGTCTCAAGGACGCCGGGTACCAGTACGTCAACCTGGACGATTGCTGGGCCCTGCCGGCCCGGGACTCGAACGGCAAGTTGGTGCCGGATCCCGCTCGATTCCCGGGTGGAATCAAGGCGGTTGCCGACTATGTGCACTCCAAAGGGCTCAAGCTCGGCATCTACACCAGCGCGGGCACCAAGACATGCAACGAAGCCGGTTTCCCGGGCGCGCTGGGCCACGAGTACAGCGACGCCCAACAGTTCGCGGACTGGGGCGTCGACTACCTCAAGTACGACAACTGCAACAACCAGGGTGTCGACGCGAAGCTCCGCTACACCACGATGCGTGACGCGCTGAAGGCCACGGGGCGCCCCATCGTCTACAGCCTCTGCGAGTGGGGCGAGAACAAGCCCTGGGAGTGGGCGTCGGACGTCGGACAGCTGTGGCGTACGACCGGGGACATCAGCGACAGTTGGGGCTCGATGCTGTCGATCCTCAAGCAGAATCTGCCCCTCGCGCCGTACGCCGGTCCCGGCCACTGGAACGACCCGGACATGCTGGAGGTCGGCAACAGCGGCATGACCGACACCGAGTACCGCACCCACTTCTCGATGTGGTCGATCATGGCCGCGCCGCTGCTCATCGGCTCGGACCTGCGCAAGGCGTCCGCCGCGACCTTCGACATCCTCGACAACAAGGAGGTCATCGCCGTCGACCAGGACCCGCTGGGCAAGCAGGGCACGGTGCTCTCCTCCGAGGGCGGACGCTGGGCCGTCACCAAGGAGATGAAGGACGGCAGCCGGGCGGTGGCCCTCTTCAACGAGACGGACAGCGCACAGCGGATCACCACCACCGCGCAGGCCGTAGGACTGCCGAAGGCACACGCGTACACGCTGCGCGATCTGTGGCAGCACAGGAGCTACAACACCGCCGGCACGATCTCGGCGACCGTCCCGGCGCACGGGACGGTCCTCGTACGGGTCTCGGCCGACGCCGCATGGGCCAAGAACCCGCCCGCCGTCGAACTGGGCGTGGACGGCAGCCCGTTGCTGGAGGCGGGCAGGACGGTCGCCCTGACCTCGGCGCTCACCGACCTCGGCCGTACGCCCGCGAAGCGTGTCTCCGTGACACTGAGCGGGCCCCGGGGGTGGCGGGTGAGGGCGACCTCGCCGACCACCGCGGGCACGGTGCCGACAGGCCGTTCGCTGCGCACGAAGTGGAAGGTCACCGCGCCCGACGGCACGGCCGCCGGCTCGTACGACCTGACGCTGAAGGCGACCTACCGCTCGCCGACGGGGGTACGCGCCGAGACCCTGGTGCCGCTCGCGGCGTCCGTGGTGCCGGCCCCGCCCTCGGGCGTCTCCTACCTCGGGGACCTGCCCTGGATGTCGACGACCAACGGCTGGGGCCCGGTGGAGCGCAACACCAGCAACGGTGAGAGCGCCGCCGGCGACGGTCGTCCGATCACTGTCGACGGCGTCGTCCACGCCAAGGGGATCGGTGTGCACGCCGAGAGCACCATCGCGTACTACACCGGCAGGTCGTGCGAGACAGTCACCGCGGACGTGGGGGTCGACGACGAGCAGGACACCAATGGCAGCGTCACCTTCGAGATCTGGGCGGACGGCACCAGAGTCGCCTCGACCGGGGTCCTGACCACCGCGATGCCGGCGCGACCGCTCTCGGCCGATGTGACCGGCGCCCAGGTGGTCCGGCTGGTCGTCACCGACGGCGGCAACGGCATCACCTCGGACCACGCGGACTGGGCGGACGCCAAGCTCAGCTGCTGACGTCGGGCAAGGGGCCGGGAGCCGTCGGCCTCAGCCGCTCACCCCGACGGCGGTCGCGCTCGGCTTCCTGCTGAGCGCGGCCGCCGCGGCGCCGACCAGACCGGCGTCCGTGCCCATCTGCGCGGGCGTCACGGTCAGCCGCTGCACGAACGACAGGGTGGCGTAGTCCCGCAGCGCGGCCCGCAGCGGCGTGAAGAGGACATCCCCCGCCTTGCCCACTCCCCCGCCGATGACGGCGATGTCGACCTCGACGAGGGTCGCGGTCGCGGCGATCCCCGCGGCCAGCGCCTGGGCCGCCCGCTCGAAGGAGGCCACGGCCACCGGGTCGCCCGCCCGCGCGGCGGCGGCCACCGCGGCGGCCGAGGTGTCACCGTCGGGGCCCGGCTGCCAGCCGCCCTCCAGCGCGCGGCGCGCGATGTTGGGTCCGCTCGCGATGCGCTCCACGCAGCCGCGGGAACCGCATGGGCACAGGTCGCCGTCGAGGTCCACGCTGATGTGCCCGATGTGGCCCGCGTTGCCGGTGGGGCCCGAGTGCAACTGCCCGCCGAGGACCAGGCCACCGCCGACGCCGGTGGACACGACCATGCACAGCGCGTTGTCGTGGCCGCGAGCCGCGCCCTGCCAGTGCTCGGCCGCCGTGATCGCCACACCGTCGCCGATCAGCTCGACGGGCAGCCCCGCCGTGGCCTTGCGGACCCGCTCGACCAGCGGGTAGTCGCGCCACCCCGGCACGTTCACGGGGCTCACCGTGCCCGCGGAGGCGTCCACGGGGCCCGCGCTGCCGATGCCGACGGCCGTCGCCCCGCCCCACAGCGAGGAGCCGGTCAACTCGCCTATGACGTCCTCGACGGCACCCATCACGGTGTCGCCGTCCTCCTGCGCGGGCGTGGCGCGCTGGGCACGCAACAGGATCCGGCCGTGGCCGTCCACCAGCGCTCCGGCGATCTTGGTGCCGCCGATGTCGAGCGCGGCCACGAGGTCGGTGTGCATCAGTTTCAGATCTCCCAATGCCGTGTCGTACCGGTCCCGGCACGGCGACTGCCGTCACGGTTCCGGGTCCGGGTCCCCGGCCGAGAGCGGGCTGAACGGTGCGCCCCTGGGGGAAGGCGCAGGCCGGAGTTGCGATGGACAGTCTCTCCCGAGTCTGACAACGTTGTCCAGGCTCTATGCTCGACGCCACATCCTCATACAACCCCGGGGCCCGACGCATCCCCGTGGACGACAGGACAGGACAGCGCATCGTGGCAGAGACCGCCCGCAGAGCCGAGAACCGCTACGGCAACCGTCCGACCATGAAGGACGTGGCGGCGCGTGCCGGTGTCGGCCTGAAGACGGTCTCCCGCGTAGTCAACGGCGAGCCGGGCGTCACCCCCGACACGGAGCGCCGCGTCCAGGAGGCGATCGACGCGCTGGGCTTCCGCCGCAACGACAGCGCGCGGGTGCTGCGCAAGGGCAGCACCGCGAGCATCGGCCTGGTCCTGGAGGATCTCGCCGACCCTTTCTACGGCCCTCTCAGTCGCGCGGTCGAGGAGGTCGCCCGGGCCCACGGCGCCCTGTTGATCAACGGTTCCAGCGCCGAGGACCCGGACCGCGAGCAGGAGCTGGCGCTGGCCCTGTGCGCACGGCGCGTGGACGGGCTCGTCGTCATCCCCGCCGGTGACGACCACCGCTATCTGGAGCCCGAGATAAAGGCGGGCGTCGCCACGGTGTTCGTGGACCGCCCCGCCGGACGCATCGACGCCGACGCCGTACTGTCGGACAGCTTCGGCGGTGCCCGCGCCGGCGTCGCCCATCTCATCGGCCACGGCCACCGCCGGATCGGCTTCATCGGTGACATGCCCCGCATCCACACCGCCGTCGAGCGGCTGCGCGGCTACCGGGCCGCGATGGAGGACGCGGGCATACCGGTCGAGGACTCCTGGATGTCCCTGGGCGTCACCGATCCCGAGCGGGTGCGCCGGGCCGCCGAGAAGATGCTGTCGGGCCCCTCCCCCGTCACCGCGGTCTTCGCGGGCAACAACCGCGTGACCGTCACCGTCGTACGTGTCCTCGCCGAGCACGGCCGCCGCATCGCCCTCGTCGGCTTCGACGACTTCGAACTCGCCGACCTCCTCCAGCCGGGCGTCACGGTCGTCGCGCAGGACGCGGCCGCCCTCGGCCGTACGGCCGCCGAGCGCCTGTTCCGGCAGCTGGACGGCTCGCTCGTCACTCCCGAGCGCATCGAGCTCCCGACCCGGCTGATCACCCGCGGCTCGGGCGAGCTCCCGCCGGCGGACTGAACCGCCGACGGACGAGTGCACACCGCGGGGTGCCGGCCCTCGCTCCGGCACCGCGCGCGTCCACGGAGGTACCCGGCCGCTCGGCCCGAGGGGCCCGTGCCCGTCCCTGTCGACTCCGCCGTGCGAGGGCGGGGTTCGGGGTCACCGGACAGGTCTACGTCGTGCGGTGCCGGGTGCCCGCCCACACATCGGTGTCGCCGCCGGGGCGTCGGCAGCTACTTCGCGGACGCCGTCAGGTCGCCCCGCCTGGGCCCCGCGAAGCCCTCCAGGTCGGTCCGGGTCAGACCGGTCGCCTCGGCGACCTCCGCGACGTCGAGGGCGCCGCAGTCCAGGCCGCGCAGCAGATAGCCGCTGAGCGCCTTGGCGGTCGCGGGCTCGTCCATGACGTCTCCGCCCGCGCGGTCGGCGTACCGCGAGAGCCGTGCCGCCGCCTGCTCGAAGCCCTCGCGGTAGAACGCGAACACGGCCGCGTACCGGGTCGGGATGTGGCCCGGATGCATGTCCCAGCCCTGGTAGTAGGCGCGGGCCAGAGCCCGCCGCGTGAGCCCGTAGTGCAGCCGCCAGGCGTCGTGGACCTGCTCGGTCGGGCCGACCGGAAGGACGTTGGTGGAGCCGTCACAGACGCGCACCCCGGTACCGGCGGCCGCGACCTGCATGATCGCCTTGGCGTGGTCGGCGGCCGGGTGGTCGCTGGCCTGGTAGGCGGCGCTGACGCCGAGGCAGGCGCTGTAGTCGAAGGTGCCGTAGTGCAGTCCGGTGGCGCGGCCCTCGGCGGCCTGGATCATCCGGGCCACGGTCGCGGTGCCGTCGGTGGCGAGGATGGACTGGCTGGTCTCGATCTGGATCTCGAACCCGAGCCGTCCCGGTTCGAGACCGCGGGCCTTCTCGAAGGCCTCGAGGAGCCGGACCATCGCGGTGACCTGCTCGGCGTACGTCACCTTCGGCAGCGTCAGGACCAGCCCGTCGGGCAGACCGCCCGCTTCCATCAGCCCCGTCAGGAAGACGTCGAGCGTACGAATGCCCCGGTCGCGTACCGGCGCCTCCATGCACTTCATGCGGATCCCCATGTACGGGGCCGCCGTGCCGTTCCGGTACGCCTCGGCGATCAGCCGGGCCGCACGCGCGGCGGCCTCGTCCTCCTCGGCGTCGGGGCGCGGGCCGTAGCCGTCCTCGAAGTCGACACGCAGGTCCTCGATGGGCTCACGTTCCAGCTTGGCGCGTACGCGGTCGTAGACCGGCGCGGCGAGCTCCTCGGCGAGGCCGAGTGCGGTGGCGAAGGAGGCGGCGTCCGGGGCGTGTTCGTCGAGCGCGGCGAGGGCGCGGTCGCCCCAGGAGCGGATGGTGTCGGCGGCGAACACGTCACCGGGTACGTACACCGTGTGGACGGGCTGGCGGGTGCCGGGGTCTCCCGGGTAGCGGCGCTCCAGTTCCGCGTCGACCGGGGCGAGGGTGGCGCTGATTCCCTCGCTGACGGCGCCCGCGAGGCTCGTCGCCACCTTCTCCTGCTGGCCCTGACCCATCCCACACCCTCCCATTTTCCGCTACACGGAATCAACAATCCGTATAACGAAGCTATCTGGGCGGCTTCCCGCTGGTCAACACCCTCTTGAACCTCGGGCCGCATCTCCTGGACCATCCTGACTCGTGACCGAAGGAGGACGCGTGTCGAACACCAGCCGAGTGACCCGCCGCACGGGGCTCAGAACCGCGGCGGCCGTCGCGGCGGCCTTACCCCTGCTCAGTGCCTCGCCCGCCTCCGCCTCGCGGAACCGAGGCCGCCGCCTGGACGTGATGACGTTCAACCTGCGCTTCGCGAGCGCCTCGGAACCCCACAGCTGGGCCGTTCGCCGCCCCGTCATGCGCGAGCTGCTGCGCCGGGAGCGGCCCCACGTCATCGGCACCCAGGAGGGGCTCTACCAGCAGGTGCGTGACATCGAGGCCGACCTGGGCCCGCACTACGACTGGATCGGCACGGGCCGCGCGGGCGGCAGCCGCGACGAGTTCATGGCGGTCTTCTACGACACCCGCAGGCTCGCCCCGCTGGAGTACGACCACTTCTGGCTCTCCGACACCCCTGACGTGATCGGTTCGAACACCTGGGGCGGCGGCTCCATCCGCATGGTCACCCGGGTCCGCTTCCGCGATCTGGCGGACGGCGACCGGCCGTTCCATTTCCTCAACACCCACCTGGACAACGCGAGTCAGTACGCACGCGCGCGTGCCGCCGCCCTGATCGCCGACCGGATCGCGGGCCTCGACCGCTCCCAGCCGCTCGTGGTGACCGGCGACTTCAACGCCGCCGCGCACAAGAACGCGGTCTACGAGACGATGCTGGGCGCCGGACTCGTGGACACCTGGGACACGGCCGCCGAACGCGGCAAGCTGTACGGGACGTTCCACGGCTACAAGCCGCTGGTGCCGGACGGCGACCGCATCGACTGGATCCTGGCCTCGCCCGGAGTGGCCGCGCACTGCGCGTCGATCAACGCGTTCTCGTCGAACGGTCAGTTCCCCAGCGACCATCTGCCCGTGCAGGCGTCCCTGCGCCTGGCCTGAGGCGAGGGCCCCTGCGATCTGCGCCTGGCATGAGGCGAGGGCCCCTGCGATCTGCTCCCGGCATGGGACGAGGCCCCTGCGACCGTGACGGTCGCAGGGGCCTCGGAGCAGCCGATGCGGTCAGCCCTTGCGGGTCTTGACCTCGTCGGTGAGCTGCGGGACGACATCGAAGAGGTCGCCGACCACGCCGTAGTCGACCAGGTCGAAGATCGGGGCCTCGGCGTCCTTGTTGATCGCCACGATCGTCTTCGAGGTCTGCATACCGGCGCGGTGCTGGATCGCGCCCGAGATGCCGGAGGCGATGTACAGCTGCGGCGAGACGGCCTTACCGGTCTGGCCGACCTGGTTGGAGTGCGGGTACCAGCCGGCGTCCACCGCGGCACGCGAGGCACCGACAGCGGCGCCGAGGGAGTCGGCGAGCGCCTCGATGATCGCGAAGTTCTCGGCGCCGTTGACACCGCGGCCGCCGGAGACCACGATCGCGGCCTCGGTCAGCTCCGGGCGGCCGGTCGACTCGCGCGGGGTACGGCCGGTGACCTTGGTGCCGGTCGCCTTGTCCGAGAACGAGACCGACAGGGCCTCGACGGCGCCGGCGGCCGGGGCGGCCTCCACGGGAGCCGAGTTCGGCTTGACCGTGATGACCGGGGTGCCCTTGGAGACACGGGACTTGGTGGTGAACGAGGCGGCGAACGCCGACTGCGTGGCCACCGGACCCTCGTCACCGGCCTCCAGGTCGACGGCGTCGGTGATGATGCCGGAGCCGATGCGCACCGCGAGGCGGGCGGCGATCTCCTTGCCCTCGGCGGACGACGGGATCAGCACGGCGGCCGGGGACACGGCCTCGTAGGCGGCCTGGAGCGCGTCCACCTTCGGTACGACCAGGTAGTCGGCGTACTCGGCGGCATCGTGCGTGAGGACCTTGCCCGCACCGTGCTCGGCGAGCGCGGCGGCGGTGTTCTCCGCGCCGGAGCCGAGGGCGAGGGCGACCGGCTCGCCGATGCGGCGGGCCAGCGTCAAAAGCTCCAGGGTGGGCTTGCGGACGGCACCGTCCACGTGGTCGACGTAGACGAGAACTTCAGCCATGGGAATGCTCTCCTGCGGATTGCGAAGTCTGAGGGGCGGTAAGGGGTGTGGGCCTTAGATGAACTTCTGGCCCGCGAGGAACTCAGCGAGCTGCTTGCCGCCCTCGCCCTCGTCCTTGACGATCGTGCCGGCGGTGCGCGCCGGACGCTCGGTCGCGGAGTCGACCTTGGTCCAGGCACCCTCCAGGCCGACCTCCTCCGCCTCGAGGTCGAGGTCGGACAGGTCCCAGGACTCCACCGGCTTCTTCTTGGCCGCCATGATGCCCTTGAAGGACGGGTAACGCGCCTCACCCGACTGGTCGGTGACCGACACGACGGCGGGGAGGGAGGCCTCCAGCTGCTCGGAGGCGGAGTCGCCGTCCCGGCGGCCCTTCACGACACCGTCCTCGACCGACACCTCGGACAGCAGGGTCACCTGCGGGACACCCAGACGCTCGGCCAGCAGCGCCGGCACCACGCCCGCCGTGCCGTCGGTCGACGCCATGCCGGAGATCACCAGGTCGTAGCCGGCCTTCTCGATCGCCTTCGCCAGCACCAGCGACGTACCGATCACGTCGGTGCCGTGCAGGTCGTCGTCCTCGACGTGGATCGCCTTGTCGGCACCCATCGAAAGCGCCTTGCGCAGCGCGTCCTTCGCGTCCTCGGGGCCGACCGTGAGAACGGTGATCTCGGCGTCGTCGGCGTCGTCGGCGTCGTCGGCGATCTGCAGCGCCTGCTCCACCGCGTATTCGTCGAGCTCCGAGAGCAGACCGTCCACGTCGTCCCGGTCGACGGTCAGGTCCTCCGCGAAGTGCCGGTCGCCAGTGGCGTCGGGCACGTACTTCACAGTGACAACGATCCTCAAGCTCACGCCGGCTCTCCTACTGCATCGTCATTTCTGAGCTACCTCTTGCAGGCAGCATAGGCGCCTGAAGCGGCCGATCCCGGTCGGGGCGGCCCGCGCTCCGAACGAAATATTACTCGTCAGTACACATAGTGAATGCCCGCTAAGCAAGCGCTTTGAACTGTGACCTTGACAACGCTGCGTAATCGGGCGGCGGATCAGTCACGGAGGCCGCTGAAGCGCCCCTGGTGATAGAGGAGCGGCCGTCCGGCGCCTGTCGGGTCACCCAGGACGACCTCCGCGAGGACGATGCGGTGGTCGCCCGCGGGAACGCGTGCCACGACCCTGCACACCAGCCAGGCGAGCACGTCGTCGAGCACGGGTACGCCTTCCGGGCCCTCGCGCCAGCCCGTGGACGCGCCGAAGCGGTCGGCGCCGCTCTTGGCGAAGACACCGGCCAGTTCCTGCTGGTGCTCGCCGAGTATGTGGACGCCGACGTGGGCGGTCTCGGAGATCGCGGGCCAGCTGGACGCGCCGACGCCGATGCCGAACGAGACGAGTGGGGGCTCGGCGGAGACCGAGGTGAGCGAGGTGGCGGTGAAGCCGACGGGGCCCCCATCGCCCCGGGCCGTGATGACGGCGACTCCGGCCGCGTGGCGGCGGAAGACGGAGCGCAGCAGGTCGGGGGAGGCGAGCTGGGTGCCGAGGTCGGGCGTGGCCGTCATGGAGTTGTCCTTCTGCGAGAGGTGGGGAGCGGTTCCGGGGCTGTTCAACAGCCCGGACACCGCACACTCGCGGTGCGGGCCAGGGCCGCAGTCCGAATGCGTACGCGCTCGAAGAGAAGGAGTTCCGGGGGCATACGGTCAGGCTGACGATAGGTGGCGCGTGCAGTCAAGTGCGTTCCGGGATCTGGGAGCCTCGTCACCACGGATCAGACCGCCTCTCCCAGCGCGGCGATGACATCCGCCTTGCGGGGCTGCCCCGTTGCGCGCCGCACGATCCGCCCCTCCGCGTCGAGGACGAGCACCGTCGGCGTCTTGATGATGTCGAGTTCGCGGACGAGTTCGAGCCGGTCCTCGGCGTCGATCTCCACATGGGTGACCCCGGGAACCAGCCCGGCCACCTCCGTGAGGACCCGCCGGGTGGCCCGGCACGGCGCGCAGAAGGCGCTGGAGAACTGGACGAGTGTGGCCCGTTCGCCGAGCCCCTCCCCCAACTCCGCCGCGCCGAGGTGCTTTCCGCCGTCGCGCCCGCGCACTCTCACTCTCCCGCTCCGCCGCCGATGCAGCACTCCGTACGCGCTCGCCACCACGAGCACCACCACGCACACCACAAGTCCGGTCATCCCCGCCTTCAGCGTTCCCGCGGCCGTGGAGATTCCCGTGTTCACGAGACTGCAAAGATTCCCTGCTCCTCACCAGCGCTCCCGGTGCGGAATGCTTGATTCATGGACATTGATGTGAGGGGGCCGCGCTTCGGGGCGGCCGTGACGACCGTCGTGCTGGCGGTGGTGCTGATCACCGGCAGCGCCTGGCTGCTGGCCTGGCAGACGCTGGCCTTCGCGCTGGGCGCGGCGGGCGGTGCCGGGCGCTCGCCGTACGGGTGGCTGTTCCGGAAGGTCGTGCGCCCCCGCTTGGGGCCGCCGACGGAGTTCGAGGCGCCCGATCCGCCGCGGTTCGCGCAGACGGTCGGGCTCGGCTTCGCCGCCGTGGGTCTCGTCGGCTACACGGTGGGGCCGCCGTGGCTGGGCCTCGCCGCGACGGGATGCGCGCTCGCGGCCGCCTTCCTCAATGCCGCGTTCGGGTACTGCCTCGGCTGCGAGCTTTACCTGCTGGTGCGCAGGGTGACGGTGCGAGCGGAGTAAAGCACTGGGAAAACTCCGAGGTCGACCACTCGGCTGACGTGACGAGGATCTCGCCGTTCCCGGGCACCAGGACTGGCCACTCGTCCGTTCTTGGGGCACGATCTGCGCAATGCCGTAAACCTACGGCTGCGTAACTTTCCCGCCGGGCGCCCCATTCCAGGCAGAGAGAAGGGTCCACCCCGTCCATGGCAGAGCTTGTCTACCGTCCCGTCGTCGGTCTCGCCCAAACGTTGTTCAAGGCCTGGGACCTCAAGATCGACTGCAAGGGATCGGAGAACATTCCGCGCTCGGGCGGCGCCGTGCTGGTCAGCAACCACATCAGCTATCTGGACTTCATCTTCGACGGCCTGGCCGCCCTGCCGCAGAAGCGTCTGGTGCGTTTCATGGCGAAGGAGTCGGTCTTCCGGCACAAGATCTCCGGTCCGCTGATGCGGGGCATGAAGCACATCCCGGTGGACCGCAAGCAGGGTGAGACGGCGTACCAGCACGCGCTGGACTCGCTGCGCTCCGGCGAGATCGTCGGTGTCTTCCCCGAGGCGACCATCTCGCAGTCGTTCACCCTCAAGAGCTTCAAGTCGGGTGCCGCGCGCATGGCCCAGGAGGCCGGCGTCCCGCTGATCCCGATGGCCCTGTGGGGCACCCAGCGCCTGTGGACCAAGGGCCACCCGAAGAACTTCAAGCGCAGCCACACCCCCATCACGATCCGGGTCGGGGAGCCGGTCGAGGCTCCGACCGACCAGTACGCGGGCGCGATCACGCGGCGGCTGCGCGAGCGGGTCCAGGAGCTGCTGGAGGCCGCTCAGCGCGCCTATCCCGTACGCCCCAAGGGTCCGGACGACACCTGGTGGATGCCGGCCCATCTCGGCGGCACGGCACCGACCCCCGAAGAGGTGAAGGCGGCCGAGGCCCGCTGAATCGTCACACCGGGGCGCGGACGGTGATCCGCGCCCCCGGGCTGAACTTCTCGAGCAGTTCCGCGAGCTCGGCAGCCGCCGCCTCGAGGTGGGCCACCGGCATGGGGGCGAGACTCTCCAGCAGGAAGACCGCCGAGGCCGACTCCTCCGTGAGCCGGGTCCGCGGTCCCTGGCGCCAGTTCCAGCGGCGGCAGGTGACACCGGCGTCGTCGCACCACACGACCTCACCGGCGTCGGGGTGTTCGACGGCCTCCTCACCCGCGGCCACCGTCACGAACTCCTCGTCGCCCGTGGCCCGCACAAGACGCATTCCGCCCTGGACGCGGTCGAGGTCCTCACCGCCGACCGGGATCAGATGGGCGACGCTGACCGCGTTGTAGAGGTCGACGAGCATGTTGATACGGGGCAGTCCGGCATCGGCGAGGGCCCGCTTCGCCAGCGCCTCGGCGGAGTTGCGGGTGCGCGACGGCTTGGAGCCGAACGCCGTGTACACCTCACGCCAGGCCGCCATGTGCGGGTCCTCGTGCGGGGCGCGACCGTCGAGGCGTACGGCGAGCCGACGCGCCGCGTCCTCGAGGAGTGCCGCAGTACCTTCGTTACTGGGCCCGTTGAGCAGTCCGTGCGCCTCGACGGCGACATGGGTGAAGCCGGGTGCGAGGGCGCGCACCTCGTCGGACACGGTGAGCGTGAGCGTCATCTTCCTGCCTTGCCTCAGAGTGCGGTGGGGAGCGTCTTCCACAGGTGCGGCCGGTCGTGCGCGGCTTGGAGAGCGCCCAGAACCGCCGGATGAGGTTCAGCATACAGAACTGGATAGTCCAACTCATTGGACTCGGGATCGGGAGTGAAGGCCAGCCGCTCCCCGTCGAGCGAGAACCGGGCGTCGACCCCCGGCTTGTTTCCGCGGGGATCCTGCCGGTGCCACGCGCCGTCGAACCGCACGGCGACCAGCCCGTGCACCAGGTCGAGCTTCTGGTAGCAGAGCGCCGTGGGGATGTCCTCGGCCCGCAGCAGCGCGGCCAGCGCGTGGGCCTTGGCGTGACAGATTCCGGTGCCCTCGGCCAGGACGTCGGAGGCGCGCCAGGTGACGCGCAGGTCTCCGGAGTCCGCCGAGTGCGGGATGGCGTCCCGTACGAATTCGTACGCCGATCGCGCATAGGCATACGAGTCCACGGCCTGCTCGGCCAAGCGCGCAGCCGTCTCCCGCACCCGCGGATGGTGATGATCGATGACCTCGCCAGCGGCCAAGTAGGCGGACAGGTCCGGGGTCTCCTGCGTCAGCTCCATACCCGCAGAGCATAGAAATGCGACCACCCGAGCGTCAATGACTTTTCGAGTGATCGCATATCTATGCATCGAGGCGGGTGGCTGTGACTACCGGGCCATCTCCTCCTTGAGCGCCGCCACGAATCCGTCGACGTCGTCCTCGGTCGTGTCGAAGGCGCACATCCAGCGGACGTCGCCCGCGGCCTCGTTCCAGAAGTAGAAGCGGTAGTGCTTCTGCAGGCGCTCACTCACGTCGTGCGGGAGACGCGCGAAGACCGCGTTGGCCTGCACCGGGTAGAGGATCTCCACGCCGTGGACCGCGCGCACGCCCTCCGCGAGCCGCTGGGCCATCTCGTTGGCGTGCCGGGCGTTGCGCAGCCACAGATCCTTGGCGAGCAGCGCCTCCAGCTGCACCGAGACGAAACGCATCTTCGAGGCCAGCTGCATGGACAGCTTGCGCAGGTGCTTCATGTGGCTGACGGCGTCCTGGTTGATGACCACGACGGCCTCGCCGAACAGCGCGCCGTTCTTCGTCCCGCCCAGGGAGAGGATGTCGACGCCGACCGCGTTGGTGAACGTCCGCATGGGGACGTTCAGCGAGGCGGCCGCGTTGGCTATCCGGGCGCCGTCGAGGTGCACCTTCATGCCGTGCCCGTGGGCGTGGTCGCAGATCGCGCGGATCTCGTCGGGCGTGTAGACGGTGCCCAGTTCGGTGTTCTGGGCGATCGAGACGACCTGCGGCATCGCACGGTGCTCGTCGTCCCAGCCGTACGCCTGCCGGTCGATCAGCTCGGGCGTGAGCTTGCCGTCGGGCGTGGGCACGGTGAGGAGTTTGAGGCCGCCCATGCGCTCGGGGGCGCCGCCCTCGTCCACGTTGATGTGCGCGCTCTCCGCGCAGATCACCGCGCCCCAGCGGTCGGTGACCGCCTGGAGGGCGACGACGTTTGCGCCGGTGCCGTTGAAGACGGGGAACGCCTCGGCGCCGGCGCCGAAGTGGCTGCGGACGATGCGCTGGAGGTTGTCCGTGTACTCGTCCTCGCCGTACGCGATCTGGTGCCCGCCGTTGGCCAGGGCCAGGGCGGCGAGCACCTCGGGGTGGGCCCCCGCGTAGTTGTCGCTGGCGAAGCCACGTACCTCCGGGTCGTGATGCCGCCGGGCGTCGGTCTTAGGAGGGTTCACGGCTTCTCGGTCAGCCACAGACGGTTTCCGTTCACTTCGGCGGCGGACTGCTCCCAGACACCGGCGATGGCCTCGGCCAGCTCCTTGACGTCGGTGAAGCCCGCGAACTTCGCATTGGGGCGCTCGGCGCGCATCGCGTCGTGCACCAGTGCCTTGACCACCAGGACGGCAGCCGCGGACGTCGGCCCGCTCTCGCCGCCCGCCTTGCGGAAGTAGTCGGCAAGGGCCAGCGTCCACGCCTCGGCGGCGGCCTTGGCGGAGGCGTAGGCGGCATTGCCCGCGGTGGGCCTGCTCGCGCTCGAGGCGCTGATCAGGAGGTACCGGCCACGGTCGCTGCGCTGCAAGGCCTCGTGGAACGCGAGGGAGGTGTGCTGCACGGTGCGGATGAGCAGCAGCTCGAGGAAGTCCCAGTCGTCCAGGATCGTCTTGGTGAAGGTCTCGCTGCCGCGCCAGCCGCCGACGAGATGGACCAGGCCGTCGACGCGGCCGAAGTCCTTCTCGATGCGCGTGGCCCAGTCCCGGGTCGACTCCAGGTCGAACAGGTCGACCGTGTCCCCGACGACGGTGGCGCCGCCGTGCCCGTAGCGGGCCGCGTCGACGGCTTCCGCGAGCCGCTCGGGGTCGTTGTCGGAGCCGACGACGGTCGCGCCCGCGTCGGCGAGCCGGACGAGTGTCGCGCGTCCGGCGGGTCCGCCCGCGCCGGCCACCGCGATCACCGCACCGCTGAGAGCACCGTTCCTCATCTTCTTCGCCTCCTGAGCAGTGTTCTCGGCGCCGTCGCTCACGCGGCGGCCCGCTCGGCACTCGTCGCCGTGATGCCCTTGGTGGAGGCAATCACGTTCTTCAGCTTCTTGGCGAGCGCCTCATAGAACATGCTCAGCGGAAACTCGTCCGGGAGCACGTCGTCCACGAGCTTGCGCGGGGGCTGGGTCAGGTCGAGGGCGTCCGGGCCCTTGGCCCAGCGGGAGCCGGGGTGCGGGGCGAGGTAGGTGGAGACCAGCTCGTACGCCTTGAACCAGTGGACGAGCTTGGGGCGGTCGATGCCGGCCCGGTAGAGGTCCTCGATCTCGGCGCACAGCTCGTTGGTGACCTGCGGGGCACGCTGCCAGTCGATGTGCAGCTTGTTGTCCGTCCAGCGGACGACGTCGTGCTTGTGCAGGTAGGCGAAGAGCAGCTGCCCGCCGAGGCCGTCGTAGTTGCGCACGCGCTCACCGGTGACCGGGAAGCGGAACATCCGGTCGAAGAGCACCGCGTACTGCACGTCACGGCCCTGCGGGAAGCCGTCGGCCTCCAGCTTCACGGCCTCCTTGAAGGCGGTCAGGTCACAGCGCAGCTCTTCGAGGCCGTACATCCAGAACGGCTGGCGCTGCTTGATCATGAACGGGTCGAAGGGCAGGTCACCGTGGCTGTGGGTGCGGTCGTGGACCATGTCCCACAGCACGAAGGCCTGCTCACAGCGCTGCTGGTCGTGGACCATGGCGGCGATGTCCGCGGGCAGCTCCAGGCCCAGGGTGTCGACGGCCGCGTCGGTCACGGCGCGAAAACGGGCGGCCTCGCGGTCGCAGAAGATGCCGCCCCAGCTGAAGCGCTCGGGGGCCTCGCGCACGGCGATGGTCTCCGGGAAGAGGACCGCCGAGTTCGTGTCGTAGCCCGCCGTGAAGTCCTCGAAGGTAATGCCGCAGAACAGCGGGTTGTCGTAGCGGGTCGCCTCCAGCTCGGCGAGCCAGTCCGGCCAGACCATGCGCAGCACGACCGCTTCGAAGTTGCGGTCCGGGTTGCCGTTCTGCGTGTACATCGGGAAGACGACCAGGTGCTGGAGGCCGTCCCGGCGGTGCCCCGCGGGCTGGAAGGCCAGCAGCGAGTCCAGGAAGTCGGGCACCTTGAACCCGTCGTCGGACCAGCGGCGCAGGTCCTTCACCAAGGCCGCGTGGTAGGCGGCGTCGTGCGGGAGCAGCGGGGAGAGCTCCTCGACCGCGTCTATGGCACGGCGGACGGCCAGTTCGGCGTCGGAGGCGTCCGGCGCGCCCTCGGCCTCGAAGTCGATGGAGCCGTCCTTCGACTGCCATGGCCGAATCTGCTCCACGGCATCCTTGAGCACGGGCCAAGCCGGGTGCTCCACCACCCTGACCTGCGGAGGAACCTGCTCCTCCGAACGCTCCTGCACAAGAATTTCCGTCATAACCCATCCTCCACGAGAGAACCTCACGTATGGACACCGTATGCATATGAGGTTTCTTCCAGCAAGTAGGGGTTCGGGAAATTATCCTGCCTCACCCCCGCCTTCACCGCTCTTTTTCCTGCCGGACACCGTAGAGGCGACGACTTCCGCTATCGACCGCTGGGCATCCCGGGCGTCCGCGACGGGTTCGGCGAGAGGTTCGGCAAGGGGTTCGGCGAGGCCGAGGAATCCATGGAGCATGGCCGGATACCGACTACAGGTGACCGGCACCCCGGTCACACGGAGCTTCGCGGCGTAGGCCAGGTCGCCGACGCGGCGGCTAGGTGCCGGCGGGCCTCGGCCGTCGGCGACACTGCCGCCGAGGTCGGGAGAGTGCTCCTTGACGGCGTCGGCCGGCGGCATGAAGTCACCTCCCGAAGAGCCGAACATCCCGGGGGCGCATGCCATATGACCATTCGTCAGTTTCATGCCAGGCGCATGCCCGCGACCTCGGTCAACCTCCGCGTGACGCGCCCACCCAGGGGTGACGCGGACCGGCTGTACGGCCCGGGCCGCCGTTGGGCGGGGCCCCATTCACCCGTGTACAAGCGGGTTCATCGCGGACCGGGAGCATTAGGCTGCGGCCTTGCCGCGTGGCCACGGGAGCGCAGTACGCGGCAGCCGAGCCGCCGTCGACGGAAGCGAGTTGAGCCTTGAACTTCCTCACCATCGGTCACCGCGGAGTCATGGGCACCGAGCCCGAGAACACCCTCCGTTCCTTCGTCGCCGCCCAGCGTGCGGGCCTCGACCTGATCGAACTCGATCTGCATCTGAGCAAGGACGGGGCCCTCGTCGTCATGCACGACGCCGAGGTGGACCGGACGACCGACGGCACGGGACCGATCGCCGAGAAGACCCTCGCCGAGCTGCGGACGCTGGACGCGGGCCGGGGCGAGCGCGTCCCCGTCTTCGAGGAGGTCCTCGACGCCGTCAGCGCACCGCTCCAGGCCGAGATCAAGGACGTGGCGGCGGCGCGGGCGCTGGCCGAGGTGATGAACCGCAGGGACCTGGTCGCCCGGGTGGAGGTGCTCTCGTTCCACGACGCGGCCATCGCCGAGATCTCCCGCCTCGTGCCGGGGGTACGCACCGCCCTGGTCGCCAGCCGCTACGGCACCGACGTCGTCGACCGTGCCACGGCGGTCGGCGCCACCACGCTCGTGCTCAACATCCGGCGGCTGACGCTGGAGATCGTCGAGCACGCGCGCAAGGCGGACCTGAGGATCATCGGCTGGGTGGTGAACACCCAGGACCATCTGCGGCTCGTCCGGGCGCTGCAACTGGACGGCGCGACCACCGACTACCCGGAGATCAAACGCACCGGCCGTTTCACCGCATGAACGTCACGCCAGCGGCTTGACCAGCAGCTCGAACTCCAGGTCGTCGCGCTGCGGAACGCCGAAGCGCTCGTCGCCGTACGGGAAGGGGGTCGTCTCTCCCGTACGGCGGTAGCCGCGCCGCTCGTACCAGGCGATGAGGTCGTCGCGTACGGAGATCACGGTCATGTGCATCGCGGCGACGCCCCAGGCCTCGCGGGCCGCCCGCTCCGCCTCCCCGATGATCACCTTGCCGAGGCCACCGCCCTGGAGGGCGGGGCTCACCGCGAACATGCCGAAGTAGGCGTGGTCACCGCGGTGTTCGAGCTGGCAGCAGGCGACGACCGCGCCGGCCCGCTCGACGGTGAGCAGTCGGCTGTCCGACGACTTGATCACCGCGCGCACGCCCTCGGGGTCGGTCCGCTGCCCTTCCAGGATGTCCGCCTCGGTGGTCCAGCCGGCCCGGCTGGCGTCCCCGCGATAGGCCGACTCGATCAGCGCGACCAGCGCGTCGACGTCGGCGTCGGTGGCGTCGCGGAAGGTCAGTCCGGTGGCGGCGGTGTCCATGGGGCACTTCTCCGATCTCTGGCGGGGCTCGGGCACCGCTGAGCGTAACCCTCGCACTAGGCTCCGTTTGTATGGTCCACGTACTGAGCAGCCGCACCCTTCTGCGCCCCACCGACCCGGAACGCTCCCGCGCCTTCTACGGCGAGAAGCTGGGCCTCGCCGTCTACCGCGAGTTCGGCACGGGCCCCGAGCGCGGCACGGTCTACTTCCTCGGCGGCGGCTTTCTGGAGGTCGCGGGCCGCTCGGACAGCCCGCCGTCACCGGCCCTGAAACTGTGGCTCCAGGTGCCTGACGCGGGCACGGTGCACGAGGAGCTGAAGAACGCCGGCGTCGAGATCGTCCGGCCACCGGTACGGGAGCCGTGGGGCCTGATCGAGATGTGGATCGCGGACCCGGACGGTACGGAGATCGTGCTCGTGGAGATCCCGGCGGACCATCCGCTGCGGTACCGGCCCGGGATCTGATGCCGCTCGCGGGGCACGGGCTTAGCCTGCTGGAGGGGGCCGGACCGGCGGAAGGTACTCCATGAAGCTCGACAGGCCGGTGACCGGCGGGCCCTGCTGGACCGAGCTGGGCACCAGTGATCTGGAGGCGGCCAAGCGGTTCTACACCGACCTGTTCGGCTGGCGGCTGGAGACCGACCCTCGGCAGGAGGCCGGCGGCTATACCGTCGCGCACCTCGGCGACGCGGCCGTCGCGGCGATCTCCCCGCGGTACGAGGAGTCGCAGCCGGTCGCCTGGAACGTGTCGTTCTCGGTGGCGGACGCGGACGCGGCCGTCGCCACGGTGCGGGACGCGGGCGGCACGGTGGTGCTGGGCCCGATGGACGTGTTCGACGTCGGCCGTTTCGCGGTGGCGTCCGATCCGGGCGGCGCGGCCTTCCAGCTGTGGCAGCCACGGGCCTTCCCCGGCGCGGGGCTGTTCAACGCGCCCGGCTCGCTCGGCTGGGTGGAGCTGCTGACGCGGGCTGCCGAGCAGGCCACGGCGTTCTACACGACCGTGTTCGGCTGGAGTGTCAACGCCTCCGAGCACTACACACAGTGGGGTGTCGGCGGCGCCGACTTCGGCGGCATGGTGACGATGGACGAGCAGTTCCCGCCTCAGGTGCCGTCGCACTGGCTGCCGTACTTCGCGGTCGAGGACGTGGACGCCACCGCGCACGACGCGACCGAGGCGGGCGGCAGCGTACTCATGGAGCCCACGTCCGTGCCGGACGGACCACGGATCGCCGTCCTGCGGGACGCGCAGGGCGCGGCCTTCGGGATCCATGTGGGCGGCGAGGAGGGCTAACCACCGGGCTTCATCGGCGTGAGCTGGTGGATGCCATGGCGTGTGCGTGCCTCGGCGATCGCTCTCTGGTCGGGCGGGCCCGGGGCGTCGAGGATGTCGGCGATCTCCCGGATGTAGAGCTCATGGCCGGCCGGCGCCGCGAGGAAGAGCATCCGGGCGGGCACCGAGCCGGGGTTGGCGAACGCGTGCGGGCATCCCGAAGGCACGTACATCATGCTGCCCGGGCCGCCGCGGACGACCTTGTGACCGGTGCCGGACTCCCAGGCCCGCCAGTCGCCGGACGCCCTGATCCGCGGCTCGAAGGCCAGCAGATCGAGTTCGCCGTCGAGTATGTAGAACAGTTCCTCCGCTTCGTCGTGCAGGTGTGCCCCCACGTCGAACCCCGGCTCCACATCGGCCTCGAACACCGACCATCGGGCCGAGACGTCGGCCCCCACCTTGAGCGTCATGCCGGACGTACCCATCCGGCGGCCCGACCCGGGCGACAGGACCAGTCCATGGGTCATGGCGCACATCGTCCCCCGGAAGCCGGGCCTCAGGAAGGCGTCGGGCCTGCGGTGTCAACGACACCTGGCCGATGACCGGGGCGCACGCGGCGCGTTGTCGAAGTGGACAGAGGGCACCGGGCGGGCTCAGCCGCGCGGCACGCCGAGCCTGCCCTCCAGCTGGACCAGCAATTCGCCGAGCAGGCCCGCGAGTTCACCCTGCCCTTCGCCGTCGAGGCCGGACAGTACGGCGCTCTCGTAGGAAAGCTGCTCGGGAAGGATGCCGTCGACCAGCTCGCGCCCGGCGTCCGTGAGCCGGACGTGGGCCACGCGGCGGTCGCGGGCGTCTCCGCGCCGTTCGACCAGGCCGCGCTCGGTCAGCTGCTTGAGGCGCTTGGTGACGGCGGCCCCGGAGGAGAAGGTCTCGCGGGCGATCTCGCCGGGCGTCAGCTCATGGCCGGTGCGGCGCAGCGTGCCGAGGACGTCGAACTCGGGACGGGTCAGCCCGACGCGGCGCAGCGGGGCGTCCTCGGCCTGCTGGAGGAGGGCCGCGCAGCGGTTGATGCGCCCGATGATCTCCATGGGTCCGGTGTCGATGTCGGGACGGACGGCCCGCCACTGGCGCACCACGGCGGCCACGGTGTCGTGCGCCGCCGCACCGCCCCCGTCGGCGCCGCTGCCGGTGTGCGGCCGCCCGCCCGCCGTGCCGCCCCCGGTGTCCGTCCGTCCGTCCGCTGCCGTCATGCCGGTGCACCCTCCGTGGTGTGCAGTCCCTGCCGTCGTACCGTCGCCGCGAGCGTACGGTGTCCGGCCTGCTCGGCGAGCACCACCCGCTCCTCCGGCAGGGCGCGCTGCCACCACTCGCCGGCCGCGGCGTCCGTGGTGGCCCGCAGATCCACGACCGCGGCGGCCAGCTCGCGGCGGGCGGACTCCAGGGCCCCGGGCTCAGGGTGCTCGGCGGTGACGGTCTTCGCCGCGTGCTCCCGGGCGCTTTCCAGGGCGTCGAGGGCGAGCTCGATGCGGTCGCCGGCCCGCCGGTTGGTCACCGCGACCGCCGCGACGAAGCCCACCAGGGCCCCGACGAGGGTGTCCACGACCCGGTCGGTCATCAGCTCGCCGGGTTCCTGGAGGTGCGCGAACTCGGTGATGAGCAGGGCCATCGGGGTCACGCACACGCTGCCGAGCCAGTAGTTGCGGCCGATGAGTGCCTCGGCGCCGAAGTTGAGGGCGAGGCAGCTCAGCACGAGGGCCGCCGGGCCGAGATGCGCGAGCGGGGCGATCGCGGCGAAGGCGAGGACGCCCACGAGGTTGCCGACTACGCGCTGGATGCCACGGCTCCAGGTGAGCGTGACGTTGGCCTGGTAGAGCGAGGCGGCCGTGACCAGCGCCCAGTAGGGGCGGCCGACGCCGAGGGCGAGCGCGACGTATCCGGCGAGGGCGCACCCGAGGGCGGTGCGCAGCGCGATGGGCGCGAGGGGGCCGAGCCGGCTGAGCAACGGCCGTGCGGGGCTGTCGAGTTCGGCTTCCACACCGAGCAGTTCGTCCGTCGTGCCGTCGCCAGCCCGCGGGACGCGCGGGATCGGGATCGGCCCCTTGCCGCGCAGCTCGCGGGCCCAGGCGCGCAGCTGCCCGGCTTCGGCGTCCGCGGGCACGGCGAGCGCGACCTCGGCGCGCACGACGAGCCGTTCGAGGGCACGGCGGGGCGCGGTACGGGCGCCGGTGGACAGCAGCGACTGCCAGGCCGCGTGCACGGCGGCGGCCGCACCGGCGCGGGCCCGGGCATGTCCGTCGCCGGTGCCCCGTGTCTCGGCGTACGCGGCCGCGGCGTTCAGGGCATGGGCGGTGGCGCGCCGCTCGGGCCCGTGCGGCCGTACGAGACCGGGGGCCATGCCCACGATCCAGGCCCAGGCACCCGCGGCGACCGCGAGCGCCAGATGTCCGGGGACCTGGCCGAGGGTCCCCGGCGCGAACAAGGAAGCGGAGCTGATGAAGGTGAGCACGACATGCCCGGGCGGGCCGATGCGGGTCGCGTCGCACACCGCCTTCTGCGCGGCGGCCAGCAGCGCCCCCACGGTGACCAGCACGACGGCGCTGGTGGTGAGCGACGCCGCGATCAGGGCGACCGCGAGCCCGCCGATCATCCCGAGCACCACCCAGGCGAGGGCACGGGCCCGGGCGGCGTACGGGCGGTTGTGCGCGTAGAGGGCACAGAGCGACCCGGCCATCGTGTACATCGCCAGATCGAGGCGGCCGAGCGCAAGGAGGGTCAGGTTGGGCGGTGTGACCGCGGCGACCACGCTCAGGGCGGGTTTGAACCAGATGTCGGAGGGCCGGCCGAGGCGCAGCACGCCCACGAGGGGGAGCGGACGGACGCGGGAGGTGGTGGGGGTCGCACTGCTCATGCGTTTAACATTAGCAGGTGTTTTACTCGTAAAACATTGCCTGCGGGCCGGTGCGCGTCCCGTGCGCTCCCCCGCGTACCCCTGTGCGCTCGCGTGCGCACCGTCCGTGACGGGCATGCCCTGACCGACTGTCCGACACCGTCGAGCGGGGAGGTGCGCGGTGCACGGATCGGCTTCGCCCGGCTGGCTGCTCGTCGCGCTGTGCGCGGCGACCGGGACCTACTGTCTGCTGCGGATGCGCAGCGGCGTCGAGGAGCAGCGCCGGGCCGCGGGCGGCGAGGCGCTGATGGGGTTCGGCATGGCGGCCATGGCCGTACCGGCCGCGGTGGCCGCCCCACCCCGGTGGGCCTGGCTGGCGTACGCGGTGGTCTTCGGCGCGGCCGGCGTACGGGCCCTGTGGGGGGCGCAGACCGGCGCACACCATCTGCACCATCTGGTGGGCGCGTTCGCGATGGCCTACATGGCGGGGGTGATGGCAGCGTCCCCCGCGCACCACGAGCACGGTGCCGCCTCCGGGCTGCCGCCGGTGACAGGGGTGCTGCTGCTCTACTTCGCGGGGTACGTGCTGTGGTCCGGGGTGCGGCTGATACCGGTGGCGTCCGTGGCGGGGGGCGGCCGGAGCGTCGGCTGGGGCGACCGGCCCGAACTGGCGCGGGCCTGCAGACTCTCCATGGGGATCGCCATGGTCGCCATGCTCCTCACACTCTGACCACGCCCGATCCGTCCGCGCCGAGTCGCAGTGGCGCGAAGCCGAATCCCAGTGGTGTACGAAGCCGAGTCGCAGAGGCACGAAGCCGAGTCCGGGCCGCACGAACCCGTGGCGTGCGTCACTTTGCCATGACAGGCCGTATCCTCCGGCGCCGCCCCGCTCATAGGCTGCGCCCCATGATGGTCCCCGCGGCACTGTTGCTGCTCGGCGCCCTGACCGCCGTCGTCGCGCCGCGGCTGCTCGCCCTGGCCGACTGGCCGGACCGTGAACCGGTGGTCGCCCTGTGGGTGTGGCAGTGCGTGGTGGCGGCCGTACTGGTGTGCTGCGCGCTGTCGATGACCCTGAGCGCGGCCGCCGCGTGGGTGGCCGTGCGCGGTCATGTGTTCGCCGGGGCGCCGCACCCGGTCGTGGAGGCGTACGCGCTGAGCACCGGGGGTTCCTGGGCGTCGACGACCGCCGTGATGCTCGCGGGCGGCGGCGTGTGGAGCGCGGCGATGCTGGTCCGTGAGATCGCCCGGGCCCGGGCCCGCCGCCGGCAGCGCCGGGCCGAACTTCTCGTACGCGCACCGCTGTTGCCCGGCGAGGAACCCGGTGCCGATCGGCTCGTGGTGCTGGAGGGCGAGCGGCCCGATGCCTGGTGGCTGCCCGGGGCCGCGCCCCAGCTCGTCATCACCACGGCCGCGTTGCGCCGGCTCAAGGGGCGGCAGCTGGACGCCGTCCTCGCCCATGAGCAGGGGCACGCACAGGCCCGGCACGACTGGCTGCTGCACTGTTCGGGCGCGCTGGCGGGCGGCTTTCCCCAGGTGCCGGTCTTCGCCGCGTTCCGCGACGAGATGCACCGACTGGTCGAACTCGCCGCCGACGACGTGGCGTCCCGCCGGTTCGGCCGCCTCACGATCGCCCTGGCGCTGGTGGAACTCAACGAGGACCGGGGCGTGTTCGGCCCCTGCCCGACCCCGCAGGCCCACGTTCCGCAGCGTGTCCACCGCCTGCTCACTCCCCCGGACCGCCTCACGGCCGCGCGCCGGCTGCAACTGACGGCGGCCGCGGCGCTGGTGCCGGTGATTCCGGTACTGGTGGCGTTCGTACCGGGACTGCGGGCGCTCGGGTAATCACCTTTTCCAGCCACCGGTCCGCCCGTGCCGAACGACGGCGATCCTCCGGTCCCGCGATCCTCGTTCGCCTCCGGTCCCCCGGGTCGGAGAGGATCACTCCATGCACTCCCCGCCCGTCGGCTCGCCGCCCCGACCGCCCCGTCCCCGGGCCGCCGCGCGCGCCGTGGTGGTGCTCGCCGCCGCGTCCGCGCTGGTCGTCCTGCTGGTCGCCCTCCCCTGGCAACCGCTCATCGCCCTCGACGGCGACATCTCGCGCGCCACACACCGCTGGGCCGTGGACGAACCCGGTGTCACCCACGCCTTCCGCATCCTGACGGACTGGGTGTGGGACCCGCTGACGATGCGGCTCGCGTGTGCGGCGGCCGTCGTGTGGCTGGTGTGGCGGCACTCCGCGTGGCGGCTCGCGCTGTGGGTGGCGGCCGCGTGCGCGCTGGGCACGCTGCTGCAACAGGTCCTCAAGGCCGCGGTCGACCGTGCCCGTCCCGTGTGGCCTGATCCCGTGGACTCGGCCCACTACACGGCCTTCCCCTCGGGCCACGCCATGACGGCCACGGTGGTGTGCGGGCTGCTCCTGTGGCTGCTGCGCCTGTACGGCGCCGGGCGCGCACTGTGGCGTACGGGCGTCGCGCTGGCGGCGGTCTCCGTCGTGGGAGTCGGTCTGACCCGCGTATGGCTGGGTGTGCACTGGCCGTCGGACGTGCTCGGCGGCTGGCTGCTCGGGGCGCTGGTGGTGGCGGGCGCGATGGCGTCGTACGGGCGGTGGCACGGCTCAGGGCCCGCTTGACCCGCTTGACCCGCCCGCTTGGATGGTGTGACCCGCTTGACCCGATTGGATCGTGTGACGAAGGATCACCTGTATGGCGATCAAAGGTGTGCTCTTCGACTTCTCCGGAACGCTCTTCCGTATCGAGTCCACCGAGTCCTGGCTGCGCGCGGCGCTCACCGCGGCCGAAGTCCCCCTGCCGGAACCGGAGTTGATCCGGACCGCCGAGGAACTGGAGTCGGTGGGCGCGCTGCCCGGCGGGGCGCTCCCGTCCCAGCCGCTGCCCGCCCGCCTCGCCGAGCTGTGGGAGGTCCGTGACCGCAGCGCCGCCCAGCACCGGGCCGCGTACACCGGCATCGCCCGTCAGGTGCCGCTCCCGGATCCACGCCTCCACGACGCGCTGTACGACCGCCACATGGCCCCGGCGGCGTGGTCCCCCTACCCCGACGCGGCCGAGGTGCTCGGCGCACTGCGCGAGCGCGGGGTCGCCGTGGGGGTGGTCAGCAACATCGGCTGGGATCTGCGGCCGGTCTTCCGTGCGCATGGCCTCGCCCCGCACGTGGGCGCGTACGTCCTGTCGTACAAGCACGGCATCCAGAAACCGGACACCCGCCTGTTCGCCCTCGCCTGCGAGGCGCTCGGCGTCGCCCCGCAGGACACGCTGATGGTCGGCGACGACCGCCGCGCGGACGGCGGCGCGGCGGCCCTGGGCTGCGGAGTGCACTTCGTGGACCATCTCCCGGCCCCGGAACGCCCGGACGGCCTCCGGCCGGTACTGGAACTGGTCGGCTAGGGCACCTGCGGCCAGTGCTCCGTCCGTGCACGACCGCCCTGGACGCTCCCCCGCGACGCCCAGGGCAGACGGCAACCGCCGGAACCGACCCGCACGAGGCCGGGTCCGGATGCGCTGAGTATAGTTGGCTGGCAGCCAGTCAACGCAGGAGTTACAGGATGTCCCCGCGCAGCGCCTCGGTCAATGAAGAGTTGCGCCGGCGTTCCCGGGAACGGCTTCTGCAGGCGGCCGTGGAGCTGGTGAGCGAGCGTGGCTACGAGGCGACGACGCTCGGCGACATCGCTGACCGGGCGGGCTCGGCACGGGGGCTGGTGTCGTACTACTTCCCCGGCAAACGACAGCTCGTCCAGTCCGCCGTGCACCGGTTGATGCACCGCACGCTTCAGGAGGCGCTGGACCGTGAGCCGCGTACCGAGGACGGCAGGGAGCGGATGGCGCGGGCCATCGACGCGATCCTGGGCCTCGCCCGGGACCAGCCCGTGCTGATGCGCCAGCACATGGCGGGCATCCTGCAAGCCGAGGGCTTCATGCAGTGTCCTGAGCAGCGGCGGCTGGCGGAACTGCTGCGCGAGACGGTCGCCCGTCGCGGCTCGCCGGACGCCGCCACCGACTATCCGATGCTGCGCGCCCTGCTGATGGGCGCGGTCTACGCGGCCCTGGTGCCGGGGGCTCCGATGCCCCTGCCCGTGCTGCGGGCCGAGTTGTTCAAGCGGTACGGCCTCGACTGGGAGACAGGCGCCCCGCCGGCCCCGGAGGGGGCCGACGGGACGTGCGGCACGGATCTGTCGCGCTTTTTCGCGACGGAGAGCCGAGCCGGTGAGGACGAGGGCCGGCCGAAGCCGCCGGACTCCGTCCCCGGGACGCGTCAGTCGAAGTAGTCCGGCTGCGTCTGGACGTTGAGCTCACGCAGACGGACCCGCTTCGCGGGGTCGGTCCGCCGGTCGGTGATCTTCAGGACGTCGAAGCCCTTGGCGATGTCGTTCGAGTAGATGTAACCGTTGTAGTAGTACGCGGACCACGAGCCGCCGACCGAGAGCGTCCCGGTGGACAGCGGACCGCGCTCGAAGTAGGCGATCTCCTCGGGGTGGGCCGAGTCGGTGAAGTCCCAGACCGAGACCCCGCCCTGGTACCACGCCTGGACCATGAGGTCCTTGCCCTTGACCGGGATCAGCGAGCCGTTGTGGGCCACGCAGTTCTCGGTGTCCGCCTGGTGGCGGGGGATCTTGTAGTAGCTCTTGAAGACGAGCTTGCGCTTCTCGCCCTTGCCGACGATGTCGTAGATGCCGTCGGCTCCGCGGTTCGGCCCGACCGTCGCGTTGCAGGTGGCCGCGCCACCGCCGCCCAACTCATCGGTGAACACGACCTTGTTGGCCTTCTGGTTGAAGGTGGCCGAGTGCCAGAACGCGAAGTTGACGTTGTCCTCGACCTGGTCGAGGACCTTCGGGTGCTCCGGATCCTTGATGGAGAACAGGATGCCGTCGCCCATGCAGGCGCCCGCCGCGAGGTCCTTCGAGGGCAGGACGGTGATGTCGTGGCAGCCGGTGGTTTTGGCGACGCCGGGGTTGGTGGGCGAGCCGGGGTTGCCCCCGCCGTCCTGGCCCTCACCCGGGAACAGCACCGGGAAGCTGACGACGGCCGCCTTCTCCGGCGCCTTGCGCGGCACCTTGATGACCGAGATGCCGTCGTGCGGCGGCTGGCAGTCGGGGAAGGCGGCGTTCGGCGAGTACGAGGACACGTAGACGTAGACGTTCCTGCGTTCCGGCACCAGCGCGTGCGTGTGCGAACCGCAGGCGGTCTCGACTGCGGCGACGTACTTCGGGTTCGCCTTGTCGCTGATGTCGAAGACCTTCATGCCCTCCCAGGAGGACTTCTCGGTCGCGGGCTGTGTGGTGCTGTTGCAGGAGCTGTCGCTGCGCGAGGAGTCGGTGGACAGGAAGAGGAGGTCGCCCGAGACGGAGATGTCGTTCTGCGAGCCGGGGCACAGCACCTGGGCGACCGTCCTGGGGGCCCTCGGGTTGCTGATGTCGAAGATGCGGAAGCCGTCGTAGTTGCCGGCGAACGCGTACTTGCCCTGGAAGGCCAGGTCCGAGTTGAAGCCGGTGAAAGCCTCCTTGGGGATGTTGGCGACGTGTTCGATGTTGTCGGAGTGGACGACCTCGTCCTGGCCGGGTATCTCGCCGTCGGACATCGCCGCCCTGACCTGAGCCTGTGCGCTCCGGGAGACCTCCTTCTGCGTCACGGCGCCGTCCCCGGGGTCGGGGGTGGCGGCCGCCGGGCCTGCCGTGAGCAACGCGGCCAGGAGTCCCGCCGCGGCGGCGGCAACTCCCGTGGATCTGCGCCGCCTTCGGGGTTCGTTCAACAGGGTCACTGCGTCCTCCCTGGTTGCCGTTCACACTGGAACGGTTCACGGACCTCCGAAGTATCGTCTCTCCCATGCGGAGATCAACAGGTGGCAACGTACTCGTCACAAACGTTCCTGATCCCTCTCGCGCCCTCAACAGCCGTGTCCGCCAAATGACTTGGGCCACGGTGTCACTGGCCGTCGTGGCGCTCGCGCTCTCGGGATGCGACTCCGGATCGGATTCCCCCACGGACGTCAAGTCCGGTGCGGCGAGCGGCCCTTCGGTGATCGTGCCCGGCAAGCCCGGAGACGCGAACGAGACGCTCTCCGCCGAGGACGCCGCGAAGCGGCGGACCGACGACGACTCCCCCAACACGGCGGACTTCTCCTACGCACGCATGATGATCGAGCACCACACCCAGGCCCTGGAGATGACCGAACTCGCCCCGAAGCGGGCCGAGTCGGGCAAGGTGAAACGACTGGCCGAGCGGATCGCGGCCGCGCAGGGGCCCGAAATCGCCTCCATGGAAGCCTGGTTGAAGTCGCACGGCGGCGAGCGGAAGAGCACCTCGCACGCACACGACACGATGCCCGGCATGGCGAGCGCCGCACAGCTGAAGACGTTGCGGGCGGCGAAGGGCCGGGCATTCGACGAGCTGTTCCTGACGCTCATGATCACGCATCACGACGGGGCGATCACCATGGCCACCGAGGTGAAGTCGCAGGGCAACAACATCCAGATCGAGGAGATGGCCGACGATGTGATCGCGCAGCAGACCAGCGAGCTCGGCCGGATGCGCGACCTGCCATGACAGCCACGCTCAGCGCCGGACGTGACGTGGTGTCAGGAATCCCGCGTCACGCGCCCCGGCGATCAGCCTGAGCGCCCTGCGGCGGCTGTGCCCGGTCGCGCACATCACCGCGAGCACCGGGTCGATCCCCTCGCCCTGGGCGGCGAGATACTCCTCGGCGACGAGGCGCCGCCCCTCGATGCCGCGCGGCCAGGCCGGCCGGGCATGGCGCGACGACGCCTCCTCCGGCTCGCCCGACGGCCCGGGCTCCCCGCCGCAGGCCTCGAACAGCGGGCCCTCGATCCAGTCAGCCAGTGCCGTCAGGTCGTCGAGCGACAGCGGCGGCTGGGCGCGTACGTCCTCGACGAAGACACCCCCCTCGGCCAGCACCGCGAGGACGTCGACCCGGGCCCCGTCGGCGAAGGCCAGGCAGACGTCGAACCAGGACGTGGTGACCTCGTGCTCCCGCACCTCCCACGCGCGCCGAACGGACACCGCGCCGTCCGGTCGATCGCGATCAGAAAGATTGAGAAAGGATTCTTCCAGCACATACGCAACGTAAGCAAATGATCACATTCAATGCGAATCGGCACGCAGAGCAGATACACGACAGGCCCACACCTTCCCCCTCCCTTCGGGGCGTCCGCGGTGCGATCCTGGAGCCATCAGCGACCTCCGCCGAAGCAGGGAGTCCCGCCGTGCTGCATGTCGCCGTCGTAGGTTCGGGGCCGAGCGGGGTCTACACCGCCCAGGGCCTCGTCCAGCAGGACTCCGGGGTGCGCGTCGACGTCCTGGACCGACTGCCGTGCCCGTACGGCCTGGTGCGCTACGGGGTGGCGCCCGACCACGAAAAGATCAAGTCCCTGCAGAACAATCTGCGGACGGTCCTCGAACATGAGCGGGTGCGTTTCCTCGGCGGCGTCCGGATCGGCCCGGACGGGGTGCCGGCCACCCGGCTGCGGGAGCTGTACCACGCGGTCGTCTACTGCGTGGGCGCCGCCACCGACCGCCATCTGGGCATCCCGGGCGAGGAACTGCCCGGGAGCTGGTCGGCGACCGAGTTCGTGTCCTGGTACAGCGCCCACCCGGACTCCGTCGCCGACGGCTTCGTACGCGGGGCGCGGTCGGCCGTGGTGATCGGCGTCGGGAACGTGGCGGTGGACGTCACCCGGATTCTGGCTCGCGGACCGAGCGAGCTGAGCCCCACCGACATGCCCCAGGCGGCGCTCACGGCACTGGCCGCCAGCCGGGTCACCGACATCCACATGGTCGGACGGCGCGGTCCGTCGCAGGCCCGCTTCACCACCAAGGAGCTGCGCGAGCTGGGCGCGCTGCCGGACACCGATGTCGTCGTGGACCAGCGGGAGCTGGCGCTCGATCCGGCGTACGCCGATCCTTCCGGGCTGCCCGCCGCCCAGCGCCGCAATGTGGAGGTGCTGCGGGCATGGGCCGAGGCGCCGCCGAAGGGCGCTCCGCGTCGTATCCGGCCGCGGTTCTTCCTGCGGCCCGTCGAACTGCTCGACGGCGGCGGGCACGTGGGTGCGGTGCGTTTCGAGCGGACGGCGCCGGACGGGCGCGGCGGGGTGGCGGGCACCGGGCAGTACGAGGACATCGAGGCGCAGCTCGTGCTGCGGTCCGTGGGCTATCGCGGGGTGCCGCTGGAGGGGCTGCCGTTCGACGCGGAGCAGGGCACGGTGCCGCATCTCGCGGGGCGCGTGCTGCGCGACGGAGCGGTCTCCCCGGGCGAGTACGTGGCGGGGTGGATCAAGCGCGGTCCGACCGGCGTGATCGGCACCAACCGGCCCTGCGCCAAGGAGACGGTGACCTCGCTGCTCGCGGACGCCCCCGTTCTCGTACGGCGGGAGGTGCCGGACGATCCCATGGCGGTGCTGCGTGCGGAGGGGCTGCGACCGGTCGAGTGGGCGGGGTGGCAGGCCATCGAGCGCGCCGAGGCGGAGCTGGGCGCATCACTGGGGCGGAACGTGGTCAAGCTTCCCGACTGGGCGGCACTTCGGGCGGCAGCTGCGGGGACCGCGGCGCACTAGCAGGTGTTTGCAGGGGCGTCGACCGGGACACACTCCGGCAACAATCCGGAAATCAACAAACTGTTCAAGACCCTTACGGTCTCGTGCTGTCCCCATCGTTCCCGCCCGCCGCTCCTGGAGTGCCCATGGCAACGACCGCATCCGTGCATCCCGTCGACGAGGTCCCGCCCATACGCCAGTTGGCCGCCTTCGGGCTCCAGCATGTTCTCGCGATGTACGCGGGCGCGGTGGCCGTTCCGCTGATCGTGGGCAGCGCGATGAAGCTGTCGGCCGCGGACCTGGCTTATCTGATCACCGCCGACCTGCTGGTGTGCGGGATCGCGACGCTCATCCAGTGCGTGGGTTTCTGGCGCTTCGGGGTACGGCTGCCGATCATGCAGGGCTGCACCTTCGCCGCCGTGTCGCCGATGGTGCTCATCGGCACGACGGGCGGCGGACTGCCCGCGATCTACGGTTCCGTGATCGTCGCGGGCCTCGCGATCGCGCTCCTCGCTCCGGTCTTCGGGAAGCTGCTGCGGTTCTTCCCGCCGCTCGTCACCGGCACGGTGATCCTGATCATCGGCGTCTCGCTGCTGCCGGTCGCGGGCAACTGGGCCGCGGGCGGCCAGGGGGCGAAGGGCTTCGGTGAGCCGAAGAACCTGGCGCTCGCCGGATTCGTGCTGCTGGTGGTGCTGGGCGTGCAGCGGTTCGCGCCGGCGTTCCTGAGCCGGATCGCCGTACTGATCGGCATCGTGGTGGGGCTCGCGGTCGCGGTGCCGTTCGGCTTCACCGACTTCGGCGGGGTCGGCGACGCCGACTGGCTCGGCATCAGCACGCCCTTCCACTTCGGTACGCCCACCTTCCACGCCTCCGCGATCGCGTCGATGCTGGTGGTCGCGCTGGTGACGATGACCGAGACCACCGGTGACCTCATCGCGGTCGGCGAGATGACGGACCGCGGGGTCGAGCCGCGTATGCTCGCCGACGGGCTGCGGGCCGACGGCCTGTCCACCGTCCTCGGCGGTGTCTTCAACACCTTCCCGTACACGGCGTACGCGCAGAACGTGGGCCTGGTGGGCATGACCCGGGTGCGCAGCCGCTGGGTCGTCGCCGCCGCGGGCGGCATGCTGGTGCTGCTGGGCCTGCTGCCCAAGCTGGGCGCGGTGGTCGCGGCGATACCGGCGCCGGTCCTGGGCGGCGCGGGCCTGGTGATGTTCGGAACGGTCGCCGCGAGCGGGCTGAAGACGCTGGCGCGGGTCGACTTCAAGGACAACGACAACCTCACGGTGGTGGCCGTTTCGGTGGCGGTGGGGATGCTGCCGGTGGGGGTGCCGACGATCTACGCGCAGTTCCCGGACTGGTTCCAGACCGTCATGAACAGCGGCATCAGTGCCGGCTGCCTGACTGCGATCGTATTGAATCTGCTCTTCAACCACCTTCCGGGGAAGGCCGGTTCGCCCGCGAAGGCCGCCGAGCCCGACGAGGCCTCAGGCACCGCCTAGCCGGTCGGCCTGGTGGGCGCACGCGGTGAGGACGCTGTCGAGGAGGCCGGGGAACAGCGCGTCCAGGTCGTCCTTGCGCAGGCCGCTCATCTTGGCCGTGCCCCGGTAGATCTGCCGGATCACTCCGCTCTCGCGCAGCACCCGGAAGTGGTGCGTGGTGGTGGACTTGGTGACCGGCAGGTCGAAGTGCGAACAGGAGAGCTCGTCGCCATCGGCGGCGAGCTCTCGCACGATCTGGAGCCGCATCGGGTCGGACAGCGCGTGCAGCACGGCTTCCAGGCGGATCTCCTCGCGGGCGGGGTGCGCGAGGGCGCGACTGCGTGCGGTCGGGGCGGCGGTCGTCACGGCGGCTCCAATGGTCGGAACCCCATTGTACGAGAACCCTCGTAGTTTGACATCTCCCGTACTACGATGCCTACCGTACGAGCCGGTACACCGTCCCGCGATGAAGGGAGTCCGCTGTGAGCGCGCTCTTCGAGCCCTACAGCCTGCGCGATCTGACCATCCCCAACCGGGTGTGGATGGCCCCGATGTGTCAGTACTCCGCGGCGCCACAGGGCCCTGCGGCCGGCGCCCCGCACGACTGGCACTTCGCGCACTACGCGGCGCGCGCCACCGGCGGCACGGGCCTGATCGTCGTCGAGGCGACCGCCGTCTCGCCCGAGGGCCGCATCAGCCCGTACGACCTCGGCATCTGGAACGACACCCAGGTCGAGGCGTTCCGCCGGATCACCCGCTTCCTCGCGGCCCAGGGCACGGTGCCCGCGATCCAGCTCGCACACGGCGGCCGGAAGGCCTCCACGGACCGCCCCTGGAAGGGCGGCGCGCCGCTCGCCGCCGACGAGCACGGCTGGCAGCCGCTCGGACCGAGCCCGGTCGCGTTCGACGAGAGGCACCCGGTGCCGACCGAACTGTCGGTCGCCGAGATCCGGCAGATCGTCGGCCAGTTCGCGGACGCGGCGCGGCGCGCCCTGGCGGCCGGTTTCGAGATCGCCGAGATCCACGGCGCCCACGGCTACCTGATCAACGAGTTCCTCTCCCCGCACTCCAACCGCCGCACCGACGAGTACGGCGGCTCGTACGAGAACCGCGTCCGCTTCGCCCTCGAGGTCGTCGACGCCGTACGGGAGGTGTGGCCGGCCGGGAAGCCGCTGTTCTTCCGCGTCTCGGCCACCGACTGGCTGGACGAGGGCGGCTGGACCGCCGACGACACGGTCCGCTTCGCGGCCGAGCTCCAGGCGCACGGCGTGGACCTCCTCGACGTCTCGACGGGCGGCAACGCCTCGGGTGTACGCATCCCGACCGGGCCCGGCTACCAGGTCCCCTTCGCGGCCCGGGTGAAGGCCGGAACCTCCCTGCCGGTGGCCGCCGTCGGCCTCATCACGGACGCCGAGCAGGCCGAGAAGATCCTCGCCAACGGGGAGGCGGACGCGATCCTGCTGGGCCGTGAACTCCTGCGCAATCCGTCGTTCGCCCGGCTCGCGGCCCGGGAACTGGGCGGCGACGTCCATGTCCCCGCCCAGTACCACCGCTCCGTCTGACGTCGCGCGCCCGACGTCCGACGCCCGGGCGTGACATCGCGCGTCCGACGCCGACGCCGATGCCGATGCCCGGGCGGCCCGGGATCCCTGCTCGACGGCGGCGGCCGGCCGGGTGGGGGGCCGGGGCGGGTCGCCGACGAGGAGTCCCGCGCGGTGTGCGGTTACGGCTGGGGTCGTCGGCCACCGTGCTCGTGGGCTACGGCCTGTTCGTCAACTCCGCTGCCGTGGCCAGCAGTTGCTCCCGGCCGATGGCGTCCGCCCTCGTCGCCGGTACCGTGCAGGCGTAGGCTCCGGCGATCGAACCGTACAGGGCGCAGCGCCTGGGTGGCTCGCCCGCCAGCCGGCCGAAGAGGTAGCCCGAGGCGAAGGCGTCGCCCGCCCCGTTGGAGTCCACCACCGGGGCCGGGGGTGTGACGGTGGGGATGTGTGTCACCTCGCCGTCGGCCAGCAGATACGCCCCTTCGGCCCCCGCCGTGGCGACGACCTCCCGGGCCCGGCCGCGCTCGGCGATCTGCCGCATGGTCTTCTCCGGGTTCGCCAGGGCGGTGGTCGACAGGAACACGATGTCGGCCTCGTGGGCGAACGCCTCGTGATACGCCTGGACACCGTCCCAGTTGTGCAGATCGGTGGAGATGCTCACCCCCGTCTCGCGCAGCGTGGGAAGAGCGTCCGCGCAGGGGTGGGTGATCGCCACATGGGCGTGCCGGCTCGCCGCGGCCAGGGCGGCCACCGTGGGCGGGGGCAGCCGCTCCTCGTCCGGTGCGCGGCTGTCGTCGTACAGCGACAGGCGGCGCCCGTCGGGGCCCACGAGATTCACCGCCCGCTTCGTACCCGCGGACAGCGGCACTTCGGTGAGTCCGATTCCCCGGTCGCGGTGGAGCGCGCGGACCAGGTCGCCCTCCCGGTCGTCCCCGATCATGTCGATGTGGTGCGTGCGCAGCCCCAGCGCATGCACGCCGACCGCCACGAAGTCGCCGGTCTGCCCCGCCCGGGTCTCGATCGCGGGCACCATGTAGCTGTCCGCGTACGGGAGCGGCAGCTCGGGCACCTGCACGATCGTGTCGACCCCGGCACCTCCCAGGACAAGGACGTCGATTTCACTGCTCAAGGCGCTCCCCCAGCCGGTGAGTTCAGGACCACGAGATCCACGACGGGCAGCCTACCCGGGCAAAAACGCCGGATCCGCTCTCAGCCCGTCTTACGCCCCCACATCGGCCCGAACCGTGCCCAGTCCTCGTCCCACCGCTCCATCCGCCGCCGCTCCAGACGTCCCCGGACCAGCCGCCCGCCCACGAACGGCCCGGCCGCCGCGCTGACCCCCACGAGAAGGCCGACCGTGACGCCGCGCACCTGCGCCTCGGAGGGGGGCACGGGCTTGGTCACCAGAAGGCCGTCGCGGTCCGTCCACACGGTCACCGGGGTGCCCGTGGCGCTGCCGGCGGCGACGCGCGCCTGGCCGGAGTGCGTCGAACCGTTCGCCGTGGTCCAGCGGACCTTCGCCCACACCCGGTCGGCGCCGGACGAGGCCGCGGCGGACGACTCGGGCGCGTCCTCGGCGACCAGGGCGCGGACGGGGCGCCACTCGGCGCGTTCCCGGGCGAGGCCCTGCTCGACGGAGTGTGCCGCCGCGAGCCCCGTCAGCACACCGCAGAGCACGGTGACGGTCCAGGCCGAGAACAGGACCCACGCCTCCAGCACGTCGCTGCGGCGCCGCAGCTGGTTGCGCCGCCATCGCCACAGGGGGTTGCGCCGCCATCGCGCCAGGGGCTTGCGCCGCCATCGCGACCTCCATGCCTGGGGACCACGGAATGCCGACATCGATGGCACCCTCCTCACGAACTCACGGACACGCCGGACCGCCCTCCCATACGCGAGCCGTCCCCCTCGTGCTCACGTGATGTCCGTCAACTCGTCTGCCCGCAAGGGCCCGATGACAGTCCCGCCGGTTCGGCAAGGGCTCTTTCGAGGGCCGCGACGCCGTCCCGTCCCCCTCCCGCCGCCTGCCGGAAACACCGCCCTGACCTCCCGGAACGACGCGTCCGGAGGTGACTGTCAGTGGTGGGGTGCAGACTGGCCCGTATCTGGAACAACGTTGTTGCGGAGGTGGCCGCCATGGCCGAGGTACTGCTCACCGTGGGCACACGCAAGGGGCTCTTCGTCGGACGGCGGCGGGGCGGCGCCTGGGAGTTCGACGAGAGCCCGTACTTCAACGCGCAGGCCGTGTACTCGGTCGCCATCGACACCCGGGACAAGGCGCCGCGGCTGCTGGTCGGCGGGGACAGCGCGCACTGGGGCCCGTCCGTCTTCCACTCCGACGACCTGGGCCGGACCTGGACCGAGCCACCGCAGCCGGCCGTCAAGTTCCCCAAGGACACGGGCGCTTCGCTGGAGCGGGTGTGGCAGCTGCACCCGGCGGCCGCCGAGCCGGACGTGGTGTACGCGGGTACGGAACCGGCCGCGCTGTACCGCTCCGAGGACCGGGGCGAGAGCTTCCGGCTCGTACGTCCCCTGTGGGAGCACCCCACCCGCGACAGATGGGTGCCGGGCGGCGGTGGCGAGGGCCTGCACACCGTCATCACCGACAAGCGGGACCCGAGCGCCGTGACGGTGGCCGTCTCCACGGCCGGCGTGTTCCGCACGCACGACGGCGGCGCGAGCTGGGCACCGTCCAACTCCGGGGTCTCCGCGGTGTTCCTGCCCGATCCGAACCCGGAGTTCGGACAGTGCGTGCACAAGATCGCACAGGACGCGGCGACTCCGGACCGGCTGTATCTGCAGAACCACTGGGGGGTGTACAGAAGTGACGACGCGGGCGGCCACTGGACGGACATCGGCGAGGGCCTGCCGTCCACGTTCGGGTTCGCGGCCGCCGCCCATCCGCACCGCGGGGACACGGCGTACGTCTTCCCGATCAACGCGGACGCGGACCGTGTCCCGGCGGACCGCCGATGCCGTGTCTTCCGCACGGCGGACGCGGGCGAAAGCTGGGAGCCGCTCACGGCCGGGCTGCCGGACGAGGACCACTACGGCACGGTGCTGCGCGACGCGCTGTGCACGGACGACGCGGACCCGGCGGGCGTGTACTTCGGCAATCGCAACGGAGAGGTGTACGCATCGGCGGACGACGGCGACAGCTGGCGGCAACTGGCCTCGCATCTGCCGGACGTGCTGTGCGTACGCGCGGCGGTGGTCGGGTGAGGCGGGCGAGTCCCCGGTCACCTTCGGTCGCGGACCGATCGCCTCGGAGGGCCGTCGGGAGGGGCGGCGTCCGTCACAGTCGCACCGCCTGACGGCGTCGTCTCCTCCACAAAACCGCACTTCAGGCCGTCGAATTCCGTCAGGTTATGGATCATGTGAATACCAGGCATTGGACGCATGCATCCGTGTTCTCCCAGGCTGGTCGGTGTCCCCGCCCCCGACCGTTTTGGAGTACTCATGGGCACGCAGTGGAACGCCGTGGACGGTCGCATCCGGACGACCGCCCGCGGACACGCCGTGCTGAACAGTCCGCGGCTGAACCGGGGCACCGCCTTCACCCGGCAGGAGCGGCAGGAACTGGGCCTGGTGGGTCTGGTGCCGCCGCAGGTGCTGACGCAGGACCAGCAGGCCGCCCGCGCCTACACGCAGTTCCGTTCCCAGCCCAACGACCTCGCCAAGAACGTGTATCTGACGGCGCTGCGCGACCGCAACGAGGTGCTGTTCCACCGGCTGCTCGGCGACCACCTCGCCGAGATGCTGCCCATCGTGTACACCCCGACCGTCGGCACCGCGATCGAGCGCTACAGCTATGAGTACCGCCGCCCGCGCGGCGTGTACCTGTCGGTCGACGCGCCCGAGGACATCGAGCGCACCCTGCGCGCGTCCGGGCTGGGCGCCGACGACGTCGACCTGATCGTGGCGACCGACGGCGAGGCGATCCTCGGCATCGGCGACTGGGGGGTGGGTGGCATCGACATCGCGGTGGGGAAACTCGCCGTCTACACCGCCGCCGCGGGCGTGGACCCGGCCCGCACTCTGGCGGTGATGCTGGACGTGGGCACCAACCGCCAGGAGCTGCTGGACGACCCGCTCTATCTGGGGAACCGGCACCCGCGCGTGGACCGGGAGAGCTATGACGCCTTCATCGACGCGTACGTCACCGCGGCCACCGAGCTGTTCCCCGACGCCCTGCTGCACTGGGAGGACTTCGGCCCGGCCAACGCCCGCCGCATCCTGGACCGGTACCGCGAGAAGGTCCGCACCTTCAACGACGACATCCAGGGCACCGGCGCGGTCAACCTGGCCGCCGTGCTCTCCGGTGTGCGCGCCGGCGGTGTCCCGCTGCGCGACCACCGCGTCGTGCTCTTCGGCGCCGGTACCGCCGGCATCGGGATCGCCGACCAGCTCCGCGACGCCCTGATCGCCGACGGGCTGACGCCGCAGGAGGCCACCGACCGCATCTGGGCCGTGGACCGCCACGGCCTGCTCGCCGAGGACCAGCAGGGGCTGCACGACTTCCAGCTGCGCTACGTCCGTCGCGGCGCCGAGATCGCCGGCTGGCGGCGCGACGACGCCCTCGGCGGCGTTCCGCTGGCCGAGGTCGTCGACCGGGTGCGCCCGAGCGTCCTGATCGGCGCGTCCGGGCAGGGCGGGGCCTTCACCGAGGACATCGTCCGCGCCATGGCCGCGCACACCGACCGCCCGATCATCCTGCCCATGTCCAACCCCACCCGGCTGGCCGAGGCCGTCCCCGCCGACCTGCTGACCTGGACCGACGGCCAAGCGCTGATCGCCACCGGCAGCCCCTTCGACCCGGTGGAGGTCGACGGCGTCACCCACCACATCGGGCAGGCCAACAACGCGCTGGTCTTCCCCGGCCTGGGGCTGGGCGCCGTCGTCGCCCGCGCCGAGCGCATCACCGACGGCATGCTCGTCGCCTCGGCACGCGCCGTCGCGGAGCAGACCGACGCCACGGCGCCGGGCGTGCCGGTGCTGCCCCTGATCGACCGGCTGCGGGACACCTCCGCCGCGGTGGCCGTGGCCGTGGCCCGCGCCGCCGTCGAGGACGGCGTCGCCCGGGAGACCGTCGACGACGCGGTCGAGGAGCGGGTCCGCGCGGCCATGTGGCAGCCGGAGTACCCGCCGATCGAGGCCGTCTGACGGACGCCGGTCCACGGATCAGCCCACTCCCGTAAGAGTCGACGACCGTCGGAACTCGCCTCTCCGACATGCCGTCGCCGGGCCGCGCGGTCGCGCCTCCCCCTTTCGAAGGATGGACCCAGCCATGTCTTTCGCCGAGATCTTCACCGTCGTGGTGCCGGTCTTCCTCGTCATCGCGGTCGGCTACGGCACCGGCCGCCGCGCGCTCTTCGACGCCGGCGGAGCACAGGCGCTGCGCGAGTTGACCATGCAACTCGCCCTTCCGGCCGCCCTGTTGCTGAGCATCTGGCAGACACCGCGGCGGGTGCTGGTCGAGCAGCTGCCCCTGGTGGGCCTTCTCGCCTTCGGGCTGCTCGGGGTGTACGCCGTCCTGCTCGGCGTCCTGCGCCTCGCCGGCCGTCGTCCGCTGCGGCGGGCGGCCCTGTTCGCACTGGCGTGCGTCCAGCCGCAGTACGCCTTCATGGGTACGTCCATCCTCGGGGGCCTGTTCGGTACCGCGCAGGCCGCCGTGCCGATCGCCGTCGCGGGCATCCTCGTCAACGTCGTCCTCGACCCGGTCGTCCTGATACTGCTCGGCATGCCGGAACACCCGGCGTCCCGGACAGCCGCGACCGCGGCAGCCGCCACCTCCGCGGTACGGCGGCCGGCCCTGGTGACCGTCGGCGGCGGCGCGCCTGGGGAATCCGTGGAAGCCGCCGCCCCGGTGGCCGCCGGGGACGCGTCGCCCGAGCACCGTCCCTCCGTGCTGCGCACCGTCGGGCACGCGCTGCGCGAGCCGTTCTGCTGGGGCCCGGTCCTGGGTCTGATCCTGTCGGTCGGCGGGGTCGGTGTGCCGAAGGTCGCCGGCACCTCGCTGACCCTGCTCGCCGGGGCCGCGTCGGCCGCCGCGCTGCTGTATGTCGGCGTCTCCGTGTCCCGGATCGGCCGCCCGAAGCTGACCCCCGCGGTGTGGGCGATCGCCCTCACCAGCGTCGTCGTCCTGCCGCTGCTCGTCTACGGTGCGGGTCTGGCCATGGCCTCCGCGGCCGACGCCGCCCAGGCCGCGCTGATCGTCGCGTTCCCCGTCTCCCCCGTCCCTCTGATGTTCGCCGCCCGTCACGGCTCGAAGGCCGACGTGCGGACCATCGGCTCCGCCGTCGTACTGAGCCTGCTCCTCTCCTTCGTCACCCTCCCGCTGCTCATCGAACTGATCGGCTGACTCCGGCCTCAGGGCCGTCGTTTCGCCCCTGCCCGGGTCCGACCACTCCCCTCCTGGCAGGCCAAGTGAGCCCACCCGCAAGCGAAAGGACACGGCCGCATGACACCGACAGCCGACACGCGACCGGAACGTCCGCCCCGCACGTCCCGTATGCGGTGGCCGCGTTCCGCCGCCGGCTGCACGCCCGTACGCCTGCCCCTCGCGGCGGCGGCGCGGGGTGCCGTCGCCCTCGCGCTGCCGCTGCTCGTCGGGCTGCGCACGGGGTGGGTGGTGCCGTCCGTGATCGCGGCGATCGGCGCCCTGTGGGGCGTGAGCCAGGACGGCTCCGATCCCTACCGGGTACGGGTGCGGCGGCTGGGCTGGACCGGCCTGTCCAGCGCGCTCGGCCTGCTCGCCGGTGAACTCGCCCTGCGCAGCGGGGAGCCGGCGGCCGTGGCGGGCTGTCTGGTGGCTGCCGCGCTCGTGGCGGGCACCGTCGGCCTGCGGGGGCGGATCGCGTCCGTTTCGGGCATGCATCTGCTGCTCGGCGTGACGATCGGCAGTGGCATCCCCGTGCCGGGACCGTGGTGGCAGCCGCCGCTGGCCCTGCTCGCCGGTGTCGCCCTCGTCCTCGCGCTGTCCGCGGCCCCGTGGCTGTGGCGTCGGCACCACGTCGAGCGGGCCGCCGTGCTCGCCGTGTACCGGAGCGCGGGCGAGGCACTGGCCGCGGCCGGCACCCCTCGCGCCGAGGAGGCCCGGCGACGGATGACGCTGGCCCTCAACCACGCCCATGAGGTGATGGCCGCCCATCTCGCGCCGCGCGCCCGGCAGCGACAGCAGTCGGAAGTCCGGGAGCTGATCCGGGCGTTCCACTGCGCCGTACGGCTGGGCGAGGCCGTGACGGCGGTGGTGTGGGAGGCCCGTCCGCTCCCGCCCGCCGTGACCGGCGTACCGCAGCAGCTGTCCGAGCGCCTGCTGCCGGGACGGGGCTCGGCTCCCGCCGCGGCAGATACGGCGGCGGAGCAGGCGGTGCCGGCAGTCGATGCCGGTTCACCGGGCAGGCGGGCCCTGGCCGAACTGTGCGCGACCGTCGACGGCGCACCGGACCCCGCCGACCTGACGCTGGATCTGCCGGCGCGTTCGTGGCCCGGGCGGGCGGCACGTCTGCGCTATGCCACGCTGCTCGCGGGCTGTGTGCTCACCGCCCATCTGCTCGCCGAGGCCCTGCACGGTGCCCGCGGTTACTGGCTCCCCATGACGGTGGCCTTCGTCTACAAGCCCGACTTCGGCCCGGTGTTCACCCGGGCGCTGCACCGCTGCGCCGGCACGGTCGTCGGCGTTGCCGCCATCGGCGCGGTGTCCCTGGCGGCGACCGGCACCTACACCGTGATCGGCGTCGTGGCCGTCTTCGGCGCCCTGATGGCCGTCGGCGTGCGCCATCACTACGCGCTCGCCACGCTGGGCCTGACCGCGGTCGTGTTCGTGCTCGTCGACCTGCTCGGAGACCACCGGGCGCTGTACGGCACACGCATCCTCGACACCGTCCTGGCCTCCGCGCTGGTGCTCGTCGCGCACTTCGCGGTGTGGCCCGACTCCGCGGCGAACCGGGCCGAGGCGCAGACCGAGGCCGCCGTCGCCGCCGCCCGCCGCTACCGCGAGGTCGCTCCGGAAGCAGGCCTGGTCCAGCGGCAGTCACTGCGCCGCGCCGCGTACCACCAGCTGGCCGAGGCACGCCGGGCCGTCGCGCACGCCCGCGGTGAACCGGCTCGCCCCGGCCGGCCACTGCCCGACTGGGAGGACACGATCACGACGGCCGAACGGCTCTGCGACAGGGTGACCGCGCAGGCGGTGGCGGGCGCGGCGGGCCCGGCCCGATAGGCGGTTCCGTCCGGGGTCGCCGAAGGCGGAACCCGGCCCTGCCTGCCCGCGCGTGCCTGCGTGCCTGCGTGCCTGCGTGCGAGTGACCCATGCCGCTGCTGCCTGGATTCTCCCTGACCCATGAGGAGGAAGAATGCACGCATGGACCTCCAGGTACTCCGCTCCTTCCAGGCCGTGGCAGAGGGAACGACGGTGACCGACGCCGCGGCGGACGCCCGTATCACCCAGCCCGCCCTGTCGCGGGCCCTGAACCGGCTCGAGGACGAGGTCGGCGCGGAACTCTTCCAGCGCGTCGGACGCGTACTGCGCCTCACCCCGGCCGGACGGGTGTTCAAGGAGTACGTCGACGCGGTGCTCGACAGCTACGACCGGGGCCGGCGAGCCGTGGCGGAGATCGTCGACCCGGACGCGGGTGCGGTGTCGCTGGCCTTCCTGCACACCCTGGGCACCTGGCTGGTGCCCAGGCTTGTCACGGACTTCCGGCAGGCGTTCCCGCAGGCCCGGTTCGAGCTGCACCAGGACGGCGAGATCGGACTGACCCGGCACCTCCTCGACGCCACCGCGGACCTGATCATCACCAGCAGCGAGCCCGCCCACCCCCTGATCACCTGGCGGCGTCTCCTGGTGGAGCCACTACGGCTGGCCGTCCCCGCCCGGCACCGGCTGGCCAGGCGGCGCCGGGCCCGTCTGGCCGAGGTGGCCGAGGAGCCGTTCATCCTGCTCAAGCCCGGGTACGGGCTGCGCGGCATCAGCGAGACGTTGTGCCTCGAGGCCGGCTTCACCCCGCTCGTCGGCTTCGAGGGCGAGGAGGTGGAGACCTTGCGGGGCCTGGTCGCCGCCGGTCTGGGTGTGTCCCTGATCCCGTCGTCGCCGGACAGCACGACGCCCCCGGACTCCCCGATCCGCTACCTGGAGATCACCGACGTACACGGTGCCCGGGACATCGGCATCGCCTGGCTGAGCTCCCGTGCCCTGCCACCGATCACCCGGCGTTTCCTCGATCACGCCCTGAAGTCGGCCGCCGCACCCGCGGCTTCACAAGCGACCTCGCGCGCCTGACCTCGCTGCCGAGTGGAGCGGAAGCCACCGCGCCGGTCCCCGATCCGCTCAGGATCAGGACTGGTACGGCTGCTGCGGTTGCTGCGACTGCTGCCCGTACGTCTGACCGCCGTGGCCGTGCGCGCCCTGCGCCTGTAGCCGCTCCGCCTGCTCCTTGGTCACTTTCTGCTCCGCACCGCAGAAGGTGCACTGCGTCGTGTACTTCGTCGAGAACGGGAACAGCGGCACGAAGAAAAGCGTGAACTTCGTGACGCGCTTCCTGAGCGTGTGCGCGGAGGGATTGCCGCAACGGCCGCACACGAGCGTCAGCATCGCGAGCTGGTACAGGTATCCCCTGGTGCCAAAGATGATCATGCTGGTCCCTCCCGGGTCAGGCCACGGTGCCGGTGGCGACTGTGGTGGCAGTGGCGGCTGTAGTGACCGTGGTGGCAGTGATGGCATCTGAACTGCCGGCCGTGGCCAGTAGGTTCCCCTGACGGCCGGCCGCCTGGCCAATTCCGTCAGGACGCGTCGACCTGCGCTGGGAGGACGAGTCTCCCAGCTGGGAGGAAGCCGGTCCTGGTACAGGCCCTGTCGACCTTTGACTCGGCTCTGCGGACCGACTACTTTCCAAATAGTAGACCGGTCGGCTAGTAATTCGTCGGAACATCCTCACCCCTTTCGGAGAAGTCACCATGAGCTCTCAAGGCCAGAAGGTCGCGGTCATCACCGGCGCGTCGCAGGGCATCGGCGCCGCACTGGTCGACGCCTACCGCAAGCTCGGCTACGCCGTCGTCGCCACCTCGCGCACGATCGCCCCCGTCAACGACGCGGGCGTCCTGACCGTCCAGGGCGACATCGCCTACCCGGCCACCGCCGAACGCGTCATCTCCACCGGCGTCGAGCGATTCGGTCGTATCGACACCTTGGTCAACAACGCGGGCGTCTTCGTCGCCAAGCCCTTCACCGACTACACCCAGGACGACTACGCCACCGTGACCGGGGTGAACCTCGCCGGCTTCTTCCGCATCACCCAGCTGGCCCTGGAGCACATGCTCTCCCAGGGCGGCGGCCACATCGTCAACGTCACCACCAGCCTGGTCGACAACGCCGACTCCAACGTCCCCTCCGTGCTTGCCTCGTTGACCAAGGGCGGCCTGCAGTCCGCCACCAAGTCCCTCGCCATCGAATACGCCACGCGCGGCATACGCAGCAACGCCGTCTCGCCGGGCGTCATCAAGACGCCCATGCATTCCGAGGAGACGCACGAGGCGCTCGCCGCCCTGCATCCGGTCGGCCGGATGGGCGAGCAGAGTGACATCGTCGACGCGGTGATCTTCCTGGAGAACGCCCCGTTCGTCACCGGCGAGATCCTCCACGTCGACGGCGGCCAGAGCGCCGGGCACTGACCCACGGGCACGCGCGGGCCGGGAAAACGTTCGTGTCGTCGGGGAACAAGACGATTCATCGGGGAACAAGACGATCGTGGCACCGGTCCCGGTGCGGGCAGACGATCAGAGCAGGTCGAGCCAGTGCCCGGTGGGCTCCGCAGCTTCGCACTCGACCAGTTGTCGTCCCGCGGCTTCGCCCGGCTGTCGCCCCATCCAGCGGCCCACCGATCGAGCGGCAAGCCCCCTCAGCAGAACCGCACACGGCCGACCGCCGCTCCAGGTCCGGCGAGGGACGCGTACGACCCCGCCGAGCGGCCCGTACGCAAGTGTCTGCGAGCCTGATGGGCAGCACCGAGCAGTGGCAGGGCCCCCTCCGGTCCCGCACGTTCCACACCCGCCCTCGGCCGGTGCACGCACCGCTTCAACTGGAGATTTCATGAGTGACAAGATCGCCCTGTCGACGTGGCCCACACCGCTGGAGCCCATGCCCCGTCTGGCGGCGGCACTGGGCCTCGGCGAGAACGACCTCTGGATCAAACGGGACGACCTCATCGGCCTGGGCGGCGGTGGCAACAAGGTCCGCAAACTGGAATGGACCGTCGGCGCCGCCCTCGCGGCAGGCGCGGACACCCTGGTCACCACCGGCGCCGCGCAGAGCAACCACGCCCGCCTCACCGCGGCCGCCGGCGCCCGCCTGGGACTCGACGTCGTACTCGTCTTCCCCGGCACTCCCGACAGCGCCACGCACGGCTCCGGCAACCTCGTTCTCGACAGCCTCTTCGGAGCCAGGGTCCACTGGGCCGGAGACGGCGGCCCGAGCACGATGGGTGACGTCGCCGACGAGGTCTGCCGGCAGCTGCGCCGCGATGGAGCACGCCCTCATCTCATCCCCTTCGGGGGGTCAAGTCCCCTCGGGGCGCGGGGATACGTGGAAGGCGGCGAGGAACTGCGCTCCCAACTGCCCGACGTGGACCACGTCGTGGTCGCCCTCGGTTCCGGCGGCACCATGGCGGGACTGGTCGGCGCACTCGGGGAGCAACGCGTCCTCGGCGTTCACTGCGGGGCGGTGGCAGAGCCGGCCGCCACCGTCGCCGACCTCGCGGGCCCACTCACCCGCCGCAGCATCACCCCGGAATCCCTGCGCCTTCGCACCGACCAGGTGGGTGCGGGATACGGAGTGCTTCATGAGCCGGTCCTGGAAGCGATGCGAACCGCCGCAGGCACCGAGGGCATCGTCCTGGATCCGGTCTACAGCGGGCGCGCCATGGCCGGCCTGATCGCCGCGGTGCGGGACGGCGACATCCGCCCGGCCCAGCGCACCGTATTTCTTCACACCGGGGGGCTCCCGGGCCTGTTCGGGCATACGGAGACCGTGCAGCGCTCCGTCAGCACCCTGCGCTCCTACGAGGTCGAGTGAGCGCGATTCGTCACCTGTTCAACAGGTGACGAGCTTTGCACGGGTCAGGATCACCTGTCAAGATGGTGACGTGAATCTGGATCATGTCTTTGTGTGCGGGAACCCGGCTCTCGACTTCGCCGCCACGCTGCGCGCTCGGCGCTCGCTGCGGTTCGAGATGTTCGCGTCGCCGGACCGACTGGATGCCTGGTACCGGGAGTCCGGTGTCGTCGACGCCGTCTCCCCCAGTCAGGAGGCCGACGTCGAGCAGGCGGTGGCGGTACGGGAGGCCATCTACGAGCTGGTCACCGCCCGGCGCCTCGGGGAGGCCTACGCCGATGAGGCGCTCTCCGTGGTGAACGGCGCGGCCCGGAAACCTCCCGCGACGCCGCAGCTCACCGCCGCGGGGCGGCGAACGGACGCGACGCCGGAAGAAGCGCTGTCCACCGTGGCGCGACATGCCGTCGAGGTCCTGAGCGGACCGGATGTGCCGCTGCTCAAGGAGTGCGGCAATCCCGAATGCACCCGCGTCTACATCGACCGGTCACGAGGCATGCGCCGGCAGTGGTGCGGCATGGAGTCGTGCGGGAACAAGCTCAAGGCCGCGGCCTACCGCGCCCGCAAGAAGGAGGCCCAAGCACCCGCCTCCCGCTGAGACACCGCGACACCGCGACACCGCGCCTTGCCGCATGAGGGCCCGCAGGCATGCCTGACGGATGAGCCCCGTTCTCAACCAGCACGAACACCTCTCGACCCCTGGCGCATACCCCTCCCCACCACCACCGCACCCCCGCGACGGCAGGACGCGCCCCGGGGCAAAAGCACCTGCCCGGCCAGCTGAGTGTCGGCTACGCGGAGGCCGGTCCCGCACACGGCCCTGTGGTCGTTCTTCTGCACGGCTGGCCCCACGACATTCACAGCTTCGTCGGTGTCGCGCCCTTGCTGGCGGCGCGGGGCTACCGGGTGATCGTGCCGTGGTCTCCGTGACCGGTTATCTGATCACCAACCGTGAACGCAACAAGTCGCCGTTGCCGCCGCAGGCCGAGTGGGCGTGGTGGTACCAGTACTACTTCAGCACGGAGAGGGGTCTGCTCGGACTCCAGGCGAACGCCCATGACCTTGCCAGGCTCATCTGGAAGTTCAACTCCCCCACCTGGGACTTCGACGACGCCACGTTCGACCGTACGGCGGCGGCCTTCGACAATCCCGACTACGTCAGCATCGTGATCCACAACTACCGCTGGCGGCTGGGCCTGGCCGAGGGCGACCCTCGGTACGACCGCCTCGAGAACCGACTTGCCGCAGGTCCCGTCATCGGCGTGCCCACGGTCACCCTGGACGGGGAACGGGATCCCTTTACTCCTGCCGGGGACGGCTCGTCCTATCGCGACAAGTTCTCCGGCCCGTACGCCCACCGGACTCTGAAAAACATCGGCCACAACGTGCCGCAGGAAGCACCCGAGGCCTTTGCCGAAGCCGTCGTCGAAGCGGACGGGCTCGGTCACCGTTAGTCGGCACGGACCGCAGGCCAGGACCTTTGCACAGGTTGCGACCAGCCATCTCCGGCACAACCGTGGATACAGGCGGAAGCACCCAGTGGTCAGAGGCCAGCGGCCGGCGGCATGGACACAGAGACCGTTGAGACCCGTTGACACCAAAGACAGGAGCAGGCAGTCGTGGACATGAAACTCGAGATTGCGGTGGTGCCGGTCGCCGATGTCGACCGAGCCAAGGACTTCTACCAGGCTCTGGGGTGGCGGCTCGACGCCGACGTCGCCGACGGTGAGGACTTCCGGGTGGTGCAGTTCACCCCGCCCGGCTCGCCGTGCTCGATCATCTTCGGCACCGGGGTCACCTCGGCCGCGCCGGGCTCTACGCAAGGCTTGCACCTCATCGTCTCCGACATCGAGGCGGCCCATGCCGAGCTCACCGATCGCGGCGTCAAGGTGAGCGAGGTGTTCCACGACGCGAGCGGGGTGTTCCACCGCGCCGGGAACGAGGGGCGGGTACCGGGCCCGGACCCGGAACGTCGCAGCTATGCCTCGTACCTCTCGTTCAGCGATCCGGACGGCAACGGCTGGCTGCTCCAGGAGATCACGGAGCGGTTTCCGGGCCGGTGACCGGACCCCCGCGCACCGAGACGCGGGTGCCCCCGCCGCACCGCCGCGGCGGAAACCTCAATTCGCGGCCGACACCTCCTCAGGCATACGGGCACCGAGGATGGCGAGACAGTTCGTCCAGAGGGGCTTGAGGCGCCCGGTGTCGTTGTAGAGCTTGGCGAAGAGCACCTGGCCCTCGAGCTGGGCGACAACGGAGCGCGCGCCCTCGCGAGTATCACTCACGGCGACTTCACCGCGCTCCCGGGCTCCGATGATGACTTCTTCCACCATGTCGACCTGCGCGTCGAAGATCTGTTGCAGGCGCTCACGGATGGCTTCGGTCTGGTTGCTCATCTCCAGGGTCAGATTCCCGAACATGCACCCGGAGACGGTGCCGCAGCTCTGCTGCCCGGCACGCTGGCCGGCCTCGGTCTCCTCGAAGAGCTGCCGCAGGCGCTGGAGCGGCTCGGCCTCGCCGCTCAGGATGCGGGTCCACTCGCGGCGCTGGGTGGCCCAGTGCTCGTCGAGAACCGCGAGGGCGAGCGCTTCCTTGGACTCGAAGAAGTAATAGAAGCTGCCCTTCGGCACGCCTGCGACCTTACAGATCTCGGCCGTACCCAACGCCGAGTAGCCCCGCAGCTCGATGAGCGACTGCGCGGCGGTGAGGATCTTCTCCCGGGCATCACTGGTACGTCCCATGCGGCAAGTATACGACCGATCGACTACTAATATAGTAGATCGGTCTACTACTGCAGGTCCCGCCAACTGTCTCCACCGCCTCTCCCCCGCCCATGCCGACCGTCAGGGCCGCCACGGCCTGGGCAACGTGGGCCCAGGGTGAGCGGACCGGGCCGTCCGATCGGGCGGAGGAGTGTCGGGGGATCCCCGCGTTCATGCCGTAGTCCTCGTGCGGGGGTGAACGTATCCGGGCCGGGCATGGCTCACCGCCGCGGCCGCGTCGTGGCGGGCGACGGTGAGGACCGCGAGCGGAACTGACTGTCACGCGGTGGCGTCGGCTCTGCCCGGGTCGTTGGGGTGGGACTCGAGAGGGGTGACGGTGAGCGTCATCCACGAGCGCAGCGGCAGCGTGCCGAGCACCTTCTCGTGAAGCTCGTCCTCGTCCGCGGCGCGCCACACGCCGATGCTGCGCAGCTCGCCGACCGGGCGCCACAGCCGGAACAGGTTGCCGGTGGCGGCCAGTTCCTCGGCCCGGACCGCTTCGGCGGCACGGCGCCGGTCGACCTCGGCCGGTTCGGTGCCTTCGGGGATGGTGGTGGTGATCTCGACCAGGAACTCACGCATGATGTTTCTCCGTTGGGTGTGGCGCCCGGCTCGGGCCGGAACGCCGGAGACGACCGTTGGGAGCAGGTGGCGTCCGGCGAAGCCGAGGTTGTCGATGTCGACGGACCGGTCGTGCGAGAGAAGTACGGCGTGGGGTGTGCCGATCCCCTCGGCCGCCCCTGCGGGGTGGCGGGACTTGGCCAGGGCGCGGGTGCCGCCGGTGGCGGGGCCGGGGGCGTCGAAGGCGGGGTCGGTCAGCAGCCGCAGGCCGCCGGTCTCGATCAGTGCGGTCGGTCCGCCGAACAGCCGCACCGTGACCGGCTGCCGGGTGCCGGCGGGACCCCTACCGGTGGCGTGCTGTCGGGTTTCCATGTCCTCATGGTGTGCCTGCCGCCGGCGCGGACGCCACGACCGGCTTCCTCCTTGCTGGTAGGCGCAGCCTCTCAGCGACGTAGCATGACAGCGTGGAGCTGCGCCAACTGCGGTACTTCCTCGCGGTCGCCGAAGAGCTGAACTTCGGCCGGGCCGCCGAGCGGTTGCTGATCGCCGGACCCTCCCTGTCCCAGCAGATCAAGACGCTCGAACGCGACCTGGGGGTACGACTGTTCGATCGCGACCGCCGCTCCGTGTCTCTCACTCCGGCCGGTACGGCCCTGCTGCCGTACACCCGCTCCCTGCTCGAAAGGGCCGACGACCTCCAGCGCCGTGCCCGTCGGCTGGGCGGATCGGAGCCGGTCCGGCTCGGCTACGTCAACTGGCTCCCCGCCGACCTGACCGCCCGCGCCTCCGCGGTGGCCCAACTGCACATCGACGCCTGGGTCGCGCCCTCGCACGCCCAGGCCGCCCGGGTCGCCGACGGCAGCCTCGACCTCGCCGTGTGCTGGGTGCGGAACGAGGACCTGGAACGGCACGGCCTGCGAGCCCGGCTCATCGGTGCCGATCGGCTGTACGCGGTCACCACCGGCAGCGACCCCAGCGGTGTCGGCGCCCAGGACACCGTGGTCCTGCTCGACGACGACACCACATCCTGGTCGTCGTGGAACGTCTACGCCGAACAACTGGCCCATGACACCGGCGCCCGCACGGTACGCATCTCCGACGGCGGCGTCACGGGCCCCGCGTTCTTCGACCATGTCCGCCGCGGCCGCCGTCCGGTCGTCAACTCTCCCAAGGGCCAGACCACACCGCTGCCGCCGGACCTGGTCCAGCGTCCCGTGATCGCGCCCAAGATCTACTGGACCTGGTCTCTGGTCTGGCGCAGCAGCGAAGTCCGCGCCGCGGTACTCGCCGTCGTCGACACCCTCACCGACGGCGTCGGCGACCTCGGAATCCATGCCCCGGACGCCTGGCTGCCCGACGGAGACCCGTACAAGCGGTAGGGGCACCCGATAGGTCGGAACAACTCACAGACACGTACGGACGAGCCACTCGTCGTAATTGTATGCGTCTCTCGCCGGATCCGGGACTGTGGCCGGCTTTTCTTCAACCGTATCCGCCAGGCGGATACGCTCCGGAAGCTTGCCGAATCGTTCACGGCGCGCCACCTCGACGGCATCCAGGGCCTTCTGTTCGTACGGCATTTCGCCCTCCTCCATTCGACGCGGCCCGCCGGGGGCAGCTCGGACGACGGCCGCTTCGACGACGGCCGCTCCGACAGCGACCGAGAGGCTGCCGCGATTCTCCTTGCCAGGTTCGACTGCGGCCTGCCGGTCACTCGTAGCCACGGCAATTCCCCTCCGCCGGATTTCGAGTCAACAAAGTCTCATATGCGATCGATAGACCTACGACGCGGAATCCAAATGGCGGTCCGAATTCGTTCGGAATTCCGCAGCCTTGAACCGCCGGGCGACGGGACATCACCTCTTCAGCTGGTGACGATGCTCGCAGCCTGCTGCGTCACCTGTCAAGGAGGTGACGTGATCCCGACCGCGACTTCGACGCGACCGGGATCGGGAACGAGAACGGGAACAGGAACAGGAACAGGAAACAGGAAACGGGAAACGCTCCAGCGAACAAGGGGCGGCACCCGTGCCACCCCGCCGCGACGGCCGCGCCCTAAGGCAGGCGCCAGTCCACCGGCTGCGCACCCTGGCGGACCAGGAGTTCATTGGCCCGGCTGAAGGGACGTGAGCCGAAGAACCCGCGATCGGCCGACATCGGCGAGGGATGTGCGGACTCGATCGCCGGGAGATCCCCGAGCAGCGGCCGCAGATTGCGGGCGTCCCGCCCCCACAGGACCGACACCAGCGGCGTACCGCGCGCCACCAGTGCCCGGATCGCCTGCTCCGTCACCTCTTCCCAGCCCTTGCCCCGGTGCGCCGCCGGCTTGCGGGGGGCCGTCGTCAGCGCCCTGTTGAGCAGCAGCACCCCCTGCTCGGTCCATGGCGTCAGATCGCCGTTGGACGGCCTGGGCAGCCCCAAGTCCGTGTGCAGTTCCCGGAAGATGTTCTCCAGGCTTCCCGGCAACGAACGCACCTCGGGTGACACTGCGAAGCTCAGCCCGATGGCCATCCCCGGCGTGGGATAGGGGTCCTGACCGACAATCAGAACGCGGACGTCGTCGAAGGGCTGCTGAAAGGCCCTCAGCACATTCGCCCCGGCGGGGAGATAGGTCCGGCCGGCAGCCACCTCGGCCCGGAGGAAGTCCCCCATCGCCGCGATGCGTCCGGCCACAGGGTCAAGAGCCTTCGCCCAGCCTGCTTCAACGAGTTCATGCAAAGGTCGTGGTGCCACAACGCGTCACTCTACTGGCACACACCGGGGCCCTACCCAGGCATCGCCGCCCCGCGCACGGGGCCGTCGCACGGCGCTACTCTTCCTCCTCGCCAAGGCCTTCGAACCGGAAGGCCTTCGAACCGGTCCGACAGAGCACCCAGCCGGTCGCCGCGAAGAAGGGGAGCGTGTTGCGTCCAGTGATCAAGTCACTCCGCCATGGTGACCTGCCCCCGCGGCAAGGGGCGCAGCCGGTGGACCGGCGCCTGCCGTGACACCCACAGGCGCGGCGCCGGGCGGTAGGGACGGGACGCCGGACGGCCCGGGACCACGTGCCGATCCCACCGCGGCTGCCGGACGTTCGGATGTCGTCCTCGCCGTGGACTCCGGGGGTTCCGGACTGCGGGCCGTTCTGGCCGCGCGCGGCGGCGGGGGCGCGGCTCTGTCGGCGCCGCTCGTGTCGAAGGAGCCGGTGCGCACCGGACCTCGCGGTATCGATGCCGGGCAGCTGCTGGAGCACCTGCTGCCCATGGCACGGCAGTTGCTGGCCGACGCCGAGGCGGGCGGACCGTGCGCGGTGGCGATCGGAGCGGCCGGCTTCGCCACCCTCGGCGACGGGTTGCGCGCCGAACTGCCCTCCGCGCTGGCCCGGGAGCTCGGCGTACCGAGGGTCGCCCTCGCCGCCGACGCCGTCACCGCCTACACGGGCGCCCTCGGCGTCCGGCCCGGCGCGGTGGTCGCGGCAGGCACCGGTCTCATCGCCGTCGGCACGGATCTCCGAAGCTGGCGCCGGGCGGACGGCTGGGGCCATCTGCTGGGCGACTGTGGCAGCGGGGCGTGGATCGGGCGGGCCGGTCTCGAGGCGGCGCTGCGGGCCCACGACGGACGGCCGGGCGGCTCTCCGCGGCTGCTGGCGCGGGCCGAGGAGAGGTTCGGTCCGGTCGCCTCTCTGCCCGGCAAGCTCTATCCGCGCACCGACCGCCCGGCCGTGCTCGCCTCCTTCGCACCCGAAGTGGCCGCCTGCGCACCGGGCGACCCGGTCTCGGCGGGCGTCCTGCGCACGGCGGCCCGGCACATGGCGGAGTCCGCGGCCGCCGTCTGCCCGGCCTCGGGGCATCCCCAAGTCGCCCTCACCGGCGGCCTGTTCAAAATGGGCGCCCCGCTCCTCGTACCACTGGGGGAGGAACTGGCCGTCCAGCTCCCGCACGCACGGCGGGTGACGGCGGAAGGCGACCCGTTGCACGGCGCCGTGCGCATCGCCCTCGACCTGGCCGCCGGTTCGCTCACTCTCCCGTGCGACGAGCACATGCTGTACGTGGTGACCGAGTGACCGAGTGACCGAAAAGAGTGACTGATCCGCCTTGCGGAAAGGATGACTGGCGTCTTCCGGCACAGCCGCAAGATCAGACCGTGTCGATCCCTTCAATTCCGTACGTAACTCATCAGACAAAAGCGGACGGATACCGCTCACCTGCACCCTCCCCGAACAGGGGAGCCCAGGAAACCAGTAACATGCGGCGCCATGAGCTCCCCCACTGGGCCCGCGTCCGGCCTGCCTGTACGAATGCCGCGACCCCGCCAGCCCGGGCGGCACCGCCGTCCGGAACCCCTGGCGGCTCCCGAGGGCGCGCCCGCGCTCGTCCTCGCGGTGCCGGGCACCCCCAGCGCCGCCACGCGCAGCCTCGCCGAGGAGGTCGTGAGCATCGCGCGCTCCGAGCTGCCCGGCCTCGACGCCCGGATCGGCTACCTGGACGGGGACACCTCCGAGTTCCCCACGCTTCAGTCCGTGCTCGTGCGCACCTTCGAGGAGCGCACCGCCCGCTTCGAACAGGCCCGCGCCGCCGGTATGGACGTCAAGGAGCCCGACGGCCCCGTCGCCGTCGTGGTGCCCCTGCTCGCGGGACCGGACAGCGCGCTGCTGCGCCAGGTCCGCCAGGCGGTCATGGACAGCCGTATCGCGGCCGATCTGACCGATGTCCTCGGCCCGCACCCGCTGCTCGCCGAGGCGCTCCACGTGCGCCTCTCCGAGGCCGGTCTGGCCCGCGCCGACCGGGCCAGGCTGTTCACCGTGGCCACGGCCGCGGACGGCATCATCCTGGCCTCCGTGGGTGGCGACGAGGCCGTGCAGGCGGCCGGGATCACCGGCATGCTGCTCGCCGCGCGGCTCGCCGTGCCGGTGATGGCGGCGGCGCTGGACGAAGAGGGCTCGATCGCGGCCACCGCCGAGCAGCTGCGTTCCTCGGGCTCGCAGCAGCTGGCGCTCGCGCCGTACCTGATCGGCCCGGAGATCGACGCGGGGCTGCTGGACGCGGCCGCCCAGGAGGCGGGCTGCTCCGCCGCCGAGGCCCTCGGCCCGTACCCGGCGATCGGCAAGCTCGTGCTCGCCAAGTACACGACGGCGCTCGGTATCGCCCCGCAGCAGCCGCAGGGCGCGCCCGTCCGCTGACCCGTACGCTTCCAGAACGACACAGGGCCCGCCCTTCTCGAGGGGCGGGCCCTGCGGCTTCCGGCGTTCCACCTCGGCCAACGCCCATCAGGCAGCCGGTCGGCTGGTCCGGAGCACGCACCCTAGACCCGGTCGAAGACCACGCAGGACGCCGCCGGCGCCTCGATCGAGCCGCCCCTGCGTGGCAGCCCCGTCGTCGGGTCGACGGCGAACCAGGTGACGTTCCCCGACCGCTCGTTCGCGACGTACAGGAAACGCCCCGCGAGGGTCAGCGCCCGAGGCCAGGCTCCTCCGCACGGCACCGTCGTGACCAGGCGCAGTCCGTCCTTCTCGACCGCGAGCACGGAGATCACGTCCTTGCCGCGCGTCGCGGTCCATACGAAGCGGCCGTCGGGCGAGACGACGATTCCGGACGGGTAGGCGTCGCCTTCGGGGGCGCCGGGCAGCACGGGTGTCTCCGCGACCGGCTTCAACGCTCCGTCGGCGGGGTCCCAGCGGCAGACGGTGACCATGGGTGTCAGTTCGTTCAGTACGTACGCGCGGTCGCCGTCCGGGTGGAAGGCCAGATGGCGGGGGCCCGAACCGGGCCGCAGCGCGATCTCGCGGTGCACGGCGAGTGCACCGCCGTGCAGGATGCACACCCGCACCGAGTCCGTGCCGAGGTCGACACTGACGATCCACCGGCCGCTCGGGTCGGGCAGCACCTGGTGGGCGTGCGGACTCTGCTGGCGCTTGGGGTCCGGGCCCGCGCCGGCATGCTGGAGGACAGTGGCCCCCTCGTCCGCCGGGGTGCCGTCGGCGCGCAGGGGAACGGCGGTGACACTGCCGGAGCCGTAGTTGGCGATCAGGACGTGACCGGCGTGCACGCTGAGATGGGTGGGCCCGCTGCCGCCGACCGGGACCGGCGGAGCGGTCAGTTCCGGCTTGTCGTCCTCCACGCGGTACGCGGCCACCGCGCCGTCGGCCGTCTCGCTGACCGCGTAGAGCATGCCTCCGTCCGGTGACAGGGCGAGGTACGACGGGTCGGGTACGCCGTCCGCGCCGCCCAGGACCGTCAGCGCGCCGGTGTCCTCGTCCACGGCCGCGGTGAGCACGCCGAGACCTCCCGCCGCCGTGAACGACCCGATGAACGCCCGTCGTCGCCGCCTGCCGCCGTCTGTCACCTGCGTCCCCTCTCACCGATGGGGGTCTCCAGCCCGGGAGGCCGGGCTCGGGAGCCTCTGGGCCGACCGTAGCAGCCGGTCTAGACCAGAATCTCGTCGATCTAGACCAGAATCTCGTCGATCTCACCGCGCGCCCGGGCCAGCGCCTCCGGATGGTGGACGTAGGCGGGGTGCCGTTCCACCGTCTCGTACGTGCGGTGGAAGACCGGGGTGGCGCTGCCGGAGATCGGCGGCACGATCCAGGACCAGTCGGCACCGACCCGGCGGCCCTTGCGCTCCTCGCGGTCCAGGTGGGTGAGGAAACGAAGGGACTCGGTGTGGTGATCGGTGACGGTGACACCGGCGCGGTCGAAGGAGTGCAGGACGGAGCGGTTGAGCTCGACGAGCGCGCGGTCCTTCCACAGGGAGCGGTCGCTGCGGGTGTCGAGGCCGAGGCGGTCGGCGAGGTGCGGCAGGAGGTCGTAGCGGTCGGCGTCGGCGAGGTTGCGGGCGCCGATCTCGGTACCCATGTACCAGCCGTTGAAGGGGGCCGCCGGGTAGCAGATGCCGCCGCTCTCCAGACACATGCCGGCCAGGGCGGGCACCGCGTGCCAGCGCAGTCCGAGCGACCGCCACCAGGGGTACTCGGGGTGCGTGAGCGCCACTTCGAGCACGGCGTCCTCGGGCAGCGTGAACCAACGGGGCCGGTCGCCCGCGCTCTGCACGATCAGCGGCAGCACGTCGAACGGGCTGCCGGGGCCGCCGGGCCAGCCGAGGCGACGGGCGAGCGCGGTCAGACCGGCGTTGCGCGGGTCACCGGTGACTGCGCCGCCGGGGCGGGCGTAGCCGGCGTACCGGATGAGCTGCTCGTTCCAGATCCGCGGTCCTGGACGGCCGGGCGCGTCGGGTGCGAACACCGTGATCAGGGCGCGGATACGGCCGTCCCGGGTGGCCTCCCGCAGGTGGTCCGCCGAAGCCTCGGCGACGTCCTTTGCGTCCCGCACGTCCCGGCGGTCGCGTACGCACAGGGAGTGCCAGTACAGCCGCCCTATGCATCGATTGGCGTTCCGCCAGGCGACCCGGGCGCCGAAGACCAGTTCTTCCGTGGTGTGTCGGTACGTCCCTGTCTCCGCGATCTCCGCGTGCGCGGCGGCGATGCGGCGGGCCGGGTCGCCGAGGCGTTCTTCGGTGTGGTGGAGGGTGAGGAACGCGGTGGCGGCGCAGAGGAGATCGTGCCCGTCGTGACCGTCCTGGCCCTCGTGCCCGTCATGGCCGTCGCCTTCTTCACGCCGGTCGGGCCGGGCGGGCCGGGCCGGCCCGTCGGTGGTGGGGCTGCCGGTCGGGTGGTCCGGATGCCCGTCCGGGCGGTCACCGCGGGTGCGCGCCGCGCCCCACCCGCGGGCGCCTGGGAGGGTCGGCCCAGGGGGTCTGTGCTCGGACTCCCCCGCGGTGTCCTTGCGACCGTGCGGCGCGCACCACGTCTCCGTGCTCCAGCCGCGTGCGCGGGAGGGCGCGCCGTGCCGATCGCGCGCGTCCCCGCCCGGTCGACTCGCGGCACTTTCCGGCGGAGCGTCGGCCAGTAAGCGGCCCTGGAGGCCCGTGATCGATCCGGTACCGGATCCGTCGGCCGTCCATACGCCCCGGCCCCGCCCGACACCGGATGGGTCGGCCATGCGCGGGCCCTGTCCCGTGGCGGTCCGCAGGCCCTGGCCCGTATCAGGCGGCTCCGCGGTCCGCAGGCCACGTCCCGCGCCGCCGGTGGCGGGCTCGTGGGATGCCGGGGGATCCGTATCCGCGCCGTCACGGTGGGCCCGGGCCCGGTCGAGCCAGCCTCCTGGCTCCTCCGGCCACTGCGGCCGGGACCCGGTGCTTCCCGTACCAGCCGTATTCCCGGCGCTTCCGGTACTTCCGTCGCCGTGTCGGCGTGGGAAGTTCCGCATGGCACACCCCCAAGCGGCTCCGTCCGCGGGCCGCTCCCGCACGGTCCGCGGGTTCCGTGCTGTCCGATAGCGGCGGGATTACCCAGCCGATGCCCTGATCCACCCTCCAGGTGGCCGAAACATGTGCCTCACTTCAAGGTCGGGTCGCCCGGCCCCCGAGCGCAGCAAGGTCAGGCGCGGGCGAGTCCCGGGTCGTGGGCGTCGCGCAGGGGTGCGGTGAGTTCGTGCAGGGCCCGCTCGATCCCGTGCAGATGTGCGAGCACCGGTTCCTCCGCCGGACCGGCGGCCGTCCTGCCGCCTGCCGGGACCCCGACGCCCGGACTCCCGGGGGTGGTGAGCGCCTCGACGGCCGCCTCGACCCGCTCGCATGCGGCGGAAAGGCGGGGATCGTGGGACGCCTCGGGGTCCGAAGCGATGGCGGCGAGACCGCGCACCTCGTCCGCACAGGTACGCAGCAGGGCGAGCACGCGTCGGGCCCGCCGACCACGGGCGCGCAGCGGGTTGAGTGGGTGCACCAGAGGGGCGAGCGAGAGGCCCACCCGGCTCAACAGCACCTCCAGCTCGGCCACGTGCGCGGTCGGATCGGCGGTGGCCGAGCCCTGCAGACGCGCCGCGGTCTCGGCGGTGCAGCGGTGCACACAGCGAAGTGCTCGCGCTATCCAGGCATCCGTGATGACGTGCGTGCTGACCGGCAGGACGAACAGGACGGCCAGCACAGCGCCGAGTGCCCCGACTCCCGTCTCGACAAGACGCAAGGCGATCAAGTGCGGATCCAGCACTCCGAGAACCCCGTAGAGCAGCTCGGCCATCACGGTCACGGCGAGCATCATCCACGTGTACGAGACGGGGGCGCTGTAGAAGATGCCGAAGACGCACACGGCCACGAGAGCCGCGGTGGGTACGGGCGCCCCGTGCAGCGGGACGACCACCAGCAACCCGAGAGCGATGCCGATCACCGTGCCGAGGACCCGGCGGAACCCTCGAATCAGGGTCTCCCCACGGGAGGTGGTGTTCACGAAAACCCACCATGCCGCGCCGACAGCCCAGTACCACCGTTCCGGCGACACCATCTGCCCGGCGACAAGGGCGAAGGCAGCGGCTACGGCCGCCTGGACCGCCTGACGGTTCGTCGGGCGAGCAAGACCTCGGCCGGTGAGCGGAGCGGACGCCGCGACGGGCGGCATACGGCGCTCGTAGCACCAGAGGCCGAACCTGACAGCGGAGGAAGCCGAGAGGGCGAGCAGCGTGGCGCCGTACAGCTCGGGCAGCTGATCAGGCACGGTACGCAGGAACTGCGCCACGAAGAACGCCATGAACGCGAAGACGCCGAGGGAATGGCCGCGCGGCCCCCATCGCCGTGCGTACACGCCCGCGGCCACGACGGCGACGAAGGCGGCATCCCTCGCCACCGGGTGTTCGTGCAGCCCGGCGGCGAGAGCCAGTACCGGGAAGCCCACGACGGGCAGCAGCGCGGTCGTGGTCGCCTGTCCGCGCACTGTCGCGTCGGCGACCGTGAACAGCGCGAGCAACGCCGCGAGGCCGCCGGCGACAGCCCCGACGAGAGAGTGACCGGCCAGACCGCACAGGGTCACCGCCAGGCCGATGCCGAGGACAGCCCGGGTGGCGCTGCGCAGACGCAGCAATCCCGGGTCCGGAGCCACGAACATCCTCTTCCACACGTTTTCCCGCCCCAGATTTCTTCGCCATGGCGCCCGCCCGGCACACAAAAGGCGCCGCGGAGTCCGCAGCGCCATCGACCTGCACATGAGAGCATCCACAGGTCCTATGGCTCAAGTCGCCCTCTCACACATGAGCCATTGGCCCAATCGACGGGCAAGACCGGTGGCCGACGCAGAACCATTGGGTCATCAGGAGCAGGACGTCGAGGCGTACGGTCGACCGGCCCGGATGCGTAACCGGACGGTCCGGCCGATCCTGGGAACATGTCCGGACCACTGCCCGTGATCGTGTCGCCGCCCTCGCCGACGGGCGGACGGCGCGTCCGTGTGGACGGGGAGATCCTGGGACTCGCGTACAACCTGGGGGATGTCGCCGAGTTCCTCCGTCGGGCCGGGATGGACATGGAGCCGGTGCAGGTGGCCGTCTCACCGCTGATCGACTGGCGCGGTGTGGGGCCGGAGTACTGGGGGCCGGAGACGCGAGCCTGACCCGGGCGAGGCACCACGGCGCGGTCAGAGCGGCCCGTCTCCTCCGTCGACCCGGCATTTCGCCTGTCGCAGCCCGCTCTCGAGTTCCTCGCGGATGTCCCTGGGCAGATCACCCGTCTGGGCCCAGTCGATGATCAGTTCCGCCACGTGTCTCAGCTTGATGTTGGTGCGCTGCGAAACCTCCCGCAGGACGTCCCAGCTCCGGCCGGGTGCCAGCCCGCCCAGCACGACGACGACACCGATCGCCTGGTCGATCGTGGCGTGCGACAGCACCGCCTGCTTGAGCTGGAGGTTCTCATCCTCCAGTCGGGCCTTGGAGAGTTCCTGCTCATACGGTTCCTGGGCCGCAGGGCGCTCGTATGCCTCGGATGTCAACGTTGCCTCCGGGGGTGGGGAAGTAGCGTCAACCTGTTACTGCCGCAGATGCCCGTCGACCTCCAGGACATTCCCGGCGGGGGCGGGAAGTTACCCGGCAGGGTGAACGAGACGCCCCTGCCCCCTGTCCGGATCGACCCGCTCGCCTCGAGCCGAGCCACGGGTACGGCCGAGCCATGGGTACAGTCGTCGAAGATCACGCCGGACGGCTGGGAGGCCAACGGACCATGGCCGTCGACGAACTCGACACCCGCATCCTGCGGTTGCTGCTCGAGCAGCCGCGCACCAGCGTGCGCGAGTACGCACGCATCCTCGGCGTGGCCCGTGGCACGCTCCAGGCCCGCCTCGACCGGCTGGAGCGGGACGGAGTCATCACCGGCACGGGTCCGGCCCTCTCCCCCGCCGCCCTCGGCCACCCGGTGCTCGCGTTCGTGCACATCGAGGTCACCCAGGGCCATCTCGACGACGTGGGCGACGCGCTCGCGGCCGTACCGGAGATCGTCGAGGCGTTCTCGATCACCGGCGGCGGCGATCTGCTGACCCGGGTGGTCGCGCGGGACAACGGGCATCTGGAGGACGTGATCCAGTCGCTGATCAGCATGCCGGGCGTGGTGCGCACCCGCACCGAGGTGGCACTGCGCGAGCGCGTACCGCACCGGCTGCTGCCGCTGGTGGAGTCGATCGGCCGCACGGCCGCCAAGTGATCATTGGCATCCTGGACACCATGAGCACTCTCGGCACCACGTCGGTCGTCTTCGATCTCGACGGAACTCTTGTGGACAGCGAGCCCAACTATTACGAGGCGGGCCGGCACCTCCTCGCCGAGCAGGGCGTCACGGACTTCACCTGGGCGGACCACGAGCAGTACGTCGGCATCAGCACCCAGGAGAGCCTGGAGCTGTGGAAGGAGCGGTACGGCGTCGAGGCCCCGCTCGACGACCTCCTCGCGGACATGAACCGCCGTTATCTGGCGCTGGCCCGCGCCTCCACGCCGGTCTACCCGGAGATGCGGAAGTTCGTGGAACTGCTGGCCGGCGAGGGCGTGCCGATGGCCGTGGCCTCCGGTTCGTCGCCGGAGGCCATCGAGGCGATCCTGACGGGCACGGGCCTGGCGTCGTGGCTCACCACCGTCGTCTCCGCCGACGAGGTCGCCCGGGGCAAGCCCGCCCCCGACGTCTTCCTGGAGGCGGCGCGCCGGCTCGGGGTGTCCCCGGCGGACTGTGTGGTCCTGGAGGACGCCGCCCCTGGGGCCGCGGCCGCGCACGCCGCCCGAATGCGCTGCATCGCGATCCCCTACGTCGCCGCCCAGGCCGACGACCCGGCGTTCGCGACCGCGGGGCTACTGGTGCGCGGCGGCCAGACCGAGTTCACCGCGCGGGCGGCGTACGAGTGGCTGGCGCGCTCGACACCGTCTTCCTGAGGTGCGGCCCGTAGGGCGTTGACGTCGGCTTCCGCGCCCCTGAGCCAGGCCGGTCTCCAGGTCTCCAGGTCTGGCGTGGTGCCCGGCACCTCGGCGTCGTGAGTCATCCGACCGCCCTCGTCCCCGCGGTCACCGGGCCGGGGGCATCGGACAGGTCGTGGTGGATCGGGGTCGGTGAGCCGGTCAGTGGTACGCCCGTCCCGCCCCGTCGGGCCGCGACGATCTCTGCCGCGATGGACAGGGCGGTCTCCTCGGGCGTACGGGCGCCGAGGTCGAGGCCGATCGGTGAGCGCAGCCGGGACAGTTCACGTGGGGTGAGGCCGGCCTCGCGGAGTCTGCGGTCGCGGTCCTCGTGGGTCCGGCGCGAGCCCATCGCGCCGACGAACGCGACCGGCAGCCGCAGGGCCTCCACGAGCAGCGGCACGTCGAACTTGGCGTCATGGGTGAGCACGCACAGCACCGTGCGCTCGTCGGTCGGCGTGTCCCGGAGGTAGCGGTGCGGCCAGTCGACCACGAGGTCGTCCGCCTCGGGGAAGCGGACCCGGGTGGCGAAGACGGGACGGGCATCGCACACGGTCACGTGATAGCCGAGGAACTTGCCGGTGCGCACCAGCGCGGCGGCGAAGTCGACGGCCCCGAAGACGATCATCCGGGGCGGCGGCACGCTCGACTCGACGAACAGCGTCAGTCCGCCCGGGCAGCGCGCTCCGCTCTCCGAGACCTCGACCGTGCCGGTGCGGCCCGTGTCCAGCATCGCGCGGGCCTCGGCCACCGCCGTCCGGTCCAGCCGGGGATGCCCGTCGAGACCTCCTTCGTACGATCCGTCCGGGTGGACCAGCAGGGCCCGGCCGAGCAGTTCGGCGGGCCCCCGGGACACGCGGACGACCGCCGCGGCCTCCCCCCGGGCGGCGGCCGAGAGGGCCGCCGCGAACACGGTCCGGCCAGGTGCGTCCACGCCGACCGGCGTGACCAGGACCTCGATGACCCCGCCGCAGGTGAGCCCCACCGCGAAGGCGTCGTCGTCGCTGTAGCCGAACCGCTCCAGGACGGTGGTGCCGTCCTGGAGCGCCTGGACGCAACTGTCGTACACCGCTGCTTCCACACAGCCGCCGGAGACGGAGCCGATGACCGTGCCGTCGGAGTCGACGGCGAGGGCGGCGCCCGGCGGGCGGGGCGCGCTGCCGCCGACGGCCACGACCGTGGCCACGGCGAAGCCGCGCCCCTCCCCGACCCAGCGGTTCAGCTCCTCGGCGATGTCAAGCACTCCTGGATCCCTCCGCCGCCAGCAGGACACGGTCGGGCCTGATCGGGAGCTGCCGGTGGCGTACGCCGGTCGCGTGCCAGACCGCGTTGGCGATCGCCGCCGCGCCACCGACCACGCCGATCTCGCCGATGCCCTTGATCCCGACCGGGTCGTCCGGGTCGGGGTCCTCCACCCAGTCCGCCTCGAGCAGAGGGACGTCGGCGTTCGCGGCGAAGTGGTAGCCCGCGAAGTCGGCGCCGACGAGGCCGCCCGAGGAATGGTCCCTGACGGCCTCCTCGTGCAGCGCCATGGACAGACCCCAGACCATGCCGCCGAGGAACTGGCTGCGCGCGGTGAGCGGGTTGACGATCCGGCCCGCGGCGAAGATGCCGAGCATCCGCCGTACGCGTACCTCGCCGGTGGTGGTGTCGACCGCGACCTCGGCGAACTGCGCTCCGAAGGAGTGCCGTTCCTTCTTCGCGAGGCCGCCGACGGCCTCGGTGGTGTCCGACCGTGCGGTGATCCCCTCCGGCGGAATGCCGCCGCCCAGGGCCAGCCGCTCCCGCAGCTCGCCCGCCGCGGCCGTCACCGCCCAGGCCCAGGAGCGGGTGCCCATCGAGCCGCCGGCGAACATCGCCGGACCGAGGTCGCTGTCCCCGATGTGCACGCGGACGCGTCCCGGCTCGGCGGCCAGCGCCTCCGCGGCGATCAGGGTCAGCGCGGTCCGTGCTCCGGTCCCGATGTCCGCCGCGTTGATCCGCACGGTGAAGGTGCCGTCCGCCTCCGCGGTCACCGCCGCCGTGGACGGGCCGACCCCCGAGGGGTACGTGGCGGCCGCCGTACCGGTCCCGAGCAGCCAGCGCCCCTCGCGGCGCACGCCGGGACGCGGATCGCGGTCCGCCCAGCCGAACCTGCGGGCGCCCTCCTCGAAGCAGGCGAGCACATTGCGGCTGCTGAACGGCAGCCCGGACACAGGGCCCGCCCCGGGTTCGTTGCGCGCGCGCAGGGCGATCGGGTCCAGGCCGCACTTCTCCGCGAGTTCGTCGAGCGCCGACTCCAGCGCGAACGAGCCCGGCGCCTCGCCCGGCGCACGCATCCAGGTCGGGGTCGGCACGTCGAGCCGTACGAGGCGATGAGTGGTGCGGTGCGCGTCGGCGTCGTACAGCACACGGCCGAGGACGGCGCTCGACTCGACGAACTCGTGCACGGTCGACGTGAGGCTCTGCGCCTGGTGGTCGAAGGCCCGCAGCCGCCCGTCGGGGTCGGCACCGAGCCTGATCCGCTGCGCCGTGGGGCTGCGGTAGCCGACCAGCGAGAACATCTGCCGACGGGTCAGTACGACTCTGACGGGGCGGTGCAGAACCGTTGCGGCCATGACGGCGGCCACCTGGTGCGGGCGCACCCCCTTGGACCCGAAGCCGCCGCCCACGTGCTCCGACCGCACCCGCACCGAGGCCGGGTCGAGGGAGAACAGCTGGGCCAGCTCGCCGGCCACCCACACGGTGCTCTGGTTGGAGTCGACGACGTCGAGCCGGCCGCTGTCCCAGCGGGCCGTCGCCGCGTGCGGCTCCAGCGGGCAGTGGTACGCCTCCGGGAGTGGCGTACTCCGCGTCCACGACGACGTCGGACGCCGCCAGTTCGGCCTCCACGTCGCCCTTCACCGCCTCCGCCTGCACGAGCGGGCTGTCCTGCGGCGTGTACAGACCGGGATGCCCGGCGAAGAACTCGACGTCGTGCGGCTCCTCGTCGTAGCGGACGACCAGTGCCTCGGCCGCTTCCCTGGCCTGCTCCGAAGTCTCGGCCACGACGAGCGCCACCGGCCAGCCGACGTACGGCACCCGGTCGTCCTGGAAGATCCCCAGGGCCGGGTCGGGACGCCCCACGATGCCGATGTAGTCGGTGGTGACGCGCGGCGCGTTGGCGTGGTGCAGGACGGCGAGGACACCCGGCATCGCGAGGACGGGGTCGGACTCGACCGTGCGGACACGGCCACGGGCGACGGTGGACAACACCAGCCAGCCGTGGGCCAGTTCGTCGTACGGAATCTCTCCGGCGTAGCGTGCCGCTCCGGTGACCTTGTCGCGGCCCTCGACGCGGGTGTGCGCGGTTCCGACGGCACCCGTCGCCCGGGCGGCGCCCTGGGTGGTCGTGGTCATCGGGCGGCCTCCTCGGTGAGTTCGGTCAACACGGCCACGACGAGGTTGCGCAGCAGCGGCACCTTGTATCCGTTGTGCGGCAGGACCTCGGCGGCGCCCAGTTCGGCGTCCGCGGCGGCGGCGAACGCCTCGGCGCTCGCCGGGCGCCCGGTCAGCGCCCGCTCGGCCGTCCGGGCCCGCCACGGCCGGGACGCGACCGCGCCGAAGGCGAGGCGCACCTCGCGTACGACGCCGTCCTGGACGTCGAGGGCGGCGGCGAGCGAGCCGATCGCGAACGCGTACGACGCCCGTTCGCGCACCTTCCGATAGCGCGAGACGGCGGCGACCGGGCTCGGCGGGAGGGTGACGCCGGTGATCAGCGCACCCGGCGGCAGGGCGGTCTCCCGGTGCGGGGTGTCACCGACGGGCAGATAGAAGTCCGCGAGTGCCAACTCCCCTTCTCCGTCCGCGGTTTCGTACGAGACGACCGCGTCGAAGGCGGCGAGCGCCACCGCCATGTCCGAGGGATGGGTGGCCACGCAGTGGGCGGAGGCGCCGAGGATCGCGTGGTTGTGGTGCTCGCCCTCGACGGCGGGGCAACCGCTGCCGGGGAGACGCTTGTTGCAGGGTTGGGCGAGGTCGGTGAAGTAGCCGCAGCGGGTGCGCTGGAGCAGGTTCCCGCCGACGGTGGCCATGTTGCGCAGCTGGCCCGAGGCGCCGGCCAGGACGGCCTGCGCCAACGCCGGGTAGCGACGCCGCACGTCGGGGTGGACGGCAAGATCGCTGTTGGTGACGGTGGCGCCGATGCGCAGTCCGCCTTCCGGGGTCGGCTCGACGAGGTCCAGGGGAAGCTCACGTACGTCGACGAGACGGCCGGGCCGCTCCACGCCGGACTTCATCAGGTCGACGAGATTGGTGCCGCCGCCGAGGAAGCGCGCGTCGGGATCGGCGCCGAGCAACGCGACCGCGCCCGGGACGTCGAACGCCCGCTGATAGTCGAACTCCCTCATGCCGCGGCCCCTTTGACCTCGGCCGCCTGAGCGTCGGCCGCGTGCGCCTCGGCCGCCCGCGCGACCGCCTGGACTATGGACACATAGGCACCGCAGCGGCAGAGGTTGCCGCTCATCCGTTCGCGGATCTCGTCGGCGGTGAGCGGTGGCGCTCCCGCTTCGGGACGTACGTCGGCGGTCACGGCGCTCGGCCAGCCCGCCGCGTGCTCCTCGATCACCGCGATGGCCGAACAGATCTGGCCCGGGGTGCAGTATCCGCACTGGTAGCCGTCGAGGTCGAGGAACGCCTGCTGCACCGGGTGGAGTTGCTCACCGTCCGCCACGCCTTCGATGGTGGTGATGACGCGCCCCTCGGCGGCCACCGCCAACTGCAGGCAGGAGACGGCCCGGCGTCCGTCGAGGAGCACCGTGCAGGCACCGCACTGGCCCTGGTCACAGCCCTTCTTGGTACCCGTCAGATCGAGCCGCTCGCGCAGCGCGTCGAGCAGGGTGGTGCGATGGTCGACGGGCAGCGTGTGTTTCTCCCCGTTGATGTTGAGGGTGATGGCGCTGGACGTCGATGGGGCCATGGTCAGCCTTCTTTCGCGTTCGTGGTGCGCGTCGAAGTCGAACGGGAGCCTCAGGGGAGCCGAAGGGGCGGTCCCTCAATTGGAGAGGTACGAGAGAATGCCGGTGGGCGATCGGTTCCGGCCATCCCCACGGGCCCTGTTTGCCGCTATGGTGGCGCTAAGCGGACAGCTGTCCGTTACATGGAAAACCTAACGGACAGCTGTCCGCTTAGCAAGGGCGGCCCGGCCGCGACTTCCGGAGGGAGTCTCGCCGTGATGCCGGAAGGAGGACGGGTGCAGCAGAAGAAGGAAGCACCGCTGCGCTCGGACGCGCAACGGAATCGCGAGCGCATCCTGGAAGTCGCCCTGGCGGAGCTGACGTGCTCGGCGGACGCCCCGCTCAGCGCGATCGCGAAGAAGGCGGGCGTCGGGCAGGGGACGTTCTACCGCAACTTCCCCAACCGCGAGGCCCTCGTCCTGGAGATCTACCGCTACGAGATGCAGCAGGTCGCCGACACCGCGGCCCAGTTGTTGCGGACCCGCGCACCGGACGAGGCCCTGCGGGAGTGGATGGACCGGCTCGCCCAGTTCGCCATGGCCAAGGCAGGCATGGCCGAGGCGATTCGCAAGGCGACCAGCGCGCCGGGCAGCCCGGCCAAACCGGGGCACGAACCGGTGACCGCGGCCGCCGCGCTCCTGCTGGACGCGAACGAATCGGCCGGCACGATCCGCCCCGGGGTGACCCCCGACGACTTCATCCTCGCCATCGCCGGCCTCTGGCAGATCGACCCGCACGGCGACTGGCAGCCACGCGCCGCCCGCCTTCTGGACCTGGTCATGGACGGCCTGCGCACCGGGGCACGCGGGCGCTGAGCGTCACGCCCCCGCGGCCCCGGGCCCGGCCCGGCCCGCAGACGATCCATGCGGCCGCGCCGACCGCCGTCGTCAGGGGGTCCGTGTCTCGTCGAAGCTGGCGTAGTAGACCGCGGCCATGTCTTCGTCGGCGTGGCCCTGGGCGGCGGCGCGGTGGAGGCGTTCGGCGGAGGCCTCGGCTCCGTCGAGGCGGACGCCGTGCTCCTGTCCGGCCTGGACGATCAGGCGGGCGTCCTTTTCGGCCGTGCTCACGGCGAAGCTGGCCGGGGTGAGACCGTTGTTGAGGACGAGGTCGGCCTTGGCGTGCAGATAGCCCATGTCGAGGGGGCCGCCGGCGATGGCGTCGAAGAAGTTCTGCGGGTCCACGCCGAGGGCCTTGGCCAGGGCGAGGACCTCTCCGGTGGCGTTGGTGGCGGCGATGACCCAACTGTTGGCCACGAGCTTGAGGCGGGTGGCACTGCCGGCCGCGCCGTCCTCGCCGGTCCACAGCGTGCGGGAGCCGACGGCGTCGAACACGGGCGTCACGGTCTCCCGGCTCTCCGTGGGGCCGGCGGCGAGGACGACGAGCTGTCCGGCTTCGGCGGGCTGGCGGGTGCCGAGGACGGGGGCGTCGAAGAAGGCCAGCCGGTGCTCGCGGGCGAAGTCGGCGAGGCCGGTGAGGGCGTCGAGGCCGGCGGTGGTCGACTGGATCCAGGCGGTCCCGGGGCGCAGGGCGGGGGCGGCCTGGCGCATGACGCCCAGGACGGCGTCACCGTCGTGCAGCATGGTGAGGACGACGTCGGCGCCCTCCACGGCCTCGGCCGGGGTGTCGGCGATGTGCGCACCGTCGGCGGCCAGCGGCTCGGCCTTGGCGCGGGTGCGGTTCCAGGCCCGGACGGTGTGTCCGGCCCGGGCGAGGTTGCGGGCCATCGCCGCTCCCATGATTCCGGTGCCGAGGACGCTCACGGTGAGGGTGTCGGTCATGACGTCAGCCTTCTGTGCTGGGGGTCTGCGGGGCCGGCGCGTCTCAGGATGCCCGGGCGCACCGGCTCCCAGGAGTGTGCCCCTCACAAGCGCGCTTTCCCGGCCACGGCACGGACGGGGTCGTCACAACACCGCGACGCCGGGCCCACGCTGACTGAGGGACGTGGGTTCGGCGTCGCGGTTGATGGTGGGTTACTTGTTGTGGCCGGGGACCGGGCTACTTCTTGTAGCCGGTGACCTTGGCGATCCAGGTGATGAAGTCGGCGGCGTCGGTGTTGGCGCCGTGGCCCTGGTCCCAGTAGTAGAGCGTGTCGACGTCGTCGCCGAGCTGTTCCAGGCTCGCGGCGAGGTTGCCGACGACGGACAGGGAGGTGTCGCTGTCCTTGGTGCCGACCCGGATCCACCAGTGCTTGGACCGGTGGGGGTTCTGCTCCTTGACGAGGTGGTACATCGGGTTCATCAGATCGAGCTTGGTGGGAAGGTCGCTGTCCAGCCGGGCGCTGCCGCCCTTCTCGTGCCGCAGGCTGTACAGGGTGAAGTGGCGGGCCTGGGTGGTTCCGGTGCCGAACTCGTTGTTCTCGCCCGCGGACAGGTCGAACGCGTCGAACGCGGGCGTGTCCTTCTTCCGCGCTCCCACATGGGTCAGGAAGTCGGCCCAGGTGAAGGTCGCGACGGTCCCGTCCCAGGTGATGAACGTGTTCGCCGCCAGATACGTCGACCGCTCCGTCTCCGACAGGCCCTTGAGGTAAGTGGTGGCGGACGGCTGAAGGTAGGTGCGCAGCAGGTAGTCGTCCAGATTGCGTGCGGTCAGCGCGCCGAAGCCCTTGGCGCGCAGCCTGAGGGAGGCCTGGTAGTCGGCGAAGGCGGTGCTCAGTTCCTTGGAGACGCTCTGGTCGACGAGTGTGCCGGTGCTCAGCTTGTTGGCACCCCAGTTCCACTCGTAGGCCATGTCGGCGTGCTCCAGATCCGTGATCGGGCACCAGTCGCCGCTGGCGAAGATCGCGTCGCTGGCCTCGGCCGCCCCGAGATCCTTCAGGTAGCTGTCGTAGAGGGGGCTGTCGCCGGACGCGCCCAGCAGCGCCGAGAGCGCGCCGCCCGCGCTGGTGCCGGAGGAGACGATCCGGGCCGTGTTGCCGGGGATGCGGCCCTTGTTGAAGCGGACGTAGCGCACCGCGGCCTTCAGGTCCACGATCGCGGCCGGTGCCGTCCCGTAGTACGTGCCACTGGAATCCGTCAGTGTCCGCCCGCGCGCACCCGGCTCGACGACCACATAGCCGGCCGCCAGGGCCAGCTTGCCGTTGTTGACCATCTCACCGCCGGCATTCACCTGCCCGTTGCCGCCGGACTGCACCTCGCCCGCACCCGTACCGGCCGACGCCGAGGCGCTGGGCGACGCGCTCGCGCCGCCGCCGGGCATGCCGGTCATCGCGGCGCCGCCCACCCCGGTCGCGTCCGCCACCGACGACGGCATGTAGCCGCCCACCGAGTTCGCGAACAGGATCGGCGCGTTCGTCGCATCCACCGCCGTCCCGTCGATCTCGACCGGAACACTCACATTCAGGCTCTGGTACTTCTCGTCCACCGGCTTGGCGACATAGGTGATCGCCTTGTAGAAGTGATACTTGACCTCCTTGTCACCCCCGTCCGTGGTGATGGTCGTCGTCAAAACCGTGAAAGCGTCCTTGTCGAAAACCAACGCGTCCGAAGAATCCGAGGACTTGGAACCGGACGTACCCGACGCCTGCGCGCTCAAGGCGAATCCGCCGGCCGCCACGACGCCGGCTGCCGCGCCGACTCCCATGACGACGGTCCTGCGCTTCATTGCCCTGTGCTTCATTGATCTCTCCCATTCACGGCCGCGCTCTGTGCTGATCTTGCGCTTGCGAACGTAAAAGACCCGACGCGATATTGTCAACAATCCTGTCGACGTTATCGCGGACGCATATGTAATTCATCGCGAACACACAGCATTTCCATGGCTGCGCCATTCCCTCAGCGGACGGAGGGAATATGACGGCCTCTTGTCAGCGGGAGCGCGGGGAAGTCCCGGGCCGTGGCGGTCGGTCAGGTGTATTGACCCGCATTCCGAGAAGGAACCGCGTCACACGCGTGCGCCGCACCAGGAGCTCGTAGACCGACAGGGTGACAGCCAGGGAGATGATCACGATCACCGCGTATTCGACGGGGATCGGGGCGTTCCAGCCCACGACGAAGTACGCGACGGCCACGACGACGGGCTGGTGCAGTACGTAGACCGGCAGCACGGCGGCGCCCAGGTAGGCGTACACGCGGTGGCGCCCGGAAGAGAGCGGGTCGGGAGTCCGGCCGACGGCCCGCGCCGCGCGGCGCCGGTCGAGGTGGCCGAGGATGGCGACGACCAGGCACCAGCCGGCCGCCCCGAAGAACGCGCGGGTCGCCATGCCCAGGGCGGTCATCTCGGTGAAGGGCTCGTCCGCGACGGCGAAGCCGGGGCCGGACAGGGCGAACAGGACACCCCCCAGCCGGCCGGCCGGCACCGCGGCCCGGCGCATGGCGGTGCGGACGCGGTCATCGGCGGCGAGGGCGCAGCCCGCGGCGAAGAACACCAGATAGGCCCAGCGATGCCAGCCGGCGTAGTCCTCCTCCAGGCCGGCGAAGGCGCAGAGCAGGGCGAGCGGAAGCGCCGGCAGAAGGATCGCCCCGCGGACGCGGAAGGTGGCCTGCGCCAGCCGGTCGGTGACGGGTCGGAGGCGATCCGCCGCGAGCACGCGGAACAGGAACGCCAGCATCAGGGAGAAGGCGAGCAGCAGCACCACGAACCAGAGGTGGCCGGTCTCGAAGTGCTCGCCCTGCAAGAGGAAGGGGAACTCGGCGAGTTCGACATGCACGTCGTAGAAGTGAGGGAGGAAGGCGAGGTAGGACTCGTCGTAGCCGGGGTCCGCGGAGCGCAGGCGCAGCCACTGCGGCAGGGGGTTCAGGACGAGGGTGGCGAAGACCAGCGGCACGCCCAGGCGCAACAGGCGTTCCTTGACGAAGCCCGCCGCGCCGCGGCGGCGCAGCGAGTACCACGAGCCCAGGCCGGAGATCAGGAACAGCACCGGCATCGCCCAGACGACCGCGAAGCCGGCCAGGATCATGATGACTTGCGTGGTCTCGGAGTTCTTGACGTAGTAGTCGTCGTCCGTCGCGAAGACGAGGGCCGAGTGGAAGAAGATCAGCCCGAACACCACGAGCATCCGGATGGCGTCGAGCTCCGGACGCCGCTCCGGCAGCGCCTGCCCTACCTGTTCGATGCGGGTCGCCATGACCGGTGCCCCTCCCCCGACTGCCGCCTGCACCACCAGTGTTGGGGGGCGAGCGCGCCGGGCACCACCCCCCGGCGTGTCCGGCGCGTCAGCCGCGTGCCACCCAGGACACCGACCGCGGACCTCGGGTGGCGCGTGCGAACGCGGCGACGTGTGGGGGACGAGGAATCAAGCGGAAGCATCCGCGAGAGGGAGGGCGTCGGAGGACGGTCAACCGGTGAGGATGGCGATGCCGTCCCCGAGCAGCTTCAGCCCGATCACGAAACACAGCACCGCCATCACGGGGATGTTGTGCTGTGCGGCCCAGTTCTTCCAGCCGTCGAGCGTGTTCCGTGCTCGCTCTCCCGCGATCAGGAAGACCGCCAGCGGCGCCAGGATCCCCAGAGACGCGATGACCACGAACACCGCCAGCGCCCCGATCTGCTGCCCCAACGGAATCCCGGACGAGCTGATCGAGGCGCTCGCGGCGATGGTGAACGTGGCGTTCTTGATGTTGGCCGCCGACAGCAGCAGCGCGAGCCCGAAGATCTTGACTGGGGTGAAGCTGTCGATCGCGGCCATCCACTTCGGCAGTCGCGCCTGGGAGACGTCCCTGGGGCGCCGGTGCCACAGCCGGACACCGAACAGCGCGAGCAGCACTCCCAGGCCCAGCTTGAGCCCCCCCCCGACCCAGGTGGCCGGCTGCCCGTGGCCGGAAGCTCCTTCCGACCCGCCGACATCGCCGAGCACCTTCCCCATGTACCTGCCTCCGGACGGCGATAGGCGGCCGAGGCGAACAGGCATGCAGCCGGCGACCGCCGGAACGCCCACTGCAACGTGCCCCCACGGACATCATCGACGGCAGCCGCCCCGGCGGCGCGATGCGGGGGACGAACGGGTGATCCGACCCGACGGGTATCCGTTACTGGTGGGGGATCCCGCGCACAGGGTGCTTGCTCATGATGGAGACCCGGTTGAAAGCGTTGATGGTGACCGCCACCCAGATCACCGCGGAGATCTCGTCGTCGGTGAGAACCTGGCGGGCGGCGTCGTAGGCGTGCTCCTGCGCGGTGGCGTCCGCGGGGTCGGTGGTCACCTCCGCCAGGGCGAGGGCCGCGCGTTCCCGTGATGTGAACAGTTCGGTGTCGCGCCACGCCGCCAGCACACCGAGGCGCTGGGTAGTCTCACCCACCCGCAGCGCTGCCTTCGTGTGCAGGCTGAGGCAGTACGCACAGCCGTTGATCTGCGACACGCGGAGATTGATCAGCTCCACGAGCACACGGTCCAGCCCCGCGTCGGCGGCGACCGCGCGGACCGCCTCGGAGGTTTCGACCAACGCGTGATAGGCCTTCGGGCTCTGCTTGTCGATGAAGACCCGCGTGCCCCGCGTGCCCACGGGACCTGCTGTCGTGTCGCTCAACGTGAAACTCCTCGGTGCTGCGGCGTCGGCTTTTGGCGCGGCCGTCTCCTCGGCCACGGGAATGTTCGCACGGCCGAGGAACGCGTCACCCGCGGTCGGCGGCGCCCCCGGTCCTGTCCGCGTCCAGCCGCCCGACGTGCGCCACGTTCTCCCGGTCGTCGGCGTCCTCGCCGGCCTCGGCGGCGAACCAGGCGTCGAGGATCTCCCTGAGCAGGGGCTGGGACGTCAGCCGCAGGCTGAGCGCCAGCACGTTGGCGTCGTTCCAGCGGCGTGCGCCGTCCGCCGTGTACGCGTCCGTGCACAGAGCCGCCCGCACGCCGGGCACCTTGTTCGCGGCGATCGACGCGCCCGTGCCGGTCCAGCAGCACACGACCGCCTGGTCCGACGTCCCGGTGGCGACCTCCCGGGCCGCCGCCGCCGAGCACGCCGCCCACCGCGTGTCGTCGCCGGGGCGCAGCGCGCCGTGCGCCACGACCTCGTGGCCGCGGCCGCGCAGTTCCGCGAGCAGAGAGCGGGCCACGGGTTCGTCCATGTCCGAGGAGACGGAGATCCGCATGCCTCGGAGACTACTCAGCCGACGAGCTGGACGCCTCCCACTTGGCCGGTCACGAACCGGTCCAGCGCCGAGGTCAGCTCCGCGGGCTTCTCCACCGGCAGTTCGTGGCCGGCGTCCACGATCCGGACCACCGCGTCCGGGTAGTCCTTCGCCATCCGCAGCATCTGTGAGACGGGCAACTGGATGTCGTAGTAGCCGTGCACCAGCAGGGTGGGCATCCGGATCTCGCCGACCCGGTCGAGGACGTCGAAGGACCGCATGGCCGCGTAGTACGTCATGACCACGTCCCGCGGCGTCGCCGAGGAGGCCCGGATGTACTCCCGGACCTCCTCGCGCGGGTGACCGGGGGCGAACGCCCGCTGGATGTTGGCGGCGACGAACAGCTTGAACGGCACCAGCGTGGACGCCGCCATCAGCAGCCCCCGCCCCCGGCTGTAGGTCATCCGGCTGATCGAGTTCACCAGCACCAGGCGCTCGATCCGCTCGGGGTGGGCGAGCGCGAGGGTCTGCGCGATCATCCCGCCCATCGAGTGGCCGACGGGTATGAACCGGTCGATCTCCAGGTGGTCGAGGAGAGCGATGACGTCCCCGGCCAGCTCGTCGATCGTCCGCGCCGAACCCCCGCTCTCCCCGTGCCCGCGCAGGTCGAGCCGGACCACCCGGCGCTTGTCGGCGAAGTGCGCCATCTGGTGGTCCCAGCGGTGCCGGTCGGCCGTCCAGCCGTGGATGAACACCAGAGGCACACCGCCGTCACCGTCGTGCGGGCCCTCGTCGTCGTACGTCATTCCTGCGCCGTCGACAGCGAGCTGCGGCATGGGTCGCCTCCTGGAGTGCGGTCCGGTTACTGACGCGTACGGTAGTCGGCCGCTCCGCTGCCGTCACCGCCGTTCGCCCAGGAAGTCGAGAATGTGACCGAACACGTCGAGGGCGGCGCCCCGGCCGAGGAACGTGTCGAGGTGACCGTAGCCGGGAATCTCGGTGTACGAGACGTCCAAGTACGGCTGCCTGCGCGCGAGTACGTCGTGACAGAGCTTCTGGGAGTCGAGCCACAGCCCGTTCTCGCTGCCCGCGATCAGCAGGACCGGGGTGTCGATACGGCCGGCCGCGTCCAGCGCGTTCTGCGGCAACTCCCGGTAGCGGTGGTCGGTGTCGTGCCAGCGGACCACGCTGCGGGCCAGCTCGATCCGGCGCAGATGCGGCAGGATCCACAGCGGCGCGGGGCCTAGCAGCTCGGCGAGCCGGTCGTGGGTGGCCTCGGACAGGTGCTCGTGCACGAACAGCGAGGCGCCCGTCCCCCACGCCGAGTTGTGCAGGATCTGACAGGTCGGGTCCGGGCAGCTCGCCTTGCGGGAGGCCAGTGCGAACAGCGGCGTGTACTTCGACCAGAGGCCCACCTTGCGGAAGTCGACCGGGATGTGATCGATCCGGGTTTTCAGCAGCTCTCCGGCCACCGACATCCGCAGCGAGGTCCGGCCCGCGAGCTTCGGCGTCAGGAACACGCCCTGCGACACGACGCCCGCGAGCCCCGGCACCAGCCCCGCCGTCATGCTCAGCGACAGCGTGAGCGAGCCGATGCAGTGGGCGACCACGAACAACGGCCGGTCGCCGATGCGCCCGCGGATGTGGGAGACGGCCGCGGGGATGTCGTACAGGGCGACGTCGTCGTACGTGTACTTCTGGCCGGTCTCGTTGTACGGCAGCCGGCAACTGCCGCGCCAGTCGAGCAGCCAGGGCTCGTAGCCGTCGTCGAGGAGGGCGTCGACGAGGTTGCGGGTCTCGGGCAGCAAGAACATGTCGGCGGACGCGGTGTGTCCGTGCAGGAGCAGCACCGCGGGCCGGTCGGGCTCGCCGCTGTCGACGCGGGTCAGGCCGAGCCGGACCCCGTCCCCCGCGCGGAAGGGGATCTCCTCGACGCGCGCGGGATCGAGGCGGTGGTGGAGCGGGCGCAGGGTCGTGGTGGTCCTGACCCTGCGGAGCGCCGGCCTGGTGGTGGAGTCGGTCGTCCTGAAGATCATCGGTTGCGCTCCGTGAGGGTCGGGTTGCGGCGCAGGTCGAGCAGGTCCGCGGCGACCCGGGCGAAGGGGCCGAGCAGACCGCGGCCCACCTCAAGGCCGAACCAGGCGAGCCAGGTCAGCTTGGCGGCCCGCTTCTCCTGGCTGGTCAGGCGCGGGTCGACCTTGATGCCGTCGATCTGGTCGCGCACATAGCTGTCCGCCGGTACGACGACCTCGCCCGTCAGTCGCGCCGGTTCGCCCGCACGGCCGATCTCGACGGTCAGCGCGCGGGTCTGCCGCCACACGTCGCGGCGGGCCCGGGCGTACTTGTGGCCCTCGAGCCACCAGTGGCCGCCGTCGGTGTCACGCAACTCCAGCCGGTAGCGCAGGAGTTGATGTCGCATACCGTGCTGTTCCGGGATGCCCTCCTCGGGGCGGATCCAGACGTCACCGCGCTCCACCGTCAGCGGCTCGGGGTGCACCGCCGCGCACACCAGCTCGCCGCTGACGTCCACCCGGCGCTCCTTCACCAGCTGGTACATGCTCGCGATGGACAGGGTGAGCGCCATCGAGCAGGGGGTGTCGGCGGGGGCGCCGACCGGGCCGACGCCGCCCTCGGTCCTCTCGGAGAACCACAGGTACGGCTGGTCGTCCTTGTGCGGCAGCCGGGCGAGGCCGTCGCGGGCCAGCCGCTCGAACGTCCTGAGCTGCGCCTGGGCGTCGTAGCGGGCCGCGGGCCCGAGCCCGAGCGCCTCGACGAGCGCGGCGGTGCGGTCGTCGTGGGCCGCCGGGCCCTTCAGTGTCGCCTCGCACAGCTTGAGGGCGGTGGGGCTCCGCAACACCCTTGTCAGGAAGGCGAGTTCGGGCACCGGGTCGGCCTCCAGGCGGGCCAGGGCGTCGGTGCGCCACTCGTCCCAGTCCTGTACGCGCACGTGCATGCCGCCGAGCGCCATGTCCTGTACGACGTCGTCGAGGGTGTTGGGCACGCCGGTCAGGTTGTAGTCGTAGCCCCAGGCGTCGGGTTCGCAGATGACGCCGACCGCGACCCGGCTCACCCAGTCCACCGGGGCCGCGTTCAGGTAGCGGAACGCGGGCACGGTGCGGAAGCGGCCGAAGGCCGAGATGAGGCCGCTGCTGAGGTCCTGGGGGTTGTAGGCGCCGGTCCTGGTGTGGCCGCCGATGCCGCCCGGGCGCATCGCCGTGACCAGCAGACCGTGGTCGCGGGCTCGCCGCAGCGCGACTTCGGCGGTCCACTTCGTCTGGTCGTAGCCCGCGACGAGCCGGTCTACGCGGGCGAGCGGGTCGTCCTCGCCCATGGCGGTGATGCCGACCTCGTTGAAGACCGCGATCGAGGAGATGTGGTGCAGCGGCTTGGGCCGGCCGGTCGCCGCCAGTTCGGCCAGGGTCAGCGCGCCGAGGACGTTGCTCTGCCGCAGCGAGGGGTAGCCGCGCAGGAAGTCCACGGCCGCCGCCACGCCGACGACGCTGTCCAGCTCGTGGGCGAGGGTGTTCCACAGGTCGTCGGACAGGCCGAGGCGCGGGTGCCGGATGTCTCCGGGGAGCACGGTCACCCGGCGGCGGACCTCCGACGACCAGGGCAGCTCGTAGCCCTTCAGCGCCTGGCCCAGCCGGGCGGTGGCCGCCTCCTCGTCGGCGGCGCGGACCAGGCAGTAGACGTGGGCGTCGCTGTGCCGCAGCAGGTCGAGAAGCATGTGGCTGCCGAGGAAGCCGGTCGCGCCGGTCAGCAGGATCCGGCGCGGCGGCAGCGGCTCGGGCGCGCCGGTCCAGGGCAGGCGATCGGCGAGCGCGAGGTCGGCCAGGATCTGGTCGAGGTCCTCGCGGCGGGCGGTGGAGTAGGGGGCGTCGCCGCTCCCGGGCGGCGGGGTGGCCGCCACCGCCGGTGGGGTGCGGGGGGACGGGACGGGGAGGCCGCTCGGGGCGGGCGCCGGACGGGTGCCCGCGGCGGAGAGCGGGAGGAGGCCCGGGGTCGCGGCGACGCCGGCCGCGGTGGCACCGGCCACGGCGGCACCGGCCGCAGTGGCGCCAATCGCGGTGACGCCCGTCGCGGCGACGCCGGCCGCGGTGGGCTCCGGGGTCGCCGGAGTTGCTGAGTGGGCGGCCGGGGCGCCGCCGGCCGACAGCCACCGCCGGGCGAGGGTGCGCGGCCGGGCGTCGGCGAACACGTCGTCCAGGGCGATCTCCATGCCCAGCTCGCGTTCCAGCTCCGCGACGAGTTCCACGGCGTGCACGGACGTGCCCCCGGCGTCGAAGAAGTCACTGTCCGGCGACAGGTGCCCCCCAGGCAGATAGCGGCCCGCGGTGGCGGCGACGGCGACGGCGAGGCCGTCCACATCGAGCGACGGACCGGCCGTCGGACCGGCGCCGGGCCCCGACTCCGTACCGCTGCCGGTCGGCTGGGGCGCGGCGGCCGTCATGACCTTGGCCAGCAGGTCGCTCACGCTGAGCCCGCCGCCGCCCCGTTCGATCGACTCGCCGGTCGCCCGCTGTCCGGGGTACGCCGACGCGCCCTCGTTCACCTCACGCATGAGAACCCTTCACGGTGTGCTGTGTCCTTTCCCTCACTGCTGCTGCCAGGACCGGAAGGCCCGCAGTTGGTCCGGTGTGACCACGGTCTCCAGATACGCGTCGTCCTGGTCACCGCCGCCGAGCGCGGCGACCAGACGACGGGCCGGAACGTTGCGCGGGGTGCGCTCCGCCGTCAGCCGTACCTTCGCGCAGCCCAGTTCCTCGGCGCGGTCGGCCAGCCACCGCAACAGGCGCTCCTCGACACCCCGGCCGAGCGCCCGGCAGCTCATCATCCAGGCCAGTACGTCGAGTTGGCCCTCTCCCGGGCGGACGGCGAGCAGGCCGATCTGGCCGTAGTCGCCGAACCGGTCCCGGGCCGCGGCCGTCCACACCTCGCCGCACTCCCGCCACCGGGTGAGATCGCCGCCGTCGGCCGACCGGGCGCGGAGAGTGAACTGGTTGGTACGACGGACGAGTTGCTCGGCCCGCTGGACGTCGGCCGCGGACAGGGCCCGGATGTCTACCTCCAGCTCCAGCTGGGCGAGGAACTCTTCGAAACCGGCGTGTTCGCGGACGGCGTCCCGCTCCCGCTCCTGCTCGTAGAACCGTGCCCGCAGCCCGTCCTCGGCCGTCGCAGCCGCCGGGACCAGCGGCCACAACCGGCCCAGGAACTCGTCCAGTTCGGCCGTCGGCGGGCAGGTCACCGACAGCACCTCCGGCAACGCGGACCGCACCCCCGCGATCTCGACCGGGTTGTCGTCGAGGAACAGGAAACTGTCCGTACCGAGGTTGAGCGTGCGCGCCGCCTCGGCCAGGCGACCCGACTTCGGGCCCCAGGCGGCGGAGAGCACGCTGAAGTGCTCCGCCTTCAGCAGGCTGTCCGGGCGGTCCAGGACGGCCCGGACCGTGTCCTCGTCGTTGTTGCTGACCAGCGCCAGCAGCGCACCCGCGGCACGCCACTGCAGCAGCCTGCGCGCCAGCAGGGCACGCGGACCGGTCAGGTCCACCGCCTCCGGGCCGATCTCCCCGGCGACACCGCCCCACAGGGTCTCGTCCCCGTCCACCGCGATCACCTTCGGCGCGGGGCGCCGCACCGCTCGTACGACGTCGGCCAGGCGCAGGGCCACCGCCGCCTGGAAGTCCGGGGTGAAGGGGAGGTGGGCGAGCTTCTCGGTCCGTTCGTCGAAGCGTTCCCCGACGGCGTGGTGCCGGGTCCAGTCGTCGGGGCCCAGCACCGCGATGCCGGGCAGCCCGGCCAGCTCGGCGGCGACCTCGCTGTCCCAGCGCTCGAGGCGGTCGTCGGCGCGCGCGGACGGCGGGAAGCCGACGATCAGCGGCTTCCGGGTCCGCTCGGACAGGGCCCGCAGCGCGGCCGGGTACTCGGTGCGGAGCTCGGCGAGCAGCGCGTCGTCGACCGGCCCGAACCGTTCCAGGTCCGCCGCCCGCAGCAGCACCACGCCCACCGCCGTGGCCGGGTCCGCGAAGACGCCGGAAGGATCCCGCAGGCTCGCGAGCACATGGTGGTACGGCGCCTCCGCGACCGTCACACCGCCGTCCCGTGCCCCCGCCCCCTCGTTGCACGCCAACTCGCACATCAGCGGCAGATTGCCCAGGGCGAAGGTGGCGGCGACGGCGAGCGGACGCGGCGGGACGACAGCGGGCTCGCCGGCGGGCGGGACTTCGGTCGCGGGCGGGACTTCCGTCGCTGCCGGCGCTTCGCTCACCGCCAGGGCTTCGGCCGCGGGCGGGACTTCGGACGCGACCAGGACTTCCGTCGCTGCCGGGGCTTCGCTCGCGGCCGTCGTACGCACCGGTGCCGTCGGATCCTCCACCGCCCGGGCGAGCAGCCGCAGGAACTCCTCCCCCAGGTCCGTGGTGGCCGCCGCGTCCAGGATGTCGAGGTTGTGGTCGAGCCGGATCCGGCCCGCGTCCGGCGTCATGGTGATCATCAGGTCGAGGTCCGACCAGCCCGTCCCGGCCGGCAGCACCTCCAGGTTCGTCAGGCGCCCCGCCGAGGAGCGTACGTAGTTGAAGTACACCTCCACCAGCGGCGCGTTCGGCCGGTACAGCCCCTGCTTCGCCAGCGTCGGCAGGACGTCCGAGAACATGGCACCCTTCGCGAGGACCTTCTCGAGGCGGCCGTCGGTGCGGCGCAGCACCTGCTCGACCGGCTCGCCTGCCCCCGCCTCGGCAGGGAACGGCACCGGCACGCCGAAGAAGCCCACCGCGTCGTACGCGTCGGCGTGGATGCGCGTGTCCACGGGCACGGCCAGCACGAAGCGCTCACGCTCGCGCCTGTGTGCCAGCAGCACGGTGAGTGTGCCGAGGCAGAAGGCGGCGGGCGTGACGGCTAGCCCGCTCGCGGCTGCCGACACCCGCTCCATGAGCCCGTCGGGGATCGCCACGGTCACACTGCCGGCCCGGTACGACCGCGCGGCCGGGCGCTCCCTGGTGAGTGTCAGGTCGAGACGGCCACTGCCGTGGAAGGCCTCGCGCCACTCGACCGCGGCGGCAGCACCTGGCCCGTCGCCGGTCGGCACGGTCCCCTCGGTGCGCTGGGCCTGGATCAGCAGGTCTATGTCGCGGTTGGTGACGGTGTCGCCGAGCGAGGTGCCGGACAGTTCGGCGTCGATCTCCCCCGCCACGAGCAGCAGCGACTGAAGATCGCTCACCGCGTGGTGCGCGCCGAACACCAGGATCTGTCCCCGCGCACCACCGTCGAGCAGTTCGAACCGCCACAGCGCCGCGGTCGTCAGGTCGAACGGTGACTCGAGCAGTTCCCGCAGCCGGTCGCCGGCGTCGAGTTCCACGTCGGCGGCCACGTCCGTCCAGCGCAGCACCGGGTTCGCCGGCTCCCGGTCCACCCGCAGCTGCCGCCCGCCTTCGGCACCGGGCACGATCGCGGTCCGCAGGGCCGCGTGCCGTGCGACGAGCCGGGTGAGGATGCCGGTGAGCGTCTCGCGGGTGGTCGGCGTGGTGAGCCGCACCGCCAGGCCGACGGCGTGCGCCGCGCCCGGCATGCCCGGCTGGGCGCTGCGCAGCAGTCGTACGACATCGCGGGTCGCGGGCCGCAGTTCGGTCTCCGGCACTTCCAGCACTTCCGAGGTGACGTCGGCCGGCTGCTCCGGTGTCACGGTGTCCCGCTCGGGCAGGGCCGCGACCAGGGCCCGTACGAGGCCGCGGATGTCGGACGCCGAGAACATCGCGGCGGCCGGGAGTTCGACGCCCAGCTCGCGGGCGAAGGCGTTGCGCAGCCGGACGAGCATGAGGGAGTCCAGGCCCAGTTCCTTGAGGACCGTGGTCCCGGACACGTCCACGGCACCTCCGCAGACCTCGCCGACCCTGGCCCGTACGTACGCTTCGAGCCGTACGGCACGGTCGTGGTCCGTCGTCGCCGCGAACACCTTCTTGACGAGGTCGTCCGAGTCCGCCCCACCCGTCGGGACGGTGACCAGGTCACCCAGGAGCGGGCGGGTCCGCGCCGCGTCCGCGTCGAGCGCCAGCATCTCCCAGTCCAGGGCGATGGGCGCGAGCTGGCGCCGGGACGTGGCCAGCACCCGCTCGAACAGTTCCCCGCCCTCGTCGGGGGAGAAGGCGACCAGACCCGACCGGCTGGTCTCGTCGGCCCGGGTGCCGGACTCGGCGACCATGCCGACGCCGGCCCAGGCACCCCAGTCGAGGCTCAGCGCCCGGCGGTCGGTACGGGAAAGGTGGTGCGCCCAGGCGTCGAGGAAGGCGTTCGCCGCCGAGTACGGGCTCTGCCCGGCCGAGCCCAGAAGACCGGCCGCCGAGGCGAACAGGACCAGGTTCCCGGCTTCCGGGATCAGCTCGGTGAGCAGGGTGGTGCCCAGAACCTTGGGGGCGAGCACGCGCAGGACGCGTTCGTCCGTGAGGTTCGCGACCGTGGCGTCGTCGAGCACACCGGCCGCGTGGACGACTCCGGCGACCGGTCCGGCGTCACGCCGCAGGGCCGCCAGCGCGGCCGTCAGACCGGCACGGTCGGCGACGTCGGCGCGGGCGAGGTGCACGGTGACGCCGCGCTCTTCGAGGCCCTTGATCCAGCCCGCGGCGTCCGCGCCGGGCCTGCCTCGGCTCAGCAGGGCCAGTCTGCGGGCACCACGGCGGACCAGCCGCTCGGCGACCACGCGACCGAGGCCGCCCAGACCGCCGGTGATCAGGTACACGCCGTCCGGGGTGAGCTCACCGTGACCGCCGTCGTCCGGGCGCGTACGAGCCAGGCGCGGCACCAGACGTCCCGTGTCCCGCAGTGCGACCAGCCGTTCGTCGTCCGCGTGCCGGAGCTGCTCCCACAGGGCGTCGACGCCGTCCGTGGACGGCAGGTCGATCAGCGTGGTCGCCAGCTCCGGGTACTCCTGCGCCACCGCGAGACCGAAGCCCCAGGCGAGCGCCTGCTGAGGGTGCGTCACCTGTGTGCTGTCGCCCACGGCCTGGCTGCCCCGTACGACCACGAAGAGACGAGGGGCCCGGCCCTCGGGACGGTCGGCGAGCGTCCGCACCAGGTGCAGGGTGCTCAGGCAGCACAGCCGGGCCGCTTGCTCCGCCGTACGGGCCTCCCCGATCGCCGGAGCGTCGAGCGCGGACAACTGGACCACCCGCTCGGGCAGCCCGTCCGCGAAGGCCTCGTCGAGCAGGTGCGCCAGTTGCTGCGGATCGGCCGGATCGAGGACGTACCGGCCGGGTCCTTCGACGCCGAACGCCTCGCCCCTGCGGACGATGACATGCGGTACCGACGAGCCCAGCCGCTCGGCGAGCTCGACGGCCACGCCCGTCTCGTCCGCCAGGATCAGCCAACTGCCCGTGGCGGGCGGCTCCTGCGCGGGCGGGCGCGGCTGCCAGCGGGTCTCGAAGAGCGCGCCGTCCAGTGGGGAGAGCGCGGCCAGCTCGAACTCCTCCGCTTCCAGGACGAGTTGCTCGTTCTCGTCCCAGAGCCGCAGGTCCAGGGTCGCGGTGTCGCCGGCCATGGACCGCAGCTCGCAGGTCACCCACACGGGCGTGGTGCGCAGCCCGGTGAACCGCAGCCGTCCGAACCCGGCGGGCACGAACGCCCGGCCCTCGGGCGCGTCGCCCGGCAGCGCGGCCGTATGGAAGGCGGCGTCGAGGACCGCGGGGTGCAGCAGATGACCGGCTGCGGGGTGCGCGGCCAGCCGGCCGAGCGCCGCGGAGTGTGTGCGGCGGCCCTCCTCCAGGCCCCGGAAGGCGGGGCCGTAGTCGATGCCGAGGGCGGCGAGCCGGGCGTAGACACCCGGCAGGTCGACCTGTTCGGTGCACTGCTCACGCAGGACGGCGAGCCGCGCATCGGCCATGGGTTCCCCGGCGGTGACCGTGACGCGTCCGCTGACGTGCCGCTCCCAGCGGGTACGCCGCTCACCGGTGACCGCGGAGGCGATGGTGAAGTCCCGGACGCCGTCCTCGGCGGGCCGCAGGACCAGTTGCAGCCGCACGGGCCGACCCTCGTCCAGACGCAGCGGCCGCAGGAACCTGACGTCGGCCAGCCGCACCTCGCCGCCGTCCTGCAGCGCGGAAGCGGCTTCCAGTGCCATGTCGAGGAAGGCGGCGCCGGGCAGCCAGACGTCGCCGGTGACCCGGTGGTCGGTCAGGTAGGCGAAGCGGCTGTCGCGCAGGTCCAGGTCGCTCTGGAAGAGGTGCCGGTCGGGCTCGTCGCTGGCCTCGACGTGGGTGCCGAGGAGCGGCCCCCCGCCGCCCGCCGGGGAGGCCGGGGCGGGCGCGAGCCAGTGGCGTTCGCGGGCGAAGGCGTACGTGGGCAGGTCGACCCGGCGCCCCGTCGGGAACAGCACCGGCCAGTCGGGCGTGTGCCCGGCCGCGTACAACTCCCCCAGCCTGCGCAGCAGAATGTCGCGCCCGTCCTGCTGCCGGCGCAGCGAGCCGACGCCGACCGCGTCGATGCCTGCCTCGGCCGCCACCGCCTCGATCGAGGGGCCGAGCGACGGGTGCGGGCTCAGCTCGACGAAGTAGCGGTAGCCGTCGTCCAGCATCCGCCGGACCGTGTCCGCGAAACGGACGGGCTCCCTGAGGTTCGCGTACCAGTACGCGGCGTCGAGCCGGTCCCCGGGCACGGGCTCGGCCAGCACCGTCGAGTACAGCGGGGTCGGCGTCCGCGCGCCCCGCACATCGGCGAACCGGTCGAGCAGTTCCTCGCGGAGCGGATCCATCAAAGGGGTGTGCGAGGCGAACGGCGTCGACAGTCGCCGGGCGGGGATCTTCCGCTCCTCGAGTCGGTGGAGCACCTCGGCCAGTGCCTCGGCGTCGCCCGAGACGGCGGTGGCGTGCGCGCTGTTGACCGCCGCGACGAACAGCCGTCCCGCGTACGGCGCGAGCAGCTCCTCCACCTGCGCGCGCGGCAGTTCCACGCTCAGCATCCCGCCCTTGCCCGCCAGCGGTACGACGGCCTGGGCACGCCTGGTCACCACGGTCACGGCAGCGTCCAGGGTGAGGGCGCCCGCGCTGTACGCGGCGGCGATCTCGCCCAGGCTGTGCCCGATCACGGCGTCCGGGGTGATGCCGAGCGCACGCCAGGCGGCGGCCAGCGCCGCGTTGACCGCGAACAGCACCGGCTGAAGGAACTCGGTCCGGTCGAGCGGGGCGATTTCCTCCGGTGCCCGCAGCACGTTGAGCACCGACCAGCCGACGTGCCGCCGAACCGCCTCGTCGATGCGGGCCAGCTCCTCGCGGAAGGCATCCGAGCCGGCCATCAACTCCACGCCCATGCCCGGCCACTGGCCCCCGTGCCCGGCGAAGACGAAGGCCACTTTGCCCGTCTGCTCCTCGCGGGGCGGCACGAGCGGTGTCCGTCCGGTCGCCAGCGCGTCGAGCGCGGCGCGCAGTTCGTCCCGGTCGGCCGCCACGATCGCCGTGCGCCGCTCGAAGTGGCTGCGGTGCCGCGCCAGGGTGTGGGCGACGTCGGGCAGGGCGACGTCCTCGGTCAGGTACTGGGCCAGTCGCGCGGCCTGGCCCCGCACGCCGGCCTCACTGCGCCCGGACAGTGCGAACAGCCGCTTCCCGGGCATGGGTTCGGCGTTCGGCTCCGTCGCGGCCGGTGGTGGTGCCTCCTCCACGATCACATGCGCGTTGGTGCCGCTGATCCCGAAGGCGCTCACGCCGGCCCGCCGCACCCGCTCCCCCGACGACGGCCAGTCCACCGCCTCCTGGAGCAGGTGCAGGCCGCTGCCGTCCCAGTCGACGTGCTGACTGGGCGTGCCCGCGTGCAGGGTGCGCGGCAGGGTCCCGTGCCGCAGCGACTGCACCACCTTGATCAGCCCGAGCACGCCCGAGGCCGCCTGCGCATGCCCGATGTTGGACTTGAGCGACCCGAGGTACAGCGGACGGTTCTCGGGACGCGAGTCGCCGAAGACCTCCGACAGCGCGTTCGCCTCGATCGGGTCGCCCAGTGTGGTTCCCGTGCCGTGCGCCTCGACGTAGTCGATGTCGGCGGCGCCCAGTGCGGACAGCTCCAGCGCCCGCCGGATCACCTGTTCCTGAGCCGGGCCGTTCGGCGCGGACAGCCCCTGGCTGCGGCCGTCCTGGTTGACGGCCGTGCCACGCAGCACCGCCAGCACCTGGTCGCCGTCCCGCCGCGCGTCGCTCAGCCGCTTCAGTACGAGCATGCCCGCGCCCTCGGCCCAGACGGCGCCGTCGGCGTCGTCGGAGAACGAGCGGCAGCGGCCGGTCGGGGACAGGCCCCGAAGGCGGCTGAACTCCACGAAGGTCCCGGGCGTCACCATCAACGTCACACCACCGGCGAGCGCCAGGTCGCACTCGCCCGACCGCAGTGCCTGCGCCGCCAGGTGCGTCGCGACCAGCGACGACGAGCACGCCGTGTCCACCGTCAACGCGGGACCGTGCAGCCCCAGCGCGTACGAGAGCCGGCCCGAGGCCACGCTCAGCGCCGACCCCGTACCGACGTACCCGTCCAGCTGGTCGAGCCGGGAGCCCGCGAGATAGTCGCTGCCGAACATGCCGACGTACACACCGGTGGTGCTGCCCGCCAGTTCGGCGGGCACGGTACCGGCGCGCTCCAGTGCCTCCCACGCCATCTCCAGCAGCAGCCGCTGCTGCGGGTCCATGGCCGCCGCTTCCTTCGGGGTGATCCCGAAGAAGCCCGCGTCGAAGGACTCGATGCCGTCCAGGAAACCGCCTTCCCGGGCGTACGACTTGCCGAGGGCCTCCGGGTCGGGGTCGTACAGCGACTCCACGTCCCAGCGGCCCGCCGGGAACGGGCCGACCGCGTCACGGCCCTGGGCGACCAGGTGCCACAGACCCTCCGGGTCGCTCACCCCGCCGGGCAGGCGGCAGGCCATGCTCACCACGGCCACCGGCTCGTCGGACGCGGGCGTCGCCGTGCGGGCCGGCTGGGCGCCGGGTGCGGTCCGGCGGGCCGGCCGGCCGGCCGTCGCGAGCGCTGTGGTCAGCAGGTACTCGGCGAGCCGGGACGGCGTGGGGTGGTCGAACAGCAGGGTGGCGGGGAGCTTGGCGCCGATGCGGGTGCCGATGCGGTTGCGCAGTTCGACCGCCGTGACCGAGTCCATGCCGAGTTCGCGCAGCGGCTGGTCGGGGCGGACCGACTGGGCCGAGCGCAGGCCCAGGGCGCGGGAGGCCTCCTCGCGGACCAGGGCCAGGACGCGTTCGGCGCGTTCGGCCTCCGGCAGCCGGGCCAGGCGGTCCGCCAGGCCGTCGGCGCCGTCCTGGCCGGTGCGGGGCGCGGGGAGCAGCGAGCGCCACAAGGCCGCCGCCGTGTCGTCGCCGGCCGCCGTCGTCTCGCGCAGGCGGGGCAGGTCCAGGGACCAGGCGACCAGGTGCGGTGCGCCCCGGCGCAGGGAGAGTTCGACGAGTTCGCGGCCCTGGTCGGGGGTGAGGGCGCGGTGGCCGAGGCGGGCCATCCGTTCCAGGTCGGCGTGTTCGGCGGCCAGTCCCTCGCCCGCCCAGGCGCCGAAGGAGACCGAGACGCCGGGCAGGCCCAGCGCCCGGCGATGGTGGGCCAGTTGGTCGAGGAAGACATTGGCCGCCGCGTAGTTGCTCTGCCCCGCGGTGCCGAGGACGCCGGCGGCGGAGGAGACCAGCAGGAACAGGTCGAGCGGTACGTCGGCGGTGAGCCGGTGCAGATGGGCGGCGCCGTCGACCTTGGGGCGCAGGACCCGCGTGAGGCGTTCGGGCGTCAGCTCGGCGACCACCCCGTCGGCCAGGACGCCCGCGCAGTGCACGACGCCGCGCAGCGGCAACTCGTCGCCGATGCGGCCGAGTACGTCGGCCAGGGCCGCGGCGTCCGCGACGTCGCACGCCGCCACCTCGACCTCGGCGCCGAGCGCGGCCAGTTCCGCTCGCACCTCGGCGGCGCGCGGGTCGTCGGCGCCCTGACGGGAGGTCAGCAGCAGCCGGGGGACGCCGTGTTCGGCGAGGAGCCGGGCGATGTGCCGGCCGACCGCGCCCAGGCCGCCGGTGATCAGCACCGTGCCGTCGGTGGGCGCCAGGGTGGGGCGGCCGACCAGGTCGAGGACGACGGGGCCGCCTCTCCGTATCGCCTCGCGCGCGGCGGTGACGGGCCACGCCCGCGGGCGCGTGGGACGCGTGTGCCCGGCGGCGACCGACGCGACGGCCTCGCGCAGAGCCGCACCGAGCTCTGCGCGGCCTGGTGCGACGGCATCGGCGTGTTCCCCGGGCAGCGTGACCGCGGTGGTGAACGGCAGGCCGTCCGGGAGCGCCACGACCAGCCGCGCGTCGGCGACCGCCGCGGAGCCGGGCGCGGTGTCGGCGACGGCGACGACCCGCAGGCCGAGGGCGAGTCCCTCGACGTCGGCGCCGACCTCGGTGAGCACACCGGCCGACACGGCGTCCGGCGCGTCGTCACCGGAGGGGTGTACGCGTGCCGCGTGCACCTGGATCCGGACCTGGCCGGGGGCCAGGGCCCGGGGCGCCACCGCGCGCAGGGTCACGTCCGCCGGGAGGCCGGCCAGCTCGTAGTGGTCATCGGCCGGGATCGGCAACGCCTGTGCGGCGCGGGCCCGCACCAGCCGCGGGACGAGCAACGTGCCTGCCCGGAGCGCGAGTTCGGGTTCACCGGCGTACGCGACGGCGACCGGCAGGGCACCCCCGGGATCGGAGCCGTCGAGGTCGAGCAGGGTCAGCCCGAGGCCGGGGTGTTCGGTGCGGGCGCTGCGGGCGAGGCCCCACAGCACCGACTGGGCGAGGCCGGGCACCGTGTCCCCCTCGCCGGCCGCGACCGCGCCATGGGTCACCCAAACCGTCCGGGTGGGCGCCTCGTCCTCGGGGAGGGCGAGCAGCGCCTGGAGTTCGGCCAGTGCCGTGGCCGCCAACTCCTGTGCCGCGGCGGCCGGTTCGACGTCGGACGCCGGGCGCGGCCAGAACCGTACGCGGACGTCCGCGCCCGTCTCGCCCACCGTGATCCCCGCCGCCGCGAGGCCGCGCAGGGCCGCCGCGGCCTCCGGGTCCGAGGGGTCGCCGAGGACGGTCCACTCGGTGCCCGGCGCCCCGGCGGGCTCCTCGGGTACGGCCGTCCACGCCACCTCGTACAGGTGCCGCCCGTTCTCGGAGCCGGTGCCCAGGTCCGCCGGGTTCGCGGCCCGCAGCCGTACGCCCTCCAGGCGGCCCGCCGGGATTCCGTCGGCGTCCCACAGCGTCACGTCGAGCGTGAGGTCCGTCCCGGAACCGCCCGACCGCCTTACGCGCGCGGTCAGTTCGGTCGCTCCGCCGTGCGGCAGGACGCAGCGGCCCACCGCGACCGGCAGCAGCACCCGGCCGTCGGACGCGTCGCCCGCGTCGAACACGGCGGCCACGTGCAGTGCGGCGTCCAGCACCGCCGGGTGGAGCGGGTAGGGGTCGGCGACATCGCGGGCCACGGTCGGCAGCGAGAGCCTGGCCAGCAGCTCGCCGTCGCCGGTCGTCACCGCCGCCCGTACGCCCTGGAAGGCCGGGCCGTAGCCGAGGCCGAGGCGGGCCAGCCGCTCGTACGTCTTGGGGCTCCAGGCCGTCCCGGCCGCCTCCGGCCACACCGGCAAGGGCCCTTGCGTCACCGGAGCGGCCTCGGCCGCCGACGCGGTGGCGTGCAGGGTCCAGCCCGTGCCCTCCTGGCCGCGCGGACGGCTGTGCACGGTGATCTCCGGTACGGGACCGGCGGTGACCACCTCGACGGACACCTCGACCGTGCCGGACCCGGGCAGGGTGAGGGGCGTCAGGAGGAACAGGTCGGTGACGTCCCCCGGGGCGTCCGGGCGGGCCACGGCGAGCGCGGCGCGGCACAGTTCCATCAGCGTCGTGCCCGACACCACGGTCCGGCCGAACACGGCGTGGTCGGGCAGCCAGTCGGCGGTGGCCGGGGACCACTCGTTGCGGAAGGTCCAGCGGGTCTCGTCCGCCGACTGCAACTGGATGCCGAGCAACGGATGCGCGGCACGGTCGAAGAGACCGGGGGCGCCGGCGGCCGCTTCCGGTTCGATCCAGTGGCGCTGCGGGTCCCAGGCGTACGTCGGCAGATCCGCGCGGGGTGCGTCGGCGACCAGACGGCGCCAGTCGATCCGCCGTCCGTGGACGTGGAGTTCGGCGGCGGCCCGGTCCAGGCAGGCGGGCCCGTCCTCGTCGCGACGGAGCGATCCGACGGCGACCAGGTCGGGGGCTGTGTCTTCAGCGGCCTCGGCGGCATCGGCGTCTTCGACGACGGTGCGCAGGGCGGTGAGCAGGGACGGATGGGGGCTGAGTTCCACGAAGTACCGGTAGCCGTCGGCCGCCATGCGTTCCACGGTGGGCGCGAAGCGGACGGGTTCCCGGAGGTTGGTGTACCAGTAGTCGGCTTCCAGTTCCTCGGTGACCGGTTCGCCCAGGACCGTGGAGTACCAGGCGACGGACGTCGGGCAGGTGGTGATCCCGTCGAGTTCGTCGAGGACGGCCGCGCGGACCTGCTCGACCTGGGCGCTGTGGGAGGCGTAGTCGACGTCGAGGCGGCGGACGAACACCTGCTGCCGGTCGAGGTCGGCGAGCAGGGCTTCCAGTGGCTCCACGTCGCCGGCGATCACCGTGGACCGGCCGCTGTTCACGGCTGCGACGGACACCCGGCCGTCGAGGCCGGCGAGGTGGGCCTCGACCTCGGTGTGCGGCAGGGCGACGACGGCCATGGCTCCGGTGCCGGACAGCTCGGTCAGGGCCTGGCTGCGCAGGGCGACCACCGCCGCCGCGTCGTTGAGGCTGAGCGCCCCGGCGACGCAGGCCGCGGCGACCTCGCCCTGGCTGTGCCCGATCACGGCGTCCGGCCGTACGCCACGGGCCCGCCACACGGCGGCCAGGGACATCATCACGGCGAAGAGGACCGGCTGGACGACGTCCACCCGGTCCGGCGACGGGGCGCCCGCGTCGCCGCGCAGGACGGCCGCCACCGACCAGGTGGTGAACGGGCGCAGGGCGGCGTCGCAGCGGTCGAGTTCGTCCGCGAACACCGGGGAGCGGTCCAGCAGATCGCGGGCCATGCCGGTCCACTGGGCGCCTTGGCCGGGGAAGACGAAGGCCAGCTTCCCCGGGGGGAGGGCTTGTTGGGGGCCGGCGACCCTGTCGGTGTCCGGCTGTCCCTCGGCCAGCCCGCGCAGTGCGGTCAGCAGTTCGTCGCGGTCGCCCGCCTGGACGACGGCCCGGTGCTCGAAGTGCGTGCGGTGGTGGGCCAGCGTGGCGGCCGCCTCGGGCAGCGGCGTCTGCGGATCCGCGCTGAGCGCTTCGAGGAGACGGCCGGCCTGGCCCCGGAGGGCGGGGAGGGTGCGGGCGGAGAGCGGGAAGAGGGTCTTTCCGGTCAGGTGGGGGGCTGGCAGGTGGGGAGCGGGCAGGTGGGGAGCGGTCTCTTCGGCCGTCGGCTGCTCGGGACTCTGCGGCTCGCCCGTGGGCCGCGTCAGGTCGTGCGGTGCCTCCTCCAGAACCACGTGCGCGTTCGTACCGCTGATCCCGAACGCGCTCACTCCGGCCCGCCGCACCCGGTCGACGTCGCGCGGCCACCCCGCCGCGGTGCTGTGCACGCGCAGGCCGCCGCCCGCCCAGTCGATGTGTTCGGTCGGGGTCTCGGCGTGCAGCGATGCCGGGAGCAGTTGGTGGCCGAGGGCCAGCACCGTCTTGATGACGCCGCCGATGCCCGCCGCGGCCTGTGTGTGACCGAGGTTGGACTTCAGGGAGCCGACGCCGAGCGGCCGGTCGGCGGGGCGGCCCGGCCCGAAGACGGCGGTCAGCGCCCGGCCCTCGATGGGGTCGCCGAGCGGCGTGCCCGTACCGTGCGCCTCGACGTAGTCCAGGTCGTCTGGCCGGAGCCCGGCGGCGTCCAGGGCGGCGCGCAGCACCCGCTCCTGCGCCGGGCCGCTCGGGGCGCTGAGGCCCTGGCTGCGGCCGTCCTGGTTGATCGCCGACCCCTTGACGACCGCGAGGACCCGGTCGCCGTCCCGGCGCGCGTCCGCGAGCCGCTTGAGCAGGACCAGACCGCAGCCCTCGGCCCACACCACGCCGTCCGCCTCGGTGGAGAACGGGCTGCACCGCCCGGACGGCGACAGCCCGCGCAGCCTGCTGAACTCGACGTGCCCGCGCGGGGTCACCAGCAGGGTGGCGCCGCCCGTCAGCGCGAGGTCGCACTCGCCGTCCGCCAGCGCCCGCGCCGCCAGGTGCAGGGCGACGAGGGAGGAGGAGCAGGCGGTGTCGACGGTCACCGCCGGGCCCTGGAGGCCGAGGGTGTAGGAGATGCGGCCGGAGGCCACGCTGGACGCGGAGCCGGTGCCGACGTGCCCGTCGAGCCGACCCAGTGAGGCCGAGGCCTGGTATCCGCTGTCGTACAGACCGATGTAGACGCCCGTGGAGCTGCCGTTCAGCGTCTCCGGGACGATCCCGGCACGTTCGATCGTCTCCCAGGCGGTCCCGAGGAGCAGCCGCTGCTGCGGGTCCATGGCCGCGGCCTCGCGCGGTGAGATTCCGAAGAAGGACGCGTCGAAACGGTCGATGTCGGAGAGGAAGCCGCCCCGCAGGGTGTACGCCTTGCCGGTGGCCTCCGGGTCGGGGTCGTAGAGCCCCTGGGTGTCCCAACGGCCCGCGGGCACCTCCGAGATGGCGTCCTCGCCCGCGGTCAGCAGCCGCCACAGCGCCTCGGGGTCGTCGGCGCCGCCGGGGAAGCGGCAGGCCATGGAGACGATGGCGATGTCGTCGTCCGCCCGTGCGGGCGGCGCGTCCGCAGGCGCCGGGTCCGCCGCCGTCGCGCCGACGGGACTTTCGTCGAAGACCGCCTCGGCGATCCCCGCGATGGTGGGGTGGTCGAAGACGAGGGACGGGTTCAGGGGCCGGTCGATCCGCTGGGAGAGTTCCGCGGCCAGAGTGACCAACTGGCGGGAGCTGAGGCCGAATTCGGCTATCGGCCGGTCCAGGTCGATGACCGGCGCCTGGAGCCCGGCCGCGTCGGCGACGGCCGCCGACAGCCAGGCCCGCACTCCTTCGGAGGTCGCGTGGGACGTCTCGGGGAACTGCTTCGGGAACTCGTTCGCAGGCATCTGGGCAGGTGTCCTCGTGAACTCGGGCTCAGGCGGTTTCCGTACGGCCGACACGGCTGACGGTGCCGACGCCGATCCAGCGGGCGCGGGCCGACGCCGGTCCGGCTGAAGCGGTCGTCGTACGACGGATTCAGGCGCCGTACGACCGTGGGCGACCGGCGTGCGACCGGCACGCCGGTACGACGGCGGCAACTGGCGTACCGCCGCCGGCGCTCTCGTCCGCGCCGGCGGCGGGCGACGTCATCTCGTGGCGGCCGCGCCGACCACGGAGAGGGTGCCGTCGAGGTACGCCGTCCTGGAGGCGCGGCGCTGGATCTTCCCGCTGGACGTCTTGGGGATGGTGCCGGGATGGACCAGCACGACATCACGCACCGACAGTCCGTGGGCCTCGCCGATCGCGCTGCGGATCCGGTCGGTGATCTTCTCGAACTCGTCCGCCGCCTCCGGGGCCGCCTCGGCGACGATGACGGGCTGTTCGCCCTCCACTCCGCCGTCCACGGAGAACGTGGCGGTGCAGCCGGGCCGCAGCGCCGGGTGGGACATCTCCGCCGACAGCTCCAGGTCCTGCGGGTAGTGGTTGCGTCCGTCGATGACGATCAGGTCCTTGAGGCGGCCGGTGACGAACAGTTCGCCGTCACGCAGGAAGCCGAGGTCGCCGGTCCGCAGGAAGCGGCCCTCACGGTTCTTCAGGGTGGCGCGGAAGCTCTCGCGGGTGGCGAGGGTGTTGCGCCAGTAGCCCTTGGCGACGCTCGCGCCCAGGACCCAGATCTCGCCGACCTCGCCGTCGGGCAGTTCCTGCTGCCGCTCCGGGTCGGCGATCACCAGGGTCACACCGGGGCCGGGCCGGCCGGAGCCGACCGCCGCCGCGTCCGCCGCGCCGGCGTGCGGTCCGGTCTCGGGGGCCTCGATCAGAGTGGGCGGGGCCGCCACCGAGCCGCCGGTGACCATCAGGGTGGCTTCGGCCAGCCCGTAGCACGGGTAGAGCGCCTCGCGACGGAACCCGGCCGTGCCGAACGTCTCGGTGAACCGCCGCAGGGTGGCGGCCCGCACCGGTTCGGCGCCGTTGAAGGCGACCTTCCACCGGCTCAGGTCGAGGCCGTCGAGGAGGTCGGGAGTGGCCTGCTTCAGGCACAGCTCGTACGCGAAGTTGGGGCCGCCGCTGGTGTGCGGGCGGTAGTGGCTGAGGGCGGTCAGCCAGCGCTGCGGCTGCTGGAGGAAGTGCAGCGGCGAGAAGAGTGTGGCGGTCGCGCCGAGGTAGACCGTGTTCAGCACCGGGCCGATGAGGCCCATGTCGTGGTACACGGGCAGCCAGCTGACGAACAGTTCGTGGTCGTACTCCGCGATGGTGTCGGGAGTGTGGCCCATCCGTTCCGTGATGACCCGTTCGTTGTCCAGCAGGTTCCCGTGGGTCACCATCACGCCGCGCGGAGCGGAGGTCGACCCTGAGGTGTACTGGAGGAAGGCGACCGAGTCGGCGGTGAGGTCGGGTTCGCGCCAGGAGCCGGCCGCCGCGTCCGGGATGTCCTCGGTGGCGACGCAGGTGATCTCGGCCAGTTCGGGCAGGTGCTCCGCCATGGTGCCCAGGGCGGCGATCACCTCACGGCCGCCCAGGATCACCTTGGCGTCCGCGTCGGCGATCAGGCGCTTCATCCGGGTCAGGGCGCGGTGGTTCTGCGACCGGCCCTGCGGGGGCACGCCCGGCACGGCGACGACCCCGGCCGAAAGGCAGCCCAGGTAGCCGCAGATGAACTCGAGACCGGGCGGATACAGCAGCATGGCGCGGGAGCCGGCCAGGCCGCGCTCCTGAAGCCAGGAGGCGACGGCGCGGGACCGTTCGGCCAGCCGCCCGTACGAGATGTCCTGGATCTCTCCGTCACGGTCGCCCGTGACGAGATAGCGGTAGGCGGTCCGGTCGGGCTGGTGCGAGGCGTGCTTGGTCAGTAAGTCGACCAGGGATCGAGCCATATGAAGAGTCTCACCTGTCTGGATCAGTGGGCGAGGGAACTGGAGTTCGAGGGCCGCGTGACACACACGCGCAGAAGCCTTGGCCGACCTGGCCCCCTTGCCAGACCGTCCGTCTCAACCACCCGCCCGAGGAGCTGCGGCGATACGTCCGCCGACCCCTCGCGCCCCCCATTCAGCTTGCTACCAACGGGTAACACCCTAGCAAGTCCCACCCGCCCGAGGGACAGACCGCATGTAAACGCTGCGCGTCGAGGATGCGCCCACGACCGCAATTCACCCGATTGTGGGATAATACAATATGACCCATGAAAGGTTACTTTCGTGATCAACAGTGGCAATGGGACTGATTACGAGAGCATGCGGTTCGACCGCAGAGGTCAGGCCGAGGCCTTCGACGCCATCGGCGACCGCTACGACGAGGCCTTCCCGCACAAGGAGGGCCAGGTTTCCGTCGGCGAATGGCTGATCGGATCCCTGCCGCCGCGATCCCGCGTGCTGGATCTGGGCTGCGGCACCGGAATGCCGACCGCGCGCCAGCTGACGGACGCCGGCTTCGACGTGGTGGGCGTCGACCTGTCCGGCGGGATGGTGGAACTCGCCCGCGCGTATGTCCCGGGTGCGACGTTCCACCAGTTGGACGTCGCCGACCTGCGACCGGGCGGCTCTCGCGACCTGGGCCGCTTCGACGCCGTCGCGGCCTTCTTCTCCCTGCTGATGCTCCCGCGCCCCGAGATTCCGCTCGCGCTGCTGACGGTCCGCCATCTCCTCGTTCCCGGCGGCCTGTTCGCCCTCGCGATGGTGGAAGCCGATGTGGACGACTTCTCCATCCCGTTCGTCGGACACACCATCCGGGTCTCCGGCTACCTGCGGGAGGACCTGCACACGGTCATCGAGACCGCGGGCTTCGAGATCGTCAAGGAGTTCTCCTACACCTATGCCCCCTCGGTCGCCGACGTCCCTCCCGAGGAACAGGTCTTCCTCTGCTGCAGACGGCGCGGCTGAGAACGCACGAGCCATCACCGCGGACCGCGGCACCCACGGAACGGGACAAACGCGTGACGGAGCACCACACCCCTCATGAAGGCCCGGCCCAGGCCTCCCGGCAGTCCGGCGGCCCGCTGAGCGGGGCCGGGCCTGTCGCACCCGTCACGCCCATGGGCCCGCGGGTCACCCGGACGCCCCAGCCGCCCCCCGCGCACGGCCGCCACGACGGGGGCAGGCCCGGGCAGCCGGGAAAGGGGCCGGTCACCCCGTCCCGTGCCGACACCGGGCGACACGCGCCGGAAGGGGACGCTCCCGAAGCGGAGTACGCCGAGGGAGCGGTGCCGGACAGCACCGGGCCGCAGACCGACCGACTCAGGTATCTCGACGTGGCGACCCGGCAGATCGCCCGCGGGATGGACCTGGACGAGACGCTCCGAGAACTGCACCGGGCAGCCGTTCCCGCGTTCGCGGACGTGATATTCATCCATCTGCACGATCCGCTGCCGGTCGGCGACGAGAAGTCGGCCGCGCCCGTGGCCCTGCAACTGCACAGCATCGACCGGACGCCGGAGCCCGCCCACACCGGCTGGTCTCGTATGCCCGCTCCGACGAGTCTTCCCCTGCCCTCGGATGTGGCCGAGCGCGTCCATCTCACCGCCACCGGCCGGCTCGCGACGCTCCTGCTGGCCGGGCGGCCGGCGTTCGGCGACGCGCCGGGGATCGCGCCCGCGGTGGCCGAGTTGCTCGGGCCCGTGGCGAGCGTGCCCGGGGCTCTGCCGCCGGGCCGCAGACTGGTCATCGCTCCCCTGCACGGCCGCCACCACGTCATGGGCACCGTCGTTCTCCTGCGCCGGCCCGACCGGCCCGCCTTCACCGGTGACGACCTGCTGGTCGCCTCCCAGCTCGCGACCCACACCGCTCTCGGCGTCCAGAAGGCGGTGATGTACGGACACGAGGCGTCGGTGGCGGACACCCTTCAGCACACCATGCTCCCGTCGTCGCTGCCCGAACCCACCGGCGTCCGGCTGGCCAGCCGATACCTGCCCGCCTCGAAGACCGCTCAGGTCGGCGGCGACTGGTACGACGCGATCCCGCTGCCCGGCAGCCGCGTCGCGCTGATCGTCGGCGACGTCATGGGCCACTCCATGACCTCCGCCGCGATCATGGGCCAGCTGCGCACCAGCGTGCAGACCCTCGCCGGGCTGGACCTGCCTCCGGACGAGGTCCTGCACCATCTCGACGAGCAGGCCCAGCGCCTGGGCAGCGACCACATCGCGACCTGCCTCTACGCCATCTACGACCCGATATCGCACCGGCTGCTCATGGCGAGCGCCGGCCACCCGCCCGCGGTGCTCCTGCACCCCGACGGCCGCGGGGAAGTACTCCGCATCCCGCCGGGCGCCCCGATCGGCGTCGGCGGCGTCGCCTTCGAATCCGTGGAGATGCCCGCGCCCACCGGGGCGACCCTTCTGCTGTACACCGACGGCCTGGTCGAGTCCCGCGAGACGGACGTGGGAACGGGCGTCGAGGCGCTGCGTGCCCGTCTCCAGGCCACTGCCGACGGGCGCGCCGCCCCCTCGCTGGAACGGCTGTGCGACCAAGTGCTGGGCACGTTGGGGCCGGGCACCCGGGACGACGACATCGCGCTGCTCGCCGCCCGGTTCGAGGGCTTCCCTCCGGACAGCGTGGGGTACTGGTTCCTGGCCCCCCACCCGCTGACCGCGCGGCAGGCACGCCGGCTGACCCGCAGGACGCTGCGGCGCTGGGGGCTGGAGTCCCTGCTCGATTCGACGGAACTCATGGTCAGCGAGGTCGTGACGAACGCCGTGCGGTTCGCCTCACGGCCCATCGCGCTGCGGCTGCTCCGCACCGACGTGCTCCGCTGCGAGGTGACCGACGACTCCCCTCAGGTGCCCCGGATGCGGCATGCCGAGCCAGGTGACGAGGGCGGCCGCGGCCTGTTTCTGGTCAATCAACTCGCGCGGCGCTGGGGAGCGACGCGGCTGAGCACGGGCAAGGTGGTCTGGTTCGAGCAGCTGATCCCGAAGAAGTAGCCGGCCCGCGCCCTACCGGCCGGTTGCGCAGTCCGCCGTGCTCGGGACAGGAGTGTCCCGGAGTTCGGTGCTCCGGGGCGCGGAGGGCCGCTGGATGACGAGGGCGAGCAGGGCGGCGGCCGCGCAGGCGGCGCCCAGGAGTACCCAGACGAAGTCGTAACTGCCGAACGCGTCGCGGGCGACGCCGCCGAGAAGGGCGGCCAGGGCGGCGCCGACCTGATGGGCCGCGTTGGTCCAGCCGAAGACGATCGCGCTGTCCGCACCGTGGAACTGGCGGCACAGGGCGATGACGGGCGGGACCGTGGCGAGGTCCAGGAGGCCGAAGACGACGACGAAGACCATCATGGGCGGGTTGACGGTCGCGGCCATCAGCAGCGGCAGAGTGACGAGCAGGACGCCGCGGAGGGTGAAGAAGACGGCGAGCAGACGGCGGGCGTCCACGCGGTCGGTCAGCCAGCCCGAGCCGATGGTGCCGGCGACGTTGAAGACACCGATGACGGCCAGCAGCGTGGAGGCGGTGGTCACCGGCATGCCGTGATCGTGGGCGGCCGGGGCGAAGTGGGTCCACATGATGCCGTTGGTGGAGGCGCCGCAGATCGCGAACAGAGCGGCGAGCAGCCAGAACGGACGGGTCCGCGCCGAGTCACGCAGCACGGTGACCGTGCGACGGGCGGCACCGGTCACCGGAGGCGGCTTGGGGACGAAGGCGTCGCTGCCGTAGGGGCGTTGGCCGAGGTCGGCCGGATGGTCCCGCAGCGTGAGCCGGACGAGGGGAGCGGTGGCCAGGGCCACCAGGGCGAGAGTGATGAGGGCGGGGCGCCAGTCGTAGTGGTCGATGGTCCAGGACAGCGCCGGCAGGAAGACCAACTGGCCCAGCACGCTGCCCGAGGAGAGCATTCCGGTCACCAGGCCGCGCCGCTGTACGAACCAGCGGTTGGTGACCGTGGCGCCGAAGGTCATCGCCAGGGAACCGGTGCCCAGACCGACGAGGAAGCCCCAGAAGAGGGTGAACTGCCAGGAGGCGTTCATCACCGTGGTGAGCAGGGCGCCGCCGGCGACGGCACTGAGGGCGGCGACGACCACCCGGCGGATGCCGAAGCGGTCCATCAGGGCCGCCGCGAAGGGGGCGGTGACGCCGTAGAGGACCATGTTCACGGAGGCGGCGAGGCCGATGGAGCCCCTGGACCAGTGGAACTCCCGGTGCAGGGGGCCTTGGAGGATGCCGGGCATCGTGGAAAAGGCACCGGCGACCACGATGGCCAGTCCGGCGACGGCGGCTACCCACCAGGCGCGGTGTCCCTGAGCATTGCGGGGGTGTCCGGTTGTGTCTTCCATACCCGTCACCCTTCGTGAGGCGGGACGCCCGTACCACTGGCCGACTGGACAGGTAGTGAAACAATCCGGCCATGCGTGAGGAGAAGGCACACCGCGTGGTGATCCTGGTGCGCCCCGGGCTGCTTCCGATGGAACTGGGCATCGTGCACCGCCTGTTCGGCACAGCGCGCGGAGCGGACGGCCGGCGCCTGTATGCGGTGGTGACCTGCGCTCCCGTGCCCGGCGAGATCACCACCGACACCGACTTCACGATCAACGTGCCCTGCGGGCCCGAAGCGCTGGAGGGTGCCGACACAGTGATCGTTCCTGCGGCCGTGGAGGACTACACCCCGCAGAAACGGGGGCAGTTGGCCGCCCCGGTGCGTGCCGCTCTGGCCCGGATCCCCGACGGTGCGCGGCTGGCTTCGATCTGCACCGGATCGTTCGTCCTCGCCGCCGCCGGGCTGCTGGCGGGCCGCCGGGCGACGACGCACTGGAAGTCCTGCGAGGAACTGCGCACGCTGTACCCGGAGATCGACGTCGACCCCGACGTGCTGTACACCGACGACCGGGGTGTGCTGACGTCCGCGGGTGTCGCCGCCGGGATCGATCTGTGTCTGCACATGATCCGCAGTGATCACGGCGCGGAAGTGGCGAACACCGTGGCCCGCGACACCGTCGTACCGCCCCATCGCGAGGGCGGACAGGCCCAGTACATCGAACAGCCCATCCGTGAACCCGCGGATGCCTCCACAGCCGCCGCCCGCACCTACGCGCTGCGGCATCTGGAACAGCCGCTCGTCCTGGAGGATCTCGCGCGGGAGGCGTCGATGAGCGTGCGGACCCTGAGCCGCAAGTTCCGCCAGGAGACCGGGATGACGCCCATCCAGTGGCTGGCCCACCAGCGCCTCCAGCACGCCCGTCGGCTCCTGGAGCAGACCGATGAACCGGTGGACCGCGTCGCGGCCCGGGCCGGATTCGGCACCGGCACCGCGATGCGCCAGCGCTTCAGAGAAACGCTCGGCGTGTCACCGCGCGCGTACCGCCATACCTTCCGAGGGACGGCGCGGCGGCATGCGCCCGGCTGATCGTGGCCGTCCGGCGGCCGCGGGTGGCTCACGGGACCGACCTGACGGCTCGGGCTGTCCCACGGGAGGCCGGCGCCACGATCGAACGTGTCGTAACGCGCGGACGTTGCCGGACATGCGGGATCATGGGGATATCCATCGCCCCGGACGCCGAGTTTCCCCAGCAAGTGGCCGGACCGGAAGGAGCGGCATGAGACAGAGCGGATCGGTCACCTTGGGCGCGGCGCTGTGCACAGCCGCGGCACTTGGCCTGGCAGTGCCACCTGTCGCCGTAGCCGTCCCCGATCGCTGTTCCTACGTGTCGTCGACGGCGCGGCCGATGCTCACCCTCGGTGACACCGGTAAGGCGGTCAGGCAGGCGCAGTGCCTGAGCAACGTGTGGGGAGGCCAGCCGCCCAAGCTGGCCCTCGACGGGGTCTTCGACTCCGTCATGCTGAAGAAGATCGAGTGGATCCAGGGCTGCCACGGCCTGCCGCCGAGCGGTGTCATCGAGGGCCGCACTTGGCAGGTGCTTTATGACCCGGCCCTGGACTGTTACCACCCCTATCCGTCCTGAGCTTCCCCTCACCAGCCCGTTGGCTTCTCCCGGAGCCACTCCATATCCACCCCGAACCAACCCTCTGACCGGCGGAGTGCGCGACGACCGGCCGTCGTACCGGCCGGCCGTCGTCCCAGCCGGCCGACGTGCCGCCTCGGCGGCCTACGCGCCGAGATGGACGCTTGGCGAGAGCCACGTCGGACGGGGCCAGGCCGAAGTGCTCCTCGAGCATCAGCTCGGCCTGGGTGAGCGCGCCGTAGACCCATCCCTGCCCCGTCGACCACGCCGATCCGCAGACATACAGGTTGGCGTCGGGGAGCGGGTGGCGCATCCGTGGCACGACCTCCCAGCTCTTCGCCCCCACCTGCCAGAAGTGGCAGGCCGCTCCGTACGGGTCCTGCACCCAGTCCTGGAACAGGCCCACCGCGAGGGGGCCGCCGCGCCGCCGCCGAAGCTCCTTCAGCTTGCGGCTGCGCTCGGCTTCCGGGCCGAGCAGCCGCCAGGCAGCGTACGCCCCGGACACCCCGGTGTGGACGCGCGCTCGGTTCCGCAGGGAGCCGATAGGCGGGGAGCCCGCCAACCGGGCGGGCTCCCCGCGGGTCCGGCACGATGCCAGGCCGATGACGCGCTATGCCTGAACACTGGTGGTCTCAGATGCAGGCGGGAGAGAGCACGGACAACCTCGGCACTCGAGAAGCCGGGAAAGCCACGTCTGGGGGCACAGGCACCCATGGCGCGTCCGCTCAGCCGGGATTCGTCGGCGCCGCTCTCGCCGCCGTGCTCACATTCGCGCTCGCGCAGGGTTTCGCCATGACGCCGTTGCCGACTGCCTGGCGTCCACGACAACCCTGTGGCTGACCGTGTACGGAGCCGGGGCGGCCCTGCTGGTGGGTCTGGGCGCGTGGTTCTTCGACCGCACTCGTCCACGGAGAGAAACGGCCGTGGGCACCCGAAGCGCTTAGCCCCGGGCTTTCGCGCGTCCAGCAGGCTTGAGACCCCGACACGTAGGTGCACCCGAGTGACCAGGGGAGGCGCAGGGCGGCGGAGGGTCGGCGCCGGCGGTTGCCCGCCCGAGCGGAACGAGTCCATCAGCCAAGAAAGCTCAGCCGCACCTGACGGTTGGGATTGTCCTGGTTCGTGTCCACCAGACACACCGACTGCCAGGTCCCCAGTTGCAGCCTGCCGTCGATGACCGGAAGGGTCGCGTGTGGGGCCACGACGGCCGGGAGTACGTGGTCACGGCCGTGGCCGGGGCTGCCGTGGCGGTGCTGCCAGCGGTCGTCAGCGGGGAGCAGGGTGTGCAGGGCGGCGAGGAGGTCGTCGTCGCTGCCGGCGCCCGTTTCGATGATCGCGACACCGGCCGTGGCGTGCGGGACGAAGACGTTCAGGAGGCCGTCGCGGCCGGCCGCCGTGTCGCGGAGGAAGGCCTCGCAGTCGTGGGTCAGGTCGACGACCGTCTCCTGCGAGCCGGAGGCGACGTTCAGGACGCGAGTGGTGAAGGCATCGGACATGCCTCAATCCTCACCCATGCGCCGGGGTTCGCGCGCGAGCGATCGCCCGCGCCTTGATACGAGGGGTCCAGTCCGCGAGACGCCATTGACCGGGCAAGGGCCGTTTGGCTACTTTCAGCCGCATGTTGCGTTCAGCCATGCTCACCACGCGCGGTCACATCGACCTGCTGCGGGTGGCCTCCGCCGCGTGTCGCCGCGGCCGCTGACGCCCTTTCACTCCTCTCTCCCCGCCTGCACTTCGCCCTGCCCGCACGTCTGATGCCCCATCGGACGCGGCGGCGTCCAGGCGCACCCTCTTCAGGCCGCTCTCCTCCCCGTGGAGCACTCATGAGCATCAGCCATGCCCCGCCCGGCTCACCCAGGACCGATATTTCGGCAATATCCAAGGATGAGCAGGCGGTGCCCGCGCTCGAACCCATCGTCCCCGCCTCCACCCGCCGCACCCGCGTCCCGCGCTGGCTGCGCCGCACCTCCGGCCCGGTCCTGCTGCTCCTTCTGTGGCAACTCCTCAGCAGCACGGGCGTGTTGACCTCCGACGTCCTTGCCTCGCCCGGGCGGATCGCCCAGGTCGCCCGTGATCTCGTCGTCGACGGCTCGCTGCCGAACGCGATGGGCGTCTCGCTTCAGCGGGTCGCGGTCGGGCTGCTGTTCGGGGCCGCCATCGGCACCGGGCTCGCGCTGGTCTCCGGCCTGTTCCGGGCCGGCGAGGACCTGGTGGACGCGAGTGTCCAGATGCTGCGGACCGTGCCGTTCGTCGGCCTGATCCCGCTGTTCATCATCTGGTTCGGCATCGGCGAGGCGCCGAAGATCGCGATCATCACGCTCGGCGTGTCCTTCCCGCTCTACCTGAACGTCTACGCCGGTATCCGTGGCGTCGACTCCCAGCTCATCGAGGCCGGAGAGTCCCTCGGCCTGTCCCGCTGGGGGCTCGTGCGGCATGTGGTGCTTCCGGGTGCGCTGCCCGGCGCCATGACCGGGCTGCGTTACTCGCTCGGCATCGCCTGGCTGGCGCTCGTCTTCGCCGAGCAGATCAACGCGGACGCCGGGATCGGCTTCCTCATGGTGCAGGCACGGGACTTCCTGCGGACCGACGTGATCGTGGTCTGCCTGATCGTCTACGCCTTCCTCGGCCTGCTGGCCGATTTCGTCGTCCGCTCCCTCGAAAGGCTGCTGCTGCAATGGCGACCGACGTTCACCGGCCGTTGAGTACACAGAAGGCCGCGACCGCGGCGGCCCAGGCGTCCACGGCTGCCGCCTCCGCCGTACGGGTGGACGGCCTGACCCGCTCCTTCGACGGCCGTGCCGTCATCGACAACCTTGAACTCGACGTCCGCCCGGGCGAGTTCGTCGCTCTCCTCGGTCGCAGTGGCTGCGGCAAGTCCACCCTGCTGCGCATCCTCGCCGGGCTCGACCGCGACATCGAGGGCACGGTGCTGGTGCCGCGCCGCAAGGCCGTCGCGTTCCAGGCCCCCCGGCTGATGCCGTGGAAGAAGGTGTGGCGCAACGTCCTGCTCGGGCTGCCCGGAAAGCCCGAGCGTGCCGTCGCCGAGCAGGCGCTGACCGAGGTCGGCCTCGCCCACCGCTCCCACGCCTGGCCCAAGACCCTCTCCGGCGGCGAGGCCCAGCGCGCCTCGCTGGCACGTGCGCTGGTCCGCGAACCCGATCTGCTGCTGCTCGACGAGCCGTTCGGCGCGCTCGACGCGCTCACTCGCATCAAGGCCCAGCGGCTCGTCGGCGAACTCTGGCAACGCCGGGGCTGCGCCGTCCTGTTGGTCACGCACGACGTCGAGGAGGCGGTACTGCTCGCCGACCGTGTCCTCGTGATGGACGACGGCGTCATCGCGTACGAGACGGAGGTCGAGCTGGACCGCCCGCGCGACATCACCGACCCCCGGTTCGCAGAACTGCGCGCCGAACTGCTGGAGCGGCTCGGTGTCGACACCGCCGCAGAGGCCGCCTGAACCCGCACGCTCCCCGAGCCGCACGCCCCGCGCTCCCCAGAGCCGCACACCCCACCCCTTCAGCCCGCCCCCGGGGCCTCACCCTCACCTGAACCAAGCGAACGGAATCACCATGCGACGACGCCTCGCCCCCGCTCTGCTCCTCCCCTTCCCCCTGCTACTGGCCGCCTGCGGCGGGAATTCGGCGGCCGGCACCTCGACGGGCGGCAGGACGGACGGCAAGGGGTCCCTCACGCTCAACGTCGGGGACCAGAAGGGTGGTTCCGAAGCGGTTCTGCGGGCCGCCGGAGAGCTCAAGAACCTGAACTACAAGATCAAGTGGTCGACGTTCACGTCCGGACCACCGCTTCTGGAGGCCATCAACGCCAAGGCCGTCGACATCGGCGGCGTCGGCAACACCCCGCCCGTCTTCGCGGCCGGCGCCGGCTCGAAGATCTCGGTGGTGGCCGCCTGGCACGGCACGTCCAAGGGCGAGGCCGTCCTCGTACCGAAGAACTCGTCGCTGCGGAAGCCCGAGGAACTCAAGGGCAAGTCCGTCGCCGTGGCGCAGGGTTCGTCCGCGCACTACCAGCTGGTCGCCTCGCTCGAAAAGGCCGGTCTGAAGCTGAGCGACGTGAAGGTCAAGTACCTCCAGCCCGCCGACGCGCTGGCCGCGTTCACCAGCGGCAAGGTGGACGCCTGGGCGGTGTGGGACCCGTACACCTCGCAGGTGCTCCAGGCGAAGCAGGGCCGGGCGCTGGTCGATGGCGACGGTGTGGTCAACGGCCTCAGCTTCCAGGTGGCGGCGCCCTCCGCGCTCGCGGACAAGAAGAAGAGCGCGGCCGTCAAGGACTACCTGGAGCGGCTGCGGCGCGCCCAGGACTGGGTCTATGAGCACCCCGCCGCCTGGGCGAAGGTCTGGGCGAAGGACACCGGGCTGCCGTACGAGGTGGCGCTGGCCTCGGTGAAGCGCACCAACGCCAGCCGTGTCCCCGTCGCCGTCGACAAGCCGCTCATCGCCTCCGAGCAGCAGATCGCGGACACCTTCACCGGTCTGAAGCTCATCCCGAAGAAGGTCGACTTCGCCGACTTCGTGGACACGCGCTTCAACGGCGGCCTGCCCGCTTCCACCAGCACGCCCCGCGTCTACAAGGACTCCTGATGACCGTCCATCTCCACTGGTTCCTGCCGACCGGCGGCGACGGCCGCACCCTCGTGGACCGGCACGCCTACGCCTCCAACAGTGCCGACCTCGCACGGCCGGTCAAGGGCGTACGCCCGCCCGACATCGAGTATCTCGCGCAGATCGCCAAGGCCGCCGAGCAGTTGGGCTTCGAGGCGGTACTGACGCCGACCGGCACCTGGTGCGAGGACGCCTGGCTGACGACGGTGGCGCTCGCCCAGCACACCGAGCGGCTGAAGTTCCTGGTCGCGTTCCGGCCGGGCGTCATCTCGCCGACGCTCGCCGCGCAGATGGCGGCGACCTACCAGCGGATCACCCGGGGCCGGCTGCTGCTCAATGTCGTCACCGGTGGCGACTCCACCGAGCAGCGGCGCTTCGGCGACCATCTCGACCACGACCGGCGGTACGCGCGTACGGACGAGTTCCTCTCGGTCGTCCGCGGGGTGTGGAGCGGACGTCCGTACGACTTCGACGGGGCGCACTACCAGGTCGAGGGCGGGCTGACCGCGGTACCGCCCGACCCGCTGCCGGAGATCTTCTTCGGTGGCTCGTCGGCCGCCGCGGGTCCGGTCGCGGCCCGGCACGCGGATGTGTATCTGACCTGGGGCGAACCTCCCGAGCAGGTCAAGGAGAAGATCGACCGGATCCGTTCGCTGGCCGAGCGCGAGGGGCGGACGGTGCGCTTCGGCATCCGGCTGCACACCATCTCGCGCGACGCGTCCGCCGAGGCCTGGTCGACCGCGCACCGGCTCCTCGACGACCTCGACGCGGACACGATCGCCGCCGCGCAGACGGCGCTCGGGCGCAGCGAGTCGGTGGGTCAGCAGCGCATGCTGGCCCTGCACGGCGGCTCGCGCGACCGGCTGGAAATCTCGCCGAACCTGTGGGCGGGCGTGGGTCTCGTGCGCGGTGGTGCGGGCACCGCTCTCGTGGGCAGTCATGCCGAGGTCGCCGACCGGATCGAGGAATATCACGCGCTGGGCATCGAGCACTTCGTGCTCTCCGGCTATCCGCATCTGGAGGAGGCGTACTGGTTCGGGGAGGGCGTGATCCCCGACCTGGCGGCTCGTGGGCTGCTGCCCCCTGTGACGGCAGGGGGTGGCTCGCCGCTGCTGGTCGCGGGTGGCCGCTGACGATCGGGAAGATCCCGGACCCCGACCGAGTTGGTAGAAGCGTGAACAACATCGGGGTACCGGCGCGCGAAGTCGACGTGGTCGTCACAGGCGCTGGGCAGGCAGGTCTGTCCAGCGCCTTTCACCTGCGGCGCACGGGTTTCGAACCGGAACGGGACTTCGTGGTCCTGGACCACGCCCCGCGTCCGGGCGGCGCCTGGCAGTTCCGGTGGCCGTCGCTGACGTACCGCAAGGTGCACGGGATGCATGCGCTGCCCGGCATGGAGCTGACGGACGCCGATCCTTCGCGGCCGTCCTCCGAGGTCATCGCCGAGTACTTCGACACCTACGAGCGCACCTTCGACCTGCGGGTGCGCCGGCCGGTCGACGTCACGGCCGTGCGCGAGGGTGAGGGCGGGCGCCTGCTCGTCCAGACCTCCGACGGCACGTGGGCGACCCGGGCGCTCATCAACGCCACCGGCACCTGGGACCGGCCGTTCTGGCCGCGCTATCCGGGCCAGGAGTCGTTCCGGGGGAGGCAGTTGCACACGGCCCAGTACCCCGGCCCCGAGGAGTTCGCCGGGCAGCGGGTGGTCGTCGTGGGCGGCGGCGCGTCCGGCACCCAGCACCTGATGGAGATCGCTCCCTACGCGGCCTCGACCACCTGGGTGACCAGGCGTCCGCCGGTCTTTCGCGAGGGTCCGTTCAGCGAGGACGTGGGGCGGGCGGCCGTGGCGATGGTGGAGGAGCGGGTCCGGCGGGGGCTGCCGCCGCGGAGCGTCGTCTCGGTCACCGGGCTGCCGCTGAACGACGCCGTCCGACGCGCGATCGCGGACGGCGTCCTGGACCGGCTGCCGGTGTTCGACCGGATCACCCCGGACGGCGTGGAGTGGGACGACGGACGGCGCGTGGCCGCCGACGTCATCCTGTGGGCGACCGGCTTCCGCGCCGCGATCGACCATCTGGCCCCGCTGCGGCTGCGCGCGCCGGGCGGCGGGATCCGCGTCGAGGGCACCCGTGTGGTCGCCGATCCGCGGATCCACCTGGTCGGATACGGCCCGTCGGCCAGCACGATCGGCGCCAACCGGGCGGGCCGGGCGGCGGTACGGGACATCAGGCGGCTGCTGGCGGGAGAGCCCCTCACCGTGTGACACCCCGCACGGCGTCTCACCGGTGCGACGGCGACGGCGACGGACTCCGGCGGTTCCGGTTGAACTCGGCGACGTTCTTCTGATGCTCCTCGTAGCTCGACGTGAAGCGGGTGTCGCCCGGCTTGACCGTGACGAAGTACAGCCAGTCCCCCGGCGTCGGATTGACCGCGGCGCGCATCGCGTCCTCGCCGGGGTTGGCGATCGGCGTGGGCGGCAACCCCATGCGCTGGTACGAGTTGTAGGGGCTGTCCAGCTTCGTGTCGGCCACCGTGGTGTTCAGCGTGGAGCGGTTCATCGCGTAGTTGATGGTGGAGTCCATCTGGAGCGGCATCCCCCGCTCCAGCCGGTTGAAGACGACCCGGGTGACCTTGCCCATGTCGGCCTTGGTCGCCGCCTCGGACTGGGCGATGCTCGCGATGGTGACGGCCTGATACATGGTCATCGCGTTGCGCTGCGCCCCCGCGGTGATCGGGCTGCCGCGGAACTTCTTGTTCGCGGTGTCGACCATGGCCCGCAGCAGGGACTCAGGCGTCGCCTTCTCAAGGGGGTACGTCGCCGGGAAGAGGTAGCCCTCCGGGTTGCCCTCCGCGTCGCCCGGCAGCTTGAGGTTCGCCTTGGCGAGGGACTTCCTGGTAGTTCCCGCGGGCAGTTCGAGGGCCTTGTCGACGGCCTCGTAGATCTGTCCGGAACGCCAGCCCTCGGGGATCACGAGGGAGGTGGGCCGCGTGGGCCCGTCGCTCTTCAGGATCAGCAGCGGCACCGCCACGGCGGTGGCCGCCACGACGGCTCCGGTCGCGATCAGGGCGCCCCGGCCCCGGCGCGTCAGTCGAATCGTGCTCCGTGGCGGAGTGTTCATCTGCATGCGGGCACGGTAACCCGCTAAACGTCACAAACCCGGCATATCTTCATCTTGTCGGCTCCAGTTGGGCGTCTCGGCGCACCAGGGCCGCGTAACGGCCGTCCCGCTCCAGCAGTTCCTCGTGCGTGCCGCGTTCGACCGCGCGCCCGGCGTCCAGGACCACGATCTGATCGGCGCCCCGGATGGTGGACAGCCGGTGGGCGATGGTGAGCGTCGTGCGGTTGGCCGAGAGTGCGTCGATGGCTTCCTGGACGGCGCGCTCGGTGCGTGTGTCGAGGGCGCTGGTCGCCTCGTCGAGGATGAGGACCGGCGGGTCGCGCAGGATGGTGCGGGCGATGGCCAGGCGCTGCTTCTCGCCGCCGGAGAAGCGATGGCCGCGCTCGCCGACGACCGTGTCGTACCCGTCGGACAGGGAGGCGATGTGGTCGTGGATCTGGGCTGCCCGCGCCGCCGCGTACAACTCCTCGTCGGTGGCGTCCGGCTTGGCGAAGCGCAGGTTCTCGGCGACCGAGGCATGGAAGAGGTACGTCTCCTGGGAGACGACGCCGACCGCGCGCGCGAGCGTGTCGAAGTCCAGGTCGCGCACGTCTACACCGTCGAGCGTGACGCGGCCGCCCGTGACGTCGTACAGCCGCGGCACCAGATGGCTGAGGGTGGACTTGCCGGAGCCGGTGGGGCCGACGACGGCGAGGCTGCCGCCCGCGGGGACGCGGATGTCGATGCCCTGGAGGATCGGGCCGCTCTTGTCGTCGTAGTGGAACTCGACGCCCTCGAAGCGGATCTCACCCTTGACCTGGTCGAGGTGGACGGGCTGGTCCGGCTCGGTGATGTCGATGGGCAGGTCGAGGTACTCGAAGATGCGCTGGAAGAGCGCCAGCGAGGTCTGGATCTGGACGCCGGTGGAGAGCAGGCTCACGGTCGGCCGGAACAAGCCCTGCTGGAGCGAGACGAAGGCGACGAGCGTGCCGATCGACACCGAGGGGCCGCCGAGTTGCAGGGCGATGCCCGCGGTCCAGTAGATGACGGCGGGCATCGCGGCCATGACGATGCTGATGACGGCCATGCGCCAGCGGCCCGCCATGTTCGACTTCACTTCGAGGTCGACGAGGCTCTCGGACTCGTCCGCGAACGACTGGGTGAGGGAGTCGGCGCGGCCCATCGTGCGGCCCAGCAGGATGCCGCTGACGGAGAGCGACTCGGTGACCGTGGCCGCCATCGTGGCCATCTGCTTCTGGCGCTGGGTGGCTATCTTCTTGCGCTCGTTGCCGACGCGGCGGCTGATCCACACGAAGAGCGGCAGCAGGAGCAGCGACACGGCGGTGAGCCGCCAGTCGAGGGCGGCCATCGCGACGATCGTGGCGACGACACTGGTCAGATTGGAGACCAGGGAGGTGGCGGTCGAGGTGACCGTCGCCTGCATGCCGCCGATGTCGTTGGCGATGCGGGACTGGACCTCTCCGGTGCGGGTCCGGGTGAAGAAGGCGAGCGACATGCGCTGGAGCCGGCCGTAGACGGCGGTGCGCAGGTCGTGCATGACGCGCTGGCCGACGGTCGTGGAGATCAGGGTCTGGAGCACGCCGAAGATGCTGGTGACGACCGAGCTGACGATCATGCCCAGCGCGAGCAGGCTCAGCAGACCGGTGCGGCCCTGCGGGATCGCGACGTCCAGGATCTCCCTCAGGAGGAAGGGCGTGGCGACGGAGACGAGCGAGGCGGCGCCGACCAGCAGCCCGACGATCGCGAGCCGGCCGCGGTAGGGCCGGAAGAGCTTCAGAATGCGGCGCACCTGTCGCGGCTGTTCGGTGGCGGCGGGTGACGGGGTCCAGGTGGGTCGGTCGGGATGCATGGGCTCCTACGGAGGCGAGACGAGGACGACTGACGGAGCTTAGCTCATTGTTACCTATGCTCACAATGAACGAGGTCCTGATATTGTTCCCGACATGACCACCCCCGATCCCGACGGCCTGCTCGCCGAGCAGTTGCTGCGGCTCACCCGCCGTGTGCACCGCATCCAGAAGCGCCATCTGGAGCAGCGCGGCCTCGGCATCACACCGGCCCAGTCCCGGCTGCTGCGCACCCTCGCGCACTACAGCTCACCGCCCCGCATGGCGGACCTCGCCCAGCGTCTCGAGGTGGTGCCGCGGGCCGTGACGACGCTCGTCGACGGCCTGGAGGCGAGCGGCAAGGTGCGCCGGGTGCCCGACCCGACCAACCGTCGCGTGATCCGGATCGAGGTCACCGACGAGGGCCGCAAGGCGCTGCACGAACTGCGCGGCGCGCGCCGGTCGGCGGCGGAGGAGATCCTGGCCCCCCTGACCGACGACCAGCGCGAGGTGCTCGGGGGGCTGCTGGACACGTTGGTGGACGGCGCACCGGAAGGGGAGCGGCACTGCTGAGTCGTCCCGGACGAGGCGTGCGGGATGCCGGCCTTGCCGGACGCGGCGCGGGCGGACGCGCGGCGTGACATGACGCGGCGGTGCGGGGTGACGGCGGTACGACATGGCGGCGCGGCCACCGCCCGCACGCGCCGTCGGGCTTGCCGGTGTCGCCTCCTGCCCCTGCCTCCTGCCCCGCCTCCCGGGAGACGCCCGTACCGCGCGCGTGAGTGGCGGCCGTGCGCGGGGCGGTCGCCACGCACGGGGCGTGGAGCAGGCGGACGGGCCACGACTCCCCCTCCGTACCGAAGGAGTGGTAGCCGCGGCCCGCCCGATCCCGTACAGCCGTCAGCCGACCTCGGGTGCGGGCTCCTTGACCGACCGGGCCGGCACCGTCGGCTTCGCGGCTTCGGCTTCCGGAGTCTCGGCGTCGGTCCGCGGAGCGTGGTCGTCGTCGTCCGGTACGAACGCGATCTCGCCGTCCAGCACCTTCTTCGCCCGCGCCGTGTCCAACGCGCCCTCCCAGCGGGACACCGCGAAGACGGCGACACAGTTGCCGAGAAGATTGGTGCTCGGATACGCGTGCGTCACGTCCGTGTAAATCATGGAGCGGCCCCGACGACCGCCTCAGCAGTCGCTGCGGTCACGCGTCAACACCCCCTGCACGGTGACGAGGTTGCGGTCGTAGCAGCCCGCCGAACCGCTCAGCCGGTAGCGCTCGCTCGTCGTGGCGACCGCGTGGCGCTGGTCGCGCGGCACGTTCGCCGTATACGTGGCATCACCCGTGTAGGTGTCGTCGAGCCGGGACCACGCGGTGCGCCGGCCACCACGCGACTCGACGGCCGTCGCCCGGTCGCCGAGCGTCAGGGCGCTCCGCAGCCGGTCGTCGGGGCCGAGCGTGGTGGTGCCGTCCATCGTGTACGTGCGCCGGATACGCGTCGTCCGGTCCGGTCCGCGCCCGTCGGCGGTGACCGACTCGTCGTCGTTCCAGACGGCTTGGAGGCCGTCCATGTTCTCGCCGTCGGTCCAGCGGTGTGCGGAGGTGGTGGCGAGGGTGCGGCTCACGGTGGTCGTCACCCGGCCGTGCGAGGTGTTCACATATCCGGCGACCGTCAGCCGGTGGCCGCCCTCGGTGTCCAGGCGATGTTCCGAACCGGGCGTGTACGTGGTGGAGTTGGCGAGGTCTGCCGCCTTGTGGGCGGTGAGTGCGCCGGTGACCCGTGTGCTCTTCGTGTCCTGCCAGACGAGGACGTTGACCGGTGCGCTCCAGCCGGCCTGCCCCTCGGGAACGCCGACGACGGAGACGTCGACCCGGTGCGGACGGCCGTCGTTGAGCAGCCCGGCGAAAGGTGTGAGGTCGTACTCGATCGGCTTGACGTCGAAGGCGCGCGGTCCCGGAATCACGTACCAGAGGAAGGGGTTCGACCAGCCGCCGGTCCACACGGTCGGGAACGGTGCGGCGATTCCGGCCAGTTGGCCGTCCACCTTGATCTGCACCTCGCGGTAGGGCCCCTTGTCCGCCTTGCAGGAGTACGGCGCCGAGTCCGGCACCGTCAGGTACCAGAACTCCTCGCAGCCGCCCCCCGAGCCGGTGGCGTACACCTCGGCGACGATGCGTTCGCTGTTGCGGGGTGTGGTGAGGGTCGTCCCGTCGGCGAGGGTGAGGACGCGGTCGGGGGTCGCCGCCGGTCCGTTCGTGCGGTCGGCCGCGTAGAAGGTCAGCGTGGCCCTGACGTCGATGACTCCGGTGTACGTGTCGTCGACGACGTTGCCGATGAGCATCTCCACGTCGCGGCTCTGCCGGAACGTGTCGCTGTACCGGGTGACGTCCTTCTCGACGGACCACTCGATGCCGTCGGGCGAAGGCTCGGGGGTGGAGGTGCGGAGGATCTCGACGCCGCCGATGTGCAGGTAGCCGAGGCGGTCGAACTGCCGCCCCCGCACCTTGCCGTCGAGCCGCAGCACGACCCTGCTCCAGCGGTCGCCGCAGCCACGCGGCGGCGCATATGTGCCCCGGTACGGCGTGAAGTCGCGGAACTGTGCCTCGGCGACGGTGACCTGGCAGGATCTGGTGGCGGGTTTCCCGATCGGCGGGGCCGCGGTCAGCGGGTCGTGCCAGTCGGTGCCGAATTCGGCGGGTGGGGCGGGCTCGGCGGACGGCGTGGCCTCGGCGGTGTGCTTGCCTGCCGCTGGTGCGGGACTCGCCCCGAGGAGGGTGCTCGCCACGAGAATTACCCCGACGAGCATGGACATGACTATCCGGCTTCTCATGGCCCGTGTTCTACGGGGGAGTTGACCCCACCCGCAATGAGTACCGCGACGAGCTGGCGGAGAACAGTCGCGGAGCGGGCGGGGACCGGGCGGAGAGCAGGCGGGGACCGGGTGGGGAGCAGGCGGGGACCGGGTGGGGACACCCCAGGACAGTGTCCCGCGTTCCACCGGTGGGACTAGGCCTTGAGGTCCGCCTTGTCCCCCATCACCACCACAGGGTGCTGGTTCGGGTCGAGCGTGCGCAGCAGATACTCCATACCGGACTTGGACAGGCTCACACAGGCCGACGTACCGCCGGCGTGGTCCATGTGCAGCCAGATGCTGCCGCCCTTCGACTGGCCTTCGGGGCGGGTCGGGTCGTTCGGCGCGGTGCCCTTGACCCGGTTGTAGTCGATGGCGATGACGTAGTCGAAGTCGTGCCAGTGCGACCTGGACCAGTAGTGCGGAGCCTGGAAGGACGCCGACTGCGTGTACGGGAGCTCCGCGCCCGGATCGGCGAGGACACCGCCCGCGTCGCTGAGCGTGAACACACCGACGGGGCTGCGCTTGTCACCCTCGTGGTGGTCGGTGGTCCAGCCCTTCTTGCCGTTGTGCCCTTCCCAGCTGCGGGTCTGGTCCCAGGTGGAGCCGTTCTTCGTGTACAGCACGATCGTGGAGTCCGCCGAGTCCTTGCCCTCGCCGTAGACCGCCACGACCTGGCGCGAGTTGGCCGGGATCTTGTTCTGTAGCCGGTCGCCGACGTCCGGGATGCGGAGCAGATCGACGGTGGGCGCCTTGGACTGCCCCGAACCGGAGCCCGCCTTGCCGCCCGATCCGCCGCCGCCCTTCGCCGCGTTCGACCCGTCCGAACCACCGCAGGCCGTCAGGGACATCAGAAGGACACCGCAGGTCGCCGCCACGACCCCCGCGCGTACCGCACCGCTCGCACCGCCAATTCGCATGCGAACCATCGTCGCACCACGTTCCGGGCGATTGCGCACGGCCCCCTGCTTCCCGGCCATATGCGGGCGGTCCGGGCCGAACCTTTGCCTCCGGACCGGAAAATCGCTTGCCTCCGACCACGCTGTGACGCGAACCTTTCACGGTTTGTTGTCGCCGACAGGGCCAGTCCAGCCTTGAGCTCCAGCAGTCCATTCATCCCATTTCGGCACTTTTCACCCTTCGCCGCTCCTCCTCCCCGTTCACCCCCTGACACGAGCCACTGGGACGTCATGCAGATTCAAGACCTTCCGTATCCCGACCCAGGTGTGCCGGACGCGCGCTCGGGTCCCCGATTCCTTTGGTGGCTCTTCCGGAATCAGCTGGGCGGCCAGCTGACGAGCCTCGCCTGGGGTCTGCTGCACTTCCTGGCCGTTTCCGGGCTGCCGTTCTGCGTCGGCCTCGCCGTCCAGGCGGTGGTGGACCGCTCGGGCACCCGACTCGCCCTGACCGGCGGGCTGATCGTGCTGTGCGGCGCGGGCCTCGCCCTGGGCGAATCCATGCTGCACCGGGCCGCCGTCACCAACTGGATCACCGCCGCCGCCCGCGTCCAGCAGCTGCTGGCCCGCAGGACCGCGCAGCTCGGCTCCGCCCTGACCCGGCGGGTCGCGGCCGGCGAGATCGTCGCGGTCTCCACGGGCGACGTCGAGAAGATCGGCTGGTTCGTCGAGGGCGTCTCGCGGTTCACCGCGGCGGCCGTGACCGTCGTGGTGGTCTGTGTCGGGCTCGTCGTGTACCAGCCCGCCCTCGGCGTCGTCGTCGCCGTCGGCGTACCGGTGCTGGCACTCGCCGTGCTGCCGCTGCTGCCCCGGGCGACCCGCCGCGCCGACGTCCAGCGCGAGAAGGCGGGCCGTGCCACCGAGTTGGCCTCGGACACGGTCGCGGGCCTGCGGGTGCTGCGCGGCATCGGCGGCGAGGAGCTGTTCCTCGACCGCTATCGCCGGGCCTCGCAGGAGGTCCGCAGGGCGGCCGTGCGCAGCGCCCGAATGTGGTCGCTGATCTCGGCGATCCAGGTGCTGCTGCCGGGGCTGCTGATGATCGCGGTCATCTGGCGCGGCGTGCATCTGGCCGTCGACGGCCGGATCACCGTCGGTGAACTCGTCACCGTGTACAGCGCGGTGATGCTGCTCACCTATCCGTTGCGGCACTTCGAGGAGATCGCCATGGCGTACTCCTTCTCGCGCCCGTCCGCCAGGCGCGCGGCGCGCGTGCTGTCGCTGGAGCGCGCCACGGACACGGCGGGATCGCGCGAGGCGGACGTGCCGGACGGAGATCTGTACGACCCCGCGACCGGGCTGCTCGCGCCCGCCGAGCGGCTCACCGCCGTGGTGTGCGGCGACCCGGACGCGGCGGGCGTGCTGGCCGAGCGGCTGGGCGGCCACCCGTCCGAAGAAGGCACCTCGGTGCTGCTCGGCGGCGTGCCGCTGGACGAACTTCCACTCGACTCCGCCCGCACCGCCGTTCTGGTCCAGGACAAGGATCCGGTGCTGCTGTCCGGTTCGCTGCGCGAACTCCTCGACGTACCCGCGTCGGGAGAGGTGAGTGCCGCCGAGGCGCTGGCCGCAGCCCAGTGCGGCGACGTCCTGGAGGCGCTCGCCCAGGGGTCGCTGGAGGCCGAGGACCCGATGGACGCGCGGATCACCGAGCGTGGCCGGTCTCTGTCCGGCGGGCAGCGCCAGCGGCTCGCGCTGGCCCGGTCGCTGATCACGGACCCGGAGGTGCTCGTCCTGGACGAGCCGACGTCCGCCGTCGACTCGCACACCGAGGCCCGGATCGCCGACGGCATCCGCGGCCTGCGCACGGGCCGCACCACGGTCGTCTTCACCTCCTCACCGCTGCTCCTGGACCGCGCGGACCGGGTCGTACTGGTGCACGAGGGCGAGGTGGTGGCGGTCGGCGCGCACCGCGAACTGGTGCACAGCGAGCCCCGCTACCGGGCCGTCGTCACCCGCGAGGTGGACGCAGAGGCCGCCCGAAGCGGCGTACTGACAGACGACCGGGCCGCCGTGGGCGGCGTGCTCGCGGGCGAAGAAGCCGCCATGGGCGGCGTACTGCACGAGATCGACGAACTGGAAGAGATCGAGGAGACCGCATGATCGGCGTGGCGCCACCGGCGTACGACCCGGCCGCCCCGACAACGGCGAACACCCTGCCGGTCGGCGCCCCCGCGACCGTACGCGCCTACGTGGCCGAACTGTTCCGACGGCACCGCCGTGCCTTTCTGATCCTCATCGCGGTCAACACGGTGGCCGTCGTCGCCTCGATGGCCGGTCCCTACCTGCTGGGCGCGGTCGTCGAGCGGGTCTCGGACCACACGCGCGAACTCCACCTGGAGCGCACCGCCGCACTGTTCGTTCTCGCGCTCGTCGTGCAGGCCGTGTTCGTACGGGAGGTGCGGCTGCGGGGGGCCATGCTCGGCGAGCGGATGCTGGCCGATCTGCGCGAGGACTTCCTCGTACGGTCGGTCGGGCTTCCCCCCGGCGTGCTCGAACGGGCCGGCACGGGTGATCTGCTGTCCCGCATCACCACGGACATCGACCGCCTCGCCAACGCGATGCGCGAGGCCGTGCCGCAGCTGACCATCGGCGTCGTGTGGGTCGCGCTGCTGCTCGGCGGCCTCGCCGTCACGGCACCGCCGCTGGCGCCCGCCGTGCTGCTCGCCGTGCCGCTGCTGGTGATCGGCTGCCGCTGGTACTTCAAGCGCGCGCCGTCCGCCTACCGGTCGGAGGCCGCGGGATACGCCGCCGTCGCCGCCGTCCTCGCCGAGACCGTCGACGCCGGTCGCACCGTGGAGGCCCACCGCCTCGGCGGCCGGCGCATCGACCTGTCGGACCGGCGGGTCAAGGAGTGGACGGCCTGGGAGCGGTACACCCTGTGGCTGCGGACGGTGCTCTTCCCGGTCGTCAACCTCACCCACGTCACCGTGCTGTGCTCGGTCCTGATGATCGGCGGGGTGTTCGTCCTGCAAGGCTGGATCGACGTCGGCCAGCTGACCACCGGCGCGCTCATCGCGCAGATGCTCGTCGACCCCATCGGCATGATCCTGCGCTGGTACGACGAGCTTCAGGTCGCCCAGGTCTCGCTGGCGCGCCTGGTCGGCGTCCGGGACGTCGAGCCGGTCGCGGGCGACGAGTCGCTCGCCCCGGACGGCCGCGACGTGCACGCCGACCGGGTCCACTTCGGCTACCGCGCCGGAGTCGACGTCCTGCGCAAGGTGTCCCTGGAGGTCGCGCCCGGCACCCGGCTGGCCCTGGTCGGCCCGTCCGGCGCGGGCAAGTCGACCCTGGGCAGGCTGCTCGCCGGCATCTACGCGCCCCGCGACGGCCGCATCACCCTGGGCGGCGCCGAGCTGTCCCGGATGCCGGCCGAGCGGGTCCGCTCCCACGTGGCCCTGGTCAACCAGGAGCACCACGTCTTCGTGGGCTCCCTGCGCGACAACCTGCTCCTCGCGCGCACCGGCGCCGGCGACGCCGAGCTGTGGGCGGCGCTGGGCGCGGTCGACGCAGACGGCTGGGCGCAGGCGCTGGACGACGGCCTCGACACCGAGGTCGGCTCGGGCGGACTCGCGCTCACCCCGGCCCAGGCCCAGCAGATCGCGCTGGCCCGGCTGGTCCTGGCCGATCCGCACACGCTGGTCCTGGACGAGGCGACCTCGCTCCTCGACCCGCGCGCGGCCCGCCATCTGGAGCGGTCCCTGGCCCGCGTCCTCGACGGCCGCACCGTCGTCGCCATCGCCCACCGGCTGCACACCGCCCACGACGCCGACGTCATCGCCGTCGTCGAGAACGGGCAGATCAGCGAGCTGGGCAGCCACGACCAGCTGGTCGCGGCCGACGGAGCGTACGCGGCGCTGTGGAGGTCCTGGCACGGGTGAGACACGGCGGCCAAGCCGCTCGGCCGGCCCGCCCGGTTCACTTCGGGGGACGACGGTCCGGCCGCCCGATCCCGCTACGGCGAGGCGGCCCGCTTGGGAAAGACAGCGCGCTTCGGGAAGGCGGCGCGCGTCGGAAAGGCGGCGCGCTTCGGGAAGGCGGCGCGCTGCCGAAAGGGGTACGGCCCTTCGGCAGCGGCACGACCACCTTTTCGGTGGCGGGGTGCGGCTGTCCGGGCCCCGGCTGCCCGCACGATGATCCACCCGCCCGGCCATGCCCCCCTCCCCCGCCCGCCACCGGCCCGTCTCTCACCGTCGGGCCGGTGCCGGGGAGGGGCATCCGAGCCCGACGTCGACGGAGATCTGCGTCTGCCGCCGGGCCGGATCCGGCCCGGCGGCGGCAGTCATCCCGTCGTGCCGTTGCGCAGTGCCGAACGGGGGTGGAAGGCTGGATAGCGGCACCGGCTCGGGGAGCGTCCCGGACCACCCGGTTCACCAGGGCGCAGCCTGTGCCGAGCGGACCCGCGCCGTCGGCGAACACGACGGCACCGGATCCGCCCCCACCACCTGGAGGTACCCGTGGACAGCGCCGAGGGATGGGGAGACGACGTCTATCAGCCCGACGGATCCGAGATACAGGAGGACTCGGGACTGCTCGACACCGAGGACACCCTGGTCTCCGACGGTGTGAGCGACCCGCTCGACCGGGGCTGGTCATCACCGGACCGGCCGTGGGCGGTGGAGCGCTCCGACGTGACCGCGGCCGAGCGCCGCCACGGCGAGACGCTGGACCAGCGCCTCGCGGAAGAACTCCCCGACATCGCGGAGCCTGACGGCGACGGCATCGGCGACTGTCCGGACGGCGACGGCGAACCCCTGGACAACGAGGTGGGCGCGGCCCGCTCCGGTCGGCTCGTGGCTCCCGACGAAGGGGCGCACGAGGACGAGGAGAACGGGCTGATCGCCACCGACGTGGGCATCGACGGCGCTGCCGCCTCGGCCGAGGAGGCAGCGATGCACATCGTCGACGAGGACGCCCTGTCCGGCTGATCCGGACGGCCATCCGTGCCCGATGGGGCCGTACACGCGTACGCGCCTGATCCGGCCGGACGCGTCTGATCCGGCCGCCTCCGGGCTTTCCCCGCCTGCGCGAGAGCCGTATCCGGGCTCTCCCCGCCCGTGCGAGACCATGCAAGGAGCACCCATGCAGCAGGACAAGCAGCCCGACTACCACCCCGTCGTCTTCCGCGACCGCGCCGCCGGCTATGCCTTCCTCACCCGGTCCACCGCGACCAGCGACAAGACCATCGAGTGGGACGACGGAGAGACCTACCCGGTGGTGGACGTGGAGATCTCCTCGGAGAGCCACCCGTTCTACACCGGGAAGGCACGGACGGTGGACTCGGAGGGCCGCATCGCCCAGTTCGAGCGGCGCTACGGAAGCACGGGACCGGGCTCCGACGGGGGCGGTGCGGCCTGAGCCGGAGGCTGAGGAACCTGAGGCTGAGGAGCCTGAGGGAGGCCTGAGCGGCCTCGGCAGCGGGGCGCGCCCGCGTGCGCTCAGATGAAGTTCAGCGCCGCCGCGCAGCCCACCCCGCCCAGCAGCATGAACACCGGCATCAGCACCTTCAGCTCGACCCAGCTGCCCGCCCGGAACCGCATCGCCTTGGGCGGCCCCACCGGGTACCAGCGCTTGCGGCCCACCGGGATCGGCCACAGGATCGGGCAGCCGGAGACCGTCAGAGCGTCCCCGATGTCGTGCACCAGGGCACCCAGAACGATCGGCAGTCCGAGCCACAGGTACTCCTGGCCCGGCGCCGTGAACAGCCAGTCGGAACCGTTGCCCGGCTTGTCCAGGACTCCCGCGAGGATCCAGGCGCTGGTCGCGGCCAGCAGCCACACCAGGACGTCGCTGCTCGAACCGCGGGCCGCCCGCCACAGCAGCCCCTCGATGGCCAGAACCATGTGCACGAAGAGAAGCGCGAGCACGGCCCAGCGGCCACCGGTGATGGCCAGGACCGACGCACCCGCACCTATCAGCACCGCCCACAGCCATGTGTGCGTCAGCGTACGGTGACCACCCGACCTGCGTGGGTCGCCCTGCTTCCTGGTCCCCTTGTAGACGGCGTACGACAGCTTGTCGACGATCTCGCACAGGGTTCGTGAGATGGGGCCGAAGGCCCGCGAGATCGTGGCCGCCTTGTGATCCAGATCGGGGGCCAGAGCAGCACCCGCGCAGATCAGCGCGCCGACCAGCAGGACCGGCCAGGGCATCGTGTGGCCCGCCGCGGCCGCCGCCGCTCCGACGCCGAGCCAGGCCGCCGCCCCCGACAGTGAGTGTGCTGGTCCCATCATGGCCCTGTCCCGCCCCATCCTTCTGCTGCCGCTGCCCAGTTGCCCGTGTGCTCTGACGCTCTGTCGGCGCCACAGCGTAGCGTTCGCGATCTTCGTGCGGGCATCCGATTCCCCCCTCGGGTGCGATGACAGGCAAGATGGGGGCGTGACCCTTATCGATCAGCTGCCGCAGACCGCAGACCCCGACGCCCTCTACGAAGCCTTCGAGTCGTGGGCCGGGGAACGCGGTCTCACCCTCTATCCCCACCAGGAGGAGGCGCTGATCGAGGTGGTCTCGGGTGCGAATGTGATCGTGTCGACGCCCACCGGGTCCGGCAAGAGCATGATCGCCGCGGGCGCGCACTTCGCCGCCCTCGCCCGGGACGAGGTCACCTTCTACACCGCGCCGATCAAGGCGCTCGTGTCGGAGAAGTTCTTCGAGCTGTGCAAGCTCTTCGGCACCGAGAACGTCGGCATGCTCACCGGCGACGCGTCCGTGAACGCCGACGCGCCCGTCATCTGCTGCACCGCCGAAGTCCTCGCGTCCATCGCCCTGCGCGACGGCAGGCAGGCGGACGTCGGCCAGGTCGTCATGGACGAGTTCCACTTCTACGCCGAGGCCGACCGCGGCTGGGCCTGGCAGATCCCGATCCTGGAGCTGCCGCAGGCCCAGTTCATCCTGATGTCGGCGACGCACGGCGACGTCTCGATGTTCGAGAAGGACCTCACCCGCCGCACCGGCCGCCCCACGGCGGTGGTCCGCTCGGCGACCCGGCCCGTGCCGCTCTCCTACGAGTACGTGGTGACTCCGCTGACGGAGACGATCACCGAGCTGCTCGCGACCAAGCAGGCCCCCGTCTACATCGTGCACTTCACCCAGGCGCAGGCCGTGGAGCGGGCGCAGGCGCTGATGAGCATCAACATGTGCACGCGGGAGGAGAAGGACAAGATCGCCGAGCTGATCGGCAACTTCCGCTTCACCACCAAGTTCGGCCGCAATCTCTCCCGCTACGTGCGACACGGCATCGGTGTGCACCACGCCGGCATGCTGCCCAAGTACCGCCGTCTCGTGGAGAAGCTGGCCCAGGCCGGTCTGCTGAAGGTCATCTGCGGCACGGACACCCTGGGCGTCGGCGTGAACGTCCCCATCCGCACCGTGCTGTTCACCGCGCTGACGAAGTACGACGGCACCCGGGTGCGCACGCTGCGAGCGCGTGAGTTCCACCAGATCGCGGGGCGCGCCGGGCGTGCCGGCTTCGACACGGCGGGCTTCGTGGTGGCCCAGGCGCCGGAGCACGTCGTCGAGAACGAGAAGGCGCTTGCCAAGGCCGGTGACGACCCGAAGAAGCGCCGCAAGGTGGTCCGCAAGAAGGCGCCCGAGGGTTTCGTCGGCTGGACGGAGAACACCTTCGAGAAGCTCATCTCCTCCGATCCGGAGCCGCTCACCTCCCGTTTCCGGGTCACCCACACGATGCTGCTGGCGGTGATCGCCCGGCCGGGCAACGCCTTCGACGCGATGCGCCATCTGCTCGAGGACAACCACGAGCCGCGCAAGCAGCAGCTGAGGCACATCCGACGGGCCATCGCCATCTACCGCTCGCTTCTCGACGGTGGCATCGTGGAGAAGCTGGACGAGCCGGACGCTTCCGGCCGCATCGTGCGCCTCACCGTCGACCTGCAGCAGGACTTCGCTCTCAACCAGCCGCTGTCGACCTTCGCGCTGGCCGCGTTCGAACTCCTCGACCCGGAGTCCCCGTCCTACGCCCTCGACATGGTCTCCGTGGTCGAGTCGACGCTCGACGACCCGCGGCAGATCCTCGCCGCCCAGCAGAACAAGGCGCGCGGCGAGGCGGTGGCCGCGATGAAGGCGGACGGCGTCGAGTACGAGGAGCGCATGGAGCGGCTCCAGGACGTCTCCTACCCCAAGCCGCTGGAGGAGCTGCTCTTCCACGCGTACGACACGTACCGCAAGAGCCACCCGTGGGTCGGTGACCATCCCCTGTCGCCGAAGTCCGTCATCCGCGACATGTACGAACGCGCGATGTCCTTCACCGAGTTCGTCTCCTTCTACGAACTCGCCCGCACCGAGGGCATCGTGCTGCGCTACCTCGCCAGCGCCTTCAAGGCCCTCGACCACACCGTCCCCGACGACCTCAAGTCCGAGGACCTCGAGGACCTGATCGCCTGGCTCGGCGAGATGGTGCGCCAGGTCGACTCCAGCCTGCTGGACGAGTGGGAGCAGCTCGCCAACCCGGAGGAGATGACGGCCGAGGAGGCCCAGGAGAAGGCCGACCAGGTCAAGCCGGTCACCGCGAACGCACGCGCCTTCCGCGTCCTCGTCCGCAACGCCATGTTCCGCCGCGTCGAACTCGCCGCCCTCGACCACGTCGAAGAGCTGGGCGAGATGGACTCCGACTCCGGCTGGGACGCGGACGCGTGGGGCGAGGCCATGGACAAGTACTGGGACGAGTACGAGGAGCTGGGCACCGGGCCGGACGCCCGCGGCCCCCGGCTGCTGATGATCGAGGAGGAGCCGCAGAACGGGCTGTGGCGCGTCCGCCAGACCTTCGCCGACCCCAACGGCGACCACGACTGGGGTATCAGCGCGGAGGTCGACCTCGCGGCGTCCGACGCGGAGGGCCGTGCCGTCGTCAAGGTCACCGCCGTCGGCCAGTTGTGAGCACAGGAGAATCCCACCCATGACGAACCCAGCCGAGAGGCTCGTCGACCTGCTCGACCTGGAGCAGATCGAGGTCAACATCTTCCGTGGTCGCAGTCCGCAGGAGTCCCTCCAGCGGGTCTTCGGCGGCCAGGTGGCGGGCCAGGCCCTGGTGGCCGCCGGCCGCACCACGGAGGGCGACCGGCCGGTGCACTCGCTGCACGCGTACTTCCTGCGCCCGGGCATACCCGGCGTGCCCATCGTGTACCAGGTCGAACGGGTCCGCGACGGACGGTCCTTCACGACCCGCCGGGTCACCGCGGTGCAGCAGGGCCGCACGATCTTCAATCTGACCGCCTCCTTCCACAAGTCTGAAGAGGGGAGCTTCGAGCACCAGTTGCCGCCGGCCCGCGAGGTCCCGGAACCGGAGTCGCTGCCGACGGTGACGCAGGAGATCCAGGAGTATCTCGGCGCACTCCCCGAGACGTTGGAGCGCATGGCCCGACGTCAGCCCTTCGACATCCGCTATGTGGACCGGCTGCGCTGGACCGCCGAGGAGGTCAAGGACGCCGAGCCGCGCAGCGCGGTGTGGATGCGGGCCGTCGGCCCGCTGGGCGACGATCCGCTGGTGCACACCTGCGCGCTCACCTACGCGAGCGACATGACTCTTCTCGACGCCGTCCGCATCCCCGTCGAACCGCTGTGGGGTCCCCGCGGCTTCGACATGGCGTCGCTGGACCACGCCATGTGGTTCCACCGTCCGTTCCGCGCGGACGAGTGGTTCCTCTACGACCAGGAGTCGCCGATCGCGGTGGGCGGCCGCGGACTGGCCCGCGGACGCATCTACGACCTGGAGGGGCGCCTGCTCGTCTCGGTCGTCCAAGAGGGACTCTTCCGGCCGCTGTAGGGAAACAGCAGCGGACCTCCAGGGGGGCGGCCGCCGTCGCCGTGGACCAGCAGCGGACCTCAGGGGTTTCTGCGGCGCAGCCATCCGAACAAGCCACCCGATCGCTGCGCCTCCTCGCTCGCGCCTGCGAGATCCACGGCGGTCGTCGTCTCGGGCGGCCGCTCGTCGGGGACGCCCTGGGAAGGGCGCGGAGCCGGCCGGTGCTCCCGGGCTTCGGCGAGCGACTGGCTCAGGTCGGCCCGCAGCCAGCCGATCTCGTCGGGGGCGTCCGCCGTCATGATCCTCGCGGTGAGCACGGCTGCCGGGGAGTCGTGGGTGTCGTGGGCGGACCGCGCGGGCCTGAGCCGGTTCAGCAGGGCACGCTCGTAAGGGTCCTGGACGATCTCCGCGACTTGGGCGGGGTCGAGCAGCGATGCCACGACGGCGGCCTTCTCCCACGGATCCTCGGTCTGCCGCAGCTGGAATCCCAGGTGTCGCCCGCGCCAGTTGCGGGGCCGCAGATCCAGGCCCGCGTCGAGTTGATCGCGCAACCCTTCCGGAGTACGGCCGCTCAGCAGTCGGGTGTTCTCCTTTCCGGCGGCGAACTGCCGTAGCTCTTCGGCCAGATACAGCCAGACCACGGCCCTGTAGCGGTTGAGGTAGAACTTCACCGGGACCACCAGTCCCAGACGCGCGAAGCGGGTGAACCTGGCGGGCGTCACTCCCATGAGCGCCGCGCCGTCCCGGGTGCCCAAGACCGTGACGCGCTCCCGCAGTGCTTCGGGGAAGCCGTCTTCGTCTCGCACCCGGTCGATCTCCGCTCGGGCGACGCGCGGTCCTCCTCCCTTGTCGTCCGGGACCGTACGGACGTACCCGAGCTGTACGGCCAGCTCGAACTCGCCTCGCCTGAGCCCCAGTTCCCGCGCGGCTCGGGTGAGTGCGACGGGAGTCGACATGGCGGTCTTCGACCTGATGGTCCGTGACGGCGCGGTCTGTGACGGCACGGCCTGTGACGTGGCGGTCTGTGACGGCATGGTCTGTGACGTGGCGGTCTGTGACGTGGTGGATTGCGTGATCGTGTCTCCGGACATGGCGGTTCTCCCCCGTGGAGCCGGTTGCTCGCGCCGGTCTGCGCTCGCTTCGGAAAACCGTAGCCGGATCGCCGGATCTCCGTTCCGGCCTGTGGATAACTCCACCGGCGTCACCGTTTTCGCAGGTCAGAGATCTACGGTCGGCGTTTTCTTCTCCGGCTGGCGTGCGTCCACGCCGAGGTGCTCGCCGACACGGTTCACGAGCAGAGTCATCTCGTAGGCGACCTGCCCGATGTCCGCCTCGGCCGCGCTCAGCACGCTGAGACAGCTGCCTTCGCCCGCCGCGGTGACGAAGAGGACCGCGTCGTCGAACTCGATCATGGTCTGGCGCACGCGCCCGGCACCGAAGTGCCGGCCCGAGCCCTTGGCCAGGCTGTGCAGTCCCGACGAGATGGCCGCGAGATGCTCGGCGTCCTCGCGTCGCAGGCCCGTGCTCGCCCCGGTCACCAGTCCGTCGTTGGACAGCACCAGCGCGTGTCGCACATGTTCGACGCGCTCGGTCAAGTCGTCCAGCAGCCAGCCGAGCCCCGTGTTCTGCGCCATAGTCCTAGCTCCCCGTGTTGTCGCTCCCCCTGGCCGGAGGATCCGATCAGCCAGCCTTCCCCACCTCCACCGTGCGGGCAAGGAGGATGGGCGGCATGGCACAGAAGATGACCGAAGAGGAATGGCGGGCGTTCGTCTCGCACGGCACCCGTACCGGGAAACTGTCCACGGTGCGCGCCGACGGCAGGCCGCATGTGGCACCGATCTGGTTTCTGCTGGACGGGGACGACCTGGTGTTCAACACGGCGCGGGACAGCGTCAAGGGCCGGAATCTCGCCCGGGACGGCCGGGCCGCCCTGTGTGTCGACGAGGACCGGCCGCCGTTCGCCTTCGTCGTGTTCCAGGGGCAGGCCGAGCTGTCGGAGGACCTCGACGAGGTGCGCCTCTGGGCCACGCGACTCGGCGCCCGCTACATGGGCGAGGAGCGGGCCGAGGAGTTCGGCAGTCGCAACGGCGTGCCGGGGGAACTCCTCGTCCGCCTGCGGATCGACAAGGTGCTGGCGTACTCGGCGGTCGCCGACTAGCGCAAACGGATCCGGCTCGTCAGCCCACTGAGTCCAGCAGCCGGGCGGTGTGCATCCGCCCGGCGTACTCGACGAGCCGGATCAGCACCTCCTTGCCCGAGTCGCGGTCGCGGGCGTCACAGAGCACCACGGGCGTGCCCTGGTCGAGGTCGAGGGCACGCGACACGTCGTGGGCACCGTAGGTGCGGGCGCCCGCGAAGCAGTTGACGGCCACCACGAACGGGATGTGCCGGTGCTCGAAGTAGTCCACTGCCGGAAAGCAGTCCTCGAGCCGTCTGGTGTCCGCGAGGACGACCGCGCCGAGGGCGCCCTGCGACAGCTCGTCCCAGAGGAACCAGAACCGGTCCTGGCCCGGGGTGCCGAAGAGGTACAGGGAGAGGCCGGATCTGATGGTGATGCGGCCGAAGTCCATGGCGACAGTCGTGGTGACCTTCTGGTCCACTCCGTCGGTGTCGTCCACCGACTGCCCCGCCTCGCTCAGCAGTTCCTCGGTCCGCAGCGGCCTGATCTCACTGACCGCGCCCACCATGGTGGTCTTGCCCACGCCGAATCCGCCGGCGACCAGTATCTTCAACGCCAGGGCGGTCGTCTCGACATTCGTGGCGTCGGAGTTCTCGGAGACCATCGCTCACTTCTCTCGGGAGTTTGTCCATCGTCTACAGCGCCCTCAGGCCTGCGATGACTTCGCGCAGGATCCGCTCGTCGGGCAGTTGTGCGGGCGGCACCGGGCGGCTGACGGTGACACAGCCCAGCTCCAACAGGTCGCCGAGGAGGACCCTGACGACTCCCACGGGCAGGTCGGCGCCCGCGGCGAGTTCGGCGACGGACTGTGTCTCGACGCGGCACAGGTCGATGAGGGCGCGGTGCTCCGGGCCCAGTGACGTGTCGTCGTCGACGCGGGGCGCGGCCGTGTCGAGGGTGACGAGCGCGATGAGGTCGAAGCGCACCCCGGTGGGGCCGGGTTTGGTGCGGCCGCCCGTCATGGCGTAGGGGCGCACGAGTGGTCCGGCCTCGTTGTCGTACCACTGGCTGCCCGCTTGCAGCGCGGAGCCTGGCCTGTCCTCGGTCATCTGCGGCCGCCTTCGGTCGTCATCCGGCGGTGGGCGGCCGCGCGGCGATCCGCGCCGGTGTGTACAGGTGCTCGCCGACGCGCTTCACCAGCCGCGCCATCTCGTACGCCACCAGGCCGATGTCGGCCGTGACGGCGGTGAGGAGGGCGAGGCAGGAGCCGTCGCCCGCGGCCGCCACGAACAGGAAGCCGTCGTCCATCTCCACCATGGTCTGACGCACTCCGCCGGCGCCGAAGTGACGGCCGGTGCCCTTGGCCAGACTGTGAAAACCGGAGGCGACGGCCGCGAGGTGCTCCGCGTCCTCGCGCCTGAGGTCCGCGGAGGCGCCGACCGCGAGGCCGTCGTTCGACAGCACCACCGCGTGCCGTACCTCTGCCACCCGCAGGACCAAGTCGTCCAGCAGCCAGTCGAGTTCGCCGGGCCGCTGGTCGGCCTTCATGCCCGGGTCCTGGATCATGCGGGGTCTCCTTCGCTGCTGTCACCGGCGGGGCCGGCCGCACGGCCGGGTGAGCGGCCGCCGCCGCGCGCCCAGCCGTCCCGGTAGGCCGCCATGCGGTCCCGTACGAGTTCGGGGGTGCGCTCCTCGTCGTCCCGGACCCCGTGGGTGTGTGGCGCCGGTTCCTCGGGGCGCTGTCGGCGCAACTGGGGTGCGAGACTCGCCTGCCGTACCCGTCGCGGAAGGTCGTCCGAGCCTTCGGGGTCGTCCTGTTCCCCGGCCTCCGGGCCCTCCGCGTCCGGGGGGCGGTGCAGCCGTAGGGTGGCGACGCCGGGCGGCGGATTCTCGGGCGTGGTGTCCGGGGCTGCTTCCACGGCGGCGTGCACGGGGGGCACCAGTGCGGGTCGCCCGACCGCCTGCTGGACGGACTGGTGCGAGGCGGCGGCCACGCGCGCGTACGCGGGTTCCGCGTCCCGCCCGGTGTCGGCCGCACGGGGGACACGCTCCGCCGTGCCGCTGTGCAGCAGTGCGGTGGGCAGCAGCACGACGGCGGTGGTCCCGCCGTAGGGCGAGGTCCGCAGGTGCACCTTGATGCCGTGCCGGGCGGCGAGCCTGCTGACCACGAAGAGGCCGAGCCGGTCACTGTCGAAGAGGTCGAGGGCCTCGGACTGTTCGATACGGCGGTTGGCCTCGGCGAGTGTCTCCTTGCCCATGCCCAGTCCCCGGTCCTCGACCTCGACGGCGTATCCGTTGCCGACGGGTTCGCCGGTGACGCGCACGCGTGTGTGGGGCGGCGAGAACTGGGCGGCGTTCTCGACGATCTCGGCCATGAGGTGGGTGAGGTCGGCGACCGCGGCTCCGACGACGGAGGCCTCGGGAAGTTGTCGTACCTCCACGCGCGCGTAGTCCTCGACTTCGGACACGGCCGCGCGGACCACGTTCGTCAGCGAGACGGGCATGCGCCAGGCCCGGCCGGGTGCGGCCCCGGAGAGGATGATCAGGCTCTCCGCGTGGCGCCGCATGCGGGTGGTCAGGTGGTCGAGCCGGAAGAGGTCGCTCAGCTCGTTGGGGTCCTCCGACCTGCGTTCCATGCTGTCCAGCAGGCTGAGCTGCCGGTGCACCAGGATCTGACTGCGGCGGGCGAGGTTGACGAAGACTCCGGAGATGCCGCTGGCGAGTTCCGCGCGTTCGACGGCGGCGCGCAGCGCGGCGCGGTGCACGGTGCTCAGGGCTTCGGCGACCTGTCCGGTCTCGTCCTCGGCGGGCGGCCCCGGCGGGGCTTCGGCGCGAACGTCGATCTCTTCTCCGGCCCGCAACTTGCGCATGGCCTGCGGAAGTTTGCGGCGGGCGATCTCCAGGGCGCTGTTGCGGAGGCTGATCAGCTCGATGACGAGGCCGCGACCGATACGGACGGAGATGACCAGTGAAGCGGCCACGGCGGCGAGTCCGAAGAGGACAGCGGCGCCGGCCGGCGTGAGCAGGCCGCGGGTGAGGGGGTCGGCCCGGTCCGCGACGCCGCGTCCCGCGTCCGCCTCGATGGTCCGCATGCCCTCCTGCACGCGCGCGTGGGCCGGGTCCCAGGTGGCTTGCGGGGCGGCGGCGATCCGCCTGGCTCCGGGACGGTTGGCGAGCACCTTGTCCTCGGCGGTGCGTACGTCGGCGTACGCGCGCCCCGTCGCGACGCCTTGCCAGGCGGCTCGTTCGCGTTCGCTCAGGTCCGCGACCGCGGAGTCGGTCAGGGTACGCCGAGTGTCCACGGCGCCGGTGAACAGCCGCAGCCGTTCGCCGTCGAGGGTGCCCGCGAGCCGCGCGCTGGACAGCACCGCGTCCTCCTGGGCCAGCGCCTCGCCCGCACGGGAGAATTCGAGCAGTACGCGCGCGTCGGAGCCGAGATCGGCGTCCTGGATGCCGGTGAGCGCGCCGCCGACGCCGAAGGCCGCCGCGATCGTCCTGGTGTACTGCCCGAAGGTCTCGTCCCAGCGGGCCCGGCGTTCGAGCACCGCGCCGCGCAGGGAGCGCAGTTGCTCGGCTCCGCTGACGAAGGTCTCCAGGCGCCCGGGCACTTGGGCGGGGAGGTCGGCGCCGTCGGCGACGGTGTGGTGTCCGCCGAGCCGCAGCTTGTCCACCGCCCGGTCGGTGCGTGCCGCGAGCGTCCGGAAGCCGCTGTCCGGTTCTGCGGAGGGATCAATCACGTGGCGTACGGCGGCCGCGCGCTCGGCCTGGAGCGCGGCCACGGCGGCGGCGACCGGCGCTCGCACTGTCGTGTCGACCTGCTGGACCTGGCGCAGCCGTGCCACGTCCTGGGCCGTGCTGACAGTGGCGTACGCCCAGAGGGCGAGCAGCGAGACGACGGGCACCATCAACAGGCAGACGATCTTGGCCCGGACGGTCCGGGGACGCACGCCCCACCGTCCCGCGCCCACGGGTGAGTCGGCCGATGCGGCGGTGACGGTCTCGTCGGTCCCGGTGTCCTCGTCGGCGGGCTGGCCCGCGTGGGCGCGCCGGCCGCGCACCGGGGGCCGGGACGGCGGCTCGGCGCCGGCTGATGGGGTCCTACGGGATGTACGCATGGCCTCCTCGCTCGGAGTGGTTCGGGGCGCGCCGCCCGGGTCCTCGCCGGTCCCGGGCCGCCGCTAGCGGGCGACGCTCTCCACCGGCTGCTGGGCCGACGCGGATGCCTCGCGCTCTCCGGCGGTCGGCGACAGCGCGACGAACGCCGATGTCAGGAAGAGGTAGGACCCGAGGCCGACGGCGAGGGGGAAGATGAACTGCATCGCCGTGGCCCCGGGCAGGACCTCCCCGGCAGGGCTGACGCGCACGCGGACCGCGATCATTCCGGTGTAGTGCATGCTGCTCACCGCCACGCCCATGACGAGGGAGGCGACGGCGACGGCGATCGGCGACTGGATGTTGAGGGCCGCCCACAGGGCCGCGGTCGCCGCGACCACGGCGATCAGGACGGAGAGTCCGACGAGCACCGGGTCGTAGTGCACGACGCCGTGCAGCCGCAGCGCCGCCATGCCCAGGTAGTGCATGCTGGCGACGCCGAGACCGGTGGTGAGGCCCCCGAGGAAGAGCGCCCGGGCGCGGTCCCGGCCGTAGCCGACGGCGAAGACCCCGGTGCCGACGACGACCATGGCGACCAGCAGGCTGAGAATGGTCAGTGGCACGTTGTAGCGGATCTCGGTGCCGCTGACGCTGAAGCCGAGCATGGCCACGAAGTGCATGGTCCAGATGCCGGTGCCGATCGCGGAGGCCGCGGTGATCAGCCAGTTCCGGCGCGATCGCCCGGTGGCGCCGAGCGCGCGGACGGTGCAGCGCAGCCCGAGGGCTGCGCCGATGCAGGCCATCACATACGACAGCACGGGGGTCAGCCAGCCGAAGGCGGCGTGGTCCAGGTGTCCCATGGCCCAGGGACGCTAGTCCGCACAAGGGCGCACAAGGGGGGCGCATTTCGAAAGGTGTTGAAATATGACACAGAGAGGTACAGGAGCGACCGCCTCACGTTCGAACGTGCGCACAGCTTCGTACTCCGTGCCGGTGAGGGATCATGCGGTGCATGAGCGACGACCACACACACGTCCAGGAGTTCTTCGAGGCGCGGGCCGCCGACTGGGACAGCCGGTTCCCCGACGACGGGCCCGCGCACGCGGCCGCGGTCGCCGAGCTGGGGCTGCGCGAGGGCGACCGCGTGCTCGACGCGGGCTGCGGGACGGGACGCGCCCTGCCGTCGCTGCGTGCCGCCGTCGGGTCCTCCGGTGTGGTCGTCGGCGTCGATCTGACCCCGGCCATGCTGGCGGCCGCCGCACGGGCCGGCAGGGGACGCGACGGGCACCTCCTGCTCGCCGACGTGACCAGGCTGCCTCTGGGCACGGAATCACTCGACGCCGTGTTCGCGGCCGGTCTCATCGCCCATCTCCCCGAACCGGCGGAGAACCTGAGGGAGTTGGCGCGAGTGGTGCGAGCCGGCGGCACTCTCGCGCTCTTCCACCCGATCGGCCGGGCGGCGCTCGCGGCGCGCCAGGGGCGGCAGATCACCCCGGACGATCTTCGCGCGGAGGCCAACCTCGGCCCGCTGCTTGCCGGTTCCGGCTGGCGTATGACGTCGTACGTCGACGAGGACGCCCGGTTCCTGGCGCTGGCCGTACGCGTGAAGTGACACAGCCGTACGCGTGAGGTGACACATCAGGGCACGCCGACGACCTCTGCGGCAAAGGCGTCCGGGTTGTCGAACATGACGTTGTGGCCGGCGCCGGGCACGGTCACCACACGTACACCCGCCGCCTCCAGGTCCCGCCTGCCCTCGACTTCACCGCTCAGTTCGCCCTGGAGATAGACGCGGTCCGCGGTCATTCCTTCCAGGAGGCGGCGCATCGTGGGGGTCGTGCCGCGTGCGAGGTTCACCGCGGTGCGATGGAGGGCGCGCGGGTCGGCGAGTCGCATCGTCGCCGCCCAGGTGGGCCCGATCTTGTCCAGCACGCGCGCGTGGCCACCGTTGTCGACGTAGTCGGCCTCCTCGTACGAGGCGATGCCACTGCTGCCGGCCTTGACGGGAGGGTACGGATCGAGGTTGGCCTCGGACAGCACCAGTCGCGAGACGAGACCGGGTCGCCGGTGGGCCAGCACGATGGCGACCGCCCCGCCCATGCTGTGGGCGACGATCTCCGCCCCGCTCACCCCGGCCTCGTCCAGCGCGGCGGAGAGCGCGTCCGCGTGGTCCTCCAGGGTGTAGCCGTAGTCCGCGGGCCGGTCGCTGATGCCGTGTCCCGGGAGATCCACGAACAGCGTGCGGCGGCCGGCCATTTCGGGCCGCGCCGCGATGTGCGCGTGGTACACCGTCGAGGCCGAGCCCAGCCCGTGCACGTACACGCGTGCCGGTTCGAAGCCCGGCGTCTCCGTCCACCGGATCATGCTTCCCCTGCCGTCGAACTCAGCCTGCTTCATCGCCCTCTCCTTGCTTCCGCCATCGATTCCGTCGCCTTCAAGAGAGTACATCGGTTCCGATGTATAGATAGACCGATGTAGAGAAAAAGTGATGTAGGGAGGGAGCGATGTACAGCGAGAGTGAGGCAGAATGCGCAGCATGCTGGAGTTGGCCATCCTCGGATTTCTGTACGACGCGCCGCTGCACGGCTACGAGCTGCGCAAACGCATCACGGCCCTGACGGGGCACGTGCGACCCATCGCCGAGAGCACGCTGTATCCCGCGATCAAGCGGCTGGAGACGGCCGGTCTGCTGAAGCGGGCGACGGAGCCGGGCTCCGTGGCGGCCCCGCGTCACGTCCTCACACTCACCGAGGACGGCAGGCGCGAGCTGCGCCGGCGGCTGGCGGAACCGGTTCAGCGCGACATCACCGACGAGAACCGCTGGTTCACGGTGCTCGCCTTCCTCAGGCACCTGGCCGACCCCACGGCTCAGGCCGCCGTCCTGCGGCGCCGACTGGCCTTCCTGGAGGAACCCGCGAGCTTCTTCTACGAGGGCGACCGGCCGCTGCGCGCGGAGGAACTCGACGACCCCTTCCGGCGCGGCATTCTCACCATCGCGCGGGCCACGAGCCGGGCCGAGCTGGACTGGCTGCGGACCACGATCGGCTCACTCGACGGGAGCGGTGGCTGACGTCCCCGAGTGCCGGACCGGACAGCCCCTCACCCCCGGCACCGGAGTGGTGCCGAGCTCGCCGACGCGGTAGCCGTTCGGATAGCCCTTGACCTCCCAGTTGCGCCGCGCGAAGTGCGGCGCCCGGCGCGGCGGCAGCAGACGCACCATCCGGCCCCGTGCCCGCACCGCGCGGCGCACCAACGCACGGGTGGCGGCGCCCGGCGGCTCGTACCGGAAGGCCCGCAGGAGCGGTTCGTCGAGCAGGGCGAACGTGGAGGTGCGCAACAGCGGCGCGAGAGGGCCGGGATACCAGGAGGTCATCAGGCCCAGCGTCGCGTCGGCGACCCGGCGCGCATCCGCGTCCCAGGCGAAATGGGCCTCTTCGTAGGTGTCGAGACAGTCCTCGAACTCCTCGTAGGTCCCTGGGATGTCCTTGATGCCCATGTGCCGCCCCAGAGTGCGGTAGTACACGGTGGTGGCGACGACCTCGTGCCGGGAGAGCCTGCGCCAGGCGTAGGCGTCGACCCACCGTCTGGGCATCACCACGAACGTGGACAGCACGTACCGCATGTCGTCGTTGCTGATGTCGTAGCTGCGGTGCATCTGGTTGATCCGGCGGATCGCGCTGCGCCCTTCCGCACCGTCGAAGCCGTGCTCGACGACGGCGTCGAGAAGCAGCGCGGTGTCGTCGTAGCGCTTCTGTGTGCGGTCCGTGAGTTCGGCCGTCTCGGCGAGCAGCCGCCCGATGCTCGGGACGGCGTACGTGCGGTACAGCGCCAGCTCCAGAGCCCGGGTGAAGTCCCATGGGAACTCGTAGGCCGCGGTCAGCCGGTAGATCTTCAGCGCGTCCTTCTCCGGGTCCATCCGACGGATCTGTTCGAGCCGCTCGAAGCGCTTCACCGTGCCGTCCCCCTTCTACCGACGAAGCTCCAACTTTACGGTGAACAGCGTCAGATGGGTGAGGGGCGACGTCAGTCGCACAGGGGGAAGGCGGCACAGATGTTCGGCAGACTCCGCACGTCCTTCAGCAGGTTTCGCAACTCCATGCGTGTGGAGGCGGCCCCGCGCGGGGGCAAGCAGAACCACAACCTGTTCGAAGCGGCCGCCGCCTATGTGGCCGCGTGCGCCGAGGACGACCAGGAGCGGATGGACGAGGCCGCGACCTGGGTGTCGCCCGAGGCGCTGTCGTTCGGGGTGAGCGAGCTGGCGTGCCGGGCCGTCATCGCGCTCGCGCGGGAACGCGACGAGTCGTCGCGGACCGTGGCGCGGACCCTCCTCGGGCTGCCCATGGCCTGACACCGTGGACGTAATGGCCGATTCGCCCCCGTCCGGCCGGATATTCACCCCTGTCCGGCCGGATATCTGCAGCTCCAGGTGTGCTTCGCAGTCGTGACAACCGGCTTCGGGTCGCATTAGGGTGCGCCGACGGACCAAGCGATGGGGAGGGTGGAATGGCCGGGACGGACGAAGAGACCGTCGCCGCCCAGGACGACGCGCTGTATGTGCTGACGGCGGTGCTGTTGACGCCCGCGAAGTTTCCCAGCGTGTTGGGTGACGACTATCCGGAAGCCTGCGCGGCGCTCGGTCTGGCGCCGCTCGCCGACGGGTACGGCCTCGTGCTCGGCCAGGACGGAGATGGCGCGCGGTGGACCGTCGTCATCGACGATGTGTCGCTGGTGGCCGTGGCCATCGCGTCATGGGACTGCGGCATGGAGTACGACCTGTCGCCCGAGGAGCACACGGTCGTCGCCGCGCTGCCCGGCTGGCCCCTGGCGGTCGCCGTCGCGGCCCCCGGTGTGCCGGCTCCGCATGATCCCTCGCCCGAGGTCACGGATCTCGAGCCGCTGCGTCCGCCGGACTGCGAGACCTGGGGTTCCGCGCAGCGGCGCCTGGGTGCGGACGAGATCGCGCTCCAGTGGGCGACCTGGCGGGGGCAGATCGGCGACGACTACTTCACGAACCGGAACGGCGAAGCGTCGGCCGAGGAACCCGTGAAAGCCGACGACGGTGACGGCAACAACGAGAACGACGCCGGCGACGACAACGTCGACAGCCGGAACACGCCGCGTCGCGGCATCCGCCGTGTCCTCGCGGAGGCGCGCTCGTACGTGGACACTCCGCCGCCGCTGGGCCGTGTCCGGTCCTCCTTCGCGCCCGGCGACGCCCGCACCCTGCGTGCGGACGGGCCCGGCTGGTCCATCGTGGCCCGGACGGACGACATCGCGTTCGTCCTGCTCGACGAGGAGCCCGGAGAGGTCCTTCCGGTGGGCCGTGGTCCCGAGCTGCCCGGCCTTCTGGAGGCACTCGACAAGATGGCGGTCCGCCCGGCCTGATCCGGGTGGACGGGTCGGCACGCGTCGCAAGGCGCCGCCCGCAGGACGGGCTGCCGGCAGGCCCGCGGGCGGCGATACGGTCGGCGCCCGTGCGCCGACGGGCTACGCACCGGGCGGACGAGTGCTCAGCGGCCGAGTTCCTTGCGCGTGACACGGCGCAGCCTGCGCCGCTGTGCGGGGTCCAGTGCCAGATACGCGGCGGCCGGCACTCCCAGGATGATCAGGAGGGCGGCCCACCAGGGAAGCCAGATCCACAGGATGAGCCCGACCACCACACCGCCGGTGGCGATCTTCGCGTTCTTCGACATGTATGTCGCCTCCTTCGCGGCCACTGCCGCTCTCTGTCCTGAGAACGGGTGCATGCTGCGCGCGGTTCCAGCTCGCGACCCTGATACAACCCTGAGAAACCTCGGCCTCCGGCTCTCGAAGGCCTCATGGGTACTGGCTCCGCAGAGGCTCGCCCACCTCGCGCATGTGGCGCAGGGCCTGCCGGTAGGAGTCGACGAGCCCGGCCTCCACGTAGGAGATACCCGTTTCGCGGCAGTGGGCGCGTACCAGGGGCTGGGCGAGGCGCAAGTGGGGGCGGGGCATGCTCGGGAACAGATGGTGCTCGATCTGGTAGTTGAGTCCGCCGAGGAACCAGTCGGTCAGCGGACCGCCCCGGACGTTGCGCGAGGTGAGGACCTGTCGGCGCAGGTGGCCCAAGCGTGTGGCGTCGGGGTCGGGCATTTCCATGCCCTTGTGGTTGGGTGCGAAGGACAGGCCCAGGTGGAGACCGAAGAGTGCCTGATGGACGGCGGCGAAGGCGAGGGCCTTGCCGGGGGACATGGAGACGAGCAGCAGGCAGGCGTAGCCGATGACGTGCGAGACCAGGAGCAGGGCCTCCACCGTCCGTTCGCGCGGCGGCTGACGGCGCAGGTCCTGGAAGCCGGACACCTTGAGGGCAATGCCTTCGAGGAGGGTGAGCGGGAAGAACAGCCAGGCCTGGTTGCGGGTGAGCCAGCGTCGGAAGCCCACCCGTTCCCTCGCCTGCTCACTGGTGAAGACCAGGACGTCGGCGGCGACGTCGGGGTCCTTGTCGATGTGGTTGGGGTTGGCGTGGTGACGGTTGTGCTTGTCGTTCCACCACGCATAGCTCATGCCGAGGAGAAGGTTGCCGTGGATCAGTCCGATGAGGCGGCTGACGGACTTGTCGCCGGTGATCTGGGAGTGACCGGCGTCGTGACCTATGAACGCGGTGCGCGTGGAGAGCACGGCGAGCACCGGGGCGAGGAGCAGCACCCACCAGGAGGTACCCATCAGCAGGACGCCCGTCACGACCGACGCCAGGGCCAGGGCGTTCAGGGCGATCTCGCGCGCGTACCAGCCGTGTCGCCGCTCCAGCAGGCCCTGCCCCTTCACGGTGCGCAACAGGGGCGCGAATTCACTGCCCGCGTGCTGTCCGGAGAGTGTGCCCGGAGGTGGCTCCGTGGCGACTGCTGCGATGTGGGGCATGGTGGGACTCCGGTCTCTCGGACAACGAGCTGACCTGATGAAACGTAGGGACAAGCGGCCGCCGGCGACCATGGCGCCACCACCCGTGTGCGTACCGGGATCTCCCCCGGCCCTTCAGGGGGGTTGACTCCACCCCCCTCCGCCCCCAACGCCAAGTGACTGCCTTCACCGCACCGGTGCCCACGCCGCGCCTGTGGAGTGCTGTACTCTCGACCACCCTGACTCAGTAGTCAAATTTGAGGAATGCGCTATCGCTGTGCAGAGGATGCCCGCGGCGACCCCCGCCGAGATCACCGAAGTGGCCCGCTGCTGTGCCGTGTTCATGCCCGCCGAACCGGCCCGCACCGGTCGCGTCGCCTTCTGGCGGCCCGACGGCGACGCACCGCCCGCCGTCGCGGGCGGCTCGGTCGAAGAGCTGACCGTCGTTCTGCCCGGCGACGAGGGTGTCGAACGGGTCGCCGTACCGGCCGTGCTGCTGTCGGTGCGTGCCGCTCTGCCGGTCCTCACGCGCGCGCGTGCTGCCGCGCACACCCACCGGGCGACCGCGTTCTGGGGCACCGCCGGAGTGCTCGCGCTGCAACTCGTGGCGCGGGGGCTGCTGCTGCCCGGCCTGACCGCCGGCGACCACGATGCGTGGCGGGCGGGTCCGCTGCGCGCCGAGGACCTGGACCGCATCCGTGACCTGGCCGCCGCGATGCCGCCCGAGGCGCACGCCGTGCCGTGGGCCGACACCGAGCCGCTGCGGCTGCCCGGCCCCGAGCCGCTGCTGCGCGCCTTCCTCGACGCGGTCGCCGACACCCTGCCCCGCTCCCCCGCCGCGCCGCTGGCGGCGGGCGGCCCGGCCTTCGCGGCGCGAGAGCCGCAGCAGGTGCCCGAACAGCGGGCCTGGGCCGCGGACGTCGCCGCCGGGCACGACGCCGGCGTACGGATCTCCCTGCGCGTCGAGGTACCGGGGCTCGCGTCGATCGCACCCGGGGAGGCGGGCTCGGCCGCGTCGCGAGCGGAAGCATCGGCCAGGCCGCAGGAGAGGTCGTCCCCGGGCCCGGAGGAGACGGCGTCGACCGGATCGGCGGCGGTGCACCCCGCCTTGCGCGCCGTACTGCAAGTGCACAGTGTGAGCGACCCCGCGCTCGTTGCGGACGCCTCCGCCGTGTGGGCCGGGGCGCGGGCCTTCGGGCCGCGCGCGCGGATGGACGTCCTGCTCGCGCTGCACCGTGCGGCCCGGGCCTGGGCGCCGCTCGCCCCGCTGCTCTCGGCCGCCGTACCGGACACGGTCGACCTCGCGGACGACGAGGCGGCCGAACTCCTCGGTGAGGGCTCCCGGATGCTGGCCGCGGCCGGTGTCGACGTGCACTGGCCCAAGGAACTCGCGCGCCCGCTGACAGCCCGGGCGGTCATCGGCCCGCCGGACGGCGGGCAGGGGAAGGACCGAGCCGCGTCGGACGTGCCGTCGTTCCTGTCCGCCGACGCGCTGCTCGCCTTCAGCTGGTGGTTCGCGCTGGGCGACCAGCAGCTCACGCGGGCGGAGCTGGACACGCTCGCCGAGGCGAACCGCCCCCTCGTGCGGCTACGCGACCAGTGGGTCCTGGTCGACCCGCGGGAGGTGCGTCGCGCCCGCGCGCAGCAGGACCGCAAGGTCACACCCATCGACGCGCTCAGCGCCGTTCTGACGGGCTCCACGGAGGTCGACGGCCGCCGGGTCGACGTCCGGGCCACGGGATGGCTCGCGGCCCTGCGGGAGCGGCTTGCGGCCCCGGAGGGGCAGGCGCCGGTCGCGCAGCCCGCCGCGCTCGCCGCGACGCTGCGGGACTATCAGCTGCGCGGCCTCGGCTGGCTGGCCCGGATGACCTCACTGGGGCTGGGCGGGTGTCTCGCCGACGACATGGGCCTGGGCAAGACGATCACCCTGATCGCCCTCCATCTGCACCGGCAGTCCGACGATTCGGCGGCCGGCCCGACGCTCGTCGTCTGCCCGACCTCCCTGATGGGCAACTGGCAGCGGGAGATCGAGCGGTTCGCGCCCGGCACGCCGGTGCGCCGCTTCCACGGCTCCGCGCGCAGCCTGGACGGGGTGGCGGACGGCGGGTTCGTACTCACCACGTACGGCACGATGCGCCTCGATGCGGAGCGGCTCGCCGAGGCGCGGTGGGGCATGGTCGTCGCGGACGAGGCACAGCACGTGAAGAACCCCTACTCGGCCACGGCCCGGGCGCTGCGCACGATCGGCGCACACGCGCGCGTGGCGCTCACCGGCACTCCGGTGGAGAACAACCTCTCCGAACTGTGGGCGATCCTCGACTGGACGACACCCGGCCTGCTCGGCACGCTCGGCAGCTTCCGCACGCGGTACGCGCAGGCAGTCGAGGGCGGCCGGGACCCCGCGGCGGCGGAGCGGCTCGCCCGGCTCCTGGGGCCGTTCCTGCTGCGGCGCCGCAAGTCGGATCCGGGTATCGCGCCGGAACTGCCGCCGAAGACCGAGACCGACCGCACCGTGTCACTCACCAAGGAGCAGGCGGGTCTCTACGAGGCGGTGGTGCGCGAGACACTCGCGGAGATCTCCGGCGCCGACAGCATGGCGCGGCGCGGCCTGATCGTGAAGCTGCTGACCGGGCTGAAGCAGATCTGCAACCACCCGGCGCAGTTCCTCAAGGAGGAGCGGCCGAACATCGCGGGCCGCTCCGGAAAGCTGGAACTGCTGGACGAGTTGCTCGACACCATCCTCTCCGAGGGGGCGGGTGTCCTGGTCTTCACGCAGTACGTGCGGATGGCCCGCCTGCTCGAACGGCACCTGGCGGCGCGCGGAGTGCCGTCGCAGTTCCTGCACGGCGGCACGCCCGTCCACGAGCGGGAGGCGATGGTGCACCGCTTCCAGGAGGGCGAAGTGCCCGTCTTCCTGCTGTCGTTGAAGGCCGCCGGAACGGGACTGAACCTGACCCGGGCGGAACACGTCGTGCACTACGACCGCTGGTGGAACCCGGCCGTCGAGGCGCAGGCCACCGACCGCGCCTACCGCATCGGCCAGACCCGGCCGGTGCAGGTGCACCGGCTGATCGCGGAGGGCACCATCGAGGACCGCATCGCCGACATGCTGCTGCGCAAGCGGGAGTTGGCCGATGCCGTGCTCGGTTCCGGGGAGTCCGCGCTGACGGAGCTGACCGATGCCCAACTGGCCGACCTGGTGGAACTGCGAGGGGGCGCACGATGAAGGACCGGGACGAGGAACGTACGTTCGCGCCGTTGCCGCCCGCACACGGGCGGGGTTTCGCCCGGACCTGGTGGGGCCAGGCCTGGTTGAGGGCCCTGGAGGACGCCGCGCTGGACTCGGAGCAGGTGAGGACGGGCCGTCGGCTCGCGCGCGCGGGCGCCGTGGGAGCCGTGTCGGTGCGCCCCGGAGGCGTCACGGCCGTCGTCCAGGACCACGACCACACCGCGCACCGCGCCGACGTACTACTCCAGGAGCTGTCCGAGGAGCAGTGGGACCGCTTCCTGGACATGACCGTCGAACGGGCCGGGCACATCGCGGCGCTGCTCGACCGTGAGATGCCGCCGCATCTGGTCGAGGACGCGGCGGCCGCCGGAGTCGAACTCCTGCCGGGCCTCGGCGATCTGGAGGCCACATGCGACTGCGACGCCTGGGACCACTGCGGGCACACCGCCGCGCTCTGCTACCAGATGGCGCGCCTGCTGGACCAGGATCCGTTTGTGCTGCTGCTGATACGGGGGCGCGGCGAGAGCGAGTTGCTCCACGCTCTCCAGGCCCGCAGCGCCGTCTCCCCTCAGGAGCCGTCGGCCCCGGACAGGCCCCTGGAGGGCGTGGACGCCGCCGAGACGTACGCGACCGGATTCCTTCTTCCTCCGCTGCCCGGGCCTCCGGAACTGCCCGCGGAGCCGGGGCTGCCGCCTTCCCTGGACACCGAGGTGCCCCCGGCGCCCGGCGTCGATCCGGACGCGCTGGGGTTCCTGGCCGCACGCGCCGCGCACGAGGCGCACCGACTGCTCGCCGAGGCCCTGCGGACGGGGCATGAACAGCACGTGGCCGAGGAGGAGTTGACGCCCGCCGAGGACGCGGTCCGGCTCGCGGCCGGCGCCCCGGGAACGACCGTCGCGGCCCGGCTCGCCGACGGTACGGGCCGTGACGGTGAAGGACTGGCGGCGGCCGTACGCGCCTGGCACTGCGGGGGCGTGGCCGCACTGGCCGTACTCGAGGACGACTGGACGGCGGAGCCGGAAGCACTCTCACGCGCGCGTGCCGCCCTGGAGTCGTCCTGGGACGAGGACGAGCGCCCCCGTCTGCGGGCGTCGGGCAACCGCTGGAGCGTGGTCGGCGGGCGGGCGCAGGTCCGTCTGGGGGCGGAGGGCCGGTGGTGGCCGTACCGAAAGGAACGTGGCCGCTGGCTGCCCGCGGGCCCGGCGGCCCAGGATCCGGCGACGGCGCTGGCGCTGGCGCTGGCAGCGACGGACGGGGAAGAAAGAGGCTGAGGAGGTGGAGGTGGAGGTGGTGCGAGCCCGGGCACGACCGGCATACGGCGGCAGGCCGCGCACACCGGCACGCCCGGCATCCGGCGCCCGCAGCCGTCTCGGCTCCGGGCGCCGCTCGGTCAGCTCACGCCTCGGCCGACTCCGCCGCCGGGGCCGCCTTGCGCAGAGTGGTGATGCACATCGTGATGGCCTGCTGGAGCTCCTCAAGGCGCTGGAGCATGTCGTCCTCGTAGATCGTGTCGAGGTCGTCGACGTCGTCGAAGGTCAGCTCCTCGAAGACCCTCGTCGCCCTCTGGAGGCTGCTGTAGAACTTCGTACGGCGCTCCTGGAGGCGCAGTTCAGGGTCGGCGGCGACCGTCTGGGCGACGAGGTCCTTCACGGTGTCGTACGCGTCCGTGGCCCACTGTCCGGCCTCTTCGTCGTCGTCCAGCTCGTCGATGAGGGACAGATGCCGCTCGGCCTCCGCCCGCAGCTCGGCGGGGGCGTCGATCGTCTGCCCGGCCGGCGTCTTGACCTGACCGTTCTCGACGATCTGGCGCACGTATCCGATGCGGTCGGCGGCCCGGGTCTCGGTGGCGACCGCCTTCTTCAGCTCGTCGGTCCTGGCGATGTCGCGCGCCAGCTCCGTCTGCAGGGCCGGGTCCTCCTTGAGCCGGTCGAGCAGCGCGGCGCGGGCCGCCTGGGCGGTGGAGGGGTCGGCGAGGATCGCGGCCCGCAGCGCGGTCGGGTTCTCGGCGACCTCCAGCGCCTTGGTCGGCCGGATGCCCTCCGCCTGGGCCGCCGCCGCGATCGCGGTCCCGCGCTCCGAGGCGGCGCTGGAGCGCGAGGTGTAGTACGACAGCCACACGTCCGCGTCCGGCAGCTCGATGTCCGCGCCGGGAACCAGCACCTCGAAGTGCGGGACGATCCCGTCGTCGGCCGCCTTGTCCCAGGCCTTGTAGTAGCGCATGACCCGCTCCGCCGAGCAGCCCGCCAGTGCGGCGAACTCCTTCGCGGACACCTTGGGCGTCTCCTCGGCCGACTGCCCGCCGGGCCGCACGCTGCGCGCCACCTTCAACGCGAACGCCCAGCCGCCGGTCCGCGCGTACACCCCGAACTCACGGGCGTCCCGGGCCACCGGCTCGGGCACGTCGAGGACAGGGGCGGAGTTCTCCGTCGCCGCGGAGCCCTCCTTCGATGCGGAGCTCTCCGTCGATGCGGAGTCCTCCATCGACGCGGAACCCTCCATGGGCGCAGCGTCACCCGACGCAGCCGCGTCACCCGACGACGCGACCTCGCTCGACGGTGCAGCGTCACCCGACGGTGCGACATCGCCGGACGCGGGTGGCTCGACCCAGAACTCCTCGTCTGCGGACGTCTCTTCGGCAGGCGGAACGGCCGCTTCGGACGGAGCGATCGTTACGGTCACAGGGGACTCTCCCAGGCGCTGGCGGACGGTACGGACGGCATGGAACCGAAGCGAGCAGCCTATATGAACCTGTTGCTACGGCTTTGCACACCTCTCCCCGGCGCCCGGCACGCGGCCCTGCCTCAGCTTCCGGCCGCAGCCGCGATGTCCAGGGCGGCGATGTACCCGAAGGTCATCGCCGGCCCGATCGTCGAGCCCGCGCCCGCATAGCTGTGCCCCATCACCGCGGCACTGGCGTTCCCCGCCGCGTACAGGCCGGGGATCACCGAGCCGTCCGCGCGCAGCACACGCGCGCGTGCGTCCGTGCGCAGGCCTCCCTTGGTGCCGAGATCCCCCGGGACGATCTTGAAAGCGTAGTACGGGGCCAGCCACAGGGGGGCCAGACAGGAGTTCGGCACGATCGCGGGGTCGGTGTAGTAGTGGTCGTACGTGCTGTCGCCGCGCTGGAAGTCGGTGTCGTCGCCGCTCAGGGCCAGGCTGTTGAACCGGTTGACGGTGGCCCGCAGGGCGGCCGCGGGCATGCCGATCCGCCCGGCGAGGGCGTCCAGGGTCCAGGCCTTGTGCGCGGCGCCGGAGTCGTACCAGGAGCCGGGGAACGCGAGCGTCGGCGCGACGTCCTTGAAGAGGTAGCGGTTGCGGTAGTTCTGGTCGACGATCAGCCAGGCCGGGATGTCCGGGGCGGTCGGGTTCCGCTCGTACATGGTGTGGACGACGTCGCTGTAGGGGGCGGCTTCGTTGACGAACCGCGCTCCGGCGGCGTTGACGAGGAGGCCGCCGGGCAGGGTGCGTTCGGCAAGACAGAAGTAGGGCTGGTCGGGCAGCGGGATCGTCGGTCCCCACCAGGCGTCGTCCATCAGGTCGAGCGCGGCGCCAGCCCGCTCGCCGGCCCGGATGCCGTCGCCGGTGTTCTCCTTGGCGCCCACGGTCCACGCGGTGCCGATGGGTTGGCGCTGGTACTGGTCGCGCATGGCCGCGTTGTGCTCGAACCCGCCGGAGCCGACGACGACCCCGTGCCGGGCCCTGACCAGACCGGCCGAGCCGCCCTTGGCCACCACTGCCCCGGTGACCGTCCCGTTCTCCCGGTACAGATCGGTCAGCGGGGTGTTCAGCCACACCGGCACCTGGGCGGCGAGCAGGCCGGCGCGCAGACCCGCGGCCAGCGACTGCCCCATGGTGAGGGGCTTCTGGCCGAGGAGGGCCGCCTTGGTCCCGCGGGCCAGGCATTCCGCGGCGACGGCGAGGCCCTTGGCGCTGACCGCGGACAGGGTGAGCCACTTGTAGTCGGCGCTGAAGACGACCATGCCGGCCGGGACGGCCATGTACGACGGGTTCAGGTGGGCGAGTTCGGCGCCGAGGATGTTCCCGTCGAGCTGGTCGGGTTCGATGGAGCGGCCGTTCGGCAGCCCGCCGGAGAGCTCGGGGTAGTAGTCGCTGTACCCCTCCATCCAGCGGAAGCGGAGCGGGCTGTTCGCCATGACGAAGGAGATCATGGCGGGTCCGTGGCCGAGGAAGGCGCGCTGCCGGTCGGCGGAGACGTCGGGCCCGACGACCGCCGCGAGGTAGGCGGCGGCCTTCGCCGGGGTGTCGGGGACGCCCGCGGCGAGGATGACGGGGTTGTTCGGAATCCAGATGCCCGCGCCGGACCGCGCCGCCGAGCCCCCGAAGGTGGCCGCCTTCTCCACGACGACGCAGCTCAGCCCCTGCTTCGCGGCCGTCAGCGCGGCGGTCATACCGGCCGCCCCGGAGCCGATCACGACGACGTCGTACGTGCCGAGGAGGGGCAGGTCGGCCGCGTCGGCGGCGCCGCCGACACCGGGGAGCCCGGCCGCGAGCGCAAGCCCCGCACCCGTCCCGCCGAGCACGCGGCGCCGCGACGGGCCGACCGCGGAGAGGGATTCGATACGTCTCGCAGGGTCCGCACTTGTGGACATGGCAGGTCGCTCCTGTGTGGCGAGGGAACGTGGGGTCGTGCGCCGCCCAGGACCATGACCAACCCTGGACGCAAGGATTCTGATGGAGAGTCAGGAATGTCGCGCGAGGGTCTTGTGAAGTCAAGGGCGTCAGCGCGTCGGACCTTGGGGCGGCCGGTTGTCCCCGTGCGGCCGATTGTCAGTGGCTCCTGGCACGATCTCCGGCATGGGAGTTCGCTACGACTACTTCGCCGCTGCCGACGACGCCGGGGCCCTGGCCCGCCTTCACGGGGACCTGGGGGCGGTCGACGACGAGTTCGGCCTGACGGGTCTCAAGGGAGCGGACCCGGATCTCATCCTCGGGCCGGTCGAAGCGGGCCTCACCGGGCGTTCCGTGGCGGAGGTGGAGGACGACCCGCGTTTTACGCGCCTGATCAGTGATCCGCAGGCCGAGGACCGTTGCCTGGTCACTCTCACCGGGACATTGCGTGATGCCCTGGCCGGGGCGCGGCCGGAGCGCCTGGGGCAGACCGCCATGACGGTGGTGTCCGGCCCCGAGGACTCGGCGGGCTGGGACGCGGACCTGCTCGCCGACTTCCTTCAGCGGCTGGCCGAGCTGAGCAGGCACGCGCGCGTGACGCACCAACAGCTCTACTGCCTCATATCGTTGTGAGTGGCGGTGCCCGTGACGGCTTGATGTCCTCGGCGATATCGATACCGGCAGCCCGTGGGCCACCGGTATCACCGAGCCTGTCGGTCAGTGACCGCTGATGGCCCTGGGTACGTACGGCTGCTCCAACTGCTCGATCTCCTTCTCGGACAATTCCAGGTCGAGCGCGGCGACCGCGTCGTCGAGATGCGCCGGCTTGGTGGCGCCGACGATCGGTGCCGTCACCGCGCGTTGGTGCAGCAGCCAGGCGAGGGCGACCCGGGCCCGCGGCACACCACGGTCGGCGGCGATCCGGGCCACGGCGTCGACGATCTCGTCGTCGCCCTGCCGGTACAGGGTCTTGCCGAACTCGTCGGTCCGGCTGCGGGCGGTGGTGACGTCGCGATCCCGCGTGAGACGGCCCCGAGCCAACGGGCTCCAGGGCAGCACGCCGACCCCCTGGTCCTCGCACAGCGGCAGCATCTCGCGCTCCTCTTCTCGGTAGAGGAGGTTGTAGTGGTTCTGCATGGAGACGAACCGCGTCCAGCCGTTCAGCCGGGCGGTGTACTGGGCCTTGGAGAACTGCCAGGCGTACATCGAACTGGCCCCGACATAACGGGCCTTGCCCGCCTTGACCACGTCATGCAGGGCCTCCATCGTCTCCTCGACGGGGGTGGTCGGATCCCAGCGGTGGATCTGGTACAGGTCGACGTAGTCGGTCCCCAAGCGGCGCAGGCTGTTGTCGATCTCCGTCATGATCGCCTTGCGGGACAGGCCGTGGCCGTTGGGTCCTTCGTGCATGCTGCCGTTGACTTTGGTCGCGAGGACGATCTCCTCACGGCGTGCGAAGTCCGCCAGGGCACGGCCGACGATCTCCTCGCTGGTGCCGTCGGAGTAGACGTTCGCCGTGTCGAAGAAGTTGATCCCGGCCTCCAGCGCCTGCCGGATCAGCGGCCGCGAGGCCTCCTCGTCGAGGGTCCACTCGTGGGGCCCACGGTCGGGAAGGCCGAAACTCATGCAGCCCACGCAGATCCGGGACACATCCAGGCCCGTCGAACCGAGCTTCACAAACTGCATGCGCACTCCTGCTCTCGCCGGGAACGGGCTTGCCACGCCCAGCCCGACGGTACCCGGGGAACACCCACGCGGCATCCCCGTACGCGGCCATCACCAGCCAACTTCCGTTCCTGTCAGCCCAGTTGTCGACAGGCACCGACCAACCGGTGAATTCCGCCGACGTCGAGGCCGCGGACACGCCGGCATGTCCGCTCCCCAAAAAACGCGCCCTCACCCAAATGGCCCAGTAAATCCATTACGCACCTAATCAAACGATTAAGCTCGGTCCGGATCCATAAGGGCGAGCATCCCTCTGGCTGGCGCTTCCAGCTGATGCCTGATGTCTGACACCTGACACCTGACACCTGACACCTGACACCTCTGCACCCTCTCGGGCGGCACCCGTTCCGCATGGAAGGAACCTCCTCATGGCTCATGGCATTTCCCTCCACATCGGACTCAACGGCGTCGACCGCACCAAATACGGTGGGTGGGACGGCAAGCTCATCGCCTGCGAGAACGACGCACGCGACATGGAACAGCTCGCCAAGGAAGCCGGGATCAAAGAGCGCACAACGCTGCTCACCCCCGAGGCGACGGTCGACAACATCACCGCTGAGCTGCGCAAGGCGGCGAAGGTCCTCACAGCCGGCGACCTCCTGCTCTTCAGCTACTCGGGCCACGGCGGGCAGGTACCCGACCTCAATGGCCCCGAGGACGAGTCGGACCGGCTCGACGAGACCATGTGTTTCTTCGACCGGGAGTACATCGACGACGAGCTGTACAAGGAATTCGAGGGATTCGCCGAGGGCGTTCGGATTCTCTGCTTCCTTGACTGCTGCCACAGCGGCAGTGGCATCAGGGTGCGAGAAATTCTCTCGCCGGAGGCCATGGAAGAACAGTTCCAGACGACCGACCCCAACCAGGTCGAGACAACGGCCAGGATCATGCCCCTGGACATGCAGGCTGAGATGTACGACCGGAACAAGGAGTTCTTCGACGACATCCAGCGCAAGCTCAACGCCAAGGACAACCGCGACCTCGGCGCGACCGCCCTGCTCATCTCGGCCTGCCAGGACAATCAGCTGGCAGCCGACGGCCTGCGTAACGGTCTGTTCACCGCGACCGTGCTTCAGGTCTGGAACGGCGGCAAGTTCACGGGCGGGTACAAGGCGTTTCACCGCGAGATCCTCAAGCAGATGCCGGCCATCCAGAGCCCGAATCTGTTCATCACCGGCCGGGCCAACAACCGGTTCATCACGGAGCGGCCTTTCACGCTCTGAGAGATCGGGCGAGAAAATGACCGAGAGCCCCGCCTCACCGAAGTGAGACGGGGCTCTGATCTACGACTATGAGTGAACCTCTAGTCGGGACGACAGGATTTGAACCTGCGACCCCTTGACCCCCAGTCAAGTGCGCTACCAAGCTGCGCCACGTCCCGATGCGCTTCCCGCGGTGATCTGCGTGAGCGCGCTGACAGAACTTTACCCCACGTCGGGGGGTGTCCCGAAGGGGGCGCAGGGCGCGGGACAATTGCGGTATGAACGGGACATCCGAAGTACATGCGGACGGCGGGCGGGACCGGGACGCGGAGGGGCGGGCGCGGAACGCCAGGCCGCGGGACGGGCTGGGCCGGCCTCTCCCCTACGGGGTGGACGGGGTGGCGCGCCAGCCGGAAGGCGTCGTACGCAGCCCCATGGACACCGTCACCGAGGCGCAGGCCCTGCTGGACGCCGGGAAGCCCTTCCATGCCCACGAGGTGTTCGAGGACGCCTGGAAGTCCGGGCCCGAGGAGGAGAGCGGCCTGTGGCGCGGCCTGGCCCAGCTCGCCGTGGGCCTCACACACGCGGCCCGGGGGAATACGACAGGCGGCGCCCGGCTGCTTCGGCGCGGCGCGGGTGCCGTCGAGGAGTGGGCCTCGCGGGCGGGTCGGGACCGGCCCTACGGCATGGACCTGACGGACGTCGTCGCCTGGGCGCGGGACTTGGCCGCGGACGTGGAACGCGACGAGGAGGCCATCGACGCGGGGGCGTCGGCGCCACGGTTGCGGGGGAGCACGCCCCGGTAGACGAGTGCGGATGCGGATGCGGTGCGCGGACTGTCAGTGGCGTGCGGCAGACTCGGGGCGTGCGAAAGATTCTTGTCATCGGTATCGGTGCGGGCGACCCCGACCAGCTGACCTTGCAGGCGGTCAAGGCGCTGAGGAGCACGGACGTGTTCTTCATCCTGGACAAGGGCGAGGTGAAGTCGGACCTCGTCCAGCTCCGCCGTGACATGCTCGACGCGCACATACAGGAGGGGACGTACCGGCTGGTCGAGGCGCGTGACCCCGAGCGCGACCGGGCCGCCGGCGGCGCCGCGTACTCCCCCGCCGTCGGGGACTGGCGCAGCGCCCGCGCCGAGATCTACGAGCGGCTCATCACCGACGAGCTGGGCGAGGACGAGTGCGGGGCGTTCCTCGTGTGGGGCGACCCCGCGCTGTACGACAGCACGCTCGGCATTCTGGAGGAGATCCTGGAGCGGGGCGCGGTGGCGTTCTCGTACGACGTCGTGCCCGGCATCAGCAGCGTCTCCGCGCTCGTGGCCAAGCACCGCACCGGGCTCAACCGGGTCGCGCGGCCGGTCCAGATCACCACGGGCCGGCGCCTCGCGGAGGGCTTCCCCGAGGATGTCGACGACGTGGTGGTGATGCTCGACGCCCACCAGACCTTCCGGCGGTACGCCGACCAGGACATCGACATCTACTGGGGCGCGTACATAGGCACGCCGGACGAGATCCTCGCCTCCGGCCCCATCGCGGAGGCGGCCCCTCGCATCGAGCTGCTGCGCGCGGAGGCCCGGGAGCGGAAGGGCTGGATCATGGACACGTACTTGCTGCGCAGGCATCCGCGGGATTAGGGGACCCGGTGGGCAGTGGCCGGCCCACGCCGGCCTCGGGCTGATCGGCGCTCGCCGCCGCATACCTCCGGAGGTTCTGGTGCCGGTCTTCGACCGCGTGGTCGAGGAGGAGCTGTCCGGCCCCCGTCGGCTCCCTCTTCCGTACCTGGCCAACGGCACGTCCACCTGGACATCGGCGCCGGCCTCGGGCGAATCCGGCCGAGGGCGGCGCGGGAAGCCGCTCCACAGTCCGGCGAGGCGGCGAATACGGGCGTGCTCGCCGCCACGCGTCCTTGTCATACTCCTGCCATGTCCGCCGCCCCGACCCGTTTCCGGGATCTCCGCGCCACGAAGTACGACTTCGTGGACTCGGTTCTGGTCCGCTGCCCCCGCTGCGAGCGCATCGCCCATGTCGAGCGGCGGCCGGATCCCGACGGGCAGGCCACCTCGGGGATGCTCGGGGCGAGGCGGCTCGTCTGCCGTGCCTGCGGGTACGCGCGGACGTGGCAGGGCAGGTCGGTGATGTTCTCCGGCAGCTCGGCCGCCCCGGCCCGCGATCCGTATTTCCGCGCCCCGCTCTGGCTGCAGACCGGGACACGCCACGGACGGCTGTGGGCGTACAACCTCGAACAGCTCGACTACCTCGGGCGGTTCGTCGGCGCGCCGCTGCGGGAGCGGGCGCCCTGGTACGACACCGGGCAGAAGATGACGTACGTGGCCCGCCTGCCCGCATGGATCAAGAGCGCCAAGAACCGCGACGAGGTGCTGCGCGCCATCGACCGGCTCCGCGTCTGTGTCACGGCAGGCTGAGGCCGAGCCGAGCCAGCGCTCCGGCGACGTCCGGGACGGCGGTCACGCCCTCCGGCAGCGGCGGGCGGCGTACGACGACGACCGGCAGCCCGAGTTCCCGCGCGGCGGTGAGTTTCGCCGCGGTCGCCGCTCCCCCGCTGTCCTTCGTCACGAGGACGTCGACGCGGTGCTCGCGCAGCAGCCCGAGTTCGTCGGCCACCGTGAACGGTCCCCGCGCCAGCACCACCTCCGTGTCCGGCGGCATCGGCGGCTCGGGCGACTCCACCGAACGGACGACGAAGTGCAGTTCGGCCTGGTGCGCGAAGGCCGCGAGGCCGAGGCGGCCCGTGGTGAGGAACACGCGGCGGCCGAGTTCCGGCAGGAGGTCCGCAGCCGCCGGGAGTGAAGCGACCGCGTGCCAGCGGTCCCCGGGCCCCGGCCGCCAGCCCGGCCGGCGCAGGACGACCGCCGGCACTCCGGTCGCCGCCGCGGCCCGGGCCGCGTTCGCCGTGATGCCCGCGGCGAAGGGGTGCGTGGCGTCGACGACCGCGTCGACACGGTGCTCGCCCAGCCACGCGGCCAGCCCCTGCGCCCCGCCGAACCCACCGATGCGTACGTCCCCTTCCACCGTCCCGGGCCGGGAGACACGCCCCGCCAGCGACGTGGTCACGCGCACACCGGGGCGCGGTGCGAGCGACGCAGCGAGTTCACGTGCCTCGGTGGTGCCGCCGAGGACCAGGACGTGCAGGGACATGCCGTCGACTCTAGAGCTGTCTCAGCGCAGCAGGAGCTGGGCCCCTCCCACCACGGTCGCCGCGATCACGAGCTGTTCGAACAGCCGCTGGTTGATGCGGTTCACCGCCCACTTGCCGATGAGGGCGCCCGGTACGACGAAGACGGCGAGTGCCGCGTCCAGCAGCAGTGAGTGGCCGTCGATCAGACCGAGGCCCACGCTGAAGGGCACCTTGGACACGTTGACGATGAGGAAGAAGAACGCCGAGGTGCCCAGGAAGCCGAGCTTCCGGAAGCCCGCGGAGAGGAGATACAGGGACATCACCGGGCCGCCCGCGTTCGCGACCATCGTGGTGAAGCCGCCGAGGACACCGTACGAGCGGGCCTTGATCCGGCCCGTGCGCGTGGCCACCGCCTCCGGTTCCCCGGTCCTGTCCGCAGTCCGTCGGCGCCAGACCGTGACCGCCGCCATCAGCAGCAGGATCGCGCCGATCGACGTCCGTACGATCCCGTCGTCCGCCCACACCAGGAACAGTGTGCCGAACACGACGCCCGCCGCGACGGCCGGGAACAGCCGCCACAGCGTGGGCCAGTGGGCGTGCCGCCGGTAGGTGAGGACCGCGAGGACGTCACCGACGATCAGGATGGGCAGGAGTACGCCGGTGGAGGCGCGGGCGGGCAGGACGGCCGCGAAGATCGCGAGACTGACCGTGTTGGCCCCGCTCACAGCGGTCTTCGAGAAGCCGACGAGCAGGGCCGCGGCGGCGAGGGCGGCGAACTCCCACGGGGTTATGTGCCAAAGCGTCATCGTGTTCATGCGGGGACCGATGCTATGTCCACGGGTCTCGCCGCGTCTCGCCGCGTCAGGAGCGTCTCGACAGGTGATCGTCGACCATCGGCCCACGCACATCACCGCATGTCATTGTGCGTACCGCACCCTCAGCTCCCGCTTGAGGATCTTCATGCTCGGGCCCAGCGGCAGGGCGTCCGTGAACTCGACGCGCCGCGGGTACTTGTGCCGCCCCAGATGCTCCTTCGACCACTCGGTGATCTCGGCGGCCTCCGGGACGGCGCCCGTGGCGCGTACGACGACCGCGCACACCTCTTCGCCGTGCAGCTCGTCCGGCAGTCCGATCACGGCGGCCTGGGCGACGCCGGGGTGGCGCAGGAGCACCTCCTCGACCTCCCTCGGGTAGACGTTGTAGCCGCCGCGGATGATGACGTCCTTCTTGCGGTCGACGATCCGCAGGAAGCCCTCGTCGTCCTTGGTGCCGAGGTCGCCGGTGCGCAGCCAGCCGTCGACGAGCGTCTCGGCGGTGGCTTCGGGGCGGCCGAGGTAACCGGAGAAGACGTTGTGGCCCCGGACGACGACCTCGCCCAGCTCGCCGGGCGGCAGCAGTTCGACGCGTCCTTCGACCTCGGCACGCGCGATCTCGACGTCCACGCCCCACAGCGGGTGCCCGATGGTGCCCGCCCTGGTGCCGAAAACGGGCTGGTTCACGGTCGCGGTCGGCGAGGTCTCCGACAGCCCGTACCCCTCGTAGATCTTCGCGCCGAACGCCTCCTCGAAGCGTTCCAGTACGGCGAGTGGCAGCGAGGCGCCGCCCGACACGCAGACGCGCAGCTCGGGCAGCGCGTCCATGGCTGCGGCGGCGCCCGCCAGGGCGACGAACATCGTCGGGACACCGTGGAACGTGTTCACCCCCTCCTTCACCATCAGCTCGATCGCGCGCGCCGCGTCGAAGCGCGGGAGCAGGACGAGCGTCGCGCCCGCGCGCCAGGTGGAGTTCATGGAGACCGTCTGGCCGAAGGCGTGAAACAGCGGGAGAGCGCCGAGGGCGACGTCGTCGGGGCGGATGTCGTTGGCGTCGAAGGCGTTGACGGTCGCGTTCATGACCAGGTTGAAGTGGCTGAGCACGGCGCCCTTGGGGACGCCGGTGGTTCCGCTGGTGTAGAACACGACGGCCGGGTCGTCCGCCGCGCGGGTGACGTACGAGGGCAGCGGCTCGGCGATCCTGGCCAGCTTCTCGAACTCGGCGCCCAGCGTGATGACTTGGACGCCGACGGCCTGAGCGGCGGCCGTACCGGTCTCGGCCTGCGCGGGGTGGCACAGGAGCAGTGTGGCGCCACTGTCCTTCAGGACGTGCTCGACCTCGGACGCCGACAACAGGAGATGGACCGGGACGACCACACCGCCGGCCGCGGCGATCGCGTAGTAGGCGTGGGGGAAGTCGGCGGTGTTGGGCGCCATGAGCGCCACCCGGTCCCCCGGCCGTACGCCGAGACCGACGAGGGCGCCGGCCTGGGCGCGGGCGCGCTGCCACACCTCGGCGAAGGTGAGGCGCAGCTCGCCCTCGACGAGCGCCGTCTTCTCGGGGCGGCGGCGGGCGTTCTCGGCGAGGATCGCGGCGAGGGAGAGGGTGGCGGCCATGGACGAGGGGCTCCGTTTCCTTGCTGGTGCGGCGGTGAACCAGAGGGAGGACTCAGCGGTGGTGCTCAGTCATGCGCGACAAAGAACGTGGCGGTGCTCAGTCACGCGCGACAAAGAACGTAGTGGCGCTCAGTGGCGTTCGACGAGGATCGCACTGCCCTGCCCGACCCCGACGCACATCGTGGCCAGGCCGCGGGCCGCGCCGGTGCGGCGCATGCGGTGGAGCAGCGTGGTGAGGATGCGGGCGCCCGAGCAGCCGAGCGGGTGACCGAGGGCGATGGCGCCGCCGGTGGGGTTGACGAGCTCCGGGTCGATGCCGAGGCGGTCCACGCAGGCGAGGGCCTGGGCGGCGAACGCCTCGTTGAACTCGGCCTCTTCGATGTCGCCGATCGTCCAGCCGACGCGAGCCAGGGCCTTCTCGGTCGCGGGCACGGGGCCGATACCCATGACGTCGGGATGGACACCGGCCGAGGCGCCGGCGACGTACTGTCCCAGGGACTCCAGACCCAGCTCGTTCAGGGCCTCCTCGCTGACGAGGAGGAGTCCGGCCGCTCCGTCGTTCATCGGCGAGGCATTGCCGGCGGTGACGGTGCCGCCCTGGCGGAACACCGGCTTGAGACGGGACAGCTTCTCGTACGAGGTGTCCTCGCGTACGCACTCGTCGTCGGCGACGACCACGCCGTCGGGCCGGGTGACGGGCAGCAGCTCGTCGTCGAAGTACCCGTTCTTGCGGGCGTCCGCGGCGCGCCGGTGACTGCGCAGCGCGAACTCGTCCTGGCGTTCGCGCGGGACCGCGTACCGTTCGGCGACCTCCTCGGCGGTCTCACCCATGGAGAGCAGGCCGTGCAGTTCCTTCATGGCCGGGTTGACCAGGCGCCAGCCGAGCCGGGTGTCGACGGTCTCGATGCGGTGCGGCAGGGCCTCGTCCGGGCGGGGCAGCACGAAGGGGGCGCGGCTCATGGACTCGGAGCCGCCCGCGAGCACGATGTCGGCCTCGCCGGCGGCGATCGTGCGGGCGGCCGTGGTCACCGCCTCCAGACCGGAGGCACAGAGCCGGTTGACCGTGGCGCCGGGCACCGACTCGGGCAGCCCGGCGAGGAGGGCGGCCATGCGGGCGACATTGCGGTTGTCCTCGCCGGCCTGGTTGGCCGCGCCCCAGTACACGTCGTCGATACGGGCCGGGTCGAGCCCGGGCAGGTCGGCGATCAGACCGCGTATCACCGTCGCCGCGAGGTCGTCGGGCCGCACGACGGACAGGGCGCCGCGCAGCTTGCCGATGGGGGTGCGGCGAGCTGCCGCGAAGTGGACGGGACGCACGACCTGACTCCTGACCGAATTCGATCCACGGCAGGTGCACCGCCCGCCGTCGGTTAATTAGCACTGCTAGTTTTCGACTATAGCCCCCCGGCCGTCACCTGGGAACCCTGCCGTTTCACCCGTTCCTTCCAGGGCACGCGAAACAGAGCAAAGGAGTCATGACAAGCCACGAACCACAAGGAGAAGCACGGTATGCCGGTTGTGAAGAGCACGCTCCCCGAGCCCGCCCGCCAGGTCGTCGGCGAGGCCCTGCAGCAGACGCTGGTCGATCTGCTCGGACTCTCGCTCATCGGGAAGCAGGCCCACTGGAACATCGTCGGACCGAGGTTCCGCTCGATCCATCTCCAGCTCGACGAAGTGGTGTCGACGGCCCGTACGTACGCCGACACGGTGGCCGAGCGGGCGGCGGCGCTCGGCGTCTCCCCCGACGGCCGGCCCGAGACCGTCGCCGCGTCCTTCGGTCTGCAGGGTCCGAAGGACGGCTGGCTGCGGGACACCGAGGTCGTACGGCTGCTCGTCGAGGCGCTGGAGGCGACGGTCGGAGGGCTGCGTGAGCGGATCGCCGTCACGGAGAAGGCCGATCCGGTCACCCAGGACCTGCTGATCGGGCTCACCGCCGAACTGGAGAAGCAGTACTGGATGTTCCAGGCGGAGGACTGGCCGCGCGACAACTGACCAACTCGAGGAGCCGGCCATGCAGCAGGACCGTCGCATCATCGGGGAACTGATCGCCGCGCACGGCACCACGTACGCCGATGAGGCGGGCATCCGGCTCAAGGATGCCCCGCAGCCGCTGTACCGGCTCCTGGTCATGGCCTGTCTGCTCAGCGCCCGGATCCGCAGTTCGGTCGCCCTCGCCGCCACGCGCGCGCTGTACGACGCCGGGTTGCGCGATCCGCGCCGTATGGCCGAGGCCGACTGGCAGGAACGGGTCGACGCGCTGGGACGCGGCGGCTACCGGCGTTACGACGAGCGCACCGCGACCCAGCTCGGCGAGGGTGCCGAGCTGCTGATCGAGCGCTGGGGCGGGGACCTGCGGCGGATGCGGGACGAGGCGGACGGCAAGGTCCCCGAGCTGCGCAGGCTGCTGCGGGAGATTCCGGGGATGGGTCCGGCCGGCGCGGACATCTTCCTGCGCGAAGTGCAGCACGTCTGGCCGGGGGTGGCGCCGCACCTGGACAACAAGGCGCTGTCCGGTGCCGAGCGGCTCGGACTCCCGAAGGATCCCCGGAAGCTGATGGAACGTGCCGGTGACACCGAGCCGGCCGTTCTGGCCGCCGCGTTGGTCCGGGTGGCCCTGGACAAGAAGTCGGCGCGGGAAGTGCTCGCGCGGGTCGGTTGACGGGGCTCGGCCGTCGACCGACGGCCGTCAACGGACGGGCGCCGCACGGCGCCGGCGGCTCGCCCTCGTCGGGCAGGGCCAGGATCTCGTCCCGCAGCGCGCGTAAAAGCTGTCCTCACAGGGCGGTGCCCGCGCCCGTTCCAGCAGGCGGCGGATCCTTTTCCCGCCCTACTCTGTCCATGACGTCACCCGTGTTCGACCCGCTCCGGTCCGCTCCGGTCTGATGGTCCGCTCCGGTCCGGTCACGCGATTCCACCGGCGTCCTGACGTGTCCCTACAAGTGTCCCTACGGGGATCCGTAGCTTTGCGGGGTCCCGACGGCGGGAGGCGGTGACGCAGAGGTGAGCGACGGATCGCGTCGTCCCGGCTCCGGTTCCGGCCGTGGTCGAGGTCGCGGGGGGCGACGGATGCGGTACATCGTGCTGGGGAGCCGGCCTGCGCACGGGGTGGGGGCGGTGGCACGGGCGCGCACCGCAGAGAAGGCGACGCGGCGTGCCGGGGACCGCGACGGCGTGACCGTGAACCACGGGCTGCGGGTGGCCGCGGCGTACGCATGGCGGCTGCTGGTGGTCGGGGTGGCCGTGTACGTGGGCTTCATGACCCTGGGGCGGTTGCAGCTGGTCGCCGTGGCGCTGTTCCTCGCGCTGGTCGTGACCGCGGTGCTGCGTCCGCCGGCCGGACTGCTGGCGCGGCGGCTGCCGAGGGCCGCGGCGGTGGCGGTGAGCGTGGTGGGCAGCCTGGTGGTGGCGCTGGGGCTGCTGGCGCTGGTCGGCGGCCTGGTGGCGGGCGAGTGGGACCAGCTGGGCCGGGAGTTCGGCGGGGGCCTCGGGCGGATCGAACGATGGCTGGAAGGCCCTCCCTTCCATGTGGACCCCGCCGTGATGTCGGATCTTCAGGGCAAGGTGAGCTCCTTCGTTTCGGAGCACCGCTCCCAGCTGATCAGCAGCGCGCTGAGCGGCGCCGGGCGCGTGGTCGAGGTGCTCACCGCAGCGGTGCTCGCGCTGTTCTGCTCCATTTTCTTCCTTCACTCCGGGGACAACTACTGGCACTGGTTCCTGGCGCGGCTGCCGGAGGGCGCACGGGAACCCTGGGGCCGCGCGGGACGGGCGGCGTGGCGGACGTTCGCCGGATACACGCGGGGGATCATCATCGTCGCGGCCAGCAATGCGGTGCTGGTCGGGATCGCCCTGTTCGCGCTGCAGGTGCCGCTGGCCCTGCCGCTGACGCTGCTGGAGTTCTTCGCCGCGTTCATTCCCCTGGTGGGTTCGCCCATCGCGCTGGCCGTGGCCACGGTCGTCGCCCTGGCCTCACGGGGGCCGGTCGTCGCGATCGCGGTGCTCGCCCTGATCGTGGTCGTCGGCCAGATCGAGGGTCATCTGCTGCACCCGCTGGTGATGAGCTGGGCGGTCCGGCTGCACCCCGTGGTCGTGGCCCTCTCCGTCATCGCCGGCAGCATCCTGGCCGGGGTGATCGGCGCGGTGGTGGCTGTCCCGATGGTGTCGGTCGCCTGGTCCGTGCTCAGCGTGCTGCGTCCTCCGCACGAGCCGGGCGCGGGTCACCCCGGGCGGTCACCGGGCTGACGCGTCGGTGCGGCCTGCCGACACGTCGATGCGGCGTGCCGACGTGTCGCGGCCGCGTGCCGACGTGTCGCGGCCGCGTGCCGCAACCCGAGTGGCGGTGTGCCGCATCAGACGTTCACGCTGCCGAGCCCGCGCACCCCGAGTGGCTCAACCCATCGCTCCCCGTGTCCGCCACGGTGACTCCGGAAGGTGTGCCGGTCACCGAGGTGGAACGGCCGGGCAGCCGTGCCGTCAGGCGGAGTGGGCCGTTGCCGCGGGCTCCTGCTCGGCGTCGTCGACCGCGTAGGAGAGGAAGTCGTCGACCATCCGGTGGAAGAGGGTGGCCAGTTGCCGCAGTTCCTCGGGGGACCATTCGGCCAGCGCCATCTGCATGCCGCGCGCACCGGCCTCACGGATGCGGTCCACCGCCTCCCGGCCGGTGGACGTCAGCTGAATACGCTGAGCCCGCCGGTCGTCAGGATCCGGGACACGAGTGACGTAACCGGACTTCTCCAACTGCTGCACCTGCCGCGTCACATGCGAAGCCTCCACACCGAGCCGATGGGCCAGCTCCCCCGGCCGCAACGGCTCGGTGTCCGAGATCTGCCGCAGCAACGCCACCGCGGCCCGGTCCAGCGGAACCCCCGCCAGCGCCATCAGACGTTCATGCTGCCGAGCCCGCGTACTCAGATACGTGATCCGGGTCAGGGCCCGCTCGATCCCGGTCACTTCCGGCGAGGCCGAGGCGGCCGGCAGCGAGGGCGGAGAGGGTGTGGACATGCGGCACACTTTACCATATCGTTGCGTAACTCAAGTAATTTTCTCCGGCAGTACGCTGCCCCAAGGGGCCGTTGCCGGGCTGATGTTGTCCCGCACGGCCTCCCGCCAGGTCGCGCCGGCCGCGATCGCCTGGCGCCAGCGGCGGATCGCCCTGGGCGGCAGGCCGGCCGCGAGGGCTCCGGTCAGCCGGTCACCGGTGCGGTACGCGGCGACGAACCGGCGTTCGGCCAGGTCCCCCTCCACGACCACCGTCTCGTCGTGGGCCCGGAAGTAGCCGTACGCCTGAATCTTCATGTCGTACTGGTCCGACCAGAAGTACGGCACCGGCGCGAACGGTCTGCGCGCCTCGGGGCGGAGGAGGTTGCGGGCGGCGGCCATGCCGTGCTCGGCCGCGTTGGTGCGGTGCTCGATCCTCATGGACACCCCGAACAGCGGGTTGTGCCAGCGGGCGACGTCCCCGGCGCCGTACACGCTCCGCGCGGCTTCGCCGTACGCGTCGCAGACCAGACCGTCGCCCAGCGTCAGTCCGCTGCCCTTCAGCCACTCGGTGTTGGGCAGACAGCCGATGGCGACCAGGATCTCGTCCGCCTCGACCACCTCGCCGTCCGCGAGCCGCACCCCCTCGTCGGTCACCTCGGTCACGGTGACTCCGGTGCGCAGCTCCACACCGTGCTCCAGATGGGCCCGCGACAGCACCTCACCCACCTCCGCGCCGACCGCGTGGGCCAGCGGCACCGGTGCGGGTTCGAGGAGGGTCACGTCCGCTCCCAGACGCCGGGCCACGGCGGCGGCCTCCGCCCCGAGGAAGCCGGCCCCGACCACGACCAGCCGCGTGCCCGGCCCGAGCCGGTCCCGCAGCGCGAGGGCGTCGTCCACCGTGCGCAGCACATGCGCGCCCTCCCCGGGCAGCCGGCGCGGGCGCACTCCGGTGGCCACGATCAGACCGTCGTACGGCACCGACGAGCCGTCGGCCAGACGCACCGTACGGTCCGTCACGTCCAGCCCGGTCGCCGCGACGCCGAGCCGCAGGTCGAGGTCGAGTGCCTCCAGGTCGCCCGGCGTCCGCAGGGCGAGCCGCTCGGGTTCCCACTCCGCGGCCAGCAACTGCTTGGACAGTGGCGGCCGGTCATAGGGGGCGTGGCATTCGTCGCCGACGAGGGTGATCGTGCCGTCGTACCCCTCGCGGCGCAGCGTCTCGGCGGCCGTGAGGCCGGCCGCCGAGGCTCCGACGACCAGAATGCGTTTCACCGTTCCACCAGTCGGATCGCCGCCGCCGGGCAGACCGCCGCGGCCTCTCGTACGCCGTCGTGGAGTCCGGCGGCGGGTTCCTCGTCCAGCAGGATCGCGACGCCGTCGTCGTCCCGCTGGTCGAACACCTCGGGGGCGGCCACGACGCACTGCCCCGATGCCACGCACTTCGGTTCGTCCAGTTCCACACGCATGGTTCTTGCCTCTGTTCCTTCGTATGGGGGGGTGTCACCAGGTGACGGGCAGACAGCGGACGCCGTAGGTGGTGCCGGTGTGGTGGAACGCGAGCCGGTCGATCGGGGCGGCCAGACGCAGTGTGGGGAAGCGGCGGTAGAGCGTGCCGTAGACGACCTGGAGCTCCAGCCGGGCCAGCGACTGTCCCAGACACTGGTGGGGCCCGTAGCCGAATGCCTGGTGGTGGCGGGCGGGACGGCTCAGGTCCAGCCGGTCGGCCTCGGGAAAGGCCTCCGAGTCCCAGTTCGCGGCGTGCAGATCGAACAGAAGGCCGTCCCCGGCGCCGATGACCCGGTCGCCGATCTCGATGTCCTCCTTGGCGACCCGGCGGATGCCGGAGTGGACGATGGTCAGATAGCGCAGCAGTTCCTCCACCGCGGCCGCGATCACCTTCGGGTCCTCGGCGTCCCGCAGCACGGCCAGCTGCTCCGGGTGTTCGAGCAGGGCGAGGGTGCCGAGGCTGATCATCGTCGCGGTGGTCTCGTGTCCGGCGATGAGCATGGCGACGCCCATGTGGACAGCCTCGCGGTGCGTCATCTCGCCGGCCTTGATCCGGCCGCCCATCTCGGACAGCACGTCCGCGTCGGGGGCGGCGGTCTTCTCCGCGAGCAGGGTGTCGAGGTAGGCGGCGAGGGCCCCGCTCGCCGCCCGCGCCTCCTCGGCCGGAACGGAGTTGTCGAGCACGAGGTTGCTGTTGCGCTGGAAGAACTCGTGGTCCGCGTACGGCACACCGAGCAACTGGGCGATGACCAGGGACGGCACGGGCAGCGCGAGCGCGGTGAGGAGATCGGCCGGGTTCGGTCCGTCCAGCATGTCGTCGATCAGACCGTCGACGATCCGCTGGACGGCGGGCCGCATGGCCTCGATCCGCTTGATGAGGAAAGGTGCGTTGACCGTCCGGCGCAGCCGGGTGTGTTCCGGTGCGTCGGTGTTGGTGATGAGCCTCGGGGTCGCGTGCGCGATCTCCGCGCGGTGCGCGTTCACGTAGGGGAAGCCGGGATCGCGGTCGTCGTTGCTGACGCGGGGGTCGGTGAGCAGGGCGCGCTGATCGGCGTGGCGGGTGATGAGCCAGGGCGTGCTGCCGTTCCAGATCCGCACCTTGGTGATCGGCTGCTCGTCGCGCAACGGTTGCAGGGCGGGCGGCGGGGCGAGCGGGCAGCTCACCGCCCGGGGCATCGGGTACGCGGCGACCGGCGGGGTGGCGTCGGGCGCGCGGCCCGCCAGGGCATCGGCCATGTCTCTCCTCGGTGGTGGGGGTCCGGTCGGAAGGAAGCGCCGGGGGTGACGGATTCGAGGCCTCGATGAGCACATGCAAACAGAGCGGACTGACAGCGTCCGGTCAGTTTCCTGACAAAAATCTGACGTGATGCACGTCACATCTTCTCGCCTTGCCGCCGGCGGACCGAAGGGCGCGTTCAAGCCCAACTACCTTGCGCGTTCCAGTCATTGGCCCGGCGTGATGGCCTCTGCGCCGCACTCGCCCGAACGGCGAAGGGTGGCACCGCGTCAGCGCGGCGCCACCCTGGAACGGAAGGGAACGGCGCTTGCCCGGCCACCCCCGACGTCATCTCGTTTGCTCTCACCCCAGCCAGTAGCCGAAGCCCCGGCGGGTGTGGATCAGCGGCGGCCCGTCCCGGTCGACCTTGCGTCGCACCCGGGAGACGAGCTGTTCGATCGCGTTGCCCCCGCGGAACTCGCCCCGGACGAACCGGCCGATCCGCTCCTTCGAGAGCACCTTGTTCGCGTTGACGAGCAGGTGGCGCAGCAGCCGGTACTCCGCGGGCGTCAGGTCGAGCGCCCGCTGTCCACGCCACGCCTGGCAGGTGCTGTCGTCGAGCACCAGATCCCCGTAGCCCAGTGTGCCCTCCCGGCGCACCCGCCGCCTGCCGTGCAGTAAGACCTGCGCTCTGGCCAGGACTTCGGCGATCCGAAGGGGCTTGGTGACATAGTCCGTCTCCCCCGGCCCCAGCTCGGGCAGCAGCCGGTCCAGGGAGTCGTACTCGGCCAGGAGCAGCACCCGCGGGCGCTCGACGACGGCGAGGCGGGGCTCCTGCGCGAGTTCCGTCATGTCCGAGAGGTCCGCGTCGAGGACCACGAGGTCGAACCGACGCTTCACGAGCCGCGCCACCGCCTCGCCCGCCGTATCCGCCACGCTGATCCGAAAGCCCGCCAGTTCCATGGTCGTCGACAGCAGTTCGGCGATCTCCGGGTCGTCTACGACAATCAGTACGTGCCGCCCGTCTCCGCGGGCGAGCAAGGGTCTCTCACTGGCTCTGCCGTACATGGAAGACCATTCCTGTAGGACTCATGCCTCACGCCTGAACGGCGGCGGCCGGGACATGGGTGCCGTCCGATCGCGTCAGGCCGCGGGATGTCCCGGCCCCGGGCCGAACCCGGGGACCTCCTCGACGGCATGGACGAGAAACTCGCCGACCCGCATCACCCTACTCTCCAGTTGCCTGACTCAAGCAATATCCGGGGAGCCCCTGGCCGTGGGCCGTTGACTCAAGCCGTTCGGGGGGTACGAGGACAAGCGAGGCCACGAACGTCGTCATCGCCAACTCGCCCGGATTGTGAGGCAGTACGGTGCCGGACTTCTCCAGCAGGGCAGGCGTCGCGTTCGTCGCGGGGGGCACCGGCGGGATCGGCGCGGCGATCGTCCGTACGCTGGCGCGGCGGGGCAGCGACGTGGTGTTCACGTACCGCTCCCAGCAGGCCGCTGCCGACGGTCTCGCCGGTGAGGCCGAGGCGTACGGACGCCGCGTCGTGGCGGTTCGGCTCGACCTGGGCGACGAGGCGGCCACGGCGCGGGCCGTGTCCGGGGCCGCCGGAACGCCGGGCGGGCTCCACACCCTCGTGTACGCGGCGGGCCCGCACGTACCGATGGTGCATCTGAGCAGGGTGTCGCCGAGTCAATACCATGCCCAACTCGCGGCGGACGCGGGGGCGTTCTTCAACCTGGTCCATCCCGCGCTGCCGCCACTGCGTGAGAGCCGGGGCAGCATCGTCGCCGTCACCACCGTGGCCACCCGCCGGTTCCCGGTCCGCGACGGACTGTCGTCGGGCACGAAGGGGGCGGTCGAGGCGGTCGCTCGGGCGCTGGCCGCCGAAGAGGGACGCTACGGCGTACGCGTCAACTGTGTCGCGCCCGGCATGCTGACCGACGGCATGGCCGCACGCCTGATCGAGTCCGGCGAACTCGACGAGGCGGCGCTGGAGATCACCCGGGGCAACATCCCGCTGCGCCGCTTCGGCGATGCGACGGACATCGCGGAAGCGGTCGCGTTCCTGGCCTCGGACCGCGCCGGCTACATCACCGGCCAGTCCCTGGGTGTCGACGGCGGGTACAGCGTCTGACCGGTCGGCGCGCTCCGGTGTGATCCGGCGTCCGTCGACGTACGCGGAGCAGGCACAGGTCGGCGACCGAACCGACCGCCGCCCGCATGACCGCCTACGGGTCGCAGGGGCCGCGCCTCCCCTGAACGGACGCTTGCGAGGCGGGCGATCGGTCGGGCCGGTTCGCTCACGCCGTCGGGGTCCTCCGCTCAAGTGGCTGCGGAGCAACCGGTGTTGACGGTCCGCCGGGCGCGTCGCGAGATCAGGGCACAGACCCGGGCCGGACCGCTCTCGGTCCGGCCCGGGCGCGGGTCTCCGTGGTCAGCCGGTGGTGGACAGCCGCTGCGGAGCGGTGCTCCCCTGCGTCCGCCGCGGGCTGCGCAGGCCGGTGAGGCTCACGAACACGGTGGCCAGGACGGCGGCGACGGCGAAGGCGGTGAAGCCCCAGCCCTCGGCCTTGCTCGCGACGAGCTGGCCGCCGAGCCACGGCCCGAAGACGGCTCCGAAGCGGCCGATGCCGGACACCCAGCCCACGGCCGTGGCGCGGTTGTCGGCACCGGAGCGGCCGGCCACCGCCGCGTAGATCATGGCCTGGGCGCTGAAGAGGAACAGGCCGGTGAGGAAGACCACCACGTAGGTGAGCGCGAGCGGCATGTGAATGCCGAGCAGGTAGACGCCGACGGCGGTGGCCGCGAACCAGATGGTGGCGACGAGCGGCGCGCCGTAGCGGTCGGAGAAGCGGCCGGCGACCAGCATGCCCACGATGCCGCCGAGGTTGATGACGATGACGAACGACAGGGAGGAGCCGAGCTCGTAGCCAGCGCCGCGCATCATGGTGGGCAGCCAGTTGCTGACGCCGTACACGAGCAGCAGTCCGCAGAAGGAGGCCAGCCAGAACAGCAGGGTGGTGCGCCACAGGTTGCCGCGGAACAGTGCGGCGAGGGCGCTCCAGCGCTCCCCGGCGGCGGGGCGCTCCGCCTCGGGGGCGGGCATGTCGACGTCGTAGCGGCGGGCGAGTTCACGGGCTTCCTCGGTGCGGCCCCGGGCGAGCAGGAAGCTCATCGACTCCGGCAGGAACTTGGCGACCAGCGGCACTCCGATGAACAGCGGGACCACGCAGATCCAGTAGGCGACGCGCCAGCCGCCCGCGCCGCCGGTCCACAGACCCACGAAGCCCGAGAGGATGCCGCCGGCCTGATGGGCGGTCATCAGCATGCCGACGATCAGGGCGCCGCGACCGCGCGGGGCGTACTCGGCGACCATCGTGATCGTGGTGGGCAGCAGGCCGCCGAGGCCGAGGCCGGCGATGAAGCGGCCGAGTCCGAAGACACCGATGCTGGGGGCGACCGCGCACAGGGCGGAGGCGAGCGAGAACACCGCGGTGCAGCTGAGGATGACCTTCTTGCGGCCGACCCAGTCGGTGACCGTACCCGCGGACAGGGCGCCGATCAGCATGCCGAAGGTGGCGTAGCTGCCGAGGTCGCCGGCCTGGGACGGCTCGAGGCCGAGGGCGTGCTCCTCCAGCATGTGGGGCAGCACGGCGCCGTAGACGAACATGTCGAGGCCGTCGAAGAGGACGACCAGCCAGCACAGGCCGACGACCAGCGCGGCCAGTCTGCTGCCGCGAGCGGACAGGTGGGAGGAGGACATCGTTGTTTTCCTCTCGTCCAGGAGGCGTGTCCCTGGAGGGGATCTGTGAGGCGGGCCGTCGCGGCTCGTGCGGCTGACCCGGTGGTGCGCTCGACGGTAAAGAGCCGCCCTGGAAAGTGTCAACGCTTTTGTCAACAATCTTAGAAACAATCAAGACAGTCGGCCATGGCCGCCGATACGGCCGCGGGAGCAGGTACGACAAGGGGTGGGCGGCACAGAACTGTGCGCCGCCCACCCCCTCTGTATGGCTTGTTTCAGTCGACGGGCGGTGTGCCGTGGGTGTGGAAGGACTCGATGGTCTTCAGGCCCCAGGCCTGCCCCTTGGCCCGCTCGGCCTCGGTCCAGGTGATCAGCGGCCAGTCGGGGGCCAGCACCAGACGGGTGAGCGGGTTGCACAGCTCGATGCGGTTGCCGCCCGGCTCGTAGACGTACAGGAAGAACGTCTGCTGGATGGCGTGCTTGTGCGGACCGGTCTCGATGAACACGTCGTTGTCGAGGCAGAGGTCGGCGGCGCGCAGGATGTCGTCACGGTTGTCGGTCGCGAACGCGACGTGGTGCAGCCGTCCGCTGGAACCCGTCCAGTCCGAGGTGTAGACGACGTCGTACGACTTGTTGGTGAAGGTGAGCCACTGGGCGGCCACCTTCCCGCTGTCGAGCACGATCTGCTCGGTGGCGCGGGCGCCGAGCACCTCCCGGGTGAAGGCCGCGTTGGCCGCGACGTCGGAGGCGAGGAAGTTGACGTGGTCCAGGCGGCGCACGCCCACGCCCTGGCCGGGCTTGGCCTGGGGCTGGTTCTTCAGACCCGGCTTCAGCTCGGGCGGTGCCTCGTACCACTCGCTCTCCCAATACAGGGCGAGTTCGTGGCCGTCGGGATCACTGGAGACGTACAGCGGGCCGATGCCCGGTTCGTCCTCGACCCAGCGACCCCCGCGGCCGGTGTTCTCCAGATCCTTGACCCGGCGCTGAAGGGCCTCCTCGCTGGAGGCGCGCAGGGCCGTGCGGCGCATCCCCGGCTTCCCGTGCGCGGTGAGGATCAGACTGTGGTGCTCGTAGTCGTCCCAGGTCCGCAGGTAGACGGAGTCTCCGGAGGTGCCGTTGACGGTCAGCCCGAGGATGTCGGTGAAGAACCGGACACTGCGGTCCAGGTCCGGGGTGAGCAGTTCGACGTGCCCGAGGTGGGCGATGTCTCCGAGGGGCGGAGTCATCCTTGTCTCCTTAGCTGTGGCGCGCGGGTGTCGGCGCGGTTGCGGCGGACCGGGGGAAGACGGTGCCGTCGAAGATCTTTCGCGCGGTACGCACGACGGCGGTCCGGCGGGCCACCGGCACTGCGCCCGCGGCGCCGTGCTCGATGCTGGTTTCGAGGTCGAGGAACCCGGTGGGGTGCTCGATGCGCAATCGGTCCCCGTGTGCGGGCAGGCGCGCCAGGTCCTGGCCGACGCCCCCCTCGACGCGCAGCCCGGCGGCCACACTCGCGGCGCCCAGGACACCGATGGAGGTGTGGCAGCGCACCGGGATGAAGGTGCGGGTCATGATCGCGCCGCCGTGCAGGGGCGGTGCCAGGAGGCTGAGTTTGGGCACGGTGGTGCCGTCGACGTCACCGAGCCCCATCAGCCGTCCGGCCTCCAGCCGGATCGCCCGGAGCCGGTCGGCGAGGGCCACATCCTCCTCCAGGTCCTTGGGGTCCTCGTAGCCCTTGACGTTCAGTGAGGAAGCGGCGATCAACACGGTCGGCATTCCGTTGTCCACGCAGGTCACCGGGGTGCCGGCGACGACGTCACGGGCCAGCCCTGTAGGCAGCAGCGGACTGCCGCCCGGCGGGAACTCGATGACCACCGGGGCGGCGGTCCCCGGCACACCGGAGATCTCGGCCGAGCCGGTGTAGTCGACGCGTCCCCCCGGGGTGGGAAAGGTCGCGACGGCCAGGTCCCCGGTGTTGAGCATGCGGATCCGTACGGACGTCTCCGCGTCCCCCGGGGCGACCAGCCCGCGTTCCACGGCGAAGGGGCCGACCCCGGCGAGCAGGTTGCCGCAGTTCTGCCGGTCGGTCACCTGGGCGGTGTCGACGCCGACTTGGAGGAACAGATAGCCGACGTCCGCCTCGGGGTCGGCGGAGACGGAGACGACGGCCACCTTGCTGGTCAGGGGATGCGCCCCGCCCAGGCCGTCGATCTGGCGCGGATCGGGGCTGCCCATGACGCGCAGCAGCAGGTCGTCGCGCGCGCCGGCGTCGGCGGGCAGGTCCTCGGCCAGGAAGTAGGCCCCCTTGGAGGTGCCGCCGCGCATGAGCATGCAGCGCACCTCCCGGGTCCCGGTCACGAGCCCGCCTCCTCGCGGGCGTACTCCTCGTAGGTGCGGTACTCGACGCCGAGCCGGGCGAGGGTGTCGCGCAGTCCGTAGCGGTCGAGGCCCAGCTCGCCCTTGGCGAAGGCGGCGCGGGACGCCTCTTCCTTGGCGGTGCGGGCGGCGGACGCCTCGACGGCCCGGGCGGACCGCTCGCGGGGCACACACATGACACCGTCGTCGTCGGCGAGGATCACATCGCCGGGCCGGACCGTCTGCCCGCCGATCGCGACCGGTACGTTGACCGAGCCGCCGGTGGCCTTCACGGTGCCCTGGGAGCTCACGGCCCTCGCCCACACCGGGAAGCCCATCTCACGCAGTTCTTCGGTGTCCCGCACGCCCGCGTTGGTCACCAGGCCGCGCACGCCCCGCCGTTGGAGGGCGGTGGCGAACAGCTCGCCGAACATGCCGTCGGTGGAGGGAGAGGTGGTGGTGACGACCAGGAGGTCGCCCTCGCCGCACTGCTCCACCGCCGCGTGGATCATGAGGTTGTCGCCGGGCCAGCTGAGTACGGTGACGGCGCTGCCGCAGATCCGTACGCCCTGCTGGATGGGGCGCAGGTCGGGGCCGAGGAGGCCGCTGCGGCCGAGCGCCTCGTGGACCGTGGCCACGCCGTAGCCGGACAGCGACTCGACGTCCTTCGCATCCGCCTTGGGCGGGTTGGTGACGATCACGCCGCTCATGCCAGCTCCCCCGTGACCTGCGGGTAGGGACGCATGTACGCCTCGGCGTACGTGGCGTGCGGCAGACCGAGGTTGGGTCCGGCGTTGCGCTTGAGCTGGACACCGCGGCGCTTGCCCAGGTCGGTGTAGTAGTCCCACAGGTGCTGCTGGGCGGCCAGGCACTCCATGGCCTTGCGCTTGGTCTCCCACACCTCGGTGATGTCGAGGAGGACCTCCGGCTTGAACCCGCACATCTCGGGCTGGTGCGGCTCGAAGAAGAACACCGGCGGGGCCCCGATGATCTCCCCGGGGGCCGGGTAGCCGATGGCCTGGGCGAGCACGCGCGCGTCCAGGGCCATCCGAGCCGCCGCCGGGTGGTCGCCGTTGTAGGGGTCGTCGAGGGGGTGGGTGAGCACGACGTCCGGCTGGGCCTGCCGGTGAACGGCCACCAGCCGGTCGGTCAACTCGGGCGTGGCGAGCAGGGGGTAGTCGCCGGCGTCGAAGAAGACGACCTCGGCGCCGAGGGTGGCGGCCGCCTTCTCGGCCTCCTCGCGCCGGATCCCCTTGATCTCCTCCAGCGACTTGCCCTCGCGCCACGCCTTGGCGGATTCGCCGCGCTCACCGAAGGTCAGACACGCGATGGTGACCTTCTCGCCGCGGGACGCCGCCAGGGCGATGGCTCCGCCCGCTCGCCACACGAAGTCCCCGGCGTGCGCGGTGATGACGAGTGTGGACCGTGGGGTGGCGGGCGCGTTGCCGTGCGTCATTACTGAATCTCCTTGGTGAACAGGGGTGCGCCCGCCTCGTCCGCGTCAGTCGCGCAGCGCCTCGATCACGCTGGTGAGGTGGGCGCGGACGGCCACCTCGGCCGCCTGCGGGTCCCTGTCCCTGATCGCTTCGATCATGGACAGGTGCTCGTTCAGGGAGTGCTGCGGACGCCCCGGTCTCAGCGCCAACTGGAAGCGATGGCGCACCAGTTGCGCGTTGAGCCGCTCCAGTAGCTCCACGGCCGTCTGCTGCCCGGAGAACTCCCGGATCCTGTCGTGCAGTTCATGGTTGAGCTCCGAGTACGTCACCGGCTCGCCGTCGGCCACGGCCTTGGTCATCGCCGCGCCCAGGTCCGCGAGCTCGGTCAGCTGCTCGTCGCTGGCCGCGACGGCCGCCTTGGCCGCGCACAGCCCTTCGAGGACCATGCGGCACTCGGTGATGGCGACCGCTTCCTCCACGGTCACCACCCGCACCCGCGAACCGCGGTTGCGGATCCGCTCCACCAGCCCTTCGGCCGCCAGATCGATGAGCGCCGCCCGGATGCTGGCCCGCGTCACACCGAACTGTTCGGCGAGTTCGTTCTCCACCAGCCGCTGCGCCGGTGCCATCTCGCCGTGCAGGATCGCCTGCCGCAGCTGCGTCAACGCATGCTGCTTGGCCTGCTCTCCAGTGCTCGGACGGGCTTCCTTCGGCATCGTTGCCCTCCCTGAGTGAGTGCCTGTCGAACCTAAATCTAGCCAAGCAAGATTGTCAACAATTTTGTCCTCCATATTGCGTGCATGCGTCGGCGCCGCCACGGTCCCGGGGCGGCGCGGTTTCGCTGTGTGCCGGGCCTGCACGCGAGTACGGAACGAGGGACGACCCGTCAGGGAATCCTCGGGCTCGGGCGCATACCGATACCCGTACTGTCCGAGGTACTGACGTGCTCCCCGGCCTGAAGGCCGGGGGTTCCTGCCGCGGTCTTCCGACCGTCTCGGTGGCCTGGTGAGCGACAACAGGCGCTGCTGTCCACCACGGTCAGGGCGTCAGACGGAAGTACCGTCACAAGGGATCGCGTCTCCCGACGGAGCCTCGCCGCGCCCGTGGTGGCGGGTGGTCACCATGTACAGCAGGCCGGTGATCAGGACGACGCCTCCGCACAGCAGCACGACGTAGTTGTCGAACCACGGCTGTTCCGGATTTCGAGGCCAGCAGATGTTGATGATGGCGAAGATCCCGTAGGCCAGGGCGGCGGCGTTCACGACGAGCCCGAAGCGGCCCAGAGTGAACTCGCCCGCGGGTTCCCAGCCCTTGAGGCGGGCTCGCAGCGCGGCCAGGACGACCATCTGGAACGAGGCGTAGATACCGAGGATCGCGAACGAGACGATCTTCGTGAGGGCGTTCTCCGACACCAGCGAGCCGAAGGCGATCAGCGCGGGCACGACGGCCGCGACGAGCAGCGCGTAGGTGGGTACGGCCCGTGCCGGGGAGAACCGCTCCAGCAGCTTGTGCCCGAAGATCATGCGGTCGCGTGCGTACGAGTAGATGAGCCGGCCCGCCGCCGCCTGAAGGCTGACGGTGCAGGACAGGAACGAGATGAGGACGACCCCCATCACGAGCCTGGCGCCCACTTCGCCCATCGCGTCGTACAGCACGCGCACCACGGGGTCGGTGTCCTTGCCGGAGATGACGGCCCGGTAGTCCGTCACCGACAGCAGGAGCGTGAGGCAGGTGAAGGTGGCCGCGGCGCCGCCCACGTAGATCGTGCGGCGCATGGCCCGGGGGATGACACGGCCGGGGTGCTCGACCTCCTCCGCGGTGTCGCCGCAGGCCTCGAACCCGTAGTACTGGTAGAAGCCGATGATGGCCGCGCCGAGGAACGCCGGCAGGTAGCTGCCGTCGCCCTCGGCGCCGAAGGAGTCGAAGATGACGCCGATGCCGTGCTCGCGATGGGTGACCAGCAGGTAGATGCCGACGACCAGCGCCCCGACCAGTTCCCCGGTGAAACCGATGACGGCCGCCCACGAAAGAGCCCTGGTTCCCGCGTAGTTGATCAGGGCGGCCACCACGATGAGGACCACCGTGCACCCGACGGTCGTGTGCACGGTCGGCGCGAAGCCGAGCAGGATCGCGATGTACGGGCCTGCCCCGTACGCCACCGAGGTGATCGTGACCAGGAGCGCCCACATATAGACCCAGCCGGTCATCCAGGCCCACCGCGGGCCCCACAGGCGCCGGGCCCAGGGATAGACGCCTCCGGCGATGGGGTACTGCGCCACGACCTCGCCGAAGACGAGGGCGACGAGGAACTGGCCGGCACCGGCCAGCAGGAACGCCCAGATCATGGGCGGTCCGCCCGCGGCGAGCGCGGTGCCGAACAAGGTGTAGGTACTGACGACGGGTGACAGGTAGGTGAAGCCGAGTGCGAAGTTCGCCCACGGCCCCATGTCCTTGCGGAACTTGGAGTCCGGCACCCAGCCGGGTTCCGAGGGCTTCCCGCCCGGCGAGCCGGCTCCCGCGGTCGGGTCGCTGGTTCCGGCCATCAGCGTGCCTCTCCGGGCTGCCGCGTCCCCTTGATCAGATCGACCGCGCGTTCCGCTGCCAGCAGCACGGTCAGCATCGGGTTGATGGTGGGCATCGTCGGGAACAGGGACGCGTCGACGACTCGCACTCCGCTGACGCCGCGCACCCGCAGCTGCGGGTCGAGGACGGCCAGCGGATCGTCGTCCGCGCCCATCCGGCAGGTGCCGGCCGGGTGGTAGACGGTGTGCGCGGCTTTCCTTCCGTACGCGGACAGTTCGGCGTCCGTGCGGATGTCCGGTCCCGGCGCGACCTCCCGTTTCAGCCAGTCCCGCAACGGTGCGGCGGCGGCCACTTCCCGGGCGATCCCGAGTCCGTCGACGATGGTCTTCTCGTCGTAGCCCTCGGGGTCGGTGAAGTACCGGAAGTCCAGGCAGGGCTGCCGCGTCGGGTCCGCGTCGGCCAGCCACATCCGTCCCACCGAGCGGGCTCTGGGTACGTTCGGTGTCATACAGACGCCGTGCTCGATCGCCGGGTGGCCGAGCCGTTCGGTGTTGACCGTGAACGGGACTTGGTAGAAGTGGAACATCAGGTCCGGGCGCGGCCCGCGCGGAGCGCGGCGCAGGAACAGTCCCGCGTCCGAGTCCATGGCCGAGTTCGGGGGCAGCGGGCCGTGCGTCTCCCAGACGATGACCGACTCGGGGTGGTCGAGGAGGTTCTCGCCGACGCCCGGCACATCCGCCCGCACCTCGATGCCGAGATCGCGGAGCTGCTGCGCGGGCCCCACGCCGGACAGCAGGAGCAGGCGCGGTGTGTCGATCGCTCCCGCGCACAGCAGCATGTCGCGCGCGGCTCGCACCGTCGCGGTGGTGCCGTCGCTCTGCCGGACCTGGACGCGGGTGAGACGGCCGTCACCGTCCGGCAGCAGCCCGTACGCCCATGTCTCCAGCCGGAGCGTCAGGTTGGGGCGGTCCAGCACGGGGTGCAGATAGGCGACGGAGGCGGAGGAGCGCCGGTTGCTCTCCGGCTCGTACGCCAGGGAGAAGAATCCGGCGCCTTCGGCGAACGGCCGCGCGTTGAAGTCCTCGATCACCGGGACCCCGAGGGCCGAAGCGGCGGCGGTCACGAAATCGCGGGCGATCGGATTGCGGTCCTTGTCGGCGACCGGCACGATCCGGTTCTGGAGGCGATGACGGTACGGCAGCAGCACGTCCGGACCCCAGCCGGTGCAGCCCCTGTCGACCCAGTCGTCGAGGTCCTCGGGCAGCGGAAGGAAGCTGATGACCGTGTTGTGCGAGGAGCAGCCGCCGAGGACGCGGGCCCGGGAATGCAGAATGTGCGAGTTCCCGCGCGGCTGTTCCACGGTCGTGTAGCCGTAGTCGAACTCCGAGCCGAGCAGGTTGATCCAGTTGCGCAGGCGCAGGATCCGCTCGTCGCCCACGTCGCTGGGACCGCCCTCGATGACGCAGACGCGGCAGTCGGGGTCCTCCGTCAGGCGGGCCGCCAGAACGCATCCGGCCGTGCCCCCGCCGACGATGACGTAGTCGTATTCCGGTTCGTCCGTCACGGACCGCTCCCCAGCCATGCCGTCACGCCCCTCAGCCCTTGAACCAGCCGGAGGGGCCGGGAGAGAGGTTCTGGTAGATGTGCTTGATCTCCTGGTATTCGCGCAGGCCCGTGGGTCCCAGCTCACGTCCCACGCCCGACTGCCCGTAGCCGCCCCACTCCGCCTGGGGGAGATACGGGTGGAAGTCGTTGATCCACACCGTGCCGTGCCGCAGCCGGGCGGCGACACGCTGCGCCCGGCTCGCCTCGCCGGTCCACACACCTGCCGCGAGCCCGTAGCGGGTGTCGTTCGCGAGCTCGACCGCTTCGTCCTCGGTACGGAACGTCTCGACGGTGACCACCGGTCCGAAGACCTCCTCCTGGACGATGCGCATGGACCGGTCGCAGTCGTCGAAGATCGTCGGCAGCAGGAAGAAGCCGTGTGCGAGGTCCGGGTCGTCGGGGCGCCGGCCCCCGGTCACCAGCCGTGCTCCCTCGGACCGGCCGAGGTCGATGTACTTCTCCACCTTGGCCCGGTGTTCGGCGGAGCTGAGCGGACCGCTCTCGGTGTGCGGGTCGAGGCCGTTGCCGAGCCGGATGCGGGAGGCACGGTCGGCGAGTTCCCGGACGAAGCGGTCGTGCCAGGAGTCCTGCACCAGCAGCCGTGAGCCGGCCGAGCAGACCTGCCCGGAGTGCAGGAAGGACGCGTCGAGCGTGTGGTCGACCGCGGCCTCGAAGTCCGCGTCGTCGAAGACGACGTTCGGGTTCTTGCCGCCCAGTTCCAGGGCGATGTTCTTCACCTCGCGGGCCGCCGACTCCATGATCCGGCGGCCGGTTCCCAGACCGCCCGTGAAGGACACCAGGTCCACCTCCGGGTGCACCGTCATCGCCGACCCGACGGTGGCGCCGGCGCCGAGAACGAGATTGGCCACTCCGGGAGGTGCGCCCGCCTCCTCGATGAGCCGCATCATGGCGATGGTCGTGAGCGGGGTGATCTCGCTCGGTTTGAGGACGAACGTGTTGCCCGCGGCGAGCGCCGGTGCGACCTTCCAAGAAGCCTGGAGCAGTGGATAGTTCCAGGGGGCGATCAGCGCGCAGACCCCGACGGGTTCGTGGACGACGCGGCTGAGAACGTCCGGGCCGGCGTCGACGACGCGTCCCGCGTCCTTGCCGGCCATCTCGGCGAAGTAGCGGAAGGCGTTCGACACGTCCTTGACGTCGATCCGGGCTTCGGCAAGGGTCTTGCCCGTGTTCAGGGTCTCGTCCCGCGCGATCTCCTCGATGTCCCGCAGGAGGTACTCCGCCACCCGGAACAGGACGTCCGCCCGTCGCTGTGTCGGCGCGGCCGCCCAGTCAGCGGCGTGGAAGGCCCGCCTGGCCGCTGTCACCGCGCGGTCGACGTCCGTGGCATCGCCCTCGTCGACACTGCGGACAACGGTCGCGTCGAAGGGATTGACCACCTCCCGTGTCGTGCCTGTCGCGCCCCGGACCCACTCACCGTCGATGAACAGATCGGGCATCGCCGCCACTCCTCCGTGCAGGGCCGAAGCCGTCCTACCGCCGAACCTCCAACCTGCGTCAGCGCCCGAGCCGGGCCGGAGCGGCACACCGCAGGTGCGCGGGCGCGGGCCCATAAGTTGACCCCGCTGGTCTACGGGCGCCTCGCGCGCTTGCGGTGCGGGGGGGGCAGGCGCGATCCACGGGAGGACGTGCCGACCTGCCCTCGGGTTCAGGCCTCGGGTTCAGGCCTCGGGCTCAGGACTCAGGCTCAGAACTCAGGCTCAGGTCTCGGGCTCAGGTCTCGGCCGGCGCCTCGGCGGGAGCGGGACGTGCGGCGCTGTGGCATCGGCGGGCAGTGCGAGCTGACCCCTTCCACGCAAAAGGGCCCCCACAGGCTCTCGCCTGCGAAGACCCTTCGCACGGTCGGGACGACAGGATTTGAACCTGCGACCCCTTGACCCCCAGTCAAGTGCGCTACCAAGCTGCGCCACGTCCCGTTGCCCGTCTGACCTGGGATTTCCCCTGGCCGAACGTGCACGGAAACAATACCGCACTCCGGCCGGTGGTCGCGCACTCCTTTATTCGGGGCCGACGGACCGGGTATTCGAGGCCGACGGACCGGGCGCGGCCACGGCGGCGAGAAGCACCGGCCGGCGCTTGACCTGAAGTTTGGTTGAGGTTGCACGATCGTCGGTATGACGATCACGACGGAACGCGGTTCCCAGCAGTACGCGTACACCGACCTGCCCCGGCTGATGGGGCTGATGACCGGCGACGAGAAGCACGGGCCCGCCGCGACGTCCACGCTGGACGCGCTGTGGGTGCTCTACGACCGTGTGCTGCGCGTCGCTCCCGAGCGGGTGGACGAGCCGGGGCGGGACCGGTTCCTGCTGTCCAAGGGGCACGGGCCGATGGCGTACTACGCCGTTCTCGCCGCCAAGGGGTTCCTGCCGGTCGACTGGCTGCCGGACTTCGGCTCGTACGACTCGCCGCTCGGGCACCACCCCGACCGCGTCCTGGTGCCGGGCGCCGAGATCGGCAGCGGGTCGCTCGGCCACGGGCTGCCCATCGCCGTGGGCACGGCCCTGGGGCTGCGGGCCCAGGGACTAGGCGAGCCGCGCGTCTGGGTGCTGACCGGCGACGCCGAACTCGACGAGGGGAGCAATCACGAGGCGATCGCGTACGCCGGTGCCGCCGGCCTCGAACGCCTGCACACCATCGTGATCGACAACTCCTCCGCCACCCACGCCCTGACCGGCGGGATCGCCGCCCGCTTCGAGGCGGCCGGCTGGGCCACCACGACCGTCGACGGCCACGACCACGAGGCCTTGCACGCCGCCTTCACCGCGCCCCACGAGGGCCGGCCGCTCGCAGTCGTCGCCCGTGTCCGCCCGAAGGACGCCTGAGTCCGTCTCTCCTGCGCGCATCGGCCTCACACCACACAGCACTCACACCGCACAGCACTCGCCGCCCGCCGTACGTTCCGTGAAAGGACACCCCCTCCATGGACACCATGCGTGACCGTTTCGCCCCCGTCGTCTCCCGGCTGCTCGACGAGGACCCCCGGGTCGTGGTCGTCCTCGCCGAGATCGGCAAGGACGGCTTCACCGAGGCCCGGCGCAGGCATCCCGACCGGGTGATCAACGTCGGTATCCGCGAACAGCTCCTGGTCGGAGCCGGTGCGGGGCTCGCCCTGACCGGGCTGCGGCCGGTGCTGCACACGTTCGCCAGTTTTCTGGTCGAGCGGCCCTTCGAGCAGGTCAAGCTGGATCTCGGCCACCAGGACGTGGGCGCGGTCCTCGTCAGCGCCGCGGCCTCCTTCGACTGGCCCGCCGGCGGCTACACCCATATGTCGCCCGGTGACGTGGCCCTCCTGGACACGCTGGACGGCTGGACCATGCACGTCCCCGGTCATCCGGACGAGGCGGAGACGCTGCTCAGGCACGCCGTGGCCGCGGGCGACGACAAGGTGTACGTACGGCTGTCCGTGCAGTCGAACGCGCGGCGCCGCGCCGTCGACGGCGAGCGCTTCCTGACCGTCCGCGAGGGACGCGCGGGCGTGGTCGTCGCCGTCGGCCCGCTGCTCGACCCCGTGCTCGAAGCCACCGAGGGACTCGACGTCACCGTCCTGTACGCGACCACCGTCCGCCCCTTCGACGCCGTCGCCCTGCGCCGGGCCACGGAGACCGCGGGCACCGATGTCGTCCTGGTCGAGCCGTACCTGGCGGGGACCTCGACCGCCGCCGCGAACGACGCGCTCCACGATGTGCCGCACCGTGTGCTCGGCCTCGGCGTGGGCCGGCCCGAGCTGCGCCGCTACGGCAGCGTCGACGAGCACATGGCGGCCCATGGGCTGGACGCGGGATCGCTGCGGCAGCGGATCGCGGAGTTCGCGGGCGCCCCGGCGCGCGCCTGACAGCCGCTGCCACGGCGCACCGACAGCGCCGGCAGGTGGTCAGTCCGCGGCCGGAAGCCCCAACTCCGGGTGGGCGTCGATCAGTCGGGGCGGAGCCGCCTGCCGCCAGGAGTCGGCGAGGATGTCGCGCAGTTCGGCCTCGTCCTCCAGCGCCACGAGCCGGACCCGCACCCAGGCGAAGCCGGCCTCGTGGTCGGCGATCCAGAACTTCCGGGGCTCCGCCAGGGCGAGTTCGTCGCGCTCCTCCTTGGGGCAGCGCACGGCGATGGAGGTCTCGTCCTCCGGCACGGTGGCGAACATCTTGCCCGCGACCCTGAAGGTGGGCATGTTCCAGGCGACCTTCTCCGTGGTGTCCGGCAGGGAGAGGGCGATACGGCGTACGTCTTCGGCATCCAGCATGAGTCGCACCGTAACCAACGCCACCGACAACGCCCTGCGGGAGCGGACGGCCCACAGCCGACACCGACAGCCGACAGCCGACAGCGGCGCCGTACCGTGCCGCCGCCCCCTACAGGGCCGGCGGCACACCGTCGCACTCGACTCCCACCCGCTCGTAGAAGATCGCCGGTCAGTCCACGGTCGCGGCCTCCGCCAGCGCGTCGAGGACCGGCCGGATCAGCGGATGGTTCTCCGCGCCACGGCGTACGGCCGCGAAGACCCGGCGCGTGGGCGCGACCCCGTCGACGGGCCGCACGACCACGCCCGTCAGCTCCATGCCGCGCAGCGCCGAGCGTGGCACCAGGGCCACCCCCGCGTCGGCCGAGGCGAGGGCGACGACCGCGCGGAAGTCGTCCGAGGAGTGTTCGAGGCGCGGCTGGAATCCGGCGTTCTCGCAGGCCAGGACCACCACGTCATGGCAGGGGTTGCCGGGGTACGGGCCGATCCAGGGATCCTTGGCCAGTTCGGCGAGCGGGACCTCGGCCGTGTCGGCGAGGCGGTGGGTGACGGGGACTACGGCGTCGAAGGGCTCCGCGTACAGCGGGATGTGCGTGAGGCGCGGATCGTCGGCGTCGGGCGCACCCCGGTACTCGACGGCGACCGCGACGTCGACCTGCCGGTCGAGGACCATCGGCAGGCTGGCGTCCCCCTCGGCGTCCTGGACGCGGATCCGGATGCCGGGCGCGGTCGTGGCGAGCCGGGCCAGGGCGGGCGCGACGACGAGGCCGATGCCCGTGGCGAAGGAGGCGAGCGTGACCGTGCCCGCGGAGCCCGCGCTGTACGCCGCCAACTCGGCCTCGGCGCGCTCCAGTTGAGCGAGTACGGCGTGGGTGTGACCAAGCAGGATCTCGCCGGCCGGGGTGAGGCGTACACCTCGGGCGCTGCGCTCGACGAGGCGGTGGCCGGTCTCCTGTTCCAGGGCGGTCAGCTGCTGGGAGACCGCGGAGGGCGTGAGATACAGCGCGGCGGCAGCCGCCGTCACCGTGCGGTGGTCGGCCACCGCACGGAGGATGTGGAGCCGCCGCGCCTCGATCATGCGGTCGATTCTCTCAGGTCGGGCAAACCGGCCTGTCCGCGCGCCGAGCAGACCGGAATCCCCGGGCGCGAAGGCGCTCGGCGCGTTCCCGCACACCGGGGCCCGCCCCGCAGCCCCCCACACCGGGGCGCCCCGAAGCGTCCCCCGCACGCCGACGCGACCCGGATCGTCCGTCGCGTCGCGTCGCGTCGCCTCAGACCGGGGCCTCCCCCACGTCGGGCGAACCGGGTCGCCGCCCCCTGCTCAAGCCTCCAAGCTCAGACCTCCACGCTCAGGCCTCCAAGCTCAGGCCTCCAGCTCCGCGCGCGCGGACACGAAGGCGTCCACGGCCCGGTTCACGTCGTCCGTCGAGTGCGCGGCGGACAGCTGGACGCGGATGCGGGCCTGCCCCTGCGGGACCACCGGGTACGAGAAGCCGATGACGTAGACGCCGCGCTCCAGGAGCAGCTCGGCCAGGCGGCCGGCCACGGCCGCGTCGCCGATCATGACCGGCGCGATCGCATGGTCGCCGGGGAGGATGTCGAAGCCCTCCTCCGTCATCCGGGAACGGAACAGCGCGGTGTTCTCGGCGAGCCGCACGCGCAGGTCGTCCGCCGACTCCAGCAGGTCCAGAACCTTGAGGGAGGCCGCCGCGATCACCGGAGCGAGCGTGTTCGAGAAGAGGTACGGGCGCGAGCGCTGGCGCAGCAGGGCGACGATCTCGGCACGGGCGGCGACGTAACCGCCGGACGCGCCGCCGAGCGCCTTGCCGAGGGTGCCGGTGATGATGTCGACGCGGTCCATCACGCCGTGCAGCTCAGGAGTGCCGCGTCCGCCGGGGCCGACGAAGCCGACCGCGTGCGAGTCGTCGACCATGACCATCGCGTCGTAGCGGTCGGCGAGGTCGCAGATCTCCCGCAGCGGGGCCACGTAGCCGTCCATGGAGAAGACGCCGTCGGTGACGATCAGCCGGCGCCGGGCACCCGAAGCCTCCTTCAGCTGTCGCTCCAGATCGGCCATGTCGCGGTTCGCGTACCGGAAGCGGCGGGCCTTGGACAGCCGGATCCCGTCGATGATCGACGCGTGGTTGAGGGCGTCGGAGATGACCGCGTCCTCGGCGCCGAGGAGGGTTTCGAAGACGCCTCCGTTGGCGTCGAAGCAGGAGGAGTAGAGGATCGTGTCCTCCTGGCCGAGGAATGCGGACAGCCGCCGCTCCAGCTCCTTGTGCACCTCCTGCGTACCGCAGATGAAGCGCACGGAGGCCATGCCGTAGCCCCAGCGGTCGAGCGCCTCGTGGGCGGCGGCGATGACCTCGGGATGGTCGGCGAGGCCGAGGTAGTTGTTCGCGCAGAAGTTGAGGACCTCGCCGGGGCGGCCGCCCGCCGTGACACTCACGGTGGCGGACTGCGGGGTGCCGATGACGCGCTCGGGCTTGTGCAGACCGGCGGTCCGGATCTCGTCGAGGGTGGTGCGCAGATCGTCGCGTACGGAATCGAACATCATCAGTTCCTTAGAGTCCTCAGAGGGTCCAGTCGAGGATGACCTTGCCGCCGCGGCCGCTCGCCGCGTCGGCGAACGCCGCCTCGTAGTCGCGGTAGCCGTACCGGCCGGTGATCACGGGAGCGAGGTCGAGGCCGCCTTCGAGGAGGACGGACATCGCGTACCAGGTCTCGAACATCTCGCGGCCGTAGATGCCCTTGATCGTGATCATGGAGGTGACGATCCGGGCCCAGTCGACGGGGAACTCCTGGGACGGCAGACCGAGCATGGCGATGCGGCCGCCGTGCGTCATGTTGGCGATCATGTCGCGCATGGCCTCGGGGCGGCCGGACATCTCCAGACCGATGTCGAAGCCCTCGCGCAGGCCGAGCGCGCGCTGGCCGTCGGCGATGGTCGTGTCGGCGACGTTCAGGGCGAGGCTCACGCCGATCTTGCGGGCGAGTTCCAGGCGCTCCTCGCTGACGTCGGTGATCATGACGTTGCGGGCGCCGGCGTGACGGGCCACGGCGGCCGCCATCAGGCCGATCGGGCCCGCCCCGGTGATGAGCACGTCCTCGCCGACCAGCGGGAAGGACAGGGCCGTGTGCACGGCGTTGCCGAACGGGTCGAAGATCGCGGCCACGTCGAGGTCGACGGGAACGCGGTGCACCCAGACGTTGGCCGCGGGCAGGGCCACGTACTCGGCGAACGCCCCGTCCCGGCCGACGCCGAGCCCGACCGTCGCACGGCACAGATGACGGCGTCCGGCCTGGCAGTTGCGGCACTTGCCGCAGACCAGGTGGCCCTCGCCGCTGACCCGGTCACCGGCCTTGATGTCGACGACGTCGCGGCCGGTCTCGACGACCTCACCGACGAACTCGTGACCGAGCACGAGCGGGGTACGGACGGCTTGCTGCGCCCAGCCGTCCCAGGACCGGATGTGCAGGTCGGTGCCGCAGATCCCGGTCCTGAGGACCTTGATCAGTACGTCGCCGGGCCCGATCTCGGGCTCCGGGACGTCCATGAGCCAGAGCCCGGGCTCCGCCTTCTCCTTGACCAGCGCCTTCAAGCTGTGGCTCCTGTGGTGAGGTCCCGGAGCAGGGCATGCCGAAGAAGCCCGTGCCGGGGAGGGGTGAATCCAAGAGGTTGAATCCAAGGGGTGGAAATCCCTCAGAAATCTGCCGTACGGCACCGCCCCGGGTCCATCGAGGTTTTCTTAAGCGCCGCCACAGCTTTCCTTCACACCTCAGCCGTTTCCTTCCGGCCACGGCTGTCCGGCCCGCCTCGGCGTGCCCGGGCGGCTGACCCCCGGCCGCCCTCAGATCCCGCCGCTCTCCCGCCGTCCGATCTGCTCGACCAGCTCCGCCGCCAGCGCCTTGATGGTCTCCAGGCCGGCTCTCCCCCACGGGCGCGGCTCGATGTCGACGACGCAGATCGTGCCGAGGGCGATACCCGTGCGGTCGATGAGCGGGGCGCCGAGGTAAGAGCGGATGCCGATCTCGTCGACGACCGGGTTCCCGGCGAAGCGGGGGTAGTCGCAGACGTCCTCCAGGACGAGAGCCTTGCGCCGGACCACGACATGGGGGCAGAAGCCGTAGTCGCGGGCCATGTAGCGGCGCACGTCGGGTGGTTCCGCGCCGTCCGCGGCGGGCCGACCGCCCGACCCCGTGCCGTCGGGTGCGTGCAGGCCCGCGAAGAACTGCCGGTTCTCGTCGATGAAGTTGACCATCGCGTACGGCACCGCCGCGACCTCCGCGAGCCGGTCCGCGAAGGCGTCGAAGACGGGCTCCGGGCGTTCGCCGAGCCCGAGGCGGCGCAGCCGTCGTACGCGCTCGGGGGCGTCCTTGTCCTCGGGCGTCAGCAGCAGCCGGCCGATCGGACGCGGTGGGTCGTAGCTCATCCGCGGGCTCCGCGGCCGACGACGCGGCTCATGTGTGGGCTCCGTGGCTCGGGGCGGTCGCCGGGGCGTGGGCGAGGAGATGCCGTACGAGCGTGAGCAGGGTCTGTACGCCCGAGCTGGAGATCCGGGCGTCGCAGCGCACGACGGGAATGTGCGGGTCCAGGTCGATGGCCGCGCGTACCTCCGCGGGGTCGTACCGGTAGCCGCCGTCGAAGTCGTTGATCGCCACGATGAAGGCAAGACCACGCTGCTCGAAGAAGTCGACGGCGGCGAAACAGTCCTCCAGTCGACGGGTGTCGGCGAGGATCACCGCGCCGAGCGCACCCTCGGAGAGTTCGTCCCACATGAACCAGAACCGCTGCTGTCCGGGCGTGCCGAACAGGTAGAGCACGTGTTCGGGGTCGAGGGTGATGCGGCCGAAGTCCATCGCCACGGTCGTCTCGACCTTGTTCTCGATCCCGTCGAGATTGTCGGTCGCGGCGCCGACCGTGGTGAGCAGCTCCTCCGTGCTGAGCGGCGCGATCTCGCTCACCGCGCCGACGAAGGTCGTCTTGCCGACTCCGAACCCTCCGGCCACCAGGATTTTCAACGCGGTGGGGAAGGGATCAGAGCTGTCGTCGTAGTCCATCGAGCACTGCCTCCAGAAGAGACCGGTCAGTGGGGTTGTGGTAGAACTCCGGGGGTTTCGTGGTGAGCGCCCCGCAGTCGACGAGGTCGGACAGCAGCACCTTGGTGACCGCCGCCGGCAGCTTCAGATGGGCGGCCACCTCGGCGACCGAGACGGGCGCCCGGCACAGTTCGAGTGCCTGGGTGTGCTCGGGGCCGAGGTAGCCGAGGGGGGTGACCCCGGTGGCCATCACCTGCGACAGGAGATCGAGCGCCGTGGTCGGCCGTGTCCTGCCGTTGCTGACCGTGTACGGGCGCACGAGGCGTCCGGCCGCGTCATCGAGCCAGGGCCCATCACCGGCCGCGGCCGCGTTCAAGGCCGCATCGCCGGGGGCTGCGCGGCGGCCTGCCGGGGCGCCGTCATCAGATACGGCCGCACGCTCTTGACCAGCATCGCCATCTCGTAGCCGAGGACCGCCGCGTCGGCCTCGCGGCCCGCGAGCACGGCGAGACAGGTGCCGGAACCCGCGGTGGACACGAACAGCAGGGTCGAGTCGAGTTCGACGACGACCTGCCGTACGTCTCCGCCGTCCCCGAAGCGGATGCCCGCGCTGCGGCCGAGGGAGTAGAGGCCGGAGGCCAGGGCTGCCATGTGGTCGGCGCTGTCCGGGTCGAGGCCGTGGACCGACTTCACGAGGCCGTCGCAGGAGAGGAGAACCGCGCTCGTGGTGTGCGGTACGCGCTGCACGAGGCCGCTCATCAGCCAGTCGAGATCGGATACATGGCCGGTCGGGGCATCGCTCGCCATGATGGATCGACTCCTTGAGGTACGAGGGTCCGCGGGAGCGGAGGGGGTGGGGGGTGGGGTGTTCATCCGGCGGGTGCGCTCCCGTCGTGCCGGGGGGTGAGGTCATGTCCGGGCGCGGGCGCGTGACCCGCGTGCGCCTCGGCTATGTGTGCCGGATCCATGGGAGGGACGGGTTCCATGGGCGTGTTGATGTGGGGCACGCCGATGCCCGTCGGCTCCGGAGTCGCGTACGGCTCGGGGGCGGTGTACGACTCGGGGGCCGGGTACGGCTCATGGGCCCTGTACGGCTCGGGGGCCGCGTCCGGCGCCGACGGGACCGTCTCCAACTGCTGCTGCGCCTCGGCGAGTCCGATGCCGCGTTGGAACGCCGCCATCAGGCCGGGGTCGTGTCCGATGTACCGGCCGGCGTCCTGGCGGGGCAACGGCGGGGGGCCGTCGCGGAGTTGGGGCGCGATGTGCTCCTGGGCCCGGCGGCGGATTCTGCGGGGTCTGGAGGGTCCCCGGGGCCTGCGGAGTCCGTGACTGCGTCTGCTGTCCGCCTCCGGTCACCGCCTGCGCGGCCGCCCCGCCGTTCATGCCCTGGGGCAGCGTCCGCGGTGCTTCACCGGGTCCGCCGGGCACCGCGCCCAGCAGTTCCTGCGGTACGACGAGCACCGCCTGGACGCCGCCGTAGATGTTGCTCTGCAGCCGCACGTGGATGCCGTGCCGGCGCGCGAGCTGCGAGACCACGAACAGGCCGATGCGGCCGTCCTGGAGCAGGCTGGCGACGTTCACCTGGTCGGGGTCGGTGAGCAGGGTGTTCATCTTGTTCTGTTCGCTGAGCGGCATGCCGAGGCCGCGGTCCTCGACCTCGACGGCGAGCCCCGAGGTGACGAGGTTGACGCGCAGCAGCACCTGGGTGTGCGGGGCCGAGAACACCGTGGCGTTCTCGACGAGTTCGGCCAGCAGATGGATGACGTCGGCGACGGCGTGCCCGCGCAGAGTGCCGTCGATCGGCGGCACCAGCTTGACCCGCGAGTACTGCTCGACCTCGGCGATCGCGGAGCGCAGCACCTCCGTCATGGAGACGGGCTTGCTCCACTGCCGGCGCGAGACGGCGCCGCCGAGCACGGCGAGGTTCTCGGCGTGGCGCCGGATGCGGGTGGCGAGGTGGTCGACGTGGAAGAGGCCCTTGAGCAGGTCCGGGTCCTCGATCTCGTTCTCCAGCTCGTCGAGGATCGAGATCTCGCGGTGCACGAGCGACTGGAGGCGCCGGGCGAGATTGACGAAGACCTCGACCTTCTGTTCGCTGCCCGCCTGGCTGGAGAGCTGCGCGGCCTGCACGACGGCGGTGACGGCGCCGTCGTGGGCGCGCGCCAGCTCGGCCGCGACCAGCTCGAACTCGTCGGCGTCCGCCGCGGGCGCCGCACGGGGGGCGCGGACGGGCGGCGCCTCGCCACGGCGCAGCGTCTCGACGAGCGCGCGCAGCTCGGCCTCGCCGCGGGCGCCGTCGGCGCGCAGGGCGCCGAGGCGGTCGCGTACGGACCTGGCGGCGCGGTCGGCGGCCACGGCGGCGATCACGATGCCCGCGAGGGCCACGCCGAAGGCTCCGGCGAGCACGGCCCACAGGGTGAGATCGGGCCGGGCGCCGGTGGAGCGGACGGTGAAGAGCACGGCGGCGCAGCCACTGAGGGCCACCGCGATGGGCGGCAGTACCGCCAGGCGCAGCAACTGGGGCCGTATGTGGGTCTCGGGCAGCGAGGGGACGGTGCGGGCGACCGGCCGTCCGTGCCGCCCGCCCTCACGGCGGTCTGCGCGTGCGGCCGGTGCGCGGAGGTGAGACATCGGAGTCCTCGTACTGGGTGCGTCGGGAGCGTGGGCTCCCGCGGATCAGCGCGACTCGGGCATGCGCCATCGCGGCGTCGGTCGAGAGAGCCGAAAAAAACGGCCCTGCGTCGCCCGACGGCAACTGACAGTAGTCGGCAACGCATCATGTGCGGTGGGCAGTTGACAAAGTCCCATGGCAAGCGTCCCGCTCTGGTATGAGGCGTCGCACAGCAGACCGATAACCCCGCCCGACCCACGTTCCCCTGACGTACCAAAACGATCAGAGCTGATCAGAAGCGGTCTTGAGCAGACGGCGAGGGCCGAGGAGCACTGTGCTCCTCGGCCCTCGCCGTCGATCGGATTTCCAGCCCGCGGAGCCGGTGACTCAGCCCGCGGCGACGGTCTCCGGCTCTCCGGTGCCCTCCACGGCGCCCTCGGGGATGTCACGCGGCGTATCGCCCGGGATCGGCCCGACGGCGGGCCACCCGCCCTGCGGGGTAACGGCCACACCGCGCCACCAGGGCTCGGACGGCACGGTCTCGGCCGTGGGTTCGAAGGGCTCGCCGGGGCGGGGCAGGGCGATGCGCGCGCCGGCCGCGCGGGCGGCGGTGATCGTCCCCTCGCCGGGCTCGACCCACGGGTGCGGCGCCAGGTTGAACGTCGCCCAGTGGATCGGCAGCATCACTCCGCCGGGCCGGCCGCCCTGAAGGTCGAGGTGGGCGCGCATGCCCTCCTCGGGGGTCATATGAATGTCGGGCCAGAACTCACTGAACGCGCCGATCTGGATCATCGTGGCGTCGAACGGGCCGTGTTCGGCACCGATGTCCTTGAAGCCTCCGAAGTAACCCGTGTCACCGCTGTGGTAGATCCGGTGGGTGTCGCCCGCGACGGCCCAGGAGGCCCAGAGGGTGTGCTGGACGTTGCGCAGGCCGCGGCCGCAGAAGTGACGGGCGGGGGTGGCGGTCAGGGAGATGCCGCCCACCTTCGTCGACTCGTTCCAGTCCAGCTCGCGCAGCCGGTCCGGGGAGACGCCCCAGTGCTCCAGGTGGGCGCCGACGCCGAGCGGCACCGCGAAGACCGTGTCCGTACCGGCCAGGGCCTTGATCGTGGGCAGGTCCAGGTGGTCGTAGTGGTCGTGGGAGATGACGACGACGTCGACCGGGCCGAGGGCGGCCAGCGGCAGCGGCACGGGGTGCAGCCGCTTGGGCCCGACGAAGTCGAACGGGGAACAGCGCTCGCCCCAGACCGGGTCGAAGAGCACCCGGTGGCCGTCGATCTCGGCGAGCACGCTGGAGTGCCCCATCCAGGTCAGCCGCAGTCCGCTCGCCGGAGGCCTGGCGAGGTCGGCGAAGGTCGTGGGGTGCACCGGGACCGTGCCGGCCGGGGAGCGGCGGGTGCGCTCCTCCTTGCGGAGGAACACCTTCGCCAGCTCCAGCGTGGAGCCGCCGGCGGGGCGGGTGCGGGTGCCCTCCGGGTTCACGAAGGAGCCGTCCACGAAATTGGGTGATCTGCGGATGCGCTCCAGGCGCTCACCGCTCGGATCCGCGCCGAAGGCGGCGGGCCGCACTGCGCGGAGCCCGGAGCTCGGGAGACGGAAACCGGTCACGGCACCTCCATGTGGAGTCGGTCAGGCCTTCCATTATGGTCGGCCCCTCTGACAGCGCCGGGTCGAGCGTGTCACAGCGCGATGTCCCGGCACACAGCGCGTCGTTCGGGCCTGGATGTCACATCCGCCACGCCCCGTCCGTCGTACCAACGAGGGCACCCGCTCAGGAGTGCCCCGGACGACGTACTGGAGGTGGCCCCCGTGGCCCGTGTCTCCCTAACCCCGCGGCGCACGTTCTTCTTCCGCATCGTGGAGTGGTATTCGAAGCGGACGTACGGCAAGGTCCTCGATCCCGGCAAGGCACTCGCCCACCATCCGCGCGTGCTGTGGGCGGACCTGCGCTTCGAGCAGTCGGTGGCCAAGTGGAACCGGCTCGACCCGGATCTGAAGGCGCTCGCCGAGATGACGGCGGCCGCGACGATCGGCTGCGCCTGGTGCATGGACTTCGGCTACTGGGTGAGCAGGGAGCGCGGGATGGCCCGGGAGAAGCTGCTCGACGTACCGTCGTGGCGCGACAGTGCGGCGTACACCCCCCTGGAGCGGGACGTCATGGAGTACGCCGAGGCGATGACCCTCACCCCGCCCGCCGTGGAGGACGACCTCGCCGCCCGCCTCGTCGACCGGCTCGGCGAGCCGGCCTTCGTCGAACTGACGGCGATGGTGGCGGTGGAGAACCTGCGTTCGCGCATCAATTCGGCGCTGGGGCTGACAAGCCAGGGCTTCAAGGACTCCTGCGACGTGCCGAGCGCCGAGGAGCGGACGGCGTCCCCCCGGGCCGTGCGGCAAGATTGACAGACTCCGACACCTCTTCGGATACTGACTGACAGTTCAGTAGCGGCCCTGCCCGTCCCCGGCCTGCCGACCGCCCTGGACGGCGCGCGCGTGCGGGCCGGGTGAGGTCGTCGACGCCCCCGCCGAGGCGCTCGCCGCTCCCCGGCCCGACGCCGATCCCCTCCCCGAGGAGCCCCGATGACCGCCCCCTTGATGACGCTCGCGTGGACCGACCACGTCACCGGACGGCAGGGGTACCTCGTCGTGGACCGCCTCGTGCGGGGAGTCTCCAGCGGCGGACTGCGGATGCGCCCGGGCTGCACCCTGGACGAGGTCGCCGGGCTCGCCCGCGGCATGACCATGAAGGAGGCCCTGCATTACAACCCCGAGGGCCGCTACATCCCCCTGGGCGGCGCCAAGGGCGGTATCGACTGCGATCCGCGCTCGCCGGAGGCGTACGGCCTGCTCGTGCGCTATCTGCGCGCCATGCGGCCGTACATCGAGAGCTGCTGGACCACCGGCGAGGACCTCGGCCTCACCCAGGACCTCGTCGACCGGGCCGCGGCCGAGGCGGGGCTCGTCTCGTCCATTCAGGCCGTGTATCCCCTGCTCGACGACGAGGCCACGGCGCGCAAGCGGCTCGCGGACGCCTTCGCGGTCGAGGTGGACGGGATCGGGCTCGACGAGCTGGTCGGCGGGTGCGGGGTCGCCGAGTCCCTGCTGGCCGCCCTGGACCGGGCCGCCGTGCCGTACGCGGGTACGCGGGTCGCCGTGCAGGGACTGGGCACCATGGGCGGGGCGACCGCGCGGTTCCTCGCGCGCGCGGGGCTCACGATCGTCGCCGTCGCCGACGTCAAGGGCACGATCGCGAACCCCGAGGGCCTCGACGTCGAGGCGCTGCTCGCGGCCCGCGACGCGTACGGGACGGTCGACCGCTCCGCGCTGCGCCCCGGCGACCGGGAGCTGCCGGGCGAGGCCTGGCTGTCCGTCGAAGCCGAGGTGCTGGTGCCGGCGGCCGTGTCGTACGTCGTCGACACCACGAACCAGCGGCGGATCGGCGCCCGGTGGATCGTCGAGGCGGCCAACATGCCCGTACTGCCCGAAGCGGAGGCACTGCTCACCGAACGCGGGATCACCGTACTGCCCGACGTCGTCGTCAACTCCGGGACGAACGCATGGTGGTGGTGGACCCTGTTCGGCGACATCGACGCCGACGCGGACGAGGCGTTCGCCCGCACGCGCCGTTCCATGCGCGCGCTGACCGACCTGATGCTGGCCCGCGCGGAGGCCGACGGAACGACACCGCGCGCCGCCGCGCACGCGATCGTCGCCGACCGGCTGCCGGTGATCGCGGAACGGTTCGGGTGGTACCGCTGACGACCGTCGCCGACGCCCCGTCACGGGGCACGGCCCGACTGCCGGCCCGCAGGCGCCTGTCACGGTGGGCGGCCATGGCCGCTGTGTAGGGTTGCCGCGTGGCGAGAGTGCGGTTGAGCGTGGCGGAGCGGCGCGAGGAACTACTGCGGGCGGCGATCGAGCAGATCGAGGCGCGGGGCGTGGCGGCGGTACGGATCGCCGATGTCGCGGCGGCGCTCGGGGTGAGCAACGCGCTGGTGCTGTACCACTTCTCGACCAAGGAGAAGCTGGTCGCCGAGGCCTTCGCCCATGCCGCCGAGGACGATCTCGCCCATCTGCGCAAGCTGCTCGGCCGCCGGACGTCGGCGCTGCGCCGGCTGCGGACCGCGGTGCGCTGGTACGCGCCGACCGGGCAGGCCAAGGGCTGGCGGCTGTGGATCGAGGGCTGGGCCGTGGCGCTGCGTGAGCCCGCGCTGCGGGAGGTCACCCAGGATCTCGACCGGCAGTGGAAGGCCGCGATCACGGAGGTCATCGCGGAGGGCGTGGCCGGGGGCGAGTTCCGCTGTCCGGACCCCACCGGCGCCGCGCTGCGGCTGACCGCGCTGCTGGACGGGCTCGCCGTACAGATGACGGCGTACTCGGGCGCGGTGTCCCGGGCGCGCACGCAGGAGTGGGTGGACGACGCGCTCGCGCGTGAACTGGGCCTGGAGCGCGCGGCGTTGACGGCGGCGACACGCTGAGCGGCCCTCAACGCAGGCACGGGCACGGCCCGGGCCGTTCGGCCCGGGCCGTGCCCGGCGCACACCGCGTGCGAGCCGTCAGACGGCCGCCGCGATCCGCATCTTGATGTCGTCCGGCGACAGGCTCCCCTTCGCCGCGACATGGTCGCCGGAGGACTCCCCGCGCAGCCTGCGCCCGATCCACGGCACCAGGTACTCGCGTGCCCAGTGGATGTCGTCGCGCCGCACCTCGAACGTGCCGCGGGGCGGCAGCGGCGGCCAGGGCTGGTCCGGATCGGCCGGGATGTCGAGGCCGAGCACCTGACCTGCCCGCAGCGCGACCCGGGTGTGCCCCTCGGGCGACAGATGCAGCCGGTCGTTGTCCCAGGCCCGCCGGTCCTGGATGGTCTTGAGGGACCACAGGTCGAGGACCGGGCAGCCGTACCGGTCGGCGATGGCACGTACGTGCCCGTTGTACGTGGCGATCTTGCCGCGCAGATGCTTCAGCACGGGCATGGTTCGGGTGTCGAAGCCGGTGGTCACCAGGACGGTGCCCACGGCGGCGGTGAGGTCGGCGACGGCGCGCTCGAAGCGCTCGGCGACCTCGTCGGGGTCGGTGCCGGGCCGGATGATGTCGTTGCCGCCCGCGCAGAAGGAGACCATGTCCGGCGCGAGCTCCTTGGCCCGCTGGAGCTGGTCCTCGACGATCTGGTCGAGCAGTTTGCCGCGTACGGCGAGATTGGTGTAGTTGAATTCGCCCTCGGGCCGCCGGTCCGCGAGAAGTACCGCGAACCGGTCGGCCCAACCGACGAAGGCCCCGTCAGGACCGGGGTCGCCGACGCCCTCGGTGAAGCTGTCCCCCACCGCCACGTACGACCCGATCACTGATCTGTTGTCACTCTTCGAATCGTCTGCCACATCGGCCCATGATTCACCTACCGCTGTGAGCTACGCGACCGTAAGAAGGGGTTGACGTGTGGTGAGATAAGCCACTCATAAAGTATGGGTCAACGGCGGAATAACAGCCTCTCAGGCGTGGTTGTACAGCCGCCACACCCGGAAGCCCGTGATCCGGAAGTGGCTCCATGTGGTCCGGAACGCGAAGTGCCCGCTCGTGTACGGCTCCGGGTCGCTGTGGTCGAAGACCGGCCGCCCGTTGTTCCACCACTGGACGGTGGAGCCGTCCGAGACGATCCGGACGCGGTTCGGCTCGTTCGCCGTGAGCAGCGGTTGCGTGTAGTCGTACAGCAGCGGCCGGACGCCCGCCTCGCCGACGTAACGGCGCAGCCGCGTGGTGGTGTTCGCGTTGGCGCCGTACCCGACGTAGTACGTCTTGAGGTGGTCGTACTCCGCGAGCGCGCCGCCCCGCGGGGTGGCGAAGAGGTCGTCCGGGGAGCGTACGTCGACGGCGTTCCAGAAGTTGTTGAGGTCGGAGACCCGGTCGTTGGCGCCCCCCGCATCGACGGGTGTGGCCGTGTACTCGATGACGTACGGGCCTTCCAGCCGCTTCCTGAACCAGACCGTGGCACCGCTCGGCACGTCGATCTCCAGGACGCCGCGGGCCGCGGTGACCGTGCCGCCGTCCTGGAGTTCGGTGGCCCACCGGCCGAGTCCGTGCCGGAAGTCGTCGTGGGCGATCAGCCGGCCCCCGCGGTGGTGCGGCGAGGCGCTCGCGGCCGTGGCGGGGGCGAGCGCGGCCAGCGCGGCACCGGTGGCCAGGGCTCCGAAGGCTCTACGTGTGGTGGTCATGGGAAGCGGCTCCTTCAGTGGTGGTGAGGGCGGGCTTCGGCACTCGCCGTGCACTTCTCCGCCTTCGGCGCCGCCGGCACATCCCACGTGGTGTCGGCGAGGGCCCAGGAGAACTGGGCGGTGGCGGCCGCGGCTGCGACTGCGGCGCCCTTGATGACGGTGCGTCGGTCGACGCGGGCACGGGGACCTCCGTAAGCGGCAGAAAGCGCTTGCGCAGGTCACTCTGGTGCCACCGACACCCACCTGTCGATGCCTTGCCCGCGCGTGCCACACGACCGCAATGCGCCGATCATGAACCCGCCACGGCCATGGGGCCGGTCACGCATCCGCGGCGGGCCCGGACAGACCGAAGGCCCGGACACCGAAAGGACAGACCGAAGGCCGGACAAACCGAAGGCCGGACCCCGGGATGGGGTCCGGCCTCAGGAGCGAAGCAGCCGGGTCAGCCGGGTCAGCCGACGACGACGCCGTGCGCGCGCAGGTAAGCGACCGGGTCCACGTCCGAGCCGTAGGAGGGGGTCGTACGGATCTCGAAGTGCAGGTGCGGTCCCGTGACATTGCCGGTCGCACCAGAGAGGCCCAGCTGCCGGCCCTCGGCCACGCTCTGCCCCGTGGAGACGGAGAGCTGGGACATGTGGGCGTACTGCGAGTACTGGCCATCGGCGTGCCGGACGACGACCTCGTTGCCGTACGCGCCGCCCCAGCCGGCCGAGACGACGGTGCCCGCGGCGACGGCCTTGATGGTGGTGCCGGTCGGGACCACGAAGTCGACGCCGGTGTGGTACCCGCTGGACCACATGCTGCCCGCGGTCTTGTAGGCGGTACCGATGGTGGCGCCGTCGACCGGCAGGGTGTAGCCGGCGCCGGTGGTGGTGTCCGCGGCCCGGGTGGCCGTGGTCGTCTTCGACGCGGGGGTCTTCGCCGTGGCGGACTTCACCCCCGTGGCCGGCTTCGTCGCCGTGGACGACTGCGTGGCGGCGCTCGACGCGGACTTGGCGCCGATCGTCAGCTTCAGACCGGGGTGGATCAGCGTCGGGTCGCCGCCGATGGCGGAGCGGTTGTCCGAGTAGAGCTTCTTCCAGCCGCCGGTGACGCTCTGCTCGTCGGCGATCTTCGAGAGGGAGTCACCCGCCCGCACCGCATACGTCTTCGTGCCGCTCTTCTCGGCGGCCCCCTGCTTCGCGGCAACGGGGGCTGCGGAGACCTTTCCGGAGACGGCCGCCGTCGGGGTGGCGGCGTGGGCGCCGGTCGCCCCCATCAGCGGCAGCGCGAGCGCGGCGCCACCGGTTCCGGCGACGGCGATCGAGCGGGTGAAACGCGGGGACCTGGGGCGGCGGTGCTTACCCTTCGCGGGCATGGTGCATTCCTCTCCGATGCCTGCGAGGTGAGCTGTCGGGTGCGAGCTGGAGATGCCCGGCCGCGCTTGCGCGCGACTTGACCCCTAGCCTGTTCCGGAGACCGGAACAGGCGTTGTTGCCTGTGGGTCCCCCGCTCCTGCCGGGCACGGGTGAGTGTGCGGGTTCCGGGCGGCGGCAGGATTCGGCGTTCCGTCCGGATTGGTGGCGAACGTAGACGAAGTCCGCGCGGAGCGACAAGCGTTGGGTTTCCCGAGTGCCCCCATCTCTTGATCCATGGGCGAAATGCCCGTCACCCTGCGTCGACGCACGGCCTTCCCCTTTCCCAAACCGGCTGGAACAAAGGAGAATTACGTGAACATGACGATAACGCACCGTCACGGATATGACGCTGCTCACGCATCTTCAGCCCAGCAGGCCCCATTTCAGAGCGAGTTCGAATGAAGCCTACATTTGGGACAGAACGCTCAAATGCGACGTAGCCGAACAACCGTCGCATCGAGGTCCCCGTGCAACCCCGTCCGCAGCCCGTGATGCAGCAGTACGGCACCTCGGTGCACTTCGCCCGTTTCACGGCATTCATAGGTGGCTGCCGGGTCGAGGCCGCGCAGCCGGAGCGGGGCGACCGGCTCGCCGTAGTGCTGGGCCTGGAGCCAGGCGAGGACGACGGCCTCGTCGCCGTGGACGTACTGCACGGCGCTCAGCCCGCCCGTCGGGGGCCGCAGCCGGTAGAGGTCCCCGCGCTGCACGACGGGCCGGATCTCCTTGTAGAGACTCACCCAGTCCCGTGCCTCGACGAGTTCCCGCTCGCTCCACTCGGCCAGATCGCCGCCGACCCCGAGCACTCCCGCCATGGCGCTGACGAACCGGAGGCGCAGCGTGCTGACTCGCCCGTTGAGCTGTGTGTTCGGGCTGTCGGTGACCCAGGCGGCCATGACCCGGGCGGGGTGGATCTGGCTGAATCCGTGCTGGATGGCGAGCCGGTCGAGCGGGTCGGTGTTGTCGGAGGTCCACACCTGGTCCGTACGCGCCATGATGCCCAGGTCGATCCGGCCGCCACCGCCCGAGCAGGACTCGAAGGCGACCCCCGGATGCGCGGCCCGCAGCCGGTCCAGCAGGCGGTACAGGGCGCGCACATGATCGACCCAGAGCCGCTGCGGATATGCCTCCCCAGGCCAGCCGGCGTCCGTGAAGCAGCGGTTGAAGTCCCACTTCACGTAGTCGACGGGGGCGCTGGACAGCAGTCCGTCGAGCTGCTCCCAGAGGCACTGCTGGACGTCCTCGCGCGCGAGGTTGAGGACCAGCTGGTTGCGGAATTCCGTCCTGGTCCGCCCCGGCTGGAACTGCACCCAGTCCGGGTGCGCGCGGTACAGCTCGCTGTCCGGGTTGACCATCTCGGGCTCGACCCAGATGCCGAACTGCATGCCGAGCGCGTGCACGTAGTCGGCGAGCGGCTTGAGCCCGGCCGGGAAGCGGTCGGGGTTGGGCGTCCAGTCGCCGAGCCCGGCCCGGTCGCCGGTCCGCGCCCCGAACCAGCCGTCGTCGACCACGAACAGCTCGACCCCCATCGCCGCGGCCCGCCGCGCGAGAGCCCCCTGCTGTTCCTCGGAGATGTCGAAGGTGGTGGCCTCCCAGGAATTGAAGAGCACCGGACGGTCCTGGTCCGCGTCCGGGATGACGTACGCCCGCTGGTACGCGTGCCAGGCGCGGCTCGCGCCGCCGAAGCCGCCGTCGCTCCACAGCCCCGCGAAGACGGGCGTCGTGAACGACTCCCCCGGCCCCAGGCGCAGCAGGCCCGAGTCGTCGTACCCCGCGCCGCCGGTGATCTGCACGCGCGCGTCGGAGAGTTGGGCCACCGAGATGCGCCAGGAGCCGGACCAGCCGAGCGCGCAGCCGTAGACCTCGCCGCTCTCCTCGGTCGCCTCGCAATCGAGCGCGACCCACGGCAGATGCTGGTGCCCGGTGTGCCCGCGCCGGCTGCCGATGATCTTCTCGCCGTAGGTGAGGTCCGAGCGTACGAGGCGGGACTCGGCCGCCCAGCGCCCGTGCAGCTGGGACAGCCGCCAGCCGTCGCGCTCGGGCAGGGTCCAGGTGGCGGAGTCGGCGCGCAGCAGCTCCAGGGCGGGTCCGTCGTTGGCCAGCGTCACCCAGCGCTCGACGACGTCGTCCCGCATCCGGTAGTGCAGCGTGACGGCCAGCCCCGAGTCGCCGAACCGCAGCCGCAGCTCGTCGCCTTCGGTCTCGTACGCCTCGAAGCGCCACTCGGTGCCACGGCGCTCGTCGGTGCGCACGGACAGCGCCGGGCGTACGAAGCGGGGGCCGCCCTCGACCGGGTACTCCTCACGCCCGTCCAGCGGCGATTCGAAGGACGAGCCGCCCGGGGCGGGGAGGGCGGCGAGGGCCTCGGCGTCGGCGAGGGCGATCCGCGGGCCCCAGTGCAGATGCAGCAGTTCGTGACCCTCGGTGAGATGCACGGCGTAGCTGCTCGTGGGCCCCGAAAGAAGCCACGTACGTCGGTCTTCGGCGATCTCAACCATCAGGCCCCCACAGATGTCAACAGATGTACTCAAGCATCAACATCATCAAGGGATCCGGGCCTCGGGGGCAACGCCTGTGGACAACTCATTGCCTCAGGAACCCATGTCGTATCGTCGGGAAAGCGCCCGCCGACGAGCCGCTTCGACGGGGCCGAACAGGAGGAGCCCTCGTGACGCAGCAGGTCCCGTCCACCGAGCCCGAGCTGGCCGGAGTGCGCAACTTCCGCGATGTGGGCGGTCTGCCGACCGTGGACGGCCGGCGAGTGCGGCACGGGCTGCTGTACCGCAGCGGCCATCTCGCGCACGCCACGGACGAGGACGCGGCGTTCCTCGCCTCCCTCGACCTGCACACGATCTTCGACTTCCGCAACGCCGCGGACATCGGCCTCGAAGGGCCGGACGTCGAGCTGCCGGGCGTGCGCAATCTGAACTTCCCGCTGACGGACCCGGCGCACGGCGCGGAATTCTGGACGATGGTCCGTGACGGTGATCTGGACCAGCTACGCGGCCTCCTGGCGGACGGCAAGGCCGCGAACCGGATGATCACCTCCTACCGCACGATCATCAAGGAGCGCACGGCCGAGCACGGGCGCGTGCTGCGCGAGCTCGCCGAGGAGAGCGTGCCCGCGCTGATGCACTGTGCGGCGGGCAAGGACCGGGCGGGCCTGTCGATAGCTGTCGCGCTCCTGGCCGTGGGCGTGGAGCGCGATGCCATCGTCGCCGACTACCTGGAGTCGAACGCCCCGCACCGCCGCTACAAGGTGCGGCGCTCCAGCAGCGCGGCCCAGGCGTACAGCCCCGAGGTGATGGAGCTGCTCAGCCCGCTCTTCGAGGCGCGGGCCGAGTACCTGGCGGCGGCCTTCGAGACGATCGAGGAGACCTGGGGCGACACCGACACATATCTGGAGCGGGGGCTGAAGATCACGCCCGAGCTGCGGGAGCGGCTGCGCGAGCGGCTCCTCGACTGAGACCGCCCCCTGGGCGCGCGGCCGGCTACTTCGCGCCCAGCTCGAACAGCAGGTAGATGAAGCCCGCGAAGAGGTGACCGACCGCGATGTAGATGATGAGCCGGACCCACAGCGCGCGCGGGAACTTCTCCTCCATGGACCTGCGGTTCTGGCTGGACTCGGGCTGTTCTGTCATGGTGTGTCTCCCATCGTCGGGTGTCCCGTCGCCGGGCCGAGGCACAGCGTGGCGGCGGGGCTCTGCAGCAGGGTGTGAAGGAAGAGCAGCTCGGCCCCGTCGTGGTCGGCTGCCGCGAGGCGGTGCGGGGTCAGCGAGTCGAAGTGCGCGCTGTCGCCCGGCCCGAGCAGATGTGTGGTGTCGCCGAGGCGCAGCCGCAGCCGCCCCTTCAGGACGTACAGCCACTCCTCACCGGGGTGGACGCGCACGACATCGCCCTGGGTGCCGTACGGCACGTGCACGCGCAGCGCCTGCATGGCGCGACCGCCCGCGCCCGCCTGCCAGTACGTCCAGCCACCCGCTCCGGCCGGCTCCATGTCGGCGGCGCGCACGACGGCGTCCCGGTCGCCTACGGTCTCGCCCAGCAGCTCGGAGACGGTCGTACCGTAGATACGAGCGAGTGCGAGCAGCATCGGCAGCGAGGGCTGGCGCTGACCTGTCTCCAGCCGGGAGAGATGGGCCGGCGAGAGCCCGGCGGCGCGGGCCGCGACCTCCAGCGTCAGGGAGGCGCGGCGGCGCAGCGCGCGGAGCTGTGGTGCGACGGCGGGCAGGTCCTCGACCGGCCCGGACTCGGAGGAACTCATACCTCCATTGAGCCGGAGTTTTGCCTGTGGGACAAATCTTTTGCCCCACAGGCAAAATCCCTGACGGCTACCGCTTCACGTCGGCGTCTACCTCTGGGCAACAGCCTGCTTGACCAGCGTCTTCCCGAAGTCCCACAGCAGGCCGCCGCCGCTGTGCGCGTCGTCCATCACGGCGGTGAAGGCGGCCACGAACCGGTCCACGTCCCGCTCGTCGATGATCAGCGGCGGAATCAGCTTGATCACCTCCAGGTGGTCGCCGGAGACCTGGGTGAGGATCCGGTGGCGTTGCAGCAGCGGGACGACGACCATCTGCGCGAACAGACCCTTCCGGGCGGCCTGCAGCACGGTCCAGCGGCTGCGCAGCTTCAGCGACGTGGGCCGCCCGAACTCGATGCCGATCATCAGACCCCGGCCCCGTACGTCACTGAGCAGCTCGTACGTGTCGACGAGCGCCGCGAGCCGGGACTTGAGCTGTTCTCCGGTCGCGCGGGCGTTCGCGACGATCTGCTCGTTCTCCATGACGGAGAGCACGGCGAGGCCCGCCGCCATGGCCTGCGCGTTGGAGCCGAAGCTCGCCGAGTGGACAAGGACGCGGTCCATCGACGAATAGACCTTCTTGAAGATCCATTCCTTGCCCAGGGTGGCGCCGACCGGCACATAGCCGCCCGACAGCGCCTTGGCCACACAGACCAGGTCGGGCTCCACGCCCTCCTCGTGCTGGTAGGCGTAGAAGTCGCCGGTGCGCCCGAGGCCGGTCTGCACCTCGTCGGCGATGAGCAGCGCCTTGTGCCTCTGCAGCAGGTCCTGGGCGGCGCGCAGATGTCCGGGCGGGGCCTCGTGGACGCCCTTGCCCTGGATCGGTTCGACGATCAGGGCGGCGACGTCGCCCTTCTTCAGCTCCCTCGCCAGGGCGTCGAGATCGCCGAGTGGGACGGCGGTGTCGGGCAGCAGCGGGGCGAAGCCGTCGCGGAAGCCGTCCTCGCCGTTCACGGACAGCGAGCCGGTGGTCAGCCCGTGGAAGGCGTGCGAGCAGTACAGGATCCGCGGCTTCCCGGTGGCGTACCGGGCGAACTTCAGCGCGGTCTCGACCGCCTCCGTGCCGCTGTTGCCGAAGAACACGCGGTCGAGGTGCGGGCTGTGCGTGAGCAGCTTCTCCGCCAGCAGTCCGGGCAGTGGCTGGCAGTCGAAGCGGGTGAGGTCGGCGAGCGAGGCGTCCAGGACGTCGTGCAGCGCCTTGCGGACGACGGGGTGATGGCGGCCCAGGCCCATCACCCCGAACCCGGCGAGCATGTCCAGGTAGTCCTTGCCGTCCGCGTCCCAGAAGTGCGCCCCTTCGGCCCGCTCGTACACCTTGTCGAAGCCGATGGTGTGCAGCATGCGCGGGAGCTGGTGATTGAGGTACTTGGCGTGCAGTTCGTAGCGCTCGGCGCCGCGCTCGGCCAGCAGGGCGCCGAGGTCGAACTCCCGGTTTCCGGAAGGGGCCCCCTCCGACGGCGCCTTCCCTGAGGGGATGGTCATTCCTGTTTCTCCTTGGACAGCTCTTCCTTGGTGGCCAGCCCCGCGCTGATCCGCCCGGCGATCTCGACGGGCGTCAGGCCTATGTCGGCCAGCACCTCGGCGCGCTTGGCGTGCGCGAGGAACTGCTCCGGGATACCGAACCGCCGTACCGGCACGTCGACTTCGGCGTCCGAGAGGGCCAGCGCGACCGCGGCGCCGACGCCGGCCGCCCGGCTGTTGTCCTCGACGACCGCGACCAGCCGGTGCTCGGCGGCCAGCCCCGGCAGCGAAGGGTCGACGGGCTTGACCCAGCGCGGGTCGACGACCGTGCAGCCGATGCCCCGCGCCTCGAGCAGTTCGGCGGCCTGGAGGCAGACCGGGGCCATGACACCGACGGCGACCAGCAGGACCTGCGGAGACTCGGGAAAGCGGTGCAGTACGTCCATGCCGCCCACATGGTCGACCGCCGGGATCGCGGGCCCCACGGACTCCTTCGGGAAACGCAGCAGCGTCGGCGCGTCGTCGACCGCCACCGCCTCCCGCAGCTGGGCCCGCAGCTGGTCGGCGTCGCGCGGTGCGGCGATCCTGAGGCCGGGCACCACCTGGAGGATCGACATGTCCCACATGCCGTTGTGGGAGGCGCCGTCGACGCCGGTGACCCCGGCCCGGTCCAGCACGAAGGTCACCCCGCAGCGGTGCAGCGCGACATCCATCAACAGCTGGTCGAAGGCGCGGTTGAGGAAGGTCGCGTACACCGCTACGACCGGATGCAGCCCGCCCGTGGCGAGACCTGCCGCCGACACCGCCGCGTGCTGCTCGGCGATCCCGACGTCCCAGACCCGGCCGGGGAACTTCTCCGCGAACTTGTTCAGCCCCACCGGGTGCAGCATGGCCGCCGTGATCGCCACGACGTCCTCGCGCTCCTCGCCGATCCGGACGATCTCGTCACCGAACACCGAGGTCCAGGAAGGGCCGTTGGAGGGGGCGAGGGGCTCGCAGGTGAGGGGGTCCATCACGCCGACGGTGTGGAAACGGTCCTCGTCGTGGGCGAGCGCGGGCTCGTATCCCCGGCCCTTCTCCGTCAGGCAGTGGATGAGCACCGGCCCGTGGAAACGTTTCGCGCGTCTGAACGCCGATTCCATCGCCTTCATGTCGTGCCCGTCGATCGGCCCTACGTACTTCAGCCCCAGGTCCTCGAACATGCCCTGCGGCGCGAACGCGTCCTTGAACCCCTTCTTCGCGCCGTGCAGCGACTCGTAGAGGGTGTTGCCGACGACCGGCGTGCGCAGCAGTACGTCCTTGCCCCAGGCCAGCACCTTCTCGTAGCTGTCGGTGGTGCGGAGCGTGGCGAGGTGGTTGGCGAGGCCGCCGATGGTGGGCGAGTACGAACGTTCGTTGTCGTTGACGACGATGATCAGCGGGCGGTCCTTGGCGGCGGCGATGTTGTTCAGCGCCTCCCAGGCCATGCCGCCGGTCAGCGCGCCGTCGCCTATGACCGCGACGACATGCCCCTTCTCGCCCTGCACCTGGCGGGCCTTGGCGAGCCCGTCCGCCCAGCCGAGCACGGTCGACGCGTGGCTGTTCTCGATGACGTCGTGCTCGGACTCCTCGCGCGAGGGATAGCCGGACAGGCCGCCCTTGCTGCGCAGCTTGGAAAAGTCCTGCCGCCCAGTCAGAAGCTTGTGCACATAGCTCTGGTGGCCGGTGTCCCACAGGATGCGGTCGACCGGTGACTCGAAGGCCCGGTGCAGTGCGACGGAGAGTTCCACCACCCCCAGATTGGGCCCCAGATGGCCTCCTGTCCTGGCGACCGCATGCACCAGGAACTCCCGTATCTCTTCGGCCAGTTCACCGAGTTCCGCCTCGGACAGCGCCTTCAGGTCGCGTGGTCCCCGGATGTTCTCCAGCATCGTCACGTCGGGCCCCCTCTCGGTCCGTAGCTGCTCAACTCACGGTGACGGCCGGTTCCCCGGACGCGACGCCGTTCTGCTCCATCTGCTCGGCGATCTTCATCGCCTCCTCGATCAGGGTCTCCACGATCTTCGACTCGGGCACCGTCTTGATGACCTCGCCCTTCACGAAGATCTGTCCCTTGCCGTTGCCGGAGGCGACGCCGAGGTCGGCCTCGCGGGCCTCCCCCGGCCCGTTGACGACGCAGCCCATGACCGCGACGCGCAGGGGCACCTCCATGCCCTCCAGACCCGCCGTGACCTCCTCGGCCAGCTTGTAGACGTCGACCTGGGCGCGCCCGCAGGACGGGCAGGAGACGATCTCCAGGCGCCGCTGCCTGAGGCCCAGCGACTCCAGGATCTGGATGCCGACCTTGATCTCCTCGACGGGGGGCGCGCTCAGCGAGACGCGGATCGTGTCGCCGATGCCCTCGCTGAGCAGCGCGCCGAAGGCGACGGCCGACTTGATCGTGCCCTGGAAGGCGGGGCCGGCCTCGGTCACGCCGAGGTGCAGCGGGTAGTCGCACTGCGCCGCCAGCTGGCGGTACGCGTTGACCATGACCACCGGGTCGTTGTGCTTGACCGAGATCTTGATGTCCCGGAAGTCGTGCTCCTCGAAGAGCGACGCCTCCCACAGCGCCGACTCGACGAGCGCCTCGGGGGTGGCCTTGCCGTACTTCTCCAGCAGCCGCCGGTCGAGCGAGCCCGCGTTGACGCCGATGCGGATCGGCGTGCCGTGCTCCTTGGCGGCGCGCGCGATCTCCTTGACCTTGTCGTCGAACTGCTTGATGTTGCCCGGGTTCACCCGGACCGCCGCGCAGCCCGCCTCGATCGCCGCGAACACGTACTTCGGCTGGAAGTGGATGTCCGCGACGACGGGGATCTGCGACTTGCGGGCGATGACCGCGAGGGCGTCCGCGTCGTCCTGCGTGGGGCAGGCGACGCGGACGATCTGGCAGCCGGACGCGGTGAGTTCCGCGATCTGCTGGAGCGTGGCGCCGATGTCCGACGTACGCGTCGTCGTCATCGACTGCACCGACACCGGGGCCGTGCCGCCGACCGCCAGCGGTCCGACCTGGATCTGCCGGGAGACACGGCGTTCGGCGATCGGACGGACGGGCACTTCGGGGACGCCCAGGGAAATGGCCGTCATGACGTCACCCGCGGTTTCCGGAGACGGTCTCGCGGGCCGCGCGCAGGGACTCCTTGAGGGAACCCATCGTGGCCAGGACGGCGGTCGGCTCGTAGCCGCAGTGCGCCATGCAGTTGGCGCAGCGCGGGTCCTTGCCGCGACCGTACGCGTCCCAGTCGGTGTCCTCGATGAGCTCCCGGTACGTCGTGACGTACCCGTCGCTCATCAGATAGCAGGGCTTCTGCCAGCCGAACAGCGAGTAGTTGGGGATCGCCCACGCCGTGCACGGGAAGTCGACCTTGCCCTCGAGGAAGTCGAGGAACAGCGGCGAGTGGTTGAGCCGCCAGCGCCGCCGGTTGCCGCCCGCGAACGCCTTCCTGAACAGCTCGCGGGTCTGCTCCACGCCGAGAAAATGCTCCTGGTCGGGCGCCTTCTCGTAGGCGTAGGCGGGCGAGATCATCATCTCGTCCACCTCGAGGTCGTCATTGAGGAAGTTGAGCACCTCGATGATCGTCTGGGGGGTGTCGGTATTGAAGAAGGTCGAGTTGGTGGTCACCCGGAAGCCGCGCCTCTTGGCCTCCTTGATGGCCTCCACCGCCTCGTCGAACACGCCTTCCTTCGCGACCGACTCGTCGTGCCGCTCACGCAGGCCGTCGATGTGCACGGCGAACGCGAAGTAGGGCGACGGGGTGAAGTCGACCATCTTCTTGCGCAGCAGCATGGCGTTGGTGCACAGGAAGACGTACTTCTTCCTGGCCACCAGCTGCCGCACGATCTCGTCGATCTGGGGGTGCATCAGCGGCTCGCCGCCGGCGATGGACACCATCGGCGCACCGGATTCCAGCACCGCACCGACGGCCTGCGCCACCGGCATGCGCTGCTTGAGCACTCCGGCCGGGTGCTGGATCTTGCCGCAGCCCTCGCACTTCAGATTGCAGGCGAAGAGCGGTTCCAGCTCCACGATCAGCGGAAACTTCTCCCGCTTGCGGAGCTTCTGTTCAGCGAGATACGTCGCGACCTTGATGGTCTGGCGCAGTGGCATGGCCATCTGGCTCACCTCCGGGGGAGCAGCAAAGAACGGTGCCATTCGAAGAAAGCGGGAAGTACGGCACGGAGAACGCGGAAGGCTGATATTCCACCGCGGACCGTGCCGATACGGACGAGTTCATGTTCTGGAGCGTCCACGACCACTCGGACGGCCGCAACCGGGCGCGTGCCCGTGCACACGGCGCCGTGGAGCGTGGACGCGGATTCCATGTCGGCCGCGATTGCGCCGGTCAGGAGCAGATCCGACCGTTCGTGACCGCGGACGACGTGATCGGAGCCGATGAGCGGCCCCGTGTGGACGGTGCGCCCGGGCACGGCGCGGACGAGTTCCTTGACCAGCACCTCGGTGCCCACGCACGGGGTGACTCCACGCGGGTCCCGGGTCTCCTCGGCGACGACGAGATCACCCGGGTGCATACCGGGAGCGAGCCCCGCGCAGAAGCCCGTGGCCACGACGGCGGCCTCACGCAGCGCCGGGTCGGCGAGCACCCGGGTGACCGCCCGCTCGGCGGCCTTGGGCCCCATGCCCGTACGCAGCACCGTGACGGGCCCGTCGGCACCGCCGCGGTCGCCGCTGCGCAGCGCCAGGCGCTCGATGCCGAGCGCGCACGCGATGAGCAGCGGGGCCGGATCGGGCTTCGTGCTCATCAACCCCCCTTGACCTCGACGAGCGGCTCGCCGTTGACGTACCGGCCGAGCGCGGTGAGCGGGAAGACCTGGCGGTAGAGGTGGTAGTTGATCGAGAAGTCCCAGGGGAACCCGGTGCCGGTGAAGTACGGCTCGTCCCAGGAGCCGTCCGGCCGCTGGGTCTGGGCGAGCCATTCGATCCCGCGCTCCACCGCTTTGGACTCGCGCTCCCCCGCCGCGAGCAGTGCGAGCAGCGCCCACCCCGTCTGGGAGGCGGTGGAGGCGCCTTTGCCGCTCCACTCGGCGGCCTCGGGGTAGGAGCGCAGGTCCTCGCCCCAGCCGCCGTCGTCGTTCTGCACGGTCTCCAGCCAGGTGACGGCACGGCGGATCGCGGGGTGCGAGGCGGGGAGTCCGGCGGCGACCAGCGCGGGGACCACCGACCCGGTCCCGTACACGTAGTTGACGCCCCAGCGCCCGAACCAGGAGCCGTTGGCCTCCTGCGCGGAGAGCAGCCACTGGATGCCGCGGCGGGTGCGCGGGTCGTGCGACAGGCCCTCGAACGCCAGCATCTCCACGACGTGCGCGGTGACGTCGGCGGACGGCGGGTCGATGACCTCGCCGAAGTCGCAGAACGGCAGCCGGTTGGGAAACGGGCTGGTGTTGTCGACGTCGAAGGCGCCCCAGCCGCCGTCCTTGGACTGCATGCCGAGGTTCCAGCGCACCCCGCGCCGGATCGCGTTGTCCAGGCGCTCGGGGTCGTGGTGCTTGACGCGACGCAGCGCGAGGACGACTTCGGCGGTGTCGTCGATGTCGGGGTAGTTGTCGTTGTGGAACTCGAACGCCCAGCCACCCGGCGGCAGTTGGGGACGTTTCACCGCCCAGTCGCCGGGCCGGACGATCTCCTCGCCGAGCATCCAGTCCGCCGCCCGCACGAGCTGCGGATGGTCGGCGGGCACGCCCGCGTCGGCGAGCGCGATGGTCGCGAGGCAGGTGTCCCACACGGGCGACTGGCAGGCCTCGATCATCCGCGCCCCGTCGTCGCGCCACACGGCGAACCGGTCCAGTGACGCCAGCCCCTCGCGCATCACGGGGTGTTCGAGGTCGTAGCCGAGCAGATACAGGGCGATGACCGAGTACACGGCGGGCGGCTGGATACCACCCCAGCAGCCGTCGTTCTCCTGCCGCTCGATGATCCAGCGCGCGGCCGTGTTCATCGCGGCCTTGCGCAGCCTGCGCGGCGCGACCTTGCGGTACGTGTGCAGAGCGACGTCGAGCCGCTGGAATAATCCGTCCCAACTCACCATCGGGGCAAGGGGCTTGGCCGGGTTGGGGTCATTCGCGTCGGCGTGCAGTTCATCGAGCGGGAACGGGGCGGGCCGCACCGGACGCTTCGCCGAGACGACGGTGAGCGGCACGATGGTCTGCCGCGCCCAGCAGCCGAAGTCGTAGATGTTGAGCGGCATCCACTTCGGGAAGTAGATGAGTTCCGGCGGGAGTTCGGGCAGGTCGTCCCACTTCCACCAGCCGAACAGGGCGAGCCAGATCCGGGTGAAGACGCGGGCCGAGGCGATGCCGCCCCGCTCGCGGATCCAGGCGGACGCCTTCGCCATGTGCGGCTCGTCCGGGCCGTCACCGGCCAGGCGCAGGGCGACATACGCCTCGATGGTGGCGGAGAGGTCACCGGGGCCGCCGTAGAAAGTGGCCCAGGTGCCGTCCGCACGCTGCTCGCCCCTGATGAACAGTCCGGCGGCTCGTGTGGTCTTCTCGTCCTGGATTCCCAGGAACTGACGGAGCAGCAGGTCCTCGGCGTCCATCGTGACGTTCGTCTCGAGGTCGCCCTTCCACCAGCCCTCGGCGTCCTGCCGCGAGAGCAGGAAGTCGGTGGCGCGCTGTGTGGCGCGCGCGGCGGCGTCTTGGATTCCGACACTCCCGGCCGCCTGCGGGATCGTGTCGTGTGGTTCGCTGGCCGAGGCAGCGCGGGGCGGCAGGGCCCCGGTGCTTCCGTCGGTCGTCGCTGTCATGGCTTCCCCTTCGTGCAGTGGTACGACTCTGCTGTGGGTCCGCCGTCGGCCAGTGCTTCTCTCTGCTCGCGGCACCGGCCGGCGACTACGCGAGGTTTATTCGACCGATAGTGATCATCTCTTCCGTACGACGACGAAGTCGGCGAGCGCCACGAGCTGGGCCCGCACCTGCTGGGGCATCTCGATCGTGTCCAGGGCCTCGATGGCGATCGTGTGCTGGCGCCGCGCCTCCTGGGCGGTCCACTCGCGACCGCCCGCCTCCTCGATGAGCGCGGCACGCGCGGCGAACTCCTCTTCGGAGAAGTTCTCGAAGTCGCTGCTCTTGGCGTCCTCGGCGAGCAGTTCGCCGAGCCGCCGGGAGGCGGGTCCGCCCGCGGCGAGCGCCGCCACGACCGGGAGGGACTTCTTGCGCTGGCGCAGGTCGCTCCAGGTCTGCTTGCCGGTGGACTCCGGGTCGCCCCAGATGCCGAGGAGGTCGTCGACGGCCTGGAAGGCGAGGCCGAGGTGGTAGCCGTACTTCTCCAGGGTGTCGGCGGTGCGGTCGTCCGCGCCGCCGAGGACCGCGCCGATGGAGCAGGCGCAGGCGAGCAGCGCGCCGGTCTTGTTGCCCTCCATCTCCAGGCACTCCTCGACGGTGACCCGCTCGCGGTGCTCGTAGGAGATGTCCTGCGCCTGGCCGTCGATCAGGGCGCGGCTGGCGGTGGTGAGGCGGCGGGTGGCGCGGCCCGCCTCGACCGTGCCGAGCTCCAGGAGGATCTCGTTGGCCAGCGCGAAGAGGGCGTCGCCGACGAGGATGGCCTGGGCGGGGCCGTGCACCTTCCAGACGGTGTCGCGGTGGCGGCGCTGTTCGTCGCCGTCCATCAGGTCGTCGTGCAGCAGCGAGAAGTTGTGCACCAGTTCGACGGCGACCGCGCCCGGGACGCCCACCTCGGGGGCGGCACCGGCGGCCTGCGCGGAGAGCACGGCGAGGGCGGGGCGTACGGCCTTGCCGCCGTCACCGTCCGCGGGGTTGCCCGCGGCGTCGATCCAGCCGAAGTGGTAGGCGGCGACGGTGTCCATGGGCGGTGCCAGGCGGTCCACGGCCGCGCGCAGCACCGGGGTGGACAGGGTCCGGCCGCGCTCCAGGAGCGCGGTCACGTCCACCGCGTCGGCAGCCTTCTCGGCCGGGGGCACAGTGGGCACAGTCTCTCCTCTTGTTGCGGTACGGGGGGTGCGGGGACCAGTCCCGTGCAGATCGGGCGTCACGCCGCCTCCTCGAAGAGTTCGAGGAGGTGATCTCGGGGCCGGCCCAGGGCGTTCAGGGCGGCGCCCGCCGCACTGACACCGCTGCGGACCGCACTCTCCATGGTCGCGGGCCACCCTGTGGCGGTCCACGCGCCGGCCAGACAGAGGCCGGGTGCCTTGGTGCGGGCGCCGGGCCGCAGCCGCCCGACGCCGGGGGTGGGGGCGAACGTCGCCGTGCGCTCCCGGGTCACGAAGAAGTCCTTCACCTGCGCGCCGCGCGTCGCGGGCAACAGCCGCTCCAGCTCCGGCAGATAGCGCTCACGCAGCACGGAGACGGGCTCGTCGATCTCGTCCTGCGCGGCCGACTGGGAGAGCGCCAGGTACTGCCCCTCGGGCAGCCCGGAGGCCTCGGTGCGGTCGAAGACCCACTGCACCGGAGAGCCGAGCGCCGCGAAGAACGGGCGGCTGAGCACCTTCCGGTCGTAGACGACATGGACGTTGAGGATCGGCGCGGTGCCGATCTCCAGCAGCCGCTCGGGGGCGTCGAGCGCGCCTTCGGGCAGCAGTTCGTGGGCCTCGCGCTGGGGTACGGCGAGGACGACCGCGTCCGCGTGCAGCGTCTCGCCGGGAACCTGAACGCTCCAACGCCCGTTTCCGTTGAGGGAGATGGAGGTCACGCGTGTACGGACTTCGGTACGGACGCCCACGGAGTCGAGCGCCTTGCGGGCCAGCCGGTCGTGCAGTTCGCCCAGCGGGACGCGCGCCCAGCCGATGTCGGCGGCGCCCGGGTCGGACAGCAGACCGGTCTTGAACACCATCGCGGCGAGCCCGAGCGAGGAATCGCCGGCCACCGCGTTGAGGGTGGCGACCCCGACCAGGTCCCACAGTGCCTCGACGGCACGCGCCGACTGACCGTGCGCGGCCAGCCAGCTGCCGAAGTTCTGCGTGTCCAGCGCCGGATCCGCGAGGTCGAGTCCCTTGAGCGCCAGTGCGGCGCGCCCGACTCTGGCGCGCTCGGCGAGCGAGAGATGCGGATAGGTGGCGAGGCTCTTCGCGAGATGCAGCGGCACCGGCAGCGCGGTGCGGCCGATTCTGCCGAGCCGCCGTCCCGGCTTGCCCCCGGCATCGAGAACGGGCACGTCGAGACGATCCTGCAAGGGGGCCAGCGAGGCGGCGTCGATGCGGTCGAGGAACCAGCGGTACGCCGTGCAGCAGCGCAGATAGACGTGCTGGCCGTTGTCGACGGTCAGGGCGCCGCGCTGGAAGGAGAAGGCGAGCCCGCCGAGGCGTGGCCTTCCCTCCAGCAGCGTCACACGCACTCCGGCGTCGGCGAGGGCGAGCGCCGCGGTGATGCCGGCGAGTCCTCCGCCGACCACCACGGCCGCCCTCTCGGGGCGGCCGGAGGCCTCCGCGTCCGGCCCCTCGAGCCGAGTGGCGTCGCTCATCGCGCATCCTCCCCTGCCGGTCCGCCGCGGTGCTTGAACGGTGCACGGCAGGCCGTTGCAGTCAGGGACGCGGTGCACCACCGGAGGGTTGCGTGCCGCTTTTCGCCGCTGGAATCACCTTGGCCCACATTGTCCATCAGACGCGCCTCCTGACGGTGCGCCGGGACACATGCCGGGCGTCGAGGCCCGACAGGCCACGCACGGCGACGTACGCCTTCTCGCGTCCGGGCAGCGAGACCCGGCCGCGCAGTACGGCCTCCGGCTCGCGCTCGATGCGATCGAGGAGCCGGCGGTAGATGCCCGCCATCGCGGCGACACAGGCACCGCTGCGCCGGTCCAGCATGGGCAGCAGCCGGTAGCCCTCGGCGAAAAGGGCGCGGGCCCGACGCACTTCGAAGTGCACGAGGCCCGCGAAGTCGGATCCCTCCGGTGGGATCGGCCGGTCGAACCCGGCCGAGCAGCCGAATTTGGCGAGGTCGTCGGCGGGCAGATAGGTGCGGCCGCCCTCGGCGTCCTCGCGTACGTCGCGGAGGATGTTGGTGAGCTGGAGAGCGAGGCCGAGGGTGTCGGCGTACTCTGACGCGCGCTCGGCGCCGCGGGCGCCCGGTTCCGTGCCGAACACGCCGAGCGAGACGCGGCCGATGGCCCCTGCCACACAGCGGCAGTAGACCTTGAGGTCGTCCCAGGTCTCGTAGGTCTCGCCGCGCACGTCCATGAGGACGCCGTCGATCAGTTCGTCGAGGCCGCCGAGCGGGATCGGGAACTGCTCGGCGGCGTGCGCCAGGGCGACCGCGACGGGGTCCGTGTCGTCCTCGTCCACCCGCCCGTCACGCACCCGGGACAGCAGCGCCCGGGTGTCCTCGAGCCTCGCCGCCTTCACGTCGGGCGCGAGCGCGCCGTCGCCGATGTCGTCGACGCGCCGCGAGAAGGCGTAGACCGCCGACATCGCGCGGCGCTTGGGCGTCGGCAGCAGCCTGATGCCGTAGGCGAAGTTGCGGGCCTGCTGCCCGGTGACGGTCTCGCAGTAGCTGTATGCGGCGAGTACCGGTGCGGACACGTGTTGTTCCGACTCCACGGTCCGGATCACCCCTCTCCTCGCAGAGTCACGCCCACCTCGCGCAGCAGCTGAAGCTTGCCGGGCTTGGGCGGGCCGGGAAGTACGTCGTATTCGGCGGCGGCGATCGCGCGGATCGCCGCCCTTCCCCCCGCCACGAACCCCGCGAGCAGCAGCCTCAGCCTGCCGTGGACGCTACCCACGAGAGGGGTGCCTTCATTCAGGAGGTTCAGGGCGCGTTCCGTTTCGTATGCGACCAGGGCGCGCACCGATGCGCCTGCTGTGGCCGTGGCAAGATCCGCCTCTTGCACATGGAAGCGCTTCATGTCCTCGGCGGGCAGATAGACGCGGTCACGGCCCAGGTCCTCGGAGACGTCCTGGAGGTGCTCGACGATCTGGAGCGCCGTGCAGATCGCGTCGGAGCGGCGGACGCGCTCGGGGGTGGAGGTGCCGGTGACACCGAGGACGAGGTGGCCGACCGGGTTGGCGGACAGCTCGCAGTAGGCGACCAGGTCGTCGTAGGTCTCGTACCGCGTGACGAGCTGGTCCTGGCGGTTGGCGGCGATCAGGCCGAGGAAGGGCTCGGGGCTGAGACCGGTGCGCCGGACCGTGGGCTGGAGCCTGCGGAGCAGGGGGTGGCGCGGGGTGGAGTCGAACACCCGGTGGAGGTCGGCCTCGAAGGCGTCCAGGAGGGCCAGCCGGTCCTCGGCCTCCCGCGGGGACACACCGAGCAGGCGGGCGTCGGCACCGCCGGGGGCCAGGTCGCCGTCGCCGATGTCGTCGACGAGGCGGGCGAAGCCGTACACGGCCATCAGGTCGGTGCGCCAGGCCCTGGGCAGGAAGAACGGCGCCACGGGGAAGTTCTCGTCCGCGGCCTTGTCGAGGGTGTCGCGCTCCGGGTCCGCGGCGCGCGCCGTCCCGGCTTCGGTCACTGCTCGCCACCCGGCGCGGGGACGGCACATGCCTCGCGGCGCTGGAGACCTTCCGTAGCCATTGCCGTCACATCTCCCGTTCTACACTGCCGACCCAATACATCCTATTTCGGACACGCCGCCCGGTTCGTCGCACAGCGTGACCGGTGTGGGGGTGTCGCGCGTTATCGCCCCACTTGCCGCGAATCAGCACCGGTACAGCTTACGTTGTACAACGCGCCATGCTCCGTCGGGGTGTCCTGCGCATCACAACAACACACCGATTGGCGTCAAGATTCCTACGGACAGCCAGAGTTGGCGCTTCCTTTGCAGACGCAGGGCCCCGCCGAAGCGTTCCGGCGGGGCCCTGGACTCTTCGAGCTACTTGCCCGTGAACTTCTCGTACTCCTTGAGAACCTCTTCGGTCGGGCCGTCCATGCGGAGCTCGCCGCGTTCCAGCCAGAGCACGCGGTCACAGGTGTCGCGGATCGACTTGTTGTTGTGACTGACCAGAAACACCGTTCCGGCCTCCTTGCGCAGCTCGCGGATGCGGGCCTCGGAGCGCTTCTGGAACTTCCGGTCGCCGGTGGCGAGGGCCTCGTCGATCATCAGGACGTCGTGGTCCTTGGCGGCCGCGATGGAGAAGCGCAGGCGCGCCGCCATGCCGGACGAATACGTCCGCATCGGGAGCGTGATGAAGTCGCCCTTCTCGTTGATGCCCGAGAAGTCGACGATCTCCTGGTAGCGCTCCCTGATCTGCTCTCGGGACATGCCCATGGCGAGGCCGCCCAATATGACGTTCCGCTCGCCCGTCAGGTCGTTCATCAGCGCGGCGTTCACGCCGAGCAGCGAGGGCTGGCCGTCCGTGTAGACCTTGCCCTTCTCCGCGGGCAGCAGGCCGGCGATGGCCCGCAGCAGGGTGGACTTGCCGGAGCCGTTGGAGCCGATCAGGCCGATGGCCTCGCCCCGGTAGGCGGTGAAGGAGACGCCCTTGACGGCGTGCACCTTGCGCACCCCGCGCTCCTCGCCGCGCTTGACGATGCGGCTGAGGGCGGCGGTGGCGCTGCCCTTGCCGGTCTTGGCACCGTTGACGCGGTAGACGATGTGCAGCTCGTCCGCGATGACGGTGGGAATGTGGGAGTCGTTCCGCTGCTCAGCCACGGCCGTACCGCTCCTCCGCCTTCCAGAAGTACACGAAGCCGCCGAGCGCCACGAGGACGGCCCAGCCGGCGGCGACCGCCCAGACGTGCGGGGGCAGGTTCTCGGAGCCGTACCCGTCGATGAGCGCGAAGCGCATCAGGTCCATGTAGATGGCGGCGGGGTTCCACTGAAGGACGTCGGCGACCCAGGCCGGCTTGTCGGCCAGCATGACCGGGATCGAGAACATCACGCCGGACGCGTACATCCACGTACGCATCACGAACGGCATCAGCTGGGCGAGGTCCGGGGTCTTGGCCCCCATCCTGGCCATGATCAGCGCGAGGCCGGTGTTGAAGAGGAACTGAAGCGCGAGGACCGGCACGATCAGCACCCACGAAAGGCTCGGGTAGCTGCCGAACCCGATCGCGACGAGGAACAGCACGATCATCGAGAAGAGCAGCTGCTGGAGCTGCTGGAGCGAGAACGAGATCGGCAGCGCGGCGCGCGGGAAGTGCAGGGCGCGCACCAGGCCGAGGTTCCCGGAGATCGCGCGTACGCCCGCCATCACCGAGCTCTGCGTGAACGTGAAGACGAAGACGCCGGTGACCAGGAACGGGATGTACACATCGGACGGCATGCCCTTGCTGGCGTGCAGGATCAGACCGAAGATCAGGTAGTACACGGCCGCGTTCAGCAGCGGGGTCGCCACCTGCCACAGCTGGCCCAGCTTGGCCTGGCTGTACTGGGCGGTGAGCTTCGCCTGCGAGAAGGCCAGGATGAAGTGACGCCGCCCCAGGAGCTGGCGGACGTACTCGACGAGCCCGGGCCGGGCACCGCTGACCGCGAGCCCGTACTTGGCGGCCAGCTCGGCCCCGGAGAGCCCTTCGTCGGGCGACGGCCGGGCGCTCACCGCGACACCGCCGTCATGCGTTGTCTCACTCACAAGTGGATGCTTTCGTCCTCAAAGTGCGCAGCCTTGTCGGACCTAGGCGGGAGCCAGGGACCGGGGTACGGCCGAATGCTCTCAGATATCGAGCTTGTCAGATGACGGGAGGTCGGCCCAGTCGGGTCAGGCGCCACACCGTACGCCACTTCATCGGGCGCCGGGGTCCGCACGGGCTGGTCCAGCCCTCCTTGAAGCCGCCGAACCATGCCTTGAGGGCGGGGCCCGAGGGGCGGCGGGCCAGCGTCAGGAGCAGCCAGACGCCCAGGTAGACCGGGACGAGGGGGGCGGGCAGGTTGCGGCGGGCCAGCCAGACGCGGTTGCGGGCCACCATGCGGTGGTAGACCGCATGCCGCGACGGGGCGGTCGTGGGGTGGTACAGCACCATGTCGGACCGGTAGTCGATCATCCAGCCCGCGTCGAGGGCCCGCCAGGCCAGGTCGGTCTCCTCATGGGCGTAGAAGAACTCGTCCGGGAGCCCGCCGACCTCGGCGAGCACCTTCGTACGGACGGCGTTGGCGCCGCCGAGGAAGGTGGTGACGCGTGAGCTGCGCATCGGGTCGGAGGCGCGCAGCCGCGGCACGTGGCGACGCTGGGTCTCACCGGTGTCGGGGTCGGCGATGCGGAAGCTGATGATGCCGAGTTCCGGGTCGGCCGTGAAGGCCTGGCGGCACAGTTCGGCGGTGTCGTGGTGGGCGAGCAGGCCGTCGTCGTCCAGGAAGAGGAGGATGTCCACGTCGGTGCCGCCGGGGCCGAAGGCCTCGATCCCGACGTTGCGGCCGCCGGGGATGCCGAGGTTCTCGGGCAGCTCGACGGTCCGGACGCCCGCGGGGACGTCCGGGACGGGAGAGCCGTTGCCGACCACGACCACCTCGACGCGGTCGCCGTCCTGCTTGGCGACCGAGTCGAGGAGGGCACGGAGTTCGTCGGGGCGGTTGCCCATCGTGATGATGACCGCGCCGACCTTTGTGGCGGTGCTCACTTCAGCCTGCTCGACGCGAGGATGGACACGAGGTGCAGCAGGGTCTGGAGCAGGGCGATGCCCGCCAGGACCGCTACGCCGAGGCGCGAGAAGTACAGGTCGCCCCGGATCGAGTCCAGGATCGCCAGGACCAGGATCAGCAGGGACGCCTCGACCCCGAGGACGAGCCGGTGGAACTTCAACGCGGCGGCGGCCTTGCGGGCCAGCGCCATGCCGGACGAGCGCGGCTCGGAGGCCGCCTCCTTGACCGGCGGCAGGCCGCCCTGGTGACGGGCGACACCGACAAGATCGGTCTCGGCCTTGATCAGGATGGCGCCGAGAGCGGCGAGGGTGCCGAGGAAGGCCCACAGCCAGTCGATCCGGCCCGAGCCCCACAGGTCGGCGGCGCGCAGGCCGAAACCGACCAGGACCGCGGCGTCGCACAGGTAGGCGCCGACCCGGTCCAGGTACACCCCGCCCAGCGAGAACTGCTGCTTCCAGCGGGCGACCTCGCCGTCGACGCAGTCGAGCAGCAGGTAGAGCTGAACCATCACCACGCCGAGCACGGCGCCCGTGATCCCCGGCACCAGCAGGGCCGGGGCGGCGAGGACGCCGGCGACGGTCATCACGTAGGTCAGCTGGTTGGGCGTTATCCGCGTGTTCACCAGGTGCCGGTCGATGCGCAGCGAGAGCTCGCGCATGTAGAGCCGGCCGGCCCAGTGTTCGCCGCTCCGCCGGTCCTTCACACCCGGAGGGTGAACGACCGGGCGGAGCTCAGCTACCGATGGCTTTTGCATAGTCGGCGTATGCGTCCCTGATCTGTTCGGTGTTCAGGTCGAGGTGTTCGAGGATCGTGTAGCGGCCCGGCCTGGTCTGCGGAGCGAACTCCACGACCTGGACGAACTCGTCCACGGTGAAGCCGATCTCGTCCGGCAGCACGGGGAGGCCGTGGCGGTGCAGGACCTCGGCCATGTACCCCGACTCCTCGTGCGCGCCGCGCAGATGCATCGCGAAGGCCGCGCCCATGCCGCACTGCTCGCCGTGGCTCGCCGCGCGCTTGGGGAAGAGGAGGTCGAAGGCGTGGTTGATCTCGTGGCAGGCGCCGGAGGCGGGGCGGGAGTCGCCCGCGACCGACATGGAGATGCCGGTGAGGACCAGGCCCTCGGCGAGCACCTGGAGGAAGCTGTCGTCGCCGACGCCGCCCGGGTGCCGCAGCACGGCCTCGCCGGCCTGGCGGGCCATCGCGGCGGCCAGGCCGTCGATCTGCTCGCCCTTCTCCCGGTGGGCCAGCTCCCAGTCCCTGACCGCCGAGATGTTGGACAGCGCGTCGCCGATGCCGGAGCGCACGAAGCGGACCGGTGCCTCACGGATGACGTCGAGGTCGATGACGACCGCGATCGGGTTCGGCACACCGTAGGAGCCGCGGCCCGCGTCGTTGTCGAGGGTCGCGACCGGCGAGCACAGACCGTCGTGCGAGAGGTTCGTGGCGACGGCGACCAGCGGGAGGCCGATACGTGCCGCGGCGAACTTCGCGCAGTCGATGATCTTGCCGCCGCCCAGACCCACGACCGCGTCGTAGTGCCCGGACTTCATGTCGTCCGCGAGCTTGATCGCGTCGTCCAGGGTGCCGCCGCCGACCTCGTACCAGGTCGCGCCCGGCAGCGCCGGGGCGAGCCGCTCGCGCAGCTTGGCCCCGGAGCCGCCGCTGATCGCGACGGCGAGCTTGCCGGAGTGCGAGATGCGCTGGTCGGCGAGGACACTCGCCAGGTCGTCCAGGGCGCCCGGACGGATGTCGACGACGACCGGCGAGGGGATGAGCCTCGTCAGTACTGGCACGCGATTTCACGTCCCTTGGCGAGGTCCTCGTGGTTGTCGATCTCGACCCACTTGACGTCGCCGATGGGCGCGACGTCGATGCGGAAGCCGCGGTTGACGAGCTCCTGGTAGCCGTGCTCGTAGAACTGCTGCGGGTCCGTCTCGAAGACCGTCTTCAGGGCGTCGGCGAGCTCGTCGGCCGCCTCGCCCTCGATGAGGGTGACGCCGATGTACTCACCGGTCGCCTCGGCCGGGTCCATCAGCTTGGTGATCTTCGTCATGCCGCCCTCGGGGCCGACGACGACCTTCATCTCCTCGTCGGCGAGGGACTTCACCGTGTCGAGGGCGAGGATGATCTTCTTGCCGTCGCCGCGGGCGGCGAGGAGGGTCTTCTCGACGGAGACCGGGTGCACGGTGTCGCCGTTGGCGAGGATCACCGAGTGCTTGATGGCGTCACGGCCGCACCACAGGGAGTAGGCGTTGTTCCACTCCTCGGCCTTGTCGTTGTCGATGAGGGTGATCTTGAGCCCGTACTTGGCCTCCAGCGCCTCGCGGCGCTCGTAGACGGCCTCCTTGCGGTATCCGACGATGACCGCGACCTCGGTCAGGCCGATCTCCGCGAAGTTGCCGAGGGTGAGGTCCAGGACCGTGAGGCTGTCCTCGTTGCCCTCGGGGCCAACCGGCACCAGAGCCTTGGGCAGGGTGTCGGTGTAGGGGCGCAGACGCCGTCCGGCGCCGGCCGCCAGCACGAGGCCGATCATGCGGGTTCTCCTTCATCGTGTACGGCGGGTGCTTGGGAGGACACCCAGAAGCGGATGCTCTCGACGAGCACCACGAGTGCCACGGCCACGGCGAGTGCCGTGAGCGCGACCTTGAAATCTGTGGGGACGAGCAGCGCGGCCAGAACGGTGACCAGCAGCGTCCTGCCTTCGTGCCCCCCGATCGCACGCACCAGCCAGTGCGGCGGCGCGCCGGCGTTCCCGCGGATGCGGTACACCGTGTCGTAGTGATGGTAGGCGACCGCGGCCACCAGTCCGAAAGCAGCCGGCAGCGCTCCGTTCACGTCCGCTTTGGCGGCCAGTACCAGAACAGTGCCGTATTCAGCCGCACGGTAGAACGGCGGAACCAGCCAGTCCAGCGCGCCCTTGAGGGGCTTCAGCAGGGCCACGGGCGACAGGAGTACGTACGTCACGGCGGCCAGGACGGGCCACCAGCTGCCGTACGGGGCGAGAGCGGCGGCCAGCACCACGAGAGCGCCCGTGACAAGAGCCACGCAGGCGGGACCGCGAAGGCGCAGCCTGCGCGCGAAGCGCGTCAGGAACTCGGCGAGCGGCCCGGAGTCCGTCAGGTCGGCGAGAGCCTGGGCCGCGCGGTCCGTCCGCCGCGCCTTGCGCGTCAGTGACCGCAGCACCCGGCCCGCCGTGGTGTACGTCGCCGCGAAGGCGCACCCGATGAGCAGCGCGTAGAAGGTGATGCGGGGAGTCGTCAGTGCCGTGAGGACGGCGATCATCGCCCAGCGCTCACCGATCGGCAGGACGATCATGCGGCGCAGCCACACCGTCCAGCCGACGCTGTCGAGCTTGTCCGAGAGGGCGGCGGTGGGGCTGGTGTTGGCGGTGGCGTCGTGGTTCGCCTCGTTGAAGGAGAAGTCGACGATGTGGCGGCAGCTCTGCAGGACCATCGCGCCGAGGGCGAGCGCCCATACGTCGTCGCCGCCACGGGCCGCGCCGAGGGCGAGGCCCGCGTAGTAGGCGTACTCCTTGGCCCGGTCGAAGGTCGCGTCGAGCCAGGCGCCGAGCGTCGAGTACTGCAGGGAGTAACGGGCGAGCTGCCCGTCGGCGCAGTCGAGGACGAAGGAGAACAGGAGCAGCAGGCCGGCCGCGACGAACCCGGCGCGGGTGCCGGTGGCCGCGCAGCCCGCCGCGACCAGGGCGGTGAGCAGGGACGCGGTGGTGACCTGGTTGGGGGTCAGACCGCGGCGGGCGCACCAGCGGGCCAGGTAGCGCGAGTACGGGCTGATGAAGTGGGTGGTGAAGAAGCCGTCCCGGGACTTCACGGCGGTACGCAGCCGTACCGCCTCGTCGTCGACGGCCGTGACGGCCTGGCGGACCTCGTTGCGGGCCTGCGGGTCGGCGGGGACGGCGGCGACGAGTGTGCCGAGGTCGGGGCGGTGCACCTGGACGCCGTCGGCGTCGAGGGCCGCGGTGATGCGCTCGGCGAGGTTGTCCATGACGACGGTGGCACCGCCGGTCGCCGCGGAGCTCTCCCGGGCCAGGGCGCGGGTCAGCGCCTGCCGGGCGCCGGGCTGGGCCGATACGGCGCCGGCCAGCGCGGCGGCCTCGAAACGCGGGTCGGTGAGACCGAGGCGCAGCGCGTGGAGGTGGCCCACGAAGCGGGCGTCGACGATCGCGACCCGCTGGTTCGCCGGCACGGCGGCGAGGAGCGTCTCTGCGTCACCGGCGTCGGAGGCGACCCGCACGTCGAAGCCGAGCGACCGCAGATCGCCTTCGAGCGACGATCCGGGGACCGGCTGACCGGTGAGGATGGCGGTCGACAGACGAACTCACTCCCTGGGTGTTGACGCGTGCTCGCGCCGGGCGTGTGCGTGATGGGGGGCACCCCTGGCCGTCGAAGGCGGCCGGGCGGCGTGTCGGCAGAGGCTATCGGATGATGAGAAGCGGGCGTTCACCGGCCGTTCACGGCCCGATCAACCCGGTCTGGTCGACCGCCTCCGCCGCGATCATCATCGGGGATTTCTGGGCCGGGCCACAAACCGCGGCCCCAGATCCCCTCATTCAAGACGTCGAAGCACCGTACACACCATCCCGGAACCTGGCATTCCAGGCAGCGCGCGGGGTCGTGCCGGAGCCGACCGGCATAGGGTGGGCGTCCATGACATGGCTGATCACCGGCGGGGCCGGATACATCGGTGCACATGTGGCGTGGGCGATGACGGAGGCCGGGGAGCGTGTGCTCGTCCTCGACGACCTCTCGGCCGGGGTGCCGGACCGGCTCCCCACGAGCATTCCGCTGGTGCAGGGCTCCTCCCTGGACGGGGCGCTGCTGAAGCGGGTCTTCGCCGAGCACTCCGTGACAGGTGTGGTGCATCTCGCGGCGCGCAAGCAGGTCGGCGAGTCCGTGGCGCAGCCGACGCGCTACTACCAGGAGAACGTGGGCGGTCTCACGACCCTCCTCGACGCGGTGGCCGGAGCGGGCATCCAGCGATTCCTGTTCTCGTCGTCGGCGGCGGTCTACGGCAACCCCGATGTGGACCTCATCACGGAGGACACTCCCTGTGCGCCGGTGAACCCGTACGGCGAGACCAAGCTCGCCGGTGAGTGGCTGGTGCGGGCGGCGGGCCGGGCGCACGGTATCTCGACCGTATGTCTGCGCTACTTCAACGTGGCCGGCGCGGCCTCGCCCGAGCTGGCCGACACGGGCGTCTTCAACGTCGTCCCCATGGTCTTCGACCGTCTCACCCGCGGCGAGGCCCCGAGGATCTTCGGCGACGACTATCCGACGTCCGACGGCACCTGTGTACGTGACTACATCCACGTCGCCGACCTGGCCGACGCGCATCTCGCGGCGGCACGGCGGCTGACCGCCGGCGCCACGGGCGACCTGACCGTGAACATCGGCCGCGGCGAAGGTGTCTCGGTGCGCGAGCTCATCACGCTGATCGGCGAGGTGAGCGGCGACACCACCCCCGCCCTCGTGGAGCCGCGCCGTCCCGGTGACGCCCCGCGCGCGGTCGCGTCGGCCGCGCTGGCCGCCGAGGAGCTGGGCTGGCACGCCCGGCGGGGGGTGCGCGAGATGGTGGAGTCGGCGTGGCGGGGCTGGCGCCATCACCACCCCGAAGCGGCGCGCGGATAGCCAACCCGCGTGAGGAGCCAACCCGCGTGAGGTGCGGATAGCCACACCCGCGTGAGGTAGGGGGGACCCGCACGTGAGGTAGGGGGTACGCGCGCACGCGCACGCGACGTACGGGGGGCGTGCAGGCGAAGCGGGGCGCGGGCTCGTGCGCGGTCGCCCGGAGTGTCGACACGGGCGATTCCCGGTGCGCGGCACCGGGCACGATCAGGTATCCGGCCGCTCCCGGAGTCCGCTCGGGACCGGCCGCACGGGCCGTTCCGGGGCACCGGGGTGGGACATGCGGGAAGTCGCGAAGTGCCGGGAGTGCCGGATTCGTACGGCAGACTTGGGCTGGAAGACCGATGCGAAGGATGGGTATGCCGATCACACCTGCCACCTCGACGCACAGTTCGTCGAACGGCACCGCTGAAGCGATCTTGCTGGAGCTGGTCGACGAGAACGGCACTACGATCGGCACGGCGGAGAAGCTCGCCGCCCATCAGCCGCCCGGGCAGCTGCACCGGGCGTTCTCCGTGTTCCTCTTCGACGAGCAGGGCCGGCTGCTGCTGCAACAGCGCGCCCTGGGCAAGTACCACTCCCCCGGCGTCTGGTCGAACACCTGCTGCGGCCACCCCTACCCGGGCGAGGCGCCCTTCGCGGCGGCCGCCCGGCGGACCCACGAGGAGCTCGGGGTCTCCCCCTCGCTGCTCGCCGAGGCGGGCACGGTCCGCTACAACCACCCGGACCCGGACTCGGGGCTGGTCGAGCAGGAGTTCAACCACCTCTTCGTCGGGCTGGTGCAGTCCCCGTTGCGCCCCGACGCCGAGGAAATCGGCGACACGGCCTTCGTCACCGCCGCCGAACTGGCGGAGCGGCACGCGAAGGACCCGTTCTCCTCATGGTTCATGACCGTCCTGGACGCGGCCCGTCCGGCGGTCCGGGAGCTGACGGGCCCGTCCGCGGGCTGGTGAGCCGCCGTACCGCGGCGGACGGGAACACACCGGCGGACCAGCACATGCCGACGGGCCAGAACATGCCCACGGGCTAGAACATGCCGACGGGCTTGAGCGGCACGGCCGCCCAGATCACCTTGCCGCCGCTCGCCGTGTGCTCCACGTCGCACACCCCGCCCGCCTCCCTGGTGATCTCCCGCACCAGAAGCAGTCCGCGTCCGCCGGTCTGCCCGTGGTCGGCCTCCAGGGCGGTGGGGCGGTAGGGGTGGTTGTCCTCCACGGAGATCCGCAGCCAGTCGGCCCCGACGGCGACCTCCACCGCCAGCATCGGTGACAGCAGCGCCGCGTGCCTGACGGCGTTGGTGACCAGTTCGGAGACGATCAGCAGCAGTCCCTGGGCGAGGTCGCGGGAGACGGGCACGCCCTGACGGGCCAGCAGGTCCCGGACGGCGTGCCGCGCCTGCGGCACCGAGGCGTCGACGGCGGGGGCGGTGTACCGCCAGACCCCCTCGTACGGCAGCGGGGCGGGAGGTCTCCCGTCGTCGGGCATGTCCGCGCCGCCTTCAGGGCGTGGGCCGGTCCCTCGCCCTTGGTCGTCCATCGTCCGGTCGCCACCCTCGCGCTCGATTGTCACCACACGTCGAGTGTTGGTAATGCGCTGGTCCATACCGAATGACTGAACAGAAATCAGCGATTATCGGCAGATCCCGACCGCCTGTGCACGATGGGATCGACCGCGGGATCACCCCTGTCCGTGTCGTGCCGACTTCGGAACTTTTCGGGTTGTACGGGTTTGGAGGGGGGAGAGAGCCCGCCCCTCCTCGATCCGGCGTTCGGCGGGTGCGGATAGCATCCGGCACATGGAGCCGCAGCTGCTGCACAGCGTCGCCGACGGGGTGGCCACCGTTGTCATCCACCACCCGGCCAAGCGCAATGCCATGACCGCGGGCATGTGGCGGGCGTTGCCGTCCCTGCTGGACGAGTTGGCCTCCGACACCGCCGTGAACGCGCTGGTGCTCACCGGCCAGGGCGACACGTTCTGCGCCGGTGCCGACATCTCGACCCTGCTGGACTCACCGGACGAGGCGCAGGCGCTGGCCGCGCGGGCCGAGGAGTCGCTCGCGGCCTTCCCCAAGCCGACCCTGGCGGCGGTCCGCGGATACTGCGTGGGCGGCGGTTCCCAGCTCGCGGCGGCCTGCGATCTGCGGTTCGCCGAGGCGGGGTCCCTGTTCGGGGTGACGCCGGCGAAACTCGGGATCGTCTATCCGGCCTCCGCCACTCGCCGACTGGTGTCGCTGGTGGGGCCGGCCACCGCCAAGTACCTGCTGTTCTCCGGCGAGTTGATCGACGCGGAGCGGGCGCTGCGCACGGGCTTCGTCGACGAGGTGCTGCCCGAGGGACAGCTCGACAAGCGGGTGGCCGAGTTCACCCGCGTACTGACCGCGCGTTCGCAGCTGACGCAGGCGGCGGCCAAGGAGTTCGCGAACGGACGCGCGGACCGGGACACGTACTGGGCACAGCAGGCGCGCGGCAGCGGCGACACCGCGGAGGGGGTCGCCGCCTTCCTGGAGCACCGCCGGCCGCGCTTCACCTGGACTACGTCAGGATGAAGCGGCTGCTGGTGCGGAACTCCTCGACGAGGTGGGCGGGCGCCTTCTGCGGGGACCCCGCGTCGTAGGGCGGCTGCGGGTCGTACTCCGTCAACAGCTGTACGGCCTGGGCGTGTTCGTCGCCCGCGATGCGGCCGAGCAGGGCGAGCCCCATGTCGATGCCGGAGGACACACCGGCGGCGGTGACGTACTTGCCGTCGAACACGACCCGCTCCCCGGTCGGTGCGGCGCCGAACCGGTCGAGGAGGTCCAGGGCCAGCCAGTGCGAGGTGGCGCGGCGCCCCTTCAGCAGGCCGGCCGCGGCGAGCAGCAGTGAGCCGGTGCACACGGACGTGGTCCAGGTGCTGCTCGCGTCGGCGGCCCGCAACCAGTCGAGGAGGACCCCGTTCTCCATCTGCGCGGTCTGGCCGGGCCCGCCGGGAACCACCACGAGGTCGGGGCTCGGCACCTCGGCCAGGCTCTTGTCGGCGGTGAGCGCGAGGGCTCCGGTGTCGGCGCGGACGGGCCCGGTCCGCTCGGCGACGAAGACGGTCTCCGCGCCGGGGAGGCGGCCCAGGATCTCGTACGGGCCCACGGCGTCGAGGGCGGTGAAGCGGTCGTAGAGGACGATCGCGATCTGCATGGGGTTCCCTTCCATGGAGTTCCCTTCAGCGGGTGACGGTGGTGTGGAAACGGCGCCGGTACTCGGCCGGCGCCGTGCCGAGCGCCCTGACGAAAGCGCGGCGCATGGCCTCCGGCGTGCCGTAGCCGCAGGCACGGGAGATCTCCTCGACGCCGTCCGCGGTGTCCTCCAGCAGGCGCCGGGCGTGTTCGAGGCGGACCCCGTCGACGTACCGGCCGGGGGTCGTGCCCGTCTCGGCCTGGAAGGCGCGGGCGAAGTGGCGGGGCGAGAGCCGGGCGCGGGCGGCGAGCGACTCGACCGTGAGGTCGTCGCCGGGGTGTTCGGTGATCCACTGCTGGACCTCCCGCAGCGGTGCGCGCTGCGCGGTCTGTGCGGCGAGCTGGGCACTGAACTGGGCCTGGTTCCCGGGCCGTCGCAGGAAGACGACCAGGTGGCGGGCCACCAAGAGCGCGACATCACGGCCCAGGTCCTCCTCGACGAGGGCGAGGGCGAGGTCGATGCCGGCGGTGACGCCCGCCGAGGTGGCGATGTGTCCGTCGCGTACGTAGATGGGGTCGGCGTCGACCTCGACCGCCGGGTGGTCGCGGGCGAGCTGGTCGCAGTACGCCCAGTGGGTCGTGGCCCGGCGCCCGTCCAGGAGGCCCGCCTCGGCGAGCAGGACGGCGCCGGTGCAGACGGAGACCAGGCGCTCGGCACGGGGGCCGTGGGCGCGCAGCCAGTCCACCAGGCGGGGGTCGGGGCGGCGGGTGCCGTTGCCGCCGGGTACGAGCAGGGTGTGCGCGGCGGGGGCCTCGGTGAGGGAGTGGTCCGGGACGAGCGCGAGGCCGCTGGAGGTGCGCACGGGCGCGCCGTCCAGGGACGCCGTACGGATGCGGTAGGTACCGCCGGAGTGTGCCTCCGCGCCCGCGAAGACCTCCAGCGGGCCGGTGACGTCAAGGCTCTGCACGTCGTCGAACAGGACGACCACAACGGTGCGCATGCCTTCGATTCTTGGCGGGCCGCCGGATGGCCGCAAGGACGAGTACCCCACCTTTCCTGCCAAGGGACGCCCCGCCTTCCATGCATACTGACCAGTCGGTAACCTGCGGGGCCTGACCACTCCCCTCCCAGAGCGCGCCGCGCGGCGCTGCCACAACGTCATCAACCCGCTGCACTCGGCGCACTACTTCTCGCCCGATCTGGGGCGGGAGATGGCCGCCGTCGGTGTCGGGGACGTCCAGGCCGCCTACTTCGCGGCGCGGGCCGCGGCCATGGGGCCGGTGGGCGCCGGCGTGGTGACGGCGACGTTCCACAACTTCCGCCACGAGCTGGTCGCCGCGCATGTGCCCGGGGTGTGGGGGACGGCCTCTCCCGAGGTGGTGCTGGCGGCACGCGCGCGTGCCGTCGACGCCACACTGCGGCGGCTGCTCGGCGCGGAGCTGCTCGCCGCCGAGGAGGTGGCCGAGGCGGCGGAGCTGGCGCTGCGCGCGACCGAGGCGTGTTCCAGGAACGCGCGCCCCCTGTACGCCGCGCACGCCGACCTGCCGGTGCCCGACGCGCCGCACCTGGCGCTCTGGCACGCGGCCACCCTGCTGCGCGAGCACCGCGGGGACGGTCACCTCACCGTGCTGCTCGGTGCGGAACTGGACCCGGTGGAGGCGCTGGTCAGCCACACGGCGACCGGCAAGGGCATGGCGCCGAAGTGGGCCCTCGCCACCCGCGGCTGGAGCCAGGAGCACTGGGAGGCCGCCGTTCTGCGGCTGCGCGAGCGCGGACTGCTCGACGCGGAGGGCGAGTTGACCGAGGCCGGAACCGCCCTGCGCAAGGAGATCGAGGCGCAGACGGACCGGATCGACCGTGCGCCGTACGAGCACCTCGGCGCCGCGGGCGTGGCACGGCTCACGGAGCTGGCGGCGGGGCTGCTGAGCAGGGCGATGGCGGCGGGCGCGTTCCCCACAGGCATGATCGGCAAGAGTTGAGGTACACGTTCCTCTCCCGGGCCGACGGTCCGGGAGAGGAAAGGGGAAGTTCGTGTTCCGAGCAATCGCAGACGTGTTCCGGCAGATCGGCGGCGCCATCGCCACGGTGGTGACACTGCCCTTCAGGGCCCTGGCCCGGCTGTTCGGCGGCGCCTCCACCGCGACCCGCCGCGGGTGACACACCCGCCGCGCCCGGCCCACCGCGCCGCCCTGATCCCCCATTGTCGGTGTCACCTGCCACAATTGCCGCGCAACCTCAGTGGAGAAGGCGGTACGGGATCGTGACGACACCCCTCGTAGGGTCCATCGAAGGCAGGATCGCGGAGGAGCTCGGCGTACGGGAGCGGCAGGTGAAGGCGGCCGTCGACTTGCTCGACGGCGGTTCGACGGTGCCCTTCATCGCCCGCTACCGCAAGGAAGCGACCGAGATGCTCGACGACGCGCAGCTGCGCACGCTCGAGGAGCGGCTGCGCTACCTGCGGGAGCTGGAGGAGCGGCGCACGGCGATCCTGGAGTCGGTGCGCGAGCAGGGCAAGCTCACCGCGGAGGTGGAGGCCCAGATCCGCGGTGCCGAGACCAAGGCCCGCCTGGAGGACATCTACCTGCCGTTCAAGCCCAAGCGGCGCACGAAGGCGCAGATCGCCCGGGAGGCGGGCCTCGAGCCGCTGGCCGAGGGTCTGCTCGGCGACCCGTCGGTCGACCCGGCGGCGGCAGCAGCCGCCTTCGTCGACGCCGACAAGGGCGTCGCCGACCCGCAGGCCGCACTCGACGGCGCGCGCTCCATCCTCACCGAGCGGTTCTCGGAGGACGCCGACCTGATCGGCGAGCTGCGCGAGCGCATGTGGGTGCGCGGGCGCCTCGCCGCCAAGGTGCGGGACGGCAAGGAGGAGACGGGCGCCAAGTTCGCCGACTACTTCGACTTCGCCGAGCCCTTCACCGAGCTGCCCTCGCACCGCATCCTCGCGATGCTGCGCGGCGAGAAGGAGGACGTTCTCGACCTCGTCCTGGAGCCCGAGGAGCCCTCCGAGCAGCCCGGGCCGTCCTCGTACGAGGGAATCGTCGCCCACCGCTTCGGGATCGCCGACCGCGGGCGCCCGGGTGACAAGTGGCTGGGCGACACGGTCCGCTGGGCCTGGCGCACCCGCATCCTGGTGCACCTCGGGATCGACCTGCGGCTGCGGCTGCGGACGGCCGCCGAGGACGAGGCGGTCAATGTCTTCGCGGCGAACCTGCGCGACCTGCTGCTCGCCGCCCCCGCCGGTACCCGCGCGACGCTCGGGCTCGACCCCGGGTTCCGTACGGGTGTGAAGGTCGCCGTCGTGGACGCGACCGGCAAGGTCGTCGCCACGGACGTCATCCACCCGCACGTCCCGGCGAACAAGTGGGACGAGGCCCTGGCCAAGCTGGCCCGCCTCGCCAAGGAGCACGCGGTCGAACTGATCGCGATCGGCAACGGCACGGCGTCCCGCGAGACCGACAAGCTCGCCGGTGAACTCATCACCCGGCACCCGGAGTTGCAGCTCACCAAGGTGATGGTCTCCGAGGCGGGGGCTTCCGTGTACTCGGCGTCGGCGTTCGCCTCGCAGGAGCTGCCCGGCATGGATGTGTCGCTGCGCGGTGCCGTCTCCATCGCACGCCGGCTCCAGGACCCGCTCGCCGAGCTGGTGAAGATCGACCCGAAGTCGATCGGTGTCGGGCAGTACCAGCACGACCTGTCCGAGGTGAAGCTGTCGCGCTCGCTCGACGCGGTCGTCGAGGACTGTGTGAACGGCGTCGGTGTGGACGTGAACACGGCCTCCGCGCCCCTGCTCGCGCGGGTGTCCGGGATCTCCTCCGGCCTCGCGGAGAACATCGTGGCGCATCGGGACGCGAACGGCCCGTTCACGTCCCGGACGAAGCTGAAGGGCGTGGCCCGCCTCGGTCCGAAGGCGTACGAGCAGTGTGCGGGCTTCCTGCGTATCCGGGGCGGCGACGACCCCCTGGACGCGTCCAGCGTGCACCCCGAGGCGTATCCGGTGGTGCGGCGCATGGTGAAGTCGGCGGGCAGCGAGGTCGCCTCGCTGATCGGCAACTCCGGTGTGCTGCGCTCGCTGCGGCCGGACGACTTCGTGGACGAGACCTTCGGTCTGCCGACCGTGAGCGACATCCTGAGGGAGCTGGAGAAGCCCGGGCGCGACCCGCGGCCCGCGTTCAAGACGGCCACCTTCAAGGAGGGCGTCGAGAAGATCTCCGACCTGGCGTCCGGGATGGTGCTGGAAGGTGTCGTCACGAATGTCGCCGCGTTCGGGGCGTTCGTGGACATCGGTGTGCACCAGGACGGCCTGGTCCATGTCTCCGCCATGTCCAAGACGTTCGTCAAGGACCCGCGGGACGTGGTGAAGCCGGGCGACATCGTCAAGGTGAAGGTGCTGGACATCGACATCCCGCGCAAGCGGATCTCGCTGACGCTGCGCCTCGACGACGAGGCGGCGGCGTCCGAGGGCCGGCAGGACCAGCAGGGCCAGGGCGGCGGCGGTCGTCAGCAGCGCGGGGCCGGCCGGCCGCCTCAGCAGCGGCAACAGCAGCAACGGCAACAGCAGCCGCAGCGCCAGGGCCGGGCCGGCGGGGGTGGCGGCGGGGGCGGTTCACGTCAGGCTCCGCCGCCGGCCAACAGTGCGATGGCGGACGCCCTGCGCCGGGCCGGGCTCGTCGACCCCAAGCGGGGCAAGGGCTGAGCGGCAGGGGCCCGGGCCGCCCGGTACGCCACCGGGGGCCCGGGCCCACGGTGCCCGTTCGGTGACGGCACCGGCGGTTCGGGCCCGCTCCGCTCCAGCCCCGCTTCAGCGCTCGCCCCGCTTCAGCGCTCGCCCCGCTTCAGGGCCCGCCCCGCTTCAGCGCTCGGTCACCTTGCCGTCCGCGACCTCCAGCTGCCGTGTCGTGCGCACCGCGTCCAGCATCCGACGGTCGTGCGTGACCAGCAGCAGCGTGCCCTCGTACGAGTCGAGCGCCGTCTCCAGCTGTTCGATCGCGGGGAGGTCGAGGTGGTTGGTCGGCTCGTCGAGGACGAGGAGGTTGACGCCCCGGCCCTGGAGCAGGGCCAGTGCCGACCGGGTGCGTTCGCCCGGGGACAGGCTCGCCGCGGGGCGCAGGACGTGGTGCGACTTCAGGCCGAACTTCGCCAGCAGCGTGCGCACCTCGGCCGGTTCCGTGTCCGGGACGGCCGCGCAGAACGCATCGAGCAGGGCCTCGGAGCCGTGGAAGAGCTTGCGGGCCTGGTCGACCTCGCCCACGACCACGCTGGAACCGAGGGTCGCGTGCCCGGCGTCCAGCGGGATCCGGCCCAGCAGGGCACCCAGCAGCGTCGACTTGCCGGCCCCGTTCGCGCCGGTGACCGCGACGCGGTCCGCCCAGTCGATCTGGAGCGTCGCGGGGCCGAAGGTGAAGTCGCCGCGCCGGACCTCGGCGTCCCGCAGGGTGGCCACGACGGCGCCCGAGCGCGGGGCGGCCGCGATCTCCATACGCAGTTCCCACTCCTTGCGGGGCTCCTCGACCGTGTCGAGCCGCTCGATCATGCGCTGGGTCTGCCGGGCCTTCGAGGCCTGCTTCTCGCTGGCCTCGCTGCGGAACTTGCGGCCGATCTTGTCGTTGTCGTTTCCGGCCTTGCGCCGGGCGTTCTTGACGCCCTTGTCCATCCAGGAGCGCTGCATCTGGGCCCGCCCTTCGAGGGCCGCCCTCTTGTCCGCATACTCGTCGTAGTCCTCGCGGGCGTGTCGGCGCGCGGTCTCGCGCTCCTCCAGATAGGCCTCGTAGCCGCCGCCGTACAGCGTGATCTGCTGCTGTGCGAGGTCGAGTTCGAGGACCTTGGTGACCGTGCGGGTGAGGAACTCGCGGTCGTGACTGACGACGACGGTGCCCGCGCGCAGCCCGCCGACGAAGCGTTCGAGGCGCTCCAGACCGTCCAGGTCCAGATCGTTGGTGGGCTCGTCGAGGAGGAACACGTCGTAGCGGGAGAGGAGGAGGGAGGCGAGGCCCGCGCGGGCCGCCTGTCCGCCGGACAGGGAGGTCATCGGCTGGTCGAGGCCGACGGTCAGACCGAGCGAGTCGGCGACCTCCTCGGCCCGCTCGTCCAGGTCCGCGCCGCCCAGGTCGAGCCAGCGCTCCAGGCTCACCGCGTAGGCGTCGTCGGCGCCCGGGGCCCCGTCGACCAGCCCCTGCGTGGCCTCGTCCATGACCCGCTGGGCCTCGGCCACGCCGGTGCGGCGCGCGAGGAACTCCCGTACGGTCTCGCCGGGCCGGCGCTCCGGCTCCTGCGGCAGATGTCCGACCGTGGCGGTCGGCGGGGAGAGCCGCAGCTCTCCCTCTTCCGGGGGGAGCAGTCCGGCGAGCAGGCGCAGCAGCGTGGACTTGCCCGCGCCGTTGGCACCGACGAGCCCGATCACCTCGCCGGGCGCGACGACGAGGTCGAGTCCGGAGAAGAGCGAGCGGTCACCGTGGCCGGCGGCGAGGTTCTTGGCGACGAGAGTGGCAGTCATGAGAAGGCAAATCCTAACGACCCGGTGGGGCAGCGCCCAACGGGATACGGGCGCCACCGGCCCGGACCACCGATGTCAGCGTTCCATCGCCGCCACCAGCACGCTCCCCGACGTCCTCGCCACCACGAAGGACTCGCCTTTCGTCGCCTTCGGGTCAAGGGGGATCCGATGGCGTCCGGCCTCCAGGACATCGTCGAAGACCTCGTGGACGTGGGTGCGGTACAGACGGTCCAGCCGGTACGCCGTGAGGCGGACCCGGCAGGTGGAGGTGACCTCGATGCCCGCCTCGCCGTCGGCCGCGACCAGGCGGGTCAGCCGGCGCCGCTCCTCGGGACTGCGGTCCAGGGCGTGCTCCGTCTGCGCCACGAGGAGCGGGATGATCGGCGCCAGGCCGTCGATGTACGCGACCTCGACCCCGGCGCGCGCGAAGGACTGCCGCACGGCGGCACGTTCCTTTTCGCCGACGGCCCGGCCGAAGGCCACCGCGCCGTACTCCCGTAGTTCGTCGGCCGGGACCGCCGTGGCGTCGTGGGTGATGTCGGCGCCGATACCGATCGTGCGCAGGGCGGCGGCGAGCTTGGCGAGGACGGCGACGCGGGCGCCGATCAGCAGGACGCGGCGGCGCGGGCCCGAGCCGCCGTCGAGGAGGGAGCTGAGCGCGTCACGGTACTCGGTGCCATGGAAGCGGAACGGACCGATCCCGTGGTAGCCGTTCAGCTCCAGGTCCGCCCGCTCGTCCGTCTGCCAGGCGAAGTCGCGCCAGACGAAATCCTCGCCGTCCTTCTCGATGACGGCGGTGACGGCCCCGCACTCGATGTTCTCGCATTCGGGGCAGCCATAGATGACGTACCGGCCGTCCGCGGGCGGAGCCTCCGCCTCCAGCAGCAGGCCCCGGACCTGCGCGGTGAAGATCGCGGGTGGCACGTCGGAGGCCAGTGGGGAGACGGCGTCGAGGTCGGAGAGCTGGAACAGCAGCGGGCGCCCGTCGACGATGAAGTCCACGAAGTCCCGGTGCACTTGGTAATCGCCGTTGGTGAGGACTCCACCGGCACGCATCGCCGGTGCCAGGCCGAAGGTCGCGTACTCGGCAGACATGGGGTGAGTATTCCCAGAGGAGGAGCGATGTGAGCACGGCATGACATATTCCGCTAACGTCCGGGCGTGGAGACTGGTCGAAGCGGTGAGGTCATCGTGGTCGGCGGCGGCGTCATAGGGCTGACGACGGCGATCGTCCTGGCGGAGAGCGGCCGGCGCGTACGCGTGTGGACGCGGGAGCCGGTCGAGCGGACCACCTCGGCGGTGGCGGGCGCGCTGTGGTGGCCGTATCGGATCGAGCCGGCGGCGTCGGCCCGCGCGTGGGCCCTCACCTCGTTCGATGTGTACGAGGAACTGGCGACACGCCCCGGGCGAACCGGTGTACGCATGGTCGAAGGCGTGCAGGGCGGGGCGACGCTGGAGGAGACCGAGGCGTGGGCATTGGGCCGGGCCCTCGGGCTGCGGGCGGCGACGGCCGAGGAGTGTCCCGGGGGCGGGCTGTGGGCACGGCTGCCGCTGATCGACATGCCGGCGCATCTGCGGTGGCTGCGCGAGCGGTTCACCGCGGCGGGCGGGACGGTCGAGACCCGTACGGTGACCGACCTCGCGGAGGCCAAGGCGCCGGTCGTGGTCAACTGCACGGGCCTGGGCGCCCGTGACCTCGTACCGGACACGTCGGTGCGTCCCGTGCGGGGGCAGCTCGTCGTCGTGGAGAACCCCGGCATCCGCACCTGGCTCGTCTCCACCGGGGCCGACGGGGAGATGGCGTACTTCTTCCCGCAGCCGGGCCGGCTTCTGCTCGGCGGCACGGCGGTCGAGGACGAGTGGTCCCTCGTGCCCGATCCGGCGGTGGCCGAGGCGATCGTGCGGCGCTGTGCGGCGTGGCGACCCGAGATCGCCGGGGCGCGGGTCCTGGAGCACCGGACGGGGCTGCGGCCGGCGCGCGGCACGGTCCGGCTGGAACGCGAACCGCTCTCGGACGGACGGGTGTTGGTGCACAACTACGGCCACGGCGGCGCGGGCGTCACCGTGGCCTGGGGGTGCGCCCAGGAGGCGGCAGGGCTGGCCGCCTCCTGGTGAGCGGTCAGCAGTCGGCGGCCGCTTCTCCGGCCGTGAGGTGGTACGGCGCACGCTCGTCGAGGAGCAGCGGGACGAGGGCGCGCAGCGACTGGCGCAGCGGTACGAGGACTGTGCCGTCGGCGCCGTCGGCGCCCTCGTGGCGTACGCGCACGCCGTGCAGGGCGAGCCGGTCCTTGACGGCCGTGTACTGCTCGGCGGTGAGCCGGTAGCCGCAGGGCGGGTTCTGAATCACCTCGGCGGGTTCGGCGGGGTCGTTGTCGGCGCCGCCCACATAGACCGGCCCGCGGTCGCGGTACCCGGCGAGCCGGGCCGCGTCGGTGGCGGCGGCGACCCGTGCGCCGCGCTCGCCGGTAAAGCCGAACAGACCTCCCAGCGCGGCCAGTTGGGATTGGACCCGACGCCGCTTGTTGAGTGATCCGTCCGTCTGTTCGGCGTCCGTGAGGGGGTCGACGCGGCTCTCGATGAGCAGTCCGGCGGCGTGTTTGACGCCTGACATGTTCCGCAGGATCCGCTCCTGTCCGTCCCCGGCGGTCTGTTTGACCGGATCGCCGGTGACGGGATCGGTCCAGATGCCGTAGGTCCCTGTCGTGTACCCCGCCCGCTGGGCGGCCGGGCGCACATACGCCTGTGACAGGGTCTGTGCCTCGTCGTGCACCGTGGGGTCGGTGTTGAGGTTGCGCGGCCAGAGGTCGAACAGGTCCTTGTCGTAGTACGGGGGCGTGGCCCCGTACTCGTGCAGGTCGTAGATCACGTCGGGCCGGCGGTCGCGGAGGACCGCCGCCACGGCACGGGCCTCGGCGGTCCGCAGTTCCAGGTGGTCGCGGTTGATGTCGACGCCGTCGCTGTTGCCGCGGGTGTCGGCGGCCCGGCCGTCGGGGTTGGCGGTGGGCACGACGAGCAGGGTGGTCTGTTTCAGGAAGCGCCGGGTATGCGCGTCCTTCGCGTACGCGAGATCGCGGACGGTGGTCAGGCAGGCCTCGCGACCGGAGGGCTCGTCCCCGTGCTGGCTGCAGACGAGCAGCACGGTGGCACGGGCGCGGTGTCCGCCTCCGACCCGGACGAGGTCCAGCGGCCGCCCCTGCTCGGTCGTGCCGATACGGGCGAGGGACACCCGCTCGCTCGTCCTGTCGAGCGCGGTCAGGAAGTCCTGCTCCTCGGGCTGCGTGGTCCAGCGGGCGCCGTCGGTCTGCTCGAATCCCGTACGCGGCGGGGGTTCGGCCGCGTGCGCGGGTGCTGTGAGCAGGGGCGCGGCGAGGGCCGCCGCCGCGAGGGCGACGGCGCTCATGCGTCGGGTCGTCACAGGCCGCCTCCGGGGACGCGGTGCGCGGTGTGCGGCTCACGTACGCCGTCGAGGACGGTGGCGTCCGCGGCGGTGCCGGACTGGGCGGTCGCCCGGGTGAAGGCGGCGGCGCCTCCGACGAGCGGGACCCGGGCCGAGGTGCGGGCCAGGTCGAGCGTCAGGGTGGGCGTGCTCGACGGAGGGTCGATGAGGTCCTTGTCGGTGCCGGCGACGATCAGTGCGAGCCGGTGGCCCTTCGGGACGACGTGGTCGGTGGCGGCGAGGTCGAGGGTGATCGTGTACGCCTTGCCCGGGGTGAGCGGGACGCCCTTGCGGGCGGAGGCGTGGTTGCCGAGGTCGGCCCAGCCGCGGCTGAGGACGGTGTAGTCGACGGCGGCGGTCGTGGCCCGCGTGTTCTTGAAGCAGGCGCTGTCTCCGGCCGTGCTCGCACCCCAGCAGGTGCGGTCGGTGAGCGTGGTGATGCCCTCGCCGCCGTCGGCGTAGTCGCGGATCGTGTCCGGGCCGAGGTCGACGAGTACCGCGGACAGGTGGGCCGTGGAGGTGGTCGGTGTGGCGGTGACGGTCACCTTGGAGGAGCCGGACAGACGCACGTCCCCGGCCAGGGGCGCGGTGACGAATCCGGCCTTGCTCGCGGTGGACTCGTCGATGTGGGCGGCCCAGTCCGTCTCGCTCAGCCGCGGGTCGTCGGTGAAGGTCTCGGTGCCGGATCCGGTACGCAGCCCGAGGGTGCCGACACCGGCCTGGGTGCCCGTGCCGGGTCGCAGCGTCACGGCGTCCGTGCCGCGCGGCGGCCAGAGCGTGGACGTGACCCACTGGTCGGGGTGGCGCTCGATGTCGGCCGTCGGCTCGCGGTCGACGCCGTTGTCGTAGCCGAGGAGTTCATGGTCGAACCAGCGGTGCAGCGTGTCCACCCAGGCGGTGCGGCGGAAGTCGAACGGGTCGACGTGGCCGGTCTGGGACAGCCAGATCTTGCGCTCGACGCCGTTCTTCGCGAGGGCGCTCCACCACTGGCCGAAGTTCTTGGCGCGGACGTTGAGGTCCTGCATGCCGTGGACCAGGAAGACGCTCGCCCGGACCTTGCTCGCGTCCTTGACATAGTCGCGCTCGGTCCACAGCGAGGTCCAGTCACCGGTGCGCGGCGCCTCGTCGACGAGCTTGCGCTGCACGGCGGCGCACTTGGTGCGGGCGTCGGGGCTGTCCACGTAGTCGGACAGCCAGTCCGGGCCCGAGTCGTAGAGCGGGGCGCCCTTGGCGAAGTAGTAGTCGTACCAGGAGGAGATGGCGCTGATGGGCACGATGGTCTTCAGGCCCTTGACCCCGGTGGCCGCGACGCCGTTGGCGACGGTGCCGTCCCAGCTCTTGCCGATCATGCCGGTCCTGCCGTTGGTCCAGGTCGCCTTGGCCCGGGCGGTGCCGGTGCGGCTGGTGTAGCCGTGCGCCCGGCCGTTCAGCCAGTCGATCACCGCCTTCGCCGACTGGATGTCGGAGCGGCCGCCCACGTCCACGCAGCCGTCGGAGCGGTTGGTGCCGGCGAGGTCGACACCGACGAAGGCGTAGCCGCGGGGCACGAAGTAGTTGTCGTAGAAGAGCGGCATCCGGACGACGTCGCCGTTCGCGTCGTACGTCTTCTTCTGGCTCTCGTTGCCGCGTCCGCAGCAGGAGTAGTACGGGCTCGCGTCCATGATCACGGGAATCTTGCGGCCCTGCCGGGCGAGTTCGCGGGGACGGACGACGTCGACGGCCACGCGGTCGGTCTTCCCGTCGCCGTCGCCGTCGAGGCGGGTGTCCACCCATACGGACTCCCGGATGGCGTTCTCGTACGAGTAGACCGGGGCGCTCTCCCGTGGCGCGCCGTGTGCGGCGGCGGGAGTCAGGAAGGCGGCCAGCAGGGCGGCGATGACCGCGGTGACCGGCGATCTCCAGGTCGTGAGGCGCATACGGCGCGCACGTTTCGGCATGGGCGGAAGGTACCCCGGCCAACTCCCTTGCAAAAGAGGGTCTGTGAGACACCTGTGGGGCGGAATCACTCATGACGTCCGAATGGCGATCGTGTGACAGGAGCGGCTGTGGACATGCCCGCGGCCACAGGGACTGAATAGGGTCCGAACAGACTTCGTGCCCCTATGACTTGGAGCTCCTGTGCACCGCAGACTCATCGCCCCGGGCGCGCTCGCGGCCTCCCTCCTGCTGGCGATCCCGGCATCGGCCGCGAGCTACTCCCCCGGAGCGCCGGGCATCGGCGACCCCTACTACCCGGCCTACGGCAACGGCGGATACGACGTCTCGCACTACGATCTGCGGCTGAAGTACCAGCCGCGGACGGACGAGTTGGAGGGCACGGCCACCCTCCTGGCCACGACGAAACAGGACCTTTCACGGTTCGATCTGGACTTCCTGCTCGATGTGAGCGAGGTGCGGGTCAACGGCGCCAAGGCCTCGTTCACGACGTCGGGTCAGCACGAGCTGGAGATCACCCCGGCGACGCCGCTGCCCAAGGGCACGCCGGTCACGGTCGTCGTCCGCTACAGCGGGGTGCCGTCGACGAAGAGCGCGTACGGGTTCAGCACCTGGCACCGCACTCCGGACGGCGCGGTCGCGGCGGACGAGCCCGAGGCTGCCTGGTGGTGGTATCCGAGCAACGACCACCCGAGCGACAAGGCCACGTACGACGTGTCGGTGGCCGTGCCGGACGGCACCCAGGCGATCTCCAACGGCCTACTGCAGTCCACCAGTTCGAAACTCGGCTGGACGCGCTACAACTGGCGGTCCACCAAGCCGCAGGCCACGTACCTCACCACGCTCGCCGTCGGCAGGTTCGACATCACGACCGGGAAGACGTCCGACGGGATCCCGGTCATCAACGCCTACAGCAAGGACCTCGGCGACAACGACGGTGCCGCGCGGGCGAGCGTGGAGCGGACCGGGGAGCTCGTCGACTGGCTGAGCGGGTACTTCGGCCCCTACCCGTTCAACTCGGTCGGCGGATACGTGCCCAACACGACCACCGGGTACGCCCTGGAGACGCAGACCCGCGTGTACTACAGCCCGAAGCAGTTCGCGAACGGCTCGAACACCTCCGTCGTCGTCCACGAACTGGCCCACCAGTGGTACGGCGACGACGTCTCCCTCGCCGGGTGGAAGGACATCTGGATCAACGAGGGCTTCGCGCGGTACGCGCAGTGGCTGTGGTCGGAGCACGAGGGTGAGGGCACGACGCAGGAACTGGCGGACTACGTGTACGCCTCGCACCCGGCCGACGACGCGTTCTGGACGGTCAAGCCCGGGGATCCGGGTCCGGACGACCAGTTCGACACCGCCGTGTACGACCGGGGGGCGCTGGCCGTCCAGGCACTGCGCAACGAGATCGGTGACGACGCGTTCTTCGCCGTCCTGAAGGGCTGGCCGAAGGACCACGCGTACGGGAACGCGGCGGTCGGCGACTTCCAGAAGTACGCGGAGAAGGTGTCGGGCAAGTCGCTGGCCGCCCTCTTCGACACCTGGCTGTTCCAGCCGTCGAAGCCGGCCGCGTCCGCGGCGAAGGGCGCGTCGCTCGCGTCCCGTACCGCGGCGGCCACCGTCCAGCCGAGGTCCTGGAAGAAGATCGCCGCGACGAACTCGGCGCACCAGGGCTGATCAGCCGGGTTCCCCCGGGCGGCCGGCGGCTCGCCCACGATCCGGGTCGCCGGGGCCGAGGCCGGCTCCGGCGAGCCGGAGACGCCGAGCCGAGCCCGAGCCGGGCTTCGGCTTCGGCTTCGGCTTCGGCTTCGGCTTCGGCTTCGGCTTCGGCTTCGGCTTCGGCCCATGGTCAGGTCGGCCTCGGCTCGGCCTTGATGCGCGAGCGGTCCCCGCACGGAGGGCGCGTCCCTCGCTCAGTCGCCGTGGTCGTAGACCGTCACCGGTATGCCCCGCCGCACGAGCCGCTCCGTGATGAGCGGCTCCACGCGTGACCAGGTGCCGCCGGCCAGTCCACAGCCGATGCGCGGCAGGTGGACGGACGCGTCGAGTGCGACGGCCCTGTCGGCGAGCAGACCGAGCGCCGCGTCGATCGCCTCGTACCGTACGGGCACCTCGTTGTCGCTGGTGCGTATCCCCCGCTGGCCGATCATGTTGGCCACCCACAGAGACCGCTCGACCTGGACGAACTGGGCGGCGCCCAGCCCGAAGTCGTTCGCCGCGCGGTCCCGGTACCAGGCTCGGTACGCCTTCTCGGGCTCCGGCCAGCGGTGGGACACGGCCAGCACGAAGCCGCTTCCCCAGCCCCCGATGTCGTTGCACACATGGGCGATCATCTTCACGCCCTCGCCCGACGGAACGGTGGCGTCACCCCGGACATACCTGATCTCCGACATGACGCCACCGTAGGCACTGCCACTGACAGTGGCCGCCGACCTGCTACTTCAGCTGCGCGAGCTCCCGGTCCTCGGCCTGCGAGACCCGGCGGCGGACCGCGAACCAGCCGCCCACCAGCAGGACGGCGACGAGCGGGATGAGGAGGAGGGTCTTACGGCCGACCTCGGGGTCGTTCCACATCAGGCCGAGCACGGCCAGCAGGAAGGCGATCGTGACGATCTCCGTGACGGGGCTGCCGAACAGCCGGAAGGACGGCCGGGTCACCAGGCCCGCCCGGGCGCGGCGGACGAACACCAGGTGGCAGATCATGATGATCACCCAGGTGCTGATGATGCCGAGGGATGCCACGTTCAGGACGATCTCGAAGGCCTGGGTCGGCATCAGGTAGTTGAGGCCGACGCCGAGGACGCAGACCGCGCAGGTGAGCAGGATGCCGCCGTACGGGACCTGGCTGCGGTTCATCCGCGCCGTGAACTTGGGCGCCGAGCCCGCCATGGCCATGGAGCGCAGGATGCGGCCGGTCGAGTAGAGACCGGAGTTCAGCGACGACATGGCGGCCGTGAGGACCACCAGGTTCATCACGTCACCGGCCGCCGGGATGCCGATCTTCGACAGCACCGTGACGAAGGGGCTCTGGTCCGCCGAGTACACCGATCCGGGCAGCAGCAGTGCGAGCAGGACGACCGAGCCGACATAGAAGAGGCCGACGCGCCACATGATCGAGTTCACCGCGCGCGGGACGACCTTCTCCGGCTCGGCGGTCTCGCCCGCCGCGACACCGACCAGCTCCAGGGCCGCGTACGCGAAGATCACGCCCTGCATCACCAGGACGACCGGCATCATCCCGTGCGGGAAGATCCCGCCGTGGTCCGTGACGGCGCTCAGGCCCGGGGTGTGGCCGCCGACCTCGTGGTGCGTGGCCAGCAGGAAGATGCCGATCAGCATGAATCCGACCAGCGTGGCGACCTTGATGATCGCGAACCAGAACTCCATCTCGCCGAAGATCTTCACCGAGATCAGGTTCACGGCCAGGACGACCGCGAGCGCGATCAGCGCGAGCACCCACTGCGGGATGTCGGTGAAGAGGCTCCAGTAGTGGGTGTAGAGGGCGATCGCGGTGATGTCCGCGATTCCGGTCGTCGACCAGTTCAGGAAGTACATCCACCCGGCAACGTACGCGCCCTTCTCGCCGAGGAACTCGCGCGCGTACGACACGAAGGATCCGGACGAGGGCCGGTAGAGGACCAGTTCGCCGAGGGCCCGGACCACGAAGAAGGCGAAGACGCCGCAGACGAGGTAGGCGATGGCGAGGGCTGGTCCCGCGTTGTGGAGGCGGCCGCCGGCACCGAGGAAGAGACCGGTGCCGATCGCTCCGCCGATCGCGATCATGTTGACGTGGCGGGCCTTGAGGTCCTTGCTGTAACCGGCGTCGCCTGCGTCCGCGGGCGACTGGGTCACATCGGTGCGCGATGCAACCCTGGCCGTGTCTACGGCGTCCTTGCTCACGGGTGGATCCACTCTCTGGTGCGCCCGTGGAACGAGTCCTCGGGTCTCCGGATGTGCCACGGCCCGCTCCGCACGGGACGCGGCACAGACCAAGGCGCCACCTTCCCCCGGCGATCGCCGCGCATGCGATGGCGCATGTCACATAGCGGCACATCTCACATGTTGATCATGGGGTGGACAATCGCCCGAACGTCATGCCTCACACCCCCCGCCACGGGGCCGGACAGGCCTTTCACCCCGTGGTGAGACAGCAATACTGTTACACCGCGTCGCCGCCCGTACTGGAGGGCGATCGCCGCGCGATCCGGGAAGGCGAGGCTGTCATGACGACGGACACCGGCGAGCCGACACTCACGGTCGACGAACTGGCCGCGCGTGCGGGCGTCACGGTCCGCACGGTCCGTTTCTACAGCTCCAAGGGCCTGCTGCCGCCGCCCTCGATCGGCCCCCGGCGGGTGGGCCACTACAGCCAGGAGCACCTGGCCCGGCTCGCCCTCATCGAGGAGTTGCAGCACCAGGGGATGACGCTCGCCGCGATCGAGCGCCACCTCCAGCAGCTCCCGCCGGACCTGAGCGCCCACGACCTGGCCCTCCACCGTGCCGTGGTCGCTTCCTGGGCGCCGGACGCGGTGGAGACGGTGACCCGGGCGGAGCTGGAGCGGCGGGCGGGCCGGCCGCTGGGCGAGGCGGACCTGGAGCGGCTCGCCGCGATGAGCGTGCTCGCCCGGACCGAGGACGCGTTCCGCGTGGACCCCGGGCTGCTGCCGCTGGGCGTCCAGCTCCTCGACGTGCCGGTCGCCCACGAGGCGATCCTCGCGGCGCGCACCGCACTCATCGAGCACTCGCGCGCGGCGGCCCACGAGCTGTCGCGGCTGTTCCGGGACGCGGTGGCCGAGCGCGACTCGCAGGCGGTGAAGTCCTTGTCGGCGCACATGCAGCCGCTGGTCGTGCAGGCCCTGCTCACCACCTTCCAGCGCTCCCTGCGGGAGGAGCTGCGGGAGTGGCTGGCGGAGTCCTGAGCCCCTCCCGACGGGGTACTACGAGCGACGAGACCACGTGGTGCGGTCGCGGACGTGGCCGCACCCCTCACCAGCACGTCGAGCCGCTCACCGATACGTCGAGCCCCTCACCAGCACGTCGAGCCGCCCGCCACGGTCAGGGTCTGGCCGGTCAGGAGACCGCTGCCCTCGTCGACGACGTACAGCAGCGTGGAGACCAGATCCGCCGTGCGGACCGCGCTCGGGGCGATCGCGTTGACCGTGATGCCGTACGGGCCGAGGGCCGAGGCGAGTGAGCGGGTCAGGCCGATCAGGCCGGCCTTCGAGGTCACGTGGGCGACCCTCGTCGGCGGTGCGGCGAAGACCGCCGCCGACGCGATGTTCACGATGCGGCCCCAGCCCGCCGCCTTCAGATACGGCAGCACGGCGCGGGTCACCAGGAAAGGGGCCTCCAGGTTGACGCGCATGGCCCGCCGCCACTCCTCGGGCGTCGTGTCCTCGAAGTCCGACTCGGGGCCGGCGCCCGCGTTGTTGACCAGGACGTGCAGCGTGCCGAACCGGTCGATGACCTCGTCCAGCGCCTCCCGGACCTGCTCCTCGTCGCTGACGTCCGCGGTCAACTCCACGTAGTCCAGCACCCGTTTCGCCGTTTCCGGCTGCGGGACCAGGTCGAGCCCCGCCACCCGGAAGCCGCGCCCCGCGAGCGCGACGGCGAACTCCTGCCCGAGGCCCTGTGCCGCTCCGGTCACCAGGGCGGTACGTGTCTCCATGCAGCGAGTGTGGTGAGCCGTCAGGGCGGCGGCAAGAGCGCGTTTTCACTCGCCGGGACGGGCGGGCAGGGAGGGGACGGGACCGGTTCGCCGCTCGGCGTCCGGTCCCGTCCACCTGGGCAGGAGCGGCGTGCCGCTCAGCGACACGACACCTCGCGCCGCTCAGCGACGCGCCGTCGCAGGCCCCTCCCCGTCGCGCTACTTCGCGTCGCTGAAGTGCTCGCCCTTCTCCGCCTTCTCCACGAGCAGGGCCGGCGGCGTGAACCGCTCCCCGTAGCGCTCGGCGAGTTCACGCGCCCGTGCCACGAAGCCGGGCAGGCCGGCACCTGCCCCGGCGCCGGCACCCGGCCCGCCGGCGTACCCGTTGATGTACTGGAGGACACCGCCGGTCCAGCCCGGGAAACCGATCCCGAAGATCGACCCGATATTGGCGTCCGCGACGGACGTCAGCACGCCCTCCTCGAGGAGCCGGACGGTGTCCAGCGCCTCGGCGAAGAGCATGCGCTCCTGCATGTCCTCGAAGGGGATCTCATGGCCCGGCTTGGTGAAGTGCTCGCGCAGCCCGGGCCACAGCTTGGCGCGCTTGCCGTCCACGTAGTCGTAGAAGCCCGCACCGCCGCCGCGTCCCGTGCGGCCGAACTCGTCGACCATGCGGTCGATGACCGCCTCCGCCGGGTGGGTCACCCACGTGCCGCCCGCCTCCTCGACCGCCCGCTTCGACTCGGCCCGGATCTTGCGCGGCAGGGTGAGCGTCAACTCGTCCATGAGGGACAGGACCTTGGCCGGATAGCCCGCCTGCGCGGCCGCCTGCTCGATGGACGCGGGCTCGATGCCCTCACCGACCATCGCCACGCCCTCGTTGATGAAGTGGCCGATGACACGGGAGGTGAAGAAGCCGCGCGAGTCGTTGACGACGATCGGGGTCTTGTTGATCTGGCGGACCAGGTCGAAGGCGCGCGCCAGCGCCTCGTCGCCGGTCCGCTCGCCCTTGATGATCTCGACGAGCGGCATCTTGTCGACGGGCGAGAAGAAGTGCAGCCCGATGAAGTCGGCCTGGCGCTCCACGCCCTCGGCGAGTGCGGTGATGGGCAGGGTGGAGGTGTTGGAGCAGAGCAGGGCGTCCGGCTCGACGATGTGCTCGATCTCCTCGAACACCTTGTGCTTGAGCGCCGTGTCCTCGAAGACGGCCTCGATCACCGCGTCGCAGCCCGCCAGGTCGGCAGGGTCGGCGGTGGGCGTGATGCGGGCGAGGAGCGCGTCCGCCTTCTCCTGAGTCGTACGTCCCCGGGAGACCGCCTTGGCGCACAGCTTCTCGGAGTAGCCCCTGCCCTTGGCCGCGGCCTCCGCGGACACGTCCTTGAGGACGACCTCGATGCCCGCGCGGGCACATGAGTAGGCGATGCCCGCGCCCATCATCCCGGCGCCGAGTACGGCGACCTTGCGGACCTGGCGCGGTGCGACGCCCTGGGGGCGGTTGGCGCCGGAGTTGACGGCCTGGAGGTCGAAGAAGAACGCCTGGATCATGTTCTTGGCGGTCTGTCCGGTGACCAGCTCGGTGAAGTAGCGGGCCTCGATCACCAGGGCGGTCTCGAAGTCGACCTGGGAGCCCTCGACGGCGGCCGCGAGGATGTTGCGCGGGGCCGGGTAGGGGGCGCCGTTCAGCTGCTTCTTCAGGTTGGCCGGGAAGGCCGGCAGGTTCGCCGCGAACTTCGGGTTGGCGGGGGTACCGCCCGGGATGCGGTAGCCCGGCTTGTCCCAGGGCTGCTGGGACTCGGGGTTGGCGTCGATGAAGGCGCGGGCCCCCGCGAGCATCTCCTCGTGGGTCGCGGCGACTTCGTGGACGAGGCCGTTCTCGAGGGCGCGGGCGGGCGCGTACTGGGTGCCCTGGAGGAGCACCTTCAGGAGGGCGTCGGCGATGCCCATGAGGCGTACGGTACGGGTGACGCCGCCGCCCGCCGGGAGCAGACCGAGGGTGACCTCGGGCAGGCCGATCTTGGAGCCGGGCGCGTCGAGGGCGATGCGGTGGTGGGAGGCGAGAGCGATCTCGTAACCGCCGCCGAGGGCCGCGCCGTTGATGGCGGCGACCACCGGCTTGCCCAGGGTCTCGATGCGGCGCAGGGAGTTCTTGATCGCCGTACCGGTCTCGAACGCCCGCTGGGCGTCCGACGGGCCGGCCTTCATCATGTCCTTGAGGTCGCCGCCCGCGAAGAAGGTCTTCTTGGCGGAGGTGTAGATGATCCCGCGGATGGAGTCCTTCTCGGCCTCGGCGCGGTCGGCGATCGCCGCGATCGACGCCCTGAAGGCCTGGTTCATGGTGTTGGCGGACTGGTTGGGGTCGTCGAGAACGAGGGTGACGATCCCGGTCTCGTCCTGTTCCCAGCGGATGGTGGTGGGCTCAGTGCTCATCAGGGGTGCTCCGTAAGATCCCTTGGGGAGGGTCAGAAAGATCCGTTGGGGGTCAGACACGCTCGACGATCGTCGCGATGCCCATGCCGCCGCCGACGCACAGCGTGGCCAGGCCGTAGCGCTTGTCCTGGCGCTCCAGTTCGTCGACGAGGGTGCCGAGGATCATCGCGCCGGTGGCTCCGAGCGGGTGCCCGAGGGCGATGGCGCCGCCGTTGACGTTGACCTTGTCCAGGGACAGGCCCATGTCCCGCGCGAAGCGCAGGACTACGGCCGCGAAGGCCTCGTTGATCTCGACCAGGTCGATGTCGTCGATGCTCAGCCCCGCCTTGGCGAGCGCCTTGCGGGTGGCGGGCGCGGGGCCCGTGAGCATGATGGTGGGCTCGGAGCCGGAGACGGCGGCGGAGACGATGCGGGCGCGGGGCCGCAGACCGTAGCGCTCGCCGACCTCCTTCGAGCCGATGGCGACCAGCGAGGCGCCGTCCACGATGCCGGACGAGTTGCCCGCGTGGTGGACGTGGTCGATCTGCTCGACCCAGTGGTACTTCTGGAGGGCGACCGCGTCGAAGCCGCCCAGGTCGCCGATGTCGGCGAACGACGGCTTCAGCTTGGCGAGCGAGTCGGCGGTGGTGCCGGGCCGCAGGTGCTCGTCGTGGTCGAGAACGACGAGACCGCTGCGGTCCTTCACGGGCACGACGGACTTCTCGAAGCGCCCGTCCTTCCAGGCGGCCGCGGCCCGCTCCTGGGAGAGCGCCGCGTACTCGTCGACGTCCCGGCGGGTGAAGCCCTCGATCGTGGCGATGAGATCGGCGCCGATGCCCTGCGGTACGAAGTTGGTGGCCATGTTGGTCATCGGGTCGGCGAACCAGGCGCCGCCGTCCGAAGCCATCGGCACCCGGGACATCGACTCGACGCCGCCCGCGAGCACCAGGTCCTCCCAGCCCGAACGGACCTTGACGGCGGCCAGGTTGACCGCCTCCAGGCCGGACGCGCAGAAGCGGTTCTCCTGGACGCCGGCCACCGTGTCGGGCAGCCCGGCCGCGATCGCGGCGATCCGGGCGATGTCGGAGCCCTGGTCGCCGACAGGACCCACCACACCGAGCACGATGTCGTCGATCGCGGCCGGGTCCAGCCCGGGGAAACGGTCGCGGATCTCGTGGATGAGTCCCACCACGAGGTCGATGGGCTTCGTGCCGTGCAGGGCCCCGCTGGCCTTGCCACGCCCGCGCGGGGTGCGGATCGCGTCGTACACGTACGCTTCGGTGCTCACTGATGGGCCTTTCGGGGAGGGTTGGAGCCGGCTCTTGACGGTGTCGACCGACCGGGCGGGTTCGGGGCCGGTGGGCTGACGTTCAGCAGGGGGCGGCCGGGCTCTGCCGGGCGCGGTCCGTGCGCGTGGCCGAGCGGGAGGGAGAGTTCCATCAGGCGCCCTCCCCCGGTCCGGGGCGGAGGCCCTCGAGCAGCCGTGGTACGCCCCACTCACGGGCCACGTCCTCGACGTGGGCGCCCGGTTGTGCGGGCCCGCTCCGGACGGCCGTGCGGGTCGCCGAGAAGCGTGGTGCGGGGGCGGGCTGGGTGATGCCGCCGTGGTCGGTGAAGGTGCCGCGGGCGGCGAGGTGGGGGTGTGCCGGTGCCTCACGGAGCGACAGGACGGGTGCCACACAGGCGTCGGAGCCTTCGAAGACCGCCGTCCACTCGTCCCTCGTACGGGTCTTGAAGCGGGCCGCGACCGTCTCGCGCAGCTCGCTCCAGCGGGACACGTCCTTGCGGCTCGGCGCCTCGTCCCCGATGCCGAGCAGCTCCACGAACTCGGCGTAGAACTGCTGCTCCAGGGCGCCCACCGCCATGTACTGCCCGTCGGCCGTCTCGTACGTGCCGTAGAACGGGCAGCCGCCGTCGAGGAGGTTGGCGCCGCGCTGGTCCTGCCAGCCGCCCGCCGCCAGCATGCCGTGGATCATCGCCGCCAGATGCGCCGCGCCGTCGACGATGGCGGCGTCCACGACCTGGCCGGTACCGGTCGCGCGCGCGTGGTGGAGGGCGGCGAGCACTCCGACGACGAGGTAGAGCGAGCCGCCCGCGTAGTCGCCGACGAGGTTGGCCGGGATCGCGGGCGGCTCGTCGGGGTTGCCGATCATGCCGAGAGTGCCGGTCAGGGCGATGTACGCGATGTCGTGCCCGGCCCGCTGGGCGAGCGGGCCCTCCTGGCCCCAGCCGGTCATCCGTCCGTAGACGAGCTTCGGGTTGCGGGCGTGGCAGGCCTCCGGGCCGACGCCCAGACGTTCCGCGACGCCGGGGCGGTAGCCCTCGATCAGGATGTCGGCGCGTTCGGCCAGGTCGAGGACGCCGGCCGGTCCGTGCTCGGCCTTGAGGTCGACGATCACGGACCGCTTGTTGCGGTTGGTCACGTCGTACTCGGGGGCGATCGCGAGCCCCGCGCCGCCCGGACGGTCCACCCGGACGACATCGGCGCCGAGGTCGGCGAGGAGCATCGCGGCGAACGGGCCGGGCCCGATGCCCGCCAGCTCGACCACGCGCACGCCTGCGAGCGGGCCGTGCCCCGGCGTCCTTGCCACTGCCATCAAGCCCCCAGCACTGTGACACCACTGATGTGACATCAGTGATGTTAAGAACGTGTTCCACCACAGACAAGCCCTGGGCGAGCAAGCGCTTAGTCTAGATTCCGAACGCCAGACTGTCATGGAACACACCGGAGTGGGACATTCCACCGACGTCCACGAGGTACGGCCGGCGCCGGCCCGCCGAGGATGACGCACACCTCGGTGTTCGACCGCTCGCACCTCACGCTAGCCTCGGCCACCGACAACGGCGCGGGCTGAGGGGTGTCATGAGCAGGCTGAAAACGGATCGCGCGTACGACATCGTGCTTTTCGGAGCCACGGGCTTCGTCGGGACGCTCACCGCGGAGTACCTCGCCGCGCACGCGCCCGAGGGGCTTCGCTGGGCGATCGCGGGGCGCAGCGCGCGGCGGCTGGAGCAGGTGCGGGAGCGGCTCGGGGGCGCCTCGGAGATCGGAATACTCCAGGCGGACGTCGCCGACCCCGGGTCCCTGCGGGACATCGCCCGCAACGCGCGCGTGGTGGCCACGACGGTCGGTCCCTACCTGAACTACGGCGAGGAGCTGGTGGCCGCCTGCGCCGACGCCGGCACGGACTACGCGGACCTGACCGGTGAGCCCGAGTTCGTGGACCTCACGTACGTTCGGCACGACGCACGCGCGCGGGAGACGGGGGCACGGCTGGTGCACGCCTGCGGGTTCGACTCGATCCCGCACGACCTGGGGGCGTATTTCACCGTGCGGCAGCTGCCCGAAGGGGTGCCGCTGACGGTCGACGGCTATGTGCGCTCGCAGGCCATGTTCTCGGGCGGAACGTTCGCCTCCGCGCTCAACCAGTTCGCGCGGGGCCCGCAGATGCTCGCCGCGGCCCGGGACCGCAGGCGGCACGAACCCCGAGTGGTGGGCCGCCGGGTGCAGGCGCCGTTGGGTGCGCCGCGGTTCGCCAAGGAGGTCGGGGCGTGGGCGCTGCCGCTGCCCACGATCGACAGCCAGATCGTGCAGCGCTCGGCGCGGGTGCTGGAGCGGTACGGGCCCGACTTCCGTTACCGGCACTACGCGGCGGTCGAGCAGCTGCCGTTCGCCGCGGGCGGGGTCGCCGCCGTCAGCGCGCTCTTCGCGGCCGCCCAGCTGCCGCCCGCGCGGCGCTGGCTGTCCGGCCGGCTGAAGCCGGGGGACGGGCCGAGCGCCGAGAAGCGCGCGAAGAGCTGGTTCTCGGTCCGGTTCGTCGGCGAGGGCGGCGGACAGCGCGTCTACACGGAGGTCGCGGGCGGTGACCCCGGCTACGACGAGACGGCCAAAATGCTCGCGGAGTCGGCCCTGTCCCTCGCGCTCGACGACCTGCCGCACACGTCCGGCCAGGTCACGACGGCGGTGGCGATGGGAGACGCCCTCATCGACCGCCTCCGCGCGGCGGGCATCACGTTCCGGGTGGCGGCCAAACGGTAAGCCCCCGCAGCGGCCACCCCGGAACCGAGTCGACGGGCGCCCCTCAGGCAGTCGCCTCCTTGAGGGCCCGTCGGCACAGGGAGTCGGCCCGTCGGGTCGTCTCCGGGATGCGGTATTTCGGGGTCAGCGCGAGGGTGTGGGCGCAGGCGTGGTCGAGGTCCACCCGGTGTCCCACGGACACGAACACGGGTTTGACGCCGGACTGGGTGCGCAGAGCCCGGCCGACCTCGTCGGCGCCCGCCAGCAGGGGCGCGGCGCTGCCTCGTGGGGCGCCGGGATCCTCGTACGAGAAGGTGAACGGGTTCTTCGCGACGCCGATCGTGGGGAGGCCGGTGAGGACGCCGAGGTGGCTGGCGAGGCCGAAGCGACGGGGGTGGGCCACCCCGTAGCCGTCACAGACGATCAGGCCGGGGGGACAGGGCAGGGCGTCGAGGGCGGCCAGGACCGTGGGGATCTCCCGGAAGGCCAGGAGGCCGGGGACATACGGGAAGGAGACCTCGCCCACGGCCGTGGCCTCGGCGACCACGTCCAGCGTCGCCGCGTCCAGCACGACCGCCGCCGCCACGACCACGTCGCGTTCGTCGTCGTAGGCGACGTCGACGCCCGTCACACGACCGGTTCCGGGCGGTGGGCCCGGCTCGTCGAGGATCACTCGTCCGCGCAACTCGTCCTGCACGGCACGGGCTTCTTCTTCGGTGGCGGGCCAGCCCGCGGGGATGCGTACGGTCGTCATGATGGTGACGAGCGTACGACCCCGCGGGCCGGTGTCACTTGTTGCCCAGTGCCTGCTTCAGCTGCGACTTGTTCATGTCCGAACGGCCGTGGATGTTGCGCCGCTTGGCCTCCTCGTACAGCTGGTCGTACGTGGGCCCCGCCGAGCCCGTGTGCGAGCGCTGACCGCCGCGCTTGCCGGACGACATGTCGTTCGTGGACGTCTTGCTCGCCGTCTTCGACTCACCGGACCGGGCCCGCTCCTTGTTCACGGTGCGCGCGGCGATCTCCTCGGCGCGCCCCTGGCTCTCGCCCCGGTCCTGCGCGCTCTGCTTGATGTGCTCGTACTGACGTTCCCTCTTGGGGCTCGAACCGCGTGGCATGACTCCTCACTTCCTCCGGGATCACTGCGCTCCGGAAAACTGGTGGCGCACGGGTACCCCCTTTTCCCAGGCGAACATCGCCCGTCGGCCGCCGCGCGCCGAAGGAGCGGTCACTACTCCAGACGGGCCACCCGTCCCTTCTCGCCGGAGGCCCAGCACCCCCGGTCCGGGGTGCAGTCCACGGTGTCGTACGAGCCCGTGTCGAGGGTCTTCCACGTGCGGCCGCCGTCCGTGGTCAGGTCCGTTCCGGTGGGGCCGACGGCGAGGGCGGCGGAGCCGGTGTGCGGGAGCCAGGTGACGCCGGAGCGGTAGGCGGGCGGAGGCTGCGCGGCCGTCGTCCAGGTGCGGCCGGCGTCGCCGCTGACCGCCGCCGCCCGCGGGGACGCCTGGTCGGCCCGGTAGTCGCCGCCGACCGCGATGCCGTGCGTGCGGTCGCGGAAGGCGAGCGCGAAGACACCGCGCGCCGGATCGCCCGCCGGGATCGGCGTGTCGGCCGCCGTCCACGTCAGTCCGCGGTCGGCGGAGTGCAGCACGCGCGCGTGGGCGCCGCCGCCGGTGGCCAGCCACGCGTCGCGCGGTCCCGAGGTGACCAGACACTGTCCGCCGGCCGCGAAGCCGGCCTCGCCGTCCTGGGCCGCGGGCATCCCGGCGCCGGGCAGCACCTTCCAGGAGCGGCCCCCGTCGCTGGTCGACAGGATGCGGAACGCGCCGTCGACCGGGTCGCTCATCGCCAGGCCGTGGCGCCGGTCGAAGAAGGCGAGGCAGTCGTAGAAGGCCTTCGCGTCGGTGTTGCGGAAGGACTCGGTCCAGGTCGCGCCGCCGTCGTCCGTGCGCAGCACCCGGGACGCCTCGCCCTCGCCGATGGCCAGCACCACGGCGCGCCGCGCGTCGAACGCCTCGATGTCACGGAACTCCAGATCGGCGGCGCCCGGCGGCGAGACGTTGCGCCAGTGCGCCCCGCCGTCGGTCGTGCGCAGCACGGTGCCCTTGGATCCGGCCACCCAGGCGGCGTGCCGGCTGACGGCCGAAAGACCGCGGAAGCGGACGTCCGTGCCGCTGTCCTTGAGCTGCCAGTGCGGCGTCTGCCTGCCGGCGGCCGACAAGGGTGCCGCCCCGGCGGGAGCCGCCCCGGCGGGAGTCGTCAGCGCTGCGGCCAGGGCCGCCACGCACGCTCCCACGCTCATCAGTCGGCTCGTACGTCTTGTGCGCCTCGTCCGTCTCGTGCGTCGCGTGTTCCCCAAGCCCGTCATGGCGGGCGAAGCTAGCCCACTCCCCCGGTGGCGTCCAGATGCCCTCACCCGGGAACCGCGCGCCTCCACCGGGTGTCCTCTCCGATATCCCGGAGACGACGGATGAGAAATGGATCACCACACCGAATGTTCTCGGTGACAGAGGTCACTCGAAATTCAGGTGCACGGATTGGCTCATTCCAACGTCTCTTCAAGTGCCTGGCCACATCCGTCCGGAGTCCATCCAGCCGTCACAAGGGAGCAAGGCGTTGTCCACCGTCATCGAGCAGCCCGTAGAGGCCCGTCTCGTCGCCGCCGCGCCGCGGATGCCGAGCATTCCCGCCACGCTCCACTACGACCGGAGCGACCCGTTCGCGATCCGCATGACCTTCCCCGCCCCGGCGACGCTGGAGGGCGTGGAGGTCTGCTGGACCTTCGCGCGCGAGCTGCTCGCGTCCGGCATGGAGGAGCCTGTGGGCCACGGTGACGTCCGGGTGCGGCCGTACGGCTACGACCGCACCGTCCTGGAGTTCCACGCCCCGGAAGGCACCGCCGTGGTCCACGTCCGCTCGGGCGAGATCCGGCGCTTCCTGGAGCGCACGACGGAGCTGGTGCCGGTCGGCCTGGAGCATCTGCAGATCGATCTGGACCACGATCTGGCGGAACTGATGCGCGACGCGTGCTGAACGCGTCCGCGCGAGCGAGTGGTTCGCCGCAGCGTCCGGCTCCGCGCTGACGCGGACGACGCCGGGGCGGCCGGTTTTCGGTCACGGTCGGCGCGCCCGGCCGGACCACAACATTCAGCGGGGTTCGTACCCCCGGCGAGCGCCTGCCCAGTCACCGGGTCGACGGCCCCGGTGACCAGCATCTCCGCGCTCAGGCGGTGAGGAAGGCGGACGGCTCTTACCCCTCCCCCTCACCCGAGGTCTTCGCCGCGGGCCGGCGCTCAGCTGCTCGTCGCGGCGCCCGACGTCGACGCCGCCGTGATCGCGACGATCATTGCCGTCCGCACCTCCTGGATGACCTTCCGCAGTGCGGGTGCCGCCGCCCCGCCGCGTTCCGTCAGCTCCTCGACGCGGTCCTTGTACCGCTTGCGGTCCTTGGACGGCACCAGGGTGCGCAGTTCGGCCGCGGCGGCCAGGGCCACCAGGGCCGCGTCCCGGTCGGGGACCGCGGCTACGGGCAGCGGGCCCTCCAGCACCTGCCGGGCCTCGGCGCGCAGCGCCTGCACCGCGGGCACCCGCGCCAGCTCGTACTCCACGGAGGGGAAGAGCCCGAACACGCGTCTCTTCTCGGCGCGCAGATATCCGTCGGCGGCGAGCTGGGCGCGTACGGCGTCCAGCGTGACGCGGGCCCGCAGGGTCACCCAGGCCTTCCACTTGCGCGGCCGGGACTCCTCGACGAGTTCCATCAGCCCGTCGAGAACGGGATCACCGGTACGGCCATCCGGGTCGGCCGGCGTGGCGATGCCGTCCACATCGGTGAGCAGACCGCGCTGCGCCAGCTCCGTGAGGGCACCGGCGCGGACCAGGTGATGGAGGTGAGTCTCGCCGCTGACCTTGAGTTTCGTCGTGTCCCAGGACAGCAGATAGAGCCGGGCCGGCAGTGAGAGCGAGCCGTCGGGCACGGTGCCTCCTCGGTACTGGGCAGGGCCCACGTTAATTGCGTTGACAGCCCGCATACCCGCTCCTAGCGTGTACACCGGTTCTGTTGCCGTCGATTGGAGAAGGACGTTGCTCGTCTGAGGTCCTGAGACACCGCGTCACACCTCACTGACCGTGTGGTGTGCGCTGCGTGCGACCTCGGCATCCGAGCCGTCCTCCGGTACAGGGCTTTTCTCATGCCCTCCGCCGTGCTCCGGCTCATTCCCCGGGACCGTCGCCCCCCGCGGTGTCTCACACGCGTTGCCCATGACCACCTCGAGCAACCGCGAGGCACCGTATGACCGCATCCATCACCTGTACGTCCCTGTCCTTCGCCTGGCCCGACGGCACCGTCGTCTTCGACGACCTGCAAGCCACGTTCGGCCCCGGCAGGACCGGGCTCGTCGGCGTCAACGGATCAGGCAAGTCCACCCTGTTGAAACTGATCGCCGGACAGCTCTCCCCGGCCGACGGCACCGTCCGTGTCGCGGGCGAGGCCGGCTACCTCCCCCAGAACGTCGCCCTCGACACCGCCCTCCGGGTCGACGAGGCGCTCGGCATCGCCGCGACGCGCGCCGCGCTGCACGCCATCGAGGCGGGTGACGTGGCCGAGGAACACTTCACAGCGGTCGGTGACGACTGGGACGTGGAGGAGCGCGCCATCGCGACACTCGGCGAACTCGGGCTCGGCCACATCGAGTTGGACCGCACCATCGGCGAGGTGTCGGGCGGTGAGTCCGTCCTGCTGCGGCTGGCCGCGCTGCTGCTGCGCCGCCCGGACGTGCTCCTGCTCGACGAGCCGACCAACAACCTCGACCTGTACGCGCGCCGCCGGCTGTACGCGGCCGTGGAGGCCTGGTCCGGGGTCATGGTCGTGGTCAGCCACGACCGCGAACTCCTGGAACTGGTCGACCAGATCGCGGATCTGCGCTCCGGGGAGGTCACCTGGTTCGGCGGCAACTTCTCCGCGTACGAGGAGGCGCTCGCCACCGAGCAGGAGGCGGCGGAGCGCATGGTGCGCGTCGCCGAGTCCGACCTGAAGAAGCAGAAGCGTGAACTGATCGACGCGCAGGTCAAGTTGGCCCGCCGCAAGAGGTACGGCCAGAAGATGTACGAGCAGAAGCGCGAGCCGAAGATCGTCATGGGGGCGCGCAAGCGGGCGGCCCAGGAGTCCGCGGGCAAGCACCGGATCCTGCACGAGGAGCGACTCACCGAGGCCCGGGAGCGCCTGGACGAGGCGGCCGAGGCGGTGCGGGACGACGACGAGATCCGCGTCGACCTGCCGTACACGGCCGTACCGCCGGGCCGCTCCGTGCTCACTCTCCAGGACCTGGAGTTGACGTACGGCGCCCGGGTGGACGGCGGCCTCGAACTGCGCGGTCCCGAACGGATCGCGCTGATCGGGCGCAATGGCGCGGGCAAGACGACGTTGCTGCGCACGATCGCGGGCGAGTTGCAGGCGGTGTCGGGTGAGGCGCGGGCCCATGTGCCGCTGCGGTTCCTGCCGCAACGCCTCGACGTTCTGGAGGACGAGCTGACGGTCGCCGAGAACGTGGCCCGGTTCGCGCCGGACGCCACGAACAACCGCGTCCGGGCGCGGCTGGCCCGCTTCCTGTTCCGGGGCGCGCGAGCCGACCAACGGGCCGCGACCCTGTCGGGCGGCGAACGATTCCGGGCCACCCTCGCCGCGCTGATGCTCGCCGAGCCCGCCCCGCAGCTCCTGCTGCTGGACGAGCCGACGAACAACCTCGACATGGCGAGCGTCCGGCAGCTCACCACGGCTCTGGAGTCGTACGAGGGCGCGCTGATCGTGGCCAGCCATGACGTGCCGTTCCTCGAGTCGATCGGGATCACACGCTGGCTGCTGCTGGAGGGGAAGCTGAAGGACACGACGCCGGAGGAGGTGGGGATGGGCTGAGGGGGTGGGCCGAGGGATGGGCCGAGGGGGGCGCGCTTCCGCTCCCGCGCCCTCGGCGCGCCCGCGGCCGTCCCGCTCCCGCGCCGCAGGCCCCCCGTCGCAGGCCCCCGTCACAGGCGCCCCGTCGCCGCCATGCCTGCCACCGCTGATGCCCACCTGCGGTTCCCGTGCGGCGGGGGGTGCAGGAGGCCGTCAGGACCCGTCACGGCCACCGGGACTGTTGTGCGGCGGGGGTCGCCCTGCATGATGGCGGCGTACCCCCTGCCGAGACGGAGACCCGCACGTGCCCAGCAAGAAGGCCCTCATCCGCCGCCCCAGCCCCCGCCTCGCCGAAGGGCTGGTCACGCACATCGAGCGCGCGCAGGTCGATGTCGGCCTCGCGGTCGAGCAGTGGGAGGCGTATGCGGAGGCGCTGCGCACGCACGGCTGGGAGACCGTCGAGGTGGATCCGGCCGACGACTGCCCGGACTCGGTGTTCGTCGAGGACGCGGTGGTCATGTACCGCAATGTCGCCCTGATCACCCGCCCCGGCGCCGACTCCCGGCGCGGCGAGACCGCCGGCGTCGAGGAGGCCGTGGCCCGCCTGGGCTGCTCGGTGAACTGGATCTGGGAACCCGGCACCCTCGACGGCGGCGACGTCCTGAAGATCGGCGACACGATCTACGTAGGCCGGGGCGGGCGCACCAACGCGGCCGGGGTCCAGCAGCTGCGCGCGGTCTTCGAGCCGCTCGGAGCCCAGGTCGTCGCCGTGCCCGTCAGCAAGGTGCTGCACCTGAAGTCCTCGGTCACCGCGCTGCCGGACGGCACGGTCATCGGTCACATCCCGCTCGTGGACAGGCCCGCGCTGTTCACTCGCTTCCTCTCGGTGCCGGAGGAGTCCGGCTCCCATGTGGTCCTGCTCGGCGGATCGAAGCTGCTGATGGCGGACAGCGCCCCGAAGACGGCGGACCTGCTCGCGGACCTCGGCCACGAGCCCGTCCTGGTTAACATCAGCGAGTACGAGAAACTCGAAGGCTGTGTGACATGTCTCTCGGTCCGGCTGAGGGAGCTGTACGCCTGACCCGGTTGATGTAACGCCGTTCCGGCCCCCGGACCTGCGGGTGCACCGGCGTCCGGCATGCGGGCGGTGTCCGTGGGGGAACCCTGCTGATCAGCAGTCTTTACAGCGTGCTTAACCTACGGTCTCGTAACCTACGGATACGTAGCCTACGATGCCGTAGGTTGCCGGGCCCGCCGCTCGTGGCCCCGCTCGCTGTACTTCACGTCCCCCTGGAGCACCTGTGACGATCACCTCTCCCCACCTTGGCAGCACGTCCGACTGGACCGACGCTCGGCTGCTGTACGCGCTGGAGGAAGTGGTCGAGAACGAGTTGAACCGCCACCTGAAGGTCGCCAAGGACTGGATGCCGCACGACTACGTGCCCTGGAGTGACGCCCGCAACTTCCCCGGCCTCTTCGAGGACGGCGAGGCGTGGGACAAGGAGCAGTCCAAGGTCACCGAGATCGGCCGCATCGCACTGGTGGTCAACCTTCTCACCGAGGACAACCTCCCCAGCTACCACCACGAGATCGCCTCCCTCTTCGGCCGCGACGGCGCCTGGGGCACCTGGGTGCACCGCTGGACCGCGGAGGAGGGACGCCACGGCATCGTGATGCGCGACTACCTGCTCGCCTCGCGCGCCGTGGACCCGGACAAGCTGGAAGCCTTCCGCATGTCGCACATGAGCGAGGGCTTCGAGTCGGACAACCGGCACTCGATGCTGCACTCCGTCGCGTACGTCGCCTTCCAGGAGCTGGCGACCCGCGTGTCCCACCGCAACACCGGTCACCAGTCGGGCGACCCGGTCTGCGACCGCATGCTGGCGCGCATCGCGACCGACGAGAACCTGCACATGGTCTTCTACCGCAACCTGCTGAAGGCGGCGTTCGAGCTCGCGCCCGACCTGACCATGCAGGCCGTGCGGGACGTCGTCGTCAACTTCCGCATGCCCGGCCACGGCATCCCCGGCTTCGAGCGCGCGGCCGCGCAGATGGCGATCGGCGAGGTCTACAACATGCGCATCCACCACGACGACGTGCTCCAGCCGGTGCTGCGCCACCTGAAGGTCCTGGAGATCGACGGCCTCAGCCCCGAGGGCCTGCACGCCCAGGAAGAGCTCGGCCTCTTCATGGGCGGGCTGGACACGGAGGCCCGGAAGTTCGACGAGAAGCTGGCGGCCCGCAAGGCGCGGATGGCGGCGCGAGCCGGCGCGTAGCCGCCTTCGGCGCCGGTTCAGGCGTCTTCAGCAGCGGGCCCGTGCCTCTGAGGCACGGGCCCGCTGCTCATTCGTACGCCGTCAGCTGCTTGCGGGCCAGCGTGCGCAGGACACCGGGACCCAGCCCGCGGTGTCGGCGGACGGCGTGCCAGGCGGGAGTGAGCAGGAGACGCAGGAGCCGCCCGGGGGCGGCCACCGCGAAGTCGCCCAGGTGCTTGCGGAGTCGGGGTGGCATCGTTTCGGGGCCGAGGCGTTCGAGCAGGGCGCGTGCGCGCAACGGTTCGGCCGTGACGGTGGCGGCCACGGCGGGCGCGTACCGGCTCCACCAGGGGGCGCGCAGCGCCTCGGGGAGCGTGGCCAGCGCTTGTTCGGCCGCGTCGAGCACCGTGCGCGGGTGCCTGTTGGCGAGGGTCTTCCAGCCGGTGACGGCGTGGAAGAGGCCGGGCAGGAGCCGGGCAACGGTCTCCGGCGCGCAGCCCGGCAGCAGCCGCGCCGCCTCGGCGTCGCCCCAGTCGCGCCGCAGCCCGTCCGCCAGCCGGTCGGCAAGTGCCGTGCGGCGGCCCACGACTATCCCCCGCAGCAGATCACGGCATACGGCCTCGCAGGCGTCGCCGAGCGCCGACTCGTAGACGGTGTCGGGGACTTGGAGGCTGTCGGCGACGCGCAGGGCGTGGCCGCGCACGAAGGGCTCGGCGTCCGCGATGCGCTCCGCGATCCACTGGGTGCCCCGGGCGACGGACGCCGCGACCACCGCGATGCCCCGCTCATACGCACCGCGCGCCTCGAGCACGGGGCGCGGTGGGCTCATGACCCGCACATGGAGGGCGAGTTCACGCATGCGCCGCGGGTACGGCAGCGGAGCGAGAGCGCTGAGGAGACTGTCGGCCGTGTGGACCGGAGTGCCGGCCAGGCGGGGATTGTGCCTGCCGGGGGCCGTGCGGCGTACCGATTTCCCGGTGCGGGCGTTCAGCGCGGGTCGCGCCTGAGGCTCAGCCGTTCCTTCTCGGAGAGCCCGCCCCAGACCCCGAACCGCTCGTCGTTGGTGAGCGCGTATTCGAGGCAGGCGGAGCGGATCTCGCACAGGCCGCAGATGCGCTTCGCCTCCCGTACGGAGCTCCCGGGTTCGGGAAAGAAGAAATCAGCCCCCGTCTGCGCGCACAGCGCCTCCTCCTGCCAGGCGATGTCGGGCGACGTGATCGTTTCGGTGTGCATGGGCGAGATCGTGCCGGGCGGCGAAAAACGTTCGATCAACGCGGGATCAACGTCGTGTTCCGGAGGCGGTGTCCGACCCCGTACGTGGCTGTCGCAGGCGTTGATGATGGTCCCGCCCGTCCCGGAAAACACGGCGGCGCGCGGAGTCGGCAGAAACACGGGAATTCCCGCTGCTCACCGAGCGTCATCACCCTCGTCCCGCAACCCCGCGGCGCGCTGCGGCGGCGATTGTCAGTGGGCGGTGCAAGACTCGGCAGTGCAGGCAACGGGACCCCTCAAAGGAGGGCAATCATGCTCACCACCCGTTATGTCACCGGTGCTCCGAACTGGCTCGATGTCGGCACCCCCGACATCGACGGCGCCACGTCCTTCTACGGCGGCCTCTTCGGCTGGCAGTTCCAGTCGGCAGGGCCCGACGCCGGTGGATACGGCTTCTTCCAGCTCTCCGGCAAGACCGCCGCGGGCGGTATGCAGACGACTCCGGAACAGGGCCCGCCGTCCTGGACCGTGTACTTCCAGAGCCCCGACGCCGAGGCCACCGCGAAGGCGGCCGAGCAGGCCGGCGGACATGTGTTCCTGCCGCCCATGGACGTGATGGGCCAGGGCCACATGGCGATCCTCGCCGACCAGGCGGGCGTGCCCTTCGGCGTCTGGCAGCCGGGCCGGAACAAGGGGCTGGACGTGGCCGGCGCCCCCGGATCGCTGTGCTGGATCGAGCTCTACACACCGGACATCGCGCGGGCCGCCGCGTTCTACGACAAGGTGTTCGGCTGGGAGACCTCGGCGGTGCCGTTCCCCGGCGGCACATACACCTGCATCAACCCGGCGGGTACGGAGCCGGAGGCCATGTTCGGCGGTGCGGTCCCGCTCCAGGACGACCCGACGGAGGCCGAGTCGGGTGCGTACTGGCTGCCGTACTTCGAGGTCGAGGACACGGACGCGACGGTCGCCGAGGCGCAGGAGCTGGGCGGCAAGGTCCGGATGCCCGCGACGGACCTGGAAGGCGTGGGCCGGTTGGCCAAGCTCGCCGATCCGTACGGCGCGAGGTTCGCGGTGATCAAGAGCACGCCGCCGCAGGGCTGAACCGAAGGCAGACCGTCGCGTGCGGGCGTGGCCGTCCGGGCCACGCCCGGGAGCAGAGGTCCGCGTCCGCGCGCCGGCGATCCTTAGGCGGAGGCGCGCCTGACCAGTGTCGTCGGCAGGACCACGCCGGCCGGGGTGCCGGCCGGGCCCGCCGCCTCGCCACGGCGGTCCAGGCCGCTCAGCAGCAGGCGGGCCATCAGCCGGCCCATCTCCTCTATGTCCTGACGGACCGTGGTGAGCGGCGGATCGGTCTGTTCGGCGACCGGCAGCATGTCGTCGAAGCCGATGAGCGCGACGTCCTCGGGCACCCGCCGCCCCTGCTCGCGCAGCACCCGCAGGGCGCCGGAGGCGGACAGATCGTTGGCCGCGAACACGGCGTCCACGTCCGGGCAGCGCTCCAGCAGCTCGCGCATCGCCCGCTCGCCCCCAGCAGGTGTGAAGTCGCCCTGCACGACCAGCCGGGGGTCGGCGTCGACCATGACGTCCCGGAATCCGTCGAGCCGGTCCACCGCCGAGGTCTGGTCGAGCGGCCCGGTCAGATGGGCGACACGGGTACGGCCGAGCCCGACGAGATGGCGTACGGCCGCCCGGGCGCCGCCGCGGTTGTCGCAGTCGACGTACACCGCGGGCGCGGCGTCGCGCGTGCCGTCGCCCCAGCCGGGCCGCCCGCCGAACACGGTGGGCACCCCGGCACCGCGGATCAGGCCCGGCAGCGGGTCGTCGAGGTGCAGCGAGAAGACGAGCGCACCGTCGACATGGCCGCCGGCGAGATAGCGGCCCACGCGTGCGTGGTCGTCCCGCCCTTCCGTGAGCAGCAGCACGAGCTGACAGTCATGGGCGGTCAACTCCTTGCTGATGCCGCGTAGTTGGAGGGCGAAGAAGGGGTCCGCGAAGACCCTCGTCTCCGGTTCGGCGATCACGACGGCGACCGCGTCGTGCCGCTTGGTCACCAGGCTGCGGGCGGCCTGGTTCGGCACATAGCCGAGTTCTTCGACGGCCCGCCGCACCCGCGCGACGAGGGGCTCCCGCACACCGTCGCCGCCGTTGACGACACGGGAGACGGTGGCCCGCGAGACCCCGGCCCGGGCGGCCACGGCCTCCAGCGTGGGACGCGACGCGGTCTCGGTCACTTCGGGACTCCTCCTGAGCGGCTGCGGATCAGGATAGCCCCGGCCGGTAACGGCGTTGAGAGCGCTCCCGAGCCCGCGCCCAGGACTCCTCCCCGCCGCGCGCGGACGACCCGGGCACGGACGGGCGGCGGTTCTCAAGGACTGCCGCCGGATCGTCGCGACCCTCACGGGCCGTGACGGCCGGCGGCCGGCCGTCAGCCGTCCCCGTGCTTCGCCCGGCTCGGCTGGACGCGTTTCGGCTCGCCCGGCATCTTCGGATATTCGGGCGGGTACGGGAGGTCGCCCAGGCCGTGGTCGTGCTCGTCGCGGTCGGCGAGTTCCAGCAGGGCCTCCAGGGAGAAGGCGTGGTCGTCCATGTCCGCGTGGACGTCGCCCAGTTCGGCGTACCGCCGGGGCATGGTCGCGATGTCGAAGTCGCGGGGCCGCGCGTCCCCGACCTCGTCCCAGCGCAGGGGCGCGGAGACGGGAGCGTGCGGGCGGGGGCGTACGGAGTAGGCGGAGGCGATGGTGCGGTCGCGGGCGGTCTGGTTGTAGTCGACGAATATCTTCTCGCCGCGTTCCTCCTTCCACCAGGCGGTGGTGACCTGGTCGGGCATGCGCCGTTCCAGTTCGCGTCCGGCGGCGATCGCGGCACGGCGCACCTGGGTGAAGGTCCAGCGTCGCTCGATCGGGACGAAGACATGCAGCCCGCGGCCCCCGGATGTCTTGGGCCAGCCGCGCAGATCGCCGTACTCGTGCAGGACGGCGCGCAGTTCGTGGGCGGCGCGTACGGCGTCGGCGTAGTCCGTGCCGGGCTGCGGGTCGAGGTCGAGGCGGAGTTCGTCGGGGTGGTCGACGTCGTCGCGACGCACCGGCCACGGGTGGAAGGTGAGCGTGCCGAACTGCGCGGCCCACACCACGGCGGCCACCTCGGTGGGGCACATCTCGTCGGCGCTGCGGCCGCTGGGGAAGGTGATGTGGGCGGTGGGGATCCAGTCGGGCATGTTCTTGGGCGCCCGTTTCTGGAAGAAGGACTCGCCGCTCATACCGTCCGGGTAGCGCTCCAGGGTCGTGGGGCGGTTGCGCAGGGCGCGCAGGATCCCGTCGCCGACGGCGAGGTAGTACTGGGCTACGTCGAGCTTCGTGAAGCCGCGCTCCGGAAAGAAGATCTTGTCCGGGCTGGACAGCCGTACCGTCCTGCCCGCCGCCTCCAGCTCCACCGCATCGCCCATGCGAGCCACGGTAGGCGCAGCACGCAGACCGCGCATACCGGGCGAACATCGGCGTGTGCCCGCAGAATCGGAGCATGGATCTGCCGGTGATGCCGCCCGTGAAGCCGATGCTCGCCAAGTCCGTGGCGAAGATCCCGCCGGACATGCAGTACGAGGCGAAGTGGGACGGGTTCCGGGCGATCGTGTTCCGCGACGGCACCGAGGTGGAGCTCGGCAGTCGGACCGGAAAGCCACTGACCAGGTACTTTCCCGAGCTGGTCGAGGCGTTGCGGGACCGGTTGCCCGAGCGCTGTGTGATCGACGGTGAGATCGTGATCGCCCGGGACGGGCGGCTCGACTTCGACGCGCTCACCGAGCGCATTCATCCGGCCGAGTCGCGGGTGCGGATGCTGGCCGAGAAGACGCCGGCCTCGTTCGTGGCGTTCGATCTGCTGGCGCTGGCCGACGACTCACTGCTCGACACTCCGCTGACCGAACGGCGCGCCCTGCTGGAGTCGGCGCTGTCGGGGGTGACGGCCCCCGTCCATGTCGCCCCGGCGACCACGGACCGCGAGGTGGCCGAGCAGTGGTTCGAGCAGTACGAGGGCGCGGGCCTGGACGGCGTGATCGCCAAGCCGCTCACATTGCGCTATCGGCAGGACGAGCGCGCCATGTTCAAGGTCAAGCACGAGCGTACGGCGGACGTGGTGGTCGCGGGCTACCGCCTGCACAAGAGCGGCCCGGTCGTCGGCTCGCTGCTGCTCGGGCTGTACGACGACCGGGGCGCCCTGCAACACGTCGGGGTGTCCGCCGCGTTCCCCATGAAGCGTCGCGCCGAGCTGGTGGAGGAGCTGGAGCCGCTGCGCATGGAAGACGCCGCGGGGCACCCTTGGGCGGCCTGGTCGAACGAGGCGGCGCACGAGACGGCGCGGCTGCCCGGCGCACCCAGTCGCTGGTCGGGGAAGAAGGACCTCTCCTGGGTGCCGCTGCGGCCCGAGCGGGTGGCGGAGGTGGCGTACGACCACATGGAGAACGGCGCACGCTTCCGGCACACGGCCCGCTTCCGCCGCTGGCGCCCCGACCGCACCCCCGAGAGCTGCACCTACGCGCAACTGGAGGAGCCGGTGAGCTACGACCTGACGGAGATCCTCGGCTCGCGGGGCTGACCGCGAACCGAAGGGAGTGCGGCCGGGGGCGGCGTGTTCACGCTGTCGCAGCGCCCTCTTCACCGATCCGTACTCGTTGATTCATGCCCGCTGGGGAGGGACAGCGCGGGTATCCGCAGGGGGGTGCATCCCGGACAGCCGGATCGCTGGACCGCTGGATCGCTGGATCGTCGAAGTGCGGGCGCGTGCTCCGGTCGGCCCGTTCGTCGACTGGCCCAATCGGCCGAGCCGACGCGCGCAATCAGAACCGAACGGGTATGGCCACCAATGAACCTATAAGCGCACAATCAATGGCACAGGACTTGGTGGACGGTGGGCATGCGACAGATGGCGCGGATGCGGCGCGGCGTGATGACGGCGGCACTGCTGGCCGCCACGGTGACGGGCTCCCTGGTGACGGGCTGCACCACGCACGGCCGCGCGGTCGACGACGGACGGAACCGGCAACAGGGCCACCCGGAGAGCCAGGTCAGCGGCAGCCCGAGCGCGACGGCGGGTCCGGTACTGGCGGTGAAGATCGACAACGCTGGTGCGGCCCGCCCGCAGACGGGCCTGGACACGGCGGACGTCGTGTACGCGGAGCAGGTCGAGGGCGGTCTGAGCCGGCTGATGGCGGTGTTCGCGACGAACCTGCCGAAGACCGTCGGGCCGGTGCGCAGCGCACGCGAGTCGGACCTGGAGCTGCTGGGCCAGTTCCACGATCCGACACTCGCGTTCTCGGGGGCCCAGCACAAGCTGCTGCCACTGATCGACAAGGCGCCCCTGCGGGCCGTGTCGCCGGAGCAGGACTCGAACGCCTACTTCCGCGGCGGCGACAAGGCGGCGCCGCACAATCTGTTCCTGCGGCCGAAGCGGCTGCTGAACTCCGCACCGGGCGCCGACGCGCTCACGACGGGGTTCCACTTCGGCGCGGCTCCCCCGGGTGGCACCCCGGAGAAGGCCCGCACGGTCCGCTTCCCCGCGGCCCGCTTCACCTTCACCTGGTCCGAGCAGCGGCAGCGCTGGCTGGTGTCGATGGACGGGACACAGGCGGTGACGACGGACGGCGCGACGGTGGCGCCGGCGACCGTGGTCGTGCAGCACGTGAAGGTGCGGCAGTCCAGGTTCCACGACTTCCTCGGCAGCAACACCCCCTACACGGAGACCGTCGGCACGGGCAAGGCCGAAGTCCTGCGCGACGGGCGGGTCTTCGACGTGGACTGGCAGCGGAAGTCGGCGACGGACGGCACGGAGTTCACGACCGCGGACGGCTCGCCGATGAACTTCGCCAAGGGACAGGTGTGGGTGGTGTTCGCGAAGGCGTGACGGAAGGCGGCCGCACCGGCCCGCCGGGCGGGGAGCGTCCGGGCGTTCAGGTCTTCGAGGCCGTGAGGGGTTCCGCGGGATTGCGGAGCCCCTCGGCGGCGTCCGAGACCCGTTGGATGAGGTCGAAGAACTGGCTCTGCTCCTCGGCCGAGAGGGGGGCCAGGAAGACCTGGTTCATCCGGGCCGTGCGCACCGTCAGCTTGCGGTGGGTGCGGGTGCCCTCCTCCGTGAGGCGCAGCAGGAAGCGGCGGCCGTCGTGCGCGTCGCGGACCTTGTCGAGCAGCCCGCGGCGACTGAGCCGGCTGATGACCTCGGCGATCGTGGACCGGTCGAGGCCGACCCGCTCTCCGACCGTGCGCTGGTCGAGGCCGGGCTCGGCCACGAGCGCGTTCAGGACCGCGAACTGCGGTGAGGTGATCTCCTCGGAGACCATCGTGTTCCACAGCAGGTAGTGCGCCTGCTGGAGCCGCCGGGCCAGGTGCCCGGGGTGGGTGGAGAGGTCCACCGCGGCCATGTGTGCTCCTCGCTCCACGTACGCGTCGCCGTCGGCCGCGCAGCTGTCTGATTTCCTCTGTGGTTTTCGTTGGTGCACTGAACGATACCTGCCCTCGGCACCCCTGTCCTGTCTCGCCAGGATGTCTCTCGTCCGCATTTTCCTTGGGGTATTGACTGCCCCGGGATCGGATGGCAGCGTGTTTGAAGCCTCGAACAAATAATCAGTGTGCTGACTAATTACGCGCTGGGCGCTCGGGAGAGATGGGGCTTCACGGATGGACAAGGTGGTCGCCACAGCCCTGGAGGCGGTGGCCGATGTGCCGGACGGCGCGACGCTCGCGGTCGGCGGATTCGGCCTGAGTGGTGTGCCGAACGTGCTGATCCAGGCTCTTTACGAGCGCGGAGTGGCGGGACTTGGCGTGGTCTCCAACAACTGCGGCGCGATGGAGTCGGGGCTCGCGGTACTGCTGGCGGCCGGACGGATCGCCCGCGTCACCGGTTCGTACATCGGGGCGAACAAGGAGTTCGCCCGCCAGTATCTGGCCGGTGAGCTGGAGGTGGAGATGATCCCGCAGGGCACGCTGGCCGAGCGGCTGCGCGCGGGCGGGGCCGGGATCCCCGCCTTCTATACCCCGGCCGGGGTCGGCACACAGGTCGCGGACGGCGGGCTGCCGTGGCGCTACGACGGCTCCGGCGGGGTGGCGTTGGCGTCGCCGCCGAAGGAGGTACGGGAGTTCGACGGCACCGAGTACGTCCTGGAGCACGGCATCCGTACCGACTTCGCCCTGGTCCGGGCGGCGAAGGGCGACCGGCACGGAAACCTGGTCTTCAACAAGTCCGCGCGGAACTTCAACCCGCTGGCCGCGATGGCGGGCCGGGTGACGATCGCCGAGGTGGAGGAGCTGGTGGAACCGGGCGGGCTCGACCCGGACGCGGTGCACGTGCCGGGCATCTTCGTACAGCGCGTCATCGCGCTCTCTCCGGAACAGACGAACGCCAAGATGATCGAGAAGCGGACCGTTTCGGCGTCCGCGGCAACCGGGACGGTGAGCGGCTGATGGCCTGGACACGCGAGGAGATGGCCGCCCGCGCCGCACGCGAGCTCGCCGACGGCCAGTACGTGAACCTCGGCATCGGCCTGCCGACGCTGATCCCCAACCACCTCCCCGCCGGTGTGGAGGTGATCCTGGAGTCGGAGAACGGGATCCTGGGCACCGGCCCGTATCCGGCCGAGGAGCAGGTCGACCCGGATCTCATCAACGCCGGCAAGGAGACCGTCACGGTCCTGCCGGGAGCCTCCTTCTTCGACTCGGCGCTGTCCTTCGGGATGATCCGCGGCGGGCACATCGACGTCGCCGTCCTCGGCGCGATGCAGGTCTCCGCGGGCGGTGACCTGGCGAACTGGGCGATCCCCGGCAAGATGATCACCGGGATCGGCGGCGCGATGGACCTGGTGCACGGCGCCCGCACGGTCATCGTCGTGATGACCCACACCGCCAAGGACGGCCAGGCGAAGATCCTCGAGGAGTGCGCGCTGCCGCTGACCGGCAGGGCCTGCGTCAACCGGATCATCACCGACCTCGGCGTTCTCGACGTCACCGCCGACGGACTGCTCCTGGTGGAGACCGCGCCCGGTGTCACCGCCGCGGAGATCGTCGATAAGACCGCCGCGAAGGTTCGTGTCCCGGAGGAGATCCGCTCGTGAAGGACGTCTACGTCGTCGACGCGGTCCGCACCCCGATCGGCAGGTACAACGGCTCGCTCGCCTCCGTCCGCCCGGACGACCTGGCCGCCCATGCCGTGCGTGAACTCCTCACCCGTACACCGGGCCTGGACCCGTCCCGGATCGAGGACGTGTACTTCGGCAACGCCAACGGCGCCGGCGAGGAGAACCGCAACGTCGGCCGGATGGCCGCCCTCCTCGCGGGCCTGCCCGCCTCCGTGCCCGGGGTGACCGTCAACCGGCTGTGCGCCTCCGGGCTCGAAGCCGTGATCCAGGCCGCGCGGGCCATCGCGCTCACCGTCGCCCACCAACTCGCCCGCAAGGGCTCGGGAGTCGGTGTCGCCACCCTCTGCATCGGCGTGGGCCAGGGCCTCGCCCTCGTCCTCGAGCGATAGGAAGACGCACCCATGGCTCTCACTCAGTCGCACATCGACATAGAGGTCGACGACCTCCAGAACGCGTACGACAAGGCGGTCGCCGAGGGCGGCCCGGTCCGCCACCACCCGCCGCGCGACTACGCCCCGTACCGCAGTTCCGTGCTGCGTCACCCCAAGCAGCCGCTGGTCGCCGTGCACGGCGGGGACCCGGAGACGGTGGAGCTGGCGGGTCCGGTCTTCGGCGTCACCGACATCACCGAGATCGACAACGACCTGACCCGCCAGCACCGGGGCGAGCCGATCGGCGAACGCATGACCGTCTCGGGCCGGCTCCTCGACCGCGACGGCCGACCCGTGCGGGGCCAGCTGGTCGAGGTCTGGCAGGCCAACGCGGCCGGCCGCTACGCCCATCTGCGCGAGCAGCACCCGGCGCCGCTCGACCCCAACTTCACCGGCGTGGGGCGGACCCTGACGGATGATCAGGGCCGGTACACGTTCACCACCATCAAGCCGGGCCCGTACCCGTGGGGCAACCACACCAACGCGTGGCGGCCCGCGCACATCCACTTCTCGGTCTTCGGCACGGCGTTCACCCAGCGGCTCGTGACACAGATGTACTTCCCGAGCGACCCGCTGTTCGCATACGACCCGATCCTGCGGTCCGTGACGGACGCGGCGGCCCGAAACCGTCTGATCGCCACCTACCAGCACGACCTCTCGGCGCCCGGGTTCTCCCTCGGCTACGCATGGGACATCGTCCTCGACGGTCCCTCCGCCACCTGGATCGAGGAAGGCCGTTGAGCATGACCGAGCGGTTGCTCCCCACCCCGTCCCACACCATCGGCCCCTTCTACGGGCACGCGCTCCCCTTCCCCGGTGGCCCGGACGTCGCGCCCCAGGGCCACCCCGACACGATCACCCTGCACGGATACGTGTTCGACGGTGCGGGTGCGCCGATCCCCGACGCCCTCCTGGACTTCTGGCAGGCGGCGCCCGACGGCTCCCTGACGGGTGCCCCCGGCTCGATGCGCCGCGACCCGTCGACGGGCGGCTTCCTGGGCCGCAACGGCACCGACTTCACGGGCTTCGGGCGGGTCGCCACGGACGCCGACGGACACTACGCGCTGCACACCCTGCCGCCGGGCAATGCCGGACTGCCGTACATCAGCGTGTGCGTGTTCGCGCGCGGTCTGGTGCACCACCTGTTCACCCGCGCCTACCTCGCCGACGGCGCCGACCCGCTGCTCGACTCGCTGCCCGCCGAGCGGCGCGCCACGCTCATCGCGGCCGAGGGCGCGAACCGCACGTACCGTTTCGACATCCGCCTTCAGGGCGAAGGCGAAACGGTCTTCCTGGAGTTCCAGTGACAGAACCCGTCGATTCCGTCGATTCCGACGCCGGCCTGCTCGCCCCCGGGTGGACGGGATCCCCCGCGTCGGCCGCCACCGGGAACGGTGCGTTTCTCCAGGCGCTGCTCGACGCGGAGGCGGCGCTGACGCGGGCCCAGGCGGGGCTCGGCCTGGCCCCGGCCGAGGCCGCGTCGGCGGTGTCGGTGGCCGCCGACGCCGTGGGCTTCGACGTCCGGTCGATCGCGCTGCGCGCCCGCGCCGGCGGCAATCCGGTGATCCCGATGGTAGCGGATCTGACGGCGGCGGTCGGCGCGGAGCACGGGCCGTACGTCCACCGGGGCGCGACCAGCCAGGACATCATGGACACGGCGATGATGCTGGTCGCCCGCGCCGCACTGGACCTGATCCTGGCGGACCTGGAGCGTACGGCGCGGGCGCTGGGCCGACTGGCCGCCGCCCACCGGGACACCGTGATGCCGGGGCGGACCCTGACACAGCATGCTGTACCGACGACCTTCGGGCTGAAGGCGGCGGGATGGCGCTCGCTGGTGCTGGACGCCCGGGACCGGCTCACGACCGTGCGGCTGCCGGCCCAACTGGGCGGGGCCGCAGGAACGTTGGCGGCCTTCAACGCGTTCGGGACCGAGGACACCCAGGCCCTCGTGACCGCGTACGCCCGTGAACTCGGGCTCGCGGAACCGGCGTTGCCGTGGCACACCCTGCGTACGCCGATCGCCGATCTGGCCGGAGCCCTGGCCTTCACGGCCGGCGCCCTCGGCAAGCCGGCGGCGGACGTCCTCACCCTCGCCCGCACGGAGATCGCCGAGGTCACCGAGGGTGCCGGGGGCGGGTCGTCCGCCATGCCGCACAAGGCGAATCCCGTCGCGGCTACCCTGATCGCCGCCTCCGCCCGGCGCGCGCCAGGGCTCGCCGCCACGCTCTACGCGTCGATGGCCGCCGAGGACGAGCGGCCCGCCGGGGCCTGGCATGCCGAGTGGGAGCCGCTGCGGGAGCTGCTCCGACTGGTCGGTGGGGCCGCGGGCCATGCCGCCGAACTGGCGGAGGGCCTTTGGGTGAACGCGGACACCATGCGGGAGCACCTCGGTCTCACCCAGGGGCTGATCGTCTCCGAGCGGCTGGCCGCCGAGCTCGCTCCCGTGCTCGGGCGGGCCCGCGCCAAGGAGCTGGTGACCCGGGCCGCGAAGCTCGCCGTCGCCGAGAACCGGCCTCTCGTGGACGTGCTCGGTGAGGAGCAGGAGCTGACGGACCTCGATCTCGCGGACCTCACCGACCCCACCCGCTACACGGGCTCCGCGGGAGCCCTCACCGACCGTGCGCTGGAGCGACGTTGACCACCAAACCGAACGGCAGGCTGTCGCACCACCACGCCGAGGGACCCGTCACCGCTCCCCCGCTGCTCCTCGGCCCCTCGCTGGGCACGTCGTACGCGCTGTGGGACAAGGTCGCGCCCGAGCTGTCCGTCACGCACCGGGTGATCCGCTGGGACCTGCCCGGGCACGGCGGCTCGCCGGCCGGTCTGATCGGTCCGGGGGCGACCGTCGCCGACCTCGCCGAGCTGGTGCTGGCGCTCGCCGGCTCACTGGGCATCGACCGGTTCGCGTACGCCGGTGTCTCGCTGGGTGGAGCGGTCGGGCTGCACCTCGCCGCGCACCACCCGGAGCGGGTGTCGTCCCTCGCGGTCCTCTGCTCGTCGGCCCACTTCAACGGCGCGCAGCCGTGGCGGGAGCGGGCCGAGCTGGTCCGCCGGGAGGGTGTCGCGCCGGTCGCGGCGACGGCCGACTCCCGCTGGTTCACGCCCGGTTTCACCGTGCCGGAGCTCGTCCAGGACCACCGGGACGCGGACCCGGACGCGTACGCGGCCTGCTGTGACGCGCTGGCCGCGTTCGACCTCCGTGACCGGCTGTCGTCGATCACCGCCCCGACGCTGCTGGTCGCGGGCCGTCAGGACCCCGCGACGCCGCCCGCGCATCTGCGGGAGATCGCGGACGCGGTGCCCGGCGCCTCGCTCACCGAGATCGCGGGCGCCTCGCATCTCGCGCCCGCGGAGCGCCCGGAGGCCGTGCTCGCCGCGTTGCGCGGGCACTTCGACGGGTATGCGTCGCGCGGGATGGAGGTACGCCGCCAGGTCCTCGGCGACGAGCACGTGGACCGCGCGCAGGCACGGCAGACCCCCTTCACCGCCCGCTTCCAGGACTTCATCTCGCGCTATGCCTGGGGCGAGATCTGGACCGACTCCACCCTCACGCGCCGTGAGCGCAGCATGATCACGCTGACGGCGCTGGTGGCGCACGGCCACTACGACGAACTGGCCCTGCATGTGCGGGCGGCCCGGCGGAACGGGCTCACACCGGAGGAGATCGGCGCGGTGCTGCTCCAGACGGCGGTGTACTGCGGGGTTCCGGCGGCGAACTCGGCGTTCGCGGTGGCGCAGCGGGTGCTGGCCGAGGAGGACGACACGGCGGGGTGACCACGACGACGGACCGGCTGCACGGACCGGCTGCACGGACCGGCTGCACGGCGCCTGAGGGGAAGCGCCTGGGGAGGGAAGCGCCTGACACCCGGCGTTCCGGCTACCGGAGCCCCGGCCCGTTGTCCAGTGCCTCCTGGGCCTGCGCCACCAGGCCGTCCGCGCCGCAGGAGCGGGCCAGCGTCAGGCCGCGGGTGAGTTCGGTCGCCGAGCGCGTCGCGATGCCGTACTCCACCCGGGCCGCCGCGTGTTCGTACGAGCACGGTGACGCCTCCAGATACGTCACCGCCTGCTTGTACAGCGAAGCGGCGCGCTGGCCGGTCTCCAGGGCCGCGGCGCAGCGGAGTGCTTCGCCGATCGCCGTGTCGGTGCCGAAGCGTTCGGCCTGGCGGCGGGCGGTCGCCGCCAGTTCGGCGGCCCGGCGCGGGTCGTCGACGGCCAGTGCCCTGGCGAGGTCCAGCGCCCAGGGGGCCAGCACCGTGTTGTGGTGACCCCGTGCGGTGGCCGCCTTCTCCGCGGCCTCCAGTTCGTTGACGCCTTCCTCGGTGCGGCCGAGGGCGAGCAGCAGCCGACCGCGCACGGAGCGGGTGTCGGGCAGCACGATGGTGGTCGGGTACGGCGGGCCGAAGCCGTACCGCTCGGCGATCTCCGCGGCCTCCTCGACATGGCCGCGGGCGAGCAGTGTGTCGACGAGTCCGCAGGTCGCGGACCAGTACAGGGGCAGTCCGCGGCCGACGCGCTCGGCGATGCGCAGGGACTCGCGCAGATACTTCTCGGCCTCCGTGAGACGCCCCCGCCTGCGATGGCCGAGGCCGACGTAGGAATGGGCCAGGGCGAGATGGCCGCCGCTCCATCCGGCGCCCTCGTAGGCGCGCAGCGCCTCGTTGTAGAGGGCTTCCGCGCGGTCGAGCCGGTCCGCGTAGGCGTACGCGCTGGCCAGCATCATGAGGAGCTCGATGCCCCACTCGGTGTCGGTCCAGCCGAGTCCGGGCGCGAGGCGGCCGTTGACGAGGGCGCGGTCGCAGAGCTCGGCGACCTCCTCGGCGTTCTCGCCGCGCGTCATCGCGTCGAAGCCGCGCAGGATGAGCAGCGCGCGTTCGGAGTTGTCCTTGCCGGTGCACTTCTTGGCGAGCTCGGCGAGGGCGCGCACGCTGGTCGGCGAGATGTCCTCACCCGCGTGGACGCACTCCCACATGTAGTGCACCGCCTGGAGCCGCATCCGGGCCGGTCCCGGTTCGAGCCGGGCGGCCTCGGCGTCGACCGTGCGGACGGCCTCCTCGACCTGGTTGTTGTGCAGCAGCGCCTGGGACAGGCGGAAGACGGCGTCCACGCGTACGTCCCCGTCGAGGCCCGGCATGGCGAGCGCCGCCTGGAGGTAGTCGATGGTGGTGGCGGGCGAGGTGAGGAGCGTGGCGCAGCCCAGCTCGTAGAGCACGCGGGCGTGGACGTCCGACAGCGGAGGCTCCAGCAGGGCGCGCTCGAGACAGCGTCGGGCGGCGTCCGGGGCGCCGACCGCGAGGTGTTCGCGGGCCGCCTCGCGCATCTGGTCGACCAGCTCCGCGTCGTCGTCCGGGTGCACTTCGAGGAGGTGGCGGGAGGCGGCCGCGGCCCCGAGTCCGGAATCGGTGACGACCTGCGCGGCCACGCCGTGCATGGCGGTGCGCAGGGCGTCCGGGATCGAGTTGTAGACGGCGCTGGCGATCAGCGGGTGCACGAACTCCAGGTCGCCGTCCGGCTGTCGGCCGTTGACCGGGGCGGGTTCGGTGAGGATGCGGGCCGCGCCCAGCAGGTCCGCGCAGTGCAGGGCCTCCTCGCGCTGCATGCCGGCGAGCTGGGCCGCGAGGTCGAGGGAGATCCCGGTGCCGAGGATCGCGGCGGCCCAGGCGAACCGCGTGGCGTCGATGCCGAGTCCTTCGAGGCGGGCGACGAGTCCACGGCCGCGGGCCGAGCGGTTGAGGGCGCGCAGTTCGGCGGCCGAGGACTCGCTCGGCTCCAGCTCGCTGTCCTGCACCTTGGCGAGGAGTTCGACGGTCTCGTACGGGTTGCCGCCGGTGACGGCCCACACCTCGCGGCAGAACGGGGCGTCGGCGTGCACACCGACCGTGGCCCGGGTGAGCCCTGCGGTCGCCTCGGGGGTGAGTGCGCTGAGGGTGGCGACCGGGCCGGCCGCGGCGGCGATCACGTCGAGGTGACGGGTGCTCTCCTCGGTGGCCTCGCCGGGGCGGCGGGCGACCACCACGAGGACGGACAGGTCGTGGAGGCGCTCGGCGAACGCGGCCAGCCAGTGCAGGGTCTCCTGGTCGGCCCAGTGCGCGTCGTCGATCAGCAGGACCAGCGGCCACTCGCGCCGGGCCAGTCGGCGCACCGCCGCGACCAGGCCGTCGCACACGCCCTGCGGGTCGGCCTGGCGGTCGCCCGGCTCGGTGATCCCGAGCGCGGGCCCCGCGATGTCGTACCAGTCGCCCAGGTATTCGCGCGCCTCGTCGGGCATGAGCGCGACGAGCGCGGGTTGCAGCAACTGCCGTACGACATTGAAGGGAACGGACGTGACGGTCTCGCCGCCGCGTGCCGACCACACCGTGCAGCCGCGGCTCTCCGCGATCCGGCGCGTCTCGCCGAGCAGCGCGGTCTTGCCGATGCCCGCCTCACCACTGAACACCAGCAGGCTTCCCGAGCCCGAGGACGGGGAGTCCGCGCGCAGGGCGTCGACCGCCTCCACAAGCGCGGCGATCTCCGCGTCGCGTTCCCACAGGGAAGCCGAGGCGACCGCTCCGGGCCGTACCTCCGTCATCCCGCTACCTCCCCAGATCGCCCAAACGGCGTACAGGCATTGAGCCTAGTCCTCCGCAGGCCACGACGGAGGAGGTCCGGGCACGTGTTGCCGTGACGGGTGACACCGAGTGCCCCAGGGCGACGCGGCAGACCTCCGACCAGCCGTTGTGAAAGTTATTGACAGCAAACAAATGGGAAATTGAAACTAACTTTCCACCATCACCGTGGCCCGGGAGGAACCGGCATGAGCATCCCCGTGCAGGACTCGGACCGGCGCGCCGCCCGGCCCGAGCAGTCCCGAAGGGCCCTGCTCGCGGGCTCGGTGGGCAACCTGATCGAGTGGTACGAGTTCGGTGTCTACGGCTATTTCGCCACGATCGTCGCGGCCCGCTTCTTCACCCCCGAGGGCGGTGGCGAGGTGGAGGGCCTGGTGAAGGCGTATGCGTCGTTCGCACTCGCGTTCTTCTTCCGGCCGGTCGGGGCCGCGCTGTTCGGACGCCTCGGCGACCGGATCGGCCGCCGCCCGGTCCTCATCCTGGTGATCGCCCTGATGACGGCCGCCACGACCCTGATCGGCGCACTGCCCACCTACGCCACGGCAGGCGCCCTGGCCCCCTGGCTGCTCACCTTCCTCCGCGTGGTCCAAGGGCTTTCCGCGGGCGGGGAGTTCGGGGGCGCGGTGTCGGTGATGACGGAGTTCGCGCCGCCGGGCCGGCGCGGTCTGTACGGGTCGTGGCAGTCGTTCACCGTGGCGCTGGGCCTTCTGTGCGGGGCCGGGGTCGCCGCGCTGCTCGCGGTGTTCCTCTCCGAGGCGCAGCTCAGCTCCTGGGGCTGGCGGCTGCCGTTCCTGCTGACGCTGCCCCTCGGCCTTGGCGCGCTGTGGCTACGGCTGCGGCTGGACGAGACGCCGGCCTTCGCGAGCGGGCGCGCGCACCCAAACGCGTACGACCGGCCGCCCGCCCGCCGGCTGGCCGGGGCCATCGCCCTGGGCGCGAGCCGCGTCATGGGATGGGCGGCGGCCGGCTACACCTTCCTCGTCGTGCTCCCCTCGTATCTCCAGAGCACCCTGCACGCCACCTTCCAGCAGGCCCTGGTCGCCACGGTCCTCGCCAACCTCGGCTTCGCGGCCACGATCGTCCCGGCGGGCCTGCTCAGCGACCGGATCGGACGGCGTCCCGTGATGCTGACCGGGGCAGCGCTCGTCACCGTTCTCGCCCTGCCGCTCCTCAACCTCCTTCAAAACACCGGCACTTCGAACGCCGCGAAGGGCGTGGCGGTGTGCGCGGCGGGCGCCGTCGTCGGACTGATGGCGGGTCCCGGGCCCGCGATGCTCTCCGAGATGTTCCCGACGCGCGTGCGCTGCACCGGCCTGGGACTCGCCTACGCCCTGTCCAATGCCGTGTTCTCGGGATGCGCGGGCCTCATCATCACGGAGACGATCGAACGGACCGGGAACGTGGACATCCCCGCGTACTACGCGGCGGCGACCTGCGCCGTGAGCGCGCTGGCGCTGGCCACGGTCCGCACGAACCAGAAGAGTCAAGGGAGTTGAGAGCGTGCGGGTGATCGGCCTGATGTCCGGAACGTCGTACGACGCGATCGACGCGGCGGCCGCCGACCTCGGCCTGGCCGGGGACCGTCTCGTACTGAAGCCACTGGGGCTGATGAGCGAGGCGTACGACTCCGGCCTCAGGGAGGAGCTCGCGGCGGCGCTGCCCCCGGCGGCGACGAGCCTGGCCGGGGTCTGCCGCCTCGACACCCGGATCGGGCAGGCCTTCGCGGCGGCGGCCGTGCGGGCGGACCGTGAACTGTGCGGCGGGCGAGCCGAGTTGGTGGCCTCGCACGGGCAGACCGTCTATCACTGGGCCGAGGCGGGGCGGGTGTACGGCACGCTCCAGCTCGGGCAGCCCGCCTGGATCGCCGAGGCGACCGGACTGCCCGTGGTCGCGGACTTCCGCCCGCGCGACATCGCCGCCGGGGGTCAGGGCGCGCCACTGGTCAGCCTGGTCGACCTGCTGTGGCTGCGCGGCCGCGCGGGGACGTCCGTGGCTCTGAACCTGGGCGGCATCGCCAACCTCACGGCCCCCGACGGGACCGCGTTCGACACCGGGCCGGCGTGCGCGCTGATCGACGCGGCGGCGCACGGTCTGAGCGGGGGCCGCCTCGACCACGACGTCGACGGGGCGCTGGCGGCCCGCGGCACCGTGCACGAGCCGATGCTGCGACGGCTGTTGGCGGAGCCGTACTACGCGCTGCCCGCGCCGAAGACGACGGGCAAGGAGCTGTTCCACCTCGGATATCTGCGCGACGCGCTCGCCGGATTCGGGACACTGACCGCCGAGGACGTGATCGCGACGCTCACCCGGCTCACCGCGCTGACGGTCGCGGACGCCGTGCGCGCGGTGCGGGCCACGGAGGTCGTCGCCTCCGGCGGCGGGACCCGCAATCCCGTCCTGATGGAGATGCTCGCCCGGGAACTGGGCGCGGTGGCCCTGCGCACCTCCGACGAACTCGGGCTGCCCTCGGCCGCGAAGGAGGCGTACGCGTTCGCCGTCCTGGGGTTCCTGACCGTGCACGGCCTGGCGGGCACCGACCCGGTGAGCACCGGCGCACGGCATCCCAGTGTGCTCGGGTCGGTGACACCGGGGCGGGACGGACTGCGGCTGCCGCCGCGCGCGGACTGGTCACCCGTACGGCTGGTGCTGGAGTGACCTGACCCGTGGAACGGCCCGAAAATCCGCGGGCGGCCCGAAAAGCACCCCCACCCTCTCATCCCTCTTTCACGCGAGCCTCATACGGTGGTCCCATGACGCAGGTGACTCCTCCCGGGTGGTACCCCGACCCCGGGCAGACAAGTGACGGTCCCGCCCTCGAGCGCTGGTGGGACGGCAAGGCATGGACGGACCAGACCCGCCCCGTGGGTTCGGCCGCCGCGTGGGGTCCGCCGGCCCATCCCCCGACCGTCGGCGCGTATCCGGACGGGCCGCCCGCCCCCGCGCGGCGTGGGCTGCGGACGGGCATAGCCGTCGCCGCCGCGATCGCCGTCCTGGCCGGCATCGGAGGCGGTGTGTACGCGCTGACCAAGGACGACGGCGGCAGCGGCAACGCCTCGAACTCACAGGGACCGGGCGGTCCCGGCGGCCAGAACGGTCAGGGCGGCACCGGTGGCGGCGAGGGCGGCTCCGGCGGTCCGGGCGGCCTGCCCGGCGATTCGGGCGGCTCCGACGGCCAGAGCCCGGCGCCGGACCAGTCCGAGCCGCCGAAGGTCAAGGGCGGCGGTGCCGTCTCCGACGCGATCAACGGCATCAGCCTTCCCGTGCCGGACGACTGGTACGGCCAGGCGCTGACCGCGGGCGCGCAGGTGTCGTCGAACGACTCGTACAAGTGCCCCGGCGACACGTCCAAGAAGTGCACCACCGGCGGGGCCTACTCGGCGCCCGCCGTGGCGCTGGGCACCGACGGCAGCACGCCCGAGGAGGTCGCGAAGGCGGACATCGCGGCGAACGCCAAGGAGTCCTACGGCGGCACCACCTACGGCAAGATCACCTCGCACGAGGAGCTGGCCTCCAAGGCGGTGACCGTGGCCGGGCAGAAGGGCTACCTGGTCCGCTGGAAGGCGGTCACCAGCAAGGGCGCCGACGGCTATGTCGAGTCGCTCGTCTTCCCGTCGCCGGCGAACGCGAAGCAGTTGGTCGTGGTCCGCTTCGGCATCGACGTCGGGAAGAAGGAGTCGGTGATCGACGAGATCACCAAGGGCATCAAGGTGTCCTCCGGCGGCGGCAGCGGACAGAACGTCTGATCCGCCCCGCACACCGGACGGCCGGGTGGGGCGCCTCTCCGCTCAAGAGGAACCCCACCCGGCCGGGGGGTGCGCGCCGCCCCCGTCCCCACGGTGCGGCGCGGTCAGGCCGACGTCCGGTCATCCCGCGGACGGCGGCCTGGGTCTTCAGGTGAGGCCGAGTGCCGGGAGCACGGCGGCCTCCACAAAGCGTGCGAGGTACTCCTCGTCCGCGTACTGCCCCTCCAGGACGGGGCGGACGCGCAGGACACCGAGAAGCTGTGCGGGGATGTACTCCAGCGCCGGATGGTCGGCGGCGATCTCGCCGCGCTCGACTCCGCGCCGGATCATCTCCTGGAGCGCCTCGATCTCGGGCTCGACGAGCGCGTCGCGCAGCGCCTGCTGGAGTTCCTCGTCCTGCATCACGGCATGGCCGAGCGCCTGGAGCAGCTGGGTGTCACGGCCGGACCAGGTGCCCGCCGCCCGTGCCGCCTCGCGCAGGTCTCCGGCCAGCGAGCCGGTGTCGATCCCGGAGAACCGCACCTGCCGGTTGGCGCGCAGGGCGGCGGCCACGAACTGGGGCTTCGTCTTCCACTGCCGGTAGAGCGTCGACTTGCTGCACCGGGTGCTGGCGGCGACGCCCTCCATGGTGAGCGCGTCGTAGCCGCATTCACGGATCTGTTCGAGCACGGCGTCGAAGAACTCCTGCTCACGCTCAGGCGTGATCTTGGAGCGGCGCGAGGCGACGACCGTCTCCGGTCCGTCCGCTGCCTGCGACGTCATGGCTCTGCTCCTCGCTCGTAGTGCCGGTCGCGATCCCGTTTCCGTGGCCCGCCTCACAAGAGTATATCGATACGTCAGTGTACCGGTACGCGGCCGTATCGGTACACTGGCGTATCGGTACACTGTCGTATCGATGAGCCTTGGACAGGACCCACTCCCCTGCCGAGTGGACCTTGTCCTGGGCTCACCGCGCATCACCTCAAGCAAGAACGTCAGCAAAGGGGCCCGGGGATGGATTCCCTGACGGAGCCTGATCCAGAAGGGGCAGCCGCGGTCCAGCGGCCGCCCCTCGTCCGTGAGCTCCTGCTCGTCGCGGGGCTCTTCGTCGTCTACAAAGTGGGCCGGCAGCTGGCGAACGGCCACACCGGCGAGGCCTTCCACAACGCACAGCGGGTGTGGGACGGGGAGCGCGCCCTGCGTCTGCCGGACGAGGGCGCCGTGCAGTCCGCACTGCTGCACGGCGACGCCCTCGTCCACGTCGCCAACACCTACTACGCGGTCGTGCACTTCCCGGCCACCGCGGCCTTCCTGGTCTGGCTGTACCTGCGGCGCCCCGGCCACTACCTGTGGGCCCGCCGGGTCCTCGCCGTACTCACCGCCGCCGCGCTGGTGCTGCACCTGACGTTCCCGCTCGCCCCGCCGCGGCTGCTGGCGGCGGCCGGCCTGGTGGACACCGCGCAGGTGTACGGACCGTCGGTCTACGGGGGGAACCCGGAGACCGACTCGATGGCGAACCAGTTCGCCGCGATGCCGTCGCTGCACTTCGGCTGGGCGCTGATGGTGGCGATCGGACTGATCGCCGCGACCCGGTCCCGCTGGCGCCCGCTGTGGCTGCTGCATCCGCTGCTGACCCTGATGGTGATCGTCGGAACGGCGAACCACTACTGGCTGGACGCGGGCGTGGCGGCGGCGCTGCTCGGCATCGCGCTCGCGGTGATCCACGCGCCGGTCCGGACGGCCGCGGCGGCGGACCGCACGCCCGCGCCCGCGGACATCGCCGTCCCGGCGACGGGGCTCACGGCACCGGCGGGCGACGCCGCACCGCCGCTCGCCGGCCTGGCGGGCCACGTCGTGCCGGCGCCCGTGGGGGCCGCGCCGTCCACGGGTGGCAGCGGCCTCGTGGGAGCACGCCGAGCGGAAGCCGAACGAGTCGGAGCGAGCCCAGCGGAAGCGAACCCAGCGAAAGCGAGCCGAGCGGGAGCGGAACGCGTGGGAACGGAACGAGTGGGAGCGGGCCGGTGAACGCCACCCTCGTCGCCATCGTCCTGTCCCTGTTCTCCGCCGTCGCGTACGCGGCCGCCGCGGTGGCCCAGGAGCGGCTCGCCGCCCGGAACACCGACACGGGTGCGCTGCGTCTGCTCGGCGACACCGCCTGGTGGTGGTCGGTCGCGCTCAACGCCTCGGCCGCGCTGCTGCACGTCGCCGCGCTCAAGTACGGGCCGCTGACCCTGGTGCAGCCGCTCGGCGCGCTGACCCTGGTGGCCGCGGTGCCGCTCGGGGCCCGGGTCGCCGGGCGGCGGGTCAGCGCGGTCGAGTGGCGCGGCACGGCGCTCACCCTGATCGGCCTGGCCGCGCTGCTCGTCACCGCGTCCGGGCCGGCGCCCGACGATGTGCTGACGGTGCCGGAGGCGCTGGCCGTCGCCGGTGCCACCGCGGTGCTGATCGGCGGCCTGTCGCGGCCGGGAGCGCGGCCGGGGCTGCGGCACGCGACCGCCTCCGGGTTCGCGTCGGGTGTCGCCTCGGCCCTCACCCAGACGGTGACGGTGGCCGCGACGGACCGCTCGGACTCGCTGCTGAGCGCCCAAGTGATCGTGGTGACCCTGCTCGTGGCGGCCTTCGCGGCGGGTGGCCTGCTGCTGTCGCAGACCGCGTACCAGGGCGGTCTCGGCGCTCCGCTCGCCGTCGTGACGCTCGCCAATCCGGTGGCCGCCTCGGTGATCGGCCTGTCCCTGCTCGGCGAACGCCTCGAGGGCGGCCCGACGGGTGTGCTGCTGGCGTTCGTGGGAGCGGCGATCGCGGCATGGGGCGTGGTGACGCTGTCCCGGTCGGCGCCCGCGCCCGCGCCCGTGGCGGACGACGACCACCCGGTCGCGGCGGTGCTGGCGCTGGAGCCCGGATCAGCGGCGTACGAACCCTCGTTGCTGCCCCAGCAGCCGAACCCCGGCCATCTGACGGCTCACTAGTGCCGCAACGGGCAACGACGGCGGAAGGGCGGTTGCGGAGATCCGCAACCGCCCTTCCTCATGTCGAGCGCCGCATGCCGAACGGCTGTGTCAGCCGAGCCCCCGGGAGTCCTGCTTGAGCGCCGTGTCGACGGTCAGCGCCGTCGCCACGACGAGGCTCAGCAGGGGTTCGGGGAGCTGGAAGTGGATCTGCAGGACGTAGTTGTCCGCGGTCGTGAACATCGTCTTGGCGAGGCCTTCCCAGGTCTTGGTGATCCTGGCGACCTCGTTGCCCGCGTGGTCGACGATCGCGAAGTTCCAGGCCCGCCAGTTCTCCGCCTTGATCGCACCGACCTGCTGGCCGTCGACGTTCATCGCGAAGTTGATCTTTCCGATCATGTTCTGCTGAACGATCTCACCGACGGGCGAGCCGTCCGGACGCGACACGATCACCCGCGACTTGAAGATCTTCGCGGGGCGGGTCAGCAGCAGCTGCGGCTGACCGTACGCGTCACGGATCTCCAGCTTGTGGGTCATGAACTGGTCGACGCTGGAGACGAAGCGCAGGACCTTCTTGAAGGCGTTCTGCCCGACCTCGGTGACCGAGCCGAGCTGGTTGCCGTTCTGGTCCATGACCTTGTACTCGTTGGTCACCTCGATCAGCTTGGCCTTCTGGTTCACCACCAGGACCGGCTCGGTGAACAGCGTGCCGCCGCCGACCGCGCCGGCCGCGACCCCGGCCTCCTGCTGCACCTGACGCTGCACGCGCCGGTCGGGAGCCGGGGCGGCCTGCTGGGCGTACGCCTGCTGGGGCTGCTGCGCCTGCTGCGGTACCTGCGGCGCACCTTGGGCCTGCTGGTCCGCATTCGTGTGGTCGGTCCACTGAGCACCGTCCCAGTAACGCAGCGTCTGGGGCGCCCCGTGCGGATCCGGGTACCAACCTGCAGGAGTGTTCGAATGCGTGGTCACCGGGGCACACTACCGCGAGACGGCCGGAAGGCAACCAGCAGTTGGGGAACCATCAGTCGGTGACGATCGCCGGGTCGCTCACACCGGGCAGACCGTTCTCGACATGTCCGGCGAACCGGCGCAGAAAGCCCGCGTCCGCGTCGGACACGACGGTCAGGTCGTACCAGCGCCTGGCGGCCCGCAGATCCACCGTGTGCTTGACGGTCGCGCCCGGACGCACCTTGAAGGACCGCGGCTTTCCGCCATAGCCGTCGGTGAGCTCGAGGCGGACCGTACCGGGCCCCTTGTTGGTGAAGACCAGCCGCACATCGCTTCCGACGTGCCGCGCGGTGACCTCGGGCCCGGCGGCCCCGCCGGGGCCCTTGAACACGCGCAGGAAGCCGTTCGGGCCGTGCACGGTCAGGTCGTACGAGCCGTTCGAGTACGCCGAGTTCCAGGTGTCCGACACGGTCTTGCCGGCCTCGGTGGTGTACGTCCACGGGCCGTCCGTACGGTTGCCGGACGTGACCAGGAAGGCGGCACCGGCCCGGGCCCCGGAGGCGAAGGTGAGCGTGAACTTCCCGGCCGCCGCGTCCGCCGAACCGTCCACCAGGGGCGCGTACCGGAGCGGGCGGGCCGGGCGCGAGCCGCGCTCCTGCCGGGGCAGGGCGGGGTGGGCGGGCGGGGTCGGCACATAGTCGGGGTGGCGGTCGTGGTCCGGCGGCCGGTATCCGTCGGTGGCGGGCAGCGCGACCGGCTTGGTGTCCTTGCGGGAGAAGTCGAAGGCCGACGTCAGATCGCCGCAGACCGCGCGCCGCCAGGGCGAGATGTTGGGCTCGTGCACGCCGAAGCGGCGCTCCATGAACCGGATGACCGAGGTGTGGTCGAGGGTCTCGGAGCAGACGTAACCGCCCTTGCTCCAGGGCGAGACGACGAGCATCGGCACCCGCTGGCCGAGCCCGTACGGTCCGGCGGCGTGGCTCGCGTCACCCTTGAAGAGGTCCGGGCCGACGTCGACCGTGGACTTGCCCTGCGCGGCGGACTGCGGCGGGAACGGCGGCACCAGGTGGTCGAAGAAGCCGTCGTTCTCGTCGTAGGTGACGAACAACGCGGTCTTCGCCCACACCTTGGGGTCGGAGGTGAGCGCGTCCAGGACCTGGGCGACGTACCAGGCACCGTAGTTCGCGGGCCAGTTGGGGTGCTCGGTGAAGGCCTCGGGGGCGACGATCCACGAGATCTCGGGCAGCTTGCCGCCCTTGACGTCCGCCGTCAGCTGGTCGAAGAAGCCCTCGCCCTTGCGGGCGTCGGTGCCGGTGCGGGCCTTGTCGTACAGCGGGTCACCGGGCTTGGCGTTGCGGTACTGGTCGAAGTACAGCAGGGAGTTGTCGCCGTAGTTGCCACGGTAGGCGTCGGGTATCCAGCCCCAGGAGCCGTTCGCGTCGAGACCGTCGCCGACGTCCTGGTAGATCTTCCAGGAGACGCCGGCCGCTTCGAGACGCTCGGGGTAGGTCGTCCAGCTGTAGCCGGCCTCCTCGTTGCCGAGGACCGGGCCGCCGCCCTTGCCGTCGTTGCCCGTGTAGCCCGTCCACAGGTAGTAGCGGTTCGGGTCGGTGGAGCCGATGAACGAACAGTGGTACGCGTCGCAGATGGTGAAGCTGTCGGCGAGCGCGTAGTGGAACGGGATGTCGTCGCGCGTCAGGTACGCCATCGTGGTCGCCGACTTGGCAGGCACCCACTTGTCGTACTTGCCCTGGTTGAAGGCGGAGTGTCCGTCGCTCCAGCCGTGCGGAAGGTCCTGGATGAACTGCAGGCCCAGGTCGTCCGCGTCGGGATGGAAGGGGAGCACGTCCTTCGCGCCGTCCGACTGGTTCCAGACCGGCTTGCCGTTCGCCTGGGCGGCCGGGCGCGGGTCGCCGAAGCCGCGGACGCCTCTCAGTGAGCCGAAGTAGTGGTCGAAGGAGCGGTTCTCCTGCATGAGGACGACGATGTGCTCGACGTCCTCGATCGTCCCGGAGCTGTGGTGCGCGGGCAGCGCCGCGGCGCGCTCGATGCTGTTGGACAGCGCGGTGAAGGCGGCGGTGCCACCCGCGAGTTGAAGGAAGCGGCGCCGGTTGACTTCGGGCATGAGTGAGGGACCTCTCGTCCTGAGGACTTCCACGGGCGGGATCGTGACGGAATGCGCGCGGTTGGAGTGTTCCAAGAGCACCAAACGTCAGGGAAGGGTCTGGTGGCACCCATGTGAAAGTCGCCGGTACGTGAGGTGTGCGTCGGGCCAAAACCTCTCAAAGGAGCCGCGCCGGGATAGTGGTCGAGCGCGGGGAGGCCGTCGCGGGCGTATGTCGTCGGGCATCCGTCCCCGTGCGATTCACGATCCTCGCCGTCGAACGCCGTGGTCGAAGCGTTCCTCGTGATGCCGGGACAGGCCCCGTCCGTCAGCCATGCCCGCCGCCCAGGTAGGTGTGCAGGAGGCTGTCGAGCGCGTCCCGTACGTCTGCCTCCCGGGCCACCGTCAGCAGCGCCTCGGCCAGCGCCGACCGGGGTTCGCTGCGGGCGACGACCAGCCCGACCCGCGGCCCGCGTGCGGGGCCCTCCAGGGGTACGACCCCCATGCCCTCCGGTACGCCGAACATGTGCAGCCAGGCGTGCGAGATCACGCTGGACCAGCGGCCGCCCGGCAGCTGCGCGTACAGCCCGGCGACGCTGTCCGACTCGATCGCGGGCGTGGCCGTCGCCCCGTCGGCGGCGAAGCACTCGTCGATGATGCGCCGGTTACGCATCCGCGGGCCGAGCAGGCACAGCGGCAGGGCGGCGGCCTGAGCCCACCGGGCCGTCGGCTGCGCGGCGAGCGGTCCGTCGACCGGCGTGAGCAGCACGTACCGCTCCTCGTACAGCGGGAAGCGGCGTACGTGGCGGAGCGTGTCGTCGTCCAGGTACGTCATCGCCGCGTCCAGCTCGAACTCGGTCAGTCCGTCAGTGATGTCGGCCGACGACAGCGACTCCAGGGCGACCCGGGCCCGGGGACTGCGGTCGCAGAACGGGGTGGTGGAAGGGCGGTGAGGCGTCAGCGGCCCACGATCAGCCGTACCGCCCCGTGGAAGCGTCGGCGTCAGGTCCACGGGGTGTAGCCGCCGTCCACGCGGATGGCGTCGATGCCGCTGATGTGCCGGGCGCCGCAGCGGTCCTGGGGCAGCACGAGCTGCGGCCCGGCCCGGTCGAGCGGGGTGCCGTCGATGCTGACCGCGAGCAGGACGGGGGCGCGTCCGAAGTCCGGGTCGATCTCCGCCCAGGACAGCAGCGCGTGGTGTCCGTCCGCTCCCGTCACGGCGATCAGGAAGCGCAGGCGGTCCTTGCGGCGGGCGGCGTCGAAGACCGGTCCGGCGTCCGACAGGACGTCGTGCAGCAGCGGCCCTTCGAAGGCGTGGTGCTGTACGCCGCTGGTGGCGCACTCGAAGCTGACCCGCACCCGATGCCGGGGCCAGGCGAGCAGATCGGACACCGTCAGGCGGGCCGGCCGGGCCAGATCACCGGTGAGGGCGAGTTCCGCCATCGCGCCGGCGGCCGTACCGGCAGCTGCGAGGGACTGACTCACGGGCTACCACCTCCCGCAGGACCGTACCCGGACACCCCTCCCGTACAAACGCACATTCCAACCCTTTGGATCGGAGATCCCGCTTGTGCAATGAGACAGGAGACTTTCCCCTTGCATCTGCGGCAGTATCATCAGCGCATGCACACCTACCGGATCGGGGATGCGGCCGCCTTGCTCGGTGTCAGCGCCGACACCGTGAGGCGCCTGGTCGACGGCGGGAGACTCACCGCCGAACGCGACGCGACGGGCCGCCGGATCATCCCCGGACCGGTCCTCGCGGCCTATGCCCGGCAGTTGCACCGCACGGAGCGGGAGAACGCCGGCTCCTCCGCCCGCAACCGCCTCTCCGGCATCGTCACGGACGTGACCCTCGGAGACGTGTCCGCGCAGGTGGAGATCCAGGCCGGGCCGTTCCGGGTGGTGTCCCTGGTCAGCCGCGAGTCGGCTGAGGAACTGAAGCTGGAACCAGGTGTTCCGGCGGTTGCCGTGATCAAGTCGACCAACGTGGTCGTCGAAAGACCGTAGAAGAGTCCCGTGGTGGATTCTTCGTCATGTGACAGAGGGAGTAGATCCGTGATGACCCGTTCCGCGCGCCGGACCCACCGGACCCTGAAGGTGGCCGGTGCGGGAGCCGCCGCGTTGCTGGCCCTGAGCGCCTGCTCCTCCTCCGACGACTCGTCGACGAAGGCGGACTCCTCCGCATCCGCGTCCTCCTCCGCGAAGCTGTCCGGCACGGTGACCGTGTTCGCCGCGGCCTCGCTGAAGGAGAGCTTCACGACCCTGGGCAAGGAGTTCGAGAAGGAGCACCCGGGCACGAAGGTGACCTTCAGCTTCGGCGGCAGCGACTCCCTCGCCGCGAGCATCACCGGCGGCGCCCCGGCCGACGTGTTCGCCTCCGCCAGCCCCAAGACGATGGCGATCGTCACGGATGCGGGCGATGCGTCGGGGACGCCCGCCACCTTCGTCCGCAACCAGCTGGAGATCGCCACCCTGCCCGGCAATCCCGACAAGGTGTCCTCCCTCGAGGACCTCACCAAGTCCGGCTTGAAGGTCGTGCTGTGCGACAAGGAGGTGCCGTGCGGCGCCGCCGCGCAGAAGGCCCTGGACGCCGGCAAGCTCAAGCTCACCCCGGTCTCCTACGAGCAGGACGTCAAGAGCGCCCTGACGAAGGTGGAGCTGAAGGAGGCCGACGCCGCGGTCGTCTACAAGACGGATGTGAAGGCCGCGGGTGACAAGGTGGAGGGCGTGGAGTTCCCCGAGTCCGCCAACGCCGTCAACGACTACCCGATCGTCCGGCTCAAGGACACGAAGAACGCCGAGGCGGCCAAGGCGTTCATCGCCCTGGTGCGGTCCGCCGAAGGCCAGAAGGTCCTGACCGAGGCCGGGTTCCTCAAGCCGTGACCTCCCCGCACGACACGTCCGACGCCGTGGCCGACACCCTGACGGGCGGGCCACGGCGCGGGCCCGGGCACGTGCGGACCGGCTTCGGCCGGGGCGTGCCACTCCCGCTGCTCGTGCCCGCGCTGGTGGGGCTGGCCTTCCTGGTGCTGCCGCTGATCGCCCTGCTGGTCCGCACCCCCTGGCACAGCCTGCCGGGCCAGCTGACCAGCCCCGAGGTCTGGCAGGCGCTGAAGCTGTCCCTGGTGTGCGCCACCGCGGCCACCGCCGTGAGCCTGGTGATCGGGGTGCCCCTGGCCTGGCTGCTGGCCCGGGTCGAGTTTCCCGGACGCGGCCTCGTCCGCGCTCTGGTCACCCTGCCGCTCGTCCTGCCACCGGTCGTGGGCGGTGTGGCCCTGCTGATGGCGCTCGGCCGCAACGGAGTCGTCGGGAAGTGGCTGGACTCGTGGTTCGGTATCACTCTGCCGTTCACCACCACCGGTGTCGTCATCGCCGAGGCGTTCGTCGCGATGCCGTTCCTCGTCATCAGCGTCGAGGGCACCCTGCGGGCCGCCGACCCGCGCTACGAGGAGGCCGCCACGACCCTGGGCGCCTCCCGGTTCACCGCGTTCCGCCGGGTCACCCTGCCGCTGATCGCGCCCGGCATCGCGGCGGGCGCGGTCCTGGCCTGGGCCCGTGCGCTCGGCGAGTTCGGTGCGACGATCACGTTCGCGGGCAACTTCCCCGGCCGTACGCAGACCATGCCGCTGGCCGTCTACCTGGCCCTGCAGAGCGACCCGGAGGCGGCCATCGCCCTCAGCCTGGTGCTGCTCGTCGTGTCCGTCGCGGTCCTGGCCGGGCTGCGTGATCGCTGGATGACCGCCTCATGACCGACACCGAGAAGTCCGCGCACGAGGTCATGGGTGTCCCCGGCCCGGCCGCAGCGGGGCTGGACGCCCGTCTGATCGTCGACCGCGGCACCTTCCGGCTCGACGTGGCGCTGACGGCCGCACCCGGCGACGTCGTCGCGCTGCTCGGCCCGAACGGCGCCGGCAAGACCACCGCCCTGCGCGCCCTCGCCGGTCTCGTCCCCCTCACGGGCGGTCATCTACGCCTGGACGGCGCGCCGCTGGAGCGTACGCCGCCCGAGTCACGTCCGGTCGGCGTCGTCTTTCAGGACTACCTGCTCTTCCCCCACCTCACGGCCCTGGACAACGTGGCCTTCGGCCCGCGCTGCCACGGCGCGACCAAGGCGGCGGCCCGCGCCCGGGCCGCCGAGTGGCTGGAGCGGATGGGTCTGACCGCCCACGCCGGCGCCAAGCCCCGCCGACTCTCCGGCGGCCAGGCCCAGCGCGTCGCCCTCGCCCGCGCCCTCGCCACCAGCCCCCGGCTGCTGCTCCTCGACGAACCCCTCGCCGCGCTCGACGCCCGCACGCGGCTGGAGGTACGGACGCAACTCCGGCGCCATCTGGCCGAGTTCGAGGCCGTCGCCGTACTCGTCACCCACGACCCGCTGGACGCCATGGTGCTGGCCGACCGCCTCGTCGTCGTCGAGGACGGCCGCGTCGTCCAGGAGGGCACTCCCGCCGACATCGCACGCCACCCGCGTACGGACTACATCGCCCACCTTGTCGGCCTGAACCTCTACCCGGGACGGGCCGAAGGACACGCGGTGCGCGTCGACGGCGGGCCGGTGATCACGACCACCGAGGACCTCACCGGACCGGTCTTCGTCGCGTTCCCGCCGAGCGCGGTCACCCTGCACCGCGACCGCCCCACCGGCTCCAGCGCGCGCAACCTCTGGCAGTGCGAGGTCGCCGGTCTTGAGACCCACGGCGACCAGATCCGTGCCGACCTGACCGGCGAACTCCCCCTCGCCGCCGACCTGACGACCGTCGCCGCCGCCGAGCTCGACCTCCATCCGGGGGCCACGGTGTGGGCATCGGTCAAGGCCGCCCAGACCCACGCCTACTCGGCCTGACGCGACGCGGCGACCGGCCGCGTTCCCCGGTTGCGGCCCGAACGGAGTGGGCCGCCGGGAAGCCGGTGGCCGGGCGGGCCCTTGCCGTCCCCTGTGCGGATCTCGATACTTTGCCCATGACATCGGCGGAATCGGACGGGCCGGGAAGAGTGGACCGGCTCCTGCGCTACCCGGTGAAGTCGATGCTCGGCGAGGAGCTGCCCGCCGTCGAGGTCACCGAGCGGGGCCTCGCCCACGACCGCCGCGTGGCCCTGATCGACCGGGACACCGGCAAGGTCGCCAGCGCCAAGCACCCCCGCCTGTGGAGCCGTCTGCTCACGGTGACCGCGCAGGCCGACAACTCCGCGGTACGCATGACCACGTCGGACGGCAAGGAGCTGTGGTCGACCGATCCGGGCGTGGACGAGGCGCTGTCGGAGATCGTCGGCCGCCCCGTGTTCCTCACCGACGCCCCGCCGCACGAGGCGGCCCTTGACCGCGCCGACCCGGAGGACGTCCTGCGCGACCACACGAGGCCGCCGGTGAGCGCTCGTACCGGCCGAATCGGCGGCGGCTCCCCCGAAGGAACGTTCTTCGATTTCGCGCCTGTCCACGTGATGACGACCTCGACCCTCGCCCGCATCGCGGCACTCGCACCGAACGGCAGCGCCCAAGCGGAGCGTTACCGCCCCAACATCGTGCTCCGTACGCCGCTGACCCGGGGCTTCACGGAGAACGACTGGATCGACCGGACCCTGCACCTGGGCACCGGCCTCGTCCTGCGCGTCATCGCCCGCACACCGCGCTGCGCCATACCCACGCTGGCACACGGCACTGTGCCGGCGGACACCGCGGCTCTCCGCGTCCTGGCCGAGCACAACCGCGTCACCCCGACGGAGTCGATGGGACCGCAGCCCTGCGCCGGCGTCTACGCCCAGGTGCTGCGGCCCGGCCGGATCCGGCTCGGCGATCCTGTCCACTGGGCCTGAGGCGAGGGCTCCCTGCTGCCCGAGCGGGTCACGGTGCTCGACGCGGTACGGGCTGCGGGCGTCGAGGTCCTCCACTCCTGCGCTCCCCTTGAAACAGAAGAAGTCGAGCAAAGCGCGCCGACAGGAACTGGTCGTCGACGCACTGCGCCCGGTCGGGCTCGCGGATGCCGCCGGGGCGTACCCGTGGCAGCTGTCCTCGACCTGCCTGGGGAGCGGGACCAGTTGCGCACCCGGGTCGCCCCGCGCTTCGCCGAGCTCAGGACCCATGTGTACGAGCAGATCCAGGCGGCGAAGCGCGGGGCGGCCTTCGGCCTCAGGACAGATACGCCTCCACCTCACTGAACTGGGCGGCCGGCCAGCCGGTGTTGGCGGTGACGTTGAGCTTCAGGTACCGCAGGTTCGTGCCGCTGGGCAGGGTCACGGTCGCCGTGTTCCCGGTCGCCGGGTCGAAGCGGTAGCCCTGCGAGGCGACCACCGTCGAGTACGCCGAGCCGTCGGTGCTGCCCTGCACCGACAGGGTCTGCGTGCGCGCCTGCCAGGCGGTGGCGGGCGGCAGCTTGAGGACGAGGCGCCGGACGGCCTGGGACGAGCCGAGGTCGACGGTCCAGGCCTGCGGGAAGGCGTTGTTGGTGGACTCCCAGTAGGTGCTCGCGTCGCCGTCGACCGCCTTGCCGGGCGTGTAGACGTCCTGCGAGCCGGTGGCGGTGGCGGGGCGGCCCTTGGCGAGGTTGCGGGTGGGATCGGGGTCGGGGTTGCCCTGGCCCGGCTGCGGCCAGGCCGAGCAGTCCCCCCAGGTGCTGCTCCAGCCCGCGTTGCCGCCGCCGTCCGTGAGGGTGAAGGTGCCCGAGCCGGCCGGGTAGGGGCAGTTGTAGATGCCCGCCGCGCCCACGCCGGTGGCCTGGACGTTGCTGAACTTGGCGGCGCCCTGCGACTCGGCCTGGACCACGACCGTGCCGGTGTTCCTGACCGTCGCCCCGTCCACGGTGACGTTCTTGGTCGCATAGCCGTGTCCGCCGCCCGACACGAACTCGAAGGCGCTGTACGGGCTGTCGGTGATCGTCGTGCCGGTGATGCTGACGTTCGCCTCGATGGCGCTGTCGTACGAGTCGACGCGCAACGCGCCCATCGGGTGCTGCCAGTTGGGGTTCATCGCGCCGGCGCGGACGAGGGTGTTGCCGGAGACCGTGATGGTGCCCGCGAGCGGGGAGAAGGGGTCGAGGAACTTCTGGTTGGAGATCGCGATGCCGCTGCCGAGGGCGTTGGTGTCGGAGATCAGGTTGTTCTTGACCGCGAGGTCGGTGCCGCCGTAGATGGCGATGCCGTTGGCGAGGTTCGGCTGCGAGATGGTGTTGCTCTCGAAGCTGCTGTTGGTGTCCGGCGAGTACAGCGACCACATGGCGAGGGCGTCGTCGCCGTTGTTGCGCAGGAAGTTGTTCCGGACGCGGACGCCGCGGGCGTTGCCGTTGAGGTTGAGACCGTCGGCGGTGGTGTCGAGGATGCGGTTGTTCTCGACGACGAGATTGTCGTTGTTGCCGGTGAGCCAGAGGCCGACCTTGAGGTGCTGGAGCCACATGCCGGAGACCGAGCTCCCCGGACCGAGGGACCCGTTGACGAAGTTGTCCGGGTTGGAGTCGACGCGCTCGGTGACCTCGCCGATCACCGCGAAGTCCTTGAGGTGGACGCCGCCCGAGGAGCTGGACTGGTCGATGAAGCGCGAGGTGTGCACGACGGAGTGCCAGCTGCCCGCGCCTTGCAGCGTCACGTTCTGGACGCCGTTCAGCGAGGAGGTCAGCCGGTAGTCGCCCGGCGGGATCCACACCACTCCCCCCTGGGCTGCGGCGATGGCGTTCCGGAAGGCCTGGGTGGAGTCGCCCTGGCCGCTCGGGTCGGCGCCCTTGTCGGTGACGGAGACCGCCCCGGCGGGCTTGGTGGCCGCCGCGGCGACCTGCTCGAAGTCGGCGACGTCCACCGTGACCTGGGTGGACACCGCTTCGACGGCGATCTTGTCGCCCGGCTGGACGTTCTGGCCGAGGAGCAGCCGGGCGTTGTCGAAGAAGTGATGGGTCTTGGCGCCCGCGATCCAGGAGGTGTCGACGTAGGAGTACTTGGAGGTGACGGCCAGCGTCTTGGCGAGCTTCGTGCCGTTGACGTACACGTTGAGCGCGCCCGACTGGCCGTCGGGGACGTTGTAGGAGACGTTCACCGCGTTCGCGGCCCGGGGGACGGTGAACTCGACGCGCTGGCCCGCGCCCAGTCGTACGGCCTGGCGCCCGGAGGCCTCCGAGGCGATCGTGCCCTGGGTGTGGTCGGGGCCGATCTTCGTGCCGGTCGTGGTGGCGGACTCCGCCTCGACGGAGGTGAAGGGGAGGTCGGCGCCGGCGGCCGCGTGCGCGGCGGGGGCCAGGGCGACGAGCAGGCCCGCCGCCAGGGCGACGGCCGCACCGATGGCTGACATGCGCCTGACATATCTGAGGCTGTTGCTGTGCATGTGCTGATCCCTTCGTGGTGGGGGGGGACGGGGATAGCGGGTGGTGCTACGGCGGTCTCAGATGCGCAGCCAGGCCGCCGTGTCCTGCGGGAGGCGTCCCTGGTCGTCCAGGGGGCCGCTGCTGAGCAGGAGTCGGGAGTGTGCGGGGAGGCCGGCCGGGGTGTCCGCGAGGTTCACGACGCACATCAGGCCCTCCGTGCGCGCGAAGGCGAGGACACCGTCGGGTGCGGGCAGCCAGGTGAGGGGGCCGTCGGCGTAGGCCGGCCTGAGCCGGAGGGCCTCCCGGTAGAGGGAGAGCATCGAGCCCGGGTCCTCGGCCTGGAGGTCGGCCGCGTACGCGGACCAGCGTGCGGGCTGCGGCAGCCAGGGCTCGCCCCCGAAGCCCGCGTGCGGCGCGTCGGCCACCCAGGGCAGCGGCACCCGGCAGCCGTCCCGCCCGGGGTCGACGCCGTGGGAGCGGAAGTGCATCGGGTCCTGGATGCTCTCGCGCGGTATCTCGGCCTCGGGCAGGCCCAGTTCCTCGCCCTGGTAGAGGTAGACGGACCCGGGCAGGGCGAGCGAGAGCAGCGCGGCGGCGCGGGCGCGGCGGGTGCCGAGAGCCAGGTCGGTCGGGGTGCCGAAGGCCTTGGCGGCGAAGTCGAAGCCGGTGTCCGTGCGCCCGTACCGGGTGACCGTGCGGGTCACGTCGTGGTTGCACAGCACCCAGGTGGCGGGCGCGCCGACGGGCGCGTGCTCGGCGAGGGTCTCGTCGATGGCCGTGCGCAGGCGCCGGGCGTCCCAGGGGCAGGAGAGGAAGGAGAAGTTGAAGGCGGTGTGCAGTTCGTCGGGGCGCAGATAGCGGGCGAAGCGTTCGGTGTCGGGGAGCCAGACCTCGCCGACGAAGACGGCGCCGTACTCGTCGGCGATGGCGCGCCAGGAGCGGTAGATGTCGTGGAGTTCGTCGCGGTCGACGAACGGGTGCGGGGCGCGGCCCTCGACGAGGTCCGGCAGGTCCGGGTCCTTGGCGAGGAGGGCCGCCGAGTCGATGCGTACGCCCGCCACGCCCCGTTCGAACCAGAAGCGCAGTACGTCCTCGTGTTCCTGCCGGACGGCCGGGTGGGCCCAGTTGAGGTCGGGCTGTTCGGGGGTGAACAGGTGCAGGTACCAGTCGCCGTCGGGCAGCTGTGTCCAGACGGGTTCGGTGGAGCCGGCGAACTGGGACGGCCAGTCGTTGGGCGGGAGTTCGCCGTGCGCGCCGCGGCCCCCGCGGAAGTGGAACAGTGCGCGCTCGGGGCTGCCCGGGCCGGCGGCGAGCGCCGCGCGGAACCAGGGGTGCTGGTCCGAGACATGGTTCGGGACGATGTCGACAAGGGTGCGGATGCCCAGTTCCCGTGCCTCGGCGATGAGTTTCTCCGCTTCGGCGAGGGTGCCGAAGGCCGGGTCGACGGCCCGGTAGTCGGCGACGTCGTAGCCGCCGTCCTTCATCGGTGACAGGTACCAGGGGTTGAACCAGATGGCGTCCACGCCGAGTCCGGCGAGGTAGGGAAGTCTGGCGCGGACACCCGCGAGGTCGCCGGTGCCGTCGCCGTCGCCGTCCGCGAAGCTGCGGACGTACACCTGGTAGATGACGGCGGTGCGCCACCAGTCCTTCTGGATGCGGGCAGGGGTGGGCTGTCCCACGGTGCGGGCCTTTCTGTCGGAGGGTCGGCGTTCAGCCCTTCGTGCTGCCCGCGCTGATCCCGGCGATGATGTGCCGCTGGAACACGAGGAACATCGCGACCATGGGGATGCTGGCGATCACCATCGCGGCGATGAGCACGGTCAGCTGGATGTTCTGCGACAGCTGGACGAGGGCCACGCTGATGGGCTGCTTGTCGGTGTCGGAGAAGACCATCAGCGGCCAGAGGAAGTCCTGCCAGACGGCGACCAGGGCGAAGATCGAGACAACTCCCAGGACCGGCCGGGACATCGGCAGCACGATCGACCAGAGGGTGCGCAGCCGGCCGGCACCGTCGATCTCGGCGGCCTCCAGGACGTCGCGCGGGATCTGGTCGAAGAACCGCTTGAGGAGATAGAGGTTGAAGGCGTTGGCCACGGCGGGCAGCCAGATGCCGAGCGGGTCGTTGAGCAGGCTGGTGTGGATCAGCGGGAGGTCGGCGACGGTCAGGTACTTCGGTACGACCAGTGCCTGGGCCGGCACCATCAGGGTGGCCAGGATGCCGCCGAGGACCAGCTTGCCGAAGACGGGCTTCAGCCGGGACAGGGCGTACGCGGCGGCCGTGCAGAACACGAGCTGGAGCAGCCAGGCGCCGGTGGCCTGGACGACCGTGTTCCACAGGTGGGCCGGCAGCTGCATCAGGTCCCAGGCGTCGGTGTAGCCGCTGAGGTGCCACTTCTGTGGGACGAGGGACGGCGGGGTGCGTGCGGCCTCGTCCGGCGACTTCATGGCGCCGGTGACCATCCAGTAGACGGGGAAGAGGAAGGCGAGCGCGAAGAGCAGCACGACGCCCGTGAACACGGTCCAGTAGGCGGCCTTGCCGCGGGGGCGGGACAGCGTGAGCGGCGAGACGAGCGTGCGGGTGCTCATGAGTCCTCCTCCGCGGAACGGGTCAGGCGCAGATAGACCGCGGAGAAGGCGCCGAGCAGCACGAGCAGCATGACGCTCAGGGCGCAGGCCCCGCCGAAGTCGTTGTAGAGGAAGGCGTACTTGTAGATCAGGTAGAGGACGGTGACCGTCGCGTTCTCGGGGCCGCCGCCGGTGATGACGAACGGCTCGGTGAAGACCTGCATCGTGGCGATGATCTGAAGGAGCATCAGCATCAGGACGATGAACCGGGTCTGGGGGATCGTCACATGGCGGATGCGCTGGAGGATGTTGGCGCCGTCCAGCTCGGCGGCTTCGTAGAGCTCCCCCGGGATGCCCTGCAGCGCGGCCAGGTAGATCAGGACCGTGCCGCCCATGTTGGCCCAGGTCGCCACGATGACCAGGGAGACGAGGGCGGTGTCGGCGCCGTTGGACCAGTTGGAGGTGGGCAGGTGCAGGAAGCGGAGTGCTTCGTTGGCGAGGCCGGCTCCGGGGTCGTAGAACCACTTCCACAGCAGGGCGCTGACCACCGGCGGGATCATCACCGGCAGATAGACCACGACCCTGAAGAAGGCTTTGGCGTGCCGGAGTTCGTTGAGGACGAGCGCCATCACGAAGGGCACGGCGAAGCCGATGAGCAGGGCGAGCAGGGTGAAGGTGAGCGTGTTGCGCCAGGCCGCGGTGAACTCGGGGTCGTGCAGGACGCGGGTGAAGTTGGCGGTGCCGACCCACTCGGGCGGTGAGCCCGGCGTGTACTTCTGGAAGGCGATCACGACCGCGCGGATCGCCGGGTACCAGGAGAACAGGGCGAAGCAGAGCAGGCCGCCGAGCAGGAAGGCGTACGCGTGGGCCTGGTCGGCGAGGCGGCGCCGCCCGAGGCCCCCTCCCGGGGGCGGCGCCGGTACCGGGCGTACGGCGATCGCCTCGACGGGCCGCCGCGCTGCGGTCTTGGTCATCGGTCTCAGCCTCGGGCGAGGATGCTGTCGATCTTGCCGGACGCGTCCTTCAGGAGCTTGTCGATGTCGGCGTCCTTCTTGGTGAGGACCGCGGAGACGGCGCTGTCGAGGACGGAGTAGATCTGCTGGGCCTGCGGCGGCTCGATCTTCATCCTCAGGCTCTGGTTGCCGTCGAGGAAGGACTGGTAGTTCTCGACGGGGACGTTGGCGTTGGCCTTCTTGACCTGCTGGTCCCTGGCGTCGGCGGCGCCGCTGAACAGCCGGGGTTCGGGCAGGCCCACGGGGGCGTCGTTCTTCTTGGCGCGGGCGTAGTCGCCGAGGAAGCCCTTGCCGGGGGTGAGGAACATGAAGTCGAGCCACTTCAGTCCGGCCTTGATCTGCGCGGGCGTGGCCTTCTTGTTGAACATGTAGCCGTCGCCGCCGATGAGGGTGCCCTTGCCGCCGGGCATGGGGGCCAGGGCGAGGTCCGTGTAGGTGCCGCCCTTCTCCTTCACCAGGATCGGGATGTTGTCGGGTGCGGAGAGGTACATGCCGAGCTTGCCGGAGCCCATCAGCTGCTGGACGTCGTTGATGACGAGGAGCTGCTTGCTGCCCATGGAGTTGTCGGTCCAGCGCATGTCGTGCAGGTTCTGGAGCACCGCCTTGCCCTCGGGGGTGTCGACGGTGGCCTTCTTGCCGTCGGCGCTCACCACGTCGCCGCCCTGCGAGTACAGCTCGGCGGTGAAGTGCCAGCCGCCCTGGTTCTGCGCGCTGTAGTCCGCGTAGCCGACGGTGCCGCCGCCGAGTGCGGCGATCCTCTTGGCGGCGGCGCGCACCTCGTCCCAGGTCGCCGGGGGCTTGTCGGGGTCGAGTCCGGCCTTCTCGAAGAGCCCCCGGTTGTAGATCAGCCCCATCGAGTAGCCGGTGCGCGGGACGCCGTAGACCTTGCCGTCGACGGTGTAGATGTCGCGCAGCTGCTGCTGGACGGTGTCGTAGCTCTTGAGGTCCTTGACGTACGAGGTGATGTCGGCGGCCTGGTTGACGTCGACGACGTGGGTGGCGTCGGTGAAGTACGTGTAGAAGACGTCCTCCATCTGACCGCCGGCGAGTTTGGCGTCGAACGTCTTGGGGTCCTGGCAGGGGAAGGCGTCATGGGCGACGACGTCGATGTCCGGGTTCTTCTTCTCGAAGGCGGCGATGTCGTCCTCGAAGAACTTCCGGTCGACCTTGGCGCTCTTGGGCGGCATGCAGTTCACGGTGATGCGGGTCTTGCCGTCGGCCGCATCACCGCTCGAACCGCACGCGGTCAGGACGAACGAACAGGCCACGAGCGCGACACAGGCACGGCGGAACCCGGAGCTTCTCATCGGTGGACCCCTTTTGGGCAGGAGCGGTGGGCGCCCTGGGCAGGAGCGGTGGGCGTCGCACACTCAAGCACCGACGACATCGGCTCGCAAGATGTCGCGCAGAATCTGTAATTATTCGACAGACGTGTGGATCTCCGCGCGTTCCGTCACCGCGGGGCTTGCGCGGTGGATCCCCGCACCACCAGCTCCGGTTCGAACAAGAGCTCCTCGTCCGGTACGGAGCTGCCGCCGATCCGCGCGTTCAGCAGCTCCACCACCGCCCGCCCCATGGACTCGATGGGCTGGCGAACGGTGGTCAGCGGGGGTTCCGTGCAGTTCATGAGGGCCGAGTCGTCGTAGCCGACGACGGAGATCTGGGACGGAACGTCAAGTCCCTTGCGGCGGGCGGCCCGTACCGCGCCGAGCGCCAGGGGGTCGCTGGCGCAGATGAAGCCGGTGACGCCCCGGTCGATGAGCCGGGAGGCCGCCGCGTGGCCGCCCTCGATGGAGAACATGGCCCGGGCGACGTACTCGTCCGGGAGGTCCCCGAGAGCCCGCGCGGCCGCCAGCTTCCGCGCCGAGGGCATATGGTCACCCGGCCCGAGCACGAGTCCGATCCGTTCGTGTCCGAGCGAGGCGAGATGCCGCCAGGCCTGCTCCACCGCCACGGCGTCGTCGCAGGAGACGGCCGGGAAACCGAGGTGCTCGATGGCCGCGTTGACCAGCACCACCGGGATGTTGCGGTCCGCGAGCCGGCGGTAGTGGTCGTGCGGCGCGTCGGCCTGCGCGTACAGTCCGCCCGCGAACACCACACCGGAGACCTGCTGCTGGAGCAGCAGGTTCACGTAATCCGCCTCGGAGACACCGCCCTTGGTCTGCGTGCACAGCACGGGCGTGAGGCCGAGCTGGGCGAGCGCTCCGCCGATGACCTCGGCGAAGGCCGGGAAGATCGGGTTCTGGAGCTCGGGGAGCACCAGTCCGACGAGCCGGGCCCGCTCGCCGCGCAGCTGCGTGGGCCGCTCGTAGCCGAGGACGTCGAGCGCCGAGAGCACCGCCTGCCGGGTGGCCGGGGAGACTCCCGGCTTGTCGTTGAGCACCCGGCTGACCGTGGCCTCACTGACCCCGACCTTCTTCGCCACCTCAGCAAGTCGTCGCGTCATGCGCGCAAGAATAGCGCAAGTAACGCAAGCCGTTTGCGTAGCGGTGTCAGGGGGCCACCCAGAGTCCGCGCACATGGCCGAGGTGCCGGGTCGTCACCTCGCGCGCGGCCTCGGTGTCGCGGGCCAGCAGCGCGTCGAGGAGTTCGAGGTGCTCCTCGGCGGAGGCCCGCAGCCGGCCCGCCCGGGCGAGGGCGGTGAGTCCGTACAGGCGGGAGCGGCGCCGTAGGTCCCGTACGACGTCCACGAGGTGGTCGTTGCCGGCGAGCGCGAGCAGCCCCAGGTGGAAGCGCAGGTCCGCCTCGACGTACGCGATGAGGTCCCCGGCCGTGGCGGCGGCGACGATCTCCCGCGCGACCGGGCGCAGCGCCTCCAGCTCGGCCGGGTCGGCGGTGAGCGCGAGGCCCGCCGTCGTCGGGATCTCGATCAGCGACCTGATGTGCGTGTACTCGTCGAGCTGTTTCTCGGAGACCGCGGTGACCCGGAAGCCCTTGTTCGGGACGGTGTCGACCAGGCCCTCCTTCGCGAGGTCGAGCATGGCCTCACGCACCGGGGTCGCGGAGACCCCGAAGCGGGCGGCGAGGCCGGGCGCCGAATAGACCTCCCCGGCGCGCAGCTCACCGGCGATCAGCGCGGCCCGCAGGGCGTCGGCGACCCGCTCCCGGTAGCTGGGCTTCCTGCCGCCCAGCGTGGGCAGGGCGGGGCTGTGCTGCGCGGCCATCGCGGTCTTCCTCCTCGGGGCGGGGTCCCCGGGCACGGGGGCCGGGTCACCGGACATTATCGACGCCGCCTACAGCACGAACCCCGCCGGGAAGGGGTCCTCGGGGTCCAGCAGGTACTGGGCCGTCCCGGTGACCCAGGCGCGCCCGGTGAAGCTGGGCAGGACGGCGGGGATGCCGGCCACCTCGGTCGTGCCGAGCAGCCGGCCGGTGAACCGGGTCCCGATGAGGGACTCGTTGACGAACTCGGTGCCGAGCGGAAGTTCACCGCGCGCGTGCAACTGCGCCATACGGGCGCTGGTTCCGGTGCCGCACGGCGAGCGGTCGAACCAGCCGGGATGGATGGCCATCGCGTGCCGGGAGTGGCGGGCGTCGGAGCCGGGCGCGACGAGGTGGACGTGGTGGCAGCCGCGGATGGACGGGTCCTCGGGGTGGACGGGCCCGCCGTCCGCGTTGACGGCGTCCATCAGGGACAGGCCCGCCTTGAGGATGTCGTCCTTGCGGGACCGGTCGAAGGGCAGTCCGAACTCCCCCAGCGGCAGGATCGCGTAGAAGTTCCCGCCGTACGCGAGGTCGTACGTCACCGTGCGGCCGTCGGCGAGCGTGGCCTTGCGGTCGAGGCCGACGCAGAAGGACGGCACGTTCTTGAGCGTGACGGCCCGGGCGGCGCCGTCCTCGACCGCCACCTCGGCGACGACGAGGCCCGCCGGGGTGTCGAGGCGGATCGTGGTGACCGGCTCGACGACCTCGACCATGCCGGTCTCCACGAGCACGGTCGCGACGCCGATCGTGCCGTGGCCGCACATCGGCAGATAGCCGGAGACCTCGATGTAGACGACGCCGACATCGCAGTCGGGGCGCGCGGGAGGCTGGAGGACCGCGCCGCTCATGGCCGAGTGACCGCGCGGCTCGTTCATCAGCAACTGCCTGATGTCGTCGCGGTGTTCACGGAAGTACAGGCGCCGTTCGTTCATGGTCGCGCCGGGGATCGTGCCGATGCCGCCGGTGATCACCCGGGTCGGCATGCCCTCGGTGTGCGAGTCGACGGCGTGCAGGACGAGTTTGCTGCGCATCTGCCGGCCTCCCCTTACGCGAGCCCCGCCGCCACGGCCTTCTCCGTGGCGGCGCGGACGGCGGTCTCCTGCTCGGGCAGCAGCGGGACGCGCGGCGGGCGTACCGGGCCGCCGTACCGCCCGACGACGTCCATGGACATTTTGATGGCCTGCACGAACTCGACCCTGGAGTCCCAGCGCAGCAGCGGGTGCAGCTGCCGGTACAGCTGTGTGGCGGTGGCGAGGTCGCCGTCGACGGCCGCGTGGTACAGCTCGACGCTCGCCGCGGGCAGTGCGTTCGGGTAGCCGGCCACCCAGCCCTTGGCGCCCGCGACCGCGAGTTCCAGCAGGACGTCGTCCGCGCCGATCAGCAGATCGAGTTCCGGGGCGAGTTCGGCCAGCCGGTAGGCGCGGCGGACATCCCCCGAGAACTCCTTGACCGCGTGGATGTACCCCTCGCCGTGCAGCGCGGCGAGCAGTTCGGGCACGAGGTCGACCTTGGTGTCGATGGGGTTGTTGTACGCGACGACCGGCACGCCCGCCTTGGCGACCTCCGCGTAGTGGGCGCGTACGGAACGCTCGTCGGCCCGGTAGGCGTTCGGCGGCAGCAGCATGACCGCCCGGCAGCCGGCGTCCCGGGCCTGTTCGGCCCAGCGCCGGGCCTCCGCCGATCCGTAGGCGGCGACCCCGGGCATCACCCGCGCGCCGCCGACGGCGGACACGGCCGTCTCGACGACCCTGGCGCGCTCCTCGGGGGTGAGCACCTGGTACTCACCGAGCGAGCCGTTCGGCACGACTCCGTCGCAACCCTGCTCGACGAGCCAGGCGCAGTGCTCGGCGAACTTGTCGTGGTCGACGGCGAGGTCGGCGGTGAGCGGGAGCGCGGTGGCGACGAGCACGCCGCGCCAGGGGCGGTGGACGGTCATGAGGGTCCTCTCTGGGTGAGGTGATCGTCGGCGGGGGCCTCGGCTCGACGGCCGTCCGCGGGGGCCTCGTCCCCGTGGTCGGCGGTGGGAGCCTCGCTCCGGTGGCCGTCGGCGGCCCGGGCGAGTACGCCGAGCGGTACGGGTCGTGCGAACGGCCCACTGGACGGGGCGAGTTGGCATCCGGCGAGTCCGGCGACCGCGGGCCCGCACATCCGGCCCTGGCACCAGCCCATCCCGGCGCGGGTGAGCAGCTTGACGGTACGCAGGTCACCGGCGCCGAGCTCCTCGACGGCCTCCCGGATCGCACCGCCGGTGACCTCCTCGCAGCGGCAGACGACGGTGTCGTCGGTGACCCGGTCGCTCCAGTGGGCGGGCGGCGCGTACACGGTGTCGAGCACGGCGGCGAACTGCCGCAGTCGGGTACGGGACTTGGCGGCCGCCGCCCAGGCGCGCGGGTCGGGTTCGCGGCCCGCGAGCCGGGCGGCGATCGACCGTCCGGCGATGTGCCCCTCGGCGAGCGACAGCGCGGCGCCCCCGATGCCGGTGGTCTCGCCCGCGGCCCATACACCGGGGACGGAGGTGCGCTGTTCCTCGTCGACGGAGACGTTCAGCCCGTCGACGCGACAGCCGAGCGTCTCGGCGAGGTCGGTGTGCGGGAGCATGCCGTGTCCGACGGCGAGGGTGTCGCAGAGGATGCGCCGCTCGGTGCCGGTCCGTACGCGTCCGCCGGCATCGAGGGCGGCGACGGTCACGGCTGCCAGCCGCTCACCGCCGTGCGCCTCGACGACGGTGTGCCGGCCGAGGAACTCGACACGGTGCCGCAGGAGCCGAGCCGCGTACCGGGCGCCTTCGGGCAGCTTGACCGCGAGAGCGCGCGCATGCCGTACGAGCGTCTTCGGGTCCGCCGCCTCCACCAGCGCCGCGACCTCGACGCCCGCCGCGGCCAGCCCGGTCGCCACGGGCAGCAGCAGCGGCCCGGTGCCGGCCACGACCGCGGTACCGCCCGCCACCGCGAGGCCGCCCTTGAGCATCGCCTGCGCCCCGCCCGCGGTCAGTACGCCGGGGAGGGTCCAGCCGGGAAACGGCAGCACCTTCTCGTAGCCGCCGGTGGCGAGGAGGACGGCGTCGGCGTGGACGACGACCGGGCTCTCCGCACGAAGGGCGTGGACCGTGAAACCCGTCGACTGCCTTTCCACGAGCCACACCTGATGTTCGGTCAGGTGCTTGACTCCTCCTGTTCCGACCTGTGCGGCGAGCCCGTCGCGCAGCCGTTCCCAGGTCCGCCACCGATGGTGCAGAACCTGCGGTCGCCGCGCCTCGAGCGCGGGGTCGGGCCGGCGGTAGAACTGACCGCCCGCCTGGGCAGCCGAGTCGATCAGCGTGACGCGCACTCCGCGCGCGCCCGCGGCCAGGGCGGCGGCGAGGCCCGCCGGGCCCGCGCCGATCACGGCCAGCTCAGCCCTGGCCGATTCAGCCCTGGCCGGCTCAGCCCTCATGGCCGGTTCCCTCCTGTGTGCGGATCACATCGCCTGGCCGCACCCGTACCAGGCAAGCCCGTTGGTTCGGGGCGCCGTTGACGCTCAGCAGGCAGTCGAAGCAGACGCCGATCCCGCAGAACACCCCACGCGGTCGGCCCCCGCCCCGAGTGGTGCGCCACGCGGTCACGCCCGCCGACCACAGCGCGGCGGCGACCGTCTGCCCGGGAAGCGCCTCGATCTCGCGCCCGTCGAAGGTGACGGCGAACGCCGCCCCCGGCCGCGCGTGGACGAGTCTCAGTGGATTCACGGCGTCTCCTGGTCCTCGCGGCGATCCGCACCGCGGTGCGCAGGACGGTCCGGAAGAGCGCCCGGAAGGCCGTCCTGGGAACGGTCGGGGAAGTGGCCGGAAAAGCGCTCGGGCCGGAACGGCGTCAGGTCCAGGTCGGGGTCCCGGCCGGCCAGCACCTGGGCGATCAAGTACCCGGTGCCGGTGGCCAGTCCGATGCCCGCGCCCTCGTGCCCGCAGGCATGGAAGAGCCCCGGCACGCGTGCGTCCGGGCCGATGGCCGGCAGATGGTCGGGAAGGTACGGGCGGAAGCCCACGTACGCCCGTACGGCGTGCACCCCCACGAGGAACGGGAACAGCCGGGTCGCGCCCGCGGCCAGCTCCCGCACGACCGGCAGTGAGAACGTGCGGTCGAAGCCGACCCGTTCACGGCTGGCACCGATCAGTACCGGCCCCGCCGCCGTGCCCTCGACGACCGGCGAGGTCGCGAGGGCCGCCGAGTCGCTCGCCACATCGGCGACATAGTCCGCCGCGTACACCTTGTGCCAAATCATCCGCGGCAGCGGCTCGGTGACGAGGACGAAGCCGCGCCGGGGCAGTACGGGCAGCCGGACGCCCGCGAGCCGCGCCACTTCGCCGCCCCAGGTGCCGGCGGCGTTGACGACGGCGGGGGCGTGGATGTCGCCCCGGTCGGTGCGCACTCCGCGTACGGAACCGTCGGGCGTCCGCAGCACGGCGGTGACACTCGCGCCGGTCGCCGGCCGGGCCCCCGACGCCCGGACCAGGTGGGCGGCGGCCAGTGCCGGCATCACCTGCGCGTCCTGCGGATACCGCACCGCACCCGCGAGGCCCGGCGCCAAGTGCGGTTCCAGTTCGCGCAGTTGGTCGGCGGCGGCGGGACTCACCTCGACCCCGGCGGCCGACTGCCGGGCCGCCAGATCCGTGAGAGCGGTCAGCGCCTCGGGCGTCTCGGCGACGACCAGACCGCCCTTGGCCTCGTACTCGACGGCATGGCCGAACCCCGGCCGCCGTTCGACGAGTTCGGCCCACAACCGGCCTGAGAGCAAGGCGAGTTCGAGTTCCGGCCCCGGTTCCTTGTCGGAGACGAGCAGATTGCCCTCGCCCGCACCCGTGGTGCCGCCCGCCACCGGACCCCGGTCCACCAGGGTCACGTCCAGACCCGCCCGGGCCGCGTAGTAGGCGCAGGCCGCGCCCACCATGCCTGCCCCGACGACCACAACATCGCAGGTCAGTGGCGAAGTCACGCCAGTACTATGTCACACACCACACCTGTCGCCAAGGGTGTCGACGCCCCTCCGGGCAGCCGACGGGGACGGGGACCCGCCCCAGGGCCTGTCGCCCTAGATCCGGCTCTCGGTCGCCGTGTCCGCGGACAGCCGCTGGGCCACGTAGATCGGGAGTACGGAGAGGAGGACCAGGACCGCCGCCACGACGTTCACCACCGGTGCCTGCTGCGGTCGCGTCATGTTGTTGAAGATCCAGATCGGCAGGGTCTCGATGCCGGGACCGGCCGTGAACGTCGTCACCACGATCTCGTCGAAGGAGAGCGCGAAGGCGAGCAGCCCGCCCGCGAGCAACGCCGAGCGCACCAGCGGGAAGGTGACGTCGGCGAAGGCGCGGAAGGTGTTCGCACCCAGGTCCATCGCCGCCTCCTCGTACGAGCCGGAGGTGCGGCGCAGCCGGGCGACGACGTTGTTGAAGACGACGACGATGCAGAAGGTGGCGTGGCCGACGACCACGGTGAACATGCCGAGTCCGACGCCCAGGGGCTCCAGGACCGTACTGAACGCCGAGTTGAGCGCGATGCCCGTGACGATGCCGGGCAGCGCGATCGGCAGGACGACCACGAAGGAGATGGCGTCGCGGCCGAAGAAGCGGTGCCGGGCCACCGCGAAGGCGATGAGTGTGCCCAGCAGCAGGGCGATGGCCGTGGCGCCGAGGCCCGCCTTGACCGACACCCACAACGCGGCGCGGGCGCCCTCGCTCCCCCAGGCGACCGACCACCAGTGGAGGGTCAGGCCCGACGGCGGCCAGCTCGCGCTGCGGTCGGAGTTGAAGGAGTTGACGAGGACGAGCGCGAGCGGGACGTAGATGGCCGCGAAGCCGCATCCGGCGGCGACGCGCAACGCGATGCGCGCGGAACGGGACAGTTGCACGGCAGGGCTCCTAACGGGCTGATCAGAGGCTGCTGAGCGCACCCGTGCGGCGCATCGCGAGCAGATAGACCACGATGACGACGACGGGGACCGTGCCGAGTGCGGCGGCCATGGGCAGGTTCAGTTCGATGTTGGAGTAGACGAGGTTGCCGATCAGCTGGGTCTTGCCGCCGACGATCTGCACGGTGATGTAGTCACCGAGACTGAGCGAGAAGGTGAAGACCGAGCCGGCCGCGACCGACGGCAGGACCATCGGCAGCACGACCGAGCGGAAGGTGCGGCCGGCCCGCGCGCCCAGATCGGCGGATGCGTCGAGGAGGTTGGCGGGCAGCTGCTCCAGCGCCGTGTGGATCGGCAGGATCATGTACGGCAGCCAGAGGTACGTCAGGGTGATGACCGTCGCCGGCAGGCCGAACCCCGGACCGCTGAGCCCGAACGGCTTCAGCATCCAGTCGGCGAGCCCGTCCTGGGAGAGGATGAGCCGCCAGGCGTACACCTTGACCAGGTAGCTGGCCCACAGCGGGGTGAGGATCGCGACCACGAGGAGCGGACGCCACTTCGGCTTGGCCAGGCGGGCCGTGTAGAAGGCGACCGGGAAGGCGATCACCGCGCACAGGACGGTGACCGCGAGCGCGACGCCGACGCTGCGCAGGATCACCTGGCGGAAGACGGGGGTGGTGAACAGCGTGTGGAAGTTGTCGGTCGACCAGACCTTCACGACCTCGGAGGTGAAGGAGTTCGTCGTCCAGAACGCGGAGATGAACAGCACGCTCAGCGAGCCGAGATAGAGCACGGCGAGCCAGAGCAGCGGTGCGGTCAGGAGCAGGGACAGCCTGAGCCGGGGGCGGCGGTGCAGGGTCCCGGCGAGCCGCCGGACGGGGGTCCGTCCGGCGGCTCGCGCAGTGGTGGTCTTCACCGTTGTCTCAGCCCTTGATCTCGGTCCAGGCCTGGACCCACTTGGCGTAGGGCACGCACTTCACGTCGGTACGGCCGTCGAGGCACTGCTCGATGGGCGTGTTCCAGAAGGCGGTGTCCTTCCAGTAGCTCTCTTCGGTGGCGTGGAAGGTGTCGCAGAAGTTCTTGTCGCTGGTCTCGTCGCAGGCCTTGGCGTTGGCCGGAGCCTCACCGAAGTACTCGGCGACCTGGGCGTTGACCTTCGGTGAGATGATCCAGTCCAGCCACTTGTAGGCGCAGTTGGGGTGCTTGGCCTTGGCGGAGACCATCCAGGTGTCGGACCAGCCGGTGGAGCCCTCCTTCGGCACGACCGCCTTGACCTTGGCGCCCTCGTCGGCGGCGAGGTTGGCGATGACCTGCCAGGTGGTGCCGACCACGGAGTCGCCGCTCTTGAAGGCGGAGATCTCCTTGAGGTAGTCGCCCCAGTACTCGCCGACGTTCGCGTTCTGCTTCTTCAGCAGGGCGACGGCCGCGTCGAACTGCTTCTGGTCGAGCGCGTAGGGGTCCTTGATCTTCAGTTCGGGCTTGGTGGCCTTGAGATAGAGCGCCGCGTCGGCGATGTAGATCGGGGAGTCGTACGCCGTGACATGACCCTTGTACCGCGAGGCGTCGTCGAAGACGGCGGACCAGGAGGTCGGGGCGGGCTTCACCTTCTGCGTGTTGTACATCAGCAGGTTGGCGCCACGGCCGTGCGGGATGCCGTAGGGCGTGCCGTCGACGGAGTTCCACGCCTGCTTCTTCAGGCCGCTGAAGACGTCCTGGTAGTTGGGAACGAGGTCCGTGTTGACGGGAGCCGCGTCACCGGAGGCGATGAGGCGCAGGGAGGCGTCGCCGGACGCGGACACGGCGTCGTACTGGCCGGTCTTCATCAGCTTGACCATCTCGTCGGAGCTGGCCGCGACCTTGGAGTTGACCTGGCAGCCGGACTGCTTCTCGAAGTCGCTGACCCAGTCGGTCTTGGGGTCGTTGGAGCCGTCCTCGACGTAGCCGGCCCAGGCGACGAGGTTGACCTGGCCCTCCGTCTTGCCGAGCTTCGACTGCGCCTTGAGGTCGGGCGGGTTGAGGCCCGTCGACGAGGACGAGCCGCCCGAGTCGGACGATCCACAGGCGGTGGCCGCGAGGAGCACCGCGACGGCGGCGGTGGCCTGGAGGGTTCGGGTGAGACGCACGACGTTCTCCATACGTGACGGGGGACTGAGCGGTGGGGTCAACACGTGACGGCAGGGGTGAGCGGTCGGGTCAACCGGCTTCGGGGACCCTGAAGGTGTGGCCGCGGTGCCACTGGAGGGTGACCCGGGTGCCGCGATACGCGGCGACGTCCGCGGAGGAGGTCTCCAGGTTCTGCTGGAGGGCGGTGAGCCGGCCGCCCGCGTCCAGGTCCACCAGGAAACGGGTGACGTCTCCGAGATAGACCACCTCGACGACGGTGCCAGTGGCGGTGGAGTACTGCGGGTCGCCCGCGTGGGCGGACTCCCCAAGGACCCGGATCTTCTCGGGCCTGATGCTGTACGTGCCGGGGGCGCCGACGATCCGCTGTGCCGACTCGCCCGACAGGAGGTTCGAGGTGCCGACGAACGAGGCCACGAACGGGGTCGAGGGGCGCTCGTAGATCTCGGCCGGGGTGCCGACCTGTTCGATGCGGCCCCGGTTGAAGACGGCGATGCGGTCGCTCATCGTCAGGGCCTCCTCCTGGTCGTGGGTGACGAACACGAAGGTGATGCCGACCTCGCGCTGGATCGCCTTGAGTTCGACCTGCATCTGCTCGCGCAGTTTGAGGTCGAGGGCGCCGAGCGGTTCGTCGAGCAGCAGCACACGGGGGCGGCCGACCAGGGCGCGGGCGAGCGCGACCCGCTGGCGCTGACCGCCGGAGAGCTGGGATGGGCGCCGGGTGCCGAACGCTTCGAGGCGTACGTCGGCGAGTGCCTTGCGGGCCCGGGCGAGCCGCTCGACCCTGGGCACCTTGCGGACCTTGAGGCCGTAGGCGACGTTCTGTTCCACGGTCATGTGCGGGAACAGGGCGTAGTCCTGGAAGACGGTGTGCACGTCCCGTTCGAAGGGGGCGAGCCCGGTGACCTCCTGGCCCGCCAGCTCTATCCGGCCGGCGGTGGGGCTCTCGAAGCCCGCGATCATACGCAGGACGGTCGTCTTGCCGGAGCCGGACGGGCCGAGCATCGAGAAGAACTCTCCGTCGGCTATCTCCAGGTCGACGCCGGTCACGGCGGCGGTATCACCGAACACCTTCCGCAGTCCCTGCAGCCGGATCGCGCGTGCCTCCATGGGCGGGAACCTTTCTGGTGCACTCTTACGTTAAACGAAAAGATATGAAGTCATAGTTCAAAGCTCAAGACCCCCTTAGGGTAAAGGTTGAGTCAACGCACAAGGTGGTGGCCGTGAAGCAGCCCGTCAACAGGAACGCCGGCGGCGCCCGGAGCGCCGTCTTCACCCCGGTGGACAGCCGGGCACGAGTGGAGACGGTCGTCCGCCGGCTCGGCGACGCCATCGAGCTCGGGCTGCTCGCCGACGGGGAGCAGCTGCCCGGCGAGAGCGAGCTGGCCGGGCAGCTCGGCGTGTCCACCGTGACCCTGCGGGAAGCGCTCATGGCGCTGCGGCAGCAGGGGCTCGTCACCACCCGCAGGGGACGCGGCGGCGGCAGCTTCGTCTCGCTGCCCGCGATCCCCGGCGAGGAGCGGCTCAGGGTGCGGCTGGCCGGCTGGAGCACGGAGGAGCTCCGGGACCTGGGCGACCACTGGGCGGCCGTGTCGGGCGCGGCGGCCCGGCTCGCGGCGCAGCGCACGGAGCCGGACGACCTCCAGCAACTGCGCCGCACGCTCGAGGAGTTCGATCAGGCCGAGGACGCGGCGGCGCGCAGCCGCGTCTACGGCCGGTTCCATGTGGAGTTGGCCGCGGCCGCGCAGTCCGCCCGGCTCACCCGCGAGCAGGTCGCGCTGCAGACGGAGGTCGGGGCGCTGCTGTGTCTCGTACTCGGGGACGACGCCTACCGTCAGGAAGTCGCCGGCCGTCACCGCGCCGTGATCTCGGCGGTGCAGGATGGGGCCGACGACACGGCCAGAGCACTGGCCGAGCGGTGTGTACAGGACTCCACGGCGCGGCTCATCACGCTGCGCCTCGCCCTGTAGCAGCGTCGAACCCGGTCCCCGTGCGCTGGAGGGCGCCCATGAGCAGGAGTCCCGGTCCGGCCGGTGCGGCGGCGACGCTGGATGTGTCGCCGCAGGCGCGGGTGGCGGCGCAGGCGCGGGTGGCGGCGCAGGTGCGTTCCGCGCTGGAGGCGGTGTTCGAGGCCGTCGAGGAGACGCGGGCGGACACGGCGGCGTTGCTGGCGCAAGTGGCCGGGCTGGGTCGTCGGCCGGCGACCGTGGATCTGGCCGGGCTGCGGCCGGGGCTTCATCTGCGGCTGGCGCGGCAGGAGCTGGTCTCGGGGGTGGGGTTCGTGGCCGCGCCGGGGCTGCTGGGCGATGTGCCGACGTGGCTGGAGTGGTGGCAGACCGGTGCGGACGGGGCGCTGCGGCCGTTGCTGCTCGACCTGGACCCGCGGCAGTCGGCGTACTCGGATTACACGCACTGGGACTGGTTCGCGCTGCCCCGTGACACCGGGCGCCGGGCGGTGGCCGGGCCGTATGTGGACTATCTGTGTTCCGAGGAGTACAGCCTCACCCTGTCCGCGCCGGTGCAGGTGGAGGGGCGGTTCGCGGGGGTGGCCGCGGCGGATGTGTATCTGCGGCACTTCGAGACGGCCGTGATGCCCCTGCTGCAACGGCTGCCGGGCCCGGCGCACCTGGTCAACGCGCGCGGCCGGGTCGCCGCGTCCGCCGACCCCGCACACCTGGCCGGCTCCCTCACCAAGGGCCCCGACTTCGCCGCCGTCCTCACCCAGGCCCGGCCGGAACACTTCGACGGCCTGCACCTGATGCCCTGCGACGGCGTCCCCCTCGTCCTCGTCATGGCCGAGCGGTGAGCTCCGGCGCCGTCGGCGACCTGAACGCCGACGGAGCCGGAGTCTCGAACCGCCTCACCTCTCCGGTGAGGGCACCACGCTGAGATGGTTCGACGTGCGGCCCGCGCGACGCGGCCTGCGAGGGCCGTCCGCCGGGCGGCGCGCCTCGCGCAGCACCAGCGTCATCCTCGTATAGCCCATGTCCTGAAGGGTCCTCGGGGTCTCCCCCACCACCCGGCAGTCGGTGCCCCAGCGCGGATCGGGGTGCAGCAGCGGGCGTACGGCACCGTCGTGCTCGACGGCGTTCGCCCCCACCGCGCGGATCCAGTGCGGCAGGCCGTGACGGTAGGCGGCTTCCATGATCGGGTCCTGGGCGATGTCCCGGCGGATGGACAGCAGACCTCGGTCCTGGCCGTGGCGCTCCACCGCGGCGGCGAAGTGCGCCAGCATCGGCAGGCACCAGCTCGACTCGTGCTCGCCGAGGATCGTGGCCGCGTCCGGGTGGAACAGCACGAACCGGAGGAAGTTGTCGCCCGGCATGGCCGTCGGGTGCGGCCCCACGCCGCCGAAAAGTGTCTCGAACGCGGCGTTGGACAGGACGACGTCCCAGCGGTGGTCGAAGACCACGGACGGGAAGGAGACGGATTCGAGGAGCGCGGCGTAGTCCTGCAGATACGCCTGAGCCTCCACACTCGCGGGGACGGGTCGCGGCGCCGGCCGCTGCCCACCTGCCTGATACGCCATCGGGAGGTCACCCCTCTTGCCCTTGCGGCCTTCACGCGGCGCCCTGATCCTGCTTCCCGGAGCAGAGTCATGTCAACTATCGTGGCATTTGGCGCGCGTTGACGGCTGAATCTCGCCACAGTTGTGGCGAGACCTGGATGTGAGTTCGAACCAACCGCTAATCTCCCGATGGTTCCTGACCATCACCGGATGGTGCCGGATCAGCATGAGAGCCGTGTGAGAGACCTGAGAAGAGACGTAGGAGATCTGTCGGTGACGGATGGCCTGGAAGTTCCGGACGCCACGGCGACGGTTCTGCTGCCGGCCGTCGTGGCCCGTGTCGCAGCCCTGGCCGACCGGCTGGGCGTGGCGCACGCGGAGGTCTTCGACGTCGGCCGCCTCTCGGTCGCCTCGGGCGTCCCGGAGCCCGTGGTGAAGGCCCTGCTGAGCGGGCGCCCCGCCGGTGAGCCGGATCTTCAGGCCCGTTTCCTCCAGCGGCTCGACCTGCTGCGCCGCACCCGGCTCAAGCCCAACAGGCGCCGGTACACCCAGCAGGAGATCGCCGACGGCGCGGGCATGTCGCGCCAGCAGGCGGGGGCCCTCATCAACGGGGACCGCCGCCCCACCATGGAGCACTGCGACGCCATTCAGCGCTTCTTTAGGGTGCACGCCGGATTCCTCACGGCTGAGGACCCCGAGGCGCTCGCGGGCACCCTCCAGCGCTCCGAGCAGGAGCTCCTCCAGCAGCTCGCCGACCGGGAGCGCGCGGCGGCCATGGCCGTCGACGACCCGCTGGAGCGGCTGTTGCAGGACCACGGCGTCCGCGGAATCGCCTGGCGGGCCGCGCAGCTGCCCACCGACCAGCACCGCGACAAGGTGGCGGAGTGGCTCGACATGCTCCTGGAGAGCGTCAAGCGGCCCGAGTCCTGATCCGGGGGAGAACTGTGGGCATCGGAAGGGAAATGCGCCGCCTGTGCGGCGAGTTGGTCGCGGAGCTCTCGCTCCCGGCGCCGGCGGAGCCCGCCGACCTCTACGCCGCGCTGTGCGACGGCATGAGCAGACGCCGCGGCCGCCCCGTCCAGTACCGTACGGCCGCGTTCCCGCCCGGGACCGCGAGCGGGCTGTGGCTCGACATGGCCGACCAGGACCTCGTCGTCATCGAGGAACGCACCGCTCCCGACCACCAGTTGGTGATCCTCGGCCATGAACTGTGGCACATGAAGGCCGGGCACTGCAGCCACCACGTGGAGGGCGCCGCCGTGGCGGCCCGTCTGCTCAGCGACACCGCGGATCTTCAGGCGACCGTCCTGAAGGTCGCCGCGCGAACCCGCTTCGAACTCTCGGACGAGAAGGAGGCCGAGAGCTTCGGTCTGCTGCTCGCCAGCAAGTGCCGCAGATGGCTGGCCGGTTCGTCGCTGCGGGGGCCCGTGCGCCGCGACGACGTGGCGGGCCGGATCGAGGCGTCGCTGGGCTATCGCGGGCCGCAGGGCTGAAGACGCTTCGACATGGACGGATCCAGCTACTACATACCGGCTGCTGCCATGGGGGTCGCCCTCGCGGCCAAGGCACCCGCCTTGATCCGCGGCTGGCGCGACCCGCTGTTGCGTTCCGTGGGCGTGCTCCTGGCTCTGGCCGGTCTGGTGTTCCTGTTCGCGGCCCCGCCGACGATCGCTGAGGTCAACGCCCTCACCGGGATCCCGAACATCTCGGCACCGCTTGTCTACTGTGTACTGAGTGCCTTCAGCGCGTCCTGCCTGGTGCTGATCATCAACTGGCGCGGCGGGCCGCCCGAGGTGACCCGCCGCCTCTCTCGCCGCTGGATCGCCGGATACAGCGTGGTGAGCGTCGCCCTGGTCGTGCTGTTCCTCCTCGGGGAGGCCCCTCAGGAGCGGCTGCGGGACCTCGACACCTATTACGCCAACACACCTTTCATCCGCGAGATGATCGTGCTCTATCTCGCCGCGCTCACGGTCGCGGGTGTCGCCATGAACGTGATGTGCTGGCGCTGGGCGATCCAGGTACGCGGCTGGCTGCGGGCCGGGCTGCTGGTCATCGCGTTCGGCTTCATGTTCAACATCCCTTACGCGGCGGCCAAGTTCACCGCCGTGGTCGCCCAGTGGAACGGCGGCAACCTGGACTACCTGAGTACCGATGTGGCCCCCGTACTGGCCTCGGCAGGCGCACAGATAAGTGCGGTCGGCTTCTGTCTCCCACTGGCCTGCCAGCGTATCGGGGACAACTGGATCACGTGGTCGACCTACCGCCGGCTCGGGCCCCTGTGGCGCGAGTTGAAGCCGGTCTCGACCTTCGCCGACCGTGCGGTACGCATCTCCTGGTGGTCGTCGGCAGATCTCCAGGTCACCCAGCGGGAGTCAGACATCCACGACGGCATGCTCGGCCTGTACCCCTACTTCGATTCCGAGGTCCGCTGCCTCGCCTACGACGCGGCCGTGGCCGCGGGCTCCGAGCCCGCCCAGGCGCAGGCCGAGGCCGACGCGGCGATGGTGACGGCGGCGGTGCGGGCGAGGTCCGCCGACCCTGAGGGCAGGGTCATCAGCTCAGCGGAGGCAACCGCCCCGTTCTCGTCCTTGGACGGTCCACGCGACCTCGTGCGGATGTCCAATGCCCTGCGTCAGTCACCCGTCGTCGCGGCCGCCCGAAGGCAGGCCTCGACCAGGTCAGAGAGCGACTTCCATGAGCGAACCCGCTAGCGTCCCCCGGGGCGCGGCACCTGGCAGCCGCGGCACGGCCTCCCCCAGAGCCGTCGTCATCGGCGCGGGACTGGCCGGCATGCTGGCCGCCGCCGCCCTGCACCGACACGCCGAGGTCACCGTCGTGGACCGCGACGTCCTGCCTGCGGAGCCCGCGCCGCGCAAGGGGCTCCCGCAGGCCCGCCACGCTCATCTGCTGTGGTCCGGCGGCGCCCGCGCGATGGAGGACCTGCTGCCCGGTGTGACCGCCGCCTGGCTGGCCGCCGGCGCCCGCCGGATACCCCTCCCGACCGGCCTCGTCTCACTGTCGGCGCAGGGCTGGCTCCGGCGCTGGCCCGAGATGGAGTTCATGATCTCGTGCACCCGCGACCTGCTCGACTCGGTCATCCGTGAACAGGTTGCCAAAAAGGAGGGGGTCACCCTCTTGGCGGGCACCGAACTGCTCGGTCTGGAGGGCGGGGCCTTGCGGGTGACGGGAGTACGGGTGCGGACGCCCGAGGGCGAGGAGCGCGTCCTGGAGGCCGATCTGGTGGTGGACGCCTCGGGGCGCGGTTCGCGCTCCGTCGCCTGGCTGGACGCACTGGGCGTGCCACAGGCTCCGATGGACGAGGTCGACTCCGGACTCGCGTACGCCAGCCGGATCTTCCGGGCACCCGCAGGCACCGAGGACTTTCCCGTGGTCAACGTGCAGCCGGATCCGGCACAGCCCGTACCCGCGCAGTCTGCGACGATCGTTCCCGTCGAGGGCGGGCGCTGGCTGGTGACGCTGTCGGGCACCCACGGCGGCCAGCCGACGGCCTCCGCCGAGGAGTTCGAGGCGTTCGCCCGCGGCGTCAGAGACCCCGTCGTGGGCGAACTGATCGCGCACGCGGAGCCGCTGACGAACGTCGTACTCACTCGCAGCACCATCAACCGGCGGCGCTTCTTCGAGAAGGTGAAGGACTGGCCCGAGGGATTCGTCGCGATCGGCGACGCCGTCGCCACGTACAACCCGGTCTACGGGCACGGCATGTCAGTTGCCGCCCAGGGCGCGGTGGCGCTGCGCGAGCACGTGGCCGAGCACGGACTCGCGGCCCCCGGACTCGCGCGCCGGGCGCAACGTGCCGTGGCCCTTCCGGTGAAGATCGCCTGGGAGCTGGCCACGGGCACGGACATCCGCTACCCCGAGGCGATCGGCAAGCAGCCCGGGGGCACGCAGAAGCTCCTGGGCCGCTACGTGGAGCGGCTCATGCGGACCGCGACGGGCCGGCCGCTGGTCGCCCAGGCGTTCCTCGGCGTGATCACGCTTTCGAGGCCGCTCTCCACGCTCGTCAAGCCCGAGGTCCTCTTCGCAGTACTGCGCGGCCCGCGGCGCTCTCCCCTGGCCGGGCCGCCGCTCACACCTGAGGAGCGCAAGGCGGTGCTGACCGCGAAGGAGCCGTCGGGCACGCAGGCTGCCGGCTGACGTCTCCCTGGACCTGGAGGGATGACGGGCGCGTCAGCCTCCGGGTCCTGGAACCCACCGGCATCACGTCGCGCTGCGTTCGCTCGCCTGCCTCAAGTCCCGTTCCACCGCCCGGTTCCGCACGGTGTCGGGCCGGCCGGCCGCGCTGCCCGGGCGGCCGGCCCGCAGCAGTTCGCGCCAGTGTTCGCGGCTCCAGTGGGCGGGACGGGTGGTGCCCGTGAACTCCTCGACCAGGGCGAGGAAGCGCGCGGGGTCAGTGTGGAAGGGGAAGTGGCCCGCGCCCTCGAAGATCTCCAGCCGGCTGCCGGGCATCGCCTCGTGCGCGCCGTACGCGTGCCGCACCGGCACCACGCTGTCCCGGTCGCCCCACAGCAGCAGCGTGGGCATGCCCTCGGTCAGATAGCAGCGGTCGAGCATGGTCACCGCCTGCCCGCGCCAGTCCACGACGGCCCGCAGCGTACGGATGAAGGCACTGCGCGAGGTCACGTCGGGCAGTGCGTCCACCAGGGTCAGCAACTCCGGCGCGTCCTGGCCCAGATCGGTGTCGAGGAGCCTCATCAGCCGTGCGAACATCCCCACTTGGAACCGCATGCCGGGCAACCGCAGAGTGGAGAGCATCAGATGCGCGCCGGGCAGTGAGACGGCCCGCAGCACCGGGTTGACCTCCCGTCCCACTCCCCCGGCGCTGACCAGGATCAGCCGCTCGGTCCGCTCCGGGAACTGGTACGCGAACTGCATCGCGACCCCGCCGCCGAGCGAATGCCCGACCAGCGTGGCCGACTCGATGTCGAGCGAGGCGAGCAGATCGCGCACCCCGTTCGCGTACGCGGCCACCGAGTAGTCGGCCCGCGGCTTGTCCGAGGCGCCGTGGCCGAGGAGGTCCGGCGCGATGACCGTATGGGTGCGGGCGAGGTCGGGGATCAGCTCGGCCCAGGTCGCCGAGGAGTCCCCGATGCCGTGGATGAGCACGAGTACGGGACCCTCGCCGGCCATGCGGTAGGCGCGGCGGTAGCCGTGCACGACGCGGTGGTGCAGCCGGAGTTCGCCGTCGCCCACCGGGCGCAGCCGCAGTGCGCGCCGCGGGCGCGGTGGTGGGACGTCGACCATGGCTCGCCTCCCGTTCCCCAGGCCGCCGCGGAAGCGGCCGTAGGCCCTTCCTTTCAGCGTAGGGCCCCTGCCCCACAAGGGATTTCGGGGATGTTTCGCCTCCGCTAAGCGGGCGAACCTCGGCGTACGGAAACGGGATTGTCAGTGGTGGACGGCAAGCTGGACGTGTGCCACCGGTGTGCCCGGGGGCGCACGCAGTTCACGTACCGCACGACGAAGCCGACCAAGGGGAGAGCCGACCGATGCCGACAGCCGTACTGACCGACCGCGAACGCGCCGCCGTGCAGGCCTATCTCCGCCTCCTCCAGACCGTACGAGCGACGTTCGACGGTCCGCCGGACGGCCGCCGACCACCCGCGGTCCCCACCGCCGCACTGGCGGAGGCGGAGCAGGCCCTGTCCGCCGCGGGCCTCGCGGGCAACGAGGAGGAGTTCTTCCACCTGCTGCGCAGTTGGTGCCCGGAGGGGTAGGGCCTCTCCCAGTGGTGCCACACAGGCCGGTGTGCGCAAGGGTCAGTGGTGCGGCACCGTGACAGCCGTCGCCACCAGGCCCCGCCGGACCGTCCAGCGGCCGTCGAAGGCGTCGAGCCGCCGGCCGTTCACCAGGGGGCCGGGGACGAGGAGTTCGGCGCGGAATCCGCCGGACAGGGCCTTGCCCTGTGCGGCGGGCTCCGTGAAGATCTCGATGTCCGCCTCGAGGAAGTCCAGCCACTTGCCGGTGAGGGGGAACCACGCCTTGTAGACGGACTCCTTCGCGCTGAACAGCAGCCGGTCCCAGTGGACGTCCGGACGGGACCGGCCGAGGTCGTACAGGCGGCGCTCCTCCGTCGGCAGGGCGACGGAGGAGAGGACTCCCTCCGGCAGTCGGTCGTGGGGTTCCGCGTCGATGCCCAGACTGGCCAGCTCACCGGCGCGGACCAGCACGGCGGCGCAGTACCCCTCGCAGTGCGTCATGCTGCCGACCAGCCCGGCCGGCCACCGCGGGGCGCCGCGCTCCCCGGGCAGCACCGGCTGCGGGGGCACGCCGAGCTTCTCCATGGCGCGCCGGGCACAAACGCGTACGGCGGTGAACTCGCGGCGGCGCTTCTCGACGGCCCGCGCTATGACCGCCTGCTCCTCGGGGTACAGCGCCCCGTCCACCGCCGCCTCGTCACCGTGGGCCTCCACGGCCACGACCGCCGCCGGGAGCAGCTCCTCGATCACCGGGCTTCGACCTCCATCGGCAGAATGCGGCGCAGCGTGCCCGGCGGTGTCTGCCGCCTGCGCCATTCGCGGGGGTAGCCCACGGACACCTCTTCGAAGCGGACGCCCTCGTGGTGGGTGGTCCGCGGAATGTGGAGATGGCCGTAGACCATCACCTCGGCCCGGAATCTGCGGTGCCAGTCGGCGGTCAGCCGGGTGCCGCACCACATGGCGAACTCCGGGTAGTGCAGGACCTCCGTGGGGTGCCGGTCCAGCGGGTAGTGGTTGACCAGCACGGTGGACAGCTCGGGGGGCAGCTGCGCCAGCCTGCGCTCGGTCTCGGCGATCCGGGCCCGGCACCAGGCGTCGCGGGTCGGGTAGGGGTCGGGGTGCAGCATGAACTCGTCGGTGCAGACGACCCCGGTCCCGTGGGCGTACTCCAGCCCCTGCTCCTTGGTGTCGCAGCCCGCCGGCAGGAAGGAGTAGTCGTAGAGCAGGAACAGTGGTGCGACGGCCACCGGGCCGCCCGGCCCCTCCCAGACGGGGTACGGGTCCTCGGGCGTCGTCACACCCAGCTCACGGCACAGGTCGACGAGGTGCTCGTAGCGGGCGAGGCCGCGCAGGGTGACGGTGTCCTTGGGGTGGGTCCACAGCTCGTGGTTGCCGGGTGCCCAGATCACCTTGCGGAAGCGTCCGGCCAGCGTTTCGAGGGCCCAGCGGATGTCGGCCACGGTCTCCGCGACATCACCGGCGACCAGCAGCCAGTCGTCGTCCGACTCGGGGCGCATCTTCTCGACGAGGGCGCGGTTCTCCGCGTATCCGATGTGCAGATCGCTGATGGCGAGCAGCTGTCCACGACCGGCCGTCGACTCCACGCTCGCCCCCTTCATGAACCGGTTCCCCGAGAAACGATCTACCAGAACCGATCTTCATCAACCCGGACGTGAAACACAAGAACACATCCGCGCGCGCCCGGACAAGGGCACGCCGGGGCACGTCACCACGAGCGCTCGGATCACTCGAGCACGGCTGCCGTGAATCCGTAACACGCGTGTAGCAGTGAGGGGGTCCCGGAGGGCCTATGATCGCCCCAACATACATCCGTCTCCGACGCTCTCTTGCGTACGGCGGTTTGGTGTACCTCCCTACTCCCCTGGCCGGGCCCGGCCTGCTTCGCCGTGCCCGCAAACCGTGAAAGGTGGCTTGCATGGGCTCTCGCGTACGCGTCTGGCTCAACCGCACGTACGCGGAGAACGTGTTCTTCATGGATCAGCTGCGGCGAAATCCGCACGACCGGGCGGTCGAGATCCATGCCACGCACGCTGACGCCGACTCACCCGTCCTGGCCGCGGCGGACACCTCCGCCATGGAACCCGAGGGCCTGTCCCCGGCGGGCTACGTCGAGTACGCCCTCGACCAGTGCGCGCGCCGCGGCATCGACGTGTTCGTGCCGCGTCTGCACCAGGACGCGGTCGTCGCGCATCGCGCGGACTTCGCCGCGGCCGGTACGGCCCTGCTGGCGCCGCCCGCCGAGGCCGTGGCCGTCTTCCAGGACAAGGCGACGGCGTACGAGGCGGTGCAGGCGATCGGCATTCCGGTGCCGCCGTGGCGGCGGGTGCGGACCGAGGACGAACTCCTGTCCGCTGTCGAGGAGTTGGAGGCGGGCGGATACAAGGCGTGCTTCAAGCCGGCGGCCGGCGCGGGCGGCGTGGGTTTCCGCATCATCACGCGCACCCCCTTCTCGCTCGCACACCTCAACGGCTTCCCCGGCCCCTATGTGCAGCTGGACCTGGTCATCCAGGCCGTGCGCGACGCCGATGAGCCGGTGGACTGGCTGGTCATGCCGCACCTCGGGCAGCCGGAGGTGTCCGTGGACTGCCTCACCGGGCCCGACAACCGGATCCGGATGGCGGTGGGCCGCACGAAGAACGGCCGCCGCCGGGGCTTCACGCTCCACGAGCAGTGGATCGATCCCGCCACCCGGCTCGCGGAGGGCTTCGGGCTGCACTACCTCTCCAACATCCAGTTCCGGATGTTCGGCGACAAGCCGGTCCTGATGGACGTCAACACGCGCCCGGCCGGCGGCCTGCACCAGCTCTCGCTGTGCGGTCTCAACGCCCCTTGGGCGGCAGTGCAGTTGGCGCTGGGCGAGGACCCGGGCGAGGTGGCTCCGCCGTTCCTGGGCACGGACTACACGGTCGTGTCGGGACCGCGCCCGCTGCGGGCGGTCTCGCTCCCCCAGCAGCGCACGGAGGAGCCGGAGACCGTGCTGCCGGCCGTGCCCGCACCGGCCGCGAAGCCTGTCTCCGCACCGCCGGCGGAAGCGGGGGCACCCGCCACCGCGCCGGCCTAGAACATCGCCTTACCGGTCTGGACCAATCATGGCGCAGCATCTTGACACCGTGATTGGTCCATACCAACTTGGTTGCGCACTCTTCGGCACTCCCGCACCCCCATCACCTTCAGGGAGATCGCGTGCGCATCACGATGTTCAGACGCTCCAGACGTTCCCTCCTCGCCCTGCTGGGCTCCGCCGCCCTGGCTCTGGCCGGGGCGGTCGCCCTCCCCGGCACGGCCCAGGCGGCCAACATCCTGTCCAATCCCGGCTTCGAGTCGGGCAGCCTGTCCCCCTGGTCCTGCACGGGAAATCTGGGGTCGGTCGTCTCCAGTCCCGTGCACGGCGGCTCCAAGTCCCTTGCGGGAGCCGTGAGTTCGAGTGACACCGCACAGTGCAGCCAGACCGTCCCGGTGCAGCCGAACACGACGTACAGCCTGTCGGGCTGGGTGCGCGGCAGCTATGTGTACCTCGGCGTGGACGGCGGCGCCTCGACCTGGACGACGTCCACGTCGGCGTACAGCCGGCTGTCGGTCTCCTTCACCACCGGCGCCTCGCAGACCAGCGCCAAGATCTATGTCCACGGCTGGTACGCGCAGGGCACCTACTACGCCGACGACATCAGCCTGGACGGTCCGGGCGGAGGCGGCTCGGACACCCAGGCGCCGACGGCTCCGGGCAGCCTCCGCTCCACCGGCAAGACCTCGTCGAGCGCGACCCTGGCGTGGAACGCCTCGACGGACAACGTGGGCGTCACGACGTACGACGTCTACAGCGGCTCCAACCAGGTGCTGAGCGTCTCCGGTACGACCGCCACGGTCAGCGGGCTGTCGCCGAGCACGGCGTACACGTTCACTGTGAAGGCGCGGGACGCGGCCGGGAACACCTCGGCGGCCTCCAACTCCGTGTCCGTCACGACGGACGCGGGCAGCGGCGGCGGCACCGGCTTCAAGCAGGCCGCGCCCTATCTCTACCTCGGCTGGGGCGATCCGCCGAGCGCGACCTCGGTGATGAGCTCGACCGGCATCAAGTGGTACACGATGGCGTTCATGCTGGACTCCGGCGGCTGCAACCCCGCCTGGGACGGCAGCCGGCCGCTGACCGGCGGCAACGACCAGAGTGTCATCAACTCGGTCCGCTCCGCGGGCGGTGACGTCGTCCCGTCGTTCGGCGGCTGGTCGGGCAGCAAGCTCGGCGCCAACTGCTCCTCGGCGAGCGCGCTGGCCGGGGCGCTGCAGAAGGTGATCGACGCCTATGGCCTCAAGGCGATCGACATGGACATCGAGAACACGGACGAGTTCGAGAACGCCACCGTCCAGGACCGCATCCTGACCGCGCTGAAGACGGTCAAGGCCAACAATCCGGGCCTGCGCACGATCGTCACCTTCGGCACCACGACGACCGGCCCCACCTACTGGGGCAACCGCCTCATCGAGCAGGCCCAGGCCCTGAACGCCGGCATCGACGTCTTCACGATAATGCCGTTCGACTTCGGCGGCGGCTCCGACATGTACGGCAACACGGTGAACGCGACCGACGGTCTGAAGGCCAAGCTCAAGTCGACGTTCGGCTGGGACGACGCCACCGCGTACTCCCACATCGGCATCTCCGGCATGAACGGCCTGTCCGACCAGCAGGAGAACACGTCGCCGGCGACCTGGACCCAGATCCGCGACTGGGCCAACTCGCACCACATCGCCCGCCTCGCCTTCTGGTCGGTCAACCGCGACCGGCCGTGCCCCGGCGGGGGCGTGGTGAGCAACTGCTCCGGCATCAGCCAGAACACCTGGCAGTTCACCTCGATCACGGCCGGTTTCACCGGCTGAGTCTCAGCGTGGGGGTGCCCCGACGGGGGCACCCCCACGCGTTCGTCAGAAGCGGCCCGGCCCGCGGTACAGCTCCAGCTCGCCGTCCAGTTCGACGGCCAGCACCGTGGCGTGCGGGTCGAGGTCGGCCGCGGCCGGCGGTTCGATCCAGAGCACGCCCGGTGCCTCGTGCAGCCCGCCGATGACCCGGTGGGCCAGCTCGGTCCCGCTGCCGAGCACCGTGACCCGGCGCACCGTGCCCGCCATGCCGCGTACGCCGATCTCGGCGCGCGGTGCGTCGAAGAGGGTCAGATACAGCGTGCGGCGGTCCGCCGAGAGGGTGCTCGGCCCGTAGTGGTGGCCCGCGGGCAGTCCGCGCACGGTCCCGTAGACGGCCTCCGCGTGCTTGGCGATCCAGTCGCCGAGGCCCTCGAGGCGCTCGACCTGTTCGGCCGGGATGGTGCCGTCCTCCTTCGGACCGACGTCGAGGAGCAGATTGCCGCCGCCGCCGATCGTCTCGGTGAAGTAGCGGATCAGCTGGGTGACCGATTTGTGGTTGTGGTCGTGGTGCTGGAAGCCCCAGGAGTCGTTGATCGTCAGGCACAGCTCCCAGGGGCCCTGGGGCGGCACGACGGGAGCGCCCTGCTCGGGGGTCGCGTAGTCGCCCTCGCTGAGCATGCGGGCGTTGAAGACGACGTCCGGCACCTCGGAGCGGATGAGCGCGGCGAGTTCGGGGATGCGCCACTGCTCCTCACTGCGGTCCCACTCGCCGTCGAACCACATGAGGTCGGGCTTGTAGCGGCTGGTGAGTTCGCGGATCTGGCCGTCTCGGTAGGCGATGAACCGCTCCCAGGCGGCCAGGTCCTCGTACTCGGCGGCGACCTCGGAGTAGCGGTTGTCCGCCAGCTCCGGCGGGCGTCCCGGCTTGCGCGTGGAGGCGTAGTCGGGGTGGTTCCAGTCCGAGTGCGAGTAGTAGAGGCCGACCTTGAGGCCCCGCTCGCGCAGTGCGTCGGCGTAGCCGGATATCAGGTCCCGGCCGACGTTCAGGTTGCCGTGGGCGGTGTCCCACAGGGCGACGCCGTCGTGGTGGCGGCTGGTCAGGACCGCGTACCTGGCGCCGGCACGGGCGAACAGCGCCGCCCAGTCGCGCGGGTCGTAGCGGGCGGCGGTGAAGCGGTCGAACTGGGACATGTACTGGTCGTGCGGCACGATGTCGTCGTAGAACGACCACGATTCCTGGACGCCGTCGACGGCGTAGACGCCCCAGTGGACGAAGATCCCCAACTTGGCGTCGGTGAACCACGGCTGCATGGACACGGCTGAACTCCTCGGCAGTACGGGGTCACTTCGGGGGCGACAGAGGGCGGTGGCGGGCGGCGGGCGGGCACGGGGATGCCCGTGCCCGCCCGCCGCGAGAGGCGCCCTACTGGGCGGTCGCGGCGCGCTTCAGACGGAGCGTCAGTACCTGGAAGGGCCGCAGTTCCACGGCGACCGCGCCGTCACCGTCGACGACCGCGTCGCCGGCCCCCTCGGCGAGCGGTCGCTCCAGCAGGTCGGTGACGTGGACGCCCGCGAGCGGGAAGCCGGTGCGCAGGGTGCCCCGGGACCGGCCGCCGCCCGACTCGTAGAGGCGCACGACGACATCGCCCGAGGCGTCGTCGGCGAGCTTGACCGCTTCGACGGTGAGGCCGGCGCCGTCGACGGACACGACCGGCTCCGGCGCTCCCTGGGCGTCCGCGACCCGCAGCGGCAGGTTGAGGGCGTAGCCCTCCGCGACCGCGTCCTCGATGCTCGCGCCGGGCAGCAGCGCGTAGGTGAAGCGGTGCCGGCCCTGGTCGGCCTCGGGGTCCGGCACGCGCGGGGCGCGGACCAGGCTGAGGCGGACCGTGGTGGTCGTGCCGCCGTCCTCGCGGACCGTGCGGGAGACGTCGTGGCCGTAGGTGGAGTCGTTGATCACGGCGACGCCGTAGCCGGGTTCGCCGATGTGCACCCAGCGATGGCCGTAGACCTCGAAGCGGGCCGCCTCCCAGCTGGTATTGGTGTGGGTGGGGCGCTGGACGTGGCCGAACTGGATCTCGGCGGACGAGTGCGGGGCGCGCAGGTCCACCGGGAACGCGGCCTTGAGGATCTTCTCGGCCTCGTGCCAGTCGATCTCCGTCTCGACGTCGATGCGGCGGCTGCCGGCCCGTACGGTGATCGTCTGGGTGATCTTCGAACCCTTGCCGAAGGAGCGCTCCACCCGGATCGCGCCGATCAGCGGGTCCTGTTCGACGACCGTGACGGAGTCGGCGTCCAGCAGGTCCGTGTAGCGGTTCTTGTAGTGCTTGTCGATGTCCCAGGCGTCCCAGTAGTTCGGGAGGTCGGTGTGCAGCCGGAGCAGGTTGCCCTGGTCGGCGAGGACTTCGCGGTCCGCCGTCAGATCCCTTACGGAGGCGAGGGTTCCGTCCTCGGCGACCTCGACGCGGACCAGGCCGTTGTCGAGGACGCGGCCGGTGACCGTCACCGGCCGCGGGGGTGCGGCGCCGTCGAGGGGAGCGCTGCCGCCCGCCGGTACCTCCACGTACGCCGGGGCCCCGGTGGACGTACGGACCACCTCGGCGCGGTCGCGGGGGCTCGTGTTGAAGACGCGCGGACCGCCGCCGCCGAGCGCGGCCACCGCCTCGGCCGTCAGCTCCTCCAGTTCCGTGGCCACCCGGGCGTATTCGGCCTCGGCCTCCCGGTGCACCCAGGCGATCGACGAGCCCGGCAGGATGTCGTGGAACTGGTGGAGCAGGACCGTCTTCCACAGGCGGTCCAGCTTCTCGTACGGGTAGGCGTAGCCCGGCGCGTGCAGGGCGGCCGTCGTCGCCCACAACTCGGCCTCGCGCAGCTTGTGTTCGCTGCGGCGGTTGCCCTGCTTGGTGCGGGCCTGGGAGGTGTAGGTGGCGCGGTGCAGCTCCAGGTAGAGCTCGCCGACCCAGACCGGGGCGTCCGGGTACTCCTCGCGGGCGGCCTTGAAGAACGCGTCGGGATGTTCGACGACGACCTTCGGCGAGCCCTCCAGGTCCGCCAGCCTGCGCGCCCGTTCCATGATCTCGCGGGTGGGGCCGCCACCGCCGTCGCCCCAGCCGAACGGTGCCAGGGAGCGCGTACCGCGGCCCTTGTCCGCGTAGTTGCGGACCGTGCGGGACATCTCCTCGCCGCTGAAGCGGGCGTTGTAGGTGTCGATCGGCGGGAAGTGCGTGAAGATGCGGGTGCCGTCGATGCCCTCCCACCAGAAGGTGTGGTGGGGCAGCTTGTTGGTCTGGTTCCAGGAGAGCTTCTGGGTCAGGAACCACTCGTTGCCGGCGAGCTTGGCGAGCTGCGGGTAGGAGGCGTTGTAGCCGAAGGAGTCCGGCAGCCACACGCCCTTGGTCTCGACGCCGAAGTGCTCGATGAAGAACCGTTTGCCGTGGATCAGCTGGCGGGCCAGCGCCTCGCCGCCGGGCAGGTTGCCGTCGGCCTCGACCCACATGCCGCCGACCGGCGCCCACTGGCCCTTCTTCACCGACTCCTGGATGCGGGCCCACACGTGCGGGTAGTTGTCGCGCACCCACTCGTACTGCTGGGCCTGCGAGCAGGCGAAGATGAAGTCGTCGTACTCGTCGGCGAGCGAGGTGACGTTGGAGAAGGTGCGGGACGTCTTCCGCTTGGTCTCGCGGATCGGCCACAGCCAGGCGGAGTCGATGTGCGCGTGGCCGACGCCGGAGAGGGTGTGGGCGCTGGCGTGCGCGGGCCTCGCGAGGGCCGGGGCCAGGACCTCGCGGACGGCCGTCGCGCTGCCGGAGATGTCGTCCAGGTCCAGCGCGTCCAGGGCCCGGTCCAGGGTGTGCATGATCTCGTGCCGGCGCGGGTCGTGCTCGCCCAGCTCCAGCATCAGCTCGCGCAGCACCTGGACGTCCAGATCGAGGTGCCAGACCTCCTCGTCGAGGATGGCGAGGTCGGCGCGGCGGAAGGTGTAGAGCGGCTTGTCGCCCGCGGTGAGGACGTCGCCGAGCGGGGTCGGGCGCGCGAAGTCGCCTGCGAGGATGTCGGGGTTGGAGGCCGCCTCGACCAGGTAGTCGATCTCCTCGCCGCCCGTGGCCGGGTTGCCGATCGGCACGTACTGGTTGAGCGGGTTGACCGCCTTGAGCGGGGTGCCGTCGGTGCGGTGGACCAGCGCCTCGGCCTGGTTGCCGGGCCAGTCGCCGGTGAAGCCGAGGTCGATGACCGCCTCGACGCGCCGCCCGGCCCATTCGGCGGGCACCCGGCCGCGCATCCGGAACCAGGTGGTGCCCCAGGGCGGCCCCCACGGGGTGTCCATGGCGAACGGCGCGTACGAGGCGGCCGCGGCCTCCTCGAAGGGAACGGGCTCGCCCGGCGCCTGCCAGGCCTCGACGGCGAAGGGGACGGCGGCCGCGTAGACCGCGGGCTTGATGCGCTGGTTGTGGATGCGCTCTACGCGCTCCTCGATCCGGCGGCGTTCGTCGTGCATGAAAGTCTCCAGGAAGATCCAGGAATATCCGGGAAGCAGGAAGATCCAGAAAGATGGAAAGCGCTTACTTAAGGTACGTCAGACCTGGGTGGACCGAGGTGTATCCGTCGACCAGCCTGCGGGCCACGTTCACGGAGTCCACGAGGGGGTGCAGCGCGAAGGCCTTCACGGCCGTCGCACGGGAGCCGGACTCGGCCGCGGACAGCACCTCGCGCTCGACCGCCTTCACCGCGCACACCAGGCCCGTGGCGTGGCCGGGGAGCGGGTCGACGGCGACCGGGTGCGCGCCATTGGCGTCGACGAGGCACGGGACTTCGATGACGGCCTCGGCGTCGAGGACCGTGAGCGCGCCGCGATTGCGGACGTTGAGGATCAGCGTCGTGCGCTCGTCCCGGGCGATGGCCCGCATCAGGGCGAGGGCCACCTTCTCGTAGCCGCCGGAGAGGTCGTCGGCGTCGCGCTCGCCGGCGCCCGCCGCGTCGCGGTTCTCGGCCATGTACGTGGCCTCGCGCTCGGCACGGGTGCGGTCCCAGGCCGACAGGGCGGAGGAGTCCGCCCGCTTCATCTCCTCGTAGAACCGCGCCTGCTGGTCGCGCAGGAAGGCGCCCCGGGTCTTCTCGGCCTCGCTGTAGGCGCGTACGGCTTCCCGGTTGAAGTAGTAGTAGTGCAGGTACTCGTTAGGGATCGCGCCCAGCGACCGGAGCCAGTCGGGGCCGAAGAGCTTGCCCTCCTCGAAGGAGCCGAGCAGTCCGGGGTCGGCGAGCAGGCGCGGGAGTTCGTCGCGGCCCGCGACGCGCAGACCGCGTACCCAGCCGAGGTGGTTGAGGCCGACGTAGTCGATGAAGGCCTCGCGCGGGTCGGCGCCGAGCACGCGGGCGATGCGCCGGCCGAGGCCGACCGGCGAGTCGCAGATGCCGATGACACGGTCGCCGAGGTGGCGTGACATGGCCTCGGTGACCAGGCCCGCCGGGTTGGTGAAGTTGATGACCCAGGCGTCGGGGGCGAGCCGGGCCACGCGCCGCGCGATGTCGACGGCGACCGGGACCGTGCGCAGTCCGTACGCGATGCCGCCCGCGCCGACCGTCTCCTGGCCCAGCACACCCTCCGCCAGCGCCACCCGCTCGTCGTCGGCGCGCCCCTCCAGTCCCCCGACGCGGATCGCGGAGAAGACGAAGTCGGCGCCGCGCAGGGCCTCGTCCAGGTCGGTGGTGAAGCTCACCTCGGGCGCGTCCGGATCCCCGGCGGCCTGTTCGGCGAGCACGCGGGCCACGGCCGTGAGCCGCCCCGCGTCCAGGTCGTGCAGCACGACCCGGGTGACGCGGCCCTCGGCGCGGTCCCCGAGGAGCGCCCCGTACACGAGCGGCACCCGGAACCCGCCACCGCCCAGAATCGTCAGCTTCACGCTTGCACCTTTCCTGCCACGATCACCTCGACGCCCGCTTCCTCCAGGGAGGACCGCGTCGCCGCGTCCACCGGCCCGTCCGTCACCACCGCGTCCAGGTCCTCGGGCCCGCAGACCCTGGCCATCCCCGTGCCGGGGAACTTCGCCGAGTCGGCGAGCAGGACGACCCGCTCACCCGCCCGGATCATGGCCCGCTTGACCGGCACCTCGACGACCGTCGTGTCCATCACCTGCCCGCCGGGCCGCACTCCACTGGTGCCGAGGAAGAGCCAGTCGGCGTGCAGCTGACGCAGATTGTCCTCGGTGAGGAAGCCCACCAGGGAGCGGTACTCGCGGCGGACCATGCCGCCGAGCAGCACCAGCTCGATGCCCTCGTCGTCCGCGAGCTCCTCGTAGACCACCAGGTTGCTGGTGATCACGGTGAGCCGGCGGCCGTGCAGCTGCCGGGCCAGCCGGTAGGCGGTGGTGCCGATGTCGAGCAGCACCGACTGACCGTCGGCGACCATGGCCGCGGCGTGCACGGCTATGGCGTCCTTCTCGGCCACCCGCATCTCGGCGACCTCGGCGAAGGGCTGGTCGCCCTCCTCCACCACGGCGCCGCCGTGCACCCGGGTGAGCAGGCCCTCCTCCTCGAGTCTGAGCAGGTCACGCCGGACGGTGGCGGGGCTCACGCCCAGCTGCTCCGAAAGGTCGGTCACGGCCGCGGGGCCGCCGGAGCGCAGGGCCCGCAGGATGAGTTGATGTCGTCGCTCTGCCAGCACGCGATGAACAGTACTCGTCATCTTCGATCATTTCTATGCTCAGTTCTGCTCGACTCTTGCCAAATTCTCGAGAGACGCGCACGATCCTGTGCACCGCTTGCAGACTTTTGACGAGAGGATGCGCCCGTGGGCGACGAACGGCCCGATGTCCTGCTGACCGGGCTGCTCTTCTACGACCTCGTCCTCACCGGGCTGGGCAAGCCGCCGACACCCGGTGAGGAGATCTGGACCGAGGGCATGGGCGTGAGCCCCGGCGGTATCGCCAACCTGGCCGTGGCCGCCTCCCGTTTCGGCCTGCGCACCTCGCTGGCCACGGTCTTCGGCGACGACCACTACGGCGCGTACTGCCGGGGTGTGCTCGCCGGCCAGGAGGGCATCGACCTCTCGCTCTCCCGTACCGCGGACGGCTGGCACACCCCGGTCACCGTCTCCCTCGCGTACGGCCACGACCGCGCGCTGGTCACCCACGGCCAGGACCCTCCGTACTCGCAGGACGCGCTGATGGGCGACCCGCCCGAGGCGCGCACCGCCCTCGTGCACATCGAGGCCGAGCCGCACGCCTGGCTCGCAAAGGCCGCCGCGAACGGCACCCGGATCTACGCGGACGTCGGCTGGGATCCCACCCAGCAGTGGTCCCGCGACCTCCTCGACCAGCTCTCCCTGTGCCACGCCTTCCTCCCCAACGAGGCCGAGGCGATGGCGTACACCCGCACCGACAGCGCGATGGCCGCGCTCGGCACGCTCACCGACCTGGTGCCGGTCGCCGTGGTCACGCGCGGCGGGGACGGCGCGGTCGCGGTGGACCAGACGACGGGCGAGTACGCCGAGGTACCCGCCCTCGACATCGATGTCCTGGACCCGACGGGCGCCGGGGACGTCTTCGGCGCGAGCTTCGTCGCGGCCTCGCTCGGCGGCTGGCCCCTGGCGGAGCGGCTGCGCTTCGCGGTCCTCGCCGCCGGACTCTCGGTACAGCGGCACGGCGGTGCGCTGGCCGCGCCCGGCTGGTACGGCGTCCACCGCTGGTGGCACTCGCTCGAAGACCCCGGACTGCGGCGCGCGTACGGCTTCCTGGCCGACCGGATCCCAGCGGACCCGGGGCCGCCCGTCCGGCACGCGCCCGTGACTCCCCCCGATGCCACGCGTCGCCCGAGCACCTCCCGATGACCCCACGTGTGACACCCCGTATGACCCCACGCATGACTCCTCGTACGCGAAGACCGAAAAGATCCGAAAGGCGGTGGGAGCAGTGCGGCTCTCACGAAGAGGCCTGCTGCGCGCGGGCCTGGCCGGTACGGCCGCCACCGCGCTCGGCGGCCTGGCGACCGGCTGTGCCGTCCCGACCGGTTCCACCGGCCGGAACATGGTGCTGTGGTACTGGAGCGGCGGGCTGAGCCCCAAAGTCGTCCAGGACGCCAAGGCCCGCTACGACAGCGCGGTGAACCTACAGGCCATCCAGATCGGCGGCTACTACCGCTCGAAGCTGATGACCACGATGACCGGGCGCGCCCACATCCCGGACATCGTCGGGCTCAAGGGCGAGGACATGGCCTCGTACCTGCCGAACTCCGACCAGTTCGTGGACCTGCGCGCGCTCGGCGCCGACAGGCTCAAGGACCGGTATCTGCCCTGGAAGTGGGACGAGGGCATCGCCGAGGACGGCTCGATGGTGGGCTTCCCCATCGACTGCGGTCCGGTCGCGCACTACTACCAGCCGGCCGTCTTCGAGAAGGCGGGACTGCCGTACGAGCCGGCGGACGTCTCCAAGGAGCTGGACACCTGGGAGAAGTTCCTCGCGGCCGGTGAGCGGCTCAAGAAGCGCGTCCCGGGTGCGTTCATCCTCACGGACGCCCTCAGCATCTACGGCATGTCGGTCAACCAGACGACCAAGCGGTTCGTCGACAGGGACCGGCACTTCATCGGCGACCAGGAGCATGTGCGCACCGCCTGGGACCGGGCTGTCGAGGCCACCCGCCGAGGCCTGGTCTCGAAGATCATCAACGGGACGCCGGACAACATCTCGGCCACCGAGCGGGGCCTGCTGCCCAGCCAACTGAACGCCTCCTGGGCGGCCGGCGACATCAAGCTCAACACGCCGAAGACCAAGGGCAAGTGGCGGGTGGCGAGCTGTCCGGGCGGCCCTTCGAACATCGGCGGCTCGTTCCTGGCGATCACCAAGGCGTGCCGGGAGCCGGAGAAGGCCTTCGAGATGATCACCTGGATGCTCGACGCGGGCAACCAGGCCCAGGGATTCGTCGACTCGGTGCTCTTCCCGTCCACTCCGGCGTCGTACGGCATGAAGAAGCTGCGCGAACCCGACGCGTTCTTCGGCGGCCAGATCACCATGGACGTCTTCGGCCCGGCGGCGGAGAAGATCCCGGTCGCCTTCAACAGCCCGTACGACATCGCGCTCAAGACCCCGATCGACGACGAGCTGCGGAACTTCTCCGTCCTCGGCAAGGACCCGGAGAAGGCCTGGAAGGACGCCATGAGCAAGTGCCGGCGCATCGCCGACCATCTGGGGGTGAGCTACTGACATGGCTACCGCACCCGTGGTCGAGACCTCCCCGGCGGTCGTGTCCGCCACCCCAACCGCCCGCTCCGGGAAGGGCGTCCTGAGCCACTGGCGGCTGTACGCCGCGATCTCCCCCTTCTATCTGCTCTTCCTCGCCTTCGGTCTGATACCGGTCGGCTTCTCGCTCTACCTGTCGTTCCACCGCTGGGACGGGCTCGGCTCGATGGAGTTCGCGGGGCTCTCGCAGTACCGCTATCTGCTGTCGGACAGCCAGTTCTGGACCTCGATCGGGAACACGATCGTCATCTGGGCGCTGGCCACCATCCCGATGATCCTCCTGGCGATGGTCACGGCGGTGCTGCTCAACTCCGCGGTCCGCTTCAAGAACGTCTACCGCTTCGCCTTCTTCCTGCCGAACGTCACCTCGATCGTGGCCGTCGCGATCATCTTCGGCTCGGTCTTCTCCACCAACTTCGGCCTGATGAACGCCGTGTTGCAGGCGGTCGGACTTGACCAGGTGGCATGGCTGAACACTCCCTGGGGCATCAAGGTCGCCATCGCGACCCTCATGACCTGGCAGTGGACCGGCTACAACGCGATCATCTTCCTCGCCGGTCTCCAGACGATCCCGGGCGAGCTGTACGAGGCGGCGCGGATGGACGGCGCCGGGCCCCTGCAGACGTTCTTCCGCATCACGCTGCCGCTGCTGCGTCCGGTGCTGCTCTTCGTGCTGGTCATCTCGACCGTCACCGGACTCCAGAGCTTCTCCGAACCGCAGGTGCTGTTGCAGACCACGGACAACAACTCGTCGTTCGCGGGCGGCCCGGGCCACGCGGGCCAGACCATGGTCCTCTACTTCTTCCAGCAGACCTTCGACAACAACGACTTCGGCTACGGCGCCGCGGTGGCCTGGGGCATCTTCCTCGTCGTCGTCCTCTTCTCGATCATCAACTGGCGCCTGGTGCAGCGCCGGGGCGAAGAATAGGAGGCCGCCACCATGGCATCCATCAAGGGTTCACGGCAGCGGGGCATCGCGCTCCATCTGGTCCTCGTCATCGGCCTGCTGCTCTCGGTCTTCCCGTTCTACTGGGCCGTGATCATGTCGACGCACTCGTCGACCGAGATCTTCTCCTACCCGCCGAAGCTGCTGCCCGGCTCGCACTTCCTCGAGAACGTCCGGCATCTCTTCGACAACGTCGACTTCTTCGGGTCGATGGCCAACTCGCTGCTCGTGGCCGGCTCGGTGACCGTCCTGGTCCTGTTCCTCGACTCACTGGCGGCCTTCGTCTTCGCCAAGTTCCACTTCCCGGGCCGCCGGGTGCTGTTCGCGCTGATGATGGCGATCTTCATGGTGCCGGCGCAGCTCCAGGCCATCCCCCAGTTCGTGATCATGGCGAAGCTGGGCTGGATCGGCTCGATGACCGCGCTGGTCGTCCCGGCGGCGGCCAACGCGTTCGGCATCTTCTGGATGCGCCAGTACATGCAGAGCGCCATCCACGACGAACTGCTCGACGCCTCGAAGCTCGACGGCGCCGGCTTCCTGCGCCAGTACTGGCACGTGGCGCTCCCCGTGGTCCGCCCGGGTCTGGCGTTCCTCGGCATCTTCACCTTCATGGGCCAGTGGAACGACTACGCCTGGCCGCTGATCGCCCTCACCAACCCGGACAACGTGACCCTCCAGGTCGCCCTGTCCCAGCTCAACGGGGTGCACGGCACGACCGACTACGGGATGGTCATGACCGGCGCGCTGCTCGCCCTCGTTCCGCTGCTGATCGTGTTCGCGATCGGCGCCAGGCAGATCATCGCCGACCTCGGCAAGGGAGCCATTCGCTGATGTCCCGCGATCCGCTGATCGCGCTCCGCCCCTGGGAGTCACCCGAGGTGACCTCCTGGGGGCGGCTGCCGATGAACGCCGTCGACCGCCGCACCGGGGCGCTCCCGCTGGACGGCGAGTGGCGCTTCCAGCTGCTGCCCACGCCCGGCTCACCCGTGACCGAAGCGTGGTCGTCACAGCATGTCCCCGGCGCCTGGACCGTGCAGGGCACCGACGACCTGCCGCAGTACACCAACGTCACGATGCCCTGGGGAGAGTTCCCGCCCGCCTCGCCCGCCGCGAACCCGACGGGCGTGTACGAGCGCGAGGTGGACGTCCCGGCCGAGTGGGCCGGACGCCGGGTCGTGCTCCGGGTGGGCGCCGCGGAGAGCGTGCTGCTCGTCCACGTGAACGGGCGGCCGACGGGCATCTCCAAGGACTCGCACCTCGCGGCCGAGTTCGATCTCTCGGACGTCGTACGTCCCGGGGAGCGGGCCACCGTACGGCTCACCGTGGTGAAGTGGTCGGACGCCTCGCACCTCGAGGACCAGGACCACTGGTGGCACGGCGGGATCACCCGGTCGGTGCTGCTGTACGCGACCGATCCACTGCATCTCGCGGACGTGACCGTGCGGGCGCGCCCGGACGGCGGGCTGCGGGTCGACTGCCGGGTGCGGCACGCCATGGGCCGGCTCCCCGGGGGCTGGTACGTCACCGGGGAGCTGGCGGGCCACCTCCTCGCCCAGGACGCCGAGTTCGACCGGCTGAACGCGCAGGACGAGCGGGTCTCCGACTTCCTCGGCGAGGCCCGCCTCACCGCGCTCGTGCGCGAGGTGCGCCCCTGGACCGCCGAGACGCCCGAGCTGTACGAGCTGACGGTGCGCCTGCACCGCGCCGACGGCTCGGTCGCCGACACCGCGCACCCGCGCGTCGGCTTCCGCCAGGTCGAGATCCGCGGCCGGGACCTCCTGGTGAACGGCGAGCGGGTCTACATCCGGGGCGTCAACCGGCACGACTTCCATCCGCTGACGGGCCGGACGGTGTCGTACGACGACATGCGCGCCGACCTCGTCACGCTCAAGCGGTTCGGCTTCAACGCGATCCGCACCGCGCACTACCCCAACGACCCGGCTCTGCTCGACCTCGCCGACGAGCTGGGCTTCTACGTCGTCGACGAGGCGGACATCGAGTCGCACGACCACGCCCACGAGATCGCCGACGACCCGCGCTACACGGCGGCCTTCGTGGACCGCGTCTCCCGCATGGTGCTGCGCGACAAGAACCACCCCTCGGTCATCGTCTGGTCGCTGGGCAACGAGTCCGACTACGGCGCGAACCACGACGCGGCGGCGGGCTGGGTCCGCCGCCACGACCCGACCCGCCCGCTCCAGTACGAGGGCGCGGCCAAGCTCGGCTGGGCCGATCCGACGGTCGCCTCCGACATCGCCTGCCCGATGTACGCGCCGGTCGAGGACTGTGTCGCCCACGCGCTGTCCGGCGAGCAGACCAAGCCGCTCATCCAGTGCGAGTACTCCCACGCCATGGGCAACAGCAACGGCACGCTGGCCGACCACTGGGCCGCCATCGAGTCCACCCCGGGTCTTCAGGGCGGTTTCATCTGGGAGTTCTGGGACCACGGCATTCTGCAACGCGTGAACGACGGAAGACCGGCCGGGCGCGCCGGCGCCGGGCTGTATGACAACGGTGTCGCGGCGCAGGGCCACCGCTGGGCCTACGGCGGCGACTTCGGCGAGACGGTCCACGACGGCGCGTTCATCGCCGACGGGGTCGTCTTTCCCGACCGCACGCCCAAGCCGGTGATGTACGAGCACCGGGAGATCGCGGCGCCGGTGCGGCTCGCGTACGACGGCGGTGACCTGCGGATCTCCAACCACCAGCACTTCCGGGGCCTGGAGTGGCTGGCCGCCTCGTGGGAGCTGTCGCTCGCGGAGGGCGGCACGCTGACCGCGCCCGCCGGGCTGCCCGACGTACGGGCGGGTGAGTCGGCCGTGGTGCCGATGCCGTTCGCCCTGCCGGAGGACGGCGGCGAGGCCTGGCTGACGCTGCGGGTGACGACGGCCGACGACGAGGCGTGGGCGCCGCGGGGCACGGAGGTATGTGTGCCGCGGGTGCGGCTGCGGGCGGCTGCCCCGGTGGCTTCCGCGCCGCTGACGACGGGCGCTCCCGTCCAGGTCGACGAGGACGGGCTGCTCGTCCATCCGCTGCTCACGGCCGCCCCGGTGCTGTCGCTGTGGCGGGCACCGACCGACAACGACGAGATCGGCGGCATGGCGGCGCGCTGGCGGGCCTGGGGACTCGACGCGCTCGAACGCAAGGTCGTCGATGTACGCCGTGCGGCCGGCAGCGTCACGGTGGTCGCCGAGTACGGGACCATGGCGGGTGCCGTGCGGCACGAGCAGGTGTTCACGCGCGTCGAGGGCGGGGTGCGGGTCGAGGAGACGGCCGAGCTGCCGGCCGGGCTCGACGACGTGGCACGCGTGGGCTCGGTGTTCGAGACCGTCGCGGGGCTCGATGTCCTCGAGTGGTACGGGCAGGGCCCCTGGGAGTCCTATCCGGACCGGAGCGGGGGCGCCCCCGTCGGCCACCACTCCCGCCCCGTGGACGAGCTGTTCACTCCGTATCTGCGTCCGCAGGAGAGCGGCGGGCGGCACGGTGTACGCCGGTTCACGCTCTCGGCGCCGGACGCCACGGGCTTCGCGGTCGAGCTGGACGAACCGCGCCAGGTGAACGTGACCCGGTACCGGGCCGCGGACCTGGCCGCCGCCACCCACCACGACGAGCTGGTGCCGCGGCCCGGCTGTGTGGTGCACCTCGACGTCGCGCACCGCGGCCTGGGTACGGCCTCCTGCGGTCCCGACACCTCACCCGGCCACCTCGTCCCGACCGGCACACATCGCTGGTCCTGGACGCTGCGCGTGCTCTGACCTCGCTGGGGCGGCTTCCCGCGGGCCGCGGCGACCGCGGTCGCGCTGCCCGCGCGGCCGCTCGTGACGCGCGGTGGCTTCCAGTACGCGGGGAAGACCGACCAGATTCTGCACGGCCGGCTCGGCGACGTACGGATCGCCGAACGCGCCCTTCCCGTCAAGTCGTTGATGAACCACTGACCCGAGGGAGCCACACGACCATGACCGAGCAGCAACTGCCCGCCTGGGCCGACCCGTCCGTCTCCCCCGCCGCGCTGGACCCCCAGGGCATGTCGCGGCGCGGGCTGCTGCGCCGCGCGGGCCTGTTCGGCGCGGCCTTCGCGGTGGGCTCGCTCGCGACACCCGCGGCGGCCTCTTCCGGACGCTACGGCGGCAACGATCCGCGGCTCGCCTACCTCGTCGGCGACCACCACATCCACTCCGTCTACAGCCACGACGCGAAGTACACCTTCTCCCAACTCGCCCGGGCCGGCGACCGGTACGGGCTCGACTGGATGGTCTTCAACGAGCACTCCAACTTCGGACACGCCGACTACGGCGCGAAGCTGGAGCACCAGGAGATCCTGAAGGCCCGCGCCGAGAACCCGCGCCAGCTGATCTTCCAGGGCCTTGAGTGGTACATCCCGGCCGCCGAGCACGCCACGGTCTTCGCGGCGCCCGGACCGCACGAGGTGGATCTGCTCACGCGCTTCGAGCTCGCCTACGACGGGAAGCTGCTCGGCTACACGGACGGCGCCACCTCGAACCCGAACACGGCCCGCAACGAGGCCCACGCCATCAAGGCCATCCAGTGGCTCGCCGAACAGCGCCGCACCGGCTACGTCGACGACGTGCTCGTCCTCGCCAACCACCCGATGCGCCTCGGCATCGACTCCCCGCACGAGATGCGGGGCTGGCGCGACGCGGCCCCCGAGATCATGATCGGCATGGAAGGCGCGCCCGGCGCGCAGGGCGGTGGCATACCCGGCTGGGTCGGCTCGGGGCAGCAGCGCGGCGAGTACGTCAACAAGCCGTCCGCGAACTCCTGGCCCGGCTACCCGGAGGACGCCTACGTCCTGTACGGCGGCTTCGACTGGACGACGGCGACCGTCGGCGGCCTGTGGGACGCGATGCTCGCCGAGGGCAAGCTGTTCACGATCACGACCAACTCCGATGTGCACCGGGTCGTCTTCGACACCTGGAAGAACGGCGACTGGGCACCCGGGCGGAACTTCGACAACACCGGGCACCTCCCCGACCCGGTCAACACCGACAGCCAGCAGCCGGGCGGCGACTTCTGGCCCGGCCAGTTCAGCCGCACCCACGTGGGCGTGACCCGCTACGGCTACCGCGCGGTGATGGCGGGCCTGCGCGCGGGCCGGGTCTGGCTCGACCACGGCCATCTGCTGGACGGGCTCGACGTCCGCCTGAAGCGGGACTGCGACCACGGTCCGGGCGTGACCATGGGCGGCCGGCTGCGCGTCCGCAAGGGCGAGAAGCTCACGCTGAGCGTCACCGTGACGACCGCGTCGCGCCCCAACCCCCACGGCATCCTGCCCGAGTTGGCCCACGTCGACGTGGTCCGGGGCGCGGTGCGCGGCCCGGCGGCCGACCGCGACGACTGGCGGGCGCCCGACACCAGGGTCGTCCACACGCGGGACGTGAGCGGCCGCAAGGGCACGTACACCCTGCGCATCCCGCTGGTCGCGGGCGACGAGTCCTTCTACGTCCGGCTGCGCGGCAGCGACGGCAACCGCAACGGTACGGGCTACCTGGGCGCCTCGGTCGACCCGCATGGCCCGATTCCGCACGTGCCCGGCAACGGTGACCCGTGGGTCGACACATGGTTCTACGCGAACCCCGTCTTCGTCGATGTGGTGGGCGGCCGACAGGAGAACCGCCCGGCGTAGGAACCGTCGGACCTAGAAGCGCGACAGGCTCTGCAGGACGGCGGCGGGGCCGTACGGTCGCCGGAATACGGAAACGGCCCGTCCCCGCGCTGCGACGGGGACGGACGGCCGGGGGGCGGCACGCACGGACCGCGGAGCGCGGGGGTGCGGGGTGCGGGGTGCGGGGTGCGGCTCAGACGGACCGCGGGTCGCGGTTCAGACGGGCAGCCCCGCCAGCATGCGTCGGTCCCTGGGCGCGTGCTGGCGGTCGAGGCGGGCGTCCAGCAGCCGCCGGGCGGCGTCGCACCGGCCTCCTGCCACGAGGGCGTACAGCAGTGTCTCCTCGACGACCTCCCGCTGCGCCGCGCTGCCGCCCACCTTGCGGAGGCCGGGCAGGAGCGCGTCGAGGCCGCGGGCCGCGTCGTGGAAGCGCTCCTCGACGAGAGCGGCGAAGGACTCGCAGAGCGGGACGATGATCTCGCGCTGCACCTCGTCCGCCCCGGCGGCGTGGTCGCGCAGCCGGCGCAGGGCCGCCAGGTCACCGGCGGCGGCCAGGGCGACCGCCGCGTGCAGGGCGGTGAAGGCGGTCGCGGGCCGCTCGACGACCTCCTGGGCGACGGTGCCGAGGACGTCCGCGGCGGGTATCCGGCCCCGCCAACTGCCGCTCAGCCGGGCCCGCCACAGCAGCGAACCCGAGTCGACGAGCGCCCGCACCCCGGTCACGCGCCCCGGCGCCAGCTGCGCGAACCACCGTTTGCGTACGGCCGCCGTGTCGTCGAGGGCCAGTTCGTGCAGCGCGACGTGCCACGAGAAGTGGGCCCGGTGGACCGCGCCCCGGCCCTGGCCCGAGATCCAGCCGTCGAGCCAGTCCCGGCCAGTCGCGTGCGCGCCGGACTCGTAGTGGACGTGGGCGAGCGCGTGCACGGCGTGTCCGGCGGCGGGCTCGGCGGCCAGCGCGCGGTGCGCCAGCTCCCCGGCCTCGCCGTACCGGCCCTCCTCCTGGCGGAGGAAGGCGAGCAGCGAGGTGGGGAACCAGTGCCCGTCGTACACCGGTGAGGTGCGCTCGACCAGCCGCAGGGCGTAGGCGTCGTCGAGGTCGTTGATGCCGGAGAAGGCGATGGTGGGCACGGCGGTGGCGAGCGCGAGCGCGTCGGCGGGGTACGCCTCCAGGTGCCGCAGCAGGGCGCCGTCGCCGTCGTCACCGTGGATGCGGCGGGTGACGACGTCGACGAAGGACCGCTCCCGCTCGTCGGCCCGCTCGCGCGCGGAGCGCTGTGCGTCGGCGAGGGCGCGGGGTACGTCGACCTCGGCGCCGCACTCGTGGCCGACCAGGGCGAGGGCGGCGTGCCCGAGCGCGAAGCCCGGGTCGAGGGTCACCGCGCGCCCGAAGGCGTCCTCGGCTGCGGCCCTGACCTTGAGGACCCGGTCGAGCCCGGTGCGGTAGGCGGCGGCCGCCTCGGCGTGGGTGGACAGGGCGAGCCCGTGCGCGTCGACGGGCCGGCGGCGCGGTCGGCGGGCGGCCCGGGCCGGCCGGGTGAGGGGCGCGAGCAACTCCTGGGCCAGCGCGGCCGCCTGGACCCGGATCTCGGGGATGGCGGTGGTCTCCCACAGCTCACCGCGCCGCGGAGCCCCGAGCGTGAACAGCGGGCGCTCGGCACGGCCCCGCGCGTCGAGGAGACGGCCGTCACCGGTGGCGACCCCCATGCCGAGCGGCCCGGGCACGGCGGCGCCGGAGCCGAAGAGCGAGCGCCACAGGGGGTCGTCGAGGCGGGGCCCCGGGCCGGTGCAGTCGACGACCCAACCGGCGCGTATCCGGCGACCGCCGGAGAGCGAGACGGTCAGGATGCCGCCCGGACGGAAGTGGGCCGGTACGCCGCCCGGCCCGGAACGGGCCGCCGCACCTTCATCCCCGGCCCCGACCACACCTGCACCCTCACCCACACCCACACCCACACCCACGATCCGCCCGGCATACACGCGCAATCGCCGTGCCGTACGTCGCCGGGTCAGCGACTCCGCGGTCGCGGGTGCCATCCGGTGCCGGTGTGTGTTCCACCGGGCGCCCTCCTCCTTCAGGAACTGGGCGCGCTCGTCGGGCGTCAGGCTGCGCCAGAGCCTCGCGGTGTGCGGGCGCAGACTGTCGAGGGCGGGACGCCAGTCGCCGTGGGTGCGCACGGCCCGGCTGATGTGTCGGTAGACGGCCCGCCGCAGCTCCGCCAAGGAGGATCCCAGGTCCTCGGGTGCGGGCATCGTGCCCGCCGGAGTGAGCGCGTGCGGCTGCGGCAGCAGACCGCTGCGCGAGACGGCGTGCACCGTGCGCCCGGGCCGGTCCAGCGTGAGCGCCAGATCGACGGCGGTGAGCCCGGTGCCGACGAGCAGCACGTCGGCACCGTCCGCGCGCGGGCCGTCCAGGGCGCCCGGGGCCCAGGGAGCCGCGACGAACCTCGCCGAGGCGCGCAGCGCGGGCGGTGCCCAGTCGCCCGGCGAGCCCGCGGGCCCGGTGGCCAGGACGGCGCTGTCGGCCGTGACGCGGCCCCCGTCGGCGAGGTGAAGCTCCACCCGGCCGTCGGGGGCGTCGGTACAGCTCTCCGCCCGCACCCTCAGCCGCCGCACGCCCACCACCCCCTGCGCACGGACGATCGCCTGACCGAGCGTGTCGGCCAGATAGGCGCCGAACCGGTAGCGCGTGGCGAAGTCGGCGCCGGTGACGGTCGGTTCGCCGTGCCGGCACAGCCAGCGGGTGAAGTGCCCGGGGTCGTCGGGATAGCAACTCATGCCGCCCGCGGGCACGTTGAGCCGATGCCGCGGGTCGGACGTGGCGTAGGCGGTACCGCGGCCGGCCTCGGGCGCCGGGTCGACGAGCACGAGGTCGAGGGGCGTACGGCGGCGCGTCGCCGTCTCGCACAGCTGGATCGCGGTCAGTGTGCCGGCCGCACCCGCTCCGACAATGGCGACGGTGTGCCGTGTGCGGGCTGGAATCACGTGTACCTCCGGCGGTGATCGGCTGCGGAGCCGTTGAACGGAACGTCTGCTTCGCTTTTCCGAACTATTCCGACCGGGTTGCTGGGGATGTCGTACCCGGCCGGGGATCTCACCGGAAACTCAGGGCACCGGTCGGCTGTTTCATACTCTGTTCACAATCGGCGGGGCCCCGACAACCGTGGTTCAAGACGTCTCCCGGAGTGTCTTCACAGGAATCTCATGTGAGCGCCCTCGGATTCAAAGATTCAACCCAGGGAGGTGGCGCACGATGCACGCGCACCTGGTGGTTGAACGAGGAAAGGCGTGCCGTGGGCGTCCCGCACATATCGAACGGATCCGGGCGACAGTCCTGGTCGCGACGCGGGGCCCTGGCCGCACTCGCCGCCGCCCTGCCGGCCACCGTCCTCACCGGCTGCGGCGGTTTTGCGGACGCCTCTGAGGACACGAAGAGCACGGGCGGAGGCACGGCAGGGAACACGGCCGGCACGGCCGACGCGAAGACCACCGAGGCGAAGGCGCCCACCCTCACCGTCACCCCGGCCGACGGCACGAAGAAGGCGGACTTCAGCAGCCCCGTCGAGGTCACCGTGACCCACGGCACCCTGGCCTCCGTCAAGGTCAGCGGCAACGACGGCGCCACGCTCGCCGGCCGCTACAACGACGCCCGTACGAAGTGGACGTCCACCGGGAACCCGTACTCCGGCACCACATACACGGTCACGGCCAAGGCGAAGGGAGCCGACGCCGAGACCGTGACCTTCTCCACCAAGTCCCCCGGCGAGACCTTCGTGGGCTACTTCACCCCCGAGGCGAACTCGACCTCCGGCGTCGGCATGCCCGTATCGGTCAACTTCACCCACGCCGTCGCGGACCGCGCCGCCGTCGAGAAGGCGATCACGGTGACCGCCGAGCCGGCGGTCGAGGTGGTCGGCCACTGGTTCAGCGACACCCGGCTCGATTTCCGGCCCGAGACGTACTGGGCCGCGGGCACGCGGATCACGCTCGGTCTGCGGCTCAAGGACGTCGAGGGCGCGGACGGCGTCTACGGCACCCAGTCCAAGGACGTCACCTTCCACATCGGCCGCGAGCAGATCAGCACGGTCGACCTCGCCACCAGGACGATGACGGTGCGGCGGGACGGCTCGACGTACGCGACCTACCCCGTCACCGGCGGCGACGCCGACCACACCACCTGGTCCGGGATCATGGTGATCAGCGAGCGTTTCACGGAGACGCGGATGGAGTCCTCCACCGTCGGGCTCGGCGACGAGTACGACATCAAGGATGTGCCGCACGCCCAGCGGCTGACCACCTCCGGCACGTTCATCCACGGCAACTACTGGGCCGGGTCCTCCGTCTTCGGTCACACCAACGCGAGCCACGGCTGTATCGGGCTCCAGGACACCAAGGGCGCGAACGACAGCTCCGTGGCGGGCTACGCGTTCTACAAGAGCTCGATGCTCGGCGACGTGGTCGTGGTGAAGAACTCGGGCGAGGACACGGTCGATCCGTCCAACGGCCTCAACGGCTGGAACCTGTCGTGGGACCAGTGGCGGGCGGGAAGCGCCCTTTCCCGTTGAGCCATCAGCGACGGCCACTGGGTACGGACCTCACCCCGTTCTCAAAGTGGATCACCGGGGGCGGCGGGCAGAACACCGCGCAGCTGAGCACCAGTTGTGAGCGGTGGGTGGCGCAGAGTTTCGCCACCCACGGCGCGGACTGCTGGGTGTACGCGATCCAGGCCCCCCGCGGGATCGACGTGAACGCCACCGCGCGGCAGAACGGCATCGAGTCGACGTACCTGTGGAACAAGGAGATCGACTTCCCCGGCGGCATCCAGGGCAGGTTCTCCAGGGAGCGTGTCGTTACCACTGGGTCGGCGCCCACCCGCAGACGAACGCCAGCATCTACCAGAACCTCGGCTGCCGGACGAACAGCAACTGACGAACAGCAACTTCCGCCCCGCCCCCGGCGCACAGGCGGACCTGGCCGGTTCGACGCGCTGAGTTCCCCCGGGAGGAGACGCCGGGGCACGCCGTCCTCGGACCCGGCGGCCCCAGGCGGCCCAGCGGCGGCCCAGGCGGCCCGGCATGAGGGGGCGCCGCCCGGGGGGGGCGGGCGGGACTTCCCGCCTTCACCGTGTGAACTTCCTTGCGGCACAGGGAGTTTCTCGGTTTTACCTCTTGACGGTCCCAGTGGCGGAGAGCACATTGGCCGCGCGTCTTGAGAGCGCTCTCAAGGACACATCGCGCACCCCACTCCGTACCGAAGAGGCACCCACATGAGTGAAACTTCCGGCATATCCGCGAGACGGCGGTCACTGCGGCGCGCGCTCGTCGCCGTGCTCGGCACCCTGAGCCTGGCGGCGGCCGCCGCCACAGCCGCGACCCTCCCCGCGAACGCCTCCGCCCCCACGCCCCCGGCAGGCTGGACCCAGGTCTTCCTCGACGACTTCAACGGCGCGGCCGGTTCCGGCGTCAGCACCGCCAACTGGCAGTACGACACCGGCACCAGCTACCCGGGCGGCGCCGCCAACTGGGGCACGGGCGAGGTCGAGACGATGACCTCCAGCAGCAACAACGTGTCGCTCGACGGCAACGGAAACCTCCGGATCACCCCGCTGCGCGACTCCGCGGGCAACTGGACCTCGGGCCGCATCGAGACCAACCGCACCGACTTCCAGCCACCGGCCGGCGGCACACTGCGGGTCGAGTCACGCATCCAGCTGCCCAACGTGACCGGCGCCGCCGCCAAGGGCTACTGGCCCGCCTTCTGGATGCTGGGCGCGCCCTACCGGGGCAACTACCAGAACTGGCCGAGCGTCGGCGAGCTGGACATCATGGAGAACGTCCAGGGCCTCAACACCGACTGGGCCACCGTGCACTGCGGCACCAACCCGGGCGGCCCGTGCAACGAGACCAGCGGCATCGGCGGCAACACCCCGTGCGCCGGAACCACGTGTCAGGCCAGCTTCCACACGTACGCCATGGAGTGGGACAGGTCGACGAGCACCGAGGAGATCCGCTTCTACCTGGACGGCGTCAACTTCCATACGGTGAAGGCCAGTCAGGTCGACGCGACGACGTGGGCGAACGCCACCGGCCACGGCTTCTTCGTCATCCTGAACGTCGCGATGGGCGGCGGCTTCCCCGCCGCGTTCGGCGGCGGTCCGGACAGCGGCACCGACCCCGGCCACCCGATGGTCGTCGACTATGTGCAGGTGCTCCAGTCGAGCGGCGGGAGCGGTACCACACCCCCTCCGTCCGGCAGCCGTGACGCATACAGCGCCATCCAGGCCGAGTCCTACGACAGCCAGTCCGGGACGAGCACCGAGACGACCACCGACACGGGCGGCGGCCAGAACATCGGCTCGCTGGGCAACGGCGACTGGGCGCTCTACAAGGGGGTCGACTTCGGCTCCACCGCGGCGAAGCAGTTCTACGCGCGGGTCGCGAGCGGCGCGGCGGCCGGCGTCAGCGGGCTGGTGGAGGTACGCCTCGACAGCCGCACCGGCTCACCGGTCGGCAGCTTCTCGGTGGCCGGCACCGGTGGCTGGCAGAGCTGGAGAACGGTCCCGGCGAACATCAGCTCGGTCACCGGGACCCACGACGTCTATCTGACCTTCACCAGCGGCCAGTCGGCCGACTTCGTGAACGTCAACTGGTTCGACTTCGGTCACTGACCGGTTCCTGGGGGCTCCACGCGCACGCGTGGAGCCCCCATTCGCGTCCGGGCGACCTCGCTCCGCCACGCGTCCGGGCGGCCCGGCTCCGCTCAGCGCAGCTCCGCCCGGAACGCCGCCGGAGTGGTGTCCGTGTGCTGGTGGAAGAACTTGGAGAAGTTGGCCGAGTCGGGGAAACCCACCGCGGCTCCGACCCGGCCGATCGGCAGGTCCGTGTGCGCGAGCAGGCGCTTGGCCTCCAGGGTCACCCGCTTGTCGATGAACCCCTTGGGGGTCTGGCCGGTGGCGGCGCGGACCGCGCGGACCAGGGTGCGGCGGGAGTAGCCGAGGGTGTCGGCGTACGCGCTGACGCTGTGGTTGGTCGCGAAGCCCTTCTCCACCGCGTCCCTGAAGCGGGTGAAGGTGGTGTCCGTCTGCTCGCGGCCGGCCTGCGCCGAGCTGACCGCGAGATGGGCCAGGCGGAACAGGAACGCGGTGAGCGTGTGCCGCAGCACCGAGGTGTGCAGGCTCAGCGGCAGCGTCGTCGTGTCGACGTACTCGCGCTCCAGTTGGGCGAGGGAGTGTTCGAGAGCGGCGAGCCGGTCCGGGTCGGGGTGCAGCAGCGGCGGCAGGTCGTAGCGGTAGAGGCCGGTCGCCTCGACCGTGGCCCGGGGCAGGAAACCGGGCTGCATGGTCAGGACGGTCCCGCGGTACTCGTCGGTCCGGGAGAAGCGGTGCACCTGTCCGGGGCGGATCCACAGCACGTCACCGGCGGAGGCCTCGTACTCGGCGAAGTCGATCATGTGCCGGACCGGGCCGTCGTGGAACACCATCACGACGTGGAAGTCGATCCGGTGCACGCGGTCCAGGGGGGCGTCCGCATGCCAGATCCGGTCGGCGCCCATCGGGCCGACCTGCATGCCGACGCCGAAGACGCTCAGGTCGACGGGGAAGGGGAAGGTTCTGATCCCGTCACCTTCATGGGCGGCTCGGGTGGTTCTGTCTGCCATGTCCCTCTCGCGGCGGCTCGGCCCTGCTGTCGGTGTCCCACTTTCACCGAAGGCTGACACAGGGGCACCTTCCCCGGCAAAAGTCAGACTTTTAGGTTTGAAGGCGTTCCACCAGTGACTCCCCGTTTCGTGAGGACTTCTTGAAGATGAGCACGCACACCCACGACAGCTTCGAGTGGACCGACCTCGACCGGCGTGCCGTCGACACGGCCCGCCTGCTGGCCGCCGATGCCGTGCAGAAGGTGGGCAACGGCCACCCCGGCACCGCGATGAGCCTGGCACCGGCCGCGTACACGATCTTTCAAAAGGTGATGCGACACGACCCCGCCGATCCCGAGTGGACCGGCCGTGACCGTTTCGTCCTCTCCCCCGGCCACACCTCACTGACTCTCTACACCCAGCTCTTCCTCGCCGGATACGAGCTGGAGCTCGACGACCTGAAGGCGTTCCGTACGCACGGCTCGAAGACACCCGGCCACCCCGAGTACGGGCACACGGCCGGCGTCGAGACCACCACGGGCCCGCTGGGCCAGGGCGCCGCCAACGCGGTGGGCATGGCGATGGCCGCCCGCTACGAGCGCGGTCTGTTCGACCCCCACGCGCCCGAGGGCGAGTCCCCCTTCGACCACACCATCTGGGCGATCGTCTCGGACGGCGACCTGGAGGAGGGCATCTCCGCCGAGGCGTCCTCCCTCGCCGGTCACCAGAAGCTGGGCAACCTGGTCTTCCTCTACGACGACAACCACATCTCCATCGAGGGCGACACCGCCACCGCCTTCTCCGAGGACGTACCGAAGCGGTACGAGGCGTACGGCTGGCACGTCCAGCGCATCGAGCCCTCCGCCGACGGCGACATCGACGTCCACGCGCTGCACGCGGCGCTCAAGGCGGCGCAGGCCGAGACCGAGCGCCCCTCGTTCATCGCGATGCGCACGATCATCGCCTGGCCCGCCCCGAACGCGCAGAACACCGAGGCCTCGCACGGCTCGGCGCTCGGCGCCGAGGAGATCGCGGCCACCAAGCGCGTCCTCGGCTCCGACCCCGAGCAGACCTTCGAGGTCGCGGACGAGGTGCTCGCCCACGCCCGCCGCGCCCTGGACCGCGGCGCCGAGGAGCACGCCGCCTGGGACAAGCGGATCGCCGAGTGGCGCACCGCCCAGCCCGAGCGCGCGAAGCTCTTCGACCGGATCGTCGCCGGTCAGCTCCCCGAGGGCTGGGAGCAGTCCCTCCCCGTCTTCGAAGCGGGCACGTCCGTCGCGACGCGTGCCGCGTCCGGCAAGGTCCTCCAGGCACTCGGCGCGGTCATCCCCGAGCTGTGGGGCGGCTCCGCCGACCTCGCGGGCTCGAACAACACCACGATCGACAAGACCAGCTCGTTCCTGCCGAAGGGCAACCCGCTGCCCGAGGCCGACCCGTACGGCCGCACCGTCCACTTCGGCATCCGCGAGCACTCCATGGCCGCGGAGATGAACGGCATCGCGCTGCACGGCAACACCCGTATCTACGGCGGCACCTTCCTGGTGTTCTCCGACTACATGCGCAACGCCGTCCGCCTCTCCGCGCTGATGCAGCTGCCGGTGACGTACGTGTGGACCCACGACTCCATCGGCCTCGGCGAGGACGGCCCCACCCACCAGCCCGTCGAGCACCTCGCCTCGCTGCGCGCCATCCCCGGCCTGAACATCGTCCGCCCGGCCGACGCCAACGAGACGGCGATCGCCTGGCGCGAGATCCTCGAGCGGCACGCCACCCACCCGGCCCCGCACGGCCTTGCGCTGACCCGCCAGGGCGTACCGACGTACGAGGCCAACGAGGACGCGGCGAAGGGCGGTTACGTCCTCCAGGAGGCGTCCACCGGAACCCCGGACGTGGTCCTCATCGCCACCGGCTCCGAGGTGCAGCTCGCCGTCGCGGCGCGCGAGCGGCTGGAGGCCGAGGGCGTCGGCACACGCGTGGTCTCGATGCCGTCCGTGGAGTGGTTCGAGGAGCAGTCGCCGGAGTACCGCGCGAGCGTCCTTCCGCCGTCCGTGAAGGCCCGCGTCGCGGTCGAGGCCGGTATCGGTCTGACCTGGCACCGGTACGTCGGAGACGCCGGACGCATCGTTTCGCTGGAGCACTTCGGCGCCTCCGCCGACGCCGAGACCCTGTTCGCCGAGTTCGGCTTCACCGCCGAGAACGTCGCCGCCGCGGCCCGGGAATCCATCACCGCCGCGCGTGGTTGAGCAGACCGCAAGAAAGAAGATGATCACTGTGAGCAACACCGTCGAAAACCTCGAGCGCCTCTCCGACGAAGGCGTCTCCATCTGGCTGGACGATCTGTCGCGCAAGCGGATCACGTCCGGCAACCTCGCCGAACTCATCGCGCACAAGCACGTGGTGGGCGTCACCACCAACCCGTCCATCTTCCAGGCCGCCATCGGCTCCGGAGAGGGATACGAGGAGCAGCTGGCCGATCTGGCCGTGCGTGGCGTCACGGTCGACGAGGCCGTGCGCATGATGACGACCGCCGACGTGCGCGCCGCCGCCGACATCCTGCGGCCCGTGTACGACGCGACCGGCGGCCGTGACGGCCGGGTCTCCATCGAGGTCGACCCGCGCCTCGCCCACGACACCGAGGCGACGATCGCCGAAGCCAAGCAGCTCGCCTGGCTGGTGGACCGCCCCAACGTGATGATCAAGATTCCGGCGACCAAGGCCGGTCTCCCCGCGATCACCGAGGTCATCGGCCTCGGCATCAGCGTCAACGTCACGCTGATCTTCTCGCTCGAGCGCTACCGCGAGGTGATGGACGCCTACCTCGCCGGTCTGGAGCGGGCGCAGGCCGCGGGCATCGACCTGGCCGGCATCCACTCCGTCGCCTCCTTCTTCGTCTCCCGCGTCGACAGCGAGATCGACAAGCGCCTGGCGAAGGCCGGCACGGACGACGCGCAGGCCCTCAAGGGCAAGGCGGCGCTCGCCAACGCCCGGCTCGCGTACGAGGCGTACGAAGAGGTCTTCGCCGGGGAGCGCTGGACCGCGCTCGCCCCGGCCGGCGCGCACAAGCAGCGTCCGCTGTGGGCCTCGACGGGCGTGAAGGACCCGGCGTACAAGGACACCCTGTACGTCGACGAGCTGGTCGCTCCCGGCACGGTCAACACCATGCCGGAGGGGACCTTGAACGCCACCGCCGACCACGGCGACATCCACGGCGACACGGTGACCGGCGGCTATGCCCAGGCCCGCGCCGACCTGGCCGCCGTGGAGCGGCTGGGGATCTCGTACGACGAGGTCGTGAAGCAGCTGGAGGACGAGGCCGTCGCCAAGTTCGAGGTGGCGTGGGGCGACCTGCTGGAGGCCGTCGCGACCTCGCTGCGCGGCAAGGGAGCTGACGGCGAATGAGCAAGACTCCTTCGACCGGGACGCCGGGCACCGAGAAGCCTGTCACCGGGACGCCGGCCACCGAGACGCCTGTCACGGAGGCTCCGGTCACCGAGGCTCCGGTCACCGAGGCGTCGGCCGTCGACTGGGCCAACCCCCTGCGCGACCCCCGGGACCGCCGTCTCCCCCGTATCGCGGGCCCCTCGGGCCTCGTCATCTTCGGGGTCACCGGCGACCTGTCCCGCAAGAAGCTGATGCCGGCCATCTACGACCTGGCCAACCGCGGTCTGCTCCCGCCGGGCTTCTCGCTCCTCGGGTTCGCCCGCCGGGACTGGGAGGACCAGGACTTCGCGCAGGTGGTGCACGACTCGGTGCGCGAGCACGCCCGCACGGAGTTCCGCGAGGAGGTCTGGCAGCAGCTCGCCGAGGGCATGCGGTTCATCCCGGGCGACTTCGACGACGACATGGCGTTCAAGCAACTGCGCGCGTCCGTCGACGAGCTGGACGCCTCCCGCGGCACCAGCGGCAACTACGCCTTCTATCTCTCGGTACCGCCGAAGTTCTTCCCGAAGGTCGTCCAGCAGCTCAAGAAGCACGGGCTCGCGGACGCGCCGGAGGGCTCCTGGCGGCGTGCGGTCATCGAGAAGCCGTTCGGCCACGACCTGGCCAGCGCGCGTGAGCTGAACGCGATCGTGCACGAGGTGTTCGACCCGGACCAGGTGTTCCGCATCGACCACTACCTGGGTAAGGAGACCGTCCAGAACATCCTGGCGCTCCGCTTCGCCAACCAGATGTACGAGCCGGTCTGGAACCGGTCGTACGTCGACCACGTACAGATCACCATGGCCGAGGACATCGGCATCGGCGGCCGTGCGGGGTACTACGACGGCATCGGTTCGGCCCGTGACGTCATCCAGAACCACCTCCTCCAGCTGATGGCGCTGACCGCCATGGAGGAGCCGGCCGCCTTCGACGCCGAGTCGCTGCTCGCCGAGAAGCTGAAGGTCCTCAAGTCCGTGAAGCTGCCGGGGAACCTGGGCGAGCACACCGTGCGCGGTCAGTACACGGCGAGCTGGCAGGGCGGCGAGCGGGTGCGCGGCTACCTCCAGGAGGACGGCATCGACCCCAGGTCGACGACGGACACCTACGCGGCCGTGAAGCTGGAGGTCGACAACCGCCGCTGGGCGGGCGTCCCCTTCTATCTGCGCACCGGCAAGCGTCTGGGCCGCCGGGTGACCGAGATCGCGGTGGTCTTCCAGCGCGCGCCCCACTCCCCCTTCGACTCGACCGCCACCGAGGAGTTGGGCGCCAACGCGATCGTCGTCCGTGTCCAGCCCGACGAGGGCATGACCGTGCGCTTCGGTTCGAAGGTGCCGGGTACGTCGATGGAGATCCGGGACGTCTCGATGGACTTCGCGTACGGCGAGTCGTTCACCGAGTCCAGCCCGGAGGCGTACGAACGGCTGATCCTGGATGTCCTGCTCGGCGACGCCAATCTCTTCCCCCGCCATCAGGAGGTGGAAGAGTCCTGGAAGATCCTCGACCCGATCGAGGGGTACTGGGACACGCACGGCAAGCCCGCGCAGTACCCCTCGGGATCCTGGGGTCCCGAGGAAGCCGACGAGATGCTCGCACGAGACGGACGGAGCTGGCGCAGGCCATGAAGATCGACCTGACCGACACCACGGCAAGCAAGATCAACAAGGCGCTCGTGCAGGGACGCCATGCCATCGGCACTCCCGCCGTGGGCATGGTCCTGACGATGGTCATCGTGACCGACGAGGAGAACGCCTACGACGCGCTCAAGGCGGCCGAGGAGGCCTCGCGCGAGCACCCGTCGCGCACCCTGGTCGTCATCAAGCGCGTCGCCCGCACCCCGCGCGACCGCACGCAGTCCCGCCTGGACGCGGAGGTGCGGGTCGGCTCGGACGCGGGTACCGGGGAGACGGTGATCCTGCGGACGTACGGCGAGGTCTCCGACCACGCCGACTCGGTGGTCCTGCCGCTGCTGCTGCCGGACGCCCCGGTCGTCGTCTGGTGGCCGGTGGACGCGCCCGACATCCCGTCGAAGGACCCGCTGGGCGCCCTCGCGCAGCGCCGGATCACCGACATGTACGCGGTGGAGGCACCGCTCGCCGCGTTGGAGGCCCGGGTCTCCTCGTACGCGCCGGGCGACACCGACCTGGCCTGGACCCGGCTCACCCCGTGGCGTTCGATGCTGGCCGCGGCCCTCGACCAGGCCCGTACGCCGGTGATCTCGGCCGCCGTCGAGAGCGAGGCGGAGAACCCGAGCGCCGAACTGCTGGCCCGCTGGCTGGGCGCCCGTCTGCATGTGCCGGTGGAGCGGGTCGTCACCGCGGGCCCCGTGGTGACGGCCGTACGGCTCGGCACCGAGAAGGGCGAGATCCTCATCGACCGCCCCGAGGGCCCGCTGGCCACGCTGTCCCTGCCGGGCCAGCCCGCGCGCACCCTCGCGCTGAAGGTCCGCAGCACCTCCGAACTGATCGCCGAGGAGCTGCGACGCCTCGACGCGGACGAGATGTACGCCATCGCCCTGCGCGGCGAGGCGGCCGAGGAGAACACCAGTCATGTCTGACAGCCCCAGGCTCACCCGTCGCCCCGAGTGGACGGAACTGGAGGACCATCGCGCGGGTCCGCTGCTCCACCCGGCGCTGCGTGAGCTGTTCGCGGCGGACCCCGAGCGGGCCGAGCGCTATGTCGTGCGGGCCGGCGATCTGCGCCTCGACTACTCCAAGCACCTCATCACGGACGAGACCCTCGCCCTGCTCCAGGAACTCGCCACCGCCACCGACGTGTTCGGGCTGCGGGACGCCATGTTCCGGGGCGAGAAGATCAACGTCACCGAGAACCGCGCCGTCCTGCACACCGCGCTGCGCGCCCCGCGCGACGCCGTGATCGAGGTCGACGGCGAGAACGTCGTCCCGGCCGTGCACGCCGTGCTCGACAGGATGGCCGACTTCGCCGACCGGGTCCGCTCGGGCGAGTGGACCGGGCACACCGGCAGCCGCATCCGCACGGTCGTCAACATCGGTATCGGCGGCTCGGACCTGGGCCCCGCGATGGCGTACGAGGCGCTGCGGGCCTTCACCGACCGCTCGCTGACCGTGCGGTTCGTGTCGAACGTGGACGGCGCCGATCTGCACGAAGCCGTACGGGACCTGGACCCGGCGGAAACCCTGTTCGTCATCGCGTCCAAGACCTTCACGACCATCGAGACGATCACGAACGCCACCTCGGCGCGGTCCTGGCTCCTCGCCGGGCTCGACGGGGACGAGAAGGCGGTCGCCAAGCACTTCGTGGCGCTGTCGACGAACGCCGGGAAGGTGTCGGACTTCGGCATCGACACGGCGAACATGTTCGAGTTCTGGGACTGGGTCGGCGGCCGCTACTCGTTCGACTCCGCGATCGGTCTGTCGCTGATGATCGCGATCGGGCCGGAGCGGTTCCGCGAGCTGCTCGACGGGTTCAGGATCGTCGACGAACACTTCCGCACCGCGCCCGCGGAGGCCAACGCGCCTTTGCTGCTCGGCCTGCTGGGTGTCTGGTACGGCTCGTTCTTCGGTGCCCAGTCGCACGCCGTGCTGCCGTACTCGCACTATCTGTCCAAGTTCACCGCCTACTTGCAGCAGCTGGACATGGAGTCCAACGGCAAGTCCGTGGACCGGGACGGCCATCCCGTGGAGTGGCAGACCGGCCCGGTGGTGTGGGGTACGCCCGGCACCAACGGACAGCACGCGTACTACCAGTTGCTCCACCAGGGCACCAAGGTCATCCCGGCCGACCTGATCGGGTTCATCAACCCGGTCGACGGGCTGAGCGACGAACTGGCGGCCCAGCACGACCTGTTGATGGCCAACCTCTTCGCCCAGGGCCAGGCCCTCGCCTTCGGCAAGACCGGCGACGAGGTACGCGCCGAGGGAGTGCCGGAGGAGCAGGTGCCGCACCGCACCTTCCGCGGCAACCACCCCACCACCACGATCCTGGCCGCCGAGCTGACCCCGTCGGTCCTCGGCCAGCTCATCGCCCTCTACGAGCACAAGGTGTTCGTCCAGGGCGCGATCTGGAACATCGACTCCTTCGACCAGTGGGGCGTCGAACTCGGCAAGGTCCTCGCCAAACGCGTCGAGCCCGCCCTCACCGAAGGCGCGGACGTACCCGGCCTCGACCCCTCCACCGCCGCCCTCGTGGCCGCGTACCGCACTCACCGGAAGAAGTGAAAGGGCATGACAGCGATGCAGCTCGGACTGATCGGTCTCGGCAAAATGGGCGGCAACATGCGCGAGCGGATCCGCCGCGCGGGCCACACGGTCGTCGGCTACGACCGCAACCCCGAGGTCTCGGACGTCAGTAGCCTCACCGAACTCGTGAGCGCCCTCGAAGGCCCGCGCGTGGTCTGGGTGATGGTCCCCGCGGGCGCCCCGACCCAGTCCGTCGTCGACGAGCTCGGCGACCTGCTCTCCCCCGGCGACACCGTCGTCGACGGCGGCAACTCCCGCTGGACGGACGACGAGAAGCACGCCGAGGAGCTGGCCGCCAAGGGCATCGGCTTCGTCGACGCGGGCGTCTCGGGTGGTGTGTGGGGTCTCCAGAACGGCTATGCGCTGATGGTGGGCGGCGACGCGGAGCACATCGCTCGCGTCCAGCCGATCTTCGACGCGCTCAAGCCGGAGGGCGACTTCGGGTTCGTCCACGCGGGCAAGGTCGGCGCGGGCCACTTCTCGAAGATGGTCCACAACGGCATCGAGTACGCCATGATGCAGGCGTACGCCGAGGGCTGGGAGCTCCTCGAGAAGGTCGACTCCGTGACCGATGTGCGCGCGGTCTTCCGCTCCTGGCAGGAGGGCACCGTCATCCGCTCCTGGCTGCTCGACCTCGCGGTCAACGCCCTGGACGAGGACGAGCACCTGGAGAAGCTGCGCGGCTACGCCGAGGACTCCGGCGAGGGCCGGTGGACCGTCGAGGCGGCCATCCACAACGCCGTGCCGCTGCCCGCGATCACCGCCTCCCTCTTCGCGCGGTTCGCCTCCCGCCAGGACGACTCGCCGCAGATGAAGATGGTCGCGGCGCTGCGCAACCAGTTCGGCGGCCACGCCGTCGAGTCAGCGGAGTAGGGCTCCATGGGCGACCTCATACTGGTCCGCCACGGCGAGACCGAGTGGAGCCTGTCGGGCCGGCACACCAGCCGGACCGACCTGCCCCTCACCCACCACGGTGAGGAGCAGGCCAAGTCCCTGGCGCCCTTCTTCGCCGGGCGCTCGTTCGCCCGCGTCCTCACCAGCCCCCTCGACCGCGCGGTGCGCACGGCGGAGCTGGCCGGGCTGACCGGGGCCGTGACCGACCCCGACCTGCACGAGTGGGACTACGGCGGGTACGAGGGCATCACGACCGTCGAGATCCACCGCACCCGGCCCGACTGGGACCTGTGGACCGACGGCGTGCCGTCGGCCTCGGACGGGTCCCGCGGTGAGTCGCCGCAGGAGGTGGGAGAGCGCGCCGACCGTGTGCTGTCCCGGGTGGACGCGGCGCTCCGGGGTGACGGAGAAGACGTGGTCCTGGTGGCCCACGCCCACTTCCTGCGGGTCGTGACCGCGCGCCGCCTGGGCCTGCCTCCCGAGCAAGGGCGGCTCTTCCGGCTCGCCACCGGCACGGTCAGCCGGCTGTCCACCGAACACGGACGTCCGGTGATCGCGACGTGGAACGAGTCGGGAACTTCCCACGGGCACCACTAGTTTCTACGTTGCTGTAGAGAAAAGGTTACGGCCCGCCCACTGGGGCGGGCCGGCCCGCGACAACGAACGTATGGAGTCCTCATGGCCCTGTGGGACCGCATCAAAGAGTCCGCGTCGACGATGCAGACCCAGCTCGAGGCGAAGAAGAACGACCTGAAGAGCGGCGCCTTCCGCGATGCGAGCATGGCGATGTGCGCACTCGTGGCGGCGGCGGACGGGTCGGTGGACCCGTCCGAGCGGCAGCGTGTGGCCCAGCTGATCGCCACCAACGAGGTGTTGCAGAACTTCGACGCCGACGACCTGCGGCGCCGCTTCGACGCGAACCTGGACAAGCTGACCGCCGACTTCGCCTTCGGCAAGGTCAGCGTGCTCCAGGAGATCGCCAAGGCCAAGAAGAAGCCCGCCGAGGCGCGTGCCGTCATCCAGATCGGCATCGTCATCGGCGGCGCCGACGGCGACTTCGACAAGACCGAGCAGGCCGTCGTACGGGAGGCGTGCTTCGCCCTCGACCTGCCGCCGCACGAGTTCGACCTGTAGCGGCCGCCCAGCTCCACCCCCGGCCCCGGTCACGCACGTCTTCGCACTCGCTCCGCACCCCTGGTGCGGGCGGGCCCGTCGGCGTGGTGGCCGGGGCCGCGGTCGTCGAAGGGGAGCGCCGGTCGTCGAAGGTGAGCGCCGCGTCCACCGGTCCGCGCGGCCTCGGCAGGGGAACCCGCGGGCGAACGGCGCGTACCCGAGACGACACCCGACCGCCACACTGACGTGGACAAAACACCGCTTCCCGGCCAAGTGTTCGTAGAGGGCGACGAGAGGCGCGCATGGCGGGAAAGCCCCGCCGTGGGCACTCCGGGGCGCCGGCAGCGTGCCGGCCCCTGTCCCGTACGCATCCGTGCGAAGGAAGCGACCGATGACCGAGACCGGGCGGCACGAACAGCAGTACGAGCGGTATGAGGGTGGCAGTCCCGAGGCGGAGCGCCAGGTGTTCGAGCGGCTGGCCCGGGAGATCATGGAAGTCCAGGTCAAAAACCAGCGGGCCCAGGGCGGCGGGATCTCGCGCACCTTCCACGCCAAGGCGCCGCTGGCCGTGGAGAACGCGCGACTGCGCTTCCACGACGACCTGCCCGAGGCCCTGCGGGTCGGCTTCGCCCAGCCGGGCGCCGACTATCCGGCGACCGTGCGCCTGTCCAACGCGAGCGGCGTCCAGCAGGGTGACGGATCGCCCGACCTGCGCGGTGCGGCCGTCCGCGTACGGGTGTCGGAGGACGAGAGCCACGATCTGCTGGCGACCAGCCATCCGGTTTCGCACGCCCGCGACGCCCGGGAGTTCGTGGCCTTCGCCAAGGCGATGGCGGGTGCCCGCAGCCCCCTCCAGAAGGCCTTCGGGCTGTTCGTGAAACTCCCGCTGGCCGTGGGCCTCGGCACCGCGAACCGGATGCGGCGCAATGTGCAGGCGGCGGCCCGGCACACCGTCGACTCCCTCGCGAGCGAGACGTACTGGAGCCGCGGGGCGATCCTGTGGGGCGAGGCGGGTCCGGTGCGCTATCTGCTGCGTCCGGCCCCGGGCAGCCCGCCGCCGCTCCCCTGCGACCCGAACGACCCGGACTTCCTGCACCGCGAGCTGGCGCAGCGGCTGGCCAGGACGGACATCGCGTTCGACCTGTGCGTGCAAAGGTTCGTCGATGAACGCCGCACCCCGGTCGAGGACGCCTCGGTGGAGTGGCAGGAGGCGATCGCGCCCGCACAGCCGATCGCCCGGCTCACCATTCCGGGGCAGGACCTCGACGACGCGAAGGCGCGCACCGTCGCCCGCCGGATCGAGGACCTCGCCTTCAACCCCTGGCACACGACGGACGACTTCCGTCCGCTCGGCAACATCAACCGGGCCCGCAAGGCCGCGTACGGGGCGAGCAGCGCGCACCGGCTCGGGCTGCGGTTCAGCACCGCGGAGCCGTGGCAGAACCGGCTGCTCACGCCACCCGCGGGTGCGGCCTTCGGCCTGCTGAACCGAGTGCTGCCCTGGCACCGGCTGCCGTTGCGGCTGAGCCTGCTGAACCTGGTGTTCCTGCGGAAGGCGCTGCGCCGCTTCAACCTGATCGACACCGAGCCCCGCGAGGCTCCCCCGAAGGCCCAGCCGGTACCGGAGCCGATTCCGGAGCGGCTGCGCACCGAGCGGTCCTACGACGGCTCGTACGACGATCTGTCCGAGCCGGGGATGGGCGCCGTGGGCGCCGCCTTCGGCCGCAACGTCACGCCGGACTACCGGCCCGACCTCTTCGACACCCCGAACCCGGTGACGGTCAGCCGCCGGCTCCTGTACCGCGAGAGCTTCCAGCCCGCGACCTCGCTCAACATCCTCGCGGCCGCGTGGATCCAGTTCCAGGTGCACGACTGGGTCAACCACCGCCGCCACCGGCCCGGGGGACGCACGGTCGAGGTGCCGCTCCCGCCCGGCAGCGGCGACTGGCACAACACGCCGGGCGGGCCGCCCGAGAACGTGATGCGGTTCGCGGAGAACGAGGGCCTCGAACTGCCCGGCGACCGGCCGCCGATCCTCTTCGGCAACGTCGCCTCGCACTGGTGGGACGGCTCCGAGGTGTACGGCGAGGACGAGCAGACCGCTCGTTTCCTGCGCGAACCGGACGGCGGTGCCAGACTCCGCCTGGAGGACGGCCACTTGCCGGGCGGCACGAACGGGATCCCGCTCACCGGCTTCAGCGAGAGCTGGTGGATGGGTCTCAGCGCGATGCACACGCTCTTCGCGCGCGAGCACAACGCGGTCTGTGACGCGCTGCGCGCCGAGTACCCGTCGATGAGCGAGGAGCGGATCTACCGGACGGCACGGCTGGTGGTCTCGGCGCTCATCGCGAAGATCCACACGGTGGAGTGGACCCCGGCGATCCTCGCCACCGAGGCGATCGACATCGGGCTCCACACCAACTGGCAGGGCCCGCCGCGGAACTGGCTCAACAAGCTGGGTCTGTGGCTGTTCGAGGCGCACTCGCTGACCGGCATCCCCGGGACCCGGCCGGACCACCACGGGGTGCCGTACTCACTGACCGAGGACTTCGTCACCGTCTACCGCATGCACCCGCTGATCCCGGACGACTACGAGCTGCGCGAGCACCACTTCGGGCAGCGCCTGGAGACGGTCGGGTTCCTGGACATCCAGGGCGGCGCGGCCGAGGCGAAGATCCGCAAGACGGGCCTGGCGAACACGCTGTACTCGTTCGGCATCGCCCATCCCGGCGCGATCACCCTGCACAACTTCCCGCGTTCGCTCCAGCAGTTCGAGCGGGACGGCGAGATCATCGATCTGTCGGTGGTGGATCTCGTCCGCACCCGGCGGCGCGGCGTCCCGCGGTACAACGACTTCCGGGCGGGCCTGCACAAGAAGCGCATCCGTTCCTTCGAGGAGCTGACGCGGAACGCCGAGACGCTGGCGCGGCTCAAGGAGGTCTACCGCTCGGTCGACGAGGTCGACACCATGGTCGGCCTGCTCGCGGAGAACCCGCCGGCCGGCTTCGGCTTCAGCGACACCGCGTTCCGCATCTTCATCCTGATGGCCACGCGCCGGCTCCAGAGCGACCGCTTCCTGACGGTCGACTACCGGCCCGAGGTCTACACCCCGCTCGGCATCGACTGGGTCGAGAAGGGCGGCATGAACTCCGTGATCCTGCGGCACTGCCCGGAACTGGCGTCGCTCATGCCGCGCCGGGCGAGCGCGTTCGCGCCTTGGCGGACGGTGCAGCCGGCGGCCAACGGCGGCCCCCCTGACAACGGCGGCCCCGGTGACAACGGCTGACTCCGGCGCTAGGAGCGCACCAATGGCACGCCGCGCTCCGGGGACCAGGGATTTCGGCCGACCGGGCGGCAGTTGACAGCTTCGGTGCGGCACGCCAGAGTCCCGCGAGATGGAGATCAACGACCTGACGCCTGCCGAGCGACGTGTGTGGGAGGCCTTTCCGCGGGGCGCGTCCGTGGACTTCCGCACACCTGACGCGGACACCGAGGCCGCTGAGTGGGGACCGGAGCGGACCGTGCGAGCGAGCGTCCTGCGGGCACTGCTGCTCACGGCACCGCAGGAGGAGGGCGAGACGGCCGCGCTCAAGGTCGCGGGTGCCCGGATCACCGGCGTACTGAGTCTGATGTACGCGACGATCGGCCATGTCGTCCGGCTGAGCCACTGCCGGTTCGAGGAGGCGCCCAAGCTGCACGGCGCCCAGCTTCGTCAGCTCAATCTGCGGCAGTCGGTGCTGCCCGGCCTGGCCTCGGGGAACGTACGGATCGACGGCATCCTGCGGTTGACGGACTGCCGTGTCCACGGGCCGGTGCGGCTCGATGGCGCGCAGATATCCCGCGCGCTCTTCCTCGACGGTGCGCGGCTCTCCGCCCAGGACGACGCGCAGCCCGTGCTCCAGCTCAACCAGGCCGCCATCGGCGACGACCTGTGGGCGCCGAAGCTCCGGGTTCGGGGTGAGGTGCGGATGAACGGCATCCATGTGGCCGGGTCGGTCAACCTGGAGGACGCCGATCTGAGCGCGCACGCGGGCACCGCCCTCAGCGCCGAGACCCTCAGCGTGGGAACCGATGTGCGGGCGCGCTGCCTGCGCGCGGACGGCCGGCTCGAGCTGCGCGGCGCCCGGATCCCCGGCCGGCTCGATCTGCTGCACGCTCGTCTCTCGAACCCCGGCGGCACGGCGCTGCGGGCGAGCAGCTGCGCCATCAGGGAACTCTGGCTGCGCGACGGCGACCGGATCGAGGGCGTCCTCAATCTGCGCCGTGCGCAGATCGACCTGCTGACCCTGGCCCCGGAGATGCTGCCCGACGAGGTGTTTCTGAGCGGTCTCACCTACACCATGCTCACCCCGAACGAGCCCGCCGAGCGCCGTCTGCCGATGCTCGACCGGGACGGCGGCGGCTATCTCCCCTCCGGATACGAGCAGTTGAGCGCCGCGTACCGCAGAATCGGCGACGACAACGCGGCCCGCCTCGTCCAACTCGCCAAGCAGCGGCGCCATCGCGCCACCCTGGCCTGGTACGCGCGGATCTGGGGCCACGTCCAGGACGCCACCGTCGGCTACGGCTTCCGTCCGCTGCGTGCCGCCGGCTGGCTGCTGTCCCTGCTGGCCGTGGGCTCGATCGCGTACGGCGTGCATCCGCCCCACCCGCTCAAGGCCTCCGAGGCGCCGCCCTTCAACGCCGTCTTCTACACCCTCGACCTGCTCCTGCCGGTCATCGACTTCGGTCAGGAGCGGGCCTTCTCCCCCACCGACTGGTACCAGGGCCTGTCCTACGTCCTCATCATCACCGGCTGGATCCTGGCGACGACGATCGTCACCGGTGTGACGCGCACGGTCAGCCGTCAGTAGTACGGCTCACCGGACCGGCCGCCCCGCGTGCTGGGCGGCCAGCCGCACCGGTGCGTTCTGGGCTCCGTAACCGCGGTGGCCGGCGTCACGCTGGACGAGTTCGAAGAAGACGCGGCCGACCGTCTCCGTGTAGCAGTGCCGGAACGCGCCGCCCGCGTCACGGTCGTAGAGGATGCCGAGTTCGCGGTACGTCTCCAGCTCGCCGTCCGCGAACTCGTACCGGGCGGCCAGGTCGTCGTAGTAGTTCGCCGGAATCCGCAGCAGCCGGCCGCCCGCCGCGCGAAAGCGGCGGGCCGTGGCGACCACGTCCTCGGTGGCGAACGCGATGTGCTGGGCCCGGGCGCCGTCGTCGGTCGGTGCGGGTCCGACGCTCAGCGCGATCCGCACACTGCCGTCGGCGTTGGTGACGGCACGGCTGCGGTGCAGACCGTAGGGGTCGGCGACGTCGACGCTGTCCTGCGCGTTCAGACCGAGCACGCTGCGGTGGAACAGGGCCGCCTCGTCGAACTGGTGCCAGGGCTGGGTGAGGGCGAGATGGTCGACCCGGGTGACGCCGTGCGCGGGGGCACGGCCCGGCGCGTCCGCGTCCACTTCCAGGTCCGCGAAGTCGCCTCGCCAGTCGGGGAGTTCGGGGCGGGCGGCGCAGAAGAAGAGTTCGGTGCCGTCGGGCGCGGCGACCGCCTCCAGGGGCGCGTCCTCCAGGGCGCGGCGGCGCGGCAGCACCGGGGCGAGCAGGGCCTCGGCGCGGCGGGCCGCGGCGGCCGGGTCCGGTGACTCCAGGCCGACGGCGGCGAGCGAGGTGCCGGCGCGGCGGGCGGCGGGGCCCGTGTTGACCAGGACGCGCGCCGCACCCTGCTGCCAGAGGTCCACCGGCTTGGAGCGGTGCCGGGCGGTGCGACCGAAACCGAGCGCGCTCAGGAGCGCGGAGACCGGCTCGACGTCGGGTGTGACGAGTTCGGCGAAGGCGATCCCGGTGGGCACCACGGGCGCGGGGGGTGTGGCGAGTCCGGTCGCCTCCTGGAGGGCGAGCAGCGAGCGCTGGGCGTCCACGGCGGTGGGTCCGGCCTCGGCCTGCCGGAAGACGTCGTTGAAGACCTCGAGGGACAGCGGTCCCCGGTATCCGGCGCGCATCACATGTCCGAGGAACCCGGCGATGTCGAAGCCGCCCTGGCCGGGGAAACAGCGGTAGTGACGGCTCCACTGGAGGACGTCCATCGCCATCTGCGGGGCGTCGGCCAGTTGCAGGAAGAAGATCTTCTCGCCGGGGATGTCCTCGATGCCCTTGGGGTCCGAGCCGCGGGCGAGGATGTGGAAGCTGTCGAGGCAGGTCCCGAGCGCGGGGTGGCCGGCGGCCTCGACGATGCGCCAGGCGTGGTCGTACGTACGCACATGGCGCCCCCACGCCAGCGCCTCGTAGGCGACCCTGATCCCGAAGTCCGCGGCCAGTTCGGCCAGTCGGCGCAGCTGCCGGGCGGCGAGCGCGTCGTCGTCCTCGGCGAGCGGGGAGACGCTGGAGCAGACGAGGACGGTGTCCGCGCCCAGGCGTCGCATCAGCTCGAACTTGTGGCGCGCGCGGCGCAGATTGCGGCTGAACTCGTCCGCCGGTACGGCCTCGATGTCGCGCATCGGCTGGTAGAGGTCGATGCTCAGACCGAGGTCGGCGCAGCGGGCCCGGATCTCCTCGGGGCTGAGCGGGCTGGCGAGCAGGTCGTTCTCGAAGATCTCGACGCCGTCGAAGCCGGCCCGGGCCGCGGCCGTGAGCTTCTCGGTGAGGGACCCGCTGAGCGAGACGGTGGCGATGGACGTACGCACGGGGTGTCTCCCTTCTGTCCGGGCTTCAGTGCCGGACGGCCGCGGTGCCGGCCAGTTCGGCGATGTCGGCGAGCATGCGCATGCTGTCGGGTTCCCGCCCGGTGAAGAGCCGGAACGCGTCCACCGCCTGGAAGACGGCCATGCCGCCGCCGTCGAGCGTGGCGCAGCCGAGCGCGCGGGCGGTGCGCAGCAGTTCGGTCTCCAGGGGGCGGTAGACCACCTCGGCGACCCACAGACCGGGGTGCAGCAGCTCGGCCGGGAGCGGGATTCCGGGGTGGGCGGCCATACCGGTGGGGGTGGCGTGCACGATGCCGTCGGCGTCCGTCAGCAGCTTGGGCAGCGTGTCCGGGCTCGCCGCGGCGGCGCGGCCGTCGCCGAAGTGCCGGTTCAGTGCCACGGCGAGGGCGGCGGCCCGCTCCGGCAGCGCGTCGACGACGGTGACGTGCCCGGCGCCGAGTGTCAGCAGGGCGTGCGCCACGGCCGCGCCCGCGCCGCCCGCGCCCAGCTGTACGACCCGTTCGAGCCGGGCGTCGGGCAGTCCGCGCGCGAAGGAGGCGGCGAACCCGGTGACGTCCGTGTTGTGACCGACGGCGCGGCCGTCCTCGAAGACGACGGTGTTGACCGCGCCGAGCGCCTCGGCCTGCGGGGCGAGCGTGTCCAGGTGGCTGATGACGAGCTGCTTGCAGGGGTGCGTGATGTTGAGCCCGTCGAAACCGAGGTCCCGGGCCGCGCGTACCAGGCCGCCCACGGCTTCGGGTCCGACCCCGAGCCTGTCGATGTCGATCAGCCGGTAGTGATAGCGCAGTCCCTGCCGGCCGGCCTCGCGTTCGTGCAGGGCGGGGCTGAGCGAGGGGCCGATGCCGGAACCGATCAGGCCGACGAGATACGAGTCCTGGGTCACGGCGGTCCTCCTGGGCTGCCGCCGGACGGGTCGCCCGGACAGCTGACTAATGTACGAACTAGTACGTTAGTCATATCAGGATGTCACGCCGCCGTGAAGACATCGACCGGACCGACCCGCGCCGAGGCCCTGCTTCTACAATCTCGGCACCGGCATCTCCGTCCGAAGGAACCCGATGACCAGCGTCGACGAACCGGCACCACCGAACGGCCGCATCCGCGACGCCGCCCGCACCAGGGCCGAGATCCTCGACGTGGCGACGCAGGAGTTCGCGCGGGCCGGATACGACGGCGCCCGGGTCGACGAGATCGCCGCCCGCACCCGCACCACGAAGCGGATGATCTACTACTACTTCGGCGGCAAGGAGCAGCTCTTCACGGCCGTCCTGGAACGGGCCTACTCCGTCATCCGCCAGGCCGAGCAGGAACTCGACGTCGAACACCTGGACCCGGTCGCGGCCATCCGCAAGCTCGCCGAGGTCACCTTCGACCACCACGAAGCGCACCCCGACTTCATCCGCCTGGTCAGCATCGAGAACATCCACGGCGCCGAGCACATCGCCGCGTCCGAGGAGCTCGGCCGGATCGGCTCGCCCGCGCTGGACGTGACCGGCCGCATCCTGGAAGCCGGCCGCAGCTCGGGACTGTTCACGGCCGACGTCGACGCCGTGGACCTGCACGCGCTGATCAGTTCCTTCTGCTTCTTCCGGGTCTCGAACCGCCATACCTTCGGCGCCCTCTTCGGCCGCGACCTGGTGGCACCCGGCCGGCGCGAGCACTACCGGACCATGCTCGGCGACCTGGTCATCGCCTATCTGACGGCGGACCGCTCCGCGGACTGAGCCCCGCACCGCGGCGCCGCGCCCGGCTCCGGACCAGGACCGTGCGCCGGCCCGGAGGCGGAGAGCCCCTTCTGCGCGACCTCTTGACACCCGGGAAACGTGAGCGCACCATCCGTAGCCAACCGCTACTAACTATCCAGTGGGTTAATTAGCCGGGCACGCACCCGGCGCGGCCGACCCGTCACCCCAGGGCCCCGGCACCTCTCCCCTCCGCTCACCCGCTCCGCCCGGAGCTCCTCGAAGGAGTACGCCGTGTCCGTCCCCGCCGCCCCGCACGACGCGCCACCCGGCCAGCCGAGGAAGGCCGCGCTCGCCGCCTGGATCGGCAGCGCCCTGGAGTACTACGACTTCTTCATCTACGGCAGCGCCGCCGCGCTGATCTTCCCGAAGGTCTTCTTCGACGAGTCGGACCCCGCCGACGCGACGCTGCTCTCCCTGGCCACCTTCGGTGTCGCCTACGCCGCCCGCCCGGTCGGCGCGCTGTTCCTCGGCCACTTCGGCGACCACCTGGGCCGTAAGAAGATCATGGTCTTCACGCTGATCCTGATGGGCCTGTCGACGTTCCTCATCGGCTGTCTGCCCACCCGCGCCCAGGTCGGCGGCCTGGCCCCGGTGCTGCTCGTGCTCTGCCGTGTCCTCCAGGGCGTCTCCGCCGCCGGCGAGCAGGCCAGCGCCAACTCGATGACGCTGGAACACGCGCCACCGCACCGCCGCGGCTACTTCACCAGCTTCACCCTGAACGGCACCCAGGCGGGACAGCTTCTCGCCACCCTCGTCTTCCTCCCCGTCGCCGCGCTCCCCGAGGACCAACTGCTCTCCTGGGGCTGGCGCGTTCCGTTCTGGCTGAGCGTCGCGGTGGCCGTCGCCGGCTACGTCATCCGCCGCACCCTCCAGGAGACTCCGGCCTTCGCCCAGCAGGCCGCGGCCGACGGTGTCGCGAAGCTGCCGCTCGCCGTGCTGCTGCGCGAGCACTGGGCCGATGTGCTGCGTGTGGTCGCCGCCGCCCTCATCGCCTCCGTGAGCACGATCTTCACGGTGTGGGCGCTGGCGTACGCGACCAGCGACTCGGTCGGCCTGAGCCGCTCGTCCATGCTGTGGGTGGGCGCGCTCGCCAACCTGGTCGCCCTCGGCGCGATCCCGCTCTGGGCCGTCCTGTCCGACCGCGTCGGCCGCCGCCCGGTCTTCCTGATCGGCGCCGTCGGCAGCGCGGTGCTGATGTTCCTCTACCTGTGGGCCATCTCCACCGGCTCCTACCCTCTGGTCCTGCTGCTCGGCGTCCTCACCTTCGGTGTCGTCTACAGCGCCGCCAACGGCATCTGGCCCTCCTTCTACGGGGAGATGTTCTCCACCCGCGTCCGCCTCTCGGGCATGGCCATCGGCACGCAGATCGGTTTCGCGGTCGCCGGCTTCGCCGTCACCTTCGCCGCGCAGATCGCCGGTCCGGACGGCGACGACTGGTCCTCGGTCGCCCTCTTCGCCTCGGCCCTGTGCATTCCGCCGATCGTCGCGGCGCTCACCGCCCGCGAGACGCACAAGGTACCGACGGAACTGCTCGGCGAGCGCCCGGCGCAGGGGGCCGCGAACCGCGAGACCGTGACGGCCTGACCGACCCGCCCGGTCCGCCGGGCCTGACGATCCGTTGGGCCCGCCGGTCCACTGGGCCCGCCCGGTCCGCCCGAGTCTCCGGCGTCCGTCAGACGTCCGGAGGCTCGGACTTCGCACGGCTGGGACGCGTACGTCCGCGCGGCGAGGAACCGCACGGAAGGCGGCGCGATGGCGGCTCAACCCCGCGGAATCCCGTACGCCCGCTCCACCCGCAGGCGCAGCACGAGCCGGCGGTCGCGGACCATCGCGGCCCGGAAGTCGTCCCAGTCGGGGTGCTCGCCCAGCACGTCACGGTAGAGCCGGATCAGTTCCTCGACGGTCTCGTCGTGCGGGTCCCGCGCGACCGGCGACAGTTCGGCCACGCCCTCGACGACCGTGTACGCCCTCCGGTCGGGCCCCGTCACGTGGTACGACGCCCTCGGGTCCCGGCGCAGATTGCGGGTCTTGGCGCGGTCGTCCGTGACCGACACCCGCAGCGTCCGCTCGTCGGGGTAGTACGCGTGGGCGACGTTCGACAACTGGGGCCGTCCGTCGCGCTTGAGGGTGACCAGCACTCCGGCGAGATGGTCGGAGAGCAGCTTCAGCAGTGCGTCCTGCGTCGCGTCCTGAGTCATGTCTGGGTCAACCCGCCGGTCCCGGCACGCATTCCGCGTAGACACTGTCTACGAGTCTCTGGTAGACAGTGTCTATGAGCGATGAGGGGACCGGGCTGCGGGCTCGGCTGATCGAGGCGGGCGTCGACCTGGTGGCCAAGGAGGGCGCGAACGCGCTGTCCCTGCGGGAGATCGCCCGTCGGGCGGGGGTCTCGCACGGGGCCCCGCGCCGCTACTTCCCCACCCACCTGGCGCTGCTCTCCGCCATCGCGCGGCGCGGCTTCGCGGAGCTGGCGGAGCGGGCGACGGCGGCGGTCGGCGACGGCGGGGCGAGCCCGCGCGCACAACTGGCGTCCCTGGGACGGGTCTACCTGGACTTCGCGCTGGACAACCGGGGCATGTACGAGCTGATGTTCCGTCACGACCTGCTGGAGAGCAACCGTCTGGGGCTGCGCGACACCAGCCTGCCGCTCTTCGGTGTGCTGGTGGACCTGGTCGCAAGGGCCCGTCCCGGGGCGGACGCCCGCGCCGTCGCCGGCTCCCTGTGGGCGAACCTGCACGGGATCGCCCAGCTGTGGGGCTGGGGCAGCCTTCAACTCGCCACCGGCGCGGTCGACTTCGCACCCCTGCTGGGTACGGCCCTGGACGCGCACCTCGGGCCGGAGGACCAGTGAGCGCGCACCGGGGTCTCACTCTGACAAGCAGTGTCGTCGGCGCGGTGATCGTCGCCCTGGACGGGACCGTGCTGACCGTCGCGCAGCCCACGCTGGGGCGGGATCTGCACGCCTCGGTCGCCGAGGTGCAGTGGACGAGCACCGGGTATCTCATCGCGGTGGCGAGCCTGTTGGTGTTCGCGGGCCGCGTCGGCGACCGGTACGGGCATCAACGCGTCTTCGCCGTGGGCATGCTGGGTTTCGGCGCGGCCTCGGCCGGGATCGGGATGGCGGCGGGCATCGGCTGGGTGATCGGACTGCGCGTGGTTCAGGGGGTGTTCGGCGCGCTGCTCCAGCCGGCGACCCTCGGGATGCTGCGGGCCGCGTATCCGCCCGACCGGCTGGGGATGCCGATCGCGCTGCGGACGAGCGCCATCGGGGTGGCGGCCGCCGCCGGTCCGCTGGTGGGCGGGGCGCTGGTCACCCCGTTCGGCTGGCGGTCCGTCTTCTTCGTCAATGTCGTGCCCGCGCTGGCCATGGGCGGTCTCGCCCTGGCCGTCCGGGGGCCGGAGCGGACGCCCCCCTCCGGGCGGCGGCTCGACCTGCCCGGCGCCTGTCTCCTCGCGGTGGCCCTGGCGTGCCTCGTGCACACCCTGGTCGGGATTCCGGACGGCGGCTGGACGACGGTGTCCACGCTCGGGCTGATCGCGGCGGCCGTCGCCGGTACCGTCTTCGTCCACCACGAACGGCGCACGCCGAGCCCGCTGCTGCCGCCCGACGTGCTCGGTTCGGCGGCCGTCGGTGCGGCGCTGGGCATCCTGGTGGCCGCCTCGGCGTCGATGCTCGGCACCCTGTTCGTGAGCAGCTACTTCCTTCAGGACGTTCTCGGCCTGACTCCGCTGGAGACCGCCCTTCGGGCCCTGCCGGGACCGGTGATGATGGTGCTGGCGGCACCCGCCTCCGCCGTCCTCATGCGCCGCTACGGCCCCCGTCGGACGACCGCCTGCGCGATGACGCTCCTCGCCCTCGGCGTCCTCGTGCTGTCCCGGCTCGGCGAAGGGTCGGGGGCGCTGTCGATCGGAACCGGATTCCTGCTGCTCGGCGCGGGTTTCGGCACGGTGATGGTGGCCGCCACGGCGGTCGTCGTACGGCAGGTGGCGGCGGGCGCGGCCGGCGTGGCGGGCGGCCTCCAGCAGACCGCGATGAACGTGGGGCCGACGCTGGGGGTAGCGGCGGCGACCACGCTGATGACGTACACGCGCGTGGGCCTGGCTCCGACGCTGACGGTGCTGGCCGCGCTGGCCGCGGCGGGCGCACTGCCGGCTCTCGCGCTGCCGGGCCGCTCCGGCAGCCGGAGCGGAGCCCCCGAGGAATCACTCACGGCCTCGTGAGAGAGCATGACGTCTGGGACCGCGGCCCGGGACGGCCGCGGGAGAGACCGGAGGAGAACATGGGACACCTGCGGCAGGAGGCCGAGCCGGGCGAGGTCGGGCTCGACCCGAAGGCGCTGGCCCGCCTCGACCAGCACTTCGCACACGAGGTCGACGACGGCCGGCTGCCCGGCTTTCTCGTGTCCGTCTCCCGGCACGGGCGCGTCGCCCACCTCACGACGTACGGCCACCGGGACCGCGCGGCCGAACTCCCGGTGGAGACCGACACGTTGTGGCGGATGTACTCGATGACGAAGCCGGTCACCTCGGTCGCCGCGCTGATCCTCATGGAGGAGGGACGGTTCGGACTCGACACGCCCGTCGCCGAGTTCCTCCCGTCGTTCGCCGAGCCGCGGGTGTACGTCGACGGCGCGGGACCCGACATCCGCACCCGCCCCGCCGGGCAGCCGATCCTGATCCGCCATCTGCTGACCCACACGGCGGGCCTGACCTTCGGCTTCTACCACTGCCATCCCGTCGACGCCCGCTACCGGGAGGCGGGCATCGAGTCGTCGGTGCCACCGGGCGCGGACCTGGCCGAGGCGTGCGAGGTGTACGCGGGCCTGCCGCTCCAGTTCGAGCCGGGGACCCGGTGGAACTACTCCGTGGCCACCAATGTCCTAGGCCGGCTCATCGAAGTGGTGTCGGGCCGGCCCCTGGACGACTTCTTCGCCGACCGCGTCCTGACTCCCCTCGGCATGACGGACGCCGGCTTCTGCGTGACGCCGGAGCAGGCGTCCCGTCTCGCCGAGCTGTACGGCGAGACGGAGGACGGCGGTATCGCTCCGGTCCCCGGCCTGCCGCTGCACGGCCGGCCGCGCTTCCTCTCGGGCAGCGGCGGCCTGGTGGCCACGGCGTACGACTACCACCGGTTCATGGAGTTCCTGCGCCGTCGCGGCGAACTCGACGGCGTCCGGCTGCTCGCCCCCAGGACCGTCGCCATGATGACCGCCAACCAGCTCCCCGGTGGCGCCGACCGCCGTGCGTTCGGCACCACGGTCCACCAGGAGCCCGGCAGCGCCGGTCTCGGCTTCGGCCTCGGCGTCTCCGTCGTCGTCGACCCCGGTGTGACCCGCTCCCCGTCCGCCCTCGGCTCGTACGGCTGGAACGGGGTGGCCACCACCACGTTCTGGGTCGACCCGCACAACGACATGACGGTCCAGTTCCTCACCCAGGTACGCCCGACGGGCTCGCACCGGGTCTACCCGGAGCTGAAACGCCTCATCCACGAGTCCCTGGCGGGCTGACAGCGAGGTCAGGGACCGGACGGCGGCGAGATCTGCTGCATGAGGCTCATCAGGTCCGGGGCCACCCATTCCTCCGCGATCCTGTCGCCCTCGATGCGGTAGAGCTCGATGCTGCGGAAGCCGACCGGCCGGTGCGTCGCGGCCACGCCCTGGAAGGTGCCCTGGTGGGTGCCGCGGAAGTGGACGCGTACCGCCACCTTGTCGTGGACGCTGAACATGTCCTCGACGTCGACCTGGAGGTCAGGGAAGCCTTCGAGCATGGCCTGAGCGCCCAGCCGCCAGATCTCCCGCCCGTGCAGCGGGTCGGGTGTCCCGGGGACGTTGGCGATGAAGTTCTCCGTCAGCAGCTCGACGCACGCGTCGAGGTCGCCGCTCTGCAGCCTCTGATAAGCGGTGCGCAGCAAGGCTGCGTTCTTCTCGGTGGCGGTGGCCATCAGGTGTCCTTTTCTCGGTTCTCAGTGCAATGGGGGGAATTCAGGTGAGCGCGGGCCGGCGCAGGGCGCCGACCAGCGCGCGCGGGTCGTCGGCGTGGAAGCGGATGGTCCGTGCTTCCCCTCTGCCGCCGAGCGGGCGGGTGAAGACCAGAGGGCGGGTCAGTTCCAGGGTCACCGTGGTCTGACCGGCCACGATCAGATCGAGCACCCCCTTCTCGGACAGCGTCACGAGCCTGCCTTGCGGGTAGCAGCGGTCGACCCGGACCGAGGCGACCGCGTCCGCCGGGACGGCGAGGTCGAAGAGGGCCCCATAGCGGATCCGCAGGGAGCCGTCGGGGCGCGCCACGTGCGGCCGGGTGACGCAGGCGGCGTGCAGGCCCAGCATCATGAGGACCCCGTACACGTCGAGGACGAGCAGCACCCGGTGGACGACGGGCCACGGGATCAGGACCGCCAGCGCGACCGTCTCGATCACCGAGACGAAGATCAGTCCGTACATCATCGCCGTCTGCGGTCCGGTGTACCCGGCGACATGGTCCCCGGGGCGAACACCGTGCTTCCGGCGCGCGGCCCACCGGCCGAGGGAGGCGGCGGCACGCAGCTCGTGCACCAGTAGCCGGCGTACCCGTGCGGGGACGACGGCACGGACAGCGGCCCGCAGGGCGGCCGGTGGCTCGAGGCCCTGGGCGCGCCGGCTCGCGTACAGCGAGCGCAGCACCCATGCCTCCAGCATGAGCACCGCGAGCGCCACGGCCTCGGCGGCCGCAGTCGCCCACACCGGCGGCCGTACCCCGGCCGCCAGGCACACCGCCAACGCGAGCTCCCCCGGTATGACGGCGCCGGCCGCGATCCGCGCCGCCCGCATCCCGCGTACCTCCCCGGTCCCGCTCATCCCCGGCTCCTGCGCATGAAAGCCTCCATGACCCTGCGTACGACTTCCGCCTGCGCGGGGGCGTACTCCGCGAGCAGCGCCTCCTGGAACCCGGCCACGACCTGTCCCTCGGCGGAGATCGCGGCGAACACCTCGTCGGGGACGGCCGCCACCAGCTCGGCTGCCAGCGCCGGGATCCGCGGATCGTCCGTCGGGGCTTCGGCGAGTGCGTCGAGGCGTTCGTAGAGCGCGAGCAGCGCCGGGTCGGCCGCCAACGGTCCGAGCGCGGCGTACAGTTCCTGGCCGCCGGAGCCCGCGGCGTCGAGCAGCGTCAGGTGCTCGCGGTCCTTCGCGGCGGCGGGCGAGGCCGGGTGCGGCGTCTTTGCGAGGAGCGCGGCGAGCGCGGGGGACAGGGGTTCGGTGTCCCGCGGCTCGGCGGCCAGCAGCACCGCGAGCCGCCGCCGGCGCTCCCCGATCTCGGCCTCCTGCCGGGCGAGGTCGGCGTCCAGTTCCTCCAGTACGTCGGCCAGGTCGCGCCCCGCGTCGTCCGCGAGGACGTCCCGCACCTCGTCGAGGCTGAGCCCGAGCTCGGTCAGCCGGCGTACGCGGGCCAGCAGGACGGCGTCGCGGACGCTGTAGGCCCGGTATCCGTTGGGGCGCCGCTCCGGTTCCGGGAGCAGCCCGACATGGTGGTAGTGCCGGATCGCCCGGGTCGTGACCCCGACGAGCGCGGCGATCTCTCCGATCCGCATGACTTCAGTAGAAACCTTGCCGCCGCGTCAAGGTCAAGCGTGTGCGCGGCGCCGCGGCGCCGGCTCGGCGACGGCGCCGCGCGGTTCCTGCGGTGGGGGCGGCGACGCGCCGCCCCCACCGCCTTCACCCATCGGTCCGAAGCGCGAAGTCGATCCCCTCCCGCCGCAGCTCCCCCAGCCACTCCTCCGACCGCTGCGCCGTCTCCGCCGCGCGGTTCAAGCCGGCCGGCAGGTCGCCGTCGAGTACGTGGCGCACCCCCAGCCCCAGTGTGCGGGAGACGCAGCGGGCCATCGCGCTCTCCTCCGGGGTGCCTTCGAGGTCCAGCAGGTAGCGGCCCGACCAGGTCGCCCCCGTGCCGCTCCGCACCTCCAGGGACACGGCGAGAACCACGCGGTCGCGGTCCTCCTCCGTCGTCGGGTACGTCGTGGCCAGCTCCGCCGCGAGCGCCGCGATGCGCTCGTCGTCACCCGCTTTCAGTTCCTCGAAGACCGCGCCCCAGGCCCGCAGCCAGCCGTCGAGCCGGAGGGTGCCGCGGACGAACGTCTGCGGTTTCCAGGCGGCCGGCAGGCCGTACTGGCCGATGAAGGGAACACTGTCCCGGTTGGGGTAGACCTCGAAGGTCTCGCCGTCGACGACATGGGGCCGCGTCGCCTCCCACGGCCGGTCCGTCGTCGTCTCGGCCCCGTGGTCGAGGTAACGCGCGGGTGAGCGCAGGGCGTTGAGCACTCCCGCGGGTGCCCAGCTGAAGCGGTACTTGAAGTCGTTGGGGACCGCCGGGACGCCGCCGCAGTACGACGTCAGACTCACCTCCGCCGCCGTTTCGGATCCGATCGCCTCCTGGGCCCGTGCGATCAGACTGTGGGCGAACAGGTGGTCGATGCCGGGGTCGAGCCCGGCCTCGGTGAGCACGACGACGCCTGCCGCGGCGGCCGCCGGGACCTGGTCGAGCACCGCGTCCGACACATAGCTGGAGCAGGCGAAGTGAGCCCGGCCCTGGACGCAGAGGGCGAGCAGCGGGGCGTGTTCCGGGGCGGGCAGCATGGAGACCACCACGTCTCCGGGTGCGAGCTCGGCCGCCAGCGCGGGGAGCGTGTACGCGCGGGGCTCGGCGCGCCCGGCGAGCCCCAGGTGGTCGAGAGCCTGTGCCGCGCGCTCCTCGGTGCGATGCCACAGCCGTACGCGGTCGGCGGCGACGCACACGGCCGCGAGGCCGCTGCCCGTGGACAGGCCCGCGCCGATCCAGTGGACGGTACCGCTCGCGGGAACCGGGTCAGACATCGCGGACCTCCGTGTCGTCGGTGCCGAGTTCGATGCCGAGTTCACGGCAGGCCTCGTGGAAGCGGTCCAGGCACCGTCCCCACGGTCCGCCGGACCGTACCCCGGGTCCGCCGGACCGTCCCCGGGATTCAGCGGTGCCGAAGTCGAGCAGCGACGGCAGCAGTGCCGCCGAGAAGTCCGTGCTCGCCTCCCGGGGCAGCAGGGACGGCAGGTTGTCGATCGCGATGAGGTCGAGCGGCGGCGCCTCGCGGAGGCGGCGGACGGGGTGCGCCCAGTCGGTGGTCGTGTCGTAGACCGGCAGGACGTTCAGGGGCGATCCGACGTCGACGGTGACGTCCGCGAGCGTCCGCAGCCGACGGCCCGGCTCGTCCAGGTCCTTGTCCGTGAGGAACGGCGGGATCGGCCGGGTGGTGAGCACGGTGTTGACCAGCAACTCGTGCTCCAGGAGAACCGGTCGGTCGAGATCGCGCGTCTCGGCCAGGTCCCAGCAGGTGGGTTCGACGCCGGCCTCGCCGAGGGCCACGCGGGCGCCCCGGCCGCTGCGGCCCAGGGCCCCGATGACCAGCGCCGTCAACTCACCCTCGGAGGAGCGGAGTTCCGCCTCCAGCTCCTCCTTCGACGTCGGCCGCAGCGGGGTGCCGAGGCCGCCCCGGTGGTGGAGCACGGCGAGCGCCGCCCCCAGGTATCCGGCCCAGTAGCCGAACGCGGCCAGCCGGCGTCCGTCGTCGTCCACCAGGTACTCGAGGTCGAACAGGGCCCCGCCGCCGGCCGCGAACCTGCGCAGCAGCGCCTCGGCTCCGGGCTGCCGCTTGTACGCGTGCCCGAAGAAGACATGCCGGTGAACCAGTTCGGCGGGCTCGTCCGGGAGTTCCTTGAGGCCGACGATCACGGCGTCCGGTGGCGCCGACACCCATGAGCCCGCCTCGGCGATCTCGCAGCCCACCGCCTCGTACGCCTCGGTCGGAAAGATCCGCTGCGGTGAGTCCTCCACGGTCAGCCGCACCCCGCTCTCGACGAGCCGTCGGGCGTCGGACGGTACGACGGGCGTGCGCCGCTCGGTCGTACGGGACTCGTGGCGCAGCCACAAGTGGAGCTGGGTCATACGCGGTTGACCTCCGGACGCGGCGCGTCGGCGGCGAACCGCTCGACGCTCAGGGGGCTGATGTCGACGAACGGTACGCGGTCGAGGTACAGATCACGGATCACCTCGCCGACCGCGGGTCCCTGGAGGAAGCCATGCCCGGAGAAGCCGGTCGCGTACAGGAAACGGGAGCAGGAACCCGCCTCGCCGATCAGCGCGTTGTGGTCCGGTGTGATCTCGTACAGGCCCGCCCAGCCGCCGGTGCGGCGCAGGTCGAGCAGGGGGGGCGCGCGGCGTTCCATCGCCTCGCACAGCCGGGGGATCCAGCGGTCGTGGGTCTCGGTCGAGAAGCCGGTGGTCTCGTCGGGGTCGGACATGCCGACGAGGAGACCCGGGCCTTCGGTGTGGAAGTAGAGGCTGCTGGTGAAGTCGATGGTCATGGGCAGCCCGGGCGGCAGACCGGTGACCGGCTCCGTGACGGCGATCTGGCGGCGCAGCGGCCGCACCGGCAGGTCCACCCCGACCATGGCGCCGACGGCCTTCGACCAGGCGCCGGCCGCGCAGATCACCGTGCCGGTCCCGATGCGTCCGCGCCGGGTGAGTACGGCCGTGATGTCGTCGCCGCGGGTCTCGATGCCGGTGACCTCGCAATGCCGCAGCACCTTCGCGCCGTGGCGGCGGGCGGCGGCCGCGTAGCCGTGGACCACCGACTCGGGCGTGCAGTGCCCGTCGTCCGGTGAGAAGGCGGCGGCCAGCAGCCCGTCGGTGGTGATGAGCGGCGAGAGGCGGCGCGCCTCGGCCGGTTCGAGCATGCGGCTCGGCACACCCAGGGAGTTCTGGAGCCGGACCCCCGTCTCGAACGCGGCGACCTCCTCCGGAGTGGACAGCAGGAACAGATAGCCGACCCGGTGCAGCCCGATGTCCTGCCCCGGTTCCTCCCCAAACCGGCCGAACGCCTCCAGGCTCCGGGCGCCGAGCCGGATGTTGAGCTCGTCGGAGAACTGCGCCCGTACGCCGCCCGCGGCCCGCGAGGTCGAACCGGAGGCGAGTTCGTCGCGCTCCACCAGGACGACGTCGCGTACGCCCGCGCGGGCCAGGTGGTAGGCGATGCTCGTGCCCATCACCCCGCCGCCGATGACGACCACGTCGGCGTGTGTGTTCATGGGTGCTCCCGTGGTCCGCGGGCCGCGGCGATCACGGCCCAGGCCGCCGCCGCGTCCTGGATGCCGAGTCCGACGCTGTTGTAGAAGACGATGTCGCCGGGGCTCGTCCGCGCGGTGTGCCGGCCGGTGACCACGGCGCCGAGCGGGATCAGGTCGTCCGGGGCGAGCCGCCGCTCCCGCAGCGCGTCCACCACCGGTCCCGCGTGGTCGGCCGCGGTCCCCGGATCGTCGACGACCACCGCCGCGGCCCGCCGCAGCACCTCGGCGTCGACCTCGCTGCGGGTCGGCTCGAAGGAACCCACGCTCACCACCGTGCACCCCGGCGCGAGCCACTCGCCGCGTACGACCGGCGTCCTGCTCAGTGTGCAGGCGGCGACCATGGGCACTTGGGCCACGGCTTCCTCGGCGGTGTCGACACCCTTGGCGGCGACACCGAGTTCGGCGGCGAGCCGCTGGGCCGCCTGCTCGCGGCGGCCGGGGTTCGGGCTCCAGACGCGTACGGACCTGAGGTCCCGCACCCGGGCGACGGCCCGCGCATGGGCGAGTGCCTGGGTGCCGGAGCCGAGAAGGCCCAGCTCGGAGGCGTCGGCGGTGGCCAGCGCGTCGAAGGCGACGGCGCTCGCGGCGGCGGTCCGCAGTGTGGTGACCGCCGTACCGTCCATGACGGCCACGAGCCGGCCGGTCACCGGGTCGAGCGCGTTGATCACCGCGTGGACGCTGGCCAGACCTGCGGCCGGGTTCCCGGGATTGACGCTGCCGAACTTGGCGACGGTCCCGGTGTCCGCGGACAGCCGCGAGACGTACGCGAAGACGACACTGTCGTCGAACCGGCTGGGGTACATGATCTTGCCGGGGAGCTCGGCGGTGCCGTCGCCGAGCGCGGTGAACGCGGCGCGCTGCGAGGCGATCGCCGCGTCGGTGTCCAGCAGTTCCGTCACGCGGCGCGAGGAGAGGTAGAGGACGTCGTCGTCGGTCATACCTTGCTCCTATCCGCTGTCCCGGCCGGCGTACCACGCCCGGCGCGTCCGGGTGCCGCACACCACGGCCACCGTGCGAGACCTTCTCGCCACGGACGACGGCGAAACCCGAAAGCCGCCCCGGGACACGGGACGGCCGGCCTCGTCGCCGCGGAAGTGGCCGCGGAAGGCATCGCCGCCGGCGGCCGGCGCCGGGGTGGGACCGGCCGGCCGGCCGCGCGGCCGTCGCGTGGAGCGGGCCGGCTCAGGAGGAGCGGGCCACGGCGTCCAGGTGCGGCAGGATGTGGTCGAGCCGCTCCCGCTTGGTGCGCAGATAGGTGATGTTCTCCTCGCACGGCGGTATCAGCAGCGGAACCTGTTCGACGACGTTGATGCCGTGCTGGAGCAGCGACTCCAGTTTGCGCGGGTTGTTGGAGAGCAGGCGTACGGACCTCACCCCGAGGTCGTGCAGGATCTTCGCCGCCACCCCGTAGTCACGGGCGTCCACCGGGAGGCCGAGGGCGAGGTTCGCCTCCACGGTGTCCAGCCCCTCCGCCTGGAGCTTCATCGCGCGCAGCTTGGCGAGCAGGCCGATCCCCCGGCCCTCGTGGCCGCGGAGGTAGACGAGGATGCCGCGCCCCGCGGCGACGATCTCCCGCAGGGCGGTGGTGAGTTGGGGGCCGCACTCGCAGTGCCTGGACCCGAAGGCGTCCCCTGTCAGGCATTCCGAATGGAGCCGGGTGAGCACCCCCTCCTCCCCGGCGCCACGCACACCGCCGAGGCCCCCGATGTCACCGATCTCGCCGTACACCAGGGCCACTTGCTCCTCTCCGCGATCGTGGTCGAGGTAACCGACGGCATGGAAATCGCCGTACACGGTGGGCAGGGGGGCATTCACGACTCGTTCGACACCTGAGAGATGCGCAGTCCCGCCGAGTACGCCAAAGTTTTCTGTCATGATCTGGTTCCTAAGCAGAGTCGAAAGGCCGTGAAACATGAGTAGTTCAGGATCGCAGTCGACGGTATCCGGTCTGTTGCCGCAGGACACCACGGAGGATGTCCGGGAACGCGGGTCCGGGGCCGTCCGGCAGGTCGCCGTGCTTCCTGTCGGCAGCTTCGAACAGCACGGTGCGTTCCTTCCGCTGGCCACCGACACGCTGGTCGCCTGTGCCATCGCGCGGGAAGTCGCCGCCGCGTATCCGGTCCATCTCCTTCCTCCGGTGACGATCTCCTGCTCGCACGAGCACGCGGCCTGGCCGGGAACCGTCAGCATCTCCTCCGTCACGCTCCACGCGGTGGTCCGGGACATCGCGGACTCGCTCCGCCGTTCGGGGGTCGAGACCCTGGTTCTGGTCAACGCGCACGGCGGAAATTACGTACTGGGCAATGTAGTTCAGGAATCCGCCGGCAGCGGTACCCGTATGGCGCTTTTCCCGGCCCCGGAGGACTGGGATGCGGCCAGGGAACGGGCGGGTGTACAGACCTCGCTGCTCAGTGATATGCACGCCGGGGAAATTGAGACCTCCATTCTCTTGCACACCCATCCGGAATTGGTCCGGCCCGGATACGAGACCACCGATTTCCTCGTCGACGATCGGCGGCATCTGCTCACCCTCGGTATGTCGGCCTATACGGAGTCGGGCGTCATCGGGCGCCCCTCGCTCGCTTCCGCGGAGAAGGGGAAGCAACTGCTGGCGGGGCTCGTCGATTCCTTCGAACCGTATTTCTCCTTGGTCACCTCGGAATCGGCCACCGTGACCCCCGGAACGGCGGCGGCGGACCGGCACCGTTCGTGACGCCGTGTCAGGAGCACCTCCGGCCGTGACGGGGGTGAGCGGGGGTAGGAGGCGTGCGGTGCGGGGGCACGGAGCGCGTGGGGGGTGCGCTCCGGGGTCGAGCCGGCGTCGGGCACAAGGTGCCGCGGCCGTCCGGTGGGCGCCGCCGTTTCGCCTTCGGCGTGCGCCGCGTCCACCGCTTCGTCCGCCACGTCCACCGCTTCGTCCGGCCGTTCGGCGGTGGCCGGGCTCTCGTGCCGCCGGTGCTTCAGGGCGGCGTACCAGCGGACGACGAGTACGCAGATGCCGGGCAGGCTCGCGACGAAGCTGAGGACGCCGTACACGACGGCGACGGTCAGCCCCGTGCTCGCGCCGAGCCCGGCCGCGCCGAAGGCCCAGGCGGTGACGCCCTCCCTGGGACCCCAGCCGCCGATGTTCAGCGGCAGTCCCATGGCGATCAGGGCCAGCAGCGCGATGGGCAGCAACCGGGCGACGGACGCGGCGGATCCGGCGACCCGCGCGGCGACCAGGAACATCGCGAGGTGTCCGGCGAGCACGACGCACGACGACAGCAGGACGCCGGGCCAGTTGCGCCGGTCGAGCAGTGCGCTCCGCGCCTCGGTGAGCGCGGCGCGCAGGGCCCGGCCCCGACGGGACGGGCGGGGCGCGCGGCCCATCCGGATGGCCGCCACGATGGCGAGCGAACCGAGTGCGGCGAGCCCCAGCAGCTCGGCCAGATGGCGGCTCTGGGCCAGCACCGGTGACGGCTGCGTGAGCAGGACCGGTACGCCGATCGCCACCAGGGCGATCTGGCCGGCGGTCCGTTCGAAGATCACCGCGCGGACGCCGCGGCCGAGGTCACCGGTGCTCTGCCCGTGCCGTACCGCGCGATGGACGTCGCCGACGACACCGCCGGGCAGCGCCGCGTTGAGGAACAGGGCACGGTAGTAATCGGCGACGGCGGGGCCGAGCGGCAGCCGGATGCCCAGTCCCCGGGCGACGAGGCACCAGCGCCAGGCGCTGAACACGGTGGTCAGCAGGCCGATGCCGAGCCCGATCAGCAGGGTCGGGGCGTCGATCCGGCGCAGCCCGTCGAGGAAGACACCGGTGCCGAGGCGCCACAGGAGCACGCCGAGGATGACGGTGCCGGCGACGGTCCCGAAGTGCTTACGGACCGCCCGCGATGCGAACCGGGCACGCAGCCGGGTGGCTCGCGAGGTGCGGGGCGACGCGACGGGCGACACGGTCACGGAGGTCGCGCCGTCCTTCGGTCGTGCGGGTTCCGGCGGCCGCACCGTGGTGAGCTGCGCGGCGTCGGTCATCAGCGGCCCCGCATCCGCCGGCGCCGTCATGACGCCCCGCCCGCCGGCCTCGGCAGTGCCAGCAGGTCCATGTGGTGCACGACCACCCGCAGTTCGCCCGCGGCGCAGGCGGCCAGACGGCGCTGCAGATACGTATCCGCACGCTCCGCCAGCTCCGGTCGCTGCTCGACGGCCGCCCCGACCCAGCCGCGCAGCCACTCCGCCGCCAGTTCACTTTCCTGGGCGCCGAGTCGCCAGGCGCTCGGGTTCACCCGTACGGTCGCGCCCAGCCGCCCGAAGGCCTCGCAGGCCGCGTTGATCGCGTCGGGTCCGAGGAGGTCGCCCCGCCGCTGGTGGGTGTTGAAGGCCTCGCCGATCTCCGCGTCCATCGGGTCGGCCGGGGTCAGTTCCACCCGTCCGACGACGGAGAGCGTCAGCAGCGCCGGGCAGCCCGCGCCGACGCAGGCCTCGGCGAGCGTGTCGATCTCGTCGGGGGTGAGGACGTCGAGGAGCGCGGAGGCGGTCACCAGCGAGGCACCGGCGAGGGCGTCCGGGGTGAGCCGCCCGATGTCGCCGCGCTGGGTGGTCACCGTGACGCGGCTGCCGTCGGCGGCCGCCCGGGGCGCGCCCACGGTGGCGAAGTGCAGCAGATACGGGTCGCGGTCGTGCAGGACCCAGTGCTGGGCGCCGTCGAGCCGGGGTGCCAGCCAGCGCCCCATGGAGCCGGTGCCGCAGCCGAGGTCGTGCACGACCAGGTCCCTCGGCCGCCCCGGCCGGTTCGCCAGCCGGATCCGCAGCGGGTCGAGCAGGTCGTGGGCCCGCGCGGCGGCGTCGGCGGGCTCGCGCAGTTGGAGCCACTGGGGGGCGTAGCGCGGCACCTCGGGGTCGGCGCCCGCGGGCGCCGGAATCGCCGGCAGCGGGGCGGGCCCGGAGGCCGGGTCGGTGTCAGCCGCTCCCGTGGCCGTACTTCCGGGGGACCCTGTCGGGGTGGTGCTCATGCTCATGCCGCCCTCCGGGACGTGTCGGGCAGCCGGGACAGTACGCCCGCCAGGCTGCGGGCGGTCGTCGCCCAGCCGTCCAGCGCGGCCCGCCGCCCGCGCGCGGCCGCCTTCAGCCGGCGCCGTACATCGGCCTCGCCGAACCAGCCGCGCAGTTCCGCGGCGAGCGCCGCCGGATCCTCCGGCGGTACGAGGATGCCGGGCACCCCGCCGTCGGGCGCGCGCCCGACCGCTTCGGGAACCCCGCCGACGTCGGTGGCGAGGACGGGGATGCCGCGGGCCAGGGCTTCGGTGACGGCCATGCCGTATGTCTCGGCGTACGAGGCGAGGACCATGAGGTCGGCGGCGGCGTAGCTCGCGTCGAGTTCGGCGCCCGCCTGGGGTCCCGCGAGGTGCAGCCGGTCACCGAGGCCGTGCTGGTCGATCAGGGCGCGGAGCCGTGCGACGTACTCGGGGTCCTGTCCGAGCCCGCCGACGAACGAGCAGGTCCAGGGCAGGTCGGTGACGGTCGCGAGGGCCTCGATCAGCCGGTGCTGTCCCTTGCGCAGCGTCACCGCGGCGACGCACAGCAGCCGGGAGACGCCGTCGGTGCCGGAGGCGAGGGGGGCGATGTCGGCGCCGGGGGCGGCGGCATGGACGCGGTCGGGGGCGAGCCCGTGGTGGGAGACGAGCCGGCGGACCGCCCAGTCGCTGGTGGCGACGACCGCGGACACGGCACGCAGGGTCGTGCGCTCCAGCCGGTCGAGTTCGGCGGCGACGGCGGGGTCGAGCCCGGTCTCGTCACCCAGGGGAAGGTGCACCAGTACGGCCAGACGCAGCCGTTCGGCCTCGGGCACGACGATCTCGGGCACTGGGCAGGCGACGAGTCCGTCGAGCAGGACGACCGTGCCGTCGGGCAGTTCCCGCAGCGTACGGGCGAGTTCGGCGCGGGCGTCCGCGCCGGGCCGGGGCCAGCTGCCGTCGACCAAGTGCTTGTGGACCTGCCAGCCGAAGCCGGGCAGGTCGAGGCAGATCCGGCGGTCGTAGGCGTTGCCGCCGCTCGGCATGGCCGGGTCGTCGACGCCGCCGGGCATCACGAAGTGGGCGGTGCGCAGGGACATGGGGATGATCTCGGCGTTCTTGAGAGCCGCGTGCTGCACGGGCACGTAGTTCAGGGCTGCCTGGTCGACGACCTTCGCGGCCGTCTCGCGGGCGGTGTTCATGGTGTTCGTCGATGTCCGCTCGACGGTCGTGTCAGTCACAGAGCACGCTCGTAACTCGCCCAGGCGATGTGCGACTCGTGCAGCGTGACCGAGATGCCCGCCAGGCCGCGGGCGCCCTCGCCCAGCGCTCCCTTGTGCACGCGCTCGGCGAGCCGGTCGGCGATGACCTTGGCGAGGAACTCCGTCGAGGTGTTGGTGTGGGCGAAGTCGGGCTCGTTGTCGAGGTTCCGGTAGTTCAGCTCGCTCACCACACCTCCCAGCTCCTGTGTGGCCAGTCCGATGTCGACGACGATGTTGTCGTCGTCCAGCTCGGCGCGGCGGAAGGTGGCGTCCACGAGGAACGTCGCTCCGTGCAGACGCTGCGCGGGTCCGAAGACCTCGCCGCGGAAGCTGTGGGCGATCATGATGTGATCGCGGACGGTGATGCTGAACAACGGACGACCCTCCAGGTGCGGTGCGTCTGACTCCCCTGCCGGGGCATGCCGTGTAGTACGGCTGACCCGTACGCCTTGTTCATCTGCTCGTTCTCCTTGTTTCGAAGGTTCCTCATGAATCCTTGTGCGGATCCGATGCGGCTTCGCTCCGGGGACGGGCAGCTCGCGTGGGGGTCAGCCGGCGTCGTACAGAACTCGGTGGCACAACCCCGCAAGCTCACCACTGGCAAGCCGTGGCAGCACGTCGGGGAGTTCTTCGAAGGCGCACTCGCCGGTGACGAGCGCGTCGAACGCGGGTTCGGCGAGCAGTTCGAGGGCGAGCGCGAGCCGGTCGGCGTACGTGCGTCCGGGGCGCCCGGACGGCGACACGGTGCCGACCTGGCTGCTGCGCACGACGAGCCGCCGGGAGTGGAAGGCCTCGCCGAGCGGCAGGCTGACGCGCCGGTCGCCGTACCAGCTCATTTCGAGGACGGTCCCCTCCGGGGCGAGGAGTTCGAGGGACCGGGTGAGCCCCGCCTCGGTGGCGCTGGCGTGCACCACCAGGTCGCACTCGCCGAGGGCGTCCTCGGGCAGGGCGAAGCCGACGCCGAGCGCGCGGGCGATGTCGGCGCGCGCCGGGTCGGCGTCGACGAGCTGGACGCGGACGCCGGGAAAGCGGGCGAGGAGCGCGGCGACGGAACAGCCGACCATGCCGCCGCCGACCACGGCGATGCGGTCGCCGACGAGGGGCGCGGCGTCCCACAGCGCGTTGACGGCGGTCTCGACGGTGCCGGCGAGGACGGCCCGGGCGGCGGGTACGGCATCCGGGATGACAGTGACCGCGGAGGCGGGGACGACGTACCGGCTCTGATGCGGATAGAGGCAGAAGACGGTCCGCCCGACGAGCTCCCGCGGCCCGTACTCGACCGTTCCGACACTCAGGTAGCCGTACTTCACCGGCGCCGGGAAATCGCCTTCCTGGAAGGGCGCTCGCATGGCGGCCTGTTGGCTCTCGGGTACGCCACCGCGAAAGACGAGGGTCTCCGTGCCGCGGCTGACGCCCGAGTAGAGCGCGCGCACGAGCACCTCGCCGTCGGCGGGCTTGTGCAGCTCCACGTCCCGCAGCTCGCCGTGTCCGGGCGAGCGCAGCCAGAAGGCGCGTCCTGTGAGTTCCATATGCGTCCTCCTGAACGATCGGGCGGCCCGCCACGTACGCAGCTATGCGAAGCCGCGCACAAGGTACGCGGCCTTGATCCAATCTGTCACTTGGCCGGAGGGTGAGCGGTGGCCCTGAACCACACATACGACGCGAGGCTTTTGCAGCAGGAGACGACCGTGGGAGCGGGCGTGCAGATCCTGTTGCTGGCCTTGTTGGGCTCGGCGATCGGGATGGGCCCGGCGGGCTGGCTGACGGGCCTGGCGTTCGCGCTCGCCACCTGGGCGGTCCTGACCCGCGCCGTGCTCCGCTCGCGTCTGCGGTCGTTCGGCCTGGCCAACCGGGTGACGCTGGGACGCGCGACGCTGGTCGGCGGCGTCACGGCCCTGGTCGCGGACTCCTTCGAGAGCTCGCCCCCGATCACGCTCTTCGTCGGGCTGACGGCGGTGGCCCTGATCCTCGACGGCGTGGACGGCAAGGTGGCCCGGCACACGGGCACGTCGTCGGCGCTGGGGGCACGGTTCGACATGGAGGTCGACGCGTTCCTGATCCTGGTGCTGAGCGTGTACGTGTCGATGTCGCTGGGTCCCTGGGTCCTGCTGATCGGGGCGATGCGGTACGTGTTCGTGGCGGCGGCGCGGGCGATGCCGTGGCTGAACGGGGAGTTGCCGCCGAGCACGGCGCGCAAGACGGTGGCGGCGCTGCAAGGGGTCGTGCTGCTGGTGGCGGGGGCCGGGATTCTCCCGCAGGCGGTGACACTCGGGGCGGTGGCGCTGGCTCTGGGGTCGCTGGTGTGGTCGTTCGGGCGGGACATCGGGTGGCTTTGGCGGACGAACGCCCGTACGGCGTGACCCGGGGACGGCGGCCCGGCCCGAGGATCGGCGCCCGCGGCCCTCTCGGGTTTTCCGCCGGGCGCATACCGCGGACCACGGCGTTCACGACGGTCGGGACGGCCCCGCCCGGTTGCGGGCGGAGCCGTCGTCATGGCTAGCGGACCGGTGTCCGCCGGGACGCCGTGCTCAGTGCCGGGGCGTAGCCGGCGGGCCGGGTGGTGAAGGTTCCCCGGCCCCGGGTGCGGCCGCGCAGCCGGGTCGCGTAGCCGAACAGCTCGGCCAGCGGCACGGTGGCCGTGATCACCGACGCGCCCGCTCGCGTCGTCGAGTCCGAGACCCGGCCGCGCCGCGCCGCCAGGTCACCGAGTACCGCGCCCACGGCGTCGTCGGGCGCGGTGACCGTCACTTCCGCCACCGGTTCCAGAAGGAGCATCGCGCTGGCGCGCAGTGCCTCCCGGAGCGCGAACCGGCCCGCCGTCCGGAACGCCATCTCGGAGGAGTCCTTCGGATGGGTCGCTCCATCGGTCAGGACGACTCTCAGCCCGGTCACCGGGTGACCGCCGAGCGGGCCCTCGGCCAGGGCGTCCCGGCAGCCGGCCGCCACCGCCCGGACGTACTCCTGCGGCACCCGCCCGCCGACGACGGCCGAGCGGAACTCGAAGCCCCCGTGGCCGCCGTCGGCGGCGGACTCCAGCGGCTCCACGTCGAGGACGACATGGGCGAACTGGCCGGCGCCGCCGTCCTGTTTGACATGGCGGTACACGAGCCCGGACACGCCGCGGGCGACCGTCTCCCGGTAGGCGACCCTCGGCCGGCCGACATTGACGGCCGTTCCCCGGTCGCGCCGGATCTTCTCCACCGCCACCTCCAGATGCAGCTCGCCCATGCCCGACAGCACGGTCTGGCCGGTCTCGGGGTCGGTCCGCACCACCAGCGAGGGATCCTCCTCGGCCAGGCGCGCCAGCGCCGAGGCCAAGCGGTCGGTGTCGGTGCTGCTGCGCGCCTCGACCGCGACGGAGACGACGGGATCGGCGACGGTCGGCGGTTCGAGGACCAAGGGAGCCGCGGGTGCGCACAGGGTCGACCCGGCGCGGGCGGTCTTCGGCCCGACGACGGCCACGATGTCCCCGGCGACCGCCCGGTCCAGCTCCGTGTGACGGTCGGCCTGGACACGCAGAATCCGGCCGATCCGCTCGCTGCGCCGCGCGCCGGTGTCCAGCACGGTCTCTCCTTTCCCGATCGTTCCCGAGTACACACGCAGATACGTCAGCCGCCCTGTCGCGGTCGCGGTCACCTTGAACACCAGGGCCGCGAACGGCGCCGCCGGGTCGGCGGCCCGTTCCCGCACCGCGCCGTCCTCGGTGCCGCGTACGGCCGGTACGTCCAGCGGCGAGGGCAGGTAGGCCACGGCGGCAGCCAGCAGCGGTTCGATGCCGCGATTGCGGTAGGCGGAGCCGCAGAGCACGACCACGCCGTCCCCGGTACGGGTCAGGTCGCGCAGCGCGCGGGTGAGGGTCTGTGCGGAGACCGTCGCCTGCGCGCAGAACTCCTCCAGCGCGACGGGATGGAGTTCCGCCACCGCTTCCTCCAGCTGCCGTCGGCGCCGGTCCGCTTCGTCCCGCAGGGCGTCCGGCACCGGCCCCTCCTCGACGGTGTCCCGCCCGTCGGCCCAGAGCAGCGACCTCATGCGCACCAGATCCACCACTCCCCTGAACCCGTCCTGGGTGCCGATCGGCAACTGGACGACGAGCGGGGCCGGATGCAGCCGCTGCCGGATCGACTCGACCGCCGTGTCGAGGTCCGCACCGGCGCGGTCCAGCTTGTTGACGAAGGCGATCCGGGGCACCCCGTGGCGATCGGCCTGCCGCCATACGGACTCGCTCTGCGGCTCGACGCCCGCGACGGCGTCGAACACCGCGATCGCGCCGTCGAGTACGCGCAGGGAGCGCTCCACCTCGTCGGAGAAGTCGACATGCCCGGGGGTGTCGATCAGATTGATCCGGTGGCCGTCCCAGTCGCAGCTCACCGCCGCCGCGAAGATGGTGATCCCGCGGTCGCGTTCCTGGGGATCGAAGTCGGTGACGGTCGTGCCGTCATGGACCTCGCCGCGTTTGTGGGTGGCGCCGGTGAGATAGAGGATCCGCTCGGTGACGGTGGTCTTCCCCGCGTCGACGTGGGCGAGGATGCCCAGGTTACGGACGGCGGTCAGGGGGCTGTTGGGGTGACGGTGCGAGTCGGTACGCACGGCGCATGGCCTTTCGGGACGGTCGGGAACGACCAGGTGATCCAGAACGGGGCAGCGCGATTTCCGGGCGACACGGGCCTGCTCGGCTCGCCGACGGGCGGCCGGCACACAGGAGTTGTCGCGTGCGAGGGGCCCGGCGAGGTCAGGTGTTCGTCACGGACATCCGGTGGCGGCCGCGCAGCCGGCACCGGGCGGACGAAGACACGAGGATCACCTCGTACTGCGACCGGGGAACGACGACAGCGATGCGGTACCGCACGGCCGGGCTCCCCTCACTCGTCATGGCGCACGCCGCGACGTGTTGTCGGCGGCGCGCGGTTCGTGGCGAGTGTAGGGAACCCGGCGTGCGCGGGGCACCGGGTTTTTCTCCACGTCAGTGGCGCGCGCTCGGCGTGACGACTCCCGGTCCCACGCCTGACGTCGCGTCAGGAGCACATGTGACCCTCGTCGTTCACTTCTTCTGCTCGACGCGCACCCAGTCCACCTCCGCCTGCACTCCCCCGGCCGCGACCTTGTCGACGCTGGTCTGCGGCAGGCCCCAGTAGGGGCTGGTGACCTGGTTCCAGCCCGCCGGGTACGCGCCGCCGAGGGCGAGGTTGAGGATGACGTACTGGTTGTGGTCGTAGACCCACTGTCCGCGGGTCGATTCGAGCTTGTTGCGGGTCGTCTCCTGCACGAGACGGTCGTCGACCGTGAAGCGCATCGTGGTCGGCGTCCACTCCACCGCGTAGGTGTGCCAGTGGTCGGCCGTGCCGCCCCCCGGGTATGTCTGGCGGGCGCCTATGTTGCCGTCCGCCGAGTAGCCGGGGCCGTGCAGGGCGGAGCTCGTCCAGTCCGAGTAGCCGATGTTCTCCATGATGTCGGTCTCACCGGAGGCGGGCCAGGACACGGACGGATCGTCCACGTTGCTGCCCAGCAGCCAGAACGCGGGCCAGAAGCCGTCGCCGACCGGCAGTTTCATACGGGCGCTGACCCTTCCGTACGTGAAGTCGAACCTGGTGTTGGTGTCGACGCGTCCGGAGGTGAAGTCGTAGGTGCCGCCTCCCGCCCGGGTGCAGCCCTTGCAGTACTTGGCCCGCAGGACCAGGTTCCCGTTCTCGGTGCGGACGTTGTCGGTGGAGTCCACGTACGCCTGCGACTCGCCGTTGACCGAGCCCATCTCGGTGCCGGTGCGCACGACACGCCACTTGGAGCGGTCGAGGGCGGCCGTGGTGAAGTCGTCGAAGAACGCGGTCTGGTACGTGCCCGACTGCTCGCCCGGGAGTGCGGGATAGGCCGCGGAGGCGCTGCCGCCGGTGCCCCAGACCTGGAACTCGTAGAGGGAGTAGCCGAATTGGGCCGTGGCGGGTGCGGGGTTGTAGAAGGAGCGGCGCTCCTTGCCGAGCATCCGTACATAGCGGCCGGTGGCGGGCTGCGACAGCGTCACCGTGTCGTGCCGGCCCGTCGCGTCGCCGGGTGACTTGACGTCCGCGCGGCGGGCGGCGATCTCGGCGGCGGTCGGCTGGTGGACCGTACGCCAGGTGCGGTTGTCGTCCGAGACCTGGATCTGGTAGTCGACGGCGTAGGCCGCCTCCCAGTACAGGTCGACGGTGTCGATCCGCGAGGTCGCGCCCAGGTCCACCGAGACCCAGCGGTCGGCGTTCCAGTCGCTGGACCATCTGCTCGCGTCGTCCTTGAAGTTGGCGGGCCATCCGCCGTCGGTGACGAAGGCGGGTGAATTGCCGGCGTGCTGGTAGAAGTTGGAGTAGGCCGGGTGGTTGAGGGCGAGGTTGGTGCGGGTCGTCGACGCGGGGGCGGGTTCACCGCCGTAGACCTTGAAGGAGTAGAGGGAGTAGCCGTAGGGCGTGGCGCGTTCGACGCCGCGCATCCGGACGTAGCGGCCCGTCACCTCCTGTGGGTAGGTGTGCGCGGTGACGGAACCTCCGGTGCCGGCGGTCTCGGTGTAGAAGGGGGCCCAGTCGGTGCCGTTCTTCGACACCTCCAGGACGTATCTCTTGCCGTACGCGGTCTCCCAGTCGAGGACGACTCTGTCGATGCGGAGGGTGGTGCCGAGGTCGAGGCGGATCCACGCGTCGTCGGCGAAATTGCTGGACCAGCGCGTCGAGGCGTTGCCGTCGAAGGCGAGGCCGGGCGCGGTGCCGCCGTTCTCGCTGCCGGAGGCGGTGACCGCGGCCGGGTTCGCGGCGTAGGCGGCGGCCGCCCGGTCGGCGTCCCAGGCCGCGGCGGCGGTGGCGGTGGCTTGCGGTACGGGCGCGGCGAGCGCCGGGCCCGTGGACAGCAGCGCCACCGACGCGACGGTGGCGAGGGCGGTCAGCAGCGTGCGGGGGGTACGGGATGGCATACGGCTCTCCTCGGCGAGGTGTGGGGTGCCCGTGCCGTGCTGTGCTGTGCCGGTGTGCTGACGTGCTTGTAGTGATGTCCCTGTGTGATGTGTCTGCGAGCTGATGTGCCTGCGTGCTGATGTGCCCGTGCGTGATGTGCCCGTGTGCCCTCGTACGCCGGTGGGCGCGGGCTCCCGCGCCCGCGCCCACCGCGGGGCCGCGCGTCAGGCGGCCCGGCGCGCCCGGCCCCGGTGGGTGCGGACGATGTCCGCGTAGCGATGGCCGGTTCCCTTGATCGTCCGGACCTGGGTGCGGTAGTCGACGTGGACCAGGCCGAAGCGCTTGTCGTAGCCGTACGCCCACTCGAAGTTGTCGAGCAGCGACCACGCGAAGTAGCCGGCCAGCGGCGCGCCCTTGCGGGCCGCGGAGGCGCACGCGGCCAGGTGGCGTACGAGGTAGTCCTGGCGTTCGGGGTCGTCGACGGTGCCGTCGGGGCGTACCACGTCGGGGAAGGCGGAGCCGTTCTCGGTGACGTACAGCTTGCGGGGCCCGTACTCGTGGGTGAGGCGCAGCAGCAGGGTCTCGATGCCGGTGGCGTCGATCTCCCAGTCCATGCCGGTGCGCGGGACGCCGAGCCGGCGGACCGAGCGGACACGCGGAGCCGGTCCGGTGGGGTCGTCGGCGACGGTGGCCGGGAAGTAGTAGTTCAGGCCCAGCCAGTCGAGCGGCGCGGCGATCGTCGCCAGGTCTCCCGGCTGCTCGGGCAGTTCGACGCCGTACACCTCGCGCATGTCGGCCGGGAAGCCGCGGCCGTGGACCGGGTCCAGCCACCAGCGGTTGACGTGGCCGTCCATGCGGCGCGCCGCCGCGACGTCCTCGGGGCGGTCGCTGGCGGCATGGATGGTGGAGAGGTTGTTGACGATGCCGACCTCGGCGGCCGGGGCCGCGGCGCGGATCGCCTGGGCGGCCAGGCCGTGCCCGAGGAGCAGGTGGTACGAGGCCCGGATCGCGGCGGTCAGGTCGGTGAGGCCGGGGGCCATCTTGCCTTCGAGGTGGCCGATCCAGGCGGAGCAGAGAGGTTCGTTGAGGGTGGCCCAGTGGGTGACGCGGTCGCCCAGGCGTTCGGCGACGACCGCTGCGTACGCGGCGAAGTGCTCGGCGGTCGCCCGTTCGGGCCAGCCGCCGCGGTCCTGGAGGACCTGGGGCAGGTCCCAGTGGTAGAGGGTGACGGACGGGGTGATGCCCGCTTCCAGCAGACCGTCGACCAACTCGTCGTAGAAGGCGAGGCCCTTGGCGTTCACCGGCCCGTCGCCGCCCGGGATCACCCGCGGCCAGGCGACGGAGAGCCGGTAGGCGTTGGTGCCGAGTTGCTTCATCAGCCCGATGTCCTCGCGCCAGCGGTGGTAGTGGTCGCAGGCGACGTCGCCGTGGTCGTTGTTGTCGATCTTGCCGGGGGTGTGCGAGAAGGTGTCCCAGATCGACGGCGAGCGGCCGTCCTCGGCGACGGCTCCCTCGATCTGGTACGCCGCTGTGGCCGTACCCCACAGGAAGTCGTGCGGGAGTGCGGCGAGGTCGATGGTCACAGGATTCCCTTCGGAATGGGGGGAGTCGGTCACTTGACGGCTCCGGCCGTCAGCCCGGCGACGAGATAGCGCTGGAGGAGCAGGAAGCCCGCGACCACGGGAACGCTGACGACGAGCGAGGCGGCCATGATCTGGTTCCAGTACACGTTGTTGAGCGTGGAGTAGCCCTGGAGTCCGACGGCGAGCGTGCGGGTGGTGTCGTTGGTCATCACCGACGCGAACAGCACCTCGCCCCAGGCGGTCATGAAGGCGTAGACGGCGACCGCGACGATGCCGGGGATCGCGGCCGGCACGACGACCCGCAACAGCGCGCCGAGCGGTCCGCAGCCGTCCACCAGCGCCGCCTCGTCCAGATCGCGCGGCACCGAGTCGAAGTACCCGATCAGCATCCAGATCGAGAACGGCAGCGAGAAGGTGAGATACGTCAGGATCAGCCCGCCGCGCGAGCCGAACAGGGCGATGCCGGTGGAGTTGCCGATGTTGACGTAGATCAGGAACAGCGGCAGCAGGAAGAGGATGCCGGGGAACATCTGGGTGGACAGCACGGTGACCGTGAAAACGCGCTTGCCCCGGAAGTCGTAACGGCTGACGGCGTACGCGGCGAAGACCGCGATCACCACCGAGCAGACCGTCGCGGCGCCCGCCACGATCAGCGAGTTCACGAAGTACCGCGCGAGCGGGACCGTGGACCAGATGTCGATGTACGGGCGGATCGTCAGGCTGCTCGGCAGCCACCGGAACTTCCCCGAGACGTCCGCGAGCGGCTTCAGGGAGCTGGAGACCATGACGTACACCGGCAGCAGGACGAAGCCGGTGAGCAGGGTGAGGAAGATCCGGCGGGACCAGAGGAAGGACCGGGGCGGAGCCATCGGCGAGCGGGCCGTCGAAGAGGTGCTAGACATCGGCCGTCTTCCTTCCTCGGGAGGTCAGCAGGAGGTAGACGCCCGTCACGACGAGCAGGAAGAGCAGCAGCAGGACGGACATGGCGGAGCCGGTGCCGAAGTTCCAGGTGACGAACGACGCCTGGTAGATGTGGACCGAGATGAGGTCCGCGGCCTCCGGCGCCGTCCTGCCGAACAGGACGTACGGCGTGTTGAAGTCGTTGAACGTCCACAGGAACAGGACCAGGACCAGGACCTGGTTGACCGGGCGCAGTGACGGCAGGGTGATGCGGCGGATCTGCTGCCACAGGCCGGCCCCGTCGAGGGCGGCCGCCTCGTACAGCTCGCCCGGGATGTTCTGCAGGCCGGCCATGACGATGAGGAAGGCGAACGGCCAGCCCTTCCACACGGACACGGTGAGCAGCGCGACGAAGCTGTTGTCGCCGATGAGCCAGAAGGACGGCTTGTCGGTGAGGTGCAACTGGTCGTGCAGGACGTGGTTCACCAGGCCGTTGTCGTGCTGGAACATGAAGACCCAGGTGATGACGGCCGCGTACACGGGCAGCGCGTACGGGACGAGGAACAGGGCGCGCAGCAGGCCGCGGCCGCGGAAGGTGTCCTGCATGTAGATCGCGGCCGCCGTGCCGATCAGCCAGCACAGGCCGACGGACAGCAGGGTGAAGGCGATGGTGACGAGGAACGAGTGGAGCAGCGCCTCACCGACGGGCGCGTCGAAGTCCACCGACACCTGGTAGTTGTCGAGGCCGGACCAGGGCGCGGTGCCCCAGTCGCGGATGTAGAACTGCGTGAGCTCCTTGAAGCTCATCACGATGCCGATGACCATCGGCACCAGGTGGACCAGGAGTTCGAGGAGCAGGGCGGGCAGAAGCAGCAGGTAGGGCAGTCCGATGCGCTTGATCCGCCCGGTGCGGCGCGGGCCGCGCGCCGCACCGGGGGAGTTCTTGCGCACCGTCCGCTCGCCGGACTCGGCGGAGGCGGTCGTGGTGGTCATGACGGTCTCTGCACTCACTTCTTCGGCATCTGCTGCTGGGCCTTCTCGAGCTTGGCCTTCACCGACGCCGTGGTCACCGCGCGTCCGGCGGCCGCGTCGGCGAACAGTTCCTTGACGGCCGTACCGATGGCCGTCTCGAACTGGGACTCGTCGGCGACCTGCGGAAGCGCGACGGCGCTCTTGGCGAGGGTGTCCTTCAGGACCGCGTTCGCCGGGGTGTTGAAGGCGGCGTCCGCTTGGGCGGTCTTGACCGGCGGGATCGTGCTGTACGCCGTGTTGAGGATCTTCTGCTCCGCGTCGCCGGTCATGAACTTCACGAACTTCGTGGCGCCGTCGAGGTTGTGGGTGTTCTTGAAGACGGCCATGTTGATGCCCGCGACCATCGAGTTGACGTTGGTGCCGCTTCCCGGGGTGCCGGACTGCACGGGCATCGGAGCGATGCCGTACGCGTCGTCGCTCATGCCCTGCGACTTGAGGTTGGAGGACGCGGACTGCCACAGCAGCATCGCGTTCTTGCCCTTGGCGAAGTCGCTCACGGACTGGTTCTGCGCGTACTCGGCGTTGCCGGGCGCGATGATCTTGTCCTTCGCCATCAGGTCGACGTACTGCTTGACCGCCGTGACCGCGCCGTCGGAGGTGAAGTCGGGCTTGCCGTCGGCGGTGAAGAAGTCGGCGCCGTGCTGCTTGGCGAAGACGAAGGTGTGGTGGATGTTCTCGGACGGGTTCGAGCCCTCGGCTCCGAGGCCCCATGTGCCGCCCTTGGAGAGCTTCTTGCCGTCGGCGATCAGCTCGTCCCAGGTGGCCGGCGGCTTGGCGATGCCCGCGTCGGCGAACAACTTCTTGTTGTAGTAGAGCGCGTACGCCATCGAGTACAGCGGCACCGCGGCCGGGTCCTTGCCCTGGGCGCCGGTCGAGCCGAGGGCCGAGTCGACGAACCGGTCCTTGCCGCCGATCTTGTCGAAGTTCTTGGCGTCCCACGGCAGCAGCGCCCCGGTGGCCTGGAGGGAGGCGCTCCAGGTGTTGCCGATGTTCAGCACGTCGGGGCCCTGGCCCGACGTGGTCGCGGTCAGGATCCGGTTGAGCAGATCCGACCAGGGCACGACCTCCAACTTCACCTTGATGCCCGTCTGCTCCTCGAACTTGTCGAGTTCGGGCTGGAGGACCTTTTTGTCCACCGCGATGCTGGCGCCCTGGTTGGAGGCCCAGTACGTGAGCGTCTTGGGCGAGTCGTTGGATCCCCCGCCGGTCGACGAACCGCCTCCGCAGGCCGAGGCGGCAAGGGCGAGAGACATGGTGACGGCGCCTACGGCCGCGGCTCGGATGCTGCGCATGGCTCCAGGTGTCCCTTTCCGGGAGTCGAGAACCCGAGGCAGCTCCGGAACGACACCCCGTTCGACTTCCGAAGCCCCTCATGGCTTAATTTAGAACGTGAGTTAAACCTCGAGAGAAAGAAGCGTCAAGAGATCCGGCACGGGTATCTTGCCGAGCGACGTAGGAAAATCAGGAGGTCAGGTGGCAGCGCGCAACGGCCGGACGGTCCATGACCTGCGACGGGAGAACCGCACCGCCGTTCTACAACGGTTGTATTTCGACGGACCGATGAGCCGCCACTCGCTCGCGCCCGCGACCGGGCTGAGTTCGGGTTCCATCAGCAACGTCGTCGCCGAACTGCTGGCCGACGGTCTGGTGGAGGAGGCGGGCAGCGTCGGCTCCGACGGCGGCCGCCCGCGCACCCTGCTGCGCGTCGTCCCCGGCAGCGGGCACATGATCGGCGTGGACGTCGGCGAGACCCGGGTGCGCGTGGAGCTGTTCGACCTCTCCCTGGCGGAACTCGCCCGCACCGAACGCCCGTTGGCGCACAAGGGCCGGCAGGCGTACGACGTGGGCGTCATCGTCGGTCACATCCGCGACGGCGTCGCCGAGGTCCTCGCGGCAGCCGGGATCACCGCCGGCGAACTCCTCGGCGTCGGCATCGGCGTGCCCGGCATCGTCGAGCGTTCCGGCGAGGGCGGCGCGGTCGTCCACGGTCAGACGATCGGCTGGGACGCCGTCCCGCTGGAGCACATGCTGCGCCTGTCGGGTCAACTCCCCGAGCATGTGCCGTACTTCATCGACAACGGCGCCAAGACGCTGGGCCAGGCGGAGATGTGGTTCGGCGCCGGACGCGGCGCGCACAACGCCGTGGTGGTGCTCTTCGGATCCGGTGTCGGCGCCTGCGTGGTCACGGACGAGGTGGAGCACGGCCGGGCGGTCGAATGGGGCCACCTCACCGTACGGGTGCAGGGGCGGCGGTGCCGCTGCGGGGCGCTGGGCTGCCTGGAGGCGTACGCGGGCGCCGAGGCGCTCCTCGCGCGCTGGCAGGAGGCGGGCGGGCAGCCGCCGTACGACACCGACGAGGAGACCGCGCTGACGGCGATGCTGGCGGCGGCCTATCCCGAGGACGGCCGTGCGCCGGACCCGGTGGCGGCGGCCGTCCTCGCCGAGACCGCGGAGTATCTGGGCGCGGGCCTGTCCGACCTGATCAACCTCTTCCAGCCCGAACGCATCCTCGTCGGCGGCTGGGCCGGCCTCCAACTCGGCTCGCGGTTCCTGGAGTCGGTACGCACCCACGCCCTCGCCTACGCACTGCGGTACCCCGCCGGACGCGTCGGCATCGAGCTGGGCAGGCTCGGGCCGGACGCGGTGACCGTGGGCGCCGCGATCCTGCCGCTCGCCGACTTCTTCGCCCACGGCGGCCGCCGCGCACCCGCACCCGACGCACCCGTGCCGTCTCCTGCGTGGCGTACGTCGCTGGACGGGCGCCTGGCGTAACGCGCTGGGCGGGCGTATGTCGCTGGGCGGGCGCCTGACGCAACGCGCAGACCGAACGAACGCCGCTGGGCGCGCAGCCTGACGCAACGCACCGGATCAGCGGCTTCTTTCGCGCACCTCTTGAACACAAGGATCGCGGTACCGGATGCGCCGCACACCTCTCATTACCTGCCCAACTAGCCCCAAATGACCGCCGGTTGACGGTTATTCTTCAACAACACGCGGGACTCCGGTCCCAACTCTTGACGCGTCGTTCACGCGGATGAAGCATTCAACGGCGAGAGAGCGCTCCCTCCTCCCCCTCGTCGTTCATTTCCTGAACCAGGAGAGTGCCCGCATGTCCCCTGCCCCCACAGGTTCTTCGGCGGAGCGGCCTTCCATAGCCCGCCGGACGGTGCTCGGCGCCGCTGCCGCCGCCGCTTCCGCGCCCGCGCTGCTCGGCCTGTCCACGCCGGCCTCCGCCGCCCCCTCCTCCGCCGCCCCGCGCGCCCTGCCGGGCGGTGGCGACCTCGGCCCGAACGTCATCGTCTTCGACCCGTCCACGTCCGGCATCCAGGCCAAGCTGGACGAGGTGTTCCGGCAGCAGGAATCGGCGCAGTTCGGGACCGGCCGCTACGCCCTGCTGTTCAAGCCGGGCACCTACAACGGGCTCAACGCCCAGCTCGGCTTCTACACGTCCATCGCGGGCCTCGGACTGTCCCCCGACGACACGACGATCAACGGCGATGTCACCGTCGACGCGGGCTGGTTCAACGGCAACGCCACCCAGAACTTCTGGCGTTCGGCGGAGAACCTCGCACTGGTCCCCGTCAACGGCACCAACCGGTGGGCCGTCGCGCAGGCGGCGCCGTTCCGGCGCATGCACGTCCGCGGCGGCCTCAACCTCTCCCCCAACGGCTACGGCTGGGCGAGCGGCGGCTACATCGCGGACAGCCGCATCGACGGCCAGGTCGGACCGTACTCGCAGCAGCAGTGGTACACCCGCGACAGCGCGATCGGCAGCTGGCTCAACGGCGTCTGGAACATGGTGTTCTCCGGCGTCGAGGGCGCGCCGGCACAGAGCTTCCCGAACCCGGTGTACACCACGCTGAACACCACCCCCGTCTCCCGGGAGAAGCCGTTCCTGTATCTGAGCGGCAGTGAGTACCGGGTCTTCCTGCCGGAGAAGCGGACCAACGCCCGGGGCGTGACCTGGGGCAACGGCACACCAAGAGGCACCTCGCTGCCCCTGTCCCAGTTCTACGTCGCCAAGCCGGGTGTCTCCGCGGCCACCCTCAACCAGGCGCTCACACAGGGACTCCACCTGCTGCTGACCCCGGGGATCTACCACGTGGACCAGCCGATCCAGGTGAACCGCGCGGGCACCGTCGTCCTCGGCCTCGGTTACGCCACGCTGATCCCCGACAACGGCGTCACGGCGCTGAAGGTCGCGGACGTCGACGGCGTACGGCTGGCCGGCTTCCTCATCGACGCCGGCCCGGTCAACTCCGCCACCCTGCTGGAGGTCGGGCCGCGGGGCGCGAGCACGGACCACTCCGCCAACCCGACCACCGTGCAGGACGTGTTCGTCCGCATCGGCGGGGCGGGCGCGGGCAAGGCCACCACCAGCATGGTGATCAACAGCCGCCACACGATCGTCGACCACACCTGGATCTGGCGCGCCGACCACGGGACCGGCGTCGGCTGGGACACGAACCGGGCCGACTACGGCATCGTCGTCAACGGCGACGACGTGCTGGCCACGGGCCTGTTCGTGGAGCACTTCAACAAGTACGACGTCCAGTGGTACGGGCAGCGGGGCCGCACCATCTTCTTCCAGAACGAGAAGGCGTACGACGCCCCGAACCAGGCCGCGATCCAGAACGGCTCCGTCAAGGGCTACGCCGCCTACAAGGTCGGCGACGCGGTGACCACGCACGAAGGCTGGGGACTCGGCAGCTACTGCTACTACAACGTCAACCCGTCCATCGTGCAGCACCACGGCTTCTCCGCCCCGAACACACCGGGCGTCAAGTTCCACGACCTGCTGGTCGTCTCGCTCGGCGGCCAGGGCCAGTACGAGCGCGTCATCAACGAGACGGGTGCGCCGACGTCGGGCACGTCGACCATACCGTCGACGGTGGTGTCGTATCCCTGATGCCGCCGCGCCGTGTGCGGGCCGGGTCCGTCCCCGGCCCGCACACGAGGCGATCAGCAGGTGGGCACGCCGGGCAGCCAGGCCGGGCCCTTGATGTAGATGTTCGTCAGCCAGGAGCCGTCGGTGAGCTTGGACCAGGCGTCGTTGGTGTAGCCGTCGGCCGTCACCTCCTGGGCATGGGCCTGGCACACCACGTTGACCGTGGTCGGCTGCGCGAAGTAGTCGACCACACCGGCGTTGACGTGGGGTTCGCTGTGCGTGCGCACTCCGGTTCCCCAGGTCTGGAACGCCTTGCTGCCGCTGGTGGGCGGCGGCGTGGTGCTGCCGCCGCAGTCCGGCACGCCGGGCAGCTCGGCCGGGCCCTTGATGTAGACGTTCGTCAGCCACGAGCCGTCGGCCAGTCTGGACCAGATGTCGTTGGTGTAGCCCTCCGCGGTGACGGTCTCGGCGTGCTGCTGGCACTGGACCGAGACCTGGGTCGGACCGGCGAAGGTGTCGACGACGGAGGCGCTCACGCTCGGCGTGGAGTGGGTGCGCACACTGGTGCCCCAGGTCTCGAAGGTCGTACCGCCGTTCGCGGGCGGCGGCGGAACGGTGCCCGAGGGGTTGATCCGGATCGCTCCCGCGTAGTCGCCGCCGGTGCGGGCGGGGGCGACCCTGATGTGGGTGCCCGACTCGTACGCCTCGACCATCTGCCCGCCGCCCAGATACATGGCGACGTGATGGATGTGACCGCTCCCCCAGAACATCAGGTCACCGGGCAGCAGCGGACCGGTTCCCTGCCCCGCCGAGAAGCGGGCGGAGGCCTGCGAGCTGTGGAACTGGTCGTTGGACGTGCCGTTGAGCAGGTCCTTGCCGGTCGCCCGGTAGTACGCGTAACGGACCAGGCCCGAGCAGTCGAAGCCCTTGCGCTCGCCGTCGTGGAGGCTGTCCGGGTCCACGCCGTCGTAGTAGCCGTACGTGGCGCCGGGCGTGGCGCCGTGGCCACCGCCCCAGCTGTACCAGACGCCGATCTGGGCGCAGGCGGCATCGACGGCCGCCTGCGCCGTGGCCGAGGCACCCGGCGCCAGCACACCGCAGGTGGCGTCCCGGGCCGCGGCGGGTGGGACGGAGACGGCCGCCTGGGCCGTGGAGGGAAGGAACGCGGTGAGGGCCACCGCCACGGCGGTCACGACCGCCCGGCCGATGACCCGGCGCATGGTGCTGATCTTCAAGGAGTACATCCTTTGTCGACGGTGCGTCACCGAGGAAACCGGTGACGGAAGGTGGCGATATGCGCGAGAGAGGAGTGACCCACGTCACTTTCTGGAATTCGGATGGTCCATGCCCGTGCCGCGCCCCCTCCCCTGCAAGGGGCGCGGCACGGGCGGCTCTTCACGGGAGACGGCGTCGTCGCCCTCTGTTCCGCAGGCGCCGAGCGCGGCGCGCATCTTGGCCAGCGCCCGCATCCGGTTGCGCTGGACGGTGCCGCGGTGGGCGCCGAGCCGCTCACCGGCCGTGTCGTGGCTGAGGCCCTCCAGGTCGATGAGGATCACCGCGGCCGCCTCCTTCGGCGACAGCACGCGCAGCAGCGCGAGAGCCGTGGCGGACGCCTCGTACGAACCGAGGCCGCCGTCCCAGCCCGCCTCGGGCAGCCGGTCCGTGGTGCGCTCGCGGCGGGAGGGGTGCACCCATGAGTCGCGGAGCAGGTTGAAGGCGACGGCGCAGGTGTACGCGTACGGGTGCTGCTGACGTGCCAGGGTCTGTGCGCGGGCCCGGCGCGAGAGCCGCAGGTAGGTCTCCTGCAACAGATCGTCGGCATCGTGCGCGTTGCCGGTCATCGCCAGCAGCCGCCGGCGCAGCCGCGGCATGGCTTCGGTGAAGGACGCGTCGAACTCCCGCGGGCTCATACGGTCGCCCTGGTACGGGACCGCCGCACACGTGACGTCGCTGGTCTCCATGCTTCTTCTCCCCGTTCTTTCCGCTGTGCGGTTGATCTGGTTCGCCTGTGCTCGCGCTCCCGGCGTCGCCTTGTGCTCGCGCACCCCCCGGCTGGTCGCGCCTGCCGGTGCGCGGCACGTCATGCCGTCGGTGTCGAGCCGCCCGCCCGGAGCCCGGGCGGCGCGGTGGGGCCGTAGCGGGCGGCGGGCGCCCGGCGCAGCAGGGCCCAGTACCGGTCGCCGTACGACCAGTGCCACCACTCGGTGGGGTAGTTGACGAACCCGACCGCCGTGAGGGCCCTGTCCATCACGGCCCGGTTGGCGCGTGCCTCGACGCTGATGTTCGGAGCCGCGGTGCGGCAGGCGCCTTCGCTTTCCTCCGGGGTGGCGTTGACCTCCGTGCCGAGCGGCAGCTCCGTGCCGTCCGCACCGCACAGCGTCAGATCCACGGCTCCGCCGCTGACATGCGGTGCGACCTCCGGCGGCGATATGTACGCGCTCGTCAGCTCACGGATCCGGTCGGGCGCCTCGTCCGGGTGGGCCGCGCGCATCGTCGCCGCGTACTCCTCGAAGTAGCGTCGCTGGAGCTGCGGCGGCCGGTACCCCTCCAGCACCAGGAACCGGACCCCGGTGGGCAGCAACCGCTGTGCCTGGAGGAGCCGCCGCAGTGCGCCGGCCCGCAGATGGGCGTAACTGCCGTCGTGGTCCGCCTGTCGCGCGTCGAGTCGCAGCTCGGCGACCTCACGCAGATCGACCAGTGGTTCACCGCATTCGTCCTCGGCGACGCCGGCGACTCGGGCGTCCGAGAGCGGGATGATTTCTGTCACGCGACGAGCGTGGCCCAGGGCCCTGCAATTGCTCTGCAGGTTCTCTGCAAGGAGCGGGACAGGGCATCTCCAGAGGGCCGAGGCGGCACGTCAACGGCGGGACGGCCCGCGGACGGTCCTGGGGCTCACCTCGTCCTACACGCCTTTGTCCGCGCGCTCCCGCGCCTCCCGGCTGTCCAGCGCGCGGAAGGTCTCCAGCGCCTGCGCGCGGGCTGCCCGCGCCGCCTGTTCGTCGCGCGCGACGCCGACACCTCGGCCAGGTCCCAGGCCGTACGGGCCCCCCACAGCGGAAGGTCCAACGCCTCCCAGGCCGCCAGCGCCCGCTCCAGTGGCTCCCGCGCGCGCTCGGTCTCGCCGGCCGCCAGACACCACTCACCCAGGGTGCGCAGCACGAGTGCCTCACCGAACCGGTCCTGGCGCTCGCGGGCCACCTCCAGACACCGGCCGAGCCGCTCGCGTGCCTTCTCCAGGTGGCCCCGGCGCAGCTCCACCTTGGCCAACGACTGCTCGGTGTACATCACGCCGAAGGTGTCCTGGAGACCGACGAAGATCCGCAGCGCCTCGTGCAGCAGCCGCTCGGCGTCCGCCCACGCGCCGTCCGCCCGACGGCACAGGGCCAGCGAACGCAGGGTGAGGGCCTCGCCGTGCCGGTCGGACGCGGTGCGGTACAGACCGAGAGCCCCCGACAGGGCCTCCCAGGCCTGCGCCCCACGCCCCTGCTCACGGTGCACGTAGCCGATTCCGTACAGCACGCGCGCCCTGGCGCCGACGTCGTCGGTCTGCTCGTACCGCTCCAGTGCGGAACTCAGCAGCTGCAACGCCTCCGCGAAGCGGGCCTGTTCGCGTCGCGCGGAGCCCATTCCGGCGAGGGAGAGGGCCGCCCCTCGCGGCACGTCGCCGCGCTCGTCGAACAGGCGCAGCGCGTCGGCGAAGTAGGCGTACGACTCCTCGAACTTGTCCTGTTCGTAGCGCAGTTGACCGAGGCCCGTGAGCAGCCACGCCTCGCCCTCGGTGTCCCCGCCGCGGCGTACCGCCTCGAGGGCCGCGGCGTGCGAGCGCGACCAGGCGTCGAACTGGTTGTACAGCACGGCCGAACTCGCTATCAGCGCACCGGCGAGATCCCGGGCCGCACGGGCCATCCCTTGGTCGGCGCAGTGGACCACGGCCGCCAGCAGACAGGCCTGCTCGGCGGCGAACCAGGCCGCGGGCCGGTCCAGCAGTCCCTCTTCCGTCTCCTGGTCGAGCAGTCGTAAGGTCCCCGGCTCGGGAAAGTACCGGGCCGCTCCCCCGGGCCCCCGGGCCGCCGCTCCCTTGGCCAGCCCCAGCCAGCAGGCCACCAGCCGCAGCACCGCCGCGGCACCGCCGCGGCACGCTCTTCGGCGCTCTCCTCGGACAGACATCGTTCCCGGGCGTGCTCGCGGGCGAGGTCGTGGATGCGGTAGCGGTTGCGGCCGGTCCCGTCCACGCCGAGCACATCGATGAAGTGGCAGTCCACCAACCGCTCGACGGCTTCCTCGGCCTCCTCCGTTCCTATGTCCAGCAGGGGTGCGGCGATCCACGCGGCGAAGTCGGGCAGCTCCATCAGCGCCAGCCGGCGCAGTGCCCGACGCTCCTGCGGATCGAGGTCCGCGTAACCCAGTTCGAGACTGGTACGTAACTCCAAATCCCCCGCGCGCAGTTCGTTGAGCCGTCGCCGCTCGTCACGCAGCCGCCCCGCGAGGCGGCCGGGAGCCCAGTGCGGGCGCGCCGCGAGCCGGGCACCGGCGATGCGTACCGCCAGCGGCAGCCGTCCGCACAGGGTGACGATCTCCGCCACCTGGTCCGGCTCGGACCGCGTCCGCTCCTCCCCTGCCACCCGCTTCAGCAGTTGCAGCGCCTCCGGCTCGTCCGGCACGGTCAGATCCAGATGTGCCGCGCCCTCCAGCGCCACCAGCCGTCGTCGGCTGGTGACCAGGACCGCGGAACCGGGGCCGGGCGGCAACAGCGGCCGCAGATGCGTCTCTCCCGCCGCGTTGTCGAGGATCAGCAGGATGCGCCGGTGTGCGACGTGTGTGCGGTACAGCCCGGTCAGGTCGTCGATTCCGTTCGGCGACGTCTCCGGATCGATGCCCATGGCCCGCAGCAGTCTGGCGAGCGCGTCGGCGGGCTGCAACGGCGCGGTGTCCGAGGCGCGCAGGTCCACGAACAGCCTGCCGTCGGGGAAGAGTTCGGCGGTCCGGTGGCCGACGTGCACGGCGAGGGCGGTCTTGCCCATCCCCGAGCGTCCGGAGATCACCCCGATCGGCGGAGCGGTCCTGGTGGTGTTGTTGACTCCGTGGAGCAGCGAGGTGGCCCAGGCGATCTGCTCCGTCCGTCCCACGAAGTCAGCCACGTCGGGGGGCAGATGGGATGGGGCGGGGGCGGGCCGGCCGGTCGGCTCGGGGCCGAACCTGGTGGGGGCGGCGATCCGGTGCGTGCTGTCCTGGGCGTACGGGATTCGGGGAGGGGCCGAGGAGGTTGCGGCCGGTCCTGCCGCGACGGCCTTGGCCTTCCGGCCGGCGCCGACGCCGGTCCCGAGGCCGGTGCGGACGCCGGTCCCGAGGCCGGTGCCGGTGCCGGTGCCGGTTCCCAGCCGCTCGCTGTCGTTGGTCAGCACAGCCTGGTGCAGGGCGCGCAGCTCGGGCCCGGCGTCGATGCCCAGTTCGCGACGGAGGACCTCACGTCCCTCCTGGTACGTGCGCAGTGCGTCAGAGATCCGGCCGGTACGGAACAGCGCGGTCATCAACTGTCCGCGCGGTCGCTCCCGGAGCGGATGGGCGGCGACATGCGCGAGGAGGGGTGCGATCGTCTCGTCCTCGCGTCCGAGCGCCAAACGCAGACCGAAGGACTCCTCCTGGGCCACCAGCCGCAGCTCCGCCAGCCGGGCGGCCTCGATCCGCGCGAAGGACTGGCCGAGCCCTTCGAGTGCCTCCTGCCCGCGCCACAGACTCAAGGCGTCGGACAGGATGTCGGCGGCCTCGCCCGGACGGTCGCGCGCGGCCGAACTCCGGCCCAGCGCGAGGAGTTCCTCGAAACGGCGGGCGTCGACCTGTGAGGGACTGAAGTCGGCGACATACCCAGGCGGCCGGGTCCGGATCACCGGAGCCTCGCTGACCCGTGCGAGCGCTCGGCGCACGGCGGAGACATGAGTGGCGACCAGCGCGGTGGCGGTGGCGGGCACCTGCTCGTCCCAGACGAAATCCACCAGTCGCTCGGTGGAGAGCACTTCGCCGAGATGGACGGTCAACGCGGCAAGCACGGCAAGGGGTCTGGCCCCGCCGAGCGGCGCCCGCCGGTTCCCCTGCCACACCTCCACCGGACCGAGCAGACGCACTTCGAACATCGTTCCCCGATCGCCGCATCGTCCGTCCCGCGGATGCAGGACAACGATATCGGCGAACGCCGACAGGACATGCCGAACTCCGGACCGCCCTGTCCGGTTCTAGACGGTCCGGCCCACCGGGCCGACCCCTGCTCAAAGCCTGGCGTCCGGGACATGTTCCGCAGTCGACCGCACTCCTTCTCCGGCGTCACTTGGCTGATTTCGGCGACACGGGCGGCGCCGCTCATGGGGAAGACGACAGGCGCGAGCCCGTTTGTATGACCGCGGGGACAGACCCGTCGTATGACCGCGGGTGCGAAGAAGATTCCCGCGTACGGCGAGTCATACGGAGGCACGGCTCGAGGCGTCAACGGCCCGACAGCATCACGCCGGACCGGTTGAAGCCCAGGGGGTATCTCGATGAAGCGCACCGACGCCCGGCACGGGAGGGCCGCAAGCCCGGCTGCCGCCCGTGACACAGCCGCCCCGCGGAGGCGATCGAGGCCGGGTCGGAGCGGTGTCTCTGTGCTCGCCGCGATGTGCGCGGTCGCCTCCCTCGCCCTGACCGGCTGCACACGGGACACCGACCGGCCCCACCCCACCTCCCCGGTCGCGAAAGCCGAACGCACCCGGCAGAGCCCGGAACTCACCTACGCCGAGGACCTGCGGATCTCGGACGCCGAACAGCACTTGGTCAAGCAGTGCATGGCGAGGCACGGTTACCGCTTCTGGGAGGAGCGGACGCTGACCCTGGAGGAGAGCCGGCCGGTCGGCTACGTCCAGGACGACGTCCGCTGGGCCCGCACACACGGGTACGGCAGCCGGATCATGGCGAAGGAGGACCGCGCCCGGCTCCGCAACCCCAATCTCGCCTACCGCGCGTCCCTTCCCACCGCCCGGCAGTCGACGTACGACACCGCGCTGGACGGCGGCCGGACAGCCACGCTGCTGAAGATCGAGGCACCCGGCGGCGGCACGATCACCAAGCGGTCCGGCGGCTGCACGGGCGAGGCCGAGAAGAAGCTGTACGGCGACCCGAAGACGTGGTTCCGGGCCGACTCGACCGTCAGCAACCTGCGCCCTCTGTACGTGGGCAAGCTGCTGCGCGACCAGGAGTTCAGCGGCGCGGTGAGGGACTGGTCACGCTGCATGCGGCGCGCCGGCCACCCCTACCGCGACCCGAACGAGGCACGTCAGGCGATGCGCGAGCACGGCACGCGACAGACCCGGGCCGCGGAGGCCAGGACGTTCGCGGCCGAGACCCGGACCGCGACCGCCGACGCCGGCTGCGCCCGCGCCGCCTCACTCAAGTCCATCGGCAAGGAACGCGAGGCCCACTACGTCGGCGAGTTGTCGGCCGAGTACGGGGACGCCCTCGACACCTACCGCCGTCTGAAGCGGGCCGCTCTCGCCCACGCCGAACAGATCGTCCCGGCACGAGCCTGACCTGCCCTGACCTGCCCTGACCTGCCGGGCCGCGAACCACCGTCAGCACCACCGGCACCGTCAGCACCACCGACACCGGCACCGGCCCTGCCCCGGCCGCCGTGCCCGGCCGGCCTGCCCACCCGTGATCTCCGTGGCTCACTCGCCACGGCTCCCTGTCCGCGACGACGCTCGCGGCTCACTCCCCGTGACGACCGTCACGGATCCACAGCGCCTCCGACGCGAGGCAGAACGGGAATCCATCATGCGCAAGCTGAGCATCGCCCTCGCCACGCTGGGCCTCGCGGCCCTCGGCCTCGCCGTCCCGGCCACCGCCCACGCGAGCGCCGGCTGCGACGCGAAGTGGCCGGGCCGTGACGGCAACGTACGTGCCTGGAAGGACGCGGACTGCCAGGGCGAACTCCTCGGCGTCACGCCCGGCAGCGACCCCAACTGGGGTGACGGCGCCGGCCCCTTCCAAGGCAGTGACGTCAATGTCGCGTCGTCGGTCATGAACAGCGGTTACGTCGGCGGCAAGGACGTCGTCGCCTTCTACTACCTGACGAACTACAACGACACGAGCTACGGCTGCCTCAAGCCGGGCGAACTGTACGTCGACAACCTGGGCCGCAACCACTTCACCAACGGCGCCAACATGAACGACAACATCATGTCCCACACCTGGGTGGCCGCGAGCGCCTGCGCCCCGGGCTCATTCATCGGCTGAGCGTCCCCGGTTCCGGTCACGTGCCCGTCGGTGTCGCGCCGACGGGCCATGGCGTACCTCTTCCTTGCCTCGTCGGACCGGCAGAATGATCAAGGCATGACATATTTGATGAAATCAGATCAAGTCGACGAGGTGGTCGCGAACCGAGGCCTGTCCTTCGCCTTGGAGTCGCGGCCGTGGATGGCGACAGGCTGCCGGGTGACCTCCACGCAACTGTCACCCTGGGAACCGGGGAGCTCTGCGGGACGCCCACAGTGCAGGACGATGAGCACCAGGGCGCTTTGAAGGTGTTCGTGGAGGACAGCCACCCCCTGACCTCTTCGTTACGTGGACGCCCAGTCCCTTGTCCTTGGTTAGGCTGCGCAGCCGCGGTCGACGGGCAATGCCCTGGGGCGGGAGGACCCGTAACGCTGCAGACGGCGCGCAACTTTTTCAACTGGGCTGTGCGATAGGGTTACTTCACGCTGCGCGCCTTCCCGGAGGGTATGAGAGCGGAGTTCAGTGGCCAGTCCCTCGGCCGTGACTGACGAGTGGTTTCCACTGCGTGGCTTCATGTGGTGTGAGAGCGGATGCCCGGTAGGGCTGTCCCTGCCATTCCAAGCTCACTGCCAAGGAGTGGTCACGTATGAACCCTGTCGAGTACAAGCCCGCGCGTCGCATCTGGTTTCGTAAGATCCTGATCGACGTCGCTGCTGGCATTGTCACCAACCTTGTGTTGGCGGCGCTGGTGGCGGTAGTGCGCCTGCTCTTCTGAGACGGGCAAGTGGCGGGCCCGGTGAGCCCGCCACTCTCCTCTGCTTCGAAGGTTCCCGCCCTCTCAGAACAGTGTTTTCTGACCCGGCTGCCCCTTGTCTCGCCGATTGCGTGAACGGTTCCGCCCTCCGCGCCGCGGGCGGGGAAGATGCGGTACGCGTGCCTCAGGGGGTAGGTTTTCCCAGGTGGGGCGCAGGCCGTGAATCTGGACGTTGCCCACCAGATCCTTGAGGTAGACGCGCGTCTCCTCGTCCGTGGAGTAGAGCACGGTCGCGCGGCTGGCACGGGTCATCAGCACGTGGTAGGCATGGCGGACGAGCCGCGCGAAGCCCCCATCGTCGACGCTGCTCGCCCGCACCTTCGGATCAAACGACCCCGGCACCGCTACGCGCTTGACGCCCGCCTCCAGGTCCTTGCGCTCCTTGCCGCGCCGAAATACCCACTTGCCGTCACGGCGCACCATGTCGTCACCCATGATCACGCCGCACCAGTCCCATTCAAGTCCCTGCGCGGTGTACACGCAGCCGATCTGTTCGAGGCCGTCCTGGTGCACCGACCAGATCTTCGAAGGCGGAGCACCGTTCTCGCAGAAGCTCTCACTGTCAGCGTTCCACGGACGGTGCCAGTCGCCGATACGGACGTCAGCCTCGAGCCGCTTCTCCTTGCCCAGGGGCTTGGTCCAAGGCCAGCAGTAACCCGCAACCATACGCGCTGAGGCGCCGGCGAGGGCTTCCGAGCGGATGACCTGCTCGAGTTCCTCGGGGCTGTCTGCCACCTCGATATGCATCAGCCCGTCCGGCGTCCACTGTTCCGCTACGTCGTCCGTCACACCGAGTACGGCTCGCACCCATCGGATGTAGGCATCGCTGCCTCCGCACCGGAACTGCTCGCGGAGCCTGTAGCGGACCAGTTCGGCGTCGTGCCGCTTGGCTGCATTCTCGATCAGCTCGACGTTGCCGACTTCGTTCGGCCGCACGGACTGGCTCTCGTCCAGGAAGAACACGGTCAGACGGGACGCTTCGAGCAGTTCATCCACCTGGGGCTTTGTGCCTTGCTGCTCGGGCCGCCAGAAGCGGCTGGTCGAGCGGTCCCGCAGACGATGCGCCTCATCACAGAGCAATACATCCAAAGGGGGCTCGGGTGGAGTCACGAAACTACTGAAGTAGGTGAAGCTCTCCCTGAACTCCCGGTCTCCGTAGCCGACATGCTCCTGGATCGCGCCGTTGAAGGCCCGGCTGCCGCTGGCGTACTTGACTGTTCGCCCATTGGCTTCGAGTTCCGCCTTGACCTGCAAACCGATGGCGCTCTTGCCCGTACCGGCACCACCCGTCACCAGGAAGACGACCCGTCTCTCGTCCGGCATGAGAGCCGGCTGATTCGGGTCTCCGAGGACAAGGGAAGTCGTGCCAAGGATCTGGTCGGCGACCTCCTGCTGGCGCCCACGCAGGGTGAACACTGTGTCCTCTCCACGCGACCTGATCATGGCGTCGAGCAGTGGCGTGTTCCGCAACTGCATGCTGCGGAGCAGCGTCTCGGCCGCGGAGGCGCCGCCGTCCTCGGCGAAGTGCTTGCGCAGGTCCGACATCAGCCGTCCGCGGCCGTCGTTCGTGTACATCCGGGCGTAAGCGCCGGTAGGCGCATCGAGGTCCATCAACGGCTTCACGGACGCGTCCGTCGCGTTGTGCAGGTACGCGAAGCCTCCACACTCGAAGTCGAGTCCGCTCAGCGGCCCTCTGGCACCGGTGAAGGCGTCGAAGTACTCCCGCAACTGCACCGCCGGATGCTTCTTCTCGCCCATCCCCGGTACATGCACCAACTCTGCTGTGGCCGCTTCCACCCTGGTCACCATCGACCAGCGCTTCAGCTCGACAAGCTGCACCGAGAGGCCGCGCGTGTACGGATGATGGCCGATCAAGACGACGTCGATGAGACGGGGAGCACCCGGGCGGTCGGACTCGTCGACCGTCGCCGCACACTCCACGATCATTTCCACATTTCCCCGGTTGGCCGCCACCAGATCCTTGGCGAGATCGACCAGGCTCTCCGCCCAGGCGGAACGCTCGGAGAGCGAGGCATCCGATCCGCGGAAGTGTTTCCACCTGGCGGCCAGGTGGGGCACCATGCGGCGCCGTGAGTTCAGGGCGAGCAGATCCTGCGCCGATAACTTCAGCAGGAGCATGGACACGAGGTGTTCCCCCAGGGCACGAGTGACTCGTGCGGGTGGGGGCATGTCCATGTGGGGAAGCCCGTCGGGCCGCAACCGGTACGGGTGATCCTAGGGAACCGCTGCAGACTCCGAGGACGGGAACCGGCTGTCGGCTTGATCGACGAGCATCGTGGCCGGATCGAGTTGTCAGTCAGGTGCGCTTGTATGGGCGCATGACTGTTCACGATCTTGCCGCGGCCCTCCCCCGTATCCCCGACCTGCGGAGCCTGTGCCGGTCGATCGCCGTGGCGGAGGCGGTTCTGAAGCCCGGCGCGTACCGGTACCACTCCTTCGACGCAAACTGGTCGGAGACGGAAGAGGTCTTCTCCACGCGGAATGGCAGCGGGGACGAGTTCGACATCGTCTTCTCCCCGGCTGGTGCGTACATCCGTGGCTTCGACCACGAGTCGCCCATGAGCCCCTACGCCGACGACGCTGTCTGGCCGGGCGTACTCGATTCGGTGCCGGAGACCTTTCGGGCCTACGTCGAAGATCCACGTTCGTCGACGACGGCATGCCCATGGTGACCTTCTGCCTGTGGCGCGAAACGGACGACGACACCTGGCACACGGGTCGAATGGACTTTCCGACCGATGATTCGGACCCCGACGGTTCCGGGTGGATGCTCGGACCCCTTGTCGATCCGCGCCCGGAGACCTTCCAGACATTCGCCGAGGACTACTACGAGAGGCCTGTCGATCTGGACGCCGTGCGTCACATATTCGAGGAGAGGCCGCTGACGCAGGACGTAGTGGCGCGTCTGAATCCGGTTGTCTCCTTCTCGGGAATCAAGAAGGACGCCGCGGACATGGGCTATCCGGTATGACCGTATTGGGGGGGCAGCTCCGGTCATGGCGCTCGTCCGCCCACGATCAGACTGCGACCACCTCGCGTTGCACCCCCACCAGTTCGCGCAACTTCGCCCGCGTCTCGGGATCCGTGGAGTACACCACCGTGCCGACCATGCCCCGCGTCAGCAGCACCTTGTAGGTGTTGCGGATCAGGCGATCGACGTCCGAATCCAGAGTGGACTTCTTGAAGACCGGATCCTTGGAGGCGGTACGGTCGGTGACCCAGGTGTCGCCACGCCAGATCAGGTCCGGGCCGATGATGACGCCGGACCAGTCGTACTCGAAGCCCTGTGCCGTGTAGACGCAGCCCACCTGGCCGAAGCCGGCCGGGTCGGTCGCCCACAGGGCGGACGGCGGTGCGCCGGAGATGGCGCGCTCGCCCCGGAGGTTCCAGGGGCGCGCCCAGTCGCCGATGACGACGTCCGCCGGGAGCGGGTCGCCCGGCTTGGGCTCCTTCGACCAGGTCCAGCAGTATCCCGCGGACATTCGGGCGCCGTATCCCTGCCCTCGGCGGTTCTGGAGAAACGATTCCATCTCCTCCGGGCTTTCGGCGACCAGGAGTTGCATCCGATCATCGGGGTCCCAGGCGACAGGGCCACCCGGCTCGAGGCCGAGGAGGCGAACGACCCAGCGCAGGTAGGCATCGCTGCCACCGCAGCGGAACTGGCTTTCGAGCGGTACGACATGACACTCAAAGCCCTTCTTCGCGGCGGCCGCCTTGATCTCGGCCACTGTGCCCATCTCGCCGGGGCGCACCACTTGGTGTTCGTCGAGGAGGAACACAGGCACCCGGGCGACGTCGATCAACTCCTCAATCTGCGGCCGACCGCTGCGATGGGCTGCAGGGGTGTAGCGATTGGCGGAGGTCTCGCGGATGCGGTGCGCCTCGTCACAGATCAGGACGTCGAGGGTGTTCTTCTCTGTCGTCATGAAGCTGTTGAAGTACTTGAAGAGGTCCTGCACTTCGCGCTTGCGGGCGCCCGCGACCTTACGCATGGTTTTAGTGAACGACTGAGAGCCGGTGGCATGTAGAGCCGGAACGCCCTGTCGGTACAGCTCACCGAGCAACGAAAGCGCGATGACACTCTTGCCCGTTCCGGGACCTCCGGTGACGATCAAGACTTCCTTGCGATCGGACTGCTTCGCCTTGCGTACGGCGTTGAGCACTGTGCGGTACGCCACCTGCTGCTCATCCAGGAGGATGAACTGTTCTCGGTCTTGCACCTCCTGAGCCGCGACGGACATCAGTTGCTTGGAGGGGACCGTCTTACCGGCGAGGAGTTCGTCTGCTGCTCGGGCGCCAGGGTGCTTGTCGCTCAGCTTGGAACGGAGGTGGTCCAGGAATTCCCCTCGGCGCTCGGCAGTGAACAATTGCCCCTGGTCGTCAAGTTCGATCTCTCGTAGCCCGCTGGCCCCGAACTCTGTGGCATTGTGCATGTAGGCCACCCCGCTGACGCGTTGAGGGTGCTCGGCGACCGCCCCGTTGAAGTTGACGAGGTACTCGCAGTAGCGGCGTACCTGCTCGATGGGATTGAGGACCGGGTGTGCGTAGGCGTCCACATGACAAAGGACCGGGTCGTCCTCATCAGGCGCGGCCTGGCTCCACTGTTTCAGCTCTACCACGACGTACGCCGGTTCTCCCGTGGCTGGGTGCAGCCCGGCAAGCACGGCGTCGGCGCGCTTGCTGTTCAACGGCAGCGCGTACTCGATCATGACCTCTACGTCGCCCAGGCTCGCTTCGTTCAGTGCCGCCGTCAGAGCGGGAATGCTGCGTTCCCAGGAACGGACCTCGGAAGGGCCGGGGCGGTAGCCATGCATGCGGACGAACTGTTCGGTGAGATGCAGGAAGAGCGAGCCGTCGAGCGCCATGACAGCGACCGTTGCGGCGGACGCGCGGAACAGCAAGGAATTCCCCCAGGCAGCACGAAATGACTCGTGCGGGTGGGGGCATGTCCTTCGAAACTCCACCGGCGTGGAGCGGAAGCCCGTCGGGCCGCGATGACGATGTGATCAAGGGTACCTGGGCGGCGAGAGGACTTAGGAGCCTCTGGGCAGACCGTCAGCCTGCTTTGGCGCCAGCCTTTCAGGCCGTGGGCCATCAACAGGGAATCTCACACATGGGCTGCCACAAGCGCGGGCAGTGATCACGATTCCATCGGAGGCCACTCCCCCCACTGCCTAGGCGGCCGCCCCGTCCCTGTCAGCGAGCACTTGCGTCAAACAGGTACGCCTGCCCCTATCTCTATGGTCCCGCCAACGTCCGCCCGCCGCTGCCGACGGCTGTGCATACCCACCCAGAAAACAGAAAAACCCCTGGTCAACAGGGGTTTTTAACTGGTGTCCGAGGGGGGACTTGAACCCCCACGCCCGATAAAGGGCACTAGCACCTCAAGCTAGCGCGTCTGCCATTCCGCCACCCGGACTAGGTGTCTGCCGCCTGGCCGGAGGTGTTCCCCGCGGCGACATGGACAACAATACCAAGGTTTCGGAGTGCCTTTCACCTGCATATCCGCGCCCCGACGGCGGGTGCACGAAGGTCGTGGAGGGCGCCTACAGACTCACTATGGGAGGCCGAACGGCTACGGCGGGTCCGCCCGTGTATGGCGGCCAAGGGCGCTGTCCACGCTGCGGAAGCACTGGCGACACGTTTTGGGTTCGCTCCGACCGCCGCCCTGGTGCTGGTCCTACTCGTGTGGGCGGCGGCAACTCGAGCCTGTGGCTGATGCGGGTCGTCGGGCCTGTCGCCGATCTGATCAGGGCGGAGTCCATCCGGTCATCACAGGCATGCCTCTCGGCACCTCCCCTACGTCAACGTCGCACGTTTGGTCCACATGGCCCGGCAGCACGGCGTCGTCCTGCGGATCATCCACGGATCGGTGACTTCGTGGTTCCCAAGACCCCGGTGTTTGCTGTGCACAGCGGCCCCGTCACCAATGGGCTGCGGCCCCCTGCCCGGCCGGCAACCGCTCGGCGCCTCGCTCCACCGTGACCGACGGGGGACGGTACGGCTGGTGCCGTGCCGAGCTTGAGCGAGCTGGTGGATCTAGGGTTCGCCGAGATCTACGGGTGTGCGGGCAGCAGCCCCCAGCAGCAAGTAGCGCCCAGGTGAGGCAGCGGCTGCTGGCCGGGCTCGACGATCCGCCGCTCCTGGCACCCGAGGAGCGGCGGCTGCTGCTGGCTCAGTCCGTGGAACGGAGTTTCCCGGAGGCGGCGGACCGCGCCTTCGCTCTGCGACCGGACCGGCAAGGCATCGGTTGGGCGGCCCGATCCACCGCCGATGGGCAGACAAGATCATCGCTCCGGTGACCGGTCGGGCGGCACCGCGGACGCCGGCGCCGCCCGACCCGGCCTCACGGCATGAGGTGGTACTCCGGGAAGTTGCCGGGCAGCCGCTCCCCCGCCGGCCCCTGTGTCACCGCACGTACCAGCAGCTCGCCGCCCACGAACGCGCCGCGCCACGACGCGCCGAAGCCGCCGAACAGCTCGTCGCGGTCGCCGCGTGAGCGAGGCTTGCCGTGGCCGACCTTGAACGCGCGGATCTGTGGGGACAGACGGTCGTACGTCGCCCTGTCGTCGGTCGACAACGTGGCGACCAGCGCGCCGTTGGACGCGTTCATGGCGGCCAGCAGCTCTGCCTCCGTATCGACCAGGACGATGGTGTCGACCGGGCCGAACGGTTCCGCGTGGTGCAGCGGCGAGGACGGGGGCGGGTTCAGGAGCGTCACCGGCTGGACGTACGCCGACGTGTCCTGGCCGGGCAGGAAGCGGGCGTCGGTCAGCCTGGCGCGGTGCAGCGGGACGGCGCCGCGGTCGATGGCCTCGGTGACCTGGTCGTTCAGCTCCTTCGCCTTGGCCGCGTTGATCACCGGGCCGAAGTCCAGCTCCGGGTACGGGTCCTCGCGCCGCTCCACCGCCAGCGGGTGGCCGACCCGCAGGGTGCGGACGGCCGGGAGGTACGCGGCCAGGAACTCGTCGAACAGGGTGCGCTGGACGACGAAGCGCGGGTAGGCGGTGCAGCGCTGTTTGCCGTAGTCGAAGAGCTTGGGGATGACGGCCGTCAGTGCGTCCCAGTCGGTGTAGTTCCAGACGCCCCAGGTGTTCAGTCCCTCCTGTTCGAGTATGTGTCGCTTGCCCAGGTCGGCGACGTCCGTGGCCACCGCGGCGCCCGTGTCGCGGCCGCCGACGAAGGAGACACAGCCGATCTCGGGGGCGCGGACCAGGGCCTCCGAGAGCTCGCCTCCGCTGCCGCTGACGAGGGTGACGGGAATCCCTTCGCGGGCGGCGAGCGCGCCGGCCAGGGTCAGACAGGCGACGCCGCCGTCGGTCGGGGTCTTGGCGATGACCGCGTTGCCTGCCAGTGCCTGTACCAGCATCGCGTGAACGAGCACGCTCATCGGGTAGTTCCAGCTCGCGATGTTGGAGACCGGTCCGTCCAGCGGCGCCCGGTCCGCGACCATGGGTTCGATTCCGTCGACGTACCAGCGGACGCCGTCGATCGCCCGGTCCACGTCCGCCTGCGCGAGCCGCCACGGCTTGCCGATCTCCCAGACGAGGAGGAGGGCGAGCAGCTCGCGGTGTTCGGTCAGCGCGTCGAGGGTCGCGGCGACGCGCGCCCGGCGTTCGTCCAGGGGGACGTGGCGCCAGGCGCGGTGCTGGTCGAGCGAGGCGCGTACGGCCTGCCCGGCGATGTCACCGTCCAGGCGCGGCGGTCCCGCGATCGGGCTGCCGTCCACGGGACTGGTCGCGGGCAGCGCCCGGCCGTCCGTCTGCCAGGCGGCGCCCCAGAGGTTGAGGACCCGGTCGTCCCGGAACGCCTCGGGTGCGACCGCCAGACAGCGCCGCCAGGCGTCGGACCAGGACGTGCCGGATTTGAGGGTGAGGGTGGGTGCCATTCGTTTGCTCCGCTCTCGGTGCACAGTCGGGGGCGGTAGGTGCATGGCTCGTCCGCGCACACGGTGGTGCGCCGACGTCGTACGGAGGAAGGTAGTGACACGGCATGACGCGCGACAGTTACCTCGCTTCAACTATGAGTGACGTCACGCTCCGCTTCCAGTCGGGCCAGCACCAGCCGTGCCGTCGCGGTCGGCGTGCCGCCCACCTGCACGCCCGCGCCCTCCAGGGCCTCCTTCTTCGCCCGCGCGGTGCCGGACGAACCGGACACGATCGCCCCCGCGTGCCCCATGGTCCTGCCCTCGGGGGCGGTGAATCCGGCGATGTAGCCGACGACGGGCTTGGTGACGTGGTCGCGGACGTACGCGGCCGCCCGTTCCTCCGCGTCGCCGCCGATCTCGCCGATCAGGACGATGAGTTCGGTGTCGGGGTCCGCCTCGAAGGCGGCCAGGCAGTCGATGTGGCTCGTGCCGACGACCGGGTCCCCGCCGATGCCGACGCACGTCGAGAAGCCGATGTCGCGCAGCTCGTACATGAGCTGGTAGGTGAGGGTGCCGGACTTGGAGACGAGGCCGATGCGGCCGGGCTTGGTGATGTCGGCGGGGATGATGCCCGCGTTGGACTGGCCGGGGGAGATCAGGCCGGGGCAGTTGGGGCCGATGATCCGGGTGCCCTTGGCGGCGGCGTACGCGTGGAAGGCGACCGCGTCGTGGACCGGGATGCCCTCGGTGATGACGACGGTGAGCGCGATTCCGGCGTCGGCGGCCTCGACGACGGCCGCCTTGGCGAAGGCAGGCGGTACGAAGACGACGGTGACGTCGGCGCCGGTCGCCTCCCTTCCCTCGCGCACCGAGCCGAACACGGGGACGGTCCGCTCGTCGAAGTCGACGGCACGGCCCGCCTTGCGCGGGTTGACCCCGCCGACGACGTCCGTGCCCGCCGCGAGCATGCGGCGGGTGTGCTTCATGCCCTCGCCGCCGGTCATGCCCTGGACGAGGACCTTGCTCTCCTTGGTGAGGTAGATGGCCATGTCGGGCTCCTTCAGCCGGCGTCGGCGAGTTGGGCGGCGCGGCGCGCGGCGCCGTCCATGGTGGTGACCTGCTGGACCAGGGGGTGCCGGCGGCCGTCGAGGATCGCCCGCCCCCGTGCCGCGTTGTTCCCGTCCAGGCGGACCACGAGCGGCTTGGTCAACCGGACGGTGTCCAGGGCCTGCACGATCCCGTCGGCGACCGCGTCGCAGGCGGTGATCCCGCCGAAGACGTTGACGAAGACGGACTTCACGGCCGGGTCGGAGAGGATGACGGACAGGCCGTCGGCCATGATCTGGGCGGAGGCGCCGCCGCCGATGTCGAGGAAGTTGGCGGGGCGGGCCCCGCAGCCCGCGACCACGTCGAGCGTCGACATGACGAGGCCCGCTCCGTTGCCGATGATGCCGACCTCGCCGTCCAGCTTCACGTAGTTGAGCCCCTTGGCCGCTGCCGCCGCCTCCAGCTGATCGCCGTGCTCCGCGGCTTCGGCGCCCCAACGCGTCTGCCGGAAGCGGGCGTTGTCGTCGAGCGTGACCTTGCCGTCGAGGGCGAGGATCTGCCCCTGCGCCGTACGCACGAGCGGGTTCACCTCGACCAGTACGGCGTCCTCGCGGAGCAGTACCTCCCAGAGCCGGACGAGTACGTCGACGGTCGCCGGGGGAAGCCCGGCCGCTTCCGCGATCTCGGCCGCCTTCGCGGAGGTGACACCCTCGGCCGGGTCGACGGGGACACGCGCCACGGCTTCCGGGCGGGTGGCGGCCACCTCCTCGATCTCCATGCCGCCTTCCGCGGAGGCGATGGCGAGGAAGCGGCCGGCCGCGCGGTCGAGTACGTAGGAGACGTAGAACTCTGCCTCGATGTCGACGGGTTCGGCCAGCATCACCTTGCCGACCGTGTGTCCCTTGATGTCCATGCCGAGGATCTGGCGCGCCGTGAGTTCGGCGGCGGCGGGGTCCGCGGCGAGCTTCACACCACCCGCCTTGCCGCGGCCACCGGTCTTGACCTGCGCCTTCACTACGACGCGGCCGCCGAGCCTGCGGGCGATGACGCGCGCCTCCTGGGACGAGTCGGTGACCTCGGCCCTCGGCACCAAGATGCCGTGGTCCGCGAAGAGTTCCCTTGCCTGGTGTTCGTACAGGTCCATCTCGGCTCCTGTCTGCCGTGTCTGTCCGGGAGCGATCCCCGGGCCCCCGAAAAGTGCCGCACGCCCCCTGGACACCACCCACCGGATGCGGGATAACAAGCTTCATACAGTATTCGTCGACTGTATGCAATGTACCGCGAGAGCGTTCCAACCCCCTACGAAGGGACAGGACTTCGCCATGCCCGACGGCAGCAGCGACAACAACTCGGACCTCATCTCCGGTGGGCACCTGGTCGCCAAGGCACTCAAAGCGGAGGGGGTGGAGGTCATCTACACCCTGTGCGGCGGCCACATCATCGACATCTACGACGGCTGCGTGGACGAGGGCATCAAGGTCGTCGACGTGCGTCACGAGCAGGTCGCCGCGCACGCCGCCGACGGCTACGCGCGCATCACCGGCAAGCCCGGCTGCGCGGTCGTCACGGCGGGTCCCGGCACCACCGACGCCGTGACCGGTGTCGCCAACGCCTTCCGCGCGGAGTCCCCGATGCTGCTGATCGGCGGCCAAGGGGCGCACACACAGCACAAGATGGGGTCGCTCCAGGACCTCCCGCACGTCGACATGATGACGCCGATCACCAAGTTCGCGGCGACCGTGCCGGACACGGCGCGCGCCGCCGACATGGTGTCGATGGCGTTCCGCGAGTGCTACCACGGCGCACCGGGCCCCTCCTTCCTGGAGATCCCGCGCGATGTCCTCGACGCCAGGGTGCCGGTGAGCAAGGCCCGGATTCCCGCCGCCGGCCAGTACCGGGCCTCGACCCGCTCGGCCGGCGATCCCGAGGCGGTCGAGCAGCTCGCCGACCTCCTCGTGCACGCGGAGAAACCGGCGATCCTGCTGGGCAGCCAGGTGTGGACGACACGTGGGACCGAGGCCGCCGTCGACCTCGTGCGCACCCTCAACATCCCGGCGTACATGAACGGCGCCGGGCGCGGCACGCTGCCGCCCGGGGACCCGCACCACTACCAGCTGTCGCGCCGGTACGCGTTCTCCAACGCCGACGTCATCGTCGTCGTCGGTACGCCGTTCGACTTCCGCATGGGCTACGGCAAGCGGCTGTCGCCGGACGCGACCGTCGTGCAGATCGACCTCGACTACCGGACCGTCGGCAAGAACCGGGACATCGACCTCGGGATCGTCGGCGACGCGGGGCTGATCCTGAAGTCGGTCACCGAGGCGGCCTCCGGGCGCCTCAACGGAGGCGCGTCGAAGCGCAAGGAGTGGCTGGACGAACTGCGCGCCGCCGAGCAGACGGCCCTCGACAAGCGGCTGCCCAGCCTGAGGTCCGACGCCTCACCCATCCACCCGTACCGGCTGGTCAGCGAGATCAACGACTTCCTCACCGAGGACTCCGTCTACATCGGCGACGGCGGTGACATCGTCACCTTCTCCGGGCAGGTCGTGCAGCCCAAGTCGCCCGGACACTGGATGGACCCGGGTCCGCTGGGCACACTCGGCGTCGGCATCCCGTTCGTGCTCGCGGCCAAGCAGGCGCGGCCCGACAAGGAAGTGGTGGCCCTCTTCGGCGACGGCGCGTTCTCCCTCACCGGCTGGGACTTCGAGACCCTCGTCCGCTACGACCTCCCCTTCGTCGGCATCGTCGGCAACAACTCCTCGATGAACCAGATCCGCTACGGCCAGGCCCAGAAGTACGGCCTGGCCCGCGAGCGGGTCGGCAACACCCTCGGCGACGTCCACTACGACAAGTTCGCCCAGATGCTGGGCGGTTACGGCGAGGAGGTCCGCGACCCCGCCGACATCGGCCCGGCGCTGCGGCGCGCCCGCGAGTCGGGTAAGCCGTCGCTGATCAACGTCTGGGTCGACCCGGACGCGTACGCCCCCGGAACCATGAACCAGACGATGTACAAGTGAGGTGAGCCGACCATGACCAAGGCTCTCGAAGGCATCCGCGTCCTCGACATGACGCACGTCCAGTCCGGGCCCTCCGCGACCCAGCTGCTCGCCTGGCTCGGCGCGGACGTGGTCAAACTGGAGGCGCCGACCGGTGACATCACGCGGGGGCAGCTGCGCGACCTCCCGGACGTCGACTCCCTCTATTTCACGATGCTCAACTGCAACAAGCGGAGCATCACCCTCAACACCAAGACCGAGCGCGGCAAGGAGATCCTCACCGAGCTGATCCGGCGCTCCGACGTCATGGTCGAGAACTTCGGACCGGGCGCGGTCGACCGTATGGGCTTCACCTGGGACCGCATTCGGGACATCAATCCGCGGATCGTCTATGCCTCCATCAAGGGGTTCGGCGACGGGCCGTACACCGACTTCAAGGCGTACGAGGTCGTCGCGCAGGCCATGGGCGGGTCGATGTCGACCACCGGCTTCGAGGACGGGCCGCCGCTGGCGACGGGGGCCCAGATCGGGGACTCGGGCACGGGCATCCACGCCGTGGCGGGGATTCTCGCGGCGCTGTACCAGCGGGAGAACACCGGGCGCGGTCAGCGGGTCAACGTGGCCATGCAGCATGCTGTGCTCAACCTCTGCCGGGTGAAGCTGCGCGATCAGCAGCGCCTGGCCCATGGCCCGCTCGCTGAATATCCCAACGACGACTTCGGCGACGAGGTTCCCCGGTCCGGGAACGCGTCCGGCGGCGGCCAGCCCGGCTGGGCGGTCAAGTGCGCGCCGGGCGGCCCCAACGACTACGTGTACGTCATCGTGCAGCCCGTCGGCTGGAAGCCGCTCAGCGAGCTCATCGGCCGGCCCGAGCTGGCGGACGACCCCGAGTGGGCGACGCCGGAGGCGCGGCTGCCCCAGCTCACCAAGATGTTCCAGCTCATCGAGGAATGGTCGGCCACGCTCCCCAAGTGGGAGGTGCTGGAGAAGCTCAACGCCCACAACATCCCGTGCGGCCCCATCCTGTCCACCAAGGAGATCGTCGAGGACGCGTCGCTGGTCGCCAACGAGATGGTGGTGACGGTGCCGCATCCGGAGCGCGGCGAGTTCGTGACCGTGGGCAGCCCGCTGAAGCTCTCCGACTCCCCCGTGGACGTGACCAGCTCGCCCCTGCTCGGCGAGCACAACGCAGAGGTGTACGTCGGCGAACTCGGCCTCGGGGACGAGGAGCTGCGCCTGCTCAAGTCGAACGGAGTGATCTGACGTGATGGCCGAAGACCGGGCGCTGAGGGTGCGGACGCTCCTCGACACCGTGCGGGCCGAGGGACGGACCGCGCTGACGGCGCCCGAGGGCAAGGTGATCGCCGACGCGTACGGGATCGCCGTGCCCGGCGAGGAACTGGCGACGGACGTCGACGAAGCGGTCGCGTACGCGGCGCGCTTCGGCGGCCCCGTCGTGATGAAGATCGTCTCCCCGGACATCCTGCACAAGACCGACGCGGGCGGCGTCATCGTCGGTGTGGAGGGCGCGGCGGACGTACGCGCCGCCTTCTGCCGGATCGTCGAGAACGCGCGGGCGTACAACGAGCGGGCCCGCATCGAGGGCGTACAGGTTCAGGAACTCCTCCCGCGGGGACAGGAAGTCATCGTCGGCGCGGTCACCGATCCGACGTTCGGGAAAGTGGTGGCCTTCGGGCTCGGCGGCGTACTTGTAGAGGTCTTCAAGGACGTCACGTTCCGGCTGGCGCCCGTGGACGCCGACGAGGCCCTGTCGATGCTGGACTCGATCCGCTCGACGGAGATCCTGCGCGGGGTGCGTGGGGCCGCCGCGGTGGACCGGTGGGCGATCGCCGAGCAGATCCGCCGGGTGTCCCGACTCGTCACGGACTTCCCGGAGATCGCGGAGGTGGACCTCAACCCGGTGGTCGCCACCCCGGAGGGCGCGGTCGCGGCGGACATCCGGGTGATCCTCGCGGAGTCGCAGCCGAAGCCCCGACGCACGTACACGCGCGAGGAGATCCTCACCTCCATGCGCCGGCTGATGCAGCCCTCCTCCGTCGCCGTGATCGGTGCCTCCAACGAGCACGGGAAGATCGGCAATTCGGTGATGCGCAACCTCATCGACGGCGGCTTCTCCGGAGAGATCCATCCGGTGAACCCCAAGGCCGACGACATCGTGGGCCGCAAGGCGTACAAGAGTGTCACGGACATTCCCGGTGAGGTGGATGTGGCGCTCTTCGCGATTCCCGCCACGTTCGTGGCCGCGGCCCTGGAGGAGGTGGGACGCAAGGGGATCCCCAACGCCGTACTGATCCCCTCCGGGTTCGCGGAGACCGGCGAGCACGAACTCCAGGACGAGGTCGTGGCGATCGCCGAGCGGCACGGCGTCCGGCTGCTCGGGCCGAACATCTACGGCTACTACTCGACGTGGCACGACCTGTGCGCCACGTTCTGCACGCCGTACGACGTCAAGGGCGGCGTCGCCCTCACCTCGCAGTCCGGTGGCATAGGGATGGCCATCCTGGGCTTCGCGCGCACTACGAAGACGGGTGTCTCGGCGATCGTCGGGCTCGGCAACAAGTCGGACCTCGACGAGGACGACCTGCTCACCTGGTTCGGCGAGGACCCGCACACCGAGTGCATCGCGATGCACCTGGAGGACCTCAAGGACGGCCGCGCCTTCGTGGCGGCGGCCCGGGCGACGGTCCCCAGGAAGCCGGTCGTGGTCCTGAAGGCGGGTCGCACGGCGGCAGGCGCCAAGGCCGCGGGATCGCACACGGGCGCGCTCGCGGGCGACGACGCCGTGTACGACGACATCCTGAAGCAGGCCGGGGTCATCAGGGCGCCCGGGCTGAACGACATGCTGGAGTACGCGCGCGCGTTGCCGGTGCTTCCCACTCCCCAGGGCGACAACGTCGTGATCATCACCGGGGCCGGCGGCAGCGGCGTGCTGCTGTCCGACGCGGTGACCGACAACGGGCTGTCCCTGATGGAGATCCCGCCGGACCTGGACGCGTCCTTCAGGACGTTCATCCCGCCCTTCGGAGCCGCGGGCAACCCGGTCGACATCACCGGCGGTGAGCCGCCGTCGACGTACGAGGCGACCATCCGGCTGGGTCTCGAGGACCCGCGCGTCCACGCCCTGGTCCTCGGCTACTGGCACACCATCGTCACCCCTCCCATGGTGTTCGCCGAGCTCACCGCGCGCGTGGTGGCCGAGTTCCGGGAGCGCGGCATCGAGAAGCCGGTGGTGGCGTCGCTCGCCGGCGACGTCGAGGTCGAGGAGGCCTGCCAGTACCTCTACGAGCGCGGGGTCGTGGCGTACCCGTACACGACCGAGAAGCCGGTGGCCGTACTCGGCGCGAAGTATCGCTGGGCGCGGGCGGCGGGGCTGTTGGGGGGCGGTTCATGAGGTGACCGAGCGCGGGGCGGCCGACGGTGCGCGTCGGCCGCCCCGGGACCCGTGCGCACACGAAAGGCATTGGACAGGGGGCGCTGGCCAGAACTTTCGACGCAAGGGGCAATCGCGATATGACAACCACCGACCTATCGACGTCCGTCCCCTACAGGGAGGTGACGGACCGCAACGGCCGCGTGTACCGGATCGGCGAGACCGATACCGACCTCATGGGCCGGCCACGCACCTGGATGGTCATCCTGCCCTGGGTGGGCATGATGGGCATCAGCTCCGCCGAGTACGCGTTCACGTCGGCGGAGGACACCCTCCACGAGGCTCATCTGTGGAGCAGCGGACACATCTTCTGGCTGATGGGCGTCTGGGTGTTCTTCCAGGCGGCCGTGGCCTTCCCCGCCGGACAGCTGCGGGAGAGCGGCAGGCTGCCCGCCCGCACGGCGATGATGATCGGCGCGCTCGGCACCCTGCTGGGCTATCTGGCGCTGGCTTTCGCGCCGAACGTGGTCGTCGCCTACGTCGGCTTCGGCATGTGCAGTGGCATCGGCGCCGGCCTGGTCTACGCGACCTGCATCAACATGGTCGGCAAGTGGTATCCGGAGCGCAAGGGCGGCAAGACGGGCTTCGTGAACGGCGGTTTCGCCTACGGGTCCGTGCCCTTCGTCTTCATCTTCACGTCGGTGCTGGACCTGAGCAACTACAAGGTCGTGCTCAGCTGCGTGGGCGTCGGGCTGTGCCTGGTGGTGGCGTCGGCCGGCTGGTTCTTCAAGGATCCGCCGAAGAGCTGGTGGCCCCCGCACGTCGACCCGCTGACGGTGACCGACGACCCGAGGATCCGCCGGGCGCTGGCGAAGAACCCGCCGGCGGTCAAGCAGTACACCCCCAAGGAGGCCGCTCGTACGCCCGTGCTCTGGATGATGTGGTTCTGTCTGCTCTGCACGGCCGGCATCAACATCTTCGGCATCGCCTTCCAGGTGCCGTTCGGCAAGGACATGGGCTTCGCGGGCGGGATCGTGGCCACGGCGATGTCCCTGAAGGCCATCGTCAACGGCACCGGGCGCGGCGTGATCGGGTGGATATCCGATCGCTACGGGCGCCGCAACACGCTGGTCGTCGTGTGTCTCGTGCTGGGTTCCGCCCAGTTCGGCGTCCTGGTGTCGGGCCAGATGGGCAGCATGCCGTTCTTCCTGTTCTGCTCCATGGTCTCCGGATTCGGCGGTGGTGCGATCTTCCCGCTGTTCGCGGCGATGACCGCGGACTACTTCGGCGAGAACAACAACGCCAGCAACTACGGAATGGTCTACAGCTCCAAGCTCATCTCGGGCCTGGTGGGATCCGGTCTGGGCGCGGTCGTCGTCGGTGCGTGGGACTACGACGGCGCGTTCGTCCTGGCGGGCTCCGTCGGGCTGGCCTCGGCGGTCCTGGCGCTGTTCCTGCGGGCGCCCGGACGGCCCAGGGCCCAGCACATCCTCCCCAACCCGCAGCCGCTCGGCGAGGAGATGGCGTGACATGACGGCGGACCCCATCGCGGCGAGGAGCGCGTCGGCAGACCCCGGCGCCCCGAACCGCTCGTACCGGGAAGTGACCGACTCGCGCGGCCGCGTCTACCGCGTGGGCGAGACGGACCGCGACATCCTCGGCCACTCACGAAAATTCATGGTGTACCTGCCATGGGCAGCCATGATGGCCATCAGCGTCTTCGAATACGCGTACGGCTCGGCCGAGGACACCCTGTCCCACGCCCACGGCTGGACGCAGAGCAACACGTTCTGGATCCTGAGCGTCTGGGTCTTCTTCCAGGCCGGTATCGCCTTCCCCGCGGGCTGGCTGCGCGAGAAGGGCGTCCTGACCGCCTGCACGGCCATGCACCTCGGCGCGGGCATGTGCCTGGTCGGATTCCTCGCCCTGTCACACCTGAGCAACGTGCTCCTGGCGATTCTGGGATTCGGTGTCGTCGGCGGCATCGGTTCCGGCCTGGTGTACGCGACCTGCATCAACATGGTCGGCAAGTGGTTCCCCGAGCGCCGCGGTGCGAGGACCGGGTTCGTCAACGGCGGGTTCGCGTACGGGTCGCTTCCTTTCATCTTCATCTTCAACTACGCGTTCGACACGGCGAACTACCACCGGGTCCTGGACCTCATCGGCTGCTACGTGATGATCGTGGTCCTGTCCAGCGCGTTCTTCTTCAAGGACCCGCCGAAGAACTGGTGGCCCGCGGACATCGATCCGCTGACCTGCTCGGGCAACGGCAAGAGCGCCGCGAGTCTCGCGAAGAACCCGCCCGCGGTGAAGCAGTACACGCCCAAGGAGGCCATCAGGACCGGTGTGCTCCCGTTGATGTGGATCACTCTCGTCATGACGGCAGGCGTATCGATCTTCGGGATCTCCTTCCAGGTCGACTTCGCCAAGGAGGTCGGCTTCGGGCCACTGGTGGCCGCCTCTTCGATGGGCATCATGGCCGTCATCAACGGCATCGGCCGCGCGGTGGTGGGCTGGCTGTCCGACATCTTGGGCCGCAAGCTCACCCTGGTGTTCGTGATCGTCGTCCTGGGTCTCGCCCAGTTCGGCGTGATCTGGGCCGGCGACGTCAAGAGCGAGTGGCTGTTCCTGTTCTTCGCCTTCCTCTCCGGATTCGGCGGCGGCGCGTTCTACCCGATGTTCGCGGCGCTGACCCCGGACTACTTCGGCGAGAACTACAACGCCACCAACTACGGCCTGGTGTACAGCGGCAAGCTGATCAGCGGTCTGTTCGGCGGCGGACTCGGCTCCATGGTGGTCGCGGCCTGGGGCTACAACGGCGCGTACGCGCTGGCCGGGGCGATCTCCATGGTGGCGGCGGCGATCGCGCTGCTGCTGAAGCAGCCGGGGCGGAACACGGACAGGAGCCTGACTCCGGAGCCGCAGCCGGCGGGCTGAGCGCGGCGACGTTCGAGGGGCCCTGTCCGGGAGGTGGCTCGCTGACAGGGCCCCTCAAGCGTGGGGTCCGGTGCGGCGCAGGGCGCGGTTGATGTCGAAGCCTCCTTGGCGTACGTCGGTGGGGCGGGTCGGCGCAGGACGGCGGACGGGGTCCGGTGTCCCTCGCCCGCCGTCGCTCAGCGGCCCGGCGCCCCGGCGGGCGCGGGAAGTTCACAAGGGTGCCGCTTCGTGTCAGTCGTTGCCGCCGAACGCCGCGTCGAAGGAGGCCGACGGTGGCTCGAAGTCGTACGCCTTCAGGCGGGTCAGCGCCTCGGGGGCGCCCTGGAGCCGGTCCATGCCGGCGTCCTCCCACTCGACGGAGACGGGCCCGCGGTAGTCGATGGAGCCCAGCATGCGGAAGACGTCCTCCCAGGGAACGTCGCCGTGGCCGGCCGAGACGAAGTCCCAGCCCCGGCGCGGGTCGCCCCAGGGCAGATGCGAGCCGAGGCGGCCGTTGCGTCCGTCGAGCCGCTTGCGGGCCTCTTTGCAGTCGACGTGGTAGACGCGGTCGCGGAAGTCGTACAGGAAGCCGACGGGGTCGAGGTCCTGCCACACGAAATGGCTCGGGTCGAAGTTCAGCCCGAAAGCGGGCCGATGGTCAACGGCCGCCAGTGCGCGCTGGGTTGTCCAGTAGTCGTACGCGATCTCGCCGGGGTGGACCTCGTGCGCGAACCGCACGCCCTCGGCGTCGAAGACGTCCAGGATCGGGTTCCAGCGCTCGGCGAAGTCCTCGTAGCCGCGGTCGATCATCGACTCGGGGACGGGCGGGAACATGGCGACCAGGTGCCAGATGGCGGAGCCGGTGAAGCCGATGACCGTGTCGACGCCGAAGGCCGCCGCGGCGCGCGCGGTGTCCTTGATCTCGGCCGCGGCCCGCTGCCGTACCCCTTCGGCCGCGCCGTCGCCCCAGATCCGCGCGGGCAGGATCGCCCGGTGGCGCTCGTCGATGAGGGCGTCGCAGACCGCCTGACCGACCAGGTGGTTGGAGATCGCCCAGCACGTGAGGCCGTACTTGTCGAGAAGCGCGTGCCTGGACTCGAGGTACGTCGGGTCGGCGAGGGCCCTGTCGACCTCGAAGTGGTCGCCCCAACAGGCGAGTTCGAGTCCGTCGTAGCCGAAGTCGCGGGCGAGGCGGCAGACCTCTTCGAGCGGGAGGTCGGCCCACTGGCCGGTGAAGAGTGTGAAGTCGCGCGGCATTCCCGGGCCTCCTCAGACCACTACGGGTGTGTAGACGGAGTTCTTGGCGGCGCTCTCCTCCACCGCCGCCAGCACGCGCTGCACTTGCAGCCCGTCGGCGAAGGACGGCTCGGGGCGGTGGTTCGCCGCGATGGCATGGACCAGGTCGCGGGCCTGGTGGACGAAGGTGTGCTCGTAGCCGAGGCCGTGGCCCGGCGGCCACCAGGCTTCCAGGTAGGGGTGGTCGGGCTCGGTGACCAGGATGCGGCGGAAGCCGGCGTGCGCGAGGGGTTCGGTGTGGTCGTGGTACGCGAGCTCGTTGAGCCGCTCCAGGTCGAAGGCCAACGAGCCGCGCTCGCCGTTGAGTTCGATGCGCAGGGAGTTCTTGCGGCCGGTCGCGAACCGGGACGCCTCGAAGGTGGCGAGGGCGCCGGAGGCGAAGCGGGCGGTGAAGAGAGCGGCGTCGTCGACGGTGACGGTGCCGAGACCGCCCGCGGAGACCGCGGCGAGCCCGCCGGTCGTGCCGCCGGGCAGCGGACGCTCCCGTACGAAGGTCTCGGTGAGCGCGGAGACTCCGGCCAGGGGCTCGCCCGCGAGGTACTGGGCCAGGTCGACGATGTGGGCGCCCAGGTCGCCGAGCGCCCCCGAACCGGCCACTTCCCTGCGCAGTCGCCAGGTGAGCGGAAACTCGGGGTCGACCAGCCAGTCCTGAAGGTACGTCACCCGCACGTGCCGCAGGGTGCCCAGCCGGCCTTCGCGGACCATCCGCCGGGCCAGCGAGGTGGCGGGCAGCCGACGGTAGTTGAAGCCGACCATGGTCAACCGGCCCTGCCGATAAGCCTGTTCGCCCGCGGCCGCCATGGCCTCCGCTTCCTCGACCGTGTTCGCGAGGGGTTTCTCGCACAGGACGTGTTTGCCCGCGGCCAGCGCGGCGACGGCGATCTCGGCATGGCTGTCACCCGGGGTGCAGATGTCGACGACGTCGACGTCGTCACGGGCGATCAGGGCGCGCCAGTCGGTCTCGGCCGCCGCCCAGCCGTGCCGCTCGGCCATGGCGCGCACGGCCTGTCCGTCGCGGCCGCACACGGCGGCGAGCACCGGGCGGGACGGCAGGTCGAAGACGCGGCCGACGGTGCGCCAGCCCTGGGAGTGGGCGGCGCCCATGAAGGCGTAGCCGACCATGCCGATACCGAGCGGCGGCTTCCCGGCGTCCGCCTCGTCGCGCGGGTGCGGCTGTCCCATACCGTTGTCCTCCTCTTCGTCGTGGCGCGGTGGGGGTGCGAGCAGGGGCGGTCACCTGAAGCCGGTGGACATGTACTGGCCGACGTTGTCCTTGTCGACGACCGCCGAGTAGAGGGTCAGGGAGGCCGGGATCTCGAACTCGGCGAGGCCGCCGACGCCCTTGCCCTGGCCGAGCGCGCGGGCCAGGTCGATGGCGGACGCGGCCATGGTCGGCGGGTACAGCACGGTCGCCTTCAGGACACCGTCGTCCGCCTTGATGGCCTGGAAGGCGGAGAGCGCGCCCGCGCCGCCGACCATCAGGAAGTCGTCCCGTCCGGCCTGCTTGATGGCCCGCAGCGCGCCGACGCCCTGGTCGTCGTCGTGGTTCCACAGCGCGTCGAACCTGGACTGGGCCTGGAGGAGCTGGGCCATCTTCGACTGTCCGGACTCGACGGTGAACTCGGCTGCCTGCCGGGCGACCTTCCTGATGTTCGGGTAGTTCTTCAGCGCCGCGTCGAAGCCCTGCGTGCGCTGCTTGGTGAGCTCCAGGTTGTCCAGCCCGGCCAGCTCGACGACGCGCGCGTTCGGCTTGTCCTTGAGCTTCTCGCCGATGTAGCGGCCGGCGCTCAGCCCCATGCCGTAGTTGTCGCCGCCGATCCAGCAGCGGTACGCCTGCGGGGAGTTGAAGATACGGTCGAGGTTGACGACGGGTATGCCCGCGCGCATCGCCTTGAGGCCGACCTGGGTGAGTGCCTTGCCGTCGGCGGGCAGGACGACCAGGACGTCGACCTTCTTGTTGATCAGCGTCTCGATCTGGCCGATCTGCGCGGCGGTGTCGTTGGAGCCCTCGGTGATCTCCAGCGTCACGTCGCCGTACTTCTTCGCCCGGCTCTTCGCGTTGTCGTTGATCGCGTTGAGCCAGCCGTGGTCGGCCTGCGGTCCGGCGAAGCCGATGGTGACGTGCTTGCCGGGTTTGTCGTCGGCGGCCGACCGGTCGTTCGCGGCCGGCTTCTCGGACGTGGTGTCATTGCTTGTGCAACCCACGAGGAGGGCACCGGCGGATACGGCGGCGGTCCCGAAGAGCAGTCCTCTGCGGCTCGTGACAGGTGTCGGCTCTGGCATGGCGGTGAACCCTTTCCTCAGGTCGTGCTCGCGGTACGGCGCTGGACCAGCACGGCGGCGACGATGATCGCGCCCTTGGCGATCTGCTGGACGTCGCTCTGCAGGTTGTTCAGGGCGAAGATGTCGGTGATCGTGGTGAAGATCAGTACGCCGAGGACCGAGCCGGTGATGGTGCCCCGGCCTCCGCTGAGCAGGGTGCCGCCGATGATCGCGGCCGCGATGGCGTCGAGCTCGTACAGGTTGCCGTTGGTGTTCTGGCCCGAGCCGGACAGGATGATCAGCAGGAAGGCGGCGATGCCGCAGCACAGCCCGGAGAGCAGGTAGAGGTACAGCCGCTGGCGTCGTACGTCGATGCCCGCGAGCCGGGCCGCCTCCGCGTTGCCGCCGACGGCGACCGTGCGCCGCCCGAAGGTGGTGCGGTTCAGGATCAGCCAGCCGATGACCGTCACGACCGCGAAGACCAGGACGAGCGGCGGGATGCCGAGCAGATAGGAATCGCGCTCCCCCAGCTTCAGGACCGTGTCGACGGTGACGATCTGTGTCCTGCCGTCCGTGATCTGGAGCGCGAGGCCGCGGGCCGAGGCCAGCATGGCGAGCGTGGCGATGAACGGCACCAGCCCGCCGTACGCGATCAGCAGTCCGTTCACGAGGCCGCAGCCCACGCCGACGATCATCGCGGTGAAGAGGATGCCGGCGAAGCCGTACTCCTGGGTGGCGACGGTGGTGGCCCATACGGAGGCGAGGGCGACGATCGCGCCGACGGACAGGTCGATGCCGCCGGAGGTGATGACGAAGGTCATGCCGACGGTGACGACGCCGATCACCGAGGCCTGGGTGAGGACGAGTTGGAGATTGCGGGTGTCGAGGAACTCGTCGGGTTTGGTGATGCCGCCGATGACGACCAGGGCGGCGAGCACACCGAGCAGCGAGAGCGTGCGGACGTCGGCGCGGGCGGCGAGGGAGCGCCATGCGGGGAGTTCACTCACCGGTGACGCCTGGCCGGTGCCGCCCCTGGGCGGAGATACGGGCTGCGTCATGACGCCGGGGTTCCTTCCACGGGGCTTCCTTCCATGACCAGGTCGAGGACGCGGTGTTCGTCGAGTTCACGGGCGGGCGCCCGGTGTACGACGCGGCCCTCGCGCAGCACCAGCACCCGGTCGGCGAGGCCGAGCACCTCGGGTACCTCGCTGGACACGAGCAGCACGGCGAGGCCCTCGTCGGCGAGGCGGCGGATCACCGCGTACAGCTCGGCGCGGGCGCCGACGTCGACGCCGCGGGTGGGTTCGTCGAGGAGCAGCACCCGGCAGCCGCGCAGCAGCCAGCGCGCCAGGACGGCCTTCTGCTGGTTGCCGCCGGACAGGGTGCGCGCGGGCGCGGACGGACGGTCGGGGCGCAGTGACAGTTCCCGGGTCGCGGCTCGCGCGGCATCGCGTTCGGCGCCGCGGTCGATCCAACCTCCGTGTGCGAAGCGGGACATGGAGGAGAGCGACACATTGCGCGTGACGGACTCCAGCAGGAGCAGGGCCTGCGTCTTGCGCTCCTCGGGGGCGAGCCCGAGTCCGGCGCGGACGGCGGCGCGTACGCTGCCGGGCCGCAGCGCCCGTCCGGCCACCGTGACCTGCCCTGCGGACGGCTTCCGGGCCCCGTAGACGGTCTCCAGGATCTCGGACCGTCCCGAACCCACCAGTCCGGCCAGTCCGACGATCTCGCCGGGGCGCAGTTCGAGGTCGAGGGGCTCGAACTCGCCTTCCCTGGCGAGGCCCTGGACCTTGAGTAGGGGGTCGGAGGTGGCTGGGGCAGGGGCGGGCGGCCGGTCCGGGAAGACGTACTCCACGTCGCGGCCGGTCATCAGCGCCACGATCTCGCGCGTCGGCGTGGATTTCGCGGGCAGCCCGCCCGCCACCGCGCGCCCGTCCTTCAGTACGGTCACCCGGTCGCCGATCCGGCGGATCTCCTCGAGGCGGTGCGAGATGTGGACGACGGCGACGCCGTCCGCGGTGAGGTCGCCGACGATGCGGAAGAGGTTGTCGACCTCGTCGGGATCGAGGGCCGCGGACGGCTCGTCCATCACGATGAGGCGGACGTCGTGGGAGAGCGCGCGCGCCATGGAGACGATCTGCTGCTGGGCTGCCGACAGGTCGCCGACGAGGCGCGACGGTGCGATCTCCGGGTGGCCGAGGCGCTTGAGGAGAGCCGCTGTCGAGGCTCGCGCGGCCTTCCCTCGTACGACGAAGCCGGCGGTCGTGGGCTCATGGCCGAGGTGGACGTTCTCGGCCACCGACAGGCCCTCCACCAGGTCTAGTTCCTGGTAGATGGTGGCGATGCCGAGGCGCATGGCGGCGATCGGGGAGCGGAGCGTGACGGGTGCGCCGCGCCAGCACAGACGGCCGTCGTCGGGCTGGTGGGCGCCGGCCAGGACCTTGATGAGGGTGGACTTTCCGGCGCCGTTCTGGCCGAGCAGACAGTGGACCTCGCCGGCCTGAACGTCGAGGTCGACGCCGTCGAGGGCCCGGACGCCGGGGAACGACTTGGTGATGCCGGACATGGTGAGCAGCGGTGGTTCTGGTGCCATGACGGTTCCCTTTGGCAGGCGTGCGGGCCGGTTTCAGGGCGTGCGCTTGCGGAGCAGGCATGCAGGGCGTGCGGCAGGCATTCAGGCAGGGCGGAGCAGGGCGCTGTGCTGGTCGTGCGCGCGGTACGGCGGGTGCTTACGCGGGTGAGAACAGGTGGTCGCTGATCAGCCGGGCCGCGCCGATGACTCCGGCGGTCGGGCCCAACTCGCCCAGCACGATGGGCAGATTGCCGGTCGCGAGCGGCAGCGACTGACGGTAGACCTGGGTGCGGATCGCGGCGAGCAGGGTGTGGCCGAGGCCGGTCACCCCGCCGCCGATCACCACCAGTCCGGGGTTGAAGAAGGAGACGAGTCCGGCGATGACCTGACCGGTGCGGTTGCCGCCCTCGCGGATCAGGTCGAGCGCGGTGGCGTCCCCGGCGGCAGCCGCGGCGGCGACGTCGACGGCGGTGAGCGTGCCCGCCGCCGCCAGCCGGGTGGCGAGCTCTTCCGAAAGCCCCTGCTGGGCGGCTTCGGTGGCGTCGCGGGCGAGCGCCGCGCCGCTGAAGTGGGCCTCCAGGCAGCCACGGTTGCCGCACGCGCACGGGCGGCCGTCCGGCACCGCCTGGATGTGCCCGATGTCGCCCGCGCTGCCCGTCACCCCGCGGTGCACCTCGCCGCCGACGACGATGCCGCAGCCGATGCCGGTGCCGATCTTGACGCAGAGGAAGTCGCCCACGGAGCGTGCGACGCCCGCGTGCTGCTCCCCCATGGCCATGAGGTTCACATCGTTGTCGACCATGACGGGGCAGCCGAGATCCTGGCTGAGCGCCTCGCGCACCGGGAAGCCGTCCCACCCCGGCATGATCGGCGGCGCGACCGGTATGCCTTCCGGGAACCGGACCGGACCCGGCACCCCGACTCCGGCGCCGTCGAAGCCCTCCGCGAGCCCCGAAGCCCTCAACTTGGCTGCCATGGCGAGGACTTGCTCGAAGACGGCCACCGGGCCCTCGCGGACGTCCATGGGCTGGTTGATGTGCCCCAGGACCTCCAGTTCGGCGTTGGTGACGGCGACGTCGACCGAGGTCGCGCCGATGTCGACGCCGAGGAAGCGGAGCGCGGGCGCGAGCCGGATGTTGTGGGAGCGGCGGCCGCCCCGGGAGGCGGCGAGTCCGTCGGCCACGACCAGGCCCGTCTCCAGCAGCCGGTCCACCTCGACGGCCAGCTTCGACCGCGAGAGATCGATCCGGTCGCCCAGCTGAGCGCGGGAGTTGGGGCCGTCGTCACGCAACAGGCGCAGCAGCCGGGCCTGGTGAGCGTTCGCGGGTCGAGCCGTCATACGTCTCACGAGCCCCTCCCCGTCTCAACTGGCCTGCGTGCGCCGGGTTCCGGCCATCGCCTGGCTCGCTTTCGAGGGGAACGTAGCAGTGGCTGCCGGGAGTGGGAAGAAGTCTCACAGGAATTACCGACGACTTTCGCCACTGAAAGGACAAAGACCGGCTTTCCTCGTCGCCCTGGTGGTGCCGTCGGTGGGGATGCCGGGCGGGGGCCCACTGGGCGGCGTACGAGCCGGCGGCCGCGCGCGTACGCCGAGGCCGCGCGCGTACGCCGAGGCTGCCCGCCCCCTCCGGGCGACCGCCTGACGACTCCGCGGCCGCCGCCTGGCGCCCCTCGGTCACCGCCTGACTACGTCGTGGCCACGTCGGGATCCCTCGCCCGGCTACTTCTCGCGCTCGTGGTACGTCTTGCGCGTGTGCTCGGTGTGGGCGCGCATGACCTCCGTCGCGCGCCGCTCGTCCCGCGCCGAGATCGCGTCGATCAGATCGCGGTGCTCGATCCAGGACTGGCGGCCGCGCTGCCGGGCGACCGGCGTGTAGTACCAGCGCACCCGGCGGTCGACCTGCGCGGCCAGCTCGGCGAGCACGGCGTTGCCCGCGAGCTCCATGACCTTCGTATGGAACCGGGCGTTCATCGCGACCGCTCCGTCCACGTCGTCGTCGGCCACCGCCCGCTCGCCCTGCGCGCACAGCTCTTCGAGGGCGGTGATGCCCGCCGTGCCCGCGTTGGCGGCGGCGAGCCGGGCCGCCTCGGCCTCGAGGAGCGTACGGACCGTGAGGAGCTGGTCGGCCTCGTCCTCCGTCGGTTCGTGCACGAACGCGCCCTGGGCGGGCCGCAGATCGACCCACCCCTCGGTGTTCAGCCGCTGGAGCGCTTCGCGCACCGGCTGCCGGGAGACTCCGAGGTGCCCGGCGAGTTCGCTCTCGACGAGATGCTGGCCGGGCTGGAGGGCGCGGGTGGTGATGAGTTCGAGCAGCGCCTCGTAGACGCGGTCGCGCAGCGGACCGGGCCGTTCGAGCTTGGGCACCGTCCCCTGCGGCAGTCCTGCGGACAACATGGCGGTCCCCTCCTGGGCAGTGGCGGCAGCAGCACAGCACCGGAAAGACAGTATCGATTGTCTTTCGTCTACAGTCTACGGCGCACAACAGCCAGGGCGAGGGGGAGTTGGGCTCATCACACCGAGCCGTACGAGCAGGTCACGGGCAGCTCACGGGCAGCGGATGACCTGGCCCGCGTACGACAGGTTCCCGCCGAAGCCGAAGAGGAGGACCGGGTCGCCGGTCGAGATCTCCCCGCGCTCCACCAGCTTGGAGAAGGCGAGCGGGATGCTCGCGGCCGACGTGTTGCCGGACTCGACGACATCGCGTGCGACGACGGCGTTCACGGCGCCGATCTTCGCGGCGAGGGGTTCGATGATGCGCAGGTTCGCCTGGTGCAGCACGACCCCGGCGAGATCCGCGGGCGTGAGCCCCGCGCGTTCGCATGCCCGGCGCGCGATGGCCGGGAGCTGGGTGGTGGCCCAGCGGTAGACGCTCTGCCCCTCCTGGGCGAAACGCGGGGGCGTGCCTTCGATGCGTACCGCGTGGCCCATCTCGGGGACCGACCCCCACAGCACGGGGCCGATGCCGGGCTCGGCGCCCTCGGGGCAGGCGTCGACCACGGCGGCGCCCGCTCCGTCGCCGACGAGGACGCAGGTCGTACGGTCGCTCCAGTCCGTCACCGCGGACATCTTGTCGGCGCCGATGACGAGCGCCCGCGTGGCCGCCCCCGCGCGCACGGCGTGGTCGGCCGTGGCCAGGGCGTGCGTGAAGCCGGCGCAGACCACGTTGATGTCCATCGCGGCCGGGGACGGGATGCCGAGGCGGGCGGCGACCCGGGCGGCCATGTTCGGGGAACGGTCCTCGGCGGTGGAGGTGGCGACGAGCACCAGGTCGATGTCGGCCGGGGCCAGCCCGGCCGAGGCGAGCGCCTTGGCCGCCGCGTGCCCGGCCAGCTCGTCGACGGGCTCGTCGGGCCCGGCGAAGTGGCGCGTCCGGATGCCCACCCGGCTCCTGATCCACTCGTCGCTGGTGTCGACCAGGCTCGCCAGGTCCTCATTGGTGAGTACCTTGGCGGGCTGGTAGTGGCCGACGGCGGCGATGCGTGAGCCGTTCATGGGGGTCCCCCTCGTTGCCTTGGGTAGCGGGACCCACCAGTCTGTTCAGTGACTCACGGGTACGACGGCAGGTGAAGCGACAGGAATGCGGCGGCAGGCTTGTCGGCTTCTGTCAGACCTCCGGGACACCCGAATGGCCCCTCGAACATCCGAACAGACCTCCGGACACCCGAACAGTCCTCCGAATATCCGGGCGCTCACCCGGTGAACAGCTGCTTGGCCCTGAGGACGAGCTCGTACAAGCCGTAACAGAGCGGTGCGCCCACCCACAGCCAGGCGAAGCCGATCAGGGCCCGGCGGTCAGGCGGACTCGGGCTGCTGTCGCTGGACATCGGCGGCCTCCCTCGGGGCGGGGATGTGGTGGCGGGCGTGGACGGGGCGGACCAGCTCGTTCGCGACGAAGCCGATGACGAGCAGCCCGATCATGATCAGGAAGGACAGGCCGTAGAGGGAGGACCCGTGCTCGCCCGCCTCCTTCTGGTGGTCGGCGATCCAGTTCACGATCAGCGGGCCGAGGACTCCCGCCGTGGACCAGGCGGTGAGCAGCCGGCCGTGGATGGCGCCGACCTGATAGGTGCCGAAGAGGTCCTTCAGATAGGCGGGGATCGTAGCGAAGCCGCCGCCGTAGAAGGAGAGGATCACCAGCGCGCAGACGATGAACAGCGGCTTGGATGAGTCCCCGAACCAGGCGATCAGCGCGTACATCAGGGCACCCACACCGAGGTAGACGCGGTAGATGTTCTTGCGCCCGATCAGGTCGGACGTCGAGGACCATCCGATCCGGCCCGCCATGTTCGCGGCCGACAGCAGCGCGACGAAACCGGCCGCCGCGGAGACCGACACCGGGGTGGACGTGTCCGCGAAGAAGTCCGTGATCATCGGGGCGGCCTTCTCCAGGATGCCGATGCCCGCGGTCACGTTCATGCAGAGCACCACCCACAGGCACCAGAACTGCGGGGTGCGCACGGCGTCGCGGGCCGAGACCTGCGGCCCCTGGAAGGCGCTCGGCGCGCCCTCGACGGGCCTCTCGGTGCGCGGGACCCGCACCAGCAGCACCCCGAGCGACATGAACACGGCGTACACGAGGCCGTGCACCAGGAACGCCTGCGCGATCCCGGAGCTGTCGGTGCCGAACGACTCCAGCATCTGCGTCGACCAGGGCGAGGCGATGAGCGCGCCGCCGCCGAAGCCCATGATGGCGATGCCGGTGGCCATGCCGGGCCGGTCCGGGAACCACTTGATCAGTGTCGAGACGGGTGAGATGTAGCCGATGCCGAGGCCGATCCCGCCGACGAAGCCGTAGCCGAGGACGATCAGCCAGTACTGCTCGGTGGCCGCGCCGAGGGCGGAGATCAGGAAGCCGGACGAGAAGCAGACCAGGGCGACGGTCATCGCCCAGCGCGGCCCGTTGCGCTCCACCAGCGTGCCGCCGAACGCGGCCGACAGGCCGAGCATCACGATGCCGAGCTGGAAGGGCAGCGCGCTCTGGGTGCCGCTGAGGCCGAGCGCGGATTCGAGGGGCGGCTTGAACACGCTCCAGGCGTAGGCCTGCCCGATGGAGAGGTGGACGGAGAGAGCGGCGGGGGGAACGAGCCACCGGCTCCAGCCGGCGGGGGCGACGGGGGGACTCATGATCCCGGACGGTAGGGAGTGCGGGGGAGGTTGAGAAGTCGCGCGTCGACCGTATGCGGTGAGCGGTATGCCGTGCGCGACGAACGGTCGTACCGGCCGGTATTCAAGGCTTGGCCGGACCGGCCTCCAAGGCTCGGCCGGACCGGAGCCCAAGGTTCGGTCAGACCGGCGCCCAAGGCTTGGCCAGGTCGTGCGCGAACCCTTGCCGCCCCCACTTCCATACTGTAGACAATATTTCGTCGACACCTTCTGGACAGCGTTCGACAGTTCCTCGGTACCCTCGACCGAACGGAGCTCCCCCAGTGAAAGTCGCAGTTCTCGGCGCCGGTGCGATCGGCGCCTACGTCGGCGCCTCGCTCCAGCGCGCGGGCGCCGATGTGCACCTCATCGCCCGTGGACCGCATCTGGCGGCCATGAGGCGGCACGGAGTGCGGGTGCTCAGTCCGCGCGGTGACTTCACCGCACGCGCCCACGCCACCGACGACCCGGCCGAGATCGGCCCGGTCGACTTCGTCTTCCTCGGGCTGAAGGCCAACTCGTACGCGGCGTGCGGGCCGCTGATCGAGCCTCTGCTCAGCGACACGACCGCGGTCGTGGCCGCTCAGAACGGCATCCCCTGGTGGTACTTCCACCGGCACGGCGGGCCGTACGACGGCCACCGCGTCGAAAGCGTCGACCCGGACGGCGCGGTCAGTGCGGTGCTCGCGCCCGAACGGGCCGTCGGGTGCGTCGTCTACGCCGCGACCGAGCTCGAAGGACCGGGCGTCGTACGCCATCTCGAAGGCACCCGGTTCTCCGTCGGCGAGCCCGACCGCAGCGTCTCGGTGCGCTGTGGCGCGTTCAGTGAGGCCCTGCGGGCGGGCGGTCTCAAGTGCCCGGTCGAACCCGACCTGCGCAACGACATCTGGCTCAAGCTGCTGGGCAACATCTCCTTCAACCCCATCAGCGCGCTGGCCCGCGCGACCATGCGGCAGATGTGCCTGCACGGCGGCACCCGCCGGGTCATCGAGATCATGATGACCGAGACGCTCACCGTCGCCGAGGCACTGGGCTGCGAGGTCGGCGTCTCCATCGAACGCCGGCTGGCCGGCGCCGAGCGCGTCGGCGACCACCGCACCTCCACGCTCCAGGACCTGGAGCGCGGCAAGCCGCTCGAACTCGACGTGCTGCTCGGCGCCGTCGTCGAGCTGGCGGAGATCACCGGCGTCGAGGTGCCGACGCTGCGCACCGTCCACGCCCTCTCGGATCTGCTCGCAGCGAGGACCGCCGCATGACGAAACGCGACCGAACTCCGAAGACCTACACCCGCCTCACGCATCCGCTCGTCAGGGACTCGCGCGACGAGCCCCTCCGCCGGGCCACGTGGGAGGAGGCGCTGGACCGCGCGGCCCGGGGCCTCGACGCGGCACGCGGCGCCTTCGGCATGTTCTCCTGCGCCCGGGCGACCAACGAAATGAACTACGTGGCGCAGAAGTTCGCCCGGGTCGTGATGGGCACCAACAACGTCGACTCCTGCAACCGGACGTGTCACGCCCCGAGCGTGGCCGGTCTGTCGGCCGCCTTCGGCTCGGGCGGCGGGACGTCGTCGTACGAGGAGACCGAGCACACCGACCTCATCGTGATGTGGGGCTCCAACGCCCGCTTCGCGCACCCGATCTTCTTCCAGCACGTCCTGAAGGGGATCAGGAACGGCGCCCGGATGTACGCCGTCGATCCGCGCCGCACCTCCACGGCCGAGTGGGCGGAGAGCTGGCTCGGCCTCAACGTCGGCACCGACATCCCGATGGCGCACGCGATCGGCCGCGAGATCATCCACGCGGGCCTCGCCAACGAGACCTTCGTCGAGCGGGCGACGAGCGGCTTCGAGGAGTACCGGGCGCTCGTCGAGCCGTGGACGCTGTCGCTCGCCGAGAAGGTGACGGGTGTACCGGCCCGCGCCATCAGGGAGCTGGCGCACGCCTACGCCCGGGCGGAGCGCGCCCAGCTGTGCTGGACCCTCGGCATCACCGAGCACCACAACGGCACCGACAACGTGCGCGCGCTGATCAACCTGTCCCTGCTGACCGGGCACGTGGGCCGGTACGGCTCGGGCCTGCAGCCCCTGCGCGGCCAGAACAACGTGCAGGGCGGCGGCGACATGGGCGCCATCCCGAACCGGCTGCCCGGCTTCCAGGACATCCTCGACCCGGACGCGCGACTGAAGTTCGAGTCCGCCTGGGACACCGTCATCCAGCCGCACTACGGGCTGAACCTGACGGAGATGTTCGAGGCGATGGAGGAGGGCACCCTCAGGGCCGTCTACTGCATCGGGGAGAACCCGGCGCAGTCGGAGGCGGACAGCGAGCGGGCCGTACGGCGCATGCGGGCCCTCGACTTCCTCGTCGTCCAGGACATCTTCCTCACCAGGACGGCCGAGCTGGCCGACGTCGTGCTGCCGGCGACCGCCGGGTGGGCCGAGACGGACGGCACGACGACCAACAGCGAGCGGCGGGTGCAGCGCGTGCGCCGGGCGGTGACCCCGCCGGGTGAGGCGCGCGAGGACATCGACATCCTCTGCGCGCTCGCGGCGCGGCTCGGGCACGACTGGAAGTACGCGGACGCCGAGGCGGTCTGGAACGAGCTGCGGTCGGTGTCGCCGGACCACTACGGGATGACGTACGAGCGGTTGGCGGAGCACCAGGGCATCCAGTGGCCGTGCCCCGCACCGGACCGGCTCGAACCCCCTTATCTGCACGGCCGGTTGTGGTCGTCCGACCCGGCCGGGCGCGGCCGCCTCGCCCCCTTCGGGATCGTCCAGCACGACCCGCCCGTCGATCTGACGGACGAGGAGTACCCGATCCGGCTCACCACCGGGCGCCGCCTCGACTCCTACAACACCGGTGTGCAGAGCGGCGGTTTCGCCTCTCCGCTGCGGCGCGGCGAGTTCGTCGAGCTGTGCCCGGAGGACGCGGAGCGCTACGGGGTCGTGGTGGGCGAGCAGGTCCAGGTGGCCTCGCGGCGCGGGGCCGTGGTGGCGCCGGTGTGGATCGATCCGGCGCTGCGCCCCGGTCTCGCCTTCATGACCATGCACTTTCCCGACGAGGTGGACACCAACCGGCTGACGATCGAGGCCAACTGCCCGATCGCCGGGACGGCCGAGTTCAAGGCGTCCGCGATCCGGATCGAGAAGCTGCCGGTCACGGCCGTGAGGAGCTGAGGCAGGACATGGATCTGCACTTCGGTGACAGCAAACCGTCGGACGAGGAGCGGGCGGCCGTCGACGCGCTGCTCGGTCCCCCGGAGTCCTCGTGGGAGGGCGCCGACCGGTCCGACGCCGACCTCAGGTGGGCCCGCGGCGGGCGCGCGGCCCGGGACCGCCGCGACCTGCTGCTGCCGGGGCTGCACGCGGTCAACGACCGGATCGGCTGGATCAGCGAGGGCGCCCTCGACTACCTGTGCCGGCGGCTGACGGTGCCGCCCGCGGAGGCGTACGGCGTCGCCACGTTCTACTCGATGTTCGCGGTGAAACCGCGCCCCGCGACCGTCCTGCATGTGTGCACGGACCTCGCGTGCGCGTCCGCCGGGGCGGCTGAGCTGTGCGCCGGTGTCGAGGCCCGGCTCGGGCCCGGCAGCGGCGTCGGAGTGGAACGCGGCCCCTGTCTGGGCCTGTGCGAGCGGGCTCCGGCCGCACTGGCGGTCAGGGCCGGGGATCCGGTGCGTACGGCGGTGTCGGCGCCCGCGACCGTCGAGGCCGCGGTGCTGGCGGCGAGCGCGCCCGACTCGGCGCCCGAGGAGCCGTCCGCCGCCCTCGCGGTCCCCCAGGCGGGTCAGGACGGGCTGGTTCTCCTGCGCCGCGTCGGCGTGGTCGACCCCGCGTCGCTCGACGACTACCGGGCGCACGGCGGTTACGCGGCGCTGCGGCGGGCCTTCGAGCTCGGGCCGGCCGAGGTCATCCGGGAGGTCACCGACGCGGGCCTGGTCGGGCGCGGCGGCGCCGCCTTCCCCACCGGCCGCAAATGGCAGGCGACGGCGTCCCGGCCCGACCGTCCGCACCACCTCGTCTGCAACGCCGACGAATCCGAGCCCGGCACCTTCAAGGACCGGGTGATCATGGAGGGCGACCCGTACGCGCTCGTCGAGTCGATGACGATCGCCGCGTACGCCGTCGGGGCGCACCAGGGCTATCTGTATCTGCGCGGGGAGTACCCGCGCGCCCTGGAGCGCATGAGCCACGCCATCGAGCAGGCACGCGCGCGTGGGCTGCTCGGCGACGACGTCCTCGGTCAGGGCTACGCCTTCGACATCGAGATCCGGCGCGGCGCGGGCGCGTACATCTGCGGTGAGGAGACCGCCCTCTTCAACTCGATCGAGGGGTACCGGGGGGAGCCGCGGTCGAAGCCGCCCTTCCCCGTGGAGAAGGGCTTGTTCGGCCGGCCCACTGCCGAGAACAATGTCGAGACGCTGGTCAACGTGTTGCCCGTCCTCACGATGGGGGCGCAGGCGTACGCGGCGATCGGCACGGCGAAGTCCACCGGGCCCAAGCTCTTCTGCGTGTCGGGCAGCGTGGACCGGCCCGGCGTCTACGAGCTGCCGTTCGGCGCGACGCTGGGCGAGCTGCTGGAGCTGGCCGGAGTGCGGGAACGGCTGCGCGCGGTCCTGCTCGGCGGCGCGGCCGGCGGCTTCGTACGGCCCGACGAACGGGACATCCCGCTCACCTTCGAAGGCACCCGTCAGGCGGGCACCACGCTCGGCTCGGGAGTCGTCATGGCCTTCGACGACACCGTCCCGCTCCCCCGGCTCCTCCTGAGGATCGCCGAGTTCTTCCGCGACGAGTCGTGCGGCCAGTGCGTGCCGTGCCGGGTCGGGACCGTGCGCCAGGAGGAGGCGCTGCACCGGATCGTGGCGCGGACGGGGGCGGCGGCCGCCGACGACATCGCCCTGCTCAGAGAGGTGGGCCGGGCGATGCGGGACGCCTCGATCTGCGGTCTGGGCCAGAGCGCGTGGAACGCCGTGGAATCTGCCATCGACCGTCTGGGGGCGTACGAATGACCGCGATACCGCTGGGAGTGCCGCGCCGGCTCGTCGAGTTCACCGTCGACGGGCAGGAGGCCAGGGTCCCGGAGGGGTCGACGATCCTCGACGCCTGCCGGGCCGCCGGAAAGGACGTGCCGACCCTCTGCCAGGGCGACACCCTCACCCCGAAGAACGCCTGCCGCGTCTGCGTCGTCGAGGTCGAGGGCGCGCGCACTCTCGTCCCGGCCTGCTCGCGCGGGGCGGAGCCCGGCATGGAGGTGCGCACCGACACCGAGCGCGCCCGGCACAGCCGCAGGCTCGTGCTCGAACTCCTCGCGTCCTCGGTCGACCTGTCGACCACGCCGAAGGCCGCCGGGTGGATCAAGGAGTACGAGGCGAAGCCGGACCGCTTCGGCCCCGACGCCGCCCGGCTCAACGAGGAGCCGAAGGTCGACAACGACCTCTACGTCCGCGACTACGACAAGTGCATCCTCTGCTACAAGTGCGTCGACGCGTGCGGCGACCAGTGGCAGAACACGTTCGCGATCTCGGTGGTGGGGCGCGGCTTCGACGCGCGGATCGCGGTCGAGCACGACGCGCCGCTCACGGACTCCGCGTGCGTGTACTGCGGCAACTGCGTCGAGGTGTGCCCGACCGGCGCGCTGTCGTTCAAGTCGGAGTTCGACATGCGCGCGGCGGGTACGTGGGACGAGTCGGCACAGACCGAGACGACCACGGTGTGCGCCTACTGCGGAGTGGGCTGCAATCTCACCCTGCACGTACAGGACAATGAGATCGTGAAGGTCACCTCACCGCACGACAACCCGGTGACCCACGGCAACCTCTGCATCAAGGGCCGTTTCGGCTACCAGCACGTACAGAACCGGGACTGATCAGGACATGGGACGAGTCACGGAACGACGCAAGGTGATCCGCATCCGGGACGGGGCCGTGAGCACCCGCCCGGACACGCTCGTCGCCGAGGAACCACTGGAGATCCGCCTCAACGGCAAGCCGCTCGCGATCACCATGCGCACGCCGGGTGACGACTTCGCGCTCGCCGCGGGCTTCCTGGTCAGTGAGGGCGTCCTGGGCGAGGCCGACGAACTGCAGAACATCGTGTACTGCGCGGGCGCGACGGTGGACGGCTCGAACACGTACAACGTCGTCGACGTGCGGACGGCGCCCGGTGTCGTCCTCCCCGACATCACACTCGAACGGAACGTGTACACGACGTCCTCCTGCGGACTGTGCGGCAAGGCGAGCCTGGACGCGGTCCGTACGACGGCACGCTGGACGATCGACGACACTCCCCCGGTCCGGCTCGAACCCGAGCTGCTCGCGAGCCTCCCCGACCGGCTGCGGGCGGCCCAGCGGGTCTTCGACCGGACCGGGGGCCTGCACGCGGCGGCGCTCTTCACGGAGGAGGGCGAGCTCGTCGACATCCGAGAGGACGTGGGCCGGCACAACGCGGTCGACAAGCTGGTCGGCCGCGCCCTGCAGAGCGGCTCCCTGCCGCTGTCCCGCACGGTCCTGCTGGTGTCGGGCCGGGCCTCCTTCGAGCTGGCGCAGAAGGCGGTCATGGCCGGGATTCCGGTTCTGGCGGCGGTGTCGGCCCCCTCGTCGCTGGCCGTGGACCTGGCCGCGGAGTCGGGGCTGACCCTGGTGGGCTTCCTGCGGGGCGCCTCCATGAACGTGTACGCGGGCGAGCACCGCATCGCTCTGCGGGCCGCGGCCGCCCAGGGCTGAGCGGCTCCCCGCTGCACGGCGGCGGGGCCCCGACCGGCGGGGAGCGCCCCCTGCGCCGAAGGGGCCCCGCCCCAAAGCGGTCGCTCAGTCGGCCGCGCTCGCCCTCGCCCGCCGCCTCACCTCACCTCACCTCACCCGAGGCGAAGTGCACCTCGGCGGCGGTGACCACCGTGCCCAGCCGGGGGAAGTCCAGCCGTACGGACGCGTCGTGCTCGGCCGCGGTGAGGGCGGCCATCGCGTCCTCGACGAAGACCAGGTCGTAGCCGAGGTCGCCGGCCGCGCGGGCGGTGGACTCGACGCCCAGATTGGTGGCGATGCCGCCGAACACCAGTGTGCTGATGCCGCGCTCGCGCAGCTGCTCGTCCAGGGCCGTGCCCTGGAAACCCCCGATGGTCCGTTTCACGATCTCCAGGTCGCCGTCCGCCGCGAGACCGGCGACCAGCCCGCTTCCGGGTGGCTGCTCGGCGAGGCCGGGGCGCTCGACGCGGATGAGGACGACGAGGGCGCCCGCGGAGCGGAAGCCGGCCGCCAGCCCCTCGGCCACGGAGAGGACTTCGACGCCCTTCCGGGGCTCGACGGGCAGTCCGACGATGCGGTCCATCAGGTCGACGAGCACTAGGGCGGTGCGTGCGGGGTCGAGGGCGAGCCGGGGTTCGGCTGCGGGTACTGGTGCGGTCATGACGGAACGTTAGCCCGCATCAGCCGTCCGTACCGGAAATCCGGATCAACAGGCTCATGAACTGGTCGCGTTCGGCCGCCTCGAGCGGGGCGAGGAGCGCGTCGTTCGCGGCGCGGGCCGCCTTCTCGCAGCGCTTCAGCAGGCGCGTGCCCTCCCCGGTGAGGGACACCGCGTTCTTGCGGCGGTCCTTCGGGTCCGGTTCACGGACGATCAGGCCCGCGGACTGGAGGTCGTTGAGGACGCCGACCAGGTCCTTGGGATCGAGCTGGATACTGCGGCCGAGCTCGGCCTGGGCGACGGGGCCGAGGTCGGCGACGGCGGAGAGCACCACGTGGTGCCACATCTTCATCCCCTCGGCCGCCAGGGCCTCGGCCACCAGGCCGCGCCCCCGGGCGGCGGCCCGGCCGAGGAGCCAGCTGGGGAGGGTGCGGATTGCGGGCAGGGGGGCGGACATGCCCCCAGCCTAGCGAATAACCATGGGGCATCCCAACGAATCTCCAGTTATCATTGGGACTCCCAACGAATACTGTCCCCGCATTCTGGGAGGTGCGATGCGTCGCGTCCGGTACGAGCACACCGGTGGCCCGCTGTTCCTGGAGGAGGTGCCGGTGCCCGACGTCGGACCGGGCGAGCTGCTCGTCCGCGCCGCGGCGATCGGGGTGACCCTCCCGGTCGTACGGAAGGTCACCGAGGCCGCCGAGCCGATCCCGCTGGGCGGCGAGATCGCCGGAGAGGTCGTCGCCGCCGGGGAAGGTGTCACCCGTTTCACGGCGGGCGACCGCGTCACCGGTCTCTGCTTCGGACACGGTTACGCCGACTACGCCCTCCTGCACGAAACCATGGGCCACCCCCGTCCCCGAGAGCGCGAGCCCCGTCGACGCCGTCGCCCTGGTCCGCAGCGGCCTGGTCGCGCTCGGCGCCCTGGAGGCGGCCCGCCCCCGCCCCGGCGAGTCGGCGCTCGTCACCGCGGCGGCCGGCGGCGTGGGCCAACTCGCCGTACAGCTCGCGCGCCTGCGCGGGGCGTCGCGCGTCGTCGGCGCCGTGTCCGCCCCGGGCAAGGCGGCGTTCGTGCGCGGGCTCGGCGCCGACGACGTGATCACCTACGACGCCGACGCCTGGGGCGAGCCCGTCGACTACGTCCTCGACGCGGTCGGCGGTGAGCTGCTCACCCCGGCGATCGCCGCGCTCGCCCCGGGTGGCCGGCTCGTCGCCTACAGCTCGGGCGGCGGGACCGTCCAGGCGTACGACCTGCTGGTGAGCGCGAAGTCGGTGATCGGCTTCCAGATGGCGCGGATCGCCCGCGGGGAGCCGCAGCTGTACGAACGGTGGCGGCGGGAGCTGTGGCGGCTGTTCACGGACGGGGCGCTGCGGCCGGCCGTGCACGGGGAGTTCGACCTGGCGGACGCCGCGAAGGCGCACGAGGTGATCGAGTCGCGGAGCAACCTCGGCAAGGTGGTCCTGCGCACCTGACGCTCCGCCGCTACTCCGTCCGGTGTACTCGGCCTCCCGCGCACATCCCCACCCGCGCGGGCTCGTTACTCCCGGTGAGTTCCACAGGGCCACGTCCGCGCGGCCCGTCGTCCGGGTAGGAGGCAGTTACTTGGATGCCGGCACCACCCTGCTCGGCTCGTTAGTGGCCTGCGCGGGCGTGCTGGGCGCGGCCGTCGTGGCGTACCTGGGGAAGCGGGGCGAGAACGCTCTGAACGGCTTCTCCAGTCTCACCGACAAGCTGCAGTCCGAGCGCGACCGCCTGGAGCGCCAGGTCGCCGAACGTGACTCGCGGATCGTCGAGTTGTCCACGCTGCATGCCGCGGACCAGTCGGAGATCGCCCGGCTGCGCCTCGACGTCCACCGCCTGGGAGGTGCGCCGTGAACGGGTTCCAGCGGCTGCTCGCCCTGCGCTGGCGCGGCATCTTCCTCGTCTGCGTCCTGATCGCGCTCTCCGGCATCGCGGTGGTCCTGTGGGCGCGCATCGACGCCGGGGACCGCAAGGCCGAGGAGCTGCGCTCGGAGGCGGACCGGCGCGGCAAGGCCCTGTCCACGCTCGCGCAGGACGTGCGGGACCTGCGTGCCCAGGTCGAGGCCGGCGGTGGAACCCCCGCCGCGCCGGACCCCTCCGAGGCCGTGGACCATCTGGTCGACCGCGTTCGGGTGCCCGCCGGGATGCCCGGCGCACCCGGCGCCCGGGGTGAGCGGGGCTCGGGCGGGAAGAACGGTGCCGCCGGGAAGCGCGGGGCGCGCGGCGAGCCAGGTCCCCTCGGACCGTCCGGCGGGACCGGCCCCTCCGGCGAGCCGGGCACGGACGGCTCCCCCGGACCGGCGGGACCCCCCGGGCCGGCGGGACCCCCCGGACCGGCAGGGCCTCCTGGACCGGCGGGGCTCCCCGGGGCCGAGGGCGAGCGGGGGGCGCAGGGGTACCAGGGAGCGCCCGGATCCTCGGGCCCGAAGGGCGACCGGGGAGACCCGGGCCCGGCCGGCCCCAAGGGTGACCCCGGCCCCACCTGCCCGGACGGCTACTCCCTCCAGGCGCCCGCGAGCGACCCGGACGCCCTGGTCTGCCGCAGGACCGGAGCGGCACCCGGGCCGGTTCCCCAGGCGGCGGCGGTACTTCCGGTCCTGCCGCCTCCACGGCGACGCCGAGACCTGGCGTGAACACGACCGGTGCACGCTTCTTGTGGGCCGGCTGAGCGCCCAAGTAGCGTCTGTGACGCGCACGTTGGACGTGGGATGTCCAGATGTCCAGACGCATGAAGGGCAGGTCGCACCATGCCGTCAACTCTCCGTGCACGTATCGCATCGACCCTGACCGCCGTGCTCACCACCGCCGCACTACTGGCCCTGCCGAGCCCCGCGGGGGCCGAACAGGCGACGGACACGGGTGAGTTCGAGCAACAGGTGCTCTTCAAGGCGTCCCAGGATCCCGGATACGCCTGCTTCCGCATACCGGCCGTCGTGAAGACGACCGACGGCACCCTCCTGGCGTTCGCCGAGGGCCGCGTCCTCAACTGCGGTGACGCGGCCGACATCGACATCGTCCTCAAGCGCTCCACCGACGGCGGCCGCACCTGGGGCCCGCTCCAGGTGGTCAACGAGGGCGGCGGGGACACCCACGGCAACCCGGCGCCCGTAGTGGACCGCGAGACCGGCCGCATCGTCCTGGCCGAGACGTACAACACGGGCCGTACGGACAGCGCCGGCTGTACCGTCCCGTGCGACCGCACACCGCACCTCCAGTACAGCGACGACGACGGCCTCACCTGGTCCCGGCCGCGCGACCTGAGCGACGAGATCCTCCCGCCGGAGTGGAACTCCTGGTACGCCACCGGACCCGTGCACGGCATCCAGCTGACCCGGGGCAGACATGCGGGCCGGCTCGTCCTCGGCGTCAACACCGAGACATGGGACGGCAGTCGGGTCAGCGCGAACCACGCCGCGCTCATCACCAGCGACGACGGCGGCGACCACTGGAGGATCGGCGCCACGGACTCGTGGCCGATCGCCGCGGACGGCACGTTCCGTCAGAAGCCGTCCGAGATGACGCTGGCCGAGCGCACGGACGGGTCCGTCCTGGTCAGCGGGCGCGAGCAGGACGGCACCGACCTCGGACACCGCACCCAGGCCGTCAGCCGCGACGGCGGCTCCAGCTTCACCGCGCCCTTCCGTGATCTGCCGGACCTGTACACGCCCCAGGTCCAGGGCTCCTCGCTGCGCCTGGGCGACCGGCTGCTGCTCGCCTGCCCCGGCGACCCGGACCGCCGGCGGACCATGACGATCCGCTCCTCGTACGACGGCGGACGCACCTGGGACAGCGTCGACCGCGGCACGGTCGTCACCACGGACTGGTCGGGCTACTCGGACCTGGTGCGCGTCGGCCGGGACACCGTGGGCCTGATGTACGAGGGCGGTGCGGTCGACGCGCGGGACGAGATCCGCTTCGCCCGCTTCACCGAGGACTGGCTGAAACCCCGCCGCGGCCCCGACCCGACAACGCCCGACCTGGCCCCGCACGCCAAGGGCGCCGCGGTCCTCGGGGGCGCCGAGCAGACGGAGGGCGTGTTCGGCGGCGCGCTCGACTTCGACGGCGCCGACGACGCCGTACGCCTGCCGTACCGTGCCGAACTCCCGCTCGGGACAAAGGACTTCACGGCGTCCCTCTGGTTCCGTTACACCGCCGCGACCGGCGAGCAGCCCCTGCTGTGGATGGGCGGGATCGGGACCTCGCAGCCACAGGTGTGGCTGCGCGGCGAGCCCGCGTCGAACCGCGTCCAGGGTCTGATCACCGTCCGCGACGGCGCCTCGGCCCCGCAGTCCGCGTTCGTGCGCACGACGGGCGCGTACAACGACGGCCAGTGGCACCATCTCGCGCTGCGCCGTGGCGGCGGAGCGCTCACGCTGTTCCTCGACGGTACGCCGATCAGCACCGCGGATGTGCCCGGGTCCGTCAGCCGCAACTCGCCGTTCGGTGTGCACATCGGTCAGCGGATGGACAGCCGGGCGTACTTCACCGGATCCATCGACGAAGTGCGCGTCTATGGACGGGCGTTGAGCGACGCCGAGATCACGGGCCTGCGCACGGACAACGAGGCGTCGGCCCGGGACACCGTCCTGCGGCTGCCCATGGACCGGGTGAGCGGCAGCCACTAACGTCCCGTGCGTGCCCGACGACGCACGAGCTCGACGGCGGACCGGGACCGGGCTCGGTGTGCTCCTGGCCCTGGTCTGCACGGCCGTGCTGCTCACCGCCCTCCCGGACCACCACCGGGAGAGCGGCGGCTGCGCGGCACGCACGGTGGAATCCTGGCGCCCGGACACAGAACTGACCGGCGAGTTCGCGCGCTACGGCGACGACGCCACCCGTGCCGACGACTGGACCGGCGGCGACGGCACCCACTCGGTGCGACTGCCGGACGGGCGGGTGCTGTGGCTGTTCTCGGACACCTATCTGGGCCAGGTGCACGGCCCGCCCAACCCCGTCGGCGAGTCCTACGCCTGGCGGGACACCTCGGCACCCCTCGTACGCAACTCGGCTGTGGTGATGACGGGTGCGGGCCGGCTGAGCGCCACGCTGCCCGCCCCGCTGTTCCCGGATCCGGCCGCCGGACAGTGGCGCTGGCCGGTGGCCGCCCGGGTCGAGCCCCGCTCCCCCGGCTCGTCCGAACAGGTCGTACGTGTCCTGCTGTGGACCCGTACGACAGGTGCGTACCCGTGGATCTACGGCGTCCCGACCGCCACCGAGGTCGCCACGCTCTCCCTGCCGGACCTGCGGGTCGAGGGCATCACCCAGGTCCTCGACCAGCGGCAGGTCCCAGATCCCGCGCACCGCGTGCTGTTCGGCACCACGGCGGTGACGGGCGACGGGGACTGGACGTACGTGTTCGGCGGCGACGACGGGCAGGCCGCCTCCCGCCCGGCGTCGAAGGCGTACGTGGCGCGGGTGCCGCGCGGGAGGCTGGCGGAGCCGGGGGCCTGGGAGTACTGGGACGGCTCCGCCTGGAGGGCTCACGCCCGGCCGGCGGCGATGCTCGGGGACGGGCGGGGCACGGGCGTGGGCAGCGCCTTCACGGTCGTCCGCGACGGACCGACATACGTGCTGTTCACCATGGCCGCCGGCACCCGGGGGCTGACGACGGTCACGTCGTACTGGGCGTGCTCACCGGCCGGCCCCTGGCACGGTCCGGCCAGGGGATTCAGCCCGCCGCTGCCGCAGGGGCAGGTGGCCGCGTACAACCCGCAGGCCCACCCGGTGCTCGGCGGCGACGGCCGGCTCGTCCTCAGCTACGACGTCAACTGGCTGGACACGACGGGCGCTTCGGCCCAGGCGAACCTCAGCCGGAACGTGTCCCTGTACCGACCGCGGTTCGTGTCCCTGCGGCTGACTCCGGGGTGACCGCCGACCGCTCCGGGTCGCGCGCCCGGCGCTTGGCGATCACCGCGCACACCATCAGCTGCATCTGGTGGAAGAGCATCAGCGGCAGCACGGCGAGCGAGGCGTGCGCGCCGAACAGCACACTGGCCATGGGAAGTCCGGAAGCGAGGGACTTCTTCGAACCGGCGAACTGGATGGCGATCCGGTCCTCGCGGCCGAAGCCCAGCGCCTTGCCGCCGTACCAGGTCAGCGCGAGCATCACGGCGAGCAGCACGGCCTCGACGACGAGCAGTCCGGCGAGCCTGACGGCGCTCACCTGGTGCCAGATGCCCTGCACCATGCCCTCGCTGAACGCGGTGTAGACGACGAGCAGGATCGAGCCGCGGTCGACGAGTCCGAGGACCTTCTTGTGCCGCAGGACGAACCCGCCGATCCAGCGCCGCAGCACCTGCCCGGCGAGGAACGGGACCAGCAGTTGCAGCACGATCCTGACGAGCGAGTCGGCGGAGAACCCGCCGCCGCTGTTGCCGAGCAGGGCGGCCGCGAGCAGCGGGGTGACGACGATCCCGGCGAGCGAGGAGAAGGAACCCGCGCAGATCGCGGCGGGCACGTTGCCGCGGGCGATGGAGGTGAAGGCGATCGACGACTGGATGGTCGACGGGACGAGGGTGAGGAAGAGGAGACCGGTGTAGAGGGGCTGCGTCAGGAGCGCCGGGACGAGCCCGCGGGCGGCGAGACCGAGCAGCGGGAAGACCACGAACGTGCAGGCGAGGACCGTGACGTGCAGCCGCCAGTGCTTGAGGCCCTCGAGTGCTTCACGCGTGGAGAGCCGGGCTCCGTAGAGGAAGAAGAGAAAGGCGATCGCGGCCGTGGAGGCCCCCGACGCGACATCCGCGGCCGTGCCGCGCGCGGGCAGGAGAGCCGCGAGGCCCACGGTCCCGAGCAACAAAAGGATGTACGGGTCGACGGGTATCCAACTCGGCCACCGCAGGCGTTTCACTGTGCTCCACTACTTCGCTGTACGTCGTTTTCCGGACACCGGACGTGCCCTCTCCATCGTCCTCCCCGGACCCGCGATCGGGAATCCGGCATACCACTCTGACTGTCATCACGTTCCGCGATAACGTCGCGGGATGTACGACCCTTCACAGCTGCGGACGTTCCTCGCGGTGGCGCAGACGCTGAGCTTCACGCAGGCCGCGCGCCGGCTCGGGCTGCGTCAGTCGACGGTGAGCCAGCACGTGCGCCGGCTGGAGGACACGGCCGGACGGCAGCTCTTCTCGCGCGACACCCACTCGGTGGAGCTGACGGAGGACGGCGAGGCGATGCTCGGTTTCGCCCGCCGGATCCTGGAGGTGCACGAGCAGGCCACGGCGTTCTTCACGGGCACGCGGCTGCGCGGGCGGCTGCGGTTCGGCGCGTCGGAGGACTTCGTGCTGACCCGGCTGCCGGAGATCCTGGAGGGCTTCCGGTACGACCATCCGGAGGTGGACCTGGAGCTGACGGTCGAGCTGTCGGGCACGCTGCACGAACAGCTCGCGGCGGGCAAGCTCGACCTGGTGCTCGCCAAGCGCCGGCCGCAGGACCCGCGCGGGGAGCTCGTCCGGCACGACCGGCTGGTGTGGATCGGCGCGGAGCGGCTCCGCCTGGACCCCGACCGCCCGGTCCCGCTGATCGTCTACCCGCCGCCGGGCATCACCCGCGCCCTCGCCCTCGAGGCCCTGGAGAAGCAGGGCCGGTCCTGGCGCGTCGTCTGCACCAGCGGCAGCCTGAACGGCCTGATCGCGGCGGCCCGCGCGGGTCTCGGTGTGATGGCCCACTCCCGGGGCCTGGTCCCGCCGGGCCTGGTCCGTGTCCCTGAACGGGCGGGGCTGCCGGAGCTGGGCGAGGTGGACTTCGTCCTGGTGCACGGGCGCCGGCGGGGCCCCACCCAGGGCGCGGCGGAAGCGTTGGCGGCGGCGATCCTGGCGGGCGGCGACCGGTTGCACCGCGGGCGGACGTAGCCGGCCGGGCCGGACCTGCCCTAGCCCGGCATCCGGTACGTCAGCTGTTTGACCCGGCGCATGAACGGTGTCGTCTCGACGTGCTGGACCCCTTCGAGGTGGCCGAGGCGGCCGCTCAGGTAGGCGTAGAGGGCCCCTGTGTCCCGCACCACGGCGGTCGCGACGATGTTGGAGGGGCCGGCGGTCGCCGAGGCGTAGGCGATCTCGTCGTGGGTGGCGAGGGCCTCGCCGACCGAGTGCAGCGCGCCGGGCGAGGTGGTGATCCACAGGAGGGCCGCGAGGGAGTAGCCGAGGATCTCGGAGTGGTACTCGATGTCGATGTAGACGGCGCCGGAGGCCAGCAGTGCGGCGAGGCTGCGCTTGACGGCGGACTCGGAGCGGCCGGTGGCCCGCTGGAGCTCGGGGTAGGTGGCCCGGCCGTCCCGTTCGAGTGCGGCGACCAGGGGTTCGTCCTCCGGGGCGATCCGGGCGGGCCCGGACGCGGCCGGAACCTCGGGGCGCAGCGCGGCGATCTGGTCGTCCGTCAGTGCGGAGAACTTCCCGATCCAGCCCGTCGGGCCGCCGTAGAACCGGTGCAGCAGCTGCTGGGCGCGGATCTCCACGATGCTGGGTGTGCGGGGCAGCTTGCCGAGCAGCAGGTCGTCCTGGTCGCCCCGGCTGCGCGGGCGGCTCATGCAGGCCACCTCGGTGCCGCCCGACGCCAGTCCGATCCAGCCGGTGTCGGGTCGTTTGGCCAGGGCTTCCGCGATGGCCCCGGAGCTGTCGGGGGTGCAGCGCAGCCGCAGCATCCACTGGTCCTGGCCGAGGCGCTCCGCGTCCCGGACGGCCACGACCCGCAGGCCCGCCTCGGCGGTCAGTCCCCGGTAGCGGCGCGCGACGGTCTGGTCCGAGACGCCGAGCACGGCCGCGATCCGGCTGAAGGGCGCCCGGCCGGCCAGCTCCAGCGCCGCCAGCAGTTGCAGATCCAATGCGTCGAACGCGTCGGATTCCCTCTCCAAGGGGCACTCCAGTGTCGAAATCCAGCGGGATGAGCCCGATGACCGTGTCGATCGTCCGGGTCTCCCTCATCGTACGGACCGCATACGCATCCGTGACACAGGGAGTTGAGGATCATGCGTACATGGGGGCCGCTCACCGCGGTGTGTCTGGGGACGTTCATGCTGCTGCTGGACGTGACGATCGCCGTCGTGGCGCTGCCCGACATGGCGCGGGCGCTGCATGCCTCGCTCAGCGATCTGCAGTGGGTGATGGACGGTTACGCGCTGGCCCTGGCCGCGCTGCTGCTCGGGCTGGGGGCCGCGGCCGATGTGCTGGGGCGGCGGCGGGTGCATGTGGCGGGCGTCGTGCTGTTCGCGGTGGCGTCACTGCTGTGCGGGCTGGCCTCGGGGCCGGGGATGCTGGTCGCCGCGCGCGGGGTGCAGGGAATCGGGGCGGCCGCGATGTTCGCGACGACGCTGCCGCTGCTGGGCTCCGTCTACCAGGGTCGGCGGCGGTCGGCGGCACTCGGCGTGTGGGGTGCGGTGAGCGGGGCGGCGGCCGCCGTCGGTCCCGTGCTCGGCGGGCTGCTCACCGACGGGCCCGGCTGGCGCTGGATCTTCTTCGTGAACCTGCCGGTGAGCGTCGTGGCGGTCTGGCTGACGCTGCGCGTGGTGCCGGAGTCGCGGGGGCCGCGGGGGCGGCGCATCGACTGGGCGGGCACGGTGGCGTTCGCGGGCTTCGCGGGCGCGCTGACGTACGGGGCGGTGCGGGCAGGGTCCGAGGGGTGGGCCGAGGCGGGCACACTCGTGTCGTTCGCGGCGGCGGCCGGGGCGCTGGGCTGCTTCGTGCTGATCGAGCGGCGCACCGCCGATCCGCTCCTCGACCTGTCGTTGTTCCGCAAGCCCGCGTTCCTGGGCGTGATGGTGGGGGCGCTCGCCTTCAACGCGGCGGCGTTCGGTGTGATGCCGTATCTGTCGATCTGGCTCCAGACGCTGCTCGGGATGAGCCCGGTGCGGGGCGGTCTGGTGTTCCTGTGGCTGTCGGCCGCCTCGTTCGTGGTGGCCGCGGTCGGCGGCCGGCTGCTGCACGGGGTGCCGTCCCGGCTCACCATCGGCGGCGGACTGCTGCTGATCGGCTCCGGTCTGTTCTGCCAGGCGGTGCTCGACGCGGGTGCGACGGCGACGGCGCTGATACCGGGTCTGATCCTGGTCGGCGTCGGTACGGGCCTGGTCGCGCCCGGCATCGCGGGCGCCGCGCTCGCCGCCGTCCCGCTGGAGCGGGCGGGCATGGCGGGCGGCGCGGTCAACACCTTCCGCCAGCTCGGCTACGCGCTCGGCATCGCCGTCTTCGGCACGGTCCTCACCTCGCGCATGCAGAACGCGTTGCCGCGGGACGCGGCGCACACGCTGGCGGGCGGTGGCGCGGGAGCCCTGCGCGGGACGCTCTCCGAACACGCGCTGCGGGCCGCGTTCGCCTCCGGCCTCGACGCGGCCTCGGTGGCCGCCGGAGTGACGGCGACGGCCGCCGGTGCGCTGGTGCTGGTGCTGGTGCGGACACCGCGTCCCGCGCCGGATGCGGCCGGGGCGCCGGCACAGGAGGTCGCGGCGCACCGCGGGTGACGGCGGCGGGGCCGGTCCCGGCGCCACCGGGGCCGGGACCGGCCCCGGCAGTGAGGGAGCATGAGCGGTCCGACGGCAGGAGGGCGAGGAAACGGGGCCTCCGCGTTCGGTATCCGATGCGCGGTGCACCGTAATCGGGTCGCGCAGATTCCGTGGAGATTACGACCGGGAAACCTACGGAACCGTAGGTGGTTCTGCACCGTCTCTCCCCTTGTGGGAGGATTTTCCCGCGTGACCAGTGCATACACCGTGACCCTCCGTCGTTCGGTCACCCCTCCCGCCCGGCAGTCCGGTGGGGTAGCTTTCACGGCGCTGTGCGGAGCGCCACAAGGAGCGGGATTGCGCGAGTTCACCAACCCTCCGTTGGCGTCGGCGCCGCCGGTGGGCGGCCTGGCCGACGTTGTCTTCGACCATGCCCTGGAGGATCCGCTGCACGTCGCTCTCGGCCGCAAGGACGAGCAGGGCACCTGGCGTGACGTGACCGCCGCGGAGTTCCGCGACGAGGTCCTCGCCCTGGCCAAGGGCCTGCTGGCGCAGGGGATCCGGTTCGGGGACCGGGTCGCGATCATGTGCCGGACGCGCTACGAGTGGACGCTTTTCGATTTCGCGCTCTGGACGATCGGCGCCCAGGTGGTGCCGGTCTACCCCACCTCGTCGGCCGAGCAGGTCTTCTGGATGCTGCACGACGCCCAGGTGTCGGCCGCGATGGTGGAGCACGAGGACCACGCGATGACCATCGCGACGGTCATCGACCGGCTGCCCCAGCTGCACCGGCTGTGGCAGCTCGACGTGGGCGCCGTGCAGGAGCTGTACGAGTCGGGCGCGCACCTCGAGGACGAGGTGGTGCACCGGCACCGGCGCGCGGTCACGCCCGAGTCGGTCGCGACCATCATCTACACGTCCGGCACCACGGGACGCCCCAAGGGCTGTGTCATCTCCCACGCGAACTTCATGTTCGAGGCGGACACGGTCATCGAGCGCTGGGAGCCGGTGTTCCACTCCAAGCGCGGCGACGAGGCGGCCACGCTGCTGTTCCTGCCGCTGGCGCACGTCTTCGGGCGGATGGTGCAGATCGCCGCGGTCCGCGGCCGGGTCAAGTTCGGCCACCAGCCGCAGCTCAACGCCGCGGCGCTGCTGCCGGACCTGGCCGCGTTCAAGCCGACGTTCTTCCTGGCCGTACCGTACATCTTCGAGAAGGTCTTCAACGCGGCCCGCCGCAAAGCCGAGAGGGAGGGCAGGTCGGGCGCGTTCGAGAAGGCCGTGGAGGCCGCGGTCAAGTACGCGGACGCCGTGGAGGCGAAAGCCTGGGGCATCGGACCCGGTCCGTCGGCGGCCCTGCGGATGCAGCACCAGGTCTTCGACAAGCTCGTCTACGCCAAGATCCGGGCCGCGATGGGCGGCCGGGTGCGGCACGCGATGTCCGGCGGCTCGGCGATGGACCGCCGGCTCGGCCTGTTCTTCGCGGGCGCCGGCGTGTACATCTACGAGGGGTATGGCCTCACGGAGTCCACCGCGGCCGCGACCGCGAACCCGCCGGAGCGCACCCGGTTCGGCACGGTCGGCCAGGCGATTCCGGGCACCACCGTGCACATCGCGGACGATGGCGAGATCTGGCTGAACGGTGGCAACGTCTTCCAGGGCTATCTCAACGACCCCAAGGCCACGGACGCGACGCTGCACGACGGCTGGCTGGCCACCGGTGATCTCGGCTCGCTCGACGAGGACGGCTACCTCACCATCACCGGGCGCAAGAAGGAGATCCTGGTGACGTCCGGCGGGAAGAGCGTCTCGCCGGGGGTCCTGGAGGAGCGGGTGCGCGACCATCCGCTGGTCGCGCAGTGCATCGTCGTCGGCAACGACCGCCCGTACATCGCCGCGCTCGTCACGCTCGACTCGGAGGCCGTCGAGCACTGGCTCCAGATGCACGACAAACCACAGCTGACCCCGGCCGAGCTGGTCCGGGACGCCGAGCTGGAGACGGAGGTGCGGCGGGCGGTGGTCGCCGCGAACACGCTCGTCTCGCAGGCCGAGTCGATCCGCACGTTCCGGATACTGGCCCACCAGTTCACCGAGGAGCACGGCCTGCTCACGCCGTCCCTGAAGCTGAAGCGCAAGGCGATCGAGAACGCGTACGCGACCGAGGTGGAGGCGCTGTACCGGGCCTGACCCCCGGCACGGCGCCCGTCCGTCGCCGCTGTCCGATGCTCACCCGGAAGATCTTGTCCGAGCCGTCCGCCGCGCCTCCGTTGATCCATTTCCGGCCAATCTCCGGCGGGACCACACGGAATCCGCAGGGGATTCACGACGAATCCACCGGTCAGGAATGCATCACCGCCCGTGATCGTTGACGATGGGAGTACCACCCGACGACTGTAAGGATCGAGAGCTCGTGAGCACCAAGGTCCCCCCGATCACCCTGAACAACGGCGTCGAGATGCCCCAGCTGGGCTTCGGCGTCTGGCAGGTGCCGGACGACGAGGCGGAGCGTGCCGTCGCCACCGCGCTGGAGGCCGGGTACCGCAGCATCGACACAGCGGCGATCTACGGCAACGAAGAGGGCACCGGCAAGGCGATCGCGACCGCCGGCATCCCCCGCGCCGACCTCTTCGTCACCACCAAGCTCTGGAACAGCGACCAGGGCTACGACTCCACGCTGCGCGCCTTCGACGTGTCGCTGGAGAAGCTCGGCCTGGATTACATCGACCTGTATCTGATCCACTGGCCGCTGCCGACCCGGGGCCAGTTCGTCGAGACGTACAAGGCGTTCGAGAAGATCTACGCCGACGGCCGCGCGAAGGCGATCGGCGTCTCCAACTTCCTCCCCGAGCACCTCAGGACGCTCATCGACGCGACGTCGGTCATCCCGGCGGTCAACCAGATCGAGCTGCACCCGCACCTTCAGCAGCACGCCGCGCGCGAGTTCCACGCGGAGCACGGCATCGCGACCGAGGCCTGGTCGCCGCTCGGCTCGGGCAAGGGCCTCCTGGAGGTCCCGGCGATCGTCGCGATCGCCCGGAAGCACGAACGCACCCCGGCCCAGGTCGTGCTGCGCTGGCACATCCAGCTCGGCAACATCGTGATCCCCAAGTCCGTGACTCCGTCCCGGATCAAGGAGAACATCGAGGTCTTCGACTTCAGCCTGGACGACGAGGACATCGCGGCGATCAGCGCGCTCAACGAGGACCGCCGCCTGGGTCCCGACCCGGCGACGTTCGACATGGGCTGACCTGCCGGAACACGCGCCGGAACACGCGCGAGAAAACCCGTCGGGGCCCGGACACCGGAAAGGTGTCCGGGCCCCGACGCTTCCCCGGCGCCACCCCGCGCTTCGCGCCCCGCTCCCCCGGACGGCCTACCCGACGGCTCCCCCACGGCTCCCTCACGGCTCCCGCGCCTCGTACCGGCGCTCCCCATCGGCTTCCCCCTGGACCGGACCAAGTCCGCGGAAGGCCTTGACGCGGTCATGCAAGCAGGGCCACATTGTGCGCAACATGGTAAGGAAACTTTCCTAACAGAAGGGTCCCCCACAGTGCGCACTCGAACACTGACCCTCGCCGCGGCCGCCGGCGCCGCGCTCCTCGCCACCGCCGCACTTCCGGCCACCGCCTCCCCGTCCGGCACCAAGGCCCCCGCCTCGGCACAGGAGGGCTCGGTCAGCGCGGCCTCCCTGCTCGCCAAGGTGACGTCCTGTTCGCAGATATCGAACGGCAAGTACAAGACCGACGACGAGACATCGGCCACGATCCCCGTGTGCGGCAAGAACGGCGCGGTGTTCTGGAAGGCCGACATGGACATCGACTGCGACGGCCAGGTCACCGGCAAGTGCAACGGCACCACCGACCCGTGGTTCCAGGACGACACGGCGTTCCACCAGTCCGACGGCAAGCCGCTGCGCGCCGACTCGCTCCCGTACGTGGTCGTGCCCAGCTCCAGCAGCATCTGGAACTACGCGAGCGCCGGCATCAAGGGCGGCGGCGTGGTCGCCGTCATCTACAACAACAAGGTCGAGTACGCGGTCGTCGGCGACACCGGCCCCACGAAGATCATCGGCGAGGCCTCGTACGCCACCGCGCAGGCCCTCGGCATCGACCCCGACCCGGAGACGGGCGGCACCGACTCCGGCGTGACGTACATCCTGTTCAAGAACTCGCAGGTCTCGCCCATCGAGAGCCACAGCGCCGCCGTGTCGCTGGGTGACTCACTGGCGAAGCAGTTCCTCCAGAACAACTGAGCCGGACAGGGAAGCCGGAGACCGAAGCGGCCCCCGCACCGCGCGCTTCGCCGCGGTGCGGGGGCCGCGCCGGGAGGTCAGACGGGCTGGCCGATCGGCCGGACGACCACGGTGTTCACATCGACACCGCTCGGCTGCCCGATCGCCCAGACGATCGACTCGGCAAGCTGGTCCGCCGTCAGCAGCTGCCCTGGCGGCAGGCTGCCATAGCTGTCCCAGAACGGCGTCTCCACGCGTCCGGGCGAGATCAGCGTCACCCCCACCCCGAACTCGGTGACCTGGCGTCGGGTGTTCTCGGCGAGACCGGTCACGGCCCACTTCGTGGCCCCGTAGATGTTGCCGGGGGTGTTGACGTGGCCCGCCACACTGCCGACCAGCACGATCCGGCCACGCGTCTCCTTCAGGGCGTCGACGGAGGCCCTGATCAGCAGCGCGGGCCCCAGCACATTGGTCAGCACCATCTCGGACCAGCCGGCCGGGTCGCCCTCCGCGACGGTGTCGTGGGTGGCGAAGCCGGCGTTGGCGACGACGGTGTCGAGCCGCCCGAACTCCTTGAGCGTCGCCTCGACCGCGGCCTGTACGTGTTCGTACTCGGCCGCGTTCCCCGCCACCGTCAACAAGCCCTCGGGACGCCCGAGTTCCTCGGCGAATCCGCGCAGCCGCTCCTCGCCGCGGCCGGTGACGGTCACCCGGTGTCCCGCGTCGAGCAGCCGCCGCGCCACCGCGGCCCCGATTCCGCTTCCGCCGCCGGTGATGAGCGCGACAGGAGAGTCGGTCATGGTTACCCCCTATGTTTCCGGTGAACGCGGGGAGTCCATCACTTGGAGCGCTCTCGAAGTCAAGACCGAAGTCGTGGCCAAGGGCTCAGCAGGTGGGCTGACAGGGCACGTCGGGCGGAGGGGTGTTCCACTGCGCCCGGGTGGAGGGCTACGGACGACGGCTGCGCGGACGAGGGCTACCCGGCCTTCACCGCGACGTACACGGTGTGTGCCGTGAGCAGGAAGACGTCCGGGCGGTGGTGCAGGCTCGCCTTGTCGCCGGGGTCGAGGAGCCGGTCGAGGGTGGCGAGGTCATCCGCGTCGAGGCCGTCGGCGAGCTTGTCCCGGCGGTGGGTGAGGGAGGTGACGACGAAGGCGCGGGCCTCCTCCGACACCGGGGCGGGGAGGTCGAGGAGGAACGTGCGGGTCGCGATGTGACGCAGACCGACGGCCGTCAGCAGGGCGGGCCAGTCCTCGGTCTCGGTCACCGCTCCGGGAAGCGCGGCCCGCATCTCGGTGAACCACTCCTCCTGCACCGCGTCCAGACGGGACTGCAGGGCGGGCCGGCCGATTCCGATGTCGCGCGGGAGGAAGCGCGCGGGCAGGCCACCTTCCAGAAGGGCGAGCATGCCGCCGGGAGCCAGCCCCCGCGCGAATCCCGAGAGGGCGGCTCGCTGGTCACCGACGTGGTGCAGGGACCTGCTGGCCCACAGCAGGTCGGCGGGATACTCCACGTTGCCGAGTCCGTCGGCGAGTTCGGCCTGCACGGTGGTGAAGCGGTCGGCTACTCCGAGCCGGTCCGCACGGGCTCGGGCCCGTTCCAGGAGGGGTTCCGCGCCGTCCACGGCGACGACCCGCGCCCGCGGGAAGGTGTCCGCGAGGAGGCAGGAGATGACACCGGGGCCACTGCCGGCGTCCACGATCAGCTCGGGCTCGGGCTGCCGCTCCCGCAGCCAGGCCGCCGCCCGGGCGTACAGCGGGGTGAACAGTTCGGCCTCCTGCTCCAGCAGGGGAAGCCACTCGGCGAAGTCGATCTCCGTGTGGTCGTGCTGTGGGTGGTCGTGGTGGTGTGCCATGGTTCCGAGCCTCTCGTTCGGGGTGCGGCAAGCGTGCGCCGCCACTTCCCGAAACGGCCAATCGTTTTGCGTGAACAGCAAAGTGGTGTGGCAGGGTGGAACGCTTCCTCGAGGACGGGTTCGTGCGGATCGAGGGTGCCTTTCCGCCGCGCGTCGCCGAGGGCCGGGTCCGCCGGGGACTCGACGAGCCCCCGGCGGACCCGGCCTAACGGCGCGTCACAGCGCCGGGTACGCGTTCTTCATGAGTTCCTGGAACTGCGCCGAGAACCAGTGCCCCGACAGCGGGGCGTTCGGCAGGGCGCCCGACATGCTGTTGCCGTTGCGGGCGTTGCCCGTGTACGTCGGGTCGCACATCCGGTCGAATCCCTTGCCCTCGTCGTTCGCGATGGCCGAGCTGGAGCCGTCGGACTCACCCGGGGGCTTCATCCACACGTACGCGTCGATCCCGGTGGCCGGTGCGGCCTGCGGGCGCTCACCGAGACCGGCACCGGACTGGTTGCACCAGTTGCCGACGTGGATACGGCGGTCGTAGCGGCCGCCGTTGACGTACGTGTCGACGCTGGTCGTCGCGCCGGGACCGGTGGGCCGTGCGGTGCCGCCCCAGCCGTTCCTGGAGGTGTCGATCAGCATGCCGATGCCGGAGTTGAAGCCGACCGAGACGAGCTGGGTGCGGAAGGCCTGGGCGAAGGACAGCTCGTCGACGTAGCGGTTCCAGTCGACCCACTTGGACTGGCGGACGGAGGTGCCGTTCACCGAGTCGTTGATGGTGAAGTTGTTCTCCTTCAGGGCGCTGTAGTTCGCCGTGTTGGTGATGAAGCCGTGCACGTCGTCGACCGTCGCGCCCTCACTCGTCGCCGCCTGCTTGAACAGGGTGGCGGACGGGGCGAAGTTGTCGTCCCAGCCGATCCAGCCGTGGTGTCCGGCGTCGAGGTAGTTGTAGACGTTCGGGATCGCGCCGAGCTTGTTCAGCGCGTAGCCGACGCCCTTCACATAGTTGCCGTTGGCGAGCATCGTGTCGCACGCGGGCGTGGCGGTGGCGCGGCTGCCGGTGTTGGTGACGAGGTTCGGCAGTGAGTCGATCTCGATGGTCGTGACGATCCGCAGACCCGCGTACTTGCTGTCCGCGAGGATCGCCGCGATCGGGTCGATGAACTGCGTCTTGTACTTGTCGATCTCCGTCGGGCCGAGTTCGCCGTTGGAGGCGAGGGCCGCGCAGTCACGGCCGGGCAGGTCGTAGACGACCAGTTGGACGACCTCTTCGCCGCTGCCCTTCTGGGCGAGGGCCGCGTCGAGGTGGGCGCGCAGGCCCATGCCGCCGTTCACGCCGTTGATCGCGGCGATGCGGTCGAGCCAGACGCCGGTGGGCTGGCTGGAGATGCGGCTGCCGCCGGTCTCGGCCGCGGCCTTCGCGGACCACTCCGGGTTCACGTACACCTTGGCGCCTGCGTAGGGGTTGTCGACCTTGCCGGACGGGTCCGGGTCCGTGCCGCCCCCGCCTCCGCCGCCGTCGTCGACGTTGCAGGTCACGCCGTCGAGCGTGAAGGCGGTCGGCAGTGCGTTGGTGCCGCTGTACGAGGCGTTGAAGCCGAAGCTGACCGAACCGCCGCTCGCCAGCGCCCCGTTGTAGCTCTCATTGGCGGCGGTGACGGCTGTGCCGCTCTGGCTGATCCTGGCGTTCCAGCCGCTGGTGACCTTCTGGTTTCCGGCGTACGACCATTTCACGGCCCAGGAGGACTTGGCGGCCCCGTTGTTGGTGACCGTGACGGCGGTGGTGAAACCGGTGTCCCACTGGTTCTGCACCTTGTAGTCGACGGTGCAGGGGACGGCGGCGATGCCGGGTTCCGGGGCGACCGCGGCGACCGCGGTCCCCGAGGCCCCGGCGACCAGCGCCAAGGCAGCGAGTATCGCTGTTCTGGTACGGCTCATGAGTGCGGGTGTCCTATCCGTTGAGGGCGCGCAGGTGGTCGCGCAGTCCGATACCGAACGACGTGGGAGTGCCGTCGTAGTTGGAGATCAGGGAGGGACCGGAGGAGCAGTCCCAGGTGTTCCAGGTCCAGCCGAGGTAGGAGAGGCCCCGGTCGTCGAACCACTTCATGACGGTGTCGATGAAGGAGTGGGAGCAGGTGTTCTCGCCGATCTCCCCGGCCACCAGCGGGACTTGGGCGGCCACCGGGGCGAGCGTCGAGTTCCAGCACGTCTCACTGGCGCAGGTATTGAAGTTGTAGACGTGGTACGCGGCGACGAGATTGCCCGTGGCATCGGTGGGCTTGTACGTCAGCCACTGGCTCAGGTCGTTCGAGTACGCGAGCCCGCCCGCCAGGATCAGGTTCTTGGCGCCGGTGCCGCGCACCGCGTCGACCAGGTCCTGCATGCCGGCCACCTCGTAGGTGATGCCGGGGCAGGTCCCGCCGTCCCGCCAGCACTGCCACGCCTGGGTGGTCGTGGAGGTGGCGCGGTCCGGGTAGGGCTCGTTGAACAGGTCGAACGCGACCGCCGCGTCGTCCTTGAAGGTGCTCGCCACCGAGGCCCAGAAGGACGGCGTGTACTGGGCGTCCGGCATCGGCTTCTGGCAGGTGGCGTGCACGTCCGAACAGCCGGCGGAGTTGCCGGTGTACTGGCCGTACGTCCAGTGCAGTTCGACGACCGGCGTCATGCCGTGCGCCTCCACCCTGGCCACCAGGTCCTTGACGGCCGCGATGTAGTTGGCGCCGCCGTACTCCGGCTTGATGTTGGACAGGCCGAGCCAGCACTCCTCGTTCAGCGGAATGCGGACGGTGTTGGCCTTCCAGTCGGCGATCGCCTTGACGGCGGCGTCGTCGACCGGCCCGTCGAAGATGCCGTAGCCCTGGACACACATGAACTCGCCGCCGGAACGGTTGACGCCGAGCAGCCGGCGCGTCTTGCCGTCGGCGTCCACGAGCTTGTTCCCGGATACGTGCAGTTTCGGCGCCGCACCCGTCGCCGGCGGGTCCGACGGTGACGGTGAAGGCGACGGTTCCGCCTCCACATTGCACGTCGTCCCGTTGAGCTTGAACGACGTCGGTACGGCGTTGCTCCCCGACCACGAGGCGAGGAACCCGGCGCTGACACTCGCACCGGAGCCCAGCGAGCCGTTGTAGCTCTCGTTGGCCGCGGTCACGGTGGTACCGGACTGGGACCACTTGGCGTTCCAGCCCTGGGTGACCTTCTGCCCGCCGGCGAAGTCGAACGTGAGACGCCAACTGCTCAGGGCGGCCATGTTGTTGGTGATCTTCACGCCGCCCTGGAAGCCGGCGTCCCACTGGCTGGTGACGGCGTACTCCACCGTGCACGCGGGCGTCGTGGCTCCCGACGCCGTGACGACCGGCACGACCGCGCTCCCGATGAGGGCGACCGCGCCGGCGACAAGAAGAAGTGCTGAACGAGGGGGATGTCGCATGAGCGACTCCTCACAGCTCGGGCGCGCCGTGGACAGGCGCGTCGACTGATGGAATCGCTCCCACTGGTGCTGGGGAAGGTAGCGCCAAGTGACGGCGAAGAACAGAGGAGTCACCAGGTTTCTCGCAGTTGCGCTGATCGAATCTTTTCGACTCTTCAAGCACCTTGACCCCTCCCACCCCCCTCTCCAATATGGGAGCGCTCCCACTGGTTCAAGGCTTGTTGCTCCTCCCCCCGTTTCCGAGCCGCAAGGAGGAACCAGCACATGGCATCCAGAAGGAGACGCCGCACCGTGCGGCGGTTGTGGACCGCCGTGGTCGCGGCCCTGGCCCTGCCCGTGACGACCCTGGCAACCGGAATCTCCGCGCCGTCCGCGCAGGCCGCGGCGCTCCAGTGCAGCGTCGACTACAAGACGAACGACTGGGGCTCCGGCTTCACCACGGACGTGACCGTCACCAACCGGGGCACGGACCCGATCAACGGCTGGACCCTGACGTACGCCTACACCGGCAACCAGACGCTCACCGGTGGCTGGAGCGGTACCTGGTCGCAGTCCGGCAAGTCGATCACCGTGAAGAACGCGTCCTACAACGGGACGATCGCCGCCGGAGCCGCCGTCAACACCGGGGCGCAGTTCTCGTACAGCGGCACCAACACCTCCCCCACGGGCTTCGCGGTCAACGGCACCACCTGCGCCGGCGCCCACCAGCCGCCGGTCACCGTGCTGACCAGCCCCACCGCCGGCGCCGTCTACACGCAGGGCGACGCGGTCCCGCTCGTCGCCACCGCGGCCGCCGCCGACAACGCGACGATCAGCAAAATCGAGTTCTACGACGACACGACGCTGCTGGGTACGGACACCAGCTCGCCCTACACGCTGTCGGCCGCCGGCCTGAGCGTGGGCGGTCACTCGCTGATCGCGAAGGCGTACGACAGCCTGGGCGCGTCGGCGGAGTCCACTCCGGTCGGCATCACGGTCGCCTCGGGTCCCGCCGTGGTGGCCTCACCGACCCAACTGGGCGTCCAGCAGGGCAAGTCGGGGACATTCGCCGTGAAGCTGTCGACACAGCCGAGCGCGAACGTCACCGTCGGTGTGACGCGTACGGACGGAAACACCGGCCTGTCCGTCACCGGTGGATCGTCGCTCACCTTCACGCCGGCCAACTGGAACACGGCGCAGACGGTGACCATCACCGCCGACGCCTCCGGCACCGGTTCGGCCACCTTCACGGCCTTGGCGACCGGCCACACCAAGGCCACGGTCACGGTCACGGAACTGGCCGGGTCGAAGGCGTACGACGCCCGCTTCCTGGATCTCTACGGCAAGATCACCAACCCGGCGAACGGCTACTTCTCCCCCGAAGGCATCCCCTACCACTCGGTGGAGACGCTGATCGTCGAGGCGCCGGACCAGGGCCACGAGACGACCTCGGAGGCATACAGCTACCTCCTGTGGCTCCAGGCGATGTACGGCAAGGTGACGGGCGACTGGTCGAAGTTCAACGGTGCCTGGGATCTCATGGAGAAGTACATGATCCCGACCCACGCCGACCAGCCGACCAACTCCTTCTACAACGCCTCGAAGCCGGCGACGTACGCGCCCGAGCTGGACACTCCGGGCGAGTACCCGGCGAAGCTGGAGCCCGGCGTCCCGGCCGGCTCGGATCCGATCGCCAGTGAGCTGAAGAGCGCGTACGGCACGGACGACGTGTACGGCATGCACTGGCTCCAGGACGTCGACAACGTCTACGGCTACGGCAACGAGCCCGGCAAGTGCGAGGCGGGCCCGACCGCCACCGGACCGTCGTACATCAACACCTTCCAGCGCGGTGCGCAGGAGTCCGTCTGGGAGACGGTCCCGCAGCCGACCTGTGACGCCTTCAAGTACGGCGGCACGAACGGGTACCTGGACCTCTTCACCGGGGACTCCTCGTACGCCAAGCAGTGGAAGTACACCGACGCACCCGACGCCGACGCGCGTGCCGTGCAGGCCGCGTACTGGGCCGACGTCTGGGCCAAGGCCCAGGGCAAGGGCGGTGATGTGTCGGGGACCGTCGGCAAGGCCGCGAAGATGGGCGACTATCTGCGCTACGCCATGTACGACAAGTACTTCAAGAAGATAGGGAACTGTGTCGGGCCTTCGACCTGCGCCGCGGGCACCGGCAAGGACGCCTCCCACTACCTGATGTCCTGGTACTACGCATGGGGCGGCGCCACCGACACCTCGGCGGGCTGGGCCTGGCGCATCGGCTCCAGTCACACCCACGGCGGCTACCAGAACCCGCTCGCCGCGTACGCGCTCAGCTCGTACGCCGACCTGAAGCCCAAGTCGGCGACAGGGCAGGCGGACTGGGCGAAGTCGCTCGACCGGCAGCTGGAGTTCTACCGCTGGCTCCAGTCGAGCGAGGGTGCCATCGCGGGCGGGGCGACCAACAGCTGGGCGGGCCGGTACGCGACCCCGCCCACCGGGACGCCGACCTTCTACGGCATGTACTACGACCAGCAGCCGGTGTACCACGACCCGCCGTCCAACCAGTGGTTCGGCTTCCAGGCGTGGTCCATGGAGCGGGTGGCCGAGTACTACCAGCAGACGGGGAACGCGAACGCGAAGGCGGTCCTCGACAAGTGGGTCGGCTGGGCGCTGTCCAAGACCACGATCAACCCGGACGGCACCTACCGCATCCCCTCGACGCTCCAGTGGTCCGGCTCGCCCGACACCTGGAACGCGTCAAGTCCCGGCGCCAACACGGGACTTCATGTCACCGTCGCCGACTACACCGATGACGTGGGGGTGGCCGCGGCCTATGCCAAGACCCTGACGTACTACGCCGCGAGGTCCGGCAGCACGGCGGCGAAGACAACGGCGAAGGCACTGCTCGACGGCATGTGGAACAACTACCAGGACAGCCTCGGCGTCGCCGTCCCGGAGACCCGCACCGACTACAACCGCTTCGACGACAGCGTGTACGTCCCGAGCGGCTGGACCGGCAAGATGCCGAACGGCGACGCGGTCAACTCCTCCTCGACCTTCACCTCGCTCCGCTCCTTCTACAAGAACGACCCGGCCTGGTCGAAGATCGAGAGCTACCTCGCGGGCGGCGCCGCGCCCACGTTCACGTACCACCGATTCTGGGCCCAGGCGGACATCGCGCTCGCCATGGGTTCGTACGCGGAGCTCCTCGAATAGTCCCCGCAAGGCTCCGTGTACCGGGCCGGGCGGTTCTCCTACCGGGGGCCGCCCGGCCGTCGCGCCTTTCCATCCCCCCGCTTCAGGAGAGGACTCACCGTGCGAAGAACCCGCATCTTCACGGCCGTGCTCGCGCTGGCGGCCGGTCTGCCCGCCGGCACCCCGCCGGCACTGGCCGCGAGCGCCCCCACGGCGACGATCGCCGCGGACACGTACAGCTGGAAGAACGCCCGCGTCGACGGCGGCGGCTTCGTCCCCGGCATCGTCTTCAACCGCTCCGAGAAGAACCTCGCCTACGCCCGCACCGACATCGGCGGCGCCTACCGCTGGGCCGAGTCCTCGAAGACCTGGACGCCGCTGCTCGACTCGGTCGGCTGGAGCGACTGGGGGCACACGGGTGTCGTGAGCCTCGCCTCCGACTCCGTCGACCCGAACAAGGTGTACGCGGCCGTCGGCACGTACACGAACAGCTGGGACCCGGGCAACGGTGCCGTGCTCAGGTCCGGCGACCGGGGCGCGAGCTGGCAGAAGACCGACCTGCCCTTCAAGCTGGGCGGGAACATGCCGGGCCGGGGCATGGGCGAGCGGCTCGCGGTCGACCCGAACAGGAACAGCGTGCTGTATCTCGGCGCGCCCAGCGGCAAGGGGCTGTGGCGGTCGACGGACTCGGGGGCCTCCTGGTCGCAGGTCACCGACTTCCCGAACGTCGGCACCTACGTGCAGGACGCGACCGACACGAGCGGGTACGCGTCCGACAACCAGGGCATCGTGTGGGTCACCTTCGACGAGTCGACGGGGTCGCCGGGGAGCTCCACGCGGACGGTGTACGTCGGGGTCGCCGACAAGGACAACTCCGTCTATCGCTCCACGGACGCGGGCGCGACCTGGTCCCGGCTGGCCGGCCAGCCCACCGGCCATCTCGCCCACAAGGGCGTGCTGGACGCGGCGAACGGCTGTCTGTACCTCGCGTACAGCGACAAGGGCGGACCGTACGACGGCGGCAAGGGACAGCTGTGGCGGTACACGACGAAGACCGGGACCTGGACGAACATCAGCCCGGTCGCGGAGGCCGACACCTACTACGGCTTCAGCGGGCTGACCGTGGACCGGCAGCATCCGGGGACGGTGATGGCGACTGCGTACAGCTCCTGGTGGCCGGACACGCAGCTCTTCCGCTCCACGGACAGCGGCGGCACCTGGACGAAGGCCTGGGACTACACCTCGTATCCGAGCCGCTCGAACCGCTTCACCATGGATGTCTCGTCCTCGCCCTGGCTCACCTGGGGAGCGAACCCCGCACCGCCCGAGCAGACCCCGAAACTCGGCTGGATGACCGAGTCCCTGGAGATCGACCCGTTCGACTCCGCGCGCATGATGTACGGAACGGGCGCGACGGTCTACGGCACGGACAACCTGACGAACTGGGACAGCGGAAGCCAGTTCACCATCAAGCCGATGGCGCGGGGCCTGGAGGAGACGGCCGTCAACGACCTCGCCTCGCCTCCCTCCGGCGGCGCCCAGCTGTTCAGCGCGCTCGGTGACATCGGCGGCTTCCGGCACACGGACCTCACCACGGTGCCGTCGCTGATGTACACGTCGCCGAACTTCACCACGAGCACCAGCCTCGACTACGCCGAGACCGACCCGGGCACGGTGGTGCGGGTCGGCAATCTCGACTCGGGTCCGCATGTGGCGTTCTCGACGGACAACGGCGCCAACTGGTTCGCGGGGGCGGACCCTTCGGGGGTCAGCGGGGGTGGGACGGTCGCGGCCGCGTCCGACGGCAGTCGCTTCGTGTGGAGCCCGGCGGGCACCGGGGTGCAGTACACGACCGGGTTCGGCACCTCGTGGTCGGCGTCCGCGGGCCTCCCGGCCGGGGCGATCGTCGAGTCCGACCGGGTCGACCCGAAGACCTTCTACGGCTTCAAGTCCGGCAGGTTCTACGTCAGTTCGGACGGCGGGGCGACCTTCACGGCGTCCGCGGCCACGGGCCTGCCGAGCGGCGACAGCGTGCGCTTCAAGGCGCTGCCCGGCACGAAGGGCGACATCTGGCTGGCGGGCGGCGCGAGCGACGGCGCGTACGGGCTGTGGCACTCGACGGACGGCGGCGCGGCCTTCACCAAGCTCGCCACCGTCGACCAGGCCGACACCATCGGCTTCGGCAAGGCGGCGACCGGCGCCTCGTACCAGACGCTCTACACCAGCGCGAAGATCGGCGGTGTGCGCGGCATCTTCCGGTCGACCGACAAGGGCGCGAGCTGGACCCGCGTCAACGACGATGCCCACCAGTGGGGTTGGACGGGCGCGGCGATCACCGGTGACCCCAGGGTCTACGGGCGCGTGTATGTGTCGACGAACGGGCGCGGGATCGTCTACGGCGACACCGCGGGCTCTTCGGACGGCGGCGGTACGGAGCCGGCACCGACGGGCGCCTGCACGGTGACATACAGGATCACGAACCAGTGGTCGGGCGGCTTCCAGGCCGATGTACAGCTCGCCAACACCGGGTCGACCGCCTGGGACGGCTGGTCGCTGGGCTGGTCGTTCGGTGACGGGCAGGAGGTCACCCAGCTGTGGAACGCCTCGTACGCGCAGGCCGGTTCGGGGGTGACCGCAGCGAACCTGGCCTGGAACGGGAGGGTGGCGGCCGGGTCCTCGGTGAGCTTCGGGTTCACGGGAAGCTGGTCGGGATCCAATGGCAGACCGACCGCCTTCAAACTCGGCGGTCAGAACTGCACGGTCGCCTGATGCGAAGCCGCACGCTCGCCTGATCCGGAGGGCGCGGGCCGGGCCGGCCCGCGCCCTCCGCCTCCTCCACGGCGTGTAGACCGTGGCCTGGGCAACTCCCGCTGCTGGTGCAGGCTTCCGGCAGTCCGGGCTCCGGCTGGGTCGCGCGGGCAGTACCCGGCACGACGAAGGCCCCGACTGTCACCAGTCGGGGCCTTGGCGTTTCCGGCTAGCCGAGCGAGGCCCCGAAGTCCCCGTTCTCGGCTTCCTTGCCAGACAGTTGCACGGTCCCTCGGTGAGACACCTCAACCTTGTAGAACCTCTCGCCCTTCGGCACGTCAGGCACGGCGACCTTGAACGTGCAGTCGTAGGTGTCTCCGTCGTAGGTGGAGTTGCCGAGGCCGCCAGTGGCGATGACATCTCCGGATGCGCCGTAGACGGTGACGCCGGCGCCTTCGAGGATGTCGTCGTATCCGCGGGTTCCGCCGCAGCCGCCGTTGCCGTCGGGGACGACGCTGTCAGTGAGGGCGAAGCTGCCTTTCAGCGTGAAGGTGGCGGGCGCGTCCGGCCCGCTGTTGGCGGTGATGGCCCAGGTGCCACCGACGATGGCTGCTCCGGTGGCGAGGCCGATGAGTCCTGCGGCGAGCGGGCTGAGGCGTCTCGCCGCAGGTGCCGGCGGCACGTGAGCGGATACGGCGGGCGGCTCGGTGGGCGCGGGCGGCGGGGTGTCGGGCAGCGGCGGCAGTTCGGATGTCAAGGTTCCCCCCAGGGATGTTCGGAGCTGGGATGTTAGCGCCAGATGATGTTGAAATACATGGGCCGGTTGAAGATTCACCAGTTCGGGACCGGTGAGACGTACCCCCCGGCAACGTGCCAGCCGGGGGCTCGTGCGGCTGGTCAGGCAGCCGGTTGCGGCAACTTCAGAAATCCGTGGGGGAACGGCTCGTGTTCGATGTCGCGTAGGTTCGGGTCGCAGAACCGACTGAGGAACCCATCCGAAATGGATCTCCCCAAATTCTCCCCAGCGATATTGGATCATGAGTTTGGCGGCCGTCCGAACGGGCTGGATGGCCGCCTCCTCGCCTCACTCCGAAGGCTCGTTCCTCCAGTTCAGGGCGTGTACACCGTGGGCCTGGGGGCCGTCGCCATGTCGTTTCCGAGGAAGAAGCTCGGGTGCGGTGGCTGGTTGTAGGCCGTGTTCTGCCAGGCCAGAGCTGTGCGGTACTGCGTGTCGTGCAGCAGGGTCGTGATCTTCGTGCTCGTCTCGTACGGCGTGGAGTAGATCCTGAGCGCCGTGTTGTCGGTCGTCGGCCAGACGACCTCCTCGCGCCAGTCGCCGAGAAGGTCGCCCGACAGGGACGGGGTGGCCTTGGTGCTGTTGTCGGAGTGGACGCCCGAGCCGGTCAGCAGGCGGGTGTCGGACGCGGTGCCGTACTTGTCGATGTGGGTGTCGTCGAGGAGTTCGCGGACGGTGTCGCCGTCCCACCAGGACAGGAAGTTGATGCTGCCCGGCTTGCGGCTCGCCACCACGGCGCCCTGCGGGCTGCGGACACCGTCGGCGCGGGACGACCAGGACTCGGCGCCGGCGCTGCCCGCCCAGACGTCCCCGGACACGCCCCGGCCGTTGTCGCCGTTGGCCGCCGTCGACCACAGGATCGCGCCGGTCCCGGCATCGGCCATCCAGGACGACGGCTTGGAGGAGTCCTCGTCCACCTTGAACTCCTCGAGGCCGGCCCGGGAGGGGTCCAGGTCGCCGACGTGCAGGGCGTCGCCATGGCCGTTCTTCGTGGTCCACAGGCCGGAGCCGTTGTCGTCCACGGCCATCGAGCCGTACACGATCTCGTCCTTGCCGTCGGCGTCGACGTCCGCGACCGACAACTGGTGGTTGCCCTGGCCGTCGTACCCCTTGCCGCTGTTGGTCGAGGAGGTGGTGTCGAAGGTCCAGCGGCGGGTGAAGGCGCCGCCCCGCCAGTCCCAGGCCGCGAGGACCGTCCGGGTGTAGTAGCCGCGCGCCATGATCAGGGACGGCCGGGAGCCGTCCAGGTACGCCGTCCCCGCGAGGAACCGGTCGACCCGGTTGCCGTACGAGTCACCCCAGGAGGAGACCGTGCCGCGGGCCGGGACGTAGTCGACGGTGCCCATCGCCGCGCCGGTCCGGCCGTTGAACATGGTCAGGTACTCGGGGCCCGACAGCACGTACCCGCTGGCGTTCCGGTAGTCGGCGGACGAGCTGCCGATCACCGTGCCCCGGCCGTCCGTCGTCCCGTCCCCCGTCTTCATGGCGACCTCGGCCTTGCCGTCGCCGTCGTAGTCGTACACCTGGAACTGGGTGTAGTGCGCGCCCGAGCGGATGTTGCGGCCCAGGTCGACGCGCCACAGCCGGGTGCCGTCGAGTTTGATGCCGTCGACGACGGTGTTGCCGGTGTAGCCGGACTGGGAGTTGTCCTTGGCGTTGGTGGGCTGCCACTTGAGGACGAAGTCGAGTTGCCCGTCGCCGTCGAGGTCGCCGACGGAGGCGTCGTTGGCCTCGTAGGTGTAGGCGACGCCGTCGGGGGTGGTGCCGCCCGCGGGTGGGGTGAGGGGTACGTCCTTGTAGCCCGTACGGAACTGGACGGCGTGCACCGAGTCGGCCTGCTCTACGCCGCCCACGATCGCGCGGACCGTGTAGTCGGCCTGGGCGGGCGCCCCGGAGTGGAAGTAGTTCGTGGAGCCGGTGATCGGGGTCGCGTTGACCAACGCACCGGCGCGGTAGACGTTGAACGACACGTCGTTCTGGTCGGTGCCGAGCCAGCGCCAGCTGACCAGGTTGCCGCTGTCCGTGTGGACGCTGACCACGCCCCGGTCCAGGGCCTCGACCTGGCGTGCGGTGGCGGCCTGGGCGGGTCCGGTGGCGAGCGTGGTGAGTCCGGCGGCGGTCAGGACGGCGGCTGCCGTCATGGTCAGGATCTGACGTCTGCGGTTCCTGTGCGAGTGCGGGTGCTGCACGTGTGTTACCTCCTGAGAGGACAGACGGTTCCGTTCCCTCAGTTGCCGCTGCCTGCCCGGGAGTTGCCGCGTCGGGCGAGGAGTTCGCCGCTCACGGCCTCCGGAGTGCCCGCGGGCGGTCCGGGTCCGGCAGTGCCTCGCTACGGGCGGCGAGCGCGCCGCCGCCGGCCGCGTGGATCGCGCCGAGGCGCACACAGCGGGCGAGGCGGCGCGGTGTCCGGCCCTGCCCGTGGCCCCGGAAGCGGGCCGAGTACGGCGTTCGCGGCCGCCTCGGCCCGCGCCTCACCCCGCGCGCGTGGCGTCGTACTCGTCGGCTTCCCTGGCGTGGTCCAGCCCGTCGCTCAGCTCGCGCCGTGCCCCGGCGCGAGGTCCTCCACCCGGCGGGCGAGCGCGAAGTCGAGTTCGGTGACCGCACCGCCCACACTGTGGGTGTTCACCGTGAGGGAGACGGTGTGGTAGCTGAGGGTGAGGTCGGAGTGGTGGTCGAGCTCCTCCTGGACCTGGGCGATGTGCACGACCATCGCGGCCGCCGCGAAGTGCGAGCCGAGCCGGTAGGAGCGGGAGATCCGGTCCCCGTCCAGCGACCAGCCGGGCAGCTCCGCCAGCCGGTCCTCGATCTCCTTCTGCGACAACGGTTCGACGGGCATGGCCTCGCTCCATTCGCACGACAGCGGCTCTTGCCCAGCCTGCCACAGTCCCGCGCGCTCAGCGCCGTACGCACTCCGCCGCGAAGTCGTCCGCGAGGGCCGCGATCTCGGCGCGGCCCTCGACTCGCTCCAGCCACTCGTGCGGCAGCCCGTGGTCGCCGTACAGCGCACCGAGGAGGTTGCCGCAGATGGCGCCGGTGGAGTCGCTGTCGCCCGAGTGGTTCACCGACAGGAGCAGGGCGCGGGTGACGTCGGTCGTGGCAAGGGCGCAGTACACCGCGATGGCCAGGGCCTCCTCCGCGATCCAGCCCGCGCCGAGCGTCTCGACCTTCTCGGGGGTCGGATCGCCCTCGGCGGCCAGGTCGAGGGCGCGGTGCAGCGCGGCCGTGGTCTCGTCGTGGCCGGGATGAACGGCGAGCAGCCGCAGGGCGCGCAGGACGGAGCCCTCCAGGGATTCGCCTTCTACCAGATGGGTGACGATCGCGGCGAGGGCGCCCGCGGAGTAGTAGCCGGTCGGATGGCCGTGGGTCGTCTGGGCGCAGCGGGCGGCGAGCCCGAACGCGAAGTCGACGGGTGCCCGGCCGAGCCCGAAGGGTGCCGAGCGCATGACCGCGCCGCAGCCCTTGGACTGCGGGTTGACGGCGCCGGGCGGGCCGAGGGGGAGCATCGGGTCGGGGACGTGGTCCTGGGTGAGCCCGGAGAGGCAGGCGTTGCCGGGGGCGCGGCGGGCGTAGAGCCAGGGCCGGGCGGCGAGTCCGCCGTCGACGTCCGCGCCGGGTCCGGGCCTGGTCTGGGTGTCCAGCCAGCGTCCGTACGCCTGGCGGACGAGGCGGGGCGCGGCGCCGCCGATGCCCTTGTGCCGTTCGCGGTGGTGGGCCCGCTGGAGTCCCTCGACCGTGAAGAGGGTCATCTGGGTGTCGTCGGTGATACGGCCGACGACCCCGTCGCCGTCCGGGACGAGCCCGGTGATGCCCCGCGGCCCGTACTCGGCACGAATGCGGTCCAGGGAGGCGAACTCGACGGGGTTGCCGAGGGCGTCGCCGATCGCGCCGCCCAGCAGACAGCCGCGTACCCGGGCCCGATAGCCCGCCGTGGCCTGCCAGGACAGATTCCAGCGGTCGTACATGCACCCCTCCTCGACTACGGTCCTCCGTATGACCATTGTCGCGTCCGGCGCCGTGGCGCCTCCCCCCGGCCCGACCGAGAAGGGCACCGGCCCGACCGACAGGGGCGTCGGCCCGCTGCTGCGCGGCTGGCGGGAGCGGCGGCGGGTCAGTCAGCTGGAGCTGGCGCTGCGGGCCGGTTCGTCGGCCCGGCACATCAGCTTCGTCGAGACGGGCCGGTCGCGGCCGAGCGAGGAGATGGTGCTGCGGCTCGCCGAGCACCTGGAGATCCCGGTCCGCGAGCGCAACGCGCTGCTGCTGGCCGCCGGATACGCACCGCACTATCCGGAGACGCCGCTGGACGATCCGGCGATGGACGCGCTGCGGCAGGGGGTCCGGCGGCTGCTCGAGGGGTACGAGCCGTATCCGGCGCTGGTGGTGGACGCCACGTATGACGTCCTGGCGGCGAACCGCGGTATCGCGATGCTCCTGGAGGGCGTCCCGGAGTCCCTGCTCACGCCGCCGCTCAACGCGATGCGGCTGACGCTGCACCCCGAGGGTCTGGCGCCGCGCATCCGCAACCTCGGCGAGTGGCGCGGGCACCTGCTGGCGCAGATGGAGCGCCAGATCGCGCTGCACCGCTCGGCACCGCTGCGCACGCTGTACGAGGAGGTGGCGGCGTACCCCGTCCCCGACCCGGTCCCGGACGCGGCCGACGAGCCCGCCGAACCCGCTCCGCACTTCGCGCTCCCCCTGCGCATCGAGCACGACGGCCGGGTGCTGTCGTTCGTCTCGTCCATCTCCACCTTCAACACCCCGATGGACGTGACGGTGGCCGAACTGGCCATCGAGACGTTCCTGCCGGCCGACCCGGCGACGGTCAAGTACCTCCAGTCACTACAGCCCTGACAGCTCGCCGTCGCCGGTCAGGACGGTGGCGCCGCCGTCCTGACCGGCGCAACTCCCTTGCGGGCGAAGGAAATCAAGACACCTCGACCCCATGAACCTTCCCGCGGGACATGTCACACTGCACGGATACTTCGGCGCGTGGGGAGGCGTGGCGTGAGTGAGCGGCGGGCCGCGCCCACCGTCGGACAGGTGGTGCTGGGGCGGCGGTTGCAGGAGTTGCGGGAGGCGGCCGGGCTGCGGCGGGAGGAGGCCGCGCGGGTGCTGCGGGTCGCCCCGGCGACCGTGCGACGCATGGAGACCGCCGAGGTCGCGCTCAAAATCCCCTACCTCCAGGTGCTGTTGGCCACCTACGGGGTGCCCGACGCCGAGGTCGCGGCCTACGTCTCGCTGGCCGAGGAGGCGAACCGGCCCGGCTGGTGGCAGCGCTATCACGACGTCCTGCCCGACTGGTTCAGCATGCACGTCAGCCTGGAGGGCGCCGCGAGCATCATCCGCTCGTACGAGCCGCACTTCGTGCCCGGGCTGCTCCAGACCGAGGACTACGCGCGTGCCGTGCTGGAGGCCGGGACCGTCGGGCAGACGCGCCCCGAGGACATCGAGCGGCATGTGTCGCTGCGCATGGCCCGGCAGAAGCTCCTCACCCGGGAACGGCCGCCGCATCTCTGGGTGCTCATGGAGGAGACCGTGCTGCGGCGTCCGGTGAGCATCCGGGGCCAGGTCATGCGCGACCAGATCGACCGGCTGCTCGAAGCCGCCGAGAGCGACGACATCACGCTTCAGGTCCTCGAGTACGCGGCCGGTCCGCATCCGGGGACGTTCACGTCGTTCGTGCTGTTCCGTTTCGCGGAGCCGGAGCTGCCCGACATGGTCTACAGCGAGTATCTGTCCGGCGCTCTCTATCTCGACTCGCGCGCCGAGGTGTCCCTGCACCTGGAGGTGCTGGACCACATGGCCGCCCGCGCCGCCTCCGGCCGGCGCACCCGGCAGATCCTGCGCGAGTACCGCGAGCGCTTCTGACCGCCGGAGCTCCTGACGGCCGATCTCCTGACCGCCGGACCTCCCGACCGCCGGAGCTCCTGACCGCCGGACCTCCCGACCGCCGGAGCTCCTGACCGCCGGACCTCCCGACCGCCCGATCTCCCGACCACCCGATCTCCCGACCGACCGCCAGGTCTCCCGACCGCGGTTCATCCGACCGGGATCATCCGACCGCCGGTGGCCGTGCCTCGTCGGGGAGTTGCCGAGCCGCAGGCCGGGACATGACGATGCCGCGCCCTCCTCGGGGAGGACGCGGCATCGGCGTACGGGCGTGTGTACGCGGGTCAGGCGAGCTTCGCCGACAGGGTGATCGTCGTGCCGGTCAGCGCCTGGCTGACCGGGCAGTTCTTCTTGGCGTCCTCGGCGGCCGCGACGAAGGCGTCGTTGTCGAGGCCCGGCACCGTGCCCTCCACGGTGAGGTGGATGCCGGTGATGCCCTCGCCGGGCTGGAAGGTGACATCGGCCGAGGTGACAAGCTTGGTGGGCGGGGTGCCGGCGCCGGCCAGGCCGTGCGACAGCGCCATGGAGAAGCAGCTGGAGTGGGCGGCGGCGATCAGCTCCTCGGGGCTGGTCTTGCCGTTCGCCTGCTCGGCGCGCGACGGCCACGACACCGGCTGCTGGCCGATGCCGGAGGAGTCGAAGGTGACGACTCCGTTGCCCTCGAGCAGGTTGCCTTCCCAGACGGTGTGTGCGGAGCGCGTGGTTGCCACGGTTCTTCCTTTCGGGTGGGGTCCCGTTGCCGGGAATCCGTCCCCGCCATCCGATCACACCTGGGCCCGCGACACCCACCCGACGGGGCGGCGACCTGCCGAACCGGCCGGTGAATCCCCTGCCGAAGGCCCCAGGGAAGCCTTACAGTCCATGCATGGTCGAACTCTTCCAAGTCCTCGGGGGAATCGCGGGATTTGGCGGAGTCGCACTCGGCGTCCTGTATCTGCTCTACCGGGACTTCGTGCGCGACATCATCCGCACCAGAATGTTCCGGACCCTCACCTCGGCACAGGCGACGGCGCTGTTCGGTGCCGTCATCGTGCTCGCCTTCGCCGTCGCGATCCTCGGGATCTTCGCCACGCTGGCCGAGAGCAAGGGCATCCAGCAGTTCGTCGTGCTCGTCGGGATGCTGCTGTTGTTCCTGCTCGCCGTGGTGGTCATCGCGGCGCGGGTGGCCACCGGCCCGCGGGCGCGCCGCCCGGCGGCCGGGGCGTCCCGGGCCGAACGGTCGCTCACCACGGTGCGCCGGCATGTGGGCCTCGGCGAGCCGGACCAGGCGGAACGCGCCCTGGAGGCCTCGCACGTGGACCAGGAGTCGGAGGAGTTCTGGTACTGGAAGGCCCGGATCGCGCTCGCCCGCTCGAACATCGAGGTCGCTTCCGGATATGTCGACGAGGCGCTGAGGCTCGAGGCCCGCAATCCGCACAGTCTCGCGCTGAAGATCGCGCTGCTGGTCCTGGGCCGTGATCCGGACCGGCGCGACCGGGCCGTCCGGCTGTCGGAGGAGAGCACCGGGCTCGGCCCCGAACTCGACGCCTGGCTGCGGCGGATGAGGGCCGAGGGAATGTTCGACGGCGGCGTGCACACCCGCACCGAGCTGGAGAGCCGGTGCCCGCTGCCCGCCCGTACGACGGAGAGTGCACATGCCGAGTGACGAGAACCAGCAGAACAGCCGGCGGAATGCCGGACGGCCCGCGGTCCTGTACGTCGGGCCGCCGGTCGCCGGGGACGACGTGGACCGGGCGGCGGCCGAGGCACGGGAGCGGGCGCGCGGAGCGGGGCTGGCGCCGCTGGAGGAGTTCGCGCGGACGGCGGAGGACGCCGACGCCTTATTGGCGGCCCATCCTGACGCCGTGCTCGTGGTCCATCCCGGTGACGCGCCGCCCGCGACGCCTTCCGAACCGGGCACGGGGCTGTGGGACTTCTTGCGCTGTGGCGCCGTACTGCGTCTGTGCGGGTCCGAAGCCGCGGGCGATGCGGAGCGGGTGCCGCTGCCGCCGCGCCGGGAGTGCTGGGCGTTCCTGGTACTCGACCTCGTCCGGCCGGACACCACCACGGGCGCGCCGTACCTCCGGGACCCCCGGCGCGAGGCGGAGTGCCGGGACTTCGCGGCGCTGCACGCTCTCTCGGTCATGGACGTCCTCACCGGCGATCGGGCGGTGTGGACACGGACCAGCGGTCTCGCCTCCGTGCTCCTGCCGGTGAACGAGGAGACGCTGACCGTCATCGTCCACCCGGAGATCACCGCCCCGGACGCGGACACCCTTGACGGCCTGCTGTGGCGGTGGCTGCGGCGGGGACGGACGATCCGCTCCGGGCGGCCGGTGGACCGGCATGCCCCGGGGATGCCCAGTGCCCGGGACATCACTTCCGAGCCCATGTACGAGCGGCGCCTGGCCGCCAATCCCGACACGGTGGCGGCGACACCAGACTCCGTCGGTCTGCTACTACCGCGACCTGGAAGCCCCCCTTTAAGCCCGCGCGTCCGTGGGAAACCGCTGGGGGCACAGCCCGGGGCTTCGGAGATGCCCTGCCACCCCCAAGCGGCCCCTTCCCCACACCCCCGCGACAACCACACCAGCCCCTCCCCCACGACGGCCTCTACAATACCGCCGCAACAACGCCTTCGGCACCCGGTCCGCGCTCGGTGTGAGGGACCTCATCGAGCAGGGCGTCATCATCGGGCAGGAGCAGATCCGGTTCGACGACTTCGTGGCGGACCGCACCGAGCAGGTGCCCGGCCCCCGGCCCGGCGAGGCCGTCGCCGTGAGCCATGGACTCGCCGCCGTACCGGGCGAGTTCAAGGCGAACGAGGCGACGACCCACTTCGTCGAGATCGCGCTGAAGGCGGGCCGCGCCCGCCCCGAGGACGCTCCCGCCACCGAGCCGCTCCCCGTGAACTTCGTCTTCGTCGTCGACACCAGCGGCTCGATGACGGGCACCAAGCTCGACACGGTGAAGTCCGCTCTCCAGACCATCTACCGCGAGCTGCGCCCCGCCGATTGCCTGGGCATCATCACGTTCGACCACAATGTGCGCACCGTCCTGCCGGCCGTCGCCAAGCAGGACCTGCCGCCCGAGCGCTTCGCGGAAGTGGTGTCCGCGCTGACCACCCAGGGCGGGACCGACATCGACCTCGGTGTGCAGTACGGCATCGACGAGATCAGCCGCCACTCCGTCAGCGGACGCACCGTCAACTGTCTCTACCTGTTCTCGGACGGCGACCCGACATCCGGCGAACGGGACTGGATCAAGGTCCGGGCGAACGTCGCCGCCAAACTGCGGGGCGACCTCACGCTGTCGTGCTTCGGTTTCGGCTCCGACGCCCGGATGCCCGAACTCGCCGCGCTCGCGGGGCTGGCCGGCGGCCACTCGACCTTCGTGACGCGGCCCGAGCAGGTCGGCGCGGATCTGCTGGGCGATCTGAGCAGACGTGACCACCTGGCCGCCATCGACATCCAGCTGCGGCTCGACATCGACCCCGAGGTGGAGATCCGGCACCTGTACGGGCATGACCTGGTCACCGACCCAAGAGCGCGCGCCGCGGTGCTCCGCGAGGCGGGGCAGGCGGCCGAGCGGGCGTTGCAGGACTACGGCACCAAGGCGCTGCCCGACATCATCACCGAGGACAAGGGCATCAGGATCTTCGCGCCCGACCTCGCGTTCGAGGAGACGTACTGGGTCGTCCTCGAGATCAGGGTGCCGGCGGGGCGCGAGCTGTCCGGGCTGGGTACGGCGACCGTGCAGTACGTGGACACCGTGGCCCGCGCGGGACGGCGGCACGAACTCGACCTGTGCGAGGCGCTCACGCTCCCCGAGGAGACGGTGACGGTGCACGCGGTCGGCCTGTGGACCAGCGAGGTCACCTTCTACGCGCTGGACGACCTGTACGACCGCGACAGGGAGGCGGCGAAGAACCGGCTGACGCACCACCTCAAGAACCTGGAGGCCGCACACAGTCACCTCCCGGCCAAGGAGTTCCGCGACGACCAGGTCACCCTGCGCAAGCTGATCACGCTCACCGGAGCACTGGGTGCCGTGGTCTCCTTCAGCGACGTCTCCCACGGCGCCGGTGCGGGTCCCGGCTTCGCGCCCGCCGTGCGGGTGATGAACGACTTCGGCAGGGTCCGGTCGGGGTTCTGGCCGCACTACTGACGCTGGCCGCTACTGACGCGGCCCCGGCCGTCGCGGTCGCCGCGCTTCGCGGTCAGCGCACGTCGCCGTCACCGCACTTCGCCGTCACCTCACCCGGAAGACCGGCCCCCGTGCGGTGAACGGCAGCCGTGCGCCCTGCGGGATGAGGTACGCGTGCTCGCGCCGGACCCGCAGGACGTCGCACCAGCCGTCCGTGATCACCGGGACGGGCGCGCCGGGCGGGAGGTCGTCCGCGCGATGCAGCAGGTCGATGCCGGGCTGGAGCACCGTACCGCCGCGGCCGTGCACCCGCAGCCGGCCGGCGATCACCGTGACCGGCAGATAGCCCGCGTCGTGCGGTGCCGCGTCGCAGAAGAAGGTCCACGTAGTCGCGGGGACTGCCCAGCGGGGCGCCGAGGATGTCACCCGCGCCCTTGCCGCGCAGGGTGGACAGGCGGCGCATCCAGCGCAGGTCGCCGGCGATGCGGTCGTACACCTCCTCCGCGGACAGGCCCCTCAACTCCGGTTCGCGGAGCAGCCCTTCGGGCATCGAGCCGATCTGCATCTCGCAGAGCCAGCCGTTGATGACGTAGTCGCAGGCGATGTTGAACAGCAGCGGGTCGCGGGCGCCGCAGCGGGCGCAGTGCGGCGTGCAGCATCTCGTGGGCGAGGATGAACCGCCATTCCTCGTCGTCGAACCGGCGCAGCGGGCTGATGTAGATCTCGGCGGCCTCCGTGCTCACGGCGGCGACGGAGATGCCGTGGGCGCGGGCGAGTTCGGCGTCGGCGACGAGGGACCGAAGGACTCCAGGAGCGCACTCGCCAAGTCCGGAGCCGCAGGATTCCGGGTGCGTGATGTCGGTGCCGGTGGCACCGGCCCGCCCCGACCGGACGGCCCTACGCCGCGCGCTCGTCGGCCCGCGTCGCCAGGGGCACCTGCGGGCCGTCGCACTCGCGCAGCCAGCGGCGGAAGACCCGGTGGAGGTGCTCGGCGCCGACCAGTTCGGTGCCGTCGTCCACCGGCGCCGAGAACGCGACCGGCGAGAGCAGGAAGGGACGCCCCTGCGCGCCGCCGAGCCCGCCGTGCGAACCGATCTGCTCCTCGAAGGCGAGGACTTCGCCCTCGACCGGGTCGTACCAGGAGTTGACCATGATGTCGGCGGTGTGCGGGAAGGAGTGCGTGCGCCGTACGGCGTCGGCGGCGCCGGGGCCGAAGTCGGCGAGCGGGCCGGGGTGTTCGTCGTCGAGCGCGTCGACGGGTATCTCGGCGCCGTGCGCCCCGAGCACCAGCCCGCCGTGCTCGTCGCTCCGTACGAGGACGAAACCTATGCCGGGATGGTTGGCGAGGGTGGACAGCAGCGCCGGGTGGCGCCGGTCGATCTCCTCCTTGCTCATCCGGTGCGGCACGTCGGGGAAGGAGACGAGCCCGAGGTTGCCGGAGGCGAGCACGACCGGCTCGGAGCGGCGGTGCGACGGGCGGTGTTCCTCGCCGCCCTCCTCGACCGGCCGCCGCAGCGCGGCGCGCACCGCCGCCCGCGCCTCGGCCCCGCTGTGGGTGCGCCGGGCCCTGCGCGGCACGGGCAGCCCGCAGCCGGCCCGGACCAGATTGCCGAGGGAGAGGCCGTAGCGGGTCTGGAAGGTCTCGCCGGGGCTCTGGCCGTGGTCGGAGAGGACGACGACGCGGTACGGCCGCGGGGCGTGCTCGGCGACTTTGGCGATCAGCGCGAGCGAACGGTCGAGGCGCTCCAGGACCTTCGCGGCGTCCCGGCTGCGCGGCCCGGAGTGGTGCGCGACCTCGTCGTACCCGACCAGGTCCGCGTAGACCGCGTTGCGGCCGGCGAGCATGTCGCCGATCACCGCGGCGACGACGACGTCCCGCTCGACGACGGTCGCGAAGGCGCGGATGAACGGGTAGAGGCCGCCGCGCTTGACCCGGGGCCGCTGTTTCCGCACGCGCGCCAGGGTGGACTGGCCCATCTCCCGGCCGACCTCGGCGACGAGGGACATGGCGGTGCGGACGGCGTTGGCGGGGTCGCAGAAGTAGGCGAAGTAGCCCGCCCGGGAGCGGTTCTTCCTCCCCCGCCGCGCGGCGATGGACAGGACGAGCGCGAGCTGGTCGGCGCCGCCGCTGAAGAGGTTGCCGCGGCTGGCGCCGTCGACGGTGAGGAGACCGCCGTCACCGGTGCGCTCGACGGCGCGGCGCTGGAGCTCGGCGGCGCTGGAGGGGCGGTTGCAGACCATGACCTCGTGGGTTTCCTTCTCGTACCAACGGAAGGCCGGGATGTCGTGGTTGGAGCCGTGCAGGATGCCTAGCTGGCTGGCGCCGGTCTGGCTGGACCAGTCGGTGCGCCAGGGGGTGAGCACATGGGTGGGGCCACGGCCGCCGCGGGTGCCGGCGGTGGGGAGGCCGAGCCAGGCGGCGACGGTCGGCATGAGCCCCTTGGCCGTCGCCTCCGCCAGGACGTCGTGGCCGACACCGTCGAGCTGGAGGAAGACGGTGCCCGGGGTGGAGGGACCCGCCTGCCCCTCGCCGCGTCTGCGGCGGCGGTCGGCGAGCCGGTACAGCCTGCGGCGGTACGCGTCGTCGTCCCGTACCGCGAGGGCACCGCCGGTGGCGGAGGCCACGGCGGACATCACGGCGGCGACCACGACGGCGGTCTCGGGCGCGGCCTCGCCCCGGCCGGAGGGGTTGATGCGCAGGGCGATCAGCAGCAGGGAGCCGTTGAGGAAGAAGACGAGCAGGCCGATGACGAGGGCGGGCACGAGGAGCAGCAGGCGCACGAGCAGGGGCCAGAAAAGGGACGACAGCAGACCGAAGACGCCCGCGCCGGCGGCCGCGGTGATGGCTATCCGGGTGGCGCTGTCACCGTTGTCGGACTGGAGCTGGAAGTCGGGGAGCAGTCCGGCGAGGACGAGCATGGTGACCGTCGAGACGGCCCATACGGCGATACTCCGCCACACCCCGCTGAGCACACTCCGCCAACGCCCGCCACCCACGCCGCACCCACCTCGCGTCCCGGCCCACACCTGTACGGGCCTTCTCCACCCTGTCACAACGCATGGGGGATCCCGGGTGTCACCGGATGCTCTCCCCCCGGCCATCCTGCTCCGCCGCAAGGGCGCGCAAGCGTGCGACCACGACGGCGGTGGGTCCACCCACAGGGGTCAGCGGCCGTCGTACCCCGCTGTCGGCATCGAAAGGCGCCGGTGGATACGGGCCTTCATCTTCGCGTCGTACGACGGTTCCGCGCGGCCCACCGTCTCCACGCGGACGCCGCGGCGGGCGCACTCCGCGGCGAACTCGTCCACGGAGGCGAGCGCGCGCTCCAGGACACGGTGGCTGGGGGCGACGAACAGGTCGACGAGGCCGGCCTCGACGTCGGCCCACAGGGCGCAGTGGTCGGGCCGCAGTCCGCGGACGAGGAGTTCCCGGGTCACGACGTAGCCGCGCTCGGCGGCCCAGCGGGCGCACATCGCGTACTGGCTGCGGGAGTCGACGAGGAAGGGGTCCGCGTCCAGTTCCTCCAGGGGCGTCAGGCTGGCGATGGCCGTGACCCGTACCGTGGCCGACGGGCCGAAGGCGCCGCGCACGTCTCCCATGGTGTCCCCCCTCACCTCCGGGTTTCGCCGCCGACCCTACTCCTGCCCGTAGGCTCGGGGGGAGTCGCGCGAAGGAGGCAAAGGGAGTGCCGGTGGAGATCACCTGGTGGGGGCATGCCACCTGCACGGTCGAGGACTCGGGAACGCGCGTTCTCACCGACCCGCTCTTCGCGCGCCGCCTGGCGCACCTGCGGCGCCGCCGGGGCGCACCGCCCCCGCCCGAGGCGGCGGTCGCGGACGTGGCGCTCGTCTCGCATCTGCACGCCGACCACCTCCACGTACCGTCCCTGGCCCGGCTCGCCCCCGGCACCCGGCTGCTGCTGCCGCGGGGCGCCGTGCGTCAGGTGCCGGGGCTGCGCAGGCTCGGTCATCTGCGGCTCACCGAGGTCGCGCCCGGCGATCGGACGCAGGTCGGTGACCTGGTCGTACGGACCGTTCCGGCGCGGCACGACGGACGGCGGCTGCCGGTCGGTCCGCACCGCTCGCCCGCGCTCGGGTTCGTGATCGAGGGTGCCGCGCGGACGTACTTCGCGGGGGACACCGGGCTGTTCGAGGAGATGGCCGAGGAGGTCGGGCCCGTCGACGTGGCGCTGTTGCCGGTCGGCGGCTGGGGGCCGTATCTCGGCGAGGGGCACCTGGACGCGGGGCGGGCCGCGCAGGCGCTCGCGCGGCTGACGCCCCGCAGCGCGGTACCGGTGCACTACGGCACGTACTGGCCGATCGGGATGGATGCCGTGCGCCCCCATGAATTCCACACGCCGGGCGCCGAGTTCGTGCGCCTCGCGGCGGAGCGCGCGCCGGCGGTCGCGGTGCACCTGCTGGCGCACGGCGAGAGCGTACGCCCGGAGGTGGCCCGGTGAGACGCCCGGTCCGCAGACCGCACACCACCGTGACGGAGGCCGCCCGGTGATATTCCTGGCCGCGGTGAACTCGACCGTGTCACCGGCGTCCACGCAGCAGGCCATCGGCTATCCGACGCTGTTCCTGCTGGTGCTGATCGGCGCGCTGGTGCCGGTGGTGCCGACGGGCGCCCTGGTCAGCTCCGCGGCGGTGGTGGCCTTCCATCAGTCGGCGCCCTTCGCGCTGCTGTTCGTCTTCGCGGTGGCGGCGCTCGCCGCGTTCCTCGGCGACATCGCGCTGTACTGGCTGGGCCGGCGCGGAATGCGCTCCAAGAACGGGTCGCGCTGGCTGCGGGCGATCCGCGACCGCGCGCCCGAGGACCGGCTCGCACAGGCGCAGGAGAAGCTGCGCGACCACGACATCGCGGTGCTCACGCTGTCCCGGCTGGTCCCGGCGGGCCGTCTCCCGGTGATGCTCGCCTGTCTGATGGCGGACATGCCGCTGCGGCGCTTCGCCCGCGGCAACGGCCCGGCGTGCCTCGCCTGGGCGGTGACGTACCAGCTGATCGGCATCCTCGGCGGTTCCCTGTTCGAGGAGCCGTGGGAGGGCGTGGTGGCGGCGGTCGCGCTGACGCTGACGATCAGCGTCGCGCCGAGCGTGTGGCGCAGGCTGCGCAGGGACGCCGCCTAGCTCTACGTCCTGTCCGGCGGATCATGATGCCGGAGGAAGGCGGCGGAGCCTTGTCAGCCCGGGTGCGCCGGGGCATGAACCGCCGGACAGGCTCTGGGCCCGGAGATCACTCCAGGACCCGGGAGGCCCCCACCGGCAGGTCCCACAGGTCCTCGCGGGCCAGCCCCGCCTTCTCCCAGGCCGCCCGCACCCGGGTGAGCGGCTCCAGGACCGGCTCCGCGGACAGGACGAACGTCGCCCAGTGCATCGGCGCCATCCGGTGCGCGCCGAGGTCGACCGCCGCCTGTACCGCCTCCTCCGGATCGCAGTGCACGTCGCTCAGCCACCAGCGCGGGTCGTACGCGCCGATCGGCAGCAGCGCCAGGTCGATACCGGGGTAGCGGCGGCCGATCTGCGCGAACCAGTGCCCGTATCCCGTGTCCCCAGCGAAGTACACGCGCTGCCCGTCGGGCGCCGTGAGCACCCAACCGCCCCACAGGGTGCGGCAGGTGTCGGTCAGGCTGCGTTTGGACCAGTGATGGGAAGGCACGAAGTCCAAGCGGACACCGCCCAGTTCGGCCGCCTCCCACCAGTCCAGCTCGGTCACCTGCGTGAAGCGGCGGCGCCGGAACCAGCGGGCGAGTCCGGCGGGCACGAACACCGGGGTGTCGCGCGGGAGTCTGCGCAGGGTGGGGGCGTCCAGGTGGTCGTAGTGGTTGTGGCTGATGACGACCGCGTCGATGCGCGGCAGGGCGCTCCAGGCCACCCCGACGGGGGTGATCCGGGCGGGTGTGCCGAGGATGCGGCGGGACCAGACCGGGTCGGTGAGGACGGTGAGGCCACCGATCCGGACCACCCAACTCGCGTGCCCCGCCCAGGAGACGGCGACCATGCGCGCGTCCACCCGGGGCAGCGGCGCCGGCTCGAAGGGCAGCTTCGGGATGTCGGCGAGTCCCTCGGGTCCCGGCCGTATCGCGCCCTCGCGGGCGAACCGGGCTAAGGCCTTGAGTCCGGGCAGCGGGGCGGTCAGCCGGTCGGCGAAGGAGCGCTGCCATCGCCGGCGCTCGCCGAGCGGACGCGGCTCGGGCGGTGCGTTCGGCGGTGCGAGGGGCCCGGCGGGGGTGGGCGGGGACGGGGACGGGGACGTGAATGTGGTCGTGGTCGTGGTCGTCGACGTCGGCTCGTCGGCGTCCTGGTCCGTCGGCGAAACGGTGCTCGTGGTGAACCCGGACTGCTTCGTCTGCTTCGTCTGCTTCGTCTGCTCCGTCTGCTCCGTCTGCTGCGTCTGCTGCGTCATCGAGGAGGCTCCCATCGCTGAGCGTCGTCGCGAAGATCGTCGAAGACCGATCCCAGAAGGATCAACGCGCGTTGCACGTGTGGCAGTTCCAAAGGCGCGGGTGAATCGAGGCACCGCGTCCGCTCCTCGGCGGTGGTGCCGAGGAGCGGCCCGGTGGACAGCCGTACGCGCAGGGCCGCGAGGTCGTCCCCGAAGCGCTGGCCGCCGGGCGCGGGCAGGCCGAGCCGGGCGGTGAGGAAGTCCTCCAGTTCCTGTGCGTCGCCCACTCCGTGCGCGCTGAGCGCGGAGCGCAGCGGGCCGAGGTCCACGTACAGATGCCGGCCGGCCTGCGGGGGCCGGGCGAGGGCGCCCGCGGTGACCACCGCACGGTGCGCGGCGGTGGCCACGCGCGCGTGCAGGCGTACGGCGGCGGTGAGGCGTTCGGTGACGTCGGCGGGCTCGTCGAGCGCGTACGCGGCGGCCGCGGCGACCGGTCGGGCGATCCGGGCGCCGAGCGCGGTGAGGACGTCGAGGACACGGGCGCGCAGCCCGGCGCCGTCGGCGGTGTCCGGGAAGCGGGCGACGGCCGCGGGCCAGCCGGCCGGCAGGAAGGGGCCGGCGAGGTCGGTCAGGACGGTGACCCCGTCGGGGAGCATCTCGGCGGGGCTGAACAGCACGGTGTCGTGCGGGCGGTGCACGGTGTCGCGCCAGGTCTCGTCGCTGACCAGGTGCAGTCCCTCGCCCGCGGCGGCCTCGATGGTCTCGTGCAGCACCTCGGGCGGGTGCGACGGTTGGCGGTTGGGGTTCGTTCGGCCGACCCGGCGACGGAACCGAAGGACCCCCCGGGATTCCCCCGGCCTTCGGGCACGGAACCCTGCGACCGGTTCTTCCAGGAGGGGGGGTCCGGAATCCCGGGAAGGCCCCCCCAATTTCCCCCGGGGGGTTCGCCAACAAGGGAACACCGGACCCTTCCCAGGCGGCCCCGGGCCCTTGGGGGTGCCCACCAGGCGGCGCAGGGCCGGGGCACGAGCACATCGCCACCGAGCGCCGCGGTCAGTGCGAGGAGCAGGGCCGGGGCGCCCGGTGCGGCGGCGACGCGGTCGGGGCCCGCGGACAGACCGCGCCGCCCGAAGTAGCCGCAGGCCGCGGCGAGGAGGGCGGGGCCGCCGCCGGCGGGTTCGGCGTCGGGGCGGTCCGCGGCGGCGGCGAGGGCGGCCGCGAGTCCCGGCAGTACGGGCAGTCCCTGGTCGGGCAGCGGCGGGCCGTAGCGGACGGGGCCGTGTCCTTCCCGATCCGTCCGCCGCATGGGTGCCTCCGCGCAGTCTCGTACGTCCGTTCCCCATACGGTCTCGGCCGTGCCCTCGGCCTCTCCGTACCCAGGGTTCCGTCCTGCCATGGGCGCCCGGCCGGGTTGCGCCCGTCACAGCGTCAGATGCGGGAGGACGTTCCCTTCCGGCGCAGCACTCGGTAGCAGGCGGCGCCGATGGCGACCGCGACCAGGACGCTGCCGGTGACCAGGGCGGGGATCGACCCGGTGAAGGCGCCGCCCTCGCCGGCCTGCGCTCCGCGCTGGACCCCGGGAGGCGCATCCGCCGCACCGGACGGATTCACGGCGTCGGGGCCGTTCGGCGTGTCGGGGGGATCGACGGCGTCGGGGCGATTCACCGCGTCGGGCGGCTCGACCGTGCCGGGGCGGCTCGCGGTGCCGGGCGGAGCCAACGTGCCGGGGGGATCCACCGCGGCGGGCGCATCCAGCGTGTCGGGCGGGACCACCACACCGGGCGGCACCACCGCACTGGGGGGATTCACCTCGTCAGGACGGTTCACCGCGTCGGGCGCGTCCGCCGCGTCGGGGCGATTCACCGCACCGGGATCCACCGTGTCGGGCGGAACCACCGCACCCGGAGGATCCACCGCGGCGGGCGCATCCAGCGTGTCGGGCGGAGCCACCGCGCTGGGAGGATTCACCTCGTCAGGACGATTCACCGCGTCGGGCGCGTCCGCAGCGTCGGGCGCGTCCGCAGCGCCGGGCACGTCCGCAGCGCCGGACGGATCCGCCGCGCCGTTGCGGGCCTCGCCGTCGCGGGTGTCGCTGGGCAAGGCGGTCCACTGACTCTCCTGGCCGCCCGTCGTCACGGGGCACTGTCCGTCGACCTCCCACTGCGCCGGGGGGCCGGCCGCACCGGTAGCACCGCCGTCGAAGTCCCCGTCGGACGGCATACGCGCCGTCTCGCCGTCGGCGGCCGCCCCGGCGTCGTCGTTCCCTCCGAGCCGCAGCTGGGCCTCGGTCTCCTCGGAGCTCTGCGGGCCGGCCTCGATGGCGTCGGACCGCTCCGCGCCGGTGGCGTCGCAGGAGACGGAGAGGGTGACGGCGCCGCCGGGCGCGACGGAGCGCGGTCTGACCTCCGTGGCCGGATCCGCGGACGCGGCCGGGGCGGCGACGCCCAGGGCGGCACCGGCCAGGGCGGTGGCGGACAGGACACGGGCGCAACGGCGCATGGGCTGGGCTCCTTCGGCGGGCTCTGCGGGGGCACGGCGGTCGTGCCCCCGCAGCCCATGACAGCCCGCCCGGCGGCCGCACGCGCGCGGCCGGGCACCATTCGCGCTACGTACGCCGCCGGGCGGGTGACAATGCCGGACCACTGCGGAGCCTGCGGTCGGCGGTACGGCGTCTGCGGTCGGCGCCCTGGGAGAGCCCTGGGAGAGCCGGCGCAGGGCTCCGAAGGCCGCGTCCGACCCCGCCGAGGCCACCCGGAACGCGGCGCCGGTGGGTGAGCCGCTTCTCCATGGCGAAGGCGAGGGCGAGGGCACGGCGAGGGACATGATGTCCCGTCACCTCGCCCTCGCCCTCGCCCTCGCTCTCAGCCGGACGAACCTGAACCTCGGCTCAGGCGGCGTCCCGCATCACCTGCTCGCGCAGTCGGTCGCAGCAGCGGCTGATGATCCGTGACACATGCATCTGGGAGATGCCGAGCTGCTCGGCGATGCGGCTCTGCGTCATGTCACCGAAGAACCTCATGTAGAGGATGTCCCGTTCGCGCTCGGGCAGCGCCTGGAGGCGCGGCTTGACGGCCTCGCGGTCGACGACGATGTCCAGGGCCGGGTCGGCCGAGCCGAGGGCGTCGCTGAGCGAGTACCCGTCCTCGCTGCCGGGCAGTTCGGCGTCGAGGGAGAGCGCCGTGAAGCTCTCCAGGGCCTCCAGGCCCGCCCGGACGTCCTCCTCGCTCATGTTGGCGTGCTCGGCGATCTCGGCGACGGTGGGCCTGCGGCCCGAGATGGTCTGCGAGAGGTCCTGACTGGCGAACCGCACACGGTTGCGCAGATCCTGGACGCGGCGCGGCACGTGCAGGGTCCACATGTGGTCGCGGAAGTGGCGCTTGATCTCGCCGGTGATCGTGGGCACGGCGTAGCTCTCGAAGGCGTTGCCGAGCTCGGGGTCGTACCGGTCGACGGCCTTGACCAGGCCGAGCGACGCGACCTGGCGCAGGTCTTCGTAGTTCTCGCCGCGGTTCCGAAAGCGTCCGGCGAGCCGTTCGGCCATGGGCAGCCAGGCCTCGACGATCTCCTCACGGAGTGTGTCGCGCTGCTGGCCCGGCGGGAGCGTGGCGAGCTTGCGGAAGGCCTCTGCGGTGTCGGGTGCATCGTCGTGCGAGTGGCGCTTCGCGCTGGCTTGGGTTCGCATGGTGCGTCGCAACTCCCTTGAGGGGTGCCTGGGGTGGACGGTCACCGTGGGAGCGCACCCGGACACGGGACCGGACACACCCGTGGTGAGGGTTTCCCGCTCCCACGGACGTGCCTCCTGTCCGAAGCACTGTCAGACCGCCTGCCCCTGATCATGCGAGGCAAACCACCCGCACAGCCTCCGGGTGAAAACCGTTGCCGCCCCCGGTTCAGGAGCGACGGCAGGGCCACGCGGCGGACGCTCCGCACGGGTCCGCCCGATCCCGTGTCGACCTCGTCCCACCGGGTACGCGGTGCTCACCCGAGCTCACCCCGAAAGGATCTGGAGCGAAACATGCAGCGAGGCAGTGACCGGCTGAGCGTCCACCGGGACGACGAGATGAAACACGAACTGCAGGGTCTGCTGCGGTCCGGTCACCCGACGCGGGCCGAAGAGTGGAACGACCCGGAACCGACGGCCGACGACGACCCGCAGATCGCGGGCGGCCCTGTGACGCCCGGCGGCGCCACGGGCTCGCTGGCCGCCGTGCGCTACGAGCTGGGCCGGCATCTGGGACGCACCTCGTTCCCCGCGGGGCCCGCCGATCTGATCGGCGCCCTGCGCCGCAGCCACGCCCCCGACGCGCTCGTCGAACCGCTGGAGCGGCTGCCGCACAAGGCCCGCTACACCAACGCGCACGAGCTTGCCGAGGCGGTCGTACGGACCGCCGACGGCGCCGGGCCGCAGGACGAGGAACAGGGGTAACACGGGTAACAGGCGAACTGGAGGAACAGGAGCCGGACGCCCAGCGAACAGGTTCGCGGGTACCGCGGGCCACAGCGGGAGATCACAGAAGGGACCACTTCCATGGCTGATTTCGTCAGGGAGGTCATGACTCCCGGCGTCGTCGCGGTCCGCCCCGACGCATCGCTCGTCGAGGCCGCGCAGCTCATGCGGGCCCAGGATGTGGGCGATGTCCTCGTGACCCTCGACCAGCAGCTCGTCGGCGTGCTCACGGACCGTGACATAGCGCTGCGTGCCGTCGCGGACGGCGTCGACCCGCGCACCGTGAGCGCCCAGGGCGTGTGCACGACCAACCCGGTGGTGATCGGCCCCGACGAGCCCGTGTCGGCCGCGGTCGCGCTGATGCGGGAGCACACCGTGCGCCGACTTCCGGTCGTCGAGGACGGACACCCGGTGGGCATGGTGAGTCTCGGCGATCTGGCGGTCGCGCAGGACCCCGAATCGGTGCTCGCCGACATCAGCCGCGCCGAACCGGACAGCTGGCCGGGCGCGGCTCCCGCGGCACGCTGAGGGCCGGCCGGCAGGCTGAGAAAGGACAGTGAACAGTCATGCGCATCGCATTCCTGACCGCCCCCGAGGGGGTCGAGCAGATCGAACTCACCGACCCCTGGCAGGCGGCGGTCGACGCCGGGCACCAACCGGTCCTGGTCTCGACCGAGCCCGGACAGGTCCAGGCGTTCAACCATCTCGACAAGGCGGACACCTTCCCCGTCGAGGAGGTGGCCGGTGAGGTGCCGGCCGACTCCTTCGGCGCGCTGGTCCTGCCCGGCGGGGTGGCCAACCCCGACGCACTGCGGATGGACGAGCGGGCGGTGGCTTTCGTCCGCGCCTTCTTCGACCAGGGCCGTCCGGTCGCCGCGATCTGCCACGCCCCGTGGACGCTGATCGAGGCCGGCGTGGTCCCGGGCCGTGTGCTGACCTCGTGGCCGAGTCTGCGGACGGACATCCGCAACGCGGGCGGCACCTGGGTCGACGAGCAGGTGCAGATCTGCGACCAGGGGCCCAACACGCTGATCACCAGCCGCAAGCCGGACGACCTGAAGGCGTTCCGCGAGGCGTTTCTGACCGAGTTCGACAAGGCTGCGGCCGCGTAGCGGCTCAGCCGGACGTCCCGAAGCCGGTGCTCGGTCCGGACCAGCTGGTCCGGACCGAGCACCGGCTTCACGTGCGCCGACCGCACGGGGGCCGGACGGTCGACGCGGACACCTCGGTCAGCTCGGACGCCTCACGCGCCCTGAGCACCTCACGCGGCTCGGGCAGACCTCACGCGAGTCACGACTGGAGGCTCGTCACGCCTGGGCGCATCCCCGCTCCCGGGCTCCCTCACGAGTGCGGCCCGGGGCCACCGGGCGGCGTGGATGGCGGCGCAGATACTCGCCCTCCAGCTGCGCCATGCGGACGTTGTGCACCCGCAGCGCGTCGTTGGAACCGTGCAGCAGCGTGTCGTGACGCGTGCGGTGGATCGCCTCCAGCTCCTTCATGAGTTGCTGGTCGGTCAGGCGGCCCGGGTCGACTCCGTTCATGATCGTGCCCCGATCGTCGTGTCCCTGGTGCGGTCCGGGTACGCGCTCGGGACCTACCACCCGAGGGCATCCAGGAGGGACCATGGATCTCGCCTCTCTCCATCCACTCTACGAACATCCGGGGCCCTGGGCCTCCGCATACGCCGACACGCCCCGGCGCACCAGGGCCACGCCTACGGGCGCTCCCCGACGGCGCGGGCCGCGCGCGTTCCGCTACCTGGCCCGCTCCACCCGGCGCTCGTCCCACACCGGCTCCGCCGTCTCCCGTACGCGGCCGTCGGAGCCGAAGACGAGATAGCGGTCGAAGGACCGGGCGAACCAGCGGTCGTGCGTGACCGACAGGACCGTGCCGTCGAAGGCCTCCAGGCCCTCCTGGAGGGCCTCCGCCGACTCCAGGTCCAGGTTGTCGGTCGGCTCGTCCAGCAGCAGCGCGGTCACGCCCTCCAGCTCCAGCAGGAGGATCTGGAATCGGGCCTGCTGTCCGCCGGACAACCGCTCGAACCGCTGCTCGGCCTGGGCGGTCAGCTCGTAGCGCCGCAGCCGGGACATGGCCGCGCCGCGGTCCTGGGAGTGCTCGCCCCACAGGATGTCCAGCAGCGTGCGGCCCTCCAGCTCCGGGTGGGCGTGGGTCTGCGCGAAGTGCCCGGGCACGACACGCGCGCCCAGCTTCCACTCCCCCGTGTGCGTGACGTCGTCGCCCGCGAGCAGGCGCAGGAAGTGCGACTTGCCGGAGCCGTTGGAGCCGAGGACGGCGACCCGCTCGCCGTAGAAGACCTCCAGGTCGAAGGGTTTCATCAGCCCGGTGAGCTCGAGCCCCTTGCAGGTGACCGCCCGTACCCCGGTACGGCCGCCCTTGAGCCGCATGGTGATGTCCTGCTCGCGCGGCGGCTCGGGCGGCGGTCCCGCCTCCTCGAACTTCCGCAGCCTGGTCTGCGCGGCCTGGTAGCGGGACGCCAGCTCATGGCTGATGGAGGCCGCCTGCCGAAGATTCAGCACGAGCTTCTTCAGCTGGGCGTGCTTCTCGTCCCAGCGCCTGCGCAACTCCTCGAAGCGCGCGAAACGTTCCCGCCGCGCCTCGTGATATGTCGCGAAACCGCCGCCGTGCACCCAGGCGTCCGCCCCGGTGGGGCTCGGTTCGACGCTCACGATCTTCTCCGCGGCGCGGGCGAGCAGCTCACGGTCGTGGGAGACGAAGAGAACGGTCTTGCGGGTCTCCTTGAGCCGCTCCTCCAGCCAGCGCTTGCCGGGTACGTCGAGATAGTTGTCGGGCTCGTCGAGCAGCAGCACCTCGTCGGTGCCGCGCAGCAGCGCTTCGAGCACGAGCCGCTTCTGCTCGCCACCGGAGAGGGTGCGCACCTGTCGCCACTGCGCCTTCTCGTACGGCACTCCGAGCGCGGCCATGGTGCACATGTCCCAGAGCGTCTCCGCCTCGTACCCGCGGACCTCGGCCCAGTCGGAGAGCGCCTGCGCGTACCGGAGCTGGGCGGCCTCGTCGTCGACGGTCATCATGGCGTGCTCGGCGGTGTCCACGGCGCGCGCCGCTTCCTGGATGCGGGGCGACGCGACGGACACGAGCAGTTCCCGTACGGTCGTCTCGTCCCGCACGGACCCCACGAACTGCCGCATCACCCCGAGTCCGCCGCCCACCGTGACCCCGCCACCGTGCGGCTTCAGCTCACCGGAGATCAGCCGCAGCAGGGTGGTCTTCCCGGCCCCGTTGGGCCCGACGAGGGCGACGACGGCCCCTTCTCCCACCCGGAACGACACATCGCCGAGCAGCACCCTCCCGTCGGGAAGGTAGTACTCGAGATGCGCGGCTTCCAGATGTCCCATGGCGCGCATTGTCCTGGGAATCGCCTGCCCCGGGCAAACTCGTTTCGTGTCCGCGGCCGCCTCCGCCCGGGCCGGCACGCAGTAATCCCGCCGCCCTGGGTACGTGCCCCCCATGACCCCAGATGTCGACCTGACGGTCCGCCCCCCGCGCCCCCGCGTCCTGCGAGACCGACTGCTCGCCGCCGACTACCGCCTCTTCGAGAAGGTCGCCGCCCGGCACTGGCCGGGGGGCGACCGCCTGCTGCCCAGGCTGAGCCGCACCGCGAACCACGGGGTCCTGTGGTTCGCCGCGGCCACCGCCCTCGCGGCCACCGGCAGCCCCCGTGCCCGCCGGGCCGCCGCCCGGGGCCTCGCCTCGCTCACCCTGGCCTCCGCCACGATCAACACCCTCGGCAAGCGCTCGGTCCGCCGCCCGCGCCCCGTTCTCGACCCGGTCCCGCACGTCCGCCGCCTCAAGCGCCAGCCGATCACCACGTCGTTCCCGTCGGGCCACTCCGCCTCGGCCGCCGCCTTCGCGACGGGCGTCGCCCTGGAGTCACGCGGCCTGGGCGCGGCGCTCGCACCGCTCGCCGCCGCCGTCGCCCTCTCGCGCGTCTACACGGGCGTCCACTTCCCGAGCGACGTCCTGGCGGGCGCGGCCCTGGGCGTGGGCGCCGCGTTCGCCGTCCGCGGGCTCGTGCCGACCCGCGACCGGCTCCCGCCGCCGGGCCGCCCGCGCGTGGACGCGCCCGCGCTGCCCGACGGCGCGGGTCTGGTGGTCGTGGCCGACCAGGGCGCGGCGGCCCCGGACCGCGTCCGCGCCCTCGGGGACGCCCTCCCCCGTGCCGAGACGGTGCAGTGCGAACCGGACGAGGTGCGGGCCGAGTTGGAGAAGGCCGCCGCCCGCGCCCAGGTGCTCGGGGTGTGCGGGGACGACGGCACGGTGAACGCCGCCGCCGAGGTGGCCCTGCGTCACGGCCTCCCGCTCGCCGTGCTGCCGGGCGGCTCACCCGACCACCTCGCGCACGACCTCGGCATCGAGGGCGTACGTGACCTGACCCGCGCCCTGCGGCAGGGCGACGCCGTGCGCGTGGACGTCGGCCGCTTCACCTCCGGGGACATCGAGCGCTGCTTCCTCGGCTCCGTCGGTCTCGGCGTCCATCCGGAGCTGGTACGCGAGCGGGAACGCTGGGCGGAGTGGCTCGGCGCCTGGCCGGCCGACGTGATCGCCGCGCTGCGGGTGCTGCGCGCGGACCATCACCCCTTGCAGGTCGGACTGGGGGGTGCGCCCCGCCCGCTGTGGCTGCTGTTCGCGGGCAACGGCACGCACCACCGCACGGGGCTCGCGCCCGGCCGCCGCCACGAGCTCGCGGACGGGCTCCTCGACGTACGCGTCGTGCACGGCGGCCGCCGCCCCGCCGCCCGCCTGCTGGCCGCGGCCCTCGCCGGTCCGCTCACCCGGTCCCCCGCCCACGCGGCGGTCCGGGTACGGGAACTGCGCCTGACCGGTGTCGCGCCCGGCACCCTCCTCGCCCACGACGGCGAAGTCACCGAAGTCCAGGGCGATGTGACGCTCCGGAAGCTTCCGGAGGCGCTGACGGTCTACCGTCCGTTCCCCCGCACCTGACCGCGAGATCGGTGGTCCATATGGCAAGACGCGGGTCTCATCATTCGACATTCGCACGTACCGTGATGCCTGTCGCCCCGCGGTGAGGCTCCGCGGGGCGCGTACGACGCGCAACCGACGCGAAGGGGAACGGTCATGTCGAAGTCGCAGGAGACCGCCGTCTACACCCACGGCCATCACGAGTCCGTGCTGCGCTCGCACACCTGGCGCACAGCGGCCAACTCGGCGGCGTATCTCCTCGACTCGCTGAAGCCCCACATGAAGATCCTCGACATCGGCTGCGGTCCGGGCACCATCACCGCCGACCTGGCGGCGCTGGTCCCGGACGGCCGGGTGACCGGGGTCGACCACGCACCGGACATCCTGGAGCAGGCCAGGGCCACGGCCGCCGGGCGCGGTCTGCGCAACGTCGAGTTCGCGGTCGCGGACGTGCACGCGCTGGAGTACCCGGACGACACCTTCTGCGTGGTGCACGCACACCAGGTGCTGCAACACGTGGGCGATCCGGTGCAGGCGCTGCGCGAGATGCGCCGGGTCACCAGGCCGGGCGGTTTCATCGCCGTCCGCGATGCGGACTACGCGGCCATGACCTGGTATCCCGAGTCACCGGGCATGACCGACTGGCTGGACCTGTACCGGCGCGTCGCCCGGGCCAACGGCGGTGAGCCGGACGCGGGGCGCCGGCTCAGGGCGTGGGCGCTGCGGGCGGGCCTGACGGACATCACCGCCACGTCGAGCACCTGGACCTTCGCCACCGCGGAGGAGCGGGACTGGTGGAGCGGCCTGTGGGCGGACCGCACCCTCGCCTCGGCGTACGCGGCCCGCGCCACGGAGGGCGGCCACGCGACCACGCGCCAGCTGCGGGCGGTGTCGCAGGCGTGGCGGGAGTGGGGGCGGCAGGAGGACGGCTGGTTCTCCGTCCTGCACGGAGAGATTCTCTGCCGCAAGATCGTCTAGAGCAGCGATCCGGCTAGAGCAGCGATCCGAGCGGTCCGAGGTCCAGATTCAGGTCCTCGGGCCGCACACCGTAGCGCTCGCACAGTTCCTTCATGCGGTCGTCGAGCAGCATCAGCGTGAGCCCGATCCGCTCTTCCTGGTCCTCCGTCAGCTCTCCCGTGTCGAAGCGGCGCACCGCCTGCCGCTCCATCAGCTGCCGCAGCAGTTCCACGACGGTCAGCACGAGCTTGACGAGATCGCGCTCCACGGTGTCGGGCTCGAGATCCAGCCGATTACGTCCACTGCTGCTTGTGCTCACTGTTCCTCCTGGTCCGGCCACGGCGAGGGGACCTGGGCGTTCACCGAGCTGATGAGCGCGTTCAGATCGATGCGCACGAGATCGACGTCCGCGATGCGCAGGGTGAGGTCGCCGGTGATGACGACGCCGCCGGCGAGCAGCCGGTCGAGCAGGTCCACCAGGGCGATCTCACGGCGTTCCACCACGGTCACGCGTCCGCCTCCCCGTCGATGCCGCTGAACGAGTACGCAGCCCAGGGGCCGGTGAGTTCCACCCGTACCCCGGACAGTTCGTCCTTCGTACGGTCCACTTTCTCCACGAACTCCTCCGAGTCCGAACGCGGCACCAGATAGGCCGCGTTGAGCACGTTGCGTCCCGACGCCCGGGAGAGCGCCGGATTCTGCGGGGCGTGCAGACGCGAATCCTCGGCGTATTCCGCGAGGGTGTGGTGCAGCCGGCCCGCGAAGCGCTCGCTGTTCTCCCACATCTCCTCGTGGGACCGATTGCGCTGACGCCGCTGACGCAGATAGTCCCGTCCCGAGGCCGCTTTCCCGGGCGAACGTTCCGGTTCCGTCTGCTCCGTTTCGGCGTACACCTTGACGCCCCACTCCACGCGCCCGTCCAGGCGGTCCAGCGTGCGGCGGAAGGCCTCCTCGCGCGCCTCCATCATGACCCGTACGGAGCTGTCGTCCTGGAACACGGTGCCGAGCCTGAGCGGCAGGGGCGTCGTGACCACGGTGAGCGCGTCGATCACACTTTGGTGGGCGCGGGCGGTCGCGGTCAGCCACTCCAGGTCCTCCAGATGGGCCCGCAGCGGCTCCTCGGCGAAGTCCTCCGCCGGCACCTCGCTGACGACGGCGACCAGACCGTGGTGCGAGAGCTGCTTGGGCGGGGCGCCCGCCACCCCCGTCAGCTCGGCCTGGAGGGGCGTGCCGAAGGGGCGGCAGACGGCGTACACGTAACGCAGCCCGGTCATGAGGCCTCCTCTTGGGGGCGGGCGCCCTCCAGTTCGGCGACATGGGCGCGCAACTCGGCGTTCTCCCGGGCGAGTTCGTTGTGCCGGGCGCGCGAGGACAGTGCCGGGTCGTCCTCCCACCAGTCGATGCCCATCTCCTTGGCCTTGTCGACGGAGGCGACGATGAGCCGCAGCTTGATGGTGATCAGCTCGATGTCGAGCAGGTTGATGCGGATGTCGCCCGCGATCACGACGCCCTTGTCGAGCACCCGTTCAAGGATGTCGGCGAGGTTGGCGCCGCCGCCTGAGCCGTAGGGGTCGGGCAGTCTGCTGGGAGTGGTCATCGGCGACCCCCGCCTACCGGGGCCTCTTCCTCTTCGTACTCGTACTCCTCCTCAGGAGCCTCGTCCTCCGGGACCTCGTCCTCGTCGGCGTACTCGCCCTCCGGAGCTTCGTCCTCGTCGGCGTATTCGGCCTGCTCCTCGTACGGCTCGCCTTCTTCGCCGTCCGCTTCGCCGTCCTCCTGGTCCTCGTAGGCCTCCTCGGGCTCTTCGGACTCGCCCTCAGGGCCCGACTCCTCGGCCTCCTCCTCGGCGACCGCGTCCTCGTGACTGCGGACGACCTCGCCGTCGCGGATCTCGCCGCGCCAGCCGTCCTCGGCCTCGCCCTTGAGCGTGATGAAGCGGGCGAAGTTCTTGAGGTCGAGCCGGGCCCGGCGGCCCTGGGCGCGCCAGATGTTGCCGGTCTTCTCGAACAGGCCCTTGGGGTAGTACTCGATGACGAGCAGCACCCGGGTGAGGTTGTCGGCCAGGGAGTGGAAAGTGACGACGCCCTTGGTCGTGCCCTTCGCGCCCTCGGACGTCCAGGAGATCCGTTCGTCGGCCACCTGCTCGGTGGTGTGCGCCTTCCAGCTGCGGTTGGACCAGAAGACCTTGAGCTGCCAGTCGCTCGTCGTGTCGTCGGCGCGGTTCGCGCTCTTGACGCCCTTGGCGAAGGTGCTGAAGTCCTGGTACTGGGTCCACTGGTCGTACGCCGTGCGCAGCGGCACGCCGACGTCGATGAACTCGATGATGACGGTGGGCTTCTTGCCCGCACCGCCCTTGCGCCGGCCCTTGCCGCCGGTCAGGTTCTTCAAGGCGCCCACGACACTGTCCTTGGCCCGGCCGGCGCCGAGTTCCAGGGCGGAACGCAGCGGGCCCTTGCCCTCGGCGAGTTTGCGGCCGCCGTCGAGCGCGAGCTTGGCGAAGCCCGGGCTGTTGCCTTCCGCGATGTCGTTGAGCTTGCCCGTGGTCTCACCGAGCTTGCGGCCGAAACCGACCAGCAGCCGCTGGGCCTGGGCGCCCAGGTACTCCTGCACCTCCGCCTTGAGCCGGTCGGCGGCCTCGCTCTGGACGACGCCGGTGATCGGGTTCTCCTTCACCCCGCCCTTCGCCTGGTCCTTCGCCCGGCCCGTCACGGACCCGAGGGTGTCACTCATCGTCGCCGCCCCTTTCCCGGGTACGAGTCCGGGTGACCCGGCGCGCGGAACTCTTGGCGGCCGCCGTCCTCTTGGCGGCCGCCGTCCTCTTGGCGGGAGCCTTCTTGGCCGCCTTCTTCGCCCCGGCCGTTCCCGCCGCCGTCTTCGTCGCCGGAGCCTTCTTGGCCGGAGCCTTCTTGGCCGGGCCCTTCTTCGCGGCGGTCTTCTTGGCCGGCGCCGCCCGGCGCGGGCGGTCCTCCTCGCCGTCGGGCTCCCGGTCCCGCTCTTCCGGCTCGTCCGCCTCGCCCCGCTCGTCCCGTGCGTCCTCCTCGTCCCGCTCGTCCTCCTCCTCGTCGTCATCGAGGCCCGGCACGTCCGGCGCGACGCCCGCGAGCTGGTCGCGCACTTGCGCGGTCCGCCCGTGCAGCCGGTCGGCGAGTCCTTCGATCTGCCGCTCGAGCAGCGCTCCGGAGGCGGCCTTGCCGACGCCGCGCAGATCCTGCCGCAGCTCGTCGCCGATCTCCTTGAACTGCGGGTTGTTCAGCAGCTGCTGGGAGACCAGGTCGGCGAGGGCCCGCGGGGTGAGGTTCAGCCGCTTGCCGGCCACCATGGTGCCGACGGCGAACGCCAGCTTCATCTTCTTGGTACGTCCGAGGACGTATCCGGCCCCTATCGCGAGGCCCAGTCCTATTCGATTCATCCTGTCGTCCCGTTGCCGGTTCCCGCGCCGCTGCGCGAGCTGGTCTCCAGCCGGTCGAGGAGCTCGTCCTCCCGGCGGTCGAATTCGGTCTCGTCGATCTCGCCCGCCTCGAGCTGCTGCTCGAGGCGGGCGAGTTCGGCACGGATCGTGGCCGGGTCGTAGTACTGGCGCTCTGCCTCCGCCAGTACCTGACCCAGCACCCAGATGCTGCCCCGCGCCGGTGCGAACGGCAGCAGCAGCACCTCTGTGATCAGGCCCATGCCATCAGCTCCCGGTGGGCGGCCGCCGGTGCCCGGCGGGTCACTCGACCCGCTCGGCGCCGGTGAAGCTGTCCACCGACTCGGACGGGTCGGGTTCGACGAAGCTGTACGGCGGCAGCGGCCCGTTGAGCCGCACGTCCAGGTGCGGATGGCCCTTGCGCAGCTGCTCGACGGCGGCGACGAAGGTGTCGGCGGCGTCGCGTGCCACCAGGAACGACACGTTGGCCAGCCAGCCCGTCGACTCGGGGCCGACGCTCACCGCGTCGGCCGCGGGCTCCAGCGTGTGCCGCACGTCCACCGCGTCCTCGGCCTCGCGCCGCTGGACGGCCGCCGCGACCATCTCACCGAGTTGCAGGCGATGGTCGTAACTGCCGCCGCCCGACTGACGGTTGGCCTCGGCGAGCGCCCGTATCTCGGTGTTCTCGGACATCACGCGGTGCAGGACGGCCTCTTCGTCGTGGCTCGCCTTGACGTTGTACTCGACCCGGCCGGCCAGTGCCGTCAGGCGCTCCTTGTAGTGGTCGGCCCGCTCGGCGAGCACACCGGCGACGGCCGCGTCGTCCGCCCCGACGCTGCCGAAGCGCATGGGCAGCACGGTGCCGCCGCCTCCGGCCTCGTTCAGGACGTTCTGATGGGCGAGCAGATCCCTGCGCTTGGGGCGCAGCCCCTCGGGCGCGTCGCTGACGATCGCCGCCAGCTCGCCCTCCTTGATGATGCGCACCGGCATCGGCGGTTCGCCGACCCCGCCCATGCCGTCGGGGAGCGAGGGGTGGGAACTCGCGGCGATGCCGTAGACGTACGTACTCACTCCTGCTCCTCCTTCCGGCGCGAGGCGGTGGACTTGCGGGCGCGGGGCCGGCTCTCGCTCTGCCCCTCCTCACGGGACTGCTTGAACGCGTCGGAGATCGTCTCGGCGGCGCCGGACAGCGCCCCCTTGGACTTGCCGCGGGCGCCGGACTCGGTGATGTCACCGACCAGGTCGGGCAGCCCCGGGCTCTTGTGCGGTCCGGATTCCAGGTCGAGCCGGTTGCACGCCTCGGCGAAGCGCAGATAGGTGTCGACACTGGCGACGACCACACGGACGTCGATCTTGAGAATTTCGATTCCGACGAGGGAGACCCTCACGAAGGCGTCGATGACGAGCCCTCGGTCGAGTACGAGCTCCAGAACGTCATACAGCCCACTGGAGCCACCTCCGCCACCGGTCTGCTGTGCGGGGACAACGGTCATGCGGGTTGAACCTCCCTGGTCCGTCAAATGGGTTGAGCGTGGGGCGGGGACGCGGTCTAGCGGGCGTCGGCCCGGCCGCGTTCGTAGCGGCGGACCCGGCGATAGCCGGTGAGTTCGCCGTACGGGTCGAGCTTCACCTCGTAGCTGGCCAGCAGGCTCATCGTGTCCGGGACACGGGCGAGTTCGAGAACCTCGACCTGCAACTGCCAGCCGTCCTCCGAGCGTTCGAAGGACGAGACCGACTCGGCCTCCAGGCCGGTGAGTTCGGCGAACTGGGCGCCTGCCTTGCGTAGCACCTCCATCGTGCCCGGCCGCTTTTCCGCCGTGCCGCCCCGCTCATTTCTCGGTGCGTCCTGCGTATTCTGTGAATCTTGTGATTTTGACGTGTTGGATGTGTTCGACATGGCCACCTCCCCCTTCGAATGGCCACAAAGGCGAGGGCCAAACCTCCAACACTGCGCAACAGTCCGTGGGTCAACCGCGCAATGCGCGGAACCGGCGCCCCCGAGGGGGCGCCGGGCAGGGCTCGGACCGTTAAGGCCCGGGCACGACGACGTGCGGTCCGCGCGAAGCCGCCGTCATCAGCACGGACGGCAGCTTCGGAAGGTCAGCGCACGACGGCCTGTTCCACCAGCAGCCGGGCCGCGGTGGCGATCGACTCGGCGTCGATGCCCGCGGCGTGCAACTGCTCGGCCGGGGACGCCGAGCCGGGCATCGTACGGACGGCGAGGCGCACCAGGCGGGGCACGGGGCGTCCGTCGAGGAAGGCGTCGAGGACCGCGTCACCGATGCCGCCCTCCTCGCGGTGGTCCTCGACGGTGAGGAGGCAGCCGGTGTCCTCGGCGGCCTGGCGCAGGGTGTCGCGGTCGACCGGCTTGACCGAGTAGAGGTCGATCACCCGGGCCCGGATGCCCGCCTCGGCCAGCGAGTCGGCGGCGGCCAGCGCCTCGTGGACGGTGACGCCGGCCGCGACGAGCGTCAGCCGGTCCTCGCCGGAGGACCGCAGCACCTTGCTGCCGCCGACCGGGAACTCCTCGTCGGGCCCGTACAGGACGGGCGACGCGCCGCGCGAGGTCCGCAGATAGCGGACGCCGTCGAGGCCGGCCATCGCGGCGACGAGCTTCGCCGTCTGGTTGGCGTCGCAGGGGTAGAGGACGGTCGAGTCGTACACCGACCGGAACATCGCGAGGTCCTCCAGTCCCATCTGCGAGGGCCCGTCCTGGCCGATGGACACGCCGGCGTGCGAGCCGACGAGGTTGATGCCCGCACCGCTGATCGACGCCATGCGCACGAAGTCATGGGCGCGGGTGAGGAACGCGGCGAAGGTCGCGGCGTACGGCACCCAGCCGCGGGCGGCGAGTCCGACGGCGGCGGCGACCATCTGCTGCTCGGCGATGTAGCACTCGAAGTAGCGGTCGGGATACTCCTTGGCGAAGTACTCGGAGCGGGTGGAGTCGCCGACCTCGCCGTCGATGGCGACGACGTCCTCGCGGGCGCCGCCGAGCGCGGTGAGCGCCTGCCCGTAGGCGTCGCGGGTGGCTACCTCGTCACCCTTGTCGTAGCGCGGGAGCTCCACCTGTCCCGGCGCGGCCACGGCGTGCAACACCCGTGCCGCCGGGGGATCTTGGACCTCGATGCGCAGCTCGCGGACGCCGCCGAGTTCGGCGATCGCCTCCTCGGCGTCCGGCAGCGGTTTGCCGTGCAGGCCCTCGCGGTCCTCGACGGCCGCGACGCCCTTGCCCTTGAGGGTGCGGGCGAGGATGACGGTGGGCTGGCCGCTGGTGGACTCGGCCTCGCCGTACGCACGGTCGACGGCGTCCACGTCGTGACCGTCGATCTCGATGGTGTGCCAGCCGAAGGCCTGGAACCGGCGGGCGTAGGCGTCCAGGTCGTGTCCGTGCCGGGTGGGGCCGCGCTGGCCGAGGCGGTTGACGTCGACGATCGCGGTGAGGTTGTCGAGGTGCTCGTACCCGGCGTGCTCGGCGGCCTCCCACACGGAGCCCTCGGCGAGTTCGCTGTCGCCGCACAGCACCCAGACACGGTAACCGGTGCGCTCGAGCCGCTTTCCGGACAGCGCGATGCCGACGCCGACGGGCAGACCCTGGCCGAGCGAGCCGGTGGCCGTCTCGACCCAGGGCAGCCGGCGGGGCGTGGGGTGCCCTTCGAGGCGGCTGCCGAGCTCGCGGAAGGTGAGCAGTTCGGCGTCGTCGATGGCGCCGGCCGCCTTGTAGGCGGCGTACAGCAGCGGCGAGGCATGTCCCTTGGAAAGGATGAAGCGGTCGTTGCCGGGGTGGGCGGGACGGTCGAAGTCGTAGCGGAGGTGGTGGGCGAGGAGTACGGCCATCAGGTCCGCGGCGGACATCGAGGAGGTGGGGTGCCCGGAGCTCGCGGCGTCCGCGGCACGGACACTGTCGACCCGCAACTGCTGTCCCAGTTCGGTGAGTTGACGGGTGTTCATGAGGGTCCTTCCGTAGTGGGGGTGTCAGTGGTGGCGAGCCTCTCCGGGGCGCCGGGCATCCGTGCCAGTTCCGGCGACGCGGTGTCCAGGGGCACCGACCAGGACCGCACCAGACCCAACTGCACGGCCTGGCGCGGCAGTACGGCCTCCAGCAGCCAGTCGGCGGCGACGCGGACACGGTTGCCGGGCATGGCGGCGAGGTGGTAGCCGCGGGTGACGGCACCGGCGAGCGGGCCGGACAGGGGGATGCCGAGGGGGTTGGCGGCGGCCTGCACCCCGCCGAGGTCCACGACGAAGCCCAGGTCGCGGTGGCGGTAGGGGCGGCGGGTGCCGATGCCGAACGAGGCGGCCACGTTGTGGCCGGCGGTCTTCCCCTGCCGCCAGGCGTGCTGGGCGGTCATCGGGGTGTACTGGCCCGGATTCTCCAGGTCGGGTACGGCGGCCGCGTCGCCGCAGGCGAACACCTCGGGGTGGCCGGGGACCTGGAGGGTCGGCTCGACGAGCAGCCGGCCGCTCTCCATCGGCAGTCCGAGGGACTCGGCGAGCGGGTCGGGCCGCACCCCGACGCACCATACGAGGGTGCGGGTGTCGACGAACTCGCCGTCGGACAGCAGGACTCCGTCGGACGTCGCCTCCTTCACGGAGGTCCCCATGCGCACCTCGACGCCCCGCTTGCGCAGCACGCGGTCGGCGGTGCGCGAGAGCCGTTCGTCCAGTCCGGGCAGGACCCGGGGTGCGACGTCGAGCAGCAGCCAGCGTGGCCGCCTGCCCTCGCGCAGCGGCCGGTTGCGCACCAGCGCGTCGGTGAGCAGCTGCCCCTGTACGGCGACCTCGGTTCCGGTGTAACCGGCGCCGACCACCACGAAGGTGCACCGGGAGGCGCAGGTCTCGGAGTCGGCCGCCGCGGCGGCGAGTTCCACCTGGCGGGTCACGTGGTCGCGCAGATACAGCGCCTCGGGCAGTCCCCGGAAGCCGTGTGCGTGCTCGGCGACGCCGGGAATGGGCAGCAGCTTGTTGACACTGCCGGCGGCGAGCACCAGCCGGTCGTACGTCAGTGTGCCGACGTCGCCCTCCGGGCCGGTGTAGCGCACGGTGCGAGCGTCGAGGTCGATGCCGTCCGTCTGGGCCTCGCCGAGCACCAGCCGCACGTGGGGCAGTGTGCCGGCGAGGGAGACGGTGACGCGGCGCGGCTCCAGGATGCCGGCGGCGACCTGGGGCAGCAGGGGCAGATACAGAAAGTAGTCCGTCGGGTTCAGGAGAGTGATGTCGGCCTTGTGCCGGGTCAGCCGGGAAAGGGTGCGGGCCGTCTGGTATCCGGCGAAGCCGGCACCGACGATCAGGATGCGGGGTCGACTCACGATTCGCCTCCGGCGGGTTCGCTCGTACGGACTTTCCGCGTCCCCTGGGAGGGGTCACCCAAACCCGACGGCCCCGCGCGTTTCCCCCCTCCGGCGGGGATATCCGGCCGGGAAACCGACCCGCCCCCGTCGCGGAGGTGCCGCCCCTGCCCGAGTACGGCCACGTCCTGCGGATCTCGCCACCACCTCCCGTAAGACGACGCGCGGGACCGCCGTCGGCCCCCGTCATCGCGACGGCCCCGCGACGCCCGGACCGAGCCGGCCCCCGTCAGGAGCCCGCTCGGCGGCCCCGGTGGTGCGGTGCTTCGGGGTCCATGTCGTCCTGACGCGGCGCACCCGGCTCCGCGGTTCCCGGCATCGGCGCGCCGGGCGCGACCGGCGGCACCGGCGGGTACGGCATGCCGAGGCCGCCCGGCGGCCCGGCGGGCGGGGTGCCCCCGACGACCCGGCCATGGTCGCCTGCCGGTTCGAGGTCGTACCTGGTCGTGGGCCGGGACGGCGACGGCCGCGCCGCGGCGCGCAGCAGCTGGGCGACGACACCGAGCACGGCGGCGGTGATCAGGGCGGCCGCCCAGCCCGGCAGGCCGAGCGACAGCGCCAGGCCGAGGGCGACCGCCAGCGCGGCACCCGCGTAGAGGGCGGCGGCGCCCGAAGCGGCGTAGAGCGTGGCCGTGCGGCGCTGCTTGCGACTCTGCTCGCGCAGCTCGTCGCGGATGGTCTCGCGGGCGACCTGCGCCAGCTCGTCGACCAGGCTCTTGTCCAGATGTTCCAGGTGATCGAGAGGCTTCATGCGGCCCGGGTACCCGGGCCTCCGCTCCCGTAACTCCGCGCGTGACGCCGTACGCACGGCGAAGCGCCGGACCCGGAGCCGGCGGAACATCCGGCCGGGGCGGGGGATCGGTCCGAAGCGATCTCCTCCCCCGCCGGTCCCAACTAGGCTCTGCGGTATGGAGATTCTGGGAGCCACGCTGCGTATCTGCGTCGACGACCTGGAGGCTTCGGTCCCGTTCTACGAGAGACTGGCGGGCGGCAGCGCGCTGCGTTTCGAGCGCGGTGGCGTCCAGGTCGCCGCGGTCGGCTGCTTCCTGCTGATGAGCGGGCCGGAGGCCGAACTCGACGTCCTGCGCAAGGTCGCGGCCACGATCGCGGTGAAGGACGTCGACGAGGCCCACCGAGTGCTCGGCGACTCGGGCGCCCACATCCTGGCGGGGCCGGTGGCCACGCCGGTGGGCCGCAATCTGATCGCGATGCACCCGGACGGCTCGGTGTACGAGTACGTGGACCGGCGGGCAGCGGACTGAGTCCTCGGCCCCGTGGCCCGGCCGGGTCCGGTGCGCGGGTCCGGTGTCCGGGTCCGGTGTCCGGGTCCGCCGTCCGGTCAGGACGCGTCGAACGCGGACACGACGATGTCGGCCAGCAGCGCCCCGGCCGTCCCGTCCGGGTCCAGGTCGGGGTCGTAGATGGTGACGTTGAGACCGGCGCAGTGCGGGGAGCGCAGCAACGGCCGCAGCAGCGCGACGACCTCGTCGGGCAGCAGCCCGTCCGGGTCGGGGCTGTCGACGGCGGGCATGACGGACGGATCGAGGACGTCCGCGTCCAAGTGCACCCAGAACCCCTGGAGTTGCGGTATCTCGAAGGCCTCCACCGTGGCCCGGGCGAGCGCGTCCGCACCCCATGCGCGAAGGTCGCCGACGGTGACGGTCGCGATCTTCAGCGCGCCGAGTTCCGTCCGCTCCGGATCGTCGTCGCGGATGCCGAAGAGCCGTACGTCCTCGTCCCGCAGATACGGCCGCAGCCCCTCGATGTCGGTCAGGTCCTCCTGCCCCCGCCCGGTGGCCAGCGCCAGTTCCTCGCCGCCCGCGGCGCCGACGCGGTCCGAGTTGCCGGGGTGGCGGAAGTCCGCGGAGGCGTCCACCGCGGCCAGCCCGTACCGCCCGATGCGGCGCAGTGCGAGCGAGGCGCCGAGCTGGATGGAGCAGTCGCCGCCGAGGACGACCGGCAGATCACCGGCGCGTACATGGTGTTCGATGCGGTCGGCCAGCTTGCGGGTGTACGAGGCGAGGGCGGCCGCGTTGAAGACGCCGTCGCCCTCCTGCCACTCCCCGCGGTCGTAGCGCGGCGGTACGACGACGCCGCCCTCCAAGGCGCCCAGGCGCTGCACGATGCGCTGTTCCCGCAGCGCGCCGGCGAGCTTGTAGCAGCCGGGCACGGTGCCCGGGGCGGGCGGGCGCAGGCCCAGGTTGGAGGGGGCGTCCAGGACGACGATGCTTCGCATGGGTTCATCCTCGCCGAAGGGCAAGCTCAGCGAGGGCCGGTCGCCGTGATCGCCCAGCGCTCGTGGTCCCGCCAGGCTCCGTCGATGTACAGGAAGTCCGGCGAGAACCCCTCGAGCCGGAAGCCGCAGCGGCGGGCGAGGGCGATGGAGGCGGCGTTGCCCGGCTGCGCGTTGATCTCCAGCCGGTGCAGCCCCAGGGTGGTGAACGCGTGGGCGACGACGAGTGCGAGCCCCTCGCCCATCAGCCCGCGCCCGGCGGCATGCGCGAAGACGCCGTATCCGAGTGTCCCGTTCAGAAAGGAGCCCGCGACGATGTTGTTGATGTTGATGAACCCGGCGATACCGCCGCCGTCCTTCTCGCACACCAGGAAGCCGGCCTTCGTCGGGTCCTCGATGAGCCGACCCGCGTAGGCGTGGTACGCGTCCGGGCTGTCGGGCGGAAACAGCCACGGCCGGTGCAGGTCCTTGCTCTCCCGCACCCGGGCGAGGAACTCGGCTTCGTCGTCGTAGGTGAAGGGCCGCAGGCCCACGCGGGGGCCCTCGGCGAGATAGCGGGAGTTCTCAGACACCCCGACACAGTACGACGGACGGCGCGTGCCAGGGCCTTTTGACGACAGGACCTAGCGGAGCGCGGGTTCGTCCAGTGTCAACGTTCCCGCGTCCGCGTCCAGTTCGGCCCGTACGCCGAACGGGATCGTCAGCGCTCCCTCGCAGTGCCCGAACCCGAACTCCTCCACGACCGGCACCCCGAGTCCGCCGAGCCGGTCGGCGAAGACCGCGCGCAGCTTCTCGTAGGGACCGCACCTCTCCCACGACCCGAGCGCGATCCCGGCGACCCCGTCGAACCAGCCGGCGCGCAGGAGCTGCGTGAGCGACCGGTCGATCCGGTACGCCGCCTCGCCGACGTCCTCGAGCATCAGCAGCCCGTCCCGGGCCCCGGCACGGGCGTGCGGGGTACCGAGGTCGGTGGCCAGCAGGCTCAGACAGCCGCCCAGGGTGACGCCCCGGGCCCGGCCGGGAACCAGCGCTGGGCCGCCGGACGCGATGGTGCGCACGGACTCCGGCTCGAACAGCGTGGCCCGCAGATGTTCCTGGGCCCGCGCGTTCTTGATGAAGTCGGCGCCCGCCGCCGCGGGCCCGTGCAGCGTGACGAGGCCCGCCCGGGTGGCGAACGCCTCGTGCAGCGCGGTGATGTCGCTGAACCCGACGAACACCTTGGGCCCGGCGGCCCGCATCGCGTCCCAGTCGAGCAGGTCGACCATCCGCTGCACCCCGTACCCGCCGCGGGCGCACAGCACCGCGTCCACGTCCGGGGCGCACCAGGCGGACTGGAGGTCGGCGGCCCGGTCGGCGTCGGTGCCCGCCAGGTAGTCGAACCGGGGATGCCGGTCGAGGACATGCGGGGTCGGGACGGGGTCGAGGTCCCAGCCCCGCAGGATGTCGAGGCCCGCCTGAATCCGTTCCTCGGGGACCGGGCCGCTCGGCGCGATCACGGCGACACGGGCGCCGGGGGCCAGGCGGGCGGGACGGTTCAGCGGGGTCGTCGACATCACGTGGTGAGCTCCAGGGTCGGGACACCGGGCGGATTCAGCCCGAAGACCTGCGCGTACAGGGAGAGCTCCGATTCAAGCACCCGCACCGTCGTGTCGGCCCGGCGGAACCCGTGCCCCTCCCCCTCGAAGGCGAGATACGCGTGCGGCACCCCCCGCCCCCGCATCCGCGCCAGGAACCGCTCGCACTGCGCCGGCGGACAGATCACGTCGTCCAGCCCCTGGAGCAGCAGGAACGGCGCGGTGATCCGGTCGGCGTGCTCCGCGGGCGACCGCTCGGCATAGCGCCCCGGCACCTGGGCGAGCGGCCCCACCAGCGACTCCAGGTACTGCGACTCGAAGTCATGGGTCTCCCCCGAGCCCCAGCCGGCGAGGTCGAGGATCGGATAGAGGATCGTGCCGCAGCCGTACACCTCGGTGCTCGCCAGGGACGCGGCCGTCGTCCAGCCGCCCGCGCTGCCCCCGCGGATGGCGAGCCGGGCGCGGTCCGCGGTGCCCTCCTCGGCGAGGCCGAGCGCGACGGCCGCGCAGTCCTCGACGTCGACGACGCCCCACTGCTCACGCAGCCGGTTGCGGTACTCCCGCCCGTGCCCGGTCGATCCGCCGTAGTTGACCTCGGCGACCCCGATGCCGCGCGAGGTGAAGTAGGCGATCTCCAGGTCGAGGACGAGGGGCGCCCGGCTGGTGGGGCCGCCGTGCGCCCAGATGACGTAGGGCGGCAGCTCGTCGCCGGGCGCGACGCACCCGGGGTTGTGCGGAGGGTAGATGTGCGCGTGGATCTCGCGCCCCACCGGCCCGGTGAACGTGCGGATCTGCGGCTCGGGGTAGCACGCGGGGTCGACCGGGTCGTCGTGCGCGGCGCCGATCACCCGGGCGCGGGCGACGGGGGTTGCCCCTGCTCGATCGGAGCCGAGAGCTTGGGGGAGGGTGTCCAGCTCGACCACCTCGTAGGCGCTGCGCGGGCTGGCGCCGATGCCGACGACCCGGGTGCCGTGCACGGCGAGCGTGGCGGCGAACTCGGTCCAGGGGCCGGCGGCGTCGACCACCTCGCCGGTCTCCGGGTCGAGGATGCCGAGCGCGGTGGCGCCCCGCCCGTGCACCACGGCGATCAGTCCGCTCTCCAGCGGGGCGAACCAGCGCTGCCCGATCTTCCACAGCGGGCCGCCGAACTCCTCCTCGCGGGGGCACACCGGCTCGTCGTCGCGGTACAGGTTCCACCAGCCGGTGCGGTCGCTGGCGTACAGCAGGGACCCGTCATGGGCCCAGTCCACCTGGGCGATCGACTCGTCGGGGCCGCCGGCGACCGTGTGGGCCTCCCGCAGCGTCCCGTCACCGGCGACCTCCGCGACGATCAGCTCCGTGCCGTCCCACGGCATCCGCGGGTGGTCCCAGGCGAGCCAGGCCGCGCGCCGCCCGTCGGGCGAGAGCCGGGGCCCGGTGACGAACCGGTGCCGCCCGTCGGTGAGTTCCCGCACGGCGCCCCGGTCCTCGGCCGCCGAACCGTCCAGCGGCACCGCGGCCACCACGCGGCGTACGTCCGTGGGCCCGTCGCCGGTGAACTCCTCCAGCACGCACCACACTTCGCCGCGTTCGACACGCAGCCGCGGGTCGACCCAGCGCAGTCCGCCGCCGACCGGGGAAACGGGCGTGAGGGGGCGCGGCCGCGCACCGGGGGTATCGGGCTCGTGGGCGTAGAGCCGCTGGTCGGCGAAGTCGACGAACACGACCAGCGGTCCCTCGGGGCGGGCCGCCCCCGCCCAGGGGCGGCCGCCGTACTCGATGACCCGGCTGCGCACGTTCCACGGCGCGGACAGGACGGACTCCTCCACGCCGTCCGCCCTGCGGCGTACGAGGGTGCGCCGGCCGCCCTCGGTGGGCCGCGGCTCGGTCCACCAGGCCTCGTCCCCGACGAAGCCCACGAACTCGGGCTGCCCGTCGTGCGCGGCCGCGAGCCCCGCCGCGATGGGCGAGGGCCATGAACCGTACGCCAGGGTCTGCATCCTGTCCCCCGTCCTAGGCGGTGCGAAGAAAGCGGTCGAGCACGCGGACGCCGAAGTGCAGGGCCTCGACGGGGACGCGCTCGTCCACGCCGTGGAAGAGGGCCTGGTAGTCGAAGCCCTCCGGGAGCTTCAGCGGCGCGAACCCGTATCCGGTGATGCCGAGACGCGAGAACTGCTTGGCGTCCGTGCCGCCCGACATGCAGTAGGGCACGACATGTCCCTCGGGTGCGAACTCCTCGACGGCGGCCCGCATCCTCGCGTACGTCACCGAGTCCACCGGCGCCTGGAGGGCCACCTCGCGGTGCTCGAACTCCCACTCCACGTCCGGCCCGGTGAGCCGGTCGAGGGTCGTGCGGAACTCGTCCTCACCGCCGGGCAGATAGCGGCCGTCGACATACCCGACGGCCTCCCCCGGAATCACGTTGATCTTGTAACCGGCGCTCAGCATGGTCGGGTTGGCGCTGCCCCGGACGGTCGGCTCGACGAGCGCGGCGGCCGGGCCGAGCTTCTTCAGCAGGCCGTCCATGTCGTCCATGTCGTCGAGGTCGTCGAGATCGGCGTCGATGCCGTAGACCGCCGCGAGTTCGGTGAGCGCAGCGCGCACCGTCGGCGTGAGCCGCAGCGGCCACGCGTGTGCGCCGATACGCGCGACGGCGGCGGCGAGGCGGGTGACCGCGTTGCTCCGGTTCACCTTGGAGCCGTGGCCCGCCCGGCCGTGGGCGGTGAGCTTGAGCCAGCCGGTGCCACGCTCGCCCGCCGCGATCGGATAGAGCTGTCGGCCGGCGCCGTCGTGGAAGGTGAACGCCCCCGACTCGCTGATGCCTTCGGTGCAGCCCTCGAAGAGCCCGGGGTGCCGGTCGGCGAGGAAGCCGGAGCCGTCCACGGCGCTCGCCTCCTCGTCGGCGGTGAAGGCGATCACGAGGTCGCGCCGGGGTCGCACGCCTTCGCGCGCCCAGTCCCGTACGACCGCGAGGATCATCGCGTCCATGTTCTTCATGTCGACCGCGCCCCGGCCCCAGACCACGCCGTCGCGGATCTCCCCGGAGAACGGATGCACGCTCCAGTCCGCGGCCTGCGCGGGCACCACGTCGAGGTGACCGTGCACGAGGAGGGCGTCGGCGAGGGGGTCGGTGCCCTCGATGCGCGCCACGACGTTCGTACGGCCCTCGGTGCGCTCCAGCAGCGTGGGCTCGAGACCCGCCTCGGCCAGCTTCTGAGCCACGTACTCGGCGGCGGGCCGCTCGCGGCAGTCCCCGCCGCCGCGGTTGGTCGTGTCGATGCGGATGAGGTCGGAGGTGAACCGTACGACCTCTTCGAGTGCCGGTGCTTCAGCCATACTGCTCCTCGACGGCGGCCGAGACGATCGTGGTGACCGCCTTGAAGGTGCGGATCCCCTCGTACATGGTCCCGCTGGTGTACGACACCTTCCGCTCTCCGATGCGCCCCACACCCGGCACGACGGTGGCGGCCATCGCGAGGTGCTCGGCGTCGAACTCGAGCGCCACGGTGAACGGCCCGCCCACGACGGGTTCGTGCGGCACGGCCAGCGAGGCCGCCTCCTTGGCCGCGGCACGGATGTCGGCGGCGGTCCTGGACGGCGTACGGCACACGGCCGCGTAGCGCGAGACATGGTCCTTGACGGCGACCTTGAGCGCCTCGGGCGCGTATCCGAGCGCGTCCTCGCAGGCCACGTCGTCGCCCGTGACGAGGACGACCGGCACCCCGTACTCGGCGACGACGTGGGAGTTGAGCAGTCCTTCGCTGGCCCGCTCGTCGTTCACCCACACGCCGGTGATGGAGTTGGCGAGGTAGGTGTGCGCGAGGACGCCCTCCATGCCGGCGCCCGCGTGGTAGCCGATGAACGCGATGCCGTCCACGTCTCCGTGCTGTACGCCCTCCACCATGGACAACGACTTGTGGCGGCCGGTGAGCATCTCCGCCCGCTCGTCAAGCCGTTCGAGCAGGAGATTGCGCATCGACCAGTGTGCCTCGTTGATGAGCACGTCGTCGGCGCCGCCGTCGAAGAAGCCGAGCACGGCCGCGTTCACGTCGGAGGTGAACATCGACCGGCACCGCTCCCACTGCGGGGTCCCGGGCAGCACATCGGCCGGCCAGGTCACACCCGTGGCGCCCTCCATGTCGGCGCTGATCAGGATCTTCATACCGCGTCACGCTACGCGCTGACGAACCCCCGGGCCAGGACCCGCGTCGCCGGGTGTGGAGGCGGCGTTACTCGTCCGCCCGCGGCCCGGCGTCCCGCTGCCGGTCAGGCCCCACGCCCTGCCAGCAGCCACCTGGACGGCAGTTCGATGCGCGTGCCGTCGGGCCGGTACTCGGTGGTGACGAGGGGCAGCTCGCCGCTCGCGAGAACCGTGAGACCTGCGGCGTCGAGGTAGGCGGGGACCGCGGCGTCCGCCACCTCGCCGGGGGCGATGCCGTGCCGGAAGACGGGTGCGAGCTTGGGCGGCGGTCCTTGGGGGCTCCGCGCCAGGCCCTTCAGCACCACTCCCGCGGCCTCGGCGAGTTCGACGAGGAAGAGCCGGCCGCGGTCGCCCAGCAGGGTCGCGATGCCGTCGACGAGCGGCTGCCGGTCGTCGGGCTCGCACTGGTGGAGCACGCCCCGCATATATATGTTGGCGTCGCCCAGTTCGGCGTGCAGGGTCTCGGCCTCGGTCTTCTCGGCCGCGTCCAGCAGCCGGTACGTGGCCTGGCCCGCGGGGTCGGCACGACGGGCGTGGTCGAGGGCCGCGGCCGACAGATCGGCGCCCACGACGTGCGGGAAACGGTCGGCCAGGAAGCGGGTCTGGGTGCCGTTGCCGCAGCCCAGGTCGACGAGGGGCAGGCCCGGGGCCGTCAACCGCGGCTCGAACAGTGCCAGATGGACGCCCGCGGTCAGTATGGGCTCCGCGTCCCAGAAGACGGCCCCCTGTCCTTCGGGGGCCTCGCGCCAGAAGCCCTCCCAGGCCTCCCGGTACCTACTCGTCACGCTCATGCCCAGCTCCCCGGGGTGCGACCGCAACCCGTCGGACCTGACGGGTCAGATCGGTCTACCGCGCAGGGCGCGCGGCCACAAGCACGTGACGCATTCCGTTACCGCCCGTTCGGTCCGCGTACACCGATCACGGCGGCTCAGCGTCTCGGCAGTGTCAGTTCGAACCACACCGTCTTGCCCGCGCTCGTACGGCTGGCCCCCCATTCCCGGGCCAGTGTGCTGACCACCCGCAGACCCCGCCCGAACTCGTCGGCAGGTCCCGCGCCGCGCAGCGACGGCAGCGTGTGGTCCTCGTCATCGACCTCGCACAGCAGGGTCTCGCCGCGCACCAGACGCAGCTCGACCCGACGGCTGCGGGCATGGCGTACGGCATTGGTGACCAGCTCGCCGACCATCAACTCGGCGTTGTCCGCCAGGCTGTTCAGTCCCCATTCGTGCAGTTGCTCACGCACCGCCGCACGCGCCCGGCCCACCTCGACGGGGTCGAGGGCGAAGCGCCACAGGGCGACGTCCTCGGGGGCGATGCCGCCCAGCCGGGCCATCAGCAGCGCCACGTCGTCCTTGCGTCCGCCCCGGACGTTGAGGGCGCGGATGATGGTGTCGCAGGCGTCGTCCATGGAGGCGGCGGGGTGGGCGGCGGACTCGCAGAGGGTGGCGAGACCCACCCCGATGTCCTCGCCGCGCACCTCGACCAGGCCGTCGGTGCACATCACCAGCCGGTCCCCGGGCGCCACGGGCACGCGTACCGACTCGAACGGCACCCCGCCGACGCCGATGGGCGCACCCGTCGGCAGGTCGAGCAGTTCGCTGCGGCCGTCCTCGGCGCGGACCAGCACCGGGGGTATGTGGCCCGCGTTGGCGATCTCCAGCTCGCTCGTGATCGGGTCGTAGACCGCGTACAGACAGGTCGCGAGGTAGGTGTCGCCGAGCCGCTGGGCGAGGTCGTCGAGGTTGCGCAGCAGCTGGGCGGGCGGCAGGTCGAGCGCCGCCATGGTCTGTACGGCCGTACGCAACTGGCCCATCATCGCGGCGGAGTTCAGGCCGTGACCCATGACGTCGCCGACGACCAGGGCGGTGCGGGAGCCGGGCAGTTTCACCGAGTCGAACCAGTCACCGCCGACCCGTCCCAGCAACGTGCCCGGCAGATAGCGGGTCGCGATGTCGCAGCCGGCCATGCGGGGCGCGATGTGCGGCAGCATGCTGTCCTGGAGGGTCTCGGCGACGCTCTCCTGGTAGGTGTACATGCGCGCGTTGTCGAGCACGAGGCCCGCGCGGGCGGCGAGTTCGGCGCCGGTGACCCGGTCCATGTCGTTGAACTCGACGCGCTCCGGATGCCGCAGCAGGATCATGAAGCCGAGCACCACGTTGCGGGCCTTCAGGGGCACGACCAGCATGGAGCGGTTGTTGATGAGCGGCCGGATGTCGCGCTTCTCGAACTGCGCGGCGATGGCGTGCCCCATCTGCTCGCTGATGCGCGGCACGAGAACGGGCTGCCCGCTGGTCATGCACTGGAAGAACGGCGTGTGCGCCGGGAACGGCATGGCCTCGCCGACCGGTACGACGTCGTCCCAGCGGCCCGGTTCGTCGGTGTGCTCGACGGCGACCCGGTGCCACATCGTGGTGGTGTCGGGCACGCCGTCGGGGAAGCCCTCGCCGGCGACGACCTGTTCGCGCAGATAGGTGCCCGCGACGTCCGTGAAGCGCGGTACGACGGCCTTGCTGACCTCGATGATGGTCTGCGCCAGATCGAGCGAGGTGCCGATGCGTCCGCTGACCTCGTTGAGGAACTCCAGGCGTTCGCGTACGGCGACGTACTCGAGGTCCTCGCCCTCGTCCTGGACGTCCTGCGGCACGCTCTCGCCCGACGCCACCGCCCTGGCGGCCCGCTCGCGACGCGCCTTGCGCTCCGCCCGCCGGGGCACACCCCAGTCGGGAGTGACGGGCACCCGGTCGTTCTGACTGAACTCCAGTACGGGATAACCCAGTTCGAGAACCTGCGAGACGATGCGCGCGCTCTCGCCGACGCTCATGCTGGGCAGGATCTCGGGCAGTTCGCGGGCCAGCTCCTCGGCGCCGGGGAAGTCGGTGTGCAGGGCGAAGCCGGGCGCGATGCGCTCGACGGCGACGCCCTCGGCACCCCGGGCGTCGGGGCGCAGCGCGTCCGCGTCGGCGGCCAGCACCAGCAGCCGCTCGGGGCCCGGGCCCACCAGGGGGTACGCCCACCACAGCACGTCGATGCGGTCACGCTCCGGCACCCGGAGCCGGGCCCGGCCGGCGGCCGGGTAGGAGAGCCATCCGCCGAGGGAGGACTCCAGGTCGGGGCCCAACCCTTCATACGCCGCGTACGCACCGTACGGCGCGATCTCGTCGTCGGGGAGCGCCCCGGAGACGGGGAGCAGGTCGACGGCGGGACGGCCCACCGCGTCCTCCCTCGATGTGCCGAACAGCCGGCGTGCGCCCCTGCTCCAGTGCGAGACCAGGCCCGCACGGTCGACGACGACCACGGCGAGGGGGATACGCCCGGCCGCGGTGGCCCGCTCCACCGCGCCGTGCCCAGCTCCGTGGCCGGAAGGTGCGCCCCACTCGGTGCCACGTTCCATGGCCCAGGCCCTCTCTCCCCACGGCTCCGCAAGATCTGTGCCGCCCTCACCACGGTACGGCGGCGGTCGGTCGCGATGTGTGGCAATACGGGAATTTGAGTCTCCGGGGGCGGCTCCGGCGTACGACACGGTCCGCACGCGCTCCGGTCCCGCCGGGGAGAGCCGTCCGGCGGGTCAGTCCTCGTGTCCCGGTCGGGTCAGTCCTCGTGCCCCAACTGCAAGTCGCGTTCCGTCCTGCCGCCCCCGGCGACCTGGAGCACGGTGGCCACCGGCGGATAGCCCGCCGCGATGACCGTGTACTCCCCCGACGAGAGATCGACGAACCGGAACGTTCCGTCACCGCCCGTGGTGAGCGTGTCGACGACGTTGCCCGCCGCGTCCAGCAGCGTCACCCGCGCGTCCTCGACGGGCCGCCCACCCCCGGCCCGTACCGTGCCCCGCAGCACCGCACCGCCGGCCAGTTCCACGTCCTGCCGGGTCTCACGCGCGGCCTGCACGGTGACGGGGAGCGCGGCCGGACGGAACGCGGGGGCGCTGGCGGCCAGGGTGTACTCCCCGGCCACCAACTCGGTGATGACGTAGCCCCCTTCGCGTCCGCTGCGGGTGGTGGAGACCACCTCGCCGTGGACGTTGGTGAGGGTCACGATGGCCTCGCGCACGGGGGTGCCGTCCGCCGTGAGCACGCTCCCGGCGAGCCTGCCCGCGCCGCCGAGCACGACGTCCAGTTCCACCGGACGCTCGCCGACGGTCACCGACACGGCCTGCGGCTGGTGGCCGCCCGCCGCGGCGATCAGGACGTACGACCCTGATCCGGGCGTGGACAGCGCGTACCGTCCGTCCTCGCCGCTGGCCCCCCGTCCGATCTGCTGCCCCGCGACGTCGATGAGGGTGAGCGCGGCGCGCGGCACGACGGTGCCGTCGGGGTGCTGCACGGTGCCGCAGACGGGCACACCGGCGGCGTACGGCGAACGCGCCTGCGGGACCTGGGCGAGGGAGACGGGCTCGGCGGGGGCGTTGTGGGACACCAGTGGTTTCTCCTTGAGAAAGAAAGCGATGAGCAGGCCCAGGACGAGCACCGGCACGAGGAAGAGGAAGATGCGCGGCATGGCGTCGGCGTAGGCGGCGACATAGCCGTCGCGCAGGTCCGGGGGAAGCGCGTGGACGAGTTGCGGGGTGAGGGACTCGGGGTCGGGAAGCCGGGCGCCCGCGCGCGTGGGAAGGCGTTCCTCCAGCGCGTCGGCGAGCCGATGGGCGAACAGTGTGCCGAACACGGCGGCGCCGACGCTGCCGCCGATCTGCCGGAAGTAGTTGTTGGCGCTGGTCGCGGTGCCCAGGTCGGCGGGGCGCACCGAGTTCTGCACGGCGAGGACCAGGACCGGCATCACCATGCCGATGCCGGCGCCGAGGACGGCCATCCAGATGCTGTACTGGAGCCGGGGCGTGTCCGCTTCGAGCCGGGAGAGCAGCCACATGCCGACGGCGGCCAGGACGCTGCCGAGGATCGGCCACATCCGGTACCGGCCGGTGTGGCTGATGAGCTGCCCGGCGATGATCGAGGCGCCGACGATCCCCGCCATCATGGGCAGCATCAGCAGTCCGGACTCGGTGGCCGAGGCGCCGTCGACCATCTGGAGGAAGGTCGGCAGATAGCTGGCCGCGCCGAACAGCGCGACACCGATGACGAGTCCGACGAGCCCGGTGACGTTGAAGACGGAGTCCCTGAACAGCCGCAGGGGGATGAGGGGTTCGGGCGCGAAGTGCTCGACGACCAGGAAGAGGACGGCCGCGACGCACGCGCCCGCGCCGAGCCCCAGGATGATCCGCGAGTCCCACGCGTACTCGGTGCCGCCCCAACTGGTGAGCAGTACCGCGCAGGTGGACGCCACGGCCAGCAGCAGCGCCCCGAGAACGTCGAGGCGCGCCTTGGTGAGGGGCTTGGGCAGTTTCAGCGCGACGGTGACGACGGCCAGGGTGACCAGGCCGAAGGGCGCGTTGATGTAGAAGCACCACCGCCAGGAGAGGTGGTCCGTGAAATAGCCGCCGAGAAGGGGCCCGGCGACGGAGGCGAGACCGAAGGCGGCGCCGATCAGGCCCATGAAGCGGCCGCGTTCGCGTGGCGGGACGATGTCCGCGATGATCGCCTGGACGCCGATCATGAGTCCGCCGGCGCCGAGGCCCTGGATCGCGCGGAAGGCGATCAGCTGATCCATGGTCCGCGCCCGGCCGGCGAGCACGGAGCCGACGACGAAGACGACGATCGCGAACTGGAAGACGCCCTTGCGGCCGAAGAGATCGCCGCACTTTCCGTAGACGGGCAGTGCGACGGTGGCGGTGAGCAGATACGCGGTGATCGCCCAGGACATCCTGTCCAGACCGTGCAGCTCGCCGACGATCTTCGGGAGCGCGGTGGCCACGATCATCTGCTCGAGGGCGGCGAGCAGCATGGCGAGCATGAGGGCGCAGAAGACCAACCGCACCCGGCGCGGGCCGAGTTGCGCGGGCCCGGGCGCCGGTGGGGCGGGGGTGTCCGAGGGCTCGGCGGCCGGCTCGTCCTTGACCAGAGTGGTCCCGCCCACGTCTCGCTCCCCATCGTCGCGCTCGCCGCACAATTGCCGCTTTCCGCGACAACTACGAGCAAGCGCGACGAGTTACGGCGTACTACCGCAGGACCGGGAGATCCACTCGAAACGGTGAGGGTGGCAACGCGCCCCGGATGATTGCCTCTTGGGCTACTTCTCCATCGCGGCGGCGAGGTTGGCGAGTTCCGCGTCGTAGATCCGGGCGAGGCCCTTGGGCGCGAAGGTCCTCTCGAAGAAGCCGCCGATGCCGCCGGCGCCGTTCCACACGCTGGTGACGACGACGCGGGACTTGCCCTCGCCGGCCGGGGTGACCCGCCAGGTGGTGACCATCGAGGAGTTGCGGTCCTTCTCGACGAGCTCGCCGTCGGTCGGCTCGGTCACCTCGAGGAGGCAGTCGCGGACGCGCTTGCTGGTGGCCTGGAGCTTCCAGTGGACGAGGGTGCCCTCGCCGTCGCCGCCCTCGCGCACCTCGTACTCGCTGAAGTGCTCCGGCAGCACCTTCGCGCGGGCGTCGCTGTAGTCGGCGAGGGCGTCGAACACCTTCTCCGCGTCCGCCGCGATGATCCGCTCCGTCGTGGCTTCGACCTGCGCCATTGCGTTCCTCCAGCACCTGGATTCTCGGGGTTGACGGTCAGCCAACCACCCCGTGGCCCGGCCGCCCAAATCGGGGTGCCCCTCAGCCACCGAAAGGCGAGGTCGCACGATCAAGGGAACATGTGTTCTATTCTGTGGTCAGTGCTACCGAGGAGGCGTCATGCGCTGGGAGAACCTCACAGCGGGCCCCGCCGGGGACCCCGCCCGAGACGCCGCGCTGTTCGGCGCGGACGCGGTGACCACCCGTACCTTCGACACCCCGGAGTTCCGCGGCATCACCTTCCACGAGATCCGGGCCCGCTCGATCGTGAACCGGGTGCCGGGGGCCTCGCGCATGCCGTTCGAGTGGACGGTGAACCCCTATCGAGGCTGCACACACGCGTGCGTGTACTGCTTCGCCCGCAAGACGCACAGCTATCTGGACCTCGACACGGGTCTCGGCTTCGACTCGCAGATCGTGGTCAAGATCAACGCGCCGGACCTGCTGCGCCGCCAGCTCGCCTCACGCCGCTGGCACGGGGAGCACGTCGCGATGGGCACCAATGTCGACTGCTACCAGCGGGCCGAGGGCCGCTACCAGCTCATGCCCGGCATCATCGCGGCCCTGCGCGACCACGCGAACCCCTTCTCGATCCTCACCAAGGGCACGCTGATCCTGCGCGACCTCGACCTCCTCGAGCAGGCCGCCGAGGTCACCGACGTCGGCATCTCCGTGTCCGTCGGCTTCACCGACCACGAGCTGTGGCGCACCGTCGAACCGGGCACCCCGGCCCCGGAGCGCCGCCTGGACGTCGTGCGCACCCTGAGCGAGCACGGCATCGGCTGCGGCGTCCTGATGGCCCCGGTCATCCCCTTCCTGAGCGATCAACCGGCCCAACTCCGCGCCACCGTACGGGCGATCGCCGCCGCCGGGGCCACCTCCGTCACGCCCCTGGTGCTGCATCTGCGGCCCGGCGCCCGGGAGTGGTTCATGGCCTGGCTCGAGCACCATCACCCGTACCTCGTGCGCCGCTACGAGCGCCTGTACGCGGAGGGCGCGTACGCCCCCAAGTGGTACCAGCGCCGGATCACCCGTCAGGTCCACGAACTGGCCCAGGAGTACGGCATCGGCCCCACGCGCGCGGGGATGCCGCGCCGGATACCCGAACCCGAACCCGAGACGCCGCCGACGCCCGAGCCGACGCAGCTCACGCTGCTCTGAGGGCATCCGAGCGCATCCCGCTACCCAATTGGGTCAAGTCTCGACAGAACACGTTCTTCCGGGCGCCGTTTCCGGGACGATGCGGCGAGGGCCGTGACACCCGCGGTCCGACACCCTGCGTCCTGGGAGGCCTCGCTTGAGAAAACGCGCAGCCGTGCTGTGCGGTGCCGCCGTGATGGTGGCCGGGATGCTCACCACCGCACCTGCCGACGCGAGTGCTCCACGCACCGCGCGGACCGCATCCGCCGCGAAGCTCACCTGGAAGAAGTGCGGCACCGCCGACTTTCCGAAACTGCAGTGCACGTCCCTGAAGGTGCCGCTCGACCACGCGCACCCGGGCGGGCGGAAGATCACGCTCGCCCTGTCCCGGGTCCCGCACACCGCGAAGACGTACCAGGGCCCGCTGCTGGTCAACCCCGGCGGCCCCGGCGGCAGCGGTCTCGCGCTCGCCGGATTCGTCGCGTCCTCGCTGCCCAAGGCGGTCGCGGCGCAGTACGACGTGATCGGCTTCGACCCGCGGGGCGTGGGCAGCAGCAAGCCGGCCCTGGACTGCAAGCCGGGGCACTTCAAGCCGGTACGCCCGGACTCCGTGCCCAGCACTCCCGCCCTGGAGAAGGCCAACGTCTCCCGTGCGACGTCCTTCGCCAAGGCGTGCGGCACCAAGTACGCGAGCCTGCTGCCGTACCTCGACACCATCAGCGCCGCACGCGACCTGGACTCGATCCGCCAGTCGCTCGACGCCAAGAAGATCAACTACTTGGGCTACTCGTACGGCACCTACCTCGGCGCCGTCTACGCGAAGCTCTACCCGGACCGGGTACGCCGGCTGGTCCTCGACTCGATCGTCGATCCCACGGGCGTCTGGTACGACGACAACATCGCGCAGGACTACGCCTTCAACGACCGCCATCTGGCGTTCCTGGCGTGGGTCGCCAAGCACAACAAGACGTACAAGCTCGGCACCGACCCGGCCAAGGTCGGGGCCAAGTGGTACGCGATGCGGGCGGCGCTCGCCAAGAAGCCGGCCCAGAAGAAGGTGGGCGCCTCCGAGCTGGAGGACACCTTCATCCCCGGCGGCTACTACAACGGCTACTGGCCCCACCTCGCCGAGGCGTTCGCGGCCTATGTGAACGACAAGAACTCCGACCCGTTGGTGAAGGCGTACGCGAACTTCGGCGCGGTCGACGCCGCGGGAGACAACGGCTACAGCGTCTACACCTCGGTGCAGTGCCGTGACGTGTCCTGGCCGCGCGACTGGAACCAGTGGCGCAAGGACAACTGGGCGGTGTACGAGAAGGCGCCGTTCATGGCCTGGAACAACGCCTGGTACAACGCGCCGTGCGCGTTCTGGCCGACGAGTTCGGCACGTCCGGTGGACCTGTCCAACAACGCGCTGCCGCCGGCGCTGCTCTTCCAGGCGACGAACGACGCGGCCACCCCGTACGAGGGCGGCGTGACCGTCCATCACCTCCTGCGCGGCTCCAGCCTGGTGGTCGAGCAGGGCGGCGGGAACCACGGCATCACGCTGAGCGGGAACGCCTGTCTGGACAAGCACCTGGCGACATATCTCACCAACGGAAAGGTGCCGCACGGCGGCGGCGACATCGACGCGGTGTGCAAGAAGGTGCCCGACCCGGCGCCGTCGAGCACCAAGGCGTTGCCCTCCGCGGCCCGCGGCTCGGCGCTGCACGGGCTGCTCGGCTTCCGCGGCTGAGGCCTCGCGCGAAACGGCCGCGGCCCGTCGGGGGCGTTGTCAGACCCATGGTCCACCATGGACGCATGAGTGAACTGACCCGCGTCCCCGCCCCCGACGGGGTAGCCGCGGCGGCGCGGGGCCGCCGGATCGTCGAGCACCCGCGCGTACGTCCCGGTCGCCGCCGGGATGCCGCGGTGGTGGGCACGTGACCGGCGTCCTGGTCCGGGAGATGACCCTCGACGACTGTCACCACGTCTCCACGATCCGCATCCGCGGCTGGCAGACCGCCTACGCGGGGCTGATACCCCAGTCGTACCTCGACGCGCTCGACCTCGACGCGGACGCCGAGCGGCGCCGCACCCATCTGGTCAAGGGCGACGGCACGATGGTGAACCTGGTCGCCGAGCGGGCCGGTGAAGTCGTCGGCTGGGCCTGCCACGGGCCGTACCGGGACGGTGAAGTCCGCACGCGGGACGCCGAGTTGTACGCGATCTATGTACGCCCCGATGAGGTGGGCAAGGGTGTCGGGCAGGCTCTGCTGCGGGAGTCGACGCGGCGGTGCGCGTCCGCGGGACACCGGCACATGTTCCTGTGGGTGCTGAAGGAGAACGCCCCGGCGCGGCGCTTCTACGAGCGCTCCGGATTCGCCCCGGACGGCGCCGAGGAGCCCTTCGAGGTGCACGGCGTCACGGTGCCCGAGGTGCGGTACGTCCGCGCCCTCGGCGCTCCCCACCGAGGCGGGCGCGGTCCCGCTACTCCCGAGGCGCCCGCGGCCCCGGCAGCCGCTTCAGTGCGCCCGCCGCCGCCTGTGCGAGCGCCGGATGCGCGAGGGCGTCCGTGAGCACCTCCCGCGCCCGGACGTCCCCCAGCGCGCCGAGCCCCTCCACACACGCGAGGGCGACCCGGCGGTACGGGTCGTGCGGCCGCAGCCTCCGCCGGAGCGTGGTGATCAGCGCGGGCACTGCCTCGGGGGCCCGCAACTCCACCAGCAGCCGCACGGGATGGAGCGCGTAGGCGACGCGCAGTTCATTGGTGGCGAGGGCGGCGGCCGCCCGGGCGGTGCGCGGATCGTCGAGCCGGGCCAGGGCGTACGCGGCGGACGCGCAGCGCTGCGGATCGCGGTGGTTGAGCAGCAGGACGAGCGCCTCGAACGCCCGCCGGTCCCCGGCCACACCGAGCCGGAAGGCGACCAGTTCCCGCGCCCACAGCGGCTGTCCCGGCTCGGTGAGCGCGGCGGCCAGCTCCTCCACATCGCCGGTCGCCAGCAGACGCTCGTAGGCCACCGAGGCCCCCGCCTCGTTCCGTAGACGACGCTCCGTGAGTGATCGCAACTCTTCGTCCATGAGGCCGAGCCTAGGCAACCGACTCGGTCTCCGGGGACGTACATCACAAACACGGGGGCTGGCGCGCTCGTTACCCGCGGGTTAAGCTCAATCGAGCGAGTTACCCACTCGCGGATTTGCTTATGACGGCCTGGTGACGCAGCCGTCGTGAGTGCTGGTCGGTTCGGTACCTCAGGTACCTCATCACGGCACGGCTCCGGGACAGAGCCGGTCGGTCCTCACCGTTCCCCGGGCGTGTGCACGCCCCCGGACGGCACCGGGCGTGTGCGCTCGTCAGCCCGGCAACACCCGCACTCCTCGCATCCCTTCGCACCGTGTGCGCCCGCCGGCGCACCCGCGTGCGCTCCTCAGCCGTCACCCTCATTCCTGGAGTCCCGCGATGGCCACTCCCCCGTTTGACCCCTCTCTGTCCCCGCTGAAGACCGTTGCCGTGATCGGCCTCGGCACGATGGGCACCGGCATCGCCGAGGTCCTCGCCCGGGCCGGCCGCGAGGTCGTCGGCATCGACATCAGCGAGGCCGCCGCCGGCCACGCCGTCACCGCCCTGGAGGCCTCGACCGCCCGCGCCGTGCAGCGTGAGCGGCTGACCGAGCAGGAGCGCGGCGACATCCTCGCCCGCTTCCGCACCTTCACCGACCTTCAGGCCGCGGCCGACGCCGACCTGGTCATCGAGGTGACCCCGGAGTCGTACGAGATCAAGCAGCAGGTCCTCCGCGCCCTCGACGGCATCGTGCGTGCGGACACCATCCTCGCCACCGGCACCAACGCCCTCTCGGTCACGCGTCTCGCGGCCGACTCGGCGCACCCCGAGCGCGTCCTCGGGCTGCACTTCTTCAACCCGGCGCCCGCGATGAAGCTGGTCGAGGTCGTCTCGTCCGTGCTGACCGCGCCCACCGCCGTCGCCGCGGTCACCAACCTCGCGCTCGACCTCGGCAAGGAGCCCGTCGCGGTCGGCGACCGCCCCGGCTTCGTCGCCGACGGGCTGCTGTTCGGCTACCTCAACCAGGCCGCCGCGATGTACGAGGCGAAGTACGCCTCCCGCGAGGACATCGACGCCGCGATGAAGCTGGGCTGCGGACTGCCCATGGGCCCGCTCGCCCTGCTCGACCTGATCGGCGTCGACACCGCGCGCACCGTCCTGGAGGCCATGTACGCCGAGTCCCGCGACCGCCTGCACGCCCCCGCGCCGATCCTCAAGCAGCTCAGCGAGGCGGGCCTGACCGGCCGCAAGTCGGGACGCGGCTTCTACTCGTACGACGAGCCCGGCAGCGCCACCGTCGTGCGGGACGCGCTGACGCCGCTCTCCGGAGGACCCGGGGAGCAGGGCCGTACGGTCCGCTCGGTCGGCGTCGCCGGCTCCGGCACCATGGCGTCCGGCATCGCCGAGGTCTTCGCGAAGGCCGGGTACGAGGTCGTCCTCGCCGCCCGCAGCGAGGAGAAGGCGCAGACGGCCAAGGCCCGGATCGGCAAGTCCCTGTCGCGTTCCGTCGACAAGGGCCGGCTCACGGCCGAGGCCGCGGCCGAGACCCTGGACCGGATCACCCCGGCGGGCTCGTACGACGCCTTCGCGGACGTCGATCTCGCCCTGGAGGCCGTCGCCGAGGACCTGGAGATCAAGCAGCAGCTGTTCGCCACGTTCGACAAGGTCTGCAAGCCCGGCGCGATCCTCGCCACCACCACCTCCTCGCTGCCCGTCGTCGCCTGCGCCCGTGCCACCTCGCGCCCGCAGGACGTGATCGGCATGCACTTCTTCAACCCGGCTCCGGCGATGAAGCTGGTCGAGGTGGTCCGCACGGTCCTGACCGGTGACGATGTGCACGCCACGGTCCGCGAGGTCTGCGCCAAGATCCGCAAGCACCCCGTGGACTGCGGCGACCGGGCCGGATTCATCGTGAACGCGCTGCTGTTCCCGTACCTGAACAACGCGATCAAGATGGTGCAGGAGCACTACGCGACGCTCGACGACATCGACGCCGCGATGAAGCTGGGCGGCGGGTACCCGATGGGACCCTTCGAACTCCTGGACGTCGTCGGCCTCGACGTCTCCCTGGCCATCGAGAAGGTCCTGCACCGCGAGTTCCGCGACCCGGGCCTGGCCCCGGCGCCGCTCCTGGAGCACCTGGTGGCCGCGGGCTGCCTCGGCCGCAAGACCGGCCGTGGTTTCCGCGAATATGCCAAGCGCTGACCGTCCCGACGACTGGTTCGCGGACAGCCCCGACTGGGGCGGACTCCTCGATCCGGCCGGCCACCCCCCGCCCACGCCGGGCGGGGGGAATCCCGGACGTGCACGCTCCCCTGCGCAGATGCAGTACGTTCGGGTCATGTCCCAGCCCGCCAGGTCCTCACGTACCGCAGCCACGCCCGACGCGCCGGAAAGTGCCGCGGGCAGTCGTGCTGCCGCCCAGCGGCTCAAGATGCGCCGCGAACTGGCGGCCGCGGCGATGGAACTGTTCGCGACCAAGGGGTACGAGGCGACCACCGTCGACGAGATCGCGGCGGCCGCGGGGGTCGCGCGGCGCACGTTCTTCCGCCACTTCCGCTCCAAGGAAGAGGCGATCTTCCCCGACCACGACGACACCCTGGTCCGGGCGGAGGCGGTGCTCAACGCCGCGCCCGCGCACGAGCATCCGCTCGACACGGTGTGCCGTGGCATCAAGGAAGTCATGAAGATGTACGCGGCCCGGCCCGAGATCTCCGTGTCGCGCTACAAGCTCACCCGCGAGGTCCCGACGCTGCGCGAGGCGGAGATCGCGTCGGTCGCCCGCTACGAGCGGCTCTTCACACGCTATCTGCTCGGCCACTTCGACGAGCACGCGCACGACGACGACGCGAACGACGATCCGCTGCTGGCGGAGGTCGCCGCGTCGGCGGTCGTCACCGCGCACAACCATGTACTGCGGCGGTGGCTGCGGGCGGGCGGTCAGGGCGATGTCGAGGCCCAGCTCGACCACGCCTTCGCCATCGTCCGCAAGACGTTCGGCACCGGGATCGGCGCCGGACGGGAGACCGCGCCGCCCCGGTCGGCGCCGGCGTCCTCGTTCACCGACGGGGACGTGCTGGTGACCGTGGCCCGCGTCGACGCCCCGCTGGATCAGGTGATGCGCACCATCGAGCAGGCGCTCAAGGAACGGTCGTAGGCGCTTCGTCACCACACCGCGGCTGCGCCGCGTGTCCCCACCGCCGGACGGGCTCGATTTGAGTGCGTCCGGCGTTTTTGCGCCCTGCTCTGATCGATCATCGCTCACGTGTTACGTAAAGATTTCATCTGAGCGCAATTTCTGGCACTCCGTGCCTTGCCAGGTGACACGGCGTGCCATACGTTGAATATGTCCGGGCGGCCGGCGTGCAGAGACCTTTCGTACGCCGGCTGTCCCCGCAAGCCAATGGCGAGCGCGCCCGGACGCCTGCGTCACAGGCACCCTCCTGCGCCACAAAGCGCTGCCACAGCACCACCTCCGCCGAACCGACGGCACCCCTCACACCAGCAGCAGCACCGACGTAACCCTCAGCGTCTCCCCTCAAGACGCCACTTCGCCGGAGGCAACACCGTGAAGGAAATCCTGGACGCGATTCAGTCCCAGACGGCCACGTCTGCCGACTTCGCCGCACTGCCGCTCCCCGACTCGTACCGCGCGATCACCGTGCACAAGGACGAGACGGAGATGTTCGCCGGGCTCAGCACCCGCGACAAGGACCCCCGCAAGTCGATCCACCTGGACGACGTGCCGGTGCCGGAGCTCGGCCCCGGCGAGGCCCTGGTGGCCGTCATGGCGTCCTCCGTGAACTACAACTCGGTCTGGACGTCGATCTTCGAGCCGGTGTCGACCTTCAACTTCCTGGAGCGCTACGGGCGGCTCAGCGATCTCAGCAAGCGCCACGACCTGCCGTACCACATCATCGGTTCTGACCTCGCGGGCGTCGTCCTGCGCACCGGCCCGGGAGTCAACTCCTGGAAGCCCGGCGACGAGGTCGTCGCGCACTGTCTCTCGGTCGAGCTGGAGTCGTCCGACGGCCACAACGACACGATGCTCGACCCCGAGCAGCGCATCTGGGGCTTCGAGACCAACTTCGGCGGGCTCGCCGAGATCGCGCTCGTCAAGTCCAACCAGCTGATGCCGAAGCCGGACCACCTCAGCTGGGAGGAGGCCGCCGCTCCGGGCCTGGTGAACTCGACCGCGTACCGGCAGCTCGTCTCCCGCAACGGCGCCGGCATGAAGCAGGGCGACAACGTCCTCATCTGGGGCGCGAGCGGTGGACTGGGCTCGTACGCCACGCAGTTCGCGCTCGCCGGCGGCGCCAACCCGATCTGCGTCGTCTCCAGCGAGCAGAAGGCGGACATCTGCCGCTCGATGGGCGCCGAGGCGATCATCGACCGCAACGCCGAGGGCTACAAGTTCTGGAAGGACGAGACCACCCAGGACCCGAAGGAGTGGAAGCGCTTCGGCAAGCGCATCCGCGAGTTCACCGGCGGCGAGGACATCGACATCGTCTTCGAGCACCCCGGCCGCGAGACCTTCGGCGCCTCGGTCTACGTCACCCGCAAGGGCGGCACCATCACCACCTGCGCCTCGACCTCGGGCTACATGCACGAGTACGACAACCGCTACCTGTGGATGTCGCTGAAGCGGATCATCGGCTCGCACTTCGCGAACTACCGCGAGGCCTGGGAGGCCAACCGCCTCGTCGCCAAGGGCAAGATCCACCCCACGCTCTCCAAGGTCTACTCCCTGGAGGACACCGGGCAGGCCGCCTACGACGTGCACCGCAACCTCCACCAGGGCAAGGTCGGCGTGCTCGCCCTCGCGCCCCGCGAGGGCCTGGGCGTGCGCGACGAGGAGAAGCGCGCGCAGCACATCGACGCCATCAACCGCTTCCGGAACATCTGAGGTCACGTAGATGACTGAGCGTCAGACCAGCGACGGGCGGCGGGAGAAGGACCGGCCGTGGCTCATGCGCACGTACGCCGGCCACTCCACCGCCGAGGCGTCCAACGAGCTGTACCGGCGCAACCTCGCCAAGGGCCAGACCGGCCTGTCGGTCGCGTTCGACCTGCCGACACAGACCGGCTACGACCCCGACCACATCCTCGCCCGCGGCGAGGTCGGCCGGGTCGGAGTCCCCGTCTCGCACCTCGGTGACATGCGCCGGCTGTTCCAGGACATCCCCCTGGAGCAGATGAACACCTCGATGACCATCAACGCCACCGCCATGTGGCTGCTGGCGCTCTATCAGGTCGTCGCCGAAGAGCAGGGTGCGGACATCACCAAGCTCCAGGGGACGACCCAGAACGACATCGTGAAGGAGTACCTGTCGCGGGGCACGCATGTGTTCCCGCCGGGTCCTTCGCTCCGTCTGACGACGGACATGATCTGCTACACGGTCAACCACATCCCCAAGTGGAACCCCATCAACATCTGTAGCTACCACCTACAGGAGGCGGGGGCCACACCGGTCCAGGAGATCTCGTACGCGATGTCCACCGCGATCGCCGTGCTCGACGCGGTCTTCGCGTCGGGGCAGATCCCCGAGGACCGCAAGGGCGATGTCGTCGCCCGTATCTCCTTCTTCGTGAACGCGGGCGTCCGCTTCGTCGAGGAGATGTGCAAGATGCGCGCGTTCGGGCGGATCTGGGATGAGATCACGCGTAAGCGGTACGGCATCGAGGACCCCAAGCAGCGGCGCTTCCGGTACGGCGTGCAGGTCAACTCCCTCGGTCTGACGGAGGCGCAGCCGGAGAACAACATCCAGCGGATCGTCCTCGAGATGCTGGCCGTGACGCTCTCGAAGGACGCACGCGCGCGTGCCGTACAGCTGCCCGCCTGGAACGAGGCGCTGGGCCTGCCGAGGCCCTGGGACCAGCAGTGGTCGCTGCGTATGCAGCAGGTGCTCGCCTACGAGAGCGACCTGCTGGAGTACGCGGACATATTCGAGGGCTCGCACGTCATCGAGGCGAAGGTCCAGGAGCTGGTCGAGGAGTCGCTGGCCGAGATCGACCGGATCCAGGAGATGGGCGGCGCGATGGCCGCCGTCGAGTCCGGCTACCTCAAGTCCCAGCTCGTCGCCTCGCACGCGGAGCGCCGGGCCCGGATCGAGTCGGGCCGGGAGAAGATCGTCGGCGTCAACATCTTCGAGTCGACCGAGCCGAACCCGCTGACGGCCGACCTGGACGCGGCGATCCAGACGGTCGACCCGGCGGTCGAGGCCCGGGTGATCGCGGCGCTGGGGACCTGGCGCGACACCCGCTACCAGCCGCCCTTCAACCACCCGCGCCCGTGCAAGGCGCTGGAGAAGCTGAAGGAAGCCGCCAAGGGCACCGGCAACCTCATGGAGGCCACCCTGGAGTGCGCCCGCGCCGGGGCCACGACCGGCGAGTGGGCCGGGGCGCTGCGCGAGGTGTTCGGCGAGTTCCGCGCGCCGACCGGTGTGTCCTCCGCGCCGGTCGCCGTCACCGCCGAGGCGGGCACCGCGCTCGCGCTGGTCCGTCAGAAGGTGGAGCTGACCGCGAAGGACATGGGCGTCGGCAAGCTCCGCTTCCTGGTGGGCAAGCCGGGCCTGGACGGGCACTCCAACGGCGCCGAGCAGATCGCCGTGCGGGCCCGTGACGCCGGGTTCGAGGTGGTCTACCAGGGCATCCGGCTGACGCCCGAGCAGATCGTGGACGCGGCCCTGGCCGAGGACGTGCACGGCGTCGGCCTGTCCATCCTGTCCGGTTCGCACGCGCAGCTCGTGCCCGACGTTCTCGACCGGCTCCGCGAGGCCGGCGCGACCGACATTCCGGTGATCGCGGGCGGGATCATCCCGAACGCGGACGCCGAACAGCTGCGGGCCGCGGGAGTGGCCGCGGTCTTCACCCCGAAGGACTTCGACATCACCGGAATCATCGGCCGTATCGTCGACGAGATCCGGAAAGCGAACAAGCTCGACCCCCTGGAGGTCCCCGCATGACCACGCCCGTCAACCGCCTGCGCCCGCGACGCTCCTGCCTCGCGGTGCCGGGAAGCAACCCCCGCTTCCTGGAGAAGGCCCAGGGCCTCCCCGCCGACCAGGTCTTCCTCGACCTGGAGGACGCCTGCGCCCCGCTCGCCAAGCCCGAGGCGCGGCACACCATCGTGAAGTTCCTCAACGAGGGTGACTGGACGGGCAAGACGCGGGTCGTGCGCGTCAACGACTGGACGACGCAGTGGACGTACCGGGATGTCGTCACGGTCGTCGAGGGCGCGGGCCAGAACCTCGACTGCATCATGCTGCCGAAGGTCCAGGACGCCCAGCAGGTCGTCGCGCTCGACCTCCTGCTCACCCAGATCGAGAAGACGATGGGCTTCGAGGTCGGCAAGATCGGCATCGAGGCGCAGATCGAGAACGCGCAGGGCCTGAACAACGTCAACGAGATCGCGCAGGCCTCGCCGCGCGTCGAGACGATCATCTTCGGCCCGGCCGACTTCATGGCGTCGATCAACATGAAGTCGCTGGTCGTGGGCGAGCAGCCGCCCGGCTACCCGGCGGACGCCTACCACTACATCCTGATGAAGATCCTGATGGCCGCCCGCGCCAACAACCTCCAGGCGATCGACGGCCCCTACCTCCAGATCCGCAACATCGACGGCTACCGCGCGGTCGCCCAGCGCGCCGCGGCCCTCGGTTTCGACGGCAAGTGGGTGCTGCACCCGGGCCAGGTCGAGGCGTCCAACGAGATCTTCTCCCCCTCCCAGGAGGACTACGACCACGCCGAGCTGATCCTGGACGCGTACGACTTCTACACGTCCGAGGCGGGCGGCAAGAAGGGCTCGGCGATGCTCGGCGACGAGATGATCGACGAGGCCAGCCGCAAGATGGCGCTGGTCATCTCGGGCAAGGGCCGGGCCGCCGGCATGCAGCGCACGTCCAAGTTCGAAGCCCCGGAGGCCTGAGCACCATGCAGTTCGGACGCACGTACGAGGAGTTCGAGGTCGGCGCGGTCTACAAGCACTGGCCCGGAAAGACGGTCACGGAGTACGACGACCACCTCTTCTGTCTGCTGACCATGAACCACCACCCGCTCCACATGGACACCAACTATGCGGAGAAGACGACGGACTTCGGGAAGAACGTCGTCGTCGGGAACTACATCTACTCGCTGCTGCTCGGCATGTCGGTCCCCGACGTCTCGGGCAAGGCGATCGCCAACCTGGAGGTCGAGTCGCTGAAGCACGTGGCGCCGACCTTCCACGGCGACACGATCTACGGCGAGACCACGGTCCTCGACAAGACACCCTCCAGGTCCAAGTCGGACCGCGGGATCGTCTACGTCGAGACCAAGGGCTACAAGCAGGACGGCACGCTGGTCTGCGTGTTCCGCCGCAAGGTGATGGTCCCCACCGAGACGTACATCAAGGAGCGCGGCGGCGAGCAGCCCGGCCGCCCGGAGCTCACCGCACCTGCGGAGAAGAAGACGGAGAAGTAGCCATGGCGCGACTCGCCCAGACCGCCGGTCTGACCGACATCCAGCAGGAGATCCTCTCCACCGTCCGCGACTTCGTGGACAAGGAGATCATCCCGGTCGCCACCGAGCTGGAGCACCGCGACGAGTACCCCCAGCAGATCGTCGACGGCCTCAAGGAACTGGGCCTGTTCGGCCTGATGATCCCGGAGGAGTACGGGGGCCTGGGCGAGTCCCTCCTCACCTACGCGCTCTGCGTCGAGGAGATCGCCCGTGGCTGGATGTCGGTGTCCGGCATCATCAACACGCACTTCATCGTGGCGTACATGCTCAAGCAGCACGGCACTCAGGAGCAGAAGGACCACTTCCTGCCCCGGATGGCGCTCGGCGAGGTGCGGGGCGCGTTCTCCATGTCGGAGCCGGCTCTTGGTTCGGATGTGTCCGCGATCTCGTCCAAGGCGGTCAAGGACGGCGACGAGTACGTCCTGAACGGCCAGAAGATGTGGCTGACGAACGGCGGCTCGTCGAATCTCGTGGCGGTCCTCGTCCGAAGTGACGAAGGACACCCCGAGGGCACGGCGCCCCACAAGTCGATGACGACCTTCCTGGTCGAGAAGGAGCCCGGCTTCGGAGAGGTCCGCCCCGGCCTCACCATTCCCGGGAAGATCGACAAGATGGGTTACAAGGGGGTCGACACCACCGAGCTGATTATGGACGGACTACGCGTTCCGGCCAATCGGGTACTCGGAGGCACGACCGGCCGAGGGTTTTACCAAATGATGGACGGAGTGGAAGTCGGCCGCGTGAATGTAGCGGCCCGTGGCTGCGGTGTGGCGCAGCGTGCTTTCGAACTCGGCGTCTCATATGCCCAGCAGCGTCACACTTTCGGCAAGCCGATCGCCCAGCACCAGGCCATCCAGTTCAAGCTCGCGGAGATGGCTACCAAGGTCGAGGCCGCCCATGCAATGATGGTGAACGCGGCCCGCAAAAAGGATTCCGGGGAACGAAACGACCTCGAAGCAGGGATGGCGAAGTACCTCGCGTCCGAATACTGCAAGGAAGTCGTGGAGGACGCTTTCCGGATTCACGGCGGTTACGGCTTCTCCAAGGAGTACGAGATCGAGCGCCTCTACCGGGAGGCCCCGATGCTGCTGATCGGTGAAGGGACCGCCGAAATCCAGAAAATGATCATCGGACGCAGGCTGCTCGAAGAGTATCGACTCCAGGGCTAGATGTCCGGGTTCGGGGTGTTTTCATCGAGAAGAAGATCACACCCCGTCAACACTCTTCGGCCGCCGACTCGGCTTCTTGGCTTGCCCAGTTGCGGCCCGCGACCGGTACGATCCCGGGAAAGCCGCCGTCCCCCGTTACAGCGCGGCATCATCCGCTACGAAGGTCATCCATGCCCCACAGCCAAACCTCTGCACCTCGCGGCCGGGTCCGCCTCGCGCGCGGAGCATCGCCGTGGCTTCTCCCGACCGTTGCCACCGCAGCACTCAGCCTGGTCCGGGCGCGCCGCTCCGGCGCCGCCAAGGCCGTGGCCGTACCCGCCACCGCACTGGCGGCGGGCATGCTGTGGTTCTTCCGCGACCCCGAGCGCGAGATCACTCAGGGCCGGGTCATCTCGCCCGCCGACGGCGTCGTCCAGAGCATCATGCCCTGGAAGGACGGGCGTACACGCGTCGCGATCTTCATGAGCCCGCTCAACGTCCACGTCAACCGCGCGCCGCTGTCCGGCACGGTGACGTCTGTCGAGCACATCCCGGGTGGGTTCGTTCCGGCGTTCAACAAGGAGAGCGAGAACAACGAACGCGTCGTCTGGCACTTCGACACCGAGCTCGGTGACATCGAGATGATCCAGATCGCCGGCGCGGTCGCTCGCCGCATCGTCCCGTACGTGCCGCAGGGCACCAAGGTCGAGCAGGGCGACCGGATTGGCCTGATCCGCTTCGGCTCGCGCGTCGACATCTACCTCCCCGAGGGTGTCGACGTCGACGTGGAGGTCGGTCAGAAGACCGTGGCTGGGGTGACTCGAATTGACCGTGATTGATCCTGAGACACAGACCGGCTGGGTGCCGGAGGCCGACGAGGTGGACGACGAGGAGGAGATGCCCCTCTCCCTCCGCCTCTCAATAGCGGACACGCTGACTCTCGGCAACGCCACGTGCGGCTTCATGGCGGTGTACTTCACCACCACCGGCATCCTGATCCCGCACCTCACGGGCAGCCAGGAGTCGGGCATGGCCCGGCACAGCGCGGCCACGGCGGTCATCCTGATGCTGTGCGCGGCGGTCTTCGACCTCTTCGACGGCCTCGTCGCCCGCAAGCTGCGCTCCTCACCCATGGGCGCGGAGCTGGACAACCTCTCCGACCTGATCAGCTTCGGCCTGGCACCGGCGTACTTCGTGCTGGTCTACGGCATGGTCGCGGACGACGCGCACCAGAGAGTGGCGGCGGTGGGGGCCATCGTGGTCCTCCTCGCGGTCGTCCTACGCCTCGCGCGCTTCTCCTGCGTGACGGTCAAGGACGGCACGTTCCAGGGCATGCCCTCGCCGTTCGGCGCGCTGACGGTCGTCTCCATCGTGCTCCTCGAGCTGCCGTTCGTCGCCACGCTCATGGCGATCATCGGCACCGCCTGGCTGATGGTGAGCCGAGTCGAGTACCCGAAGCCGCGGGGTCGTCTCGCGGTGGCGATGCTCTCCTGGATCGTGCTGTCGATGGGCCTGCTGGCGGCGTGGGCCTTCGACGCCCCCAGCGGCCAGCTGCTCCTCCAGACGGGCTGCGCGCTCCAGCTGGTCATGGGCGCGGTGATCCCCCTCTTCGCGACGGCGCGGCGGGTGAACAACTTCCGCGACAACCGCCGTGAGGCGCGTGCCGCGCAGTTGCCGTAGCGGATTGGTCGTAACGAGTACCCGAAGGGCCCCGAGCCAGTTGGCTCGGGGCCCTTCGGCGTGTGCCGCGTTCCCGGCCGCTCCGGCGTCTGCCGGGCTCAGACCAGGAAGTCCCGGGCGATGTTCTCCGCGACCCGCTCCAGGATCGGCCCCGCGTCCTCGATGCACTTCGCGATGTCCGGCTCGGACTCCGTCAGCGGGTACGCCCGCCGGATGCCGGCCCGCCCCAGCTCCTGCGGCGGCAGGGCGAGCCGCCCGCACACCGCGACGACCTCCTTGCCCGCCGCCCGAGCTGCCGCGGCCACACCCGCCGGCGCCTTCCCGTGCAGCGTCTGCTCGTCCAGCGACCCCTCGCCGGTGATCACGAGCGTGGCGCGGTCCAGCGCCGGCGCGAAGCCGAGCACGTCCAGCATCACCTCGATGCCGGGCCGGAACCCGGCGCCGAGCACCAGCGCCCCGTACCCGATGCCGCCCGCGGCACCCGCACCGGGCGCGGCGGCGTACTCCGCGGCCTTCGGCCCGATCGCCTTCTCCAGCACCGCCGCGAAGTGCGCCAGCGCCGCGTCCAGCGTGGCCACGTCGTCCGGTGCGGCGCCCTTCTGCGGCCCGTACACCGCGGGTGCGCCCTTCGGCCCGGTCAGCGGATTGTCGACGTCGCTCGCGAGGACCAGCTCGATCTCCGCGAGGCGGGGGTCGAGGCCCGAGAGATCGGCCAGGGCGAGCTCGCTCAGTCCGCCGCCCCCGGGAGCCACCGGCTCGCCCTCCGCGTCCACGAAGCGCGCACCGAGCGCGGCCAGCATGCCCGCCCCGCCGTCGGTCGTCGCGCTGCCGCCGACCCCGAACACGATGGTCCGCGCCCCGGCGTCCAGCGCGGCCCGCAGCAGTTCCCCGGACCCGTACGTCGACGCCGTGAGCGGCGCGAAGACACCTTTGGGCAGCCGTTGCAGCCCGCTCGCCTCCGCCATCTCCACGACCGCGGTGCCGCCGCGCAGCGCGAACGCCGCCGTGACCTCTTCGCCGAGCGGCCCGGCGACCCGCACCGCACGCCGCTCGAATCCGGCCGCGACCGCCGCGTCCACGGTCCCGTCGCCGCCGTCGGCCACAGGCAGCGCCTCGACCTCCACGGCGGGCGCGACCCGGCGCAGGCCGGCCGTCACACGCTCCGCGACCTGTACGGCGGTCAGCGACCCCTTGAACTTGTCCGCGGCGATGAGCACCCTGCGGGTCCCGTTGACTCCAGCGTCCGCCACCTTGCATTCCCCTTGCTCTCCGGGCCTTGCTCACGTCAAGGCAGTCGCGCCGCAGCGACCTTAACCGCAGGACGCACTCGCCGTCATGCCCCGCCGGGCCCCCGGAACACAGCGCATCCGCCCCCGGAATCGGGTACACCGAAGCTATGACCCCTGTGGGCACCGAACCGGATCTCGCCGACCGCGTCCTCGGCGGCTGGCTGGGCCGGATCGCGGGCAACATGCTCGGCAAACCGGTCGAGCAGGGCGACCACTGGACGCGGGAGCGCATCGACCGCTATCTGCGGCAGGCCGGGGCCCTGCCGCTCACCGACTATCTCCCCGAGCCCGTCGGCCCGGGCGCCGGCGACGAGTTCGCGCTGCGCCCCGAGTGGCGCCAGTGCGTACGCGGCCGTATCCACGGCAGCTGCCGGGACGACGACGTGGACTACGCGATCCTCGGCCTCCACCTCCTCGAGACGCACGGCTTCGGCTTCAGCACGGAGCAGGTGGGCGACCTATGGCTGCTGCGGCTGCCGTACCTCCAGACGTTCACGGCGGAACGGGCGGCCTACCGCAACCTCGCGGGCGGCATCAGACCACCGCTCACCGCGACGTACGAGAACCCGTACCAGGAGTGGATCGGCGCCTTGATCCGCGCCGACATCTACGGCTGGACGTGCCCCGGCGCTCCTTGGCGCGCGGCCTCGCTGGCCCGCCGGGACGCCGTGCTCTCCCACACCGGCAACGGGGTGTACGGCGCGATGTGGGCGGCGGCACTGATCTCGGCGGCGTTCACGGCACCCGGGGTGCGGGACGCCCTGGACACGGCCCTGACGGTCATCCCCGCGAGCAGCCGCCTCGCCCGCATCGTGCGCCGCGTCGCCTCGCTGCACGAGACCCGGCTGAGCTGGGAGGACACGCTCAGCACGGTGGCCGAGGAGACGGCGGGGCTCGGCTGGATCCATACGGTCCCGAACGCCGCGGTCCTCACGGCGGGGCTCCTGTACGGCGACGGCGACTTCACCCGCACGATCACACTGACGGTGCGCGGCGGCCTGGACACCGACTCGAACGGCGCGACGGCGGGCTCGGTGGCGGGCGTCCTCAGCGGGGCGGCCGCGATCCCGCCCCAGTGGAAGGACCCGCTGGAGGACACGGTCCGCAGTGCGGTGTTCGGCTTCGACGGGGTACGGATCAGCGAACTGGCCGCACGCACGCTCGCACTGGCGGAGACGGAACCGGAGACGGGGGCCGGCCCGGAGACGGGGGCCGCCGGGACCGGTCTGGACACTCCGTAGCGAGGCACAGCACGGCGAGGCGGGGGAGACCGGGCCGGAGGAACGGTCGACGAAGTCCCTGCCGGGAGCGCCGAGTTCGCCGCGCCGTGGCGGGATCACGACGTCACGGCGTTCCACTCCTCGGTCCGCCGCTGCGCCACCCGGAACGTCCGCGCGGACTGGATACCCTTCCGGAGTGACCACTCCACAAGACTTCGCCACGTACATCGCGGGCCTCCCCCGCGTCCTCGCCGGTGCCGCCGTGCTCTTCCGTGACGCCACGGGCCGGGTGCTGCTGGTCGAGCCCAGCTACCGGGAGGGCTGGGCGCTGCCGGGCGGCACGATCGAGTCGGACGACGGGGAGACACCGAGGCAGGGCGCACGACGGGAGACGGCCGAGGAGATCGGACTCGACGTCGAGCCGGGCCGGCTCCTGGCGGTGGACTGGGTGCCCGGAACGGCCCGCCCACCCCTGGTGGCGTACCTGTACGACGGCGGCGTTCTCGGCGAGGAGGACCTCAAGGCGATCCGCCTCCAGGAGGAGGAACTGCTGTCCTGGCGCCTCGTGCCGCGGGAAGAGCTTCCGGAATACCTTTCGGGCGCCCTGGGCCGTCGCGTCCTGGCCGGACTCGACGCGGTGGCCGAGGGTGCGGGGACGGCGGAGCTGGAGAACGGACACCGGGTGGGCTGATGCCGCCGGGCCCGGTCAGTCAGGAGCTGAGGATCCTGCGCTTCTGTTCCTCGAATTCGGTCTCGGTGAGGACACCCTGGGCCTTGAGCTCCCCGAGCTGCTTCAACTGATCGATCTTGCTGCTCATGTCGTCGGCAGGCGGGGCGGGAGGGGGCTGGGCGGCCGGCGGGGCCTCCTGATACTCCTGCTGGGCCCATCGCCCCTGCTGGCGGCGTGACACGCGGTTCGACACGGCGGTCGCCGTACCGGCCACTACGGCTGTGCGGGCGACCCCGCGGCAGGAGACCTGGCACGGCGGTTTCCTTTCTTGCAGGATGCATGCTCCCTGCCGAAGGCACGCGTCTCGCCGGAGGCATGCGACACAAACAGTCCACCGAGCGACACACAATTCTCGGTGCACCGGACACTCCCATTGGAGCACCGGATGAATTCCCTCGCACATCGGCCTTCGTGCTGCCCTGCGTAAATACCGACGTTCTGCCGGACTGTGATTCTCGTGGCAAGCTGAAATGTGGCCACCGGCCGGTTCGCTGGTCAGTGGCGAGGCCTACGTGGGAGGAGCTCACAATGACCACGACTGGAATGCAGCAGCGGCACGGGACCGGAAGTGGCAGCGGAGGAGCCTGGGTGTCCGGCTGGACCGCATTCGCCGGGGCCATGATGATCCTCGGCGGGACGATGGCGGTATTCGAAGGAATCTCCGCCATCGTCCACGACGATGTCTTCATCGTCACCAACAGCTACTCCTACAACTTCAACCTGACGGGTTGGGGCTGGATCCACCTCATCCTCGGCATTCTGGTCTTCTTCGCCGGCATCGCCGTGTTCCGTGGTGAGCTGTGGGCACGCATCACCGGAATCGTGCTGGCCGGCCTGTCGATGATCGCCAACTTCATATGGCTGCCGCACTCCCCCTTCTGGGCCATCGTGCTGATCGTCGTGGATGCCTTCGTCATCTGGGCGCTGTGCGTCGGAACCGACCGGGACGCCGCCCGCACCACCGCCTAGCGGCCTAGCTGGCCGCGCCGTCCCGGGCAACCCGGCGGGTGGGTGTTGGGCCGTTCGGCACCGGACGGCACCCCGACCGGCTGAAAGGAGACGTGCCACCGAGCCGTACTGATCCACCCATGTTTTCTTGGTGGGGCGGATTCCTCCGGATCTCCGCATCGGCACCCACAGGGAGACACGAGTGGAAACCACCGGAAGTGACGGTCGCCAGCCCCTTGCCCCCCAGCTCCTCAAAGGACAGAAGGCGCTGGTGACGGGTGCGAATTCCGGCATCGGCAAGGCCACGGCGATCGGCCTGGGACGCGTGGGCGCCGATGTGGTGGTGAATTACGTGGCCGGGCGGGACGCCGCGGAAGAGGTGGTGCGCGAGATCGAGAGTTTCGGCGTCCGCGCCTACGCACACGAGGCGGACGTGTCACAGGAGGACCAGGTCGCCGACATGGTTTCCCGTATGGTCAAGGAGTTCGGGACCATCGACGTCATGGTGGCGAATGCGGGACTCCAGCGCGATGCCCCCGTCATCGACATGACCATGGCCCAGTGGCAGAAGGTGCTGGACGTCAATCTGACCGGACAATTCCTGTGCGCCCGTGAAGCGGCCAAGGAATTCATGCGGCGCGGCGTCGTCCCGGAGGTTTCACGCTCGGCAGGGAAAATCATCTGCATGAGTTCGGTCCACCAGATCATCCCCTGGGCGGGCCATGTGAACTACGCGGCGTCCAAGGGCGGGGTGCTGATGATGATGGCGACCCTCGCCCAGGAGCTGGCACCCCACCGGATCCGGGTCAACGCCGTTGCTCCGGGGGCGATTCGCACACCGATCAACCGCAGCGCCTGGGACACCCCGGAGGCCGAGGCCGACCTTCTCCGGCTCATCCCCTACCGCCGCGTCGGCGACCCGGACGACATCGCGAACGCGGTGGCCGCTCTGGCGTCCGACCTCTTCGACTACGTCGTGGGGACCACGATCTATGTGGACGGCGGCATGACGCTGTTCCCCGGTTTCGCCACGGGTGGCTGACGCCCGCTGCCCCTCAGCAGCCGTCCGGCACGAGCCACCGAGGCCCATGTGAACAGCGCGATCGACCACTTCCTGGCCAACGCCCCGGCACAGCTTCTGCCGGCCCGGGAGCTGATGGCCTTCACCCTGGCCTCCCACATCCTGCTCGTGCCCTTCGGCGTGGCCCTGCCCGCCATCACCCTCCTGATGCACTACCGCGGGCTGCGCAAGGGCGACGCCGTCGCGCTGCTGCTCGCGCGGCGCTGGTCGGCGGTCATGGCCGTCCAGTTCGCCATCGGCATCGTGACCGGCACGGTGCTCTCCTTCGAATTCGGTCTGCTGTGGCCGGGCATGATGGGCCGGTGGGGCGATGTCTTCGGCCTCGGTTTCGGGGTCGAGGCATGGGCGTTCTTCCTCGAGGCGATCCTCATCGCGATCTACCTGTACGGCTGGCGCCGGCTCAAGCCGTGGACGCACTTCTGGCTCGGCCTGCCCCTGCCGCTGGCCGCCCTGATGGGGGGCGTTCGGCATCGTGGCCGCGAACGCCTGGATGAACACCCCGCGCGGCTTCACGCTCGACGCGTCCGGCAACCCCGTGAACGTCGACGTGCGGCGGGCGGTCTTCACGCCGATGCTCGGCCCCGAGTACTGGCACTTCGTGGTCGGGGTGATCCTCACCGCCGGGTATGTCGTCGCCGGGGTGTACGCGGTCGGGCTGCTGTGGGGCCGCCGGGACCGCTACCACCGGCTCGGCTTCACCGTGCCGTTCTCCGTCGCCGCGATCCTCACCCCCGTGCAGTTCATCCTCGGGGACTCGATCGCCCGCTCCGTCTTCCACAAGCAGCCGGTGAAGTTCGCGGCCACCGAGATCGTCTGGAAGACCGGCACCCATATGCCGGAGTACATGTTCGGGCGTCTGCGTTCCGACGGGTCGATCTCCGGCGGCATCAAGATCCCCCAGCTGGACTCGATCCTCGCCGGATTCAGCGTGAACACCAAGGTGACGGGCCTGTCGTCGGTTCCCGCGAGCGACCGCCCGACCGCGACTCAGGCCACGATCGCCCACTGGGCGTTCGACATCATGGTGACCATCGGGAGCCTGCTCGTCCTGCTCGCCCTCTGGTACGGCTGGTGTTGGCTGCGCCACCGTGGCCTGCCCAGGTCACCGTGGTTCTTCCGGTGTGCCGCTGTCGCCGGCGCCGCCTGCCTGCTGACGGTGGAGTGCGGCTGGATCACGACCGAAGTGGGCCGTCAGCCCTGGATCGTCTACCAGAACATGCGGGTCTCGGAGGCGGTGACGGACACCCGTGCCTCGTCTCTGTGGGCGATGCTCGGCATCGTCGTGGTGGTCTACGTACTCGTCCTCGGTGCCTTCCTGGCCGTCCTCCTGAAGATGAGCAGCCGGTGGCGGCTGGCCGACGAGGACGCTCTCGCGGGAGCCGCCGCCGAGGATCTGGAGGACGACACCCCCTACGGGCCCCGCCCGTTGTCCACGACCGGAAGCGGGCACAGAGGCGGGAACAACGACGGCGGCAGCGGCAGGGACACGGACAGGGGCGGCGAATGATCGAGGACGTCGTCGCCTGGGTGCTGCTGGCCGTGGTGGCCGCGTACGCGTGCGCCGGCGGCGCGGACTACGGCGCCGGATTCTGGGACCTCGTCGCGGGCGGCCCCGAACGCGGCAAACGCCCCAGGTGGCTCATCGACCACGCCATGGAACCGGTGTGGGAGACCAACAACGTCTGGCTCATCTTCATCCTGGTCATCATGTGGACGGGCTTCCCGGTCCTGTTCCAGACGGTCTTCACGGCCATGTGGCTCCCGCTGGCACTCGCGGCCGTGGGACTCGTCCTGCGCGGCGCCGGCTTCGCCCTGCGCAAGCCCACCCGGCGCCTCGCCCGGCGCAGGATCGTCGGCGCCGTCTTCGCCCTCTCCTCGCTTCTTACGCCCTTCTTCCTCGGAGCGGCCGTCGGGGGTCTCGCCACGGGCCGGGTGGCTCCGGGCACGAAGGCGTCCGCCGACGCCTGGGCCAACGGGACGTCCGTGATCGCCGGACTGCTCACCATCGCCGCGACCGCCTTCCTCGGAGCGGTGTTCCTCACCGCCGACGCCCGCCGCTTCGATGCCGCCGACCTCGTCGGATACTTCCGGCTGCGGGCCTGGTGCAGCCTCGGCGTCATCGCCGTACTGGCGGTCGTCGGGCTCGCCGTGACCCACGACGACGCGCGCTACGTCCACGACGGGCTGACCGGCGGAATCGGTCTCGCCCTCGTCCTGGTCGCCGTCGTCAGCGCGTTGGCCACCGCCGGGCTGCTGTACCGAACGGCGACGGGATGGGCGAGGATCACCGCGGTCGGCAGCGTGGCCCTCGTCGTCGTGGCGTGGGGGCTGGCCCAGCGGCCCTATCTCATCCCCACCTCACTGACCGTGTCCGAGGCGGCCGGCGCGTCGACGACGCTGCGCTGGCTGATGCTGGTCACGGTCATCGCGGTGGTGCTCGTCGGACCGCCCCTGGTCCTGCTCTACCGGCTGGACACCCGCGGAGCCCTCCAGCCCCTCACGGACGCGGACCTGCGGCGGACGGCGTCCGGCCGGGATCCCGAGAACCCGTGACCGGGGCCGGGGCCGGGGCCGGGATCCAGGCCGCCGAGGAGTCGCCGATCGTGTTGGTCGTGGGGGTGACAGGCTCCGGGAAGACCACCGTCGGCAAGGCCGTCGCCGAGCAGCTCGGACTGGAGTTCGTCGAGGGCGACGACTTCCATCCCGCCGCGAACATCGCCAAGATGACCGCCGGCCACGCACTGGACGACGCCGACCGCGAGCCCTGGCTACGTGCCCTCGCCGACCGCATCCGGCACTCCGCCGCGGCGGGCGAGGGGCTGGTCGTCGCCTGCTCGGCCCTCAAGCGCGCCTACCGCGACAAGCTCCGGGCGGCCGCGGGCCCAGGGCTGTGGTGCCTGTACCTCGCCCTCGACCGGGACACCGCCCGGGACCGCGTGTCCCGGCGCACCGGTCACTTCATGCCCGCCCAGCTGGTCGACTCACAGTTCGAGACACTGGAGCCGCTGGAACCGGACGAGCCGGGCATGACCATGGACGCCACGGCCGCCCTCGCGACGATCCTCACCCGGGTGCGGGCCGCCGTCCCGCGCTCCGGCAGGGGCACGGCCCCCTGACGGGTCAGCCGCTCAGGAGTACGGCGACGCCTCCGGTCCGCTGTGCCGGACCGCCGGTACGGGCGACGCCTCCGGCCCGCGGTGCCGCACCGCCGGTACGGACGGGGGAGACCCTCCTGGGCCCGTCCCGCGACCCACGGTGGCGCGGCCGCTACATCGTCGGCGGCTGATCGGCGTCCGTCGCGTCCAGCGCGGCCAGGATGGCCGGTACCGGGATCCGCCCGGAGGCGACCAGTTGCGCACCGCCGCGTCGCAGGGCGGTGGCGAAGGGCGCGGCCCACAGGTTCTCGTAGACCAGGATTCCGGCGGAGTTGCCGGGCTCCAGGGCGGCGCCCGCCTCCTCGATGTCGTCCTGGCCCAGCAGGCCGGAGGACGCGCCCTCGAAGACGGCCAGGTCCAGAGCTCCGTCGCCGGTGAGGTCGGCGATCTCCAGGCCGACCACGGATCCGTCCTTTTCCTTTCCGACAAACATCAGATCGAGGATTCGAATGATGCCGCGGTCCACCAGATCGACCAGCAGAGGAAATCCCTCGCCCGTCATTCGGTTACCGGGAAACTCGACGACCAGATAGTCGATCGGACCCATTTCGACGGATTCATCGCTCACAGCTTCACCCCTGGGTGGTCACGGAATTCCCCCGGTCGCCGAATGCCATTGCGCCATCGTCCCCGAATGCCATTGCATCATCGGACGGAAGCCTCCGCACCTCGGTGCGGTATTCACCCCTCGGTGCGGTATTCACCCGCCGGGCCCGTCCGGGTCGCCGGATCGGGTCCGTACGGATCTCCTGTGACCATGACCAGCAGCGCACCTCCACCGGACCCGGACCAGCACTCCGCGGACCCGTCCGGCGACCAGCGGCTCTCGGCGCGGGAGCGCAGCGAGCTGGACAAGCTGCGGCACCGGGTGAGCGCCCTGGAGGGCGCCGGGCCGTCGGGGGCCGGGCCGTCGGGGGCCGGGCGGCACCACTGGCTCCGGTCGACGGGTTCGGTCCTGCTGATTCTCCTGGCCTCGCTGCTGTCGCTGCTGGCCGTCGTCGCGGTCTGGGCGAACAGCATCGTGCGGGACACGGACCGCTATGTCGCCACGGTCGGGCCGCTGGCGGGCAATCCGGACGTGCAGAAAGCGATCACCAACCGGGTCACCAGCGCGGTCCTCGCGCAGATCGACGTGGAGGCACTGGTCAAGGAGCTGGAGCAGGCGGCGGCGCAGCAGGGTGCCCCGCCGAAGGCGGCCCAGTTGCTCGGCGACCTGAGCGGCCCGATCACGAGCGGCCTGAAGAGCCTGGTCAGCAGCACCGTCCAGCGGGTGGTCTCCAGCAGTGCCTTCGACACGCTCTGGGTGGACGCGAACCGCTCGGTCCACAGCGCTCTGGACAAGGCCCTCACGGGCCACGACGGCGGTGCGGTGTCCCTCAAGAACGATCAGGTCGCCATCGACGTGGGGCCGATCGTGGCCAAGGTCAAGGACCAGCTGGTCAGTGCCGGCTTCAAGCCCGCCGCCCGGATCCCGGCCGTGCATACCGACTTCGTGGTGTTCGCGTCGAAGGACATCGGCGAGATCAAGACGTATCTGCGGGTGCTGGAGATCATCGGCAACTGGCTCCCCGTCATCGCCGTGCTGATCGGCGCCGTGGGCGTGTACCTGGCCGTCAACCGCCGTCGGGCCCTGATCGGGATCGCGTCGGGGGTGTTCGCCGCCATGCTGCTGCTCGGCGTCGCACTCACCGTCGCCCGGGCGATCTACCTCGACCATCTGCCCTCCGGGACGTCAGACGCCGCCGCGGGCGCGGTGTACGACGCGCTGGTCAAGTTCCTGCGCGCGAGTGTGCGGGCGGTCGGTGCGCTCGCCCTCCTGACGGCCGTCGGCGCGTTCCTCAGCGGCCCGTCCCGGGCCGCCGTCCTCACCCGTACGGGCTGCCGCAGGAGCATCGGCGCCCTGCGCGACGTCGCCGTGTCGGCGGGGCTCCCGCTGGGTGCGGTCGGCCGGTTCGTACACCGTTACAAGCGGTGGATCGGCGGCGTGATCCTGGTGGTCGCCGCGGTCGTCCTGTTCACCTGGAGCTATCCGACCACGGCTGTCGTGGTGTGGACGGTGGTGATCGTGCTGGTGGCCTTCGCGATCCGCGAGTTCCTGGACGCGCCGCCTACGGAGCCCGCCTGACCGCGCCCTCGTGCCGGCGTTCGCTCACCCGCCGCCAGATCGCCCGCTGGCACTTGAGCGTGCCGGTCCCGACCACGATCAGTACGACGATGTTGAGCAGCAGTTGGAACAGGGAACCCCGGGCCTCGTCCCAGCTGGCGAACGCGCACGAGACCCCGATGTCGGCCCCCGCCGGAATGGTGGTCACCGAGATGAAGACGCCGAGCAGTGCGCTCGTCCGGGCCTCGGCGAGCGAGACGATGCCGACGATCCCGGCCAGCACCGCCACCACGGCCGAGAAGAAGTTGGGGGTGTCGATCAGATTCGAGACGGGCCTGATCCCCAGCTCGAAGGCCGTCGGCTGCAACCCGGAGCCCCGGACCACGAGGGCGAAGAGGAAGGTCGCGGCAACGGCCAGCAGGAAGCCCACGAGCAGGGCCACGAGGCCCCGCTGGATTCTCGGCCGGGAGTGGTGGTCGATCCCGAGGGCGATGCTGGTGATGGCCCCGTACTCGGGTCCGACCACCATGGCCGCGACGATGAGGATCTGGGAGTTGGTGATGATGCCGACCGCGCCGATGATTCCGGCGATGACCAGGAAGAGGTAGAAGCTCGGGGGGTACCTGCCCTCGGCCCGGATCCTGGCCTCCACCTGCTCCCACACCGGTGCGCGCAGCCGGGCCCCGAGCCGCTCGGCCCCGGTCCTGGCCGCCCGCTCCGAGAACACCATGTCGACCGGGTCGAGGACGATGGAACCGTCGTGTTCCAGTCCGAGGGCCCGCAGGCCGCGCAGCACCTCGTTCGCGGCTCCGGTCAGGACGTCGCACTCGATGGCGTCGCCGTCGGGGTTGCGTACGCCGCCCGTCTGCAGGACCAGGTTCAGGACGCACGGCTCTGCGCTCAGCAGGGCCATGGTGCGTTCCGTGAGGTCCGGCGGGCACACCGCTCGGACATGGATCATGTCCATCCGGACCTCCGCGGGTCGGTGCGGTGCGCCGGCCGTGGCCCGGACAGGTCACTCACCCATTAACGCGGCGGCCCCTGAGCGCGGCAACTCGGCGGGCGGACCCCCGGCACCTGCCGCAGGGTGGGGACATGCGGACGCCCGACGAGCTGAGCGAGGCCGGCTTCCGGTCGCTCTACCGACATCTGCGCGACACGGCCCCCGGCGGCGGCACACGCCGGGGCGCCCTGGACACCATCAGCGCCGAACAGGTGCTGGCGGCCGTCCGCGAGGTGCGGTCGGGACGTACGGTGTCGCTGGCCGCCCCCGTCAACACCCATGCCGCGCCGGACGACGCCGATCCGGCCGAGCACCGGCTCACCGCTCCGGCCGACGGCGAACCGGACCCGACCGGAGTGCAGTTCGCGCGGGACCGCATCGCCATGAACATTCACGGCGATGTGAACAGCCATATCGACGCGCTGTGCCACGTCATCTACGACGGCACCCTGCACGGTGGCATACCGGCGGCGGACGCGCTGTCGCCGGACGGGGCGAGCGCCCTGTCCATCGCCCTGGCCCGCGACGGCATCGTCGGACGCGGGGTGCTCCTCGACATCCCCCAGCTGCACGGCGTCCCCTGGCTCGAACCGGGATCGCAGGTGACGGCCGAGGACCTGGCCGCCGCCGAGGCGGGGCAGGGGGTCCGGGTCGGCCGGGGCGACATCCTCCTCGTACGGGTCGGGCATCGCCGACGGCGTGCGGAGCTGGGGGCCTGGGACGTGGCCGACGCTCGGGCCGGACTCCATCCGGCCGCCATGGAGTTCCTGGCCGAGCGGGAGGTGGCCGTACTCGGCAGCGACGGCAACAACGACGCGGCTCCGAGCGCGGCACAGGGCGTCGCGTTCCCGGTGCATGTGCTCGCCATCCACGCGATGGGACTGCATCTGCTCGACTATCTGCGGTTCGAGGACCTCGTACCGCTCTGCGCGCGGGACGGCCGCTGGTCGTTTCTCTGCGTGATCGCCCCCCTGCGGCTGCCCGCGGCCACCGGCTCCCCCGTCAATCCCCTCGCCATCCTGTGACGGCCGTCGGCCCCCGCTCACCCGACCGGCCCAACTCGCCGGAAACATCACCCGGAGATACGTTGGTGGTTGGGGCCGATGTCCCCTTCACCGGGCAGGACGGACGATGTTCCGAGGACGGTGGCCGGCATGACCGACGCGCGGCACTACGACGTCATCATCATTGGCACCGGTGCGGGCGGTGGCACGCTCGCCCACCGACTGGCCCCCACCGGGAAACGGATCCTCCTGCTCGAACGCGGTGACTACCTGCCCCGCGAACGCGACAACTGGGAATCCACCGCGGTCTTCGTCAAGGGCAAATACCGCGCTCCGGAGTTCTGGTACGACAAACACGGAAACCAGTTCCCGCCCGAAGTCAATTACTACGTCGGCGGCAACACCAAGTTCTACGGCGCCGCGCTCTTCCGTCTGCGCCCCGAGGACTTCGGCGAACTCCGCCACCACGACGGCATCTCCCCCGCCTGGCCGCTGAGCTACGAGGAACTCGAGCCGTACTACACGCAGGCCGAACACCTCTACCTCGTCCACGGCCGGCACGGCGAAGACCCGACCGAGGGTCCCACCAGCGCCCAGTACGCCTACCCGCCGGTCCAGCACGAGCCGCGCATCCAGCAACTCAGCCACGACCTGGAGAAGCAGGGGCTGCACCCCTTCCACCTTCCGATCGGGGTGAACCTCACCCAGGACGACCGGGGCCGGGCCACCCACGCCAGCGCCTGCATCCGCTGCGACCGCGTCGACGGCTTCCCCTGTCTGGTCGGCGCGAAGTCCGACGCGCAGGTCATCTGTGTCGACCCCGCCCTGGAGCACGCCAACGTCGAGATGCTCACCCATGCGGATGTGCGGCGCCTCGACACGGACGCGACCGGACGGAGTGTCACCTCGGTCGTCGCGACGGTGGGGGACGGGGCCGCTTCCACCGTGGAGTTCAGCGCCGACATCGTGGTCGTCGCCTGCGGCGCCGTCAACTCCGCCGTCCTGCTGCTGCGTTCGGCCGATGACCGGCATCCGCAGGGCCTGGCCAACAGCTCGGGCGTGGTGGGCCGGCACTACATGCGGCACAACAACCTGGCCCTGATGGCCGTGTCCAAGGAACCGAACGACACCAAATTCCAGAAGACCCTGGCGCTGCACGACTGGTACCTGGGATCCGACGACTGGGACTACCCTCTCGGCGGCATCCAGATGCTCGGCAAGTCCGACGCCGAGCAGATCCACGGCGAGGCGCCCCGCTGGGCCGGGGCCGTCGCCCCCGACATGCCGTTCGAGGTACTCGCCCACCACGCGGTCGACTTCTGGCTGTGCGGAGAGGACCTGCCCCTCGCCGAGAACCGCGTCACCCTGGACGGGGACGGCGGCATCCATCTGGCGCTCGACGAGAAGAACAACATCGCCGGGCTGAAGCGCCTGCGGCACAAACTACAGGGCATGCTCAGCCACTTGGGCATGCACGAGCACCATCTGCTGTCGCACAGCATCTACCTGCACAAGGGCATGCCCATCGGCGCCACCGCGCATCAGGCGGGCACGGTCCGCTTCGGCCGCGACCCCGCCGACTCCGCCCTCGACGTCAACTGCAAGGCCCACGACCTCGACAACCTCTACGTCGTCGACACGAGCTTCTTCCCGAGCATCGGCGCGGTGAATCCCTCGCTGACCGCCATCGCCAACGCCCTGCGGGTCGGCGACCATCTCGCGGAGCGACTGCGGTGACGGCGGGCCACCCGGCCGACCACGAGACCCGACACCGCACGCCGCGGGAGCGAGCCGCACTCGGCAAGGCCGCCCGGTCCTCCGTACCCCGCTCCAGTCACGCCGAGTTCGCGCCCCCGCAGAAGCGGCCCGACCCGGTGGACGTCGTCGACGCGCAGTCGGCGACGCGGGTGCCCGAGCTCGTACCGATCCGCTACGGCAGGATGACCGAGTCGCCGTTCCGCTTCTTTCGGGGGGCCGCCGCCATCATGGCGGGGGATCTCGCCGGCACTCCCCGGTCCGGGTTCAGGACGCAGCTGTGCGGCGACGCACACCTGCTGAACTTCCGGCTGCTGGCCTCTCCCGAGCGCCGCATGATGTTCGACATCAACGATTTCGACGAGACGCTGCCCGGCCCGTGGGAGTGGGACGTCAAGCGGCTGACCACCAGTCTCGTCATCGCGGGCCGGGCGAACGGCTTCAGCGCCAAGGAGCGGGCCGGCATCGTGCGGTCGACGGTGCGGTCCTACCGCGAGTGGATGCGGCGCTTCGCCGGATGGGGCAATCTCACCGTGTGGTACGCCCAGTTCGACGAGGAGTGGGTGCGCGCCCACTTCATAGACGAGGCGAGCGCGGGGATCCGCGACAGTTGGTCGCAGGCGGTGGCGAAGGCACGTACCCGGGACAGTCTCCACGCCTTCGGCCAACTCACCCACATCGTCGACGGGAAGGTCCGCATCGCCGCGGATCCGCCCCTGATCACGCCGCTCCAGGACCTGCTTCCGGATGTCGAACGCGGCGCGCTGGAGAAGGAGATCCGCCGGCTGATCGAACGTTACGGCCGGACCCTTCAGTCGGACCGGCGGATTCTGCTGGAGCAGTACCGGGTGGCCGACTTGGCCCGCAAGGTGGTCGGGGTCGGCAGCGTGGGCACCCGCTGCTGGATCGTGCTCCTGCTCGGCAGGGACGACAAGGATCCGCTGCTCCTCCAGGCCAAGGAGGCCGACGAGTCGGTGCTGGCGCCCTTCGCCGGCGCGAGCGGCTACCGGACGCAGGGCGAGCGCGTGGTCTCCGGCCAGCGGCTCATGCAGGCCACCAGCGACATCTTCCTCGGCTGGGAGCGGGTCGACGGCATCGACGGCCGCCGACGAGACTTCTACGTACGGCAGTTGCGGGACTGGAAGGGCATCGCCGAGCCCGAGGTGATGGTGCCGGCCGGCATGCGGGCCTTCGGTGAGCTGTGCGGTGCCACGCTGGCCCGCGCGCACGCCAGGTCGGGGGACCGGATCGCCATCGCCGCGTATCTGGGCGGCGGCGATGTCTTCGACCGGGCGCTGGTGACGTTCGCCGAGCGCTACGCCGACCAGAACGAGAAGGACCACCAGGCGCTCGTCGACGCCGTCCGCACGGGACGGGTAGCGGCTGAAGCCGCCTGAAAGGGAGACCACCAAGGAGGCCAGCATGGAACGCTACCCGCCCATCGCCGACCACGGGCTCGTCGGGGACCTCCAGACCGCGGCGCTGGTGTCGTCCCAGGGCGTGATCGACTGGTTCGCGGCACCGCGTTTCGACTCGCCCAGTATCTTCGCCTCCCTGCTCGACCACGACGGCGGCGGCCATTTCCTCCTCGCGCCCGAGCACCCCGAGGGGACCTGGAGGCAGCTCTACTACCCGGACACCGGCGTCGTGGTGACCCGCTTCATGTCACCCGACGGAGTCGGCGAGATCATCGACTACATGCCGGTCCTGCCGGGCCCGACGGCGAGCGACCGGCACAGCCTGGTGCGGATCGTACGCTCCGTGCGCGGCACCGTGCGCTTCCGCCTCGTGTGCCGGCCGCGGTTCGACTACGCGCGGGCCACCCACGAACTGGACCTGACGCCCGACACGGCGACGTTCCGGGCCCCGGGAACGACCGCGTTCCTTCAGTCCACCATCCCGCTCGAACGGGACGAGCAGGACGTCCGCGGCGCCATCACCCTCAACGGCGGAGAGTCGGCGGCCGCGGTGTTCACCGTGTGTGCGCCGGGCGGGGAGGCGCCGCCACCGCCCACCACGGAGCGGATCACAGAAGAGCTCTGGGAGAACATCGCGTTCTGGCACGGGTGGGTGCGCACCTCGCGCTACCACGGCCGCTGGACGGACATGGTGCACCGCTCCGCGATCACCCTCAAGCTCCTCACGTACGCGCCCACGGGCGCGCCGGTCGCCGCCGCCACCATGGGACTGCCCGAGCAGGTCGGCGGTGAGCGCAACTGGGACTACCGGTACACCTGGGTGCGGGACGGCTCCCTGTCGGTGCGGGCGCTGCTCGACCTCGGCTTCGTCGAGGAGGCGGCCCGCTTCACGCGCTGGCTGGGCGACCGTCTGAGCGCCCGCGAAGGGCCGGACGACGAACCCCTCCAGATCATGTACCGGGTGGACGGCGACCCTCATCTGACGGAGGAGATCCTGGAGCACTTCGAGGGCTACCGCGGCTCCTACCCGGTCCGGGCCGGCAACGCCGCCTCCGACCAGCTTCAGCTCGACATCTACGGCGAGGCTCTCTATGCCCTGGCCGAGGGCCGCGAGATCGGCGAACAGACGGGCTATCACGGGTGGAAGGCCCTGGCCGGCACCCTGGACTGGCTCGTGGACTCCTGGGACCGGCCCGACGAGGGCATCTGGGAGACCCGGGGCGGACGCCAGGACTTCACCTACAGCCGGGTGATGTGCTGGGCCGCCTTCGACCGCGGCCTGAGGCTGGCCGCCACGTTCCGCAGGCCGGCCGACACCGTGCGCTGGACCCAGGCCCGGGACGCCATCCTCGAACAGGTCATGGAGCGCGGCTGGAACGACAAGGAGCAGGCCCTGGTCCAGCATTACGGCGGCGACGTCCTGGACGCCTCCCTGCTGCTCGCCCCCCGGGTCGGCTTCATCGCCCCCCGGAGCCCCGGCTGGCTCAACACCCTCGACGCCATGGACCGCGTCCTCGTCTCCGACAGCCTCGTCTACCGCTACGACCCGCAGGCCTCCCCCGACGGACTGCGCGGCTCCGAAGGGACGTTCAGCCTGTGCACGTTCCTGTACGTCGACGCTCTCGCCCGCGCGGGGCGCCTCCCCCAGGCCCGCTACACCTTCGAGAAGATGCAGACGTACGCGAACCACGTCGGCCTGTTCGCCGAGGAGATCGGCCCGAGCGGGGAGCAGCTCGGCAACTTCCCCCAGGCCTTCACCCATCTCTCCCTCATCATGGCCGCGACGACCCTGGACGAGGCGCTCGACGGGCCCCACCACTGAACTCCGGTGGCGCGGGCATCAGAACAAGGCGGCACCCCGCTCGAAGTCCAGCAGCCGCCGCTTGCGCTCCAGGCCGCCTCCGTAGCCCGTGAGGCTGCCGTCGGCGCCCACCACACGGTGACAGGGGACGATGATGCCGAGCGGGTTCTTGCCGTTGGCCAGACCCACCGCGCGCGATGCCTTCGGATTGCCGAGGGCGCCGGCGAGTTCGCCGTACGAGCGGGTCTCGCCGTAGGGGATGCGGCGCAGTTGCTCCCACACGGTGCGCTGGAACGGCGTGCCGTCCAGGCGGAGCGGCAGGTCGAACTCCGTCAACTCGCCCGCGAAATAGGCGGTCAGCTGGTCGACCGTCTCGCCGAACGGCGTGTCGTCGCGTGCCCCGAATGTCTCCTCTGAGGGGCGGTGGCGCTGGGCGACCATGTAGAGGCCGCACAGGACGCCGTCCGCCGCGACGAGGGTGAGGGGGCCGTACGGGCTGTCGACGAGCATGTGCTGTTTCACTGGATGTCCTCACACCGGCAGGAAGTTGATCGGGTGGCTGTCCGTCGCCCACAGGTACTGGACCGCGTACGCCCGCCACGGCCGCCAGGCCGCCGCGCGTGCGGTGAGCGCGGCCGGTGTGGACGGCAGGCCCAACTCCTCGGCCGCGCGCCGGATTCCGAGGTCGGTGGGCAGGAACGCGTCGGGGTCGCCGAGGGCGCGCATCGCGATGACGTCCGCGGTCCAGGGGCCGAAGCCGGGGAGGGACAGGAGCCGGGCGCGGGTCTCCTCCCAGTCGCTCTCCACGCCCAGATGAAGTCCGCCCTCGGCCAGTTGGCGGACCAGCGTGGTGAAGGTGGTGCGGCGGGTACGGGGCATCGCGAGCGACTCGGGGGCGACGGCGGCCAGCGCCTCGGGGGCCGGGAAGAGGTGGGTGAGGCCCCCCTCGGGGTCGGTCACCGCTTCGCCGTGCGCGGTGACCAGGCGGGCCGCGTGGGTACGGGCCGCGGCCGTGGACACCTGCTGGCCCAGCACGGCCCGTACCGCGAACTCGGCCTCGTCGACGGTACGCGGCACCCGCCGCCCCGGCGCCTTGTCGACGAGCGGGGCGAGCAGCGGGTCGGCGCGCAACTGGTCGTCGATGGCGACCGGGTCGGCGTCCAGGTCGAGCATGCGGCGGCAGCGGCTGATGGCGACGGGCAGGTCGCGCAGGTCGCTGAGGGAGAGGCGGCACCCTATGTGGTCGGCGGCGGGGGTCAGGGCGACGATCCCGTGCCCGTACGGCAGGCGCAGGGTGCGCCGGTACGCGCCGTCCCGCCATTCCTCCACTCCGGGTACGGCGGTCGCCGCGAGGTGGCCGAAGAGGTTGTCGGGGTTGAGCGGGGCGCGGAAGGGGAGGCGGAGCGTGAGAGCGCCGGGGGACACGACCGTCTTCTTCGGGAGCCTGCCGCGCAGCTCGCTCGGGGAGAGGGCGAAGACCTCGCGCACGGTGTCGTTGAAGGTGCGGATCGAGGAGAAGCCCGCCGCGAAGGCGATCTCCGCCATGGGGAGGCTGGTCGTCTCGATGAGCAGGCGGGCGGTCTGGGCGCGCTGGGCCCGGGCGAGCGCGAGCGGGCCCGCGCCGAGTTCGGCGAGGAGCTGGCGTTCGATCTGGCGGGTGCTGTAGCCGAGCCGGGTGGCGAGGCCGGGCACGCCCTCGCGGTCCACCACGCCGTCGCCGATCAGGCGCATGGCGCGGGCGACGAGGTCGGCGCGCTGGTTCCACTCGGGCGAGCCGGGGCTGGTGTCCGGGCGGCAGCGTTTGCAGGCCCGGAAACCGGCCTGCTGGCAGGCCGCCGCGCTCGGGTAGAACGTCATGTTCGCCGGCTTCGGCGGCACCACCGGGCAGCTCGGACGGCAGTAGATCCTCGTGGTCAGGACCGCCGTGAAGAACCACCCGTCGAACCGCGCGTCCTTGGACCGGACGGCGCGCACGCAGCGCTCACTGTCGATGTGCATCCCGTTCCGCATGCCTCAAGCATCGACCACCGCCGGGGGCGGGGCTGGCGGGATTCCGACATGTACGTGGCGTGGCCTGGCCCCGGACGGCGCGCCTTGCGGTCGGCACGCGGACTCGCGCGGCGGCCGCGGCCCGTGGAGGCCGGCCAGGGCCGTGGCCGGCCCTCATCCGCCCGGCCGCCCTCGCCGCGGGCGGTGGCCGCAGCGCGGCGGCGTGGCGGCCGTCGCGCGCGCGTACGGCCCCGGGACCGCGTCCGGTCAGATGTCGCGCTGCTCCAGGGGCCGTACGGCGGGGCCCTGGAGGATCTGGCCGTCGGGGGCGAAGCGGGAGCCGTGGCAGGGGCATTCCCAGGCCCGTTCGGCTCGGTTGAAGGCCACGAGGCAGCCCAGGTGCGTGCAGCGCGCGGAGACGGCGTGCACCTGTCCGTCGTCGTCGCGGTACACCGCGCAGCGCTCTCCGCCCGCGTGCACGACGGCGCCGTCCCCCGGGGCGATGCCGGTCACCGACGGGCCGGACAGCGGGGGCAGCCGGTCGCCCACGAAGTGCCCTGCCACCTGGGCCTGGTGCTTGAGGAACTCCGTGCCTTCCCGCACGACGGAGGCCACGCGCCCCGGATCGTACAGATCACGCCATGGAGCCGTCCCACCGGTGATCAGCTCGCCCAGCAGGCCGCCCGCCATGATGCCGCCGCTCAGCCCCCAGCCGCCGAAGCCGGTGGCCACGTAGGTGTGGCGGCTGCCGGGGTGGAGTGGCCCGACCAGCGGCACGGAGTCGGTGGAGTCGTTGTCCTGCGTGGCCCACCGGTGCGTGAACGTGAGGTCGCCGAAGTGCCGGGCGGCCCACTCGGCAAGGCGCTCGAACCGCTCCTCGACGTCGTCGCCCGCACCCGGCGTGAAGTGCTCGCCGGTCACGATGAGCAGCCGTTTTCCCTCACCGTACGGCGCCGTGCGCATGGAACGCGTGTTCTCCTCCGGGGTGATGTACATACCCCGCGGGGCCCTCTCCTCGGCGATGGGCGCGGCCACGACCAGTTCGCGGCGGGGTGAGAGCCGGGTGAACAGCAGCGCACGGTCGAAGACCGGGTAGTGCGTGGCGACCACGACGGCGTCGGCGGTGATCCTGGCGCCGTTCTCCGTCGTGAGGACGCAGGGCTCCCCCTCGGTGAGGTCCACGACCCGGGTCCGCTCGTGCATCAGTCCTCCGCGCCGGCGGATCTCGTCGGCCAGCGCCAGCAGGTACTTGCGCGGATGGAACTGGGCCTGGCCCGTGACCCGGACCGCGCCGGCGACCGGGAACGGCAGCTCCGTCTCCGTCACGTACTCGGCGGGCAGCCCGGCCTCGCGGGCCGCCGCGGCCTCCGCGCGTACCTCGTCCGCGCGGGCGCCGTCCCTGACGTAGGTGTACGCCGCCGCCTCCTCCCACTCGCAGTCGATGCCGAGTTCGTCCACGATCTCGGCGGCGCGCCGGATCGCGTCCGTCTGGGAGCGCGCGTACAGCCGCGCGGCGTCCGTCCCGCGGGTACGGCGGAGCCGGTCGTAGACAAGGGTGTGCAGCGCGGTGAGCTTGGCCGTGGTGTGACCGGTGACCCCGGCGGCGATCCGCCCGGCCTCCAGCACCGCGACGCTGCGTCCCCGTCGGGTCAGCTCCCACGCGGCACTCAGTCCGGCGATGCCCGCACCGACCACGGCGACATCGACCGTCGTGTCACCGGCCGGTACGGGCGCGGGGGCACCGGGCGGCGCGGTCTCGAGCCAGTACGACGTCTGTGTGCGTGCCTGAAGGGTCATGCGCTCCGAGTTCCACGCCCGCCCGCGCCCACACCGGGTGTGAAGGAACAGCCGAAGGGGACTCGATCGGTCCGCGCCCAGCCGCGCGCCCCCGGCAATCGACACCCAGGGGCACCAACCCGTCGGCCGGCAAGGAGAAACCGTGCCATCAGCACCCATCGACGGAGGGGCCGATGCGTACTCCACCGACCGACCCGACACCGCCCCGGCCCACCCCCGCGCCGGGACCGACGGACCCGCAGCCCGGCCCGGCGCCGGGCCCCGTGCCCGCCCCCGGGCCCGATCCCGTGCCACCGGCACCGCCGGCGCCACCGGGCCCCGATCCCGTACCGCCGGCGGGTTCGTCGGCCGCGGTGGCAGCGAGTTCGGCGAACCGCCGATGAAGCCGGCTTCCGTCCCGGCCCAGGCCTCGGGCTGAGCCCCGGGCCCTCGTCGACCGGCTGCGCGACGCGCTGACAGGGCGCGGCAAGAAGGACTGACGCTCGCGGCGGCGGCCCGTTCGGACGCGAGTGGTCCGGAGGCCGCTGTCTGCTCCGCGGCGGCGGAGCCCCGCGCCCCGGCCGCCGCACCACGCCTGTTGCCATCGAGCCGACCTGGTCGCGGGCCGTGGACGGGCGCCGTACCCGCTCCGGAGCAAGCACGCCCGCCGTCATGAACTGCGCAGTCTCCTCCAGACGGCCTTGGCCGCGTTGTGGCCCGACATACCGTGCACGCCGGGTCCCGGCGGGGTGGCCGAGGAGCAGATGAAGACGGCCGGGTGGGGGGTGCTGTACGGGAAGAGGGAGAGCCTAGGGCGCAGCAGGAGCTGGAGTCCGGATGCGGCGCCGCAGGCGATGTCACCGCCGACGTAGTTGGCGTTGTGGGCGGCGAGTTCGGGCGGGCCGGCCGTGGCGCGGGCGAGGACACGGTCACGGAAGCCGGGCGCGAACCGCTCCAGCTGGCGCTCCATGGCATCCGTGAGGTCGCCCGTCCACCCGTTCGGAACGTGGCCGTACGCCCAGAAGACCTGCTTTCCGTCCGGCGCCCGCGAGGGGTCGACGACGCTGGGCTGCACGGTGATCAGGAAGGGCGGGTCGGGAGCCCGGCCCTCGCGCGAGGCGGCGCGCAGGGCGGTGCCGATCTCCGCGCTGCTCGCGCCGATCTGCACGGTGCCGGCGGTGCGCGCCTCCTTCGCCGTCCACGGCACGGGGCCGTCCAGCGCGTAGTCGATCTTGAATACGCTTGCCCCGTACCGGTATCCCTCGTAGTACCTGCCGAAGCCGGCGATCCGGGCCAGCGCGGTGGGCGAGGTGTCGAAGACGTAGGCCCGCGCGGGCGGCAGGTCGTCGAGGCGCTTGACCTCGTAGTCCGTGTGGACGGTGCCGCCGAGGTCCTTGAGGTACGCGGTGAGCGCGTCGGAGATGGACTGGGAGCCGCCGCGGGCGACGGGCCAGCCGCGGGCGTGTGCGGCCAGGGCGAAGACGAGGCCGACGGCTCCGGTGGCGATGCCGTCGAGCGGGGCGATGACATGCGCCACGAGCCCGGCGAACAGCGCCTTCGCGCGCTCGTCGCGAAAGCGGCGGGTCAGCCAGGTCGAGGGGGGCAGCCCGACGAGGCCGAAGCGGGCGAGGGTGACCGGGTCGCGGGGCAGCGCGGTGAGGGGGAGCGACATGAAGTCCTGCGCCAGGGTGTCCCAGCGGCTGAGGAAGGGCTCCACCAGCCTGCGGTACGTGCCCGCGTCACGCGGCCCGAAGGAGGCGGCCGTCTCGGCCACGGACCGGGACAGGACCGCTGCCGTGCCGTCGGTGAACGGGTGCGCCATGGGCCGCTCGGCGTGCAGCCACTGAAGTCCGTACCGCTCCAGCGGCATCGCCCTGAACGCGGGCGAGTTGATCCCCAGCGGGTGTGCGGCGGAGCACGGGTCGTGGCGGAAACCGGGCAGGGTCAGCTCTTGGGTGCGCGCCCCGCCGCCCACGGTGTCGCGGGCCTCGAAGACGGCCACGGAGAAGCCGCGGCGCGCCAGCTCCACGGCAGCCGTCAGTCCGTTCGGTCCCGCACCCACCACGACCACATCGAGCATCGACGGCACCTTCGGACTCCTTCGTCAGCCGATCGGCCACTGGGGATCAGGATATGCCGCTGGACCGACAGCGCCGGGGCGCGGGGGGCCCTTGCCCGGTGACGCACAGGTTCCGTTTCCGGGTGCCGGAGGAGGCTGCCTGGAGGGGCCCGCCGACCGCGCGTCTCACGGCTCAGCCGCCGGCCGACAGCAGCCCCACCACCCGGCGGGCCGTCGCCTCGTCCCGCGCCGCCGTGAACGGGAGCGCGTTGCCGCCGGTTATCCGGAACGGCTCGCCCGCGCGGGTCAGATGGGCGCCGCCCGCCTCCTCGACCAGCAGCAGGCCGGCCGCGTGATCCCAGGCCGCCTCCCAGGAGAACGCCGTCGCGTCCAACTCGCCCCGGGCGACGGCGAGATACTCGAGCCCCGCCGAGCCGCACGGGCGCGGGAGGACGCCCTCGGTGCGCAGGGCGAGGAGTGCGCGCTTCTGTTCTTCCGTGGTGTAGTCCGGGTGGGACGTGGCCACTTCGAGGTCACGGCCCGGATCGGGCGCGCCCGAGCGCAGCGGTTCGCCGTCGAGGTGGGCCCCGCGGCCCCGTATCGCCGTGGCCAACTGGTCGAGGGCCGGGGCGTAGGTCCACGACGCGTGGACGACGCCGCCCTGCGCCAGCGCGACCAGTGTGCAGAAGCCCGGGTCACCGTGCACGAACTGGCGGGTGCCGTCGACCGGGTCGACGATCCAGACCGGCGCCTCGCCCTGAATCGCCTCGTATGTCACGGGGTTGGCGTGCACCGCCTCCTCGCCGACCACGACCGAGCCGGGCAGGAGCTTGGCGAGCACCTCGGTGAGGTACGCCTCGGCCTTGCGGTCGGCGTCCGTGACCAGGTCGTGCGGGCCGCTCTTCTGGTCGATCTCGTGCGCGGCGAGCTGCCGGAAGCGCGGCATGATCTCGGTCGCGGCCGCCTGGCGGACCGCCTCTTCGACGTCTGACGTGCGGTGGGCGAGAAACTCTTCGATGGTTTCGGTGTCTCCGATCATGACTCCATGACAGCACGCGCCACTGACAATCCCCACCCGTCCGGTGTACTACGGGTGGAATCGGCATGAATACCCGGTTCGGAGATCAGCGCCCGACCGCGTACCCCTGCATCCCCCGCGGGTTCGCCGCCGCCGACAGGACACCGGTCTCCGGGTCCCGGGCGACCGCGCACAGCCGCCCCTCGGACCAGGCCTCGCCGACCAGGACGTCGTGGCCGCGCCGCCGCAGCTCCTCGACGACCCCGGGGTCCGTACGGGACTCGACGGTCACACTGCCGGGGCGCGTCCCGCGCGGGTAGAAGGAGCCGGGGAAGCTGTCGTTGTGCCAGTTCGGGGCGTCGATGGCGCCCTGGAGGTCGAGGCCGCCCCGGACCCCGGAGCGCAGGACGACGGCCAGGAAGAAGTGGGTCTGCCACTGGTCCTGCTGGTCGCCGCCGGGCGTGCCGAACGCGAGCACGGGGACTTGGTCCCGCAACGCCAGCGAGGGCGTGAGGGTGGTGCGGGGGCGGCGGCCCGGGGTGAGGGAGTTCGGCAGGCCCTCGTCCAGCCAGGCCATCTGGAGCCGGGTACCGAGCGGAAAGCCGAGTTCGGGCACGACCGGGTTGGACTGGAGCCAGCCGCCGCTGGGCGTGGCCGCGATCATGTTGCCCCACCTGTCGACGACGTCGAGGTGGCAGGTGTCGCCCCGGGTGCCCCCGTCCGCCGCGATGTCCGGTTCCCCGGGCACCGGGGACAGCGGGCTCTTGGCGACGGTGGGCTCGCCCGCTCCCGGGGGACCGAACGCGGGCTCGGGTTCGTCGGCGGCCACCACGCGTGCGTGCCCGCTCATCCGCGGGGTCCGCCCGCCCGGGCTGCCGGGGCGCAGCTCGTACGAGGCCTTGTGGCCGACGAGCACCCGCCGCTCGGCGTTGTACGCGTCCGACAGCAGCTCGGCCAGCGGCACCTCGGCCGCGTCGCCGTACCAGGCCTCACGGTCGGCCATGGCGAGCTTGCAGCCCTCGATGAGGAGGTGGACGTAGTCGGCGGACCCATAGCGCGGCAGCTCGGGCGGGAGCAGCGCGAGCTGCTGGAGGAGGACCGGGCCCTGGCTCCAGGGGCCGGCCTTGCACAGCGTCCAGCCCTGCCAGTCGTACGTCGCCGGAGCCTCGTAGGTCGCGGCCCAGGAGGCGAGATCGGCGGCCGTCAGCGTGCCGGTGTGCCGCTCGCCGCTGGTGTCCAGGGTGGGCCGCCCGGACTGGCGTACGAGCGCCTCGGCGATGAACCCGCCACGCCACACCTCCCGTGCCCTCTCGATCTGGGCCACCCGGTCTCCGGTGCCCGACACCTCGGCGATCAGCCGTTTCCAGGTCGCGGCGAGCGCCGGGTTGCGGAACAGTTCACCCGGCCGTGGCGCCTTTCCGCCGGGCAGATACACCTCGGCCGACGAGACCCACTCCGTCTCGAACAGCTCGCGCACCGTCTCGACGGTCTCCCCGACGCGCTCCACGGGCGCGTGCCCGTCCTGCGCGTATCCGATGGCGTACTTGAGGACGTCCGCGAGGGACTTCGTTCCGTAGTCGCGCAGGAGGAGCATCCAGGCGTCGAACGCACCCGGAACGGCGGCCGCGAGCGGCCCCGTACCGGGTACGAGATCCAGACCGAGTCCCTTGTAGTGCTCGATCGTGGCTCCGGCCGGCGCGACTCCCTGCCCGCACAGCACCCGCACCTCACCGCCCGCCGGGGCGAGGATGATCGGCACCTCTCCCCCGGGCCCGTTGAGGTGCGGCTCGACGACATGCAGGACGAAACCGGCGGCGACGGCGGCGTCGTAGGCGTTGCCGCCCTCCTCCAGGACGGCCATCGCCGACTGGGAGGCGAGCCAGTGCGTGGAGGACACCATGCCGAAGGTGCCCTGGAGGGTGGGGCGGGTCGTGAACATACGGCCTCTCACCTCGCTGTTTCCGCTCATCGGCCAGATCGGTCGGCGCTCAGGATCGGCCCTGGGGGGAATCTGGGGAGTTCGAGTCACACGCGAGAGATCCAATCACGGCACCGAAGCCCACGCGGGCACGCTTCAGACCCCCTGCTCACGGACGCGTACGGCACCCACGCGAGAGGCCCGGAGAATCCGCACAAAAGCGCCACACAGACTGCACTCAGGCTTTCGAAAGCCTCGTTAGCGTTGCTGGCTGCTCGATTCCACGTGCGAACGTGACCAGGCCCCGGCGGGGCGACGGCATGTCAACTCAGGAAGACCGCAAATGGACTACTGCTCCTCGTGTCGCCGGCATCTCAATGGCGCCCTGGTGTGTCCCGGGTGCGGTGCCTACGCTCCGGACATCGCACCGGCCACCGTCGACGGTGGCGTCGTCCCGAGCTGGGCCGGCACGGCGACGACGGGCACGACGGTGAGCGAGTCGGTGCCGTGGGAGTACCCGGCCTCGGACACGTGGCACGACGGCCGTCTTCGTGACGAGGCAGCGGTCGAAGCCGGCCTGGAGGAGGCCCCGGAGACCGACCCGTACGGCGACCTCGAGGGCACGATGCCCGCACCCGCACCGCAAGGGCGGGCGGCGCGGCGTCGCCAGCTGGCCCGCTGGAAGAAGAACCAGCGCCGGGCCGTGGTCGCGACTGCCGTCGCACTCGTCGGAGGCGGCCTGACCGTCGCCGCGATGGACCGGCACTCCGCCGACCGGGCACAGGCGTCCACCGCGCCGGAGGTCGCGACCATGGGCACCGCGGACGAACAGGTGGCTGAGCAGCCCCACCCCTCGTCGACACAACCCGGAACTCGCCTGTCTTCGCACACTCCCCCCGCGCAGTCGCCCACGACCGACCTTCCGCGCCGGCGGTCCGCCGCCGCCCCGCCCCGCGTCACACCGCCGAGCGCTCAGCCGTTCGCCGCCGCCTCTCCCCCTCCGACGGCGAGGGCGGCGGCCCCGCAGCCTCGGACCGCCTCCCCGTCCACCGTCGGAACGGTGCCCGACGGCACCGGTACGGCGGCGAAGGAAACGTCCGCGTCTGCCGGCGCCGATGACACGGCCCCGGGAGCACCGCAGGCGAGCCCCGCGCCCACAACGACTTCACCTTCGCAGATCTGCCTGCTCCTGGTGTGCCTCGGCTGATCGGCCGTTCAACGTCAGCGAGTGCGGACGGAGCCTGCGGGGACCGGGGAGTTCTCTCAGTACCCGCTCGGGCTTCTCAGAGCTTCCCGCCGATCTCGCAGGCCCGGCACGGCGGCCGGCCGCAGGTGCACTGCGTGATGGCGTCGAGGACGTCGCGATCGTGGTAGAGGCACTCGTCCTTGCAGGTGTGGCGCGGGATGAATCCCGCCGGGATCTCACCGGGCCACGGCTCGTGACCGTCCCGGCAGCGGGCGAACCGCTCGGGGTCGGTGGAGTGCAGGTCGTGCATGCTCGACCGCGCCTCGTCCTCCAGTTCCCGCACTCGCTGCACCAGGCTCTTCAGCTCGGTGGCAATGCTGGAGTACCGGTCGGCGCCGGTCCTTACGTGTGCGGCCCGCAGTGCCATCGCCGCGTTGCCCAAAAAACGGCCGGCATCCTGAAGGTCGGTCACGTGATGCAACTGAATGCCGTTCACGCCCCGTACCCACACGGCGTCCATGCTGCTCACTGATCCACCTTTCCAGCGTTCGCCTTGATTACCTTGCGAAACAGTATGCGCGGCGCCGGTGCCTCCGCATAGAAAAACTGTCTATTCAGCAAGCTAAGGGTCTCCGTCGCGCCCCGCCAGCAGATTCCGGGTGAGTCGGCTCACAGAAGACATGGGCCCGCAACAGGCATGACCAGCAGAAGGTCCATTGCTCACTCACGTGGTGGATCTTCAGCCGCGTCTTCCAATGGATCTTCTGCTGATTTCTTGTCCGCCCTCTGTTATTGAGCCGCCGTTCCGGCTCAATATGCGTTATCCGGTGACCGTGTAGGAGCGCGCTCCCGTTCCGGCTAGCCCACCACCGTCGACGATCAGGTACTCCGGACGGATGGGGCGCCCGTCGAACCAGCACTCCAGGATCTCCCGGGTACCGGCGGCGTAGCGGGCCTGCGCCGAGAGGGTCGAACCGGACACGTGCGGCGTCATCGCCTCGTACGGCATGGTGCGCCACGGATGGTCGGGCGGTGGCGGCTGCGGATACCAGACGTCACCGGCGTATCCGGCCAGTTGGCCGCTGTTGAGGGCCCGCACCACGGCATCCCGGTCGACGATGAGCGCGCGTGCGGTGTTGACGATGTACGAACCGCGCTTCATGGCCCCGATCAGGTCGTCGTCGAAGAGGTTCTGCGTCTGCGGATGCAGCGGGGTGTGGATCGACAGCACGTCGACCGAGGAGGCCAGCGAACGAGCGTCGGGATGCCAGGTCAGCTCCAGTTCCTCTTCGACCTCCTTGGGCAGCCGGTGCACGTCGCTGTAGTGCAGCCTTACGTCGAACGGCGCCAGGCGGCGCAGTACCGCCTGGCCGATCCGGCCGGAGCCGAGGACGCCGACGTCCATGCCTTCGAGGTCGTAGGCGCGCGAGACGCTGTCGGCGATGTTCCAGCCCTTCTTGGCGGTCACCCAGTCGTGGGCCGGCATGTAGTTGTGGACCAGAGTGAGGATCTGCATGACGGCGTGCTCGGACACGCTGATGCTGTTGCTGAAGGTCACCTCCGCCACCGTCATGCCGTGGGCGATGGCGCTCGGCAGGTCGACGTGGTCCGACCCGATCCCCGCCGTGATCGCGAGTTTGAGCCGGGGCGCGGAGGCGATCCGCTCGGCGGTCAGATAAGCGGGCCAGAAGGGCTGCGAGATGACCACGTCCGCGTCGGGCAGCTCGCGGTCCAGAGTGGAGTCCGGCGCTTCCTTGTCGCTGGTGACGACATAGGTGTCGCCTCGGTCCTCCAGGAACCGGCGTAGTCCCAGTTCTCCGGAGACGCTGCCGAGGAGCTGCCCCGGGGTGAAATCTATGGTTTGTGGGGTCGGCGTTGTCTGACCGCCCGGATATCCGGTGATGGCCGGAATCTCATCGCGGGCGTAGTCGGGAGGATAACCGCCCACGGGGTCGGGATAGAGCACCGCAAGGATCTTTGCCATGGCCGTCCTCCATCGGTGGGGCCGCCGCTCCGGCTGAACCGGTCGAGTACCGATGATCTTGAATTTTAGTTGAGCATGCGTCGGCGCTGCAATCCCCACGGATATTATGGAAGTGGGCCAGTGGATAAGGATGCGGATATTCGATCAGGCCTGCGGCAGGAGTTCGGGCGACAGCGTGTACCGATCCGTGTTCTGTACGGAGGCTTCTGATGCGGGCGGACGAATCCGGGCCCGAGCGGGAATCCCGAGAGCCCACGCACATCCCCGGCGCCGAACCCGAACTGGGTGGCGAGCCCACGCCGCGAGGCGAGCCCGGGCCGGGATTCGAGCCCGGGCCGGGAGGCGAGCCCGCACCGTCACGCGCGCCGTTCCGCTCACGTCTGCGCAAGGGCGTCCTGGCGGCGGTCGCGCTCGGCGGCGTTCTGGGCGGGTCGGCCCGCTACGCCCTGGGACTGACGTTTCCCACACCTCGGGGGACGTTTCCGGTGACGACGTTTGCCGTCAACGTGTCCGGTGCGTTCCTACTGGCGCTGCTGCTCGTGTACGTACTCGAGATCTGGCCGCCGACCCGGTACGTGCGACCGTTCGCCGCCGTCGGGTTTCTCGGCTCCTTCACCACTTTCTCGACGTGGATGGTCGACACCGATCGCCTTCTGGGTCACGGCCACTACGCAGTCGCGGCCTTCAACGTGTTCGGCAGTCTGTTCGCCGGCCTGGCCGCCACCGGTCTGGGCCTGGCCATCGGCAGGATGGCCCTGGCCCGGCGGGTACGGCTGGCCGCGCGGCACGGCCGCGCCCGCCGGTACGGCTGGTGGGTCCGGTGATCGTCACCCTGCTCGCCGTCGGTGCCGCGGCCGCGGTCGGGGCGGTCGCGCGCTACATGCTCGACCAGTACGTGCAGTACCGAAGCCCGGGCCTGTTCCCGCTCGGCACATGGCTGATCAACGTCACCGGTTCGTTCGTGCTGGGGCTTCTGGTGGGCCTCGGCGCGCGGCACGGACTGCCGGAGCAGTTCGTGCCCATTGCCGGCGTCGGATTCTGCGGCGCCTATACAACGTTCTCCACATTCAGTTACGAGTTGGTCCACCTGCGCGAGAAGGGACAGGTCAGAAAGTCCCTGCTGTACGGCGCTTCGAGCCTCACGGCGGGTCTTCTGGCGGCAGCGGCGGGGCTCGCCGTCGAATCGTTCTGAGAATCGAATCGCTCCGGGAATCGAATCGCTCCGGGAAGGGCAGGACCAGCCGTCGGGGACTTGACACGTGGATTCACGAGACGTCTCCTTGAACGTAGGAAACATTATGTGGCGTACGCCTCTCCGGACACGCCGCACGCGATCGGGTTGGCCAGCGTCCACCGAAATCCGGAGGCTGCTGATGGCAACCTATGAATATCTATGCAGCCGCTGCGGGGCCTTCGATGTGAAGTTGGAAATCGGGACGGCGCCCCGGGCTTACGGTTGCCCTGTTTGCGCAGGCGCTGCGAGACGTGTGTATTCCTCGCCCGGTCTCTCGCTGACCTCGCACGCGGTCGCCGCCCTCCACGTCCGGGAGGAGCAGGCGCGTGAGGCCCCGGCAGTAGTCTCCCAAGTGCCGCCACGCAGAAGGGTGCCACGGCACCCGCACCCCGCGCTCTCGCGGCTTCCGCGTCTCTGAGGGCGGTGGTCGACAAGGCAGAACGTCTCATGCGGGTTTCGGCATCGGAACACGACGTCGTTCCCGCAGCGCTGTGCGGAATACGGAATCACGCAACGCGGGCCGGGAGTCGAGCCGCATCCCCGGCAGCTCACCGGCAGTCCGGGCACGACGCGATTCCGCCCCCCACGCGGACTTAGGAGGTGCGTCCCCGTGGGAAACGTGGGACTGCTCTTTGTCGGTGCGGTGCTCTTCATGAACGGACTGCTGCTGCTCGGGAAGGTTGATGCCAAAGCAGCAGCGGTGTTCAACCTTTTCATAGGCGCACTACAGGTACTGACGCCGACTTACCTCATCTTCACCGCCAACGGCGACCCCATGAAGATCCTGGCGGCATCAGGCATCTACCTCTTCGGGTTCACCTACCTCTATGTAGGTATCGGCCTGCTCACCGGTCTCGACAGCACCGGCGTCGGCTACTACTCGCTGTTCGTGGCAGTTGCCGCCCTGGGATACTCGTTCGTCAATTTCCGGCTCTTCAAGGACTACCCCTTCGGGGTCATCTGGCTCTACTGGGCCTACCTGTGGTTCCTGTTCTTCCTGCTGCTCGGTCTCAAGAAGGACGACCTCAAGATCTATACCGGTTGGGTCACGGCGATCGAAGGCTGGGTCACGGGTGCGATTCCCGCGGGGCTGCTGCTCTCCGGCTACTGGAAGCACCCCACCGAGACCGCCATCGCACTGGCGGTCTTCGGCGTGGTGGTGTTCGTGGGGCTGTGGCCGCGCACCCATAGAACGCCCCGGCCGACCTCAGCCGCCCCGCGGACCGGAGGTGTGGGCGCACCAACGTGACCGGATCAGAAACGAGGAGTTCTCATGCCTGAAATTCTCTTCAGTGTGGACCACAGCAAGTCGATGCGTGACCAGGCCGTGCCCGGCCACAACAGGTGGCACCCGGACGTCCCCACCGTCGCCATGGTGAAGCCAGGAGCGGAGTTCCGCATGGAGTGCCGCGACTGGACCGACTGCCAGGTCGGCAACAACGACACCGCCAACGACGTACGCGACATCGACCTGACCATCCCTCACATGCTCAGCGGCCCGATAGGCGTGGAGGGCGCCGAACCCGGCGACCTGCTCGTCGTCGACATCCTCGACCTCGGCCCCGTTCCGCAGCAGACCGGGGACGCGGCAGGACAGGGCTGGGGCTATACCGGCATCTTCGCCAAGGCCAACGGCGGAGGCTTCCTGACCGACTACTTCCCGGACGCCTACAAGGCCGTATGGGACTTCCACGGACAGCAGGCCGTCTCCCGCCACCTTCCCGGGATCCGCTTCACCGGAATCACCCACCCCGGGTTGTTCGGAACCGCTCCGTCCGCCGAGATGCTCGCCCGCTGGAACACCCGCGAGCAGGCGCTGATCGACACCGACCCGAACCGGGTCCCCCCGCTCGCCGTACCGCCGGACGCCACCAACGCACTCGCCGGCACGGCCACCGGAGACCTCGCACGGCGCATCGGCGAAGAAGGCGCACGCACGGTGCCGGCCCGCGAGAACGGAGGCAACCACGACATCAAGAACTTCACCCGGGGATCGAGGGTCTTCTACCCCGTACACGTCCAGGACGCGAAGCTCTCAGGCGGCGACCTGCACTTCAGCCAGGGCGACGGAGAGATCACCTTCTGCGGCGCCATCGAGATGGGCGGCTTCATCGACTTCCACGTCGACCTGATCAAGGGCGGCATGGAGACGTACGGCATCTCCACCAACCCCGTGTTCATTCCGGGCAACGTCGAGCCGAGGTACACGGAGTTCCTCACCTTCATCGGGATCTCCGTCGACCACGACACGGACACGAACTACTACCTGGACGCGACGCTGGCCTACCGCCGGGCCTGCCTCAACGCCGTCGAGTACTTCAAGAAGTTCGGCTACAGCGGAGAGCAGGCCTACCTGCTGCTCGGCTCCTCCCCCATAGAGGGACGCATCAGCGGCATCGTCGACATCCCCAACGCCTGCTGCTCGCTGTACGTACCCACCGCCATGTTCGACTTCGACGTGCGGCCGACCGCCGCCGGCCCGATGAAGGCCGACCGCGGCCAGTGCGCGCTGGCCACTGCCTGAACCGGACCACGAGGGATGCGTGCCCTCAGGCAAGAGCGACGGGCCCAGGGGCGTCACCGGAACACCGGTGACGCCCCTGGAGCGTCCGCCGGCAGGGCCTAGGAGGCAGGTGCCCACGCCGTCGTCCCGAGCGTGTTCTCCGGGCCGATGTCGAGCGGCTCTTGAGGACGTACGTTCATGGCGTCCCGCCCCGTCTTCGGCGCGACCCGGAGGTACGTGCCGTCCTCGGCTCCCATCCGCCAGTAGAGACCTGCCCGCGCGGTCTCGCCCGGCGCGAGCGTCAGCGGCTCGGGGCCGGGGTCCTGCGGCGCCATGAACACCTTGTCCGTCCCCTCGACGGTGCGCACGCCCGTGAGCGGGGTGCCCCTCTCGTCGAGGACGCGCACGGACGGGTAGCCGTTCACCTCGTAGGACCGCTTGCCGCAGTTGGTCAGGGTGAGCGTCATGGCGCGCAGTCCCATGGCCGCGTCGACGGGGCCGGAGTCGAAGCGCAGACCGGAGGGCGGGCAGCCGCGTTCCTGCTGGACCGGTACGACGGGTGAGGGCCCGGGGGTCGCGGACGCGGGCGGCGGGGCGGCCCGGGTCGGCGACGGGGCGGCCCGCGTCGGCGATGGGGTGGGCCTGCGTTCGGGGTTGCGCTCGCGGTCCAGTTCGGCGGAGAGTCCGCACCCGCTCGCGGCCAGCGCCAACAGACAGGCGAGAGCGGCGCAGCGGGCCGGCTTCGGGCGTATCGCGATCACGCGCCGATGATGGCACGCGGTCTCGGCACAAGGCGTCACTCCGCTCGCCCCGCGCCGCCACCAGGCCCGACTCGCGGGAGAACAGCACCAGTTGGGCCCGGCCACAGGCGCGCCCGGCTTCGTCGTCGCGTTCGTCGTCGCGCGGCTGATGCGGGTCTCGGCCGTGAAGGGGCTGATGCCCCCGGTGCGCGGCGATCTCCTCGCCGGTGAGGCCGCCCCCGGCAAGCGCGGTGACCTCGCGTTCGTCACGAACATCGCGTACGCACTGGAGACGGATCACGGCGTCCGGCTCCGGGCCGCGGTGCGGCCCGTGACGGCGGGGCAGCCCACAGCCCGTCAACAGGGAGCCACTGTGACCGCACAGGTACGGAGCGAGTTGGCCCTTCCGCCCCACAGATACTCGTGTGACACTGGCGTCCCGTCCGCAGTGCGGACTCTCTCCGCACCATCCCCCACGAGAAGTGCGCCGTGTCTTCGCTGCCTCTGCCGCTCGCCCTCACCGCACGTCTGCTGCCGGTCGCCGTACTCGCCTCGGCCGGCTGGGCCCTGACGTCGGGTCCGTTCGCCCCGGCACCGACCGCCCAGCACAAGCCGACACAAAAGACACAGACCCAGAGCCCCACCGCACCCTCGACAACGGCGGCCACCAAGACGTACGCCTCGGCCCCGGCACCGTGCGGCGCCGTGCCGGAGAAGACGGTGACCTCCCTGGTCCCCGGCACCAAGACCGCGGGCAAGGAGATCGCGTCGACCGACAAGTCGGTCCGCCGCACCTGCTCCTGGAATGCGCTCAAGGGGTACGACTACCGCTGGCTCGACGTCTCCTACGAGATATCGGACACGGACAAAGCGGCACAGAAGACCTTCGAGCAGCGCACTACGGAGAAGAGCGGCGGAGGGGCGGTCCCCGGACTCGGCGACGAGGGCTACTCCGTCGTGAACCTCACCACGGAGGACAAGCAGCAGACGCGCGAGGGTGTGGTGATGGCTCGCGTGTCCAACGCGCTGGTGACCGTCACGTACAACGGCAGCGACTTCGAGACGCAGAAGGCGCCCGGTACGGACGAGATCAACAAGGGTGCCATCAAGGCCGCGAAGGCCGCGGTGGCAGCGCTGGAGGACGGGCAGAAAGCCTGACCGTCCTCCGTGCGCTCCGTACCGTTGCGTCAGACCGCGGTGCGTCAGACCGCGGTGCGTCAGACCGCGGCCTTGTCCCGTCCGCGCAGCGCCATCAGCACCACGTACAGGACCGTCGAGGTGCCGAGGCCCACCGCCCAGCCGTAGTCGGCCAGCGACTGGAGCGCCGGTATGGGCCGGCCGTCGATCAGGGGATGGAAGTCGGCACCTCCGACGGCCAGCACACCGCCGACCACGAAGGCGACGACGGCCCGCCAGTTCCAGCCGCCGTCGTACCAGTAGCGGCCGCCCGCGCGGTACAGGTCGGCGAGGTCGAGGGAGCCGCGGCGCAGGATCCAGTAGTCGGCGATGAGAATGCCGGCGACCGTGCCGAGCAGACCGCCGACCAGGCCCAGCCAGGTGAAGATGTAGCCCTGCGGGTCCGAGTACAGCTTCCACGGGAAGATCAGCACACCCAGCACACAGGTGGCGAGCGCACCGGTGCGGAAACTGATCTTGCGGGGCGCGATATTGGAGAAGTCGAAGGCCGGTGAGACCAGGTTGGCCGCGATGTTCACGGACAGGGTCGCCACCAGCACGGTGACCAGCGCGAAGATGATGCCGAAGACGTTGTCGGTCTTGGCGGCGAGCTGTACCGGGTCCCAGACCGCCTCGCCGTACACCACCTGGGAGCCGGAGGTGACCATGACGGACAGGAACGCGAACAACGTCATGGTGGTGGGCAGACCGAGCGCCTGTCCCCAGGTCTGGGCCTTCTGACTCCTGCCGTACCGGGTGAAGTCGGGGATGTTCAGCGACAGCGTGGACCAGAAGCCGATCATGCCCATGAGCGACGGCGCGAACAGCTTCCAGAAGTCCGGGCCCCAGCCGAGCTTGGAGGGCTGGTCGAGGAGCGGGCCGAAGCCGCCGGCCTTGCTGCTCATCCACCACAGCATCACACCGGCGCCGACGAGGACGAAGGGCGCCGCCCAGTTCTCGAAGCGGCGGATCGTCTCCATGCCCCGGTAGATGATGGCGACCTGGAGCACCCAGAAGATCGCGAACGACAGCCACATGGTCCAGGCGTAGCCGCCGACCTTCGAGGCGTTCGCCCAGCTGTCGCCGAAGAGCTTCCCGGCGAGGAAGTAGATCGCCTCGCCGCCGATCCAGGTCTGGATGCCGAACCAGCCGCACGCCACCAACGCCCGTACGACAGCGGGCAGGTTGGCGCCGCGGATGCCGAAGGAGGCGCGGGCGAAGACGGGGAAGGGTATGCCGTACTTGGGTCCCGCATGCCCGGTGAGCAGCATCGGGACCAGCACGATCAGGTTGGCCAGCGCGATGGTGAGCACGGCCTGCTTCCAGTCCATGCCGACGGCTATCAGACCGGAGGCGAGGGTCCAGGAAGCGGTGTTGTGGGCCATGCCGACCCACAGGGCGGAGAAGTTGTACGTGGTCCAGGTGCGCTTTTCGACCGGGACCGGAAGCAGGTCCTCGTTGGCGTAGGGGCCGCTGGGGGCGGGCGCGTCCGGGGCGATCTCCACCCGTCCGTCGGGCAGGGTGACTTGGGCGGTGGGCGGGCTGTCCGGAGGGACGGTCTCGGTCATGGGCAGGCCAATCAATGAGGCGGGACGGGAAAGGCCGTGCGGGTGGCGCTTGGGGGGGGTGCGCGGAGAGCGCCCTGTCCCCTTCCCGGGCGGCGGGAAGGGGACGATCCGAGGAGCGGGCCAACGGCCCTGTCAATGCCGACAGTTGACGTTTACCGGCGGCAGTTGCCGTTACTGCGGGCCGTTGACGGCCGGGATGATCTTCGTCCCGTAGGCGTCGATGACGGCTTCCTGCGCGTCGTGCATGTCGTAGACGGCGAACTGGTCGACGCCCAGCTCACGCAGGGCGTTCAGCTTCTCGATGTGCTGCTCGACCGTGCCGATCAGGCAGAACCGGTCGACGATCTCGTCCGGCACGAACGCGGTGTCGGGGTTGTCGGTACGCCCGTGGTGGGAGTAGTCGTAGCCCTCGCGGGCCTTGATGTAGTCGGTGAGTTCGTCGGGTACGGCGGCGGAGTGCTCGCCGTACTTGGAGACGAGATCGGCGACATGGTTGCCGACCATCCCGCCGAACCAACGGCACTGCTCGCGCGCGTGGGCGAGCGCCTCGGGCGAGTCGTCCGCCGTGACGTACGCCGGCGCGGCGACGCAGATCCTGACCTCGGACGGGTCGCGCCCGGCCGCCACGGCCGCGTCCTTGACGGCCTTGACCATGTACTCCGTCAGATAGAGGTCGGCCAGCTGGAGGATGAACCCGTCCGCCTCCTCGCCGGTCATCTTCAGGGCCTTCGGGCCGTAAGCGGCCATCCAGACCGGGAGTTCGGCGCCCGGCTTGACCCACGGGAACTTGACGACCGTACCGCCGAGGTCGGCCTCATCGCCGCGGCCGAGGGCACGGATCACCTTCATGGCACCGCTTATACGGGCGAGGGTGTTGGGCTTGCGCCCGGCGACGCGCATCGCGGAGTCGCCACGGCCGATGCCGCACACCGTGCGGTTGCCGAACATGTCGTTCAGCGTCGCGAAGGTGGAGGCGGTGACCTCCCAGGTGCGGGTGCCCGGGTTCGTCACCATGGGGCCGACCGTCAACTTCTGCGTGTTGGCGAGAATCTGACTGTAGATCACGAACGGTTCCTGCCACAGCACGGCCGAGTCGAAAGTCCAGCCGTAGCGGAAGCCGTTGCGTTCGGCCCGCTTCATCAGGCTGATGACACGCGAGGCCGGCGGGTCGGTCTGCAGGACGAGTCCGAAGTCCATGTGCGCCACTCCTAGTTCAGGTACTGACAGGTGGAGCGGGGGGTGTAGACGCCATGCCCCGCGCGCCCGGTGAACTCCCGCTCGGTGATGACCGGTTCGCCCCGCGAGAGCACGGTCTCGACCCGTCCCGTGACGCGCCTGCCCTCGTACGCCGAGTAGTCGACGTTCATGTGGTGCGTCTCGGCCGAGATGATCTGCTCGGCGTGCGGGTCGTAGATGACGACATCGGCGTCGGCGCCCGGCGCGATGGTCCCCTTCTTCGGGTACAGGCCGAACATCCGGGCCGGGGTGGCGCAGGCGATCTCGATCCAGCGGCGGCGCGAGATGTGCCCGTCGACGACGGCCTGGTGGAGCAGGTCCATACGGTTCTCGACCCCCGGCAGACCGTTGGGGATCTTGGAGAAGTCGCCCCGGCCGAGCTCCTTCTGGCCGACGAAGCAGAAGGGGCAGTGGTCGGTGGAGACGACCTGGAGGTCGTTGGTGCGCAACCCGCGCCACAACGCGGCCTGGTGCTGTTTGGGGCGAAGAGGCGTGCTGCACACGTACTTGGCGCCCTCGAAGTCGGGCTCGGCGAGGTTGTCGGTCGACAGGAACAGGTACTGCGGACAGGTCTCGCCGAAGACGTTCAGTCCCTCGTCGCGCGCCCGTGCCAGCTCGGCGACCGCTTCCTGCGCCGAGACGTGCACGACGTACAGCGGAGCGCCCGCGACCTGCGCGAGCTTGATGGCGCGGTGGGTGGCCTCGGCCTCCAGCAGGGCCTTGCGGACCTCGCCGTGATACCGGGGGTCGGTCTCACCGCGGGCCAGCGCCTGCTCGACCAGCACGTCGATCGCGATGCCGTTCTCGGCGTGCATCATGATCAGGCCGCCGTTCTCGGCGGAGCGCTGCATGGCGCGCAGGATCTGGCCGTCGTCGCTGTAGAAGACGCCGGGATAGGCCATGAACTGCTTGAAGGAGGTGACGCCCTCCTCGACGAGGAGGTCCATCTCCTTCAGCGTCTCGTTGTTGACGTCCGAGACGATCATGTGGAAGGCGTAGTCGATGGCGCACTTGCCATCGGCCTTGGCGTTCCAGGCGTCCAGGCCCTCGCGCAGCGAATGGCCCACGCTCTGCACCGCGAAGTCGACGATCGTCGTCGTACCGCCCCAGGCCGCGGCCCGCGTACCCGTCTCGAAGGAGTCGGAGGCGAAGGTGCCGCCGAAGGGCAGTTCCATGTGGGTGTGGGCGTCGACTCCGCCCGGAATCACGTACTTTCCGGTGGCGTCGATGGTCCGCTCGGCCGTCCAGGCCTCGGCGGCCGGGGTGCCCGAGGCGGCGAGGGCGACGATGCGGCCGTCCTCGATCAGGACGTCGGCGTGGATCTCGTCGGACGCGGTGACGACGAGGCCACCGCGGATGACGGTACGGCTCATGCTCCCTCTCCTACTCCTACCGTGGTCAGCACTGCTGTCTGGTGCGGCGGTCGGTCCCGCCGGTCCGGCCGCCCGTGCACCGGACCGGCGAACGCCCGGCCGGCTACGGAGCGGTCAGGGGCCCGTACGCGCCCGGGGCGCGGTCGCGGTAGAACTGCCAGCGGTCGCGCACTTCCCGCAGCTTGGCCAGGTCCAGGTCGCGGACGACGAGTTCGGTCTCCTTGTCGCTCGCCACCTCGCCGACGAACTGCGCCTCCGGGTCCACGAAGTACGAGGTCCCGTAGAAGTCGTTGTCGCCCAGCTCCTCGACGCCCACGCGGTTGATGGCGCCGACGAAGTACTCGTTGGCGACCGCCGCCGCCGGCTGCTCCAGCTGCCAGAGGTAGCCGGACAGACCGCGCGAGGTGGCCGACGGGTTGAACACGATCTCGGCGCCCGCCAGGCCCAGCGCCCGCCAGCCCTCCGGGAAGTGACGGTCGTAGCAGATGTAGACACCGATCCTGCCGACGGCGGTGTCGAAGACCGGCCACCCGCTGTTGCCGGGGCGGAAGTAGAACTTCTCCCAGAATCCCTCGACCTGCGGAATGTGGGTCTTGCGGTACTTGCCCAGGTACGAGCCGTCGGCGTCGATCACGGCCGCGGTGTTGTAGAGGACGCCGGGCTGCTCCTCCTCGTACATCGGCAGGACCAGGACGATGCCCAGTTCCCTGGCCAGCGCCTGGAAGCGCTTGACGATCGGGCCGTGCGGGATCTGCTCGGCGTACTCGTAGAACGCCTTGTCCTGGACCTGGCAGAAGTAGGGACCGTAGAACAGCTCCTGGAAACACAGGACCTGTGCGCCCTGTGCGGCCGCGTCGCGGACCGCCTGCTCGTGGACCTGGATCATCGATTCCTTGTCGCCGGTCCATGCGGTCTGGAAGACGGCGGCGCGGATCACTCTGCTCATCGGGACCTCCGGTCGCTCGGTGTGCGGCGAGCCTAGAAAGTCCTGGGACCCGGATTGAGTTGCACCGTGTCACGTCTGCGGACACCTGGCGTTCCACGGTGTCACCCCTGTCCGAACGCACGTGTTTCCTGCTCTTGTCCACGCCGTTTCACCCCTGTTGGGCATCGTGTGCGAGCAGCGCGATGTGGACGGAGGCGGCCTGTTCGAAGTCGTCGAGGTCGACGCCGAGCCGCGCCTGGATGGCCTCCAGCCTGCGGTAGAGCGCGGGCCGGCTGACGTGGTGGAGCTGCGCGGTGCGGGACTTGTTGCGGCCGGTGGCCAGATAGGTGCGCAGTACGGGCAGCAGGTCCGACTCGGCGTCGCGTCCGCACAGCAGCCCGTTCAGCTCGCGCTCGGCGAAGGACTGGACGTACGGGTCGTCCCGCAGCAGCCGGATCAGACCGCGCAGATGGACGTCCCTCAGGCGCACCACGGCCGGCAGGTCCAGCACGGCCGAGTTCTCGGCCACGGCGTCGGCCACGTGCTGGGCCTCACGCAGCCCGGCGGGCACGTCGTCCCAGGCGGTACGCGGATCGGCGGCGGCGACCACGGTCCCGCTCGCCCCGGACTCCGTACGCAGCCGGGTGGCGAAGTGCGCCGAGAGTGCCTCCGCGTCCTGGTCCCGGGCGAGGCTGAGCAGCACGGCGGTGGCTCCGTCGGCCAGTTCGGCGACGAGTCCGGGCAGCCCCAGCATGCGCAGGACGCGGTCGAGCACGGGCGGCTCCCCGTCCCGTACGACGAGCGGCACGAAAGTCCGGCGGTTGACGGGCAGTCCGGCGGCCCGCGCACGCGGCAGGAGCTGACGGGCCGGTACGACACCGGAGACGAGGTCCGTCAGCAGGCCCTGCGCGGACTGCTCCTCCCAGGTGTGGGCGGAGCCGCCGAGCATCCGGTGCAGGACCAGCGCCTCGGCGGCCCGGTCGGCGAGCAGGCGCCCCGTGGCGGCGTCGCCGCGGTATCCGCACAGTACGATCCGGCCCCAGCGCTCACCCCGCCCGCCCAGCTCGGCCCGGACCCAGCCGGCGCCCTCGCTGCCGCCCGCCTGACGCGCTATGCGCTCCCAGTCACGCAACACGTCGTCGACCGCGGACCGCTCCCCCGCCGTGGCGAGGACGCGGTGCGCGAGATTGGTGACGACGACGGGACAGGCGGCGTGCCCGGCGATCTCGTCGAGCATCCGCTGCAGAGGAGCGCCCGCCGTGATGAGTCCGGTGAGCGCCGTGCGTACCGCCTCGGACAGGCTGACGGCCGCGAACTTCTGTCGTACGAGCCGGGATTGGACCTCTTCCGTCAACTCGGCGAACGGGAAGGGCCGGTGGAGCACCACCATGGGCAGACCGCAGCGCTCCGCGGCCCGGCGCATCACGTCCGGCGGCGCCGGGAAGGCCCGGCCGAGTCCGAGGACGACGGCCGCGGCCTCCGCGCGGTGCAGCGAGCGGATGTACTCGGCCTGCGCCTCCGGGTCGCCGGCCAGCAGCACCCCGGTGGTGAGGACCATCTCGCCGCCGGTGAGCATCACTCCGACGTCGGCGGCCTCGGCGACGTGCACCCAGCGCACGGGCCGGTCGAGGTGACCGGCGCCGGCCACCACCTCGGGCTCTCCGGCGAGTACCCGGTCCAGGGTGAGGACCTGGCGTACCGACAGGGCGGGTTCCAGGGCGGTGGTCATGGCGACGTTCCCTTGCTCGGGCCTGCTGCTCAGGTGTTACGGAAGACACCTCATGGTTCAGACACTCCTCAGGGCGCGGTCGAGGATCGCGGCGCCCTCTTCCGCCTCGGCGACGGTGAGCGAGAGCGGCGGGGCGATGCGCAGCGCGCTGGTGTTGTGGGCGCCGCCCTTGCCGAGCAGCAGGCCCGCCTCACGGGCGGCTTCGAGCACGGCGGACGCCGCCTGCGGGTTCGCCTCGTCGGTGCCGGGCTTGACCAGCTCGATGCCGATCATGAGCCCGCGCCCACGCACCTCCCGTACGACGGGAAGCTGCGCGCCGATGGCCCGCAGCCGCTCGATGAGCAGGCCGCCCACGCGCCGGGCATTGCCCTGGAGATCGTGTTCGAGGAGGTAGATGAGGTTGGCGAGGCCGGCCGCCATGGTGATCTGGGTGCCGCCGAAGGTCGAAATGGAGTTGGCGTCCAGGCAGTTCATGATGTCGGCGCGGGCGACGACGCCACCGATGGACATGCCGTTGCCGATGCCCTTGGCGAAGGTGAGGATGTCCGGCGGGCCGCTCTGCCCGTGTGCCTGCCAGCCCCAGAAGTGCTCGCCGGTGCGGCCCCAGCCGGTCTGCACCTCGTCGGCGATCCACAGGATGCCCTGCTCCTGGAGTACCTCCCGGAAGGCCGCGTACAGCCCGTCGGGCGGTGCGGTGAAGCCGCCGACGCCCTGGACGGGTTCGGCGATCAGGGCGGCGGGCGGGCGGATGTGGCCGAGCAGGTCCTTCAGGTCCTCCACGCAGGCCGCGATGAAGTCGGCGTCGCCGAGTTCGGCGTACGGGCCGCGGGTGCGGACGCCACCGTGCACGTACAGCGTCTGCAGGGGTGACAGCGAGGTGGGCGACCAGCCCTTGTTGCCGGTGATGCCGACCGCGCTGAACGAGCGGCCGTGGTAGCTGTTGCGCATCGCCAGGATCTGGTTGCTCTGCCGGTACGTCGTCGCCAGCAGCAGCGCGGTGTCGTTGGCCTCGGTGCCGGACGTGGTGAAGAAGACCCGGGCGTCCGGGATGCCCGACAACTGGGCGATCCGCTCCGCGAGTTCGACCATCGGCCGGTTGAGGTAGAGGGTCGAGGAGTGGACGATCCGCCCGGCCTGCTCGCTCACCGCCTTGGTGATCTCGGGCAGCGCGTGCGCGGTCATGGTGGTGAGGATGCCGCCGAAGAAGTCGAGATACCTGTTGCCTGCCGCGTCCCAGACGTGGCGGCCCTCGCCGTGGGTGATCTCGATCGGGTCCGCGTAGTAGAGCGCGAGCCAGTCGGGCAGGACGGACCGGTGACGCCCGTACAGGTCGCTCACGGCCGCACCAGCCCTTCGTAGGCGTCGGGGCGGCGGTCGCGGTAGAAGGCCCACTGCTGCCGCACTTCGTCGATGACGTCGAAGTCGAGGTCACGGACGACGAGTTCCTCGGACTTGTCGCTGGCGACCTCGCCCACGAACTGCCCGCGCGGGTCGACGAAGTAGCTCGTCCCGTAGAAGTCGTTGTCGCCGTACTCCTCCTGGCCGACGCGGTTGATCGCGGCGATGAAGTACTCGTTGGCGACGGCCGCGGCGGGCTGCTCCAGCTGCCAGAGGTAGGCGGACAGACCGCGCGAGGTGGCGGAGGGGTTGTAGACGAGCTGGGCGCCGTTGAGGCCGAGCTGCCGCCAGCCCTCCGGGAAGTGACGGTCGTAGCAGATGTAGACGCCGACCTTGCCGACCGCGGTGTCGAAGACGGGCCAGCCCATGTTCCCCGGTTTGAAGTAGTACTTCTCCCAGAAGCCCTTCACCTGGGGGATGTGGTGCTTGCGGTACTTGCCCAGGTAGGTGCCGTCGGCGTCGATCACGGCCGCGGTGTTGAAGTAGAAGCCGGACTGCTCCACCTCGAACACGGGCACGACGATCACCATGCCGGTCTCGCGCGCGAGCTCCTGCATACGAACCACCGTGGGTCCGTCCGGTACCGGCTCGGCCCAGCGGTAGTGCTCGGGCTCCTGGACCTGACAGAAGTAGGGGGCGTTGAAGACCTCCTGGAAACCGATCACCTTCGCGCCCTGCCGGGCCGCCTCGCGGGCGTGCTCCACATGCTTGGCGATCATGGATTCGGTGTCACCGGTCCAGGTCGCCTGGACCAGTGCGGCGCGTACGACGTGGGCCATGTGCCGCTCCTTTGCCTGTTGTCCTCGCGGGGACGTCAGAGAGCCTCTACGCCCGTAGACACAGGCGGTAGAGGCTCGAACGTAAGCCTCCGGGACGGCCTTGCCAAGACCATCGTCGTTAACCCGCGGAGTCGATCACGTTTCGCACCCCTGTGGGTGAGTGGCCGGCCGTGCGGCGCAACCCCTGGTGCCTCGCGCGCCCCAGGTGTGTCAGGTCGTGAACCCGGCGACACGGAGGGCGTGGACGAGGTCCCAGTGGCATTCCTCGGAGACGCCCCGGGCCGCCTCCAGGAGCAGGGGGACGAGCGTGTGCGGGTCCGCCTCGACACTGCGGGCCGCTTCCTCCGGAGTGCGGATGCGTACGTACGCGTCGAGCAGGGCGCGGGCCTCGCGGTGGCGGCCGTCGCCGGTGAGCCCGAGCAGGGCCTCGCCGATCTCCGGGGCGGGCCGGACCACCCCCTGCCGCAGCATCTGTTGCCCGTCCACCGTGCGGCCCGCCGCGACGAGCGCGTCCGCGGCGGCGACCAGGCGGTCGGCGGGGAGCGAGGCCGCCTCCCACAGGAGGGTGGCCCAGTCGGCGCCGAGGCCGACGCGGTGCAGTTCGGCGGCGAGCAGCGGGAAGCGGGCGGCGGGCCAGTACGCGGCCTCGACGAGCAGCGCGTGCGCCTCACCGCTGCGGCCCTCGCCGCGCAGTCGGGTCAGTGTGCGCACGGTCTCGATGGTGTCGCGGCGCGCCTCGTCGTCCAGCGGCTCGCGTCGGGGCTTCGCCGCCGGGGCCTGCCCGGCGGCTCCGGCGAAGCGGGCGCCGCGGGGGGTGCGGCCGGTGTTCGGTGCGGGCGCGGGAGCGGGTGCGGCGGGCAGGGTGGCGGCGGGCGGTGTCTCCTGCGCGTCGATCATCCCGGCGAAGCGGGCGCTGCCCCGGGGGCGGCGCTTTCCGCGCTGCTTGGGCATGGTGGCCGGGGCTGCGGAGGTGACGGGCGGGGGGTTGTCGGTGGTGTGGGGCGGATCGGTGGGATCGGTGGGACCGGTGGGACTGACGGGGTCGGCTGGGTCAGCGGGGCCGGTGAGGCCGTCAAAGCCGGTGGAATCAGTGGAATCAGTGGGACCGGTGGAACCGGTGGGACCGGTGGGACCGGTGAGGTCTGTGCGGCCGGAGAGGTCGGCGTGGCCGGTCGGTCCATAGCCCTGCTGCTGTGGACGCAGCCGCCGAGGACGACTGTCGCCGGTCCCGTCCGGCTCCCGCTGTCCGGCCTCCTGCGCCCGGAAAACACCCCCGGTCCCGCTCCCGCTCGGCGGGAAGTGCTGCGTGCCCTGTCCATGGGCGCGCAGGGCGCGGCGGTCCAGGTCCTCCATGCGGCGCCGTAGCTCCGCGCAGCGGGCCGTCGCACGGTCGTGGTCGTCGCGGGCCCAGGCGAGGTCCAGGCGGACGGAGTCGGCCTCCTCGTGGGAGCCGGCCGACGGAAGCAGCCGGCCCAGCTCCGCCTGGCGCTCGGCGGCGTAGCGCTGTTCGCGGAGCATCACGTCCAGCCGGTCGCCGAGGGCGTCGCGGCCGCCGGGCCGGGCGTCGTACGCGGCGAGCGAGGCGGCGTGCAGCGAGCGGGCCCGCTCGGCCTCCTCGGCCACGGCCCCGGGACCGTATTCCGCGGCGAGGTCCTGGAGGAGCGCCTCCACCACGTCCCAGGGCGGCACCTCCCAGCCGTCGAGACAGGCCCGCATGCCGTCGGGGTCCCGCTGCCAGAACACTCCGCACCAGCCGCCGTCCTGATCGAGCCTGGCCAGCAGGCCGTTCAGGTACCTCGCGAACTCCCCCACCTGTCTCGGGAGTTGTTCCACAGCCATCGCCACAACTCCCGCCAGACTGGAGTACTCCGATCCGGTAGAAAACACCAACCGTGTTACGGAACGGCTACGAGGAGTTTTCAGACCGGACGCAGAGCGCTCCGCCGAAGCGCGGGGCGTCCGTGCGCGCCCCCGCTCATACGCCGATCAGTACGCACCGCCCGGCGATGTCGTCCATGGACAGTCCGAGTGCGCGCGCCAGCGCCGCGACGGTGAAGAAGGCCGGGGTCGGGGCGCGGCCGGTCTCGATCTTGCGCAGGGTCTCCGCCGAGAGGCCGGCACTCGCGGCGACGTCGGCCATGGTGCGACTACCACGGGCCTCGCGCAGCAACTGCCCGAGCCGCTCGCCGCGTTCATGTTCTTCGGGGGTCAGCGGGGTGCGCACCATGACCACATTCTAATACCGGCTCGCCTCCGCCGGAGAGCCGATCGGGCGTTATGCCAATAGGGCCCTACCGGTATAATAATTGGCATGGTGGAACTCAAGACGGATACGTCGATCGACGCGATGCACGAGGCGGGCCAGGTCGTGGGGAGAGCTCTCACGGCGGTGCGGGAGGCCGCCGACGTGGGCGTCTCCCTGCTGGAGCTGGACGAGGTGGCACGCGGAGTACTGCGGGAGGCGGGGGCCTCGTCGCCCTTCCTCGGCTACCGGCCGTCGTTCGCGCCCACGCCCTTCCCGGCGGTCATCTGCGCCTCCGTCAACGAGGCGATCGTGCACGGCATCCCGGACGGGTACCGGCTGCGCGACGGCGACCTGGTCTCCGTCGACTTCGGGGCCGAACTGGGCGGCTGGGTCGGCGACTCGGCGATCAGCTTCATCGTGGGCACGCCCCGGGCCGCGGACGTACGGCTCGTGGAGACCGCCGAACGCGCGCTGGCCGCGGGCATCGCGGCGGCCGTCGTCGGCAACCGCATCGGGGACATCGCGCACGCGATCGGCTCGGTGTGCCGGGCGGCGGGGTACGGCATCCCGGACGGCTTCGGCGGTCACGGCGTGGGCCGCCGGATGCACGAGGACCCGCCGGTGCCGAACGAGGGCCGCCCCGGCCGCGGTCTGCCGCTGCGCCACGGCATGGTGCTGGCGATCGAGCCGATGCTGATCGGCGGCGGCACGGACGGTTTCCACGCGGCGGCGGACGGCTGGACCCTCCGTACCGACGACGGTTCACGCGCGGCCCACGCGGAGCACACGGTGGCGATCACCGACGCGGGACCCCGGATCCTGACAGCCCGCACAAAGACCCACGCCGCCTGAAGACCCACACCGCCCGAGAACGCACGCGCGGCGGCCGGCGGCAGGCGTCTCAGCGACGGCACGTCCGCGCGGACGCGGACCGGTTCAGAGCCCCGCACACGGCCGCCGGCCGGGCGGTCCGCGCCCCACCGGTGTCCGGCCACCGCCTGTCGCGCCACGGCTGCGCCGGGGCGGCGGCCGAACACCTGGGCCCGTCTACGACGCCGGCCGCACCACCATCGCCGACCCGCCGCCCCGGCGCACCTTCTCCGCCGCGGCCAGCCACTTGCCGTTCGACAGGCGCTGCACGCCCGTCGCCGCGCCGATCTCCGGGTTCAGCTTGAAGGAGTGCCCGATGGCTTCCAGCTTGCCCCTGAGCGTGCTGTCGTACAGGCCCGGTTCGAGCTCCGTCTGGGCCGCGTTGCGCTGGCTGGCGCGCGGCGCGGCGATCGCGTCGACCAGCGGCAGCCCGCGGTCGAGGAACCCGGTCAGGGTCTGCAGCACGGTCGTGATGATGGTCGCGCCGCCCGGCGAACCGAGCGCGACGACCGGCTTGTCGTGCCGGTCGAGCACGATCGTCGGCGAGATCGACGAGCGCGGGCGCTTGCCGGGGCCGGGCAGGTTCGGGTCGTGCACGGCCGGGTTCGCCGGGGTGAAGGAGAAGTCCGTCAGTTCGTTGTTCAGGATGAAGCCGCGGCCGGGGACCGTGATGCCGCTGCCGCCGGTCTGCTCGATGGTGAGCGTGTAGGCGACGACGTTGCCCCACTTGTCGGCCACCGTGAGGTGCGTGGTGTTCTCGCCCTCGTACGTCGTCGGAGCCGCCGTGCCCCCGGTGGCGCAGGCCTTCGCCGGACTGCGCGGATCACCCGGCGCCAGCGGGCTGGTCAGCACCGCGTCGTCGCTGATGAGGCACGCGCGCGAGTCGGCGTACTTCTGCGACAGCAGTTCCTTCGTGGGTACGTCCTCGAAGGCGGGGTCGCCCACCCAGCGCCCCCGGTCCGCGAACGCGATCCGGCTGGCCTCGATGTAGTGGTGCAGGTACTGCACCTCGTCGGCCTTCGACAGGTCGGTCTTCTCCAGGATGTTGAGCGCCTCGCCGACCGTCGTGCCGCCCGAGGAGGAGGGGGCCATGGAGTAGACGTCGAGGCCCCGGTACGAGGTCTTCGTGGGCGCCTGGAGCTTCGCGCGGTAGGCCTCGAGGTCTTTGGCCGAGAGTCGGCCGGGCCGGGCGTTCCAGCCCGAACTTGGCTCCACGGGCGGCTTGTTCACGGTGGCGACGATGTCCTCGCCGAGATCGCCGCGGTAGACCGCGTCGACGCCCTTGGTGCCCAGCTCGGCGTAGGTGCGGGCGAGATCGGGGTTCTTGAAGGTGGAACCGACCACCGGCAGCTCACCGTTCGGCAGGAACAGCTTCGCCGTGTCCGGGAAGTAGCGGAACCGGGCCTCGTTGGAGGCGGTCTGGGTGCGGAAGGTGCTGTCGACCGTGAAGCCGTCGCGCGCGATCCGCTCCGCCGGCTTCAGCACCGTGCCGAGCCGCTTGCTGCCCCACTTGTCGAGGGCGGTCTGCCAGGTGGCGGGCGAGCCGGGCGTGCCCACGCTCAGGCCGCTGGTGACGGCGTCGGCGAAGGCGAGCGCCTTGCCGTTCTCCTCGAACAGGTGGGAGTCGGCGGACAGCGGCGCGGTCTCCCGGCCGTCGATGGTGCGCACCGTACGGGACTTGGCGTCGTAGTAGACGAAGTAGCCGCCCCCGCCGATGCCCGACGAGTACGGCTCGGTGACGCCGAGCGCCGCGGCGGTGGCGACGGCCGCGTCCACCGCGTTGCCGCCCTTCTTCAGCACCTCGATGCCGGCGGCGGAGGCATCCGCGTCGACGCTCGACACGGCACCGCCGTAGCCGACGGCGACCGGAACTTTCCGCACCGAGGTGACCGCGGTGGGTGGAGCCGCCGCTCCCACCGACACCACCGCGGCCGAAACCGCCAACACCGCCAGATTCCGTGCCACAGGCCGACGCATCCGTACCTCCAGATCACAGGCGTCTGCGCAGCGTAACCGTATCGCCATGGCCCCGTCAGGGGCTCCTCCAACAGCGTAGAACGCACCCGGCTAGCATGCGCGCCCATGAATGACGACGTGCGCAACATCGTCCTCGGCGTGGTCGCGGCCGGCATCAGCGCCGCCCTCGGCTGGATCGCCCGTACCTATCTGTGGAAGCGGAAGCTGCGCCGCAAGCAGGCGTTCTTCGGGCTGCCCGACAACTCGGAGTCGCTGCTGGTGGTCAACCGCGAGGCGGGCGGCCCCGAGCTGACGGTGATGCGCCACGACGTGTTCGCGCTGCTCGAACTCTCCGCGCTGATCAAGGACTGCGGCGCGCACGCCCAGGTCGTCGCGCACGACGCGGCCCAGCAGGGCTTCGGCGAGCGCACCGAGTTCTGCGTCGGCGGGCCGTCCTCGAACCGCCGGATGGCCGCGCACCTCCACAGCCTGCTGCCGGGCATACAGGTGAACACCGACCCCGAACCGGGCCCGGACCGCGGCGCGTTCCAGATCGGCACCGAGCGCTACCGGCTGGAGTCCGGCAAGGGCGAGTACGTGCTCCTCGCCCGCCTCACCGCCGACCTGGGCCACGGCACACGACCGGTCTTCCTCTTCTGCGGCCAGCGCGCCATCACCAACCAGGCGGCCACCCGCTATCTCGCCCGCAACCACGAGCGCCTCGCGCGCAAGTACGGCGGCAACTCCTTCGTCCTGCTCCTGAAGGTCGTCAACTCCCAGGCGTACGGGCCCGATGTCGTCGAACTCGTCGCGGACGTCACCCGGGCCGCGCAGACCCCGGCGCCGGTCGTGGCTCCCCGCAACTCGCACCGCGCCTCCTAGGTTTCAGGCCATTCCAACAATCGTTACTGGCACGTAACTTACCGACGGGTTACTTAAGGTAAGGAGCTGCGGTTACCGTCGGGTCACTTTGCACTGACAAAAGTGAGGAGTGACCCGTGGGACACGCACGCAAGACCCTGCGCACGACCGCAGTGAGCGCCGTATCGGCGACCCTGATCGCCGGCACCGCCCTCGGGCTCGCCCCCACCGCACAGGCGGCGTCGGGCGGCGTCAGCTTCGTCGACATCGCCGGTGACGGCGGCACGGTCCTGAAGGCCAATGTCGTCACGCCCGCCGGCGCCGACGGCTCCCGCACCTACCCGCTCATCGTGCTGCCGACCAGCTGGGGCCTGCCGCAGGCCGAGTACCTCGCCCAGGCCCACAAGCTCGCGGACTCCGGCTATGTGGTCGTCAGCTACAACGTCCGCGGCTTCTGGCAGTCCGGCGGATACATAGAGGTGGCCGGCCCGCCCGACGTGGCGGACGCCTCCAAAGTGATCGACTGGGCCCTCGCCCACACCCCGGCGGACGCGCGGAAGGTCGGCATGGCGGGCATGTCGTACGGCGCCGGCATCAGCCTGCTCGCCGCCTCGCACGACAAGCGGATCAAGGCGGTCGCGGCCCTCAGCGGCTGGGCCGACCTCACCGACTCGATCTACTCGGGCCGCACCCAGCACGTCCAGGCGGCCGCCCTGCTGGACGGTGCCGGAACCCTCACCGGCCGCCCGAGCCCCGAACTCCAGCAGGTCTTCAAGGACTTCTTCGCCTCCGACCTGTCCACGGAGCCGGACCTCCTCGCCTGGGGGAAGAAACGTTCCCCCGAGACGTACATCGACCAGATGAACAAGAACGGCGCGGCCGTCTTCATGGCCAACGGCTGGGGCGACACGATCTTCTCGCCCAATCAACTCGCCAAGTACTACGAGGAGTTGACCGGCCCGAAGCGCCTGGAGTTCCGCCCCGGCGACCACGCCACCGCCGAGATAGCCGGCCTGTTCGGGGTCCCCAACGACGTGTGGACGGACACGGAACGCTGGTTCGACCACTACCTCAAGGGCGAGGACAACGGCATCGACGGCGAGCAGCCGGTCCAGCTCAAGCCCCGTTCCACGGGTGACTACGAGGGCTATCCGGACTGGAAGTCGGTCGGCGCGACGACGAAGAAGATCGCCCTCACGGGCACCACCACGATCCACACGAACGTGGACTCGGGCGCCAACGGCGGGCTCATCTTCCTGTCCAGCATCCTCGACCAGCTCGCCCAGCTGCCCCCGATGGCCTCGATCCCGCTGCTGCCGCGCTACTGGGCCGCCGTCTGGCAGTCGGAGAAGTACACGAGCGGCCAACACGTGCGCGGCACGGTGAAGCTGCACACCACGGTCACCGGCACCAAGGAGAGCGGCACCCTCGTCGCGTACCTCTACGACGTGGGCCCGCTCGGTGTCGGCAAGCTGGTCAGCAACGCTCCGTACACCTTCCACGGCCAGACCCCCGGTCAGCCGTTCGGCGTCGACCTGGAACTGTCCTCCACGGCCTACGACGTCCCGGCGGGGCACCGCCTCGCCCTGGTCGTCGACACGGTCGACTCCCTCTACATCGAGCACAACCCGTCCGGCGCGCAGCTGACCTTCTCCTCGCCGGAGCACGACACCTCATACGTGTCGGTACCCCTGCGCGAGCAGTGATCTCCGGCTGCTGCCGGCCGGGCCTGGCCCTGTGCGCTGCTGCTCCCCCTATGGTCTCGGGGCCGTGGGGGGACCCCCACGCGGCAGCAGCGTCCCTGGCTCGGCCGCGGCGACTTCCACGGCCTCGGTCTTGGGACTGCGCTGCTCACGCCGGGACACCCACTGGGCGAACCAGGAAAGCAGCATGCACATCCCGATGTAGATCGGCGAGATCACCATCACCACGGGGATGAACGGCAAATCGTAGTCGAGGTTCGACGCGATCAGTTTCCCGGCGTGGAGGAACTCCTCGTAGGTGATCAGATAACCGAGCGAGGTATCCTTCAGGGCCACCACCAGCTGGCTGATGATGGCGGGCAGCATGGCGCGTACGGCCTGCGGTACGAGCACGTGCGCCATCACCTGCGTCTTGCGCATGCCGAGGGCGAACGCGGCCTCCCGCTGACCGCGTTCGACGGACTCCACGCCCGAGCGGAAGACCTCGGCGAGCACCGAGCCGTTGTAGAGGGTGAGTCCCGCGACCAGTGCGGGCAGCGGCTGCACCTTGAGCGCCACGAAGATGAAGAAGATCATCACCAGCACCGGCATGGCCCGGAAGAACTCGACGACCAGCGTGGCCACCCAGCGCACCGGGGCGTGGTCCGAGAGCCGCCCGGTGGCGAGCAGGCCGCCGAGGGCCAGCGAGAGTACCGCGGCGATCCCGAAGGCCTTGAGCGTGTTGCCGAGACCGCGCAGCAGCAGTTCCTGGATTCCCTTGTACTCGAAGGGCATCCACTTGGTGTACGTGAACTGGCCGGTGTCGAAGAGGAGATACACGATCCAGCCGACCAGGGCGAGCAGAACGACGGTCGACAACACCCCGTACAGTCGGTGCCGTTGTCGCGTCCTGGGCCCGGGGATGTCGTAGAGGGCCGTGGCCTCAAGGGTTTTGGTGGTCATCGGGCGACTCCCCAGCGGCGTTCCAGAAAGTTGAAGATCGCGCTGATGGTGAGGGTGATGATCAGGTAGCCGACGGCGATCCAGACGAAGGTCCAGACGATGTTGTAGCCGAGCTCGCTGAGCGTCTTGTACGTGCCGAGCAGCTCGTTGACGCTGAACGCGCCGGCGATCGCGGAGTTCTTGGCGAGGGCGATGAGCGTCGAGCCGACCGGCGAGATCACGGAGCGGAACGCCTGGGGCAGGACGACCACGGACAGCGTCTGCTCGAACGTCATGCCCAGGCTGCGGGCCGCCTCGCCCTGTCCCCTGGGCACGGTGTTGATGCCGGAGCGCAGCGCCTCACAGATGAACGCCGAGGTGTAGCAGCCGAGCGCGAGGACCGCGAACACCTCGAAGGGCAGAACGAGTCCGAACCGCGGCAGGCCGAGCAGCACCGCGAAGAACAGCAGGGTGAGCGGCGTGTTGCGCAGCACCGTCACCCAGGCTGTGCCGAAGGCCCGCAGGGAGGCGACGGGAGCGACCCGGAAGGAGGCCATGAGGAACCCGAGGACGAGTGCCAGCGCCGAGGCGTAGACGGTGAGTTCGACCGTCCCGAGGAATCCCTTGGCGAAGGTGGAGAAGTTGTCTGTCAGTACGTTCACATCGGCCTCGCTCAGCTCGCCGGGTAGCGGTCGATCGCGGGCGGGGTGGGCGCCGGCACGCCGGACAGGCCGAGCGTCGCCTCGTACGCCTTCTTCCAGTCGCCGTCCTTCTCACGGGCCTCCAGCGCGTCGTCGAGAGCGAACCTGAGGGCGTTGTCGTTGCGCGGGACGCCGATGCCGTAGGGCTCCTCGGAGAAGGGCTTGCCGACGACCTTGAGCTCCTCGGGCACCTTCGCCGCGTAGCCGATGAGGATCGCGTCGTCGGTGGTGACGGCGTCGACCTGGTAGGTGAGCAGGTTGTCGACGCAGACGGAGTACGTGTCGTACGCGACGAGCTTCACCTTCGGGTAGTCCTGCTGGATGCGCTGGTACGGGGTGGAACCGGCGGCCGAGCAGACGCGTTTGCCGGCCAGGTCCTGCGGCCCGTTGATCCCCTGCTCGTCCTTGCGGACCAGCAGGGACTGACCCGCCAGGTAGTACGGACCGGCGAAGCCGACGAGCTTCTTGCGCTTGTCGTTGATGGTGTAGGTGCCGACGTAGTAGTCGATCTGGCCGTTCTGGAGGGCGGTTTCACGGTTGGCGGAGGCGATGGTCTTGAAGCGGATCGTGCCGGGGTCGAAGCCGAGCGAGGCCGACATCATCTTGGCGATCTCGATGTCGAAGCCGGAGAAGGCGCCGCTCGCCGGGTCCCTCTCGCCGAGGTAGGGCTGGTCCTCCTTGACGCCGACGGTGAGGTAGCCGCGCTTCTTGGCCCGCTTCCAGGTGGGCGAGTCGTTGAGCTGAAAGCCCTGCGCCACCTGGTAGTCGGGCAGTTTGTCGGTGGCCGGTCCCTTGGTGGGCGGACTGCCCTCCTTGCCGCAGGCGGTCGCGAGAAGTGCCGTGATCAGGACGAGGGCAAGGGCAAGACACACACGTGTGCTGCGGATCATGGGTCGCACTCCCCCGGCTCAGTGCTTGAGGATCTTGGAGAGGAAGTCCTTGGCCCGCTCGGTGCGCGGGTTGGTGAAGAACTCCTCCGGCGTGCGGTCCTCGATGATGCGGCCGTCGGCCATGAAGACGACGCGGTTGGCCGCCGAGCGCGCGAAGCCCATCTCGTGGGTGACGACGACCATGGTCATGCCGTCGCGGGCGAGCTGCTGCATGACCTCCAGCACCTCGTTGATCATCTCGGGGTCGAGGGCCGAGGTCGGTTCGTCGAACAGGAGCGCCTTGGGGTTCATGGCGAGGGCGCGGGCGATGGCCACGCGCTGCTGCTGGCCGCCGGAGAGCTGCGCCGGATACTTGAGCGCCTGATCGGCGAGGCCCACACGGTCGAGGAGCTCCCGGGAGTGCCTGTCGGCCTCGTCCTTCTTGCGGCCGCGGACCTTCACCTGCGCCAGCGAGACGTTCTGCAGCACGGTCTTGTGGGCGAAGAGGTTGAACGACTGGAAGACCATGCCGACCTCGGCGCGGAGTTTCGCGAGCGCCTTGCCCTCGTCGGGGACCGGCTGTCCGTCGAGTCTGATCGTGCCGGACTCGATGGTCTCGAGCCGGTTGACCGTTCTGCAGAGCGTCGACTTGCCCGACCCGGACGGGCCGATGACCACGACCACCTCCCCCTTGCCGACAGTGAGGTTGATGTCCTGGAGGACATGGAGCTCGCCGAAGTACTTGTTCACGTCATGCAGTTCGATCAGCGGATCGACAGCCATGCAGCCCGCCCTACTCACTCTCAGCTGTGTCGCAGTCGCCGCAAACTATCCAGCCAGGAACGGGCTTAATACTCGACACGCACTTTTCGGGCATTAGCCGTATTTACGCCTCGGCTTACGGTTCGGCGACCTCCGCGTACACCTGGGAGAGCTCCGGTGCGCCGGTCGTCGCCCACTCGTGACCGGCGGAGACCACGTCGACCTCACGGCCGCCGGCCAGCCGCACCGTGGGCCGGCCACTGGTCCAGATCTCCCAGTCGGCGCCCGCGACCGTGCGCACGATGACGGTGCCGAGATAGAGCCCCGCGTCGTTTCCCAGCCAGGGCAGGATCTCCTCGTCGTCGCGCCAGCGCGGCAGGAGCTGGTCGAGCGCCTCCAGCGAGGTCGCGGAGTCGTCGAGTTCGACGCCCGCCTGCTCGGCCTGCGAGCGCAGCAGCTCGCACTCCGAGAGAAGTTCGGCGACCCCTTCGCGATCACTGTCACCGTCGGTGAACACCGCGACACCGAAGGCCGCACCGTGCTTCTTGCGCCAGTTGCCCAGGAAAGGGATGTTCATACGCCTAGCGTGTCATTCGCACGACCTGCCGCACCACAGGCGCGCGGACCTGGCCTCGCACGGAGCCGCGCACGGACCCGGACCCGTACGGATCCGGCCCGATCGCCGCGGGTGCGGCCACCGCCTGCATTGACGTGTACCCGACGCCTCCTTAGCTTCAGGGAAGATCTGACATCACCTCGGCTTCCGTGGGGAGAGGAGCGGGACGTGCGTCGACGTCTTTGGGGGGCGGCCGCGCTGCTCGGGCTGTTCGCGGGTGTGGCGCCGGTCGCGGCGGCGGAGGCGGTCGCGGCACCGCACGGCGCCGGACCGGTCCCACTGGAACGGCTCTTCGACAACACCGCGGTCAGCGACGACCAGCGGCCGGGCGCCGCGGACTTCGACGGCTCGGGGAGCTCCCTGTCCGCGCAGGACCTGACGGCGGCCGGCTGGACACCCGGGCGCACGCTGACAGTGCAGGGCGCACGGCTGACCTGGCCGCGCCGGGCGGCGGGCGAGCCCGACAACGTACGGGCCGACGCCCAGTCGGTCCGGCTGCGCGGCCGCGGCGACGCGCTCGCCTTCCTCGCCGCCGGCACGGCCGGCTCCGACGTGAGCGGCACGGGCACGGTCCGGTACGCGAACGGCACCCGCTCCTCGTACCGGCTCACCGCCTCGGACTGGCGCACCGGCCCGCTCGCCACCAAGGCGGTGGCGCTGCCGCACATCAACACCCCCGCGGGTCAACTCGCCGAGAAGGCACGGCTGTACGTCGTGACCGTGCCGCTCGCGCACGGCCGCGAGGTCGCCTCGGTGACACTGCCGCGGGGCGGCGACCTCCATGTGTTCGCCCTCTCGATACGTCCTTCCACCCGTGGCTGGACGGGCAGTTGGGCGGCCTCGACCTCCGGTTACACGGCCGTCGGCCCGTGGACGGACCGGACTCTGCGGCTTGTGGTGCACACCTCGGCGGGCGGGCCACGGGTGCGCATCCGGCTCGACAACACGTTCGCGGCGGCGCCGGTGCGGATCGGCAGCGCGACGGTGGCGGTGCAGGAGGCGGGTGCCCGGCCCGTGGCGGCACCGGTGCCGCTCTCCTTCCGGGGCGCGGCCGGGGCCGAGATCCCCGCGGGGGCGCAGGAGGTCAGCGATCCCGTCGGCTTCCAGGTGCCGGCCGACGCCCAATTGCTGGTCAGCTTCCATCTGCCGGGGACGGTGACCGCAGCGCCCGTGCACCGGCTCGCGGTGCAGCGGTCGTACGTCAGCGAGCCGGGCGACCATGCGGGCGACGGCACTCCGGACGCGTACACCTCGGCCATCACCTCGTGGCCGCTGCTGACCGGCGTGGATGTGGGCGGTGGGCCGGGCTCCGTGGTGATGCTCGGGGACTCGATCACCGATGGCGAGAAGTCGACGCAGGACGCCAATCACCGCTGGCCCAATGTGCTCGCCACCCGTGTGCTCAACCAACATGTGGTCCCGCACTATGGCGTGCTGAACCAGGGCATCTCGGCGAATCGTGTGGTCACCGACCGCTATCCCGGAGACGGGATCTCCACCGACACCGGCGGGGTGAGCGCGCTGCACCGGCTCGACCGTGACGTCCTGGCCCAGACGTCCGCGCGCACGGCCGTCGTCTTCCAGGGCGTCAACGACGTCCGCTGGGGCGCCTCGGCGGATCAGGTGATCGCGGGGCTCCGGGAGCTGGCCGACCGAGCCCATGGGCGAGGGCTACGCGTCCTGGCCGCGACGATCGCGCCCTGCGAGGGCGAGTCCCTGTGCACCCCGGCCGCCGACACCCGGCGCACCGCGGTGAACACCTGGATCCGCGCGAGCGAGAGCTTCGACGGCGTCCTCGACTTCGACGCCGTCGTACGCGACCCCGGGCATCCCGCACGCCTCCTGCCCGCATACGACAGCGGGGACCATCTGCATCCCAACGACGCGGGCCTCGCGGCGCTGGCGGAGTCGGTGGACCTGACGCTGCTGTGAGCCCTGCTACGCGTCCTGCACGTCCAGGTCCACCACGACCGGCGCGTGGTCCGACGCGCCCTTGCCCTTGCGCTCCTCGCGGTCCACGTACGCGTCCTTCACCGCCTTGGCGAACGGCTCGTTGCCGTACACCAGGTCGATGCGCATGCCGCGGTTCTTGGGGAAGCAGAGCTGGCGGTAGTCCCAGTACGTGTAGGGGTGCTCGTACTTCAGCGGACGCGGGACGACATCGGACAGGCCCGCCTCACGGAGCGTCGCCAGGGCGGCGCGCTCGGCCGGGGTGACGTGGGTGAGGCCCTCGAAGGCGGCCACGTCGTACACGTCGTCGTCCGTCGGCGCCACATTGAAGTCGCCCATCACCGCGAACGGCCGGCTGCCCGCCGCGTCGCCCGCGACCGCCGCCTTGAGGGCCTCGAACCACTGGAGCTTGTACGCGTAGTGGGGGTGCTCCACCTCGCGGCCGTTCGGCACGTACACCGACCAGACGCGGACCGGGCCGCAGGTCGCGGAGAGCGCGCGGGGCTCCTGGACGCCGTCGAAGCCGGGGTCGCCGGGCAGGCCCCTGACCACGTCCTCGAGGCCGACGCGGGAGATCACCGCCACGCCGTTCCACCGCCCTGTGGCGTGCACCGCCGACTCGTAGCCCAGCTCGCGCAGCGCGTCCGCCGGGAACTGCTCGGCGGTCGTCTTGGTCTCCTGGATGCACAGCACGTCCGTGCCGCTGCTCTCCAGCCAGGCCAGGAGCCTCGGGAGACGGGCGGTGATCGAGTTCACGTTCCAGGTGGCGATGCGCATGCCTCACAACCTACCGGGCTGGTATGACAACCGGTCGCGCGGTGGTCCCGGCGCCGGACCTCGCCCGACTGGTCCCGGCGTCAGACCTCGGCCGACGCGCCCGGCGTCAGACGCAGGTGTTCGGAGCCGCCGAGGGCGCCGATCTGGTGGTCGTAGATCGGGCGGGCGAGGTCCGTGAGGAGGGCGTCGTGGATGTCGTACGCGCGCTGGGGCTTGACCTCGCGCACATAGTCGATGACCTCGGCGATCTTGCTCCAGGGGGCCATGACGGGGAGCATCAGCGTCTCGACCGGGTGGTCGGGGACGGTGAGCGCGTCGCCCGGGTGGAAGACGCGGCCGTCGTCGATCAGGTAGCCGACGTTGGTGATGCGCGGGATGTCCGGGTGGATCACGGCGTGCAGTTCGCCGTGCACCTGGACGTCGAAGCCCGCGGCGGTGAAGGTGTCACCGTGCCCGACCGTGTGCACGCGGCCCGGGAAAGCCGCGGAGAGCTTCTCGGCAACCGACTTCAGGGTCCAGATCCCGGCCGCCGGGTTGGACTCCAGGCCCGCCCGCAGCCGGTCCTCGTTGAAGTGGTCGAGGTGCTCGTGCGTGACCAGGATCGCGTCCGCGCCGACGGCCGCGTCCTCCTCGCTGAAGGTGCCCGGGTCGATGACGAGCGTGCGCCCGTCCTTCTCGAGGCGGATGCAGGCGTGCGACTTCTTCGTGAGCTTCATGAGTCCATCCTGCCCCCGCCGACGCGACGGAGGGCTGCCGAGACTGGTGCTCTCACTGCCAGGCTCAAAGGATCACTCCTGGGGCGTGGTCTCCTCCCGGATGACCTGCTGGGCCACCTTGAAGGCGCTGTTCGCGGCCGGTACGCCGCAGTAGACCGCCGCCTGGAGGAGCACCTCCTTGATCTCCACCGGCGTGAGCCCGTTGCGCAGGGCCGCGCGGGTGTGGAAGGCGAGCTCGTCGAGGTGGCCGCCCGCGACCAGCGCGGTGAGCGTGACGCAGCTGCGCGCGCGCCGGTCCAGCCCGGGCCGGTCCCAGATCTCGCCCCACGCGTACCGGGTGATGAACTCCTGGAAATCCCCGGAGAACGCGTCCGCCGAGGCCAGGGCCCGGTCGACATGCGCGTCGCCGAGCACCTCGCGGCGCACCTTGAGCCCGGTCTCGTAGCGGTCGGGCCTGCCCGCGGGCTCCGGCTGCATGGCGGCCGGCGCGATCTCGGCGACCGGCGCGACCGGTGCCGGCGCGGCGAGCACCGGCTTCACGGGGGCCGCGGGAATCGCCGTCTGGCCGGTGGTCGACTCGAAGGCGGGCTGCCAGGCGGTGGAGAAGTGCCGCACGAGCAGATCGGTGACCGCCGCGGGCTGCTCCACCGGCACCAGATGGGAGGCGCCGGGCACGACCGCGAGCCGGGCGTCCGGTATCCCGGCGACCAGGGTGCGCGCCTCGGCGGGGCCGGTGACCTGGTCGTCCGAGCCGACGAGGACCAGCGTCGGGACGCCGATCCGGCTGAGTTCGGCGCGTACGTCGAAGGCGGCGAGTGCCTCGCAGGACGCGATGTAACAACCGGGGTCGGTCGTCCGCACCATCTGCACGGCCCACTCTGTGATCGCGGGCTGGGCGGCGGCGAACCCGCCGGTGAACCATCTCTCCGGGGACGTACGGGCGATGGGGTCGAGCCCGTTCGTCCGTACGATCACGCCGCGCTGCCGGAACTCGTCGGCCGTGCCGAAGCGCGGCGAGGCGGCGATCAGCGCGAGCGAGGCGAGGCGTTCGGGGTGGCGCAGTGCCAGCTCGGCGCCGACGGCACCACTGAGCGCGCAGCCCGCGTAGCCGAACCGGTGCACGCCGAGGGCGTCGAGCGTGGCCAGCAGCCGGGCGGCCAGGTCGGTGACGGACCCCGCGGGGTGCGCGGGCGCGCCGCCGTGTCCCGGCAGGTCGAACCGGAACACCCGCCACTGCTTCATCAGCTCCGGGACCTGCCGGTCCCACATGTGCCATGTGGTACCCAGTGAGGGACCGAGGATCAGGACCGGGGCGTCTTCTGGCCCGTCAAAGCGGTATTGCAGGGTGTTCATCGGTGTCTCACTCACCCGCCTGACCCTCTCATCTGTCACGACAGCCCCTATGAGCGGGGTGCTGGCCGTAGCTGTTTGACCAGGTGGAAGACCTCCCGGGCCGCGTAGCGTTTGAGGCAACGCACGATTTCGCGCCGGGTCCTGCCCTCCTCGATCCGCCGCTCGTAGTGGTCCTGAGCGCGCGGGTCGACCCGCAGGCGGGTGAACACGATGCGGTGGAGCGCGGCGTTGGCCTGCCGGTCGCCGCCGCGGTTGAGGCGACGGAACTGCCGGCGTCCCGAGGAGCGCTCGACGGGGCTGACCCCGCACAAAGCGGCGAAGGACGCCTCACTGTCCAGCCGTTCCGGGTTGTCCCCCACCGTGATCAGCAGAGCGACCGCCGTGTCCGGACCGATCCCGACCACGTCGAGAAGCTGCGGGGCACGCCGTTCCACCAGCCGGGTCAGACGAGCGTCGACGTTCCGGATCTCCTCGGAGAGCTGGCCGATCCGGTGAACCGGCAGGCCCAGCGTGATCCGGGTGGCCTGCACCACCGACTCCTCGCCGACCTCCTCGCGACCACGCGCATCGGTGAACTGCGCGCAGGTACGGACGAGTACCGCCACTCCGCCCTGACCCACCTCGGCGAGCAGGGCGCCTCGCTGCTGACGCTGATGGCGAAGTCCGGCACAAGAAGCCGGAGAACGTCCGCCCCTACTTCAAGCCTTCTCCGGAGGTGATCGCCGAGCTCACCAGCCTGCTCGCCCCCACAGACGCCCGCCGCTGAAACGTCGCCGCCCGACAGAGCGGAGCCGTTCGGGTGGCGGGGTTCGTGTCCAGGACACGCGTGGCTGCTCGTTGGCGCCCGGGGGCGGTGATCCATGCGGCCCCTGTGATGGGGGGAAGGGGGTCAGCCTTCACGGCTGGGGAGCATGGCCAGGGCCTGGGAGCGCTGTGCGACGAGGTCGTCGTAGGTGCCGTCGCGCTCGGCCCAGCGGTGCATGAGTGCCGCCTTCACGAGGATTTCGCGGGGGGTGGGGTCCTCTGAGAGCAGTTGCACGACCTCGGTGGCGAAGTCGTCGAGCGGCAGCGCGTGCGGGTTCACCTTTTCCTGGCCTGCTGTGGCGACGGCCGGGGGGACGAGTTCGACGACGCTGACGCCGGTGCCGTCGAGTTGCGCGCGCAGCGCCTCGGAGTAGGCGTGCACCGCGGCTTTCGAGGCGGCGTAGGTGGGCATGGGCGGGAAGGGCAGGAAGGCGATGCCGGAGGTGACGGTGATGAAGGTGCCGGCGCCCCGCCGGACCAGGTGCGGGGTGAAGGCGTCGATGACCCGGATGGTGCCCACCAGGTTGGTGTCGATCGTCGTCGCTGCCGCCTCGAAGTGCGCGGGGTCGCGCAGGTCCTCCAGGAGCATGATGCCCGGCATCGTCACCACGGTGTCCAGCTCGGGGTACCGGGCGAGCACGGCGTCACGGGCAGATGCGACGGAGGCACTGTCGGTGACATCGATGCTGATTGTGCCGAAGCCTTCTCCGGCGAGTTCCGAGAGTGCCTCCGGGCTGCGGCCGCCGACGGCCACGGTGCTGCCCGCTGCGGCGAACCGGCGGGCCAGCTCTCGTCCGATACCCGAGGTCCCGCCGACGATGAGAACGGTGCGGTTGGAGAGATCCACGAGATCTTCCCTTCAGTTCAGAGCGCCGACGGCGTTCAGACCCGCGGCGCCATTCGGCGATGTTCTCTGTCCTTTGTGAACAGTGATGCCGCAAGTCTTGGCGGTATCCGCTGAGCGTGGCAGGGCCCCCGTCTTCCCTGGTCCTGCCAGGGCCCCCGCTGAGACGCACGCACCGCACTACGGTGTCGGTATGAAGGATGAGGAATCCGGCAACCGGCTCGGCAGCTACCTGCGCGCCCGGCGTGAGCTGGTCTCACCGGCGCGGGCGGGGCTCCCGCCCGGCGGCAACCGCCGCGTGCCCGGCCTGCGCCGTGAGGAAGTCGCCCTGCTCGCCGGCATCAGCCCCGACTACTACCTGCGACTGGAACGGGGACGCGACAAGAATCCCTCACCTCAGGTCCTCGAATCACTCGCGCGTGTCCTGCGGCTCGACGACATCGAGCGGACGTATCTGCTCGGCCTCACGGCAGCACGCCCCAGGGCTCCGCGCCGCAAGCGACCCGAGCACGTACCGGCACGGGTGCACCAGCTCCTCGCCCACCTTCGGATTCCCGCGTTCGTCGAAGGTCGCGCCTTCGACGTCCTGGCCTCCAACCCCATGGCCGTCGCGCTCTCCCCGCGCCTGCGGCCCGGCCAGAACCGGCTTCGTTCCCTCTTCCTCGATCCCGAGGAACAAGCCTTTCACCAGGACTGGGCCAAAGCCGCCGCCAGCTTCATCGCCGGCCTTCGCACCACCATCGGGGACGACACCGACAACCCCCGGTTTGTCGAACTCGTCGGAGAGCTCGCACTGTCCAGCCAGCGGTTCCGCACCCTGTGGGCCCGACACGACGTCCGCAACCTCGACGGAGGCACCACCACCGTCCACCACCCCGTCGTCGGTGAACTACGGCTCCACCGCGACAAACTCCCCATCGACGACGTCATCCTCGTTGTCTACTACCCCGACAAGGCCAGCGACGGCGACGAGAAGCTGCAACTTCTCGCCGCACTCTCACAGACCGAACCCACCGACACAGCACACAGCAGGCAGGCAGACGCCCCGCGCCCGAAAACACCCTGACGAACACCGGCCTCCCGGCAGTACAGCCAGAACGGCCGCGCCACGATGTCCGCCATCCGCGGACCGTCTCGGCGCCCGGTCATTGGTCGTCGGTGGCGTCCGGGGCGCGCAGGGGCCGCAGGCCGCCGGGCAGGTCGGGGAGCTGGAAGGAGTAGCGGCCCAGCATGTTGATGTGATGGCGGACGAACGAGGAGAGGCGGGCCACGTCCTCGTCGCGGGCCTCGAACCCGTCCTCGCGCGGCTGCGTGACGGCGGCCTCCAAGTACCTCGTGTTGAACAGCGCATTCAGGACCAAGCCCAGCGCGCCGATCTGGTCCTCCATGCCGTCCTGGTAACGCTGGTAGAGCTGTCCGGCGTTGCCGTGGAAGATCTTCCGGGCGAGCGCGCGGCGGCCCCTCCTGGAGGTTGGCCTGCGCCTTGACCACGGTGTTCTGCGGGACAGTGCGAGCCCTTCGGGCGACCAGCCTTGCCCCGCTCCCGCCTGCTGGAGCGGGGCAACAGGTGGGCGTTCTCCTGCTGAAGGGAGAACTGGCTCTGTCGACGAGGACCGCCACGCGCGCCGCGGCTCAGGCCGAGGGGAAACCGGCTGTCAGGCAGGCCAACAGCCGGCCCGGCGCGTCTTCCTGGAGAAGGTGGCCGGCGCCCTCGATCCAGTGCAGCTCCGCGTGCGGAACGCGTTCGTGCAACCACTCGGCGTACCGCGGCGGAAGAATGCGGTCCTCGCGGCCCCAGACGAGCCGCACCGGAAGCGACATACCGCCCAGCAAGTGCTCGTACGCGACCGTGTCCGCCTGCCTGATCTGGCTGTACTGACGGTAGAACGCCGCTTGCCCTGAGTCCCCTCGCCACGGTGCGAGGAACGCATCGAGAACTCCCGGCCGGAAGCCGACGTGCGTGGCGTGCCGCAGGTGGCTGGCGACCAGCGCTTCGTGCGCGTAACCGGGAAGCTTCTGGAAGACCTCCTCGTGCTCCAGGAAGAGCTGGAAGAGCCCTCTCTCCCACTCGCCGCCGCTCACCGCGTCGAAGAGGGTCAGATCCTGGTAGCTCCTCTTCTCCAGCAGCAATGTCCGAAGCGCCACTGCCCCGCCTATGTCGTGGGCGACCACGCTCGGGTCGGATAGCTCCCAGTGGTCGAGGAGCCGGGCAAAGTTCCTCGCGTGAGCCGCCAGGCTGAGGTCCTGGCCCTCGCGTCGGTCCGACTGGCCGAAGCCGAGATGGTCGAAAAAGAAGACCTTGCGGGTGCGGGCGAGGGCCGGAGCGATGTCCCGCCAAAGAAAGGAAGAATACGGCGTGCCGTGCACCAGTACGATCGGGTCTCCGCGACCCAAGGTCCCCCACCGCACCACCCCTTCAGGCGTCGCAAATTCCTCACCAAGCGTCCAGTCCATCACTGGCCTCCTCCTTGCCTCATGAACAGCGCCTTCCACGGAGAGCGTGCCTCGATGCCTCATCAGCAAGAAGCTCCCGCATCTGTGGTCCCAGGCTCACCGGCATCACCCTTGCCCCGAAGAGGGCGAGCCTTCTGCGAGCAAGGGTGAAAGTTCCGAGGAACGTGCGGGAGCCGAGGGCCACTGTCGCGATGGCTGTCATGACCATCCGGCCAACCGGCGCGGGGCCAAAGTCACCGGCAAACGCGCCTCGGCTTCTACCTCGGCGCCAGCGCACAAAGCTTCAACGACACACCCGCGGTCCACGACGCAGACCTGCACACCGCCCGCCACCTCGGCCGGCGCGTCGCCGAGCACACTCGGCTTTTGGGCTCACCTCGGCGCTACCCCCCTTACGGTCGGGTGAGAATTTCGGCTCCGCTGTCGGTGATGGCGATGGTGTGCTCGCTGTGCGCGGTCCGGCAGCCTGTCGCGCTGCGCAGCGTCCAACCGTCGGCGTCGGTGACGAGTGTGGCAGTGTCGGCCATGACCCAGGGCTCCAGGGCGAGCAGCAGTCCGGGGCGCAGCTTGTATCCGCGGCCGGGCCGTCCGGTGTTCGCGACGTGTGGGTCCTGGTGCATGGTCGAGCCGATGCCGTGGCCTCCGAACTCGGTGTTGATCGGGTAGCCCGCCTTGCTGAGGACCGTGCCGATGGCGTGGGAGAGGTCGCCGATGCGCGCCCCAGGCTTGGCGGCGGCGATGCCGGCGGCGAGTGCACGTTCGGTCGCCTCGATCATCGCGACGCTCTCCGCCGGCCTGGCCTTGCCCACCAGAAAGCTGATCGCGGCGTCCGCGGCCACCCCGCCCCTGGCTACGGCGAGGTCGAGAGTCAGCAGATCCCCGTCTGCCAGCGTGTAGTTGTGAGGCCGCCCATGGAGCACTCCGTCGTTGACGGCCGTGCAGATGTAGTGCCCGAACGGGCCGCGCCCGAAGGAAGGCGCGTAGTCGACGTAGCAGGACTGCGCTCCCGCCTCGGTGATCATCTCCTTGGCCCACTGGTCGATGTCCAGCAGGTTCGTCCCGACCGCGCTGCGCTGCTTCAGCGTGTGCAGGATGTTTCCGACCAGGGCGCCGGTGTCCCTCGCCCGCTCGAGCCGCGCGGAGTTCAGGATCTCAATCATGGGGGACCTCTCATGTACGGCCAATAACTATCCCGGTCTAACTATACCGGTATTAGAATGGGGTCATGGTCAGGTTGCCGCTCACCCCCGCCGAGGTAGAACGCGGACAGCGCCTTGGCGCCCTGCTCCGCCGAGCCCGGGGCTGCCGCTCGATGCTGGACGTGGCGCTCGCTTCGCACATCTCGCCGGAAACTCTGCGGAAGATCGAATCCGGCCGTGTGGCCACCCCCGCCTTCCCGACCATCGCAGCGATCGCCGACACCCTCGGCCTGTCTCTCGACGCCGTCTGGGCCGAGATCAGCCAGGCGGAACGAACCGTCGAGGACCAGTCGGTCCTGCCTGTCACACGGCATCCATCGCTGGTTTCGTAACGCCGCACTCGGCGAGTCAGCGGTTCACTGACCGCGCTGTGCCGGTACGCCTGCGCGCACGCTGATCACCTCGTCGACCAGCCCGAGCACCGCCCAGCGGACCTCGGCGGCTACACCGACCTGGCCGCCTGTCGGCTCCGTCGCTTCCTGCCCGAAGGGCGCGAGCGCCCGCACCCTCGCCGCGTGCCCGCACATGGGGAAGGCGTGGGAGACCCGGTAGCCGACGCACTCGCGGCAGGCGGCGACACCGCCGTTCTCCACTTCGGCATCGCGGTGCGGTTGGAGATCCGCTCCTCCCACTCGCGCCCGGCCGCACACCGCCACCACAACCGACGGGCTTCGTCGTGCTGTCAGGTGTCACGCGCGAATCACAGACCCCGCGGACACCCTCCTGACACAGGATCCCGAAACTGGACATTCCTCTCGCTCGGGGCGCTGGCCCCCAAGTCTGCGCACCCGGCTCCCGGACATCACCGGGAGATCCTCACACCGCCTTCACCAGATGTCGGCCGGCGGTGTCGCGGAGGCAGCCCGGGGGCCCGGCGGGTTGAACGTCGGCTCACGCTTCGTCCGGTGCGCCGAGACCCGTCAGGGCGCCGACCGGGTCCAGGTCCGGGGTGCCCCGGGGCCACCAGTCGTCGTGGTCCGGTTCCGATTCGTAGGCGTACCAGAGGCCGTCGTGGCCGAGGCGGAGCTGGGCATGGCCCTTCGGATGGGTGAGGCGGTTGCGCCAGGGCCGGAACGCCGGGAGGTCGGCAGCGAGGAGAAGCGGGCGGGCGCGGTCGAAACGTCCGGCCGGCGGATCCCAGGGTTCCTCGAGGACGGCGAGCCCTTCGAGTCCGCCCTGTCGCCAGGCGGCGACCGCCCGGGCCAAGTCCCCGGTGGTCCGTCCGGCGGCGGTGGCCAGCGACGCGTACAGCGCGCGTGTCGCCGCGGTCAGACCGGAACCGGGCCGGGCGGCGGCGAGTCGTACCGCGTCCTGCCACAGCGTCAGCTCGGCCACCGGATCGCGTCCGGCGGTGAGCAGGGCGTGCGCGCGGGCGGCCGCGTCGGTGGCCAACTGGTCCAGCGCGAACGGGTCCGGCCCGCCCGGGGCCGCCGGGTAGACCGGGGGCTGCTCCGGGTGCGGGGGCGCCGGCAGCGGTGCCGGGAGGGGCGGGAGCGAACGTCGGGCGAGGGTGTCCCGGGCGCGTACGCCGGGCAGCGGTGCGGGTTCCTGTTCCTGGGCGGCGCGGGCCGCGCGGGCGGCGTTGCGGCGGGACAGGGCGTCCAGCACCTCGCGTTCGCCGCGGCCGCGGAGCAGGAGCAGGACGAACGGGTCCTCGTCCAGCAGTCGCGCGGTCTGGTAGCAGAGGGCCGCCGCGTGCTTGCAGGGGTGGCCGGAGTCGGGGCAGCTGCACTGCGGGTCCAGGTCGCGGGGCTCGGGGAGCAGCGGGATCCCGCAGTCGGCGAGGGAGTGCGGCATCTCCTTGTCGAGCAGCGCGGCGATGTGCCCGGGCCGTTCGGCGGCGGCGTCCAGGAAACGGTCCCAGTCGTCGTCGGAGAGCGTGCGCAGCCGGACCTGCACGCGGTACGGGCGCGGACGGCTGCCGTGTACGTACGCGAGCACGAGCCCGGGCGTGACGGTGATGGCGTCCACGTGCCCCTGTCCGGCGTACACCCTCCCCCGCGCCAGGCGGGCCGCGTCCAGGGCGCCTTCCTCCAGCGCCGACACCCAGGCGTCGCCCCACCAGGTCTCGGCGAACCGGTCGACGCCGACGCCGTCCCCGGTCCGCGCCGGAAGGGCGGCGAAGGTGCGCCGCAGTTCCCCGTCCCGGCCGGGGGCGGCCATGGAACGGGGGACGCGCGGGGCCGAGGGCTGATGCGGCGTGTCTTCCGAGGGCGCCGAACCCGTCAGCGGGCGGGAGGGGGAGACGGGGGGACGGGGCTCGGTCTCGCGCCCGTCGGCACGACGGTCTGCCGTCGGCGTCGACCTGCCGCTCCACACCTCGTCCTCGGCGTGCGTCGAGGACGAGGTCGAGGCGTGCGTCGAGGCCGCGTCCCGCGTTTCGTCTCGCGGGGCCGCGTCCGTGGGAAGCGCGTCCGCAGGAAGATCCGTCGGGTCATCCGCAGGAAGTACGAAGGCGCCGGCGAGGAACTCCCGGAGCTCCCGGGCCCGGTTGCGCCTCTCGTCGCCCTCGCCCGGTGTGCCCTGTCGCTCCCGGGAATCGGTGCGGCTCGCACCGGCCGAACGGCGTGCGGCCCCGACTCCCCTGGCCCTGGCCTCTCGCTGCCCCTGCTTCGCGTCATCACGCGCGGCACGCAACGCCTGCCGTGCGATGTCGCCGGGGCGGCCGGCCTGAGCGTCTTCCTTCGCGGCGGGCAGCCCGGACCAGCCCTCCGCAAGCTCCTCGCCTTCACTGGACTCACCGGACTCACTGTGCTCAGCGGGCCGGCTGGGCTCAGCGGGGCTGTCCGGTGCCGGTGGTGCTCCCTCGCCGGACCCGGCAGCGCTCCCCCGCGCCGTCGCCCGCCGCAATGCCTCACGTGCCACGTCGCCGGGCCGGGAGCGTCGACCCGAGGTCTCGTCGGACGTCGTGGGGCCCGCGTCCCGCACCGGGTCCGCCTCGGCCTGGGCATCGGCATCGGCATCGGCATCGGCCTGGGCATCGGCGCGGGGAGCATCGGCATGGGCTCGGGCATCGGCATCGGCATCGGCATCGGCCGCGTCAGCCCCCCGCGCGTCCCGCCCCCGCGCGGCGCGCAAGGCGCGCCGCGCCACATCCGCGGGCCGCTGCGAGCCGGAAACATCAACCTCACCGGCCGGGTCGTGCGGGCCGGTCACGTCGGCCCCGTCGGCGGAGCGCCGAGGATCGGCCCCGTCGGCGGCCCGCTGCCAGGGGGACCGCTCCGCCCCGTCGTCCATCCCCTGGGTCCCCGTCATGTCGGTCATGTCGGCCTCCGCAGCGACACCAGGTCCGACAGGTCGCGGTCGGTCAGTTCCGTCAGGGACGACTCGCCCGAGCCCAGGATCGCGTCGGCCAGGGCCCGCTTGGCCTCCAGCATCTCGGCGATGCGGTCCTCGACCGTGCCCTCGGTGATCAGGCGGTGGACCTGCACGGGCTGGGTCTGGCCGATGCGGTAGGCGCGGTCGGTGGCCTGTTCCTCGACGGCCGGGTTCCACCAGCGGTCGAAGTGGACGACATGGCCGGCTCGCGTGAGGTTCAGGCCCGTGCCCGCCGCCTTGAGGGAGAGGACCAGGACCGGGGTCGTACCGCTCTGGAAGCGGTCCACCATCCGCTCCCGCTCGGGGACCGGGGTACCCCCGTGCAGCAGCTCGACGGGGACGGCGCGCGAGGCCAGGTGTGCGGTGATGAGACGAGCCATTCCCACGTACTGCGTGAAGACCAGCGCCGAGCCGTCCTCGGACAGCAGCGTGTCCAGCAGCTCGTCCAGCAGGGCCAGCTTGCCGGACCGGGCGGCCAGGCCCGCCGTGCCCCCGGCGTCCTCCTTCAGGTACAGCGCCGGGTGGTCGCAGATCTGCTTCAGGGACGTGAGGAGCTTGAGGACCAGGCCACGGCGGCCGATTCCCTCCGCCGTCTCGATCGCGAGCATCGACTCCCGTACCACCGCCTCGTAGAGGGAGGCCTGCTCGCGGGTGAGCGGCACCGGGTGGTCCGTCTCCGTCTTCGGCGGGAGTTCGGGGACGATGCCCGGGTCGGACTTCTTGCGGCGCAGCAGGAACGGGCGGACCAGTCGGGCCAGGCGCTCCACCGCCTCCTCGTCCTCGCCGTTCTCCACGGCCCGCGCGTGGCGGGCGCGGAAGGACTTCAGCGGGCCGAGCAGACCCGGCGTCGTCCAGTCGAGGAGGGCCCAGAGTTCGGAGAGGTTGTTCTCGACGGGCGTGCCGGTCAGGGCGACCCGCGCGGGCGTGGGGATCGTGCGCAGTGCCTTCGCCGTGGCGGAGTAGGGGTTCTTCACGTGCTGGGCCTCGTCCGCGACGACCATGCCCCACTTCTGTTCGGCGAACCGGGGTGCCGCCGACCGCATCGTCCCGTAGGTGGTGAGCACGAAGCCGCCGTCCAGGTCCTCCAGGCTGCGGTCCGGGCCGTGGTAGCGGCGGACCGGGACACCGGGGGCGAATCTGATGATCTCCCGCTGCCAGTTGCCCAGCAGGGACGCCGGGCAGACCACCAGCGTCGGTTCACTGCGCGCCCGCCGCAGATGGAGTGCGATGACCGTGACCGTCTTGCCCAGCCCCATGTCGTCGGCGAGGCAGCCGCCGAGGCCGAGGGAGGTCATCAGGTCCAGCCAGGCCAGGCCTCGCAGCTGGTAGTCCCGCAGGCGGGCTTGCAGCCCCTCGGGGGGCTCGGCGGGCCGCACTCCCGCCGTCAGCCGGTCGCGCAGCACCGCGAGCGCGCCCGCCGGGACCGCCTCGACCGTCTCCCCGTCGACCTCCGTGCTGCCGGTGAGGGCGGCGGAGAGCGCGTCGACCGGGTCGAGCAGGCCCAGCTCGCGCTTGCGGGCCTTGCGGACGAGGGCCGGGTCGACGAGCACCCACTGGTCGCGCAGCCGGACGACGGGACGGTGGGCTTCTGCCAGGGTGTCCATCTCGGCCTCGGTGAGGGGATCGCCGCCGAGCGCCAACTGCCAGCGGAACTGGAGCAGTTCCTCGCTCTCGAAGAAGCCGGTGCCGTCGGTCGCGGAGCCGGGTGCGGGCCGCACCACCGCGGCCGCGGTCAGGTCGTGGGCGAGGTCCCTCGGCCAGTGCACGGCGACTCCGGCCGCGCCGAGCCGGGTCGCGGCGACGCCGAGCAGTTCGGACAGCTCCTGCTCGGACAGCGCCAGTACGTCGGGCACGTCCTGTTCGGCGAGCCGGTCCAGCGGTGGCCAGACGCGGGCCGCGCGGCGGACGGCCAGGGCCGCGTCCACACGCGCGCGTGGTCCGAACGTCGCGTCCGCCTCGCCCGCCCACAGCGCCGCCGCGTCGACCACGAGGGTCGGGTCGGCGAGGCTGTGCACCTGGACGACGGCCGCGCCCGCGCGGCGGGCCCCTTCGCCGTCGTCGAACAGCTGGTACGCGGACAGATCCAGGCGCAGCGAGACGCGTACGCCGGCGTCCATCCCCGCGGCCACCTCGGCGGCCCAGTCATGGGCTCCCGGCAGCCGCTGCGGCTCGCGCGCCGCGAAGGGCTTCCCGGAGGTGTACGCGGCGGCCGGGGTGCGCGGCAGTGTGTCCGCGACCGCGTCCAGGAAGGACCTCATCAGCGCTTCCGGCTCGGGAAGCCGGAGCGGTCCCGGGCCCGGGAGCGGGACGGCATGGCCCTCGTACGGAAGGGCGGCGGCGACGGCCCTGAGGTGGGCGATGTCCTCGGGGTCCAGCGGTCCGGCACGCCATGCGTCGAGGCCGTCCGCCGTCAGGCCCGGCAGCAGCCGGCCGCGGGCCACGAGCCGCAGGGCGTGCAGGGCGGCGGCGCCCCAGCAGGCGGTGGCGGGGTGGGCGGCGGGGTCACGGCGGGAGCGGGCGAGCAACGGCAGGGCCGCGTCGAGCGGCAGGGACACCGCGGGCACGGTGCCTCTGCGCACGCCGGCTCCGTGCGGTCGTACGACCGTGAGCTCCTCGTCGGACAGCGGGGTGCCGGGGAGCGGTGGCAGCGGTCCGCCCGCCGGATCCCAGAACGCGACCCGCCCCTGTCGCGGCAGCGGCGCGGGCAGGAAGACGGCGGCCAGCCGCACCGGCACGGACGCGTCGACGACCACTCCCGGCCGCACCGCGACCGCGCCGGCGGCGCGTGCCGCACCCCCCGGAACCACCCCGTCCCCCATACGCCCGGTCACCTCCCGCCCCTGCGTCGAATCAGTTGTCTTCGACTGTACGGGCGGGGTCTGACAATCGGCCCCGGCGCCTGGTCGCCGGTCATCGGCAGGACCCGTCAGGGCACCGCCCGCGACACCACGTAGACCATGGGGTGCTGGGGATCGGACCGGTTCACCACGATGTCCTGCGTGGGCGCCGGGTCCTTCTGGTGGTGGACGAGGCCGTACCAGGGCCCGGGTCCGGTGAACTCCCAGCCGACGATCCGCTGGTCGCGGGCGCTGATGGCGATCTTGTCCTGCTTCAGCTCGCCGGTGTTCGTGCCGATGTTGTCGAGGAACGTGTCCAGAGCCTCGTTGCTGGTGCGGAACTGGGCGTACAGGCGGCTGGTCTTCCAGTTGTTCGTCTCGTAGTAGGCGACGTCACTGGACCACCCCGGTATCGGCACCTGGTAGAGCCGGCGCTGCACGCGCGAGGGCCAGCCCGCGGTGAGGCCGGTCGCCGAGTACTTCTCCTCCTTGTCCTTGCCGCTGTCGCGGCTCTGGTTGGCGGAGATCACCAGATAGCCGGCCGGTACCCCGATGAGCAGCACGATGATCAGCAGGGTCAGCGCGCGGCGGCGGATCCTGTGGCGTGGGTCCTCCGGGGTGCGCGACGGTTCGTCGGGCGAGGAGGACTGCCGGGGGACCGAGGCGGCCGTCACGGCGACTCCTTGGTCGTGCGACGGGACTCCACGTACCGCTCGTAGCGCTCGTAGCGCTCCACGCGGCGTCGGTTGGCGCGCCGGAAGCGGCGGGCGACCAAGCGCGCGAGGTCCGCGGCGCCGACCATGCCGGCCTCGGGGCCGAGCTGGGCGCGGGCGATGCGGGCCTCGGGGCGGTAGCCGCGGCCCGTGAGATGCCGGCGGAACGCGTCGCGGGCCGGGCCGATCAGCAGGTCGTCGGCCGCCGAGACGCCGCCGCCGATCACGAAGCAGGACGGGTCGAGGGCGGCGGCGAGGTTGGCGATTCCGACGCCGAGCCACTGGCCGATGTCCTGGAGCAGCTCGATGCACATCGCGTCGCCCTCGCGGGCCAGCTCGGTGATCATCGGTCCGCTGATCTCGGAGATGTTGCCCTTGACGTGCTCGATGATCCCGTACGCCACCGGGGAGTCGGCGGCGGCCAGCTCGCGCGCCTCCCGGACGAGCGCGTTGCCGGAGCTGTACTGCTCCCAGCAGCCGCGGTTGCCGCACGGGCAGCGGTGGCCGCCGGGCACGACCTGCATATGGCCGAACTCGCCCGCCACACCGAACTTGCCGCGCTTGACCTGGCCGTCCTCCAGGATCGCGCCGCCGATGCCGGTGCCCAGCGTGATCATGACGAGATGGTCCTCGCCGCGGCCCGCGCCGAAGCGCCACTCGGCCCAGGCGGCGGAGTTGGCGTCGTTGTCGACCAGGACGGGGACCGCGAGACGTCCGGCGAGGCGGTCGCGCAGGGGCTCGTTGCGCCAGGACAGGTGGGGGGCGAACAGCACGCGGTTGCGGTCCGCGTCGACCCAGCCGGCCGCGCCGATGCCGACCGCGTGCACGTCGTGCCGGTCGGACAGATCCAGGACCAGCTCGACGATCGTGTCCTCGACGACCTTGGGGCTCTTGGACTTGTCCGGGGTCTCCGTGCGGAGCTTCTCCAGGATGTTGCCGTCCGCGTCGACGACGCCCGCCATCACCTTCGTGCCGCCGATGTCGATGCCGACGGTGGGAACGCGCGGCGCCGTCAGATGGGAACGGCGCTCACGGGTCCCCACGGTCCGCAGGACGGTGGCCCGCGCGGAGCCGCGGTGGGTGAAGTCGCGGTAGGTGCTCATCGCGCCGATTCTGCCTCACGCCGCGGCGGCCCCGCATCGCGGAGTCCCGCTAGTCGCCGGGGGCGGCGTCCCTGGGGTGTCCGCCCAGGTGGGTCGGCGCGGGAGCGCGTTCGAGTTCGTGCCGGAGGTCGTCGAGCTCGCTGCCGCCTGCCATCTGGCGGGTCAGCTCGTCCAGGGTGATCTCCTCGCGGGTGTGGCTGCCGAACATGGCGCCGCGCTTCAGGAGCACGAAACGGTCGCCGACCAGATAGGCGTGATGCGGGTTGTGGGTGATCAATACAACACCCAGACCGGCGTCCCGTGCGGCAGCCACATATTTGAGGACCACACCGGACTGCTTCACACCGAGGGCCGCGGTGGGCTCGTCGAGGACGAGGACCTTGGCGCCGAAATAGACGGCGCGGGCGATCGCCACGCACTGGCGCTCGCCGCCGGACAGGGTGCCGATGGGCTGGTCCACGTCCCGCAGGTCGATGCCCATCCGCAGCAGCTCGGCATGGGTCGTCCGGCGCATGAAGTCGACGTCCAGGCGCTTGAACGGGCCCACGCCCTTGCGCGGCTCGGAGCCGAGGAAGAAGTTGCGCCACACCGGCATCAGCGGAACGACCGCGAGGTCCTGGTAGACCGTGGCGATACCGCGGTCCAGGGCCTCGCGCGGGGAGGACAAGTGGGTGTCCTCGCCCTCGATGCGCAGGGTGCCGCCGTCGTGCCGGTGCAGCCCCGCGATGATCTTGATGAGGGTCGACTTGCCCGCGCCGTTGTCACCGAGCACGCAGGAGATCTCGCCCGCGTGGACCTCCAGGGAGACATCTTCGAGGGCGCGGATGTTGCCGTAGTGCTTGCTGACGTCGGCCAGCTCCACGAGCGCCGTACGCTCCACCGTCCCGGTCACTTCGTGGCCTCCGCGCGCTTGCGGACCCAGGCGTTGAGCAGGGTCGCGAGGAGCAGCATCGCTCCGAGGAAGAACTTGAACCAGTCGGGGTTCCACTCGGCGAAGACGATGCCCTTGCTGGTCATGCCGAAGATGAACGCGCCGACCGCCGAGCCGACCGCGCTGCCGTAGCCGCCGGTGATCAGACAGCCGCCGATGACGGCCGCGATGATGTAGATCAGCTCGTTGCCGACGCCTTCGCCGGACTGCACGACGTCGAACGAGAACAGCAGGTGCTGGCCGGAGATCCAGGCGCCGAGGGCGACGCCCATGTAGAGGCCGATCTTGGTCTTGTTCACCGGGACGCCGACCGCGCGGGCCGCGTCCTTGTTGCCGCCGACCGCGAAGATCCAGTTGCCGACCCGGGTGCGCAGCAGGATCCAGGAGGCGACGGCGACCAGGCCGAACCACCACAGGATGGTGACCTTGAAGTCGACGCCGCCGATGGTGAACGTCGACGCGAAGAGGTCGTGCGCGGAGGAGAAGCCCTCCATGTCGGAGATCGACTTGGTGGAGACCGTGCCGCTGATCAGCTTGGTGAAGCCGAGGTTCATGCCGGTCAGCATCAGGAACGTGCCGAGCGTGATGATGAAGCTCGGCAGATTGGTGCGGGTCAGCATGACGCCGTTGAAGGCGCCGATCGCCAGCGTGACGAGCAGCGAGACGCCGACGCCCACCCAGACGTTGGCGGTCATCTGGTAGCTGAACATCGACGAGACCAGCGCCGACGACGTCACCAGGACGCCGGCGGACAGGTCGAACTCGCCGCCGATCATCAGCAGCGCGACCGGGACCGCCATGATGCCGATGGTCGAGGACGCGTAGAGGACCGTGCTGAGGCTCGCGGCCCGCAGGAAGCTGTCGGCGACGATCGCGAAGAACACGAAGACCGCGACGGCGCCGACCACCGAGCCGAGTTCGGGGCGGCCCAGGAGTTTGCGCAGCGGCGAGGTGCGGAGAAGCCGCTCGTCCGCGGTGGTGGCGGTCATCGCGTGCCCCGCTTCGTGTACTGCTCCAGCTTGGCCGCCTGGTCCTTGGTGATGATCTGCGGGCCGGTGAGCACCGGCTTGCCGCCGCCGAGGACGTCGGAGTTGTACTTGTACAGCCAGAGCAGGTCCACCGCCTCGTACCCCTGGAGGTAGGGCTGCTGGTCGACGGCAAAGCCGAGCGTGCCGTCCTTCAGCTCGGCGGCGACCTTCGCGTTCAGGTCGAAGGTGTCGATCTCCGCCTTGCTGCCCGCGTCGTTCCTGGCCTTCACCGCGGTGTCGGCGTAGGGGGCGCCGAGCGTGACGAGCGAGTCGATGGAGGAGTCGGCCTGGAGCTTGGCGCCGATGGAGGACTGCACGTCGGGCATGCTCGTGCCCTGGACGTAGAGGTTCTGCACGGTGCCCTTGAAGGTTTTCTTGACGCCCGCGCAGCGCTGCTCATGGCCGACGTTGCCCTGCTCGTGCAGGATGCACAGGGCCTTCTTCCGGCCGCGCTTGTTCAGCTCCTCACCGACGGCCTCGCCGGCGACGGTCTCGTCCTGGCCGATGTGCGTGAGCGCGCCGAACGCCTTGGACTCCTCGGAGCCCGAGTTCACCGTCACCACGGGGATGCCGGCCTTCTCGGCGCGGGCGACGGCGGCCTTCATCGCGGCGGGCTTGGCCAGCGTGACGATGATGCCGTCGACCTTCTTGTCGACCGCGGCGTCCACGAGCTGGGCCTGCTGCTGCGCCTCGGCGTTGTGCGAGTACAGGAAGTTGATGTTGTCCTTGACGGCGGCCTGCTCGGCGCCGCTCTGCACGATGTCCCAGAACGTGTCGCCATCGCCCGAATGGGTGATCATCGCGAAGGTCCATCTGGGCGTGTTCACCGCGGCCTTGCCCTGGGCGGACGCGGCCTTCCGGGCGTCCTCGGCGCGCTTCCCGCCGGTGCTGCTGCACCCTGCGAGAGACACGCTGAGCGCCCCTGCCAGCGCGATGATTGCCCAGGTCCGAGTCCGTGCCACGAGGCCGTGCCCTTCTTGCCGTGATGCTTGGTCCGTCCAAGTATCGGACACAGGGATCGTGCATCCGGACATCGGGTACCGCTCGCTGTGCACTTCCTGAGCCGCGCCGCGCCCTTGCGGGGGACGCCCCCCTCAGGAACGTACGGCCGGCTCAGGGCCGTACGAGCAGCTGGAACTCGAAGGAGTAGCGCGAGGCGCGGTAGGTGTGGGTGCCGAACTCGACGGCCCGGCCCGTGTCGTCGAAGGTGGTGCGCTGCATCGTGAGCAGCGGGGCGCCCTCGGGCTCGCCGAGCCGCTCGCCCTCCACCGCCGTGGCGGCCCGCGCGCCGACGGACTGCCGGGCGCTGTGCAGCGTGATGCCGGCGGCCCGCATCAGCCGGTACAGGCCGGTCGCCTCCAGCTGCTCGCTGTCCAGGCCGAGCAGTCCGGTCGGCAGGTAGTTGCAGAGGTACGCCATCGGCTCGCCGTGGGCCAGGCGCAGCCGCTCCACCTGGTGCACGTCGCTGCCCTCGGCCACCCCGAGCGCGGCCGCGACCTCGGCGGAGGCCGGCACGAGGGTGTTGAGCAGCACCTGGGTGGCCGGGCGCTGACCGGCGGCCTCCAGGTCGTCGTACAGGCTGCTCAGTTCCAGTGGGCGCTTGACCTGGCTGTGCACCACCTGGGTGCCGACGCCGCGTCGGCGTACGAGCAGGCCCTTGTCGACGAGGGACTGGATGGCCTGGCGGACCGTGGGGCGGGACAGGCCGAGCCGCGCGGCGAGCTCGATCTCGTTGCCCAGCAGGCTGCCGGGGGTCAGCGTCCCGTGCTCGATCGCGGCCTCCAACTGCTGGGACAGCTGGAAGTAGAGCGGGACCGGACTGCTGCGGTCGACGCTGAGCTGGAGCGAGACGGTCGGATCCACTTCTGGTTTCGGCACGGCCCGAGCGTAGCTCCGGTGATTGTTGACGGGAAGTTGTGTAGTTCGGTTGTCCGGACAAACCATTGACACAATGCCCGGTCCGACCTCACTTTGTTCCCATGCGCATCGGACTTATCGGAGCGGGTCGTATCGGTACATTCCACGCGACCACGCTCAGCCGCCACCGCGACGTCGGCTCGCTCATCATCACGGACGTCGCCCCTGCTCGGGCCCATGAACTCGCGGACCGCCTGGGCGAAACCGCGGCGCCCGGCGTGGACGAGATCTTCACCTGGGGTGTCGACGCCGTGATCATCACGGCCGCGACCGCGGCCCACGCCGAACTGATCGGCCGGGCGGCGCGCTCCGGGCTCCCGGTGTTCTGCGAGAAGCCCATCGCCGTCGATCTGCCGGGCACGCTGTCCGCACTGTCCGAGGTGGACGCCGCCGGAACGATTCTCCAGATGGGTTTCCAGCGCCGCTTCGACGTGGGTTACACGAACGCGCGGGAGGCGGTGCGCTCCGGCCGGCTGGGGCGGCTGCACACGGTCCGTGCGATGACGGCCGACCAGTCACCGCCCCCGCCCGACTACCTCCCGCTCTCCGGCGGCATCTACCGCGACTGCCTGGTCCACGACTTCGACATCGTGCGCTGGGTGACCGGCCGCGAGATCGTCGAGGTGTACGCGACCGGGGCCGATGCCGGGCCCGCGATGTTCCGCGAGGCCCAGGACGTCGACACGGCCGCGGTGGTCCTCACGCTCGACGACGGCACGCTCGCCACGGCGACGGCGACCCGCATCAACGGGGCCGGCTACGACGTCCGCATGGAACTGGCAGGTGAGCTGGACACGGTCGCGGTCGGTCTGGACGACCGGACGCCGATCGCCTCCACGGAACCGGCCGGGCCGCCGCCCGCGGACAAGCCGTGGACCGGCTTCCTCGAGCGCTTCGGGCCCGCGTACGAGGCGGAGCTGGCCGCGTTCGTCGAGGTGGTGCGCGGCGAGCGCGCCAACCCCTGCGACGGCCGCGAGGCACTCCAGGCGCTGCGCGTCGCGGAGGCCTGCGAGCTGTCCCGGCACGAGCGGCGCCCGGTGCAGCTCGGGGAGATCGCGGGCGGGCGGGACTAAGACGCCCACGAACCGAGGTCAGGCCCCGGCCGTCAGCACCGTGCCCTGGGCGACCGCGCACAGGGCTTCGGTGCCGTCCTCGGTCACGGTGAGCAGGTCGCAGCGGACGACGGCCTGGCGGCGGCCCGCGTGCACCACCTCGGCGCGGGCCACGAGGGTGTGGCCGAGAGCCGGGCGGACGTACTGGATGGAGAAGCCGCCGGTGAGGACCGCCGGGCCGAGGGCCGCGCCGCCCGCGAACGTGATCGCGTTGTCGGCGGCGTAGGAGAGGACTCCGCCGTGCAGGAAGCCGTTCTGCTGGTGGAGTTCCTCGCGGATGCCGACCTCAAGCGTGGCCGCGCCGTCCCCGAACGCGGTGATCCGCGTACCGAGCAGCCGGCTGAAGGGCTGGCTGTCCAGCGCCTGCTGGGCCGAGGAGAGGTCCAGGGTGGCGGGGGCGTTCATGAGGGCGGGCCTCCGGTGCGTCCGTGCGGTCGGGGTGTCTCCCCGCGGTGTCCGCGACGACGGTACGCCCCTACCAGCGCACCGGGAGCCGCCGCACCCCGCGTATCAGCATGCCCGGCGGCCTGGCGCCCGGTGGGCCGTCGAGCGCCAGGTCGGGGCAGCGCTCCAGGAGTGACCTCAGGGCCACCCTGGCTTCGAGCCGGGCCAGCGGTGCGCCCAGGCAGTAGTGAATGCCGTGCCCGAAGGCGAGGTGGCCCTGGGGGGCGCGGTGGATGTCGAAGACGTGCGGGTCCGGATGACGCGCCGGGTCACGGCCGGCGGCGTCGAGCCCGATCATCACCGGGTCGCCCTCCGCGATGGCCGTACCGCCTATCTCCATCGACTCGGCCGCATAGCGGTACGTCGCCGTCTCGACCGGTCCCTCGAAGCGCAGCACCTCCTCCACGGCGCCGTCGAGGAGCGTCATGTCGGCTCGCAGCGCGGCCAGTTGGTCCGGATGCGTGAGCAGGGTGTGCACCCCGTTCGTGATCAGGTTGACCGTCGTCTCGTGGCCCGCGACCAGCAGGATGAACGCCATCGCGCGCAGCTCTTCGCCGGACAGCCGGTCGTCGTCCTCCGCCCTGGTGCGGATGAGGTCGCCGAGCAGGTCGTCGGCGGGTGCCGTGGACCTCTTGTCATCGATCAGCTCGTCGAGGTACGCGGCCAGCCTCTCGTAGGCGGCGAGCTCCGCGTCGCCGCCGGTGGGTGCCACGATCTCGTTCGACAGGGCTCGGAACGTCACCCGGTCGATGTCCGGCACGCCGAGCAGCTCACAGATGACGGTGATCGGCAGTGGGTAGGCGAAGGAGTCCACGAGGTCGGCCCGGCCCCGCGGCAGCATCTCGTCCAGCAGTCCGTCGGTGATCTCCTGGATGCGCGGGCGCAGCGCCTCCACGCGCCGCATGGTGAACGCGCGGGCGACGAGGCTGCGCAGCCGGGTGTGCTCCGGCGGATCGACGACCAGCAGATAGGGGCCCATCAGCTCCACGTCCAGCGAGGTGAGCCCCTTCTTGGTGCCGTCCTTGGACAGTCTCGGGTCGGCGAGGGCGGCACGCGCCTCCTCGTGTCCGACGACGAGCCAGCCCTCGAACGCCTCGGGCGGCGGGGTGCGCACCCAGTGGACGGGACCCCGCTCGCGCAGCTCCGCGTACACCGGATACGGGTCCTCCGTGAACCGCGCGCCGTACTCTCCCAGGTCGATCACATTCCCCATGAGCTCCCCCTTCCACCCGTGACAACGCGCGAGGCCCCCGCCTAGTGCCCGTCCGCCTCCAGCAGCCCGGCGTCGTACGTCAGCAGGGCTATCTGCACCCGGTTGTTGAGGTCGAGCTTGGCGAGGATGCGGGAGACGTGGGTCTTGACCGTGGCGACGCTCATGTACAGCTCGGCGGCGATCGCCGCGTTGGAGCCGCCCCGGCCCACCGCGACGGCCACCTCGCGTTCGCGGTCGTTGAGCGCGGCGATCCGGTCGCGGGCGGTCGCCCTGCGCGTGTCGGGGGAGCCGCCCGCCGCGTGGAGCATCAACTGGCGCGTGACGGCGGGCGAGAGCACGGGATCACCACCCGCGACCCGCCGTACCGCGTCGAGGAGCTGCGCCGGCGGGGTGTCCTTGAGGACGAATCCGGCGGCACCCGCGCGCAGGGCCCGCAGCACCTGCTCATCGGCGTGGAAGGTGGTGAGGACCACGACCTGCGGGGCGTCCGCGCGGCCCCGGAGCAGCTCGGTGGCGGCGAGTCCGTCCAGCGTCGGCATGCGGATGTCCATGAGGACGACGTCCGGGCGGGTGCGGTCGACGAGTTGCTCCACCTCGCTGCCGTCGGCGGCCTCGCCGACGATCTCGATGTCGGCGGCGCCGCCCATCATGAGGGACAGGCCGGCCCTCACCAGGGGGTCGTCGTCGACGAGGAGCAGTCGGATCGCAGTCATGGGACCACCGTAGTGATGCGCTACGACAATCCCCACCGATCGACCGCGGCTGTCAACGGCTGTCAACAATTGTTGACATTAACAGTCGGCGTCGGCCAACGTCACAGTCAATCGCTGTGAGGCGTACCGATCGACGGAGGGTTTCAGTGCGTTATCGACTCTTAGGGCGGACCGGCCTCCGCGTCTCCGAGCTGTTCCTCGGCGCCATGACGTTCGGCGAACAGGGCGGGGTGGGTGCGCCGAGGCCGGAGTGCGCGCGCATCCTGGACGCGTACGCGGAGGCCGGCGGCAATGTGATCGACACCGCCATCAACTACCGGGGCGGGGAGAGCGAGACGATCGTCGGCGAGCTGCTCAAGGGGCAGCGCGACCGGTTCGTCCTCTCCACCAAGTACACCATCTCGCGCGACGGCGCCGACCCCAATGCCGCGGGCAACCACCGCAAGAACCTGACGCTTTCGCTGGAGACGAGCCTGCGCAGGCTGGGCACCGACTACATCGACGTCTACTGGGTGCACATCTGGGACCGGAACACCCCGATCGAGGAGACCGTACGGGCCCTCGACGACGCCGTGCGGTCCGGGAAGGTGCTGTACGTGGGCATATCGGATGTCCCGGCCTGGGTGGTGTCGCGGGCCAACACGCTCGCGGAATGGCGGGGGTGGACGCCGTTCTCGGCGCTCCAGGTCCCCTACAGCCTGCTCAACCGCGACATCGAGCGCGAACTGCTGCCGATGGCCGAGGCGTTCGGCATGTCGGTGGCGGCCTGGAGCCCGTTGCAGAACGGCATCCTGTCCGGCAAGTACACCCGCCCCGGCGGCCTGGAGCCGGGCACGGCGGCCCGGTTGCCGGCGGAGGCGATCGGTGACCGCGAGCGGGCCGAGGCCGAGGCCGTGCAGTCCGCGGCCGACGAACTCGGCGTCTCCTGCGCGCAGGTGGCCATCGCCTGGACGATGGCCCACTCCCCCGCCGTGCACCCGATCCTCGGCGCCCGTCGCGTGGAGCAGCTCGTGGAAAACCTGGGCGCGGCCGAACTGACCCTGCCGACGGAGGTGTTGGCCGCGCTCGAGAGTGCGACGGACTTCCGCGCGGGCTTCCCGGCGGACTTCATCGACGACACGTCGGCATGGGTGTACGGCACGGCGGGGCATCGGGTGGTGGGGCGCGCCGGGTGAGGCCCCCGGAGGGGCGGGCGCTCGGCCTCGGGCTCCCGCACGGCCGAACTCGGGCTCCCGCACGACGCCCCGGGCCGGGCTGTTCGGCCTCCCGCCGCCCCGCTACCGGGGATCCGGCCCCGGCCCCGGCCACGGCAGCCAAGCCCGCAGCCCGAACCCGCCGTCGCCCTCCGCACCGTGGTCGAGTCGGCCGCCCGCCAGGGTCGCGCGTTCCATGAGGCCGATCAGGCCCTGACCGGAGCCGGGGACATGGGGTACGTCGCCCGGCGGCGCGGGATTGCGCACGGAGACGGTGAGGCCGTCGCCCGGGGCGCCCGCCACGGTCACCGTGACCTCGGCGCCGGGCGCGTGCTTGCGCGCGTTCGTCAGGCCCTCCTGGACGATGCGGTACGCGGTGCGGCCGATGGAGGCGGGGACCGCGGCGGGGGCGGTCACCCGGTGGTCGAGGACGATCTTCATACCGGCCTCGCGGGACTCGGCGACCAGCCCGTCGAGGGCGGCGAGCGTCGGTTGCGGGCGGCCCGCGTCGTCGGCGTCGCCCGCCCGCAGCACGCCGATGATCTCCCGCAGGTCCTGCAACGCCTCGTGCGCGCTCTCCCGGATCACCCCGGCCGCCCGCGCGATCTCCTCCCGGGGCGCGTCGGGGCGGAACTCCAGCGCGCCGGCGTGCACGCTCAGCAGCGTCAGCCGGTGGGCGAGCACGTCGTGCATCTCGCGCGCGATGGCCTCCCTGGCCAGCCGCTGCGCCTGCTCGGCCCGCAGCTCCGCCTCCGTCTCGGCGCGCCGCGCCCGGTCCCGCAGACTCAGCACGAGCTGCCGCTTGGATCGTACGAACATCCCCCAGCCGACCACCGTCACGGTCAGCAGCCCGGCGACGGCCACGGCGGCGACATAGGGCAGATCGGGGTCCGGGCGCAGCCAGTAGACGCCCGGGAGCAGCGCGAGCTGGATGCCGCCGACCCACGCGACGTACCGGAAGGGCAGGTGCACGGCGAGGGTGAAGAGGGCGATCAGGCCCGCGCCGCCCGCGGTGTTCGAGATCAGCCCGACCGGCATCATCGCCACGGCGAGCCCGAGCGGCCGGCGGCGCCGCAGCCACACCGCCGCACAGGCCGACGCGCCGAGCCATTGGTCGGCGACGGCCAGGCCGTGCGGGATGTCGTGCTCCCGGGTCACCGCCTCCGCGGCGGCGATCCCGATGACCACGGCCAGCAGGACGCAGCCGAGGTCGACGATCCAGTCCCGCACGGTACGCCGCGGATGCCGGCCACGCTCCGCGCCGCCGGCGTCCAGCGCTGCGATCACGGCGGACGGCAGGAACCACCGCTGCCGGGGCAGCCCGTACGACAGCGGCACGGCCGGCTCCGGCAGCCCCGGCGGCCGCGGGCCGGACCGAGCCGGCACCATCCGCTCGAACACGGCCCGGTATGTCGACGCCCCCGGGGAAGGCGCCGGCTTGTCACTGCTCACGGTCGACAAATTTACGCAGGGACGGCCGCCGGCACCTCCCCGCCGACGCGACCGACGACCAAAGTCGTCCACTCGAAGACTTTCGGCGCGGCTGCCTGCGGGGAGGCCGCGGCTTCGGACGGACAGGCCTCGCCCCGCGGCCGGTGAGCGTGGGGGGTCCGCGGGGCGAGGGTCTTCCTGTGCAGGCCTCCGGCCTGGTCGCGCCGTTCCTCGAGAGCCGGACGTCGGCTCAGCACATCGGCTCAGCACGTCCACTCAGCACATCGGCTCAGCGCTCGACGTGTGACTCAGCAGTCGAAGTCGATCAGGTCGAACGTGACGTAGTGGTCCGAGGTGTAGTAGTCCTCCTGGGTCTGCTTGCCCGTGACGATGCGGCGGGCACCGCGCGTCGAGGAGCCGGGCGTCTTCACGGTGTACTCGTGGTAGTAGCCGCTGGACTGCGTGGGCAGGACGCCTTCCCGGTTCTGGAAGACGGCCCCGTCCTGCGAGTACGGGAAGGGGCCGTTCGACTCGATCAGATCGAGCGTGTCGTACGCCTGGGACGGCAGGTCGCTGTAGCAGATGCTGCCGACCGAGGCGGCCGTGGCATCCGCGGTCGTCGCGGAGACCGTGCCGCCCACGAGCAGGGCGGACAGGAGCGCGGCTGCGGCGCTGATACGAGTGATTCGTGGGGGGAATCTCATGGCTCTAGAATGACGCGCGTAGACCATGACATGTCAATGTCAAGGCAACTGATTTCTCCCGCCGAGTCCGTTGAATTTTCCGGGAGTTAACCTGCCGCCCGGCGCCCCCACGCGGTCCCCGCGAGGACGAGAACGCCCCCCATCAGCCCCAACGCGCCGAGACGTTCGCCGCCGAGGGTGATCCCCGCGGCGGCGGCCCACAGCGGCTCGGTGCCGAGCAGCAGGCTGACCCGGGACGGCGAGGTCCGGCGTACGGCCCACATCTGTACGCAGAACGCGAAGAGCGTGCAGAACGCCGCGAGGAAGAGCAGCCCGCCCCACTCCCGCGCCCCGAAGCCCGCGGCCGTGCCCCACACGGTCGCGTCGGTGCCGGTCGAGAGCACCGCGAACACGGCGACCGCGGCACCCAGTTGGACCGTGGTCAGGGGCAGCGCGTCGGCGCCCTGAACGGACTTGACGCGGGACATGGCGAGCACGTGGACGGTGCGGGCGAGGGCCGCGAGCAGCATCAGCAGATCGCCGAGCGAGGGGCGGGTGAACCCGCCGCCCTGGGTGAGCAGCACGACGCCGAGCACGGAGACCCCGGCCGCGGCGAGGAAGGCCCGCGGGGGCCGCGCCCGGGTCACGGCCGCCTCGGCGAGCGGCGTGAAGATCATGGTGAGGCTGATGATGAGGCCCGCGTTGGTCGCCGAGGTGTGGACGACGCCGTACGTCTCCAGGAGGAAGATCCCGCTCAGGATCAGCCCCAGCAGCGCCGCCCCGCGCCACTGCGCGGCGCTCAGCGCGCGCAGCGAACGCCGTCCGGCGATCACCAGCACGGGCAGGACGACGCCGAAGCGCAGCACCAGGACGGCGATCACCGTCCGCGCCGTGGTGATGTCCTTGGCCGCGAGATAGCTGGCTCCCCACACCACCGCGACGAGCAGCACGGGCAGGTCGGTGAGCCAGGCACGGCGGGGCGCGAGCGCGCCGGGTACGGCGATCGACGACATGGGAGCGGTCTCCAGCGGGCGGACGGGCGTGGAGACGTCGGCGGCTCTCACAGGGAACGATCACCGTACCGGCGAGGATGCGTGAGGGCTACACGGTTTCGGCGGACGCTTCGGCAGCGGACGCTTCAGTAGCTGCCGTACGTCGGACGGCCCGCCCGTTCGTACGTGTGGATCGCCACGCCCGCGCCCGTGGTGCTGCCAAAGACGTGCCGGAACGCGGTGGGGACGGCGCCCTCGGCGAACAGGCGGCGGCCGGCCCCCAGTACGACCGGGAAGGTCAGCAGGTGCACGGTGTCGATCAGATCGAGCGCGAGGAGGGACCGGGCGAGGGCACCGCTGCCGTGGACCTGGAGCTCGCGGGCGGTGCGCTCCTTGAGGGCGGCGACCTCCTTGGCGAGGTCGCCGCGGATCACGGTCGTACCGGACCAGGCGGGGTCCGTGAGGCTCGACGAGGCGACGTACTTCGGCAGGGAGTTGAGCTTGGCGGCGATCGGGTCGGCGGGGTCGGTGACCTTCGGCCAGTAGCCGGCGAAGATCTCGTACGTGCGCCTGCCGAGCAGGAAGGCGTCCACGCGGGCGAAGGCGTCGGTCACGAACCGTCCGAAGTCCTCGTCCCCGTACGGGACGCTCCAGCCGCCCTGCTCGAAGCCGTCGCTGCGGTCCTCCTCGGGTCCGCCGGGAGCTTGGTGGACACCGTCGAGGGTGACAAAAGCGGTGAGGGTGAGCTTGCCCATGACAGCTGCCTTCTTCCTTCGGTGGGGTCCCCGTCCTCAGGACAGACCCCACCGGCACCCGTGACTCATCGGTCCCCCGGAAACCGGCGAGGGGCGGGGACACGGCGCTGTGCGCGGTCAGCCGTTCGCGGGGCCTTCGGCGGTAGTGTGCCGATGGACGTTGCAGTGCCGCACGACGCCATCCACGGTGAGGGGCGATGATCGTTTCGGTGGTGTCGATGCCGGAGGGCGTCGTCGCTCGCACGGGGCTGACACAGGCCCGGGAGCATCTCGCGTCCTCCCGTTTCGTGATCGTGGACGTCGACCAGGAAGAAGAACCCCCGCTCGACGACGAGCCGCTCTCCCGTCGGCTCGGGCTGGATGACGCGGCCTGGAAGTGGCTCGGCAGACCGGACGAGCACGTCCGGGTCGAGTACCACGCGGGCACGGCCGCCGGCGTCGTGCCGGTGGTCTGCGGCAACCAGGTCATCCACATCCACGTCCTGGCCGGCGATCGGCACTTCATCACGATTCATCAGGGGCCCGTCGAACTGATCGACACCTTCATCGGCCAGTTGCCGCAGGACCGGCCCCCCGACGCGGTGACGACGCTGTTCCTGTTTCTGCAAGGGGTCCTGGAGACGTATCGCCGGGCCATCACGCAGGCCCATCTGGAGGTCGAGGACCTCGAGGAAGCGATGTTCGAGCAACGGCAGCCGGAGCAGGTCCGTCGGCTGGCCCAGCTGCGACAGCGCGCGGCCCACCTGCACCGCGCGTTCCTGCCCTACGCCGCGGTCGCGCAGGAGATCCTCGTACGTCGCAGGATGGCGGATCACGACCTCTCGGCGGAACGGCAGGCGATGAACCGCCTGCACGAGCACACCGTGCAGCTGGTGCTCGTGGAGATCGAGGCGCTGCGGGACGCGGCCCGGCGAGCCGCGAGCAGCTACGCGTCACTCATCGCCGATCAGCAGAACGTCGTGATCAACCGGCTCACCATCGTCTCGATGATCTTCTTGCCGCTGTCGTTCCTGACCGGATTCTTCGGCATGAACTTCGCCTTCCTGACCAACCGGCTCACGAGCGAGGACTCCTTCCTGGAGTTCGGCGTGGGTCTTCAGGTGGGTGCGGTGATCGTCGCCCTGTACTACGTGCTGTACCGCACCCACTGGCGTCAGCTGCGCGACAGCCGGGCCCGCGACGCCGCCGGCGACGACCAGCCCTGACTCCGCCCCGGCGGGGCGCCACGAGGCAGCACGGCCCTCAGCCGCCGAGCTCCTGGTACCTGGCCGTCAGGCGCGCCGCGCCCTCCTCCGTCAGGGAGCCGAACAGGCGCAGGCGGGAGATGCCTCCGTCCGGGAAGATGTCCACGCGCGCGTGGGTCCCGGCCACCGGCGCGGCCAGGGTGAAGCGGTGGTTGGTGTCGGGCTGCAGGCGGGTGCGCGGGAGGATCTCCGTCCACTCGCCGCTCTCACCGTCCTTCACCGACACCGCCGCCCACCCGGCGCTGTTGCCCTTCAGGTACGCCGTGTCGATCTCGATCGCGCGGATCTCGGACCGGGCGACCAGCTGGTAGCGGATCCAGTCGTTGCCGTGGTCGCGGCGGCGCCGCGTCTCCCAGCCGTCGTCCATCTGGCGGGAGCGGCCCGGCTGGATCGTGTTCGTGGCGGGTGAGTAGAAGAGGTTCGAGGCGTCCTCGACCCGGCCGCCGTTCTCGAGGGCCACGACGTCGAAGGTGCCCAGCGCCGCCAGCCACACGGGGTCCGGCACGGCCTCGCCGTACACCCGCAGACGGGCGATGCCGCCGTCGGGGTGCTGGTTGACCCGCAGATGCGTGAAGCGCTGCTCCACCGACACCTCGAAGCCGTTCGCCGCGTGGCCGCCGACCGCCGTGCGCGGGACGAGCGTCATCCACTTCACGTCGCCCGCGAGGAGTTCCTCCGGGGACGGGGACCCGGGTACCGAGGCGCCCTCGACCGACACCGCCTGCGGGTAGTTGCCCCGGAAGTGGGCCGTGTCGACGACGACGCCGCGTACGACGCCGGGCGCGCCGAGACGTACGAGCGCCCAGTCGTGGTCCTCGGCCGTCGGCCACGGGTGTGCGGCCGAGGCGCCGCGCCGGCGGCGGGTCTCCCAGCCGTCCATGATCTTGCCCTTGTGCCCGAAGTGTTCGGGGTCGAACTCGGCGCGTCCGGCCACGAGGAGGTTCTCGCGCTGGGCGAAGAACTCGTCGTTGGCGGCGATGACACCGGCGCCGAGCTGCCGGTCGGCGAGGTTGGCGTACTGGGTGAAGGGGAAGTCGGCGGTGCGGTAGTCCGCGTACGGGTCACCGCCTCCGTAGGGGTTCGCGTCGCCGGTGAAGCGGGCCGAAGGGGATGGATGCTGCGCCGTCACGGTGATCAGGTCTGCCTCTCGGGAGTCGGCCACTGCGGGTGCGGAGGAGGATTACGCGGGGGGGGCGGACTACGGTTCCCTGCTGAGGAGCCGGCCCTTCGGCTCCGTGAACTCGCCGTCAGCCATGATGCGTTCGCCGCGCAGCCAGGTGGACTTGACGACGCCGCTGAGGGTCTTGCCGGCGTAGGCGGTGACCCGGTTGCGGTGCTGAAGTGCCGCCGGGTCCACGGTGAAGGTCTCGTCGGGCGCCAGCACCGCGAAGTCGGCGTCGCGGCCCGCCTCGATGGCGCCCTTCTGGGCCAGGCCGACGAGCCGGGCCGTCCGTGCGGACATCCAGCGGACGACGTCCTCGAGGCTGTGGCCGCGCCGCCGGGCCTCGGTCCAGATCGCGGGCAGGCTGAGCTGGAGTCCGGAGATCCCGCCCCACGCCGTCGCGAAGTCATCGGTCTTCAGGTCGGCGGTGGAGGGCGAGTGGTCGGTGACCACGCAGTCGATCGTGCCGTCGGCCAGCGCCTGCCACAGCAGGTCCTGGTTGGCGGCCTCACGGATGGGCGGGCAGCACTTGAACTCGCTGGCCCCGTCCGGAACTTCCTCGGCCGTGAGCGTGAGGTAGTGGGGGCAGGTCTCCACCGTGACGCGTACGCCCTCGGCCTTGGCGCCGGCGATCAGCGGCAGCGCGTCGCTCGACGACAGGTGCAGCACGTGCACGCGCGCGTTGAGGCGCTTCGCCTGCGCGAGGAGGTTCGCGATAGCGGTGTCCTCGGCGTCGCGCGGGCGCGAGGCGAGGAAGTCGGTGTACCTGGGGCCGCCCCGCTGGGGGGCGGCGGCGAGGTGGTGCGGGTCCTCGGCGTGGACGATGAGCAGTCCGCCGAAGCCGGCGATCTCGGCCATCGACCGGGCCAGCCGCTCCTGGTCCAGCTCGGGGAACTCGTCGACGCCCGAGGGCGACAGGAACGCCTTGAAGCCGAAGACGCCCGCGTCGTGCAGCGGCCGCAGGTCCTTGACGTTGTCGGGCAGTGCGCCGCCCCAGAAACCGACGTCGATGTGCGCCTTGTCGGCGGCCACGTCCCTCTTGGTGCGCAGATTGCCGACCGTCGTGGTCGGCGGGAGGGAGTTGAGCGGCATGTCGACCAGGGTGGTGATGCCCCCGGCGGCCGCGGCGCGCGTCGCCGTCCAGAAGCCCTCCCAGTGGGTGCGCCCGGGGTCGTTGACGTGCACGTGGGTGTCGACCAGGCCGGGCAGCAGCACGTCGTCGCCGAGGTCCTCCAGGCGGGCGCCGGCCGGCACCTCGGCGTCGTGCGGCAGCACCGCCGTGATCTTCCCCGCGGCGACCGCGACCGCGGCGGGGCGCGTCCCCTCGGGAGTGATGACGCGCGTCGAGCGCAGCACCAGTTCGACGTCGGACACCCGGGCCCCTTCCATGCCGCTGTTTACTTCCGCGTAACGAAATTCAACGTTCTGTTGAAGGAGTCTTCACCCACGGCCCCCCACCGTCAAGAGTGAACCTCTCCACCCCACCCTCGACGCACCCAGCCTGGACGTTTCCACAAAGCGGAATTATAGTTTCGGTAGGCAGAATGTAACTACGCACAACCGGAGAGTCAACCGACCGACAGGTAGGCTTCAGCTCTTCCTGACCACCCGAAAGGAACGCGCCGTGCCGACGTCCAGCGCCAGCACCACCGACTCCGCCAAGTCGCCCGCCCCGAGCGGTGGTGTCCAGTCCCTCGAGCGCGCCTTCGACCTGCTCGAACGGATGGCGGACGCCGGTGGCGAAGTCGGCCTCAGCGAGCTGTCCGCGAGCAGCGGGCTGCCCCTGCCGACCATTCACCGCCTGATGCGCACCCTCGTGGCCTGCGGTTACGTACGCCAGCAGCCCAACCGCCGGTACGCCCTCGGCCCCCGCCTCATCCGGCTCGGCGAGTCCGCGTCCCGGCTGCTCGGCACCTGGGCCCGCCCCTATCTCGCACGCCTGGTCGAGGAGACCGGCGAGACGGCGAACATGGCGCTTCTCGACGGCGACGAGATCGTCTATGTCGCCCAGGTGCCGTCCAAGCACTCGATGCGCATGTTCACCGAGGTCGGCCGCCGGGTGCTCCCGCACTCCACCGGCGTGGGCAAGGCACTGCTCGCGAACACGCCGGCGAACGAGGTGCGCGCGCTGCTGGCCCGTACCGGGATGCCCGCCGCCACGGAGAAGACGATCACCACTCCTGACGGCTTCCTCGCCGCGCTCGAAGAGGTGCGCCGGCTCGGCTACGCGATCGACGACAACGAGCAGGAGATAGGAGTCCGGTGCCTCGCGGTGTCCGTACCGGACTCGCCGACCGCCGCGGCCATCTCCATCTCCGGCCCGGCGGGCCGGGTCACCGAGGAGGCGACGGAGAAGATCGTGCCGGTGCTTCAGCAGGTGGCGGCGGAGCTTTCGGAGGCGCTGGCGACTTCGGGGCCGACGGCCTGACCCGATCTCACGGCCCGGCCCCGGCCCGGGACCGACGGCGGGGCCGGGCCCTCACCAGCCCGGCTCTCGCACCGTCATGGAGCCCGGCCCTCCCATGGCACCGTCTTGGAGCCCGTCGCCACGCCGGGCATGAGGCACGCGCCGGGCATGAGGCACGCGCCGCGCCCGGCGAGCGGCGGCGGCGCGGGCCGGCCGGGGAGCCGATCACGCCGCGCGCCGAATCTCGTCGGTGCCGAGCACCGCGCGGCCGCCATGTGGAACCGTCCTGATCCCTCGGACGGACCTGAGCCCGCCCTCCGCGCAGGCGACGGGAAGGTGACGACAGGGCCTAGCCGCGCCTCGGTGGTTCCCCGAACAGCTCCACCGCGCCGCGTACGTCCGCGAGGCCCCGGGCCAGCGCGCTGACCGAGCCGATCGCGCCGGCGATCAGCAGCAGTGAGCGGCGTAACCGCGGGATCTCGGGGACTCCGCCGACGGCCATCGCCGCCAGTGCGGCCAGTTCGTCCTCGGCGATGCCCCGGTCGGGGAACTCGACGGGATGCGCGGCGAGTTCGCGGCGCAGCCGGGACACGGCGGTCCGCAGCCCTGCCACCCTCGGGTCCTCGTCGCTGCCGGTCACTGGCCTCTGCCCCAAGCTCCGCAACACAGCTCTCCCCCTCGCACGCCGTTGTGCGAATGTCCTTCGTACGTCGCTCAGTTCCCCGCGCCGACGATGGGCGCCGGGGAACCGGGTCAGTAAACGCCACCCGGTGTGGTGGGCGCCACTCCGAGGACCGAAATTCAGTCCATGGACATCACCCGGTCCGCGCGGGTTCGAGCGCACACCCGAGCCGGGTCGGGTATGCAGGGGGAATGACCGAGAACGAGGACCTGGTGGCGGGGCTCCTGCTGGCGGCCGGTGGCGGGCGTCGGCTCGGGGGCCGGCCCAAGGCGCTCCTGGAACACCGAGGGCGCCCCCTTGTCGAACATGTGGCCGGAGTGCTGCGGGCGGCCGGATCCACCCGCGTGTATGTCGTCCTGGGCGCCCAGGCCGCCGCCGTACGGGAGCGCGCGGTGCTGCCCGGCTGCATCCTCGTGGACAACCCGGACTGGGAGCTGGGCATGGGCACCTCCCTGCGGGCCGGGCTGGAGGCGATGCATGGAACGGGGGTACGCGCCGCGCTGGTGTCGCTCGTCGACCAGCCGGGGATCGGACCGGCGGCGGTGGCCCGGGTACGGGCGGCGTACACGTCCCCCTCGACCCTCGCCTCGGCCGCGTACGACGGAGTGCGCGGCCACCCCGTCCTGTTCGGCGCCGCCCACTGGGCGGCCGTCGCCGCGAGCGCGACCGGCGACCGGGGCGCCCGCGCCTACCTCAAGGCCCATGAGTCCGCGATCACCCTTGTCGAGTGCGGGGACGTGGCCGAGGCGTACGACATCGACACGGTCGCCGACCTCGTCCACCTGGAGTGAACGGGGTGGCACTGAGCGCCATCTTCTGTCGACTCTGAGAATCTCGACATCAACAAACCATTGAACTTCCACCATGAGGAAACTACTATCCACTGTTCAGAAGCGCCGGACCGCTCCCGAGGCGCCCCCAGCCGCATCCGCGGCCCCTGGCACCCGGTGCCGCGTCGACGCGCGCACGCGCGCGGTCCGTATCCGTAGCTCGCTGAAGGAAGTGACAGCTCATGTCCGCACCAGCGCCGTCCCCGCTGGCCCTCGTCGACGCCGAGCCCCTGCCCCGGCAGGAAGAGGTCCTCACCGACGCGGCCCTCGCCTTCGTGGCCGAGCTGCACCGGCTGTTCACGCCCCGGCGTGACGAGCTCCTCGCCCGTCGCGCGCAGCGCCGCGCCGAGATCGCCCGCACCTCCACGCTCGACTTCCTCCCGGAGACCGCCGCCGTCCGCGCGGACGAGTCCTGGAAGGTGGCCCCCGCGCCGGCCGCGCTGAACGACCGCCGCGTCGAGATCACCGGCCCCACCGACCGCAAGATGACCATCAACGCCCTCAACTCCGGCGCGAGGGTGTGGCTCGCGGACTTCGAGGACGCCTCCGCGCCCACCTGGGAGAACGTGGTCGTCGGGCAGCTCAACCTGACGGACGCGTACACGCGGAACATCGACTTCACGGACCCGAAGTCCGGCAAGTCGTACGCCCTCAAGGCGAATGAGGAGCTGGCGACCGTCGTCATGCGGCCGCGCGGCTGGCACCTGAACGAGCGTCATCTCGTCGACTCGCAGGGCAGGCCCGTCCCGGGCGCGCTCGTCGACTTCGGCCTGTACTTCTTCCACAACGCGCGGCGCCTGCTGGACCTCGGCAAGGGCCCGTACTTCTACCTCCCCAAGACGGAGTCGCACCTGGAGGCCCGCCTCTGGAACGACGTCTTCGTCTTCGCGCAGGACTACGTCGGCATCCCGCAGGGCACGGTCCGCGCCACCGTCCTGATCGAGACGATCACGGCCGCGTACGAGATGGAGGAGATCCTCTACGAACTCCGCGACCACGCCTCCGGGTTGAACGCGGGCCGCTGGGACTACCTGTTCTCCATCGTCAAGAACTTCCGTGACGGCGGCGCCAAGTTCGTCCTGCCGGACCGCAACGCGGTCACGATGACGGCCCCGTTCATGCGCGCCTACACCGAACTTTTGGTCCGCACCTGCCACAAGCGCGGCGCGCACGCGATCGGCGGCATGGCGGCGTTCATCCCGTCCCGGCGCGACGAAGAGGTCAACAAGGTCGCCTTCGAGAAGGTCAAGGCCGACAAGGACCGCGAGGCGGGCGACGGCTTCGACGGCTCCTGGGTCGCGCACCCCGACCTCGTCCCGATCGCGATGGCGTCCTTCGACGCGGTGCTCGGCGACAAGCCGAACCAGAAGGACCGCCTCCGCGAGGACGTGTCCGTGGCGCCCGGCGACCTGATCGCCATCGACTCCCTGGAGGCCAAGCCGACGTACAACGGGCTGGTCAACGCCGTGCAGGTCGGTATCCGCTACATCGAGGCCTGGCTGCGCGGCCTCGGCGCGGTCGCCATCTTCAACCTCATGGAGGACGCGGCCACGGCGGAGATCTCACGTTCGCAGATCTGGCAGTGGATCAACGCGGGCGTCGAGTTCGAGAACGGCGAGAAGGCCACTCCCGAGCTGGCCCGCAAGGTCGCCGCCGAGGAACTCGCGAACCTCCGCGCCGAACTCGGCGAGGAGGCCTTCGCGGCCGGGAACTGGCAGCAGGCCCACGACCTGCTGCTGAAGGTGGCGCTGGACGAGGACTACGCGGACTTCCTCACCCTGCCCGCGTACGAACAGCTCGCCGGCTGAGCGGTCACCTCTCCGAGTGGCCCAGGGACTTCTCCGGGGCCACTCGGTCGCGTACGAGCCGCTTCACGGCCGTCGGCTCCGGAAAGCCCTGCTCCCGCCGGTCCCATACCACCTCGTCGTCCACGCGGACGACGAAGACGCCCCCGGTGCCCGGCTTGAGCGCCAGCTCCGTCAGCTCGGTCTCGAACGTCGTGAGCAGTTCCTGGGCCAGCCAGGCCGCCCGGGGCAGCCAGCGGCACTGGGTGCAGTACTCGATCTGGACGCGATGAGTGTGCGGGGTGGTCATCCGAGGTGCACCGACCAATCCTGTTCAGCCGCCGGTTTGCCGTGCAGGTCCGGGACCCGTTTGAGCCAGTTGGGGCGGCCCGCCCGGGTCTTCGCCGCGCGATGGGCGTCCTCGGCGGTGAGTTGTTCTCGGGTGGGGAAGTCCGTGGGGAGCCAGGTCCCGGAGGCCCTGACGCGGGCGGCGAGGTAGCCGACGTAGGCGGCGCGTACGTCGTCGGGGGTGTCGAAGCCCGGTTCGTCGGCCAGCCAGGCGTCGGGCACCTCCGCCAGCACCTCACGCAGCAGCTCCTCCGTCACCCGGGGTGCCAGCTCGGCGTCCGCGGCACGGGTGTCGGGGGCGTAACCACCGAGCGCGTGCGAGCGGAAGTCGTACGCCTTCTCCGGGGACGAGGCGTCCCACCGGTGGTGGAAGACGAGGGCGGCGCCGTGGTCGATCAGCCACAGCCTCGGGGGCGCGATGCCGAACGTGGGCCAGATCATCAGGTTCGAGCTGTGCACCGTGCGGTCGACGTTCACCGTGAGGGCGTCCAGCCAGATCACCTTGCCGGCCTCCAGCGGGTCGACGTCGAAGGTCTTCGCGATCTCCGGGGTGAAGTCCTCGGCGCCCGGCAGGTAGTCCATGCCGAGATTGACTCCGGCGCTGGCGTGGAGGAGGTCCTGGACCTCCTGGTGCGGCTCGTGCTCGGCGACCGTCGGGTCGAAGTGGACGAGGACGAGCTCGGGAAAGCGCAGTCCGAGGCGGCGCGCCAGCTCGCCGACGATCACCTCGGCGACCAGCGCCTTGCGGCCCTGCGCCGAGGCGGTGAACTTCACGACGTAGGTCCCCAGGTCGTCGGCCTCGACGACTCCGGGGACGGAGCCGCCCGCCCGCAACGGGGTCACGTATCGAACGGCAGTCACTTCGCGCAGCACACCGGCCACTGTAAAACAGTCGCTCACCCGAGTGATCGGATTTATGCGCGGGCCAGGGGGTTGGGCAGCGGCAGATAGCGGGCGTCCGCACCGTCCGCGCCCGTCCACCGCAGGAGGAGGTTCGTCTTGCCGGGGAGCGTGGGTGAGGCCAGCAGTTCTCCGACTTCGGGGAGGTCGTGGCGCGCCAGTTCCCGTCGTACCGCCGGCCACGGGTCCGTTCCCGGCCGGCGTTCGGCGAGCAGGGCCGCGAGCTCGGCGAGGTGGTTGACGACCAGGCAGTACACGAGCCGCTCCCAGCCGGCCGCCCGGCTCACGTCGGGCAGCAGCTTCACCCCTTCCGCATCCCGGAAGAGCGCCTGGACGGGCATGCCGTCGGCGTCCACGGCGACCAGCGTGTTCTGGAGGTGCGCCTCGAGGACGACCCCGTGGCGGGCGAACGCGTCCAGCACCGGCGGCACCACCTGGCGCAGATACGCCGCCCACCAGGCCCTCGGATCGTCGAGCCGGTCGAGCGGGTTGCCGTCGAAGCCCTCCACCAGGGCGGCCGCGAGGAGCGGGGTGGTACCGGGCAGGAGATGGGGGGCGAGCCCGTCGCGGACGAGGACGGCCAGTTCCTCGAAGGCGAAGCCGGCGGTGCGGTAGCCGCGGTCGCTCAGCCACGCCGCGGGCCCGCGCGCCGCGGCGAAGGCGTTCGCCGCCGCCTCGTCCGTGCGGCGGAGTTTCAGCAGGTCGTGGCGCCACAGCCGGCGTACGTCGTTGGTGATGCGCACATCGAGGCTGAACTTCAGGAAGAGGTCCGCCTCGGGCGCGTACAGCGTGCGGACGGCGGCCGTCGGCCAGACGGCACACCCGGTCCGGCCGAGCCGTACGAGGCGGCCGTCCGCGAAGGCGTCGCGGATCTCCGGGCGGGCGCCGACCAGGTCCAGCTGCCAGGGATGGGCGGGCAGCAGCCGGTAGCCGGGCGGGGCCTCGGCGAGCGCGTCGAGCGCCGTGGTGTCGCCCTCCTCCACGACCGTGTCCGCGCGCACCCCCAGCAGGACCAGCGGGAAACGGGCGTACGCCTCGGGCGCGTAGGGCAGCCATCCGGTGACGGGGCCGCCGCCGCGGGCCTTGGGCGCCGGATGGTGGGGATGGCCGGTGATCAGGGACTGTTCGGAGCGCAGATACGGGTCGTCCGGCGGCGTCGCGCGGGCGCGCGCGCCGAGCAGCGCGGCCACCGCGTCCCGGCTGTCGACCATCTCGCCGGGCAGCTCGGAATTGGACAGACCGGTGCCCCGGCGCAGTTCCTCGGCGACGAGTTTCACCAGCTCGGCATGGGTCAGCCGGTGCCAGGCGCCGCCTGCGTACACCTCGGGGTCGCGGGGGCGGCGGTCCCCGCGTACGCGCAGCAGCCTGCCGCCGGAGCGCAGCCGGTACACGCCCTGATCGCCGGCGGGTTCCCCCATTTCCCGCAGCAGACAGTTCAGCAGCGGCGCGTCCGCATAGGCGTCGGCGGCCGGTCCGACGTCGTCCCCGGGGGACATCGGGATCATGGGGTCCACGCGATCCATTCGTTCCATACGGTCCATCCGGTGCACTGGCGATCAGTATGTCTGTCGTCGTGTGCCGCCGCGACGCCGTACCCGTCCCCCGAGGAGCCCGACCGTGCACCGTCCCGCCACCGCAGAGTCCGAGCTCGCCGCCGAGCTCGACGCCGTACGGCCCGGCCTGTCGGCGCCGTACGCGGCCGCGCTCCCGGGCGCCCGTGCGGCCGTCCTGACCCGGCTGTGGCGGGCGCTGGCCCATGAGCCGCTGCCGTGGATCGCGCACCGGGAGCCGGAGCCCGGCGGACTCACGCTGCGGCTGGCCGACGGACGCCGGCTGCACGGCCCGCCCTCGGACCCGTACGCGACCGCTCCGTACGTCACCGGCGTGCGGCTCGACGAGACGTCGTACGCGCATCCGGCCCGGCTGGTGTCGGCGCTCGGCGTCCCGCACGGCCCGGCCCTGGCCGCCGAACTCGACCACAGTGTCGCCTCGTTGGCCCTGTCGCGGGCCGGTCAGCCGCGGGTCGACCCGAAGTCGCCGACGACGAGCTGGGAGTGGGAACAGCGGGTGGTCGACGGGCATCCGTTCCACCCCAACTGCCGTTCCCGGCCCGGCTTTTCGGCCGCCGAGCAGCTCGCTTACGGGCCCGAGCACCGGCCGGTGGTGCGGCTGGGCCTCGTGGCCGTGGAGGAGTGTCTCGTCCGGGGCGAGTGGCCCAAGTGGCTGCGGGACGGGGAGCGCGTGCTGATTCCGGTCCACCCCTGGCAGACGGCACACGTGCTCGACGCACCGGTGGAGGACGGGCCGGCCGCCCACCCGCTGATGTCCTTGCGGACCCTCGCGCTCCGCGACGGCGGCCCGGACGTCAAGACCGCGCTCAGCGCCCGGCTGACATCGTCCGTGCGGGACATCTCCGTGTACTCGATCGAGACGTCCGCGACGGTGTCGGAGTTCGCCGAGGCCTTCGCCGCCCGCACGGACGGCCTGCTGCACATCACCCGCACCCTGGGCGCGGCCACGGCCGGCCGGCCCGAGCTGGCCGCGGTGGTACGCGAGTCCCCGGACACGTACGCCGACGCGGAGGCGGCGGAACGTGTCGTTCCGGTGGCCTCGCTCACCGGTACCGGGCTGCCCGGCTCTCCCGCGTGGCTCGCCGAGTTCACCCGGCTCACGCTCACCGTGGGTCTGCGGCTGCTCGACCTGGGCGTGGCCCTGGAGGCGCACGGCCAGAACCTCCTGGTGGTCCTGTCCGCCACGGGTGCCCCGCTGCGCCTCGTGTACCGCGACCTCGCCGACATCCGCGTCAGCCCGGCCCGGCTGGCCCGGCACGGTGTCCCGCTCCCGGATCTCGGCGGGCGTCTCGTCACGGACGACGAAACCACCCTGCGCCGCAAACTGTTCGGCTCCCTCGTCGCGGGCGCGCTGGCGGCGACGGCGGGGTCGGGGCCGGCGCTGCGGGAGGCGCTCGCCGCCGCGGCGCGGGATCTGCCGCGCACCCCCGATCTGACGGCGCTGCTCGAAGAGCCGCTGCCGGCCAAGGCGTTGACGCTGATGCGGCTGTCGCCCGACCGGCCGGGGGACAGCTGGGCACAGCTGCCCAACCCGCTCGTCACGCGCGCGTTCTGAGACCGGAGCCCGCTCGTTTTGAAGCCCGGACCCTTTGATCAATAGGATCCGCCGATGATCACAAGACAACGGCTGGCGGTGGGGCTCTGCGCTCTGCTCGCCGCCCTGACGGCCGGGTTCGCCTTCCCGGCCGGCGCCGTCGCCGACGAGACGACAGCCGACGCGCCCAAGGTGGACCTCGTCCTCGACGTCAGCGGTTCCATGCGGGCCCGGGACATCGACGGCGGATCCCGGATGGCCGCGGCGAAGCAGGCGTTCAACGAAGTGCTGGACGCGACGCCCGAGGAGGTGCGGCTCGGCATTCGCACGCTGGGCGCCAACTACCCGGGCGACGACCGCAAGACGGGCTGCAAGGACACCGCGCAGCTGTACCCGGTCTCGACGCTGGACCGGACCGAGGCCAAGACGGCGGTGGCGACGCTCTCGCCGACCGGCTGGACACCGATCGGCCCGGCCCTGCTCAAGGCGGCCGACGACCTCGACGGCGGCACCGGCTCGCACCGCATCGTCCTCATCACCGACGGCGAGGACACCTGCGCCCCCCTCGACCCGTGCGAGGTGGCCCGGGAGATCGCGGCCAAGGGCGTCGGGCTCACCATCGACACCCTCGGTCTGGTGCCGAACAGCAAGCTGAGCAAGCAGCTCAGCTGCATCGCCGAGGCGACCGGCGGCACGTACACCTCGGTGGAGCACAAGGAGGACCTCACCGACAAGGTCAACCAGCTGGTGGACCGCGCCGCCGACAAGGTGGTGACGCCGGTCGCCGTGGACGGCGCCGCCGACTGCGCGAAGGCGCCGACGCTGAAGTCCGGGCTCTTCACGGACCGTGCGGAGTTCGCCCAGCACCGCTGGTACCGCGTGGACGTGAAGCCGGGGCAGGAGCTGCGCGCCTCGGTGAGCCTCTCCGCCGACCGTCAGGTGAACCCGGACTACGGGGTGTTGCTGCGGGCGGTGACCGTGCACAACCGTGAGATCGTCCGCGGTGAGGCCGCGGGCACGGGCCGTACGGACGTCGTGTCGACGGGTCTGCGCTATCCGAAGGCCGAGAGCGACGACGAGGACGCCACCGCCGAGACGGTGTGTCTCCAGGTCTCCCACTCCTTCTCGCCGGCCGCCGGCGTGAAGACCACGCCCGGACTGCCGCTGGAGCTGACCGTCGACGTGGTGGACGGACCCGACCAGGCGGGCGACGTGGCCTCGTTCGGCCTCGGGCGCGGCTGGTGGCTGCTCGGCGCCCTGGTGCTGACCGGCTTCCTCGCGGGTCTGCTGTGGGGCTGGCTGTCGCGCTGGCGGTTCGCGGTCTGGAGGACCAACTGATGCGTATCTCACGTGTACTGAAGTCAGGTGTCCGGAACTCGGGTGTCCTGGTCGCGGCGGGTCTGCTGCTCGGCGCCGCCGTGGCACCGGCCGTCGCCGACTCCTCGCCGTCCGCGAGCCCCTCCGGGGACAGTGCCGCGCCCACCTCGGCGGGCACCTCGTTCCGTACCGCGACCGAGATCGCGCAGGGGCAGCGGGCCACGGCCGGCGGCTCCGCGGGCGACTACCTGTACTGGTCGTTCCCCGCGGACACCGGTCTGCGGCCCACCGTGAAGGCGACGGTGAAGTTCCCGCAGTCCGCCGAGCGCGGCGCGAGCCAGACCTGGCAGCTCGACGTCTACGACGGGCTGCGGCGCCGCCAGGCGTGCCAGTACGGGGCGCAGACGCGGACGGCCGCCCAGGACGCGACCTCCGTCGACCTGTCCTGCACGCTGCGCACGGTCCGCGCGTGGTCGGAGCCGTGGGCCGATGATCCGCTGCCGGGCACGTACTACGTCCGGCTGACCCTGGTCGACGTGGCGACGGGCGACCTGGGGCTGCCGGTGAGCGCGGAGGTCCAGGTGGACTCCAAGGACATCGGCGGTTCGGCGGCGGTCGACGGGTCGCTGTCCCAGCCGCTGGTGCCGGGGATCGCGACGGCCTCCGACACGTCGGACGAGGGATCGGACTCGGCCAAGGCCTCGCTGTTCTCACTGGAGCCCGACGACGGCTGGGCCTCCGGCTGGTGGACCGACCGCTGGGTGTGGACGGCGATCGGCGGCATCCTCGCGGCGCTCGCCGGAATCGGCGGGTACGCGCTGACGAAGGGCTCGGGCCGGCCCAGGCAGGTACCACCGGGCGCGTGACGGACGCGCGCGACAAGGCGGAGGCCCGCCGTGCCCCATGGCACGGCGGGCCTCCTTGTGCGTGCGGGTGCGGGGCGGGTGACCCGTGCGGGGGCGGGCGACCGTGCGGGGGTGGGTGCGCGTGCGGGGGTGGGTGCGGGTGGCCCGTGCGGGGGTGGGTGCGGGTGCGCGGGGCCGCAAGGGCGGGTGCACGGGGGCCGTACGGGGGCCGCGCGGACGGCGACCCGCACCAGACGGACGGGAGACGGCCCGTGGGAACAGGCGGACGGACGGCCGCGCGGGACGAACGGGCGACGGCGGCCCGCGCAGGACAGGCAGCCGACGGCCCCCACCAGACGGACGGGCGACCGCCCGCGCGAGACCGACGGGCGGTGTCAGTCGCCGCGCAGCAGCTTGGCGAGCGCGCTCTCGCCCGTGATCTCGGCGCGGCCCTCCCGTACGGCCTGATGGAGCGTCAAAGTCTCACGGCTCAGGGCCATACAGGTGTCCGCGTCGATGACCAGACGCGCGTCGGGCTCCTCGGGGGCCGGTCCCTCGCCGTACGCCGGGCCCTCCGCCGCACCCAGGTGCAGATGGAACCGCCCTTCCTCCAGGCGGATTTCGAGCAGGCCGACGGCAAGGCCGTCCCCCTCCAGCGAGCGCAGCAACGGCAGCGCGAACCAGTGCGCGCGCACCGCGTCCGTGGCCCGGCGCTCCGCCAGCGCGGGCGCACCCCAGCTGCCCAGCGCCTGGAGAACGGGCAGCAACTCACGCCCGCGCCCGGTGAGTTCGTACACGTACACCGCACCCGGCGGCGGCAACCGGCGCCGGGTCGTCAGCCCGTCGCGCTCCATGTCCTTCAGCCGGGACGCCAGTACGTCGGTACTCACACCCGGCAGGTCCGCGTGCAGATCGGTGTAGCGGCGCGGGCCGCCGAGCAGCTCGCGGACGATCAGGAGGGTCCAGCGGTCACCGACGGCGTCGAGGGCTCGGGCCGCGGAACAGTACTGGTCGTAGCTTCGGCGAGGTGGCATGCGACGCAGTCTAGACATGTTGTTGGACTTTCCAAGCTCTGACTTGGTAAAACCAAGTAACACCACGAACCGGAGGGCACAGCGCATGGAGTTCCGGCAGTCGAGCAAGCTCAGCGAGGTCTGTTACGAGATCCGCGGCCCGGTGATCGAGCACGCCAACGCGCTGGAGGAGGCGGGCCACAGCGTGCTGCGCCTGAACACCGGCAACCCCGCGCTCTTCGGCTTCGAGGCGCCCGAGGAGATCCTCCAGGACATGATCCGGATGCTCCCCCGGGCGCACGGCTACACCGACTCGCGCGGCGTCCTCTCCGCCCGCCGCGCCGTGGCCCAGCGCTACCAGGACCGTGGCCTGGAGGTCGACGTCGACGACGTGTTCCTGGGCAACGGCGTCTCCGAACTCGTCTCGATGGCCGTACAGGCGCTGATCGAGGACGGCGACGAAGTCCTCATCCCGGCCCCGGACTTCCCCCTCTGGACGGCCGTCACCACGCTCGCGGGCGGCAAGGCGGTGCACTACCTCTGCGACGAGCAGGCCGACTGGTACCCGGACCTGGCGGACATGGCCGCGAAGATCACCGACCGCACGCGCGCCGTGGTCATCATCAACCCCAACAACCCCACCGGCGCGGTCTATCCGAAGGAGATCGTCGAGGGCATCCTCGATCTCGCCCGTCGGCACGGCCTGATGGTGTTCGCGGACGAGATCTACGACCAGATCCTGTACGACGACGCCGTGCACCACTCGGCCGCCGCCCTCGCGCCCGACCTGGTGGTCCTCACCTTCTGCGGCCTGTCGAAGACGTACCGCGTGGCCGGCTTCCGGTCCGGCTGGCTGGTCGTCACGGGCCCCAAGCAGCACGCCCGCAGCTATCTGGAGGGCCTGACGATGCTCGCCTCCATGCGGCTGTGCGCGAACGCCCCCGCCCAGTACGCGATCCAGGCCGCGCTCGGCGGCCGCCAGTCCATCCAGGAGCTGACCGCACCGGGCGGCCGGCTGTACGAGCAGCGCGACCGCGCCTGGCAGAAGCTCAACGAGATCCCGGGCGTCTCGTGCGTGAAGCCGAAGGGCGCGTTGTACGCGTTCCCGCGCATCGACCCCACCGTGCACAAGATCCACGACGACGAGAAGTTCGTCCTGGACCTGCTGCTGCGGGAGAAGATCCAGGTGGTCCAGGGCACCGGCTTCAACTGGCCCCGCCCCGACCACTTCCGCATCCTCACGCTCCCCCACGCGGACGACCTGGACGCGGCGATCAGCCGGATCGGGCGGTTCCTGAGCGGGTACCGGCAGTAAGACCGTCCGGCACATTGGGGCTGTCCGGCGCAGTAGGGCTGTCCGGCGCAGCCGGACCTGCGGCCGGCACCCGGCGGTGTCACCGTACGAAGGGACAGAAAGGGTGTGGCGATGGGTGACCTTCTCCTCGTACGGCACGGTGAGACCGAGTGGTCGGTGTCCGGGCGGCACACGGGGTCGACCGACATTCCGCTCACCGAGAACGGACGGGAGCAGGCGCGCAGGCTGGCTCCGCTGATCGCCTCGCACCACGTCGGGGCCGCGTTCGTCAGCCCGATGCGGCGGGCGCGGGAGACGGCGCGGCTGGCGGGGCTCGACGGGGCGCGCGTCGACGCGGACCTGAGCGAGTGGGACTACGGCGGGTACGAGGGGGTCACGACCGTCGAGATCCACCGGACCCGGCCCGACTGGTTCCTGTTCACGGACGGGGTCGAGCCCGGCCCGCCGGAGCACCCCGGGGAGAGTCCGGAGGAGGTCGGGGCGCGCGCGGAGCGCATGCTGGCCAAGGTCGACGCGGCGCTCGCCGACACGGAGGGCAGTGTCGTCGTGGTCTCCCACGGTCACTTCCTCCGCGTGCTGGCCGCGCGGCGGCTGGGGCTGCCCGCCTCGGGCGGCGCCCTGTTCCAGCTCGCGACCGGAACGGTGAGCCGGCTGAGCACGGAGCACCGCCGCCATGTGGTGGCCAGCTGGAATGTCAGACCCTCCTCGTAGTCTTCAAGTGGGCCGGTCAGCAGGCCGCCCGCCGAGAGGACGAAGGAAGGAGCGCCGCCGTGACCCGACCGCCGACCGCCGCGCAGCGGCGCGTCATCGAGGCCGCCGATCCCGTCACCGGGCGACTGAAGGGGACCGAGGCCCAGCTCGCCGCCCTGGTGAAGCGAGGACTCGCCTTCCGGCATCCGCGGCCGCCGCACGACCACTTTCTGACGCCCGCCGGGCATCGCATACGTGAAGCTCCCGAGCCGGTCGTCGAGACACCCGCGCCGGCCGAGGCCGGGTCCGGCGTGTTCGCCGCGCGGATCGGCGGCGAGGAGGGCGAGGCCGGCCCTTCCCGCCTCCGCGAGGTGCACAGTGCCTGGCAGGGGCTCCTGGAGTTGCGCCGGATGACCAGCCCGGACGGTGCCGTCGACCGTCCGTGCGGGTGGGAGCGTGCGCATCTGGTGCAGGCCGCCGCGCTCGCGCTGGAGGCCGCGGGGCACCGGCCGGCAGGCACGGACGGTGGTGGGTACCGGGTGCGCGCGACTCCCCAGCCGGAGGCGGTCGCGGTACAGGAGCCGGACCCGGAGGCGTTGCGCGCCTGCGCGGCCACGCTGGAGAAGGCGGGCTGGCAGGTCGGCGAGCACGCGGAGCCGCGCACGGGGGCGCGGTATGTGCTGGCCTCACCGAGGCGCGTATGAGGTCTCGCCCCGGCGGCCCGAAGCCCGAAGCCCGAAGCCCGAAGCCCCAAAGAGCCTACGGGGCAAGGGAATTGGAGATCCCTCGCTCACTAGTGCTCCGTTAGTGTTGCGTCCGTCCTGATCGTCGTAGAGGGGGAAGTCGTGGCAGAGCCGTTTTCCGTAGCAGTGACTGTCCGCGGGTACGAGACCGATGTGCAGGGACACCTCAACCAGAGCGTGTATCTCCAGTACGCGGAGCACGCCCGCTGGTCGCTGCTGCACGCGGCCGGGATCAGCCAGACGGAGCTGACAGGCAAGGGCGTGGGTCCGGTGACCCTGGAGACCACCATCCGCTACAAACGGGAGCTGCGCGCGGGGGACGAGGTCGAGGTGACGTGCGGCTTCGTCTGGGGCGAGGGCAAGAGCTTCCGCGTCGAGCAGACGATCCGGAAGACGGACGGCACGGTGTCCGCCGAGCTGACGGCGGTCGGCGGACTGCTGGACCTCAAGGAGCGCAGGCTGGTCGCGGACCCACGCGAGTACTTCCGCGCACTGGCCGCCGACCCGGGTTTGTTCGACCTCTGACCGTCAATCACGACCCCGCGCCCGCCGTGTTGTAGAGCGGGTGCGCGGCCTCCTACCCATCCAGCAGTTCCGGCCGGTGCCGGGCGTCGTAGGCCGCGCGCGACTGTGCGACGGTGACCCGGTGCCGCTCGGCCCAGTCCGTCAGCGACAGCAGGGTCGCGTGCAACTCCCCTGCCACCGGGGTGAGTTCGTACTCGACCTTCGGCGGCACCGTCGAATGGACGGTGCGCGTCACGAGCCCGTCCCGCTCCAGGTTGCGCAGGGTCAGCGTGAGCATCCGCCGGCTGATGCCCTCGATGCTGCGCTCCAGCTCGGTGAAGCGGATCGGCCCGTGCGCGGCCGCGACGATGATCTGCACGCTCCACTTGCCGGCGACCCTGTCAAGAACTTCGCGGACGGGGCACGCGTGCGCGTTCACGACCTGCGCCGTAACAGCGGTGTTCCCTTGGGACATTCAGGTGCCTCCTTATGCCGGTATCCATGGTCACCCACGATGTACTCCGTTACAAGTCGTGCACCTAAGGTGCTTTCGGAGACCACGGAGGTCAGCCAGCCATGTCGTTCCTGATCGAGTCCCGCACGCGACAGCGACAGCGAACGCCCTCCCGGTGGGCGTCCCTGGTCGTCCTGTGCGCGGGTACGTTGATGACGGTCCTGGACGGCAACGTCGTGACCGTGGCCATGCCCGCGATCCAGGGCGACCTCGGCTTTTCGGGCCCTGGGCTCGCCTGGGTGGTGAACGCGTATCTGATCCCGTTCGGCGGACTGCTCCTGCTGGTCGGCCGCCTGGGCGACCTCGTGGGCGGCAAGCGGATGTTCACGGCGGGGCTCGCCGTCTTCACCGTGGCGTCCGTGCTGTGCGGGGTCGCCACCAGCCAGGCCACGCTGGTCGCGGCCCGCGCCCTGCAAGGGATCGGCGGAGCGATGACCTCGGCCGTCGTCCTCGGCATGCTCGTCGCCCTCTTCCCCGAACCGCGTGAACAGGCCCGTGCCATCGCGGTGTTCAGCGCGGTAGGCGCGGCGGGCGGGGCGCTCGGCACATTCCTGGGCGGTGCGCTGACCCAGGCCCTGAACTGGCACTGGATCTTCCTGATCAACCTGCCGATCGGCGTACTGGCCTGGCTCGCCGCCCTGCGGTTCCTCGCCCCGGAGCGGGGTGCCGGGCTCGGCAGGGGCGCCGACTACCCGGGCGCGGCGCTGGTCACGGGCGCGCTGATGCTCACGGTGTACGCGATCGTCGGCGCCGGCGACCGCGGGCTCGCCGGCACGCTGGTCCTCGCGGCGGTCTCACTCGCCCTCTTCTCCGCGTTCACCGTCCGCCAGGCCCGAGCCCCTCGCCCCTTGCTCCGTCTGCGCCTGTTCCGCTCGCGCGTGCTGACCGGCGCGAACGCCGTGCAGGTCCTGATGATCGGGGGGATGTTCGGCTTCCAGTACATCGGCGCGCTCTATCTCCAACGCGTCCTTGGATACGGTGAGTTGCTCACCGGAACGGCTTTCCTGCCGGCGCCGATCGCGATCGGGGTGCTGATGCTGGGCCTGTCGGCGCGGACGATCGCCCGCTTCGGCCCGTACCGTGTGCTGCTCTCGGGTCTCGTGCTCATCTCCGCCGGAATGGCCCTGCTGAGCCGTGCGCCGGTCGACGGCACCTACCTCGCCGACGTCCTGCCACCGCTGCTTCTCCTGGCCGCCGGTTTCGCTGCTGCCATGCCCGCCGTGACGGGGCTCGCGATGTCGGGCGCCCGTGCGGAGGACGCCGGACTCGCCTCCGGGCTCTTCAACACCACACAGGTGGTGGGCGGTTCGCTGGGTCTCGCGGTGCTGACGACCCTGGCGGCGAGCCGCACCGACCATCTGCGGCACGGGGGCGCCGACCTCGTGGCGGCCACCGCGTCCGGCTACCGGCTGGCGTTCATGGTGGCGACGGGCATCGCCGTGGCGGCGCTGGTGCTGGCGGCGGGGGTGCTGCGAACGGAGCGTGCCACCTCGGGGCAGCCCCCGGCGAACACCCCCAGGTGATCCGCACCCACGCGTCACAGCACGTACGCCGCCGGCCCCGCTCCCCCATCTGGCCGGAACGTGCGCTCAGACCGCGGCCCAGCGGGTATCCCTGCACACGGCGATCCCCGCACACGGCGTCACCGCACCCGCACACGATCCCTTCCATGCCCACGGACCCGCCCACCACCCCCACCGCGGAACGAGGGAGACCCCATGCCGCTGGCGCGCCGCGTCCTCCTGACCGCTCTCGCCGCCGGGTCCGCGGGCGCCGCCGTCGCCTGTGACCCGGCCTCGGCCGACGGAGCGCCCGCGGCGGGCTCGGCCGCGACGGCCGCCCGCCGGCTCCTCCCCCGTCACTGGCGGCAGCTGACGTTCCGCACGGCGGGCGGACGCGACACGTTCCAGGTGTCCGGCCGTACGGGCCGCGTCACCGTCACGGGCGGCACACCGGCGACCCAGCTCACGGGGCTGAACTGGTACTTGAGGAACATCGCGGACGCCGACATCAACTGGGCGGGCAGGCAGCTCCGCCTGCCCCGCGCACTGCCGGGCCTCGCCGGCACAGTGACCCGGCGCGCGAACGTCCCGCACCGCTTCGCCCTCAACGACACGAACGACGGCTACACGGGCCCGTACCACGACTGGACGTACTGGGAGCGTGAGCTCGACGTACTGGCCCTGCACGGCTACAACGAAGTGCTCGTCCAAACGGGCGCGGACGCGCTCCACCACCGGGTGTTCCAGGAGTTCGGGTACACCGACGAGGAGCTGCGGAAGTGGATTCCGGGGCCGGCCCATCAGCCCTGGTGGCTGCTGCAGAACCTCTCCGCCTTCCCCGACCCCGTCTCACAACAGCTCCTCGACGCCCGGGCCGCGCTCGGCCGGCGCATCGCGAACCGGCTGCGGGAGCTGGGCATGACACCGGTGTTCCCCGGCTACTTCGGCACGGTTCCGCCGGGCTTCGCCGACCGCAACGCGGGTGCGCACACCGTCCCGCAGGGCACCTGGATGGGCTTCGCCAGGCCCGACTGGCTGGACCCGCGCACCGAGCACTTCACACGGGTGGCCGCGGCCTTCTACCGGATCCAGGACGAGATGTTCGGCGGCGCCTCGACCCGCTACAAGATGGACCTGCTGCACGAGGGCGGCAGCCCCGGTGACGTGCCCGTCGGCGACGCGGCGAAGGGCGTCGAGAGGGCGTTGCGGGCCGCGCACCCGGGCGCCGTATGGGTGATCCTGGGCTGGCAGCACAACCCGCCCAGGGCGATCGTCGACGCCGTGGACAAGGACCGGATGCTCGTCGTGGACGGCCTCTGTGACCGCTTCCCGAAGGTCACCGACCGCGAGGCGGACTGGCACGGCACCCCGTACGCCTTCGGCTCGATCTGGAACTTCGGCGGCCATACGACCCTGGGCGCGAACACTCCCGACTGGGCTTCGCTGTACGAGCGGTGGCGCACCAGGCCGGGCAGCACCCTGCGCGGTGTCGCTCTGCTCCCGGAGGCCGCGGACAACAATCCGGCCGCCTTCGCCCTGTTTTCCGAACTCGCCTGGCGCGAGGGCGACTTGGACCTGCGCGCATGGTTCGCGCGGTGGGCGCGCTCGCGCTACGGGGGACGCGATCCACATGCGGAGGCCGCCTGGGACATCCTGCGCCGGACCGCGTACGGCACCACGCGCGCCGACTCGTGGAGCGAGGGCGCGGACGGGCTGTTCGGGGCGCGCCCCTCCCTCGCGGCGACGAAGGCGGCTTCCTGGTCGCCGAAGCGCCTCCGTTACCGGCCCGAGGAGTTCGAACCGGCGCTTGGCGAGCTCCTGAAGGTGCGGCCGGGGCTGCGCGGCTCGTCGGCGTACCGCCGCGACCTGCTCGACGTGGCCCGCCAGGCACTCTCCAACCGCAGCCGGGTACTCCTCCCGCAGATCAGGACGGCGTACGAGGCCAAGGACACCGCCCGCTTCGACCGGCTGACCGGCGTCTGGCTGGCCCTGATGGACCTGCTGGAGGCACTCCTGGCCACCGACTCCCGTCATCTGCTGGGCCGTTGGGTGGCCGACGCGCGGGCGTGGGGTGCGAGCGCGGCGGAGCGGGACCGGCTCGCGTACGACGCCCTCTCGCTGCTGACCGTGTGGGGCACCCGCGCGGGTGCGGACGCCGGGCTGCGCGACTACGCCAACCGCGAGTGGGCGGGACTGGTCGGCGGGCTGTACCGGCTGCGCTGGTCGACGTACTTCGCGGAGCTGCGGTCGGCGTCGCGGGAGGGACGCACGCCGAAGAAGACCGACTGGTTCGCCCTGGAAGATCGCTGGACCCGGAATCCCGGGGGCCTGGCGACGCGGCCCACGGGTGACACGTACCAGGCCGCCGTCCGGGTGCACGAACGGCTGACCGCCGAGCGATAGCCGGGGCGGCCGGGGGCGGCACGGGAACCGACTCAGCTTTCTTGACGGGTATACGTCACCCTCGAACTCTGGTAGGAAACTTTCCTAACAGTACGCGGAACGACGAACTCCCCCTCTTGGAGGTACCGTGCACTCCCCCCACATACGCACCTCACGCCGCACCCTGCTCGCCCTGATCGGAGCCTCACTGGTGGCAGGCCCACTCGTCGCGAACCAGTCCGCGACCGCCGCACCCGTCGGCCTGGACGACCCGGCGAAGAAAGAGATCGCCATGAAGCTCGTGTCCAGCGCGGAGAACTCCTCGCTGGACTGGAAGGCCCAGTACAAGTACATCGAGGACATCGGCGACGGCCGCGGCTACACCGCCGGGATCATCGGCTTCTGCTCCGGCACCGGCGACATGCTCGACCTCGTCGAGCTCTACACCCAGCGCAAGCCGGGGAACGTCCTGGCCACGTATCTGCCCGCCCTGCGCAACGTCAACGGCGGCGACTCGCACCAGGGCCTGGACCCGGGCTTCCCCGGCGACTGGCGCCGCGCGGCCCAGGACTCGGCGTTCCAGCAGGCCCAGAACGACGAACGCGACCGCGTCTACTTCGACCCGGCCGTCCGGCAGGGGAAGGCGGACGGTATCGGCGTACTCGGACAGTTCACGTACTACGACGCCATCGTCATGCACGGGGACGGCGGTGACAGCACCAGCTTCAGCAGCATCCGCGGGCGCGCCCTGGCCAAGGCCGAGCCGCCGGCGCAGGGCGGCAACGAGGTGACGTACCTGAACGCCTTCCTCGACGCCCGGGTCTGGGCGATGCGGCAGGAGGAGGCCCACTCGGACACCAGCCGGGTCGACACCGCCCAGCGGGTCTTCCTGACGAAGGGCAACCTGAACCTGGATCCGCCACTGGACTGGAAGGTGTACGGGGACAGCTACCACATCGGCTGACCCCCGCGCGAGGCCGCGGCCGAGGCGCACGGCCGGGACGCCGCGGCTCCGTGCCGGACACGGAGCCGCGCGCGAGCCCGGACACGCAAGGCGCCTGCGAGCCGGGTCAGTGTGCCGTCACCGCGGAAGGCCCCGCGGCCGGGGAGCCGGCCCCGCCCCGCTGCCCGGCGATCTCCTCGCCCGGCTCCATCGGCGCCGTCACCTCGTCGTCCCCCTGGCGCCTGCCCAGATGGTTGAAGAGGAGGTTCAGCACCACGGCCGCCACGCACCCGGTCGAGATCCCCGAGTCCAGGACGATCTTCGCCGTCTGCGGGAACGCGTGGTAGAACTCCGGCGCGGTGATCGGGATGATGCCGACCGCCAGTGACACCGCCACGATCAGGACGTTGTTGTCCTTCTCCAGGCCGGCCCGGACCAGGGTCTGGATGCCGCTGGCCGCGACCGAGCCGAACAGGACGACGCCCGCGCCGCCGAGGACGGGCCGGGGCACGACCGCGATCAGCGAGGCGGCCACGGGACACAGGCCCATCAGGACCAGGAAGCCGCCGCCGGTGGCGACGACGTACCGGCTGCGGATCCTCGTCATCGCGACCAGGCCGATGTTCTGCGCGAAGGCGCTGCACATGAACCCGTTGAAGAGGGGGCTGAGGGCCGAGCCGAGGGTGTCGGCGCGCAGACCGGCGGCGATGGTCCGCTCGTCGGCGGGGCGTCCGACGATCTCCCCCAGCGCCAGCATGTCCGCCGTCGACTCGGTCATCGAGACCACCATGACCACGCTGAGGGAGAGGATCGCGGCGAGCTGGAACCGCGGTGCGCCGAAGTGGAACGGCGTCGGGAAGCCGATCAGGTCCGCTCCGGCCACCGGGCCGAAGTCCGTGACGCCGAGGGGTATCGCGAGCAGCGTGCCGATGACCAGGCCGAGCAGGACGGCGATCTGCTTGACGAAGCCGTGGGTGAAGCGGCGAAGGAGCAGCACGATCACGAGAGTCGCGGCGGCGAGCCCCAGGTAGGTCGTCGAACCGTAGGAGTCCGCCGTGGGGTCGGGGCCCTGGGCCCAGCCGAAGGCGACGGGCAGCAGGGACACGCCGATGAGGGTGATCACGGTGCCGGTGACGACCGGCGGGAAGAAGCGGACGGCCTTGCTGAAGAAGGGGGCCGCGACGAAGCCGAGGGCGCCGGCGACGATCACCGCGCCGAAGATGATCGGGAGGGCGTCGGACCTGTCCTTGGTGGAGGCGACGATCGCGGTCATGGGGGCGACGCCGGCGAAGGTGACGCCGTTGACGAACGGAAGCCGGGCACCGATCTTCCAGAAGCCGAGGGTCTGGAGGAAGGTGGCGAGGCCCGCGGTGAACAGGCAGGCGCCGGTGAGGAAGGTCAGCTCGGTGCCGGAGAGGCCCGCGGCCGCGCCGACGATCAGGGGTGGGGCGACGACGCCGGCGTACATGGCGGCCACGTGCTGGAGGCCGCTGGTCGTCATCTTCAGAAGCGGGAGCTTCTCGTCAACTGGATGCCGGGGCTGGTCGGTTGGGACTGCATCGGTGCTGGGCGATGGCTGGGCGGCCACGGCGGCTCCTCCGGTCGGGTGCACGTCGTCGTCGACGTGGGTTTCAGGGAGGTGATGCGCGGTCGTGCGGGACCGGGACGGACACCGTTCCGGGGCGCGCACAGCCATGCGCGCCCCGGACGCGGCCGCCATGAACCCCGCTCGGGTCCACGGCTACCGGCCGAGGGCCGTCCCCCTCGGCCGGAGATCTCCGGTTGTCAGGCCTGCGCGGCGATCCGCGCCAGCCGCTGCGCCTCTTCCCGCGTGGAGCGGGCGACGGCGTCCTCGTCGACGTGCAGCAGCCGGCTGTTCTCGACGACCGGCTCGCCGCCCACGAGGGAGAGCGTGACCGGAGCCGCGGCGCCGAAGACCAGGGCGGTCACCGGGTCGGCGATCGAGGCGTGGGCGAGCGTGTCGAGCTTCCACAGCACCAGGTCGGCCAGCTTGCCCGTCTCCAGGGAGCCGATCTCGGCTGCCCGGCCCAGGACTTGGGCGCCTCCGTAGGTGCCGAGGCGCAGTGCCTGACGGGCGTTCAGGGCGGCTTCGCGGTGGGCGCCGAGACGGTTGATGAGGAGGGCGTTGCGCAACTCGGTGTGCAGCTCGCCGGATTCGTTGGAGGCCGTGCCGTCGACGCCGAGGCCGACGGGGACGCCCGCCGCCAGCATGTCGGGGACCCGGGCGATCCCGGCCGCGAGGCGGGCGTTGGACGACGGGCAGTGGGCGACACCGGTCTTCGTACGGGCGAAGGCGGCGATGTCGGAGTCGTTCATGTGGACGCAGTGCGCCATCCACACGTCCTCGCCGAGCCAGCCGGTGGACTCGAAGTAGTCGGTCGGGCCCATGCCGAACAGTTCCTTGCAGAACTGCTCCTCCTCGACGGTCTCCGAACCGTGGGTGTGCAGCCTTACTCCCTTGCGGCGCGCCAACTCGGCACCTTGCGTGAGGAGTTCGGTGGATACGGAGAACGGGGAGCAGGGCGCGACGGCGATCTGGGTCATCGCGTCGAAGGACGCGTCGTGGTGCTCGTCGATGGTCGCCTCGGTGGCGGCCAGCGCCCCTTCGAGGGTCTCGACGGCGAAGTCCGGCGGCAGACCGCCGTCCTTCTCACTGCGGTCCATGGAGCCGCGGGCGAGGGTGAAGCGGACACCCGTCTCCCGGGCGGCGCGGATGATCGCGCCGGACAGGTCGCCGGAGCCCTTCGGGTACACGTAGTGGTGGTCCATGGCGGTGGTGACACCGCCGCGGGCCATCATGGCGAGGGAGCCCTGCGCGGCCGAGTGCACCATCCGCTCGTCGATGCGCGCCCAGGTCGGGTAGAGCGCGACGAGCCAGTTGAAGAGGTTGTGGTCCGTGGCCAGGCCCCGGGTGATCCACTGGTAGAAGTGGTGGTGCGTGTTGACCAGGCCGGGGGTCACGAGGTGGCCGGTGGCGTCGATACGGCGTACGACGTTCTCCAGGTCCTCGGGGGCCTTGCCCGCGCCGAGCGACTCGATGCGGCCGCCTGCGACGACGATGTGTCCGGAGGCGTACTCGGTGTCGTCCGCGTCGACGGTCGCGATCGCACAGTTCTCGATGACGATGCGCCGGGCTGCTGCCATGGTTCGTCCTTTTCCCTCTGTGAACAGGGCACGGCAGGACCCTAGGAGTTTTGAGTGCCGCGGCCGGGAGGCCACGGGTGCCGAAGGAAGGTGTTTTCGGGTGCCCCCGGCCGGCCGGGGGCACCCCGGGTACGTCAGAGGTTGGTGAGGTCCACCGGGATCTTCGCCTCGCAGCCGTCCCGCAGGACGGTCGCCTCGATCAGGCCGTAGGGCCGGTCGGCGGCGAAGTACACCTCATTGTCGTTCTTGAGCCCGAACGGCTCCAGGTCCACCAGGAAGTGGTGCTTGTTCGGAAGCGAGAAGCGGACCTCGTCGATCTCGCTGCGGTGGTTGATGATCCGCGAACCCATCTGGTACAGGGTCTGCTGGAGGGAGAGGGAGTACGTCTCGGCGAAGGCCTGGAGCATGTGCTTCCTGGTCTGCTCGTAGGACTTCTCCCAGTGGGGCATCTTCCGCTCGTCGTCAGACCAGTTGAAGCGCCAGCGGGCAGCGACCTGGGTGGCGAGGATACGGTCGTACGCCTCGGGGAGCGTCGTGTACTTGTCCTTGACGTAGCCCCAGAACTCGGAGTTGGTCGAGTTCATCACGACGAGGTCCTTGAGGCCGGAGATGACCTCCCAGGACGAGCCGTCGTAGGTGATCTGGGTGACGCGGGTCTCCTGGCCCTTGCGGACGAAGGAGTGCTTGACCTCGTCGGCGCCGATGAACCTGGAGTTGGCGTCGGAGGCCTCGATCCGCTCCCAGGTGTACTCCTCGATGCGGATACGCGCGGTCTTGATCGGCTCCTGGCTCGTCACGAAGTGCCGGGCGAGGTGGATGCCGAACTGCTCGGCGGACTCGATGCCGTGCTCCTTGGCGAACGCGTACACCGTGTTCTTGGTGGTGTCGGTCGGCAGGACGTTGGCGTTCGAGCCGGAGTAGTGGACCTCGTCCATGTCGCCGGAGAGCGCGACGGAGACGTTCAGGTCCTTGATGTGGTGGGTGGCGCCGTCCCGCGTGATCTTCACGACTCGGTTCTCGGCCTTGCCGTACTGGTTCTGGCCCAGCATCACAGGGCGGCCGGGGCGGGAATCGTCTGTCATCTTCTGCTAGCTCCCTCGGTAAACGGAGTAGCCGAACGGGTTGAGCAGCAGCGGTACGTGGTAGTGCTCGCCGGGCTTCACGGCGAAGGTGATCGCCACCTCGGGGAAGAACGCACCGCTGTCCCGATTCGCGGGGGCGTCCTGCTGCGCATCGGCTTGCTTCTTCTCGAAGTACGGTTCGACGGCGAAGTCGAGCCGTACGTGGGTGGTCCCGGCCGGCAGGGCCGGGAGGTCCTTGCACCGCCCGTCGGCGTCGGTCGCGGAGCCGCCGAGCGCCTGCCAGTCTCCCCCTTGCCCGTAGGAGGCGGAGCGCCCCGAGCGGGCGGCGAGCTGGACGGCGACGCCCGCGGCGGGGCGGCCGATGCTGGTGTCCAGGATGTGCGTGGACACCGAGGCGGTGGTGCTGGTGCTCATGCGTGTGCGTCCTCTTCGACGAGTCGGGCCAGGCGGATGCGGTTGATCTTGCCCAGCTCGGTGCGGACGATCTCCCGCTCCCGCTCCGGCGCGTTGCCGATCCGCTCCCTGACCGCGTCGCGCATCTGCTCGCCGGTGCGGCCGGTCGCGCAGATCAGGAAGACATGACCGAACTTCTCCTGGTACGCCAGGTTCAGTTCGAGCATGTCCGCCTTGAGTTCCTCGGAGGCGCCGGCCATGCCGCGCTGCTCCCGGGCCGAGGTCGGGTCGCCGGGCTTGGGGCGGCCGATCGGCGGGTGCCCGGCCATCGCCTGCGCCAGGTCCGCGGCGGTCAGTTCGGCCATCGCGGCGTCACTCGCGGTGTAGAGGTCGTCGGCGGTGGCGTACGGGCGGGCGGCGATCAGCCGCCTCGCCCACGTCGTGGAGGCGCACGCCTCGTGGAGGGCGGCGAGCGCCGCGTGCTCCCCCAGGTCGTTGAACCGGGCGAGGCCCGGCGGCGTGGAAGTCGAAGTCACGGGAGCCTCCGTGGCCTTGTACTGAACGGGCTGCCGCCAGCTAACGCCCTCCGCGACACGACGTCAACAGTTTGTTGAAAATTCTGGGTAACAGAGGCGCCGTCCGGATGCCGGGCGGCGACTCGCCACCCGGCCGGGCAGCACATCCCCGGTCAGACCCGTTCGCCCGGGCTCGTGCCAGCCAGGGCCCTTCCGGTCAGGCCTCTTTCTCGCGATTGAGGTAGTTGTAGACGGTGAAGCGACTGACGCCCAGGGCGCTCGCCACGGTCTCGACGCCGTGCCGCACCGAGAAGGCGCCGCGCGCTTCGAGAATCCGCACGACCTCCTGCTTGGACTTGCGGTCCAGGTCGGCCAGCGGTTTGCCCTTCTTGCGCTCCATGGCGGCCAGGATGTGGTCGAGGGAGTCGGCCAGCTGCGGCAGACGTACGGCGACCACGTCGACGCCCTCCCAGGAGAGCACGACGTCGTCGACGCCGGCCTCGTCGGGCGGAAGCATCTCGCCACCCATGGCGTCGACCAGCGGCTTCACGGCCGCGATGAACGGCTCGTCCCCGTTGCCGGTCACCTATCACCCTCCCCGATCACGTTGACCTGGAGCGACACACGGGTGGCACCCGCCTCCAGGGCCTTGCGCAGCAGGGCGTCCACGGCGGTGAGCACCGCGTCGGCGCCACCCTCCGCCGTGTTGCCGAACGGGCCGACGTCCACCGCGTCCAGCTCGGCCGCCTCGACCACCTCACGGGCCACCAGCGCGTGCGCGGGCGCCTCGTCGAGATCGAAGGGCTCGGTCGTGAACTCCACTCGCAATCGCACACTGCCCCCAGGACAACGTTCTGACCTGCGACTTCCACCGCAAGCCCAGCTATTTCACGGCAACGGACCGGGTGCGTCCGCCACGAGGCGACCCTAGCCGACACGGGGTTCCATCCGGCTCCGACTCCGCAAGGGCGACGAACTCGCCCTCCATGAGCGGCACTTCCCGGCCCCCGGACGCCCGGACGGAACGCTGACGCAAACCCTTCCCTAACGTTGACAACATTGTTGACGATCTGTCGCGCCGACGCATAGGTTCGCATCCGCCGGAAGCGGCCCCTCGCCTTCCGGCACGCCCCCACCCCGGAAGAGAGAAGACGCGATGAAGCGCAGGCAGATGGTGAAGGCGCTGGCCGGAACAGCCGCCCTACCGGCGGTTGTGGGCGCGGCCGGCGGTGCCCGGGCCGCCGGCTCCGGGGCGGCCTCCACCTCGACCGGGGCGGTCTCCGCCGCCACCAGGACGAAGGGCTCGGACCCCCTGGCATTCGACCCGGCGAACTACACCACCCTCACCACGACCGTCGCCACGAGCGACGGCGACAAGGCGGTGACGTACCGGTTCTTCAAGGCGGTCACCTATGTCGCCGACCCGGTCGACGTGACGTACCAGAGCCTCAACGTGAGCGTCCCGGTGGAGATCGACGGCAAGGCGGTCGATGCCTCCCACGCGCCGATCGTCTTCAGCAACGCGGTCGGCGGCTACATGCCGTCCTCCACGGCCGGCAACACCGGCATCGGACAGGGGGTCAACGCGAAGCTGTCACTCGCGTCCGGCTTCGTCGTGGTGGACCCGGGCGCCCGCGGCCGGACCCTGGTCGACACCGCCGGCGTCTACTACGGCGTCGCCCCGGCCGCGATCGTCGACCTCAAGGCGGCGATCCGCTATCTCCGCCACAACAAGGGCCGCGTCCCGGGCGACACCGACCGCATCGTCGCCACCGGCGTCAGCGCGGGCGGCGCCCTCACCTCACTGCTCGGCGCGTCCGGCGACAGCGACCGCTACGCCCCCTACCTTCAGGAGCTGGGCGCGGCCGACGCGAGCGACGCCGTCTTCGCCGCCGCCCCGTACTGCCCGATCACGGACCTCGAGCACGCCGACATGGCGTACGAGTGGAACTGGGGCACCAACCCGCTCCCCACCGGCGCACAGGTCGATCAGACCCTCTCCAAGGAGCTCCGGAGCGGGTTCGCCGAGTACCAGGCGTCGCTGAACCTCCGGGGCAAGAACGGCTTCGGCCGCATCACCGCGCGCAACTACGACGCGTACATGGTCAAGACACACCTGGAGCCGTCGGCCACCAGGTACCTCGGCGCCCTGCCGGACGCGGACCGCGCCGCGTACCTGACCGCCAACCCGTGGATCACGTGGTCCGGCGGCAGGGCGTCCTTCGGCTGGGGCGACTTCCTCACCCACGTCGGCGCCCGCAAGAAGAACGTCCCGTCCTTCGACACCTTCACCCTGGCCGCCCCCGAGAACAACCTGTTCGGCGTGGCCACCACCAAGGCACGCCACTTCACACAGTGGAGCCTGCGCAAGGCCACCGGCGACGACGGCGCCCGCCTCGACGCGGACCTGCCCGAGAAGATCGACCTGATGAACCCGATGTACTTCATCGAGCATCAGAACCCGGGCCGGTCCCGGCACTGGTTCATCCGCGTGGGCACCAAGGACAGCGACACCTCGCTGACCGTCGTCGGCAACCTCACCGCCGGCCTGGAGAACCTCGGCGACGACGTCGACACGTACATGTACTGGGACGGCGGGCACGGCGCGAACCAGGACGCCCCCGACTTCATCACCTGGATCCGCTCGGTCAGCGGGTACGCGAAGTAGCCACCGGCCTTGCCACTCCTGAAGCCCGGCACGCGGGAAGCGTGCCGGGCTTCGGCCGTGTGCGCCGCCGTTTTCCACCGGCCCCCTCTTGACAAGCGTGAACCCCCGACGGCAATCTTCCATTAAGCAGAAATGAACTTCCGTAATGCGGAATTCAAAAAGGGAACTACGACCACGGAAGGGAGCGCCGGACCATATGCCGGGTCTTGAACGGGGCACCGCCGCGGAGCAGCGCTTCAACGTCAATCTGTCGATCCTCTTCACGGAACTCCCGCTCCTGGAGCGCCCCGCGGCCGCCGCCGCGGCGGGCTTCACCGCGGTCGAGCTGTGGTGGCCCTGGGTCGACTCCCCCACCCCCGACCAGTCCGAGCTCGACGCCCTGAAGAAGGCGATCGAGGAGGCGGGCGTCCAGCTGACGGGCCTGAACTTCTACGCGGGCCGGCTGCCGGGCCCGGACCGCGGCGCCCTGTCGATCCCCGGCGAGGAGTCGGAGCGGTTCCGCGCCAACATCGACGTGGCCGCCGACTTCGCCCGCTCGCTCGGCTGCACGGCGCTCAACGCCCTGTACGGCAACCGGGTGGAGGGCGTGGACCCGGCCGAGCAGGACGCGCTCGCCCTGGAGAACCTGGTCCTCGCGGCCCGGGCCGCCGACCGGATCGGCGCGATCCTGCTGATCGAGACCCTCAACCAGCCGGAGTCGCCGCGCTATCCGTTGGTGAGCGCCCCGGCCGGCATCGGGATCGTCGACCAGGTCAACGAGGCGACCGGTCTCGGCAACGCCAGGTTCCTGATGGACCTGTACCACCTGTCCATGAACGGCGAGGACCTGCCGCGGGTGATCGCCGCGTACGCGGCGAAGACCGGCCATGTGCAGATCGCCGACAACCCCGGCCGCGGCGCCCCGGGCACGGGCACGCTGCCGCTGAAGGAGCTGCTCGGGCAACTCCGCAAGGCCGGGTACGAGGGCTGGGTCGGCCTGGAGTACAAGCCGGGCGACCGTCCGAGCGCCGAGGCCTTCGACTGGCTGCCGGCCGAGGCCCGCGCCGCCCGCTGAGCGGCCACCCCGTCACCGCGCGCCCGTGCAGCGCGCGGCAACGCACTGTCGTATCGCCGTAGTTAGCGCGCGGCAACGCACTGCCGTATCGCCGTAGTCGTAGTCAGAGAGGCACCCTCATGAGCAGCAACCCCGCACCTTCCCCCCGCCCGGCCCGCCCGCTGGTCGCGTGGATCGGTCTCGGCATCATGGGCTCCCCGATGTCCGAGAACCTGATCAAGGCCGGGTACGACGTCACCGGCTTCACCCTGGAGCAGGACAAGCTGGACCGGCTGACCGCCGCCGGCGGCACCGCGGCCGGATCGATCGCCGAGGCCGTGCGCGACGCCGACGTCGTCATCACGATGGTGCCCGCCTCCCCGCAGGTCGAGGCCATCTCGTACGGCCCCGACGGCATCCTCGAGAACGCGAGGTCCGGCGCCCTGCTGATCGACATGTCGTCGATCACCCCGCGGACCTCCGTGGACCTGGCCGAGGCCGCGGCCGCGAAGGGCATCCGCGTCCTGGACGCCCCGGTGTCCGGCGGCGAGGCCGGTGCGGTCGAGGCCGTGCTGTCCATCATGGTCGGCGGCGAGCAGGCCGACTTCGACGAGGCGAAGCCGGTCTTCGAGGCGCTCGGCAGGACCATCGTGCTGTGCGGTCCGCACGGTGCGGGCCAGACCGTGAAGGCCGCGAACCAGCTGATCGTCGCCGTGAACATCCAGGCGTGCGCCGAGGCCGTGGTCTTCCTGGAGAAGTCGGGCGTGGACCTGAAGGCGGCGCTCGACGTCCTGGGCGGCGGCCTCGCCGGCTCCACCGTGCTGACGCGGAAGAAGGACAACTTCCTCCACCGTGACTTCAAGCCGGGCTTCCGCATCGATCTGCACCACAAGGACATGGGCATCGTCACGGACGCCGCCCGCGCCGTGGGCGCGGCCCTGCCGGTCGGCGCGGTGGTGGCCCAGCTGGTGGCCGCGCTGCGCGCACAGGGGGACGGCGGGCTGGACCACTCGGCCCTGCTGAGGTCCGTGGAGCGCCTCTCGGGCGCGCGGCTCTGAGACCTCCGGGCGGCGCCGCCGCTGACATCTGTCCCGTCGCGCCCAAGCGGTGGCGCCGCCCGGAACCAACTTCAACAAAGTGTTGACGCCTAGAAGGTCCCATACCTAGGCTCCACGAAGCGGAAGAAGGTTTCCGCTGCCCCTCGCATGGAAGGTGCACGATGTCGAAGCGCGTGCTTACGACCGAGTCCGGCGCCCCGGTCGCCGACAACCAGAACTCAGCCACCGCCGGCGTCGGTGGTCCGCTCCTGCTCCAGGACCAGCACCTCCTGGAGAAGCTCGCCCGGTTCAACCGCGAGCGCATTCCGGAGCGCGTGGTGCACGCCCGCGGCTCCGGCGCGTACGGCCACTTCGAGGTGACCGACGACGTCACCGGCTTCACGTACGCCGACTTCCTGAACACGGTCGGCAAGCGCACCGAGGTCTTCCTGCGATTCTCGACGGTGGCCGACAGCCTGGGCGGCGCGGACGCGGTCCGTGATCCGCGCGGCTTCGCGGTCAAGTTCTACACGGAGGAGGGGAATTACGACCTCGTAGGCAACAACACTCCCGTCTTCTTCATCAAGGACCCGCTCAAGTTCCCCGACTTCATCCACTCCCAGAAGCGCGACCCGTTCACGGGCAAGCAGGAGCCGGACAACGTCTGGGACTTCTGGGCGCACAGCCCCGAAGCGACGCACCAGGTGACCTGGCTGATGGGCGACCGCGGCATCCCGGCCTCGTACCGTCATATGAACGGCTACGGCTCGCACACCTACCAGTGGACGAACGCCGAGGGGGAGGCCTTCTTCGTCAAGTACCACTTCAAGACGAACCAGGGCATCCGCAGCCTCTCCGCCGAACAGGCTCAGGAGATCGCGGGCACGGATCCGAACTCCCACCAGACGGACCTGCTCCAGGCCATCGAACGGGGTGTGCGCCCGTCCTGGACGCTGTACGTGCAGATCATGCCGGCGGCGGAGGCGGCGGAGTACCGCTTCAACCCGTTCGACCTCACGAAGGTGTGGCCGCACACGGACTACCCGCTCCAGCGGGTGGGCCGCCTGGTCCTGGACCGCAACCCGGACAACGTGTTCGCGGAGGTGGAGCAGGCGGCCTTCTCCCCGAACAACTTCGTGCCGGGCATCGGCCCCTCCCCGGACAAGATGCTCCAGGGCCGCCTGTTCGCGTACGCGGACGCCCACCGTTACCGCCTCGGCGTCAATCACACGCAGCTCGCGGTCAACGCCCCGAGGGCGACGGTCGTGAGCAACTACGGCCGTGACGGCCTCATGGCCTCCCCCGCACAGGGCCGCGCCGCGAAGAACTACGAGCCCAACTCGTACGACGGCCCGGCCGAGACCGGCCGGCCGCTGTCGGCCCCGCTGGCGGTGACCGGCCACACGGGCACGCACGAGGCCCCGCCGCACACCAAGGACGACCACTTCTTCCAGGCGGGCGAGCTGTACCGCCTGATGTCGGCCGAGGAGCGGTCCCGGCTGGTCGCGAACATCGCCGGTGGCCTCTCGCAGGTCTCCCGCGACGACGTGATCGAGAAGAACCTCACCCATTTCCACGCCGCGGACCCGGAGTACGGGACGCGTGTGGAGGAGGCGGTCCGCGCCCTGCGCGAGGACTGAATCCCCGGACGGCGCCCGGGTCCCGACAGGAGGTCGGACCCCGGGCGCACCGCCCGCGACGGTCGAGCGACCCGGAAGAGGGGTGGTCGCCCCACACCGCGCGGGCACGGCGAGGACCGCGGCGGTATGCGAGCCAGTGCGGTGGTGAAGGTCCCGCGGCCTCCTTCTCGACCTGAGGGAAGAAGGCCACGGCTCCGTCGCAGCCGCCGCGGTCCCAGCCAGGCCTCTGAGCGCCGGATACGGACGGTCCCGTATCCGGCGCTCCCTGGCGTTTCCGGGTGCGGATCCGTCCCGGCGGCGCGAGCCTGAAGGCATGGAACACGCGACGAAGTATCCGCACATAGTGGTGCATCCACCGGCCCTGGACGGATCCCGGCGGGTCACCGCGGGCGACGCGCCCCTCGGGATCGCCTCCCATCTGGACGATGTCATCGAGATCCTGCGCATGGCCGACCTGGACCGGATCGAGGTCGAGGAGAGCGACCTCATCGAATGGCAGGGCGGCGGGCCGGACGACTGGCCGGGACTGTCGGAGCACGAGGACGACTGAGAAGACGACTGAGAACACGTACGCCACTCGGCGTACGTGTCCTACGGAACCCTCAAATCAAGCTCTGAACAACGGTCAAAGGGCTTCAACCAACCCCGGGCGAGGGCACATCCTCGACACATGAGGCCCGCCGGCACGGGGGCGGCGGGCCTCTGGTACGGGGGTACGGGGGTACGGGGGATCAGCCCGGGGACGCGGCCCGTGGGGGCGGGCCGCGTCGCGGGGAACGGCAGGAGCACCGGGATGTCGAGGGCGGCAAGGCCGGTCGGGGCCGGCCGCCCGCGCACGGAGGAGGGGCGGCTCTCCCCCGGATGAGCCGCCCCTGTCGAGAAACCCCCGCCTGACCCCCGTGTCAGGCCTGTGTCCCGCTATCAGACCTTCAGCGTCCTGATCGAGGTCGGGGCGTGCCCGGGCTCGGTCGCCACCTCCTCGAACTCCACGACGTCGCTGATGTCGTTCGTCCTGCTCATCGCGATGTTGGTGACCCGCTCCAGGATCGCCTCGACGACGACCGGCACCCGGTACTCCGCGGCGAGCTTCTTGGCCTGCTCGAAGGCGGCGCCCAGCTCGCCGGGGTCGGTGACCCGGATCGCCTTGCAGCCGAGGCCTTCGACGACCTTGACGTGGTCGACGCCGTAGACGCCCAGCTCCGGGGAGTTGATGTTCTCAAACTCCAGGTTGACCTGGAAGTTGATGTCAAGACCGAGCTGTGCCTGCCGGATCAGGCCCAGGTAGGCGTTGTTCACCAGGACGTGGACGTACGGGATCCGGTGCTGCGCGCCGACCGCCAGCTCCTCGATCATGAACTGGAAGTCGTAGTCCCCGGAGAGCGCCACGACCCGTGCCTCGGGGTCGGCCTTGGCGACGCCGAGCGCGGCCGGGACGGTCCAGCCGAGCGGCCCGGCCTGGCCGCAGTTGATCCAGTGCCGCGGCCGGTGGACGTGCAGCAGCTGGGCGCCGGCGATCTGCGAGAGGCCGATGGTGGAGACGTACCGGGTCTGTGGGCCGAAGGCCTTGTTCATCTCCTCGTAGACGCGCTGCGGCTTGATCGGGATGTCGTCGAAGTGCGTACGGCGCTGGAGGGTGGCCCTCCGCTCCTGGGTGGAGGCCGCCCACCCGGACCGGTCGGGCAGCCCGCCCGCGGACTTCAGCTCCCGTGCCACCTCGACGAACAGTTCGAGGGCGGCCTTCGCGTCGGACGCGATGCCGTAGTCCGGGGCGAAGATCCTGCCGATCTGGGTGGGCTCGACGTCGACGTGCACGAACGTCCGGCCGGCCGTGTAGACGTCCAGTCTGCCGGTGTGGCGGTTGGCCCAGCGGTTGCCGATGCCCAGGACGAAGTCGGACTCCAGGAAGGTGGCGTTGCCGTAGCGGTGCGAGGTCTGGAGGCCGACCAGACCGGCGTTCAACTCGTGGTCGTCGGGCAGGACGCCCCAGCCCATCAGGGTCGGGACGACCGGGACCCCCGTCAACTCGGCGAACTCGACGAGGAGTTCGCAGGCGTCGGCGTTGATGACGCCGCCGCCGGCGACGATCAGCGGGCGCTCGGACTCGTTGAGAAGGGTGATCGCCTTCTCGATCTGGGCGCGGGTGGCGGCGGGCCTGTAGACCGCGAGGGGTTCGTACGTCTCCGGGTCGAACTCGATCTCGGTGAGCTGGACGTCGATCGGCAGGTCGATGAGGACGGGCCCGGGCCGGCCGGAGCGCATGAGATGGAAGGCCTGCTGGAAGACGCCGGGAACCTGCGCGGCCTCGAGGACGGTGACGGCCATTTTCGTGACCGGCCTGGCGATCGAGGCGATGTCGACGGCCTGGAAGTCCTCCTTGTGGATCACGGCGGTCGGCGCCTGGCCGGTGATGCACAGAATCGGGATCGAGTCGCCGATGGCGGAGTAGAGACCGGTGATCATGTCGGTGCCCGCGGGGCCCGACGTACCGATGCAGACGCCGATGTTGCCCGGGTGCGCACGGGTGTAGCCCTCGGCCATGTGCGAGGCGCCCTCGACATGGCGGGCGAGGGTGTGATCGATCCCGCCGGAGGCCCTGAGGGCCGCGTAGAAGGGGTTGATCGCCGCGCCCGGGACACCGAACGCGCTGCGGACGCCCTCGCGCTTGAGGATCTCGACTGCCGCACGGGCAGCGGTCATACGAGCCATTGAGTACTCCTGCTTCGGCTGTCGGATTCGCGCTCCCGTCGCGCCCAGCGGAGAGCCATGTTTCCGTCGACTTCTTCATTGTTCCGCATAGTGGAAAGTAACTTCTACTATCTGGAAGCAATGTAGGGGGCGGGGTGAAGAGCGTCAAGAGTGGGGCGAGGTCGGTGCCCCCTCGGGCCGATGCCGGACGCGGTGCCGGGAATCCGGCCCTGGGCGTCACCGCGTTTCGCTGCCGGGAGTGCCGTGACTGGAGGACGATGGAGGCGCTGTCCCGACGTCATCCGGTGGAGTGGGCCATGGCCGAGAGCGTGCCCGTGCGGTGTCCGGTGTGCCGGCGCGAGCACCTGTACGCGACACCGTCCTATCCGTGCGCCTGCGGTGCCCCCGTCGCTCCCCCGCTCGACCGTGCCGCCGCCCCGAGCGCCGTCACCCACCGCACCTGGGACGAGGATTGGGTCACCGTCCGCTGCGGGGCCTGCGGGCGCGAGGACCAGTGGCCGCACCCCGAGCTGGGCTGCCACTGCGGGGTCGTCCTGCGGATTCCGGTGTCGGGCGGGCCGGGTACGCCGGGCCAGGCGCCGCGGCCGGCAGCGGAGGCCGACGACGCTCGCGGGGCGCCCCCCGTCGGAGAACCGGCGGATCCACAGGAGCCGACGCCGGGCCACCACACACCAACGCCGGACGACCACCCGCCGACGCCGGAAGCGCCCGGACCGGCGCCCGGCGCACCGTCCTCGGCGCCCGGCCCCCGCGGCTCAACGCCGGGCCCCCGCCCGTCCGCCGCGAAGCCGGGCGCAGCGGCGGCACCGGGAGGTGCGGCCGGATCCATCCCGCGCATCCCCGGCACGACGCGCCGCTCGCGCCCCCGCCCCGCCGCGCTCCCCCGCGCCACCCCGTCGGCCCGCCCCGCCTTCCAGCCCGTCACCATCCGTACCGCGCGGGACGCCGTGACCGCCGCCGCGCTGTATCTGCGCTGGCTGGGGTACCAGGACGTCCGGCGCGCGGACCAGCGCCCGCCGAACGGGATCGGGCTCGCGGCGCGCGGAATGCTCGCGCAGGTGGACCCGACGGTGCGGCCGGCTTCGCTGCGGGACGTGGAGTGCCTGTGGCTGACGGCCATGACGGAGTCCGCCGGGTGCGTCTACTTCTCCCTCGCGGGCTACGCGGACGACGCCCGCGCCGTCGCCGACCGCCTCGGCGTCCCCCTCTTCGTCCTCGACCTCACGGGCACCCCGCAGCCCGTCAACAGCCTCGCCGACGACCTGGTGGCCACCGGCGCGTGAGGCCCGGCCGGGCGCCGCGTCAGTCGTCCCGCCCCTCCCGCGCCGCCTGCTCCCGCAGTTCGATCTTGCGCACCTTCCCGGACACCGTCATCGGGAAGGAGTCCAGGATCCGCAGCCGACTGGGGATCTTGTAGTGGGCCAGCTGCCCGTCGCAGAAGGCCCACAGCTCCTCCAGCGTCGGCGGGTCGGCCGGATCGCGCGGGATGACGCAGGCCAGGACCTCCTCGCCGTACCGCTCGTGCGGCACGCCGACCACCTGTACGTCGGCGATCTTCGGATGCCCGTACAGGAACTCCTCGATCTCGCGCGGGTAGATGTTCTCCCCACCCCGGATGATCATGTCCTTGATGCGGCCGACGATCTCGACGTACCCGTTCTCGCGCATCACGGCGAGGTCGCCCGTGTGCATCCAGCGCCCCGCGTCCACGGCCTCCGCGGTCTTCTCGGGTTCGTCCCAGTAGCCGAGCATGACGCTGTAGCCGCGGGTGCACAGCTCGCCCGCGGTGCCGCGCGGCACCGTCACCCCGCCTGCCGGGTCGACGACCTTGACCTCGATGTGCGGGAGCACGCGTCCGACGGTGCCGGTGCGGTGCTCCAGGTCGTCGTCGCGGCGCGTCTGCAACGACACCGGCGAGGTCTCCGTCATGCCGTAGCAGATGGACACCTCCGCCATGTGCATCTCGGCGACCACCCGCTTCATCACCTCCACCGGGCAGGGCGAGCCCGCCATGATGCCGGTGCGCAGCGAGGAGAGGTCGTACGACGCGAAGTCCGGGAGGTTCAACTCCGCGATGAACATGGTCGGCACGCCGTACAAGGACGTGCAGCGCTCCCGCTGGACCGCCGCAAGGGTGGCGGCCGGGTCGAAGGAAGGGGCAGGGAGCACGATGCACGCGCCGTGCGACGTGGCGCCCAAAGCTCCCATGACCATGCCGAAGCAGTGATAGAGCGGCACGGGCAGGCACACCCGGTCCTCTTCGGTGTAGCCGACCGTACGGCCCACCCAGTAGCCGTTGTTGAGGATGTTGTGGTGCGAGAGGGTGGCCCCCTTGGGGAAGCCCGTGGTGCCCGAGGTGTACTGGATGTTGACCGGGTCGTCACAGCTCAAGTCGGCCGCGCCGGCGATCAGCCGCTCGTACGGAACCGAGGCCGCGCCCGCCGTCAACGCCTCCCAGGACGGGTCGCCGATGTAGACCGTCTCCCGCAACTCGGGGCATTTCTCACGCACTTGGTCGACCAGGGCGCGGTAGTCGCTGCTCTTGTGCGCGAGCGAGGCGACGAGCACCGAGATCCCCGCCTGCCGGAGGACGTACGCCAACTCGTGGGCGCGATAGGCGGGATTGATGTTCACCATGATCGCGCCGATGCGGGCGGTCGCGTACTGGACGAGCACCCACTCGGGGCAGTTGACCGCCCAGATGCCGACCCGGTCGCCCTTCAGCACGCCCTTGGCGAGCAGCCCCAGCGCCACCTCGTCGACGGCGGCACCGAACTCGGCGTAGGTCCAGCGCCGCCCGGAGGGCACGTCCACGAGGGCGTCACGGTCGGGATACGCGGCGATCGCCCGGTCGAGGTTCGCCCCGATGGTGTCGCCGAGGAGCGGTGTCGTGCTCGTCCCGTGCGCGTACGACAGTTCGGTCACCGGAAGTCCTCCTCGCGGTACTCCTCGGCCGAGCCCGCCGCCGTGGCCTCGCGCAGCTCGATCCGGCGGATCTTGCCGGACACGGTCTTGGGGAGTTCACCGAACTCCAGCCTGCGGATGCGCTGGTACGGCGCCAGGACCGAGCGCGCGTGCTCGAAGAGCACCTTCGCCGTGTCGGGGCCCGGCTCGAAGCCCGCCGCCAGGACGATGTACGCCTTCGGCACGGCGAGCCGCAGCTCGTCCGGCGCGGGCACCACGGCCGCCTCCGCCACCGCCTCGTGCTCCAGCAGCGCGCTCTCCAGCTCGAACGGGGAGATCTTGTAGTCGGAGGCCTTGAAGATCTCGTCGCGCCGGCCCACGAACGTGATGTAGCCGTCCGCGTCGCGCGAACCGATGTCACCGGTCCGGTAGTAGCCGCCTGCCATCGCCTCGGCGGTGCGGTCGGCGTCACCGTGGTAGCCGGTCATCAGACCGACGGGCCGCGCCGAGAGATCCAGCGCGATCTCGCCCTCGTCCACTCCCGGCGCGCCCGACACGGGGTCGAGCAGTTCGACGTGGAACCCGGGGCTCGGCCGCCCCATGGAGCCCGTCTTCAGCTTCTGCCCGGGGCTGTTGGAGACCTGGACCGCCGTCTCCGTCTGTCCGAAGCCGTCCCGGATGGTGACGCCCCAGGCGCGCCGCACCTGTTCGATGACCTCTGGGTTCAGCGGCTCGCCCGCGGCCACCGCCTCGCGCGGCGGGGTCCGCAGCTGGGTCAGGTCGGCCTGGATGAGCATGCGCCAGACGGTGGGCGGGGCGCAGAAGGTGGTCACCCCGGCGCGGTCCATCTCCGTCAGCAGACGGCCCGCGTCGAAGCGCGTGTAGTTGTGCAGGAAGACCGTCGCCTCCGCGTTCCAGGGGGCGAAGAGGTTCGACCAGGCGTGCTTGGCCCAGCCCGGCGAGGAGATGTTCAGGTGGACGTCGCCCGGTTCGAGTCCGATCCAGTACATCGTCGCCAAGTGGCCGATCGGGTACGACACATGGGTGTGCTCGACCAGCTTGGGGTGGGCGGTCGTGCCCGAGGTGAAGTACAGCATCAGCGGATCGTCCGCATGGGTGATGCCGTCCGGCTCGAAGGCCGCGTCGGCCGCGTACGCCTCCTCGTACGACTGCCAGCCGGGCCGCTCGCCGCCGACGGTGATCCGGGTGTAACGGCCGGGCACCTCGTCGAACTTGCCGGTGTCCTCGGCGCGCACCACGACGTGCCGGACGCGTCCCCGCTCGACGCGGTCGCGCAGGTCGGCGGGGCCCAGCAGCGGGGTGGCGGGGATGACGACGGCGCGCAGCTTCATCGCGGCCAGCGCCGTCTCCCACAGCTCCGCCTGGTTGCCGAGCATGACCAGGACGCGGTCCTCCGCCCGGACTCCCCGCGCGCGCAGCCAGTTGGCGACGCGGTCGGAGCGCTCGGACAGCTCGGCGAAGGACAGCCGGGTGGTGGCGCCGTCCTCCTCGACGAGGTGCAGGGCCGTGCGGTCGTTGCCCCGCGCGAGGACGTCGAACCAGTCGAGCGCCCAGTTGAAGTGCTCCGGGCGGGGCCAGCGGAAGCCCTCGTAGGCCGTGGCGTAGTCCTCGCGGTGCGTCAGCAGGAAGTCCCGCGCGGCCCTGAATGCGTCCGTCGCGCTCGTGTTCGCCGTCATGTGTCCTCCTCATTGCCGGACAGCCACCTAACATCGTGTAATCCGTGATGCAGGTCTCACCACCCCCGAACGGGGGGTGCGCCGCGATGAAGGGGCGAGCAGGTGGCAGCAGACGCAGCCGAGGCGGTGGAGGTGCGCGGCGCGTTGCTACGGCTGCGCCGGGCGACGGGGCTCCCGGTCGCCTTCGGTGGACTGGTCGAGCCCGGGCGGCCGCAGATCCGCATCAGCGAACTGTGCGGCCACACGACGCTCGCCCTCAGCTCGCTCGCGGTGGTCTCCGGCAGCGGGCTCGGCGGCAAGGTCGTCGCCCTCTCGCGGCCGTGCGCGGTGACGGACTACTCGACGTCACGGCAGATCAGCCACGAGTACGACGTGGCGGTCGCCGCCGAGGGACTGCGGTCCGTGGTCGCGGTGCCCGTGGTCGTACGCCGTCGGGTGCGCGGTGTGCTGTACGGCGCTCTGCGGGCGGCTCAGCCGCTGGGCGACCGGACGCTCACGGCGGCCGTGGAGGCGGCCCGGGACGTGGAGCAGGCGCTGGTCGTGCGGGACGAGGCGCACAGCCTGATGACGGCCGCGCGGGAACCCGAGACCGCGTCGGGCGCGGCCTGGGAGCAGGTGCGCGAGGCGCACGGGGCGCTGCGGGCACTGGCGCCGCGCCTCATGGACCCGGCACTGCGGGCCGAACTCCTCGAGGTGTGCGGGCAGTTGGCCGGAGCGGCGTCGGCGGAGCCGGCCGCGGCACACGCGCTCGGGCTGGCACCGCGTGAGGTGGATGTGCTGGTGTGCGTCGCGGCGGGGGCGACGAACGCGGTCGCGGCCGAGCGGCTGGGGCTTCGCCCGGAGACCGTGAAGGGGTATCTGCGGTCGGCGATGCGCAAGCTCGGCGCGCACACCCGGCTGGAAGCGGTGGTCGCGGCGCGCCGGGCGGGGGTGCTGCCGTAGCGACTGCCGACGGTGCCGACGGTCCCGACGGCCTCACGGTGGCGACTGCCCGGCGGCTGATTCCGACCGTCCCGCCCTATTTGCACATCTCCGGGGTTTCGTCGTTCATTCATTCGGCACCTCAGTGAATTCCCTTATGCCGTCCACCTGTTATTTCCCTCACCACGCCGTCCGTCCGAATTTCAAAGATTCGTTGCCTAATATTGGCCCGGACACGACACACGAGGGGAGCGGTGACCGTGCGACGGGACTTCAAGGAGCCTGCGAGACCCCGCCCCGACCTGGTCATCGGCCGGGAAGAACTGTTCGCGGGGGCACGCGAGCAGCTCACCCGAGGGGGCAGTGTGCTGGTGCACGGCCCGGCCGGAATAGGAAAGTCGACCATCCTGCGGGCCCTGGTCACCGAATACGGCGAAACGGCGCACACCGTCCTGCGGTGTTCGTCCACCGAGTCCGAATCGCATCTTCCGTTTCTGGCCCTGGCCGACCTCCTCGGTCTGGTCGAGGACGAGGTCCTCGACCGGCTGCCCGCCCCGCAGCGCACCGCTCTGGAGTCCGCGCTGACCGGGCGCGGCGAGTCCACCCTCCAGCGCGACGGACTCGCGCTGCGCCTCGCGGTGCTCTCCACGCTCCGTGTCCTGGCCGCCCGTGGCCCGGTGCTGATCGTCGCCGACGACCTCCAGTGGCTGGATCCGGCCAGCGCCGAACTCCTCGGCTTCGCCGCGCGGCGTCTGGGCGGCATGCCCGTCCAGATGCTCTGCGCGGTCCGTACCGACACCGAACCACAGGGCCAGCAGCACGACCGCTATCTACGCGCGTCCCCGCCGGAGACGCTCGCGGTGCGCGTGAACCCCCTCTCCCGCGCCCAGACCGCCGAGCTCCTCGGCCGTCGCGGCCACACCGACCTGCCCCGTTCGACGGTGCGCGACATCCACCGCACCAGCGGCGGCAACCCGCTGTTCGCGCTGGAGCTGGGCCGCGCGCTGGCCGAGAGCCCCACCCCGCCGAGCCCGGGCGAGCCGCTGCCCGTGCCGACCTCGCTGCGCGCGCTCGTCCTGAACCGGCTGGACATGCTGTCGCCCCAGGCCCGCCGCACCCTGCTCGTCGCGAGCGCCGGAGCACGCCCGACGCTCGCCCTGCTGCACGCCGCGGGCCGCGAGAACGCGGAGGCGGAGACGGCGCAGGCCGCCGCGCTCGGGCTGCTGGTGACGGAACGGGACGCACCCGGCGTACGGTTCGCGCATCCGCTCGTCTCCGCCGCGCTGTACGCGGAGGCGACCGCGCAGGAGCGACGGGCCGCCCATGCCGCGCTGTCCACGGCGGCCTCCGATCCCATCGAGCGGGCCCGGCATCTCGCGCTGGCCACCACCGGGACCGATCCCCGGGTCGCCACCCGGCTCGGGGAGGCGGCGGCGGTCGCCCGGGACCGTGGTGCGCCGTCGGTGGCGGCGGGGCTCGGACTGCTCGCCGCCCGGCACACTCCGGCGGACACCGTGCCGGGCCCGGACGAGCGACGCCTCCAGGCGGCCGAGGACGCGCTGACCGCCGGGGAGACGGATCTCGCCCGGGACATCGCCCGCGAGGTGCTCGGGCGGGCCGGGGGGCCCGCGGACCGGGTACGGGCCTGGATGGTCGTGATCGACGCGGCGGGGCAGGCCATGGCCGAGGTCGACGCCGTCTTCCCGCAGGCGCTGGCCGACGCGGGCGACGATCCCCGGCTTCTCGCCCTGGTGCACTACCAGCTCGCGTGGCGGGCGCTGCTGGTGGAGGGCGAGTTCGACAAGGCCCGCGAGGAGGCCGCCCGGTCCGCGGAGCTGGCCGCGCGCGCCGCCGACCGGCGCGCCGAGCTCCTCGCGCTGGCCTTCCAGGCACAGATGGAGACCCTGATGGGGCACCCGGACGCCCCGGGCACCATCAAGCGGGCGCTCAAGGAGCCGCAGGACCCGCGGGTGGCGTGCGACCACAACGGCGCCGGTGCGGCCCGGTTCCGCTGGCTGATCATGGGCGACCAGCTCGCCGAGGCGCGTACGACGATCAGCGCGCTGCTGCGCGAGGTGCGGCGGCGCGGGATGGTCGAGAGCGAGGTGCACTTCCTGCGGGCGCTCGCCGAGGTCGAACTGCGGGCCGGGCACTGCGGGCGGGCGCTCGACCTCGCCCGGGAGAGCCTCCGGCTGGCGCGGGACACCGGGATCGGCGAGGGCGCCACCGCGATGTTCACCTCGCTCGCGGAGGCCGCGGGCGGCGAGGTGAACCGGGCGCTGACGCTGGCCCGGGAGGCGGTGGGGCGCGCGGAGGAGGACGGTGACCTGGTCTATCTCTCGCGCGCGCTGGGCGCCCTCGGGCACGCCCAGCTCGTGGCCGGGGACGCGGCGGGAGCGGTGCGGTCGCTGCGGCGGGTACGGGAGCTGGAGGAGGGACTCGGGGTCACCGACCCCGCACGGGGGCGCTGGCACGGCGACCTCGCCGAGGCGCTCGTCCGCATCGGGGAACCGGCGGAGGCGCAGGGCTTCATCGACACGACGCGTACCCAGGCGTTGCGGCTGGGGCGCGAGAGCGTGCTCGCGGTGCTGGACCGGGCGGAGGCGCTGGCGCGGGCGGCACGCGGCGAAATCGACGCGGCCACACGGCAGTTGACGTCCGCGCAGGACCGGCTGGCCAAGCTGGGCTACGGCCTGGAGGAGGCGCGGGCCGCCTTCGCCCTGGCCGGCCTGCGCACGCATCGGCCCGGACCGACCTCGTACGACGAGGCGGCCCGGCTGTTCCGCCGCTGCCGCGCCCTGCCGTGGCTGCGCCAGGTGGAGACCGCGACGGTCACCGGGCCCGCCCAGCCGGCCCTCTCCACGGCGGCCCTCGACGCCCTGGCCGCGACGGAACGCCAGGTGGCCGCGCTGGTCATGGAGGGCGCGACCAATCGCGAGATCGCCGCGCGCCTGTTCATCAGCGTGAAGACGGTGGAGGCAACGCTGACGAGGGTCTACCGGAAGCTGGGCATCCGGTCCCGGGTGGACATCGTGCGCCTGGCGGCGGGCGGCCGCCAGGGCTGACTCCGGGGGGTGCCGGGGTTGATTCCCGGGGACGGTCGGGGCTGAACTCCGGCGGCAGCCGGGGCTGACTTCCGGGGACGGTCGGGGCTGAACCCCGGCGGCAGCCGGGGCTGACTTCCGGGGGCAGTCGGGGCCGACTCCCGGAGACGGTCGGTGCTGATTCCCGAGGGCGGCCGCGCCGACTCCAGCGGCAGCCTCGCCGGCTCTCGACGGCAGCCATGGCTGATTCCCGAGGGCGGCCGGGGCCGACTCCGGCGGCAGCCAGGGCCGACTCCCGGGGGCAGCCGGGCCGACTCCAGCGGCAACCTCGCCGGCTCTCGGCGACAGCCATGGCCGACTCCCGGAGACGGCCGGGGCTGACTCCCGGGGGCAGCCGGGCCGACTCCAGCGGCAACCTCGCCGGCTCTCGACGGCAGCCAGGGCCGACTCCCGGAGACGGCCGGGGCCGACTCCGGCGGCAGCCGCCCGCCGCTGGGGCGGACCCGGTCGGCCAGGGGTCACGCACGGGCGGGCCTGCCCGGCGCGGTCCGGCGCAGTCCGCCGCGGTCCGGCGTAGGGACCGTCTCGGCCCTGCCCGCGTCGGAGGCGCTGCGCGGCTCCTCGTCCGGCGCGCGTCGCGGACCCGGCCGGTGGAGCCCGCCCCGCGGAAACGGCGCCTGCGGTGTCGACTCGTGGATTCCGGCCAACAAACCGCCGCTCGCCACCCCGCACCGCGCAGTCCCGGCCCATTGCGATCCGGGCGGGTTTACGCGCGGAGACCGAGGGTTTTCCCTGCCCAACTCCCTTAGGGGCTTCCCTCATTGGAGGGGCGACCGCCGGCTTCTAGCGTAAGGGCCGTGCCGCTCGCTCGGGCACACGGAGCCGGTCCCGCGGCCCCGTGAACCACCCCCCACCCGCGCGTCCCCCCACCGGCAACACTCCTGAGGAGACTCATGTTCGGGCTCAATCGCGCAAAGAAGACCGCCGCCGTAGTCGCCGCCACCGCTGCCGCCGCGGCGACGGCTCTGCTGGCCGCCCCGGGCGCCGTCGCCGCCCCCCAGCCCATCGTCGGCGGCTCGACGACCACGACGACCGCGTACCCGTTCATGATGCAGATCACGGACGCCTCGCAGAACCAGTTCTGCGGCGGCACCCTGGTCTCGGCCACCAAGGTCGTCACCGCCGCCCACTGTATGGTCGGCGAGACCACCAGCAGCGTCCGCGTCGTCGGCGGCAGAACGTACCTCAACGGCACGAACGGCACCGTCAGCAAGGTCAGCAAGATCTGGATCAACCCCGACTACACGGACGCCACCAACGGCGACGACGTGGCCGTGCTGACCCTGTCGACGTCGATGTCGTACACCCCGGCGTCGTACGTCTCGTCGTCCCAGACGAGCATCTACGCGACCGGCGCCACCGCCCGCATCATAGGCTGGGGCACCACCTCCGAGAACGGCAGCTCCTCCAACCAGCTGCGCACCGCGACCGTCCCGATCGTGTCCAACACCAGCTGCGCCAGCTCCTACGGTTCCGACTTCGTCGCCAGTGACATGGTCTGCGCCGGATACACCTCCGGCGGCGTCGACACCTGCCAGGGCGACAGCGGCGGCCCGCTGCTCATCGGCGGCGTCCTGGCGGGCATCACGTCCTGGGGCGAGGGCTGCGCGGAGGCCGGCTACCCGGGCGTCTACACCCGCCTGACGACCTTCTCGAGCCTGGTGACCGCGCAGGTCAACTCGTAGTCACCGATGAACTCCTGAGCACCCCTCAGGTAAATACCAGGGGGCGTTGCGGGCCACCACGAGCGGCCCGCAACGCCCCCTATCCATCTGTCCATCGGCCTCCATCGTGCCGATGGCCCTCTTCGCGTCGGTGATCCGCGGTCCTTGACCTCATGCCCGTACGACGGTCCCGAACCGGATGTCGTACGAGTTCGTGCCGCCGGCCATCACCGCGAGCGTCCGCTCGCCCTCCTGAACCACCTCCTGCCGCTGCGCCCTGGTGAGCGTGCCGAAGGGCTCGATGGTGAGGGCGTCCTCGTCCAGCCGCCAGACGCCCGCCAGGAAGCCGTCGACGAGGAGCGTGCAGTACGCCTGGTTCCCCGCCCAGGTACGGCCCTTGAGGTCGGCGGGCACCACGCGGGTGCGGTCGGCGTGGGAGAGGAGCAGGTTGTCGAACTCGGGCAGGAAGCGGGGCGGCGCGGGGGTGTCGGCGGCCGGGCGGGGCGCGTCCGGGAGGTCGAAGAGCTCGACGCCGGTCTCGTCGCGGAAGGTGACGAGCTGCGGGCGAAGGCGCTCGAAGGCGTCCCGCAGCCGGGTCAGACCCGCCCAGGTCTGCATGTCCTTGACCGACGCGGGACCGAAGGCGGCCAGATAGCGCAGCACGGTGGAGTCGGGCGCGGGGGCAGGCCCGGCGGGACGGCCGAGCCAGTGCTCGGCGGTGGTGAGCGCGACCTGACCGCTCCTGCCCCACAGACCGCGCGGGGTGACCTGGACGAGCGGGAGGCGGCAGCGCGCGGCGACGGCGAGGGACTGCGGGTCCGCGTCCGGCCACTCCACGAGCAGGGCCTCGCGGAGCTGCTTCATCGTGCGCGGCTCGGTCTCGACGAGCTCGCGGCTGACGGCGGTGAGCCGGTCGAGGTCGACGCCGGCGAGTCCCTTGCGGAAGTAGTTCAGTTCCCGGTCGCGGGCGGCCTGCACCAGCGGGCGCAGGGTGAGGCAGTCGTCGGCGGTGTGGGTGTGGATGGTGGAGCGCATGGTGACGATGCGGACGACCTCGCGGTCGGCCATGAGCCGTGACAGCGCCTCGGGGGTGAACCCGTCGAGGCGGGCGGCGAGGGCGTAGTACGGCGGCTTCACGTTCTGCGCCTGGAGCCCGAGCAGGTGCTCGACGGCGTCCTTCGCGGACAGGGGCGCGCGGCGCAGCAGGAGCTGGCGGTCGAGGGTGGCGCGGTTGAGGGCGCGGGGGGTGAGCACGGGAGCGGCCGCGGCGGCACGGGAGGCCTTGGGCGCCTTGGACGCCCTGGCCTTGGACGCCGTGGCCGCCGTGGCCGCCGTGGCCGCCGTGGCCGCCGTGACATGGGATGCCGTGACCTGGGACGCCGTGGCCTTCTGCGAGGTGCTCTTCGTCATGCCGCGCACGCTAGCGGGGCTTGCGGACACCTTCTGTCCGCAACTCCGACCGGATACCGCGCTCACCGGGCACGCCGAGGCCGTTTGCCCCGTATATCCTGCTCCGTGATCACCACAGACGTACGTTCGAGACGGGAGGCAGCCGCGATGTCCGAGCGACGCGCCCGCCCAGCTTCGAAGAACGGCAGGAAGTCCGCCTGGCGCCGGGCCCTGAACCCGCCCGCGACGCCGCCCGCCGAACCTCCGGCGGGCGGCCCCGACGCGCCGGCCCCGGAAACGGCGGATGCGGCCAGCGTCGTACAGGCGACCCTGTACCGCGACGGCGTACGCGTCTCCTCGCCCGCCTCCCTCGCCGACACGTTCCGGGAGCTGCGCGACGAGCCGTCCGGCATGGCCTGGATCGGCCTCGCGCGCCCCACGGAGTCCGAACTCCTTTCCCTGGCCGAGGAGTTCGATCTGCATCCGCTCGCCGTCGAGGACGCGATGGAGGCACACCAGCGGCCGAAACTGGAGCGCTACGGCGAGACGCTCTTCGTCGTCCTGCGGGCCGCCCGCTATCTGGACGCGCCGGAGGAGGTCGACTTCGGCGAACTCCATGTCTTCGTGGGCCCGGACTTCGTGATCACGGTCCGGCACGGCGCGGCCCCCGACCTGTCGGCCGTCCGCCGCCGTATGGAGGAGACGCCGGAGCTGCTGAAACTGGGGCCGGAGGCGGTGCTGTACGCGATCCTGGACGCGGTGGTCGACGGCTATGTGCCGGTGGTGGCCGGTGTCCAGAACGACATCGACGAGATCGAGACGGAGGTCTTCCGCGGCGACCCGGCCGTCTCCCGCCGCATCTACGAACTCTCCCGCGAGATGGTCGAGTTCCAGCGCGCCACCCGCCCCCTGGTCGGCATGCTGCACAGCCTGATGGCGGGCTTCGCCAAGTACGGCACGGACGAGGAACTCCAGCGCTACCTCCGGGACGTGGCCGACCACGTCACCCACACCAGCGAACGCGTCGACGGCTTCCGCCAGGCACTGGCGGACATCCTGACGGTGAACGCGACCCTGGTCACCCAGCAACAGAACGCGGAGATGCGGGCGTTGGCGGAGGCAGGGTTCGAGCAGAACGAGGAAATCAAGAAGATCTCGAGCTGGGCAGCGATCCTCTTCGCCCCCACGCTCGTCGGAACCATCTATGGCATGAACTTCGAGCACATGCCCGAGTTGGGCTGGAGCTTCGGATACCCCTTCGCGATCGGCCTGATGGGGCTGGTCTGCGTCAGTTTGTACGTGATTTTCAAGCGGCGGGGCTGGCTCTGAGCCCCTCGCACCCCGCTCAGTTCTCCCTTCGAGAATCACCACGCCCCTTCGAGACGGTCACTTGTCGGTCTGGAGTACCGCCATCATCCCCGCGTCCTCATGGTTGAGGATGTGGCAGTGCAGGACCGTCCTGCCCGGATAGTCGAGGAACCGGATACGGATGACCGTGTTTCCGCGTGGCGGGACGTCGGCGGTTTCCTACAAGCCGTAGTTGACCTGCGGCTTGCCGTTGATACGCATCACCTGGAAGTCGTTGGTGTGGATGTGGAACGAGTGGGACTCGTCGCTGTCGTTCTTGATCGTCCATTCCTCGACGGTGTTGAGCCTGGCCCGGAAGTCGACGCGGCCGTGGTCGAACTGCTTGTGGTTGATGTAGAAGAGCGTGCCGGCCTTGTTCTCCGTGAAGATGACCGTCTCGCGTCCCGCGACGGCCTCCTTCCCGAGGTCGTCCACCGGGGCGAAGGCTGTGGGCAGGGCCGCGAGCCGCATCGGTTCGCCCTCGGTCCGGACCGTGGCCAGTGTCGCCCGGGGGAACTGGTTTCCGGCCTTGCCGCTGGTGTACGGCGACGATGTGGAACTCGGTGCCCGGCAGCGTCACTTAGTAGAGGATGTTGGCCCCGATGTTCCCGAGTCGCCACAACTGGGTCTCGCCGGGCCTGATCCGGATCCGTGGGTTGAGCTGCCCGTTGACGGTGCGTGTCGTGGGTGCACCGATCTTGAGCTTCGTGGTCTTGATCTGGTCGCCCACGAGTTGGAAGTCCTTGAGCGCGACGACGTGTTCCGTGATCCCGCGGAGCGGCGCGGGCAGATACTCGTCGAGGCCGTCGACCACGATCAGGCCGGCCATGCCACCGGCGGTCCGGGCGGCGGACAACGTGTGCGGGTACGGGTGATACCAGTACGTTCCCGGCTCCAGGCTCTTGGAGAAGGTGTACTCGTAGGTGAACGTCTTCCCCGGCTCGATCTTGAGGAGGACGTTGTCCGAATCCCCGTGCTGCCGCAGTGCCGCGGTCCCGTAGTACGGATTCCGCCCGGGGTCCGTAGTACGGACTCCGCCCGGGGATCAAGGTCAACAGGAAGAGGGCAAGGTCACAGCCATGACCTCTGCTGCTCCTTTGTCCGTCTGCCCTAACATCCGAGCATGACGGTCCTGCCTGACGACGGGCTTTCGCTGGCCGCCGAGTTCCCTGATGCGACCCTTGAGCAGTGGCAGCGCCTCGTGGCGGGCGTACTGCGCAAGTCGGGCAAGGAAGTCTCGGACACGGCAGCCGAGGAAGCTCTGTCCACCGCGCTGGAGGACGGCCTCGCCAGCCGGCCTCTGTACACGGCGCGCGACTCCGCGCCCGATCCCGGCCTTCCCGGTTTCGCCCCCTTCGTCCGCGGTGGCCGCGCCGAGGGGAACACCACCGGCGGCTGGGACGTACGGCAGCGGCACTCGGCCGCCGACGGCGACGCGGTGCTCGCGGACCTGGAGAACGGCGTCACCTCACTCTGGCTGGTCGCCGGCGCGGGCGGAATCCCTGTGCCCTCGCTCGGCCGGGTCCTCGACGGCGTCTACCTCGACCTGGCGCCCGTCGCCCTCGACGCGGGAGGTGACACCGAGCCCGCCGCGCGCGAGTTGCTGCGGCTGTACGCGGAGCGGGGTGTCGCCAAGGAGGCGGCGCGCGGCAATCTGGGTGCGGACCCGCTGGGCCACGAGGCCCGTACGGGAGACGAGCCGTTCGACTTCGCGCCGGTCGCCGGCCTCGCGCGGTTGTGTGCCGAGGAGTACCCGGGGCTGCGCGCACTGACCGTGGACGCGTTGCCCTACCACGAGGCCGGTGGCTCCGCCGCTCAGGAGCTCGGCTGTTCGCTGGCGACCGGCGTCGCCTATCTGCGGGAGCTGACCGCGGCCGGCCTCTCGGTCGAACACGCCTGCGGGCAGCTGGAGTTCCGGTACGCCGCCACCGCCGACCAGTTCCTGACCATCGCCAAACTGCGGGCGGCCCGCAGGCTGTGGGCACGGGTCGCCGAGGTGTGCGGGGCGCCGGGCGCGGGGGCGCAGGTGCAGCATGCCGTGACCTCGCCGGTCATGATGGCGCGCCGCGATCCGTGGGTGAACATGCTGCGTACGACGGTCGCCACCCTGGCGGCCGGGGTCGGTGGCGCCGACGCCGTCACGGTGCTGCCCTTCGACCACGCCCTCGGCCTTCCCGACGCGTTCGCCCGGCGGATCGCCCGCAACACCTCGACGATCCTGGTCGAGGAGTCGCATCTGTCGAGGGTGATCGATCCGGCGGGCGGCTCCTGGTACGTGGAGCGGCTCACCGACGAACTCGCCCACTCGGGCTGGGAGTTCTTCCAATGGATCGAGCGGGAGGGCGGCCAGGCGGGGGCCCTGCGCTCGGGCCGGCTCGGGCAGGACCTGGCGAACACCTGGGCGGCGCGGAGCGCGAAGCTCGCCGAACGACGTGAGCCCGTGACCGGGGTCAGCGAGTTCCCGAGTCTCGCCGAGCGCCCCGTGGAGCGCGCGCCCGCACCCGCCTCTCCGTCCGGCGGCCTCCCCCGGGTGCGGCGCGACGAGGCGTACGAGACGCTGCGCGCCCGCTCCGACGCCCACCTGGCGGCGACCGGGTCCCGGCCGCGGATCTTCCTGGCCGCCCTGGGTCCCGCCGCCGCCCACACCGCCCGTCTCGCCTTCGCCTCGAACCTGTTCCAGGCCGGTGGCATCGAGCCCGTCACGGAGGGCACGTTCGAGGACAGCGGTGCCACCGAGGTCTGTCTCTGCTCCAGCGACGCGCTGTACGAGGAGCGGGCCGCGGAGGTCGCCGGGGCCGTCAAGGCGGCAGGCGCCAGGCATGTGTTCCTCGCCGGCCGTCCCGGGCGGTACCCCGGTGTCGACAGCCATGTCTTCGCGGGCTGTGACACCGTCGCCGTACTCTCCGCCACCCTCGACCGTATGGGAGTGTCCTGATGGGAATCCCCGACTTCGCCGGGATCGAGCTGGGCACGCCCACCGCCTCCGGCGGCCCCGACGAGTGGCGTACGGCCCTGAAGAAGGCGACCGGCGGCGACGACCTCCTCTGGGAGACCCCCGAGGGCATCACGGTCAAGCCTCTCTACACCGGGCAGGACGTCGAGGGCCTGGACTTCCTGGGCACGTACCCGGGCATCGCCCCGTATCTGCGCGGCCCGTACCCGACGATGTACGTCAACCAGCCCTGGACCATCCGCCAGTACGCGGGCTTCTCCACCGCCGAGGAGTCCAACGCCTTCTACCGGCGCAACCTGGCGGCCGGCCAGAAGGGCCTGTCCGTCGCCTTCGACCTGCCCACCCACCGCGGCTACGACAGCGACCACCCCCGCGTGACCGGTGACGTCGGCATGGCGGGCGTGGCCATCGACTCGATCTACGACATGCGGCAGCTCTTCGACGGCATCCCGCTCGACAAGATGACCGTGTCGATGACGATGAACGGCGCCGTGCTGCCCGTCCTCGCGCTCTACATCGTGGCCGCCGAGGAACAGGGCGTGCCGCCCGAGAAACTGGCCGGGACCATCCAGAACGACATCCTCAAGGAGTTCATGGTCCGCAACACCTACATCTATCCGCCGAAGCCGTCGATGCGGATCATCTCCGACATCTTCGCCTTCACGTCGCAGCGGATGCCGCGGTACAACTCCATCTCCATCTCCGGGTACCACATCCAGGAGGCGGGCGCGACGGCCGACCTGGAGCTCGCGTACACGCTCGCCGACGGCGTGGAGTACCTGCGGGCCGGCCAGGAGGCCGGCCTGGACGTCGACGCCTTCGCGCCCCGGCTCTCCTTCTTCTGGGCGATCGGCATGAACTTCTTCATGGAGATCGCCAAGATGCGGGCCGCGCGCCTGCTGTGGGCGAAGCTGGTCAAGCAGTTCGACCCGAAGAACGCCAAGTCCCTCTCTCTGCGCACCCATTCGCAGACCTCCGGCTGGTCGCTGACCGCGCAGGACGTGTTCAACAACGTGACGCGTACGTGTGTGGAGGCGATGGCGGCCACCCAAGGCCACACGCAGTCCCTGCACACCAACGCGCTCGACGAGGCGCTCGCGCTGCCCACCGACTTCTCGGCGCGCATCGCCCGCAACACGCAGCTGCTGATCCAGCAGGAGTCGGGCACGACCCGGGTGATCGACCCGTGGGGCGGCAGCGCGTACGTCGAGAAGCTGACGTACGACCTGGCGCGCCGGGCCTGGCAGCACATCGAGGAGGTCGAGGCGGCGGGCGGCATGGCGCAGGCCATCGACGCCGGTATCCCGAAGCTCCGGGTGGAGGAGGCCGCGGCCCGCACCCAGGCGCGGATCGACTCCGGGCGCCAGCCGGTCATCGGCGTGAACAAGTACCGCGTCGAGACCGACGAGAAGATCGACGTCCTCAAGGTCGACAACTCCTCCGTCCGCGCCCAGCAGATCGAGAAGCTCCGGCGGCTGCGCGCGGAGCGCGACGAACAGGCCTGCCAGGACGCGCTGCACGCCCTGACCCGCGCCGCCGAGGGCACCGGCAACCTGCTGGAGCTGGCCGTGAACGCCGCCCGCGCGAAGGCCACCGTCGGGGAGATCTCCGACGCCCTGGAGAAGGTGTACGGGCGGCACGCGGGGCAGATCCGTACGATCTCCGGTGTGTACCGCACCGAAGCAGGCGAGTCTCCGTCCGTCGAGCGCACCCGTACGCTCGTGGGCTCCTTCGAGGAGGCCGAGGGCCGCCGTCCGCGCATCCTGGTCGCCAAGATGGGCCAGGACGGGCACGACCGCGGCCAGAAGGTGATCGCCACCGCCTTCGCCGACCTCGGCTTCGACGTCGACGTCGGCCCGCTCTTCCAGACCCCCGCCGAGGTGGCCCGCCAGGCCGTGGAGGCGGACGTGCACATCGTCGGCGTCTCCTCGCTGGCCGCGGGGCATCTGACCCTCGTACCGGCGCTGCGCGAGCAGCTCGCCGAAGAGGGGCGCGAGGACATCATGATCGTGGTCGGCGGGGTGATCCCACCGCAGGACGTGCCGACCCTGCTGGAGATGGGCGCGGCAGCCGTCTTCCCGCCCGGCACGGTCATCCCCGACGCGGCGTACGACCTGGTGACGCGGCTGGCCGCCGATCTCGGACACGACCTCTGAGCCGAATGAGCCCCATGGCGATCGACCTCGACAGCTATGTGAAGGGCGTACTCGAAGGGAAGCGGGCGCAGATCGCGCGCGCCATCACCCTCGTCGAGTCCACCCGGCCCGATCACCGTTCCCTGGCACAGGAGTTGCTCACCGAGCTGCTGCCGCACAGCGGCCAGGCGAAACGGATCGGGATCAGCGGTGTGCCCGGGGTGGGCAAGTCGACGTTCATCGACGCGCTCGGCACCATGCTCACCGGCCTCGGCCACCGGGTCGCGGTCCTGGCCGTCGACCCGTCGTCGAGCCGGACCGGCGGTTCGATCCTCGGCGACAAGACCCGGATGGAGCGTCTTGCCGTCGACCCCGCGGCCTTCGTACGCCCCTCCCCCACCGCCGGCACCCTGGGCGGGGTCGCCAAGGCGACCCGCGAGTCGATCGTGGTGATGGAGGCCGCGGGCTACGACGTCGTCCTGGTCGAGACGGTGGGCGTGGGACAGTCGGAGACCGCGGTCGCGAACATGGTCGACTCCTTCCTGCTGCTCACCCTCGCCCGTACCGGTGACCAGCTGCAAGGCATCAAGAAGGGGGTGCTGGAGCTGGCCGACGTGATCGCCGTCAACAAGGCGGACGGGCCGCACGAGCGCGACGCCCGCGCCGCGGCACGGGAGTTGGCGGGCGCACTGCGCCTGATGCACGGCGCCAACGCCGCCTGGACCCCGCCCGTGCTCAGTTGCAGCGCGCGCGACGCGGTGGGCCTGGACACGGTGTGGGAGCGCCTCGAACAGCACCGCACGCTCCTCGACTCGACCGGCCGGCTCGCCGCCAAGCGCCGCGACCAGCAGGTCGACTGGACCTGGACCATGGTCCGCGACGAACTCCTCGGCCGCCTGCACGCCGATCCGGCCGTACGGACCCTCGCGCCTTCCCTCGAACAGCAGGTGCGGGACGGCGCGTTGACGGCCACGCTCGCCGCCGAGCGCATTCTGCGGGTGTTCGGCGACGGGGTGCGGTGAACCGCCGGAGGGCCGACGTCCGCTCCGGGTGACGTCCTGCCGCCTCGCCGCGTCGTGCAGAGGCGGCGCGGGGGTGTGCGGGTCATTCCGGTCGGTGTGCCACCGGATACGGAACGAACGTGGTGCTGTTCTGGTCGATCCGTAGCGGGCGGCCGAGGGGCGGTGCGGCGCGCTGGGGACAGTCGAGGCGTTCGCAGACGCGGCAGCCCATGCCGATGGGGATGGCGGCGGAAGCGTTGCCGAGGTCGAGGCCGTCCGAGTAGACGAGCCGGGAGGCGTGGCGGATCTCGCAGCCCAGGCCGATGGCGAAGGTCTTGCCGGGCTCGCCCCAGCCGCCGCGATGGCGGGTGATCGCCCGCGCCGTCCACAAGTAGCGCTGCCCGTCGGGCATTTCGGCGATCTGGACGTGGATGCGGCCGGGCGCGGCGAACGCTTCGTAGACGTTCCACAGTGGGCAGGTGCCGCCGGCGCGGGAGAAGTGGAAGCCGGTCGCGGACTGCCGTTTGGACAGGTTGCCGGCCCGGTCGACGCGTACGAAGGAGAAGGGCACTCCGCGCAGGCGGGGGCGCTGGAGGGTGCTCAGGCGGTGGCAGACGGTCTCGTAGCCGAGGCCGTAGCGGTCGGTGAGGCGCTCGATGTCGTACCGCGCCTCCTCCGCCGCGGCGTGGAACGTGCGGTAGGGCAGGATCAGCGCGGCGGCGAAGTAGTTGGCGATGCCGATACGGGCCAGGGCATGCGTGGGCGTAGCGGTCGGGAAGTCCTGGGCCGCCTGGTGGTCCAGTTCGTCGCCGTACTCCAGCAGGGCGAGTTGGGTCGCCATGCGAAACGCCCGCTGTCCGGGGCGGAGGCGGCTGGACAGGTGGAGAGTCCGGGACGCGTCGTCGTAGTGATGCAGGTGGTCACCGGTCTCGGCGGTCAGCCGCACGCCGTGCCGGTCGGCGAGTCGCGCCGTCAGCGCCCGTACGACCTCGCCGGGCCGGATGCCGATCTCCTCGGCCAGCCGCTCGGCCGCGAGGTCGGTGTCGTGCAGGTAGTTCTGCCGGCGGTAGAAGAAGTCCCGGATCTCCTCGTGCGGCGAGCGGGGTACGTCCGGCTCGCCGTCCCGGCCCTCCGCGGCCTCGGCGAGCCGCTCGGACAGGAGTTGGTTGCGGCGGCCCAGGTCGAGCAGGACCTTCGCGACGGCCGGTATCCGCGAGGCGAGCTCCGTCAGATCGGAGGCGGACACCCGGGTTTCGGCGATCTCGCGCGCCAGCGCCTCCCGCAGATCCGCCATCAGCCGGGTCGTGTCGCGCTCGGAGAAGAAGCCCGCGTCGACACCGAAGGCTTCGGTCAGCCTCAGCAGGACCGGCACGGTGAGCGGCCGGGAGTCGTGCTCCATCTGGTTCAGATAGCTGGGTGAGATGCCCAGGACCCGGGCCAGCTCGGCCTGGCTCATCCGGCGTTCCTCGCGCAGGCGTCGTAGCCGCGCTCCCGCGTAGGTCTTGCCCACCGCACTCCTCCGTTGTCCCGGACGGTCGTCAGCGTACGCGAAGAGCCATCGCCCGCACCCTTTGCAAACTTGGCAGAACGGGCCGTGAAGATTCGCAGAAATTGGCACTCGTCCACGATTGATGGCACCCAGTGCCAGTGTCAGAGTTTCGGTGCGGCTCGCCGGACCTACGGCATCCGGCGCACAGCACGGGACTCAATTCATGCCCTGACGTCGGATATCCCGGCATCCGCGCCGGACCGCACGGCAGCATTGCTCAGCTCCGCCCACTGCCAGGACGGCGGGCCGCACCCCAGAGACAGGCACACAGTGCCACTCCCTTTCGTCAGCGGTGGGGAGCTTGGCAGAACGGACAACCGAGGAGACGGTGAAGGCCATGGCAGAGGCGAGGACGACGGCGGCCGAGGAGCTCACACGACGCTGGGCCTTCGACCCCCGGTGGCAGGGGATCGAGCGCACCTACGGCGCCGCGGACGTCGTACGGCTGTCCGCCAGCGTCCGTGAGGAACACACCCTGGCCCGGCGCGGTGCCGAGCGGCTGTGGCGGCAGCTGCACGAGCTGGACTACGTCCACGCGCTCGGCGCGCTCACCGGCGGGCAGGCCGTGCAACAGGTGAAGGCGGGGCTCCAGGCCATTTACCTGTCCGGCTGGCAGGTCGCCGCCGACGCCAACCAGGCCGGGCACACCTACCCCGACCAGAGTCTGTACCCGGCCAACTCGGTGCCGCAGGTGGTGCGCCGGATCAACAACGCGCTGCTGCGGGCCGACCAGATCGCCACCGCCGAGGGCGGCGAGGACACCACCGACTGGCTCGCGCCGATCGTCGCCGACGCGGAGGCCGGGTTCGGCGGCCCCCTGAACGCCTTCGAGCTGACCAAGGCGATGATCGCCGCGGGTGCGGCCGGTATCCACTACGAGGACCAGCTCGCCTCGGAGAAGAAGTGCGGTCACCTCGGCGGCAAGGTGCTGGTGCCCACCTCCCAGCACATCCGCACCCTCAACGCGGCGCGGCTCGCCGCCGACATCGCCGACGTGCCCACGGTGATCATCGCCCGCACCGACGCCCTGGCCGCGAATCTGCTGACCAGCGATGTCGATGAGCGCGACGCCGAGTTCGTCACCGGCGAGCGCACCGCGGAGGGCTTCTACCGGGTACGGGGCGGCATGGCGCCGGTCATCGCCCGCGGCCTCGCCTACGCCCCGTACGCCGACCTGATCTGGGTCGAGACCGGCACCCCGGACCTCGCGCAGGCCCGCGAGTTCGCCGAGGCGATCCACGCCGAGTACCCCGACCGGATGCTCGCCTACAACTGCTCGCCGTCCTTCAACTGGAAGGCCGCCCTGGACGACGACCAGATCGCCAAGTTCCAGCGGGAGCTGGGCGCGATGGGCTACCGCTTCCAGTTCATCACCCTGGCCGGCTTCCACTCCCTCAACCACGGCATGTTCGACCTCGCCCGCGGCTACGCCGAGCACGGCATGACCGCGTATGTCGACCTCCAGGAGCGGGAGTTCGCCGCGCAGGAGCACGGCTTCACCGCCGTCAGGCACCAGCGCGAGGTCGGCACCGGCTACTTCGACCTGGTCTCCACCGCCGTCAACCCGGCCTCCTCGACCACGGCCCTGGCGGGCTCCACGGAGGAGGAGCAGTTCCACTAGCCGGCCCTCCGGTGCCGCGTCCACCGGCCCATGACCGGGCGGGGGCCGGGCGACCGTCCCCCGCCCGGCCCGCCGCCCGCATCGCCCGGCCCGCCGCCCGCATCGCCCGTCCTCCGCCGCTTCGCTTCCCGATCAGGAGAACCTGATGTCCACCAGCGCACTGACACACCGCGTCCGGGTCCTCGCGGCACCGGGCGACCGCCACGACGAGATCCTGACACCCGCCGCCCTGGACTTCGTCGGCCGCCTCGTCGCGGCCTTCGGCGAGCGGCGCCCGGAGCTGCTGAAGGAGCGCAGGCGGCAGGCGATACGGCTCGCGGCCGGATCCGCGCTCGACTTCCCCCTCGCCACCGCCGGTGTCCGGGCGGACGCCTCGTGGCGCGTGGCCGCACCGGCCCCCGGCCTGACCGACCGGCGGGTGGAGATCACCGGCCCGCCCGACCGCCGTACGGCCGTCAACGCGCTCAACTCCAAAGCGCGGGTGTGGATGGCGGACTTCGAGGACGCCACCTCCCCCACCTGGGACAACATCATCGGCGGCCAGCTCACGCTGCTCGACGCCATCGAGCGGCGGATCGACTTCACCACACCGGAGGGCAAGGAGTACCGGTTGGGTGACCGGCTCGCCACCATCATGGTCCGCCCCCGGGGCTGGCACCTGACGGAGGAACACCTGGAGTTCGACGGCCGGCCCGTACCCGCCTCCCTCGTCGACTTCGGCCTGTACTTCTTCCACTGCGCGCAGCGCCAGATCGACGCCGGACACGGACCGTACTTCTACCTGCCGAAGCTGGAGAACAGATACGAAGCCCGCCTGTGGAACGACGTCTTCGTCCTCGCCCAGGAGCTGCTCGGCATCCCCCCGGGGACCATCCGGGCGACCGTGCTCATCGAGACGATCACCGCCGCCGTGGAGATGGAGGAGATCCTCTACGAGCTGCGCGAACACAGCGCCGGCCTCAACGCGGGACGCTGGGACTATCTCTTCAGCTTGATCAAGACCTTCGGGCACCGCACCGACTTCCTGCTGCCCGACCGGGCCACGGTGACCATGACCGCACCCTTCCTGCGCGCCTACACCGAACTGCTGGTGCGCACTTGCCACCGGCGCGGCGCCCACGCCATCGGCGGCATGTCCGCGCAGGTGCCCGGCAGGGATCCGGCCGCGGGCGAGGCGGCCCTGGCGAAGGTCCGGCTGGACAAGGAGCGCGAGGCGGAGGACGGCTTCGACGGCTCCTGGGTGGCCCACCCCGGCCTGGTGCCCATGTGCCGCGAGGTCTTCGACGGTGTCCTCGGCGAGCGGCCGCACCAGATCGAGCGCACCCGGGACGACGTGGAGGTGACCGCCGCGGACCTGCTGTCGGTGCGGCGCATCAGCGGACCGCCCTCGCCGGAAGGGGTCCGTACCAACATCGCGGTCTCGCTGCGCTACTTCGACGCCTGGCTGCGCGGGCGGGGGGCCGTCGCCCTGTACGGCCTGATGGAGGACGCGGCGACCGCGGAGATCGCCCGCGTGCAGATCTGGCAGTGGCTGCGGCACCGGGTCGTCGACCGGGATACCGTGGTGCGGCTGCTCGACGACGAACTCGCCGCCCTGGGCGCGGAGTACCCCTGGGCGGCCCTCGACGAGGTGCGTGCCCTTTTCGAACGAACGGCGCTGGCCGCCGAGTTGCCGCTGTTCTTCACCCCGGACGCCTACACCCGTCACCTCGTCCGGCACGCGGAGGCGCGGTCATGAGCCGAGGCATCCGACGCGTCGGAGTGGTCGGCGGCGGGCAGATGGGCGCCGGCATCGCCGAGGTGTGCGCCCGAGCCGGACTGGACACGATCGTGTGCGAGGTGGACGCCGAGGCCGCCCGAGCCGCACGGGAACGCGTGGAGGCCTCGCTGGATCGTGCCGTCCGGCACGGAAAGCTGGACCGGGCCGCCGCGCAGGACGCCCTCGCCCGTACGACCTTCACCCGCAGCCTCGAAGACCTCGCCGACCGGCAGCTCGTGGTCGAGGCCGTTGTCGAGAACGCGGACGCCAAGACCGAGGTCTTCGCCGCACTGGACAAGATCGTCGAGGATCCCGAGGCGGTCCTGGCCACGAACACCTCCTCCCTCCCGGTCACGCGCCTGGGCATGACGACACGACGCGCCGACCGGGTCATCGGCCTGCACTTCTTCAACCCGGTACCGGTCCTGCCCCTGGTGGAGGTCGTCGCCTCCCTCCACACCTCCGCGCGGACCGTCGACGCCGTCACGGACTTCGCCACCCGGTCGCTGGGCAAGACCGTCATCCGCTCGCAGGACCGGGCCGGCTTCGTCGTCAACGCCCTGCTCATCCCCTACCTCCTGTCGGCGATCCGCATGACGGAGTCCGGCTTCGCCTCCGTCGCCGACGTCGACGCCGGCATGGAACGCGGCTGCGCCCATCCCATGGGACCGCTGAAGCTGGCCGACCTGATCGGGCTGGACACCGTCGCCTCGATCGCGGAGTCGCTGTACGACGAGTTCAAGGAACCGCTCTACGCATCGCCGCCGCTGCTCCAGCGGATGGTGGAGGCGGGGCTGCTCGGCCGCAAGACGGGCCGTGGGTTCCACGTGTACGACCAGGGCTGAGGGGCCCGGTCCGCCGCCGGTTGAGGGACCGGCGGCAGCTGAGGAGCCAGGGCGGGCGACGCCACGGGAGGACGGCGCCGCCCGCCCTGTTCGCCTGTCCGGCGTCTCGTCGCACCGTCCGGGATGTGGGCATCGTCTAGGCTGGGTGGTGCAGCTGGTTCGCCCCGTCCGCCAGGCGGGAGGCGTCGTAAGAGGGAACCCGGCGGGAATCCGGGACTGCCCCGCAGCGGTGAGTGGGAACGAACGCTGTCATACGCACTGGGCCCAAAAGGCCCGGGAAGCGACGGCCAGTAGGTGTCCTCCGTACGGAGGGCGTGCTCGCGAGTCCGAAGACCTGCCCGCTGCCCGTGCGCGACCGTTCGCGCGCGGACATCCCGGTGACCTCGTGGGCGGGTCGGCGTGCATACCTGACGGACGACCGCGCCTTGCCGCGCGGGTCGGCTCCGTCCGGTCCGTCACCCCTTCGCGCTCGCGTCCCGTCCCGGGATCTCAGGGACACATCTCGCGAAGGAGAGATCCGTGACAGCGAAGTCCGCAGCCGCGGCGGCACGGGCCACCGTGTACGGCTACCCCCGCCAGGGCCGGGGCCGGGAACTGAAGAAGGCGATCGAGGGGTACTGGAAGGGCCGCCTCGACGCCGACGCCCTCCGGACCACCGCCACCGGCCTGCGCCGGGACACCTGGCAGCAGCTGGCCGAGGCCGGCATCCACGAAGTACCGACCGGCGACTTCTCGTACTACGACCACGTCCTGGACACCAGCGTCATGGTCGGCGCGATCCCCGCACGCCACCGCGCCGCGGTCGAGGCCGACGCGCTCGACGGCTACTTCGCGATGGCGCGCGGTACGCAGGACGTGGCGCCGCTGGAGATGACCAAGTGGTTCGACACCAACTACCACTATCTGGTGCCGGAGTTGGGTCCGGACACCGTCTTCAGCACCGACTCCGCCAAGCAGGTCGCCGAGCTCGGCGAAGCGCTCGCCCTCGGCCTCACCGCCCGCCCGGTCCTCGTCGGCCCGGTCACCTATCTCCTGCTCGCCAAGCCCGCGCCCGGCGTGGCCGCGGACTTCGACCCGCTGACCCTCCTCGACCGGCTGCTGCCCGTGTACGCCGAGGTCCTCGCCGACCTGCGGGCGGCCGGCGCCGAGTGGGTGCAGCTCGACGAGCCGGCCCTCGTCCAGGACCGCACGCCCGCCGAACTGAACGCCGCCGAGCGCGCCTACCGCGTCCTGGGAGGGCTCACCGACCGCCCGAAGCTGCTGGTCGCCTCCTACTTCGACCGGCTCGGCGACGCCCTGCCCGTCCTCGCCGAGGCACCCGTCGAGGGACTCGCGCTCGACTTCGCCGAAGGGGCCGCCGCGAACCTGGACGCGCTCGCCGCCGTGGGCGGTCTGCCCGGCAAGCGCCTGGTCGCCGGTGTCGTCGACGGGCGCAACATCTGGGTCAACGACCTGGAGAAGTCCCTCGCCCTGCTGGGCACCTTGCTGGGGCTCGCCGACCGGGTCGACGTGGCCGCCTCCTGTTCGCTGCTCCACGTCCCGCTCGACGCCGCCGCCGAACGCGACATCGCACCGCAGGTCCTGCGCTGGCTCGCCTTCGCCCGCCAGAAGACCGCCGAGATCGTCACCCTCGCCAAGGGGCTCGGCCACGGCACCGACGCCATCGCCGCGCAGCTCGCCGCCAACAGGGCCGACCTCGTCTCCCGCGCCGACTCGGCGCTGACCCGCGACCCGGCGGTACGGTCCCGCACCGCCGCCACCACCGATGCCGACGCCCGCCGCTCGGGGCCCTACCCCGAGCGGGCCGCCGCCCAGCGCGCCCGCCTCGGTCTGCCCCTGCTGCCGACCACCACCATCGGCTCCTTCCCCCAGACCGCCGAACTGCGCACCGCGCGGGCCGACTTGCGGGCCGGGCGGATCGACAGCGCCGGGTACGAGGAGCGCATCAGGGCCGAGATCGGCGAGGTGATCTCCTTCCAGGAGAAGGCGGGTCTCGATGTCCTCGTGCACGGCGAGGCCGAACGCAACGACATGGTCCAGTACTTCGCCGAACGGCTCACCGGCTACCTCACCACGCAGCACGGCTGGGTGCAGTCGTACGGCACCCGGTATGTGCGCCCGCCGGTCCTCGCCGGCGACATCTCCCGCCCGGAGCCGATGACGGTGCCCTGGACGACGTACGCGCAGTCCCTCACCGACCGCCCGGTCAAGGGCATGCTGACCGGCCCGGTCACCATGCTCGCCTGGTCCTTCGTCCGCGACGACCAGCCGCTCGGCGAGACCGCCCGCCAGGTCGCCCTCGCCCTGCGCGACGAGGTGGGCGACCTTGAGGCGGCGGGCACTTCGGTCATCCAGGTGGACGAGCCCGCCCTGCGCGAAACCCTGCCACTGCGCGCCGCGGACCGTCCCGCCTACCTGGCCTGGGCCACCGAGGCGTTCCGGCTCACCACCGGCGGCGTTCGCCCGGACACCCAGATCCACACGCACATGTGCTACGCCGAGTTCGGCGACATCGTCCAGGCGATCGACGACCTCGACGCCGACGTCATCAGCCTGGAGGCCGCCCGCTCGCACATGCAGGTCGCCCGGGAACTGGCCGAGCACGCCTACCCGAGGGAGGCGGGGCCCGGCGTGTACGACATCCACTCACCGCGTGTGCCGGGCGTGGACGAGACCGCGGCCCTGCTGCGCAAGGGACTTGAGGCCATCCCCGCCGAACGCCTGTGGGTCAACCCCGACTGCGGTCTGAAGACCCGCGGTTGGCCCGAGACCCGCGCGTCGCTGGAGAACCTGGTCGCCGCGGCCCGGACGGTGCGCGCGGAGCACGCCGGCTCCTGACGCCTGCGTACGGCCGAGAGGGCGCCGCCCGGGCACCCTCTCGGCCGTGCCGCCGTGATGTGATGCCGTACGAAGCGCGTGTGCGCGTCGCCGGCACGAGGAAGACAGGAGCGAAGGCGTGACCAGTCGCGTCACCTTGATCTCACCCGCGATGAACCGGTCCCTGCGGGAGGCCCGGTTCGACGACGGCTGTCGGCTCGACGCGAGCGGCGCGGCACACGCCGAGTCCGCCGCCGGCACGCTGCCCGCAGCCGACCGGGTGTGGGTCTCCCCCACGGCGCGCTGTCGGGAAACGGCGTCGGCCCTCGGCCTCACCGCCATGGAGGCCCCCGAGCTGGGAGGTCTGGACGTGGGCCGGTGGCGGGGCCGGACCCTCGACGACGTCAGCGGCGGAGAACCGCAGGCGGTCGCCCTTTGGCTGACGGACCCGGCCGCGGCACCGCACGGCGGGGAATCGGTGCGTGCCCTGTGCGCGCGCGTCGCCGGGTGGCTGCTCACCTGCGAAGAGATCGCGGGCAGGACCCTTGCCGTAGTGGAGCCGGAGATCGTACGGGCCGTGGTGATCACGGTCCTCGAATCGCCGGAGGCGGCCTTCTGGCGGCTCGACGTTCCGCCCCTGACGGCGACGGACATCAGCGGACGCTCCGGGCGCTGGAATCTGCGCATGGGACGGCCGCTTGACGTGCAGGGAAACGGAGTTGGAACTGCAACTGCAACTGCAACTGGAGCTGAAACTGGCGCCGGACACTGACGCGAAGCCGATGCGGCCGGGGCTGGAGCCGGGGCTGGGGCTGGGGCTGGGGGCTGGGGCTGGGGCTGGGGCTGGGGCTGGGGCTGGGGGCTGGGGCCCGGCCGTTACCGGCGCGGCGGCGAAGGCGAAGGCGACCGCTTGTCACCCGGGTCCCGCCCGCCTGTCCCGCTCCGATGGCGCCGGAGCAGTGCCGTGAGCGCGCAGCACAAGCAGTCCGAGGCCGTTCCCGCGGCCCCGGGTCCCCGCGCCCCCACCCGGTCCGTCGCGTCCGCCCCCTGCGGCTCCCGCTGGCATGGCGCGGCGTCGCCCGGCACGCCCTGCGGGCCGGGACAGCCGTCCGTGTGCCGACCGATCAGTGCCTCAAGGTCCGTGAGCAGTTCCTCGCTCTGCTTCACCCGCTGGGACAACGCCCTTACCCGGGCGCTCTGACCGCCGATCTGCCGTCTGCTGACGATCAGCCGCTCGTACTCCTCCAGGGTCAGCGCGACCGCCTCGCGACCGCCGAGCGTGATGTGCCGCGGTTGTAGTTGTCTGGCCACTGGGGTCCTCCGCCCTGTCCCTCGCTGTCGCCGTCACCACGCGCGCGTAGTCGGGGAGTCATGTGAGTCGTCCGGCTGTTCGCGAGCCGTCGGTGTCGGAAGAACGCGAGAGGGCCCCCGGATGGTTCCGGTGGGCCCTCTGGGCGTCGACGCTGTCCGAAATTACCGGGGCGATGTCCTTACTGGGGTACGGGAGTGGCCTGCGCGGGCGCGACCGGTTCCGTGCGCGGAGCGAGCAGCCGTTGCGCCAACTCCCCGAAGATCAGGCCGAATCCGGTCCACAGGGTGAGCTGGATGGCGAGGGCGGAGGTCCGGAACCGCCACAGCAGGGTGGCCGGGAAATCCTTCGGGACCTCGTTGATGACCGGCAGGAACGCGTACGCGAGACCGATCGCGAGGCCGAAGAAGGCGACCGCCGCGACGGTGGCGTACCACGTACCCCACCTGGGTGCGAGCCGCTTGCCGAGGATCACCGCGGCGACCGCGAGGAGCACGCTGAGCACCATCATCAGGAAGTACAGGGTCGTGCGCTTGCCGATCGTGTCGGGGTCGCCGACCGACGGCGGGTTGGCCGGGTACTTCAGGAACGGCACGACGTACACGGCGAGCAGGGCCGTGGCCGAGAGCAGCAGGGCCGTGGCACGCGGCGTGAAGCGGCCGACGCGGCCGAGGGCGAAGCAGTAGGCGAGGGCGGCTATGCCGCCGAAGGCGACGCCGTAGACCAGGACCCCGGTGGCGAGGCCGCCGGTGGACTGGAGGCCGCGGCTGACCAGTTCGACCTCGTGCTCGTGCGCCGGGGCATGGGCCTCTTCGAATCCGATGGCGTCGTCGACGCCGGGTTCGCCCAGGAAGTAGGCGACGAGGAGGGCGAGCACGCCGGCCCCCAGGCCGGCGAGCATGCCCCGCACGAGAAGGTTTCTGACAGTTGTGGAGTTCATGGGTGTGCGGCGTCCCTCGTCAGTGGCAGGGGAAGCCGAGGAGGTGGCGGGCGTCGTGCACCCACTCGTGGACGTCCGCGCCGTTGACCACGGAGGTGGCTCCCTGCTCGGCGCCGACGAAGTACAGCAGGACGAGCATCAGAATGCCGAAGAAGACCGCCCAAGGGACGATCGCGCCGATCGGCAGCTTGGCGGGAAGAGCGGGAGTGGTGGCTGTCGGCTGGGCGACGGTCTGCGCCATGGCAGGACCTCCTCGGGAGTTCGCGTCCCATCTCGGTGGTGCACAGGACGACAGCCGCGGGTCTGACTTGCGAGGCGCTTCGCCCATCGGGGCGGCTCGTCTCGTTCACAGTGGCGCGACCGTGCCGGATTTCCACCGGCTTCCGCTATGCCGTCGTCGTTATCGCACCGACCGTACCGCGTGCCGGGTCCCTGGCCAAGACCGGGCCGCCTGCCGTGATCTTCGTGCGGCACAGGACGGCCGGCCGGAGTGACGCAGGGGTCAGCGGTGCTGGGCGCGCCGGCGGTGACAGCGGCGGGCGGAGTGCGCCGGCCTCGGCTCCCGCGCCGGCCCCGGCGGACCGCCGCCCGCCGATGTCGTAGACGCTGTAGTCGCGCGGCGGGTCGATCATGCCGAACCACGCCTCGTAGATCTGCGAGTGCGGCCCGTCGACGTACGGATCGGCGGGGAGTTCGGTGTCCCGGAGCCCGGCGCGCTCGATGACGTTCCGGGTGATGTACCGCTCGGCTGTAGTGCCGGTCACCTGTTCAAGGAGTTCGCCGAGGAGCAGGTAGTTGGTGTTGGAGTACACCCCCGGAGTGCCGCCCGGGGCGCCGACGGCAGGTGCGGTGACCCCCATCTCGATCAGTTCGGTGGGGTGAAACCGCGTGAGCCGGTTGTCGTCCAGGCTCTGGGGCCCGGTGTCCGCGAGGGCGGGGAACGCCCTGAGGGAGGGGTAGGCATAAGGAAGGTACTCGGCGAGGCCGCTGCTGTGGTTGATCAACATCCGGACCGTGATCGCGTCACCGCGTTCTCCGGGAACCAGCCTCGGAAGGTACCGGCCGATCGGAGTGTCAAGACCGATCAGGTCACCGACGAGGAGTGCAACGCCCCGCGCAGCAGCACCCGCTGACGCCCACCGACAGCACCAACAGGTCCTCAGCCCGTACGGGTAGGGCAGTCCCCGCCCTCAGGGTGTAGCCAGCTCCACCTTCGATTTGGGGGTGCACTGTCTCGTGACGGCGAGCGGGCGACGGCATCGTTGAACCCAGCCGATCCAAGAGGTTCACCGCTCCCGCCGCCCGGAAGGACACCGCCATGAAGTCGCTGCTCTCGTCGAAGCCGGAGACGGCATACGAGACGCGGCACATGGAGCGGACGGCGGGCGGCGTGCACGACACCGCCGCACGCAGGACCCCGGCCGCTCCCGGCCCGCTCGCTTCCTTCGCCCGGTTCGTCCTGTGCGGCGGCGGAGTCGGGGTCGTCTCCAGCACCGCCGTGGCCCTGCTGGCCGCACTGATGCCCTGGGCGGTGGCGAACGCGCTGATCACCATGGCCTCCACCGTCCTCTGCACGGAGCTGCACGCACGCTTCACCTTCGGGGCCGGGCAGCGTGCCGGATGGCGTCAGCACTGGCAGTCCGCCGGGTCGGCCACGGCCGCCTACGCGGTGACCTGCGCCGCCATGCTCGTGCTGCGCATGGTGCAGCCGTCGCCCGGGATGCTCTGCGAGCAGGCCGTCTATCTCAGCGCCGCCGCGCTCGCCGGAATCGGGCGCTTCCTGGTACTGCGCCTGTTCGTCTTCGCCACCGACCGGAACCGGAACCGGACCACGACCACGACCACAGCCACAGCCACAGCCACGGTCCGAGCGACGAGCCCTGCACGGCCGTGGGACCTGTCGGAAGCGGGGCGGGCGCGGGGCACGGAGACCATTGCTGCGCGGGTCAGGTCCTATGCCTCGGCCGACGTCAGCAGGTGCGGGGCGAGGGCGGCGACCGTTCCCGCCCTCCGGGGAAGCTCTCGGTGCCGGGCCATCAGGCGTCCCGCGCAGGGCAGTTCGACGGTGCGCCCACCGATCTCCTCAGGCCGCAACAGGCCGCACCGGTTCGCCGGTAGGAAACGCGCCGTGCGCTGCGACCCGGCTGGGTCAGCTCCGGCGGGCGGGACCGAGGCCGGCGCCTCGGCCTGCGGCGTGTGCTGACGACGGCGTCGGCCGACCGGCGTCCTCGGTGCCGCGTTGCGGTGGGGCGGGCTTGGTCTGCCAGGCTGCTCCTGGTGGGCGCCCTCCCGTCGGGGCAGCGGCCGCCGTGGGTGGGGTGACCTGCGCGCAGTCGGCGCTCGCCCGACCGCAGCACGGCGTCCGAATCCCGCCAGACAGGGCGGCCGGCAGGCCGCAGAGTTGATACGTGGCCATCAGGACATCACCGAGACCTTTGCAAGGAGCAGACCGATGACGGTCTACGCGACGATCGACAGCCCGCTGGGCGCATTGCTGCTGGTGGGCGAGGAGTCCGCCACCGCCAAGGGCGGTACCGCGCTGGCCTCCCTGTCCGTGCCGGGCCAGAAGGGCGGCGCGACCGTCCAGGACGACTGGCTCGAGAAGGCGGAGGCGTTCGACGAGATCGTCACCCAGCTCACCTCCTACTTCGACGGCAGGCTGACCCGGTTCGACATCGAGTACGTCACCGGCGGCTCGGAGTTCCAGCGGCGCGTGTGGCAGGCCCTGGAGGCCATCCCGTACGGCACCACCCTCTCCTACGGCGACATCGCCGCGCGGATCGGCGCCCCGAGGGCCGCGGTCCGGGCCGTCGGCACGGCGATCGGCGCGAACCCGCTGCTGGTCGTCCGCCCCTGCCACCGCGTGATCGGCGCGAGCGGCGCGCTCACCGGGTACGCCGGCGGCCTGGAGCGCAAGCGGCGGCTGCTGGACCTGGAGAACGCCCACCGGGACGCCTGACCGGGTTCCCGGGTCCCGGGCCCGGTCTCCGATCCGCTCTCCCCCGGCTCCCGCGCCCGGCTTCGTGTTCGCGCAGCCGGAGCCAAGATGGCGCCCACGCCCACAGCACCCGAGGAACCCGACCACCATGAACGGCACCGCTCATCTGCCACCCCGCATCGGCGACCGCGTCGCCGAGTGCGACTGGTCCGCCATCACCGACGAACTCGACGAGTACGGCAACGCCCCCACCGGGCAGCTTCTCACTCCCGCCGAGTGCCGCGGGATCGCGAACCTGTACGAGGAGCCCGACCGCTTCCGCTCGACCGTGGACATGGCCCGCCATCGCTTCGGCTCCGGCCAGTACCGCTACTTCACCCACGAACTGCCGGACACGGTCGCCGAGTTGCGGGCGGCGTTCTATCCCCGTCTGCTACCCATCGCCCGCGACTGGGCCGAACGGCTCGGCACATCCGCCCCGTGGCCGGACAGCCTGGCGGAGTGGGTAGCGCTGTGCCACGAGGCCGGACAGGCCAGGTCCGCCCAGATCCTGCTGCGCTACGGTCCCGGCGACTGGAACGCTTTGCACCGCGACGTGTTCGGCGAGATGCTCTTCCCACTCCAGGTCGTCATCGGCCTCGACGCCCCCGAAGTCGGCTTCACCGGCGGCGAGTTCATCATGACCGAGCAGCGCCCCCGCGCACAGTCGAGGGGTTCGTCCAGGACCCTGCCCCAGGGTCACGGGCTGGTCTTCACCACCCGCGACCGGCCGGTGGCGAGCAGGCGGGGCTGGTCCACCGCGCCGATGCGGCACGGGGTGAGCACGGTCCGCTCCGGGCGACGGCACACGCTCGGCCTCGTCTTCCACGACGCCGCATGACCTTCGCCGCACCCGGACGGAACAGCGGCACGGCCGACGTACGTGCACGCTGCTCGGACCGGACGGGCGGCCGTACCGCAGTAGTACACCGGGAACCCTGGGCGGACAGAAGCCGTCGAAGGTGATCACTCGACGCGGCGCTCACGACCTGGCCCTGGCGGTAGGTGGGGCTGCGGGTCTCCTCGTTGCCCGAGGGGGTCTTCGCCGGTCGTCCCGGCGAGGGCCTGTCCTCACGTCATCGCGACGACGACCTTTCCGGCCTTCGCGCGGCCCTTCTCGACGTACTCCATGGCCTGTCGGGTCTCCGCGAAAGGGAAGACACGGTCGACGACGGGACGGATCTTCCCGGTGTCGATGAGCGGCGTGAGTTCGCGCAGCTGGTCGCCGCTGGCCTTCATGAACAGGAACGAGTACGTCACGTTGCGGCGCTTGGCGCGGCGCCGGGTCCTGAAGCTCAGCGCGCTCATCGCCAGTCGCAGGATTGGCTTCGCGCCCAGCTCGCGGGCGAAGGCCGGGTCGGGAGGGCCTGCGATGCTGATGACCTTCCCGCCGGGCTTGAGTACCTGAAGGGACTTCTCGAGCGTCTCGCCGCCGAGGGTGTCCAGGACGACGTCGTAGCCGTGAAGGACCGTCTCGAAAGCCTGCTTCTTGTAGTCGACGACGACGTCCGCGCCGAGCTCCTTCATCAGGTCGGCCTTGGCCGTGCTCGCGGTGGTGGCCACGTGCGCGCCCAGCTGCTTCGCCAGCTGGACGGCGATGGTGCCGACGCCGCCGGAGCCCGCGTGGATGAGGACCTTCTGACCTGGCATCACGCGTGCCCGCTCGACCAGCGCCTGCCACGAGGTCAGGGCCACCAGGGGTAGGGACGCGGCCTCCTCCATGGTGAGCGTGGCCGGTTTGGCCGCCACGTCGTCCTGGTGGACGGCGATGAGTTCGGCGAACGTACCGATGCGATCCTTGTCGGGCCGCGCGTAGACCTCGTCGCCCACCGCGAACCGCGTGACGGCCGATCCCACTTGGACCACCACCCCGGCGAGGTCGTTGCCCAGGATGAGCGGGAGACGGTACGGCAGGAACGCCTTGAAGTCCCCGTCGCGGAGCCTGAGGTCCAGCGGGTTGACGCTCGCCGCGTGGATCTGGACCAGGATGTCGTCGGCGCCCACCTGCGGGTCCGGCATCTCACCGGCGCGGACGCCGGCTTTGTCGCCGTACCGCTCGATCATGAAGGTCTTCATCGTCGTCTCCGTTCCTCGTCCGCGAAGGGACGGGATCGCTGTTCATCCTGGGCTTCTCCCAGGGCGGGACACTTTGTGGTGTTTGCTCCGGCCCCTTGGAGCCCCTCGCCGATGCGGCGGACATCCGCCGACGCGGCTTCTGCCTGCCGCGGGCCTCAAGAGCGGCTCGGCCACCGGGAGCCAGCCGCCATGCCTTCGGCGTCAGGCCACTGGTGCGGGCCGGCGGGTCGTGGAAACCGCGTCCCGACTGTTCCGGGAGCAAGGCACCCGCGTCAGCGTCGCCGACCTCATGAAGGCGTCCGGCCCGACCCACGGCGGCTTCTACAAGCAGTTCACTTCCAAGGAGGCCCTCATCGGCGAAGCCACCGCCCACGCGTTCGACGAACTCGCCCGGCTCCGCAATGACGGACTCGAGCAGCATGCCGGGCAGCGCGACGCCGCCCAGCAGGCACTGATCGACACCACCGAGGGAGTGAGCGACTTCGCCGAATGGCTCACCGTCGAGGACCGGGACGGCATCACCCGTCTGTGCACCATGCTCGGCGCACTCATCCCGGCCCGAGCCACCAAAGACCCCCACTCTCCGAGGAAATCCTCACCACCGCGCGCGCAGCATTGACGGCAACCAGCTGATCGACGACAGTCAGCCGATCAGGGGCACGGCGCCGGGCAGCAGATCCAAGTCGCCCGCGCCAGCGCGAGCGCCCGCCCTTGCCTGCTGCGGCCCACACCCGGCGGCCCACACCCGGCGGCCCACACCCGGTCCAGGCCTGAACCGGATCGGCGCGCCGATCGGGGTGCGCGGCGGACAGGTACTCCATGACGGTTGTTTCGCAGACACGAACGAGCCGCGTCAGGCGAACCGGGTCGACGGTGTGGCGGGCTCGCCACAGGTACGGCCAGCAGTCGCGGCATGCCGTTCGAGCCCGCCGGGGCCGGCCGCTTACGCCTGCTGCGGCTGACCGTCCCGCCGGCTGTCATGCTGGGCGAGGAGGGACAGCAGGTCCGCCACGGTCGAGCCGTTGTCCGCCGGGTGCCGCAGGAAAGTGCCCGGCTGAATGCGGTACGTATTGGAACGTCCCTGCCGGGTGTGGGTGAGATAGCCGCCCTGCTCCAGATCGGAAATGATCTTCTGGACCGCCCGCTCGGTGAGTCTGCAGTGCGCGGCGATATCGCGAATACGCACGGTGGGATCCTCGGCGATCGCAGACAGCACGCGAGCGTGATTGGTCAGAAATGTCCAGCCTGTATGTGTCTCAGGTACGTCACCCATGCCGCCAGGATAGGACGCTCCATTCGCGTAAACCAAAGGGTGAAATTCGTTTCATGTATCTCTTGACGGGTGAGACACCAGAGGGTGAGTCTGGACGCGGAGACGACTGGATGCCTCAGGAGCGGCCGCCATGTCAGAGCAAGAGCTTTCCCAGCTGTCGGGGGGCATGGATGACGCTGCCCCCTGCCCTTGGCTGAAGGTCGAGGTACATCCGGCCGGCGACCGGCAGGTTGTCGTGGCGTACGGCGACATCGACGTCGACACCGAAGCGATCCTGCAACGGGCTCTGCGCGAAGCTCTCGACCATTCGGTCAGCGGCGTGAACCTCGATCTCGGCGCCGTCGGCTTCTGCGACTGCGCCGGGCTCAACGTCCTGCTGCGCATGCGTCGGCATGCTCTGGCACATGGCAAGACACTCGCCGTCCAGGCCACCGGCCCGGCGACCGGAAAGCTGCTCACGATCACCGGCACACTGTCACTGTTCGACGTCACGGCCGGCCCCGGCACGCGCGCCAAGGGCCGGAACCCGCTTCCACCGGAACCGCACGACCCGAGCCGAGTCGACCACATCGACGGGACCGGCCGGGGCAGAGACGGAACCGACCTGGAAACCGACGGGACAATCGACGGAACAGTGGTCGACCTGCGCATCGAAGTCGGTCAGCTGCGGCGCGCCATGCAGACCCGGCCCGTGATCGATCTGGCCCGCGGTGTACTGATGGCGTCCTTCGGTCTGAGCGCCGAGGACGCCTGGACCGTGCTGGTCACGGTGTCCCAGCACACCAACACCAAACTGCACCAGATAGCCGAGGACCTGGTGAACACGGTCCAGGGAGCCCCGCTGCCCGAGCCGTTGCAGCGGCAACTCGCCGAGGCGGTCATGCCGTTCAGCCGGGTACGGAATGCGGGGGCGTGACGGCCCTGTCCGCGGCCGCCGCACCGCGACCAGCGGGGCACAAGTGCGAGTGACGGATCCGCAGGTCTCACACTTCACCTCACACCGCACACCGCCGCACACCACCGCCGCCCCCGCCCGCCGCCCGCCACCCTTTCGCGCACGGCGGGGAAACGGGCGTCGACGACGAATCCCCCGACGGCCGTCGAGCCTGTGCGGATCTGTCCGCCGACGGCCGCGGCCCGCTCCCGCATGCCGAGCAGGCCGTGTCCGTCGGCCCGCTCGGTGTGGGGCGGCCCGGGTCCGTTGTCGCGGATACGCATGCGCAGGGCGTCCTCGGTGTAGATGAGCTCGACGTCGACGGCGGCGCCCGGCGCGTGCTTGCGGGCGTTGGTGAGGGACTCCTGGACTATGCGGTACGCGGCGAGTTCGAGGCCGGGTTCCAGTGTGCGCGGGGAGCCGGACAGGATGAGGCGGACCGACGTCGATCCGGACGCCTCGCGGGCCTCGTCGAGCAGTTCGCCCAGCCGGCGCAGGTCCGGCTGCGGTCGACGCTCGCCGCCGGTCACGGGCTCCGTGTCCTCCCGGAGTACGCCGAGCAGCCGGCGCATCTCGGTGAGGGCCGCGCGGGCGGTGTCCCCGATGCCGAGCAGCCTGTCGGCGCCCACGGCGGGCATGCCGGGGGTGGCCACCCGGGCCGTCTCGGCCCGCACGGCGATCATGGAGATGTGGTGGCCGACGACGTCGTGGAGCTCACGGACGGTCCGGGCGCGCTCCCCGCGTGCGGCGTTCTCCCACTGGGTGCCGGCCATGACCTGCTGGACTGCCGTGTGTTCCCGCTGGTGTTCACCGGTCCGCCGGACCAGTCCGACGAGTGCGGCCACCGGCGCGAGCGCCGCGAGCAGGACCACCCGTGTGCGGAAGTCGGTGTCCTGGGACGCGGGCAGTGCCAGGGCGAGGAAGGGGGCGCCGAGCAGCACGGCCGCGACCGGGTGACCGCTGCGGCCGAGCCGGTACTGGGCGACGCACTGGGCGGCGAAGCCCGCGAGTGTCAGCGTCTGGAAGATCACGAGCGATCCGAAACTCGCGGCCGTGACGGTGACGCCGGCCGGCAGGGGGCGCAGCAGAGCCAACGGCAGTGCGGTGAACAGACACAACAGGCCGACCACCATGGCGAGTTGCACACCCGCGACGCCGCCGTCGCGGACGCCCGTCGTGGCGGACTCGGCGAACATCCGCGGGATCGATCCGTGCCCCACGACGAATTCGGCCAGCGATTCCACGACCGCGAGGAGTCCGAGCAGCACCGAGAACACGCCGCGCGCATGCGGAAGTTCGACGCCACGGTGCCGCGTCGTGCTCCAGGTGTCACGCCAGGCAGTCGCACGGTCCACGCCGGCCATTATCGCAATGGGCGCCGGACGTGATCGTCCCTCTGGAGAGCCAGAACGCCGTCCCTCGGACGGGGGACGACATCGGGGCAGTACGCCAACACCGAGGCAGTACGCCGGGGCAGTACGCCAACACCGAGGCAGTACGCCGGGGCAGTACGCCAACACCGGGGCAGTACGCCGGACATCGAGGCAGTACGTCGGACACCGGCCCCGCCTGCTCCCGATCGCACGCCCCTGCCATCCACCCCCCGCTATACACCACATGTATAGCTGTCATGTACATTGCGAGCTATGCCTTCTCTGACCAAGAAGATGAAAAGACCGGGGACCAGGTTCCGTGCGGCCGCAGTTTGTGCGGCTGTCGTCTCCCTCGCCCTCCCCCTGGCGGGCTGCTCCTCGCTCGAGACCACCGCGCCCAGTGCCGCCCGGGCACATGCCGCCGGGGCCGCGGCCCGACTCGGGACCGTGGACTGCCGGCAGACCAAGTGCATCGCGCTGACCTTCGACGCCGGGCCCAGCGAGAACTCCGCGCGGCTGCTCGACATCCTCAAGGAGAAGAAGGTGCCCGCCACCTTCTTCCTGCTCGGCAAGCGGCACATCGAGAAGTATCCCGAGCTGGTCAAGCGCATGGCCGACGAGGACCACGAGGTGGCCAGCCACACCTGGGACCACAAGATCCTCACCCGGCTCAAGCCGGCGGAGATACGCGCGGAACTGGAACGGCCGAACAAGGACATAGAGCGGCTCACCGGGCGGCAACCGACCCTGATGCGGCCGCCGCAGGGTCGTACGAACGCGACGGTGCACAAGATCTGCCGGGAGCTGGGGATCTCCGAGGTGCTGTGGAGCGTGACCGCCAAGGACTACACGACCGACGACCCCAAGCTCATCCAGAAGCGCGTGCTGGCCCAGTCGAGCCGTGACGGGATCATCCTGCTCCACGACATCTACCCGGGTACGGTCCCGGCCGTGCCCGGCATCATCGACGCACTGAAGGAACGCGGGTACGTCTTCGTCACCGTGCCGCAGCTGCTGGCGCCCGGCAAGGCCGAGCCGGGGACCGTCTACCGGCCCTGACGGACGGCCGGGCCACGGGGATACCCCGCGCGGCGCTCACCAGACCAGGTGCAGACTCCGCGGTGAGCGGTGGATCAGGGTGGGGCGCATGGTCACGGGCCGGTCGTCGGCCGGCCGCAAGCCCGGCAGGCGGCGCGTCAACTGCTCCAGTGTGAGCCGCAGTTGCTCGCGGGCGAGCTGCGCGCCGGGGCAGCCGTGCACGCCGAAGCCGAAGGCGAGATGGCGGCGCGGGGTGCGGGTGATGTCGAACTCGTCGGGCCGCGGATGCCGTCCCCCGTCGCGGTTCGCCCCGCCGAAGGCCACGAACACCGATGCTCCCGCCGGGAGTTCGGTTCCGGCGAGCGTGACCGGCCGGGTGGTGACACGACGGAAGCCCTGGAGCGCGCTGTCGTAGCGGGCGGCCTCCTCGATGGCCGCGGGAATGCGCTCGGGCTCCGCGCACAGCAGCTCCCACTGCCGCGGGTGCCGCAGCAGGTTCAGTACCGTCGTGCCGATCAGGGCGGTCGTGGTCAGGTGCCCGGCGAGGAGCAGGTTCTGCAGATGCGCCACGATGTCGTGCCGCTGATCGAGCGTCAGCTCACCGTCTCCCGGCGCCACGGAGGCGATGATCTCGGAGGCCAGGTCCTCGCGCGGATCGGCACGGCGGTCGCGTACGAAGGCATCGAGGAGATGCTGCATGGCGACCACGTCCTGCGCGGCAACCACCTGCTCGTCCTCCGTCAGCGGACGGAAGAGGAGCTCTTCGGCGCGGTGCCCGCCGTACACGACGGCCGGCACGTCGGCGGGGTCGAGGCCGACGATTCTGCCGATGACGTCACCGGGCAGCCGGCGGGCATAGGCGGCCATCAGCTCGACGCGGCCGCTCTCCGCGCCGCTCAGGAACCTGTCGACGAGGGCGGTGGCGCGCTCCGCGGCGTACGGCAGCACGGCGGCGACGCGCGCGGGCGAGAGACCGCGCACGATCGGCGCCCGCAGCTCCTGATGGCGGGCGCCGTCCGCGGTCACCACGACCGGACGCCCGCCGAACCCTCCGCCGAGCACGGCGAGGGCGGCGGGCGCGGGCATGACATCGGGCCGCAGTGCGTTGGCCGAGGAGAAGTCGTCGGGCCTGCGCAGCACCTCCCGTACGTCCGCGTCCCGCGCCACCAGCCAGGCGTCCAGCTCGGGGACGTGCTCGAGGGCGGTGAACCGCCGCGCCCGCGCGTAGTGCGGGTAGGGGTCGCGCTGCAACTCGTCGAGCCTGCCGTGCAGTTCGAGGTCCACGGGGGGCGCCCTCCGGCCACGGATGCGGGTCGGCCCCATGGTGCCGTACAGGTGTGCGGGGCGGTAGGCCATTCCCGGACGGGCAGGGCGCGGCCCGTCCGGGCCCGGGTCAGAACACCACCGTCCACCCCTCGTGCGCGGCCTGCTCGGCGGTGTACGAGACGCCGTGCACCTTGAGGCCGTCGGCGTCCAGCAGGGTGATCTCGCCGCCATGGTTGCCCAGTTGGGCTCCGTCGGAGAGGGGTGCGCTCAGGGTGGCGCCCGCCGCGAGCGGGCCGGGCGGCACCGGGCCGCCGTGTCCCAGGCGATCGACGAGGCGCCAGCCGGTGAGGTCGACCGGGGCGGGCGAGGCGTTGATGAGCGTGACGCTCTCCGTCTCGGGGGCCGGGCCGGGCGGATTGACCAGGGCCGCCACGAGACGCACCGGCTGCAACCCGGGCTCGGGGCGGGGCCCGGCGACATCGAGGGCGTGGCCGGTGGCGTCGTCCGTGTGCCACTTCTGGCTCTGGAAGGCGAGGAACACGCCGACCCAGCGCGACTGGGCCGGGAAGTGGATCAGCAGCCCGCCGTCCTGCCAGACTCCGTCGTCGCCCTCGAAGCGACGGCTGTTGCCCTGGTTCATATGGATGTCGTGGACGCCGTTGCCGGGCAGGAAGTCGAAGACCTTGTCCCGGAGCTCGGCCTCGGGTCCCCAGCGCTCCCCGAAGACGTACATCCGCGCGGCCGGATCCTCCACCGCCCGGCGTACGTAGTGGTCGAGGATGTCGGCGAGGTCGTTGTCGGGGCCCTCCACCTCCGGCGGAAGCGTGCGCATCTTCGACGGGTCGAAGAGATTGCCGCGGACGAAGTCGAGATTGGGTCCGCCCGGCCCCGACGGCAGCTTGCTCCACCCGCTCACGAGGCCCTCCAGACGGGCCGTGATGGGGTGACGGAAGTCCTCGTCGACCAGGTAGAGCAGCTCGGAGGGCCGCTCCTGGGACTTGACGTTGACCGAGGCGCGGTAGTGCGTGCCTTGATCGTCCGTCAGATGGACCTGGTAGTGCGGCGTGTCGGTGGAACCCTCGCGACGGACGTCGACCGCGCGTGCGATCAGTACGCCATAGGTCTTCAACGGCATGACGACCAACTTTCCCTGAGAGGGACGGGCGGATTGCTCCCCCGAGGGAATGGTAGTGGGATGTCATCATTTGTCGCTCAGTCGGTTCATACATTCAGGGGTCGGGGGAGTCCTCGGTGATGCGCCTACGATCACTCCGTGGTCCTCTTCCTCCTCGAACGCGTCGCGCCGGTTTCCGTCGATCAGGCCTGGCACCGGCTCACGGACTGGGAACGCCACGCGGCCGTGGTCCCGCTGACCCGGGTCACCGTCGCCACGCCGCCGCCGACCCGCGTCGGGACGCTCTTCGTGGCCCGCTCAGGAATCGGCCCGCTCGCCTTCGACGACCCGATGGAGGTCGTCGCCTGGCAGCCGCCGGGGGCGGGCGCCCCGGCCCTGTGCCGACTGGCGAAGAGGGGCGGCTTCGTCACGGGTTGGGCCGAGATCGAGGTGCATCCCTACGGTGACGGAGCCTCGCGGGTGGTGTGGCGGGAGGATCTGAGCGTGCGAGGGCTGCCGCACGCCTTCGACAGGCCCCTGGGCGCGGTGGCCCGACGGATGTTCGGCCGGGCGGTGGACGGGCTACTGCGGCCCGGCCCGGCCTCGTGAGAACCCCGGACCGAACCTACGCCCTCACCGGCCTCGGCCACCGCACGCTCGCCGTCGACCGGGCGAAAGCGTAGATCACCGGGACCCGCGACCGTTGTGCGGGTCCCGAACGGCGCCTCACGGTCCGGCGAGGACGGTCCTGCGGTCGCAGCCGGGTTGTCAGACCGCCGGTCTACAGTCGCGCTCCATGACCGAGACCTCTCACCTGCACACCACCCGGACGTCGTACGACGCCGTCGCAGTCGATTACGACAGGCTGCTCAGGAACCATCTGGCGCACCTGCCCTTCGACCGGGCCATGCTGGGAGCGTTCGCCGAGCGGGTGGTCGCCGAGGGCGGAGGGCCCGTCGGCGACCTGGGCTGCGGGCCCGGGCGGGTGACCGTCCATCTGAAGTCGCTCGGGCTGGATGCCTTCGGGATCGATCTGTCACCGGAGATGGTCGCGGTGGCCCGGCAGACCTACCCGGAACTGCGGTTCGACGTCGGGTCGATGACCGGACTCGACCTCGACGACGGCTCACTCGCCGGAGCCCTCGCCTGGTATTCGCTCGTCCACACCCCGCAGCCGGAACTGCCGCCTGTCTTCGCGGAGTTCCATCGGGTGCTCGCTCCCGGCGGACATCTCCTCATCGCCTTCAAGGCGGGCGACGAGTGCGTCCACCTGGAGCACGCCTACGGCCACGATCTGTCCCTGGACGTCTACCGCTTCCCGCCCGAGCGGATCTCCGAGTTGTTGCGCGAGGCCGGTTTCGTCGAGGTCGCCCGGCTGGTGCGGGAAGCCGACGCGAGCTGGGAGAAAACCCCACAGGCATACCTGCTGGCACGCAAGCCCGCCCAGCCGCGAGCCCCCCGGCCGGATACGCCAGAGGCCTCCACCCGAGACGCAGCGGCCTCCTGAGCCACCGCTCAGGCCACCGACCCGATCCGCCCCGCCATGCTCGACGCGGCGTCGTGGTGGATCGGGGTGTGGGCGCCGGTCAGGGAGACCCCGCTGCCGCCGCGACGGCCCGCGACGATCTCCGCGGCGATGGACAGGGCGGTCTCCTCCGGCGTACGGGCACCGAGGTCCAGGCCGATGGGCGAGCGCAGCCGTGCCAGTTCCAGTTCCGTGACGCCGACGGCGCGCAGGCGGTCGTTGCGGTCCAGGTGGGTGCGGCGGGATCCCATCGCGCCGACGTACGCGACCGGGAGGCGCAGCGCCAGCTTCAGCAGCGGTACGTCGAACTTGGCGTCGTGGGTCAGGACGCACAGGACCGTCCGGCCGTCCACCTGGGTGCGCTCCAGGTATGTGTGCGGCCACTCGACGACGATATCGTCGGCCTCCGGGAAGCGCGTACGTGTCGCGAAGACGGGGCGGGCGTCGCACACCGTCACGTGGTAGTTCAGAAACCTGCCGATGCGGACCAGCGCCGACGCGAAGTCGATCGCACCGAAGACGATCATGCGCGGTGGCGGGACGGAGGATTCGACGAGGACCGTGAGCGGTGCTCCGCAGCGAGCGCCCTGCTCTCCCGTCTCCAGCGTGCCGGTGCGGCCCGCGTCCAGGAAGGCGCCGGCCTCCCCCGCCACCGTGCGGTCCAGTTCGGGGTGGGCGCCGAAGCCGCCCTCGTACGAGCCTTCGGGGCGGACCAGCAGCGCGCGTCCCAGCAGCTCCGCGGGGCCGGTGACGATCCGTGCCACGGCCGCCGCCTCCCCGTGCGCCGCGGCGGCCAGCGCGGCCGCGTACACCGGCCGGGCGGGATCGGCCGCCCGGACCGGTGTGACGAGGATGTCGATGACGCCGCCGCAGGTCAGTCCGACGGCGAAAGCGTCCGTGTCGCTGTACCCGAAGCGCTCCAGGACGGTTTCGCCGTCCTCGAGCGCCTGCCGGCACAGCTCGTACACGGCGCCCTCCACGCAGCCGCCGGAGACCGAGCCGATCGCCGTGCCGTCGGCGTCCACCGCGAGGGCGGCGCCGGGCTGGCGGGGTGCGCTGCCGCCGACGGCCACCACGGTGGCCACGGCGAAGTCGCGTCCCCGCTCGACCCACCGGTGCAGCTCTTCGGCGATGTCCAGCATCTCTCGGTCTCCTTTGACTGCGGTTGCGGTGGGGGCTTTCCCCGACGTTTCCCGACGTTTCCCGACGGGCGTCTAGTGGACGCCCAGCCAGCTCTCTATCGGGTTGAGGGCGAAGTAGACGAGGAAGATCACCGTCAGGCCCCACATGAACGCCCCGATCTCCCTGGCCTTGCGCTGGGCGGCCTTGATGGCGACGTAACTGAGGACCCCGGCCGCCACGCCGGCGGTGATGGAGTACGTGAACGGCATGATCACGACGGTCAGGAAGACCGGGATCGCGGTGCCGCGGTCGGACCAGTCCACATGCCGGGCGTTCATCATCATCATGGCTCCGATGACGACCAGCGCGGCGGCGGCGACCTCACCCGGGACGATCGCCGTCAGCGGGGTGAAGAACAGGCAGGCCGCGAAGAACAGGCCGGTGACCACGGACGAGAGGCCGGTACGGGCGCCCTCGCCGACCCCGGTCGCGGACTCGACGAAGACCGTCTGGCCGGAGGCGCCCGCGACGCCGCCGATCGCACCGCCCGCGCCGTCGATGAACAGCGCCTTGGACAGGCCCGGCATCCGGCCCTGGTCGTCGGCGAGCCCGGCCTCGGTGCCGACGCCGATGATGGTGGCCATCGCGTCGAAGAAGCCGGCGAGGACCAGGGTGAAGACGATCATGCCGACCGTCATCGCGCCGACCTGGTCCCAGCCCCCGAACTCGACCTTGCCGAAGATCGAGAAGTCGGGCATCGAGACCGCGCCGCCGTGCAGTTCGGGTGCGCCGCTCGCCCACTGCCTGGGGTCGATGACGCCGAGGGCGTTCAGGACGACGGCGAGGACCGTGCCGGAGACGATGCCGATGAGGATGGCGCCGGGCACGCCCCGGGCCTGGAGCATGAAGATGAGAAGCAGGGTCGCGGCGAAGAGCAGGACCGGCCAGCCGGCGAGTTCACCGGTCGGGCCGAGGGTGACCGGGGTCGCCTTGCCCTGGTGCACGAAGCCGGCCTTGTAGAAGCCGATCAGCGCGACGAACAGGCCGATACCCATGGTGATCGCGTGCTTCAGCGCCAGCGGGATCGCGTTCATGATCATCTCGCGCAGGCCGGTGAACACCAGGAGCATGATCACGACGCCGTAGATCACGCACATGCCCATGGCCTGCGGCCAGGTCATCTGGGGCACGACCTGCGAGGAGAGCACACCGGAGACGGAGAGGCCGGCGGCCAGGGCGAGCGGCACCCGGCCGGCGAAACCCATCAGAAGCGTGGTGCAGGCCGCCGCAAACGCGGTCGCGGTGATCAGGGCCTGCTGGCCGAGCGTGTTCCCCGCCGCGTCCTTGCCGGACAGGATCAGGGGGTTGAGGAGCAGGATGTACGCCATCGCCATGAAGGTGGTGACGCCACCGCGCACCTCGCGCGCGACCGTCGAGCCACGCCGGGATATGTGAAAGTACCGATCGAGCCAGGACCGGCCGGCCGGGACGCGGGTTCCCGCACCCGCGTCGTCGGCGACGCTCCTGGGCTCCACTGATTGCTGGGTCATGGTGCCATCTCCCAAGGTTCACAGGGGCACCCGCGTCAGCCACCCTGATGGCTGAGGTCAACCGCCGTTGCGGCTGCGGGATTTGGGAAGGTGCACGACCCGGGGGACGGCCCGAGACGAACAAGGGGGCTGTCGGGGGGACGAAGTCCCCCCGGGAGCGCTCGTTACTTACCGGTCAGGTGCTCCGGCCGTACGGGCGTCCGGTTGAGTTCCAGACCCGTCGCGTTCCGGATCGCCGCGAGGACGGCCGGGGTCGACGACAGGGTCGGGGCCTCGCCGATGCCGCGCAGCCCGTAGGGAGCGTGGTCGTCGGCGAGTTCGAGCACGTCGACCGGGATGGTCGGCGTGTCGAGGATGGTGGGGATCAGGTAGTCCGTGAAGGAGGGGTTCCTGACCTTCGCCGTCTTCGGGTCGACGATGATCTCCTCCATGACCGCCATGCCCAGGCCCTGGGTCGTACCACCCTGGATCTGGCCGATGACGGACAGCGGGTTGAGCGCCTTGCCGACGTCCTGGGCGCAGGCCAGTTCGATGACCTTCACCAGACCCAGCTCGGTGTCGACCTCGACCACCGCACGGTGCGCGGCGAACGAGTACTGGACGTGGCCGAAGCCCTGTCCGGTCCGCAGGTCGAAGGCCTCGGTCGGGCGGTGCCGCCACTCGGCCTCGACCTCGACGGACTCGTCGCCGAGTACGTCCACGAGGCCGGCGAGGACCTCGCCCGCGTCGGTGACGACCTTGCCGCCCTCCAGGAGCAGCTCGGCGGTCGCCCAGGCGGGGTGGTACGTACCGAACTTGCGGCGGCCCAGCTCCAGGACCTTCTCGCGGACCAGCTCGCAGGAGTTCTTGACGGCGCCGCCGGTGACGTACGTCTGACGCGACGCGGATGTCGAACCGGCGCTGCCCACCTGGGTGTCGGCCGGCTGGATCGTCACCTGTGTGACGCCCAGCTCGGTGCGGGCGATCTGCGCGTGGACGGTGACACCGCCCTGGCCGACCTCCGCCATCGCGGTGTGCACGGTGGCGACCGGCTCGCCACCGACCACCTCCATCCGCACCTTGGCGGTCGAGTAGTCGTCGAACCCTTCGGAGAAGCCGACGTTCTTGATGCCGACCGCGTAGCCGACACCGCGTACGACGCCTTCGCCGTGCGTGGTGTTGGACAGACCGCCCGGCAGCTGCCGCACGTCGGCGCCCTCGCTGCTCTCCCACTGACGCTCGGGCGGCAGCGGCATCGCCTTGACGCGGCGCAGGAGTTCGGCGACCGGCGCCGGGGAGTCGACCGGCTGTCCGGTCGGCAGGAGCGTGCCCTGCTCCATCGCGTTCAGCTGACGGAACTCGACCCGGTCCATGCCCACCTTGTCGGCGAGCTTGTCCATCTGGGCCTCGTACGCGAAGCACGCCTGCACCGCGCCGAAGCCGCGCATGGCGCCGCACGGCGGGTTGTTGGTGTAGAGCGCGATGGCCTCGATGTCGACGTCGTCGATGACGTACGGGCCCGCCCCCAGCGAGGACGCGTTGCCGACGACCGCCGGGGAGGCCGACGCGTAGGCGCCGCCGTCAAGGACGATGCGCGCCTTCAGATGTGTGAGCTTGCCGTCGCGCGTGGCCCCGTGCTCGTAGGAGAGCTTCGCCGGGTGGCGGTGCACATGGCCGAAGAAGGACTCGAACCGGTTATAGACGATCTTGACCGGCTTGCCGGTGCGCAGCGCCAGCAGGCAGGCGTGGATCTGCATCGACAGGTCCTCGCGGCCGCCGAAGGCGCCGCCGACACCGGAGAGCGTCATACGGACCTTGTCCTCGGGCAGGCCGAGGACCGGCGCGATCTGGCGCAGGTCGGAGTGCAGCCACTGGGTGGCGACGTAGAGGTCGACGCCACCGTCCTCTGCGGGCACGGCGAGGCCGGACTCCGGTCCGAGGAAGGCCTGGTCCTGCATGCCGAAGGTGTACTCGCCCCGGACGATGAAGTCGGCCTTCTTGGCGGCCTCTTCGGCGTTGCCGCGGACGATCGGCTGGCGGTGCACGATGTTCGGGTGCGAGACATGGCCGATGTGGTGGTCGGTGCGGCCCTCGTGGACCAGGATCGCGTCGGGCGCCGTCGCGGACGCCTCGTCCGTGATGACCGGCAGTTCGCGGTATTCCACCTTGATCTTGGCGGCGGCGCGGCGCGCGGTCTCCGGGTGGTCGGCGGCGACGATCGCGACCGGCTCTCCGTGGTGGCGCACCTTGCCGTGGGCGAGGACCGGGGTGTCCTGGATCTCCAGACCGTAGTTCTTCACGTCGGTCGGCAGGTCGTCGTACGTCATGACGGCGTAGACGCCGGGCTGCGCGAGGGCCTCGGAGGTGTCGATCGACACGATCTCGGCGTGCGCGACCGTGGAACGCAGGATCTGGCCCCAGAGCATGTCCTCGTGCCACATGTCGGACGAGTACGCGAACTCGCCGGTGACCTTGAGGGTGCCGTCCGGACGGAGCGTGGACTCGCCGATGCCGCCCTTGGACTTGGTGCCCTGCGTGATTTTGGTGGGCGTACCCGTGGTTCCCATGGTCAGACCGCCTCGGACTGCCGGGCGGCCGCGAGGCGGACCGCATCCATGATTTTCTCGTAACCGGTGCAGCGGCAGAGGTTGCCGGAGAGCGCCTCGCGGATGTCCGCGTCGGTCGGCGTCGGGTTGCGCTCCAGCATCTCGTCCGCCGCGACCAGCAGACCCGGGGTGCAGAAGCCGCACTGGACGGCGCCGGCGTCGATGAACGCCTGCTGGATCGGCGAGAGCGCCGCACGCGGGGAGACGCCGGTGCCCTCGCCGGTCCGGGAGTCGCCCGGCCGGGACTCCCACCGCTGGGCGTCCTGAAGCGACGTACCGCAGGAACCGGTGCCGCAGGAGCGCTGCTCGGCGTAGTCCGCGAGGCCCTCGACCGTGATGACCTCGCGGCCCTCGACCTGGCCCGCCGCGACCAGACACGAACACACCGGCACGCCGTCCAAGCGGACCGTGCAGGAGCCGCACTCACCCTGCTCACAGGCGTTCTTGGAGCCCGGCAGGCCGAGGCGCTCGCGCAGGACGTAGAGCAGGGACTCGCCCTCCCACACGTCGTCGGCTTCCTGCGGGCGGCCGTTGACCGTGAAATTGACGCGCATTACGCGACACTCCCCTTCTGATGTGTCCGACCGTCAGCGCCGCGGTACGTCTCCCAGGTCCAGGTCAGCGTGCGGCGGGCCATGATGCCGACCGCGTGGCGGCGGTAGCTCGCCGTGCCCCGGACGTCGTCGATCGGGTTGCAGGCGGCGGAGCACAGGTCCGCGAACTGCTTGGCGACCGAGGGGGTGATGATCTTTCCGTTGTCCCAGAACCCGCCCTCCTCGAGCGCCGCGTTCAGGAACTCCTCGGCGGTCTTGGCGCGCACCGGGGTGGGCGCGGCGGATCCGATGCCGGTGCGGACCGTGCGGGTCTCGGGGTGCAGGGCCAGGCCGAAGGCGCACACCGCGATCACCATGGCGTTGCGGGTGCCGACCTTCGAGTACTGCTGCGGGCCGTCGGCCTTCTTGATGTGGACGGCCCTGATGAGCTCGTCGGCGGCCAGCGCGTTGCGCTTCACGCCGGTGTAGAAGTCGTCGATCGGGATCAGACGCGTGCCGCGTACGGACGCGACCTCGACCTCGGCGCCCGCCGCGAGCAGGGCCGGGTGGGCGTCACCGGCCGGGGAGGCGGTGCCGAGATTGCCGCCGACGCCGCCGCGGTTGCGGATCTGCGGGGAGGCCACGGTGTGGGAGGCCAGGGCCAGGCCGGGCAGCTCGCCGCGCAGGCTCTCCATGATCTGGGTGTACGGGACGGAGGCCCCAAGGCGCACACTCTCCTCGCCGACCTCCCACTCGCTCAGCTCGCCGACGCGGTTCAGATCGAGGAGGTACTCGGGCCGGCGGTGGTCGAAGTTGATCTCGACCATCACATCGGTGCCACCCGCAATCGGCACAGCGGTGGGGTGCTCGGCCTTCGCGGCGAGCGCCTCCTCCCAGCTGGCGGGGCGAAGGAAGTCCATGACCGGCTCTCTTCTTCGTTTTGTGGGTCGTTCTGTTTGAGCCAGATCGTGTGCGGCGGCCCGGGCTCGTTCATGTGCTGTTCACGCGGATGGGAGTCAGTACACCGCTCCGTCCTCCGGTGGGGTCAGTCACCGAAACCATGAAGGAGTTGGCTGGCCAGGGCAGTCATCTTGTAGATTCGTATGAACGGAGGCCATCAGTAACCTCTTGGTCTTCCTCCGGAAACAGTGAGCACAGCTTTCGAAAGCCCAGGACACAGCCCCGGAGGGCCGGGGCCACCGTTCTCCGGCATCCGCGGACCCACTCCACGGAGCCCTGGGATCCGCTTGGCGGGTTCTCACCTTCAGTTCATCGTAGATTTCGAGACAAGAACGGCGGCGACGAGAATGCGGCTGCGCGCACTGCTGGACACCGACGCGCTGGGCCTGCGGCTGCTCGGCGGCGAGGGCGAGCTGGACCGCACCGTACGCGGTGTGATGACCACGGACCTCAAGGACCCCAGCCGCTACCTGTCGGGCGGCGAGCTGGTGCTCACGGGCCTGGCCTGGCGGCACGACGCCGCCGACACCGAGCCCTTCGTGCGCATTCTCGCGGGCGCGGGCGTCGCGGCGCTGGCCGCCGGTGAGGCGGAGCTGGGCGACATCCCGGACGACCTGGTCCTGGCCTGCGCCCGGCACCGGCTGCCGCTGTTCGCCGTCAACGAGTCGGTGGCCTTCGCGACGATCACCGAGCACGTCGTACGGCAGGTCTCCGGTGAGCGGGCCGGGGACCTCGCGGCCGTGGTCGACCGGCATCGGCGGATGATGACCTCGGGCCCGGCGGGCGGCGGCCCGGACGTGGTCCTGGACCTGCTCGGCTCCGACCTGGACCTGCGCGCCTGGGTGCTCTCCCCCACCGGGCGGCCCATCGCGGGCTCGAACCTCAGCGGCCCGCTGCCCGCCACGGACGTGTGCGCCCGGCTGGCCGCCGAGCACCTGGCGGCGGCGCGCACCGGGCGGCGGGGGCCGCACCGCGTGCTGGTAGGCACGACGACGTACTCGCTCTTCCCGGTCCACAGCAGCGGCCGGTCCACCGGCGCCTCCAGGGACGTACGCGAGACGGTGCTGTCCGACTGGCTGCTCGCCGTGGAGGCGGACGCCGGGGACTGGCCCGCCGAGCGCCTCGACCTGCTCCAGGGCGTCACACAGCTCATCGCGGTCGAGCGGGACCGGCGGGACGCGGCGCGCACCGTGCGGCGGCGGCTCGCCCAGGAGGTGCTCGAGCTGGTGCAGACCGGTGCCGCGCCCGCCGAGATCGCGGCCCGGCTGCGGGTCGCCGCGCCGGTGCTGCTGCCCGGCCTCGGGTCGGCGCCGCACTGGCAGGTCGTGGTGGCCCGGGTGGAGTGGGACGGCGGGGAGATCGAGGGCGGCCCGGTCGCCCAGTCGCTCCTCGAGGAGATCCTCGTCGACCCGCTGTCGACCGGAGCCGAGCACTCCGATCGCATCGCCGTGGCCCATACGGGTGAGGAGGCGGTCGCGCTCGTCCCCCTTCCGGCGGTTTCCTCGGAGCACGACGGCTCCGAGGCCGGGCTGCTCGCGGACACCCTGCTGGAGGCCGTACGCGACCCGCTGTCCGCGGGCCTGAACGACGACGGGCGGCTCACGCTCGGGGTCAGCGCGGCCGTGCACTCCGCGGAGGGGCTGCGCGGCGCCCTGGAGGAGGCCCGGCACGCCCGCCGGGTGGCCGCCGCCCGCCCCGGCCGGGTCTGCGCGGCGGGCCACCAGGAGCTGGCCTCGCACGTCCTGCTGCTCCCCTTCGTCCCGGACGACGTGCGCCGCGCCTTCACGGCCCGTCTGCTCGACCCCCTGCGGGAGTACGACCGCCGCCACCGCGCCGAGCTGATCCCGACCCTGGAGGCGTTCCTCGACTGCGACGGTTCGTGGACGCGCTGTGCCGCGCGTCTCCACCTGCACGTCAACACGTTGCGCTACCGGGTGGGACGCATCGAGCAGTTGACGAGTCGCGACCTCTCGCGCCTCGAGGACAAGCTGGACTTCTTCCTGGCATTGCGCATGAGCTGAGGTCACGGCACTGTGGGCCCGGTGGCACCAAGTGCCGCCGGTGTCCCACGACTTTGTGAAATCCTTCACCCACCCTCTTGGCCCGGCCCCGCGATTCGTGCTGAGATGCCGCCACCACTCAACAGCTCAATGGCGTGCTCGGGGAGGGCAACGTGGCGCATACCGCCATGTCTGGTCACGGAACGACTGCAGGGGACGATCCACTCCAGACCGCGGTATGGCGGCTGCGCTCGCGCGCCTGCTGGGCCGACGCGGCCGCGCTGCTCGAACCGCGCACCGCGGGCGCCTCGCTCCAGCGGGCCGCGCTGCTCGTCGAGCGGTGCCTCTACACCGAGCAGGGCTGGCAGGAGGCCGAGGACGCGCTGCGCACGGCCGAGGCGCAGGCCCGGAGCGACGACGAGCGGGGCGCGGCGGCCTGTGAGCGCGGGCAGCTCGCGTACGCGGCCACGCTGCTCGGGGTGCGCGACCGGGCCGACGAGGCGCGGGCCGCGCTCGGCCGGGCGGCCGCGCTGATCGCGCCCGGCGCTCCCGGCCGGGCGCTGCTGGACTTCCGGCGGGGGCTGCTCGCCGAGAACCTGGCACGCTCCCCGCAGGCCGCCCGCGCCGCCTACCGCCGGGCCCACGCGGGCGCCACGGCCCACAACGACCCGCTGCTGCTGTCCTTCACCTGGCGTCATCTGGCCGGACTCGCCCTGCGCGACGGTGAGCTGGCCGAGGCGCGGCACGGCTTCGGCGAATCGCTGCGCATCCGCGAGGAGTTGGGCTACCTCGTCGGTACGGCCCCGGCACTGGCGTCGCTGGCCGACGCGGAGACGGAGCCGGAGGCGTCACGCCTGCGCGCCGAGGCGGGACGGCTGTTCCGGCTCCTGGGGGGCGTACCGACCTGGCTGGCCCGGCAGTTGACGCCACCGGCGGCCACGGCGTAGGTGTGCCGTCCCGGCCGCGGGTGACGGGATCCAGGGTCTGTCCGGTCTGATCCGCCGGACAGGTCCTGGCGGTCCTAGCCGTTCCGGGTGTCAGCCCACAGGCCCTGGACGTAGGCGCCCAGGTTCTGGGCGAACGTCCAGAGTTCGGCGCGGAGTCCGGGGTTCTCGGCCAGGAGGACGACTACGGCCACGAGGAGCAGGAGCTTCAGCACACCGGCGAGACCGGAAGCGGGGCGGCCCCGGTTCCGGCGGCGCCGGCGGTCGTACTGGGCCGCGTTGTTACTGAAGACCTGCTGGTTCGTTCGCAACTGGTTCTGCCAGGCAATCTGCTGGCCAGGGTTGGGAACCATCGTCACTCACCCCCGAGGGATTCGGCCGCCTTGTGAACGGGGACACATGAGCGGCCGAGGAGCGGGTTCCCCCGGGGCGCGGGCCGTTACCGCGCGTCGACGCAACCGTGACACCGGCTCGGTGAACGGCACATACCGGCTACCCGCCCGCGAAGTGCTCCCGCACCAGGGACTGCACCACGACGAGGTCCTGCGCGATCAGCGCGTCCAGCAGTGCCGTGTGCTCGGCGGCGTCGGCGAGCAGGTCGGCGCGGCCCCGCGAGACCGGGCCGCCGACGAGGGGCCACTGGGCGCGGCGGTGCAGGTCGTCCGCGATCCGCACCAGCTGCTCGTTGCCGGCGAGCGCGAGTACCGCCCGGTGGAAGGCGCGGTCGGTCTCGGCGTACGTCGCGCGACAGCCGGTGGACGCGGCCCGCACACTCGCCTCGGCGAGCGGCCGCAGCTCGGCCCACTGCCCCGCGGACACCGTACGGGCCAGCCGCAGCATCACCGGGACCTCGATCAGTCCCCGGATCTCGGCGAGTTCGGCCAGCTCGCGGGCCCCACGCACGACGACGCGGAACCCGCGGTTGGGTACGACCTCGACGGCACCCTCGAGCGCGAGCTGCTGCATCGCCTCCCGCACCGGCGTCGCGGACACCCCGAACCGCTCACCGAGGACGGGCGCCGAGTACACCTCGCCCGGCGCCAGTTCCCCCGCGACCAGCGCGGTGCGCAGGGCGTCGAGGACCTGGCCGCGGACGGAGGCCCGCTGGACGACGGGCCGCGCGGCCTGGGCGACGGGCAGGGGCGGCTCGCCGTGGGTGTGCTCACCGCGCGCCGAGCCACCGGCCGCGGCGGCGCCCCGGTCACGTTCCCGGTCGCGGGCGCGGTCACGTTCCCGGTCTCGCTCGCGTTCCCGGTCGCGCTCGCGACCCACCTCGGCGGCCCGTGGCTGCGGCGGCACCCGAACGGCCGCCTTGCCCATGTCCGGAATTCCGGTCCCGGGGGAACCGTGCATGTCACGCGGGCGCGGACCGGCCTGCTCCACGGGCTCCTCCTCCGGACTTGACTGATCTCGACAGTACTTGGCGCACTTGGCCCACTTGGGATCATTGCGGCGGTTGTTACCGCCCGTAAAGCACCATAAGCGCAGCGGGCGGGAGTTCAAACCCGATCAGCTTGGATAAGGTAAGCCTTACCTGTCAACGATCGTGAAGTCGGTGGTCCCCGCATGCCCTCGCCCGTCGCGGATGCCTACGCAAGGCTGACCGAGGCCTTTCCCGGGCTGGCGGTCACGGAGCTCGACCCCGGGGAAGCGGCCCCCGAGGGCGACGGCTGGGCCTCCGCCGCCCTGCTCGCGGCGGGCGGGACCGGCCTCGACGCCTTCCTGGCCTGGGACGAGGCGCAGGTCCTGAGGGACTACGGACAGCGGGGGCGCCCGGACGTCGTGGCCGGCTTCGGACTGCACCGGTACGCCTGGCCGGCCTGTCTGCTGATCACCGTCCCGTGGTTCCTGGGGCGCCGGGTACCGCGCCTGCCTGTGGAGCACGTCACGTTCCAGCGCACCCTCGGCCGCATGGCGATACGGGTCACGGAGTTCGCCTGCCTGCCGGACGATCCGGCGGCCGGACTGCCCGGCGCCCGCGTCGTACCGGACGAGCAGGCCCTGCGGGCCGAGGTACGGGCGGCGGTCACGGAACATCTGGAGCCGGTCCTCGGGGGCTTCGGTCCGCGTATGCGGCGGCGCGGGCGTGCCCTGTGGGGCATGGCGACCGACGAGGTCGCCGAGGGGCTCTGGTACGTCGCCCACCTGCTCGGCGAGGAGGAGCGCGCCGTCCGGGAGCTGGAACTGCTGCTGCCGGGCGCGACCCGGCCGTACGTCGGCTCGGCCGCGTTCCGTGAGCTGACCGGACCGAACGGCGAGGCGCTGCCCACCCGCGACCGCGCGAGCTGCTGCCTCTTCTACACGCTGCGCCCCGAGGACACCTGCCTGACCTGCCCGCGCACCTGCGACACGGACCGGATCGCGCGACTCACGGCGGTCGCATCGCCAAGTTGACTGCTGAGGCGCTCAGTTGACGGACACTCAGACAAGGGACACCCCGTCATCCCGTAAGATCGGCGCCGACCGAGACCCCGCGCGGACTACAGGCAATTCACAACTTCCTCACTTGCCACGGGAACTTTCCGCGGAACCATCCGTACGGGTAGTCTTATTCGCACTCAACTCCCGTCCCTCGCGCGGCAGTTCGAGCAGAATGTCGCCCTGCGCATCCCCTTGCACTCCCTTGGCGGCCTCTTGCCCCGAAACCCCCTGAGGGCCAACGGGAGTGGGCCACTATGGCGGGCGTTACGCCCTATCCCAATGCAAGGGACCCCAGATGAGATTGACCGACATATCGCTGAACTGGTTGCTTCCGGGCGCCGTACTGCTCCTGGGCATGCTGGCGGCGGTGGCCGTGCTCGCGCGTGGCAAGCGGTCCGGGGAGAGCTCGACGAATGCCGACGACTCGTGGGAGCGCAGCGAGGAGCGCCGCAGGCGCAAGGAGGCCATCTACGGCACGGCCTCGTACGTACTGCTGTTCTGCTGCGCCGCGGTCGCCGCGGCGCTCTCCTTCCACGGTCTGGTCGGCTTCGGCGAGCAGAACCTCGGCCTCACCGACGGCTGGCAGTATCTGGTCCCGTTCGGCCTGGACGGCGCGGCCATGTTCTGCTCCGTGCTCGCGGTGCGCGAGGCCAGCCACGGTGACGCGGCCCTCGGCTCCCGGATACTCGTGTGGACGTTCGCGGCCGCGGCGGCCTGGTTCAACTGGGTGCACGCCCCCCGAGGTATCGACCACGCGGGAGCCCCGCAGTTCTTCTCCGGAATGTCGCTGTCGGCCGCGGTGCTCTTCGACCGCGCGCTGAAGCAGACCCGCCGCGCCGCCCTGCGTGAGCAGGGCCTGGTGCCGCGTCCGCTGCCGCAGATCCGCATCGTCCGCTGGCTGCGGGCGCCCCGTGAGACGTACAGCGCCTGGTCGCTGATGCTCCTGGAGAACGTGCGCACGCTGGACGAGGCCGTCGAGGAGGTCCGTGAGGACCGCCGCCAGAAGGAGCAGAACCGACTGCGCCGCCGGGAGCAGGAGCGGGTCGAGCGGGCGCACCTCAAGGCGCTCAGCCGCGGCCACCGCGGCCTGCCGGGCCGCGGTGGTGGTGGCGGCGGACGGCAGCTCGAAGCGCCGTCCGTGGAACGCGCGCCCGCCCAGGTCACTTCGGAACCTGCTATATCCACGGAACAGCTGCCCCCCGTACCGTCCCGCCCCTCGCTTCAGCCCGTCCGCAACTCCGCTGACCCGATCACGGTCGACCTCACCGCGGAGGACGACACCATGGCTCTGCCCCGCCTCGACTCCCTGGAGCGCAAGCTCAAGGACCTCGAGCGGCAGTTCGGCTAGTACCGGACTGCGAACACGCGGCAGTTCGGCGTGAACTGCCCACACTGGCACGGGGGCGCAGCCTGTTCAGGCGGCGCCCCCGTCCAGTTCGAACCACACCGCCTTACCCACCCCGTGCGCCCGCACGCCCCACGCGTCCGCGAGGGACTGCACCAGGAGCAGCCCTCTGCCGTGCGTACCGTCGTCGGCGTTCGGTACCCGCGGTATCGGCCTGCGCCCCACGAAGTCCCGCACCTCCACGCGTAGTCCGCGCGGGGAGACGGTGGCCGTCAGGACGGCGTCATGGTCGGTGTGGATGAGCGCGTTGGTGACGAGCTCGCTCGTGAGCAGCTCCGCTATCTCGGACTTCTCCGGCCTTCCCCAGTGCCTGAGCAGCTCCCGCAGGGCCCGTCGGGCCTCGGGCACCGCCCGTAGATCCGCCCGTGCCAGCCTGCGCCTGAGCTGCGTCCCCCCTGGCTGGTCCGTCGTGCTGTCGGCCGATTCCTCCACTGTCTTTGCCGAGGAGGCCCCGATTGCCACGGGACCGCCCCCTCGCGCCTGCCTCTTCATGACCCCCGCCCGGACGTGGATGTCGAATCCCCTCCTGCTCGAACACGTTCACGGGGATCCATGCCCCGTCCGGAACGTGCCAGTCATGTCGAATAGTCAACGACCGAACGTACGGGCGCGGACACGCTCCGCTCGTGCGGGGGTCGGGGCCGCCCGGTGGAGGCGGGCCGATGGGGGGAGGCACCGGGCGGCGCTGGGCAGCACGGTTCGGCCGCTGGTTCGTCCGCGAGGACGGGCACGGCGTCGTGCCTACGTCGCCGGGTGTCGCACTGACCGTACGGGATCGGCCCAACTGCCGAGTTCGGGCTGACGACGAGGCCGTAGCCGAGGGGCTCCGCCCGACGATGTGCGGAGCCGTCCGCGGCCGTGGAGGGCAGGCGTCCGCACGGCACACGGGAGGGGCCCCGCCCGGTGCCGACGTTGCGTCGGTCTGAACCGGGCGGGGCCTGGGTCGCTCTGTGCCGCGGGGCGGCCGAACGCCGGCTGCTCGCGGACTACTTGCCGGACACTGGCCGACCAGGCCGGGGCCGACCTCCTGCCGACTACTTGCCGGCTACTTGCCGCCGATCCCCTTCGTTCCGATGTGGAAGATCTTGTGGCTCCTGGTCATGTCGACGATGAGCTTGGTCGTCCTCTTGTCGCCCCAGGTCAGCGTGACGGCGGCTTCCGTGTGGTCCGCGGTGCCGTTGTCGGTCACCTTCCACCGGACCGGGACGTTCTGGGCGCGCAGGACGCCGTCCGCGTGGTTCTTGTCCTCCCACGCCTTCAACTCCTTGAGGTAGGAGGCGCTCACGTAGTACTTCCGGAGCGCGTCCACCAGCTTGCCGCCGTTGTCAGGGTCGCTCTGCGCGTCGATGTAGGCGCCGTAGAAGTCGGCGATCCGGGTCACCGAGTCCGACGGCTTGCCGCTGATCGACCGCGGCTGATCCGTGCCGGCGGACGCCTGTGCCGAGGCGGTGAGCCCCAGCGGCAGGGCGAGAGCGGCGGCGAGTCCGACGGCCAGGGCGGCGCGGCGGGCGGGTCGGCGGGCGGTGGTGCTGTTCATTTCGTGTGTCCCCGTTTCTCGTTGGTGCTTCGGTGCTGCGCCGGGTCAGCAGGGATTGCTGTGCCGGGTCAGTAGAGCTTGTTGACGGCGGTGGTCGTCGTCTTCTTGAAGGCGGTCACCGGCGCGTCGGTGAAGTCGCCCAGCTGCGCCCACTCGACGACCGTGACGGCCCTCCCGTCCCGGCCGACCGAGAACAGGTGGATGTCGCCGGCGCCCCAGGAGGTGGCGGTGTGGAGGCCGTACACATGGGCGCCCTCCTCGACCGGCAGCCTGCCGTAGTCCTTCAGCACGGCGTCGGTCTCCGGGTCGGACCGCTCGATCCGCGTCGCGCACGACCGGATGTCCTGGTTCAGCCTGGCGGTGCGGCCCTTGGCCGTGGCCTCGTCGCCGAGCACCATGGTGAGCTGCCGTGCGCTGGTGTCGAGGTCGGTCCGGTACGCGCGATACCGGGAGTCGTCGCCCGGCAGCGCCGCGTCCAGGCAGAGCCGCAGCTCGTCCGGTACGCCGTCCGTGACCTTGCCCGCCGTCCAGGAGGAGGTCGGATGCGGCGGCAGTTCGGCGGCCGAGAGGAACGCGGGCGAGCCGCCTCCCCGTATCGCCGCGCCGGCCGGGCCGGCGACCGCCGTGCCGAGCACGAGGCCCGCGGCGGTGAGTGCGGTGAGCGCCGCGACTCGGACGCGCTTGGTCATGGGTGTCCCCCGTATCTGTGTGCATGGGTGTCGGATGCCGTCGCGACGGCCCGTTCGCGGGCTGCCGTCGGGAGGTCGGTCCGGCGGCGGTCGGTACGACACCAAGAGCATCGGCCGTCCCGTCCGGCATCCGCAACAGCTGACGGAGGATCCGCCGGGGTGGAACCGTCCCAGCCCTTCTGACGTGCACATATATGGAGTGCCTGGGATGCCGTCCCGGGACGGGGCAGGTCCGTCGGCGCAGACCTCCACGGCCGTGGTCCTGGAGGCACTCAGGGTGCGGGTGATCGGGCGCGACGCCCCCGCCCGACCGTCCGCTCGCTCGCGGGCGCTGACAGCGAGAAGACGATCCCGGCGATGCGCATGCCCTACCGGGTGTCCGCGCAGGACCCCGAGGTGCTGCTGGTCAAGGCCCGGACCGAGAGCTGCGACTGCCGCTGGAGGACGCGGCACGTTCCGCTGCCTAAGGACGCGGCACGTTCCGCAGGTTGGAGCGGGCCATCTGCACCATCCGGCCGACCCCGCCGTCCAGGACCATCTTCGACGCGGACAGCGCGAAGCCCGTCACCATCTCCGCGCTGATCTTCGGCGGGATGGACAGGGCGTTGGGGTCGGTCACGATGTCGACGAGGGCCGGTCCCTTGTGCCTGAAGGCGTCCTTCAGGGCGCCCGCGAGTTGCTTGGGCTTCTCGACCCGCACGCCGTACGCCCCACACGCTCTGGCGACGGCCGCGAAGTCGGGGTTCTTGTTCGTGGTGCCGTACGAGGGCAGCCCGGCCACCAGCATCTCCAACTCGACCATGCTCAAGGAGGAGTTGTTGAACAGTACGACCTTCACCGGCAGGTCGTACTGGACGAGGGTGAGGAAGTCGCCCATCAGCATGGCGAATCCACCGTCGCCGGACATCGAGACGACCTGCCGGTTCCGGTCGGTGAACTGGGCGCCGATCGCCATCGGCAGCGCGTTCGCCATGGAGCCGTGCGAGAACGAGCCGATGACGCGGCGGCGTCCGTTGGGCGAGATGTAGCGGGCCGCCCAGACATTGCACATCCCGGTGTCGACGGTGAACACCGCGTCCTCGGCGGCCAGTTCGTCGAGCACGGAGGCCACGTACTCGGGGTGGATCGGAACGTGCTTCTCGACCTTCCGCGTGTACGCCTTGATGACACCTTCGAGCGCGTCCGCGTGCTTCTTCAGCATCTTGTCGAGGAAGCGCCGGTTCTCCTTGGGCTTCACCCGCGGGATCAGACAGCGCAGGGTCTCCCGCACATCGCCCCAGACGGCGAGGTCCAACTTCGAGCGCCGGCCGAGGCGTTCGGGGCGGACGTCGACCTGTGCGATCTTCACATCGGTGGGGAGGAAGGCGTTGTACGGGAAGTCGGTGCCGAGCAGGATCAGCAGATCGCACTCGTTGGTGGCCTCGTAGGCGGCACCGTAGCCGAGGAGCCCGCTCATGCCGACGTCGTACGGGTTGTCGTACTGGATCCACTCCTTGCCCCGCAGCGCGTGCCCGACCGGGGACTTGATCTTCTCGGCGAACTCCATGACCTCGGCGTGCGCACCCGCCGTGCCGCTGCCGCAGAAGAGGGTGACCTTGTCGGCCGCGTCGATCAACGCGACGAGCTTGTCGATCTCGGTGTCGCCGGGCCGGACCGTGGGCCGGGAGGTCACGAGGGCGGTCTCGACGGCCTTGTCCGGGGCGGGCTCGGAGGCGACGTCGCCGGGGAGGGTGACGACGCTGACGCCGGACTGACCCACCGCGTGCTGGATGGCGGACTGCAGCAGCCTCGGCATCTGCTTCGGGTTGGAGATCATCTCGCTGTAGTGACTGCACTCGCGGAAGAGCTGGTCGGGATGGGTCTCCTGGAAGAATCCGAGGCCGATCTCGCTGGAGGGGATGTGCGAGGCGAGGGCGAGGACCGGCGCCATGGAGCGGTGGGCGTCGTACAGGCCGTTGATGAGGTGGAGGTTCCCGGGGCCGCAGGAGCCGGCGCAGGCGGCGAGCTTGCCGGTGATCTGCGCCTCCGCGCCCGCGGCGAAGGCGGCGGTCCCCTCGTGCCGGACGTGGATCCAGTCGATGGCGGAGTTGCGCCGAATGGCGTCGACGACCGGGTTGAGACTGTCACCCACCACCCCGTACAGGCGATTGACGCCCGCGCGGACGAGGATGTCGACAAACTGCTCGGCGACGTTCTGTTTGGCCATGGACCCATGCACCCCTTCTGTCTCCTTGGGTCCATCAATCCACAGCGACCGCGATCACGCCTCCCAAACGGCGGCCGCTGTCCGGTCGTCGGCGTACCCCTTGACCCGGACCTGGGTGTCCGCGAGGAAGGCGGCGAGGCCGGGCGGCCCGCCGTTCGACCAGCGTGCGGTCAGGTGCTCGGCGAGTCGCGGCTCCCCGCGCAGGGGCTCGGCGAGGCCGCCGCTGCACAGCAGGAGCGTGTCCCCCGGATGGGCTACGGAGGCGCGGAAGCGGAAGGGGTCGCGGGGCGGTTCGACGGGGGTGCCTCCCTGCTCGAGCGAAGCCGAGAGCCGGGGGGACGGTTCGTACGGGCTCGGCGGCGTCGTGATGCCGAGGTCCATGGTGAGCCGGTCGCCCTCGGGGGTCTCCGACGGGAGCGAGCCGAATCCGACCACGGCTTCCCCGGTCGCGTCGGCGACATGCGGCTCGATGTCCTGCCATGCGCCGTCCCGCAGCCGGAACAGTCCGCCGGCGCCGACGCCGAAGAAGACGCGCGTACGGCATTCGGGGTCGGCCGGCAGCAGGAGACAGCGCAGCGTGGCGGAGTACTCCTCGGGCTCGACGCCCTGCTCCGCGGCGCTGGCGCGCAGCTTGCCGAGGCTGCGGTCGGTGAGCCGGTGCAGGCCCGACTTCAGGTCGCCGCGCCGGGCGGCCCGGATGTCCTCGGCGAGCCGGGCATGACTGCGTCCCACGGCTCGCCCGATCCAGTGGCAGGCCTCTGCGGCCGCCCGGTGCGCGCCGGGCGTGGCCCGCGCTCCGGTGGCCATGGCGACGAGGAGGAGCGCCTGGTCGCCCACGCCGAAGCGGGCGGTGAGCAGGGAGTCGCGGCGCGGCTCGCCCCGGTAGCGCGCCGAGTCGCCGCGCGCGGAGACGGCGCGCAGCGTGCAGGACCCGTAACGGGCGCCGTCCAGCACGGTGTCCGCGACCAGGTCGTCGAGGTCGTCCGGGTCGGCGGCCGGGAGGGCGGTGGGTTCGGCGTCGTAGGTGGGTGGCCCGGAGCCGATGTGGTCGACCGGCGGCGGCTCGTGGACGACGGTGAGGGTGGGGTCGCGCGGGGGGAGGTCGGGGAGCGGCGGGAGGCCGGGGGCTTCCACTGGCGGGGGCGGCGCGGCGGCGCGAGCCAATGACGGCGGGGGGAGGTCGGGGAGTTCCGGTGGCGGGGGTGGCGCGTCGGTGGGGGCCGGCGCCTCGGTGGGGGCCAGGGACGGCGGGCCGACGGGCGGCGCCGGCGGGCGGAGCCTGCCCAGTTCGGCCTCCACTGGTGGGGGCGGGGCGTCGCTGGGGGACAAGGCCTCGGCCGGGGCCGGTTGCGGCGGGCCGATGGGCGAGGGCGGTACTGGAGGACGCGGCTTGACCGGCTCGCCCGGCCTGGCCGGGGCCGAACGGCCGGGATTCACCGGCTCGACGCCGCCTTCCCCGGCCGGGGAAGGCGGGGGCGCGTCCGGGCGGAGCCCCGGGGGCCGCCGTCCGGGCGGGAAGGTCGCGGGGCCCGGCGGACGGGCGGACGGGGGTTCCCAAGGGGCGGGGTCGCGGGCCGGGACGTCGCGTCGCGGCGGATCGGCGTGGCGTCCGCCGGAACCGACGGCTCCCCCAGCGCCCCCTGCTTCCCCTGAGGCGTCAGCTCCCCCTGCTCCCCCTGAGGCGTCGGCCGCTCCGGTCCCCCGCGTCGCGGCGCCGGCGTGCCGCCCGGGGGATCCGCTCCCCCGCGCCGGGGCAGCGGGGGATTCGCTTCCCCGCGCCGGGGCAGCGGGTCCGCCACCGGCCCGCTGCTCCGGTACGGACGGCGGCGCCGTCGGTGGTAGCGGGGCACCGGCCGTGTCCCGGGGTGCCGGCTGGCCCACCGTCCCGGCCGCCGAGGCGAAGCGGTCGTCAAGGGAATCGGCGGCGGCCGCCGGTCCCGTGTCCGCCGTGGAGTCGTCGTACAACTGCCCCCACCAGTCGTCCTCGTGACCGGTGGACCTCTCCCCCTGCTGGCTCATGCCGCCAATTGTCCACCGCTCGGGCCGTATGAAAACGGGGCATCCGGAAAAACCGGCCACGCAACTGGTTCCCGAACGGCGTGTCGGGCGACATCTCGAACGACGGTACGAGGCCCGTCACCCGGAAGTGACCGCCGGGCGGTTCCACCCCCCACGGGAGAACCACCCGGCGGCGCCGGAGGGGCCGGGCCCGGCGTATTGCCGGGCCCGAGTCACGTACTGCACGACCGCGACACGTACTGCACGACCGCGTCACGCACCGGACGGCCGACACCGGCGTCCACACCGGCGCCGACGTCGGCCTGGCAGGGCCCGAGTGTGCCCCGCTTTGCTGGGGATCGGCTGTGGTCCGGTCCGTCGCACGCTCCGTCCCACGCTCCGGGAGGTCGCTCCCCGTCCGCGCGGCGGCCGGTGGGCCGGTGTCCGTGCAGGCCAAGCAGGTTCGGGCCGGCACGGGGGTGCGATCGATCCCGCGGTGGCGCCACCTTGGCAGAGTGAAGGGTGGTACAGCGATGATGTGCCGAGGCGGGTTTGCGCCGTGGCCGTTTTCCGCCACGGCGCGGCCGGAAACGAGGCCTCGCACGGGGAGGGATCTTGGGGAGGGACGTCGCCGCATGCTGGGAGCGATAGGTCTGGACGGGGCGCACGAGTCGGCGTACCGCGCACTGGTGTCCATGGGCGCCGCCGACGTGCCCGATCTCGCGCGTCGGCTCACCCTCGGCGAGTACGACACCGAGCGCGCCCTGCGCCGGCTGGAACGGCACGGTCTGGCGGCCCAGTCGTCGGCCCGCCCCGGCCGCTGGGTGGCCGCGCCGCCGGGGGTCGCCCTCGGCGCGCTGCTCACCCAGCAGCGGCACGAGCTGGAGAAGGCGGAGCTGGCGGCCGCGCTGCTCGCCGAGGAGTACCGGGCGCAGGCCACCGAGCCGGCCGTGCACGACCTGGTCGAGGTGGTGATCGGGGCGGCGGCGGTGTCGCAGCGCTTTCTGCAGCTCCAGCTCGGCGCCGGCGACGAGGTGTGCGCGCTGGTCACCGGCACCCCGGTCGCCGTCTCCGGAATGGAGAACGACGCGGAGAAGCAGGCCGCCGACCGTGGCGTGGCCTACCGCGTGGTGCTCGAGCGGGAGGTCCTCGACCAGCCGACCGGGATCGTCGAACTGTCGGCCGCACTGGGCCGGGACGAACAGGTGCGGGTCGTGGACAAGGTGCCGACCAAGCTGGTGATCGCCGACCGGACGCTGGCGATGGTGCCGCTCACCTCGCACGCCGCGGAACCGGCCGCGCTGGTGGTGCACGCGAGCGGCCTGCTGGAGCTGCTGTCCGGCTTGTTCGAGTCGGTGTGGCGGGGGGCGCTGCCGCTGCGGTTGAGCGCCGGTGGCGCGGTCGACGAACAGGAGGCCGACGGCCCCGACAGCACCGATCTGGAGGTCCTGTCGCTGCTGCTCGCCGGGCTGACCGACGCGAGCGTCGCCAAACAGCTGGATCTGGGCCTGCGGACGGTGCAGCGCCGGGTGAAGCGGCTGATGGAGCTGACCGGCGTGACGACACGGCTCCAGCTGGGGTGGCACGCGTACGAGAAGGGCTGGGTGGCGCGCGACTGACCTGCGGTTTCCCGTGGGGTCCGGCAGGCTGGGCAGATGGGAGCGTGGAAACTCCTGCCGGTCGGCGTGGTGCTGCTGCTCGGCCTGGCCGGAGTGCTGGTGCCCGGGGTGCCGGGGTCGTGGCTCGTCTGGGCCGCGGTCCTTTGGTGGACGCTGAAGGACCCCCAGCCCCTCGCCTGGGGCGTTCTCGTGGGTGCCACGCTGGTTCTGCTGCTGTCCCGGGCGATCCGCTGGTCCCTGCCGCCACGTCGGCTGCGGGAGAGCGGCGCCACTCCCCGCATGGGGGCGTTCGCGGGGATCGGCGCGCTGCTCGGTTTCGTTCTGCTGCCGGTGATCGGCGCGATACCCGGCTTCATGGGCGGCATCTACCTCTCCGAACGGCTACGGCTCGGCCGGCACCAGGAGGCCGTGGCGGCGACGCGGACCGCGATGCGTTCGGGCGGCTCCAGCGTGCTGACGGAGCTGTTCGCCTGCCTGCTGGTCGCGGGCGCGTGGCTGGGCGCGGTGCTCTGGGGCTGAGTGCGGTCTCTGGAGCAGAGTGCGGTCTTGGAGCTGAGTGCGGTCTCTGGAGCAGAGTCCGGAGCGTCGGCGGAGCCGATACATCGGACCCGTCCCGGGTGCGGGTGCGCCGGGGCGGAACGACCCACTGGGAGCGGCCGGTCGGCTTCTCATCGCCACTCGGTCAGCGTCGCGAGGTCGATCGTGTCGGCCAGCGCCTGCATTCCCCGGTCGTTGAAGTGGAGGTGGTCGCCGGGGTCGTAGGCGGGGCGGATGCGGTTCGGGTTCGCGGGGTCACGGACGGCGGCGTCGAAGTCGGCGACCCCGTCGAAGACCCTGCCGGTGCGCAGGAGCGCGTTGACCGCCTGGCGTGCCTTCTCACCGGCTCCGGTGAAGGAACTGTGGCCGCCGTACGGGGTGATGGTCGCGCCGATGACGCGGATGCCCCGGGCGTGCGCGCGGGACACGATCGTCCGGTACGCCCGCTCGAAGGCACCCGGATCCGTCTGCGCGGGCGTGCCCTTGATGTCGTTGATGCCCTCCAGGACGATGACCGCGCGCACCCCGGAGCGGAGAAGGGCGTCGGCGTCGAGGCGGGCCAGGGCGCTGGGGCCCACGCCGTCGAGGAGGACGCGGTTGCCGGAGATGCCGGCGTTCAGCACACCGAGCCGGCGGTTCGGCGGCAGCGCGCGCAGGCGGGCGGCGAGACGGTCGGGCCAGCGGCGGTTGGCGCTGGCGGAGGAGCCGGTGCCGTCGGTGAGGGAGTCCCCGAGCGCGACCACGCTGCCGATGGCCGTGGTGCCGAGGACGTCGACGCCGGTGACGTAGTACCAGTGGGAGACGGTCGTGGTGTACGCGGAGCCGTCGGTGTCGGCGGTCCGGTCGCCGTTCCTGGCGAGGAAGTTGGTCTGGAAGGCCGAGCGGTGGTAGGTCGCGGGACCCGAGTCGGCCGAGGTGTGCACGCTGACGACGAGGTTGGCGTTCGCCGGGACGTTCAGGCGCACGGCGTCGGTGGCCCGCTCCCGGCCCGCCGGAATCGACACGGAGGTGGCGCCCGCGAAGGTGGCGGTGCGCATGGAACCCGGCACGGCGTCGGGACTGCGGGGAGCGCCCGGCCGCTGCAACGCGACGGTGACGGAGTCGAGTTGGAGGGGTGCGGTGCCGAGCCGGTTGGAGATCCGCACGCGCAGCGCCGTGCCGCCGACGCTGGTGTGCACCACGTTGCGGATCGAGGTGCCGGGGAGGGCGGGGGTGGTTCCGGAGGGGGCGGTTTCCCAGGTGCCGGTCCAGCGAGGGGCCGAGGCGGGCGGGGCGACGCCGGAGGCGGTCCCCTCGTCGGCTCCCACCGCCGTAGGGGCGAGCACCAGTGCTGTCACCAGGGCGGCGAGGAGGTGCCGGACCTTGATCGCGCGGGTCATGCGGGCATGATGTCCCACCCCGCCGACCCCTCCGGCGCGGCGTCACGCCATTGGCCGCACCGCACATACGTCCCAGGGTGACCTGGACCTAGGTCGGGAAGCCGATGCGGTGGGGGCGCGTGAGTGTTTGGCTGCTGTCATGACCGAATTCAGCGAGGCCGAGCGCGCGTACCTGAAGTCGCAGCGGCTGGGACGGCTGGCCACCGTCGACGCCCACGGACAGCCGCAGGCGAATCCTGTCGGCTTCTTCCCGCAGGACGACGGGACGATCCTGATCGGGGGCTATGCGATGGGCGGCACGAAGAAGTGGCGCAACCTGCAGAAGAACCCGAAGGTGGCCCTCGTCGTCGACGATGTGATCAGCGTCGAACCGTGGCGGGTTCGCGGCGTGGACATCCGTGGCGAGGCCGAACTCCTCACCGGGCCGCACGACTTGGGTCCGCACTTCAGCGAGGAAGTGATCCGGATTCATCCGCGGCGGATCCACGGCTGGGGGCTCGAGGAGGCCTGAGCGCCGGCCGGCGGACCCGCCCCGGGTGTCATGCCCCTGGGCGACGCTGCCTGCGCCCGTCCGCTACGTGGCCGGCTCGTACGCTGCCGACTCGGCGGCCACCCTCAGGTGTTGGAGTGCGTACGAGCGCCAGGGGCGCCAGGTGTCGGGGACTTCGGCGCCCGGCGGTGCCACGTCCGGGTCGCCGAGGGCACGGGTACGGATGACGGCGGCCGTGTCGTCGTCCATGCCCGGCAGGGCGAGCAGGGTTTGCCGGGCGTCGTCGCGGTCGGCGCCGGCGTCGAGGCGGAGGGTGCCGTCGGCGAGGGCGGCGGTCAGGGCACCGAGTGTGCCGGCCGGTTCGGCCTGTGCGAGCACGGCCGGTTCGGGGAAGACGTGGGTGAGGCTGCCGCTGGGGGCGTCGAGTGTCTTCCCGTACCGCCGTACCAGCCGCTCGGCCTCCGCCGTGCCCACCAGCGCGCGTACGGCCAGCTCGTCCGGGTCGGCCGTGCCCGGCGAGCGCAGGCCGGGACGGGCGGCGACGAGCGGACCGAGCCGGGGGTCCTGGCCCAGGCGTTCGTCGACGGCGTACGGATCGGCGTCGAGGTCGAACAGTCGCCGCAGCCGCTGAACGGCGGTGGTGAGGTCGCGCGGGTCGGTGAGGCGCAGGCGGGCGTCGAGCCAGCCGCCGTGGTGGGCCGGGGTACGGGGCGCGGGAGCGCCGGGGCGCTCGTCGACGGCCACGATTCCGGTGCCGTACGGAAGGCGGAGGGTCCGGCGGTAGGTGCGCCGGCCGCGCGGACCGTTCATCTCCTCGATGCCCGGCACGGTCTCGCGGGCGAGGAGGTCGAAGACGGCGATGGCCTGGTACGGGCCCCGGTGGGCGAGCCGGAGCGGGATCCCGGCGGAGGGGGCGGCGCCGCGGCGGGCGGGCGGTCCGCCCCGGGGCGCGGCGGCGCGCAGCTCACTGGGCGTGGCCGCGTACACCGCCCTGATGGTGTCGTTGAACTGCCGCACGCTGGCGAACCCGGCCGCGAACGCGATCTCGGTGATGGACAGGCCGGTGGTCTGCAACAGGACGCGCGCGGTGTGGGCGCGCTGGGCGCGGGCGAGGGCGACGGGTCCGGCGCCGACCTCGGCGGTGAGTTGCCGCTGCACCTGGCGGGCGCTGTACCCGAGCCGGACGGCGAGGCCGCCGACGCCCTCTCGGTCGACGACACCGTCCCCGATCATGCGCATGGCGCGGCCGACGACATCGGCCCGTACGTTCCACGCGGCCGAGCCGGGCACGGCGTCCGGGCGGCAGCGGCGGCAGGCCCGGAAACCCGAGCTCTGCGCCGCGGCCGCCGTGGCGTAGTACCGCACGTTCTGCCGCTTCGGCGTCACCGCCGGGCAGCTGGGGCGGCAGTAGATGCCGGTCGTCTCGACGGCGAAGAAGAACTCCCCGTCGAAGCGCGCATCGCGACTGCGCACCGCCTCGTACCTGGTCTCTTCATCGATCACGTCTTCCAGTGTGCGCGGTGCCGCGGCGCGGGGCTGGCGGGAATCGGACGTGGTGTCGGGGCGGGGGGTGCGGACGGACGAGGCCGGTCAGGCCGGTGCGGGGGCCGGATCACAGCCCCCGCACCGGTCACGCCGGGCACCGGGCACACCGGGCACTGGCACCGGGCACCCCTACCCCCACTGTCCCCGCTTCGCTTCCATGGCCGCCTTCCCCTCCGCCCCCTTCCGCTTCCAGTCCCGGCGGATCTCGGCCCGCAGCCGGGCGTCGGTCTTGGCGACGATGCGCTGGTTCTCGCGCAGCAGCTTGCGATAGCTGTCGAGGCGCCGCTCCGGCAGCTCGCCGGTGTCGAGGGCCGCGAGGACCGCGCAACCCGGCTCCGCGGTGTGCGCGCAGTCGTGGAAGCGGCATTCCGCGGCCAGTGCCTCGATCTCGGAGAAGACCTGGTTGACCCCGGTCTCCGCGTCCCAGAGGCCGACCCCGCGCAGCCCCGGGGTGTCGATGAGGACACCCCCGCCCGGCAGGGCGAGCAGGTTGCGCGTGGTCGTGGTGTGGCGGCCCTTGCCGTCCACGTCCCGCGTGGCGTGCACCTTCATGACGTCCTCGCCGAGCAGCGCGTTGGCGAGGGTCGACTTGCCCGCGCCGGACTGCCCGAGCAGCACGGACGTACCGCCGGACAGGACCGCCGCGAGGACGTCGAGTCCTTCGCCGAGGTTGGAGCTGACCGACAGCACGGGCACACCGGGCGCCGCCGTCTCCACGTCCTGCACGAGATACGAGAGCGTCGTCGCGTCCGGCACCAGGTCCGCCTTGGTGAGGACCACCACCGGCTGCGCGCCGGACTCCCACGCCAGGGCGAGGAAGCGTTCGACGCGGCCAAGGTCGAGTTCCACGGCGAGGGACACGGCGACCACGGCGTAGTCGACGTTGGCCGCGAGGATCTGCCCCTCGGAGCGCTTGGAGGAGGTGGAGCGGACGAAGGCGGAGCGGCGCGGCAGATACGTCCGTACGTAGCGGGGGTCGCCGGCCGGTTCGACGGCGACCCAGTCACCGGTGCACACGACGCGCATCGGATCGTGCGGGGTGACGAACGCGGTGTCGGCGCGCAGCATCCCGCCGGGGGTGACCACGTCGCACTGACCGCGGTCGACCCGGATGACACGCCCGGCCAGCAGGCCTTCGGAGTCGTACGGGGCGAACTCGGCCTCCCAGTCCGCATCCCAGCCGTACGGCACGAGCGGATGCGAGGAAGAGGAGAACGAACCCGGGAGAGAAGAGAGTGACAAGGGGTGACCCTTCACAAGGGTGGCCCCGGCACCGCGCTCACTGGCGCGGGAGATACAGAGAGGTCAGCCGGAGACCACGGAGGTGGACTTGATGAACTTCCGGATGCGGGCAGCGCCCATCACAGAGACAGCCATCGGTCACACCTCCCAAACCAAGCCAAGTCACCAGCGGCACCACCTGGCCGCCGCTCGAACATCACCGACTCTAGAGGTACGAGGGCCACGACGCCATCGATTTACGGCGCACCTGGCAGTGGCTCGCGGGGAGTCGGGAGTGTCCTCGGGACGGCTTGCACGGCGTCCGGTGCCGCAACACGCGGGCACGGGCCGAGCGTTCTCATCCTTCCGCGTCCGGCGCTCCGGCTGATGGAGAAGAGACGCGGGACGGTACTGACGTCGGCCGCGGGCAGGCTGACCGCTCCTCGGTCAGCTCCAGGGCGACTGCGCCGGGATCGCGGTGCCGGCGTCGGCGCCACCCACTCGACAAGCGGGGGCAAGACGCGGCTGAAAAGCGTCGACCGTGGCGAAAGGAGGCTCTGCGTCCAGGAGTGACGGGTGTTTTCAGGACAGAACTCGACTGAACATATGCACCATTGGCGGCTTTCGCCTTACGTTTTTGCCCGATCTGGTCAATAGTTGTCGTGCGGCACGTGTTGACCGTAGAAGGATCACGTCCCTGCGCGGGTGCTATGACCGTGTGCCCGCTGACTGCACAATCCCTTCGCGAGTGGACGTATCCCCGCATCCCGCGGACGTCGCTCCATCCCGTGGGGGGACCCGTCATGAACAGTGACACCGGCAGAGCCGACACGCCCAGATCCGGACAGGCCCGCCTCGGCGGCCTCGACGGCGCCCAACGACGGGCCGGTCGCGTGCTGTGCTGGACACACGCCGTTGCCATGCTGACCGCCGCCGCGCAAGCCGTCCTGAGCCCCGACTTCCCCTGGTGGGACCGTCTCTGGCCGCTGCCCTGGTATCTGATTCCCGCCACCGGGATCATCTGGGCCGTCCTGCGCGCCCGCTACAAACACGCCCTCCACCAGCAGAGCCTCGAAGAAGGCATCCCCGCCGACTTCGATCGGATCGCCTGAACCCCGACCGCGGGGTACGGCCTCAGATCAACACGACGTGGTCGTCCCAGCCGTTGCCTGTCACCTTCTCGAACCACAGGCGCGCCGTGCCCTCGGCGACGGCCGCCGGACACAGCCTCCATCCCGCCCCCTCAGCGATGCTGACCCGGGTCGCGCCACAGGACTCCTTGATGGGACTCCATCCGCTGTCCTCGGCGTCCCCGGTCATGACCCGCACGCCCTCGGGCCCGGCCAGCGCCACCGTGGGGCCACCCCGGTGTCCGACGGCCGCGACATGGGACACCGCCGTAGGCACGACACGGCGCTCCCGTCGTCGACGAGTACGACGGTGCTGCCCTCCGTGTCCCGGGCCGCCGCCAGGACGCGTACGGCCACCGTCTGCTCGATCCGCTGCCGCGCGGGCTCGCCACCGTCTGCTCGATCCGCTGCCGCGCGGGCTCGCCACCGTCCGCCGGTCACCGCACCGCGTACAACGCACCGTCGTGCGCGGTCCAGCCGGTCAGGTCCCCTTCGGCGGACGGCAGACTGCCCAGCAGGCATTCGACACGTCAACGACCGCGTCCATATCAGGCATGGCGGCAGATTAGGCGGCGGCGGTCCGGCCGCGGGGCGGAAGTCCCGACCGGGCGCGGGCCCGAACACGCCGACCGGGCGCGAACGGCGTGGCCGCGCCCGGGCGGCGGCTTCGGTCAGCCGGTCGCGGCGCGCCTGCCGCGCCGCCGGAGGCCGGTCGTCGTGCACTTGCCGCCGGTCAGCCGGTCAGCCGTTCGTCGTGCACTTGCCGCCGTTCAGCGTGAAGCCGTACGGGGTCGTGTTCTCGTCGTGCCAGGTGGACAGGAAGCCGAAGGCGAAGGTGCCGTCGGCCGCGACCTGCTTGTTGTAGTCGGCTGCCGCGGCCGTGACCCGGGCGCCGCTCTGGGTGACGCTCGCGTCCCACATCTGGCTGATCTGCTGGCCGTCACGGAACGTCCAGCCGATGCGCCAGTTGTCGAGCGCCTTTTCGGAGGTGACCGTGACCGTGGCCTGGAAGCCGTCCGGCCATTCGTTGAGTATCTCGTACTTCACCTGGCAGTAGGACGGGGCCTTCGTCGAGCCGCCCGCCTTGTGCGTCTCCTCCACGGTGGAGGACGACTTGCCCTGGGGCTCCGTGTCGGGGTCGCTGCTCTTCACCTCGGACTTCGCGCCCGTCGGCCGCGAAGTCGAGGAGGAGGACGAGGACGAGGGGGCGGCGGCCGACCCCGAGGGCAGGTCCGCGGCGGGCAGTGACGCAGCCTCGCCCGCCACCGGCCGGCCGTCCGTCGCGTCGTCGCTCGCCGACGCGCCGCCGCCCGAGTCGCCGAACTGCATCAGCGAGGCCCCCAGCGCAAGCGCCGACACGATCACGGCCGCGGCCAGGATCCCGGTCCTGCCGATCCGCGGCCGGGCCGTCCCGCCCTGGGCGAGCCCGGTGTCCGCGCCCGTGTACACGCGCCCGCCACTCAGTCCCGCGTCCGCCGCCCGGCGCCGGCGCTCCAGATAGGCGAGCCCGCCCCAGCCGATGACTCCGCCCGCCAGCGCGGAGGGCAGTCCCCCGCCGTGCAGACGCAGGCACGCCGCGGCCTCGGCGCACTCCACACAGGTGGCGAGGTGCCGCGAGAGGTCATCGGGCGCACCGGCGTTCGGTGACCGGGTCACCGCGTCGAGGAGCCGCGCGTAGCTGCGGCACTCGGCCTTCATGGGGGTGTCGAGGTGGTTGCGGTGGCAGCGGTCTCTGAACAGCGCCCGTACCTGGACGAGTTCCTCGGCCGCCGCCGTGGGGTCGAGGCCGAGCCGACGGGCCACGTCCGGCAGGGGCAGCGACTCCACCTCGGCCAGCCACAGCAGCGCCGCGTCCGGCTCCTGCATGTCCCTCAGACCGCGCAGCGCGAGCGGGCGGTGCAGGGGCGGCCCGGTGTAGCGTGCGGCCTTGTCGGAGTTGAGCCACAGCCGCAGGTCGGGGTCGAGACGGTGCCCCTGCCCGTGGGCCTCCCAGGCGGCGGCGGCAGTGCGAACGGCCGTCAGCAGCAGCGGAATGCGCGGCAGCCTGAGCGTCCGGCGCCCGGTGTCCTTCGCCGTGGCGTCGGCGGCGCGCGCCTGGTGGATCCCGTGCGTGAACGCCTCGGTGGCAAGCTGTGCCGCGGCAGCCGAACCGGACGTGCACAGATCGGCGTACGACAGGACCGCGTCCCAGCACTCGGAGAACAGTGCTGCCTCGGCGGCGTCCTGGGGGGTCGGCAGGTCGGGCATGGGGAGCTCCTGCATCGAGTGCATCCACAAGAAGCGTCAACTCCCCCTCGGTACAGGGGAGTTGGGGTTGTCTCACGACAGGCCCCGAGCCTTTCACGATTTCAGCACAACTGACAAGCTGCGTATTCAATTTCCGTTACCGGCGGTTACGCAACTCTCGGTCCACGGCGGCCGGTTGCGACCGGCGGCGAGCGTTCCGGCTGCGCGGACCGCCCGGCTCCGGGTGTCCCGAGTGTGGTACGGAAAGGAGGCCGGGACGTATCGATTCCCGTCGACTTTCACCGGATCTTCCACTCCGTGACGGCCGCGAGTGATCACATACACGCCCACCCCCGGCTCGGGCGCGCGCCGGAGCCGGGGGTGGGCCGGGCGGGGAGGGGATCGGGTAGGGAAGCTACCGAGCCGGGAGGGGGCCTGCCGCCCCGCGGGTGAGGGCTAGGCCGGGGTCGGTTCCTGTGCCGGGAGGCTGTCCATGAAGGAGCTGACGGAGAAGACCGCGCGTCCCGGGCCGGGCTCCCCGTAGCCGGGCGGGGAGGAGAGACCGAAGTCCTCCATCGTGGCGCGGTACGCCTCGAGCAGGCGGATGTGGTACTCCAGCGGCGCACCCTGCGGGTTGGCCTTGCCGAGCGGCGTCGTCGGCTCCGGGCACCAGGTGGTGAAGCGGGGCGTGATGCCGTGCGACATGAAGAAGCGCAGGCCCTCGGTGGTGGAGGCGATGGCCTCGTCGACCGTCGTGAAGCCGAAGGGCTCCGCCATCTCCACGCCCGCCACGAAGTTGGGGATCACATTGCGCGCGCCGAAGATCTCCGCCGAGTCGAGAATGCGCTTGTGCCACTCGTCGCGGCCGACGTAGCGCTCCTTTCCGGGGCAGTACAGCTCGAACAGCCGGCGGTCCCACACCTCGTAGTTGGGGTGGTAGATCTGCACGCCGTGGTCCTTGAAGCGCTGGACGTCGTCCCTCGGGAGCGCCTGCGCGACGACCTTGCCGATCCAGCGCCCCGGGAAGCGCTCCTCGATGGCCTTGGCGTAGTGCCCGTAGAAGTCGGCCTCGTCGCGCCCGGCGACCTTGGACGTGATCGCACCGCCCGTGAGCGTGTACGCGGTGGACGCCTTCGCGGTGTCGTACCGGTCGATGATCTCCAGCGCTTCGAGGACCTCCTCGACGTCCTTCACGCCGGTGTACGGGCGGCCCGCCGCCTTGTGCTGGCGCCAGTTGTGGTTGATGTCGCAGTACTGGCACTCCTCCTTGGCGCCGAAGTACTGGCAGACCCGGAAGACGGTGAGGTAGATCAGATAGCCCCACTGGATCGTCGGGGCGACCTCCATGACGGACTTCCCGTTGGAGAGCTGGTGCCGGTAGTACTCCGGCATCGGGGGGACGCCGACGTCCGAGATCCGCTTCCCGTCGAGGTAGAGCCCGAGCATGCCGTCCTCGTCGGCGGCCACCCGGTACGGCGAGGCCGGGTTCACGCGCACCGACACGACGGTGCGCCGCAGGTCGTACGGGCCACCGGTGAGGATGATCTCCTCCGGCGGCCGGCGCAGCGCGGCCTCGCCCAGCTCGGGCAGGGTGCCGTGGTCGAAGGAGAAGATGAAGTACGACTTCGGCTTGACGTCGCCGTCCTCGTTGTCCGAGAGCGCCGAGTCGTCGAAGGCCACACCTCCCCGGAGCAGGTCCTCCTTGAAAACGGCTTCCCGCGGTACGTGCGGGAACCGCTCCATCAGATCCTCGACCAGCGCGGTACGGCTGCCCATCCCGTCCTCCTTGCTCCCGAGTCGTTCCCGGCTCCTGTGCTCGACTCCTCACGGTATGCCCCGTGCGGGCGACCGGCCGTGCCGGGGCCCCGAACAGGCGCTGACCGGGCTGCACCGCGGGCGGCCCGGTCCACGCCCGGATGTGCCGCGCGGGCCCATGGGGCAGGGTGCGCCAAGGGGCGGCTCAGCCCCGCTGGGGCCGGTGCCCGCGGTCGGTCTCCGGGGTCACGCGGTGCGCTCCAGCGCGCCGGGGTCGATCGCGTACGCCGGCGCCTCGCCCCCTCGCAGCCGCTCCGCCTCCTCCGTCACGGTGAGGCCGAGGCGGGCCACCTCGTTGCCCTGCGAGCCCGCCAGGTGGGGGGTGACGAAGGCGTTCGGCAGGTCGAAGAGCGGGGAGCCGGCGGGCAACGGCTCGGGTTCCGTGACGTCGAGGACGGCGCTGAGCCGTCCGGCGCGCAGTTCGTCGACGAGCGCCTCGTGGTCGACCAGGGCGCCGCGCGCGGTGTTGACGAGGAAGGACCCGTCCGGCATCAGGGCGAGTTCGCGACGGCCGATGAGCCGACGGGTCTCGGGGGTCAGCGGGGCGTGCAGGGTGACGATGTCGGAGGAGCGCAGCAGGTCGTCCAACGGCAGCAGGGGAACGCCGAGCCGGGCGGCCTCCGCCGCGTCTACGTACGGGTCGGCCAGGCTCGGCCGCAGGTCGAAGGGGCGCAACAGTTCGATGAGCCGGCGGCCGATGCGGGAGGCGCCCACGATCCCGACCCGGCGGCCGAAGTTGCCGACGCCCGGCAGGATGTCCCCCATGGGAAAGGCCCGGTCGGTGCGGAAGCGGTCGCGGTGCGCGAAGAGGTCCTTGCCGGCGAGCAGGATCATGGCGAGCGCGTATTCGGCGACGGGCAGCGCGTTGGCGCCGGCCGCGGAGGAGACCGCGATGCCGCGTTCCCAGAGCGCGGGGGTGGCGAAGCCCTTCACCGAGCCCGCCGCGTGCAGCACGGCGCGCAGCTCGGGCGCCGCGTCGAGGACGGCCGCGTCGAGGCGGGGGCAGCCCCAGCCGGTGATCAGGATCTCCACCCCGGCGAGCGCCTCCCGTACCCGGGGAGCGGTGAAGTCCTCGGCCACCAGACCGGGGTCGATGTCCACACAGGCGCGCAGTCGGGCGAGCACCTCCGGCGGGAAGATCCATGGCACGTTCTCGGCGGTCATGGCGAACATCGCCAGGGGACGCTCGGGCAAGGAAGTGACCTTCCGGCTGGCTGGATCAGGCGTAGCAAGCGGTGTCTACGGTAGGTGTCGACGAATGAAGGGGTCAATGGACCGGAACGCCCCCGGCGGACCGGAAAGTCCCCGTACAGAGAGGCCGGGCAGGGATGACTGACGCAGGGACCGCGCTCACCAACTGGGCCGGGAACATCACGTACTCGGCCAAGGAGCTGCACCGGCCGCAATCGCTGGACGCGCTGCGGGCGCTGGTCGCGGACAGTGCGAAGGTGCGGGTACTGGGCAGCGGGCACTCGTTCAACGAGATCGCCGAGCCGGGTGCCGACGGCGTACTGCTGTCGCTGACCGCCCTGCCGCCGTCGGTCGAGGTGGACACGGCCGCCCGTACCGTACGGGTCGCGGGCGGGGTCCGGTACGCCGAACTCGCCCGGGTGGTGCACGGACACGGGCTCGCGCTGCCCAACATGGCCTCGCTCCCGCACATCTCCGTGGCGGGCTCGGTGGCCACCGGCACGCATGGCTCCGGCGTCACCAACGGCTCGCTCGCCTCGGCCGTGCGGGAGGTGGAGCTGGTCACGGCCGACGGTTCGGCGGTGCGGATCGGGCGGGGCGACGACCGGTTCGACGGCGCCGTGACCGCGCTCGGGGCGCTCGGGGTGGTCACCGCGCTCACGCTCGATCTGGAGCCGGACTACCGGGTCGCCCAGCAGGTTTTCACCGAACTCCCGCTGGCGGGGCTGGACTTCGATGCGGTGGCGGCTTCGGCGTACAGCGTCAGCCTCTTCACCGGCTGGCGGACGTCGGGCTTTGCGCAGGTGTGGCTCAAGCGCCGCACCGACCGGCCGTCGGCCGACTTCCCGTGGGCGGCGCCGGCCACCGAGGCGATGCACCCCGTGCCGGGCATGCCCGCGGTCAACTGCACCCAGCAGTTCGGGGTCCCGGGCCCCTGGCACGAGCGACTCCCGCACTTCCGGGCGGAGTTCACCCCCAGCAGCGGCGCCGAGCTCCAGTCGGAGTACCTGCTGCCGCGCCCGTACGCCCTCGACGCGCTGCACGCCCTGGACGCCGTGCGGGAGACGGTGGCGCCGGTGCTCCAGATCTGCGAGGTGCGGACGGTCGCCGCCGACGCGCAGTGGCTGAGCCCCGCCTACGGGCGGGACACCGTGGCGCTGCACTTCACCTGGGTCGAGGACCTGGCCGCCGTACTGCCCGTGGTGCGGCGGGTCGAGGAGGCGCTGGACCCCTTCGACCCGCGGCCGCACTGGGGCAAGGTCTTCGCGGTCCCGGCGCGGGTGCTGCGCGGGCGGTATCCGCGACTGGGCGATTTCCGGGCCCTGGTGGACTCGCTCGATCCCGGCGGAAAGTTCACCAACGCCTTCGTACGGGAGGTGCTGGGCTCCGGCGACCGGCCGTCGTGAGAAGATCGGCGACCGGGAACGGCTGACACCTCCCGGACTTCCTACACCCCCTTTCCTAACCCCTTGTCGAAAGACCCGGCAGGCCATAGCCTGGCGCCGCGCCGGGGCCGACGGGCCTCGTCATGGCCTGGAGGGATCGAGGGATCGTGTCGGTGAAGCGCACCTCACGCGACATCCGCACCGCGAACCGTTACGAGGTGCTCCGCCAGATCATCGCCAAGTCACCCACCTCGCGGCAGGAACTGGCGGCCGCGACCGGGCTCAGTCTCGCCACGGTCGCCACGCTCGTCGGGGAGCTGCTCGACCTCGGCATGCTGACCGAGGTCGGATTCGAGGACTCGGCGGGCGGGCGGCCACGCGGTCTGGTCGCCGTCAACTCCGGCGGCGGCGCGCTGATCGGCGTCGACATCGCGGAGACGTACGTACGGGTCGAGCTGTTCGACCTCGGACTGGGCCAACTCGCCCGCGCCGACGAGGACATGCGCCCGGGCGAGAGCCGCCCGGAGCAGGTCGTCGGGCATGTCGCGGCCGCGGTCGGCTCGGTCGTCGCGCAGGCCGGGGTGGACGGCGCGCGCGTCCTCGGCGTCGGGGTGAGCGTGCCGGGCCAGGTGGACCGCGACCGCGGGATCGCCGAGTACGCGCCGAACTGGGACTGGCACGACGTGCCGCTGCTCTCCCTGCTCGCCGAACACATCACCCATCCCCTGTACCTCGACAATCCGCTGCGCGCCTGCGCGGTGGCCGAGCTGTGGTTCGGCGCGGCCCGCGGGCGCGGGGACGCCGTGGTGGTGAACCTCGGCACCGGGGTCGGCGCCGGGCTGGCGCTGGGCGGCGCGCTGCACCGCGGGGTCAGCAACAGCGCCGGCGAGTGGGGTCATACGACGCTCGTGCTGGACGGGCGGCTGTGCCACTGCGGCAACCACGGGTGCGTGGAGACGTATGTCGGGGCGCCCGGGATCATGCAGAACCTGCGGGAGCTGAGCCCCGCCGACCCCCTGCTGCACCCCGGGGACCAGACCGCCACGATCGACGCGCTGGCCCGTGGGGTCGCCGCGCGGGATCCCGTGGCGCTCAAGGTCGTTCGCGACACGGCCCGTTACCTGGGCGCCGGGATCGCCGACCTGGTGAACCTGCTCAACCCCGAGGTGGTCGTGCTCAGCAGCTGGGTGGCGGCCACGCTCGGCGAGCCGTTGCTCGACGAGGTGCGCGAGGCCGTCGCCCGGCACGCGCTGAGGCGACCGTTCGCCTCCACCGAGATCGTCCTCTCCCCCATCCCGACCGACCCGGTGTGCCTGGGAGCCGCGACCTTCGCCCTCGAAGGCGCCCTCCAGTCGGTCGGGCAGCGGCCCGCGCAGCGCGCCACCTCCGCGAGGAGCCGCACCGCACCACCGTCATGACGACGCCCCTCGCCTGACCCGCGAGCGTCCCGCCCGACAGAGGGGGCGGTCCGGTCGTGCGGCGGCCCACCCTCGTCACGTCCGGTATTCCGAACGCTGCACAACACTTCGAACAGCCTTCGTCCAACCCCTTGCCGAAGCCTTGACCGAAGGTTAGCGTCCGGCTCCGCGACGCCAGATCGAGCCACTGACGCACAGCAGTTGAGCCGCAGCCGTACTCAAGACAAGGACGTCACCATGTCGGCAACGAGCAACAGCAACTGGGACCGCCGATCCGTACTCCGAGCCGCCGCGGGCCTCGCGGCGCTGGGCCCGCTGGCCGCCTGCGGCAGCAACACCGGCCGTTCGGGCGGCGGGAGTTCGGGCGAGAGCCTGGTGCAGTACTTCCACGCGTACGGCGAGGCGGGCACCGAGCAGGCCATCAGACGGTACGCGAAGGCGTACGACAAGGCCGCCGTGACCACGCAGTGGATCACCGGCACCAACTTCGAGAGCAAGCTGTTCTCGGCGCTGCTCACCGACAACGCGCCGGACGTCTTCGAGTTCCACCCACAGCTCCAGATGATCAAGAGCGGCCAGGTGGCGGCGCTGGACGACATCATCGATCCGGTCAAGGACGACTTCAACCCGGCCGACATCACGTCGCACACGGTCGACGGCAAGGTCTACGGCGTCCGGATGATCGACGACCCGCAGTTCTTCTTCTACCGCAAGTCGCTGCTGGAAAAGGCCGGCACGGGCGTCCCCCAGACCCTGGACGAACTCGCCGAGGCCGCCGCCAAACTCACCACCGACAAGGTCAAGGGCCTGTTCCTCGGCAACAACATGGTGGCGCCGAACTACGCCCTGGTCTGGGCGGCCGGCGCCGATCAGCTCAACGCCAAGAACGAGATCGCGTACCACACCGACGAGGTGGCCGCGGCGCTGAAGGTGTACCGCAAGATGTTCACCAGCGGGCATCTGCTCCTGGACGCCCCCGCCGACTACTGGGACCCCTCGGCTCTGGTCCAGGGACTCACCGCGATCCAGTGGTGCGGCATGTGGGCCATGCCCGTGATGCAGCAGGCCCTCGGCGACGACCTCGGCATCTTCCCCTTCCCCTCGGCGGCCTCCGGCGCCAAGCCCGCGGTCTACAACGGCGGCTGGTCCATGTTCGTCAACGCCAAGGGCAAGAACGTCGACCTGGCCAAGGAGTACGTGAAGTGGCTCTGGATCGACCAGAAGAAGTACCAGGAGGACTGGGCGCTCAGCTACGGCTTCCACATACCGCCGCGCACCTCGACCGCCGAGTCGGCCACCAAGCTCAAGTCGGGCCTGCCCGCTGAGGGCGTCAAGCTCTTCACCGACTACGGGCGCTTCGACAACGTCTCCTGGACCCAGGCCATGATCAGCGCGCTCGAGGGCGTGATCGCCGACGCCGTCCGCAAGGGCAAGGACCCCGAGGCCGCGCTCGACACGGCGGACAAGAAGGTCAACCGCGAGCTCAAGAATCTCTTCGGATAGGCCGGCGGACAGGTAACGACAGGCGGACAGGCAACGACATGTCGACCACCACGACGCGTGACGTCGCGCGCCCCGCCCCGGCCAAGGCGTCCAAGGCCGGGCCGCGGCGGGGTCTGCGGGGCACCACGCTCAACTTCTGGCTCTTCACCGGACCGTTCCTCCTCGGCCTGGTGATCTTCGTCTACGTCCCCATCGGCTGGAGCGTCTGGCTCAGCTTCTTCGAGGCGCGCTACACCGTCACGCCCAGCAAGTTCATCGGCCTCGACAACTACCGGCAGATGCTGACGAACGGCGCCTTCGTCGACGCACTGGTCACGTTCACCGTCTTCGCCGCGATCATCGTGCCCGTCACCTGGGCGCTGTCGCTCGGCCTCGCGCTGATGGTGCACCGGCTGCGCTTCATGAAGGCGTTCTTCCGGTCGGTGTTCTTCCTGCCCACCGCGTGCAGCTTCGTCGCCGCCTCGCTGATCTGGAAGATGTCCATCTTCAGCGGGGTGCGCTTCGGCCTGGCGAACACCGTCCTCGGCTGGTTCGGCGTCGAGAACATCGCCTGGCTGGCCGACCCCGACCCGCCCTGGTACTGGCTGGTCATCGTCACGGTACGCCTGTGGCTCCAGGCCGGTTTCTACATGATCCTGTTCCTGGCGGCCCTGCAGAACATCCCGCCGGAGCTGTACGAGGCCGCCGCCATCGACGGCGCCGAGCCGGGCTGGCAGACCTTCCGGCACATCACGCTGCCCCAGCTGAGGGCCACGTCAACTGCCGTGATCCTGCTGCTCCTTGTGGCCGCCTACCAGGCCTTCGACGAGTTCTTCAACCTGCTGTCGAAGACCACATGGGGCCGGCCACCGCTGGTCGAGCTCTACTACACGGCCCTGGGCGAAAACCAGGACTACGGCGCGGGCAGCGCGGGCGCGGTCGTCCTGACCCTGCTCATCTGCGTCGTGACGCTGCTCCAGGGCAGGCTCATGGGTTTCGGACGGGGGGACGAGTCCAAGTGACGACCGTCATCGAGAGCGACAAGGCCGGCGCCGTGCCCCCGAAGAAGCGCGGGCGCGAGGGACGGGGCGTCCTCGGCTCCACCGGCCTCTACCTCGCCACCGGCCTCTGCGCCCTGCTCTTCCTGGTCCCCTTCTACCTGATCATCCGCAACGCCCTGTCCACGGACGCCGAAATCACCGGCGAGGAATGGCAGTTCTTCCCCACGCACATCCGGTGGGGCAACATCACCGAGCTGTTCGACGACCCGACCGTGCCCTTCGCCCGTTCCCTGTGGAACTCCGCGGTGGTCGGTGTCCTCCACACGGCCGGCACCCTGCTGGTCTGCTCCCTCGCGGGCTACGGCCTCGCCAGGATCCCGTACAAGCACGCCGACAAGATCTTCTACGCGGTCCTGGTGACCCTGATGGTCCCGGCCGCCGTCACCTTCGTACCGAGCTTCGTGCTGGTCTCGTCGCTCGGCTGGGTGGACAGCTACCGCGGTCTCATCATCCCGGGTCTGTTCAGTGGTTTCACCTGCTTCCTGTTCCGGCAGTACTTCCTGGGGTTCCCCAAGGAGCTGGAGGAAGCGGCGCGCATGGACGGGCTCGGCTACTGGGGCGCGTACTGGCGCATCGTCGTGCCCAACTCGCTGAACTTCTTCGCGGCCATGGCCACCATCACCTTCATCAGCGGCTGGAACGCCTTTCTGTGGCCGCTGGTCATCGGCCAGGGCGAGGACTCGTGGACCGTGCAGGTCGCCCTCTCCTCGTACATGACCAACCAGACCGTCAACTTCCATCTGATCTTCATGGCCACCGCCATCTCGATCCTGCCCCTGGTACTCGTGTTCCTCTTCCTCCAGCGCTGGCTGGTGCAGGGGGTCGCGCAGACCGGCATCAAGGGCTGACACCGCCTTCTCAAGACCTGGAGACCGATGTCCTTCCGCACCACCGCTTCGCCCACGTCCACCGAGTACGTCGAGGACGTCTCGCCGGGAAGCGGGGCGCTGCCCCCGAGGGCCTGGTACGCATCCTCGGACGCCGTGTCCCTGTCACTGAACGGCAGCTGGGCCTTCCGGCTGTCGCCGACCGCCGACGCCCAGGACGACTCCTTCGCCGCGGAGGGGTACGCCATCGAGGAGGAGGGGGAGGGGTACGACGCCGGGGACTGGACCGAGATCGAGGTCCCCGGCCACTGGGGGCTGCAAGGCCACGGCGCGCCGATCTACACCAACCACCTCTACCCGTTCCCGGTCGACCCGCCGCGCGTGCCGACCGAGAACCCGACCGGTGACCATCTGCGGGTCTTCGATCTGCCGGCCGACTGGCCCGCACTGTCGGACGGCGGCTGCGTGCTGCGCTTCGACGGCGTCGAGTCCTGCGCCCGGGTGTGGCTGAACGGGACGGACATCGGGGAGTTCAAGGGCTCGCGGCTGCCGCACGAGTTCGCGGTCGGACACCTGCTGAAGCCGCGCGGCAACGTGCTGGCCGTGCGGGTCCACCAGTGGTCGGCGGGCTCGTACCTGGAGGACCAGGACCAGTGGTGGCTGCCCGGCATCTTCCGGGACGTCACGCTCCTGCACCGGCCGGCGGGCAGCGCCCTCGACTTCTTCGTGCACGCCTCGTACGAGCATGTCGAGGGGCTCGGCACCCTGCGCGTCGACTCCGACGTCGACGGCCGGGTCACCGTGCCCGAGCTGGACGTCGATGTCGAGACCGGCGAGTCGGTGACGGTCGCCGTCGAGCCGTGGACCGCGGAGACGCCCCGGCTGTACGACGGCGTGCTGGCCACCGAGGGCGAACAGGTCCCCCTGCGCATTGGCTTCCGAACGGTCGTACGCCAAGACGGTCTGATCAAGGTCAACGGCACGCCCGTCCTCTTCAAGGGCGTCAACCGGCACGAATGGCACCCCGAGCGCGGCCGCGCCCTCGACCTGGAGACCATGCGCCAAGACGTGCTGCTGATGAAACGGCACAACATCAACGCCGTCCGCACCTCGCACTACCCGCCGCACCCCGCCTTCCTCGACCTGTGCGACGAGTACGGCCTGTGGGTCATCGACGAGTGCGATCTGGAGACCCACGGCTTCACCGAGCAGGCCTGGCGCGACAACCCGGTCGACGACGATCGCTGGACCCCCGCCCTGCTCGACCGCGCGGCCCGCATGGTCGAGCGGGACAAGAACCACCCCTCGGTCGTCATCTGGTCCCTCGGCAACGAAGCCGGCACCGGACGCGGGCTCACCGCCATGGCGGAGTGGATCCGCGGCCGGGACACCTCGCGTCTGATCCACTACGAGGGTGACATCGACTGCCGTGACACGGACGTGTATTCACGGATGTACGCCGCCCACGCCGAGGTCGAGCGGATCGGCCGGGGCCTGGACGGGGGCACGCACCGGCGGCGCGACCTCCCCTTCGTCCTCTGCGAGTACGGGCATGCCATGGGCAACGGTCCCGGCGGCCTCGCCGACTACCAACGGCTCTTCGAGACGTACGGCCGGCTCCAGGGCGGCTTCATCTGGGAGTGGATCGACCACGGCATCAAGGACGAGCGGTACGGCTTCGCGTACGGCGGCGACTTCGGGGAGGAGCTGCACGACGGGAACTTCGTCTGCGACGGGCTGCTGTTCCCGGACCGGACGCCGTCGCCCGGCCTGGTCGAGTACAAGAAGGTGATCGAACCGGTTCGCATCGAGGGATGGGGGTCCCCCCTGGCCGGGCGAAGCCGAGCGCCCGGGGGAGGTGCGGACGGCACGGACGGCACGGACGGCACGGACGGCACGGACGGCACGGACGGCACGATCCGTGTGACGAACGCGTACGACTTCGCGGACCTTTCGGCGCTGGCCTTCGAGTGGTCGTACCAGGTCGACGGAGAGACCGTCGAGGCGGGCGCGCTGTCGGTGCCCGCGCTCGCTCCTGGCGAGTCGGCGGACGTGAAGCTGCCGACGCCGCCCGTGGACGGGCGGGGGGCCGAGACACAGTGGACGGTACGCGCGGTGCTGACCGCCGAGACCGCGTGGGGCCCGAAGGGGCATCAGGTGGCCTGGGCCCAATTCCCTCTCGGCAAGGGGAGTTCGGAGCGTGTCGCCCGGCCCGGCGGTCGGGTCGCCCCGTCCTGCGGTCCGGTGCCCGGCGAGCGCCGGATCACCCTCGGCCCGGCCGCCTTCGACGCCCGCACGGGTGCGCCGCGAACGATCGGCGGGGTCGACGTCACCGGGCTCCGCCTGGACGTGTGGCGCGCCCCGACCGACAACGACAACGGCGCGCACTGGCAGCCGGACGAGCGCTACGGCCCGCTCTGGCGCAGGCTGGGCCTGCACCGGATGCAACACCGCCTGGAGGCGGTGGAGTTGGACGACGACGCCCTGACCGTACGGTCCCGGGTGGCGCCCGCGGGCTGGGAGGTGGGCCTGCGGACGGCGTACCGGTGGACGTCCGACGGGACGCGGCTGAGGCTGACGGTGTCCGTGGCGCCGGAGGGCGACTGGACGCTCCCGCTGCCCAGGCTCGGCGTGCGGTTCGGGCTGTCCTCGGCGGCGGACCGGGTGCGGTGGTTCGGGGGCGGCCCCGGCGAGGCGTACCCCGACACCAGGTCGGCGTCCATGCTGGGCCGTTGGGAGTCGGCCGTGGACGACCTCCAGACCCCGTACGTCCGGCCGCAGGAGAACGGGGCGCGCGCCGACGTCCGCTGGGCGGAGATCGGCGGGCTGCGGATCGAGGGCGAGCCGGAGTTCTGGTTCACGGCACGCCGCTGGACGACCGAGCAGCTGGACGCGGCCGAGCACCTCACGGACCTGACGCCCGGTGACACCGTGTGGGTCAACCTCGACCACGGCCAGCAGGGCATCGGCTCGCAGTCGTGCGGGCCGGGCGCGCTGCCGCAGTACCACCTTCGTCCGGGCCCGGCGGAGTTCTCCTTCGTCTTCTCGGAGGCGTCTTCTCGGAGGTCCATGTCTGAACCGCGCTCGCGACGCTGATCGCGGCAGGCCTGTGCGCGGCGCTCCTGGCGGGGCGGGTGCGGGCGCCCCGCCCATCACCGGGAGCGGCAACCTGCCCGCGCCCGGCGGCAACTCAAGGGGGACGCACCACGCCCGCATCCGCCCCCACTCCCAGGAGCAGCCGTGCCCCACACAACAGCCGCCCACCGTCGTCGCGCCTCCCGTCCCCTCCCCCTCGTAGCCGTCGGCGCGCTGGTCGCCGCCGCCGTCGCCCTCCCCCAGCTCACCCCGGACGCCTTTGCCGCCACCACCCTCCGGGGCTACGCCGACGGCCGCGGCGTGCGGATCGGTGCGGCCGTCGGCGACAGCCCGTTGCGGAGCGACTCGGCGTACACCACCGCGCTGGACCGGGAGTTCAACTCCGTCACCGCCGAGAACGCGATGAAGTGGGACGCGGTGGAGCCCAGCCGGGGCGGCTTCGACTGGGCCGCCGCCGACCGGCTCGTCGCGCACGCGAGCGCACACGGCCAGGGAGTACGCGGGCACACCCTGGCCTGGTACGCACAGCTGCCGTCGTGGCTGAAGAACGGCAACTTCTCGGCCTCCGAGCTGAACACGATCCTCAAGAGCCACATCGACACCGAGGTCGGCCGCTACAAGGGCAAGGTGTACGCCTGGGACGTGGTCAACGAGACGTTCAACGAGGACGGCTCGATGCGCGGTTCGCTGTGGCAGGACAAGCTCGGGACCGGGTACATCGCGAACGCGCTGCGGTGGGCGCACGCCGCCGACCCCGCCGCCAAGCTGTACATCAACGACTACAACATCGAGGCGGACAACGCGAAGAGCGACGCCCTGTACGCGCTGGCGAAGCAACTCCTGGCGGACGGGGTGCCGTTGCACGGCATAGGGTTCCAGTCCCACTTCGTGGTCGGGCAGGTGCCGTCCACCATGAAGGCCAATCTCAAGCGCTTCTCGGACCTGGGGCTCGAGGTCTCCGTCACCGAACTCGACATCCGCATCCCCCTGCCCGCCTCCTCCGACGAACTGGCTCAGCAGTCCGCCGACTACAAGACGGCCAGCGAGAACTGCCTGGGTGTCGCGCGCTGCGCGGGCATCACCGTGTGGGGCGTCAGCGACAAGTACTCATGGATCCCGGGGACGTTCAGCGGGTACGGCGCGGCCCTCCCGTACAACGAGAGCTACGCGGCGAAGCCCGCCTACACCGGGCTGTCGAACGGACTCGATCCGACCGCGTGAGCCGCGTCCCGCCCTGGCCCGGCAGGGACGGTCCCCGGTCGGATCGCCCCTGCCCCGGGTCGCGCTGGACGCGTCGAGACCAGGGCCTCGGTCAGGTGCCGACGTAGGCCGCGAGGTGCTCGCCGGTGAGGGTGGAGCGGGCGGCGACGAGGTCGGCGGGTGTGCCCTCGAAGACGATCCGGCCGCCGTCGTGGCCCGCGCCGGGGCCGAGGTCGATGATCCAGTCGGCGTGCGCCATGACCGCCTGGTGGTGCTCGATGACGATGACCGACTTGCCGGAGTCGACGAGCCGGTCGAGCAGGCCGAGCAGCTGCTCGACGTCGGCGAGGTGCAGGCCGGTGGTCGGCTCGTCGAGTACGTAGACACCGCCCTTCTCGGCCATGTGAGTGGCCAGCTTGAGGCGCTGCCGCTCGCCGCCTGACAGCGTGGTGAGCGGCTGACCGATGGTGAGGTAGCCGAGCCCGACGTCGGCGAGCCGGCCGAGGATGCGGTGCGCGGCCGGCGTGTGCGCCTCGCCGGCGCCGAAGAACTCCTCGGCCTCGGTCACCGACATCGCGAGCACCTCGCTGATGTCGCGGCCGCCGAGGTGGTGGTCGAGGACCGCCGCCTGGAACCGCTTCCCCTCGCACTCCTCGCAGGTGCTGGCGACGCCGGCCATCATCGCCAGGTCGGTGTAGATGACGCCCGCGCCGTTGCAGGTGGGGCAGGCGCCCTCGGAGTTGGCGCTGAACAGCGCCGGCTTCACGCCGTTGGCCTTCGCGAACGCCTTGCGGATCGGGTCGAGCAGTCCGGTGTACGTCGCCGGGTTGCTCCGCCTGGAGCCGCGGATCGCGCTCTGGTCGACCGACACCACGCCCTCGCCGGCCGGGATCGACCCATGCACGAGCGAGCTCTTGCCGGAGCCGGCGACGCCGGTGACGACGGCGAGCACGCCGAGCGGGATGTCGACGTCGACACCCTTCAGGTTGTTCGCCGTCGCGCCGCGGATCTCCAGCGCGCCGGTGGGCTTGCGTACCGTCTCCTTGACGGCGGCCCGGTCGTCGAAGTGGCGGCCGGTGACGGTCCCGCCGGCCCGCAGCCCCTCGACGGTGCCCTCGAAGCAGACGGTGCCGCCCGCCGTGCCGGCGCCTGGGCCGAGGTCGACGACGTGGTCGGCGATCGCGATCGTCTCCGGCTTGTGCTCCACGACGAGCACCGTGTTGCCCTTGTCCCGCAGCCGCAGCAGCAGGTCGTTCATCCGCTGGATGTCGTGGGGGTGCAGGCCCGCGGTGGGCTCGTCGAAGACGTAGGTCGTGTCGGTGAGCGAGGAGCCGAGGTGGCGGATCATCTTGACGCGCTGCGCCTCGCCGCCCGACAGCGTGCCCGCCGGCCGGTCGAGCGAGAGGTAGCCGAGGCCGATCTCCACGAACGAGTCGAGGGTCCCCAGCAGCGCGCCGAGCAGCGGCGCAACCGACGGCTCGTCGAGGCCGCGGGCCCAGTCGGCCAGGTCGCTGATCTGCGTCGCGCAGGCGTCGGCGATGCTGAGCCCCTCGATCTTCGACGACCGGGCCCCCTCGCTGAGCCGGGTGCCGTCGCACTCGGGGCAGACGGTGAACGTCATCGCGCGCTCCACGAACGCGCGGACGTGCGGTTGCAGCGCGTCGATGTCCTTGGACAGCATCGACTTCTGGATCTTCGGGATCAGACCCTCGTACGTCAGGTTGATGCCATCGACCTTGATCTTGGTCGGCTCCTTGTGGAGGAGGTCGTGCAGTTCCTTCTTGGTGAACTTGCGGATCGGCTTGTCCGGGTCGAAGAAGCCGCAGCCGCCGAAGATGCGGCCGTACCAGCCGTCCATGCTGTAGCCGGGGATCGTGAGCGCGCCCTCGTTGAGCGACTTGGAGTCGTCGTAGAGCTGGGTGAGGTCGATGTCGGAGACCGTGCCCCGGCCTTCGCAGCGCGGACACATGCCGCCGGTGCGGTTGAAGGTGGCCTTCACCGCCTTCTTGGCACCGCGCTCGACGGTGATCGCGCCGCTCGCGCGGACCGAGGGGACGTTGAAGGCGTACGCGCTGGGCGGGCCGACGTGCGGCTGCCCGAGCCGGCTGAAGAGGATGCGCAGCATCGCGTTGGTGTCGGTGGCGGTGCCGACCGTGGAGCGGGGGTCGGCTCCCATCCGCTGCTGGTCGACGAGGATCGCGGTCGTCAGCCCCTCGAGCACGTCGACCTCGGGCCGCGCCAGCGTCGGCATGAAGCCCTGCACGAAGGCACTGTAGGTCTCGTTGATCAGCCGCTGCGACTCCGCGGCGATCGTGCCGAACACCAGCGAGCTCTTGCCCGAGCCGGAGACACCGGTGAACACCGTCAGCCGGCGCTTCGGGATCTCGATGCTGACGTCCTTGAGGTTGTTCACGCGCGCTCCGTGCACGCGGATCAGATCGTGGCTGTCGGCGACGTGCAGCACGGGCGCCTGCGTGTCCGTCCTCGTGGCCATGCTCATCGTGTCTCCATCTGTTGGGCGGGCCCGCCTTCGCGGTCTCCGTCGGCGCCGCCTCGCTCGATCCGACCGGCCTCGAGCGTACGTCCGGTTCTGCTGCGCACGGCGCTCACGCTAGCCGCGGCCAGGGGGCCCGCGCTTCTCGAATCCTGATCGGTCCGGCCGCCGCCGTCGCATCAGGTCCGACGGCTCGATGTCGCGGCGCACGATGTTCCGCCGCGCGTCTGGGTATATTAGGCAGCTACCTAGAGGCCCTAGGCTGTTGGGTGACTAGGGGGCTGAGGGCCTTGATGGCTGAATCAGGTGGAGGTGGTGGCTCATGGCTCGTGTCGGGCTGACGGTCGATCGAGTCGTGGAGGCCGCGGCCGACCTCGCGGACGAGGTCGGCTTCGAGAACGTCACCGTGTCCGCGCTGGCACGGCAGTTCGGGGTGAAGGACGCGAGCCTGTACTCGCACGTCAAGAACGTGCAGGATCTGCGCACACGGGTCGCCCTGCTGGCCGGCGAGGAGATGATCGACCGGATCGCCGCCGCGGTGGCCGGCCGCTCGGGCAAGGACGCCCTGGCCGCCTTCGCCGACGCCTACCGGGAGTACGCCCTGGAACGGCCGGGACGGTACGCGGCGACCCAGATCCGGATCGACCAGACCCTCGTCGCCTCCTCCCGCGCCTTCCACCGGACCGCCGAGATCACCTACGGCATGCTGCGCGCCTACGGCCTCGAAGAGCCCGACCTGACCGACGCCGTACGACTGCTGCGCAGCACCTTCCACGGCTACTGCGCCCTGGAGGCGGCCGGCGGATTCGGTGCGCCCCGTGACGTACTGGCGTCCTGGCAGCGGACCATCGACGCCCTCCACGCACTCCTCGAACACTGGCCCGAACAGGAGAGGGACCGTGACTGACCTGTACTACGAGGTGTGCGGCGGCGGGCCCGTGCTGCTCGTCGTCCCCGGCGGGGCCGGGCATCCGATGGGGCTCGACGGGATGACGGAGCGCCTCGCCACGCGGTTCACCGTCGTCACGTACGACCCGCTCGGCCTCGCGCACGGACGGCTCGGCGAACCCGTCGAGGACCAGCGGGCCCAGGCGTGGAGCGAGGGCGCGCGCCGGGTGCTCGACGCGGTCCTGCCGGACGGCGAGTCGGCGTACGTCTTCGGCAGCAGCTCGGGCGCCATCGCCGCACTGGACCTGCTCGCCCGCCACCCGCGGCGGCTGCGGCACGTGGTCGCGCACGAGCCGCCGGTGGTGGCGGTGCTCGACGACGCGGCCGCGCAACGGGCGATGTTCGCGGAGGTGTACGAGGTCTACCGGGCGGCGGGCCTGGAGGCGGCCGCGGCCCGACTGGGCGCCGGGCTGACGGGAACGACTCCCGGCGAACCGCCCGGCGGCGCCGCCCAACCCCCCTCCCCCGCCGACGAGTTGTCCCACCCCATGCCGCTCTTCCTCACGCGCGTCCTGCGTCAGTTCACCGCCTACGAGCCCGACGTGACCGCACTCACCGCCCTGTCCCCGCGCCTCACCCTCGGCGCCGGCGCCGACTCGCGCGGCCAATTGCTGCACCGCACGGCCTCCTTGGCCGCCGAGCTGAGCGGCAGCGGTTTCGTCGAGTTCCCCGGCGGTCACGTCGGGGCGGTCGAACACCCCGTGGAGTTCGCGGACCAGCTCGCGGAGACACTGCTTCCGGCCGGTGCCCCAGGCGTACCGCTGACCACTTAGACTGAAAGCTTCGCCGGTAGCACGTGCCGCCCTGGGGGAGGGAGCGCGCCTTGTCTCAACAACAGCTGAGACGCGGACCGTCGAGGTCCGACCCGGCGCCGGTCACGCCCGGCGGTTCGCGACCCTCGAGGTTCGTGGGCTGGCTCGGTGGCCTCGGCTGCGCGGCCGCCGGGTACGGAGTGTTCCAGTTCCTGTTCGGAGTGCTGCCCGACAGCGTCACCGGCACCCCCGCCAAGTATGTGATCGCCGGCGTCAGCGGGCTCGGCACGGCCGCCGCGGCCTGGCTGGCGGCGGCGCTGGTCCGGGCCCGGGCCACCGCGTCGGCCCCCGGCCCCGCGCCGATCCCGTCCACCACCGCGCCCGGCCCGCTCCCCCAGATCTTCACGGGCGCCTACGACACCCTCGCCGATCAGGTCACCGTGGTCGACGACCCGGTGCGCGGGCAGCTCACCGGCTGGTCCCACTCCCTCGGCGAGGCCACGCCCGTGCGCCCGACCCCGGTCGGCACCGCCTACGGGCTGCACATCATGCTCGACCTGGGCGTGCCCGACGGGCGGCTCAGCACCGGCGACCTGGTCGACACCCTGTGGCGGCTGCGGTTGCCGGACGGCGGCTGGTCGGCGCGGTCCCAGGGGACCGCGGCCCGGCCGGAGGTCACCGCCCTGGTGCTGGGCGCGCTGGCCCGGGCCGGCGCCCCGCGGGACCGGCTGGCGGCCGAGGTGGCGTTGTGCGAGGCCGGGTTCACGCCCGAACTCGACCGTACGGGACGCGAGTTGACCCATGTGGTGACGACCGTGCTGCGCGGACTGCTGCGCGCGGCGCCCCGCTCCGCCGCCCTCCCCCTGCTGCGCGAGGCCCTCGTCGGCGGTGCGATCACCGACCCGCAGCGCGACCACCGCCGCTGCTGGAGCCACCGCCTGGTGCCGGTGCACGGTCGGCCGTCGTCGCTGCACACCGCGCAGGCCGTGGTCGCCCTCGACCGCGCCGCCCGTGTGCTGGGCGAGAGCGCGAACGCGCGCGCGGCCCGCGAGGACGGCGTGCGCTGGCTGCTGGCCTGCGCGGACGAGCCGCACGACACCTGCCTGGACCTGGAGAACCTCCGGGAGGAGGTACGGCGCCCGCGCGCAGACGACCCCTCGCGCCACGAGGTGCTGAACGTACGGCACTTCACCGCCTCCTGGATCGTGCGCGCCCTGCTCACCCCGGGCGCGCGCGAGCTCGCCCGCGAGGACGGGATCGAGGAGGCGTGGCGGGAGCGGCTGGACGGCGCGGTCACAGCCGTGTGGGCGGGACAGACCGACGGCATCTGGGCCTGGGTGCGCGACGACAGCAGCGAGCTGCGCCGGCCCATGTGGATGACCTATCAAGGCCTTTCGGCGCTGCGGGCGCATGCCGTATGGATGTATCAGCCTGGAAGCTGAAGTCGGTGGCGTCAACGGGTTGTTGGAGGGTGAGTGCATGGGTGGTCGGCAGGTCCTGGCGGCGCGGCGGCGGCTCGCGCAGGCGCTGGACGGCGAACGGCCCGAGCACGAGCTGGTGGCGGCCGCCCGTACCGTCGTCGCCGAACTGGGCTCGACGGAGCGACTGTTGGAGCTGATCTCCGAACTGGCCTGCGGCGAGGGGGACCCCGAGGGCTGCGCCCGGCTGTCGTACCGGCACGTTCTCGGCTTCGACAAGCTCCTGCTGATCGACGGCGGTCCACGGCACATGCTGCGCGCCCATCTGTGGCACCCCGGCGCGGGTGCGATCGGCAAGGAGGACATCCACAACCACCGCTCCCCGCTGGCGTCCTACGTGGTCCGGGGCCGGCTGACCATGGAGTTGTACGAGCAGGACGAGCGGAACGGGCAGGACGAGCGGAACGGGAAGGGCGAGCCTCGCGGCGGCGGCGGGATGGCGGCGGCCCGCTACAGGGAGTCCCTGGCGGACCGGTCGGCCGACTGGCTGCTGGAGCCCGCGGGCCCGGCCCGGCTGCGGATGACACACGTGGGTCAGTACACGGCGGGCAGCGCCTACGCCCTGCCCGCGCACACCCTGCACCGCGCCTGGTGCGACACGGACGTACCGACGGTGACGCTCTTCCTGGAGACGGGGAGTGAACGGCGGCGCCACACCGATGTGTTCACGGCGGCCGGCCCCCATCCGGGAACGGTCCCGAAGGTGCCGCTCGACGTGGCGGGCTACCTGGCGGAACTGGGCGGCCTGGCGGAGCTGCTCAGGAGTTCGTGAGGGCCTGGCGCACGATGTCCAGGTTGTACTCGTCGATGTCGACGCTCGACAGCTCCGACGGTGTCAGCCACGCGTACGCCTGGTCGGGCGCGGGGAGCGTGATGTCCGTGGACAGCGGCCGGACCAGGAAGTTGTCCTGCCAGTTCTTGGTCTCGTGCCCCCGATAGTCGCTGACGAAGGACGACTCGCCGACCTTGCGGACCACCTCGCCGCGGAGTCCGGTCTCTTCCTTCAGCTCACGCAGGGCGCCGTCCCGGGGACTTTCGTCCGGTTCGAGCTTCCCGCACGGGACGCCCCACACGCGGGGCAGGAACCGTTCCCTCTCACTGCGGCGCACCAGGAGCACGCGCCCCTCGTCATCCATCACGACGGCGGCCGCCAGTCGTTTGTCGCCGGGGATGTCCATGTCCATGGTTCCTCGGTCCCTCGCCGGTGATGAGTCCAAAGGGTCTGATACCCACGAAAGCTTCAACCGTATCAGGCTAGGCGTCCGGGCCTTCCGCGCTGAGCGCCTGAATCTCGGTGTACGTCGGCGCGACGCCCCGCGGCGGTCGTCCCGCCCGAATGTCCGCGGCGGCGTCAAGGGCCGCGCCCAGCGCCCGCCGGTACAGCAGGGAGCCGAGGCTCACCCTTCGTACGCCGAGGTCCCCGAGTTGGGCGACGGTGGGGCCCAGGGGTGAGTAGAGGATGTTGAGCGGCACGTCGAGGGTCTTCACCAGGGCGGTGATGCGGGTCGGGTCGCTCAGCCCGGGGACGAACACGCCGTCCGCGCCGGCCTGTCGGTAGGCGTCGAGGCGGCGGCAGGTCTCGGCGTGGCCGCCGTCGCCGAGCCAGTACGTGTCGGTGCGGGCGTTCACGAAGAGGTCCGGTACGGCGGCCTTGACCGCGGCGATCTTCGCCGCGTGCAGCTTCGCGGACGCGAGGCCGTCCTCCAGATTGATGCCGACGGCCCCGGCCGCCGCCAGCTCGCGCGCCAACTCGGCCACGCCGTCCGGGTCGTGGCCGAACCCGTCCTCGGCGTCGACCGAGAGCAGGAAGGTGCCCCCGCCGAGCTGCCGGGCGAGCCGTACCGTCTCTTCCCGGGTCGCCGCCGTGCCGTCCGGCAGACCGGCCGCCGCGGCGACGCCGAGGCTGGTGGTACCGACCGCCTCGAAACCCTGGGCCGCGAGGGCCGCCGCCGAGGCGTGGTCCCAGGCGTTGGGGAGCAGCAGGGGCGCGTCGGCGTGATGGAGTGCGGAGAACGAGGTCACGTCCGCCTGCCGGGTCACGCCGACCTGCCCACGGCGTCGGCGTAGTACGTCGATTCCTCGAGGTGCTCGGCCAGTCGGCGGAAGCTCCAGCCCTGCGCCGGAGAGTCGTCGAGCTGCCCTTCGGTCAGTGTGCCGAGCCGGTTCGCCCAGATCCGGGCGAGCCGCGTGAGTCGGCTGCGTGCCTCGTCGAGATCCTCGGGCGTGAACGGCGCGAGATCCGCCTCCGTCGTGCTCGCCGACGCGTGCCAGTGGTCGGGCTGCGGCTCCTCGCCCACGAGCCGGGCCTCCAGCTCGGCCAGGTGGTCGAGGATCGGGGTATCCCCTGCTCGAACGGAGTTGAGAGCTTGGGGAAGGTCGGTGACGCGGCGGATCGCCTTGTGCGGGGTGTAGACGCGGTCGTCGACGTGGGCGGGCTTCCCGTCCCAGGCGGTCCAGGTCGCGGCGAGGTCGAGGACGTGGTCCACCATGGCGACGACGGCCGCGGCCGGGTTTTCGGTGCCGGTTTCCCTCAGGCGTTCCTGCGCGGAATCGTTCATACCGGAACGCTAGACGCGGAACGCTTCGGCGCCCGCCGAACCATCCCCGCGGCGTGCGCGCCCGTCACCCCGTCCTACGCCGGCGCGCGCTTACCGGCGCCTCGCCGGCCACGACGACGCTGGGGATCGGGCGCCTCACGCCGACGGCGTAGCCCCGCGGCGCCGCTTTTTGCCGAAGTGGCAACACCTCTCGTGTCCGCCGCGTCGCCCGACGCATGATCTCGGTCGTAGCTGATTGCCGAACGACCGGGAGGATCCATGCCGCAGACCCCGCGGACCACAGCGCTCACCCACCGTCTGGTGTCCTCACCCGCGGGACGGATCCACCTCGTGGAGCAGGGCACCGGGCCGCTGGTCCTGCTGGTGCACGGCTTCCCGGAGTCCTGGTACTCCTGGCGGCACCAACTGCCCGCGTTGGCGGCGGCCGGCTACCGCGCGGTCGCCGTCGACGTGCGCGGCTACGGCCGCTCCTCCCGGCCAAACGCGGTGCACGCGTACCGGATGCTCGACCTGGTCGAGGACAACGTGGCCGTGGTGCACGCCCTCGGTGAGCGGACCGCCGTGATCGTCGGCCACGACTGGGGGTCGAACATCGCCGCCACCTCGGCCCTGGTACGGCCCGACGTGTTCCGCGCGGTGGGGCTGCTGAGCGTGCCCTACACCCCGCGCGGCGGCCCCCGGCCCAGCGAGATCTTCGCGGGGATGGGCGGGGACGAGGAGTTCTACGTCTCCTACTTCCAGGAGCCCGGCCGGGCGGAGGCCGAGATCGAACCGGACGTCCGCGGCTGGCTCGCGGGCTTCTACGCCGCCCTGTCGGCGGACACCATGCCCGCGCCCGACGCGCCGGATCCGCACTTCGTACGCCGTGGCGGAACGCTGCGCGAGCGGTTCCCCGCCGGCCGGCTGCCCGCCTGGCTGAGCGAGGCCGACCTCGACGTCTACGCCGGCGAGTTCGAACGGACCGGCCTGAGCGGGGCGTTGAACCGCTACCGCGCCATGGACCGGGACTGGGAGGACCTCGCTCCCTTCGACGGGGCTCCCGTCCGTCAGCCGTCCCTCTTCATCGGCGGTGGTCTGGACGCCTCCACCCAGTGGCTTGCCGATGCGATCGAGGCCTACCCGGTCACGCTGCCCGGCCTGGTCTCCTCGCACATCCTCGACGGCTGCGGCCACTGGCTCCAGCAGGAACGCCCGCAGGACACCAACCGGCTGCTGACGGACTGGCTCGCCTCACTGCCCGGCTGACACGGCCACCTCGCCGTCGCCCAGCCGGATCCGTACCTCCGGGCCGTCCGTCCAGCTCACCCGGATCTCTCCCGGGTCCGCCACCCGCACGGACACCGCCTCGGCGAGGGGCACGGGGTCCTGTTCCGCCGTGAGACGGGCCAGGGCCGTGAACAGTGTCGGTCCGTCCGCCGTCACGCCCGTGAGGTCCCCGGAGAGGTTGTGGCCGGGCAGGAGTTCGGCGCCGAGGCCCTGCGCCGGCGTCCAGCCCGTGACCCGCACCGGCGTCCCGGGCGCGGCGCCCGCCACCAGGTGGGCGCGCACCTCCACCGCACCACGGGCCACGACCAGACTCGTGACCCGGACACCCTCGCCGGCCGTGTGGCGGGAGGCCGCCCAGCCCTCGCCCACGCCGAGCGGCTCGATCGACGTACGGCTCGGATCGCCGCCCACGGTCACGGTGTTGTCGTACGCCGGCGAAGGAACCGTCACCGTCGAGTACGCGAGCCGGGAGTAGTGGGGGTCGTAGCGGACGTCCTCGCTGCCGTGGTTGTGGAGGCGCACCACCCCGTCCGAACGCGTGCACTGGAGCAGCCAGTTGGGGGCGGCGATCGGCGTGACGGCGTCGGCGCGTTCCGCCGGACCCGGTTCCTCCGGTGCCGTCCACACCTCGTGGTCGGCGGGGAGCAGCAGGCCCAGGAACGCCTTGCTCGCCCAGTACGGGGACGCCGGGCCCGAATAGCCCTGCAAGACAGCCGAGTCGGGGCCGTGCCAGCCCAGGGTCAGCAGGCCCCGGTCGTCCACCGCGCCCCGGTCGAGGAAGTACCGCAGCGCGCCGGATGCCAGCCTGCGCGTCTCGCCGGGCGGCAGGGGCGTACGGCCGGTCAGCGCGCCCAGCCACAGCGGGGCCGTCGTGGCGAAGCGGTACGTCAGGGACCGGCCCTGGTGCAGGGGGGCTCCGTCCGCGCCGAACAGGCGTGCGTAGTCGGTGAGATGGGCCGAGAGCCGGCCGCCGTACAGGTCCAGCAGCCGCGCGTCGTCGGCCAGCCACGCGTGCAGGACGGGGTACAGGTGCATGGCCCAGCCGTTGTAGTAGTCGAAGGCCCGGCCGTCGCCGTCGGTGTACCAGCCGTCCCCGACGTACCACTGCTCGATGCGCTCCAGACCCCGGTCGACGGCCTCCCGTGCGTCGTCCGGCTCGTACCCGATCTCCTGGAGGAAGCCGCCGACCGTCACCGGGAACAACTCCCAGTTGCAGGGCCAGGGTTCGGCGGTCAGCGCGTCGCCGAGCCAGGCCGCCGCGCGCTGTCGCACCCCGTCGGAGAGGCGGTCCCAGAGCAGGGGCCGGGTCAGGCGCAGGGCGAGGGCGACGGACGCCGCCTCGACGAGGGGCTGGCCGCGGTGCTCGATGCGCGGCCAGACGCCCGAGACGCCGGCCGCGAGTCCGTCCGCGTACCGCTCCAGGGCCTTCTCGTCCCGGCGGAAGGCGGCCAGCAGCAGCGTACGAGCGTAGCCCTCCAGGCCGTCGGAGAGCCTGCCGGACCAGCTCGGGCGGTCGCCGGGCAGGTGGTAGAGCGCCTGGTCCTCGGTCGCGTACGGGGCCACGGCGGCGAGCAGCGCGTCGGCGGTCGCCTCCCAGTGGGCGCGGGTGTGGCCGGTGTACGGGCTGAGGGTGCGGTCCTCGGGCGGCGTGGCGGGCGACCTGAACGGCTGCATGGCTTCCTGTCTCGCGTCGCTCGGCTGCGAAAGGAGCCTGGGGCGCCCCGGTTCCGGTCGGGACGCCCCAGGGGTTCGGGCGGAGGGCTGCCTCCGAGGGGGCTACCTCGCCTGCTTCTCCGGGATCAGATGCTGCGCCACCAACTCGTCGCGCACCAGACCCGCGTACAGGGTCGCCCCCTGCACTGAAGTATGCGTGTTGTCCCGCTTCTCGTTGTAGAGATAGATCGATTTTGATCTTTCCACACCCAGGGATTCCACGAGTGCCTTGGTCTTCGCCGTCAGGTCGATCAGGGGCACGTCCTCGGCCGCCGCGACCGAGCGGATGACCGCCGGGTGGTCCACACCGAGGCCGTTGACCAGCAGCGCGGTGTTGTTGTTCAGGGTGCCGTCGGCGTTGAACCAGCGGCGCACGATGGGCGTGACCAGGACCGGATCGCCGCCCTTCGCGCGGACGCCCGCGACGAGCGTCTCGAGGTTCGCGCGGTACGTCGCCTCGTCCGTCGTCTTGTCGTTGTGGGCGAGCTGGATGAGGACCAGGTCGTGCCTGCGGATGAGCGGCTGGACGGTCGGGAAGAGCGCGGGGTCGGCGAGGTAGGTGACCGTACTCTCGCCGGAGTCCGCGTAGTTGGCGACGGACAGCCCCTTGCGGAGGTACTGCGGCAGCTGTTGCCCCCAGCCGGAGTAGGGGTCGCCGGGCTGGTCGCAGACCGTGGAGTCGCCGACCAGGAAGATCTGCCGCGGGTGCCGCGCGGGCGTGACGCTGATACCGGCCAGGGCGGGGGCCGCGCCGCCGAGCACCAGGTCGAGGCCGGGCGTGCCGTCGGCGCCGGTGGGCTCGCCCTCCGGCGTGCGGACGTTCACCGTGAAGCCGCGGGCCACGCGCTCGCCCGCCTCCGTGGCCGTCTCGGGCAGCAGGGAGCGCCGCGCCTCACCGCTGATGCTCGTACCGGCCGCCGCGTCGCCGCCGAGCAGCACGCGGACGTCGTACGTCCCGGGCGCGACGTCGAAGTGACAGGCGCTGGCGGTGCAGTTCTCCAGGCCCGGGGCGCGCCGCCCCTCGTGCGCCTGCGCCTGGGCCGGCACCGCCGACAGGGCGGTGACGGCGGCCAGCACCGCCGGCACGGCGGTGGTGAAACGTCTCATTGCGGCTCCTCCGACAGGACGACAGACCTGACGGCTGGACCGTACCGCTAGCGGCAAGCGCTTTCTAGTAGAGGGCTCAATTTCACATCACCGTCAACTCCCCGCGCGTGAAAGGCCTTTCGCGAAATCGATTCAACTGCCACCCTGCCAGACACCCGCACCCCCACACCTCCCGAAGGAGGCACCCCCGCATGTCCGGTTCCCCCAACAGGCCGGTCCGCCGCCGCACCTTCGTACTCGGCGGCGCGGCCGCCGCCGGCACGGCGGCCCTCGCCGGACCGCTCGCGCCCCCCGCGTCCGCCGCGGGCTTCGGCTACACGGACGACGGCTCGAACTACGTCGTCGACACCGGCGCGAACCTCGTCTTCAAGGTCAGCAAGACCAACGGCGACCTGACCTCGCTCGTCTACCGCGGCACCGAGTACCAGGGCTACGGCGGCAAGAACTCGCACGTCGAGTCCGGCCTCGGCACCTCCGCCGTGACGATCGCGCAGTCCGGTTCGACGATCCTGGTCAGCGTCACGTACGGGACGCTCAAGCACTACTACGCGGCCCGCAGCGGCGAGAACAACGTCTACGTGTGGACCAACAAGGCGGACACGTCGGTCAGCGCGACCCGCTACATCGTGCGCGTCAAGGCGGGTCTGTTCCTCAACGACGAGCCCGATTCCTACACGTACGCGCCGACCACCGTCGAAGCCGCGGACGTGTTCGCGAAGGCGGACGGCCAGACCCGTTCGAAGCACTACTCGAAGCTCCGCGTCGTCGACTACGACTACATCGGCTGGAGCACCGGCGCCGTCGGCTTATGGATGGTGCGCAGCAACCACGAGAAGGCCTCCGGCGGCCCCTTCTACCGCTCCCTGCTGCGGCACCAGAGCGCGGACGGCGGCGGCCTGTACGAGATCCTCTACTACGGCGAGAACCAGACGGAGGCGCAGCGGTTCGGGCTCCAGGGCCCGTACGTCATCGCGTTCACGGACGGCGGCGCCCCCTCGTCGTCGCTGTACCCCGGAAACCTCACGACCTCGTGGGCGGACTCGCTCGGCATCTTCGGGTACGTCGCCGCCGGGGGCCGCGGCAAGGTCGCGGGCGTCGGCATCTCGGGCCGGAACACGGCGTACGCGTACACGGTCGGGCTCGCCAACTCCGCCGCCCAGTATTGGGGTTCGGCGAGATCCTCCGACGGCTACTTCTCGATCGCGGGGGTCCTGCCGGGGACGTACACGCTGACCGTCTTCAAGGGTGAACTCTCCGTCCACAGCGCCTCGGTGACGGTGACCGCGGGCGCCACGACCACCCTCAACACGATCACGATCCCCTCGTCGAACGACCCGGGCAACGCGAGCGCGATCTGGCGGATCGGCACCTGGGACGGCACGCCGAGCGGGTTCAAGAACGCGGCGCTGATGACGTACGCGCACCCCTCCGATCCCCGGGCCGCCGCCTGGACCGGCAACGTGGTGATCGGCAGCGGCGGCGAGACCTCGTCCTTCCCGGCGTACATCTGGAAGGACGTCAACAGCGGTCTGCTGGTGTACTTCAAGCTGACCGCCGCGCAGGCCGCCGCCGCGCACACCCTGCGGATCGGTGTGACGACGGCGTACGCGAACGGCCGGCCACGGGTCACGGTGAACGACTGGGTGTCGGCCATCCCCTCGCCGCCCACCCAGCCGAGCACCCGTTCCCTGACCGTCGGGTCGTACCGGGGCAACAACTACACGTTCACCTACAGCGTCCCGGCCGCCGCCTGGCTCACGGACACCAGTCAGTACAACGTGCTGAAGATCGACGTGGTGAGCGGTTCGGGAACGACGGCCTACCTCAGCGCGGGGACGTCGATCGACGCGCTCGACCTCCTCGCCTGACCTGATCTACCGTCATGTGCCACGCGTCCACTGCTGGTTGGTGCCTCCGTTGCAGGTGTACGTGATCAGCGCGGCGGAGTTGGCGGTGGACGCGCCGGACACGTCCAGGCATTCGCCGCTCGCGCGGGACTTGAGGCTGACGTAGCCGCCCGAGGTGGTGAGCGACCACTGCTGGGAGGTCGCGGCGGTGCAGTTCTCCTGGGTGACGGCGGTGACGTTCTCGGTGAGGCACAGGGAGCTGCCCCGGCCCATCAGCTCGTAGTAGCCGCCGGCGACGGACTTGAACCAGAACTTCTGGTTGTTGCCGCCGTTGCAGGTGTACTGGGTGAGCGCGACGCCCGTGAGCAGTGACTGACTGGGGACGTCGGCGCACTTGGCGGAGTGCCGGGCGGTCAGCGTCTCGTACGTGGCGCTCGTCCCGCTGATCGTGCCGGCGACCGTGTCGACGGTTACCTCCGGGTACCAGCTCATGCTGAGGCTGGTCGAGGTGGGGAAGGTCAACGGCAGCCAGACGTAACGGGAGTCGTTGACGCTGCCCCCGAAGGAGTTGCCCCAGCGGTCGCCCAGGTAGAGGTACGAGGTGCCCGAAGTGCCCTGCACGGGAAGGACGTACGCGGTCTGCGAGCCGTACGCCGTCGAGTCGCCGACGTTCGTCATCGCGGTCCAGGGGCCGGCCAGGGAGGTGGCGGTCGCGTACTGCTGCTGGTTGGGGTTCCAGCCCGTGGCGCCCGACGTCAGCATGAAGTAGACGCCGCCCCGCTTGAAGAGGGCGGGTGCCTCGCGGTGTCCGCCGTGCCAGGGGTCGGCGACGAGGCTGTCGATGCCGGTGTAGTCGGCGGTGAGCCGGTAGATCTGGAGGTCGTAGTTCTCACGGGCGGCGGACACCATGTAACCGGTGCCGTCGGTGTCGACGAAGACCGTGATGTCGCGGGACATGTACTGGCCGAGCGGCTGGAAGCTGCCCTGCCAGGTGTAGGTGCCGTCGACCGTGTCCGACACCGCGACCGCGGCGCGTGCCTCGCTGTAGTCGGTGCCGTTCTCCTTGTGCATCCACATCACGAACTTGCCGGTGGACGCGTTGTACATGACCTTCGGACGCTCGATGTTGGCGCTCGCCAGCTCACTCGCGCCGGCCTGGGTCAGGACGTGGCTGCGGAACTCCCAGTTCTTCAGGTCGGTGGAGCGGTAGGCGTCGACGTACTTGAAGGTGTTGTCGGCGTTGCGGTCCTCGCCGAACCAGTAGTAGTAGCCGCCGACCTTGATGACCCCGCCGCCGTGCGCGTGCACGCCGTTGCCCGAAGTGTCGGTGAACTGGGTGCCGTTGGTGAGGGTCTGGGCCGCCGCCCGGGCCGGGCCCGCGGTCGTGAGGGCGCCGGCGAACGCGAGACACAGGGCGAAGAGGATCACGTACACACGTCTCAACCCAGGGGCTCTCCTTACGGCGGTGCGGGTGAGGGGTTCGCGGGGGTCGTGGGGGTCGGGGAGTTGCCCACTGCGGCTCGTGTGACTCAGGCGGCTTGTGCGGCTCATGCGGCTCGTGCGGCTCATGCAGTGACCGTCCGTCCGGTATGTCGAACCTTATCTGCGATTGCGAACGTCGTGACCGCCGAAAAGGTAAGCGCGGACTGCGGTGAGGTCAACGGGGTGGACGGGACGGTACGGGCGCCCCGGGCGGTCGGCCGGGGCGCCCCGCTTCTCCGAGTCGCGGCGCGGACGACGAGGCCACCGCGAATTTCCTGTCGGACGAGACCACCGCGATTTTCTGCTATCGGCGGCCGCCCGGCCCGTCTCCGGTGATGTGCGCAGCCATTTCCAGAAGACGGGCCGGGACGTGACGCTCACCGGCGACGCGGTGGTGACCGTGCCGGCCGGGACCCGGATCGGCTATCGCGGGGGCGACGGCAATGACGTGGTCCTGAAGACCATGACGAAGAAGCGGCGGGGCGCGGCACCGTCGGCGTCCGCCGCCCCCTCCGTGAAGAGCACCGCCGCCGTCGGCGAGAACGAGGGCGCCCGCGCGTGGTGGCCCCTGTTGCTCGCGCCGCCGGCGGCCACGCTCGCCGTGCCGGTGGTCCGGCGGAATCGGTCGCGGCGGCGCGGTGGACGGCGGCACGCGGCCTCCCGTTGAGCCGGGGGTGGGCGACGGTCACACCCCGCTCCGCGAGCTCGCTCGCGGGTGCCCTTGGCGAGCCAGTACGGCTGGGCCGCGGCCGAGAGGAGGGATCGCCTCCCCCGCATCCCACATCGTGGTCAATCTGTTCATTCACTGAACACAACGCGGTGTGGATTGTCGCGGCGGCTCGACTACCGTCGTCCGTATGACCAGGAGCACCACCCTCGCCGAAGCCCTCGCCGCCGCCCCTGTCGTGCTCGACGGCGGCCTGTCCAACCAGCTGGAGTCGGCCGGGCACGACCTGAGCGACGAGCTGTGGTCGGCACGGCTGCTCGCCGAGCGGCCCGAGGCGATCACCGAGGCGCACCTCGCCTACTTCGAGGCGGGCGCGGACGTGGCGATCACCTCCAGCTACCAGGCCACCTTCGAGGGCTTCGCCAAGCGCGGCATTCCGGAAGAGCGCGCGGCCGAACTCCTCGGCCTCAGCGTCGGGTTGGCGCGCGAGGCGGCGGTGCGGGCCCGCGCCGACGGCGTCACGCGACCGCTGTGGGTGGCGGCGTCGGTCGGCCCGTACGGGGCGATGCTCGCGGACGGCTCCGAGTACCGGGGCCGGTACGGGCTCACGGTCGCCGAGCTGGAGGCCTTCCACCGGCCGCGCCTGGAGGTGCTCGCCGCGGCGGGACCCGACGTCCTGGCGCTGGAGACGGTGCCGGACGCGGACGAGGCCGAGGCCCTGCTGCGGGCGGTACGCGGTCTCGGCGTGCCGGCGTGGCTGTCGTACTCCGTCTCCGGTGACCGCACCCGGGCCGGCCAGTCCCTGGAGGAGGCGTTCGCCCCGGCCGCCGAAGCGGACGAGGTGATCGCGGTGGGCGTGAACTGCTGCGCCCCCGAGGACGTGGACGGCGCGGTCGAGACGGCCGCGCGCGTGACCGGCAAGCCCGTGGTGGTCTACCCGAACAGCGGCGAGACCTGGGACGCCGGCGCCCGCGCCTGGAGCGGCCGCTCCACGTTCACCGCCGAGCAGGTCACCGGCTGGCGGCGGGCGGGAGCACGCCTGATCGGCGGATGCTGCCGGGTGGGCCCGGCAGCGATCACGTCGATCGCGGGGACGCTGGGCGAGCAAGGGCGCGCCCGGCCGACGGAGTGACGTCGGTACGGCCGCGGGGGGGGGCCGGCACGTCAGCGGCCGCAGGGGTCGTGACGTCAGCGGCCGCAGGGATTCCAGAAGGTGGGCCGCCACCAGTAGAGGGTGGTGTGGTCGGTGGGCCACGGCAGCCGCGCGTCCGTCTCCCCGTCCGGGTCCTCGAACCGGTCGCGCAGGGGGTCGATCGGCCGCCAGTCGGGGTCGACGGGTTCGTCGGGCTGCGGCGGCCGGACGAAGCTAAGGTCGCGCTGTGTGCATGCGCCGATGTCGCGTGCGTTCACCTGGGCGTCGACCAGGGAGATCCGGTTGGGCCCGTAGGCGGCGGCCGGCAGGCGCAGTTGGACGGCGTCGTCCTCCCAGAAACAGAGCGGGCAGATGTCGTGGGACCCGGGCGGCCGGTCGTGGACGAGGCGTCCGCAGCACACACAGGGGTGACGTTCGCCGGGCAGCGTGCGGGCCAGGGCGGACCAGGAGGCCGCCGCATGGCCGAAGAACCAGGGCGGCAGGGGCTCGACCCGCTGCCGCCAGGCGGCGGGAATGCCCGCGGTGCCGACGTGGGCGGCGACGATCCCGCCGACGATCGCGCACGTGGTGTCCACGTCCCCACCGGCAGCGGCGCAGGCCCAGAGGGCGGCCGGGTAGTCGTCGAGATGCCGGGCCGCGCACCACAGGGTGAACGGGACGGTGTCCACGGCGCTGACCAGTCGGCCGTTGCCGAGCGTGTGCGCGGCGAGTTCGACATGGGGCTGGTCGAGGAGCAGGCGCGCCTGCTCCACCCCGGCGCGCACCTTGCTCGCGGGCGTGAGGTCCAGGACGACATCCAGCAGCCCGGCCCCGGTGACCGCCTCGGCGCGCCCGCGGGCGGCGAAGCCGGCTGCCACCGCCACGGCGATCGCGCCCGCCGCGGCCTCCGGGTGCGTGTGCGTCACCTCGGCCGAACGGGCCGCCTGCTCCGCCGCCACGGGCAGGTCCGCGGCGAACCGGACCCCCAGCGGGGCCACCCGCATCGCGGCCCCGTTGCCCCAGGAACCCTGTCCCTCGAAGAGCCCGGCAGCCAGGTCGCGCCAGGGCTCGCCCTGCCGGACCAGGCGCAGCAGCCGATTCATCGACGGGCCGTAGCCCCGGTCGAAGTCGTGGTGCTCGGCGAAGGACCGGGCCAGCGCGTCCTGGTCGAAGCCCGCCGTGCGCGGGACACGCGCGATGGAGCAGGCCATTTCCGTGTCGTCGGCCAGGGCCCGGCGCCGGGGGCAGCCGCCGCTCGCGCAGCGCCGGAAGGTTGTCGGGCACGAAGAACTGGGCGCCGAAGGCATCACCCACGGCGAGACCGTTCAAGCAGTCGCGCGTGGCGGCGAGCACATCGAAGGGGTCGAAGGGGGTGGCGGAGGCAGAGGGGGACGAGGAGGAGGGGGACGAGGAGGAGGCGGCGGAGGCGGAGGCGGACGGGAGCCGGTCGGGCTGGTGGTCGGATGTCATCGCGGGCCATGCTGCCCGTACGGCGATCAGGCCGCGAACGATTAACCTGTGTCGCCGTCGAGCGCGGCCCGCCCGCCCCGCCTGGAGGTCATGGCCCAGGGGCCGGACGCCGCCTCGACGAAGTGTCGCCGTGCAGGGACGACGGCCTGACGGTATGTCATACGTCCGAGCGACGGAAGTAACGTACGGCCGACAGCGGTGCCCTGCCACGCGCGGGCGGACCGGGCGGAGGGGGCGACACGGGTGCGGGCGTGGCTGCCGGACGAGTGAACTCGGCTTTCCACAGGCCGACTTCGGCATCGCGCGGGCCGTGCACGAGCTCCTCGTCCGCGCCGAAGACCCGGACCGGGTGTGAGTCGTCCCAGGCCGGCCAGCCCGGGTCGCCGTCCACCGCGAAGCGCACCCAGGCCGCGTGCATCGCGTCGGCCAGCTCCTGCGGCGCGTCGGGTCCCGCGAGCTTCGCCGAGTCCGGCACATCGACCGTGTCGAAGACGAAGCCCAGCTCCAGGGCATGACAGGCGCCGAGGCGGGGGTGGTTCGAGCGCCAGGCGAACTCGTAGACGTACGAGGGCGCGTGGCCCGTACGGGAGTCGGCCAGCCGGTGCAGCGGAACGCGCAGCAGATGGTCGGTGACCAGATGGCCGACCAGATCGGAGGTGGGGGCCCCGGGGTGGGCGAGGCGATAGCCGCGTGGGACCTCCGGGCCGCAGCGGCAGCGGGCCATCGCGCCGGCCAGGGCGACCGGGCCGAGCCTGTCGATACGTTCGAGGAGCCCGGTGGGTGCGAGCCACAGCCGGTGCTCCTCGCTGGTCCAGCCCAGCAGCAGGGGGATGTCCCGGGCGAGGCCGCCGAGGAGCGCCTCCCGCGGATCGCTCGGCACCAGGTCACCGTCCACGACAATGCCGAAGGCCGGTCCGCCGAGGACGGGGCCCGCCAGTCGGCCGACCTCCGCCTGCGCCTCGGCCAGCAGGGTGCGGTCCACCTCGGCGAACGCCGCGGCGGTCGCCGGGATCCTCAGCTTCACCGCCATCCGCCGCACCAGACGCCGCACCTTGTCCCGCTCCGTCGACTCGGGCGGCCCGCTCTGGAGCACCGCCCGCCGGAAGAGGCCCCGGGCGCGTGGGCTCGCCAGCAGGGCGCCGATACTGATCGCGCCCGCGGACTCGCCGAAGACGGTCACCCGGTCGGGGTCGCCGCCGAACTCGGCGACGGCGTCGCGCACCCACTCCAGCGCCGCGAGCTGGTCACGCAGGCCGGGATTGGGCGGCGCGTCCGGGAAGAGGCCGTAACCCTCCACACCCAGGCGGTAGTTGAAGGAGACCAGCACCACGCCGTCGCGGGCGAAGGAACTGCCGTCGTAGACGGGGACCGCCGACGAGCCGCGGGTCAGCGCGCCGCCATGGATCCACACCATGACCGGGAGCCGGGCGCCACGACCCGGCTCCGGTGTCCACACATTGAGGTTGAGGCAGTCGTCCCCGGCCACCACCGGGTCGGACAAGAAACGGGCGAACGCCTCCGAGTACTTGCGGTTTGGGCGGAGTGGGGCCAAACGCTCCGGCGTTGCGCACCCCGTCCCACGGCTCCTGCGGATCGGTCGGTCGTAACCGGCGGTGGCCGAAGGGCGGTGCGGCGAAGGGGATGCCGCGGAAGACGGCGACCCCCTTCTCGTACCGGCCGCGCACCGCTCCGTACGGGGTACGGACCACCGGGTCCGCCGCCGGGTCCACCGCCGGGTCCACCGCCGGGTCCACCGCACGGCCCGTCCGGTCGACCGGGTCGACCGGGTCGGCCCGGCCCGCCCGTTCCCCTCGATCCGTCGGTCCCTCCGACCCGGTCACACCGTCCGAACGGTTCATACGGCCCTCTCCTCACCACGGCGGGACTGACCTCCTCACCGCATCACATCATTTCCGTGTCGCGCCGCCCGAACGGATATGTGTCGGCCGCGGTCCGCTCTTCGCGGCGGGCGCAACTGTCCGCACCCCCGGTCTTCCACGCCACCTTCACGCGCCCCTACTCTAGAAAGCGCTTGCTAGACGGTCTGTTGCCGCCGACCCGACCGTCGCCGTTCGAAACTTTCACTCGCCCCGGCGGGCTGGAGCTGGCCCTCGGGACGGGGCCGGAGAGGTGGGCTCATGGTCCGTACCGGAAGCATGGCCGGACCGACCCTCGCGGTCGTCGCACGGGAGGCCGGCGTCTCGGTGCCGACGGCCTCGAAGGTGGTCAACGGCCGGGAGGACGTGGCACCCGAGACACGCCGCCGGGTCACCGAGGCACTCGACCGGCTCGGCTACGTCAAGAGACCCCGCTTCGACACGACGAAGTCGCAGGGCCTGGTGGACCTGGTGGTGCACTCGCTGGAGAGCTCCCGGTCGGGTGCGGTGCTGCACGGTGTGGAGGAGGCCGCTCATGAGGCGGGCCTTGAGGTGGTGGTCTCGGCCGGGCTGACCCGGACCAGGGGTGGGCGCCCGGAACGCGGCTGGCTGGACAAACTGTCCGCGCGCGGCTCGTCCGGCGTGCTGTTCAACCTCGCCGAACTGACACCGCCCCAGTACGCCTGGCTGGATCAGCACCGCATCCCGTACGTACTGATCGACCCGGAGCTCGAACCGCCGGCGGGGGTGGTGTCCGTGGGGGCGGCCAACTGGCAGGGCGGGATGAGCGCCACCGAGCACCTGCTGGCGCTCGGGCACGAGCGGATCGCGGCCATCGGCGGCCACCGGCGCAAGATGTGCGGCGGCGCGCGGATCGCGGGGTACCGCTCGGCGCTGGCCGCGGCGGGGGTCCGGCACCGTCCGGAGTATGTGCGCCACGGCAACTTCGACCCCGCCGTCGCCCGGCGGCGCATGCGGGAGTTCCTGGACCTGCCGGAGCCGCCGACCGCCGTCTTCGTCTGCTCGGACCGGATGGCGCTCGGGGTGTACGAGGCGCTGGCGGAACGGGGGTTGCGGGTGCCGGACGACATCAGCGTCGTCGGGTTCGACGATCTGCCCGAGGCGCGATGGGCCTCGCCGGGGCTGACGACGGTTCGGCAGCCGCTGGCGGAGATGGCGGCGACCGCGGTGCGCCTGCTCGTCCGCATGATGGCGGGCGAACGGCCGGAGGGAACCCGGACGGAGTTGTCGACACGGCTGGTGGAACGGGCGAGCACGGCGCCGCCGCGTGACCGCGCCACCGAGGGGTGAACGAAAGGCGTCGTCCGGCCGTACGTACAGTGGCGGTCCTGTCTCCCCGGCCTGGTCCGCCGCACCCTCACCAGGCAACGCACGGAAGGACCTTCGGGTTGTCCCACACAAGCTCCCGGCAACTCCCGGACAAGGACGACACCCCCACGGCGGAGGACCCGACTCCGACCGTACTTCCGGAGCAGCAACCTGCCGAGGACGGACACCGGGACGACGCACACCGGGACGATGAGGAAGCCGCGCCGGCCGACACCGAGCCCGACGCCGGTGAGGCCACCGCGGCGCAGGACACGGCCCCCGGCGCCTCCGCGGCGCAGGACACGGCCCCCGGCGCCTCCGCGGCGCAGGACACGACCAAGCCGGGCGACGCCTCTGCGACGGACGGCACCCCCAAGCCGGGCGACGCCTCCACGACGGACGGCACCCCCAAGCCGGGCGACGCCTCCACGGCGGACGGCACCCCCGAGCCGGGCGACGCCTCTGCGACGGACGGCACCCCCAAGTCGGCCGACGCCTCTGCGACGGACGGCACCCCCAAGGCCGACGACGCTCCGGAGACCGCTCCTGGTCCGGAAGCGGCAGCGGAGGCGGAAGCCGGAGCCGGAGCCGAAGCCGGATCCGAAGCCGCGCCGGACACCAGCGCCGTGCCGGAATCCGACCCGGACCCGGCGGTTCCCGACCCGTCGACTCCCGACGCGGCGGTTCCCGACCCGGACACTCCCGACGCGGCGGTTCCCGACCCGGACACTCCCGACGCGGCAGTTCCCGACCCGGACACTCCCGACAGCGCCCCCGCCCGCCCCGGCTGGCGTGGCAAGCACCCCGACGCCGCTCGTGTCCTCGCCTGGACAGCCACCGGGATTGCCGTCGCCCTCGTGCTCTTCGCGCTTCTCGTGCCGAACGACCTCGCTCGCTTCACGCCCTCCCGGTTCGTACGGATCCCCGCGGAGGGGATCCTCGGCGCCGCCCTTCTGCTCGTCCTGCCGCCGAAGCCCCGCCGGATCCTGGCGGTGGTCGGCGGGGTCGGGCTCGGTCTGCTGACCATCCTGAAGTTCCTCGACATGGGCTTCTACTGGTCGCTGGAGCGCCCCTTCGACCTGGTGCTCGACTGGGTGCTGCTGGACGACGCCGAGTCGTTCCTCAAGGACTCCATCGGCGGGGGCGGCGCGCTCGCCGTCATGATCGGGGCCATCGCCCTCGCCGTCGCGGTGATCGCGCTCATGACCTGGTCGGTCGTCCGGCTGACCCGGCTGATGGCGAGCAGGCGCCACTTCGCGGGCCGTACGCTCCTGGTGCTCGGCACGGCATGGATGACCTGCTCGGTGCTGACCCTCGAGGTCGCCGGTGTGCCGGTCGCCTCGCGCAGCGCCGCCACACTCCTCGAGAACCGCGCGCACGCGGTGCGGGCCGGCATCAAGGACGGGCAGGCCTTCGCCCGGCAGGCCTCCGTCGACGCCTTCGCCGACACCCCGTCCGACCAGCTGCTGACCGGACTGCGCGGCAAGGACGTCATCTTCGCGTTCATCGAGAGCTACGGCCGCAGCGCGATCGACGACCCGGCGATGACCGAGCCGATCAACGAGACGCTCACGGCGAAGACCAAGGAACTGAGCGACGCCGGCTACTCGTCCCAGAGCGGCTGGCTGCGCTCCCCGGTCGCGGGCGCCGGCAGCTGGCTGGCCCACTCGACGTTCCTGTCGGGCCTGTGGATCAAGAACCAGCAGCGCTACCGCAACCTCACCTCCGGCAACCGTATGACCCTCACCGAGGCCTTCCGCCGCACGGACGCCTGGCGCACCGTCGGCATCATGCCGGGCGTGACGCGCGCCTGGCCGGAGGGCAAGTTCTTCGGCCTCGACCACATCTACGACTCGCGCGAACTCGGCTACCAGGGACCGAAGTTCAGCTGGTCACCGGTGCCGGACCAGTACAGCCTGGCGGCCTTCGAGCGCCTGGAGCACGGCAAGAAGCACAGCAAGCCGCTGATGTCGGAGATCATCCTGACCTCCAGCCACAACCCGTGGGCCCCCATCCCGAAGACGATCCCCGAGGACCAGGTCGGCGACGGCTCGGTCTACGACGCCATCCACGACGCGGGCAAGGATCCCAAGGAGGTGTGGAAGGACCCGGCGAAGGTGCGCGACGAGTACCGCAAGGCCATCCAGTACTCGGTCACCAGCCTCGTCGACTACGTCGCGAAGCACGGCAACAAGAACACCGTGCTGGTCTTCCTCGGCGACCACCAGCCCAACCGCACCGTCACGGGCGACAAGGCCGGCCGTGACGTGCCGATCGCGATCGTCGCGCACGACCAGGGCGTACTGGACCGGATCTCGGACTGGGGCTGGACGGACGGTCTCAAGCCCGCCTCCGACGCCCCGGAGTGGCGGATGGACACCTTCCGCGACCGCTTCCTGACCGCGTACGGCCCCGAGCCGACGTCCTAGGGTCGGTCCGGCGGGTCACGCCGGACAGGGCCATACGCCTGGACCTCGCGGGCGGCCCAGCGGATGCCGCCGAGCAGATGGGCGCGGAAGTCCGGGTCCCCGTACGCCTCGGAGGCATGGCCGAGCGCGGTGTAGAAGACCCGGCCCGCGCCCGCGCCCTGGTCGCGGCACCACGCCAGCGGGTGGTCGTCGCCCATCCCGCCTCCGTCGTACGAGGATTCGTCGGCGGAGGCGAGGACGCGCACCGAACCGCGAGGAGTGGTCCGGAAGTCGTACCACTCGTCCGTGAACTCCCACACCGTGGGCAGGTGGTGGGTCGAAGGGTGATCGCGGTCCTCGACGACCGCCTTGCCCGGCTGGTACGCGGGATGGCGCGCGAACCGCGCCCCCAGCAGTTCGCCGTAGTACGGCCACGCGTCCTCCGTACAGGCCGCGGCGTGCACGCCGACGAAGCCACCGCCCTTGCGTGTGTACGCCGCAAGGCGCGTACGTCCCTCGGGTGTCAGGACCTCGCCGCTGGTGGAGAGGAAGACGACGGCGCCGTACGCGTCGAGGGGTGCCTCGAAGGCGGCGGGGTCCTCGGTGGCGTCGACGTCGAAGCCGTGCGCGGCCCCGAGGGAGCGTACGGCGGCGACGGCGTCCGGGAGGGAATCGTGCCGGTATCCGGTGGTGCGGGTGTACACGAGAACGCGGAAGGGCATGGGCGGAGCCTATTTCCGCAGCGGGGTGCGGCCCACCGACGCGAGGGGACCGAAAATTTCGGACCGCCTGGCGAGGAGGACTTGTCCGGCTCGGGCCGTCCGGCGGCTCAGCCCGACGTGCCGACGTCGTTGTTGGGCGCCCCGTCGCCCACCGGGGGCAGGTCGCCTCGTTCGACGGGCGCGGTGGCGGTGCCGTCCGGGGTGGGCAGGACGGCCGCCAGTTCGGTGTCGTCCGGGCGGTGCGCCGCGCCGGCGGCCCGGCGCAGAACGGCGCGGCCGACTGCGTTCGCGTCGGCGCTCACCCGCACCACGTGCCCTTTCTCCGGCACCGCGTACTCCTGCCGGCCCCCGGCCGTGCGGTACCACGTGTCGCCGTCCCGCGCGCAGGTGATCCGCTCCCCCGACGCCTCGCCGAGCGGCTGCTTCGGACAGTTCGCCGCCGTCATGGTGCCCCGGTCCACGGAGAGCTGGATCTGGGCGCCCGTCTTCCGGGACACGTAGACGCTGGAGAAGCCGTCGCCGCCGTACACACCCACCGACTGCTGGGCGAGGGTGAATCCGGGGGCTTCGGTGACGTAGACGAGTTCCGGTGCGACCCCCAACGCCGCGGCGCGGGCGTCGAGTCGGGCACGGCTCACCTCGGCACGGTCCGCGCCGCTGCCTCCGGCTCCCGCCTTCTCGGTGCCGCACGCGGAGAGCAGGACCGGCAGAAGCAGCAGGGCGGGCAGGACGGCCAAAGCTTTCGGAACGCGCGCGGCACGGGTCATGACCCCATCCTGCCGCACAGGTGTTCCACAGACCGGGCTGCGTGTCCGGGCTGCACGCCCGGCCGCATGTCCCGGCCACACACCCGGCCGCATGTCCCGGCTGCGTGTCCGATTCCTTCAAGACCGGCGATCACCGGTCCGCCTAGGTTGAACCCATGACTCCACGATTCGATGTGATCAGCCTGGCGGTCTCCGACATGGCCGCCGCTCTCGCCTTCTACCGCCGCCTCGGTCTCGTCTTCCCCGACGGCGCCGAGAGCGAGCCGCACGTCGAGGCCGGGCTGCCCGGCGGGCTGCGGCTGGCGCTCGACACCGAGGAGACCATCCGCTCCTTCCACCCCGAGTGGCAGCCGCCGGCCGCCGGCGGCCGCCTCTCGCTCGCCTTCCGCTGTGACAGCCCGGCCGAGGTGGACACGGTGTACGGGGACCTGGTGGGCGCCGGGTACCACGGCGAGCTCAAGCCGTGGGACGCCGTCTGGGGCATGCGGTACGCGGTGGTGCACGACCCGGACGGCAACGGCGTCGACCTGTTCGCGAACCTACCGGCGCAGTAGCTCGCCGAGCGGTACGCCCGCCAACTCCCGCACGTCCCGGGCGAGATGGGCCTGGTCCGCGAACCCGGCGCGGGCCGCCGTCTCCGCGAAGGGCACTTGGGCCCACGCGAGCGCGAGGGCCCGTTGCAGCCGCAGTACACGGGCGAGCGTCTTGGGTCCGTAGCCGAAGGCGGCCAGCGAGCGGCGGTGCAACTGACGGGCGCCGACGCCGAGTTCGTCCGCGGCCCTGGCCACCGGCCGGCCCGCGGCCAGGGACGCCACCACCTTCCGCAGCAGCGGGTCGGGGCGGTCCGCCTGCGCGGCCCGGTGCAGCGCGATCTCTTCCAGCGCGGTCGCGGGATCGGCGGCGGCGTCGACGCGTCCCGTCAGGCGCCGCACCTCGGCGGCGGGCCACACCTCCGCCAAGTCGACGCGCCGGTCCCGGAGTTCGTACGCCGGAACGCCTAGGAAGACCGGCGCCGTCCCCGGGAAGAAGCGGACGCCCGCCCATTCCCCGGCAGGGCCCTGCGGCCGGTACGCGTGCGTGTCCGGGCCGGCGACCAGGAGCCGCCCCTCGGTCCACAGCAGGTCCATGCAGCCGTCGGGCAGCACGGGCCGCCCCGCGGCAGCGGACGGCCTGTTGGTCCACACCACCGCGCCCGCCAGCCGGGACGGCCGCTCCGCGTACCCGGGTGGCGCCGAAGCGCGCTCTGCAACCACGAAGAAAAGGCTACGCCGCAGGGGTGTCGGACGGCGCCCTGTGCCTGACCGGTCCTCGTAGCGGAGTCACCGGGCCCGTCGGCAGGAGGCGAGCGCGCGTGCCGGGTGTCACGTCACGGTGCCGCGAGGAACCGTCGGGGCACCCCCGGTCCGGTGCTCCTGCGGACTGACTCCGTACACCCGTTTGAAGGCGGTGGACAGGGCGAACGCGCTGCCGTAGCCGACCTGGTGGGCGATCGCGCCGATGGTGTCCGCGGAGTCGCGCAGCCGGTCGGCGGCGAGGGCGAGCCGCCAGCCGGTCAGATAGGCCATCGGGGGCTCACCGACGAGCTCGGTGAAGCGGCGGGCGAGCGCGGCGCGCGAGACCCCGGCCTTGGCGGCGAGCGAGGCCACCGTCCAGGGGTGGGCGGGGTCGTCCTGCACCAGCCGCAGCACCCGGCCCACGACCGGGTCGGCCAGCGCCCGGTACCAGGCGGGTGCCTCGGCCTCCGGGCGGGAGAACCAGGCCCGCAGTGCCGCGATCACCAGCAGGTCGAGCAGCCGGTCGAGAACGACCTCCTGGCCCGGCTCGTCGCGCACGATCTCCTCGGCGAGGATCGGCGTCAGCGGGCACTTCCACTCCCGCGAGGTGAGCGACAGCAGCGGCGGCAGGGCGTCCAGCAGCCGGCCGGTGATCTCGCCCTGCATCAGATAGGTGCCGATCAGCAGCACCGTGGAGCCGTCGGGCCGGTCGCCCCAGCTGCGCACCCCGAGGTCCCGGTGGCCCTTCAGGGAGCGCCCGTCGGGGTAGGCGCACTCGCCGCCGGGCAGGATCACCGCCTGGGGCTCGGTCGCCGGGGAGTCGGCGCAGGTGTACGGGTCGGGGCCGCGCGCGATGGCCAGGTCGCCCGCCCTGAGCAGCGTCCGCTCCTGCCCGTCCGGCATGACCCAGGCCTCGCCCCGGACCACGAGCATGATCGTCAGCGGGGCCCGGTCCTCGACGCGTATGCACCAGGGCGGGTCGAAGCACGCCCGGATCATGAAGGCGCCCCGTGCGCGGGGGCCCTCCAGCAGGCCTGCGAGTGCGTCCATGGCGTCAGCGTAGACGCGTACGTATGGGAATGAGCCGTTCAGCGATGGTTCCGTCTGCCGTACGGCAGTTGACTGGCCGTATGACGCAGAACACGCGGAACACGACGGTGTTGGTGACGGGGGCCTCGGGCCGGACGGGCAGCCGGGTGGCCGAGGCCGCGCGGGCGGCGGGGCTGACGGTTCGGGCGGCGTCCCGGGCGACGGGGTTCGACTGGGCCGACCGGGCGAGCTGGGCGGCCGCGCTGGCGGGCGCCGACGCGGCGTACCTCATGTACCCCACGGATGTCGGCTCCCCGGCGGCGGCCGGGGCGGTCGGCACGCTGGCCCGGGAGGCGGTGGAGGCCGGCGTACGGCGTCTGGTGCTGCTCTCCTCGCGCGGGGAGGAGCGGGCGCGGCCGACCGAGGAGGCCCTGAAGGAGTCGGGTGCGGACTGGACGGTCGTACGGGCCGCGTGGTTCGCGCAGAACTTCAGCGAGGGCCCGCTGGTGGAGGGGCTGCGCCACGGGGAACTGGTGTTCCCGGCCGGTGAGGTGCGCGAGCCCTTCATCGACGTGCGGGACATCGCGGACGTGGTGGTGACCGCGCTGACGGCCGGGGAACGGTACGTGGGACGGACGCTCGACCTCACCGGGCCCCGGCTGCTGACGTTCCGGGAGGCGGTCGCGGAGATCTCGGCGGCCACGGGCGGCACGTTCGCGTACACGCCGGTGCCGGCGCGTCAGTACGGGGAGAACCTGAAGGCGTTCGGGGTGCCGCCCGAGGAGGTGGACTTCCTGGTGGACCTCTTCGAGAGCCTGCTGGACGGCCGCAACGCGCATCTGTCGCAGGAGGTGCGGCAGATCCTGGGCCGGGCACCGCACGACTTCTCCGAGTTCGCGCGGGAGAACGCGGCGGCGGGGGTGTGGAAGGCCTAGGCCCCGCCGCGAGCGTGGCACGTACGGCCCGCGACGGCCGGGCCTGCCGCTCCCTCGACGGCCGGGCCTACTGCTCCCCCGCCGGCGGGTCGCCGTTCTTGTGCTGCGGGTGGTGGTGCGGGCTCTTCACATGGGTGCGGAACCGGGATGTCACGTCCTCCGGAGGCAGGAAGCGCGACCAGCGCTCCGGGAACTCGGAGGGCATGTCCGGGTCGTCGGGATCGATGTCGGCGGCCCGGTACGCGGCCACGCGGGCCACGAACACCGCGGCCTGCTCCTCGAGCAGCCGCTCGTTCGCGGCGCGCGCCGCGGCCGTGGCGGCGGCCGGCCAGACCCGGTCGATGGCTGCGTTGACCGCCGCGCCGACCAGCACCGCGAACGCGGACACACCGATCCACAGCAGCACGGCGACGGGCGCGGCGAGCGAGCCGTAGATCGTGGGCCCCTCGACCGTGCTGGTCAGGTAGATGCGCAGCAGGAAGCTGCCGAGCACCCACATCGCGAGGGCGACCAGGGCGCCCGGGACGTCCTCCACCCAGGGCGAGCGCACCGGCACGGAGACGTGGTAGAGCGTCGTCAGGAAGACGATGGACAGGACGATGACGACCGGCCAGTACAGGACCTGTACGACGGTCGTCGACCACGGCACGACGTTCACCACCGCGTCCGGGCCCGCCACCATCAGCGGCAGCGCGACCGAGCCGATCAGCAGCGCCACGATGAAGAGCAGGAACGACATCATCCGGGTCTTCACGATGCCGCGCGTGCCGTCGAGGCCGTACATCACGGTGATGGTGTCGATGAAGACGTTCACCGCGCGCGAGCCCGACCACAGGGCGAACAGGAAGCCCAGGGAGATGACGTCGGGGCGGCCGCCCTTCATCACGTCGTGGAGGAGCGGCTGGGCGATCTCGGTGACGCCCTTGTCGGACAGGACCGTGCGGGACGCCTCCAGGATGTTGTTCTCCAGGCTGGCGATGGTGTCGGCGCCGGTCCAGTCGTCGACGTAGCCGAGCAGCCCGATCATGCTCAGCAGCAGCGGCGGCACGGACAGCAGCGTGAAGAAGGCGGCCTCGGCCGCCAGACCGAGGATCCGGTACTCCATGCACGAGTTGACGGTGTCCTTGAGCAGCAGCCAGGCGGTCCTGCGCTTGGAGACGTTCCGGTAGAGGGCACGCGCCCGGTGGAAACGGCCGGAGGGCCTCTGCGGGGGTTCACTTGCTGGCTGCACGCCCTAAAGGTATCCGCCGCGCGAGGCTGCGCTCATCCCGTGGTGCGGGGGCCGGGCCGCGAGCCCTGGCCTACCGGCGGAAGCCCTGGTGACCGACGTAGTACCGAGGGGTAGGTTGCGAGACATGGCTGCCAGCACCCACACCGTGACCAACCAGGCTCCGCCCCTGGTGGGCTATGACGTCTTCGCCGCCGACCGGGCCCTCGTGGAGGCCGTCGAGCGGCATCTCGATCCCGCGCTCCTCGACGAGGCGCGCACCGAGCTGTCGGGGCTCGGGCTCAGCGCCGGCTCCGCGCAGGTACAGGAGTGGGGGGCCCTGGCGAACGAGAACCCGCCCAAGCTGCGGACGCACGACCGCTGGGGCAACCGGATCGACGAGGTCGAGTTCCATCCGTCCTGGCACCGGCTGCTCGGCAAGGGCGTGTCCGCCGGACTGACGGCGGCCTGGTCCCGGCCCGGCGGGCACGTCCGGCGCGCGGCCGGTTTCGTGATCTGGACGCAGGCCGAGGCGGGCAACGGCTGTCCGCTGTCGATGACCCACGCGGCGGTGCCCGCCCTGCGCACCGACCCGGCGCTCGCGGCCGAGTGGGAGCCCCGGCTGACCTCCATGGTCTACGACCAGGGGATGCGGCCCGCCGCCCAGAAGGCCGGTGCCCTGTTCGGGATGGGCATGACGGAGAAGCAGGGCGGCAGCGACGTACGCGCCAACACGACGGCGGCGCGGCCGCTCGCCGAGGACGGGACGTACGAGCTGACGGGCCACAAGTGGTTCTGCTCGGCGCCGATGTCGGACGGGTTCCTGGTGCTCGCGCAGGCCGCCTCCGCCACGGACGGAGGGGGTCTGACCTGCTTCCTCGTGCCGCGCGTGCTGGAGGACGGCACGCGCAACGTGTTCCGCGTCCAGCGGCTCAAGGACAAGCTCGGCAACCGGTCCAACGCGTCGAGCGAGGTCGAGTTCGACGGGACCTGGGCACGCCGGGTCGGCGACGAGGGCCGGGGCGTGCGCACGATCATCGAGATGGTGGCGGCGACCCGGCTGGACTGTGTCCTCGGGTCGGCGTCGCTGATGCGGCAGGCGGTGGCGCAGGCGATCCACCACTGCACCTACCGGGAGGCGTTCGGCGGCAAGCTGGTCGACAAGCCGCTGATGCGCAACGTACTGGCGGATCTGGCCCTGGAGTCGGAGGCCGCGACGACGCTCGCGCTGCGCCTGGCCGCCGCCTACGACGACGGCGGCGAGCAGGAGCGGGCGTTCCTGCGGCTCGCGGTGCCGGTCGCCAAGTACTGGGTGACCAAGCGGTGCACGCCGGTGGCGGCGGAGGCGCTGGAGTGCCTGGGCGGCAACGGGTACGTGGAGGAGTTCGGTCTGGCCCGGCTGCTGCGTGAGTCGCCGCTGAACTCCATCTGGGAGGGCGCGGGCAACGTCCAGGCACTGGACGTGCTGCGGGCGCTCCAGCGCGAACCGCAGGCGCTCAACGCGTACCTCCAGGAGGTCGGCCGGGCGCGCGGTGCCGATCACCGGCTGGACGGCGCCATCAAGGGCCTGCTCACGGAGCTCGCCGACCTGGAGGGTATCGAGGGCCGGGCCCGCCGGGTGGTGGAGCGGCTCGCCCTCGTGCTCCAGGGGGCGCTGCTGGTGCGGTACGCCCCGCCGGAGGTCGCCGACGCGTTCTGCGCCTCCCGGCTGGGCGGCGACTGGGGTACGGCCTTCGGCACCCTGCCGCACAGTCTGGATCTGGCCACGGTGGTGGAGCGGGCCCGGCCGGTGGCGTGACGCCGCGGGGGCGTTCCCCCGGGCATACGTCGCGGGGGTGGTGCTGCGCCGACACGGCACCACCCCCGCTGCTTCGGCCCCGGTCAGGGACCGCGGACGCCGCCTGGGCGACGTCGCACAAGTTTCAAACACCGCAGGGCCGCTCGCCAGGGTTGCAGGAGGTTGCAACTATCTGTTGGCTGTCCGCTCACTGTGGCCGGAGTGTATCCCTCCGTCACCTTCGGGCGGCAGTATGGGAGGAGCAGTCGACACCCGGCCGGGCCCGCCGCCAAGGCGTGCGACGGACGGGCCCTCCTGGAGGTTCGTGTGGCGCACTCGCCGAAGGATGTGACGCGGCTGGTCGCCCGGGACGCCGCGCAGGCGGCGCGCATGCTCAGGGAGGTGCGCAGCGCGACGCTCGCCGGGCAGCGCACCCGGGTCGCGCCGCGCCCGGTGATCGAGGCGTCGTGGGGGCGCATGCGGCGCAGCGGGGTGGATCCCGACCACGATGTCAGGGCGGGGCTGCTGAGCCTCGACGAGGTCGAGCGGCGGCGCCGGGAGTCGCCGCTGCGGGTGGTGCTTCCGGTGCTGCGCGAGGGGCTGTTGTCGGTCGCGGACGTCGCGCAGCACATCATGGTGGTCGCGGACGCGGACGGGCGGGTGCTGTGGCGCGAGGGCAGTCCGGCGGTGCTGCGCCAGGCGGACGGGCTCGGCTGCGAACCGGGCGCGGACTGGGGCGAGTCGGTCGTCGGCACGAACGGGGTGGGCACGCCCGCGGTGACCGGCCGTCCCGTGCAGGTGTTCGCCTCCGAGCACTTCGTACGCTCCTTCGCCTCGTGGACGTGCACGGGCGCCCCGATCACGGACCCGCGCGACGGCCGCCTGATCGGTGTGGTGGACATCAGCGGTCCACTGGAGACGATGCATCCGGCCACGCTCGCCTGGGTGGACTCGGTGGCCAAGCTCGCCGAGGCGCGGCTGCGGGAGGTGCATCTGACGTCACTGGAGCGGTTGCGCGCGGTGGCGGCGCCGCTGCTGGCCCGGCTGGACGGGCGGGCGGTGGCGGTGGACCGGGACGGCTGGACGGCGGCGGTGGCCGGAATGCCGTACGCCAGACGGCTGGCGCTGCCCACCTCACTGACGGCCGGGCGGAGTTGTCTGCCGGTGCTGGGCCCGTGCTCGGTGGAGCCGCTGCCGGGCGGCTGGCTGATCCGGGCCTGTGACCGGGCAACTCCCGCGCACACCACGCGGATCGTCCTGGACCTCTCCCACCCGCGCCGCTGGTCGGTGACGGTCTCGGGAGACACGGGTTCCTGGACGCACGAACTGACGCCCCGGCACGCCGAGTTGCTCTACCTCCTGACCCTGCACCGCAGTGGCCGCACGGCCGCGGCGCTGGCCGCCGACATGTTCGGCGACCCGGCCCGCACGGTCACCGTCCGCGCCGAGATGTCCCGTGTACGACGCTATCTGGGCGCTTTCCTGGACCACCGGCCGTATCGTTTCTCCGAAACCGCGGAGGTCGAACTCCTGGCCCCGGACGACCCGCTGGACCTGCTGCCCCACTCGATCGCGCCGGCGGTGCTGCGCGTGCGTACGGCGGGGCCCGGCGGCGGCGTTTCCCTCCTGGCGCCGGGCGGCGGGCCGGTCTGAATGCTCCCGATGTGCCCCCAGGTCGAGGGATTACCCTCGTAATTACCGGGTCTTCGACCGGGCACACCCTCCGCTCGCGTAGCATCCCTCCCACAGGCCACCCCACCAGCTCCTCGATCAACGCGCCGACCACGGGGAGTAGTTGGCCTACCTCGGGAGGTCCCATGAAACAGCGTGGCAGACATCGTCGCAGGAGGAGGGGCCGTGCGCTGCGCGCCACCCTCGCCGGAACCGCGCTGGCGCTGACCGCCGCCGCCACGCTGATCAGCACCTCCCAGGCCGCCGGCGGCGACAACCCGGGAGCCCTGACCCCGCTCACCTCCGCCGCCGAGACCGGCAAGCTGCAACTCCACGAGAACCTGGTCGGCCGGACCACCCTGGACACGCTCACCAGCGACATGGGCGGCAACGTCGGCGTGCACGGCGTGCTCCAGAGCGCCAACCACTCGATGCGCAACAAGGCCGACTGTGCCGCCACCGAGGCGGCCGCGCTGCCCGTCGAGCCGAGCGCCTCGCGCGCGTACTGCTGGGACAGCGGCGACGCGACGACCCAGAAGTGGCTGCCCCAGTCCGTCACCACGTCCGGCGACGCCGACAACGACGGCACGTGGGGCGACGACCGCGTCATCCTCGCGGGCTGGACGCACAACGACCACAAGGCGGGCGAGCCGGCCGACGACCAGGGCCTCGCCCGGGTCGCCTTCATCGACGCGAACGACCCGGACAACCTCAAGTACCGCTGGGTCCTGCTGGTCGCCCCGCTGAGCGGCGACGCGGACTTCGGTGCCGTCCGCTCGCATCTCGGCGGCATGGTCTGGTACCAGGACAAGCTGATCGTCACCGCGAAAAACGGCGCGGACCACAACAACGCCCTCTTCGTCTTCGACATGCACCGCATCCTGCGGGCGAACGTCGACAGCAGCGCGGTCGGCAAGGTAAGCGGCGGCTACGCGGCCCACGGCTACCAGTACGTACTGCCGGCCATCGGCTCGTACGACCTGACCGGCGGCGCCTGCACCTCGGGCAACGACAACGCGGTCCCCTGCTTCGCCTCCGTCTCCCTCGACCGCACCTCCACCCCGGACAGCCTGGTGGCGAACGAGTGGTTCAGCTCGGGCGGCACCCAGCCCGCCCGGGTCTGGCGCTACTACTACAGCACCGCCGCCTCCCGCACCGGTCTGCTCGGCAGCAACTCCAGCGACGTCGTCAACGCGGACGAGGCGTACGAGACCAAGGCCGTCGGTCTCCAGGGCGTGCTGTCGCACAAGCCGAGCGGCGCGAGCACGCCGAACTGGTACGTCGACCACGCGCCCGGCAGCCGCGGCAAGCACGGCACCCTCTGGCGGCAGAACAAGGACGGCGCCCGGGCGGCGCGGTGCACGACCGACCAGACGACCGCCTGCTGGGGCCGGCACACCGAGTCCATGTCGCTCTGGCAGGAGACCGGCGAGCTGTGGACGCTGACCGAGTGGGCGGCGAACAAGGACGCCCAGTGGGAGCCGGACGCCATCCCGGAGCGGGTGCTGTACGCCGTTCCGCTGTCCTCCGTGGACGACTCGCTAGGGTAGGCCTGGAGCGGGCAACGTCACCCGCGTCCCCGATCACCCCCGATCGACAGCCCGGGGGGCCGGGTGATTTTCTGACCGCATGAGCGACATCACCGTGACCACCTGGTCCCTGGAGCAGACGTCCCCCGCCGACCTGCGGCCCGCGACCGCCCCCGACGGCGAGGTCCGGATCGTCCGCTCCGAGGTGCCCTCGCCGGAGTTCAGCCGGTTCCTGTACGCGTCGGTCGGCGGCGACATCCGCTGGACCGACCGGCTGTCCTGGACGTACGAGCAGTGGCAGGCGTACCTGGCGCGGCCGGGCGTGGAGACCTGGGTCGCCCACGACCGGGGCACTCCCGCGGGATACGTCGAGCTGGAGCCGCAGGACGACGGGGTCGTGGAGATCGCCTACTTCGGGCTGATACCGGCGTTCCGGGGCCGGCGGATCGGCGGCCATCTGCTCTCGTACGGCGCCGCGCGGGCCTGGGACCTGGCCGCGCGATGGCCGGAACGCGCCGAGACCAAGCGGGTCTGGCTGCATACATGCAGCAAGGACGGAGAGCACGCGATGGACAACTACCTGCGGCGCGGTTTCACGCTCTTCGACACCAAGGTCGAGGCGGAGGCGGACGTGGCCGCACCAGGGCCCTGGCCGGGAGCGCGCGCCGCCTGACCTGCACGTACCTGTCCGGCGGGCCCGGCCGGACACCACCGGCCGGGCCACCGTGTGATCAACGACACCCCAGTCTCACCCTTCGGGACCAGGGTGTCCACATGATGGATGACGGTGGACTGGCCCGAGATCCCCGTGACACGCTTCCGTCATGTCTGGAACTGGAATTGCCTTGGTGAGTCGGCGGCACGTCGACCTCGGCCGCATGTCCAGCGCCATCTGTCCGGCGAGCTGAGCAGTCCAGCACCGCCGAGTCACTCCTCTTTCGAGAACCTTGCGCAAGGACGCGCCCGTACTTCCGTATGCGCCCGTACCCGCAGGTCAGAGCCGCTCCCCTGTCTGTCCCGTAGTCCCGAAGGACGTATCAGCCATGGCCGCCACCCCGCAGAATCCCGCCGCCGCGCCCCGCCGCAAGGTGAGCCGTCACCGCGGTGAGGGTCAGTGGGCCGTGGGTCACTTCACCCCGCTCAACGGCAACGAACAGTTCAAAAAGGACGATGACGGTCTCAATGTGCGGACACGCATTGAGACGATCTACTCGAAGCGCGGCTTCGACTCGATCGACCCCAATGACCTCCGTGGGCGTATGCGCTGGTGGGGGCTGTACACCCAGCGCAAGCCCGGGATCGACGGCGGCAAGACCGCGATCCTGGAGCCGGAGGAGCTGGACGACAAGTACTTCATGCTGCGCGTCCGCATCGACGGCGGCCGGCTGACCACCGAGCAGCTCCGGGTCATCGGCGAGATCTCGCAGGAGTTCGCGCGCGGTACCGCCGACATCACCGACCGGCAGAACATCCAGCTCCACTGGATCCGCATCGAGGACGTTCCGGAGATCTGGCAGCGTCTGGAGGCCGTGGGCCTGTCCACGACCGAGGCCTGCGGTGACACCCCGCGCGTCATCCTCGGCTCGCCCGTCGCCGGGATCGCCGAGGACGAGATCATCGACGGCACGCCCGCGATCGACGAGATCCACCGCCGGATCCTCGGCAACAAGGACTTCTCCAACCTGCCCCGCAAGTTCAAGACAGCGGTCTCCGGCTCGCCGCTGCTCGACGTGGCGCACGAGATCAACGACGTCGCCTTCGTCGGCGTGAACCACCCGGAGCACGGCCCCGGCTTCGACCTCTGGGTCGGCGGCGGCCTGTCCACCAACCCGAAGCTCGGCCAGCGCCTCGGCGCCTGGGTCCCGCTCGACGAGGTCGCGGACGTCCACGTGGGCGTCCTGTCGATCTTCCGCGACTACGGCTACCGGCGCCTTCGTACGCGTGCCCGTCTGAAGTTCCTGGTCGCCGACTGGGGCGTCGAGAAGTTCCGCCAGATCCTTGAGGACGAGTACCTGAAGCGGAAGCTCGTCGACGGCCCCGCGCCCGACCAGCCCGTCGCCAGCTGGCGCGACCACGTCGGCGTGCACCGGCAGAAGGACGGCCGCTTCTACGTCGGCTTCGCCCCGCGCGTCGGCCGCGTGGACGGTACGACCCTCACCAAGATCGCCGAGGTGGCCGCGGCGCACGGCTCCGGGCGACTGCGCACCACCGTCGAGCAGAAGATGATCGTGCTCGATGTGGAAGAGGGCCAGGTCGAGTCACTCGTCGAGGGGCTGGAGGCGCTCGACCTCACCGTCAAGCCCTCGTCCTTCCGGCGCGGCACGATGGCCTGCACCGGCATCGAGTACTGCAAGCTCGCGATCGTCGAGACCAAGGCGCGCGGCGCTTCCCTCATCGACGAACTCGAGCGCCGCATCCCCGAGTTCGACGAGCCGATCACCATCAACCTCAACGGCTGCCCGAACGCCTGCGCCCGTATCCAGGTCGCGGACATCGGTCTCAAGGGCCAGCTGGTCCTCAACGACCAGGGTGAGCAGGTCGAGGGCTTCCAGGTGCACCTGGGCGGCGCGCTCGGCCTGGAGGCCGGTTTCGGCCGCAAGGTCCGTGGCCTGAAGGTCACTTCGGACGAGCTGCCCGACTACATCGAGCGCGTCCTCAAGCGCTTCCAGGCGGAGCGCGAGGACGGCGAGCGGTTCGCCACCTGGGCGGCCAGGGCTTCAGAGGAGGCGCTGTCGTGACGGCGAGTGAGCCGAAGGGGCGCACCCCGGAGGCGAACCGAGCCACAAAAAGAGGGGAGGCGCTGTCGTGAGCGAGCGTGCCGCGCCCTTCTACTGCCCCTACTGCGGCGACGAGGACCTGCGCCCGAGCGAGCAGGGCCACGGCGCGTGGGAATGCGGAGCGTGCAATCGAGCCTTCCAGTTGAAGTTCCTCGGGCTGCTCGCCCGGGGGTTTCAGCCCAACGACGGTGGAGGGGACGAGATATGAGGACGGTTCAGGCCGACACGGACACCGGCACAGAGCGTGCGACCGGCCGCGACGCGGAGCTGAAGACGCTCGCCGAGCAGGCCGGGCGCGACCTGGAGGACGCCTCCGCCCTGGAGATCCTCCAGTGGGCGGCGGACACCTTCGGCAAGAAGTTCTGCGTGACCTCCTCCATGGAGGACGCCGTGGTCGCCCACCTCGCCTCCCGGACCTTCCCCGGTGTGGACGTGGTCTTCCTCGACACCGGCTACCACTTCCCGGAGACCATCGGCACCCGCGACGCGGTCGAGGCCGTGATGGACGTCAACGTCATCACGCTCACCCCGCGCCGGACGGTCGCCGAGCAGGACGCGGAGTACGGCCCGAAGCTGCACGACCGCGACCCCGACCTGTGCTGCAAGCTCCGCAAGGTCCAGCCGCTGGAGCAGGGCCTGACCGCGTACGACGCCTGGGCGACGGGCCTGCGCCGCGACGAGTCCCCGACCCGGGCGAACACCCCGGTCGTCAGCTGGGACGAGAAGCGCCGCAAGGTGAAGATCTCGCCGATCGCCCGCTGGACCCAGGACGACGTGGACGCGTACGTCGCGGAGCACGGCGTGCTGACCAACCCGCTGCTGATGGACGGCTACCCCTCCGTGGGCTGCGCGCCCTGCACCCGCCGTGTGCTGGAGGGCGAGGACGCGCGCGCCGGCCGCTGGGCGGGCAGCACCAAGACCGAGTGCGGGCTGCACGGATGACGACGACGACCGAGAACCCCCAGACCTCCCGGGAGAAGCAAGTGACGACCGGAGCCACCATCTGGCTCACAGGTCTGCCGAGTGCCGGCAAGACCACCATCGCGTACGAGCTGGCCGGCCGGCTGCGCGAGGAGGGCCACCTCGTCGAGGTGCTCGACGGTGACGAGATCCGCGAGTTCCTCACCGCAGACCTCGGCTTCACCCGCGCGGACCGGCACACGAACGTGCAGCGGATCGGCTACCTCGCCGACCTGCTGGCCCGCAACGGCGTCAAGGCGCTCGTCCCGGTGATCGCGCCGTACGCGGACAGCCGCGAGGCGGTCCGCAAGCGGCACGGGGCGAGCGGCGCCGCCTACCTCGAGGTGCATGTCGCCACTCCGGTCGAGGTGTGCAGCCAGCGGGACGTGAAGGGGCTGTACGCCAAGCAGGCGGCGGGCGAGATTTCCGGGCTGACCGGTGTCGACGACCCGTACGAGGCACCCGCTTCGCCCGATCTGCGCATCGAGTCGCACACCCAGACCGTGCAGGAGTCCGCCGCCGCGTTGCACGCGCTGCTGACCGAGAGGGGTCTCGCATGACGACCGCAGCCACCGCTTCCCAGGAGACCGACAGCCCGTACGCGCTCTCGCATCTGGACGCGCTGGAGTCGGAGGCCGTCCACATCTTCCGCGAGGTGGCGGGCGAGTTCGAACGGCCGGTGATCCTGTTCTCCGGCGGCAAGGACTCCATCGTCATGCTGCACCTGGCACTGAAGGCCTTCGCCCCCGCGGCGATCCCCTTCACCCTGCTGCACGTGGACACCGGACACAACTTCCCCGAAGTCCTCGCATACCGCGACCGTGTGGTCGCCGCACACGGACTGCGCCTCCATGTGGCCTCCGTACAGGACTACATCGACCGCGGTGTACTGCGCGAACGCCCCGACGGCACCCGCAACCCCCTGCAGACCGTGCCCCTGACCGAAGCCATCCAGCAGCACCGCTTCGACGCCGTCTTCGGCGGCGGCCGACGCGACGAGGAAAAGGCCCGCGCCAAAGAACGCGTCTTCTCCCTGCGCGACGAGTTCTCCCAGTGGGACCCCCGCCGCCAGCGCCCCGAACTGTGGAACCTCTACAACGGCCGCCACGCCCCCGGCGAACACGTCCGCGTCTTCCCGCTCTCCAACTGGACCGAGCTGGACGTATGGCAGTACATCGCCCGCGAACACATCGAACTCCCCGAGATCTACTTCGCCCACGAACGCGAGGTCTTCCAGCGGTCCCACATGTGGCTGACCGCCGGTGACTGGGGCGGCCCCAAGGACGGCGAGACTGTCGAGAAGCGCCGGGTCCGCTACCGCACCGTCGGCGACATGTCCTGCACCGGCGCCGTCGACTCCGACGCCACCACGCTGGACGCCGTGATCACCGAGATCGCCGCCTCCCGGCTCACCGAACGCGGCGCCACCCGCGCCGACGACAAGATGTCCGAGGCCGCGATGGAAGACCGCAAGCGCGAGGGGTACTTCTAGCCATGACCAGCACCACCGAGCCCACCGAGCCGCTGTCGGTCGAGCAGTTGTCGGCCACGACCCTGCTGCGCTTCGCGACCGCGGGCTCCGTCGACGACGGCAAGTCCACGCTGGTCGGCCGTCTGCTGCACGACTCCAAGTCGGTCCTGACGGACCAGCTGGAGGCCGTGGAGCAGGTGTCGCGCAGCCGCGGCCAGGACGCTCCCGACCTGGCCCTCCTCACCGACGGCCTGCGCGCCGAACGCGAGCAGGGCATCACCATCGACGTGGCGTACCGCTACTTCGCGACCGCGCGCCGCCGGTTCATCCTCGCCGACACCCCCGGCCATGTTCAGTACACCCGCAACATGGTCACCGGCGCCTCCACCGCCGACCTGGCGGTGGTCCTCGTCGACGCCCGCAACGGCGTCATCGAGCAGACCCGCCGACACGCCGCCGTCGCCGCGCTGCTGCGCGTCCCGCACGTCGTGCTCGCGGTGAACAAGATGGACCTCGTCGAGTACAAGGAGTCCGTCTTCGCCGCGATCGCCGAGAAGTTCACGGCGTACGCCTCCGAGCTGGGCGTTCCCGAGATCACCGCGATCCCGATCTCCGCGCTCGCCGGTGACAACGTGGTGGACGCCTCCGCGAACATGGACTGGTACGGCGGCCCCACGGTCCTGGAGCACCTGGAGACCGTGCCGGTCAGCCACGACCTGGCGCACTGCCACGCCCGCCTGCCCGTGCAGTACGTGATCCGCCCGCAGACCGCCGAGCACCCCGACTACCGCGGTTACGCGGGTCAGATCGCGGCCGGTACGTTCTGCGTCGGCTCCGAGGTCACGGTCCTGCCCTCCGGCCGTACGTCGAAGATCGCCGGGATCGATCTGCTGGGCACCCCGGTCGACGTCGCGTGGACCCCGCAGTCGGTGACCCTCCTGCTGGAGGACGACATCGACATCTCGCGCGGCGATCTGCTCGTGCCGAGCAAGGACGCGCCCGCCACCACCCAGGACGTCGAGGCGACGGTCTGCCATGTCGCCGACGCTCCGCTGACCGTCGGCCACCGCGTACTGCTGAAGCACGGCACCCGCACGGTCAAGGCGATCGTCAAGGACATTCCGTCCCGGCTGACCCTGGACGACCTCTCCCTGGCACCCGCACCCGGGCAGCTGGTCGCCAACGACATCGGCCGCGTCAAGATCCGTACCGCCGAGCCGCTGCCGCTCGACTCGTACGCCGACTCCCGCCGCACCGGCGCGTTCATCCTGATCGACCCGGCGGACGGCACGACGCTGACCGCGGGCATGGTCGGCGAGTCCTTCGCCGCGCCCGAGCCGGTCAAGGACGCGAGCGACGACGACGGGTGGGACTTCTGATCATGACCACCACCGACTTCTACTCCACGTTCGCGAAGGAGGGGCGGCCGCGTCGGCAGCGGCGCCCTCGGCAGCGGGCAGGGCGGAGTCGCGCGATGTGCGCGATGACGTACGCGCACTGCCTGCGCGCCCTGTCCCCCCACCCGACGTCCCGGACGCGACGAAGACCTGCCGACCTCCCGGCCACGACCTGAAAGACCGTGACCGCCGGGCCAACGAGGGGAACACCTCCCGTGCCTGCCAACCGTTCCACGCTGATCCGCCGCGCTGTGGCCGCGGCCGCCGCCCTCCCGCTGCTGGCGCTCGCCGCCTGCGGTTACGGTTCCGAGTCGAAGGACGACACCTCCGCGAAGGAGAAGGTCGCCGCCGGGGCCAAGAAGATCGACGGTCTCGACACCGTGAAGATCGGCTACTTCGGCAACCTCACCCACGCCACCGCGCTCGTGGGCCGCCAGGAGGGCCTCTTCCAGAAGGAACTCGGCGCCACGAAGGCCGAGTACGCCACCTTCAACGCCGGCCCCTCCGAGATCGAGGCCCTCAACTCGGGCTCCATCGACATCGGCTGGATCGGCCCCTCGCCGTCGATCAACGGCTACACCAAGTCCAACGGCAAGAGCCTGCGCATCATCGGCGGTTCGGCGTCCGGCGGCGTCAAGCTCGTGGTCAACCCCAAGAAGATCAAGTCCCTGAAGGACGTCAAGGGCAAGAAGATCGCGACCCCGCAGCTGGGCAACACGCAGGACGTCGCGTTCCTCAACTGGATCGCCGAGCAGGGCTGGAAGGTCGACGCGCAGAGCGGCAAGGGCGATGTCACGGTCGTCCGCAGCGACAACAAGGTCACCCCGGACGCCTACAAGGCCGGTTCGCTCGACGGCGCCTGGGTGCCGGAGCCGACCGCGTCGAAGCTGGTCGCCGAGGGCGGCAAGGTGCTGCTCGACGAGTCGACGCTGTGGCCCGACAAGAAGTTCGTGATCACGAACATCATCGTGTCGCAGAAGTTCCTCAAGGCGCACCCGAAGGTCGTCGAGGCCGTGCTGAAGGGCTCGGTCGGGACCAACAAGTGGATCAACGCCAACCCCGACGAGGCGAAGGCCGCGGCGAACAAGCAGCTGGAGACCGACTCGGGCAAGGCCCTGCCGGCCGATGTCCTGGACCCGGCCTGGAAGTCCATCCAGATCACCAATGACCCGCTGGCCTCCACCCTCAACACCGAGGCGGACCACGCGGTGAAGGCCGGTCTGCTGTCGAAGCCCGACCTGAGCGGCATCTACGACCTCACGCTGCTGAACAAGGTCCTCAAGGCCGACGGCGCGAGCACGGTCGACGACGCCGGTCTCGGCGTCAAGTAGGTCCGGATCCCGATGAGTTCCCAGGAGGTGACGACCATGGCCACGACCATTGCCAAGGCCACCGACAGCGTCGGCGTGGTGGAGCACGCCGCTCGGATCGAGCACGTCTCCAAGTCCTTCGCCGGGCCAGCCGGGCGGCAGCTCGTCCTCGACGACATCACCCTCGATGTCGCGCCGGGCGAGTTCGTCACCCTCCTGGGGGCCTCGGGGTGCGGGAAGTCGACACTGCTCAACCTGGTGGCGGGCCTCGACGCCCCGACCACGGGCAGCATCACGACCAAGGGGCGACCGGCCCTGATGTTCCAGGAGCACGCCCTCTTCCCGTGGCTGACCGCGGGCAAGAACATCGAACTCGCCCTGCGGCTGCGGGGAGTTCCGAAGGCCGAGCGGCGCGACAAGGCGGAGGAACTGCTCGAACTCGTACGGCTGAAGGGCGCGTACGGCAAGCGGGTGCACGAACTGTCCGGCGGTATGCGACAGCGCGTCGCGCTGGCCCGTGCGCTCGCCCAGGACAGCGGGCTGCTGCTGATGGACGAGCCGTTCGCGGCGCTCGACGCGATCACGCGGGACGTCCTGCACGACGAGCTGACCCGCATCTGGCGGGAGACGCAGTTGTCCGTCCTCTTCGTCACGCACAACGTGCGTGAGGCGGTGCGGCTCGCCGAGCGGGTCGTGCTGCTCTCCTCCCGCCCCGGGCGGGTGGCGCACGAGTGGACGGTGGACATTCCGCAGCCGCGCCGCATCGAGGACACCGCCGTGGCGGAGCTGTCCGTGGAGATCACCGAACAACTGCGTGGGGAGATCCGCCGTCATGGCCAGCACTGAGACAACGTCGGCGGACGCTCCCGCCAAGGACAACACCCACCACGACCTGGCCGGTCTGGAGGCGGGCCTCGACGCACTGGAGACGGTGCAGGTCGGGCGTACGCCGTTCCGGCAGGTCTTCGTGCAGAAGATCCTGCCGCCGGTCATCGCGATCGCGCTCGTGCTGGTGGTGTGGCAGGCGCTGATCTCGTTCAAGATCGTCACTGACCCCTCCAAGCTGCCGCCGCTGTCCGCGGTGTGGAACGAGATCGAGAACGCCTGGCTGGAGGGCAAGCTCCTCGGCTACATCTGGACCAGCGTCTCCCGCGGCCTGCTCGGCTTCCTTTTCGCGCTGGTCATCGGCACCCCGCTGGGCCTGCTGGTGGCGCGCGTGAGGTTTGTGCGCGCGGCCATCGGCCCGATCCTTCAGGGTCTCCAGTCGCTGCCGTCGGTGGCCTGGGTGCCGCCGGCCGTGGTCTGGTTCGGCCTGAACAACTCGATGATGTACACGGTGATCCTGCTCGGCGCCGTCCCGTCGATCGCCAACGGCCTGGTGTCGGGCGTCGACCAGGTGCCGCCGCTGTTCCTGCGGGCGGGCCGCACGATGGGTGCGACGGGCCTGCGGGGCACCTGGCACGTCGTGCTGCCGGCCGCGCTGCCGGGCTATGTGGCGGGCCTGAAGCAGGGCTGGGCGTTCTCGTGGCGTTCGCTGATGGCCGCGGAGATCATCGCGTCCTTCCCCGACCTGGGCGTGGGCCTCGGCCAGCTGCTGGAGAACGGTCGCAACGCCATCGACATGGCCATGGTGTTCGAGGCCATCCTGCTCATCCTGGTCGTCGGTATCGCCATCGACCTGCTGATCTTCAGCCCGCTGGAGCGGTGGGTACTGCGCAGCCGCGGTCTCCTGGTGAAGAGCTGAGCCCGTCATGCACCGACCGGTACTCCTCGTCATCGCCCACGGCAGCCGCGACCCGCGGCACGCCGCGACCGTGCACGCCCTGGTGCGCCGGGTACGCGCCATGCGTCCCGGGCTGCGCGTGGAGACCGGCTTCCTGGACTTCAACGTCCCGTCCGTGAACGGGGTGTTGGAGTCTCTGGCGGCGGAGGGCGTCCGCGAGGTGGTGGCCCTGCCGCTGTTGCTCACCCGCGCCTTCCACGCGAAGGCGGACATCCCGGCGGTCCTGCGGGAGGCCCCGTCACGGCTGCGCATCCGGCAGGCGGAGGTACTTGGCCCGTCCCCCTTCCTGACGGCCGCGCTGGAACGGCGGCTGTACGAGGCGGGGCTGACCCCCGCCGACAGACCCTCGACCGGGGTCGTACTGGCCTCGGCGGGATCCACCGACCCGGAGGCGATCGCAGTGATCGGGGACATCGCGCGGGAGTGGCGGCGCACCGGCTGGTGCGCCGTGCGACCTGCGTTCGCCTCCGCGTCCCTGCCCCGCACCGAGGACGCGGTGCGGGAGCTGCGGGCACTGGGCTGCGAGCGGATCGCGGTCGCCCCGTACGTCCTGGCCCCCGGCTTCCTGCCGGACCGCATCGCACGGGGCGCGGCGGAGGCGGACGTCCTGTCGGATGTACTGGGTCCGGCGCCGGAGGTGGCCCACGTGCTGCTGAACCGGTACGACGAGGCGCGGGTACCGGCGCTGGCCGCCCTGGGCGCCTGAGACACCCGGGCGGGCGTCCCCGTTCAGTGGATCGAAGTTCAGCGGCCTGGCCGGAACTCAGCCGAGGGACAGCCTTCCCGTACGAGGGTCCCGGCCGCTCGACGCCAGGGCGCGGTCGAAGACGGGCGCGTCGTCCGGCACCGGCACCGGGTCGGCGAATCCGTCGTACTGGCGGTAGAGGTCGCCGTGTGTCTCGACCACGGCGAGGACGAACCGGGCCGCGCCGTCCGAGACGCGGTACTCCTGGCCGGTGGCCGTCGCGACGTCCCAGCCGTGGACCGCCAGCTCCTTGATGACCATCGAGGCGATGTCGGTGGCGGACACCTTCGCCATGCCGAGGTCGACCTCGCCCTCCCACACCGCCGGGTCCGCCCAGGCGGCGACCGCCCGGTCCAGCTGGGCGGCGTACGCCTCGGCCCAGTCCGGTTCGGCGGTGAAGTCGCGCGCGGTCAGCTCCTCGGGGAGCTGCTTGCGCAGGGCGCGGTGCTCCAGGCCGTGCGAGGTGTAGAGGACCCAGTGGTTGACCAGGGCACGGACGTCCCAGTCGGGGCAGTGGGTGGGATCGCTCAGCTGTGCCGCCGTGACACCGCGCGCGACACGGGCCGCCTCGGCGGCACATTCGATCATGTACGGGTGCATGTCGTCGTTCTTCATGCGCCTCACGCTAGAAACAGCCGGCTCAAGTCTCTTGAACAAACGCGACAGCATGGCCGGCAAGGCGTACGAGCTCGCGCACCGGCATCGACCCGGCCGGCCGCCGCTCCCGTGCGAACTGGTTGGCGAGCCGCTGGAGCAGCTCGTTCAGCGGAGTCGGTACGCCGTGCAGCCGCCCCAGCAGCGCGATCTCGATCGACACCGCGGACAACTACGGCCCGTCCACCAAGGGCGGCGTCGTACGCACCGGTGACAGCGCCTGGCACATCACCGGGCGCCCGGAGCAGCTGCGGGCGATGTGCGAGGCGAGCCTGCGGCTGCTGCGGCTCGACACGATCGACCTGTACCAGTTGCACCGGCTCGACCCCGGGGTACCGATGGCCGACCAGCTGGGCACGCTCGACGCGTTGCGCACCGAGGGCGAGATCCGGCACCTCGGGCTCGACACGGTCACCGCCGAACAGCTCGAAGCGGCACTGGAGTTGACGGACATCGCCTCCGTGCAGAACCGCTACAACCTGCTCGACCGTGCGTCGGAACCGCTGCTGTCCCGGCTGGACAGCCTGGGGTGACCGTGGGCCAGGGGTCGGACGCGAGCAGGCGCGGTTCGGCCTCGGCGGCGGCCTCGGCGGGGTGGTGCTCAGGCGCCGGTCAGCTCCTCCAGTTTGACGACCGTGTTCCAGTTGCGGCTGGTGGCGACGATCCCCTTGAGGAGGCGGGGCCTGGCCAGGGTCTCCCCCAGCTTGGAGCGGCCGAGGCCGTCAGGGGCGTACAGATAGAGCGCGCGGTCGCCCAGGCGGAACTCCTCCGGCAGGAAGGCCGGCTGGTCGAGCGAGGCGAAGCGCTCCGCGTCGACCGGCCCGGAGAAATAGGTGACGTGGAGCTGCTTGGCCTCCAGTTCGGCGGCCGGGAAGGGGCAGGCCTCGCGTACGGCCTTGAGATAGGCGTGGTCGCGGACGAGGACGTCGACGGTGAAGCCGAAGCGCTTCTCGATGGCCTGCCCGACCTCCGCCGCCAGGGACTGCTCGTCGCCGTGGTCGCTGGTGAAGACGGCGTTGCCGCTTTGCAGATAGGTGGCCACGCCCCCGTACCCGAGCCCCTGGAGGAGCGTCCGGAGCTCGGCCATCGGCACCTTCTTGTTGCCGCCCACATTGATCCCGCGGAGCAAGGCCGCATACGTCGTCATCCGCCCACCCTAGAGCGGCCGTCGTGCCGCGTGGGACGGGTACGGCGTCCGCGGCCGGTGGTCCGCTCGCCGCCCGGGGGACACAGTCCGCGCCCCTGATCCGTGTCCCCGAGATCCCCGGATACATGTAGGGGACCACTGTCCTCCCAGATGCTGAGGCCGTCCGGTCCGAGGGGAGGACTCGTCCACCCGGCGGATCACCAACCAGCACGACGAGTCGTTCTTATCCGGCCCATACCTTCGTAGTGAAGGTGACGGCAGGGGGCTGTCACCGCATTTGGAGGGGGCAGTCCGTCATGGCGAACGGAGAAACAACGCGGGTCCGGGGCATAGCAGCCCGGGCCGGCGGCTGGAGCGCCCGGCACCGCTGGGCAGCCGTCGGCATCTGGGTGCTGTTCGTCGTCCTGGCGATGGGACTCGGTTCGGCGGCGGGCCAGGTCAAGGTCAAGGAGAGCGACCAGCTGGGGGGCGAGACCCACACGGCCGCCAAGATCATCGAGGATGCCGGGATCGAGGAGCCGGCCAGTGAGACCGTCCTGATCCAGGTCAGGAACGGGTCGTCCAAGGCCACCGACGCCGGGTTCCGCGACGCGGTCGACGCGGTGATGCGGGCGGTCGAAGACACCGGCAAGGCGACGGACGTGACGTCGCCGTACGACACCCGGACCATCTCGAAGGACGGCCGGAGCGCGCTCGTGCAGTTCGACATGCGCGGCGAGTCGGACACCGCGGGCGAGCGGGTCGAGCCGGTGCTGAAGGCCGTCGAGGGTGTCCAGAAGGACCACACGGAGCTGCGGATCGAGGAGATCGGCGGCGCCAGCATGATGAAGCAGTACAACGACGCGTTCGGCGACGACTTCCAGAAGGCCGAGTACTCCGCGGTGCCGGTGGCCCTCGGTATTCTGCTGATCGCCTTCGGCGCGCTGGTCGCGGCGCTACTGCCGGTGGCCCTCGCGATCACCGCGATCATGGCGACGATGGGTCTGATGGGCATCGTCAGCCATCTGCAGCCGATGGACGACACCGCCAGCTCCGTGATGCTCCTGGTCGGTCTGGCGGTCGGCGTCGACTACTGCCTGTTCTACCTGCGCCGTGAGCGCGAGGAGCGGGCGGCGGGCCGGAGCGCGGACGCCGCCCTGCGCATCGCCGCCGCGACCAGTGGGCGCGCCATCATCGTCTCCGGAATCACGGTGTGTGTGGCGATGGCGGGCATGCTGTTCACCGGCCTCGCCACGTTCGAGGCGATGGGCCTCGCCTCGCTGATGGTCGTGGCGGTCGCGATGGTCGGATCGGTGACCGTGCTGCCGGCGCTGCTCTCGCTGCTCGGTGAGCGGGTGGAGAAGGGGCGGATTCCGTTCCTGCACCCGGACAAACGGCGTAAGAACGGCAACGCCGCCAAGGGCAACGGGGAAAGCCGGTTCTGGGGAGCCGTGCTCCGGGTCGTGCTCGCCAAGCCCGGTGTCGCGCTCGTCGTCGCGGCCGGCGCGCTGCTGGCGATCGCGGCGCCCGCACTCGGCATGAAGACCCAGAACCTCACGCTGGACCAGGAGTTCGGCGATTCACTGCCGATCGTGGGGACGTACAACCGCGTCAACGACGCCTTCCCCGGCGGCTCCGAGCCGGCCGAGGTGGTCGTCAGGGCCAAGGACATCAACGCCGCCGACGTGAAGTCCGCGCTGGCCGACTTCCGTACCCAGGCCGTGAGTTCGGGTGCCTCGCGCGGGCCGGTCGAGATCAAGGTGCACGACGCGCAGAACATCGCCTTCGTCTATGTACCGCTGGTCGGCGGCTCCGACCAGGACAAGGCCGGCCAGAGCCTGGACCTGCTGCGCGACAAGGTGCGGCCCGACACGCTCGGCAAGGTCGACGGCGTCCAGGCGCCGATCACCGGACAGGTCGCGGGGAACAAGGACTTCAACGATCAGCTGATCGGCTCGGTGGCCCCGGTCTTCGCCTTCGTCGTGGTCTTCGCCTTCCTGCTGATGCTGGTGTCGTTCCGCTCGCTGACGATCGCGATCACCTCGATCGTGCTCAACCTCCTTTCGGTGGGCGCGGCCTACGGCATCCTGGTCGGCGTCTTCCAGCACGGCTGGGGCGCCTCGCTGGTCGGCGCGGAGGGCGTGGGCGCCATCGTCACCTGGCTGCCGCTGTTCCTCTTCGTGATCCTCTTCGGGCTCTCGATGGACTACCACGTCTTCGTGGTCTCGCGGATCCGTGAGGCGCGGCTGCGCGGCCGGAGCACCAAGGACGCCATCCAGCACGGTGTGGTGACCACGGCCGGAGTCGTCACCAGCGCCGCCGTCATCATGGTCGCCGTCTTCGCGATCTTCGGGACGCTGTCCATGCAGTCCATGAAGCAGATGGGCGTGGGCCTGGCCGCCGCGGTCCTGATCGACGCGACGATCATCCGCGGCGTTCTCCTCCCCGCCGTGATGGCCCTGCTCGGCGAGCGCAACTGGTACCTCCCGAGGTGGCTGAACCGGCTGCCGGACCTCACCCACGACGAGTCACCCGAGCCGGTGTCGCCGCCTCAGCCGCCCGCCGTGGAGGGCGAGCGGGTGGGAGTCTGACGACAGGTTCGACGCGCGTACGTGGCCGGGGTGTACGCACCCCGGCCACGGTGCTGTCCGCGTGGGCTGCTCAGGCCGCCCGGGCCACGTCGTCGCGCTCGAAGGAGTCGATCGTGCGGGTGAAGTCGCGGGTGGACAGCAGCAGCTTGTAGATGATGGCGAGCTCGAAGACGAGGAGCAGGGCACCGGACACGATCGTCGCCCCGATCACCGAGTCGAGGAACGGGCCGATGATGAAGACGCCCATCTGGAATTCGATGCCGCTCACCAGGTGGGTGCGAATGCGGTGGCGCAGCAGGAAGGAACGTGCCCTCAGATAGGCCGGGAAGCGGTGCCGGAACTCCTCGTGCAGGTCGATGACCTGGGCCTGGGGGCGGGCCGCCGTGCCGCCTTCGGGAGCCTCCTGCCCGGCCGCGGCGCTGCGCTGGTCCTGCTCGATGTCCGCCTCGGGATTGTTGCGCAGCAGGTCTTCCATGAAGGCCAGCTCGGCCTGGTTCTCGGACCGGCGCGCCTCCCTCAGGCGGGACTTGATCTGCTTGCGCATCGAATGGCGGATCTTGAAGATTTCCAGCGAGTTGATGTAGCGCAGGGTGTCCAGGCCGATCACGGCGGCGGCCAGCCAGATGTACGTCGTGTCTCCGGAGCGCTCGTACTGCCCGGCCATCAACGCCACCGCGCACACCGCCACCCGGATGCGGTCGAAGACGAAGTCCAGCCAGGCCCCGAACACCGAGCCCTGGCCGGTCAGCCGGGCGACCTTGCCGTCCATGCAGTCGAGGATGAAGCTCAGGTGGTAGACGACGGCACCGGCGACCAGCCAGCGCCAGTCGCCGAGCGCGAAGCACACCGCCGAGGCGAGACCGAGCAGGAACGCACCCCAGGTGAGCTGGTTCGGCGTGATCCTCGTCCGCAGCGCGACCTGCCGCACGAGCGGGGTGGCGACCGGGTCGACGAGCAGCACGGTCCACCAGGCGTCGCGCTTCTTCTGCGTGATGCGGCGCACCTCGGGAAGGGGCGGGAGGTCTCGGCGTAGGGAGGGCATAGGTCAACTTCCTGGCGTTCGACTGGAATTAATCTCACGTTAGGAATCCTCTTACCGAGAGAACAAGATCCCGCTCGTGCAACCTTCCCGAGGGGGTATCGGTCCAACTCCACTACCAAGTCCATGTCTTTTTCCGGCAGTTACCGCGTTATCCGAGCGTTACCGAATGACCCGACCGTTATCCAAAGTGCGCCAGGACTTCACCGGTCGCGTGCAACCTTTACGCCAGGGAAACCGTGGACTCGCGGACAGTCACGGTTCTCCGCCTCGAACGGTCCTGGGCCCCTCAGCGCTGATAGCGAGCCAGCACCAGATTTCCGTCCTCGACCAGCCGCTTTCTCAGCTCGGCCAGGCCGATCGCCCCGCTGTAGTACTCCTGGAACGCGGGGGTCGCGACCTTGTCCTTCCACTCCGGGTAGCCGCGTACGGACTGGGCGGGAGCCGAACGGAGGTGGGCGGCGAGTGCGGTGCCGGTCGCCCAGTCGTCCATGGCGGTGTGCAGGGCGGGGTCCTTGAGGGCCTCGGTGCCCGTGGGCAGCATCCAGTCGCCGAGCGCGAGCCGGACCATGTTCTTCGGCCGGAGCAGGAAGTCGATGAACTCGGCGGCCTCCTTCTTGTGCGGGCTGTCCGCGGCGACGGACAGCGTCTGCGGGCTGACGCCCTGGGCGAGCCCGTCGGCACCGGCCGGCGCGGGCAGCACCTGCCACTCGAAACCCTTCGGCGCCTGTTGCGCGATCTGCTGCCGGTACGAGAAGCCGAGCGGGACCATCGCGTACTTCCCACCGAAGAACCCGGGCAGCGTGTCGGAACCGCCCATACCGAGCGTGCTGCCCGACGCGCTCCCGTCGGTGTTCACCTCGTCGTGCACGGTGCGCGGCACGAGGGCGTCGGCCGCGTCGAACCGCACCGTCACCTTGCCGTCGGCACCCCGGTGGAACATCTGTCCGCCGGTCGAGAGGGACAGGTTGAGCGTGGCCGAGACGGGTTCCTTGAGCGGCCAGGCGACGCCGTACTTGCCCTTGCCGCTCAGCTGACCGGCGATCCGGCGGAACTCGTCCCACGTCCACGGCCGCTCGGGGGTCGGAATGCGCACCCCCGACTCCTTCAGCCAGGTGGCGTTGGCGATCAGCACCCTTGGCTCCTGGAGGAACGGCACCCCGTAGATCCCGTCCCCGAAGGTCGCCGTCCGCCAACTCCGCTGCGGGATGTCCGACATGAGCCGGGCGGGCAGCAGTTCGCGCAGATCGGCGAGCGAGCCGCCGTAGGCGAAGTCGGCGAGGTCGTCGGACGCGTCGTGGATGACGTCGGGCGCCTCACCGCCCTCGAAGGAGGTCAGCAGCTGGTCGTGGACGCTGTCCCAGCTTCCCTGCACGTATGCGACCTGGACGGCCGGATGCGTCGCGTTCCACTCCTCGACCAGCTCCTTGTTGGCAGCGACGGACTCCTCCTGCCAGGCGAGGGACTGGAAGCGGAGGGTGATACGGCCGCCGGAGCCGTCGTGGTCCGAAGAACATCCCGCGAGCAGCAGCCCCAGCGCGACGAGCGCGGTGATCCACCTCCTGCGCATCAGCTCTTCACCGCCCCGGTGAGCATGCCGCCCGTGATCCGCCGCTGGATGACCGCGAAGACGACCAGCGAGGGCAGGGTGGCGAGGAACGCCGCCGCGGCCAGCGGGCCGAGGTCCGCGACGCCCTCCGCGCCGATGAAGTGTGTGAGGACGACCGGCAGCGTCTGTTTCTGCGGGGTCTTGAGCAGCACCAGCGCGAAGAAGAACTCGTTCCACGCGGTGATGAACGCGAACAGTGCCGTCGCCACGATGCCCGGCGCCAGCAGCGGTGCGGTCACCGACACCAGCGTGCGCGCCCGCCCGGCGCCGTCCACTGCCGCCGCCTCCTCCAGCTCCACCGGCACGGCCCGTACGTACCCGACCAGCATCCACAGCGCGAACGGCAGCGCCCACACCACGTACACCATGATCAGACCGGGCACGGAGTTGATCAGCCGCAGGTGCTTGAGGACCAGGAACAGCGGGATGATCACCAGAACGAACGGGAACGCCTGGCTGACCACCACCCAGCCCGTGGCGGCCCGGGCGAGGAGGGTGCGGCGCCGGGCCATGACGTAGGCCATCGGAGTCGCGATCAGCACGGCGATCAGCGCCGCTCCGAGGGCCGCGAGCAGGGAGTTGAGCGCGGCGTGCAGCAGGGGCTGCTCGTCGAAGGCCTGCCGGAAGTTGGCGAGCGTCGGGTTCCTCGGGATCCAGGTGGGGTGCAGACTGGCCAGCTCGCGCGGCGGTTTGAAGGCCGTGGAGATCAGCCAGAGGAAGGGGAAGGCGAGGAAGACGAGATAGGCGAGCAGTGCGACGTACTGGCCGGCGCGGGCCCTCTTGGGGGTCTTCACGCGTCTTCGCCTCCCTTCAGACGGCCCACCAGGAACACGGCGAGGAGCACCGAGATCACCGCGACCAGCACACAGCCCATCGCCGCCGCGTAACCGAACTGGCCGTAGCGGAAGGCCTCTTCGTAGGCGAAGAGCATGGGCAGGCGGGTGCGGCCGCCGGGGCCTCCGTTGGTCAGCACATAGACCAGGGCGAACGAGTTGAAGTTCCAGATGAGGTTGAGCGCGGTGATCGCCAGCGCGACCGGTCTGAGGGCCGGCCAGGTGACGCTCAGGAAGCGGCGCCAGGCGCCCGCGCCGTCCATCGAGGCCGCCTCGTGGAGTTCACGCGGGGTGTTCTGCAGCCCGGCGAGCAGGGCGACGGTCGTCTGCGGCATGCCCGCCCACACGCCGACGACGATCACGGCGGGCAGGGCGGTGGACAGACCGGACAGCCAGTCGCGGCCGTCACCGAGGCCCAGATCGCGGATCGTCTCGTTGAGGATGCCCGCGTCCGGGTTGTAGACGAGCCGCCACATGATGCCGACGACCACCTCGGGCATCGCCCAGGGAATGATCGCGAGCGCCCGTGCCGCCCAGCGCAGCTTCAGGTCCTGGTTGAGCAGCAGGGCGAGCCCGAGCGCGAGCAGGAACTGCGGCACGGTCACCCCGACCGCCCACAGCAGCCCGATCCGGAACGAGTCCCAGAACAGCGTGTCCTGCACCAGGTCCTGGAAGTTGAGGGTCCCGATCCACTGCGTGGGCGCGGTCCGCCCCGACTGGGAGTCGGTGAACGCCAGCGCGATCCCGTACAGCAGGGGTCCGACGCTGAGCACGAGGATCGGGAGCAACGCGGGCAGCACCAGGAACCAGGCGCCCTGGCCGGTGGGCGTCCGGCCCCGCCCGGCGGGCCGCGGCGGGCTCTTCACTGACCGCTTCGTCACGGTCGCCAATGTCACGAAATCGGCTCCTTCGGGCGACTCGCACCGGTCTGGGGCCTGGTCGCCACGATGGCGTCGTCCGGCAGGCGCCCCTGCGCCGACCGGCCCCAGCGTCCGGGCGGCCCCGTCATGGTCCTGAGGGACTGACGCGACGTCAAGACAGCGTGCAAGCCCTTGTAGGCGGCCCGACCAGCGCCAATGCGACACTTTCCGTCGGATGGCGTGTTCGTGACGCCGTACGCGCGAGGAACACGGAGGCGAACGATGGACGAGGCACAGGCGCGGGACGTACTGGCCACGGCGAGCGTGCTGCCCGGGCCGGCCCGGGACGCGCGGCTTCTCGCCCTGGGCGAGAACGCGGTGTTCGCCGCCGGTGACCTGGTGGTCAAGGTGGGGCGCGACGCCGAGCTCCTCGACCGCGCACGGCGGGAGCTGGAGATCGCGCACTGGCTCGCCGACACCGGCGTCCCCGCGGTGCGGGCCGCCGAGCCCGAGGCGCGGTTGGTGGACGGCCATCCGGTGACGGTGTGGCATCGGCTGCCGGATCCGGTACGCCCCGCGGAGCCCCGGGACCTGGCCGAACTGCTGCGGGTGGTGCATGCCCTGCCCTCCCCCTCCTTCGACCTGCCGCCCCGCGAACTGCTGGGCGGCGTGGAGCGCTGGCTGCGTCTGGCGGGCGACGCGATCGATCCGGCGGACGCGGCCTATCTGCGCGAGCGCCGCGACGGGTTCGCCGCGGCCGCGGCCGCGCTCACTCCGCAGCTGCCGCCCGGCCCGATCCACGGCGACGCACTGCCCCGCAATGTGCACGTCGGCCCGGGCGGTCCGGTCCTGGTCGACCTGGAGACCTTCTCCGCCGATCTGCGCGAGCACGACCTGGTGGTCATGGCCCTGTCCCGTGACCGCTACGGGCTGCCCGCCGAGGCGTACGACGCGTTCACCACGACATACGGGTGGGATGTGCGGGAGTGGACGGGCGCTGCCGTGCTCCGGGGCGCCCGGGAGACCGCCAGCTGCGCCTGGGTCGCCCAGCACGCGCCGAGCAATCCCAAGGCACTGACCGAGTTCGAGCGGCGTGTGGCGTCACTGCGGGACGGGGACGAGACGGTGCGCTGGTACCCCTTCTGAGTACCCTGCCTTCCCGGCCGCCCGTCCCGGACGTCCGCTCAGACCGTTTCGTCCGCCGGCTCCCGCAGCGGCCATGTGCCGTCCACGACCGCCGCCGTGTCGCCCTTGCGGCGCAGGAAGCTCTGGAAGTCCGCCGCCCAGGCCGCGTACCACTCGATCTGGCGGCGGTGCAGCTCCGCCGGGCCGAGCGCGGCGATCTTCGGGTGGCGGTGGGCTATCGCGGCGGCGAGCCGGGCCGCGGCCAGGGCGTCCGCGGTCGCGTCGTGCGCGGCGTCCAGGGGGACGCCGTACTCCGTGCAGACCGCCTCGAGGTTCCGCTTGCCGCGGCGGTAGCGGTCCACCCAGCGGTCGATCGTGTACGGGTCGATCACCGGTGCCGGGTCGCGGCCGTCGAGCCGCTCGCGCAGCGACGGCAGTCCGTACCGGCGCAGTTCGGCGGACAGGAGGGTGAGGTCGAAGGTCGCGTTGTACGCCACGACCGGCACTCCGGTTCGCCAGTACCCCACGAGGGTCTGCGCCAGGGACTCGGCGACCCGGTCGGGGGGACCGCCCTCGGCCGCGGCCCGCTCATTGGTGATCCCGTGCACGGCCACCGCGTCCGCCGGGATCTCCACGCCCGGGTCGGCCAGCCACTCGCGGCGTCCGACCGGCTCTTGACCCTTGACCTCTATGACCGCGCCGGTGACGATGCGCGCCTCGCGCGGATCCGTTCCGGTCGTCTCCAGGTCGAAGCCGATCAGCAGCTGCTCGTGCCAGGCCATGGCGGCCCCCCTTCGTGGTGGTGCTTTCCCCCAGTGGTCTCCACCCTCCCACGCGCCACTGACAATCCGGCGACCGCGTTCCGCTTCGCCGGTCCGGGCGACCCCGCGGACGCACCGCGCCCGCCCGGAATGCGGACTCGTCAGGACACAGGCCGCGAATCCGCCCAAGCCAGTTCGAACTCCTCGCGGTAGGTCGGGAAGAGCCCGCTGTCGTCGACGTCGTCCGCCTTCACCACCCGGCCCCCGCCGCGCAGCACCAGGACCGGCGCTTCCATGCCGCGGGTGCGCCGCAGATACGACTGCACCACCGCGATGCCGTCGGAGCCGTCTCCGTCGACGAGATACGCGGTGAAGCGAGGCGTCTCGTCGTAGACCTGGATCTCGAAGGCGCCCGGGTCGCGCAGCTTGGACCGCACCCGGCGCATGTGCAGGATGTTCATCTCGACGGCGCGGCTCATCTCGCCCCGCTTGATGCCGAGTTCGCGCTCGCGCCGCTTCACCGCGCTGGACGCGGGATTCAGGAACAGCAGACGCACCCGGCAGCCCGACTCGGCGAGCCGTACCAGCCGGCGCCCGGAGAAGTTCTGCACGAGCAGGTTCAGGCCGATGCCGATGGCGTCGAGGCGGCGGGCGCCGCCGAAGATGTCCTCGCCCGGGAACTGCCGCAGCAGCCGTACCCGGTCCGGGTGGACGCCGACCACGTCCCCGTACCGGTCGCCGACCATGTCCTCGACCGCGTCGACGGGCAGCCGGCGTGCGGACGGCACGTCGCTGCCCGCGCCGAGGATCTCCAGGAGCTTCGCCGAGGCGCGCTCGGCCTGGCCGAGCACCGCTTCGGACAGGGCCCTGTTGCGGGAGACGACGTTACGCGTCACCTCCAGCTCGTCCAGGGCGAGTTCAACGTCGCGGCGCTCGTCGATGTACGGCTCGAAGCACGGCCAGTGCTGCACCATCAGCTCGCGCAGCTGCGGCAGGGTGAGGAAACTCAGCACGTTGTCGTCGGCGGGGTCCAGCAAGTAGCCCTTGCGGCGGCTCACTTCGCGTACCGCGACCGCCCGCTGGACCCACTCCTGGCCGGCCGGTCCGGCCGCGGCGACCACCCACTCGTCGCCGTGGACGGGTTCGTAGATGGGGCGCAGAACAGCGGCCACGACCGCGCGCAGCCGCTGTTCGACGAGGTTCAGCCAGATATAGGCACGGCCGGCCCGCTGGGCGCGCGTACGCACCTCGCGCCAGGCGTCCGTGCCCCAGTCCAGTTCCGGTCCGATGGATCCCATTTCCATCGGCCGTGCCAGGGACACCGCGCCGGGTGGGACATCTGTGGAGTTCCCCTCGTGACCCTCGTCACCAGGGGGCAACTCCAGCCCTCCCGAGCCCACCCACGCACCGCCTTCCGCTCCCCCGAGCTCTCCCCTGTGGCTGATCCCAGCCAACGATCAAGGAAGGGTACTCCGGGAGCAGCGGGCGATGCAGCCGGATGGACAGTGTCGTTTCTCAACTACCGTTTTCCACATGCCCGTTCTGGTCGGCCAGCTCGGCCGGAGTGAGCGGATTCATAGCGGTGACATCGCGCGGAGCTATCGAGAAGCCCTGCCAGTGTACCGGCATCGGCTGCTGGTCCTCGTCCCGGGCGATGTGGTGGAAACCGACGTTGACCCAGGCGATCGGGTGGGTGAGGGTCTGTCCGCCGACCCACTTGTCGACGGACTTACCGGCTCCGGTACCGCAGTTGCGCAGGTTGTCGCTGGCGAACTGTTCACACTTCTTGTACTCGGTGAAGTAGATGTCGTGCTTGGTGAAGCTGCGGCCGGGGTACTTGGTGGTGGCGCCCGGGACGATCTCGTAGGAACGCGCGTGGTCGTCCTTGTTCTTGCCGGTCGCGCTGACGACCCGCCACCAGCGCATGTTCTTGGCGTCGCCCGCGAGTTCCTTGGTGATCTTCGTGCGGGTGGTCTTGTTGGTCGGGCCCTCGTTGCCCCGGGCGGGCGCGGTGACCACGGAGTCGTACTGCTCGACCGTGTTCTTCGAGGAGCCGTCCAGACCGAAGTTGAGCCGCCAGAAGATGTTGTGGCTGTGGCTGGTCGCGTACGCCTTGGCGCCCTTGCCGAGGGGCCAGCCGCGGCCGTCGCCGGCGTCGTAGTCGACGGGCGAGAGGCTGCCGGTGGCGCCGACGTTCATGTTGATCGTGCCGTCGTCCTGGAAGCGCCACTCGGTGATGTACTCGTACCAGCCGACCTGGTTCACGGTGTAGACCAGCAGGTCCTTGCCCTGGGCCTGGAAGACCTTGTTCGCCGTGTCGCCCTGCATGCGGTAGGCGTGGCCGCGCGAACGGGTGGTGGTGCACAGACCCTTGACGTTCGGGTGCTGCGGATCCCAGGCGCCCGGGACCTTGACGGTCTTGATGGTGCCGCCGGGGCACTCGCCGGGCGCCATGTTCATCAGGCCCTGGCCGAAGCCCGCACCCGTGAGGTCGCTGTACTCGGCTTTGCCGTCGTCGTAGGGGACGTGGATCTGGCCGAGCTTGGCGCTGGTGAGGACCTTGATCGGCCGTGTCTCACCGGGCGGCTGGTACGAGATGTTCTCCAGGACGAGCCCGGCCTCGCTCTCGTAGTGCCAGCACATCTGCCAGGTGGTGCCGGAGGCGAGCTTCTGCTCGATCCGGTACGCCGCGCTGCAGTCGGCGGCCGCCGCGGGTGCCGACTTGGTCTGGGCGACGGCCGGTCCCGCGACCGTCGTCGCACCGACGGCGAGCGCCGCCACGGACAGGGACACCGCCGCCCGGCGGCGGGCCCGGCTGATTCTGTTCACGCGCATGAAGAAGTGACTCCTCGCGAAAAGCAGGAAGAAGGAAGGGAAAGAAGGAGGGGAGAGAAGAGAGGGGACGAGGGGGGACGAGAGAGCGGGAGAGAGCGGCAGAGGAACAGAAAGGAAGGCGGAGCGTTGGAAAAGCGAACGGACCGCGGCTCAGCCGAGCTTGCCCACCTTGCGCGCGCTCAGGTCGACCACCAGGTCACGGCTGTCGATCCAGGGCCCGTTCCTGACCTTCGGGAACAGCCGCACGCAGCGGTGGTCACCGCACTGCGCGAGGACCGCGGGCTGGGCACCCGAGGTCGCCCGGTAGGCCATGCTGTTGAGCAGCAGCTGATCGGGCGAGGTGAGTTCCTTGCCGGTCGCGTCCTTGAAGTCGGCCTTCAGGCCCGCGCCGAGCGGGTCGGCGATCAGCAGCCTGGCCGCCTCGACGGCCTCGTCGGAGCTGATCGGCGGCTGGACGCCGTGCTGGGTGTCGGTCTGCTCGACCTTCCCGCTGTCGAGGTTGACGGTCTTGGTGACGAGCGTGTCGTCCTTGTAGTCGTAGAACCGCACGTCGGCGCGGCGCGGCGCGTTCGCGCCGGCCGGCGCGTTCTCGTCCTGCTCCGCGAGGTCGACGCCGACGCGCTGTGGGCCGCGCCTGCCCTCGACGTTCTCGCTGGAGCCGAAGAACTGCTGGTTCACCGCGATCTGCGCGACCCGCTTCGTCTCGTCGTCGGTGAGGGGGTCGCGGCCCGTGCCCTTCTCCCCCTCGGCCGGGGCCTGCTCGACGACGCCGGGCTGCGCCGCCGCCTGCCCCTGCTGCCCGGCCTGTCCGGCCTGCTGGGCGGACTGGCCGGCGCCCTGGCCGCCCTGTTCGTCGGCCCCCGCCGAGCCCGGGAGCGTGATGCCGACCATCACCGCGGTACCGGCCACAGCGATGGCCGCGCCTGCCACCACCTTGCCCAGATGGCGGTGCACTATCTTGCGCACATTTCCCCCTACTCCTCCGGTCTCCAGGAGTGTCTTGAGCCCCACTGGTTCGGCATGGCGCGTATGCGTCGGCGTAGTGCTTATGTGACGGCATAGCGCCTATGCGCTGGTCGCCCGCTAAGAGGGACGTAAGCCATAGGAGGTTCCATCACTTTCGGGGAGACTCGGCAGGGAGTCGCCCCCAGGGGCCCGGGACAACTGGAAGAGTCGTATCCATGCAGGTCTGGCCTGGAGAGGCATATCCACTCGGCGCCACGTACGACGGCGCCGGTACCAATTTCGCGGTCTTCTCGGAGGCCGCCCATCGGATCGAGCTGTGTCTGCTGCACGACGACGGCTCGGAGACGGCGGTGGAACTGAGGGAGACCGACGCGTTCGTGCGGCACGCGTATCTGCCCGGCGTCATGCCGGGGCAGCGGTACGGCTTCCGCGTGCACGGCCCGTTCGCGCCGGGGCGCGGGGTGCGCTGCAATTCCGCCAAGCTGCTGCTCGATCCGTACGCGAAGGCGATCAGCGGCGAGATCAAGTGGGGCGAGGAGGTGTACGGCTACCACTTCGGCGCCCCCGACAAGCGCAACGACCTGGACTCGGCGCCGCACACGATGACCTCGGTCGTGATCAACCCGTACTTCGACTGGGGCAACGACCGGCGGCCGCGCACCGAGTACCACCACACAGTGCTCTACGAGGCCCATGTGAAGGGCCTGACGATGCGGCATCCCGCGCTGCCCGAGGAACTGCGCGGCACGTATGCGGCGCTCGCCCACCCCGCCATCATCGAACACCTGACTGAACTGGGCGTCACCGCGCTCGAACTGATGCCGGTGCACCAGTTCGTGAACGACCACCGTCTGGTGGACATGGGCCTGAACAACTACTGGGGCTACAACACGATCGGTTTCTTCGCCCCGCACAACGCGTACGCCTCCTGGGGCGACCGCGGCCAGCAGGTGCTGGAGTTCAAGTCGGCAGTGAAGGCGCTGCACGAGGCCGGGATCGAGGTCATCCTGGACGTGGTCTACAACCACACGGCCGAGGGCAACCACATGGGCCCGACGCTCTCCTTCAAGGGCATCGACAACGCGTCGTACTACCGGCTCACCGACGATCCCCGCTACTACATGGACACCACGGGGACCGGGAACTCCCTCCTCATGCGCTCCCCGCACGTCCTCCAACTGATCATGGACTCGCTGCGCTACTGGGTCAGCGACATGCATGTCGACGGCTTCCGCTTCGACCTCGCGGCCACCCTGGCCCGGCAGTTCCACGAGGTGGACCGGCTGTCGTCGTTCTTCGACCTGGTCCAGCAGGACCCGGTGGTCTCCCAGGTGAAGCTGATCGCCGAGCCGTGGGACGTCGGCGAGGGCGGCTACCAGGTGGGCAACTTCCCGCCGCTGTGGACCGAGTGGAACGGCAAGTACCGCGACACGGTGCGGGACATGTGGCGGGGCGAGCCGCGTACGCTCGCGGAGTTCGCCTCCCGCCTGACGGGCTCGTCGGACCTCTACCAGGACGACGGCCGCCGTCCCCTCGCCTCCATCAACTTCGTCACCTGCCACGACGGTTTCACCCTGCACGACCTCGTCGCGTACAACGACAAGCACAACCAGGCCAACGGCGAGGACAACCGGGACGGGGAGAGCCACAACCGGTCCTGGAACTGCGGGGCCGAGGGCGACACCGACGATCCGGCGGTGCTGGCGTTGCGGGCGCGCCAGATGCGCAACTTCATCGCCACGCTGATGCTCTCGCAGGGCGTGCCGATGCTCAGCCACGGGGATGAGTTCGCGCGCACCCAGGGCGGCAACAACAACGCGTACTGCCAGGACGGCGAGCTGTCGTGGGTGGCGTGGCCCGAGGACGGCAGCGAGCTGCTGGAGTTCACGCGCGCGATGGTGTGGCTGCGGCGCGACCATCCGGTCTTCCGGCGCCGCCGCTTCTTCCACGGGCGGCCGGTGGAGGGCACGCACGACGAGCTGTCGGACATCGTCTGGTTCACGCCGACGGGTGAGGAGATGATCCAGCGCGACTGGGATTCGGCGCAGGCACGGGCGCTGACGGTGTTCCTCAACGGCACCGCGATCTCCGAGCCCGGCCCACGCGGAGAGCGGATCTCGGACGACTCCTTCCTGTTGATGTTCAACGCCTCCCCGAAGTCGCTGGAGTTCGTGGTGCCGGTCGACCACGGCCGCCAGTGGCAGGTCGTCGTCGACACGGCACGCACGGACGGGATCCCGCCGGGCACGGTCGCGAAGGTCAAGGCCGGGGACCGGCTGACGCTGGTGGACCGGAGCCTCACGGTGTTGCAGCGGCCGGCCTGATCAGCCGGACAGGCCCGGGGTGAACCGTTCACCCCGGGCGTGGCGGAGCGCTGCGGACGCGCCGTCCGCCCGTGGCCGGGCGGCTTCGGCGCGGACGCGGTCCGGGTGGTCGGCCGGTTCCACGCCCTGGTCGGGCGAGCGGGCCCTGGCGGCCGATCCGTCCTGACCGGCGCCGGACGCACCACGGACCCCGGCTCCTCCCCCGGCCGGGGCGCCGGGCAGCACCCGTGGGGGACGGCCGTCCGGGCGAGCGCTCCACCGTCCGGACCTGCGGGGGCCGGGAGCCGCCGGGGGCGTCCGGCCGAGCGCCGACGGTACGTCTCGCCTGTGCCCCCGCCCGCCCTCGCTGTCCGTGTCGCACGAATCCAGCCACCCGCGCGGTGACCCGTGCACGCGTCGATGACACGAAAGACCGCGAGGCGGGTACGTAGGGTTCCATGACACCTGAGCGTCCCGAACCCACGGTGCCCACGGCCACGTACCGCCTTCAGCTCCAGCCGGAGTTCCCGTTCGGTGCGGCGGAGGCGGCCGTGCCGTACCTGGCCTCGCTCGGCGTCTCGCATCTGCATCTGTCGCCGGTCCTCGAGACCGTACCGGGGTCGTTGCACGGCTACGACGTCGTCGACCACGCGCGCGTGCGGGACGAACTGGGCGGCGAGAGGGGACTGCGCTCCCTGGCGCGCACCGCGCGGGAGCACGGCCTCGGCCTGGTCGTGGACATCGTGCCGAACCACATGGCCGCGGCCCCGCGCCACAACCGCCCCCTCTGGGAGGTGCTGCGCGAGGGACCGGATTCCGCGTACGCGCACTGGTTCGACGTCGACTGGGACGCACAGGGCGGGCAGCTGCTGCTGCCGGTGCTGGGGCAACCGCTCGGCGCGGAGATCGACCGGCTGAAGGTCGACGGCGACGTGCTGCGCTACTACGACCATGTCTTCCCGCTGCGCGAGGGCACCGGGAAGCTGCCGCTGCCGCAGCTCCTCGATGCCCAGTGGTATCGCCCGGTGTGGTGGCGGCTGGCGCGCACCGAACTCAACTACCGGCGCTTCTTCAGCATCTCCGAGCTCATCGGGGTGCGCGTCGAGGACCCGGAGGTCTTCACCGCGACGCACGCCACCGTGCTGCGGCTGCTCGACGAGGGTGTCGTCGACGGCCTGCGCATCGACCACCCCGACGGTCTCGCCGACCCGGACGCGTATCTGCGCCGCCTCCACGCGGCCACCGGGGGCCGCTGGACCGTCGTCGAGAAGATCCTCACGGACGGCGAGCACCTCCCCGCCGCCTGGCCCGTCGCGGGAACCACCGGCTACGACGCCCTGCGTCACGTCGACGGGCTTTTCACGGACCCGGCGGGAGCGGGCGAACTCCTCGGCCAGTACCGGCGTTTCGCGGCCCCCCAGGCCGATCGCGGCGGCCACTGGGAAGCGACCGTGCGGCGCGCCGCGTACAAGGTGGTCACCCATGAGCTGGCCACCGAGGTGGACCGCCTCACGCGCGCGGCGAGCCGCCTGTGCGCCACCTCCCCGGACCCCGCCCTGCGCGACCACGCCCCCTGGGCGCTGCGCACCGCGCTGCAAGAGCTCCTCGTACGTCTCGAGGTGTACCGCCCGTACGCCTCCGGGGACGCCGCCGCGGTCGTCACCGAGGAGGCCGCCGCCGAGGCCCGTGCCGTCTTCACGGTGCCCGAGGAGGCCGGTGCGGTGAGCGTCGTACGGGATCTGGCGCTGGGGCGGGCCGGTGACGGGCCCGGGCACCTGGAGTTCCGGGCCCGGTTCGCGCAGACGTCGTCGGCGCTGCGGGCCAAGTCCGTGGAGGACACGGGGTTCTATCGCTACGTCCCGCTTCTGTCGGCGAACGAGGTGGGCGGGAACCCGGGCAGTCCGGCCGTCTCCCCCCAGGACTTCCACGCGTACTGCGCGCGCGTGCAGCGCGACTGGCCCGCGACCGGCACCGCTTTGTCGACGCACGACACGAAGCGCAGCGCCGACGTGCGCGCGGCCGTCTCCGTGCTCACCCAGTGCCCGGAGCGCTGGGCCGACACGCTCGCGGAGGTGACCCGCGCCGGCGACGGCGTGCCCGACCCGCACGTCGCCTGGGCCGCCTGGCAGACGGTCCTCGGGCTCGGACCGGCGGCCGAGGAGCGCGTACAGGCGGCCCTGCTGAAGCACGTCAGGGAGGCCGGGCTGCACACCGCCTGGACCGAGCAGGACCCCGCGTACGAGGAGACGGTGGCGGCGTTCGTCGCGCAGGGCCCGTGCGGGGCGCCGGGGCGGCTCGTGACGGACTTCCGGGCCGAGTTGGGCCCGCATGTCCGGGCGAACGTTCTCGGGGCCGCTCTGGTCCATCTGACGATGCCGGGTGTGCCGGACGTCTACCAGGGGACGGAGGGCGAGTACCGGGCGCTGGTCGACCCGGACAACCGTGGGGTGTTCGCACCCCAGGAGCAGCCCTCGGCGAAGTCCGCGCTCACGACGGCGGCCCTGCGGCTGCGCGGGCGGCGCCCGGAGGTCTTCGGTGACGCGGCGACGTACGAGCCCCTCGAGGCCGAGGGGCCGGGCGCCGCCCACTGTGTGGCCTTCGTGCGCTCCGGGGAGGTGCTCACGGCAGTGACCCGGCTGTCGCTGCGGCTGGCGGAGGCGGGCGGCTGGCGCGACACGGCCCTCGCGCTGCCGCCGGGCCGGTGGGCCGACGCACTCGCCCCGGAGCGGGAGTTCGAGGGCCACACGCGCGTGGTGGAGCTTTTCGGGTCCTCGCCCGTGGTGCTGCTGGAGCGGCTCGGGGGCCGAGTGGGCGGCGTACAGGCGACGGTGGCCGGACCGCGGTGACCTGAAGGGGTGGTCAACGGGCGTCGAGAAGGGCCGTCGGCGGGAGCGGCCGGGCCGTCTCCGGGGCCCCGCAGTCGGCGGGCCGCGCGATGCCGTCCTCGCAGGCCTCCGCGGGCGCCGCCGGGAGCCCTCCATACCGGCGCAGGAGCTCCACGAAGGCCGCGGCGGCACCCGAGGGCGGCACGCGGGAGAAGACCGTCAGGGGACGCCTCCAGGGCGGGTCCACGGAGAGTACGACGCAGTCCTCGCCGACCGCGCCGCGCACGATGTGCGAGGGCGCGGTGCTGACGCCCACACCGGCCGCCGCCATACGCACCGCCGTCGAGGTGTGCTCGGTGAACACGGCGGTACGCGGCCGGAATCCGGCCTGCCCGCAGGCCCAGTCGAGAAACCGCTGTCCGTGCACGACGGGCTCCATGGCGCACCGGATCCACGAGCGGTCCGACAACTCGGGCAGCGTCACCGTCGTACGGCCCGCGAAACGGTCGTCGAAGGGCACCACGAGGACGATCTCCTCCTCGCCGACCGGCACGACGCTGCCGGGCCAGTCCCGCGGCGCGGGCCCGACCGCGAGGTCGGCGGTGCCGCGCTCGACCTGTTCCTCCAGCGCCTCGGAGGTGGCGTACTCGTGGAGGTGCAGCACGACCTGGGGGTGGGCGGTACGCCAGCGGGCGAAGACGTCGGGGAGCACCCCCACGGCGACGGAGTGGACGGCCGCGATGTGCAGTTCGCCGCCTTCGGCTCCGGCGGAGGCGCGGGCCGCGCGGCGGGCCTGGGCGGCGCTGCGCACGGCGAGTTCGGCGTGCGGGCGGAAGGCGCGGCCCATCGGGGTGAGGCGCACCCCGCGCGGCATGCGCTCCAGGAGCGCACCGCCGACCGACCTCTCCAGGGCCTTGATCTGGTGCGAGAGCGCGGGCTGGGTGACATGGAGGGTCTCGGCCGCGCGGGTGAAGGACGCCTCTTCGACGACGGCGAGGAAGTACTCCATCTGCCGCAGACTCATCTCCCCCGCCTTCCATGAGCATTCTGCATGGCTTCCACAAGAACATTGCCTTGGATCTATGACAAGGGGAGGGCGGAAGGTGGAGAACATGAACACACCGGACGTCATCGTCATCGGAGGCGGCACCGGCGGCTACAGCGCCGCCCTGCGCGCCGCCGCCCTCGGTCTGACCGTGGTGCTCGCCGAGCGGGACAAGGTCGGCGGAACCTGTCTGCACCGTGGCTGCATTCCGAGCAAGGCGATGCTGCACGCCGCAGAACTGGTCGACGGCATCGCCGAGGCGCGCGAGCGCTGGGGGGTGAAGGCCACGCTGGACGACATCGACTGGCCTGCGCTCGTCGCCACGCGCGACGACATAGTGACGCGCAACCACCGCGGCGTGGAGGCGCACCTCGCCCACGCGCGCGTGCGCGTCGTCCGGGGCAGTGCCCGGCTGACCGGTCCGCGCAGCGTCCGCGTCGAGGGTGCTCCGGACGACCTGCCGGGCGGCGCGGGCGACTTCACCGCGCGCCGGGGCATCGTCCTGGCGACCGGCTCACGGCCGCGTACGCTCCCGGGGCTCGTGCCGGACGGGCGGCGCGTGGTGACGAGCGACGACGCGCTGTTCGCGCCCGGCCTCCCCCGCTCCGTGCTGGTCCTGGGCGGCGGTGCGATCGGGGTCGAGTACGCCTCGTTCCACCGCTCCATGGGTGCGGAGGTCACTCTCGTCGAGGCCGCCGACCGGATCGTGCCGCTCGAAGACGTCGACGTCAGCCGTCATCTGACGCGCGGTCTGAAGAAGCGCGGCATCGATGTGCGGGCGGGGGCGCGGCTGCTCGACGCCGAACTCCTGGAGGCGGGGGTACGCGCGCGCGTACGCACCGTGCGGGGCGAGATCCGCACACTGGAGGCCGAGCGGCTCCTGGTGGCGGTCGGGCGGGCGCCGGTCACCGACGGGCTGGACCTGGCCGCCGCGGGCCTGGCGACGGACGAGCGGGGTTTTGTGACGCCGTCCGACTGGGACCGTCTGGAGACCGCGGTGCCCGGCATCCACGTGGTGGGCGACCTGCTGCCACCGCCGTCCCTGGGACTGGCCCACGCGTCGTTCGCCGAGGGCCTGTCGGTGGCCGAGACGCTGGCCGGGCTGCCGTCCGCGCCCGTGGACTACGCGGCCGTGCCCCGGGTCACGTACTCGTCGCCGCAGACCGCCTCCGTGGGGCTGGGCGAGGCGGAGGCACGCGCGCGTGGACACGAGGTGGACGTCAACACGATGCCGCTGACCGCCGTCGCCAAGGGCATGGTCCACGGCCGGGGCGGGATGGTGAAGGTCGTCGCCGAGGAGGGCGGCGGGCAGGTGCTCGGCGTGCATCTGGTGGGCCCCCACGTGTCCGAGATGATCGCCGAGAGCCAGCTGATCGTCGGCTGGGACGCACAGCCCTCCGACGTGGCCCGGCACATCCACGCGCACCCCACGCTGTCCGAGGCGGTCGGCGAAACGTTTCTCACGCTCGCGGGACGGGGGCTGCATCAGCAGTGAGGCCCGCCGCGGAGGGAGCCGGACCGCCCCTGCGAGGACGGGGCACGCCGTCAACGCCTCTTGGCGCCCCCTGGCGCCGCCCCGTCTTCTCCTTGACAGTTCCCCCCGGCCGTGGACTACTGCGGATTGCGACGTCGGGCGGACCAAACGGGGGTGAGTCTCCTGCCGGAGCAGCGCTACCCCAGTGTGACCGAAATCGTTTCGTCCGCCCGCGCGCTGGCGGCTCACCGGCCCGGCCTGTGCGCGCTCAGACAAGTCGGTGTCTCCCGCGCGGGCCGACCTCTGCACCTGCTGTCCGTCGGCCACGCGACCCGTGCCGTCCTGGTCGTCGCGGGCGCCCACGCCAACGAGCCGACCGGCGGTTCGACCCTGCTGTCACTCGCCGAACGGGTGCTGTACGAGCGGGAGTTGCGGGACGGCACCTCCTGGCACTTCCTGCTCTGCGCGGACCCGGACGGCGCGGCCCTGCATGTGACTCCGGCGCCGCGCACACTGTTCGACTACCACCTCGGGTTCTTCCGTCCGGCGGGCCCCGAGCAGCCGGAGTGGTCGCCGTCCGTGCTGCCGCCGGACCGGCTGCCGCCCGAGACACGCGCGCTGACCCGGGTCATCGACGAACTGCGCCCCTACCTTCAGGTGACGCTCCACGGCACCGATCTGGGCGGCAGCTGGGTGCAGTTGACGAAGGACATCCCCGGCCTCGCCGAGCCGTTCGCGAAGTCCGCGGCGGAGCTGCACATTCCGGTGGAGACGGGCGCCTCCGACGCGGCGGGCTGGCCCGCGTCCGGTCCCGGCGTCCATGTGATGCCCGCGCCGGGTTCGAACGCGGCGTACCCGAGCATGCCCGACGACGCCCGGCACAGCACCTGGTACCACACCCATCGGTACGGCGGTCTCACCGCGGTCGTCGAGGTCCCGATGTGGGCGAGCGACCTGGTGGACGATCCGGCGCCGCACCCGGCGCCCGCGGCGGCCCTGCGGCAGCTGGGGCGGCGGCTGCTGCGGGACGCGCTGGAGGTGGAACTGGTCCTCACGGAGGCGCTGCCGCGGCTGCCCGGCCCCGACGGGCCGCTGCTGCGCGCCGCCAAGTGGGCGCTGGAGCTGGTCCCGGGGCTCGCGGGCGACTGGGCGCAGGCGCCGCCCGCGGACACCACGATGGCGTACGTCGGCAGTGTCGACGCGTTCGGCCGCCGGCTGCCGCTGCGGGCCGCCGCGATGCTGCTGCGGGTCCTCCAGGAGGCCGACGACCGCGCCGCGCCGCGCCTCGAACAGCTCGTCGCGGCCTGGAGCGACGCCTTCGCCGTACGCTTCCGCGCGCGCTGGGTCCCCCTGGAGGACCAGGTCGAACATCAGTCCCGTACGGTCGTGGCGGCGGCCCGGCACGCGCGGGACCGTGCGGCGTGACGTCCGGGCTCCGGAAAGAGCCCGCCGGGCGCGCCCCGGTCAGCTCCGCAGACCGGGCGTCGGCCCGTCCGACGCCTGCTCCGAGAGCGCGAACACCGCTCCGGTCTCCCCCTCCAACCCGCAGGCGTTCCCGAAGGCGTGGCGGTACTCGACGTGCCGCCCGTTCCACTCGCCGTGCGCGTCCGCGGTCACCGGGGCGTAGATCATCGGGCAGAACGTGCGCTTGGGCGGGATCCGGGTGATGTCCCCGTCGGCGGCCGCCAGTTCCTCGCACGCCCGGGCCGCGTGCGCGTGCCCGTGGGGCGGGTCGCACGTCAGGAGCCTGCTGATGTGACTGGAGCGGGCGTCGCCCGTGGTGACCGTCACATAGAGCCAGTTGCCGGGGGTCACCCGGTGGGCCGCCGCCTGGGCCGGGGCCGCGCTGAGCAGGGCGATCGCGGCCAGCAGGGCGCCGGGGACCGCCATGGTCGTCTTCGTCATTCCGTATGCATCGGCACGACGGCGTCCGAACCCCAGCGGGGCTCACCCGAATGCGAGCGCACGGGCGCGTACCGCCCCGCGAGTTCGAACGCGGCGAGCACCACGCGCGTCTGGTACTCGACCTGGTGGCCGACCGGGACCCAGCGCGCCCCGTAGCCGTCGCGGTAGTCGGCGCACCACTCGTCGATGAGCCGGTCCAGCTCGGGGAGGACGTCGGACGCCGCGGCTCCGGCGGCCGTGGCGAGTTGGCGCAGCAGCCCGGCGGTCCGCAGGGCGACCCGGCGGCCCGAGATGCCCAGCGCGGTCAGCCGGGCGGTGTTGAGCGGCGGCAGCGGCCGGCCCGTGCCGTCGAACGTGTCGGGATCCCAGGAGTCGGCGAGCCCGGGGCCGACCAGTAAATAGTCGTCGACCGGGGCGAGCAGACTGGCGGTGTCGGGGGTGGCGGCGAGCCGCGGCCGGATCCGGGCGAGGATGTCCTCCAGAAGGCCCGTGTCGCGGCGCAGGGTGCGGCTGACGGCGCGCAGGACCGCGTCGGCGTCGCCGGGCGGTGAGCCGTCCTCCACAGCCGCCACGCCCCACATGGGCGCCTCGACGACCGCCGTCACGGTGCCGTAGCGCTGCGGGTGGAACCAGGTGGATTCGACCGCGGCCTCCGTGATGGCGGCGGCCAGGTCGCCGCGGCGCGGCGGTGGGATGCGGTAGACGGCGGGGCCCAGGGGCGGCCAGTACAGGGTGTCGTAGGGGCCGAGTTCGCGCGGGATGCCGAACCGGGCGGCGGTGCCTGCGACGCGCTGGGCGAGGCCGGGCAGGTCCTGGGTCAGTTCGACGAAGCCGCCGCCGACGTCCACGCCGTGCAGGGAGCACTGGAAGAAGGGCCGCAGCTCGTCCTGGAGGTCGAGGAGGGCGCGGGTTTCGGGCAGGGCGGCCCGCTCGGCGCCGTCGGGCAGCCACTCGGGCTGCTCCAGGAAGCCCGGGCGGAAGAAGTGCCGGAAGTAGTGGCCGAGGGTGTACGGGCCCGACAGCCAGCCCTCGTTGCGGCGCGCGCCGTCGGGGTCGAGGCAGAGCAGCAGGTTCCAGGTGGCGTCGGCGCCCTCGGCCGGCCCGGGGCCGGCCAGGACCCGCTCGGCGAGGCGCAGGGCGGTGGCGCCGCCCACGGGTTCGTTGGCGTGCGGTCCGGCGACGACGAGGGCGTGGCGGGTGCCGTGGCCGACGGACAGCAGCCACAAGGGCGTGCCGCCCCGGGACGTGCCCACGCGGCGCAGCCGGGCGTCGCCCGGACGGCGGGCGACGAGCGCGGCAGCCCGCGCGGCCAGTTCGTCGACAGTCGGGTAGCGAAGGAGTGGCGGCAGGGCGCACCTCCACTCATGTGGTGCCGTCGGTTCACCTGGTGTGCATGGTGTACGCACAGTCAGTCACGGCTCGGCAGGTACGTCAACACCGCCCGGGGCGAGGGAAGGCCGGGCGGACACGGCACGTGACACCGGGGCGGGGTCTCGCTCCGGCGCGGCCCGCCGTGCACACCGGGCGGCGCAACGCGCACCCTGGTGCGGGGCGCCGACCGCCGTCGGCTACTCCGTCGCGAGCCGAAAGGCCATGTTCCCGAAGCTCACCTGGTCGCCGTCACGGACGACCGCGGCGCCGATCACGTGACGCCCGTTCACCGTCGTGCCGTTGGTGGATCCCAGGTCGCGCAGCACCCACAGGCCGCCCTGGCGGCTGAGTTCGGCATGCACACGCGAGACGGTGTCGTGACTGAGCCTCAGACCGCTGGCGGGGTCGCGGCCTATCCGCAGCGGGTGCGTGCTGCCGGGGTGCGGCAGGAGCAGCTTGGGGAGCCGCTCGGCCTGCCAGGCCCTGCGCAGCCGTACGGTGAAGCCGGAGACCGCCTCGACCGTGCCGAACACCAGCCGCGACACGCGCTTCTCGGCGGGCAGGTCGGCGGTGAGCGCGGCCAGTTCGGCGGGCTGGCGGGCGACCAGCGCCAGTTCCATGCGCCGGATGAACGTGTCGTGCGAGAGGCGTCCCAGGGCTACGCCGTCGCGGAGCACCTTCAGCGCCCTGTCGCGCTCGGCGTCCGACAGCCGCGCGGGGTACGTGTGGAACTCGAAAGACGACGTCACGCAGGTGATTGTCGGGCAGTCGGGCCAGGGTGTCCAGAAAACCCCGGAAACGGACGTCGTCTCCGTCAGGGTCGTTCCGCGTGGCAAAAGGGTCGATTCAACGGCGAATTGATCTCGATTGACGCACCATGGACTGGCTACATCACGATGAGCAGACGAGGGGGAACCGTCCGTGCAGTTCGAGGTGTGGGCACCACAGGCCGCCCGGGTGACGCTCCACTGCGGCGGCGCCACGCGCGCGTTGGCGCGCGACGAGGAGCGCGACGGCTGGTGGAAGGGCGACGCGGAGGCCGGGGACGGCACGCGGTACGGGTTCGCCCTGGACGACGGTGCCGTGCTGCCCGACCCGCGCTCGCGCCGCCAGCCGGACGGCCCGGACGGGCTGAGCGCGGTGGTCGACCACGGGCGGTACGCGTGGCGTGCCGACCGGCCCGGGCGCGGGCTGCCGGGCGCGGTGCTGTACGAGCTGCACGTGGGCACGTACACGCGGGAGGGCACGCTGGACGCGGCCGCCGAGCGGCTCGGGCATCTCGTGGAACTGGGCGTGACCCATGTGGAGCTGATGCCGCTGTGCCCGTTCCCCGGCCGGCACGGCTGGGGGTACGAGGGCGTCTCCCTGTGGGCGGTGCACGAGCCGTACGGCGGGCCCGAGGCACTGAAGCGGTTCGTCGACCGGGCGCACGAGCTCGGCCTGGGCGTCGTCCTCGACGTCGTGCACAACCATCTGGGCCCGTCCGGCAACTGTCTGCCCGCGTTCGGGCCGTACTTCACGGACACCCATCACACGCCGTGGGGCGCCGCCGTGAACCTGGACGCGCCCGGCTCGGACGAGGTGCGCGCCTATCTGGTCGGCAGCGCGCTGGCCTGGCTGCGGGACTACCGGGTCGACGGGCTGCGCCTGGACGCGGTGCACGCGCTGTGCGACACGCGCGCGTGCCACTTCCTGGAGGAGCTGTCGACGGCGGTGGACGCCCTCGCTGCCGACCAGGACCGGCCGCTCTTCCTGGTCGCCGAGTCCGACCTGAACGACCCGCGGCTCGTCACTCCCCGGCACGAGGGCGGCCTCGGTCTGCACGCGCAGTGGAACGACGACTTCCACCACGCCCTGCACACCGCGCTGACGGGCGAGTCGCAGGGCTACTACGAGGACTTCGCCCGGGCCCCCTTCGCGGCACTGGCGAAGACGCTGACGGGCGGCTTCTTCCACGACGGCACGTACTCGACGTTCCGGGGCCGGTGCCACGGCCGCCCGCTGGACCGTACGCGCGTGTCCGCGCACCGGCTGCTCGGCTATGCGCAGACCCACGACCAGGTCGGCAACCGCGCCCAGGGAGACCGTCTTTCGGCGTCCCTGTCCCCCGGGCTGCTGGCATGCGCGGCGACGCTGACGCTCACCTCCGCCTTCACGCCGATGCTGTTCATGGGCGAGGAGTGGGCCGCGGGCACCCCCTGGCAGTTCTTCACCGACCACACCGATCCCGAACTCGCGGAGGCCGTACGCCGGGGCAGGCGGCGGGAGTTCGCGGCGCACGGGTGGGCCGAGGAGGACGTCCCCGACCCGCAGGACCCGGCGACCCGCGACCGCTCCTGCCTCGACTGGGCGGAACCGGAAAGCGGCATCCACGCGCGCGTGCTGGCCTGGTACCGCGGCCTGATCACCCTGCGCCACCACGAGGCGGACCTCTCGGACCCCGACCTCACCGACGTCAAGGTCGCGTACGACGAGGAGGCGCGGTGGATCGCCTTCCGCCGCGGCGACGTACGCGTGGCCGTCAATCTGTCCAAGGAGCCCGCGCGGATCCCGCTCGGTCTCGCCCACGCGCGCGTGCTGGCCGCGTGGGAGCCGGTGGAGACCCCGGGCGCGGACGGGGTACTGGAGCTGCCGGGCGAGTCGTCGGTGGTGCTCACGCAGGCGTGACGGGCGGTGGCGGGTGGGTTGGGGCGGCGCGTATGCGCTTGCGTAAACGCTTGCGCAAGCGTTTACGCATCGTCCGTCACGTCACCTCTCGCCGCCCCGCCGGACAGGTCTAGAGCGTCTCGTCCCCCGGCAGTTCCGTGACCCGTTCCAGGAGGATCGCCTCCCAGGCGCGCCGCAGTCGGGTGCGCAGAAGCGGGAGGGGGCTGTCGTCGCGTCCCTGGAGACGGTCGGCGAGGCGGACGAGGGTGTCGCAGCGGGTGAGCCACAGGCCGCGCAGACAGGGGCGGGCGCCGTAGCCGGCGAGGGTGGCGGCACGTACGGCGGCGGGGGCGCCCACGGCGATGGCCAGCCCGGCGATGTCCTCGGCGGGGTCGCCGATCACCGCGTCGGTCCAGTCGAGGACGCCGCGCACCCGGCCGTCGCCGCTCACCACGAGGTGTTCGCCCTTGAGGGCGTGGTGCACGAGGACCGCCGCACCGGGCTGCGCGGCGAGCTGCACCGCCGCCGGCGCCGTGAGCTGACCGAGGCGGTCCGCGTCGAACTCGTCGGCCCCGGAGAGGTACTGGGCGGCGTCCTCCGCGACCGTCCGCAGCGCTTCGAGGGAACGCGGCACCGCGCGCGGGACGCCGAGCGGCTCCGCCTGTCGTACGGGCACCTCGCGCAACCCGGTGAGCAGCGCCGCGAGGTCCGCCTCACCGACCGCCGAGACGGCATGCTCCTCTCCGCCGGCGCCGGGCAGCCTGGTGTCGAGGGTGTAGGCCAGCCCCGTGGCCCACTCGCCGTGCGCGACGCTCGCCGGGACCGCGACCCCGATGTGCGGCCGGACCAGGTCGCGCAGCCGCAGCTCGCGACGCAGGCGTACGGACGCGTCACGGTCGGGGGCGAGCCGCAGCACATGGCGCGTACCGACCCACCAGGTGGAGTGCTCACCGCCCGCGGCGACGGGCCGCACCTCCGGTCCCGCTCCGTCCGCGGGGCCGTCGGCGAGCACGGAACGGACCAGTCTGCGGATGCTGTCCGCCGTCGGTGTCGGTGCCTGGGTCATGGTCGCGCCGTTGTCGTCTCGGGGGCGTGAGGGGGGTGGTCGGTCAGTCGACGATCACCAGCTCGCGGGAGGTGTTGTTGAGGCGGCGTCCGCCGTCGTCGGTCACCGTCACGATGTCCTCGATGCGTACGCCGAAGCGGCCGGGCAGATAGACGCCCGGCTCCACGGAGAAGCACATCCCGGGTACGAGGGCCCGCTGTTCGCCCTCGATCATGTACGGCGGCTCGTGCGTGGTGACGCCGATGCCGTGGCCCGTGCGGTGGATGAAGCGGTCGCCGTAGCCGGCGTCGGCGATGACCGCGCGGGCGGCCCGGTCCACGTCCTGGCAGGCGACGCCCGGTCGCACCGCGCGGAAGCCCGCCTCCTGGGCCGCGCGCACCAGGTCGTGCACCTTGCGCTCCTCCTCGTCGGGCTCGCCGACGTGGACCGTGCGCGAGGTGTCGGAGCCGTAGCCGTGCTTGAGCCCGCCGAAGTCGAGGACGACCATGTCGCCGCGCTCGATGACGCGGTCGCCCGCCTCGTGGTGCGGATTGGCTCCGTTCGGGCCGGAGCCGACCACCGTGAAGTCGACCTGGGAGTGCCCGAACTGCCGTAGCAGTTCGGCGAGATCGGCGGCGACGTCCGTCTCACGGCGCCCGGCGAAGGGAACCTTCCGGATCTCCTCGAACGTGGCGTCCGCGGCCGCGCCGGCGGCCGCCAGCCGCTCCAGTTCCGCGGCGTCCTTGACGGCCCGCAGCATCGGCAGCGCCTCGGTGAGCGCGACGTAGCGCGTGCCGGGCAGCCGGCCGCTCAGGCCGAGCAGGTGCATGGCCCAGGCGTTGTCGCTGATGCCGAAGCGGCCGGACCGGTCGAGGAGGGTCGCGGCCGCCTCGTACGGGTCCTTGCCGTCGGTCCAGTCGCGCAGCGTCAGCGCGGGCGCGCCGGCCGCCTCCGCCGCGTCGGGCGCCTCCAGGGTGGGCACGACCAGGACGGGGTCGTGTCCGGCCCGCAGCACCAGCAGGGTGAGCCGCTCGGTCTCGACCGGCCGGTACCCCGTCAGCCACACCAGGTCCGGGCCGGGTGCGACCAGTACGCCGTCGAGACCGGCGTCCGCGGCGGACTGTGCCGCGCGCCGCATCCGGGCCGCGTAGTCGGCGGCGGTGAAGGGTGCGGGGTCGCCGGTGCCGGGGGGCGCGGGCGTGCCGGTCATCCATGGCCTCCGTAGGTCGCGGTGTCCCAGGGTCTACGGGCAGCATCCTCCCCCTCCGACGGGGCGTGCGCGAGCCGATTGCGGTGCCGGGGTCGACTTCCCGAGACAATATGAGAGTGCCTCTCACATTTTACGAAAGGGTGCCTTCACGGCCCGCGACGGCGACCGGCTGCCGACACACGTCGGGGCGGCTCCGCCGGTGACCGGACGGCACCCGCGGCATCCGGCGGGTTCGGGCTGGTCCGTGGCGCCGAGGCTCGACGGGCGAAAAGGGCCGGTCGGCCGCACGAGTGCCGTCCGAGCAGTCGGTCGCCCGCTCCGCCGCCCTGCCGCGCCGCAGGGCAGCCGAGACCGAACCGGGGCTCCGCCCCGATGGTGCGGGCTCGCGTCGTCGTGCCGGCCGGCGGCGGCCGTCCGGCATCTCCGGGCTCGCGGGGCATGATGCGGCAGCCGACGCCGTGGCTACGTACGAGCCCCCCGCGACGAGTAGCGGTTGACGAGTCACCTCCCCGTCGCGGCTACGTGACGATCCCCGGTGTCGCCATCAACTGCTGCTGGTTGCCGTTGGCGTGACGCACCGTCAGTGGGACTGCCGTGCCGGGGCGTGCGCCTGCCACCGCCCGGGCGAGATCGGCGGCCGAGTCGAGACGGGTTCTGCCGAAGGCGAGCAGGATGTCGCCGCGGACCAGGCCCGCCGTGTAGCCCGGACCGGGGGCATGGACCCCCACCACGAGAGCGCCATTGGACGCGGCGTCCACGGCTTCGACGCCCAGGGTCGCCTTGCCCGGCGCGAGCACGGCGTTCGCACTGCTGTCGCCCTGCGCGGACTTGGCGCCCATGGACTGCGGTCCGCCGGACACCGACGCCCCCGGACGGCCGGAGGCCGGCGGAACCAGAGGACCCGACGGCCCCGCCGCTCCCGCACCGCCTCCCGCCTCCGCTGCAAATCCGCCAGCTTGCTATCCGATCACGGTCGCGCCCACGGTGCCGAGGCCGATGCCCGACAGAACGAGGACCGTCCCGACGAACACGGCGAAGAGCAGGGTCGTCAGCCGCTTGCCCCGTCGGGGCGGAGCGGCATGGGGGCGCCGGGGGGTGCCGGACGCTCGATCGCCACCGGACTCCTGGCCCGGCATCGGTTTGGGACGCAACGCAGTCTGTTCCATGGATCGCCTCCACAGATGCTCTACCCCGCGCGTCGGCGCACCACGATCCACGAACGAGTGAGACTGGGCCCGCGTCACCTCGACACCCTGGCGGGCGCCGGCGGCGCGGGCCGCGGTCCGGCATCCCGCGCAGCCGCACCCCAAGGCCACCCGTCCCCCTCCGGATCGGGCACACCCGACACCTGACTGCGCCCCTCGCCGACGAGCCGCAGCCGCCTGTCCCCCCCCTCAGCGCGCCACCGGCGCCGCCCACGCGGTGAACGGTGCGGAAGGTGCCCGGTCCGGTACGAAGCCATGGGCACGCCGGGCCAGGTCCGCCGCGCCGTAGCGGTGGCAGTCCTGGTGCCACTTCAGGATGCCGGACATCCAGTTCTGCAACTCCACGACATAGCCGTCCATGATGTCCCGCACCTCCTGCGGGAGCTTGAAGTCCTTGTAGAGGAGCGGCAGTTCATGGGCGGCCACGTGCTCGAACTGGTGCATCCGCTGGGTCATCAGGTCGTTGATGACGCCGAGCGCGGTCGGGTAGTCGCAGCCGAAGAAGTTCTGCACGACGAGGATCGCGTTGTGCACCTCGCCCTCGTACTCGATCTCCTTCTGGTACGAGAAGACGTCGTTGATGAGCATGCCGTAGTCGACGGCCGCGTTCTCCAGAGAGCGGACGGGGCCGCTGCGGTAGATCTCGGGCGGGACCTTCGGGCCGTGGCCCACGCGGCACAGGCTCAGGGTGAGGTCGGCCCCGAAGGTGGCGCGGCGCATCTCCAGGTAGTCGATCGGGTCGGGGATGCGGTGCTGGAGCTGGTTGGACAGCTCCCACACCCAGCTCTCGGTCATCACGTCCACCGAGGCGCGGAACGTGCGCCGCTCGTCCGGGGTCATCTCCGCCGTCGTAATGGCCCACAGGTCGATGAGGCCGCGCTCCATGCCGTTGACCGGCGCCGGGACCTCCTCGCCGTCGACCGGCATGCACGCCGACAGCCGTCGTGTGCACAGCTTGGCGGCCGCGAGGTCGCGGCGCGGCCCGAACACCATCGGGTAGTAGTCGTCGCCGTACGTGCCCCAGGCCAGCCACCGTGAGCTGAGGTCGAGTTCGTCGGGCGTGGCGTCCGGATCGAGGCCGGCCGAGCACAGCGGCAGGTCGTACGCCGTCAGCTTGTCCTCGTCCCAGACGCCCTCCTGGAGCATGCCCGTGCTGTGCATCCACGGGGTCAGCCGGGCGCGGGCGCCCTCCAGGTGCGGGCTGAGTTCCACCTGGAACGGCATATGGAAGTCGGGGATCCGGGACGGTCCGACCTTCTGGAACGGCACGTGGGTGTATCGGCGCAGCCGCTCGGCCCCGGCGTCGGCGAGCAGTCCGCGCAGGTCGGCGGCGGAGGTGCCGATCGCGGAGAGCCCGAAGGGCCGCTTCTGGGAGAGGGCGCCCTCGTTCATGTAGCGGCTGGACCTCAGATGCCATTCGTGGCCGCCCGACTGCCAGTCCTGAAGTCCCCGCGCGTACGCCGCGACCGCCGCGACCTCGGGTGGGGTGAGGCCTTTCTCCAGGGCCAGCGCGGGCACTTCGGTGAGCGCCGTGTGCTCGAACTGGTGGAGCCGCGAGGTGAGGATGTCGTTGACGGTCTCGGCGGCCTCCTGCGTCGTACAGCCGAAGAAGGTCTCCAGGACGAGGACGCCGTTGCTCAGCTCACCCTCCTCCTCGACCTCCCGCTGGTACGAGAACAGGTCGTTGCGCAGGTGCACCCCGTCGGAGAAGGTCTCCATCAGCACCCGCAGCGGCCTCGACCCGGCGACGGCGGCCGGCACTTCGGCGGTCGCGTACTCGACGAGCCCCGCCGACCAGGGGGCTCCGCCGACCTTGCGGCGCATCTCGATGTACTCGACGGGGTTGGCGATCCGCCCCTCGTTGATGTTGGACAGCTCCCACAGCGACTCGTTGAGCAGGTGCTCGGTCGAGACGGCGAACCGCTTGCGCCAGTCCGCCGACATCGCGGGCACCGTGCGCGCCCACAGGTCGGCGAGGCCCGCCTCGACCGGATTCTCCGGCTCCGGAACGGGTGCCGACAGGTCGAGCGGCATGAAGAGCGGCAGCCGGTCCAGATAGGCCTTGCCGCCCTCGCGGTCCTGGGTGCGCTTGAACGTCTCCAGGAAGTGGTCGTCGAAGAAGAACACCCACACGTACCAGTCGGTGATGAGCGAGAGCGCCGGGCCGTCGCAGTCGGGGTGTGTGTACGCGCACAGCAGCCCGTAGTCGTGTGCGTCGAGGTCGGACTGCTCCCAGATGCCGGAGCCCTCCAGCATGCCCATGCCGCGCGCCCACCGCGTGGAGTGGGCGCGCGCCTCGTCGAGATGCGGGTTCAGCCGCGCGGGGTAGGGCATGTAGAAGTGCGGGAGTTGGAACGGCTGCGTCATGGCCGGGCCCTACCCAGGGCCCTTCGGGGACATCCGCGGGCCGGGACATGATCACACCATCGCGTGAATCGCGGGCGTTCCCGCCCGGCCGTCCCACGCGTGCGTGCCCCGGTTCCACGCCTGCCCGCCGCAGTTCCGCGCCTGCCTGCCCCGGTGCCACGCCCTCTTGCCACCCCTGCCCGGCCGGGTCACCGTGACAGCATGACCTCCTTCGTGCTGCCCCATGAACTGCACGGCGACGGCGCCCACAAGGTGTTCGCGGTGCACGGCTGGTTCGCCGACCGGGCCGCGTACGCGGCGGTGCTGCCGGATCTCGACCGGGCCGCGTTCACGTACGCGCTGGTGGATCTGCGCGGGTACGGAAGGGCCAAGGACGCGGTCGGCGCGTTCACCACCGCCGAGGCCGCCGCGGACCTCGTCGAGCTGGCCGACCGGCTCGGCTGGGATCGGTTCTCCGTGATCGGGCACTCCATGGGCGGCACGGTCGCGCAGCGGCTGCTGGCCCTCGCCCCGAAGCGCCTGCGCCGGATCGCGGGGGTGTCCCCGGTGCCCGCGTCGGGGCTGTCGTTGCCGGCCGACCAGTGGCAGCTGTTCGCGGACGCGGCGCACAAGCCGGAGAACCGGCGCGCGATCATCGACGTCACCACCGGCGGGCGCCGCCCCGGGGCCTGGCTCGACCGGATGGTCGCCCGCTCCCTCGCGGACAGCGACGCGAAGGCGTTCCGGGCGTGGCTGGACTCGTGGGCCGGGGAGGACTTCCAGGCGGAGGTCACGGGCGCGGGGGTGCCCGCGCTGGCGGTGACGGGGGCTCTTGACCCGGCGCTGTCGAGCGCGCTGCTCCGGGACACCTGGATGCGCTGGTACCCGCGCGGCGAGCTGAGGGAGCTGCCCTCGGCCGGGCACTACGCCATGGACGAGGCGCCGCTCGACCTGATCCACGTGGTGGAGGAGTTCCTCCGGGCCGAGGACGCCGGCGAGTGAGCGTCCGCGAGCAGGCCCCGCCCGTCCCCGATGTCTTCGACCCGCGCCGGTACGCCGCCGGAGTCCCGCACGCCGCGTACCGCACGCTCCGCGACCATCACCCCGTCGCCCGGCAGGCCGAGCCCGAGGTGCTCGGCTGGCCCGCCGGGCCGGGGTTCTGGGCGGTCACCCGGCACGCGGACGTCGTACGCGTGCTCAAGGACTCCACCACGTACTCCTCGCGGTTCGGCGCCACCCAGATCCGCGACCCCGATCCCGACGACCTGCCGTTCATCCGGGACATGATGCTCAATCAGGATCCGCCGGACCACGGCAGGTTGAGGCGGCTGGTCAGCCGTGCGTTCACGCCGCGCCGCGTCGACCGGTTCGAGTCGCTCGCCCGTGACCGCGCCCGCACCCTGCTCGCCGCCGCCCTCGCGGGTGCGCGCGCCGGCGACGGCAGCTGCGACCTGGTCGCCACCGTCACCGACGACTACGCCCTGCTCAACCTCGCCGATCTGCTCGGTGTACCGGAGAGCGACCGCGGCCTGCTGCTGCACTGGACGCGGCGCGTCATCGGCTACCAGGACCCGGACGAGGCGGGCGAGCCGCTCCTCGACGCGGCGGGCAAACCGGTCGATCCGCGCTCACCGGGGGCCCTGCGGGACATGTTCGAGTACGCGCGGCAGCTGGCCTCGTACAAGAGGGAACACCCCGCCGACGACATCATGACGACCCTCGCCACCGACCCCGAACTCACCGGCCCCGAGCTGGCGATGTTCTTCTTCCTGCTGACGGTCGCGGGCAACGACACCGTGCGCGGCGCCGCTCCGGGCGGCCTGCTGGCCCTGGCGGAGCACCCGGAGGCGTACGCCCGACTCCGTGCCCGGCCACAGCAACTACCCTCCGCCGTAGAGGAGTTGCTGCGCTGGCATCCGCCCGTGCTCACCTTCCGCCGGACGGCCGTACGCGACACCGACCTCGCCGGACAGCGCATCCGGGCCGGCGACAAGGTCGTCGTCTTCCACGCCTCGGCCAACCGTGACGGGCGCGTCTTCACCGCCCCGGACCGGCTGGATCTGTCGCGGTCACCGAACCCGCACGTCTCCTTCGGCGACGGCCCGCATGTCTGCCTGGGCGCGCACTTCGCCCGCCTGCAACTGCGGGTGCTGTACGCGCAGACGCTACGGGCGCTGCCCGCACCGCGGGTCGCCGGGCCTCCCGGACGCCTCGTGTCGAACTTCATCAACGGGATCAAGTCGCTGCCGTTGCAGGTGGCATGAGGGGTGCGTCAGGGCCTGGCCTGGATCACCGCGTGCGTCCCGCTCGTGCGCCATCCCTGCCCCTGGGCCGCCGCCAACGCCGCCTCCGTGTCCGCGTCCAGGCCGACGATCACGTCCGATTTGAGGGTGCGCAGGGCCACGACCGGGCCGGGGAAGTACGCCGTCGGGGTGGTGAACGGTGTCGTCGGGGGCCAGAGCCGGTCGCCCACCAGACGGCGGTAGTTGAGGTCGCCCTTCATGATGGTCAGGTCCGCCTCGGCGAACTCGCGGCGCAGGTCGTCCGGCATGTCCGCGTACGGCAGCGGCGCACAGGAGAAGACATGGGCCCGCACCACGAGGCGGCCGTCGGTCAGGGCCGACCACAGGCGGTCCCCGGCCGCCCCGGCCGCCCCCTTGGTGCCGGTCAGCCGCCGTACCGCGTCCAGGACGTCGGCGGTCGTGGCGTCCGAGACGAAGTACGGGTACGGCTTCACGTGCAGCACCGCCCGTTCGGCCCGCCCGTGGTGCAGGAGATGGTCGATCAGGAGCAGGTCCGGGATGAGCTCGCGGCCGGCGTTGTCCGCGACCAGACAGACCGTGCGGGCCGGGCCGGCCGTGCCGTCGGCGTCGGAGTCGGAGTCGGAGTCGGAGTCGGCCGTGTGCGCCGGCAGCAGCGCCCACAGTGACTCGCTGTCGTCCACGAGGAGTTGGGAGTCGACGGAGCCGTCGCCCCCGGCGGAGATGCGGAAGCCGAGGTCCGCGCGGTTGCCCCAGAGCGAGCCGTGGAGCAGCGCCCGCGCCTGTTCGTCCAGCGGCCGTCCGGTGAGCGCGTCGAGCGCGGCCAGTTCCTCGGCCGCCTCCGGGGTGTCGAGTTCGGCGAGCTTGAAGGGGCGGAAGGGGTCGATGCCCTGCCAGGGCCCTGAGCCGAAGTAGCCGACAGCCGCGAGGAGTTGTCGGTAGAAGTAGCTCTCGGCCCACAGGAAGGGCACCGAGAACCAGGAGCGGCCGAGGTGCTTCGGAAGCCCCCAGGCCACCCACCGCTCGTGGTCCTCGGCCGGTGTGCCGAGCGGCTCGATCACACCGTCGAGGGCGCTCTTTTGCAGCGCGTCGAGCGCGCGCCGCTGCTCGGGCCCGTACGGGAAGGCGTCCCGCACCTTGCGGATGAGCGCGGGGTGCCGCTCGGCCAGCACGCTGTGCGGGAAGGATCCCGGGTCGTCGCTGACGATCACGGGGGCTTCAGACATGGTCCTGTGCTCCTTCGGGACCGGTCCGGATGCCGACAGGCAGCTCCAGGTCCCTGACCGCGGGGTCCAGCTGCTTCCCGTATCCGGCCTCGGTCCACACGTACTTCTGGAACTGCTCCGGCGTCAGCAGACCCTCCCACGGGCCGCCGCCGGGGCAGAACACCGACGCGCACCCGGAGCAGTAGTGCGCCGGACGCCACAGCCGGTCGGCGCGGTGCTCTCCGGCGTTCACCACGTCGCGCTCGCGCGCCTCGCCGCGGACCACGAGGATCGTGCCGACGAACAGCAGCACGGCCAGCAGCGCTCCGCCGATCGTGTAGAGCGGCTTGTCGTTGTCCACCCCGCTGTACGCGAGCGCGGCGCCCACGCCGACCATCAGCATGCCCTCGACGAAGTGCAGACAGCCGTCGAATCCCGACGTCACGCCCGGCGCCTTCGCCAGGCGGTTGGACAGGCCGTCGCGCACGGACGCCTCGTCGGCGCAGATCTCCTCGACCGCGCGCACCGTCGATTCGCCGCAGCTCGGACATATCACTCCGACTGGCCCGTGGGCCGACTCAGTTGGCATGCGCATACGCTAACGGCCGGCCGGCGCACACGCTGTCGCGCGGGCCGGTGTCCCGCGCCGCCACACCCTGGACGCGCAGCTTCCGGGTGCCGCTCGCGGTGGACTGAACGCACGGCATCGCATCCCCGTACTCCTCTGGTACGCGCTCCCCCACCGGCCGAGGAGACTCCCGGATGACCGCACACCGCACCGCCGCCGCGGCCGCCGTAGCCGTGGCGGCCCCGCTGCTGCTGACCGCCTGGGCGGCGGGTCCGGCCCAGGCCCATGGCGCACCGACGGATCCGGTCAGCCGGGTGGTGGCGTGCTCCCCCGAGGGCGGCGGCCGGGCGCGGACCGCCGCCTGCACGGCGGCGATCGCGGCCAACGGCTCGCCCTTCACCGCGTGGGACAACCTCCGGGTCGCCGGCGTGAACGGCAGGGACCGGCAGCTGATCCCGGACGGGAAGCTGTGCAGCGGCGGCCTGCCCGCCTACAAGGGGCTCGACCTCACGCGCTCCGACTGGCCGTCGACACGGCTGACCCCCGGCGCGTCGCTGACCATGAAGTACAGCTCGACGATTCCGCACACCGGCACGTTCAAGCTGTATCTGACGAAACAGGGGTACGACCCCACGAAGCCGCTGACCTGGTCGGACCTGCCGGCGCAGCCGTTCGCGCAGCTCAAGGACCCGGCACTGGCGGGCGGCGCCTACCGCCTCGGGGCGAAGCTGCCCGCGGACCGGACCGGGCGCCATGTGCTCTTCACCATCTGGCAGAACACCAGCACGACGGACACGTACTACTCGTGCTCGGACGTGGTCTTCGCGAAGGCCAAGGCCGCCGCCGGTGCGGGCGGCGGATCGACGGGCGCCGCCAGGAAGCCGGCCGGCAAGGCGACTCCGAGCAGTCCCGCCGCCACGTCCTCACCGTCGAGCTCCCCGTCCCCGAGCAGGTCCGAGACCGCCGCCTCCACGCCGCCGCCGTCCAGGACCGCCGTGCCGGGTACTCCGGCGGCGGCCACCGCGCACCGTTCCGACAGCGGCCCGTCCCTGCCCCTGCTCGCGGGCGGCGCCGCGGCGGTGGTGCTCGCCGCGGGCGCCGTCGTGAGCTTGCGCCGCCGTCGCCGCTAGGAGGTCGCCGCCAGGGGACGGACACCCCGTGTGGGGCGTCTCCTGGCGGCGGCCCGCGGGCCGCCGCCAGGCCGTCGCCGGACCCTTGCCGTCAGACCGTCGTCATCAGGCCGTCGCCGTCAGGCCGTCGTCAGTTGACGAAGACCGACGGGCTGCCGGACACGCTGGTGTCCTTGACCGGGGCGTACTTCGCGGTGAAGTAGCCACTGCTGAAGCACAGGGACGAGCCCGAGGTCTTGGTGAACTGCTGGTTGGTGAAGGTGATGCTGTTGTCGGTGTTGCTCGCCGTGCCCGACAGGCTGGGGGCCTGGTAGACACAGTTGATGGTGCCCAGCAGGGTGCTGAGCTTGACGGTGGTCTGGATGGTGGAGCCGCTGGCCGGAGTCACGGTGACGGTTCCGTCGGAGCCCACGGTGGTGGTGTACGGAAGGTTGTTGACGGTGACGCCGCTGACGCCGAGGACACCGATGACATTGCTGGTGCAACCGTCGAAGGTGTGCGCGGTGACCGACTCGGTGGCCGTGCCGGACGCGGCCGGGTTGTCCACGACACCGGCGGTGAAGGTGGACGCGCTGCAGGAGACGCCGCTCGTGCCGGTCGCGCTGGAGTAGAGCGTGGCCGCGGTGCCGGTGGCCAGCGAGGCGCTGAGCACGTCACCGGTGGCGACGGCGTCACCGCCGGCGCTGCCGGTGGTCAGGACCGTGCCTGCCGCGGAGGCGGGCGACATCGCCGAGACCGAGAGGGCCACGACGACGCCGGCGAGGGCAAGCAAGGGTCGAGTGCGCATGGGGGTGCCTCTTCTCAGAAGTGTGGAGCTGCTGCGGGTGACCGCGCCCCTCGGGGATGCGAGGGGACGCGGAGGTGCGGCTGCCGCCGCCGGCCCATGGCGCCTTCTCCGTACGCGACGGACCGGCGGCGGCAGCCGGGCGACCGGACACGGCCCAGGCGATGGGAAGGCGACCGTGCCGGCGCCGCGGTGGGGGTGATGGATCACTCGGAGGTGGTGGAGACCGCGCATCGTGGTGGAGACCGCGCATCGTGGTGGAGACCGCGCATCGTGGTGGAGACCGCGCATCGTGGTGGAGACCGCGCATCGTGGTGGAGACCGCGCATCGTGGTGGAGACCGCGCATCGTGGTGGAGACCGTGCGTCGCGCCGCGCGTCCAGAAGTGCCGCCACCGCCCCGGGACAGCCAGGGGCCGGGAGAGCGACTCGCGCCGTGCGACGGATCCGGCGCCACGGATCCTTGGGAAAGCAGGGGAATTTGTAAACCTGATGAGCAGTCAACGTCAAGACGTAGCAAGGAAGTTGGCGGCTCGCGGCGGAGAAGTTGACCTGCGGTACACCTGGTGACGCACAGGTGTCACACAACCATCACCCTTTTCGCACAAGTTGCTTGACCCTGAACTGTAACCACCGGTAACTTCCACCGCGGCTACTGCTGCGTAACGAGAAAGCCCTTGCGCTCGCCGGGAGGTGCGAGGAGGCGTCCGCGGCAGCCGCTGTCCGCGCCAGGACAACGTGCCAGTGAAACCGCACCTGCATTGACTATGCCCAGGAGCAGACATGGCCTCATCCTCGGACGCCACGGCGTCCCACGGTTCCACCCCCCAGACCCCGGAAAGCGGTTCCGCCGCCGAAGGGTCCGAAAGACGCGGGCGGGTCCGCCTGCGCCGCGCCGCGGTGATGGCGGTGCCTGCCACCGCGATCGCCGCCGGACTGGTGATCCTCACCGCCCAGGGTGCCCTCGGGGTGCAGTTCGCCATATCCGGCATGCCGTTCACGGTCACCGCCACCGACCTGAACGGCACCGGCTTCGAGCAGTTCGGCAACCTCGACAACATGGCCGAGGGCAGCCCGAACGCCGGTGACACCGGCGGCCAGGTCCTGGTCGTCACCTCCGCGATCAAGGACGCGACCCTCACCAAGCTGTGCCAGAGCGTCGACCTCGGCGGTACGAACCTGCGGATCGAGGCGGGCGCCGGCAAGGACAAGGTGGTGGCGAGCGATCTGACCACCGACTCCACCGAGCTGTCCGGCGACGCCGAGTTCAACAAGATCGAGATCGGCAACGACGCGAGCACGCTCGACAAGGCGGGGGTGCAGGGCAACAAGGGCGTCTTCAGCCAGCAGGCCGACACCGTGCATATCGCCAATCTCCGGCAGACCAACTACGCGACCACGGCGGGGGTGTTCAAGCTTCCGGGCCTGCACCTCAGCTTCAGCGACAAGGCCTGCTGATGGCATCGCGGCCGAGGTCCGCCTTCAGGCGGTGGCGCGCGAGCCGTCCCTTCTGGGGCGGACTGCTGCTCACCCTGGGCGGTGCGGAGGTCCTCCTCACCGAGAAGGTGTCACTGAAGGTGGTCATGCACATCGGCATGCAGGGCCTCGCGGGCTATCTGCTGCCGGTCGTCATGATGCTGTGCGGCCTGCTGATCCTCTTCAACCCCGCCCAGCGGCTCTTCTACTCCGTCATCGGCATCCTGGTGACCCTGGGCACCTGGCTCACGTCCAACCTGGGCGGCTTCTTCATCGGCCTCCTGCTGGGCGCCACGGGCAGCTGCCTCGCCTTCGGCTGGCTGCCGGACCAGGAACCCCGCCGGCGCCTGCTGCGCCGCCATCGGACGCCGTCCCCCACGGCCGATTCGCCCGCGTCCTGACGCCACCGCTCCTCGGCGAGCGGGCTCCGCCGACCGCCCCCCGCGGCACCCCGAGGTCGTCCCCACCGGAACCCGCTCGCCGAGCCCGTGGCCATGGGCCGGGGCCCCGGCGGTCGTGTGGTCGTCCGGCCCGCGGCCTCGCCGCCAAGAGCGCGGCGCGCAGACGCGCCGGTACAGCGACGGTGCAGCGACGGTACGGCCACATGACACGTACGGCGTCCGCCGGCGTCCGGCGGGCAGGGCCCGCACCTAGTCGCCGCCAGGGGCCGCATCCACCGCGGGGCACTGACCCCAGGGACGGTGGTACTCAGCGCTTCGTGCGGGCGGTCACCGTGAAGCGGGCCCCGTCGGGGTCGCTCAGCACCGCCTCCGTGGCGCCGGGCTCCCACCGCAGCACCGTGCCGCCGTGGTCCTGGGCGGCATGGACGCAGGCCTCGACGTCGTCGACCGCGAAGTGGACCTGCCAGTGCGGTCTGAGCTGGGGGTCGGGCGCGGCTCCCACCGCCCCGGAGTGGATCCGCGCCACCACGTCGCCCTGGCTGAGCAGTACGACCTCCTTCCCGTCGTACTGGACCTGACAGGCGCCGGGGCGTGCGGAGGCCCATTCGAGGACCTCCCCGTAGAAGATGGCGGCGTCGAAGGCGTCGCGGGTGTGGAGGCGTACGAAGGCGGGGGCCGCGCGGCGCCAGTGGTCCCAGCCGGCGACGAGCTGTCCCTCCCAGATGCCGAAGACGGCACCGTCGCGGTCCGCCAGCAGGGCCGCCCGGCCGGGCGGGAAGGCGATCGGCCCGACCGCGGTCGTACCGCCGCGCTCCTGACTGCGGGACACGGCCTCGTCCGCGCTGGGCACCGCGAAATACGGCGTCCAGGCGGCCGCCATCTGCCACTGCGAGGCCACCGCGGCGATCCCGGCGACGGGCATGCCCTCCGACAGCGCGAAGCGGAACCGGTCGCCGAGCTTGCCCGTGCGCCAGCGCCAGCCCAGTACCGCCTTGTAGAAGTTCTCCGCGGCTTCCAGGTCGCGGGTGGTGAGGCTGACCCAGCACGGAGCGCCGAACACCGAATGGCTGGAGACGATCTCTCGCGCGAGCGTTCCGTTTCTTTTCATCGCTCTACCGTCCTGTCATCTCCGCCGCCGCTCCGCAACCCGGAGGCCCCCGAGAGGCCCCGTAGTCCCGGCCCCGGGTACCCCGCGGACATCGGGGCAAACTCCACAGACCGGCACGGCTCACGGCCGCCGCAGGGCCGTACTCAGCTCACGGCCGCCGCAGGACCGGGCTCAGCTCACGGCGCCCAGCGACCAGCTCGGGCTGATTCCGGCGAGCCGGCAGATGAGGAAGTACAGCGGGATCGGTGGCGTGTACGGAGAGTCACCATCGGGACGGTGGATGAGGCGGGGACCGCCGGGGCGGGGGCGGCCCGATGCCCGGGTCCAGGACGGGTCGGCCAGATAGGCCCCGATCGCGTAGGTCGTGCAGGACGGCCAGGTGACGCCCACGTGGGAGCCGGAGGGGACGATCCACCACCAGCGCAGGTCGTCGGCGAAGACACAGCCGACGCGCGGGAGGCACTCCATGATCCGCTCGCCGTGCTCCGGCGAGGTGCCCACGGCGTCGTAGCCGAGGCCGGCCGGCAGTTCCACGGGGAGGGAGAGCCGCTGGGGGCGCTCGCACAGCAGCGGGGCGGACAGGCCGGGGCGGGGATCGGACAGGCGCCGGTGAGCGTCGGACAAGCGCGGGCGAGGGTCAGGCGTGTGCTGTCGGTCCATGGGATGACGGTCCTTCGGCCAGGTGGGGGACGGGCCGGGTGGTGTTCGTGGTCGCCGGAAGCCCGGTCGAGGCGGGGTCTCCTCCGTCCGGCGACAGCTCGGCCCAGACGATGTGTCCGGGCCCGTACGCGCTGTTCTTGACGCCCCAGTCGCCGCTCAGCGCGCCGACCAGCAGGAGTCCGCGACCCCCCTGGTCGTCGGGCTCCGGCCGGCACTGGGCGGGGAGGGTCTGGCCCCGGTGCTCGTCCTCCACCTCGATGCGCACCCGCGCGCCGTCGGTGCGCAGTCTGCACACGATCCGGCCGCTGGCGGTATGCATGATCGCGTTGGTGACGAGCTCGGAGGCCACCAGGACAGCGTTGTCACATGTCTCGGCGTCGGTGTTCCAGGCGGCGAGCAGCTCGCGCACATGGCCGCGGGCCACGGCCACCGAGGCGGGGATCGCGGGAAGGCCGAAGATGCCCGCCTGGGGGACGGGCTGCTCCTCCCGCGCCGGTCGTCCCGGTCGTCGTAAAGGCTGGGGGAGGGAGGGCGGAGCCATCGCCGTTCGCCTTTCATCTGCCGTCGCACCACGGAAGGTGCCGGTGCCACACCGCTCAGTGCCGTCGCGAGTCGCGCACCAGCGGCCAACTCGCTTCGAATCGTGCCCAAGAGCAGCCCTGACTCCCCCAACTGGACTGCTCAGCATCCTCGTTCACCGGCTCCTGACGGTGGAACCACTCTGGCACCTGCGAACGACGCCTCGCAACCGGCAAGTTGAAAATTGCAATGTGTGAGGTGCATGCTGCCTCCGCCGGAAGATGATCGTGACAGACTGTGACCCATGACCCGTGACTCGGTGTGAGGGGGTAGGGCGTGACCGCGGAGACCGACTGGGGCGGCGCCCCCACCGTGCTGCGCATGATCCTCGGCAGACAGCTCGAGGAGCTGCGCACCCGGGCCGGCCGCACCTACGAGGAAGCGGCCGCGGCGATCGGGGTCAGCCACTCCACGATCCGCCGGATGGAATCCGCCAAGGTGGCCCGGCTCAGGCTCGCGGACGTCGAGAAACTGCTCCAGATCTACGGTGTGACGGACCAGCAGGAGATCGACACGTTCCTGAAGTCGGTCCGTGAGGCCAACAAGCGCGGCTGGTGGCACACCTACCGCGATGTGCTGCCGGACTGGTTCGCCGCGTATCTGAGCCTGGAGCAGGCGGCGCTCCAGATCCGGGCGTACGAGGCGCAGTTCGTCCACGGTCTGCTCCAGACGGAGGAGTACGCGCGGGCCCTGCTGAGCGCCGGAAACCCGCACGCCCCGGCCGAGGCGACCGAGCGCCGGGTCGCCCTGCGCATGCGCCGCCAGGAACTGCTGTCCCGCTCTGCGCCGCCCCGCCTGTGGGTGGTGATGGACGAGACCGTGCTGCGCTGGCCGGTCGGGGGCCCCACCGTGATGCGCGCCCAGATCGACCACCTGATCGCGCTCAACGCGCTGCCGCATGTGACCTTGCAGATCATGCCGTTCCGAAGCGGTCCGCATCCCGCGATGCGGGCCGGAGCGTTCCACGTCTTCCGGTTCAGGGCACGTGAGTTGCCGGACATCGTCTATCTGAGCGGCCTGGTGGGCGCTGTCTATCTGGACAAGAGCGACGATGTCGTGGTGTATCGCGAGGCCCTGGACCGGCTGGGCGCCCAGTCGGCGCCCGCCAGGAAGACCGAGGCTCTCCTCGGCGCGATACGCAAGGAGCTGTGAGTGCACCACCACATACGCGACGGCCACATACGCAACGGCATGCCGGCCCGGGATCTCGGCGCGCGCGGCTGGTCCAAACCGTGGAGCGACGACGCGGGAGGCGCCTGCCTGGAGGCGAAGAAGCTCGCCGACGGCCGGGTGGCGCTGCGTCAGTCCACCGACCCGGACAGCCCGGCCCTGGTCCTCACCCCCGCCGAGGTGGCTGGCTTCCTCGCGGGTGTGAAGAAGGGCGAAGCCGACTTCCTCCTTTGATTTCTCTTAACTTCTCTGGTGACTTCTCTGGTTCTCCTGCCTGGTCCCCTGTTTTTCCATGAACGTTCTTACGGAACCTACGACTTGAATGGGAGGGGCGGCGTTGCCCGACAACGGATGGCCGGCCGACCGTATCGACACCGAGAGTGCGCACTCCGCGCGCATCTACGACTACATCATCGGCGGAAAAGACTACTACCCGGCCGACAAGGAGGCGGGTGACGCCATGTCCCGGGAGTGGCCCGCACTCCCGGTCCACATGCGGGCCAACCGCGACTGGATGAACCGCGCGGTGGCCCATCTGGCGAAGGAGGCCGGGATACGCCAGTTCCTGGACATCGGAACCGGCATCCCCACCTCGCCCAACCTCCACGAGATCGCCCAGTCGGTGGCCCCCGAGTCCCGGGTCGTGTACGTGGACAACGACCCGATCGTCCTCACCCTCTCCCAGGGCCTGCTGGCCAGCACCCCCGAGGGCAGGACCGCGTACGTCGAGGCGGACATGCTCGACCCGGCGAGCATCCTGGATGCCCCGGAGCTGCGCGACACCTTGGATCTGACCCGGCCGGTCGCCCTGACGGTGATCGCGATCGTCCACTTCGTGCTGGACGAGGACGACGCGGTGGGCATCGTCCGCCGCCTCCTGGAGCCTCTCCCCTCGGGCAGCTATCTGGCCATGTCCATCGGCACCGCCGAGTTCGCGCCGCAGGAGGTGGGCCGGGTCGCCCGCGAGTACGCCGCCCGCAACATGCCCATGCGGCTGCGCACGCACGCGGAGGCCGAGGAGTTCTTCGAAGGCCTGGAGCTGGTGGAGCCGGGCATCGTCCAGGTGCACAAGTGGCACCCGGACGCCGCCACCGCCGACGGCATCCGGGACGAGGACATCGCGATGTACGGAGCGGTGGCCCGCAAGCCGTGACCCGCCGCTGCAAGCCGTGACCCGCAGACCGTGAGCCGCGGCAAGCCGTGAGCCGCGTCTGCCGCCGGGGCCCGTTCGAACGGGTCCCGGCGGCAGCGACGGACGTCAGTCCAGGCCGGCCGACGTCAGCCAGGCCTTGGCGACGTCCAGCGGGTCCTTGTTCTGGAGCTGCACCTCGGCGTCCATCTTCAGCAGTGCCACCGTGTCGAGCTTGGCGGAGACCGCGTTCAGCGTGTCGGCGCCCTTCTGGGAGAGCCCCGACTTGTAGACCAGCGGCTGCACGTTCTCGAACCCGAAGAGGTTCTTCGGGTCCTGGAGGACCACGAACTTCTCCTTGGTGATGGTCGGGTCCGTGGTGAAGAGGTCCGCGGCCTGCACCGTGTTCTTCTTCAGCGCCGCCTGGGTCAGCGAGCCACCGGCGTCCAGGGCCTTGAACGACTTGAAGTTCAGCCCGTACACGGACTTCAGGCCCACCAGGCCCTGCTGTCGGGTCTGGAACTCCGGAGAGGCACCGATGGCCAGGTCGGGGGCGATGTCCTTGAGGTCCGCGATGCTGGACTCGGAGGTGAGGTGGTACTTCTTGGCGGTGGCGGCGTTGACGGTGACGGAGTCCTTGTCCTGCGCGGGCGCCGGGTCGAGCAGCTTCAGCTTCGAGTCGAGCTTGGCGTTGATCGCGGCGGTCGTGGTGGCGACCGTCTTCGGCGTGGCCTTGGAGTCCAGGTAGGCGAGGAGCGCGCCGTTGTACTCCGGCAGCACGGTGAGAGAGCCGTTCTTGAGCAGACCGTAAGTGGTCTCGCGGCTGCCGATGTTCGGCTTGTAGGTGACCTTGATGCCCTTGGCCTTCAGGGCCTCGCCGTAGATGTCGGCGATCAGGATGCTCTCGGCGAAGTTGTTCGAGCCGACGACGACGCTGTCGCCGCCCGCCTTGTCGCCCGAGAGCGGGTCGGACTCTTCGCCGGAGGACGACGAACACCCCGCACATGCCGCCAGGAGCGCCGCCGTGGCGGCGAGCGCGACGGCTGCCGCGCCGGGGTTTCTCGTCCTTGACCTGCTGCTCTTCGCGGTAGAAGTCACAATTCCCGTTCCGGGCTCGGATGGTGTGGGGAGCATGGAGATGGCGGGGTGCGCGGAAGTCCGGCACCTTTGTCTACTGATCCAATCCAGCCGGTTCTCGGTCGGTCAAGAGGATTCTGGTCACCGATTGGCCTCAATGCGTGGCCGGTTGTGAACGACTGGTGGACGCTCTGCCGATGAGTCGCAGACGCTTTGTAATGGATTCTTGACGTGGGGTGGCCGAATCGGGGGTCTGAAGAGGCGGTAGTCTCGCCCGAGTTGGCGACAAGGCACAGCGGCGTGCGGGGGCCGCCGTCTTCCGAACGTTCTGTCGCGGCCCCAGTCGATGAATACGGTCTCGTGAACCTTCGCGCGCCGTGGTCCGCCCACGAAGGAGGCTCGGTGTCCACGAACAAGGTGGACGCGCCGACCCGGCCGGCCCCGTCGCCGAACCCGGGCGGCACCGGCGGTTTCGCCGCCCGCTGGCCGTTCAGGCGCAAGCTCAACGCCCTCGTCGGCGTACCGCTGGCCGTGGTCGCCGCGTTGCTCTGCTACCTCATCACCGACCAGGTGGACCAGGCGCGCAGCGCGGCCGCCGCCGCCCAACTGGTCCGCGACAGCGCGCAGGTCGCCGACCTCGTCGACCGGGTGGAGAACGAGCACCAGCAGGCCGTCCTGCTCTCCGTGCGCTACGAGGCCGCCGCCGGCGCCGACGCCCGGCCCGCGCTCACCTCCTACCGCAGGGCCCAGGCCGCCGTGGACGCGCAGGTCGACAAGGTGCGCGGCACGTTCGGCGACCGGCTGCCCGACACGGAGGCGCAGGCCCTCAAGGAGATCAACGGCCTGGGCAGCCTGCGCGGCACCATCGAGGAGGGCTACCTGCCCGCCGACAACATCGACCCGGCCTACACCAACGCCGCCAAGGGGCTGCTCGACGGCCTCGGACTCGACCGCAACGCCGCCCTCGCCGCCACCTTCACCGGCAATCTGCTGGACTCCCTGCTGCGCGCCGACGCCGCCCACAGCTCCTTCGAGACCAGCGTGTTCTCGGCGACGACCGGTGACTCCAACGCGCTCATCGAGTTCACCAACGCCGTGGGCTCCTACGAGCTGTACACGTACCAGGCGGACCGCTTCGCCCGGTTCGCCACCGAGCGGCAGGCGGACGAACTCTCCGGGATCGAGCACAGCACGGCGCAGCGGGAGATCGCCGAGGCGTACGCCGAGCTCCAGATCGACCCCAGCGGACTCCAGGCGAACACGCCGTCCCGGATCCGCGCGGCGTTCGCGGACGCCCTGCGCGACTACCCGGCTTATCCGAAGCAGGCCGAGAGCCGGCTGAAGATCGCCGCCTCGCTCATCGGCCAGATCGCCGACCGCGCCGACGACGCGTCCAGCGAGGCCTGGTGGCGGGCCGGTCTGCTGCTGGCCGCGGCTCTGCTCGGCTTCGTCCTGTGGCTCGCCTTCTCGGTGGCGGTCCGGCGGTCGGTCGTACGGCCGGTGGAGGCTCTCACCGATGCCGCGCAGGAGGTCTTCGACATCACCAGCCGGGAACTCGCCCGGGTGGCCGACGACGACGCCGAGGACCTGGGCCCGCTCCGGCTGCGCGAGGTGCCCGTCCCCGTACGGGACGAGATCGGCGAACTCGCCGAGGCCTTCAACCACGTGCAGTCCACCGCGGCCGCCCTGCTGGAGCGCCAGGTGCTCAGCCGTCGCAACGTCGCCGAGATGTTCGGCAACGTCGGCCGCCGGGTCAGCAACCTCACCACACGGCAGCTCGCCCTCATCGACGCCGTCGAACGCGGCGAGACCGACCCCGCGCTGCTCGACCGGCTGTACCGCATCGACCACATCGCGGTCCGGCTGCGGCGCAACGCCGACAGCCTCATGCTGCTGGCCGGCATCCGCGAGACCGTGCTGGACTCCGGCCCCACCGCGCTCACCAACGTGGTGCGCGCCGCGCTCGGCCAGATCGAGGGCTATCAGCGCGTCCGGCTGCGCGCCGAGACCGAGGTCATGGTGGAGCCCGACATCATCGGCGACCTGACGCTGATGGTGGCCGAACTCCTGGAGAACGCCGTCGCGTTCTCGCCCGTGGGCAGCCCCGTCGAGGTGGCGGTGCGCGGGACCGGTGGCGACGGCGCGCTGATCGAGATCGCCGACCACGGTCTGGGCATGAGCGCCGAGCGCCTCGACGAGGAGAACGCCCGGTTGATCCGCCGCGAGCGCCTGGACCTGGTGCCGACCAAGGTGCTCGGCCTCTTCGTGGTCGGCAGCCTCGCCCGGCGCTGGGACGTCGGGGTGACGCTGTCCCGCACCCCCGGCGGCGGTGTCACGGCCGAGGCCGTCATCCCGTCCACACTGCTGCTGGCGATGAGCCCGCTCAACGTCCCGGCCGCGGTGGCAACAGCCCCGGCCGCTGCCACCGTCGAACCGGGGCCCGCCACTCCTTCCTCGCCCGCCACCTCGTCCTCGTCCGCCGCCGCCACCCTGCCCCGGCACGGCGAGACCGAGTCCCGGCCGGGCGCGCTGCCCCGGCGGGTGCCCCGGCGCGAGACGGCGCCCGCGGAGAAGGCGGAGGAGACGGAGGACAGGGAGGAGGCGGAGGAGACAGCCTCGGGCACGGCGCCGGCGCTCCAGGACCGCACCGAGCGGACGCTCCTCCCCCACGACGACACCGGCGCGGCCCGCCCGCTGCGCCGCCGGGTCCGCGGGGCCACCCTCCGCACCACGGCCGCCGAGGCCGCCCAGCAGGCGGCGCACGGCCCCGCCCGGCCCGCCGACGCGCACGAGGTCCGCTCCGCGCTCGAGGAGTTCGAGGCCGCCGTGGAGCGCGCACACCGGGACAGCGGGACCGGCACCCCGGCCCCGGCCCCGCAGCCGACACCCGACCAGAACTACCAGAACCACCAGAGCGACCAGAGCGACCAGCGTCATCAGAACCACCAGAGTCATCAGAACCACCTCCCGGAAGGAGCGGAGCAGTGAGCACGTCGACAGGTGACACTCCGGCGGGAGGCACCACGCCCGCCGAACTGCGCGCCGCAGCAGCCGACTTCACGTGGCTCCTCAACCGATTCGCGACCGAGACCGCGGGCGTCGTCGACGCCATCGCCGTCTCCTCCGACGGGCTGCTCATCGCCGTTTCCGAGCTGCGTGAGCACGCCGACTCCGAACGGCTGGCCGCCATCGTCTCCGGTATCACCAGCCTGGCCGCCGGAGCCTCCGGCAACTACGGCCTGGGCGGCCTCAACAAGGTCATCATCGACCTGGAGGGCGGCCACGTCCTGGTCTCCGCGATCGGCAGCGGCGCGGTGCTCGGCGTGGTCACCGACAAGGAGGCCAAGCTCGGCAACATCGCGTACGAGATGACGCTGTTCGCCAACCGGGCCGGCGCCGCGCTCAGCCCCCAACTCGTGCTCGAACTGAAGAACTCCGTCGGCGTCACGTCGACGGGGTGACCGGCACCGTCCGGTCGAGGAAGGACACAGCTCATGGCGGACGGCCGTACTCCGGCCGGCGAGGACCGCTTCACGGCCCCGGGTCCCGACCCGGTCGGCCCCGCCCCCGCCGTGCGGCCGTTCCTGGTCACCGCGGGCCGGGTGGCGGGCACCAGGTCCGGCCCGCCGATCCCGGTCGAGACCCAGGTGGTGGCCACCGCCGAGGGTCTCGACCAGCTCGACCGGCTCTCGTTCGAGCAGCACGACATCGTTGCCGCGTGCCGGCAGCCGCAGTCCATCGCGGAGCTCGCGGCCCGGCTGCGGCTGCACCTCAACGTGGTCCGCGTCCTGGCCGAGGACCTGCGCTCCGAAGGACGGCTGTCGGTGTACCTTCCGAACCCCGGCATCACCCAGGACGCGTCCGTACTGCGAAGGGTTATCGATGGTCTCCGCGCCATCCCCGACTCCCGGGGGGTACTCCGTGACACCGACTGAACAGGCCGCCGTACGGCCGCCGCTGCCGGTCAAGATGGTGATCGCGGGCGGCTTCGGCGTGGGCAAGACCACCGCCGTCGGCTCGATTTCCGAGATCGTCCCGCTGACCACCGAGGCGGCCATCACCGAGGTCGCGGCGGGCGTCGACGACCTCACCCACACCCCGCGCAAGACCACGACCACGGTCGCCATGGACTTCGGCTGCATCACCATCGACCCGACGCTGAAGCTCTATCTGTTCGGTACGCCGGGGCAGGACCGGTTCGGGTTCATGTGGGACGACCTGGTCGAGGGTGCGGTCGGCGGGCTCGTCATCGTCGACACGCGGCGGCTCGACGACTGCTACGCGGCCGTCGACTACTTCGAGCACAAGCAGATCCCGTTCGCCGTCGCCCTCAACGCCTTCGACGGCAGGATCGAGCATGATCTCGACGAGGTCCGCTGGGCGCTCGACGTCGCCGAGCGCGTCCCCGTCGTCGTCTTCGACGCCCGGGAACGCGGCTCGGTCCGCGACGCGCTGCTCGTCGTACTGGAACTGGCGCTGGCCCGCACCGGGGCATGACGCGCCGCGGGCCCGGGACGCAGGATCCGTCCCGGGCCCGCCCCCACGTCGTCGTGCTCAGCCGCTCCTGCGCACCCCGGGCGACACGGCGACCCGGTTGACCGTCCAGAACAGCCCGAGGGTGACCAGGGCCATCACGGCCACCAGCGTGGCTCCGCCGACCACCTTCTCGTAGTTGCGCTGGTAGAGGCCGTCCACGATGTAGCGCCCGAGGCCGCCGAGGCTGACGTAGGCGGCGATGGTGGCCGTCGAGACGATCTGGATGGCCGCCGACCTGAGGCCGCTCAGGATCAGCGGCAGCGCCACCGGCACCTCGACCTGGAACAGGATCTTCGCCTCGTGCATGCCCAGGCCCCGGGCGGCGTCGACCGGCGACGGGTCGACGGAGCGCATCGCCTCGTAGGTGGTCACCAGGATCGGCGGCACGGCGAGCACGACCAGCGGGATCATCACGGGCAGCAGCCCGAGGCCGAGCAGGACGAACATCAGCACCAGCAGGCCGAAGCTGGGCAGCGCCCGGGCGGCGGTGGCGAGGAACGCGAGCGCGTTGCCGCCACGCCCGGTGTGCCCGGTCAGCAGCCCCACCGGCAGCCCGATCGCGGCGGCGATGCCGAGGGCCATCAGCGAGTACTGGATGTGCTCCAGGAGCCGGCGCGGGATGCCGTCGTAGCCGTGCCAGTGGGCGCTGTCGCTGAAGAAGGCGTTGATGAAGTGCAGTACGTTCACCGGACCGCGTCCTTAAGGGCGAGCGCGGCCGGTTCGGGCCGGGCGGAGTCGTCCCGCGGGGCGCGCCGTGCCGAGCGCGTGCCGCGCGGCATCCAGGGCGTCAGCAGGACGCGTACGAGTACCAGCGCGGCGTCCATGAGGATCGCCAGGACCGCCGTGGTGACCACGGAGTTCACCGCCAGTGCGGGCCGGTGGTAGAACATCGCGTCGGCGAGCAGGTTGCCCAGGGCGCCCTGGTTGCCGATCAGGGTGCCGACGCTGACGAGGCTGATGCTGGAGACGGTCGCCACCCGCAGCCCGGCGATGATGGCGGGCACCGCGATCGGCAACTGCACCTGGACGTAGCGCCGTACGGGGCCGAAGCCCATGGCGGTGGCGGCCGCGAGTGTCTCCTGGGGCACCGACCTGACGCCGTCCACGATGGCCGGGACGAGCAGCACCAGGCTGTACAGGGCCAGCGGGATCATCACGGTGATCTCGCTCTGGCCGGTGTAGTCGATGAGGACGACGAAGAACGCCAGCGACGGGATGGCGTACACCACGGTCGTCACCCCGAGGACCGGCGGGTACAGCCAGCGGAACCGCACGCACAGCTGGCCGAGCGGCAGGGCGATGAGGAGGCCGGCCAGGACCGGCAGCAGGGCCTCCTTCAGGTGCAGTCCGATGAGCCCGAGATAGCTGTGCTGGAGGTCGCTGGGGATGTCGAAGAAGCCGTTCATCCGGCGAGGTCCGCCTTCCGCCGCTCGGCGTGGGCGCCGCGGATGGCCTCGCCGATCGTCTCCTGCGAGACGACCCCGACCACCCGTCCGGTGCCGTCCACGGCGACGGCCCAGCCGGTGGGCGAGAGCACGGCGCAGTCCAGGGCCGCGCGCAGCGAGTCTTTGCCGGACTCGAAGGGCCGACCGTACGGCAGCAGCCGTTCGGGCACCACCTTCCCGGCGGTGAGGTCCTTCGGCTCGCTCCAGCCGAGCGCCTTGCCGTCGACGTCGGTCACGAGGAGGTAGGGCACGTCCGGCGTGCCGCGGGCGGCGATCTGCTCGGCGGTGGAGTCGATCGCGACGACCGGAGTGGTCAGCAGCTCCAGCCCGGCGGAGGGGAAGAACGAAAGGCGCCGGATGCCGCGGTCGGTGCCGAGGAAGTCCTCCACGAAGGCGTCCGCCGGGGCGGACAGCAGTTCGGCGGGCGGCGCGAACTGGGCCAGATGGCCGCCGGTGCGCATGACGGCGACCATCGTCCCCAGCCGGATCGCCTCGTCGATGTCGTGGGTGACGAAGACGATGGTCTTGCCCAACTCGTCCTGGATCCGCAGGAGTTCCTCCTGAAGTCCCTTGCGCACCACGGGGTCGACCGCGGAGAAGGGCTCGTCCATCAGCAGCACGGGCGGGTCCGAGGCCAGGGCCCGGGCCACGCCGACGCGCTGCTGCTGTCCGCCCGACAGCTGGTACGGGTAGCGCCTGGCGAGTGAGGCGTCGAGCCCCACCCGCTCCATCAGCTCCCTCGCCCGCGACCGGGCCCGCTCCTTGCCCCAGCCCAGCATGCGGGGCACGGTCGCGATGTTGTCGACGATGGTGCGGTGCTGGAAGAGACCGGCGTTCTGGATGACGTAACCCATGGACCGTCGCAGCGTGTTCACGGGTTGCTTCGTGATGTCGGCACCGTCGAGGAGGATCGTGCCCTCGCTGGGCTCGACCATCCTGTTGATCATCCGCAGGGTCGTCGTCTTCCCGCAGCCCGACGGCCCCACAAGGACGGTGATCGAGCGGTCCGGTATCTCCAACGACAGCCGGTCGACCGCCACCGTTCCGTCCGGGTACCGCTTGGTGACTGAATCTATCCGTATCAAAACGCCGAATACCCTTCGGGTTTGGCAGAAGACGCCGTTTTTCGGCCACGGTCGATCGCGCAGGCCGTTGCGGGAAGAGTCTAGACGGCCCGCGTTTCGCCTCGTCGGCTACGTCACCGTCCACTTCTGGTTGTCACCGGTGCCGCAGCTCCACAGGACGAGCGAGGTGCCGTTGGCCGTGGCGGCGTTGTAGGCGTCCAGGCAGAGGCCGGCGTTGACGTTGGTGATCGTGCCGTCGCTGTTGATGTTCCACTTCTGGTTGGCCTGGCCGTTGCAGTCCCAGATGACGACCTTGGTGCCGTTGGTCGTACCGAGGTTGTAGGCGTCCAGGCACTTGTTGCCGTACAGCACCAGTTCCTTGCGGGAGGTGTACGTCCAGGACTGGTTGGGGCCGCCGTTGCAGTCCCACAACTCGGCCTGGGTGCCGTTGGTGATCGTGTTGTTGTAGATGTCGGCACAGCGGCCGGACTGCTTGCCGGTGACCAGGGCGCCGTTCGTGCCGGGCAGCGGCCGGACGGTGATTCCCTCGGTGGCCGGGCCGCCCGAGAGGGCGAGCGTGTTGGCGGAGCCCTTGGAGAGGGAGACCTCGACGGAGACCGTGCCCGCACTCGCGCCGGTCGGCGGGAAGGAGACCGTGGTGGCGGTCTGGCCGTTGACCTGGAGCGTGGCGGTGCGGGCCGAGCTCGTGTTGTTGGTGTAGGCGACGTCGACGACGTTCAGGCCGGTACTGGCGGCGGTCACGCCCGTGTAGCGCCCCGTGGAGGTGGCCGCGTAGGCGCCGCCCGCCGCCTCCGTGCCGCCCGTGACCGTCAGCATCACCGAGCCGCCCGCCGGGACACTGGCCGTGTACCCGGTGGCGGACGTCCCCACGTTCTGCCGGGCCCACAGGTCACGGACGGTCGCGGACGCGTTCGTCAGGCCGAGGTCGGACCAGCGGACGGTGATGTCGTGCGCGGCGGAGGTGCGGTTGAGGAGGACGACGGCGCGGTTTCCGGTGCCGGACAGCACCTTGCCGTACGCCTGGAGGCCGGTGGTGTCCTCGGCGACCTTGACGCCCTGGAGGCCTCGGGAATCCTGGTCGACGGCGATGACCTCGGGGTTCTTGAGGATCCCGGCGGTCTCGGACGTCATGGTCGTCAGGTCGTTTCCGGCCAGCAGCGGCGCGCCGGAGATCGCCCACAGGTTCATGTGGGTGCGGTTCTGGGCGGCGGTGAAGCCGTCCATGCCGACCATGAGCATGTCCGGGTCGTTGTAGTAGCCCGTGTGCTGCGCCGTGGGGTGCAGGGTCTGGTCGAAGTTGGACAGCAGACTGGTCATGGACGGCTGGTTGCCGTAGTAGATGATGTCGGTGCTCGTCCGCCACAGCGGGGCCTGGCCCGCGGCCCAGTTCCAGGGGTTCTGGTAGCCCCAGTTGCAGATGGACAGGGTGAGCGGCCGGCCCGTGGTGGCGGCGGCCCTGCCGACCGCGTCGCTGATGGACTTGTACGTCGTCGCCGCGTCGAGCCCTTCCGCGTCGCCGCCGCACCAGTCGACCTTGACGAAGTCGAAGCCCCAGGTGGAGAACTGGAGCATGTCCTGGTCGTAGTGGCCCTCGCTGCCCGAGCCGGGCGCGGCGGGGCGCCCCGTCGGGTAGTAGTAGCCGCAGCCGTCCTTGCCGGCGTCGGTGTAGATGCCGGCCTTGAGTCCCTTGCTGTGGATGTAGGCGGTGATGGCGCTCATGCCGCCGGGCCACTCGGCGGTGTCGACGGTGATGTTGCCCGCGCTGTCGCGGGTGCCCTGCCACCAGCCCTCGTCGATGTTGATGTACGTGTACCCGGCAGCCGGCAGGCCCGCCGCGACGAACGCGTCGACCTGCTTCTTGATGACGCTGTAGTCGATCTTCGCGGCGAAGCTGTTCCAGGAGGCCCAGCCCATCGGCGCACTGGGAACGGTTATCTGACGTGTCGTCACCGCCGCCTGCGCGGGCGCTGGTTGGACGAAGAGGAGGGTGGCGGCCGCGGTGAGCGCGAGGACGAGTGCGCGGACGGCGGCGATCCGCAGGCGGCGGCCGAAGCTCCGGCCGGTCGAGCGCGGTGGGGGAAACATGCGGCTCCAAACCCTTCCGGAAGAGCCGAGGCGACTCCCGGAATCTGTCGATATTTCGAACACAGATCGGCTCATCGAACGATTGGCGCGCCGAACGTAGAGTCCCGCGAGAGGGAAGTCAACGGGTGCGACACAGGAGGTTCTGCGCGCCTGCGGGCCGGGGCAAGCCTGCTGTGCCGCCGCTCACTTGACTGCCGGACGTCCCACACGATTGGCTCCGGCCCAACGAACAGCCAGACCCTCGGCACGTATCGTCGCGACGACCGCGCCGACATCACGCCGCCCCTTCCTTCTTCCTTGCTCAGCCGCACAGCGAGGTGCCGCACACCCATGAACGCTTCCCTCCGACCTCACGCTCCCCGCAGCTCCGCCCCACCCGCCCGGGGCGCGGCCCTGGCCGCCGGCGCGGTCGCCGTCTGCCTGCTCGCGGCCGGCTGCTCCGCTTCCGACGGGTCGGACGCCGGCACCGAAGCGGCGGGCCGGGCGGGCACCGCCCGGATCAAGGTGGCCCTGGTGACCCACGGCGAGCGCGGCGACGCCTTCTGGGACCTGGTGCGCAAGGGCGCTCAGACGGCGGCCGCCAAGGACGGCATCGAGCTGACCTACGTCAGCGACGCCACGGGGGCGGGACAGGCGGAGCTGCTGCGGGACGCGGTCCGCGACCGGGTCGACGGCATCGCGGTGACCCTGGCCAAGCCGGAGGCGATGAAGGGCGCGGTCGCCGACGCCATGGCCGCCGGCATACCGATGGTCGGCCTCAACTCCGGTATCGACGACTGGCGTTCCTACGGCCTGCTCGAGTACTTCGGCCAGGACGAGAGCCTCACGGGCCGTGCGCTCGGCGACAAGCTGGACGCCCTGCACGCCCAGCACGCCCTGTGTGTCATCCACGAGCAGGGCAATGTGGCGCTGGAGGCGCGCTGCGCCGGGGTGAAGAAGACGTTCGGCGGCCGGACGGAGATGCTGTACGTGGACGGCGCCGACCCGAAGGCGGTGACCGCCTCCGTCACGGCCCGGCTGCGGCAGGACCCGAGCATCGACGAAGTCGTCACGAACGGGGCGGAGATCGGCCTCGAGGCGGTGAAGTCGGTGAAGAGCGCGGGCAGCAAGGCCAGGATCGCCACCTTCGACCTCAGCAAGAACGTGGTCAAGGCCGTGCAGCGCGGGGATGTGCAGTTCGCGGTCGACCAACAGCCCTATCTCCAGGGCTATCTCGCCGTGGACTCGCTGTGGCTCTACCGGTCCAACGGCAATCTCAGCGGCGGCGGAGAGGCTCCCGTGCTGACCGGCCCCGCCTTCGTCACCAAGGAGAACGTCGCCGAGGTCGCGAAGTACGCGGCCGACGGAACCCGCTGAGCGGCGCCGTCGTACCCCGGCGTCGCCAAGGTTTTCGCTCCCTCACGGTGCGTACGGTCACTTGTACGGATAGCATCCTGCGCACCCCCTGTGCCGTACCGGCCACGCGGTCACCCACCGCACTGCGCCCACGGTCCCCTTTCCCGCCGCCCCGTCACCCGCTGTCCCCCTCCCCGCTGCCCCTCCCCGCTGCCCCCTTCCGCTCACCGCTCATCGGCTAGGACGACGATGTCTCGACGAACAGGTGCCCGGCGCCGCCTCGGCTCCATACGTCTCTCGCTGATCCTGCTGGCGCTGCTCCCCAGCGTCACCCTCGCCGCCATGTGGGGTGTGACGACGAAGCAGATGTTCTCGGAGGGTCTGGAGTTGCGGACGCAGACCGAGCTGAGCATGTCGACCGGGGCCATGGGGACCGACGCGACGCTCGCGCTGCAACGGGAGCGGAGTCTGTCGGCCGCCTGGCTGGCCTCGCCCGGCGGTTCCAGAGCCGCCCTGGACGAGCAGCGGCGACGGACGGACGCGGCGGTCACCCGGCTGGTCGGCCGGTCCGACGAGATCGAGATGGCCCCGGCCCGGGTCGGGGAACGGATGTACCCGGTCATGGCCGCGGCGAAGAGCCTGGAGTACTACCGGGGCCAGGTGGACGACCCGACCGACATCACCGCCAAGCAGGCCCTGGACCAGTACACCTCGATCATCGACAACCAGGTCCACGCCTTCCAGGAGCTCTCCCAGGTCGACGACGGGGATCTCACCTCGCAGGCCGGCCCGCTCGTCGCGCTGGAACACGCCGCGGAGATCGTCTCCCAGGAGGACGCCCAGCTGACGCTGGCCTGGCCGTCGGGAAAGCTCGACGAGAAGTCGTGGGTCCGCTTCGCGCAACTGGTCGACGCCCGGCGCTGGCTCGTCCAGGACCAGCTCGTCCCCTCGCTGCGCGGCAGCGCGAAGACGCAGACGGACCGGATCCTGCAGAGTCCGCAATGGCAGACCCTGGAGGACGTCGAGGACCAGGTCATCGCGGCCCGGACGGCGAACGGCAGCGTCGCGCGGACCATCGAGCTGCCGGACGCGCGAAAGCGCTGGAGCGCCGCGCTGGACCAAGTCTCCGCGCAGTACGCGAACCTGATCCAACAGCAGACCTCGGCCCTGCTCGACCGCAGCAGTGACAAGGCCCGCGGACTGCTGATCAAGGCGGCCTCGCTGAGCGCCGGCGGACTCGCCGCCCTGCTGCTGTGCGTCGTACTGTCCTGGCGCATCACCCGCTCCCTGTCCCGGCGGCTGCGGGGGCTGCGGATGGCCACGCTCAGCCTGGCCGAGGAGCGGCTGCCCGATGTGGTCGCCCGGCTCGACCGGGGCGAGAAGGTCGACGTGGACTCCGCCACACCGCCGCTGGACTACGGCAGGGACGAACTCGGCCAGGTGGCCCAGGCGTTCAACACCGCGCAGCGCACGGCGGTCCACACCGCGGTGGAACTCGCCGACACCCGACGCGGCTTCCAGAAGGTCATCCTGGGCATCGCCCGGCAGAGCCAGAACCTGGTCAACCTCCAGCTCAGCAAGCTCGACGAACTGGAACGCCGGCACCAGGACCCGCACATCCTGGAGGGCCTGTACGAACTCGACTCCACCGCGAGTCAGCTCCGCCGCTACGAGGAGAACCTCGTCATCATCAGCGGCGAACAGCCCCGGCGCAGCTGGACCGAGCCGGTCGCCCTGATCGACATCCTGCGCAGCGCCGTCGGCGAGGTCGCCGAGTACCAGCGGGTGGAGGTGCACACCGACGAAGAGGTGTTCCTGACCCCGCCCGCGGTGGCCGACGTCATCCATCTGCTGGCCGAACTCATCGACAACGCCACCGCGTACTCCCCCGCGCCCAGCCCGGTGGGCGTGCGGGCCGCGATGGTGGCCAAGGGGCTGGCCGTCGAGGTCGAGGACCGCGGTCTCGGCATGTCCGAGGAGGACTACGCGGCCCTCAACGCCCAGCTCGCGGTGGTCCCGCAGTTCGACGTGGTGGCCCTGGCCGACGACCTCCGGCTCGGCATGTTCGTGATCGCCCGGCTCGCCACCCGGCACGGCATCGCCGTCACCCTGCGTTCCTCGCCGTACGGAGGGACCACCGCGATCGTGCTGATCCCGCACGCCATCGTGGTGCGCGAGGCCTCCGGCTCCCCGTCCACGAAGTCCACGGACACCGAACCGGCCGGCTCCGCCGACGCACGGACCGTCGAACCGGCCGCAGCGGCGAAGGGCACCGCCGGCACCCCGGATCCGGCCCGCCAACCCCACGAACGCACGCGGGAGGCGCGGCCGGCCGCGCGGGCCCGGACGGCCGAAGTCCCCGCGAACGGAGCGGAGTCGGACACCGAAGGGGTACGCAGGACGGCGGGCCGCACGCCCCGCCCCGAACCCGGTGGCGTACGCCGCGAGGGACTCGCTCCGCTGCCGCGGCGGGTGCCGCAGACCAGCCTGGCCGCCGAGCTGAAGGAGGAGGCCGCGCCCGGCCGGGAGGACGACGACCCCTGCGAGGACTTCACCGCGGAGCGTGCCGCCGCCTCGCTCGCCGGTTTCCAGCGCGGAACGCTCCAGGCCCGGGACACCACCGCCGAGGGGGCGTACGACCACCGGGAGGAAGCCGCCGCCGAAGACCCGGACGCCCGGGTTCCCGCCCCGGGCGCATCGTCCCCCACGCTCTCGACTCCGCCCGCAGACCGCTCATGAAGGACAGGGAAATGACACGCCCCACCCCCGCCACGCACAGCCAGCTCGACCAGTTGCTCACCGGACTGGTCGACCGGGTCGCCGAGGTGGACCACGCCGTCGTGCTCTCCGAGGACGGACTGGTCGTCAGCAAGTCCACCGGGTTCCTGCGCGACGACGCCGAGCGGCTCGCGGCGACCGCCTCCGGGCTGATGAGCCTCAGCAAGGGCGTCAGCATGGACTTCCGCCGTGGCCCGGTGCGTCAGGCGCTCATCGAGATGGGCAAGGGCTATCTGATCCTCACCGCCGCCGGCCCCGGCGCCCATCTCGTCGTCCTCACCAGACAGGGCGCGGACGTGGGTGTGGTGGCGTACCAGATGAACATGCTGGTGAAGAAGATCGGCGAGCACCTCAGCGCGCCACCGCGTGGGGGCGCGGGCACCGCGGCCGACAGCGGCGAGTGAGGTGACGGATGGCGACGCGGCTGGTCGTCTGGTGCGGCCGTTCACGCTGACCGGTGGCCGGACCCGGCCCAGCCGGGCCGACTTCACCCTCATCACGTCGGTGACCGCGGTGGAACGGCCGCCCGCCGGGAGCTTCCGTCCGCAGCCCGAGCACACCCGGATCCTGCGGCTGTGCGCGGAGCCGGTCGTGGTGGCGGAACTCGCCGCCGGGCTCGACCTTCCGGCGAGCGTGGTCGTCATCCTGCTCTGCGACCTGCTGGAGGCGGGCCGGATCACCGCCCACCCGCCGCGCCTCCTCTCCCGCACCACGGACCTGGACCTGCTGCAGAAAGTGAGGGACGGCCTTGGCCGGCTCTGACCCCGCCGCACCTGCCGCCCCCGCGGCCGCGGCACCCGACACGGTCAAGATCCTGATCGCCGGCGGATTCGGCGTCGGCAAGACGACCATGGTCGGTTCCGTCAGCGAGATCGCGCCGCTGCGGACCGAGGAACCGCTGACCGCCGCCGGCCTGGACGTCGACGACCTCGACGGCATCGCGGAGAAGGACGCCACCACCGTGGCCCTCGACTTCGGCCGGATCACGATCGGCTCGGAACTCGTGCTGTATCTCTTCGGCACCCCCGGACAGCAGCGGTTCTGGTTCATGTGGAACGACCTGGCCATCGGGGCCCTGGGCGCGGTGGTCCTCATCGATGTGCGCAGGCCGGAGTCCAGCTTCGCCGCCGTCGACTTCTTCGAGCGGCGGGGCATCCCGTTCGTCATCGGCGTCAACGGTTTCCACGGACTGCATCCGTACACGCCCGAGGAGATCCGGGAGGCCCTGGCCCTGCCGGAGCGGGCCCAGGTGCTGCTGTGCGACGCACGGGAGCGCGAGTCGTGCCGGGACGTACTGATCGCCCTGATCGACCAGTTGATCGCCGCCCGCTGACGTGGCCGAGCCGGCCCGTCGCGGGGCCCTGGCGGCCGGGCGGGGGTCCGCCCCGGGCTATGCGGCCGCCCGCGCCCCGGCCACCGGAAGTCCCGCCGTACGCAGGACCCGACGCTCGGCGTCCACGGCGAACACCTCGCAGCCGTCCAGCCCGGCGGCCCACTCGACGCCCTCCGTGCCCATCGCGAAGGCCGCCGTCGCGACCGAGTCCGCCTCGGTCAGTGTCGGCGCCACGACCGTCAGGCTGAGCAGGCCGGTCGCCGGTCGCCCGGTGCGCCCGTCGCGGATGTGGTCGCCGCGTTCGTAGCGCGCGGAGGTCGCGACCGCCCCGTCGGTGAGCTCCAGGACCGTGCACAGCTTGTCGGCGTGTTCGGGATGCCGTACGCCCACCCGCCAGGGACCGCCGGCGGCGGCCACGTCACCGCCGGCGTTCAGGCAGAACCTCCGCGCCCCCGCCGCCGACAGCAGCTCCGCCGCCCGCTGCACCGACCAGCCCTTGACCACCGCGCAGGGGTCCAGGCCACGGCCGGGCAGCCGCACGTCGAAGGCTCCGCCGGTGGCGGCCCGGTAGTGCTCGCACAGGTCGAGGACCTCCAGCAGATCCGCGCTGAGCGCGTCCTCGCGCAGCTCGCCCCGGTCCAGCCGGGACACCTCGCTGTCGGCCTTGAAGGGGCTGAACCGCGCGTCGGCCTCCCGCAGCCAGGCGAACACCGCGTCCGCGGCCGCGTCGAAGTCGCCCTCGTCGTCGATCCGCAGCGAGACCGGGAACCCCATGACGTGTTCGACGCGCCGCACCTCAGGCGCCCTTCGCGTCGAGGGCGGCCTGGAGCGACTCCTTGTACCCGTCGCTGGTGACGGTCGCGCCGGACACCGTGTCGATGTCCGCGCTCTGCGCCTTCAGCGTCTCCGCGACCAGCTTCGGCACCGCCGCCGTCGTCTGCGGATGGTTCGGCTGCCGCAACATCCGCACGGCGCTGATCGTGTCGCCCTCGAAGGTCACCTCGACCTGCACGGGGCCCTTCTCGGTCTTGACGGTCGACCCCGCGACGACCTGGGCCGAAGAACCCGGCGAAGAACCCGGCGAGGAGGACGCGGAAGGCGACGCGGCGGGCGGGGCGGTCTGGGTGGTGGACGTCGTGTCGGTCGACGGTTCGTAGCGCCACAGCGGGATCAGGCCCGCGACGCTCAGGACCAGGACAGGAAGTGCTCGTTTCACCGGGATTTCCTCGTCTCCCTCATCCGGCCAGGCTGAAGCGCTCGTGGTGGATCTGCTGCTTGGGCACGCCCAGCTCGCGCAGGGTGCGCAGCAGGGTGGTGGTCATCCCGGGCGGTCCGCACAGGAAGACGTCCCGCTCGGCGATGTCCGGTACCAGGCGGGCGAGTTCGCTCGGGGCCAGCCTGTCGGGGGCGGCCGGCCCGGTCACCAGGTGGAGTTCGGCGCCCTTGGCGTGGGCGAGTTCCCGCAGCTCGTCGTAGAGGACGGCGTCGCGGTCCTCGGCCACCCGGTAGATGACCACCGCGTGGCCTTCCAGGTCCTCCAGCAGCGCCCGGATGGGTGTGACGCCCACCCCGCCGGCGACGAGCAGGGACTCCGGACGCGTGCGGTGCATCGCGGTGAAGGCGCCGTACGGCCCCTCGGCGAAGACCCGCGTGCCCACCTTCACATGCCGCAGGGCCGCGGTGCCGTCGCCGGCCGTCTTCGCGGTGAGCCGCAGCCGCGTGCCGTCGGGGGCGGCCGACAGCGAGAAGGGGTTGGCCTGCCACCAGCGGTCCCGGGTCAGGAACCGCCACAGGAAGAACTGGCCCGCCCGCGCGGGCATCCGGTCCAGGTCGCGGCCGGAGATGTGGATCGAGACGACGTTGTCGGACTCCGGGACCACGGCCGTGACCCGCAGTTGGTGACGCCAGTTCCGCCACAACGGGAGCACCAGCCGGCCCACGAGCACCGAGCCGAGCGCGACGCCCCACACGGCGTACCAGTACGCCGTGGCGGCGGACGACGAGGTGAAGGTCGTACCGGCCGCGACCTGGTGCGTGAACGCGAGCACCACGGCGACGTAGGTGTACAGGTGGATGAAGTGCCATGTCTCGTAGGCCAGTCGGCGCCGGGCGTACCGGCCGGAGACGGCACCCACGACGACGATGATCGTCAGGGCGACGACCGCGCGGAGCACGCCCTCGACGGTCTCGGCGAGGTCCACCAGCTGGTTCACCGGATCCATCGACGACGACTGTGCGTAACCGAAGGTGATGAAGACGGCGTGCGCGAGCAGCGTCCACAGGATGCCGAAGCCGGTCCAGCGGTGCCAGCTGGTCAGCCGGTCCATGCCGATCCGGCGGTCGAGCCACGGCAGCCGGGCCACCAGCAGCAGCTGAAAGGCCATCAGGAGGGCGCCGTACAGGCCGGCCAGCCGGCCCAGCACGATCAGCGCGTTCGAGGCGAACCCGGCCTGGGCGAAGAGGAAGGCCACCACGGCCGCGTTCGCGGCCAGCACGGCGTACAGGCCCGCGCGGGCCACCACCCTGGGGCGTATCGCCGTGGGGGGCGCAGGGGGCGATTGGACGGTCGTCACGGACGGCAGCTCCTTGATCGGGTCCTGGGACACCGAGCTTCGCTGGCGAGAGCTGTCGTTTTCCTGTCGCCGGACTTTCAACTGCTTATCGATATGGGTCCGGGGGGTGGCCCGCTCTGGCGCCCTGGGACACGTGAAGCACTATGAGCAGGTGGAAAAAGTACGACTCCTCGTCGTGGACGACGACCCGCCCATCGCCGACCTCGTGGCGACGGTCGCCCGTTACGAGGGCTGGGACGCGGTCACCGCGTACTCGGGCGAGGAGGCGCTGCGCCTGGCCGCGGAGTTCCCTCCGGACATCGTGGTGCTCGATCTGATGCTGCCCGACATCGACGGGTTCGGCGTCCTCGACCGGCTGCGTCGGTCCGGGACGATGGTGCCCGTCGTGTTCCTCACCGCCCGGGACACGGTGGCCGACCGGGTCGCGGGCCTGACCAGGGGCGGCGACGACTATCTGGTCAAGCCGTTCGCGGTGGAGGAGTTGATGGCCCGGCTGCGGACCGTGCTGCGCCGCAGCGCCGGACCCGGTTTCCAGCGGTCCGTGCTCCGGGTGGCCGACCTGACGATGGACGAGGACACCCGTCAGGTGCGGCGGGGCGACCGGCTGCTGACGCTCACGCCGACCGAGTACGAGGTGCTGCGCTATCTGATGCGCAAGTCGCCGGCCGTGCTGACCAAGGCGCAGATCCTGGACCACGTCTGGGAGTACGGCTTCGGGGGCCGCTCGAACGTCGTGGAGCTGGTCGTCAGCCGCCTGCGCCGCAAACTCGACGAAGCCGACGCTGCCGATGCCGGCGACGTCGCCGCCGAAGACAGCGCGGCCGACGCGGGCAGGGAGCCGCTGATCCACACGGTCCGGGGCTTCGGATACGTGATCCGGCCGGCGGCCCGGTGACCGGGCGGCTGCGGCGGACGTACCGCAGGCTGCGCCTGGGCACCCGGCTGGCGCTGGGCCTTGGCGTGCTGTCCCTCGTCGTGTTCGCCGTCGTCGGCACGGCGCTGACCACGTACATGCGCGACTATCTGGAAGCCCAGCTGGGCGACCAGATGAAGCTCGTCCAGGTCCTGCAGTCGAAGGACGCCCAAGTGCACGGCGTCGTGCAGCGCCAGCCGTACTACGGCTGGTACACCGCGGTGTACGACGTCTCGGGCGACTCGGCCGTGCTGCGCAGGCCGGCCGACGTACCGGCCGACACCCGGGCGCTCACCGCTCTCGCCGAGACGATGGCGCACTCGGACACGGACCTTCGGCGCACCGTGCGGATCGACGGCAAGGGCACCTACCGGCTACAGGCGTGCGAGGTGGAACCCGGTGTGGTCCTCGTCAGTGCCGCGCCCATGGCGGACGTCCAGGCGACCGTGCGGCAGCTGATCACGGTCCAGGTGGTCGCGTTCGTCCTCGCGCTGCTGGCCCTGGTGGTGTTCGGCCGGGCGATGCTGCGGCGCGGTCTGAAACCGCTGAGCGACATGGCGCACACCGCCCACGGCATCGCCTCGCACAATCTGACCGGGTCGGCGGCGCGGCTGCCGCTGCGCGACGACGGCCGCAGCGGCGGTCCGGAGGTCGAGGAGCTGCGCACCGCGTTCAACACCATGCTGGAGCACATCGACGGTTCGCTCGCCGTCCGCGCGGAGGCCGAACAGCGGCTGCGCCGCTTCGTCGCGGACGCCTCGCACGAGCTGCGTACGCCCCTGATGTCGGTACGGGGTTACGCGGACCTGTTCCAGTACGCGGCCGCCAACGCGCCCGGGGAACGGGACAGGCATCTGGCGCGGCTGCGTGCCGAGGCCGCCAGGATGGGGCTGCTCCTGGACGACCTGCTGCTGCTCGCCCGCCTGGACGCCGCGGAGGTGGAGACACCGCTGCGGATGGAGGACGCCGACCTGGTGGAGCTGGTGCGCCAGGCGGCGGACGCCTTCCGCGCGGGCCACCCGGACCGTCCGCTGACGGTGACGACCGGTCCCGACGCCGTACCGCTGCGGCTCGACCCCCTGCGCATCCGGCAGGTGCTGGACAACCTGCTCACCAACGCCGCCGTGCACACCCCCGCCGGAACGGAGGTGTCCGTGGAGGTCTCGGTCTCGTCCGGCACGGCGTGGGTGGGGGTCGCCGACTCGGGCCCGGGCGTTCCGGCGGCCGACCGGGAGCGGGTCTTCGACCGCTTCTACCGGGTGGACAAGGCCCGCAGCCGCGACCGCGGGGGCAGCGGCCTGGGCCTGGCGGTCGCCCGCTCCCTGGTGCGGGCGCACGGCGGCACCGTCGCACTGACCGGCGAACCGGGGGCGACGGTCTTCACCCTCGGGATCCCGCTGGGCCGCAGGGACTAGCGGGGTTCGGCACGCAGGGGTGGGGGACCTCAAGAGCCGGCGATGACCGGCATGCCCGCACCACCCGCACAGCCGCGCCGGTCCAGCCGCTCGAGCCACACCACCAGGGCGAGAGAGCTGTTCATCCGGTCCCAGGAGTACGCGTCGCCCACCCCGAGCTGAGCCTCCCTCACAGCCCGGCACAGCGTCTCCACGTCGAACATCTCCGCGACCAGCGGATGCCTCGCGGAGCGGCAGAGGTCGATGAGTTCGTCGCCGTGTCTGCGCAGGCCGCGGGCGTAGAGCTCGTCGAAGGGGACCTTGACCGCTCGGCCGCGGATCCGGGACGGAAGCAGATCCGCCATGGCCTCGCGCAGAACCGCCTTCGGACGGCCCGGACGGAACGTGGCTTCCGGAGGGAGGCTGCGCATCGTGGCGATGACCTCGTGGTCGAGAAAGGGGTGCGAGAGGAAGAATCCGTCCTGCCGTGCGCGGCGCCAGGAGAGCGGGTCGGGAGCGGCGAGGTAATTGGCCGCCTCGAAGAGCGACTGTTCCGGCCTGCGCCCGAACACGAAGCGGCTCTCCGCGATGCCGGCCTCACGGTAGCCGTGAGCCCGCGCGAATCCGGGTCGCAGCCATCGGGGGCGGGTGAAGCTGCCGAGGCCGCCCAGCACCGTTCCGCGGCGGACGAGCGCGGTGATCCGTTCGGCGGTCAGCGGAAGAGCCGGCCGCATGACGTAGTCGCAGACGACGTCCCGCACGCCACGCTCGCTGCCCGCGGCCCAGGCACGTGCCTGCTTCGTCAGCTGCCGGAGCTGCCCTGTGCGGGCCAGCCTGTGCAGGTGAAAGGGGTTGGCGTCCACCATCGCATCGGCCCCGCAGCCGGTCAGGAGGATGTCACAGCCCAGCTCCGCCGCAGCGGCATGGAGCCTGCTCCAGAACGGGGCGCGAAAGGCGTGCGCATGAGGCTCGTCCGCGTCTCCCGCGTGGTCCTGGAAGTCGTCGAAGTCAGCCACGTCGCCGACATCGACCATCACCGGGCGGGCCCCGGGTGCGTGCCGGTGGATCTCCTTCATCGCCTCGTCGAGGTACGGCTGCTCCCCCGCCAGCTCTCCTGTGCCGAAGCGCCCGGCGAGCAGGACAAGGTCCCTGGGGCTGTCCTGTCCCGCGGCCGTCGGACGGGCTGCGAGCAACGCGACGCTGGTGGAGTCGGTGCCGCCGGAGACGTGACACGCCGTCATGGTGCCCATGCGGCGCCCGACGGCGTGCTCCAGTGCGAGGCGCAGCTCCTTCGCGGCCCCGCTGAGCCGGAGCCCGTCCGCTGTCGAGTCCCACGGGTGGTCGGCGTGACCGACGCGTCCCAGCGCCCGACCGCGCATCCGCCCGGTGATCGAGAGCTCCACGACCTCGCCGCCGAGGACCCGGTGCACGCCGGCGAAAGGGGTGAGTTCCGAGTGCGGTTGCGCCATGTTCCCGGTCAGGTACCGGCAGAAGTAGCGACGTTCCAGCTCTTCGAAGTCGCCCAGCCGGCGCGCCGAGGTGCTCACCGCGCTCACCTGTCCGCCGGACTCCCTGAAGAACAGGGGGATGCGTGCTTGCTCGTCCCGCATCAGCAGGACGCGGTCGCGGCACACCAGGACAGCCGCATAGTCGCCGGCCGGCAGACGCGGTGCGGCTCCCGGTCGGCCGAAGTCGTCCAGGAGGCCGTGCGCGCCCGCCACGCGGTCACGGACCGAGCCGGCCCAGCCGACGACCACCGCGGTGCCGGCCCGGGAGGAGACCGTCGTCACGAGTCCCTGCCGCGCCATGGCCTCGGTCGCCCGGAGCCTCGGTGCGCCCGCGGCCCACTCGAGGCGGAGCGCTTCCACGTCACTGCCCCGCGCAACTGATCGAGAGCACCGGCGCGAACGCGTGCCCTCGCGGATCGGCGTCAGGGATGCACAGGCCCGCCGAAGACGTCCAGGCGTGCAGGGCGAACGGGTGCTCGCGCACACCGACGTGGAGCACGGCCTTCAGGCCGCACCGCCGCAGCAGGACGAAAGCCGTCACGGCCTCGGTCTTGCAGTCGTCGTTGACGAACCAACTGCTGCGGCTGTGTGACCGCACCGCTCGTTTCAACCGCTCGACGTCCTCCGCGGACGGGGGGTCGGCACGGGCGTAGACCGGGGCCGCCAAGGACAGGAGCCGAAGGACGCGCCCGAATCCCAGGGTCCGGATCAGCAGGTGCACTCCGCGCAACCAGAGCCCGACCTCGACGTCCGAGTGCCCCTTCCGGCGGGCCGTCGCACACCCGGCACGGATGAGCCCGGTGACGAGTTCGGCGCGTTCCTCAGAGCTTCCGTCGGCGAACTTCCGCATGTCCGTCGCAGTCATGCCGAGAAAACGCGTCCGCCGCCTCCAGTCCGCGATCAGAGCTCCGCCGGACATCCTGGTGACCCGGCAGTGCGGTGACAGGATCCGCGTCATGGCCGCCAGGGCATCGGTCTCCTCTGCCACCCCACATCCTCCAAGGTGGGCCCGCCGCGGTGACTCCGCGGCAGGCCCGGTTCGACTCGGTGGGCGGTGTTCAGGACTGATATCCGTGCCCGTCGTAGAGGCCGCCACTGAAGCCCCGGATCGAACGGCCACTGCCGAGAAGGACGAGCCCACGCGGCATACGACGCCGCAGTCGTCGAAGAAACATCGCCTACCTCCAGAATCAGGCGGTGTCGATCAAATCCAGGCTACTCTGCCGCGAATGCCCCGCAACCGGACCGCAACCCGACCGCGACCGCACCGCGGTCCGGTCGCGGGGTGACCGAGGTGCTGCCGCTTCCCGCTTGTGGTACGGGTGTTGAAACCCAGGCGGTACGGGTGTGGAAACCCAACGACACGCCCTCGCCCCCTCGGCACCCCTCAGGGCTCCGGTATGTCGTCCGGGCGGAGGGTGAGCAGTTCCTGATGGGTGGGGCGGTCGATGTCGGACAGGCGGCCCGCCATGTGTTCGATCATGGTCTCGAAGAGCGTGCGGGCGTCCCGCCCGTTGGACGGGCTGCCGGTGCTCGCCCGGCCCCGGAAGCGGGCCAGGAGCCGGGGCTCCACGTCCGGGTCGAGCTCGAAGCCGTGCCGGTCCGCCAAGTGGCGCACGATGCGGACCAGTTCGCCCGGGCTGTACGGCGAGAACGTCACGATCCGGGAGAACCGGGACGCAAGGCCCGGGTTGGCCTCCAGGAAGCCCTCCATCTCCACGGGGTAGCCGGCGGCGATCACCACGACGTCCTCGCGATGGTCCTCCATCAGCTTGGTGAGCTCGTCGATCGCCTCCTGGCCGAGGTCGTGGTTGACGCCGAAGCGCCGGGCCAGGCTGTACGCCTCGTCGATGAAGAGCACCCCGCCGCGGGCGCTGTCGAAGACCGCGCGGGTCTTCAGGGCGGTGGAGCCCAGGTACTGGCCGACGAGATCGCTGCGGTGCACCTCCACGAGCCGGCCGTCCGACAGCACGCCCAGCTCGGCGAGGATCCGGCCGTAGAGCCGGGCCACCGTGGTCTTGCCGGTGCCCGGCGGCCCGGAGAAGACCAGATGACGGCCGCCGGGCGGTTCGGACAGGCCGGCGTCGCGGCGCAGCCGGGCCAGCCGCAGCAGGTCGACCTGGGTACGGACCTGGCGTTTCGCCTCGGTCAGACCGATCAGCGCGTCCAGTTCGGCCTGCGGTCCGAGCCCGGCGGCGGGCTGCCCGGCCGGGGGCGGCGCGTCGCGGGTGGTGACGGCGTCGAGGCGTACGCTGCCGTCGCCCGCGACGGCCTCGCCGCGGCTGCCGGTGATCCGGCTGTCCGTGATCCGGCCGCTGACGTCGCTCCGGGTGCGCAGCCCGTCGCCGTCGCTGCCGGTGCAGGAGCTGTCCCGGATGTCGAACTGGCTGCTGTTCTCCGCGAGGATCCCGTGCGCACCGGAGTCCGTCACGGTCAGTTGGTCCGCGACCAGGACGGCGCTGTCCAGAATGTGCGCCCCGTACCGCGCGGCCCGCTCGACCGTGCACTGACGCACCGTCAGATATGAGGTGTCGCGCGCGAAGAGGCCGTCGGACACGGGCTCGGAGATCCGCAGGTTCCGCGCGACGACCCGGGCGGATCCGGTCAGTACGAGAGCGCAGTCCCGCATTCCGCACAGCTCGGCGCCGGTGAGTTCGCCGGATGATCCGGAGCCGGACGCGTGCAGGCCGTACTTGCAGTCGTCGGCGCGCAGTTCCGCGGCCTCGAAGGTGCCGTCCTGGCACAGCCGCACCACGGAACCGGTGAGCGCGCGGGCCTCGACCCGCTCCAGGCTCGCGTGGCCCTTCTCCACGACGACACCGTGTCTGGCGTCGACGATGCGGCAACCGTTCACCCGGAGCCGGGCCTTCTGGTCGACGCTCAGGGCGGCGTTGGACAGGTGCTCGAACGAGCAGTCCTCGATCCCGCACACGGCTTCCTCGGTCACCCGCACCCCGACGGCCCGGCAGCCGTGGAAGGAGCAGTCGCGCAGGGTCGGATCCGCGCCGCCGGAGACGACGGCCCCGGCGTCCGCGCCGCGCACGCGGGTCCCGACGACGGTGCCGTGCCCCTGGTCGCGGAAGCCGAGCGCCGTACCGGACAGGTCGCGCAGCAGACAGTCGCGCACCTCGGCCTCGGCCTGCTGCTCGACCAGCACGCCGTGTCCGCCGAAGCCGGAGAACTCGCACGTCCGGAGCCGGGCCCGGGTGCCCGCCCCGCTGACGTGGACGGCGCTGCCGCGGCCGTCGGCGAAGACACAGTCGGTGACCTCGGCGTGCGCGCCCTGAGACACGACCAGCGCGTCCTCGCCCGCCGCCTGGAACCGGGTGCCGCGCAGCACGGCGCGGGCCCCCTGCAACGTCGCCTTGCCGACGGCCAGTTCACCGCCCATCACGGTGATCTCGCTGCCGGCCGAGGCGGTCAGGGCGGCCGCTCCGTCGCGGCCTTCGAGCCGGCAGTCGCGCAGCAGCAGCCGGCCGAAGACCGCGACCGTCGCGGTGCCGCGGCCCACGACCGCCAGGCCCGTGACCACCGCACTGCCGGTCACGTCGAGCACGTTCGCCCCGGCGACGGCCGGTTCGACGACCACGGTCCCCGGGCCCCGCGCGGCACAGAGTTCGACCTCACCCTTGAGGGACAGCGGCTCGGGGTAGCGGCCCGGCTCGACCATCACCCGCAGCGGCCCCGGGCCGGTGTGTGCGCGCAGCGCGGCGGCGATGGTGCGGTGGCCGCTGTCGCCGGTGGGCGAGACACGCAGCACACGCAGCTCGCCGGGGGCCGCGGAGCGGGTCCCGGACGGCGGGGCGGACGGCGGGTCGGCGGGCGGTACGGCGGCGTCGAGAGCGGGCGCGGACCAGCGCTGGGCGCCGTCGCCGTCCCGGGCCGGCCCGGCGACCCGCACCCCGAACGTGTGCAGCGCGTGGGCGAGTTGCCCGGGGTGGACGGCCAGTCCGAGGGCCTCGCCCGGCACACCGGCGAGTACCGGGACGATCCGCAGCGTGCCGTCGGGGGCGGCCCGGAAGCAGTCCCGCGGCGGTGCGGCGCCCGGCTCGGGGACGAGCGGGCGCGCGAGCAGGGCCCAGCGGTGCTGCCGCCCGCGTGCGCCCTCCGGGGCGGAGCCGATCTCCAGCGACTCCACCGCGCTCCAGGGCAGGGCACGGTCCGTGCCGCCGGCGTGCAGCCGCAGCCCTCCCGCGTCCAGGTGCAGCGCGCAGCGCCGGGCGAGGAGGTGGTCGAGCGCGAGGAGCGCGGGCAGCACCACGGCAGGGGCGGCGAGTCCGGCGCCGAGGTAGGCCCAGTGCAGGCCCGGGCCCGGCCGGGTAGCGGCGAACCGGAGGTAGCCGTAGCAACAGGCGAGCCAGACGGCGACCGACAGCCGTCCGCCGTAGCCCGCCGCCCTGCGGGTCAGCGGTGAACGCAGGCGGCCCGGGATGCGGTACTCACTGCCGGTGGCCACCGCGGAGGTGGTTGCCGGGGGCAGTCCGGTACGGCGCCAGCGGGGGCCCGCGTGGGTGTCGAGCGCGAGGTCCAGCTCGCGGGGCTCGACGGCCAGCGGGCGCAGGTCGACGCTCACACAGCGCCAGCCCGCGTCCCAGCGGGGCGTCAACTCCACTGTCCGCAGCAGGAGTCCGGCCGGCCCGGTGATCCGGCGACGCGGGCCCGGAGCGGTCGCGGGCGCGGTCAGGGGTGAGGGCGTGGGCGGGGTCGTAGGTGCGGTGGCAGGTGCGGTGGCAGGTGGGGTCGTACGTAGGAGCAGCTGCTCCGGGAAACGGTGGCCGGTGCGCAGGATGCGCCGGTCCACGGCCGGGACCACGCACAGCCAGTCGAGTTCCGGCCAGGACCACCGCAGCCGGCGCAGCGGCCCGTGCCACTCGATGCCGTCGATGTCCACCGTGAGCGCGACCGGCCACAGAGAGGTCAGCAGGAGCCGCACACAGACGACGGCGAGGACGGCTCCGCCCAGGACGCACTCGGCCACCACCGGCACGGGGGCCCGCACGGCGTGTACGGCATCCGCGGACACCCAGCACACCACGGCGCCGACGCCCGCACCCGAGGCCGCCCACAACCGTTTGCGGACCGTCCGCCGGTCCCGGTGAAAGGTGGTGCGGGCCGCGGCGGGACGCCGCACCGGCCGGCGGGGCGCGGGCAGGGGTGTGCCGTCGGTGGGCGCGGCGTCGTCGCCGCTCCCGGTGTCATGCCGGACGTCCACCCGTACCCCCCGTGTCGATGTCCCGGCTGTCGAGTGCCTCGTCCCCACGGGTGCACTTCGACCAACCCAGGACCAGCGTAAAGGATGGGACTACCATGAGTGATGTGTCGTCACACGAGGATCACGACCGTCAACTGGCGCTTCTCTGCCAGCAGTTGGCGCGGCTGCGCAGGATGCACCGGGGGCCGGTCGGCGCGTCGGGGCGGCTGGTGATCGACCGTGCGGTCCGGGCCGCCCGCGAGGGCGGGCCGATCGGCGAACACCTCGAAGCCCTGGGCCTGCTGCCCGGGCGCACGGCGGACGAGGCGGACGAGGGTGCGCCGCGGGGCACCACCCTCCCGCCCCGGGTGACGGACGGCGCCCCGCACGCCCTGCTCGGCCAGCACGTCTGCCCGCGCGGGGTCTGTACGCGGCGGGAGCAGCGGGCGGTCGGCGAGGAGCGTCCGGTGTGCGAGATCTTCGACCTGGCGCTGCGCTTCGACCCCGAGAGGTGAACGGGCCTACATGCTCTCCGGATTCGTCACCGATGTCGGCCGGAAACTGGCGGAACGCTGGGCCGCCACGCTCGTCCTGCCCGGCCTGTTGTTCACGACCGTCGCGGCCGTCGCCCTGACCCTGCGCCAGAGCGCCTGGTCGGACGTGGACCTGCTGCGCCTGCGGGTGACGGCGCTCACCGGAGCCGGTTCGGGGGCGGGCCCCGGCGCGGGCTCGGGTTCGACGCGTACGGCGGTGCTGCTGCTCGGTGTGCTGGCCGCGTCCTTCGCCGCCGCGCTGGTGGCCGACGCGCTCGGCGGGCCGTACGAACAGGCGTTGCTCGGCAGCTGGCCCCGCCTCCTGAGCCGGCCCGCCGCCGCGCTCACCGGGCGGCGGCGCAGAATCTGGCAGGAACGGGACGACGCCTGCCGCCGGGCCGTGGCGCAGGACACGGAGGGGGCCGCCGAACGTGCCGCCCGGCTGGGCGCGTTGGAGGTGCTGAGAAACCAAGTGGCCCTGACCCGGCCGGAATGCCCGACCTGGATCGGGGACCGGCTGCGCGCCCCCGCCGTGCGCATCCGGCTGGAGTACCGCCTGGAGCTGTCCGACGCGTGGCCCCGGCTGTGGCTGGTGCTCCCCGACTCCACGCGTCAGCCGCTGGCCGAGGCCAGGCAGCGGCTGGACGAGGCGATGCGCCTCGGCGGCTGGGCGGTCCTGTATCTCCTGCTGGGCGCGGTGTGGTGGCCGAGCGCCGTGGCCGGGGCGGGGGCGGCGCTGGTGGCCTGGCGGCGGGGCCGGGACCGGGCCGAGGAGTACGCCGAGCTCGTCGAGTCGGCGGTCGATGTCCATCTCCAGGAGCTGTTCGAACGGTTCGACGAGGAGGCCCGCCCGGTCCGGGCGAGCCTGGGCCCCGCCGTCACCGAACGGTTCCGCAAGGGCGCGGGGCCACGACGCCCGTGACACGCGGGACCACGACGCCCGTGACAGCCGAACGCGGGAGCGGAGGACCCCTGCCGCCCGGACACGGGAGCGACGCACAGGACACCCGGGCACCGGACCACGGCGCCCACACCACGGGACCGGACGCGAGAACGGGGTGCACGAGATGACCGAGCCACAGCAGTTGCCCGGGGAGGACCGGCCGGCGGAGCGGGAACGGCTGCTACGGGCGGTACGGGGGCGCCTGGACGCGCTGGGCGGACCGACGGGCAACGGCCATCTGCACACCGCGGAGGCACGCCAGGAGACCGACCGTCTGCTGCGCCACCTCGTGGCTCCCCACCCGGCCACGGGCGGCGGCCACGCACTCGACGCCGAAGTGGCGTACGTACTCGGAGTGATGTATCTGTTCGTCGCGGACGACCGGCCCGACGCCCCCACCGCCGCACAGGACGGCCAGTGCGCCCTCCTGCTGCTCGCCCCCTTCTACTGCCACCTGCCGGACCAGCCGGATGTCCTGCCCCCTCCCCTGCGCGCCGGACTCGACCAGCTCCTCGGCGCCGAGGGCCGACGGCCCGACGCCCCCGAGGAGATCGTCCAGGAGCACGCCGCGTCCCTCGCCAACCTGGCGATGCTGCTGCTGGAACTGGGCATCACCCTGGCGTACCCGGAAGCCATCCGCGTTGCGGCCGACCTGGCCCGCGAGGCCCTTCCCCATCTGTCGCCCGACGGCCACGACCGCGCCCTGGCCGGATGCAACCTCGGCTATGCCCTGCTCCTGAGCGGCCCGACCCCCGTCTCCTCCCCCGGCCAGGCCGACCCCGAGCAGCTGGCGGAGGCCGTCTCCGTGCTGCGCACCGCGTTCGCCGCCACCCCGCGCGAGCACCCGAACCACGCCCGGTGCGCCAACGGCCTCGGCCTCGCGCTGCTCGCCTCGGCCGGTCAGGCCGAGGACCGCACCCAACTGGCCGAGGCCGCCGCGATGTTGCGCATCGCCACCCAGACCGCCACGGAGGTCGACCAGAACCTCCCGCAGATGTACTCCGACCTCGGTTACACCCTCACCCTCTGCGCCCGCACCGCCGGGGAGGGCGAGGAGCCGGGCCCGGAGGTCCGCGAGGAGGCCGTCGACGCGCTCCGGCGTGCCGTGGACCTCACCACGCCCGCCGAGGACGGGGAGATGCTGCGCACCCGCCTCGACCGGCTCGCCGACGCCGTGGTGATCGGCTCCCCCTCGGACGACCGGCCGCGCGCCGCCGCACAGGCCGAGCAGGCCGTCGACACCCTGCGGCGCCTGCTCGACCTCACCCCCGAAGGGCACCCGGAGCGGGGGGACGTACTGCTGCGGCTGGCGGGGAACCGGTTGGTGGCACAGCATCCGCAGGAGACCATCGACCTGCTGGTACAGGGCGAGTCCGCGTACGCCACAGACCCCCGCCGGGAGCAGATCGCCCGGGCGTTGCTCGTGGAGGCGGCCATGCTCAAGGGAGAGCTGGACTCCCGCGCGGACCTCACCCCCGAGCAGCAGGCGGACTGGCAGGCCATCGACGACGTCATGCTCCCGCTGCTGTCCGGGGACACGACCGGCCACCCGATGCGGTCCGTGATGAATCTGATCGGCCTCGGCGGGGAGGGGGGCGGGAGCCGCAGCCAGGAACTGATGGACTTCGGCAGCATGGTCCTCGGCTACCCGGACCGGGTCGGCCTGAACGAGATCTTCGCCAAGGCGATGGAGCTCCAGGCCCGGCGCATCGCCAGGCTGCCCGAGGAGGAACGCGCGGGCGCCGTCGCCGCGTTCCTGGCGGGAGACGACGACGAGGGCGCGCCCGGGCCGCCGGGCGGGCGGGTCGAGGAGTCCGAGGAGCCGCCGGACACCAGCAGCCTCGACGAGCTGCTGGAGATCCACGAACGACTGCTGCCGCGGCTGCCACCCGACTCCCGCGAGCACCGCCTGCTGCACGGCGGGCGGAACATGCTGCGCCTCGTGCAGATCATGTACGAGTCCATGTACGCGCCGGGCGACACCCGGACGCGTCTGCAGCTGATGCGCCGGGCCCTGCCGCTGATGCGGGAGCTGTTCGAGGAACTGCCCGCCCAGTTGGAGGAGCTGGGGATCAAGCCGGAGCTCTTCGGCGCCCATACGGCACTGGCGTTCGCGTACGAGTCGCCGTTCGAGCAGCTGGAGGCGGTCGAGGAGGGGGTGCGGGCCGCCCGCCGGAGGCTCACGGAACTCGCCCCGGACACGCCGGAGTACGCCGAGACCCGGACCACCCTGGCCCTGTCCCTCTTCGTCCGCCATGCCCTGTGGTCCGAGGAGGCCGACTACGAGGAGGCCGTGGGCATCGCCCGGGAGCTGACCTCGGCGCCGGCTCCCGGCTGGCGCACGGCCATGCTGCTGACGCAGTGGACCTCCGCGGCCCAGTCGCGGATCCAGCGCACCGGGCTGCTGGGCCAGGCACCGCCCGGGGTCGGGCAGTCGCCCAGCCTGATCACCCGGCTGGCCTCCGACGGCGCCGCCACCGCGCTCGACGACCGGGACCCCGTGGAAGCGCTGGAGACCCTGGAGGACGGCCGGGCGCATCTGCTGTCGGGGGCGCTCAACGCCCGCCGCGAACTGGAGGTCCTGCACGGTGCGGACGCCAAGCTGCACGGCCGGCTGCGGGCCGCGCTGGAACGGATCCGGGCGCTCCGCACGGCGAGGGAACCGGGCCGATGGCCCACACCGGACGAGGAGGACGAGCTGCGGTCCGCTTCCGACGACGCGGCCTGGCTCGTCGCCGAACTCCAGCAGCACCCGGGCTTCCAGCGCTTTCTGACCCCGCTTCCCCTGGGTCTCGACGACCTGCTGCCCGCCGCCGCGGAGGGGCCGGTGGTGAGCGTCAACATCAACCCGCGCCGCTGTGACGCCCTGGCGCTGTGCCCCGACGGGCTGCGCGCGGTACCGCTGCCGCGGCTGTACGCCTCCGATCTGGTGGCACAGGCCGAGTCCTTCCGGGTCGCCGTCGAGGCACTGACGGCCGGACCGCGCGACCCTCTGTTCGAGGACGCCCGGGAGATCTTCACGGGAACGCTGGCCTGGCTGTGGGACGTACTGGCCGAACCGGTCCTGGACGCCCTCGGGTTCACCGGTCCGCCGGAGTCAGGAGCGCCCTGGCCCCGGCTGTGGTGGTCGCCGTCCGGGGTGCTCAACTCCTTTCCGCTGCATGCCGCCGGGCGCCACGGCAGCGGGGAGGCGGCGGACGCCGCCGTCCTGGACCGGGTGGCCTCCTCGTACACACCGACCCTGCGCGCCCTGCTCTTCAGCCGGGCCCGCAGGCGCGCGGCACCCGGCCGGCGGCGCACCCTGGCCGTGGCCATGCCGCAGACCGCCGGACAGGCCCCGCTGGCCCGTACGGTCACGGAGGCCACCGAGGCGGTGGCGGCGGGCGGAGGCGTTCCGCTGATCGGACCGGCCGCCACCCGGGACTCGGTGCGTGCGGCCATGGTGGACGCGGCCGTGGTGCACTTCGCGTGCCACGCGGACAGTGACCCCGAGGACCTGTCGGCCGGCCGGCTGCTGCTGGCCGACGGCGACCTGCTGATCCGCGACATCGCCGAGCTCCACCTGGAGACGGCCGAGTTGGCCTACCTCTCGGCCTGCGGCACGGCCCGCGGCGGCGCCACCGCGGCGCTCGCCGACGAGGTGATCCACCTGGGCTCCGCGTTCCAGCTCGCCGGCTACGCCCAGTCGGTGGCCACGCTCTGGGAGGTGGGCGACTCCTTCGCGGCCAGGGCCGCGGCCGAGTTCCACCGCACCCTGGCCCCCTCCCTCCCGGGCCCCGGCCCCCTGCCCGCGGCCCTGGCCCTGCACCACACGGTGCGCTCGCTGAGACAAGACGACCGGGAGCGGCCTTGGACGTGGTCGGCGTTGGTGCACGCGGGGGCCTGAGCGGCGCGTGTGCGGCGGGCGGAAGACGGGCCGGAGACGGGCACCGGGCGGGCGCCAGACGAGCGGACGAGCGGACGAGCGGACGAGCGCCAGACGGGTAAAAAATCCCGATTTAGGAGGGTTCATTTCCTGTTGACCGCACTAGAATGAGAAACAGCCTGCGGGACGAGCGAGGGAGTTCGACCGGAGTAGCCGACTTTGGCGTGAAGCTGGGAGTACGTGGTTTCCGCCCGGGCCGACGTCGACGGTCGGGCTGAGAGGCTGGAAGGTCGCAGGACCTGACAGCGACCTCTGGAACCTGATCCGGACCATACCGGCGCAGGGAGCCCGTCTCGCAGGTTATTCGTGTGCGAAGCGACGCACCCACGGACCCCGCGGTATTGTCCTGACATGGATGCCGTACGTGCGGTCCTGATCGACATCGACGGTGTGCTCACCGTCTCGTGGAAGCCACTGCCCGGCGCGATCGAGGCGCTGCACCGGATCCGCGACGCCAGCCTCGGCGTGGTCCTGCTCACCAATACGACGTCCCGTACGCGCGCGTCGATCGCTGCGACACTGGGCGCCTCGGGCTTCCCGGTGAGCGCCGAGGACATCCTCACCGCACCCACCGCCACCGCGGCCCATCTCACCGACCACTGTCCCGGCGCCCGCTGCTCCCTGCTGAACAGCGGTGACATCCGGGAGGACCTCGTCGGCGTGACCCTGCTCGACGACACCGACACCGTCCCGGACGTCGTCATCGTGGGCGGTGCCGGCCCAGAGTTCGACTACGCGGCGCTCAACCGGGTCTTCGGCCACCTCCAGCGGGGCGCCCGGCTGGTGGCGATGCACCGCAACCTGTACTGGCGCACCGACCGCGGACTGGATCTCGACAGCGGTGCGTTCCTGCTCGGGCTGGAGCACGCCGCCGGCACTCGGGCCGAGATCACCGGCAAGCCGGCGCCCGCGTTCTTCGAGGCGGCGCTGACACGCCTCGGGGCCGGCCCCGGCCAGGCGGTCATGGTCGGCGACGACATCGAGTCCGACGTGCTCGCGGCACAGCGCACGGGTATCACCGGTGTCCTCGTCAAGACCGGAAAATACCTGCCCGAAACGCACCACGCGGCGAGCGCACGGCCCGACCACGTCCTGGACTCCGTCGCGGATCTCCCCGCCCTGCTGGACTCCGTCGTGCGCCGCTAGGGCCTGCCCGAGGGGTCACCCCCGGGCGTGCCCGCCTGCCTCAGCCCTCGTCCGGCGCCAGCCGCAACGAGATGGAGTTGATGCAGTACCGCTGATCGGTCGGGGTCGCATACCCCTCCCCCTCGAACACATGTCCGAGATGCGACCCGCAGCGAGCGCACCGCACCTCCGTCCGCACCATCCCGTGCGAACGGTCGTCGATCAGCTCCACGGCGTCCGTGTTCTTCGGGTCGTAGAAGGACGGCCAGCCGCAGTGCGACTCGAACTTCTCGTTCGACGTGAAGAGCTCCGCGCCGCAGGCACGGCAGGAGTAGACGCCCTTCGTCCTGGTGTCCGTGTACTCACCCGTGAACGCCGGCTCCGTGCCGGCCTTGCGCAGGACCGCGTATTCGGCCGGGGTCAGCTCCGCGCGCCATGCCTCGTCCGGCTTTTCGATGTCGTACGACACGAGCCTCAGCCCCTCACTGCTTCGACAGACGGTCCAGGATCCGCGGGCCGAGCTCCGTCACGTCGCCCGCGCCCATGGTGAGAACCAGATCGCCCGGCCTCGCCATTCCCGCGATCACCGACGGGACCTCCGCCTTGTCGTGCACCGGCGTCACGTCCGCGCCCGCCGCCCGCGCCGCCTCGATGATCAGCTCGCTCGTGATGCCCGGGATCGGGTCCTCGCGGGCCGGGTAGATGTCCAGGACCACGGACGCGTCCGCGAGCGCCAGGGCCTGCCCCATCTCCTTGCCCAGCTCCTGCGTGCGCGAGAACAGGTGCGGCTGGAAGACGACCAGGATCCGTGCGTCACCCGCCGCCGCCCGCATCGCCTCCAGGTCCGCGGTCATCTCCGTCGGGTGGTGCGCGTACGAGTCGATGACCTGGACGCCCGCCTCCTCACCCTTGAGCTGGAGGCGCCGCTTCACCCCCGTGTAGGCGGCCAGGGCCGAAGCGAGGTCCGCGGCCGGGATGCCCAGCGCCACCCCCGCCGCGAGCGCCGCCACCGCGTTGTGCGCGTAGTGCCGGCCGGGGACCGACACCGTGAAGGTCAGCTCCGTGCCGTCGAGCAGGACCTCCACCTCGCTCTTCAGGCCCTGCGCGGTCACGGACAGGACGCACACGTCGGCGTCCGCCGACTCGCCGTACGTCACCACCCGTACGCCGCTCGCCGTGACGCGCCGCGTCAGCTCCCGCGCGCCCTCGTGGTCCGCCGCGATCACCAGCGTGCCGCCCTCGGTGATGCGGTCCACGAAGGTCTCGAAGGACGCGTAGATCTCGTCCATGGACGCGTAGTTGGCGTGGTGGTCCAGCTCCACGTTCAGCACGATCGCCACGTCGGGCGCGTACTTGTGGAAGCTGCGGTCCGATTCGTCCGCCTCGGCGACGAAGATGTCGCCCTCGCCGTGCAGCGCGTTCGAGCCGGGGGCGTCCAGGTCGCCGCCGATCGCGTACGACGGGGCGAGGCCCAGCGTGGACAGCGACACCGCCAGCATCGACGTCGTGGTCGTCTTGCCGTGCGTGCCCGCCACCGCGATCGGGCGCAGGCCGTCCATCAGCCGGGCCAGGGCGTCCGAACGGTGGACGACCGGGATGCCCAGCTCCGCCGCGCGGGCCAGCTCCGGGTTGTCCGCGCGGATCGCGGAGGAGACGACGACGCACGTGGCGTCGTCGGCGAGGTGCTCGGCCGCGTGCCCGATGTGCACCGTCGCGCCCAGTGCCCGCAGGGCCTCGGCGGTCTCGGACTCCTTCGCGTCGCTGCCGGCCACCTTGGCCCCGCGCTGCGCGAGGATCTTCGCGATGCCCGACATCCCGGCGCCGCCGATCCCGATGAAGTGCGGTCGGTCCATGGCGGTAGGAAGACCGGGTGCCATGCGTGTTTCTCCCCAAGAGGTGCGACGAGCGGTACGTGGTGCGACTAGCGGTACGACGATGCGCGCACTCCGGAGAGCGAGCGCGCCCCAAGCCTATGCCTTGCCGTACGGGCCCCGTGCAGGCGACGCCCCACGGGGCCGGCGGGCCTACGCCCTGCCGTGGGGGACCCGCGGGCCTACGCCTTGCTGTGCGAGAAGAGCTTCAGCACCGGCACCCCCACCTTGTGGCGCGCTCTCGACGCCCAGTCGCGGTGGAAGAACTCCTCCACGTAGTGGGGGTCCGTCAGCACGATCACCTCGTCCGCGTCCACCTCGTCCACCAGCGCCTTCAGCGCGTCCAGCGGATGGTCCTCGATGAGGCGGCCCACCGCCTCGCTGCCGGATGCGTGCAGGGCGGCGAGGGACACCTCCAGAGCCTGCCCCCCGAGGGCCGCCGCGTCCTTGCCCTCCGGGGTCTCCCGCTCGTGCGCCGCCTCGTCCAGCTCACCCAGCGCGACGTCGTCGATGGCCCGCAGCAGCCGGTCCGCCTGATCACCGCGGGGTTGCAGCAGTACGTGGAAGGAGACCGCCTCGTCGCCGTGCAGGGTGGTGACGAACTCCACGTCGGCGGACGTCAGAGCCTTCTCGATCATCAATACGCTCGTGAACACGACTGGCGCCCCTTCTGCTGTGAAGGCCCGCGCGGGGCCTTCTCTCCTCCGCTGGGCCGCGAGGCCCTGCGGAAACCATCCTGCCCCGTAACCGCACGGAGTCTGCGAGATTTAGTGTGCCCAGCGGCAGCGGAACGGAACGGGTGATTCCGCTACGTGTCGGCCAGGGCCGGCGGTACCGGCCCCGGACCCGATGGTCAGCGGCGCCGGTACCGGCCGAACAGAAACCCGGCATCTTCCAGCAGGGAGACGAGTTCGAAGCGGGCCGGCACCGCCACCGACGGCCCTGAGGCGATGCGCTGCGCGTCGCCCGCGACGAGCATCGGGGAGAGGGCCAGACACATCTCGTCCAGCACACCGGCCGCGACCAGCTGGCCGAGCAGCCGCGGGCCGCCCTCCGTGAGCAGCCGGGTCATCCCGAGGTCGCCCAGGGCACGTACGGCGCGGGCCGGGTCCACGCCCCTGCCGTCCCCGGCCACCACCACCCGCGCGCCCGCCTTCTCGGCGGCGGCGACCCGGTCGGGGGGTGCGGCGGCCCCGGTCAGGACGAGCGTGGGCACCAAGGCCGAGGTGAAGAGCGGAAGCGAGAAGTCCAGGTCCAGGCTCGCCGTCACCACGGCGATCGCGGGCGCGGGGCCCTGCCCGGCCGCCGCCCGCAGCTCCGCGAACTCCGCACGCGCGCGGGCCGGCCGGTACCCCTCCTGCCGTACCGTTTCCGCACCGACGACCACCACGTCCGCGAGCCCCCGAAGGGTGCCGAAGATCCGCATGTCGGCGGCGCTGGAGATGGGCTGCGAGCGGCCCTCGTGCTGGGCTGCCCCGTCGAGCGTGGTCACCATGTTGGCGCGCAGCCAGGGCGTACGGCCGCCGGGCCCGCCCGCGGCGCCGGCCCGGGGATACGCGTAGGCCGCGGCCAGCTCGTCGAGCCCCCACTCCCGGTCCGCCGCATCCGCGCCGGGAGCCCCTCCCGAGGCCTGGGCTGCTGTTTCTTCCGTCACAGGGAACAGGCGTCGCATGACGTGCAGTGTGGCACGGCAACTAGAGTGGGGAACCGTGTCGTCCTCCACCGCCGCCTCCGGTATCGATCCGATAGCCGAAGCGGCCCCGCTGTCCCTGTGCGCCCGTGCGCCGCACGTCCCCGCCGACCGGCTCGTCGCGGAGATGGTGCCGCCACCGCGCTTCGACTCGGTCCGCTTCGCCACCTACATCCCGGACCCGAACCAGCCGAGTCAGACCGAGGCCGTCCGCGTCCTCGAAGACTTCGCCACCGGTCTGGGCGGGGCGCACGCCTCCGGTTCCGGCAGGCGCAGGCTGTTCGGCTTCGGGAAGGCCCCGAAGACCCCGGCCGGCCCCCGCGGCGTCTACCTCGACGGCGGCTACGGCGTCGGCAAGACCCACCTGCTCGCCTCCCTCTGGCACGCCACCCCGGCCGAGCCCGAGCTGAAGGCCTTCGGCACCTTCGTGGAGCTGACGAACCTGGTCGGCGCGCTCGGCTTCCAGAAGACCGTGCAGACGCTGAGCGGCCACCGGCTGCTGTGCATCGACGAGTTCGAACTCGACGACCCGGGCGACACCGTTCTCGTGTCGACGCTGCTGGGCAAGCTGGTCGACGCGGGCGTCGCGCTGGCCGCCACCTCGAACACCCTGCCGGGCAAGCTCGGTGAGGGCCGGTTCGCGGCCGCCGACTTCCTGCGCGAGATCCAGGGCCTGTCCGCACACTTCCGCCCCTTGCGCATCGACGGTGAGGACTACCGTCACCGCGGGCTGCCCGCGGCTCCGGCGCCGTACTCCGACGAGCAGGTGACGAAGGCGGCGTACGCCACCCCGGGGGCGTCCCTCGACGACTTCCCGCACCTGCTCGAGCACCTCGCCCGGGTCCACCCCAGCCGGTACGGCGCGCTGACCGACGGGCTCGGGGCCGTGTGCCTCACCGACGTCCAGCCGGTGCCGGACCAGTCGACGGCGCTGCGGCTCGTCGTGCTCGCGGACCGGCTCTACGACCGCGAGGTCCCGGTGCTCGCCTCGGGGCTGCCCTTCGACCAGTTGTTCAGCGAGGAGATGCTGAACGGCGGCTACCGCAAGAAGTACTTCCGTGCGATCTCCCGCCTCACCGCCCTCGCCCGCGACGCCAAGGGGCTCGTAGCGGCGTAGCAACCCCAAACACGTTTGCTGCATGGGCGACTTCAAGCCATTCCCACCTCGGCTTTTGGGCTCTTCTTTACCTGAAATGTAAAGTTAACCCTGCAAACAACTTAGGCGCGTTAACGTAGTCAACGACGCCGAGTCGACGCAGCGGGAGAGGAGGCGCATGGTGCGAGGTACGACGGTCCGGTTCGTGCTGACGATCCTCTCCACCGCCCTGCTGGCCCTGCAACTCTTCGCTCCCACCGCGTCCTTCGCGGCCACGCACAGCGACACCCACGCGTCCGCCCCCACAGCCTCGGGCGGATTCGTCGCCAAGCGCGCGGACGAGGTCGCCTCCTGCGGCGAGTCCGAACACCCTGCGGGCCCGACCGGCCCACTGCGCACCCGTGATCGCCACGGCGCCGCCGCGACCTCGGCCTCCGCGCCCCCCGTGCTGGTGTTCATGGGATACGGCTCCCCCGCCACGCACCCCACGGAGGCCGGTGCCGAGTCGCACCGCACCTCCAGATCCTCGACCGCCCACTCCCCCGCGGCACTTCAGGTGTTCCGCTGCTGAGCTGCCCCTTCGGGCACGAACCGGCACGACCCACCCTCACCACGCCACGTCCGCCGAGCGCGTAGACGTGGGGTCATGTCGTCGTACCCGCATCTGCCATGTTCTCGTACGCCGACGCGCCATCGAGGCGCGCCAGGAGGAACTGACAATGCAGCCCCTCATCGATCATGCCCGTGCGCACGGACAGCGCCCCGAGGAGTTCGCCCAGCTGGCCGAGGGCCAGTCACCGCAGGCCCTGTTCATCACCTGCTCCGACTCCCGGGTCGTCCCCGCCCTGATCACCGGCGCCCGGCCCGGTGAGCTCTTCGAACTGCGCACCGCCGGCAACATCGTCCCCCCGTACGCCGCCTCCCAGCACCCCACCAGCGAGGCGGCCACCATCGAGTACGCCGTCGAAGTGCTCAAGGTCACCGACGTGGTCGTCTGCGGCCACTCCCACTGCGGCGCGGTCGGCGCCCTGGTGCGCGGCGACGACCTGACCGCCGTACCCGCCGTGCGCGACTGGCTCGCACACGCGGCTCCCCGCCCGGCAGGCGCGGTCGAGGACCCCGCCGTCACCGAGGCGGTGCAGAGCCACGTCCTGACCCAGCTGCTGCGCCTGCGCTCGTACCCGTGCGTCTCGGCGAAACTGACGAGTGGTCAACTACGGCTGCACGCCTGGTTCTACGAGGTGCACACCGGCTCCGTGCTGGCCCACCGTCCGCAGACCGACACCTTCACGGCCCTGTGAGCGCCGCCGTGCGGTCCCCGAACAGGTTCCTCGTGAAGTTCCCCCATCTGCGGCAGGACTTCGCCGCTTCCCTCGTCGTCTTCCTGGTGGCCCTGCCGCTGTGTGTCGGTGTGGCCGTCGCCTCCGGCGTGCCGGCCGAACTCGGGCTGGTCACCGGCATCGTGGGCGGCATCGTCACCGGGCTGATGCGGGGCAGCAGTCTGCAGGTCTCGGGCCCGGCGGCCGGGCTGACCGTGCTGGTCTTCGAGGCCGTCCAGGAGTACGGGCTGCCCGCGCTCGGCGTCATCGTCCTGGCCACGGGTGCGCTCCAACTCCTCATGGGCGCCCTGAAGCTGGGGCGCTACTTCCGGGCCATCTCGGTCTCCGTCGTCGAGGGCATGCTGGCCGGCATCGGGCTCGTCCTGATCGCGGGCCAGCTCTACTCGGTGGCCGGCGCCAAGGCCCCGGCCTCCGGCCTGGGCAAGATCGCCGGTCTGCCCGAGGCGCTCATAGCGGCGGCCCGGAGCACCGAGGCACTCGCCTCGCTCGCACTCGGCGCCGGGACCGTCGCCGTGCTCGTGCTGTGGCGGCGGCTGCCGCGCAAGGTGCGTACGGTACCGGCGCCGCTGGCCGCGGTCGGCCTGGCCACGCTCGCCGCCGCGGCGTTCGGCCTGCCGGTGGCGACCGTCGAGGTGAAGGGGCTGCTCGGTGCCGTCCAGCCGCCGTCCCTCACCGCCTTCGGCGACCTCGCGAGCGTCGGCCTCCTCGCCACGATCGTCGCCTTCACCCTGATCGCGTCCGCCGAGTCGCTGTTCAGCGCGGCGGCCGTGGACCGGGCTGCACGACGGTCCGCGCACCCAGTACGACAACTGTTCAGCGCGGCGGCCGTGGACCGGCTGCACGACGGTCCGCGCACCCAGTACGACAAGACGGCGGTGATCGTGCGCAGCGCGGCCAACGTCCAGGCGGGCGCGCGGACGAAGGCGTCCCGTGTGCTGCACGGTGTCTGGCTGCTGCTGTTCGCCGCGCTGCTGCCGTCCGTGCTCGCGTACATCCCGATCCCGGCACTCGCGGGCATCCTGGTGCACGCCGGCGCCAAGCTCGTTCCCGTACGGGCGATCGTGACCCTGTGGCGCGAGCACCGCGGCGAGGCACTGATCCTCGTCGTCACCGCGGTGTCGATCGTCGCGGTGAGCATGTTCGAGGGCGTGCTGATCGGGCTCGCGCTGGCCGTCGTCAAGACGGCGTGGGAGGCCTCGCACGTACGCCTCGACGTCATCGACAAGGGTGCCGGGCCCGTCCAGGCGTACCTGTCCGGCAACGCGACCTTCCTGCGGCTGCCGAAGATCCTCGACAGCCTGGAGGCGCTGCCCCAGGACCGCCCGGTCGAGCTGGACCTGGCCGGGCTGCACCACCTGGACCACGCCTGCCGTACGGCCCTGGAGAACTGGGCCCAGCGGCACAGCGGGGCCGGGACCGAGCCGGTGAAGGTCACCTCCGGTTCCTGACGCCCTCGGGCCCGCCGGTACCCGTACCGGCGGGCCCCTCGCTTCTGGGGCCCCGGCGGAATTATCGTTGCAGGAGCAGACATGAAGGGGCCTCTCGAGGCATCCGGGGGCCTCTCGAAGAGGAGGTCGTCATGCTCCAGGAGCTGCTGGTGGCGGCCGTGGCGGCCGGTTCCGCGGGCCTCATATACGTCACGGCGGCGGCGCGGGTCGTCAAGCAGTACGAGCGCGGGGTGGTCTTCCGGCTCGGCAGGCTCGCGGGCGACGTCCGTCCGCCCGGCTTCACGCTGGTGGTCCCGGGCGTGGACCGGCTGCGCAAGGTCAACATGCAGATCGTGACGCTGCCCATCCCCGCCCAGGAGGGCATCACGCGGGACAACGTGACGGTGCGCGTCGACGCGGTCGTCTACTTCAAGGTGGTCGACGCGGCGAACGCGATCATCCAGGTCGAGGACTACCGCTTCGCGGTCTCGCAGATGGCGCAGACATCGCTGCGGTCGATCATCGGCAAGAGCGACCTCGACGATCTGCTGTCCAACCGGGAGAAGCTCAACCAGGGCCTGGAGCTGATGATCGACAGTCCGGCGATCGGCTGGGGCGTGCAGATCGACCGCGTGGAGATCAAGGACGTGTCCCTGCCGGAGACGATGAAGCGGTCTATGGCCCGGCAGGCCGAGGCCGACCGTGAGCGCCGCGCCCGGATCATCAACGCCGACGCGGAGTTGCAGGCGTCCAAGAAGCTCGCGGAGGCGGCCGGAGTGATGTCCGAGCAGCCCGCCGCGCTCCAACTCCGGCTGCTCCAGACGGTGGTGGCGGTGGCGGCGGAGAAGAACTCCACGCTCGTCCTGCCGTTCCCGGTGGAACTGCTGCGGTTCCTGGAGCGGGCGCAGGCCCAGCAGCCGCCCACGCCCGCGGAGTCCGGAGCCGACGGCGCGACCGGTACCCCGGCAGGCACCGGACACGGCACCCCGGCCTACACCGGACCCGGCAGCGCGACCGCCACCGGAGCCGACGGCGCGACCGGCATCGAATCCGGCCCCCGTACCGACACGGGCACCGTCCCTCGCACCGACACCGGCACCGGCACGTGACACGTGCGACGCGCGTGGTTCCGGTGATCCTGATGCCGTGATACACACGGCTGGGTCACAGTCCTGTCCGCCAACAGGAAGGTTGCCCCATGCCCGAAAACGGTCGCCCCGCATCGCGACGTCAGGTACTGGCCCGCAGCGGCGCGTTGGGCGTCTCGATCGCCTTCGCCGGAAACCTCTCCGAGCTCTTCGCGGGCACCGCCGCCGCACAGGACCTCGGCCACCGGGGCTATGGCCCGCTGGTCCCCGACCCGAACGGCCTGCTCGACCTGCCGAAAGGTTTCCGCTACCGGGTCCTGTCCCGCGAGGGCGACCCGCTCCGCTCCGGCGAGGGCCCGGTCCCCAGCAACCACGACGGAATGTCGGCGTTCGCGGGCCGCCACGGCCGCGTCCACCTGGTGCGCAACCACGAGAACCGCGTCACCGCGAAGTTCCCGGTCCCGACGGTCGAGGGCCTCACCTACGATCCGACGGGCAAGGGCGGCTGTACGGCGCTGACGTTGGACGGGCAGGGCCAGGTGCTCTCCGAACGCGTCGCGATCGCCGGTACGGCGGTCAACTGCGCGGGCGGGCCCACCCCTTGGGGCACCTGGCTGACCTGCGAGGAGACCGAGGACAGGGCCGGCACGAACGGCTACACCAAGGATCACGGCTTCATCTTCGAGGTCGACCCGGCGAACCCCCACCGCACCGGCGCCGTACCGCTCACCGCGATGGGCCGCTTCCAGCACGAGGCGATCGCCGTCGACCCGAGACACGGCATCGTCTACGAGACCGAGGACGCGTTCCTCAAGCCCTTCGGCCTCTTCTACCGCTTCCTGCCCCACCGGCCCGAGGGCGGCGTCGGTTCATTGCGCGCCGGCGGCCGGCTTCAGGCGATGCGGGTGCCCGGCGTACCCGACCTCTCCTCGGTCCAGGAGACGGGCGCGGCCTTCGACGGCGTCGAGTGGGTGGACGTACCGGATCCACTGGCCGCCCAAACCCCGGTCAGACTCCAGGACTTCGGCCCGAAGGGCATCACCCACGCACAGAAGCTCGAGGGCTGCTACTGGGGCGGCTCGTGCGTGTACTTCGTCTCCTCCTTCGCCCGCGGCGCGGACGGCTCGGCCGCTGACCACTACGGGCAGATCTGGCGCTACGACCCGTCCGCGCGCCGGCTCACCCTCGTGATCGTCTTCGGCCCGGACACCGACGTACAGCTCCCGGGCGAGTCACCGGACAACATCTGCCTCGCACCCGGCGGCGGTCTGATGGTCTGCGAGGACGGCAACGGCGCGCAGCACGTCTTCGGGGTGACGCGGCGCGGCGAGGTGTACGCCCTGGCCCGCGGCGCCCAGAACATCGGCACCCCCGAGGCTCCGGAGTGGGGCGAGTTCGCGGGCGTCACTTTCTCCCCGGACGGCCGGACGATGTACGTGAACTGCTACACGCCCGGTACGACCTTCGCGGTGACGGGGCCCTGGCGCAGGTGAGGTGCCCTCGGCGGGCCGGGCCGCGGTACGGCACATGCCGCCCGGCGCGCTGACCGCCGACTCGAGTCCGAAGCCCCGGGGCAAGCGCCCCGGGGCTTCGTCGTGAGGTCGTGGGGCCCGCTTCCTCGCACCGGTACGCCCCTGACGCACAGCCGGCCGGGTGGCTTCGTCGTCGTCTTCGCACGGCACGTGCCCTCGGTGGGCGAATAATCACATTTACCCCGATATCTTTATCCGGTGATCATTCTTGTACGCCGTGTCGCCGTCGCCGGTGCCCTGGGCGCCCTGGGAGCCGCGCTCGCCGCCTGCGGCACTCCCGGCGCATCCGGCACCCCGCACGCCGCCGCACGCCCTGCGCACTCGGCGCCCACCACCGCCGCGTCCTCGAAGCCCCCCACCCTCACGCCCGGCCCCTCCGGGCTGACCCCCGTCTTCAAGAACGGCCCGCGCACGCAGGGCAAGACCGTCGCGCTCACCTTCGACGCGGACATGACCGCGGATCAGGGCGCGCGGGCCGCCGCCGGGGAGCATTTCGACAATCCGCAGTTGATCGGCGCACTGCGCGAGCTCAAGGTGCCGGCCACCGTGTTCATGACGGGACGGTGGGCCGACGAATACCCCCAGGAGGCCCGGGCCATCGGCCGCGACCCCCTGTTCGAGGTCGCCAACCACTCGTACAGCCACTACGCCTTCACAAGCGACTGCTACGGCCTGCCGACCGTGTCCGAGGACCGGATGCGGTCCGATGTGGAGCGGGCGTTCGCCGCCTTCGAGAAGGCGGGGGTGCCCCACGTGATGCCGTACTTCCGCTTCCCCGGCGGGTGCTACGACCAGCGTGCGCTGCGCACGCTGATCCCCGTCGGCGTCACCGCGGTGCAGTGGGACGTGGTGAGCGGGGACGCGTTCGCGACGGACGCGGACGCCGTGGCCCAGCAGGTGCTGGAGGGCGTCCGGCCGGGGTCCGTCGTCGTCATGCACTGCACACGGAGCGCGGCCCCGACGACGGAGCGGGCCGTACGGACGATCGTTCCCGAGCTGCGCAAGAAGGGGTTCCGGTTCGTGAAGGTGTCCGAGCTGATCCAAGCGGCCTCGGGCGGGCGTCGATAGGCGGCCGAACGGCCTGTGGCAGCGGTTCACACCGAGCGGCTTACGCTGGGAGCATGAGCGGCGACTACTGCGGTACGGAGACGGCGGGCCCGGCACCCAAGGCGGGCGGTCCGCCGTTCGCCGCGTGTGTGCTGTGCCAGGAGCCGACGGAGTACCCGGAGTCGTACAAGGGGATCACGCTGTGCCCCGTCTGCGCGTGGCAGGAGGCACAGCGCGGCGCCTGCTCAGGATGAGCGACGGGCCGTGCGGGGAGCCGCTTCCTTCCCCCACGAAGACCCGATCTTCGGCCTGGCAGACTGGAGGGCGTGACCAGTGATCCCACCCCCGCCACCCCCGCCACCCCCGCCACCCCGGCCGCCCCGGCCGTCGACGGCAGCGCTCCGCAGGACAGCCCCTTCCGCTCCGAGCGCACCTCCCGTGACGAGGCGCGGCAGTTCGTGCTGCCGCTCGTCGTGCGCATCGAGAAGTCCGCTCCCCCGGCGCGCACGGACGCGCTGGAGACGGCGGCGCGCGCGGTGCTCGTCATCCTGAGCGACGAGCGGTCGCTGGGCGACGGGGAGTGGGCGCAGGCGATGACGGACTGGCAGGACGCCCGGATCCGCAAGGTGGTCCGGCGGGCGCGCGGCGCGGAGTGGCGGCGGGCCGAGGCCCTGCCCGGGATCACGGTGACGGGCAAGTCGGCGGAGGTACGGGTCTTCCCGCCGGTACCGCTGGACGGCTGGCCCAAGGACCTGGCCCGTCTCCAGGTCTCCGGCACCGACCTCGAGGATTTTGAACCGCCCCTGGAGGCGGACCCTTCCGCCCCGGTCCTCCGGCTGAGCCCCGACCTCGACATGTCGGCGGGCAAGGCGATGGCGCAGGCGGGCCACGGCGCCCAACTCGCCTGGTGGGAACTGTCGGACGAGGACCGCGCGGCCTGGCGCGACGCGGGCTTCCCGCTCGCCGTCCGCACGGCGGACCCGTCCCACTGGCGCGAACTCACCGCCTCAGGCCTCCCGTTGGTCCGCGACGCGGGTTTCACGGAGATCGCCCCCGGCTCGTGCACGGTGGTGGCGGACCATCCGGCACTGCGCGGCTGACGCCTCCGGAGGTCACCTGACCCGGCCGCTCGGGCGGACGCCGGAGCGGTGGACTTTGCCGAGCGAACAGAAATCTTTGCCCAAGGCTTGAACATCTCGACAGCACCGTACGTACATCCCGGCACTGGCCAAGCACAGACGCCCAACGACCAGTTGGTTTCATCCGGGAGGCACACTTTGCGGCGTATCAACGGCACCGCCCTCGTCATCGCGGCACTCTTCGCCACCGTCGGCGCGCTGGCGTACCCCGTGTGGTCGTACGCCGACCGTTCCGGAACCGGACAGGCGAACCTCGCCGCCGGGACGGTGAGCACGCGCTGGGGGCCGCTCACCGCCTCCGACCGCGACCTGATCGTCCGGGTGCGACTGGCCGGCCTGTGGGAGCTGCCGGCCGGACAGCAGGCGCTCGAGCGCCCGGTCAGCAAGGCGTTCAAGGAGACGGCCGACCACCTCATCGTCGGCCACACCGATCTCGACAAGCGGGTCCGGATCGTCGCGGCCCAGCTGGGAGTGGAGCTGCCGAACCAGCCCAACCCCCAGCAGCAGGGCTGGCTCCAGGAGCTGAGCGCGGCCAGCGGCAAGGAGTACGAGTACAAGTTCGCGAACCTGCTGCGGTCCGCCCACGGCAAGATCTTCCCGGCCATCGGCGCCGTCCGTAACAGCACCCGCAACACCCTGGTGCGCCAGCTCGCCTCGGACACCAACCAGACCGTGCTCGACCACATCACGATGCTGGAGAAGACCGGGTCCGTCGACTTCGACGCCATCGCCAACGACACGGCAGCCGCCGCGACCGCCAGCCCGACCGGTCCCCCGGCCCCGGTCCCCGGTTCGACGGCGGCCTCGGCGCCGCCCGCCGAGGCGACCGGTGACGTGCAGGTCTCGTCGTCTCCGTCGCCGGGGGAGCCTGGGACGGTCAACACGGGCCGGCCGGATCCCGAGGACTCGGACAACGTGTTGCAGTAGCGGCATCGCGCCCGGCCCCGCGGCCGCTGCGGCCGGGCGCCGGCCGGGCATCGGCCCGGCGGAACCTCAAATGTTCCTCTGAACGTCCCCGGGGCGGGGTTCGGCCCCGAGGGCACGGGCCATGACACCGTCACGCCGGAACAGCGGGCCCGTCGAGGGAGACGGGGCAGCGGAGTCCTGGTGAAGCCGTGGTGGAGGAGGGGACGATGGAGCGACTGAGGACACTGGGGACACTGGGGACGGGGATCGGCTGGCGGCCGGAGATCGCGGACGCCGTGGAGCGGATGCCGGGCATCGACTGGGTCGAGGCCGTGGCGGAGAACGTGTGCCCCGGACATCTCCCCGAGTCGCTGCTGCGGCTGCGGGCGCGCGGCGTCACCGTCGTCCCGCACGGTGTCTCCCTCGGCCTCGGCGGGGCGGACCGTCCCGACGAGGGCCGGCTGGCCGCCCTCGCGGAGCGCGCCGAGGCGCTGGGCTCGCCGCTGGTCACGGAGCACATCGCCTTCGTACGCGCGGGCGGGGCACTGACCGCCTCGCCCCTGCTGGAGGCGGGGCACCTGCTGCCCGTTCCGCGCACCCGCGACGCGCTGGACGTGCTGTGCGAGAACGTCCGCATCGCGCAGGCCGCGCTGCCCGTGCCGCTCGCCGTGGAGAACATCGCCGCGCTCATCTCCTGGCCCGGCGAGGAGATGACGGAGGGGCAGTTCCTGTACGACCTCGTCGAGCGCACCGGCGTACGCCTGCTGATCGACGTGGCGAACCTCCACACCAACCACGTCAACCGGGGCGAGGACCCGGCCAAGGCCCTGGACGAGCTGCCCGTCGAGGCCATCGCGTACGTCCATGTCGCGGGCGGCTTCGAGCGCGACGGTGTCTGGCACGACAGCCACGCCCACCCCGTCCCGCAACCGGTCCTCGACATCCTGGCCGACCTCGCCTCCCGTACGACCCCGCCGGGCGTACTCCTGGAACGCGACGAGAACTTCCCCGAACCGGGCGAGCTGGAGCGGGAGTTGGGGGCGATAAGGAAGACGTTGGAGAAGGCGGGGACGAGGGCGGGGGCTTCGGCCGGAGCCGCGGGGGCCGCGACGAGGACGGCGGCGGAGCTTACGGTGGCGGAGTCGACGGCGGTCGGCGCGATCGCCGGCCCGAGGCGTGGCGGTGCCGACGCGCAGGCCGCGCCTCGGGCGGCCGGGACCGAGGCCCTGAGCGCGGCGTCGACGTCGACGCCCGCCGACCCCGCCCGCCAGCGCCTCGCGCTCGCCCAGGCCGCTCTCCTCTCCGCCCTCGTCGCCGGCACCCCCGTACCCGAGGGGTTCGACCGGGTACGGCTGGGCGTGCAGGCCCGTGCCCTCGCCGCCAAGCGGGCGGACGTGGTCGCGAAGGTCGCGCCGGAGTTGCCGGAGATCCTCGCGGAGGAGTACCGGCCGGCCTTCCTCACGTACGCCCCCGGGCACCCGATGACCGGCGGCTACCGGCGTGACGCCCTCGACTTCGCCGAGCACCTGCTGCTCGCCGGGCGCCCCGAGGACGCGGAGGCCCGGCGCCGGCTGCGCGACTGGTGGCTGGAGCGCTCCGGCCCCACCCCGCCCTCCCGACACCCCGCCGCCCGCCTGGCCCGCGCCACCCGCAGGGTCCTGCTGCGCCGCTGAGGCCGTTGCGTCGCTGAGGCCGTTGCACCGCTGAGGCGCCGTTGCGTCGCTGAGCCCTGTGCGCCGCGCGGTCCCCGGCCCGGCATCCCGAAGGCCACCGGCACGCAGGACCCCAGTACGCCCACCGCAACGGGACGGCAACCGCCTCCACAGAATGTGCCGCGGTTAACATCGCGGCTCCTTCGCATGCCCACGGGATTCATTTGCACCGTTTCACCGTGGATTGCCCTCCACCGCCCCTACCGCGTCCGGGTCCCTCCGCCCCGTAATCCACCCCTTCCTCCCTGTACGGCAGTTGGCGTAGTCCGCGCAGTAATATGCCAAGCCGCACCCGAAGCGCACTAGCGTGCGGTGCCGCAAGCAGGAGGCACACCGACATGCGATCCATCAACCACACCGGACTGTTCAGTGGCACCGGACTCATCATCGCCGGGCTGACCGCGACCCTCGTCGCGCTGATCTTTCCGATCTGGTCGTACGCGGACCGCTCCGGCACAGGCCTGGACACCCTGAGCGCCCAGACCGTGTCGACGAAGTTCGGCCCGCTGTCCGCCCTGGACCGGGAGTTCGTCACGAAGGTCCGGCTGGCCGGCCTGTGGGAACTGCCCGCGGGGCAGCAGGCACAGGACAAGGGCACCACCCAGGCCGTGCACACGGCGGGCGAGCACCTCGTCGAGGGCCACACGTTCCTCGACGCCCGGGTCCGCAACGTCGCCGCGCGTCTGGGGCTCGAGCTGCCCAACCAGCCGAACCCACAGCAGCGTCAGTGGCTCGCCACCCTGAACTCGGCGCAGGGCGAGACCTACGACCGGGACTTCGCCAACATCCTGCGCCAGGCCCACGGCAAGGTCTTCTCCGTCGTCGCCCAGGTCCGCGCGGGCACCCGCAACTCCCTGGTGCGCGACCTCGCCGACGACGCGAACACCACCGTCCTCGACCACATCAAGGTCCTCGAGGCCACCGGCCTGGTCGACTTCGACGCGCTGGCCCGGGACGCGGCCACCTCCGGCCCGCCCCCGCTCACCAGTTCCCCCGCCCCGCCGGGACCGAAGGCCTCACCGAACTCCCCGATTCCGGTCACCCCCTCGCCGACCTACACCCTGCCGCCCGCCGCCTCCAGCCCCAGGCCCTCCGAAAAGAACTGACCAGCGCCGGAACGGCACCAACCCGCTCCCGGTACAACGCCCGCACGACGCCCGTACGACGCCCGCACGACGTCAAACGGAACGTCACATACCGACAACGCTCCGTCCATATCGTGGAAACCCCGTGGCGCTCGGGCACCTGTTCGCATAGAAAAACGCCATGTTCTGGGTCCTTCTCCTGCTCCTGGCGTGGGTCGCCGCCGGCACGTCCTGCACACGCCTGTGCCTGGCCGCCGTACGCGCCGCGGCCGTCGACGCGAACGCCGCGCGCGGCCACGCCCTGACGCTGTACGAGGCGGCGTTCCTGGCCGGCGGCCCGAAGCGGGTGGCCGATCTGACGCTCGTCGCGATGGCCCGTCAGCGGCGGCTGCTGCTCGCGCACACCGGCTGGGCGACCGTCGTGGACCCCAACGGGCGGGACGAGATGGAGCGTTCGGTGCTGGGCGCGATAGGCCCGGAGGGGCAGTCGCGGATAGCGCCGGTGCGCCGGACGACCGCCGCCGCCGACCCCGTGCGCTCGCTCGCCGACCGGCTCGTCACGGCGGGCCTCGCCGTGCCCGACGGCGCGCGTACGACCGTCGCGGGCGCCGTCCGCCAGGTGCAGGCCGCGTCCGCGGCCGTCGCCGCGCTGGGCGCGGTCGCCGTACTGATGCCCGCGGAGGCCGCCGAGGAGCAGATCCCGGTCGTCGTCTGGTTCGCGCTGCCCCTGCTCCTCACGCTGAGCTGTCTCGCCATCGCCCGCGTCGAGGTCCACCCGTACACGCGCTGGGCGTCGCCGGCCGGCCAGCGGCTGCTCGGCGCCCTGCCCCGGCACGCCGACGAAGCCGGCGACGACCGTACGTATCTCACCTCCGTCGCCGTACGCGGCATCCGCGCGATCGGCGAACCGGAGCTGCGCGCCGCCTTCACCCACCGGGAGCGCGGCTGACGGCCCCTCACCGATCAACGGCCCTCACCGATCAAAGGGACGCCCGATGAGAGCCGCCGCCCCCTGCACCGCCGCCGGGTCCTTGCTCCTGACGGGCCTCGCCGCCGCACCGGCGGGCGGCGTACCCGCCGCGCCGGGCGACCCCGAACTGCGCGGCACCGTCACGGTCCCGCTCGACCACGCGCGCCCCGGCGGCATGCCCGCTGGTGGCTGTCAGGCGAGCCCCGCCACCAGCTCCGCCACCGACTTGCGACGCCCCGTGTAGAACGGGACCTCCTCGCGGACGTGCATACGGGCCTCGGAGGCGCGCAGGTGGCGCATGAGGTCGACGATGCGGTACAGCTCGTCGGCCTCGAAGGCCAGCATCCACTCGTAGTCGCCGAGGGAGAACGAGGCGACCGTGTTGGCGCGCACGTCCGGGTAGCCGCGGGCCATCTTGCCGTGGTCGGCGAGCATGCGGCGGCGGTCCTCGTCGGGCAGCAGGTACCAGTCGTAGGAGCGCACGAAGGGGTAGACGCTCACGTAGTTGCGGGGCGTCTCGTCGGCGAGGAACGCCGGGATGTGCGAGCGGTTGAACTCGGCGGGGCGGTGCAGCGCCATGTTCGACCACACCGGCTCCAGGGCGCGGCCCAGCTTGGTGCGGCGGAAGAGGTTGTACGCCTCCTGGAGCTCGTCGCTGGTCTCGGCGTGCCACCAGATCATGAGGTCGGCGTCGGCGCGCAGCCCCGACACGTCGTACGTACCCCGGATGGTCACGTCCTTGGCGGCGAGCTGGTCGAACAGCTCCTGGACCTCGTCCGCGTAACCCGCGCGGTCCTCGGGCAGTACGTCCTTCAGCTTGAAGACCGACCACAGGGTGTAGCGGATGACCTCGTTGAGGTCCTTGGCCAGCTTGCCCTTGTTCGGGATCCTGCCGGACTCGGTGGTGGGGGCGTCGTCACTCATGGGGCTATTCTCCCGCTCCGCCGTGCAGGCTCTGCACCGGGTGGGCACTCAGCTCGTCCAGCCCCGCGCGGTCGCCGCCCAGCTGCTCCACGGCGGCGTACGCGCCGGCGATGCAGGCCGGGATGCCGACGCCGTCGTACGCCGCGCCGCAGACGGCGAGGCCGGGCAGCTTGGCGACGTGGTCGCGGATGCGGGCCACGCGCGCGTGGTGGCCGACGGGGTACTGCGGCAGGCCGTCGGTCCAGCGGGTGACGCGGCTGGCGACCGGCGTGGCGGCCAGGCCGGTCGCCTCGCGCAGGTCGTGGCGCGAGACGTCCACGAGGCCGGCGTCGTCCCGGCCGAGGATCTCCGTCTCGCCGTACCGCCCGACCGACGTGCGCAGCACCAGCAGGTCGGGGTCCTCGTCCGCGATCCAGCCCCACTTCTGGGAGGCGAACGTCGATGCCTTGATGGTGCGCCCGTCGACGGGAGGCACGAGGAAGCCGCTGCCTTCGGGGAGGCTGGTCCCACTGCGGCGGTAGGCGAGGGTGACCAGCGCCATGGACGCGTACTCGACGCCGGCCAGCTCGGCCGCGGCGGCGGGTGCCTCGGCGCGCAGCAGCTCGGCGGCGGCCGCGGCGGGCAGGGCGACGACCACGGAGTCGGCGTGCAGCACACGACCGCCGGCGACCAGCCACCCACGCGGCCGCCCGCCCTCGGCTCTGCGCAGCTCGGTCACCGGCGCCCCGGTGACGATCTCGCCGCCCCGCGCGCGCACCGACTCCGCGACCGCGAGCGGCAGTTGCCCGACGCCGCCCTCGATGCCCATGAAGACCGGGCCCGTCTGCTGGGCCGCGGCCGCCTTCTCCTGGAGCTCGCGGACCACCTCCGTCAGCGACGCGTGCGCGTGGATCGCGGTGAAGAGCTGGGGGACCGCCGAGCGCATCGAGAGGCGGTACGCGTCGCCCGCGTACACCCCGCCCAGGAGGGGCTCGACCAGGCGGTCGACGACCTCGCGGCCGAGGCGCGCCGCCACGTACTCCCCCACCGCCACGTCGTCGCCGACCTCCGTGCGGGGCAGGTCGGCGTCGCGCTCGATGCGGCGCAGGCCCTCGTCGCTCAGCACGCCGGCCAGCGCGGACGCCGTGCCCGGGACGCCCATGACGTGGCCCTTGGGCATGGGGCGCAGGGCGCCGCGGGTCCAGATCGACGCCGAGGCGGTGGCCGGGGGGCGGAGGCGGTCGGCGAGGCCCACCTCACGCGCGAGGCCCACCGCCTCGGGGCGGCGCGCGAGCATCGACTCGGCGCCGAGGTCGACCCGGACGCCCTCGATCTCGCCGGGCAGCAGCTTGCCGCCGAGGCGGTCCGACGCCTCGAGCACGGTCACGCGCGCGCCACGGTCCAGCAGCCGGTGCGCGGCGGCCAGCCCCGCGATCCCGCCCCCGATGACGACGACCTGCCCCATACCCGTGCGCGTCTGAGTTGTGCTCATGTCCCCACTTTGTCAGACCTCACTGACAGTCCGGGCCGGGGGCCCGGTGACCTGGGTGAGTCCGGACCGTGACCGCGCCGGGACCAGTGTCCTCGGCGAGTCCCGACCGTGATGGCATCGGGACCGGATCCGGCCAACGTTCCTGGCGGGCCGGGCGTCGAAGAAGCGTCAGGCACGACGACTTCCGGGGGTAGCCCACATGCAGACAGCACGCACCGTACGACCTGTTCGGGTCCTGGCGGCCCTGCTTTTGACCTCCGCTCTCGCGCTCGCGGGGTGCAGCGCCGCCGACGACGGCGGCGGCAGCAGCTCGGACGCGAAGGCCGCCGCTCCGGGCGCCCAAAAAGGCGCGGCCGACAGCGGCTCGGCGAGCGGCGCCAAGGCCTCCGGCGCGCCCAAGCTCACCGCGAGCGCCATCATCCGCACCGCCTCTCTGACGGTGCAGGTCAAGGATGTGCCCAAGGCCCTCGACGACGCGCGTACGACCGTCGAGACGGCGGGCGGCTTCATCGGCAACGAGAGCACCAGCCGGGACGCGCGGGGCCACGAGCGCACCCGTGTCGTCCTGCGTGTGCCCAGCGAGAAGTACGACCAGGTGCTCGGTGACCTGGAGGGCACGGGCAAGCTCATCGACCGCTCCCGTAAGGCGGAGGACGTCACCGACCAGGTCGTCGACGTGGAGAGCCGCATCAAGTCGCAGCGCGCCAGTGTCGCCCGGGTCCGCGAGCTGATGGACAAGGCGACCAAGCTCAGCGATGTGGTCAGCCTGGAGGGGGAGTTGAGCAGCCGTGAGGCCGACCTGGAGGCCCTGCTGGCCCAGCAGGCGTCCCTGAAGGACCGCACCAGCCTGGCCACCATCACGCTCTCCCTGTCCGAGACCCCGGTGAAGAAGGCGGCGGCCAAGGACGAGGACCCGGGCTTCCTGGACGCGCTCGCGGGCGGCTGGCACGTCTTCGTCACGCTGCTGCGCTGGATCGCCCTGGCGTTCGGCGCGGTGCTCCCGTTCGCGGCGGTCGCGGCGCTGGTGGTGTTCGTGTGGGTGCGGCTCGTACGGCCCCGGCTGCCGCGCCGTCCGGCCCCGGCGACGACCGCCGCACCGGGTGCGGTTCCCGGCTTCCCCGCGCCCTCGCCGGCGCCCGCGCAGCGGCCCGCGGAGGGACGGGAAGAGCACTGACCGGCCCCGGCCCCGGCCCCGTAGCGTGTTCGTATGAGCATGAGCCGTACGAGCCGTACGAAAGAGCGCCTGGTCGTGATCGGCGGCGACGCGGCGGGCATGTCCGCCGCGTCGCAGGCACGTCGCCTCAAGGGCCCCGCCGAGCTGGAGATCGTGGCGTTCGAGCGCGGCCACTTCACCTCCTACTCGGCGTGCGGGATCCCGTACTGGGTGGGCGGCGACGTCGCCGAACGGGATCAGCTGATCGCGCGCACCCCCGAGGAGCACCGGGCCCGCGGCATCGGCCTGCGGATCCGTACGGAGGTCACGGAGATCGACGCCGAGGGCGCCCGCGTGCGCTCCCGGGACCTGGCGTCCGGGGCCGAGTCGTGGACGTCGTACGACAAACTCGTGATCGCGACCGGCGCCCGGCCGGTCCGCCCGGAGCTGCCCGGCGTCGACGCGCCCGGGGTGCACGGGGTGCAGACCCTGGACGACGGCCAGGCCCTGCTCGACACGCTGGCCGCCACCCGGGGCCGTCGGGCCGTGGTCGTCGGCGCCGGGTACATCGGCGTGGAGATGGCCGAGGCGCTCATCAACCGCGGCTACGAGGTGACCGTCGTCAACCGCAGCAAGGAGCCGATGGCCACCCTCGACCCCGACATGGGCCGCCTGGTGCACAAGGCCATGGAGGGCCTGGGCATCACCATGGTGAACGACGCCGAGGTCACCGGGCTGCCGACGGGAGACGACGGACGGGTCCGCGCGGTCGCCACGGAGGACGCCGAGTACCCGGCGGACGTGGTGGTCCTGGGCATCGGCGTACGCCCCGAAACGACGCTCGCGCAGGCCGCCGGGCTGCCGCTGGGCGAGCACCACGGGCTGCTGACCGACCTCGCGATGCGGGTGCGCGGCCACGAGAACATCTGGGCGGGCGGCGACTGCGTCGAGGTCCTCGACCTGGTCTCCGGGAGCGAACGGCACATCCCCCTGGGCACGCACGCCAACAAGCACGGGCAGGTCATCGGCGCCAACGTGGGCGGCGGGTACGCCACGTTCCCCGGTGTCGTCGGTACGGCGGTCAGCAAGGTCTGCGACCTGGAGATCGCCCGCACCGGGCTGCGCGAGAAGGACGCGCGGCGGGCGGGGCTCCAGTTCGAGGCGGTCACCGTCGAGTCGACGAGCCGCGCGGGCTACTACCCGGGCGCCGATCCGATGACGGTGAAGATGCTCGCCGAACGCCGCACGGGGCGGCTGCTCGGTGTGCAGATCGTCGGCGGCGAAGGCGCGGGCAAGCGCGTGGACATCGCCGCGGTGGCGCTCACCGCGGGCATGACGGTGGAACAGATGACGGCCCTCGACCTCGGCTACGCGCCGCCGTTCTCACCGGTGTGGGACCCGATCCTGGTGGCGGCGCGAAAGGCGGTGGCGGCGGTACGCGCCAACGGTGTGTGAGGCACGCGCCCCGAGAGGGGCGCGGACCCGCGACATCACGCGGCTCGGCGGCCCCCGCTATGCCGACTCGTGCTGACCGGCCGTCCCGTTGATCCGCTCGATGGCCTGCCGAGCCTGTTCGGCCGGCGGCCGCGGCGACAGTGCGGACACGGACGCGGTGGACGGCACGGCGGGCGGCTGCGCCCCCGCCGGCTTCGCATGGGAGGCAGGGCGGTTGGAGCGCAGCCGATGGCTGACGGCCTCGTCGATGGTCACCGGGCGCTGCATCTTGGCGGCGAGCCGGCCGGCCTCCTGGCCGAGCAGGGCGACATCCTCCCAGGGCAGATGCAGCACCAGGGCGACCTCCGCCTCCCCGTCGGGCAGGGCGTGTATCGGAGGAGTAACTCGCTCGTTCATCGCCTGTTCCTCACGTAGTTGCCGGCATCGCGGGCGGTTGAGGAGACATACGTACGACCGTCCGGTCGCGTTCACCGGTTCGCCGGGCTCATCCAGGGCACTACTTTCTTGTGGTCATTCCCGTCCATGACGTGAACCCGGTACAGCGCACGCCCTATGTGACGTATGCGCTGATCGCGATCAACTTCGCCGTCTTCCTCTTCACCCCCGGCATAGCGGGATCGGTGACGGGAGACAGCGGGGTGTCGCAGCTGTGTCATCTCCAGGCGTTCCTGGAACGCTACGCGGCCGTGCCACAGGAGTTGATCCACCACCAGATGCCGCGGCTCGTGCCGACGGGCGAGGTGGGCATCGGCCCGCAGGGCCCCGGCTGTGTGGCCGCGCCGCCGGACTACGACAAGTCGCCCCCGCTGTCGGTCCTGACGGCGATGTTCCTGCACGGCAGCTGGCTGCACCTGCTGGGCAACATGCTCTTCCTGCTGATCTTCGGCAACAACATCGAGGACCGCATGGGGCATGTGCGCTTCACGCTGTTCTACGTGGCCTGCGGCTACGTGGCGGGGTACGGCTTCGCACTCCTCAACGACGACTCCGGGGACCCGCTGATCGGCGCCTCCGGGGCCATCGCCGGTGTCCTGGGCGCGTATCTGGTGCTCTACCCGAAGGCCAGAGTGTGGGTCCTCGTCCCGTTCCTGGTGTTCCTGCCGCTGCGGCTGCCCGCGTGGATCGTGCTGGGCTTCTGGTTCGCGCTCCAGGCGGTCTACTCGTCGGGCGGCGCGGTCTCCACGGCGGGGACGGTGGCGTACGCGGCGCATGTGGTCGGCTTCCTCGCCGGCATGCTGCTCGCCTGGCCACTGCGCCCGGGCACACCGCCGCCACCGGCGCCGCGCAGCCTGCTGTGGGGCAGGCAGGCGCGGCACACCTGGTGACCTCGGCCGGTCAGCGGGCGGTCTGCGTGTGGACGTACTCCACGAGGCGGGTCAGCGCGTCCGGGTCGGTGGTCGGCGGGACGCCGTGGCCGAGGTTGAAGACATGGCCCTCGAGACCGGCGGCCGCATCAAGCACCTCGCGGGTCTTGGTCTCCACCGCCTCCGTCGTGGAGAACAGGACCGCCGGGTCGAGGTTGCCCTGGAGCGCCTTCCCGGTGCCGACGCGGCGGGCGGCCTCGTCGAGCGGGACGCGCCAGTCGACGCCGACGACGTCCGCGCCCGCCTCGCCCATGAGGCCGAGCAGCTCACCGGTGCCGACACCGAAGTGGATACGGGGCACGCCGTACGACTCGACGGCCTGGAAGACCTTGGTGGAGGCGGGCATCACCGAGCGGCGGTAGTCGGCGGGGGCGAGCGCGCCGACCCAGGAGTCGAAGAGCTGGACGGCGGAGGCGCCCGCCTCGATCTGGACCTTGAGGAAGGCCGAGGTGATCTCGGCGAGACGGTCGAGGAGGTCGGCCCACAGCTGCGGGTCGCCGTACATGAGCGCCTTGGTGTGCTCGTGGTTCTTGGACGGGCCGCCCTCCACGAGATAGCTCGCGAGGGTGAAGGGCGCGCCCGCGAAACCGATGAGCGGGGTCTCGCCGAGCTCGGCCGTCAGCAGCTTGATCGCCTCGGTGACGTACGAGACGTCCTCGGGGGTCAGGTCGCGCAGCTGGGCCAGGTCGGCGCGGGTGCGGATCGGCTTCTCGACGACCGGGCCGACGCCCGGCTTGATGTCGAGGTCGATGCCGATGGCCTTGAGCGGTACGACGATGTCGCTGAAGTAGATCGCCGCGTCCACGTTGTGCCGGCGGACCGGCTGGAGTGTGATCTCGGCGACCAGCTCGGGGCGCATGCACGACTCGAGCATGGGGATGCCCTCGCGCACCTTGAGGTACTCCGGCAGCGAGCGCCCGGCCTGCCGCATGAACCACACCGGCGTGTGCGGCACGGGCTCGCGCCTGCACGCCTTGAGGAAGGCGGACTCGTACGTGGCTGTCGGCTGGCCCGTCGCGGGGCGGTCGTTGGCACTCACGACGGAAAGTCTCGCACGCCCCACCGACAGCCCCGCCCGGGCCCGGGCCCCGAAAGGGGGCGGGGGGTGAAGGGGGCGGGGGCGAAGGGGGCGGGGGGCGCACATTCGCACAGCGCGATCCGGACAGTGGCCCTTCGCACGGGTGTCCCTCCCTGCACGAGCGCTTCCTTCCCCTTAATCTTCCCCGCATGGCTGCGGCTCAGGGACGACTGTCGGACGGCGCTGGCGGAATGGACGACGCGAAGGAGGGGGACCGGGATGGGACGGAGACGGCTCCGCTGCCCTTCCGCGCCTCTGTCGAGGCACTGAGGGCCGCACGACTGCGGCCGGAGATCGAGATCGACCCGACGCGGCCGCCCCAGCGGCTCGCCCCGTACGCGTACGCGCTGGAGGCCGCCGTCGTCGAGGACGACGAGGACCTGGCCGACGGCCGGCTCGTCCTGCTGCACGACCCGGCCGGACACGACGCCTGGCAGGGCACGTTCCGGCTGGTCACGCTGGTCCGCGCGGAGCTGGAGCCGGAGATGGTCGCGGACCCGCTGCTGCCGGAGGTGTGCTGGTCCTGGCTCACCGGCGCGCTGGAGGCCCGCGGGCTGTCGTACGGCGAACCGAGCGGGACGGTCACCCGCGCCAGTTCGCACTACTTCGGCGGCCTCGGCGAGCGGCCGGCCGCGTCCCAGATCGAGATCCGCGCCTCCTGGACCCCGCGCGAGGGCCTGGGCGGCGTCCCGGACACGGCCGCCCACCTCGCCTCCTGGTGCGATCTCCTGTGCCAGATCGCGGGCCTGCCGCCGACGGGCCCGGGCGCCGACGCCTCCGTGGTGACGCTGCCGCAGCGGCGGGGGCCGCAGTCCCGCTGACCCGACGACCCCGAGGGGCGGCCCCGCGAAAGCGGGAGCCGCCCCTTCGTGCGCACCGGTCCCCGCCGCTTGTCCCACGGTCGCGGCCCTCTCGCTGACCTTTTGTCGATACGACCACTTTCTGACCCGTTATGACGCGGAGCGAACCGATTCGATCTTCGGGTGATCGCTCGCGCGTCCGAATTGCCCATATTGTTACTCACCAAATCGTGATCATTCTCTAAAGGACCACGGGTTTGATGCCGAAGACCTCTGTGACCTTGAAAGCACGGTTCGTCCCGGCTTCATCCCCAGAGCCGGCCCCGTCCCCGCACCCCAGGAGGCCTGGTGTCCGTTCTCCTCGAGCAGCCCGCAAGCCTGGTCGCCTACCGCCCGAACAAGCCGACCGCCATGGTGGTCGTGGCCGACCCACGGGTCCGCTCCACCGTCACCCGCCACCTCTGGGCGCTCGGAGTGCGCGACGTCATCGAGGCGTCGTCCGTCGCGGAGGCCCGTCCCCGTATCGGCAACCCGCGTGACATCTGCGTCGCCGACGTCCACCTGCCGGATGGTTCCGGCCTCACCCTGCTGTCAGAGACCAGAGCCGCCGGCTGGCCCAACGGCCTCGCTCTTTCCGCCGCCGACGACATCGGCGCCGTCCGCAACGCCCTCGCGGGCGGAGTGAAGGGCTACGTCGTCACCGGCACGCGGACGAATCTGGGACTGCCCACCCGGCCCGGCGCCGCCCCCATCGGCTCCGCCGCCGCCCGTATGCACCGCCGCCCCCCGGGTGCCCCGAGCCACCCGGGCGGCTACCGCGAACTGTCCGGACGCGAGGTGGAGGTGCTGCGCCTCGTCGCCGAGGGCCAGTCGAACAAGGCCATCGGCGTCTCGATGGGCCTGTCCGCACTGACCGTCAAGAGCCACCTCGCCCGCATCGCCCGCAAGCTCGGCACGGGCGACCGCGCCGGAATGGTGGCGGTGGCCCTGCGGACCGGGATCATCCACTGACCGCACCCCTTGACGGCACCCACTGACCACACCCCCTGACCACTCCCATTGACCGCATCCGCCGATCACACCGCCGATCGCATCCGCCGACGCGCTGCACCGACCACATGCACCGACCACATTCACTGACACGTGTGACACGTGACTGGTTTACGACCCCCAGACGCCCGTCGACGGAACGTTCCGTCGGCGGGCGTTGTCCATACACAGATACCCTTGACAGGTGACCGACGCCCAAGAGACCGCAGCAGACAGCTCACTGCGAACCACCGGAGGCGCCCCTCCGGACGACGTCGAAACGGCGCCGACCCCGTTGCTCGAGCCCCGCGAGGGCATTCCGCCCGTGATTGCCGACGACGCCTCGCTCGCCGAGGTGATCGCCGCCTTCGCCGCCGGCAGCGGCCCCGTGGCCGTGGACGCCGAACGTGCGTCCGGGTACCGATACGGCCAGCGCGCCTATCTGGTGCAGCTGCGCCGCGAGGGCGCCGGCACGGCGCTGATCGACCCCGTGGCCTGTCCCGATCTCTCGGGCCTCGGCGAGGCGATCTCCGGCGTCGAGTGGGTGCTGCACGCCGCCACCCAGGACCTGCCGTGTCTGCGCGAGATAGGCATGGTGCCGACGCGGCTCTTCGACACCGAGCTGGCCGGGCGGCTCGCCGGGTTCCCGCGGGTCGGCCTGGGCGCGATGGTCGAGAGCGTCCTCGGCTTCGTACTGGAGAAGGGGCATTCCGCCGTCGACTGGTCGACCCGGCCGCTGCCCGAGCCGTGGCTGCGCTACGCCGCCCTCGACGTCGAGCTGCTCGTCGACCTGCGCGACGCCCTGGAGAAGGAGCTGGACCGGCAGGGCAAGCTGGAGTGGGCCCAGCAGGAGTTCGACGCGATCGCCTCGGCGCCGCCGCCGGAGCCGCGCAAGGACCCCTGGCGCCGTACGTCCGGCATGCACAAGGTGCGCCGGCGCCGGCAGATGGCGGTCGTACGGGAGCTGTGGGAGACCCGGGACCGGATCGCGCAGCGCCGGGACGTCTCGCCGGGCAAGGTGCTCGGGGACACGGCGATCGTCGAGGCGGCGCTCGCCCTGCCCGCGAACACACACGCCCTGGCCGCGCTGAACGGCTTCGGGCACCGCATGGGCCGCCGGCAGCTGGAGCAGTGGCAGACCGCCGTCGACCGGGCCAGGGCACTGCCGGACGCCGAGCTGCCGCAGCCCGGACAGCCGGTGACCGGCCCTCCGCCGCCGCGCGCCTGGGCGGACAAGGATCCGGCCGCCGCCGCCCGGCTCTCCGCGGCCCGCGCCGCGGTGTCGGCGCTCGCCGAGCGGCTGAACATGCCGCAGGAGAACCTGATCACGCCGGACACCGTGCGCCGTGTGTGCTGGGAGCCGCCGAAGCTCGCGGACGCCGACTCGGTGGCGGCCGCACTCGCCGCCCACGGGGCCCGGCCCTGGCAGATCGAGCAGGTCACGCCGGTACTGGTGACGGCCCTCGCCGCACCCCCCAAGGCCTGAGGCTCACTTCGTCACGGCCCGCGTGAACCCGTTGCGGATGAACCGCTGGAGGAACAGGAAGACGATCAAGGTCGGCAGGACGACGAGCACCGCACCGGCCGAGATCGTCCCCCAGTGCGCGCCGAACGGCCCCCTGAAGCGGAACAGCGACGTCGAGATCACGCCAAGATCCTCGGTCGGCGCGTAGCGGAAAGGCGGGCAGAAGTCGTCGCAGACGGTGAAAGCGTCACGACCACGGGTGGCGCGTTCTGTGCGGACGCGGCGGGTACGTCGTTCGAGGTGATCACGGGGTGAGGGGTCGGGCTCGCCTCCGGTGCCCACTCCCGTCCTGGCCCCGGGAGGGTCCACGGCACCCCCGCGGATGTGACCTTCACCGCTCCCGCCTCCGGGGCTGGGCAGCATGGTTACTCACAAGTAGCATGGAGAGGTGAGCGCGCGCTCAGTCGCGTGCGCCGCGCAGCAGTGCCACCCCGCACCCTGGAGGAGAGCCATCGTGCCTCGTACCGTCAGGGATGTCGTCTTCGTCGACGGCGTCCGCACCCCGTTCGGCAAGGCGGGCCCGAAGGGCATTTACCACGAGACCCGCGCCGACGACCTCGTCGTGAAGGCGATCCGGGAGCTGCTGCGCCGCAACCCGGGTCTCGACCCGAAGAAGATCGACGAGGTCGCCATCGCCGCGACCACCCAGATCGGCGACCAGGGTCTGACCCTCGGCCGCACGGCCGGCATCCTGGCCGGGCTCCCCCAGTCGGTCCCCGGCTACTCCATCGACCGCATGTGCGCGGGCGCGCTGACCGCCGTCACCGCCACGGCGGGCTCCATCGCCTTCGGTGCGTACGACGCCGTCATCGCCGGTGGTGTCGAGCACATGGGCCGTCACCCGATGGGCGAGGGCGTGGACCCGAACCCGCGGTTCGTCAGCGAGAAGCTGGTCGACGAGTCCGCCCTCTTCATGGGCATGACCGCCGAGAACCTGCACGACCGCTACCCGCACATCACCAAGCAGCGCGCCGACGAGTACGCCGTGCGCTCGCAGGAGAAGGCCGCCAAGGCGTACGCCAACGGCAAGATCCAGCAGGATCTGGTGCCGGTCTCGGTGCGCAACACCAACGCGGAGGTCGGTGAGACCGGCTGGGGCCTGGTCACCGCCGACGAGCCGATGCGCCCGGGTACGACGCTGGAGAACCTGGCCGGCCTCAAGACCCCCTTCCGCGTCCACGGCCGGGTCACCGCCGGTAACGCGGCCGGTCTGAACGACGGTGCGACCGCCTCGATCATCGCGTCCGAGGACTTCGCCCGCGAGCACAACCTCCCGGTCAAGATGCGCCTGGTCTCCTACGCCTTCGCGGGCGTCGAGCCGGAGGTCATGGGCTACGGCCCGATCCCGGCGACCGAGAAGGCCCTCGCCAAGGCCGGCCTGTCGATCGAGGACATCAACCTCTTCGAGGTCAACGAGGCCTTCGCCGTCCAGGTGCTCGCCTTCCTCGACCACTACGGCATCGCCGACGACGACGCGCGCGTCAACCAGTACGGCGGCGCCATCGCGTTCGGTCACCCGCTGGCCTCCTCCGGCGTGCGTCTGATGACGCAGCTGGCCCGCCAGTTCGAGGAGCAGCCGGAGGTCCGTTACGGCCTCACCACCATGTGCGTCGGCTTCGGCATGGGCGCCACGGTGATCTGGGAGAACCCGCACCACAAGGACGCCGGAGGCGACAAGTGAGCACCACTGAACTCCTGAAGGGTGCGGCCGCGCTGTTCCCCGACGAGGTCGTGACGTCCGCGCACGTACGTCACCTCGACCTGCCCTCCGGCGCCGGGCGCTTCGCGCTCATCACGCTGGACAACGGCTTCGACCACACCAAGCCGACCACCTTCGGCCCGGCGTCGCTGGCGAACCTCAACACCGCCATCGACCAGGTCGAGAAGGAGGCCGCGGCCGGCGAGATCGTCGGTGTCGGCATCACCGGCAAGCCGTTCATCTTCGCGGTCGGCGCGGACCTCAAGGGCGTCGAGCTCCTGAAGAACCACGACGACGCGCTCGCCATCGGCAAGGGCGGCCACGAGGTCTTCAAGCGCCTCGCGGGCATAGCGGTTCCGACCTTCGCGTACTACAACGGTGCCGCGATGGGCGGCGGTGTCGAGGTCGGTCTGCACTGCCAGTACCGCACGGTCTCGGCGGCGCTGCCGGCGTTCTCGCTCCCCGAGGTCTTCCTCGGTCTGGTCCCCGGCTGGGGCGGCTGCACGATCCTGCCGAACCTGATCGGCGCGGACAAGGCCGTCTCGGTGATCATCGAGAACTCGCTCAACCAGAACAAGCAGCTCAAGGGCGAGCAGGTCTACGACCTCGGCATCGCCGACGCGATCTTCGAGGGCGCGGACTTCCTGGAGCAGTCGCTGCTCTGGACGACGGCCGTCCTCAAGGGCGAGATCGCCGTGGAGCGTCCGGAGATCGACCGCGGCGAGGCCTGGGACCAGGCCGTCGCCAAGGGCCGCTTCATCGCCGACAGCAAGGTGCACGGTGCGGCCCCGGCCGCCTACCGCGCGCTGGACATCATCGCCGCCGCCAAGAACGGCGACCTCCAGCAGGGCTTCGACGCCGAGAACCAGGCCCTCGCCGACCTCATCATGGGTGGCGAACTGCGCTCCGGCATCTACGCCTTCAACCTGGTCCAGAAGCGCGGCAAGCGCCCGGCGGGTGCGCCGGACAAGTCGCTCGCCCGTCCGGTCACCAAGGTCGGCGTCGTGGGCGCGGGCCTGATGGCCTCGCAGCTGGCGCTGCTGTTCCTGCGCCGCCTCGAAGTGCCCGTCGTCCTGACGGACATCGACCAGGAGCGCGTCGACAAGGGTGTGGGCTACGTCCACGCCGAGATCGACAAGCTGCTGCTCAAGGGCCGCGTCAACCAGGACAAGGCCAACCGCCTCAAGGCGCTGGTCTCCGGTGTGCTGGACAAGGCCGAGGGCTTCTCCGACGCGGACTTCGTCATCGAGGCCGTCTTCGAGGAGATCGGCGTCAAGCAGCAGGTGTTCGCGGAGGTCGAGGCGGTCGCCCCGGCGCACGCGATCTTCGCCACCAACACCTCGTCCCTCTCGGTCACCGAGATGGCGTCGAAGCTGAAGCACCCCGAGCGGGTCGTGGGCTTCCACTTCTTCAACCCGGTCGCGATCCTCCCGCTCCTGGAGATCGTCCGCGGCGAGCAGACGGACGACGCCTCCCTGGCCACGGCCTTCGGTGTCGCCAAGAAGCTGAAGAAGACCGCGGTGCTGGTGAAGGACGCCCCGGCGTTCGTCGTCAACCGCATCCTCACCCGCTTCATGGGCGAGATCCAGAACGTCATCGACGAGGGCACGCCGGTCGAGGTCGCGGAGAAGGCGGTGGAGCCCCTGGGCCTGCCGATGTCCCCGCTCGTCCTGCTGGAGCTGGTCGGCCCGGCGATCGGTCTGCACGTCTCGGAGACCCTCAACCGGGCCTTCCCGGACCGCTTCACGGTCTCCCCGAACCTCGCGGCCGTCGTCAAGGCGGGCAAGCGCGGCTTCTACGTGTACGACTCCGGGAAGCCGGAGCTGGACCCCGAGGTCGCCGCGCTCCTCAAGCAGGGCGATGTCGTCCTCACCGAGGAGCAGGTCCGCGACCGCGTCCTGGACGCGGTGGCCCAGGAGATCGGTCTGATGCTCGACGAGGGCGTCGTCGCCGAGGCCCAGGACATCGACCTGTGCCTGATCACCGGCGCGGGCTGGCCCTTCCACCTGGGCGGCATCACGCCGTACCTGGACCGTGAGGGCGTCAGCGAGCGGGCGAACGGCAAGCGGTTCCTCGAGGCCGGGGTGGCTTCGGTTCCCGCGTAACACCGCCTCGTACACGAAGAGGGCCCCCGCCACGGCGGGGGTCCTCTCTGCTTGTTCCGGGCGACGGGGCATAAGGGCCCGGTCGCCGGGGCCGGTGTCAGGCCGCGTCGACCCAGCCGTGCCGCCCCGCCCCCTCGGGCGACCGGGACCGGCCGGGCATGAGCGCGCCCACGGGTGCCGGGGGTGCCAGCTGCGCCGCGCTCGCGTCGCCCATGGCGTCGATGGCCTCGTAGACCCGCTGGCAGTTGCCTCCCCCGCGGTGCACGAAGAAGTCCTCGACGCGCGCGCGGTAGGCCGGTTCGACGGTGAAACCGCGGCGGACGACCTCGATGATCTCGTCGACGGCCTGGTCGACGGTCCGGCAGACCGGGCCGAAGCCGTCCTCGGAGAGGTTGAAGTAGCCGCGCTTGTAGTGCCGCCCGTAGAAGTCCTCCTCGTCGAAGGGGACGTAGACGAGCGGGATTCCCATGTAGGCCACGTCGAAGAACACCGAGGAGTAGTCGGTGACCATCAGCGAGCATTCCTTCATGGCCTGCTGGACGTTGCGCGTGTGCGGGTCGGCGACCTCGATGGACGGCGAGGAGAACTTGAAGTTGTGCAGGTAAGGCCGGATCTCGTAGTGCGGGAAGAACTCCAGGTCCACACCGAAGTGGTCGAGCGCCCGGCCCAGCCGGGGGTCGGAGAGCAGTGACCGGTAGAAGCGGTAGTACTCGGACTGGGTGAAGTTGGTCTTCGCCGGGCCGGCCGACTTCTTGTAGGAGGCGGTGACGATCCACTGCCGCCAGGTCGGCATGAGCAGGATGCGCGGCTTGTCCCTCGGTTCACGCTGGAGGGCGTCGAAGCGGGGGAAGCCCACGGGCTTGGCCCGGTCGCCGTACCCGGCTTCCAGCGCCATGAAGTCGCGCTCCTGCCGGCCCGCCGTCACCAGCAGGTCGTAGCTGGCGATGCGCTGGTCGGCACCGGTCGTCACATCGTTGTAGGTGACGCCGTGCTGAAGGAACACCCGCTGGTACTTGACCAGTTCGCCGAAGCGATGCAGGAAGAGCGCCTTCTTGTAGCCCTCGGGGACGAGATACGACTCGGAATCGTACGACCCGATGAGCTTGGTCGCGTGCAGCAGGTACACGCGGTGCTTGAAGCTGCCGAGCGTGAGCACCCGCCCGTACGGCGCGACCTTGGCGCGGTCGGCGGACGCGCCGTCGATCACGTAGTACGCCTTGCGGCGCTTGCGGTTCTGCCGGATCCACTTGAAGAAATGGTACGAGTTGTCCTGGGCCGTGTCGGAGCGCTCCCCGATGAGCCAGATCTCCTTGGAGTTCAGGAACGGGTAGGTCAGCCAGTAGGCGAACCGCATGCGCCAGCCGGGGTTGCGCGTCTTGAGGATGCGCAGCTCTCGCCCGGCCCGCCACAGCGCGTGCCGGACCCGGGCCGCCGGGCCGGAGGCGACGAGCCGCAGGTGCAGGGCGTCCTGCGCGGCGATCGTCAGCATGTAGCGGTAGGGGCCGACCCGGCCCGGCCCCTTGAGCCGGTGCAGCGCGAGGCGTGCCTTCATCACGACGTTGCGGTGGCGGCTGCCGTCGGCGAGGTGCACGCGCAGGCGCAGGTCGCCGACGCCGAAGCCGCTGTCCGCGAGCACCTCGGCGGGCAGCTCCGCGTGCCAGCCCGCGTACAGGTCGCGGCCGTTGCGGGCGTTCCACAGGTCGCGCCGGTACACCTGGGTGAGCGGCACGGTGACCTTGCTGTGGCGGGTCTGGTAGACCAGCTCGAGACGGTTGTCCATCGGGCCGCTCAGGTCGACTCCGGGAAAGGCCATGCAGCCTTCGACGACCAGCACGTCGTCGCGGGCGCGGACGCTCTCCACCACGACATTGGGGTCCTTGACGCGGGCGGTGGTGCTCGGGCGGACTCCTCCGGCGAAGGTCCGGTAGAACCCGTCGTCGTCCAGCTCCAAACGGAGGGGCGCCGCGGCCAGGGCCGGCTCGGGGTCGCAGAACAGTTCGAAGTTCCCGCTCTTGGCGGCGTAGTGGTCGAGCTGCTGGGCCGGGCTGGTGACGAACTCGACGATCACGTCGTCGGGAATCTGCGCGTAGTGCCGGTGGAGGTCGGCGAACATCTCGGCCAGCTGCGTACGGCCCATGACGTTGCGCGCGTTGCACAGGAAGCCCTTGTACGTGCGGGTGGCGTACCGGTGGAACATGCGGCGGATCTCGGGGCGTTCCTCGGCGCTGTAGTTCAGGAGGAAGTGGTTGAGCCGCAGGTGGTCCACGTAGTTGGCCGGCTTGCTCCACAGGGAGTCCATGATGGAGGAGCCGTCGGGGCGTCCGCGGTAGTAGTAGACGGGACGGTCGACGAGGCTGAGCGAGTTCGCGCGGAGCATCGCGGGCAGCGTGAGCCAGGCGTCCTCGAAGTGCACGCCCTCGCCGAACCGCAGGCCCAGGCGGCGCAGCAGCCTGGTACTGAACAGCTTGTTGCAGGCCGACCCGCTGAAGATCATGTCGGGGGCGTCGGCGAAGTCGTGGAAGACCCGGTCGCCGTCGCCGAAGTACTCCTTCCACGGGCCGTAGGGCCGGTCCGGGAAGTTGACGAGGTCGCCCATGACGACCTCGGAGCCGTCGCGGCGGGCGGCTTCGAGCATCGCGGCGAGGGCGTCCTCGCCGAGGATGTCGTCCGAGTCGAGGAAGGTGACGTAGGGGGCGCTGACCTGGTCGAGGCCCGTGTTACGCGCGTTGCCCAGGCCGCCGTTGCGCTGGTGCACGACGGTGACGTTGGCGTAGAAGCGGGCGAAGTGGTCCAGCATGCGCGGCGTCTCGTCGGTGGCGCCGTCGTCGACCAGGATGACCTGGGTGGCGGCGAAGCCGCGCTGGGCCGCGATGGAGGCGAGGCAGTCGTCCAGGTACTTGGCCACGTTGTAGCACGGGACGACCACCGCGAGCTCGAAGCGGTGGGTGAGCTGACGGATCGGCGGATGGATGCGGTCGCGCCACCACATCCACGGTGCGTTCGGGTCGCTCTGCTCGGCCTCGAAGGTGCGCCGGCTCGCGGTCGCGGAACGGAAGGCGAGGTTGCCGCTGACGGTGCGGTATCCCTCGAACTCCTCGTCCTCCCGGGTGAAGTGCAGACCGTCGAGGTCGATGTCGCGCACGTTCAGCGCGGAGCGCGACCGGCTGCGATTCCACTCGACGACGACCGAGACGTTCCACACGGTGGCCTCGGAGAGGTCGTCGCCGAGCACGCGGACCAGGTCCGCGCTGCCCTCGAAGGTCACGAAGCGCTCGTCGACGGAGACCTTGGGGATCGGGACGACGACGTCCCGCTTGGTGTGCCGGTTCCGTACGGCCAGGGACAGACTGATGGTGTCGTCGGCGGTGATCCGGCCGAAGCGGTTGACGAGTTCGCCGTCGAAGGTGAGTTTCGTGCCCTCCACCTGCCAGCTGTTGAGCTGGGCGAAGAGCGGTACCTGGGACACGGGTGCCGCGGCCAGGCCCAGTTCGGTGACGTCGAGCAGACGGCGGGCGTCCGGCAGGTGGAGATGGTCCCCGGACCAGTAGACGCGGCCGTCCTCCTCCACGAGGTAGGAGGAGAAGACGCTCTTGCGCTGCGCGTAGTCCAGGGTGGTCAGGGCGGCTTCCGTCTCCTGGTACATCAGGAAGTAGGCCCGCACCCGGTCGACGGGGCCGCACAGCTCGAACGCCTCGTCGCTGACGGAGAACAGATAGGCGCTGACCGTCGCCGCGAAGCCCTGCTCGAAGGCGGCATCGCCCTCCGCGAGGGCCCGCATGTACAGCCGCAGGTCGTGCGAGAGGAACTTGGAGTCCTTGCGGACCTTGAGCGACCACAGACCCCGCTCGAGGAGGAACGCGTCCGTGGCGCGGTGCACCGCGATGCGGTCCCTGATGCTGCGCAGCTCGCCGGTGCGGCCGGTGATCGACGCGCCGTCCGACTCCCACATCCACCGGTAGACGGGCTCGGTGATGACCGTGATGCCCCTGGCGAGGCAGCCCGCGACGGTGGAGAAGTACGTGTCCTCGTAGAAGACGCCCTCGGGGAACCAGACTCCGGCCGTGCGCAGGAACTCGACGTTGTAGAGCTTCGCGGCGGCGATGGGGTCGGAGAGCAGGAGCGGGAACTCCTCCAGGTCGGACACGGTGCGGCTCATCGCGTAGACCTCGGGGGCCCAGGGCTCGGACTCGCCGGTGGTCCGGTTGATCCGCACCGCCTTGCCCGCGGTGATGTCGCTGCCGGTCTCCAGCGCGCTCGCGACGAGCCGCTCGCAGGCGCGGGGCGGCAGTTCGTCATCGGCGTCCAGGAACATCACCCAGCGCCCTGCGGCCTGTGCGATGCCCCAGTTGCGGGGAGCCCCGACGCCTCCGCTGTTCTCCTTCCTACGGAGCACCCGCACACGCGGGTTGTTTCCGGCGAAGTTGGTGACCACTTCGATGGTGCCGTCGGTCGACGCGTCGTCGACGACGATCACCTCGACCAGCTCGTAGGTCTGGTTCACGGCCGACTGGAGCGCCTTGCCGATGGTGGTCGCCGCGTTGTACGCGGGGATGACCACCGTCACCCAGGAGTTGTCGCCGTCCTGCACCTGTCTCATCTCGAGTTCTCCCACGCCCCCGGTGCCCCGCGCCGCTCGCCGGACTGGGCTGTCCCGTACTGCGGGAGCGGCCCGGCGCCGGCGTGCTGGCGGGGAACATGGGGGAGTCCGTCGTGCTGCTGCGGAAGGTCGTGCCCGTGGGGGGTGACGTTCGGCTGCGGGTAGGGCCAGAAGCCGGGATCGTCCTCGGCCTCCGGTGCGCGGTACCGCTCGTCGGCCAGCAGGGCCTCCTGCGCGGCACGGCGGTGGCGGCCCCGGTGCAGATGCGGGGCGATGGTCCCGACGGTGGCCGGGGCGGGACTCAGCTCCTCCATGACGCGGGTGAAGTCGCGGGTGGAGAGCCAGAACTTGTACATGATGACGAGCTCGAAGAGCATCACGAGGGCCGCGGAGACCACGGTGGTCCACAGGATCTGACCGATCAGCGGCCCCACGATGAAGATGAACATCTGGAACTCGATGCCGCTGATGAGGTGGGGCCGGATCCGGGTGCGCAGCATCGCCCGGCGGACGCGCGTGTACCAGGGGAACTGGTCGCGGAACTGCTCGTGCAGGTCCACCACGTTCGCCGCGCCGGCCTCCTCGCGGAGGGTCTCGGCCGCCGCGCCCGGGTTGTCCCGCAGCAGGTCCTCCATGAAGACGACCTGCTCGCCCTCGGCGTCGGCCGGGACTCCGCGCGCGGCGCGCTCCTCCTCCTCACGCGCTTTGGTGATCTTCTCGATCTTCGTGCGCATCGACATGCGCATCTTGTAGATCTGGAGCGCGTCGACGTAGCGCAGCATGTCGAGGAAGACCACGACCAGCGCGGCGACCAGATAGCGCTCGTCGTCGGTGGGCAGGAACTGACCGCCCATCAGCGCGAGGGCGCAGAACAGGACGCGGATGCGGTCGAAGACGTAGTCGAGCCAGCCTCCGAAGACGGTGCCGTTGCCCTTGAGCCGCGCCAGCTTTCCGTCGATGCAGTCGAGGATGAAGCTCAGGTGGTAGAGCAGCGCGCCGATGAGCAGGGACTGGGGGTCGCCCTTGAGGAAGAAGCCCGCCGCGGCCAGGCCGACGAACAGCGCGGCCCAGGTGACGCGGTTCGGCGTGATGAACCGGAAACGCGCGAGGACGATCAGCATCCGCGTGGCGACGGGATCGACAAGGAGGACCGTCCACCAGGCATCCCGCTTCTTGACGGTCAGCTTCTGGACAGCCCGCAGGGACAGCTTGGTCATAACTCCTCAACCAGGCGCAAGACAGGACAAAATGCCCTGCGGCTGCGCCGTCGCGACCCAGGGAGCTTTCACAGGTGAACCCCGGGTTTCACAGGGGCTTCACACGAGAGATCCAAACTTTAACAACGCCTCATCAAAAATGAACGTGTATAGGCCACGGCTTGATCGCGACGTTAATCACAGGCGATCCCGTACAACCATTTCCTATCCGGCTATACCGGACTCTTTCCGTCCTCTTACCGGTCTCTCACGGACCGCCCGGGGTCGGCCTCGGACCGCCGGATCAGCCTCGGGCCGCCCGGGGTCAGCCTCGGGCCGGCTGCCAGTCGCCGAAGGCGAGGGAACCCGCCTGCTCACGCCGGTGCGCGACGAGCAGCCCCTGTCCGGGTGCCCTGGTCGCGACGGCCAGCCGCCCGGTACGGCTCACGGCGGCGGCCGGAATGCCGTACGACCGCTCCGCGAGGTCCTGCCACCACACCCCGGTGCCGGGCCTGCCCTCGGGATAGGCGCCGACCGCGCAGGCGCCGCCGGAACCCGACCGAATCAGCAGGGAGTACGCCCAGCCGTCCATCTCGACGCCCGACGCCGCGGCCACGGGCCCGGAGCCCTCCGCGTCACCGAGGGGACAGGGCGCCTGGGCGCCCGGGCGCCAGGCGGAAGGTGCGTTGGTCCGCAGGTCGCGGAAGTGGATGCTGCCCGGCTCCGGCGCCGGGGACATGGTGCCGGGCCGGGCCGCGAACGGCGGTGTGCGGTCCTCCGTCCAGGCACCCCCCTGCGCCGGATACCAGCGGACCACGGCCTCCGTGTCGCGGGCCCGGGCGTAGACCTCGACCCCGCCGTGCGGGGTGGTCACCGCGACGAGGTCGTCGGCGACCCGGGTGCCCCCGAGGTGCTGCCACGCGGTCCAGACGCCGTCCACCGACTGACAGCGGTAGCTGATGCTGTGTCCGAAGTTCCGTACGAAGACGAAGAGATTGCCGGCGGAGTCGAACGCGGCGGTCGGGAAACCGACTTCGCGCCCCTTGCGCCAGTCGCCGGAGTTGGGGCCGCCGAGCGAGTTCCACGGCGTCAGCGGCTGCCCGGTGCGGTACTGCACGGCGTGCACGACCTCGACGTCCACGCCGCCGTCGCCGCGCCGCGTCCTGCGCAGCGCGAACAGGTGCGGGAAGCCGTGCGGATCGCGCACCACGGTGAGCCCCGGCAGCAGACCGGGGCCCTCCACCGGTTCGGGGCCGCGCCAGGCCGTGCCGTCCGGCAGGTCCTGGAACCAGCGCACCACCCCGGCGGCGGTGGGCAGGAAGGCGGTCAGCCGGCCGTCGAAGCCCGCCACCAGCCAGTTCACCGGGGCGGGATGCCGCAGGCAGGACGCGGCGCCCAGGCGTACGTCCGCCTTCGCCCGGTGGCAGTCGACGTAGAGGGGCTCTCCGGTCTCCGACTGGAGAGCGCGTGCCGCGGCGAGCGCGTCCGCCGCGATGTCGGCGTGCCCGGCCGGCTCGTCGTACACCGGCGTTCCGCCCGTCTCGTCGAACGAGACATGAACGGGGTCCGGGTCCAGGGTGTGCAGCCGCTCGGGGTTGATCTCCCGCAGCTCGTCGAGCAGCGCCGCGACAGAGTCGCCGCCCTCGCCCCCCAGGATCCGGGGAGCGCCCAGGACGCGGCAGCCGCGCTCGGCGGCCTGCGCGAGAGCCCGGTCGAGCGCCGCCCGGCCCTCCTTCGCCCCCGCCCGCAGGCAGACGACGGCGATCTCGGCGCCGGGCGCTTCGAGCGTGACGAGTGGCACCGCGGCCGCGGGTTCCGTGACGACCACGGCCACCACGTGCGGACGAATTCCCGGCGCCTGGGCGACGGCGCCGCCCGCTCTGCGCTCGGACCTGCGTGTCATACCCTCACGTCCCTCTCCCCGGGTGCCGCGGCGACCCGGGTCATATCCGGCTCCAGGTGCTGAGTGTCAGCCCCGGTCCGTCCTCCTGGCGGGCCAGGGTCAGCGAGCCGTCGGCGGCGACGGCCAGCACCACCACCCGCCCCCGCCCGTCGAGCGCGAGGACAGGATCCCCCAGGCAGGCCGTGCCGGTGTCCGTCCACCACACTCCGTTGCCCTCGTCCTCCGCGACGCAGACGCCGAGCATGATGCGCCCCTCGGCGCCCCGGTGGGCGAGCACGGTGCAGGGGTAGCCGTCGAGGGTGGTGCTCACCACCGCGTGCCGTCCGTCGCCCGGGTCCCCGCCGAGCGGAACGGGCCACTCCCCCGCGCGGACGGCGACCATGCCGCCGCGCACATCGGTCAGGAAGTACGTGACCCGGCCGGGAGAGGTCTCCGCTCCGGTCACGGATCCGGGCAGCGGGATCACGCCGAAGTCGTGCCCGCGCCGCAGTACCGCCCCCGGCTCCGGCTGATGCCAGGTCAGAGCGCCGGTGCGGGCCGGGGCGAGAAGTTCCACGTGTCCGGTCGACGTCGAGACGGCCGCCGGAGTGTCCACCGCGGCGGTCACCTGGAGATCGAGCCAGGGCTCCCAGCGCCCCTGGGTGTCCTCCCGCCGGACGGCGACCCGGCCCTCCGCCGTGGGCACGAAGACGTACAGGGTGCCCGCGGTGTTGACGGCGGCGGTCGGGCCTCCCATGAGCGCGGTGCGTTCACGCTTGGCGTGCGGGTTGCCGATCGACCGCCACTCGCTCAAGGGGCGGCCCGCCTGGTACTGGATCGCGTAGACCAGGTCCACGGTGAGCGAACCGTCCTTCGCGGGACGCACCCGGCGGCCCAGGAGATGCGCGTACCGGTTACGGCCCTGGGCGACCGTGAGATGCGACAGGCCCTTCGCCGGCAGGACGTCCGGTCCGAGCCAGTCGGGGCCGCCGGGCCGGCGCTCGGTCCAGCGGAGTACCGCCTGGTCCACCAGCGCGTACGCGAGGAGCCGGCCGTCGTGTCCGGGGAGGAGCCACGGCCCCGACCGCACGGCCGCCGGCCGGTCGGCGAGGTCTAGTGCTTCCTCGCCCACCGGCTGCTGCCGTTGCCCGTTCGCACGCGCGGAGGTGGCCCGCATGGTCTTCGTCGTCCTTCCCAAGGCGTCGGCCCCCGGTCCTTTCGGGGGCCCGCACGCCGGATCGTAGAGAGACGGCCCGGCCGTCAGCGCCGCGCCTGCGGATGCCGCGCGCACCAGCCCGCCCACGCCGACGCGACCATCGCGCGCGCGTCGTACCGGGCCGACCAGCCGAGTTCCGCCTGGATGCGATCGGCCGCGGCGACCACCCGGGCCGGGTCACCGGGCCGGCGGGCGGCCGACACCGGTGCCGCGTCGGCACCGTAACCGGTCACCTCGCCGATCAGCTCGATCATCTCGCGCACGGAGACACCCTCACCGCGGCCGATGTTGACCGTCAGATCACTGCCGGGCTCCCGGCCGGTCAGCGCACGCGCCGCGGCCAGATGGGCGGAGGCGATGTCCTCGACGTGGATGAAGTCCCGTACGCAGGTGCCGTCCTCGGTGTCGTAGTCGTCACCGAAGATCACCGGCGCCGTGCCCTGGGTGAGCTTCTCGAACACCATCGGGATCAGGTTGAACACCCCGGTGTCCGCGAGGCGTTCGTCGGCGGCCCCCGCGACATTGAAGTAGCGCAGGGAGGCGGTGGTCATGCCGTGCGCGCGGCCCGCGGCACGCACCAGCCACTCGCCCGCCAGCTTCGTCTCGCCGTAGGGGTTGATGGGGGCACAGGGTGTGTCCTCCGTCACCACCTTCACATCGGGCATGCCGTACACGGCCGCCGAGGAGGAGAAGAGGAAGTTCCGCACACCGGTTTCGGCGGCCGCGTCCAGCAGGGTCTCCAGCCCGTGGACGTTCTCGCGGTAGTAGTACAGCGGGCGTTCGACCGACTCCGCGACCTGCTTCTTCGCCGCGAGGTGAACGACACCCGTGATGTGCAGGTCGGCGAGGGTGCGCCGGAGCAGCCCGCCGTCCAGCGTGGAGCCCTTCACGAAGGGCACTCCCTCAGGGGTCCGGCCCGGGTCTCCGGTCGACAGATCGTCGTACACGGCGACCCGCTCGCCCGCCTCCAGCATCGTGCGGACGACATGCGCCCCGATGAACCCTGCCCCGCCTGTGATCAACCAAGTCATGGCCGCATACTATTTCTTTCGGTCTTGTTCACGAATACATCACGATCCAACCATGAACAGTTGAATACCTGTCTATAGTGCAGGCTCAGTCAGGCAGATCACGGACCGGCCACTCCCCCCACCCGGGTCCCCACGCCGTTCAGCACCGCCCTCAGGGGCACGACAAGCGAGGACTCAGGCAGGATGAGCCATGTCTCGACGCCCCAGCGCCGAAGCACCGGTGAGACACCCCGCGGACGCGGCGGTCGCGGACGCAAGCGGCCCGGAGGCCGCCGAACAGGCCGGAAGATCCTGCTCGCCCTGCTGATCCTCGTCCTCGCGGCGGCCGGCACCGGCTACTGGCTCTACAGCGACCTCAACAACAACATCGAGGGCGTCGACATCGACAAGGCGCTCGGGGACGACCGGCCCGAGAAGCTGGCCACCTCCGGCCAGAACATCCTGGTCCTCGGCTCCGACTCGCGTGCCGGCAAGAACGCCTCGCTGAACACGGGCAAGGTCTCCGGGGCGCGTTCCGACACCGCTCTGGTGATGCACATACCCGAGGGCCGCAAGAAGGCCGTCGCCGTCAGCATCCCCCGCGACACCCTCGTGACCCGTCCCGAGTGCGCCAAGTCGGACGGCTCCACGCTCGCCTCGGCGAAGCGCGTGATGTTCAACTCGGTCTACTCGCAGGCCGGTCCGGCGTGTGTGGTCAAGACCGTGGAGCAGATGTCCGGGGTGCGGATGGACCACTTCGTGGAGATCGACTTCGCCGGGTTCAAGGGGCTCGTGGACGCCATAGGCGGTGTGACCGTCACCGTCGACCAGGACATCCACGACACGTCGAGCGGCCTGGACCTTACCGCCGGCACCCACAAGCTCAACGGCACCCAGTCCCTTCAGTTCGTCCGCACCCGGCACGGCATCGGGGACGGCAGCGACCTCGGACGCATAGGCCTCCAGCAGGAGTTCATGCTCGCCCTGCTCTCCGAGATCAAGCAGCAGGATCTGCTGGGCAGCCCCACGAAGGCGTACAAGATCGCCAACAACCTCACGGAGTCGCTCACCACGGACTCCGGTCTCGCCTCCCTCACCAAGCTGGCCGAGTTCGGCCGCAGCATGAACGGCGTCGACCCGTCCACCATGGAGACGATCATGCTTCCGGTGGCGTACGACAAGGCCGACCCGAACCGGGTGGTGGCCGCCGAGCCGCAGGCAACGACGCTCTGGAAGGCGCTCCGAACGGACGCGACCATCCCGGAGTCGGCGAAGAAGTCACCCGCGACCGGCGGGACGTCGTCCGCTTCGTGACGGCCCGACGGCCGGGCCCCGCGCCGGCCGCGGGGCACCAGGGCAATTCGCCCGTTTCCGTCCCAGCGCCCACACTGGACTCGGCAACCCCGCCCAGGGCCCAGGAGGAAACGCGTGACGACTCTTGTGATCATCGACGCCGCCAACGTCATCGGCTCCGTCCCCGACGGCTGGTGGCGCGACCGCCGGGGCGCGGCGGAACGGCTGCGGGACCGGCTCGCGCGGGACGGGGTGCCGGGAGCCGAGGGGCCGGTGGAGATCGTGCTCGTGGTCGAGGGGGCGGCACGCGGTGTGGAGTCCGTGCCCGGTGTACGGGTCGAGTCGGCTCCCGGCAGCGGGGACGACCGGATCACCGAGCTGGCCGCCGAGGCGGCCGGGCGCGACCGCCTCGTGGTCACCGCCGACCGTGAACTGCGGCGCAGGGTACGCGAGTCGGGGGCCGAGGTGGCCGGGCCCCGGGCGGTGCTCGGTCCGTCCTGATCACCGGTACGACGAGATCGCCGAGGCCGTCGACGACGTCGCCCCGCGTACCGCGCCACGTCAGTCCCGTCCGGACGCGGGCGCGTACAGCACCGCCCCCTCCACCCGCCCCACCTCCTCGTACCCGGCCGCCAGGATCCGCCGCAGCGACGGCACCCGCTCCGGCCGGTACGGCTTGTCCCGGGAGTCGTCGACGATCAGGGCCGGCGGGTGCGCGGCCAGCTCCGCGCGGAAGGCCGGCCAGGCGCCCTCGACCGCGTACCTCTCCCCGACCTGGGGCCCGTCGCGGCCTCCGCTGTAGTTGGTGAGGAGGCCCGCCGTGAGGTAGCGGCTGGCGGGGGCACGGTCGGCGAGCCAGTACGTCTCCGGGTGTATGCCCCAGACCAGGACCGGGTCGCCGGGTGCCGTGCGGCGGACCACCGCGTCCGCGAGGCGCTCGGCGTGGGCGAGGTCGGAGCGGGGCGCCAGCAGACCCCACGTCAGGAACAGCGTGCAGCAGCACGCGGAGGTGAACACCGCGGTCACCATGCGGTCGCGCGGCAGGGCCTGCAACGCGGCCGTCGCCAACAGCGCGACGGGCGGGATGAGTTGCAGGAAGTAGTGGCCGAAGAAGTGGAAGCCCAGCAGCACCGCCACCGCCGACGAGGCCGGCCACAGCCACAGCTCCGCCGGGCCCGTACGGGCCCGGCGCAGGACGCGGACCACCGGGGGAATCAGCCCGGCACAGGCCACCGCGAGGATCGCGGTGTTGGTCAGTCCCCGGGTCAGTACGTGGAGTTCGGAGCCGGTGAAGGCGGCGTAGGCGCCCGATCCCGTGACCGTCCAGAACACGAAGCCCGCCGGATCGGTGAGCACAGCCGCGCCCAGCACCGGCACGATCGCCCCGGCTCCCAGCCGTACCAGGCCCGTCCGTGACACACCGCCGCGGCACAGCAGCCACACCACCGGCACCAGCACCGCGCCGCCCGTCTGCTTCACCAGGAAGGCGCAGGCGACGGCCGCCCCCGCCGCGCCCCATCGGCGCCGGTCCGCGCACCACATCGCGGCGGCCGTGCACGGCAGCATGAACACCTCGAAGGTCGCGGCCTGCGCGTCCTGGGGGTTGAGCCCCACGGAGGCCAGCAGATACAGGACGCCCGCCGTACGGCCCGCCCCGTCGCCCCAGCGGCGCCTCGCCAGCGACGCGAGCAGCACCGCGGTCAGCAGCTGTGCCAGCACCGCGAGCACCCGCACGGAGGTGAGCGACCCGGAGCCGCACACCGCGAACGCGCCCTGGTACAGCCACGGCAGCAGCGGCGGCTTGCGGTCCACGACCGTCTCGTACAGCTCTCCGCCGCCCGCCAGCATCCGGGCCTGTACGGCGAGATAGCCCTCGTCGGGGCTCCAGAGCGGCCGTACGAACGAGGGGACGCGCGTCAGACAGGCCAGCACCGTCAGCGGGGGCAGCAGCCGGCTCCAGTACCCGCGCTCCCTCCTCGGTGCGACTACGGAACGTGGTGCGTCAAGGGGCTCGACGAGCATACGGAGCACGCTATCCGGCCCCGCGGTCTCCACCGAAGCGGGACATACGGGGCCGGGGCGTCGAAGACAGGGATTACTCGGTGTCGCCGACCGGGACTACTCGATGTCGCCGCCCGACGGCGTCGGCGTCCGACCGGCCGCGGCCGCCTGCTCCCGTCCGAGGCGGCTGTGCGAGCGCCCGTACAGGAAGTACACGACGAAGCCGATCACCATCCAGACCGCGAAGCGGATCCAGGTCTCGGCGGGCAGGTTCAGCATCAGCCACAGCGAGGCGAGGACCGACAGGATCGGCACCAACGGCACGAGCGGGGTGCGGAAGGCGCGGTGCAGGTCGGGGCGGGTGTGACGGAGGATGATGACGCCGATGGCGACCACCACGAAGGCGAAGAGCGTGCCGATGTTGACCAGTTCGGCCAGTTCGCTGAGGCTGGTGAAGCCCGCGACGATCGCGATGATCACGCCGAGCAGGATGGTCGGCCGGTGCGGGGTGCGGAACCTCGGGTGGACGCGGGAGAAGAACCGCGGCAGCAGTCCGTCGCGGCTCATCGCGAAGAAGACACGGGTCTGGCCGAGCAGCAGGATCATGCAGACCGTCGTCAGACCGACGGCCGCGCCGAAGCTGATGACGCCCGCGTACCAGGGGTGTCCGGTGGCCTTGAAGGCGTCGGCGAGCGGGGCGTCGATGGAGAGCCGGGTGTACTTCTGCATGCCCGTGACGACGATCGACACGGCCACGTACAGCGTGGTGCAGATGAGGAGCGAGCCCAGGATGCCGCGCGGCATGTCCCGCTGCGGGTTCTTGGTCTCCTCGGCCGCCGTCGCCACCACGTCGAAACCGATGAAGGCGAAGAAGACGACGGAGGCGGCGGTGAAGATGCCCAGCACTCCGAAGTTGGTGGGTGCCCAGCCGAACATCAGCTGGACCAGCGGGGACTTGACTCCGCTGCCCGCCGCCACGTGCTCGGCCTTGGGGACGAACGGCTTGTAGTTGTCGCCGCTGATGAAGAAGGCACCCGCGATGATCACGATCATGACGACGGTGACCTTGATCGCGACGACCACCGTGGTGACCCGGGCGGACAGCTTCACGCCGATGACCAGGATGACGGTGAGGACGAGCACCAGCGCGGCGGCGAGGATGTCGAAGCCGAACCCGGTGGCCCCCTCGCGCCCGCTGAGGTAGTCGGGCAGATGCCAGCCCGCGTTGTCCAGGAGCGAGCGCACGTACCCCGACCAGCCGACGGCCACCACCGCCGTGCCGAGCGCGAACTCCAGCACCAGGTCCCAGCCGATGATCCAGGCGGGCAGTTCGCCGAGCGAGGCGTACGAGAAGGTGTACGCGGACCCCGCCACCGGGACCGTGGACGCGAACTCCGCGTAGCAGAGCGCCGCGAGTCCGCAGGCGATGCCCGCGGCGACGAACGCCAGCGAGACGGCAGGCCCGGCGTTCTCCTTGGCGACCTTGCCGGTGAGGACGAAGATGCCGGTACCGATGATGACACCGACGCCGAAGACGGTCAGGTCCAACGCGGACAGGGATTTCTTGAGCGCGTGCTCAGGTTCCTCGGTGTCCTGGATCGACTGTTCGACCTTCTTCGTCCTGAAGAGGGTGCTGCTCACGGGCGTACCTCCCACGCTGCGTCGTCCCCGACATGATCGAGAGGGGGCGTGGTCCGTATGCCCCGGCACGGGGGGTGTCACGCGAATGGGCCGGTTCCACCACCGTAAAGGGTGCTGAAACCGGCCCACCTGGATGCGTCAGTCGCGCGCGGGCTCCACCGAGTCGATCTCCGCCGTCGGGCGCTCGAAGCGGCCGTCGAGCTTGGAGACGAGCCCGGTGACCTGGCGGGCGATGTCCGGCGCGGTCAGGCCGATCTCCGCCATGACCTCGCCCCGGGAGGCGTGGTCGAGGAAGCGCGGCGGGATGCCGAAGTCGCGCAGCGGTACGTCCACGCCCGCGTCGCGCAGGGCCTGCGCGATCGCCGAGCCGACGCCGCCGACGCGGGAGTTGTCCTCGACGGTGACGACCACGCGGTGCCGCTCGGCGAGCGGGGCCATGGCCTCGTCGACGGGCTTGACCCAGCGCGGGTCGACGACGGTCGCGGAGATGCCCTGCTTGTCGAGGAGGCCGGCGATCTCCAGGCACATGGGCGCGAGGGCGCCGACGGAGACGAGGAGCACGTCCGGGGCGTCGGTGCCGGGCTCGCGCAGGACGTCCATGCCGCCGATCCGGCCCACGGCGGGGACGGCCGGGCCGACCGCGCCCTTGGAGAAGCGGACCACGGTCGGCGCGTCGTCGACGTCGACGGCCTCGCGCAGCTGGGCGCGGACCTGGTCGGCGTCACGCGGCGCGGCCAGGCGCAGGCCCGGCACGACCTGGAGGATGGACATGTCCCACATGCCGTTGTGCGAGGCGCCGTCGGTGCCGGTGACGCCCGCGCGGTCCAGGACGAAGGTGACACCGCACTTGTGCAGGGCCACGTCCATCAGGACCTGGTCGAAGGCGCGGTTGAGGAAGGTGGCGTAGACGGCGAAGACGGGGTGCAGTCCGCCGGTGGCCAGGCCGGCCGCGGAGACGGCGGCGTGCTGCTCGGCGATGCCGACGTCGTACACCCGCTTCGGGAAGACCTTGGCGAACTTGTCGAGGCCGACCGGCTGGAGCATCGCGGCCGTGATGGCGACGATGTCCTTGCGCTCCTGGCCGAGCTTGACCATCTCCTCGCCGAACACGGAGGTCCAGTCGGCGCCGGAGGAGGCGATCGGCAGGCCCGTGTCGGGGTGGATCTTGCCGACGGCGTGGAAGCGGTCGGCCTCGTCCTGGAGGGCGGGCTGGTAGCCGCGGCCCTTCTCGGTGAGGCAGTGCACGATGACCGGGCCGCCGAAGCGCTTGGCGCGGGCGAGCGCGGACTCCAGGGCCTCGATGTCGTGGCCGTCGATCGGCCCGACGTACTTGAGGCCGAGGTCCTCGAACATGCCCTGCGGGGCGATGAAGTCCTTGAGGCCCTTCTTGGCGCCGTGCAGGGTCTCGTAGAGCGGCCTGCCGACGACCGGCGTGCGCTCCAGGAGGTCCTTGCCGCGGGCCAGGAAGCGCTCGTAGCCGTCCGTGGTGCGCAGGGTGGCCAGGTGGTTGGCGAGGCCGCCGATCGTGGGGGCGTACGAGCGCTCGTTGTCGTTCACGACGATGACGAGGGGGCGGTCCTTGGCGGCCGCGATGTTGTTCAGCGCCTCCCAGGCCATGCCGCCGGTGAGGGCGCCGTCGCCGATGACCGCGACCACGTGGTCGTCGCGTTCGAGCACCTGGTTGGCCTTGGCGAGGCCGTCGGCCCAGCCGAGGACCGTGGAGGCGTGCGAGTTCTCGATGACGTCGTGCTCGGACTCGGCCTGCGAGGGGTAGCCGGACAGGCCGCCCTTCATCTTCAACTTGGAGAAGTCCTGACGGCCGGTGAGCAGCTTGTGGACGTAGGACTGGTGCCCGGTGTCGAAGAGCACCCGGTCCTTGGGCGAGTCGAAGACGCGGTGCAGGGCGATGGTGAGCTCGACCACGCCGAGGTTGGGGCCGAGGTGGCCGCCGGTCTTGGAGACGGCGTCGACGAGGAAGGTCCGGATCTCCTCTGCCAGCTGGTCCAGCTGCTCCAGGCTGAGCCGGTCCAGATCGCGCGGTCCCCTGATGCGGGTCAGCAGCGGCACCCGTGCCTCCTTGCAGTAGAGCTGTTCGAGCTGTTGCCGGGTCCGTCGAGTCTAATGTTCCGTTGTGCCGGGTGGCGTCCGGCCCCGGCCACGTACACCATACGATCGGCCGGAATCGTTCGGACACGGCTGCGCCCGGCACCGCCATTGGTGCCGGGCACAGGTCCGGGAGGGGGCCCCGCAGGACGCGCGGGGCCCCGGTGTTCGGCGGAGCGCTTACGCGCGGCCCGCCGACTTCTGGGTCTTGCGGGTGACCGCGTCGATGACGACGGTCGCGAGGAGTACACCACCGGTGATCATGTACTGGACCGGCGAGGCGATGCCCTGAAGGGCCAGGCCGTACTGGATCGAGACGATGACCAGCACACCGAGCAGCGCGTTCCAGGTGCGGCCGCGGCCGCCGAACAGGCTGGTACCGCCGATGACGGCCGCCGCGATGGCGTTCATCAGGAGGTCACCGGCACCGGCACCCTGGTTCGCCGAGGCGATCTTGGAGGCGATGAACAGACCGCCGATGGCGGCGAAGGTGCCGGAGATCGCGTAGACCGAGATACGGACCGCGGCGACGTTGATACCGGCACGGCGGGACGCCTCGATGCTGCCGCCGAGCGCGAAGATCTTGCGGCCGTACGCGGTGCGGCGCAGCACGAAGTCCGTGATCACCAGGACCGCCAGGAACAGGACGACGGCCAGCGGCAGGCCCTTGTACTGGTTGAAGACGGCGGCGGCGGCGAAGGCCACCACGGCGAGGAGCACCGTACGGACGATGATCTCGCTCAGCGGACGGGACGGCACCCCCGCGGCCTCACGGCGGCGGTTGTCGAAGAACGTGGTGAGGAAGAAGACCGCCACGGCGAACACGGCGAGACCGTAGGCCGCCGCCACGTCGCTGAAGTAGTAACCGCTCAGCTTGGCCACCAGGCCGGAGCTGTCCAGGTTGATCGTGCCGTTGCTGCCGAGGATCTGGAGCATGAAGCCGTTCCAGAACAGCAGACCCGCCAGGGTGACGGCGAAGGCCGGCACACCGATGCGCGCGAAGACGAAGCCGTGGATGGCGCCCGCGACCGTACCCGTGAGGATGGCGAGAATCAGCGCCAGCCACTCGGGCATGCCGTGGGTGACGTTGAGGACCGCGAAGGCGGCGCCCGCGACACCGCTGACGGAACCGACGGAGAGGTCGATCTCGCCGAGCAGCAGCACGAAGACGATGCCGACGGCGATCATGCCGGTACCGACCATCGCCACGGAGATGTCGGAGAGGTTGCCCGCGGTGAGGAAGTTCGAGTTCAGGCTCGCGAAGATCGCCCAGATGATGATCAAGCCGACGACGACCGGGAGGGAGCCCAGGTCACCGGCGCGGATCTTCCGCTTGAACTCGGAGATGTAGCCGGCGAAGCCTCGTTCGCGCACGAGCAGCCGGGGGTCGACGGCGACGTCCGATCCCGCGGCCGCCTCCGGGTTCTCGACGGCGGCCTGGTCCGCGGTCGCGGAGGTCTTTTCGATGCTCACTTCTGAGCCTCCCCGTTGCGGGCCGCACGACGGGTCACGGCGTTGTCCGTGGCACCCGTGATGGCGGAGATGATCTCTTCCTGCGAGGTCGACTTGACCTCGAAGACGCCGTTGTTGCGCCCCAGGCGCAGAACGGCGACCTTGTCGGCCACGGCCTTCACGTCAGCCATGTTGTGGCTGATGAGGATGACCGCGTGACCGCGCTCGCGCAGCCGCTCCACCAGGTCGAGGACCTGTGCGGTCTGCTCGACACCGAGGGCCGCGGTGGGCTCGTCGAGGATGACCAGCTTGGGCTCGCCGAGCATGGAGCGGGCGATGGCCACGGTCTGGCGCTGACCGCCGGAGAGCGAGGCGATCGGGATGCGCACGCTGGGGATGCGGATCGACAGCGTGGTGAGCAGCTCACGGGAGCGGCGCTCCATCTCGACCTCGTCCAGGATGCCGCGCTTGCGCAGCTCCCGGCCCAGGTAGAGGTTGCCGACCACGTCGATGTTGTCGCACAGCGCGAGGTCCTGGTAGACCGTCGCGATGCCCAGGTTCTGGGCGTCGTGCGGCTTGTTGATCTGTACGGCCTTGCCGTCCCACTCGATGACGCCCTCATCGATGGGATGCACGCCGGCGATCGTCTTGACCAGCGTGGACTTTCCGGCGCCGTTGTCGCCCACCAGGGCGACCACTTCACCGGCGTGGATCTCAAGCTCTACGTCGGTGAGCGCCTGGACGGCACCGAACCGCTTGGAGACCCCGCGCAACGCCAGCACGGGCGTAGCGGACACGTGAACCATCTCCTTCGCCGCCTGACCCGGCGGGAGGTTGTGCAGAAGTTTGGAGGGGGAGTTCCGTCCGGCGCCCCGCCCTAGCTTTGCGGGGCTGATGGATGCGGGGCGCCGGAGGGGCTTGGAGCAGGCACGTCCCGAACGGGAATCCGGGGGCGAATTCCCGTACGCGGTAAGGGACGTGCAGCTGCTTACTCGAGACCGATGCTGTCGCAGGCCTTCTTGTACTTCGCCGTGCAGATGTCGGCGACCGTGTAGAAGCCTTCCTTGATGACCGTGTCCTTGATGTTGTCCTTGGTCAGCGAGATGACCGGGACGATGACCGACGGGACCTGCTTGGTGGTCGGGCTGTCGACCTTGCTCGTGGCGATGGAGTCGAGCTTCTCGCCCTTGCCGAGCGCGACGGCCATCTTGGCGACCACGGCGGCCTCCTGCGGGTAGGACTTGTACACGCTCATGTACTGGTCACCCGTGACGATGCGCTGCACACCGGCGAGCTCGGCGTCCTGGCCGGTGACCGGGACGGAGATGCCCGCGGACTTGAGCGCCTGGATGATGCCGCCTGCCATGCCGTCGTTGGCGGAGTAGACGCCGACGATGTTCTTCTTGCCGAGGGCGGAGATGGCGCCCTCCATGTTGGCGTTGGCGTTCTCCGGCTTCCACTCCTTGGTGTCGTACGACTTCGCGATGTCGACCTTGCCCTTGAGCTCGGCAAGCGCGCCCTTCTTGAAGAAGGCGGCGTTCGGGTCGGTGATCGCGCCGTTCATCATGACGATCTTGGCGGAGGGCTTGGCCTTGGAGCCCAGCGCCTTCAGGAGGGCCTTGCCCTGGGCGTGGCCGACCTCTTCGTTGTCGAAGGAGGTGTAGGCGTCGATCGGGCCCTCGGCCAGGCGGTCGTACGCGACGACCGGGATGCCGGCGTCCTTGGCCTTCTTGACCGAGTTGGCGATCGCCTTGGCGTCCACCGCGTCCACGATCAGCACGTCCACCTTGTTGGTGACCATCGTGTCGACCTGCTGGCTCTGCGTGGTGGCGTCCTGCTTGGCGTTGGCGTAGACGACCTTGCCCTTGCCATTGGTCAGGTCCGCGACCTGCTTCTTGATGATCGGGTAGTCGAACTTCTCGTAACGCGCGGTCTGGTTCTCCGGAAGGAGCAGGCCGACCGTGATCGCGTCGCCCTTCTTCGAGCTCGAGGTGTCGCTGTCACCCTTGGATTCCTTGGCACTGCCACAGGCGGCCAGCGAAACGGCCATCGCACCAGCGGCAACAGCAACGGCGGCACGACGCATACGCGTGTTCACTTCAGAAACCTCCCTGACGAGGCCGCGACGTTGCGGCCGAGGTGGCTGGAAGTCAACTCGGCCACACGTGCGACGTCAAGAAGTAAATACTTAACGAGATGGCAACGGTGCCATGCGTTCTCTAAGTGAAGGCAGGGGTGGCCGCGGAAAGCGTGCCATCCAAAAGGGTCGAATCGCCCATCTCGCTCAACGCGAGAGCGAGCGCTCCGAGCACCTCGGCGCGGCCCCCAAGTGCCCCTGGAAGCACCGAGAGTTGACGTGCGGCGCTGGGGATCGCATACCGGCTGACAGACTCCCTGATGGGCCCCAGGACCAGCTCCCCGGCCTCGGCGAGATCGCCGCCGAGGACCACCCTGCTGGGGTTGAGCAGATTGCAGAGATTGGCGACTCCGCTGCCGATGTGACGGCCGACGTCGGCGATCACCCGCCGGCATCCCGGATCGCCGTCCCGCGCCAGCCTGACCACGCCTTCCATGGTCAGATCGGTGCCGTGACTGGACTGGAGGAGCGGCAGCACATAGCGCGCCGCCGTGAAGGTCTCGAGGCAGCCGCGGTTGCCGCAGCGGCAGACGGGGCCTGATTCATCGAGAGTGATATGGCCGATTTCGCCCGCTGTGCCGCCGGGGCCGCGGTAGATCTTGCCGCTGATCACCAGCCCGGCCCCGACACCGCTCGCCACCTTGATGTACGCCAGGTCCTTGACCCCCCGGCCACTGCCCCAGACCAGCTCGCCCAGGGCGCCCAGGTTGGCGTCGTTGTCCACGTACACGGGCACGCCGAGCCGCCCCCGCAGCTCCTCGGCGGGCTTCGCGCCGGTCCAGCCCGGCAGGATGGAGGTGGAGCCGAGGGTGCCCGACTCGACATCGATCGGGCCCGGCACACCGAGGCCCACGCCCGCGATCTTGGACCGGTCGACCCCGGTTGCCGCGATCAGGCGGCTGACCAGCTCTTCCGCCCGGTCGAAGCCCTGTGCGGCGGAGGCGTCCACATCGAGCGGCTCGGACTCCTCGGCGAGCACCTGGTGGGCCAGGTTTCCGACCGCGACGCGTAGATGCGTATGCCCGAAGTCGACGCCGATGACAATGCCGGCGTCGCCGCTGAGGGAGACGCTGCGGGCCCTGCGGCCACCCGCCGACGTGGGCGTGACCTCGACGGTCCCGCCGTCCTTGAGCTCCCGCACGATATTGGAGACCGTCGCCGCGGACAGGCCCGTCGTCCTCGCGATCTCCGCCTGCGTGAGCGACCCGGCAAGGCGCACCGCACGTACGACGCGCTCCAGATTGGCTCGATGCAGGGACGACTGCGACCCCGGAGTCTCCACGACGACCTCCCGCGTACGAGGCCGCCACGATGAGGCCCCGCCTATGTCCAACTAGTGAACTCTAAGCTGAGCCGTTTGGGTTACCTCCCGTCAAGAGGTTGAGCTGCATCCGACGCGGATGAGCGCGCGTGAGGGCCGCGCCCCGATGGAAAACCGGCTGCGACAGGGTCGATACCGCCCGTGTCTCACGTCACAGCAGCAAAATCCGGACCACGTGCGAGGTGTCACCCTTTCGGCCGTGAACGATCGAGCAGGTGCTCCGGTCGTTCACACCTTGTCGCGCTCCCGGCCGCCCCTACGGCGCAGACGAGCGCCCGCCCGGTCGCCTTCCGGCCCCCGCCGCACGCTCCCCTACTTCAATGCGCCCGCCGTCAGTCCCTGCACGACCTGCCTCTGGAAGATGATGTACGCCGCCAGCACGGGGAGCATGGCCATCACCAGACCCGCGAACAGGCCCGACCAGTCGCCCTTGTACCCCTGGCTGGTCGCCAGCTCTACGAGGCCCTGGGAAAGCACCTTCTTGTCCGGGTCGGTGTTCAGCACCGTCGGGAGCATGTACTGGTTCCACTGCCCCAGGAAATTGAAGATGCCCACGCTGATCAGGCCCGGCTTGGCCATCGGCAGCATGATCTGGAAGAACGTCCGGGTGTGCGACGCGCCGTCCACGAACGCCGCCTCGGCGATCGACGTCGGCAACGTCCTGAAGAAAGAGGTCAGGAAGAAGACCGTGAACGGCAGCGAGTACGCGATGTAGACGAGGATCAGGCCCGGCAGCGTGTTCAGCAGCCGCATGTTGTTCAGTACGTAGAACAACGGCACCAGGGCGAGCATGACCGGGAAGCTCATTCCTCCGACGAAGAGGAAGTAGATGAAGCGGTTGCCCGGAAAGTCGAACCGGGCGAGAACGTAGGCCGCCATCGAGCCGAGCACGAGCGTGCCGACCAGCGAGAAGCCCACCACTATGAGCGTGTTGCCGAAGTAGTCGCTCATGTGAGCCTGTGACCAGGCGCGCGACCAGTTCTCGAAATGCAGCTTGTCCGGCAGCGACCAGGGCGAGCTGAAAATGGAGTCGTCATCCTTGAAGGACGTCATCACCGCCCACAGGAGCGGCAGAACGACCATGATCGCCCAGAGGATGAGGACACCGTGCGAGAAGACGTTCAGGACGCCGCCCTCGCTGCTCTTCTCCTTCTTCCGCGCGGCCGCTGTCTTCGTCACTCGCGGACGGTCCTCGATCCGGTCCACCGGAGGCGGGGTGTCAGTGGTCTTCATCAGTACTCCAGCCGCTCGCGCCGGCCCAGCCTCATCACGATCGCCGCGAACAGCAGCGTGACGACGAGGAGGGCGACACCGATCGTTGTCGCGTAGGCGGCGTTCGCGTCGCGGAACGCCGATTGGTACACGTACAGCGGAAGGACCGTGGTCGAGTAGTCGGGACCACCGGGACCTACCGTCATGATCTGCACGGCGGCGAATGCCTCGGCGCCGAGAGACAGAATGCCCATGTAGACCCATCCGGACTGCACGGTGTCCCAGAGCAGTGGAAGAGTGATTTTGAAGAACGTGGTGAACCGGCTCGCGCCGTCGAGGAGAGCGGCCTCGTAGAAGTCCTTCGGAATCGACGCCATTCCCGCGGAGAACAGCACCACGAAGAACCCGACCGTGCTCCACAGGAGCACCGCCATCACACACCAGAGGGCGAGATTCGGGTCGCCCAGCCAGTCCGGCTGGACACTTCCGAGACCGATGGCCTGCAAAGTCCCGTTGATCACACCGTCGTTGGGGTTGTACGCGAACTGGAAGAGCAGGGCGACGATCGCGATCGACAGCACCTGCGGGAAGAAGTAGGCGATCTTGTAGAAACCCGAGCCGCGCACTCCGGTGATGGCGGCGCCCTTACGGCGCCGCCCACCGACATTGAGCATGAAGGCGAAGAACAGCGCGAGGCTCAGCGTCACCAGCGGCAGCAGCAAGGCGAAAACCAGACTGTGCCGCAACGACTTCCAGAAGATGTCGTCGTCGAACATTCTGGTGTAGTTCGCGAAGCCGACCATCTTGAAGTCGGGGCTCAGACCGGTCCAGTCCGTGAACGAGTAGTAGATCGCCTGGATGAACGGCCAGATCACGAAGATCGCGTACAGCGCCAAGGGGGCCACCAAGAACCCCACAATGAAACGGTACTTGCCGTGTTGCATGGTTACCGACCCCGATCGTTTCGCGGGTGCCGCCGCTGGTGACGCGTCCGCACGTGCTGCTACTGGTGCTTGTAGTGCTTGATGGACTGGTCCTTGGCAGCCGCGTCCGCGTAGCCCTGGATCTTCTTGATGGCCTCGGCCGGGGTGAGCCGCCCTGCCATCATCTCGCCGAGACCGGAGACACCGATCTGCTCCTTCTGGAGCTTCACGTACCAGTCCTGGAGGCGCGGGTTGACCACGTTGTCGCCGGCCTTGTCCAGGGCCGCGACACCGGACTTGAGGCCCGGGGTCAGCTCGATGCCGTCCGTACCGCCGTTGAACGCGGTGAGCGACTTCACCTGACTGGTGAAGTTCTTCGACGACGCCTCGCTGAGCATGATGCGGAGCTGCTCCATGCCGCCGGCGGGGTTGTTCGCCTTGGCCGGAACGATGAACGGTTCGCCACCGGAGGCCCAGATGGTCCCGAACGGCATCTTGTCGGAGCTGTCGAGGCCGGACGGACCGCTGACCGCCAGGTTGAAGTCCGCCGGGATGACCTTCGCGGACTCGTTCTCCACCCAGGAGCCGTTCGGGATGAACAGCGCCTTGCCCTTGGCCCAGGCGGTCTGCGACTGGATGTGGTCGATGCCCGGGGTGCCCTTGAGGATGTAGCCCTTCTTGTAGAGCTCGTAGTACGCCTCGAAGGCGGACTTGACGGCCGGGTCCTTCCAGGCGTTCGGCTCCAGGTTGTCGATCTTGTCGAGAACCTCGCGGCCGCCGATCTTGGCGATGAAGGGGTAGAGCGAGAACGGCAGGTAGTACGGGTACTTGCCCGCGTACGTCCAGCCGGCGATGCCCTTCTTCTTCGCCTTCGCGCAGAGCGCGAGCATGGCGTCCCAGTCCTCGGGGTACGTCGAGTCGAGCTTCTCGAGGGCGGTCTGCGAGTACCAGACGCCGTAGACCGTGTAGGCGTAGTACATGATCCAGACGGGGTCGCCGTCGAACTGGCCCATCTCCACGATCCCGGGGCGCAGCGTGTCGCGGACCTTCTTCGCCGGGTCGTCGATCGACGGCGCGTCGAGGAGCGGCGTGAGGTCGGTCAGCTGCTTCTTGCCGACGAGCACACCCATGTCCATCTGCTGGGCGCCCGAGTTGTCGATCAGGTCCGGCGGAGTGCCGCCGTTGAACTTGGGCTGAAGCTCGGACTGGATCTTCTGGGTCTTGTGGAAATCGATCGTGACCTTGGGATACGCCTTCTTGTACTCGGCGTTCGCGTCGGTCGCGTACTTCGTACCGAAACCGCCGTCGAAGATGACGACCGACAGCGCGGCGGTCTCGTTGACGCCCAGCGGGTTCTTCTTCGTCTTCTTGCCGGTCTTGGCCTTGTCCTCGGAACCGCTGTCGCTGCTCGCACAAGCGGACAAGAAGCTCATCGTAGGTACGGAGATCAGACCGAGCGCGGCGGACCGCTTGATCAGGTCGCGGCGGCCGATGCCTCCGGTGTTGCGGTTCTCGGCGGAAGTGGATCCCATGCTCAAGTCCTCGCCTTCTCCAGGACTCAGGCGGTGAACCGGATCCTCCCCGGCACCGCGGTGATGGTGAAGCTGGGGTCGTGCATGAGGGATTCAGTGGGACGGCACGGCAGTCACGCGTGCTCCGAACGGTCCGCCGCCTCCCGATTCCCCCCGGGTCCTGCCTGTCCACAGCCGTCGAACGACTAGGCGGACGCCGACAGGTATAGTCCACTTCTTGCCAGCGGAGCAACATCGAACGCACGGTGGGCCTTGGGTCTTTTCCGAGTTGAGACCTCGCGGAAATATGAGCCGACTGTGTGTTGCCCGAGCAAAGATCGACACTGCTCGGGCCCCTCGGAATGCGCGCGATACGTGGCGCTTCGCGCGCTATGGGACCCGGATGCCACATCCAACACCCTTGACAGCACCGGCCACTTGAACCCCTACTGGTGCTTGCCCGCGAAGTTGACAACGTTGTCCATTTCATTCCGAGGCGCAGGGAGGGTGCTCGCGCATGCAGCACGGAGCTCGGCACAGGTGGGGTTTGACATCCGGGTACAGACCCGGTTCCGGGCGCAGGCCCGGTCCTTCGGCGGTCGTTGCGGTGGCCGCCTTCGCTCTGGTGGTGGCCTCGCAGGGCGCGGCCGTGGCCCGGCCCGCCCAAGCGGCGGCGGCCGACCGGGAATTCGCTTCCTCGTTCGAGTCCGGTGAGCCGGCCCCGGACTGGCTCAGCACCGTCGACACGGCGGCGGACGGTTCGAAGCGGGCGTCGGGGGTGGACGGCGGCTACAGCACCGGCATTCCGGGCAATGTGACCGACCACGTCACGGATGTCCGGGCCGGCGCCGAGAACACCGGAGCGGGCGAGGTGAAGGAGAACCTCGTCGACGGCGAATCGAGCACCAAGTGGCTGACGTTCACGCCCACGGGCTGGGCGGAGTTCGACCTCGACGCCCCGGTCAAGCTGGTGACGTACGCGCTGACGTCGGCCAATGACGCCGACGAGCGCGACCCCGCCGACTGGACCCTCCAGGGCTCGACGGACGGCAAGGACTGGAAGACCCTGGACACCCGCACCGGCGAGTCGTTCGCCGAGCGGTTCCAGACGAAGTCGTACGACCTTGCGAGCCCGGCCGAGTACCAGCACTTCCGGCTCGACATCACCAAGAACCACGGCGCGGACCTCCTGCAGCTCGCCGACGTCCAGTTCTCGACGGGCGGCACCTCCGACCCGGCGCCCAAGGACATGCTCTCGCTGGTCGACCGCGGCCCGAGCGGCTCCCCCACCGCCAAGGCGGGCGCCGGCTTCACCGGCAAGCGGGCGCTGCGGTACGCGGGAACCCACAAGGCCGACGCGCGGGCCTACTCGTACAACAAGGTCTTCGACGTCAATGTGGGCGTCGGGCGGGACACCGAGCTCTCGTACCGCATCTTCCCTTCGATGGCGGACAAGGACCGGGACTACGACGCCACGAACGTCTCCGTCGACCTGGTCTTCACGGACGGCACCTATCTGAGCGACCTGAAGGCGACGGACCAGCACGGCTTCGCGCTGACCCCGCAGGGGCAGGGCGCTGCCAAGATCCTGTACGTCAACCAGTGGAACAACGTCGTCTCGCGGATCGGGTCGGTCGCGGCGGGCAGGACGGTGGACCGGATCCTGGTGGCGTACGACTCGCCGAAGGGACCCGCGAAGTTCCGCGGCTGGCTGGACGACATAGCGCTGAAGGCCGCGCCGCCCGAGAAGCCGAAGGCGCATCTGTCCGACTACGCGCTGACGACCCGCGGCACGAACTCCAGCAGCGGCTTCTCGCGTGGCAACAACTTCCCGGCGACGGCCGTGCCGCACGGCTTCAACTTCTGGACGCCGGTGACCAACGCGGGCTCGCTCAGCTGGCTGTACGACTACGCGCGGTCCAACAACGCGGACAACCTGCCGACCATCCAGGCGTTCAGCGCGAGCCATGAGCCCAGTCCCTGGATGGGCGACCGGCAGACGTTCCAGGTGATGCCGTCGGCCGCGTCCGGCACCCCGGACACCGGGCGCACCGCGCGGGCGCTCGCCTTCCGGCACGAGAACGAGACGGCCCGTCCGTACTACTACGGGGTGACGTTCGAGAACGGCCTCAAGGCGGAGATGGCGCCGACGGATCACGCGGCGGCGCTGCGCTTCACCTATCCCGGTGACGACGCGAGCGTGCTCTTCGACAACGTGACGGACCAGGCGGGGCTGACGCTCGACAAGGAGCACGGGATCGTCACCGGCTACTCCGACGTGAAGTCGGGGCTGTCGACCGGGGCGACGCGGCTGTTCGTGTACGGGGTGTTCGACGCTCCGGTCAAGGAGGGGGCGTCCTCCGGGGTCAAGGGCTATCTGCGCTTCGCGCCGGGCGCCGACCACACCGTCACGCTGCGGCTCGCCACCTCGCTGATCAGCGTCGACCAGGCCAAGGACAACCTCGGCCAGGAGATCCCGGACGGCACCTCGTTCACCACGGTCAAGAACCGGGCCCAGCAGCAGTGGGACAAGCTGCTCGGCAAGGTGGAGGTCGAGGGTGCCACGCCCGATCAGCTGACGACCCTCTACTCCAGCATGTACCGGCTGTACCTGTACCCCAACTCCGGCTTCGAGAAGATCGGTTCGAAGTACCGGTACGCGTCTCCGTTCCAGCCGATGCCGAGCCCGGACACCCCGACGCACACCGGGGCGAAGATCGTCGACGGCAAGGTGTACGTCAACAACGGCTTCTGGGACACCTATCGGACGACCTGGCCGGCCTACTCGTTCCTGACGCCCGGTCAGGCGGGCGAGATGGTGGACGGGTTCGTGCAGCAGTACAAGGACGGCGGCTGGACCTCGCGGTGGTCGTCGCCGGGGTACGCGGACCTGATGACGGGCACGTCGTCGGACGTGGCGTTCGCGGACGCGTATGTGAAGGGCGTCGACTTCGACGCGAAGGCGGCATACGACGCGGCGGTGAAGAACGCGACGGTCGTACCGCCGTCCTCCGGGGTGGGCCGTAAGGGCATGGCCACCTCGCCCTTCCTCGGCTACACGAGCACGGACACGTCCGAGGGCCTGTCGTGGGCGATGGAGGGCTACAACAACGACTACGGCATCGCACGGATGGGCCAGGCGCTCTACAAGAAGACCGGCAAGAAGCGGTACAAGGAGGAGGCCGCGTACTTCCTCAACCGGGCGCAGGACTACGTGAAGCTCTTCGACGGGAAGGCCGGGTTCTTCCAGGGCCGCGACGGGAAGGGCGACTGGCGGGTCGACTCGGCCACCTACGACCCGCGCGTGTGGGGTTACGACTACACCGAGACGAACGGCTGGGGGTACGCCTTCACCGCACCGCAGGACTCGCGGGGTCTGGCGAACCTGTACGGCGGCCGTGGAGCGCTGGCCAAGAAGCTCGACACGTACTTCGCGACGCCGGAGACGGCCTCGCCGGACTTCGTCGGCTCGTACGGCGGCGTCATCCACGAGATGACGGAGGCACGGGACGTCCGGATGGGCATGTACGGGCACTCCAACCAGGTCGCGCACCACGTGAACTACATGTACGACGCGGCGGGCCGGCCCTGGAAGACGCAGGCCAACGTCCGTGAGGTGCTGTCCCGCCTCTACACCGGCAGCGAGATCGGGCAGGGATACCACGGCGACGAGGACAACGGCGAGCAGTCGGCCTGGTACCTGTTCTCCGCGCTCGGCTTCTATCCGCTGGTGATGGGCAGCGGCGAGTACGCCATCGGCTCGCCGCTGTTCACCAAGGCGACGGTGCACCTGGAGAACGGCCGGGACCTGGTCGTCAAGGCGCCGAAGAACAGCGCGAAGAACGTGTACGTGCAGGGGCTGAAGGTCAACGGCAAGAAGTGGACGTCGACCTCGCTCCCCCACTCGCTGATCGCGAAGGGCGGGGTACTGGCGTTCGACATGGGCGCGAAGCCGTCGTCGTGGGGCAGCGGCGGCGGCGCGGGCCCGGTGTCGATCACGAAGGGCGACCAGGTGCCGTCGCCGCGGGCGGACGCCATCAAGGGTGGCGGTGCGCTCTTCGACGACACGTCGGCGACGAGCGCGACCGTGACATCGGTGGAACTGCCGGTCGCCGCCCGCACGAAGGCGGTCCAGTACACGCTGACGTCGTCCTCCGACCACACGGCGGCGCCGGCCGGCTGGGTCCTCGAGGCCTCGGCGGACGGCACGCACTGGACGACGGTCGACAGGCGCACGGACGAGTCCTTCACCTGGGACAGACAGACCCGGGTGTTCTCGATCGCGCATCCGGGCAAGTACGCCCACTACCGCCTGGTCCCGACGGCCGAGGCGACCCTGGCGGAGGTGGAACTGCTGTCCTGAGGGCCCCCCACGGGAGAGAAGGGGCGGACCCGGAGTCACTCCGGGTCCGCCCCTTCGGCGTGGCCGAGGTCCCGGAGGTCAGTTCACGGCGAGGGTGAAGACATGCAGGTCCGTGTTGTCGGGGAGCTTGATGCTCTTGATCTTCTTGCCGGCCGGGGCCGTGTACGGCTTGGTCGCGAAGACGTACGTGGCCACCGGGTCCTTGTCGGCGCCGGCGACATTGCGGTACGGCGTCCTCGCGACGACCTCGTTGCCGTACTGGACCGTGCCGCCGCCTCCGCCGACGGTCCAGTCGGTGAAGGACAGGTCGACCGGGTCCGTGCTGCCGTCGGTGTACGTCACCGTCGCCTTCGTCTGCTGGTTGCCGTTCACCGCGCTGCCGATGAAGCTCAGTTCGGCTGCCGGAGTGGGGAGTTCGACGGTCCGGCCGGTCGCCGAGGCGTTGTCGGGGCGGCCCGCCGGGGAGTCGGGCCAGGTGAACGTGAGGCCGTTCACCGTGCCCTGCGTGCCCGGGGTCAGACCCGCGCCCGCCAGCGCCTGGCGCGAGTAGCTCCAGCCCCCGCCGTCGTAGTCGGCCTCGTCGTGGTCGCCCACGTCGTCCGAGACGCCCGTGTTGTCGTACGCGGCCAGCAGTGAGCCGGGCGCGGCCACCGTCAGGGCCACCGGTTGCTCGTACGACGTGTCGGGCGACGTCACCGTCACCTTGACGTCGTAAAAGCCCTGCCTGGCCGCGTCGGCCGCGGTCACCGTGATCTGCTGGGCGCCGTCGGACACCGTGCCCTCGGCGGGCGTGGCCGTGACGCCGGCCGGCGTCTCGACGCGGAAGCGCACCTCGGGTCCCGTTCCGCCGCTGAGCGCCAGCGCCCTGATGTCGATCTTCGTGCTGCCGCCGGGCGCGACCGTGGCCGTGGTGGGGCCCACGCCGATCTGGTACGGCTGCTCGCCCGCGCGGAAGGACGGCGGCGCGTCGGCGGCGTCGGCACCCCAGGCGCGGTTCGGGGTCGCGGAGAGGGTGTAGTCGAGGCGGCCGCCGTCCCGTACGAAGGAGGCGGGCAGCCAGGAGCGGTCACTGGTGCGGCCGTCGACCTTCAACGACCGCACGTACGGGGCGTCCTTCGCCGCGCCCGCCGCGCGGATCTCGATGTCGTTGCCGTGCGGGCGCCTGATCTCCACGCGGGGGAACAGCGGTGAGGCCAGCACGAGTTCGGCACGGGACGGGACCTGCGGGTACATGCCGAGCGCGGAGAAGACGTACCAGGACGACATCGCGCCGAGGTCGTCGTTGCCCGGAATGCCGCCCGGCCGCGTCGACCACAGCTTGTCCATCGCCGCGCGGACCGTCTCCTGCGTCTTGTAGGGCGCTCCCGCGTAGGCGTACAGGTAGGGCACGTTGATGGACGGCTCGTTGTCCAGCTCGGACTTGTCGCCGCCGCTGCCGGTGAAGGCCCAGCTGCCGTCGGAGTCGTGGAAGAAGGCGTCCAGCCGGTCGAGCGCCGCGTCCCGGCCGCCCATGGCCGCGAACAGTCCCGCCGGGTTGTGCTGCACCATCCAGGTGTACTGGGCCGCCGTGCCCTCCACGAAGCCGTTGCCGGTGGCCGGGGTGAAGCCGGTGACCCAGCTGCCGTCGGCCTTCCGGTTGGCGATGTAGCCGCTGTTGAGGTACCCCTTGCCCGAGCCGACCCGGGCGCTCGGGGACGGGGCGGCCGCGATGTTGAAGTTGTTCTGCCACCACTGGGAGCGCCGGGCGAAGGTCGCCGCGGTCTCCTTCTCCCCCGCCGCCCGCGCCAGTTGGGACAGCGCGAAGTCGGCGCCCGACATCTCCAGGGTCTCGGCGGCCCCGCCCCACGCGTTGGAGACGGACGGCATGTAGTGGCGGTTCAGGTACTTGTCGAGGGAGGGACGCTGGCCGACCGAGAGGACCGGCTTCCCGGCCGCCGACAGGTCCTGCGACGTCGGCACGGTCGCCGCCTTCACCAACGAGTCCAGTGCGCCGCGCAGATCGAAGTCCGTGCCGCCGAAGGCACGGATACCGGCGAGGGCGGCCGGGGACGGGTCGCCGTTCATGACGTGTGTCCCGCTCGCGCCGTGCAGCCAGCGGTCCCAGATTCCCCCGTTCTGCCGGGCCAGTTCGAGCAGCGACTGCGCGATGTCGGACCCGGTGCGCGGATCGAGCAGCGTCAGCAGCTGCACCTGGGAGCGGTAGACGTCCCAGCCGGAGAACGTGCCGTACTGGGCCCGGTGCCCGCGGCCCACGACGTGCACCTTGTCGTCACTGCCCCGGTATCTGCGGTCCGCGTCGCTGATCACGTTGGGGTGCAGGAGGGCGTGGTAGAGAGCCGTGTAGAAGGTGGTGCGGTCCTCCGCCGTGCCGCCGCCGACCCCGACCGCCCCCAGACGCTCGCGCCAGGCACGGCGCGCCGCGTCCCGGACGGCCTCGAAGGAGCGGCCGCGGGGGTTCTCCACCGCGAGGTTGGCCTCGGCGCCCGCCTGGCTGACGTACGAGATACCGACCTTGACGTTGACCGGTCCCGAGCCGGGAGCGAACTCCACATAGCCGCCCGCTCCCTTGCCGGCGACGGGCCGCCCGCCCTGGGAGAAGCCGCCCGTGCCGCCGCTCGCCTCCGTGGAGCCGGGGTTCAGCCTGTCGTCCTGCCAGGTGCCGGTGGACTTGAAGGCGCGGTCGAAGCGGGCGGTGAAGTGGAGGGTGTAGTAGCCGCGCCGGCCCTCGGGATCGAGGTAGCCGCAGAAGTTGCCTGAGGTGACCGAGCCGGAGACCGTGCGGGTCGCCGGGTCGATCCGCACGGACGAATCGGTCGAGCCCACCTCGGAGTTGGCGGTGCGGATCAGCAGCGAGGCCGGCTTGTCCGCGGGGTAGGTGAAGCGGCCCGAGCCCGTGCGCGCGGTGGCCGTGAGGTCGGCGGTGACACCGGAGGAGAGCCCCACTTTGTAGTGGCCGGGCTCGGCCGTCTCGTCCTGGTGACTGAAGTCGGCCGCGTACACGGCGTCCTTGGTGTCGCTCGCCGGGGAGGAGGTGACGTCGCCCGCGTACGGGAAGAAGGGGATGTCACCGCTGCCGCCCGCGCAGCCGGTGCCGGACATGTGGGTGAGGCTGAAGCCGCGGATGCGGGTGGCGTCGTACTGGTAGCCGCCGGGGGCGGCGGTGCGGGTGGCGTCGCCGCGGGTGTTCTCGGGGCTCCAGGAGAGCATGCCGAAGGGGGTGACGGCGCCGGGGAAGACATCGCCGCCGTTCGTGGTGCCGATGAGCGGATCGACGTACGTGGTGGGGTCCCGGACGAGGTCCGGTGGGGCGGTGGTCGCCGCGAGCGCCGGGGTGGCGCCGCCGGCCACCACCAGGGTGACGGCCAGCAGGACAGATGACGGACGGAAACGCATGACGCGGCCCCTCCTCCTTCGGACGGGTCGCGCACCACAGGTCACACAAGCCGCAGGGACAGTAACGTGCGCCACCGGTACCACGGAAGACCGCGTACGAGCCGGCAGACGCGCCCCCATACCACCGCTCATCCTGGTCAACTGGCTTGACATCGTTGTCGGTTACCGGAGTAGAGTCATGTACAGACCACTCAGACAACGTTGTCGCCGCCACTGGTCGTCACAAGCCACGCTTCACCCGGTCCGGCCTACTCCCCCCAGGCCGGACCGGCTCGCGGACCGGGTGAGCCGCACCGCGCCACCCGGTCCGCCCCGAGCAGTTCGCCGTCAACCGACCTGACAGGCGAGCGCCGTCGACGGATCGCCGCCGGAGCCCCTGACGACGTATCCGAACGTCGCGCTCCTCCCCGGGTCCAGCGACCCGTTCCAGTCGGCGTTGTGCACCATCACGTCCTGCCCCTGGTACGTCGCGTTGCCGTTCCAGAGGCTGTCGACCGTCTGGCCGCTCGGCAGCGTCCAGTCGACCATCCAGCCGAGCATCGGGACGTCACCGGTGTTGGTGACGGTGACCTCGGACTGATAACCGCCGGGCCAGCTGCCCGTCGTACGACGGGTCGCGGAGCACACGCCGGGCGGGGGCTCGGTGGGGTTGCCCGGGTCGTGGACGCCCGTCACTTCGCCGTTGCCGCCGTCGAAGACGACGTCGGAGCAGGAGTAGAACGTCTCCGCGCTGTCCGAGCGCTGCCAGACCATGTAGACGAGGTGGCGGCCAGACTTGCCCGACGGAAGCCTGCCGCTCCAGGAGTAGTTGGCGTCCACCGTGCCCGGACTGCCGTTGAGCGGCGGGTGGTCGACGCTCAGGAACGGCTGGTCCTCCATGTCGTTCCAGGTGAGCGTCTTGGTGGGGTCGAAGCCGTCCTTGGTCAGGTAGACGTAGAACCAGCCCGGGTGCGCCGCCCAGGCGTTGTAGGAGAAGTCGACCGTCGCGCCCGACGTCAGGTGCGTGAGCGGCCAGTCGCTGCGCGGGAGGTCGAAGCCCGTGAAGTTGGGGTTGCCGCCGCTGCACAGCTCGCCGTCGGGCACGAAGCCCCGGGTGCGGCCCGCACCGTCCGAGCGGAGCACCGAGAACCAGTTGTAGAACGGCGTGGTACCGCTGACCTGCTGCGCGGCCTTGCACGCCGGATTGACGGGCTTGATCTCGCCGGTGTCGGTGAGTCCGTCCTGCCAGCACAGGAAGGTGCGGCTGCCGGGCTTCATGGGGGTGCCGTGGGCTGCCGCCCTTCCGCCCGCCGTGACGACCAGGCCGAGGGCCGGGACCGTGGTGAGGAGGGCGAGCAGGACGAGGAGGAGGGCTCTGTGGCGGGTGGAGAGGGGTAATCGTGCGACTGTAGGGAGCATGACAAACATCCCTCTGGTCGGAGTCGTGGGGATTCCGCGCGAGGTGGGAGCGGTACCCTCCGGCGGGTTCCGGTCCGCCGGAATATGGGAGCGCTCCCACCTCACTCGTTCGTGAAACTAGCGCGGATGGGGGCCCCTGTAAACGTCTGACACGCGAGGCCCGCGCCCGGGCGGGTGCGGCCGCCGCTCCTGGGGCCGGCGCCCCGCCTTGGACCGCCCTGCCGAGGAACCGTCGGGGAAACGCCTGGGAACTGCCCGGGAACTGGCGAGGAACCTCTTCTGCTCCAGGGACATCTACCTGTGCGAACAGCACGGGCAGGGAGGAAGCGAAGCGGTGCGGGGACCGGATGCGGGCGACGACCGCGAGGCCGACGCCGACGACGGCCTGTGGGGGCCGGCGCTGGCGAACCTCCTCATCGGGCTGCTCGCGATCCTCCCGGCCCTGTGCCTGTGCCGGCTGCTGACCCCCTACCCGCAGGCCGGCTGCGACGGCGGGTTCGCCTGCGCCGGGGAGGCCCCCGGCCACACGACCGGCGTGACGATCGGCGCCGTGCTCGGCGGAGCGGCGGTCCTCGGGCTGGTGCTGGTGGTGGACGTCCTCATGCCACGGCAGGAGGGGCGGCGGATGCGTACGTGGCTGGGAATGACCGTACTGGTGCCGATACCGTTCGTGGTGGGGCAGGCGTTCGGCTGGATCCAGGGGTGATTCAGGGTGATCCAGGGGATGGCCCGGGACGTCGGTGACGAGCGGGAAGCCTAGGGATGTGCCCGCGCGGCCTCCAGGGCACCGGACAGTGCCGGGCTTGCCGCCAGTTCCGTGGGCTCCGGCTCTGGGGCCAGGGGCAGTTCGATCGTGAACTCCGTGTGGCCCGGGGCGCTGTCGACATGGATGCGGCCGCCGTGCGCCGCCGTGATGGCCGCGGCGATGGCCAGGCCCAGGCCCGAGCCGCCCACCTTGCCGGAGGCCCGGGAGCGGGACGCGTCGGCGCGGGTGAAGCGTTCGAAGACCGTGGGCAGCAGAGCGGGCGGGATGCCGGGACCGTCGTCGCGCACGCGGATGGTGCAGGAGCCGCCCGTGGCCTCCACCGAGGCGACGACCGTCGTACCCGGTGGCGTGTGCACGCGCGCGTTGGCCAGAAGGTTCGCCACGACCTGATGGAGCCGGGCCTCGTCGCCGATGACGAGCGCCGGGACGTCGAGCGGCAGCGCCAGCTGCCAGTCGTGGGTGTCCCCGGCGGCCCGCGCGTCCCACACCGCCTCGGCGACCAGCCCCGCGAGGTCGACCTCGGCCGAGTGCAACGGCCGCCCCTCGTCGAGCCGGGCGAGCAGGAGCAGATCCTCCACCAGACCCGTCATGCGTGCCGACTCGGCGGAGACCCGGCGCCAGGCCAGGTTCGGCTCGATCCGCTCGGTGCCGCGGTTCATGAGTTCGGCGTACCCGGCGATGGAGGCCAGCGGCGTACGGAGTTCATGGCTGGCGTCGGCCAGGAAGCGGCGCATGCGTTCCTCGCTGCGGCGCATCTCCTCCTCGCCGCGCTGGCGTTCGGCGAGCGAGGACTCGACGTGGTCGATCATCCGGTTGAGGGCGGCGCCGACCTGTCCGGCCTCGCTGCCGAGGTCGGCGTCGCGGTCGGGGACCCTGGTGAGGCCGGTGACCCTGCCGTGGCCCAGCGGGGAGCGGGAGACCTCCACGGCGGTGGCGGCGACCCGCCCCAGCGGCCGCAGCTGGCGCCGGATGACGACGGCACAGGCACAGCCCGCGGCGGTGAGACCGGCCGCCGCCACGACGGCCTCGACCAGGACCAGGCCGCCGATCATGTCCTGGACGTCCCCCATCGGGAGTCCGGTGAGGACCCGGATCCCCTTGCTGTCGAGCGCGGTGACCCGGTAGGTGCCGAGGCCGGGGACGGTACGGGTGTGCTTCGAGCCGTCGGTCGCGATGCCGTCGAGAGCGGCGCGCTGGGCGGCGGTGAGCGCGCGCGGCGGGGCGTCCTGGCTGACGACCTCGGCGGCGGTGATGTACCCGTCGACGTCGAGCCGGGCGGCGAGCGTGCCGGCGGGCTGCCCGTTCTCGTGGAGGAACCCCAGGTCCGTGTCGTTCTCCGGATGGAGCCCGGCTCCGCCCTGGCTGCGCTCGGCGGCGTCGGTGACGCGCTCGTCCAGGTTGCCGAGCAGATAGGCACGCTGGGCGAAGACCGTGGTGAGCGTCATCGCGGCACAGACGACGACGAGGGTGACACCGATGAACAGCAGCAGCCGCGTCCGCAGCGAGCGCGCTCGCGGCCGGGCCGTCATCTGCCGTCCTCCGCGGACCTGATGGCGTAGCCGAGCCCGCGCACCGTGCGGATCATCGGTGCCCGCCCCTTGTCGATCTTGCGGCGCAGGTTGGAGATGTACACCTCCACGAGATTGCCGCCGCCGTCGAAGGTGCTGCTCCACACGTGCTCGAGGATCTGGGCCTTGCTCAGCACCTGGCGCGGGTGGTTCAGCAGCAGGGCGAGCAGGTCGAACTCCTTGGCCGTGAGCCCGATCGGCGTGCCGTCGCGGTGCACCTCGCGGGTCTCCTCGGTCAGGACGAGGTCGCCGAGCACCCGCACCGAGTCGTCGGCCCGGGCCCCCGCGGTGCCGGCCCGCCGCAGCAGCCCGCGCAGCCGCAGGACGACCTCCTCCAGGGAGAAGGGTTTCGTCACATAGTCGTCCGCGCCCATGGCGAGCCCTTCGATGCGGCGCTCCAGCGCGTCGCGGGCGGTCAGCATGAGCACGGGCAGTTTCGGACTCTCGTACCGCAGCCGTCTCAGCACCTGGAGTCCGTCCAGGTCGGGCAGCATTCCGTCGAGCACCACCGCGTGCGGGGCGCAGCCGCGCGCGAGGCGCAGCGCGCTGTGGCCGTCGGCCGCCGGGTAGGGCCGCCAGCCCGCTTCGGTGACGGCCACGGACAACAGCTCGGTGAGCGCGGGTTCATCGTCGACGATGAGCACACGGACGCGGCCGTTTCGGGGCCCAGGGGTGCCAGACATGTATCGATCGTGTCCCGGTCACCTGAGGGAACGCTGTGTTCCGCCTGAGCTCAGGCCATGTCCTGAAATGAACGGCGAAGGGCCGCATCCCCGGCGACGGGGATGCGGCCCTCAACTGCCTTGCCGGACCGCTTACTTGCGGATCAGGCTGCGCAGCACGTACTGCATGATGCCGCCGTTGCGGTAGTAGTCGGCCTCACCGGGGGTGTCGATGCGGACGACCGCGTCGAACTCGACGCCCGTGTCGGTGGTGACCTTCACCGTGCGCGGGGTGGTGCCGTTGTTGAGCTCCTCGACGCCGGTGAAGGAGAAGGTCTCCTCGCCGGTGAGGCCGAGGGACTCGGCGTTCGCGCCCTCCGGGAACTGGAGCGGCAGGACGCCCATGCCGATGAGGTTCGAGCGGTGGATGCGCTCGTACGACTCGGCGATGACGGCCTTGACGCCGAGGAGCGCGGTGCCCTTGGCGGCCCAGTCGCGGGACGAGCCGGAGCCGTACTCCTTGCCGGCCAGGATGGCCAGCGGGGTGCCCTGCTCGATGTAGTTGCGCGAGGCGTCGTAGATGAACGACACCGGCGCGCCCGGCTGGGTGAAGTCGCGGGTGTAGCCGCCCTCGGTGCCCGGCGCGATCTGGTTGCGCAGGCGGATGTTGGCGAACGTGCCGCGGATCATGACCTCGTGGTTGCCTCGGCGCGAGCCGTAGGAGTTGAAGTCACGACGCTCCACACCGTGCTCGGTGAGGTACTTGCCGGCCGGGGTGTCGGCCTTGATGGCGCCGGCCGGGGAGATGTGGTCGGTGGTGACCGAGTCGCCCAGCTTGGCCAGCACGCGGGCACCGGTGATGTCGGTGACCGGGGACGGCTCGTGCGCCATGCCCTCGAAGTACGGGGGCTTGCGGACGTAGGTGGACTGCGGGTCCCACTCGAAGGTGTTGCCGGTCGGGATCGGCAGCGCCTGCCACTGGGCGTCGCCCGCGAAGACGTCCTGGTAGGACTTGTTGAACATGTCCTCGCCGATGGCGTTCGCCACGACGTCGTTGACCTCGGCCTCGGAGGGCCAGATGTCGGCCAGGTAGACCGGCTTGCCGTCCTGGTCGATGCCCAGCGCGTCCTTGGTGATGTCCACCTTCATGGAGCCCGCGAGCGCGTAGGCGACGACCAGCGGCGGGGAGGCCAGGTAGTTCATCTTGACGTCGGGGTTGATGCGGCCCTCGAAGTTCCGGTTGCCGGAGAGGACCGAGGTGACCGCGAGGTCGTGCTCGTTGACGGCCTTGGAGACCTCCTCCGGCAGCGGGCCGGAGTTACCGATGCAGGTGGTGCAGCCGTAGCCGACGAGGTTGAAGCCGACCTTGTCGAGGTAGGGGGTGAGCCCCGCCTTGTCGAAGTAGTCGGTGACGACCTTGGAGCCCGGGGCGAGGGTGGTCTTGACCCACGGCTTGCGGGTCAGGCCCTTCTCCACGGCCTTCTTCGCGACGAGCGCGGCGGCGACCATGACGTACGGGTTCGAGGTGTTGGTGCAGGAGGTGATGGCCGCGACCGTCACCGCGCCGTGGTCGATCTCGTACGTCGAGCCGTCGGGGGCCGTGACGAGGGTCGGGCGGCTCGGCGCACCGTTGGGGCGGAGCGCGGGGGCGTCGGAGGCCGGGAAGGACTCCTTGCCCGCCTCGTCCACCTCGTCCACGTAGTTGCGGACGTCCTGGGCGAACTGCTGGGCCGCGTTGGCGAGGACGATGCGGTCCTGCGGGCGCTTCGGGCCGGCGATCGACGGGACGACCGTGGAGAGGTCGAGCTCGAGCTTCTCGGAGAAGTCGGGCTCGGCGGCCGGGTCGAGCCAGAGGCCCTGCTCCTTGGCGTACGCCTCGACGAGCGCGACCTGCTGCTCGTCACGGCCGGTCAGGCGCAGGTACTTCAGGGTCTCGTCGTCGATCGGGAAGATCGCGGCGGTGGAGCCGAACTCCGGCGACATGTTGCCGATGGTGGCGCGGTTGGCGAGGCTCGTGGCCGCCACACCCTCGCCGTAGAACTCGACGAACTTGCCGACGACGCCGTGCTTGCGCAGCATCTCGGTGATCGTGAGCACGAGGTCCGTGGCGGTCGTGCCGGGCTTGAGCTCACCGGTGAGCTTGAAGCCGACGACGCGCGGGATGAGCATCGAGACCGGCTGGCCGAGCATCGCGGCCTCGGCCTCGATGCCACCGACGCCCCAGCCCAGCACACCGAGGCCGTTGACCATGGTGGTGTGGGAGTCGGTGCCGACCAGGGTGTCCGGGTAGGCCTGGCCGCCTCGGACCATGACCGTGCGAGCGAGGTGCTCGATGTTGACCTGGTGGACGATGCCGGTGCCCGGCGGGACGACCTTGAACTCGTCGAAGGCGGTCTGGCCCCAGCGCAGGAACTGGTAGCGCTCCTTGTTGCGGCCGTACTCCAGCTCGACGTTCTGCGCGAAGGCGTCGTTCGTGCCGAACTTGTCGGCGATGACGGAGTGGTCGATGACCAGCTCGGCCGGCGCCAGCGGGTTGATCTTCGCGGGGTCGCCGCCGAGCTCCTTCACGGCCTCACGCATGGTGGCGAGGTCCACGACGCAGGGCACGCCGGTGAAGTCCTGCATGATCACGCGGGCGGGCGTGAACTGGATCTCCTGGCTGGGCTGCGCCTGGGAGTCCCAGTTGCCGATGGACCGGATGTGGTCGGCGGTGATGTTCGCGCCGTCCTCGGTGCGGAGCAGGTTCTCCAGCAGCACCTTCAGGCTGTACGGAAGGCGAGCCGAGCCTTCCACCTTGTCCAGCCGGAAGATCTCGTACGACTCGTCGCCCACCTGCAGCGTGCTGCGGGCGTCGAAGCTGTTCGCCGACACGACAGTCTCCTTCATTCATGTGCGCGTACCCACCGCAATCCTGCCGCCACGACCATGGGCCGATCCGCTAAGGTAAGGCTAAGTTAGGTCACCCTTACCAAGCTGGCGGCTGCGGGGCGCCTTCGGCAGATATCTCGATGTCGAGATAACTCTAGTACATGGGGGCGGGCTGGTCATGCCCGGACCGCGGTGACCTGCCTCTCCGGACCTGGGACAGTCCCAGCCTTTCTGGGGCATCGGTGGCTGCTACTCAGTCTTTCCGGGTCGGCGGTTCCGACGCGAGGGTCCGCCGTCCGTGTTCCGTACGAGTCCTGACTGCCGATGATCCCCATGATCACCGCGCTTGTGTCCTCCCGGGGCGCGGACCGCGTCCGACCCCGGAGCGGACGGGCGCCTTCACCGGAGCGTGCCTCGAATGTTCGCCGCCGCGGTCAACTGACCGGCAGACGCGTCCGGTCCGGCCCGGATCATCCGGTCCGGGCAGGGCCCGTCGGATCGACGAATCGACGGATCGGCTCAGACAGGTCAGCAGCGCGCTGCCATGCCCGCGCATTTTCCGGGTATTCGGTGCGGGACGAAAGGGGGCGCGCATGCCACTCACATTCCGCAAGAGCTTCCGCATCCTCCCCGGGGTGCGCCTGAACATAAACAAGCACTCCTGGTCCCTCACCACCGGCGGCAAGCACGGGCCTCGCCACACCCACAGCAGCACCGGACGACGTACGACATCGATGGATTTGCCCGGACCTTTCGGGTGGCGTCGTACCCGTACGGACAAGCGCCACTGACAGCTCATCACCCGAGCGGACCCCCCAGCGAGCACCATCTCATATCTGAGATAGCCTCAGCCTCATGGCAGACGATTACCTCGTACGCATCGGCAAGCTCATCCGTGACGCCCGGCAGCATCGGGGCTGGACTCAGGCGCAGCTCGCCGAGGCGCTCGGCACCAGTCAGAGCGCCGTCAATCGCATCGAGCGCGGCAATCAAAACATCAGCCTTGAGATGATCGCTCGAATCGGTGAAGCCCTGGACAGTGAGATCGTCTCTCTGGGCTACGCGGGTCCCATGCATCTGCGGGTGGTCGGCGGACGCCGTCTGTCCGGCTCGATCGATGTCAAGACCAGCAAGAACGCATGCGTGGCACTGCTGTGCGCCACGCTCCTCAACCGGGGGCGCACGGTGCTGCGCCGGGTCGCCCGCATCGAGGAGGTGTACCGCCTTCTGGAGGTGCTCGGCTCCATCGGCGTACGCACCCGGTGGATCAACGACGGCGTCGATCTGGAGATCGTGCCGCCGGCCGAGCTGGAGATGGAGGCGATCGACGAGGAGGCGGCCCGCCGCACCCGCTCGATCATCATGTTCCTGGGGCCGTTGCTGCACCGCGTGGACAGCTTCAAGCTGCCGTACGCGGGCGGCTGCGACCTCGGGACGCGCACCATCGAGCCGCACATGATCGCACTGCGCCGGTTCGGTCTGGAGATCGCCGCGACCGAGGGTCTCTACCACGCCCAGGTGGATCGGGCGGTCACCCCCGGCCGCCCGATCGTGCTGACCGAGCGCGGCGACACGGTGACCGAGAACGCGCTGCTCGCCGCCGCCCGCCACGACGGCGTCACGGTCATCCGAAACGCCTCGTCCAACTACATGGTCCAGGACCTCTGCTTCTTCCTGGAGGCCCTGGGCGTACGGGTCGAGGGCGTCGGCACCACGACGCTCACCGTGCACGGCGTGCCGAACATCGATGTCGACGTGGACTACTCGCCGTCCGAGGACCCGGTCGAGGCGATGAGCCTGCTGGCCGCCGCCGTGGTCACGGAGTCCGAGCTGACGGTGTGCCGGGTGCCGATCGAGTTCCTGGAGATCGAGCTCGCCGTCCTGGAGGAGATGGGCCTCGACCAGGACCGCTCGGCGGAGTACTTCGCCGACAACGGGCGTACGCGTCTGGTGGACCTGACGGTCCGGCCCTCCAAGCTGGAGGCGCCGATCGACAAGATCCACCCGATGCCGTTCCCGGGCCTGAACATCGACAACGTGCCGTTCTTCGCGGCGATCGCGGCCTCCGCCCAGGGCAAGACCCTGATCCACGACTGGGTCTACGACAACCGCGCGATCTATCTGACGGACCTCAACCGCCTCGGCGGCCGGTTGCAGTTGCTGGACCCGCACCGGGTCCTGGTCGAGGGGCCGACCCGCTGGCGCGCCGCCGAGATGATGTGCCCGCCCGCGCTGCGGCCCGCCGTGGTCGTCCTGCTGGCGATGATGGCGGCCGAGGGCACGTCCGTCCTGCGGAACGTGTACGTCATCAACCGGGGTTACGAGGATCTGGCCGAGCGTCTCAACACGATCGGCGCGCAGATCGAGATCTTCCGGGACATCTGAGCGGCGGGTGCCGCCGTACCCCATTTGACCTGCTCTGATGCGGGTCTGGAAGGGGTGCGGCGGCATCTCTGGACTTCTCCGGGACTTTGGGCCACCGGGCCACCGGGCCACCGGGCCAGGGAGACGACCGACTCGCCGGCCTCCAACTGCTCGGAGGCGTGGAAGTGGCGCGGGGCACAGTGGCCGTGCTCCCGGTTAGCGGCAGGTGTAGGTGAAGGACGCGGACGTCGTGTGCCGGCTGGGGGACTCGATGACCAGCCGCGCTGTCGCCTTGCTGGTGCCCTTGCCGTGGAAGGTCCACAGCAGGCGGAGGTGCGTCTCGTCCTGCCCCCTGCCCAACCGCTCTTCGCGCGGGCCCGAGGAGGTTCCGTCACTGCGGTTCCACTCGTAGGTGAACGTGCCGGCCGCCCCGTTGGTGTTCACCACCGCGACCACCTCGGCTGTTCCGTCACAGCCGAGGACGCTGCTCGTCTGCGCCGTCACCTGAGTGATCCGCAGGTCCGCCGTCTGCCGTTGCCATAACAACCAGGCCAGCACGATGGCCAGGACGACCGCCGCCAGGCGGTATCTGCGTAGCCGGTGCAGTCGGCCCCAGGGCTCCTGCTGGCTCTTGCGCTTCGCCGTGCCGCGCCAGACGTCGACGGCGGTGTCCGTCAGCCCCAGGGGCGGGACGCCCGGTCCGAAATGCAGGACGTCGGACTCGGGCGCGGGCTCGGCGCTGGTCCAGTGGGCGTCGAGGACGGTCGGGACGTAGGTGGCGTCGTCGACGTCTCTGATAGTCGGTTGCACATCCGGGTCCTGCAAGGTCGGCTCCAGGCCCGGATCCGGTAACTCCCACGGCACCACCGGACGCTCACCGCGGTCCGTCATCCTCGCCCCTCCGTTCGGCTCGCTGTCACAGACCCCGGTCGACCGACATCAGCCGGGCTCGCCCTCCACGGCCGCCGGATCCCCTTGCCGCGGGGTCACAGCTGACGTCGAACCCGAGCCGGTGCCGGTGCCGGTGCCGCCGGCGGAGTTGCCGGAGTCGGTGCCGCCCGTTGACGCGGGATCACCGTCGCTGGTCCCCGCGTTCGAGTGGCCGTGCCTCGCATCCGTACCGCCGTTGTCCGTACCGCCGTTGTCCGTCCCGCCGTTGTCCGTCCCGCCGTTCTCCGTCCCGCCGTTCTCCGTACCGCCGTTCTCCGTACCGCCGTTCTCCGTACCGCCGTTCTCCGTACCGCCGTTCTCCGTACCGCCGTTCTCCGTACCGCCGTTCTCCGTACCGCCGTTCTCCGTCCCGCCGTTCTCCGTACCGCCGTTCTCCGTACCGCCGTTCTCCGTACCGCCGTTCTCCGTACCGCCGTTCTCCGTACCGCCGTTCTCCGTACCGCCGTTCTCCGTACCGCCGTTCTCCGTACCGCCGTTCTCCGTACCGCCGTTCTCCGTACCGCCGTTCTCCGTACCGCCGTTCTCCGTACCGCCGTTCTCCGTACCGCCGTTCTCCGTACCGCCGTTCTCCGTCCCGCCGTTCTCCGTCCCGCCGTTCTCCGTCCCGCCGTTCCTCTCGACGGTGTTGTTCCCGTCGTCGGGGGAGTCCGTGCCGCTGTCCCCGGCCCCACCGCCGGAACCCGAGTCGGAACGGGTGCCGCCATCGGCGGGCGCGAGGCCGGCGCCTCCGTCTCCGTGGCCGCCACCGCCCTGGGCGCCGGATGTGCCAGCCCTGTCGGAGTCCGGGTCCGACTCGGCCGTGTCGCCGTGCTCGGTGCCCCGCGCCTCCGTCGCCGAGCCGGTGTCCTTCCGTGCGTCGAGCCTGGTGACGGCCTGGGCGTGAGCGCCGGCGTGCCCTTCGGCCCCACCCGCCGCCCAGCCGCTGGGCATCAGGCTCAGCAGCCCCACCACCGCCACGGCGGCCGCGCCGGTGAGCACATCGCCCCGCCTGCGCAGCCGACTGCGACGCCGTGCGGTCAACACGGTGCGGGCCAGTTCGGCCGAGGAGCCCACCAGACGGGCGTCCAGGCGTGAGATCGCCAGCGGCACCAGGGCCGCCGCCACCGCGGCCAGCCGGCTCTGGCCGCGTTCCTCCCAGTCGGGTCCGTACGCGTTCTCCGCCGCCCACTCCAGTTCCCGCAGGAAGTCGAGGGCACTGGGGGGCCGGAGCGCCGGGTCCTTGGCCATGCCGTGCCGGACCAGCGCGCGTACCTCTTCCGGCACCCTGTCCATCGGCACCGGCTCGTCAACGTGCTGGCGCTGGAAGTCCCATGGTTCCGGCCCCTCGAACGGGCGCACGCCGGTCACGCACTCGTAGAGGGTGGCGGTCGCCGCGTACACATCGCCGGCCGGGGTGGCGGCTTCCAATTTCCACTGCTCGGGGGGCATGTACGCACAGGTGCCGCGCAGGTTGTGGCGGTCGCCGGTGCGCGCGGAAATTCCGAAGTCCACCAGCTTGGTCTGGCCGTCCCAGTTCACCAGCACGTTTTCGGGCTTGTAGTCGCGGTGCACCACTCCGACGCCGTGCGCGGCGGCGAGCCCGAGCAGGGACCCTTTCAGCACGACGAGTGCGGCCTCGATGTCGGTGGATCCCTCCTTTTTCAGCAGCGTGCGGAGTGCGGCGCCGTAAACCAGTTCCATGACGATTGCCGCGCCCTGCTCGGCTTCGACGTACTCGTAGAGCCGCGTCACATGAGGGGATGTCAGGCCACCGAGAAGCCGGGCCTCGGCTCGCAAGGCAGTGCGAAATTCCACCTTCGAACACAGTTCCTCGTTGAGGTACTTGATCGCGACGTTCCGGCCGGTCCCGGCATGGCGGGCGATCATCACCCGACCGGCACCGCCTTTGCCCAGTTTCTTCAGATCGATATAGCCGGGGACGGTCCATGAATCGTCGCCCCGTTCGACTTTCCACCCGTCACGATCGGTCGCTCCTGCCATACTTCCCCCTGGCGTTCAGTTGTGCTGGGGATCTCTGGAAGAGACACCCGAGAGGAGATTCTTCCAGCGGGAAAAGATCCAATACAGCAAGAATTTTCACAGTTCTGCAACCGTTATCGCTGACGCCAGTTCAAGGAATAGTGACAAGAGTGGCCTTTTGTGCAGCGGATCGGAACTGTGTGGCGGCTGTGGCGATTGCGGGGCGGTATTCGCCCACCGCAGCAGGTCACGGGACTCACTGGTCCCCTTCCGGGACATCTGAGCGGCGGACGCCACCGCCCCTTGTCCGACCTGCGCGCATGCGAGTCTGGGGTTCGCGCCCCGCCCGAAGCCGGACACTCCCTCGCCCGGGCGTCAGCCCCGCCCGTGCTCGGCCGACCAGCCCCGCTCGAGGAGGTCGAAAGCGCGGCGGATCCGCTCACGGGGGTCCGGGTAGCCCTCGCCGACCCTGGGGGCCTCGAGGGCGAATCGGGCCAGGGCCGCGCAGGCCGCGTCGTCGTCCGGCGCGCCGATCTCCTCGGCGATGGCGTGGGCCACGGCGGCCTGGTGACGCATCCACATGCGATGGGCGTACGAGCGGAGTACCGGCGTGCCCTCGACGAGCGCGCGGAACGCGGCGATACGCGGGTCCTCCAGGTTGGCGCCGGAACGGATGTGCAGGATGCCCTCGCACAGCGCCGCGGGGATCGACCGGCCGGGAGCCCGGTCACGTACGGCCGACACCAGCGCCGCCTCCTGCTCCGCGTCCTCGTCGAAGACCAGCGCCTCCTTGCTCGGGAAGTGCTTGAAAAGGGTCGTCGTCGACACATCGGCGGCGTCGGCGATGTCCTTGACGCTGACCTGGTCATAGCCACGCTCAAGGAATAGATCCAGAGCCGCGTCCGCCAGAGCCTTGCGGGTGGCGGCCTTCTTCCGCTCACGGCGGCCCATCGTCATCTCGTTCATGACCCAACCCTACCCGCAGGTTGCCTCAGTAGAAGAGTTGCCTCGTTGCACTTTTTTATCGAGTGTGGTCTTCTGATGGAGCGCCGCCCGCACCACCGCGGCCCCGCGCCCTTCCTCTTCCCCTCCCCCTCCGTCTCCTGTGAAAGGAGCGACTCAGCCATGTCCGCGACTCGTCCCTCCCGGCCCGGCGGCCCGGCCGCCGAGCCGGCCGCCACCCCGCCCAACGTGCGTTGGACGCTGCTCGGCGTGATGCTCGGAATGCTGCTGGCGATGCTCGACAACACGATCGTCAGCACATCGATGCCGACGATCGTCGGCGACCTGGGCGGCATGGAGCACATCTCCTGGGTGGTGACCGCCTATGCGCTGGCCACCGCCGTCTCCACCCCCGTATGGGGCAAACTCGGCGACCTCTACAGCCGCAAGCACGCCTTCCTCGCCGCGATCACCGTCTTCCTGATCGGCTCGGTCGCCTCCGGCGCGGCACAGTCCATGACCCAGCTGATCAGCTTCCGCGTCGTCCAGGGACTGGGTGCCGGCGGCCTGGCCGCGCTCGCGTTCGCGCTGATCGGCTCCCTGGTGTCGCCGCGCGAGCGCGGCCGCTATCAGGGCATGACCGCCACCGTGATGGCGATCGGCACCGTCGGCGGCCCGCTCCTGGGCGGCCTCATCACCGGCCACCTGGGATGGCGCTGGTCGTTCTACATCAACCTGCCGCTCGGTCTGGTCACCCTGGTGTGGTGCCAGGTGATGCTGCGCCTGCCGGTCCAGCGCACCAAGGCGAGGATCGACTGGCTCGGCATCCTCCTGATGACCGTCACGATCAGCGCGGTGGTGCTCGCCGCGACCTGGGCGGGTACGACGTACGCGTGGGGCTCCTGGCAGATCGTCTCGCTGGCCGTCGTCACCGTGCTCGGCCTGACCGCGTTCATCGCCTCGCAGAAGCGCGCCGTGGAGCCGGTACTGCCGCTCCGGGTGTTCGACACCGGTAACTTCCGGCTGGCCGGAGTCATGGTCTTCGCCGCCGGCGCGGCCATGTTCGGCGCGACGCTCTACCTTCCGCTGTTCCAGCAGAGCGTTCAGGGCGCCGACGCGACGAGCTCCGGTCTGCTGCTGTTGCCGATGGTGGTTCCGATCGCCCTGGTCTCCAACATCGCGGGCAAGGTCATGTCCCGGACCGGCAAGTACAAGATCTTCCCCATCCTGGGAGCCGGCTTCCTGGCCGTGGGCCTCTTCCTGCTGTCGACCATGGACACCGGTACGTCCCGCACCGTCACTTCCTTCTACATGGTGCTGGTCGGTGTCGGGCTCGGGTTCCTGATGCAGATGACCACGACCATCGCGCAGAACAGCGTCGAGATGCGCGACATGGGTGTCGCGTCTGCGGGCGTCACGCTCTTCCGCACGATCGGCGGCTCGCTGGGCGTGGCCGTGTTCGGCTCGCTGTTCACCCGGGCCACCGAACACCACCTCCCCTCGGCGGCGTCCGGGAACGCCGACGCCTCGCTCAGCGGCTCCGCCGTGGACCGGCTGCCGCAGGGCGCCAAGGACGCCTATCTGACCGCGGTCGCCGACGGAACCCAGCAGATCTTCCTGGTCGCCGCGGCCGTCTGCCTCGCCGCTCTTCTCGCCGCGCTCGCGGTCAAGGAGGTCCCGCTCCGCGGCAAGCCCGTGGCCGCCGAACCCGCGGAGCAGCCCTCGGCAGAGAAGGCGCGGATTTGGCGCTGACGTATGCGAGTTCACGCGGCAGGGCCCAGGACGTGACGGAGCGGACGGAAGCGGCGGGACGCCGTGCGCCGGTGATCCACGCCTACGCCGCCGACCCGAACGCGACCGGCGACGCGGTGGCGAAGACCGTGGCGGGGTCGGCCGGCTCGACATCCTGGTCAACAACGCGGGCGTGCTCCTCTGTGGCCCGCTGCCGGACATCACTCTGGATTAGATCGACCGGATCATCGCGGTGAACCCGCGCGCGGCCCTCCCCGGAGCGCAGGCGAACCCGCGGCCTCCTGCCCACCGGCGCATGCCGGGCGGGCGGACGGCCGGGCTGCCGGCGAGGCGCGTGTCCCCGTCCGGAGCCGGCCGTCCGCCGGTCGGGATTCAGGTCAGGGCCGCCGGCTTCACGGGCGCGTGTGTGCCGTCGGGGGTCACCAGGGTCGCGTGGCCGACCATGTGCAGCATGGGCAGGTCGGAGGGGTGGTCGCCGTACGCGTAGCAGTCGGCGGGGTCGATGTGCGGGTGGCGGGCGAGGAGTTCGCGTGCCAGGACGCGCTTGCCGTCGCCGATCGCGGGCAGGCCCAGGAGTTCGCCGGTCAGGACGCGCCCGCAGCGCTCCAGCCGGGCACCGAGCACGTACTGCGCCCCGACCTCCTCCGCGACGAGGGGCAGCAGCGGCGGGAACGACCCGGAGACCAGGGCGACGGCCCCGCCCTCGGCCCGGTGCCGGCGCAGGGCGTCGACCGTGGCGGTGATGTAGAAGTCCGCGGCCCGGCTGCGTTCCCGGTACCAGTGGCGGGCCCGGTCCTCGACCTCGTCGACCGGGCAGCGGCGCCAGGCCCGGTGGTACTCCCGGTTGGCCTCATCGCGCGGCAGGCCACGAGCCAGCCGCGCGTACAGGTCCGCGAGGAGCTCCTCGGTGCGGCGCGCGCCCTCGGCCCCGTGCCGGAACTCGAAGTAGTGGCGGAGGAATTCAGGGCCGCTCTTGCAGCGGATGAGGGTCTCGTCCACGTCGCAGAACACCAAGTAGGAGGGCGAGAGGCTCTTTTGATGGGGTATCAGGTCAGGACTCACGTGCGGAGACCTCCAGCAGTGCGGCCGGCTGGGGTGCCGTGGCCGGGGGGCGGGGCTCGGTCAGCGAGGAGAAGACGGACGTCGCGTAGACCATCGCCGCCGCTTCCCTGCGCAGCATCTGGTGGGCGGCGACCGTGTGCACGTCGCGCCAGCTGCGTTCGAGGACGCCGGGGCCGCCGCAGGCGTGGACGCCGGCGGTGCGGAAGAGACGTTCGACCCCGTCCACGAGCAGGTCGGCGGCGGCGGCGGTGATCCGGCGGTTCCTGAGGACGTCCGCCTCGGCGCGGGTGCCCGTGTCGGCGCACCGGGCCGCGTCCTGGAGGAGGAGCTGGGCGGCCTCCATGTCGTCGGCCGAGCGCGCCAGGGCGTGGTGCAGACGGCTGCCGTCGTCCTGCGGCCGTCCCCGGGTCTGGGCCCGGGCCGCCCAGGACGACCACTCCGCCAGCGCGCGGCGGGCCGCGCCGAGCGCCGGGGCGCAGAAGAGAAGGCCGCCGGCGAGGTGACCCGGCACGGTGTGGCACCGGGACCGTCCCGGGCCGGGTGTCCCGGCCAGCAGGTCCGCCATGGGGAAGGTGCGGTGCTCGGGTACGAGGGCGGGTTCCAGCACCGCGGTGTGGCTGCCGGTGCCGCGCAGCCCGGTGCTGTGCCAGGAGTCACGTACGCGGATGTCGCCCTTCGGCACCGCGAACATGCGCGACCCCGCCGCGCCCTCCACGCCGGGCTCCGGTGCGCACAGCAGAAGCCAGTCCGCGAAGTCCACCCCGCTGACGCACTCCCACTCGCCGCTCAGCAGCCAGCCGGACGGCAGCCGGCGCGCCTCACCCGACGGCCTGACCGACGCGGAGATCCGTACGTCGGGGCCGGCCGACCACAGGTCGCGCTGCCCTTCGTACGGTAAGTAGGCCGCGAACCGGCTGTGGGCCGCCCACAGGACCGCGCACCAGGCCGCGGAGGCGCACCCCTCCCCCACCGCGGTGACCGCCGTGAGCAGGCTGTCGAACGTGCCCTCCGTGCCGCCCCAGGCGCGGGGCACGAAGTGGCGCGCGAAGCCCGCGTGGGTCAGGAGCGCGACGGTCTCGTCGCCGAGCCTGCGGGCGTCGTCGGCGGCCGTGGCATGTGCGGCGGCGCTCTCGGCCGCGGCCAGGACGGCGACCGGCAGCGCCGGCGACGTATCGTTCACGCTTTCGTCCACAGGATTGTGACGCAGCATCATCTGGCAAGCACCTCACTCGATGATTAGAATTCGTTCACGAACGTATCTTTTATGCTTCGGTCCCCGCCGTGGAGCCGGCAAAGGAGGGGAGCGTCATGCCCAAGCAGGCACGCGCCCTGCGTACCTACGACCGTGTACTCGACGCGGCCGCCTACGAGTTCGCCCGATACGGCTACACGAACGCGAACCTGCAGAACATCGCGGACCGCATCAGGCTGACGAAGGGAGCGCTCTACGGGCATTTCGCCAACAAGGAGGAACTGGCCGCCGCGCTGGACCACCACCTGTCCGCCACGCTGGGGGTACTGCTCACCGAGGCCCGGACATCGCCCCATCCGGCACTGGGCCGGCTGCAGTCCCTCGTCCTCGGTCTGGGCCGGCTCTTCCGGACGGATCTGCGGGCCCTCGCGGCGCTGCGGCTCGCGGCGGAGACGGCCCGTTCGACCGCCAAGCCGATACCTCTGCTGACGGAGACGCACGACCTCGTCCTCCAGTTGGTGCGCGAGACACAGCAGGAGGGGCACTGGGACGCGTCGATCTCCACCAGGCCTCTGGCGGACCTCATCGTGGCGGCCCTCTTCGGCACGTTCTGGACGGAGACCGACACCGGCCACCCAGGGTCCGACGGGACCGTCGACACGATGTGGGAGGCCCTGGCTCAGGCGCTCGGCGGCGCCCCGGCCCGCTGAGGCCGGCCACGGCCCGGTGAGCCGCGGGTCACCACGAGGCGAAACGTGACCAGGGAGCGCGGCTGCCCACGCACTTCCAGGTCATGTCGGCGCGGGCCAGCAGCCTCTCGCCCTGGTGGGCCGCGACGCGCAGAGCGCACTCTTCGGTCGGCACGCCCTCGGACGGACCCTTCTCGAGGGAGAGCAAAATCGTTTCCCCCAACTCGCCGAAGGCGGCGCAGTCCAGGGAGAGGCCGGCCAGGGCGAAGGCCCGGTCGCCGAGCGTCCTGCGGGACGCCTCGTGCACGGTGAGATGGCCGAGCTGCCGGAAGCCCTCCAGCATGACCATCAGCGGTACGTGATCGGTGGGGTGGTCGAAGAGCACCGCGTGATCGCGGTCGACCCGCAGCCGCCAGTCCTGGTCGGGCCGGTCCCGCTCCAGTACGCAGTCCTTCCAGCGCAGCCGGCCCACCCTGTTCGGCCGGGCGATCCTGGCGTCCGGCGCGGGACGAGGCGGGCTCACCTCGCCGCTCGCGGCCGGACGCCCCCGTAAGAGCCGGTAGCGCCGGTCGTCCAGCATCAGTCCTCGGGTGTGACCGCGTCCGCAGGGGCGGCCGTCGACCGTGAGCGTCACGTCCAGCCGCGCCCCGGCCGGCCGTCCCCGCCGGTCCCTCTCCTCGGTCCACGTACCGTTCAGCACCACCGCCAGCGGCGCGGCGCCGACGCGCAGCGCGGTCGGATCCGTGATCTCGAAGCTGACGTCCTGGCCGATGAAGCGGGACCCGACCGGCACACCGAAGTACGTGTGGGCCCCGTAGAAGTGGGCCTGGCGCAGGGTCTCCGCGAACAGCAGCGGATCGTTCAGCCCGTTCTCGTCCGGGTGGTAGAGCGCGTGATCGCGCGGCCACTGGGCCCCGACCGAGAACGCGTTCTCGCCGGTGCGCACACCGTCGGTGACAAACACCTCGGCGATGGAGCTGCGGTGCACCAGCTCTCGTGTCACCGGCTGGAGGAAACTGAGCACTTCGACCGTGGCACCCATTGATGGCGCCTTCATGGTCCTGGAATCATCGAGTACGACAGACATCTGAAAACCTCGCCTCCCCGTGGAGCAACCATGCGAGCGAACAGACGTGCGAAAGCCTTGCTAGGCATCATTAATATACCTGCGCGAAGGTATATTGCAAGGCTCGACACGGTGCGCTTCCATGGGTCAACTCCCCACGGTGGCAGGAAGGTTGGATTCCGTCGGACTCGAACAGATCGGCTCGGCACGATATGGACGTCATGAGTAGCGAGCGCAACGGACAGAGCACCCGTCTCCCGGCGGGCACCCCCTTCGACGACACCGCCCACCTCAAGCAGCAGCGTGCGATCCGCACCCGCGGCACGATCCTCAACGCCGCCGCCGCGGCGTTCGCCACGGACGGCTTCCCCCAGGTCACCATCAAGGACATCGCCGACGGCGCCGAGATGACCAAGGGAGCCGTCTACTTCCACTTCCCCAACAAGGAGGCGCTCGCCGTAGCGGTGCTGGAGGAGTTCTACCGGCGCATGCAGGAGGCCGTCAACGGCGCTCTGGAGCACGGGGACCCCACATCCCCGACGACCGTCGTCGACGTGATGAGGCGCCTCGCCCGCGCCTTCCACGAAGACGTCTTCATCCACGCCGGGGCCCGCCTGCAGATCGAACGGCCGTACATCAAGGCCGAGCTGCCGGTGCCGTACGTGGGGACGCTGAAGGTGCTCACCGAGCTCCTGGATCAGTGCCGCACCGCCGGCAACCTCCCCAAGAGCACGAAGCCCGAGGCCCTGGCCCGCGCGCTCGGCTCCGCCGTGTTCGGCGCCCAGCACATCTCCTGGGTGCTGAACGACCGCGAGGACATCGTGGAGCGGGTGGAGGAGATCATCGACGCCTTCGTGCCACTGCACTGAACGCCGGACCGCCCAGCCCCTGAGGTACGGGCGGTCCGGCAACGTCCGGAGGTGCGGCCGTCACTCCCGCCGCGAGGTCCGCGGTGCCGTGACTCACCAGGGTGGGCACGGTCACCGCGGCGGATCCCGCGCACCGGTCGTGCGTGACGCGGCGCGGCCCGTACCCCGGGAGGAAGGGCGCCTGGAACTCCCCCTGCGGTGCGCCTGAGGCTCCGCGCGTGGTCAGTCGAGGAAGGCCGCCTCTATCCAGCGGCGTACACCTCGCGGGCGCATACGGTGCAGCCGCCCCACCGTGTCGGCCACCCGACGGGGGCCGCCCACCGACAGAAACTTCTCCTGGACCATCTCGGAGTGGCGGACGCGGGTGTCCGGGCCCGCCGCGCCCACCGGGATCAGGCGGGAGCGGGTGACCGTACGGCCGTCGGTCAGCCGTACCGTGACCCGGGCGCCGGTGGCCTTGGTGGAGCGGGAGAAGTCCCGGCCGTCGGCCTCCAGCGTGCCGACGAGGTCGACGAGCGCGTCGCCGCCGAAGCCGCGCAGCCACGGCGTGGCCAGCGGGCCCGCCTCGCGCACCGCCTCGCCGAACGGCGCGTCGGACAGGAAGAGTTCGCGGGTCATCGCCGTGTCGTGCTCCAGCCGCACCCGGCGGGCCAGCGCCCAGCGTGCGGGGTCGTCCAGATGCGGTGAGGAGAAGTCGTCCACCGAGAAGTCGCCGGTCAGCAGGGTGGTGGCGACCGGGTAGGGGACGTCGAGGACGAGCGCGCCCAGCGGAGAGGCGGGGCCGTCGACGTAGCGGGCCGCGCGCTCCCCCGCGAACAGCGTGTACAAGGACGCCTCGACGACGATCTCCCGCACGTCGTCCGGGCGCAGCGGGCCGAGTTCGCGGTGGATGTCGGCGGCGCAGTCCACGGCCGCGTTGATCCGGGGCCCGCCGGGGTGCATCTTAAAGGAGAGGGTGTTGGTGTGCCAGCGGCTGCCGAGCCCCTTCGCCACCGCCTGGGGCAGCGGCACCGTCGCGAACCGGGCCAGGAAGCCGTCCTGGTGCTCGATGATGTCGGGCGCGCCGCGCAGCCCGGCGGCGGCCGCGTCACAGGCGTCCATCGCGGTGCGTACCGGCGTGAAGGTGTTGAACAGCCGGGCGTCGCTGGCCAGGAAGGCCCGCATCAGCGGCCAGTTGGGCATGGCGAAGGCCAGCCCCAGGGCGTTCTCCCACTGGTCGGCCGGGGCCCGGTCGCAGTGCAGCCGGCCGGCCACCGCGCCGGCCAGGTGGGTGTGCACGGCGCTCTGACCGCGCAGCGGGCCGAGGGTGGCGGAGGCGGTGATGCGGGCCGCGCACTCGTTGGCCGCGACGACCGCGGTCAGCAGGGAGAGCCCGTCGAGCTGACGGGCGTACGCGAAGGCGAGCGGCACCGCGACGGTGGAGTTGGACAGGTGTCCGGCGTACGCGGTGTCGTCGAGGTTGAGCCAGGAGCCGAGGGCGGCGAAGACGCCCGCGGCGGCTCGCGGGTCGCGCTGCATGGGGTGACCGAAGGCCGCCACCAGCCGGCGGCCCAGCGGGTGTTCGAGGCCGGCCCGGATCGAGGCGATCTGGGAGAGCACCTGGCTGGCCGCGAGCTTCAGGACGCGGCACGGGATGTGTTCGGGGCGCAGGTTCGCGGCCCAGTGGGACAGTTCGCGCAGCGGGGTGTCCGAGGACGGGCGCGAGCGGGCGGGCCGCGTCTGCTGCTCCCACTGCTCGCACAGGGCCCTGGCCACTCGCTCGCTGAGTACAGCTGCCGTCATGGCGCCACATCCATTGTGTCAGCGTGAACCGGGGGAACGCCCCCGGTGCCGGAGCCGGTGAACCCGGCGGCGGGAGCACCGGTCCCCCCGGTGCTCCCGCCGCCGCGTGTGGGGGATCAGGCGCCGGGGACCTTGTCCAGGAACCCGTAGACGCCCTTGATGCGGCCGTCGTCGCCGGTGACCAGGACGTCGAAGCCGATCGCGACGGGCTCGGTGCCCGGCGCGGTCACCAGGCCCCACTGGAAGCGGGCGAGGTTGTGGTGGGTGTCCACCGTGCCGTGCAGCTCGAAGGAGAGGCCCTTGAACTGCTCCTGCGCGCCGGCGACGACGGCACCGAAGCCCTCGTGGCCCTCGACGGCCGCCAGCGGATCGATGTACGGGGCGTCCGGGGCGAAGAGCTCGGCGATGCCCGCGGCGCGCTTGTCCGCGTCGGTCTCGTTCCACAGGGCGAGGTACTGGGTGACGGTGGTGGTGATGTCGCTCATGGCGGTTTCTTCTCCTTGTGTTCCGCTTGCGGGTGACCGGCGTGCCGTCAGGTCGGTTCGACGCGCCGGGGGTCGTGAGAGGTCTGGGGGGTCAGTTCCGTTCGATGGCCGGGGCCCACACGGGCAGGGCTCCGGGCTGGACCTCGAAGGTCGCCGACGGTCCGATGCCGTGCTGGTACTCGCCGTCGTGCTCCAGGGGCAGCCGGCGGCCGTCGGTGCGCTCGACGGTGATGGTGCGGCCACGCGCGTACACCGTGGCCGGGTGTCCCATGTGGTCGGCGTTCAGGGTGAGTCGGGGTACGTCCGCGGCGGTCACGCCGTCGCCGATGACACAGACGTCGAGCAGTCCGTCGTCGAGGAGCGAGTCGGGCAGGACGAGGTACCGGCCGCCGCGGTAGCGGCCGCCGCCGACGTTGGCCAGGACGGTCGGGCCCTCGTGCACCACGCGTCCGTCGACGGTGACGCGGCCCGGGTACGGGACGTACGCGGCGGCCGTGTCGGCGAACGCCTTGGTGTACAGATCCCGGCCCGTCAGCGGGATGTCCCGGGCCGTGATCAGCGCGTCGGCGATCACTCCGGAGCAGGCGCCCAGATAGACGTACTGCCGGGTCTCGGCCAGGCGCGCCAGGTCGTGCCGGCGCAGCCGGGCGCTGCCGCCCACGCCCGAGTCGGTGAGGACCGCCTTGAGGGACTCGGTCCAGGGGCGCTCCCCCCACAGCATCTTGTAGCCCGAGTTCCCGGTGCCGCCGGGCACCACGGTGAGCGCGGCGCGGCCGGGCGCGGAGGCCAGGCCCTGTACCGCCTCGCGGACGGTGCCGTCCCCGCCGATGACGACCACGAGGTCGGGTGCGTGGGCGGGCCGTTGCAGGGCGCGGCGCACGGCGACGGTCGCGTCCCCCGGTGCCGTGGTCGGGTGAAGCTCGACGTGCTCCAGGCAGGAGCCGCACAACTCGGTCACTTCACGGACCAGTTGGGGGCTGTGGCTGCCGGAGGCGGGGTTGGCCAGGACCAGGGCCCGGGTGGGGCCCAGGGCTGCGGCGCTGTCTGCCATCGGGCGAACTCCTCGGGATCGGGGTGGCACGGGGGGGCGGGTGACCGAACGGCCGGGCGTGGCCTTCATGAGGGGCCGGCGTGGCCTTCATGACTGTGTCAGGAGGCGCTGACCTGGTCCTGACGTGCGGCTGACGCCCGGCGAGCGGTCGGGGGGTCAGGCGGACGACGCCGCCTTCGGCCCCGGGATGAACTGCACGAACGCCGCCACGGCCAGCGCCAGTGGTGCCAGCAGGTAGAGGGAGGCGGTGAAGGCGTCGGCGTAGGCGGACGTGCCGGTGCCCTGTCCCAGGACGTGGTAGAAGACGACGCCGACCAGGGCCACGCCCACGGCGCCGCCCACCTGGCTGGCGGTGGACAGCACGCCCGACGCCGCTCCCGCGTAGCGCGGGTCGGTGCCGGCCAGCGCGATGGACGCCAGCGGTGCCATCACCATGGCCATGCCCGCCCCGCCGACCGTCAGCCCCGGCACCAGCCAGCCGACGGCGCCGTCCGTGCCGATGTGCTGCGCGGCGGCGAACAGCGCGGCCAGCCCCGCCGTGAGCACCAGCGCGCCGACCGCGAGGGTCTGCCGGCCGAGCGCCGCGGCGATGCGGCGTGCGCTGAGCGAGACGGTCAGGAAGCCCACGCCGAGGGGCAGGAACACCAGACCGGACTCCAGGGCGGTCAGCCCCAGGCCCTGCTGGAGGTAGAGCGCCAGGACGAGGAAGAACGACGCCATCCCGGAGTAGTACACGACCGCGGTGCTGACCCCGAACGTGAACGACCGCTGCCGGAACAGCGCGGGGTCGACCAGCGGGCTGCGGCCCGCGGCGGCGAGGCGGCGCTGCTGGACGGCGAAGACCACCAGCAGGACGGGGGCGGCGGCCAGGCTCAGCCAGGTCCACAACGGCCAGCCCTCCTGCTGTCCCTCGGCCAGCGGCAGGACGACGGCGACCAGGCCCGCGGAGATCAGCACCATGCCCAGGGGGTCGAGCCGCGCGCGGCCCTGGGCCCGGGACTCGGGCACCACCCGGGGAGCGAGGACGAGAGCCGCGATCCCCACGGGCACGTTGACCAGGAAGCAGGTGCGCCAGCCGAGTCCGGCGATGTCGGCGTGGATCAGCACGCCTCCGATGAGCTGCCCGAAGACCCCGGCGAGCCCCATGGTCAGCCCGAAGGCGTTGAACGCGCGGACCCGGGCCGGCCCGTCGTAGGCCACTCCGATGATCGCCAGGACCTGGGGCCCCATCAACGCCGAGGCCAGCCCCTGGGCGATCCGGGCCGCCACCAGCTGCGACGCGCTGGGGGCGAACCCGGCCCAGGCGGAGGACAGGGTGAACAGCGCGACGCCGATGAGGAAGAGCCGCCGCCGGCCGTACAGGTCGCCGAGCCGCCCGCCGGTGACGAGACCGGCGGCGTACGCGAGCGCGTAGCCCGCGACGATGAACTCGACGGCGGACTGGCTCGCGTGGAGATCCTGCTGGGTGGCGGGAATGGCCACGTTGACGATGAAGACGTCGAGCGTGATGACGAACGTGCCGATGAGGATGATCGGCAGGGTCGCCCAGTGTGGCGCCGAGGGTGGTTGCCGCTCCTCGGTCGCGGCTTTCTTCGGGGCGGCTTCCCGTGGAGACTCCAAGGCCATCGGGCCATTCCTTCCTTGCGTTTCTCTCCTGTGGTGCCGTCCGGGAACCGGGCTGTGCCGCGTTCCCGGACGGAGGGGGGTCACCAGGGCGGGACGTCGAGGATCTCCACCACCGCGGCGGAGAGGCTGAATCCCGCTCCCGCCGCGACGAGCAGCACGAGGTCGCCCGGTCCCACCGCGCGTTCCTTGACCAGGTGTTCGAGGCCGAGGAACTGGTCGCCCGCGCCGATGTGGCCCACCAGGCGGCCGAGGTCCCAGGTGCTCTGCTTCTCGGTGAAGCCGAGCACGTCGTAGTTCTCGGGCCAGACCCCGCGGTGGATGAGCGGTGTCACCACGCGGGATATGTCCTCGACGCTCACCTGGGCTTCGGCCAGGGCCCGCCGGGTGGTGTCCATGAGGGCGGCCTCGATGCGCTCCCAGGAGCCCTCGGCCTCGGGGGTGGCCGCGTGCTGAAGGCCGCGTTCGCGCAGCCGCAGCGGCATTTCGAGGCCGGGCGCGGTGGCGAACGGGGTCGTCCCCCGGTTCCACCGCTCCAGGGAGTTGTCGGCGCCCAGGGTGGCGGAGACGACACGGGCGAAGCCCTTCCGTCCGGACAGCACCAGAGCGGTGCCGCCGTCCGCGAAGACCAGGTTGAGCTGTACGTTCCAGCGGTCGACCCAGGGCGGGGCGAAGTTGTCTCCGGTGGTCAGCAGGACCGCGGAGGTGAAACCGGCGTCGATGTAGCCGGCGGCCAGGCACAGCGAGCCCAGCCCGGCGTTGCAGCGCTGCTGGAGGTCGAAGCCGGGAGCGGCCCGGCCCACCGTCTCGTTCGCGACGTAGGCCGCCGCGGGCCACATCTCGTGCCCCTGGAAACCGCAGGACGAGTGCAGGACGAGACCGACCTCGTCCCGCTCGATCCCGACGGCCCGCTCCAGGGCCAGCCGGCCGGCGCGGACGGCCATCTCGGGGCCGGCGACGCCGTCGGCCACGGCGATCGACTCGTAGCCCAGGTTCCGGTGCTCGTCGTCGACCAGTCCCGCCGCGATGGCCTCCTCCATGGGGACCAGGTCCGGCAGCCAGGACGCGGTCGAGGCGATGTACAGATCATTCTCGAATCTCATGGCATATCAGTCCTTCAGCAACCAGGGATCGTCGCGATGTCCTTTCCATGGGCGGCTCGGGGGCTGCGTTCCATGGTGGGTGGGGGGTTGGGGGTCGAGGTTCGTCGTACGTCGTACGTCCTCGTCGTACGTCCTCGTCGTTCGTCGTACGTCGCTCGTCGTTTCGTCGGTCGGACGGGGGGGCCGCGGTTCGTCGCGGGTTCGGGGTCGTCTGCTGCCGTCGTGCTCTGCCGGGCGCTACTGTCCCGCAGTCCCCTGATACGGCGCTGACACCGCCCGGCCGCCCGTCCGTGCACGGGCGGCCGGTGCCGGAGGCGGTCCGGTCCTCGCTCAGCTCACCAGTGCCGAGACGACGCGCTGGAGCCGCTGGGCGAAGTGCGCGGTGACGGACTGCGCGTGGGCGTCGATGTAGAAGTGGCCGCCCGGGTACTCGCTGTGGCCCAGGTAGTCGGGGCTGCGCCCGGCCCAGTGCGTCATGGCGTCCGGGTGCTCCTGGAGCGGGTCCGAGCGGCCGCCGTAGGACGCGAGCGGGCAGCTGACGCCGGCCTTGTCGTCCACGTACTGCGCGGCGACCCTGAGATCCGCCCGCAGCGCCGGGACCACCAGGGCGAGCATCTCCGGGTTGTCGTAGATCTCGGCCGGGAACGAGCCCAGCTTCTTGATCCACTCGACCATCTCGGCCGCGGGCATCCGGCTCTGCTCCTCGGTGGGCAGGAAGAAGCCCTGCGGCGACCAGCCGGACATGCCGAGCATGACCGGCGCGGGCCCGCCGTCCTCCTCCATGCGGATGGCCAGCCGGAAGGCCAGCTGGGCGCCGAGGCAGTGCCCGAAGAAGGCGAACGGCCGGTCGTCGAGGTCGTCGAGCACGGCCTCGTGCAGGGCGTCGAGCAGCGGGTCCCAGTCCTCGAACGTCGCCTCGCCACGGCGGTTGTGGCGGCCGGGCAGGGTCACCGCCTGCGGGGCGATGTCGGACGGAAGCAGGTTCTCCCAGTCGCGGTAGATGATGGCGCCGCTGCCCGCGTGCGGCAGCAGGAACAGCCGTACGGAGGCGTCCAGGGAAGGCTCGGCGGGGTGGAACCACTGGCCCTCGCGGGACATCTCCTGGCCTATGGCACTGGTCACGACTTCGCTCCTCCTACGGTGACGGTCTGCCCGCCGAGCGCGCGTACCGCGGGGAGCAGTACCTCGGCGATTTCCTTCAACTGCGGCTCCGGGTCGAGCGATCCGATCCGGAGGACGAGGTGCCGGGCGCCGGCGCGGACATAGCCGCCGAGCCACTCGGCACAGCTCTCGGCGCTGCCCCAGCCGTAGGCCTGGATGGCCGACATCTGTTCCAGGGAGCGTCCGTAGTAGTGGGTGATGTAGTGCTCCAGCTCGGACTTGGCGGCGGCGCTGTCGCTGTTGACGGTGACCGTCGCGTACAGGGCGGGCGTCACCGCGTCGGCGCCGCGGCCGGCCTCCTCGGCGAGTTCGGCGATCCTGCGCCGGGCCCTGCCGTAGGCGTCGGCGTCCGGCAGGAACGGCAGCCAGCCGTCGTAGCGGGTGGCCACGCGGGCGAGCACCTTCGGGGTGTCGCTGCCCGCCAGCCACAGCGGCGGGCCGCCGGGGGTGGCGGGAGCGGGCAGCCGGTCGAGGCGGTCCGCCTGCCAGAACCTGCCGTCGAAGTCGGTGGGGTTGCCCGGTTCCCCGGAGTTCCACGCGGTGCGCCAGAGCGCGGTGATCTCGTCGAGGCGGCCGACCCGTCCGGCGAAGGACGCGCCGACGGAGGCGAACTCCTCCTCGGTCTCGGGCATCGGGAAACCCGAGCCGAGGCCGAGTACCAGGCGGTCTCGGGCGACGTGCCCGAGGCTCGCGACCATGTTGGCGCCGATCAGCGGGTGGCGCAGGGCGGGGGTGAGGGCGGCGGTGCCCACGGTGATCCGCTCGGTGGCGGCCGCGGCGGCGGCGAGCACGACGAGGGGGTCGAGGCGGGGGCGGGCGGTCAGGGAGTCGCCGGCCCACAGGGAGTCGAAGCCGAGGCGCTCCGCCTGACGGGCGAAGTCCAGGAGGGGGGCCGCCGCGTAGGCGCCGTTGATGGCCTGCTCCCGGGTGGGGAGCAGGATGCCGATCCGCAGGGCTCGGTCGGGGGACTGCGGTTGGTTCGTCGACCGCGTGTCGTCGGGGGCTGATCGCGCGGTTCCCCGCGCCCCTTGCGGGGCACGTCCAGGGCGCTCGGCGTCCATAGGTGCTGCTTCCTCTCTCTGGCGTATGTGGCGTGCCGTCACTGGACCGCTGACGTGAGCGGATCGCGTGCCGGGGCGCTCAACCGCTCGCGCACCGCGCGCCGCAGGATCTTGCCCGACGGGTTACGGGGCAAGGTGTCGACGAAGTGGTAGGCGCCCGGGATCTTGTAGTCGGCGAGATGGCCGCGCAGGGACAGCAGGAGTTCGCGCGGACTCGCCTGGGCACCGGGGCGCAGCACGACGGCGGCGTGCACGGCCTCGCCCCAGCGCGGGTCGGGCAGCCCGACGACCGCGGAGTCCGCGACGGCCGGGTGGGCGGCGAGGGCCTTCTCGACCTCGGCCGGGTAGATGTTCTGCCCGGCGACGATGATCGTGTCGTTCATGCGGTCGCACAGGTAGATGTAGCCGTCCTCGTCGAGGTAGCCGGCGTCCCCCATGTGCAGCCACTCCCCCACCAGGGTGCGCCCGGTGGCCTCGGGCAGGTTCCAGTAGCCGAGCATCCGGGAGGGGGCGCGGACGCAGATCTGGCCGATGGCCCCGGGCGGCAGTTCGGCGCCGTCCGGGCCGACCACCTTCACCTCGTTGCCGGGGCAGGGCTTGCCGACGGACTCCAGGACCGTGCTGCCCGGGTGGTGCGCCTCGGGCGGCAGGCAGACCGCCACGCTGCCGGTCTCCGTGCTGGCGTAGATCTGCGCGAACTCGCAGTCGAACGTCTCCAGGCACTGCTTCAGCAGCGTCTCGGACATCGGGGCGGCCCCGTAGCAGATCTTGCGCAGGGAGACGAACGCGTCGGGCCCGGCGGTCCGTTCGCCCGCCATCATCTGGAGCATGGCGGGCGCGGCGAAGGTGGTGGTGACCCGGTGGGTACGGATCAGCCGCACCGCCTCCTGCGGGTCGAACTGGGGCATGATCACGCTGGTGCCGCCGGCGTTGAAGGTGTGCATGAACCAGCCGATGCCGGCGATGCCGAAGCCCGGCAGCGAGATGAGGGCGACGTCGTCGGGCAGCCAGTCGATCCAGGCGACGTCGTGGTCGCGCATGGCCTGCGGCAGGGTGAAGAAGCTGCGGTGGGCGAGGACGGCGCCCTTGGGCAGTCCGGTGGTGCCGCTGGTGTAGATCTGCACGACGGCGTCGTCGGGCCCGGTGCCCGGCTCCAGGTCGGCGTCGGGCTGGTCCGCGTACCAGGCGGGCAGTCCGGCGCCGCGGGCCGGTTCGCCTTCGGCGTCGGTGCCGTCGATCCGGATCATCGTGTGGAATTCCGGCAGGTGCGGGCGGACCTTGGTGGCGGTGGCCCAGAACTCGTCGTCGACGAAGACGAGGGTGGCGCCCGAGTCGCGCAGGATGTGGTCGACCTCGTCCGGGGTGAGCCGCCAGTTGACCGGGACCAGCACCGCGCCGGCCTTGGCGCAGGCGAGGATCACCAGGTAGTAGTTCTCCGACTCGCGCCCCAGGTAGGCGACCCGGTCACCGCGCTGTACGCCACTGACGCGCAGGGCGTGCGCGGCGCGGTTGCTCTCGCGGTGCAGCTTTCCGTAGGTGGTGATCCGGCCCTCGCAGACGATCGCCGCGTGGTGCGGACGGCTGCCGGCGTGGGCGCGGGAGGTGTGGGTGAGTGTCCAACTCCCGTTGGCTGTCGTGGTCATGGGGGCCTCCCCTTCGTCTGTCGTGGGTCGCGTGTCCGTGGTGGGTCAGGCCGCCGGCACCGGGCACAGCTGCCCGTCGAGGAAGGCGGCGAGCTGCCGTACGGTCGGGTGGTCGAGGGCGAGTGAGGCGGGCAGGGGCAGCCGGAACGCCTGCTCCAGACCGGAGGTGACGTGCCGCGCGCTCAGCGGGTCCAGGCCCAGTGAGCCGAACTCGGCCGTCGTCTCCAGCTCGTCGCCGGCCGTCAGACGCAGGACGGCGGCGACCTTCTCGCGGACCACCTGGGTGATCAGAGCGGTGCGCTCCGGCTTCGGCAGCGCGGCGAGAAGGGCCCGGTCGAGCCCGTCGTCGGCGCGGTCCGGTCGGACCAGGCGGTCGTAGAACTGGTCGCCGGTCTCGCTGTCCGCCGCATGGCGGTCCCAGTCGAACTCGCCCACCACCCGCTGGGTGCGTGGTGTGCCGCCCCACAGCCGGGCCAGGGTGTCGAGTGCCCGGGTCGGCGAGAAGAAGTGGACACCGCCGCGTTCGATCTCCCGGCTGAGGTGTTCCTCCAGGCGGGCGGACATGCCGACCCTGGCCCAGGCGCCCCAGTTGACGGAGAGTCCGGGCAGGCCCTGGCGGGTGCGCCACTCGGCGAGGCTGTCGAGGCCGGCGCTGGCGGCGGCGTAGTGCCCCTGGGCGGCGCCGCCGAGGACGGAGGCGATCGACGAGTAGGTGACGAAGAACTCCAGCTCCGGGAACGAGGCCTGGGCGGCCTCGTGCAGCAGCCAGCCGCCGTACGCCTTCGCGGCGAGCTGGGCGTCGATGGACTCCCAGGTGAGTTCGGAGATCAGCTTCTTGTCGTAGGACCCGGCGGCGTGCACGACGCCGCCGACCGGATACGGGCCCGCCGCCACCTCGGCCACCAGCCTGCGCACATCCGCGGGCCGGCTCACATCGGCGCGTACGACGGCGAGTTCGGCGTCCTCGGCGAGCTTCGCGAGGAGCGGCGTGGCCGCCTCGGTGGCCTTTCCGCTGCGGCTGACCAGGGTCAGGTGGCGGGCGCCGAGGGCGACGAGCTTGCGGGCGGTGACCAGGCCGAGGCCGCCGAGACCGCCGGTGACGAGGTAGGTGCGGTCGGGGCGGATGTCCGCGGGGGCGTCGGTCCCGGCCTGCGCGCCGGCGGACGGCTCGTCCGCCGCCTCGCCGGGCAGGTCCACCCACACCTGCGTGTCCGGGTCGAGGAGGGCGGTGCGCAGGGCCTCGCCCGTCTCGTCGAGGCCGAAGTGCCGGGCGCCGTAGTGGGGTTCGGGGTGCGGCGCGAGCACGACGGACGCGGACGGGACGGTGAGCGTGGAGCGCAGGGTCCCGGCGTGGCGTACGAGGACCTCGTCGCCGGTGGCGAATCCGGACCCGTCGCCGGCCGCGAGCACGGTGCCGGTGGCGAGGGCGCCGAGCACGGGCGGGGGTTCCTCCTCCTCCCGTTCGGCGCGTCCGGTGTCCAGGGCGGTACGGGCGTCGTCGTCGGTGAGCACGACGGAGCCGACGCGGACCTGGACCTCGTCGGCGTCCGGCGCCCGGTCCGCGGCGGCCACGAGCGCGAGGTCCGAGAGGTCCCCGGAGTCGGGGGCGCGCAGTTCGTAGCCCCCGCTCCAGGTGAGCGTGGCGTCACCGGCGAGGAGCCGGCGGACATAGCGGCGGCCGGGCCGGTGGGCGATCTGGTACTCACCGGCGGCCTCGGCCTCCCACTCGTCGAGCAGCGGCGCGAGGTCGCTGCCCGGGGCGAGGTCGACGAGCGTGGCGCGGTGGCGCGGGTACTCGGTGAGCAGGACCCGGCCGAAGCCCCACAGGGTGGCGGCGGCCAGGTGCCCGCCGTCGCCCGCCGGGTCGCCGGGCAGCCACTGGGCGCCCTCGGTCACCAGCCACAGCCGGGGCGGTACGGGCTGTCGGGCGGCGTCCAGCGCGGTCACCAGGGCCAGCAGCGCGCGGTAGTTGTCCTCGCACTCGGCGCGCATCCGGTCGGCGGACATGGCGCCCTGCCGCTGCCGCCAGACGCGGCAGACGTCGGTGACGGTCGGCGCCAGACGCGGCAGACGTCGGTGACGGTCGGGTCCTCGAGGGCCGCCTTGAGGCCGGTGGGATCGCTCAGCCGGGTCACGCGCAGGCCGGGCTGCCCGGCGAGCGCGGCGGCCCGGCCCGCCGCCGGGTCGAGCAGGAGGAGGTGGCGGCCGCCGGGAGCGGTCCGCGCCGGGGCCGCGGCGTCGGCCGAGGAGGGTGCGGCGGCGGACGTCCCCGCGGCCGCGCCCGGCAGGGCCCGCCGTACCCACTCCGGCCGGTGCAGGAACTGGCGGCGGCCCACGCGGCCCTCGGGGCGGGCGAGGTGGACGCCGAGGAGTTCGGTGACGGGTTCGCCGTTCTCCAGGAGGAGGATGTCGGCGATCCGGCGGTCCTGTTCGCCGTGCACCCGGGCGAGGACGCGGAGCTGTTCCCCGCGGGGCTTGCGGAAGTGGCGTACGCGGGAGATCTCGCGCGGCACGAAGACCGGGCCCTCGGGGTCGAGGACGACGGCGGCCTGCACCGCGGCCTCCAGGAGCTCCGCCGGCACATGCTCGGCCGCGGTGGCGTCGCGGCCGGTCAGCTCGCCGGTGACCAGGCCGTCCCGGTGCCGGGAGGCGTGCAGCAGCAGCCGCATGCGCGGGCCGTGCGGGCGGCCGACGGAGGCGAGGTCGGTGTAGATGTCCTCGTCGTCGATCCGCTGCCCGGCGGGCGTCAGTTCGGCGTCCAGCTCGGCGAGTTCGCAGACGGGTACGACCGGTTCGCGCCCGGCGGCGATCCGGGCGGTGGCGTGGGTGTCCTCCTCGCCCCCGACGAGGGTGAAGACCTCCACGTCGGCGCCGCCCTCGGAACGCGGTCGCCACCGGGTCGTCAGGGCCACCGTCGTCCCGGCGGGTATGTGCAGGGGCGTGAGCAGTTTCAGCTCGCGGACGGCGCAGCGGGTGTGCCCGCCGACCGCGTCCTGGAGGGCGAGCAGCAGGTCGACGTACGCGCCGGTCGGCAGCGTCGTACGTTCACCGTCGCCGAGGTCGGCCAGCGCGCCCAGGTCCCCGGCGGTGAACTCGGCCGTGAACTCCCGTACCCCGCTGGCGAACCGCTCCTCCGTGCCGAGCAGCAGATGGCGGGCGGCGCCGTAGGCCGCGCCCGTGCGCCGGGGTGCGATGGAGGGCGGCCGGTGGTCCTCGCGCTGGAAGGCGTAGGTGGGCAGGGACGTCTTCGCGGGGGCCGGGCGGCCCGCGTGGTAGCCGGCCCAGGAGACCGGCAGGCCCGCCGTGTAGTACCCGGCGAGCGCGGCCAGGGTGGTGTCGGCGGAGCGGTCGCCGCGGCGTAGGCTCACCGGCCACACGTGGTCGGCGGCGGTCAGACCACGCTGGGCGAGCGCGGTCAGGTCGGACCCCGGTCCGATCTCGATCAGGGCGTGCCGGCCGCGCTGGGCCACCGACCGGAGGCCGGCCAGGAAGCGTACGGGTTCGCCGAGGTGCCGCACCCAGTAGTCGGGGGTGCCGATCTCGGCGGGGCGGGCCGGCCGGCCGGTGACGTTGGAGATCAGGCTGATGGCGGGCTCGTGGAAGGTGATGCCGTCAAGGGCGGCGCGGAAGTCGTCGTACACCTCGGTCATCAGCGGCGAGTGGAGGGCGTGCGGGACAGCCGTCCGGTCGACGCGTACGCCCCGCGCCCGCAGGAGGCCGGTGACCTCGGCGAGGGCGTTCGCGCCGCCGGCGATCACACACCGGTCGGGGGCGTCGACCGCGGCGAGAGCCAGGTCCGGGTGGGCGGCGAGGAGCGGTTCGACGTCCTCGGCGGGGGCGGCGACCTCGGCCGTGCCGCCCTTCGCGCGCACCGCCCGCGTCAGCCGCGCGCGGGCGGCGACCAGCGTCACGGCGTCCGGCAGACTGAACAGCCCGGCCACGGCGGCCGCGACGACCTCGCCGATGCCGTGCCCGATGAGCACGTGGGGGCGCACGCCCCAGGACATCCACAGCCGGGCGAGCGCGTACTCCAGGGTGAACAGGGCGGGCTGGGCGTACTCGGTGCGGTCGATCGCCTCCGGGTCGGCGGCGGTGCCGCGCACCAGTGCGGCCACGGAGCGGCCCAGGTGCGGTGCGAACAGCCGGTCGCAGGCGTCGACGTGCTCGCGGAAGACCGGGAACCGCTCGTACGGCGCGGCGCCCATGCCCGCGTACTGGGAGCCCTGGCCGCTGAACATGAAGGCGGTCCTGCGGATGCCGGAGGGGCCCTCGTGGTCCCGGCCGGCCGCCTGGTCGAGCAGCCGGACGAGCGCCGCGTGGTCGGCGACCGGTCCCGCGACGCGGTAGGGGTGGTGGGAGCGGCCGACGTTGGCGGTGTAGCACAGCCCGGCCAGCGGGACGTCGGGCCGCTGGGCGAGCAACCGCCGGTAGTTCCGGGCCTGTTCGCGCAGGGCGGCGGCGCTCTTGGCGGAGAGGGTGAACAGGGGGGCGGCGGCGTCCGGGGCGGTCTCCTCGGAGTGCTTCACGGCGGGCGGCTGCTCCAGGACGACCGCGCCGACGGTGCCCGCGAAGCCGAGGCTGCTGACGACCGCGCGCCGGACGTCGGCCTGCCACGGCTCGCACGCGGTCGGTACGCGCACGAAGCGGGGCTCCCCCGCGTCGCGCCCGGAGGACGTGGTGCGGCCGGGGTGCGGGTAGACCGTGCCGGACCTGATCTGGAGCACCGCCTTGATGACGCCGACGATGCCGGACGCTGGTTCCAGGTGGCCCAGGTCGGTCTGCACCGAGCCGACCAGCAGCGGAGCGTCCTCGGTGTGCGACTCGGCGAAGACGCGGCCGACGGCGCCGGACTCGACGGAGCCGGCCGGCGAGGTGCCGGTGCCGTGCGCCTCGACGTACTGGATGTCCTCGGGGGCGAGGCGGGCCGCGGCGAGCGCGCCGCGGACGACCTTCTCCTGCACGGCGCCGTCGGGGGCGGCCGGGCCCGCGCCGTCGCCGTCCTGCGCGAGGGCGCTGCCGCGTACCAGGGCGAGCACGGTGTCGCCGTGCCGGGTGGCGTCGCCGAGCCGCTTGAGGACGACGACACCGCAGCCCTCGGCGAGCTTCCCCGCAACGCGCGGGCGGTGTGGGGCGTCGACCCCGCCGCACAGCGCGATGTCGGTCTCGCCCGCCCGCAGCCCCCGCACGGCCAGGTGCAGGGCGACCAGCGAGGACGAGCTCGCGGTGTCGACGCTCAGGCTCGGACCGCGCCAGCCCAGGAAGTACGACAGCCGGCCCGACAGCGCGCACGTGGTGACGCCGGCGGCGAGGGGGCCGTCCGGCTCCTCGTACGGCAGCGGGGCCGGTTCGGGGGCGTAGCCGCGGGAGCCGGCGCCCAGGTAGACGCCGCCGTTGCCGCGCCGCAGCGGGGTGGGGTCGATGTTGGCGTGCTCGAGGGCCTGCCACGCGGTCTCCAGCAGCATCCGCTGCTGGGGATCCAGGTAGGGGGCCTCCTTCGGCGAGATGTTGAAGAAGGAGGCGTCGAACGTGTCGAGGCGGTCGAGGGGGCCGGTCGCGCCGCGGCCTTCCCGCAGGTAGGCGTCGAACTCGTCGGGCGAGTTGCCGCCGCCGGGGAGGCGCAGACCGATTCCGACGATCGCGATCGGCTCGGGTGCCTGCCCCGGCGCCCGGTTCGTCTCTTCCGTCTGTGACTCCGTACGCGGCATGGAGCAACTCCTTGCGTCCTGGGCCTGGTCGGTCGTCAGGCGGACGGGGTGGACAGGGCGTCGGCCAGGTAGTCCACGAGCTGGGCGACCGTCGGCTCGTTGAACAGCACATTCACGTTGATGGACAGATCGAGGAGCTGCTCCAGGCTCTGCCGTATCTCGGTCAGCCGAAGTGAGGTGAGACCGAGGTCGAAATAACTGATGTCGAGGGGAAGATCCTCCGACTCGTCCATGAGAAGAACAGTCTTGAACTTCCGCAGGACGAGTGTCTCTATTTCATCGGCGATTTCGGTCCGCGGCAGTTCGCGCAGCCGCTGGATCACGGTGGTGTCGGCAGGTGGCATGGCGGTCATGCAAGCAGCGCCGGCTGACACCCCGCTGACGGCCCAAGGGCGCCGCGGCCGGGGCCTGGCTGAATCAGTCCGGTGTCAGCGGGGAGTCAGATTCGACTGTCACGATCGGGCTGTTTCGAAAAGGAATTCGCCGGAACGGAACCGAATCGGACCGAATCGAGAAATCCACTCGGGAAGTCGGAAAGGCTGATGATGCTTCGCGAAGCTGCGCAGGAGGAGAGTGCTCCGGCACCTTCCGGATTGAAGAGCTACGACCTCTACATCGCGGGCAAGGATGTCGCCGGTGACGGGTGGGTCTACACCGTCAGCGGGCGGTCCCTGCTGGAAGACGTGTTCACCAGCGTGAGCCTCAAGCGCTCGCTGGAGCAGGACCCGGAGTCCGAGGCCGCCCAGCACCCCTACGTCGTGGGCCGCTGCGCGGTCGCCGACGACAGCGCCATCGACATGGCCACCCAGGCGGCGGCCGCCGCCGCCTCGGACTGGGCGGCCGTCCCGCTGGAGCGGCGGATGCGCCTGGGCACCCGCTTCCGCGAGGAACTCCTCAAGCACCAGGACGAGTTCCTCGACATGCTGGTCGCCGAGTCGCACCCGGTGAAGCTGGCCCGCTGGGAGCTGAGCTGCCTGCTCCAGATCTACGCCCCGGGCAGTCTGCGCTGGTACATGAAGCAGATGCGGGTCGAGAAGGAGTACGCGGGCCGCAAACTGATCCTGCACCGTCAGCCCGACGGTGTGGTCGCCTTCAACCCGCCGCAGAACGCCCCGCTGCCCAGCGCCGCGCTCTGCGTACTGGCCCTGATGGCCGGCAACGCCGTGGTGGTCAGGGCACCCCGCAGTATCGCGCTGAGCACCATGTGGCTGCTGCGCGACATCGTGGCGCCGATCCTCGAGGAGTTCGACGCGCCTCCCGGCGTCCTCAACGCGGTGTGCAGCAACCCGAAGCAGACCATGGACCGCTGGATCGCCGACCCGCTGATCAACGACATCTTCTACATCGGCGGCAGCCAGGAGGGCCTGCGCTTCGAACAGCAGTGCGTCGCGCACGGCAAGAAGCCGATCCTCGAACTGGCCGGCAACGACGGCATCGTGGTGTGGAAGGACGCCGACGTGAAGTGGGCGGCCGAGGCCATCACCGAGTCCTTCTTCGGCTCCGGGCAGATCTGCATGGTCCCCAACTACGTGCTGGTCCACCCGGACGTCGCGGAGGCGCTGATCGCCGAGGTGCGTGAGCAGGTCAAGGGCATCCGGCCGGGCCTGCCCGAGGAGGAGGACGTCCTGCTGTCGCCGGTGCGCCGCAGCGAGCGGTTCTTCCGGCTGCTGCGCCAGGCCCTGGACAACGGGGGCTCGCTGGTCACCGGCGGTCACCGCACCGAGCTCGACGGGACGCCCTCGGAGACGGGTGTCTTCCTCCAGCCCACCGTCATCCGGGTGGACGGCCTGGACCGGGCCCGCACCTTCGACGTCGTGCGCGAGGAGACCTTCTTCCCGCTCATCCCGATCGTGGTGCCCGAACGCGACAACGACGACGCGCTGCTGGAGGCCTTCCTCCGCTTCGTCAACACCAACTCCTACGGGCTGCGCAACTCCCTGTGGTCGCGCTCCGACCACGTCATCGAGACCTTCGTGCGGCGCGTCGTCAACGGCGGTCTGCTGAAGGTCAACGACTCTCACATCGGCTTCCTGCCGTATCTGCCCAGCCACGGCGGCACCGGCCGCACCGGCGGCGCGTTCGGCGAGGCCAACTACCCGATGCTCAAGACCTCGCACGTGCAAGGGGTCAGCATCGCCCGCGACATCAGCCCCTACGACGCGGTCTTCGGCGCCTGAGCGCCCGACACCGTCCGCCTTCCGGAGGTTTCCCGTGCGTTCCCTCGATGCTGCTCGGGCCGTCTGCGAGCAATTCCACCCCGGTCTGCTCAAAGAGCTGGAGCAGATCCCGTTCACGGACCGGGAAAAGCCCGGCAGTCCCGTCATCGACCTCTTCCGCATCCACGGCGGGGTCGGCCTGCTGATACCCGAGGAGTACGGCGGCCACGGCGCCGCCCCGCTGGACGCGCTGCGCATCCAGCTGGCGCTGGGCGCCGTGTCCCCCTCGCTCGTCGCGGCCGTCTCCATGCACCACTTCACCGCGGCCATGCTCTACTCGCTCGCCGTCAAGGCGGGCCGGCTCACCGGCGCGCAGACCGAACTGCTGCGCCGGATCGTCCCCGACCAGCAGGTGATGGCCTCCGGCTGGGCCGAGGGCCGCACCGAGCAGAACATCCTCACCCCCGCGGTGACGGCGCGACCGGTCGACGGTGGATACCTGCTCTCCGGCTCGAAGAAACCGTGCAGTCTGTCCCGTTCGATGAGTCTGCTCACCGCGAGCATCGCCATCCACCACGACGACGGCACCGCCGAACTGGCCCTCGCCCTGGTGCCGGCCGACGCTCCGGGCCTGTCCGTCCACCCGTTCTGGGGCAACGACCTGCTCGCGGGCGCGGAGAGCGACGAGGTGCGTCTGACGGACGTGTTCGTGCCGGCGGGCATGGTCGTACGGGCGGGGGCGGACGACCCGCACCGGCTGGACGATCTCCAGACGGCCGGGTTCGTCTGGTTCGAGATGCTGATCTCCGCCGGGTACGCGGGCGGGGCCGCCGCGCTCGTCGAGCAGGTGCTGGAGCGGGAGCGCGGCAGCGTCCAGGAACGGGCCGAGCTCGCGGTCGAGATGGAGGCCGCCCTGGCGCTCCTCGAGGGTGTCGCACGGGCGATCGGCACGGAGCCGGGCGACGAGGAGTCGGTCGCCCGCGTCCTGGTCGCCCGCTACACCGTGCAGAAGGCGCTGCCGCGGATCGCCGCCCGGTCCCTGGAGCTGCTCGGCGGCCTGGACTTCATCCGTGGCTCCGCCCACGCCCAGGCGGCCGCCGCCGTGCACGCCCTCGCCTTCCATCCGCCGGGCCGCGGCGCCGCCGCCGAGCCGCTGCTGCGCTACTTCGACGGCGGCGCGCTGGTCCTGGCCTGAGTCACCGCACCGCGGGCCGTGAGCGGCCGCCCCCACCACACTTGGAGTGAGAGATCCGTGACCGTCATCCAGGAATCACCCGTCGACACCGAGGCGGAGATCCTCGGCCTGTACCGGGCCCATCTCAGCAAGGGCCGGGCCACCCTCGCCGAGCTCTTCGGCAGCCACATGGAGACGGCGTCCGAGGGCGCCTGGCTCACCACCAGCGACGGTGAGCGCTTCCTCAACGCGGGCGGCTACGGCGTGTTCATCATGGGCGCCCGCCACCCGATCGTGATGGAGGAGGTGGAGCGCCAGCTGCGGACGCATCCCACCGCGACGCGCATCCTGCTGGAGCCCACCGTGGCCCGCGCCGCCGAGGCGCTCGTCTCCGTGCTGCCCGACGGCCTGGACCGGGTGCACTTCGCGCTGTCGGGCGCCGAGGCGGTGGAGACCGGCCTCAAGCTGGCACGGGCCGGCGGCCGCAAGCGGACCATCTCGATGCGCGGCGGCTACCACGGCAAGACGCTCGGCGCGCTGTCCGCCACCGCCAAGGACGTCTACCAGGCGCCGTTCCGGCCCCTGGTGCCGGACTTCCAGCACCTGCCGTTCGGCGAAACGGACGCGCTGGAGGCGGAACTCGCGGCCCACCCCGGCGAGGTCTGCGTCATCCTCGAACCCGTACAGGGCGAGGGCGGCGTGATCATTCCGCCCGCGGGCTACCTCAAGCGCGTCGAGGAACTGGTCCGCGCCCACGACGGATTCCTGATCCTCGACGAGGTGCAGTCCGGTTTCGGCCGGCTCGGCGAGTGGTGGGGCGCGGACACCGAGGGCGTGGTGCCCGACGTGCTCCTCACCGGCAAGGCCCTCGGCGGTGGCGTCATGCCGGTCTCCGCGGCCGTGGCGACCCGCAAGGCCTTCCGCCCCTTCGACAAGGACCCGTACGTCCACACCGCCACCTTCTCCGGGCAGCCGGTGCTGATGGCCGCGGTGCAGGGCGCGATCCGGGCCATGAAGGAGGAGCGCCTGGTCACCCGGGCCATGGACCTCGGCGCGCAGCTGCTGCCGAGGATCGCGGAGATCGCGTACCGCAACATCCCCGAACTCGTCGTGGACGTGCGCGGCCAGGGGCTGCTCATCGGCGTGGAGCTCGTCGAGGCCGGACTGGCCGGCGAGCTGCTGATCGAGCTGTTCAACCACGGTGTGGTCGCCAACCACTCGATGAACGGCAGCTCGGTGGTGCGGTTCACCCCGCCCGCCGTGCTGAGCGACACCGATGTGGAGTTCCTCCTGAACTCCTTCGACCTGGCCACACGCGACCTCGTCCGGGGCGCGGCCAAGATGCCGGAAGGCGGTAACTGATCGTGCGGCACGTAGAGCTCGAAGCCCTGATACCCGCGGAGCAGGCCACGACGGTCTTCGACTCCGTACGACGCTGGGAGCGGTACCCGGACCTGGCGCCCCATGTGAAGCAGACCACCGTGCACGCCACCTACCCGGCGGAGGACGCCAGTTCGAGCTGGGAGCTGCACTTCCGCAGCGGGCTGCTGCGCTGGACCGAGGACGACGTGTTCGTGCCGGAGCGGGGCGAGATCCGCTTCGAGCAGAGCGACGGGGACTTCGACTCCTTCACCGGCACCTGGACCCTGACGCAGCAGGGCGACGACGTCGCGGTCCGCTTCGACGCCGACTTCGACTTCGGCATCCCGAGCCTGGAGGGGATCCTCGACCCGATCGCCGAGCGGGTCATCAAGGAGACCGTCGCCTGGGCCCTGACCGGCCTGTTCCCCGCCGTCCGCCTCTCGGGCGGCGTCGAGCTCACCGAGCCCGCCGCCGTCGGCGTCTAGGACCGTCCGCAGGAGCTGACCATGGACCAGGCAAATCCCTTCGAGACACCGAGGACGTACTCGCTGCACCGCGCCGAGTACCTGGTGGGCCTCGCCGTCACCACCGGTCTGATCGTCGCCCACTTCGGCGAGATCCGGTGGTGGCCCGCGATCGCCCTGTTCCTGTACATCGACCTGATCGGCTACATTCCGGGCGCGATCGCCTTCAAGCGCAGCGGTGGGCAGCCGATCTCCAAGACGTACTACGTGCTCTACAACGTCATGCACAGCCTCATCACGCAGGGCGCGGTCGCCGCGCTGTGGTGCTGGCTGGTGAAGCCGGAGTGGGCGCTTCTGGTGCTGCCGTTCCATCTCTTCGGCGACCGCGGCCTGTTCGGCAACTTCATGAAGTCGTTCGCACTGCCGTTCGAGCCGGTACGGCAGTCCGGCTATCTGCGGCTCCTGGACGACCTGGGGCTGGCCCATCCCAAGCCGGTCGGCCACGCCGTGGAGCCGACCCCGGTCGGTCACGTCCCGGCACCCCGGGTCCGCCAGGAGCAGCGGGAGGCCGTGCGATGAGCACCGCCACCGAAGTACGTGCCCCGCGGCGTCCCGTACGCCAGGACCCGGTCGAGCGCCGGCGGGCGCTGTACCACCTGGCGTCCCCGGTGTCGGTGCTGACGGTCGGCCCCGAGGAGCGGCTGCACGGCACCACGGCGAGCACCGTCACGCTGGTGTCGCGCGAGCCCCTGCTGGTGGGGGTCGTGCTGCGGGCGGGTTCGTCCTTCGCGCGGCTCGCCGCCGCCGAGGGGCGGTTCGCGATCAACGTCCTCAGCGACGAACAGGCCGTGGTGGCACGCCACTTCGCGGACAGCGGCCGCCCCGACGGCAGCGAGCAGTTCGCGGGCCTCGCGTGGACGGCGGACTCGTACGCGCACGCTCCGCTGATCGCGGGGGCGCTCGCCCACTACACCTGCCGGTTCCACTCCGCGCACGCGGCGGGCGACAGCGAGCTGCTGCTCGGCCATGTCGTCCGGGCCAGGACCGGCGACGGCCTTCCTCTGTTCAGCTACGCCGGCGGGCTGTTCGCCGGTTCCCTGCGCCCCGCGAAGGAGGCGGCCGCGTCATGACCGGTTCTGTGGCACCCGAGGCCGACTGGGACAAGGCTCCCGGTCTGCTCGACGGCGCGAAGGATCTCACCCTCGGGCCCGAGGAGTGCAACCTCGCCTACTGGTTCACCTCGGTGGCGCAGGGCACGCTGCGCGACCGGGGCGAGACCGGGCACCATGTGAACGCCACCGTGCCCGCGTTCCTGAAGGAGCCGGGGCCGCTGCGCGACGCCCTGGTGCTGGAGTTCGGCTTCCGCGGCCTGTCGGAGGAGATCGCGACGCGGCTGCTCGGCCACTATGTCGCGATCGCCCCCGGCGTCCCCGAACTGGAGTTCTACGCCACTCAGTTGATCGACGAGGCGCGGCACGCCCGGGTCTTCCGCAATCACCTGGTGGAGCTGGGCATGCCTGCCGGGACGCTCCTCAAGGACATCGACGAGATGGCCGCGGACTACCGCAAGCGGGTCCTGGACCCGGTCGTGGACTTCACCCTCGACATCGTCCGCGACCAGGCCGACTTCCCCGGCGGCGTCGCCGTGTTCGCCATCGTCATCGAGGGTGCGCTCGCCCCGGCGGCCGAGCTGAGCGAGCGCAAGTGGACCCCGCTGTCGCCGGCCACCGGCGAGATCTCGCGCGGCACCGCCATCGACGAGATCCGGCATCTGACGGTGGCCAGCACGATCCTGCGCGACCACGCGGTCGAGCACCCCGAATACCGCCCGCGCCTCCTGGAGATCCTGCGGGCCGGCGTGCGGCTGTGGGACGAGATCCCCGACCGTGAGTTCGTCATCCACCGCGAGGAACTCTTCCAGGAGGGCATGGCCCAGCACGCCGACAAGATCGGCGACTACGAGATCTGGCCGGGCGTCCGGATGCTCGACACCACGCCGGAGCAGCGCTACGACATGGCCGAGCGCTGGACCGACGAGATGGCCGAGTCGCGGATGGCGTACATGGGCCTGCCCCTGGACGTCCTCAGCAGTCCGGAGGCCGGCACATGAGCGGCGGACGCGCGGCGGTGATCACCGGGATCGGGGGCTATGTGCCTCCCGATCTGGTGACCAACGACGATCTGGCCCAGCGGCTCGACACCTCCGACGCGTGGATCCGCTCGCGCACCGGGATCGCCGAGCGGCATGTGATCGCGCCCGGCACCGCGACCTCCGACCTGGCGGTGGAGGCCGGACTGCGGGCCCTGAAGTCGGCGGGCGACGAGCACGTGGACGCGGTCGTCCTGGCCACCACGACGCCCGACCAGCCCTGCCCGGCGACCGCCCCGCAGGTGGCCGCACGGCTGGGACTCGGGCAGGTGCCGGCGTTCGACGTGGCCGCCGTCTGCTCCGGCTTCCTGTTCGGCCTCGCCACCGCGTCCGGGCTGATCGCGGCCGGGGTGGCGGACAAGGTCCTGCTGGTCGCCGCCGACGCGTTCACCACGATCATCAACCCCGAGGACCGCACCACGGCCGTCATCTTCGCGGACGGCGCGGGCGCGGTGGTGCTGCGCGCGGGCGCCGCCGACGAGCCGGGGGCCGTCGGCCCGCTGGTGCTCGGCAGCGACGGCGAGCTGAGCCATCTCATCGAGGTGCCGGCGGGCGGCTCGCGCCAGCGCTCGTCCGGCCCCACGACCGACCCGGACGACCAGTACTTCCGGATGCTCGGCCGGGACACCTACCGGCACGCGGTGGAGCGGATGACCGATGCGTCCCAGCGGGCGGCCGAACTGGCCGACTGGCGGATCGACGACGTCGACCGGTTCGCGGCGCACCAGGCCAACGCCCGCATCCTCGACTCGGTCGCGGAACGTCTCGGGGTCCCCGCCGAACGGCAGTTGACCAACATCGCCCGGGTCGGCAACACCGGCGCCGCCTCGATCCCGCTGCTTCTGTCGCAGGCGGCCGCGGCCGGCCGGCTCGGCGCCGGGCACCGGGTGCTCCTGACCGCGTTCGGCGGGGGCCTGTCCTGGGGCGCGGGGACTCTGGTCTGGCCGGAGGTCCAGCCGGTCTGACGGACCATCACCTACCAACTCCTGTGTGCAGTACGCCAGTCCGTACGCGTTCGCGTACATCCGTCACGTACGCCGGTTTCGCGTACGCCATCGAAAGGAACCGACATGCTGGAGCAGCTCAAGGAAATCCTGTCCAACAAGCTCAAGGTGTCGCCCGAGGCCATCACCCCGGAGGCCACCCGGGAGGACATCGAGCTGGACTCGCTGGCCGTGGTGGAGCTGTCGCTGCTGCTCAAGTCCGAACTGGACCTGGACGTCAGCGACGACGACCTCCTGGAAGCCGAGACCGTGGCCGACATGGTCCGGCTCATGGAGGAGCGGAGCGCGAAGGTCTGATGGCCGGCATGGACATCGCCGTCACCGGGCTCGGCCTGGTCACCCCGGGCGGTATCGGGGTCGGGCCCAGCTGGGCGGCGGTCTGCGACGGCAGGCCGGCCGCCGCCCTCGATCCGGTGCTGGCGGACAATCCCGTACGTATCTCCTGCCGGGTGCCCGACTTCGACCCGGAGCAACTGCTCAGCGCACGACGGGCGCACCGCCTGGACAGGTTCGTGCAGTTCGCTCTGGTCGCCGCCCATGAGGCGGTGGCCGACGCCGGTCTCGACCCGACCACCTGGGACGGGGCTCGGGTCGGTGTGGTGCTGGGCTGCGCGGACGGCGGTCCCGGCACGGTCGAGGAGCAGCACCGGGTGCTGCTGGAGCAGGGCGCCGACCGGGTGTCCCCGCTGCTGCTGCCCATGCAGCTGCCGAACATGCTGGCCGGTCAGACGGCCATCGAGTTCGGGGCGACCGGGCCCAACCTGGTGGTGGCCACGGCCTGCGCTTCGGGCGCGACCGCCATCGGCACGGCCCGGGACCTGCTCGCGCTCGGCCGCTGCGACGTGGTCCTGGCGGGCGGCAGCGAGGCGATGATCACTCCGCTGGTCATGGCCGGCTTCGCCCAGATGGGCGCGCTGTCGCGGCGCGAGGACGACCCGGCGTCGGCGTCGCGTCCCTTCGACGCCGACCGGGACGGCTTCGTCGCCGGTGAGGGCGCCGGGATCCTCGTCATGGAACGTGTCGAGGACGCCCGGGCCCGCGGTGCGCACATCCACGGCCGGATCATCGGCTACGGGGCCACCGCGGACGCCCACCACATGACGTCGCCGCACCCGGACGGCGCCGGCATCGAGGCGGCGGTCCGCGCGGCTCTCGCCGACGCCGGCGCGGACCCGGACGACGTGCAGCACGTGAACGCCCACGGCACGTCGACGCCGCTCAACGATCTGGCCGAGGCACGCATGATCCAGCGGACCCTGCAGGGCGACCCGCTGGTCACCTCGACGAAGGGAGTCACCGGACATCTGCTCGGCGCGGCCGGCGCGGTCGAGGCCGCGTTCGCCCTGCTGAGCATCGAGCACGAGATGGTTCCGCCGATCGCGGGCCTGTGCATCCCCGATCCCCGGATCGACATCAAGCTCGCCCAGTCGGCCACGTCGATGCCGATCGACCTCGCGCTCAGCAATTCGTGCGGGTTCGGCGGCCAGAACACGGCGCTTGCGATCGCTCCGGCCTGACGGCCGGGCCGGTCGCGGGCCGTCCCGGCGGGCGCTACCGAGGCACCACTTGTGGGGGCGGACGGCTCCGGGCCGTCCGCCCCGACCGGCTGTTCGCGGCACCCGCGGCACCCACTTTCTCGCACCCCCTCCCCTCCCGCTGGAGTCCCCATGTCCAAGATCGGTTCACCGCCGACGGATCGCCGGACGGTCGCCGTGACCGCCCCGCCCGGACGGCTCGACACCCGGCACATCCTCTTCCTCATCGTCGCGGCGGCCGCCCCGCTGTCCGCGATGGTCGGCACCGTGCCGCTCGCGTTCGCCTTCGGCAACGGCGCGGGCGTCCCGGCCGCCTTCCTCTTCGCCGGGGTCACCCTGCTGTGCTTCTCGGTGGGGTACGCCGTCAGCGTCCGCCGCACCGGCGGCAGTGGCGGCTTCTACGCCTCCGTCGCCGACGGCCTCGGCCGGCCGCCCGCCGTCGCCGCGGGCTTCGTCGCCCTGCTCGCGTACAACTGCGCCACCATCGGGCTGGCCGGTGCGCTCGGCTACTTCACCCAACTCGTCCTGGCCGCGCACGGGTTCACCGTCTCCTGGCAGTGGTGCGCCGCCGTCGGCCTGCTCGCGGTCGCCGTGCTCGGCTACCGCGAGATCGCCCTCAGCGCCCGTGTGCTCGCCCTGCTGATGCTGGGCGAGATCGGCGTGCTGGCCGCCCTGGACGTGGCGATCCTGGTGCGGCACGGCCTGTCCGCGCTGCCCACGGCCTCGTTCTCCCCGCACACGGCGACCGGCCCGGGCCTGGGCGTGGCGCTGATGTTCGCGTTCGTCTCCTTCATCGGCTTCGAGTCGGCGGCCCTGTACGGCAAGGAGGCCAGGGACCCGCAGCGCAGCGTCCCGCGCGCCACGTACGCCGCGGTCGTCCTGATCGCCGGCTTCTACGCCCTCACCAGCTGGCTCGCGGTGGGCGCCGTCGGCACCGGCAAGGTGCGCGAGGTCGCCACCCGGCAGATGGGCGACCTGTTCTTCGTCCTCGGCGACGACTTCCTCGGCAAGGCCGGCAGCACGGGCCTGCAGATCCTGCTGTGCACCAGCCTGTTCGCCGCCACGCTGGCCCTGCACAGCGCCGCCAACCGGTATGCGCAGGTGCTCGCGGAGGACGGTCTGCTGCCCGCCTCGCTGGGCGCCGAGCACCCGAGGCACCGCTCCCCGCACCGGGCGAGCGTCGCACAGAGCGTCCTGACGGCCCTGGTCGTCGGCGGTTTCGCGGTCGCCGGCCTGGACCCGTACGCCGATCTGACCACCAGCATGCTGGGTCTTGGCACCCTGGGCATCGTCGTCCTCCAGGCGTTGGCCGCCCTGTCCGTCCTCGGCCTGCGGCTGCGGCGGCCGGGCGGCAGGGCGCACTGGTGGCGGGAGCTGGTCGCACCGCTGCTCGGCTTCGCGGGACTCGCCGTCTCCGTGTGGCTGGTGGTCGGCAACTTCGACATGCTCACCGGCTCCCCCGACCCGCTGATCGCCCGCCTCCCGTGGCTGCTCGTCGCGGTGGCCGCCCTCGGCCTCGGGTACGCGGCCTGGCTGCGCGCCGCCCGCCCGGGCCGCTACCGCCTGCTGGGCACCCGCCACCTCACCACGTCCGACGAGCCCCCGGCCACCGCCGTCCCCACCTCAGGAGTCCGTCATGCACGATCCCAGTGAGCTGCTCGAAGACGGGCCGGCCGCCGTACGGCGGCTGGCCCGTCGCCGCTACGACCTCGACCTGGCCGCGCTGGAGAAGGCGGTGCGCCGCCGGTCCGAGGCGCAGGCCGAGGTGACCCGGCTGCGCACCGAGCTGAACCGCACCTCGCGGGCGCGCGGACGCTCGGGGCCGCCCTCGGAGGAGGAGAAGGAGGCCGCCCGCGCGCTGCGCGCGGATGTGCAGCAGGCGGAGGCCACGGCCCGCACCGCGGGACACGACCTCACCGAGCTGCTGCTCGGCATCCCCAACGTCCCCCTGGACTCGGTGCCGGACGGCGACACCGACCAGGAGGCGGTGGAGGTCCGCCGCTGGGGCCGGCCGCCGCACGACGCCGGCACCGACGCCCGGCACCACTCCGACATCGGCGAGTCACTCGGCATCCTGGACGGCCCGGCGGCCGCCAAGCTCTCCGGGTCCCGCTTCAGCGTCGGCCGCGGCGCCGGCGCCCGGCTGGAGCGGGCGCTGGCCGATTTCTTCCTCGACCTGCACACCGGCGAGCACGGCTACACGGAGTACTCCGTCCCGTTCCTCGTCAACCGCGACACCATGACCGGCACCGGTCAGCTCCCCAAGTTCGAGGACGATCTGTTCCGCACCCAGGTCGGCGACCGGGAACTGTTCCTGATCCCCACCGCCGAGGTGCCGCTCACCAACCTGGTGGCCCAGCAGCTCCTGGACGCCCGCGCCCTGCCGTACGCCTTCACCGCGCGTACCCCCTGCTTCCGCGCCGAGGCGGGGGCGTACGGGCGCGACACCCGGGGGATCCTGCGCCTGCACCAGTTCGAGAAGGTGGAGCTGGTCCGCGTCTGCGCCCCCGAGGACGCACCGGCGCAGCTGGAGCTCATGGTGGGGCACGCCGAGGAGTGCCTGCGCCGCCTCGAACTCTCCTACCGCGTGGTCCAGTTGCCCGCGGGCGACCTCGGCTTCTCGGCCCGGATGACGTACGACATCGAGGTGTGGCTGCCGGGCAGCGACGCCTACCGCGAGATCTCCTCGGTCTCCGACTGCGGCACCTTCCAGGCCCGCCGCGCCGACATCCGTCACAAGCGGGCCGACGGCCGCAAGGCCCCGGCCGCCACCCTCAACGGCTCGGCGCTGCCCATCGGCCGCACCGTCGCCGCCCTGCTGGAACAGGGGGTGCGGGAGGACGGCTCGGTGCTGCTGCCCGAGGCCCTCGTCCCGTACACCGGTTTCCGCCGGATCCTGCCGGGCGGGGCAACCGCGTAGTACTCGCGCGGCGACCGCACGACAAAGGGCGGGAGTCCGGGGCCGGTCCCCGGACTCCCGCCCTCGGGCGTGTCCGCCCTCACGCCCCCATCATGTGCACTCCGCCGTCCACGTGGACGATCTCGCCGGTGGTGCGCGGGAAGAAGTCGGACAGCAGTGCGACCACTCCGCGTGCGGCGGGGTCCGGGTCGACGAGGTCCCAGCCGATCGGGGCCCGGTGCTGCCAGACCTCCGCGAGTTCCCCGAAGCCGGGAATCGACTTGGCGGCCATGGAGCGCAGCGGACCGGCCGCGACCAGGTTGCAGCGGATGCCGCGGCCGCCCAGGTCGCGGGCGAGATAGCGGCTGGTCGACTCGAGGGCGGCCTTGGCGACGCCCATCCAGTCGTAGTGCGGCCAGGCGACCGTCGCGTCGAAGGTGAGCCCGACCACCGAACCGCCGCGCCGCTCCAGCAGGGGCAGGCACGCGGTGGTCAGGGACTTCAGGGAGTACGCCGACACCTGCACGGCCGTCGAGACGTCCGCCCAGTCGCCGTCGAGGAAGGAGAAGGCGCCCTGCGGCCCGTACGCGATGGAGTGCACCACCCCGTCGAGACCGTAGTGTTCGTCGGCGCCGTCGACGGACTCGCGGATCCGGTCCGCGAGCGTGTCCAGGTGCGCCTGGTCGGTGACGTCCAGCTCGATCACCGGGACCGGCTTGGGCAGCCGGGCGGCGATCCGCTCGATCAGGGAGAGCCGGCCGAAGCCGGTCAGTACGACCTCGGCGCCCTCCTCCTGCGCGAGCCGGGCGACGTGGAAGGCGATGGACGCCTCCGTGACGACGCCCGTCACCAGGATGCGCTTACCGGCGAGAACTCCGCTCATGACTGCACCACTTTCTGCGGCAGGGACCGGACCAGCGGGGAATCGGTGTCGAGGGCACCGAGGGGGGTGCCGCCGCCGGGCGAGCCGAGGGCGTCGAAGAAGTCGGCGTTGGAGCCGCGGTGGTCGCCCCACTCGGCGGGGACGTCGTCCTCGAAGTAGATGGCCTCCACCGGGCACACCGGTTCACAGGCCCCGCAGTCGACGCATTCGTCGGGCTGGATGTAGAGGGCACGCCGGCCCTCGTAGATGCAGTCCACCGGGCATTCGCCGACGCAGGACCGGTCCTTCACATCGACACAAGGCAGAGCGATGACATAGGTCATCGTCAACTCCTCTTCAGGGTAGGAATGTTCACCGGAACCGGCGCCCGGTCCACCGACGCTCCGGTGGTGCGCTCGCCCAGCGTGAGGACGGTGACGGCCAGTGCGGCCATCGCGGCGGCGATGACCGCGAACAGCGCGCCGGGCCCGTACGAGTCGAGGACGGGCAGCAGCACGAACGGCAGTGCGGCGGCACTGAGTTTGGACAGCGAGTAGGCCGCGCCGGACGCGGTGGCGCGGATCGCCGTCGGGTACTGCTCCGAGAGGTACACGTGCGACACGCTGGAGAAGACGTTGCTGCACAGCGTGTAGCCGAAGCCGAACGCGACGATGAGGGCGGGCGAGTCGGTGAAGGCGAAACCCATGCCGGCCGCGACCATCGCGGCGGCGGACGCCGCGACCAGCGTCTTGCGTTCGACGCGGTCGATGACGGGCAGCGACAGCGCCGAGCCGACGGGGTAGCCGAGGAAGCACAGGGCCGTGAAGCCCAGGCCGGCCACGATGTCGAACCCCTTGGCGGCGAGGATCTGCGGCGCCAGGGTGCCGAAGCCGTAGTAGCCGACCACGGAGAGCGCGCAGAAGATCCACAGCATCACGGTGCGGCGCCGCAGCCCGGGCGCGAAGACGTCCCGCAGCCGGACCCGCGCGGCGCCGGGTGCCTCGTACGGGGCCGGGAGGTCCTCGGCCGTCCGGCCGGCCGGCGCCTGCGCCTCCATCCGGGACACCAGCCGGTCGGCCTCCGCGGTGCGGCCGGTCGCCGCCAGCCAGCGCGGGGACTCGATCAGCTGCCGGCGCAGCACCCACACGACGGCCGAGCCGAGGGCGCCGATGACGAACAGCCAGCGCCAGCCGTCCACGCCCAGCGGGGTCAGCGGAACCAGCCACAGGGCCGCGAAGCCGACCGCGGGCACCCCGCAGAAGGCGAGCGTGTAGGCCCAGGCGATGAACCGGCCCCGCTTGGCGGCGGGCAGGACGTCGGCCAGATAGCAGTCGGACAGGGCCTGTTCGGCGCCGATTCCGATGCCGGCCAGGAAGCGGGTCGCGATCAGCCAGCCGGCGTTGGGCGAGAAGGCGCCGAGCAGGGAGAAGCCCGAGTAGATCGCGAGGTTGATCAGGAAGGCCCGGCGCCGGCCGAATCGGTCGGCGACCCGGCCGAGCACCAGCGAGCCGATGAACTGGCCGACGAACACGGAGGCCAGGACCAGTTTGAGCGAGGTGGCACCGAAGGCGAAGTCGCCCTGGAGCACCTTGGCGATGGTGCCCGACAGACTGTTCTCGAAGGTGTCGAAGAGCAGGCCTATGCCGATGACCGCGGTCAGTCTGCGGTGCATGGGCGTGATCGGCATGCGGTCCAGACGGACCCCGATCGAGACGGGAGCGGAGACTCCGCTCACCGCCGTGGTGGTCTGGGACATGGGCGTGGCTCCTTGGGGAGGGGACCGCCCGGGGCTCCGGCGGACCCGGACCCGGACGTGCGGCCCGGGGGCCGGGGCTGTGGTGACGGTGGTGCGGTGGTGCGGTGGTGCGGTGGTGCGGTAGTGCGGTGGCCGGGAAAAAGAGAAGGCCGAGAAAGCGGAGAAAGCAGAGAAAGCCGTGGCAGGCGAGGTAGCCGAGAAAGGCGGAGGAAGGGGACGTGCCGGCCGCCGGTCAGGCGGCCTGGCCCGCCTGCCGCCGGATCTGCTCCTCGACGTCGCCGCGCCGCACGGGCGCGCTGACCTCGTGCAGGAAGGAGGCGACCTCGCGGTACGAGGCCCAGAACCCGACCTCGTGATACGGCACACCGCGCTCGGCGCAGTAGGCGCGGGTGAGTTCACGGGCGCGCGCCAGGTTCTTCTGGGGCATGGCCGGGAACAGGTGGTGCTCGACCTGGTAGTTGAGGCCGCCGTAGAGGAAGTCGATGAACAGGGAGGGGCGGATGTTGCGGGAGGTGAGGACCTGGCGCTCCAGCCAGTCCAGGGTCTCCTCGTCGCCGTCGCGGACCTCCATGCCCTTGTGGTTCGGGGCGAAGATCATGCCGAAGTAGACGCCCAGGGCGGCCTGTTGGACCAGGACGAAGGCGACCGCGAGGACGGGCGAGAGGACGGTGAACACGAGCGTCAGATAGACCGCCGCCCGCGCGAGGAGCAGGAACGACTCCAGGACGGGGCGCTTGGTCTTGCCCTGGGCGATGGACAGGACGGCCGTCTTCAGCATCTTGAAGGACTCCGTGACCAGCAGCGCGAAGAACAGCACGCTCTGGTAGCGCACGATGAACTTCTGTGTGCCGCGCCGGGTCGGGTACTGCTTGATGTCGAAGATGGCGGTGCGCCGGCCGATGTCCGGGTCCATGTCCAGGTGGTTGGGGTTGCTGTGGTGCCGGTTGTGGTGGTTGACCCACCAGCCGAAGCTGACCCCGTTGACGAGGTTGGCGTGGAAGTATCCGACGGCGGAGGCGGCCTTCTTGCTGCGGAACATGGCCTTGTGGCCGGCGTCGTGCCACATGAAGGCGGACTGACCGCCGCACAGGCCCATCCACAGGGCCACCACGAGCTGCCACCACGAGTCGCCCAGCGCGAAGAACGCGGCGAACCCGACCAGCAGCAGCGTGGTGTTCAGCGCCAGCCGGCCTATGTAGTAGCGGGGATCGAGGTCGAGAAGGCCTTCCGCCTTGACCCGTTTGAGCAGTTCGGCGAACGTGGCCGAAGCGCCGGTGCGCTGCTGGGGAGCGGCGGTGGCCTCGGCTTCTTGGACGTGCGGACGCTGCATGCGTTGCTCTCCTTGGAGAAGTGCCCGAAGCGGGCGGCGGCGCCGCTGCCCCGCGGACCTGCGGGCGCCGCGAGTCGACAGTGCTTCCGCGGGCGGTGACGGAACGCGGGCGGCGCCCGCCCGGCGGGCCCGGGCCGCTGGAGCACAGCGCGGTGCTCCACCGAACCGGGCCACCGGGCGAACGTGTGTCCAGCGTTCCGTGCCGCGCTGATGTGGCACTGATACTGGGCTGATCGGCCCTGGCCGCGGGGGGCTTGCCGCCCTGAGGGCCGGGCCTGACGCCGCTCAGGCCGCGGCGGTCTGAGCCTCGCGCAGCCGGATGTCGAGCGCCTGGACGATGTCGTCCGCGGCACGGGCCACGTCCTCGTCGTCGGGGGCTCCGATGATGGCCATGAGCTGCCCGACCAGGGCGTGCTGGAGGGATTCGGTGGTCGTGGTCCCGTCGGTCGGGGTCCCGGTGGCCGGGGTCTCTTCGCTGTCACTCACTGTTTCGACTCCTCGTCGTGATCGCTGTGGTGATCTCGGTGGTGGGATCGGTGGTGGTCGTGGTGGTGGGATCGGTGGTGATCTGCCGGCAGGTCAGAAGGCCTTGCAGGCACGGAAGACGTGCGCGAAGCCGGCGAGCGAGGCGCTCGGTCCGTCGAAGGCGACGTACTCCGGGATGAGCGCGTCCGGGGCCCACTTCTGCTTGTACGAAAGCTGGGTCTGTGCCGGGTAGAGAGCGGCGCCCTCGGCCCACAGGGCGTGCATCAGCCACTGGAACGCCGGGCTGTGACCGTCGAGTTCATGGCTCGCGTCGAGGCCGGTGAAGGGCGTGAACCCGAAGTGCAGCCACTCGACGCCCTCGGCGCGGAACACCTCGATGGCGTGCGCGTTGATCGCCTCCATCAGGCCCGGGGAGCCCTCGGGTATGCGCCGGCTCAGGTCGTGCATCCAGCCGGCCCGCTCGCCGTAGACGGGCGAGTACGAGATGTACGCGACCGGGGCGCCCTCGATGGTCCCGGCGAACAGCCGTCGCTGCGCCTGCGGTTCGCCGCCGATCTGGCCCACCAGGAACTCCAGCTGCTGTGCGCCGCCCTTGGAGCCGAGCCAGGCCTCGTCGATCGTCGCTATCGCGTCCTGCCAGTCCTCGGCGGTGACCTCCTTGATCTGCAGGCCGTTGCGGTGTGCGCGGGAGATCTTGTTGCGCAGTTGCATGAAGCGGGTGCCGCGCAGCGAGAACTCGGGCAGTTGTACGGCCCAGGAGGCACCGACCTGGTTGACGGTGAAGCCGCGCCCGGCGTAGCGCTCGGCGTCGGGGCGCTGGAGCTGGACGGCGACGAGGTGCAGCCCTTCGTCCTTCACGTACTGGCGGAAGGCGTCGAGGAGGGTGTCGTAGGCGTCGGGGGCGGCGAAGGGGCCGCCGAACTGGACCGCGTAGCGGCCGGTGCGGCGGTAGACGACGACGCCGTCCGCGCCCGGGACGGTGAACGTGCTGTTGCCGCTGTTGAGCGCCAGGAATGAGCTGGGATTCTCGCTCTGGGTGTGTGTTCGGATCGCCCCGAGAATCGGGTTGTCCGTGGTGGTTGCGGGCATGCCCGTACCCCTTTCGGAAGCTGTTTCTTTTGATGCGAGTAGAGCACCGACGCCGCACCGAGGGGAAGACCGGAAAGGAATTCAACGACCACGTCAGAGACGTGTCAGCGTTTTATCAGAACCCTCTGCCAATGTTGTTCTCGTGAACGGCACGGGAAACCGAAAGCCGGGAACAAGGAGAGGTGCCCGGAGCGGCTAAACGGGGACCGAAGGCCACGCCTCAAGGTCGGGCTTCAACCAGCCCACGCAGGTTCGAATCCTGCCCTCTCCGCGACCACGGCCAGCACCACCGGCCGCGATCACCACCAGGAGAGGTGCCCGGAGCGGCTAAACGGGGACCGAAGGCCACGCCTCAAGGTCGGGCTTCAACCAGCCCACGCAGGTTCGAATCCTGCCCTCTCCGCGACCACGGCCAGCACCACCGGCCGCGATCACCACCAGGAGAGGTGCCCGGAGCGGCTAAACGGGGACCGAAGGCCACGCCTCAAGGTCGGGCTTCAACCAGCCCACGCAGGTTCGAATCCTGCCCTCTCCGCTGAGACGGCCGTCAGTGCAAACCGTCGCCATATGGAGAGGTGCCCGGAGTGGCTGATCGGGGACCGAAGAGCACGTCTCGAGGTCGGGCTTCAACCAGCCCACGCAGGTTCGAATCCTGCCCTCTCCGCCATATTGAGTCCGGTCAACGCAGAGCACCGGAATTCGCTTTTCCTGGAATTCCGAACCGTTCGCCGCATACGGACTCGGAGCCACGGCATCCGGCCACCCCGCGCGTCCCGCCCCAAGCACCGCGCATTCCGCCGATGCCGTAGGAACCGCCGGGCACCCCCCCGTCCCGGCGGAGCAACCACCCCGGCGGGCCGCCACCGAGCGCGGCCCGCCGGGGTGTGGGCGTGTCGGCGTGCCGGCGCGCCACCCAAACGGTCATTCCCGCCATCTCGACACATCCACCCCATTCCGCTTACGCGCGCTCACAGCACAACCGCCCAGGTCAGCTCACCTCCCGCCCCACTCGCAACTGATTCAACAGAAAAATACCTTCTCAAAGGAATTATTCTGTGCGAGGATGTATGCGGGAGGAAGCTCCAGGGCGGCCCCACCACCCAGCAGCCCCGGAGATCGCCACGCGCCGGCCTCCGCGCGGTCCCAGGCCGTGGTGCCGACGACCATGACGACCACCCCCCACCTGTGTTCAGCCGTCTTTGCCGAACCGAATGCCAAGGGGGAAACGGCATGCTGAGCTTCTCGATTCTCGGCGCACTCCAGATCCGTACCGCATTAGGACCCGCGGAGATCTCCGGCGATCTCCAGCGGACCCTGATCCAGACCCTTCTCGTGAACGAGGGCCAGTCCATCTCCGGCGAGAGCCTCGTCGAGGAGATGTGGGGCGAGGCCGTGCCGGACAACCAGGCCAACGCCCTACAGGCCCACATCAGCCGCCTGCGCCGCAAACTGAGGAGCCTGGAGCCCGACCGGACGACGTCCCGGGTGACCATCCACCCCTCCGGCTACCGGCTCACGATCAACGAAAGCGAGCTGGACGCGGCCGAGTTCACCAAGACCGTACGTCTGGCGGAGGTCGCCACGGCCGACGACCCGGCGGCGACCGCCCGGCTGCTCGGCGGCGCCCTCGCCATGTGGCGCGGCCCGGTCTTCGGCGACTTCCCCGGCGGCACCCTGTGCCAACTGGCCTGCGCCCGCTACGAGGAGTACCGCATGCGGGCCATGGAGCTCCGCTTCGACGCCGAGCTGCGCCTGGGCCACCACGCGGCCATGCTCGCCGAGCTCCACGACGCCCACACCAACCACCCACTGCGGGAACGCTTCTGCGAGCAGCTGATGATCGCCCTCTACCGCTCGGGCCGCCAGGCCGACGCGCTCAACGTCTACCGCCGGATGTGGCAGCACCTCTCGGACGAACTCGGCATCGAGCCCTCGCCCGCGCTGCGCCGGGTGGAGAACGCGATCCTCTCCCACGACCCGGCCCTCGCGGGCGACACCCCGGCACCGATCATCCTCCAGCCGGCCTGAGCCCGCCGCGCCCACCGGCGCCCGCCGCACCCGCCGCCCGTGCGGCCTGACCCCGCCCAGGCCGCACGGACCGACGCCGGCCCGCCCCGGTCGCACAGGCCTACGCCAGCCCCGGCCCGGTCCGGCCCGGCCGGTATCGCGCGCCCGGGTCGGGGCGGCCCGTCCCGCCCGTGTAAGCCCGCCGTCAGCGCCCGGTCAGTCCCGCTTGCGACGATCCCCACGGAAGACGAACCGCACAGAAGCAGCCCCCTACACTCGGAGACCCCCATGACCACGAGTCAGACCTCGGCCCGGCCCGCGACGACGGCCGGACGTGCGGCGGCGGCCCGCCCCCTGCGCACGTTCCTCGCGCTCGACGCCGCCGTGACCGCGGTGAACGGCCTGATCTATCTGCTCGCCGCCGGTCCCGTCGGAGACCTGCTCGACCTCGACACCGGTCTGCTGCGCGGCATCGGCGCCTTCCTCACCGTATACGGCGTCCTCGTGGCCGTCCTGGCGTCCCGCCAGGTGCCGTCGGCGGTCGCCACCAAGGCAGTGATCGAGGCCAACCTGCTGTGGGCGGTCGCGAGCGTCGCCACCGCCGTCTTCGGCTGGTTCGACCCGAACACCGTCGGCACGGTGTGGATCCCGCTCCAGGCCGCTGTCGTCGCGGGCTTCGCCGTCCTCCAGATCAACGGCCTGCGCCGGCTCGCCGGCTGACACCCCATCACAACGGCCGGACCGCCCCGCCGTCGGGCGAGCAGGCGATCGGGGCCGCCAACCGGTAAGGGGAGACATGAGGTTCCAAGTCGCGGAGCTGGCCGAGATACGGGAGCAGGTGCACGCAGGCCCCGGCGAGAAGGCCACCGCCGCACAGCACGCCAAGGGCAAGCTCACCGCCCGCGAACGGATCGGCCTGCTCCTCGACGAGGGCTCGTTCCACGAGGTGGAACCCCTGCGCCGGCACCGGGCGACCGGCTTCGGCCTGGAGGCCAAGCGGCCGTACACCGACGGAGTCGTCACAGGGTGGGGCACCGTCCAGGGCCGTACCGTCTTCGTCTACGCGCACGACTTCCGCATCTTCGGCGGCGCTCTCGGCGAGGCCCACGCCGCCAAGATCCACAAGATCATGGACATGGCCATCTCGGCGGGCGCCCCGCTCGTGTCGCTCAACGACGGCGCGGGCGCCCGCATCCAGGAGGGTGTCAGCGCTCTCGCGGGCTATGGCGGCATCTTCCAGCGCAACACCAAGGCGTCGGGCGTCATCCCGCAGATCAGCGTGATGCTGGGCCCGTGCGCGGGCGGCGCGGCGTACTCGCCCGCCCTGACGGACTTCGTGTTCATGGTCCGCGAGACCTCGCAGATGTTCATCACCGGACCGGACGTGGTCAAGGCGGTGACGGGCGAGGAGATCACCCAGAACGGCCTCGGCGGCGCCGATGTGCACGCCGAGACGAGCGGCGTCTGCCACTTCGCCTACGACGACGAGGAGACCTGCCTCGACGAGGTGCGCTACCTGCTCTCCCTGCTGCCGGGCAACAACCGCGAGACCCCGCCGTCGGTGCCGAGCGAGGACCCGCCCGACCGCCGCTGCGAGGCGCTCGTCGACCTGGTCCCGGTGGACGGCAACCGCCCGTACGACATGCGGCAGGTGATCGAGGAGATCGTCGACGACGGCGAGTTCCTGGAGGTCCACGAACGCTGGGCCACCAACATCATCTGCGCGCTGACCCGGCTCGGCGGCCAGGTCGTCGGCATCGTCGCCAACCAGCCCCGGTCCCTCGCCGGCGTCCTGGACATCGAGGCGAGCGAAAAGGCCGCGCGCTTCGTGCAGTTGTGCGACGCGTTCAGCATCCCGCTCGTCACCCTGCTCGATGTGCCCGGCTTCCTGCCGGGCGTCGGCCAGGAGCACGGCGGCATCATCCGGCACGGCGCCAAGCTGCTGTACGCGTACTGCGACGCGACCGTGCCGCGGATCTCGCTGATCCTGCGCAAGGCGTACGGGGGCGCCTACATCGTCATGGACAGCCAGTCCATCGGCGCCGATCTCACCTACGCGTGGCCGACGAACGAGATCGCCGTGATGGGCGCGGAGGGCGCGGCCAACGTGATCTTCCGCCGCCAGATCGCCGAGGCCGACGATCCCGAGGCCAAGCGTGCCGAGCTGGTCAAGGCGTACAAGGCGGAGCTGATGCATCCGTACTACGCGGCCGAGCGCGGCCTGGTCGACGACGTCATCGACCCGGCGGAGACCCGCGAGGTGCTGATCAGCTCTCTGACGATGCTGCGCACCAAGCACGCCGACCGGCCGGCCCGCAAACACGGCAATCCCCCTCAGTGACGGAGGTCCCGCCCCATGACCACCCCCTGCATACGCATCGAGAAGGGTGCGGCGACGGACGAGGAACTCGCCGCCCTCACCGTCCTGTTCCTCACCCGGGCCCCCCGGCCCGAGCCCGACACCGCACCCCCCTCCCCCGGCTCCACCACCGCCTGGCGCCCCGATCCCTTCCACGCCCCGCACAGCTGGCAGGCACCGTGAGCGACCACGCCGACCGGTCCGGCTGCCCCCGGCTCCACGCGCCGGGGGCAGCCGGCTGACTCGGCCGACTTCCTGCGTGTCCTGTCCGTGGGACGCCGTCGGTGCGGGTGTGCGGCCGGTCCACGGATGTCCCACCGGGTTCGCCGAAGGGGACACGGGCGGTTCGTCGACGAATGGGGACGATCCGTCGGCGCACTTCCCCGTCCGGCTGAGGGCCTTGGGCCGGCCGCCGGAGACGGTGGGGCCGTTCCTCGACGCGGTGGGCGACAGCCCGGCCACGGTGCGGTGGGACTTCATGGGCTGGCCCGAGGCCCCCGAAGTGGGCTTGGGCGTCGGGGGAGCCAGAGGCGCGTTCGTGACGCTGGCCGTGCGTGCTCGCGACCTCGACCTGGCGGAACCCGCGTCCGATCACACGGTCTTCGTCCATGTCAAGCAGGTCGAAGCCGAGCGCGCACCATGGCTCGCCGCGCAGGTCGGGTTGCGGGTGATCGGCGAGCTGGTGGAGGCACCGTACTGATCGGACCGGGAACCAAGCACCCCTCCCGACCCGTCGGACACGGCCTAGGCCAGCACCGCGAAGCCGTCGAGTTCGACGAGGGCCTGTTCGTCCCAGAGGCGGGCGACTCCGATGACGGCCATCGCGGGGTAGTCGCGGCCCGCCAACTCGCGCCAGATACCGCCGAGTTCGCGGGCGTGGGCGCGGTAGTCGGCGATGTCGGTGGCGTAGACGGTGACCCGGGCGAGGTCCGCCGGAACGCCGCCCGCGGCCCGCAGAGCGGTCAGCAGGTTCGTCAGCGCCCTCCCGAACTGGTCCGGCAGCGTCTCGCCGACCACCTTTCCGTCCGTGTCGAGCGCCGTCTGGCCCGCCAGGAAGACGACGCGGGTGCCGGTGACGGCGACGGCGTGCGAGAAGCCGGTGGGCGGGGAGAGCTCGGGCGGGTTGATGCGCTCGGTCCTCACGGGGCCTCCACGGTGGCGTACAACTCCTTGGCGATGACGGCCCGTTGGACCTCGCTCGCCCCTTCGTAGATGCGGGGCGCGCGGACCTCTCGGTAGAGGTGTTCGAGCAGGTGGCCGCGGCGCAGGGCACGGGCGCCGTGCAGCTGGACGGCCGCGTCGACGACGTACTGCGCGGTCTCGGTGGCGAGCAGCTTCGCCATCGCCGCGCGCCGCGGCACGTCCGGCGCCGCCTCGTCGTACGCCGCCGCGGCCGCGTAGACCATGAGGCGGGCCGCCTCCGTGCGCAGGGCCATCTCGGCGACCTGGTGCGCCACGGTCTGGAGGTCCCGCAGCTTGCCCCCGAACGCGTCGCGCCCGGAGGTGTGCGCGAGCGTCGCGTCGAGGGCCGCCTGCGCCATCCCGACCGCGAAGGCGCCCACACTCGGCCGGAAGAGGTTGAGGGTGTGCATCGCGACCCGGAATCCGTGGTCGGGCTCCCCGAGCACGTCGTCCGCCGTCACCGGTACGGCGTCGAAGGCGAGCGCGCCGATGGGATGCGGCGAGAGCATGTCGAGCGGGGTGCCGGTGAGACCGGGCCGGTCGGCGGGGACCAGGAAGGCGGTCACGCCACGGGCGCCGGCGCCGGGGGTGGTGCGCGCGAAGACGGTGTAGAAGTCGGCCTCGGGCGCGTTGGAGATCCAGCACTTCTCACCGGTGAGGCGCCAGCCGTCCGGGCCGTCGGGCTCGGCCTTCAGCGACAGCGCCGCCGCGTCCGAGCCGGCGCCCGGCTCGCTGAGCGCGAAGGCGGCGACCGCGCTGCCGTCGCTCACCCGGGGCAGCCAGCACTCCCGCTGGGCCCGGGTGCCGTACCCGTGCACCGGATACGCGCCCAGCCCCTGTAGTGCGAGCGCCGTCTCGGCCTCGGTGCACGTGTACGCCAGGGACTCCCGCAGCAGGCAGAGGTCGAGCGCCCCGGCGGTGAACAGCCGTTCCAGCAGGCCGAGTCGGCCCAGTTCGGCGACCAGGGGGCGGTTGACGTGGCCCGGCTCGCCCTTCTCCGCGAGCGGCCGCAGACGGTCCGCCGCCAGCGTGCGCAGCTCCGCCCGCCGGGCGGTCTGTGCCGGATCGAGCGAGAATGCGGTCATTGCCGGTCCCCTCTCCAGTGACCCTCCGACGGTATCGCGGACCGTTGACTGTCGTCACCAACACGATACGCTCGATGCGCGAGCCCACCACGACAAGGGGGCGAACCGCCATGGACCCGAGGAACGGCACGGATCCCAGGAACGGCACGGATCCCAGGAACGGCACGGACTCCGGGAACGGCACGGCCCCCCGGGACGCCGTCGACGACCGGCGGCCCACGGCCTCCGCCCACGTCGACACCTTCGCCCGCGACCACCTCCCGCCCCCCGAACAGTGGCCCGAACTCCACTTCGACCTGCCGGAGCTGCGCTACCCCGAACGGCTGAACTGCGCCGCCGAACTGCTCGGCCGCACCGACGCCGGGCGCCCGGCGTTCCGTACCGCGGACGGCGACGTCTGGACGTACGGACAGCTGCGCGCCCGCGTGGACCGGATCGCCCATGTGCTCACCTCCCGGCTCGGTGTCGTCCCCGGCAATCGCGTCCTGCTGCGCGGGCCCACCACCCCCTGGCTGGCCGCCTGCTGGCTGGCCGTGCTGAAGGCGGGCGCGGTCGCCGTCACGGTGCTCGCCCAGCAGCGTCCGCACGAGCTGGCGACCATGTGCGGGATCGCGCGGGTGACCCACGCCCTGTGCGACGTACGGGCCGTCGACGACCTGGCGAAGGCGGAGGTCCCCGGGCTGCGCCTCACCACGTACGGCGGCGACGCCCCCGACGACCTGCTGCGCCTGCCCGCACCGGACGAGGCGTACCCGGCCGTGGACACCGCGGCCGACGATGTCGCGCTGATCGCGTTCACCTCCGGCACCACCGGCCGCCCCAAAGGCTGTATGCACTTCCACCGGGATGTGCTGGCGACCGCCGACACCTTCTCGAAGCATGTGCTGCGGCCACAGGAGGACGATGTCTTCGCGGGCAGTCCTCCGCTCGGCTTCACCTTCGGGCTCGGCGGCCTCGTCGTCTTCCCGCTGCGGGCCGGGGCCTCGGCCCTGCTGCTCGAACAGGCCGGTCCCCGGCAGCTGTTGCCCGCGATCGCCGAGCACCGGGTCTCCGTGCTGTTCACCGCGCCGACCGCGTACCACGCGATGCTCGACGAGCTGCCGGCCCACGACACCGGATCGCTGCGGCGCTGTGTCTCGGCCGGTGAGAATCTGCCCGCCGCCACCTGGCGGGCCTGGCACGAGCGCACCGGCCTGCGGATCATCAACGGCATCGGCGCCACCGAGCTGCTGCACATCTTCATCTCCGCGGCCGACGAGCGGATCCGGCCCGGCATGACGGGCGTTCCCGTACCGGGGTGGCACGCGCGCGTGCAGGACGAGAACGGCACGCCCGTACCCGACGGCGAGCCGGGACTGCTCGCGGTGCGCGGTCCCGTGGGCTGCCGCTATCTCGCCGACCCGCGGCAGCGGGAGTATGTGCGGGGCGGCTGGAACGTCACCGGTGACACCTATGTCCGCGACCCCGACGGCTACTTCCGCTATGTCACCCGCGCCGACGACATGATCATCTCGGCCGGCTACAACATCGCCGGGCCGGAGGTCGAGGACGCCCTGCTGCGGCACCCGGACGTGACCGAGACGGCGGTCGTGGGACGGCCGGACGAGGCGCGCGGGCAGGTCGTGGTGGCGTACGCGGTGCTGCGGGCGGGCGCGCGCCGGGACGCGGAGGCGCTCGGCGCGTTCCTCAGATCCGAACTGGCGCCGTACAAGTGTCCGCGCGAGTTCGTCTTCCTGGACGCGCTGCCGCGCACGGCGACGGGCAAGCTCCAGCGGTTCCGCCTGCGCGACAACCGCCGTACGGACGTCGACTCCGTACCCCCGGAAGCCTCCGTCCCCGCGGAAACCTCCGTACCCGCGGAAGCCCCCGTGCCCGCGGAAGGTGATCATGAGTGACGTGGACGATCTAGAGTGATCAACGTGTCCGATCAGCACGCTCCCCGGTCCCTCATCGTCACGTTCTACGGCGCGTACGGCCGCTTCTTCCCCGGCCCGGTGCCGGTGGCGGAGCTGATCCGGCTGCTCGCCGCCGTCGGCGTCGACGCGCCCTCCGTCAGATCGTCGGTGTCCCGGCTGAAGCGGCGCGGCCTGCTGGTGCCGGCCCGCACGGCGGCCGGCGCGGCCGGGTACGCGCTGTCGCCGGACGCCCGCCAACTGCTCGACGACGGCGACCTGCGCGTGTACGCGACCACTCCCCCACGGGACGAGGGCTGGGTGCTCGCGGTGTTCTCCGTGCCGGAGTCGGAACGGCAGAAGCGGCATGTACTGCGCTCGCGCCTGGCCGGGCTCGGCTTCGGGACGGCGGCCCCCGGGGTGTGGATCGCCCCGGCGCGGCTGTACGAGGAGACCCGGCACACCCTGGGGCGGCTGCGCCTCGACCCGTACGTCGACTTCTTCCGCGGCGAGCACCTGGGCTTCGCCGCGACCTTCGAGGCCGTCGCGCGCTGGTGGGACCTGGCCGCGATCGCCAAGCAGCACGAGGAGTTCCTCGACCGCCACGCGCGCGTGCTGCACGACTGGGAGGCACGCGAGGACACCGAGCCCGAGGAGGCGTACCGCGACTATCTGCTCGCCCTGGACTCCTGGCGCCACCTCCCGTACGCCGATCCCGGCCTGCCCGCCGCACTGCTTCCCGAGGACTGGCCGGGCGCCCGCTCGGCCGCCGTCTTCCGGGCACTGCACGAGCGGCTGCGCGATGCGGGAGCGGCCTTCGCGGCTGGGACGGAGACACTCGACCCCGCCGGTGAAACGTGATGTGCACCACATAGGGCGGCGCTAAGGGAACCCTCAGGTTCCTCCGCCCCTCTTCTCAGATTCCCTACCTACGGTCGGGACGCATGAGTCTGATGCGCAATCTGAACCGGGCGCTCACCGCCACTACCGGCCTCCAGGTGCGTAGGGCCGCCGCCGACGCCCCGCCGCAGCCGAAGAAGACGGCCACGGCGGCGAAACCGGCCGGGCGGCCCACGCCGGTGTACCGATGTCCCGCCGACAAGGACCTCTCGACGGACCGACTGCTGCGGCGGCCGGTCTTCATCATGTCGCCCGTGCGCTCCGGCTCGACATTGCTGCGGATGCTCCTGAACGCCCACTCCCGGCTGCACTCCCCGCACGAGCTGCACATCCGCCGCCTGGAGGTCGACTACGGCAGCAAGCTGTCGCAGCGCGCCATGAGCGCCCTGGACCTGGAGCGCGGCGACCTGGAGCATCTGCTGTGGGACCGGGTCCTGCACCGGGAACTGGTCAGGTCCGGCAAGGACTTCATCGTCGAGAAGACGCCCAGCAACGCGTTCGTGTACCGGCGCATCAGGGACTGCTGGCCCGACGCGCGCTTCGTGTTCCTGCTGCGCCACCCCGTCTCCATCGCCCAGTCCTGGCACGAGGGCGACCCCGACAAGCGCACCTACGACGAGGCCGCGGCCGACGCGCTGCGCTACATGAAGGCCGTGGACAACGCGCGCAAGGGCATCACCGGCGGTCACACGGTGCGCTACGAGGACATCACCGCCGGCCCCGAGCGGGAGCTGCGCCGGCTGTGCGTCTTCCTCGGCATCGACTTCGAGCCCACCATGCTGGAGTACGGCCGGAAGGACGACTCGCAGGTCGTCAAGGGACTCGGCGACTGGCGCGACAAGATCCGCAGCGGCAGCGTACAGGCCGGGCGCTCGCTGCCCGCCGAGGACGAGATACCCGAGCTCCTGCGGCCCATGTGCAAGGCGTGGGGCTACAGCTCGTGAAGCCGCACGCCGAAATAGCGGAGGTCTGGCCGCGCGACGGATACATCCGGCTGGTCGGCCGCATCCACGGCCGCCCGGCCGACGGCTCCTGGCGGCTTCTGGTCACCCGCCGGGCCCGCGCCGAACAGCGGCTGGACTACCGGGCCCGCGTCGAGGGCGACCGGTTCGAGAGCGAGCTGCCCATCGCCGACCTCGCCGTCCCCGACGGTGCCGGAGTCGAGGAGTGGGACATCCATCTCACCGACGGCGCGGCCGAGTTGCGGGCCGGCCGGCGGCTGGACGACATCTGCGGCAAGAAGAAGATCATGGTGTTCCCCCGGCAGCTCACCCAGGACCTGAGCGTGCGGCCGTACTACACGGTCAAGGACAACCTGTCACTGGAGTGCCGTACGGGAGCCGCCTCGTGACGGACCGTCCGCCGCTCCCTCGGGTCCGCTATCTGCTGCTGCACGCCTATGGCCGCGGCGGCACCATCCGCACGGTGATGAACCAGGCCAACTCCCTGGTCGCCGCGGGCTGGGACGTCGAGCTGGTGAGCGCGGTGCGCCGCCGGGACGACATCCAGTTCCCGCTCGACGCGCGCGTGAAGGTCTCCACCGTCGTCGACCTGCGCGAGGACGCCCACGTCCCGCCGGCCGGTCCGGTGGCCCGCTGGCGCGACCGGCGCCGCGGCCGGCTGCTGGACCGGCCCGCACGGCACATCCCCGCGGGCGAGTTCGGCTACCGCTACTTCAACCGGTACGTCGAGGAACGCCTCATCGCCTACCTGCGGACGCTGACCGACGGCGTCCTCGTCACCACCCGGCCCGCGCTCAACTTCCTGGCCGCCGAGCACGCCAGCCGCGGCGTGATCCGCGTCGCGCAGGAGCACATGAACCACGGCACCCACAAGCGGGACGTGCAGCAGCGCATCCGGGAGACCTACCCGCGCTTCGACACGGTCGCCGTGCTGACCGAACGCGACCGCGAGGAGTACGAGGCACTGCTGCCCGGCACCCGCGTCGTCCGCATCCCCAACGCCGTGCACTCGCTCGACCAGGTGCCCGCCCGCCCCCGGTCGAAGATCGCGGTGGCGGCCGGGCGGCTCTTCCCGCAGAAGGGCTTCGACCTGCTGATCCCCGCGTGGGCGAAGCTCGTCGAGGCGTACCCCGACTGGCAGCTGAGGATCTACGGCAGCGGCGAGAAGAAGGCCGAGCTGCGTGCCCTCATCGAGGAGCACCACCTCTACAACCACGTGTTCCTGATGGGCCACACCGACCGGCTGGACGACGAACTCGCCAAGGCCTCCTTCTACGTGCTCAGTTCACGCTTCGAGGGCCTGCCGATGGTGATGATCGAGGCGATGAGCCACTCCCTGCCGGTGGTCGGCTTCGACTGCCCGACCGGCCCGTCGGACGTGCTCACCCACGGAGTCGACGGTCTGCTCGTGCCGCCGGAGGACCCCGACGCGCTCGCCGACGCCATGGCGAAGCTGATGAAGGACGAGGGGCTGCGCGCCGAGATGGGCGTGGCGGCGGTCCTGACGGCCGCCTCCTACGGCCCGGACGCCGTCCACCCGCGCTGGGAAGCGCTCTTCACCGAACTCGCCACACGCCCCGGCCGCCACGGACAACGGCGCCCGGGCGGCGCCGCGAAAGGACCGCACGCATGACCACCACGTCCAGGGCGCAGGGAGCCACGGTCTGGCTCGCCGGGCTGCCGAGCGCGGGCAAGACCACCATCGGCCGCATACTCGCCGGGCGGCTGAGGTCGCAGGGGCACCGCGTGGAGGTGCTCGACGGCGACGAGATCCGCCGTTTCCTCTCCGCGGGGCTCGGCTTCTCGCGCGCGGACCGCCACACCAATGCGCAGCGCATCGGCCTGGTCGCCGAGGTGCTGGCGCGCAACGGCGTCCTCGCCGTCGTCCCGGTCATCGCGCCGTACGCCGACAGCCGCGAGGCGGTCCGCAAACGGCACGAGGCGAGTGGGACGCCGTACCTCGAGGTGCATGTCGCCACCCCGGTCGAGGTGTGCAGCGAACGGGACGTGAAAGGGCTGTACGCCAGGCAGGCCGCGGGCCGGCTGAAGGGTCTGACCGGTGTCGACGACCCGTACGAGCCGCCCGTGGACCCGGCGCTCACCCTGGAGACGCAGGGGCAGACGCCCGAGGAGTCGGCGGGGGCCGTGTACGCGGTCCTGGCGGCGAGGGGTCTCGTATGACGACCGCGGCCACCGCTTCCCAGGAGACCGACAGCCCGTACGCGCTCTCGCATCTGGACGCGCTGGAGTCGGAGGCCGTCCACATCTTCCGCGAGGTGGCGGGCGAGTTCGAACGGCCGGTGATCCTGTTCTCCGGCGGCAAGGACTCCATCGTCATGCTGCACCTGGCACTGAAGGCCTTCGCACCCGCGGCGATCCCCTTCACCCTGCTGCACGTGGACACCGGACACAACTTCCCCGAGGTCCTCGCATACCGCGACCGTGTGGTCGCCGCACACGGACTGCGCCTGCATGTGGCCTCCGTACAGGACTACATCGACCGCGGTGTACTGCGCGAACGCCCCGACGGCACCCGCAACCCCCTGCAGACCGTGCCCCTGACCGAAGCCATCCAGCAGCACCGCTTCGACGCCGTCTTCGGCGGCGGCCGACGCGACGAGGAAAAGGCCCGCGCCAAAGAACGCGTCTTCTCCCTGCGCGACGAGTTCTCCCAGTGGGACCCCCGCCGCCAGCGCCCCGAACTGTGGAACCTCTACAACGGCCGCCACGCCCCCGGCGAACACGTCCGCGTCTTCCCGCTCTCCAACTGGACCGAGCTGGACGTATGGCAGTACATCGCCCGCGAACACATCGAACTCCCCGAGATCTACTTCGCCCACGAACGCGAGGTCTTCCAGCGGTCCCACATGTGGCTGACCGCCGGTGACTGGGGCGGCCCCAAGGACGGCGAGACTGTCGAGAAGCGCCGGGTCCGCTACCGCACCGTCGGCGACATGTCCTGCACCGGCGCCGTCGACTCCGACGCCACCACGCTGGACGCCGTGATCACCGAGATCGCCGCCTCCCGGCTCACCGAACGCGGCGCCACCCGCGCCGACGACAAGATGTCCGAGGCCGCGATGGAAGACCGCAAGCGCGAGGGGTACTTCTAGCCATGACCAGCACCACCACCGCCACCACCGACACCCTGCGCTTCGCGACCGCCGGTTCCGTCGACGACGGCAAGTCCACGCTGGTCGGGCGTCTGCTGCACGACTCCAAGTCGGTCCTCGCGGACCAGCTGGAGGCCGTGGAGCAGGTGTCGCGCAGCCGCGGCCAGGACGCTCCCGACCTGGCCCTCCTCACCGACGGCCTGCGCGCCGAACGCGAGCAGGGCATCACCATCGACGTGGCGTACCGCTACTTCGCGACCGCGCGCCGCCGGTTCATCCTCGCCGACACCCCCGGCCATGTTCAGTACACCCGCAACATGGTCACCGGCGCCTCCACCGCCGACCTGGCCGTCATCCTGGTGGACGCCCGCAACGGCGTCATCGAGCAGACCCGCCGGCACGCCGCCGTCGCCGCGCTGCTGCGCGTCCCGCACATCGTGCTCGCGGTGAACAAGATGGATCTCGTCGGGTACGAGGAGAAGGAGTTCGACCGGATCGTCGAGGACTTCGCGGGCCACGCGGCGGAGCTGGACCTGCCCGGCTTCACTCCCGTCCCGGTGTCCGCGCTGTGCGGCGACAACGTGGTCGAGCGCTCGGCGCACATGGACTGGTACGCGGGCCCGGCGCTCCTCGACCTCCTGGAGACGGTCCCGGTCGGCGCCGAGTCGGCCGGCGCCCCGGCCCGCTTCCCGGTGCAGTACGTGATCCGGCACGACGGGGTCCGCCACTACGCGGGCCAGTTGGTGTCGGGCTCACTGCGGGTCGGCGACCGGGTGACCGTCCACCCGTCCGGCGAGACCTCCGAGATCACCGGCATCGACGTGCTCGGCACAACGGCGCGGGCGGCGTACGCGCCGCAGTCGCTGACCCTGCGCCTGGCCGGACAGCGGGACATAGCGCGGGGCGACATGATCACCGCCGGCCCCGACGCTCCCGAGCTCACGCGGGACGTCCGGGCGGCCGTCTGCCATCTGGCCGACCGCCCGCTGCGCATCGGCGACCGGGTGCTGGTCAAGCACACGACGCGGACGGTGAAGGCACTGGTCAAGGACCTGGCCGGCGCGACCGAGCTGACCGCGAACGACCTCGGCAGGATCGCCCTCCGCACGGCCGAGCCCCTGGCCCTGGACGACTACGCCCGGGTGCGCCGCACGGGCGCCTTCCTGCTGGTCGACCCGGCGGACGGCGCGACCCTGACCGCCGGGATGGCAGACCTGTCGTAGGAGCCCGAGCCCGTTCGACGCCCTCAGGTCCCCAGTGTCAGCCGGGGCTTGGGGGCGTCCGTGCGGCCGGACTGCGGGCGCCGGCTGCCTGCCCGGTAGGGCGCGGGCCAGACGACACCCGGCCCCGTGTAGCCCTGCTCGGCCGCCGCGTGCAGGGTCCAGTGCGGGTCGTAGAGGTGCGGCCGGGCGAGCGCGCACAGATCCGTACGCCCGGCGAGGATCAGCGAGTTGACGTCGTCCCAGGAGGAGATCGCGCCGACGGCGATGACCGGGACGCCGGCCTCGCCGCGGATCCGGTCCGCGTACGGCGTCTGGTACGAGCGCCCGTACGCGGGCTGTTCGTCGGCGACCACCTGCCCGGTCGACACGTCGATCGCGTCGGCGCCGTGCGCGGCGAAGGCGCGGGCGATCTCGACGGCGTCCTCGGCCGTGGTGCCGCCCTCGGCCCAGTCGGTCGCCGATATGCGGACCGTCATGGGCCGCTCCTCCGGCCAGACGGAGCGTACGGCGTCGAAGACCTCGAGCGGGAAGCGGAGTCTGCGCGCGAGGCTTCCGCCGTACGCGTCGGTGCGGTGGTTGGTCAGCGGGGAGAGGAAGCCGGAGAGCAGGTAACCGTGGGCGCAATGGAGTTCGAGGAGGTCGAAGCCGCTGCGGGCGGCCCGCCAGGCGGCGTCCGTGAACTGCTCCCGGATGTCGGTGAGCTGAGCACGGGACAACGCGCGGGGCGTCTGGCTCCCCGGCTTGTACGGCAGCGGAGAGGCGGCCACCAGCGGCCAGTTGCCCTCCTCCAGCGGCTCGTCGATGCCCTCCCACATCAGCTTGGTGCTTCCCTTGCGTCCGGAGTGGCCGAGCTGCACGCCGATCCCGACGCCCGGCGCCCGGGTGTGCACGAAGTCGGTGATCCGCCGCCATGCCTCGGCCTGCCGTCCGGTGTAGATCCCGGCGCAGCCCGGTGTGATCCGGCCCTCGCGGCTGACACACACCATCTCGGTCATCACCAGGCCGGCCCCGCCGAGGGCCCGCGCGCCCAGGTGGACCAGGTGGAAGTCGCCGGGGACACCGTCCACCGCCGCGTACATGTCCATCGGTGACACCACGACCCGGTTGCGCAGGGTCAGTCCGCGCAGCCGGAACGGGGTGAACATCGGCGGGGTGCCGGACGGGCAGCCGAACTCGCGCTCCACGGCCTCGGTGAAGTGGGCGTCGCGCAGCCGCAGGTTGTCGTGGGTGACACGGCGGCTGCGGGTGAGCAGGTTGAAGGCGAACTGCCGGGAGGGCCGGCCGAGGTACAGCCCGATGTTCTCGAACCACTCCAGGCTGGCCCGGGCCGCGCGCTGGGTGGAGGCGACGACGGGCCGCCGCTCCTGCTCGTACGCGGCCAGGGCCTCGGGCAGCCCCGGCTGTTCCTCCAGGCAGGCCGCCAGCGCCAGCGCGTCCTCGACGGCGAGCTTCGTGCCGGAGCCGATGGAGAAGTGGGCGGTGTGCGCGGCATCGCCGAGGAGGACCAGATTGCCGTGCGACCAGCGTTCGTTGACGACCGTGCGGAAGTGGGTCCAGGCCGACTTGTTGGACCGGAGGGATCGTCCGCCCAGCGCGTCCGCGAAGATCTTGGCGCACCGCTCGACGGACTCCCGCTCGTCCAGCTCGGCGAACCCGGCCGCCTGCCACACCTCTTCGCGCATCTCGACGATGACGGTGGAGGCGTCGGCCGCATAGGGATAGCCGTGCAGCTGGAGCACGCCGTGCTCGGTCTCGGCGATCTCGAAGCGGAACGCGTCGAAGGCGAAGTCGGCGGCGAGCCAGATGTAGCGGCAGCGGTGCGTCTCGACGGAGGGCCGGAAGGCCTCCGCATACGCCTCGCGGGTGCTGCTGTGCACCCCGTCCGCGGCGATGACGAGGTCGTACGTCTCCGTGAGCCACGCGGGGTACGGCGCCTCGGTACCGAAGCGCAGCTCCACACCGAGCGAGCGGCACCGCTCGTGCAGGATCCCGAGGAGCCGCTGCCTGCCGAGCGCGGCGAAGCCGTGGCCGCCGGAGGTGTGGCGTACGCCGCGGTGCACGATGTCGATGTCGTCCCAGCGCACGAACTCGTCCCTGAGGGCCGCGTACACCACCGGGTCCGCGTGTTCGATGCCGCCGAGGGTCTCGTCGGAGAGGACGACACCGAAGCCGAAGGTGTCGTCGGGCGCGTTGCGCTCCCAGACGGTGACCTCGCGGGACGGGTCGAGACGCTTCAGCAGCGCTGCCGCGTACAGGCCCCCGGGGCCGCCTCCGACGACCGCGACCCGCATGGCTATCGCCCCTGCCACTTCGGCGGCCGCTTCTCGGTGAAGGCCGCGTGGAACTCGGCGTAGTCCGCGCCGTTCATCAGCAGCGCCTGGGTCGCGGCGTCGAGTTCGACGGAGGCGGCGAGCGGCATGTCCAGCTCGGCGGTGAGCAGGGCCTTCGTCTGGGCGTACGCGAGCGCGGGGCCCTCGGCGAGCCGGCGGGCCAGGGTCCGGGCGGCGTCGTCGGCGTGGCCCTCGTCGGTCAGCTCGCTGATCAGCCCGATGCGTTCGGCCTCGGGCGCGCGGACCGGTTCGCCGAGCATGAGGAGCCGGGTGGCGTGGCCGAGTCCGACGACCCGGGGCAGCAGATAGGCGGCGCCCATGTCGCCGCCGGACAGTCCGACGCGGGTGAAGAGGAAGGCGAAGCGCGCGGAGGGGTCGGCCACCCGGAAGTCGGCGGCCAGGGCGAGCACGGCCCCGGCTCCCGCGGCCACCCCGTGCACGGCCGCGATCACCGGGAACGGGCACTCGCGCACCGCCCGCACCACCTGGCCGGTCATCCGGTTGAAGTCGAGGAGCTGGGCGGTATCCATGGCCAGGGTCGCGCCGATGATCTCGTCGACGTCGCCGCCGGAGCAGAAGCCGCGCCCCTCACCGGCCAGCACCAGGGCACGTACGGACTTCTCGCGGGACAGCTCGGCGAGCAGGTCGCGCAGATCGGCGTAGGCGCCGAAGGTGAGCGCGTTGAGCTTCTCGGGGCGGGCCAGGGTGACGGTGGCGACCCCGTCCGCGATCTCGACCCCGAGGTGTTTCCAGTCGGGGGTGCGGGCGGCGGAACCGGTGAAGGGACTCATGACGTGCGGCCTCCTCGGGCGGGGGCGGCTGTCGGTGCCGGACTCTCCTCGAAGTTATCACTGATTTGTGACTGTCGTCACGACCGCGCGATAGCTGTGTCCCGGCGTGCCGGACGCCGTCACCGAGTCACGGCTTCTCGATAGCCCGGTAACGGCGGGCACAGCCGGGCGCGGCGGGTCGTTCGCGTGGGTACGCCGTCGGTGGCGGGGCGAAGGTTCCGCTGCGGGCCCGGCGAGCACCTCTGTCCGGGTGCGCCGTACCATTCCTGATGTTGAAAGCAGGACAGCCTGCTCCATGAACGGACCGACCTTGCACGAGCCCCCCACCCCGCCGGCCTCCTGGCGCGTCGCGCTGCCGCACACCGCCGCGGCCGTGCCCGTCGCCCGCGCCCTGGTCCGCTCGGCGCTGGCCGAGCTGAAGCACTCGGCCGACAGCGACACCGCGGAGCTGCTCACCGCCGAGCTGGTGGCCAATGCCGTGGAACACACCGCGGGCGAGGGCCCGATCGAGCTGGTGGTCGAGCTGCTGCCGACCGGCTGCCAGGTCGAGGTGCACGACCCCGACCCGGCCCCGCCGGGCAACCTCACGGTCCCCGGCCCCCGCGAGGAGCCCGACCCCTGGCAGGAACACGGGCGCGGCCTCCTGCTGATCCGCGCCCTCAGCTCCGCCTGCGGCCATCGCCCCACGGGCTCGGGCAAGGCGGTGTGGTTCAGACTGCCTGTGATACCGCCTCAGCGTCGGTTCGCGTAGCGGCCGCCGACTTCGCCAGCCGGGAGTTGCGACGCCCGTAGAGCGCGTACACCAGGCAGCCCGCCGCCAGGAAGGCGGCGAACTGGATCCAGGTCGTCCAGCCCGTCTCGTACATCAGATAGAGGCAGAAGCCGACGCCGAGCACCGGTATCACGGGGTAGAGCGGCACCCGGAAGCTGCGGGTGAGGCCCGGCTCGCGGCGCCTGAGCGCGATCACCGTGACATTGACCACGGCCATGATCGCGAGCGTGCCGATGGTGCACAGGTTGACCACCGCGTCGAGCGACGCGAAGGCCGCCGGGACCGCGAAGACGAGCGCGACGAGCAGCGTGCCGGTGACCGGCGTCGAGGTCTTCGGCGAGACCCGCTCGAAGACGCGGGGCACGAGTCCGTCGCGGGCCATGGACATCAGGATGCGGGTCTGGCCGTACATCACCGCGAGCACCACCGAGGCGATGGCGACGACCGCGCCGAAGGCGATGACCGCGCCGCCGGCCGTGGAGCCGGTGACCTCGTTGACGACGTACGACAGCGCGGCGGGCCGACCGCCGACCTGGTCGCCGCCGATGGCACCGATCGCGGCGAGTGCCACCGCGCAGTACAGGAGGGTGGCCAGGCCGAGGCAGACGAGGATCGCGATCGGGATGTCGCGGCGCGGGTTCCTGGCCTCCTCGCCGGCCGTGGTGATCGCGTCGAAGCCGATGTACGAGAAGAACGCGGCGGTGGTGCCCGCGCCGATGCCGCCGAGACCGGCGGGCGAGAACGGGGTGAGGTTGCCGTCCTTGAAGGCGCTGAACCCGATGGCGCAGAAGACGACCAGGATGGCGAGCTTCAGCACGGCCATGGCGGCGGTGGCCCGGGCGCTCTCGCGCACACCACGCACCAGGAGGACCGAGGCGAGGGCGATCACGACGACGGCGGGGAGATTGATCACTCCGCCGTCGCCGGGGCCCGCGGACAGCGCGGCGGGCAGCTCCAGGCCGGTGAGACTGTCCAGGAGTTCGTTGACGTACTGACTCCAGCCGACCGCCACGGCCGAGACGGACACGCCGTACTCGAGCAGCAGACACCAGCCGACGAGAAAGGCCGTGCGCTCGCCGAGGCCCGCGTAGGCGAAGGAGTACGAGGACCCGGAGACCGGGATCGCGCCGCCCAGCTCCGCGAAGGCGAAGGCGGTGAAGACGCAGGTGATCGCGGCGAGAACGAAGGAGACCACGACGGCGGGGCCGGCCTGGGCGACCGAGTCGGACAGGCCGACGAAGATGCCGGTGCCGACGATGGCGCCGACGCCGAAGCAGATGAGCTGGAAGAGGCCCATGGTGCGCTTGAGGCCATGGCCTTCGAGGTCGGCGCCGGATTCGGCGACGAGCAGCTCGGGGGACTTGATGCGAAGTGCGGGCATGGCGCGGTGGTGCTCTTTCCGGTGGTGCGGGTGCGACCAGAGGGGTGCCCCCGCCCGGGCGGAGCCGGGAGCTTGGGGGAAAGTCGCGCGACGGGCCGCGGAAGGGATGGCTCCGGGCCCGCCGAGGATCGTACGGGAATCAGGTCCCGCGAGGTGCCCGAGGTGACAGGCGTCGCACGACAGGTGCGGCCGTGGCTCAGGCGAGGGTGGCGACCAGGACCGCCTTGATGGTGTGCATCCGGTTCTCCGCCTCGTCGAAGACGACCGAGTGCGCGGACTCGAAGACCTCGTCGGTGACTTCGAGGGAGGTCAGCCCGTGCCGCGCGTGGATCTCACGGCCGATGTCGGTGCCGAGGTCGTGGAAGGCCGGCAGGCAGTGCAGGAACTTCACGTCGTCGTTGCCGGTGGCGCGCAGCACGTCCATCGTCACGGCGTAGGGGCCGAGCAGCCCTATGCGCTCGTCCCAGACCTCCTTGGGCTCCCCCATCGACACCCAGACGTCGGTGGCGACGAAGTCCGCGCCGCGCACGCCCTCCTTCACGTCCTCGGTGAGCGTGATGCGGGCGCCGGACGCGACGGCGAGCTGCTGAGCCACCTCGACGATCGTCTCGTCGGGCCACAGCAGCCGGGGCGCGACGATCCGGACGTCCATGCCGAGCAGGGCGCCCGTGACGAGGTAGGAGTTGCCCATGTTGTAGCGGGCGTCGCCGAGGTAGGCGTAGGCGATCTCGGTCAGCGGCTTGTCGCTGTGCTCGGTCATGGTGAGCGCGTCGGCGAGCATCTGGGTGGGGTGCCACTCGTCGGTGAGGCCGTTGTAGACAGGGACTCCGGCGTGCGCGGCGAGCTCCTCGACGACGCCCTGGCCGTGGCCGCGATACTCGATGCCGTCGAACATGCGACCGAGTACGCGTGCCGTGTCCTTGACCGACTCCTTGTGCCCGATCTGCGAGCCCGCCGGGTCGAGGTACGTCGTGGAGGCACCCTGGTCGGCCGCGGCCACCTCGAACGCGCAGCGCGTACGCGTCGACGTCTTCTCGAACACGAGCGCGATGTTGCGGCCCCGCAGATACAGCGTCTCCGTCCGGGCCTTCTTGGCGGCCTTCAGCTCGGCGGCCAGCTCGAGCAGCCCGCGGAACTCCTCCGCGGTGAAATCCAGCTCCTTGAGGAAATGGCGGCCGGCGAGGGCGGTCGGGACTGTCGCCATGGGGGCGCTCCAGGGTTAACAGGGGGACGAGGACGAAGACGCGTGGAAGTCTATACGACATCCCACATTTCTATGCGGACGGGCTTTCGGGCCGCCCCGGCCGGCGGCGCTACCCGGGCACGGCGTCCCGCTCCACCGGACAGCTCATACAGCGCGGCCCGCCGCGCCCCCGCCCCAGTTCGCTGCCCGGGATCTCTATCACCTCGATGCCCTGCTTGCGCAGATGCGTGTTGGTGGTCGAGTTGCGCTCGTACGCGACCACGACGCCCGGCTCGACCGCGAGGACGTTGCAGCCGTCGTCCCACTGTTCGCGCTCGGCCGCGTGCACGTCCTGCGTGGCGGTCAGGACGCGGATCTCACCGAGCCCGAGCGCGGCGGCGATCGCGCGGTGCATGTGCTCCGGCGGGTGGTCGGTGACCTTCAGCTCCTTCTCCCCGACGCCCGGCTCGATGGTGTACGAGCGGAGCATGCCGAGCCCCGCGTACTGGGTGAAGGTGTCGCCGTCGACCATCGTCATCACGGTGTCCAGGTGCATGAACGCCCGCCGCTTGGGCATGTCGAGCGCCACGATGGTGCGCGCGGACCCGGCCGCGAACAGCTTGTGCGCGAGCATCTCGACGGCCTGCGGCGTCGTCCGCTCGCTCATGCCGATGAGCACGGCGCCGTTGCCGATGACGAGGACGTCCCCGCCCTCGATGGTGCAGGGGTAGTCCGCCTGCCCTTCGGACCAGACATGGAAGGCCTCGTCCCGGAAGAGCGGGTGGTGCCGGTAGATCGCCTCGAAGTGCACGGTTTCACGCTGCCGCGCGGGCCAGCGCATGGCGTTGATGGAGACCCCGTCGTAGATCCAGGCGGAGGTGTCCCGGGTGAAGAGGTGGTTGGGCAGCGGACCGAGCAGGAAGTCGTCGAGGTCCATCACATGGAAGCGCACGGAGACGGGCTCGGGGTGCGCCTCCAGGAACTCCCGCTTGGTCATGCCGCCGACCAGCGCGGCGGCCAGGTCCGGGGCGGGCAGGGTCTCGAAGGCGGCCCGCAGATGGTCGGTGGCGAGCGGCCCGTACTCCTTCTCGTCGAAGACCCGGTCCAGCACGAGCGTCCTGGCGGCCGGGATGTCCAGCGCCTCGGTGAGCAGGTCGCCGAAGAGGTGGACGGCGACACCGCGGTCGCGCAGCACGTCCGCGAACCCGTCGTGCTCCGCGCGGGCCCGGCGCACCCACAGCACGTCGTCGAAGAGGAGGGCGTCCTTGTTGCTGGGGGTGAGCCTTTTGAGCTCGAGATCAGGCCGGTGCAGGATGACGCGGCGCAGCCGCCCGGCTTCGGAGTCGACATGCAGTCCCATGCCTCCATCCTGACCATTCGGGCGCGTGTTCACCCGTCGGTTGTGAGGACCCGCAGCACTTGATTTCGTCCCCTTGACGATAACCGGCATGAACGATTATCGTCGTAGTGACGAAAATACGGAGGGGGTCCACCACACATGGCCGACATCACCCGGCGCTTCGGCTGGCGCCATCTGCGCGGCGCACCGACCGCCCATGTCCGGCACCAGCGGGCGGGACGGCTGGTGCACGACGGGCCCGGGCTCAGCTTCTGGTACCGCTCCCTGACCGCCGCGCTCTCCGAGATCCCGGTGGACGACCGCGAGCTGGCCATGACGTTCCACGCCCGTACGTCCGACTTCCAGGACGTGGCGGTGCAGGCGACCGTGACCTACCGGATCAGCGATCCTGGCGTCGCCGCCGCGCGGCTCGACTTCTCCGTCGACCCCGACACGGGCGTGTGGCGCGGCGCACCGCTGGAGCAGCTGGCGACGCTGCTGACCGAGACGGCACAGCAGCACGCGCTGGACGTCCTGGCCCGTACGCCGCTGTCGGCGGCGCTGGTCGACGGGGTCGCGGCGGTACGGGACCGGGTCGCCGCCGGGCTCGCGGCCGAGCCTCGGCTGCCCGCGACCGGCATCGAGGTGGTCGCCGTCCGCGTCGTGGCGCTGCGTCCCGAGCCCGAGGTGGAGCGGGCGCTGCGCACCCCGGCCCGTGAGCAGATCCAGCAGGAGGCGGACCGGGCGACGTACGAGCGCCGTGCCGTGGCGGTGGAGCGCGAGCGTGCGATCGCGGAGAACGAGCTGGCCAGCCAGATCGAACTCGCCCGCCGCGAGGAGCAGTTGGTCGACCAGCGGGGCACGAACGCCCGCCGCGAGGCGGAGGAGCACGCGGCGGCGGACGCCGTGCGCGCGGAGGCGGAGGCCGCCCGCACCGTGCGGCTGGCCAAGGCCGAGGCGCAGGCCGCGCGCGAGGTCGGGGAGGCGCGGGCGCGCGCACAGGCGGCGTGGCTGCACGTGCACGCGGAGGTGGACGTGGCGACGCTGCACGCCCTGACGGGGACGCGGCTCGCGGAGAATCTGCCGCGGATCGATAGCGTGACCGTGTCGCCGGACGTGGTGACAGGACTGCTGTCCCGGCTCGGCGCGGCCGCGGGCGGGCCCTCGGGAGAACCGGCGTGAGTCTCGCGCCGAGGGTCGTGCTGGTCCATCGCACCACGGAGTACGAGGAGTTGGTGGCCCGGCACGGCACACCCGGTCAGGCCGCCTTCTTCCTGGCCTCGCGCGGGCGGAGCGTCGACGAGGTGGCCGAGCGGCACCGGCGGGCCCGCCGGGCGTGGGCCGAGGTGGTGGCGGCGGTGCCGCTGACGTGGCGTCAGGCCCGGGTGGAGCGACGGGACCTGGACCGGTTCCTGTTCGCCCCGGAGGACGTGGTGGTCGTGGTCGGGCAGGACGGGCTGGTGGCGAACGTGGCCAAGTACCTCGCCGGACAGCCGGTGGTGGGGATCGACGCGGACCCGGGACGCAACCCCGGGGTGCTGGTGCGGCACCGGCCCGGTGACGCGGCGGCGCTGCTCGCGTCGGCGCGCAGCGGTCACGCCGACGAGCTGACGATGGTCGAGGCGGTCGCGGACGACACCCAGCGGCTGCTCGCGCTGAACGAGATCTATCTGGGAGCGGCGGGTCATCAGACGGCCCGCTACCGCCTGGGGCTCGACGAGTACGGGGGTGCCGTCGAGCCCCAGGCGTCATCGGGGGTGCTCATCGGTACCGGGACCGGGGCGACGGGATGGATCCGCTCGGTGTGGCAGGAGCGGGGCGAAGGACTGCCGTTGCCGGCGCCCGTCGAGGACCGCCTGGTGTGGTTCGTCCGCGAGGCGTGGCCGTCGCCGGCCACCGGCACGTCGCTGGTTGCCGGTGAACTCACCGCGTCCGCCCGGCTGTCGGTGACCGTCGAGTCGGACCGGCTCATCGCCTTCGGGGACGGCATGGAGGGTGACGCGCTGGAACTGACGTGGGGGCAGACGGTGCGACTCGGGGTGGCGGCGGTCAGGCTGCGGTTGGTGGGGTGAGGCGCGGGGGCCGTGGGCCGCAGACACCGAGGGACCGAGGACGCCAACAGGCACCGAGGGGCCGGGGCCGCAGACACCCGCGGACCGCAGGCACCCGGGGCCACAAGCCACAGGCCCGAGGCCCCAGAAGCCACAGCACCCGGCGCCGCAGGGACCGAGGGCCCACGGACCGCAAACACCCAGGGCCGCGAGCCACGGGCCCGAGGCGCCGGAGGCCGCAGGCGTGCGGACGCGGGCCACAGGCACCGAGACACCACAGCCCACAAACACCCGCGGGCCGCAGACGCCCGAGCCGAAGGCCACAGGCGCCGAGAGGCCGGGGGCCGCAGGCGCCCGCGGGCCGGAGGCCGCAGGCGCTGGGCGCTGTAGGGGGCCGGGGCATCCCGGCCCCCTACAGCGCCCGTTCGTTCACAGGCGTGGGTCCACCGGCTCCGACTCCAGTGCCAGCACCCCGAACACCGCCTCGTGCACGCGCCACAGCGGCTCGCCCTCCGCCAGCCGGTCCAGGGCCTCCAGGCCCAGCGCGTACTCCCGGATCGCCAGCGACCGCTTGTGGTTCAGGAACCGCCCGCGCAGCCGTGCGAGGTTCTCGGGCCGCGTGTACTCCGGACCGTAGATGATCCGCAGGTACTCCCGCCCCCGGCACTTGATGCCGGGCTGCACCAGCCGCCCCTGCTCACCGCGTACCACCGCGCCCGCCGGCTTGACGACCATGCCCTCACCACCGCGCCCGGTCATCTCCAGCCACCAGTCGACGCCGGCCTGCACCGACTCCGGGTCGCCCGTGTCGACGAAGAGCCGTCGGGTGGTCCCCAGCAGCCCGCTCGCGTCGTGCTCGACGAGCCGGTCGAGCAGCGCGAGCTGCTCCTCGTGCGGCACGGCGGCGAGACTGCGGCCCTGGACGGCAAGGATCTGGAACGGCGCGAGGCGCACACCCTCCAGCCCGTCCGTCGCCCAGCAGTACCGCCGGTACGCGTCCGTGAACGCGGCCGCGTCCGCGGCCCGTTCGCGCTGCCTGGCCAGCAGCTCCCCGACGTCGACACCGCGCGCCGCCGCCCCCTCGAGCGCGGCCAGCGCCCCCGGGAACACCGCCCCGGACGCGGCGCCGACCGCCGCGTACTGCGTACGGAGCAGCCCGGACGCCTTCAGCGACCACGGCATCAGCTCGGCGTCCAGCAGAACCCAGTCGGTCTCCAGCTCCTCCCACAGACCCGCCGCGCCGACGGCCTCCCGCACCCGGCCGAGGATCTCCTCGGTCCTGTCCGCGTCGTCGAAGAAGGGGCGCCCGGTGCGCGTGTACAGCGACCCGGTGGGCCCGTCGGTCCCGAAGCGCTCGCGTGCCGCCTCCGCGTTCCGGCACACCAGCGCCACCGCCCGCGACCCCATGTGCTTCTCCTCGCACACGACCCGCGCGACCCCGTCCTGCCGGTACTGCGCGAAGGCCTCGGCCGGGTGCTCCAGGTAACCGTCCCGGTGCGAGGTCGCGGTCGGTGCCATGGTCGGCGGCAGGTACGGCAGCAGACGCGGGTCCACCGCGAAGCGGCTCATGACCTCCAGGGCGGCCGCCGCGTTCTCCTCGCGCACCGACACCCGGCCCGCGTGCCGGGTCTCGACGACCCTGCGGCCGCGCACGTCCGCCAGGTCGAGCGGACGGCCCTCGTGCCCGCCGGGCGCCTCGGTGGCCAGCGGCTTGGCCGGCTCGTACCAGACCCGCTCCGCCGGTACGTCGACCAGCTCGCGTTCCGGCCAGCGCAGCGCGGTGAGCTTGCCGCCGAAGACGGCGCCGGTGTCCAGGCAGATCGTGTTGTTCAGCCAGGTGGCCTGGGGAACGGGCGTGTGCCCGTAGACGACCGCCGCCCGGCCCCGGTAGTCCTCGGCCCACGGATAGCGCACCGGCAGACCGAACTCGTCGGTCTCCCCGGTCGTGTCGCCGTACAGCGCGTGCGACCGCACCCGGCCGGAGGTACGGCCGTGGTACTTCTCGGGCAGCCCGGCGTGGCAGACGACGAGCCGGCCGCCGTCGAGGACGTAGTGGCTGACCAGGCCGTCGATGAACTCCCGCACCTGGGTACGGAACTCCTCGCTCTCGCCTTCCATCTGCTCGACCGTCTCGGCCAGGCCGTGCGTGTGCTGGACCTTGCGGCCCTTGAGGTGACGGCCGTACTTGTTCTCGTGGTTGCCGGGCACGCACAGCGCGTTGCCCGAGCCGACCATGGACATCACGCGGCGCAGGACGCCGGGGCTGTCCGGGCCGCGGTCGACGAGGTCGCCGACGAACACGGCCGTACGGCCCTCGGGGTGCACGCCGTCGGCGTAACCCAGCTTGCCGAGCAGCGACTCCAGTTCGGCGGCACAGCCGTGGATGTCGCCGATGATGTCGAAGGGGCCAGTGAGGTGGGTGAGGTCGTTGAAGCGCTTCTCGGTGACCACCGAGGCGTTCTCGATCTCCTCCACACCCCGCAGGACGTGCACCTTCCTGAAGCCCTCGCGCTCCAGGTGCCGCAGGGAACGGCGGAGTTCACGCGTGTGCCGCTGAATGACCCGGCGCGGCATGTCCGCCCGGTCGGTGCGCGCCGCGTTGCGTTCCGCGCACACCTCCTCGGGCACGTCGAGCACGATCGCGATGGGCAGCACGTCGTGCTTCCTGGCCAGTTCGATCAGCTGGCTGCGGCTCTCCTGCTGCACGCTCGTCGCGTCGACGACCGTACGGCGGCCCGCCGCGAGACGCTTGCCCGCGATGTAGTGCAGGACGTCGAAGGCGTCGCGGCTGGCGCTCTGGTCGTTCTCGTCGTCGGCGACCAGACCCCGGCAGAAGTCGCTGGAGATGATCTCGGTGGGCGTGAAGTGCTTGCGGGCGAAGGTGGACTTGCCCGAGCCGGAGGCGCCGATCAGCACCACGAGAGAGAGGTCGGTCACCGCGAGAGTGCGCGCCTTCATCTGAGTCCCGTTCGTCATGCGGCCTTCTCCTCCTTCGCGGTGGTCGGCGTGTTCGAGTGCGCCGAGGTCATGGAGAACACGGCCATCTGGGTCGGCGGACCCACCTCGGGGTCGTCGGGCCCGACGGGCGTGAACTCCACGTCGTAGCCGTGCCGTTCGGCGACCCGGCGGGCCCAGGCGCGAAACTCCTCACGGGTCCACTCGAAGCGGTGGTCGCCGTGCCGGGAGTGGCCCGCCGGGAGGGTCTCCCAGCGGACGTTGTACTCGACGTTCGGCGTGGTCACGAGCACGGTCCTGGGGCGGGCCGAGCCGAACACCGCGTACTCCAGGGCGGGCAGCCGCGGCAGGTCGAGGTGCTCGATCACCTCGCTGAGCACGGCGGCGTCGTACCCCTTGAGGCGGCTGTCGGTGTACGCGAGCGAGCCCTGGAAGAGGGTGACCCGGGATGCCTGCCGCTCCCCCAGCCGGTCCAGCTTGAGGCGGCGCGCGGCAATGGTCAGCGCGCGCACGGACACGTCGACGCCGACGATCTCGGTGAACCGCACGTCCTTGAGCAGCGCCTGCACCAACTGGCCCTGTCCACAGCCGAGGTCGAGCACCCGTGCGGCACCGGACGCCTGGAGCGCCGCGATGATCGCGTCCCGCCGCCGCACGGCGAGCGGCACCGGCTTCTCCTCGGTGTCCGTCGACTCGTCGACCGCGTTGTCGATCTCCTCGACCTCGCTGTCGTCGGCCTCGGCCAGACGGACGAGTTCGAGGCGGTCCATCGCCTGCCGGGTGAGCGACCAGCGGCGCGCGAGGTACCGGCTGGTGATGAGTTTGTGCTCCGGGTGGTCCGGCAGCCAGCCCTCACCGGCCCGCAGCAGCTTGTCGACCTCGTCCGAGGCGACCCAGTAGTGCTTGGCGTCGTCGAGCACCGGGAGCAGGACATAGAGGTGGCGCAGGGCCTCGGCCAGGGTCAGCTCCGCCGACTCCAGGACCAGGCCCACGTACCGCGAGTCGCCCCACTCCGGGAACGCGGCGTCCAGCGCCACGGGCCGAGCCGTCACCGTCCAGCCGAGCGGCTCGAACAGCGCGCGCACGATGTCCGGGCCGCCGCGGGCGGGCAGCGCGGGCACCTCGATGCGCAGCGGCAGCGGCCGGGCCGGCAGGTCGGGCCTCGCCGCGCAGGTGCCCTTCATCGCGCTGGAGAACACGCTGCTCAGCGCCACGGCGAGCAGCGAGGAGGCCGCGTACGGGCGGTCGTTGACGTACTGCGCGAGCGCGGCGTCGGGGGCGCCGCCCCGGCCCTTGCCCTTGCCGCGCCGGACCAGCGCCACCGCATCCACCTCCAGCAGCAGCGCGGCCGTGCACCGCTCGACGCTCGCCTCGGGGTAGAGAACGTGCGCCGTGCCGTACGAGGTGGAGAACGCCTGCGATTTGTCGGGATGCTTGTGCAGCAGGAAACCGAGGTCGGTGGCGGGGCGCTCTGGGGTACCGGTGGCACTGATCGTCAGGAACACATGACCGAGTATGGGCGGTCGGCTCGCCCCCGACCAGGGATTTTCCCCGGACGCGGAGGGCTGGGACGTACCTGCGACACGCCGCCGCCCGCCGTGCGTCCGGTTGCCGGTGCCTACGCGGTTCAGGGCGGGGCGCCTGAGGCGAGCGGTGCATGATGGATACATGGATCTTCGAGTCTTCACAGAACCGCAGCAAGGCGCTACCTACGAGACGCTCCTCCGCGTCGCACAGGCCGCCGAAGACCTCAATTACGACGCTTTCTTCCGCTCTGATCATTACTTGCACATGGGATCCGTCGACGGGCTTCCCGGCCCCACCGACGCGTGGATCACGCTTGCCGGTCTCGCCCGCGAGACGCGCCGCATCCGGCTCGGCACGCTGATGACCGCCGGTACCTTCCGGCTCCCCGGCGTCCTCGCGATCCAGGTCGCCCAGGTCGACCTGATGTCCGGTGGGCGGGTGGAGCTCGGCCTCGGTTCCGGCTGGTACGAGGCCGAGCACGAGGCGTACGGGATCCCGTTCCCGAAGGAGAAGTTCGGCCGGCTGGAGGAGCAGCTCGCCATCGTCACCGGGCTGTGGTCGACGCCCGTCGGCGAGCGGTTCTCCTTCGACGGGACGTACTACCAGCTCAAGGACTCCCCCGCGCTGCCGAAGCCGGCCCAGGGGAAGGTTCCGGTGCTCATCGGCGGCCACGGCGCGAAGCGGACCCCCGCGCTGGCGGCCCGGTACGCGGACGAGTTCAACATTCCCTTCGCGTCCCTCGCTGATACCGAGCAGCAGTTCAACCGGGTGCGTGCCGCCGCCGAGGAGGCCGGCCGCAGGGGCGACGACCTGGTGTACTCCAACGCGCTCGTGGCCTGTGTCGGGAGGAACGACGTCGAGGTGAAGCGCCGGGCGGACGTCATCGGGCGTGATGTCGACGAGCTGAAGGCGAACGGTCTCGCCGGCTCTCCCGCGGAAGTCGTCGAGAAGATCTCCCAGTACCAGGCTGTCGGGTCGCAGCGCATGTACCTGCAGATGCTGGACCTCGACGACCTGGATCAGCTGGAGCTGATCGCCGCCGAGGTCATGCCCCAGCTCGACCGGTAGGTGCCGACAGCTGGTCGCCGACCGGTTGCCGCCGAGGGTTGCCGCCGGCCGGTTGCCGCCGAGGGGAGCGGCCGCGGTCACGGCTGAGGGAGAGCCCCGTCTCTCGCCGCCAGTCTGCGCAGCATCTCCCGTACGCGGTCCCTGGACTCGTCCGCCGCGTCGATGGCCTCCATGCACTGCCAGTACGTCCCCTCGCCGTCCGCCGCGCTGGCGAGGGCGACGAGGGCCATGCCGACCTCGGCGAGGAGGTCGCCGAGGTCGAGGAGGGCCTCACGGGCGTCCCCCAGCTCGGTGAGCTGCGCGGCGCGCAAGTCGGCGACGTCCAGCGACGGCGTGTCGAGGACGCCGCAGCCCCGGCCCGCCAGCTCCGTCAATCCCAGGGCCTCGCCCCGCAGTTCGGGCGGGCCCGACACCGCGAGGCGGCTGCCTATCGCCTGCGCCAGGGCGTACGCCTGCCACGCCTCTGTCATGATCTGCGGCGCCGCGTCGCTCCCCGCCAGGGCGCGCCTGCTCGCCACGATGAGCCGCACCACGTCCATGCGCTGCCCCCGCTCTGTGTCGACGCGCTCTCCACGCGCCCGCCCGAACTCCGTTGTCCACTACCCAGAGTGAATGCCATCGGGACGAAAAGCCAGAGGTAGCCCGAAATCTGTGGACAACAAATCGGCTGGGGACAACTCGATGACTCCGGAGAGTGACGAACGGGCGAGCAGGACCCCGCTCGTCGCCCTCAGTCGGTCCCCGGCACCGGAAACCGCTTCTCGTTGCGGTCGATCTTCGCGTCCAGGGCCGCGAGCGCGTCGATGTCCAGCACCTCGCACAGCTGGAGCAGATACGCCAGCACGTCCGCGACCTCGTCGGTGACGCGGTGGGCCGTGTCCGGGTCGTCCATCACCCGTTCCGACTCCTGCGGGGTCAACCACTGGAAGATCTCCACGAGTTCGGACGCCTCCACGCTGAGCGCGGTCGCCAGGTTCTTGGGGGTGTGGTACGGCTGCCAGTCGCGGGCGGCCGCGAAGTCCGCCAGCCGGCGCTGCAGATGGGCTACGTCCAGTTCCTTCACGCGCTCAGGTCTACCACCGTGACCCCTTCCGCCCCCGCCGCCCAGGACGTATCACTCACCGCGCCCACCAGCCGGATGTGCCCCCGCTCGCACATCCGCGCCGCCAGCCGCACCAGCTCCCGCGCCTGCCGGGGATCCATGCAGCGGTCGAGGCCGTCGGCCAGCACCGTCAGCGTCTGGAGCGCCTGCGGCACCTCGCCGGCCGGGTCGACCTCCAGGACGCCGGGACCGGTGAGCAGGACGAGCGCCAGAGCCGCGTACCGCAACTCGCCGTCGCCCAGCAGCGCCAGTGGCGTACGGGACCCGTCGCCCCGGTCGAGCAGTGCGCGTACCGTGCCGTCGCCTGCCGGTTCCGCCAGCATGTCCTCGACCGGGCCCGCGCATCCCGCGCGCACCGCCTCGACCAGCAGCGCGTGCCGCCGTCCGCACTCCGACCGCGTGCGCCACAGCACATCGGCGAGGTTGGCGCAGCCCGGCAGCAGCCGTCCCGTGCCCAGCGGCGCCGGGGCGCGCATCCGGTGCGGTCGCGGGTCGCAGGCGAAGACCGAGCGCAGCGCGACGACCATCTGCTCGGCGGCCGCCAGCACCCGGCGCTGGCCGTCCGTCTTGCCGGCCACCCGCAGGGGCAGCAGGGCGGTGCCGAGGCGGTCGTCCGGGAGCGGGCCGCGGGTCACGGGCGCGGAGCCCGCCGTGTGCCAGGCCGCCTGCACCACGCGTCGGCCCGGATCGCGCAGCGCCGTCTCCAGCAGAACGAGCCCACCGGAGGTCAGCCGCTCGCCCACGATGCGTGGTACGGGCTCCGCCTGTACGGCGACGTCGAGCCGTACGGGTCCTTCGGGGCCGTCGGTCGTGCAGCCGATCCGGAAGCCGCGCCGCCGCTGGGCGTCGGGGCGGGCCCGCTGCGGCACACAGGCGGCCGGATCCGGGAACGCCGCACCCAGTTCGGCCCCGCCGGCGAGCCGCGCGAGCGCCTCGTACGCCTGGAGGGCGCGCGACTTCCCGCACCCGCTGGGGCCGGTGAAGAGCGTCAGCGGTCCCAGTGGGAAGCCGGCCCGCCGGTGCCCGGCGAAGGCGGACAGGCGCAGCTCCGAGACGTGCGGCCGGTCGGGACGCGGCCCGGCGTCGACGACGGCGCCGGACGCCGGGGACGACAGGGAGGGCTCGAACGAGAGGGGTGCCGGGAGCGACCCGGTCGACAGGGATGACACGGTCATATGCGGACCGTAGGGGGCCGCTGTCGGGCGAACCGTTCCGCCGCCGCGACCTTCCTACGATCGAGCGACCGGCACCGCTGACGGCCGTCCGCCCGGGGTGCTCAGATCCCGGGCACCCCCACCCCCTCCATCAGCCCCTGAACCTCGGTTCCCGGCGGCGTGAGCAGGAACACATTCCGGTCGACCCGGTGCATTCCGCTCGCGAGGCCGAAGACCACGCCCGTGCTGAAGTCCAGCACCCGCTTGGCGACCTCGGTCTCCGCGCTCGTCAGGTCGAGGAGGACCGGGATCCCGCGCATCAGCGTCTCGGCGACGTCACGGGCGTCCGCGAAGATGTTGACCCGCAGGACCACGAAGCGGCGTCGCGCCTCTGTCTGCGCCTCGGGTATCGACCGGTGACCGACCGCGGACGGCCAGGCGTCCCGGCCACGCAAGGGAACGACCTGGGCGAGCCCTTCCCACTGCTCGTCGGTGACATCGTGGCTGTTCACCGGCCCTCCCCGCACTGGCTCGCACTCATTGTCTGCACCGGCCAATTCTTACTCATGGTCACCTGTTCGGCCCAACAGCGACACGGTCCGCGAGCGTCCCGACGGTCACATCGGCCGGATGGCACCCCTCCACCACCACCCTGGGCTCCCCTTCCGCCGGGGCCTCACAGTGCCCGTCCGGCGGCTGTGCAGCGGGTGTAACCCTTCAAGATCAGGCCGCGACACATCCGCGTAACGGGCAATTCGTACCGTCGTCGGCATGACCACGACCCCAGAGGCGGAGCGGACCCGGACCGCGGAGCAGGTGCGGACCGTCTGCTCGTACTGCGGTGTGGGCTGCGGAATCGTGCTCGACGTGGGGACCGGCCCCGACGGCCGTCGTACGGTCCTCAAGGCGTCCGGCGACAAGGAGCACCCCGCCAACCGCGGCCGGCTGTGCACCAAGGGCGCGACGACCGCCGACATGCTCGCCGCGCCCGGCCGGCTGACCAGCGCGCTCGTCCGCGACGACCGTGGCGCGGAGCCGGTGCCCGCGCCGGTGGACGAGGCGGTCCGCGAGACCGCCCGCCGGCTGCGCGCGATCGTCGACGAGCACGGTCCGGACGCCGTCGCCTTCTATGTCTCGGGGCAGATGAGCCTGGAGGCGCAGTACCTGGCGAACAAGCTCGCCAAGGGCTTCGTACGGACGAACCAGATCGAGTCGAACTCACGGCTGTGCATGGCGAGCGCGGGCACCGGCTACAAGCTGTCGCTGGGCGCCGACGGGCCGCCGGGGTCGTACGACGACCTCGACAAGGCGGACGTCTTCCTGGTCATCGGCTCCAACATGGCCGACTGCCACCCCATCCTCTTCCTGCGGCTGCTGGAGCGGGTGAAGGCCGGCGCCAAGCTGATCGTGGTCGATCCGCGGCGGACCGCCACGGCGGCCAAGGCGGATCTGTTTCTTCAGGTCAGGCCCGGCACCGATCTCGCCCTGCTCAACGGGCTGCTGCACCTGCTGTACGAGAACGGGCACACGGACGCCGAGTTCATCGCCCGGCACACCGAGGGCTGGGAGGCGATGCCGGACTTCCTCGCCGACTATCCCCCCGCCACCGTCTCCGAGATCACCGGGATCCCCGAGGACGACATCCGGGCGGCGGCGCGGCTGATCGGCGAGGCCGGGGAGTGGACGAGCTGCTGGACCATGGGGCTCAACCAGTCCACGCACGGCACCTGGAACACCAACGCCCTGGTCAATCTGCATCTCGCGACGGGCGCGATCTGCCGTCCGGGCAGCGGTCCCCTCTCACTGACCGGGCAGCCCAACGCCATGGGCGGCCGCGAGATGGGGTACATGGGTCCCGGGCTGCCGGGCCAGCGGTCCGTGCTCGTCGACGAGGAGCGGGCGTTCGTCGAGGAGTTGTGGGAGCTCGCGCCCGGCACGATCCGCGCGGACGGGGTCGGGCGGGGCACCGTCGAGATGTTCCGGAAGATGGCGGACGGGGACATCAAGGCGTGCTGGATCATCTGCACCAATCCCGTCGCCTCGGTGGCGAACCGGAAGACGGTCATCGAGGGCCTCGAGGCCGCCGAATTCGTGGTCACCCAGGACGTGTTCGCCGACACCGAGACCAACGCGTACGCCGATGTCGTGCTGCCGGGCGCGCTGTGGACGGAGAGCCCGGGCGTCCTCGTCAACAGCGAGCGCGTCCTCACGCTGGCCCGGCCCGTGGTCGAACCGCCGGGGGAGGCGACGGCCGACTGGCGGCTGATCGCGGCCGTGGCGCGCGAGATGGGGTACACGGAGGGGTTCGCGTACGAGAGTGCCGAGCAGGTCTTCGAGGAGATCAAGCGGGCGTGGAACCCGAAGACCGGGTGGGATCTGCGGGGGGTCACGTACGAGCGGCTGCGGTCGACGCCCGTGCAGTGGCCGGCGGCGCGGGCGGACGGGCCGGCGCGGAACCCGGTCCGGTACGTGGCGGACGGGCTGGTGTTCCCCACGGCGAGCGGGCGGGCCGTCTTCCACGCCCGGCCGCATCTTCCGGCCGCCGAACTGCCGGACGACGACTTCCCCTTCGTACTCAACACGGGGCGGGTGCAGCACCAGTGGCACACGCTGACGAAGACCGGGAAGGTCGCCAAGCTCAACAAGCTGAACCCCGGACCGTTCGTGGAGGTGCATCCGCGGGACGCGGCCGCCCTCGGGGTCGTGGACGGTGACTCGGTGGAGGTCGCCTCCCGGCGGGGGCGGGCCGTCCTGCCCGCCGTCGTGACGGACCGGGTCCAGCCCGGGTGCTGCTTCGCCCCCTTCCACTGGAACGATCTCTTCGGGGAGTACCTGAGCATCAACGCGGTCACCAGTGACGCGGTCGATCCGCTGTCGTTCCAGCCGGAGTTCAAGGTGTGCGCGGTGGCACTGGCCCGGGTCGCCTCGCCCCCTTCGGCCCTTCCCGTCCGGTCCCTCGATGCTGCGCCCCCTGCCCCCGACGGCGGCCTGACGGCCTCGTCCGCTCCCGCCGGACAGGCGGAGATCTTCGGTCTCACCCCCGGCCCGCCACCGGTGCTGACCGCGCGGGAACGCCAGTACCTGACCGGCTTCCTCGCCGGGCTCGGCTCCGGCGCGCCGGGCGTGCCCGTGCTGCCCGCGGAAGCACCCTTCAGCGCCGAGCACGCGCTCTGGGTCAACGGCGTCCTCGCCGGGATGTACTCCAGGGCCGCCACCGCTGAGGCCCCGGCGAAACCGCCCGGCCGCGAGGTCGTCGTCCTGTGGGCGTCGCAGACCGGGAACGCGGAGGAGTTCGCCGCCGCGACCGCCGAGCGGCTCACCGCGACCGGTCACCGGGCCACCCTCGTCGGCATGGACGACACGGATGTCGCCCAACTCCCGCGCACTGCTGACCTGTTGCTGATCACGAGCACCTTCGGCGACGGCGACGCACCCGACAACGGCTCCGGCTTCTGGGACGCGCTGTCCGCGGAGGCCGCCCCGCGGCTGGACGGCGTGCGCTACGCCGTCCTCGCCTTCGGCGACTCCTCGTACGACGACTTCTGCGGGCACGGACGCCGACTGGACACCCGGCTGGACGAGCTGGGCGCGGTGCGGCTCGCGCCGCGCACGGACTGCGAGCCGGACTACGAGCCGTACGCGGGAGCCTGGCTCGACCAGGTTCTCGGCGCGCTGGGCACCAAGACGGACGCCCCGAAGCCTGCCCGGCCCCGCAAGCCGGAACCCGCCATCGCCCGTCTCACCGGCAACCGGCTGCTGAGCCTGCCCGGCGCGGGCAAGGAGGTCCGCAGGTTCACCTTCGACACGAGCGGGACGGGACTGACGTACGAGGCCGGGGACGCGCTCGGCGTACGGCCGGTCAACTCCCCTGATCTGGTGGACGAGTGGCTGTCGGTGACCGGGCTCGACCACTCCACTCCCGTGGCCGTCGAGGGAGTCGGCGAGGTGCCCTTCGCCCAGGCCCTGCACCGCCATCTCGACATCACCCACATCACCCCCGACCTGCTCCGGTTCGTGTCCGAACACGCCCACGACAACCGGGAGTTGAAGAAGCTGCTGCGTCCGGACAACAAGGACGGCCTGGCGCAGTGGTCCTGGGGCCGGCAGGCCGTGGACGTGGTGGCCGAGCATCCGGTGCGGGCGACGGCCGAGGAGTGGGCGGAGGTCTTCAAGCGCCTCCAGCCCCGGCTGTACTCCATATCGTCGAGTCCGCTCGTGGACCCGCATCTGGTGTCCCTGACCGTCTCCGTCGTGCGGTACGAGGACCGGCTCGGGCGGCCGCGCGGCGGGGTCTGTTCGCCGTTCCTCGCCGACGCGGAGCACCACACACCGGTGCCGGTCTTCGTGCAGCGCTCGCCGCACTTCCGGCCCCCTGCGGACAGCTCGACGCCGATGGTGATGGTGGGCCCCGGCACCGGCGTCGCGCCGTTCATGGGCTTCCTCCAGGAGCGGCGGGCGCTCGGGCACCGGGCCCCGAACTGGCTGTTCTTCGGCGAGCAGCACCGCGCCACCGACTTCTACTACGAGGAGGAGCTGACGGCGCTGCTGGCGGACGGCACCCTCACCCGCCTCGACACCGCGTTCTCCCGTGACCAGCGCGCCAAGGTCTACGTCCAGGACCGGATCCGCGAACACGGCCCCGAGCTGTGGCACTGGCTCCAGAACGGCGCCCGGTTCTACGTCTGCGGGGACGCCTCCCGCATGGCGAAGGACGTCGACCGGGCCCTGCGGGACATCGCCGTCACCCACGGCGGTCTGACCGAGGCGGAGGCCACGGCGTACGTGAAGCAGCTGGCCGCGGAGAAGAGGTACGTCCGAGACGTGTACTGAGCCCCTCCGGGCTCTGATCCTCCATTCGGTTCCGATCCTCCATTCGGTGCCTTCTTACCGGCCTCGCACCGGACTCTTCACGTCATGGCCCGCATCGTTCACGATGTCCCATTACGTTCCGTGTCGTGCACTTGGCAGAAGCAGGGCCGTCGACAAGCGGCCGACGGGCGGGTACGCCGGCGGCGCCGGACGAGGCACCGGCACAGTGGCACCGGGTGCTGACGCTCCTCGCGTGCATCAGCCTGTTCATCGGCACGCGGCAGGTGTGGGTGCAGGCCGCCAGTCTCCGTCCGGTGGTGGCCGCGGTCATCTCCCTGTGCTACGCGGGGATCCTGACGACCGGCCTGCTGACCCTGGTGGTGCGCCGCGGCCGCGCGCTGGCGCGCCTCGATCTGGGCGTCCTGGTGATCGCGGTGACGCTCACCCTGTGCGCCTGGGTCATGAACCACGGCGGCACCGACGAGGCCGTCCTGACCATGCAGGCCGCCCGCGAGTTCATCGCCGGCCGCCCGGTGTACGAACAGCCGTGGCCCTGGCTGTTCGGCCACGGCATCGCGCTCACGCCGACCATGAGCGGCGGCTACGACTTCACGTACGGCTATCCGCCGCTCTGTCTGCTGCTGACCGCGGCGCTCCTGTGGATCGGGGGCACCGGCGCGGCCGCGGCCACCCTGGTGAGCACGGTGGCCCTGCTGGCCGGCACGGTCGTTCTGTGGTGGCTGCTGCCCGTGCGGTGGCGCTCGGCGGCCACCCTGGTGTGCCTCGGCTTCGGGCTTGTGCCGTCGTACGCCCGGTACGGGTACCCCGCCGTCGTCGCGCTCGCCCTCCTCATCCCGGTGGTGGTGCGCTGGCCACGGATGGGCGGGGGCGGCTGGACGGACTGGGGGCGGGCCGCCTGTCTGGGCGCGGCCTGCGCGGCGCAGCAGCTGCCGTGGTTCCTGACGCCGTTCCTGCTGGCCGGGGTCTACGCGCTGCGCCGCGGGGAGCGGGGCCCGCGCGCCGCCGTGGTCGCCGTGGGCCGGATCGGGGCCGTGGCCGCCGGGACCTGGCTGCTGATCAACGCGTTCTTCGTCGTCAGTGAGCCGCGCTCCTGGCTCTCCGGCATCATGCTGCCGCTCACCCAGGGTGCGGTGATCCACGGTCAGGGGCTGGTCGGGGCCTCGCTCTACTACACCGACGGCAGCGGGCGACTGGCCTGGTACTCCCATGCGAGCACGCTGCTGGCGGCGGTCCTGCTCGCGCTGCTCGTCCTGTTCATGCGCCGGCTGGGGCCGGCGGCGACGGTGCTGCCCTGGTGCACGTTCTTCCTGGCGACCCGCTCGCAGGACGGCTACTACCTGCTGATGACGCCGTTGTGGCTGGCGGCCGCCGTCACCGCGCCGCCCTCGGCCTTCGCGAGCGCCTGGCAGCCCCGGCTGCCGTTCGGGGCGCACCGGCGGCGGGCGGCCCGCGTGGGCGTCGTCGCGCTGCTGCTGGCACTGCCCCTGTCGGCGGCGGCGTACGCGGTGACCGGCGCGCCGCCCCTGCGCATGGAGGTCCTGGCCGTCCGCCGGGGCACGGGGACCGTCACCGGGCTCACCCTCCGGGTCACCAACACCGGCGGCACCACCATGCGCCCCCACTTCACGGTGACCACCAATCAGGGCATGAACCGCTACTGGTCGGTCAAGGCCGGCCCGGCGTCTGTCCCCGCCCACGGCTCGGCCCGCTATGAACTCCTGCCGCCCGACGGCAGGTTCAAGCTCCCCGAGCCAGGTGTACGCATCCGGCTGCGCGCCTTCTCCGCGTCGCCGGAGACGCTGTCGAGCACGGATGTGCGGTTGCAGCCGAAGCGTTGACGGGGCCCTCAGGTCACCTGCTCCAGCAGCTTCAGCACCACCGGGTCGATCACCCGGTACCGCACGACCCGCCCCGCCTTCTCGCCCACGACCACCTCGGCGGTGCGCAGCAGCCGCAGCGCCTGCGAGACGGCGGGGTCGTTCATGCCGGTGGCGACCGCGAGGTCGGAGACGGCGAGCGGTCCGGCCCGGTGCAGGGCGAGGAGGAGGGCGAGCCGGCCGGGGTCGGCGAGCAGGGAGAACCGGTCGGCCCAGGCGCGTACGCCGTGGGGCTCGCCGATCGCGGCGATGGCGTCACAGACCCGGTGGCCGTCGATGGTGCTCCGGTCAACGCGGTCGGCGGGGACGAGATGCATGCGCGCATTCTTCCAGGCGGCCGTATGTGATCTTTCCTACGTACGGACACCTGCGCAACTGTGCAGCCTTGCAGGTGTTCCCAGGTCAGCCCTAGGGTTGGCGGGCCGTGGTGCTCGGGAAGCCGGTGACGGCCCCTCAGGGGGTTCATGCCGGAGCGGCCCTCGCCACTGTGATCGGGGAGTTCCCGTTCCGTGCCGCCGCGGGCGGCGCCACTGGTCCCTCAGGGCCGGGAAGGCAGGGACGGGCGCGTGTACCCGTAAGCCAGGAGACCGGCCACGGCATCTCACGAAGTGATCCACGAGGTGCTGGAGCGTGACCGTATGACCCTGCCCGCGCAGTCTTCCGAGGCCGCCGCCTCCTTCCGGTGGCGGCGTGAGGACACCGTCCGTACCGCCGGGCTGCTGGCGGTGATCGCGGCCCTGCACGTGGTCGCGTTCGGCGTTCTGTTCCTGCTGGTCGTGCCCGGGCACTACGAGGTCGGCTCCAAGGCCTTCGGTATCGGCCTCGGCGTCACCGCCTACACGCTCGGTATGCGGCACGCCTTCGACGCCGACCACATCGCCGCCATCGACAACACCACCCGCAAGCTGATGGCCGACGGCAAGCGGCCGGTGTCGGTGGGGTTCTGGTTCGCGCTCGGGCACTCCAGCGTGGTCGTCGTCCTCGCCGCGCTGATCGCCGGGGGCACCCAGCTGGCGGGACGGGTCATGAACGAGGACTCCACCACGCACCAGGTGCTGGGCGTTCTGGGTACGACCATCTCCGGGTCGTTCCTCTATCTGATCGCCGCCCTCAATCTCGTCGCCCTCGTCGGCATCCTGCGGGTCTTCCGGGCCATGCGGGCGGGAACGTACGACGAGCGGGAGCTCGAACAGCACCTGGACTCGCGGGGGTTCATGAACCGCATCCTGGGGCGCTTCACCAAGTCGATCACCCGTCCCGGGCAGATGTTCCCGTTGGGCTTCCTCTTCGGGCTGGGCTTCGACACGGCCACCGAGGTCACGCTGATGGTGATGGCGGGCAGCGGTGCGGCGGCCGGGCTGCCCTGGTACGCGATCCTGTGTCTGCCGCTGCTGTTCGCGGCGGGCATGAGCCTGTTCGACACGCTCGACGGCACGTTCATGAACTTCGCCTACCAGTGGGCCTTCTCGAACCCCGTGCGCAAGGTGTTCTACAACCTGGCGATCACCGGTCTGTCGATCGCCGTGGCGTTTCTGATCGGCACCATCGAGCTGGTCGGCGTACTGCACGACAAGCTCGACCTGCGGGACTCGGTGACCGGCTGGATCGCCGGCCTCGACCTCGACAACGTGGGCTACATCATCGTCGGGCTGTTCGGGGTCGTGTGGGCGGCGGCGATCACGTACTGGCGGGTGGCCAGGGTGGAGCAGCGCTGGGCGGTCCGCCCCGCCGACGGGAACTGACGCCGGCGGGGGGGGCGGGCCGGCGGCTACTCGTCCACGGAGCGGGCGGTGGCGGTACGGCCGCGGGCGATGGCGAAGCCCGCGGCGGCCAGGCCGAGGACGCCGACGATCAGTCCGGCGATGCCGAGCCCGCGGGCGGTCGAGTCGCTGTCGGCCGCCTTGGTCTCGGAACTCCCGCTCCCGGCGGCGCTCTTGTCGCTGTCGGCGGCGGACCCGGTGTCCTCCGCGGCGCCCTTGGCGGTGAGCCGGAGCACCGGCGCCGGGTTCTCCGGCTCCTCGCCGCCCTTCGGCGTCTCCTCGATCCAGCGGGCGACGTTTCCGTCGGAGTAGGTCTGCAGCGTCTTGAAGGTCAGCTGGTCGGCGTCGTCGGGGAGCTGGCCGAAGGCGACATCGAAGTCCTGGTACTGGCCGTGCCGGATGCGGCCGCCGGTCCAGGTGATCTCGGAGACGGCGTCGGTGATGGTGCCGTCGTCCGTCTTGACCGGCGTCTTGAGCTTCGTGGTCGTCACCTTGGCACTCCAGCCGTCCTGCGGGGTGACGAGCACGCCCAGGACCGGGTGGTCGGTGGGCAGGAAGACCTGCACCTTGGTGGTGCTTGCGGTGTCCTCCTCGTTGGGAACCCGGAAGGTCACAACGCCGTCCGTGGCGCCCTTCGCGGAGCTCTCGGAGTGGACGGTGACGTGCGCGAAGGAGGCGCCCGCCGCGGTGAGGACACCGGCGGCGGCGAGAGCGGTGACGGTGCCGGCGCGGCGCAGGGTGGTGCGGATCGGGGTGGTGCGGATCGGGGACATGAGTGGGGAAACTCCGTACTCGTGCTGGGGTGTAGGGGATCAGGCGGGGTACGGGCTTCCGGCGGGCGGGCCGCGCCGGGACAGGGCGTGGCGGAGCAGGGTCCGGTGGGGGCGGCGGGGGCCGGGCGCGTACGGGCGTGCCGCGGCCGCGTACGCGGGCAGCGGTGCCGTACGCCACCAGGCCGCGAGGCCCGGGACGAACGCGACGGCCTTGCGCAGCAGCGACCACAGGGCGGCCTCGCCGCGGCGCAGGCACCAGGACGCGAGCAGGGCGGCGGCGAGGTGTGCGGCGACGGCGTGGGAGGTCATCGCGTGCGGCTGGTGGGCCATGTGCATGCCGTGGGCCGTCCCCGGCATGGGCATCCGCTCGGCCCGTGGCCGCACGGCGTCGAAGGCCAGGTGCATGCCGCCCTGCACGGTGAGCATCGCGCCGCCGATCCCGGCCAGCGACCGCTCCCGGCCGCCCAGCGCAAAGGCGGCGGCGAAGACGGGCAGGAACCCGGCCACGTCCAGCCACACCGGCGGCACGGCACCGGTCGCCAGCGCGTGTCCCCCGACGGCCAGCAGCACGCACCCGACGGCGAACACCGCCGCGCGTACGGTCCGGACCGTGGGGGATGCGTTCATCGCGGTGGATCCTGCCATGCACACGGGGGTGACGTGCGGGTTTCACGGCATCCGTGGTCCTGATCTCATGCCGGTCCGCCACGGACCGGGCGGCTCACGAGAGCCACGACGGGGCGGGGAAACCCTCCACGAACGGCACCACGGGATCGTCGGAGGCCGCGACGACCCACGTGCCGGCGCCGATGGAGACGGTGGGCCGGTCGCCGTGGCCGGGCCGGTGCGCCGCGAGCCGTACGCTCAGGAGTTCGTCCTCCGCGGGCCGGCGCAGGCGCAGCGCCTCGGCCACGGCGCGGCCCCATGAGTTGCCCCGCACCACCAGGACTCCTTCGGGACGCAGCACCACCACGGCCTCCCGTACGCGCCTCTTGTGGTCCTGCCCGCGGAGCAGGGGGCGCAGCGCGGTGACGGGGACCGGCCTGCCCTGGACCCGGCGGAAGAACTCCGCCGTACGGCCGACCGCGTCCTTCGGGGCGAGGATCGCCGCGCGGGTCGCGTCGTCGAGGTGCAGCAGGACGTTCTCGGGCAGCGGGGCGTCGCGACGCAGCCACAGCACGGCGGACCGACGGGCGGAAGTGGTCAGCACGGCCGTGCCGTCGTTCTCCGGTTCCGACGTGCGGGTGAGCGCGTCGGGCCGTACCCGGATGAGCCCGGCCGACCAGCGGGAGGCCCGGTCGTCGGCCTGCACGACCAGGCAGAGGACGTCCTGGGTGTGCGGGGAGAAACGCCAGTTCGGCCCCGTGAGCGAGAGTCGCAGTTCGAACGGGACGGGGGCGCGGCGCCCGGACGGACGCCACACCAGGTCCGTGCTCTCGCCGGCGTCGAAGGGGAACGCGCGGCACAGGGAGCGTTCCAGTTCGAGTGCGGTCAGCGCCCGCTCCCGTCCCCTGAGCTGACGAAGGTCGAAGCGGCCGGTGTTCTCCATGTCGAGCGCCGCGTCGAAGCAGTCGCGCAGGGCGCCTGCCAGGCGCCGTCCGTCCGGGTCGAGTTCGTTGAACGTCCGTGCCAGTCGGAGCAGTTCGGAGTCGTCCGCGTAAGCGTGCCCGAGCGGGGTGAGGACGACGCACACCTCCGTGCCCGCCGCGCTGGTGACCAGGTGCGGGGCGAACCGCAGCAGCGGGCGGCCGTCAGCGGTGAGTGCCTTGTACGCCTCGGGCGAGATGCAGAGGGTGGGGTGATCCGGGTAGTGGTCCGACAGCCTGCGGAACTCGGCGGAGCGGAGCATCGCCCGGGTGTACTCGACGCCCACGTCGGACGTCAGGTCGACGGGGTCCGTCTCCAGGGGGCCTACGTGCACGGCCAGTCGGGGCGGAGCCAGTTCACCGACGGCCTCCAGTTCCGCGGGGAGCCGGTCCGCCAGCTCGGTGAGGAGGGGGCCGAGCGGGACCGCTTGATCCACGAAGATCAGGCAGCTGTCGTGCCATGTGCAGGCCGCGAGCTGTTCGTCCGCGGTGACGGCCGTCCCGGAGCGGAGGGTGCGGGTCACCGTGTCGAGGATGCCCACGGCCGAGGTGTACGGGGAGGTGTCGACCGCGATGACCGTCCGGGCGGCCGGGCCCGGGTGCAGTGAGCTGTTCAGCGCGTTCCGGGCGGCCTCGCGGGCCGCCTCGTGGTCCGATCCTTCGAGCAGCGCGAGGGCCGCGCGGGCCGCCTCCTCCGCCTCGGCCGGGCGGCCCAGGCGGAGCAGGGTGTGCGCGGTACGGGCGAGGGCCTGGGCCTCCTCGTCGCGCAGGTGGCGGGTGCGGAAGTGGGCGCGGACCCGGCGCTGGGCGGTGAGGAGTTCCTCGTCCGCTCCGGTGGCGGAGAACGCGGATTCGAGACAGAGGAGGGCGTTCCCGGTCTCGGCGGTCAGACCGAGGTCCTCGAAGAACCGGGCGGCCCGCACGGCGGGCGCGACCGCCTGCACCGGCTCGTCGCGCCGCAGGAAGGCCCGGGCGAGGACGAGGGACGCGGTCGCCTCGCCGTGCCGGTCCGCGTCCTCGTGGAAGAGGAGGCAGGCCAGCCGCAGTTCCCCGACGGCCCGGTCCAGCAGTCCGCGCGCCAGCGTCAGCCGCCCGAGGAGCAGGGCGTTGGTGCCACTCAACGGGCCCTGCCAGCGGGCGACTTCGGGCCAGGACAGGGCTTCGACGGTGTGCCACGCGTCGTCCGGCCGGCCCCCCTCGTACTGGGCGTGCGCCAGCGCGGCCACGCCCCAGGCGCCCGGGACGAAGTCCGAGGTCCTTTCCAGGAACGTGTGCGCCGCCTGCTCGTACAGCGTCCGGTACGGCGTCGTGGCTCCCGCGTCCTGGAGGAGGAACAGCACCCAGGCCCCGAGCGCGGAGCGACCGGTCCGGTCGAGGAGCGCCAGCGCGTTGGGGATCCAGCCTTCCGGGAGGCGGACCGGCAGCGGGGGCGCGTCCAGACGCCTCGCGAGCGCCGTGCCGGGGCGCCTGTTCTCGTACATCGTGGCGGCCGCGGAGCGGTAGAAGTCCAGGAGCCGTGCGGCGGCCTCGCCGCGCTCCACGGCGTACGCCGTGCGCCCGTGCAGGTGGTCGTGGACGGCCCCGTGGAATCCGTACGCGTCGGGCCCCCGGCGCTCCAGCAGTCCCTCGTCGACCAGGGTGTCGAGGAGCCGGCGGGCGTCCGGGACCGGGCCCATCAGTGCCAGGGCCTCCGGGAAGGAGAACTCGCCGGTCTCCGCCACGGCCAGCTGATGCAGGGCCGTCGCGGACGCCCACGGCAGGTGGTCGAGACGGAGCCGGAGAAACCCCTCCAGGCTCAGGGGCTGTTCCCCGGCCCCGTAGAGGAGGTAGGCGAGTTCCGGCGGGTTCGCGGAGTTGAGCCAGCTGCCCAGCAGCCGCACGGTGAGGGGCCACCAGGTGGTCCCGGAGAGAAGCGGGCGCAGCAGGTCGTCGTCGCGGATCGTGCGGCGGAGGGTGGCTTCGAGCAGGGTCAGCGCGCCGTCCGCCGAGAGCGAGTCCAGCCAGACCTCGGAACAGTGCGCCGGCAGACCGGGCGGCAGGCCGCGCGCGGTGACGATGACGGCGCAGCCTTCGGGCGGTTCGCCCGCGAAACAGCGCAGCAGTTCGGGGGTGCTCGCGTCGTCCACCACGAGGAGCACCCGTTTCCCGCGCAGCGCCGAGTGGAGCGCGGCCGCGATGTCGTCGGGCTCGCGCGGGATCCCCTCCGCGGGTGTGCCGAGGAGCCGGAGCAGCAGGTGCAGTGCGGCGTCGGGCGGCAGGGGGACCCGGCGGGACCCGCGCAGATCCACGTGGAACTGCCCGTCCGGGAAGTGCTCGCGCACCAGCCGGGCGACCTGGAGGGCGAGCGCCGTCCGCCCGGCCCCCGGGGCCTCGTTCCGCGCGGTCACGAGGACCACCCGGCTCCGGCCGGAGGCGATCTGTGCCCGCATTTCCTCGGCGACCGCGTTGTACTCGACGAACACCGGTGGGGCAGGGGGAAGTCCGTCCGCCCCCGACACCCACTTCTCCCCCGTCTCCGCCAGCCCCAGCAGCTCCAGCGTCCGCCGGGAAGCCTCCGCGAACGCCTCCCGCTCCCCGCGCAGTTCGCGCGCTCCCTCCGGGTCGTAGGCCGCCGCGGACAGCAGCGCCCGGCCGTCCCCGCGGGACGCCACGTGCCGGGAGATCGCCCGGTGGATCCCCCACACCTCGTGTGCGCCCAACTGTTCCTGGAGCACGGTCTGGGCCTCGGCCGGCAGCACGAGTTCCACCGGACCCGTGCCGTCCCCCTCCAGCGCGAACACCCCGCTCGTCACCACCTCCGCCACGTCCGCGGTCGTGGCCTCGGGTACGAGTTCCTGCCGGATGACGTGCAGCAGGCGCAGGCTCAGGCGGTCGAACGGCGAGCAGAGCACGGCCAGCCGGGCCGCGCGCGGCGCCGCCGTGCGCAGGAAGCCCTTGGCGAGTGTGTCCGGCGGCAGCGGAACCCCGCGCGGCCGGGCGGGACCCGGCAGGCGTCCGGTCGGCGGGACGAGTACCGCCGTGCAGCCGTCCGGGTCGCCCCGCATCAGCGCCCGGGACCAGCGGCCCAGGGAGTGCGGGGTGAGCGAGAGGACCGGGATGGGCAGCCAGGGGTCTTCGTCCGGATCCGGCGACACGTCCAGCAGGGGTGGTGGCTCGTGCGGGACCCGGCTGCGCGTCGCGCCCGGCGCCGCGGGGGTGAACCGCACGGTGGGCAGGTTGAGGCCGCCGCGCCGCCACAGCTTGGCCGGGAGGGGGTTGAGCACCGCCGTGGGGGTCGCGCCCGCCCAGTCCCTCAGCAGATGCCACACCTCCGGGCGGCGCCAGGCCTTCGCCGTGCAGTCCGAGACCACCACGACCAGGCGGCGGCCGTCCGTCGAGCGGAGCTGACCGGGAGTGTGCGGACGCTGGGCGGTGTCGAAGGTGAGGTCCGCGACCTGGAGGGTGCGGAAGGCGCCGAGCCGGTCCAGGACCGCCGCGAACTCGGCGATCGTCTCCCGCCACACCTGCATGCCGGGTGAGCGGTCGACGACCAGCGCGAGGTCGAACCACCGCTCCGGCGCCGCCGTGAACACCGGGAGCAGTTCGCCGCTGCGGGCGTAGCCGTCGACGGTGGCGTCCATGTCCAGTTGGGCGCGGCGCCCTTCGGACCACGGCCGTTTCCACGGTCGTAGCGCCCGGGTCAGCTCCAGGGCGTGCGGCAGTACCGCCGCGCGGGGTGCGGCCACCGGATGTCCGCGCAGGGTCGTTCCGCTGCCCGGCAGCCGTTCGTGCAGGGGGAGGGCGGGCGAGGCGGCCGGGGCGGGGTCCGTGGCGTCCGGGGCCCGTGTGCCGTCGTCGTCCGGGACGGGGAACGGCTGCCGGGGCCCGGGCGCCGACGGCCGCTGTGCGCGGCCCTCGGTCTCGGGTGTGCCGGTCGCCGTCCGTGCGGGCGCGTCGACCGCCGGGTCCTGGTCCCGTGCCATCCGCGCCGCCAGCCACAGCGCCTCCGCCAGCGCCGTGCCGTCGAGGCCGGGGACGGCACCGTGCAGCGCGGACAGCAGTCGGGGCAGCGCGTCACCGGAACCACCGGAGTCCTCGCCGGAGTTCTCGAAGTCACCGGACATGTCGGAGGTACCCGTCGCGGCGGACCCGGGCGTCACGCATGGGACAGTTCCCGCAGAATCAGTTCCGCGATGGCCTGGCGGCGGTCGTCACCGGGCGCGCCGTCGCCGGTCAGCAGGTGTACGGCGTTGAGGAGCTGGTCCACGGCGAGGCTCTCGCCGGCGGTCAGCCGTTCCAGGAACACGGTGATCAGCCGTCCGGTCTCGTCCGCCGCCGCCTTCTCGGGCCCCATGTGCGCCTCGACGACCCGCAGCAGGGTTTCGGGGGTGGGCAGCGGCATCGTGAAGCGGATGCAGCGGCGCAGGAAGGCGGCGGGGAAGTCGCGGTCGCCGTTGCTGGTCATCACGATGAACGGGAACTCGGCGCACTGCACCCGGCCGCGGGCGATGAGGTGCGTCCGCTCGCCGCCGTGTTCGCGGACGGGGACCACGTCCGTGCCGTACCTGGCCAGTTCGGGGATCTCGAACTCGCCGCGCTCCAGTACGTCGAGGAGGTCGCTGGGCAGGTCCAGGTCGCTCTTGTCGATCTCGTCGATGAGCAGGGCCCGGGGGCGGGCGGAAGGCAGCAGGGCGGTGCCGAGCGGGCCCATGCGCAGGAAGGGGGCGATGTCGTCGCTGCCGCCGGGGCCCTCCAGGCGCTGGGCGTGGATGCGGCCGAGTGCGTCGTACCGGTAGAGCGCCTCGGCGAGGCTGCTGCGGGAGGTGATGTGCCAGCGCAGGACGTCACCGAGTGCGAGCTCGGCGGCCACCTGTTCGATGACCGTGGACTTCCCGGAGCCGGCCGGGCCGGTGACCAGGAGGGGGCGGCGCAGGGCGAGTGCCGCGTTCACGGCCTCGGCCAGGCGGGGCGGCGGCACGAACTGCCGGTGCTGGGAGCGGCGCGGGAACTCCCGCCAGGGCGGGGCGGGGGGCAGGACGACCTGCTCCTCGGCACCGGCCGGGGCCTGTCCGGTCCCGACGTAGAAGGGCTGCCAGGTCATGTCGGATACTCCCCGTCGGTGGTGGCGCTTTCTTCCTGTGCTGCTTCGTGGGTGAACTGCTCCTGCTCGAACCAGGTGCAGAACTCGAGCCACTCGGGGCCGTCCCACACCGTGCGCAGCCCGGCCAGCCGCCGTCGGTCGGAGGCGGCCGCGGAGGTGGCGCCTGCCGGGTCGCCGCACGTGCTCCACTTGTCGCGGTAGGCGCGGCAGAACTCCGCGGGCAGCAGATGCCAGTGGGTGTCCAGGTAGGCGCGTACGTCGTCCGGCACCGAGGCTTCGTCGTCGGGCCACAGCACGATGGGCGAGGCGGCCAGCAGCCGTTCCATCATGTCCTTGAGCCGGGACGGCCGGTGCGTCAGGGCCACGGCCCGGGTGCGCGGCCCGCTCATCAGCCGGCCGTAGGTCTCCTGGAACTGCCGGGTGTCCGACTCGCCGAGCCAGTCGGCGCGGGTGCCGTCCGGGCAGGCCCGCATCGCCTCCAGGGCCTTGCGGGCGCGGTCGTTGATCCACCAGAGGTGGTCGGGCGGCTGGATACGGTCGCTCCAGCGCAGGACCACGTCGTGATCGGCGCCGAGCCGCATCCCGAAGTCGGTCTCCTCGGGGCGCCACTGGACCAGCAGCGGGGCGGGCGCGGCGATCTCCACCCGGTACAGGGGCGCGCCCAGGACGCGCGCGTGCCGCGACGCCCAGCGCAGGACGGTGCCGAGCCGGCCCTCGACGCCGGTCCGGTCCGGGTCGCAGGGGAACTCCTCGTGGTGGCGTACGGCGTCCCCGTCGAGCAGCCAGGCCGCCAGCGACTCGGGCCAGTCGTCGCCGACCGCGGAGTGCAGGCTGACGACGAGTCGCAGGCGCGTGTCGCGGGTGCGGTCCGCCTGTCGTACGAAGGCGTCGTTGAGGTCGATCTCGGCGTCCAGGTCGGCGGCCCAGCGGCGCAGTTCGGGGGTCCCCGGGTCGACGCCCGTGTCCCGGGCGAGCGCGGCCACGAAGTCCGCCAGGGGGACGGTCCGTCGCTGACCGGCCCGTGGGCTGCGCAGCAGCAGGTGTTCCACGGCGTCGCGCAGGAGGCCGGTGCCCCTGGACTCGGGCAGGGTCGCGGTGGACGCGGGGCTCACCTCGGCGAGGGTGCGGCGCAGCAGCGGGGTGGTGAGGTCGGCACCGGGCCAGGCGGTCAGCAGGGCGGTGGTGCGCACGGCGTCGCGCAGCGCGTCCAGCACACCGAGCGCCCAGGCGCGTTCGGCGGAGGACGGGAGGGCGGACAGCGCGGGCTTCAGCGAGTCCAGGTCCCGCAGGCCGGTGACTTTGGCCGGATGGGACACCCCGGACGAGTCCGGGTCGCCGCCCAGCCGTTCCAGGGCCCTGGCCAGTTCCTCGGCGCCCACGGGTCCGAGCAGGGGACCCGTGGGAGTGCTGTGACGGGCGTTGCGGGCCAGCCACAACCGCTCCTGGGCGAGTTGGGCGCCGTCGAATTCCGTACGGAGGATGGCCTGGCCCTCCGCGCCGCCGTCGGTCCGGACGGCGTCCGCGACGGCCGCCGGGGAGAGGGTCTCGCCGGCCCCCTCGATGCCTTCGCCGCACACCTTCACCAGGGTCCGGCTGAAGCGGAGTTCGTACGCCTCCTCCTTGGCGCCGGCTCCCATGAGCAGGGCGAGCCGGGTGTCGCCCTCCCTGATGCCGCCGGCCAGGGACTTGAGGTCGGGGGCGGCGTTGCCCGCGTAGCAGGTGTCCACGAGGGCGATCACGCCGTCGAGGCCGGGGGTGTCCAGCAGTTGCGACAGCAGCGATCCGACGTCGACCATCTTCGTGGGGTTCTCGGGCTCCGAGTCGCCGGCCGCGAAGTACAGGCTGGTTCCGCCGGGCGTGCCGTGGCCGAGCAGCGCCACGACCAGGACCGCGCCCTCCGCCGCCGCGTGCCGTCCCGCCTCACGTACGGCCCGCTCCACCTCGGCCTGGGTGACGTCGGCGCCGCAGCGCAGGGTCGTCCGCTCGGGGTGGTCCTTCTCGCAGGCGCCTGCCCAGGGGGCCGTCAGGGTGTCGTGCAGGGACCTGGCCGCCTGTTCGAGCTCCGGGAGCAGGCCGAGGGCGGGGCACTGGGCCCCGATCACCAGTACGTGGCGCGGCCCGCTCATCGGCCGCCGGCGGTGGTGAGGGCCTCGACGAGCGGTCCCGCGACGGCCGGTTGTGCCAGGTACTTGGCGGCCGGGTGCACCCACGCACCGTCCGAGTCGACCCGGCCGCTGACCGGGAGAGCGCCCGCGGCGTTGGGCCGGACGAACTTCTCCAGTGCGGGCCGGGCGGCGACGAGATCGTCGCGGTCCCAGAAATTGAGCCACCGGCCGACGCACTCCGGGGTACCGAGCGGCTGCGGCCGTACCCGCGGCTGTACGGCCGTACGGATGCCGAGGGGTGAGCCCAGGGTGATCAGCAGGGGTACGGAAGCACGGTGTGCGTGGAGCGTCTCGAGGGCGACGACCGTGCCCAGGGAGTGGGCGACGACGACCGTGGGCCCCTCCCGGTCCAGGCACTCGGCGACCCGGGAGCGGATCCGGTCGTCGAGTGCGGCGCCCCGCTCGTCCGGCTCGGCGCGGTTGAGGTAGCGGGCGACCTGGCCCAGCATGCCCGCCGTGGTGCGGGCGGTCAGCCAGCCGCCCGTGGCGCGCAGGCCCGGTAGGGCCAGCAGGCTGGTCAGCGCGTTGACCGCGTGGCGGGCCGGGGCGCCGGCCCCCTGGGCCCGGCCGGTGGGCGCGAGCTGGGCTCTGGCCCGGCGCAGTGCCGCGGCCTCCGCCGGGGTCAGTTCCGGGTCGGTGAGCCGCTCGTCGACGGCCTCCTGGAGCAGGGCGACGAGCGCGTCCTCGTCCTGTGCCCCCGCGGCCGGGCCGCCCTGGGCGCCGCTCCTTCGGAACAGGTCGCCGTAGTAGGCGAAGCGGGCGTCGGCCGCCCAGCCGCCGAGGAGGCCGGAGATCCGCGCGGAGTGCCCGGCGGCACGCGCGCCGTGGGCCGTGGCGCGCAGCCACTCGTCCAGGTCGGCCCGGGCGTCCCGCGGACCGCCGATGCCGTGGACGAACACCAGTCGAGGACGACCCATCGCTTTCCCGCTCCCCCGATTCGGCGCACATGGATTCGGCACATATGCAGGACAGAGATCCTTTCGCGATCGGTGGAGCACCGGCAACCGCTGTGGAACTCTTTCCTGCACCTACGTCAGGAACCGGCGCAGAATGGCCGAAACGCAACGCCGGGCCTGCCGGTATCGGCCGTTACCGATCGGAACCCGTCAGCCACCGCGGTCACTTCCGGTTCCGCACCCGGTTCTGGTGGCGATCGCGCCGTGCTGTGGGGCCGGTGCGGGTCAGGTGTGGGGTTCCGGCTCCGACGCGCCACCGGACCCCGTTCCGGTGGCGGCCTGGCGGGCGCCTATCTTGGCGCTCATGCAGTCCTACACAATCGGCCAGGCCGCCCGGCTGCTGGGCGTGAGCCCGGACACCGCACGACGCTGGGCGGACGCCGGCCGGATGGCGACCCATCGCGACGAGGGCGGGCGACGGCTCATCGACGGGCGGGACCTGGCCGCCTTCTCGGTCGAGATCGCCAAGTCCGGCGGTGAGGAGGACGCCTCCTACACGTCCGTACGCAACGCCTTTCCGGGCATCGTCACCGCCGTGAAGCTCGGTGACGTGGCCGCCCAGGTGGAGATCCAGGCGGGGCCGCACCGGCTGGTCTCGCTGCTGACCCGGGAGGCCGTGGAGGAACTGGGTCTGGAGGTCGGCGTGGAGGCCACCGCCCGGGTGAAGTCGACGAACGTGCACATCGACCGGGCCTGAACGGGGCCCGTACGGGCGGCGGCCCGGCCGGTCGGACCCAGCGCGCCACCCTCGCCCGCGCCCTGGCCACTCACCCCGGCTGCTGCTGCGCGACGAGCCGCTCGTCGCGCTGGACGCCCGCAACCACGCGGACGCACGCGTAACCCGGCCTGAGGGGCCGGCCGGGCTACGGTGAGGCCCATAACGGCTGAAGCGTGACAAACCCCCACTCCTTGCGAGGCCCTCCCCATGAGCCTGAGTATCCGCAACCAGCTCCCCGGCACCGTCACCGCCGTCACCCGGGGCGAGGCGATGGCGACCGTCAAGGTCCGTCTGGACGGCGGCCAGGACATCACCGCGGCGATCACGGCGGACGCCGTCACCGACCTCGGCCTGACCACGGGTGCCGCCGTACGCGCCCTGGTCAAGTCCACCGAGGTCTCGCTCGCCACCGACGCGGTCGAGGGCGTGTCCATCCGCAACCAGCTGCCCGGCACGGTCGAGGGGGTCGCCGCGGGCGGCGCCATGGCCTCCGTCCGGGTGACGGTCGAGGGCGGCGAACTGACCGCCGCCATCACCAAGGAGGCCGTCACCGATCTGGGCCTGGCGCCCGGTTCCGCCGTCGTCGCTCTGATCAAGTCGACGGAGATCGCCCTGGAAGCGGTCTGAGGATCTCCGGGATCTCCGTGGCGACGCCCCAGGTCTTCCCCGGCTACGGCCCGGGGAACTGTGCGCACTCCACCATCGTCTACAGTTCCGTAGACGGTCTACATATCTGTAGTCGGTAGGGGTGCACCGTCACGCCCTGTCGTCCCCAAGCGGAAGGGCTCGCGACGATGACCCCACCTGTTCACCTGGCTGCGCAGCTCGCGGTCAACGTGCTGGACGCCCAGTCCCTCCTGGCCGCCTTCGGCGTGCTGGGTGTCGGCGTGGTGCTGTTCGCCGAGACCGGGCTGCTCGTCGGCTTCTTCCTGCCCGGTGACTCTCTGCTGTTCACCGCGGGCCTGCTGTGCACCGGGACGGCGGACCACGGGGTGAAGCTGTCGCTCGGGCCGCTGCTGGTCGCCGCCGCCGTGGGCGCGCTCGCCGGCTCGCAGGTCGGCTACCTGCTGGGCCGCAAGGCGGGCGGCGCCCTGCTCGCCCGCAGCCGCTCGGCCCGGCTGCACGAGGGGGCGAAGCGGGCCGAAGAGCTGCTGGAGCGGTACGGACACGCGAAGGCGATCGTGCTGGCCCGGTTCGTGCCGGTCGTGCGGACGGTGCTCAATCCGATGGCGGGAGCACTGGACGTGCCGGTCCGGACGTTCACCCTGTGGCAGGTCGTCGGCGGCCTCGTCTGGAGCGTGGGCCTGACCCTGGCCGGATACGCGCTGGGCTCGTCCATCCCGAACGTGGACCGTTATCTGCTGCCCATGGTCGCGGTGATCGTGGCCGTGTCGCTGATCCCGCTCGCCGCCGAGGTTCTCCGCTCCCGCAGGGCGGCCAGGGCGAAGGGAGCGCGTGGATGAACCTCGGGGAGTAACCGCCCGCCGTGTCACAGCGTCTTGCGGCGGACCAGCAGTCCGAGGACGAACAGGCCGGGGAGCAAGGGCAGCCAGACCGTCAGGAGGCGGTAGCCGAGAACCGCGGAGGCCGCCGTGGCGGCGGGGGATCCGGCGAGGGTGAGGGCCAGGGCGAGCGCGGCGTCCAGGGAGCCGATTCCGCCGGGGGTCGGGAGCAGGGCGGCGGCGCCGCTCGCCGCGAGGTACGCCAGCGCCACCAGGGCCGGCGACAGCGGTAGTTCGAGGGACTGGGTGACGGCCACCACGACCGAGGCGTGCAGCAGGGCGAAGGCCAGCGATCCGCCCCACAGGGCCGCCGCCCGGGCCGGCTGCCGGTGCACGGCGCGGACGTCCGCCAGCACCGCCCGTATGGCCCGCCGCAGCGGCCCGGACAGCAGCGCCGCGATCGCCGCGCCCACCGCGAGGACGATCGCCACCGCGACCGCGGGCACGTGCACGACCGCGGGGACGTGCGGGACGCGCAGCACGCCGGGACAGGCGAGGGCGAGTACGGCGATCAGGACGCCGCGCACCACGGCCCCGGCGACGGTCTTGACCGCGAGCGCCGTCGCCGAGCGGGCCACCGGCAGTCCGCAGCGGGTCAGGAACCGCAGGTTGACCGCGCCCGCGCCGATGCCCGCGGGCAGGACGTGGTTGGCGGCGGACGCGGCGAACTGCACCGCCACCAGCCGCCCGCCGGGCAGCGGCTGCGCCACCGCACCCTGCTGGGCGAGCGCCGACGACACCCACGTCGACACCGCCGCCGTCGCGCCCACCAGCAGCCAGCCCCGGTCGGCGGCGGCGAGCCGGTCGGCGCCGGCCTCGATGACGGGCCAGTGGTCATGGGCGAGAAAGACGGCGCCGACGAGGACGAGCAGCGCGGCAGCCGCGTGCCAGCGGGAGCGGGTCCGTGCGCGCTCGGGCGGCTCCAGCGCGTCGGGGGCGTCGGGGGCGTCGGGCGCGTCGGGCGCGTCGGGGGCGCCGGGGGCGCCGGGGGCGCCGGGCGCGTCGGGGGCGTCGGGCGCGTCGGGGGCGTCGGGGGCGTCGGGGGCGTCGGGGGCGTCGGGGGCGTCGGGGGCGTCGGGGGCGTCGGGGGCGTCGGGGGCGGACGTACTCGATGTGGTCGATGTACTCGATGTGCCGGACGGGCTCGATGCGCCGGACGGGCTCGATGTGCCGGACGGGCTCGATGTGCCGGACGGGGTCGACGCGGTGGATGCGCTGCATGCACTGGACGCGCTCGACGGGTCCGGTGTGCCGGGTGTGCTCGACCCGCCCGGCCCGCCCGGCCCGCCCGGCCCGCCCGGCCTGCCCGACCGCCTCGGCATACGCGTCATCCGCGTCCGCCCTCCCCCGCCGCCGGTGCCACGTGGATGCGTACGGCGCCGTACCGGTGGGAGGGCCAGTCGCGGGCGTAGGCCGGTGGCGAGCCGTTCGCCGGGGCGAGCGCGGCGACCGGGATCCGCGTGGCGGTCCGCAGGATGCCCGCCCGGGTGGCGTTGGCGTTGTGGCCGCTGGTCTGGGCGGAGGAGCAGCCCGTGTAGAAGGCGATCGGGATGGCCTCGCTGCCGGTCAGCAGGCACGGTGGCCGTACGCCGAGACGGTGCAGTTCGCCGGCGGTGCGGGCCCAGCCGCGGTGGGCGGCGGTGGTGCGGTCGACCGCCTTCTCGAGCACCGCGTACTGCACCGCCAGATGCCCGGCGAGGACGAGCGTCACCAGCGCCACGGCCACCGGCCGCCACGCGCGGCGCGGCACGCTGACCAGGTGGACGAGCGCGTCGGCGACCGGGATCGCGAGCAGCGCGTAGGCGGGCAGCAGAAAGCGGGGCGCGGCGTACCCGATCAGGAACAGGTACGGGACGGCGGCCGTCGTCGCGCAGGCCAGCGGGACCAGGGTGGCCGCCGTGCGCCGGGCCCGGACCGCGACGGCCAGTCCGAGGGCGGCGAGCAGCGGCAACACGAACCACCACGCCATCACGGCGACGCCCGGCATCGCCCCGGTGCACGGACGGCACAGGGCCCGCCCGCCGAGGCTGCGCAGCTGGTCGCCGACGGCGATGTTCCAGCCGAGGCCGCCCTGGATGTGGGAGGCGTCGGACAGCCGCTGCCCCAGTCCGCCGTAACTGGCATACGCCTCGACGACCCACTCGCCGGCCCCGGCCACCAGCCCGACCGCCAGAGCCGTCAGCAGCGCGGGGCGCCGCCGGCCCCGTACACACGCCAGGAGGGCGAGCAGCGGCAGGGCCGTCCAGATCGCGTCGGTGGGCCGCATCCACGCCATGAGCGCCGCGCCGGCTCCGACTCCACCGAGGGCCGCCCGGTCATAGCGGTCCGCCGGCGCGTAGCGGTCCGCCCGGCCGTAGCGGTCCGCCCGGCCATAGCGGTCCGCCCGCACGCGCAGGAAGCAGCCGACGCAGATCAGCGCGCCGATCGCCACCCAGTAGTTGGGCATCGCCTGCGGGCCGTAGAACACCGTCACCCACAGGCTCGCGAAGAGCGCGCCCGCCAGGGCGAGCACCCGCGCCGGGAACAGGCCGCGCCAGACGCGCAGCGCCAGGTACAGGCCCAGTCCGGACAGCAGCGCGAGATAGACCCGCAGCAGCGGCGTCGACGACGACCACGAGGTGATCGGTGCGACCAGCAGGGAGACGCCACGGGCGCGCGGCGCGCTGAAGAACGCGGGCGGGGCCTGCGCGCTGATCTGGCTGACGTACACGGTCTCGTCCCAGCCGAGCCCCATCCCGGGTCGTACGAGGGCGAGTTGGGCCAGGGTGAAGAGGGCCGCCAGCGCCGCGAGCGCCAGTTCCCCCCGCCCCCGCCACGAGGTGCCGACGACCGCCGGTGGCCCGGGGCGGCGACCGCCGACGAGCGTGACGTTCGAGCTGTTGGCCATCGTCCACCCCTCACCTCCTACGAGTTGCCGGATTCCCCTGACCCTGCGAGCCGTAGGGCTACGCCCAGAAACCGCAACAAAAGCGAAGATCAGGAAAAACATGGACAAGTTACCGCGCTCCACCCAGGGGTGCAGCGCGGAGGTCGAGGAGGTTCGGCCGCCCGGCGGCCTGTTCCCCACCCCTGGCGTACGTCCCGCCGGGGCCATCGACCGCCCGCGTTACGACGGACGGCGGATCCGGGATCTCCGCCTCACCCCGGACACCGAATCCGGCGGCACCGACGACGGCGCCTGCGACGGGCCTCCGTGTCCGGGGCGGCGCTCCGCGCCCCTACGCGCCGCAAGGTGGCGGACATGGCTGACCGCGCCCCGTGACCCTCCGGAGACGCGGGGTCCGTCAGGCGGCGTCGAGGTCGTCGGCGAAGTGGCGGTACCCGTGGCGGTCCTGGTGCAGGCCCCACAGGATGTCCGCCAGCACGGCCGGGTCCTTCCGCCGGTGCCCCGGAATGATCGCGCCGGGGATGATCAGCTGCGCGACGTGGATGCCGTCGCCCGCGAGCGTGTCGTGCAGCAAGTGGCCGTACGCGCTCTCCGCGGCGAAGGCGACCGAGGTGCCGGCCCGGTCGGGATGGGGGACGACCGCCGTGCCGCCGTTGACGAAGAGGACGGTGCCGCGGCCGAGGGCGCGCATCCCGGGCACCGCCTGCTGCACGGCGGCGACGGGCCCGTAGAGGGAGAACTCGATCGGGCCGACGAGATCGGCGGGCGTGGTCTCCAGCACCGGCCGCATGAACTCCCGCTGCGGGACCGGACTGTACTGCAGGACCTCGATCGGGCCGAGGGTCGCGGTCGCCGCGTCCAGGGCGGCGGTCAAGGCCTTCGGGTCGCGCACGTCGGCGGCGAAGCCCCGCGCCGTCACCCCCTCCTCGGCCAGCTCCGCGGCCAGGGCGTCGACCCGGCCCCGGTCGCGCGAGACGAGCGCGACGTCGAAGCCCTCACGGCCGAACCGCCGCGCGACCGCAGCACCGAGACCGGGACCCGCTCCGACGATGGCAATGGTGGTCATGGCTTCTCCTTGGACGTTCAGGCCAGTACCCCGGCGGCCAGGGCGACCTCGACCTCCGCGCTCGACCTCCGCGCCGCCGCCTTGCTCGCCGCAGAAGTCCCGCATCTCCTGGATCTCACAGATGCCGCCGCTCAGCGAACCGGCGGACGACCTCGGTCAGCGGCAGCGGCCGGGGCCGCCGCGCGACCACGGCTGGAACCACCCCCTGACCGGCCCTTCGGTACCGCTTACCTGGTCGGTACCGCTGACCTGGCCGCCGCCCCCGCCGGTGGGCGTCTTCCGGATGCGGCGGTGGGGCCGCTGACGGATGGTGGATGACGTCTGCCCCATCGCGGTGGCGCTCCTCGGTCACCGCGCGCACGACGGGCCGGCCGAGGCGCGCCACAGACAGGGAAAGGGAGCTATGCCATGAGCGTTGGTCTGCCCCGAAGGAAGAGACCGGTCCGATGCCGTTCGGCCACGGTCACCCTTGCCGGACTCGTCGTGGCAGCGGCGATGGGCACCGCATCGCTCGTGTCGTGCGGTACGGACGGCGGCGGCAGCGGCAGCAACAACGCGTCGTTCAGCCCGACCCCCACCGCCCCCGACACCGCGTCGTTCTCCGGCACCCCGCCGTCCGCCCTCTCCTCGCTCGGCGCGTCCGTCAAGGAATCCGCCCGGGCGGCGGCCTCGGCAGCGGCCTCGTCCGCCTCGGCCGCCGCTTCGGCCTTCGAAGCCTCGGTCTCGGCCGACGTGGCGCGGGCCAACGCGGCCGCCGAGCAGCGGCTCAAGAACGCCAAGGGCCAGGGCAACGCGATGTCCGACGTCGCGCTCACCGGCAAGCCGCGCTCCGAGACGGGTGGCGTGCTCGCCCTCGTCGTGAACATCACCAACAGGACGGACAAGACCGCCTCGTACGCCGTCCAGGTCGACTTCCGCGATCCCGACGGAAAGGTCGTCGAGACCCGCTTCGTCGGCGCGGAGAAACTCAAGCCGGGTGAGCGGGCACAGCCCCTCGCCATCAGCCGGAAGCCTCCCGAGCCTCGGCTGACCGCCGAGATCGCGAGGGCACAACGCTACTGAGCGCAGGGCACGACGTCATTGCTGAACCGAGCGGCAGGCACGGGGCGCACCCGCACCTTCAGCGTTTCGGCAGGAGGGTTCCGAGCGGTCCGAGGTCGAGGTTGAGGTCCTCCGGACGCACCCCGTGCTGCTCGCAGAGTTCCGTCATCCGCTGGTCGAGCAGCATGAGTGTGGTCCCGATCTCGTCGACCTGCTCATCGCTGAGATCGCCCTGGTCGATACGGCGAATCGCCTGGCGCTCCATCAACTGTCTGAGGAGTTCGACCACCGTCAGGACGAGGGCGACGAGGTCGCGTCCCATCTGGTCGGAGTCCAGGTCGAGCCGGGAACCGGTCACAGCGGGCCTCCGTCCGCCCAGGGCGCCGGAACGCGTTCGCTGACGGACGACAGCAGGGCGTGCAGCGACAACCGCACGAGTGGCACGTCGGCAATGGCGATGACCAGGTCACCGCTGATCACCACGCCGGTCGCCAGGACGCGGTCCAAGAGGTCGACGAGCGGCACCCCGATGGGGCCGCTCAGGGGCTCGGGGCTGTCCCAGGGCACCACGTCGCGTGTCACGGCCTACACCTCCCCGACGAATGAATAGGGCACCCACGGCCCCGACAGCTCGATGTCCGCCCCGGTCCGTTTCCGGAGCGTCCGCGCCAGGAGAGCGAACTCGTCGGCGCGGTGTTCTGCCACCAGGTAGGTGGCGTTGAGGATCTGGACCCGCCGGTCCCCGGCGGCCTGGGGCCCGTGCGGTCGCAGCCTGCGGGACGCGGTGGCGAGGCCACGGACCTCGGCGTCCACCGCTTCCGCGGTCCGTAGCGCCTCGTCCTGACGCCGCTCACGGCGCTCTTGCAGGCCCCGCTTGCGGTCCAGGTAGGCGAGGCCGGCGCCGGGCGCGGGGCGCGAGCGGTCAGCCGGAGTCGTACGGCGGTTCGGAGTCCGGTCCGTGTCGTTTGGCGGGCAGGCCGGCGCGTACACCTTCACGCCCCACTCGGCGTGGTGCGCGATGCGCCCGAGCGCCGCGTGGAACCGGTCCGCCTCACGGGCCAGGGCCTCCCGCGCCCTTTCCTCACCGTGGTAGAGCGTGGCCATCGGCAGGGGAACCGTGGGGCAGCAGGCGGCGGCCGCGGCGACGACTTCGTGGTGGGCGCGCGCGTATCGCTCCAGTTCCCGCTGGTCGGACAGGCGTGCCTGCCAGGCTTCGTCGGTGAAGTCACCCGCTCGGACGGGCTGGACGATCGCCGTCAGGGTCCCGAGCGGCAGTGTGCCCACAGCCGCCTCGTCGGTGACACCCGGCAGGCCGGCGACGACGGCCGGATCCGGGTTCCGGCAGACAGCGAACACGTAGGTGGCCTTGGCGTCCGAAGGCTCAGGGCCGCGCTCCGTCATGTGCCTCGGTCCTCCTTGGCCGCCGCTGGGGCCGATTCGTCGTCCGTCCGGGATTCGAGCGCCTTCAGACGCTCCCGCAGTTCACGGTTCTCGTCCTGTAACGCGCTACGGGCCGCGCGGGAACTGAGCGCCGGATCGGTTTCCCACCAGTCGATGCCGGCCTTCTTCGCGGTGTCCACGGACGCCACGAACAGACGGAGCCGGATGGTGAGCAGCTCGATGTCGAGGAGGTCGATCTTGATATCACCCGCGATCACGATCCCCTTGTCGAGAACGCGTTCGAGGATGTCGGCAAGGTTGGTGGTCCCCGGGCCGGAGACCGGGTAGGCCCCCTGCCGGAAATCGACGTCAGCCACGGCCTCGCCTCTGCCGTCTCTGCTTCCTCGACGGGGCTACGTCCTCGTCCTCCTCGTCCTCCTCACCCTCCTCGTCCTCCACCGCGTCTTCGTCCTCGTCCTCGTATGCGCCTTCCTCGTCCTCCGCCCCCTCCTCGTCTTCGTCCTCGTACTCGTCCGCCTCCTCCGCGGCGCCTTCGCCCTCGTCCTCGTCCTCGTCCTCGTATTCGTAGTCGGCATCGTCCTCGGCCTCGCCCTCGGCCTCGCCCTCGCCCTCCTCCTCGGGCTCCTCGCCCTCGGATTCCTCCTGCTCAGCGGCCTCTTCTTCTTCCACGGCGTCCTCGTGGGACACGACGACTTCACCGTCACGGATCTCACCGCGCCAGCCTTCGGGCTCTTCCTGAGTGAGGGAGACGTACCGCTGGAAATGCTTGAAGTCCAGTCGCAGGCGGCGCCCTTGGGCCCGCCACAGGTTGCCCGTCTTCTCGAAGAACCCGGACGGGTAGTACTCCACGACCAGGACGATCCGGGTCAGGGTGGGGGCCAGCTCATGGAAGCTGACCGCACCACGGGTGGTGCCCTTGGCTCCCTCTGAGGTCCAGACGATGCGGTCGTCGGGGATCTGTTCCTGGACCGTCGCTTTGTAACTGCGTGAGGAAGGGCCGACCTTGACCTTCCAGTTACTCCCGACCTCATCGGTCTTCGAGACGTCACGAACGCCCTTGGCGAAGCTGCTGAACTTGTCGTACTGCGTCCAGTGGTCGTAGGCGGCGCGCAGAGGCACTCCCACATCGAGAACCTCGATGATGTTCATGACCTTGCCGCCGCTGGCCTTGCGTTTCCCTTTTCCTCCGCCCAGGGCTTCCTTGGCCTTGCCCAGAACGTTGTCCTTGAGGCCCTTGGCCTTCTCGCTGACGAATGCCTTCAGCGGGGAGTCGCCCTGGAGGATGCGGGAGCCGATGGCGGGCAACCCACCACCACCCTCGGCCACATCGGTGAGCTGCCCCGTGACGTCACTCAGTTTGTCGCCCGCCTTTTCGGCGAGTTTCTCCACCTGTGCGCCGAGGAAGTTGGACAGCTCTTCGCGCAGCCGGTCCGCGCCTGACGCTTCCTCTGCGGGCTGGTCTCTCTCCGTCTTGGTCATGGCTGACTACCTCCGACGATCGGCGCGCTTGGACGCTGCTCGCTTCGACGACGTCGTCTTCCTGGCCGCGGACTTCTTGGCCGGAGCGGTTTTCTTCGCCGCGGACTTCTTCGCCGCGGACTTCTTGGCGGGAGCCGTCTTCTTCGCCGCCGCCTTCTTCGCGGCCGTCTTACCAGGCGCGGACTTCTTGGCGGGAGCGGACTTCTTCGCCGCCGCCTTCTTCGCGGCCGTCTTACCAGGCGCGGACTTCTTGGCGGGAGCGGACTTCTTCGCCGCCGCCTTCTTCGCGGCCGTCTTACCAGGCGCGGACTTCTTGGCGGGAGCCGTCTTCTTGGCCGCCGCCTTCTTCGCCGGCGTCTTCTTTGCCGGTGCAGCCTTTCGCGCCGCGGCCTTCTTGGCCGTCCGAGGCTTCTCTTCACCCGCGGGAGCGGCCTTCTCGCGTGCCTCTGGTCCCCGTGCCTTGCGGGACCGAGCCGATTGCCGAGCGCTGCGGGGTCGCCTGGGCCGCGTCTCCTCCGGCTCCGGCTCCTCTTCTTCCTCTTCCTCTTCCTCTTCCTCTTCCTCTTCTTCCTCGCCCTCGGGCTCTTCCTCCTCTTCCTCCTCCTCTTCCTCCTCCTCGTATTCGCCTTCCGGCTGTTCCTCCTCCTCTTCCTCTTCCTCTTCCTCCTCGTACGCGGCCTCCGGCTCTTCCTCTTCCTCTTCCGGCTCTTCCTCTTCCGGCTCCTCCTCTTCCTCCTCTTCTTCCTCCTCGCCCTCCGCGCCTTCCTCGTCCGGCGCGTACTCCTCCTCGCCCTCTTCCTCCTCGCCCTCTTCCTCCTCCCCCTTCTTGCCGAGCCGGGCCGTACGGTCGCTGAGGGCATCGGCCAGCGAGCTCATGCCCCGGTCGGCGGCGGCGGTCACCGCCTTACGACCCGCGTCGAGAACCTCCCCCCTCAACTGCTCCTGCAACTGCGCGAACTGCGGCATCTCGCCCAGCCTGCGCATCCCTTCCGTGGCGAGCTGACGAGGTTCGAGGCCGAATCGTCGGCCCGCCAGATAGGTCGCGATGGACAGAGCCATCCGGCCCTTCTTCGTCCGTCCCAGCACATAGCCGCCCACGACAGCGGCAGCGAGCGTCACCTTGGCCGTGTCATCCATGAGTCGTCACCTTCGATCGTTCCGCGCGGAGCCGACCTGTGCGGCGTGCAGCCGGTCGAGCAGCCGTTCCTCTTCCCGTTCGAACTCCTCCAGGCTGATGTCTCCGTCTTCGAGCTCCTGGTTCAGCACCGCCAGCTGGGCGCGGAGCACCCCCGGGTCGTGCAGCTCGCGCTCGGCTGCCTCGTTGAGCTTCTCCGCCACCCAGATCACCCCGCGGACCGGTGCGACGGGGAACGTGAGCAGGCCGGTGAGCAGTCCCATGTCAGACTCCGGCCGTACGAGCGTGAGGGGCTTCAGCGGAGACGAAGCTGTAACAGGGCAGCGGGCCCGCGAGGCGCAGCTCGACGTGTGTGCGGTGCCGGTCGGCGAATCGTTCCGCCACCCTGTGGAAGTCGTCGCTGTCGCCGCGGCTGACGAGGAACGACACGTTGAGCACGCATCCCTGGACGTCCGGCCCCGGGGCCACCGCACGGGCCAGGGGGGTGAGCTCGCGGAGAATTCGCCGCCCGGCTTCGGCGGCCCTGCTCTGCAGTGCTGTCGTCACGGCTTCGCCCAGTCGGAGGCTGGCTTCGTAACCGGGACGTCGACGCGCTTCGTCCCGCAGCCGCCGGACCTTCTTGTCCTCGGCGACGAGGTCGGCCAGTGCGTTCTGTGCCGGGAGCGCCTTGACGTTGATCTCGACCCCGTCGGAGAGCCGCTCCAGTGCCGCGACGTGGTCCGCCTCGTCGGCTGCCAGCCGGCCGCGCACCGTCTCCTCGTCCGGTGCGACCATCCCGAACCGCATGGGCAGTACCGGGCCCTCGGCCGAAAGGCGCAGCAACAGTTCCTGGTGAGCCAGCAGATCGCGCCGTCTGGCGCGCAGTTTCGGGGGAGCCTCACTGACGACGGCGGCGAGGCGCCCCTGCCGGATCGTCCGCAGCGGGGCAGCCGGGCTGCCCACGCCTCCGGCGCCCGTAGGCAGCGGTCTTCCCGCCCGGACGATCGCGTAGACGTACACACCTTCGGCTGTCACGACTCATGCCTCCACGGGTCGTCGTCGGCTCGCGCCGCTGCGGGCAGGAGCGCGCCGCTTCCTCGGCCGTTCCTCCTGCTGCTCTTCCTCGTCCTCGTCGGGCTCTTCGTCCTCGTCACGGCCGCCCCCGACCGCCTTGCGCACGGTGTCACCCACGGACTCCGCGGCCTTGCGGACCTTGCGCTTGCCCATGGACTTGACGGCACCTCCCCCGATCAGCTCCGGAACGGTGGTGCTCCCGGAGTCACGCTCCAGGTCGAGCCGGTTGCACGCTTCCGCGAAGCGCAGGTAGGTGTCCACACTCGCCACGACGATGCGCGCGTCTATCTTGAGGATCTCGATGCCGACCAGGGAGACCCGGACGAACACATCGATCACCATGCCCCGATCGAGGATGAGTTCCAGCACGTCGTACAACGTGCCGGCGCGCGGCGGACACGCCACTACCTCGTCGGAGTAGGTGGTCGGGGGCATGGGGCGTCCTTCCGGTTGTCGGGCAAACCTGGATCACTCGTCGGCGGACCCCCGCCGATAGCGGCGGACCCTGCGGTACTCCATGAGTTCGCCGTCCTGATCGAGCTGCACCTCGTACGAGGCGAGAAGGCTCGTTGTGTCCGGAATCCGGGCCAGCTCAAGGACGTCCACGACGACGCACCAGCCGTCGTCGGCACGCCTCACCGCCGAGACGCCCTCCGTGGGATGGCCGATCAGCCCCTCCAGGCTCCGGCTGGCAGCACGGGCGGCGCCTTCCGCTCCACGCACGGACGGCGTGCGGCGAGCGGCATTCGTCGAGGATTTCCCGGCGCGCGGCCGACGCTCTTCTGCCATGAATTCAAGTCTGATCGCTATCGGGCGCCGCGCACCTTGGGCGAGCCAGTCGGGCGCACGTGCCGGGGACGCACGCTGCCGACGGGTGCGTGCGGGCCGCTCCAGGGCTGCGGGCGCGGCGCCCGCAGCCCACGCCCGGCAGGGTCGAGGACGCACCGGTGCCACGTGACGTGACAGGTGATACGCACGAGGCGGCGCGCTACCTGGCAGCCAGGCGGCACCGTGCACGGCCAGACCGAACAGACCCAGACCGAACAGACAGTGCTGGACGCGCCGACGGCCGCGTGCGCCGGGAGCCGGAGAAGGGTGCCTCTACCAGTAGTGACGCCTGCCGCCCACCGCATGCCCGACGGCGCCCAGAATCCAGAGAATGAGGCCGATCACGACGAGCACGACACCGATGGTCCACAGGATCGATATGCCCGTCAGCAGGCCGATGACCAGAAGAATGACGCCCAGGACGATCATGGCGCCCTCCGATCTCGTAGGCTTTTTTTCAGTATGCGCCCGACGCATCCGCAAGGCGACGCAGAGCATCGGCGCCCCAGGGAGAGCCCCGCCCCGACGACGCGACGGTCCTCCTCCCGGGAAGGTCAGAGTTCCGCGTCGCCGCGTGGTGCGACATGGAAGTCGAACGCGAGGGTCCCCGGATCAAGGGCCGTCGCCCCACCGTCAAGGGTGAGCACTGAGCCATTGACGTACGAGGCCGCCGGGGAGAGCAGCCAGCTGATCGCCTCCGCGATTTCACGCGGTTCGCCCGGCCGGCCCAGGGGCAGGAACCTGGTCGCCTCCTCGTAGGCGGACTCCACACTGCCGTCCTTCAGGTCCGCTTCCTCGGCGAAGCGCGCCATGCGCCGGTCGGCCATCTCGCTGCGCACCCAGCTGGGACACACGATGTTGGCACGCACTCCCTGCCGCCCGTAGTCGACGGCGACGGAACGGCAGAGTTGCAGCAGGGCTGCCTTGGACGTGGCGTACGGGACGTTGCTCGCGCCGTTGCGCAGCGCGGACACCGAGGCAACCGCGACCACCGCCCCTTTCGTGTCCAGCAAGTGTGGGATCGCCGCGCGCAGGAGCAGCAGCGGACCGGTGACGTTGGTGCGCATCACGTCGTGCCAGTCCTCCAACGACACGTCCCCGACAGCTCCGCCGCGCCCGATGCCCGCGTTGAGCACGAGCCCGTCGAGTCGCCCATAGGCGGCCAGGGCCGTGCGGACGAGACCGTCGGCAGCATCGGGATCACCCACGTCGGACGGACAGGCCAGTGCCCCGGTCTCCCGTTCGAGCCGCCGCAGCGGTTCGGCCCGCCGCCCGGAGATGACCACGTGGTGCCCACCCTCACGCAGCAGCCGGGCGGTGGCTTCCCCAATGCCCGTACCTCCACCGGTCACGATCACAACTCGCTTCTCTGCCACTGCGGTTCAGGCTCCTGCTCCGGGTTCGGGAAATGCGTCCGATCCTACGTCGGGGCTGTGACACCGAACCTCGAGCACATGAGCCGGTACGCGGTGTGCGAGATGGCCGGCCGGGGCTTGGCCGGTGCGCTTTCCTCGGCCGCCCTCGGCACGAACTATGGGTGAATCATTGCGTAATTCCAGGACATTCAACTAAATTTCCGACAGCCGCTTCGAGATGTCGTCGGCAGACGGGGGGCAAAGGATGAGCACGGACGACCGCGTCGCGGTGACACCCGGGATCGCACGACCGCACGCGTCGCCCGGACTTGCCGGGCCCGACCGGCTCGGACTGGTGACCGACCGCACCGGCGCCCTCCCCGACCTGCGCCCGGCCGCGCCCAGGCTGGTCGGCGACAGCGACAGCGACGTGTACGACGTCTGCGTCGGGGTGTCCCACTCGGGAACCACGCCCGAGACCGTCAGGGCCCTCGGCCCGGCCCACCGCCCCCGCCGCGCGATAACCGCTGCCCTCACCGACGCCGCGCCCTGCCCCGTCGCCGACGCCGACGCCGCGGACGCCGCCCTCGGCACGGTGGTACGCGAAACGGGACTGCGCCAGGGCGCGATTTCCGTCCGCATCGCCCAACTCGCCATCGTGGACCGCGTCCTGATCGCCGTGACGCGGCGCACCCCGCACCAGGCCGAGGCAGCGCCGCGGGCCACGTTCGACACCGTCCATGACCTGCGTTTGGAAGGACAACCCCGTCGATGACCGATCGCACGACGACATCCCGGGCCGGGATTCGCGGCTTTCGCGCGGGCGACGGCCCGCAGTTGGTGGAGGTATGGCGCCGGAGTGCGCCTGCCGACTCCATCACCCCGGACCGCTTCCGCTCCCTGGTGCTGCTCGACGCCAATTTCGATCCGGAGGGGCTTCGGGTCGCCGTCGACGGCGACCGTGTCGTCGGCGCGGCCTACGCGGTGCGCCGTCTGACGCCGATGACCGGCACCGACCTGGAGCCGGAGCAGGGCTGGATCCCGTTCTTCTTCGTCGACCCGGCCGCCCGCGGGCACGGCCTCGGCCGCCGGCTGCTGACCGACGCCCTCGACTGGCTGCACCGCCACGGCCGCACCCGGGTGGACTTCTCCTCATACACCCCGAACTACGTCCTCCCCGGCCTGGACGCCGAGGCGTACCCGGAAGCCGCCGGGCTCCTTGAGTCCCTGGGCTTTCGCACTCTGTACGAGGCGGCGGCCATGCACCGCGGCCTGGTCGGCTATCGCGTCCCGGAGGACGTCGCGCGCCGCTCGGACGAACTGACAGCGCGGGGCTACCGGTTCGCCACCCCGTGCGACGACGACCTGGTGGACCTGATCGCGCTCGCCGGGAACCACTTCGGCCCGGACTGGGCGTGCACGATCCGGCAGTGTCTGGCCGCGGGCACACCGCTCGACCGGATCGTCGTCGCCCGGGACCCAACGGGTCGCCTGGTCGGCTGGGCGATGCACGGCACGTTCGATGCCGTGGACGAGCGGTTCGGGCCGTTCGGCGTGCTGGAGGAGATGCGCGGCACCGGACTCGGCAAGGTCCTGCTCCACCTGGTCCTGGAGCGGATGCGGGCGCGCCGCGCGCACTCCGCGTGGTTCCTGTGGACCGGCGAACAGTCCCCGGCGGGCCACCTGTACCGCAGGAGCGGTTTCACCACGACCCGGGTGTTCCGCGTGCTGCGCCGGGAGGCCGCCGGATGACGCCGTCACACCGCACCGGCGGCCTGAGCCGCCGTCACTTCGCGCTGGCGCTCCCCTCGGCGCTGCTCGCCTCCGGAGCTTTTGGATGCGCCGCGCCGCACCAGGGCACCGGGCGGCCCGGGGACCCGATCGTCCTCACCCTGCTCTCCCACTACGCGAGCGGGGAGCTCAAGAAGGCCCTGCGGGGCCCGGTCGACGAGTGGAACGCCACGCACGACCGGGTCAAGGTGCGGACGAAGGCCGTCGAGTTCACGGACCTGCTGACCACGTTCATGGTCCGGCAGGCCGCGGGCCAGGGCGCCGACATCATCCACCCGTACTGCCTGTGGAACGGCCAGCTCGTCCGGGCCGGCGTCCTGCGGCCCGCTCCGTCCGAGCACGCCGAGGAGATCACGCGCGGCTACGGCACGGCCGCGGTCGGCGCCTCGTCGGTGGGAGGCGAGGTGTACGGCTACCCCACCGAGGTGCAGACGTACGCCCTCTACTACAACAAGCGGCTGCTGCGCGAGGCCGGCATCTCCGGCCCTCCGCGCACCTGGCGGGAGCTGGAGGAGACGGCCTACCGCACCGCCGCGCGGGACCGGTACGGCAACACACTGGTCCAGGGGTTCGGGCTTTCGACCTACGACGACTCCACCACCGTCGGCCAGACCCTCGCACTGCTCAACGCCGCCGGCGGAAGGTTCGTCTCCGCGGACGGCAGGAGCACCGCCATCGACTCACCGGCCGGCCGGGCCGTGCTCGATCTGGAGCACCGCCTCGTCGTCAAAGGCGCGAGCGCCCCCGGCGTCAACGTCTACAAGGCGTTCCAGTCCGGGCAGGTGGCCATGGTGGTCAGCGCCGGCTGGTGGACCGCGAGCCTGAAGGCCCAGATGGGCAAGGACTACCGCGATGTCGGCGTCGCGCCCGTGCCCGTCCCCGAGGCGGACGACAAGCGCGCCACGCTCTCCACCGGCTTCATGCTGGGAGTCAACACGGCCAGTGACCACCCGCGCGAGGCCTGGGAGTTCCTGCGCTGGCTGAACACCGAGAAGGTGAGCGCGAAGAGCGCCGAGAAGGGCGCGACAGCGACCCGGATGAGCTCCCTACAGGTGTCGGTCGGCTCCCTGACCGGCCGCGCCGACGACATGCGGACGCTCCTGAGCGAAGGCGGCGATCCGAACCTGCGCCCGTTCCTGGACGCGCTGGCGTACGCGGTGCCGGAGCCGAACGTGCCGGGCGCGCAGCAGGCCAAGTCGCTGCTGCGCAAGAACATCGAGGCGTTGTGGACCGGTCAGCAGTCGGTCGACGAGGCGCTGCGCACCATCCGCCGTCAGGTCGATCAGGAGGTGTCGCGCTCATGGTGAACACGTTGACCCCGGAGACGACTGAGCGGGCGCACGGCCCGCGGTCCGCCGGGCCCGCCGTCAACGGCCGCGCCCAGACCCGGCGCCGGCGCCACCAGGCCGTCGTCGCCTATCTCTTCCTGGCCCCGGCGTTGCTGTTCTTCGCGGTCTTCCTGATCCTGCCGCTCGGCTTCGCGCTGCTGCTGTCGACGTCCCGCTGGGCCGGGTTCGACCTCGGCGACATCGATCCGGTCGGCCTGGACAACTTCACCGGCCTCTTCGCGGACGGATCGACGTTCCTGACGCCGATCCTCACCAATACGCTGCTGTTCGCCCTGGGCACCGTGGCCCTCGCGCTCGCCGGCTCCGTGCTCGTGGCCACCTGCATCGACAACCTGCGGTTCCAGGGACTGTGGCGCACCCTGTACTTCCTGCCGATCGTCACGACCGTCGTCGCCGTCGGCAACGTATGGAAGTACATGTACGAGCCGGGCGGCCTCGTCAACGGCGTCCTCAACGCCCTCGGTCTCGGCTCGGTGGCGTTCCTCCAGGACCCGGACACCGCGCTGCCCTCGGTCGTGGTCGTACAGGCCTGGGCGTCGGTCGGCTCGGCGATCCTCATCCTGACCGCCGGGCTGAAGTCCATCCCCGAGTCGTACTACGAGGCCGCCGCGCTCGACGGCGCCGGGCCCGGCACCGTCTTCTGGAAGATCACACTGCCGCTGCTGCGGCCGTCCCTGCTGTTCGTGTGCATCACCCAGTTCCTCACCGGCCTGCAGTCGTTCGCGCTGATCATCGTGATGACCAAGGGCGGGCCGGGTGACGCGACCAATGTGGCCGCGCTGGAGATGTACCGGCAGGCCTTCTCGTACGGCGACTGGGGCACGGCGAGCGCCGCCGCCTTCGTGCTGTTCGTGGTGGTCCTCGTGGTCACCCTGGTGCAGTTGTGGATCTTCCGGCGCAAGGGGGAGGACGCATGAACCGCCGCCGTTTCCCGTGGTTCTCGTACCTGGTGGTCGTGACCGGCGCCGTGCTCACGGTGGTGCCGTTCCTCGACATGGTGATGACGTCCTTCAAGGGGCCCGGCGAGTCCGGCACGCTGCCGTACCGGTTCCTGCCCGAGGCGTTCGACCTGTCCAACTACCGGGCGGCGGTCGCCCAGCTCGATCTGCCGGTGCTCTTCCGCAACAGCGTCATCGCCACCGCCCTGATCACCGGATCGGTGCTGCTCACGTCGTCACTCGCCGGCTACGCGCTCGCCAAACTCCGCTTCCCCGGCCGGAACTTCATCTTCCGCCTGGTGCTGTCGACGATGATGTTCCCCCCGTTCCTCTTCTTCATCCCGCACTTCCTGATCCTGGTGCACTGGCCGCTGGCGGGCGGCAACGACCTGTTCGGGCGCGGCGGCGCGGGCCTGACCGTCAGCATCGCGGCGCTCGTCGTGCCGTTCCTCGTCAACGGCTTCGGGATCTTCCTGACACGCCAGTTCATGGTGTCGATCCCGGACGAGGTCCTCGAGGCCGCGCGCATCGACGGGGCCGGCGAGTTCGCCGTGTGGTGGCGGATCGTGGTGCCGCAGACCAAGCCGGTCCTGGTGACGCTCGGGCTGCTGACCTTCGTCGACGCCTGGAACGAGTACATCTGGGCGCTGCTCGTGTCGACCGCCAACCCGGACGTGATGACCCTGCCCGTCGGCATCCAGCTCCTCCAGGACTACGTCGACCCGACCCGCACGATGCCCATCGTCATGGCGGGCCTCGCCCTGAGCATCCTGCCGGTCCTGATCCTCTTCCTGCTGCTGCAGAAGCACTACATCCGCGGCGTCATGCTCAGCGGCCTCAAATGAAGAACGAATCCGTGACGGGCGGAAGAACGAGGGCGATCCTCGCCCGCACGCCCGACGAACGCGACCCCACTCGCCGGGCGCGCCCCAGGCTCCGCCAGCGTCAACGACTGGACCTCGCGGCATGAAACGGAAGTGTCGGGACCTGATGGGTCACTTCACATGTCTTCGTGCCCGTAGCCCGGACGCTCGCGTCCCGCTCCGCGGCCGGGAGCGGGACGCGCGAGGTTCCTCTCAGTGGGCCTCGGCGGCCTGATTGGTCCAGACGGCGTACATCTGGGTGTACTTGCCGTCGGCGGCGAGGAGCTGGTCGTGCGCACCGACCTCGACGATGCGGCCCTCGTCGACGACGACGATGCGGTCGGCCTTCATCGCGGTGGAGAGCCGGTGTGCGATCAGGATCGCGGTTCGGCCCTCCAGCAGCACGTCCAGGGCCTGCTCGATCTTGGTCTCGGACTGGAGGTCCAGGTTGGACGTGGCCTCGTCCAGGACCAGCACCCGGGGCTGGGCCAGGAAGGCCCGTGCCAGGGCGACGAGTTGCCGTTCGCCGGAGGACAGCGACTGGCCCCGCTCCTGGACGACGGTGTCGAGGCCGTCGGGCAGCCGCTCGACCACGTCGACCAGGCCGACCACCCGCAGCGCCTCCCGCACCCGGCCGTCGGAGGCGTCCGGGACGGCGAAACGGATGTTGTCCCGGAGCGGCCCGGCGAACAGGAAGGGTTCCTGCGGAACGACGCCGATCTGCCGCCGGAGGGACTCTATCCGCACGTCCCGGAGGTCGCGCCCGTCGATGAGGATCCGGCCGGACGTCGGGTCGTAGAACCGGGTGACCAGTTTCGCGAGGGTGGACTTGCCGGCACCGGTGGGGCCGACGAACGCCACGGTCTCACCGGCCCGGATGTCCAGCGACACCTCGGAGATCACCGGCCGGTCGGGAACATAGCCGAACGTGACGTCTTCGAAGACGATCTCGCCCTCGACCTTCGGCAGGTCGACGGCTCCGGGAGCCTCCTCGACCTCCGCCCGCGTGCTCAGGAGCTCCCTGAGCTTCACGATCGACGACTGCCCCTGCTGGTACGTGTTGTAGAGCTGCACCAGTTGCTGGATGGGCTGGAAGAAGGCGCCCAGGGAGAGCAGGAACGTCACCAGCTCGCCGATGGTCAGCTCCCCGTCGGCGACCATGCCGGCGCCGATGGCCAGCAGAGCGAGCTGCCCAACGACACCGATGACCTGGGTGCTCGGCGTGTAGATCGAGTTGATCCGTCCGGTGCGGACATTGGCGTCGTAGTACGTGCCCGTGACCTGTCGGTGTTGCTCGATGTTGTGCTGCTGCCGGTTGTGCGCCGTTACGATGCGCACTCCCTGCAGGCTCTCGGAGAGATCGGCGATGACGGCGGCGATGGTGTCCCGCACCCGCACGTAGCCCTTGCCGGACGCCCGGTGGAACCACACGGACAGCGCGGTCAGGACGGGCACGACCAGTACGACGGTGATCAGCGCCAGCCGCACGTCGAAGGTGAACAGCACCACCGTGACAACGACCATGGTCAGGCCCTGGACGGCGAGCTGTGCCAGACCGTCCTGCAGCAACGCCTGGAGGTTCTCGATGTCGCTGGTCATCCGGGTCATGATCACGCCGGACTTCTCGCCGGTGTAGAAGTTCAGCGAGAGCCGCTGCAACTGGGTGAAGACCCGTACCCGCAGGTCGTTCATCACCCACGCGGCGATCCGCCCGGTCACCTTGACCCGCGCGGCCTGCGCGGCACCGGTGACCACCAGACTGACCAGGTACGCGATCGCGACCAGCACCAGCGTGCCGGAGTCCTTCGCCGTGATGCCGTCGTCGATGCCGATCTGGGTCAGCTTCGGACCGGCCTGGAGCGTCAGCGCCTCCAGGGCCACGAACACGCCGCCCAGCAGCGCGATCGGCCAGTACGGGCGGATCAGCCGCCGCAGACTCAGCTCGGCGCCGTCGGGATCGGGCCGGCCGTGCTCGAACACGACCTCGGGCTCGGGATGTTCCGGCTCGGTCTTCAGCAACGTGTCGACGCTCGCCTGCATCTCCGGCGGCACTCCGGCGAAGGGCAGACCTGGCGCGGTGGCCCTGCCGCCTCCGTTGAACGCGGCGCCACCTCCCGTGGGAGACGTCATCGGCCCACACTCCCCAGTTCCTCGATGGTCTCGTCCGCCTGCGCCAGCACTTCCGCGTACAGCGGCGTGCTCGCGAGCAGCTCCTTGTGCGTGCCGTCCGCGACGATCCGGCCGCCGTCCAGCAGCACCACGCGGTCGGCCAGGCTGATCGTGGACAGCCGGTGCGCGACGATCAGCGTCGTCCGGCCGGCGAACAGGGACCGCAGCCCGGCGTGGATCTCCTGCTCCACCTGGACGTCGATGGCGCTGGTGGCGTCGTCGAGCACCAGCACCGGCGGATTCAGCAGCAGCGTCCGGGCGATCGCGATGCGCTGCCGCTGCCCGCCGGACAGCGTGTAGCCGCGTTCGCCGATGACGGTGTCGTAGCCCTCGGACAGTTCGGTGATGAACTCGTGGGCCCCGGCCAGCCGGGCCACCCGCTCGATGTCGGTGAAGTCCGCGTCCGGCCGCCCGTAGGCGATGTTGTCGCGGACCGACGCCGAGAACAGGAACGGCTCGTCCAGTACGACGCCGACGGTGTCCCGCAGGCTGCGCAGGGTCAGGTCCCGCACATCGTGCCCGTCCACGCTGACGGAGCCGGCGCGCACGTCGTAGAAACGCGGCAGCAGTCTGGCCGCGGTGGACTTTCCGGTGCCGGTCCGGCCGACCAGCGCCACGGTCTCGCCGGGGCGGAGCTGCAGCGAGAACCCCTTCAGCACGTCGAGGCCGTCGCCGTAGCCGAAGGTGACATCGTCGAACCGGACGTCACCGCGCGGCCCGGTGATCTCCCGCGCGTCGGGGGCGTCCGCGATCTCCGGCTTCTCGTCCAGCACCTCGTACAGCCGCTTGGCCGCGGCCGACGACCGCTGCCCCAGCATGATCAGGTTGCCGATCACCTGGAACGGAACCTGGAGCATCAGGAGATAGGCGTTGAAGGCCAGGATCGCGCCGACGCCCAGCTCGCCGTGAATGACCAGGTATCCGCCGTACAGCAGCACGATCGCCATGCCGACGCGGGGCAGGTTCTGCACCAGGGGCGTCCACCGCGCGCGCAGATCGGCGTCCTTCACGTTCGCCCAGGCGACGCTCGTCGCGGCCTTCTGCAGCGAGGCGAGCTGGCTCCGCTCGGCCGCGAACGACTTGACCACGCGCACGCCGTTGACGTTCTCGTCCACCACGGTCGCGACATCGGCCAGCCGGGCCTGGATCAGCCAGGACACCGGGAACAGGGACCGTTGCATGCGCCGGCTCGCCACGAACATCAGCGGCATCGGCAGCATGGCCAGGATGGCCAGCGGCACGTCGATCGCCAGCATGTACGCGAACGACACCAGCGAGATACCGGACTGCACCAGCAGGTACGGCGCGAACGCCAGATACATCTGCACCGCGCGGATGTCGGAGTTGGCACGGGAGATGAGCTGCCCGCTCTGCATCCGGTCGTAGAACGGGAACGACATGGCGGTCAGGTGCTCGTACACGATGTTGCGCAGGTCGTACTCGATCCTGGCCGCGGCGCGGAAGAGCAGTTGCTTGGACAGGTAGCCGACGACCAGCATGATCACCGACATCCCGACCAGCCACCACATGTAGTGCGACAGCGGCACCCTGTCCGACACGATCGAGTTGTCCACCGCGTCCTGGATCAGCCTCGGCACCTGTACGACCACCAGCATGCTGGCCCCGGACATCACCAGGGCCGCGCTGAACATCCACCGGTGTGCCCGGACCAGCGGCCACGCTCGCCATAACCAGGACCTGCTCGGGTCGGGGTCGATCGCCGCGCTGGGCGGCGGATACGTCTTGTTCACCTGAATTCCCCTCTGTGCATGCCCTCGCGGGCGACCCACTCGGCCTGCTCAAGGCAGCATCAACTGCACGTGGAACAAGGCGTGTTCGACGGTCCACGTGTAAGCCCCACGGATGCAGGATAGCAAAAGAAGGTACGACGTACGCAGTTTGTTTTTTTCGGTGACCCGTGCGAGCCTCGGTCGCCGGGCGGGGGGCCGACGAGCGGACCCCGAGGTCGCGGAACGTGCCCTTCCGGTCCGCTCGCAGACCTGAACGGTCGATGCATGCTCCACCCGCACCATCAACCACGCGGAGGTCGGATCATTGGTTACCGTTGTCTTCGGCGCACGTGGAAACGTCGGCCGCAATGTCGCTGCCGGCCTGCTGGCCGTCGGCGAGAAGGTCAGGGGCACCAGCAGAAACCCGGAAGCGGGCGGCTTTCCGTCCACGCTGGAGGTCGTCCAGGCCGACTTGGAGCGCCCCGAGACCCTGCCCGCGGTGCTGGCCGGTGCCGACAAGGTGTTCCTGTACGCCAAACCGGAGCAGATCGAGGCATTCGTGGCGGCGGCGCAGTCCGCCGGCGTCCGGCAGGTGGTCCTGCTGTCGTCGGTGTCGGTCGTGATGGCCACCTCCGAACAGAACCCGATAGCCCGGATGCACCGGACGGTCGAGCTGGCCATCGAGCGGTCGGGGCTGGACTGGACGTTCATCAGGCCGGGCATGTTCGCCACCAACGCCCGTTGGTGGTGGGGGGAATCGATCCGCGGGGAGGGCGTCGTGCGCCTTCCGTACCCGGAAGCGCAGAACGCACCCGTCCATGAGAAGGACATGGCCGCGCTCGCCGTGACCGCTCTGACCGAGCCCGGCCACTCCCACCAGGCCTACACCGTCCACGGATCCGAGTCGCTGACGCTGCGGCGCCAGGTGGAGCACATCGGTGAGGCCCTCGGGCGCCCGATCCGGGTGGAGACGGTCTCTGTCGAGCAGGCGCGGGAGGAATTCGCCGAGAAGGCGCCGTCGAACGTGGCCGAGGCGCTACTGCGCATGTGGGCCGCCGCCGACGGCGTTCCGGCCCCGGTCTCGGTCATCGTCGACAGGATCACCGGCAGGCCCGCGCACACGTTCGCGCAGTGGGCCGCCGACCACGCCGACGACTTCCGCTGAGCCGTCCTCCTCGGCTGACCGCCGTGCGGTGGTCAGCCGAGGAGCAGCGAGATGCCCATGGGTGGACTCCGATGTCTACGACTCCGGCCAGGGCAGGTCGGTCGCGACCGGGACGGTGTAGTCGACGCCGGGGACGTCGAAGCCGTACAGGGCACGGCACTGGGCCCGGAACCACGCGGTGTCGGCCAGCGCGGTGACGGTCTCGGGAGTGATCGACCGCCAGCGTTCGGCCACCGCCGCCTGGACCGGCTCGGACAGCTCCCAGCGATCGAGGCGGATGCGGCCGGAGTCGTCCACGTCGGGCCGGCGCGCGGTGAGCTGGTGCCACAGGTCGAGCGACTGCGCCACGGGGGACGGGAAACGGTCGCCGAGAACGCCACGGAGCAGACTCACGTAGAGCGGGATGCCCGGGATGGCGGTCAGCGCCTGGGTGACCAGGGCGCCGTTCACCGAGGTGAAGGCGCGGCCGTCCACCGCGGCCAGCCGCTCGGTCAGGGCGCGCGCGGTGGACTCCAGGTGGGCCTTGGCGGCGCCGATCGTGCCCCCGCGGTAGATCGCCGAGGTCAGCGGCGAGCCGATGTACGTGAGGGCGACCGTGCGGAAGCCGCTCCGCAGCAGCCCGCGCTCGGCCAGCGCCGTGATCCAGCGGGACCAGTCCTCGCCGCCCATGACCCCCACGGTCGCGGCGGCCTCGGCCTCGGTCGCCGGGGCGACCGTGACCTCCCGCACCTGCGCGGCTCCGTCGTCGGCGAACTCCAGGTTCCGGGTGGTGTGCGGCGCGCCGAGCGGCTTGAGCACCGACTGGTAGGTCGTGCCGCTCCGCGGGTCGGTGCGCCGGGGCGCGGCGACGCTGTAGATCAGGTAGTCCACGCCGCCGAACCGCTCGGCCAGCAGATCCAGCGTCTCGGTCTTCGTGGTGTCGGCAAAGGCGTCGGCGTTGCGGAACGAGAAGTCCGCCCCGAGCTCGCGGGCGATCGCGTCGGTGGCGACCGTGCGATACCACCCGGCGGTCGCGCTGCGATGCCCGGCCGGCCGTTCGAGGCCGATCCCCACGCCGTCGATGCCGTACCGCACCAGCCCGGCGATCGTGCTCGCCAGACCGTAGCCCGAGCTCGACCCGATGACCAGCGCCGTGGGCCGCCGCGCCGGTGGCTTCTCCGGGACCGGCACCTCGGCCCGCATCAGCTCCACGCTGCGGAAGCATCCGACCGGATGCGCGTCGAGCAGAAGATAGCCACGTCCTGTCGGTTTCACGACGCGCTCAGACTGTGTCATCGATGGGGGCATCATCGGCTCCTCTGCCGGATCGGTTGTCGAGCAGTGCCTGCTTGAGGTGCTGGACCAGGTCGTCCGGTGTCGACCGGTGGAACATCGACGCGGTGTCCAGACGCACACCGGTCGCCGAGTCGAGGCGGTTCCGCAGGGTCAGGATGGACAGCGAGTCGAAGCCGAAGTCGAGCAGGATCTGGTTCGGCCGCACCACGTCGGCCGACTCCAGCCCGAGCACCGCCGAGATCTGTGTGGAGATCAGGCCGGACAGCGTCCGGTCCTGTTCGGCCTCCGCCATCGACGCGAGCCGTTGCCGCAGCGATGTGACCGAGACCGCGCCTCCGCTCGCCGTGCGTTTGCCGGTGGTCTTGACCAGCGACCTGAACAGCGGCGGCAGCGCCTCCCCGGCCTCGGCCTGCCTGGTCAGCTCGGCCAGATCCAGCCTGGCCGGGATCCACACGGGTTCGTCCGCGCGGCAGGCGGTGTCGAACAGCGCGACGGCCTCCCGCGCCCCCAGCACGCCCACTCCCGCGTTCCCGCCACGGGACGGTGCGTCGTCCGCCGTCCAGGGCCCCCAGGCCAGCGACACCGCGGGGGCGCCGCGCGCCCGGCGCCGTCGGGCCAGCGCGTCCAGCGCGACCGCTGACGCGGCCGTGGCGGCGGTTCCGGCACCACCGACGGTTCCGGCGAACGACGAGCACAGGACGAGGGTGGCCTCCCCGATCTCCTGGTCGAGGACTCCCGCGGCACCGACCATCGCGCCCACCACCTCGGCGAGCGCGTCCGGGGCTTGAGACGGTGGCGCAGACAGGGTTCTGTCGTGCGGCGGAGCCTGCGGTATGTGCACGACCATGGTCAGCGGACGCTCCGCGGGCAGACGGCCGATCAGCTCCCGCAGCGCCGTGCGGTCGGCCGGATCGCACGCCGCGGTGGTGACGGCGGCGCCCAGCGCGGTGAGTTCCGCGGTCGGCTCGGGGGCTTCGGCGCCGGTGAACAGCAGATGCCGTACCCCGTGCACGGAGACGAGGTGCCGCGCCAGTCGCTCGCCCATGGGTGTGGTCCCGCCTGTGATCAGCACGGTGCCCTCGTGGCCGGCGAACCGCTCCCTCGTACCCACCGGTGCGCCCGGGGCGAGCCGTGGCACCCTGACCCGACCCTCGCGCAGGGCCATCTGCGGCTCGCCGGACATGACGGGCCTCGGCAGCGCACGCCAGGACGCCTCGTCGGCGTCCACGTCGGCGAGGACGAACCGTCCGGGGTTCTCCGCCTGCGCGGACCGGACAAGCCCCCACACCGCGGCGCCCGCGAGGTCGGCGCCGGCAGGGTCGAAGGCCGGCACGGCGGCGGTGGTCAGGAACACCACGGTCGCCGTGGCGAGCCTCTCGGCCGACTGCACCGCGTTCAGCCGGCTCAGTGTCTCCCGCACGGTGGCGGCGACCTCCGCGCCCGTCGGCACGGTGAGCAGCAGATAGTCCGGCGCGTCCCCGTCGGCTTCGGCCAGGGCGTCGAGTCCCGGGTATGCCCGGGCGTACACGCCTGCGGCCGTCAGCCCCGCCGCGGCGCGGAGCGGATCCTCGCCCACGACGGCCCAGTTCGCCTTCCGGGGCGACGACTTCGCGAGGTGGTCGACCCATGCCTCCCGGTGGAGCACGCCGAGTTGTACGACCCCGGCGGCCCGCAGCTCCCCGGGTTCGACGGGCGTGGTACCGACGGTGAACTCGGCGACCGGATCACCCACGGTGTCGGCCAGCGTCACCGACACCGAGCCGGCGCGGTCCGGGCCGATCCGCACCCGCAGGGCGGACGCGCCGACCGCGTGCACGGCGACTCCGCGCCACGATGTCGCCAGCCGGGGGCCCTCGGTGCACGCGGCGTGGAGGGTGGCGTCGAGGAGGGCGGGGTGGATGGTGAAGGCGTCGGGCTCGGTGGGGAGGGAGATCTCGGCGTAGACGTGGTCGTTGTGGCGCCACATCCGGTGCAGCCCCTGGAACACCGCACCGTAGTGGTACCCCTGGGCGGCCAGGGTCTCGTAGGAGACGTCCACGGGCCGTGCCCCGGCGGGGGGCCAGGCCGTGAGGTCCCAGTCCGGGGACGGCGTCTCGGCGTCCAGGACACCCGTCGCGTGACACGTCCAGGACGTGGCCGTGCCCATGTCCGGCCGGGCGTCGATCCGCACCGTACGCCCGCTCTCACCGGCGGCCGGCTCGCTCACCTCCACCCGTAGCCGTACGGCGCCGTGCTCGGGCAGGACGAGCGGGGACCGCACGGTCAGCTCACGGATGCTGCCGGCGCCGACCCGGTCGGCGGCGTACACCGCCAGCTCCACGAACGCGGCGCCGGGCACCACGAGGGTGCCGGCCACCTGGTGGTCGGCCAGCCAGGGATGAGTGGCCAGGGACACCCGGCCGGTGAAGACCGTGCCGGCCGCACCCTCGACGACAGCACCGAGCAGGGGATGGCCGGCCGCGGTCAGCCCGACCGCACCGACATCACGACGGCCGGTGTCCGGGGTCAGCCAGTACCGCGTCCGCTCGAACGGATAGGAGGGCAGGGTGACATGTCCGCCACGGCTCTGGTCCGCCGGGTTCCAGCGGTCGACGGCCCCCGCGGTGAAGGCATCCCCGGCCGACCACAGGAAGCTGTCCAGGCCACCGTGATGGCGACGCAGAGTCCCGATGGCGCGGGCCGGAGTGTGCGTGCTGTCGATGGTCTCCTGCACACCGGCGACCAGAACCGGGTGCGGACTGCATTCGATGAAGGTGTCGAAGCCGTCCGCCAGCAACAACCGGGTGACGGCCTCGAACTCGACGGTTTCGCGGAGATTGCGGAACCAGTAGTCCGCGTCGAGCTCGGTGGTGTCGATCCGCCGCCCGGTGACGGTCGAGTAGAAGCGGAGGTCACCGGCTCGCGGGGTGATCGGCGCCAGCAGATCCATGACGTTCTCGCGCAGTCGGTCGACGTGGCAGGAGTGCGAGGCGTAGTCGACGGGGATACGCCAGGTACGCACGTTCTCGGCCTCGAACACGGCCTGCAGCTCGTCGAGAGCCCCCGCGCTGCCGGAGACGACCGTGGACGTCGGACCGTTGATCGCGGCGATCTCGACATCGCCGCCCCACCGCCCCAGACGCGGCCGCACCTCGTCCACCGACAGCCCGACCGACACCATCCCGCCCCGCCCGGCCAAGGCCCGGATCGCCTGACTGCGCAACGTCACCACACGCGCCGCGTCCTCCAGCGACAGAACCCCCGCCACATACGCGGCAGCGATCTCCCCCTGCGAATGCCCCACGACCGCATCCGGGCGCACCCCGTGCGCCTCCCACAACGCCGCCAGCGACACCATCACCGCGAACAACGCCGGCTGCACCACATCCACCCGCGACAGCAGCACACCACCGTCATCGCTCAGCAGCACATCCAGCAGATCCCACTCCACGAAGGCGGACAACGCCTTCGCGCACTCCTCGAGACGGGCCCTGAACACCGGAGCACCCGCATACAACTCCCGCGCCATCGCACCCCACTGCGAACCCTGCCCCGGAAACACCAACACCGTCCCGCCGGCCCCGGCGACCCCCGTCACCACGCCATCGCAAGGAGCACCCTCCGCGAGGGAACCCAGCCCCACCAGCAACTCCTCACGCGTGGCACCCAGCACCACGCCACGCCACTCGAACGCGGTACGGGCCGCCAGCGTCGCCGCCACGTCCTCCAACGGCACCCCGGTATCAGCGGCGGCCTCGGCGATCCGCCCCGCGTGGGCCCGCAGCGCCTCCTCACTCCGCGCCGACAACACCCACCCGACCGGCCCCGCCTGCTCCGTGAAAGACACCGGCCCCGCCGGCAGGACGGACCCCGCCGGCGGGACGGACTCCTGCGGCAGGACGGACTCCGACGGCGGGACGGACTCCGGCGGCAGTGACTGTTCGGCCGGCGGCGCCTGCTCCAAAATCACATGCGCGTTGGTGCCGCTGATCCCGAACGACGACACCCCCGCACGACGCGGCCGGCCCTCCGAACGCCACTCACGCGACTCGGTCAGCAGCCGAACTCCCCCGGCACTCCAGTCCACATGAGACGTCGGCTCATCCACATGCAACGTGGCGGGCAGCACCCCACGACGCAGCGCCTCCACCATCTTGATCACACCACCCACCCCGGCCGCCGCCATCGTGTGACCGACGTTCGACTTCAGCGAACCCAGCCACAACGGCCGGTCCTCCGAACGCCCCTTCCCATACGTGGCCAGCAACGCCTGCGCCTCGATCGGATCACCGAGCCTCGTCCCCGTACCATGCGCCTCCACCACATCCACATCACCCGCGCCCAGCCCCGCATCCGCCAGCGCCAGACGAATCACACGCTGCTGCGACGGACCGTTCGGAGCCGTCAACCCGTTCGACGCACCGTCCTGGTTCACCGCCGAACCCCGCAGCACCGCCAACACCCGATGCCCACGGGCACGCGCCACCGACAACCGCTCCAGCACCACAAGACCCGCACCCTCACCCCAACCGGTCCCATCCGCCGACTCCGCGAACGCCTTGCACCGCCCATCAGCGGACAGCCCACGCTGCCGGGAGAACTCCACCAACACCCCGGGCGAGGACATCACGCTCACACCACCAGCCACCGCCAGGGAGCACTCCCCGCTCCGCACCGCCCGGGCAGCCTGATGCAACGCGACCAACGACGACGAACACGCCGTGTCCACCGTCACCGCCGGCCCCTCCAAATCCAGGAAATACGCCAACCGGCCCGACGTGACGCTCCCACTGGTACCGGTGAGCAGCAGCCCATCGGCCTCCGCGGACCCCTCGTGCATCGGCGGCCCGTAGTCCTGCGACATCGCGCCGATGAACACGCCCGTGTCGCTGCCGCGCAGCGATCCGGGCTCGATCCCGGCGTCCTCCAGCGTCTGCCACATGGTCTCCAGAAGCAGTCGCTGCTGCGGGTGCATCGCCAGCGCCTCGCGCGGCGACACCCCGAAGAACCCGGCGTCGAACTCCCCCGCGTCGTCGAGGAAGTAGCCCTTGTCCACGTAGCTCTTGCCGGTCCGTCCGGGGTCCGGGTCGAACAGGTTCTCCAGATCCCAGCCACGATCGCGCGGCAGCCCGGACACGGCGTCCCGACCCGACCGCACCAGCTCCCACAGAGCGTCCGGCGACGACACGCCACCGGGAAACCGGCAGCCCATCCCGACGACGGCGACCGGATCATCGTCCTCCGCCGTGGCGGCCGCAGCGGCCGGAGCGACGGCCTGGGTGCTCCCGCCGAGCAGCTCCTCGCGCAGGAACGCGGCCAGCGCGGACGGGGTCGGCCGGTCGAACGCCACGGTGGCCGACAGCCGCAGTCCGGTGACCTCGTTGAGCCGCTTGCGGAGTTCCACCGCGGACAGCGAGTCGAGGCCGAGCTCCCTGAACGCGACGGCCGGCTGTACGGAGTCGGCGCCGGCGTGGCCGAGCACGGTGGCGGTGTGGGAGCGCACCAGATCGAGCAGCTCGCGGTCGACGTCCTCGGCCGTGTGGCCGGCCAGCCGGTCGGCGAGCGTCGACGCGGTCGCCGTGACGGCGGTCGCCGCGCGCCGCGCCCGGACCAGCCCGCGCAGAACCTCCGGCAGGGTCGCCCCCGCGGCCTGCGCACGCAGCCGGTCCAGGTCGAGCGCGACCGGTGCAGCGGTGGCCTCACCTCGGGCGAACGCCGCGTCGAACAGCGCGACGCCCTCGTCCGACGGAAGCGGCTTCAGCCCAGTGCGCGCCATGCGGGCGATGTCCGCGTCGTTCAGGCCGCGGGTCAGTTCGCTGCGCTCGCTCCAGAACCCCCACGCGAGCGAGGTCGCCGGAAGTCCGGTGGCGTGGCGGTACTGGGCGAGCGCGTCGAGGAACACGTTCGCGGCGGCGTAGTTCGCCTGGCCCGCGTTGCCGATCGTGCCCATGATCGAGGAGAACAGCACGAACGCGGACAGCCCGAGGTCCTTGGTCAGGTCGTGCAGGTTCCACGCCGCGTCCAGCTTCGGCGTGAGGACGGCGTCGATCTTCTCCGGTGTCATCCCGGCGATCAGCCCGTCGTCCAGGGTCCCGGCGGCGTGCACCACGCCGGTGAGCGGGTGGTTCGCCGGGACTGCCGCGAGCAGTGCCGAGAGCGCGCCCCGGTCGGCCACGTCGCACGCGGCGATCGTCACCTCGGCGCCCAGCCCGGACAGCTCGGCGACCAGGTCCGCGGCTCCCGAGGCGTCCGGTCCGCGCCGGGAGACCAGCAGCAGGTGCCGCACCCCGTGCTGCGTGACCAGGTGCTGGGCGAACAGCCTGCCGAGTGTTCCGGTACCTCCGGTGAGCAGCACGGTGCCGTCGGTGTCCCACCGTGACGGCGCCTCCGGCCCGCGCCGGCCCTCGGGCTCCGGCCGCCCCGGCATGCCCGCGGGTCCCCGTGGGCCGTCCTGGGAGCTCGCCCTGGCCAGTCTCGGCACCACGACCCGTCCGTCACGCAGCGCGAACTGGGTGGCGCCGCCGGCTAGCGCGGACGGCAGCGCGGCCGACGAGCGAGCGTCCTCGTCCACGTCGGCCAGGATCAGCCGGCCGGGATGCTCGCTCTGCGCGGAGCGGAGCAGCCCCCAGAGGGGCGCGGTGGACAGGTCCGGTACGGGCTCGCCGGATCCGGTCATCACCGCGCGCCGGGTCACCACGACCAGCCGCGCCTCCCCGAAGCGTTCGTCGGACACCCAGGCCTGGACCAGGTCGAGCGCACGGTACAGCGCCGTGCGGGCGGCTCCGGGGACGTCTGCCGTCTCATCCCCTTCGATGCATACGACCACGTCGGACGAGTCGCCGGGTATCGCGGACAGTTCGGTGAACCGTCGCCAGTCGACGCCGTCCGCCGTCGCCGCGCGCAGGCCGAACGGGTCGTGGCCGAGCAGCGAGAGCCGGGTGGGCGGTGCCGCGTCCGCCGACGGCGCGGGTGTCCACTCCAGGTGCAGCAGGGAGTCCCGGCTGACGGCCGCGGAGCCGAGGTCGGCGAGGTCGGCCGGAAGCATGGCCAGCGACGCCACCTCTGCCACGGGCATGCCGGCGCCGTCCGCCGCGCGCAGCCGTATCGCGTTGTCCCCCGCAGTCGTCACTGACACGCGCAGCGCGGAGGCGCCGGAGGCGTACAGCGTGGCGCCTTCCCATGCGTACGGCAGTCGTATCCGGCCGTCGCTCGGCAGGACCTGACTCATGAGTGCGGCGTGGAGGGTGGCGTCGAGGAGGGCGGGGTGGATGGTGAAGGCGTCGGGCTCGGTGGGGAGGGAGATCTCGGCGTAGACGTGGTCGTTGTGGCGCCACATCCGGTGCAGCCCCTGGAACACCGCACCGTAGTGGTACCCCTGGGCGGCCAGGGTCTCGTAGGAGACGTCCACGGGCCGTGCCCCGGCGGGGGGCCAGGCCGTGAGGTCCCAGTCCGGGGACGGCGTCTCGGCGTCCAGGACACCCGTCGCGTGACACGTCCAGGACGTGGCCGTGCCCATGTCCGGCCGGGCGTCGATCCGCACCGTACGCCCGCTCTCACCGGCGGCCGGCTCGCTCACCTCCACCCGTAGCCGTACGGCGCCGTGCTCGGGCAGGACGAGCGGGGACCGCACGGTCAGCTCACGGATGCTGCCGGCGCCGACCCGGTCGGCGGCGTACACCGCCAGCTCGGCGAAGGCGGCGCCGGGCACCACGAGGGTGCCGGCCACCTGGTGGTCGGCCAGCCAGGGATGCGTGGCCAGGGAGATCCGACCGGTGAGGACCAGGCTGGTCGCCCCCTCGGTGACCGCGCCGAGCAGGGGATGGCCGGCCGCGGTCAGCCCGCTGGCGGCGATGTCACGTCGGCTCGTGTCGGGCTCGAGCCAGTACCGCGTCCGCTGGAAGGGGTAGGTCGGCAGGTCGGCATGACGGCCGTCGTGCGGACGTGCGGGCGTGTGCTGGGTGGTGGCGCCGGCGGTGAACGCCTCGCCGGTGGAGCGCAGGAAGCTGTCCAGGCCACCGTGATGGCGACGCAGAGTCCCGATGGCGCGGGCCGGAGTGTGCGTGCTGTCGATGGTCTCCTGCACACCGGCGACCAGAACCGGGTGCGGACTGCATTCGATGAAGGTGTCGAAGCCGTCCGCCAGCAACAACCGGGTGACGGCCTCGAACTCGACGGTTTCGCGGAGATTGCGGAACCAGTAGTCCGCGTCGAGCTCGGTGGTGTCGATCCGCCGCCCGGTGACGGTCGAGTAGAAGCGGAGGTCACCGGCTCGCGGGGTGATCGGCGCCAGCAGATCCATGACGTTCTCGCGCAGTCGGTCGACGTGGCAGGAGTGCGAGGCGTAGTCGACGGGGATACGCCAGGTACGCACGTTCTCGGCCTCGAACACGGCCTGCAGCTCGTCGAGAGCCCCCGCGCTGCCGGAGACGACCGTGGACGTCGGACCGTTGATCGCGGCGATCTCGACATCGCCGCCCCACCGCCCCAGACGCGGCCGCACCTCGTCCACCGACAGCCCGACCGACACCATCCCGCCCCGCCCGGCCAAGGCCCGGATCGCCTGACTGCGCAACGTCACCACACGCGCCGCGTCCTCCAGCGACAGAACCCCCGCCACATACGCGGCAGCGATCTCCCCCTGCGAATGCCCCACGACCGCATCCGGGCGCACCCCGTGCGCCTCCCACAACGCCGCCAGCGACACCATCACCGCGAACAACGCCGGCTGCACCACATCCACCCGCGACAGCAGCACACCACCGTCATCGCTCAGCAGCACATCCAGCAGATCCCACTCCACGAAGGCGGACAACGCCTTCGCGCACTCCTCGAGACGGGCCCTGAACACCGGAGCACCCGCATACAACTCCCGCGCCATCGCACCCCACTGCGAACCCTGCCCCGGAAACACCAACACCGTCCCGCCGGCCCCGGCGACCCCCGTCACCACGCCATCGCAAGGAGCACCCTCCGCGAGGGAACCCAGCCCCACCAGCAACTCCTCACGCGTGGCACCCAGCACCACGCCACGCCACTCGAACGCGGTACGGGCCGCCAGCGTCGCCGCCACGTCCTCCAACGGCACCCCGGTATCAGCGGCGGCCTCGGCGATCCGCCCCGCGTGGGCCCGCAGCGCCTCCTCACTCCGCGCCGACAACACCCACCCGACCGGCCCCGCCTGCTCCGTGAAAGACACCGGCCCCGCCGGCAGGACGGACCCCGCCGGCGGGACGGACTCCTGCGGCAGGACGGACTCCGACGGCGGGACGGACTCCGGCGGCAGTGACTGTTCGGCCGGCGGCGCCTGCTCCAAAATCACATGCGCGTTGGTGCCGCTGATCCCGAACGACGACACCCCCGCACGACGCGGCCGGCCCTCCGAACGCCACTCACGCGACTCGGTCAGCAGCCGAACTCCCCCGGCACTCCAGTCCACATGAGACGTCGGCTCATCCACATGCAACGTGGCGGGCAGCACCCCACGACGCAGCGCCTCCACCATCTTGATCACACCACCCACCCCGGCCGCCGCCATCGTGTGACCGACGTTCGACTTCAGCGAACCCAGCCACAACGGCCGGTCCTCCGAACGCCCCTTCCCATACGTGGCCAGCAACGCCTGCGCCTCGATCGGATCACCGAGCCTCGTCCCCGTACCATGCGCCTCCACCACATCCACATCACCCGCGCCCAGCCCCGCATCCGCCAGCGCCAGACGAATCACACGCTGCTGCGACGGACCGTTCGGAGCCGTCAACCCGTTCGACGCACCGTCCTGGTTCACCGCCGAACCCCGCAGCACCGCCAACACCCGATGCCCACGGGCACGCGCCACCGACAACCGCTCCAGCACCACAAGACCCGCACCCTCACCCCAACCGGTCCCATCCGCCGACTCCGCGAACGCCTTGCACCGCCCATCAGCGGACAGCCCACGCTGCCGGGAGAACTCCACCAACACCCCGGGCGAGGACATCACGCTCACACCACCAGCCACCGCCAGGGAGCACTCCCCGCTCCGCACCGCCCGGGCAGCCTGATGCAACGCGACCAACGACGACGAACACGCCGTGTCCACCGTCACAGCCGGCCCCTCCAGATCCAGGAAATACGCCAACCGGCCCGACGTGACGCTCCCACTGGTACCGGTGAGCACATATCCGTCGACCCCGCCGTGCGGGGTGTCGAGCCGCGGGCCGTAGTCGCCCGCCATGGCGCCGATGAACACGCCCGTGTCGCTGCCGCGCAGCGATCCGGGCTCGATCCCGGCGTCCTCCAGCGTCTCCCAGGCGGTCTCCAGGAGCAGCCGCTGCTGCGGATCCATCGCCAGCGCCTCGCGCGGCGACACCCCGAAGAACCCGGCGTCGAAACCGGCGATGTCGTCGAGGAATCCGCCCTGCCGGACGTACGTCCGCCCGGAGGTCTCCGGGTCCGGGTCGAACAGGTTGTCCAGATCCCAGCCACGATCGCGCGGCAGCCCGGACACGGCGTCCCGACCCGACCGCACCAGCTCCCACAGAGCGTCCGGCGACGACACGCCACCGGGAAACCGGCAGCCCATCCCGACGATGGCGATCGGATCGTCGGCGTCGCCGTCACGAAATGCCGGGACGCTCGGCGCGCCCTCCGCGTCGCCGTGTCCGGTGAGCTTCGCGTGCAGGAACGCCGCGAACCGATCGGGGGTGGGGTGGTCGAACACCAGCGATCCCGGCAGAGCCAGACCCAGCTCCGAGGACAGCCCAGCGCACAGCTCGACCGCGGTGAGCGACGTCAGGCCGAGGTCCTTGAACGACGTCAGCGGCGTCATGTCGGCCGCGTCGTACCCCAGGACGGCCGCGAGGTGGGTGCGCACCAGATCGAGCAGGCTCCCGCGGTCGTGGACCCGCGCCGGCTCCGCGGCGGGCGCGGCCTCGCGCGCCTCGCCGATCCAGTGTCGGCGGCGCTGGAAGGCGTACGTGGGCAGCACGACCCTGCGGCCGCCGTCCAACAGCGGCGTCCAGTCCACCGGCGCCCCCGTGGCATGCAGGGTGCCGAGCGCCCTGAGCAGGGTGCGGACCTCCGCCTGCCCGGTGCGCAGCGTGGCCACCGCCGCCGGCGCCTGCTCGGCGAGGGTCTCCCGGGCCATGCCGGCGAGTACGGGGTCGGGGCCGAGCTCGAGGTAGCGGGAGACGCCCGCGTCGTGCAGGGCGCGGATGCCGTCGGCGAAGCGGACGGTGCCCCGGATCTGACGTGCCCAATAGTCGGGGTCGGTCAGCTCGTCCGTGGTGGCGGGGCGTCCGGTGAGGTTCGAGACGACGGGGATCCGGGGAGCGTGAAAGGTCAGCCCGCGGATGGCGTCGGCGAACTCGTCGAGAACTCCGTCGAGATGGTGGGAGTGGAACGCGTGGCTGACGTTCAGCCGCTTGGTCTTCACTCCTGCGGCGCGGAAGGACTCCGCGGTCGCGAGCACCGGGTCGGCGTCTCCGGAGATCACCACCGAGCGGGGCCCGTTGACGGCGGCGATGCTCACCCCTGACACGGGCAGCAGCGCCCGCACGTCGCCCTCGTCGGCGTTGACGGCCACCATCGCCCCACCGGACCGGGCGGCCTGCATCAGCCGTCCGCGCGCCTCGACGAGCGTGCAGGCGTCGGACAGCGACAGCACCCCCGCGACGTGCGCGGCCGTGACCTCACCGATCGAATGACCTATCAGATGCGTCGGACGCGCTCCGAACGACTCCATCAGCCTGAACAGCGCCGTCTCCAGCGCGAACAGCGCCGCCTGCGTGTACCGGGTCCGGCCGAGCAGGTCCGCGTCGGACCACACGATCTCCCGCAGCTCTCCGCCCAGCGACGGATCCAGTTCCGCGCACACCGCGTCGAAGGACTTGGCGAACACGGGGAAACGCGCGTACAGATCCCGTCCCATGCCGGTTCGTTGCGCGCCCTGCCCGGTGAACATGAAGGCCGTCCCGCCCTCGGCGACCGCACCGGACACGACGTTCGGCGCCGGCTGGTTGGCCGCCAGCGCGGCCAGTCCCTCGCTCAGCTCGGCCGGGTCCTCGCCGATGACGACGGCGCGGTGCGGCAGCGCGGCACGGGTGGTCGCCAGCGAGAACCCGATGTCGAGCGCGTCCGGGCCGTCCTGTGCGGCGAGGTGTCCGGCCAGCCGTTCGGCCTGGACCCGCAGGGCCCGCTCGGTGCCGCCGGACACGAGCCAGGGAACGGTGCCCGCCCGCACGCCGTGGTTCTCCTCGGCAGGGGACGGATCCAGGGCCTGCGCGAGCACAAGATGGCAGTTCGTGCCGCCCATCCCGAACGAGGACACGCCGGCCACCCGCGGCTCGTCGCCGGGCCATGCGCGCAGCTCGGCGGCGACCTCGATGCCCAGCTCGGCGAGCGGGATGTCGTCCGCCGGGGCGGCGAAGTTCAGACTCGCCGGGACCTGGCCGTGCTGGACGGCCAGGGCCGCCTTGATGAGGCCGACGACCCCCGCCGCTCCCTCCGCGTGCCCCACGTTGGTCTTCGCCGACCCCACCACCAGCGGCCGGTCCCGGTCGGCGAAGACCGCGGCCAGCGCCGCCGACTCCACGCGGTCCCCCACGGGGGTTCCGGTGCCGTGCAGCTCCACGTATCCGACCTCGGCGGACCGCGTCCCGGCGTCGGTGAGGGCCGCCCGCAGGACGTCCTCCTGCCCCGCCCGGCTCGGCGTGGTGAGCTGCTCGCCGCCGCCGTCGTTGTTCACCGCTCCGCCGCGGATCACGCACACGACGTCGTGGCCGTACGCGTGGGCGTCCGCCAGGGGCATGAGCACGACCAGGCCGGCGCCCTCGCCGCGCACGTAGCCGTTGGCGCGCCCGTCGAACGTGTAGCAGCGGCCGTCCGGCGACAACGCGCCGAACTCGCTCGCGGTCGCCGTCGACTCCGGCGAGAGGATCAGGTTGACCCCGCCCGCGAGCGCCCACGCCGACTCCCCGCGTCGCACGCTCTCGTACGCCTGGTGCACGGCAACCAGGGCGGAGGACTGTGCCGAGTCCACGACCACGCTCGGGCCGGACAGTCCCAGGAAGAAGGAGATCCGATTCGCGAGGACACCACGCTGGAGCGAGGACAGGGTGAAGCTGTCGATCGCTCCCGCGCCCTGGTCGCGCACCAGACCGGCGTAGTCGTCCCCCATCGCCCCGAGGAAGACTCCGGCCCGGCTGCCCCGCGCCGCCGACGGGTCGACTCCCGCGTGTTCGAGCGCTTCCCACGCGAGTTCCAGCATCAGCCGCTGCCGTGGGTCCATCGCCGCGGCCTCGCGGGGCGACACCCCGAAGAAGCCCGCGTCGAAATCCGCGACGCCGTCGAGCAGACCGGCCCTGGCCACCCGGGTGCCGACGTGGACGGCGCGGTCCGCGGGAACCCCACCGACGGCCTCCCGGCCGGCCGCGAGCAGCTCCCAGTACGCCTCGGGCGAGCTCGCGCCCGGAAGGCGGCACGACAGACCGACCACCGCGACGACGTCCTGACCACTCGTTTTCACGAAGTTCTCTGTCATGACAGCGGAATCTCACTCTGCTCTCGGGAAGGGTGGGCTCGGCCGGTGCCGCCGCTCGCAAACCTCTCGTCCCGGCAATGCGACGAAGGTTGTAGAGGACACGATCCGACTCGGTCACCGGGGTGGGACCTTCGCCTCGCAGCATTGCCTGCCCGGCAAAGGGATCGGCAGAGTCTGGGTCGAGGCCCGACCCGACGTTCACTGTGTGGAGGCATTAGCCCGTGTTGCGATTCCAGGCACTCGGCCGCCTAACCGTCACCAACGACCTGGGCGACTGCACGCCGACCGCGCCGATGGCGCGGCGGGTGCTGGCGCAGCTGCTCTTGTGCTCGAACAACATCGTCATGCTCGACGCGATCATCGATGAACTATGGGGTGACAAACCGCCGAAGAGTGCCGTCCCCACCGCGCAGACGTACATCTACCAGCTGCGGCGTCAGTTCGAACCGTGGGTGCCGGAGGGTACGGTCGAGCAGGTGCTCGCCACCTGCGGCACCGGCTACATGCTCCGGGTGGACCCGGACCAGCTCGACCTGGCAGCGTTTCTCCGGCTGTCCAAGCAGGGGCGGACCGCGCTCGCCGCCGGCGATCCGGCCGCGGCCGCGCGGTTACTGAGACAGGCCCTCGATCTCTGGTCGGGGCCGGCGCTCGCCGATGTGACCGCCGGCCCGTCGATCCAGGCGCACGTCGTCCATCTCACGGAGCAGCGGGCGCACACCGTCGAACTGCGCATCCAGGCGGACGCAATGCTGGGACGGCACCGGGAACTGGTCGGGGAGCTGAAGGCGATGCTGCTGACCCACCCGCTCAACGAGTGGTACCACGCGCAGCTGATCAAGGCGCTGGCCTCCAGCGGCAGGCGGAACGAATCGCTCGTCGCCTACCAGCATCTGCGCCGGACGCTGTCGGCCGAACTCGGCCTCGAACCCTCGGGGGTGCTGCGGGAACTCCATCAGGAGGTGCTGGCCGGACGCGACTCCTGGTCGGACTGGGGGGTCTCGGGGAGGCCCCTCGCGGAGCAGCTCACCCGGTAGTCACCGCCCCGCGGAAAGCACGGGGATGGATCGAGGATCGCCGCGCGGCGATCCTCGACCGCGCCGGTGTCGTCCTACCTGTTGTGCAGGAGCCGGCCGCCGTCGACGACCAGGGTGTGCCCGGTGATCCAGGATGCCTCGTCCGACAGCAGGAAGGCCACGGCGGCGCCCACGTCGGCGGGTTCGCCGAGGCGCCTCAGCGGGATGGAGCCGATGACCTTGTCCTCCCTGCCCTCGACGTTCGCCCGGGTGAAGTCGGTGAGGACCGTGCCGGACGCGACGCCGTTCACCCGGACCGCGGGGGCGAGCTCGTTCGCCATCTGCCGGGTGAAGTGGTTCAGCGCCGCCTTGGCCGTCCCGTAGGCCGTGCCGTCGGGAACGGCGAGTTCCCCGGCGATGGAGGAGATGTTGACGATGGCGCCGCCGTGCTCGCCGAGCCAGCCGTGCCAGGCCGTCTGGACCCAGGTCAGGGCGGACATCAGATTGATCTCGACGGTGCGCCGGTACGACGCCAGATCGACATCGACCAACCGGCGGGCGGTCCGCTCCGTACCGCCGACATTGTTGACCAGCAGATCGAGGGATCCGAACCGGTCGACGGCGGTCTCCACCGCGATCCGCTGGTGCTCGGGGTCGCGGGCGTCACCGGCGACCCCGAGGGCCCGTTCCTCGCCGAGTGCGGCGGCCGCCTTGCGCAGCTCGTCCTCAGTGCGTGAAGTGATCACGACGTTCGCGCCCCGCTCCACCAACGCGGTGGCGATGCCGAAGCCGAGACCGGTCCGACCGCCCGTCACCAGCGCGGTCTTGCCCTCTAAGCTTGCCACAGTCTGCGTACCTTCCCTTGATCTGCGCCTGCGGTTATTGCGCCTTGTCAGTCGGCGGCATTTCTCCCGGCGTTTCACCCGGCGCGGGCGATGAGCCCGATGGAAACCGCCTTGTTGACCGCTTCGAGCCGGGAGCGAGCGCCCAACTTCGTGAAGATGGTGCCCAGGTGGCGCTTCACGGTTCCCTCGGCGATAGTCAGTCGCCGCGAGATCTGCCGGTTGCTCATGGCCTTGCTCACCAGGGTCAGGATTTCTATCTCGCGCCGGGTGAGCTTGTCCTGGCAGTTCGCCGTCGTGGCGATGTGCGTCAGCGCCTCGACGGATATGTGGAGCACGATGCGGATGTTGTCCGCGCACACCGCGCGGATGCTGGACACCAGGTCGTTCCGGCTCGCCGACTTGTTCAGATAGCCCCGGACGCCGCAGTCGAGCAATTGGCGCACCAGCGCCGGATCGTCGGGCATGCTGACGATCAGGATTCTCGCGTTCGGCGAGGTGGAGCGGATAGCGTGCGCTGTTTCGGTCACCGACTCGTCAGGAATGTTCCCGTCGAGCAGCACGACGCCGGGCTGTTCGATCTCACAGTGCGCGATGCCGGCGGCACCGCTGGCGGCGACGCCGACGACGACCATGTCCGGTTCCACGTTGAGCGTCTCGCACACCACCTCGCGCAGCAGCGCGTGGTCGTCGATCAGTACGATCCGCAACTGGCCGGCGCGGTCAGGCTGCATGCTGCGCCCCCGGATCGGGCAGCGGTTCCCACGACGGTGCCAATATTCCCGCCAAGCGGCGTACGGAAAATCTTGCAGGCTCCGTCACGGAGCTGACGCCGATAGGCTCTGCCGTTTTCCATTCAAGCTCCCGCTTGACTTTACAGACTGCGATATTGACATGTCGTTTTATTGCTAAGGATTTTGCCGCAACAGCTGCCATAACCCCCCCATATTCGCTGGCGCGCGACATACCGTAGCCCGGGGCTCCACTTCCCAACAAGATCGAATCGAGCCGTTTTAACCTTTCTTGGTGAAGGAGTTCAGGGCGGCAAGCCCGGTACATCCCGGGCGTTGCTCCACTGCTTCGGTTCACGACTGTTCAACAGCCCGGAACCACCGTGTGGCACCCGGAGGGGGAGTCGATAAAGCGCGATCCCGGGGGTACACGGTGGCCTGTACCGGTTTGACCTGCAGTGACCGTTGAAGCCGGTACGTGCGGCGGACGGACTCACGACTCGCGCCGCGGCGGCCGACCCCTTCGGAACTACTGGGAGCCTCTCTTTCGACGCCGCCTATTTCCGGCGGATCGCCTTTACTTCGGCACCCGCACGACGGTCGTGTACGTGTGGTTGGTCACCATCTCGAATTCCGGGTCCAGGAGTTTCTCCCGGATTACGGAGAGGTCGGCTTCGGTCAGAGATGTCTGACTCAGCAGGAAAGGCTCCAGCATGGTGCTGTGCAGTCGGGCGAGCCGCGCGGTCGGCGCCCCGCCCTCCCCCGGTGCCCGGAAGTCGCGCACCGTGATGTCCCGATAGCCGGCGGCGGACAGAACGTCCGGCGTACGCGCCGCCCATTCGAAATCCATACCGGTTTCTCCGGCGAGTTTGTGCACGCCGTCGTGGTATTCCTGGAAGATGCGCGCCGTGTATGCGTCGACCGGGGACTTGATGATGCCCTCGTCAGCACAACCGCAGTACCAGTCGGTGAGCACCAGCGCACCGCCCGGCCGGAGATGTGCGGCCAGCCTCGCCGCGACCGCTTCCTTGTCGGCCACGTGCATCAGCACCAGCCGGGCGTGAATGAGATCGAACGCGTGCTCCGGCCACGGGTCCTCGACGAGGTCGTGGCGGATCGCCTCGATCCGCGGATGGCTGGGTACGTGCTGGGGCTTGAGGTCGCTGGCCACCACATGTCCGGACGTCCCCACCCTGGCGGCCAGCCAGCGGGCGACGGAGCCGTCCCCGGCGCCCACCTCCCAGCAACGCCACCCATGCCCGACGCGTACCTCCTCACCCAGGGTGCGGAAGGTCTCCCTGTTGAGGATCTCGGAGAGCAGGCCGAGCTGCTCGGGTGCTTCCGGCGCGCCGTTGTCGAAGCGTTGCTCGTGCTCTGTTCTGTACATGGTCTTCTCCTTGGTGAGCCGTCCACGCCACCGGCCCCGCAGCTAGATCGACGCGGGCAGCAGCTCGTTGACCAGTTCGACGAACTGCTTCGGGGTCGAGTTCTTGCTCGCCTTGTCGTCATCGGGCAGGCCGATGCCGAGTTCACGCTCGACCAGGAGCGTCACCTCCACCATCGCGACCGAGTCATAGCCCATATCGGCGAACGTGATGTCGGCGATATCGCCGTCCAGGTCGAATCCCTCGTCCTCGCCGGCCGCCTGGCGTATGTACCCCACCAGGTCCGCCTGAGTGAAAGTCGCCATTGTCGATCCCTTCGTCTCGTGACGTCGAAACCAACATCGCCGGGAGGCTTCGACACCCAGTCGAGTTTCGGTCGACGGAGGCTCCCGGTATTCGGCCTCGGGACCGTCGGGATGCGCGCACCGCGGCACGGCCTCTCGTACGCACCACGGCGAGGCCTCGCCTGGGCCTCGAACGAGTCTCCGCCGGACATGACGACCATGACCGGATAGGGGAAACCCGAGGCAATCCGATCCGTGGGAGGAAGAAGATGAGCGACGGACTCTACATCGCCGCCGCGAGTTCGTGGCTGCCCGAGCGGCTGACACTCGACGAGGCGGAGCAGGCCGGCCTCGCCGATCGGGCGCGGGTCTGGAACACCGGCATCGAGTCGGTGTGCGTCTCGCCGGACAAGTCGGCGCCGGAAATGGCGGTGCTGGCGGCACGGGACGCCCTCGGGCGCGCCGCGGTCGGGGCGGAGGACCTGCAGCTGCTGCTGCACGCCTGCGCGTACCACCAAGGTCATGACATGTGGCCGGCGGCGTCGTACGTCCAGCGCTTCTGCGGCGGTGGCTCCTACCCGGCCGTCGAGGTCCGCCAGATGTCCAACGGCGGCATGATCGCCCTGGAACTCGCGGCCGGCCACCTGCGCGCGTACGGCGGGTCGACCGCCCTGGTCACCACGGCCGACCGGTTCAGCCTGCCCGGCTTCGACCGGTGGCGCAGCGACCCGAGCACCATCTGCGGCGACGGCGGCACCGCGGTGGTGGTGTCCACCCGCACCGGCTTCGCCCTGCTCCGCGGACTCGCTACGGTGTCGGATCCCGGGCTGGAGCACGGCAGCCGGGGCGAGCGGTTCAGTGACGCGCCGTTGGCCGCGCGAGCGCCGATCGACCTGAACAGCGACTCCCTGGTGCGCGAACTCGGAGTGGAGGCCCTGCTCAACCGCATCGAAGCGGGGCAACGGGAGGCGTTCGACCGGGCCTGTGCCCAGGCGGACGTCAAACTCGGCGACATCGACTGGTACGTGCTGCCGAACCTGGGCCGGACCCGGATGCGGGCGCAGTACTTCGACCCGTTCGGCATCGATCCGCAGCGCTCGACCTGGTCCTGGGGCCGGCGGGTCGGGCACCTCGGCGCGGGCGACCAGTTCGCCGGTCTCGCCCATCTCGTCTCCGAGGGCGCACTGGAGCCGGGGCAGACGTGCCTGCTGGCAGGCGTCGGCGCCGGCTTCACCTGGACGGCCGGCATCCTGGAGATCATCGCCAGGCCGTGAGCCGGAGGACACCGTGTCGAGGTGCCCGCGTCACCAGCGGGTGCCTCGTCCGGGGCGACGCCGGTGGCAGCCGTCATGGACGGCTGCCACCGGCGTTCGTCATGCCGCCGTCAGCACCACCGCGGAGTTGATGCCGTCGCTGCGGGCCAGTACCAGAGCGGTGGACACGGTCGTCTCCCTCGGTCGGTCGAGCACCAGGTCGAGCTGGTCGGACCGGACGGGGTCGGTCACATTGATCATCGGCGGGATGACGCCGTGCCGCATGCTCAACGACGCCGTGGCCACGTCGAGCGCCGGGCCACCGGAGTACAGCCGGCCGGTCATCGTCTTCGGCGCGGTCACCGGAACACCCCGTGGACCGAACACGGCGGTGACGGCGGCGGCTTCCGCGCGGTCGAGTTCGCCGACCCCGGCCGCGTCCGCGAACACGACGTCGACCTCGTCGGGCGTCACACCGGCGTCCGCCAGCGCGGACTCGATCGCCCGGCGCAGCCCGGGCTCCCGTGCCGAACCGGGCCGCGGGTCGAAGGTGGTGGCGTACCCGGCGATCTCGCTGTACGGCCGGGCGCCTCGGCCGCGCGCGTGTCCGGCCTCCTCGACGACGACCATGGCGCCGCCCTCTCCGGGTACGTAGCCGGACGCGGCGGTGTCGAACGGCAGGTAGGCCTGGGTCCGGTCGGCGACCGTGCTCATCCGGCCGGTGGTCAGCTCGATCGTCCACCCGAGCGGGCACATCGCGCTCTCCACGGCGCCGCACATCACCACCGGCAGGCCGTCGACCACGTGCCGGCGGGCCTGCGCTATGGCGTCCAGGCCGCTGGTGTTCCCGGTCAGGACGCCGCCGGGGCCGTGCCACCCGTGCCGGATGGAAATCTGACCCGTGTTCACCGCGTAGAACCACGAGAACGAGAGATAGGCGCTCACATGGTCGCTGCCGAGGCTCCAGAGCTTCTCCAGCTCGCGCTGGCTGTACTCGAGGCCGCCCGCGGAGAGACCGGTGACGATGCCGACCTGGTCCTCCGGGAGCGCGGCCGGATCGAGCGAGGAGTCCCGGACAGCGGCGTCCGCCGCCATCAGCACCAGCCGGGTGGTCTGGTCGGTCTGCGGCACCAGACGTCCGGGGATGTACGCGCGCACGTCGTAGTCGGCCACCTCGCCCGCCAGTGTGGCCGGGTACTGCTCCGGATCGAAGCGGGTGACCCGGTCGATGCCGCCCCGCCCATGGAGGACGGCGTCCCAGTACTCGTCGGTGTCGAACCCGTTCGGCGCGACCACCCCGAGACCGGTGATCACCGCACGAGGACGCTCCGGCGTCGTGCCGTTGTCGTTCTCCGGGACTGCCCTACTCATCGGATCCCCCCTGGGTCAGCACCATGGCGCTCTGGAAACCGCCGAACCCGCTGCCGACCTTGAGCACCGTCCGCAGGTCCGCCTGTCGCGCCGACAGCGGCACGTAGTCGAGCCCCAGTTCCGGGTCGGGTTCGTGCAGGTTGGCGGTCGGCGGAATGAGCCCGGCGTCGATGGCCAGCGCGCATGCCGCGATCTCGATCGAGCCGATCGCGCCCAGCGAGTGCCCGATCATGGACTTGATCGAACTGACCGGCGTCCGGTAGGCGTGGTCGCCGAGAGTGCGCTTGAACGCGTCGGTCTCGTGCGCGTCGTTCTGCTTCGTACCGGAGCCGTGCGCGTTCACGTAGTCGACCTGCTCGGGCACCCGCCCGGCCATCCGCAGCGCCACCTCGATGGCCTTGGCCAGTTCCGGGCCCTCGGTCCTGAGTCCGGTCATGTGGTACGCGTTGGCGCGCACGTCCCATCCGCCGATCTCCGCGTAGACGCGCGCGCCGCGTTCCCTGGCGTGGTTCAGCTCTTCCAGCACCAGCATCGCGCTGCCTTCGGCGAGCACGAAGCCGTTCCGGGTGCGGTCGAACGGGCGGGACGCGGTGGCCGGTTCGTCGTTGCGCGGCGTCGTCGCCTTGATCGCGTCGAAGCAGGCGACGCAGATCGGTGAGAGGGACGCGTCCGAGCCGCCGGCCAGCATCACGTCGGCGGAGCCCTCGCGGATCAGCCGCGCCGCGTGGGACACCGACTCGATGCCCGCGGTGCATCCCGTGGACACCAGGGACACGGGGCCTTCCGCCCCGACCGTCCAGGCCACGTCCGCGGCGATCGACGTCGGGACGAGATAGTTGTACATGTGCGGCACCGCGTACTCGTGGTCAAGGAGCCACTTGCGGCCGCCGTCGGAGAGCACGTTGTACTCCCGGTCCAGGCTCATCGTGCCGCCGATGGCGCTGCCGACGCTGACCCCGCAGCGATGCGGGTCCGTCTCGGCCAGGTCGAGTCCGGCGTCCGCGACGGCTTCCCTGGTCGCGGCGACGGCGAGCTGCGCGCTCCGGTCCATGCGCCGGATCTCCTGCGCGGAGAAGCCCTCCGCGACCGGGTCGAAATCGCACTCGCCCGCGATCCGGGAGCGGAACCCGGACGCGTCGAAGAGCGAGATGGTGCGTATGGCCGAGGTGCCGGAGGAGATCAGCTCCCAGAACTCCTTGGCGTTTCCTCCGCCCGGGGCGCGCACTCCGATACCCGTGATGGCGATCCGGCGGGTCATCGTGCCCTCACCGCTCGCGCGCTGACTGCTGTATTCGGCATGTGGGTCTCTTTTCTGATGACGGTCCATGGCGAGAAAGCGGAATCGTCGATGCCGGGGTCAGGCATCGAAGGTGACCGGCAGGGCTTCCAGTCCTCGGACCGTGAGGCTCCGCTGCCATCGCAACTGCTCCGGCGGTACGGACAGCGCAAGGCCGGGCAGCCGGCGCAGCAGTCCGTGGAACGCGATCCGGCCCTCCAGCCGGGCCAGGGGAGCACCGAGGCAGAAGTGCGCACCCCGCCCGAAGGCCACGTGGGCGGGGTCCGCGCGGGTGACGTCGAAGTCGTCCGGTGCCGGGAACTTCGCCCCGTCCCGGTTGGCCGATGCCAGGGACAGGAGCACCGGGTGGCCCTTCTCGATGCGCGTGCCCGCCACCTCGATGGGTTCGAGCGGGAACCGCCACGTCGCCGTCTCGAACGACCCGTCGTACCGCAGCATCTCCTCCAGCGCCGAGTCCACCAGTTCCGGTCGCTCGCGCAGCAGGGCGAGTTGGTCGGGGTGGCGCAGCAGGGCCAGGGTGCCGTTGCCGATCAGATTGACCGTCGTCTCGAAGCCGCCGACCAGCAGCAGGGACATCATGGACAGCAACTCGGCCTCGTTCAGCCGGTCGTCGTCGTCCCGGGCCGCGATCAGCGCGTCGACCAGTCCGTCGGCCGGGTCCTGACGGCGCTTGTCGACCAGTCGGGTCAGATATTCGAGGAGGTCGCGCAGTCCGACCGGCCGCGCGTCACCGCGGTCGGCCTGGGCGGAGTCGGTGTTCGTCCACCGCCGGAAGTCCTTCGTCCACTGGCGGAACACGTCCTGGTCCGCCTTGGGCACTCCCAGCAGTTCACAGATCACCGTGATCGCCAGCGGGAACGCGAAGTCGCCGATCAGCTCGGCCTGCCCGCGGGGCACGATCGTGTCGAGGAGCCCGTCCGTGATGTGCTGCACCTGTGCGCGCAGGCCCTCGACGCGGCGGGCGGTGAAGGCGGTCGAGACCAGCCGACGCAGCCGCGTGTGTTCGGGCGCGTCCGTGGTCAGCAGATGCGTCCCGAGCCCGGTCCGGTCCTCCAGCGGTCTCCCCTTGCCCGCCTCCTGCCAGTCGAGCGGTGCGTTGCGCGGGTCCTTGCTCATCCGGGGATCGGACAGCAGCTTCCGCACGTCCTCGTACCGGGTCACCAGCAGTCCGTAAAGGCCGCGGCCCTCCAGGACCTGCCGGACCGGTTCCTCCGCACGTAACCACGCGTACTCGGGATAGGGATCAGCGCCGAAATCCATCCTCCGCCTCCTCTGCCTCGGTGTTCGGTTCCTGACCGGCCTCGCGTCCCACCCGGACCTGATCCCTGCCGGCCCGGCCTTCACCATCACGCGGGGAACATCCGCGAACAGGACGCGCCGAGCGCGCGTTCGCTCGAGGTCGGTGGTCGAGGGACCACATGGCGCCGATGCTCGCGGCAGCGGTTCGAGGCGAGTTCGTGTGTGGTTCGACCCAAGGAGGGGGGCGTACGGAGGCGGCCCGGGGCGCCTCCCGGCGCCGAGACAGCATGCGGCCGACACCGACCGTGCCGGTGTCGACCGCATGCCAGGGGTACGGATCCGCGTCAGGCCTTCTGCCGGCACAGGATCCGGTCGAGGACGTCCCGCAGGTGCTGCGTGCTGGTCTCCACGGCATTCCGTGTCGTGGCCGTACGCCAGCCGACGAACCCGTCCGGGCGGACGAGCACGGCGCCGTCCTCCTTGATGCCGACGGCCTCGGCCCACCCTTCGACCGCGTGCCCCGTGATGCCCAGGTCCCGTGTCGCGTCCAGCCAGTGGTCGGCCGCGGTCCCGGTGATCAGCGTGAATCCGTCGACGAGGTCGACCGTGGACCGTCCGTCCGGAAGCCACCGGTGCGGCAGGCGGCTGCCCGGGGCGCCGTCCAGGACGAGGTTCTCCATGTCGGAGAGCGGCTCCGGGTCGACCACCGCGCCGGAGTCGTACCGGTAGCCGATCACGGGGATCATGATGCCCGCCATGCCCACGGCCGCGCGGTCGGCGGCCCGGCTCGCGTCGTTGTCCCAGTGCAGGTCACGGTGCTCGGCGCGGAGCACGGTCTGTCGCATGGTGAACAGCGCGACGGGCCGGCGCTCGGCCTCGTAGGTGTCGAGCAGCGCGTCACCGCCGGCGGCCAGTTTCCACGCCAGGTTGTGGCCGTCGGCGATACCCACGTTGAGTCCGAGACCCCCGACCGGCGGCACCACGTGGGCCGCGTCACCCACGAGGAAGACGTTGCCCTGCCGGAAGCGGTCGGCGACCCGCGCCGTCGACGACCAGGGCAGCAGGCTGATGATCTCCGGCTCGATGTCGCTGACGCCGGTGGCGTCCCTGATCTGCTGCTGGATCCGCTCGACGGGGGTCTCCGGGTCACCGTTCGGGATGTGGAAGACCCAGCGGCCGGTCTCGTCGACCTTCAGCAGGATCCCGGACGCCCGCTCGTTGCGCAGGAACGTCATGGACGTCGGCGGGGTGGGCAGTTCCGCGCGGAACAGCACGTTGAGCATGTGCGAACTGCTCAGCGGTCCCGGGCCGGTCACGCCGATGCCGAGCAGGTCACGCATCCGGCTGCGGACTCCGTCGGCGGCGATCACGTAGTCCGCCGTGACGGTCCTGCCGTCCGCGGTGGTGACGCCGCCGTCCGTCACCGCGACCACCTCGCTGTCGAAGTCCACCTGGCCGCCGAGCTCCCGCAGCCGTGCCAGCGCGGCCCGGTCGACCCGGTCCTGCGGGCAGCTTCCCAGCTTCGCCGGGCCGATCTCCGGCGGCTCGAACTTGGCCGTGACGGTGGTCAGATCGGCCAGGCTCGTGCCCGTCATGAGGCCCCGGACGAGATGGTCCGTCTCTATGTCGATGCCGGCCTCCCGGAGGATCTCCGCCGACCGGTCCGTGATGCCGAAGGCCCGCGGATGGTCGTTGACCTGTGCCCGGCGCTCCAGCACATGGACCGAGACACCCTGACGGGCGAGGAAGACGGCGGTGCACAACCCGACCGTGCCGCCTCCGACGATCACTACGCGCATGCTTGTCCCTCCGAGAATGAGAACGGTGTTTTCCTCACGGGTACGTCGCACCCGTGGCGGTACTGGAGACGCCTCCGCTCACCCGCCGCGTCCCCGGGCGGGAGACGCGCGTACGGATCTAGAGTCCGGCGCGGGCGAAGCGGCGCACCGAGAGCGGCACGAAGATCAGCAACAGCAGGCCGGCCCACAGCAGGCTCGCGGTCACCGGGTGGGTCAGCGGCCACGCGGCGTCCGGCCCGGGAGCACCGGGGTTGCCGAAGAGCTCGCGCGCGGCCGCCGCGGCGGAGCTGAGCGGGTTCCACTCGCACAGCGCCCGGAGGCCGACCGGCATCCGGTCGGTCGGCACGAGGGCGTTGGACACCATGGTGAGCGACAGCGTGAGCGGTGCCAGCCGGGCCGCGGTCCGTGCCGAACGCACCACAAGGCCCAGGTAGGTGCCGACCCACGCCAGCGTGTAGCGGAACAGCAGGAGCAGGCCGATGCCGGCCAGCGCCCGCGGAACGCCGTCGTGCGGCCGCCAGCCGACGACGAGACCGCACACCATCAGGACCGCGAGGCCGTAGGCCCCGAGGATCCCCTCGGCGCCGCTCTGGCCGAGCGGCACGGACACCCGGTGGGTCGGGAGCGAACGCAGGCGCTCCATCACCCCGCGCGCCTGGTCCGTCGCCACCTCCACCATGGCGGTGGACAGAGCGGTCCCGGTCGTCATCACGAACAGGCCGGGCATCATGAACTCGCGGTAGTTCGAGGTGCCCGGCACCCCGATCGCGCCGCCGAACACGAAGCCGAACAGCACCACGAACCCGCTCGGCATCATCAGCATGGTGAGCAGGGTGCCGGGCTCGTGGCGCAGCCGGAACAGCCTTCGCTGGGTCAGCGTCCAGCCGTCGGCCAGGAGGTTCACGACACCGCCTCGGGCGTCTCGACCGGTTGCGCCGGTCCGACGGTCTGCCCGGTCATCGTCAGGAAGACGTCGTCCAAGCCGGGCTCGCGGATCCCGATGTTCCTGATCACCGCGCCGGACGCGTCCAGTTCACTCACGATCAGCGGCAGGGCGGGCGCCTGATCCACCGCGGCCACGACGATGCGCGATCCGTCGGCCTCGGGGCACCGGCCGGTCAGCCGCTCCAGCCTCGCCATGGCACTCGGCACATGGTCCGCCGACTCAACCACGACGTCGATGTGACGGCCGATCTGGGCTTTGAGCTGGGCCGGGCTGCCTTCGGCGATCAGCTGGCCGCGGTCGATCACGCCGACCGCCGTGGCGAGCCGCTCCACCTCCTCCAGACACGGGGTGGTGAGCAGGACCGTGGTGCCGTCGGCCACCAGTCTCCGCACGCTCTCCCAGATCTCGGCGCGACTGGGGGCGTCGAGCCCGGTGGTCGGCTCGTCGAGGAAAAGCACCGCGGGGGCCCGTAACAGACTGGCGATCAGGTGGATCCGGCGGCGCATGCCACCGGAGTACGTGCCGACCAGCCGATCACCGGCGTGGGCGAGACCGAACCGTTCCAGCAGCTCGTCGGCGCGCCGACGGGCGCCGCGCGAGCCGAGCCGCGAGAGGCGGCCGAGGATCCGCAGGTTCTCCCGGCCGGTCAGTCCGTCGTCGAACGAGGCGTCCTGACCGGCCAGGCCGATCACCTTCCGCACATCCGCCGGATTCCGGGCCACGTCGAAGCCGGCGACGACGGCCCGCCCGCTGCTGGGCCGGGTCAGGGTGGCCAAGATCCGCACGGCGGTGCTCTTCCCCGCACCCTTCGGGCCGAGCAGGCCGTAGACGGTGCGCGACGGCACCACCAGGTCCAGGCCGTCCAGCGCGACGACATCCCCGTACTGCTTCCTCACATCCTCGGTGTACATGATCGCGTCTTCCATGCATCAACCCTTCACCGAGTACGGTGTACGCGATTTTAGCGTAGCCAACCGAGTGCGCCGTACGCAACTTTGCGTCGGACGCGTAGGATGACTGTCGTGTCGGACTCGAACCCAATCATCTGGATGCGACCGGAGAAGCCGGCGCGAGGCCCCGCGCCGTCGCACAGTCGTAGGCAGATCGCCGCGGTGGCGATCGATATCGCGGACTCCGAAGGCATCGAAGCCGCGTCGGTGCGCGCCATCGCCAAGCGACTCGGCACCGGTGCGATGACCCTCTACCGCTACCTGCCGACCAAGGAAGACCTGTACACGGTCATGATCGACGAGGCGACCGGCTTCGAGCCGCAGGAGCCGACCGGCGATCTCCGTGCGGATCTGACGACCTTGGCACGCCGCCGCCGGCAGATCCTCCTGCGGCACCTCTGGCTCGCCCCGCTCCTCGCCACCCGCCCGATCATGGGCCCCAACTTCATGCGCGGCATGGAACGCGATCTCGCCGTTCTCGCCGGCTGCGGCCTGGGCATGGACGACACGATCCACGTGCTCAACCTGATCCACTCGTGGGTCAGCGGCGCCGTGCAGGCCGAGTTGACCGAGCGGGCGACCGCGAATCAGTCCGGCCTCGACCGCCATGCCTGGCGGCTGCGGATGGAGCCGTACCTCAAGTCCCTGCTGGAGACCGGTGAGTTCCCGCACCTGAGCCGGATGGTCCAGACCTCCGAGATCGGGGAGGCAGACGAGCGGTTCGCGAACGGCCTGGCGATCATCCTGGACGGAATCGAAGCCCGCTTCCCGACGGCCACCGGGAAGGACGGATCGCGCCGGCCGGTCGGCGACACCGGCGGTGGTGCGCCGTCGGCGCGGCGCGCGAAAGGTCAGCCAACCGCGCGCAGTTCGACGACGGAGTAACGGCCGGCCGGCGTGACCGAGGTGGTGTGCAGGCCGACGGTTCCCGCCAGTTCGGCCAGTTGCTCCAGGGTGTGCTGCCGGCCGCCGAAGTAGCCGAGCATGCGCAGGTCGCCCTCCGTCTGCACGGTCCGGTCGCCGAAGTAGTCCACGACGAGCACACGTCCCGTCGTCTGCGCCGCGTCGGCGCAGCGGCGCAGGATACGGGCGGCCGACGCGTCGTCCCAGTTGTGCAGGATGCTCGACAGCAGATATCCGTCCGCTCCGGCGGGAAGAGCGTCGAAGAAACTGCCGGCCGCGATGTCGGCCCGGTGGTCGAGACCGGCCGCGGCGATGGCCTTCTCGGCGCGGCGCACCGGGCCGGGCAGGTCGACGACCGTCCCCCTCAGGTCGGGGTGGGACTGCAGGATGGCGATCAGCATGGTGCCGTCGCCACCGCCGACATCGACCACATGACGGAGCGTTCCCCACGGATACGCCCCGGCCACGGCCGGCGAGTGCGCCGTCAACCTGGCGCCCATCAAGGTGTCGAAGGACTCGGCGCGCCCGTCGTCGGACGACAGGTCGTCCCAGAACGTCACACCGTACTGCTGCGGGAACGCGGCCTCACCCGTGCGTACCGTGTGCAACAGGTGGACGAGGCTCAACTCTGCGTGTCCCAGGGCGCCTTCGATGTCGAGTATGGCCCGCATGTCCTCGGGCGCGCCCTCGCACAGGTGGCGGCCCATGGCCGTCAGGTCGTAGGCGCCGGGCCCGGTGCCCGACAGCACGCCCGCGGTCACCAGGTGGTCCAGCAGCCGCCCCAGCGCGTCCCGGTCGGCGCCGACGGCCTCGGCCAGCGCCTCGGTCGTCCGGGCGCCCGCGGCGATGTGGTCGGCCAGCCGCAACGTCGCCGCCACCCGGACGGCCATCGGGGTCAGCAGATCGGCGGCTGCCCACACTCCCCCGCCTCGGGGGGTCGTCTCCTTGGCCATGACTTCTCCTGACTCGACGGTTCTCTGTTCGTGGGACCCGGCCGGGACGGTGTCGGTGCCGGTGCGGCAGCTCACGTCCGGCCGGGCGGTTCCTCGCCCCTCGCGCTGTGGCGAGGTCTCTCGGAGGCCGGTGCGGCCGACTCAGAAGCCGGCGCGCTCCTCCGCGTACGCCTTGGCGAGGCGGAGGTTGCTCATGCTGTTGCCGCTCAGCAGCCGTCGCAGGTACCGGCGCGCCTCGGCGACCGTCGTCGCGCCGCCCAGCTGGGACAGCGCCGAGCGCTTGATCGTGCTGGTGTGCCGGGCCTCGGCGATGACGCCTTCCGGCGTCTCGGTGAACCGCCAGTGGCCGGTGTGCGCGTCCAGCATCGTGGGCAGCGAGATCTGCTTGTACACGATCAGGTGGTTCGGGAGGCAGATCCGCACCGAGCGGACGGTGTGCGTGCTGCCGTCCGGACCCTTGGTGTCCATGTCGAAGAACTGGACGTTCGGCACGTCCTCGGTCATGGCGAGCCCCACCACGTGCGGGATGCGCTCGGGCCACAGGTCCGCCCGGTAGAGGTAGTCATAGGCGTCCTCGACGGAGCCGGCGATGAACAGCGGGTCAGTGAAGGACACGACGAGTTCGTCCAGGTCGGCCCGGCGCTCGGCCGTGTCGCGGAGCGTGGCGAGGCAGTCCTCGCTCTCCTGCGCGATCCTGTCCAGCAACGGGCCGAGATCGGCGCCGGTCGGCGCGACGACCTGGTGGCTCAGCTCGACCCGGGTCCGGTTCGGCGTCAGTTCGGTGAAGACCCACTCGCCGCGGAGGTCGGTGGCGGGCTGTTCGGGTTCCATGTGCGCGAAGGTGATGCGGCGCCCCGGCCGGTCCGTGCGGCGCACGGTCTGCCAGGCGCGGACGGCGGCGTCACCGGCCAGAGCCCAGTGCCTGACCAACTCTCCCTTCTCGTTGGCGTGGACCGTCTCCGCGTGCACCGCGGACCGGTGGAACTGCGGCCATCGCGCGATGTCCGCGATCAGGTCGAACACCGTCTCCACGTCGCCCTCGATGGTGATGGCGTGGTCAACTCGCCGCTGTGTACTCGACACAACAAGACACCTCACAAGCGTCGTCACATCCGTATCCGTCGCGACCGACGATGTCCGTCCTCGATCGACCTCGCTTCGAGGACCCTTCGAGTTCCCCGTCCGCGGTCGGCCCCGGCCGTTGACCGGGCGTCGATCCGGCGTCGAAGGCGCGGGCGCAAGCTGGGCGCACCCCCGAAACGCACCCCGCCTATTCGTAAGGAGACGCTAAATGCCGAGCATCATCACTGTCGGCGCATTCGACAGTGGTAACGTCGCCGACGTCACCAAGATCCTTCAGGAGTTCGATGGCGAGGTCGCGTCCGAACTGCCCCAGCTGCGCCGCCGCCAGGTATTCAGCTACAGCGACCTTTATGTGCACATGCAGGACTGGGACGTCGCCGACCCCGACGAGGCATACCGGATCATCAGCACCGACCCCCGGTGCACGCGGCTGAACGAACGCCTGTCGACCTATTTCGGCGATCACGCCGCGACGGAGGACTGGGACGGCCCGGTCGACCGGCCGACGGCCGAGCGTTTCTACCTGTGGCCGGCCGAGCGACTGGACGACCTGGAGCAGACGTACAGCGCGGTGATCGTCAACACCCAGCGGCAGGAACACATCCCCGAGGCGGCACGGCTGTTCGCGGAGTCGGACGCGACCGACATCCCGCAGAAGATGGGCACGCTGCGCCGCCAGATCTATCTGTGGCGCGGCATCTACCTGCACATCCAGGACTTCGCCGTAGCCAACAGCATGGAGGCGATCAGCGAGGTGTGGACGGAAGGCGATCCCCGCTTCCTCCAGCTCGTCGACGACCTCACGGAGATCATTCCGCCGTACGACCCGCAGGGCAATTCACTGGCCACCCGTTTCTACCACTGGGCTGCAGAGGTGCCGGCATGACGAAACTCCCGACCCACCCCATTCGCCGGCAGCTCCCCGGCGTGCTGCCGGCCGAGTACGAGACACTGCGGGAACGAGGCATCGGCCAGGTCGAATTGCCCACGGGCAAACTCGTCTGGATGGTGGTGAGGCCGGAATACGCCCGCATCGTGCTCTCCGACCCGCGGTTCAGCTCGGACAAGACGGACGACCGATTTCCGAAGCTGACACCCAATTCGCTGATGAAGCTGCGGTACTGCGCACCGTTCATGATCAACCTGGACGGTCCGGAACACCTGAAGAAGAAGAAGTCCATCATGGACGAGTTCTCCCCGGAAGGACTCGCCCGGCTGCTGCCGCGCCTGCGGGTCGCCGTCGAGGAGAAGATCGACGACATGCTGCGGCAGCCGACGAAGCCGGTCGACCTGGTGAAGGAGCTGGCGTTCCCCATCGCGTGGCAGCTGCAGGAGATGTTCCTCGGCATCCCCGCGGCCGAGCTGGAGACGATGCGGGACAACGTCTGGAAGCTGCTGCTCGGCACCACCACCGAGGCCGAGGAGAGGGAAGCGGCCGACCGCCTGAACGGGCACGCGGAAGAGGTCCTGAAGGAGAAGGCCAAGCACCTCGGCGACGACATGATGAGTCGTCTGATCGTGCAGGAACGCGAGAAGCACGGCGAGGTCAACTGGTACGAACTCGCGCCTCTGATGCTGTCGAACGCCCAGGGCATTCACAACTCGGTGTCCACGATGATCTCGCTGGGCGTGCTCACCCTGCTGAACCACCCGGAGCAGCGGCCGACGCTGCTCGCCCATCCGGACCGGATGACGACTGCGGTGGACGAGATGCTGCGGTACTTCTCGGTCAACGACGGAACCCCCATGCGGCTCGCCACCGAGGACATGCTCATCGGCGACACGCTGGTCAAGGCCGGTGACGGCGTGGCGGTGCCGACGCTGCCCGTCAACCGCGACCCGTCGGTGTGCCCGTATCCCCATCAGCTCGACATCATGCGGGAGGAGCCCGCCCGGCACCTGGCGTTCGGTCACGGACCGCACAAGTGTCCGGCGGACCGCCTGGTGCCGAGCCTGCTCGAGATCGTCTACACGACGCTCTTCGAGCGGGTCCCGACGCTCGCGCTCGCCGTGCCCGAGGCGGAACTGACGTACAAGTACCACTCGATCCAGGCGTTCGGCCCGGCCGAGATGCCGGTCACCTGGTAGCCGCGCAGGCCGCCGCGCTCATCGGCGACGGGCGTGGCCGCCGCGGAGCGCGGCGGCCACGCGGGCCCAGGACCGACCGAGAGAAATGACAACCTCGGGTTGACACCACCCGACTGACAACCTACGGTTGACACCATGACGCAGATCACTCCGCCGGTCAAGCTCGACGAGCTCATCACGGCGATCACCGAGAACCACACCACCGCCCTCGACCAGCTCAGCGGCGCCATCCTGCTGGCCGACCACATCGGCGAGGTCGCCGACCATCTCATCGGCCACTTCGTCGACCAGGCCCGTCACTCCGGCGCGTCCTGGACCGACATCGGCCGCTGCATGGGCGTCACCCGGCAGGCAGCCCAGAAGCGGTTCGTCGGCAAGCCCGACGCCAAGCCGTCGAATGCCTTCGAGAAGTTCTCCCAGCCCGCCCGCAGCGCGATCATCGCCGGCATGAACGAGGCCAAGACGGCCGGCAACGCCGAGATCGTCCCGGCGCATGTCCTCCTCGGCCTGCTCGGCACCGAGGGCAGTGCGGTCGGCGCCCTGCGGGCGCAGGGCATCGACCTCGACCAGGCGCGAGACACGGCGGTGGCCACCCTGCCGCCGCGCAGTGACGCCGATCCGGTGCTGATCCCGTACGACGCCCACGCGAAGAAGGCGCTGGAACTGGCGTCTCGGGTGGCCTTCCGCCTCGGCCAGGACAGCGTCAGCACCGGCCACATGCTGCTGGGGCTTCTGGAAGAGGGGGACGGCGCCGGGGTGCTGGCCTCGCTGGGCCTCGACACGGCAGCGGCCGAGCGTTTCGTGGCGGAAGCCGCCGACGAATCGTCCGTCGCCTCGTAGCGAAACCGACCGCGTCCGTCCGCGGACGTCGGCTGACAGCGTCGGACTCCCGGAATGGGAACGGCACGGGAACCGAACGGTTACGGAACGGGAGCTCCGGGCGAGGTGGAACCTGTCAAGAGGTGACACCCCGCCCGGTTGTCCTCGCGCCCCGCTCCGACCCCCTACCGGACTCGGCCCGTCGCGCCCTGTGCGCTGTGAACCGCCTACCCGGGTGCGATGGCGGCCGGACCTCCCGCGGAGGATCGGATCCCGTCCCCCTTTCCCGACCCCGTACATGCGGAGTGGTGTGATGACTTTCGACCGGACGCGGATCTTCGGCCTTCGGCGCCTACGGAGGGCACGTCAACGCAAGACCGAGATGGGAAGCCTCGCACCGGCGGCCTCCCTGACCGCGCCGCGCCGGCCAGCCGGCGCGCGTGCGGGAGCGCCTGTCTGATGGCGACGCCGGGTACCGACGGCCGTGTCGCTCTCGTCACCGGCGCTTCGGGAGCGCTCGGCGCCGCCGTGGCACGGGTCCTCGACCACCGTGGCTACCGGCTGGCGTTGCACTACACCAACGGTGAGGACCAGGCCCGCAAGGTAGCGGCCAAGCTCAGCGGGCCGAGCACCCTCGTGCGGGCGGACGTCGCCGACTGGGCTGCCACCCGGGACATGGTCGACCGGGTACGCGCTGAGCTGGGAGGCATCAGCGTCCTCGTCAACACGGGTGCGATCCGCCGGGACGGTCTCATGGCCACCCAGTCCGTCGACGACTGGACCCGGACCGTCGCCGTCAATCTGATCGGCACCTTCCATACCTGCCGGGCGGCACTCCCGGACATGCTGCGGGGCCGCTGGGGACGCATCATCAACGTCGTCTCGCCCGCCGGCCTCCTCGGCAGCCGGGGCCAGACGGCGTACTCGGCGTCCAAGGCCGGTGTGCTGGGGATGACCCGGAGCCTGGCCCTGGAGTGCGGGCGGTTCAATGTGACGGTCAACGCGCTGTCACCCGGCCTGATGGCCACCGCGCTCACCGAGGAGGTGCCGGCCGAGGTCCGCGCCACGCTCGTGGCGCGGACCGCGTTCGGCCGCATGGGCACGCCCGACGAGGTGGCCCGTGGCATCGAACTGCTGCTGGACGCCGACTACATGACCGGTCAGGTGCTGTCCATCGACGGGGGCATGTCGATCTCGTGACCGCCGTGCCGGACGGCCACCCCGCGCGCCCCGCTGGAGGAGTTCCCCGGAGCCTTCCGCGTGCGAAGTCCCGTCACCGGCACCGGACCTGACTGCGGAGGCACAAGCATCCCCTCCAGCCGGTACTGAAGCGAGGAAGGATCACGACACGACCAACCCTCGCCGCATCGTCATCGGAAGCTCGGTCCGAATGGCCACGCAGGGCCGCTCCGTGTGCACGCGGCCGGAAGATGATGCCCCATCAGGAGCTTGATCCGGCAATTCGGCATGGTGCGTACCGCACACCGTTCAGTCCTTCACCCATCGGCTGGACATCACGCTGTCCCCTCAGGAAGAGGCGCTCATCGCCAGAGCCGTCCCGAAACGGCGCAACGAGTTCACCACCGTCCGCGCCTGCGTCCACGCCGAGCCCAACTCCCCGCTTGCGGAAGGGGTACTGGAGGCCATAACCCGTCCCGAGGAACGCTCCGCCCTGGCCTCACTTGCCGCCCTGGCCGCCGCGGCGGCCAGGCCCGCATGGGACCCCGCCTCCTGTTCAGCGCCAAGGTGTCCGTACACAAGGCGTGGTACCCGGTGACCCGCCGCCGACTGGACTTCCAGGAGGCGTTCCTCGACCTCGCCCCAGACGGCACGTTCACCGCCCGCGCCCTCGTACCCGCCCCGCCCGAACTCGCCTGTGTACACGGACGTTGGGTCGCCGACAGCAGCCATGTGCTCAGCTGGACAGCAGCCACCGTGAACGCCTCGACCCACTGAACACGCCACCCGTGTGACGCCCCACTGAGCGTCACGGGACGTCAGCACCGAGAGGCGCGCGGACGGGGTCGACCAAGGCTTGGCGACTGGTCCACACCCCTTCAAGATGCCCACCGTCACACGCGTGAGCGCTTCCCCCGGCGGCCAACAATTGCGCATGACGAACCGTCAGGAATCGCGCCGTTCGTGCGTCAAGCGTGCGTCATGTGCGTCGAACATGCGTCAAGATATCGCACCTAACGCACCTAACGCCCATCACGCACACTCAGAGAAACGGCAGGTCAGAGCCCCTTTGCAGCAGGCTCCAGAATCGCCACACACTCCACATGATGCGTCATCGGAAACAGATCGAACGCCCGCAGCGTCCGCACCTTGTAGCCGCCGTCGCGGAAGTACCCGAGGTCCCGTGCCAGCGCCGCCGGGTCGCAGGCCACGTACGCGATCTTTCGCGCGCCCAGGGACACGAGCTGTTCGACCGTCTTCTTGCCCGCGCCCGCACGCGGCGGGTCGAGGACGATCAAATCGACCTCGGTGATGCCGGTGCGCGGGAGGACCGCCTCGACCTTGCCCTGTTCGATGCGCACGCGCTCGAAGGCGGCGAGGTTGTGCCGCGCGTCCTCGACCGCGCGCTTGCCGGACTCGATGCCGAGCACCGCGCCCTTGTCACCGAGCCGGTCCGCGAGCGCGCCCGCGAAGAGGCCGACACCGCAGTACAGGTCGAGCGCCATATCGCCCTTGCGCGGCAGCAGACCCTGCATGACGGCCTTGACCAGGGTGTCGGCGGCCATCGGGTGGACCTGCCAGAAGCCGCCACTGCCGACACGGTAGGTGCGGCCGTCGGCGCGCTCACGCACGAACGCCCGGCCGTGGACGCGGTGGATGCCGCCGTCCTTCTCCTCGACGCGCATGACGGAGACGGGCTTGTCGAGCTCGACGAGGGGCAGACGGGCGCCGGGCCGGGGCTCCAGGATCACCATGCGGTCCTGCGATCCCGTCGCCGCGATCGCGTCGACCGACTCCATGCCGGACCAGTCACGCTCCTCGATGCCCAGCTCGCTGACGCCCGGTGCCGCGATCATGCAGTGCTCGATCGGCTCGACCTCGTGCGAGCGGTGGCGCCGCAGCCCGGCGTTGCCGTCGGCGTCCACCGCGTACTGCACGCGGGTCCGCCACGCGGGGACCTCGCCGGCCGGGAGCTTGTCGCCCTCGGCGGGCATCACCGTGCCGTCCCAGCCCGCTTCCTCGGGCGTGAGGCCCGCGAGCCGCTGCAACTGCTCGGCGATGACCTCGCCCTTCAGTCGGCGCTGGGCGCCCGGCTTGGCGTGCTGCCAGTCGCAGCCGCCGCAGCGGCCGGGGCCCGCGTACGGACAGGGGGCCTCGACACGGTCCTTCGAGGCGTCCAGGATCTCGACGGCGTCCGCACGCAGGTACCGCGCGCCCTCCTCGCCCTCGGTGACGCGCGCGAGGACCCGCTCGCCGGGCAGCGCGTGCCGTACGAAGAGGACCTGGCCCTCGGATGTACGGGCGATGCAGTGCCCGCCGTGGGCGACGGGGCCGATCTCGACCTCGTACTCCTCCCCCACCAGCGACTTCTTCGGTTCTGCCTGCATGGTGGGGTGACTCCAGTAACGAGAGGGGGGAACGGCCGGACAACAGCCCACCAGTCTACGTGGACACCACCCGGCCGCTCACCACGAGCCCGTCAGCCCTTCGTGTTCGACGACTCCTTCGCGCGCTCCTCCGCGGGCCCGCGCCGCACCGCACCCGGCGCACTCCACTCCTGCCGCCTGCGCGCCCGCTTCTTCGCGGCCTCGGAGGACTCCAGCTGGTAGGGCACGGAGGTGACCATGACGCCCGGGGTGAAGAGCAGCCGGCCCTTCAGGCGCAGCGCGCTCTGGTTGTGCAGCAGGTGCTCGTACCAGTGGCCCACCACGTACTCGGGGATGATCACGGACACCGCGTCGCGCGGCGACTCCTTGCGCAGCCCCTTCACGTACTCGATGACGGGCCGGGTGATCTCGCGGTACGGGGAGTCGAGGACCTTCAGCGGTACGTCGATGCCGCGCCGGTCCCACTCCTCCTTCAGTGCCTTGGTCTCGGCCGGGTCGACGTTCACGCTGAGCGCCTCCAGCGTGTCGGAGCGCATCAGCTTGGCGTAGGCGAGGGCGCGCAGCGTCGGCCGGTGGATCTTGGAGATCAGGACCACGGAGTGGACGCGGGAGGGGCGGACACTGTCGTCGGACGGGCCCTCGGGGGCGGCGATCTCCTCGGCGACCCGGTCGTAGTGCTTACGGATCGCGCTCATCGTCGCGTAGAAGATGCACATGCCGAGCAGCGCGACCCAGGCGCCGTGCGTGAACTTGGTGACGAGGACGACGACCAGCACGAGCCCGGTGAAGAACGCGCCGAACGCGTTGATCGCCCGGGAGCGGACCATGTGCCGGCGCTTGGCCTGGTCCTTCTCGGTGGCCAGGTGGCGGTTCCAGTGCCGGACCATGCCGGTCTGGCTCAGCGTGAAGGAGACGAAGACGCCGACGATGTACAGCTGGATCAGCCGCGTCGAGTCGGCGCCGTAGATGACGACCAGGAGGGTCGCCGCGCCCGCGAGCAGCACGATGCCGTTGGAGAAGGCCAGGCGGTCGCCACGGGTGTGCAGCTGACGCGGCAGATAGCGGTCCTGGGCGAGGATCGAGCCGAGCAGCGGGAAGCCGTTGTACGCGGTGTTCGCGGCGAGGAACAGCACCAGCGCGGTGGCCGCGGCCAGCACGATGAACAGGAAGCTGCCCTTGCCGAAGACGGCCTCGGCGACCTGCGAGATCACCGGGTTCTGAACGTAGTCGGGGCCGACCGCGACGCCGTTGTGGATCAGGTCGTTCGCCGGGTTCTCCGCCATGCGGACGTTGGTCGCCATGGCCAGGGCGATGATGCCGCAGAACATGGTGACGGCGAGCAGGCCCATCGCCGCGAGCGTGGACGCCGCGTTCTTGGACTTGGGCTTGCGGAAGGCCGGGACACCGTTGGAGATCGCCTCGACACCGGTGAGCGCGGCACAGCCGGAGGAGAAGGCGCGCAGCAGCAGGAACACGAGGGCGAAGCCGGCGAGGCCCTGGTGCTCGGCCTTGATGTGGTAGTCGGCGGTCGGCGCGTGCATGGTGTCGTCGAGGACGAACCCGCGGAAGGCGCCCCAGGCGATCATGATGAAGACGCCCGCGACGAAGACGTACGTCGGAATCGCGAAAAGTTTTCCGGACTCCTTTACGCCGCGCAGGTTCATCAACGTGAGCAGCACGATGACGGCCACCGCGCAGGAGACCTTGTGCTCGACCACGAAGGGGATGGCCGAGCCGAGGTTCTCGATGCCGGAGGCGATGGAGACGGCGACGGTGAGGACGTAGTCGACGAGCAGCGCGCTGGCGACGGTGAGACCCGCCCTGGGGCCGAGGTTGGTGTTGGCCACCTCGTAGTCGCCGCCGCCGCTCGGGTAGGCGTGGACGTTCTGCCGGTAGGAGGCGACCACGGTGAACATCAGCACCACGACCGCGACCGCGATCCAGGGGCTGAAGTGGTACGCCGACACGCCCGCGATGGAGAGGACCAGCAGCACTTCTCCTGGTGCGTACGCCACGGAGGAGAGCGGGTCGGAAGCGAAGACGGGCAGTGCGATGCGCTTCGGCAGGAGCGTTTCTCCGAGCCGGTCACTGCGCAGTGCGCGCCCGATCAGGATCCGTTTGGGCACGTCGGTCAGTTTGGACACGCAGAGGATCGTAAGCGTTCGAACGGGAGGTCGCCCACCCGCCGTCCCGCATCGGCCCGCCAACCGTCGCCCATCTGCTCTCCGAGTGAAATCGCAGAGGCGTCACGCTGCGGATTCCGCACCTACGGCGATCCCCATGCCTATATGACAAAACCTCGCTCATTGCACCCCACGGAGGTCCCATGCATGCGCCCGCGGAGCTGATCGGCGCCGCCGCCGGACTCGTCGGCCTCGGAATCCTGACCCTTCTCAGCGTCCGCAGCATCGGCCGCCGCTGACCATGAGAACCCGCAGGCGAATGTGCACGGGGGTGCCGTCCGCGGACCGCACGTGTGTAGCTTGGGCGGCGGTCTGAGACCCTGTTGTTGGCGTTTCGACTGAGCCGTGACCATTGACACCGGAAGGACGGTCGTGCACATCGTCATCATGGGCTGCGGAAGAGTGGGCTCCGCTCTTGCCCAGACCCTGGAGCAACAGGGGCATACGGTCGCTGTGATCGACCAGGACCCCACCGCCTTCCGACGACTGGGCTCCGGGTTCGGCGGCCGTCGTGTCACCGGAGTCGGCTTCGACCAGGACACCCTGCGCGAGGCGGGCATCGAGGAGGCCGGCGCGTTCGCCGCCGTCTCCAGCGGTGACAACTCGAACATCATCGCGGCCCGGGTGGCCCGCGAGATGTTCGGCATCGAGAACGTCGCAGCCCGTATCTACGACCCGCGCCGCGCCGAGGTCTACCAGCGCCTCGGCATTCCGACGGTCGCCACCGTCCGCTGGACGGCCGACCAGATGCTGCGCCGGCTGCTGCCCTCGGGCGCCGAGCCGCTGTGGCGCGACCCCACCGGCGGGGTGCAGCTCGCCGAGGTGCACGCCTCTTCGGCCTGGGTGGGCCACAAGATCAGCAAGCTCCAGGAGGAGACCAGCGTACGCGTGGCCTTCCTCACCCGGCTGGGCGAGGCAATACTGCCGTCCTCCCAGACGGTGCTCCAGGAGGGCGACCTGGTGCACGTGATGATGCGTACGGACGACGTCGAGAAGGTCGAGGCGGCGTTCGCCGAGGGCCCTGAAGAGGAGAGCGGTCACTGATGAGGGTCGCCATTGCCGGTGCCGGTGCCGTCGGCCGCTCGATCGCGGGCGAACTGCTCGAGAACGGCCACGAGATCCTGCTGATCGACAAGGCGCCGACCGCCATCTCGGTCGAGCGCGTCCCGCAGGCGGAGTGGCTGCTCGCCGACGCCTGCGAGATCACGTCCCTGGACGAGGCGGCGCTCCAGCGCTGCAACGTGGTGATCGCCGCGACGGGCGACGACAAGGTGAACCTGGTCGTCTCGCTCCTGGCGAAGACGGAGTACGGCGTTCCGCGCGTCGTCGCCCGCGTCAACAACCCGAAGAACGAGTGGTTGTTCAACGAGGCCTGGGGCGTGGACGTCGCCGTCTCCACCCCGCGTCTGATGTCGGCCCTGGTCGAGGAGGCGGTGAGCGTCGGTGACCTGGTCCGGCTGCTGCGCTTCAGCCACGGCGACGCGAACCTGGTCGAGCTGACCCTGCCGCCGGAGTCGGCCCTGGCGGGCACGCAGGTCGGAGACGTGGAGTGGCCACAGGACACGTCCCTGGTGACGATCATCCGCGGCACCCGCGTCCTCACACCGTCCCAGGAGGACTCCCTGGAGGCGGGCGACGAACTCCTGTTCGTGGCCGCGCAGGCCCGCGAGGAACAACTGGAGGACCTGCTGTCGGTGCGCCGCGAGGACGCATCGAGCTAGTGCCGCAACAGGCAACGTGCGCCGCGATACGACGTCGGGGGCGCCCGGAGATCTCCGGGCGCCCCCGACTCGTACGGGTGACCAGGCCTGACGCACTCGCTCGTACGAGTGACCAGGCCCAAAAACGAACTCAAACGGGTGACTAGACGTCGCGGCGGTGACGCCCTGCCGTGGCCTCGCCCCGCTCCTCGCCCCGCTCCTCGGCCAGTGCCGCCTTGCGTTCCTCCTCGGCCTTCTCCGCCGCCTCCATCTCCGCGAACACGTCGATCGGAGCGGGGGCCTTGGCCAGGAACACCCAGGTGAGCCAGACCGCCAGCAGGAACGGCGGGATCTTCAGCGCGACCAGGACCCAGCCGAGTTGGGCGGTGTTGGCCCACCAGTACAGCGGGAAGAGGATCGCGCACTTGGCGAGCAGGATCAGGCCCCAGGCCCAACTTGCCTTCGCGTACGCCTTCTTGCGGCCCGGGTTGCGGGTACGCCAGGAGAGGTTCTCCTTGAAGACCGGGCCGAGGATCAGGCCGATCAGGGGCACGCCCGCGAGCGTGGTGATGATGTACGCCAGCGCCAGACCGAGCGTGTAGAGCATGCCCGGCAGGTAGAAGTCCTTGGCGTTGCCGGTCATCATCGCGAAGACCACGCCGAAGGCGACACCGAAGACACCGCTGAAGGCGTGCTTGACGGTGTCCCTCATGACGAGGCGGACCACGACCAGCAGCAGGGACACCGTGATGGCGGCGATCGCCGACCAGTGCAGGTCCTTGTTGATCGTGAAGATGGTGACGAAGAGGAGGCCGGGCACCACCGTCTCGACCATGCCCCGGACACCGCCGAACGCCTCGAAGAGCGCGGCCTCGGTCACCGCCCTGGAATCCTGCTGGGCGTCTTCCGTAGGCTTGTCGAGCGACGTCACCGGCTACTCCCGTCCGAGCGGTCTGAGTTCGTACTTCGGGTTGAACAGCACTCTGCGGCCCCGGCTCATCGAGATCCGGCCCGAAGCGATCAGCTTGCGCCCCGGCTCTATGCCGACGATGGAACGCCTGCCGAGCCACACCACGTCCAGTGCGGCCGAGCCGTCGAACAGCTCCGCCTCCAGGGCCGGGACTCCGGCCCGCGGCCGCAGCGTGACCGTGCGCAAGGTACCAGTAACGGTGACGATCTGCCGGTCATGACAGTCGCCGATGCGCGTACATCCTGCGGTCTCGGCGTCCTCGCGCAGCTCCTCGGACTCCAGGTCCTCCTGGGACGAGGAGAGCCGGTCGAGCATGCGCCGGAACCGGCCCACCGGCTTTTCGGAATGAGGAACAGCGCTCATACCGAAAGCGTACCGGGGGACGCCGACAGCAACGCACTCGCGGCGCCAACGCTCTGAACGGGCACTGACCGGCCCTGGACACTCCGCCGCCCCCGCACACTCCGCCGCCACCGCTCGCATCTCACCTCTCGAACCGATATCCCATCCCCGGCTCCGTGATGAAGTGCTTCGGATGCGACGGATCCGATTCCAGCTTGCGGCGCAGTTGTGCCATGTACACGCGCAGGTAGTTCGTCTCCGTCCCGTACGACGGGCCCCACACCTCCTGGAGCAGCTGTTTCTGGCCGACCAGGCGGCCGGTGTTGCGGACGAGCACCTCCAGCAGGTGCCACTCCGTCGGGGTGAGCCGTACGTCCCTGCCGTCGCGGTTGACCTTCTTCGCGGCCAGGTCGACCGTGAAGTCCTCGGTCTCCACGATCACGTCGTCCTCACCGCCGCCCGTGGGCTCGGCCCGGCGGACGGCGGCCCTCAGGCGGGCCAGCAGCTCGTCCATGCCGAAGGGCTTGGTGACGTAGTCGTCGGCGCCCGCGTCCAGCGCCTCGACCTTCTCGTCGGAGGAGTGGCGGGCCGAGAGCACCAGGATCGGCACCCGGGTCCAGCCGCGCAGTCCCCTGATCACCTCGACGCCGTCCATGTCGGGCAGCCCGAGGTCGAGCACCACGACGTCGGGGTGGCGGGCGGCGGCGACGTGCAGCGCGGTCGCGCCGTCGTGGGCCGAGTCGACCTCGTACTTGCGCGCCTTCAGGTTGATCACGAGGGCGCGTACGATCTGCGGCTCGTCGTCGACCACGAGCACCCTCGTCGGGGTCTGGGGGCCTCCCCCGGTCGGGCTCAGCATCTGGTCTGCCTTTCTGCTGTTGCGTGCGCGAGGCCGGGACGGCCGGCGGGGCTGTCCACCGCCGCCCCGACCGTCAGCACCATGGTGAGGCCGCCGCCGGGAGTGTCCTCGGCGTTCAGCGTGCCACCCATCGCCTCGGCGAAGCCGCGTGCCACCGCGAGACCCAGGCCGACACCGACACCGCGCGGGGCGTCGCCGTAGCGCTGGAAGGGCGCGAAGATGCGGTCCTTCGCCTCGTCGGGGACACCGGGCCCGCGGTCCACCACACGGAGTTCCACCCGGTTGGCGAGGGCGCTCGCGGCCACCAGGACCGACTCGTCCGAAGGGCTGTACTTGACCGCGTTCTCGACGAGGTTGGCCACCGAGCGCTCCAGCAGACCGGGGTCGACGGCCACCATCGGCAGACTCTCCGGGATGTCCAGCACCACGCTGTCCTCGGGCACTCCGCCGAGCGCCATCGGCACCACCTCGTCGAGGTCGATCTCGCGGATCAGCGGGGTCACGGTCCCGGTCTGCAGCCGGGACATGTCCAGCAGGTTGCCCACCAGGTGGTCGAGGCGGTCCGCGCCGTCCTCGATGCCTTCGAGGAGCTCCGCCCGGTCCTCCTCGGACCAGGCCACGTCGTCGGAGCGCAGGGAGGACACGGCCGCCTTGATCCCCGCCAGCGGGGTCCGCAGGTCATGGCTGACCGCGGCCAGCAGCGCGGTACGGATGCTGTTGCCCTCGGCGAGCGTGCGGGCCTGGTCCGCCTCGCGCTGAAGGCGCTGGCGGTCCAGGACGACGGCGGCCTGGGCGGCGAACGCGGCGAGCACCCGGCGGTCGGAGGCGGGCAGCACGCGCCCGGACAGCGCGAGGGCCATGTGGTCGCCCACGGGCATGTCCACGTCCGCGTCCTCCGGCCGGTCGACCAGCGGACGCACGCCCACACTGCCCGCGCAGGTCCACGGCGCGACGTCGCTCTCCCGCTCCAGCAGGGCGACCGACTCCATGCCGAAGGTCTCGCGGACGCGTTCGAGCAGGGCGTCCAGACTGGTCTCGCCGCGCAGCACGCTGCCCGCGAGGAAGGAGAGGATCTCCGACTCGGCACGCAGCCGGGCCGCCTGATGCGTACGGCGGGCGGCGAGGTCCACCACGGAGGCCACGGAGACGGCGACACCGACGAAGATCGCGATGGCGATGATGTTCTTGGGGTCGGCGATCGTCAGCCGGTGCAGCGGCGGCGTGTAGTAGTAGTTCAGCAGCAGCGACCCGAAGGCCGCCGAGGCGAGGGCGGGCAGCAGCCCGCCGAGCAGGGCGGCCGCCACGGTCAGCGCCAGGAACAGCAGCATGTCGTTGGCGAGGCCGAGGTCGACGGTGTTCAGCAGCAGCGCGAGGACGACCGGCCCGGCCACGCCGACCAGCCAGCCCCAGATGATCCGCGACCGGCCGAGCCGCGCACCCCGGGCGACCGGGAGACCGCGCCCCTTGGCGACCTCCTCATGGGTGACGATGTGGACGTCCAGGTCGGGTCCCGACTCGCGGGCGACCGTGGCGCCGACGCCCGGCCCGAACATGTACTGCCAGGCCTTGCGGCGCGAGGAGCCGAGCACGATCTGCGTGGCGTTGACGCCGCGCGAGAAGTCCAGCAGCGCGGAGGGTATGTCGTCCCCGACGACGTGGTGGAAGGTGCCGCCCAGGTCCTCGACGAGCGTGCGCTGGACGGCCAGCTCCTTGGGCGAGGCGGAGGTCAGCCCGTCGCTGCGGGCGATGTAGACGGCCATGACCTCGCCGCCCGCGCCCTTCTCCGCGAGGCGTGCGGCGCGCCGGATCAGCGTACGGCCCTCGGGGCCGCCCGTCAGTCCGACCACGATGCGCTCGCGCGAGCCCCATATCGCCGAGACCCGGTGCTCGCTGCGGTACTCCGTCAGGTACGCGTCGACCCGGTCGGCCACCCACAGCAGCGCCAGCTCGCGCAGCGCGGTCAGGTTGCCCGGGCGGAAGTAGTTGGACAGGGCCGCGTCGACCTTGTCCGGCTTGTAGATGTTGCCGTGCGCCATGCGGCGGCGCAGGGCCTGCGGCGACATGTCGACCAGCTCGATCTGGTCGGCCCGGCGCACCATCTCGTCCGGAACGGTCTCGCGCTGGCGTACGCCGGTTATCGACTCCACGACGTCGCCCAGCGACTCCAGGTGCTGGATGTTGACGGTCGACACGACGTCGATGCCCGCCGCGAGCAGCTCCTCGACGTCCTGCCAGCGTTTGGCGTTGCGGGAGCCCGGAACATTGGTGTGAGCGAGTTCGTCCACCAGAGCGACGGCGGGGGCCCGCCGCAGGACGGCGTCCACGTCCATCTCGGCGAAGACGGTGTCCCGGTACGCGAGCTCCCTGCGCGCGACCTGCTCCAGACCGTGCAGCATCACCTCGGTGCGCGGCCGCCCGTGGTGTTCCACGAAGGCGACCACGCAGTCCGTGCCGCGCTCGACGCGGCGGTGCGCCTCGGAGAGCATGGCGTACGTCTTGCCGACGCCCGGTGCCGCACCGAGGTAGATCCGAAGCTTGCCGCGTGCCATGGCCCCATTGTCTTCCTGTCACAGCTGTGTACGCTGCGTCGACCTTACGGCCGATCATCACGGCAAAAGGCAGGGTGAGCGCGGTCTGGAGCGTCCTTGACGGAACCCTGATACGCGGCGGGGTCAGCTCGGGTTGTCGCCGTGTGTGAGCGTCTCCCAGGCAACGAAGAGGTTGTTGCTGCCGGCCGGGCGGTTCTGCTCGGTCAGGTTCTGGGTGTTGGTCATGGCGATGCCCAGGCGGTTGTGCAGGGCGTTGTAGCCGACCTCGGTGATCGGCCCGAGCCCCCGGTTCAGGGAGCCCCCGCACAGCCAGCTCGGTGCCGCCTCGCCCAGCTGGTACTTGGCCTGGAAGCCGAGCGCCTGCCGCAGCCGCTCGCCGACGTCCGTGCCGTACAGGTCCGCGCCCTGGATACGGCTGGTCTCGGCGATGTGCGAGACGGCGGAGATGCCGTACCCGGTGTGCGTGAAGTCGCGGCAGGTCTCCTGGGTGAGCCCGGTGACGAAGGTGGACTGCCCCTGCCAGTAGCTGACGATCTTCGCGGTCGTGTCGAGATTCTGGCTCGGCACGGTCTTCGGCACAGCTCCGTCGGACGAGAGATAGATGTACGCGGCCGTACGCGTACGGAACTTCGCCATGGCCTTGTCGTACGACGTCTTGTCCTCCAGGAAGACGGAGATGCCGACGGCGGCCTCCATCATCGACAGCTCCCAGTTGCCGTTGGAGTTGGAGCCGTTGATGATCTCGGGGAGGTACACGTCGCGCAGCATGGTCGCGAAGCGGCCGGAGTTCGCCCAGGTGCCGGTGTACGTGTACTTGATGATCTCGGCCGCCTTGGGCCACGAGGAGCCGGCCCAGCCGGTCTGCAACGGCGCGTTGCTGTTGGTGTGGTCCTTGATCACCGCCGACCACGCGTCCATCAACTCGATGGCCTTCTTCGCGTACCGCTCGTCGCGGGTGATGTACCAGGCGAGGGCGTCGGTGTACGCGGCTATCGCGTCCTCACGCTCGTCCGTGCACCCGTAGTTGGGGTTGGAGTACGAGCCGCACTCGACGGTCGCGCGGGGCTTCGCGGTGCGCGTCAGCGAAGCGTACGTGCTCGCCATCATCTGGTCGTACGCGCCCTTCCAGGGCTGCGCACCGGCGTTGACCTTGGTGCGGGAGAAGTCCAGCTGACTCCTGGAGACGGTGACTCCGGGGTGCGCGAAGGTGGCCGGTGCCGCGTCGGCGCGATGGGCGGCGGGCCAGGCGAGGAGGCCGCCCACCAGAGCGGTGGCCAGGGCGGCGATGACGGCGGTGCGTGGTCTGCGACGGTGCACGCGAGAGGGCAGCTTGGGCATGTGGGGGCCATCCGTTCTCGTATGTGAACGATGAGCGCGTCTTTGAACAGGTGCACTGGCCGGAGACCATAGGTACAGACCAACTGGCCGTCAAGAGGCCGCACATGAGAACACCGGGGTACGAGAAAGGGCCGCACCCCCTTGAGGGGTACGGCCCGAAACGGCTCTCCGAACTAGCGGACCTCGGTGATCTCCGGTCCACGCTGCAACTGCCCCATGCCGCCGGAGAAGCGCGAACCGCTCTGCTCCTCCTGCTGGACACCCTCGGGGACCATCTGCGCGTCGTTCGGCAGCTTCAGGACGATCGGGTCGCGGGGCGCCATCGGACCCTCACCGCGGACCACGACCGTGTCCCGGAAGATCTGCTCCAGGAGACCGGCGGCCTGCGGCTGCACGGCACCCTGACCGGAAATGACCCCGCGCAGGAACCAGCGGGGGCCGTCCACACCCACGAACCGGACGACCTGGAAGCCGCCCGTACCGTCCGGCAGCTGTACCGGCACCTGCGCGCGCAGCTCCCAGCCCAGCGGGCCCTCGACCTCGTCGATGACACCGCCCTGCTGGGTGATGCCGCTGGCGATCTCCTCGCGGACCTCGCCCCAGATGCCCTCGCGCTTGGGGGCGGCGAAAGCCTGGAGCTGGACCGCGCTGTCCCGCAGCACGACGGTCGCCGCGACGATCGCGTCGCCCGCGACCTCGACCCGCAGCTCCATGCCCTCGACCCCGGGCACGAACAGACCGCCCAGGTCCACCCGGCCCTCGGCCGGGTCACGGACCTCGGAGCTGTCCCAGGGCCCGTCGGGCCGCGGCTCGGGCTCGAGCCGCGGCCGCTCGCGCTCGCCCTCGTCGTCCGCCTCAGCGTCGACGCCGTCGACGACCTGCTCGGCCTCGCCCGCCGCGTCCTCGGCGGCACTGCCCTTCTTGCGACGTCCGAACACGTCACTGTCCTTTCCGGTCGGATACGACCGAAGCGTATCGATTCCCACCCTGTTGCCCGTTCGTATCGGCGCCCACGGCGGCATGACCGCCGGTGGACCCGAAGCCCCCCTCGGCCCGCGCCGAATCGGGAAGCTCCGCCACCTCCTGGAAGCGGACCCTCTCGACCTGCTGGACGACCAGTTGGGCAATCCGGTCGAAGCGCTCGAACCGCACGGACTCGCGCGGGTCGAGATTCACCACGATCACCTTGATCTCCCCACGGTACCCGGCATCAACCGTCCCCGGGGCATTCACGAGGGCGACACCGCAGCGGGCGGCGAGGCCGGATCGCGGGTGCACGAAGGCCGCGTACCCCTCGGGCAGCGCGACAGACACCCCGGTGGGCAGCACGGCCCGTTCGCCGGGCTTCAGTTCGCAGCTCTCGGTGGTCCGCAGATCCGCTCCCGCGTCGCCCGGGTGCTCGTACGCCGGAAGCGGTACGTCGGGGTCGACTCGTCGGAGCAGCACGTTCAGGGGGGCACGGGTCATGGGTTCACCTCGAAGGCACGGGCACGCCGGAGCTGGTCCGGGTCGTTCATGGCCGCCCGGATCTCCTCCTGGCGGCCGTTGTCGGTGAAGTGGTCGACCTTGACCTCGACGAAAAGGGCGTCGGCGCGGACGGCCACGGGCCCCTCGGGGCCGCCGATCCGTCCGGTGGCGGTCGAGTAGATCTTGCGCCCGGCCACCGCCGTCACCTCCGCCTCCAGGTACAGCACGGTGCCGACGGGCACGGGCCGTACGAAGTCGGTCTCGAGCCGGCCGGTCACGGCGATGGTGCGCAGCAGCCAGTTCAGCGAGCCGAGGGTCTCGTCGAGAGCGGTCGCGAGCACCCCGCCGTGGGCCAGACCGGGCGCACCCTGATGGGCGGGCTGCACGGTGAACTCGGCGGTGATCGAAACGCCCTGACCCGCCCGTGCCGCCAGGTGCAGCCCGTGGGACTGCTCCTCCCCGCACCCGAAGCAGTGTCCGTAGTGCGCGCCGAGGAGTTCGCCGGGGGCGGGCGCATCGGGGTGCCGCACCGGCGTCGTGGCGTCGGCGGGGGGCTTCAGAGCTGCGGAAGTACCACTCACAGGCGCAGACCTTACCCGCGCGTCGGCACCGGGCGGACACCGTGCCAAGCTTGGATCCATGCAGCTTTCCGCGCCGCCGTACGAAGAACGCCTCACCGCCCCCCGCACCTGGTGGCTCATGTGCTTCCTGGTCGGCGTCTCGATGGCCCTGATCCTGCTCCCCTTCGGCACACTCCCGCTGCTGGGCGGCCTGGTGGGCGGCACGGCGGTCGCGGCGGTCGTGGCCAGCTCGTACGGGTCGATCCGCATCCGCGTGGTCGGCGACTCCCTCATCGCGGGCGAGGCGAAGATCCCCGTGGCGGCCCTGGGTGAGGCGGAGATCATGGACCAGGAGGAGGCGCGCGCCTGGCGCACGTACAAGGCGAACCCGCGCGCCTTCATGCTGCTGCGCTCCTACATCCCCACGGCCCTGCGGGTAGAGGTCACGGATCCCCAGGACCCGACCCCGTACCTGTATCTGTCGACGCGCGAACCGGAACGCCTGGCGGCGGCGCTGAAGGCAGCCCGCACGGAGGCGTAGCCCGCGGTCCCACCGGAGACACCGCCGGCCTCTGCGCGGCGGCGCACATCGTCGCGCGCCCGTTCACGGGCGTCCGCAATCCGGCGGCGGTGCCTGCCGGACCGGGCCGGTCGCGGGTGCCGCCCGTCAGGGCCCCAGCTCCTTGGGGATCTCCCCCAGCCGCAGCGGATCGGCCGGCTTCTCCAGCGGTGGCAGCTCCGGCAGCGCGTCCCATGGCACCTGCATCTTCCGCAGGTCCTTGCGGATACGCCCCGCAAGCCGCTTGGTGTCCCGGCGGTTCATGACCGCCCCGACCGCGGCGCCCACCATGAACGGCATCAGGTTCGGCAGATCCCGCACCGTCCGCTTCATGACCTGCTGGCGCAGTTCGCGCCTCATCTGGCCCCCGAGGGCCACATTGATCGTCGACGGCTTCGTCACGTCGATCCCGCGCTCCCCCGACCAGGAGTGCAGATACGCGGTGCTGCGCTGCGTCAGCGTGCCCGGCGGCCGCAGCCCGTACACCTCGTGCAGCTCGGCGATCAGCTTCAGCTCGATCGCGGCGACGCCGGTGATCTCGGCGGCCAGCTCGGTCGGCATCGCCGGCGGCACCGGCAGCATGGCGGCGGCTCCGATCCCCGCGCCCACCGTGGACGTGGCGTTGGCCGCGCCCGTCACAAGTTTGTCCGCGAGCTCCTCGGGTCCCAGGCCCGGGAACTGCCTGCGCAGGGTCGCGAGGTCGCGTACGGGGATACGCGGGGCGTTCTCGATGATCCGGTCCACGACGTACGCCAGGCCCGCCCTGGCCCGGCTGCCGCCCTTGCGGACACCTTCCCGGACCCCGTCACGTACGACGGCCGCCCGGCGTCTGGCGACGGGCGGAGGAGGATCCGGATCCACGGGCGCCGGAAGCCCCGAAGGGGCCGCGGCGTCCACAGTGGCGGCCGACGGTTCGAGCGAGGCTGATCCAGGCTCGGAAGAGCCCCGCTCGTCGTCACGCGCGCCGTGAGAGCCGTCGTGCGGCTCTTCGTCCGCTCCCCGGCGGGGGAAGCGGCGCTTCCAGGGAGGGGTCGAGCCAGTCACGGCCGACCCGCCCTCAGTCGCAGTCGCGGCAGATCGGCTGACCGTTCTTCTCGCGGGCCAGCTGGCTGCGGTGGTGCACCAGGAAGCAGCTCATGCAGGTGAACTCGTCCTGCTGCTTGGGCAGCACCCGGACGGCCAACTCCTCGTTCGAGAGGTCCGCTCCGGGAAGCTCCAGGCCTTCGGCGGCCTCGAACTCGTCTACGTCGACCGCCGAAGTCGACTTGTCGTTCCGCCTGGCCTTGAGCTCCTCAAGACTGTCGGAATCGACGTCGTCGTCGGTCTTGCGTGGGGTGTCGTAATCCGTTGCCATTGTCGCTCTCCCCCTCTGGGTGTCTGCGTGTGTCTTCAGCGCACGTAACGCGTGAGAGGCCGGACTTGTGCCCGCCTCGAGGCGGAGATTTTGCCTCACATCAAGGTCTGTTACTCAATCGACACCCAAGCGGACCCCTCAAGAGTGATCGGCTTGGATGGCGATGGGGACCGTACACGGTCTTCATGCCGCTCTACAAAGGCGTCTCACCGTGTACTTCCCGTGATCTGGACCCCCGAAAACCCGGATTTTCCCGGCTTTCCGGCCGTCCGCATGATCACGGAGAGTAGATGGCCGGAAAGTCGCTCTTGTGATCGATCACACACGAGCCGCCTGAATCGACGGCCCGAAAATTCCGCGCAAAGCGAACATCGGCCGCGTGTCGGCGCCATGCTCTCAGATCGGCAGGGTGACGCGCATCACGAGCCCGCCTCCTTCACGGGGCTGGGCGGCGATGTGGCCCCCGTGGGCGCGGGCCACGGACCGGGCGATGGACAGACCGAGCCCCACCCCCTTGTCGCTGCCCGTGCGCTCCGTACGCAGCCGCCTGAAGGGCTCGAAGAGGTTGTCGATCTCGTACGCGGGAACCACGGGACCCGTGTTCGAGACCACCAGCACCGCGTGCCCGTGCTGGACCTCGGTGGTCACCTCGACCCAGCCGTCCTCGGGCACGTTGTACCGCACGGCGTTCTGCACCAGGTTCAGGGCGATCCGCTCCAGCAGGACGCCATTGCCCTGGACGACCGCGGAGGCCCGCTCGCCGCGGAACTCCACGCCCTTGGCGTCCGCCTCGGACCGCGCCTGGTCGATGGCCTGCGAGGCGACCTCGGCGAGGTCGACCGGCTTGCGCTCCACGATCTGGTTGTCACTGCGGGCGAGCAGCAGCAGCCCCTCGACGAGCTGCTCGCTGCGCTCGTTGGTGGCGAGCAGGGTCTTGCCGAGCTGCTGGAGCTCCATCGGGGCGCCCGGGTCGGACAGGTGCACTTCGAGGAGCGTGCGGTTGATCGCGAGCGGGGTACGCAGCTCGTGCGAGGCGTTGCCGACGAACCGCTGCTGGGCCGTGAAGGCCCGCTGGAGCCGCTCCAGCATGTCGTCGAAGGTGTCCGCCAGCTCCTTCAGCTCGTCGTCGGGACCGTCCAGCTCGATCCGCCGGGACAGGTCCGAGCCGGCCACCGCGCGGGCGGTGCGGGTGATCCGCCCGAGCGGCGACAGGACGCGGCCCGCCATCGCGTATCCGAAGGCGAAGGCGATCACGGCGAGGCCGAGCAGCGCGAGCAGTGAGCGGCTCAGCAGGTTGTCCAGGGCGACCTGGCGCTGGTGGTCGGTGCACGCGCTGATCGCGTCGTTGAACGCCGTCAGCGGAATGTTGTTCGTGCTGACGCCCGGGCAGTCGTCGCTGGCGACCTTGATGCCGTTGCCGTCGAGGATCTTGAACAGCGGTTCGCTGCCCGTCCGCAGCGCCTGCGCGGCCAGCAGATAGATGATCGACAGCAGCAGGATGCCGGCGATCAGGAACATGCCGCCGTACAGCAGGGTGAGCCGTATGCGGATGGTGGGCCGCAGCCAGGGGAACGGCGCCTCCTGCCGCCTGGGGTCCCAGGTCGGCTTCGGGGGTGCGGCGGGCGGTGCGGGTGTCGTCGCCACGGCCGCTCAGATCCGGTAGCCGGAGCCGGGCACGGTGACGATGACAGGCGGCTCGCCGAGCTTGCGGCGCAGCGTCATGACCGTCACCCGTACGACGTTGGTGAAGGGGTCCGTGTTCTCGTCCCAGGCCTTCTCCAGGAGCTGCTCGGCGGAGACCACGGCGCCCTCGCTGCGCAGCAGCACCTCCAGAACGGCGAACTCCTTCGGCGCGAGCTGCACCTCCTTGCCGTCGCGGAAGACCTCGCGGCGGTTGGGGTCGAGCTTGATGCCGGCGCGCTCCAGGACGGGCGGCAGCGGCACACTCGTCCGCCGGCCGAGAGCACGCACGCGTGCCGTCAGCTCGCTGAACGCGAACGGCTTGGGCAGATAGTCGTCGGCGCCGATCTCCAGACCCTCGACGCGGTCGCTGACGTCGCCGGACGCGGTGAGCATCAGCACGCGCGTGGGCATGCCGAGCTCGACGATCTTGCGGCAGACGTCGTCGCCGTGCACGAGCGGGAGGTCGCGGTCGAGGACGACCACGTCGTAGTCGTTGACGCCGATGCGCTCCAGGGCGGCCGCACCGTCGTACACGACGTCGACGGCCATGGCCTCCCGGCGCAGTCCGGTGGCCACCGCATCGGCGAGCAGCTGCTCGTCCTCGACGACGAGTACGCGCACGTCGCTGTCCTTCCTCTGTCCACCCGCGTAGCGCCTCCTGGGCGCACGCGGGCGGGGTCTGATGGGGGTCCCCCCGCTCGAGCGCAGCCGAGAGGGGGGAGGGTGAGGCCTCCATCCTGCCCGTTTCGGCCATAAACCGGCTGTAAGGCGGGTTGGCGGAGCAGGGACGACGGTCCGCGGGGCCGGGAATGCGAGATTTTCTCTTCGGGTTTGAGGTTTCCGCGGAAGAGAGTGGGGGGAGGACGGCTTTACATCCCGCGATCACGCTCTGCATGTGGCACGCCACCATGTGGTGGGCCACTGGCCGCTTTCCGCGGAGCGGGCGTGGGTGTCCGGCACCGTCGCCGCCCAGCACGGGCTGCGCTGGGCACCTACTGGAGACGTGATCGCCCCTTCCGAACGGCACACCCCCGTGCCACCGACCCACGACCCAGGACGAGGGGGCGCAGCATGGACGCATTCACCACAGGAATTCTGCAGCGCATAAGGGCTACCGAGTCCGACCTGACGCGGGCTCGCGAGACAGGCGACGACTTCCTCGCGGAGGTCGAGCAGGCAGAGCTCGACGACCTGCGCCGCCTCGCCGCCGAGCACGGTGTGGAGGTCGGCGCGACACGCGTCTGATCAGCTTGTGCAGGAGCGGGGCCCCGGCAGATCCAGGCCGGGGCCCCGCTTCGTGCCGCGGACGGCGGCACTCAGTCGTGCCAGGCCCCGAGGTCCTCCAGGCGGGTCTGGAGCGCCTCGAAGAGGCCGGGCGGGGCGGCGATCGTCAGGTCGGTCGAGAGGGGCTCTCCGGGGCGTCCACCGGTCAGCGCGCCCGCTTCCCGCGCGATGAGGTCGCCCGCCGCGTAGTCCCAGGGGTTCAGTCCGCGCTCGTAGTACGCGTCCAGGCGGCCGGCCGCCACGTCGCACAGGTCGATCGCGGCCGAGCCGCCGCGGCGGATGTCCCGGACCTCGGGGACGAGCTGCCGGACGACCTCGGCCTGCCGGGCCCGGCGCTCGGCGAGATAGCCGAAGCCCGTACCGACGAGGGCCAGTCCGAAGGCGGGCGCGGGCCGCACGCGCGCGGGGAGGTCGTTGACGAAAGCGCCCTGCCCCAGGACGGCGCTGTAGGTCTCGCCGCGCATCGGCGCGTGCACCACGCCGACGAGCGTCTCGCCGTCCTTGCGCGCGGCGATGGAGACGGCCCAGCTGGGCAGGCCGTACAGATAGTTGACGGTTCCGTCGATGGGGTCGATGACCCACTGGACACCGCTCGTCCCCTCGACGTCGGCGCCCTCCTCGCCGAGCACGCCGTCGTCGGGCCTGCGGTCGGCCAGCAGGCCGGTGATCAGCTTCTCGGAGGCGATGTCCATCTCGGTGACGACGTCGACGGCGCTGGACTTGGTCGCGGCCACCCCGAGGTCGTCGGGGCGGCCGTCGCGCAGGAAGGCTCCCGCGCGGGCCGCGGCGTCGAGCGCGATCTCCAGGAGTTCGGCCTTGAGGTGGTCCAGGTGCTCGGACTGGTCGGTCACGGTGCTCCTCACGCGTACGGGCTGTCGGCGCCCGCGGCGGCGGGCTTGGGGGCGCGGGCGGGGCAGCAGCCCACCGGACACAGCTGGTGGCTCGGGCCCAGCGCGCCTAGGGCGCACGGGGTCACCTTCTGTCCGCTCTCGACGGCGGCACGCTCCACGACCAGCTCGCGGACCGCGGCGGCGAACCGCGCGTCGGCGCCCACGGTGGCCGAACGGCGCACCGGCAGCCCCAGCTCCTCGGCCTTCGCCTTCGCCTCCGTGTCGAGGTCGTACAGGACCTCCATGTGGTCGGAGACGAATCCGATCGGCGCCATCACCACGGCCGGCACCCCGGCGCCGTGCAGCTCCTGGAGGTGGTCGCAGATGTCCGGCTCCAGCCAGGGGATGTGCGGGGCCCCGGAGCGGGACTGGTAGACCAGCTGCCAGGGATGGTCGATCCCGGTCTCCTCCCGCACGGCGTCCGCGATCAGCCGCGCGACGTCCAGGTGCTGCTTCACATACGCCCCGCCGTCCCCGTGCTCCTCGACGGGTCCGGAGGTGTCCGCGGCGGCGGTGGGGATGGAGTGCGTGGTGAAGGCGATGTGCGCGCCCGGGCGCACGTCCTCGGGCAGCTCGGCGAGGGACCTCAGCACGCCCTCGGTCATCGGTTCCACGAAGCCGGGGTGGTTGAAGTAGTGCCGCAGCTTGTCGACCCTCGGCACCTCCAGACCCTCGGCCTCCAGGGTGGCCAGGGCGCCCGCGAGGTTCTCGCGGTACTGCCGGCAGCCCGAGTACGAGGCGTACGCGCTGGTGGCCAGGACCAGGATGCGACGGCGGCCGTCGGCTGCCATCTCGCGCAGGGTGTCGGTCAGGTAGGGCGCCCAGTTGCGGTTGCCCCAGTACACGGGCAGGTTCAGACCGTGCTCGGCGAAATCCTTGCGGAGGGCGTCGAGGAGAGCGCGGTTCTGGTCGTTGATGGGGCTGATTCCGCCGAACAGGAAGTAGTGCTGCCCCACCTCCTTGAGCCGTTCCCTGGGGATGCCGCGTCCCCGCGTCACGTTCTCCAGGAACGGGACCACGTCGTCCGGGCCCTCCGGACCTCCGAACGAGAGGAGCAGCAGGGCGTCGTAAGGGCTGGCATCGAGTGCTTCGGGCATGTCTACGATCCTGCCACCCGCCGCCGACAACGATCTCGTCACCCGCCCGACGGGCCGTGGCCTCCGCCGGGACGTGCGGGTTCCTGGGTGCATTAGGGTTACCTAACTCGTAAGCTGTATCGACCAGCTTCGCGCCTTACCGGACTCACCGGAGACCCCTCGTGCCAAGCCCCTACCGCGCCCTGTTCGCCGCCCCAGGCTCCAAGGGCTTCTCCGCCGCGGGCTTCCTCGGCCGGATGCCGCTGTCCATGATGGGCATCGGCGTGGTGACGATGATCTCCCAGCTCACGGGGCGGTACGGGCTCGCCGGCGCGCTGTCGGCCACCATCGCGCTGTCCGCCGCGGCGCTCGGTCCGCAGATCTCCCGGCTGGTGGACCGGCACGGGCAGCGGCGTGTGCTGCGCCCGGCGACGCTCTTCGCGCTGACCGCGGCCGCCGCGCTGCTGCTGGCCGCGCACTACGACTGGCCGGACTGGGTGCTGTTCGTCTGCTCCGCCGGCATCGGCTGCGTACCGAGCCTCGGCGCGATGACCCGGGCCCGCTGGGCGAACCTGTACCGGGACACCCCGCAGCTGCACACGGCGTACGCGTTCGAGTCCGTCGTGGACGAGGTGTGCTTCATCTTCGGCCCGATCATCTCGATCGGCGTCTCCACGGTCTGGTTCCCCGAGGCGGGTCCCCTGCTCGCGGCCGTCTTCCTGGCCCTCGGTGTCTTCTGGCTGACCGCTCAGCGGGCCACCGAACCCGAGCCGCATCCGCACGAGCAGCACAGCGGCGGCTCGGCACTGCGCGCGGCCGGACTACAGGTCCTGGTGGCCACGTTCGTGGCGACCGGAGCGATCTTCGGGGCCGTCGACGTGGTCACCGTGGCCTTCGCCGAGGAGCAGGGCCACAAGGCGGCCGCGAGCGTCGTACTGGCGCTGTACGCGGCGGGTTCCTGCGTCGCGGGAGTCGTCTTCGGGCTGCTGCGCTTCACGGGGGCGGCCGAACGCCGGTGGCTGCTGGGCATATGCGCGATGGCCGTGAGTATGATCCCCCTCCTACTGGTCGGAAACTTGCCGTTCCTGGCCGTGGCGCTGTTCGTTGCGGGCCTGTCCATCGCACCCACGATGATCACGACGATGTCCCTCATCGAACAGCACGTACCACGCGCGAAACTGACCGAGGGAATGACCTGGGTGAGCACCGGGCTCGCGGTCGGCATCGCGCTCGGCTCCTCCGTTTCCGGCTGGGTGATCGACGCCGCCGGTGCGCGTGCCGGGTACGGGGTTCCGGCGGTGTCCGGGGCCGTCGCGGTCGCGGTCGGTTTCCTCGGGTATCGCCGGCTGAGCAGGCCGGCTCCGCAGCGGGGAGGGTCCCATGAGCACCACAGTGAGCGGGAAGAGCGGCACGTGGCGTAACTGGGCGGGGAACGTCACCGCCCGGCCGGTACGGGAGGTCACTCCCGCTTCCGTCGAGGAACTCTCCGCCGCCGTACGGAAGGCGGCCGACGAGGGCCTGCGGGTGAAGGCCGTCGGAACCGGACACTCCTTCACGGCCGCCGCCGCGACCGACGGTGTATTGATCCGCCCTCAACTGCTGACGGGGATCCGCGGCATCGACCGCGAGGCCGGCACGGTCACCGTGGAGGCCGGCACCCCGCTCAAGAGACTCAACGTGGCTCTCGCGCGCGAGGGTCTCTCGCTCACGAACATGGGCGACATCATGGAGCAGACGGTCTCCGGCGCGACCAGCACCGGAACTCATGGCACGGGCCGTGACTCGGCCTCGATCGCCGCCCAGATCAAGGGCCTTGAGCTGGTCACTGCCGACGGCTCGGTGCTGACCTGCTCCGAGAAGGAGAATCCGGAGGTCTTCGCGGCGGCCCGCATCGGGATCGGCGCCCTGGGAGTGGTCACCGCGATCACGTTCTCCGTAGAGCCCGTTTTTCTGCTCACGGCCCGCGAGGAGCCGATGAGTTTCGACAAGGTCACCGCCGACTTCGACGAACTCTTCGCCGAGAACGAGCACTTCGAGTTCTACTGGTTCCCGCACACCGGCAACTGCAACACCAAGCGCAACAACCGCAGCGCGGGACCGGAGAGGCCGGTCGGACAGCTCAGCGGCTGGATCGAGGACGAGTTCCTCTCCAACGGCGTCTTCCAGGTGGCCAATCTGCTCGGCCGAGCCGTGCCCGCGACCATACCCACCCTCGCCAGGGTCTCCAGCCGGGCCCTGTCCGCCCGCACGTACACCGACATCCCCTACAAGGTGTTCACCTCTCCGCGCCGGGTGCGCTTCGTGGAGATGGAGTACGCGGTTCCCCGCGAGGCCCTCGTGGAGACGCTGCGCGAACTGAAGTCGATGGTCGACCGCTCCCCCTTGCGGGTGAGTTTCCCCGTCGAGGTGCGCACGGCCCCGGCCGACGACATCACGCTCTCCACCGCGTCCGGCCGGGACAGCGCGTACATCGCCGTCCACATGTTCCGGGGCACGCCGTACCAGGCGTACTTCACCGCCGCAGAGCGGATCTTCACCGCGCACGAGGGGCGGCCGCACTGGGGCAAGGTGCACACGCGCGACGCGGAGTACTTCAGCGGGGTCTACCCGCGCTTCGGCGAGTTCACGGCGCTGCGGGACCGGCTTGACCCGGAACGGCGCTTCGGGAACGACTACTTGCGTCGGGTGCTGGGGTCGTAGCCGAGACGCTGGGCGTCGGGGTCGCACTGGGCAGGCTGCCGTCGGAGCCGGCGTCCGGGCTCTTCGTGGCACTGGGCGTCGGCGTCGGGTCCTGTGTCGTACCGCCCTCGCCGCTCTCCGAGGAGGCGTCGTCCGACGGCGCAGGGCGGACGCTGGACGGCGTCCGTGAGGGGGACGGCGAATTGTCCGTCGTCGGCGGCGTCTTGGTGCGGCCGGCCAGCGCGCCCCCGACCGTGGTGCTGACCCCGCCGCTGAAGCTGTCGCCGGAGACCAACTCGTAGGTGGTGATCCCGGCCATCGTGACGCCGAACACGAGGGTGGCGGCGACCACCGGTCGCTTCCAGCTCTTGACCCGCGCCCGGTAGACCGTGCCGTCCGTGAACTCACCCGAAGCCGCGGCCGCCACCGGCCGGACCGGCTCACCGGGCCGGCGGCCGGCCGACACGCGCGGCTTGGGCTGCACGGTGACCTCGCGCAGCTGCTCACCGGTGCGACTGAAGAAGTGCTGGAAGACCGTGCCGCCGCAGGTGGCGACGACGCTGATCAGGCCGGCGCCCAGGATGGTCCCGTAGACGCCGAAGCAGGAGGCGAGTTTGGCGGCCACCACCGCGGCCACGGCACTGCCCGCGACCTGAGGGACGCTCAGGTCCAGCCTCTTCCTCCCGGGCTCCTCCTCGCTATCCGGCCTCGCACCGACTTCCGGCTTCTCACGCATACCCGGAGCTTGCCTGCCTTTCCCGTACTTGATCGACCCACTGCACTAGAGGGGGACGTATGGGCGAAACCATTGGTTCCGCTTCTGCCGGATACGTGAACTACGCCACGTTTGAGGGGCACGAAAACGGCACACCGGGCAGTCAACTCCCACCCTCCACCAGAAGTTGAGCGGCGTGCCGATCCACGTAAGTGGCCCGAATGGAGTACTGTTGCGAGCCCTGGGTCCGGTCTCCCGCCAGGGTGTCCGGGGCCTTCCAGGACCGCCGGGAGGGGGCTAGTTGCACAGGGTGATGGAGTTCGTCACTTAGCGTTGCGAACAGGTAACCGTGCCATAACGGCGATCCAGGGCCCGTGCCCGACACGCCGGGCAACTCGGCAAGGTTGTGGCAGGCTGCACCCGGGCAGGCCACACTCGACTAGCGGAAGCAGCGACGCACGTGACGTCGGCAGGCACCACCCGGGAGGTCCCCATGCCCGAACTGCGTGTCGTGGCCGTCTCCAATGACGGCACACGGCTGGTGCTGAAGGCTGCGGACAGCACGGAGTACACGCTTCCGATTGACGAACGGCTCCGCGCCGCCGTGCGCGGCGACCGTCCCCGCCTCGGCCAGATCGAGATCGAGGTGGAGAGCCATCTCCGCCCCCGAGACATCCAGGCGCGGATACGTGCCGGCGCGTCCGCCGAAGAGGTGGCCCAGCTCGCCGGCATCCCGGTCGATCGCGTACGCCGCTTCGAGGGGCCCGTGCTGGCCGAGCGCGCCTTCATGGCCGAGCGGGCCCGCAAGACCCCCGTCCGCCGGCCCGGCGAGAACGCCGGTCCCCAGCTCGGTGAGGCCGTCCAGGAGCGACTGCTGCTGCGCGGCGCCGACAAGGACACCGTCCAGTGGGACTCCTGGCGCCGCGACGACGGCACCTGGGAAGTGCTGCTGGTCTACCTGGTCGCGGGTGAGCCGCACTCGGCGAGCTGGACGTACGACCCGCCGCGGCGGCTCGTCCAGGCCGTCGACGACGAGGCGCGCTCGCTGATCGGCGAGTCCGACGACCTCGCGGCGCCCGAGCCCAGCTTCCCGTTCGTGCCGCGGATCGCACGCCTGCCGCGCGACCGCCCGCTGGACCGCGCCCTGGACCGCCAGACGGAACGTCCCGCCCTGCCGTCGCAGGCACCCGAGCCCGCGGAGGAGAGCACGGCTGAGCGCGACTCGCTCACCAGCCTCCTGGAGGCGGTTCCCAGCTTCCGCGGGGACATGGTGGTGCCCGAGCGGCCCGCGGAAATTCCCGCAGGACAGGACGAGCCCGCCCCCGAGCCGGAGGCGGAGGAGCCCCCGGCGGCATCGGCTTCGGCCGGTTCCGCGTACGCGGACGTGCTCATGCCCCGCTCGGTCGGCAGCCACCGCGACCGACTGGTCGGCGCGACCGACCGCCAGGCCGAGGCGGACGGCGTCCGTCCGGGCCGCAGAGCGGCCGTGCCGAGCTGGGACGAGATCGTGTTCGGGACACGACGCAAGAAGCAGGAATAGCCGGCCGAGCCGGAGCGACCGGTCGAGTCATCGACAGTACGAGGACGGGGTCCGCGCCGAGTCGGCGCGGACCCCGTCCTCATCACTGGGGGTCGGGACCCGCGGCGACGGGACGGCTGCCGGCCGCCGACCACTCCGACCAGGACCCCACGTAGAGCGCGGCCGGGATTCCGGCGACCGCCAGCGCGAGCACCTCGTGCGCGGCGGAGACCCCCGAGCCGCAGTACACGCCGACCTCGGCCGCGTCGTTCACGCCGAGCGACTTGAAGCGGTCGGCCAGTTCGGCAGCGGGCCGGAACCGGCCGTTCTCGGCCACGTTCTCCGTGGTCGGGGCCGACACCGCGCCCGGGATGTGGCCGCCGACCGGGTCGATCGGCTCCACGTCACCGCGGTAGCGCTCGGCGGCCCGCGCGTCGAGCAGCAGACCGGTACGGGCGAGCGCCGCGGCGCCGTCGGCGTCGAGAAGCGGCAGGGCGCCGGGCGCGGGCTCGAAGTCCCCGGCGACCAACTCCTCGGTCTCCGTGGTCACCGGTCCGCTCCACGCCGCGAGGCCGCCGTCAAGCACTCGCACCGCCGGGTGACCCGTCCAGCGCAACATCCACCACGCGCGCGCGGCGGCCCAGCCCTGCCCACCGTCGTACACGACCACCGGCCGCCGCGCCGAGACACCGGCGGCCCGCATGGCCTCGCCGAAGTGCGCGAGATCCGGCAGCGGATGCCGTCCGGCAGGGCCCGCGGGGCCGGCCAGATCGGCGTCCAGATCCACGAAGACGGCGCCGGGAACGTGCCCGGACGCATACGCGGCCCGGCCGTCGAACGGGGCGGCACCACCCGCCTTGGCTGTGCTCAGCTGCCAGCGGACGTCCAGGAGGGTCGGCGGGTTCGGCCCCGCCAGCTCGCTCGCCAGTTCGGATGCGGAGATGATGACGTTCATGGCCCCCATCCTTGCGCACGGGGTGGCCACCCGGCCCAGGTCCGGCTACTCTGCTCCGCCGGACAGGTCTGATCACAAGGCGTATGGGATCGGGCACGTGCCGTACAGGCGAGCGACATCGCGCGATCATCACCCGGAAACACACAGGACACCGCACATCGGGCATCCTCCGCGAAAGAACTCATGTCCGGCGGTGCCGCCGGAGGGCGCGATGCGACCGGTGGTGCGAGCATCGGCACCGGGCGTGCACGCGCGATATCGCGGTACCCGTGTACCCAGGCGGAAGTGAACGGCCACCGCGAGGGGCCGAGAAGAGAGTGACGATGACCGAGGCACGGGGGCCGGCCGGCCGCAACGGCACCACAGACGCCGGGTACACGCCGGGCACACCCTGCTGGGTGAGTCTGATGGTGCACGGGATGGCCGCGACCCAGGAGTTCTACGGCGCGCTGTTCGGCTGGGAGTTCCAGCCGGGCCCGCAGCAGCTGGGGCCGTATGTGCGGGCGCTGCTGGACGGCCACGAGGTGGCCGGGATCGGCCAGCTGCCGCCCGACCGGCACCTGCCCGTCGCCTGGACGCCGTACCTCGCCTCGGAGGACGTGGACGCGACGGCCGAGACCGTGCGGCACCGCGGCGGCACGGTGGGCGTCGGCCCCCTGGACGCCGCCGAGGCCGGCCGGATGGCCATCGCGTCGGACCCGATGGGCGCGGTGTTCGGCATCTGGCAGGAGTCCGCACACCTGGGCCCGAGGCTGACCGGGGTGCCCGGCACCCCCACCTGGAACGAGCTGCTGACCTACGACTCCACGAGTGTCGCCAAGTTCTACGAGGCGGTCTTCGGATACGAGGAGGAGCCGGTGGTCTCCGCCGACTTCGACTACATCACCCTCAAGGTCGAGGGCCGCCCGGTCGCGGGCATCCACGGCGTCGGCAACGCCGTCCCCCGCGACCGGGGGCCGCACTGGATCACGTACTTCCAGGTCGCGGACGTGGACGAGACGGCCGCTCAGGTGACGGACCTGGGCGGTCACGTCCTGCGTCCCCCGGCGGAATCGGCCCACGGCCGCGCCGCGACGGTGGTGGACCCGGAGGGGGCGATGTTCTCGGTGGTCACCACGAGCGGCTGAGGAGGCGCGGGAGACGCGGCTTTCATCCGCCGAAAACTCGTCCGAGCCCTCGGGACGGTCGGCAGGTGGCCGTCAGGCGGAAGTGACCGGCAGAACGTCCGGCGAGATCGCGGCGGCGTATGCGGAGGCGCTGGTCATCCGGCGGCGGTGGTGGCGCCGGCACAGCACCTCGTAGCCGACCTCCGCCGCCGGGCGGTTCACGTCACCGACGACGACCTGCTCGCCTTCCACGACCATCTCGCCGCCCACCGTGCGGGCATTGTGCGTGGCCCGCGCCCCGCACCAGCACATCGCCTCGACCTGAAGGGTCTCGATCCGGTCCGCCAGCTCGATCAGCCGCTGCGAGCCGGGGAAGAGCTTCGTACGGAAGTCGGTGGTGATACCGAAGGCGAAGACGTCCAGGTCCAGGTCGTCCACGACGCGCGCCAGCTGGTCTATCTGCTCCGGCGCGAGGAACTGCGCCTCGTCCACGATCAGGTAGTCGACCTTGCCGCCCTTCGACATCTGATCCACCAGATACGCGTGCAGATCCATGCCCGGAGCCGCCTCGACCGCCTCCGTCACCAGGCCGAGCCGCGACGACAGCTTTCCCTCCCCGGCACGGTCGTCGCGCGTGAAAATGACGCCCTGCAGGCCCCTCGCCGACCGGTTGTGTCCGATCTGGAGCGCCAACGTCGACTTCCCGCAGTCCATCGTTCCGGAGAAGAACACGAGCTCGGGCATGGCGGGTTGAGAACCTTTCAGGGCAGGGAGAAGAGAGGGCTTCGCAAGGGGGTGGCGAGCGTCAGGTGCGTACTTCCAGCAGAGGCACCAGCTGTTCCACCGGCGTCATCGAACCGTGGTTGCCGACCATCGCCGACTCCTTCGGCTCCCGCTCGGAGGCGATGATCAGCACGTCGTCGCGGGCCGCCGCGACCACGTCGCCGATGCGCGCGTACACCCGCTCGTCGACGTCGGGCCCGAACCAGCCCGCGGCGATCGCCTCGTCCCGCGAAGCGATCCAGAACTGCTCGCCGAGCACCTCGCGCCAGCAGGTCAGCACGTCCACCTGGGCGCCCGGCACCGCGTACACATGACGAGCCCGGCCCTCGCCGCCCAGCAGGGCGACCCCGGCACGCAGCTCCCAGTCCTCGTCGAAGTCGATGCGGTGCTGCTCGTCGAACGGGATGTCGATCATGCCGTGGTCGGCCGTGACGTAGAGCGCGGAGCGCGGCGGCAGCTGCTCCGCCAGTCGCTGGACCAGTCGGTCGACGTACATGAGCTGGCCACGCCACGGGTCCGAGTCGACGCCGAAGCGGTGGCCCTTGCCGTCCACCTCGGCGTAGTACGTGTAGACCAACGAGCGGTCCCCGGCGGCCAGTTGTTCGGCGGCCAGGTCCATGCGGTCCTCGCCGGACAACCGCCCGTGGAACGTTCCACCGCTCAGCGCGACCTTGGTCAGCGGGGTGTTCTGGAAGGTGGGGGACGAGACCTGGGCCGTGTGCACCCCCGCCGCGTCCGCGAGCTGGAAGACCGTGGGGTACGGCTGCCAGGCGCGCGGATCGGTCCACGGCTGCCAGCGGAGCTGGTTCATCAGCTCGCCGGTCTCCGGGTTGCGCGCGCTGTAGCCGGGCAGGCCGTGCGCGCCGGGCGGCAGGCCGGTGCCGACGGAGGCGAGGGAGGTCGCGGTCGTCGCCGGATAGCCGGCGGTGATCGGGCGGCCCGTGCCGCCGCGCGAGGACTCCAGGAGGGACGCCATGAAGGGCGCCTCCTCCGGGTGCGCCCTCAGCTGCTCCCAGCCGAGCCCGTCGATCAGGAAGACGCAGTTCCGGTCGGCGGCGGTCAGCTCCTGTATGGCGGCCCGCTGGCCGGGCACCTCCATGCCCGCCGCGAGCGTGGGCAGCAGGTCGGCCAGCGAACCGGCACCGTACTCGGGAAGGGGGGCGGAGTCGACGGCCAGCGGTTCCGGGTCGTCCCAGGTGGGCAGAGCCATCAGCGCGCGACGTCCGCGGTGGCCTCGGAGAGGGACTGTGCGAAGACCAGGGCCTGGCGCACCGTCTCGGGGCCGTCCCCGGCCTCGCTGACGCGCAGGCTCAGATCGTCCGCCGTCGAGTTGCCCGTGTATCCGTGGTCCGCCTCGCAGTTGGGGTCGCCGCAGGCGGCGGGCTCCAGGTCGATACGGGAGACCGCGCCCCAGCCGATGGTCAGGACGACCTCGCGGGGCAGGGTGCCCGGCTTGTACGACTCGGGGTTGGCGACCACCCGGCTGACGACGACCGACGAGATCCGGCCGAGCTTCACGGACTCCGTCGATGTCGTGGCGTACGGCGTCGGCGAGGTGGTGTCGGCGGCCTGCTCGTCGGTGTGGCTCACGATGAAGCGGTTGCCGGTGAGGACGAGCACGGTCACATGCCGTCGCACCTCGTTGGCGTCGAACGTCGTCTCCTGGTGGACCAGGTACGACCGGATGGCCTCGCCGCCGATCGCGGCCTCCACCGCCTCGGCCACGAGGGCCGGGTAGTAGCCGCTGCGCTCGATCGCCGCACGCAGCCCCTGGGTCGTCGTACTGGTCTTGGCCATGACGTCCATCCTACGGTGGCCCACTGACTGCGAGGCACCGCTCGGCGTCCACTCAGTACACCGGAAGCGTTCTCGGGCCCAGGTCGTCGCGGACGGGCGGCGGTGCGAGCCGTACGGTCGCCCCGAGCACGCTCAGGCCGTGCTGGGCCACGACCACGGGCTCCAGGGTCACGGCGACGACCTCGGGATGGTCGTCCACCAGCCGCGACACCCGCAGCATCAGTTCCTCCAGCGCAGGCGTGTCGACCGGCGCCGAGCCCCGCCAGCCGAAGAGGAGCGGCGCCGTCCGGATCGACCTCACCAGCGAGGTGGCCTCGCGGTCGGTGACCGGAATCAGCCGGTGCGCTATATCCCCGAGCAGCTGCGAGGCGGCCCCGGCCAGCCCGAACGACAGTACGGCCCCGGCCGCCGGGTCGATCACCGCGCGTACGACCGTGTCGACACCGCGCGGCGCCATCCCCTGCACGACCGGCCGCAGCTCCTCCGGCTTTCCGAACATTTCGGTCAATTCGGCGTACGCGCGCCGCAGTTGCTCCTCGTCCGCGAGATCGAGCCGTACGCCGCCCAGATCGGCGCGGTGCCGCAGGTGCGGGGCGGTGGCCTTGAGGGCGACCGGGTAGCCGATGGCGCGGGCGGCCTCGGCGGCGTCGTCGGGCGTCGGCGCGGGCAGTGCCCTGCGTACGCCGATGCCGTACCGCGAGAGCAGCGCGCAGGTCTCGTCGGTCCCGAGGGTCAGCCCCTGTCCGCTCGCGAGCAGCCGGTCGATCAGCTCGGCGGCACCCTTCTGGTCGATGTCGTCGTACTCGGGCACCTTGCCGGGGTCGGCGGCGTCACGCCGCCACTGGGCGTATTTGACGGCTTCCGCGAGGGCCCTGACGGCGCGTTCCGCGGCGGGGAAGGCGGGGATGAGGCGGGCCCCGTCGGGGGCTTGCGCCGCGGCGGACAGGCGTTCCGCGGGGCGATGCGGGTCCCCGCGCTCGGCCGAAGCCGGCAGCGACGGCGGGTGGCCCGCCACGTCGGTCGGCTGCGGTGCGGTGCTGGCCGCCGCGGACAGCGCCTCGGCGAGCCCACCCAGCTCCACGTGCACCACCAGCACCGGCTTCGCCGGAGCCGCCGCAGCGGCGGAACGCAGTGCCTCCGCAAGGGCCTGGTCGGCCGCCGACGTCTCCCCCACCGCGGGGATGGCCGTCACGACCACGGCGTCGCACCCGTCGTCCGCCAAGGCCCGCGCCAGCGCCGCGTGGAAGTCCTCCGCCGAAGCCGCCGTCGTCAGGTCCAGCGGGGGAAGCGGTCGCAACCCCTCGGCCAAACAGGCGTCGTACGTCAGCAGCCCGAGCGACTCGGAGTTCCCGAGGATGGCCACCCGGGGCCCCGACGGCAGCGGCTGCCGCGCGAGCAGCAGGCCCGCGTCCACCAGCTCGGTGATCGTGTCCACCCGGATGACCCCGGCCTGCCGCAGCAGCGCGGACACGGTGGCGTGCGGGAGCCGTGTGGCCCGTACGGCATGCCCTTGCGGCGCGGCCCCGCCGTGGCGCGCGCCCTGCACCACGACCAGCGGCTTCGCCGCCGCCGTACGCCGGGCGAGGCGGGTGAACTTGCGGGGGTTGCCGATGGACTCGAGGTACATCAGGGCGACATCGGTGTCGGGGTCGTCGTACCAGTACTGGAGTACGTCGTTGCCGGACACGTCCGCGCGGTTGCCGGACGACACGAAGGTCGACACGCCCGTGTCCCCGGTGACGCCGCCCCCGCGCCGGTGCAGCCGGGACAGCAGCGCGATCCCGATGGCGCCGGACTGCGCGTACAGACCGATCCGGCCGGGTCGCGGCGTCTCGGGCGCGAGCGAGGCGTTGAGGCGCACCTCGGGGGACGTGTTGATGACCCCGAAGGCGTTGGGACCGATGAGGCGCATCCCGTAGGTACGGATCTGGCGCACCAGCTCGCGCTGGCGCTCGCGCCCCTCGGGGCCGCTCTCCGCGTAACCGGACGAGACGACCACGAGCCCCTGCACCCCGTGCTCGCCGCACTCGGCCACGGCCTCGGGGACGTGCGCCGCCGGCACGGCGACGACGGCCAGGTCGACGGGCTCGGCGATGTCCAGGACGGAGCGGTGCGCGGGCACCTCGTCGAAGTTCTTCAGGTCCTCGGGGAACGCCCTGTTCACGGCGTACAGACGACCGGTGAAGCCAGCGTCGCGGAGGTTGCCGAGGATGCTGCGGCCCACTCCGCCGGGGGTGCGGCCCGCGCCGATCACGGCGACCGCGCCGGGCGCGAGCAGCCGCTGCACGGACCGCGCCTCGGCCCGCTGCTCCCGGGCCCGCTGCACGGCGAGCGAACGGTCCGTGGGCTCCAGGTCGAACTCCAGGCGTACGACGCCGTCCTCGAAGCTGCGCTTCTGGGTGTACCCGGCGTCCGTGAACACCTTGATCATCTTGCTGTTGGCGGGGAGCACCTCGGCGGCGAACCGGCGGATGTCCCGCTCCCTGGCGACGGCCGCGATGTGCTCGAGGAGGGCAGAGGCAACACCCCGCCCCTGGTGCGCGTCCTGCACGAGGAAGGCGACCTCGGCCTCGTCGGCGGGCGCGGAGGCGGACAGGCCGGCGGCATTAATACGGTCATAGCGTACGGTGGCGATGAACTCGCCGCCGATCGTGGCCGCGAGTCCCACCCTGTCCACAAAGTCGTGGTGCGTGAAGCGGTGGACGTCCTTGGCGGACAGGCGCGGGTACGGGGCGAAGAACCGGTAGTACTTCGACTCGTCCGAGACCTGCTCATAGAAGCTGACAAGTCGCTCGGCGTCGTCGACGGTGATGGGCCTGATGCGCGCGGTACCGCCGTCGCGCAGCACCACGTCGGCCTCCCAGTGGGCGGGGTACTCGTGCCGGTCCGACGCGGTCTGCATGGGCCCCACAGTACGGCTCGCGTCCGACAACAGCGCGAGGCAGGCTAAGGGGAACCCGACAGGGACCGCCGGGCACGCATCACGTTATGGGACACTGGTCTAGACAACCTGAGACACCTGAAGGGCAGCATCAACATGGCTGAGCGCCGCGTCAACATCGGCTGGGCCGAGGGCCTCCACGCCCGCCCCGCGTCCATCTTCGTCCGGGCGGCCACGGCCTCCGGCGTTCCCGTGACGATCGCCAAGGCGGACGGCAACCCCGTCAACGCCGGCTCCATGCTGGCTGTCCTCGGCCTGGGTGCCCAGGGTGGCGAGGAGGTCGTGCTCGCCTCCGACGCCGAGGGTGCGGACGCGGCCCTCGACCGGCTGGCGAAGCTGGTCTCCGAAGGGCTCGACGAGCTTCCCGAGACCGTCTGAGGTGAGCCCTCGGGCCGTCCGAGGTGAGCCCTCGGACCGCCGGGGTGTCCCTTCTTCGCGTCCGAGCCGGTGTCGCTCGCGCGGGCGCGGTGGCGCGACGTTCGGGACGTTCGGGACGTTCCTCAATTGATGATGCGGTGGCCGTCGCTTCGAAGACACCATTCCGCACATACTTTGAAAGGCTCGCCCGAAATATCGGGCGGGCCTTTCGTATTTCTGTCTCACGGGCAGCAGAAATAATCTCCCGCGAATTCCATCCTCTTTGTATACGGCGCCCTTGTTAATGCCGCAGGCTCGTCATGTTTACGGGATGTTGCGAAGTCCTCACACGTTCCGGGCGGTCTCCGCCGCCGGGAAAACGGAGCCGGTGCACCGCACTCGCGCGTTCGGTGTGCAGGGCCGTGATCGCCCGGGCCCGCTCACTGTCGCCGCGCGCGACGGCGTCCACGATGCCGCCGTGCTCCGCCCAGGACTCCGCCGGGTTGGCCGGCGCCTCCACCGCGTACATCCAGGCGATCTTGTGCCGCAGCTGGGCCAGCGTCGAGGTCAGGGCGGGGCTCCCGGAGGCCTGCGCGAGCGTCTCGTGGAACCAGCCCCCCAGGGACCGCAGATCCTCGCTGCTCCCCCTCCTGGACCGCTCCTGCCCCAGCCTGACGAGGCCGCGCAGCACCTTGAGGTGGGCCTCGGTGCGACGCTGGGCGGCGCGCGCGGCGCCCAGCGGCTCCAGCAGCATGCGCATCTCCAGCAGGTCGGAGGCCTCCTGCTCGGTGGGCTCCGCGACGCACGCGCCCGCGTGCCGACGGGTGACGACGAACCCCTCCGCCTCCAGCGTGCGCAGGGCCTCGCGCACGGGGACGCGCGAGACGCCGTAGCGCCGCGCGAGGAGTTCCTCGGTGAGCCGGCTGCCGCGCTCGTAGACACCCGCGACGATGTCATCACGGATCGCCGTGCATACCGAGTGCGCCGGAATACGCATGACCGACCTCCGTCTTAATCCCCGTGAAACGTCGCCGATTGACGTGTGTTCAGGCGACTCTATTGCAGCGGGACGGAATTTCCGATGGCAGGCCGGAATCCATGGATATTTTTTGGACAGACAGCAGTTCGAAACAACGAAGGTCCCGGCTCGGTGAGCCGGGACCTCGGAAGGGACGTGCCTGTCGGGCAGGTTGTCAGACGTTCACGCCGTGCGAGCGCAGGTACGCGACCGGGTCGATGTCCGAGCCGTACTCCGCGGTCGTACGGGCCTCGAAGTGGAGGTGGGGCCCCGTGGTGTTGCCCGTGGCGCCCGAGATGCCTATCTGCTGGCCCGGGGTGACCGTCTGACCGACGGAGACGCCGATGGACGACAGGTGGCCGTACTGCGTGTAGGTGCCGTCGTTCATCTTGATGACGATGTTGTTCCCGTACGCGCCGCCCCAGCCGGCCTCCACGACGGTGCCGGAGCCGACCGCGTGGACGGAGGTGCCGGACGCGGCGTGGAAGTCGACGCCGGTGTGGCTGCCCGAGGACCAGAGGGAGCCGCCGGACTTGTAGCCCGTGGAGACGTACGAGCCGGCGATCGGGGCCACAAACGTGTTCAGACGCTTGCGCTCGGCCTCACGGGCGGCGCGCGCCTTGGCGGCGTGCTCCTTCTCGGCCAGCTCGGCGGCCTTCTTGCGCGCGGCCTCCTCGGCCTTCTTCTTGGCGGCGGCCTCTGCGGCGGCCTGCTCCTGGGCGACGGCCTGGGCGTCGACCTGGGCGGCGACCGAGTCACCGATGGAGACGGCCTGAGTCAGCCCGGTCTGCTCGACGGAGGGTTCGGCGGAGGGCTCGGCGGCGAGCGCCGGAGCGGCCAGGGTGCCGATGACGCCGGTGGTGGTGAGCGCCGCGACGCCCACGGCGTGCGTGGTCGTGCGCTTCGTGCGGCCCGGACGACGGTGCTTCCCGGTGGCGCGGGTGAACGCCATGAAGTGGCTGGTCCTTTCCTTCCTTCTCGCCTACCGGGTTAGCTGACGGGTTCGGAGCAGGAAGGTCTCCTACGGGCTCCCTCAGGAGAGGGTGCCCGATTCACCCCAGGGACTGCGATGGGTCCCCGGCTCCCCTGGCTCGCGCCATACGGGGACTCGGCGATGACTGTCCGGTGCCGCGGGCGCGGCGCACTGCCTGACGAACAGCCGGACTGACGCTAAGCGTGGGCTCTTTCAATCAACAAACGGATCGAGGTTTTTGTAGCGCACGCCACAGGTCAGACGCATCACCTCTATGGCAATACGGACAAACTCTCAGCAAACAGGGCCCTGGTGACTCTTCAGTCACCAGGGCCCCGCGGTGTTCCGCTGCTTCTACTCGGCTGCCACGACGCTCACTTCGCCGATACCGAGGGCCTTGACCGGCTCCGCGATCTGGGCGGCGTCACCCACGAGGACGGTCACCAGACGGTCCATCGGGAAGGCGTTCACGGCGGCCGCGGTGGCCTCCACCGTGCCTGTGGCGGCGAGCTGTTGATACAGCGTCGCCTGGTAGTCGTCCGGCAGGTGCTGCTCGACCTGGTCGGCCAGGGTGCCCGCGACGGCCCCGGCGGTCTCGAACTTGAGCGGCGCGACGCCCACCAGGTTCTGCACGGCGATGTCGCGCTCGGCGTCCGTCAGCCCTTCGGCCGCGAGCGTGCGCAGCACCTTCCAGAGGTCGTCGAGCGCGGGGCCGGTGTTCGGCGTGTCGACGGAGCCACTGATCGCGAGCATCGCGACGCCCGTACCGTCGGGGGCTGAGCGCAGCACCTGACCGAACGCCCGCACACCGTAGGTGTAGCCCTTCTCCTCGCGCAGGACCCGGTCCAAACGGGAGGTGAGGGTGCCGCCCAGGCAGTACGTGCCGAGCACCTGGGCGGGCCACACGCGGTCGTGCCGGTCGGCGCCGACGCGGCCGATGAGCAGCTGCGTCTGAACGGCTCCGGGGCGGTCCACGATGATCACGCGGCCGCTGTCGTCGGCGGTCACCGGGGGCACCGGCCGCGGCTCGGCGGACGAACCCGTCCAGGCTCCGAGCGTCTCGGCGAGCAGCCCGTCGAGGTCGACGCCGGCGAGGTCGCCGACGACCACCACCGTGGCCGTGGCGGGGCGTACGTACCTCTCGTAGAAGGCGCGCACGGCGGCCGAGTCGATTTTCTGGACGGTCTCCTCGGTGCCCTGGCGGGGGCGCGACATGCGCGACGTGGCCGGGAACAACTCCTTGGAGAGCTCCTTGGCGGCGCGGCGGGCCGGGTTGGCCGTCTCGTGCGGGATCTCGTCCAGCCGGTTGCGCACCAGGCGCTCGATCTCGCTGTCCTCGAACGCCGGTGCCCGGAGGGCGTCGGCGAGCAGTCCGAGCGCCTTCGGGAGGCGGGAGACGGGGACTTCGAGGGACAGGCGTACGCCGGGGTGGTCGGCATGCGCGTCGAGGGTGGCGCCGCAGCGCTCCAGCTCGGCGGCGAACTCCTCGGCGGTGTGCTTGTCGGTGCCTTCGGAGAAGGCACGCGCCATGATCGTGGCGACGCCGTCGAGGCTCGCCGGCTCGGCGTCCAGGGGTGCGTCGAGGAGCACCTCGACGGCGACGACCTGCTGGCCGGGGCGCTGGCAGCGCAGCACGGTCAGGCCGTTGTCGAGCGTGCCGCGCTCGGGCGCCGGGAACGCCCAGGGCCTGGCCTCGCCGGCCTGGGGCTGCGGGTGGAAGTCCATGGTCGCGAGCTCGTTCACTTCGCCGACTCCTCGTTCTCGTCGGTGGTTTCGGCGGCTTCCACGTCCTCCGCCTCGGCTGCGACGGGCTCGTACACGAGCACCGCGCGGTTGTCGGGGCGCAGGCGGGCCTTGGCGACCTCCTGGACCTCCTCGGCGCTGACGTCGAGCACGCGCTGGACAGCGGTCAGGGCGAGCTGCGGGTCGCCGAACAGGACCGCGTAGCGGCACAGTTCGTCGGCGCGGCCCGCGACCGTGCTGAGCCGGTCCAGCCACTCGCGCTCCAACTGGGCCTGGGCGCGCTCCATCTCCTCGGCCGTGGGGCCCTCCTCGGCGAACCGGGCCAGCTCCTCGTCGACGGCCGCCTCGATCACTGGGACCTCGACGTCGCCGGACGTCTTCACGTCCAGCCAGCCCAGGGAGGGCGCCCCGGCGAGCCGCAGCAGACCGAAGCCGGCCGCGACGGCCGTACGGTCACGGCGTACGAGCCGGTTGTAGAGGCGGGAGGACTCGCCGCCGCCGAGGACGGTCAGCGCCAGGTCGGCCGCGTCGCACACGCGCGTGCCGTCCTCCGGGAGGCGGTAGGCGGCCATCAACGCGCGCGCGGGGACCTCCTCCTCGACGACCTCGCGCAGCTGCTCACCGATGGTGTCGGGCAGCGAGCCGTCGCGCGGCTGGGGCTTGCCGTCGTGTGCGGGGATGGACCCGAAGTACTTCTCGACCCAGGCGAGCGTCTGCTTCGGGTCGATGTCGCCGACGACCGACAGGACGGCGTTGTTGGGCGCGTAGTAGGTGCGGAAGAACTCGCGCGCGTCCTGCAGCGTCGCCGCGTCCAGGTCGGCCATCGAGCCGATCGGGGTGTGATGGTACGGGTGGCCCTCGGGGTACGCGAGGGCGGTCAGCTTCTCGAAGGCGGTGCCGTACGGAACGTTGTCGTACCGCTGCCGGCGCTCGTTCTTGACGACGTCCCGCTGGTTCTCCATGGACTCGTCGTCGAGGGCGGTGAGCAGGGAGCCCATGCGGTCGGCCTCCAGCCAGAGGGCGAGCTCCAGCTGGTGCGCGGGCATGGTCTCGAAGTAGTTCGTGCGCTCGAAGCTGGTCGTGCCGTTGAGCGAGCCGCCGGCGCCCTGCACCAGCTCGAAGTGACCGTTGCCCTTGACCTGTCCGGACCCCTGGAACATCAGGTGCTCGAAGAGGTGGGCGAGACCCGTACGCCCCTTGACCTCGTGGCGCGAGCCGACGTCGTACCAGAGGCACACCGCCGCCACCGGGGTCTGGTGGTCCTCGGAGAGCACCACGCGCAGGCCATTGGCCAGGCGGTGCTCGGTCGCTGTCAGGCCGCCGGAGCCTGCCTCAGCTGTGGCCGTGTGACCCATGGGCATGTACGTCCCTTCGATCGCGGATGCTTCTGTGGCACACCGCAGATTTCCTGCCGGTCCTGCCACTGTATGCAAGCGCGCAGACAGGTGCCGAAGTTCCCGCGCCTCGTACGCCGAGAGCGAGACTCGGGTGTGCGGTGCAGGGGAACTCGGCCACGCCGGGGACGGCCCGGGCGCCGTGTTGACGAGGCCTGCCGGAAGCCCCCTGGAAGCCGTACGGACGGGTCGTGGTCCGCGTTGTCAGTGGGGCGGTCCACAATGGACCGCGTCAGATCCCGTTCATGTTGGTGAAGGAGCCGCAGCAGCGATGGCCCGCCGCAGCACGAAGACCCCGCCGCCCGACGACTTCGAGGAGAGGATCCTCGACATCGACGTCGTCGACGAGATGCAGGGCTCCTTCCTCGAGTACGCGTACTCGGTCATCTACTCCCGTGCCCTGCCGGACGCCCGCGACGGCCTCAAGCCGGTGCACCGCCGGATCGTCTATCAGATGAACGAGATGGGCCTGCGCCCCGACCGCGGCTATGTGAAGTGCGCCCGCGTCGTCGGCGAGGTCATGGGTAAGCTCCACCCGCACGGCGACGCGTCGATCTACGACGCCCTGGTGCGCCTCGCGCAGCCGTTCTCCATGCGCCTGCCCCTGGTCGACGGCCACGGCAACTTCGGTTCCCTGGGCAACGACGACCCGCCGGCCGCGATGCGTTACACCGAGTGCCGGATGGCCGACGCGACGTCACTGATGACGGAGTCGATCGACGAGGACACAGTCGACTTCTCGCCGAACTACGACGGCCAGGAGCAGGAGCCGGTGGCCCTCCCGGCCGCCTTCCCGAACCTGCTGGTGAACGGCTCGTCGGGCATCGCCGTCGGCATGGCCACCAACATGCCGCCGCACAATCTCGGCGAGGTCATCTCGGCCGCCCGCCACCTCATCCGCTACCCGGGCGCCGACCTCGAGACGCTGATGAAGCACGTCCCGGGCCCGGACCTGCCCACCGGAGGCCGGATCGTCGGTCTCACCGGCATCCGCGACGCCTACGAGTCGGGTCGCGGCACCTTCAAGATCCGCGCCACGGTGTCGGTGGAGGACGTGACGGCGCGCCGCAAGGGCCTGGTCGTCACCGAACTGCCCTTCACCGTCGGCCCGGAGAAGGTGATCGCCAAGATCAAGGACCTGGTCGGTTCGAAGAAGCTCCAGGGCATCGCCGACGTGAAGGACCTCACGGACCGCGCGCACGGCCTGCGCCTGGTCATCGAGATCAAGAACGGCTTCGTGCCGGAGGCGGTCCTGGAGCAGCTCTACAAGCTGACGCCGATGGAGGAGTCCTTCGGCATCAACAACGTCGCCCTGGTGGACGGCCAGCCGCTCACGCTCGGCCTCAAGGAACTCCTTGAGGTCTACCTCGACCACCGCTTCGAGGTCGTACGGCGTCGGTCGGAGTTCCGTCGCGGCAAGAAGCGCGACCGTCTGCACCTGGTCGAGGGCCTCCTCGTCGCGCTCCTGGACATCGACGAGGTCATCCGCCTCATCCGCTCAAGCGACAACTCGGCGCAGGCGAAGGAGCGCCTGATCGAGCGCTTCTCGCTGAGCGAGGTGCAGACGCAGTACATCCTGGACACGCCGCTGCGCCGGCTCACCAGGTTCGACCGCATCGAGCTGGAGTCGGAGCGCGACCGGCTGAACGGCGAGATCGACGAGCTGACCGGCATCCTGGAGTCGGACGCGGAGCTGCGCAAGCTGGTCTCCGGCGAGCTGGCCGCGGTGGCCAAGAAGTTCGGCACCGACCGCCGTACGGTGCTCCTGGAGTCCGCCGGGTCGACGGCCGCCACCGTGCCGCTCCAGGTGGCGGACGACCCGTGCCGTGTCCTGCTGTCCTCGACGGGCCTCCTCGCCCGTACGGCGAACGGCGCCCCCTTCGGGGAGGACGCCGACGGCAGGCGCACCAAGCACGACGTGATCGTGTCGGCGGTCCCGGCGACGGCTCGGGGCGAGGTGGGCGCGGTGACGTCCTCCGGCCGTCTGCTCCGGCTGAACGTGATCGACCTGCCACGGCTGCCGGAGACCACATCGGCGCCCAACCTCTCCGGGGGCGCGCCGATTTCGGAGTTCCTCTCCTCGCTGGAGGGGGACGAGACGGTGGTCTGTCTGACGACGCTCGACGAGTCCTCGCCCGGCCTGGCCCTGGGCACGGAACAGGGTGTCGTGAAGCGCGTGGTCCCCGACTACCCCTCGAACAAGGGGGAGTTGGAGGTCATCACGCTCAAGGACGGCGACCGGATCGTCGGCGCGATCGAGCTGAGCACGGGCGAGGAGGACCTCGTCTTCATCACGGACGACGCCCAGCTGCTGCGCTACCAGGCCTCCCAGGTGCGCCCGCAGGGCCGTGCGGCGGGCGGCATGGCGGGCATCAAGCTCACGGACGGCGCGAAGGTGATCTCCTTCACGGCGGTCGACCCGGCGGCCGATGCCGTGGTCTTCACGGTGGCGGGCTCGCGCGGCACGCTGGACGACTCGGTGCAGACCACGGCCAAGCTGACACCGTTCGACCAGTACCCGCGCAAGGGCCGTGCCACGGGCGGCGTGCGCTGCCAGCGGTTCCTGAAGGGCGAGGACTGCCTGTCCATCGCCTGGGCGGGACCGGTGCCTGCGCGGGCCGCGCAGAAGAACGGCACCCCGGCGGAGCTGCCGGAGATGGACCCGCGCCGCGACGGCTCGGGTGTGTCGCTGGCGAAGACGGTGGCGGTGGTGGCGGGACCGGTGTAGGCCCGCTGCGGATCAGCCGGCCTGCTCGGCCTCGGCCGTCTCCTGCCGTTGCTCCTGCTCCTGCTCCTGCTCCTGTACGTAGCGGAGGACGCCCCACATGCTGTGCTCGTCGGCGTGTGGGGCGTCGTTCGTGCACGCGTCCAGCTCCTTGTGCAGGGCGGCCGTGTCGATGCCGGACCCGATGAGGACGAGCTGGGTGAGGCGGGGGCCGGCGGGCGCCCAGGGCTCCGGGTAGAACCGCAGGAACCGGCCGACGGCATGCACGGCGTACCGGTTGCGAGGATCGGCGGTGCCGAAGTCGACGTACCCCTTGATGCGGTACAGCCCCTCGGGCCTGCTGTCGAGGAAGTCCATCATCCGACGCGGATTCATGGGCGCTTCGGAGGTGAAGGAGACGGAGTCGTAGGCGGCGTGCAGGTGACCGTGATGGTCCTCCTCACCGCGGTGTTCGTGCAGGTCGTCGAAGGAAAGCTGCCCGATGCGCTCCCCCGTGGGCCGGCAGTCGAAGAGGAGCTCGGGGTCGACCCGGCCGTAGGTGGCGGGCACGACGGCGGCTCGGTCGGTGAGTGAGCGGACGGCCCGGAGCACCCGCTCCCCGTCATCCGCCCGATCGATCTTGTTGACGACGACAAGATCGGCCATGGCGAGGTGCCGGTCGACCTCGGGATGCTTCGCGCGCGTGGCGTCGAACTCGGCGGCGTCGACGACCTCGACGAGGCCCCCGTACACGACCCGCGCATTCTCACTGGCGAGCACCATGCGCACCAGCTCCTGGGGCTCCGCGAGCCCGCTGGCCTCGATGACGATGACGTCGACACGCGCGGAGGGGTGCGCGAGCCGCTCCAGGTAGAGGTCGAGTTCGCCGGCGTCGACGGCACAGCACAGGCACCCGTTCCCGAGGGAGACGGTCGAGTCACCGAGAGCCCCGGCGACGGCCATGGCATCGATCTCGATGGCACCGAAGTCGTTGACGATGGCACCGATCCGGCTCCCTCCGCTGCGATGGAGGAGGTGATTGAGCAGGGTGGTCTTGCCGGAGCCCAGGAATCCGGCGAGGACGACGACCGGGATCTGCTGCGGACTCGACGACTGGCTCAACGTGCGCCCCTTCTCACACCGGTGCGTGCGCCGGCTCGTGTACCGGCGGACGCTCGAGAGAGGCTCATGGCTCGGCTCGCGCCGAATGGGGCCGGCTCTCGTACGACGAATTACTGCCGACCCAGGATACGAGCGGGTGGAAACACCGCGAAGTGAACGATTGTTAGCGGCGCTCGCGGGGCACACGTTGGGCATGGCGCCGGGAAACGCGACCCACACATCCCTCCGTGCGCCTCCTCTCCGCCTCCCTGCCGATCAGAGCCGCTCGGCACTCTGGGAGACGGCAAGCGCGCCGCCCACCGCTCGCCGGTCCCCATATCCGTCGCCCCGCACCCGACGACCGGCGGATGGTCGCCTGAATCGGGGGTTGACATGGCCACACAGAACTCTGGGATGCGGAGGCTCGGCTCCGCCACCAGGGCCAGGCTCGCGGTCGCGGTCAGCGCGGTCGTGGAACGCAGCACGCGCCAGCGTCGGCGCGCCGTACTCACCGAACAGCACCGCCTCCACTTCGACCTGCTGTGCAAGGCCATGGACGACCCTGCGCTGGCGGCGGTCCTGGATACGTACGAGCGCGAGATCCCGCCGGAGACACAGCGCCAGTACCTCTTCGCGAACGCTCTGTACGTCAACGCCCTGTACTTCCACCGGATCGGCGCTCTGAACCTCGTCGAACTCCACGGACACCTTCGCGTGATCTGCCGCAACCGGATCTTCCGTGAGTACTGGACCGCCACGCAGCACCATCGCGAGAGCCTGCCCGATTCGTCCGAAGAGGCCGCACTGGGTCGGATGACCGAGGGTCTGGTGCAGGAATTGAACAACTTGGCCGACGACACGGACGACGGCGATCTCGAGGAGTGGTGGGTGGTGGGGCAACCGCCAGGCGAGTGACGGTTCAGCCGCGACCCGCGTGTGCTTACGAGACTTGGGAGACGCGTGGGGCACGGAGCCGATACTCTGCCCGCAGCTTGCCCCGGGCAAACATCTTGCAAGGCGGCACTGTTTTGCGCAGGGCTGCACCCCCACAAGGACGGCCCACTCATGAGCATCCGTGGGCCCACTCATGAGCTTCACTGGACGCGAGAGAAAGGTCATCAGCCCGCGCAGCGTCCGGCGCGCCCTCTCGGCCCGTCCCTCGACCGACCTAGGAACGGACTTGAAGATCGTGCGTCGAGTCGGCGCCTCGCCCCGGGAGCGCGGGAGCGCTTCGGGGCAGACCTGCCCCGACATCTTCGAACTCAGCGACGGAAACTTCGCTGTCATCGGCACCGAAGCCACAGCTGACCTTGACGGCGAACTGCCGCCCGACGCAGCGCGCGCAGAGTACGAACGCATCGTTGTCATCAGCCGCGAGACGCTGGTGCGAGCCAAGGCGGACATTCCGGATGCGTGATTGAAGTTCTTCTCTCACTTTGCCGCAACAGGCCTCGATGCTCACGCGTCGAGGCCTGAGCCATGCGACCGTCAAACCATCAGTGGCACCGCCACCGGCGGTACCGGCCCCACATACCGGGCCGCCGGTCGGATGATCTTCGGGTCCTCCGCCTGTTCCAGGATGTTGGCGCTCCAGCCGACCACCCGGGCCGCCGCGAACGTGGGAGTGAACATCTCCCGTGGCAGGCCGCAGAGTTCCATGACCACGCCCGCGTAGAACTCCACGTTCGTGTGGAGTTCACGGCCCGGCTTCAGTTCCGCGAGGATCGCCTCCACATGGCGTTCGACCTCGACCGCGAAGTCCACCAGCGGGCCACCGAACTGCTCCGCGACGCCGCGGAGCATGCGGGAGCGGGGGTCCTCCGTGCGGTAGACGGGGTGCCCGAAGCCCATGATGCGGTCGCCGGCCAGGACGCGCTCGCGTATCCAGGAGTCGATGCGCTCGGGCGTACCGATCGCGTCCAGGGTGTCGAGGGCCCGGCTGGGCGCCCCTCCATGGAGCGGCCCGGACAGCGCTCCCACCGCGCCCACCAGGGCCGCCGCCACATCCGCACCCGTCGATGTGATCACTCGGGCTGTGAAGGTTGATGCATTGAATCCGTGGTCAATGGTTGAGATCAAGTACTGCTCGATCGCCCTGGTCCTGGCCGCGTCCGGCTCCGAGCCCGTCAACATGTAGAGGTAGTTCGCCGCATAGGAGAGGTCCTCGCGAGGCTCCACGGGATCCAGCCCCTGCCCGAGTCGGTACAGCGCCGTCAGGAGTGTGGGCACGGCGGCCGATGCCATGACGGTGTCGGCGCGGCGCTGTTCCCGGTCGATGTCGTACACCGGCCGGAACCCCTTGGCGGCACCGAGCAGGGACAGCGCCGTGCGCAGCCCGGCGAGCGGTCCGGAGCGGCCCGCGGCGGCGGCCACGGCCGGCAGCGTGGCCCTCACCCCATCCGGCAGCCACCGCAGCGCCGCGGTCCGCGCGGTGAAGACGGCCCGCTGCTCCGCGTCCGGCAGTTCGCCATGAACCATCAGATGCCAGACGTCCTCGAAACCGCGGGTCTGCGCGAGTTCGACGGCCGAGTACTGGCGGTAGTGGTAGAAGCCTTCCAGCCCTCTGACATCACCCAATGAGGTGTCGGTGACGACAACGCCGGCAAGGCCCCGTGGGACGTCGACAGAAGTGGATGCGGCCCGGTTGATCGGCATGATTCCTCCCTGAACTTGATTCGACTGTCCATGCTTGACTCGATGTCTGTCAATATTGATTGGATCAATACTCACCGTACAGATACGGTGGCGTCCATGACGGACCACGAAGCCGCGCCCACGCACCCCGATCGGCGACTGAGCACCAAAGAGGCCGCCGAACTGCTCGGCGTGAAGCCCGAGACCGTGTACGCCTATGTGAGCCGCGGCCAGCTCAGCAGCCGCCGCGAGCCCGGCGGGCGCGGCAGCACCTTCGACGCCAAAGAGGTGGCGGCGCTCGCCCGGCGCAACAGGCGTGAGCCGAGCGGGAGTTCGGCCATCGGCGGCGAGCTGTCCGTCCGCACACGGATCACCCTCATCGACAAGGACCGGTACTTCTTTCGCGGCGTCGACGCGACCGAACTCGCCGCGCGGCACTCCTACGAGGAGATCGCCGAGTGGCTGTGGACCGGTCGGCTGCGGCCCGGAGTCACCTTTGCCGCTCCGGACGCGTCCGTCGCCGTCGCCCGCCGCGCCGTCGATGCCCTGCCCGAGCACAGCGGTCCGACCGACCGGCTGCGCGTCGCGACGATCGCCGCCGCGACCGCGGACCCGCTCCGCTTCGACCTGTCCGAGGACGCGGTCCTCGGCACCGCACGCACCCTCATCCCCACCCTCGTGGCCGCCCTCCCGCCCCTGCGCCGCGACCACCGCGACGAGGGCCCGCTCGCCCGGCACCTGTGGGGACGGCTCACCGGCCGCGCACCCGACGCGGCATCAGTTCGCGTACTGGACACGGCACTCGGGCTGCTCATCGACCACGACCTGGCCGCCTCGACGCTCGCGGTCCGTGTCGCCGCCTCGGCCAGGGCCCACCCGTACGCTGCCGTCTCGGCGGGTCTCGGCGTGCTCGAGGGCCCCCTGCACGGCGCGGCCAGCGGCCTCGCGCACCGGTTGCTCCTGGACGTCCTGGACCAGGGCAGCGCAGCCCCCGTGGTCGCCGACGAACTGCGTGCCGGTCGCCGTATCCCCGGTCTCGGCCACCGGCTCTACCCCGGCGAGGACCCGCGCGCGCGTGCTCTGTTCGCCCTCCTGGAAGAGGTACCCGACGCGGCCCCCGCCCTTGCCGCTGCCCATGACGTCGTGGCCACCACGGCCCGCCACGCGCCCCTGCACGCCAACGTGGACCTGGCTCTCGCGGTCCTCACGGTCTCCTCCGGCATGCCCGCCTCCGCCGGCGAGACCGTCTTCGCCGTCGCCCGTACGGCGGGCTGGATCGCACATGCCCTGGAGGAGTACGAGGAGCGTCCGCTGCGGATGCGCCCGAGTGGCCGATACGTAGGGGCGCGGCCTCCGCAACCGCTCCCCCGGTAGCGCCTTCACGCCTCCGCTGCACTCCCGACGCGCCCCTGCCGCGCCCCGTCCGCGCGGCTGGAAGTCATCCCGCCCCAAGTCAGGTTAGGCTCACCTCTGTGAGTACGTGCGCGACCGTGTCCCGGGACCTCGACGAGCCCCTCGCGGGGACCGCGGCGACCGCGAGGACATGGCTGCTCCTCGAACAGCCCGGCCCCTGGGGCACCAAGGCGCTCACTTCGAGCCACCTGGACCAGGCGCTCGGCCGCGCTCTCGAAGCGGCCGCCGAGGGGACCGGCGTACGGATCGCGCTCATCCGCCGCCCCGGCCGCCACGCCGACTGCGGCACGCCGGCCGTACGACAGGTGTACGCGGCCCACACGGTTCCCGGAAACGTATGGCTGCACGGCGCCATGACGTCCGATCCCGAGCAGTTGCTCGACCTCGACTTCACCGCGCTCGGCATGGGCGACCCGCACACCTTCGACAGACTCCTAGGGGGCCGTCCCCACACGGGCGACCCCCTCGCCCTCGTCTGCACCAACGGCAAGCGCGACCGCTGTTGCGCCCTCCTCGGCCGCCCCCTGGCAGCCGAACTGGCCGCCTCCGGAGTGACCGGCGCATGGGAGGTCACCCACCTCGGCGGCCACCGTTTCGCCCCCACGCTGCTGATCCTGCCGTTCGGCTACGCGTACGGCCGGGCCGAGGCCCCGCACATCAAGGAGGTCCTCCAGGGCGTACGCGAAGGGCGTGTGGTCGTCGAGGGATGTCGCGGTCGCTCCGCCTGGGAGCGGCCGGGACAGGCCGCGGAGCTGGCGGTGCGTACGGCGGCCCACGAGTACGCCGCGGACGCGCTGACCGTCGTCGCCACGGACGGCACCGCACCACGCTGGGAGGTCACCGTCGCCCACGCCGACGGCCGCCTCTGGCGCGTCATCGTGGCCCAGGGCGCCTCGCTGCCACCCCGCCCGGAAAGCTGCGGCTCGGCGCTCGGCTCCCCGGCGCGCATGGACGTGGTGGCGGTACGGGAGCTGATTCCCACGGAGATCGACGCCACGTCCCGCTGACGCCGCCGTGGGCGCCCGTCCTCGCGGTGAGCGCCCCACCTCAGATGGGCGAACGCCGAAACCCCCGCATACCGCCGCCCCACCGCTACGCGGCGCACACCCGCTTATCCGCTGATCACAGCTCTCACACCAGCCTCGCAAGAGATCCATGCCACACCCCCTACGGCACGGCGCGCCCCTCCCCGTACCGTCGTACACATGAGCCCCACTCCCCCTGTACGACGACTGCGCCTGGGTCTGCCCCGGCGGGTGTTCTCGCAGGTCCTGCTGATGCAGGTGTCGATCGCCGCAGGTGTCGCCGTACTCGCGACCGGGCTGTTCCTCGCCCCGCTCAGCGCCCAGCTGGACGACCAGGCGATGCGCAGGGCCCTCGCGATCGCGCAGACCACGGCGGCCCAGCCGCAGATCGCCGAGGACTTCCAGGCGACACGGCCGTCGGTCGGCGGGCCCGTGCAGACCGAGGCCGAGCGGATCCGTAAGGCCAGCGGGGCCGAGTACGTCGTGGTGATGAACATGGACGGTGTGCGCTGGTCGCACACGGACCCGACGCAGATCGGCAAGGTCGTCTCGACCGACCCCAGGGAGGCCCTGGCGGGCAAGGACGTCATGCAGATCGACAACGGCACCCTGGGCCGCTCGGCCCGCGGCAAGGTGCCGCTGCGCAACGCCGACGACAAGATCGTCGGCGCGGTCTCGGTCGGCATCGAGTACGACAGCGTGCGAGCCCGGCTGATCCTCGCCATACCGGGGCTGTTCGCATACGCCGGCGCCGCCCTGGCCATAGGCGCGGTGGCCGCCTACCTGATCTCCCGAAGGGTGCAGCGGCAGACGCGCGACCTGGCGTTCTCCGACATCTCGGCACTGCTCGCCGAGCGTGAGGCGATGCTGCACAGCATCAGGGAGGGCGTTGTCGCCCTGGACCGCGGCGGCCGCGTACGCCTCCTGAACGACGAGGCGCAGCGCCTGCTCGGGCTCGACGCGGAGGCCATCGGTCAGTCGCTGGACGACACGCTCGGACCGGGGCGTACGACCGATGTGCTGGCCGGACGCGTCACGGGCACCGATCTGCTCACCGTGCGCGGCCAGCGCGTACTGGTCGCCAACCGCATGCCCACCGACGACGGTGGCGCGGTCGCCACGCTGCGCGACCGCACCGAGCTGGAGCAACTGGGCCGCGAACTCGACTCCACCCGGGGCCTGATCGACGCCCTGCGCGCGCAGGATCACGAACACGCCAACCGCATGCACACGCTCCTCGGGCTGCTCGAACTGGACATGTACGACGACGCCGTGGAGTTCGTCGGCGAGGTGGTCGGCGACCACCGGACCACCGCGGAGCAGGTCACCGAGAAGATCCACGACCCGCTGCTCGCCGCCCTGCTGGTAGGGAAGGCGACCGTCGCCGCCGAGCGGGGCGTGGCCCTGTGGATCTCGGACCGCACCCTGCTGCCCGACCGGCTGATCGACCCCAGGGGGCTGGTCACCGTCGTCGGCAATCTGGTCGACAACGCGCTGGACGCGGTCGCGGGCACACCGCACGCGCGCGTGGAGGTCGAATTGCGCGCCGAGGGTCGTACGACGGTTCTCAGGGTGCGCGACACCGGACCCGGAATCCCCGTGGAACGGCGAGAGTTGATCTTCACGGACGGATGGACCACCAAGAAGCCGCCGGCCCACGGCAAACGCGGCATCGGTCTCTCCCTGGTGCGCCGTCTCGCCGAACGGCAGGGCGGGAGCGCCCGGGTGGACGAGGCGGACGGCGGAGGCGCGGAGTTCACCGTCGTACTGCCGGAGGCGCTCACCGAACCCGCTCCGGCACCGGAGACGGCTCCTACGGAGGACTCTCTTCCGGGGAACACCCCTACGGAAGAACTGATTCCGGCGCCGGACACCTCGGCGCCGACCACCAAGGAGGAGTCGCGATGACCCGGCCGATCGAAGTCCTGGTCGTGGACGACGACACCCGAGTGGCGCGGGTCAACGCGGCCTATGTACAGAAGGTGGCCGGCTTCCATGTCGCGGGCGAGGCGCACAACGCGGCCGAAGCCCTGCGCCAGATGGAGACACTGCCCCACCTGGATCTGGTTCTCATGGACCACTATCTGCCGGACGAGACGGGTCTCGCGGTCGTCCAGGAGATGCGCAGGCGCGGCCACCAGACCGACGTGATCATGGTGACCGCGGCCCGTGACATCTCGACCGTCCAGGCGGCGATGCGGCACGGCGCACTCCAGTACCTCGTCAAGCCCTTCGCCTTCGCGGGCCTGCGCGCCAAGCTGGAGGCATACGCGGAGCTGCGTCGCACGCTGGACGGCGGCGGCGAGGCCGAACAGGCCGAGGTGGACCGGATCTTCGGCGCCCTGTCAGCGGGCTCGGAGCCGGGGTTGCCCAAAGGGCACTCCCCGACCACCGCGGAGCTCGTGCGTCGCGCCCTGGTGGCCGCCGAGGGCCCCCTGTCGGCCCAGGAGATCGCCGAACGGACCGGGCTGAGCCGCCAGACCGCCCAGCGTTATCTGAAGCTCCTGGAACGCACGGGACGGGCCACACTGACCCTGAAATACGGCGACGCGGGCCGCCCGGAGCATCGCTACGTGTGGGCGACCCGCGTCTGAGGGCCCGGTCCGGGCCGAGGGCTCCGGCTCAGCCGGTGACCTTCTCGACGAACTCCGTGGTGTACGTCTTGCTCAGGTCGATCTTGGCGTTCTTGATGTTGGGATTGAAGGCCTTGAGGACCCTCTCTACCGTCTCGGGACCGTCCTTGGGCATCACGCCGTCGTCCGTGAACATCGGCAGCGTGGTCTTGATCGCCCCCGCGTAGAGCGTCTTGTTGCCCTGGGAGTAGTCGGCGGGCATCTTCTCGGCGATCTGGGACGCGGTGTGCGTGGACATCCACTTGAGGGTCTTCACGAAGGCGTTGGCGAGCTTCTGGACGGTGTCCTTGTGGCTGTTCACCCACTCCGTCTGCATGTAGAGGCTCGACGACGGGTACGGACCGCCGAGCGCCTCCTTCGACCCACGCGGCGTACGCATGTCGATGAGTACCTTGCCGAGGTTCTTCGCCAGGATGTTGGCGACCGTCGGGTCCGTGGTCATGCCGCCGTCGATGGAACCCTTCTGGAGGGCGGAGATGAAGGTCGGCCCCGCGCCGACGGCGACCGGGCTGAACTCGCTGACGCTGACGCCGTTCTTGACCGCCAGGTATTTGGTGAGGAAGTCGGTCGAGGAGCCGAGCCCAGTGATGCCGAGCTTCTTGCCCTTGAAGTCCTTGGGCGACGTGATGTCGTCGGCATGCCTGTTGGAGACGATCTCCACCTCACCGGGCGCATGCGAGAACTGCACCACGGACTCCACGTCCTTGCCCTTGGTCTGCAGGTCGAGGGTGTGGTCGTAGAAGCCGACGGCACCCTGCACCTGTCCGGAGACGAGTGCCGTCTCCGCCTGCACGCCGGCGGGCTCGCTCAGCAGCTCCACGTCGAGGCCCTCGGCGTCGAAGTAGCCGAGCCGCTGGGTGAGCATCGCGGGAAGGTAGATGACCTTGTCCAGGCCGCCGACCATGATCTTGACCTTCACGCCCTTGCCGTCGCCCTTGCTGCCGGAACCGGACGACGCGGTGCTCGCCGCGTCGTTGGCACAGGCGGTGAGGGAGGAGAGAGCGAGCAGGCCGGCCGCTGCCAGGGCGGTGTATCTGGCGGTCATGCGCATGGTGGTTCACGTCCTTGTGAGAAGGCGGTGCGGGAGGTGGTGCGGGGAAATGGGTGCCCTGAAGAGGGCGATCAGCGAAACAGGTGTCCTGGAGAGGCGATCAGCGAAGTGGGGCCCCTGAAGAGGGCGATCAGCGCTCGGAATCCGACGGCTTCCACCGGAAGATGCGGCGCTCGGCGAAGGTGAGCAACCCCTCGGCGACCAGCGCGACCACGGCGAGGATGACCATCGCGGCGTACACACCTGCCGCGTTGAAGGTGCCCTGGGACTGCGCGACGAGCAGACCGATGCCCTTGGTGGCACCGATGTACTCGCCGACGATGGCGCCGATGAGCGCGAAGCCGAAGCTGACGTGGAGGCTGGTGAAGATCCACGAGGTCGCCGACGGAATGACGACCTGAAGTGTCACCCTGCGGTCGCTGGCGCCCAGGATGCGGGCGTTGGCGACCAGGTTGCGGTCGACCTCGCGGGCGCCCTGGAAGGCGTTGAAGAAGACCGGGAAGAACACGAGGACCACGGCCGACGCGACCTTGGAGGCCGGCCCGAGCCCGAACCAGATCACGAAGATCGGTGCCAGCACGATCCTCGGTATGGAGTTGAGCACCTTGATGTATGGACCAAGGACATCGGCGAGCAAGTTGATGCGCCCGAGCGCAATGCCGAAGACGACACCGGCCACTACGCCGATGACCCAGCCGAGCAGCGCCTCATGGAGCGTGAACCAGATCTGCTCGCCCAGGGAGCCGAGCGCGGTGCCGTGGGTGACCCAGGTGTAGATCTGGTCCCAGATCTTCGAGGGCATCGAGAAGTTGAAGGGGTCGATGACCTTGGCCCGGGCGCACGCCTCCCACAGACCGAGCACGGCCACCAGGAGCAGGGCCCGGGCGAGGGTGATGACGACCTTGCGTCTGCGGGCGGCACGCGCGCGTGAATGCGCGCGGCCCGTCTTGGTGGTCTCGGTGGCGGTCACCGCGACGACGGCCCCGGGCATGAGGTCAGGCGACATGGGCGGCACCCCTCTCACGGGTGATGCGGACCTCTTCGCCGAGGGACGACCAGATCTCGCGGTAGATCTCGATGAACCGCGGCTCCAGGCGCACCGATTCGACCTTGCGCGGCCGTGGCAGATCGATGTCGAAGACCTGCTTCACGGTCGCGGGACCCGCGGTCATCACGACGACCTTGTCGGCCAGCGCGATGGACTCCTCCAGGTCGTGGGTGACGAAGACGACGGAGGCACCCGTGCCCTCCCACAGCTCCAGCAGCTCGTCCGACATCAGTGCCCTGGTCTGCACGTCGAGCGCCGAGAAAGGCTCGTCCATGAGCAGGATCTGGGGGTCGTTGACGAAGGTGGCGGCGAGGGCGACGCGCTTGCGCTGGCCGCCGGAGAGCTGGTGCGGATAGCGGTCCTCGAAGGCCGTGAGGCCGACCCGGGCCAGCCACTCGCGCGCCTTCTGCTTCGCCTCCGCCTTCGGTACGCCGCGGAACCGCGGGCCCGCCATGACGTTGGACAGGACCGTACGCCAGGGGAAGGTGGCGTCCTGCTGGAAGACGAAGCCGACCTTGTCGCCGACACCGGCAACCGGCTCGCCGGTCACCAGGACTTCACCCTCGGTGGGCTCTTCCAGGCCGCTGACGAGGGTCAGCGTGGTCGACTTCCCGCAACCGGTGGGGCCGACGACGGCCACGAACTCGCCACGGCCGACGGTCAGGTCCAGTTCCCTGACGGCCGTGTGCAGCCCCCCGGACGGGGTCTTGAAGATCTTGCTCGCGCCCCGCAGCTCGATGGCGGGGCTGGTGTCTGCGCTCATGGGCCGGGACCGTAGATGTGGCGCGGGCCACAGCATCAGTCTTCTGGGCGCAAGGGCTTCTTCTGCTTGCAAGAGTCTGTTGTGCTCGTTTTGCTCGCGCTACAACAGCGGAGCCGAAACACGGGCTTAACAGCTCGCCAGGCCTTGAGAGAAAGAGGCCCGATGATTGACGTCCTGGTCGTGGACGACGACTTCCGTGTCGCCGAGATAAACGCCAAGTACGTGGGAAAGGTTCCCGGCTTCCGGGTGGCCGCCCGCGCGCACAGCGCTGCCCAGGCCCTGGCCGCGGTGGAGCGCGCGCCCATCGACCTGGTGCTGCTCGACCACTATCTGCCCGACCAGACGGGTCTCGAGCTGGTCCACCGCATGCGCGAACGCGGTCACGGCACCGACGTCATCATGATCACTGCGGCCAGCGACGTGACGACCGTGCAGGCGGCGATGCGTCTGGGCGCCCTGCACTATCTGGTCAAGCCGTTCACCTTCGCGGCGCTGCGCACCCGCCTCGACTCGTACGCCGCCCTGCGCCGCACCGTCGACCGTGTGGGCGGCCGGGGCGTGGCGGGACAGGAGCAGGTCGACCGCATCTTCGGCGCCCTGCGCACGACACCGGCCCCGTCGTCGCCCGGGCTGCCCAGCGGCCACTCGGAGCCGACGACGGACCTGATCTGCGACGTCCTCCACCAGGCCGATCACCCCCTGTCGGCCCACGAGGTGGCCGCCGAGACGGGCCTGAGCAGATCCACGGCCCAGCGCTATCTGCGTCACCTGGAACAGGTGGGACGGCTACGGCTCTCACTCAAGTACGGCGACACCGGGCGACCGGAGCACCGGTACGCGTGGGTGGCGCCGTAGAACGATCGCGCACGCCCCCTGGCGGCGCCGGGCGCCGTCAGACCGCACCGGCCCCCGTGAGCGACCGCACCTCGGCCTCCGCGTGCTTCGCCTCGTCCGCCGGCTCCACCGAAGTGACCGTGCCGAGCCAGCCCGCGAGGAAGCCCAGCGGGATGGACACGATGCCGGGGTTCTGCAAGGGGAAGTACTGGAAGTCGACGCCCGGGAAAAGCGATTCGGGGCTCCCCGTCACCACCGGAGAGAGCAGCACGAGCCCCAGCGCGGGCACCAGGCCCCCGTAGACCGACCACACCGCGCCACGTGTGGTGAAGCTGCGCCAGAACAGCGAATACATGAGCACCGGAAGATTCGCGGACGCGGCGACCGCGAAGGCCAGGCCCACCAGGAAGGCCACATTGAGATCCCGGGCGAGCAGTCCGAGGGCGATCGCGACCACGCCGACACCGACCGCCGCGGTCCGTGCGACGGCCACCTCGCTCCGCGGCTTCGCATGCCGACGCCGCAGCGACGCGTAGAGATCGTGAGCCACGGACGCCGAGGAGGCGAGCGTGATCCCGGCGACGACCGCGAGAATCGTGGCAAACGCGACGGCGGCGACGATCGCAAACAGAACCGTTCCTCCGGTGGAATTCGTCCCACCGCCCAGATCGAGCGCCAGCAACGGAACCGCCGTGTTCCCCGCCGCGTTCGACCTGCGCACGGCCTCGGGTCCGACGATCGCGGCCGCACCGAAGCCCAGCACGATCGTCATCAGATAGAAGCCGCCGATGAGCCCGACCGACCAGACGACCGAGCGGCGCGCGGCGCGTGCGGTCGGCACGGTGTAGAAGCGGGACAGGATGTGCGGCAGCCCCGCCGTACCGAGCACCAGGGCCAGGCCCAAACTGATGAAGTCCAGCCGCGCGGTCCAGTCCCCGCCGTACTTCAGCCCTGGCGCGAGGAAGGCCTCACCGTGCCCGCTGCGCTCCATCGCCGTACGCAGCAATTGGTCGAAGTCCCCTTGGAACCGCACCAGCACGAGCACGGTCAGCGCGATCGTGCCGCTGAGCAGCAGCACCGCCTTGACGATCTGGATCCAGGTGGTGGCCCGCATCCCTCCCATCGACACATAGATCACCATGAGCGCGCCGACGCCGATCACCGTCCAGGCGCGCGCTGCCCCGCTTGAACCCCCGAGCAGCAGCGCGACCAGGCTGCCCGCCCCCACCATCTGCGCCACCAGATACAGAACGGACACGGTCACCGACGAAGTTCCCGCCGCGATGCGCACCGGACGCTCGCTCATCCGCGCCGCGACCACGTCCGCGAGGGTGAAGCGCCCGCAGTTGCGCACCAGTTCGGCGACCAAGAAAAGCACCACCAACCAGGCGACCAGGAAGCCCACCACATACAGCAGCCCGTCGTACCCGTAGAGCGCGATGAGCCCTGTGACCCCCAGGAAGGACGCGGCCGACATGTAGTCGCCCGCGATGGCAAAACCATTCTCCATGGGTGAGAACAGGCGCCCGCCCGCGTAGAACTCCTCCGCCGAACCATGCCGGTGACGGCTCACCCACGTCGTGATCGCCAGTGTCACCGCAACGAAACCGCTGAACAGCAGCAGCGCCAGCGTCTGATGATGGCCGGTCACAGCTGACCACCTCCCGCACTCCGCGTCAGCTCCTGGGTGTCCCAGCGCAGGTCGAGCGCGGCCCGGTCCCTGCGCAGCCGGGCGTGCCGCGCGTACGCCCAGGTGAACAGGAACGTGGTGAGGAACTGACCGAGCCCGGCCAGCAGGCCCACGTTCACCGAGCCGGCCACGGGGCGCGCCATCAGCCCGGGCGCCGTCGTAGCGGTCACCACATAGCCCACGTACCAGGTGAAGAACACGATCACGCCTGGAACCACAAATCTGCGATACCGGCTGCGCACCTCCTGGAAGGCAGCGCTTCGCTGCACCTCCAGATAGACGTCGGCCGCACCACCCACCCGGCCCTCGTGCTCCCGGCGCGCGGGCGGCACCACGGGAGCGGGCGCCCCCGTACTGTCCAACTCGCCCCAGCCGGAGGCGAGCGCGTCGTACCAGGGGTCGTCGAAGCCGACCTCTCCGGCGTCGCGGCCGTCCTGCTTCTCCACCGAACTCTCCTTGTCCGCAGCCCGTTTCGGCCACGTGCCCAAGGATGGACAGATCGGGAAGATCTCTGACTCTTCTCCCCGCCCACTTCACCCCATCAGGTGACTTACTCGGCGGGGGGCCGCACAAGTCCCTTCCCATAGGCGTAACGGACCGCCTGAGCACGGTCCTTGAGTCCCGTCTTGGCGAAGAGATTGTTGATGTGGGTCTTCACCGTGGCGGTGGAGACATGGAGCCTGCGTGCGATCTCGTGGTTGCTGAGGCCCTCGGCGATCAGCACGAGCACCTCTGCCTCCCGTGCGGTGAGCCCGTCCGGTACCTCCGAGGATGCGGCCTGTCCCCGTTCCGGCTCCGACAGCCGCTCCAGCAACCGCCGTTGAATACTCGGCGAGAGCCCCGCGTCCCCCGACAGCACGCTCTCCACGGCCCGCACGATCTCGTCGCCGCCCGCGTCCTTGGTGAGATAGCCACGAGCGCCCGCTCTGAGCGCCGGAAACAGTGACTCGTCGTCGGCGTACGTGGTGAGCACGACGACCTGGGTCCCAGGGTGCTCGGCCCGGATCCGCCGGGTCGCCTCGACACCGTCGCAGCGTGGCATCCGCAGGTCCATCAGCACAACGTCCGGGTTGAGTTCGGCGACCAGCTTCACTGCCTCGTGCCCGTCACCGGCCGCGCCGACGACCTCGATCCCGGGCAGCAACCCCAGCAGCATGACGATGCCCTCGCGCACCACGGTCTGATCGTCCGCCACCACGACCCGCGCCGGCTTCCGGCTCTCCTCCTCCGTCATGCAGGCACCTTCAGCGTCACCACGAACCCCTTCTCCTCCCGGCCGGCCTCCAACGAGCCTCCCAGCAGCTCCGCACGCTCCCGCATGCCCAGCAGACCGTACCCGGCCCCCGAGCCGGTGAGATCGCCCGGCTTCCCGCCCGAGTCCCGCACATGCAGCGTCACTTGACGCTCGCCGTACTCCAGCTTCACCTGCACCTTCGCGCCCGGAGCGTGCTTACGAACATTTGTCAGGGCTTCCTGTGCGACCCTGCGCACCGCCTGCGAGGCCTCGGCCGTCAAAAGCCGCCGCTCACCCGAGACGGTGACGTCCGCGCCGTCCTCGAAGGCGACGAGCTCGCTCAGGAAGTCCTCGAGCGGGGATATCTCGCCCCGCAGCGCGGAGAGCGCCTGCCGGGTCTCGGCGAGGCCCTCGCGCGCCATCCCGCGTGCCGCCACAACCCGCCCGAGTATCTGCTCCCGGTCGGCTCCTCGCTCGATCAGCAACCTGGCCGCCTCCAGATGCACCAGCTGCGCCGAGAGGCTGTGCGCCAGCACGTCATGAATCTCCCGCGCGATCCTGGCTCGCTCCGCCAGCGCCGCCGACTGCGTCTCGGCCGCCCGCGCCGCGCGCTCCTGAGCGAGCAGACGCTGGGCGCTCCCACGAGCCTCGGCGTCGAGACGCAGCACATACCCGGCGAGAAATAGCCCCGCGATGGTGGCGGCGGTGGTCAGCCACACATCGTTGTCGACCGCCGCATACGCCGCCAGGGCAGCTGTGGTCACGGGCAGGGCGGCCGCGAGAGGAAGCCGCTCCAGCGCACTGACGGCACACCCGCACCAGATGACGAGGGCAGGGACCTGGAAGCCGGCGGTCTGCGCCACGATCGCGATTCCGAGAAGCACCGCGATCAACGCCAGCGACGGCCAGAGCCGGTGCTGAAGTGTGGTGCGGAAGAAGGCCCAGGAGGCGCCTGCGGCCAGGAGCACACCCGCCGCGGCTGCGACCGCACCCCAGCCGTGCACGTGGCTGCTGCTGAAGGCACCCCACAGCAGCATGGCGAGGACCAGCGCCCGCACGGTCCAGGCGAGCATGCGCCGAGGCCGCGAGAGCCCTTCCCGCCCGAGTGCCTCACGGGAGGGCCAGCGTGTCCAGGCGCTCTCGGTCGTCACACTCGCTCCTTCCGCGAGGGCTGAGGCACGCTCCACGAGGGCTGGGCGACGCCGTCACCGTATGCCCTGCTCCCACCGTCCGCCGGACCCAGGGAATGCACCCGCCAGATCAGGACCCCGGAGCGGAGCAGCAGCGTCGCCGCGAGGGCGAGAAGCAGCGCGGGGCTCTCCTGGCGCACGCCGAGGAGCACACCGAGGCCGAACAGTCCGACGCGCAGGACTATGCCGACGATCCACACCCCCACGCTCGCCTTGGTGCTCTTGCTCCACACGGTGCCGTCCGCGTCCGTCCATATCCGGGTCGTCCAAGCCCAGCCGACGCCGGTGGCGACGCCTATGAGCAGTTCGGCGCCGAGCAGTATCCCCGACCCCGTGCGGTGGTGGGCGTCGAGCAGGCCGGGCTCGCGCACGGCCAGGAAAGCGAGCACGGCGGGAACGATCCACCAGCGCCGGTCCGCGTTGATCTTTTGCATGCGGAACTGCCGGGCGACGACCAGCACGACGACGGCGAGGATCAGGAGGGCATGGGTGAGCCCGGACATCACGGCCTCCGTGGCGAACGAGAACGGATGCCGACAGCGGCTGCCGTCGACACCTTCGACGCTACGGAAATCGGCAGGTCAGCAGATCGGAGCCGGGGTGGATCGTGGGTGGATCCCTCAGTGAGACGGTTCTCCACCCGCGGGTGGAGAACCCCGACGGACACCGTCGGCGGCCAGCGCAGATGGCCCTGCTCACCTGCGCTGGGGCTGTGAGCGAGGGTGGGGCCACCCACCGGGACCGACGGGACACCATCCAGCCCCGACCCGCTCCGAGTGCACCGAGCGGGAACCGGGACCCGCGATGGCCTACGCGTCGATTCGCGACCGATCCAACGTGGCCGCCGAACTGGAGATGAACTCCTTGCGCGGAGCCACATCATTGCCCATCAGCAGATCGAACACCTGCTCGGACGCTTCCAGATCGGAAATGTTGATCCGCCGCAGAGTACGGTGCCGCGGATCCATCGTCGTCTCTGCCAGCTGGTCCGCGTCCATCTCGCCCAGACCCTTGTACCGCTGGATCGAGTCCTTGTAGCGCACATTCTTGCGCTGCAACTCCAGCAGCGTCTCCCGCAGCTCCCGGTCCGAGTACGTGTAGACGTACTTGTCCTGCCCCTTCTTCGGCTGGCTGAGTTCGATCCGGTGCAGCGGCGGAACCGCGGCGAACACCCGCCCGGCCTCGACCATCGGCCGCATGTAGCGCTGGAACAGCGTCAGCAGCAGGATCCGGATGTGAGCACCGTCGACATCGGCGTCGACGAGAAGAATGATCTTCCCGTAGCGCGCCGCGTCGATGTCGAAGGTCCGGCCGGACCCCGCTCCTATGACCTGAATGATCGCCCCGCACTCGGCGTTCTTGAGCATGTCCGTGACCGAGGCCTTTTGGACGTTGAGGATCTTGCCGCGGATCGGCAGCAGCGCCTGGAACTCGGAGTTCCGGGCGAGCTTGGCAGTACCGAGCGCGGAGTCTCCCTCGACGATGAACAGCTCGCTGCGCTCGACGTCGTCGCTGCGGCAGTCCGCGAGCTTGGCGGGCAGCGAGGAGGACTCCAGGGCCGTCTTCCGGCGCTGCGCGTCCTTGTGCTGGCGGGCCGCGATGCGCGTACGCGCGGCGGCGACAGCCTTCTCCAGGACGACCCGGGCCTGTGCGGCGGCATCCCGCTTCGTGGAGGTCAGGAACGCCTTGAGTTCCTTGGAGACCACATTCGTCACGATGCGACGGGCCGCCGAGGTGCCGAGGACCTCCTTGGTCTGCCCCTCGAACTGCGGTTCGGCGAGACGCACCGTGACCACGACCGTCAGCCCCTCCAGGGCGTCGTCCTTGACGACGTCGTCCTCGGCGACGCGCAGCAGCTTCTTGGCACGCAGGACTTCATTGACCGTCTTGGTGACAGCCTGCTCGAAGCCGGCGACATGGGTGCCGCCCTTCGGGGTGGCGATGATGTTCACGAACGACTTCAGGGTCGTGTCGTAGCCGGTGCCCCAGCGCATCGCGACGTCCACGCCGAGCTCACGGGTGACCTCGGTGGGCGTCATCTGACCGTGGTCGTCGAGGACCGGGACCGTCTCCTTGAAGGTGCCCTGCCCGGAGAAACGGAGGACGTCGCACACTGGCTTGTCAGTGGCCAGGTACTCGCAGAACTCGCTGATGCCGCCGTCGAAGCGGAACGACTCCTCGCCCTTGCTGCCGCCCTCCCCGAGCCCGTACTCGTCCCTGACGACGATGGTCAGACCCGGCACCAGGAACGCCGTCTGGCGGGCACGCTGGTGGAGGTTCTCCAGGGAAAGCTTGGCGTCCTTGAGGAAGATCTGGCGGTCGGCCCAGTAGCGCACGCGCGTACCGGTCCGCGTCCGGGGGATCTTCTTGGCCTTGCGCAGGCCGGCGGTCGCGTCGAACTTCGCATCCGGGCCGACCGTCGCGAAGGCGCCCGGGACACCCCGCCGGAAGCTGATGGCGTGCGTGTGCCCACTGCGGTCGACCTCGACGTCCAGGCGCGCGGAGAGCGCGTTCACCACGGAGGCGCCCACGCCGTGCAGACCTCCGGAGGCCGCGTACGAGCCGCCGCCGAACTTGCCGCCCGCGTGCAGCTTGGTCATCACGACCTCGACGCCGGAGAGGCCGGTCTTGGGTTCCACGTCGACCGGGATGCCGCGGCCGTTGTCCCGCACCTCCACCGAGCCGTCGTCGTGCAGGATCACGTCGATGTGGTCGCAGTAACCCCCGAGAGCCTCGTCGACGGAGTTGTCGATGATCTCCCAGAGGCAGTGCATCAGCCCGCGACTGTCGGTCGACCCGATGTACATACCGGGGCGCTTGCGCACGGCCTCGAGCCCCTCAAGGACGAGCAGGTGCCGCGCGGTGTAGTTGGAACCGTCCCGGTCTGCTCCGGTCAGCAGCGCTGTGGACGGCACGGACGTATCGGCGGTCACGCGGTTCGCTCCTCGCTGAATTTCAGGTGGGGCCCTTTTGGGTAAGGGCCGGGCTTCGGTCGCCGCTCCGAGGGTACCGAGGCCTGGTAGAGCCGTTGTAACGCCACCCTCGTCTGAACTCACACTAGTCCAGCGTCGTACGAGCGTTCGATCCCTCGATGGAGTGAAGTACATATCACGTTCCCTTCCGGGCATGAACCATTTAGGCTCCGGGCACGTCCTCAACAACAACCGGCAACCCAGCCGGGAGGACCAACACCTGACAAACAGCGCGAACCCGTAAGACACACAGACACGCAATACGGCACATTCGCCGCCAACCGGCAGCAATCAGCCGGCCCGGAAAGAAATTTTCAGGGAGAAGCCGCGAGCGGGAACGTTTTCGGCCTGGTTGGATGTTGACCCTGGTACGACAGCTCGTCGAGCTAGAGAAGAGGCGACGTGACTACTGTTCTGACCCCCGCGAGCCCGCTGACGGCCGCTGACCGCTGCGACCGTTGCGGCGCCCAGGCATATCTGCGCGTCGTCCTCCTGAGCGGCGGAGAACTGCTCTTTTGCGCCCACCACGGTCGCAAGTTCGAGCCGGAACTCAAGAAGATCGCCGCTGAGATACAGGACGAGACGGAGCGGCTCACGACCCCTCCGGCAAGCGCCAACGACGAAGAGCGTTGACACTTCGCATCAACGACGAGCGAGTGCCGGCCTCGTAGCCGGTGAGCGGGCGACCACCCCCTGGACACAGGGAGTGGCCGCCCGCACTCGTACACGGAACCGGTTCGCCCGTGGCTGCGCCCGGCGGCCCGGCCCGCGTCCGCACGCCCTGTAGGCACCAGGAGGGCCACCGGCGCCTCGTACCCGCGCAGGCGGCATACGACATGACACCCGCACCCGCAGCCCCCTCAGCGGCTTCCCACAGCGAGTCAGCGACTCCTGCCGAACGCCCTGGCGACGTCTGAGACCCGCGTGTAGACGCCCGGGCTTCCGGGCCTCCCACAGCCACTCCCCCACGACACCAGTCCGATCAGACGCCCCTGGGCGACCAGTGGCCCGCCACTGTCCCCCTGACAGGCGTCACGGCCACCTGCGAGCTCTCCGGCGCACAGCATGGAGCCGGCCAGATACTTTCCGTCCCCATCGCCGGGATACGCCTCCTCACAGGCCTCGTCCGGCAGCACCTGCACGCGCGCGGCGCGCAGGCTGTGGGCATAGTCGCCGCTCCCGGTGGCGTCGCCCCAGCCGTAGACCACGGCGGCCGTCCCAGGCGCGTAGGCCGGGTCGGCCGAGGAGGCCATGGGGATGACGGAGCTCTCCGGAAGCGGCGAGGCCAGGGTGAGTACGGCGAAGTCGCCGGCGTTCGTGGAACTGTCGTAATCCGGGTTGACCCAGGTGGCGCGCACCGGGATCTCCTTGCCCTGGGTCGACAGCAGGTCGGTCCGGTCGGCGATGATCCTCAGATCGCGAATCCGGCTCGGCGGCGCCCCCAGGACGGCCGCGCTCAGACAGTGGGCCGCGGTGAGCACAGTGGACCGGGCGATCACCACGCCCCCGCAGAACTGCCCCGCCCGCGTACCTCCGAACCGGTCACGGCTGGACAGTGCGACCGTCCACGGACTCTGGGCGGTCTCGACCGGATAGCCGCCGATGACAATGCTGTCGGCCGTCGCGGGCGCGGGGGACGCCAGCGGTATCACGGCCGCTGCGGCCCCAAGGGCCAGCGCTCGGGCGAAGGGACGACGCATACGCGCTCCTCACTCAGGGGTGGTCATGGAATACCCAGAGTGATCCAGCTCATCACGTCGCGCATACGCAGCAGCCGACGGCCTCCACATGCTCGGTGGACGGCGCGCACATGCTGAGGGCCCGGCTCCCCACGGAAGCCGGGCCCTCAGGTGCGTACAGCCGAGACCTAGTCGAGGTAGTCGCGCAGCACCTGCGAACGCGACGGGTGACGCAGCTTCGACATCGTCTTGGACTCGATCTGGCGGATGCGCTCACGCGTCACGCCGTACACCTTGCCGATCTCGTCGAGAGTCTTCGGCTGACCGTCGGTGAGACCGAAGCGCATCGAGACGACGCCCGCCTCGCGCTCCGACAGGGTGTCGAGGACAGAGTGCAGCTGCTCCTGGAGGAGCGTGAAGCTGACCGCGTCGGCCGGGACGACGGCCTCGGAGTCCTCGATGAGGTCACCGAACTCGCTGTCACCGTCCTCACCCAGCGGGGTGTGCAGCGAGATGGGCTCACGGCCGTACTTCTGGACCTCGATGACCTTCTCAGGGGTCATGTCGAGCTCCTTGGCCAGCTCCTCCGGGGTGGGCTCACGGCCCAGGTCCTGGAGCATCTGACGCTGCACGCGCGCGAGCTTGTTGATGACCTCGACCATGTGCACCGGGATACGGATGGTGCGGGCCTGGTCGGCCATGGCGCGGGTGATCGCCTGACGGATCCACCAGGTGGCGTACGTGGAGAACTTGTAGCCCTTGGTGTAGTCGAACTTCTCCACCGCGCGGATCAGACCGAGGTTGCCCTCCTGGATGAGGTCCAGGAAGAGCATGCCGCGGCCGGTGTAGCGCTTGGCCAGGGAGACCACCAGACGGAGGTTGGCCTCCAGGAGGTGGTTCTTGGCGCGGCGGCCGTCCTCGGCGATGATCTCCAGCTCGCGCTTGAGCTTGGGGGCAAGCTTGTCGGCGTTGGCCAGCTTGTCCTCGGCGAAGAGGCCCGCCTCGATGCGCTTGGCGAGCTCGACCTCCTGCTCGGCGTTGAGCAGGGGGACCTTGCCGATCTGCTTGAGGTAGTCCTTGACCGGGTCGGCGGTGGCACCGGCCGCGGCGACCTGCTGCGCGGGCGCGTCGTCCTCGTCCTCGTCGGAGAGTACGAAGCCGGCGTTCTCGGTGCCCTCGGGCTCCTCGCCGGCCTTGCCGGGTGCAGCGGTCTCCTCGACCGCCTCGTCGTCGAGCAGCTCGACGTCGTCCTTCTTGCCGGTGGTCTTCTTGGCCGCCGTCTTCTTGGCGACGGTCTTCTTCGCGACCGCCTTCTTGGCGGTCGTCTTCTTGGCAGCTGCCTTCTTGGCGGACGCGTCCTCAGCCGGATCGTCGCCGACGGGCACAGCCGGGGCGGCGGTGGCGGTCGCCTTCTTGGCAGTCACCGTCTTCGCCGCGACGGTCTTGGTGGCGGTGCGCTTGGCCGGACTCTTCGCTGCGACGCTCTTTCGGGTGCGCTTGGGCTCCGCGGCACTGACCATCAGCGTCACACCCTCTTCCTCGAGGATCTGGTTGAGGCTGCGCAGTACGTTCTTCCACTGAGTGGCCGGAATCTGGTCAGCTTCGAAGGCCCGACGCACGTCATCGCCGGCGATCTGCCCCTCAGCCTTTCCCCGCTCGATGAGCGCCATGACAGAGACGGACTCGGCGATCTCCGGCGGGAGCGTACGGGATGTGCTGGCCGACACGAACAACCTCTCGGAACGTTGGAAAACGGCTTCCGGCCCCGTCCGTAACGGACAGGAACCGACGACCGCCGACTTGGGGATGGGCCGACGGCGCGGGTGGGGCCGGGAAGATGCACAGCGCCGTAAACGGCGTCCGTATTCCCTCCTCGGCTGTCACCTCTTAGGTCATCGCGCAGTGCCGAGGAGCGTTACGCCCAATCCGCGTGGCCCGAGTCACACCCCGTAACCACTCAAAAACGACTAGATGCGGTCATAGGTGGTCAACGATGGCCGCTGCGGCCGCACGATCCGAGGGTCGGTGGACTTCCGGGCCGCCGAATCAGCGGTTGGCCGCCGGGTCGCTCGCCGTCGGACCTCAGCGGCTCCCGGGCTCCGTACGCCGCCGAGCCATGCCGATTCCCGGACTCCGCATGCCGTCGAACCGCGCCGGTCCCGGAAGACGTGCCGTCGAACCCCGTCGGTCCCAGGAGGGTCCGACGGAGCCCGGCGACACGTGCACGGGGTCCGGTGACAGACGGTTCGCCGTGCGGGCGCTGTCGGGCCCACCGGCCGGGCGAGAGCGGGCGAGGGCGGTCGGCCCCCGACCGCGCCGCCCACGGCGCACCGTCAGTGCTCGCGCGGCGCGGGCACCACACGCTCCACCTCAGGGTGGACGGTGAGCAATTGGCGCATGGCCGCCTCGGCAGCCGCGCCGTCGCCCGCGCCCAGGGCGTCGACGATCCGGGCGTGGTGCGCCAGCGCGGCCTCGTTGGGGCGGTCGCAGCCGGTGACCGGGCCGCCGGAGACCTGCAGGGCGGCCGACACGATCCCGGAGAGGTGCTCCAGCATGCGGTTGCCGGCGACCTGGATGAGCAGGGAGTGGAATTCCGCGTCGGCGCGCGAGAAGGTCAGGGCGTCACCCTGTGCCATGGCGTGGCCCATGATCTCGACCATGTCGGCGAGCCGCTGCTGGACCTCCTCGCGCCCGTGGCCGGCGGCGAGGCGCGCGGCGAGCGGCTCCATCGTCCATCGCAGCTCGCTCAGCTCGCGGCGCTGGTCGTCGCGCTGCGGCCCGAACGCCCGCCACTCGATGATGTCCGGATCCAGCAGGTTCCAGTCGCTGACGGGGCGTACGCGCGTGCCGACGTTCGGGCGGGCACTCACCAGGCCCTTCGCCTCCAGCACACGGAGCGACTCGCGGACGACGGTGCGGGACACCTCGAAGCGCTGACCGATCTCCTCGGGCACGAGCGGGCGGTCCGCGCCCAGGTCGCCGGAGACGATCATCTGCCCCAGCTGCTGTACGAGTTGGCCGTGCAGTCCGCGTCCGCGGCTGCCCGCGGCACGCCGGCCGACGCGGCCCAGTTCCGGATCGGCGCTCTCCCACGCGGGAATGCCGACGCGGTCGGCGGCAGAGGCCTCGGCGTAGGGGTAGCGGTCGAGTTCGCCCGGTCCGGTCAGGCCGGAGTCGGCGGAGCGGGCGGCGGTCATCATGGTGTGCGCAAGGGTACTCACGGATCCTTTGTCGGCGTCGCTTCCAACGCCCTTGAGGTCTTTGGTGAAAAGCACACGAAAGGGTGATCGCTCACCCCGTCGCAATTGACGCCTTATCGGAAAGAAATGGGCGTTCTCCGGGAAGTTGCGCTCACGACAGGACCGGAAGCCCTCGGACGGTCGTCATCGGACCCTGCTACGCAGGGTCGTGAGCAGATATGCGCAGAGCAGAGCGGTCAGCGACAACATCAGTGCACTGCCCACGGGTTGGGCGACCACCCGGGCCGCGGCGGCCAGATACCGCTCGCCGCCGAACGGCCACTGCACCAGCATCAGCTCTCGCAGCCGCGTGGCGAACCCGGCCGCCGTCCGAACAGACGGGCCTTCGAGCGCCCTTTGTACGAGGGGTACGACGACGACGGGTACCGCCAGCACCGCGGCGAGCCCGGCGGTCGTGGAGCGGAAGATGCCCGCGGCCAGTACACCGGCCCAGGCGCAGCCCACCAGGAGTCCGAGCCAACCGGCGCCCAGGGAAAGCCAGTCGGTGGGAACTTGGGTGAGCTCCCGTCCGTAGACGAGGTAGAGCACTTCGAGATCGCACCCCACGGCAAGGAAGGCCAGCAGCAGCGCGGTCGCCCCGGAGACGAGGAGTTTCGCGGTGAGCAGCCCCAGGCGGCGGGGGACGGTGCCGCGATCCGTGGCCAGGGCGGGGTGGCGGAACTCGTCGCCGAAGGCGACCGCCCCGAGCAACCCCGCGCCGAGCGCCGCGGGGGGCAGGGGGAAGTCCTGCGGCCACGCGGCCAGGAGGCGGTGCTGCGGCGTGTGACCGATTCTGGCGAGGATCACGGCGATCAGGGCGGAGGCGATCAGCACGGCAGCCGCGGTGACGTAGCCGGTGCCGACTCCGGCAGCGCGGCGCAGCTCGTAGCGCAACGGACGCAGCGGACTGGGCGCCTGGCGGACACTGATGGGGGGCGGCAGCGGGGACAGGTCTTCCGACTCCAGCGAACCGGCCGGGCGGGGCGGGGGAGCGGTCGGCTGCGTGTCGGGGGCGGCCCCCATGTCACCGGTTTCGTCGGCCAGTTGGTGTACGAGGATGCCGTGCCGGAAGGCGGTCTCGCCGACATCGGCGCACGTACTGCCGTACACCGACAGCCGATTGCCGTCCTCGCGCACGATCTCCACGGAGCGTTGCCCGGTTCGAGCCTCCTTGGCCAGCAGAGCGCCGAGTCGGGCGGCGTGCGGGCTGCGGACTGCCACGCGGGGCCGCAGCCGGGTGCGGGCGAAGTCTGCGGCCTCCTGGTCGGCGACAAGCCTGCCCGCCTCCAACGTGACGACCTGATCTGCGGTCTGCGCGGCCTCTCTGGGGTCGTCCGTGGTGAACAGGACCGTGCCACCCTGCGTGGCGTGCGCACGCAGGAGACCGTGCAGCCACCGGCCTTCGCGGGCGGACAGGCCGTCGGCGGGGGCGTCGAGGACAAGGGTGTGCGGATCGGCCAGCAGCGCGCAGGCCAGACCGAGGCGGCGGTCCATGCCGCGCGAAAGGGTGCTCAGGCGTTCGTCGCGCAGGCTGACAAGACCGACCACCTCGAGGACTTCATCGGCACGGCGGACAGGGACGCCGGCGGCGGCGCACAACATACGGAGTTGACCGCGCACCGTGCGGGCGGGGTGACCGGGGACATCGCCGAGCAGGACGCCCACTTCGCGCGAGGGATGGGCGATGCGGTGCAGCGGGCGGCCCCTGAAGTAGGTGATGCCACGGCCCTGTTGGAGTTCGAGCATGAGCCTGAGCGCCGTCGTCTTGCCCGCGCCCGGGGTTCCGAGGAGCGCGGTGACACGGCCCGCGTGCGCCTCGAAGGACACATCGTCGACGACGGGCGGAAGGTCCTTGCGGGGGTTGCTGGTCAGTCCGATCGCCTGGATCACCCAAAGCAAGATAGCGCGATATGTCCGGTTTTCCGGGCACCTGAGGGCCTCCTTCGGACACCGGCTTCCCAGCGGCCGGACTCAGCCCTCTCCGTCCGCGCCCTGCTCGGGTTTCAGACCTCCGGGCGCAGCATCGGCGGATTGAGCAGCGTGGCGCCGCCCGCGCGGAAGAGCTGGGCCGGACGACCGCCCTGGCGCGTCGTGGTGCCGCCCGTGGGCACGAGGAAGCCCGGTGTGCCCGTCACCTTGCGATGGAAGTTGCGCGGGTCCAGCGCCACGCCCCACACGGCCTCGTAGACCCGGCGCAGCTCGCCGACGGTGAACTCGGTCGGGCAGAACGCGGTGGCCAGCGACGAGTACTCGATCTTGGACCGGGCACGCTCCACACCGTCCGCCAGGATCTGCGCATGATCGAAGGCGAGCGGTGCCGCCTTCTCCCCGTCCCTGCCGTAACCGCCCTGCTGCAGCAGCTCCTCGACGGGCGCCCAGCGGGCGCTGTTGGCGTCGCCGCCCGCCCTGGGCGCGGGCAGGTCGGGTGCGAGAGCGAGATGGGCGACGCTGACCACCCTCATCCGCGGGTCACGCTTGGGGTCGCCGTACGTCGCCAGCTGTTCGAGATGCGCTCCGTTGTCCTGTGCGGAGGGGTCATGGGCGCGCAGCCCGGTCTCCTCGGCCAGCTCGCGCGCTGCTGCCTGCCCCAGGTCCTCGTCAGGCCGCACGAAGCCGCCAGGGAGCGCCCACCTGCCCTGAAAGGGCTGCTCACCTCGCCGCACCGCCAGCGCACAGAGGGCGTGGCGGCGCACGGTCAGCACGACCAGGTCCACGGTGACAGCAAAGGGCGGAAAGGCTGACGGGTCGTAGGGCATGCCGCGATCATAGTCGTCTGCCTGACGATAAACACTCCCTTCGTCGGCCGCATCGGTGGTTGATCCACTTCCTTCGGGCTGGTCCGGGGGCTCCCGGCCATGGCCCAGCCGCATCGCGCGACGTCACGCTCTCAACTGCAATCCGTCGGCCGCCTCCTCGACCATGGCGAGGCCGAGCCGGCTGACGCGCACGGAGAAGGGCGCGCCGGCGACTCTCAGTCCCGTCAATCCGATCTCGCCCAGTGGGGCACTGCGCAGCGGGCGCAGCGTCACCGTGCCGGCCGGGGCGTCGGGGCGGATCCCCGCCAGAGCGGTGAGGAGCAGCACCCCTGAGGCCGCGGCGGTGGCGGCCGGTCGGCAGGCTGCGGGGTGCGGCAGCGGAGAGCCGGCTTCCGTGCGTTGTTCCCCCGCGTACATCTCGGGCAGCCGATGCCCGAACGCCTCCGCCGCGGCCAGTACGCCCCGCAGCAGCGAACTCGCCTCCTTCTCGTAACCGGCGGCGGCCAGGCCCGTGACGGCGACCGCCGTCTCCTGGACCCGCACGGCTCCTCCTCGATGACCGAACGGGTTGTACGCCGCCTCCCTCGCTCCCAGGCTGCGCAGCCCCCATCCGCAGTCCATGGCCGGACCGCCGAGGAGCCGCGCGAGTTGCTCCGTCCGCACCCTGTCGAGCAGGCCCTGAGCCATGACACCGGAGCCGAGCAGGCCGGTGTCGAGAAGGTGGGCGGCGCCCGCGCCGAGGTGGGGCACCAGGCGTCCGTCCGGGGCCCGGGCGGCCGCCGGTCTGCCTCCCTTCAGGTCCTCGATCCAGAAGTCGTCCCGGAACGCGGTGCGCAGTTCCCCGGCCCACTGGCGCAGCCCGGGGCCGCCTGGGCGGCCGTGGGCATCGAGCAGGTCCGCGCCCAGCAGCGCTGCCCGATGGGCGTACGCCTGTGTCTCGCAGCGCAGCGGCCCGCCGGGCTGGGGGTCGGGGAGGTAGGTACCGTCGCCGACAGCGGTCCGAAGCCACTGGAGACAGCGTTCCGCGGCGGGCAACAACTCCTGCGTCTCCTGCTCCGGCAACCCCCAGCGCCGGGCCTCCGCGAGAAGCACAGGGAAGAGCAGGGTTGCCTCCGTGCCCGTGCAGCCAGGTGGCAGATGTGCGCCCGCGTCCCGCCGTGGTCCCGGGATCATGCCCGAATGTGGGCCTGGTCCCGAGAGCTGGCTGCGGGCGAGGGTCCGCAGCGTGCCCGCGGCAAGCCGGGTGCCGAGGGGCAGTGCCATCCGCGCGGCGACCAGTGCCTCCGCCGGAGCCAGGCCGCAGCGCCACGGCGCCCCGGCTGCGAGATGCGGGTCGGAAGGGTGGCTGGGATCGCGCAGCAGCAGAGCCTGCAGATCCTCGACGCAGGCATGGAGCAGCGATTGGGCCCTGGGGTCGTCGCCCGTAGCCGTGGCCTGGGCGAGTGGGCTCGTCGCGCCGCGTACCACCGCTCTGCCGGCTCCGGCCCCGTCCGGCCGTACCCGCAGTTCCACACTCCATGTGCCGCCGGGTGGCAGCTCCAGCCCCCAGCGCAGCAGTCCGGCGGAGGCGAGGGCGTCGGCCGGCGGCGGATCCGCGGTGACGGCCGAGGTGCCGGTCGGGCCGGTCCAGCGCAGGCCTGAGTCGTGAACGCTCGCGGGGAGCTCGGGACCGGGGCTGCCCGAAGCCACCGTCCCCAGATCCGCGAGGTCCGTCCCGAGTGCCACCTCGACGGACAGGCGCAAGGGGCGTGAGGCAGCGCTGTGCAGCGTGATCCGTTCCGTGCCGTCCGCGTGCCGCGTGCGTTCCACCAGGACGTCCGGGTCCGGTCCTGCGTCGGGGGAGGCTCGGAGGGCGCCCACGAAGCGGACGCGGTCGGCCGCTACCATCCGCGCTTGCACGGCGAGCGGCTCCCGCCCCGCCACCCGCACCTGACAGCGGGAGAGCAGGCGCCGCCCCGAGCGGTAGAACCCGTCCAACCCCTGGCCGGTCAGCTGCCCCTGCTCCGTGGAGATCGCCAGCCCCGGCAGGGCCGCACAGATCAGCGCGGTGTGGGCTGGCGGCAGGTCCGCGGCGTGGCGGAGTGGTGGAAGCGGGGGTCGGGGAGCGAAGGGTCTGCCCGCCAACGGGCCGGGGCCCGAGGGCCGGTTGCCCCGCGCGGGGGTACCCGATGGCCTGGACGTCGCTTCGGGAATGACCGACCGTCGGCCTGCGCCTGCGAAGGAGGTAGGTGTCCTCTCCTGAGCCATGCGGGGCGCTGTCTTCCCGCCGCCCCCGGTCGGTGGCGCCGATGGATCGCCACCCGGCATCAAGGGCTTTGTGGATGCGCGGCGGGGAGGCCGGTCGCCGTCGTGGGCGGCGGACGGAGTGGGCAAGGACATGAGGCGGCTTCTTCTGCGCCTGGCGCGCCTTGGGCGCGACCGGCGCCTGGTGGGGGGCTCCGAAAGGTCGTGGGCGATGCGTCGGCGCGACCCGGCCACGGGTACCGCCACCCAGGTGAACGGAGTGGGCCTGCCTCGGGTCACGCCCGGCGGCCGGGAAGCCGACCGAATGGCTGCGTCGCGGGGCGCAGGTCACAGTGCCGAAGGCGGCTTGACGCCGACTCGCGGACCACGCCGCGCAGCTGGGTGTGCTCATACGTCTCCCTGCGCATCGCTACGTGCGGTGCCACCGGGTGCGTGTGAACGAGTGGTGGCACCCTCTGCCGCACTCCGCGGTCCTTCGGCGGAACGCCGGAGTCCGTCCATCGCGGACCGTGTTCCGTCGGCGGCAGGCCCGGTGCCCTCGGCTGGACGCCTGCCTCTGCGGGCGACCGTCCTGGGAGAACGGCGGCTCGGACGGCTGCCACCGCTCACGGAACGCACCCTGCGACGGCGACGGCCGAGAACACCAGGCGACTCCCCAGTTCCGTCGCCCTGCCCGGCCGGAGCCGCCGGATCGGCGCTGTCGCCCGGCGTGGAGGGGCCGGACCATCGAGCGCCTTGCGAAGCTCCAGGATCTTGTGGCTCCAGACTCCGGGGTGGCTGCGCGGAGCGGAGCGAAGGCGCGGTGGCGGCCAGTGGCGCGGGAGGGACACTCCCGTCCGTCACGGCCCGGCCCTCTCGCTCCGCACGCAGGCAGCGGCGAACGGACTCCGGGTCCAGGCCCTCGTTGCAGGCTTGATGGAGGAGGCGGGCGAAGAGATAGCCAGGGTCGGCGCCCAGGGCCATGGCCAGGGCTTCGCGGGCCTCCAGTTCGTCGCCGGAAGACCAGGCGACCCACCCAGCGAGCGTGAGGGGCGCGGCAGCGTGCTCACCGTACGAACCGACGCAGCGGCGGGCCAGGGCACGCCAGAGGCGCAGGGCCGGTGCCGCTTCGTCGTCTTCCATCCACTCCGCCGCACGGTCGCGGGTCGTCCGGTCCTGCAGACCGAGGATCAGAGTGGCGGCCTCCTCGTGCCCGAGGAGTTCGTCGTCGCGGAGGTCTGCCGGGAGGGTGCCGGACACGGGCGACGTAGCGGTGAACCGTCCCATCACCTGCCGGGCCAGTCCAAGGGTCTCCTCGGCGACGTCCTCCCGGGTCTCGCCGTCGAGGATCCTGGGAACGAGGGCCGTGCTGGCGGCGTCGAGGGCGATCTCCTGCGCCAGGGCTGCCGCGGTCTCCCAGGGAGCGAGCCTGGCCCTGAACTCCCGCAGGCTTCCCCGTACTTGCAGACCTGCGTACGTTGCGGCAGCGGCGAGCACGGAGGTGCCGGGCAGCCCCATCGGCCGGCCCTCGGGCGGACAGCAGTCGGGGCTCGGGCAGCAGTACGACCAGAAGCGGCCGTCGGAGATGCACAGCGCCTCGACCACGGGTACGTCGAGGCTGCCGCAGGCCGTGCGCAGCAGCTGAGCGAGCGGCTGGAGCCGTGCCACGACGTCGCACCCCGTCTCGCCGCTCGCAGGCTCCTGACAGAGGTAGGCCACCATGCTCTCCGGGCGTACGCCTCTGCGCTCACTTCCCGTCACCAGGCCGTGCGCCAGCTGCCCGGCCACGGACGCCCAGTCGTCCGAATGGGCGGGGATGCCGAGCCTCGCCCTCCCACCGAACCTGCCTCGCCCGTCCTGGTCGTGCAGAGCGACCAGCACGATGCTGTCCTCGGGTCGATACCCGAGCAAGTAAGGCAGCGCGTCCGCCAGTTCGGCCGGAGTCCGCAATGTGACCTGGCGCTCACCGCTCGGGTCCGTGTGTTCGGTGTGGCTGATGTACGCGGTGGACTCGTCGTCGTAGGGGGTGCCGCCCATCTCGGCGTCCACAGGGCCTGCGGGTCCAGCGAGATCATCACCCGCGCCAGCCGAGGACCGCTCGACGTCACCGCTCGGGTGGGCCGCGGTCCGAGCCATGTCGCCGCTCTCCTGGGCCGCACCCCGCCACATGTCGCCGCCCACCGGGGCCGCGACCCCACCAATGCCACCGCTCCCCTGGTCCGTGGATCCGTCCGCGTCACCGCTCTCGTGGTCCGCGAATCCGCTCATGTCACCGTTGCCGGACGTGCCGGCCGCTTCGTCGTGGTTCGTCATGCCGTGACCATCTCGCGGATCTTGGAATTCCGCTTGAACCTGTGGATAACCATGGCCATGAGCACGCCAGGAGTTGTCCACAGGCCGGCTGCCTCATTCGCGCAATGTCCGACCGATCGGGTTGCATGGATGCCATGAGCGACGAAGACCAACGACCCGCCCCGTCCGCAGACCCGCGCCCCGCCCCGGACGGAGACCTGCGTACCGCGGCCGATGCCGTGCTCGCCCGCCTCGTGGGCGCGCCGACGGGCGAGGCCCGGCTGCGCGAGGATCAGTGGCGGGCCATCGAGGCACTGGTGGCCCACAAGCGCAGGGCCCTGGTCGTGCAGCGCACGGGCTGGGGCAAGTCCGCGGTGTACTTCGTCGCGACCGCGTTGCTGCGCGAGCAGGGCGCGGGTCCCACGGTCATCGTCTCGCCACTCCTCGCGCTCATGCGCAACCAGGTGGATTCGGCGGCCCGCGCGGGCATCCGCGCGAGGACCATCAACTCGTCCAACACGGAGGAGTGGGACACGATCCAGGCCGAGGTGGCCGCGAGCGAGGTCGATGTGCTCCTGGTGAGCCCGGAGCGGCTCAACAACCCCGACTTCCGCGACCAGGTGCTGCCCAAGCTGGCCGCCGCGACCGGCCTCCTCGTGGTCGACGAGGCGCACTGCATCTCCGACTGGGGCCACGACTTCCGGCCCGACTACCGCCGGCTGCGCACCATGCTCGCCGACCTCCCGTCCGGTGTGCCGGTCCTCGCCACCACCGCGACGGCCAACGCGCGCGTCACGGCCGACGTGGCCGAACAACTCGGCACCGGAGGCGGCACGGACGCGCTCGTGCTGCGCGGACCGCTCGACCGGGAGAGCCTCAGTCTCGGCGTGCTGCGCCTGCCGGACGCCGCCCACCGCATGGGCTGGCTCGCCGAACACCTCAACGACCTGCCGGGCTCCGGCATCATCTACACGCTCACCGTGGCTGCGGCCGAGGAAGTCACGGCCTTCCTGCGTCAGTGCGGGCACACCGTGGCCTCGTACACCGGCAAGACGGAGAACGCGGACCGGCTACAAGCGGAGGAGGACCTGCTCGGCAACCGGGTCAAGGCCCTGGTAGCCACGTCCGCCCTGGGTATGGGCTTCGACAAGCCCGACCTCGGGTTCGTCGTCCACCTCGGCTCGCCCTCGTCCCCCATCGCGTACTACCAGCAGGTGGGGCGCGCGGGCCGCGGTGTGGAGCACGCCGAGGTGCTGCTCCTGCCGGGCAAGGAGGATCAGGCGATCTGGGAGTACTTCGCCTCGGTCGCGTTTCCCCCGGAGGAGCAGGTGCGACGCACACTGGACGTCCTGGCGCGGGCCGACCGACCACTGTCCCTGCCCGCCCTCGAACCGCTGGTCGAACTGCGCCGCTCACGTCTGGAGACGATGCTCAAGGTCCTCGATGTCGACGGGGCCGTACGGCGTGTGCAGGGCGGCTGGGTCTCGACGGGCGTTCCTTGGACGTACGACACCGAGCGCTACGCCTGGGTGGCCAAGCAGCGGTCGGCTGAGCAGCAGGCGATGCGCGACTACGTGACGACGACGGCCTGCCGGATGGAGTTCCTGCGGCGGCAGCTCGACGACGAGGGGGCGGCTCCCTGTGGGCGCTGCGACAACTGCGCCGGAGGCCGATTCCACGACTCCGTGTCGTCCGGGTCGCTCGACGCGGCACGTGGCGAACTCGGGCGTGCGGGCGTCGAGGTCGAGCCCCGGAAGATGTGGCCGACGGGCCTGCCGGCGGTCGGCGTCGACCTGAAGGGGCGTATCCCGGCCGGAGAGCTGGCCGCGCCCGGGCGTGCGCTGGGGCGGCTGTCGGACATCGGCTGGGGCAACCGGCTGCGGCCGATGCTCACGCCCCAAGCCCCGGACGGGCCGGTGCCGGACGATGTCGCCAAGGCCGTGGTCGGTGTGCTGGCCGACTGGGCGAAGGGGCCGGGAGGCTGGGCCTCCGCAGGGCCCGACGCACAGCCGCGTCCGGTGGGCGTCGTCACGATGGCCTCCCGTACGCGTCCGCAGCTGATCCAGTCCCTGGGGGCGCGGATCGCGGAGATCGGACGGCTGCCGCTGCTGGGGTCCATCGAGTACACCGGTGAGTTCGCGCAGGTCCACCGGAGCAACAGCGCGCAGCGGCTGAAGGCGCTCGACGGGGCACTGACCGTGCCGCCCGCCCTGGCCACCGCGCTCAAGGAAGCCGGCGGTCCGGTACTTCTCGTGGACGATGCGACAGAGACGGGCTGGACCCTCGCGGTGGCCGCGCGCATGCTTCGACGAGCCGGTGCGTCGGGGGTGTTGCCGCTGGTCCTGGCCGTACAAGCGTGACCCGCGCGTCGCTGCGGAGCACATTGGGCAGAGATGTAGCGGGGATATAGCCGACGCACCACATGAAAACGGGCTGTGGCCCCAATTGCTCGTTGCCGCAACCAAGTTCGACAGGAAGAATTGAGGTCCGCTCCCCGCACGGCTCGTCCGTGGTCCGGTAGGGCTCTGCTGCGGCGTGCGCTCCCCCAAGTCCGACCCCCGCCCGCAGTATGGGCGCGTAGCCGAAGGGAGGACCGTGACCTTCGGATTCGCACCGTCCTCGGCGGCATCCATGTCGACCTCCGCCGACCTGTCCGCCGCTTCCGCCAACCCTCTGACCCGGATGCTCGAACCCGCGGAGTGGGCCGCCGCGGGGATTCCGCTGCTGCGCAATCCCCGGGAGGTCGTCAGCGGGCTGCACTCCCGGCACCGGCCCGGCCCGGCAACCGCCATCGTGGCCGTCCTCGATCCGGAAGAACGGCTTCAGGCGAGCGCCTCCTTCACCCGGCGGGCGGCCCCGGCCGACGGCTGGATGTTCCGCAACGCGCTGCTCGCGCAGCTGCGCCGGGTCATCCCGCACGACCTGCGACGCCGTACGCCGGTCCGCACGGCCGTGCTGCTCTACTGCCGTGAGGGCGACGCGCGTTGGACGGAGGAGGACGGGGCGTGGATGTGGGGGCTACGCGACGCGTGCACACTCCACGGGCTGCGCTGCGGGGCGTACATCACACTGACGCGTGACGGCTGGCAGGTCCTGGGCGAGGGCCGGGGCGGACGCCGCCCCAACACGGACTCGCCGCCGGAGGCTTTCGAACTGACCAGCGCGCCACCACCACTGCCGCGCACCGGAGGCTCCGCGTCGGAGGTGCTGCGCCGGGCGGCCGCCCGCTGAGCGGCCGGGCCCCGGCGTACCACCAGGGGCGTACGACAGACCCCGCACCGCGAGTTGCGCAAGACAGCCACTCGCACCCAGGCGATGGGCACGGCAGCCTGCCGCACCAAAAGTGCGGCAGGCCTCACACACCACAAGTGAGGCAGCCTTACGCATTACGCGCCACGCATCACGCATCACGCATCACGCATCACGCATCACGCATCACGCATCACGCATCACGCATCACGCATCACGCATCACGCATCACGCATCACGCATCACGCGAAGGGTGCGGCAGCCTCACGCCACCGGCGACGCACGACAGCACGCCCGGAGACACCACTCGCACCGCGAGCCGGTGACACGCCTGCGAAAACGTACTGAGGGCACACCGGGGCAACCGCCGTGCAGGTGCCGCCGCAGCGGCACCCTCACCGCCCCGGCCACAGGTGTCCCGGCCGGGCCCCGTACCGCGGCACGAACCGGACGGACGGAGTCCGAGCGCGTCGAGACCTACGAGGCCTCAGCGCGATCGGACCGCACGGCGGCCGAGCCCGAGTCGCTCAGACCCCGGCGCCCAGCACCGAGTTGATCTGCTGCGGGTCGCCGCAGACGATCAGCAGGGCTCCGGCCCGGCCGAGCGCCAGCGGAAGCGCGGTGGCAGCGACGCCGGCAGGGCCGCCGTTGACCGCGACCACGACCACCGGCCGGGACGCGGCCCGGCCGACCGCGGAGGCGTCGGCGTAGAAGACGTCGTCGCCCGCGTCGTGCTGAGCCCAGTAGGCAGCCTCGCCGAAGGACAGCTCGTGCGCGGCCCACGGGTGCGGTTCGCCGGTGGTGACCACCAGCACCTCCCCCGGGGCACGGCCCGACTCCAGCAGCAGGTCGACGGCCTCCTCGGCAGCGTCCAGCGCGCCCTCGACCGAGGCCGGGATCAACTGGATCTGCGGGGTGGCAGGGGTAACGGCAGCCGCCGGAGCGGCCGGTCCGGGCGTGGCCACGGCCGGATCGCGTGGGGTGCGTTGGGCCGGCATCGGCCGGACGGGACCCGGACGGCCGGGCCGCGACGGAGCCGCGGGACGGGGGCCGGGTACGGGGCGGGGGGTCGGCGCGGTACGGCCACTGGCCGGAGTGGCGCGGGGACCCTGGGCACTCTCGTGAATCTGAGGCTCCTCGGGAATGAGAGGCATGAGCTGCTTTTTATCAAACGCCGGTGCGGATCGCGTCGGCGGGTGGCACATGAGTGCGAGCGGAAACAGTCAGAAATCGAAGCCGAGCTGGCCCTCGATTTCCGGAACGCTTCCGTCCGCCCAGCTGCGGACCTTCTTGAGGTGCCGCCACTGGGGCAGCGCATCAAGATACGCCCACGACAGCCGGTGGTACGGGGTGGGGCCCCGCTCCGCCAGCGCGGCCTTGTGCACCGGTGACGGATACCCGGCGTTGGCCGCAAAACCGAAGTCTGCATGTTCGATGCCCAGTTCGGCCATCATTTTGTCGCGCTGCACCTTGGCGATCACCGAGGCCGCCGCAACGGCCACGCAGGACTGGTCACCCTTGATCACCGTACGAACCTTCCAGGGCGACCCGAGATAGTCGTGCTTCCCGTCGAGAATGACCGCGTCGGGACGGACCGGCAAGGCCTCCAGGGCGCGTACGGCGGCGAGTCGCAGCGCGGCCGTCATCCCCAGGGCGTCGATCTCCTCGGGAGAGGCGTGCCCCAGAGCGTACGAGGTCACCCACTTCCGCAGCTCCTCGGCGAGCACAGTGCGTCGCTTGACGGTCAGCAGCTTGGAGTCGGTGAGGCCTTCGGGAGGCCGGCGCAGTCCGGTGATCGCCGCGCAGACGGTGACGGGCCCGGCCCACGCGCCGCGCCCCACCTCGTCGACACCGGCAATGACCTTCGCTCCGGTCGTTGCGCGGAGGGAGCGCTCGACGGTGTGAGTGGGTGGTTCGTACGGCATGGCGCCCTTAGCGTACGCCGCCGGGAACCCCCTGCGACACCCCGGTTCCCCTGGGCGACCTCAGGGCCTTCACCGACGGCGCCACAGATACCGGTCGAGCACCGCACAAGCACACGATCAGACACCCTCCAGCCGCACACCAGCCGGGCCCGGGACTCCCCATCGGGCGCCCTCCGGACTCGCATCCGCCATCTTCCGGACTCCCCATCGGCCACCTCTCGGCCGCGACATCGGACATCTCGCGGCCGCAGCGTCAGACACCTTCCGACCGCAGCGTCAGGCACCTTGCGGCCGCAGCAGCGGAACCATCAGCTGATCGACCAGCTCCTCGATGTCGCGTTCACTCCATTCGCTCGCGCACATCTTTGTGCGGTACATCATCATCGCCGGAATGGCGTCGAAGACGTACCCGTTCGCCGCATCGGAGCGCACCTCTCCCCGTTCGATTCCCCGGTTGATGATGGCACGCAACAGTTTGACGGTCGGCTCCACCACCCCTTCGAGGATCACCCCTCCGAAGCGATCGGCCTGACTCGAGTCGCATTCGTGAATCACCGAGCGCAGCGCGAGCCCAGGGCGCGAGAACATCGCCTCGCGCGCCTGTCGGCACAGCTGGAGCAGGTCCTCGCGCACGCACCCCAGATCGGGCACCTCGTCGAAGCGTGGCAGTCCTGCCTGGAGCGCGTCGACGACGAGGTCCTCCTTGGAGGGCCAGCGGCGATAGACCGCCGCCTTGCCCGTCTGGGCGCCGGCGGCGACACCCTCCATGGTGAGGCCGTTCCAGCCGACCGTGCTGAGCTGTTCGAGCGCGGCGTCGAGGATCGCGCGTTCGAGCACAGCACCGCGCCGGCGAAGGGAGGCCGTCTGAGCGGGGGCGGCCGTCCAGCGCGAAGTAACCATCTGCGTATCTCCGTCGAGCATGAGGAAGCGGTGATTCCGGGGGTGGGGATGCGCCACGCGGCATCAAGGGGATACACCACGCGGCGGTCGGCAGCTTCAGTGAACGCTTGCGTTCACTGTCGGGGACTCACTACCGTTGACGCGACAGTGAACGCGGGCGTTCACTAACGCACTTGTGGGGGACCCATAGTGACAACCTCTCAGTTAATCCATGATCAGAAGAAGCCGGGAGCAGCCCGCCGGGAGGGGCACCCCGGCATCGCACTCGCCGTCATCGCGGCCTGCCAACTCATGGTGGTACTCGATTCGACGATTGTGAACATCGCCCTTCCGCACATTCAAGACGCGCTCAAGTTCAGCACGACCGACCTGACCTGGGTGGTCAGCGCGTACACCCTCACCTTCGGCGGCCTGCTGCTGCTCGGCGGCCGGGCCGGTGACATCCTCGGGCGGCGCCGGGTCTTCATGACCGGCATCCTGTTGTTCACGCTCGCCTCGTTCCTCGGCGGTCTCGCGCAGGAACCCTGGCAACTGCTGGCCGCACGCGCCCTTCAGGGCGTCGGTGGCGCGATCGCGTCGCCGACCTCGCTGGCCCTCATCACCACCACGTTCCCCGAGGGCCCGGAGCGGAACCGCGCGTTCGGTGTCTTCGCCGCCGTCTCGGCCGGAGGCGGCGCGATCGGCCTGCTCGCCGGCGGAATGCTCACGGAGTGGCTCGACTGGCGCTGGGTGCTCTTCGTCAACGTGCCCATCGGGGTTCTGATCGCCGTGCTCGCGCCGATGTACATCAGCGAGTCCGAACGGCACCCCGGGCGCTTCGACATCGCGGGCGCGCTCACTTCGACGGCCGGCATGGCGTCCCTGGTGTACGGCTTCATCCGTGCGTCGGAGGAGGGCTGGCGGGACAGCCTGACGATCGGGTCCTTCGGTGCCGCCGTGGTGCTGCTGCTGGCCTTCGGCTTCGTCGAGATGCGGGCCAAGGAGCCGATCACCCCGCTGAAGATGTTCGCCGACCGCAACCGTTCGGGCACGTATGTGATCATGCTGAGCCTGGCCGCGGCGATGTTCGGCATGTTCTTCTTCATCGTGCTGTTCGTGCAGAACGTGCTGGACTACTCGCCGATCCAGGCGGGCCTGGCCTTCCTGCCCGTGACGGCGGCGATCGTGACCGGCGCGGGTCTGTCACAGCGGTTCCTGCCGGTGCTCGGCCCCAAGCCGTTCATGGTCACCGGTTCGTCGATCGTCGTGCTCGGGCTCGGCTGGCAGACCTTCATCAACCCCGACAGCTCGTACCTCGGCGGGGTGCTCGGCCCGATGCTGCTGTTCGGCTTCGGCATGGGCCTGAACTTCGTGACGCTCACGCTCACCGCGGTCTCGGGTGTCGCCGTGCACGAGGCGGGGGCGGCCTCCGGTCTGCTCAACGCCACCCAACAGGTGGGCGGTTCGCTCGGCCTCTCCATCCTGACCACGGTCTTCGGCTCGGCCAGTCGTGACGAGGCGGAGAAACAGTTGCCGAAGTTCCTGGCGGACGGCTCGGCCGAGCAGAAGGCGGAGTTCGCCAAGACGCATCAGCTGCCCGCTCCCTGGGGGAACGAAGTGCTGGCGCACGGCATCTCCACGGCGTTCATCCCGGCCGTCGCGATGGCCGTACTGGCCCTGGTCACGGCCGGATTGGTCATCCGGGTCCGCAAGAGCGACCTGGAGGCCCTCGCCGGTACGGCGGGCGCGGCGGGACCCGCCGGAGGCTGACCGGCCGTGGTTCTGTGCCGCTGATCGGCCGATCAGCGGCACAGAACCACGGAGGCCGGGCCACGTGGAGCTGAGCGGGGGCCGTCCGAAGCGATGGGCAAGGGCTGCCTGATCCTCACCGCCGCCGGCCTCGGCGCCCCTCTCGCCGTACTCACCGCTCGGGAGCCGGCAGGTGCCTCGGCAACCGCTCGGAGGCGGTCGGCGCCGATGACCGTGAGAGCGCGCGTCAGCGGTACATCAGGTCCGTATCGAAGCGGTCGCACACGCTCCAGTCCGCGTCCGGCGAGACCGGACGGTCGTCGAGGATCTGCCGGGCGCGCGCCTGCCCCCAGCTCGTCGCGTACCAGGGGCCGTCCTCACCCAGACCCCGTGCGATGGCGCGCAGCGCGCAGGAACGCAGCGGCTCCTTCAGCTCATCGAGGGCCGGTACGGCGTCGGCGGACAGGTCGCGCGCGTAGTCGAGGTCGAACTTGCCGGTCTCCTCGTACCTTTGGACGTTGCGCTCGGCGATCAGACCGTCCGGTGAGACGAACCCGAACACGAGCACCCCCGCGGCCGCACTCGCCGCGACGGCACGCGGCAGCCAGCGGGCTCCCCACACCCCGGCCGCCATGATGAGCACGATGACCAGGCCGAGCCACAGCTCGGCCGAAAGCACCGAGATCCTCAGTCGCGTGAGCCCATACGCCTCCACATACATGTCCATACGCCGCACAGCGGATGCCACGACAACGAGCGCGAGCGCGCACAGAGTTCCCAGCACACCACGTACGAGCGTCCGGTCGCGCGATCCGTCGCGCGGCGCCCAGCGCAGGGCCACGACGATGACGAGCAGCGTCAGCAGCGTGACCAGGAGCAGCTGCCAGAAGCCCTGGCGCGCGTACTCGGCGTACGTCTGGCCCGTCTTCTTCAGTACGGCGTCGTACCCGCCGAAGAGCACGGCGAGTTGTACCGCGTTGAAGACCGCGAAGAGCACGGCGAGCACGATCAGCGGCAGTGCCCACTCGACGCGGCCGCGCTCACGGCCCTCGGGTATCTCGGCCCGGTCCCAGCGTGCGGGAGCGGCGGCTGTGTGCGCTGCCGCGAGCGCCCAGACGACGCCCAGGACGAACAGCAGGACATGCCAGGGGCCGCCGGAGACGGAGGCGTCCGGCACGAGGTCGCCGAGCAGGTCGGCGAAGGCGGCGTCCGCGCCGGCGAACAGAGCCCCGAAGACCACCAGCAGCACCGCGGCCACTACGAGCGCACGCAGTACCGGTCCCACGCGCCCGTGCCCGCCGCCCGCACGCTCGCGCAGTCCGCGCCAGCCCCAGACGGCGCCGGTGAACACGGAGTTGAACACCCCGATCGGCCCGAGCAGCACAGCGGGCCACGTGCGACCCCCGTGCAGCGCGAGCGAGCCGAGCGCGACCGCGGTGACGACGGCCAGGAAGGACGGCCAGTCCGCGTCGCGCAGGGCGGGAACCGCCAGCAGCGCGAGGCCGCCCACTCCCCAGACGAGCGTCCACGCGCGCGTGCGTCGGCCCGCCGCCTGAGCGGCGAAGTGCGCGGCGAGGGCGGCCGGGATCGCGACGAACAGGAGGTTGACCGCCAGTCCGTCGCCGAGGAACAACATGCTCAGGACGCCGGTGGCGAACGCGGCCCAGAGGGTGGCCGTACGCACCGGAGCGGGCGGCCCCGCCTGAACGTCGGCGAGCCAGGGCGCGGGCGATGGCGACGGCGACGGCGGCGCCCAATCGTCGTCCTGGTCCGGTTCGGCGGAATCGTCGTCGGCCGAGGAGCCGCCCTCGTCGCCGGTGCGCTCGACCGTCGCGACACCTCCGGAAACGGAGCCCGAGCTCTTGTCGGCGCCAGCGGCGGCATCTCGGCTCGCACCCGCCCCGGAAGTCGCTTCCGCGCGGTCGCGCTTCTCACGGCCCTCGGAGCGCTCTGAGCGATCGGAGTGCTCAGACTGCTCGGAGCGGCTGGCACGCCCGGCACCGCGGGATGCTTCGGAACCTTCCGGCTGCGCATCCCTTGGCTCGGGCGTGGACGGTCTGTCGGACACGGGACCCCCTCCCAGCCGGCCTCACCGCAGCCCCAAGAAGACCGCGGGCGCGGCAGAGGGCTGGTGACCGGTATCTCGTCGGCACCCGCCCGTCATGATCATCAGGCGGCGTGGCGGAAAGGGTATCCAGACGCACCGCGGCCCAGACCGCGGCGATCACTCTGTGGCAAGGCTGTGACAGTGGCACCCGCCCTGCGCCACGCCCGGCCCCCGGCCCTCAGACCCGGCCCAGTGCCCGAACCCAGGGAACTCGCCCCACCACCACCACCAGCACCAGCACCAGCACCAGCACCAGCACCAGCACCAGCACCAGCACCAGCACCAGGGGATATGGCCCTACGCCACCCCCGGCACCCAGTCCGGCAGCTTCTCCGTACGTTCCACCCACTCCCCCGGCGGCGCCCCCGCCTTCCCCGCGGCGACCACCCCTCCGACGATGGCGCAGGTCGTGTCCACGTCACCGCCCACCCGGGCGGTCGTCCAGAAGGCCTGTTCGTAGTCGCTCAGCGCCCGCGCGGCCGACCAGAGCGCGAACGGCACGGTGTCGTGCGCCGTCGTGCGCCGCCCACAGCCCAGTACGGCCGCGACGGTCGCCGCGTCGCCGTAGTCGAGCATGTCCCGAGCCCGCCGCAGTCCCGCGCCGACGGCGCTCTTCGGCACGAGCGCGATCACTCCGTCGAGCAGCGCCTCGGCGCTGGGCGGACCCGTCGGATCGGCGGCCAGGGCGGCGGCCGCGGCGACGGCCATGGTGCCCACCACGGCTTCACGGTGCTGATGCGTGGGGTAGGCCGAGATCTCCGCCTGGTGGGTGGCCTGCTCCGGGTCGTCCGCGTACCAGGCTCCCAGCGGCGCGATACGGGCCGCCGCGCCACTGCCCCACGATCCGAGCCCCTTGAAGAGGGCGGAGGCGAGCTCCCGCCAGTCGCCACCCTCGCCGACCTGACGCAGCAGCCGGGCGACCGCGGGCCCGTAGCCCCGGTCGGGATCGAGGTGCTCGGCGAAGGAGCGGGCCAGCGCGTCCTGGTCGATGCGGTGGTGCGCGGCCAGAACTGCCACCACGGAGCAGGTCATCTCGGTGTCGTCCGTCCACCGCCAGGGACCCGGCGGCAGCTCGCGGCGCTTGAGCAGGGGGTAGTGCGCGGGCACGAAGAACTGCGAGCCGAGCGCGTCCCCCACCGCAAGTCCGCGCAGGCCTGACAGGGCGCGCTCCAGGCGCCCGTCGTATGAGGAGTCAGCGGTCATCGCCTTGCCACTCTATCCGGTGGCTCCGTACCGTTCCGGATCACGCCAGCGTTCGAACGGCCGGTCAAGTGAGTACTTGCCGTCGTTCCCGAGAACGAGCATCCGCATCTCCGCGTTCCCCGGGTTCGACAGCGATTCGAACTCCGCGACCGACCAATGGAACCAGCGCATGCAGAACAGCCGCATGGCCAGGCCGTGGGTCACGATGAGCACGTTCGGTGGATGGTCGGGCGCCTCGAAGCTCCGGAACAGACTCTCCAGGAAACCGCCGACCCGGTCGTACACGTCGGCGCCGGACTCGCCCTGCGCGAAGCGGTAGAAGAAATGTCCGTACGCGTCCCGGTACGCCTTCTGCAGGCGTACGTCGTCGCGGTCCTGCCAGTTGCCCCAGTCCTGCTCGCGCAGGCGGGGCTCCTCGCGGACGCGGACGAGGTCGGGGTCCAGGTGGAACGCGCGGAGCGTTTCGAGCGTACGCCGGTACGGGGATACGTAAACGCTTACGCCCTCCTGCCCGAAGAGCTCGCGCAGCTGTTTGCCTCTCTCCTCCGCCTGCCGCCATCCCACCTCGGTGAGCGGCAGTGCGTGATCGGGCTCGCGTTCGTAGACGGTGTCATCGGCATTGCCCGCTGACTCGCCGTGCCGGACAAGGACGATGCGCCGTGGTCGTGCCATGCCAAAACCCTAGATCGGGCGGCGCCGGATCGAGCACCCACATGGGCTCCATACGGCGTAGGTCACACGTACATGCCCGTTTGAATGCGATTCATCCCCTTTGAAGAGCGCCGTTCGCACCCCGGACAGGCCATCCGTTCGCGCCCTCCGAAGAGGCCATCGTCCACCCCTTCGAAGAGGGACCGTCCAGATATCAAACTATCCAGGCCGGTTCCAGATCGACGATGTCGCCCGCCAGGGCCGCGACGTCGGCCTCCGTCTGGGCCCTGAGCGCGAGTCGCTCCACCCGCTCGGCGCGGTACTTCCCGTGCTCGGCGGCCGACTGCCACATCGACAGGATCAGGAACTCGTGCCCCGGCGCCTCCCCGAACAGCCCGCGGGTCATCCCGGGCGAGCCCGCCATCGCGGGGTTCCAGACCTTCTCCTGCATGAGTGCGAAGTGCTCGGCCCGCTCCTCGTGGACCCGGCAATGCGCGACACGCACCAGGTCGGCGTCGGTGAAGCGGGGCTCGAAACCGGTCTTCACATCGAAACGGTGATCGAAGAGTTTGACTTGTGAATCCTTGAAGGTGCCCGACTGCGTGGCGGCGAGACGATCATGGGAGCGCGCCATGAAGGAGTCGTAGAAGGCACGGCTTTCCCAGAAGGCGAAGATGTGCGCGACACCGGGCCGTCCTCGGCTCCAGCCTCCGCCCTGCCCCCGGAAACCCGGCTCTCCGAGCAGCCCCGCCCACCTTCGCTGCCCCCGCTCGAAACCGCGGCGGTCCACCACGGTGCAGCGAATCCACTTGACCAGCACCGCGCCATCGTAAGGCCACGGAGCGTGGCACAGGTCACGCTCCGGCGGAGTGCACCCGAGCGAGCGCCCCCGCGCGCGTGGCACGATGGACAACTGACCTGGGCTGCACAGCAGTTCGGGCCGAGGGAGTACAGGGCGACGGGGAGGGGATCTCTGGTGAACGGTCTCAACAAAGGCATCCGCAAGGTCGAGCTCGCGGTGAAATGGGACCCCAGTCCGCCCGGCGATCCGGCCACCGATCTCGACATCGTCGCCGCGACCTTCCTGGCCGGCGACGCGTATGGGAAACCGGCCTACGTAGTGCACTTCGACAGCCGCTCCCCCGACGGCACGATCTACCTCAACCGGGACAGCAAGGACGGCAAGGGCTTCGGCTGGGACGAGGTCATGACGCTGGAGCTGAACCGGCTCGACAGCCGCTACGCGCGCGTGGTGGTCGGCGTCGTGATCCAGCAGCGCGACGCGCACCGGACGTTCGTCGGCGTCCTGAACCCCGGCCTGCGTATGCGCGAGGGCTACACCGTGCTGGCCGAGGACGACTTCGGCGGCGTCCTGGGGTCGACGGCGGCGACCGTCGGTGAGTTCGTACGCGACGACTCCGGTGAATGGACCTTCCACCCGGGCATCCACGGCTACGACTCGGACCCGGCGACCTTCGCGCGCGTCATGGGCGGCCGTCAGGACTCCTGACCGCGGCCCCGCGAGCGATCCGGCCCGCGAAGCACCCGCCAACGCCGAAGGGCGGCACGGCCCAAGGCCGTGCCGCCCTTCGGGGCTTCAGGTCAGCTGCAACCGCTGGTCGAGCCGCAACCCTCGCAGATGTAGCAGGAGCCGGCCCGCTGCATCTTGGTACCGCAGGAGAAGCACAGCGGGGCGTCCGCCTGGATGCCCAGCTGCATCTCCACCAGCTCGGCGCTGGTGTGGGCCTGCTTCGGGGCGGGCACCGCCGCCGCGACCTCGGCCTTGGGGGTGGCGACGGCCTTCAGCTCCTGCGCACGGGGCGCGGACTGGGCCAGGCCCTCGACGTCCATGTCGACATCGTCGGACGGCTCGTAGGAACCCGTCTCCAGGTGACGCTGGCGCTCCTCGGCGGAGTGGATGCCGAGCGCGGACCGCGTCTCGAAGGGCAGGAAGTCGAGCGCCAGACGACGGAAGATGTAGTCGACGATCGACTGCGCCATCCGGACGTCCGGGTCGTCCGTCATACCGGCCGGCTCGAAGCGCATGTTCGTGAACTTCGAGACGTACGTCTCCAGCGGCACGCCGTACTGCAGACCCACCGAGACGGCGATCGAGAAGGCGTCCATCATGCCCGCGAGGGTGGAGCCCTGCTTCGACATCTTCAGGAAGACCTCGCCGAGACCGTCGTCCGGGTAGGAGTTGGCGGTCATGTAGCCCTCGGCGCCACCGACCGTGAAGGACGTCGTGATCCCGGGACGGCCCTTGGGCAGGCGCTTGCGGACCGGGCGGTACTCGACGACCTTCTCGACGGCCTCACGGATCGTCGCCTCGGTCTTCGCGGTCACCTCGGCCTTCTCGGTCTCCTTCTTCTTCGCGGAGAGCGGTTGGCCGACCTTGCAGTTGTCGCGGTAGATCGCGAGCGCCTTGACGCCCATCTTCCAGGCCTCGAAGTAGACCTCTTCGACGTCCTCGACGGTCGCCGTCTCCGGCAGGTTGACCGTCTTGGAGAGCGCGCCGGAGATCCAGGGCTGAATCGCGGCCATCATGCGGACGTGGCCCATCGCGGAGATGGAGCGCTCGCCCATGGCGCAGTCGAAGACCTCGTAGTGCTCGTGCTTGAGACCCGGGGCGTCGATCACATTGCCGTTCTCGGCGATGTGGGCGACGATCGCCTCGATCTGCTCCTCCTGGTAGCCCAGGCGGCGCAGGGCCTGCGGGACGGTGCCGTTGACGATCTGCATCGAACCGCCGCCGACCAGCTTCTTGAACTTGACCAGCGCGAGGTCGGGCTCAAGACCGGTGGTGTCGCAGGACATCGCGAGACCGATGGTTCCGGTGGGCGCGATGACCGAGGCCTGCGCGTTGCGGAAGCCGTTCTTCTCGCCGAGGTGCAGCACGTCCTGCCAGGCCTCCGTGGCGGCGGCCCAGATCGGCGTGTCCAGGTCGTCCACGCGGACGGCCACGCCGTTGGCGTCGGAGTGCTGCTTCATGACGCGCTGGTGCGGCTGCGCGTTACGGGCGTATCCGTCGTACGGGCCGACGACCGCGGCGAGCTCGGCGGAGCGCTTGTACGAGGTGCCGGTCATCAGCGAGGTGATGGCACCGGCGAGGGCGCGGCCGCCGTCGGAGTCGTACGCGTGGCCGGTCGCCATCAGCAGGGCGCCCAGGTTGGCGTAACCGATGCCCAGCTGACGGAAGGCGCGGGTGTTCTCGCCGATCTTCTGGGTCGGGAAGTCCGCGAAGCAGATGGAGATGTCCATCGCGGTGATGACCAGCTCGACGACCTTGGCGAAGCGCTCGACCTCGAAGGACTGGCGGCCCTTGCCGTCGTCCTTCAGGAACTTCATCAGGTTCAGCGAGGCGAGGTTGCAGGACGTGTTGTCCAGGTGCATGTACTCGCTGCACGGGTTCGAGCCGTTGATACGGCCGGACTCCGGGCACGTGTGCCAGTGGTTGATCGTGTCGTCGTACTGGATGCCCGGGTCGGCGCAGGCCCAGGCGGCCTCGGCCATCTTGCGGAAGAGCGACTTGGCGTCGACCTCCTCGATGACCTCGCCGGTCATGCGGGACGTCAGACCGAACTTGCCGCCCTCCTCGACCGCCTTCATGAACGTGTCGTTCACGCGGACCGAGTTGTTGGCGTTCTGGTACTGGACGGACGTGATGTCGTCGCCGCCCAGGTCCATGTCGAAGCCCGCGTCACGCAGGGCGCGGATCTTCTCCTCCTCCTTGACCTTGGTCTCGATGAAGTCCTCGATGTCGGGGTGGTCGACGTCGAGGATGACCATCTTGGCCGCGCGGCGCGTGGCGCCGCCCGACTTGATCGTTCCTGCGGAGGCGTCGGCACCGCGCATGAAGGAGACGGGACCCGAGGCGTTGCCACCCGAGGAGAGGAGCTCCTTGGAGGAGCGGATACGGGAGAGGTTCAGGCCGGCGCCGGAGCCGCCCTTGAAGATCATGCCCTCTTCCTTGTACCAGTCGAGGATCGACTCCATGGAGTCGTCGACCGCCAGGATGAAGCAGGCGGAGACCTGCTGGGGCTGCGGAGTCCCGACGTTGAACCAGACGGGGCTGTTGAAGCTGAAGATCTGGTGCAGGAGGGCGTACGCCAGCTCGTGCTCGAAGATCTCGGCGTCGGCGGGCGAGGCGAAGTACTTGTAGTCCTCGCCGGCCTTCCGGTACGTCTTCACGATGCGGTCGATGAGCTGCCTGAGGCTCACTTCGCGCTGCGGGGTGCCGACGGCACCGCGGAAGTACTTGCTGGTGACGATGTTGACCGCGTTCACCGACCAGAAGTCGGGGAACTCGACGCCACGCTGCTCGAAGTTGACCGAGCCGTCGCGCCAGTTGGTCATGACGACGTCACGGCGCGCCCACTCGACCTCGTCGTACGGGTGCACGCCCGGAGTCGTGTGGATGCGCTCGATGCGCAGCCCCTTGGCCTTGGTGCCCTTGGCGCGGGAACCTCGTGCCGGACCGCTCGCCGTCTCTGTCATGCCGCCTCCCTGTACCGGGCTAAAACGCCCTGAAGTGCCTCGTTCTTCCCGTGGCACGGTGTGTGTCTGCTTGTCGCGCACGCCGTTCGCGGCTGCGCGCAACGGGTCTGTGGTCGCCTCCGATCAGACCGGCCCGGCCGGCCTGCCCGTCAGTCGGCGACGGTGGCGGGAACGGGGACTTCGACAGTCCCTCCGGACCCGCGGTCGGTTCCCTGGCGCTCGGCGCCAGCGTCTTCGTGGTCCTCGTCGTCCACGGCGGGGCGCTCCCGCTGCTCTTCCCTGAGTTCCGCGATCGCGGCCTCGAAGTCCTCCAGCGAGTCGAACGCCCGGTAGACGGACGCGAACCGCAGATAGGCGACGAGGTCGAGCTCCCGCAAGGGGCCGAGTATGGCCAGCCCCACGTCATGGGTGGTCAGCTCGGCGCTTCCGGTGGCGCGCACCGCCTCCTCGACCCGCTGGCCGAGCTGGGCGAGTGCGTCCTCGGTGACAGGCCGCCCCTGACATGCCTTGCGCACGCCGTTGATGACCTTGGTGCGGCTGAAGGGCTCGGTGACTCCGGACCGCTTCACCACCATCAGCGAGCACGTCTCCACGGTCGTGAAACGACGGGAGCAGTCGGGGCACTGGCGGCGCCTGCGGATCGACGTGCCGTCATCGGTCGTACGACTGTCGACGACGCGGCTGTCCGGGTGCCTGCAGAAGGGGCAGTGCATGGCTCCAACCCTCCTTCACAGCACGACTCATAGACCTCGTGAGGCCTCACGGGCCCCTCGAAGCAGCCCCAAGCATAGGCGATGGCCGGACCTTCGGAAGACCGGGGGACCACAACTTGTGGGCTGCCGCCGCAATGCAACCACTAGATGTGGGGCCTGACTCGTAAATCCACCCACGACGCGCGTGTCGTGCGCGTATGGGCATGTGCCGCACGGCCATACCGCTCCAGCAGGCACGGAGATACGGTGGGCGGTGTGGGGAAAGGGGGTCGGTTCCCCCTTGACAGGGTGCGCGATGGCAGACTGGGCGCCGACCCGCGTCGGCCCACAAGGCCCTCACTTCGGCGCTGAAGAGTACAGCAATAGGCACTTTTGTCCGCCGGATGCGACATCAGCCATACACGCAGACGCTTGATCACGTCAGGCAATCCGCGTTTTTTCACTCGAACGTGTGTTTGGCGCAACCTTTCGAAAGCAACTACCGTTGTCCAGCAGGGAGACCATCGAGAGGGGCCGACGTGACCACCACCGCAGACAGTGCCACCATCACTGCCCAGGACCGCTCCCAGGGCCGACTCGAGCCGGTGCATGCGATGAACGAAGCCACAAGCCACGAGGGACCCAAGCGCTCCCTGCCAGGCCGACCTCCAGGCATTCGCGCCGACAGCTCGGGACTGACCGACCGGCAGCGCCGGGTGATCGAGGTCATCAGGGACTCGGTGCAGCGGCGCGGCTACCCGCCGTCGATGCGGGAGATCGGCCAGGCGGTCGGGCTCTCCAGCACCTCTTCGGTCGCACACCAGCTCATGGCACTGGAACGCAAGGGCTTCCTGCGCCGCGACCCGCACCGCCCGCGCGCATACGAGGTGCGTGGATCGGACCAGTCGTCCTCCGTGCAGCCCACGGACACGGCGGGCAAGCCGGCCGCGTCGTACGTGCCCCTCGTCGGCCGCATCGCCGCCGGTGGGCCCATCCTCGCCGAGGAGTCGGTCGAGGATGTCTTCCCGCTCCCGAGGCAGCTGGTCGGCGACGGTGAGCTGTTCGTCCTGAAGGTCGTCGGCGACTCCATGATCGAGGCCGCCATCTGCGACGGGGACTGGGTGACGGTCCGCCGCCAGCCCGTCGCCGAGAACGGCGACATCGTGGCCGCGATGCTGGACGGCGAGGCCACGGTGAAGCGCTTCAAGCGCGAGGACGGCCATGTGTGGCTGCTCCCGCACAACTCCGCGTACCAGCCGATCCCCGGTGACGAGGCGACGATCCTCGGCAAGGTGGTGGCGGTGCTGCGGCGGGTGTGACCCCCGCAGTCGGCGGCACACCACGCCCCTGACCGGGCCCCGGGACCACCTGCGCCGGTTCCGGGGCCCTGTGCCGTCCGGACCCCGGTCCAGGAGTCCGCGGCGCCGCGATCAGCCTGTCCCGCGGCCGAGGCCGTTGGGGGCAGGCTGATCGTCTTCCGGCTAGGCGCCTTCCGACTCCTTGGCCGCCTCTTCCGTTACTTCCGCCACTTCTGTCACTTCCGTCACTTCCGTCTTCTTCGCCGCCTCGTCGATCGCGGTCAGTGATCTGCGGACCTGGTTACGGTCGGTGGTGTACCAGAAGTCGGGCAGTGACGCCTTCAGATAGCTCCCGTAGCGAGCCGTCGCGAGCCGCTGGTCCAGTACGGCGACGACGCCGCGGTCCCCCGAGGCCCGCACCAGGCGGCCCGCGCCCTGGGCCATGAGCAGGGCCGCGTGTGTGGCGGCGACGGCCATGAAGCCGTTGCCCCCGGCGTCCTCCACGGCCTTCTGGCGGGCGCTCATCAGCGGGTCGTCGGGGCGCGGGAAGGGGATCTTGTCCATGACGACCAGCTGGCAGCTGGGCCCCGGGACGTCGACTCCCTGCCAGAGCGAGAGCGTGCCGAAGAGGCACGTCTCGGGGTCGGCCGCGAAGTTCTTGATCAGCTCGCCGAGCGTCTCCTCACCCTGGAGAAGGATCGGGAACTCGGGGATCCGGGAGCGCAGCTCCTCCGCGGCGAGCTGGGCCGCCCGCATCGAGGAGAACAGACCCAGCGTGCGGCCACCGGCTGCCTGGATCAGCTCCGTGAGCTCGTCCAGCATGTCCGCCCGGTCGCCGTCGCGCGCGGGGCGCGACAGATGCTTGGCGACGTACAGGATCCCCTGCTTCGGGTAGTCGAAGGGGGAGCCGACGTCGACGCCCTTCCACTGCGGAAGGTCGTCGCCCTGCGTGCCCTCGGGGGCGAGTCCCAGAGATGCCCCCACCCCGTTGAAGTCGCCGCCCAGCTTCAGCGTCGCGGACGTCAGGACGACCGAACGGTCCGCGAAAAGCTTCTCCCTCAGGAGCCCGGACACCGACATGGGGGCGACCCGCAGGGACGCGCCGAAGCGGTCGTGGCGCTCGTACCAGACGACGTCCCACTCGGAGCCGTTGGTGATCCGCTCCGCGACGTCGTGCACGCTCTCCACCGAAGCCAGCGCCTGCTTGCGCACCGCGTCCTCGTCCTGCACGGACTTGTCGCGGGTGGCGCCGATCGCCGAGATCACCGTACGGGCGGCGTCGCGCAGTGCCATCAGGGCGTACCCGAGGTCCTCGGGGATCTCCTCCAGGCGTCCGGGCAGGGCCAGCTCCATCAGCCGCTCGAAGCCCTCGGCGGCGGTCTGGAGCTGGTCGGCGGCCTTCTCGTTGACGAGCTTGGCGGCGCGCCGCACCGCGCGGTTGACCTGGCCGGGTGTGAGCTCGCCGGTCGCGACACCGGTCACGCGGGAGACCAGCTCGTGGGCCTCGTCGACGATCAGCACCTCGTGCTGCGGGAGGACCGGCGCGCCCTCGATGGCGTCGATCGCGAGCAGCGCGTGGTTGGTGACCACGACCTCGGCGAGCTTGGCGCGCTCGCGGGACATCTCGGCGAAGCACTCGGCGCCGTACGCGCACTTCGTCGCGCCCAGACACTCCCGGGAGGACACGGACACCTGGGCCCAGGCGCGGTCGGACACCCCTGGCGTCAGGTCGTCGCGGTCGCCGGTCTCGGTCTCGTCCGACCAGTCGCGCAGCCGCAGCAGGTCCTGCCCCAGCTTGCTGGTGGGCGCGGCCGCCTCGAACTGGTCGAAGAGACCCTCCTCCTCGTCCTGCGGCACGCCCTCGTGGAGTCGGTGCAGACACAGGTAGTTCGACCGGCCCTTGAGCATGGCGAACTCCGGGCGGCGGCGCAGCAGCGGATGCAGCGCGTCGACGGTGCGGGGCAGGTCCCGCTCCACGAGCTGCCGCTGGAGCGCCAGGGTGGCGGTCGCCACGATGACGCGCTCCCCGTGCGCGAGCGCCGGCACCAGGTAGCCGAGCGACTTTCCGGTGCCGGTGCCGGCCTGGACCAGCAGATGGGAGCTGTCGTCGATCGCCTCCGCGACAGCTTCGGCCATGGTCACCTGGCCAGGGCGCTCCGTGCCGCCTACGGCAGTGACGGCAGCATGCAGGAGTTCGGGGAGTGAGGGCTTTGTCATAGCGCGACCACCCTACGGGGCGGCACTGACAACCGGGTGCCCAAGGCCGGAGCGCGGGACGCGATCAAGGGCCGTGAAGGGGGTGGGAGGCGGTACTGCGCACGGCCGCGTACGGGCCTCGGAGCGGTCGCGCCGGCGATCAAGGAAGCGATCACGGCGGCGGGCGGATTCGGCACGGGGCTCCTCGGCTCGGAACCGGAACAGGGCGCGCGGTGTACTGAGACGGATCGCGCTACAGGAGATCGCGCAGGGGCCGGTCCCGGACCATGAGGGCCGCTCGTTTGTCGGGCAGGTCGACCTCGGCGGAGAACCGGAAGCCCGCGCCCAGGAAGGCGGACACGGAGGAGGTGTTGCGCAGATCGGGTTCAGCGACCACACGTGCGCAGGAAGGACGCCGGTCGAGTACGAGGTCGGCGACGGCTCGCAGCAGTGTGGACCCGAGGCCGCGCCCGCGGTCGGCGACACCGCCGATGAGGAGGTGAATTCCGGTGTCGTGGGGGCGGGCCGGATAGTGACGGGCCAAGGAGTCGAGGTCCGCGCGGTAGATCTCCCAGTAGCTCATCGGTGTGCCCTCCAGTACGCCGAGGCAGGGGACGCTGCGCCCGTCACCGCCCAACTGGGCGCGCAGATGCTGCTCGGTCACCGACTCGTCGCCCGCCAGCTTCCAGAAGGCGGCGACAGCGGGGTCGTTCATCCAGCGCCCGAGGAGCGGAAGGTCGCGTTCCGGGCGGACGGGGGCGAGCTGGAAGGTGCCCGCGGGGGTGACGGTGGGGCCCCAGTCCTCGACGCGGCCGAGCAGGTCGTCAGCGGCCCGGGTGACGGAGACGGCTTGCCTGCCGGCGAGGGCCTTGGTGTCGCCGAGGGAAGGCGGGGCGGGTGCGGGTGCGGTGGCGAACGTGACCGACGGGGCAGACGTGACCGACGGGGCGGAGGGGACCCTAGAGGCGGAGGGGACCGTAGAGGCGGCAGCGAACGGGGCCGCCGGATCAACGGCGTCGGAGCAACCGTCCGAATCCGCCGAAGCAGCCGTGGCGCCGGCGCGGGCCGGGACGGAGGGAGCGGCCGTCGCCGTGCCCTGCGCCTCGGGCCCCGCGTCCTTACGCCCCGCTGGCTCTTCCGCGCCTCCTACCGCATCTTCCTCGCCGCCCGCTGTCCCTTCCTCGCCTCGTACTGCACCATCCCCGCCGCCCGCAGCCTCTTCGCCGCCCGCCGCCTCTTCCGCGGCGAAGAGCGCGACGAGTTCGTCGGGCAGCCGCAGTTCCAGCGTGTCCTCGCTGTCGGCGGCTGAGCGGGCTGAGACGGCGATACGGGCGGGGTCCGCAGAGGTAGCGGGCTCGGCGTCGGTGCTCGCATCGGTGGGAGGCACGGCGACGCTCCTCTCAGAAGACGGGGTGGGTCATGTTCCTCAGGAATGAAGGGGATTGGCGATGGTGACGTAGACGGACTGGGTGTCGACCGGGCCGACGAGCTCGTCGAGGCCGTGCAACCGGGTCAGCAGGTTGGCCTTGCAGCGCAGCACGGGTGAGTCGAGCAGGCGGGTCGGCAGCGGTGTGCGCAGCCGGGCGGGGCCGGTGGCGACATCGGCGAGGAAGCGTCGGAAGGCCGCCAGCAGCAGTTGCTCTTCGGCAAGGTGCTGGGAGCCGAACGCCCCGATGAGCCCGAGCACGTTGTTGATGCCGAGGTAGTACGCGAAGCGTTCGTCGGTGACCTCGTCGGAGACGAAGGTGTCACTGTGCTCGCCGATGCCGGGCAGCCGGGCCTCGAGTTCCGCGCGCCGGGACGTACGGAAGTAGTACCCCTGGTTGTCCCGGTAGCGGCCGCCCGTGGGCCAGCCTTCGGGGTCCAGCAGGAGCAGGGTGTTCTGCTGGTGGGCCTCCAGTGCGATGCCCGCCTCGCTGTCGAGCCACAGCACGGGCCGTACGACCTGCTCCAGATACCGCAGGAACCACTCGGTGGCCACGGCACCGCGGGGACGGCCCGTGCGGCCGGCGAGCCGGATGATGATCTCGGCGAGCCGCGAGCGCATGACGGGACGGGGCTGTTCGGTGGGCTGGGGCCAGGGGCGTGGCGAGACGAGCCCGGCGACGCAGGAGACGTCGTCGGTCGGGGCGAACGGGTTGTGGCGGATCATCACGTCGAGCCCGGGGACCGCGTTCCCGTGCTGGTCGTCGACGGCGAGCCAGGCCGGGTCGCGGACGATGTCGAAGCCGGGGTGCGCTGCCTGCCACTGCTCGCCGAGGCCGCTGCGCAGCAGACGGTGGACCTCGACGCCCCGGTGCAGTTCCTTGCGGAGGTTCTCCCGGCGGGAGTTGGTGATGCGCAGGCCCAGCGACAGCTTCAGCATGGCCGGGGCGCCGGTGCGGTGGACGGTGCGGACGGATGAGGTGGGGTGCCACGCGGGGCCATGGGGGCCGAGATCCCGGATCAGTCCGGCGTCGAGCAGCGCGGCGGCCTCGGGACGGTGCCGGATCTCGCGGATCTGCCAGGGGTGCAGCGGCAGCGCGGCGAACCCGTCGGGCATCGGCAGTCCGTCGCCGGCGAGCCGTGCGGTCAGCTGCTCGGCGGGCACGGGACGACCGCGCTCGGTCCACGCCGAGTTCGTGGCGAGTACCGGGGGCGCGACGGCCAGCCAGTGCAGGGCGAAGGATCCGCGCAGCTCGGGTGAGTAGAGGCGGGCTTCGGCCTCGGAGAGGCCCTCGCGGCTCTTCGGCGTGGGGTGCAGCGGGTGTCCGAGCAGCAGCGCCTGTTCGGCGGCGAGGAAGAGGTCGGGCTCGTCGGCGGGGCGGGCGCGGCGGTCGTCGATGAAGACGGCGGTGCGACGGACGGAGTCGGCGACACGGCCCACCAGGTCGGCGCTGTGGTCGACGGCGCAGTGGTCGACGGCGCTGTGCGCGGGGCGGGGGGCGCGGCGGCTTCCGGCCGCTTCCCTGGCCAGCAGCGCCACCACCGTCACCGCGTCGGCCGGCGGGGCCGTCTGCGGCGCGTCCGCGAGGTACGGGAGGCCGAAGCGGTGCCAGCCCGTCGGGGACCAGTGGTGAACGGGGACGAGGAGGGCGGTGCCCGTGGCGAGCAGGGGGATGCGCAGGGTGCCGTCGTCGGGGGCGACGAGGCCGTTCTCCCGTACCCAGCAGCGCAGCAGGTTCTCGACGGCGGCGGCCTGGGCGGCGGTCTGGGCTTCGGGATGATCCAGCGGGTCGGCGGTGGTGCCGCGCAGCCGCTCACTCTCCCGAGCCCGTCCAACCGGCGGGGGGACCGATTCGGACGCCTGCACAACTGGGGTGCGGACCTCCGGTACGAATACGACCTGGGTCGCTGGTGCGAGCGGGGCCTGGGTCTCAGGTGCCGGCGCGGCCTGAGCCTCCGATGCGAACACGGCCTGGGGGCCCTGAACGGTCGGGAGCTGGGTGTCGTGGCCTGCTCGCTCGTGAGTGCGGGAGCCGCCGTCGGATGTGGGGGTGGCGTTCAACAGAGTTCCTCGTGGGGCGTTATGGGGCGTTGTGGGGCGTTCGGGCTCGCACGGGGCGAGCCGGGGACACGGGTGATGGGGGGGGCGCTGCGGGCCGTCCGGGTCGATGCGGCTGGGGCGGGGGAGCCATCCACCGATCCCGCCTCACGCTCCGGCCGTACGCGACTACCCGGCCCGCTCCGAGCGCTGGAAGCCTCGGCTCCGTTCTGCCCGCCCGCGCGCCACCGCTTCCACCGCGTCCGCGAGTCGGTCCAGCACCGCGGTCGCCTGTTCGTCGCTGATGGTCAGCGGGGGAAGCAGCCGGACCACGCTCGCGTGCCGGCCGCCCAGTTCGACGATCAGGCCACGCCGCAGACACTCCCGCTGGACCGCGGCCGCCAGTTCGGGCGCGGCGGGACGCGGGCCCGCGCCGGCCGTGTCCAGGGACGCGAAGTCCCCGGAACCCGGACTCACCGCCTCGCGATCCTCCTCGGCCCGCACCAGCTCGACGCCGATCATCAATCCCCGACCGCGCACTTCCCCGACACACGGGAACTCCGTCGCGAGTGAGCGGAGTTGGTCGAGCATGCGCGCCCCCAGGGTCTGCGCGCGTTCGGCGAGGCGGTGCTCGCGGACGTACGCGAGCGTGGCCGTGCCCGCGGCCATGGCGAGCTGGTTGCCGCGGAACGTGCCCGCGTGGGCGCCCGGTTGCCAGACGTCGAGGTCGTCCCGGTACACGACGACAGCGAGGGGCAGACTGCCGCCGATTGCCTTCGACAGGACCATCACGTCCGGTACGACACCGCTGTGTTCGACCGCCCAGAACCTTCCGGTACGGCCCACTCCCGTCTGCACCTCGTCCGCGATCAGCGGAATGGACCGGTCCGCGGTGATCGCGCGCATCCGGCGCAGCCAGGCATCCGGCGCGGGAATCACCCCGCCCTCGCCCTGCACGGGTTCGAGGATCATCCCGGCGGGCAGCGGCACGCCCGACTTGACGTCGTCGAGCAGCGACTCGGTCCAACGGGCGCCGAGTTCGGCGCCACGTTCGCCGCCGATGCCGAAGGGACAGCGGTAGTCCTGTGGATAGGGCAGGCGCGCCACCCGTCCGTCGGTCGCGCCCCCGGATGCCTCGAGCGCCCCCGCGGTCATCCCGTGGTACGCGCCGGTGAAGGCGAGCAGTCCGCTGCGCCCGGTGGCCGTACGCACCAGCTTGAACGCGGCTTCGACGGCGTCCGTCCCGGCCGGCCCGCAGAACTGGACGCGCGCCCGGTCGGCGAGCCCGGCCGGCAGCGTGCGGAACAGCTCGGTGGTGAACGCGTCCTTGACCGGGGTGGCCAGGTCCAGGACGTGCAGCGGAGCCCCGGAGTCGAGGACCTTCCGGATCGCCTCCAGGACCACCGGGTGGTTGTGTCCCAGAGCCAGTGTCCCCGCGCCCGAGAGACAGTCGAGGTAGCGGCGCCCGTCGGCCCCCTCGATGGTCAGCCCGCGCGCCCGGACCGGCACGATCGGCAGGGCGCGCGCATAGGTGCGTGCCGCGGATTCGCGCGCCGACTGACGCCGCAGAATCCCCTCGTGCGCCGCGTGCGCTCCCTCGGCTTCACGTTTCAGGGACGCCACCGCAGACTTGGTCACAGCCACGACGACAGTTCCTCCCGCTGTTCAGAGGCGAGTTGAGGGAGGGCACTGAACGGACGCGCTGAACACAGGCGGCAGGCCCCCCGTACGTACCAACGAGACGGCTCGCTCGGGGAAGCGGGTGAGCCGAAGATCCTTGCCGATGGCTGCAGACCTTGCCGATGGCTGGCGACCTTGCCGAGACCCAAGACCTCGCCGATGGCTGGAGGCCCCGCCGATGCCCGATGGTCCTCGCCCGTGACCGGAGACCCCATCATGATCGAAGGCCCTTGCCCGTGACCGCCGTTCTCCGGGTGATCATCTCCGTGACGGAACCGTTGCCGCCCCGTCGGATGTCCCCCACAGCGACCGCATAGTGTGTGGTGCCGTCCGGCGGAGACGGATGATCATCGGGCTATCGGTTCTCGCGACAGCGATAGCGGTCGCGTACCGAGGGGGCCGAATCCGCGCATCCGCACCAAACCGCGGTACGCGACCGCGTATCGCGGTCGCACCCGCAGTACAGATGTCTCTTCACCAGGGGGAGTTCACACCATGCGACCGATTCGCCCGCTCTTCGCCGCTCGCCGAGGGAGGAGCGCACGCCGCAGGACCTCTCCCGTGCTGGGCGCCGTCGGCCTCGCCACGGCACTCGCGCTGACCGCCACCGCCTGCGACTCGGGCGACGACACCAAGGCGAGCAGCGAGTCGTCCCCGTCCGCGTCCTCCGCCGGCGACGACAAGATCAAGATCCCGGACGACATCAGGGACAAGCTCAAAGAGCGCGGGATCGACATAGACAAGTGGAAGAACGGCGCCTGGAAGAACTGGAACAGGGACGACTGGCTGCGCGAGGCCAACGAGTACATCAACCCGATCATCAAGGGCCTGTGGGACCCGGACCGGATGCGTGACGCCGACGACCCGGACAAGAACAAGGGCGTCGACGACAACGACCTCACCGGCGACCAGGGCGTCACGGACCCGACTCCGGCGCCGGTGAACGCGAAGGCGGTGCAGGCGGCGTACCACGACAACGCCCCCACCGCGGGCAAGGTCTTCTTCGACGCGCCCGAGGGCACGATGGTCTGTTCGGCGACCGTGGTCGAGGACCCGGCGCACCCGGGCAAGTCCAACCTCGTGTGGACCGCGGGCCACTGCGTGCACGCCGGCAAGAAGGGCGGCTGGTACCGCAACATCGCGTTCGCGCCCGCGTACAACAACGCCGGCCAGACGACCGCCGAGCTGCAGAACGCCACGAAGCAGGAGATAGCTCCGTACGGCGTCTGGTGGGGCGACTGGGCGCAGACCTCGCAGCAGTGGATCGAGAAGGGCGGCGAGACGGGCGGCGACGGCGCGTCGTACGACTACGCCGTCATCCATGTGACGCCGGAGAAGGGCGGCGACGGCAAGTCCCTGGAGGAGACGGTCGGTTCGGCCCTTCCGGTGGACTTCAACGCCCCCGCCGTGCCGAAGGTGAGCAGCATCACGGCGACCGGCTACCCGGCCGCGGCGCCGTACGACGGGCAGACGCTGTACCAGTGCCAGGACAAGCCGGGCCGGCTGTCCATCGCCAAGTCGGACCCGACGATGTACCGCATCGGCTGCACGATGACCGGCGGTTCGTCCGGCGGCGGCTGGGTGGCGACGGGTTCGGACGGCAAGCCCGCGCTCGTGTCCAACACCTCGATCGGCCCGGTGACTTCGGGCTGGCTGGCCGGCCCACGGCTCGGCCCGGTGGCCAAGGGCGTGTACGACTCGGTCAGCAAGAAGTTCGCGGGTCAGTAGCGCGAGGGTCTGACAGGAGTCGGACGGACGGACGGCGGCGGGGTGGTGGGTGAAAACCTTCACCACCCCGCCGCTGTTCGCCCCCATTCGCCCGGGCATAGTGGAGTGTCGCGGCCGGGCGGGTTCCACGGAGAGCCACGCCGCCGCCTGACAAGCACATGACAGCACTGCGTTTTCAACGGGGGTTACACAAGCATGCGTTCCGTACGTCCGCCCTTCGCGCGCCGGCGCGGGAGGAACACCGTCCTCGCCGCGACCGTCGCGGCCCTGGCGCTCACCGCCACCGCCTGCAACGGCAGCGACGACAAGGCGAGCGACAAGCCCGAGACCACCACCTCGCAGGCGGCCGGCCAGGACAAGGCCCGGATGCCCGGCGACATCGCCGCCCGGCTCAAGGAGCACGGCGTCGATGTCGACAAGTGGAAGAACGGCGGCTGGAAGAACTGGGACAAGGACAAGTGGCTCAGTGAGGCCAAGGACTTCGTCAATCCGGTGATCAAGGGGCTGTGGAAGCCCGAGCGGATGAAGTCCGCCAAGGACCCGGACAAGACGATCTCGGCGAAGGACGCGTCCGCCGACCAGGGCGTCAGCGACCCGGATCCGGCGCCCGTCGACGCCACGGCCGAGAAGACCCCGTACCACGAGCACGCGGCCCCGGTGGGCAAGGTCTTCTTCGACTCCCCCGAGGGCTCGATGGTCTGTTCGGGCACCGTCATCAAGGACGTCAACCACCCGGGCAAGTCCAACCTCATATGGACCGCGGGCCACTGCGTGCACGCGGGCGGCAGCGGCGGCTGGTACCGCAACATCGCGTTCGTGCCGGCCTACAACGACCTCGGCAAGTCCGCGGCGGCACTGAGCGACGCCACGTCGTCCGAGGTCGCTCCGTACGGCCAGTGGTGGGCGGACTGGGCCTCGACCTCGCACCAGTGGATCTCCGGCGGCGACGAGACGGGCGGCGCGGGCGCGCCCTACGACTACGCGGTACTGCACGTGAAGCCCGAGTCCGGCTCCAAGTCCCTGGAGGAGACGGTCGGTGCCGCCCTCGACGTGGACTTCTCCGCGCCCTCCGCGCAGGACGTCAGCGCGATGGGCGCGTGGGGCTACCCGGCCGCGCCGCCGTACGACGGCCAGCAGATGTTCAAGTGCCTCGACGAGCCCGGCCGGCTCTCGCTCTCCCCGAGTCTGCCGACGATGTACCGCATCGGCTGCACGATGACCGGCGGTTCGTCCGGCGGCGGCTGGTTCCGGGTCGTCGACGGCGAGACCAAGCTCGTCTCGAACACCTCGATCGGCCCGTCCGACAACACCTGGCTGGCGGGTCCGCAGCTGGGCAAGGGCGCCAAGGCGCTGTACGACACCATGAGCGAGCAGTACGGCGGTCGGTGACCGCTCCCGTACAAGCGGTAGGCCCGCCCCCTGTGCGAGGGGGCGGGCCTACCGGCTGTGACAGGTCAGGCGAGCGGTGCCGGAACGTACGGCGCGAGATCCGCCGCCAGCTCCTCGTGCACCCGCGCCTTGAGCAGCGTGCCCTCCGGGGTGTGCTCCTCGGAGATCACCTCGCCCTCGGTGTGGGCGCGCGCCACCAGCTTGCCGTGCGTGTACGGCACGAGCGCCTCGATCTCGACCGACGGCCGCGGCAGCTCGTTGTCGATGAGCGCGAGCAGCTCGGCGATGCCCTGGCCGGTGCGGGCCGAGACGGCGATGGAGCGCTTCTCGTTCCTCATCAGCCGCTGGAGCACCAGCGGATCGGCCGCGTCCGCCTTGTTGATCACGACGATCTCGGGTACGCCGGTGGCGCCGACGTCCCTGATCACCTCGCGCACGGCGGCCAGCTGCTCCTCCGGGACCGGGTGCGAACCGTCCACCACGTGCAGGATCAGGTCGGAGTCACCGACCTCCTCCATGGTGGAGCGGAAGGCCTCGACCAGGTGGTGCGGCAGGTGCCGTACAAAACCGACCGTGTCGGCCAGCGTGTACAGCCGGCCGCTCGGGGTCTCGGCCCGGCGCACGGTCGGGTCGAGGGTCGCGAACAGCGCGTTCTCGACGAGCACGCCCGCGCCCGTGAGGCGGTTGAGCAGCGAGGACTTGCCGGCGTTGGTGTAACCGGCGATCGCGACTGAAGGAACCTTGTTCCGACGGCGCTCCTGGCGCTTGATCTCGCGGCCCGTCTTCATGTCCGCGATCTCCCGGCGCATCTTCGCCATCTTCTCGCGGATCCGCCGACGGTCCGTCTCGATCTTGGTCTCACCGGGGCCACGGGTGGCGAGGCCGCCGCCCTTGCCGCCGCCCATCTGACGGGACAGCGACTGACCCCAGCCGCGGAGCCTCGGCAGCATGTACTGCATCTGCGCGAGCGCGACCTGCGCCTTGCCCTCTCGGGACTTGGCGTGCTGGGCGAAGATGTCGAGGATCAGGGCCGTACGGTCGATGACCTTGACCTTGACGACGTCTTCGAGGTGGATGAGCTGGCCGGGGCTGAGCTCACCGTCACAGATGACGGTGTCGGCGCCGGTCTCCAGGACGATGTCCCGCAGTTCGTTGGCCTTGCCGGAGCCGATGTACGTGGCCGCGTCCGGCTTGTCGCGGCGCTGGACGACGCCGTCGAGCACGAGCGCACCCGCGGTTTCCGCGAGGGCGGCCAGCTCGGCGAGCGAGTTCTCCGAGTCCTGAATGGTCCCCGAGGTCCAGACACCGACGAGCACGACGCGCTCCAGGCGGAGCTGTCGGTACTCGACCTCGGTGACGTCCTCGAGCTCGGTGGAGAGGCCGGCCACACGGCGCAGGGCCGCGCGCTCGGAGCGGTCGAACTGATCGCCGTCCCGGTCTCCGTCGATCTCCTGGCTCCAGGCGACGTCCTCTTCCATCAGGGCATCGGCCCGAAGACCCTCGGGGTAAGTGTGCGCGAAGCTCTGCGCGTCCTGGGAAGGGGAAGAAGAGGAGGTCATTGGATCCTTACGTAGCTGGGGACACCGATACGGCGGCGGACATGAACCGTCACCACTCACAACGCGTGAGTGCCCCGGGAGATTCCCGGGAACCGTCCCGCCGGGGCTCTGCGCGCCCCCCAGGGGCCCGGCCGCGCCGCCGACCTGAAGATGGTCGCACGGAACGGCCCGTCTCGTCACCGGGTTTATTTCGTGGCCTGCCCGGACTTCCAGTCCGGGTGCCCGGGCATCGGCGGCGTCTTCTCCCCGTACAGCCACGCCTTGAAGAACCTGCTCAGGTCGCGCCCCGAGAGGGCGGACGCCAGCTGTTCGAAGTCGGCGGTCGACGCCGTGCCGTCCTGGTGGAGGGCCACCCAGGCCCGCTCCAGTCGTTCGAAGACCGGTCGGCCGATCTCCTGGCGCAGCGCGTACAGCGCGAGTGCGGCGCCGTCGTAGACGTTGGGGCGGAAGATGCTGATCTTCTGGCCGGGCTCGGGGCCCTTGGGCGCTGCGGGCGGCCCGCCGGTGGCCCGCCAGGAGTCGGATGCCTCGTAGGCCTCCTTCATGCGCGGCTCCATGGGCCGGTGCGCCGTCTCCTCCGCGTACAGGGCCTCGTACCAGGTGGCGTGTCCCTCGTTGAGCCACAGGTCGGACCAGGTGCGGGGGCTGACGCTGTCGCCGAACCACTGGTGCGACAGCTCGTGCACCATGATCGACTCCACGTACCACTTCGGGTTCGTGGACCGGGTGAACAGCTCTCTCTCGAAGAGCGAGAGTGTCTGTGTCTCGAGTTCGAAGCCGGTCTGCGCCTGGGCCACGAGCAGCCCGTACGTCTCGAACGGGTACGGGCCGACCCTGCGCTCCATCCAGGCGATCTGGCCGGGCGTCTTCGCCAGCCACGGTTCCAGCCGCTTGCGGTCCTTCGTGGGTACGACGTCACGGACGGGCAGACCGCGCGGACCGGTCCGGTGGAGCACCGAGGAGCGGCCGATGGACACCTGGGCGAGTTCGGTGGCCATGGGGTGCTCGGTGCGGTACGTCCAGGTGGTCGCCCTGCCCTCCCGGTCGGCCCCGGCCGGCCGGCCGTTCGCCACGGCCGTGTACCCGTCGGGTGCCGTCACGTGGATGGTGAAGATCGCCTTGTCGGAGGGGTGGTCGTTGCAGGGGAAGACGAGGTGGGCCGCGTCGGCCTGGTTGGCCATCACGAGGCCGTCCTCCGTCCGGACCCAGCCGCTGTCCTGGCCCTTGGCGGACACGGGATCACTGGTGTGCCGCACGGTGATCCGCATCGGGGTCCCCCGGGAGACCGGCGCCTCGGGGGTGACCACCAGGTCCTCGCCCGCACCGGTGAACGACGCGGGCTCGCCGTTGACGTCGACCGACCGCACGATGCCGTGCGCGAAGTCCAGGTTGATGCGGTCCAGCCGGCCCTTCGCCTGTGCGTTGATGGTGGTGACGGCGGTGAGCGGCTTGTTGTTGGCGCCGGGATAGGTGAAGGCGAGGTCGTACGAGGCGACGTCGTATCCGGGGTTTCCGAGGTGCGGGAAGAGCCGGTCGCCGATCCCCAGGGGGACCGCCGGCGCGGGGGCGCTCGCGGCGATGAGGCAGACGGAGACGGCGGAGGCGAGCATCGCCGACGTGACGCGACGGGTTCTGGGGCGGGGGGTGTGCGGCATGGACCACGGCTACCAGCGCGCGGGGGCCCGGCGGTGACGACTCGCACCGGTCCCACTCGAACGGGTTCGTGGCGGCCCCGGGTGAGCCGGGTGCCGCCGCCGGGTTCCGCGGGGGCTCTGGGGTTCGTAGGGGCTCCGGGTTCCGCGGGGGCTCCGTGACAGCGCCGGACTGCCATCGGGCGGCTCCGGCGCGCGGCCGCCCGGCCCGGAGCTACTGCGCGGCCGCCGCCTGGTGCTGCGCCCGGCTCACGTCGAACACCCCGGGCACGTTCCGCATCGCGCGCATGAGGGCCGGGAGGTGTGCCGCGTCAGGGAGTTGGAGCGTGTACGTGTGCCGTACGCGCTGGCGGCTCGGGGGCTCCACGGTCGCGGAGACGATCGCGACGCCCTCCACGGCGATGGCCTCGGTGAGGTCGGCGAGAAGGTGGGGGCGCCCGAACGACTCGGCGACGAGCGTGACCCGGCATTCGGAGGTGTCCCCCCAGCGCACACCGACCTCCGCGCGCCCCACGCTCTTCATGCGTGCCACTCCGGCGCACTCGACTCGGTGGACGGTCACCACTCCCCCGCGCACGGCGAATCCGGTGATCTCGTCGGGCGGTACGGGCGTACAGCAGCCGGCCAGGCGGACCGAGGCTCCCGGCTGGTCGACGACGGCGTTCGCGGCGGGGCGGGCGGCGGGTCCTTCGGGGGCGAAGCGGGCGGCGCCCTCCGCGGCGGGGTCGGCGGCGAAGCGTTCGGCGAAGCCGTCCGTGGCGGGGCCGTCGGCGGGCTCCTCGCTCGGCGACGGCGACGGGTGCGCGGCCAGCCACCGCTGGATGGCGATCCGCGCGGCAGGCGTGTGCGCATGCTCCAGCCACTCCCTGGAGGGCTCGGACGCGGGGTCCTGGCCCATCAGGAGCTGCACGGTGTCGCCGTCCTTCAGGACCGTACTCAGCGTCGCCAGACGGCCGTTGACACGCGCGCCGATGCAGGCGTGGGCGTCCTCGCCGTACTGCGCGTACGCGGCGTCCACACAACTCGCGCCCTCGGGGAGACCCAACGCGCCCCCGTCGGGGCGGAACACGGTGATCTCCTTGTCCTGGGCGAGGTCTTCGCGCAGCGTCGACCAGAACGTGTCGGTGTCCGGGGCGGCCTCCTGCCAGTCCAGGAGCCGGGAGAGCCAGCCGGGGCGGGTCGGGTCGGCGCGCTCGCCCTCGGCGGGGTCGTCGGCCCCGGGGGTGTACGGATTGCCGAGCGCGATGACACCGGCCTCGGCGACCTTGTGCATCTGGTGGGTGCGGATGAGGACTTCGGCGACCTCGCCGTCCTCGCGCGCCACGGCGGTGTGCAGCGACTGGTACAGGTTGAACTTGGGGACGGCGATGAAGTCCTTGAACTCGGAGACCACCGGCGTCAGACATGTGTGGAGTTCACCGAGGACGCCATAGCAGTCGGCGTCCTCGTTCACCAGCACCAGGAGGCGGCCGAAGTCGGAGCCGCGCATCCGGCCGCGCTTGCGGGAGACGCGGTGCACGGAGACGAAGTGCCGGGGCCGGATGAGGACTTCGGCCTGCAGTCCGGCCTCGCGCAGGACGGTGCGCACGTTTTCGACGATCTCCGTGAGCGGGTCGCCGCCGTTCGCCGCGTTGCCGACGATGAGTTCTCTGGTGCGCTCGTACTCCTCGGGATGCAGGATCGCGAAGACGAGGTCCTCGAGTTCGGTCTTCAGCGCCTGGACGCCGAGCCGTTCGGCGAGCGGGATGAGCACGTCCCGGGTGACCTTGGCGATGCGTTCCTGCTTCTCCTTGCGCATCACGCCCAGGGTGCGCATGTTGTGCAGCCGGTCGGCGAGTTTGATCGACATCACGCGTACGTCGTTGCCGGTGGCCACGAGCATCTTGCGGAACGTCTCCGGCTCGGCCGCGGCGCCGTAGTCGACCTTTTCCAGCTTGGTGACGCCGTCGACCAGGTAACAGACCTCCTCGCCGAACTCGGCTCGCACCTGATCGAGCGTCACCTCCGTGTCCTCGACGGTGTCGTGGAGCAGAGACGCCGTCAAGGTCGTGGTCTCCGCGCCGAGTTCGGCGAGGATCAGGGTCACGGCGAGGGGGTGCGTGATGTACGGCTCGCCGCTCTTGCGCATCTGGCCGCGGTGCGAGGACTCGGCGAGTACGTACGCGCGGCGCAGGGGTTCGAGGTCGGCGTCGGGGTGGTGGGCGCGGTGGGCCTCGGCCACATGACCGATCGCGTCCGGCAGCCGGTCGCGGGCCGCGGGGCCGAGCAGCGCGGCCCGGCCCAGACGGCGCAGGTCGATCCTGGGGCGGCCCTTCCTGCGGTACGCCCCGGGCGTGACGGGGCCGGGCGTGGCAGGGTTCGTGGCCTCCGCGCTCATGGGCACCTCCGGCTGCTTGGACCGGTGGACGGGGTGCCCCATGGCGTACGCGGCACTGGGGATGGCGACATTCCCCCGTCCGGGCCGGTGCTTGATGCTACCGAGCCCACCACGCGCGTCCGACCGCCTCTCGCCGAGCGTGAAACGGATCACCCATTCGAGCGAAGGTTCAGAGGTTTACGATTTCGAGCCACGCCGAATGCGGCCGACCGTGGATTCGAACCGGCTCGGGCTGCGGAGGCTGCGCTTGACGGCTTCCACAGCTGCCGAAGGCCGCAATGTCTTACGGCCCGGCGCCTCAGAGGGCCGCGTTTTCCAGCCACTCCGCGTCGATCTCGCCCTCGGCGACAATCACCGCGGGGCCGGTCATCTCGATCTCGCCGTCCGGGCGCTCGGTGATCACCAGCGTTCCGCCCGGGAGATCGACGGTGTACGTCGCCGGGGTACCCGTCACCGCGGGGTCCGCGCCGTCGCGGCGGGCGGCGGCGACGGCCACGGCGCACGCGCCCGTGCCGCACGAACGGGTCTCGCCCGAGCCCCGCTCGTGGACGCGCATCGCGACGTGGCCGGGGGCGCGGTCGATCACGAACTCGACGTTCACCCCGTCCGGGTAGGCGGTCGGCGGACTGAAGGGCGGCGGGGCGAGCAGGTCGCCCGCGTGCGCGAGGTCGTCGACGAAGGCGACCGCGTGCGGGTTGCCCATGTTCACATTGCGCGCGGGCCAGCTGCGCTCACCGACGCTCACCGTGACGTCCCCTTCGGGGAGGAACGCCTTGCCCATGCCGACGGTGACGTCGCCGTCCTTGGCGATGTGCACGGTCTTCACGCCGCCGCGCGTGGCCACCGCGAGGTCGCCTTCGGTCACATGTCCGGCCCGCTGGAGGTAGCGCGCGAACACCCGCACTCCGTTGCCGCACATCTCGGCGACCGAGCCGTCGCCGTTGCGGTAGTCCATGAACCACTCCGCCTCGGCGGCCATCTCCCTGGCCTCCGGATGGGCGGCGGAGCGCACGACGTGCAGCACGCCGTCGCCGCCGATGCCCGCGCGGCGGTCGCACAGGGCGGCGACGGCGGCCGGGGGCAGGTCGATGGCGTTCTCGGGGTCCGGGACGATCACGAAGTCGTTCTCAGTGCCGTGACCCTTGAGGAAGGCGATCCGCGTGCTCATCCCTCGATCGTAAAGGGTCGGTACGACATTCCGGCGAGCGGTCGGACAGACGGTCCGATCGGCGGCCGTGGGGTGTCGGTGGTGTCGGCCCGGCAGGCGGATCGGCACAGCCATGGGCAGGCGGCCCCGCAGGCGTATCGGAGTAGCCATGGGCCGTCGATCCCGTAGACGCATCGGGCAGCCGTGGGCATCAGGTCGCCCCGTCGGCGATCGGAGCAGCCGGGCCGTCGGTCTCGCGGGCGGATCCGATCACGCGGCAGGCGGGTCCGGCAGACGAACCGGGTTGCCCCTGAGCAGTCGCTCCGGTAGGTGGATCGGGCCGCTCAGCGCAGCCGCGCCACGCGCCACACGGCGAGCACGACGACCGCGGCGACGACGACGGCGTACGCGATCACGACCCGCCAGTCCACGCGGCGGCCGGAGCCGCGCTGCGGCAGGCCCGGCCAGGTGTAGCCCACCCGGCGGGCGGCCATCATGCCCCAGCCGGCGGCGCAGGAGCAGATCAGTAGTCCGAGCATGGCGACCACGGCACCGCCGTCGCCGAACTCGAAGGCCAGCGGGAAGGCGAACATCAGCGAGCCGACCGCGGCCAGCGCCACGATGGGCGCGAGCTGCCAGATCCGCAGCCGGCGCTGGGGACGCAGCTCGACCTCGACCTCGGGTCCCGGGGACATCTCTTCCGGTTCCGGTCCGTCGGCGGTCACGCCTCCCGGCGGCTGCTCATCGGGCCCGTCCGGGCTCAGCAAAACTCCGTCGGGCTCCAGTCGGTACCCGTCGGCGCCCAGCTCGTCCCCGCGTTCCGGGGTGTCCTGCTCCGCGCCTTGTGCGGTATCGCGAGGGCCGGCCTCCATCGCCACGCGCCCTCCCAACTCGGACTCCACTTGGTCGATCGAAGCTCGATGATGGCACGCCGCCGGAGGCGCGGATGACGGCCGGAGCGTCCCGATGCCATGACGTGATCAGGCTGTAACCGGTCGTTCGACCAACATCAGTGCGAGCTGCGGAAGTTCTGTGAGATCCGCCGCAGCCCCACTGAGCCAATGCACCCGGGGGTCGCGCCTGAACCATGAATCCTGACGGCGCGCGAAGCGCTTGGTGGCACGTACGGTCTCGGCGCGCGCTTCGTCCTCGGTGCACTCCCCGGCGAGCGCCGCGAGTACCTGCTGGTAGCCGAGCGCACGCGATGCCGTACGCCCCTCACGCAACCCCTGCGCCTCCAGCGCGCGCACCTCGTCGACGAGGCCCGCCTCCCACATCCGGTCGACCCGGCGTGCGATGCGCTCGTCGAGTTCGGGGCGCGCCACGTCGACCCCGATCTGGACGGTGTCGTAGACGGAGTCATGGCCCGGCAGGTTGGCTGTGAAGGGCCGGCCGGTGATCTCGATCACCTCGAGGGCCCGGACGATGCGGCGGCCGTTGCTGGAGAGGATCGCGTGGCCGGCCTCGGGGTCGGCGGCGGCCAGGCGGGCGTGCAGCGCCCCGGGGCCGCGCAGCGCGAGCTCCTCCTCGAGCCGGGCCCGCACCTCGGGGTCGGTGCCGGGGAACTCCAGGTTGTCGACGGCCCCGCGCACGTACAGCCCGGAGCCGCCCACCAGGATCGGCCAGCGACCCTCGGCGAGCAGGGCGTCGATGCGGGCGCGGGCCAGGCGCTGGTACTCGGCGACGCTGGCGGCGACGGTGACGTCCCAGATGTCCAGGAGATGGTGCGGGATGCCGCCGCGCTCCTCGGGCGTCAGCTTGGCGGTGCCGATGTCCATCCCTCGGTAGAGCTGCATGGAGTCGGCGTTGACGACCTCGCCGTCGAGACGCTGGGCGAGGAAAACGCCCAGATCGGACTTTCCTGCCGCGGTCGGTCCGACGACGGCGATGACGCGGGGGGCGGGGGGTGCGCTACTCACTGCCCCAGTCTCGCAAACCCGAAGACCACTCCTCGAACGAGCTACGTGACGGCACGGGTGCGGGGTCGTTGCCTGTTGCGAGGTTCCGGCCGCCGGTCTCGGGAGCCGGTGACCCGGGCGATGCAAACGGACGCACCGGGCTACGCGGGATTTCGCCCGTACGAGTAACGTATGGAGTGGATATGGGCGTTTTTGCACGACTTCTCCGGAGGTCGAAGGCTACGAAGGAGGCGTCGACCGCCGAGGCGGAGGCCGTGAAGGTGACGGCCGTGAAGGTGACAGCTGAGCCTGTGGCGAAGGTGACGGAGGAGGCGAAGGGTTCCGAGGCCGATGCCAAGGCAGACAACAAGGCCGGTGCCAAGGTTGCGGAAAAGGTTGAGGTCGTAGCCGAGTCCGAGGTCGAGGGCGAGGCGACGAAGGCCGAACCCGAGCCCGAGGCCTCGACGGAGGACACCGCTCAGTCCGTCGGCGAGAGCGTCGAGATCCCCAAGCAGCAGTCCGCCGAGGAAGCCGCCGACAGCGACACCGGCGAGGACGCCCGCACATAGATGCCCCGCGAGGGAAGGTGAACCATGAGTCTCCTGGAGAATTTGAAGGCCAAGCTCGCCCCGGCCAAGGACAAGGTGTCGGACCTCGCGCAGCAGCACGGGGACAAGGTGGAACGTGGTCTCGACAAGGCCGCGAAGATGGTCGACGAGAAGACCAAGGGCAAATACAGCGACAAGATCCATACGGGGACGGGCAAGGCGAAGGGTGCCATGGACCGACTCGCGCACAAGGACGGCGGATCGCCGGGCGGTGGCGCGACTCCACCGCATGATGCGCCTGGGCCCCCCACGGCTTTCTGAACTGAACAGCACATCGGCGGACGGCCGCGGAGCGCTCGGCTCCCGGCCGTCCGCCGTGTGCGCGCCCGCGCGGCCCGGGCCGGCCGCGTCACGCAGGCGACCACACCAGGCCTAGCAGGCACTTCGACCAGGCCGAGCAGGCGACTACGACCAGGCCGCCACCAGGTACCCCACCCCGTACGGCGCGTCGTCATAGAGCAGCGATCCGCCGAGACCCGCGCCCTCGGCCGCGCCCGCGAGGACCTGCCAGGGGGCCCGGCCGGAGGCCTTCAGCTCGTACGCCAGCTCCGCGTCCAGCCCCTTGAGGGCGGTCACGTCCGCAGCCCCCAGTGCCCGCGCGACCTCCGCGTCGAAGCCCGCCGCGCGCTCGTCGAGATAACCCGGCGCCTTGAGCGTCCGGCACGCGCTGGCATCGCCCATCACCAGCAACGCCGTCCGCTCGACCCGCGCGACCAGGCCCTCCCCGGCCTCGATGCACCGCTCGGCCGCGAGGGTCTCCCCCACACCGAGGCCTTCCACGGCGGCGTCGGACCAGCCGGTCCGCTCCAGCAGCCACGCCGCGACGGCCAGCGAGGGCGGAAGCTCACCGTGCGAGGCCGCCGGTGCCGCCCGGTCCCCGCCCAGTCGTACGTCGAGGTCCACGCCGAACCCACGGAACGAACCCCGCGTGCCCTCCGGGTGCGGTCCTCGCCCGCTCTGCTCGGCGGGCCCGAGGACCACCAGCCGGTCGGGACGCGCCGCGGCGAGTACGCCCAGCGCGTCCGTGCAGGCGGCACGCGCGGCGTCCAGCTCGGGCGCGGCGCCCGTGGCGACCTCGGGCACGAGGAGGGGCGGACAGGGGCAGACGGCGGCGGCTACAAGCATGATCGGCAGCGTACGCGGTCGCCGTCTGATCGTCGCCGGGCCCGCGGCGGGCCGTCCGGCCCGCCCGGGTCAGTCGCAGCCGCAGCCGCTGCCCGTGGCGACCGGCAGCGGCTCCGGTGCGCCGATCTTCGGCAGCCCCAGCATCACGCCCGCCGGCTTCGCCGCCTCGGCTGTCTTCTCGATGTGTCGCTTCTCCCAGGCGTCCCCCGCGCGCGTGCGGCGCACGTTCAGCACGGGACCCTCGGCGAGCAGGTGGTGCGGAGCGGCGTAGGTGACCTCGACGGTGACGACGTCGCCGGGGCGCACTTCCTCGTCGGGCTTGGTGAAGTGCACGAGGCGGTTGTCGGGGGCGCGGCCGGACAGGCGGTGCGTGGCGCCGTCCTTGCGGCCCTCGCCCTCGGCGACCATCAGCTCCAGGGTGCGGCCGACCTGCTTCTTGTTCTCGTCCCAGGAGATCTCCTCCTGGAGGGCGACGAGACGCTCGTAGCGCGCCTGGACGACCTCCTTGGGGATCTGGTTCTCCATGGTGGCGGCCGGGGTGCCGGGGCGCTTGGAGTACTGGAAGGTGAAGGCCTGTGTGAAGCGCGCCTCGCGCACGGCGTGCATCGTCTGCTCGAAGTCCTCCTCGGTCTCGCCGGGGAAGCCCACGATGATGTCGGTGGTGATGGCCGCGTGCGGGATGGCGGCGCGCACCTTCTCGATGATCCCGAGGTAGCGGTCCTGACGGTACGAGCGGCGCATCGCCTTCAGGACGGTGTCCGAGCCGGACTGCATCGGCATGTGGAGCTGCGGCATCACGTTCGGCGTCTCGGCCATGGCGGCGATGACGTCGTCGGTGAAGTCGCGGGGGTGCGGGGACGTGAAGCGGACCCGCTCCAGCCCGTCGATCTGACCGCATGCCCGCAGCAGCTTGCTGAACGCCTCGCGGTCGCCGATGTCGGAGCCGTACGCGTTCACGTTCTGCCCGAGCAGCGTGATCTCGGAGACGCCCTCGCCGACCAGCGCCTCGATCTCGGCCAGGATGTCACCGGTCCTGCGGTCCTTCTCCTTGCCGCGGAGCGCCGGGACGATGCAGAAGGTGCAGGTGTTGTTGCAGCCGACGGAGATCGACACCCAGGCCGCGTACGCGCTCTCGCGGCGGGTCGGCAGCGTCGAGGGGAACGCCTCCAGCGACTCGGCGATCTCGACCTGGGCCTCTTCCTGTACGCGGGCGCGCTCCAGGAGGACGGGCAGCTTGCCGATGTTGTGCGTACCGAAGACGACGTCCACCCAGGGCGCCTTCGTCACGATGGTGTCGCGGTCCTTCTGCGCGAGACAGCCGCCGACGGCGATCTGCATGCCGGGGCGCTTCGTCTTCATCGGGGCGAGCCGGCCCAGGTTGCCGTACAGGCGGTTGTCGGCGTTCTCGCGGACGGCGCACGTGTTGAAGACGACGACGTCCGCGTCCCCGTCCGAGCCGTCGGGAGCGCGCACGTAACCGGCGTCTTCGAGGAGCCCGGAGAGCCGCTCGGAATCGTGGACGTTCATCTGGCACCCGTAGGTGCGTACTTCGTATGTCTTGACGCCCACTGGCTGGCTCCGGTCGATGCTGCTCATGCCATAAGGGTAGGTGGTGTCCGCACCGCGTCCCGCCCCGGAGCCGCGAGAACAGCCCGCAGCACGTGGTCGAGCAGTTGCCGCCCTGCTCCTCGTGATCCCCCAAGGCCCCGCTACACCGCCGCGGGTCCCCACCCTTGACGGCGGAGGATCGCCCCGACGTCCGGCGCGCGGTAGTGGTCGCCCTTGAGGACCTTGCCGTCGGCCCGGCGGACGGCGCGGCCGTCGGGGCCCAGCTTGGTCATGTTGGCGCGGTGCACCTCGGCGATCACCTCGTCGAGGTCGATCCCGTGGACGAGGGCCGTGCCGTACGCCACGTAGACGACGTCGGCCAGTTCGTGCGCGAGCCGGTCGAGCGGGCCGGTGACGGACACCTCGGCGACCTCCGCCGCCTCCTCGGCGAGCAGCTCACCACGGTGCGCGGCCAGCTCCGGGGAGACCTCGGTCGGCACGGTGCGGGCATCCAGGCCGAAAGCGAGGTGGAACGCGCGGACCAGGGAGGCGGGAGAAGCGGGAGCGGCAGGAGCGGCAGGAGCGGCAGGAGCGGCAGGAGCGGCAGGAGAAGCGTGCGAGAGGGGCGCGGAGTCCATTCGGCGACCCTATCGATCGCATCGATCACCCACGGCCGCTTCGGCCGTGCTCTCGCCCTCCTTCGAGCCCGGCCCTGGCCAGCGGAGCGTGCGGGCTGGCAGGATCGCGCGCATGTTCCAGGCACTCCCCCGTCTTCGCAGGCGCCATGCGCTGCTCGGCTCGACGGCCGCTTTCGTGGTGTTCGGGCTGCTGCTGTGGTGGCTGCTGCCGCTGGGCGAGGAGTCACCGGGCGGCACGGTCACGTTCAGTACGGGCACGCCCACCGGCGTCTATCAGAAGTACGGCAAGCTTCTGAAACAGGCGATCGCCAAGGACATGCCGAAGCTGGATGTCACGCTGCTGGACAGCGACGGGTCGCAGGAGAACGTGCGGAAGGTGGCGACCGGGAATGCCGACTTCACCATCGCGGCGGCCGACGCGGTGGCGACGTACGAGCTGGCGCGCAAGCCGGGAGCCGACCGGCTGCGTGGCTGTGCGCGGCTGTACGACGACTATGTGCACCTGGTGGTGCCGCGTTCGTCGTCCGTGCAGTCCGTGGCGGACCTGAAGGGCAGGAAGGTGGCCGTAGGGCCGAGCGGCTCCGGGGTGCGGCTGATCGCGGAGCATGTACTGAAGGCGGCCGGTCTCGACGCGGAGAAGGACATCACACCGTCGTCCGAGGGCATCGCGGCCATGCCGGGGCTGCTCGAACAACACAAGATCGACGCGTTCTTCTGGTCGGGCGGGCTGACCACCAGTGCGATCACCGAGCTCTCGAAGGGCTTCGACATCCGGCTCGTGCCGATCGGCAGCACCCTGGTCAAGAGGCTCCATGAGCAGGGCGACTCGTCCAGCTACTACCGGGCGGCCGTGATGCCCGCCGATGCCTATCCCCTGGCCCAGCAGGGCTCGTCCGTGCAGACGATCGCGGTCGCCAACCTCCTGATGACCCGGGAGGACATGGACGCGACCCTGACCGAGCAGCTGACCCGTACGGTGATAGACAGCCGTGACCGCATCGGCTCCCAGGTGCACGCGGCCCAGCTGGTGGACCTGCGGACGGCGATCTACACGGATCCCCTGGCGCTGCACGAGGGCGCGAGCCGCTACTACCGCTCGGTGAAGCCGTAGCGAACCGGCTCTCCGGGCCCCGTCAGGCCGTCGGCACCGTCCTCGGCACCGTCACCGTCACCTTCAGTCCGTGCGGCTCGTGGTGCGCGTACGAGATCGTCCCGCCGCCCGCCGCGAGCAGTGCCCGCGAGATGGACAGGCCGAGGCCCGAGCCCTTGATGTTCTGGTGGCCCGCGCTGCGCCAGAAGCGGTCGCCGACGCGCGCGAGTTCCTCGTCGCCGAGGCCCGGGCCGCCGTCCGTGACGACGACCGACGACACCGCGCCGTTGGACGTCACCTCGACCTCCACGCTCTCTCCCTCGGGCGTGAACTTCAGCGCGTTGTCGATGACCGCGTCGAGGGCGCTGGAGAGAGTGATGGGGTCGGCCCAGGCCGTGGTGGCCGGGCAGGTCCCGGCCAGTCGTACGCCGTTGGCGGCGGCGACCGGCCCCCAGGCGGCGACGCGCTCGGCCGTCAGCTCGCCGATGTCGGTGAGCCGCAGGTCCGCCTCGGCGTGCTCGGCGAGCGCCAGGTCGAGCAGGTCGTCGAGGACCTGGGCGAGGCGCTTGCCCTCGGTCTGCACCGAGGCGATCTCCTCGTTGCCCTCGGGCAGTTCGAGGGCGAGCAGTTCGATGCGCAGCAGCAGCGCCGACAGCGGGTTGCGCAGTTGGTGGGAGGCGTCGGCGACGAAGGCGCGCTGCTGCTCCAGGACGTCCTCGACGTTGTCCGCCATCTCGTTGAACGACCGGGCCAGGCGCCGCAGTTCCGGCGGTCCGCCGGCGGCCGCCACCCGGGACTTGAGGCGTCCGGTGGCGATGTCGTGGGTGGTGGCGTCGAGGACGCGTACGGGGCGCAGCACCCAGCCCGTCAGGCGCAGTGCGGCGCCGACGGCCAGCAGCATCGCGGCGATCTCGCCCGCCCCGATGAGCAGCCAGCCGTGCTGGGTCTTGGAACGCATCTGCCCGGTGGGCGAGTCGGTGACGACGACGGCGATGACGTCGCCGTCCCTGATGACCGGGGAGGCGACGACGAGCCGCTTGTGCTCCCAGGGCCAGACCTGCTCGGGGTCGTGGCTGCGGCGGCCCAGCCGGGCCTCGTCGAACGCGTCGCGCCCCTCGCCCCGTTCGGGCAGGTACCAGTTCTGGGGCGCGTGGGCCATGGGCGCGTCGTCCAGGTAGAAGACGCCGGCCTGGATGCCGTACACGTCGTGGTACATGGCGAGTTCCTTGCTCAGCGTCTCGCCGCGTTCGTCCGTGACGGCCACCCGGGAGCCGGTGGGCCGGTCGGTGACGAACTGCGCGAGGGCCGCGAACCGCGCCGTGTCGTCTATGCGGTCGACGACGACCCGCTGCTGCTGCGCCGCCGCGATGCTCACGGCCAGCGGGAAGCCGAGCGCGAGCAGCACGGCCGCCATCAGGACGATGAGCAGCGGGAGGAGACGTGTGCGCACCCGGCCCCGCTACGCGGCCGGGGCGACGAGCCGGTACCCGACGCCGCGCACGGTCTCGATCAGCGCGGGCATGCGCAGCTTGGAGCGCAGGGAGGCGACGTGCACCTCGAGGGTGCGCCCGGTCCCCTCCCAGCTGGTGCGCCACACCTCGCTGATGATCTGCTCGCGGCGGAACACCACGCCGGGGCGCTGGGCCAGCAGCGCGAGCAGGTCGAACTCCTTGCGGGTCAGTTGGACCACCGAACCGTCCACGCTGACCTGGCGGGTGGGCAGCTCGATGTGCACGGAGCCGAGGCGCAGCGCGGTCTCGGCGGCCGCCCCGCCCTCCTCGTGGGCGTTGCGCCGGCTGACGGCGTGGATACGGGCGAGCAGTTCTCCGGTGTCGTACGGCTTGACCACGTAGTCGTCGGCGCCGAGGTTGAGGCCGTGGATGCGGGAGCGTACGTCGGAGCGCGCGGTGACCATGATCACCGGGGTGCTGGTGCGCTTGCGTATCTTGCCGCAGACCTCGTAGCCGTCCTGGTCGGGCAGGCCGAGGTCGAGCAGGACGACGCCGAAGCCGGAGCTCTCGGGGACGAGCGCCTGAAGGGCCTCCTCGCCGTTGCGGGCGTGCGTGACGGCGAAGCCGTGCCGCGCCAGCACCGCGGACAGGGCGGCGGCGACATGGTTGTCGTCCTCTACGAGGAGCAGTCGCATCCCGGCCCCCTCCGGTTCATCGGTCGTACGGTCTCTGCTTGCACTCTGATAGCTCGGGTTCTGTACAAAAAGCGCGCACACGCGCGTGTGCACCATGGCAGTGACGCCGATGAATCAGGACGGCGTCAAGAGGGTTCTGGTTGCGGACGGCTTCCGTTATCCAGCCGGTACGCACCCTGAGCACACCCCTGCTACGACACGTGTCCGATTGCTACCGGATCGTGATGCTCAAGTTCCCCTCAGATGTAATGACGCTGGTCGTACGGCGTTACTACTGTCCTCCGAAACCGAGGAGGACGGAGCCAGTTAGCGATGACCGAAGTATCGGTGGCCAAGGACGCCGTGGCCGCGACCGACGAACTGGTCGTCCTGAAGAGCGTCAACAAGCACTTCGGCGCGTTGCACGTGCTCCAGGACATCGATCTGACCATCACCCGTGGTGAGGTCGTCGTGGTCATCGGGCCCTCCGGGTCCGGGAAGTCCACCCTGTGCCGCACCATCAACCGCCTGGAGACGATCGATTCGGGCGACATCAGGATCGACGGCAAGGCGCTGCCCCAGGAAGGCAAGGAGCTCGCCCGGCTGCGCGCCGATGTCGGGATGGTGTTCCAGTCCTTCAACCTCTTCGCGCACAAGACGGTGCTCGAGAACGTGATGCTGGGCCAGGTCAAGGTCCGCAAGGCCGACCGGAAGAAGGCCGAGGAGAAGGCGCGCGGTCTGCTCGACCGCGTCGGCGTGGGCACGCAGTCCGACAAGTACCCCGCGCAGCTCTCCGGCGGTCAGCAGCAGCGTGTCGCCATTGCCCGCGCACTGGCGATGGACCCCAAGGTCATGCTCTTCGACGAGCCGACCTCGGCGCTGGACCCCGAGATGATCAACGAGGTCCTCGAGGTCATGCAGCAGCTCGCGCGCGACGGCATGACCATGGTCGTCGTCACCCACGAGATGGGCTTCGCTCGTTCGGCTGCCAACCGAGTCGTCTTCATGGCCGACGGCCGGATCGTCGAAGAGGCTGTGCCGGATCAGTTCTTCAGCAATCCCCGCAGCGATCGGGCCAAGGACTTCCTGTCGAAGATCCTTCACCACTGAGGGCCTGCTCGAAGAGCCTTCACCACTGACGATCTGCGCCACCCGCCCCGCTCGTGCGGTGCGCGCCACCGGCGGCCCACCGCCGGTCTCTCTTCACCACACAAAGGATGTTCACCATGAAGCTCCGCAAGGTCACCGCAGCCTCGGCCGCCGTGCTCGCCCTCGCCGTCACGGCCACGGCCTGCGGCTCCGACGACAAGGACAGCAGCTCCTCCGGCGGCGACAAGAAGATCACCATCGGCATCAAGTTCGACCAGCCCGGCATCGGCCAGAAGACGCCGCAGGGCTACTCCGGCTTCGACGTGGACGTCGCCACGTACATCGCCAAGCAGCTCGGTTACAAGGCGGACCAGATCGAGTGGAAGGAGTCGAAGAGCGCCGACCGCGAGACCATGCTCCAGCGCGGTGACGTCAAATTCATCGCCGCCTCGTACTCGATCACCCCGGAGCGCCAGGAGAAGGTCGACTTCGCGGGCCCGTACCTGCTGGCCCACCAGGACGTCCTGGTCCGTGCCGACGACAACTCCATCAAGTCGCCGTCGGACCTCAACTCCAAGAAGCTGTGTTCGGTGACGGGCTCGACCTCGGCGCAGAACGTCAAGGACAAGCTCGCCCCGAAGGCCAACCTCCTGAAGTACCCGACCTACTCGGCGTGCCTGACCGGTCTGCAGAACAAGGCCATCGACGGGCTGACCACCGACGACTCGATCCTCGCCGGTTACGCCGCGCAGGCCAGCTTCAAGGGCAAGTTCAAGCTCGCCGGCTTCAAGATGACGAACGAGAACTACGGCATCGGCGTCAAGAAGGGCAGCGATCTCAAGGCGAAGATCAACACCGCCCTGGAGAAGATGGTCTCGGACGGTGCCTGGGAGAAGGCCGTGACGGCCAACTTCGGCCCGGCGAACTACAAGAACGAGCCCGCCCCGAAGATCGGCGACATCAAGAAGTGACGTAGGGCCCCAGGGGTGCGCCGTCCTCGGGGGACGGCGCACCCCCTCGCAAGGTCCCTCCACACACGCGGAAGCGCGGGAGATCGTGTTCGACTTTCTTGAAGGTTACGACCTGCTGGGAGCGTTCTGGGTGACGGTGAAGCTCACCGTCTTCGCAGGCGTCGGCTCCCTGATCTGGGGCACTCTGCTGGCCGCGATGCGGGTCGGTCCGGTGCCGCTGATGCGCGGTTTCGGGACCGCCTACGTGAACATCGTGCGGAACATCCCGCTGACCGTGATCATTCTGTTCACCTCGCTGGGCCTGAGCCAGACGCTGGGTGTCAATCTCGGCGCGGACACGTTCGAGACCATCAACTTCCGGCTCTCCGTGCTCGGTCTGATCGCCTACACCTCCGCGTTCGTGTGCGAGGCGCTGCGGTCCGGCATCAACACGGTGCCCGTCGGCCAGGCCGAGGCGGCGCGGGCCATCGGTCTGAACTTCACCCAGGTCCTCACTCTGATCGTGCTGCCCCAGGCGTTCCGTTCGGTCGTCGGCCCGCTGACGAACGTACTGATCGCACTGACGAAGAACACCACGGTGGCGGCCGCGATCGGTGTCGCGGAAGCGGCGGCGCTGATGAAGGAGATGATCGAGAACGAGGCTCAACTCATTCTGATCTCCGCGGTCTTCGCGTTCGGCTTCGTGTGCCTGACGCTGCCGACCGGTCTGATCCTCGGCTGGGTGAGCAAGAAGGTGGCGGTGAAGCGATGAGCTCGGTCCTGTACGACGCCCAGGGCCCGCGGGCCAAGCGGCGAAACGTTCTCTTCACCGTGGTGTTCCTGGTCGCGGCCGCCGCCGTCCTGTGGTGGGTGATCACCAGTCTCAACGACAAGGACCAGCTGGCCTGGGAGAAGTGGAAGCCCTTCTTCTCGAGCACCGAGGCCTGGACCACGTACCTCTGGCCGGGGCTGCAGAACACGCTCAAGGCCGCGGCCCTCTCCATGGTCATCGCGATGCCGCTCGGCGCGGTCCTCGGTATAGCCCGGCTCTCGGACCACAGGTGGGTACGTGTTCCGGTCTCGATCGTGGTGGAGTTCTTCCGGGCCATCCCGGTGCTGATCCTCATGATCTTCGGCGTCGCCCTGTATTCCGAGTACACGAACGTCAGCTCGGACGACCGTCCGCTGTACGCGGTCGTCACCGGACTCGTGCTCTACAACGCCTCGGTGCTCGCGGAGATCGTCCGGGCCGGCATCCTGTCGCTGCCCAAGGGCCAGTCCGAGGCCGCGATGGCGATCGGCCTGCGCAAGAACCAGGTCATGCGGTTCATTCTGCTGCCGCAGGCCGTCACGGTGATGCTTCCGGCGATCGTCAGCCAGCTCGTCGTGATCGTGAAGGACACGGCGCTCGGCGGCGCGGTCCTCACCTTCTCCGAGCTGCTCGCCTCGGTCGGCCCGATGAGCGGCTACTACGGCGCGAACACCATCGCCAGCTTCACGATCGTGGCCCTGATCTACATCGCGATCAACTTCTCCCTCACGACCTTCGCGAGCTGGCTGGAGGGGCGGCTGCGGCGCGGCAAGAAGTCGACGGGCGCCGTGCTCCCGCCGGCCGCGGTCGGCGGGGCCGAATCGACCGGCGCGGGCGGGGCCGGCGGGGGCATCGGCCTCTGACCGGTGGCCCAGGGAAGCCGCCTGACAACTGGTCAGGCATTTGACCCACACGGAGGCAGGTGGCGCGCTCGCCACTGCCTCCGTCGCTTGACGCAAGCACCGGCAATAGGTTGCATACGTTCTGTGATCGCGCACCCCGTTCCAACTGCCTGTTTCCCTAGGTCCCTCAGGACACCACTCCGGGCAGGGGGCAGCGCGCCGTGGACCCGGTGATCATCGTCGGAGCGGGGCCCGTGGGGCTGGCGCTCGCCCTTGCGCTGGCGCGCCAGGAGGTTCCGTCCGTGGTCCTCGACGAGGGTCCGGGCAACGACGAACAGCGGCCCGCGCGAACCGTCGTTCTGCGCGAGGACACCGCCGCGCTCATGGAACGGCTGACGGGTCTCCCGCTCGACGAGGCCGGGTTCCGTTGGGCCGGATGGCGGTCGATGCGGCGCAAGCAGGTGATGAGTGAGATCACGTTCGACGCGGACGGGTCCGGGGGGTCGGTGTACGGCTCTGCGGGCGTCGCCTACGGCTCCGGCGGTGCGGGGTACGGCTCGGCGGGCGCCGCGGGTGTCTCGGATCGCTCCATGGGCGGCTCCAGGAGGCCTGTGGACGACTCACGGGGGGCCGTCGGCGGCTCCAAGGGGTCCGCGGGCGACAACAGGGGGCCCGTGGGCGGCCCCAGGGGGCCCGTGGTCGGCTCTGGGCGTACCGCTGAAGGCGCTGAAGGGCCCGCCCCGCTGCACATCGCCCAGCACGTGCTGACGGGCGCGCTGCGGGCGGCCATCGCGACCGAGCGACTGGTCAAGGTCGCGGTGCGGAGCCGGCTGGACGCGATCGAGCAGGAGGCGTCCGGCCTCACGGCGCACACACGCGACCCGAAGGGGACCTGGTGGCGGGGCAGTTACCTGGTCGGCTGCGACGGACCGCGCTCGACGGTGCGCAAGCTCCTGGACATCCGCTTCCCGGGCCGTACCGCCGTTGAGCGACACGCCGTGGCGGCGCTGCATGCGGAACTTCCCTGGCCCGGTGAGGCGTTGTTGCACCGGATGCCGCCGTGGCGGACGTCGGGCCCCTCGGCCGGGGAGGTGACCGCACGCCCGCTGCCCGACGGCGTGTGGCGCCTGGACTGGCTGTTGCCGCCGGGCAAGGATCTGGTCACGCCCGAGCTGCTGGTGACCCGCGTCCGGGAGACGCTCGCGGGCTGGAGCGGAGGTCCCACACCTCCGTACGAGCTGCTCGACACGGGCGTGCACACCGTCCACCACCGGCTCGCCCGCCGCTGGCGGGCCGGCCGGGTCTTCCTCGCCGGTGACGCCGCGCACCTGCTCGGTGCGCTCGGCACACAGGGTCTCGACGAGGGCCTCAGGGACGCCGACAACCTCGCCTGGAAGCTGGCGCTGGCCTGGCATCACGGCCCGCACGAGCCGCTGCTCGACAGCTATCAGGCGGAGCGCCGTGCGGTCGTCGCGGCCCGACTGCGCGCCGCCGACCAGGCGCTGCCGGTGGTGCGCGGCGGCGGAGGGCTGCGCGCGTACGTGCCCGGCTCGGCCCGCGGACACGACGCGCTGCTCACGGACGGTCACCTGGGGCGCGGGGCACTGGGTACGCCGGGGTCGTACACCGATTCGCCGCTCGCGCCTGAGCGCGCGGACTCGACGGCCCCTGTGGACACGGCACCGGGTGCGCCGGTCGTCGATGTACGGGTGACGGCCGAGGACGGCTCCTTCGTACGGCTGCGGGACCGGCTCGGGCGGGGCGCGCTGCTCGTGGTATTGATCGCGCCGGGTACGGGTGTGTGGGAGCGCAAGCACTGGGTGTCGGCCGGGATCATGCCCCGGCTCGCGGCGGCGGTGACCGCGTTGCCGCATCCCGCCGAGCTGCTGGTCGCGGAGGGTTACCCGGGCGCGGCCGCGCACACCGTGCTCCTGGTACGGCCCGACGGGCACCTGGTCACGGCGCTGAGCGGGGTGCGGCCGGCCGACCTGTACGCGGCGGCGGAGGCGACGCTGGGCGGGCCTGCGGGGTCGGGGAGCAAGGCGGGGACCGAGACGAGGGCGGAGCGGGCGGCGACCGGGGGGTGACCGTGGCGCCGCCTCCGCGGGGGCCGCGGTTCATCTGGGCCCGCTCGCAGTGGGGACGCACGGTCACCGTGGGGTCCACATAGTGACTGTGAGTTTGACCGGCCTCTGCCGTCGTGGTGTACTCCGGATCGTGACCGACACCTGTGTGCGCCTGTGGCGGAGGGTCCATATGGACCTCGTCCGCTATGCGGGCTGCGTGTGTCGTCCGTCCAGCTGAATTCGCATCTTTACTTCCCGCGCGCCTCTCGTGTGCTGCCGCGCGCCCCTACGCGAACGCATGGACGGTACCCGTGTCTGTCTCTCCCTCCACCCCTGCCCCTGCCTCCGTCTCCGTCTCCGCTCAGGTCCCCACCCAGGCCGAGCTTCTCGACTTCGTACGCCGTTCCGCGGCCGACGCCGAGCTGATCGCCTCGCTTCCGCTGGATCCCGAGGGTCGCACCTGGGTGCGTCTGGAGGGCCCCGGCGGCAGCGAGGCCTGGCTGATCGGCTGGCCGCCCGGCACCGGCACCGGCTGGCACGACCACGCCGACTCGGTCGGTGCCTTCACCACGGCAGCGGGCGAGCTCAAGGAGAACTCCCTCGCCGTCCGGCTGCCCTCCGACGGCTGGAGGACGCTGGAACTCACCGAAGGGGTGGACCGTGAACGGCGGCTGCCGGCCGGCAAGGGCCGCTCCTTCGGCAACCACCACGTGCACGAGGTGCTCAACGACTCCACCGAGGAGCACGCGGTCTCGGTCCACGCCTACTATCCGCCCCTGCCGCAGATCCGCCGCTACAGCCGTACCGGTCAGGTGCTGCGCCTGGAGCACGTCGAGCGTCCGGAGGACTGGCAGTGAGCTCTTCCCATGAACGTCCCATAGGTATCGACGAGTTGCTGGAACAGGTCCGGAAGGGTCTCGACCGGGTGGAGGCGGCGGACGCGTACGAGGCCGCGCTGGCCGGCGATGCCCTGCTGGTCGACATCCGGTACGCGGCCCTGCGCGACCGCGACGGTCTGATCCCCGGCGCGCTGGTCGTCGAACGCAACGAACTGGAGTGGCGCCTCGACCCCCAGGGCAGCCACCGCGCCGCCGAGGCCACCGGCCACGACCTGCGCGTCGTGGTCGTCTGCAATGAGGGCTACGCGTCGAGCCTGGCCGCCGCGTCCCTGCGCCAGTTGGGCCTGCACCGGGCAACGGACCTGGTGGGCGGCTTCCAGGCATGGAAGTCGGCCGGGTTCCCGGTGACGGCCTAGCCCGAAGAGCGCCAGGGCATCGACGTCATGGGCCATGGGCGCGCTGGGTAGACATCGCGACGGGGGCCCTCTATCGGGGGGCCCTCTTCAGTAAGGGGCGTCCGCCTTCCCCTTCTCGCCCCCTTTGGCCCCCAGCGTCAGAACCCCTCGTCCCCCAAGCCTTCCGTGTCCTCCCCCTCTTCCTCCAGCGCCTGCCGAACCACCCGCAGAGCCATGCCCTCGGAGTAGCCCTTGCGGGCGAGCATGCCGGCGAGGCGACGCAGCCGCTTGTCGCGGTCGAGGCCGCGCGTGGAGCGGAGCTTGCGGGCGACGAGTTCGCGCGCGGTCGCCTCTTCCTGCTCGGAGTCGAGCTGCCCCACGGCCTCGTCGATCAGTGTGGAGTCCACGCCCTTTGTGCGCAGCTCTCGCGCGAGCGCCCGTCGGGCCAGGCCCCGGCCGTGGTGCCGGGACTCCACCCAGGCGTCCGCGAAGGCGCTGTCATTGATCAGGCCGACCTCCTCGAACCGCGACAGAACCTCGTCCGCCACGTCCTCGGGGATCTCGCGCTTGCGCAAGGCGTCCGCGAGCTGCTTGCGCGTGCGCGGGGTCCCGGTGAGCAGGCGCAGACAGATCGCCCGCGCCCGCTCAGCCGGGTCCCCTGGGGGCTCCCCCTTCTCGGCCCTCGACGAGGCAGGGGCGCCTCCGTCCTGTGGGTCACCGGCCGGCTCGCCGAACCCGCGCCGCCGGCCGCGCCCTCGTCCTCCTTGCGCACCGCCGCCATCGCGTGATGCGCCTTCGCCGCGGTCACCACGGAAGCCGCCGTCACCATGCCGACCGCCACGGCGGGACCGCGAACCGCGACTCTGCGAACCGTCGCCGTCCGCATCCCCGCCGTACGTACCACCGGCGCCGTATGCCTCCCGGGTCGTCCCGGATACCCCGTGAGCGCCGTACACCCCGTGAGCGCCGGATGCCTCGTCGTCGTACGGCTCGCCCTCGTCGTACGCCCCGTCGCCGCCCCCGACGGACCTCCCGTCGGCTCCGCTCCCCCGTCCCTGCGGCGCGACGGGGTACGCGTACTCGGCCCAGTCGGTTCGTCGTGTCATGGGCTAGCTCTTGGCCGCCGCGGCCTTGGACTTGGTGGTCTTGGCCGCGGGAGCGGACACCGTCTTCGCGGTGTCGTCCGTGGCAGCCGCGGCCGACGTGACCGCCGCGTCCGCGCCCGGCTCCGCCGTGGGCTCCTCCGGCCGTACGCCGACGCCCAGCTTCTCCTTGATCTTCTTCTCGATCTCGTTGGCGAGGTCGGGGTTGTCCTTCAGGAAGTTGCGCGCGTTCTCCTTGCCCTGGCCGAGCTGGTCGCCCTCGTACGTGTACCAGGCGCCAGCCTTGCGGACGAAGCCGTTCTCCACGCCCATGTCGATCAGGCCGCCTTCGCGGCTGATGCCCTGCCCGTAGAGGATGTCGAACTCGGCCTGCTTGAAGGGCGGCGCGACCTTGTTCTTGACGACCTTGACGCGGGTGCGGTTGCCGACCGCGTCGGTGCCGTCCTTCAGCGTCTCGATGCGACGGATGTCGAGCCGCACCGAGGCGTAGAACTTCAGCGCCCGGCCACCCGTCGTGGTCTCCGGAGAGCCGAACATCACGCCGATCTTCTCGCGGAGCTGGTTGATGAAGATCGCGGTGGTCTTCGACTGGTTGAGCGCGCTGGTGATCTTCCGCAAGGCCTGGCTCATCAGGCGGGCCTGCAGACCCACGTGCGAGTCGCCCATCTCGCCCTCGATCTCCGCGCGCGGCACCAGGGCGGCGACGGAGTCGATGACGATCAGGTCGAGCGCGCCGGAGCGGACCAGCATGTCCACGATCTCCAGAGCCTGCTCACCGTTGTCCGGCTGCGACAGGATCAGGTTGTCGATGTCGACGCCGAGCTTCTTCGCGTACTCGGGGTCGAGGGCGTGCTCGGCGTCCACGAAGGCCACCTGGCCGCCGGCCTTCTGCGCGTTCGCCACCGCGTGCAGCGTCAGGGTCGTCTTACCGGAGGACTCCGGGCCGTACACCTCCACCACTCGGCCGCGCGGCAGGCCGCCGACGCCGAGGGCGACGTCGAGCGCGGTCGACCCGGTGGGGATGACCTCGATGGGCTCATTCGGCCGCTCGCCCAGGCGCATCACCGCGCCCTTGCCGAATTGCCGTTCAATCTGTGCGAGCGCGGCGTCGAGCGCCTTCTCGCGGTCGGTTCCTGCCATGGGTTCCACCCGGTTTGCTTGAGTCGATCGCTTCACGTCAAAGACGCTAACGCCTGCCACTGACAATGCGCCCCGACGCCCGTCCGGCCTGTGGATAACTCGGGGACTTCTCCATCGAAACCGTGTCGAAATGCCCGTCGAGAGCCTCGCCGGAACCTCCATAAGAATGGATGTTCGATTTTCGTGTCAAGCGCACCACATGGCACTTCCGAGGGTACGTTCGCGGTCCGACAGCCCTCGGGAGCAGTCACCCGACACAGCGCCGACCGGAACGCCGAGACGGCCGCCGACGCCCCACCCGTCAGGCCGGGCCGCGACCGGCGGATCAGGCCAAACGTCGGATCCGCCGCACACAGACCCCGGCGAGTGCGACGGCGAGGCCGAGGAAGATGCCGGTCTCGGCCCACTGGAGGGCCCAGAAATGGTCGGCGGGCTGATAGATCACCCACTGCCGGTAACCGGCCTTGACGAGGACGGCGGTGCATAGAGATCGGCCAGATGCGGGCCGGTGGCCGCGAGGAGTGCGGCGAGCACGACGACGGCGCCGAACACCACCGCGGTCTGGGTACGGAGGTGGTGCCAGGTCGCTACTCCTCCGTGAGTCGCCGGGGCTACTCCTCCGGGCGTACGTCCATTGCCTTCGGCCGTACGACGACGACGTGGGTCCTGCGCACGAGGCTTGGGCCATGGAAAACCTGGTTTCCCCGGCGGTTCCGGGCGCCGCGTCGGCCGCGCGCAAGGGGCCCCGCCGAAGGTTCACGACGCGCCCGGCCGAACGGTTCTGCTACGCGACCGGTGCCCTTCTGGTTCTCTCGGGCCTGGCGCATCTGGTGGTCTTCGCCGTCGACGGCGGCCCCTGGGACGGGCCCGTCTCCTGGCGCAAGCCCGTCACGTTCGGGCTCTCCTTCGGGCTGACACTGGTCGCCGTCACCTGGGTCACGTCGTATCTGCGCGTCGGGGCGCGTCTGCGCACCGCGCTACTCGTCGTGTTCGCCGCCGACTGCGTCGTGGAGGTCGGCGGGATCACACTTCAGGCGTGGCGCCGTGCGCCCTCGCACCTCAACATGGAGACCGGCTTCGACACACTGGTCTCCATGACCCTCGCGGTGGGCGGCGGCGTCCTGGTGGTCGTGCTCTCGGTGTTCGCGGCCGCGGCCTTCCGGCACCGGCCCGAGGGCCCGGTGGGGATGCCGCTCGCGCTGCGCTCCGGGTTCGCGATCCTGGTCGTCGCTCTGCTGTCGGGCGCCGCGATGATCGCGCGCGGGGTGGTGCTGACCCGCACCGGCCACCAGGAGGCGGCGTACCACTCGACGGCCCCGCTCAAGCCGCTGCACGGGGTGAGCCTGCACGCCGTGCTCGTGCTGCCCGCGCTGGCCTCGCTGCTGTCCCGCACGCCCTGGAGCGACCCGCGGAAACAGCGGCTCATGTACGTGGCGGTCGGCGCCTACGCGGTGGCCGTCCTCGCGGCCGGGGTCTGGGCCGTCCTCACGTACTGAACGCCGGCGAGCGAGTGCCCCGCCTCGCGCGCCTCTCACCGCTCACCGGGACCCGTCCTCGGACTCGGCCGCCCGGCTGCGCCCCCACAGCCGACGCACGCGCCCGAGGGCACCGCCGGAGCCGGTTCCGGGGCCACGGCGCCGGTGCCCGTGCACGCGGGGGTCGTCCGTGACGTCGTACCGCTTCACGTACGCCCCGAGGAAGGCCTGAAGGGTGGCGACTGCGGGGATGGCGATCAGCGCCCCGACAGCACCCAGGAGCGCGGTGCCCGCGATGACCGACCCGAAGGCGACCGCGGGGTGGATGTCGACGGTCTTCGAGGTCAGCTTGGGCTGCAGCATGTAGTTCTCGAACTGCTGGTAGACCACGACGAAGATCAGCACCCACAGCGCGTACCAGGGATTCACGGTGAAGGCGATCAGCATCGGCAGGGCGCCCGCGAGATAGGTACCGATCGTCGGAATGAACTGCGAGACCAGGCCCACCCAGACGGCCAGCACGGGCGCGTACGGGATGCCCAGCGACTGCAGCAGGATGTAGTGCGCTATGCCCGAGATCAGCGCCATCAGGCCGCGCGAGTACAGATAGCCGCCGGTCTTGTCGACGGCTATCTCCCACGCGCGCAGCACCTCGGCCTGCCGGGCGGGCGGCAGCACGGAGCACAGGGCGCGCCGCAGCCGCGGCCCGTCGGCGGCGAAGTAGAAGGAGAACAGCGCGATCGTCAGCAGCTGGAAGAGGCCTCCCAGGACCTGCGCGGACACGTCCAGCACACCCGTGGCGCTGTTCTGGACGTACCTTCGCAGCCAGTCGGAGTGGACGAGGCTGTCCTGGATGTCGACCCGTCGGAGATCCGTGTGGAAGGTCGTGTTGACCCAGCTGATGACGGAGTCGAGGTAGTCGGGGAAGCCCTCGACCATCTTGATGATCTGGCCCGCGAGCATCGAGCCGAGCAGGGTGACGAAGCCCGCCGTCACGATCATGGCGCCGAGGAAGACGAGGAAGGTGGCCAGCCCTCTGCGCATTCCGTACCCGGCCATCCAGCTCACCGCCGGCTCGATGGCGAGCGCCAGGAAGAACGCGATGAGAATGTTGATCAGCAGGCCGGTGAGCTGGTGAAACGCCCAACTGCCGAACTGGAAGCCGGCGATAAGGGCGAGGGCGAGCACCATGGCACGCGGCAGCCAGCGCGGCATGCGTCCGCCCCGTCCGGCGGCGTCCCCGGCCGGTGGGTCTGCGGGCGGCGTCGTGCCGAACGGCGATACGTGCTGGGCGACCTTCGCGGTCTCATCTGTCGGGGCCACGGTGCAAGTCTCGCCCACGCCACCGACAACCGACTGCCACCCCCGGATCTTCATGACCGGAACGTCCCGACGCACGATCGGCACGCACTGATCACCAGGTCACTCAGCGGTTCTCCTGCGGAACGTTCATCGCCGTGCACACCGCGCGCCACACGTCCTTGGCCTCCCAGCCGGCCTCCAGGGCCTTGTCCACCGTGCGCCCACCCAACTCCGACATCACGTGATCGCGCGCGAAGGTCTCCGCGTACCCCGCGCCGAAGTGATCCGCCATCCGCTGCCAGAAGACCGTCAACCGCATGACTCCAGTATCCCGCCCCTGAGGGTGGGCCCTCGCCGGGACCGCTTGCCGAGAACGCTTTCCGTCCTACGGTCTGATCCATGGCCGAAACAGGAGCATCCCCACTCCCCCCGACGCCCTCGGCGCGCTCCCCGCTGTCCCGCGCCGAGCACTTCGTCTGGCTCACCGCGCGCGTGCTGGAGCAGCGCCGCTTCGCGTACCACTTCCTGGGTGGCACCGCCGACGCGGTGGAGACCGCGCTGGCCGCCTACCGCAACGAGGACGACGGGTACGGCCACGCGCTCGAGCCCGATCTGCGCGGCCCGGTCAGTCAGCCGTTGCACGCCGGGCACGCGCTGCGTGTACTGGACTCGATCGGGCGCTGCGGCGGGCAGCGGGTGGAGCGTGTGTGCCGGTATCTGACGTCCGTCTCGACGCTGGACGGCGCGCTTCCCGCGATCCGGCCCAGCCAGCGCGGCTATCCGACGGCGCCGTTCGTGCCGGTCGTCGACGATCCGCCCAGCGACCTTCTCGCCACCGGCCCGGTGGTGGGCCTGCTGCACCGCAACGAGGTGTGGCACGCCTGGCTGTTCCGGGCCACCGACTTCTGCTGGCAGGCCGTCGAGTCCCTGCGGAAGTCGCACCCCTACGAGGTCGAGGCGGCCGTGGCCTTCCTGGATTCGGCGCCGGACCGCCCCCGCGCGGAGGCGGCCGCCGACCGTCTGGGCCGTATGGTGCGCGAGCAGCGGCTCGCCGTCCTGGACCCGGAGCGCCTGGACGCGTCCCCCGTATCGCCCGGGTACGGGCCGGGCGAACATCACTTCCCGTACGACTTCGCGCGGACTCCGGGCTCTCTCGCGCGCGCGTGGTTCACGGACGAGGAGATGGCCCGCTCGCTCGACTTCCTGGCGGCCGAACAGCGGAAGGACGGCGGCTGGCCCATTCGCTGGCGCCAGTGGGCCCCCGGCACCGCTCTGGAGTGCCGCCCCATGGTGACGATCGAGGCGCTGCGCACCCTGAAGGCGTACGGACGGGCCATCGCCTGAGGGCAAAGCCGGGCCGGGCGGGGGTGCCGGCGCTCAGCCCGCCATCGCCCGCACGCCCGCCGTCACCACCACCGCCGCGGCGACGACCAGGAGGAACGGCGCACGCAGCACGAGCGCCACAGCGGCCGCGGCGAGACCGGCCGCCTTGGCGTCCAGCACCAGCGTGCGGCCGTCGGCGAAGGTCTGCTGGGCGGTGAGGGCGGCGAGCAGGGCAACGGGCAGCAGGGCCGCGAGCCGTCTGACGAGCGGCCGCTCCAGGACGCCCGCGGGGACCAGCAGGCCGATGAGCTTGACGGCGTAGCAGCCGACGGCGGTCGCGGCGATCGCGATCCAGATGTTCAACGCGCTTCCCTCCGGGTGTCGTGGGCGGAGGTCGCGTCACAGGCGGAGGTCCTCATGCGGCGCCCTTCTACGTAGAGGACGGTCGGGGCGGCCAGCGCGGCCACCAGGACCGGCACACCGGCGGGCAGTACGGGGAGCAGGCCGAGCCCCAGGAGGACGGCGATGCCCGCCACCGCCCGCTCCGCCGCGGTCTTCAGCATCGGCGCGAGCAGCGCCAGGAAGACCGCGGGCCCGGCCGCGTCCAGGCCCCACGCGTCGGTGTCGCCGATGGCCTGCGCACCGACCGCGCCGATCAGCGTGGTGAGGTTCCACAGCACGTACAGCGAGAGTCCGGTGACCGTGAAGCCGATACGGACGCTGCGCCGGGTGGGCTGGGCCAGCGCGACGGCGGTGGTCTCGTCGATGACCCACTGGGCGGCGAACGGGCGCACCGCGCGCGGGAGGGCCAGCAACTGCGACAGACGCAGCCCGTAGAAGGCGTTGCGCACACCGAGGAAGAAGGCTCCCGCGGCCGCCGCGAGCGGGTTGCCCCCGGCGGCGAGCGCACCCACGAGGGCGAACTGTGAGGCGCCGGTGAACACCAGGAGGCTGAGGGCGCAGGTCTGTAGCAAGGACAGCCCGCTGCCGGCCGAGGTCACCCCGAAGGCGAAGCCGGACAGTCCGACGGCGACCCCGACTCCCAGGGCGTCCCGGACGACGGCGGCGTCGGGTTTTCCGCCGTCCTCACTGCGTATGTCTGCGAGAGCTGTCTGTTCTGCCACGCCTCGGACGGTAGCCGCGGGCGCGCCCGTGGGTCTTGTACGTTCTTGCACGCTCCCGCGGCCGTGCCCGTACGCTCCCGCGGCGGTTCCCTCACACACCCGTGTCCATGTTCTTGCGCGCGCCCGTGCGGCCGTCCTCGCCACCGAGCACCGGACGGGCGTCGCTGCCGCGCTCCCGCTGATACGCGCCCGGGGGCACGCCGACGATCCGGGTGAAGTGGCGGTTGAGGTGCGGCTGGTCGGTGAAGCCGACGGCGACAGCCACTTCGGCAGGCGCGGTACCGGCGTCCAGGAGGCGGCGGGCACGGCGTACACGGGCGTCGGTCAGCCAGGTGTGGGGCGGCATGCCGTACGCCTCCCGGAAGGCGCGCAGCAAGGCGAAGGGACTGGCGCCGAGGTCGCCGGCGAGGCGCTCCAGGGTCGGAGGCTCGGCCATGCGCTCTTCGAGCACGGTACGCGCACGTACGGCGATGCCGGCACCTGCGCTACGGACCTCGCGCTGTGGCATCGGTCCCCCGTTCAGCCGGAGCAACCTGGTCACGGCAACCCGCAGCAGGGTGTCGGCGGCGAGCGCGTTGCCCTCGTCGGCGGCGCGGAGCACCTGGTGGACCAGGCCGGCCGCGTACGCGTCGTCGAGCACCGGGCTGGTGAAGCCGGGCGTGCCGCGGATCGAGGTGGTCTCGGCCGCGATCTCGGCCACCAGTTCCGGCGACGGGTAGACCGCCCCGTACCGCCAGCCCTCGGGGACGCCCGCGCGGCCGGTGTGCGGGGTGTCGGGGTTGACCAGCGCGAGGGCGCCCGGGCCCGCGTACTGGTCGGCGCCACCGTGATGGAAGACCTCGACGCCTTCGGCGATGGCCGCGATGACGAAGTTCTCGTGGGTGTGCCGTACGAAGATCTTCTCGATGTAGCTGGCCCGCAGCAGGTCGACACCGGGCAGTTCCGCGTACCGCCAGTGCCGTGCCCGCTCCTTCCCCGTGCCTGCCATGCCCTCATTCTCCGCCACCCGACGCACCCCGCTCGCGGCCCCAGCCACACCCCCCGGCCGCCCCTGAGCGGCCCACCTGGGCTGCCGAGGCGGACCACCCGCCGCCCCACACCCGCGCACGGCCCACCCCACGGCCAAACCGCTCACCCCACCCCCACTCGGACCATTGTCGCAGGTCAGAGCCGTTGTCAGTGCGTGGGTGCAACATGGACGCATGGTCAGTTCCACACACCGAGCCCTCGACGGCTTCTCGCCCGCGACCCGCGGCTGGTTCACGGGGGCGTTTCCCGCGCCCACCGCGGCTCAGGCCGGCGCGTGGCGTGCCATCGGCGAGGGCTCGGACGTGCTCGTGGTCGCCCCGACCGGCTCCGGAAAGACACTGGCCGCCTTCCTCGCCGCGCTCGACCAGCTGGCGTCCGCCCCGCCGCCCGCCGACCCCAGGAAGCGCTGCCGGGTGCTGTACGTATCGCCCCTGAAGGCCCTCGCGGTCGACGTGGAGCGAAATCTTCGCAGCCCGCTGACCGGCATCAGGCAGGAAGCTGTGCGCCTGGGCATGCCCGAGCCCGAGGTGAAGGTCGGCATCCGCTCAGGGGACACCCCGCCCGCCGAGCGCCGCGCGCTGTCCACCCGCCCGCCGGACATCCTGATCACGACCCCGGAGTCGCTGTTCCTGATGCTCACGTCGGCCACGCGGGACGCGCTGACGGGCGTGGAGACGGTGATCCTGGACGAGGTGCACGCGGTCGCCGGCACGAAGCGCGGCGCGCATCTCGCGCTCTCCTTGGAGCGGCTCGACGAGCTGCTGCCCAAACCGGCCCGCCGCATCGGCCTCTCCGCGACCGTGCGCCCGGTCGACGAGGTCGCCCGCTATCTCTCACCGCGGCGCAAGGTGGAGATCGTCCAGCCGAAGTCCGGCAAGGAGTTCGACCTCTCCGTCGTGGTCCCGGTCGAGGATCTGGGCGAGCTGGGCGGCTCCCCGGTCGCCGACGGCAGCGAGGGCGCCGAGCGGCCGTCGATCTGGCCGCACGTGGAGGAGCGGATCGCCGACCTCGTCCAGGCCCACCGCTCGACGATCGTGTTCGCCAACTCCCGCCGCCTCGCGGAGCGCCTGTGTAACAGGCTCAACGAGATCGCCTACGAGCGGGCCACCGGCGAGCCTTTGGACGAGCACCACGCCCCGGCCGAACTGATGGGCGGCTCGGGCGCGGCCCAGGGGGCGCCCGCGGTGATCGCCCGTGCCCACCACGGCTCGGTCTCCAAAGAACAGCGCGCGCTCGTCGAGGAGGATCTCAAGGCGGGCCGCCTGCCCGCGGTGGTCGCCACCTCCAGCCTGGAGCTGGGCATCGACATGGGCGCGGTGGACCTCGTCGTCCAGGTCGAGTCGCCGCCGTCGGTGGCTTCCGGCCTCCAGCGCGTCGGCCGCGCCGGCCACCAGGTGGGCGCGGTCTCCACCGGCGTCGTCTTCCCCAAGTACCGCGGCGACCTCGTCCAGGCCGCCGTGGTCACGGAGCGGATGCGCACCGGCTCCATCGAGTCCCTGAAGGTGCCCGCCAACCCCCTCGACGTGCTCGCGCAGCAGCTCGTGGCCATGGTGGCCCTCGACACCTGGCAGGTCGACGACCTGCTGACCACGGTCCGCCGCGCCGCTCCCTTCGCCTCGCTCCCGGAGTCGGCCTTCACCGCCGTGCTCGACATGCTCGCGGGCCGCTATCCGTCCGACGCCTTCGCGGAGCTGCGCCCGCGCGTGGTGTGGGACCGCGTCGCCGGCACGGTCACCGGCCGCCCGGGAGCGCAGCGCCTCGCCGTCACGTCCGGGGGCACGATCCCGGACCGTGGGCTCTTCGGGGTCTTCCTCGCCGGCGCGGACCCCAAGAAGGGCGGTGGCCGGGTCGGCGAGCTCGACGAGGAGATGGTGTACGAATCCCGGGTCGGGGACGTGTTCACCCTCGGCACCAGCTCCTGGCGCATCGAGGACATCACGCGCGACCGGGTCCTGGTCTCCCCCGCCCCCGGAGTCCCGGGCCGTCTGCCCTTCTGGAAGGGCGACCAGCTGGGCCGCCCGCTGGAACTGGGCCGCGCGCTGGGGGCGTTCCTTCGTGAGGTCGGCGCGCTCCCGAAGGACGACGCCCGGCTGCGGCTGCTGGCAGCCGGACTCGACGCCTGGGCCGCCGACAACGTCCTGTCGTACCTGGCCGAACAGCGCGAGGCCTGCGGACACGTCCCCGACGACCGCACGATCGTCGTGGAGCGCTTCCGGGACGAGCTCGGCGACTGGCGGGTCGTCGTGCACTCTCCCTTCGGTGCCCAGGTCCACGCCCCGTGGGCCCTCGCGCTGGGCGCCCGGCTCGCCGAGCGGTACGGCATGGACGCCCAGGTCATGCACGCCGACGACGGCATTGTGCTGCGGCTGCCGGACGCCGACCTGATGGGCCTGGACCTGCTCGACCAGGAGCCCCTGAAGGCCGGCGCCCCTCTGGACACAGCGGGCGCCGAGCAGGCGCCCATCGGTGCCGCGGACGTCGCCTTCGACAAGGGCGAGGTCAACCAGATCGTCACCGACCAGGTCGGCGGCTCGGCGCTGTTCGCGTCCCGGTTCCGTGAGTGCGCCGCCCGCGCGCTGTTGCTGCCGCGCCGCAGCCCCGGCAAGCGCACCCCGCTGTGGCAGCAGCGCCAGCGTGCGGCCCAACTGCTCCAGGTGGCCAGCGAGTTCGGCTCGTTCCCGATCGTCCTGGAGGCGGTCCGCGAATGCCTCCAGGACGTCTTCGACGTTCCGGGCCTCACGGAGCTGATGGGCGACATCGAGTCCCGCAAGGTCCGCCTGGTCGAGGTCACCACGCCGGAGCCGTCGCCTTTCGCCCGCTCCCTCCTCTTCGGATACGTCGCGCAGTTCCTCTACGAGGGCGACTCACCCCTCGCCGAGCGGCGCGCCGCCGCGTTGTCGCTGGACTCGCGGCTGCTGGCCGAGCTGCTCGGCCAGGCGGAGTTGCGCGAGCTGCTCGACGCCGATGTCCTGACGGAGCTGGAGCGCGAGCTCCAGTGGCTCACCGAGGACCGTCGCGTCAAGGACACCGAGGGCGTCGCGGACCGGTTGCGGCTGCTGGGCCCCTTGACCGACGCCGAGCTGGCCGAGCGCGGGGCCGAGCCGCAGTGGGCCCAGGAGCTGGCCGGGGCCCGCCGCGCCATCAAGGTCCGCATCGCGGGCACCGACCACTGGGCGGCGATCGAGGACGCGGGCCGACTGCGCGACGCCCTCGGCACAGCGCTGCCCGTCGGCGTCCCCGAGGCATTCACGGAGCCGGTCAAGGACCCGCTCGGCGACCTCCTCGCGCGGTACGCGCGCACGCACGGCCCGTTCACCTCAACGGCCGCTGCCGCGCGCTTCGGTCTCGGCGTGGCCGTCACCGAGGGCGCGTTGCAGCGGCTCGCGGCGGCCGGCCGGGTCGTCCAGGGGGAGTTCCACCCTGCGGGCATCGGCCAGGAGTGGTGCGACGCGACCGTGCTGCGCCGGCTGCGGCGCCGCTCCTTGGCCGCCCTGCGGCACGAGCTGGAGCCGGTTCCGCCCGCCGCGCTCGCGCAGTTCCTGCCGCAGTGGCAGCACGTCGGCGGCGGACATGGGCTGCGGGGCGTCGACGGCCTGGTGCGCGCGATCGAGCAGCTCCAGGGCGCCTCCGTGCCAGCGTCCGCCCTGGAGAAGCTCGTCCTGCCGTCACGCGTCTCGAACTACACGCCCGCGATGCTGGACGAACTCACCGCCGCCGGTGAGGTGGTGTGGGCCGGGGCCGGTTCACTGCCCGGCAAGGACGGCTGGGTCTCGCTGTACATGGCGGACGCGGCCCCCCTGCTCCTGCCCGCCCCGCACCCCTTGGAGCCGACCGCGCTCCACCAGTCGGTCCTGGACGCCCTGTCCGGGGGTTACGGCCTGTTCTTCCGGCAGATCACCGATCAGGTCCGGGCCACCACGCACCCCGACGCCACCGATCCCCAACTGGCGGACGTGATCTGGGACCTGGCCTGGACGGGCCGGCTCACGAACGACACGCTCGCGCCGATGCGTTCCCTGCTCGGCTCGGGCCGCACCGCGGGCTCCACCGCGCACCGCGCCAAGCGTGCCGTCCCGCGCGGGCGGTACGGCTCCCTGACGGCCACCGCGCGCCCCCAGTCCCGTACGGGCCCGCCGACCGTCGCCGGCCGCTGGTCGCTGCTGCCCGCTCTCGAGCCCGACACCACCGTGCGCGCCCACGCTCTGGCCCGCACCCTGCTGGACCGGCACGGGGTGGTGACCCGCGGAGCCGTCGCGGCGGAAGGCGTCGAGGGCGGCTTCTCGGCGACGTACCGCGTCTTGTCCGTGTTCGAGGAGAGCGGGCAGGCGCGCCGCGGCTATGTGGTCGAGGGGCTGGGCGCGGCGCAGTTCGCGATGGACGGCGCGGTGGACCGCCTGCGCGCGGCGGCGAACGCGCGGGAGAGGGACGAGACACTGCCCGGCCCGGACCGTTCGGACGGCTTCGCCGGGGGCGCCCCCCATCGGCTCGACGCGGCCCGTCCGTTCGCCCCTGCGGCGGCTCCCGGTTCCGGAGATGGTTTCCTCGACAGGTTCGACCCGCAGTTCGACTCCAACCTGGGCGCCTTCGCCGACCTCTCCGACACTGCCGACGCGCAGCCCGTCTCCAGCCACCCGGGGACGCAGGCAGCCCCCGGCCTCCCCGAGGTGCAGCCGGGTCCAGGCCTTCCCCGCGCGCAAGCCGGCCCCCGCTCCCCGTACGGCCAGGGTCTTCCCCCGAACCGCACTCGCTCCGCCGGCGCCTCCCGAGCCGTCGTCCTGGCCGCGGCGGACCCCGCGAACGCCTACGGCGCGGCCCTCTCCTGGCCCGAACCCCCGACCGGGGCGGGACACAAGCCGGGGCGCAAGGCGGGTTCCCTGGTCGTACTCGTCGACGGCGAGCTGGCGCTCTACATGGAGCGCGGCGGCAAGACGCTGCTGGCCTGGCCCTCCGACCCCGACGCCAAGACGACGGACGATCCCCGTCTACTGGCCGCCGCCGAGGCTCTCGCCGCGTCCGCCCGCGCGGGTTCCCTGGGCACGGTCACCGTGGAGCGGGTCAACGGCGCCTCGGCGCTCACCTCCCCGTTCGGCACCCTCCTGGAAGGAGCAGGCTTCATCGCGACGCCCCGCGGTCTGCGCCTTCGCGCGTGAGGACGAGGCACGGGAGGACAGACCACGGCAGAGCAGGCACCGGGACACGCCAGAGAGCGGCGGGACAGCGCGGCGCGGGCCCACGAGGCGCGGCGCAGGAGCACGGATCGCGGCGCGCGGCGCAGGCCCACGGAGCGCGGGACGGAGTGGCGGAGCAAAGCCGCTCGCGCCACGTCCGGCCCCCGGCATGCCACCCTTGAGCCATGCCCGAAGGCGACACCGTCTACCAAGCCGCGAGGCGTCTGCACAGCGCCCTCGCGGGCAAGGTACTGACCCGTTCCGACCTCCGGGTGCCGAAATTCGCCACGGCCGACCTCACCGGCCGCACCGTACTGGACGTCACCCCCCGCGGAAAGCACCTCCTCACCCGCATCGAGGGCGGCCTCACCCTGCACTCCCATCTGCGGATGGACGGTTCCTGGAAGGTGTACGCGCCGGGCCAGCGCTGGAGCGGCGGCCCCGCACACCAGATCCGGGCGATCTTCGGCACCGCGGACCGCACGTCCGTGGGCTACCGCCTCCCCGTCCTCGAACTGCTCCGCACCGCCGACGAACACCGCGCCGTCGGCCATCTGGGCCCCGACCTCCTGGGCCCCGACTGGGACCCCGACCGGGCTCGGGAGAACCTCCTCCGCGACCCGGCCCGCCCCCTCGGCGAGGCCCTCCTCGATCAGCGCAACCTCGCCGGCATCGGCAATGTCTACAAGAGCGAGCTGTGCTTCCTGCTCCGGGCCACTCCATGGCTCCCCGTCGGTGACCTCCCGGCCGAGCACCTCGCCCAACTCCCCGCCCTCGCCAAGAAACTCCTGGAGACCAACCGCGACCGCCCGGCGCGCAGCACCACGGGCCGCCGCGAGCAGAGGCTCTTCGTGTACGGCCGCGCACCCCGCCCCTGTCTGCGCTGCGGCACCCCCGTCCGGGTGGCCGACCAGGGCGACGGTTCCCGCGAGCGCCCCACCTACTGGTGCCCGGCCTGCCAGCCGGGGCCCACTCCGGCCCCGGGCGCCCACGCACGAAGGCCAAGCCGGCCACGTATCACTAATTGACGACCCGTCAGAAACCCTCGTACCGTCGATGTCATGCCCGTCAAGGCGTACGACCTCACCGGACGCACCGCATTCGTCACCGGCGCCGCCAGCGGCATCGGCCGGGCCTCGGCCGTACTGCTCGCGCAGGCCGGCGCCACCGTGCACTGCGCGGACCGCGACGAGCAGGGCCTGCACGAGACGGAGACCCTGATCAAGGGCGGGGGCGGCACCGCCCGCACCCACCACCTCGATGTCACCGACCGGGCGCGGCTGCACCAGGCCGTTGCCGGATGCGACCGACTCGACATCATGGCCGCGGTCGCCGGGATCATGCACAGCAGTCCCGTGCTGGAGACGCGGGACGAGGACCTCGACCGGGTGCTGAACGTGAACTTCAAGGGCGTGCTGTACGCCTGCCAGGAGGCGGCCCGGCGGATGATCGCGGACGGTACTCGCGGCAGCATTGTCACCATGGCCTCGGGAGCCGTCGACACCGGCGGCCCCGGACTGCTCTGCTACGGCGCGGCGAAGGCGGCCGTGGTCCAGCTGACCAAGACCCTGGCGACCGAGGTCGGCCGGCATGGCATCCGGGTCAACGCGGTGGCGCCGGGCTGGGTGCGTACGGCCATGACGGACCGCCATGACGGGGCGGCGCAGGCGCATACGGAGGCGTTCATGGCCAGGTTGTCACCGCTGGGCAGGGTCGGTGAACCGGACGACATCGCCCACGCGGTACTGCACCTGGCCTCCGACGCCTCCCCGTTCACCACGGGCCAGATCCTCCGGCCGAACGGCGGAGTGGCGATGCCCTGGTAGACCAGGCCCCGACGGCCGGGTCGCCCACCCCAAAACGGCGGCCTGGTCGCCAAACCCCAACAGCCCACACCCCAGCCCCAGCCCACAGGCACCATGCGGCGAATCCCCCGACACCCGCGAAGCCCCCACCTCCCCCGCGTCCAACCACGCGACAGGCGCCGCGACACTCCTCCAGCACCCAGCGCCACCGGGTCAGGCGCGCGGCGCGTCTCCCCCACGCCGCACCTCCGCGCGCCCTTCCCGCGACCTCCACTGCTGCCAGGACACCGCCCACTGGTCCGAGCCGGCCGCTCCTGCCACCCGGGCCTTCGGCACACAGTGCACCGGCAGCAGGCTCAGCCCCCACCCCCCGGCCACGACGGCTCCCTCCAGCACCCCGGAATCGGGCACCAGTACGAGCCGTAGTACCCCCCACCACCACAGCGCGCCGAGCGCCAGCGCCACCCCCCAGCGCGCTATTCGCCCAGCCATCGCCGCCTCCTCCAGCCCGACGCTAGACCGCGGCTCTCCCGCACCGGGAGGGCGCACCGACGGCACACCGGCGCACTGCCGCACCCGTCAACTCCGGCCCCTCGCACGGAGGGCGCGCCCGCCGGCCTCACCGCCGCGCACACGCGCCCCCTCCCGTACCCGCACACGCGCCGGTACCGCGGCCTTGCCGCGGCGCGCGGCTCACCCGTTCTCCGCCTGGAACATCCAGTGGTGCTTCTCCAGATCGGCGGTGATCCCGATGAAGATGTCCTGGCTCACGGGGTCCGCGTCCGCCGTCGACCCCACGCGCTCCCGCATACGCGAGATCACCGCGCCCAGCGCGGTGACCAGCATGCCCACCGCGTCCTTGTCCTGGATCCAGCCCGCGGCCGTCTCACCGATGCCACTGGTGTTCGCCACGGTCACGGCGCGGCCGTCCGGGGAGACACCCAGGGTCGCGGCGCGCTCGGCAACCGTGTCGGAGTGCAGCCTCGCGGTGTCGACGACGTCGTCGAGTTGCAGGTGAATGGAGCGGAAGCGCGGTCCGATGACGTTCCAGTGGACCTGTTTCGCCACGAGTGACAGATCCACCAGGTCGACCAGCGCACCCTGCAATGCCTCGGCCACGGTCTTCAGGTCCGCGTCGGGCAGCGGGCTCTTCACGACATACATCGGCGATCTCCGAATCCTCATGCGTCCGTCGTATGACCCGAGTACCCCGTATTTCCACCATGACCGCCTCGCCCCGCCCCGGCAAACGGGGCCGTCCGGCAACGCGAGAGCCCCGGCCACGCCTCTCCGGGGTTCCCGGAGAAGCCCCGGCCGGGGCTCTCGCACGAGCTCGTCGGCTCGTGCAGGTTCTTGCATGGGTCCTGCGCACTCAGCACGCGAATTCTCTCGCGCGCGCCCGTGAGTGTCAGGCGGCGACCACGTCCACTGCCTCTGTGGGCGCCTTGATCGTGACCCGTTCCGGTGGCACACCGGCGACGGACACGGAGTTGAGCATCGGGCGACGTACCGGTGTTGGTACCGGTTCGGTGGCCGCAGCCGACTGTGCCAGCTCGGCGAGGGCGAGCTCGTCGCTCACTTCCCGCATGAGCTCGGACATCCGTACGTCCAGCGCGTCGCAGATCGCGGAGAGCAGCTCGGAGGATGCCTCCTTCTGCCCCCGCTCCACCTCGGAGAGATAGCCGAGTGAGACTCGGGCGGACGAGGAGACTTCGCGCAGAGTACGGCCCTGGCGCTGGCGCTGCCGACGCAGCACGTCACCCAGCAGGCGACGGAGCAGAATCATCGGTGGCTCCCTCCTCGGACCGCGTAGCCGCATCCTTCACGCCCCACCGTACCGCCTTGCGCCGCGGCCGTGCGGGGAGCGATGTCGTGTTCACTCAGGGCTGTAAACATCAAGTCCCCCCGTTCTCTTCCGTATCCTGTGCCCGCTCATTCCCGGTCTGTTCGCCCGCGAGCTCCTTCAGGAGCAGTGCGAGTACGCTCCGTACACTCTCCATACGGATTTCCGCACGGTCGCCGTTCAACCGCAGGGACGCCACTTTCCCGCCACCGCTGGAACTCCCGGAGCCCGCGAAGGGCCCGTCGACGGCCACGAAAACCGTGCCGACCGGCTGTCCGTCCTGTGCCTCCGGCCCCGCGACACCCGTGGTGGAAATCCCCCAGTCCGCGCCCATGACCTTGCGGACGCCGACCGCCATCTGGGCAGCGACCTGCGGATCCACCGCTCCGCGCTCGGCCAGCAGAGTGCTGTCGACGCCGAGGATGTCCCGCTTCACATCGGTGGCGTACGCGGTCACCGAGCCACGGAAGCTCTTGGAGGCTCCGGGCGCCGCGGTGATCTCCGCCGCCACCAGGCCACCGGTCAGCGACTCGGCGACGGCGAGCGTCTCGCCCCTCACTCCGAGTAGTCGCAGCACTTCAGTGGCCAGGGAATTCACCGTTCCGCCTCCTCGGCCGCGGCTTTGCGCTCGGCGATTCCCTGCCTGCGCAGCACAATGGCCTGTCTCACATAGTCGAGCCCGGTGACCACGGTCAGGACGATCGCCACGCCCATCACCCAGAACCTCAGGGTCGCCAGGGGTCCCGTCAGCGCCAGCACGTACATCCCGACGGCCACGCCCTGGGTCAAGGTCTTCAGCTTGCCGCCGCGGCTCGCCGGGATGACCCCGTACCGGATCACGACGAAACGCAGCAGGGTGATCCCGAGCTCACGCCCGAGGATCACCCCGGTGACCCACCACGGCAGATCGCCGAGCCAGGACAGACAGATCAGTGCCGCACCCATGATCGCCTTGTCGGCGATGGGGTCGGCGATCTTCCCGAAGTCGGTGACCAGGTTGTACGTACGCGCCAGATGGCCGTCGAAGATGTCGGTGATCATGGCGACGGCGAAGGCCGCCCAGGCCCACGCGCGCCAGGCGGGGTCATAGCCGCCGTCGGCCAGCATGAGTGCCACGAAACCCGGTACGAGGACCAGGCGGAGCATGGTCAGCAGGTTCGCGACGTTCCAGACGCTGGCCTGGTTGACGGCCGCGGCGCCCAGCTTTCCGCCCCGCACCTGCCGCGTGCTCTCATGACCGGCGGAAGCTCCGCCCTGGGCGCCCTGTGTGCCGGCGGCGCCGTCATCCACGCTCTGCGCACCGGAGGAGCCGCCCGCCGCGTTCCTCGCGGTCATCGCGCCCGGAACGCCGGCGGCTCCCTTGGCCCCGGAGGCGCCCGCCGCGGAGGCCGCACCCCGTGCGCCGGCGGAACCGCCCGCCGCGGATGCCGGGACTCCGGTCATCTGCCCGCCTCCTCAGTACACACGAGCGACCCCGGGAGCGGCTCGGCCACGAGGTCGACACCTTCCGTACCGACCACCTTCGCCTCGACCATACGACCGACGGTCAGACCTTCGCCGCTCGTGAACAGCACCTGGCCATCCGTCTCGGGCGCCTGGTGCTCGGCGCGGCCGACGGCGCCCTCTTCGTCGTCGATGGACTCGACCAGGACGTGCACGGTCTCGCCGACCCGCTCCTCCGCGCGCTGCGCGACCAGTTCCTCGGCCAGCCGGGAGACCCGCGCAAGCCGCGCGGCGACGACGTCCTCGTCCAGCTTGTGGCCGTACGTCGCCGCCTCCGTGCCCTCCTCGTCGGAGTACCCGAAGACGCCGATCGCGTCCAGCCGTGCGCCCGTGAGGAACCGCTCCAGCTCCGCGAGGTCGGCCTCGGTCTCGCCGGGGAAGCCCACGATGAAGTTGGAGCGCACGCCGGCCTGCGGGGCCTTGGAGCGGATCGTGTCGAGCAGCTCCAGGAAGCGGTCCGTGTCACCGAAGCGGCGCATCGCGCGCAGCACGTCGGGCGCGGAGTGCTGGAAGGACAGGTCGAAGTAGGGCGCGATCTTCGGCGTGGAGGTCAGCACGTCGATGAGCCCTGGCCGCATCTCCGCGGGCTGGAGGTAGCTGACGCGGACGCGCTCGATCCCGTCCACCTCGGCGAGTTCGGGCAGCAGGGTCTCCAGCAGGCGGATGTCGCCCAGGTCCTTGCCGTACGAGGTGTTGTTCTCGGAGACCAGCATGACCTCCTTGACGCCCTGCTCCGCCAGCCAGCGCGTCTCACCGAGCACGTCACTGGGGCGCCGGGAGATGAAGGAGCCGCGGAAGGAGGGGATAGCGCAGAAGGAGCAGCGCCGGTCGCAGCCGGAGGCGAGCTTCACCGAGGCGACCGGGGAACCGTCGAGGCGGCGGCGCAGGGGTGCACGGGGGCCGGACTCGGGCGCCAGGCCCTCGGGCAGGTCCTCCGGCAGGCCCTCGGGGGCACCGTGCCCCGGAAGTGCCACGTCCGCGCCCGCGCTCTGCCGCTCCGCGGGGCTGATCGGCAGCAGCTTGCGGCGGTCGCGCGGGGTGTGGGCGGCGTGGATGCCGCCGTTCAGGATGGTCTGGAGGCGGTCGGAGATGTTCGTGTAGTCGTCGAAGCCGAGCACGCCGTCGGCCTCGGGGAGGGCCTCGGCCAGCTCCTTGCCGTACCGCTCGGCCATGCAGCCCACCGCCACGACGGCCTGGGTTCTGCCGTGTCCCTTGAGATCATTGGCTTCCAGGAGGGCGTCGACGGAGTCCTTCTTGGCGGCCTCGACGAAGCCACAGGTGTTGACGACGGCGACGTCCGCGTCCTCGGCGTCCTCCACGAGTTGCCAGCCGTCCGCCTCCAAGCGGCCTGCGAGCTCCTCCGAGTCCACCTCGTTACGGGCGCAGCCAAGGGTGACGAGTGCGACGGTACGGCGTTCAGGCATGGGCTCAAGACTACTTCGTCCCGCTGACAGCCCACGTCGACGGGGTTGGCCGATCTTGGCCAACCCCGTGTGCTCCCGCCCTTGATTGCCTGCTGTGCCCCTTCGGGCCCGTCATCCGGCCTGGGGGTCGCCCTTGGTGTATGTGAGGCGCTCCACCTGGCCGGCCTGGAACTCGTCCTGGATCTGCTTGCCGTTCACGAACAGCTGGACCGCGCCCGCGTCACCGAGGACGAGCTCGATCTTCTCCTTGTCCTGGAAGGTCTTGGAGTCGCCCTTCTCCAGGGTGCCGTCGAACAGCAGCCGGCCGTTGTGGTCCTTGGCGGAGATCCAGCTGCGGCCGTCGGCGGCGCTCACCTGGACGGTCACCTTGTCGCGGGGCGCGGCCGCGATGGCGCTGTCCGAGACGTCGGGCTTGGGGTCGACGGGCTTGGCCTTCTTGGGCGTGGGCGAGGCGGGCTTGCTGGTGCTCGGCGTGGAGCCCTCGGCGACCTGCGTCTTCGTGCCGTCGCCGCCGCCGCTCCCCTTGACGGCGGTGAACCCGACGAAGCCGATCACCGCGACGATCGCCGCGACCATGGCCGCGGTCCAGTTGGGCCCGCGCCGCTCCGGACGGATGCGCTCGGCCTCGAAGAGCGGGGCGGCCGGGGTCGGGGCGGGGCGCCCGCCGTGATCGGCGTCGTACTGGGCGAGCAGCGGCGCCGGATCGATGCGCACCGCGCGCGCGAGGGTGCGCAGGTGACCGCGCGCGTAGACGTCACCGCCACAGGGGGCGAAGTTGTCCTGCTCGATCGCGTGCACGATGGCGATGCGGACCCGCGTGGCGTTGCTGACGTCGTCGACGGTCAGCCCGGCCGCGATGCGCGCCTGCTGCAGAGCACGGCCGATCGAGGGGCGATCCGCCGCACGGGCGTCTTCACGATCGCTTTCGAACGGACGCTCGTCCTCAGGGGAGTTGCCGTCAGGGGAGTTGCCGATGGACACGGGGGCGCCTTTCGAGCGTGTAGCCACCTGTGCTGGAAGTTCAGTCTAGGGGGGGTACGAAAGGGTGGGGCAACCGGGCGGTAGGACTTTGTACGCCATCAGAATGGCCGGTCATCCTGATGCTGGGACATGCTCCTGCCCCTCCCTCAACTTGACGTACGCCGAAGGGAAACGGTTGCTCACAGATCCCTTACGGGTGGGTCACGTTCGCATACCCACGCACGACGCGCCCATTCCGTACGGCGTCCGGAATCGCCCGAATGCCTACGGCGCAGCCTCCCCGCGAATCACCGCGAGCACGCCATCCAGCTCGTCGGCCTTCACCAGAACGTCACGTGCCTTGGAACCCTCGCTCGGGCCGACGATGTTCCGGGACTCCATGAGATCCATGAGGCGCCCCGCCTTGGCGAACCCGACGCGCAACTTGCGCTGGAGCATCGAGGTGGACCCGAACTGCGTGGAGACCACCAGCTCGGCCGCCTGGCACAGCAGGTCGAGGTCGTCGCCGATGTCCTCGTCGATCTCCTTCTTCTGCTTGGTGCCCACGGTGACGTCGTCCCGGAAGACGGGCGCCATCTGGTCCTTGCAGTGCTGGACGACGGCCTCGACCTCGTCCTCGGTGACGAAGGCGCCCTGCATACGGGTGGGCTTGTTGGCGCCCATCGGCAGGAAGAGCCCGTCGCCCTTGCCGATCAGCTTCTCGGCGCCGGGCTGGTCGAGGATGACACGCGAGTCGGCGAGCGAGGAGGTGGCGAAGGCTAGCCGGGAGGGCACGTTCGCCTTGATCAGACCGGTGACGACGTCGACGGACGGCCGCTGCGTGGCGAGCACCAGGTGGATGCCGGCCGCGCGCGCGAGCTGCGTGATGCGCACGATGGCGTCCTCGACGTCGCGCGGCGCGACCATCATCAGGTCGGCCAGCTCGTCCACGATGACCAGCAGATACGGGTACGGCGACAGCTCGCGCTCACTGCCCTCGGGCAGCTTCACCTTGCCGTTCCTGATGGCCTCGTTGAAGTCGTCGATGTGCCGGTACCCGAACGCCGCCAGGTCGTCGTAGCGCAGGTCCATCTCACGCACGACCCACTGCAGCGCTTCGGCGGCCCGCTTGGGGTTGGTGATGATCGGCGTGATCAGGTGCGGGATGCCCTCGTACGCGGTCAGCTCGACGCGCTTGGGGTCGACGAGGACCATCCGCACGTCCTCGGGGGTCGCGCGGACCATGACGGACGTGATCAGACAGTTGATGCAGGACGATTTACCGGAGCCGGTCGCACCCGCGACGAGCAGGTGCGGCATCTTCGCGAGGTTGGCCATCACATAGCCCCCCTCGACGTCCTTGCCGAGCGCGACCAGCATGGGGTGGTCGTCCTCGGCGGCGTCCGCGAGGCGCAGCACGTCACCGAGGTTGACCATCTCGCGGTCGGTGTTCGGGATCTCGATACCGACTGCGGACTTGCCGGGGATCGGGCTGATGATCCGCACGTCGGGGCTGGCGACGGCGTACGCGATGTTCTTGGTGAGCGCGGTGATCCGCTCGACCTTCACGGCCGGGCCCAGTTCGACCTCGTAGCGCGTGACCGTCGGGCCGCGGGTGAAACCCGTGACGGCGGCGTCGACCTTGAACTCCATGAAGACGTTCGAGAGGGAGGCGACGACGGCGTCGTTGGCGGCGCTGCGCGTCTTGCCGGGGCCACCGCGCTCCAGAAGGTCGAGCGACGGCAGGGAGTAGGTGATGTCGCCCGAGAGCTGGAGCTGCTCGGCACGCGCGGGCAGGTCCCGCGTCTCGGCCGGCGGCGCCTTGGTGAGGTCCGGGACCCCCGCCTTCGACGCCTCCTTCCTGGGCGGCTTCACCGCCTTGGCGCGTGCGGCCGGTACGGGTGTCGTCTCCTCGTACCCGTCACGCTCCACGGTGACGCCCTGCGTCAGATCGGCGACCAGCGGGGAGGGCGGCATGCCGTGCAGGACGGCGCCGTCGAGGGCGGCAGCGGCGGCTGCGGCGACGTCCACGGCATCCATGGGCCGGTTCAGGTCGGGCTGCTGCCCGGCGGAGCGCCTGGGGCGGCTGCGGCGCTTGGAGAGTGCCTCCTGCTCGTCCCCGTCCGGGTCGTAGCCCGCGGGGGCGGGCCCGCGCCGCCGGGCGTTCGGGGGCAGCGCCTCGCGCCACTGCTCGTCGTAGCGCTCGTCGTCCTCGGCGAGTCCCTCTTGCGCGTCGTGGACGACGCCGAGCCTCACGCCGAGCAGCCGCAGCCGCTGCGGGATCGCGTTGACCGGGGTCGCCGTGACGACGAGCAGCCCGAAGACGGTGAGCAGGACGAGCAGCGGGACGGCGAGTACGTCACCCATCGTGTACGTCAGCGGAGTGGCCGCGCTCCAGCCGATGAGGCCGCCGGCGTCCCTTATCGCCTGCATGCCGTCGCTGCGCGCGGGCGCCCCGCACGCGATGTGGACCTGGCCCAGCACGCCGATGACGAGCGCGGACAGGCCGATCACGATGCGCCCGTTGGCCTCGGGCTTCTCCGGGTGCCGGATGAAGCGCACGGCGATCACCGCGAGCAGTATCGGCACGAGCAGGTCGAGCCGGCCGAAGGCACCGGTGACCAGCATCTCGACCAGGTCGCCGACGGGTCCGCGCAGATTCGACCAGGTACCCGCGGCGACGATCAGCGCGAGCCCGAGCAGCAGGAGCGCGAGCCCGTCCTTGCGGTGCGCCGGGTCGAGCCCCTTGGCGCCCTGCCCTATGCCGCGGAACATCGCTCCGACGGCGTGCGCGACTCCCAGCCACAGGGCGCGTGCGAGCTTGTACACGCCCCCGGTGGGATTGGGCGCCGGCTTCGGAGCGGGCTTCTTCGCCGCGACCTTCCTGGCGGGCGCCTTCCTGACGGCTGCCTTTTTCGCGGGGGCCTTCTTCGCCGGAGCCTTCGTCGGAACGGCCGCCTTCTTCGCGGGCGGCTTCTTGGCTGCGGGCTGACGTGAGGCCATGAGTGTGAGGTTACCGGTGGAGACGGCAGGGGACACGTGTGCCTCCCGCTTCACCCGTTCGTGTCGCCCTTGCCGGGGCGCGAAACTGACGCGGACTCATGAGAGCGGCGCGGGCCGAAGCCCGTCGCCGCACTCGCTCCCGATCAGTTCGGCGACGGCAGCGAGGGCGCTCCGCTCCCGGTGCCCGGCTCCAGGGCGTCCAGCGCCCTGCGCAGACCCGTGAGTTTGCGTTCGAGATGGGCGGCGGTCGCCACCGCGGCCGCATCCGCCGAGTCGTCGTCGAGCTGCTTCGACAGCGCCTCGGCCTGTTCCTCAACAGCCGCGAGCCGTGCGGAGAGTTCGGCGAGCAGTCCCGCCGGCTCCTTGGTCTCGCCGACGGCGACCTTGCCGCCACCACCCTCCAGCTGGAGCCGCAGCAGCGCCGCCTGCTCACGCAGTTGGCAGTTCTTCATGTACAGCTCGACGAACACCGAGACCTTCGCGCGCAGCACCCACGGGTCGAACGGCTTGGAGATGTAGTCCACCGCACCCGCCGCGTACCCCCGGAAGGTGTGGTGCGGCCCGTGGTTGATCGCGGTGAGGAAGATGATCGGGATGTCCCGGGTCCGCTCTCGCCGCTTGATGTGCGCGGCAGTCTCGAAACCGTCCATGCCCGGCATCTGGACGTCCAGCAGAATGACCGCGAAGTCGTCCGTGAGCAGTGCTTTGAGTGCTTCTTCCCCGGACGATGCCCGCACCAGTGTCTGATCGAGCGCAGAGAGGATGGCCTCCAGCGCCAGCAGATTCTCCGGCCGGTCATCGACCAGGAGGATCTTGGCCTTCTGCACCATGGCCCGCCCTCCTCGCCCCGGCATGGGGCCTCCCCTGTCCGCAGGACTTGGGGAAGCACCGGGCGCCGCCCCAGGGGACGACTCCCTTGCGCCGCCCGTCCTTGTGCCGGTCATGGTAGCCGCACCCCGCCTGTCGCCACACCCTGTCACCGCGATGTCACTGTGCACGTAGCAGAAACGTAGCGGGAGACCAGAAGGTTCCCCGAATCCCGCACTCCTACACGGCGTCCGACACACTCAGTCAGCAACTCCGTGTGAACGTTTCGCGTTCCCGTCACTCCGCACGCATCCACTGTTCCATCACGGTGAGCAGATGATCGGGGTCGACCGGCTTGGTCACATAGTCGGACGCTCCCGACTCGATGGCCTTCTCCCGGTCGCCCTTCATGGCCTTGGCGGTCAACGCGATGATCGGCAGTCCGGCGAACTGCGGCATCCGCCGGATCGCGGTGGTCGTGGCGTATCCGTCCATCTCGGGCATCATGATGTCCATCAGGACGACCGTCACATCGTCGTGCTGCTCCAGGACCTCGATGCCCTCGCGGCCGTTCTCGGCGTACAGCACCGAAAGACCGTGCTGCTCGAGAACGCTCGTGAGCGCGAAGACGTTCCGGATGTCGTCGTCGACGATCAGCACCTTCTCGCCGTCGAACCGGATCCCCCGACGCGGCTGCGGCGCCGGCTCCTGCTGCCCCGCGCCCACCCACTGCTCCTGCCCCTGGGCGGGCCTGCCCGGCAGCGCGGTCCGTTCCTCGGCCGCGGTCACCGCCCTGCGACGGCGCCTGAAGAGCGCGGCGGGCCCGTTCTGCGTGTCGCGGTACGACTTCACCTCGGCCGGCGTCTCGATGTCCGGCGCGGACAGCTCCGGCTCGGACGCCAGCAGCTCACCGACCTCCATCGTGGGCGCCATCTGGGCGTAACCCTGCGGCGGCAGTTCACTGGGGTGCAGCGGCAAATACAGCGTGAACGTCGAGCCGCGTCCCGGCTCGCTCGCCGCGTGGATCTCGCCGCCGAGCAGACGCGCGATCTCCCGGCTGATGGACAGCCCCAGACCCGTACCGCCGTACTTGCGGCTCGTCGTCCCGTCCGCCTGCTTGAACGCTTCGAAGATCACCCGCATCTTGCTGGCCGCGATGCCGATGCCGGTGTCGGTGACGGAGAACGCGATCAGACCGGCGTCCGCGTCCCGCAGCGAACCTGCCTCCAGGAGCTGCTCCCGGATGGCCACCGGTACGTCCGCGCCCGCGGGCCGGATGACCAGTTCGACCGCTCCGGAGTCGGTGAACTTCACCGCGTTCGACAGCAGGTTGCGCAGCACCTGAAGGAGCCGCTGTTCGTCGGTGTGCAGCGTGGCGGGCAGTTCCGGCGAGACCCGTACGGAGAAGTCGAGGCCCTTCTCCGCCGTCAGCGGACGGAAAGTGGCCTCTACGTAGTCAACGAGTTGGACGAGCGCGATACGCGTCGGCGACACGTCCATCTTGCCGGCCTCGACCTTCGACAGGTCGAGGATGTCGTTGATGAGCTGAAGCAGGTCGGAGCCCGCGCCATGGATGGTCTCGGCGAACTCGACCTGCTTCGGGGTGAGGTTCGAGTCCGCGTTGTCGGCCAGCAACTTGGCGAGGATCAGCAGGGAGTTGAGCGGCGTACGCAGCTCGTGCGACATGTTCGCCAGGAACTCGCTCTTGTAGCGCATGGAGACCGCGAGCTGCTCGGCACGCTCCTCCAGAACCTGCCGCGCCTCCTCGATCTCGGTGTTCTTGACCTCGATGTCGCGGTTCTGCTGCGCCAGCAGCTCGGCCTTCTCCTCCAGTTCGGCGTTCGACGCCTGGAGGGCCTTCTGCCGGTTCTCCAACTCGGCCGACCGCTCCCGGAGTTGCTCGGTCAGCTCCTGCGACTGCTTCAGCAGCACCTCCGTCTTGGTGTTGACGGAGATGGTGTTGACGCTCGTCGCGATCATCTCGGCGATCTGGTTCAGGAAGTCCTTCTGGATCTGCGTGAACGGTGTGAACGACGCCAGCTCGATGACGCCGAGCACATTCCCCTCGAAGAGCACCGGAAGCACGATGACCTGTGCGGGCGGCGCCTCGCCGAGCCCCGAGGAGATCTTCAGGTACCCGCTCGGCGCGTTCTCCACGAGGATCGTGCGCTTCTCCTGGGCGGCCGTCCCGATGAGCGCCTCACCGGGCCGGAACGACGTCGGCATGGAGCCCATCGAGTAGCCGTAGGACCCGCACATCCGCAGCTCGTACGCGTCCTCCTGCTCGGCGCCGCCCTCCCTGGCGTCGACCAGCGGCATGGCCAGGAAGAACGCTCCGTGCTGCGCGGACACGACCGGCGTCAGCTCGCTCATGATCAGCGAGGCCACGTCGTCGAGGTCGCGGCGCCCCTGCATCAGGGCGGAGATCCGGGCGAGATTGCCCTTGAGCCAGTCCTGTTCCTTGTTGGCGATGGTGGTGTCGCGCAGGTTGGCGATCATCTTGTTGATGTAGTCCTGAAGTTCCTGGATCTCGCCCGAGGCGTCCACGTCGATCTTCAGGTTCAGGTCGCCGCGGGTCACCGCGGTCGCCACGCGCGCGATGGCGCGCACCTGCCGGGTCAGGTTCCCGGCCATCTCGTTCACCGACTCGGTGAGGTCGCGCCAGGTGCCGTCGACGTCCCGCACGCGTGCCTGGCCGCCCAGCTGCCCCTCGGTGCCCACCTCGCGGGCGACTCGGGTGACCTCTTCAGCGAAGGACGACAGCTGGTCCACCATCGTGTTGATGGTGGTCTTCAGCTCCAGGATCTCGCCGCGGGCATCGATGTCGATCTTCTTGGTCAGGTCGCCCTTGGCGATGGCGGTGGTGACCATCGCGATGTTCCGCACCTGGCCGGTCAGGTTGGACGCCATGCCGTTCACGGACTCGGTGAGGTCCTTCCACGTACCGGCGACCCCCGGGACGTGCGCCTGCCCGCCGAGGATGCCGTCCGTGCCCACCTCGCGGGCCACCTTGGTGACCTGGTCGGCGAACGAACTCAGCGTCTTCACCATGGTGTTGAAGGTGTCGGCGAGCTGCGCGACCTCGCCGCGCGCCTCGATCGTCACCGTCCGGGTCAGGTCGCCGTTGGCGACGGCCGCGGCGACCTGCGAGATGTTGCGCACCTGCATGGTCAGGTTGTTGGCCATCAGGTTGACGTTGTTACTGAGGTCCTTCCAGATGCCCGTGACACCGGGCACGTGCGCCTGACCGCCGAGGATGCCCTCGGTGCCCACCTCGCGGGCCACCCGGGTCACCTGCTCGGCGAAGGACGACAGCTGGTCCACCATCGTGTTGACGGTGGTGACGAGTTCGAGGATCTCGCCCTTCGCGTCGACAGTGATCTTCTTCGACAGGTCACCCTTGGCGACCGCGGTCGTGACCTCGGCGATGTTGCGCACCTGAATGGTCAGGTTGTTCGCCATGAAGTTCACGGACTGGGTGAGGTCCTTCCAGGTGCCGGAGACACCCTGCACCTCGGCCTGTCCGCCGAGCATGCCCTCCGTGCCGACCTCGCGGGCCACCCGGGTCACCTGCTCGGCGAAGTTCGAGAGCTGGTCCACCATCGTGTTGAGGGTGTTCTTCAGCTCCAGGATCTCGCCGCGCGCGTCCACGTCGATCTTCTGCGACAGGTCACCCCGCGCCACCGCGGTCGCGACCTGCGCGATGTTGCGCACCTGGGCGGTGAGGTTGCCCGCCATGCCGTTCACGGAATCCGTCAGGTCGCGCCACACCCCGGCGACGCCCGGCACCTGCGCCTGACCGCCGAGCCGGCCTTCCGTGCCCACCTCGCGGGCGACCCGGGTCACCTGGTCGGCGAAGGCGGAGAGCTGGTCGACCATCGTGTTGATGGTGTTCTTCAGCTCCAGGATCTCGCCGCGCGCGTCCACGTCGATCTTCTGCGACAGGTCACCCCGCGCCACCGCCGTCGTGACCTGGGCGATCTGCCGCACCTGCGAGGTCAGGTTCCCCGCCATGAAATTGACGGAGTCGGTGAGTTCCTTCCACGTACCGGACACGCCGTCCACCCGGGCCTGACCGCCGAGGCGGCCCTCCGTACCCACGTCCCGGGCCATCCGCGTCACCTGGTCGGCGAAGGACGACAGCTGGTCGACCATCGTGTTGACGGTGTTCTTCAGCTGGAGCATCTCGCCGGAGACGTCGACCGTGACCTTCTGCGAGAGGTCACCGTTGGCGACAGCCGTCGTCACCTGGGCGATGTTCCGCACCTGGCCCGTCAGGTTCCGGAACGCCGTGTTGACGGAGTCCGTCAGGTCCTTCCACGTACCGGCCGCCCCCGGCACCTGCGCCTGACCGCCCAGCTCCCCCTCGACGCCGACCTCGCGCGCCACGCGCGTGACCTCGGCGCCGAACGACGACAGCTGGTCGACCATCGTGTTGACGGTGTTCTTCAGCTCCAGCATCTCGCCGGCCACGTCGACCGTGACCTTCTGCGACAGGTCACCGTTGGCCACGGCCGTCGTCACGGCGGCGATGTCCCGCACCTGAGTGGTCAGGTTCCGGAAGACCGTGTTCACCGAATCGGTGAGGTCCTTCCACGTACCCGCCGCACCCGGCACGTTCGCCTGCCCGCCGAGCCGCCCCTCCCCGCCGACCTCGTTGGCCACGCGGGTGACCTCGTCCGCGAATGTGCGCAGCGTCTCAGTCATCTGGTTGATCGTCTCGGCGAGCTGCGCGACCTCCCCGCGCGCCGACACGGTCACCTTCTGCGACAGGTCACCGTTGGCGACCGCGGTCGTCACCTGCGCGATCCCGCGCACCTGGGCCGTCAGGTTGCCGGCCATGAGGTTCACCGAATCGGTGAGGTCCTTCCACACGCCGGCCACACCGGGCACCTGCGCCTGACCGCCCAACTCACCCTCGGTACCCACCTCACGTGCGACTCGCGTCACCTCGGAGGAGAACGAGGACAGCTGGTCCACCATCGTGTTGACGGTGTTCTTGAGCTCCAGCATCTCGCCGGCCACGTGAACCGTGACCTTCCGGGACAGATCACCCTTCGCGACCGCCGTCGTCACGAGAGCGATGTCACGCACCTGAGCGGTCAGCCGGTACGCCATGGTGTTGACGGAGTCCGTGAGATCCTTCCACGAACCGGACATACCGCGCACCCGGGCCTGCCCGCCCAGCTTGCCCTCGGTGCCCACCTCGCTGGCCACGCGGGTGACCTCGTCGGTGAACGACGACAGCTGATCGACCAGGTTGTTGACCGTGCGCCCGACCTTCAGGAACTCACCGCGCAGCGGATGCCCGTTCCCGTCCGCCGCCTGCGCCCGCAGCTCCATCCGCGGCGACAGGTCGCCCTCGGCCACCGCGGACAGCACCCGGCTGACCTCGGAGACGGGCCGCGCGAGGTCGTCGACGAGCGCGTTGGAGTTGTCGATCGCGGCCGCCCACGAACCCTCGCAGGCACCCGACTCCAGCCGTTCCGTGAGCTTTCCCTCACGGCCGACCATGCGCCGCACCCGCGCCAGCTCACCGGTCAGATGCAGGTTGCGCTCGGCCACTTCATTGAAAACCGCCGCAATCTCGGACATCACGCCGTCGCCCGAGACTGTCAACCGTTTGCGGAAGTTGCCGTCCCGCATCGACACCAGGGCAGCCAGCAGCCGGTTCAGGGCTGCCGTATCCACCGCCGTGGTGCCGGTGCGCGGTTTGCGCTGGTTACTCAGGGACTGTCCGCCTTTCGCGCGCGTCTTAGTGCCCCGCGTCGCTGCGCCAGACTCCACTGTGTCCCTCCCGCAGGGTCGACCAATACTGCTGTGCGTGCTCGGCTTGCTGATACTTCTGATGATGCTTCTGCGCTTCTGCTCGGCCTGCCGCGTCCTAGTACTCGGCGCGCCAGGTGCTGCCGCCGGTCGTACACGGCAGACGCGCGGCCTGCCCCGGCCTTCCTACGAAGCCTGCCCAGTGTTTCACCCTGGTTGAACCAGGCCATAACAGTTCGGCAGCTTCGCACACGGTCCGCACACCCTCCGGAACGAAACAGTGGTGACCGGCATCCGCACGGACGGCGAAGGTAAGTAACCTTGCATGCGGCTGTCCAGCCGTGCCGGTCCGTCCGGCCTGGGCGGTGGCACGAGCACGAGCGGGCAGGCATCGGAGGGGCACCGCACCATGACCACCGGACTGCATCCCGGGGGACCACCCCAGGATCCCCGGCCGACGGGGAACCAGCCGCTGCCGAGGCAGGAGCGGGTCGGCGAGGCAGCCCTGCACGCCGACAACCGGACGAGGAGTTCTGTGATCACCGCGCGCGCGGCCGCCAGTTTCGATCCTGTCGGGCGATCGGTCGCGACCGCCCGCTCCTTCGTCCGCGACACCCTCCAGGGCTGGGGTTTCGCCGACATCGTCGACGACGCCGTGGTCCTCACCAGCGAGCTGGTCACCAACGCCGTGGTGCACGCGGGTACGTCCGCGGACGTGCTCTGTCTGCGCAGCGACGACGGCGTACGCATCGAGGTCGGGGACAGATATCCCGAACGCGAGATCCCCCTCCAGGCCGCCGCCGTCAACATGGGCAACCCCGACCGCGAGGGGGGCCGCGGCCTCCAGCTCTGCGCTGCCCTGGCCGGCCGCTGGGGCGTCGACTACACACCCACGCACAAACAGGTCTGGTTCCAACTGGACCTCCCCGAACGCCCGGTGGGCACCCGCACCGCCGGCCCGTCCCTCCCCGCCGAGCTCCTCCCGCTCGCCGACGGCCGGGTCCGTGTCGCCGTCGTCCAGATCGACCGAGCGGGCGCCATCAACGCGTGGAACGAGGACGCGGAGGAGCTCTTCGGGTACGCGGCCGAGCTGGTCATCGGCAAGCCCCTCACCGACCTTGCGGCCTGGCCCCACACCCCGGGCACCAGCACCGGCATCGTCGAGGCCCTCCAGCTGTCGCGCTGGGAGGGCAGTTACGGCGTCCGCGGCGCGAGCGGCCGCGTGATCCCCGTGTACGCCTCCCACCTCCGGGTGCGGGACACCGGCGGCGAACCGTCCACGGTCTGCCTCCTGGTACGCGAACACGAACGCGCCGTCCTCCAGACCCCGTTGCGCGGACAGTCCCCCGACGCGACGAACAGCGCCGAGGGCCAGGCCCTGGACCCGTTCGAGGTCTTCATCGGCTCCCCGGCCCCCGACGACCTCGACGGCCTGCTCCAGCGCACGGTGGAGCGCGCCCGCGACATGCTCGACGCCGACTCGGCGTTCCTGCTCCTGGCCACCGACGACGAGACGGAGCTGGAGGTACGAGCCTCGACGGGCCTCCCCTCGGCCCGCCAGCGCTTCGCCCGTGTCCCGGTCGACGCGGGCCCCGGCCGCTACGGGTCGGCCCGCATGCCGGCCGTCCATGACGACCTCACCGCCGTCCCCGGCGCGGTCCCCCTGCTCAGCGGCACGGGCATGCGTTCGGTCGTCACGGTCCCGCTGAAGGTCGAGGGCCGCCTCACCGGTTCGCTCGGCGTCGCGGCCGAGTCCCCGTCCCGGTACTCCAACGAGGAGGCCCTGCGCCTCCAGTTCGCCGCCGACCGCATCGCGCTCGCTGTGGAGTCCGCCCGGCTCGGCGAGCTGGAGCGCCTGCGCCGCGGTTCCCTGAGCTTCCTGGTGGAGGCCTCGGACCTCCTGGCGGGCACCCTGGACCGCGACCAGACCCTGGCTCTGATGGCCCAGATGACCATCCCGACCCTCGCCACCTGGTGCGCCGTCTACACGATCGCCGACCAGGCCTCGGAGCCGTACCTCTCCTACGTTCTCCACGAGGACGAGGACCGCATCGACGGCGTCAAGGCACTCCTGTCGAAGATCCCCCCGCCGGAGCCGATTCCGACGCCGGGCGCCCGCGTCTGGTCGGCCCCGGCACAGGCGGCTCACGAGGCGGCCCTGCGGACGTCCATGCGCAGCCTGGGCCTGGGCGAGCCCGCGACGGTGAGCTCCGGCATCGGTACGACCCTGGCGACGGCGTCCGCGGTGGGCGGCGAGACGGTCGTCCTCCCCCTGGTGGCGCGCAACCGCGTCATCGGCATGCTGACGCTGGGCAAGCCGTCGGACGAACACTTCCGCCAGGAGATCCTGGAGCTGGCCGAGGACTTGAGCCGCCGGGCCGCCCTGGCCCTGGACAACGCTCGCCTGTACTCGGAGCGCACGGCCATCAGCCAGTCCCTCCAGCGCAGCCTCCTGCCGCCGGATCTCCCGCACATCGAGGGCGTCGAGGTCGAGGTCATCTACCGCGCGGCCGGCGAGGGCAACGAGGTCGGCGGCGACTTCTACGACCTCTTCCCGATCCGCGACGGTGCGTACGGCTTCGCCATCGGCGACGTCTGCGGTACGGGCCCGAACGCGGCGGCGGTCACCGGCCTGGCCCGGCACGCCCTGCGTCTCCTGGCCCGCGAGGGCCTCAGCGGCCCGGCGGTGCTGGAGCGCCTCAACTCCGCGATCCTCGACGAGGGCGCCCGCAGCCGCTTCCTGACGCTCCTGTACGGGGAGTTGTGGCCTCAGGAGGACGGCAGCGCCCTCCTCAAGGTGGTCTGCGCCGGCCACCCGCTCCCGCTCCGCCTGCGCCAGGACGGCACGGTCGAACCGGCCGCCGAACCGCAGCCGCTCCTCGGCGTCATGGAGGACCTGGAGCTGTACGAGCAGACGGTGACGCTCGATCCGGGTGACGTCCTGCTGTGCGTCACGGACGGAGTCACCGAACGCCGCGAGGGCACCCGCATGTTGGGCGACGACGGACTGACGGACGTCCTCACCACGTGCACGGGCCTGACAGCGGGCGCGGTGGCGGCCCGCATCATGCGTGCGGTCGAACGCTTCGCCTCGGACGCCCCGTCGGACGACATGGCCATTCTCGCGATGCGTGTGGCGGGCCTGCAGAAGGACTGAAGGCCCGCCCCAGGGCACGAAAAAGGCCCCGCCCGGAAGGGCGAGGCCTTTTCTGCTGTGGAGCCCCCAAACGGAATCGAACCGTTGACCTTCTCCTTACCATGGAGACGCTCTGCCGACTGAGCTATGGGGGCCAGTCGCCTTCTCGAGGTTTCCCTCGCGGCAACGGAATAGATCATACCCCGAACAGAAGCGTGCTCCCAACACACCTGTTGGGTCAGAAGGCAGGCTGAAGGAGTCCGCCGAGCGCATTGCACGCGGAGACGATCCGCTGCATCTCGCGCTTTGTCAGCGACACGTCCACGGGCAGCGCCAATGTCTCGTCCGCGGCCCGCTCGGTCTCCGGCAGGCACACGTCCCGACGGAAGGCGGGCATGCGGTGTACGGGCGTCTTCACCGGCACCCGGCAGTCAACTCCCTTGGACCGCACGGCCCGCGCGAATGCGTCGCGGTCCGGGCGCCCGTTCCCGGGCACGCGCACGACGTAATGCTGATAGGTGTGCCCGTCACCGCCGTCCGGCGTCCACACCCCGTTCAACCGGGCATCGAGATAGGCGGCCCGCTCCCTGCGCTGCGCGATCTCGTCGTACGGCGCCTCGGACTCGCCCTGCTCGAGCACGAGAAGGCCGTGCCGCTGTCCGACACCGTGCAGCCGAGCGATGTCGGCCGGCCGGCCGAAGCGGTGTACGGCGATGACGGCCACGGTCCCCGAGGTCACGGCGGCCTCGACCGCCGCGGGGTCCAGGCAGTACGTGGCCGGGTCTATGTCCGCGAAGACGGGCGTCGCACCGGCCAGGGTCACGGCCTCGGCGACTTCGACGTTCCCGAAGGCCGGGACGATGACCTCGTCACCGGCTCCTGCGCCGGCGGCCTTGAGCATTCCAACGGTACCCATGATGCGGATGCTCGCCGCGCAACGTGAACTGCAAGTGACACACAACAAAAAAGAGCTGGTCCCTGAACCGAAGTTCAGGGACCAGCTCTTCTAAAATTTGTTCGGCGGCGTCCTACTCTCCCACAGGGTCCCCCCTGCAGTACCATCGGCGCTGTAAGGCTTAGCTTCCGGGTTCGGAATGTAACCGGGCGTTTCCCTCACGCTATGACCACCGAAACACTATGAAACTGTCAACCGCACCATCCCGTGACCATGGAATGGGGTTGTTCGTGGTTTCAGAACCAACACAGTGGACGCGAGCAACTGAGGACAAGCCCTCGGCCTATTAGTACCAGTCACCTCCAGCGGTTACCCGCCTTCCAGATCTGGCCTATCAACCCAGTCGTCTACTGGGAGCCTTACCCTCTCAAGGAGGTGGGAATACTCATCTCGAAGCAGGCTTCCCGCTTAGATGCTTTCAGCGGTTATCCCTCCCGAACGTAGCCAACCAGCCATGCCCTTGGCAGGACAACTGGCACACCAGAGGTTCGTCCGTCCCGGTCCTCTCGTACTAGGGACAGCCCTTCTCAATATTCCTGCGCGCGCAGCGGATAGGGACCGAACTGTCTCACGACGTTCTAAACCCAGCTCGCGTACCGCTTTAATGGGCGAACAGCCCAACCCTTGGGACCGACTCCAGCCCCAGGATGCGACGAGCCGACATCGAGGTGCCAAACCATCCCGTCGATATGGACTCTTGGGGAAGATCAGCCTGTTATCCCCGGGGTACCTTTTATCCGTTGAGCGACGGCGCTTCCACAAGCCACCGCCGGATCACTAGTCCCGACTTTCGTCCCTGCTCGACCCGTCGGTCTCACAGTCAAGCTCCCTTGTGCACTTACACTCAACACCTGATTGCCAACCAGGCTGAGGGAACCTTTGGGCGCCTCCGTTACTCTTTAGGAGGCAACCGCCCCAGTTAAACTACCCATCAGACACTGTCCCTGATCCGGATCACGGACCCAGGTTAGACATCCAGCACGACCAGACTGGTATTTCAACGACGACTCCACCCACACTGGCGTGCGGGCTTCAAAGTCTCCCAGCTATCCTACACAAGCCGAACCGAACACCAATATCAAACTGTAGTAAAGGTCCCGGGGTCTTTCCGTCCTGCTGCGCGAAACGAGCATCTTTACTCGTAGTGCAATTTCACCGGGCCTATGGTTGAGACAGTCGAGAAGTCGTTACGCCATTCGTGCAGGTCGGAACTTACCCGACAAGGAATTTCGCTACCTTAGGATGGTTATAGTTACCACCGCCGTTTACTGGCGCTTAAGTTCTCAGCTTCGCCAAACCGAAGTTTGACTAACCGGTCCCCTTAACGTTCCAGCACCGGGCAGGCGTCAGTCCGTATACATCGCCTTACGGCTTCGCACGGACCTGTGTTTTTAGTAAACAGTCGCTTCTCGCTGGTCTCTGCGGCCACCCCCAGCTCACCAAGTAAATTGGATCACCAGTGATGGCCCCCCTTCTCCCGAAGTTACGGGGGCATTTTGCCGAGTTCCTTAACCATAGTTCACCCGAACGCCTCGGTATTCTCTACCTGACCACCTGAGTCGGTTTAGGGTACGGGCCGCCATGAAACTCGCTAGAGGCTTTTCTCGACAGCATAGGATCATCCACTTCACCACAATCGGCTCGGCATCAGGTCTCAGCCTTAATGCGCGACGGATTTACCTATCGCACGGCCTACACCCTTACCCCGGGACAACCACCGCCCGGGATGGACTACCTTCCTGCGTCACCCCATCACTCACCTACTACCACCTTGGGTCAGCGGCTCCACCACTCCCCTTTGCCCGAAGGCTCCAGGGCGGCTTCACGGCCTTAGCATTAATGGGCTCGATGTTTGACGCTTCACAGCGGGTACCGGAATATCAACCGGTTATCCATCGACTACGCCTGTCGGCCTCGCCTTAGGTCCCGACTTACCCTGGGCAGATCAGCTTGACCCAGGAACCCTTAGTCAATCGGCGCACACGTTTCTCACGTGTGTATCGCTACTCATGCCTGCATTCTCACTCGTGAACCGTCCACCACTGCCTTCCGGCGCGGCTTCACCCGGCACACGACGCTCCCCTACCCATCACAGCACCCGTTGGGGCTATACGCTGCAATGACACGACTTCGGCGGTACGCTTGAGCCCCGCTACATTGTCGGCGCGGAATCACTAGACCAGTGAGCTATTACGCACTCTTTCAAGGGTGGCTGCTTCTAAGCCAACCTCCTGGTTGTCTGTGCGACTCCACATCCTTTCCCACTTAGCGTACGCTTAGGGGCCTTAGTCGATGCTCTGGGCTGTTTCCCTCTCGACCATGGAGCTTATCCCCCACAGTCTCACTGCCGCGCTCTCACTTACCGGCATTCGGAGTTTGGCTAAGGTCAGTAACCCGGTAGGGCCCATCGCCTATCCAGTGCTCTACCTCCGGCAAGAAACACACGACGCTGCACCTAAATGCATTTCGGGGAGAACCAGCTATCACGGAGTTTGATTGGCCTTTCACCCCTAACCACAGGTCATCCCCCAGGTTTTCAACCCTGGTGGGTTCGGTCCTCCACGAAGTCTTACCTCCGCTTCAACCTGCCCATGGCTAGATCACTCCGCTTCGGGTCTTGAGCGCGCTACTAAATCGCCCTATTCGGACTCGCTTTCGCTACGGCTTCCCCACACGGGTTAACCTCGCAACACACCGCAAACTCGCAGGCTCATTCTTCAAAAGGCACGCAGTCACGACGCACCGAGTAAACTCGATGCGCGACGCTCCCACGGCTTGTAGGCACACGGTTTCAGGTACTATTTCACTCCGCTCCCGCGGTACTTTTCACCATTCCCTCACGGTACTATCCGCTATCGGTCACCAGGGAATATTTAGGCTTAGCGGGTGGTCCCGCCAGATTCACACGGGATTTCTCGGGCCCCGTGCTACTTGGGTGTCTCTCAAACGAGCCGCTGATGTTTCGACTACGGGGGTCTTACCCTCTACGCCGGACCTTTCGCATGTCCTTCGCCTACATCAACGGTTTCTGACTCGTCTCACGGCCGGCAGACCGTAAAAGAGAGATCCCACAACCCCGTATACGCAACCCCTGCCGGGTCTCACACGCATACGGTTTGGCCTCATCCAGTTTCGCTCGCCACTACTCCCGGAATCACGGTTGTTTTCTCTTCCTGCGGGTACTGAGATGTTTCACTTCCCCGCGTTCCCTCCACATACCCTATGTGTTCAGGTATGGGTGACAGCCCATGACGACTGCCGGGTTTCCCCATTCGGAAACCCCCGGATCAAAGCCTGGTTGACGGCTCCCCGGGGACTATCGTGGCCTCCCACGTCCTTCATCGGTTCCTGGTGCCAAGGCATCCACCGTGCGCCCTTAAAAACTTGGCCACAGATGCTCGCGTCCACTGTGCAGTTCTCAAACAACGACCAACCACCCGTCACAACCCGCCGAAGCAGATCTTTACCGGGGCCGGCACTGAAGGCAGCCATGATCGGCCGTACCCTCAGACACCCAACAGCGTGCCCGACACCCTCGCCCTCCCATGTTCGCTTTCCACGCCGAAGCAGTACTTGCCAACCTGAGCAGGTCGAGTGTGCCGAATAATCAACGTTCCACCCTTGAGCAACCAGCATCAGACAGTCGCTGATGTACTGGCCTCTGACCTCACCCCGAAGGGATCGGTAAGAAGTGCTCCTTAGAAAGGAGGTGATCCAGCCGCACCTTCCGGTACGGCTACCTTGTTACGACTTCGTCCCAATCGCCAGTCCCACCTTCGACAGCTCCCTCCCACAAGGGGTTGGGCCACCGGCTTCGGGTGTTACCGACTTTCGTGACGTGACGGGCGGTGTGTACAAGGCCCGGGAACGTATTCACCGCAGCAATGCTGATCTGCGATTACTAGCAACTCCAACTTCATGGGGTCGAGTTGCAGACCCCAATCCGAACTGAGACCGACTTTTTGAGATTCGCTCCACCTTGCGGTATCGCAGCTCATTGTATCGGCCATTGTAGCACGTGTGCAGCCCAAGACATAAGGGGCATGATGACTTGACGTCGTCCCCACCTTCCTCCGAGTTGACCCCGGCGGTCTCCTGTGAGTCCCCATCACCCCGAAGGGCATGCTGGCAACACAGAACAAGGGTTGCGCTCGTTGCGGGACTTAACCCAACATCTCACGACACGAGCTGACGACAGCCATGCACCACCTGTACACCGACCACAAGGGGGGCACTATCTCTAATGCTTTCCGGTGTATGTCAAGCCTTGGTAAGGTTCTTCGCGTTGCGTCGAATTAAGCCACATGCTCCGCTGCTTGTGCGGGCCCCCGTCAATTCCTTTGAGTTTTAGCCTTGCGGCCGTACTCCCCAGGCGGGGAACTTAATGCGTTAGCTGCGGCACCGACGACGTGGAATGTCGCCAACACCTAGTTCCCACCGTTTACGGCGTGGACTACCAGGGTATCTAATCCTGTTCGCTCCCCACGCTTTCGCTCCTCAGCGTCAGTAATGGCCCAGAGATCCGCCTTCGCCACCGGTGTTCCTCCTGATATCTGCGCATTTCACCGCTACACCAGGAATTCCGATCTCCCCTACCACACTCTAGCTAGCCCGTATCGAATGCAGACCCGGGGTTAAGCCCCGGGCTTTCACACCCGACGTGACAAGCCGCCTACGAGCTCTTTACGCCCAATAATTCCGGACAACGCTTGCGCCCTACGTATTACCGCGGCTGCTGGCACGTAGTTAGCCGGCGCTTCTTCTGCAGGTACCGTCACTTTCGCTTCTTCCCTGCTGAAAGAGGTTTACAACCCGAAGGCCGTCATCCCTCACGCGGCGTCGCTGCATCAGGCTTTCGCCCATTGTGCAATATTCCCCACTGCTGCCTCCCGTAGGAGTCTGGGCCGTGTCTCAGTCCCAGTGTGGCCGGTCGCCCTCTCAGGCCGGCTACCCGTCGTCGCCTTGGTGAGCCACTACCTCACCAACAAGCTGATAGGCCGCGGGCTCATCCTGCACCGCCGGAGCTTTTAACCCTCACAGATGCCTGCGAGAGTATTATCCGGTATTAGACCCCGTTTCCAGGGCTTGTCCCAGAGTGCAGGGCAGATTGCCCACGTGTTACTCACCCGTTCGCCACTAATCCACCCCGAAGGGCTTCATCGTTCGACTTGCATGTGTTAAGCACGCCGCCAGCGTTCGTCCTGAGCCAGGATCAAACTCTCCGTGAATGTTTTCCCGTAATCGGGACGACACCACGAGAGCGGAACAGCCGGGCGGAATAAGCCCAGCCGTTCACAGCGTCCTCGCTGTGCGCCTACCGAACAACGTCGGCAGGACTTTTTCAAAGGAACCTCGTCCCAGCCGATCGGCCGGAGACGGGGTATCAACATATCTGGCGTTGATTTTTGGCACGCTGTTGAGTTCTCAAGGAACGGACGCTTCCTTTGTACTCACCCGAGAGACTCTCTCAGGCTTTCCTCCGGGCGCTTCCCTTCGGTCTTGCGTTTCCGACTCTATCAGACCGTTTTCCGATCCGATTTCCTCGGCGCTTTCCAGGTTTCCGCTTTCGCGTTTCCCTTTCCGGCGGTTCCGATTCTATCAGACTGTTTTCCGGTCTGATTTCCTCGGTGCTTTCCAGGTTCTCGCTTTCGCGATTCCCTTTCCGGCGGCTCCGACTTTATCAGAGGTTCTGAGTCGGATTTTCCGTCCCGCTCGGGGTTCCTGACGCACAGTCGCATCGGGTTCCCCCTCGGGCGGAGCCGTAAACGTACTGGAGCGGGGCGCCCCGATGCAAATCGAGGAGCCCCGCTCCGGGTTCACGCGTACGAGCGGTCGTACGAGGGTCAGACCTCGACCACGACCGGCAGGATCATCGGCCGGCGCCGGTAGGTGTCCGAGACCCACTTGCCCAGTGTGCGGCGGATGAGTTGCTGCAGCTGGTGGGGCTCCATGACCCCGTCCTGAGCGGACCTCTCCAGCACTTCGGCGATCTTCGGGATGACGTCGCCGAACGCGGAGTCGTCGATGCCGGAGCCACGGGCCTGGATGTGGGGACCACCAGTGATCTTTCCGGTGGACGCGTCCACGACCAGGAAGACCGAGATGATCCCCTCGTCGCCGAGGATCTTGCGGTCCTTGAGCGCGGGCTCGCCGACGTCGCCGACCGAGAGGCCGTCGACGTACACGTATCCCGCCTGGACCTTGCCGGTGATCTTGGCCTTGCCCTCGACCAGGTCGACGACGACGCCGTCCTCGGCGATCACGATGCGGTCGTGCGGGACGCCGGTGAGAGCGCCCAGCTCGGCGTTGGCCCGCAGATGGCGCCATTCGCCGTGGACCGGCATGAGGTTGCGTGGCTTGCAGATGTTGTAGAAGTACAACAGCTCGCCGGCCGAGGCGTGGCCCGAGACGTGCACCTTGGCGTTGCCCTTGTGGACGACGTGCGCGCCCCAGCGGGTCAGGCCGTTGATCACGCGGTAGACCGCGTTCTCGTTACCGGGGATGAGCGACGACGCGAGGATGACCGTGTCGCCCTGGACGATGCGGATCTGATGGTCCCGGTTGGCCATGCGTGACAGAGCCGCCATCGGCTCGCCCTGCGAGCCCGTGCAGACCAGCACGATCTCGTGCTCCGGGAGGTCGTCCAGCGTCTTGACGTCCACGACCAGGCCCGGCGGAACCTTCAGATAGCCCAGGTCCCGGGCGATGCCCATGTTGCGGACCATCGAGCGTCCGACGAAGGCGACCCGGCGGCCGTACTCGTGCGCCGCGTCCAGGATCTGCTGGATGCGGTGGACGTGGCTGGCGAAGCTCGCCACGATGATCCGCTTGCGGGCGCCCGCGAAGACGTTGCGCAGCACGTTCGAGATGTCGCGCTCGGGCGGGACGAAACCCGGGACCTCCGCGTTCGTCGAGTCCGAGAGGAGGAGGTCGATGCCCTCCTCACTCAGCCGCGCGAACGCGTGGAGGTCCGTCAGACGGTTGTCCAGCGGGAGCTGGTCCATCTTGAAGTCGCCCGTGTGGACGACCATGCCGGCCGGAGTGCGGATGGCGACCGCCAAGGCGTCCGGAATGGAGTGGTTGACGGCGACGAACTCGCAGTCGAACGGGCCGATGCGCTCGCGGTTCCCCTCCGCCACCTCAAGGGTGTACGGACGGATGCGGTGCTCCTGGAGCTTCGCCTCGATGAGTGCGAGGGTCAGCTTGGAGCCGATCAGCGGGATGTCCGGCTTCTCCCGGAGGAGGAACGGGACGCCGCCGATGTGGTCCTCGTGGCCATGGGTGAGGACGATGCCCTCGATGTCGTCGAGGCGGTCCCTGATGGACGTGAAGTCCGGCAGGATCAGGTCGATTCCGGGCTGCTCCTCCTCGGGGAAGAGCACTCCGCAGTCGACGATCAGCAGGCGACCGCCGTACTCGAAGACGGTCATGTTGCGGCCGATTTCGCCGAGACCGCCCAGCGGGGTGACCCGAAGGCCGCCCTTGGGGAGCTTCGGCGGCGGGCCGAGTTCAGGATGCGGATGACTCAAAAGACTCTCCTCACCATGCGCGCCACGTACCGGTAAGGCACGTGGCGCGCATGACGTTCGTGCAAAAGCAGTTGTTGGTGTGGGGTGCAGGCACGTGAGCCCTGCGTATTCAGTTGTGAAGTCTGGTGTTAGAGCTGTACCCCGCCGGCGGCAAGATCGATCTTGAGCTGAGCGGTCTCCTCGGGCGAGAGCTCGACCATGGGGGCGCGCAGCGGTCCGGCGGGCAGGCCCTGGAGGGCGAGGGCGGCCTTGGTGGTCATGACGCCCTGGGTGCGGAACATACCGGTGAACACCGGCAGCAGCTTCTGGTGGATCTCCAGCGCCTTCTGGACGTCCCCGCCGATGTACGCCTCCGCCATCGCGCGCAGCTCGGGCGTGACCACGTGGCCGACCACCGAGACGAAGCCGACGGCACCCACGGACAGCAGCGGGAGGTTCAGCATGTCGTCGCCGGAGTACCAGGCCAGACCCGAGCGGGCGATCGCCCAGCTCGCGCGGCCCAGGTCGCCCTTGGCGTCCTTGTTGGCGACGATCCGCGGGTGCTCGGCGAGCCGGACCATCGTCTCGGTGCTGATCGGTACGCCGCTGCGGCCGGGGATGTCGTAGAGCATCACCGGCAGCTCGGTCGCGTCGGCGATCGCCGTGAAGTGCCGGTACAGGCCCTCCTGCGGGGGCTTGTTGTAGTACGGCGTGACGGTCAGCAGGCCGTGCGCGCCGGCCTTCTCTGCCGCGCGCGCCAGCTCGATGCTGTGGTGCGTGTCGTTCGTGCCGACGCCGGCGACGATGTGGGCTCGGTCGCCGACCGCCTCCAGGACGGCTCGTACGAGATCCGATTTCTCCGCGTTGCTGGTGGTCGGGGACTCGCCGGTGGTGCCGTTGATGATCAGGCCGTCGTTGCCTGCGTCCACCAGGTGGGCAGCGAGCCGCTGCGCGCCGTCGAGGTCGAGTGCGCCGTCCGCCGCGAAGGGCGTGACCATGGCGGTGAGGACCCGCCCGAAGGGGGTCTGCGGAGTGGAGGTCGGAGCCATGGGTAACACGCTACTCGCTGCTCAACATGGGGTCTGCCCTCGGGGGACGCGACAAGTCGTGACAAATGCGGAGCCCGGCACTGCCTGCTCGGGGGTTCAAGCAGTGCCGGGTCCGTTTGATCAGGCTAGATGAACTTCCCGAAATGCCGCAATACGGACACTTCGCCGGGCTGGCCGCACATCTGTGCCCGACACGGGGACTGAGGCGCGTGCAGAGCGGTCTGGGTGCGTTACGGCGCCACGCGCCCGTTCGTGTTGAAGGCCGCGTACGTCAGCGGCATGAGCTTGGCCCACTCCGCCTCCATCTTCTCGCCGACCATCTCGATCTCCCGCTGCGGGAAGGACGGCACCTTGGCCAGCTCGTGCTGGGTGCGCAGGCCGAGGAAGTGCATCAGCGAGCGGGCGTTGCACGTGGCGTACATCGAGGAGAAGAGGCCGACGGGGAGGACCGCGCGGGCGACCTCGCGGGCGACGCCGGCGGCGAGCATCTCCTGGTAGGCCTCGTACGCCTGACGGTACGAGTCCTCCATGACGCGGCCCGTGAGCTCCTGCTGTGCCTGGGTGCCCTCGACGAAGACGTACTTGCCGGGGCGGCCCTCCTGGACCAGCTTGCGGGACTCCCCCGGGACGTAGAAGACCGGCTCGAGCTCCCTGTACCGGCCCGACTCCTCGTTGTACGACCAGCCCACCCGGTGTCGCATGAACTCGCGGAACACGAAGATGGGGGCGCTGATGAAGAACGTCATCGAGTTGTGCTCGAAGGGGCTGCCGTGCCGGTCCCGCATCAGGTAGTTGATCAGGCCCTTCGAGCGCTCCGGGTCCTTCTTCAGCTCGTCCAGGGACTGCTCGCCGGCGGTGGAGACGCGGGCGGCCCACAGCACGTCCGAGTCGGCCGCGCTGTGCTTCACCAACTCGACGGTGACGTCGCTGCGGAAGCTGGGCTTGAGGTCGTCGGCGGGGGTGTCGGTCACGGCTTGGAGGGTCCTTCCCATCACATCTCTCGGGCGGCGCCCACTCTACGGCCCGGCACTGACAACGGGGCGTTCGGTGCCGTGCCGCGACATTCCTCGCCGAACTTCTGCGAATTCGGCGAAACTGGGCACCTCTTGGGGCGTTCGTTCGTCTGTATGGGTGACAGTGATCCGTTCGAGCCTCCAGAGGAGAAGCACACCCCATGTTCCGTCGGCGCGAGCCCGTTCCGTTCGCCTTCATCGCCGAAGCCGACAAGTTCCGCAGCAATGTCACCCCGCCGCCCCGCCAGCGGGCGTCCGCCGGTCAGACGGCCGGGCGCTGGCTCCTGGGACTCACCGTGATCGCCGGGCTCGTGGGCGCGCTGGTCGTCGGGATGCCTTCGCTGTCACTCGACCAGTCACCTGCGACGACGCAGCATTCCGAGGCGTCCCGGGGGCACTGACGCCCGTCCACCGCCCGAGTGGCGCGGGGAGGCACCCCCATGGCCCCCCAAGGGTGGTGAGCAAGGACACGGCTCGATAACCTCACCGGGCACAGCCCATGAATGGAATTGAGTGAGGATGAGTCGTGCCCCTGCCCTTCCTGACGGCCGACCGCACGTTTGACGAGGCGGCGGACGACCTCCCGCTGCCCTACGACGACCGCGACCGCTGGCGGCGCCCGTACCGGCCAGGTCCCTGGCGGGTGGGCATGGCCGCACTTCTGCTCCTGCTCGCGTCGTACGTGCTCGCCGCGGCGGTCGTCATCGCGCTCACCGGCACCGCCTCAGGCGCCGGAGCGGTCCTGGGGATCGCGGCCGTCGTGATCGCCTGCGCGCTGCGGATGCTGCGCATGGGCGTCTGGGTGAGCGCGCGCGGAGTGCGCCGGGTCGGCTTCCTGCGTACGGGCACCACGCCGTGGGAGCAGGTCGTCGCGGTGCGCACGGTTCAGCAGCCGGTGCGCTGGCTCGGGCTGCCGCGCACGGTTCAGGGGCAGGCGCTGATCCTCGTACGTGGGGATCGTGCCCCCGAGGACCAGCCGTCGCTGCTGACCACGCACGGCGCCGACTTCCTGGCGCGTGCGGCGGCCTTCGACCGGGCGGCCGACGCGGTCGAGGCCTGGGCGTCGGAGTACGGGCGGAGCTGAGCCGAGGCGAACGTGTGTTTGAGGGGCCGGTCCGCACTCGCGGGCCGGCCCCCGACGCGTTCCGGGGTCGAAAGGGCTCAGGCCTCGACCGGCCTTCCCTCGTGGAGCGCGATGGCGCGCTGCATCGCCTTGCGGGCCCGCGGGGTGTCGCGGGCGTCGTGGTAGGCGACGGCGAGACGGAACCAGCTGCGCCAGTCGCCCGGGGCGTCCTCGGTCTCGGCCTTGCGGCGGGCGAAGACCTCGTCGGCCGAGTCCCGGTCGATGCGGCCGCCCGGCGTGCGCCTCAGCTCGTCGACGGGCAGGCCGCCCTCGGCGTCGAGCTCGGCGGCGAGCGCGTTGGCCTTCCGGACGAACTGCGTGTTCTTCCAGAGGAACCAGACACCGATGACCGGCAGGATCAGCACCGCGACACCGAAGGTGACGGTGACCAGGGTGCCGTTCTGGATCAGGAGCACACCGCGGCTGCCGACCAGGACGAAGTAGACGACCAGGACGGCGGCCGTGACGGCGTACGTGATTTTGGCGCGCATGTCCGTCAGTTCAGGTCCAGGAAGTGCTCCAGGCCGAACGTGAGGCCGGGAGTGGTGACGACACGGCGGGCGCCGAGCAGGATGCCCGGCATGAAGCTGCTGTGGTGCAGCGAGTCGTGGCGGACGGTGAGGGTCTCGCCCTCGGCGCCGAGCAGCACTTCCTGGTGCGCGAGCAGGCCGCGCAGGCGGACCGCGTGCACCGGGACACCGTCGACGTTCGCACCGCGGGCACCGTCCAGGGCCGTCACCGTGGCGTCGGGCTGCGGAGCGCTGCCCGCCTTGCGGCGGGCCTCGGCGATGAGCTGGGCGGTGCGCGTGGCCGTGCCGCTGGGGGCGTCCACCTTGTTCGGGTGGTGCAGCTCGACGACCTCGACGGACTCGAAGTACGGCGCCGCGAGCTGCGCAAACTTCATGGTCAGCACGGCCCCGATGGAGAAGTTGGGCGCGATGAGCACACCCGTCTCCGGCGACTGGGCCAGCCAGCCCTTCAGCTGCGCGAGGCGGTCGTCGGTCCAGCCCGTCGTACCGACCACGGCGTGGATGCCGTGGCGTACGCAGAAGTCGAGGTTGCCCATCACCGAGGCCGGCGTGGTCAGTTCGACGGCGACCTGGGCGCCGGTGTCGGCCAGCGTCTCCAGTTTGTCGCCTCGGCCGAGGGCGGCCACCAGTTCCATGTCCTCGGCTGCCTCGACGGCTCGTACCGCCTCGGATCCGATGCGGCCCTTGACACCGAGGACCGCCACGCGCAACTTGCTCATGTTCTTGATTCCTTAGTCGAGGACTTACGCGACCGCTTCGTGCAGACGGGACGCCTGCTTGTCCTTGAGCGGGCCGATGACCGACAGCGAGGGCCGCTGTCCCAGGATGTCGCGGGCGACCGAACGGACATCGTCCGGGGTGACCTCGGTGATCCGGGCCAGCATGTCGTCGACGGACATCTGCTCGCCCCAGCACAGCTCACTCTTGCCGATACGGTTCATCAACGCACCGGTGTCCTCCAGGCCGAGGACCGTGGAGCCCTTGAGCTGGCCGATGGCGCGGGCGATCTCGTCGTCGGACAGGCCGTGCTCGGCGACGTGGTCGAGTTCGTCCCGGCAGATCTTCAGCACGTCGTGGACCTGGCTCGGGCGGCAGCCCGCGTACACGCCGAACAGGCCGCAGTCGGCGAAACCCGAGGTGTACGAGTACACGCTGTAGGCCAGGCCGCGCTTCTCGCGGACCTCCTGGAACAGGCGCGAGGACATGCCGCCGCCGAGCGCCGTGTTCAGTACGCCAAGGGCCCAGCGGCGCTCGTCGGTGCGGGCGAGACCCGGCATGCCGAGGACGACATGGGCCTGCTCGGTCTTGCGGCCGAGCAGCTCGACGCGGCCCGCGGTGCGGATGGCGCGGCGGCCGTCGCGCGGGGCGATCGGGGTGGCGTCCGGCTGCTTCAGGGCGCCCGCCTTCTCGAAGGCGGCGCGGACCTGTCGTACGACCTTGTTGTGGTCGACGTTGCCCGCGCACGCGACCACGAGGTGGGTCGGGTCGTAGTGCTTCTTGTAGAAGCGGCGGATGCGGTCCGCGGTGAGGGCGTTGACCGTGTCGACCGTGCCGAGGACCGGGCGGCCGAGCGGGGTGTCGCCGAGCATCGTGTGCGCGAACAGGTCGTGCACACAGTCGCCCGGGTCGTCCTCGGTCATCGCGATCTCTTCGAGGATCGCGCCGCGCTCGACGTTGACGTCCTCTTCGAGGATGAGCGAGCCGGTCAGCATGTCGCAGACCACGTCGATGGCGAGCGGCAGATCGGTGTCGAGCACGCGCGCGTAGTAGCACGTGTACTCCTTCGCCGTGAACGCGTTCATCTCGCCGCCGACCGCGTCGAGGGCCGACGAGATGTCCAGGGCGCTGCGCTTGTGCGTGCCTTTGAAGAGCAGGTGCTCCAGGTAGTGCGTCGCGCCGTTCAGCGTGGGCGTCTCGTCGCGGGAACCGACGTGGGCCCAGATCCCGAAGGTCGCCGAGCGTACCGAGGGCAGCGTCTCGGTGACGATGCGCAGGCCGCCCGGGAGGGTGGTCTTGCGGACCGTACCGATGCCGTTGACGCCCTTGACGAGGGTTTGGGTACGGGCGACGGCCCGCGCCTCCGAGGAGGTGCGGGCCGTCGCCGTGGAGCTACGAGACGTCACTTGTCGGTGTCGTCCTTCTTCTCGTCGTCGCCTTCGCCCTCGACCACGGGGATGAGGGAGAGCTTGCCGCGGGAGTCGATCTCGGCGATCTCGACCTGGACCTTGGCGCCCACACCGAGCACGTCCTCGACGTTCTCCACGCGCTTGCCGCCGGCGAGCTTGCGGATCTGCGAGATGTGCAGCAGACCGTCCTTGCCCGGGAGCAGCGACACGAACGCACCGAAGGTGGTCGTCTTGACGACCGTGCCCAGGTAGCGCTCGCCGACCTCCGGCATGGTCGGGTTGGCGATGCCGTTGATCGTGGCGCGGGCGGCCTCGGCCTGCGAGCCGACCTGGGCACCGATGTAGATGGTGCCGTCGTCCTCGATCGTGATCTCGGCGCCGGTGTCCTCCTGGATCTGGTTGATCATCTTGCCCTTGGGGCCGATGACCTCACCGATCTTGTCCACGGGGATCTTGACGGTGATGATCCGCGGGGCGTTCGGGGACATCTCGTCCGGCGTGTCGATCGCTTCCATCATCACGTCGAGGATGTGGAGGCGGGCGTCGCGGGCCTGCTTGAGGGCCGCGGCCAGGACGGAGGCCGGGATGCCGTCCAGCTTGGTGTCGAGCTGGAGGGCGGTCACGAACTCCTTGGTGCCGGCGACCTTGAAGTCCATGTCGCCGAAGGCGTCCTCCGCACCGAGGATGTCGGTGAGGGCGACGTAGTGCGTCTCGCCGTTGATCTCCTGGGAGATCAGGCCCATGGCGATACCGGCGACGGGGGCCTTCAGCGGCACACCGGCGTTCAGCAGCGACATGGTGGAGGCGCAGACCGAGCCCATGGACGTCGATCCGTTGGAGCCGAGGGCCTCGGACACCTGACGGATCGCGTACGGGAACTCCTCGCGCGTCGGCAGGACCGGCACGATCGCGCGCTCGGCGAGCGCGCCGTGGCCGATCTCGCGGCGCTTCGGGGAGCCGACGCGGCCGGTCTCGCCGACGGAGTACGGCGGGAAGTTGTAGTTGTGCATGTAGCGCTTGCGGGTCACCGGGGAGAGGGTGTCCAGCTGCTGCTCCATACGGAGCATGTTCAGGGTGGTGACGCCCAGGATCTGGGTCTCACCACGCTCGAACAGCGCCGAGCCGTGCACACGCGGGATGGCCTCGACCTCGGCGGCGAGCGTACGGATGTCCGTGACGCCTCGGCCGTCGATGCGGACCTTGTCCTTGATGACGCGCTCGCGCACCAGGGACTTGGTCAGCGAGCGGTACGCGGCGGAGATCTCCTTCTCGCGACCCTCGAACTGCGGGAGCAGCTTCTCGGCGGCGATCTCCTTGACGCGGTCCAGCTCGGCCTCGCGGTCCTGCTTTCCGGCGATGGTGAGCGCCTGGGAGAGCTCGCTCTTGACCGCGGCGGTCAGGGCCTCCAGGACGTCGTCCTGGTAGTCGAGGAAGACCGGGAACTCGCCGGTCGGCTTGGCGGCCTTCGCGGCGAGGTCGGCCTGAGCCTTGCAGAGCACCTTGATGAAGGGCTTCGCGGCGTCCAGACCGGCGGCGACGACCTCCTCGGTCGGCGCCTCGGCGCCGCCCGCGACCAACTGGATGGTCTTCTCGGTGGCCTCGGCCTCGACCATCATGATCGCGACGTCGCCGTCCTCCAGGGCGCGGCCCGCGACGACCATGTCGAAGACGGCGTCCTCGAGCTCGGTGTGCGTCGGGAACGCGACCCACTGGCCGTTGATCAGCGCGACGCGGACGCCGCCGATCGGGCCGGAGAAGGGCAGGCCGGCCAGCTGCGTGGACGCGGACGCGGCGTTGATCGCGACGACGTCGTACAGGTGGTCGGGGTTGAGCGCCATGATCGTCGCGACGACCTGGATCTCGTTGCGCAGGCCCTTCTTGAAGGACGGGCGCAGCGGGCGGTCGATCAGGCGACAGGTGAGGATCGCGTCCTCGGAGGGACGGCCCTCGCGGCGGAAGAAGCTGCCGGGGATCTTGCCGGCGGCGTACATCCGCTCCTCGACGTCCACCGTGAGGGGGAAGAAGTCGAGATTTTCCTTGGGCTTCTTGGAGGCGGTGGTGGCCGACAGCACCATGGTGTCGTCGTCCAGGTACGCGACGGCGGAGCCGGCGGCCTGCTTGGCCAGGCGGCCCGTCTCGAAGCGGATGGTGCGGGTGCCGAAGGAACCGTTGTCAATGACGGCCTCGGCGTAGTGGGTCTCGTTCTCCACTAGCGTTTTCTCCGATACTTTTCGTCTTTTGTCCCGGGCTGCCCGTGTGGCAGGGGGACGGTGGTCGGAGAAGCGCTCCACTGGTGCGGGCCGGTCTTCGATCGAAGCACCCGGGGCTCACTTCCCCCGGGGGCCACTACCGAGGACCGGCGGCGGCGAGGTGCGCTTCTCCTCGTTGGGTGTGGCGTGCCGTCATCGCTGTGCGCTGTCGGTGTACCACGTTGTGTGTCGTACGTATTGCGTTGTGCTACCACACTACAAAGGGGCAGCGACACTCCGCACGTTTCCGTACGTACAGCAAAGGGAGCGGCCCCCTAAGTCATGGGAACCGCTCCCTTCACGGCGTCTTACTTGGCGCCCGCCGCACCGCGGCGGATGCCCAGGCGGTCGACCAGCGCACGGAAGCGCTGGATGTCCTTCTTGGCCAGGTACTGCAGCAGGCGGCGACGCTGACCGACCAGGATCAGCAGACCACGACGGGAGTGGTGGTCGTGCTTGTGGGTCTTGAGGTGCTCGGTCAGGTCCGAGATCCGGCGCGAGAGCATGGCGACCTGGACCTCGGGGGAGCCGGTGTCGCCCTCCTTGGTACCGAACTCGGTGATGATCTGCTTCTTCGTAGCGGCGTCGAGCGACACGCGTACTCCTCGTAGTCTGAAAGAGGCCACCGAGTGCCCCCGGTCTTGGTCTCGGGGGAGCTTCCGTTACTCGGGAGGCGGGGATCCGCTGGGCGCGGCCTCCAGATCCCTGGGCGATCCTTGCGGCGCCTGGGGCGGGGTCCGGGGGTGCGTACACGAACGGCCGTTACACAGGGTACCAGGCTGTACGGAGGCGCTCGGCCGAGGTCCTGGGGCGGTCAGCCGCTGGTCTCGAACCCGTCGGCGAGCCATTCGCTCTCCCCTTCGCCGTCCTTGTTCACCGGCCCGTCGATGGTGGTGGCGGCGAAGAAGATGCGGCCGTGCTCGTAGCGGACGTCCAGGTAGTCGAAGAACGACATGCCGTCGGTGCCGAAGAGCAGGAGCAGCGTCTCCTTCCCCGACGCGGTGTCGATGCTCACGGCGGCGCTGGGCGCGTATCTGGAGACGGAAGACCGGTAGGCGATGAGTCTGTCCCCGCTCATCCGGACGGGGTACATGGGGCGGCCGACCTTGGCGTCGAACTTCCGGACGCTCTTCCCGGTGGCCAGGTCGAAGGCGACGATCTCGTTGGCCACCTGGCCGTGGGCGCTCCCCGCGACGTAGTCGCGCCCCTGGGTGGCGACGTACAGCTGCCGGTCCCCGACCACCACGGCCTCGCAGGTCTCGACCGGGCCCGTGATGTCCGTGGCGCACTTGGTGACGTACCTCTGGCCGGGCACCGAGAGCGAGGCGCGGACCGTGCCCCGGTCGCTGAGGGAGATGAGGTCGGTGATCTCGGGGGCGCCCGCCGCGACGGCGATGACGACGGGGGACGAGGAGACCAGACGGACGTCCTGGACCCCGGGGTCCACCTGGTAGGTCCACAGTGACTTCCCGGTCCTGGGGTTCGTCCCCTCCACCCGGAACCGCCTGTTGTCCGCGTTCCCGCACTTGACGAGGCGCACGAGGGCCTTGCCCCCGGCGTACCCGCTGTCCCCGCAGACCGCCCCGGGCACATGCGACCAGAGCAGCTTCCCGTCGGCCATGGCGTACGCCGCCGAGCCGTCCTTCCAGGAGGCGATGACCTTTCCGCGCGTCATGGTGACGGTGGCGGGCACAAGTTCCTTCTCGGGCAGCTTGACGTGCCACAGCCGCTTGCCCGTGTCGATGTCGAACATGGCGATCTCGTCGCAGGGGCCGCTCATGACCCCACCGCTCGGGTCGGTTCTGGTCGCCTCGCCCGAGAAGGCCACGGCGGTACGGCCGTCCACGGTGACGTGTGGGGTGGCGGCGCAGACAGCGCCGGGGAAGCCGATTTTCCACGCTTCCTTGTTGGTCGCGATCTTGAACCCGGTGATGCGGTTGCCCAGGGTCTTCGCGAAGACCTTGCCGGTCGCCCAGGTACCCGTGGCCTCGATGGTCTGGCCCGCCTTGACGCCCTTGGCGCGGCGCGTGACCGCTGTCGCCCCTTCCGGCGTCGCCGGGCGCCGCTCGACCGTCTCCCGGATGGCGTCGGGATCTTGCCGGGAGGCCGTCGGGCGCTGGTCGGAGGGGGTGTGGGAAAGTCCCCAGATTCCCGCGCAGAGCACCGCGACAGCGGCCGCCGCGGCACCGAGGATCCGCAACCGACGGCGCTTCCTCCGGTTCTCGGATTCCAGGGTGGATGCGGTGTAGGGAGACGGCGGAGGACCGAAACTCACTGGAACGGGGCCTTTCTGCCTGCTGGGTTGACGGAATCGCCGCCCTCACGGACGTACCTTCGCGATCCCCTGACCAGGGGGAACGGCGGCAAGTAGGCCAGCCGTACAGCTCGTTGACACAAAAGGAGGACCTGAACGGCGGATTCGATCCGGAGCCCACGCCGCACGGCGGGGGACCCGCCACGGAGTGCCCGGAGCGGGACAAAGGGGCGGCACGCGCGCGTTGCCGCCCCGGCTCTTGCTCAGTGGCTGACCCCGGCGCTCCCCACTCCGATCGCTGCCAGCACCGGGTCCTTGGGGTGCTTGTCGTCGGCGGTCAGTTCCCGCTTCGCGAAGAAGACCCTGTCCTTCTCGACGATGATGTCCGACTGTTCCGGGTCGCTCAGCTCGGACTCCTCGTCCTCCGGGAGGTGGAAGAGGAGGAACGGTGACTCCTTGTCGGTACGGGGGTTCCAGCGCACCACGGCCGCCGGTCCGACGCTGCCGAAGGTCCGCCGGTAGATCAGAAGCTCGTCGCCGCTCATGCGCAACGGAAGAACCGACTGGAAGGAGCGTCCGTCGAACTTCCCCGCCGTCTTGCCCGTTCTGACATCGAACGCCACGATCCAGTTCGCCGGCTGAGCGGCGTCGAAGCCCTCCTTGGTGGCGACGTACATCTGCTTGCGCCCCACGACCATCTTGTCGCAGTTCTCCATCACACCGAAGTACGGCGCCGCGAAGTAGCGCTGCCCGCACCCGGGGTCGTAGCGATTGCCCGCCAGAGAGACCGTGGCGAGGTGTTTGCCCTTGTCGTCCAGCGTGATCAAGTCGGTCACCGTGATGTCCCCGGCCGCGACGGCGAGGACCGGCGGATCGGACGAGGGCATGTACACGGCCTGGATGCCGCCGGCGACCTTGTACGTCCAGTCGGCCCTGCCCGTGCGGGGGTCGAGCTTCTGCACCTCGTACTTGGTGTCGGGCGCCTCCCCGCAGCTGACCAGGGCGAGCAGGGCGCGACCGCCGGCGAAGCCCTCGTCCTCGCAGTTGGAAACAGCGGTGCTGTCCCAGAGCTGCTTGCCGTTCTTCATGTCGTAAGCCACCGAGCCATGCCTCCAGGCCACGGCGACGACGCCTCGCGTGAGAGTCAGGTTCGTGTTCGTCACGTAGGCCTGGTTCGCCGAGGGCATCTTCGCCTGCCAGAGCTTTTTGCCGGTGTCCAGATCGAAGAACACCACCTCGTTGCAGACGCCCGCGGTCTTGGAGCCCTCGGGCTTGCTGGGCTGAACGACGACCGCCGTACGACCGTCGGCTGTGACATGTCTGCTGGTGGCGCAGATGTGGCCGCCGAGCTCGAGGGTCCAGGCCGCCTTCTCGCTCTGGGACTGGATCTTGTAGCCCACGACCTTGCGGGCAATACCCTTGGCGAAGATCTTGCCCGTGGCCCAAGTGCCGGGCGCGTAGCGCGGGTCGGTGGTGTTCTTGGCCAGGCCGTCCTCGCTGTGTTCGATCACCAGCCGGCCCTCGGGTGTGCTGGGGATCTTCTCGACCGTCTCCCTGATCTCATCAGGGCGCTGCGAGGCGGCGGCCGCCTTGCCATCGGCCGGTGCGTCGTCGCCCGCGGACAACAGGAGCCAGCCGCCCACGCACAGCACGGCGACGACGAGTGCGGCCACGGCGCCCACCACCTTCATGCGGCCGCGGCTGCGGGCCTGGTCCGCCGCCAGTGCGGATTGGGTGTAGACGGACGGTGGTGGGCCGAAGCTCACGTTGGGAGGCCTTTCTGACAGTGGTCGTGTCTCGACGGTGATCACGGCTCGGTCCGCGCCGGGGCTCGGCCGGTCGGCGTGGTCCGGGCCGAGCCCGAGGTCATGGGGTGTGGGGTATCAGCGCGGGCAGCGCGTGCCGAGCAGGGCCGGTCCCCTAGCTGGTCATGGCCCGCGCCTGCGCGTACACGTCGAAGACAGCCAGAGCCAGCGGGATCAGCGTCAGCAGGACGAAACTCTCGGCGATCTCCAAGAAGCGTCCCCAGAAGGGGGTCACGCCGCGCTTCGGAGTGACCAGGCCGATCGCGGTGACCAGGACGGTGGCCGCGGCGACCGCCGCGGCGAGCCAGACGCTGCGGATGTCGAGGGCGGTGGTGTCTCCCTGGAGAGCACCGCGCCAGTACCCCTGCGGCGGGTTCAGGGCGAGCCCGAGGCCAAGGAGGACGAGAGCCGCGAGGCCGGCGGCCAAAGTGGCGCCGACCTGCGCGGTGTAGCGGAACAGATGGGCACGCATCAGCATCGCCACGCCTGTCGCGAGGGCGAGGAGTTGTGCCCACGCGTTGCTGGAGAAGCCGAGGACGACCGACGCGCCTACGGAGACCAGCGCACAGCCGCCGACCAGACCGACGAGAAGTTCGTGACCGCGGCGGGCCTGGGCCGCGACGCGCTCGGCGTCGACGGGCTCCTGGGGGGCGGGCTCGCCCGGGTCGTAGCCGCCGCGGGACGGGTTGGGCGGTTCGAAGCCGATGGGCAGCCGGGCGAAGCGCATGGACAGGCCCGGCAGGAAGGCGAGTGCGCAGACCGAGAGCGGGGCGCAGACGGCAGCCGTCTCCATGGGTTTCAGATCCGTGAGAATCGCGATGAAGGTGGTGAGCAGGCCGATCGTGGCCGCGAAGACGAACGCCACGAAGGGCCCGTCGCCCCTCGGCGACACCAAGGTGAGCACCACGGACGCGACCAGGACCGCCGTGCAGGCGAGCAGGAACTGGAGCCGTCCGATCCCCTGCCCGTCGGAGAGCGGCAGCAGCCCGGAGCCCGCCACCGCGACGTTCGGCAGGGCGCCGAGCCCCAGAGCGACGGCCGAGCCCCGGTCGTCGTACACGCGGGCGCGGACGCACGCGAGGGTGACCAGGAGGATGCCGGCGACGGCGGCCAGGACACCCTGAAGGCTGTGCATGTCGTGGCGGATCTGGGAACTCCAGACCACGAAGGCGAGCAGTGCGGGCAGGATGCCGCCCGCGACGAGACCGGCCGTGCGCGTCAGTTCGCCGCTCCACAGGCTGCGGTCGCGGGTGACGGCGGAGGCGACGGCTTCGGAGACGTCGTCGAAGACGGCCGGCGGAAGCGACTCGGAGAACGGGCGCAGCGTGAGCAGTTCACCGTCCAGGATGCGCTGGGCCGCGAACGAGCGGGCGCTGTCGAGGACGGACCCGTCGCGGCGTACGAGGGAGTAGCCGACGGGGGCGCCCTCGGCCGGACTCTGCTGGGACAGTCGCAGGATTTCCGGGTACAGGTCGGCGACCGGTACGTCATCGGGCAACGCCACATCGATCCGGCTGTCGGGCGCCACGATGGTGACCCGGCAGAAGCCGAGTCCTGCGCCCGCCCCGGCAGGGGCCGTGGTGCCCGCTCCGCCGGTCGCGCCGGTCGGCACGGAGGCCGTCATGCTCACCTGCTGTTCCCCCTCGATCAGTGGTGCGCACAGCTCTGCGGGCGACCGCGGACGTCCGCCCGTGGAGATCCTGTGCACGTTGCGCCGCGACCCCGCGGGGTCGGCCCCTTGTGCCGTCGTGCCGGTCACTTCGAGGTGAGCGGCTGTCCCGAACCACGCCCAATGCCCGTTTTTCCTGGGCCGATCCGCGGCTGCTCACGCGTACCACCGGCACCCTACCGCCCACCGTTGTCAGCGGTCGTCAGTAGGATCGCAAACAGCGATCGGCGTCCGCCCGACACGGGGCGGCGGACGGAACAACTCGGTCCGGCAAGGGAATTGGTGCGAAGTGAGCCACATCGTGGTCAAGCGTCCGCCTCGGGCGCTGCCGTCCGAAGTGCCCACGGAAGAGGTCGTACTACAGCCTCCGCCGGAGCTTCCGCGCGGGCAGCAGGAGGGCGCTCTGATGCAGCTCCTGCCGATGCTCGGCATGGGCGGCTCCGTGGTGTTCTTCTTCAATCCGCAGGCGCAGCCCTTCATGAAGATCATGGGCATGGTGATGGTGGCCTCCACCATCGCCATGGGCATCTCGATGCTCATCCGCTACCGCCGCGGCAGCCAGGGACAGATGGCGGACATGCGCCGCGACTATCTCCGTTACCTGTCACGGACCCGGCGTGCCGCCGCGGACGCCGCGAAGGCACAGCGCGACGCGCAGTACTACTTGCACCCTTCGCCCGAGCAACTGTGGGCACTGGTCGCCGAGGGCAGTCGAGTATGGGAACGACGCACCAGCGACGAGGACTTCGCGCAGGTGCGCGTGGGTCTCGGACCGCAGGCGCTGGCGACCCCCCTAGTGCCGCCGGAGACCGCCCCGGTCGACGAGCTGGAGCCGCTGACAGCGAGCGCGATGCAGCGTTTCCTGGCCACGTACAGCGTCCTCGAGGAACTGCCGATGGCGGTGTCGCTGCGCGCCTTCTACCACGTCACGGTCAGCGGCGAGCCGACGACCGTACGGGGCACGGCCCGCGCCCTTGCCGCCTCGCTTGCGTCCCTGCACTCCCCCGAGGACCTGGTCATCGCGGTCGCGGCCGCCCGTGAGTCGCTGCCCGAGTGGGAGTGGGCCAAGTGGCTGCCGCACACCCAGGCACCGGGCCTCGCGGACGGAGCGGGCAGCCGGCGTCTGATCGCCGGCGACCCGATGCAGTTGGAGGAACTGCTCGCCGCCCGCCTGGAGGGCCGCCCGCGGTTCCACCCGGCGGGCGCCCCGGTCCCCGAGCAGCCGCACCTGGTCGTCGTACTCGACGGTCTCTCCCTGCCTCCCACATCGATACTGGCCAGCCCCGAGGGCCTGCAAGGGGTGACGGTCCTGGAGGTCGTGCCCGGCAACCTCACCGCCGGTCGCGGCGACCTCTCCGTCGTCGTACACCCGCAGCTGCTGCGCCTGGAGTCGGCGCAGGGTTCGGTCTACGACGGCACGCCGGACGTGCTCTCGTACGAGGCCGCGGAGGCGCTCGCCCGGCAGCTGGCGCCGCTGCGCGTGGCGACGGGTGGGGACGACGACGAACCGCTCCTCGCCAACCTGGAGTTCACGGATCTGCTGAACCTGGGCGACGCCGCGTCCGTCGACACCAAGCGAACGTGGCGGCCGCGCTCGCAGTCCGAGCGGCTGCGCGTACCGATCGGTCTCGGCGAGGACGGCCGGCCCGTCATGCTCGACCTCAAGGAGGCGGCGCAGGAGGGCATGGGCCCGCACGGCCTGTGCGTCGGTGCGACGGGTTCCGGCAAGTCGGAGCTGCTGCGCACGCTGGTGCTCGGCCTCGCGGTCACCCACTCCTCGGAGACGCTGAACTTCGTCCTCGCGGACTTCAAGGGTGGTGCCACGTTCGCGGGGATGGCCCAGATGCCCCATGTGGCGGCCGTGATCACGAACCTGGCGGACGACCTCACCCTCGTCGACCGCATGGGCGACTCGATCCGAGGTGAGCTCAACCGCCGCCAGGAGATGCTGCGCGACGCGGGCAACTACGCGAACATCCACGACTACGAGAAGGCGCGCGCGGCCGGTGCCCCGTTGCAGCCGATTCCGTCACTCGTCCTGGTGATCGACGAGTTCTCCGAACTGCTCACGGCCAAGCCGGACTTCATCGAGATGTTCGTGCAGATCGGCCGTATCGGGCGTTCGCTGGGGGTGCATCTGCTGCTCGCTTCGCAGCGCCTGGAGGAGGGCCGCCTTCGGGGCCTGGAGACCTACCTCTCGTACCGCATCGGTCTGCGGACGTTCTCGGCGGCCGAGTCGCGTGCGGCGCTCGGTGTCCCCGACGCGTACGAGCTGCCGAACGTTCCGGGTTCCGGTTTCCTGAAGTTCGGCACCGACGAAATGGTGCGCTTCAAGGCGGCGTACGTGTCCGGGGTGTACCGCTCCGGTTCCTCGCAGGCCGCGGCGCTCGGCGGGCCGCTTCCGGTGGACCGGCGCCCGGTGCTGTTCACGGCGGCCGAGGTGCCGGTGCAGTACCTGCCGGTGCCGCAGCAGCGCCGGCAGGCCCCGGACGAGAAGGACGACGCGCTCGCGGACACGGTGCTCGATGTCATCGTGCGCCGTCTGGAGGCGCAGGGGCCTGCGGCGCATCAGGTGTGGCTGCCCCCGCTGGACAGCCCGCCGGCGCTCGACTCGCTGCTTCCGGGCCTCGCCGCGGTGCAGGGTCGCGGCCTCACCCAGCCCGGATACGAGGGCGCGGGACGGCTCGTCGTCCCGGTCGGTATCGTCGACAAGCCGTACGAGCAACGGCGTGACCCGCTGTGGACCGACTTCAGCGGCGCCGCGGGCCACATGCAGATCCTGGGCGGCCCGCAGTCGGGCAAGTCCACCCTCGTGCGCTCGCTCATCACCTCGTTCGCGCTGACGCACACTCCGCACGAAGTGCAGTTCTACGGGCTCGACTTCGGCGGCGGCGGCATGGCCGCCCTGGCCGACCTGCCGCACGTCGGAGGGGTGGCCTCGCGCCTCGACCCCGAGAAGGTGCGGCGTACGGCGGCCGAGGTGTACGGCGTGATGACGCGCCGCGAGGAGTACTTCCGCACCACGGGCATCGCCTCGATCGCCGACTTCCGCGCCCGCCGCGCCCGGGGCGACATCTCGACGGCCGATCAGCCTTGGGGCGACGTGTTCCTGGTCATCGACGGCTGGGGCAACTTCCGTACGGACTACGAGGCGCTGGAGCCGGTCGTCCTGGACATCGCCGCGCGTGGCCTCGGTTACGGCATCCACCTCGTCCTCACGGCGTCGCGCTCCATGGAGGTGCGTTCGAACCTCAAGGACCACCTGATGAACCGCCTGGAGCTGCGGCTCGGCGACCCCATGGACTCGGAGTTCGACCGCAAGGTCGCCGCCAACGTGCCCACCGGTGTGCCGGGGCGCGGCCAGACCCCGCAGAAGCAGCACTTCATGGCGGCGGTGCCGCGCATCGACGGCCTGTCCTCGGACACGGATCTGGCCGAGGCCACGACCGCTCTCGCGACCGAGGTGACGCGGCACTGGACACAGCCCGGCGCGCCCAAGGTCCGGCTGCTGCCGACGGAGTTCCCGGCGAGTCAGCTGCCGCCCGGTGACAGGTTCCCGAAGCTCGGTGTCTCCTTCGCGCTGGACGAGAACAACCTCGAGCCGGTGTTCGTGGACTTCGAGCAGGACCCGTTCTTCCTCATCTTCGGAGAGAGCGAGTCCGGCAAGTCGAATCTCCTGCGGCTGCTCATCAAGCGCATCACCGAGCGCAACGACGGCAACAGCACCAAGCTGTTCGTGGTCGACAACCGCCGGTCCCTGCTGGACGCCACCCCGGCTACGCACCTGGCCGAGTACATCCCCATGTCGAACCAGATGCAGCACCACATGGACGCCCTGGCCGACCTCATGCAGCGCCGCACCCCGACCGCGGAGGTGACGGCCCAGCAGCTGCGCGACCGCAGCTGGTGGCGCGGCCCGACGGTGTACGTCGTCATCGACGACTACGACCTGGTGTCCACGTCGAGCGGCAATCCGCTGGCAGGCCTCACCGAAATGCTGCCGTTCGCGCGGGACGTGGGCGTGCGGTTCATCATCGCCCGCTCCACGGCCGGCGCGGGGCGGGCCGGCTACGAGACCTTCATGCAGCGCATCAAGGAACTCGGCGCGCAGGGCGTCGTCCTCTCCGGCGACCCGGGGGAGGGTGACCTGCTCGGCGGGGTGCGGCCGCGGCCCATGACGGCGGGGCGGGGCGTGTTCGTGTCACGTCGGCGCGGAAAGCCTTTGATTCAGGTGGGACTTGCGGAAACCGCGGAGTACTGAGGGCCGAGGAGTACGTGCGCAAACTGTCCGGCGCGCGGTGCCGGGCCCCCAGTAGGCTGATCCCTCGGTTGGTTCGCACCCTTCGTGGTTCGCGCCGTTCATCGTTCGCACAGTTCAGCAGGTACGTCGGAGAGGGGCCGCCCACCATGGCCGACACGCAGGAGAACACCGCCGCAGAGACGGTGGACGAGGACGTCAAGGCCCGCAAGGAGCGCGAGAAGAACGAGCTGTACGCGCTCGACATCTCCGGCGTCGAGTGGCACAGCGCACCGGGTACCGAGGAGCACGAGGAGCGCGTCGAGATCGCGTATCTGCCGGACGGGGCGGTGGCGATGCGGTCGTCGCTCGATCCGGAGACCGTGTTGCGGTACACGGAGGCGGAGTGGACGGCGTTCGTCCTGGGCGCGCGGGACGGGGAGTTCGACCTGGAGCCGACAGAGCACAACGGGGGGCTTGCGGCGGAGTAGGCGGAGTAGGCGGAGTAGCTCGCGGGAGGGGCCGGGGGGCTGGGGGCGCCCCGGCCGGGGCGGGGCAACCGTTCGAGCACGCCTCACCCCCGGCGTCAGCCCATGCACCGGCTCCTCGCTAGCCTGCCGGTATGCGCAACGGGGACGACGATCACATCGGACATGACGACGCCGGATCCGCTGCCGGCGGTGCCGGCAACGGGGCCGACCAGGGGGACGCCGCGCTGTCCGCGCCTCCCTCCCCCGTCGGCCGCCGCGCCTGGCTGCGAAGTCACCGGCTGCTCGTCTCCGCCATGGCGACGGCGGTCGTGGCTCTGGCGGTGGCCATCCCCCTGACCGTCTCCGACTCGGCCGACGCGGCGCCCTGTTGGAGCGTTCCCGCCAAGGCCCGCGCCCTGGCGGGTGATCCGGCCGCCGCCCGCAAGGCACTCGACCCGCTGGACGACGCGAGCAACCTGCAGCGGGCCCGTCGGCTGCTCACCCACGACCGCGTCTGCGGCGACGGGGCCAAGGTCCTCGGCCGTATCGTCACCGCCGCCACTTCGGCCACCACCTCCGGCAGCCCGCACACCATGGCCCAGGCCCGCTCCGCCTTCGCGGTCGCCTCGGCGCTCTCACACCGGGAAATCCCGCCCGGCCTGGCTCCGGCGGTGGCCCGCATGCTGGCGGAGTACGTGGTGGACGTGACGCGCGACGTCTCCGACGGCCATGACCGCGACGCGACCGGCCCCGCGGAATCCGCCGAAGGGGCCGCCCTGGACGACACCGGCTTCACGCCCTACGGCCGCTTCCTGGCCCCGCACGAGGCCCACACCAACTTCGGTCTCTACGAGGGTCTGGACAGCGCACACCATGTCTCCCTCGGCGTTGTCATCACCGAGCTGGCCAAGGACCCGGAAGCCTTCGCGATCCTCTACGACGCCGAACGCACCTACTTCGCACACTACTTGGAACGTCTGACCGACCGCGCGGGCGATCCGGCCGCCCGCCTCACCGCCAAAAGCAAGGCCGAGGACAAGAAGTTCGGCGAGGACTGGCACGCGTACGACACCGACTGGCCGGACAACGACCTGGAGGACATCACCGACGTCATCGCAGCCCTCATGCAGGCCCGCACGCGGTACGCGAAGAACGGCACGATCACGGACCTGGCCGCGTTCGACAAGTCGGTGCGCGCCCACACCGACGGCGCCTACCGCCCCGCGGCCGACCGCGTGACCACCCGCCCGCCGATGGGCGACATCGCGGAGCGGCCGCCGTCGGCGCGGGTACGCGGTGACTTGTTCGACGGGCGGCAGCAGTTGTTCACGGTGTACGACGCCTGGGTGCGCGATCGCGACATTCCGGCCGAACGAGCGGGCACACTACGGCAGTTGCTGGACGATCACTATGTACGGGGGTTGTGGCTGGGGCGCTTTTGAGCGTGTCGCGCGGTCGACGCCGCCCGGCATGATGTCAGAAGGAGAACTTCGGCTCGCCCACACACCCGTCGTGCCGCTCCATCTGGTCCGCGACGAACAGCCGCAGCAACCGCCGCTCGTCGGCCTCGCTCACGCCCTCGCTCAGACCGAGGTCGCGCACGCCGTCGGAGGAGTCCAGGGAGAAGTTGGCCGCCTCGCCGTCACAGCGCACCGTGGCCGTCATGGACGACCTCCCGCCGTGCGTGGAATCGCGGGTGACGAACCGATTGCTCCAGTCTCCGTACCAGGCGTACAGGCCGATCGACTCGCCGCCGGCCTCCGTCACCCCCGCCTCCTCCGGCACGTCCAGGTGGCAGGACGCGAGCGGTGCCGCCGCGCTGCCTTCCCCGGACACCCGCCAGTCCACCCCGTCGGGCAGGCCGGCTCCGGCAACCCAGGCACAGGGCGTCTTCTCCGCGTCGGCGAGAACCACCCCCCGGGGATCGTCGCTTCGCCCCGGATCGGCCAGAGCGGCCGCGGCCGCCGTCCTGGTCAACGTCAGCGGATCGGCGCCGCACCCCAGCCGCTTCGACGCCGTGTTGGTGAAGGAGACGGCGGCCCGGTACGCCGTACCGCCCGCACCGACGAGCGCGTCTTCGGCGAAGGAGACACGGGACACCAACCTCCGGGCCCGTCCCTCCGCGTCCTTGCCGAGGTCCGGGCAGGGCACTTGCAGTACAACGTCCCGGAAGCGGTCGACGAAACCGGGAAGGCCGCCCGGAAGCACGGTGTGCGTCGCGGAGCCGTACTCCGGGAAGGAGTCGAAGAACGCCAGGTCCTGGTCGTCACGCCGGGTGTAGGCCGACATGGCCAGCAGGTCCCAGTCGCGCGCGTGGTCGCCCTGCTTGGCGGTGAGCACGCAGGTGTACGTTCCCAGCTGCTCGATCTGCCGGCCCCGGGACTCCTTCAAGTGCGTGTCTTCCGGGATGAGTTGGTCGACCGTGTCCCGGGAGACGGCTCCGTCGCACACGTCCCGGGCGACGGCCCAGTCCTGGACGTAGGGCTCGGCTGTCCAGGCGCCGCCGGAGAGGACCACGGCGGCCGCGACGGACCAGGTGAGCAGGCGGCGGGTGCGGGGGTTCATTGAGAGTGGGGTTCCTGTCGTCTCAGCACACGGTCAGGACGACAACTGTGCTGTCGCTCATGACGAAATCAAGGTCTCCGTCGGCGGCCATCCGGACGTACTGGGGCACGGGGAGTGTGTCTCCCCATGCGCACTTTTGCCGCTGAACACCCGCATTGTCTTGATCTCCACGTCGGATGCGCATGCAAGAGAGTTGAGGGCCCAGACACCTCGCCCCTGCGGCAAGGCGGGCGGGCTCGGTGCGGTCACCCTCGGCGCCGCCGACGATGAAGTTGCGCTCGGGGACGGGCCCTTGCCCTGGGTGGTTCCAATGGCACAGCAAGAGGGTGGGCGTCTCCCGCGCACGCCCACCCTGCGTTGCTTGCTTGCCTTGCTTGCCTTGCTTGCCTTGCTTGCCTTGCTTGCCTTGCTTGCCTTGCTTGCCTTGCTGCTACGACCTCGTACTACAGGAAGTAGCTGGCGGCCTTCTTGTCGCCACCCATGTACGTACCACCGGCCGTACCGACGGCGTGACCGATGCCGGTCAGCGCGGTGTGGATGTCGTTGGCTTCCTTGTCCCACCTGGCGAGCTTGCTGTCGAACGCGTCCTGGGCCGCGCCGTCCCAGTACTGCTTGCACTGGGCCACGAGCTTCTTGAGCTCCTGGAGGTCCTGCTCGAGGGTCTTCGCCTCGTTACCGATACTCGTCGCCGCGAAGTCAAGTGCGTCATAAGTGACTTGCGTTCCGTCTGCGTTGGTCGCCATACCTGTCTACCTCGTCTCGCTCGGTCGTACCGATGACCCTTGATGCACTGCCACTGCCACTGCCATGCGCGCCGCAGTGCTCAGTAGTTGTTGAACGCGGATGCGGTGACCGTCGGAGCGCCGTCCTGAAGGTCGATCTTCTGCACGGCCGCGCGCACCTCGTCCTCGCTGCCGTCCGTGATCTTTCGCGTCTTGTTCACGCCTTCGATGACCTCGGTGAGGATGCCACCCAGGGCTCCCAGGGACTGGTTGATCTCGTACTGCTTCTTGTCGAAAGCGGCACGCCCGATTCCCTGCCACTGGCCCTCAAGTCCGTCGATGACACCCTGAAGCTTGTGCACCCGTGCCCTGATGGCCTCGAACTTGGTGTACATGTCCTGCTCCAGCTTGATTACTGGATCATTGTTGACCTTCATGCCATTGGTGGCCATAACCAGCCCGCCCTTCTTCTGTCTGTTTTCTCAGTCCGACCGTCTCGGCTCCCCGCCGTAACGGTGAGCGCAGTTCCCTGCCCTATACGAACGGTGCAGGGCACAACCGACCGACGACGTCACCTGGCACGTCGCGCCCGCATCACAGCTGCTCCGGCGCCGCCGATCACGATGACCGCGGCGGCTGCGCCCAGCGCAATCCACAGCGAATTACTGTCGTTCGACGACTCCGCACTTGATCCTGCCGCCGATGTCGCGCCACCTGAAGTGTCCTTCGGGGCTTGTGACGAGGCTGATGCGGAAGGGGAGGGAGCCGGCGAGACTTCCGTCACCAGCTCCTCTCCATCCGTCTTGTTCTCCTTGGCGAGCGGGTCGGAGTAGGCGGGGCCGGCGTTGTAGTGGGGGTTTGCCAGGACCTTGCGGGGGCGGACAAGCCCATAGCCCGCGTACTTACTCGGATTGCCCTTCGCCCAAGTACGGCCGGCCGTATCGATCAACGAACGGGTGACCTGATTGACCGTCCAGTCGGGGTGAGCAGACCAGATCAAGGCGGCGGAGGCTGAAGCGATTGCGGCAGCCGGGCTCGTACCGTTGCGATCGTCGCAGTACGAGCGGAAGTTGGCGTTACACCAGCCGGGGAAACCCTCGCCCGGTGCCACCAGGTCGACATAGTTTCCGCTTGAAGAAAACTTCGACACCGTCAAGGACTTATTGGCCGATGCAATGCCAACCACGTAGGGATAGGCGGCGGGATAGTCGATCAAGCCGCTCCCCCCGTCACTCGCATTGTTCCCGACTGCGGCGATCAATAGCTTGCCCTTTGACGCGGCGTATTTGACCGCCGCTTCATCCTCATCGGTGGTCATGCCGCCGAACGACATACTGATGATCTTTGCGTCGGTGTCGGCGGCCGCCCTGAGAGCCTCCCAGGCCTTGGGTGTCTTGTCTTTCTCCGCCCCGCTCTTGAGACCCTCAAGCTGAACGCGATAGGGGACGATCTTCGCACCCGGCGCCAAACCTTGCAGCCCACCGCCGGACCCCGTGCCTGCGATCAACTCAGCCATGCTCGTTCCATGGCCGACGTAGTCGTCCGTGGCGTGGTAGGCAACCGACTTGGGGACCTCACCGGCCAGGACTTGCCCTGTCAACGCGGACGTATCCGCGTTCACCCCTGTGTCGATAAGGGCAATCTTGACGCCTTTCCCCGTGCTGGCCTTCCACATCTGCTCGGCCTGCATCGATTCCAAGTACCACTGTTTCGACTGAGCGTCGTACGCGGCGGCACTCGGGGCGAACCCCATACTCACAACTGTCAGGGCGCCGACGACCGCGCCCACAGCTCGCACTCGCCTCGCGCAGCACGTCCTGAGGATCGCAGTCCGCTCATCTCGTCGACTGGTCCCTGACTTCATGGCTTTGTTATGTCCTCGTTCGCGTTCAGCTGATGGTCGGCGGCACATCGCGTCGCGGCCGAGTGGGCAGATGCGTCTCTTCGTCTTCAACCAAGTACTCGGGGCGCTTCGGTCCCCCGGTGCTCTGCCCATCACTGGACTTCGCCTGGCCGCCAGGCCCACGCACAAGACCGACACCTCCGCGCGTCATGCCGCTGCGCTCGGCTCCGGCAACAGAGTTGCGTGCGGAGGGCCTGCCGGTGACAGCCTCCGACGTTCCCGCACCTCCACGAGAGGCGGTCGCACTCGAACCCGGCCTGGCAGTGGGCTCGGGCGCTCCGAAGACTCCACGCTGGCCGGGTCGGCCATTCGCAGCGGTCCGGGAGTTGGCCGTTTCCTCGGCTCCGATGACCGTGCCACGAGGAATTCTCGGCCCGCCCTTCCCCGAAGCGCCGCCAGCAGTCGTGGGTCGCCCCCCGACCACGCCGTTCGAACGGCCGGCACCAGTGGTCGGGCCACCGGCGCCCCGTGGCATTGCCTCGCCACCGACCCGCGGGGTGCCACCGGTGACACCTCTGCCCATCGAGGACGACTTCGCCCCGGAAGCAGTGCTCTTGGCAGCCGACTGTCCAGTCGCCGTGGGGCGGCCCATCTGGTTCATGGGCCCTCTCCCCCCAGACCGCCCCGTGCCCTGGTTGCTCAAACCGGACGCACCGGCCCGGCCCTGAGCGGACGCGGGGGGCCGGACACCACCGGCTCCACCGCCCCTGCCTGACGTGCCGTTGGGAACCGGGGTCCCGTAGCCGCCGTCGAACGCGCTGGTCGGGCCGCCACCTGTGCCCGGGGCAGCTGTGACTGGTGGGGTGTGACCGGTCCCGGGTGCGGTTACGGGTGGCGGCAACGTGCCGACGCTGTCGATGTTCGTACGGGCAGGATCATCGGGAGGCGGAGTCCTCCCGGTAGCGTCATAGGAAGGCGTAGGTGTATCGATTGAAGGCGTAGGCGTATCGATTGCGGCGCGTGAGCCAGCATGGCCCGCTGCCCCGGCCGTCGCGTGATGGTTCACGCCGGCGGTCGATCCGTCCGAGGCCGCCCCTCCCGAACCATGCACTTGCGCATATGAGGTGGGCGCAGGTACACCCACGTCAGGCATGGCCTTGAATGTCGGCGCCTCCGAGTTCAAGGCAACCAGCGCCTCGTGCGACACCGAGTAGTACGACGACAACCGATTCATCTGGTTGATCGCTTCTTGCCGGTCCTTCTCCACCCGGACGGCAGTGGCGTACTCCTCGTTACTTTCGACCTGCTTGGCCTTCGGGAGCTGCTCGGGTCGCGTCGCATGCGGTCGCTGATCGCGAGGTGGCATGGCACTGCGTACGTTCGCCAGGCCCACAGCGACGGCGGTGATCTGATCGCCCGCCCCGCCGGCGAAGTCACTCAGTTTCTGCGTGCTGGCGACGAGCGAACGGCTCCACGTACGGAAGGCATCGCCCGACTCTCCGACCCAGTGGACGTTCTCGATGTGGCCGTCGAGTTCCTTGGCTGCCGCCTTAATGGCGTCCCGCGCGTCCCACAGGGCGAACCCTGAGGACTCCAGGTCCTCCGGGTTCGTCTGCTCGACCAGGTCGAGCATCTGGTTGAGGTCGTGCAGCTCGAAGTTCGTACGGCCGTGCATGGCCTGCCCGAACGGGGTGGCGTCGACCGCCGAGCGCACCAAGTTGTTGAAGAGCCCACCTCGTGGCCGCTCCTCAACCCCCCGAGCGAAGTCCGTGATGGAGTTCTGACTGGCGACTCGGTCCAGGTCGGCCTTGTGCTGCTTGTCGGTCATTGTCATCCCTTCAAGCTGGTGCCGTCGCCGGAGTGCTCGCTGCCCTTCGCGCCCCGAATCTCCTTGATCTCAGTCTGGATCGCCCAGAACCGCCGACGCTGCTCCTCTTCGAGGTTGTCGAAGCCCCGATGCGCGCCCTGAACGGCGATACCGATCGCCTCGATCTGCAGGTGCAGGGTCCTGGAGAGGGAAGTGAGCTTCTCGTGGACCGCGTTGTACTGCGCGTACAGGTCGTCCGCCTCAGGAAAGGCACCCTGCTTGCCGCTGTTCAGCGACGCGGGCCGGATCGTCTGGGCACCGACCCGCTTCGGGTTGCCCGCCGACGCCTCGAGCTCGCTGAGGACCGTGTCCACCCGCTTCATGAACGTGGACAACGCCTCACCACTGACCTCCAGGTTCGCCGCCCTGGTAGCCGACACGCCCCCCACCATGTCTGCCGGAAGCACGACACTCCTCCCCGTTTTCCCCGTATGACCGTCGTGCGCACTGCCGTTCGGCCCTCGATACGATCGCAAAGCGAGCCGCGCCACACAACGCTTTTACCACTGTAGTCACTGTGCGCATCCAGTCCAACAGAGCCGCGTGTTAGCTCAGTTACGGGGCCGCTTCAGACATCACTCTTCGGCCGATCTGCCGGTTTGCCGCAAATGGTCGTGGAAGCCTCGGCGGCAGCCGTGGTACGGCCCTACCTTCCCGGGGGCGACCGTTGATGCTGCCGCCGCGACCCCCTTGGCTACCTTCAACAAATTTCCACACGTGATCGACGGCGGCTCCACGGCAACTACCCCTGTACACGGGCGGAGTTGCTAGCGTGCTTCGGACTACCCGCCGAAGCACGCTGACGTCTCAGGGTTCGGTGGGGACAGCAGGCAGGCATTGATCACCACGGGGGAAGGGTCCTGCAAGTGGCATGGGACGAGTGGGAACAGCTCAAGAGCGAGGCGCAACAGCGTCAGCAGGGCACCACGCACATGCAGCTCAACCAGCTTCCGGTCGATCCTGGCGGCGGTAGCACTCAGGGTGACCTCAAAGTCAGCCAGAAGGACCTCGCCGCGATCGGCGACGCGGCATACGAGTTGAATCAGGCGTTCGAGCACTTCAGCGACCTCGCCCGAATGAGCTCGATCGCGGCGGGGGATGGCTTGAAAGGCGAGGGTTATGCGATCGGTTCGGCGCTGGATCACGTAGCGGAGCGCTGGGTGGACCAGGTCCGGTCGCTTCTGGACGCCACGGCCCACATCTCCAACCACCTGGACTACACCAAGGGCGCGCACGCCGGCGACGAGGTCTATATCGCCGGCACTCTCAGCAGCATCGCCACGCTCGACCAGGGTTTCGACGAGCGGAAGGGCAGCTGAACCAGTGGATCTCGACTCGCTCCGGCAGGGCAACTTCCATCAGCTCGGTGAAGCGATCACCGACTGGCAGAACATGACGAAGCACCTCAAGACTCTCGCCGAGGACGCTGACAAGAACCTCAAGGGCAAGGCACACAAAGCCAACTGGGCCGGCATGAACGCCACCGTCACTCGCGAGTTCATCGACAAGACGGCCGGCGAGTTCTCCGACGCCCATACGCAGGCCGACACGGTCACCAAGATCCTCAGCGATACCCGGGGCGAGCTCATCGACTACCGCACCCAGGTCAATGACGCCATCGATCGAGGGCTGAAGAAGAACCTGACCGTGATGGACATGGGCGACGGCTCCTTCGTGGTCACCAGGTCCACCCGCCCCGACTGGGCTTCCGATCCAAGTGGTCAGAACGACACAACGAGCCAGAAGGACGCGGACGATCTCCGCGACGAGATCCAGCGCATTCTCGACAAGGCCACGGAGAGCGACTCCACTGCCGCCAAGGCGCTGCGTCTCATCGCCGACCAGGCCAAGTACGGCTTCTCCGACGCCAGCTACGCAGACCGGGACTCCGCAGCGAAGGCCCTCGCGGACGCCGACAAGATGGCCAAGATCCTCGCGAAGAACCCGCATGACGTGACGAACACGGAGCTCGCGTCCCTCAACTCCACCCTGGCCAAGTACAAGGGCGATCCGCTCTTCGCCGAGGAGTTCGCCACAAGCGTCGGCCCCAAGAAACTTCTCACCTTCTATGCCGGGATCGCGGACCCCTATCAGGCCCAGTACGACCCCGAACGCGGCAAGCAGGCAAAACAGCTCCAGAAGAACCTCGGAATCACCATCGGTCAGGCGACGCTCTCCGACAGCGATGCAATGCAGGGCTGGGAGAAAAAGATGATCAAGTTGGGTCCCGGCCAACTCGACATCGACGACGCGAGCAACCCGACCGGCTATGCCGCCATGAGCAACCTGATGCGCTTCGGTGACTACGACGACCAGTTCCTCAACAACTACGGCAACAAGCTCTTCGCATACGACAAACAGGTCAACGGTGAGGCCATCAGCCTCTGGGTGAACAACGCCAACCAGGGCGACCTCAACTACTGGGGCTACAAGAACGATCGCGGCCGCGACCCGGTGACGGGCTTCCTGGAGGCTTTGGGGCACAACCCGGACGCGTCGACCCAGTTCTTCGCGCAGCCCGACGGCGCAGGTGCCACCGTCAACAAGGGCTCCGAGGTCAACGACCATCTGAAGTACCTGACCCAGGAGCGCGTCTGGGCGTCCGACGTGACCCTCGAGGGCAAGCACGGCTACGTCGCTGGACGCGACTCTCTCGGCCATGCCCTGGAATCCGCGACGACAGGCTACGCCTACGACGCCAAACCGATGACAGAGAAGGATCCGATGATCCCTGGCAGCGGTGACCGCCGCACCGCAGCCACGGCCGGGGTAATGGAGGAGGTCGCGTACCTCTACGGCAGCGAAGACGGTCCCAAGATGCTGCGCGGCCAGCCGGAATTGGCAGACAGTTTGGGCAAGATGGCCGGCGCGTACATCGACGACATTGACTACAGCCTGTCTGGTGTCGGAGAAAGCGCGAAGGACGCCGACACCTTCCCTGCCAAATACCAAGGGCGGGCGGACTTCACCAACGCAGGCGCAATCAACTTCCTGAGCGTACTCGGGCAGGATGAGAACTCCCACCGCGCCGTCACCGCAGCGCAGCACCTGTATACGCTCAGCCAACTCGACGCCCACCCATCCACCAGCGATGCCAACATCGAGCATGCCCACGACGCCCTGGTTACCGGATCCCAAGTTCGGGGCATTCTGGATAATTCCCGCGTCGAGCAGGCCCAGACCGACTACGGCGAAGGCTCGGAGGAGAGCAATAAATCGCTGGGCCGTTCCGCCGACTGGATCAAACTGGGGGCCGGTGCGGTCGTCGCGGGGGGTGTCGCCGCCATCCCCCTCCCCGGGACGAGTGCCGCGGCACTCGTGGTCGCACCGCTGGCAGCGGACACCGTGGGCGAGGCGGTGAACACCTTCATCGGCCAGCAGATCGACAAGGGTGTGGACGACGCAGAAGCGGATCCCGCCGAGAAATCGCAGTTGACCAGCAGCCAGTTCTATGGCAAGGGCGCCAATCAGCTCGGTGCCGCTTACCAGTCCTACATTGAAGACAGTTCAAAAGCTGCCGACGTCGCTGGCAAGGAGGATTGGAAGGATGACATCAACAACGCTTACTACGGGACGGGATCACACGAGAACGAGTATCGCGGGCGTGCTTCGTACAAGGATTGAACTGTGCAACTGACAAGCGAACGACGACAGAGTCCGGCAATGCTGCTCACGGCACTGGGCCCAGCCGTCTGCTGCATCGCACTGATTCTCGGCCTCTCTGCGTGCAGTGGTGGCAACGGTGACAAGAAGGAGCGGAGCCTGACTGCCGCCGAGGTCTGCGACTCCACGTTGGACTCCTCCGCGATCGCGGGGCTAAAACGCATGGGGGACACTCAGAAGTTCACTGAACTTCCCGGAACAGACGACTCGGGGGAACCCAACAAGTTCTCACTGAAACGGGCCGCAAGCACTATTCATGATGACATGACGCAGCGAAACCAGTGCGTTGTCTACAAGACAGGAGATACGACTGGGCATCCCTTGATCGATGTGGACTTCTCTGCTGTCAAGTATCACCCGAACTCAGAGAAACCCACTGCGGATGCAAGTGCAGAGCTGACCATCTACCCAATCGGCGTATACGCGGCGACGCACGGAAACGCAAGCGCTTCACTCTACTTCAAATGCCCCACAAAGGACCCAGAGGGAACGAAACCGTACATCCAGGCAAGTGTGCACAGCACCGCTGATCAGGTGTCCGCCAAGGCCACCGCCAAGGACAGCATGGACATCCTCAACTCCGTCTCGCGGAGCATGGCGAAGCAGCTGGGCTGCGCATCCCAGGCCGACCTTCCCGCCAACGTCCCGCTGCCCGAGCAGAGTTGATGGGGACAGGATTGAATGGGCGAGGGGCACTGCCGAGCACCCGAGGTCTGCCCGGTCGCTCACGCTGTTCGCTAGCCGGTGACCAGACGTTGCATCCGGGAGCGCGGCGGTCTTCAGCCCCTGGCGACGCACTGACTGCTTTGCCTGAAGGCATACTGTCTGCGGGGACCTGGTTGAACGTGCCCCCGGAGGAACAGGCGAGTTTCATGAACTCACCGTCAGGCACCCTCGCGCACGCCGTTCTTCTCCACCTGCTTCGCACGTTGGACAGCGAAGGGGTAGCGGTCTTCGGCGAGAGCCGTGAAGGCCAGAGCTGTGGCGAGGAAGGAGCGGTGGACGCGCGGGATCGGATGCTCGGAGTCGTCGTCGGCACGGGAGCTCTTCCTGTGAGAGACGGTTGCGGGGGGTGGGACGGGGCGGACGGTCGGCCGGCGAAAAGCGTCAGCACTCCCCCTCATCCACCGTCGCCGCAAGTTCGTACTCGGGAATGGTCACCGTGCCCTCGCCGCCCGCGACGCCCGGTGGCGTGTAGCCGCCGTCCTTCGACTCCGTGCGCTTGACGTGCATGCAGAAGGCGGCCTTCGCGCCGTCGGCCTTGATCGTGTAGTCCGCGTCCTTGGCCGTGTTCGTGTCGGCGGGGAAAGCGTCGACCCCGGACTGCGGGGCGTCGCCGCCGCCATGCTGGACGACCTCGTCCTCGATCATGGACTTGATGTCGTTGCCGACGGAGTCGATCTCGAAATAGGAACGCGCGTCCAAGGCGGTGGTGGCCCCCTGGACCGCCTTCGTCAACTCGCTGTCGCTCCACGACACGTCGTCCGAGACGGCCAGGAGCTGAAAGCCCTGAAAGGCCATGATGCCGGCCAGGACGAAGAAGACGGCACGCCCCGCGACGAAAGCGGAGGACGGGAGTTCGTCCGCTGACGGGTTGAAGCCGTGGCGCCACGCGCGCACGCGGTCCGCCTTGACGCACCCGGCCGCGGCCATCACGACGGCGAGGGCGAAACAAATGGTCGTCATGGCCGTCATACGCCGCCCCCCACACGCCCCCGCCGTCTCCGCGCATCCCGTACCGCCACCGCGGAGCCCGTGAGTCCGAGGACCAGTACCGCCGCGCCGACCACCGCGTACGTGGCCAGGCGGGTGTTGCGTTCCTCCGCTGTTTCGCCGAAGTGGAGGGTGGGGACCGAGGGGGCTTTGGCCCGGGTCACGCCATTGACCGGCTTGGGGGACTCGACCGGGTGGGCCGCGTCGATGTCCGAGAGCGCCTTGACGGGGTCCACCACGCCCCAGCCGACCAGGCGGTCGTGTCCGGGGATGGAGCGTTCCGCGGTCTGTTCGATCTGGGCGACCACCTCTTGGGCCGTCCAGTTCGGGTACTTGGACTTCAGCAGCGCCGCGACGCCCGCCACGTAGGGGGCGGAGAAGCTTGTGCCGTTGTCGGAGCAGTGGCCGCCGCCGGGGACCGTGGAGATCATGTCGACGCCGGGGGCCGCGACACCGACGAAGTCGCCGGACTGGGAGAACGAGGCGCGTTCGTTGTTGCGGTCGGAGGCGGCCACCGCCAGGACGCCCTTGTACGACGCCGGGTAGGTGGCCTTGTCGTTGCCGCCCAGGCCGTCGTTGCCGGCCGAGGCGACGACCACGACCTTCTGGGTCAGGGCGTAGTCGACGGCCTCATGCAGCTTCGGGTCGGGTTCGACTGCGTTCGCCGTGTCCTGGGAGATGTTGATGACATCGGCGCCGGCGCCCACGGCGTAACGGATCGCGGTGGCGAGGGTGAGGGCCGTGCCGTCGCCCTCCGCGTTGTTCTGCTTGATCGGGATGATCGTGGCGTCCGGGGCCAGGCCCACGAATCCCGTGCCCTTGACGGAGCGGGCCGCGATGATGCCGGCCACGCGCGTGCCGTGGCCGACGGTGTCGGTGGTGCCGGACGCGTTTCCGCGGTCTATCTTCTCGCCCTTGGAGTTCTTGGCGGGGAGGCTGTTCTCCCCTTTGGACGCGTCCACGGCGTTACTGAGTTGGGGGTTCTTGACGTCGACCCCCGTGTCGATCACGGCCACTTGGACGCCTTTGCCGGTCGACAGGTCCCACAACTGGTCGAGATTCACGCGCTGCAGTGCCCAGGGCCGGCCCTCGTACTTCTTCGAGGGGAAGGTGCACTGGCCGGTCGTCGAGTCGGCGACCGCCGCGGGAGCGGCGGCCGGGAGCAGCACCGTGGTCGCCGCCAGGACGGCCGTTGTGGTTGCGGCCAGCGCCGCGCGGCGCGCGAACGTCCCGCGGAGGGTGGCTTCAGTGACGTACGGCATCGGCGTCGACATCATCAACTCTCCAGGCAGGTGTACGTACTTCACTCACGATCCCTGTGGCTGGCGCGCCGCGGACTCCGACAGTCGGGGGCCCGTCGGCAGGAAGGTCGACCAGGCGGTGGGGATCGGAGCCGCATCCGTATCCGCGTAACCGAGCCTGGTCTGGGCGATCTTGGCCTCCTTGAGTTCCTCTTCGCGCTGCTTGGCCGTGGTGCCGATGCCCTTGTCGTCGGTGGCGCTGTCGCTGTTGGACTGCAGGGCGTAGCGCAGGCCGGTGTCGGTGACCAGGAAGACCGGGCCCGCCGAGGTCTCGGTGCCCTGGAACTGGCGGTAGAGCTGCCCCGATCCGGGCGTCACGTATGCGCTGGAGGAGCCGGAGGGCAGCGAGGTGGGGAACTCGGTGCCGGCCCAGGTCGACAGAGTGGTGGCGCCGCCCTTGCCGTGGACCGAGCGCAGGACGTTGCACACGGTGTTGCGGCCGCTGGTGGCGCTCGTGGCGTTGTTCACCGTCTCCGGTGCGGCCTGCGGCCACTTCTCGCTCGCGGCGAAGGGCGCACCTTCGACGATGGCGCCGGGACTGACCTGCTGCGCCTCGCCGGTCTGGCCCACGGTGACCAGCTGGGGGCTGTTGAGGAGCAGGGTGGCGGTGAAGTCGGAGATGGGGGCGACGCGGCCGGGCAGGACCACGTAGGACTGCATCGTGGTGCCCTTGCGGGCCTTGATGATCATGCCGACCTTGTCGGCGGAGCGGAGGTCACCGGGGGCGTTCGCCGCCGCGCCCGGGATGCCCTTGACCGTGGGGATCGAGATCGGGTCGCGCTGGTGGAGCGTGTTCAGCCACTGCTGCGAGACGCGCTGCGGCTTGCGCCCCTGGGTGTCGAGCGCGTTCAGCAGGTTGTCGTCCGTGGAGTCCACGCGGTACGCGTTGCCCTGCGCGTCGACGATGTACGGCGTCTTGTTGTCGGGGCCGACGACGTACAGGAGTTCACCGCCGGCCAGCCGGTCGGCTCCGTCGGTCTTGCCGTAGTCGCGCTGGGCGAAGACGAAAGTGGCCTTCTGGATGGCGGTGCCGCCCTGGCCGGGACGTTCGCACACAGCCCAGCGCTTGGCGGCGCCGGCCTCCTTCGCCGACGGCAGGCGGTCGGGTGCGTAGGGGATGCCGATGGTGGGACCGTGCGGCAGCGTGTCGCTGTCGAGGACCTTCTCGTCGACGGTGATGACGGTGTCCTTGTCGGGCGCGAGGAGCAGCTTGGCCGAGGCCATGTTGAGGACCGGATGCAGTTGCGCCTTGCCGTCGGTCTCCAGGACCACGTACCGGGTGGTCGAGTCGCTGGCGACGATGACGTTCGCGTTCGGGGTCTTCCAGCCCTTGGGAGCCGTCGGGCTGAACATGCCGATGGCCCCGAACACGGCCAGGATGACGACGCCGATGATGACACCGGGCAGCACCGCGCGCAGCGGCTTCGGCGCCCCTTCCTCCGAGCCCGAGGGCGAGGGCTGCACGAAGGACGCCAGGACGCGGCGCTTCGCGAAGGTGTAGGCGTTGAGTTCGTCCCGCCGTGATGCCATCTGTTGTCCGCTCTCTCCCCGTGCGGCGCTGCGGGGCGCTGTCGTAGCGGTTCCCCCGGCCCTGTGCTGCCCCGGTCCGCCGCCTCGGTTGCCCGCGCTGTCAGACCCGGCCCCTACTATGCCTGCTGTGGAACGGTACTTGCGGGGCGGGTAGGGTGCCTGGATCTTCAAGAGCCCTATGTGGTGCTGAAATTCCAGCGAGTTGTGAGCAAAACGGGGGGATGGAGTGATGGCTTCCGGAACGCGGACCCGGTCGCGTGACCGGGCGCAGGCGCGGGGCTCTTCAGCGCCCCGTCCAGGGGCGGCACAGCAACCGTCCGCGCCGGGGCCGCGGCCGCAGGCGTCGGGCGCGCTCCATCTCAGAACGCGTCAGGGACAGTCCGGGGCGTTCCGGCTGCAACGGATCGTTCTGTTGGAAATCGCGGCCGCTGTTCTTCTCGCCGGCTGGGTGATCGATCCGCTGGCGCTGGTGCCGGCAGCCGTCGTCGCCGTCGTACTCGTACTGCTCGCCTTCGTGCGCCGCCGGGGCCGCTCCCTGCCCGAATGGCTGGGTACGGCACGGGCGTTGAAGGCGCGGCAGCGGCGGGCAGCGAGTACGCCGATACCACCGGGTACGGAGCCGGGCCTCGCACCCGCGGTGGAGTGCGACCCGAGTCTGCGGACGTATGCGTACGGCGGACGGGACCGACGGCCGGTCGGGATCATCGGGGACGGGACGTTCGTCACCGCTGTGTTGCAGGTGGAGGCCGACGCGACGGCGCTGCGTGCCGAGCGCAGTCGGCAGCCCCTGCCACTCGGACTGGTGCGGGACGCCCTTGAAGTGGACGGGATCCGCCTGGAGTCCGCGCAGATCGTTCTGCACACGCAGCCCGCGCCCGCACTGCACCTGCCGCAGCAGTCCGTGGCCGTCACCAACTACGCGCCGCTGCAGGCGCAGACGGGCGCACCTGCCGTGCGCATCACCTGGATCGCGCTGAAGCTCGACCCGGAGCTGTGCCCGGAGGCCGTGTCCGCGCGCGGTGGCGGACTCGTGGGGGCGCAGAAGTGCGTCGTGCGCGCCGCCGACCACCTCACGAGCCGTCTGACGGGAGCGGGATTCCGTACAACCGTGCTCAACGAGGAGGAGTTGACCGCCGCCATCGCCACCTCGGCCTGCGCCAACCCGCTGGTGACGGCGGGGGCGGGGCGGACCGAGGCGAGGGAGCGGCGGACCGAGGAGTCGGGGCGCAGCTGGCGTTGCGACAACCGCAGGCACACGACGTACTGGGTCCGCCGCTGGCCCCTGGTGGGCGGCGACGGACGGTCGCTGCCCCAACTCGTCGCCCTGCTCACGGCCGTACCCGCGCTCGCCACCACGTTCAGTCTCACGCTGGCGCACGGCGAGCGGGGCGAGGTGTCGCTGTGCGGGCATCTGCGGGTGACCGGGCGCAGTGACGACGAACTGGTCGCGGCGCGGCGGGCGCTGGAGGAGGCCGCACGACGGGGCGGCGCCGGGCTCGCCCGCCTCGACCGGCAGCAACTGCCCGGCGTGCTCGCCACTCTGCCTCTCGGGGGTGCTCGCTGATGGCCATGACCACGGCATCGACACCGGGAGCGCGGGCGTACGGCGCCCCGGGGAACGCCGATGGCCCGGGCGAGCCCTCGGTCGCCGAGCGGCTGCGCGGACGGGCGCGCAGCGGGTTCGGGCTGATCGGGCCCCGGCACGGGCGGCACTCGCTGTCCGTGGAGCAGGTGGACTCGCTCGCGCTGCCCATCGGGGACGACGGGGTCGTCGTCGGGGTGGACGCGGAGGGGCAGCCCGCCGTGCTCGGGCTCAATCGGCCCACTCCGTACGACGTCGTCCTGATCGGTGGCCTGTGGACCGCGCAGGTGCTTGCTCTGCGGGCTGCGGCGACCGGGGCGCGGGTCGCCGTGGAGACCGGGCGGGCACCGGCCTGGATGCAGTTGGTGCATGCCATGGGCGGCGGACAGAACGGGATGTCCGTGTACGACGTGGGGCGGGTGCCGCCGCAGGGTGCCTCGGCGGGCAACCCGGTGCTGGTGGTGCGTGACTGCGGTATGCGGCCGCCGCGGGGGCGGGTCGTCTCCGGGCCCTGGCAGGCGGTGCTGACGCTGCTGCCGTATCTCAGTCCGGTGGCGCCGCGGCTCATGCGGCAGGCGCGGCTCGTCGGGGTCCAGCGGGTCTCGCCCGACGAGGCCGCGGAGATAGGCCGCACGGTGGCACTGCCCCGGGGCGACATGGACTCGCTGCCGACCCTGCCCGACGGTGTCACGCTCTGGTGTGCCGATCGCGACCGGCAGTATGTGATGACCCAGCCGACCGACGCCGAGACCGGATTGTTGGGTATGCCCCGCAGGATGGACTGATCGGGCGGAACTCGATCGGATTGGGTTGCTTGAGGCCGGTTCGCGGCTTCTTGCGTCCGATTACGTCCAGTTGACGCCTAGTTGTTCACTCCTTGTTAGCCATCATCGTCCTGGTTTGTCCATTCTCCACGGGACTGGGGCCGTCACTTCCGGGCAGGCTGTGACGTAGCGGGTTGGCGTGGAGGGGCGGACGGCCCTGCCGTGGGGGCGCTTGTGGTGATTAGGCTGGGACCGGGCGCCACACCGAAACCCGTGGCGGACCGCCGGCACCTCAGGGGGAGCCGGGCGGTTTCGGATCCGTCGGTCGACTTCGGGCAACGGGATCGGACGACTTCGTACGAACAAGAGCGGTCGCCTCAGCGCGGCATGAGGGTGCTCGACCACACCAGGAGGAATTGTGAACAGCGATCGGGACGGGATCCGCGGGGGCTGGGCTTCACCCGACGATGACCAGTCCGACGCCGAGTCTGCCATCGAGATGACGGGCGAGTTCACCATCGACTACGCAGCTCCTGCCTGGTACACGCAGAACGCGTCGGGAGGCGCGACGACGGATCCGGTCGATACCGACACCCCGGGTGCGCCGGTCGCGCCTGCTGCACCGGTCGGGCCGGCCGCGCCGGTCGCGCCTGCCGCACCGGCCTTCCCGGCCGGGGGTCCGAGCGGTGGTGTGGCGGCTCCCGTTCCGGCCGTGCCGCCGGGTCCGCCCGTGGCCGCGGGTCCGCCCGCGCCGCCGGTCGGTCCGCCCGTGGACCTGCCGCATCCGGCGCCCGAAGAGGGGTTTCCCGTGTGGACTCCGCCGACCGTCGCGGCCGAAACGGCCGCCGGTGACGGGGAGCTCGAGAGCGGCGCGACGGTGCGGTTCTCCCCTGCCGCGCTCAAGCGTGAGTTCGAGGAACTCGCCGCCGCGGGCAAGGCCGTTGAGGAGTTCGGTGCGGGGGCGAGTGCGGGTCCGGGGTCTGCTCCCGGTACCGGTTCCGCCGGTGGCGACTTCGAGTTGAGCGCGCCCACGGCTCCGGGGGGCGGCCAGGGAGCCGAGGGCTCCGGCGCCACGGCCGGCGTTGACGCCGACGCCGACGCCGACGCCGACGGGAACGACCGTGCACACGGCTCGGCCGAGCCCGTTTCGACGGGCGGTACGACGACCGGCGCCGGCGATGCGGGCACCGTTCCTGAGGGCGCGGACGCCGGTGTGGGCGCAGGCGGTGACGAGAGTGCAGGAGGCAGCGGCGAGGCCGGGCAGTCCGGCGTTGCCGCGCCGTCCGCGGAGGGGGCCTCGGACACCGCCTCCGTCGACACCACGTCCGAGGACGCGAACACACCACAGGCTGAGGCCGCGGCCTCGGACGCGGAGACGGAGACCGAGACGGAGACGGAGACGGAGACGGAGACGGAGACGGAGACGGACACATCGTCTGCGGACGCCGCATCCCGGGGCGCCACGTTCCCAGGACTCCACCGAGCAAGGCCCTGCCCCGGAGGCGCAGAACGCGCAGGCCTCCCCGGCTGCCTCGGACTCCGCCGACGTCCCGGATTCTGCAAACGCATCGGCCGCATCTGCCGCTCCGACTCCGGCCGCTCCGGCGAACGGTGGCGAGGCAGACCCCGCCGCCCCTGCCCCGACCGCCTCCAACGACGTACCGGCCCCGCAGTCCTGGACCCCGCCGCCGGCTCCGCCGAGCGCGCTTCCGCCGTTGCCGCCCGCCTATCAGCCGGCCGCGCCCGCACCGGCGGCCCAGTGGCCCGCGTCTCCGCAGCCGGGCGAGCCGACGAGCCCCGAGGCCGCAGCCCCCGCTCCCGTCCAAGGCCAGCCGCAGCCGCAGCCGCAGCCCCAGCCGGCGGCCGCGCAGGGCGAGCCGGCCACGGCGCCCCGGGAGCCGCAGCCGCAGCCCCCGTTCCAGCCGCAGGCACCGCAGCCGGCACCCGCGGCCTGGAACCAGCCTGCGCCGCCCGCACCCACGGATCCCGTGCCCCCGCCGGCGCCCCACGCCCCGGGCCCGGGTCACCGGCGCCCCGGCGGCACCGCAGGCGGGCTACGGCTTCCCGCAGCCCGGAGTTCCGACTCCCCCGGCGCCCGACTCCCGTGTCAAGCAGGATGGTTACGGGTTCCCGCAGGCCGGTGCCCAGGGCGTTCCGCAAGCCGGCCCCCCGGCCGGCCCCATCTCACCCGCAGCCCAAGCGGCCCCCGCACCTCCCGCGGCTCCCAGCGCCCCCACCCCTCAGCCCGGCTACGGCTTCCCGCAGCCCGGCGGACCCGTTCCGCCCCAGAGCGGCTACGGCTTCCCGCAGCAGGGCGCTCCCGCTCCGGGCCCGGCCGCCCCACAGGACCAACCGCCCGCCCCCCAGGCCGGCTACGGCTTCCCGCAGCCGCCGGCCCCGGCCGCAGGTCCTGATGCGCACAACCCGCCCACCCCGCAGCCCGGCTACGGCTTCCCGCAGCAGGGCCAGCCGCCCGCCCCACAAGCCGGCTACGGCTTCCCGCAGCCCCCCGCGCAGCACGCCCAGGCCCAGCCCGGGCAGCCGCAGGGTCCCGCGGTCCCGCCCGCCGCCCCCGCCCCTCATCCCGGCCCGCAGCCCAGCGGCTACGGCTTCCCCCAGGCCACCCCAACGCCGCCCGCTCCGCCCGCCCAACAGGCGCCGCAGGCACAGCCGTCTCAGCCGCAGCCGCAGCCCCAGCCCCAACCCCCCGTCGACCCTCGCACCGGTGCCGCCTGGCCGCAGCCCGTGCAGCACGACCAGCGGCAGCCCACCAACCCCGGTGTCGCGCCCCTCGGTTACACCGCCGCGGTGGAGCTGTCCTCCGACCGGCTGCTCAACAACAAGAAGCAGAAGGCGAAGAGCGGCCGGCCGGGCGCGGGCGGTGGTCTGTTCAAGCTCGGAGCGAAGAAGGAAGAGGCCGAGCGGCAGCGGAAGCTGGAGCTGATCCGCACGCCGGTGCTGTCGTGCTACCGGATCGCCGTCATCAGCCTCAAGGGCGGTGTCGGCAAGACGACCACGACCACCGCGCTCGGCGCCACGCTCGCCACCGAGCGGCAGGACAAGATCCTCGCGATCGACGCGAACCCGGACGCCGGTACGCTCGGCCGCCGCGTGCGCCGCGAGACCGGGGCCACCATCCGCGACCTCGTCCAGGCGATCCCGTACCTCAACTCGTACATGGACATCCGGCGGTTCACCTCGCAGGCGCCCTCCGGCCTGGAGATCATCGCCAACGACGTCGACCCGGCCGTCTCCACGACGTTCAACGACGAGGACTACCGGCGCGCGATCGACGTGCTGGGCAAGCAGTACCCGATCATCCTGACCGACTCGGGTACGGGTCTGCTCTACAGCGCGATGCGCGGGGTGCTCGACCTCGCCGACCAGCTCATCATCATCTCGACGCCGTCCGTCGACGGTGCGAGCAGTGCCAGTACGACGCTGGACTGGCTGTCCGCGCACGGATACGCGGATCTGGTCTCGCGGTCCATCACCGTCATCTCCGGGGTGCGCGAGACCGGCAAGACGATCAAGGTGGAGGACATCGTCGGCCACTTCGAGACACGGTGCCGTGGTGTCGTCGTCGTGCCGTTCGACGAGCACCTGGCCGCCGGTGCCGAGGTCGACCTCGACATGATGCGGCCGAAGGTGCGGGAGGCGTACTTCAACCTCTCCGTGATGGTCGCCGAGGACATGGCGCGCCACCAGCAGTCACATGGGCTGTGGACCTCGGACGGCAACCCGCCCCCGGTCGCGGCACCGCCGATGCCGGGCCAGCCGCTGCCCGGTCAGCCGATGCCGGGGCAGCCGGCTCCGGGACAGCCCGTCCCCGGGCCGCCGTACCCGCAGCAGGGGCAGCAGCCGTACCCGCAGTACCCCGGCTACCCGCAGCAGCCGGGTCAGGCACAGCCCCAGCCGCAACCGCAGGGCCAGCCACAACCGCAGCCGCACCCGGGACAGCCCTACCCGCCGGCCCAGCAGCAGCCCTACCCGCCGAACCCGAACCAGGGCCAGGCTCCCGGGCAGGCCCCGCCTCAGCAGTAGTCCGCGGCCAGTCCGCCCGAACCGCCGAGGACACCGGCCGCTTCCTGCGTCGTACGACGGAGGGGGCGGCCGGTGTCATGCGCTGTACGGCGCGACGATCGCAAGTGTCCCCGCGAGAGCGTCGAGGGCACTCGTCCGATGGGTGACCGTACGGATCCCGGCGCCCGTGTCCTTGGTGCGAAAACCCCGGTCCGTCAGGACATAGAGCATGCGCAACGTGCGCATGGTGTTGGACGCCCAGGCCGGGACCGGCCCCGGCTCTCCCGTGCGGAAGGCCTCGGAGACGGGGTCGAGCCACCGCGCCGACTGCGCGGCGGTGAGTCCGGGGTGGCTCAGGATCTGCGCCAGGGCGTGGGCCAGTCGGTCGTCCTCCTGCGCGTCGAAGAGGTGACCGGTGGGGGTGAGCAGCCGTGCGACCGCCAACTCCAGGAGCGGCACGGGGTCTTGTCCCGGGTGGTGGGAAACGGCTGCCAGCAGGTCGGCGCCGTGGGCGACGGCGTGCAGCCAGCCGAGGGCGGGGTCATGGCCGCGCAGGTCCGTCTCGGCCGGATACCAGTCGGCGAAGGCGCTCCACCACCGCGGCCGCCAGGCGCCCGCTTCCACGATCCGGGCCAGGACCAGCGGCGCGAAGGCGCGGGCCTGGACGGCGGGGTCGGTGAAGCTCGCGGCCATGCGGTCGCCCAGCCGGAGCCGGTCCGCCGCGTCGAGGACCGGTATCCAGCGTGCGGCCCTGACGTAGGCCTGTTCGTCGCGCACCACGGGATCGGGTGAGCGAAGGTCCTCGACGAGCGTGTCGAGGGCCTCGGTACGGGCCGCCCCCGACAGCGTGCCGATGTCACCGACGTAGGTGCGGGAAGCAGAGGTGTCCATGGGCGGAGGCTATGCCGCCCCCGCCCCGCCGAACCCTCGAACGAACGGAGATCCGCTCCGAACGTAAGGAGAGCTACTCCCCGTCGTACGCCGCGATCAGCTCCCGGCACCGCTTGACGTCCACCGCCATGGTTTCCAGGAGCGCGTCGATGGAGTCGAACTTGGCCTGGCCGCGGACGAACGCGAGGAAGTCGACGGCGACGTGCAGGCCGTACAGGTCGAGGCCGACGCGGTCGATGGCGTACGCCTCCACCGTCCGCTCCGTCCCGTCGAACTGCGGGTTCGTGCCGACGGAGATCGCGGCCGGCATCGCCTCGTCCCCGACGTGCAGCCACCCGGCGTAGACGCCGTCGGCGGGGATCGCGGTGTGCGGCAGCGTCTCGACGTTGGCCGTCGGGAAGCCCAGCTCACGGCCGCGCTGGGCGCCGCGTACGACGACGCCCTCGACGCGGTGCGGGCGCCCGAGGATCTCGCGCGCGCCCTCCACGTCGCCCTCGGCGATCAGCCGCCGGGTCAGCGTCGAGGAGAAGGGCGTGCCGCCGCCTGCCTCACCGGTCACGTACAGATCCACCAGCTCGACCTCGAAGTCGTACGTCTTCCCCTGCTCGGCCAGGAACTCCACGTTCCCGGCGGCCTTGTGGCCGAAGCGGAAGTTCGGGCCCTCGACCACGGCCCTGGCGTGCAGTTTGTCGACCAGCACCTTGACCACGAACTCGGCGGGCGAGAGCCGCGAGAACTCGGTGGTGAAGGGAAGGATCAGCAGCGCGTCGACGCCCAGCTCCGCCATCAGTTCGGCACGGCGGTGGTGCGGGGCGAGCAGCGGCGGGTGGCTGCCGGGCCGCACGACCTCGCTGGGGTGCGGGTCGAAGGTCACCACGACGGAGGGAACGCCCAGCTCACGGGCGCGTTCCACGGCATGCCGGATGATCAGCTGGTGTCCGCGGTGGACTCCGTCGTAGGACCCGATGGTGACGACGCTGCGCCCCCAGTCCTGGGGGATGTCCTCCAAGCCACGCCAGCGCTGCACTGTGACCGCTCCTCGTCGAACCTGTGTCCGTGTCTGCCTCATACGCAGGTCTAAGGGTGCCATGCCGCGTCCGTTCGGCCCGCATCGGCATGGGGGCTGTGACGGGCGGCACGTAGCGTCACCGGCCGTCACGGGGGTTTCGCGCCGGTCAGGCCGGGACGCGGACGACGCCCGCCAGGTTCTCGATCATGCGGCGGGTGCTCGGTCCGACCACCGCGGCCCATGCCTCGGGCTCCCTGGTCAGCCAGCGGGCCACGAGGGGTGCGAAGCCCGGTACCCGGCGGCCCAGTTCTACCAGGGCCTGGTCGAAACGGGTCGCGCCGTCGGGAGTGCGTACGAGCAGCAGACCGGCCCGGCGCACCAGCTCACGGGTGTGCTGCTCGCCGCTGTGCCGCGCTCCGTCGGCGGCGGCGCACAGCAGGGCGACGAGCACGGCGGGATCGCGTTCACGCCCGAGAAGCAGCCCGAGCAGCTCGTGCCGCAGCGGACCGGACTCCGCACCGCCGGGCGCGGCGAGAACGGTCGTGAGCGCGACCCGCACCTCGGGGGGACCGCCGTCCAGCAGGCCGCCGACCAGCGGAAGGAGTACGGCCCGGGAGGCGAGGCCCTGCTCCAGGCGCCGCTCGACGTACGCGGCGACGTGGTCGGCCGTCTCCGGGCGCAGCTCCACGACCTCGCGGACCAGGGTGGCGACCCGGCGGGCGAGGGCGGGCGTGGTGACGTCGGCGAGCGTACGCAGCACTTCGCCGACGTCGGGTCCCGGTCGTCGGAGCCGGGCCTGGAAGGCCTCGAGCACCGGCTCCGGGTGGGAGGCGAGGGCGGTGGCCAGCGCGCTCGCCGGCACCTGCGGGTCACCCTCGCCGAAGCGTGCCAGGGCCTGCGGGAGGTGCCGGGAGCGGGTGCGCGGATCGCGCACGAGAAGCGCGAGGGCGCCGCCGTGCAGGGTGCAGTCGGCGGGGCGGGCGAGCAGGGCGAGCGCGGCGTAGCGCAGCAGTTCCCGGCCGTCCTCGGTGCGCACGTGCGGAGCGGCACGCAGCCCGTAGGCCACGGCCGCCACCCGGCGCGCGGGGCGCTCGTCGTGGGCCCACCGGTCGACGGCCCGGCACACCGCCGACGGCTCCTCCTCGGCGAGTACGGCGAGCAGCTCGTCCCCGCGCCGGTGCGCGCTGTCGGCCAGCGCCTCGGTCAGGTCGTCCAGGGCGCGGCGCCGGTGCGTGTGCAGCAGCGCCTGGGCGGCGGTGGCCACGGTCGCGTCCGGGGTCGCGGGCAGCGGGCGGTCGTCGTCGAACCAGCGGGTGAGGTGGGGGTGTACGGCGGCGGGGTCGGCGGCGAGGAGCCCGGAGACGGCGTCCAGATAGCGGGGGCCTTCGGCCGGGCCGCCCGGCGCCTCGTCCGCGACGACGAGCTGTCGCAGCAGGTCGAACCGCTCGGTGTCCCCCACCGGCACGCTCTCCCAGAACGAGGGCCCGAACTCCTCCGGCACACACCGCCCTTGGGCCCGCCACTCGATGATCCGCGCGGCGAGGTGCCGCAGGACGGGGAGGTACGGCGTCGCGTCGGGCACGTGCAGCAGAACGTCCGCGAGGAGCCGCACGGGCCACCAGGCGGGGTGGTCCGACGGAGTGGGGTGTGACGGAGTGGGGTGCGACGAAGTGGGGTGCAACAGAGTGGGGCCCAGCGGACCGGGGTTCGTCGGGACGGGGGTTCTCGCGGCGAGGGTCCTCGTAGCGGGGGGCCTCGTGGCGGGGGGCCTCGTGGCGGCAGTCGGCGCGGCGAGGCTCTGGGCGTTGCCGGCCCCGGGATCGGGGCGCTGCGGCAGCAGTGCGCCCGCGGCGTCGGCCAGGTCCTCCAGACGGAGGGCGAGTTCGGCGGGGCCCTGCTGGCGAGCGAGGAGGAGCAGGGCCTGGACGATGGGGCCGGTGCGGTGGCGGGGGACGGGGGGAGTGCTGGGCGGCGTGTCACGGTCGCGGTGGACGAGTGCGTGCAGCGCGGCCTCCAGGTCCAGATGCATGCCCTGGATCCAGTCGGCGAGTTCCTCGTGGGCGAAGCGGTAGCCGTTGCCCGCGGGCACGAGGAGGCCCTCGGTGAGAACCGCGGTGGCCCAGCCGGTGATGCCGTCGAAGGGCCGTCCCGGCACGGGCCCCCACGGGAACACGGCCTCGAACGACTCGCGGTCCAGCTCTCCCTGCCCGGCCCCCAGACAGCGGCGCGCGGCCGCGTGGACCTGCCCTGACACCCGGGCGGCGAGGCGCCGCACCGCCGTGCCGCGCAGCCCGTCGGCCGCCGCGAGCCGGACCGCGATGCGCAAGCACATCAGATCCAGGTAGGAGGAGAACACCTCGTCGCGACCGAGCCGCCCGAACCACGCACCGGAGCCATCGGTTCCGCCCAAATCACCCGAGCCACCTGACCCACGTGAATCACCTGAGCCACCCGACGCACGTGAATCACCCGAGCCACGTGCATCGCGCGCGCCACGCGAGCCACCACAACCCTCTGAATCACCCGAGCCACCAGGGGCCGTCCCGGCGGTCCACTCGGGCAGCCGGTGCGCGAGAGCCGACGGCATCTCCTCGGGCCCGTCCAGCAGGAGCAGCAACGGGCGCCCCGCTTCCCGCGCGACACGGGCCAGCCGCTCCGGACGGACGTCGCCGAGCACCCCGTCCGCGTGGCGGGCTCCGCCGTCCACGCCGCCCACGCCGTCCGCCGCCGCCACGATCCGCGCCGCTCGCTCCAGCGCCCGTGCCGCGGCATCGGCCACGGACGTGTCGGTGGCCAGCAGATCCGCACCGCGCAGCCACAGGGTGGGCGCCGGTTCAGGCGCCCGGGTGCGCCGGGCGGCCAGGGACGCCAATTCGGTCGTACGGCCGCTGCCCGGGGCTCCGACGAGCCCGAGGACGGCGGCCGGACCGTCGGCGAATGCCGCGAACTCCCCTACGATTCGGGCGCGTTCCACCGGAGCGAGGGCCTCGTGTGCTCGGGAGGGCCCGTCCGAGCCGACCGTAGTGGCGGCCAGCTCCAGCACTCCCGCCGGATTCAGATCGGCCCGGTAGGCCGGGACGGTCGCCGCGTTACGGGCGAGCAGCTCGTCCAGCGGTCCGGCGGCGCACCCGGTGCCCCGCAGCGGCACGGCGAAGCCCGCCGCCCGGTGCTCGGTGTGCAGGGCCGTGCCGAGGACGGCCACCACCGCGCCGGTCTCCGCGTCGAGCACCGGCCCGCCGGCCGCTCCGCCGCCGAGACGCAGCGCGTCGACGCCCGCCGTGCCGATCGCCAACTCCATTGCGCCGTCGAGGAGATGGCAGCGGTCCGTCGCCGTGTACGTCACGGCGGTCGTGCCGAGCACCCGCGCCTCGCGCCAGCCGCCCGCGACGAGCCGCACATACGAGCCGACCCCGACGCGGTCCCGCACGATGACGGGGAGCGGCGCCAGGGCGAGGCCCTCCGTGCGTACGATCGCCAGGCCCAGGTCGGGCAACGGGGTGACCGCGCCGGCCGTCACCACGCAGCTGCGGTCGCCCGGCGCGTGCAGGACCAGCCGGGACAGGCCGTCGACCGCCTCGTGGCTGGTGAGTACCGTGCCGTGGTGGTCGGCGGCGAAGCCCGTGCCCCGCGGCCGCCCGGCCGGATCACAGAACCGCACCAGCGCGGCAGCCGTCGCGTCCTGCCCTTCCCGGCCGGCCGGCGCGCCCTCCGCCGCGTCTCGCCCTCCCCGGCCGTCGTCCCGTGTCCGACGGCCCCGTTCCGCCATACTCGAACCTCCCCGCCGTGCGCCTGACTTCGACGTTAGGCGCGGGGTGATCAGCGGGAAAGATCGCGCATCGAACGCGCCCCCTTCCGCTCCGTCGGTTCACTCCGAGCGCCTGCCCGAAGGGGTGAATAGCCGAGTGCGGATGGATACACCTCTGTGAGGGGGAGCCGAGGGGGGACCGTGGAGCGGCGGCCAGGACGAACGTCCCCGTGATCGCCGCTCCACGGCCGAAGAAAGCGAGTGCACGCCGGCCGAGGCCACGGCAGCCGGTCGGCCCGCGCGCCTCAGCCGAACACGGCCAGGCTCTTCGCCTTGCCCTTCTGCTCCTCCACCAGGGCCAGGAAGCGGCCCGCGGGGTCGACGACCGCCACCGCGCCGCGGCCCGCGTACTCCTCGGGCATCTCCAGGCGTACGCCGTTGAGCAGCAGCCTGGCCCGCTTCGTGTCCACGTCCCAGCGGGGGAACGCGGCGGCGGCCGCTTCGGCGATGGGCATCACGGTCAGCTCCTCCTGGAGCTGGTCGAGGGTGCGCGCGGCATCGAGCTTGTACGGTCCGACGCGCGTCCGGCGCAGCGCCGTCAGATGTCCGCCGACGCCCAGGTCCGCGCCCAGGTCCCGGGCCAGCGCCCGGATGTACGTGCCGGACGAGCACACCACCGACACCACCAGGTCGAGCACCGGTGTGCCGTCCTCGGCGACCGCGTCACGCACGTCGTACACCGCGAACGACGAGACGGTCACCGGGCGGGCCGGGATCTCGAAGTCCTCGCCCTCGCGCGCCCGCTTGTAGGACCGCACGCCGTCGATCTTGATCGCGCTGACCTTGGACGGCACCTGCATGATGGCGCCGCTGAGCTTGGCGACCCCCGCGTCGATCGCGTCCCGGGTCACCCGGGAGGCGTCCGTCGAGGAGATGATCTCGCCCTCGGCGTCGTCCGTCAGGGTGTTCTGCCCGAGACGGATCGTGCCCAGGTATTCCTTCTCGGTGAGCGCGAGATGGCCGAGGAGTTTGGTCGCCTTCTCGACGCCGAGGACGAGCACGCCCGTCGCCATGGGGTCGAGGGTGCCGGCGTGTCCGACGCGGCGGGTCCTGGCGATCCCGCGCATCTTGGCGACCACGTCGTGCGAAGTGAAGCCCGACGGCTTGTCCACGATGACAAGCCCGTCGGGCGTCCTGTGCTTCTCGGTCATTCCGCGGCGTCGCCGTCCGTCTTGGCAGCGGTGTCCGACTCGTCGTCGGACTCCGGCTTGCGGTACGGGTCCGCGTCGCCCGCGAACTGGGCACCCGCCGAGACCTCACGCACCTTCGCGTCCGAGGCCCGCGCCTTGTCGAGCAGGTCCTCGATGGTCTTGGCGGTGTCCGGCAGGGCGTCCGCCACGAAGGTGAGGGTCGGGGTGAACTTCACGCCCGCCGCCGCACCCACCGCGGAGCGGAGCACGCCCTTGGCGCTCTCCAGGCCGGCGGCCGCGGCCGCCCGCTCCTCGTCGTCCCCGTACACCGTGTAGAAGACGGTCGCCTCCCGCAGATCACCCGTCACCCGGGTGTCCGTGATGGTGACCTGCGAGCCGAGCCGCGGGTCCTTGATCCCGCGCTGCAGCTTCTGGGCCACCACCTCTCGGATGAGGTCCGCCAGCCTCTTCGCCCGCGCGTTGTCGGCCACTGGTCCGTCTCCTTCTTAGCCTTGCTTGTTCTGGTCAATCTTCGTCGTTGTGGAGCCTGCGGCGCACCGAGAGCAGTTCCACCTCCGGTCGCCCCGCCACGAGCCGTTCGCACCGGTCGAGCACGTCGGTGAGGTGCCCTGTGTCTCCGGAGACCACCGCCAGGCCTATCTCGGCCCTGCGGTGAAGGTCCTGATGACCCGTTTCCGCCACGCTCACGGCGTACTTCCGCTGAAGTTCCGCGACGATCGGCCGGACGAGGGAGCGTTTCTCCTTGAGCGAGCGAACGTCGCCGAGGAGCAGATCGAAGGACAGTGTCCCCACATACATGTGTATCCGGATATCCCGCCGGTACGGGGTCGATGGCCCCGCCAACGACTTGGCGGGGACATCAGAACCGTACAACGAACGGCCGGGGCCGATCGACGGAATACTCTCCGCCGACCGGCCCCGGACCGGACCGATACTTCGGAACCGAACTCTTACGAGCGCGGCTTCTCGCGCATCTCGTAGGTCGCGATGACGTCGTCGACCTTGATGTCGTTGAAGTTTCCGAGGTTGATACCGCCCTCGAAGCCTTCGCGGATCTCGGTGACGTCGTCCTTGAAGCGACGCAGCCCGGAGATGTTGAGGCTCTCCGCGATGACCTTGCCGTCGCGGATGAGGCGCGCCTTGGTGTTGCGCTTGACCTCGCCCGAGCGGACCAGGACACCGGCGATGTTGCCCAGCTTGGACGACTTGAAGACCTCGCGGATCTCCGCCGTGCCGAGCTCGACCTCCTCGTACTCCGGCTTGAGCATGCCCTTGAGGGCCGCCTCGATCTCCTCGATGGCCTGGTAGATCACCGAGTAGTACCGGACGTCGACGCCCTCGCGCTCCGCCATCTGAGCCGCGCGGCCCGCAGCGCGGACGTTGAAGCCGATGACGATGGCGTCGGAGCCGGTCGCCAGGTTGATGTCGGACTCGGTGACCGCACCCACACCGCGGTGCAGGATGCGGATGTCGACCTCTTCGCCGACGTCGAGCTGGAGCAGCGAGGACTCGAGAGCCTCCACCGAACCGGACGCGTCGCCCTTGATGATGAGGTTGAGTTCCTGCACCAGACCGGCCTTGAGGGCCTCGTCCAGGTTCTCCAGGGAGAACCGGACACCCCGGCGGGCGAAGTTGGCGTTGCGCTCGCGCGCCGCGCGCTTCTCGGCGATCTGACGCGCCGTGCGGTCCTCGTCGACAACCAGGAAGTTGTCGCCGGCGCCCGGGACGTTGGTGAGACCGAGGACGAGGACCGGGGTCGAGGGACCCGCCTCTTCCACGTTCTCGCCCTTGTCGTCGAGCATCGCGCGGACACGGCCGTACGCGTCGCCGACCACCATGGTGTCGCCGACCCGCAGGGTGCCTCGCTGGACCAGGACGGTCGCGACGGCGCCGCGGCCGCGGTCGAGGTGGGACTCGATCGCAATACCCTGCGCGTCCTGCTCCGGGTTGGCCCGCAGGTCGAGCGAGGCGTCCGCGGTGAGGACCACGGCCTCCAGCAGGCTCTCGATGTTGAGGCCCTGCTTGGCGGAGATGTCGACGAACATCGTGTCGCCGCCGTACTCCTCGGCCACCAGACCGAACTCGGTGAGCTGACCGCGCACCTTGGTCGGGTCCGCGCCCTCGACGTCGATCTTGTTGACCGCGACCACGATCGGCACGTCGGCCGCCTTGGCGTGGTTCAGCGCCTCGATCGTCTGGGGCATCACACCGTCGTTGGCCGCCACCACGAGGATCGCGATGTCGGTCGACTTGGCACCACGGGCACGCATGGCGGTGAACGCCTCGTGACCGGGGGTGTCGATGAAGGTGATCTTGCGCTCTTCGTCGTTGACCTCGGTCGTGACCTGGTACGCACCGATGTGCTGCGTAATACCGCCGGCCTCGCCCGCCACGACGTTCGTCTTGCGGATGGTGTCGAGCAGTCGGGTCTTACCGTGGTCGACGTGACCCATGACGGTCACGACCGGCGGACGCGCGACGAGGAACTCCTCGCCACCCTCGTCCTCGCCGAACTCGATGTCGAAGGACTCGAGCAGCTCGCGGTCCTCCTCCTCGGGGCTGACGATCTCGAGGACGAAGTTCATCTCGTCCGCGAGGAGCTTCAGCGTCTCGTCGGAGACGGACTGCGTGGCAGTGACCATCTCGCCGAGGTTCATCATCACGCCGACGAGCGACGCCGGGTTGGCGCCGATCTTCTCCGCGAAGTCGGTGAGGGACGCACCGCGCGACAGGCGGACGGACTGTCCGTTGCCGCGAGGCAGCATCACGCCGCCGACCGACGGGGCCTGCATGGCCTCGTACTCCTGGCGCCTCTGCCGCTTCGACTTGCGACCACGACGCGCGGGACCGCCGGGACGACCGAAGGCGCCCTGCGTGCCACCACGGCCACCCGGGCCACCGGGACGACCACCGAAGCCGGGACGACCGCCGCCGCCACCGCCGGGACCACCCGGACGGCCGGCGAAGCCGCCGCCACCGCCACCGGGACCACCGGGACGACCGGCGAAGCCGCCACCGCCGCCACCGGGACGGCCGGCGAAGCCGCCGCCACCCGGACGACCGCCGCCGCCACCGGGACCACCGGGACGACCGCCGCCACCAGGACCGCGGCCACCGGGGCCACCGCCACCGGGACGCGGGCCCGCAGCGGGACGCTGCGGCATCATGCCGGGGTTCGGACGGTTACCACCAGGCGCACCACCGGGACGGGGGGCCTGCGGACGGGGCATGCCGCCCGGAGTCGGACGGGCACCGCCCGGACCGCCCTGCGGACGCGGAGCGCCGCCGGGACCGCCCTGGGGACGGGGAGCACGGTCCTGGCCGCCCGCGCCCTGCGGACGCGGACCGCCGGGGGCACCGGCGCCACCGGGACGCGGGGCACCACCCGGACGGGGCGCCTGCGGGCGCGCCATGCCGGTGGAGCCACCAGAGGTGAACGGGTTGTTGCCGGGACGTGGACCGGCCGGACGAGCGCCCGGACGCGGGGCCTGGCCGCCCGGACGCGCAGCGCCCTGACGGTCACCGCGGTCACCACGGTCACCGCGGTCAGTGCGTTCGCCACGGACCTGGCCACCCTGGCCCTGGCCGGGCGTGGCCGGACGAGCGCCACCGGGCTTCGGGGCACCGGGACGGGCACCCGGACGCGGACCGGAGGCGGCAGCGGCGGGAGCCGCGGGGGCCGACGGAGGCGCCGTGAACTCGGGCGCGGCCGGAGCCGGAGCCGCCGGAGCGGGTCGCGGCGCGGGCTTCGGGCCCGGACGCGGGCCCGGGGCGGCCGGAGCCGCGGCGGGCCGCTCAGCCGCTGCGGGCCGCTCGGCCGCGGCGGGCTTGGGCGCCGGCGGACGGGGGGCGGCCGGACGGGCCGCCTGCGCGGGAGAAGGCGCACCCGGCTTGGCCGGTGCGGCCTTACGGGGGGCTGCCTTGCCGCCGTTGCCCTGCTGCAGGGCATCGGTCAGCTTGCGTACTACGGGCGCCTCGATCGTCGAGGACGCCGAACGGACAAATTCACCGAGTTCTTGGAGCTTGGCCATGACGACCTTGCTCTCCACCCCGAACTCCTTGGCGAGTTCGTATACCCGGACCTTAGCCACTTCGCTCCTTTTAGGTCCGGGTTGCGTCCGGACCGTCGCTACTTCATGGGCGTACTCATCGCGTGCTCATCGAGTGCTCATCGCAATCTCGACCTACTTCCAACTCGCGGAATACCAGGGCCGCACGGGGGTTCCGTACGACACGTCTTACGGTGTTGCCTGCTCGGCAACGGTCTGCTCGACGTAGTGGCGCAACGCCGCTGTGTCGAGCGCTCCCGGGGCGCGCAACGCCCTCGTGAACGCCCGGCGGCGGACCGCCAGGTCCAGACAGACCAGGGCGGGGTGCACATACGCACCCCGGCCGGGCAGCGTACCGCGATGATCGGGGACGCAATCACCCTCGACCGCCACGATGCGCAGCAGATCCTTCTTGGCCGCTCGCTCCCGGCACCCCACACAGGTGCGCTCAGGGCATGCGCGGGCATGCGTCCGGCCAGACACGGTTAAGTCTACCTCCCCGCACCGACCTCACCCCTCCGGGGCAAGAGTCGAACGGTTGTTGTCGTGATCTAAGCCACCTGCGGCTGAGATCTATTCCCCGATCCCGCGAACGGCCTAGTCGCCGCTCTGCTCGGTGTCCGGGCGGATGTCGATCCGCCACCCGGTGAGCCGGGCCGCGAGCCGGGCGTTCTGCCCTTCCTTGCCGATGGCCAGCGACAGCTGGTAGTCGGGGACCGTCACGCGCGCGGAGCGGGCCGCGAGGTCGACGACCTCGACCTTGGAGACCCGGGCCGGGGACAACGCGTTCGCCACCATCTCGGCCGGGTCGTCCGACCAGTCGACGATGTCGATCTTCTCACCGTTCAGCTCGGCCATCACGTTGCGCACGCGACCGCCCATGGGGCCGATGCAGGCGCCCTTGGCGTTCAGGCCCGATCGGGTGGAGCGGACGGCGATCTTGGTGCGGTGGCCGGCCTCGCGGGCGATGGCGGAGATCTCGACGGAACCGTCGGCGATCTCCGGCACCTCCAGCGCGAAGAGCTTCTTCACCAGATTGGGGTGGGTGCGGGACAGGGTGACGGACGGACCGCGCACGCCCTTCGCCACCCGGACGACGTACGAGCGAAGGCGCAAGCCGTGCTGGTACGTCTCGCCGGGTACCTGTTCCTGCACGGGCAGGATGGCTTCCAGCTTGCCGATGTCGACGAGCACGTTCTTCGGGTCGCGGCCCTGCTGGACCACGCCCGTCACGATGTCGCCCTCGCGCCCGGCGTACTCGCCGAGCGTGGCGTCGTCCTCCGCGTCCCGCAGGCGCTGCAGGATGACCTGCTTGGCGGTGGTGGCGGCGATACGGCCGAAGCCGGACGGCGTGTCGTCGAACTCGCGCGCCTCCTGCCCCTCCTCCAGGTCCTCGGGGTCCTCCTTCGCCCACACCGTCACGTGGCCGGTTTCCCGGTTGAGCTCCACGCGCGCGTGGCGGCGGCTTCCCTCGGTACGGTGGTAGGCGATGAGGAGGGCCGACTCGATCGCCTCGACCAGCAGGTCGAAGGAGATCTCCTTCTCCCGCACCAAGCCCCGCAGGGCGCTCATGTCGATGTCCACGGCTACGCCTCCTCTTCTTCCGTCATGTCCTTCTTGTCCTTGCGGTTGAACTCGACCTGGACGCGGGCCTTGGCGATGTCCTCGAAGGCGAGCCTGCGGGTGGTGGCCTTGCGGCCCTTCACTCCGGGCACCTCGAGGTCGAGGCCGGCGTCGTCCACGGTCAGGATTCTGGCGACCAGCTCATCACCCTCGGTGAGCTGGAATCTCACCAGACGGTCCACGGCACGCACGTAGTGGCGGTGCTCGGTGAGGGCGCGCTCCGCGCCCGGGGTACCGACCTCGAGGGTGTACTCCCCCTCGCCCATCGCGTCCGTCTCGTCGAGCTTCGCCGAGAGCGCGCGGCTCACATCGGCGATCGCGTCGAGGTCGGCGCCCTCGTCGGAATCGACGACGACACGCAGCACACGCTTGCGTCCGACGGATTCCACCTCGATCCCTTCGAGATCGAGGCCCTGGGAGCCCACGAGCGGTTCCAGAAGTTCTCGCAGCCTCTCGCTCTGGGTGGTGCTCATCCGGGTGACTCCTCGGCCGCGTGTGCTGTTGTGGGTAGGTCGTGTGTCAGGTCAAAGGGTATCCGGTCGCGGAGGGTGTTGCCGTCCACCCGCACCGCCGTTCGGACGGACGTGCGGTGGGCCCGAGCCGCTGGCGGGTGCCGGGGCGGGGCCCGGGTACCGTGATCACGAGCAGGGCCTGTCCGGCGGATCGAGCCGGAGAAGAGCGACGGTGACCGACGAGCGCGGGTGAGTGGGATCCGGCGCGTGCGGCTGCGAGGCGGAGGAGGACGTCGTGGCGGGGCCACGGCGACCGACGACAACGCCGCAGAGGTGCGTGCCGGCCCCCGCGGCCCCGGCAGGATCCGCCGGACAGGCCCTGGGCCGCCCATCCGTTCGTACGAGCCCTTCGAGGACGTCTGCCGTGCCGTTCACCCTGCCGCCGCGCATCCCGCCGGGGCCGCGCCGAAGGAGCCTGCTCGCTTCGGCCGCGGGCGCCGCGCTGCTCGTCGGCTGCTCCGAAAGCCCCGACTCGGCCAACACGGCCGGCAGCCCCTCCGCCGCCGACCGGGCACGCGCGCGTGCCGCCCGGGACAGCGCGGCGCTGGCCACGCGGTACGCGGCTGTGATCGCCGCGCATCCGGCGCTGGCGGACCTTCTGCGCCCGCTCCGGACCGCGGTCGTACGGCATACGGAGGCGTTCGGGGGCAGCGCTCAGGCATCCGCGTCCGCTTCGGCTTCGGCATCCGTTTCGGCTTCGGCCGACGGTGACGGTCGGGCGCCCGCGTCCGCCCACCCCTCCGCGAGCGCCTCCCCCGCCGTGGCCGCCGACCGGAAGACGGCCCTGTCCGACCTGGCCGCCGCCGAGCGCGCCCTGGCCGACCGGCGCACGAAGGCGCTGCTGGAGTTGCCGGGAGAGCTGGCGCGGCTCATGGCGTCCGTTGCGGCGGCGGGCGCCGCGCACGCGTTCTTGCTGACGGAGGGCGCGAAGTGAGCGCGAGCACCGGCACGACCGGCACACCGAAGGCCGAGAGCACCGAGAGCGCCGAGCTGAGGGCGCTCCAGGCGGCCCTCGGGGCCGAACACGCCGCCGTCTACGGGTACGGCGTCGTCGGCGGGAAGATCGGGCAGGCGCGGCGGGCCGACGCGCGGGCCGCGTACGACGCGCACCGGGCGCGCCGGGACGAGCTCGCGCGGTCCGTGCGTGACCTGGGCGGGACGCCGCAGGCCGCCGCGGCCGGGTACGCGCTGCCGTTCGCCGTGCCGGATGCGACGGCCGCCGTACGGCTCGCCGCCGAGCTGGAGGAACGGGTGGCCGGGGTGTACTCCGATCTCGTACGGGCCGGCACGGGCGCGCGACGCCGCTCGGCCGCCGAGGCGCTGCGGGAGGCGGCGGTGCGGGCGGTGCGCTGGAGCGGCGAGAGCGTAGCCTTCCCTGGTCTCGCCGAGCGGGCGGCGGCCACCCCCACCGCGTCGGCGACACCACAGACGTAAGGCGTACGCCGTACGGGTACTCGGGACGAGTCGCGTACGGCGTACGAAGCCGACCTGGAAGGGAACACCTCGCGCATGGCTTTCGAACCGCCGCAACGCCTCGTGCGGGCGCTCGGCGAGACCGAGCGGAACGGGGCCGCCGACTGGCTGGTCAAGCTGCCCGAGCTGGTTCAACAGGTCGTTGATCTACGCGAGTTGACCGTCGAGCGGGTGCAGGCGCCGGGCGGGCGCAGCAGCCTGGTCGTGCTGGTGCGGCAGGCCGACGGCACGCCCGCCGTGCTGAAACTCGCGCCGCCGTGGGCCCGGCCCGAGAGCGAGCGGGCCGCGCTGGCGCACTGGGGCGGCTTCGGCGCCGTACAGCTGCTCGACGGCGACGGCGGCGAGGGTGTGCTGCTCCTGGAGCGGCTGCACCCGGAGATGTCCGTACGGTCCCTGCCGGAGGCGAAGGCCTTGCTGGAGGCGGCCGGAACCCTGCGGCGGCTGTGGGTCGAGCCGCCGGCCGGTCAGGTCTTCGAGAGCGTGGCCGAGCGGACCGGGCGGCAGGCCGAGGCGATGCGGACGAGCGCGGCCGCCGACGCCGAGGTCGCACCGCTGGTCGACGCGGCCCTCGCGGCCCGCGAGGAACTGCTGGCCTCCGCCCCGCAGGCGCGTCTGCTGCACGGCACCTTCCGGCAGAGCAAGGTGCTGGCCGGTGAGCGGATGCCGTGGCTGGCCGTGGGGCCCGACCCGGTGGTCGGCGAGTGCGCCTTCGACCTGGCCCGGCTGGTCCGGGACCGGGTGGAGGACCTGATCGCGTCGCCCTCGGGGGCCTCGATCACCCGGCGCCGGGTGAAGCGGCTCGCGGAGTCGCTGGAGCTCGACCAGGAACGACTGCGCGGCTGGACGCTGTTCCGTGCCGTCGAGTCGGGGGTGCGGGCACGCAGGGTGGGCCGTCCCCAGGACGCGGAACTGCTGCTGGAGTTCGCGGGCTGGCTCTGAGCGGGGGTGCGTGCGAGGCCCGGTACCGGGCGGTCGGCCACCGCGCGCCGGGCCCGTTCGAGGACCGCGAGCGGGTCCGGGCCCGGACCGAGGAGCCGGTGACCCCGTTGGTCGAGCGTGCCGTGCCGGCGCGACCGCCGCTGCGGCCCCGTACGCCGTGCGCCTCTGCGGGCCGCTTCTGCGGCCCCCGCTCCTTGGCCGGCCTGACCGTCCCCTCCACCTGACGTGTTGTCACGTCCTACGGGCGGGAAGCGGCCTGGGGAAGACAGTGAGGCGCCCCTGTGCCGGAAACAACTTCCCGAGGGGCGCCTTCCGTCGGACGATCACGCCGACAGGCGGGCGATCGCCTCCTCGACCGTCAGCTCCTCGCGCTCGCCGGTCTTGCGGTCCTTGAGCTCCAGGACGCCCTCGGCCGAGCGGCGCCCGGCGACCAGGATCTGCGGTACGCCGATCAGCTCGGCGTCGGTGAACTTCACGCCGGGCGAGACGCCCGCACGGTCGTCCACCAGCACCCGTACACCGGCCGCGCCCAGCTTCTCGGCGACGTCGAGCGCCAGCTCGGTCTGCAGGGCCTTGCCCGCGGCGACCACGTGGACGTCGGCCGGGGCGATCTCCTTGGGCCAGCACAGGCCCTGCTCGTCGGCCGTCTGCTCGGCGAGGGCGGCGACGGCGCGGGAGACGCCGATGCCGTAGGAGCCCATGGTGACGCGGACCGGCTTGCCCTCCTTGCCGAGGACGTCGAGCTGGAAGGCGTCGGCGTACTTGCGGCCGAGCTGGAAGATGTGGCCGATCTCGATGGCGCGGTCGAGCCTGAGGCCCGTGCCGCAGGAGGGGCAGGGGTCGCCCTCCTCGACCACGACGACGTCGAGGTAGTCGTCGACCTCGAAGTCACGGCCGGCGACGACGTTCTTCGCATGCGTGTTGATCTTGTTTGCGCCGGTGATCCAGGCCGTGCCGGGGGCCACGCGGGGGTCGGCGATGTAGCGGACCTTCTCCAGGCCCTGCGGGCCCACGTAGCCGCGTACGAGGTCGTCGCGGCCCTCGAAGTCCTCGGCCGTCACCAGTTCCACGACGGCGGGCGCGAGGTGCTCGCCCAGCTTGCCGAGGTCGACCTCGCGGTCGCCGGGGACGCCGACGGCGACGATCTCGCCGTCGGCCTTCACCAGGAGGTTCTTCAGGGTCGCCGAGGCCGGGACGCCGAGGTACTCGGCGAGGGACTCGATGGTCGGGGTGTCGGGGGTGTCCAGCTCCTCGACCGCCGGGTGCTCGACGCTCTCGACGGCCGGGGCGACGAACGTGACGGCCTCGGTGTTGGCGGCGTAGTCGCAGGCCGGGCAGTCCACGAAGGTGTCCTCGCCGGCGGGGGCCGGAGCGAGGAACTCCTCGGACGCCGAGCCGCCCATCGCGCCGGAGACGGCGGAGACGATCCGGTGGTCGAGGCCGAGGCGGTTGAAGATCTTGATGTACGCCTCGCGGTGCAGCGCGTACGACTGCGCCAGGCCCTCGTCGGCCGTGTCGAAGGAGTAGGAGTCCTTCATCAGGAACTCGCGGCCGCGCAGGATGCCGGCGCGCGGGCGGGCCTCGTCGCGGTACTTCGCCTGGATCTGGTAGAGGATCACCGGCAGGTCCTTGTAGGACGAGCACTGGTCCTTGACCAGCTGGGTGAAGATCTCCTCGTGGGTGGGGCCGAGGAGGTACTCGGCGCCCTTGCGGTCCTTGAGGCGGAACAGCTCGGGGCCGTACTCCTCCCAGCGGCCGGTCGCCTCGTAGGGCTCCTTGGGCAGCAGGGCCGGGAGCAGGACCTCCTGGCCGCCCATGGCGTCCATCTCCTCGCGGACCACGCGGGCGACGTTCTCCAGGACCTTCTTGCCCAGCGGCAGCCAGGACCAGATGCCGGCCGCGGTGCGGCGCACGTAGTCGGCGCGCACCAGCAGCTTGTGGTTGAGCGTCTCGGCGTCCGCCGGGTCGTCACGCAGTGTCTTGACCATCAAACGGGACATGCGCTGGACCTGGGCCATGATTCGACTCCTGCTGCGAAAGGGTGATGGCAAGGAGGTTAGCCGGGGGGCCGCCGTCGCCGGAAATCCGTATCCGCCGAAAAGGCCCCTTGAGCGTGCGCCGCGGACAGGTGTCAGCGGCGCCGCAGGGGCAGGGGGGCGCCCATGACGGCGTACGGCCGCGGCGCGCTGGGGAACAGGACCTGCCGCGCCAGGTCCTCGTAGCCGAGCGAGTGGTACAGCCCGCGGGCGGGGCTCTCGGTGTCGATCGCGGAGAGGATCGAGCGGGGCTCGGCGGCGCCGTCCGTGATGGTGGTGATCAGGGAGCGGCCGATGCCGTGGTTCTGGAAGTGCGGGTGGACGTGCAGCTCGGTGATCACGAAGGAGTTGTCGAGCCAGTCCTCGTGGCCCTGGCCGCGCAGATAGGGCTCGACGACGGTGGACCACCAGTGCGTACGGTCGTTCGGCATCCCGTAGACGAAGCCGACGAGCCGTCCGTCGCCGGTGGTGGCGCCGAACGCGCGGGCTCCCGGGGAGGTCAGGTGCCGCAGGACGATCTGGTGTCGTACGGCGACCTCGTCGGCGCCGAGCCCGAAGGCCACCGCCTGTACGGCGAGCGCCTCGTCGACGCGCGCGGCGAGATCCAGGAGGCCGATGACCACGTCGTCGGGGTTGTGGTGGCCCTGACCGGGAAAGCGCAGCATGCCGGCGAGACTACCGGGGCGCTTCGCTGGATGGTGCCGGGGACTGCGGGTTGTTGGTCTGCTGCGGGACAGTCGTGGCTGGTCGCGCCCGCGCGGCGGAGCCGCACGATGTCACCGCCCCGCGCCCCTGACGGGGCGGCCCTGATGAGGCCCGGTCCTAGAACAGAACGCTCATGAACGCGCCGACCTCTTGGAAGCCCACTCTTCGGTACGCGGCCCGGGCGGGGGTGTTGAAGTCGTTGACGTAGAGGCTGACGACCGGGGCGACATCGGCGAGGGCGTAGCGCAGGACGGCCGCCATGCCGGGGGCCGCGAGTCCCTGGCCCCGGTATTCGGGGGCGACCCAGACGCCCTGGATCTGGCAGGCGTGGTGGGTCGCGGCGCCGATCTCGGCCTTGAAGGCGACCTTGCCGTTGCGGTCGAGGCGGGCGAACGAGCGTCCGGAGCCGACGAGTTCGGCGACCCTGGCCTGATAGAGGAGGCCGCCGTCGCCGGCGAGCGGGGAGACACCGACCTCCTCGGTGAACATCGCCACGCACGCCGGCATGATCGTCTCCATCTCGTCCTTGCGGATGCGGCGGACGTACGGATCGGGGGCGACGTCGTCGGGCAGCCGGTCGGTGACCATGAGCGGCTGATGGGCGCGGACCTCGCGGGCCGGGCCCCAGCCGGGTTCGAGCAGCTGCCAGAGCTGGGTGGTGGGTTCGACGGGGCCGACGATGGAGGAGCAGCGGCGGCCGGCCCTGCGGGCACGGTCGGCGAAGGCGCGGACGGCCCGCGGGGTGGCGCAGATGGGGACCAGGTTGGCGCCCGCGTAGCACAGGGACGTGAGCATGCCGTCCTCGTACCAGCCCCACATCTCACCGCCGAGGCGCCAGGGGTCGAGGCCCGCGACCTGTACCCGGGAGGTCACGAAGGCGTTCGCGACCGGCTCGCGGTCGAGTACGGCGAGCGCGGCGTCCAGGTCACTCGGTTCGAGGACCCGGGTGGTGGTCTGCGTCAACACGTGCGGGGGCCTCACCCTGGGGTCTGCTGATCTCCGCACTGTACCTGGCGGAAATGGGCGACGCCGCCCGATGTCATGGGGCTCTGGTCACTCCATGTTCGAGGCGCTTCCCTCGAACAACCACGCCCCGCCACAACCAGTGTGACGGGGCGCAGGTGGCGTACGTACGCGAGGGCGCGGCTCTCAGCCGGCCACCGACACCGAGGGCTCGCCGGAGGCGATGCCGTCCGCCTCCATCTGCTCGGCGATCTTCATCGCCTCCTCGATCAGGGTCTCCACGATCTTCGACTCGGGCACCGTCTTGATGATTTCGCCCTTCACGAAGATCTGTCCCTTGCCGTTGCCGGAGGCGACGCCGAGGTCGGCCTCGCGGGCCTCCCCCGGCCCGTTGACGACGCAGCCCATGACCGCGACGCGCAGGGGCACCTCCATGCCCTCCAGACCCGCCGTGACCTCCTCGGCCAGCTTGTAGACGTCGACCTGGGCGCGTCCGCAGGACGGGCAGGAGACGATCTCCAGGCCGCGCTGGCGCAGGTTCAGCGACTCCAGGATCTGGATGCCGACCTTGATCTCCTCGACGGGGGGCGCGCTCAGCGAGACGCGGATCGTGTCGCCGATGCCCTCGCTGAGCAGCGCGCCGAAGGCGACGGCCGACTTGATCGTGCCCTGGAAGGCGGGGCCGGCCTCGGTCACGCCGAGGTGCAGCGGGTAGTCGCACTGCGCCGCCAGCTGGCGGTACGCGTTGACCATGACCACCGGGTCGTTGTGCTTGACCGAGATCTTGATGTCCCGGAAGTCGTGCTCCTCGAAGAGCGACGCCTCCCACAGCGCCGACTCGACGAGCGCCTCGGGGGTGGCCTTGCCGTACTTCTCCAGCAGCCGCCGGTCGAGCGAGCCCGCGTTGACGCCGATGCGGATCGGCGTGCCGTGCTCCTTCGCCGCCTTGGCGATCTCCTTGACCTTGTCGTCGAACTGCTTGATGTTGCCCGGGTTCACCCGGACCGCCGCGCAGCCCGCCTCGATCGCCGCGAACACGTACTTCGGCTGGAAGTGGATGTCCGCGATCACGGGGATCTGCGACTTGCGGGCGATGACCGCGAGGGCGTCCGCGTCGTCCTGCGTGGGGCAGGCCACACGGACGATCTGGCAGCCGGACGCCGTGAGCTCGGCGATCTGCTGGAGCGTGGCGCCGATGTCGGACGTACGCGTCGTCGTCATCGACTGCACCGAGACGGGTGCGTCTCCGCCCACGGCCACGGTTCCGACCTGGATCTGCCGGCTCTTCCGGCGCTCGGCGAGCTTGGTCGGAACGGACGGCATGCCGAGAGAAATCGCAGTCATCTGCTGTGCAACCCCAAGTTGTGGATCAAGGTCCGGTAGCCGGAACGGCGGGCTCCAGCCTTCGAGATTACGGCACGGGCGTACGCCGGAGCACATCACGCTCCCAAACCCACTCAATGGAAGACGGTCGGACACAGAGCGTGCCCGACCGTCACGAAATCCGGGTGACTAGGAGATTTTCACCGGGTTAACCACGTCCGCGATCAGGACCAGGATCGTGAAGCAGACGAAGATCCCGGCCACCACGTACGCGACGGGCATCAGCTTCGCCACGTCGAACGGGCCCGGGTCCGGGCGTCGCAGCACCTTCGCCGCGTTCCGGCGCAGCGACTCCCACAGGGCGCCCGCGATGTGGCCGCCGTCGAGCGGGAGCAGCGGGAGCATGTTGAACAGGAACAGCGAGAGGTTGAAGCCCGCGACGAGCATCAGCATCATCGCGATCTGCTGGGACGGCGGGATGTCCAGGGTGAAGACGTCGCCGCCGACGCGGGCCGCGCCGACCACGCCCATCGGCGAGTCCGCCTCGCGCGGGCCGTCGCCGAAGGCCGCGTCCCACAGGGCGGGGATCTTGCCCGGCAGGGAGATCAGCGACTCGACGCCGTTCTGCATCATGTCGCCCATACGGGTCACGGACTGCCCGAACGACTGCTCGACGATGCCGGAGGCGGGCGTGAAGCCGAGGAAGCCGGCGTACACGTACTTGCCCTCGACGTAGCCGCCGTTGCCGTCGGTCTTGCTGACCTGGTTCTTGATCAGGTGGGCCTTGAGGTCGAGCTGCTGCCCCTTGCGCTCCACCGTGATCGTGACGTCCTTGCCGGGGTTGGCGCGGATGTCGGACTGGAGGGCCGACCAGTCCGCGACGGCCTTGCCGTCGAACGCGACGATCTTGTCGCCGCCCTTGAGCCCGGCGGCCTTCGCGGGCGCGGCCTGGTCGCTCCGCGCGCACTTCGTCCGGTTCTCGCTCTGCTGGATGACGCAGTCCGAGACCTTGCCGACCGTGGTGGTCTGGGTGTTGACGCCGAAGGTCATCATCACGCCGAAGAAGATCACCACGGCGAGGATCAGGTTCATGAAGGGGCCCGCGAACATCACGATCACGCGCTTCCACGGCTTGCGCGTGTAGAAGAGACGGTCCTCGTCGCCGGGCCTCAGCTCCTCGAACGCGGCCGAGCGGGCGTCCTCGATCATGCCGCGGAACGGGGAGGTCGAGCGGGCCTCGATCTTTCCGTCGGATCCCGGCGGGAACATGCCGATCATGCGGATGTAGCCGCCGAGCGGCACCGCCTTGACCCCGTACTCGGTCTCGCCCTTCTTCCGCGACCAGACGGTCGGGCCGAACCCGACCATGTACTGCGGGACGCGGATGCCGAAGAGCTTGGCCGTCGACAGATGGCCCAGCTCGTGCCAGGCGATCGAGATGAGCAGGCCGATCGCGAAGACGACTATGCCGAGGATGAACATCAGGGTCGTCATGCACGAGCCTCCGCGGTCGCCGTCTGAACTGTCAGTTCCCTGGCCCGGGCACGCGCCCAGGTCTCCGCTTCGAGGACGTCCGCGACGGTCAGGGAAGTTCCCGTGCGCGGCGTGCCGTGTTCCTCGACCACTCTCGTGACGGTCTCCATGATCCCGTTGAACGGCAGCGTGCCGTTCAGGAACGCGTCGACGCACTCCTCGTTGGCGGCATTGAACACCGCCGGGGCCGTGCCCGCGAGCTGTCCCACGTGCCGGGCGAGTCCGACCGAGGGGAAGGCGTCGTTGTCGAGCGGGAAGAACTCCCAGCTCGACGCCTTCGTCCAGTCGAAGGCGGGCGCCGCGTCGGGCACGCGCTCGGGCCAGCCGAGCCCGATGGCGATCGGCCCGCGCATGTCCGGGGGCGTCGCCTGGGCCAGTGTCGATCCATCCGTGAACTCAACCATCGAGTGGACATACGACTGGGGATGCACGACCACCTCAATCCGCTCGAAGGGAATGTCGTAGAGGAGGTGCGCCTCGATGACTTCGAGTCCCTTGTTGACCAGGGTCGCGGAGTTGATCGTGATGACCGGTCCCATGGCCCAGGTGGGGTGGGCCAGGGCGTGCTCGGGCGAGACGTTCGCCAGCTCGGCCTTCGTACGCCCCCGGAAGGGGCCGCCGGAGGCGGTGACGACGAGCTTGCGCACATCGGCCCGCGTCCCGGCGGCGAGGGCCTGGAAGAGGGCGGCGTGCTCGGAGTCGACGGGAATGATCTGGCCGGGCTTGGCCAGCGCCTTCACCAGCGGGCCGCCGACGATGAGCGACTCCTTGTTGGCGAGCGCGAGCGTCCGGCCCGCCTCCAGGGCGGCCAGGGTGGGGGCCAGGCCGATGGAGCCGGTGATCCCGTTCAGGACGGTGTGGCAGTCGGAGGCGGCCAGCTGGGTGGCGGCGTCCGCCCCCGCGAGGATCTCGGGGAGCGGCTCGCCGGGGCCGTACTGCGCGGTGAGCGCTTCGCGCAGCACCGGTACGACGTCCTCGCGGGCGACCGCGACGGTGCTCACGCGCAGGCGGTGGGCCTGTTCGGCGAGCAGTCCGACCCGTCCGCCGGCGGCGGAGAGCCCGGTGACACGGAACCGGTCGGGGTTGCGCAGCACGAGGTCGATGGCCTGGGTGCCGATCGAGCCGGTGGAACCGAGGATCACGACATCCCGGACTCCGTCCACGGGGTCGAAGACGAGATGCGGGTCGGCGAGGGGGGCTGGACTGTCGGTCATCCCTCCATTGTTGCCGTAACGCGCCACGGGCAGGACAGGGCGTCCCCGTCGAGAGTCCGTCTATCACTCCGATGTGCAGAGTGCGGCGAAATCCGCCTTTGTGAAACAGCGGTGAAGATCACGTGATAGCACTGTCAGGCACTGGCCGGCGGACGACCGGCCGGCGGACGACACCCTGGGGGGACCTCCATGCGGATACGCGCTGCCCTGCCCGCGCTCGCGGGCGCCGTGGCACTCACCGGCACCATTCTCAGCACTCCGGCCGAAGCGGCCGGCGGTGTGACCATCCATCACGTCTGGTTCGACAGCCCGGGCTCCGACACCCGCTCCAACGCGAGCCTCAACGCCGAGTGGGTGCAGATCAAGAACACCGGCTCCGCCACGGTCTCGCTGAAGGGCTGGGTCCTCAAGGACGTCTCGAACCACAAGTACGTCTTCCCGGACGTCGCGATCGGCGCGGGCAAGACCGTGAAGGTGCGCACCGGCAAGGGCACCGACACCACCTCGACCAAGTACCAGAGCCGCGGCGCGTACGTCTGGAACAACACCAGCGACACCGCCACGCTCACCAAGGCGAGCGGGACCAAGGTCGACTCGTGTGCGTGGACGACACGGGACCCGAGCGACACGTACTGCTGACGGGGGCTACCTCTTGCGCCGCCGCCGGTTCCGGGACTTCCCGGGCCGGTGCGGCGGCGCTTTGTCGTGCTCGGCCGGTTCCCCGGCGGGCGCCGTCGTGAAGCGGCCCTCGACCACGCCCTCCGCGGTGTCCAGCGTCGGCGCGCTGAAGTGCAGTCCGTCGGTGGGGCGGCGGTCCAGGGCGGAGCCCTCCCCCTCCCGGCCCGTGGCGTCCAGGTTGAACACGTATCCGACGGACTCCTCCTTGATCGCCTCGGTCATCGCGCCGAACATGTCGAAGCCCTCGCGCTCGTACTCGACGATCGGCTCGCGGCCCAGCGTCCAGCGCAGGCCGATGCCGTCGCGCAGGTAGTCCATCTCGTAGAGGTGCTCGCGCCATTTGCGGTCGAGGACGGAGAGCACGACGAGGCGTTCCAGGTCGCGCAGGGCGTCGGCGCCGAGTTCCGCCTCGCGCCGCGCGTAGCGGTCGTGGACGTCCTCGGTGACCGCCGCCACGAGGTCGTCGACTGTGAGGTCGGGCCGGCCGCCGACGGAGTCCTCCAGGTCCTCGATGGTGATGCCGACCGGGTAGAGCTGCCTGAAGGCTCCCCACAGCCGCTCCAGGTCCCACTCCTCGGGGAAGCCCTCGCCGGTCTCCTGCCGGATGTACGCCTCGATGGTGTCGTCCATGAAGTGCCGGACCTGCTCGCGCAGGTCCTCACCGGCCAGGACGCGGCGGCGCTCGGCGTAGATCAGGGTGCGCTGGCGGTTGAGGACCTCGTCGAACTTCAGGACGTCCTTGCGGGACTCGAAGTGCTGCTGTTCCAGCTGGGACTGGGCGGAGGCGATGGCGCGGGTGACCATCTTGTTCTCGATCGGGACGTCGTCGGGCACGTTCGCCATCGACATCACCCGCTCGACGACCTGGGCGCGGAACAGCCGCATCAGGTCGTCCCCGAGGGAGAGGTAGAAGCGGGAGGCGCCGGGGTCGCCCTGCCGGCCGGAGCGGCCGCGCAGCTGGTTGTCGATGCGGCGCGACTCATGGCGCTCGGTGCCCAGGACGTAGAGGCCGCCGAGTTCCTTGACCTCCTCGTGCTCGGCGGCGGCCGCCCTGCCGACGCGGTCGAGTACGGCCTCGCGGTCCTCCGGCGTGGCGTCTTCGGGGAGCGCGGCGAGCGCCATCGCCTCGGGGTTGCCGCCGAGCATGATGTCGGTGCCGCGGCCGGCCATGTTGGTGGCGACGGTGACGGCGCCCCTGCGGCCGGCCTGGGCGACGATCTGGGCCTCGCGCTGGTGGTTCTTGGCGTTGAGGACCTCGTGCCGGATGCCCTGCTTCCGCAGCAGGCCGGACAGCAGCTCGGACTTCTCCACGGAGGTGGTGCCGACGAGGATCGGCTGGCCGGTCTCGTGCCGTTCGGCGATGTCGGCGAGGATCGCGGCGTACTTCGCCTCCTCGGTGCGGTAGATCTGGTCGGGGTCGTCGCGGCGGATCATGGGCCGGTTGCTCGGGATCGGCACGACGTTCAACTGGTAGATCTGGTGGAACTCGGCGGCCTCGGTCATCGCCGTGCCGGTCATGCCCGCGAGTTTCTCGTAGAGGCGGAAGAAGTTCTGCAGGGTGATCGTGGCCAGGGTCTGGTTCTCGTTCCTGACCGTCACTCCCGCCTCCGTGCCCTCCTCCGCCTCCTTCGCCTCGATCGCCTGGTGCAGCCCCTCGTTGTAGCGGCGGCCGGCCAGGATGCGGCCCGTGTGCTCGTCGACGATCAGTACCTCGCCGTCCACGACGACGTAGTCCTTGTCCTTCCTGAAGTGCTCCTTGGCCTTGAGGGCGTTGTTGAGATGCCCGATCAGCGAGGTGTGCTCGGACTCGTACAGGCTCTCGATGCCGAGCTGGTCCTGGAGGTACTCGACACCGCGGTCCAGGATCGCCACGGTGCGCTTCTTCGGGTCGTACTCGTAGTCGTGGGTGGTCCGCAGATGGGCGAGGCGGTCCTTGTCGGCCGGGGTGACGAACTGCTCCTCCTGGACCCGTACGCCCCGCATCCGCGTGACCAGCTTGGCGAAGGCCCCGTACCACTGGGTGGGCTGGTCGGCCGGGCCCGAGATGATCAGGGGCGTGCGGGCCTCGTCGATGAGGATCGAGTCGGCCTCGTCGACGATGGCGAAGTGGTGGCCGCGCTGGACGAGTTCGTCCTGCGACCAGGCCATGTTGTCGCGCAGATAGTCGAAGCCGAACTCGGTGTTGGTGCCGTAGGTGATGTCGCAGGCGTACTGCGCGCGCCGCTCGGCGGGCGTCGACTGTGACTTGATGACGCCGACGGTCAGGCCCAGGAAGCGGTACGCCCGTCCCATCCACTCGGCGTCGCGCTCGGCGAGGTAGTCGTTGACCGTGACGAGGTGGACCCCCTTGCCGGTCAGGGCGTTCAGATAGACGGGCAGGGTGCCGACCAGGGTTTTGCCCTCGCCGGTCTGCATCTCCGCGATGTTGCCGAAGTGGAGCGCCGCGCCGCCCATGAGCTGGACGTCGAAGTGACGCATGCCGAGGGTGCGCCGGGCCGCCTCGCGCATCGTGGCGAAGGCCTCGGGCAGCAGGTCGTCGAGGCTCTCGCCGTCGGCGTGGCGCCGGGTGAACTCGGGAGTGAGTGCCTGGAGTTCCTCGTCGGTCAGCGCCTTGAATTCTTCCTCCAGGGAGTTCACCTGTGCCGCGATGCGCTGCAAACGGCGCAGGATTCGCCCTTCACCGGCCCGCATGATCCTGCCGGTGATGTTGTCGAGACCGAGAACCGGCATCGGAATTACCCCCACTGACCACTCATGACCGCTCGATAAGCGCTCGATAATCACCCGGCAACCGCTCGACAAACGCTCGACAAACGCTGGACAAGCTCTAGATCGAGTCCGCCAGCATCCGGATCCAGTGGTTGGCCCGCTGGAGAATGTGGACGCCCTGCTGATTCGCCTTGATCACCTCGCGCAGTACCGGGTCCTTCGCGTACGCCACGGAGCCGCGGAACAGCTGCTGGATGACGGGCCGTTCGCCCGGCCGGCCCGCGTCCAGCAGGGCGTCGACGTCCCGCAGGTCGATCCGCCGCACCGGCATCGGGTCGAAGGTGGCGACGGGCGGCCTCGGTTCCTCGTCGACCAGGGCGAGCGCGCAGTCGTTCAGGAGGACGGCGAGCGCGTCCCGGTGCGCCTCGAAGGTCTCCGGTGCCGTCTGGCGCAGTTTCTCCGCCAGGGGCACGACCTCGTTGCGCACGGTCCGCAGGGCCTTTACCAGATCTGTCGCGTCGAGCTGGTGGCGCGCGTCCCCCCGGGCACGCGTCAGCTGTACGGAAATTCCATGACTGTGTTCTTCCCCGACACCTTGGCGCATCTGCTGTCCCCGTTCGCCATTCTGCTCATTGTTGACGCACAACTCCGGTGCGGCAAGCGGCAGAATGACGGACGGGACGACAGTTCACGGGCGGGGAAAAGGTCAGCGAATGGGGCGGTGGACGTTTTCCCGTTTCGCCGCTCCCGGGGTCGCGTCCGCGATCCACGGGCCTTCGCCGGACGGGTCGATGACCCCTTCCTCCAGCCATGCGTAGGTGCCCGACAGGACGCCCTCGACCACCTTGCGGTCGAGGTCGTCGGTGTTGGACCACAGACGGCCGAAGAGCTCCTCGACGCGGATCCGGGACTGGCGGCAGAAGGCGTCGGCGAGCTGGTACGCCTCGCGGCCGTGGTCCCCCTCCTTGCGCAGGAGTTCGGCGCGTACGCACGCCGCGCTCATCGCGAAGAGTTCCGCGCCGATGTCGACGATCCGACCGAGGAAGCCCTGTTTGGTCTCCATACGGCCCTGCCAGCGCGACATGGCGTAGAAGGTGGAGCGGGCCAGCTTGCGCGCGCCGCGTTCGACGTAGCGCAGATGCGGCGACAGGTCGACCTCGCGGCGGAACTCGCCGTACGCACCCGGGATCTGCCCCTGTCCCGCGACCAGCTTCGGCAGCCACTTGGCGTAGAACACCCCGGCGTTCGCGCCGGCCTTCGCCTTGTCGGACAGGGACTTGTCCGGGTCGATCAGATCGCCGGCCACCGAGAGATGGGCGTCCACGGCCTCGCGGGCGATCAGCAGATGCATGATCTCCGTCGAGCCCTCGAAGATGCGGTTGATGCGCAGGTCGCGCAGGATCTGCTCGGCGGGGACCGCGCGCTCGCCCCGGGCCGCGAGCGACTCGGCGGTCTCGAAGCCGCGGCCGCCGCGGATCTGGACCAGTTCGTCGGCCATCAGGCAGCCCATCTCGGAGCCGTACAGCTTGGCGAGGGCCGCCTCGATGCGGATGTCGTTGCGGTTCTCGTCCGCCATCTGCGAGGACAGGTCGACGACGGCCTCCAGCGCGAACGTCGTCGCCGCGATGAAGGAGATCTTCGCGCCGACCGCCTCGTGGAAGGCCACCGGCTTGCCCCACTGCTCGCGCGCCGCCGACCACTCGCGGGCGATCTTCAGACACCACTTGCCGGCGCCGACGCACATCGCGGGCAGGGAGAGACGGCCGGTGTTCAGCGTGGTCAGGGCGATCTTCAGGCCCGCGCCTTCCGGGCCGATGCGGTTCGCGGCCGGGACGCGGACCTGGTGGAAGCGGGTGACGCCGTTCTCGAGGCCGCGCAGGCCCATGAACGCGTTGCGGTTCTCGACCGTGATGCCCTCGGACCCGGCCTCGACGACGAAGGCGGTGATGCCGCCCTTGTGGCCCTCGGACTTCGGTACGCGGGCCATGACGACGAGCAGGTCGGCGACCACGCCGTTCGTGGTCCACAGCTTCACTCCGTCGAGCACGTAGTCGTCACCGTCCGGGACCGCGGTGGTCGCGAGCCGCGCCGGGTCGGAGCCCACGTCCGGCTCGGTCAGCAGGAAGGCGGAGATGTCGGTGCGGGCGCAGCGCGGCAGGTACGTGTCCTTCTGCTCCTGGGTGCCGAAGAGTTTCAGCGGCTGCGGTACTCCGATCGACTGATGCGCGGACAGCAGCGCGCCGAGCGCCGGGTTCGCCGAGCCGACCAGGGCGAGCGCCTTGTTGTAGTACACCTGCGTGAGGCCGAGGCCGCCGTACTTGGTGTCGATCTTCATGCCGAGGGCGCCGAGCTCCTTGAGCCCGTTGACGGTCTCGTCGGGGATCCGCGCCTCGCGCTCGATCCGGGCCGAGTCGATCTCCGTCTCGCAGAAGTCGCGCAGCTTGGCGAGGAACTCCTCGCCGCGCTGCGCGTCCTCGTCGGCGGGCATCGGGTGCGGATGGATCAGGTCGAGCCGGAAGCGGCCGAGGAACAGCTCCTTGGCGAAGCTGGGCTTGCGCCAGTCCTGTTCACGCGCGGCCTCGGCGACCTGACGCGCCTCACGTTCAGTGACCGTTGGCTGGTGGGGTGTGGCGGACATGAGGCTCACCTCGCCGCGAATAGGGATCTTGGGCGTGTTCGTTACCGACCGGTGCTACTCGATCGTATGTACCCGATTACGGGCTGCCCCACCAGTCTTCGCGCAGCGTTCGCCGGATGCGCGCCGACTACGCCAGTCAGCCGATGTCCACCGAGTACGCCTTGGTGTCCAGTCGGCCCGCGCCCTTGAAGACCTCGGTGCCCGCCTCGATGCCGGAGACGTACTTGTCGTCGCTCAGCAGCTTGCGGCGGACCAGGGCCTGGGTGAAGTCGTCCAGGTCGAGCGTGGCCTTGGTGGTGTTCGTACGCCGTACGAAGGAGTACACCTTCCAGCCGATGTCGCCCTGGTAGATGTCCCACATCGCGCCGCCGAGGCTGACGCTGCCGTACTTGGTGCCCAGCGGGCCCGCGCCGCCCTGGCGGTTGAGCCAGACCATGATCTCGTCGGTGGGCTGGTCCTGCCAGTCCGCGTTGTTCTTGGCGTGCAGCCACAGGTCGTACGCGACGTTCATCGTGCCGGGACCGGCGCCGACCGAGAAGTCCCAGGTGGTCCTCACGCTCTTGCGGTCGCCCACCCGGACGGGCAGACCCGTCGCCGCCTTGTCCGCCTTCCAGCCCCAGTGCCAGCCGAGGACACTGCTCGCGTAGGACTTCACGTCGTAGTCGTGCCCGGCGGAGTTGTTGGCCCAGGAGTAGTCCGTGCCCCAGGAGATCGTGGAGCCGGACCGGGAGTCGTCCCAGACGCACTGGGTGCCGGTGGCCTTGTCCTGGCCCCAGAGGTTGTTGTTCACGTAGTACTTGCCGAGCGTGATCGTGTCGAAGGCCGCGCACTTCTTGCCGGTCTCGCCCGCCTGGGCGACGGTGACGCCGGCGGCGGCCGCGAGGACGACCGTGGTGGCGACCAGGGCCCTCGCCTTCTTGGACAGGCGCGGTCTGCGATGCTGCATCAGGGGTCCTTCCGGGGGACGGTCTGCTTACGCCCCTCAGTGGCCGCCGGATCTTCCGGAGGTTGCCACGGCCGGCGTGGAAATTGTGCCCGGAATTAATTGTCGAAGCGCTTCGACAGCCTATGGACAGCCCTTCCTCGCCGAGCTACTGTCGAGCCACCCTCACTCCCCTTATCCGCAATGCGCGCACTGTCGAAGCGCTTCACACAAGCTTGGAGAGCTGGATGGTCACCCTCGCCGAGGTCGCCCAGCACGCCGGAGTCTCGGCGAGCACGGTGAGCTATGTCCTCAGCGGCAAGCGGTCCATCTCCGTGGGCACCCGCCGGCGGGTCGAGCAGAGCATCCAGGAGCTCGGCTACCACCCGAACGCGGGGGCCCGCGCCCTGGCGAGCAGCAGGTCGAACATCATCGCGCTGATGATCCCGCTCCGCACGGACATGTACGTCCCCGTGATGATGGAGATCGCCATCGCGGTGGCGACCAGCGCCCGCACCCACGGGTACGACGTGCTGCTGCTCACCGGCGAGGAGGGTCCCGACGCGGTGCGCCGGGTCACGGGCAGCGGGCTCGCCGACGCGATGATCCTGATGGACGTCGAGCTCGACGACGAGCGGCTGCCGCTGCTGCGCAGCACCGACCAGCCGTCCGTGCTCATCGGACTGCCCGCCGACACCTCCGGACTGACCTGCGTCGACCTGGACTTCGGCGCGACGGGCGCCCTGTGCGCCGGGCATCTGGCGACGCTCGGCCACCGTGACATCGCTGTCATCGGCGAGGCGCCCGCGGTCTACGAACGGCACACGGGCTTCGCCGAGCGCACCCTCGACGGGCTCCGCTCCCGCTCGCGGGAGCTGGGCCTGCGCGTGCTGCACCGGCCGTGCGAGGGCGGCTACGACGCGATGGCCCTGACGCTCGCCCGGATCTTCGACGAGCGCCCGAGCACCACGGGGTTCGTCGTGCAGAACGAGTCCGCCGTGGAACCGCTGCTCGCGCTGCTGCGCCGGCAGGGACGGGCCGTACCCGAGGACGTCTCCGTGATCGCCATCTGCCCGGACCAGGTCGCCACGCAGGCCTCGGTGCGGCTGACGTCCGTGGCCATCCCGGCCCAGGAGATGGGACGGCACGCGGTGGAGCACCTGGTCGCGAAGCTGAACGGGCACGGCGAGGACGAAGTCGTGCTGATCGCACCCGAGCTGACGGTACGGGCGAGCACGGGACCGGCACCGACCGCCGCCTGACCCGCCACCGCCCCGCTCGACCGCCGCGCCTCACACCCGACCGCCTCCTCCCTCACCCACCGCCGCCCCACTCGACCGCGCGCCCCCACCTGACCGCCCGACCGCCGCGCCCCCGCCTGACCGCCGCGTCTCCAGCCTGACCGCCGCGTCTCCAGCCTGACCGCCGCGCCACTCCAGGGCACCCCCATGTCTGCACTCGTTCAGGAGCACTCCACGTGAATCAGCCTGCCGAAAACCAGCCCCAGGTCAGCCTTGCCCAGTCCTCCCCGACCGTCGGCACGTTCCGCGAGCGGGACGGCGCGCTGGAGTGGAGCGGCCGCACGGAGACCGTGCGCGTCGAGCCCTGGGGCCCGGACGCGGTCCGGGTCCGCACCCGGCTCGGCGGCCCGGTCCTGGAGGGGCTGCCGGGCGCCCTCCTCGACGAGCGGCCGTCGACGCCGTACACCCTCAAGATCGAGGACGGGCGGGGGACGCTGACCGTCGGCGCGCTGACCGTCGAGGTCGACGCCGAGGGCCTGCTCCGCTTCGTGCGCACGGACGACGGTGGAGAACTCCTCGCCGAGGAGCGGGCCCACTTCTGGTGGCCGGGCTCGCGGCTGTACACCCCGGCCGGCGGCGGCCGGCACCGCCTGGAACAGCGCTTCGCCGCCTACGAGGGTGAGCGGCTGTACGGCCTGGGCCAGCACCAGCACGGGCTGTTCGACCAGAAGGGCGCGGTGCTCGACCTGGTGCAGCGCAACGCCGAGGTGACCATCCCGGTGCTGACCTCCAGCCGCGGCTACACCTTCCTGTGGAACAGCCCGGCCATCGGCCGCGTGGAGCTGGCGGGCAACGGCACGCGCTGGGTGGCGGACTCGGCCCGGCAGATCGACTACTGGATCACCGCGGGCGACCCGGCCGACGCCCAGCGCCGCTACAGCGCGGTGACCGGCCGTACGCCGATGCTGCCGGAGTGGGCGGCCGGCTTCTGGCAGTGCAAGCTGCGCTACCGCACCCAGGACGAACTCCTCGCGGTGGCGCGGGAGTACAAGCGGCGCGGCCTGCCCCTCGACGTCATTGTCTGCGATTTCTTCCACTGGACCCACCTGGGCGAGTGGAAGTTCGACCTCGATCAGTGGCCGGACCCGGCGGCGATGGTGGCGGAGCTGGCGGAACTCGGCGTCGAACTGGTGGTGAGCGTCTGGCCGTCGGTCTCGCCACTGAGCGAGAACCACCAGCTCATGGAGCAGCGCGGCTACTTCATCGGCACCGAGTACGGCCCCATGGCCCATGCCGACTGGCCCGACAAGGGAGTCGCGTCGACGGTCCAGGTGGCCTTCTACGACGCCACGAACCCCGAAGCGCGCGAGTTCGTGTGGTCGAAGGTGCGGGACAACTACCTGAAGCCGTACGGCATCAGGTCGTTCTGGCTGGACGCCTGCGAGCCGGAGCTGAAGCCGGGCTTCCAGGAGAACCTGCGCTACTACGCGGGGCCCGGTCCGGAGACGGGCAACCTGTATCCGCGCGAGAACTCCCGCACCTTCTACGAGGGCATGCTCGCCGCCGGCGAGACCGAGGTCGTCACCCTCAACCGCTCGGCGTGGGCGGGCAGTCAGCGCTACGGCGCCGCCCTGTGGTCCGGCGACATCGGCACCGACTTCGCGACTCTGCGCCGCCAGATCGCGGCCGGTCTCAACACGGCCCTGTCCGGCATCCCCTGGTGGAACACGGACATCGGCGGCTTCCACGGCGGTGACCCGGACGATCCGGCGTACCGCGAGGTCATGGTGCGCTGGTTCCAGTTCGGCGCGCTGTCCCCGCTGATGCGCCTGCACGGCTTCCGCGACCCGGGCACGCCGCTCGGACCCGGGATGACCGGCGGCCCCAACGAGGTGTGGTCGTACGGCGAGGAGGCCGGCGCGATCCTGGAGAAGTACCTGCGGCTGCGCGAGCGGCTGAAGCCGTACGTCCTCGACGTCATGCGCGCCGCGCACGAGGAGGGCCTGCCCGTGATGCGGCCGCTGTTCCTGGAGTTCCCCGAGGACCGGGCCGCCTGGTCGGTGGACGACGCCTATCTCTTCGGACCCGATCTCCTGGTCGCGCCGGTCCTCACGGCGGGCGCGACGTCCCGGACCGCGTACCTCCCGGCGGGCGCGTGGTGGACGGACGCGTGGACGGGTCAGGAGTACGAGGGCGGCACGGCCGTGACCGTCGACGCTCCGCTGGACCGCATCCCGCTGTTCCTGCGGGACGGGGCGCGGCTGCCGGTGGCGGAGTGACGCGTGTGGCCGGTCCCACGGGGGGACCGGCCACTCCTTCATGCTCTCCGGGGGATCAGCTGCTGCTGACGCTCAGACTGTTGGTGGTGAAGTCCAGGCCGCCCGACGAGGACGTGATCTCGAAGCCGAACTGCACGTCACCGATGGTCACATTGCCGAACCAGCCCTTGGTGTCCTTGATCCACTTCAGGATCGGGAGGACGTTCACGGTGCCGGAGGACGAGTCCGAGGTGCGCAGGAACGAGAAGACGTCGTTCGAGCCGTTGTTGCCCTTGTAGACGGTCCAGGTGTGACCGCCCAGCGTCAGGTTGCCCTGGGAGGTGCCGAGCGCGCCGACGGCTCCGTTGTAGTTCACCCAGAGCATGACCTCGTACTTGTAGGCCGTGTCCCAGATGTCGTACGACGTGTTGTACGCGCCGGAGGACGGGACCGTGACGTTGTAGCTGCTGCTGAGCGATCCGAGTGAGGTGATCGACTTGTTGATCACCTTCTTGGCGTTCGGGTAGGACTTGATGCCGCCAGTGTTCGGGTGGTTGGCGTTGACGCCCCAGTTGGTGCCGGAGTTGGCCCAGATGCACTGGCTGCCCGCGCCGGAGCCCCAGATGTTGTTGTAGAGCGTGTAGCCGTTCAGGGTCGTGTTGCCCCACTGGTCGCAGGAGCTCCAGACCGCTGCCTGGGCGGGGGCGGAGGCGAGGCCGATGGTCGCGCCGAGCGCGAGCGCGGGGGCGATCAGGGCTTTGGTGACCTTGCTGAGCGTGCGTGGTGCCATGGTGTCCCTTCCATGGGTGGGGGGAGTGCCTGGTGCTACTGCGGCCCCAGGGTGAGGACGCAGTCCTCTCCGGCGACGAGATCGAGGGGTCGTGCGCCGGAGGAAGTCCTGAGGTCGACGCGCAGGGTGCGCGTCGGGCGGATGACGGCCGTGCGCTCCCCGGGGCCCCAGGTCAGGTCGACCTCGGCGCCGAAGCGGGTGCGGACGCCGCGCAATCGGCCCGTCGGATACGCGGTCGGCAGGGCGGGAAAGAGGACGAGCCGCCCGGGCGTGGACTGGATCAGCGCCTCGATGATCACGGCGGGCAGCGTGTGGGCGGCGTCCGCGTTGTAGACGTGGCGGTTCGGGTAGTGCCCGCTCATCAGGGAGACATGGAAGAAGTCCCCGGCCAGTACGTTGCCGAGGGCGCCCGCCACCCGGTCGGCGTCGCGCAGCCGGGCCGCGATCAGGGCGTGGTGGAGGTGGCCGTGCGCGGAGTCGTTCTCGGCGCCGCGCAGTTCGAGGGCGCGATGGGCGGCGGCGGCGAGTTCGGGGGTGTCGTACGGGTTGATCTCGTCGAGGGGCCAGACCCCGTAGAGGTGGCTCAGGTGCCGGTGGTCGTAGGTGTCGTCGAGACCGGGCCAGGCCCACTCGGCGAGGGCGCCGTCGGCGTTGACGCGGTGCGGGGGCAGCCGGTCGGCGAGCGCGCGCAGGCGCTCGGCGTCGGGTCCCGGGTGGTAGTGGGCCGCCGTGAGGAGGGCGTGCCGCGCCGCCGAGAGGTCCATGGCGGCGTTGAGGGTGATCCAGCTCGCGTTCGCGGGACGGTTCTCCGGGGAGTACGACGGCACGACGACGAGATGACCGTTCTTGTCGGTCCGGGTGAGGAAGTCCTCGTAGAAGTACGCCACTTCGGCGAGCGCGACCGCCAGCCGCGGGTCGCGCGCCCCGCTCGTCTCGTCATGGTCCACGAGGGGCTTCAGGAGCCAGTCGGCGCCCGCGGTCCACACATGCAGGGGGTACTCGCGGCTGAGGTGGTAGATGTGCCCGGACTCACCGTCGGTGTGCGCGGGGGCGACGACGCCACGGGTACCGAAGATCGCCCGGGCGTTGTCGCGCCAGTGCGGCAACTGGCCGTGCACCAGGGCGGCATGAGCCTCGGAGACCTCCGGGAGGGCGGCTGCGGCGGCCGACGCCGTCTGCAGATTGACATTGGCGTCGGTGGTGAAGGCCCCCGCCCACGCGGTGTCCCAGTCCCCGGTCCACAGGCCGGTCAGCCGTGGGGGAAGCATCCCGGCGGAGGACAGGAGGTGGTAGCGGCCGGCCGCGAAGAGGCGTTCGAGGAGGGCGGGGCTCTTCGGGCGGCGGACCAACTCCGAACCAGGGAGGGCGCGTTCGGTGGGGTCGGCGCCGAGGTCCAGACCCGCGCGGAGGTAGGCGGTGCGGTGGAGGGCGGTGTGGCGGGCCAGGAGGTGGGGGTACGCGTCCTCCTCGTCACCGGGCAGCAGGGCGCGCAGTTCCCTGGCCTCGGCCAGGACGTCCAGCTCCCCGGTGTGCCGCCGTACGCGGGTGAGCAGGAGCAGCGAGGCCGCCCCCTCGACCCGCAGACCGGGCAGCGCCGTCCGGGTCCGGCCGCCGCTCACCACGGCGAGCGTCACGCCCGTGTACGCCAGGTCGCCGCCGGGGTAGCGGGCCCGCAGGGTGAGGAGGGCGCCCTCGGAGGTGAGGACGGCGCCGTGCCCCACCGCCAGGTCCCTCGGCGCGCCCGGCAGCCGGTGGTCCAGCGTCACGTCGAGGGTGAGGCCGGGTCCGGTCACGCGCTGGACCACGACGTCGTCGGCGCGGGAGACGAAGACCTCGCTGCGGCCGCCGCCGTCGGCGCCGACGACTCCGGTGGTGAAGTCGACATGGCGCCGGTACGAGCGCCGCTCGGGGGCCGGGCGGCGCAGCCGTATCCGGAACGCCGGGTGGAAGGGCCGCACCCACAGCAGCGGCCGACCGTCGGTGAAGTCCTCGCCGGCCGTGGTGTCGCCCGCCAGCAAGCGGTCCTGGAGGCCGGGGAGCCGGTCCGCCAGCGCGGGCGGGCCGGCGTCCGCGCTGCCGTTGGGGCGGATCAGGGTGTGATGATTGACGATGACACGGTCATCGTTCGGATCACCGAACACCATGACGCCATGGCGGCCGTTGCCACTCAGGAAGGCGTCCTCCCAGCGGGTGGCGGGGGCGGCCTCCCAGGTGCCGTGCACGGGCTCGCTCATGGCGCCGCCTCCAGTACCGCCGCGCCGTACCGCCCCAGCTCCACGGCATCGACGACGTCCTCGCCGGTCAGCAGGTCGCGGTGGCGTCCGGGTACCGGCACGGTCACCGTGTCCCGCCCGTGGTGGAGCAGGAACAGTAGCTCGCCCCGGCGTACCGCCTCCACGCCCGCCGGGAGGTGGTCGAGCGCCGGCCGTACGCCCGCGTCCTCGGCGATCCCGGCGAGCAGCGGCCACAGCGCCGCCGGCTCGGGAAGGGTGGACAGGTACCAGGCGCGGCCCTTGCGCAGTACGGCCGGAAGACCGTCCAGCTCGCCCCCCTTGTAGGGGATGACGGCGTAGGCCTCGTCCGCGGCCTCGATCTCCTCGGACCACAGAGTGCCGCGGAAGCCCTCTACGCCGACCTTCTCGTCGGCGTCGAGCGGCCACCATTCGTGCAGGGTGCGGATGCCGAAGAGCTTCCGCAACCGCTCGTCCATGCCGCCCTGGCGCACCCGGTCGTCCTGGTCGGCGACGCCGGTCAGGAAGCCGGAGACCACGGTGCCGCCACCCCGTACGTATGCGACGAGGTTGTCGATCGCCGTGTCCGTCAGGAGATACAGCTGCGGGAGGACGACCAGCTTGTACGCGGACAGGTCGTGCTCGGGGTGGGCGAAGGAGGCGGTGACGTTCGCTTCCCACAGGGCGCGGTGCCAGGCGCGTACGACCGCGGGGTAGTCGACCTCGCCGGACAGCCGACCGTCCTGCCCGCTCGCCCACCAGGCGTTCCAGTCGAGCAGTACGGCGACATCGGCACCCGTGACCCGAGTGTCCGCCACCTTCTCGCTCAGCAGGGCGAGTTCCGCCCCGATGCGCTTGACCTCCTGGAAGGTGCGGCCCCGCTCCCCCGCGTGGCTGACCATTCCGGAGTGGAACTTCTCGGCGCCCTGCCGGGACTGTCGCCACTGGAAGTAGCAGACGGCGTCGGCGCCGCGGGCCACGGCCTGGAGCGACCAGAGACGGTTGAGGCCGGGCGGCTTGGGGTGGTTGACCCCGCGCCAGTTGACCGGGCCCGCCGCCTGCTCCATGACCATCCAGGGGCCGCCGCGGGCCTGCGAGCGGGTCATGTCGTGGATGAGCGCACCGTACTGACCGCCCAGCGGATCGCGCGGGTCCGGATAGCTGTCGACCGAGACGACGTCCTCCCGGCCGGCCCACGCCCAGGCGTCCTGGCCCTGCCAGAACGGCATGAAGTTGCTGGTCACGGGGATGTTCGGGGTGTGCCGGGCGACGATGTCACGTTCGGCGACGAAGCACTCCATGAGTGCGTCGGAGGTGAAGCGCTTGAAGTCGAGCACCTGGGTGGGGTTGTTCATGTAGTGGGCGTGGCGCGGCGGGAGGATGCCTTCCCAGTCGTCGTAGCCCTGGCTCCAGAAGGCCGTGCCCCAGGCCGTGTTGAGTGCGTCGAGCGTGCCGTACCTGCCCTGGAGCCAGCGGCGGAAGGCGGTGGCCGCCTCGTCGCCCCAGTCGTAGGTGCAGTACTCGTTGTTGATGTGCCACATCGTGAGGGCGGGATGGCCGCCGTAGCGGGCGGCGAGGTCCTCGGTGATGGCGGCGGCGTAGCGCCGGTAGACGGCACTGGAGTGGGCGAAGTGCTGGCGGCCGCCCCACCACTCGATGCGGCCGTCCTCGTCGCGGGGCAGGGTCTCGGGGTGCAGGCGCCCCATCCAGGGCGGGGGCGAGGCGGTGGGGGTGGCCAGGACGACGCCGATGCCGTTCTCGTGCATCAGGTCCATGAGCCGGTCGAGCCAGCCGAACTCCCTCGCCCCCGGGGTGGGTTCGAGCTCGGCCCAGGAGAAGACGCCGACGGTGACGGAGTTGACGCCGGCCTCCTTCATGAGGCGTACGTCCTCCTGCCAGACCTCCTCGGGCCACTGCTCGGGGTTGTAGTCGCCACCGAACAGGATGCGGCCCCGGGTGGCATCCGTGAGCCCGGGCATCAGACCGGCTCCCCGTACTGGATGCCGCGCCCGTTGGTGGCGAGGTAGACCCGGCCGTGGATGCGCGGGTCACCGACGACGGCCTCGCCGATCCACCCCCACTGGTGGGCGTCGTCGTTGATCCGGACCCATGTCCTGGCGGCGTCGTCGGAGCGGTAGACGGCGGTGATGGTCTCCGTCGAGCCGACCTGGTAGATCGCCGGGTAGTCGGCGCCGTCGGCCGCCTTGCCGAAGCCGAGGGTGTACGAGGCCCAGCAGCTGTCGATCCTGGCGAAGGTGTCCCCGCCGTCGGTGGACCGGTAGAGCCCGTTCCATTTGGCGGAGAGCCACAGGTCGCCGCTTCGTCCCGGCGCCGCGACCAGCTTGAACTGGCTGTCGCCGGAGGGCAGTCCGCCCGCACGGGCCGTGAACGAACGGCCACTGTCAGTGCTGGCGTATAGCGTTCCATTGTCGAAGTCGTAGGCGTAGAAGCGCGTCGGATCGGCCGGGTCGGCGACCGGTGTGGCGCCCTTCGGGAAGGAGGAGACCTCGGACCAGCTCGCGCCGTTGTCCGTCGAGCGGTGGGCCGCGTACGTCGTGCCGTCCCAGTGCACGAAGGACCACAGCAGTGTGCCGCCGTCGGCACTGGTGGCGATCGGTCCCGGTGCGTCCTTGGCGATGTCGGGCTGGGCCTCGAAGGGCGCCCAGGTCCGCCCGCCGTCGTGGGAGTACGCGCCGTTGCCGTGGTCGCCCCAGCCCGTGCGGACGACATACGCCGGCCTGGCCGCGGCCTGCGCGAGTCCCGTCGCCGACCCGAACACGGGGTTCGTCGCCATGCCGCGCGACGGAGACGCCGTGAGCCGCTCGTGGTACATCACACCGATGTCCCCGAGTCCGCTGATCAGGTGTGCCTCCCCGACCGGGGGCGAGATCAGTTGGCGCACGGCGCTCTCCTCCAGGCCGCGGATCCGCGGTGCCCAGCGCTTGAGGTCGCGGGTGCCGTAGAGGGTCGCGCCGGTCCCGTACACGACGTGCTGGGAGTCGTACGGGTCGACCGCGAGCGCCTGGATCCACCAGCCGAACTTCGGCTTGTCGTCGCCCCAGTCGAGGAAGGGAGTCTCGGACACGTCGAACACGGCGGCGTCCTTGAGGGACGTCCAGGTACGGCCGCCGTCCGTGGACCGGAAGACCGTGTCGCCGTCGGCCCAGCGGTTGTTGGTGGAGACGACGAGGGTGCCGGGGCGGCGGGCGTCGACGGCGACCCCGCCGTAGGCGAAGGTGTCCGCCGAGCCGTCGCTCGTCGTCCCGCCCGGCTTCACCGGGGTGACCTCGGTCCACGTCCCCGTGGCGGTACGCAGCTTGTGCACGCTGCCGTCGGACTGGCCGCCCGGGCCGGGTGCGTCGCCGTACGTCACGTACAGCTCGCGGGTGTGCGTGTCGTACGCGGCGCGGAGCGGGACCTTGGCGGAGGTGCCGGAGGGCCGGCCGGGGACGGCCCCCCAGGTCGTGCCGTCGGCCGTGCGGTACAGGTTCGCCGTGCCCGAGGTGCCGTCGCCGTCACCCCAGCCGGCGTAGACGGTGCGCCCGGCGGCGACGAGGAACACGACTCCCTGCCCGGAGGAGTTCGCCTTCGCCGGGAAGGCGGTCGCGGCTGCCCAAGTGGCGCCCCGGTCGGTCGACTTGAGCAGCCCGTCGTGCCGCGTGCCCAGCCAGAGGGTGTCGCTGTCGCGCGGGTCGACGAGGAGTCGCTCACCGGCGCCGCGGCCGTCCTCGTTGCCGCCGAGCTTCACGGTCAGGTCGGTGCGGGTCCAGGTGGCGCCGCGGTCCTCGGAGCGCAGGACCGCGCCGTTGCCCGCCCACGACTGGGCGTAGGTGCCCACGGCGAGGTAGAGCCGGTCCGGGTGCGTGGGGTCGACGGCCATCGCCTCGACGCCGAGGAGGTTCCAGTCGTCCCAGCCGAGGTGGTCGATGAGCGGGGTCCAGCGGGCGCCGCGGTCGTCCCAGCGGTAGGCGCCGCCGATGTCGGTCCGGGCGTAGGCGAGACCGCGTACGGAGGGGTGGAAGAGCACGCCGGTGACGAAGCCGGTGCCCCCGATGACGGCGTTGCGCCAGCGGTACGACGGGCCGGCGGTGGTTTCGGCGGCGTGCGCCTGGGACCCCACGGCGGGGACGGCCGTGAGCGCGGCGGCCGCGGCGGTCCCGGCGAGGACGGTTCGTCTGCTCGGGCGGGGCGTGCGCATGACATACCTCGTTCTGGGAGAGGGGAGTTCTGGAGAGGCGGGGGGAGCGCCCCTTCTCTCAGGGGCTCGAGGCTGTGACATCGTGCGGCTCCGCCGCGTGGGCGCGACCAGCCACCCACTGCCCGCGGTGAACGGACGCCCCGCGGCTCCCCGGCACTTCCAACCGGGCGTCAGCCCTTCACCGCGCCGGTCAGCATGCCCTTCTTGAAGTGCCGCTGGACGAAGGGCGAGAGAACGGCGACCGGCAGCAGGGCCAGCACCATGACGGCCATCTGGACGGCGAGTGCGGACACCTGGCCCGTCTTGATGGCCTGGCCCATGCCGACCGGTGGCTCCTGCTTCTGGACGAGCTGGATCATGACGTTCTGCAGCGGCATCATGTCCTGGTCGCTCAGGTAGATCGACGCGTTGAACCAGGCGCTCCAGTAGCCGACGGCGTAGAAGAGCGTGATCACGGCGATGACCGCGCGGGACAGCGGCATCACGATCTGCCAGAGGATCCGCCAGTCCCCCGCGCCGTCGATCCGCGCGCTGTCGACGAGCTCCTGCGAGATACCCATGAAGAACCCGCGCAGCACCAGGATGTTGAAGACACTGATGGCGCTCGGCAGGATGAGCGCGAGATACGTGTCCGTCAGGCCCAACGACTGCACCAGCAGATACGTGGGGATGAGGCCTGCGCCGAAGAACATCGTGGCGAGCAGGGTCATCAGGAACCAGCGGTGCCCGACCGACCCGATGCGGGACAGCCCGTACGCCGCTAGGACGGACACCGTCATCGAGAACAGCGTGCCGACGAGGGTGACGCCCAGGCTGACGAGGGTGGCGCAGGTGACCTGACCGCCGCTCAGCAGCTCCTGGTAGGCAATGAAGCTGATGCCCTTGGGGATGACCACCAGGCCGCCGGCGTCGGAGATGACCTTCTTCGAGGACAGGCTGGTGACGATGACGATCCACAGCGGGAACAGGACGCCGAGGCAGGCACCGGCCAGGGCAATGCCCTTGCCCGCGAGCCCGGCCTTGCCGGGCTCCTCCTCCCAGACGGGCCTCGGCGGGGCGGCCCAGCGGCCGGGGGCCTTCGGCCGTTGTTCGGTCACGGTGCTCACTTCTTGTACACCCCCTGCTCGCCCATGAGATGGGCGACCTTGTTCGCGGCGAGGACAAGGCCGAGGCTGACCACGCCCTTGATCAGGCCCGCCGCCGCCGCGTAACTGAAGTCCTGGTTACGGACGCCGTTCCACCACACGAAGGTGTCGAGGACGTCCGACGCGCCCGGCCCGACCGCGTCGCGTTGCAGCAGGATCTGCTCGAAGCCGACCGTGAGCGCGTCACCGACGCGCAGCACCAGCAGCAGGGCGATCACCGGGCGCAGCGCGGGCAGCGTGACGTGCCACATCCGGCGCCATCGCCCGGCCCCGTCCATCGCCGCGGCCTCGTACAGGTCGGGACTGACGGAAGCCAGCGCGGCGAGGAAGACGATGATGCCCCAGCCCGCGTCTTTCCAGACTCCCTCGGACGTCACCAGGAATTTGAAGATCCCCGGGTCGGTCATGAGGTCGAAGCCCTCATACCCGTGCTGCCGCAGGGTCTGCGCGATGATGCCGGCGCCACCGAAGATCTGCTGGAAGACGGTGATGACCAGCACCCAGGAGAAGAAGTGCGGCAGGTAGAGGATCGCCTGCGACACCGCCCGCACCCGGGGCCTGATCACGCTGTTGATGAGCAGCGCGAGCAGGATCGGGATGGGGAAGAAGAGCAACAGCTGGAGGGAGAACAGGACGAAGGTGTTCTGGACGGCGTTCCAGAACGCCGAGTCATCGAGGATCCGGGTGAACTGCTCGAAGCCCACCCAGGGGCTCTCGAAGATGGCGACGAAGCCGTTGTCGCTGATGTACGGGTCGTACTCCTGGAAGGCGACGACGTTGCCCAGGATCGGTATGTAGTTGAAGACCAGGACCAGCAGGACGGCCGGCAGGGTCATCAGGATCAGCGTGCGGTCCCGCTTGAGACGGGTCCTGAGAGTGCCGCCCTCCGAGGCCTTCTTCAAGGCTTTCTTCGACGCCTTGGAGACAGCGGCGGGCCTGGCGGCCTTGGCGGACCCGCTCCCGCCGTCGGACGGCTCGGCGGTGTCCGTCGCCGAGGACGGATCGGTGCGCGCGGCGGCGCCCGGCGTGGTGCTGTGTGCCACGTCGTCACCCCTGCGCGGATCCGCTGTCGTCCAGCAGCTTCTTGTACCAGTCCCGCAGCTTGTCGCCGCCCTGGCTCTTCCAGTCCGACACCGCCTGCTGCATGTCGCTGATCTTCTTGCGGCCGCGGACGACGTCGTCCTCCAGATCCTCGAAGTCGTTGGAGAGGTTGGTGTAGCGAGCCGGTTCGGTGACCTGGAGTCCGAAGAAGGAGGACTTCTTGGTGAAGGCGCCCATCCGCTGCTGCCACTCCACCTGTTCCTTGGCGATGTCCGGGAAGTCGGGGTGCGCGATGGTCGGGGCGGGGCTGGCGAGCATGACGTAGGCGTTCAGGACCTCCAAGTTGCCCTGGTCGGTCTTGACCGGCATGCCGTCCTTGACGGTGTAGTGCGTGCCCTCCACCCCGTAGTTGGTGAGCATGTACTCCTTGGTGCCGTACGGGGCGGCGGTGACGTTCGCGGCGGCCAGCACATCGTGGATCACGGCCTTCGACGCCTTCTTGTTGATGAAGGCGAAGATGCCCGCGGGCGACCCGCACCACAACTGGGGATCGCCCCCGTCGTGGCCGAAGATGTCCATGCCCGCGATGCGGAAGTCCTTGTTCTGGGTGGCCTGTTCGGCCATCTTGCCCCACCAGTCCGAGATGTTCTGGTTGTACATCAGGACCTGGCCGTCGGTGAAACGCTGGCCCGCGTTGCCCTGGTTCTTCGCCTTGGCATCGGGGTGGACGACACCCGCGGCGTACAGCTTGCGCGTCCACTCCAGCGCTTCGAGGTACTCGTCGGTCTCGACGCGGTAGATCAGTTTGCCGTCGACGAGGTTCCAGCCGAGCGGCTTCTCGCTTCCGGAGAGCACACCGAAGATGCCGAAGGCCGTCCACTTCATGTCGTCGCAGGCCCACACCTTCGCCTTGGCGTCGGTGATCTCCTTGGCGAGGGCCAGGAACGCGTCGGCGGTGGTGGGGAGTTCGTACCCCTTGTCGTCGAAGACGTCCTTGCGGTAGAAGGGCACGATGCCCGGGACGGTGGGCGCGGGCTGGGGCAGGCCGCGCAGCTTGCCGCCGAAGATGGAGTACTGCCAGGCGTCGCTCGGGATGGCGGCGAGGTTCGGGTAGTCCTTGATCTTGTCGCCGGAGAGGTACGGGCCGAGGTCGGCCATCTTGCTGATGATGGCGCTGGGTATCTTGCCGCCCATGTTCCAACTGGGGATCACCACGACGTCCGGCATGTCGCTGGAGGCGAGGACCGCGCCCAGCTTCTCGTCGTACGTGTTGCCGTCCTGGTTCTGCCAGACGATGTTGGCGCCGATCTTCGCGTTCATCGCCGAGTAGTAGGGGTTGCTGCTCTTCGGCGGCGAGCCCCAGAACGGTGACATGATCTTGATGGTGCTGCCCTTGCCGAGCTTCCGAGGCACTGAGGTCTTCAGGTCTGCGAGCGAAAGCTCGCTGGTGAAGCCGAGGGCGGAGCCGTTCTTCGACGCGATGTCCGGCGTCACCACGTTCTGCGCCACGAAGGCGGGAAGGATCTTCTGCGCACCCTTGCCCGAGGTCGTGCCCTCCTTGGAGCCGCTGTCCGACCCGCCGCAGGCGGCGAGCAGCGGCATCCCTCCGGCGACCGCCGCGGCGGCGACCGCCGTGGAAGCGAGGAAGCTTCTCCGGCTGGGGGCGGAGGTGGCGGAGTTCGGCGTCATTGCGTCAACCCTTCATGGCGCACCAGGACACCCGGCGGAAGAGCCGTCGGCTGCGGTGTCTTGAGTGGAACTGCTGGCTGAGCGGAAGCGGTGGACATCGGAGGGATGTGAGCACGCGAGGCGTTCTCCCCGAGTCGAAGCGCTTCGATGTTGCTGCGAGGTTAAGTGAACCGCTGGGGGTGCACAAGGGTCGATTCCAAGATTCCTCCGAGGTGTGGAGGACGGGACCCGCCTCTTCTGTCGCCTCAAATCACCGCCAGGAAACGGAGTTGTTGCGCCGGGATGTCTTGACACCCACCCCTTCGTCGAATGAGCATCGAAGCGCTTCGAAAGCCTCCCGTCGCTCCATCGCAAAGGGATCTCCACGTGACCGCACAAACGCCGCCTACGCCGTCTTTCCGTGATCCGCGGCTGCCGTTCGCGAAGCGCGTCGACGACCTGCTGGCGCGGCTCACGCTCGATGAACGCATCGCGTTCCTGCACCAGTTCACGCCCGCCGTCGAGCGCCTCGGCATCGCCGCGTTCCGCACCGGCCAGGAAGCGCTGCACGGGGTGGCCTGGATGGGCCCGGCGACGGTGTTCCCGCAGGCCGTGGGCCTCGGCGCGACCTGGAACGACGACCTGGTACGGCGGATCGGCGAGGCGGTCTCGGCCGAGACCCGTGCGATGCGCGCCCGCGACGACCGGGTCGGCCTCAACGTCTGGTCCCCCACGGTCAATCTGCTGCGCCACCCGCTGTGGGGCCGGGGCGAGGAGGGCTACTCGGAGGACCCGAGGCTGACCTCGGCGATCGCGACGGCGTACACCCGGGGGCTGCGCGGCGACCACCCCACCTACTGGCGCACGGCGCCCGTCCTCAAGCACTGGCTGGCCCACAACAACGAGACGAACCGCGACACCACGTCGTCCTCGGTCCGCCCGCGCGTCCTGCACGAGTACGACCTGCGCGCCTTCCGCGAGACGGTCGAGGCGGGCGCGGTGGCCGGTGTGATGCCCGCGTACAACCTGGTCAACGGCCGCCCCAACCACGTCTCGCCCTATCTGCGCGAGCACCTGCGCACCTGGACGGACCAGGAACTGCTGGTCTGCTCGGACGCGGGTGCGCCCTCCAACCTGGTCGACTCCGAGCACTACTTCGACACCCACGAGGAGGCGACGGCGGCGGCGGTCCTGGCCGGCGTCGACAGCTTCACCGACCACGGCACGGACAGCTCCAAGATCGTCGAGCGGGTCCGCGGCGCCCTGGTCCAGGGCCTGTTGAGCGAGGCCGACATCGACGAGGCGGTCCGCCGCCAGCTCGCGATCCGTTTCCGGCTCGGCGAGTTCGACCCGCGCCTCGACCCGTACGCCGGCACCTTGGACTTCGACACCGCGGCCCATCGCGCGCTCGCCCGGGAGTCCGCGGAGCAGGCGGTCGTCCTGCTCAAGAACGAGGGACTGCTGCCGCTGGGCCCCGAGGTGCGCATCGCGGCCGTGGGCCTCCTCGCCGACGAGTGCAAGCTCGACTGGTACAGCGGCACCCTGCTGCACCGCTCCACCCCGCTGGAGGGCCTGTACGAACGCTTCGGCGCCGACCGCGTCAACTTCGCGGAGGGCGTGGACCGCGTACGTCTGAGGACGTCGTCGGGCGCCTTTCTGCGGGTGCCCGTGGCCGAGAACGCGGCCGAGGTCACGGCCGACGAGGCGCGCGGCGCCGAGGGCGCGCTGGACCCGGCACTGCTCGCGGGCCGCACCGACCTGCCTCCGCTCACGACCGACGCCGTCGGCAGCGAACTCGCGCTGATCGACTGGGGCGAGGGCGTGCTGACGCTGCGCGCGCCCGACGGCCGTTACCTCTCGGTCGCCGACGACGGGTACGTACGCGCCTCCGCGGACCAGCCGGGCGGCTGGGTCGTCCAGGAGACGTTCCGCCTCGAACCTTCCGAATCCCATGACAACGGCCACCTCCTGAAGCACACAGGGACGGGCAGGTACGTCTGTGTCGCCGCCGACGGCGTGAAGGTTGCCGCTCAGGAGCCGCGGGACGCGGAGATCTTCGAACTGGAGTCGACCGAGCGCGGCGAGGACGCGGTGACGCGCGTCGCCGCCGCGGCGGACGTGGTCCTGGTGTTCGCGGGCAACGATCCGCACATCAACGGCCGGGAGACCGAGGACCGTACGACGCTGCGGCTGCCCGCCCACCAGGAGCGGCTGCTGCGCGCCGCCCGCGCCGCGAACCCGGCCACCGCCCTGGTCCTGGTCTCGGCGTACCCGTACGCGGTGGACCACGCCGACCTCCCGGCCGCCCTGTGGACCGCGCACGGCGGCCAGGCCGCGGGCACCGCGCTGGCCCGCGTCCTGTCCGGCGACGTCTCCCCCGCGGGCCGGCTCCCGCAGACCTGGTACGCGGACGACGCGGACCTGCCCGGCCTCCTCGACTACGACGTGATCGGCAGCCGCCAGACGTATCTGTACTTCGAGGGCACGCCCCTGTTCCCGTTCGGCCACGGCCTGTCGTACGCGTCGTTCGCGTACGAGGGGCTCGAACACCGCACGGACGAAGACACGGTGCGGGTCTCCTTCACCGTCACCAACACGGGCTCCCGGGCGGCGGACGAGGTGGCCCAGCTCTACATCCGGGCGGTGGACCCGTCCGTCCCGCGCCCGCGCCGCGAACTGGCCGCCCACCGCCGCCTGCGCCTCGCCCCCGGCGCCTCGGCGGAGCTGGCCTTCGCACTCCCGTCGGCCGCCTTCGCGTTCTGGGACGTGGCGCACGGCCGCCGACGGGTGGAGCCGGGGTCGTACGAACTCCTGGTCGGCGCGTCGAGCGAGGACATCCGGCTGCGTACGACGATCGAGCTGACCGGCGAGGCGGCGGCCCCCCGCGCCGTACGTGCGCTCGGCCTGAAGGCGGCCGACTTCGACGACCAGCGGAACACCGAGATCGTCGACCGTACGAAGGTGTCGGGCGACGCGGTGACACCGCTGGACGGCGGGACGGGCGAACTCGTCTTCCGCGCCTGCGACTTCGGGGCCGGTGTCTCGGGCGTCAGCGCGGATCTCGCGGGCGAGGGCGTCGTCGAGATCTCCCTGGCCGGCGGCCCGCCACCGGCGGTGCTGACCCTGCCCCCGACGAAGGGGCCGTACGACTACACCACCGTGACGGCCGCCTTCGCCGCGGACGGCGTGCACGACGTCCACCTCAGGCTGCGCGGCCCGCTGCGGCTGGCGCAGGTCGGCTTCTCCGGTTGAGGGTCCGGAACAGGCCGGCACGGCAGAAAGGGGTCCGGCGCCGGAAGGCATCGGCGCCGGGCCCCGCTCACGACACCCACCCTACATGAAAACGATTGTCACAAGCTGGAGTGACCCCGGGCGTCGCACGACAACGGCCGGAGCCCCCGCACAGCGGGCTCCGGCCGTTGAAGTCGGTGCGGGCGGGTCAGAGGGCGAGGCCCGTCAGGACCAGCACCCGCTCGTAGGTGTAGTCGTCCATCGCGAACTTCACGCCCTCGCGGCCGACGCCTGACTGCTTGACGCCGCCGTAGGGCATCTGGTCGGCGCGGTAGGACGGCACGTCGCCGATGACGACACCGCCGACCTCCAGGGCACGGTGGGCCCGGAAGGCGGCCTGGAGGTCGTGCGTGAACACACCGGCCTGGAGCCCGTACTTCGACTCGTTGACGGCGGCGAAGGCGGCCGCCTCCCCCTCCACCTTCTGCACGGTGAGGACGGGCCCGAAGACCTCCTCGCACGAGAGCGTCACGTCGGCCGGCACATCGACGAGCACGGTCGGCGCGTACGAGGCACCCTCGCGCTTGCCGCCCGTCAGCACCCGGGCACCGGCCTGCGCGGCCTCGTCCACCCACGACTCGACGCGCTTGGCGGCGTCCTCGCTGACCAGCGGGCCGACTTCGGTCGCGTCGTCCGACGGGTCACCGGTGACCTGGGCCTCGACGGCGGCGACGACCCGGGGCAGCAGCCGCTCGTACACCGACGCGTCCGCGATCACCCGCTGCACGGAGATGCAGGACTGCCCGCCCTGGTAGTTGGAGAAGGTGGCGATACGGCCGGCGGCCCAGTCCAGGTCCGCGTCGCTCGCGTAGTCGGCGAGCACGACCGCCGCGCCGTTGCCGCCGAGCTCCAGCGTGCAGTGCTTGCGCGGCACCGAGTCCATGATCGCGTAACCGACCTTCTCGGACCCGGTGAAGGAGATGACGGGCAGCCGCTCGTCCTGGACGAGAGCGGGCATCCGGTCGTTCGACACGGGCAGGATGCTCCACGAACCGGCGGGCAGGTCGGTCTCGGCGAGCAGGTCACCGATGACGAGACCCGACAGCGGCGTCGCGGGGGCGGGCTTCAGGATGATCGGCGCGCCGGCCGCGATCGCGGGGGCGACCTTGTGGGCACACAGGTTGAGCGGGAAGTTGAACGGCGCGATGCCGAGCACGACACCCTTCGGGAACCGCCGGGTCAGCGCCAGCCGGCCCTGGCCGCCCGCGTCGGTGTCGAGCCGCTGAGCCTCGCCACCGTTGAACCGCCGGGCCTCCTCGGCCGCGAACCGGAACACGGAGACGGCACGCCCGACCTCCCCGCGCGCCCACTTGATCGGCTTGCCGTTCTCGGCGGAGATCAGCTGGGCGATCTCCTCGGTGCGCTCGACGAGCCGCTTGCTGACGTGGTCGAGGGCGGCGGCACGCACATGCGCCGGGGTGGCGGCGAACTCGTCGCGCACGGCGTACGCGGCGGCCACGGCCTCCTCGGTCTGCGCCTCGGTGGGCACGGAGACCTTGCCGACGAGCCGCCCGTCCCACGGAGAGGTGACGTCGAAGGTGGTCTCACCGGTGGCCTGGCGGCCGGCGAGCCAGAAGGCGTGGGTGGCTGCCACATTCTCGTTTGGCATAGCGTGAATCCCGGCCCTTCCGAGGTTGAGGTGTGCTGGGCTTTTCGGGTCCACGGTAGGGCCGGGACGGCGAGGGATCGTTTGTCCGAGTCGTAGCACTCCCCCACCCGAACGCGACGCTTTGGCGCGGTCGCCGGACTCCGCCGGGCTCGCCCGGGGTCACACCCCCCGGCAGCGCCCGCGCCGACGCCGGTTCACTCTCCCGCCGCGGCCGTCGTCTTCAACGCCAGCCACAGCTCCATCCGCACATCCGGATCGTCCAGCGACCGCCCCAGAATCTCCTCGACCCGCCGCATCCGGTACCGCAGCGTATGCCGGTGCACCCCCAGATCGGCCGCGGCCGCGTCCCACTGCCCGTGCCGCGACAGCCAGGCGCGCAGCGACGCCACGAGATCGCCCCGCCCCGTCGCGTCGTGCTCGCGCAGCGCCCGCAGCAGCCCGTCCGCGAACGCCCGCACCGCGTCGTCCGCGAGCAGCGGCAGTACGGACCCGGCCGCCAGCTCCTCGTGCTCGACGAGGAAACGTCCACGGCGCCGCGCCACCGACAGCGCCTGCTCGGCCTGCTTGTACGCGGCCCCCGCCGCGATCGGTCCCGCCGGCGCCGACAGCCCCACGACCAGCTCGTCCTCGTCGGTCACGGGCTGCTCCCGCGTCGCGGCCCGCGCCGCCTCCAGCGCCGCCGCGTACTCCCCGCAGGCGGCGACCGCGGCGCCCCCGTCCACGGCGAGCACCACGAGCCGCTCCCCGTCGGGCACGAGCAGCACGGACTCGCCGGACCGGGCGGCGGCGGACTCGACGATCTCCGCGAGGCCGCCGAGCGGGTCCCCGTTGGTCTCGGGCACGGCGACGGCGGCGGGCGAGCGCTTCGTGGGCGCCACGCGCGCGTGCCTGTCGGCATGCGCCCGCGCGGCCGACGCGGACGCCGACTCGGCCAGGATCAGCCGGAACGGAGCGTCGAGCAGGGCACCGTACAGATCCCCGGCGACGGCCCGGGCGTGATCGGACTCCCCGGCCAGCAGCATGCGCAGGACGGCCGCCCCGATCCGCTGTTCGGCGGCGTGCAGCGAGCGCGACCGCTCGGTGGTCAGCGTGAGCAGGGCGATCGCGGAGTGCACGGCGTACCGCTCGGCGGTGCCGAGGGCGGCGGCCGTGCCGACGGCGAGCGCGGCGCGCGGCCGGCGGCCGGTGCCGAGCGAGTGCAGCTCGACGCGGTCCTCGTTGTCGGGCGCGCCGACCACCGCGCTCGCGGGCGCCGGCCGCTCCCGCAGCCGCTCCACGTCCGGGGTGATCCGGGCGGCCCGTCGGCCCGCCCACTCGGGTGCGGTGGCGACGACGGCGCCCGAGGCGTCGTACAGCAGCCGTCCCAGCCGTCGACCTGTCCGGCCAGCGCGGTGAGCAGCCCCTCGGCCCCACCGCCCAGCGCCTGCTTGGTCAGCTCGCGCTGGGCGGCGAACCCTGCCGTGACCGCCCGGTACTGGTCGGCGGCGATGGCCGCGGAGACGGCCTTGCTGATGGCGAGGAAGGGCGTGCGCCGGGGCACTTCGAGCAGCGGCAGCCCCTCTTTGTCCGCCGCGTCGACGAGCGCCTCGGGGATCTCCTCGTAGTTGACCCCGACGGCGAAACCGAGCCCGACCACGCCCGCGCCCGCCAGGCGCTTCACATAGCGCCGCATGACCTCGGGATCCTCCGCGTCCAGTTTGAGCGCGGTGATCAGCAGCAGTTCCCCGCCCTCCATGTAGGGGACGGGGTCGGCGAGCTCGCTGACGTGCGCCCAGCGGACGGGCACATCCAGGCGGTCCTCGCCCGCTCGCACGGTCAGCTTGAGCGCGGAGTGGTGGACGAGCGAGGCGAGCGTGGGGGGCATGAGGCCTTCAGGTCTGTGTGATCTTTGTGATCTTTTGGCCGCTGCGTATGAACGACCTGTGTCGATTCTGCCTCACCGTACGGTCCGACCGTGACGTTACATCCAGACGTCCAGGTCAGCCCCGTAGATCCACGAGCAGCGGCGGCGCGTGCTCGCCCGCGACGCTGGTGAGCGACAGCACCGCGTGGCCCGGCGGCACCTCGTGCGCCAGCTCGGACGCCGACCACCGCTCCCGCTCGACCTGCCGTACGGTCACCGCGTCCGTGGTCACGGCCTTGCCGGTGACCAGCTTGCGCAGGGCGTGGATGGCCCGCGTCATCGGCTGGTCCGCGAAGACCGTGTGCTGGGCCACGTCACGGGTCTCCACCCACTCGGTGCCCCAGGCGTGGGCGAACCGGCTGCCGTCCCACGTCGTGACGCCGGAGAACGCCATACGGCAGCCGACCGCCCCGTACAGCGGCCCGTGCAGCGCCTCGGGCACGTCGCCGATCGTGCGCAGCGCGAGGACCACTCCGGCGTTCTGGGAGCGCAGGCGCTGCATGCCGCGTACGGATTCGGTGGTCGGCGTCCCGGTGGCGTCGTCGAGGACCAGACAGACGAAGTGGGCCCGCTCCCCGGCCCGCTCCCCGCCCCGCACCACGGCGGTGAACTGGGCCAGCACGAGCCGTGCGATCAGCCGGGACGCCTCCTCGTGCCCGCGCTCGGGCAGATCGACGCGCACCCGCAGCGGATGATGGACCACGGACCGCAGTGAGAACGGCCGGATCCCGCTGTCCGTACCGCCGCCGCCGAAGAACGCGGCGAAGACCGGCCGGTCGAGCAGCGCGAGCCGGTCGGCGAGAGCCGGTCCGGCGTCGGCCGCGCTCCCGGCCTGCCGGATGCGGGCGTCGAGTTCCCGGCGCATCACGGCGTGTTCGTCCCCCGCCAGCGCCTCCCGCAGGGACGACAGCGCCGCCGGCTCGCCCTCCAGAAGCTCCCGCAGCACGGGCAGCGCCGGGAACCGTCCGTGCACCGCCCGGTAGGGGCCGAGCAGTTGGGCGAGCGCGGTGGCGGCACGCCGGCCGTCGACCGTGTCGAGGTCTCCGACCAGGCCTTCGGCCAGGAAGGACGCCACCTCGTCGGGGTCGTCGGAATCCGCGTACGGGTCCAGGTCGTGGACGGAGGAGGGATCGCCGATCTTGACGACCACGTCGAACGCCGAGTCCGGGCCGAGGGGCGTGCCGGCGGCGGCGACCACGACGACGGCGCACCGTCCGGTGAGCGCTCGCAGGGTGAGCGACTCGACGAGGGGCCGGACCAGCTGGCGGGTCTTGCCGGAGCCGGACGGACCCACCGCGAGGAGTGAGGTGCCGAGGGTCTCGGCGTCGAGGGCCGCGCCGGCCCCGCGGTAGACGAGCGGCGTACGGTCCCCGGCCGACCAGCGCCCGATGCGCACCTGGCCTTCGAGCACGTCGTGGCGTGCGGTGCGGGCCGGCAGGTCCCGGGCGCCGGACGGGTGGACCCAGGCGGCGGCGCCCCGGCGCAGCACGGTGTCGCTGAAGGCGGCGAGGCGCGCGCCGTCCCGCTTCGCCGCGTTCCACGCGTGCCGGACACGGGCGCAGTCCACGTCGTTCATCCGGCCGGAGAGCACCTCTCCGGAGAGCAGGTCCGCCGCCTGGTGCTGCCCCGCGTCATGGAGTTCGGGCCACTGGGCGGGTGGCCGGGGGGCGGCCGGGGTCTCGGGCGCCCGGCCGCGGCCGCGCGCGGCCAACCGTTCCCTGGCGAACGGCCACCAGTCGCCGATCCTGGCGAAGGGCCACAGGACCAGCAGGGTGATCAGCGCGTACAGACCGTCGGTGACCAGCTGCGACTGGAACACCTCGTAGCCGCCGGTGAGCAGGGCCGTGACGGAGAAGAGGGGTGCGACGACCGGCAGTGCGTCCCAGCCGACGCCGGGGAAGGCGCGGGGGAAGACGAAGGTCAGCGTGAGCAGGGCGCCCAGGGCGGCCAGCAGGGCGCGCGCGGGCTGCGGCCGGCGGGTGACGTAGTGACGGACCACGTCGGACCAGCTTCCCAGCCGTCCCATGGCGTAGACGAGGACGGCGAAGAACACCCCGGTGTAGACCTCGATGGCCTCCTGCCCCTGCCAGGTCTTCGGCGCGGTGGTGCCGCCCCACCACCAGTCGTCCGGGGTGAAGAGCTTCAGCACGATCCACTGGTAGGGCACGCTGCCGTGGCGCCACAGGGACCAGACGATCAGCGCCACCACCAGCGGCACCGCGAGACCGACGATCGTGACCGGGGAGAGCCGCTGCGCTCCCTTCGCCGGCCGTGGCACCCGGTAGCCGTACCGCCAGATCCCGGGTGCGGCGGCCGGGCGGGGTTCGTCGAGCCAGTCGGCGACGGTGGCCGGGCGGGCCGGGGCCTGCTCGGGCACGGGGGGCGCGCCGCGCGGCATGGGCGGCACGGGTGGTGGGGGTGCGGCGGGTCGTGGCACAGGAGTCGCATGCGTACCCCGTGCGTCCTGCGTCCCGTCGCTGTCCATCGCCCTTGCCCCCTGACCAGCCGCTCCGTGCACCCTCAGCGAGTCAATCTAACGCCCCCGCAGGGGGAGTTCACCGTTTACGCGGCCGGGGCGCCCGGGGATGCGCACCGCCGCGCCCCGGGGTTCTATGTCCACGACGGACAAGCACACACGCCGAAAACGCCCACATGGAGCATGCCCGCTCCCCGTCCCCGGCCCTAGCCTGCGAAGAAAGAAGGCAAGCGTCCGAAAACACCCCGCCGGGAACGTCCCGGCCAGCCGGAAATCCCCGGTGGCCGCACACCCCCGGTTCGCAAGATCATCAGGGAGCCCCTCATGAGCGCACTTCCGCAGGAGCGCCGCGTCGTCACCGCCATCCCCGGCCCGAAGTCGCAGGAGCTGCAGGCCCGCCGTACCGCCGTGGTCGCGGCCGGTGTGGGTTCGGTGCTGCCGGTCTTCACCACGCGCGCCGGCGGCGGCATCATCGAGGACGTCGACGGCAACCGCCTGATCGACTTCGGCTCCGGCATCGCGGTGACGTCCGTGGGCGCCTCCGCCGAGGCCGTCGTACGCCGCGCCTCCGCCCAGCTCCAGGACTTCACGCACACCTGTTTCATGGTCACGCCGTACGAGGGCTACGTCGCCGTCGCCGAGGCGCTGGCCGAGCTCACGCCGGGTGACCACGCCAAGAAGTCGGCCCTGTTCAACTCGGGCGCCGAGGCCGTCGAGAACGCCGTCAAGATCGCCCGCGCGTACACCAAGCGCCAGGCGGTCGTCGTGTTCGACCACGGCTACCACGGCCGTACGAACCTCACGATGGCGCTGACCGCGAAGAACATGCCGTACAAGAACGGCTTCGGACCGTTCGCGCCCGAGGTCTACCGGGTGCCGGTGGCGTACGGCTACCGCTGGCTGACCGGCCCGGAGAACGCCGGTGCCGAGGCCTCCGCCCAGGCGATCGACATGATCAACAAGCAGATCGGCGCCGACAACGTCGCCGCGATCATCATCGAGCCGGTGCTCGGCGAGGGCGGCTTCATCGAGCCCGCGAAGGGCTTCCTCCCCGCCATCAGCAAGTTCGCCAAGGACAACGGCATCGTCTTCGTCGCCGACGAGATCCAGTCCGGCTTCTGCCGCACCGGCCAGTGGTTCGCGTGCGAGGACGAGGGCATCGTCCCGGACCTGATCACGACCGCCAAGGGCATCGCGGGCGGTCTGCCGCTCGCCGCCGTCACCGGCCGCGCCGAGATCATGGACGCCGCGCACGCGGGCGGCCTGGGCGGCACCTACGGCGGCAACCCGGTCGCCTGCGCGGGTGCGCTCGGCGCGATCGAGACGATGAAGGAGCTCGACCTCAACGCCAAGGCGAAGAACATCGAGGCCGTCATGAAGGCCCGCCTGGGTGCCATGGCCGAGAAGTTCGACATCATCGGCGACGTCCGCGGCCGTGGCGGGATGATCGCGATCGAGCTGGTCAAGGACCGCGACACCAAGGAGCCGAACCCGGAGGCGGCCGGCGCGCTCGCCAAGGCGTGCCACCAGGAGGGCCTGCTGGTCCTGACCTGTGGCACCTACGGCAACGTGCTGCGCTTCCTGCCTCCGCTGGTCATCGGCGAGGACCTGCTGAACGAGGGCCTCGACATCATTGAGCAGGCGTTCTCCCGTATCTGACGCCCCACACGTCCCGTATCCGGGGTCCGGGCCGGATTCCGGTGCGGGACGGCAGGGGGCGGAGCGCGTGAAGAACGTGTGCAAGGTGGATGGCGGGACGCGATTCCGGCTGTCGCAGCGGATTTCCCTGCCGTAGGTTCTACCCAGATGAGAGATACACCCCGCCCACAGGGGACTGTGGACGGCTTCGGGCCGAGGCCTCCCCAGCTTCGACCTGGTCGTGCCCTCGCGCACACACCCGGAGCTTCCGGCTCCGGTTCTCCTCACCGATCGGATGGCCGCACGCCCCAAACCCCCCGGGGCGGGCGGCACACCGATCTGGACGGCCGCCCCGGAACCACCCCCCCTGTTCCGGGGCGGCCGACCTTCCTCCTCGGCCTTTCGGCCCTTCTCCTCGCGCTGATCACCTGGCAGGTCGCGGCCCACGGCCCCCTGGCCCGCGCGGACGAACGCCTCAGCGGCACGCTGGTCCGTCCGGGCCGCTTCTCCGAACTCCTCGCCGATCTGGGCAACGCCACGGTCGCGGTACCGGTGCTGGCCGTCGTCCTGGTGTACGTGGCCGTACGCGACCGCCGGGCCGGTGCGGATCGCTGGTGGCTCCCGTCCACGGCCGCGGCGCTCCTGGTGGCGGCCCTCCCGGCCCTGATCGTCCCGCTCAAGGAACTGATCGCCCGCCCGGGACCCCCGGTCATGGGCCCGGGCACGGGCTTCTATCCCTCGGGCCACACCGCCACGGCCACGATCGCCTACGGCACGGCGGCCCTGCTCCTGCTGCCCCGGCTGCACGCCACCTGGGCCCGCCGCACCGTGCTCGCCGCCTCCGTCACCCTGAACCTCGCGGTCGCCGTCGGCCTGATCCGCCGTGGCTATCACTGGCCGCTGGACGTCGTGGCGAGCTGGTGCCTGGGCGCGCTGCTGCTGACGGCGCTCGCGATGTTCCTCAGCCGAAGTACTGGTCGAAGTTCCGCTGGAACTCCCAGCTCCCGAACCGGTCCCAGTTGATCGACCACGTCATCAGGCCGCGGAGCGCGGGCCACGTGCCGTGGGTCGCGTACGAGCCGCAGTCGGTCTTCCTCGTGAGGCAGTTCAGGGTCTTGTTCACCTCCGTGGGGGACACATGGCCGTTGCCCGCGTTCGTCGAGGCCGGCATGCCGATCGTGATCTGGTCGGGGCGCAGCGGCGGGAAGACGTTGTTGGCGTCGCCCGCCACCGGGAAGCCCGTCAGCAGCATGTCGGTCATGGCGATGTGGAAGTCGGCGCCGCCCATCGAGTGGTACTGGTCGTCGAGCCCCATGACCGGACCCGAGTTGTAGTCCTGGACGTGCAGCAGGGTGAGGTCGTCGCGCAGGGCGTGGATCACCGGGAGGTACGCGCCCGCCCTCGGGTCCTGGCCGCCCCACTTGCCCGTGCCGTAGTACTGGTGGCCGAGCTGGACGAAGAAGGTCTCCGGCGCCATGGTCAGGACGAACGTCGAGCCGTACCTCGCCTTCAGGGTCCTCAGCGCCGAGATCAGGTTGACGATCACGGGTGTGGTCGGGCTCTTGAAGTTCGTGTCGCTCGCGTCCAGCGCCAGCGAGTGCCCCTCGAAGTCGATGTCCAGGCCGTCCAGGCCGTACTCGTCGATGATCTTCGAGACGGAGGAGACGAAGGTGTCGCGCGCCGCCGTCGTGGCCAGCTGGACCTGGCCGTTCTGGCCGCCGATCGATATCAGGACCTTCTTGCCGGCCGCCCGCTTCGCCTTGATCGCCGCCTTGAAGTCGGCGTCGTTCTCGACGTTCGGGCACTCGGTGACCGGGCAGCGCGTGAAGCGGATGTCGCCCGAGGTGGTGGAGGTCGGTTCGCCGAAGGCCAGGTCGATGACGTCCCAGCTGTCGGGCACGTCCGCCATGCGCGTGTAGCCGGAGCCGTTGGCGAAGCTCGCGTGGAGGTAGCCGACCAGGGCGTGGGCGGGCAGGTCCGTCGAGCCGCCGCCCGAGCCCGCCGACGTCGTGGCCGGCACCGTCGCCGACTTCGCCGACTCGCCCGCGTCGTTCACGGCCGCGACCTGGAAGCCGTACGCCGTGGCCGGTGACAGACCGGTCACCGTGGCCGAAGTGCCGGTCACGGACCGGGCCTTCACCCCGTCGCGGTAGATCGCGTACCCCGTGGCTCCGGGGACCGCCGACCAGGACAGGGCGACACTCGTGGACGTCACCGTGCCCGCCTTCAGGCCCGTCGGCGCCGCCGGTGGCTGACCCGCGTCCACGCCCGGACCGACCAGGGAGATGTCGTCGGCGTAGTAGGCGCCGGTGCCGTACCAGCCGTGGGTGTAGACCGTGACCTCGGTGGTGGACGGGCCGGTGCGGAACGTGGTGGTGAGCTGCTGCCAGTCGGGGGCGGACTGGGTCCAGGTGGAGACGTCGGTGGTGCCGGTGCCGCTCGCGCCGAGGTAGACGTAGCTGCCCCGGACGTATCCGGACAGGGTGTACTGCGCGTCCGGTTTCACGGTCACCGTCTGCGCGCACTGGGCGTGATCGCTGCCGGCCGGGGTCGCCTGGAGCGCGGAACCTCCGCTCCGTACGGGCGAGTTGACGGTCTTTCCGCTGTCGGCCGCACATGTCCAGGCGTTCAGGCCGGACTCGAACCCGCCGTTGCGTGCGAGGTCCGCGTCGGCCGCGCGGGCGGCCGACGAGAGCGCGGTCATTGCGGGTACGGCCAGGACGGCGGCCGCGCCCACGGCGAGAAGTCTGTGCCGCCGTGGGCGCGGCACGGTGCGTCGGGTGCGGTCCACAAGTGCCTCCGGGCAGGGGGGAAGAGGAGGGTGGAGCGCGCCCAACTTGGTCCAGACCAATTCGGTTGTCAAGACCTCCGGCGGTTACCTGCCGTCAGGGACCGGTGCGAACCGGGGCACAGCGGTGGCGCGGGGCGTACGCCGTTCGAGCGGAACGCGACCCGCCCGCGCGCCACCGCGAGCGTCAGCTGTCGAAGCCCAGACCCAGCCTGTCCATGGCCTTCAGCCAGAGGTTCCGCCGGCCGCCGTGCGCGTCCGCGCGTGCCAGCGACCACTTGGTGAGCGCGATGCCCGTCCAGGCGAACGGCTCCGGCGGGAAGGGCAGCGGCTTCCTGCGGACCATCTCCAGCTCGGTGCGCTCCGTGCGCTCCCCCGCCAGCAGGTCCAGCATCACGTCCGCGCCGAACCGGGTCGCCCCGACGCCGAGGCCCGTGTAGCCCGCCGCGTACGCGACCTTTCCCTGGTGCGCGGTGCCGAAGAACGCCGAGAAGCGCGAGCAGGTGTCGATCGCGCCGCCCCACGCGTGCGTGAAGCGGACGCCCTCCAGCTGCGGGAAGCAGGTGAAGAAGTGCCCGGCGAGCTTGGCGTACGTCTCGGGGCGGTCGTCGTACTCGGCCCGTACCCGGCCGCCGTAGGGGTAGATCGCGTCGTAACCGCCCCACAGGATCCGGTTGTCGGCGGAGAGCCGGAAGTAGTGGAACTGGTTGGCGCTGTCCCCGAGTCCCCTGGCGGTTCTTCCAGCCGACGGCGGCCAGCTGGTCGTCCGTCAGCGGTTCGGTCATCAGCGCGTAGTCGTAGACCGGCACGGTGTACGCGCGCACCCGCTTGATCAGATTCGGGAAGATGTTGGTGCCGAGCGCGACCCGGCGGGCGCGGATCGAGCCGTAGGGGGTGCGTACGGCCATGCCGGCGCCGTACGCCTCGAGGTTCAGGGCGGGTGTGTGCTCGTACACGCGCACACCGAGTCCGAGACAGGCGCGCTTGAGGCCCCAGGCGAGCTTGGCCGGGTGGAGCATCGCGACGCCCCCGCGGTCGTGCAGCCCGGCCAGGAAGGTCGGCGAGTCGACCTGTTCCCGCACCGCCCCGGCGTCCAGGAGATCGATGCCGTCCGCGAGGCCCTTCCGCCGCAGCTTCTCGTACCACGCGCGGAGTTCCTCGGCCTGGTGCGGCTCGGTGGCGACGTCGATCTCGCCGGTGCGCTCGAAGTCGCAGTCGAGGGAGTAGCGGGCGACGGCCGCCTCGATCTCGTCGAGGTTGCGGGCGCCCAGCTCCTCCAGCTTCCCGATCTCGTCCGGCCAGCGGGCGAGGCCGTTGGCCAGACCGTGGGTGAGGGAGGCGGCGCAGAAGCCGCCGTTGCGGCCGGAGGCGGCCCAGCCCACCTCGCGGCCTTCCAGCAGGACCACGTCGCGGCCCGGGTCACGCTCCTTGGCGAGCAGCGCGGTCCACAGTCCGCTGTAGCCGCCGCCGACGACGAGCAGGTCGCAGGTCTCGGCGCCGGTGAGGGCGGGCTCGGGGCGGGGCCTGCCGGGGTCGTCCAGCCAGTACGGAACCGGCTGCGCTTCGGAAAGAGATGTGGTCCAACGACTCATGGCGCTTGGGGCCATGATTTCAACTCCCTACAGGTGAATCGCTTTACGCCTTCTGCCGGTTACGGCGATTGCCGACGACCATTCCGGCCAGAACGAACAGCACGGCGACAAGGAACATGGCCGTACCGATGACATTGATCTGAACGGGTGTGCCGCGCTGTGCCGATCCCCAGACGAACATGGGGAAGGTGACGGTCGAGCCCGCGTTGAAATTGGTGATGATGAAATCGTCGAAGGAGAGCGCGAAGGCGAGCAGCGCGCCCGCGGCGATTCCGGGGGCCGCGATGGGCAGGGTGACCCTGAGGAAGGTCTGCACCGGGCCGGCGTACAGGTCCTGTGCCGCCTGCTCCAGGCGCGGGTCCATCGACATGACGCGCGCCTTGACGGCTGTCACGACGAAGCTGAGGCAGAACATGATGTGGGCGATCAGGATCGTCCAGAACCCCAGCTGAGCGCCCATGTTGAGGAAGAGCGTCAGCAGCGAGGCGGCCATGACGACCTCGGGCATCGCCATCGGCAGGAAGATCAGCGAGTTCACGGCGCCGCGCGCGCGGAAGCGGTAGCGGACCAGGGCGAAGGCGATCATCGTGCCGAGGGCGGTGGCCCCGACGGTCGCCCAGAACGCGATCTGGAGGCTGAGCGAGAGTGAGCCGCACATGTCGGCGACACCACAGGGATCGCGCCAGGCTTCCGTGGAGAACTGCTGCCATTCGTAGTTGAAGCGCCCCTTCGGTTTGTTGAAGGAGAACACCGTGACGACGACGTTCGGCAGCAGCAGATAGCCGAGCGTGAACAGTCCCGCGATGACGACGAGATGATGCTTGAGCCAGCGCACGAAGGGCATTTAGACCAGATCCTCCGTCCCGGACTTGCGGATGTAGAGCGTGACCATGATGAGGATCGCGGCCATGAGGATGAACGAGAGTGCCGCGGCCGTCGGATAGTCGAGAATCCGCAGGAACTGCGTCTGGATGACGTTGCCGACCATGCGGGTGTCCGTGGAGCCGAGGAGATCGGCGTTCACGTAGTCGCCGCTGGCCGGGATGAAGGTCAGCAGCGTTCCGGAGACGACGCCCGGCATCGACAGCGGGAAGGTGACCTTCCGGAAGGTGGTGAACGGCTTCGCGTACAGATCGCCCGCCGCCTCGTGGAGGCGTCCGTCGATGCGCTCCAGCGAGGTGTAGAGCGGGAGGATCATGAACGGCAGGAAGTTGTACGTCAGACCGCAGACCACCGCGAGCGGGGTGGCCAGGACGCGGTCGCCCGCGGTCATGCCGAGCCAGTTGGTGACGTCCAGGACGTGCAGCGAGTTGAGGGTGCCGACGACCGGGCCGCCGTCCGCGAGGATCGTCTTCCAGGCGAGCGTACGGATCAGGAAGCTGGTGAAGAACGGCGCGATGACCAGGATCAGCACGACGTTGCGCCAGCGGCCGGCGCGGAAGGCGATCAGATACGCGAGCGGGTAGCCGAGCAGCAGACACAGGAGCGTGGCGGCGCCCGCGTAGAGCACGGACCGCAGGAACTGCGGCCAGTAGTCGGACAGGGCGTTCCAGTAGGTCTGGAAGTGCCAGGTGACCTTGAAGCCCTCCTCCAGGGAACCCGTCTGCACGGAGGTGGAGGCCTGGTAGATCATCGGCAGCGCGAAGAAGACCACCAGCCACAGGAGGCCGGGCAGCAGCAGCCAGTACGGGACGAGGCGGCCGCGTTTGCGCGCCTTGGGCGACCTGGGCGGCTTCTCGGCGGCGGGCGGGGCGAGCGGCGGCGGGGCGTCGGCGAGGCTCGTCATCACGCGGCCTCTTCCTCGACCGTCTCCACGCCCGCGTCGATGTCCTGCGCGGCGTCCAGACCGAAGGTGTGAGCCGGGTTCCAGTGCAGGACGACGTCGGCGCCGGGGGTGAGCCGGGAGTCGCGGTCGATGTTCTGGGCGTAGACCTCGAACTCGGGGCAGACCGCGCTGTCGATGACGTACTGGGTGGAGACTCCGATGAAGCTGGAGTCGGCGATCTTCCCGGTGATCCGGTTGCGGCCCGCCGGGATCTCGCCCGCGTCGTCGGCGTGCGTGAGGGAGATCTTCTCGGGGCGGACGCCCACAAGGACCTTGCCGCCGGTCGTCGTGGCCGCCGAACATCGCGCCGTGGGCAGCGTGAGCTTGCCACCGCCCGCCCTGAGGACGATCTCGTCGCCGCCCTTGGAGTCGACCTCCGCCTCGATGAGGTTGGAGGTGCCGAGGAAGTTGGCGACGAACGTGGTGTTCGGGTTCTCGTAGAGGTCGGCGGGCGAGCCGAGCTGTTCGACGCGGCCCGCGTTCATCACGGCGACCGTGTCGGCCATGGTCATGGCCTCCTCCTGGTCGTGGGTGACGTGCACGAAGGTGATGCCGACCTCGGTCTGGATGCGCTTGAGCTCCAGCTGCATCTGACGGCGCAGTTTGAGGTCGAGGGCGCCGAGGGGCTCGTCGAGGAGCAGCACCTTGGGGTGGTTGATCAGCGCGCGGGCGACGGCGACGCGCTGCTGCTGGCCGCCGGAGAGCTGGTGCGGTTTCTTGCGCGCCTGCTCGCCGAGCTGGACGAGGTCCAGCATGTCCTCGACCTGCTTCTTCACCGACTTGATGCCGCGCCGGCGCAGGCCGAAGGCCACGTTCTCGAAGATGTCGAGGTGCGGGAAGAGGGCGTACGACTGGAAGACCGTGTTCACCGGTCGCTTGTAGGGCGGCAGGTGGGTGACCTCCTGGTCGCCGAGGAACACGGTGCCGGAGGAAGGTTCCTCCAGTCCCGCGATCATGCGCAGCGTGGTGGTCTTGCCGCAGCCGGAAGCGCCGAGCAGGGCGAAGAACGAGCCCTGCGGCACGGTCAGGTCGAGCGGTTGCACGGCGGTGAAGGAGCCGTAGGTCTTGCTGATTCCGGAGAGGCGGACGTCGCCGCTGTTGTCCGTGTTGTTCATCGTCGTCACGCCCCTGTGAGCTTCGCGAACTTCTGCTGATAGGCCGTCTCTTCCTTCGAGCTCAGTGAGCGGAAGGCATGGGACTTGGCCTGCATGGCCTTGTCGGGAACGATCAGCGGGTTGTCCGCCGCCGACTTGTCGATCTTGGCAAGATAGGGCTGCACTCCCGCGACCGGGCTCACGTAGTTGATGTAGGCGGCGAGTTCGGCGGCCGGCTCCAGCTCGTAGTAGTAGTCGATGAGCCGCTCCGCGTTCGTCTTGTGACGCGCCTTGTTGGGGATCAGCATGTTGTCGGTCGACGTCATGTATCCGCTGTCGGGGATCACGTAGCCGACGTCGGGGTTGTCCGCCTGGAGCTGGACGATGTCGCCCGCCCAGGCGATGCAGGCGGCGAAGTCGCCCTTGCTGAGGTCGGACGTGTAGTCGTTGCCGGTGAAGCGGCGGATCTGCCCCTTGTCGACGGCCTTCTGGAGACGGGCGATCACCGCGTCGTAGTCGTCGTCCGTGAACTTCGCCGGGTCCTTGCCCATGTCGAGCATGGTCATGCCGACGCTGTCGCGCATCTCGGTCAGGAAGCCGACGCGGCCCTTGAGCTTGGGGTTGTCGAGCAGGTCGGAGACCGACTTCACCTCGACACCGTCGAGCGCCTTCTTGTTGTACGCGATGACGGTCGAGATGCCCTGCCACGGGTACGAGTAGGCGCGTCCGGGATCCCAGTCGGGGGCGCGGAACTGGTCCGACAGGTTGGCGAAGGCGTGCGGCAGGTGGGACGGGTCCAGTTTCTGGACGTAGCCGAGCCGGATCATGCGGGCGGCCAGCCAGTCGGTGAGCACGATGAGGTCCCGGCCGGTGGACTGACCCGCGGCGAGCTGCGGCTGGATCTTGCCGAAGAACTCGTCGTTGTCGTTGATGTCCTCGGTGTACTTGACCTGGATCCCGGTCCGCTTGGCGAAGGCGTCGAGCGTGGGGTGCCGCTTGCCGCTGTCGTCCACGTCGATGTATTCGGGCCAGTTGGAGAAGTTGATCGTCTTCTCCTCGGCCGAATGATCCTCGGCGGAGACGCCGCCCTCGGTCCTGCCCGCCGCGGGGATCCCGCAGGCGCTCAGCGCCCCGAGACCGCCGACCGCGAGCGCGCCGCCGGCGGAGGCGCGCAGCAGCGAACGGCGGGTGAGGGAGGCCCTGCCGTTCCTGAAACTGCGCCGCACCGCGGCCAGTTGGGCCGGGGACAGGCGGTCGGGCTCGTACTGCTCCATGTGCGTGATGCCTTTCCGGTGGAGTGGTTCGGCCTTGGTCGACGGCCGGTGGTGCCACCCGGCGGTAGCCGGAAAACGATTACGGCCGGTCCCCGAAGATCGTGCGGTGCCAGTCCTTTCGGACAATTGCTGTGTTATCGAACATAACGTGCTTGATCTGGGTGTACTCCTCGAACGAGTACGCGGACATGTCCTTGCCGAAGCCGGACGCCTTGTATCCGCCGTGCGGCATCTCGCTGATGATCGGAATGTGGTCGTTGACCCACACGCAGCCCGCCTTGATCTCGCGGGTGGCGCGGTTCGCGCGGTACACGTCCCGGCTCCAGGCGGAGGCCGCAAGCCCGTACGGAGTGTCGTTGGCGAGCCGGATGCCCTCGTCGTCGCTGTCGAAGGGGAGGACCACCAGGACGGGCCCGAAGATCTCGGACTGCACGATCTCGCTGTCCTGGGCGGCGTCGGCGATGAGCGTGGGGCGGTAGTAGGCGCCGTCCTTGAGCTCCTCGGGGATCTCACCGCCCGTCACCACGCGCGCGTAGGCACGGGCCCGGTCGACGAATCCGGCGACGCGGTCACGCTGGGCGTGCGAGACGAGCGGGCCGAGGTCGGTGCCGTGCGCGAACGGGTCGCCGAGACGGACGGTCTCCATCAGGGCGGCGGTGCGCGCGACGAACTCCTCGTAGAGGGGCCTTTGCACATACGCGCGCGTGGCGGCCGTGCAGTCCTGGCCGGTGTTGATCAGCGAGCCCGCGACCGCGCCGTGCACGGCGGCGTCCAGGTCGGCGTCGTCGAACACCACGAAGGGCGCCTTGCCGCCCAGCTCCAGGTGGAGCCGCTTGACGGTGGAGGTGGCGATCTCGGCGACGCGCCTGCCGACGGCGGTGGAGCCGGTGAAGGAGGTCATGGCGACGTCGGGGTGCGCGACGAGGTGTTCCCCGGCGTCCCTGCCCGCGCCCGTGACGATGTTGACGACGCCGTCGGGGATGCCCGCCCGGGTGGCCGCCTCGGCGAAGAGCAGGGAGGTGAGCGGGGTGATCTCGGCAGGCTTGAGGACGATCGTGTTGCCCGCCGCGATCGCCGGGAGGACCTTCCAGGCGGCCATCTGGAGCGGGTAGTTCCAGGGCGCGATGGAACCGACCACGCCGATCGGCTCACGGCGTATGTACGAGGTGTGGTCGCCGGAGTACTCGCCTGCGGACTGGCCCTGCAGATGCCGGGCGGCCCCCGCGAAGAAGGAGGTGTTGTCGATGGTGCCCGGGACGTCGAACTCGCGCGTCAGCTTGAGGGGCTTTCCGCACTGGAGGGACTCGGCGCGGGCGAACTCCTCGGCGCGGTCGGCGAGGACCGCGGCGAAGCGGTGCAGGGCGTCGGAGCGATCGCCGGGCGTGGTGGCGGCCCAGCCGGGGAACGCGGCGCGGGCGGCGGCGACGGCCGCGTCCACGTCGGCGGTGCCCGCCAGCTCGTACCGGTAGACCTCCTCGCCGGTGGCGGGGTCCACGACCGCGTGACGGCGCCCCGAGGTTCCCTTGGCGAACCTGCCCGCGATGTACTGCGCGCCGTCCGCGAAGCGGTCCTGCGCCTGGAAGCGATGGCCCGGATTGTGCATGTCGCTCTCCTCCGCCGTTCACCCCGCAGGGCGGGGGTCGGCGTAGCTCCAGCTTGATTTGACTGCCGATCCTGACAGAGCAATAGGACTCCAACAAGTGATTCCGTTGTTGCCTTTTGGTTACGCGACGGAATCTGTCGACCAGGTGTCGAGTCCTCACGGAAAAGGCAGGACGGAGTGTCAGTGGTGCGTGCCAGACTCGCGTGCATGGGGAAGATCGATTCTTGGGAAGCCCTGGTCAGGGAGGTCCACGCGGGGGCGAGGATCAAGTACCTGCACTTCTGGGGACACCGGCCGCGACCGGACGGACGGGTGGGGGCGAGCTGCCTGAGCCAGTGGTGGCCGTCTCCGTTCACCGTGGACGGCGTGGAGTACACGACGGCGGAGCACTGGATGATGGCGGCGAAGGCTCGGCTCTTCGGGGACGAGGAGGCTCAGCGGCGCGCGATCGAGGCGCCCACTCCCGCGCACGCCAAGAAGGCGGGGCGGCTGGTGCGCGGCTTCGACGAGGCCATATGGGCGCGCGAGCGGTACGGGATCGTGGTCGAGGGCAGCATCCACAAGTTCGCCGCGCACATGGATCTGCAGGCGTTCCTGCTGGGCACGTCCGGGCGGGTGCTGGTCGAGGCGAGCCCCCTGGACCGCGTGTGGGGCATCGGCCTCGCGGCGGACGACGAGCGGGCAGGCGACCCGGATCGGTGGCGGGGCCCGAATCTGCTGGGGTTCGCGCTGATGGAGGCACGGGAACGACTGGCGGCCGGCGACCGCTAGGGCGTGTCCGGTGGCTCGGGACCTAGCGGTCCGCGTGCACGACCAGGGACGTGGAGTAGCTGTCGTCGGTGGTGCTCCACGGGTCGCTGCTGCTCTCCGCGGCGGCGAAGATGATCACCATGAAGGCGACACCGAGCACGATGCCGACCGCTCCGCAGATGATCCCGGCGAGGGCTTGGCCGGCATTCGTCGCCTCTCCCCGGCGCGCTCTGCGGCGGCCGATCACACCGAAGACGACGCTGAGCACGCCCATGACGATGGCGAGCGGCCAGAGACAGAACACGACGGTCGAGATGATGCCGAGCACCAGCGCGGCGGTGCCCATGCCGTTGCTCGGCGGGAGGGGCATCCCCGGCCAGCCGTAGCCGGGTGCGCCCGCGTGGGGTCCGTACGGGGATCCGTGGGCGGGGCCCGCGGGGTAGCCGGGGGCGGGGTGACCGGATCCCGGGTAGCCGGGCCCGGGGTACTGGGGGTAGCCGGGAGCGGGGTACTGGGGGTAGCCGTACGGGACCTGTCCGGGCCCGTCGGGACCGATGGGCGGCGGGGGGACGGGCTCACCAGGGGCCGGCTGGGCGAAGGAGGCGGGGGAAGCAGGGGGTGCGAAGGGGTTGTCCGAACCGCTGACGGGGGCGGCGAACGGGTTGGCGGCGGACGACGGCGGCGTGTGGGCCTGCGGTGGCGTCGGCGGGGCGAAGGGGTTGCCCGACGAGGCCGGTGAGGCGGCAGGCGAGGCCTGAGCGGCGCCGGGTGCGGCGAAGGGGGCGTCGGTGCGTCGGCGGCCGGCGGGGCGAAGGGGTTCTGCCAGAGCGGCGCGCCCGACGCACCCGCGTCGGGCGGCGTGCCCGCGCCCGGCACGGAGACGACGGTGGCCTGGTCGTGCACGGAGGGTGTACCGACACCCGGGACCGCCGTGTCCTGAGGTGCGGGGGCGGTGTCCTGGGACGCGGCGGCGGCGCTGTCACCGGACGACGCCGCGTCCCGGGGCGCGGAAGGGATGCCGTCGCCGTAAACGAGAGTGTCCTGGGGCGATCCAGCGGCGATGTCGGCGTGGAGCCCGGTGTCGTCGTGCGGTACGGCGGGGACGCTGTCGCCCGAGAGCACCGTGTCCTCGGGTGATATGCCGCCGCCGGGCTGCGGTGCCGTGTCCGCCGGGGGTGCCCACGGGTTCGGCTCGGGTCGGGCGTCCTCGACACCCTTGCCCGGATCCACCCGCGGCACGGGTACCGCGTCCGCCTGCTGCGCACCCTGCGCCCTCGCGTCGGCCGGGGTGCCCGGCTCCGGGGGTGCCCACGGGTCCGGCGCGGCGTTCTCCGGTGCCTTGGGCGCCTGAGCGTCGTCGGACATGCGCGGGGTCCCCTCTGTCGTGCGTTCCGTCATGCTACGGCCCGAGCCTCCCTCGCGGGGGCCGCAGCCTACGATGATCCCTGAGTCACCGATCAGCCGATCACCCGCGTCCCGCCCGCAGCCGGTGCGAGGACGCCGTTCCTGGGGAGGAACCCTTGACCGAGCACTTCGACGCCCGTGGCACCCGCGACGCCCAGACCGGGCGCGACCTGCACTCCTTCATCGCCGGACTGCCGAAGGCCGAACTGCACGTGCATCACGTCGGCTCCGCCTCCCCCCGCATCGTCTCGGAGCTGGCCGCCCGCCACCCCGACTCCAGCGTGCCGACCGACCCCGAGGCCCTGGCCGACTACTTCACGTTCACGGACTTCGCCCACTTCATCAAGGTGTACCTGTCCGTCGTCGACCTCATCCGAACCCCCGAGGACGTCCGGCTGCTGACGTACGAGGTCGCCCGTGAACTCGCCCGGCAGCAGGTGCGGTACGCCGAGCTGACCATCACCCCGTTCTCCTCCACCCGGCGCGGCATCGACGAGCGCGCGTTCATGGACGCCATCGAGGACGCCCGCAAGTCGGCCGAGGCCGAGTTCGGGACCGTACTGCGCTGGTGCTTCGACATCCCCGGCGAGGCGGGCCTGGAGTCCGCCGAGGAGACGGTGCGGCTCGCCACCGACGACCGGCTGCGCCCCGAGGGGCTCGTCTCCTTCGGGCTCGGCGGCCCCGAGATCGGCGTACCGCGCCCGCAGTTCAAGCCGTACTTCGACCGGGCGATCGCCGCCGGGCTGCGGTCCGTGCCGCACGCCGGTGAGACGACCGGACCCGAGACGGTCTGGGACGCCCTCACCGACCTGCGCGCCGAACGCATCGGACATGGCACCAGCTCCGCCCAGGACCCGAAGCTGCTCGCCCACCTCGCCGAGCACCGCATCCCGCTGGAGGTCTGCCCGACCTCCAACATCGCGACCCGCGCGGTCCGCACGCTCGACGAGCACCCCGTCAAGGAGTTCGTCCGGGCCGGCGTCGTCGTCACCATCAACTCCGACGACCCGCCGATGTTCGGCACCGACCTCAACAACGAGTACGCGATCGCCGCCCGCCTCCTCGACCTCGACGAGCGGGGCCTCGCCGGCCTCGCCAAGAACAGCGTCGAGGCGTCCTTCCTCGACGCCGCGGGCAAGGCCCGGATCGCCGCCGAGATCGACACGTACACCGCGGCATGGCTCGCGCCCTGAACCACCAGCACGCCACGATCACGAGGGATCCCATGCGCACCGTGACAGCCGTCGCCCACCGTGGCGACCCCTATCGCGTCCGCGAGAACACGATCGACTCGCTGCGTTCCGCGCTCCGGCAGGGCGCGGACGCGGTCGAGATCGACGTACGGCTCACCCGTGACGGCGTTCCCGTGCTGCTGCACGACGAGACGCTGAAGCGGCTGTGGGAGCAGGACCGGCCGCTGCGGTCGCTCTCCTGGGACGAGGTCCGGGGGCTGACGGACGGCGGGGTGCCGACGCTGGTCGACGCGCTGGCGGCCACCGGGGAGAGCCGGGTCATGCTGGACCTGCCGGGTGCCGGCCCCCGGGCGGTGCGCAGGATCGTCGACGTCATCCGGGAGTACGGAGCCGAGGAGCGCGTGTACTACTGCGCCGGGGCCCCGGCCATGCTCGCGGTGCGCGCGGCCGACCCCGCCGCCGAGATCGCCCTGACCTGGACGACGCTCGCACCGCCGCGCCCCGCGCTGCTCGACGCGGTGCGCCCGCGCTGGCTCAACTACCGCTTCTCGCTGGTCGACCGCGAGCTCACGGCACGCGTGCACCGCGAGGGCTATCTGCTGTCGGCGTGGACCCCCGACACCCGCCGTTCGATGCGGCGTCTGCTCGACATGGGCGTCGACGCGATCACGACGAACCGTATCGACGCGTTGTGCGCGTTGCGCAAGGACTGAGTCTCACGAGGCCCGAGCCACGGGGGCCGATTCATGGGGGGCCGATTCATGGGGGGCCGTTCATGGGGGGCCGTTCATGAGGGGGGACTTAGTCACGGGGGGACCGAGTCAATGGGGGTTCAGGGAGTGACGCGGGAGCGCTGCCGTACCGTCGCCGGGTCCGCGGGGGCGGACCGCGTCAGGTACTGCGGCACCGGGGCCGTGTCCTTGCCGTTGTCGCGTACGAGGCCGTAGCGGACGGCGCCCTGTTCGGGCCCCGTGCGGACGTCCTGGGCCGCCTTGCCCCAGGACGAGGTCTCGACGAAGAGGTTGTAGTCGGCGCCGCGCTCGTTCTGGTGGAGGGTGACGGTGCCGTCGATCCAGAAGTACTCGTTCTGCCACATCTGCTGGGTGCCGGACGGCAGTACGGCCAGGCCGGTGGCCGGACCGCCCATCCAGGTCGTGCCGTCCGTGGTGCCGGGCTGCGGATCGTCCATACGGTGGCCGCCGCCCGAGGCGACGTGGAAGAGCCTGCCGTCGAGTCCGGTCCAGGCCGGCATCGCGACGCTCCCCGGACGTTCCTTGGGCTGGATCTGCCACCGGACCCGGAAATAGCCCTCTCCGCTGAGGGTGACCGTCTCGCCGCGATGGGTCAGACCGGTCGCGGGTGCGCCCGTCGCGGTGACGCCCTTCTCGGCACGGCGGGGCAGCACCTTGGGCGGCGTATCCGCCGAGGGCGCGCTGTCGACGGCGTCGACGACAGTGCCGTACAGCGGGACCCGGGTCTTCGACGGGCTCGGGCTGGGGCTCGTGGTGCGGCTGGGGCTCGGCGAGGCGGACCGGGTGACCGACGGCGGGCGCGCCGTGCTCGCCGCCGTCGGCGCGGCGACAGCCCGGCGCGGCGGGTGGTCGGGCGTCTGCGTCACGACGTACACGCCGCCCGCCGCGAAGGTCGCGCCCGCCGTGACCGCGACGGCGGGCTTGCCGAGCACACCGAGCACCTTGGCGGACCAGCCGGCCGACGCCGCCGTGGCGGCCGCCGCCGGTTTGCCGCCGAGCGCCAGCGACAGGGTGAAACCGGCCGGGACCGGAACGAGCGCGATCCCGGCGAGGAGCCGCTCTGCCGGTACGACCGCCTCGCCCGGCCCGGCGCAGTACCCGCAGCCCCGGATGTGCCGGGCCAGCCTCTTGCGCCACACCGAGTCGGGCCGTCCGCTCCAGCGGGCGGTCATGTCACGCAGCTCGGGGCAGGACGAGTCGAGGGCACGCACGATGCCGCGCGCGGTCTCCAGGCGGGCCTTCGTCCGCTGCACCCGTACGGCGGCATGCTGACGGCTGATGCCGACCGCCGCCGCCAGCTCACGCCGGGTCAGTTCGCCCGCGACCTCCAGCCACCACAGGGACAGCAGCTGCCGGTCCTCGGCGTCGAGCCAGCGCACCGCCTCCGCGACCTCACGCCGCTGGCCCTCCAACTGGAGCCGCAGAACGGTGAGTTCGGCGAAGTCCACGGCCTGGTCGCCCGCGCCGTCGGTCAGGGGCTCCGCCGTGCGCCGCCGGGCCCGGTCACGTATCTGCCGCATCGCGATCGCGACCAGCCACGACCGGAAGCTGTCCGGATCGCGCAGCGAGCCGAGGTGGTCGACGGCGCGCAGCATGGTCTCCTGCACGACGTCGTCGACGTCCGCGTGGCCGCCCAGGGCGCGGCCGACGACGTTGTAGACCAGCGGCAGCCAGCCCGCGACCAGCTCGTCGAGTGCCTCCCGGTCACCGGCCTGCGCGGCCGCGATGGTGGAGTGCCACTGCCGCCCGTCCACGTACGTCCCTTTCGATGGCGCGCTGATCAGAGCAGGATGCCCCGAACCAGGTTGGACCTGCCCGTGCGCTATGCCGCAGGTCACAGTCGGCTCGTGGAGCCCTCGGACACCACGCGTGGAGTCCTCGGACACCACAGGAGACGGAGTGCCGCCCTCCGCAATAACAGTTTTTCCTCCCGCCGAAGAACTTTCGCTCCATCCGCCCCGGGGACTCCGGCAACACGTCGGCACGCCAAGGGGGTTGACCGGGGTCGGCGAGGCGGCCGGCGGCGCTCAGGCGGTGACGACCGCGGCCGCGGGCGGGGCGGCCGTGAGCGCCTCCAGCCGCTTGATCTTCTTGCGCAGGACGTACAGCGGGATCACCCCGAAGACCCCGAACGACATGTCGACGACCGACCACCAGAAGGGAATGCCGCGGATCGGACCGCAGATGAGGGCGAGCGGGACGATGCCGGCGCAGCCGATCATGCCGAACTCGACGACCCAGATGTTGCGGACGGGGTCGCGATAGGGGCCGTAGAAGGCGACCGCGATCACGAGGTGCGCGAACGCCAGCCAGTCCGTGCCGTACAGCACGAAGGGGTACTTCGCGTCGGTGGCGTCGAGCCCGCGGCGGACACGCTCGATCCAGTCCATCAGGCCGGGCAGGCGGTCCGGCACGGAAAGGGACCGCAGCAGGTCCTCGGTCCAGCGCAGTTCGTGCACCAGGGGGAAGGCCGTGGCGCCGCTGAGCACCAGGCAGACGACGAAGACGACCAGCCACCCGCGGATGCCCTTGAGAAGGGCGACTCTGTCGCTCATGACTGGAGCGTACCCCCCGACTTGAACGCGTTCAAAAAGCATTCCGGGCCACTTCACCCCGAGGACGCCGTCTGACGTAAGGATGCGTTGACGTCAAGGTGGCTTGATGGCACCGTGGAAGACGTGGCCACTCCTGACGAGCTAGAGCGCCAGTACACGCTGCTGTCCGCCGCGGCGCGTTTCGACGCACTGCGCACACGCGACGCCCTCGCCCCGCCCCCGGACGACGTGGACGACGTGGACGACCTGGGTGACGGGGGCGGCGGGGACGGCGCCGAGCCGGACGAGGCCACCGGATCGGCGGCACCCCTGACCCGCGAGGAAGCCCTTGAGCTTCTCGCGCTCGGCGAGGTGCTCGCCCGCAAGGCGGCCTACGGCCGTCAGCTCTCCGTACGGTCCGCCCGCCGGGCCGGTGCCTCCTGGTCACAGATCGGCGCCGCCCTCGGCACCAGCAAGCAGGCCGCGTGGGAGGCGCACAATCGCTGGATCGACGAACAGGCCAAACAGGACCGGGAAGCCGGACACTGGGGACTGAACGACAAGGAGATCGACGCGGCCCGGACGCTCGCGGGCGAGCTGGACAACTAGGGCATACGTCATGCGCCGCACCCCGGTCCCGCCTCCGCCCCGACCGCCCGTCGTGGCCCTACGACCACCGCACCCTTCCTGAGGAGCGATCAACGATGTTCGAGAGGTTCACCGACCGCGCGCGGCGCGTTGTCGTCCTGGCTCAGGAAGAAGCCCGGATGCTCAACCACAACTACATCGGCACCGAGCACATCCTCCTGGGCCTGATCCACGAGGGTGAGGGTGTCGCCGCCAAGGCCCTGGAGAGCCTCGGGATTTCGCTCGAGGCGGTCCGCCAGCAGGTGGAGGAGATCATCGGCCAGGGCCAGCAGGCCCCGTCCGGGCACATCCCCTTCACTCCCCGTGCCAAGAAGGTCCTGGAGCTGTCGCTCCGCGAGGCCCTTCAGCTGGGCCACAACTACATCGGCACGGAGCACATCCTGCTCGGCCTGATCCGTGAGGGCGAGGGTGTCGCCGCCCAGGTCCTGGTCAAGCTGGGCGCAGACCTCAACCGGGTGCGGCAGCAGGTCATCCAGCTGCTCTCCGGTTACCACCAGGGCAAGGAGAGCACCGTCGAGGGCGGTCCTGCCGAGGGCACCCCCTCCACGTCCCTGGTCCTCGACCAGTTCGGCCGGAATCTCACCCAGGCCGCTCGTGAGTCCAAGCTCGACCCGGTCATCGGGCGCGAGAAGGAGATCGAGCGGGTCATGCAGGTGCTGTCCCGCCGTACGAAGAACAACCCGGTCCTGATCGGTGAGCCCGGTGTCGGCAAGACCGCCGTCGTCGAGGGCCTCGCTCAGGCGATCGTCAAGGGCGAGGTGCCCGAGACCCTCAAGGACAAGCACCTCTACACCCTGGACCTGGGTGCGCTGGTCGCCGGTTCCCGCTACCGCGGTGACTTCGAGGAGCGCCTGAAGAAGGTGCTGAAGGAGATCCGCACCCGCGGCGACATCATCCTGTTCATCGACGAGCTGCACACGCTCGTCGGTGCGGGTGCCGCCGAGGGCGCCATCGACGCGGCTTCGATCCTGAAGCCGATGCTGGCCCGCGGTGAGCTGCAGACCATCGGCGCCACCACACTCGACGAGTACAAGAAGTATCTGGAGAAGGACGCGGCTCTCGAGCGGCGTTTCCAGCCGATCCAGGTGGCGGAGCCTTCCCTCCCCCACACGATCGAGATCCTCAAGGGCCTGCGGGACCGTTACGAGGCACACCACCGTGTCTCCATCACGGACGAGGCCCTGGTGCAGGCGGCGACGCTCGCCGACCGCTACGTCTCGGACCGCTTCCTCCCGGACAAGGCGATCGACCTGATCGACGAGGCGGGTTCCCGGATGCGGATCCGCCGGATGACCGCGCCGCCGGACCTGCGCGAGTTCGACGAGAAGATCGCGGGCGTGCGCCACGACAAGGAGTCCGCGATCGACTCGCAGGACTTCGAGAAAGCCGCCTCCCTTCGCGACAAGGAGAAGCAGCTCCTGGCCGCGAAGGCCAAGCGGGAGAAGGAGTGGAAGACCGGCGACATGGACGTCGTCGCCGAGGTCGACGGCGAGCTGATCGCCGAAGTTCTGGCCGCGTCGACGGGCATTCCCGTCTTCAAGCTCACAGAAGAGGAGTCGAGTCGTCTCCTGCGCATGGAGGACGAGCTCCACAAGCGGGTCATCGGCCAGAAGGACGCCGTCAAGGCGCTGTCGAAGGCGATCCGTCGTACGCGTGCGGGTCTGAAGGACCCGAAGCGTCCGGGTGGTTCGTTCATCTTCGCGGGCCCGTCCGGTGTCGGTAAGACCGAGCTGTCGAGGGCCCTGGCGGAGTTCCTGTTCGGTGACGAGGACGCGCTGATCTCCCTCGACATGTCGGAGTTCAGCGAGAAGCACACGGTCTCGCGTCTGTTCGGTTCGCCTCCCGGTTACGTGGGCTACGAAGAGGGCGGGCAGCTGACCGAGAAGGTCCGCCGCAAGCCGTTCTCCGTGGTCCTGTTCGACGAGGTCGAGAAGGCCCACGCGGACATCTTCAACTCGCTGCTGCAGATCCTGGAGGACGGTCGGCTGACCGACTCCCAGGGCCGGGTCGTGGACTTCAAGAACACGGTCATCATCATGACGACCAACCTCGGCACCCGGGACATCTCCAAGGGCTTCAACCTGGGCTTCGCCGCCCAGGGCGACTCCAAGTCCACCTACGAGCGCATGAAGAACAAGGTCGCGGACGAGCTCAAACGGCACTTCCGCCCCGAGTTCCTCAACCGCGTCGACGACGTGGTCGTCTTCCCGCAACTGACGCGGGACGACATCCTCGCGATCGTCGACCTGATGATCACCAAGGTCGACGAGCGCCTCAAGGACCGGGACATGGGCATCGAACTCGCCCAGTCCGCGAAGGAACTGCTCGCGCAGAAGGGCTACGACCCCATGCTCGGGGCGCGGCCGCTGCGCCGCACGATCCAGCGCGAGATCGAGGACACCCTCTCCGAGAAGATCCTCTTCGGGGAGCTGCGTCCGGGCCACATCGTGGTCGTCGACACGGAGGGCGAGGGCGAGACCAAGACCTTCACCTTCCGCGGCGAGGAGAAGTCGGCCCTGCCCGACGTCCCCCCGATCGAACAGGCAACAGGAGGTGACCGGCCGGGCTCGGGTACGGAGTCCTGACACCGGGCCTTGCGTCCGGCCCCTCCCGCGCCGCGCCGCGCTGGGCGGCGCGGCGCGGGGGGCGGGGGGCTGGCGCGGGAGGGGCCGGGCCGGTCAGCAGCTCGAAGTCATCAGCCTCGGCATCGATTCGTCATCCATCGATTCAAGGTATGCATCGCTTCAAGACATGCATCGCTTCAAGCGTTGCTTCAAGGTATGCATCGCTTCAGGGTATATCGATTCGATGTGGGATGATGGCGGCCATGCTCGAACTCGCGATCCTCGGCTTCCTCGCAGGCGGCCCGCTGCACGGCTACGAACTGCGCCGCCGTATCGCGCAGCTGTCCGGCCACACCACCCCTGTCAGCGACGGCAGCCTCTACCCGGCGATCAACCGTCTGGTGAAGCGGGGGCTGCTGGACCGACGTGTCGAGCCGGGCGCGGCGGCCGCCCAGCGGTACGTGCTGAGCCTGACCGAGGCCGGCCACGCCGAACTGCTTCAGCGCCTGCGGCACCCGGCCGACCAGGCGATCACCGACGGCAGCCAGTTCTTCACGGTCCTGGCCTTCCTCTCCCGGCTGCCGGACATCGCCGACCAGCACGCGGTGCTGCGCCGGCGTCTGGCGTTCCTGGAGGAGCCGGCGAGCTTCTTCTACGACGGCGACCGCCCGGTGCGCGCGGAGGAGGTCGCCGACCCCTACCGGCGCGGCATGATGCGGGTCGCCCGCGCCACCAGCCGTGCCGAACGCGCCTGGCTGCACGAGGTTCTCGACACCCCTGACCAGGCAGGACCTGGTGACGCGCGCACGGCGAACGGCGCGGCTACGCCCGACGAGCACGTCGACTGAGACGCTACGGAGGGTGCACATGCCTGCGTCGGCGATCCCGTGCCTCGCGCCGTTCGCCGTGCGGCCCGTGGCCCGCCCACCCGTCCGCCCACCCGTCCGCCCGTCCGTCCGTCCATCCGTCCGTCCGTCCGTCCGTCCGTCCGTCCGCAGCGCACTCCGCGCACAAGGCTCCACCTCGACCGGACCGACATCCACGGCGGTCTGCGCAGCCCGACACTAATGTCGGCGGCATGACCGAACACACCCTGCGCTCTGTCAGCGTCGAGCGGACCAGCACCGGCCACTTCACCGCGACGAACGTGCGCGGCGGCACGATCGGCTTCGGCACCGGCTCCGATCCCGGCGACACCGACTTCACCCCGGTCGAGCTGTTGCTCGCCGCGATCGGGGGCTGCACCGCGGTAGACGTCGACGTCGCCACCAGCCGCCACGCGGAGCCCACCGGATTCGCCGTCACCGTCACCGGCAACAAGATCAGTGACGAGCTCGGCAACCGGATGACCGACCTCGTGGTCACCTTCTCCGTCGCCTTCCCGGACGGTGAACCCGGCGACCGCGCCCGCGCGATCCTCCCCCGGGCGGTCAAGTCCTCCCACGACCGGCTCTGCACGGTCAGCCGCACGGTCGAGATCGGCACGCCCGTCACCGCGCGGGCCGCGGACACCTGACCCCACCGAAACCGCCCTGGCCGTTCGCGCCCCGCGCCCTCGACCGACTCACTCGGAGCCGGCCAAAAGGATGCCGGCCATCGGGCGCACGCCGCGCTGTCGCCAGGAAGTGCACGGACAAACCGTCGCGACGTCCCTCGGCGGCTGCCGACCGGTCCGCGCCGCAGGCCAGTTGACGGGGATTGACTCGACCGGGCTGGTCCGGCTGACGGCCGGATCCGCCGGCAGGCGAGCGGCGGCGCGGTCCGGCGTGACCGCGTCCGCCCGCGCTCACGTCCTCGCCCGTACCGGCCGCCGGAGCAGGTAGACGGCCGCGGTCGAGACCAGGACGGCCATGCACGCGATGAACACCAGCCCCGCACCCTCCAGGCCGATCGGACCCGTCAGTACCCCCACCCCGATCACCGGCACCGAGATGCCCACGTACGCCACCACGAACAGCGTGGAGATCACTGCGGCACGCCGGTCCGCGGGAGACGCCTCGGCCACCGCCGACAGCGCCCCGCGAAACGCCAGCCCCTGCCCTCCCCCGCCGACGAGCGCGCTCAGCACCACCAGCGACAACAGGTCCCACCGCAGGGCGCCCGCGAGCAGCGCCAGCCCGGCGAAGAGACCGGCACAGCCCAGCGGCAACGACCGCCCCACCCCGACCCGGCCGACCATCAACTGCCCGGCGGTCGAGGCGAAGAAGGCCAGCGCGACGATCAGCCCGACCACCGCGCGGTTGTCCACGCCGAGGGACTGCTCCAGGAACGCCGGGCTGACCGACGTGAACACCCCGAACAGGGCGAACCCCACGAACGATGCGGTCGCCGCGGGCACGAACACCGCCCGCACCTGCGAGGGCAGAGCGGGACGCTGCGGCCGTACCGTGCTCAGCGGCCGCGGCTCCCGAACGGTCTCCGGAAGCCACAGCAGGACGGCGGCCGAGCCGGCCACCAGCGCGAGGTGCACGACGAACGGCAGGTACAGCGGCCAGGCCGCGTACTGCGCGAGCACACCGGCGAGCAGTGGACCGCAGCCCAGCCCGCCCATGTTGGCGGCCGTCGCCACGAACGTGGCCCGGGAGGCGCCGCCGTACGGTGCCAGGTCGATCACGTACACCGTGGCGGCCCCGGTGAACAGGCCGGCGGACAGCCCCGACAGCAGCCGCCCCGCATACAGCCAGCCCAGCCCGGTCGCGCACAGGAAACAGACGGCGCTCACGGCCGCGAATCCCAGACCCGCCAGCAGCACCGGCCGCCTGCCCACGGCGTCCGAGGCGTTGCCCGCCAGCAGCAGCATGCCGATGACCCCGAAGGCGTACACGGCGTACACGACGGTCACCGTCAGCTCGGAGAACCCGAACTTCTCCTGATAGAGGCCGTAGAGAGGGGTCGGCAGCGTGGTGCCGACCATGCACACGGCGAACACCGCCCCGCTGAGCAAACACTGGCGCCACCCTCGGCGATCACCGTCCATGCCGCCGACGGTAGTCCCGCGCACCACCCCGGGCCGGCCGGCCATGCCCGGCGCGCCGCGGGTACGGGAGATTCGATCACGGGTGACTCGATTCTTGTCCTGTGCGGGCGCACTTCCGCGGCACAGGCAACCCACAGGTCCCGTTTCGCTTCCTTCGAGGCGCGAGGGGCCCCCGGTACCGACGGGGCGCCCGCGCTCGAAGTATGAGGAGGGGACCCTTGAACCGCACCCGGCGAATAGGTGTCACCGCCCTGGCCGTGCTCGCGGCCCTGGCGGGCTCACCGGGGCTGGCCCAGGCCCAACAGCCGCCCCAGGCAAAGCCGTTGACAGCGGAGGCCGACAGTCCGCTGCCGCCGGGCTGGCGCGTCACCGGGGAGGGCGTCGCGCGGGAACTGGTCTGGCGGTCGGACAGGGCCGTGCCCGTGGGCGACGCCCGCGTCGAGTTCCACGCGGACGGCCGGCTGCTCGGGGTGCCGAAGGCGGCCAAGGACGGCCACACGTTCCGGCTCGCTCTCGGTAGAGCCACCCCGCTGAAGGACCTTCAAGTCCTGGCGGCCGGACGCCGGTTGGACGCGCCCGCCGGCACCACCGGCACCAAGAAGCCGAGGAACTCCGCGGCGGCCGCGCAGCCCCCGGCCCGGCTCCCGGCGAACTCCGTGGACCCGGGCAGGCCGGGCTCGTACCGCACGGTCACCGGCGAGTACGACCTCGACCCGGTGAAGCTGCCCGGCTTCGCCCAGCCGGTCGAGATGCAGGCCGTCGTCGTCGCACCCGAGGGCGCCACCGGCAAGCGGCCGCTCGCGCTGTTCCTCCACGGCCGCCACACCACCTGCTTCAAGCCCGGTGGGTCCGAGGACGACGTGACCATCGACTGGCCCTGCGCGGCCGGCACGCAGCCGATCCCGAGCCACAAGGGCTATCTGAAGGACCAGAAGCTGCTGGCCTCCCAGGGCTATGTGACGGTGTCGATCTCGGCGAACGGCATCAACGGCCAGGACGGGGACGCCGAGGACGGCGGTGCGCAGGCGCGCTCCTCGCTGGTGCGGCAGCACCTCGCCAAGTGGGCCGGCTGGGCCGCCCACCCGGGCTCCGCCCCGGCGGGCGTGCCCGACGCGGCCGAGGCCGACCTGTCCCGCGTCCTGCTCGTCGGCCACTCGCGCGGCGGCGAGGGCGTCAACCGGGCCGCCATGGACAGCCTCTACCCGCCGCCCGCCGCGCAGGACGGCTACCGGGGCCCGGTGCGCTGGAAGATCCGCGGGACCGTCCTCATCGGACCGACGATCTTCGGCCAGAATCCGGTCGCCGACGTGCCGTCCACGACGATCCTCCCCGGCTGCGACGGTGACGTCTCCGACCTCCAGGGCGAGGTGTACGTCGACGGGACGCGCGGGGTCAGCCGGGGCACCGCCCTGCACAGCGCCGTCTACGTGGTGGGCGCCAACCACAACTTCTTCAACACCGAGTGGACGCCGGGCAAGTCCGAGGCACCCTCCTCCGACGACTTCTGGGACGACCCGGAAGGGCAGCCCGACCCGGTGTGCTCCACGGGCACCCGCACCCGGCTGACCGCCGACCGGCAGCACCAGGCGGGCGCGACCTATATCGCCGCCGCGGCCCGGCTGTTCGTCGCCGGCGACGACCGGGTGCGCCCGCTGCTCGACGGCTCGGGCCGGCGCGCCCCCTCGGCCGACCCGGCCCGCGTGCTGACCCACGCGGTCGGCGCCCGCCGCACGGGCGGCTTCCTGCCCGACGCACCGGTGAAGGTGACCGGCGGCAGGCTGTGCTCGGCGGTCGACCCCGACCCGGCCAGGGCATGCCTGAACCCCGACACCAACGGGTCGTCGCCGCACTTCGCGGGGTGGCAGACGGAGAAGGAGACCGGCCGCGGCGCGGTCGCGCTGAAGTGGTCGACGCCGGGCACGGCGGCGAAGGTCCGCCCCGCCGCTCCGGTGTCCCTCTCCGGTGCGAAAAGCCTGGCGTTGCGCGTGTTCGTGCCGCCGAACGCGACCGGCACCAAGCTGGACGTGGCCGTCACCGACTCCTCCGGCCGCCGGGCCAAGCTCGGCCGGGTCCAGGCCGACGGGCTGCCGGGCTCCGAGCGCACCGCCTCCTACTGGGCGCGCGAGCTGCGCGTCCCGCTGACGGCGGCCACCCGCGCCGGTCTCGACCTGAGGCACGTCAAGTCCCTCGAACTGACCCCGCGTTCACGGTCCGGGCGGGCCTGGCTGATGGATGCCTGGGGCTGGGCCCCCGGTACCCCGGCGGCCAGGGCGGCGACACTGCCGCGCGTCGACATCGGCCGGCTCTCCGTCAAGGAGGGCGACTCGGGCACCCGTACGTACCACATCCCGGTCCAGGTCTCCGGGCACGGCAGCGGCAAGGTCCGCTTCTCCGTCCTCGACCCGGGCACCGGACGGGCCAAGGACAAGCTGATCACGGTACGGCCGGGCAGCAACCCCATCGACGTGCCCGTGAAGGTGAAGGGCGACACGCGCTTCGGCTACGACGAGCAGAACGACCTCATCGCGAAGGCCGTGCGCGGCGCCGTCATCGGCTCGTACCGGGGCGGCGTCACCGCGGTGAACGACGACCCCGCGCCCGCGGTCACCATGACGCCGGTCACGGACCGGGTGACCGAGGGAGGGACGCTGACGTGGCGGATCTCCCTCTCCGAGCCCGCCGACGTGGACGTCTGGCAGCCGGTCCGGGCGCTTCCGGTCACCGAGGGCGCCGAGTTGTCCACCAAGGACGTGGACCCGCAGTGGCTGACGGACCACACCGGTGACCTCCCCGACCCGGAGCGCGCGCTCTCCAAGGCGAACGTGTGGGTGTGGACGAGCATTCCGGCCGGGGCCACCACCGCCGACTTCGTCGTGCCGACGGTGAAGGACCAACTGGCCGAGCCGGCCGAGTCGGTACGCCTCGCGCTGACCGACGACAACGCCGAGCCGCTTCCCGACCACCCCGTGCGGACGGGCACGGTGGTGGACGCGCCGTAGACCGCCCTTGGTAGGGGGCATGGGCAGGGTGACCCATGCCCATGCCCCCTACCGCGCGGGAAGAGCCGCGCGGCTCAGACCTTCAGCCGGGCGCCTTCCCACGCGGGGTGCTCCGGGGGGCATGATGGCGGCTATGGGGCTGTCGACGCGGTTCACGGAACTGTTCGGTGTGCAACACCCGATCGCGCTGGCGCCGATGGGCGGATCGGCCGGCGGTGCCCTGGCGGCGGCGGTCTCTCGCGGCGGCGGGCTCGGCATGCTGGGCGCCGGGGGCGGGGACCGGGAGTGGCTGGCCCGCGAACTGCCACTCGTTGCGCAGGCCGGCGGCAGGCCATGGGGTATCGGTTTCCAGACCTGGGCGATCGACCGCAGCACGGTCGAGCGGGCGTTGGAGCACACCCCCCGGGCGGTGATGTTGTCCTTCGGGGACCCGAGCCCGTTCGCGGAGTGCGTTCGCGCGGCGGGCGCTGTGCTGATCGTTCAGGTGACCGATCTGGACGAGGCCAGGCAGGCGGTCGACCTGGGCGCCGATGTCATCGTGGCCCAGGGCACCGAGAGCGGTGGGCACGGGGCCCGGCAGGGGCGTTCCACGTTGCCGTTCGTGCCGGTCGTGGTGGATCTGGCGGCACCGGTGCCGGTGCTGGCAGCCGGTGGGATCGCCGATGGCCGCGGTGTGGCGGCGGCCCTGGCTCTGGGCGCCGCCGGGGCGCTCGTCGGCACCCGTTTCCAAGCCACGACCGAGGCCCTGGTGGACCCCTCGACCGCCAAGGCGATCGTCGAGGGACATGGCGGGGACACCGAGCGCAACCGGGTGCTCGACATCGCCCGGGGCTCTCGGTGGCCGTCGAAGTACACCGCGCGCACCCTCGGCCACCCCTACCTCGACCGGTGGCGGGGCCGGGAAGCCGAACTCGCCGGGGACCCCCGGGCCCGACAGGACTACCAGCGCGACGTCGCGCAGGGAAACATCCCCTCGCTGCCGGTGTGGGCCGGCGAGGCCATCGACCTCATCAAGGATCTGCCGTCCGCGGCCGATCTCGTCGCCACCCTGGCCGCGCAGGCGGAGGACGCACTCACCCGCGCGGGAAGACGCTGACCGGAGCCGTCCGCCCGGACGGGGGCCGGGCCGGCAGCGCCACTCGCTCCCGGCGTACCGGCTGCGCGCCCGCACCCGTTCGGTCAACGCCGGATCCAGATGCAAAGGCGTCCGGCGTCAGCCCGCCGCGGGCTGCGGCTCGACTCGGCTCGGCTCGGCTCGGCTCGCCCAAGCACACCGATTTCTCCCACCCGGAGGGCGGTCACCGCTCGTCGGCGGGCGGTGGAGCGGCGGTGTCGGGCTTGGGCCGGGCGGGCTGTTCGGCGGTGGTGAGGGGCGTCCACTCCGCTCCGGTGCGCAGCCGGAAGGCGGCGACGGCGGCCTCCACGGTGGGGAAGAAGTGCCGGGGGTCGATGGTGCGGGTGAGCCCATACCGTTCGATCTTGCGCCGTACGGGGTCCTTGAGCTCGGCGAACACGAGGTGTACGTGGTTCGCGTTGAGCGTCTCGTCGAGTTCCTCCAGGACGTCGGCGGCGGTGGTGTCCACGTCCGTCATCGGCTCCGCCGCGATCACGATCCAGCTCGGCCGCGGGTCCGCGTCGGCCAGTCGCCTGATCTCGTCGCGGAAGGCCTTGGCGTTGGCGAAGATGAGCGGGGCGTCGAACCGGTAGATCACCAGGCCCGGCAGTTGCCCGGCCTGTGGGTAGGAGCGGACGTCGTGGTAGCCCTCCAGGCCCTGCACCCGCCCCAGCACGGTGTTGTACGGCCACCAGGCGCGTCGGAAGACGTTGAGGACGGACAGGGCCACGGCGATGGCGATGCCTTCCAGGACGCCGAGCAGGGCCACGCCGGCGAAGGCCGCGATGCACAGCAGGAACTCCGTCCGGCGCTGCCGCCACAGTCGTACCGCTCCCGGGATGTCGGCCAGCGACAGTGACGCGGTGATCACCACGGCGGCAAGGGCCGGCTGGGGGAGGTTGCGGAACAGGCCCGGAGCCAGCACGAGCATGAGGACGATGAGCGCCGCTCCGACGACCCCGGTGAGCTGACTTCTGGCCCCCGCGCGCTCCGCCACCGCCGTACGGGAGCCGCTCGTGCTGACCGGGAAGCCCTGGAAGAGACCGGCCGCCAGGTTGGCCACACCGAACACGTCGTACGCGGTCCTGACCGTCACCTCGACGGTGACCGCGTCGGCCGAGGGGTAGTCGGCCCTCAGCCGCGCCACCAAGTTCCGGATGGACACGCATTCGTCCCGCGGGCCGGGTGACGGGACGTTCCGCGGCTCCGCGGGACCGGCGCGCTCCATCGGCCCGGGGTGGCGGCTCACGGCCTCGACGGGAAGGCGTGCGCCGACTTGAGGAGTCCGCTCTTCGACCGTCATGGCCGCACCGGTCCCATGTCCCACGACCTCCAGACCGCAGAACCCCACCTCTCGCCTCTCGCCACTCGCCACTCGCCACTCGCCACTGTCGCGAGAGGGTCTCTCGCGCTCATTGTCTGCTCGCCCGGACAAGATCGCTCCCTGGGGCCGGGGGGCGGGAAGCCGTGGAGGGAGGCGTCGGCGCCGCGGCCGGCCCGCTGATCGAGGGAACTCGTCATCGTCCCCGTGCGGCGGGCCACCTACTGCTCACCCGGCGTGGCCGAGTGCACATCGTGCGCCCGGTTGCACCGTCTGGTGAGGGTCGTCCGGGGCAGCCCGCCCTTCGCCCTCAGCTGCCGCCCACATCGAAACCGCCCAACTCGCCCTGGCTCAACTGCCCAAACACCTGCGGCGGGGACGGCAGACCCTGATCCGCACCGAACGGCCCGGCGCCTGGGTCGCTGGAGATCACCGACATGCCCGACCTGACCACTTGGCCGAAGGGGATGCGGCTGATCGTCAGAAAGGAACGCCCGCACCCCGGCGCCCAGTTGCGCTTCACCGACCTCGACGGACTGCGGCTGACCTGCTTCGCCACCAACACCCAGGCGGCCAGCTCGCCGACCTCGAACTGCGCCACCGCAGACCGTCCCGCTGCGAGGACCGCATCCGAAACGCCCGCGACACCGGCCTGCGCAACCTGCCCCTGCACGACACCGCACAGAACCGGATCTGGCTGGAGATCATCCCCCTCGCACTCGACCTCCTCGCCTGGATGCCGATGCTCGCACTGACCGGCCAAACCCGCCGCTGGGAACCCAAGAAGCTCCGCCTGCGCCTGTTCTCCGCCGCCGCTCAGCTCGTGAACACCGGACGCCGCCACCGGCTCCGCTTCGCCGTCCGATGGCCCTGGACCGACGTCATCACCCACGCGATCGGCAGGCTCCACAGCCTCCCGATCCCCGGTTGACCAGCCACTTCGACCGTCCCGACGACCCGCAGCGTCTTGCGGGTGATCCTGACCTCCTCGGCGGCTCTGCCGAGCTCGTCCAGCCGTGCGGTCAGCTGCGCGATCTGCTCTCCCGTCGTCTCGGCCTGCGCGGCGATCTCGCGTTCCCGTTCTTCCAGCCGGGCCAGCACCGCCCCGAGGGTCAGCTCCCCGCCGGTCATGTGCTGCGCCAGGCCGCCACATCGATGTCTCAGGTTTCCCAGAGTCCGACGCCACTCCCCGAACCGCCGCCGTCGATGCCTGAACCTCGACGCGACTCATGTGATGAGAACCCGCGACCAAGGCAAGGCGCTTCCGCTCGACATCCCGGTCGCAGCGGCTGAGGAAACGACGGCCCCCGCTCAATCACTGCAACCGCACCCCGGCATAACAGCAGTTCAAACCCCTGTCAGCAGCATCACTGCGTGACCTGCACCGCCACTGCCGAACGCTGAGTCAGTGCCAACTATCCCTCTTTTGTGCCAACTAAAAATCCTCGTCACACGTCGTACGTGGCCCTGTTACAGTCCCACGATCGCGTTCCACCGCTTCGCGAACTCCACGCGCTCCGTGGACGTGATGTCCCGCGCGATCGCCAGGCGCCCCCGCATCGACGCGTCCGGGAAGATCAGCGGGTCCTCGGCGAGGGCGGCGGTGTCCTCGTCCTTGGACGAGGCCAGGATGTCCTGGGCCGCCGGGACGGGGCAGACGTAATTGACCCACGCTGCCAGTTCGGCGGCGACCGCGGGCTCGTAGTAGTGGTCGATCAGCCGCTCCGCATTCGCCTTGTGGCGCGCCAGATTGGGGATCATCAGCGACTCCGCCCAGAGCTCGGCCCCCTCCTGCGGGACGACGAAGTGGATGTCCGGATCGTCCGCCTGGAGCTGGATCACGTCGCCCGAGTACGCCTGACAGGCGAGCACGTCGCCACTGGAGAGGTCCTTGATGTAGTCGTTGCCCGTGAAGCGGCGGATCTGGCCGCTGCGCACATGCTTCTCGACCTGGTCGCAGACCCTGTGGAAGTCGTCCGCCGTCCACCGGGTGATGTCCACGCCGTTGCCCTGCATCAGCAGCGCGAACGCCTCGTCCAGGCCGGACAGGAGTGTGACCCGGCCCTTGAGGTCGCTCGCCCACAGGTCCGACACATGCTTGATCTCGCGGCCCAGCTTGCGGCGGTTGTACGCGATACCGGTGATGCCCGACTGCCACGGCACCGAGAACGTGCGGCCCGGGTCGAAGGCCGGCGAGCGCAGCAGCGGATCGAGGTACCTGGCGACGTTCGGCTGGCGTGCGCGGTCCATTTCCTGGACCCAGCCGAGCCGTACGAAGCGGGCGCACATCCAGTCGCTGATGACGATGAGATCGCGGCCCGTCTGCTGGTGGTTCATCAGGGACGGGCTGATCTTCCCGAAGAACTCGTCGTTGTCGTTGATCTCCTCGACGTAGTCGACGGAGATCCCGGTGCGCTTCTCGAAGGCCTCCAGCGTGGGACGCCGGGTCGTGTCCTTGTCGTCGGTGTCGATGTACAGCGGCCAGTTCGCCCAGGTCAGCCGCTTGTCGCTGACGGACAGGTCCGCGGCGGCACGGTCGCCGGGCTGCACATAGGCGGCGGGCACGCCACAGCCGGCGAGGGCGCCGAGCGCGGTGGTGCCGCCCAGCGCACGCAGGAGGGAGCGGCGGGAGAGCGAGGGCGTCCTAGGAGTCTGGGGCACCCTTGCAGCATGCCGCCCCTGTCCGGGGGCGGGCAATCGACGCTGCGTCGAGCACATCCGCTCCGGCCCGACACCTTGTCGATCATTCCGTGGCCGACGGCACCGGCAGCTGCAACAGCAACAGCCGGACCGCCTGACCGCCGGACCGGCGCCGAGAGGAAACACCCGGGGCCCCGGACGGATCATCTCCCGTCCGGGGCCCCGGCGTTCACGCCCTCAGCCGGCCGACGACGTCAGCCGGCCGGCGACGTCAGCTGTCCAGCGACGTCATCACGTGCTTGATCCGCGTGTAGTCGTCGAAGCCGTACGCCGAGAGGTCCTTGCCGTAGCCGGACTTCTTGAAGCCGCCGTGCGGCATCTCGGCGACCAGCGGGATGTGCGTGTTGATCCACACGCAGCCGAAGTCGAGGGACTTCGACAGGCGCATCGCGCGGCCGTGGTCCTTCGTCCAGACGGAGGAGGCGAGGGCGTAGTCGACGCCGTTCGCCCACTCGATCGCCTGCGCCTCGTCCGTGAAGGACTGGACGGTGATGACCGGTCCGAAGACCTCGTTCTGGATGATCTCGTCGTCCTGCTTGAGGCCCGAGACGACGGTCGGGGCGTAGAAGTAGCCCTTCTCGCCGACCTGGTGACCGCCCGCCTCGACCTTGGCGTGGGCGGGCAGGCGCTCGACGAAGCCGGCGACCTGCTTCAGCTGGTTCGGGTTGTTCAGCGGCCCGTACAGCACGTCCTCGTCGTCCGGCTGGCCGGTCTTCGTGTCGGCGGCCGCCTTGGCGAGCGCGGCCACGAACTCGTCGTGGATGGACTCCTGGACGAGGACGCGGGTGGCGGCCGTACAGTCCTGCCCGGCGTTGAAGAAGCCCGCGACCGAGATGTCCTCGACGGCCTTGGGGATGTCGGTGTCCTCGAAGACGACGACCGGCGCCTTGCCGCCCAGCTCCAGGTGGACGCGCTTGACGTCCTTGGCGGCGGACTCGGCGACCGACATGCCGGCGCGGACCGAACCGGTGATGGAGGCCATCGCCGGTGTCGGGTGCTCGACCATCGCGCGGCCGGTGTCACGGTCGCCGCAGATGACGTTGAAGACACCCTTGGGCAGGATCGAACCGATGATGTCGGCGATCAGGACGGTGGAGGCGGGCGTCGTGTCCGACGGCTTGAGGACGACCGTGTTGCCCGCCGCGAGGGCCGGGGCGAACTTCCACACGGCCATCATCATCGGGTAGTTCCACGGCGCGACCTGGGCGCAGACGCCGATCGGCTCGCGGCGGATGATCGAGGTCATCCCCTCCATGTACTCGCCGGCGCTCCGCCCCTCCAGCATGCGGGCGGCGCCCGCGAAGAAGCGGATCTGGTCCACCATCGGCGGGATTTCCTCGGAGCGGGTCAGCCCGATCGGCTTGCCCGTGTTCTCCACCTCGGCCGCGATGAGTTCCTCGGCCCGCTCCTCGAACGCGTCCGCGATCTTGAGGAGGGCCTTCTGGCGCTCGGCCGGGGTCTGGTCGCGCCAGGCCGGGAAGGCCGCGGCGGCGGCCGCCATGGCGGCGTCGACGTCCGCCTGCCCGGACAGTGGCGCCGTCGCGTACGCCTCACCGGTCGCGGGGTTGACCACCTCGGTGGTCCGTCCGTCGGCGGCGTCACGGAATTCGCCGTCGATGTGGTTACGCAGACGACGCAGCTCGGTGCTCACTGCCGGGCCTCCAAAGTTCGGGAGTACGAGTGTCCAAACGCTGAGACACCCACCCTAATCCGTGCCCCCACGTTTTCAACACCCCCGATCCCGCCAGAACTGCGAAATCCGCAGGCTTCCCTCACGTAAACAACGAATTTCATCGATCGAGCCTTGCGAAACAAACGACTCCTCGTGCACAGTGAGGTCGTGGCCAGTCGAAGCGCAGACCAGAGGGACTCCCGCGAGTCCAGGAACGGCACTCCCCAGCTGGATGCCGTCTCCCTCGCCATCATCGGGCAGCTCCAGGAGGACGGGCGTCGCCCGTACGCCGCGATCGGCAAGGCCGTCGGCCTGTCCGAGGCGGCCGTACGCCAGCGCGTCCAGAAGCTGCTCGACCAGGGCGTGATGCAGATCGTCGCCGTCACGGACCCGCTCACCGTGGGCTTCCGCAGGCAGGCGATGGTGGGCGTCCATGTCGAGGGGGACCTCGACCCGGTCGCGGACGCGCTGACCGCCATGTCGGAAGTCGAGTACGTGGTGATGACCGCGGGCTCGTTCGACATCCTCGCCGAGATCGTCTGCGAGGACGACGACCACCTGCTGGACGTCATCAACAAACGCATCCGGGCCCTGCCCGGCGTGCGCTCCACCGAGAGCTTCGTCTACCTGAAGCTCAAGAAGCAGACCTATATGTGGGGAACCCGATAGCCGTGAGCAAGGACCTCAGCCGAACCGCGTACGACCACCTGTGGATGCACTTCACCCGCATGTCCTCGTACGAGAACGCGCCCGTTCCCACCATCGTCCGTGGTGAGGGCACCTACATCTACGACGACAAGGGCAAGCGCTACCTCGACGGTCTCTCGGGTCTGTTCGTGGTCCAGGCGGGCCACGGCCGCACGGAGCTGGCGGAGACCGCGTTCAAGCAGGCTCAGGAACTGGCCTTCTTCCCGGTGTGGTCCTACGCCCACCCGAAGGCCGTGGAACTGGCCGAGCGCCTTGCGAACTACGCCCCGGGCGACCTCAACAAGGTCTTCTTCACCACCGGCGGCGGCGAGGCGGTCGAGACCGCCTGGAAGCTCGCCAAGCAGTACTTCAAGCTCCAGGGCAAGCCGACCAAGTACAAGGTCATCTCGCGCGCGGTCGCCTACCACGGCACCCCGCAGGGCGCCCTGTCCATCACCGGCCTGCCGGCCCTGAAGGCCCCCTTCGAGCCGCTGGTCCCGGGCGCCCACAAGGTCCCGAACACCAACATCTACCGCGCCCCGCTCTTCGGCGACGACCCCGAGGCCTTCGGCCGCTGGGCCGCCGACCAGATCGAGCAGCAGATCCTCTTCGAGGGCCCGGAGACGGTCGCGGCCGTCTTCCTGGAGCCGGTGCAGAACGCCGGCGGCTGCTTCCCGCCGCCGCCCGGCTACTTCCAGCGCGTGCGCGAGATCTGCGACCAGTACGACGTGCTGCTGGTGTCGGACGAGGTCATCTGTGCCTTCGGCCGCCTCGGCACGATGTTCGCCTGCGACAAGTTCGGCTACGTACCGGACATGATCACCTGCGCCAAGGGCATGACCTCGGGCTACTCCCCGATCGGCGCGTGCATCGTCTCCGACCGCATCGCCGAGCCGTTCTACAAGGGCGACAACACCTTCCTGCACGGCTACACGTTCGGCGGCCACCCGGTCTCCGCCGCCGTGGGTGTCGCCAACCTCGACCTGTTCGAGCGCGAGGGCCTCAACCAGCACGTGCTGGACAACGAGTCCGCGTTCCTCACGACGCTCCAGAAGCTGCACGACCTGCCGATCGTCGGCGACGTCCGCGGCAACGGCTTCTTCTACGGCATCGAGCTGGTGAAGGACAAGGCCACCAAGGAGACGTTCACGGACGAGGAGTCGGAGCGCGTGCTCTACGGCTTCGTCTCCAAGAAGCTCTTCGAGTACGGCCTCTACTGCCGCGCCGACGACCGCGGTGACCCGGTCATCCAGCTGTCGCCGCCGCTGATCTCCAACCAGTCGACCTTCGACGAGATCGAATCGATCATCCGGCAGGTGCTGACGGAGGCGTGGACGAAGCTCTGACCCGCGTAGCGCGGATCCGCGTACCTCAGTCCCTGTACCCCAGGTCCGCCTACCGCTGAACCGCATACCTCTGATCAGCTGATCAACACCGGCCCCGGTGCCGCCCGTTCGAGTGAGAAAGGGCGGCCCGGGGCCGCGTGCTGTCCGGCCCGACGGCCCCGACTCCCTAGCGTGCCAAGTGACCGATCGGCCCTGCCTTCGTTCCCCCGGACGGGGGACTTCGCACGGCTCTTCCGATCTGAACCGAGGTGTACGCCCATGGTGGCCCCGCCGGACAACGACGTGCTCTGGGCACGCACCCTGCACTTCACACACAACGGCTCCCCCGCGCTCAACGGTGTCTCGCTCGGTGTGCGCGTGGGCGAGATCCTCGCCGTCACCGGCCCGCGCGGCAGCGGCAAGACGACGCTCCTGCAGTGCCTGGCCGGACTGCTCCCGACCCAGCGGGGCGAGGTCTGGTTCAACAGCACGCCGGTCCACACCATGGGCCCGCTCACCCGCGAACGGCTGCGCCGCGACCGCTTCGGCTGGATCGACCCGGCCCCCCTGCTGGTCCCCGAGCTGAACGTATGGGAGAACGCCGCCCTGCCGCTCATGCTGCGCGGCACCGGCCGCCGCCGGGCGAAAGCCACCGCCCTGGAGTGGCTGGAGCGCCTCGACATCGGCGACTGCGCCCGCAAGCGCCCCTACGCGCTGGTCCAGGCCGAGCGGCAGCGGGTCGCCATCGCCCGCGCACTGGCCCCCGCCCCCACCGTGCTCTTCGCGGACGAGCCCACCGCCCCGCTGCACAGCGCCGACCGCGCCCATGTGCTGCGGACGCTCACCACGGCGGCCCGCTCGCACGGCATCACGGTCGTCCTGGCCACGGACGACGCGGACACCGCGGCGCTCGCCGACCGGACGGTGGCACTGCGCGACGGACGGCGCGTGCACACCGTCCATCTGCCCCCGGTCGCCGAGACGGAAGGCCGGGCCGCGTGCTCGCTCTCCGTCTAGCCCGCGGGGCCCACCCCCTGGTCCAGCTCCGCAGACTGCTGGTCACGGCGGCGGCCGCGGGCACCGGCTTCCTGCTGCTGGGCACGCTGGGCTACGCGATGGCGCACCCGGACGCCTCGGCTCGCTCGGTGCTGCGGCTGGCGTGGTGCGTGGCGCCGATGGCGGCCACGGTGTACTTCGCGGTCGCCGTGGCCCGTACGGACCCGGGCACCCGCCCGCGCCCGGGCCTCTCGGCGATCGGCCTCGGCCCCGTACGTCTGATGGCCGTCTCGGCCGTGACCACCGCCCTGTCCACCACCCTCGGCTCGATGCTCGCCCTGCTGTTCTTCCTGCATCTGCGCGGCGATCTGACCGGGATGCCGTTCGACGGGGCGGCGGCCGAGTTCCTCGCCGCGGACCAGCCCCTGCCCCTGCCGGGGGCGCTCACCCTGCTGGCCCTGGTGCCACTGGCGGCGTCGGTCACGAGCGCGCTGGTGCTGCGGCCGCGGGGCGAGAAGCAGGCCCGTATGTCCGGCACGTCCACCACGGCCGGCACGTCCCCGACGATCGGCACGCCCCTTACCGCCGGCGCGTCCGCGACGGCCGGCACGCCCACCACCGCAGGCACGACCCCGACGGCCGACACTCCCCCTGCCGCCGACACGGACAGCACGTCCACCGCACCCGGGACAGCCGCCGACAGCCCCACCCCCTCCGCCGCACCCTCCTCCGCCACACCGCACGACGTCCCGGCCGAGCCACTGGACCCGCAGCGCCCCGCCGTGCCCCAGCCGGCCCCCGGCGGTCTCCCCTGGAGCGTGGCCGTGCTCGCCGCCGGTCTCGCCGTCGAGATGTACGCGAGCCAGTCGGGGCCCGCGCCCGGCCTCGCCCTGCCGGGCAGGTTCGCGGACGGACCCGCCGGGGTGCTGGCGGGCTGGACGCTCACCGCAATGGGCCTCGTGCTGGCCGGGCCCGCGATCACGTATCTGTGCGGGTGGCTGCTCCAGGCCCTACGTCCCGGCGCGCTGCGCCTGCTCGCCGGGCGCGTGCTCCAGGAGGAGGCACGGCGGATCGGGCAACCGCTCGGCGTGGTGTGCGCGGTGGCGTCGGGGGCGTACGCGACGGCGACGCTGTACGCCGGGGCTCGGCCGTCCTTCGGGCCGCTCAGCACGCTGGGCGCGCTGCTGGTGACCGGCTGCACCGTCGCGACGCTGGTGACGGCCGCGGTGGAGGCCAAGCACGCGCGCGCGGAGACCACCGCGGCGCTGCTGCGGCTCGGTGCGCCGGCCACCATGCTGCGCAGCGCGGCGCTGCTGCGCGCCGGCGCCCTGGTCGCCGTGTTCGTCCCGCTGACCTGGGCGGTCGCCGAGCTGGCGGCCATGCCGCTGACGGGCTGAGCGGAAATATGGCCGGCGAGCGATGAGTTTCGCGGCGACGCACGGTCCACCTCTCCGTACGGCACACCACACCACCGGGAGAGACCCCTCATGTACCAGCAGATGATCTTCGTGAACCTCGCCGTCGACGACGTCGACGCCTCGAAGAAGTTCTTCACGGAGCTCGGCTACACGATCAACCCGCAGTTCACGACGGACGACTGCGCATGCGTCGTGATCAGCGACACGATCATCGCGATGCTGCTGAGCAAGCAGCGCTACGCCGACTTCACCAAGAAGCGGATCGCCGACCCGACCACGACCAGCGAGGTGCTGCTCTGTCTGAGCGCCGAGAGCCGCGAGAAGGTCGACGAACTGGTCGACAAGGCCCTCGCCGCGGGCGGCACGAGCAGCGGGGAGACCCAGGATCACGGCTTCATGTACGGCCGCTCCTTCGACGACCCGGACGGCCACACCTGGGAGATCGTGTGGATGGATCCGGCGGCGGTCCAGGGCTGAAATCCGGGAGTGCCTAGCATGGGCGGGTGCAGCCGATACCTTCACCCACCGCTTCCCACGACCGTGAGATCGAGTCCCTCGAGGAGTTCGACGAGGTGGTCTCGGAGCGCGGCTCCCTCGCCCGGTACCGCGTACAGGCCGTCGATCTGACGGCCCGTACGCGGGCGCTGCTCACCATGGACTGCGCGGGCGCCGTCTTCCTGGGCTGCCCGATGGACCCCGAGGCGGCGGCGCGCGTACGGGCCACGGGCGCGCTGGTCTTCCCGCCGGTCCCGGGCCTGCCCTTCGACCCGTACCGCGGTCGGCTCTACACCCCGGACGAGCTCTTCGACTCGCTCGACACCGACTACGAGGCGACGCCCGACGCCCGCGCGTACGCCTGGTTCCAGCGGACGAAGGCCGACGGCGACATCTTCGCGTCGATGGTGCGCGCGATCCACGACGACGCCGTCTCGGACGCCCTCGACGAACTCCTCGTCGGCGCGCGGGTGGTGGGCGTGATGGGCGGGCACGCCATGGCACGCGGCACGCGGGAGTACGAGGGCGCGGCCCGGCTCGGCCGTGAACTGGCGCGCGCCGGTTTCACGGTCGCCACCGGCGGCGGCCCGGGCGCGATGGAGGCGGCGAACCTCGGCGCCTACGCGGCCCCCTTCGGGCCCGAGATGCTCACCGAGGCGCTCCAACTCCTCGCCAAAGCAACGTCGTTCACACCGTCCGTGACCGAGTGGGCGCGCGCCGCCTTCGACGTGCGCGAGCGCTGGCCGGCCGGCGGCCCCTCGGTCGGCATCCCCACCTGGTTCTACGGCCACGAGCCGCCGAACGCGTTCGCCGCGCACGTCGCCAAGTACTTCGCCAACGCGACCCGGGAGGACGGGCTGCTGGCCCGCTCGAACGCGGGCGTTGTGTTCCTGCCGGGCGCCGCGGGCACGGTGCAGGAGATCTTCGACAACGCGACCCCCAACTACTACGAGTCCCGGGGCGAACCCACGCCCATGGTCCTCGTCGACCGCACCCACTGGACCGAGCGGCTGCCGGCCTGGCCGCTGCTCCAATCCCTGGCGCGGGAACGCTCGATGGAGTCCCGCATCGCCTTGGTGGACCGCATCGAGGACGCCCCGGGGGCTCTCAAACGCCTCGGTGGTTAATGAGCGGGCAAAGCCGACGGGCATGCCGGACATGCGCATTGACAGTGCTTACCCGTCGCTTATAAACCTGTGAGACTCCTGGGGGTGCTGTTACCGCACGCAGGACCTCCCAACCCCCCGCAGTTGTACTTCCTGTGAAGGGCAATCGTGTCCATATCTCGCCGTACCGCACGTTCTGTGCGAATCCTCGGAGTTGCCTCCGCCACGGCCGCGCTCGCGCTCGGCGTCGCGGGCAACGCAATGGCCTGCAACATCAGTGAGTTCTCCGCCGAAGCCAAGTGCGACGGCACCAAGAGTGTCATCACCGTCAAAGACGTGGACCCCTCCGGCGTACCCGCGGTCGTCTCCGTGTTCCTCGAGAACAACGGCGCCGACGTGAAGAAGATCGGCGAGCAGGAGGTCAAGGGCTCGCGCGAAGGTGTCACCATCACCTTCGACGAGGCCTGGAAGCCGAACGCCGAATACCGCATCCACGTCAAGGCCGGGAACCAGGTCGACGAGGACATCAAGCCGAACCTGACCACCCCGGCCACGGCGTGCAAGACGGAGACGACCCCGCCGGCCACCAAGACCCCGAAGCCGTCGAAGAAGCCGTCGTCCTCGGCGACGCCGTCCGCGACCCCGTCGACGTCGGACAGCAGCACGCCGCCGGCCGCCTCGGACAACGCCCCCTCGCCCGCGGTCGGTGAGTCGAACCTCGCCGAGACCGGTGCGAACTCCAACACCGGCATGATCGCCGGTATCGCCGGCGGCCTGGTCGTCATCGGCGGCGGAGCGGTGTTCTTCGGCATGCGCCGCCGCGGCGCGTCGAAGGCCGGCTGACACCTCCGCACCACCTCTCGTACGCACCTGTGGCCCGCCCCTTCAGCAGGGGCGGGCCACATGTCTGTCCCGCTCGTCGAGAGCAACCGGCCCGGGCGCGTCCGGCGCGCGATCCGCACGCTATGCGCCGGAAGCGCCTCCGAGTACGACGATGTCGGCCACGTCGAACGCCACCCCGACCGTCTCCCCGGGCTCCGGCGCGTCCCGCAGCGCGCACGCCGCTTCCAGTCGCGGTGCGTCGTCCTCCGGCTGGAGGTGCACGGCGACATGGGTGCCCCGGAACGTGCGGGCGGCCACGGTGCAGCGAAGCCCCTCGGTGGCATCCGCCAGCCGCACGCCGGCGGGCCTGACGAGCAGCGTGCCCGGCCCCTGCGGGGACCCCTCCGGCACCGGGACCTTGCCCCACGGCGTGTCGGCGGCCTCCCCGGCGACGGTCGCACCGACCACGTTGTCGAAGCCGAGGAAGCGGGCCACGAACTCGTCGGCCGGCTGCCGCCACACCTCAAGGGGCGTACCGGACTGGGCGATCCGCCCGGCGCGCATCACGACGACCCGGTCCGCGAGCGCGAACGCCTCGCCCTGGTCATGGGTGACGGCGAGCACGGTCGTACCCAGTTCGGTGAACAGTTCCCGGAGTTCGACGACCAGGCGTTCACGCAGCGACCGGTCGAGCTGGCCGAGCGGCTCGTCGAGCATCAACAGCCGGGGACGGGGCGCCAGCGCGCGGGCCAGCGCGACCCGCTGCTGCTCGCCGCCGGAGAGGGAGGCGACGGCCCGCCGCGCGGCGCCCGGCAGCCCGACGAGGTCGAGCAACTCCCGCACCCGGCCCTCCTGTTCGGACCGCGAAGCCCCGTGCATACGGAGCCCGAAAGCGACGTTCCCGCCCACGTCCCGCTGCGGGAACAGTTGATGGTCCTGGAACATCAGACCCACCCCCCGCTTGTGCGGAGGCACCGAGTCCATCGCCCGGCCCCCCAGGACCACCTGTCCCTCGTCGAGCGGCTGGAGCCCGGCGACCGCCCGCAACAGCGTCGACTTGCCGCTGCCGCTCGGCCCGAGCACACACACGGTCTCGTGCTCGGCGACATCGAGGTCGACGGCGTCGAGCACGGCCCGCCCGCCGAAGCGTACGGTCGCGGCCTTCAGGCTCAGCAGCATCTAGAACTCCCCGGTCCGATCGGTACGGACGCGCTCCAGCAACAGCAGTGCCACCGCGCACACCACCATCAAGATCGTCGAAAGGGCCATCGCCTGCCCGTAGTTGAGGTCACCCGCGCGTCCGAGGAGCCGGGCCACGGCAACCGGCAGCGTCGGGTTGTCGGGCCGCGCGATGAAGACCGTCGCACCGAACTCGCCCAGCGACACGGCGAAGGCGAACCCGGCCGCGACCAGCAGCGCCCGCCGCACCATCGGCAGATCGACCTCGCGCCACACCCGCCACGGCGAGGCCCCGAGCACGGACGCCGCCTCGCGCAGCCGTTCGTCCACGGCGCGCAGGACGGGCAGCATGGTGCGGACGACGAAGGGGACACCGACCAGCGCCTGCGCGAGCGGCACGAGAATCCACGAGCCGCGGAGGTTCAGCGGCGGCTTGTCGAGGGCGATCAGGAACCCGAAGCCGACGGTCACGGCGGACACGCCGAGCGGCAGCATCAACAGCGCGTCGAAACCACGCACGAGACGGCCGGCGTCGCGCCGGGTCAGGGCCGCGGCGGCCAGCCCGCCGATCAGCACGGCGACGGCGGTGGCGGCGAGCGCGTACTGCAGAGAGGTGCCGATGGCGGTGATCGGTGCGACGAGGAAGGTCCCGCCGTCGTCGTGCGTCAGCGCCCGGTAGTACGCGAATCCGTGGCCGCCGGGCGCGTCGAACGAGCGCTGGACGAGAACGGCGAGCGGCAGCACCAGGAGTACGGCGACGGTGGCGAGGACGGCGCCGAGCAGCGCCCACTGTCCCGCCCCGCGCGGCCTGCGCGCCGTCATGGATGCGTCCACCAGCCGCAGCGCGGCCTCCCGCCGGCGCACGGTCCCGGCGTGTACGGCGAGGATCGCGCCGACCGCCATGAACTGGATGATCGTCAGCACGGCGGCCGTGGCGAGGTCGAAGATCTCGGAGGTCTGCCGGTAGATCTCGACTTCGAGGGTGGAGAAGGTGGGACCGCCGAGGATCTGCACCACACCGAACGAGGTGAAGGTGAAGAGGAAGACCATCAGCGCGGCCGCCGCCACCGCCGGGGCCAGCGCCGGCAGCGTCACCTTGCGCCAGGCCGCGAACCGGGAGGCGCCGAGCATCCGCGCGGCTTCCTCCTGACGCGGGTCGAGCTGCGCCCAGAGACCGCCGACGGTGCGGACGACGACCGCGTAGTTGAAGAAGACGTGCGCGAGCAGGATCGCCCAGACGGTGGTGTCGAGCCGTACGCCCCACAGCTCGTCGAGGAGTCCCCCGCGGCCCACGAGGGCCAGGAAGGCCGTACCGACGACGACCGTCGGCAGCACGAACGGGACGGTGACGACGGCCCGCAGCACCTGCTTGCCCCGGAAATCGAAGCGTGCGAAGACATATGCGCCGGGGAGCGCGATCAGCAGCGTGAGCGCTGTCGAGGCGAACGCCTGCCAGGTGGTGAACCACAGGACGTGCTGTATGCCGGACTGCGCCAGTACGTCACCGATCCGCCCCCACTGCCAGGCCCCGTCGGCCTTCAGACCACGCGCCACGATCGCCGCGACGGGGTAGGCGAAGAACACCCCGAAGAACGCGACGGGCAGGGCCATGAGCCCGAGCCGCGCCGCGCTCCCACGGGAGAGCCCCTTGCGCGCCGGGGGCTCTACTTCAGTACGAGCGAGGTCCACGACTTGACCCACTGGTCACGGTTGTCGGCGATCTCGGCCGGGGCCAGGGTCTCGGGGCTCTTGGCCGCCGGACCGAACTCGCTGAATTCGGCGGGGACCTGAGCACCCTTGACCACCGGGTACACGAACATGTTCAGCGGCATGTCCTCCTGGAATTCCTTGGTGACGAGGAAGTCGAGGAGCGCCTTGCCGCCCTTGGTGTTCTTCGCGTTGCTCAGCAGCCCCGCGTACTCGACCTGCCGGAAGCAGGTCCCGCTCGCGACCCCGGTGGGCGCGGTCTTCGGCTTGGGGCTGGCGTAGATCACCTCGGCCGGCGGGGACGAGGCGTAGGAGACGACCAGCGGCCGGTCGCCCTTGGCCTTCTTGCCGCCTGCTGAGCCCGAGAACTCCTGGTTGTAGGCCTGCTCCCAGCCGTCGACCACCTTCACGCCGTTGGCCTTGAGCTTCTTCCAGTAGTCGGGCCAGCCTTTGTCGCCGTACTCGGCCGCCGTCCCCAGCAGGAAGCCGAGGCCGGGCGAGGACGTGGCGGCGTTCTCCGTGACGAGCAGGTTCTTGTACCGCGGCTCGACCAGGTCGCCGAAGGAGGCCGGCGGGTCCAGCTTGTGGTCGGCGAAGTACTTCTTGTCGTAGTTGACGCAGATGTCACCGGAGTCGATCGGTGTCACCCGGTGCTTGGCCCGGTCCACCTGGTACTCGGGGCGGATCAGGCCGGAGCCCTTGGCCTCGTACGGCTGGAACAGCCCGTTGTCGAGCGCCCGCGACAGCAGGGTGTTGTCGACGCCGAAGAAGACGTCGCCCTGCGGGTTGTCCTTGGTGAGGATCGCCTTGTTGACCGCCTGCCCGGCGTCGCCATCCTTGAGGACCTTCACCGTGTAGCCGGACTGCTTCTCGAAGTCCTCGAGCACGCTCTTCGAGGCGGCCCACGAGTCATGGCTGACCAGGGTCACCGTCTTGGAGTCGGCGTCGCCGCCGCCCGAGCCGGACGAGCCGCACGCGGACAGCGTGACGAGCCCGAGCCCGGCGGCCAGGGCCGCGGCCGTGAACTTCTTGGTGGTGCTCACCGAATTCCTCCTGGAGTGACCAGGAGAAGACGCGGCCCTGCCCGGGAGCCTCCGACGAGTTCCCGGGCAGGGCGCAACAGCTTGAGTGATGACCGAACTTCCTACCCAGAATGACCTGGGCGAGGTTCAGAGGGTCTGCGGACTCTCCCGCACTCTCAGCGCTGTGGCGCTCCCCTGTCGGAATATGAAGATGTACCTACGCGGGACAGGTTACCGCTCGGTGGCCGCGAGCTGGCCGCAGGCTCCGTCGATCTCCTGGCCACGGGTGTCCCGGACGGTGACCGGCACCCCGTGGGCGGCGATCGCCTCGACGAACGCCTTCTCGTCCTCGGGCCGCGAGGCGGTCCACTTCGAGCCGGGCGTCGGGTTCAGCGGGATCAGGTTGACGTGCACCGGCCTGCCCTTGAGCATCCGGCCGAGGCGGTCACCGCGCCAGGCCTGGTCGTTGATGTCCCGGATCAGCGCGTACTCGATGGAGAGCCGGCGTCCGGACCTGGCCGCGTACTCCCAGCCGGCGTCCAGCACCTCCCGCACCTTCCACCGCGTGTTGACGGGCACGAGAGTGTCGCGCAGCTCGTCGTCCGGGGCGTGCAGGGAGATGGCCAGCCGGCACTTGAAGCCCTCGTCGGCGAACCGGTGGATGGCCGGGACGAGCCCGACGGTCGACACGGTGATGCCGCGCTGCGACAGCCCGAGCCCGTCCGGCTCCGGGTCGGTGAGCGCCCGGATCGCACCGACGACCCGCTTGTAGTTGGCGAGCGGCTCGCCCATGCCCATGAAGACGATGTTGGAGAGACGGGCGGGGCCGCCGGGAATCTCGCCGTCCCTGAGCGCCCGCATGCCGTCCACGATCTGGTGCACGATCTCGCCGGTCGACAGGTTCCGGTCCAGGCCCGCCTGTCCGGTGGCGCAGAACGGGCAGTTCATACCGCACCCGGCCTGGGAGCTGATGCACATCGTCACCCGGTCCGGGTAGCGCATGAGCACCGACTCGACGAGCGTCCCGTCGAACAGCCGCCACAGCGTCTTGCGGGTGGTGTCCTGGTCGGTCGACAGATGCCGCACGACCGTCATCAGGTCGGGAAGCAGCGCCTCCTGGAGCTTGGCGCGGGAACCGGCGGGGATGTCGGTCCACTGCTCCGGGTCGTGCGCGTACCGCGCGAAGTAGTGCTGCGAGAGCTGCTTGGCGCGAAACGGCTTCTCACCGATCGCGGCAACAGCCTCTTTACGCTCGGCGGGCGAGAGATCGGCAAGGTGCCGCGGCGGCTTCTTGGCTCCGCGCGGGGCGACGAAAGTGAGTTCTCCGGGCTTAGGCATGGCTGTACCAGTGTCGCAGATCGAATCGGGTGACCTGGGGGCCGAGCCGGTTGCGCTGGTCACCCCTCATCAACCCCCTCGTCGCCCCTGGTGGCCTCCGGTCGCCCCCGGTCGTCGTGGGACCTTCTCGGGCGGCCCAAAGACGGCCCCCCTGGGAGAAACGCAAAAGGCGGGCACCGGATTGTGTCCGGGCCCGCCTCCACGGGATGTCACGGTCGTCACGGGTGCCGGGGACGCCCGGCCCAGTGCGTGACAAGAACCGCATCACGCAAGGAAAAGCGATCCTTAAGCGACGGTGTCCTCTTCCTTGCAGTTCTTCGGGGCGTAACCGGCCTTCGTGTTACACGCCTTGATGGTCACCTTGGTGCCCTCGGCGAGGTTGCCGGTTTCCCAGTGGGTACAGAAATCCGAGGGAACGCCGCTCGTCGAAACCGTGCGGTCCCACGTTCCGTTCCTGCCGACATCCAGGTAGGACGTGACGGCCCACCCGTCCGCCGTCCAGTCACAGGCCCGGATGGCGTCACCGGGAGTGTTGGTGCTTTCCACCGGGTCCTGGTTGAAATTGCCCCAGTCCTGGAACGAGTTGATCTGCACCGCGATGAGCAGGCCGGTGCCGGCCTGCGCCGGGCTGGCGGCAGCTCCGAGGAACGTCGCGGCGGCAATTGCAGTGACTGCCGGAATCGCTTTCAAGCGCAAGACGGAAATCCCCTTGAATTGTCCACCACGGGCTCTTCAGGACAGCAGAAACCACAGACCTCACAGAGATGGCCCGTAACGGTAATTCGCTGACTTCCCCCGCGCCCGAACCCGTGGTCATGTGGTCGAATTTGGCGCTTGATCATCAAAACTTACTGGCCCGAACATGTCAAGAAGTTTACGAAAGCACCTCCGGGCATACGGGAAGGGGCCGGCTGCCCCATGGACAGCCGGCCCCTCTCCGGAAAAAGCGCAGGTCAGCCAGACCCTACGAAGATCACCAGCAACAACCACACCACCGGAGCCGTCGGCAGCAGCGAGTCCAGCCGGTCCATGATGCCGCCGTGCCCCGGCAGCAGCGTGCCCATGTCCTTGATGCCCAGATCCCGCTTGATCATGGACTCGCCGAGGTCGCCGAGCGTGGCACTGGCGGCGACCGCGAAGCCGAGCACGAGGCCCTGCCACCAGCTGCCGTCGTCGATCAGGAACTCCATGCACAGCGCGCCCGCCACCATCGCGAACGAGACCGCTCCGACCAGGCCCTCGCGGGTCTTGCCGGGGCTGATGCGCGGGGCGAGCCTGTGCTTGCCGAAACGCCAGCCGATCGCGTACGCGCCCGTGTCGCTGACCACGGTGAGCAGCAGGAACGTGAGCACCCGGCGCGGACCGTCGTCGGCCGTGAGCATCATCGCGACGAACGTCGCCAGGAACGGGACGTAGAACGCCGCGAAGACCCCGGCCGTGACGTCCCTGAGGTAGCCCTCCGGTGGTTCCGTCATGCGCCAGACCAGGACGGCGAGCGCGGTGAGCGCCATCGCCACCCACGCGCCCTCGGCACCCCGGACGTATCCGGCGACGACCATCGCCGCGCCGCCGACCGCGAGCGGTACGAGGGGCGCCTTGATGCCCTTGCGCTCCTCGAGCCGTGAGGTGAGCTCCCAAAGGCCCACCACCACGGCGACCGCTATGACCCCGACGAAGACGGCCTTGACGACGAACAACGACGCGACGATCACCACCCCGAGCCCGACGCCGACCCCTATGGCCGCACCCAGGTCACGGCCCGCGCTCTTCTTCTGCGGGGCGGGCGCTGGCTGTGGGGCGTCGGGCATGGGCTCCGGCTTCTGGGGCTGGGCCCCATGGGGCGTCTGGGACCCATAGGGCGACTGAGTCACGTACGGCGTCTGTGACCCGTAGGACGTCGTCTGCGGCGTGTCGTCGCGGAACAAGGGGCCACTCAGCCGAGCGGCCCCCCGGTCGTCATCCTGGTCTCCGCCATGCGCGGGTACGTCGGGCACGATGGGCATGGGGCGAGTCTGCTGCGCGTCATGCGCATCGTACGTGGGACCCGCCGGGGCTGCCCCCTGGGCAGGCCCCTGGTCGGACGGCCCCCAGTACCCGGCTTGTGGCGGCGCCCCCCAGGAAGATTCGTTCATCAGACCTCGAGCAGCTCCGCTTCCTTGTGCTTGAGCAGCTCGTCCACCTGGGCGACGTACTTCGCGGTGGTGTCGTCGAGCTCCTTCTCCGCACGACGGCCCTCGTCCTCGCCGACCTCGCCATCCTTGATCAGCTTGTCGATGGCGTCCTTGGCCTTGCGGCGGACGGAGCGGATCGAGACCTTGGCGTCCTCACCCTTGGTCTTGGCGACCTTGATGTAGTCCTTGCGGCGCTCCTCGGTCAGCTCGGGGAACACCACACGGATGATGTTGCCGTCGTTGCTCGGGTTGACGCCCAGGTCGGAGTCCCGGATGGCCTGCTCGATGTTGCGCAGCGCGCTCTTGTCGAACGGGGTCACCACGGCCATGCGCGGCTCCGGCACCGAGAACGAGGCCAGCTGGTTGATCGGCGTCAACGCGCCGTAGTAGTCGGCCACGATCTTGTTGAACATCGCCGGGTGCGCACGGCCGGTGCGGATCGCGGCGAAGTCCTCCTTGGCGACCACGACGGCCTTCTCCATCTTCTCCTCGGCCTCGAGGAGGGTCTCTTCGATCACCACTTGCTCCTGCGTGTCTTGAGTAGGCCCGGCAGCGGTCCTTGTCGGTCCCCGGCCGGCTGCGTCGCGTCTTCTTCCTGCACGGTTCCGGACCGGCAGGACATTGTCCATCCCCCGGTCAGGGTCCATGGCCCAAAGAGGGGTGGTCCCCGGTCAGTCCCGGCTGCCCTGGTCACCCACGAGTGTGCCGATCTTCTCACCCTTGACGGCGCGCGCGATATTGCCCTCCGCCAGAAGTTCGAAGACCAGGATGGGCAGCTTGTTGTCCCGGCACAGCGTGATCGCGGTCATGTCGGCGACCTTCAGGTCGCGGGTGATGACCTCGCCGTAGCTGAGCGAATCGAACTTGACAGCCTCGGGGTTGGTCTTCGGGTCGGAGTCGTAGACCCCGTCCACGCCGTTCTTGCCCATGAGCAGCGCCTCGGCGTCGATCTCCAGAGCACGCTGGGCGGCGGTGGTGTCGGTGGAGAAGTAGGGCATGCCCATACCGGCGCCGAAGATGACCACACGGCCCTTCTCCAGGTGACGCACGGCGCGCAGCGGGATGTAGGGCTCGGCGACCTGGCCCATGGTGATGGCGGTCTGCACGCGCGAGTCGATGCCCTCCTTCTCCAGGAAGTCCTGGAGAGCGAGGCAGTTCATGACCGTGCCGAGCATGCCCATGTAGTCGGAGCGGGCCCGGTCCATGCCGCGCTGCTGGAGTTCGGCGCCGCGGAAGAAGTTGCCGCCGCCGATGACGACGGCGATCTCGGAGCCGTCGCGCACCACGGCCGCGATCTCACGGGCGATGGCGTGCACCACGTCCGGGTCGACGCCGAGGCCGCCGCCTCCGGAGAACGCCTCTCCGGACAGCTTCAGCAGGTACCGGCCGCGTACTTTGCCGTCGTCGCTCTTGTCGGCCTTGGTGGTCATGGAGATCTCGCCTCTTTTACGTGTCGCACATACGAAGAAGGCCATTGCCGATGGGGTGTCGTTCGCATCCCATACGCGGCAATGGCCTCCTCGTCAGATCTGCTGTAGTCCGCCACGCGCGTGTGCGGGGTGGCATACGCGAATGACGCAGTCGACTGCTGTCGACCCTAGCGGGGTCGCGCGTCGATCGCGGTACGGACTCAGATGCCGACCTTGATGCGCGTGAAGCGCTTCAGGGTGACACCCGCCTCGTCCAGAACCTTCTGGACGGACTTCTTGTTGTCGAGCGCGTACGGCTGGCCAAGCAGCGTGGCGTCCTTGAAGAAGCCGTTGAGGCGACCCTCGACGATCTTCGGCAGGGCGGCCTCGGGCTTGCCCTCGGCGCGGGTGGTCTCCTCGGCGACGCGGCGCTCGGACTCGACGACCTCGGCCGGGACGTCCTCCTTGGAGAGGTACTTCGGCGCGAAGGCGGCGATGTGCTGGGCGACGCCCTTGGCGATCTCCGCGTTCGGCTTGTCCAGCTCGACGAGGACACCGATCTGCGGCGGCAGGTCGGGCATCGTGCGGTGCATGTACGCGGACACGTAACCGTCGGCGTAGGCCGCGAAGCGGTCCAGGACGATCTTCTCGCCCAGGTTGGCGTTGGCCTCGTCGACGAACGCCTGGACCGTCTTGCCGGGCTCGATCTCGGAGGCGAGCAGCGCCTCGAGGTCGGCCGGGGCGGTCTTGGCGACGTGCTCGGCGATCGCGTTGGCGGCGGCCTGGAACTTCTCACCCTTGGCGACGAAGTCCGTCTCGCACTTCAGCTCGACCAGGACACCGGAGGCGTTGTCGTCGGCGATGACGGAGACCACAGCGCCGTTCTCGGCGGAGCGGCCCTCGCGCTTGGCGACGCCCTTCTGGCCCTTGATGCGCAGCGCCTCGACGGCCTTCTCGACGTTGCCCTCGGCCTCGTCCAGCGCCTTCTTGCAGTCCATCATGCCGGCGCCGGTGAGCTCACGGAGCTTCTTGACGTCGGCGGCGGTGTAGTTCGCCATGATTCCTGGAATCTCTCTCGAAGTCTGAAGATCTACGGGCCGAACGGCGGGGGCTTTGTGGGCCCCCGCCGTTCACAACCCGAAGGGGTGAGGGGGTCAGGCCTGCTCGGCGTCCGCGGCCGGGGCCTCGGCAGCGGGGGCCTCAGCGGCGGGAGCCTCGGCAGCGGGGGCCTCGGCGGCCGGCGCCTCAGCAGCGGCCTCGGCCGGCTTCTCGGCCTCGGCGGCGGCCGGAGCCTCAGCCTCGTCGGCCTTCTTCTCGCCCTCGAGCAGGTCGCGCTCCCACGCGGCGAGCGGCTCGCCCGCGGCCTTGTCACCCTCGGCCTTGCCGGCGCCGGAGCGGGCGATGAGGCCCTCGGCGACGGCGTCGGCGATCACGCGGGTGAGCAGGGTGACGGAGCGGATCGCGTCGTCGTTGCCCGGGATCTTGTAGTCGACCTCGTCGGGGTCGCAGTTGGTGTCGAGGATGGCGACGACCGGGATGTTGAGCTTCCGGGCCTCGCCGACCGCGATGTGCTCCTTCTTGGTGTCCACGATCCAGACGGCGCTGGGCACCTTCTGCATCTCGCGGATACCACCGAGGGTCTTCTCCAGCTTGGCCTTCTCGCGCGAGAGCACGAGAAGCTCCTTCTTGGTCAGACCGGAAGCGGCGACGTCCTCGAAGTCGATCTGCTCGAGCTCCTTGAGGCGCTGCAGACGCTTGTAGACGGTCGAGAAGTTGGTGAGCATGCCGCCCAGCCAGCGCTGGTTGACGTAGGGCATGCCGACGCGGGTGGCCTGCTCCGCGATGGCCTCCTGCGCCTGCTTCTTCGTGCCGACGAACATGACCGTGCCGCCGTGGGCGACGGTCTCCTTGACGAACTCGTAGGCGCGGTCGATGTACGACAGCGACTGGAGCAGGTCGATGATGTAGATGCCGTTGCGCTCGGTGAAGATGAAGCGCTTCATCTTCGGGTTCCAGCGACGGGTCTGGTGACCGAAGTGGACGCCGCTTTCCAGCAGCTCCCGCATCGTGACGACGGCCATGGCCGTTCTCCTTGAGTTTCTCGGTTGTGCCGCGTGTGCCGGACGGCACTCGCGCCTGACGCCCGCGTGCGCCTTGCCACTAAGGACCGAGAGGCGCTGACTTCGGCTTTCGTCTCTCGACGGGAGGCCGTTGTCGGGGCGTGCGAAGTCGACCCGGTGACCCGGATCGCCACAAGAAGTGTACGGGACCCGCGAGGTGCCGGGTGACGCCGCTGTCCACAACCGGCGAGTACTCCACAGATCCCGGCCATGGTCGACGTGGATGCGGGACCGTTCTCGCATGCGAGCGAAACGATCTGTGCGTACGTGGCCGGGGTTGCTGCTGGTCCTGACGGTGACCGTCCTGGGCAGCACGGCGTGGGCAAGCGGGGACATGACCGCGCGGCGAACGGGTGCCTCCCCGGGGCCGGAGGTGTCGCGGGCGGCGGGCGCGCCGCCGGGGACGGGCGCTCCTCCAGGGGGTGGCGCGCCCGCGCCACCGGAGGCCGATGGCGCGGTTCCGGCGATCGGCCGCGCGTGGCCCGTGGGTGTACGCCCGTTGGTGGTACGCGGCTGGGAGCCTCCGGCTACGGCGTACGGCCGGGGTCACCGTGGCGTGGACCTGGCGGCGGCCCCCGGCACTCCGGTGCGGTCCGTCGCGGCCGGCCGGGTCTCGTTCGCGGGCCGGGTCGCCGGGCGGGGAGTCGTCTCCGTCGAGCTGACGGGAACGGGCGAGCCGCCCCTGCGCACGACGTACGAACCCGTACGCCCGTCCGTGGAGAAGGGCGACGAGGTGGCGGCGGGCGGGAGCCTGGGCACGCTGGAGCCGACGACCGCCCACTGCTCGACGGCCTGTCTGCACTGGGGCCTGCTCAGAGGCCGGACCTACCTGAACCCGCTGTCACTTCTGCCCGCGTGGCTGCTGCACCGAGGCCCGTCCCGCCTGCTGCCGGTGCTCGGGGTGCCCTTGCCTCGTGCGTAGCCCCAGTCCGCGACACCTCATCCGCGGCCCTGTCCCACGACACCTCATCCGCGGCCCTGTCCCACGACACCTCGTCCGTGGCTCAGCTCGCGGTCTCAGCGCTCGTCCGCGGCCTCAGCCCCGAACTCCTCGCAGGGCCATGGCCACGGCGGCGTCGGTGATCGCCGCGGGATCCTCGGCGGCCCCCAGCTCGATCCGCCGTACCGCGGCGTCGACCACGCCCTGGAGGAGCATCGCGGCCAGCCTCGGCTCCGCATGACCCATCTCCCCCAGCGCCTGCACGATCATCGCGACGAGCCCGCCGTGGGCCGCACGGATCTTCTCGCGCGCCCCGGCGTCGAGCTCGCCGGCGGAAATGGCGACCACGGCCCGGTGCCGCCGGTCTCCGACCAGGGCCAGCTGCTGCCGGACATACGCCTCGACCTTGGCCTCCGGGGTGTCCGCCCGGTCCATCGCCGCCGAGACCTCCGCCGCCCAGACGGGGAAGTCGACCGCGCACAGTTCCTCGACGACGGCCGCCCGCGACCGGAAGTACTCATACACGGAGGAGCGCGCGAGCCCCGTGCGCTCCGCGAGGGCCGGGAAGGTCAGCGCCTCCGTCCCGCCCTCGGACAGCAGGGACCGAGCCGCGTCCAGCAGGGCGGCTCGCTGCATCGACCGGTGCTCGGCCACGGAGGCCGCTCGAATCCTTGGCACGCGTCCACTTTACGGACGGACCGCCGCGGAGGGGAGCCACTCCGGCCACACACTCCGATGCGGCCCCGATGCGGCTCTGCTCGGCGGCAGGGACGATTCAGCAGCTCCGGACCTCTCCCCCGCCCGGATGACGCGCAGGCCTCACCCGGCCGCACACCCCCGTCAGCGACCGAAGCTCGCCAGTTTGGCCCTGAGCTGGAGCACGGACTTCGTGTGGATCTGGCTCACCCGGCTCTCCGTCACCCCCAGCACATTGCCGATCTCGGCGAGCGTGAGCCCTTCGTAGTAGTAGAGCGTGACCACGGTCTTCTCCCGGTCGGGCAGCGTGTTGATCGCCCTTGCCAGGAACCGCCGCAGCTCCCGGTCCTCGGCCACCTCCACCGGGTTGTCGGCGGCGGTGTCCTCCAGCGTGTCCATCAGGCTCAGCCGGTCGCCGCCCTCGCCCCCGACATGCAGCAGCTCCTCCAGGGCCACCACGTTCGCCAGCGACAACTGGCTGAACACGGAGTGGAGTTCGTCCACCGCGATGCCCATCTCGGTGGCCACCTCCCCCTCCGTCGGGGTCCGCCGCAGCCGCGCCTCCAGCGTCGCGTACGCCCGCTCCACGTTCCGCGCCTTCTGCCGCACCGAGCGAGGGATCCAGTCGAGCGCCCGCAGTTCATCGATCATCGCGCCCCGGATCCGGGTGATCGCGTACGTCTCGAACTTGATCTCCCGCCCGATGTCGAACTTCTCGATCGCGTCGATCAGTCCGAACACCCCGGAGGAGACGAAATCCGCCTGCTCCACATTGGGCGGCAGACCGACGCTCACCCGGCCGGCCACGTACTTCACCAGCGGTGAGTAGTGCAGGATCAGCTGCTCCCGCAGCCGTTCGTCCCCCGTCGCCTTGTACGACCGCCACAGCTCGTCGAGCGTCGAGGGAGCGGGCGGGCGCACGCTGCCGCCGTCGCGGGCGGCTGGGGGAATCGCCGCCCGGTCGGACCCGGAGGTGTGCTGGGGCATTCGTCGCCTTGTGCCGTTCTGCCGTGAACTGGGGATGCCTGGGTGACCTGTCGGTCTGATGTCGAGATGCCTGCCTGATTCGGAATTCATGTGAGCGTAGCGTGACTGAAGTGTCGCAGTGCGCGAAGGGCGAGGGATCACCCCCGCGCGAGCCCGCTCCGCCGAGCGCCGCCCGGGGTCCCGCCCATTGCCCTGCGTGACCGCCGACGGTGGCCAACTAAGGGAATTGCCAAGGGTGTCGGGGAGTCGCCCGGACGGCCGTACACGCTCGGTCAGCATCGGCCGCGATCTTGGGAGACCGAGATCAGCGCCTGGCGTGTCAACTTCCAGCGATCGCCGTGTCGTTCGACGAAACCAAGTGATCGGAGTTCGTACAGTCTCCCGACCGCGTCGTCACCCGTCGTGCCCGCTCCGCGAGCGATCTCGTCCGGCGTCGCGGTCCCGTGGCCCGGCAGCGCGGCCAGGACGCGGGCGGCGCCCGGCTCCAGCAGGTCGCGCGGCAGGACGGGGCCTCGCCGGTCGGGGGCCAGCTCGCCCATGTCACCCACCAGTTCGGCCACCTCCGCGGCATCGGAGACCAGGACGGCGTCGCCGCGCAGCAACTCGTGCACCCCGGCGGAGAGCCCGCTGGTCACCGGCCCCGGCACCCCCATGGTGAACCGCCCGAGCCGCTGGGCCGCGCGTGCCGTGACCAGCGCGCCGCTGCGGTAGGCCGCCTCGACGACCACGGTGCCCCGGGTGAGCGCGGCGATGACCCTGTTGCGGAGGATGAACCTGCTCGGCGTCGGATGGTCGCCGGGCGGCAACTCCCCCACGACCAGACCCTGTTCCGCGATCCTGGTGATCAACTCGGTGTGTCCGCGTGGATAGGGCTGGTCGACTCCGCAGGCGAGTACGGCGACGGTGGCCCCGCCGGCCCCGAGCGCACCCCGGTGCGCGGCACCGTCCACGCCGTATGCGCCGCCCGACACCACCACCCATCCGCGCTCGGCGAGTCCCGCGCCGAGGGCGGCCGCCATGTGGGCGCCGTACTCGGTACAGGCTCGCGCGCCGACGACCGCGACGGACCGCAGGGCCCACATCCGCAGGCTCGGCCGGCCACGCACCCAGAGCCCGGTGGGGCGGGCGTCCGCGAGGTCGTCGAGCTGTGCCGGCCACTCCGCATCGCCCGGGCAGACAAAGCGGGCCCCGGCCTGCCGGGCCTCGGCCAGGTCCCGCTCCGGCCTGGCCTGGGCGGCCCGTCCTCTCAGCCCCGCCCAGCGCTTGGCCGACACCCGGGGAAACGGCTCGCCTCCCTCCACCAGCCGCCGGGCAACCGCCACGGCGCCGTACTCCCGCAGCCATCGGCCGCCGATCTCGTCACCGGGCTCGATGATCCGCGTGAGGGCGACACGGGCGAGCCGTTCGTCGTCCGTCATGCCGACGCGCCGATCATCATGGGCACGCCCCGGGGCACCCCGGTGCGCAACTGCAGGGCCAGGGCCACATCCCCGGCGTCGGGCCTGTCGTGCCCGGACAGATCCGCGACCGTCCACGCCACGCGGAGCACCCGGTCCAGGCCGCGGGCGCTCAGCACGCCCCGCTCCAGTCCCCGCTCCGCCTCCTCCATGGCTCCCGGCACGGCCTGCCAGTGGCTGCGCAGCTCCCGTCCGGGCACTTCGCTGTTGGTGCGCCAGGGTGTCCCGGTCAACCGCGTCGCGGAGCGCTCACGGGCGGCTCGCACCCGGTCGGCCACCGCCCGCGTCGACTCGCCCCGGGCCCCGCGCACCGTCAGCTCGGCCCGCGTGACCGGCTCCACCTCGACCCTCAGGTCGACCCGGTCGAGCAACGGTCCCGAGAGCCTGGCCTGGTAGCGGCGGATCGTCGCGGGCGGGCATTCGCACAGGGTGTCCCGTTGCGACAATCGCCCACAGGGGCACGGGTTGGCCGCGAGCACCATCAGGAACCTGGCCGGGAACCGCACCACGCCCGCACTGCGTGCGATCACCACATGCCCTGACTCCAGGGGCTGCCGCAGCGCGTCGAGAGCCTGGCCGCTGAACTCCGGCGCCTCGTCGAGGAAGAGCACCCCTCGATGAGCCAGCGACACCGCGCCCGGCCGGGCGACGCCCTGGCCACCGCCGACCAGTGCCTGCATCGTGGCCGAGTGGTGCGGGGCGCAGTAGGGAGCGGCGTCCACCAGAGGTTTGCCCCCAGGCAGCAGCCCCGCGACCGAATGCACCGCGGTGACCTCCAGCGACTCGTCCCGGCCGAGCCGTGGCAGGACCGTGGGCAGCCGCTCGGCGAGCATCGTCTTGCCGGCTCCCGGCGGCCCTTCGAGGAACAGATGGTGACCGCCGGCGGCGGCCACCTCCACCGCCGTACGCGCCGAGAGCTGCCCGACCACGTCGGCGAGGTCATGGCCGAGGTCGAGAGGCGCGGCGCCCACGCTGTGGATGCCGGTGGCCGCGCCGGTACCGGGCATGCGCAGGCCCGCCAGCAGCGGATCCGGCCGCCCCTGCTCGTCGGGGTCCTCTTCGGGGAACGGCTCATCCGTGAGCACGGCGACCAGCTGCCGGAGGCTGCGTACACCGAGCACGGACACGCCGGGGACCAGCGAGGCCTCGGCCGCGGCGCACTCCGGCACCACCACCTGTTCGTACCCCGCGTCCGCTGCGGCCAGGACCGCCGGCAGGACGCCCCTGACCGGCCGCACCCTCCCGTCGAGCCCGAGCTCGCCGATCATGACGATGTCGGCCAGCACACGCGGGTCGATGCGCTCGGCGGCACCCAGCACGGCGCACGCGACGGCAAGATCGAACCCCGAGCCGCCCTTCGGCACGGATGCCGGGCTCAGACCCACCGTCAGCTTCTTCTGGGGCCACTCGCCGCCGGAGTTGACCACCGCCGACCTGACCCGGTCCTTGCTCTCCGTCAGGCTCTTGTCCGGCAGCCCCACCAGCGTGAACGCCGCGACCCCGGGCTCCAGGCCCGCCTGGACCTCGACCACCACGCCCTCGACGCCGACCAGTGCCACCGAACACGTACGGGCGAATCCCATCACGCCACCCCCCGCACATGCTCCACGACGGGTGCGCCGCGGTCCGGCAGGAGGATGCCGACCAGGTCGATACGGACGCCCCCGGGCGGAGCGCCTCCGTGTTCCTGGACCCAGCGCTCGGCGAGACCGCGCAGACGCTCCGCCTTCGCCGGTGTGATCGCCGCCATCGGGTGTTCGAAGAGGCCTGCCCGGCGGGTCTTGACCTCGCACACGACCAGCGCGTCGCCGTCGCGGGCCACGATGTCGATCTCGCCGGTCCTGCCGCCGCGCCAGTTGCGCTCCAGGACCGTCATCCCGGACTCGGTCAGCCGCCGTGCGGCCAGCGACTCGCCGTACCTGCCGAGTGCGCCGCGTTGCGCGCTCCGCCGTGCGCCTTGCTCGGTGCCCTGCCGCGCGCCGTACTCCGTGTCCTGCCGCGCGCCGTGCTGTGCCTTGCGTGTGCTCATGTCGGCACCACCTCCGGCGCCAACACTGAGCCCGTACCGAGCCCTTTGTGGATCTTGGTGGACAACGCGGTGGTTGTGGACAACCCCGCCACCCACACGAGTGAGACTCAGCCGCCCGGCAGCTCCAGGTCGCTCTTGTTCAGCTCCTCAATGTTCACGTCCTTGAACGTGAGTACGCGCACCTGCTTCACGAAGCGAGCAGGCCGGTACATGTCCCACACCCAGGCGTCCGCCATGGACACCTCGAAGAACACCTCGCCCTGGACCGAGTGCACCTGCATCTCGTAGTCGTTGGTGAGGTAGAAGCGCCGCTCGGTCTCGATCACGTATTTGAACAGACCGACGACATCGCGGTACTCCCGGTAGAGCTTCAGCTCCATCTCGGTCTCGTACTTTTCGAGGTCCTCGGCGCTCATGGCATGTTCCCCTTCAGCCGTGCGTCCCCCTATTGTGCGCCAGCCCCGCGAACCCCTAGACGATTTCGGTGTCGAGGGTCTCGGGCCTGGCGGGGGGACCGTCGTCGAGCAGCCTGCTCAGCAGCTCGGCGACCTGGTCGGATACACCGTCTCATGTGCCTCGGTCAGTTCCTGGCACGTCCACCAACGCGCTCCGGCGACACTGCGCCGTTCCAGTTCCGTCAGGCCCGCGGCCGCCGTGGCCGTCTGGGTCGTACGGGCCAGGTAGTACCACTCGTCCTGGTCCCAGCGGCGCCCGGCGAACGGGAACGAGCACCTGCGCCGCCACAGCACCGGACCCAGCTCGACATCGGTGATGCCGGTCTCCTCGGCGAGTTCCCGCAGGGCGGCCTCCTCGCGCGATTCGTCGCCCTCCAGGCCGCCACCGGGCGTGAACCACCAGTTGTCCGCCGGATCGTCCGGCTCGTGCCCGTGCAGCAGCAGGATGCGCTCCTGCGGGTCGAGAAGGACCACGCGGGCCACCTTGCGCAGGCCGCCCTTGTACGAGTCCTCGACCCCCTCACCCGCGGCGCCCGCGCCGGACTCGTACGACGCGTAGGGCGCGTAGGACTCGTACGCGTCGTGCGACGAAGCCTCAGCGGGCACCGGCGGGCTCCATCCGCGCCCCGCTGCGCCTGCGGCGCGCCCGATTCGCGATCGGGCCGTACGCCGCACCGCCCAGGACCAGCACCGCCCCCCCGACGATCGCGGCGACGACCAGCCGCAGCGGGCCGGGAGAGGACAGGCTTCCCAGGGCCTCGAAGCCCGTAGGGCGCTCCAGCATGCCGTTCATGGGCCACACCACGGCGTCCACCCGGGCCTTCACCCCGCTGCGCGCCACCGTGCCGTCGAAGGCCTCGGTGAGGTGGGCCGTGGAGTCCAGGGAGCCGCTGCGCTCGTCGCCGAGCAGGAACAGCCGGTCCTTGGGGACCGTGACCGTGGGGATCGTCCGGACCTCCGCGGCCTGGCCCTTGGGCAGATACGGCTCCTGGATCTGCTTGCCGTTGACGGTCAGCTTGCCGCCGGTGCAGCAGCCGACCGTGTCGCCGCCGACAGCCACGACCCGCTTGACCATGAGCATGTCGCCCCAGCTCTTCTGCTTGAAGACGACGACGTCACCACGCTTGATGTCGCCTCCGTCGACCCGCTGGGCAAGGACCCGGTCGCCGGCCACGATGGTGGGCGACATCGATGGGGTCGGCACCGTGTACGGCCGGTAGACGACCGCTCCCCAGGCGAACCCGCCGAGGAAGAGCACACAGCCGAGGGCCACGGCCAGTCCCGACAGCGTGCTGCCGAGCCGTCCGTGGCCCTCGTCCGTACGACCGGTCCTGCTCATTCCCGTGCTCCCCAGGTCGGAGAATCGATCCCGCGGCCCGGTGCCGGGCCGCGGAAGATCGGCGATCTGGGACGGCACCCTACCCGGCGGTACCGTCGCTAGAAACCCTCGGGTTTCCGCCGGTAGGACCGCCGGCGAGACGGTGCCTGCGCCACAGGACCAGCGGCACCGCTCCCGCGAGCCCGAGGGCGCCGGGGGCTGCCGCGCTGAGGTTCTGGTCGAAGGCGTCCGGAATCGGCAGCGTGTTCCAGCGGGTGGGCGGCCAGGCGATCACGATGGCGCGGCCGATGACGTTGTCCACGGGCACGAAGCCGTGGTTCTTGTCCTGCTGGTGGTAGCGGGAGTCCAGGGAGTTCTGCCGGTGGTCACCCATGACCCAGATTTTGCCCTTGGGTACCTTCACCTTGAACTGACCGCCCTGGTCGTCCACGCTGCACGGGGTGTTCCCGGCATAGACGAAGGTGTCGTTCAGCGCGTGACCGTTGACCTTCAGGGGGCCGGTGCCCTTGCACTCGACGGTGTCGCCCGCGACGCCGATGACCCGCTTGATGAGGTCCTTCTCGTTCGACGACGGCATCAGGCCGATCCAGCCGAGGACCCGCTGCAGGGGGTTCGGGGTGGCCGTCGGCTCGCCCGCCAGCCAGTTGGCGGGGTCGTGGAAGACGACGACCTCGCCGCGCTCGGGCTCCGAGCCGAACCAGGGGGTCAGCTTGTCGACGAGGACACGGTCGCCCTGCTGGAGGGTGTTCTGCATCGAGTCCGAGGGAATCGAGAACGCCTGTACCAGGAAGGTCTTGATCAGCAGCGCCAGGATCAGCGCGATACCGATGAGGAGCGGGAGTTCCTTCCAGAAGGAGCGCTGCTTCTTGGGCTGACCGCCCTGCTCGCCGCTCTCCCGGGTACCGCCGCCGTCTCCGTCTCCGGAGTCACTCGCGGAGGTCGCGGCGTCTTCCACTGCCGGGGGTACCGTCCCGTCGTGCCGCTCCGGCCGATCTTCGGGGCCATCGTGTCCGGATCGTGCGCCGACCGCCAAATCCCCCACATCCACTCCTCACTCCGTGCCGCCGCCCGCGCCGTAGTCGGCGCAGGCCCACCACTCCCATAACGAGCGGGAGTTCCGCAGGGCTCGGGAGGGGGATCAATCCATATCGATCCGCGGAGGCCACCCTATGCGACGGGCCGAGAGCGGTGGTCACGCCGCCCGGCACGGACGCGTACGTATCCGGTTCCTTCAGGCGCGTCCAGTGGCCCAGGGGCCAGGCGATGACCATGGCGCGGCCCACGACGGAGTCCTCGGAGACAGTACCGCCGTACTGCTCGGTGCGGTGGTAGCGGGAGTCGGCCGAGTTGGCCCGGTGGTCGCCCATGACCCACAGACGCCCCTGCGGCACGGTCACCGAGAAGTCGAACGCCGAAGGTTTGTTTCCCGGGTGAATGTACGGCTCGCTGAGCGGCATGCCGTTGACGGTCACGCGCCCTTGGGCGTCACAGCACTTGACGGTGTCACCGCCGACGGCGACGACCCGCTTGATGAGGTCCTTGTCGTTGTCGGAGGGCAGCAGGCCGATGGCGACGAGACCCTCCTTGACCTGCTTGACGACGACGGGGTCGTTCTTCTTGGTGGTCTTCTCGCCCGCGAGCCAGTTCCCGGGGTCCTTGAAGACGACCACGTCACCGCGCTGCGGCTTGGAGCCGAACCACGGCGTGAACTTGTCGACGAGGACCCGGTCGCCGATCTGGATCGTGTTCTCCATGGAGCCCGAGGGGATCACGAAGGCCTGGAGGAGGAACGTCTTCAGGACCAGGGCTATGAGGACGGCGACACCCACGAGGAGAGGTATCTCCTTGACCGCCGAGCGCCTTCTGCGCCGCTTGACCTTGCGTTGCAGCTTGCGCCGCTCGGCGCGTCCCGGCCGCACGGCACCGCCGGAGGCGCGGCGCGCTCCGGTGGGCAGCAGGTTCTCGGCGGCGCTGCTCGACACACCGCGGGGTTTGCCTCGGTTACCCATGGGCACCGTCCACGGCGGGCACGCGCGCGTAGGCGCCGGGGCGTCGAAGGTGCGTCCCGTGGCCGGCGGGCCAGACGATCCAGTCGGCCCGGCCGACGACTTCACCGACGGGGATCATGCCGCCGCCCGGAGAGCCCAGGTGGTCGCGGGAGTCGCGGGAGTCGCTGCGGTGGTCGCCGAGGACGAAGAGCGTGCCGTCGGGAACGACGACGTCGAAGTCGACATCGGACGGGCTGTCTCCTGGATACAGAAACGACGACTCGTCGACCGGCCGGCCGTTCACCTTGAGCCTCCCCTCCCTGTCGCAGCAGACCACATGGTCTCCCCCTACACCGACAACGCGCTTGACGTAGTCGGCGTCCCCGAAATAGCCGGTGCCGTCGAAGACGACGACGTCACCGCGCTGCGGCTTCGAACCGAAACGGTACGCCAACTTATTTACGAGAACGCGGTCCCCAATCCTCAATGCGCCCTCCATGGAACTGCTGGGGATCTGGAACGGCTGCATCACGAAGTTGCTGAGCGCCAGGAGAAACAGCAGGCAGCTCAGCAGGGTGAGGGTGATCCGCCCGCCCGGGAGCCAGTCGGCGACCCGGGACACCAACGCGAAACGCGACCGGCCCTCCGGCCCCTGTGTGTCCGAGATCTCCTCGGATTCGAAAGGGCTGGAGGAGCGGTCGCGCTCCGTGTGCTGTGCTTCGGTGTCCATCGGGGCCAGATGCTATCCGGCCCCCATGTGAACCTCCGCGCGAGATCAGCTCTCGCGCTTCTCCTTGATCTTCGCGGCCTTGCCGCGCAGCTCACGCAGGTAGTAGAGCTTGGCGCGACGCACGTCACCGCGGGTGACGAGCTCGATCTTCTCGACGATCGGGGTGTGCACCGGGAAGGTGCGCTCGACGCCGACGGAGAACGAGACCTTGCGGACCGTGAAGGTCTCGCGGACACCGGCACCCTGGCGACGGATGACTACGCCCTTGAACTGCTGCACACGGGAGCGGTTGCCCTCGATGACGCGCACGTGGACGTTGACGGTGTCACCCGGGCGGAAGGCCGGGAGGTCGCTGCGCAGCGACGCGGAGTCGACGGAGTCGAGCAGGTGAGACATTTCGTCTGCTTTCTTCGCTGATGCCACAGGTCATCAACGGGAGATAGATGTTCCAGAAGAGGTGCTGCCCGTATCGGGGCGGGCGTCGTGTCCCCCCGTGGCAGGGGCGCGCGCCGGACGACGTACAGCAGCGGCCTATTCTTCCATGGCCTCTGGCCTGCGCCAAAATCGGCCGTGCGGCACTCCGTCGGGATCCGGGAACCAGCCCAGGATCGAGAGCATTTCGCGGTCCTTCTTGTCGAACGCCGAGGGGTCGCAGCGCTCGATGAGGTCGGGCCGGTTGGCGGTCGTGCGCTTCAGGGCCTCGTCGCGGCGCCAGCGGGCGATCCTGCCGTGGTGGCCGCTGAGCAGCACCTCGGGGATCTCCCGGTCGCGCCACGCCGGGGGCTTGGTGTAGACGGGCCCCTCCAGGAGGTTGGCCATGGCGCCGGGTGCGAAGGAGTCGTCCCGGTGCGACTCGGCGTTGCCGAGGACGCCGGGCAGCAGCCGGGCGACAGCCTCCGTGATCACGAGTACGGCCGCCTCGCCGCCGGCGAGCACGTAGTCGCCGATGGAGACCTCGTAGACGGGCATCCGGGTCGCGTACTCGTCGATGACGCGGCGGTCGATGCCCTCGTAGCGCGCGGGGGTGAAGACCAGCCAGGGGCGCTCGGAGAGCTCGACGGCGAGTTCCTGGGTGAAGGGGCGGCCGCTGGGCGTCGGGACGATCAGAGCGGGGCCGTGGGCGTCCGTCTCGTAGCCGTCGGCGAGCACGGAGTCCAGGGCGTCGCCCCAGGGCTCCGTCTTCATGACCATGCCCGGGCCGCCGCCGTACGGAGTGTCGTCGACCGTGTTGTGGCGGTCGTACGTCCACTCCCGAAGATCATGCACGTGCACGTTCAGCTGTCCACGCGCGCGTGCCTTGCCGACAAGGGAGACGTTCAGGGGTTCGAGGTACTCGGGAAAGATCGTGACCACATCGACCCGAAGGGTGCCGTGCCGCATCAGGCGTCTGCCTCCGTGGCGGCCTCGGTATCGGAGGAATCCACTTCGGCCCGGTCGTCGATCAGGCCCGGCGGCGGGTCGATGACCGCCCGCTGCTCCTCCAGGTCGATCTCGACCACGATCTCCTCGACGAACGGGATGTACACCTCGCTGCCGTCGGACCGCTCCACCACGAAGAGGTCCTGCGAGGGCAGGTGCGAGATCTCGGTGATGCGCCCGACCTCCGTCCCGTCCTTCGTGACGACGTCCAGGTCCATCAGCTGGTGGTCGTAGTACTCGTCGGGGTCCTCCGGCACCTCGTCCGGGTCGACCTCGGCGATCAGCAGGGTGTTGCGCAGCGCCTCGGCGCCGTTGCGGTCACGTACGCCCTCGAAACGCAGCAGGAGGCGGCCGCTGTGCACGCGGCCGGTCTCGATGGTCAGCGGTCCGACGGAGGCCGGGTCCGTGGCCAGAACGGCTCCGGGCCCCAGCCTGAGCTCGGGCTCGTCGGTACGTACTTCGACGGTGACCTCGCCCTTGATGCCGTGGGCACGGCCGATCCGTGCGACTACCAGCTGCACTGTGCTTGCTCTCCTGTCGAACGACTGCGAGCCGAAGGCGGCTCGTACGACTACGGGCCGGGGACGGCCCAGTGGCCCTCCCCGGCCCGAGCCGGTGCTGCGTTTACATCAGCGGACGTGATCCACGTCGACGAGGTCGACCCGGACGCCGCGACCGCCGATGGCGCCCACGACGGTGCGCAGGGCACGCGCGGTGCGGCCGTTGCGGCCGATCACCTTGCCGAGGTCGTCGGGGTGGACCCGGACCTCGAGGACGCGCCCACGACGCAGGTCGCGCGAGGCGACCTGCACATCGTCAGGGTTGTCGACGATGCCCTTCACGAGGTGCTCGAGAGCCTCCTCGAGCATGCTCAGGCCTCGGTCGACTCAGACGAAGAGGACTCAGCGGCAGCTTCGTCCTTCTTCTCAGCCTTCTTCTTCTGGGTGATGGCCTCACCCTTGCCCGCGTCGTCGCCACCAAGGGCGTCGAACGACGGGCGCGTGGCCTTCGGCGCGGCCACGAGCAGCGGAGCCGGGGCGGGCTCGCCCTTGAACTTCTGCCAGTCGCCGGTCTTCTTCAGGATCGCGAGGACGGGCTCGGTCGGCTGTGCGCCGACACCCAGCCAGTAGGCGACGCGCTCGGCGTCGACCTCCATGCGGGAGGGGTTCTGCACCGGGTGGTACAGACCGATCTCCTCGATGGCCCGGCCATCACGGCGGGTACGGGAGTCGGCGACGACGATGCGGTAGTGAGGCGAACGGATCTTGCCCAGACGCTTCAGCTTGATCTTGACTGCCACGGAAGTGGTGTCTCCTGGTCTTGACGTGGTTGGGCACGGCGAGATGGCCGCGTGGGGTTGCGGTACCCGAGTGCCCGATGGACGCGTCAGCCGGAGGAGAGAGGGGTCCTATGCGGCTGTCGAGTACAGCTAGCCATTGTGCCACACCCTGCGGGTCGCTCCAGCCGGGTGGGGACGCCGGGCATGCGTCATCGACGCCCGGCTCCTGATGCCGGGCGTCGCCTGCGCACCCCGGGGGCCCACACGTGCCGCTGGGTACGGCTGCCACGAGCAGCCGTCTCCTCAGCTTGCCGCCGCGCCCACCACCTCGGGGATCCGGAACGGCTTGCCGCACCCCCCGCACACGATCGGCGCCTGCGCGAGGACCGACGGGACGACGCGCACATTGCGGCCGCAGTCGCAGACCGCCTTGACGCGGACGCCTCCTCCGGAGGAGCCGTGCCGGGCGGCCGGGCCGCGGAAGCTGCGGGCCGTGTCGGCGGCGGTCGCGGCCGTGTGGGCCTTGAGGGCGCGCTGCAGCCGCTCGATGGTCGGGCGGTAGCGCCGCTTCGCCTCGGGGTTGAGCGTGACCAGGGAGAAGCCACTGCTGGGATGCGGCTCCTCCGGGTGGTCCAGGCCCAGCTCCTCGGCGATCGCGAGAAATCTGCGGTTGTGGTATCGGCCGGCGCGCGAGGTGTCTCGGACTCCACGCGCGGCGGCGATGCCGTGGACTGCTTCATGAAGCAGTCGCTCGAAAGAGAGTTCGTGTCCGCAGGCGGACGACGACTCTCCGATCAGGGACTCCGGCGCGGCAAGATCGGGCAGCTCGGGGTGGTACCGCTGAATGTCGGCCCACGCCTGTGCCAGCTCTGCGGCGAGAACAGGTGGTGTCGTGCTCACGTCGTGACAACGAGCCGGAGTGCCCCTGTGTTCCTATTCCGGGCCATCCCAAATAATTTGCACGTACCCGTCAGTTGCCGCTGATGCGTCCTGACGAGGGCGGGTGCGCTGATCTGCGGAGAAGCCGCACAGCTCGTACCAAGGTGGTGCGTAGTCGCACGTACGCCCCGGCGCGTAGACCAGGTCCGCGCGCCGGGGTACCTGCGGTCATCAGATGCGCAAGGGGCGTTTCGGCCGCTCTCGCCGACGGAGCGACGTACCTCAGTAAGCGCGCGCGACGACGGCGACGTTACCGGGTGCGTCGTCGGCGCCCGGCACCGACCCGTCCTCGGCGACCAGACACCGTACGGACGCAGCGTGCTCGGCCAGCTCGGCCTCGCCCCTCTCGCCGAGGGTCGCCCACGGAATGCGCGCCCAGCCGCCGCCGGCGGCCGCCTCGACGGCCTCCTCGATCGTCGACACGTCCGACGTACGGGATGCGCGGCGCTCGCGCGCCTGCCTCAGAAGGAGCGCCTGGTCCTCCTCGAGGGCCGTGGGCAGCAGCGCGGCCAGCGCGTCCAGCGCCACCGGCTCCTTGCCGCCGGGGATACGGCGCGCCACCATCGCGGTGCCGTTCTCCAGGTCACGGGGGCCGACCTCGACGCGTACGGGCACGCCCTTCAGCTCCCAGTCGACGGCGCGGCGCCCGAAGGGGACGTCGGTGCGGTCGTCCACCTGGACGCGCAGGCCCGCCGCCTTCAGCCGGTCGCCGGTCTCGCGGACCTTGGCCAGAACCGCTTCGTCGCCCTTGATCGCGAGGACGACGACCTGGGTCTGGGCCAGGCGAGGCGGCACCCGCAGGCCGTTGTCATCGCCGTGCATCATCACCAGTGCGCCGATCATGCGCGTGGTGGACCCCCAGGAGGTCTGCCAGACGAGTTCCTGCTTGCCCTCCTTCGACAGGTACTGGGTGTGGAACGCCCTGGCGAAGTTCTGGCCCAGCTCGTGGCTGGTGCCCATCTGGAGGGCCTTGCCGTCGCCCATCATGCCTTCGAGCGTGAGGGTGTTGACGGCACCGGCGAAGCGCTCCTTGGCGGTCTTGCGGCCGAGGACGACGTCCATCGCAAGGACGTTCTCCATGAAGTCCGCGTAGACGTGCCGGTGGATGTGGGCCGCGAAGTCGCGCGCCTCCTCGTACGTGGCGTGCGCCGTGTGCCCCTCCTGCCACAGGAACTCGGTCGTCCGCAGGAACAGACGGGGGCGCAGCTCCCAACGCACCACGTTCGCCCACTGGTTGATCAGCAGCGGCAGGTCGCGGTAGCTCTGTACCCACTTCGAGAAGTAGTCGTTGATGATCATCTCGGAGGTGGGACGGACGACCGCGGGCTCCTCCAGCTCCTTGCCGCCGCCGTGCGTGACCACGGCGAGCTCGGGCGCGAAGCCCTCCACATGGTCGGCCTCCTTGGTGAGGTACGACTGCGGAATCAGCAGCGGGAAGTACGCGTTCTGGGTGCCCGTCTCCTTGATGCGGGCGTCCATCTCCTGCTGCATCCGCTCCCACAGCCCGTACCCGTACGGTCGGATGACCATGGTGCCGCGCACCGGCCCGTTGTCCGCCAGTTCGGCCTTGTTGATCAGATCCTGGTACCAGCGCGGGAAGTCGTCCGCCCGGGGCGTGAGAACGGGTGCCTTTGCCATGGCGCGATGGTACGGGCAGGCCCTCCCGCGCCGGGCATCAATTGTCACCCGCACGTGCCCCTCCGGCGCGTGCCCTGGGCGCGCGCAGACGGCGCACAAGGAGTGGGCCGCAACCCCTGGACGCCACGACGGGCGCGGAGTTTCCTGGCATACGGGGGGAGTGCGAGCGCACTGCACGGGGGCCATGGAATCGGGGCACAGGGGCAACTCTCGGCGGATTGGGGCGCTTTCGATGACACCTACGCTCGTGCGGCAGCACCTACCTCACGCGGGGCCCGCGCCCCGTGTGGACCCGTGTGCACGCGCGCGTGACTGGGCCGAGATCCAGGAGCGGATGCTGGTGCCGCTCTACGAGGCCGTCCACGAGCGGCTCGAGGTGGGCCCCGGCACCCGGCTGCTCGGGCTCGGCTGCGGTTCCGGTCTGGCCCTGCTGACGGCGGCGTCCCGGGGTGCCGCGGTCACCGGTGTCGACACGCGGGTGCCCGAGCGGCTGGCCCTCGCGCGCGAACGGCTGCTGCCCGAGTCGCGGGGCACACGCGCGCGTACGGACCCGCGCATCGTCGACGGCACCCCCGAGGACGCGGCCGCCGCTCCCGGGGAACCCGGGTACAACCTGGTGACCGCCTTCGAGCCGATCGGCTGCGCGACCGGGGACGCCGAAAGGCTCGGCGAACTCCTCGCCGCCGCGACACCGCTCGCCGGGCGCGGGACGCCCGTGGTGCTCGCCGGATGGGGGCCGCCGGAACGGTGCGCCACCTCCTCGGTGCTGCGCGTCGCCACCCGGCTGGCCGATCCGCTGCGCGGTGCGCGCAGTTGGCGCCCCGCGCTCCGCGACGACCTCGAGGAGATCGCCCAGCGGGCCGGCCTCAGGCCGGACGGGTCGGGACGGGTGGCGTGCCCCTTCGGGTACGCCGATGTGAACAACGCGGTACGGGGGCTGCTGTCCACGGGGCTGTTCGACCCGGCGATCACGGCGACCGGCCAGGAGCAGGTGGACAAGGAAGTGACGGAGGCACTGCATCCGCATGTGCGGCAGGACGGGACCGTGTGGATGCCGAACGTCTTCCGCTATCTGATCGCCCGCACGCCCCAGTGATCAGATACCCCCGTACCCGCGGGAACGCGCTGGGGCGCCCCTCCGGAGAGGGGCGCCCCAGCGCCGTACACCACCTGCTCGGGCGTCAGCCCATGAACTTCTTGAACTCGTCCGGCAGCTCGAAGTCCTGGCCGCCCTGCTGGGGCAGGCCGAACGCGTTGCCGCCCTGGTCCGCGGCCTCCTTGCGGGCGGCCTCCTCCAGCTCCTGCTGCCTGCGCTTCATCGGGTTGCCCGAGCGCTGCTTGCCCTTGGCCTGCTTCTGCTTCTTCTTCTGCCGGCCGGGGCCGCCACCCATGCCCGGCATCCCGGGCATACCCGGCATACCGCCGCCCTGGGCCATGCGGGACATCATCTTGCGGGCCTCGAAGAACCGCTCGACCAGGCCCTTGACCGCGCTGACGTCGACGCCGGAACCCTTGGCGATACGGGCGCGGCGCGAGCCGTTGATGATCGTCGGCTCCTGGCGCTCGGCCGGGGTCATCGACTTGATGATCGCGGCCGTGCGGTCGACGTCGCGCTCGTCGAGGTTGTTGATCTGGTCCTTGATCTGGCCCATGCCGGGCAGCATGCCGAGCAGCTTGCTGATGCTGCCCATCTTCCGGACCTGCTCCATCTGGGACAGGAAGTCGTCGAGCGTGAAGTCCTGGCCCTTCTTGGACGCCAGCTTCGAGGCCATCTTCTCGGCCTCTTCTTGGCTGAACGTCTTCTCCGCCTGCTCGATCAGGGTGAGCAGGTCACCCATGTCGAGGATGCGGGAGGCCATCCGGTCCGGGTGGAAGGCGTCGAAGTCGTCGAGCTTCTCGCCGTTCGACGCGAACATGATCGGCTTGCCGGTGACCGAGGCGATCGACAGGGCGGCGCCACCGCGGGCGTCGCCGTCGAGCTTCGACAGGACCACGCCGTCGAAACCGACACCGTCACGGAAGGCCTCCGCGGTGTTGACCGCGTCCTGACCGATCATCGCGTCGACGACGAAGAGGATCTCGTCCGGCGAGACCGCGTCACGGATGTCCGCGGCCTGCTGCATCAGTTCCTGGTCGATGCCGAGGCGGCCCGCGGTGTCCACGATCACGATGTCGTGGACCTTGGTCTTCGCGAACTCGATGGAGTCCTTGGCGACCTTGACCGGGTCACCCACGCCGTTGCCCGGCTCGGGCGCGTAGACCGCGACGCCGGCGCGCTCGGCGACGACGCTGAGCTGGTTGACCGCGTTCGGGCGCTGGAGGTCGGCGGCGACGAGGATCGGGGAGTGGCCCTGGTCCTTGAGGTGCTTGCCGAGCTTTCCGGCGAGCGTGGTCTTACCGGCACCCTGCAGACCCGCGAGCATGATCACGGTGGGCGGGTTCTTGGCGAACCTGAGGCGTCGCGTCTCGCCGCCGAGGATCGTGACGAGTTCCTCGTTCACGATCTTCAGGACCTGCTGGGCCGGGTTCAGCGCCTTGGAGACCTCGGAGCCGAGGGCGCGCTCCTTGACGTTCTTGATGAAGGTCCGGACGACCGGCAGGGCCACGTCCGCCTCGAGGAGCGCGATACGGATCTCGCGGGCCGTGGCGTCGATGTCCGCCTCGGACAACCGTCCCTTGCCCCGCAGGTTCTTGAAAGTGGCTGAGAGGCGATCGGAGAGAGTATCGAACACGGCGCTCGTCGGTCCTCGGAGTCGGGGGCAGTCTGGGTCGCCCTCCAGGGTATCTGGCCGCGTGCGGTCGGGTCTCCACCGCGTGCGTACGAAACCGGGGACGCCGTACACGGCGGAGGGCGCCCCCGGTCCGGCCGGCGCTAAGTGCGCAATGTCTCCTCCAGCGCCCGCGCCACCGTCGCCGCCTCCTCGCCCGGCAGGGGCCCGCCCCTCGTACCGGTGACATAGAAGGCGTCCACGGCGTTCGCGCCCAGCGTCGACACGTGCATGCTGCGCACCCGTACGCCCGACTTCTCCAGCGCCCGCCCGATGCGGTGCAGCAGGCCGGGGGCGTCGTGGGCGCGGACCTCGATGACCGTGGCCAGGTGGGAGGCCGCCGAGGCGACGGTCACATGCGGCGGGGGCGCCACGACACCGCGGCGTCGCGGATAGGCGGCGTCCCGCTCGGCGAGACGGGCCGCGATGTCCAGGGAGCCGTCGAGGGCGCGGACGAGGTCGGCACGCAGCCGGGCGGCCTGCGGCAGGGAGCCGTACTCCGCCGCCACCCGCCAGTTCAGCAGCAGTACGGAGCCCTCGACCCCGTCCGGCAGCGGCAGCGCCCGCAGTTCCGCCGTACGGACCGTGAGCCGGTGCATCGCGAGCACCCCGGCGACCGCCGGCAGTACGCCCGACTGGTCCGGCACCGCGATGAGCAGCTCCACGCCCAGGGGCTCCGGGTCGTCCGGGACCGCGTTGTCGGCCTCGGTGGCCCCCGGTTCGGTCTGGGCACGCAGCGCCAGCACCGGGCCGCCGGTGCGGAAGGCCTCGACGGCGAGACGTTCCTGCTCGGCGGTGGGCGCGGCGGCCTCCGGCTCCTCGGGGGCGTCGCCCGCGAGCACGGCCGAGACCCGCTTCACCAGGTCGGCCACCAGGGAACCCCGCCACGACGACCAGGCGGCGGGCCCGGTGGCCAGCGCGTCGGACTCGGTCAGCGCGTGCAGCAGCTCGAGGGTGCTCTGGGAACCGACCACCTCGGCGACCGCGCGCACGGTCGCCGGGTCCTCCAGGTCACGCCGGGTCGCCGTCTCGACGAGCAGCAGATGGTGGCGTACGAGGGTGGCGAGGACGGCGATGTCCTCGCGGTCGAAGCCGATCCGGGCCGCCACGTCCCGCGCGATGATCTCGCCGGCGACGGAGTGGTCGCCGGGCCAGCCCTTGCCGATGTCGTGCAGCAGGGCGGACACCAGGAGGAGGTCGGGGCGGCCGACGCGGCGGGCCAGTTCGGAGGCGCGGACGGCCGTCTCGATGAGGTGCCGGTCGACGGTCCAGATGTGCACGGCGTTGCGCTGGGGGCGACAGCGGACCCGTTCCCAGTCGGGCAGCAGGCGGGTGATCAGGCCCTCCGCCTCCAGCGCCTCCCAGACCTCGATGGTCGAGGGGCCGGAGCCGAGCAGCGTCACCAGCTGCTCGCGGGCCTCCGCGGGCCACGGGGTGGGCAGGGGGCGCGCGGCGGCGGCCATGCGCCGGACCGCGTGCAGGGAGAGCGGCAGCCCGGACTGGGCGGCCGCCGCGGCGGCGCGCAGCGGCAGTACCGGGTCGCGGTCGGGGCGTGCGGTGCGGGCGAGGACGACCTCGCCGTCCTGCTCGACGACGCCCTCCGCGAGCGGTGAGCGCTCGGCGACCGGCTTTCCGCCGCCGAGCATGGCGCGCAGACGCGGCCGTACGGCGCGCGACCGCAGTACGCGCCCCACTTCGCGCCAGGTCACATCGCTCGCGTACGAGACGACGCGGGCGGCCTCGTACACCTGGCGAAGGAGGGTGTCGGCGTCGAGCAGGCCGAGTTCGGCGGCGACCTGGTCCTGCTCCTGCAACGCGAGCCTGTCGGTGGCGCGGCCGGTGGTGAGGTGGAGGGCGTCACGTACGTCGAGGAGCCGGCGGCGGGCGTCCGTGAGGCCCTCGCGCGGGGCGTCCGCCAGCCAGGACGCGGCGACCGCACGCAGCGCGGTGGCGTCCCTGAGGCCGCCCCTGGCCTCCTTGAGGTCGGGCTCCAGCAGGTACTGCAACTCGCCCTGCCGCTCGGCCCGTTCGGCGCACAGCTCCTGGAGTTCCGGGAGACGTTTCGGTGCCTGGTTGCGCCAGTCCGCGAGGACGGCGGTGCGCAGCCCGGCGGTCAGGGCGAGGTCGCCCGCGAGGTGCCGGGCGTCGAGGAGGCCGAGTTGCACCTTGAGGTCCTCACCCGCGGTCTTGCGTGCTTCGGCGGGCGTACGGACGGAGTGGTCGAGGGCGAGACCGAGGTCCCAGACCGGGTACCAGATGCGGTCGGCGAGGGCGGCGACCGCGCCCTGGTCACCGCCGTCGTGGAGCAGGAGCAGGTCGAGGTCGCTGCGTGGGGACAGTTCGCCGCGGCCGTAGCCGCCGACCGCGACCAGTGACACGCCCCGCGGTCCCGCGCCGCCCGCGTCGAACAGGCCGGTCAGCCAGTCGTCGGTCAGTTCGGCGAGGGCAGCACGGCGCGGCGGCCCGGACCGCGCCCCCTCTGGAGGAGGCGCAGCCGGGCCGCCGCGTAGCCGCTGGGTCCCGAGTCCTCTGCATCCGTACGTACGTCCGTACTCGTCACCCAACGACTCCTGTTCTGTCGGTGCCTTACAGCGCGTCGGGTCCGCGCTCGCCGGTCCGGACCCGGACGGCCGTGTCCACCGGGATGGACCAGACCTTGCCGTCACCGATCTTGCCGGTGCGGGCCGCCTTCACGACGACGTCGATCAGCTGTTCGGCGTCGTCGTCCTCGGCCAGCACCTCGATACGGATCTTGGGGACCAGGTCGACCGTGTACTCGGCGCCGCGGTAGACCTCGGTGTGTCCCCGCTGACGACCGTAACCGCTGGCCTCGGTGACCGTCAGACCGTGTACTCCGAAGGCCTGGAGGGCTTCCTTGATCTCGTCGAGCCGATGGGGCTTCACGACGGCGGTGATGAGCTTCATGCGTCCACCTTCTTGGTCGCCGTGTCCGCGAGAGGGGCGGGGAGGATCCGGGCCGCGCCGCCGCCCGCTCCGCTGAAGTCGTATGCGGTCTCGGCGTGCTCCGCCTGGTCGATGCCGGCGATCTCCTCGTCCTCGGAAACCCGCATCCCGATCGTCTTGTCGATCAGGAAGGCGAGGATCGCGGAGACGACCAGGGAGTAGGCGAGGACCGCGAAGACTCCGGCGCACTGCTTCCACAGCTGGTCGAAGGAGTGGTCGCCGTAGAAGACGCCCGTCGCGTCGGACTGGCCGCCGCCGCTGGCGAAGAAGCCGATGAGCAGGGAGCCCGCGACACCGCCGACGAGGTGGACGCCGACGACGTCGAGGGAGTCGTCGTAGCCGAACTTGTACTTCAGGCCCACGGCCATGGCGCACAGGACACCGGCGATGGCGCCGACGGCGATCGCGCCGAGCGGGGAGACCGCGCCACCGGACGGGGTGATGGCGACCAGGCCCGCGACCGCGCCGGAGGCGGCACCGAGGGTGGTGAACGCGCCGTGGCGGATCTTCTCGTACGCGAGCCAGGCGAGCATCGCAGCGGCGGTGGCGATCTGCGTGTTGATGAACATCAGCGCGCCGACACCGTCGTCGTTGCCGAGCCACGAGCCTGCGTTGAATCCGAACCAGCCGAACCACAGCAGGCCGCAGCCGAGCATGACCAGCGGCAGGCTGTGCGGGCGCATCGGGTCCTTCTTGAAGCCGACGCGTTTGCCGATGACCAGGATGACGCCGAGCGCCGCGGCACCCGCGTTGATGTGGACCGCCGTACCACCGGCGAAGTCGATCACGCCGAGGTCGAAGGCCCAGCCACCGGTGCCCCACACCCAGTGCGCGACCGGGAAGTACACGACCGTGGCCCACAGGGCGACGAACAGGGACCAGGCGGTGAACTTGACGCGGTCGGCCAGGGCTCCGCTTATCAGGGCGGGCGTGATGATCGCGAACATCAGCTGGAAGGTGGCGAAGACATAGACCGGAATGGTGTAACCGGGCCAGAGCTCCACCTTGCCGATCCCGGTGAAGCCGACGAAGTCGGACGTCCAGCCGATGAGCGAACCCTTGTCGGTACCGAAGGCGAGCGAGAAGCCGTACAGCACCCACAGGATGGTGACGATGCCCATGCTGATGAAGCTCATCATGAGCATGTTCAGAGTGCTCTTGACGCGGACCATGCCTCCGTAGAAGAAGGCCAGGCCCGGGGTCATGATCAGTACCAAGGCGGAACAGATGAGCATGAAGCCTGTGTTGGCGGCAGACAGCTTGGGAGCCTCTGCGGCAAGCGTGATGGCTGGTGCCATCGGCGTCTCCTCGTCGTTGGTACGGCCCCGTGCGGGCGAAACCTGAGCGGTCAAGAGGGGTGGGCCGGTTATGCGCCATGAGATTGGCGCAGCGCGGTTTCGGTCGGCGCCCCTCGATGTTTCGCCGCAGTGACGAAGGCGCTGTGCGTGTTACGCGTCCATGAACTGCCTGCTAAGGGCCCGCGCGATCGTTATCGTGGCGCAACCTTCCGAGAAGGCAGAAAACCGGCCGCGGCTGCCATCCGATGACCTGGCATGGGGGAGCCGAGTCGGGCGGTTCGGGATGGCGGCCGCGGCCGGGGACCAAGGGGCCCTTGGGTGGCCGGCGGGACCGGGGGTCATACCGCTTCGGCGGTCTCGGGCAGGTGGACGGCGAGCTGGGCGGTCAGGTCGCCGACCTCGGCGAGATCGCCGAAATCGCGTACGGCCGTGTCGACGGTCTTTCGGATACGAGTGTTCACGCGCTCGGAGCGCACTTTTTTGGCGACTTCCATCGCCTCCTTGGCCAGAACGGCACTCCGCTCGGGCTCTCGCTGGAGCAGGTGCACGGTGGCCATGCCGATGAGGTTCAGTGCGTACGAACGCTGGTGCTCGCTGTCCTTGGCGAACAGGTCGACGGCCTTCTGCATCACGGGCTCGGCCAGGGAGGCGTAGGTGGGGCTGCGGCCCGCGACATAGGCGAGGTCGCGGTAGGAGTGGGAGTTCTCGCCGTGCAGCTCGGCCTCGGAGAAGAAGCGGATCCAGTCGGGCTCGGGCTCGTCGGACTCGAGCGCGTCGGCGAACGTGTCCTCGGCCATGCGGACGGCTCGCTTGCACTTGCCGGGCTGACCCATGTTGGCGTACGCGCGGGCCTCCATCGCATACAGCATGGACTGGGTGCGCGGGCTCGCGCAGTCACGGCTGCCGTACTGGGCGAGATGGATGAGTTCCAGGGCGTCCTCGGGGCGGCCGAGGTGGATCATCTGGCGGCTCATGCTGGAGAGCACGTACGAGCCGAGGGGCTTGTCGCCGGCCTCCTTGGCCGCGTGCAGGGCGAGGACCAAATACTTCTGCGCGGTGGGCTGGAGTCCCACGTCGTAGCTCATCCAGCCCGCCAGCTCGGCCAGCTCGGCGGCGACCTTGAACAGGCGTTTGGTGGTGGCCGCGGGCTGGGGCTCCTGGAGGAGGTCGGTCACCTCGTGCAGCTGGCCGACGACCGCTTTGCGGCGCAGGCCGCCGCCGCACTGGGCGTCCCACTGCCGGAACATCACGGTGGTGGATTCGAGGAGGTCCAGCTCGGGCCTGGACAGCCGGCCGGCGCGGCGCGACGCGGCCAGGGGCTCGGGCTCCTCCCGCGGGGCGGCGGGGCCGGGCACGAGCCAGCGCTGCATGGGTTCGATGAGGGACGGGCCGGCGGCGAGGGCCAGCGACGTACCGAGGAAGCCGCGCCGCGCCAGCATCAGGTCGCTGCGCGAGAACTCGCTGATCAGCGCCACGGTCTGCGGGCCCGTCCAGGGCAGGTCGACGCCGGACACAGACGGTGCCTGGTGGGCGGTGCGCAGTCCGAGGTCCTCGACGGCGACCACACAGCCGAAGCGCTCGGAGAACAGCTCGGACAGGATGCGCGGAATCGGCTCACGCGGGTTCTCGCCGTCGAGCCAGCGCCGGACCCGCGAGGTGTCCGTGGAGATGTGGCTGGCCCCCAGCTGGCGGGCCCGGCGGTTCACCTGTCGTGCGAGCTCGCCCTTCGACCAGCCGCTGCGCACGAACCACGAGCCCAGAAGCTCATTGGGGCGCCTGTCAGCGTTCGTACCGCTTCCGCCGTTGCCGCCCACTGGAACGCCCCCATCCCTGAAACCACTTGTGCGCTGTGTGCGCCAAGCCCTACCAGAATGCCGGTAAACGCGGCCGTCTGTCCGGCGGTTCTCACCCGTCGAACGGTAAGCCGACTTGCCTCCGGCATACCCATGAGCGCATGCATCCCCAGGGCTCGTGCACTCAACGTAATCCCACGATCACGGGTCCAGCCATGGCGATCCCGGAAACGCCACCATTCGCCACCCCTTCGGATGAACTCCCGGCGACTCGTACGCGATTCACTTGACAGTGGACGGCCGGAAGTGGGTGAAGCGGTGCACAAAGAGGCGTGCGCCACCGAGCGCACTACCCGGAGCACCACAGGGCGCCGCCCGGAGCATGCGGCGACCGAGGAGGTCGGTAACGCCGCGTCACGATCCGCTTCCGTCTCGTAACCACCGGCGCGCTGGACCCGTTGGAGGGGGTATGGGCTTCACGATCGGCGGTACGCGCGGAATCCGCGAAATTCGACCCGGCGCCCGGCGCCGTGGCCGCTCGTCGGAGTGCACCGCCGTGGCCGAGTACACCGGACTGTGGGGCTGGGACGTCGTCGCCGGCGCCCGGGCCGCGGCGGGCGCGTGCTCCTGCGGCAGGGCGGAGTGCGTCCGGCCCGGCGCACATCCGCTGGACTTCGCCACTCCCCTGCCCGCCGGCGCGACGCTCGACGAGGTGACCGAGGCCTGGGCCGAGGTCCCCGGCGCCGCCGTGCTGCTGCCGGTCGGCCGCGCGTTCGACGTGATCGAGGTCGCCGAGGCCGCCGGACGGCACGCCCTGGTCCGGCTGGAGCGCATGGGGCTCCCGCTCGGCCCGGTGACCGCGACTCCGGACGGCCGCGCCCACTTCTTCGTCGCCCCGGGCGCGGCGGCCGAACTCCCCGAGTTGCTCTACCGGATGGCCTGGGACGACACCTCCCTCGACCTGCGCGCCCTGGGCCCCGGTACGTACATCACGGCCCCGCCCTCCGACCTCGGCGGTCTCGGGCCGGTGCGCTGGCTGCGCTCCCCCGCGCTCGACTCGGCGACGAACCCGCCCGCCGCGCGGCTGCTCCTGGGGACGCTGGCCTACGTGGCGCATCGATCGCGCGCGTAGCGCCACGCGCGCGCAGACGAAGCGCCCGTCCCCAACCGCAACTCGGGGGCGGGCGCTTCTTCGACCACTTACCAGGTTTCGTAAGTGGGTCACTCTCCGACAAGAGCGTCAACAAACGCCTCCGGCTCGAACGGCGCCAGGTCGTCCGCGCCCTCGCCGAGCCCGATCAGTTTGACCGGCACCCCCAGCTCGCGCTGCACGGCGATGACGATGCCGCCCTTGGCGGTGCCGTCCAGCTTGGTGAGCACGATGCCGGTGATATTGACGACCTCGGCGAAGACACGTGCCTGGACCAGGCCGTTCTGCCCGGTGGTGGCGTCGAGGACGAGCAGTACCTCGTCGAGCGGGGCGTGCTTCTCGACGACGCGCTTGACCTTGCCCAGCTCGTCCATGAGCCCGGTCTTGGTGTGCAGCCGCCCCGCGGTGTCGATGAGGACGACGTCGGCGCCCTCCTCGATGCCCTCCTTGACGGCGTCGAAGGCGATCGACGCCGGGTCGCCGCCCTCGGGTCCGCGCACGGTGCGGGCGCCGACGCGCTCACCCCAGGTCTGCAGCTGGTCGGCGGCGGCGGCACGGAAGGTGTCGGCGGCGCCGAGCACCACATGCTTGCCGTCGGCGACGAGCACCCGGGCGAGCTTGCCGGTGGTGGTGGTCTTGCCGGTGCCGTTGACACCGACGACCATCACGATCCCGGGGGTGTCGAGGTTGGAGTCGGTCCTGACCTCGCGGTCGAACTCGGGGACGAGGAGCTGGAGCAGCTCTTCGCGCAGCAGGCCGCGCAGCTCCTGGGGCGTACGGGTGCCGAGCACCTTCACCCGCTCGCGCAGCCGCTCGACCAGCTCCTGGGTGGGCTGCACGCCGACGTCGGCGGTGAGCAGCGTGTCCTCGATCTCCTCCCAGGTGTCCTCGTCGAGGTGCTCGCGCGACAGGAGCGTGAGCAGCCCCTTGCCGAGCGCGTTCTGCGAGCGGGAGAGCCGGGTGCGCAGCCGCACCAGGCGTCCCGCGGTCGGCTCCGGGACCTCGATCGCCGGGACTTCGACGACGGGTGCCTCTTCGACGGCGACCGGCGCCGCCGCCGACTTGTCCGGGAGATCAACCTCCTCGATCGTTCTGCGCGGTTCGTCGCGCGGCTGCTCGGCCTCGTCGCCGACATGCGGCTCGGCCGGAGGGGCGGTGATGTCGGGCGTCGTGGGGGGCGCCGGGGGCAGCGGCTTCTTGCGGCGACTGCCGATGACGAGCCCACCGAGCGCGCCGAGCACGACCACGGCGATGACTACAGCAAGGATGACGGTTTCCATAACGCGTCCAGTATCGGCCATGGGCCTCGAACCGGCCGAGCTTGCGCGTTCCGCCGAGGGACATAGGCCGTTTTAGTGATGTACTCGGATTAACGTACGATGTCGCCCCATGAGCACCACCGCATCGAACGATGGCGCCCTCGAAACGCACGGCGAGTCCCACGGCCTCGAAACCCGAGGCCTAGACCCCGTCCCCCACTCCGAGCGCACCGCCCGCACCCGGGAACTCCTCCCCACCTGGGTCGCCGCCAATATCAGCGTTCTGCTCCTCAGCATGGGGGCGGGGCTGGCCGTCTCGTACGGACTGAACTTCTGGCAGGCCCTCGTGGTCGGCGTCGCGGCGCCGGTCGTGTCGTACGGGCTGGTCGGCCTCATGGGTATCGCCGGCAAGCGCGGTGGCGCGCCCGGCATGGCCCTGTCCCGCGCGGTCTTCGGCCAGCGCGGCAACCTGCTCCCCGGCGCGCTGATCTGGATCGCCCGCTGGGGCTGGGAGACGATCAACGCGGTGACCGGCGCCTATGCGCTGCTCACCGTCCTGAACATCCTCTTCGGCATCAGGAGCAACACGTTCCTGATCATCGTGACACTGCTGCTCTTCGTCGTCACCACCTTCGTGATCTCCGGCCTCGGGATCAACGCGGTGCGCAGGTGCAACCGGTGGGCGTCCTACCTCTTCGCCGGCTTCTCCGTGCTCGTACTCGGCCATCTGGTCGTCGACACCGACTGGGGCAAGGTCTTCGGGCAGGCGGCGGGCCCCACGCCCCTGATGATCACCGGTGTCGGCGTGATCGCCGCGGGCGGCATCAGCTGGGCTCCCTCCTCCCCCGACTTCACGCGCTATCTGCCGCGTACGGCGTCGTCTGTGGCGATCGTGCGCAACACGGTCGGCGGCGCCGGCGTCGTCGTCCTGCCCATGGTCCTGATGGGTGCGGTCATGGCGGTCTCCACGCCCGATCTGGCCTCGGCGGCCGACCCGGTGTCCTTCCTCGGCGAGATCCTGCCGTTGTGGATCGCGGTGCCGTACCTGCTCATCGCCCTGGTCGGCATGCTGCTGATCAACGCCATGTCGATGTACTCGGCGGGCTTCACCGCGCAGACCCTCGGCTTCCGGGTGCCGCGGCACTGGGCGGTCTCCGTCAACGCGGTGATCTCGCTGGTCTTCGGCGGTGTCCTGATGCTGGTGGCGACCTCCTTCATGGGGTCCTTCATCGCCTTCCTGTCGCTGCTCGCGGTCGCGTTCTCGGCCTGGGTCGGCGTGTTCGGCGCGGACATGCTGCGGCGCCGTGAGTACGACGCCGGGGCCCTGCTCGACACCACGCGCACCAGCGCCTACTGGTACCGGGGCGGCTTCAGCCCGGCCGCGGTCGCCGCGTGGGCGGTCGGCCTGGGCACCGGGCTGCTGTTCACGACGTCCGACTGGTTCACCGGCCCGCTGGCGAGCGGCAACCCGGTCGGCGAGTACGGGCTCGGCTGGGTGGCCACGGTCGTGGTGTCCTTCCTGCTGTACGTCGCCCTGCCCAAGCCCGCGCTCCCGCGGACGCCGGCTCCCGCCACGGAAGAGCCCGCACCCCTGGCTGTCTGACGCACCGTCAGCTACCGTCCCCCTCCACACACGAAGGGGGGCTCCCATGCCCGTGACGGTCGTACGTTTCAACCTCGTCGAGCCCGGCGCGACGCCCGCCTCGCTCAGCGCCCGCTACCGGGCGGCGCTCGAGATGGCCGCGTACGCCGACGACCGCGGGATCACCACCGTGCAGACCGAGGAGCACCACGGCGTCGCCAACAACTGGCTGCCCTCGCCGTTCGCCTTCGCGGGCGCGGTCTTCGGTGCGACCCGGCACATCGCGGTCACCGTCTCGGCGGTCATCGGCCCCCTGCACGACCCGCTGCGACTGGCCGAGGACATCTCCGTGCTCGACCTGCTCAGCGGCGGCCGGCTCATCACGGTGGCGGGGATCGGCTACCGGCCCGAGGAGTACGCCCTCTTCGACGTCGACTGGAAGAGGCGCGGCAGGCTCCAGGACGAGCTTCTGGAGACCGTGCTGAAGGCGTGGACCGGTGAGGAGTTCGAGTACCGGGGCCGTACGGTACGGGTCACCCCGCGCCCGTTCTCGGATCCGCACCCGCTCCTGCTGGTCGGCGGCTCCTCGAAGGCCGCGGCCCGCCGTGCCGCCCGCCTCGGCCTCCCCTTCTTCCCCAGCGCGCATCTGCCGGAGCTGGAGGCGTACTACAAGGACCGGCTCATCGAGTACGGCACCGAGGGCTGGACCATGATGCCGTCGGCCGTGACCCCGCTGCTGCACATCGCCGAGGACCCGGACCGGACGTGGGCCGAGTACGGCGAGTACTTCCTGCACGAGGCACGGACGTACGCCTCCTGGCAGTCCGCGGAGATTCGCTCGGCGGTGAAGTCGGCCGCCACCACGGTCGACGAGCTGCGCGCCGAGGGTGTCTACCGGATCCTCACGCCCGACGAGTGCGTGGCCCAGGGCCTGGACAACCATGTCCTGCATCCGCTGTCCGGCGGGATGCCCGTCGACGAGGGCTGGCGCAGCCTGCACCTGTTCTGCGAAAACGTACTGCCCCGGCTCAAGGACCTCGAGGGCTGAGCCGGGGCGGTACGTCTCTTACGAGTACGAGGAGAGGGGCAGCGGGGACTTGGCCCTTCTCCCCGAGCTTCGGGGAGGGAGGGGGGTCAGCCCATCTCCTCCAGCGCCTTGCCCTTGGTCTCCTTCACGAACTTGAGCACGAAGGGGATGGAGAGCGCGGCGAACACCGTGTAGATGATGTACGTGCCGGAGAGGCTCCAGTCGGCCAGGGACGGGAAGCTCGCGGTGATCGCCCAGTTGGCGATCCACTGGGCCGACGCGGCCACACCGAGCGCGGCGGCACGGATCCTGTTCGGGAACATCTCGCCGAGGAAGACCCAGACCACGACGCCCCAGGAGAGGGCGAAGAAGAGGACGAACACGTGGGCGGCGATCAGGGCCACCCAGCCCTGGGTGGCCGGCAGCTTGCCGTCGACGAGGTCGTACGAGAAGGCCCAGGCCTCCAGCGCGAGACCGATGACCATACCCACGGAGCCGATGATCGCGAGCGGCTTGCGGCCGACCCTGTCGACGAAGATCATGGCGATCACGGTGCCGATGATGTTGATGATCGACGTGGTGAACGAGTAGAGGAACGAGTCCGTCGGGTCGACGCCGACCGACTGCCACAGCGTCGCCGAGTAGTAGAACGCCACGTTGATGCCGACGAACTGCTGGAAGACCGAGAGTCCGATACCGACCCAGACGATCGGCTTGAAGAAGAAGGTGCCGCCGAGCAGGTCCTTGAAGCTCGGCTTCTCCTCGCGGTACATGGCGAGCCTGATCTCCTCCACGCGGGCGTCGAGGTCGATCTCCTTGCCCTCGACCTCTTCGAGCACCTCACGGGCGCGCGCGTCCTTGCCCGCTTCGATCAGATAGCGCGGCGACTCGGGGATCGCGAAGGAGAGCAGACCGTAGAGGACGGCCGGGACGACCATGACGCCGAGCATGACCTGCCAGGCTTCGAGGCCCAGCAGCTTGCCGCGCTGGTCGCCGCCGGCGGCGTTCAGGATGGCCCAGTTGACCAGCTGCGAGATGGCGATGCCGATGACGATCGCGGCCTGCTGGAAGGAGCCGAGACGGCCGCGGTACGCGGCCGGGGCGACCTCGGCGATGTAGGCGGGGCCGATCACGGAGGCCATACCGATGGCGAAGCCGCCGATGACGCGCCAGAACGCGAGGTCCCACAGCGCGAAGGGCAGCGCCGAGCCGATGGCGCTGGCGGTGAACAGCACGGCGGCGATCTGCATGCACCGGATGCGGCCGATGCGGTCGGCTATGCGGCCCGCGGTCGCGGCGCCGACGGCGCAGCCGATCAGCGCGATGGCGATGACCTGGGCCAGGGTCGCGGAACCGATGTCGTACTTGCTCCGGATGGCCTCGACGGCGCCGTTGATCACGGCACTGTCGTAACCGAAGAGGAAGCCGCCCATCGCGGCCGCCGCCGCGATGAAGATGACATGGCCGAGATGCTCGGGATGAGCTTCCCGGGCTCCGGGCGCCTGCGCTGTGCTGGTCACGTAAAACTCCTCGGGCCACCGGCCTCGCTGCCGGGGGTGGGGGCGAGCCCTTCAGTCATGGTTCCAGTGGCGCACAACTTCACGCCGCCCACCACCTGAAGGTAAAAGCAACGTTGCAGAGACTATGCCTTCAAGTAACGAAGTCAATAGGGGGTCCGCTGTGAGTTTTAACGACTCAGAGTTGCACTTACCTTCAAGACTTGAACTCAACCCATGGACAGGATCCGCCTACCCCGAGGACCGGAAGACAAGCCGCGGCGTGTCAGCGCAGCCGCTGGCTGATGACCTTCGACACCCCGTCACCCTGCATGGAGACGCCGTAGAGCGCGTCGGCGACCTCCATCGTGCGCTTCTGGTGCGTGATCACGATCAGCTGCGAGGCCTCCTGGAGCTCCTGCATGATCCGGATCAGCCGCTGCAGGTTGGTGTCGTCGAGCGCCGCCTCGACCTCGTCCATCACATAGAACGGGCTGGGCCGCGCCTTGAAGATCGACACAAGGAGGGCGACGGCGGTGAGAGACCTCTCCCCGCCGGAGAGCAGACTCAGCCGCTTGACCTTCTTGCCCGGGGGCCGCGCCTCGACGTCCACGCCCGTGGTGAGCATGTTGTCGGGATCGGTCAGGATCAGCCGCCCCTCACCGCCCGGGAACAACCGGCCGAAGACTCCTTCGAACTCCCGTGCGGTGTCCCGGTACGCCTCGGTGAAGACCTGTTCGACGCGCTCGTCGACCTCTTTCACCACCTGAAGCAGGTCGGCACGGGTCTTCTTGAGGTCCTCCAGCTGCTCGCTGAGGAACTGGTGGCGCTCCTCCAGCGCGGCGAACTCCTCCAGCGCGAGCGGGTTGACCTTTCCCAGCTGCTGGTACGCCCGTTCGGCTGACTTGAGCCGCTTCTCCTGCTCCGCCCGCGCGAACGGCCGGGGCCGGTTGCGCGGGTGCTCCGGGTCGTCGGGGAGTTCCTCGCCCTCGGCCGCGGGCGAGGGCGGCACGAGCTGATCGGGGCCGTAGTCCGCCACGAGCCCCGCCGGTTCCACACCGAGTTCCTCCAGCGCCTTCGACTCCAGCTGCTCGATGCGCAGCCGCTTCTCGGCGCCGAGAACCTCGCCACGGTGAACGGAATCCGTGAGCTTGTCCAGCTCCGCCTTCAGGTCGCGGCCGGTGCCGCGGGCGGCGGCGAGTTCCTGCTCCCGGCGCGCCTTGGCGGCCTCGGCGGCGGTGCGCTCCTTGTCGGCCCGGCCGAGGGAGACCTCGACGTGCGTGAGCAGCTGGCGCGCACCGGAGGCGACGGCCTCGGCGACGGCCGCCTCGTGTCTGAGCCGCGCCCGCCGCTGCTCGGCACGCGCGCGTGCCTCGCGTTCGGCGCGGGCGGCCCGGTCGAGCGAGTCGGCCCGCCCGGCGAGCCCCTTGACCCGTTCCTCGTGCGTACGCACCTGGAGGCGGGCCTCCATCTCGGTCTGCCGCGCGTTGGCCCCGTCGGCGGCGAGCCGGTCGCGTACGGAGGTGTCCGGCTCCTCCTCGACGGGCATCTCCTCGGCCACGGCGAGCCGTTCGGCCAGTTCCTCGGCCTCCTGTACGGCGCGGTCGAGCGCCTCCTGCGCCCGCGCGACGGCGGCGGCGGTGCGTTCGGCCTCGCCTGCCGCGCCCCGCGCCTGCCCGGCCAGCCGCCCGAGCTGCTGGGCGACGGCGGACTTCTCCCGCTCGGCGGAGCGCCGCCGCTCCCCCAACTCCTCTACCAGCGCCGCCCGTTCCGTGCGCCGCTCGGCGGCCAGGCGCTGCGCCCCGGTCAGCTCCTCGCACCGCACGGCGAGCTCTTCCAGCTCGGCCGCGGCCTCGTCGACGGACGCCTGCACCTCGAGCAGACTCGGCGCCCCGGCGGACCCGCCGTGCGCGAAGTGCGCACCGAGCAGGTCGCCTTCGGCGGTGACGGCGGTCAGCCCGGGCCGCGCGTACACGAGGTCCTCGGCGTCCTCGAGGGTGCCGACGACGACGATGCCGCGCAACAGACGCCGTACGGCGGGCATCAGTTCGGCGGGGCCACGGACGAGATCGGCCGCGTACGGCGGACCGCCGCGGTGCTCCGCAGGGGGTACGTCGGTGTGCGCGGCACCCGGCCGCCGGGCGTGTTCCGGTTCCGGCGCGGGTACGTCGTCGGGGGCGCCGCCCAGCAGCAGCGCCGCCCGGCCCGCGTCCTGTTTGCGCAACAGGCGGATCGCCTCGGCCGCCGAAGCCGGTGTCGACACCGCGATGGCGTCCGCGGCGACGCCGAACGCCGCGGCGAGCGGAACCTCGTAGCCCGGAGTCACCGACAGCAGTTCGGCGGCCGGTCCCAGCAGGCCGCCGAGGCGATCCTTCGCCCCCAACAGCGCGCCCGTACCGTCCTTGCGGCGCAGGCCGAGCGCCAGCGCCTCGCGCCGGGCCGCCGTCGCCGCGCGCCTGCGTTCCGCCGCCGTGACCGCTTCACGGGCCGCCGTCAGGGCGGACTCCGCTTCGGACAGGGCGAGCTTCGCCGCCTCGTGCCGCTCCGCCAGGTCCGCGTCGCCCGCGTCCAGCCCGTCGACCTCGTCCTTGAGCTGCTCGTACTCCTCCTGCGCCGCGACCGCGCGCTCCTGCGCCTCGTCCCGCGCGGACGCGAGCCGGTCGATCTCGGCCTGGGCGGAGGCCGCCCGGGAACGGGCCGCGTTGACCTGCCCGTTGAGGCGGGCCAGCCCCTCGCGCCGGTCGGCGATGGCACGCGCCACGTCCTTCAGGCGCCGCTCCTCGACCGCCAGTTCCCGCTCCAGCTCGGCCCGGTGCTCGACCGTGTCCTCAAGGGCCCGCTCGGCCGCCTCCAGGGCCGCTTCGAGCTCCGCCTCCTGTTCCCGGACCCGTGCGGCCTCGCGCTCCATGTCCTCGGGGTCGCGGCCACGGCGCTCCTCCGCGGGCACGGAGGTGGCGCTCTTCACGCGCGCGTCCGCCAGGGAGACGGTGCCGCGCACTCGCTCGGCGAGCTGCGACAGCTCGTACCAGGTCTGCTGGGCCCGCTGGAGACGCGGCGTCAGCTGCCGCACCTCGTCCTCCAGGAGGGCCTCGCGCTGCAAGGCCCTCTTCAGCTCGGCCTCGGCGGCCTCCTTGCGCTCCTTCAGCGCGGCCTCGTCGGCGACCTCCGTCTGGAGCGCCACCCGCAGGCGTACGAGGTCGTCGGCGAGCAGTCGCAGCCGGGCGTCGCGCAGGTCGGCCTGGATGACGGCGGCCCTGCGGGCGACGGCGGCCTGCCGCCCGAGCGGCTTGAGCTGGCGGCGCAGCTCGTCCGTCAGGTCCTGCACCCGCGCGAGATTGGCCCGCATCGCGTCCAGCTTCCGCAGCGCCTTCTCCTTGCGCTTGCGGTGCTTGAGAACGCCCGCGGCCTCCTCGATGAAGGCGCGGCGGCCCATGGGGTCGGCGTGGAGTACGGAGTCGAGCTGGCCCTGGCCGACGATGACATGCATCTCGCGGCCGATGCCGGAGTCGGACAACAGCTCCTGGATGTCGAGGAGACGGCAGGTGTCGCCGTTGATCTGGTACTCGCTGCCGCCGTTGCGGAACATGATCCGCGTGATGGTGACCTCGGCGTACTCGATGGGCAGCGCGCCGTCCGAGTTGTCGATCGTGAGGGACACCTCGGCGCGGCCCAGCGGCGGACGCCCGGTGGTGCCGGCGAAGATGACGTCCTCCATCTTGCCGCCGCGCAGCGACTTCGCCCCCTGCTCGCCCATGACCCAGCTCAGGGCGTCCACGACATTGGACTTGCCCGAGCCGTTGGGGCCCACGACACAGGTGATGCCCGGCTCGAACCGCAGCGTGGTCGCCGAGGCGAACGATTTGAACCCGCGCAGGGTCAGAGCCTTGAGGTGCACGCCGCCGGACTCTACCTTTCGCTCCGGTCTCACTCCATGAACGCGCGGTTTCGCCCCTGAACGTGCAGGGCACACCATCCGTTAAAGGAAGTGGGGGTGCGCGGGGGAAAGAAAGAAGGGACGCCGAGGAGGCGTCCCTTGCAGATCTGACAACTTAGCGGTTGATACGGGCCGCCCAACCACTGCTGTCATGGTGCCGATGCAGTGATCAGGTGAGCGCAGGCTCCGCCTGGTGTGCGTCGATGCTCTCCAGAAGCGAGTCGTGAGAAGCGGCAGCCGCGAGCGCGTCGTTCTCGGCCTGAATCCGTACGAGCTCGGATTCGAGGTCCTGTACGCGCTGCTGGAGCCGTCGCATCTCGGCGATGAGTCGCGGGTCGGAGCCGCCGACGTAACCGAGAAGCGCCTTTGCCATGATGGATGGTCCTCCACAATGAGTGACCGACCGAAGCGGGGTGGTCGTGAGGGATTCGCACCCGCGATGCTTGGCACTCTTGAGTTCTTGCTGTCGTTCAACCATGCCAAACAGCTAAGGTGCGCGGGGCTTTCAGCGTCTCACCAAAAAGTTTGACGGTCAACACGATCACACCCTGTATTGACGGGCTACCCGCTGCTGCGCGGCCTGCACGGGGCGGCGTCTGCGACTTCTGCGGGCCCTGAGGGCGTGGAGATGATCCTTACCTGGGGAGCCTGCCACGACAAGCGGTTCTTGGCAACCACCAGGCCATTTCTGCTTCAGGCATATGCCGGTGGCATGACATACCGCTTTCGCCTGGGCTCTTGCCGGCAGGACCGTCAGCGGATCAAGAAGCCGTCGTAGCTGCCGCGGGGTGTGTCCCACATCTCTGTGACACCGTCCACCCGCCCGGGCGTGTCGTCCCCCTGGAGCCAGTCGAGCAGCCCCTGGCAACCCTCGCGCGCACCCTCCGCGACGACCTGCACCCGTCCGTCGTCCAAATTGAGAGCAAAACCACTCAGCCCGCCGATCTCCAAGGCCTTGGCCCGCGTGAACCAGCGGAAACCCACACCTTGCACACGTCCGCGCACCCACGCGACGAGCCTCACGTCCTCGTTCATGGGTGCACGCTAACCGGCCAATGTCCCAAGGGGCACATCCTCCCCTGGCGCCATGCTGTACCGTCCCGACCCAATGAATCTCATATGAAACTCACCCGATGGTGTGAGTTCTGTGAGGACGTTGACCGCAAGGACGAGGAAGGCCAGAACATGGGACGCCACCGACGCTCCGCCGCCGGCCGCGCCGCCACCGGCCGCACCAGCGAGGTCACCAAGCCTCGCGGCGACAGCACCGAGAGCTACGGCCCGGAGAACCTGTACGGCTTCGCCGCGGTTCTCGAGGCCGAGCGCGAACAGCGTTCCCACCGTAAGAAGAAGGTCGCGACGCCCGTGCGCACCGGGCTGCTCGGCGTCTCCGCGGCCGTCGCCCTGGGCACGGTGGCGGTGGCCGCCGGAGTACTGCCGGGCGGCGGCAAATACACGGTCGGCGACTCCGACTCGGTGCAGGCCGGCGGTTCCCCCTCGGGCTTCGAGACCCAGCAGGGCGGCACGAACGGCACCGCGGACGACCGCGAGTCCACGTCCACGAGCCGCGGCTCCGACCGCTCGGCCTCGCCGTCCGCCGCCCCTTCGACTCCGTCGAAGAAGCCGTCGACGACGACTCCCTCGAAGAAGCCCGCCCCGACGGCGACCCAGTCCAGGACGGCCACTCCGCCGAGCAAGGCACCGAAGGCTCCGGAGGCCAGCGCCTCGGTGACGGTGTCCACCGAGACCGCGGTCGCGGCCGAGGTGCTCAAGCTAGTCAACGAGGAGCGGGCCACCGCGGGCTGCAGCCCGGTGGCGGCGAACAGCGCACTGTCGCAGCTGGCGACGGCCTTCAGCGAGGACATGGCCGCGCGTGACTTCTTCGACCACACCGACCCCGGCGGCAACGACCCCTGGGACCGCGCGGCGACGGCAGGTGTCACCGGCCTCGGCGGCGAGAACATAGCCCGCGGCCAGGCCACCGCCGAGGCCGTGATGGAGTCGTGGATGAACAGCCCCGGCCACCGCGCGAACATACTGAACTGCGACTTCAAGACGCTGGGCGTGGGAGTGCACTTCGGCGCGGGCGGCCCTTGGTGGACGCAGGACTTCGGGTACTGAGTCAGCTGACGAACGTTCGTAAGCGCGGCGGGCCGACGTGCCGGTCCCGGCCGGCGGTTGGTGGCCGGCCCAGGTTGCGGCGGCCAACGAACGTTCGTACGCCAAACACCGCCGCTCCAGTTAGCTGACGAACGTTCGTCAGCTAACTGGAGCGGCTTACCTGACGAACGTTCGTCAGCTACGCCGCCGCACGCCCCAGCGCGAACACCCGCGCCGCCTCCGCCACCCGGCGGCCGAGGTGCTCGGCGGTGGCGATGTCGGCCTTGTGGACGGCCTCGGGGCCCTCGTCGATGTTCGTCTGGGCGGCGGCGCCGGCGAACACACCGAGACGGTTCAGGTCGGTCTCGGCGGCCGTGCTGCTGTTCCAGCCCGGGTGCAGGCCGAGGTTGATCCAGTTCATGCCGTGCTGCGCCGCCAGGATCTGGAAGAACTGGAGCGTGTGCAGCTTGTCGCCGCTCTTGGAGCCGGAGTTGGTGAAGCCGGCGGCCAGCTTGTCCTTCCAGTCCTGCCCGAACCACCGCTTCGAGGACGCCTCGGCGAAGACGTGGAAGGCGCCGGACGCGGTGCCCATGTAGGTGGGCGAGCCGAAGACGATCGCGTCCGAGGCGTCGAGGACCGCCCACTGCTCCTCGGTGATCTCGTCGACGTTGATCAGGTGCGCCTGGGCGCCGGCCTCGACGGCACCGCTGCGTACGGCCTCGGCGAGGACGGCGGTGTGGCCGTGGCCGGAGTGGAAGGCGATGGAAACGACGGGCGTGGTCACGATGGGGACTCCTTGACAGCGGATCGAGCAGCACTTCACGGGAACCGCTGCTCGCTAGCGATAACCAAAGGAAAGCACTAACTTGCAGTTAGTGCAACCTCCTGGTTAGCGCTGTCTCGGAGTATGCTCATGTCATGGAACCCATCGCGCAGCCCGCCCAGGGCATCGAGAACGGCGACTGTCCGGGTCTCGCGTACGACGTGTTCGCCCGCAGCTGCCCGTCCCGGGGCACGCTGGAGCACGTCACCGGCCGCTGGGGCGCGCTCACGCTGGGCGCGCTGCACGACGGCTCGTTCCGCTTCAACGAGTTGCGCCGCCGTGTCGACGGCGTCAGCGAGAAGATGCTGTCCCAGACGCTGCACGCGCTGGAGCGCGACGGTCTGGTGCACCGCGACGCCCAGGCCACGAACCCGCCACGCGTCGACTACTCGCTCACCCCGCTCGGTCGCGACGTCGCCGAGCGCCTGCTGACGCTCATCCGGTTCGTGGAGGGCCGCATGGACGAGGTACTGGTGGCACGGGAGCGCTACGACGGGGCCCGCGCGTAGCTGGAATCCCGGGCCGGCTTCTCACCTGGCTGCGGGCTGTGCGGGCAGGTTGAAGACGTGCCCCGGGGTGACGATCTTCGTGATCGCCTCGCCGAAGAGTGTGCTGGGCTCGGTGCCGGCGTGGTTGATGTCGGTGTTCAGCAGCACGACGAGGGTTGCCTGCGCCGACGGGAGATAGATGGTCAGGGACTCGTAGCCCGGCAGTGAGCCGTTGTGCCCGATCCAGCCCTGGACGTTGAAGATGCCGAGGCCGTATCCGGCCCCCGGGATCGTGGTGGGGGGCGTGTTGAGCCGTTGCTTCTGCGTGACGGGACTGATCAGGCTGTCACCGTCGGGCAGGATGCCCGTGGCCACCGTGCGCGCCCATGTGCGCAGATCGTCCAGGTCGGAGATCATCGCGCCGGCCGCCCAACCCCAGGAGGGGTTCCAGTCGGTCGCGTTCTCGACCTCGCCGGTCGCGGTCTGGTCCGTGTATCCCTGCGCGTGCGGGTTCGGGAAAGCCGCGTCGGCCGGGAGGGACGTGTGGTTCATGCCGGCCGGCTCCAGGACGTTCTGCCGTATGAAGTCTCCGAGCGGCCGGCCGCCTGCCTTCTCGACGACCAGGCCGAGCAGGATGAGGTTGGTGTTGCAGTAGGAGAACTTCTCGCCCGGCGGGAACAGCACAGGGTGCTTGAAGGCGTAGTCGAGCAGCTGCTGCGGCGTGAACGGGCGCCGCGGGTCGGACGTCAGCGCCTTGAAGAAGCCGTCGTCCTCGGTGTAGTTGAAGAGCCCGCTGCGCATCCCGGCCAGCTCGCGCAGGGTGATCTTGTCGCCGTTGGGCACACCGTCGACGTACTTGCCGATCGGATCGTCCAGGCCCACCTTGTGCTCGTCCACCAGCTCCAGCAGCGCCGTCACGGTGAACGTCTTGGTCTCGCTGCCGATCCGCATGTACAGGTCCGGCGACATCCGCTCGCCGCCGCTCTTGTCCGCGACCCCGAACGACCGTACGTGCTGCCCCTGGTCGGACGTCCACAGGCCCACGGTCACCCCGGGCACGTTCGCCTCGCGCATGACCCGCCGCACGGCCTCGTCGACCTGCTTCGTCACGGCAGGAGTGAGGGTGCGGAAATCACCCGTGGAAGCCGACGCGGAATCGGACGGCGTGGGCGGCTCGACGGCGGTGGCGGAGGCTGTGGCGGCGGCGGTGGCGGAGGCCGGCGCACCTGAGGCGGCCCCGCCCGCGAACGGCACCATGAGCGTCCCTACCGCTATGGCGGTCACGGCGCCCCTGCGCAGTCGTACGGTCGAGTGCGTCATGGGCTGACTCCAGCCAAATAAGGACAAAACCCACAACTATCGTAGGGCGCATTCCCTACCCGGGCCATTCGCCGTGCCACCCGAAGCATGTCCCGCCGGAAGCGCGGCCCCACCCGGCCCCCTGCCCCGTCAACCGCCTACACGGTGACGCGCGGCGCCCGCTGGCACTTGGGGCAGAAGTAGCTGGACCTGTTCATCCACGGCCGTCGCCGCATCGGGGTGGCACAGCGCCGGCAGGGCAACCCCTCACGTCCATAGGCGTCGAGTGAGCGGTCGAAGTAGCCGGACTCGCCATTGACGTTGACGTACAGGCTGTCGAAGCTGGTGCCGCCGACGGCGAGGGCCGCGTTCATCACATCCCGTACGTGGCCCAGGAGTTCGGCCGTACGCGGGCGCGTGAAGCCGGCCGTGGGGCGCTCGTAGTGGATGCGCGCCCGCCACAGCGCCTCGTCCGCATAGATGTTGCCGACGCCGCTGATCAACGACTGGTCGAGCAGGGCCCGCTTGACGGTCGTACGCTTCCGGCGCAGCGCCTCGTGGAAGGCGGCGTCGTCGAAGAGCGGGTCGAGCGGGTCACGGGCGATGTGCGCGATGACGTCGGGCAGACCGTCGGGCGTGGTGTCGTGCAACGAGAGCCCGCCGAAGGTGCGTTGGTCGACGAAGCGGAGTTCGGTGCCGAGGGCGTCGGCGAAGCGCACCCGGATGCGCAGATGCCTCTCGTCGGCACAGTCGTGCGGCTGCACCAGCAGCTGACCGCTCATTCCGAGATGCGCCAGGACGGCCGTGTCGGTCGTCTCCAACGGGAGCCAGAGGTACTTTCCGCGGCGGCTCGGCACCCCGACCCGCCGGCCCTTCAGGCGGTGCGCGAAGTCCTCGCCGCCCGCGGTGTGGCGTCGTACGGCACGTGGGTGCAGCACCTCGACATCGGCGACGGTGCGGTGGGCGACCCACCGCTCCAGGCCTCGCCGTACAACCTCGACCTCGGGCAATTCGGGCATGACGACTCCCCCACGCACCATAGCGCCCGCCCCGGTCGGGGCGGGCGCTCGGTTGACTGATCAGGCGGACGCCGAGGACGCGTCGGCGTTTCCCTGGGCGCGCTCGGCGGCCTCGGCCGCCGTCTGAGCGGCCTGGGCGGCTGCCTTCGCGCGTTCGTCCGCCGCGGAGCGGATCGCACGCCACGCGGACTCCGCGGCCTGCTGTTCCGCTTCCTTCTTGCTGCGGCCGGTGCCGGTGCCGTACGAGACGCCTCCGACGCGGGCGGCAGCAGTAAAGGTCTTCTCGTGGTCCGGGCCGGTCTCCGTGACCAGGTACTCGGGCACGCCGAGCCCCTCGGTCGCGGTGAGCTCCTGGAGGCTGGTTTTCCAGTCCAGGCCCGCGCCCAGATTCGAGGACTTCTCGATCAGCGGATCGAAGAGCCGGTGAACGAGTTCGCCCGCCGCTTCGAGACCCTGGTCGAGATAGACCGCGCCGATCACCGCTTCAAGGGTGTCGGCGAGGATGGATGCCTTGTCCCGGCCGCCCGTGCCCTCTTCGCCCCGGCCAAGCCGGATGAAGGAGCCCAGTTCGAGTCCGCGACCGACCTCCGCCAGCGCACGTGAGTTGACCACCGCGGCCCGCAGCTTGGCCAACTGGCCTTCTGGGAGGTCGGGGTGGGTGCGGTACAGCGTGTCCGTGACCACGAGGCCGAGTACGGAGTCCCCGAGGAACTCCAGACGCTCGTTGGTGGGCAGGCCGCCGTTCTCGTACGCGTACGAACGGTGGGTCAGCGCACGCACCAGAAGGGCGGACTCGAGCTTGTAGCCGAGCCGCCCTTCCAGAAGCGTGTGGGACGAGGCTGTGTTGTCCGCCTTTTTCTTGGCGGTTGAGTCCGCCTTGGCGTCAGACATCAGACCTCTCACCAGCCGCTCAGACCTCGAGGACCTGGCGCTTGTTGTAAGTGCCGCAAGACGGGCACGCAATGTGCTGCAGCTTGGGCTCGTGGCAGCGCTCGCACGCAACCAGGGTGGGGACCGCAGCCTTCCACTGCGACCGGCGGTGGCGCGTGTTGCTGCGCGACATCTTCCGCTTCGGAACAGCCACGGCTACTTCTCCTGCTTCTCGTCGACGTGCGCTGATGGAAGCGCGCCGCCGCTCATCTCGTCCTTCTCGCCGTCTTCGAGTGAACCGGCGAGTCCCTGCAGTGCCGCCCAACGGATGTCGACGGCGTCATGGTGGTGGTCCGGGTCGTCCGCGAGCCGGGCTCCGCATTCGGAGCACAGGCCCGGGCAGTCGTCCTGGCACACCGGCTGCATCGGCAGTGCAAGCACCACCGCGTCACGCAGCACGGTTTCGAGGTCGAACAGGCCGTCCTCGAGAAAGAGCCTGTCCTCGTCTTCCTCGGCGTCGTCGACCGGCTCCGCCTTTTCGCGGCCCCGGTCGTCGGCGTCAGGGTACGAGAACATCTCCTGGAAGTCCGCTTCGAGCTGCTGCTCAAGCGGCTCCAGACACCTTACGCACTCCCCCTCGGCCTGTGCACGGGCGGTGCCTGTGACAAGCACCCCTTCCATGACCGACTCGATGCGGAGCCTGAGCTCCACCGGCGCGCCTTCCGGCACTCCGATGACTCCCTGGATCCCGAGATCCCGGGGAGCGTCGATCGTGCGGGTCAGGCGCTGCAGCGCGCCAGGACGCCGCCCCAGCTCGTGTGTGTCGAACACGAGAGGGTTGCGGTGGTCGAGGCGGGCGTTCAGGGCCATTCCTGCTTTCGATCTTCGAAACTCATGATGTCGCCGCCCTGTGAGTTCCCGGGCAGCTGAGATCGCGGACGTACGCGCGACCGAACAGCCAGGATACTGGACCTTTCGCTCTCGGCCCAATCCGGTGGCGCTCCCGACGCTCAGTGACCGCCGCGCCCCTGTTCGTAGGCCCGCAGCTGCTCCGCACTGATCATGCTGGTGTCGAAGAGGCTGGCCTCGTCCAGGTCGTGTGCCTGCGGCTGGGAGTCGTGCGTCTGCGGCTGGGAGTAGCCCTGCTGCTGGTTCTGGTCGTACGCCGTCTGCTGGTCGTAGCCCTGCTGCGGGTACGCGGCGTACGGGTCGGCCGTCGGCTGGTAGCCGTACGCGTCCTGCTGGCCGTACTGCTGCTGGTAGCCGTAGGGATCGGGGGTCTGCTGCTGGTACGCGTAGGCGTCCTGCCCGCCGTACTGCGGCTGAGCCGGGATCTCAGGGGCCTGGGGGGTCTGGGGCGGTGCCGAGGGCTGGTCGGGGGTGTTGCCGAGGTCCGCCAGACCGGCCAGGTAGTCGGCGTCGCTGGTGTGCTGGACGGGCGTTCCGTCGTCCGTGAGGGCGCCCAGGTCGTCGCTGGCGATGCGGCCGTGCAGCTTCTGCCTGCCGCGGCCGACGGCCTCCAGGGTCTTGGCGAGGACGGCCTCGAAGGCGCCGAGCTTGACGTCGACGTAGGCGTCGGCGTTGTGGCGCAGGGTCTCGGGGTCGTGGCTGCGCTCGGGGGCGTCCTCGTCCTCGAATCCCTGTTCGTCGACGCCGGGCCCGGTGCCGAGGAGCTTCTCGCGGCCGCGGCCGACGGAGCCGAGGGTCTTGGTGAGGACGACCTCGAAGTTGGCGAGCTTGGAGTCGACGTAGTCGTCGGCCTCGGTGCGGATCTCCTCGGCCTCCTGGCGGGCCTCGGAGAGGATGCGGTCCGCCTCGTTCCGGGAGCGGCGGGCGACCTCGGTGTCGGAGATCAGGGAGCCGCGCTCGGCGTGTGCGGTCTCGATGATCCGCTCGGCCTCCTGGCGGGCCCGCTCGACCATCTGTTCGCGGTCGCCGATCAGCTCCTGGGCATGGGCGAGGGAGCCGGGCAGCGCCTCACGCACCTCTTCGAGCATCGAGAGCAGCTCGGCGCGGTTGACCACGCAGGAGGCCGACATGGGCATGGACCGGGCGCCGGAGACCGCCGCGACGATCTCATCAAGCTTCTTCTGCACGTCCACCGTGTGCTCGCCACTCTCTACAGCTTGATGGAGACGGACGGGTCGACTGTACGACCAGTCGGCGGCCACCCGACACCGGGTGACGGGCTGTCAGGTTCCGGGGGCTTCCCGGGAGACCCCTGAGGGCCCCCGGGCCTCCCGCGAGCTTCTCAGTCCTGCTTGAGGCGCCCGTTGAGGGCTTCCAGGACCGCCGGCGGCACCAGATGCGAGACGTCGCCGCCCCAGGCCGCCACCTCCTTGACGAGCGAGGAGGACAGGAAGCTGTAGGTGGGGTTGGTGGGGACGAAGAGGGTCTCCACGCCCGAGAGGCCGATGTTCATCTGGGCCATCTGCAGCTCGTAGTCGAAGTCGCTGACGGCGCGCAGGCCCTTGACGATCGCGGGGATGTCGCGCTGCTTGCAGAAGTCGACGAGGAGGCCGTGGAAGGACTCCACCTCGACGTTCCCGAATTCCGCGGTGACCTGGCGGATCAGCTCGATCCGCTCGTCGACCTCGAACAGGCCCTTCTTGGACTGGTTGATCATCACCGCGACGTGCACCACGTCGTACAGCTTGGAGGCGCGGGCGATGATGTCGAGATGTCCGTTGGTGATCGGGTCGAATGACCCGGGACAGACGGCGCGGCGCAACTGAGGTCCCTCGCTCTCCGGTCCGGTCATCGTGCGTCTTCGCACGTAGAGGCGGCGCGACCGTACCAAAACGTTCCCTCGCCGTAACGACGGGACCGGATCGGCTCGAAGCCGTCCGGCCACCGGAATTCGCCGCCTCTGGTGCTGCGCTCCACGGTGACGAGGGCTTCGCCCGCGAGCCAGCCCCCCGTGCGGAGTGTGAGCAGAATCTCGCGAAGATCGTCGTCCGAGACCGCGTACGGGGGGTCGAGGAAGACGATGTCGTACGGGTCCGCCGACGCCGGAGTCTGGACGATCTGTTCCGCTTTGCCCGCTCTGACCTCGGCGCCGGGGAGGCCCAGCGACTTCACGTTCTCGCGGACGGTGCGGACCGCGCGGGTGTCGGCCTCCACCAGGAGGGTGTGCCCGGCGCCCCGGCTGAGCGCCTCCAGGCCGACGGCGCCGGAGCCGGCGTACAGGTCGAGGACCCGCTCGCCGTCCAGCGGGCCGCCGAGGAGGGCCTGCCAGGTGGAGAAGAGGCCCTCGCGCGCGCGGTCGGAGGTGGGACGGGTGCCGTTGCCCGGCGGGACGGCCAGACGGCGTCCGCCGGCCCGACCGGCGATCACGCGGGTCATGAGGGTCCTTTGCGCTCGTGATGTGTCGGGCCCAGTCTGTCAGCCCTTGTCCAGGTACTGCTCGCGCTCCTCGTCCAGCAAGGCCTCCAGGGCGGTGCGCAGGCCCGGGAGGTGCCCCAGCTCCGGGTCGGCGGCGACCACTGCGGCCGCCTCCTCGCGGGCCTCGGCGATGATCTCCTCGTCCTCGATGACGGCGAGCATGCGCAGCGAGGAGCGGACGCCGGACTGGGCCTGGCCGAGGACGTCGCCCTCGCGGCGCTGTTCGAGGTCGATGCGGGAGAGCTCGAAGCCGTCGAGGGTGGACGCCACCGCGTTCAGCCGCTGGCGGGCCGGGCTCGCCTCGGGCATCTCGGTCACCAGGAGACAGAGCCCGGCGGCCGAGCCACGGCCGACGCGGCCGCGCAACTGGTGCAGCTGGGAGACGCCGAAACGGTCCGCGTCCATGATCACCATCGCGGTGGCGTTGGGCACGTTCACCCCGACCTCGATGACCGTCGTCGCGACCAGGACGTCCCTCTCGCCGGCGGCGAAGCGGCGCATCACGGCGTCCTTGTCGTCGGGCGGCATCCGCCCGTGCAGGACCTCCACCCCCAGGCCCTGGAGCGGGCCCTTGGCGAGCTGGTCCGCGACCTCCAGGACGGCGAGCGGGGGCCGCTTCTCGGCCTCGTCCTCCGGGGACTTCTTCTTGGCCTTCTTGGGGTCGTCCTCCTCGTCACCGATGCGGGCGCACACGACGTACGCCTGATGGCCCTTGCCGACCTCCTCCCGCACGCGCTCCCAGGCGCGCGCGAGGAAGTGGGGCTTGTCGGCGGCCGGGACGACATGGCTGGCGATCGGCGAGCGGCCGGCGGGGAGCTGGTCGAGGACGGAGGTCTCCAGATCGCCGAAGACGGTCATGGCGACGGTCCGCGGAATGGGCGTGGCGGTCATGACGAGCAGGTGCGGCGGCTGCTTGCCCTTGCCGCGCAGGGCGTCGCGCTGCTCGACCCCGAAGCGGTGCTGCTCGTCCACCACGACCAGACCGAGGTCGTGGAACTGCACCTTGTCCTCGATCAGCGCGTGCGTGCCGATGACGATCCCGGCCTCACCGGTGACGAGGTCGAGCAGGGCCTGCCGCCGCGCGGCGGCGCCCATGGAGCCGGTGAGCAGCACGACCTTCGTGGAGTGCTCGGCCCCGCCGAGCATCCCGCCCTCGGCCAGCTCGCCCATCATCTCCGTGATGGAGCGGTGGTGCTGCTGGGCGAGCACTTCGGTGGGGGCGAGCATGGCGGCCTGCCCGCCGGAGTCGACGACGGCGAGCATGGCGCGGAGCGCCACCATGGTGTTGTGGGTCACTGTGAAGTTGTCAGTGACATAAGCGTGGCTCGGGTGACCGACACTGATGCACTGGGCCGGTTTGCGACCTACGTACTCGACGGCTCGAATGCCTCGTCGGAATGTGTTGTATTTCGGGCGCGGGCGCACGCGATCGGCCTTACGGGACAGCCTGAAGGGCGCGTACTCATCAGGGAGCGCCACCGACACATGGAACGCGGCCTTCTCGGGCAGCACTCGCGCCCGGCCCCCCAGCGAACGCACGAGCCAGGCGACATCCTCTGCGAGTCTGAGCGATGCGGAGCGGAGAGAGACGCTCATCCCATCCGCGTGCACCGTGCCGTCAGTGTCCAGAAGCCCTTGCAGGAGCGAGAGACGGTTCTTGATCGACGTGTTCTTGAAGTCCTCGGGAATGAACTTGCCGTGGGACGTCTTACCCCACAGATCCAGCCTGCGCAGAGCCTGGATGACAGGATTCCGCACACCGCCGGAGCGCTGCTTCAGCTGGATGGTGTAGTCGCAGCGGGAACCCGTCACGGGAACCAGCCGGCAGTCAGGTGCCACGGCATCCGCCGCAGCGTCGCGGATCTCGTCATCGACCGTGGACAAACGCAGATTGTGTCGGAATGAGCCGTCGCCCAACAGCAGCCCGAAAAGATAGGGATCCAGTGGCAGGCCGACATCCGGTCCCAGGTCGACCGGGGTCGCGGCAGGGACGTACCACTTTGACGACCCGTTCGCCTTGAACGTGTCGAGGCGGATCTCCCGCGTGGTCATCACCTTGGGCGTCTGGCCACGATGCCACCCGCAACTCGTACCGACGATCCAGAGGTGCTCGTCGTCGCACTCCACGGAACTTCCGTCGGAGAGAACGATGCGCCAGACGTCACGCACTCCCTGGGGGAATACCCCGTCGATCAGTGCGATCTCTCCGTTGGGCACGACAACCTCGTCGCCCTCCCGCAGGTCTCCCATCCGTCGGAAACCCGTGGGGGCCAGCACCAGCGAGTCGAGGGGCTGAGCCTTACCGGAACCCACCTCTCCCTGGAGCAGCCGGTGCATCGGGTGCTCGGTCGCCAGGTCGTCGAAGATCTCCTTGGAGACCTTCTGCTGGCCTTCGGTGAGGGTGAAGGGGAGCTTGGCGTCGAAGGCGGTGAGGAGGCCGTCGGGCTTGGGTTTCCTTGCCGCGGCCGGGAGTTGGGCGTCGGCGTGGCGGCGGCGGGCCAGGGCCACCTGGAGGACGAAGGCCTCGTCCCACTTCAGGCGGGCGCGGGCGTCCTCGATGTCCGCCTTGGTGTGGGGGCGGTGGATCTTCAGGAGGGCCTCGGGCAGGGAGATCAGGCCACGGCCGTCCCGGAGGGAGTCGGGGAGCGGGTCGAGCGCCTCCTGGACGCTCGGCAGCACCGTCTGCACGGACTTGGCGATCTTCCAGGACTCCAGCTTGGCGGTGGCCGGGTAGATCGGGATGAGGGCGCCGGCCCAGCTGTCCACGCTCTCCGCGGCTTCGTCGTCGGCGCCGCGCAGCAGCTCGTACGCCGGATGGGCCAGCTGGAGGCGGCGGTTGAAGACGGAGACCTTGCCCGAGAACATCGCGCGTGTGCCCGGCAGGAGGTCCTTGTGCGGCTTGTGCACGCCGTTGCCGAAGAAGACCAGCTGGAGGCGGCCGCTGCCGTCGGTGATGGTCACTTCGAGGCGCTGGCCCTTGCCGCGGGGTGCCTTGGCCGAGGCGAAGGTGTGCAGGCGGGCGTCGGCGACCTGGGCGACCACCGTCACATGCTCGTCCATGGGCAGGTCGGCGAGGTGGGTGAGCTGCCCGCGCTCCTCGTACCTGCGCGGATAGTGGTGCAGCAGGTCTCCGACGGTGTGCAGGCCGAGGTGCTCGGCCATCACCTTCGCGGTGGCGGGTCCGAGCACCTTCTTCAGTGGTTCTTCGAGCGCGGGCACGAGATCCATTGCACACCACGGCACTGACATTGCCGTATACGCCCTGGAAAGCCGCTGGTCAGACGGCTCGTTCCGGACCCGGTACCGGTCGTCGGGGACCCGTCGCCGGTCCGCGGGGCGGGCCTCGTGGCGTCCGGAGCGTGCGCTCGCAAGGCGCGGGGAGGTCCGCGACGAGGCCCGCGAAGGGAGTCCCCCCGGTCCTTGCACCTTGGCGGAGGAGCTGCCGGGCCGTTCCCGCAGCACGGCGAGCGTGTGCGCCAGGCGACGCGAGGCAGGCAGAAATGCGAGTACAGGGCCTAAGATGGCGCGCCCCGGCCATCCCCTCGCGGTCGCCTCCTCCCGGGACCGCCCGACCCCGCGCCGTCGCCCGTCCCCCCACCAACGGCGCTGCGACGATGGACTCCCAGACCTCACAGTCATCCCAGGCATCCCAGTCACCGCATACGTTCCAGGTCGACCTGCGCGGCCTCGTGGACCTCCTCTCCCATCACCTCTACTCCAGTCCGAAGGTCTATCTGCGCGAGCTGTTGCAGAACGCCGTGGACGCGATCACCGCCCGCCGGACCGAGCAGCCCGAAGCGCCCGCGCGGGTGCGCTTGTACGCGGAGGGCGGCACCCTGCGTGTGGAGGACTCCGGCGTGGGGCTCACCGAGTCCGACGTGCACAGCCTCCTCGCGACGATCGGCCGCAGTTCCAAGCGGGACGACGGCCTCCAGGAGGCCCGCTCCGACTTTCTCGGGCAGTTCGGCATCGGACTGCTGGCGTGCTTCGTGGTCGCCGAGCGCATCCGGGTCGTGAGCCGCAGCGCGCGTACGCCCGACGCGGCGCCCGTGGAGTGGACGGCGGCCGACGACGGCTCGTACACCGTGCGGACGCTGCCGCACGAGGCGCGCCCCGAGCCCGGTACCACCGTGCACCTGGTGGCACGGGCCGGGGCCGCCGACTGGCTGTCCGCGGAGCGGGTCCTGTCGCTGGCGCGGGACTTCGGGTCGCTGCTGCCGTACGACGTCCGGGTGGGCGACGAGGCGATCACCGATCTGCCGGCGCCCTGGGACCGCTCGTACCCGAGCCCCACCACCCGCAGGGTGGCGCTGGCGCGGCACTGCCACGACCTGTTCGGCTTCACGCCCCTGGACTCGATCGAGCTGAACGTGCCGCTCGCCGGGATCCGGGGCGTGGCGTACGTGCTGCCGTCCGCGGTCAGCCCCGCCCAGCGCGCGAGCCACCGTGTGCACCTGAAGGGCATGCTGCTCACCGAGCGCGCCGAACAGCTGCTGCCCGACTGGGCGTTCTTCGTGCGCTGCGTCCTGGACACGGACAGTCTGCGCCCCACGGCCTCGCGCGAGTCGCTGTACGAGGACGAGACGCTGGCGGCGGTGCGGGAGGCGCTGGGCGAGCGGATACGGGCCTGGCTTACGGGTCTCGCGGCCGGTGACCCGGATCGTCTGGCGGCCTTCCTCTCCGTGCACTACCTGGGCGTGAAGTCCCTGGCGCGGCACGACAAGGAGATGCTGCGCACGATGCTGCCGTGGCTCCCCTTCGAGACGACCGACGGGCGGCTGTCCCTGGAGGAGTTCGCGCAGCGGCACCCGGTGGTGCACTTCACGCGGACCGTGGAGGAGTACCGCCAGGTCGCGCCGATCGCGTCCGCGCAGGGCGTCGGGGTCGTCAACGGCGGCTACACGTACGACAGCGAGCTGGTGGAGGCGCTGCCCTCGGTCCGCCCGGGAACGGTGGTGGCCGAGCTGGACGCCGACACGGTCACCGCCCACCTGGACGCGGTCGACCCGGCCGAGGAGCTGGCGCTGTCCGGCTTCCTGTCCGCGGCCCGCGCCAAGCTCGATCCCCTGGGCTGCGACGTGGTCCTGCGTTCCTTCCACCCGCTGTCCGTGCCGGCGCTGCACCTGGACGACCGGGCGGCCCGTCACGAGCAGGCCCGCGCGGAGGCCGAGGAGCAGGCGGACGACCTGTGGGCCGGCATCCTCGGCTCCCTGCGGGGCAGTGCCCCACGCGCGCGTCTGGTGCTCAACCACCTCAACCCGCTGATCCGGCGGATCAGTTCCCTGGACGACCGGGAGCTGATCGGCACGGCCACGGAGTCCCTGTACGGACAGGCCCTGCTGATGGCCCAGCGCCCGCTGCGCCCGGCCGACTCCGCGCTCCTCAACCGCGCTTTCATAGGCCTCCTCGAATGGGCCACCCACCCCAGCTTCCCGGAGGACGGTGCCCGATGAGCCAGACCATGGACTTCGACACGCTGCGCCGGGCGATGGCGGACAACTACGAGCAGCCGGAGGGCCCCGCCCGCAACGCGCGCGCGGAGCAGCTGCTCACCGAGGCGGAGAAGCTGAACATCCCGCTCGCCGTGATCGAGGCGCTCGGGCACCAGCTGAAGGTCTACAACTACAGCTCCGAGAAGGACAAGATGTTCGTCCCCTTCGCGCGTCTGCTGCGCATGTGGGACGAGCGGCCCGAGGACTTCGACGAGTACGAGATCCACTCGCTGCACTGGGTCTTCAAGTGGATGTCGGCGGGCATGCTGGGCCAGCCGCACATCCCGCTCGCCTCCATAGAGAAGTGGCTCGGCGAGATGGAGCACCGCTACCGTCTGGCCGGCCACTCCGAACGAGCGGTGCGCAGCGCCGAGTTCAGCGTCGCGAACCACATCGGGGACCTGGCGCGCGCCGAACGGGCGTACGCCGCCTGGCTGGCCGCCGACCGGGACAGCATGGCCGACTGCCACGCGTGCGAGCTGCACGACCAGGGCTGGTGGCAGGCGCGCAAGGGCGCGGACGCCGACGCCCTGGAGGTGTGGCGCCCGGTCGTGGAGGGCGAGTACGTGTGCGCCCACGAGCCGCACGCGATCCTCGCCTCCTCCCTGGTGCCGCTGTTGCGCCTGGGCCGCCTGGACGAGGCGCGGGCGCACCACCTGCGTGGCTTCAGGCTGATCCGCCCGATGGAGAGCATGCGCGGTGCGTACGCGGACCACGTGGAGTTCTGCGCGCTCTCCGGCAACGAGGCACGCGCCCTCGAACTCCTGGCCGAGCGGCCCGCCTACTTCACGGACTCCGGAGAGCCGCGCAGCAAGCTGGACTTCATGGCCGTGGTGGCCCTGCTGATGGACCGGCTCGTCGAACTGGGCCTCGGCGAGCAGACGGTCCCCGGTCCGGCCGGCCGTGTGTGGAGCGCGCGCGAACTCGCCGCCCACGCGCGCGCGGAGGCGCTCGCGCTGGCCGCCCGTTTCGACGAGCGCAACGGCACGGCCCACGTCAGCGAGCGCGCCCGCGAGCGGATGGACCGGCGCCCGCTGGTGGACCGGCTGCCGCTGGGCGTGCGCTCGACGCGCCCGGCACCGACGGCGCCCCGGCCGCCGGCCGCCCCGGACTCCGCCCCGGCCCCGGCCGTGGAACGGGATCTGCGGGACGTACTGGCCGAGGCACGCGGCCGCTCGGACGCGCTGCGCCCGGACGCCATGGACGCGTGGGCGGCGGTGGCACGCGCCGCCGGGGACCACGAGCTGGACGCCCGCGACCGCGCGGAGATCGCCGACCACGAGGCGATGAGCCGCGGCCCGGAGGGCGCCCCGCTCTTCGAACGGGCGGCCGAGCTGTACGCGGAGGCGGGCGACCCCGGGGAGGCGCTCGCGGCACGCGCGCGTGGAGCGTACGTACGCGCCCTGACGGGGCACTCCGACGACGCGCTGCGGACGATCAACGACCTGCACCGGCAGGTCCGCGCCCTGTTCGCAAAGGACGGGACCGGGGTGCGGCAGACGGCGGCCGTGCTGGTGGGACGGGCGCGCATTCTGGTGCACCGGGTGCATGAGACGGAGGGCGCGGGCACGACCGTGGCCGCCGCCGAGGAGGCCGTACGGGAGCTGCTGGAGTTCGCCGAGCCGCACATCGCACAGGTGCGGCTGGCCTCGCGGGCCGCCGAGGCGCGGGCGATGCTCGGGGAGCTGGCGGCACTCACCGGGGACGCGATGACGGCGGCGGAGCTGCTGGCTCAGGCGGCGGAAGGTTTCCTCGCCGCCGGGCTGCCGTGGTTCGCGGTGGAATACGAGGCGCGGCTCGCCGGGATCGCCCGGGAGCTCGGCGACGCGGTGGAGGCGGAGCGGGCGGCGCGCTCGGCGCTGGAGCACGGTGTGGAGTACCTGGAGCCGGCGGGACAGGCGCAACTGCATCTCCAGCTGGCCGAAGTGCTGGGCACGACGGGGCAGTTCGGTCCCGCCGCGGAGCACGCCCTGGAGGCGGCGCACTGGGCCGACGAGGCGGGCGAGGGCCCGACGTTCGGCGCCTGGGCACGGCACCAGCTGGGTGGTTTCCTCCTCCAGCAGGGGCGGTGGGCCGAGGCGGCGGAGGTGCTGGAGTCCGCGCTGCCCGATCTGACCGCCGAGACGCACGGCGACGGGGCGCTCGTGCAGACCCAGTGGTGGCTCGGCGACTGCCACACCGAGCTGGGGGAGCACCGGGAGGCCGCGGAGCGCTGGCTGCGGGCCGCGGAGATCGCCCGGCACTGGCCGGAGCAGCGTGACCACGCGATGCTGGCGCATCTGGCCGCGGAGGCCCTCGGCCACGCGGGCCTGCCGGCCGAGGCGGACCGGGCGTACACGCGGGCCGGTGACCTCTGGCGCGACCTGGGCAACGTCCACGGCCTGGCACGTGCCCTGCGCGCCCGCGCCTGGCTCGCGGCGCGGGAGGAGGACGAACTCGACCCGGCGCGGGAGCTGATGGCGCAGGCGGTGCGGGAGTGCGAGGCGGCGCTGGAGGGCGCCACCGAGGGCGAGGACGGCGCGCGGGAGCGACTCGTCGCCGAACTCGGCCACACCCACCGGCAGTTCGGCGACCTCGTCGCACGGTCGGTGCAGGACGGGGACCGGGGCGCCGACTTCCAGGGGGCGTTCGAGGAGGCGCTGGGCCACGTCACGCGGGCGGTCGCGGTGTTCGCACCGCTCGGCGCGAGCGCGCTCGACCTGCGTACGGGCGCGGAACTGGCGGCGGGCTGGCTGGAGGCCGACCTCCACCGCCCCGCCGAGGCGACCGCACGCGCGCGTGCGGTCCTCGCGGCCTACGCGAACCGGCAGGAGGCGGACGACGAGACAGCACGGGCGCGGTGCGCGGAGGCGGACCGGATGCTGGAGCTGCTGGGGACGCGGACGGGACAGTGACCCGGGTCGCCGGGTGCCTGTCGCACGGACGGGCACCCGGCACACAGCAGCTCCTGGCCCTTTGCCCCCTGCTCCACGGCCCTTACGTCCCTAACGGCCCTCACGGCCCTCACGGCCCGCACGGCCCGCACGGCCCGCACGGCAGGGCCCTTACTCCACGCCGATCAGCAGCAACGGCCCCTGACGGCCGCCCCGGTACACCACCGTGTCGACCGCCAGGTAGGACTCCCGTACCCGGGATTCCAGATGCGCCGCGATCGACTCCGGAGCCTCGTCGCCGAGCACCAGCGTGACCATCTCGCCGCCCGCCGCGAGCATGCGGTCGAGAATGATCTCCGCCGTCTCCGTGACGTCGGAGCCGATCACCGCCACGTCGTCCTCGATCAGGCCGAGGACGTCCCCGGCCTGGCAGATGCCCGCCATCGTCCAGGACTGCCGTTCCGCGACGGCGACTTCGGCGTAGCGGGTCGCTCCCGCCGCCGACGTCATCGCCACCACGTCCTCGTCGAAGCGCCGCTCCGGCTCGTGCACGGCGAGCGCCGCGATGCCCTGCACCGCCGAGCGGGTCGGGATCAGCGCGACCCGCACCCCTTCCGTCCGCGCCTGCTCCGCGGCCGCCGCGGCCGTGTGGCGCAGCTCCGCGTCGTTCGGCAGCAGGACCACCTCGCGCGCGTGCGCCCGCCGCACCGCGTCCACCAGCTCTCCGCTCACCGGTGGCTCCCCGGCCCGCGCCAGCACGGTGGTCGCCCCGGCCTCCGCGTACAGCCCGGCCAGCCCCTCCCCCGGCACCACGGCCACCACGGCCCGCTGAGCCGGTTCCCGCGGCGGTCGCCCGGCGCCGCCGGTGTGCACGTCCCCGGCCGCGAAGTGGGTGATCCGGATCCGGTACGGCCGTCCCGCCTCGACCCCGGCCTCGACGGCGGCACCGGCGTCGTCGACGTGCACGTGGACGTTCCACAGGCCGTCCCCGCCGACCACCACGAGCGACTCCCCCAGCCCGTCGAGCCGGGACCGCAGCCGGCCCACGGCCGCGTCATCGGCTTCGAGCAGATAGATCACCTCGAACGCGGGCCCGCCCTCCGCCGGGGGTCCGTCCCCGCACTCCCCCGCGTCGGGACGCCCCGCCGCGGCCTCGTCGTCCACGCGCGCGTGGACGACGGCCCCCGAGGCTCCCGGCGCCTCCCCCGTGAAGGTCTGCACCAGAGCCGCCAGCACCGCCACCAGCCCCCGCCCGCCCGCGTCCACGACCCCGGCACGCCGCAGCACGGCCAGCTGACCGGGTGTCGCCGCCAGCGCCGCACAGGCACCCTCGTACGCCGCGCGCGCGACCGACCCGCAGCCGTCCTCGGCCCCGGTGGCCGCGTCGGCGGCGGCCGAGGCGACGGTGAGGACGGTGCCTTCCACGGGGTGCGCGACGGCCTCGCGCGCGGAGTCGGCCGCGTGCCGCAGCGCGAGCCGCAGGCCCTGCCCGTCGGTGTGCGCGGTCTCACTGTCGGCGGCGAGCACCTGGGCCATACCGCGCAGCAGCTGCGCGAGGATCGTCCCGGAGTTCCCGCGGGCGCCAATCAGCGCACCGTGCGCCATGGCCTGGACCGCGTCGGCGAGCGTCGGCCGCCCCGGCCCGGCGGAAGCGGCGTCGGATGTCCCGCCCACGGCGCCCATGGCGTCGTGCCCGGCGAAGACCGCCTCGACCGCCGTGGCCGCCGACTCCACGGTCAGATAGAGGTTCGTCCCGGTGTCCCCGTCGGCCACGGGATAGACGTTGATGGCGTCGATCTCCGCCCGCGCCCGCCCCAGCGCCTGAAGCGCGAGACCGCACCAGGTGCGCACCGCGAGAGCATCGAATGTCTGCGGCACCTGCGGCACCTGCGCCTCCTTGAGCTGCTGGACTGGACGCAGCGTAGACCCAGAGCGGGGCCGTTCCGGAAGAGGGCCGCAAGAGCGCCGCGAGACCGCCGGGGCGAGGGCCGTGACGAAGCCGCTGGCAAGGGCGCGGGCCGGCCGCGGTCAAGGGCCGGGACGAGAGCGAAGGGGGCCCGGAGGAGGGGCCGCCGGGGTGGTCCGGCTCCGGGGCCCAGGTCGGAGCCCCTCGCAGCCATGGTAGTTTCGTTCCACGGACGCAGTCGTTGTATGCTGCTCCGGTTGCCCGATCTGATCGGGCCTTCCCCCTGGCACCGCCACTCAGATCCTCCGATCTCGATTCCGGCATGCCGGGATCAACCGTAAGTGCATCTGAAGTCTTTGGAGTGACCCGTGGCTGCCAACTGCGACGTCTGCGGCAAGGGGCCGGGCTTCGGCAACAACATCTCGCACTCCCACCGCCGTACGCCCCGTCGCTGGAACCCGAACATCCAGCGTGTGCGTACCGTGGTGGGCGGGACGCCGAAGCGCGTGAACGCTTGCACCTCGTGCATCAAGGCCGGCAAGGTCTCGCGCTGACGTTTCTTTAGCGCGCGGCCACTGCTGGTTCGCTGCTCAAAGCCGGTCCACTCGTGGACCGGCTTTTTGCTGTGCCGACATACGGCCGAGCCGCGTCCACCCCGGAAACCCGGGGCCGGACGCGGCTCGACGGCACTCCCTACTCGATGTCCCCGAAGTGGTCCCAGCCCCCCTTGCTGGACCACGGCGCCCCGTCCACGGTGACCTGCGGCAGCGCCGACGGGTTGAGGACCTCGCCGATCACCTTCCAGCGGGCGGGCAGCTTCACGTCCGGCGGGAAGGTCGCCACGATCGCGTGGTCCTCGCCGCCGGTCAGCACCCACTGGATGGGGTCGACCCCGACGGCCTGGCCGATGTCGTTCATCTGGGTCGGGATGTCGATGGCGCCGGAGCGGATGTCGATCCGGACCTTGCTCGCCTCGGCGATGTGCCCCAGGTCGGCGATCAGCCCGTCGCTCACGTCACACATCGCCGTCGCGCCGAGCCCGGCGGCCGCGGGACCGGCGTGATACGGCGGCTCGGGGCGCCGGTGCGCCTCGACGAACGCGCGCGGCGAACGGAAGCCGCGCGAGAGCACCGCGTGCCCGGCCGCGGACCAGCCCAGCCAGCCGGTCACGGCGACCACGTCGCCGGGCTGCGCCCCGCCCCGCGTCACCGGCTCGTGATTACGCAGATCGCCGAGCGCGGTGATCGCCACGGTGATCGTGTCCCCGCGCACCACATCCCCGCCGACCACGGCCGCGCCCGCGACCTGGCACTCGTCACGCAGGCCGTCCATCAGCTCGGACGGCCAGGTGGCGGGAAGTTCCGCGGGTACGACCAGACCGAGCAGCAGCGCGGTCGGTACGGCGCCCATGGCGGCGATGTCCGCGAGGTTCTGCGCCGCCGCCTTGCGTCCGACGTCGTACGCCGTGGACCAGTCGCGGCGGAAATGCCGGCCCTCCAGGAGGATGTCGGTGCTCGCCACCACCCTGCGGTCGGGCGCGGCTACCACCGCGGCGTCGTCGCCGGGGCCGACCCGGACCGCCGGAGTGGTGGTCAGGCGCGAGGTGAGCTCTCGGATGAGCCCGAACTCCCCCAACTCGCCAACGGTGCCCTTCATTGTCGTATTGCCCCTTCTATACCTGTCTGCGCTGTACCTGTCCGCGCTGCGGCTTGCGTGCCGTCGTCGGTGCGGTCGCGAGCCGTCGATGTCCTCGGTACGGTCGAGTCGACCGTCAACTTGTGTCGCCCGGATCTTCCGGCGTGCACGCCACAGCCCCCGCGGGTCTCCCCGCAGCGAGCGACGACGCGATACCGTGGCGTTCCTTTTCCCCACATGATCCTCGTGGCCGCCCTGGAGGTTCCGTGGTACAGGCGTACATCCTGATCCAGACGGAGGTCGGCAAAGCGTCGACCGTCGCCGAGACGATCAGCAAGATCCCGGGGGTGATCCAGGCCGAGGACGTGACAGGACCGTACGACGTCATCGTGCGGGCCCAGGCCGAGACGGTCGATGAACTCGGCCGCATGGTCGTCGCGAAGATCCAGCAAGTGGACGGCATCACCCGTACCCTGACCTGCCCGGTGGTGCACCTGTAGCCCCCGTCTACCCTTGGCCGGTGGACTTCTCCCGTCACCGGCCCAACACTTTCTTCGGGCTGCCCGTGCTCGCACTGCTGATCGCCGCCACGGGCTGCTCCTCGGCAGACGACAACGCCTCGGCCACGGTTCCCAGCCCGGACGCGAAGGTCACCGAGCTGTGCCAGAACCTGGACAAGGTGCTGCCGAAGAAGGTGGACGGCCTCGAGCGGAAAGATCCCGAGCCCCGGTCCGCGCTGACCGCGGGCTGGGGAAGCCCGGCGATCATACTGCGCTGCGGTGTGGAACGGCCCGCCGAGATGCTCGACCCGAAGGCGTCCACCACCGAGGTGAACGGCGTGGGCTGGCTGGTGCGGGAGCACGACGACGGCTCCTACGTCTTCACCACCAGCCTGCGCAGGGCATATGTCGAGGTCCGGCTCTCCGCGGAGCAGGCGAAGAACGGCGCCGGTTCGCTCGTCGACCTCGCGAAGCCCATCAAGAAGGCGATCCCCGAAGGGATCGCCGACTGACGTACGGGTGGACGACTAACGCAAGCCCGTCGAACGCCGCAGCGCCGCCTCCACCAGACGGTCGACCAGCTCCGGGTAGGCGATACCGCTCGCCTGCCACATCTGCGGGTACATCGAGATCGGCGTGAAGCCGGGCATCGTGTTGATCTCGTTGATCACGAAATCGCCGTCCTCCGTGAGGAAGAAGTCCGCGCGCACCAGGCCCTCGCAGGAGGTGGCCTCGAAGGCCTCCACGGCGAGCCGCCGCACCTCGGCGGTCTCCTCCGGCGTCAGCGGCGCCGGCACGATGCCGGGCGTGGAGTCGATGTACTTCGCCTCGAAGTCGTAGTACGCGTGCGACTGGGCCGGGGGGATCTCGGCGGGGACCGAGGCACGCGGCCCGTCCTCGAACTCCAGGACCCCGCACTCGATCTCGCGGCCGCGCAGCAGCGCCTCCACGATGATCTTCGGGTCGTGCCGCTGTGCCTCCGCGACCGCCTCGTCGAGGCCGGCGAGGTCGTCGACCTTGGTGATGCCGATCGAGGAACCCGCGCGTGCGGGCTTCACGAACAACGGCCAGCCGTGCTCACCCGCGAAGTCGACGATCTTCCTGCGGGCGGCGGACTCGTCGCGCTCCCATTCGCGCGGCCGGATCACCACGTACGGGCCGACCTTCAGCCCGAAGGAGGTGAACACCCGCTTCATGTACTCCTTGTCCTGGCCGACCGCCGAGGCGAGGACGCCCGCGCCGACGTACGGGACGCCGGACAGCTCCAGGAGGCCCTGGAGGGTGCCGTCCTCGCCGTACGGGCCGTGCAGCACGGGAAAGACCACGTCGACCTCGCCCAGCGCCTTGGGGACCGATCCCGGCTCGCTGTAGACGACTTCGCGGTTGGCCGGGTCGACGGGCAGGATGACCCCGCCCTCGTTCGACTCGGCGAGTTCCTCGACGCTGGGCGTACGGCGGTCGGTGATCGCCATCCGCTCCGGCTCGTCGGCGGTGAGCGCCCAGCGGCCGTCCCGGGTGATGCCGATCGGCAGGACGTCGTACTTCGTCCGGTCGATGGCGCGCAGGACGGCGCCGGCGGTGACCACGGAGATCCCGTGTTCGGAGCTGCGACCGCCGAATACGACGGCCACACGCGGCTTGCGAGGCGGCTGCTCGGGGCTCTGGGGGAGGTTCTCGGTGCTCATATCGCGTTGAGAGTACCCGCTGGTACGGCGGTGAGTCAGCGCCCCACGGCGGCCGTTGTCCAGCATCGCGCGGACGGTCGCTCAGCGTCGTACCGGCCGTTGCGGAGCGTCGCGCACGACCGGTCGCTCGCGGTCGCTCAGCGCCGCTCCGGCTTCGCGCTGCGCGACATCAGCTCCTTGAGGGCGACGACCGGCGGCTTGCCCTCGTGGACGATGCCGACGACCGTCTCCGTGATCGGCATGTCGACGCCGTGTCTGCGGGCCAGATCCAGCACGGACTCACAGGACTTGACGCCCTCGGCGGTCTGCTTGGTGACCGCGATGGTCTCCTGGAGGGTCATGCCCCTGCCGAGGTTGGTGCCGAAGGTGTGGTTGCGCGAGAGCGGCGAGGAACAGGTCGCCACCAGGTCGCCCAGGCCCGCGAGACCGGAGAACGTCAGCGGGTCCGCGCCCATGACCAGGCCGAGCCGGGTGGTCTCCGCGAGTCCCCGCGTGATGAGCGAGCCCTTGGCGTTGTCGCCCAGGCCCATGCCGTCCGCGATGCCGACGGCGAGCCCGATCACGTTCTTGACCGCGCCGCCGAGTTCGCAGCCGACCACGTCGGTGTTGGTGTACGGGCGGAAGTACGGCGTGTGGCAGGCGGCCTGGAGGCGCTGGGCGACGGCTTCGTTGGCACAGGCGACCACGGCGGCGGCCGGCATGCGGGCGGCGATCTCCCGGGCGAGGTTGGGCCCGGTGACCACGGCGATACGGTCCGCGCCGACCTTGGCGACGTCCTCGACGACCTCGCTCATCCGCATCGCGGAGCCGAGTTCGACGCCCTTCATGAGGGAGACGAGGACCGTGTCGGGTGCGAGCAGCGGCACCCATTCGGCGAGGTTCCCGCGCAGGGTCTGCGAGGGGACGGCGAGCACGGTGAAGTCGGCGGCGCGCGCGGCCTCGGCGGGGTCGGTGGTGGCCCGCAGGTTCTCCGGGAGTTCGACGCCCGGCAGGTAGTCCGGGTTCGTACGCGTGGAGTTGACCGCGTCGGCGAGTTCGGCGCGGCGCGCCCACAGGGTGACGTCGCAGCCCGCGTCGGCGAGCACCATGCCGAAGGCCGTACCCCACGATCCGGTCCCGAAGACGGCTGCCTTGACCGGCGTGCTCACGTGCTCTGCTCCTCTTCCTGCTGTGCCCTCTGTTGCGCTTTCTGCTGCGCCTGCGCTCTTTCGTAGGCCGCGGTCCGCCGGCGCTGTTCGATGCGCACCTGGCGCGGGTCGTAGGGCCTCTCGGGCGCCTTCTCGCCGCGGATCTCCTCGAGCTGCGCGGTGACGGCCGCCATGATGACCTCGGTCGCCTCCTTCAGGAGGTCCGGGCTCATCTCCCGGTCGTAGAAGCGCGTGAGGTCCACCGGCGGGCCCGCGAGCACGCGGTGGGTCTTGCGCGGAAGGAGGTTGGGCTTCTTGGCATACGGCGGCAGCAACTCGTTGGCGCCCCACTGGGCGACCGGAATCACCGGGCACTTGGTCTGCAGAGCGACGCGGGCGGCACCGGTCTTGCCGGTCATCGGCCAGCCGTCGGGGTCGCGGGTGAGGGTGCCCTCGGGGTAGAAGGCGACGCATTCGCCGCGCTCCACGGCGTCGATCGCGGCCCGGAAGGCGCTCAGCGCATCGGTGCTCTCGCGGTACACGGGGATCTGCCCGGTGCCCCGCATCGCGGCCCCCACGAATCCCTTCTTGAAAAGCCCGGCCTTCGCCAGGAATCGCGGAACCCGCCCGGTGTTGTACTGATAGTGGGCATACGCGAAGGGGTCGACGTGGGAATTGTGGTTGACCGCGGTGATAAATCCGCCCTCGACCGGAATGTTCTCCATTCCGCGCCAGTCCCGCTTGATCAGAACCACCAGTGGCGGTTTGCAGAGGACCGCTGCGAAGCGGTACCAGAAGCTGATTCTGCGGCGGGGCACGCGGACACCTTCCTCTAGGGCCTGGGGGGCCGCACAAGTGTCGCCCCAGGCCGCCTGTCTGTCGAGAACACCGTACGCCCCGGCACCGTGCGCCCCATGGGGGCCGGGTCACAATGGGCGCGACAAGGGAGGGACGGAGCGCTCGTGCAGTGGACCTTGGTCGTACCCCTCAAAGCCCTGGCGCGGGCCAAGAGCAGGCTTGCGGACACCGCCGGGGACGGACTGCGCCCCGGACTCGCCCTCGCCTTCGCGCAGGACACCGTGGCGGCCGCGCTCGCCAGCGCCGCGGTCCGCGATGTGGCGGTCGTCACGGGCGATCCGGTCGCCGGACGCGAGCTGGCCGCGCTCGGGGCCAGGATCGTCGCCGACGAACCGGCGGGCGGGCTGAACGCCGCGCTGGCGCACGCGGCCGCGGTCGTACGCTCCGGGCGCCCCGACAGCGGCGTCGCGGCCCTGAACGCCGATCTGCCCGCGCTGCGCCCCGCGGAATTGGCCCGGGTACTGGAAGCGGCCGTCGAATTCCCGCGCGCTTTCCTCCCGGATGCCGCCGCAATCGGTACGACTTTGCTGGCCGCCGCTCCGGGTCGCGAATTGCTCCCCGCTTTCGGTACCGATTCCCGGGCCCGTCATCGCGCCTCGGGGGCCGTGGAACTCGGTCTGGGCGGGGTGAACTCCGTACGCCAGGACGTGGACACCGGCGCCGACCTGCGCGCGGCGCTGGCACTGGGGGTGGGCCCGCGCACGGCAGCGGCGGCGGCCCGGCTGCTGATCCCGGGCCCCCAGGGGGATCGATAGGCTGCCACCATGCAGGCGACCGCGTACACGTACGACTCCGAGACCCGCAGCGGCCAGGTGCTGCTCGACGACGGCACCCCCCTGCCCTTCGACGGCCCCGCGTTCGACGCGGGCGGGCTGCGGCTGCTGCGCCCGGGGCAGCGCGTGCGGATCGAGGTGGACGGCGAGGGCGACGCCCGGCGCATCACCCTGGTGACCCTGCAGACGTTCTGAACGTCCCCGGACACGCCGCGGGCCGGGCTCCCGAGGGGAGCCCGGCCCGGCGCGTGAGTGCCCTGTGCCCTTGCCTGCCTTGCTGTCTAGCGGGCGGTGGCCTTCTTGGCGGTGGTCTTGCGCGCTGTCGACTTCTTGGCGGGGGCCTTCTTGGCCGTCGCCTTCTTCGCCGGGGCCTTCTTGGCCGTCGCCTTCTTGGCGGTGGTCTTCTTGGCCGCGGCCTTCTTGGCGCCCGCCGTGGTCTTCTTGGCGGTCGTCTTCTTCGCCGTCGCCGTGGTCTTCTTGGCGGCGGGCGCGGCCTTCTTGGCCGTGGTCTTCTTGGCGGTGGTCTTCTTCGCGGCCGCCGTCGCCTTCTTGGCGGTGGTCTTCTTGGCCGCGGCCTTCTTGACCGTGGCCGAAGCGGCGCCGGTCAGGCTGCCCTTGGGCGCCTTCTTGACCGAGACCTCACCACCGCGCGGGAGCTTCTTCGACCCGCTCACCAGGTCCTTGAAGCCCTGGCCGGCGCGGAAGCGCGGCACGGAGGTCTTCTTGACCCGAACGCGCTCCCCGGTCTGCGGGTTGCGGGCGTAGCGGGCCGGACGGTCCACCTTCTCGAAGGAACCGAAGCCGGTGACCGAAACCCGGTCCCCGCCGACCACCGCGCGGACGATGGCGTCCAGTACGGCGTCGACCGCGTCGGCGGCCTGCTGACGGCCGCCGACCTTGTCCGCGATCGCTTCTACGAGCTGCGCCTTGTTCACGTCTTCCCCTTCGGAGACCTTGCCAGAACGTAAGTGTTCAAGCGTTTTCGCACGTTAGGCAGATATATACCGCAAATCAAACACGAAACGGGCTAATCACCCTTGTGCCGCAACGAACTCGGCAGTCTCGGACTTGTTCAGCGTTCCTCTTCGGGGATTCGACCCTCGTCGAGGTCGGTCATGAACCGCTCCAGACGCCTTGTCGCATCGGCGAGATCGTGTTTGGCCACGGCCGTAATGACCAGCAGCTTCCGGGTCAGCGCCATCCGTACGCCCTCCGGGACTTGCAGTGCGCGCACTGTTGTGTGCGCTTCCTTGAGTTGGGCCGCGACTGCCGTATAGAGCTCGAGTTGGCCGTCGTGTTCCATGCACAGATTGTGCCATCTGGGGCGAGTTGTCGCCTGCGCAGGGGGCAACTACCGCCTCAAACGGCCTTCCGGGCACCTGCCGAAGCCGCGATGTCAAGACTCGGGTACCCGGCCAACACCCCTTGTAACGTGGGAAGTTGGCAGCCCGATCGAGGCGTGCGGGGCGGTTCGGACGCAGACATGGCTGTACCCCCAACCGTCCACGATTGGGGGTACAGACAGGGGTTGCGGGTGGCCGAAACCAGTCGTCGGAAGGCCCGTCGACGGGCCTTCCGACGGCCCGGGGATCAGACCTGGAGCGTCCGCGGCTTGTGCGACGGCCGCTTGGCCTCGTACGTCGCGATGTCGCCCTCGTTCTGGAGGGTGATGGAGATGTCGTCCAGGCCGTTCAGCAGCCGCCAACGGGCGTTCTCGTCGAGCTCGAAGGCCGCCGTGATGCCCTCGGCGCGCACCTCACGGGCCTCCAGGTCGACCGTGACCTCGGCCTGCGGGTCCTTTTCGGTGAGTTCCCACAGCGCGTCCACGATCTTCTGCTCCAGAACCACTGTGAGCAGGCCGTTCTTGAGCGAGTTGCCGCGGAAGATGTCGGCGAAGCGCGAGGAGATGACGGCCTTGAAGCCGTAGTTCTGGAGCGCCCACACGGCGTGCTCGCGCGAGGAACCCGTACCGAAGTCGGGGCCGGCGACCAGGACCGTGGCACCCGTGCGCTCGGGCCGGTTGAGGATGAAGGACTCGTCCTTGCGCCAGGCCTCGAACAGCCCGTCCTCGAAACCGTCCCTGGTGACCTTCTTGAGCCAGTGGGCGGGGATGATCTGGTCGGTGTCGACGTTGCTGCGGCGCAGCGGGACGGCCCGGCCGGTGTGCGTGGTGAATGCTTCCATGGCTTCTCAGACTCCAGCGGGCGTACGGGCGGCGTTCTCGTCGGCCAGGTCGGCCGGGGAGGCCAGGTGGCCGAGCACGGCGGTGGCGGCGGCGACCTGCGGCGACACCAGGTGCGTACGGCCGCCCTTGCCCTGCCTGCCTTCGAAGTTGCGGTTGGAGGTGGACGCGGAGCGCTCACCGGGGGCCAGCTGGTCGGGGTTCATGCCCAGACACATCGAGCAGCCCGCGTGCCGCCATTCGGCGCCGGCCTCCTTGAAGACCACGTCCAGGCCCTCGGAGACGGCCTGGAGACCGACCCGCGCCGAGCCGGGGACGATCAGCATCCGTACGCCGTCGGCGACTTTGCGGCCCTCGACGATCGCGGCGGCCGCACGCAGGTCCTCGATGCGGCCGTTGGTGCACGAACCTACGAAGACGGTGTCGACCTTGATGTCGCGCAGCGGCTGCCCGGCGGTCAACCCCATGTATTCCAGGGCCTTTTCGGCGGCGAAGCGCTCCGAAGCGTCCTCGTACGAAGCGGGGTCGGGGACGGACGCCGAAAGCGGCGCGCCCTGGCCGGGGTTGGTGCCCCAGGTGACGAACGGCGACAGCGCGGCGGCGGCGATGACGACCTCGGCGTCGAATTCCGCGTCCTCGTCCGACTTCAGGGTCTTCCAGTACGCGACGGCGGCGTCCCACTCCTCGCCCTCGGGCGCGTGGGCACGGCCCTTGAGGTACGCGAAGGTGGTCTCGTCGGGGGCGATCATGCCCGCGCGGGCGCCGGCCTCGATCGACATGTTGCAGATGGTCATCCGGGCCTCCATCGAGAGCTTCTCGATGGCGGAGCCGCGGTATTCCAGGATGTAGCCCTGGCCGCCGCCGGTACCGATCCTGGCGATGATCGCCAGGATCAGGTCCTTGGCGGTGACGCCGTCGGGCAGCTCGCCGTCGACGGTGATGGCCATGGTCTTGGGGCGGGCCAGCGGCAGCGTCTGGGTGGCCAGCACGTGCTCGACCTGCGAGGTGCCGATGCCGAACGCCAGCGCGCCGAAGGCGCCGTGCGTGGAGGTGTGGGAGTCGCCGCAGACGACCGTGGTGCCGGGCTGGGTCAGGCCCAGCTGCGGGCCGACGACGTGCACGACGCCCTGCTCGACGTCGCCGAGCGAGTGCAGGCGCACGCCGAACTCGGCGCAGTTCTTGCGCAGCGTCTCCAGCTGGGCCCGGGAGACCGGGTCCGCGATGGGCTTGTCGATGTCGAGGGTCGGGGTGTTGTGATCCTCGGTGGCGATGGTGAGGTCGAGACGGCGCACCGGACGCCCCGCCTGGCGCAGACCGTCGAAGGCCTGCGGACTGGTCACCTCGTGCAGCAGGTGCAGATCGATGAAGAGGAGGTCGGGCTCGCCCTCGGCGCGCCGGACGACATGGTCGTCCCAGACCTTCTCCGCGAGTGTCCTACCCATCGCTTTCCCTCCGGCCGGCCTGTGTCGGCGCCGGCCCAACTAGAGATCTTCGGGGCGGCAACGCTCGTACCCCTCGTACCGCGCGTCCGCCGCCGGGCCCGTTGGTCTGCGGGCCGCTGTATCTACCAGGGTGGCGTGTTCCACGCGAAATTGAACTTGCGTTTCACAGAGTGAGACGCGAGTATCGTTGCATGGACAACAGTAGCGGCGTCGGCGTGCTGGACAAGGCGGCCCTTGTCCTGAGCGCCCTGGAGTCCGGCCCGGCCACCCTCGCGGGACTGGTGGCAGCGACCGGACTGGCACGGCCCACGGCACATCGCCTGGCCGTGGCACTTGAACACCACCGCATGGTGGCGCGTGACATGCAGGGCCGTTTCATTCTCGGGCCCCGGCTGGCAGAGCTGGCCGCGGCGGCGGGCGAGGACCGTCTGCTGGCGACGGCGGGCCCGGTGCTCACCCACCTCCGGGACGTCACGGGCGAGAGCGCGCAGCTCTATCGCCGCCAGGGCGACATGCGGATCTGCGTCGCCGCGGCCGAGCGCCTGTCGGGCCTCAGGGACACGGTCCCGGTCGGCTCCACGCTCACCATGAAGGCCGGTTCCTCGGCGCAGATCCTGATGGCCTGGGAGGAGCCGGAGCGCCTGCACCGCGGCCTCCAGGGCGCCCGCTTCACGGCGACGGCCCTGTCGGGCGTACGGCGCCGGGGCTGGGCCCAGTCGATCGGCGAGCGCGAGCCGGGTGTCGCGTCCGTCTCCGCCCCCGTACGCGGCCCTTCCAACCGGGTGGTGGCCGCCGTGTCCGTCTCCGGCCCCATCGAGCGTCTGACCCGCCACCCGGGCCGTATGCACGCCCAGGCGGTCATCGACGCCGCCGGGCGCCTGTCCGAGGCCCTGCGCCGCACGGGCTGACCTGAGCGATCGAGTACGTCATCGGGGGCGGGCCCGCCTCAACGCCGCGGCAGGCCCTCCCCCGGCATCCCCCTCAGGCGGACCGGTGCGCGAACCGGTCCTTCGCCCGCCGCCCCCGCTTCTCGACGGGCAGCACCCCGTGCGCGGCCGCAAGCCCGAAGGGCGGCATGTCCGCGTAGATCGACTCGTACGACCCCTCGGGCGCGACATACGTCTCGTGCCACAGCCCCACGTGCCCGCGCGCCTTTCCCGCGCGCTCCTTGCGGTTGATGATCGCCCAGGCCCGGTGGTGGAACATGTCGGGTGACGTCGCGTACGCGTAGAGCTTCTCTTTGGACTCCCAGTACTGGACCACGTAGTAGGTCCGCGGTGAGGCCGTCAGCAGCACATGGCCGAGCAGTCCGCGGCTCCGGTCCCGCGTCAGCTCGCGCAGCATGCGCGGCATCGCGAGGAAGACCGGCAGCCACTGGTGCACGGCCCAGAGGTGGTTGATGCGCATGCCGATCAGCAGCACGACCACGTCCCCCTCGGCGGCTGCGGTGGTGCGGCCCGCGACGGGCTTGGCGAACATGGCGGCCCCCTGTGTTGGTGAAGGGCACTATCCAAGGCCCCGTGCTTGGATAGTGACGCTAACCAAGGAAGGGCGCAAGAGATGCGGCTGGCCGAGTTGAGCGAGCGGAGCGGTGTACCCCTCGCGACGATCAAGTACTACCTGCGCGAAGGCCTGTTGGCGCCGGGCCGGCGCATCAGCGCGACCACCGCCGAGTACGACGAGGGCCATCTGCGCCGGCTGCGCCTGGTCCGGGCGCTGATTCAGGTCGGCCGGGTCCCGGTGGCGACGGCCCGGGAGGTCCTGGGGCACGTCGACGACGACTCCCTCGGCCGCACGATCCGGCTGGGAGCGGCCCTGTGGGCGCTGCCGCAGGTTCCGGAGCCGGACGAGGAGGACGAGAACGTCCGGGCCGCGCAGCACGAGGTGGATCAGCTCCTGCGGACGCTGGACTGGACGACCGCCCAGAACCTGAGCAGCATCTCTCCCGCGCATCGTTCGCTGGTCGTGGCCGTGGCCACACTCAGGCGGCTCGGCTACGCCTGGGACGCCGAACTGATGGCGCCGTACGCCCAGTTGATGCATCAGGCGGCCGTCCGGGACCTGGACTTCGTGGAGACCCATCCGTCGGAGGCCGAGAAGGTCGAGACCGCGGTCGCGGCGGCGATCCTCTTCGAACCGGTGCTGCGCGCGTTGCACCGGCTGGCGCAGGAGGAGGAGTCGGCGCGGCGGTACGGCATCGAGTGAGCGGGAACGGCGAAGGCCCCCCACCGAAGTGGAGGGCCTTCGCCTCACGTACCCCCGACCGGATTCGAACCGGCGCTACCGCCTTGAGAGGGCGGCGTGCTAGGCCGCTACACAACGGGGGCAAGGACCACGAGTGATCCAGCTGGGCTACCAGGACTCGAACCTAGAACAACGGAACCAGAAACCGTCGTGTTGCCAATTACACCATAGCCCAATGGTGGTCTAGACCACCGAGTACCCCCGACCGGATTCGAACCGGCGCTACCGCCTTGAGAGGGCGGCGTGCTAGGCCGCTACACAACGGGGGCCCTAGCGATCCTGCATGAGAGTCAGCGGGTGCGACCCGGACTGCCCCCCTGGGAAGGATCTGTACCCCCGACCGGATTCGAACCGGCGCTACCGCCTTGAGAGGGCGGCGTGCTAGGCCGCTACACAACGGGGGCCTTGCAGAGTTGGTTCTCTGCGATGCAGATAAGCTCTGCGAGCTGGCCTACCAGGACTCGAACCTAGACTAACGGAACCAGAAACCGTCGTGCTGCCAATTACACCATAGGCCACTGAAACGCAATCCCTTGCGGGGATCTTGTTTTAGCTTGCGCCTCCGGTTTCCGGCCTTTCGGCCCGCTCCCCGGCGGCGCAGAAAGAACATTACCCGAAGGTGGACGGCACTCCAAAACGGGTATCCGCGCCGAGGACGGCGGGGAGTTCGGCCAGCGACGCGATCCGGTGCGGGCCGGTGGACGCGACGGCGGTGGCGGTGTGAGCGCCGTCGCGGTCGATCCAGACGGAGAGCAGTCCGGCCTCGGCGGCGCCGCGGCCGTCGATCTCCGGGTGGTCCCCGACGTACGCGACCTGGTGCGGCGGCAGCCCGAGCGCGTCGCAGGCCGCGTGGAAGGCCTCCGCGGCGGGCTTGGAGACGCCGAGCTCGGCCGCGCACAGGACGGCTTCGAAGCGGTGGTGCACGCCGAGGACCCGGAGCTTGCGGTCCTGGACGTGGAGGCTCGAGTTGGACAGGACCGCGTGCCGGTGACTGGCGGCGAGGGCGTCCAGGACGGGCAGTACGTCCGGGAAGAGGGCCCAGGCGGCCTCGTAGTACGCGACGTAGCGCTGGAACCAGTCGTCGGCCTCGGTGTCGGTCAGCGGCTGCCCGAGGAACACCCGGACGCGTTCGCGGCGCTGGCCCTCCCAGTCGGTCTCTCCCGCCGAGAACCTCAGCCACTGCTGGTCGGTGACCTCCCGCCAGCGTGCCAGGGCCTGCTCGACGGACTCGTATCCGTCGAGCAGGCCCTCGGCCGCCAGATGTTCGCGCATCCCGGCTCGGTCCGCGGCGCCGTAGTCGAAGATCGTGTCGTCGATGTCCCAGACCACGGCGCTGATGTCCATGAGCCGACGGTAACCCGGGGGTGGGCGCCGCGTCGGCCGGTTGACGGCAGTCGTGCCGGTCAGGGTCAGGCCGGGGCCCTGGGCGTCGTCCTGGTCGGCGGTGCGCAGCACGGTCGCCGTCCGCGTGGTCGCCGTACCCGTGGGGAAGTCGGTGAGCAGTGGTTCGTGCGTGCCGCGGTTCTCGCGGATCAGACAGCCGTCGGCGAGGCGGTCCCGGCCGGCCGGGACCGTGAGGGGACGGTTCGTGGCGCGGTCGTGGACGCCGGCGGGTCCAAAGGCGCCGCAGGACCGGTACAGCCAGGTGTTGACGGCCTGGGTGGCGCTGGGCGTGCGGGGCGCGCCGGTGGCGACGCGGGCCCGGCCGGCACGGCGCACGACAGCGCCGCGGCCCCGCTGAGGCAAGCCTTCGTGAACGGGTCACCGCTCCAGGAGCGGCAGTTCGCTGGAGGGGGGAACTCCGGATGACGGCTCGGAGCATACGAAGGGGGCGGCGTCCGGACCGGACGCCGCCCCCTTCGTGCCTGCGCTGTGCGGCTACGCCGTCAGCTTCGCCAGTGCCGCGTCGACGCGGGCCAGCGTCTTCTCCTTGCCCAGGATCTCCAGGGACTCGAAGAGCGGCAGGCCGACCGTGCGGCCGGTGACGGCGACGCGGACCGGGGCCTGCGCCTTGCCGAGCTTGAGGCCGTGCTCCTCGCCCGCCGCCAGGACGGCTTCCTTCAGGGACTCCGGAGACGTCCAGTCGGCCGCCTCCAGCTTCTCCCGGGCCGTGCGCAGCAGTGCGTCCGAGCCCTCCTTCATGGCCTTCGTCCAGGACGCCTCGTCGAAGACCGGCTCCGGCAGGAACAGGAAGTCGACGTTGTCGGTGATCTCGGAGAGGACCTTGAGGCGGGACTGCGCGTACGGCGCGATGACCTGCCACTTCGCCTCGTCGAAGTCCTCGGGCGCCCAGTTGGCGAACGGGGCCTTCAGCCACGGCCGGCAGCGCTCGGTGAAGTCCTTCACATCGAGCAGCCGGATGTGGTCGGCGTTGATCGCCTCGCACTTCTTCAGGTCGAAGCGGGCCGGGTTGGGGTTCACGTCCTTGACGTCGAAGGCGGCGACCATCTCGTCGATCGTGAAGATGTCGCGGTCCGCCGAGAGCGACCAGCCAAGGAGAGAGAGGTAGTTGAGCAGGCCCTCCGGGAGGAAGCCGCGCTCCCGGTAGAGGTTCAGCGAGGCCTGCGGGTCACGCTTGGAGAGCTTCTTGTTGCCCTCGCCCATGACGTACGGCAGGTGGCCGAACTCCGGCACGGACTTCGCGATGCCCAGCTCGATCAGCGCCCGGTAGAGGGCGACCTGGCGGGGAGTGGAGGAGAGCAGGTCCTCGCCGCGCAGGACGTGGGTGATCTCCATCAGCGCGTCGTCGACCGGGTTGACCAGCGTGTACAGGGGCGCGCCGTTGGCTCGTACGATCCCGTAGTCCGGGACGTTCTCCGGGAGGTACGTGATGTCGCCGCGGACCAGGTCCGTGAAGGTGATCGGCTCGTCGGGCATCCGGAACCGGACGATGGGCGTGCGGCCCTCGGCCTCGTAGGCGGCCTTCTGCTCGGCCGACAGCTCCCGGCAGTGTCCGTCGTAGCCGGACGGCTTGCCGGCGGCGCGGGCGGCGTCGCGGCGGGTGTCCAGCTCCTCCGTCGAGCAGTAGCAGTGGTACGCGTAGCCGCCGTCGAGGAGCTTCTGGGCGACGTCCTTGTAGAGGTCCATCCGCTGCGACTGGCGGTACGGCGCGTGCGGGCCGCCGACGCCGGGGCCCTCGTCCCAGTCGAAGCCCAGCCAGCGCAGCGAGTCCAGAAGCTGCTCGTACGACTCCTCGGAGTCACGGGCCGCGTCGGTGTCCTCGATGCGGAAGACGAAGGTGCCGCCGGTGTGGCGGGCGAACGCCCAGTTGAACAGGGCCGTACGGACCAGGCCCACGTGGGGGTTGCCGGTCGGGGAGGGACAGAAACGTACGCGTGGGGGCACCCCCTCTCCGAGCGGAGTCGAGGACTTGGGGGAGTTCGCGTTAGCCACGCTTGATCACCTTGTTGGTGAGAGTGCCGATGCCTTCGATGGTGACGGCGACCTCGTCGCCGACGTTGAGGGGGCCGACCCCAGCCGGGGTGCCCGTGAGGATCACGTCGCCGGGGAGCAGCGTCATGGCCTCGGTGATGTTGACGATCAGATCCTCGATCGAGTGGATCATCTCGCTGGTGCGGCCGAGCTGCCGCTGTTGCCCGTTGACCGTGAGCTGGATGGTGACGTCGCTCGGGTCGAGGTCCGTCTCCACCCAGGGGCCGAGCGGGCAGGAGCTGTCGAAGCCCTTGGCCCGGGCCCACTGCTTCTCGCGCTTCTGGACGTCACGCGCGGTGATGTCGTTGGCGCAGGTGTAGCCGAGGATGACGTCCTTGACGCGCTCACGCGGTACCTCGCGGCACATGCGGCCGATGACCACCGCCAGCTCGGCCTCGTGGTGCAGCTCGTTCGAGAAGGACGGGTACTGGATCGGGTCGCCGGGGCCGATCACCGAGGTCGACGGCTTGAAGAAGGCGAACGGGGCGTCGGGCACCTCGTTGCCCAGCTCCTTGGCGTGCTCCGCGTAGTTGCGGCCGAAGGCCACGACCTTGTTGGGGAGCACGGGCGGCAGCAGGCGCACCTTGTTGAGGGGAACCTTCGTACCGGAGAGCTCGAAGTCCGCGAACGGGATGCCCTTGATGATGTCGAGGACGAGCTCGTCCGGCTTGTCGCCCTCGACCGCGCCGAAAGCGACGTTGCCGTCGATGGAGAATCTGGCGATGCGCACGGGATCCTTGCGCCCCTCACTGAGCTGGCTGGAGTCTGACGCTCCAGGCTAACGCGGTGGGGGCGGCAGGCTCGCGCATTACCGGCGGGCGCCCTCGGAGCCGTGCGCGATCACGCCCGCCCATTCACAGGGAACACCTTGAGCGGGCGGCGCCCGGTGCGCGTACTACTCCGCGACGGAAGCCGTGACGGGGGCCTCCATCAGGATGGTGCGTCGGGGATTGGCGGTCTGGGTGGGAAGATCGACGGAGTGTTCCGGCTGGTCCGGCGTGTGCAGCTCGTCGGCGTCGGTGAGGTGCGCCAGCGTGGTGCGTCGCGGGTTGGCTATGTTGCGGAACATCGTCGTCGTCTTCACTGGAGTTCGTGACCTCGTCGGTACGGGCGCCGGGCAGGGTCCAAGGACCGCCGCAGAAGCGCAGGTTGTCGGATTCGCCATCCCTGTAAAGCGTCAGGCTAAACATTCAATTCCCTGGCGAAGGCGTGAAGAGGTCATGATCCCCGTGTGAGTTTGCTCACTGACTACTGGGCAAAAGGGTCAATCCGGACCGCCAACTCCTCGCGACGAAACGGACATTGCCCCACTGAAGCGCGCATTCCGCTCCTGATCATGGCGACTGGGACACCCTGCGCACCTCGATGACTCGCCCGCTTATGCCCGATATATATAAGTCCACTTTCTACGTCTCGTGACGCTCCCCTCACAAGGGGTCACGGTCGTCACGGGCTCGCCCATGGGCCTTGTTGGAGATCCGGCACTGTGCTGGAATTCCACGGACCGCCGCGGGATCGAGATCCGGCGCGCAGGGGCGCAACGCAGCGCCAGTGGCGGCGGGAAGGGGGAGCCCAGCGCCGGTCACTCACGACCACCATGGGTGCGCATTGAGGGCACTCCCACGACGCCGACACCGTCCCGCCGTTCACGCGGAGGGACGCCTGGTCCAGAGGTTGCGACGCTAGTGCAGGGACGTTTCAAGAGGGATGGCAGCGCTTCGGCGGAGCCGGAGCCGCACGGCGGGACCGACCGCGGTTCCTCGCCCCAGCACGCCCAGAACCCGGGACCGGGTGAGGCCGGCAAGAGCGGTGGGCGCACCGGTGCGCCCAAGGCCCCCACTCCACCCGCGAAGCCGACGAGCAGCGGCCCCAGCAGCGGCTCGCGCGTAGCTCTGCGCAACTGGCGCATCTCCACGCGTCTGGTCTCGCTGCTCGCGCTCCCCGTGGTCGCCGCGACCTCGCTCGGCGCGCTGCGCATCAGCGACTCCATGGACGAGATCCAGCAGCTCGACAACATGAAGCTGCTGACCGACATGACCAAGCAGGCGACCGAGCTCGCCGCCGCGCTCCAGGACGAGCGCGACCAGTCGGCAGGTCCGCTGGCGCACGGCGCCACGGCCACCGACTTCACGGTCAAGGGCGTCCGCCAGAAGACGGACCGCGCGCGCTCCGCCTTCCTCTCGGGCACCCAGGAGATCGACGACGCCAGCGGCAACGGCCAGCTCTCCGGCGTCCGCGACAGCGTCGTGGGTCTGGCCGGTGAGCTGAGCAACCTGAGCAGCATCCGCAACGTCGCCTACAAGGACTCCGAGAACGCCACGCAGACGGTCGAGGGCTACCACCGCCTCATCACCCAGCTGCTCGGCCTCTCGCAGGACATGGCCGAGGCGACCAGCAACCCGGAGATGATCCAGCGCACGCGCGCCCTGGCGGCCTTCTCGACCGCCAAGGAGTACGCGTCCGTGCAGCGCGCGGTCATCGCGGCGTCGCTGCCCGCGAGCAACAACACCTTCGGCAAGCTCTCCGAGAACGACCGCCAGTACGCGCTCTCGGCCCTGGACAGCCAGGAATCCGAGATATCGAGCTTCAACAGCATCTACGGCGACGGCTACGAAGATCTGACGAAGCCCATCGACAGCGGCAACCCGACCATCGAGGCCGCCGACGAGTACGCGAAGCGCGCGCTGAGCGACAAGAACGGCATCCGCCAGCAGAACAAGCGCTCGTACAAGGACTGGGTCGACGACGACTCGGCCAAGCTCGAGCAGATGTCGAAGATCGAGCTCACCCTGCTCAACCAGATGGAGCAGAAGGCCCGCGAGCTGCGCAACCAGTCCGAGCAGGAAGCGATCATCTCGGGTGCGCTGATCCTCATCGTCCTCGGCGTCTCGCTCGTCGGCGCCTTCGTCGTGGCCCGCTCCATGATCCGCTCGCTGCGCCGGCTCCAGGACACCGCGACCAAGGTCGCCCAGGACCGCCTGCCCGAGCTGGTCAGGCAGCTGTCCGAGTCCGACCCGCAGGACGTCGACACGTCCGTGGAGTCGGTCGGTGTGCACTCCAAGGACGAGATCGGCCAGGTGGCCGCGGCCTTCGACGACGTGCACCGCGAGGCCGTACGACTCGCCGCCGAGCAGGCCCTGCTGCGAGGCAACGTCAACGCGATGTTCACCAACCTCTCGCGCCGCTCCCAGGGCCTCATCCAGCGTCAGCTCTCGCTCATCTCCGAACTGGAGTCCCGCGAGGCCGACCCGGACCAGCTGTCCTCCCTGTTCAAGCTCGACCACCTCGCGACCCGCATGCGCCGTAACGGTGAGAACCTCCTCGTGCTCGCCGGTGAAGAGCCCGGCCGCCGCTGGACCCGCCCGGTCCCGCTGGTCGACGTGCTCCGCGCCGCCGCCTCCGAGGTGGAGCAGTACGAGCGCATCGAGCTGTCCTCGGTCCCGACCACCGAGGTCGCGGGCCGGGTCGTCAACGACCTCGTGCACCTGCTCGCCGAGCTGCTCGAGAACGCGACGTCGTTCTCCTCCCCGCAGACCAAGGTCAAGGTCACCGGTCACGCGCTGCCCGACGGCCGCGTTCTGATCGAGATCCACGACACCGGCATCGGCCTCTCCCCCGAGGACCTCGCGGCGATCAACGAGCGGCTCGCGGCGCCGCCCACCGTGGACGTGTCGGTCTCCCGCCGCATGGGTCTGTTCGTGGTCGGCCGTCTGTCGCAGCGCCACGGCATCCGCATCCAGCTGCGTCCGTCCGACTCGGGCGGTACGACCGCGCTCGTCATGCTTCCCGTCGATGTCGCCCAGGGCGGCAAGAAGGTTCCGGGCAAGCCGGGCCAGGGCGCTCCCGGCATCGGCGGCCCGGCTGCCGCACAGGCCTCGGCCGGTGTGGCCGCGGCCCGTCGCGGCGGTCAGTCGGGCAGTCCGAGCCTCGGCGCCGGTGCCCCCGCGGGCAACGCCGGCCGTATCGGTGCGGCTCCGCAGCGCGGACAGGTGGGTGCCGGTCAGGGCCCGCGTGCCGCACTGCCCGGCAGCAACCAGGGCGGACGTCCCGGCGCGCCGGGCGGAGCCCGGGGTCCGCAGCAGGGTCCGGCGGCACCGCAGCAGGGCCGGCCGGCCCCCGCGGGTGCCGGTGCGGGTGCCGGTGCCTTCGGGCAGAACGCGCCGGGCGCCCCGCAGGGCCTCCAGGCGGCGCAGGCCTTCAACGAGGGCCCGGCGGCCACCCGTCAGGGCGGCTTCGGCGACGGCGGTTCCGGCACGCGCCGGGGCGGCGGCTTCGGCGACAGCACCCCCGCGGCCGCACCCCCGCAGCAGCCCCAGCAGCCTCAGCAGCAGCCCAAGGAGTCCCGTCGCCGCAGGCCGCAGCTGCCGGGTCGCGGTGGCCCGCGGGCCGAACTGCCCGGCGGCAGCGCCCAGCCGCGCACGCCCAGCTGGAGCGACGAGAACGCGCAGCCGCCGGTGCCGCGCGCCTCGCTCGACGCCCCCCGCGGCCACGAGGAGCCGGACGCGCTGTCCGCCACCTCCCGGCTGCCGCGCGTCGACGACCGCCAGGGACCCGGCGCGACCTCGGAGATCCCCCGGATCGACGACCGCCAGGGACCCGGCGCCACTTCTGAGTTCGCCCGTCCCGACTTCGACACCACGCGCCCCGGCGCGGAGGCGCCGCAGGGCGGCAACGGGCAGTTCGGCCGCCCGGACATGTTCGGCACCGGCAACCAGGCGGCACCCACGAACCGGTTCCCGGCTCAGGGCCGCCCCCAGGACGCGTCGCCCACCGGACAGCCGCCGGCCTACGGCGGCTCCCAGGACCCGTCGGCCACCGGCCAGTTCGCGACGCCGGGCTACGACGGTTCCGGCACGGGTCAGTACGCGACGCCGGGCTACGACGCGTCCGGCACGGGTCAGTACCCGGCGCCGGGCCAGGGCAACCGCCAGGACTCCTCGTCCACGGGCCAGTTCGAGCGGCCGCAGGCCGGTGGCCCCGCCGACTTCGGTGTCCCCCGGCCGCCGGCCCCGCAGCGTCCCGCGCGTCCGCAGCAGCCCGAGGCGCTGCCGCCGGCGGCGGGTCCCGGCGACGGGCGTACGCCGCTGTACGACACGCTGGAGACCAACTGGTTCCACGGTCAGCAGGGCCAGCAGGGCCAGCAGCAGAGCAACGGCTCGGCGCAGGCCCCCCAGCAGCAGCCGCAGTCACCTGCGGCCCCCCAGCGTCCGGCCCCCACGCCGGCCGCCTCCTCCTGGCGCAGCACGCCGAACGACGATCTCGTCAAGCAGGCCGAACGCGTCCGTCAGCCGTCGGCGGGCGGGGTCACCACCTCCGGCCTGCCGCGTCGGGTCCCCCGCGCGAACCTCGTCGCGGGTACGGCTCAGCAGCAACAGCACCAAGCAGGTCCGCAGGTCTCGCGTGCGCCCGATGACGTACGCGGCCGGCTGACCAATCTCCGTCGGGGCATCCAGCAGGGTCGCCAGGCCGGTACCGGCCAGACCGGCAGCTTCCCCAGCCCCACTCACCAGCAGGAGCGTTAGTTGAGCCCGATGAGCCAGGCCGCACAGAATCTGAACTGGTTGATCACCAACTTCGTGGACAACACCCCCGGGGTGTCCCACACCGTCGTCGTGTCCGCCGACGGACTCCTTCTGGCCATGTCCGAAGGCTTCCCGCGCGACCGCGCAGACCAGCTCGCGGCCGTCGCGTCGGGGCTCACCTCGCTCACGGCCGGGGCGTCCCGGATCTTCGAGGGCGGCACGGTGGCCCAGACGGTCGTCGAGATGGAGCGCGGTTTCCTCTTCCTGATGTCCGTCTCGGACGGCTCGTCGCTCGCGGTCCTCTCCCACCCGGAGTGCGACATCGGCCTCGTCGGCTACGAGATGGCACTCCTGGTCGACCGTGCGGGTGCGGTGCTCACGCCGGACCTGCGCGCCGAACTCCAGGGCAGTCTGCTCCACTGACCGGCCCCGGTCCACACAACTCACGAAATCACCGTCCGGCCGCCACAATCCCCCCACCGGCCCCTGTCAGACGGCACGACTGACCGACTTGCTGTCCCGCCCGGAGGATTCATGACCCCGCCCACCGCCTCTCATGATCCGTACGCACAGTCGTACGGGGACGAGGGCGACCAGCCGTTGGTTCGTCCGTATGCGATGACCGGCGGCCGGACCCGGCCGCGTTACCAGCTCGCCATAGAGGCGCTGATCAGCACGACGGCCGACCCGGCCCAGCTGATGGGGCTGCTCCCCGAGCACCAGCGGATCTGCCACCTGTGCCGTGAGGTGAAGTCGGTGGCGGAGGTGTCGGCGCTCCTGTCCATGCCTCTCGGTGTGGCACGGATTCTTGTCGCGGACCTCGCCGAGGCCGGACTTGTCGCCATCCACCAGCCGGGCGGCGACGAGAACAACGGCGGTGCACCGGACGTGACACTGCTCGAAAGGGTGCTCAGTGGACTTCGCAAGCTCTGACGGCGGGGGGCGGACGACCACCTCCGCCAAGATCGTGGTGGCCGGCGGCTTCGGCGTGGGCAAGACCACGTTCGTGGGCGCCGTCTCCGAGATCAACCCGCTGCGCACCGAGGCCGTCATGACGTCCGCGTCCGCGGGCATCGACGACCTCACCCACACCGGGGACAAGACCACCACCACGGTGGCCATGGACTTCGGCCGCATCACGCTCGACCAGGACCTGATCCTGTACCTGTTCGGCACGCCCGGCCAGGACCGCTTCTGGTTCATGTGGGACGACCTGGTCCGCGGCGCCATCGGCGCGGTGGTCCTGGTCGACACCCGCCGTCTCGCCGACTGCTTCCCCGCGGTCGACTACTTCGAGAACAGCGGTCTGCCGTTCGTCATCGCCCTCAACGGCTTCGACGGGCACCAGCCGTACAACCCCGAAGAGGTACGCGAGGCTCTGCAGATCGGTCCGGACGCGCCGATCATCACGACGGACGCCCGGCACCGCGCGGACGCGAAGTCGGCGCTGATCACGCTGGTCGAGCACGCGCTCATGGCCCGTCTGCGATAGCACTCGAAGCACACCCCTGATACCACGCAAGTCGGCGACGCCATACGGCAGTTGTCGTAGATACGCTGGAGCCGACTGTGTCCTTTGACACGGTCGGCTCCGGCGTTCATAACGTTTCGACAGAGATCTCGGGTGGTATCACCACGCGTCGCGTTCGTTCGGTCTCGCTGCGCTCACAAAAGCCCCGCCTTTTGGCGGGGCTCGCTCTTTATGACCGTTTTATCAGGGGCCTCCAGCGAGCGGAATCCTCCCTTCCGAGTGTTTGGAAGAGCGCCGCTTGACGTGCTGGAATGCCTGAACTGCCCATTAGTCAAAGACGTACTCAGTCAACGACGTACTGGGCTCTGGAGACACCGCGGCACAACGTTGGTGCCGACGCCGAGAGGTTGTTGGTCGAGTGAGGCGAAGCAAGAACGGTCCCGAGCCGTCGGCACGGGGCAACTTCACCCCGCCGCCGCGGGGAGGGGTACCCGCACAATCCGGCCCCGAGCCGGCGGCGGTGGTCGCGCCCAGCGGCAGCCGTCTCTCTCCGCGCAACTGGCGCGTGCCGACCAGGCTGAACGCGATCCTGCTCATACCCGTGCTGGTCGGCCTGGTCATGGGCGGCTTCCAGGTGAAGGGCTCGATCGACACCTGGCAGGAAGCCCGCGACGCCGAGAAGGTCGCGAAGATCGTGGCGTCCGCCGGTGAATACGCCGAGGCGCTGCTCAACGAGCGCGATGTGTCCGCCGCCCCGCTCCTCAAGGGCGACCGGAACAACGCGACGGTCAAGAAGGCCCGCGCCCTCACCGACCAGAAGGCCGACGCCTTCCACCAGGAAGTCGTCGGAATGCCGGCCAAGGCAGGTCTCCAGCGCCGGCTGGGCCTGGTGGAGAAGGCCGAACCGCAGCTGGAGCAGATCCGCAAGGCGGCCTACACGACCGCCATGGACCCGGTGAAGACCGAAGAGGGTTACGTCACCGTCGAGCACCTGCTCATGGAGTTCTCCAACGAGCTGGGCCTGGGTACCGGCAACATCACCAGCTACGGCCGTACCGTGTACGCCATCGCGCTGGCCAAGGGCGCCGAGTCGCTGGAACGCTCCATCGGCCTGCACCTGCTGATCAAGCCCAGCAGCGACGAGAAGATCCGCGCCCAGCAGATCACCTCCTTCACCTCGTACGCGTACCTCGAGCAGATCGCTCTTCAGGAGTACGTCTCCGGCGGCACCGAGCAGGACTACGCCCGGCTCACCCAGGTGATGAAGCAGAAGACCGCTGCGGGCAAGGCCAAGCTCGCCGAGGCCAAGAGCAGGACCGAGGCCGCGGGCGGCACCTTCGTGGCCCCGCCGGCCCTGGACAAGATGATCCAGGCGATCGGCAGTGGCGCCACGCCCGCCGCCCTCGCCCAGCAGGGCATCACCCCCACGACGTGGATGTCCGCCGCGACCCTCAAGTTCGACGGCTACAGCCAGGTGGAGAAGGAACTCGTCGACCGGGCCGTCAACGACGCCAACGACATCGCCTCCAGCGCCCAGCGCGACGCCTACATCAACGGCGCCATCGTCGTCGTGGCCCTGCTCGCCGCGTTCATCCTCGCCGGCCTCATGGCCCGCCAGATGAGCCGCTCGATGCGCCAGCTGCGCAACGCGGCCTTCAATGTCGCCGAGCAGCGCCTGCCGATGCTGGTCGACCAGCTGTCCCGTACGGACCCGGGACGCGTCGACACCCGCGTACAGGCCATCCCGATCACCACCACGGACGAGATCGGCGAAGTCGCCCGCGCCTTCGACCAGGTCCACCGCGAGGCCGTACGACTGGCCGCCGAGCAGGCCCTCCTGCGAGGCAACATCAACGCGATCTTCACCAACCTCTCGCGCCGCAACCAGTCGCTGATCGAGGGCCAGCTGACCCTGATCACCGACCTGGAGAACAACGAGGCCGACCCGGACCAGCTGGAGAACCTCTTCCGGCTGGACCACCTCGCGACCCGTATGCGCCGCAACGGCGAGAACCTCCTGGTCCTCGCCGGCGAGGAGCCCGGACGCCGCTGGGACCAGCCGGTCCCGCTGGTCGACGTGCTGCGCGCCGCCTCCTCCGAGGTGGAGCAGTACGAGCGCGTCGAGCTGTCCGGCGTCCCGGAGGCCGAGATCCACGGCCGCGCCGTGACCGACCTCGTGCACCTGCTCGCCGAGCTCCTGGAGAACGCCACCACGTTCTCCTCGCCGCAGACCAAGGTCCGCGTCACCGCGACCCGTCTCCCGGACGGCCGCATCATGGTCGAGATCCACGACAAGGGCATCGGCCTCACCGCCGAGGACTTCGCGGACATCAACCACAAGCTGGCCAACCCGCCGACCGTGGACGCCGCGATCTCCCAGCGCATGGGTCTGTTCGTGGTCGGCCGCCTGTCCGACCGGCACGGCATCCGCGTCCAGCTGCGCCCCTCGGGCGAGCAGGCCGGCACGACCTCGCTGGTCATGCTCCCCGACGTCATCACCCACGGTGGCGGTGGCGAGCAGCAGGTGCAGCGCGACGAGTTCACGGTCTCGCAGATCATCCCGGAGCAGCAGAACTTCGCGGGAGGCGGCGAAGCCTTCCAGGTGGAGCCGATGCGTACGGCCGCGGAGCTGGGCTTCGACGACAGCCGCTACACCGAGGTCCCCGACGACATACGGGAGCTGGACCCCGTCGGCCGCTCGCTGATGCGCGAGGAGCGCCGGGCGGCCCTGGAGGCCCAGGCACACGGCCCGCAGGACGGTTCCGAGGGGCAGCGCTACCAGGACGAGTTCGACGCGTCGCAGCAGCCGGCCTACGGCAACGGGCAGAACGGGTACCCGGAGCAGCAGGCGGGGTACGACCAGCAGACGGCGTACGAGGAGCAGCAGCAGCCTGCGTACGAGGAGCCGTACTTCGCGCCGAACGGCGACTTCTCCCAGACCGGGGAGTTCCCGGCCACCGGAGAGTTCGCGCCGAACGGTGACTTCGCCTCCAACGGCGGCTATCCGGAACCCTCGTACGCGGAGCCGAACCAGGAGAGCAACTCGGGTGGCGGGCGCACCGCCTCGGAGACGTTCTCGGCCTTCGACGAGCCGTCCTACCAGGATGACTGGCCGAAGCAGGACGACTACCAGAGCGGGTACCGGTCCGAGTACGCTCCGGAAGCGGAATCCTCGCAGGCCGCTGACGTGAGTGAGCGGGACCACGTAGGCTTCACCCGTCCGGGACCGGCCCCCTCCGCCGCCCACGCACTGACCGACGCCGGTCTGCCCCGCCGCGGATCCACCGGGAACGGCAACGGCAACGGCCCGCAGCGCGTGAGCCCGGACCCGTCGGCGGCCCCTGCCGGGACCGAGACGGGCGGCATGGGCAGCAACTGGCGCTCCTCGAACGACGAGCGCTGGCAGCAGGCCTCGCAGCTGAAGAAGCCCAAGGCCGGCGGAGTTACCTCCTCCGGACTGCCGCGACGGGTACCCAAGGCCAACCTGGTCGAGGGAACCGCGGATTCGACCCCCCAGGGCGGCCCCCAGGTCTCCCGCGCTCCCGAGGACGTCCGGGGCAGGCTGAGCAACCTGCGCCGGGGCGTGGAGCGGGGACGCAATGCAGGTAGTGACACGAACGGCCAGGGCCTCGGTCCTGATAGCACCTACAACCAGGAGCGTTAGTGTGAGCCCGATGAGCCAGGCGGCGCAGAACCTGAACTGGTTGATCACCAACTTCGTGGACAACACCCCTGGGGTGTCCCACACCGTGGTGGTCTCCGCCGACGGACTCCTTCTGGCGATGTCCGAAGGCTTTCCCCGTGACCGCGCCGACCAGCTCGCGGCCGTCGCGTCCGGTCTGACCTCGTTGACCGCGGGTGCCTCCCGCATCTTCGAGGGTGGCGCTGTGAATCAGACGGTTGTGGAGATGGAGCGGGGATTCCTCTTCCTCATGTCCATTTCCGATGGTTCGTCGCTCGCGGTCCTCGCACACCCGGAGGCGGACATTGGCCTCGTTGGGTACGAGATGGCCCTTCTGGTGGACCGTGCCGGTACGGTTCTGACCCCGGACCTTCGGGCGGAGCTCCAGGGCAGCCTTCTCAACTAGCAGACAGACGGTACGTTTTGGCGTCCCGGGGCCTTAAGGTTTCGGGACGCGGCTTCCACGTGATGGGTGCCCGGTGCAGTTGGAGGAGGAGAGAGAGTGGCAACACCCCCAGGCGGTTCGTCTTCGGGCAACTGGTCCTACGGCCCCGGCCAGGGCCAGGGTCAGGGTGAGCAGAACCGGTACAACTTCCCCTCCGCACCCAGCCCGCGGCGTCAGCCGTACGCACCCCAGGGCCCCCAGGGTCCCGGTCCCTCGCCGTACGACCAGCCGTCGGCGCCGCGCATCCAGCCCGTGCAGCCACAGCGACGCTCCCCCGAGCCGGCGCCCGCAGGGTCGTCGAGCAACCCCCTGGTGCGCCCGTACGCCATGACGGGCGGCCGCACCAGGCCGCGGTACCAGCTCGCCATCGAGGCGCTGGTGCACACCACTGCGCAGCCGCACCAGATGCAGGGGCAACTGCCCGAGCATCAGCGGATCTGCAACCTCTGCCGAGAGATCAAGTCGGTCGCCGAAGTCTCGGCGCTGCTCACGATCCCCCTCGGCGTGGCCAGGATCCTCGTCGCCGACTTGGCGGAGGCGGGCCTGGTCGCCATCCATCAGCCCGGCGGCGACGAAAACGCCGGTGGCCAGCCAGACGTGACTTTGCTCGAAAGGGTGCTCAGTGGACTTCGCAAGCTCTAGCGGAGGGCCTTCCCGCTCCACCACGTCCGCGAAAATCGTGGTGGCAGGCGGCTTCGGCGTGGGCAAGACCACGTTCGTCGGTGCCGTCTCGGAGATCAATCCGCTGCGCACCGAGGCCGTCATGACGTCCGCGTCCGCGGGCATCGACGACCTCACCCACACCGGGGACAAAACCACCACCACGGTGGCCATGGACTTCGGCCGCATCACCCTGGACCAGGACCTGATCCTGTACCTGTTCGGCACGCCCGGCCAGGACCGCTTCTGGTTCATGTGGGACGACCTGGTCCGCGGCGCCATCGGCGCGATCGTCCTGGTCGACACCCGCCGTCTCGCCGACTGCTTCCCCGCGGTCGACTACTTCGAGAACAGCGGTCTTCCCTTCGTGATCGCCCTCAACGGCTTCGACGGCAACCAGCCGTACAACCCGGACGAGGTGCGCGAGGCGCTCCAGATCGGCCCCGACACCCCGATCATCACGACGGACGCCCGCCACCGCGCGGACGCGAAGTCGGCGCTGATCACGCTGGTCGAGCACGCACTCATGGCGCGACTCCGCTAGCGCATCCGCGCGCGGTAGCAGCAGAAGGGGGCGCCCTCTCCGGTCGGAGAGGGCGCCCCCTTCTGTCGGTCCGGTGTGCCGGTCCGCTCTGTCGGTCCGCTCTGTCGGTCCGCTCTGTCGGTCCGCTCTGTCGGTCCGCTCTGTCGGTCCGCTCTGTCGGTGACCGCTCTGTCGGTCCGCTCTGTCGGTCCACGGCAACGGGACGTGAGCCGACACCGCCCGGGTCCCCCGCGCCGGAAAACCGCGGTCGGGGGCGGCAGCGGCAGCGGGACGTACGACAGCGGCGCCCGACCCCCGCCGCCAGAGCCACCGCCGTCGGGGCCACCGCCACCAGGGCACAGCCGTCGGGGCACAAGCAGAGGGGCCCCTCACCCAAGTGGGTGAGGGGCCCCTCTGGCCTACGGCTGAGCGGCGCGGCCTAGCCGTGCCAGCTGTGCGGTGCCCGGAAACCCGGCTCGCGCTCCAGGCGGCGCCAGCCCGCCTTCGGGCGGCCACGGCGGGCCGGCGAGGCGGCGGGGGCGGTTGCCGCGCGAGCCAGGAGGATGGCCGTGATGGCGGCCACTTCCTCGGGCTCGGCGTGGCCCTTCTCGACGCGAATGTCAGGCGGGTTCATGGGCTTCAGTCTCCGTGGATGAGGTTTCCGCGGGGGTACCGCGGAGGATCCGCAGGGTTACTGCGGCGGGTTGCCGTGCTTGCGGGAGGGCAGATCCGCGTGCTTGGTGTGCAGCATCGCGAGGGACTTGATGAGCACCTCGCGGGTCTCCGCCGGATCGATGACGTCGTCGACCAGGCCGCGCTCCGCGGCGTAGTACGGGTGCATCAGCTCGGCCTTGTACTCCTTGACCATGCGGGTCCGCATGGCCTCCGGATCCTCGGCCTCGGCGATCTGACGGCGGAAGATCACGTTCGCGGCGCCTTCCGCGCCCATCACGGCAATCTCGTTGGTCGGCCACGCGTAGGTGAGATCGGCACCGATGGACTGGCTGTCCATGACGATGTACGCGCCTCCGTACGCCTTGCGCAGGATCAGCGAAATCCGCGGCACGGTCGCGTTGCAGTACGCGTAGAGCAGCTTCGCTCCGTGCCGGATGATTCCGCCGTGTTCCTGGTCGACTCCGGGGAGGAACCCCGGGACGTCCAGGAGGGTCACGATCGGGATGTTAAAAGCGTCACACATCTGGACAAAGCGCGCAGCTTTTTCGCTCGCCTCGATGTCCAGGACCCCGGCCAGGGTCTGCGGCTGGTTGGCGACGATGCCCACCACACGGCCGTCGAGACGGGCCAGTGCGCAGATAATATTGCGGGCCCAGCGCTCGTGGATCTCGAGGAAGTCCCCGTCGTCCACCAGCTCCTCGATGACCTTGGCCATGTCGTACGGCCGGTTGCCGTCCGCCGGGACCAGGTCCAGCAGGACGTCCGAGCGCCGGTCGGCCGCGTCGCTCGACTCGGCGTGCGGCGGGTTCTCCCGGTTGTTCTGCGGAAGCATCGACAGCAGGTAGCGCACCTCAGCGAGGCACGTCTCCTCGTCGTCGTAGGCGAAGTGACAGACGCCGCTCGTCTCGGCGTGCACATCGGCGCCGCCGAGGCCGTTCTGGGTGATCTCCTCGCCCGTCACCGCCTTGACCACGTCCGGCCCGGTGATGAACATCTGCGAGGTCTCGCGGACCATGAACACGAAGTCCGTCAGGGCGGGCGAGTACGCCGCGCCGCCCGCGCACGGGCCCAGCATCACGCTGATCTGCGGGATCACGCCCGACGCCTTGGTGTTGCGCTGGAAGATGCCGCCATAGCCCGCGAGAGCGCTGACACCCTCCTGGATGCGGGCGCCCGCACCGTCGTTCAGGGAGACCAGCGGGGCCCCGGCCGCGATGGCCATGTCCATGATCTTGTGGATCTTCGTGGCGTGGGCCTCGCCGAGAGCGCCGCCGAAGATGCGGAAGTCGTGCGCGTAGACGAAGACCGTGCGGCCCTCGACCGTGCCCCAACCGGTGATCACACCGTCCGTGTACGGCTTCTTGGCCTCCAGGCCGAACCCGGTCGCCCGGTGCCGGCGCAGCTGCTCGACCTCCTGGAAGGACCCCGGGTCGAGCAGCAGCTCGATGCGCTCCCGGGCGGTCAGCTTGCCCTTGGCGTGCTGCGCGTCGGTCGCCTTCTCGCTGGGGCCGGCCAGCGCCTGCGCGCGGATCTCGTGCAGTTCGGCCACGCGCCCGCGCGCGTCCGTCGGCTCACCCGACGTCTCACCCGGCGTCTCGTCCAAAACGGTCATGTAGCGACCTTACGAAGCCCACGAAGAAAAGCGAGCCGTCGACTCCGTACAGTCTCCGGCCCGTTTTCCTGGTGCCCCTGAACAGAACCCCACGCGCATGCAGCCGATCTGACTGCTCAGAGGGGTTGTTGCTTGTAGGAGCCCAACAAAGTCCTCAGCTGAGAGTCACCTCACATTTGTGCGTGGCACATGCCATCCCTGGAGTGACACGGACCCTCAGTCGGCGGCCGGCGGCGACGATGTCGACGGCCGGATCCGCGCGGACGACCCGCCCTACGGGATGATCCCAGACGATCTCCAGGGGCTGTCCCGTGCGCGACGGCTCGCTCACGCAGAGCGTAGCGGTCCGGCCCCGGCGGCGGACGAGCACGCTCGCGGCCGCCGAGGCGGCCAGCGGGCCCGCCGTGCCGGCCGACCAGAAGTTGGCCGCCGTGAGGGCCAGGGAGCCGACGTGGACGGCCTGCCGGCGGGCGTCGTTGGCGAGGACCGACAGCCGGTGGCGGTCGGCCGCGTGGGCGGCGACCTGCGCGCGGCTCGCGCCGGGCAGCAGGACGTAGGCGTACGTCGCGTCCACGGGGTCCGTGCCGTGGTCCAGCCACAGCGTCTGCCAGCGCCGGGTGCGACGCTCGGTCGTACTCGTGGTGTTGATGTCGGACCAGGCGCCGGTGCGGTCCTCGCGGAGGGCGCGCAGCTCGCCGCCGGCGGGCAGCACCCAGCCGCCGTGGCCCTCCAGGTGCGCCCAGCCGTGCCCCCGGACGAAGGCCTGCGTGCCGCCCTCTCCCAGATTGCGGTTGTCCACCACCGTCTCGACCGGTACGCCGTCCCTACAGGTGATCCCCGCGCCCAGACAGATCACGGAGTCCGCCACACAGAACCACGACTTGCGGGCCTCCAGCGTCGATCCGAGCCCCTTCACCTGCTGGCCGACCGCCGCGTACACGCCGTCCGTCACGCCGCCGACCCACCGCACGGCCGGTTTCGGCTCACCCCACTCGCCGCCCGCCCGGTCGGCGAGCCGCTTGGTGGACACGGTCGTTCCGGGCAGCCGGTACCAGTCGACGGTGGGCCAGTACCAGTCCGTGTACTGGTCGGTCCGGCCGCTCCACCAGAGGAGCATTCCGGCGCCGGTGTGCCAGCCGCGGGGGTTCTCGCCGTTGCCGCATTCGTACGAGGCGATCCGTTCGGAGGACATGGAGATGTTCGCGGCGAAGCCCCGGCCCCGGTGGACGGCGCGGTCCATGTGGGCGAAGAGGTGGTGCCCGGCGGGCTCGGGAGCGGCACGGACGCCGGAGTCCGCGACGGCGTGCAGCCGGGCCAGGTCCGCGACCCCGAACTGGGGTGCGGTCAGGATCGGCGTGACGTCGTCCCGTTCGATCCACCCTTTGATCCGAGCGTGCCACCGTGCGCGCTCCTGAGGGCCCGCGCCGCCCGCGAGCAGCGCGATCGCGGCGATCAGCGCCTGCCCGTGGAAGTGGTCGCCGCGCATGACGTGCAGGTCGTCGCTCTTGAGGTAACCGCGGCTGATGGCCCGCCCGTTGACGCTGTCCATGACCAGGCCGTCATGGATGAGGGGCGCGTAGGCCTGCTCGACGCTGTCGAGGATGATCTGCCGGTTCGGATCGGTGACGTCCCAGGTGGAACCGGCGAAAAGGCTGAACAGCCGGCCCAGCCCGTCGAGCAACACCTGTCCGTACGTTCCCGAGTAGGCGACCCAGGTGTGCTGGACGAACGAGCCGTCCGCGTAGAGCCCGTCGCCCTGGGTGACGTACGGGAAGACGGGCGAGAGGGCGTCGCGGGCGAGGGCGATCCTGTCGGGGGCCCGGCCCAGGATGCCGCTGAGGGCGACGCCGCGGCAGAGGTCGACGCGGTTGGCGCCGGTGGAGGTGCCGGAGTAGTCGCGGAGCATGTCGTCGGGGATGAAGTGGCCGACGGCGGCGCAGGCGGCGGCTCGCCGCGCGGCCGAGAGCCGATCGTGCAGGGCGGCGACGATGTCCATGAGGAGGCGGGGGCTGCCGATCTGCCACTCCCACCAGTTGCCGTAGCGGGTGGTGGTCGGGTTGTAGACGGTCGCGCTCACGTGGTCGAGGCCCCGGACGATGTCCGCGAGCAGGCCCGCGTCGCCGGTCGAGCCGGTGCCTTCCTGGACGTAGGCCTGGGTCATCGTCCAGAGCCGGCTGTAGCTCTGGGTGATGCCGGAGGGCGGGTCGAAGGGGTGGCCGGGCCAGAGGGAGGCGGCGGCCGGGGCCATGGTGGCGCGGTAGCCGCGGGCCAGTTCCCCGGTGCGGCGCAGGCGGGAGGCGTAGGGCTCGGCGGTGGGGTCGTATCCGGCGCCGAGGGCGAGGACGAGCCAACGGCGCCGGAGGGTGTCGTACTCGTCGTCGGCGTACGCGGACGGGGCGCCGGTGGCGGTGACCGTGGCCGTGATGCCGGCCGCCAGGACCGCTGCGCGGAGGAACGTACGGCGGTTGGGAGTCATGTGCATGCCGTGTACCACCCCGGCGGCCGGAGCGGAACCAGGCGCCCCGTACGCGTACTGCGAGTGGCGGGGGTCAGCAGCCGCCGCAGTTGTAGTAGAGGACGTCCCAGTGGTTGCCCTCGTCGGCGTAGATGTTGCCGGAGCCGGACCGGTACTGCGGGGCTCCGTCCCCGCGCAGGCCGATGTAGGTGAAGGTGTTCTTGATGTAGGTGGTGACGCAGGTGCTCTTGCCGTAGTCGAGCTTGTAGCCGTTCCAGTGCGAGTACGTGCCGCTCGCGTGGCCGGTCTCCGTGCCGCCGGTGATGTTGAGCGCGCACCCGGTGGCCTGCTTGAGGGTCTGGGCGCCCTGCGCGGTGGCGAGGTTGAGCTGCTCGAAGGACGTACAGCTGGGGTTGTTGCGGTCGGAGCAGCCGCCGGAGGAGGACCAGGTGATGCCTGCCCCGCGGAACATCGAGGTGGCGGTGGCGTGGCTGATCTTGGTGACGGCGAAGGCGTCGGTGGCGGTACCGACGACGGCGACGCCCGGGGCGACGACGAGGGCGAGGGCGGTCAGGGCGGAGCGGAATTTCCTGCGGAACTGCATGGGGAACCCTTCCTGCGGACGGCCGTGCTTGCCGACTTTTCTGTGGGGCGGCTGTGCAGGTGGCGCAGGGAGATGGTGCCCGACCTCTACGCGCGTCCGCCAGAGGGCGGGGCCGACGAGCGCGGCGTAACGTCGTGAACGCGCAGCGGATTAAGTTGAAACCCGTACGGAATAGGTCTACCGTCTCCCCTGTTGACCTCGTTGAACGTTAAACAGTCTCTCCCCAAGGAGCACGTCATGGGTATCTTCGGCCGCAAGAACACGACCGACACGACCAGCACGACCGCGACCGCCCCCACGGCCGCCGTGAGCCCGGAGCTGGCCGCGCTGACCGGCACCTACACGATCGACCCGGCGCACACGACGATCGGCTTCGTCGCCCGGCACGCGATGGTCACGAACGTCAAGGGCGGCTTCCAGGAGTTCGAGGGCACCCTGCACCTGGACGGCGGGGACCCGGCCAAGTCCAGCGCCGTGATCGAGGTCAGGATGGACAGCATCGACACCGGCTCGTCGGACCGCGACACCCACCTCAAGAGCTCGGACTTCTTCAAGACGGACGAGTTCCCGACGATGACCTTCCGCTCCACCAAGGCGGAGGCGCTGGGCGGTGACGACTACCGGATCACCGGTGACCTGTCGCTCCTCGGCGTCACCAAGCCGCTCAGCATCGACCTGGAGTTCAACGGCGCGGCCAGGGACCCGTTCGGCAACGAGCGCGTCGGCTTCGAGGGCAAGACGGAGATCCTGCGTTCGGAGTGGGGCCTCACGTGGAACGCGGCGCTGGAGACGGGCGGGGTGCTGGTGTCGGACAAGATCAAGCTGGTGTTCGACATCTCGGCGATCAAGCAGGCGTGACGTCCGGCCCCGTCCGCCGCTCCATGGCGCCCGGTGTCACGGCAGGACTCCGGAAGCCCACGGTCCAACGGGGCGGCGGCGGCCTCGGCGTCATCGATGTCGGCGGCGGTCAGAAGCCCCCGCCGAAGTCCCCGCCGCCCCCGAAGTCCCCGCCACCGCCCCCGCCGTCACCGAAGCCTCCGCCGAAGTCGCTCGCGTCGAAGTCCGCACCCGAGACGTCGCCGCCCGCGTAGCCGCCGGAGCCGAAGTCGCCGTACCCGGAGCCGTAGTCGGACGCGTACGACGGACTGGACATCATGCCGCCGAGCAGCGTGCCGACCAGCAGCCCCGGCAGGAGTCCGCCGCCGAAGTAGCCGCCCGCCCAGGGGCCGTAGGCCGGGCCCGCGTCCCAGTACGGGCGGCGGCCGTACTCCGTGTCGACCTCGCGGACGGCCGGGGCGAGTCCGTCGGACAGGCGCGCCCGGTCCGCCGCGCAGACCGGGACCTCGCGGGGCGCGCCGCCCGCGGGCGTCCACGTCGCGTCGGTGACCGACGGGCCGTGCCGCGGGTCGAAGAAGCAGGGCGCGCGGCGCTCCGGCAGCGGGCGGCCCTCCCGGCGGGCGGCGAGCTGCGCGAGCGAGAAACGGCCGTCCTCCAGCGCCTCGGTGACGGCGCGTACGTCCTCCGGGCGCTCAGCCGCCGCCATGGACGACTTCGCCCGCTCGTACGCGTCCAGCGCACGCTCGTAGTCCGCGCGCATCGCGTCGTCCGCGCCCGCCTCGGCCGGGTGGAAGTCCAGGCGGTCCAGCTCCTCACCGAAGGCCGTGATGTCCTCGTCGACCACCACGCGCAGCTTGTCCAGCGCCGCCCGCTGTTCCTCCTCCTTGCGGCGGCGGTTGCGCCGGACCAGCGTGTACGCGCCGGCCCCACCGGCCACCAGGACCGCGCCGACCCCGATCAGGGAGGTCGACGACACCCCGCCGCCGCCCGAGGAGTCCCAGCTCGACGGTGCCGAGCCGCCCATGTTCCTGAGCGCGCGGTCCGTGAAGTCGTTCAGCTGGGTCTTGGTGTCCTCGCCCTGCACGCTCTTGACCAGGTTCTGCACAGCGGAGCGGGACAGCACCGCGGAGTCGGCCCGCGCGTCGAACCGGTCGCCCAGGCGGATCGCGTACAGGCCCGTGACGCCGGTGTCCGTACGGAGATCGGTGAAGAGATTCCGCGTCGGGAAGCCGGCCGGCAGGACGGCCACGAAGACCGGCTTGTCGGCGTCCTCGATCTTCTTGGCGAGGGCGTCCGCGTCCGCCGCGGACAGCTGCGCGGACGCCGCCGGGTCCACGTACACCGGGCTCTCGCGAAGGGCCTCGGCCACGGCCGACACGCTCGTGGCCGCATGCCCCGGGGGCGCCCCGGTGGACAGCACCGCCAGAGCGGCCGCCACCAGCGCGATCAGCGACAGGAAGAGCCCGCGGAGCCGGACTCCTGGGAGTAGCACGGCCTTCATACCATCGAACCTACCCGAAGGTAGGCAAAACTGGACATCGAACCTGGTGGGCGGGTGCAGGCCGCGCGGGTGCACCGACCACCGGGGGCTGAGGGCCGAGGTGCGTCAGGCGGCCCGGTAGGCCTCCGTCAGCTTCGCGACCGCCGCCCCGTACTTCCCGGTCAGCAGCAGATGGTCCGCGTCGGCGAACGGCCCCGCGACCGCCGCGGTGATCCCCGGTCCCGATCCGGCCTTCTGCTGGACGAGCAGCCGCGCCTTGCCGACCAGAGCGCGTCCGGCCTTGCCGGAACCGGTCCTCTCGGCCACCGCCGCCGCGACCGCCAGTGCCTTCAGCGTCGCCGCACCGCCGGCCGGCACCTTCGTCAGCGTGGTCAGACCCCAGCCGTACGGGAACTGCGGATCGTACGTCGTGTCACCGACGTTGATCGGCAGCTGGGCCTCCGACTTCGGCCAGGTGACCGGGAGTTGACCGGTGAACGCCCGCTTGCCGTACAGCACGTCGGCGACGCCGTCGCCCTCCGTGCCCGGCAGCCAGGACGCGACGAGCGCGTCGATGTCGCCGAGCCGGTCGCCGATCAGCTGGGGCCGTCCGGAGACGATCAGCACCGCGCACTTCATGGCGCCGCACACCTTGTCCACGGCGGCCTTGTCCGCGGCGGTCAGCTCCAGGTCGTTGCCGTTGCCGACGTCGCCGACGCCCTCGGCGTACGGGGTCTCGCCGACGACGACCACGCCGACGTCGTAGCCGCTGGTGGGCGCCGACGCGTCCTTCGAGTAGGTGACGGCGCCCCCGGAACCCGCGGCCTTGCGCATTCCGTCCAGGATCGTCGTGCCGTCGGTGTGCTTCCCTGAGGAGCCCTGCCAGGTGATCGTCCAGCCGCCGGTCTGGTTGCCGAGGTCGTCGGCGTTCGAACCGGCGACGTAGACCTTCTGCGACTTCTTCAGCGGCAGCACCCCGCCCGCGTTCTTCAGCAGCACCTGCGACTCGGCGGCCGCCTCACGGGCCACGGCGCGGTGCGCGGACGAGCCGATCCGCGACGCGCCGCTCGTGTCCGCGTACGGCTTCTCGAAGAGGCCGAGCTTGAACTTCTGGGTGAGGATGCGGGATACGGCGTCGTCCACCCGCTTCTGACTGACGCGGCCGGCCTTCACCTCGTCGATCAGCGTCGTACGGAAGTCCTTGTACTCGTACGGGACCATGATCATGTCGAGGCCCGCGTTGATGGACGTACGGACGTCGGACGCGTAGTCGCCGGGGATCTGGTCGATGGCCTTCCAGTCGCTGATGACGAAGCCGTCGAAGCCCATGCGGTCCTTCAGCACCCCGTTGATCATGTCCGCGCGGGCGTGCATCTTCACCGCGCCCTGGCCGTCGCCGAGGATGTCGAGCGACGAGTACGAGGGCATGACCGAGCCGATACCGCGGTCCACGGCGGTCTGGTACGGCGCGAGCTGCACCGCCTCCAGCTCCTGCCGGGTGACCTTGGTGACGCCCTGGTCGATGGTGTACGTGCCCGTCGTGGACGAGCCGTACGCGGTGCCGCCGTCGCCGACGAAGTGCTTGGCGGTGGCCAGCACCTTGTCGTCGTCCTTCAGGTCCTTGCCGTCACGGGCACCCTGGAGGCCCTGGATGACCGTCTCCATGGACTTGACGAGGGCCGGGTCCTCGCCGAAGGACTCGTACGAGCGGCCCCAGCGCTCGTCGCGCGTCACGCACAGGCAAGGGGCGAAGTCCCATGGGATGCCGGTGGCGCGGACCTCGGCGGCGGTCACCGCGCCGGTCCGCCGGGCGATCCCAGGATCCCTGGACGCCCCGATGCCGATGTTGTGCGGCATGATCGTCGCGCCGGTGAGGTTGTTGTGGCCGTGCACGGCGTCCACGCCGTAGATCAGCGGGATCTGGAACCGTGTCGCCTGCGCCCGGAGCTGGAAGGCGTCGATCATCTTCGCCCACGCCTCGGGGGTGTTGGGCGTCGGGGTCGAGCCGCCGCCGGACAGGAGTGAGCCGAGGTCGTACGCCGCGATGTCGCCCTGCGCGGTGAGCGCGCCGCGTTCGGCCTGGGTCATCTGCCCGGCCTTCTCCTCCAGGGACATGCGCGAGACGAGGTCGGCGACCCGCTTCTTCACCGGCAGCTTCGGGTCCAGATACGGCAGCCCGTGCGCGTCGATGACGACCTGCGGGGTCTCGGCGGGGGCCTTCGCGCCGGTGACCGTGAGCTTCAGGGGGATCGTCTCGGCGGGTTCTGCGGACCTGTCCTTGAGCGTGGGCACCTGGATCGTGCGCGAGGTGCCGGACGCCGTGCCCGCCGGGAAGGTGACCGAGCCCTTGACCGGGGTGTAGTCCTTGCCGGATTCCGCGGTACCGCCCGTCGCCTCGTACGCGACGGTCACCGGCTCGTCGATCGGGGCGGAACCGGTGGTGGCGACGGAGACCCGCACGTCGGCCGTGCGGCCCTCCTTCACCGGGTGAACGGCGGAGTCGGTGACCACGGAGGCCCGCAGCGACTGATCGCCCCTGCCGTACAACTCGACGCCGTCCATGGCGAACTGGCCCTTGACGCCGGCCGGAAGCGTGACGGCGTACCCCCACATCCCGGTGAGGCCGAGGACCTGGTCGATGCCGCCGACGGGCTGGTAGTCCGTACGGTAAGTGAAGTCGGTGAACGGGATCTCGATCTGCTTCCAGCCGGTGAAGTCGTCGGTGAAGGACGTCGTCCACAGCTCGGAGGCCTCGCCGTTGGCGCCGCCGTCCTTGATCTCGAAGGCGACCTTCTTGCCGTTGCCCCGGCCGTCCCACCAGAAGCGGATGCCCTGGTGCGCGGACCAGTCGTGGGCGGGCCGGTCGAAGGCGAAGTCGTGGGTGAAGCCGCCGTAGCCGCTGATGTCGTACGTGCCGGTGAGGACTTTGTCGCCCTCGGGCGCGTCGGCGCGGGCGGTCAGGGCGAGCTGGGGCGGGTCGTCGGTGTCGCCGCCCCAGGTGAAGATGCCCTCGGCGGGCGGACTGGCGAAGGGGACTTCGCCCTCGAACTGGTCGACGGGGACGGGCGCCGGGTCGTCCGCGCCGACGGCGGCCGCGGCTCCGGCAAGGGGCAGCAGCCCGGTGAGCATGGCGGCCGAGACGAGCAGGGCGGTTCTTCGCATGGACCTTCCCTCGACTCTCTTCGTGCTCTTACGACTTAGATCACGGCGTGAGTTAACTGGTGCCCCGTGCGGCCGTCAAGACTTCACGTCAGAACAGGTACACACCCGATCTCCGGCTGGATCAGGGCTGTTGTGCTTTCAGCCCTTGAACACGCAACCCCTTGACGCGCGTCCGCGGCCGTCATTTACTCACGCCTCGCACGCCCCACTCCCCCACCCCAGAAGGGCGACGCGCCATGAGGAGATCCACTCGGGCGGCCCGGCTTCTGCTCGCCGGGCTGCTCAGCACCGCCGGGCTGACCGCCGTCTCGACCGCGCCCGCGCACGCCGCGGGCGAACAGGTCACCGCCTGGCTGACCACGACGGACGACACCGGCGGACGCCATGTCGTGCGCGGGCTCCAGGCCCAGACGCCGTTCGCCTTCCAGTCCGGCAGCGGCGGCAGCGGCGAGAACATCACCGTGGACGAGAACACCCGGTACCAGACATTCACCGGTGGCGGCGCGTCCTTCACGGACACCGCGGCCTGGCTGATGAACAGCAGCGGGGCGCTGTCCGCGACGACCCGGAACGCGGCCATGACCAAGTTGTTCTCGCCGACGGACGGGATCGGGCTGTCGTTCCTGCGCAATCCGATGGGCGCCTCCGACCTGGCGCGGTACGGGTACTCGTACGACGACGTGCCGGCCGGGCAGACCGACCCCAACCTGACGAGCTTCTCCATCGCGCACGACCTCGCCGACGTGGTGCCGCTCACCAAGCAGGCGCTCCAGCTCAACCCCTCTCTGACGGTCATGGCCTCGCCATGGACGGCGCCGGCCTGGATGAAGGACAGCGGCTCGCTCAACGGGGGCTGGCTGAAGTCGGAGGACTACGGGGCGTACGCCAACTACTTCGTGAAGTACCTTCAGGCGTACAAGGCGCAGGGCGTCAACGTCTCGTACGTGACCGCGCAGAACGAGCCGACGTGCTGCTCGGGTTACCCGTCGATGAGCTGGAACGCCAGCGGGCTCGCGTACTTCACCAAGAGCGAGCTGCTGCCGAAGCTCCAGGCGGCGGGCCTGACGACCAAGGTCCTCGCGCACGACTGGAACTGGGACGTCTACGACTCCTACGCGGCCTCGACGGTCGACGACGCGGCGGTGCGTTCGCACCCCAACTTCGGCGGGATCGCCTGGCACGGCTACGGCGGTGACATCGCCAAGCAGACGTCCGTGCACAACCAGTACCCGACCCTCGACGCCTTCGGCACCGAGCACTCCGGCGGCACCTGGATCGCCAACCAGCAGCGCGAGGACATGTCCAACATCATCGACTACACCCGGAACTGGGCGAAGTCGGTGACCAAGTGGTCGCTCGCCGTGGACCAGAACATGGGCCCGCACAACGGAGGTTGCGGCACCTGCACGGGTCTGGTCACCGTGCACAACGGGGACGGCGCGAGCGGGACCGTCGACTACACGGTCGAGTACTACACGATGGGTCACCTGACGAAGTTCGTCCGCCCGGGTGCGCAGCGCGTCGCGTCGACGGCGAGTGCGTCGGTGCCGAACGTGGCGTGGCGCAATCCGGACGGTTCGAAGGCGCTGATCGCGTACAACGACGCGTCGACGGCGAAGACGGTCACCCTCAACTGGGGCTCGCAGCACGCGACGTACTCGCTGCCCGGCAAGACGTCGGCGACGTTCACCTGGTCGGGGACCCAGTCGGGCGGCGGCGACCAGACGGGCTCGTTCGTGGGGCTCGCGGGCAAGTGCCTGGATGTGGCGAGCAGTTCGTCCGCGAACGGGACGGCGGTGCAGCTGTACGACTGCAACGGCTCGACCGCCCAGCGCTGGACGGTGAAGGCCGACGGTTCCGTGCAGGCCCTCGGCAAGTGCCTGGACGTCACCTCGGCCTCGACGGCCGACGGCGCGAAGATCCAGCTGTACGACTGCAACGGCACGGCGGCCCAGCGATGGTCGTACAACGCTTCGACGGGTGATGTGGTCAACACGGCCGCCGACAAGTGCCTCGACGTGACCGGCAACTCCTCGGCCAACGGCGCCCGCGCGCAGATCTGGTCCTGCACGGGCGCCGCCAACCAGAAGTGGAAGCTCCAGTGAGTCCGGACTACTCGGCCGGCTCCACGCCGGCCCGCAGCAGGCCGTACGTGTAGGCGTCCTCCAGGGCCTGCCAGGACGCGGCGATCACGTTCTCCGCGACACCGACCGTCGACCATTCACCGGTGCCGTCGGAGGTGGAGATGAGCACGCGGGTCGTGGAGGACGTGCCGTGCTTGCCCTCCAGGATGCGGACCTTGTAGTCCACCAGCTCCAGCTTGGCGAGCTGGGGGTAGATCATTTCGAGGGCGACGCGCAGGGCCCGGTCGAGGGCGTTGACCGGGCCGTTGCCCTCGGCGGTGGCGACGATCCGCTCGCCCTTGGCGAAGAGCTTGACCGTGGCCTCGTTGGCGTGGGTGCCGTCCGGGCGGTCCTCGACGATCGCCCGCCAGGACTCGACCTCGAAGTACGTGCGGGCCTTGCCCTCCGCCTCCGCGCGCAGCAGGAGTTCGAAGCTCGCGTCCGCCGCCTCGTACGTGTAGCCCTTGAGCTCGCGCTCCTTCACCCGCTCCACGACCCGGCCGACCAGCTCGCGGTCGCCGCTGATGTCGACGCCGAGCTCCTTGCCCTTGAGCTCGATGGAGGCGCGGCCCGCCATGTCGGACACCAGCATCCGCATGGTGTTGCCGACCCGCTCGGGGTCGATGTGCTGGTACAGGTCCGGGTCGACCTTGATCGCGGAGGCGTGCAGGCCCGCCTTGTGCGCGAAGGCCGAGACACCGACGTACGGCTGGTGCGTGGAGGGGGTGAGGTTCACGACCTCGGCGATCGCGTGCGAGATCCTCGTCATCTCGCGCAGCGCGCCTTCGGGGAGCACCTTCTTGCCGTACTTCAGCTCCAGGGCCGCCACCACCGGGAACAGGTTGGAGTTGCCGACCCGCTCGCCGTACCCGTTCGCCGTGCACTGCACATGGGTCGCGCCCGCGTCCACCGCGGCCAGCGTGTTCGCCACCGCGCAGCCCGTGTCGTCCTGGGCGTGGATGCCGAGCCGGGCACCGGTGTCCGCGAGGACCGTGGCGACGACCGCCTGGACCTGGGCGGGGAGCATGCCGCCGTTGGTGTCGCAGAGCACGACCACATCGGCGCCGGCCTCGGCCGCGGCCCGTACGACCGCCTTCGCGTACTCCGGGTTCGCCCGGTAACCGTCGAAGAAGTGCTCACAGTCGACGAAGACCCGGCGCCCCTGGGAGCACAGGTACGAGACCGTGTCGCGGACCATCTCCAGGTTCTCGTCGAGCGTCGTGCGCAGAGCCAGTTCGACATGGCGGTCGTGCGACTTGGCGACCAGGGTGATCACCTGGGCGCCCGCCTCCAGCAGCGCCTTGACCTGCGGGTCCTCGCTCGCCTTGGCGCCCGCGCGGCGCGTGGCTCCGAAGGCCACCAGCTGGGCGTGCTTGAAGTCGATCTCCTGCTGGGCGCGGGCGAAGAACTCGGTGTCCCGCGGGTTGGCGCCGGGCCAGCCGCCCTCGATGAAGCCCACGCCGAAGTCGTCCAGGTGCCGTGCGATGGCCAGCTTGTCGGCGACCGTGAGGTTAATGCCCTCGCGCTGTGCGCCGTCGCGCAGGGTCGTGTCGAAGACGTGGAACGAATCGTCGAGTTCGCTGGTTTCCGTCATGGTCTCTGGCTCCTGATGTTGGATCTCGGTCTACCGGAATGACCGGTTCCACCGTCCCCCGATGGCAATGATCCCTCGCGCTCCCTTCCCGGCATGAGGTGGGGCCGGGAAAAAGAAAAACCCCTCGCGGGTGCGAGAGGTCTGCGCGCGGGTCGAGGACGACGGTGTCCGCCCGTACGTAGTGGTACGTGGCGGTCACTGCGGACCGGCGCGCCTGCTGCCAATAATCATGGCGAACGAGAGCACGGGGGCAGTCTGGCACAGACCGCCCCCGCGCTCACCGGTGTCTCAGGATGCGAGCCGGGCCGTCCGCTCGTGCGAAGACTTCCGGCCGTCGCCGACACGGTGGAGATCCACGTCCCGGGTCTCCCGCATGGTGACGTACACCACGAGGGAGACGGCGGCACAGGCCGCCACGTACCAGTAGAAGCCGGACTCGATCCCGCCGTCCTTGAACCACAGGGCGACGTACTCCGCCGTCCCGCCGAAGAGGGAGTTCGCGAGGGCGTAGGGCAGGGCGACGCCCAGGGCACGGACGCCGGTGGGGAACAGCTCCGCCTTGACCACCGCGCTCAGCGCCGTGTACGGCGTGATCATGACCAGTGCGAAGAGCGCGAGCCCGAAGGCCGGCCAGAAGCTGTCCACCTTCGACAGGAGGGTCATCACCGGGACCGTCAGGAAGGTCGCGCAGACACCGAAGGTGATCAGCATCGGGCGGCGGCCGATCCGGTCGGAGAGGGCTCCGGCCAGCGGCTGGACGCAGGCGAAGACCAGCAGCGCGCAGAAGGAGACCAGGGTGGCCGTCTGCTTGGGCAGGCCCGCCGTGTTCGAGAGGTACTTCGTGAGATACGTCGTGTACGTGTAGTAGGCGAGCGTGCCGCCCATGGTGAGTGCGACGACGAGGAACGCCTCACGGCGATGCTCCCACAGGGCGCGCAGCGAGCCCTTCTCGCCGACCGCGGCGTCGCCGTCGGCCGACTCCTCGTACACCTCGCTCTCCAGCATGGTGCGCCGCAGGTAGAAGACGACTGCCGCGCCCGCCGCGCCGACGACGAACGGGATCCGCCAGCCCCAGCCGGCCAGCGCGTCCTCGGACAGGGTGCGCTGGAGGATGATCAGCAGGGCGAGGCCGATCAGCTGACCGACCGTCATCGACACGTACTGGAAGCTGGAGGCGAATCCGCGCTTCTTCGGGTCGGTCGCCTCGGTCATGTAGGTGGCGCTGGCCGCGTACTCACCGCCCACCGAGAGCCCTTGCAGCAGGCGAGCGAGGAGCAGCACGAACGCGCCGCCGTAGCCCGCGACGGCGTACGTCGGCGCGATCGCGATGAGGACCGCGGACGCCGACATCAGCGTGACCGTCAGGGTCAGCGCGGTCTTGCGGCCCCTGCGGTCGGCGACTCTGCCCAGCAGCCAGCCGCCGACCGGGCGCATGAAGAAGCCGACCGCGAAGATGCCGGCGGTGTTCATGAGCTGGGCCGTGGGGTTCCCGTCAGGGAAGAAGGCCCCCGCGAAATACGTGGCGAAGCTGGCGTACACGAACCAGTCGAACCACTCCACCATGTTGCCGGCCGAGCCGACCCAGATCGTCTTCCAGTGCTCTCGTCCCATGAGTGCCATGAGCGGTAACGTGCCCGCTGATCACGGCCGCGACAAGAGCGCCTCGGGTTTCGTTCATTGCGTTCACGCCTCGGGGGAACCCAGTCGGCGCAGGAACACGTCCACCGTGCCGTTGGTGTCGCCCGGGACGAGGTCGGGCGAGGCGGAGTCGAAGGCGACCGCTGTGCCGTCCGGGTTGACGGACGGGTTGCCGGCCGCCCGGTCGTTGCGGTGTCCTCGGGTGTCGACGCTGATCAACCGCGTTCTGCCGGTGGCCAGGTCGCGCAGGTACACGGCCGGCACGCCGCGGGAGCCGCGGATTCCGGCCGAGACGTACGCGAGGTGCAGCCCGTCGCCGCTCAGCGCGGCCTCGGCGGTGTAGGCGTGCCGGCCCGCGCCCTTGACCAGGCGGGTGGTGCCCGCGTCGAGGTCGCGGACGAAGACGTTCACGGTGCCGTTGGTGTCGCCGGGGGCGAGGTTCGAGGCGTAGGAGTCGAACGCGACGTGCCGTCCGTCGGCGCTCAGCGACGGGCCGGTGGAGGCGCGGTCGGCCGGGCGGCCGTGCCGTCCCACGGACGCCTTCTCCAGGGTGCCGGTCTCCAGGTCGCGCACATAGATGTCGCTGTCGTTGGCCGGGCCGCCCGGATGCGGGATCGACGACTGGTAGGCGACATACCGGCCGTCCGCGCTGATCGACGGACGCACCGCCGCCCGGGATCCGTCCGCCGAGTCCGGGCTGACCTGCTCGATCGTGCCGTCGTAGATGCGGTAGCGGTAGACGCGCGGCTGCTCCACGTGGTCCGGCGTGGCCGGCAGGGTGGCGCTGAAGGCCATCCACTGGCAGTCGGCGCTCATCGCGGGCTGCCCCGCCCAGGTGAAGGGGACGCCCTGGTAGCCGTGACTGGCGTACGAGAGCTTGCCGACAGGGGTGTTGCGCACGTAGACCGAGGGCGTGGTGCCGCCGGCCGGCGTGCGGTCGGAGACGAAGGCGATCATCCGGGCGGTGTGGCAGGCCGAGGGGTCGTACGAGCGGGCGGCCCCCATGTTGTAGCTGACGCGTTCGCTGTTGCGGTAGGCGTCGGACACGCCGTTGTGGTCGGTGCTCCAGACGGGTCCGTCGCTGGTGTACACGACGCCGCCCTTGGAGGTCAGCTGCGGGCGGTACGAGGGGTCGTCGATCTGGGCGCCGTCGAGGGTGACGCTGACGCGTTCCGTCGTGGGCACCGGGTCGTCGGCGGCCGCCGGGTACGCGGCGAGAGCCGTGAGACAGACGGCGAACAGGAGCGCGGGGGCGGTTCTCGTGCGCGGGTGCATGCTTTCTCCTCCGGTCGGCGGGTGCGGCGTACGAAGCGCTGTCAGCGCGGTGGTCGGTGTTGCCGGCATGTCGGTGTTGCCGGGCACCAGGCCGTCGGACGTCGAACCGATCACGGCCGCCCGCCCGTCGGTCGGCGCTCACGGCGCCGGCGGGGCCGTCGAGCCCGCCGGGGCCGCCAGGGCCGTCGGCAGCGGCAGCCCGTCGGCCCCGCCGAACGGCGGGTGACGGGCGGCGGGTGGCGGGTGGCGGTGCGGATGTGCAGGAGGGCAGGGCCCCCCGGGGTCCACTGCCGCGGCCGGTGCGTCGGCGACGCGGCGCGGGCGGCCGGCGCTTCAGGTCACGTAGACGCTCAGGTCGCGTGAATACGCGCCGCCCTTGGCGTCGAGGACGCCCTCAGGGCGTTTGCTGGAGACACGCGCGGCCATGGACATGGTTTCCCCCCGGAACCTTGTCTTTCCCCCCGGCCCCGCACCGAGGGCTCACCGGGATGCAACCGCATCACCCACCCCGGGTCAATGCGCTCGTTTACGTACAACCCGGACGGGTGATCAGGTGTCCGCGAGACCCGGTCGCCCCAGCGACTCATCGAGGAACTCCCGTACGTGGCCGAGAATCTGCCCCCGGTCCGTGCCGCGGAGGCCGATCGCCACGTGGATGGAGAAGCCGTCGAGCAGCGCGCGCACCCGGGCCGCGAGGCGGTCCGGGTCCACGGGGCGGAACTCTCCCCGGGAGACCCCCTCCGCGAGCAGTGCCACCAGGTCGCGGTGCCAGGCGCCCTCGATGGCCGCCTGTCGCTCGCGGCCCTGCTCGTCGGCGTTCTGCGAGTGGTTCCAGACCTCCAGCCAGAGCGTCCAGTGCGGGTCGCGATGGCCGTCGGGCACATACAGGTCGACATACGCGTCCAGCCGTTCGCGGGCCGGGGCCGTCCGCGTGAGGAGCCGCCCGCGCTCGATGCCGAGGCGGCCCTCGCTCCACTCCAGGGTCTGGAGCAGCAGCTCGTCCTTGGAGTGGAAGTAGTAGAGGAGATGGCCGCTGCTCATGCCGACCTCGCGGCCGAGCGCCGCCATGGTGAGCTTCTCCAGACCGCGCTCGGCGATCATGTCCATGGCGGCGGCGAGGACCTCCTCGCGCGGCGGCGCGTTCTTCCGCGCCCGGCCCGCACCGGCCATCGTCCGACTCCTCAGTTCTTCGGCTGCTGCTGGGTGATGCAGTGGATGCCCCCGCCTCCGGAGAAGATCGTACGGGCGTCCACCAGGGTCACCGTCCGCTCGGGGAACAGGCGGCGGAAGATCCCGGCCGCGGTCTCGTCGCGCGGATCGTCGAAGCCGCAGAGCACGACGCCGCCGTTGCACAGGTAGTGGTTGATGTAGGAGTAGTCGGCCCAGTGGCCGTCCGCCTCCAGGACCGTCGGGGCGGGCACCTCGACGACCTCGATGCGCCGGCCGTGCGCGTCGGTCGCCGCCTTCAGCAGGCCGATGACCTCCTTGCTGACCTCGTGGTCGGGGTGGGCCGGGTCCGGCTGGTGGTGCGCGACGACGACGCCGGGGCGGGCGAAGGCGGCGACGATGTCGACATGGCCGAGGGTGCCGAAGCCGTGCGGCGGGTAGTCGCCGGTCAGTCCGCGCGGCAGCCAGATCGCCTTGCTGGTCCCGAGGTGGGCGTGGATCTCCGTCTCGACCTGCTCGCGGGTCCAGCCGGGGTTGCGCTCGGCACCGAGCTGCACGGTCTCCGTGAGCAGGACCGTCCCCTCGCCGTCGACGTGGATCGCGCCGCCCTCGTTGACCAGCTTCGAGGCGTACGTCTTCGCGCCGGCGAGGTCACCGACGTACGCGGCGATCTTCGCGTCGTGCTCCCAGCGGGCCCAGCTCTGGGCGCCCCAGCCGTTGAACGTCCAGTCGACGGCGGCGAGTCCGCCCTTCCCGTCGGTCAGGAAGGTGGGACCGATGTCGCGCATCCAGGCGTCGTCGAGGTCGCGTTCGACGGTGTCGATGCCCGGGCCCAGCAGGTCTCGCGCCTCGGCCGACCGCCCCGGCCCGCACACGACGGTGACCGGCTCGAAGCGGCGTATCGCGCGGGCCACATCCGCCCAGGCCCGGCACGACTCGGCGAGGTCGTCGGGGTGGTCGAAGGTGGGGTTGGGGCCCGGCCACGCCATCCAGGTGCGCTCGTGCGGGGTCCACTCGGCGGGCATGCGGAAGCCGTCGGCGGCGGGGGTGCTCATGGCGGGTCCTTAGAGGAAGTACAGGCGGTTGAGGGAGACCGAGTCGGCGGGCTCGGAACGGATCGGGTCGCCGTCGAGGGTGACCAGGCCGGTGCGCTGGTCGACGTCGACCGCTCCGGTGCGGGAGTTGAGGCGCAGGTCGGCGGGGCCGATGCCGCGGGTGCCGCGCACGGCGACCCTCCGTCGGCGGGTCGGCATCCGGTCGTTGCCCTGGTCGAGCGCCGCCTGCGCCACGAAGGCCACCGAGATCTCGGCGGGCGTCGCCCCGTGCGCCCCGAACTGCGGCCCGAGGACGAGGGGTTCGCAGGTGTCGGTCGCGGCGTTCGGGTCGCCCACGACCCCGTACGCGGGGAAGCCCGACTTGAGTACGAGCTGCGGCTTGGCGCCGAAGAACTCCGGGCGCCACAGCACGATGTCGGCGAGCTTGCCGACCTCGATCGAGCCGACCTCGTGGGCGAGCCCGTGCGCGAGGGCGGGGTTGATGGTCAGCTTGGCCAGGTAACGCAGGACGCGCGCGTTGTCGTGGTCCTCGGGGGCGCCGAACTCGGCCTTCATCTTCCCGGCCATCGCGAAGGTCCGTCGCACGGTCTCGCCCGCCCGCCCCATGCCCTGCGCGTCCGACGAGGTGATGCCGATCGCGCCCAGGTCGTGCAGCACGTCCTCGGCGCCCATGGTCCCGGCCCGGATCCGGTCGCGGGCCATGGCGGCGTCGCCGGGCAGGTCGGGCTTGAGGTCGTGGACGGAGACGATCATCCCGTAGTGCTCGGCGACCGCGTCCCGGCCGAAGGGCAGGGTCGGGTTGGTGGACGAGCCGATGACGTTCGGGACGCCCGCCATCTTCAGCACGTTCGGTACGTGCCCGCCGCCGCAGCCCTCGATGTGGAAGGCGTGGATGGTGCGCCCGTCGAGGACCCGCAGGGTGTCCTCGACCGAGAGGCACTCGTTCAGTCCGTCGCTGTGCAGGGCGACCTGCACATCGTGCTCCTCGGCGACGCGCAGCGCGGTGTCGAGGGCACGGGTGTGGGCGCCCATGTCCTCGTGGACCTTGAAGCCGGACGCGCCGCCCTCGGCGAGTGCCTCGACCAGGGGCGCCGGGTCGGACGACGAACCCCGGCCCAGGAAGCCGATGTTGACCGGCCAGGCGTCGAAGGCGCTGAACGCGTGCCGCAGCGCCCAGGGCGAGTTGACGCCGACGCCCCACACGGGCCCGAACTCCTGGCCGATGACCGTGGTCACGCCGGAGGCGAGGGAGGCCTCCATGATGCGCGGCGACAGCAGGTGGACGTGGGTGTCGACGGCTCCGGCGGTGGCGATCAGCCCCTCTCCGGAGACGATGGACGTGCCGGTGCCGACCACGACGTCGACCCCGGCGAGGGTGTCGGGGTTCCCGGCCCGTCCGATCGAGCAGATCCGGCCTTCCCGGATCCCGATGGACACCTTCCGGATGCCCTGCGCCGCGTCGATCACGACGACATTGCTGATGACGACGTCACAGGTGTCGCGGACGGCCGCGGCCTTGAGGTGCAGTCCGTCGCGGGCGGTCTTGCCGAACCCGGCGAGGAACTCGTCCCCGTACTGCTGGGCGTCGGACTCGACGCGGATCGTCAGCCCCGAGTCGCCGAGGCGGACCCGGTCGCCGGCCCGGGGGCCGTGGGTGGCGGCGTATGCGTAGGGATTCATCGCTGCTCGACTCCGAGATATCCGCAGGCGGCGGCCCTGCGCAGGGCCTCTTCCTTCGCCCCAGGCGCGTCCAGCGGCCCGTCGACCAGACCGGCGAACCCGATCGCGATCCGGTCGCCGCCGACGGGCACGAGCCCGATCTCGACGCTCTCCCCCGGCCCGAACCGCACCGATGAGCCCGCGGGCACGGCCGCCCGCATGCCGTAGGCGGCCGCGCGGTCGAAGTCGAGCCGCGGGTTGGCCTCGAAGAAGTGGAAGTGGGAGGTGACGGAGACGGGCACGGTGGCCGTGTTGGTGACGAGCACCCGTACGACGGCCTCGGGCTCGGTGTGTTCCGGCCCCGGCAGCAGCGCGCCCGGAGCCTGGTCGCCCAGCCCTCCCCCGATCGGGTCGGTCACCACCGCGAGCCGCGAACCGTCGTCGAAGACAGCCTCGACATGCACCTCGGTGACGATGTCGGCGACGCCCGGCAGTACGTCGTCCGGGCCGAGCACGGCTCGCGCGGCGGCGATCGCCTCGGCGAGCCGGCGCCCGTCCCGGGCGGCCTCACAGACGGTGTCGGCGATGAGAGCGGTCGCCTCCGGCACATTGAGCCGAAGACCGCGCGCCCTGCGCGCCCGGGCCAGCTCCGCGGCCCCGAAGAGCAGCAGCCGGTCACGTTCCGTGGGGGTCAGCCGCACGTGAACGACACCTCCTTGCGTTTCCGCGATTTAGAGCACCACTCTAACCACGACACTCGCCGAACGGGAACATTGATCCATGAACTTGGGTCATGTCACATTGAACACTGCTCAAACATCGCGCCGGCCGACCTCGCCGATCACCCGCAAGCCCCCGGGTACACGACAGGGCCGCCGCGGACCCTTGAGTCCGCGGCGGCCCTGAACAGCCATGAGTGAGGGCGAGGCCCTGTCGGTCTAGCCCAGCGGGTGCATCCAGCCGTGCTTGTCCTCGCCGATGCCGCGCTGGATGTCGAGGAGGGCCTCGCGCAGCTTCAGGGTGACCTCGCCCGGCTCACCGCCCGAGTGCTGCCACTCGGCGCTGCTGCGCTTGACCGTGCCGACCGGCGTGATGACCGCGGCCGTACCGCAGGCGAAGACCTCGGTCAGCGTGCCGTTCTCGGTGTCGGCCTGCCACTGGTCGATGGAGACGCGGCCCTCCTCGGACTCGTAGCCCAGGTCACGGGCGACCGAGAGCAGGGAGTCGCGGGTGACGCCCGCGAGGAGGGAGCCGGTCAGGGCGGGCGTGATGATCTTGTTCCCGTACACGAAGTACAGGTTCATGCCGCCGAGCTCCTCCACCCACTTGTGCTCGACCGCGTCGAGGTACGCGACCTGGGCGCAGCCCTTCTCGGCGGCCTCGGCCTGCGCGAGCAGCGACGCGGCGTAGTTGCCGCCGGTCTTGGCGTCACCCATGCCGCCGGGGACGGCGCGCACGCGGTCCTCGGAGAGCCAGATCGAGACCGGCTTCACGCCGCCCGGGAAGTACGCGCCCGCCGGGGACGCGATGACGAGGAAGAGGTACTCGTTGGCGGGCTTCACGCCCAGGCCGACCTCGGTCGCGATCATGAACGGGCGCAGATAGAGGGATTCCTCGCCGCCGTGCGCCGGCACCCACGACGCGTCCTGCTGGACCAGCACGTCGCACGCCTCGATGAACGTCTCGACCGGCAGCTCCGGCATTCCGAGGCGGCGGGCCGAGGCCTGGAAGCGCTTGGCGTTCATGTCGGGGCGGAAGGAGGCCACCGAGCCGTCGGGCTGGCGGTACGCCTTCAGGCCCTCGAAGATCTCCTGCGCGTAGTGCAGGACCATGGTGGCCGGGTCGAGGGAGAGCGGGGCGTACGGAACGAGCTGGCCGTCGTGCCAGCCGCGTCCCTCCGTCCACTTGATCGTCACCATGTGGTCGGTGAAGTGGCGGCCGAATCCGGGGCTGGCCAGGATCGCCTCGCGCTCCGCGTCGGAGAGCGGACTGGCGGAGGGCTTGAGCTCGATCGTGGGCGTCGTCATGAGTGGTTGTCCTTCACCGGTTGTGTGTGGCGGGCCGCGCTCACGCCCGTACCGCCAGTGGCCAGTGCGTGGACGTCCGAGCATTCCCTCATTCCGCGGCTCCGCGTTCGATTATCGCTCGCGGTTCGCCGTGGCTGTGAACGGTGTGCGTGCGGCCCAGGGAAGTGCCCAGGGGTTGATGGTGGCACCCGGCGAGGGCATAGGAAAAGCCGCCGGGTGCGGATGCGACCCGGCGGCTGTCTCTCAAAGGGCAGTGGCGCGGCGGGTCAGCCTGCTACTCGTACGGTGAGCGCGTCACCGATCTCGTCGGTGCTGCGGGCGGGCTTGCCCACACGCTCCGCGAGGTCGGCGGAGACGGCCTCCTCGATACGCGCGGCCTCGGCCTCGTAGCCGAGGTGGCGCAGCAGGAGGGCGACGGACAGGATCGTGGCGGACGGGTCCGCCTTGCCCTGGCCGGCGATGTCGGGTGCCGAGCCGTGCACGGGCTCGAACATCGACGGGTACGCGCCGGACGGGTTGATGTTGCCGGAGGCGGCGACTCCGATGCCGCCGGAGATCGCCGCGGCGAGGTCGGTGATGATGTCACCGAAGAGGTTGTCGGTGACGATCACGTCGAAGCGCTCGGGCTGCGTGACGAGGTAGATGGTCGCCGCGTCCACGTGCATGTACTCGGTGGTGACGTCCGGGAACTCCTCGCCCACCTTGTTGAAGATGTCCGTCCACAGGTGACCGGCGTGCACGAGCACGTTGTTCTTGTGGACGAGCGCCAGCTTCTTGCGGGGGCGGGCCTGGGCGCGGGCATAGGCGTCGCGCACCACGCGCTCGATGCCGAAGGCGGTGTTCAGCGAGACCTCGGTGGCGACCGCGTGCGGGGTGCCGGTGCGGATGGTGCCGCCGTTGCCGGTGTACGGGCCTTCGGTGCCCTCGCGCACCACCACGAAGTCGATCTCGGGCTGGCCGGCGAGCGGGGTCTCGACGCCGGGGAGCAGCTTCGAGGGCCGCAGGTTGACGTGGTGGTCGAAGGCGAAGCGCAGCTTGAGCAGGAAGCCGCGCTCCAGGACGCCGGACGGGACCGACGGGTCGCCGATCGCGCCGAGCAGGATCGCGTCGTGCTGCTTCAGGGCGTCGAGGTCGGCGTCGGTGAGGGTCTCACCGGTGGCGTGGTAGCGCCGGGCGCCGAAGTCGAACTCCTTGGTCTCCAGCTTCACGTCCGAGGGAAGGGCGGCGGAGAGGACCTTGAGCCCCTGGGCCACGACCTCCTGGCCGATGCCGTCACCGGGAATCACTGCGAGATTGATGCTGCGAGCCATGACGGCACCGTACTCCTTGTCCCATGGGATGACACGGGGTGTCCGCGATACGGACACATCGGGGTGGCCGTACACGCCTCACGGGTCAATCCGTCGGCTGCCGTTCACCCGTACGTTTGGCGGTCGTTGGGCTTCGCTGGGAAGTTCACCGGCATGGACACCCCGAACGTCGGCATCCCCGAGCGGCTCGCGCGCCGTATGAGCATGGCGGAGCAGTACGAGTACCTGCGTACGAAGCTGTCCCGGCGTGGCGTGCTGCTGACCGCGGGCGGGGTGGCCGGCGGGCTGCTGACCGGCTGTGCCGGGTCGGGCACGGCAACCGGTACCCCGTCGTCCGCGCCCGCCACCGGGACGGTGCACGGCTCCGCCGTGGCCCCCTTCGGCCGCCATCTCGCCTTCGGCGCGGATCCGAAGACACAGATGCGGATCTCGTGGCAGGTGCCGCTCGCGGTCCAAAAGCCGTATGTACGGGTGGGGCTGAAGCCCACCGACCTGAGCCGGAGGATGGCGGCCGAGGTCCGGGATCTGCACACGCCGGGGCTGACCGGGCAGCGGTTCGCGGTGGACCAGTACTACCTGCACGCGGCCCTCGACGGCCTCAGGCCCGGTACGCGGTACTACTACGGGGTCGGGCACGACGGCTTCGACCCGGCGTCCCGGGAGCGGCTGTCCACGGTCGGCTCCTTCCGTACGGCGCCCGCGGCTCCGGAGACGTTCGTGTTCACCGCCTTCGGCGACCAGGGGGTGAGCTACGACGCGCTCGCCAACGACAAGGTGATCCTCGGCCGCCACCCGTCCTTCCACCTCCACGCGGGCGACATCTGCTACGCGGACACGACCGGGCACGGCGAGGAGTCGGACATCTACGACCCCCGGGTCTGGGACCAGTTCCTCGCGCAGACCGAGTCGGTGGCGAAGTCGGTGCCGTGGATGGTGACGACCGGCAACCACGACATGGAGGCGTGGTACTCGCCGAACGGGTACGGCGGCCAGTCGGCGCGCTGGACGCTCCCGGACAACGGCTTCGACCCGCAGAAGGCGCCGGGCGTCTACTCGTTCACCTACGGCAATGTCGGGATCGTGGCGCTGGACGCGAACGACGTGTCGTACGAGATTCCCGCCAACAAGGGCTTTACGGGCGGTCGGCAGACGGCCTGGCTCGACCGGCGGCTCGGCGAACTGCGCGCGTCGGCCTCGGTGGACTTCGTCGTGGTCTTCTTCCACCACTGCGCGTACTCGACCTCGACGCACGCCTCCGACGGCGGCGTGCGGGACGCGTGGCTGCCGCTGTTCGCCAAGCACCAGGTGGACCTGGTGATCAACGGGCACAACCATGTGTACGAGCGGACCGACGCCATCAAGGGCGGCCGCGTCGGCAGGGCGGTCCCGGTCGGCGCGTCGACCGACCCGACGCGGGACGGGATCGTGTACGTCACGGCGGGCGGCGCGGGCAAGAGCCTGTACAGCTTCCCCGACGGGGTCAAGGACAGCTACGAGGGGAACGTGGCCGACCGCGAGTCCGTGGACACCTTCCACTGGACCGAGGCGCGCCATCGCAAACACGACACCGTGGAGTGGTCTCGGGTGCGCTACACCGGCTTCTCGTTCCTCTCGGTGGAGGCGGAGACCGGCGCGGCGGCGAAGCTCAAGGTGTCGGCGCTGGCGCAGAGCGGCGAGCGGATCGACTACTTCGAGGTGCGGCGCGGGGCGTGAAGGTCCGAGGTGCGGTGCGGGGCGTGAGCCCATGGCTCACGGCCGCGCCGCACCCCGTGCGGGCGCGGCTCCCGGCTACCTGGTGATGCCCAGTGAGGGCGGGGTTCAGTGCCCGGTCTTCCCGCCGTTGTCCCGGCGGTCGAGGGCGCGCTGGAGGGCTGCGGCGGCGTTCTTGCGGTCGGATTCGCTCGCAGGGGAGATGTGACGGACTCGGCGGCGGACGGTCGTCTCGGCCATGGGAAATCGACTCCTTCGAAATTCCGGGAGCGGAAAGGGGTTACGAGACGCCGGATGGGGCGGGGAGCGGTGCCGCAGGGGTTGCCTGCCAGGGGCTCCGGCTCACGACCGCCATTCGCTTGATCGAGCGAGACGTTCGGCTCCTACAAAACTAAGCGAGAGGCGCGCATCTGTCTCTACAGTTAGTCGGACTTCCTACTATCTGAGACGGCGGATCGGGTCACACTCGCCTGACCTGCGGTGATTGTTCGGGCGGCATCACCCGCCGCGGGATGCAGCCGCAGGGCAGCGACTCCCTGGCCGGCGCCCGGTCCGGGACCGTCCCGGACCGCGACCGCCCGCGACGGCGACCAGCCCGCCCCCGCCGACGCCGAGGCCTCTCCCCAGACCGGGCGCGTTCCCGTGCCGGGCGTCTTCGTCAGAGCACGTCACCGTCGCGCCAGTCGAAGACCAGGTCGTACGCCGGGTCGAGGGGGCCGGCCCCCGCGGCGCGCACGAAGGTGCTGCCTTCCTCCCCCGGCAGGCGCACGATGCCGTCGGGGCCGAGCGCGCCGATCCGGCCCGGCCAGACCTGCCAGCCCCGGGCCGCGTACAGGGCGGCCCCCTTCTCGCTCGCCGAGAGCGCCCCGAGGTCGTACGCCCCCTCCACGATCCGCTCCAGCTCGGCCATCACCCGCCCGCCCAGACCGCTCCGGCGTGCCTCGGCACGGACCCCGACCGCCTCCACGTAGCCGACGCGCAGCGAGCGGCCGCGGTGCAGCACGCGGCGCTGAATGACGGAGCCGTGGGCCGCGAGCCCCCGCGCGTCGTACACGAGGACGTGGAGACCACCGAGCCCGTGGTCCCAGTCCTCGTCGTCAAAGCCCCCCTCGAAGGCGCCGTCCAACAAGGAGCGGACGGAACGGAGTTCGGCGGCGGTGAGATCCACGGTATGGGCGGTACGGAGTCGGATGGCCATCGGCCCAGTATCGCGGACACCCACCACCACCTAACCCCTCATTAACTCTTGACTGGTTAGATATGGGCGTGGTGGACTGAACGCCACCACCAAAAAGGGTTTCAGAGGTTAGGGGCGCGTACATGACCACGCACCGGATCCACCACCGCACCGCCACCGTCCGCGGCCACGAGATCCACTACCGGGAGGCGGGGCCGGCCGGCGCCCCGGTACTGCTCCTGCTGCACGGCTTCCCGACCAGTTCGCACATGTTCCGCGACCTGATGCCGCTCCTCGCCGACCGCTACCACCTGGTGGCTCCCGACCACCTGGGCTTCGGCCGCTCGTCGGCGCCGGCCGCCACGGAGTTCCCGTACACGTTCGCCGGACTGGCCGAGATCACGGACGAGTTCACCGAACAGCTCGGCCTGAAGGAGTACGCGCTCTACATCCAGGACTACGGCGCCCCGATCGGCCTGCGGCTCGCGCTCGCGCACCCCGAGCGGGTGACGGCGATCATCACCCAGAACGGCAACGCGTACGAGGACGGGCTGGGCGCCGAGGCCTGGGCACCCGTCCTCGCCCTGATCGCGGAGCGCACACCCGCGACCGAGGAGCCCGTCCGCGCGCTCAGTGGCCCCGAGGGCATCAAGTGGCAGTACCTGCACGGCGTCCCGGACCCCACGCTGGTCAGCCCGGACGCGTACGAACACGACGCGGCGCTGATGGCCCGCCCCGGTCAGTCCGAGATCCAGCTCGACCTGATCTCCGACTACGGCTCCAACTTCGCCCTCTATCCGGCGTTCCAGGAGTACTTCCGCACCAGCCAGGTCCCGCTCCTCGCGGTGTGGGGCGGCCACGACGAGATCTTCGTCCCGGCGGGCGCCCTCGCCTTCCAGCGCGACCTCCCGACGGCCGAGATCCACCTCCTGCCCACCGGCCACTTCGCCCTGGAGACACACGCGGGCCAGGTCGCCGCCCTGATGGACGACTTCCTGGCCCGGCGGGTGTGACTGGACGTCAGCCCATGTGCGGGTACGTGTAGTCGGTCGGCGGGACCAGCGTCTCCTTGATGGCGCGGGTCAGCGTCCAGCGCATCAGGTTCTGCGGGGCGCCCGCCTTGTCGTTCGTGCCCGAGGCACGGCCGCCGCCGAAGGGCTGCTGGCCGACGACGGCGCCGGTCGACTTGTCGTTGATGTAGAAGTTGCCCGCGGCGTAGCGGAGCTTGTCCATCGTGTACGCGGCCGCCGCACGGTCGTTGGAGACGACCGCACCCGTCAGCGCGTAGTCCGAGGCCGACTCCATCTGGGTCAGCATCTCGTCGTACGCGTCGTCCTCGTAGACGTGCACGGCGAGGAACGGGCCGAAGTACTCGGTCTTGAAGACCTCGTTCTCCGGGTCCGAGCACTCGACGACCGTCGGGCGCACGAAGTAGCCGACCGAGTCGTCGTACTCGCCGCCCGCCACGATCGTGCAGGTCGGGTCCGACTTGGCGCGGTCGATGGCCGCCTTGTTCTTGGCGAACGAGCGCTCGTCGATGACCGCGCCGACGAAGTTCGACAGGTCGGTGACGTCACCCATGGTCAGGTAGTCGACCTCGGCCGCGAACTCCTCCTTGAAGCCGGAGTTCCAGATGGAGGCCGGAAGGTAGGCGCGGGAGGTCGCGGAGCACTTCTGGCCCTGGTACTCGAAGGCACCGCGGGTCAGGGCGGTCTTCAGGACCGCGCGGTCGGCGCTCGGGTGCGCGACCAGGAAGTCCTTGCCGCCGGTCTCGCCGACCAGGCGCGGGTACGAGCGGTACTTCTCGATGTTGTTGCCGACCGTCTTCCACAGGTACTGGAAGGTCTTGGTCGAACCCGTGAAGTGGATGCCCGCGAGATCGCGGTGCTCCAGGGCGACCTTGGAGACCTCGATGCCGTCACCGGTGACGAGGTTGATGACGCCCTTGGGCAGGCCCGCCTCCTCCAGGAGCCGCATCAGCAGCACGGCGGCGTGGGTCTGCGTCGGGGACGGCTTCCACACGACCACGTTGCCCATGAGCGCCGGAGCCGTCGGCAGGTTGCCCGCGATCGCCGAGAAGTTGAACGGGGTGATCGCGTAGACGAAGCCCTCGAGCGGGCGGTGGTCGAGGCGGTTCCAGACGCCCGGCGAGTTGGCCGGGGGCTGCTCGGCGAGCAGGTCGCGGGCGTACTTGACGTTGAAGCGCCAGAAGTCGACCAGTTCGCACGGACAGTCGATCTCGGCCTGCTGGGCGGTCTTCGACTGGCCGAGCATGGTGGAGGCGGCGAGGGTCTCGCGCCACGGGCCGGACAGCAGCTCGGCGGCGCGCAGGATGATCGCGGCGCGGTCGTCGAAGGACATCGCGCGCCAGGCCGGGGCGGCGGCCAGCGCGGCGTCGATCGCGTCCTGCGCGTCCTGCTGCGTGGCGTGCGCGCCGGTGCCGATGACGGCCTTGTGGTTGTGCGGCTGCACCACCTCGAAGCGCTCACCGCCGCCGAGCCGCTTCTCGCCGCCGATGGTCATCGGCAGCTCGATCGGGTTCTCGGCCAGCTCCTTGAGCTTGGCCTCCAGACGGGCGCGCTCGGGCGAGCCGGGGGCATAGCCGTGCACCGGCTCATTGACGGGGGTGGGGACCTGGGTCACAGCATCCATGGGTTCCGTAACTCCTAACTGAGCGGGTGGGTCAGCCCTTGGTGAGAATCGAGCGGGCACTGTGCTGTTCCGGGGGACGCAGCACCTGACAGTGGCTGCGCCACGGGCCGGACTCCCGGCAGCGCGTCCGGGTGATCGTCATCTCTCAACCTCGGGTCAGCATGCTGCGGGCGAAAAAGCGCAGGTTGGCCGGCTTCTCCGCGAGGCGGCGCATGAAGTAGCCGTACCAGTCGGTGCCGTACGCCGTGTACACCCGCATCCGGTGGCCCTCGGCTGCCAGGCGCAGGTGCTCCTCGCCGCGGATGCCGTACAGCATCTGGAACTCGTACTCGTCGAGCTTGCGTCCGGCGCGGCGGGCCAGCTCCTGGGCGATGGAGATGAGGCGCGGGTCGTGGGACCCGATCATCGGGTACCCCTCACCCTCCATGAGGATCCTCAGGACACGGACGTACGCCTTGTCGATCTCGGACTTCTGCTGGTACGCGACCTCGGCGGGCTCCTTGTACGCCCCCTTCACGATACGCACCCGGCTGCCGTTCGCGGCGAGGCGGCGGGCGTCGGCCTCGGTACGGAAGAGGTACGCCTGGATGACGCAGCCGGTCCCCGGGAAGTCCTTGCGGAGCTCCTCGTGGATGGCGAACATCGAGTCGAGGGTGGTGTGGTCCTCCGCGTCCAGCGTGACGGTCGTGCCGATGGCGGCGGCGGCCTCGACGACCGGGCGGACATTGGCGAGGGCCAGCTCGTGACCGCCGTCCAGCGCCTGCCCGAACATCGACAGCTTGACGGACATCTCGGCCTGGGTGCCGAGGTCCAGCTCCTTGAGGCGGCCGATCAGTTCGAGGTACGCGTCCCGGGCGGCGTACGCCTGCTCGCGGGTGGTGATGTCCTCGCCGACGACGTCGAGGGTGACCTCGAGCCCCTTGGCGGCGGAGTCCTGGACGACCGGCACCACTTGGTCGACGCTCTCGCCGGCGATGAAGCGGGCGACCACCTGCTTGGTGCCGGGGGCCGCCGACACGAAGCGGCGCATGCGGTCGCTGCGCGACGCGGCGAGAATCACGGGACCCAGCACGGGGCACCTCCAGAACAAGCGTGACCAAGAGGCCGTCACCCGACCATTCGGGTACGGCCCGGAGAACCACCGTGAAACCTAAGGATCTCTCCGATGGTCTGCCATCGACAGCTGTCACGCATCCGTGCCCTGGATCTCAGACATTTGTATGAGGGCGCTCGGGAAATGCGGGAGAATGCCCGAGTGAAGGCCGATTACAAGGGTGACTACCAGGAGCTGGTCGACGAGATCTCGGCGCTCCTGGGCGCCCCCGCGACGCTGGAGAACCGGGACTTCGAACTGATCGCCTTCGCCGCCTACGACAGTGACGGCGACGGCGGCTTCGACGAGGCGACCCTGGACCCGGTCCGCACCCGTTCGATCCTCACGCGCCGCTCGACCCCGGCGGTGCGGAAGTGGTTCGAGGGCTTCGGTATCGCGCAGGCGGCCGGCCCGGTCCGGATCCCGCCGACCCCGGAGGCGGGGGTCCACCGGGGCCGCGTCTGTCTGCCGGTACGCCATCGGGGGGTGGTGCTGGGCTATGTGTGGCTGCTGGACACCGATCCGGGGCCGTCCACGGAGCAGCTGGCCGCCGCCATGGAGGTCGCCGCCCGTATCGGCGCGCTCCTCGGCGACGAGGCGCAGGCGGGCGCGGACCTGACCCGTGAACTGCGGGCGGTGCTCACCGCGGAGCGCGGCTGGCAGCGGGACATGGCGGTCGCGGAGCTGCGTACGGCCCTCGGTCCGCGCGGCGACAGCCTGCACACGGTGGTCTGCGTGGCCCCCTGGCCCTCCGCCGACCCGGACGACGCGCCTTCGGTGCGTACGGTGCCGGGGGCGACCGCGCTGTGCACGGTGCCGTGGGGGACGACCGCGCAGAGTCTGGCGCTGCTGGTGCGGCTGCGCTCGGCGGACGTCCTGACGCCGGCGCTGACCGCGGCCGCCCGGCTGCTGGAGCGCGCCCGGGGCGGCACAGCGGCGGCGGCCGGGGTCGCGGTCGCCCGCAGCGGGCTCGTCGAACTGGGCACCGCCTGGCAGGAGGCGTCGGCCGCCGCGCGTGCGGTGCTGGCGGAGCCGCGGCTCGGGCCGGTCGCCGAGTGGGCGTCCATCGGCCCGTTCCGGCTGCTGACCGCGCTCCCTCCCAAGGCGGCGCACGACCCCGCCGTACGCACCCTGCTCTCCCCCGCCCACCGCGAACTGGCCCGCACGGCCGAGGTGTACCTGGACTGTGCGGGCCAGGCGGGCCGCACGGCGGCGGAGTTGGGCATCCACCGGCAGACGCTCTACTACCGCCTGTCACGCGTCGAACAGCTCACGGGCCTGGACCTGGACGACGGCGAGGACCGGCTGCTGCTGCACATGGCGTTGAAGGGGGCGCGGCTTTGAGGGCGGGGCGCTAGCGCTCCGCTGTAAGTGCCCGTCGCGGCGCCCGGTCGTCCCCCTCACCCGTTCTCGGGCTCGCCCTCTGCCTCGTCCTCGTCCTCGTACAGACCCTCCAGCCCGCTGACGCACTCCTCGGCGACCGTGACGGCGAACCGCGGGCAGGTCCAGGCCTCCGGGCTGGGGCACTCCTCGGGTGGCGGGAACTCCTCGGGCGCGTAGAAGTGGAGCATGGCGTCGCGGAACTCCTCGTACCGCAGCGGCGGGTGCTCGTCGTCGTGCGCGCAGCGCTCGAGGCGGGGTGCGGCGGCGACGGTACGCAGGGTCGCGAGGACGCCGCGGACCACCGACAGGGGCGGGCTCGGATACGAGATCTCCGTCGCCTGGTGGGCGGCGAGCAGCAGCACCGCACGTTCCCGCCCGTCGGCCCGCTCGTGGCGGCGGGCGGCCCACAGGGCCAGATCGTCGGCGTACTCCTCGTTCCAGCTGTGGTGGGCGAGCCGCTCCACGATCCTCGCGATCTCCAGCCGTCCGTCGGCCCGCAGGTACTCGGCGTCCAGGTGGGAGGTGTCGCGGTTCCCGAAGAGCACCTCGCGCCGCTCGCGCAGCATCGTCAGTGTCCTGTCCGCGACCTCCGCCATGAAGACCGGGCACAGTACGTGCTCCAGCGGAGCGCCCCGCCCCGACTCGGTACGGTCGCGTTCGTACCTGCCGCGCCCACCGGCGCTGCTCAGGCGGACGCCGAGTTCCGCGGCGTCCGGGCCGCTGTCGGGCAGGGTCGCATGCCACTCGTGGGCGCAGGACGCGGCGGCGAAGTGCGGCAACGCCTTCTCGACCGCTTCGGCCAGGTCGTCGAGGACGGATTTCGTACGCACCATTCCGGAGACGGCGTACCAGGTCACCGCCCTGACGACCAGCAGATGTCCGGCGCGGTCCGCCGGTTCCGCGCACGAGAGGTTCGACGCCTGCGAGGAGATCTCGTCGTCGATGTCGGTCCCCGGGTGGGGGTAGCCGTGCAGCAGCGCCGACAGCGTGTCGATGGTGTCCTGGGCCTCGGCCGGCAGACGGGGCGGCACATCTGTGACCGATCCCGGGTCGACGACGTCCAGGGCGATCCGCGCGAATCCGGCGACGTTCGGCGGGCAGAGCCATTCGTCCCGGGGCCGTTGCCCCTCCCGGTCGGCGCGCTCGTCGGCGAGCGGGGCCAGTTGCTCGGTCAGATACGGGTCGTCCTCGGCGTCATGGACCTGGTACGGGTGGGACGCGTGGTCGCACGGCCGGTCGCGCAGCGCCTCGTCGGCGGCCTCCAGCGCGGCGACGGCGGCCGTGGTGACGCCCTCGCCCGGAAGCCAGTTGACGTAGGGGGCCATCACCAGCAGCCCCAGCGTCCACACGTACGCCGCCCCACCGCCGGGGTCGGCGGCGAGGCGGGCCGCGCAGTCGAGGACCGTCCGGTCGTACTGGTCGTTGTAGTAGTCGCGGTGGTTCTCGCGGACTTCGTCCCAGGACCGGGAGAGCTCATCGAGCGACGTGCCGTTCATGTCCATCACGATCTTCACGACGCGCCGCCGGGCACGGGAGTTCCGCCGCGGGTCCGGCGATCCGGTCGTCGTCGGACAGCGGCGAAGCCGGCTGCTCGGTCGTCGGCCGGACAGCGGCGAAGCCGGCTGCTCAGCCCGTCGGCTTGGCGGCCGCCTCGATCACGCGTCGCAGGCCCGCGGTGAGTCCCTCGGCCGTGGACGCGCTGTCGGGATCGAAGAGCCACTGGAGGCACAGTCCGTTGAGCAGCGTCTGGTAGAAGCCGCCGAGCGTCCGCAACGCCTCGTCGTCGACGTCCTCCTCGCGACCGCCCATGAACATGGGGATGAGGCCCCGGCGCCCCTCGTCCTGGGCCTTGACCAGGTGCTCGCGGACCGTGGGAAGCCGGTCGGCGTTGGTGACCACCTCGAAGGTGAGCAGCCAGATCGGGCGGGCCTCGGTGAAGGACCTGATGACGCCCCTCCAGGCTTCCTCGAAGCGTTCGAGGGAACCGGGCTCCCCCGTCGCGGCGCCTTCGTCGAACGCCCCGAACGTGTCGCCGACGTTCGAGATCAGATCGACGTACGCCTCCGCGAGCAACGCGTCCTTGGACCCGTAGTGGTAGCCGATCGAGGCCAGGTTGGTCCCCGACTCCTTCACGATGTCGCGCGCGGTCGTGCGCACGAACCCCTTCTCCACCAGGCAGCGCTTGGCGCCCTCGAGCAGATCCTCACGGTGTCCCATGCCCGCCACCCTACAACCGGGACAGACAAGCGTCCTAGACACATGACTTATACAATTGTTCTAGACAAGCGTTTAAGACGCCCGTATGGTTCCTGGCATGACGAACCCGACGAGCACGACCCCCGCACCCGGCGCACCTGGCACCCGGGCCGGCCGCCGTGAATGGACCGCCCTCTGCGTCCTGATGCTCCCTCTGCTCCTGGTCTCGATGGACGTCTCGGTCCTCTACTTCGCGATCCCCTCGATCACGGCGGACCTGGAGCCGAGCAGCACCCAACAGCTGTGGATCTTCGACATCTACGCGTTCGTGCTCGCCGGCCTGCTGATGACGATGGGCTCGCTGGGCGACCGCATCGGCCGCCGCAAGCTCCTCCTGATCGGCGCCGCGGCCTTCGGCACGGCCTCGCTGGTGGCCGCGTACGCGAACAGCGCCGAGACCCTGATCGCGGCCCGCGCGGTCCTCGGCATCGGCGGCGCGACCCTGATGCCGTCGACGATGGCGATCGTGCGCACGATGTTCACCGACCCCGGGCAGCGGGCGAAGGCCGTCGGCCTGTGGTCGGGTGTCATGACGGCCGGCATCGCGCTCGGCTCGGTGATGAGCGGTGTCCTCGTCGAGTACTTCTGGTGGGGCTCGGTCTTCCTGGTCAACCTGCCGGCGATGGCGCTGCTCCTGGTCCTCGGCCCGATCCTGCTGCCGGAGTCGAAGAACCCGGACCCGGGCCGCTTCGACCTCCTGAGCGTGCCGCTGTCGATGGCGGCCGTACTCCCGGTGATCTACGGGCTCAAGGAGATCCCTTCCGAGGGCTGGCACGCCTCGTACGTGGTGTGCGTGACGGTGGGTCTGCTCTTCGCCGCCCTCTTCGTCCACCGCCAGCGCACGGCCGCGTCGCCCCTGATCTCACCGGCCCTCTTCCGGGCCCACGGCTTCACCCCCGCCATGGTCCTCAACCTCATCTCCTGCTTCGCCATGCTGGGTTCGGCCTTCTTCACCACGCAGTACCTCCAGTCCGTCCTCGGCAACAGCCCGCTCGAGGCGGCCCTGTGGTCACTGCTCCCGTCGGTGCTGATCGGCTTCGCGGCACCCGTGACCACCCAGCTCGTACAGAAGGGCGTGAACCGCGCGTACGTCGTCAGCGCCGGGTTCGTCGTCGCCGCGGGCGGCTACGGGATGCTGGCGCTCGCCGGTACGGACTCGATGTGGCTGGTGCTGGCCGGGGCGGGTGTCCTCGCCTCCGGGATCGTCACCGTGATGTCCCAGATGATGGACCTGGCGATGGGCGCGGCACCGTTGGAGCAGGCGGGCGCGGCCTCTTCGCTGATGGAGACGAGCGCGGAGTTCGGCGGCGCGCTGGGCATGGCGGTCCTGGGTTCCATCGGCACGGCGGTCTACCACCACGAGATCCCGGCCTCGGCCCCGGCTCCCGCCCACGAGACGCTGGGCGCGGCGCTGGCGGTGGCACAGGAGCTGCCGGGCGGCGCGGGCACCGCACTGATCGCGGTCGCGCGGGACGCGTTCACCAGCGGTATGCAGGCGGCGGCGCTCGCCGGGGCGGTACTCCTGCTGGGCGCGGCGTTCCTGGCGACGGCGACGCTGCGGAAGGTGGCCGTGCGCGAGAGCGAGTCCGCGACGCCGGAACAGGTGCCCGCCGCCTGACGGCACCACCGGTGGGCCCGAGCCGGTTCCGGAGGAGCGGCTCGGGCGCACCGGCATGCTCGGGCCCACTCGACGTACTCGGGCCCACTCGACGTACTCGGACCCACCGACGTACTCGGACCCACCGACGTACTCGGGCCCCCCGGCGTAAGGAGCCCGGCCCCGGCCCCGGCGCACCGCCGCCCGTCCGCCCCCAACGCGGCCCGCCCACCCCCACGACCCCGCGTGCCAGGATGGACCCGTGCCGCAGCTCCCGCCTTCCGTCGAGACCCCGTTCATCGGCCGTGCAGCCGAACTCGCCCGCCTCACCGGCGTACTCGACCGCGCCCGCGGCGGCGACCCCCGCGCCGTACTCGTCGCAGGCGACGCCGGCGTGGGCAAGACGCGCACCCTCGCCGAAGCCGCCGCACACGCCACCCGCACCGGCATGACGGTCCTCACCGGCCACTGCGTCGACCTCGGCGACGTGGGTCTGCCCTACCTCCCGTTCACGGAAATCCTCGGCACCCTCGCCACCGACGACCGCCTCGCCCCCGCCCTGGCAGCCCACCCCGCCGTCGACCGCCTCCTCGGCGGCGGAGCCGACGGCAGCCGGCTCCAGCTCTTCGAGAGCGTCGCCGCCCTCCTCGCCGACCTCTCCGAACACGGCCCCCTCCTCCTCGTCCTGGAGGACCTCCACTGGGCCGACCAGTCCTCCCGCGACCTCCTCCGTTTCCTGCTCAGCCGGGGCGTGCTCCAACTCCCCACGGCCGGCGCCCCCGCCCACCGCCTCGCGGTCTTCGCCTCGTACCGGGCGGACGACCTCCACCGCCGCCACCCGCTGCGCCCCCTGCTCGCCGAGCTCGTACGGCTGCCCGCCGTCGACCGCCTGGAGCTGCGCCCGATGGCCGACGCCGAGGTCACCCGCCTCGTCCGTGCCCTGCGCGCCGGCCCGCTCCCCGACACCACGGTCCGCCGGATCGTCGAACGCGCCGAGGGCAACGCCTTCTACGCGGAGGAACTGCTGGCCGCCACCACCGACACGGCCACCGGGACGGGCGAGCCCCCGCACGAGTCCATGGACGGCCCCACCCCGGCGCTGCCCAGCGGCCTCGCCGACGTTCTCCTCATCCGGCTGGAACAACTGTCGGACACGGCCCAGCAGGTGCTGCGCACGGCCGCGGTCGCCGGCCGCCGCGTCGAGCACGACCTGCTGCGCGAGGCCGTCCAACTCCCGGACGACGAACTGGAGTCGGCACTGCGCGAGGCGGTCGGCCGCCAACTCCTCGTCCCGGACGACCGCGACACCTACTCGTTCCGCCACGCCCTCACCCGCGAGGCGGTCTACGCGGACCTGCTGCCGGGCGAACGCGTGCGACTGCACCGCACGTTCGCGGGGCTCCTCACCGCCGCGGGCCGACACGACGGCCCACCCGGCTCTCACCCCGCCAAGACCGCCGCCGAACGCGCCCACCACTCCCGCGAGAGCCACAACCTCCCCGACGCGCTCAGCGCCTCCCTCGAAGCCGCCGACCACGCCCAGCGGCTCGGCGCGCCCGCCGAGGAGCTGAGCCACCTCGAGGCGGCGCTGGAGCTGTGGCCGGCCGTGGCCCCCGCGGACCGCCCCACCACGCCCGGCCTGGACACGGTGACGCTCACGCTGCGCGCGTCCGCGGCGGCCGCGCACGCCGGCGAGAGCCACCGCGCCGTCTCCCTGACCCGCGCCGCCCTCGCCCGCGCCGGCACGGACACGGACTCGGAACTCGCCGCCCGCGTCCGCTACACCCTCGCCGGCAACCTGATGCGCGTCGACAGCCTCAAGGCCGCGTTCACCTACAGCAGCGAGGCGCTCGCCATGATCCCCGCCGAGCCCCCGTCCCGTACCTGGGTGTGGGCGGCGGCCACCCACGCCATGGCCGCGCGCTACGTGGGCGAGGACGAGGACGCCGGGCGGGTGGCCCGGCAGGCCCTGGCCGTCGCCGAGCGGCTCGAACTGGCCGACGCCCAGGCCGACTTGATCGTCTCCCTGGTCGGCCTGGACGGACACGACCGGCGTACCCCCGAGGGCCGGGACCGGCTGCGGCAGGCCCGCGAACTGGCCCGCCGCGCGGGCAACGTGTCGGTCGAGATGCGCGCCCTGTTCAACCTGGCCATCGGCGCCTACGAGACCGGCGCGCTGGACGACTGCCTGACCTGGCTGTCCGACGGACTGGACCGGGCGAGCCGCACCGGGCTGCTGTCCTCGCCGTACGCCCTGGAGCTGCGCTACCTCCAGTCCCTGATCCTCTACACCCTGGGCCGCTGGGACGAGTGCGCCCGGGCGGCCGCCGCCGACGCCGAACGGCTGCCCGCGGCAGCCGGATTCGCCATCGGCCCCGCGCTGTATGTGGCGCTGGCCCGCGGCGAGCGGTCCGCCGCCGACCGCGCCCAGGCGCTCCTCGACGGGCCGTCCGAGTGGATGGCCACGCTCGTGGCCGGCATCGTGCTGACCGACGCCGCGGCCCTGCGGGGCGATCCGGAGGCGGCCGTCGAGCGCGTCCACGGCACGCTGGCCGCGCTGGCCGACGGCGCGGTCAACGAGCGCCCGGACGTCGGCGTACGGCTTGCCGCGCTCGCCCTGGCCGCGGTCGCCGACGCGGCCGAGGAGGCGCGCCTGACCGGCGACGCGGCGACCGTCCGCCGCTGGACGGACACCGCGGCCGAGCTGCTGGAGCTGGCCCGCACCACGGCCGACCGGGGCGAGGACGGAACCGAGCAGGGCCCCGAGGGCGTGGCCTGGCTGGCCCGCGCCGAGGCGGAGTGGACGCGCACGGTGTCCGGTCCGGACGTGGTGGTGTGGGAGAAGGCGGTGACCGCGTTCGCGTACGGCGATCCGTACGAGCGGGCGCGTTGCCGGCGCCGGCTGGCTCAGGCGCTGCTCGCGGCGGGCCGTCGCGAGGAGGCCGCCGAGCAGGCCCGGGCGGTCCGCGAGACCGCCACCCTCCTCGGCGCCGCGCCCCTGCTCGACGCCGTGGAGACGCTCGTCCGCCGCGGCCGCCTCGCCGAGACCTCACCCGCGGCGGACGGCACCGCGGTACTGACGGCCCGGGAGAACGACGTACTCCGACTGCTGGCCCGCGGCCGCACCAACCGGCAGATCGGTGAGGAGCTGTTCATCACGGGCAAGACGGCGAGCGTCCACGTCTCCAACATCCTGGCGAAGCTGAGCGCGGCGAGCCGCACGGAAGCCGTCGTGATCGCGTACCGGGAGGGGCTGCTCGAACCGGAGCCGACCTGACGGCTCACCCGAGCGCTCCACGGCCCGCGCAACACAGTGGGGGCCCGGCCACCACAGGTGACCGGGCCCCCACTTCCGTACGACGAACCGTCAGATCCCGTACGACGAACCGTCAGACGAGGTTGACCGACCGCGCCGAGGTCGCGCCGATCTCCTCCGCCAGCTCCGTCAGCACGTTCTGCGACACGGTGTCGTCGACCGTGAGCACCGCGAGGGCCTCGCCGCCGGCGACCGCGCGGGACACCTGCATGCCCGCGATGTTGATGCCGGCCCCGCCGAGGATGCGGCCGAGCGTGCCGACCACACCCGGGCGGTCCGTGTACTTGAGGACGACCATGTGGTCGGCGAGCGCCAGATCCACGTCGTACTCGCCGACGGCCACGATCTTCTGGTGGTGCTTCGGACCGGCCAGCGTGCCGGAGACCGACACCTCCTCGCCGTTGCCGAGCGTGCCGCGCACGGTGATGACGTTGCGGTGGTCCGAGGACTCCGAGCTGGTCGTCAGGCGGACCTCGACGCCGCGCTCCTGCGCGAACAGCGGGGCGTTGACGTACGACACGGTCTCGTCGACGACATCCTCGAACACGCCCTTGAGCGCGGAGAGTTCGAGCACCTTCACGTCGTGCTGGGTGATCTCGCCGTACACCTCGACGTCGAGGCGGACCGCGACCTCGCCCGAGAGGGCGGTGAAGATGCGGCCGAGCTTCTCGGCGAGCGGCAGGCCCGGCTTGACGTCCTCGGCGATGACGCCGCCCTGGACGTTCACCGCGTCCGGGACCAGCTCACCGGCGAGGGCGAGACGGACGGACCGGGCGACGGAGATACCGGCCTTCTCCTGCGCCTCGTCCGTGGAAGCACCGAGGTGCGGGGTGCAGACGACCTCGTCGAGCTCGAAGAGCGGGGAGTCCGTGCAGGGCTCCTTCGCGTACACGTCGAGGCCGGCACCGGCGACGCGGCCCTCCTTGAGCGCCGAGAACAGCGCCTCCTCGTCGACGATCCCGCCGCGCGCGGCGTTGACGACGCGCACCGTCGGCTTGACCTTGCGCAGCGCCTCGTCGCCGATGAGACCGAGGGTCTCGGGGGTCTTCGGCAGGTGCACGGTGATGAAGTCGGAGACCTCGAGCAGCTCGTCGAGGGAGAGGACCTTCACGCCCATCTGCGCGGCCCGGGCAGGCTGCACGTAGGGGTCGTAGGCGACGACCTTCATGCCGAAGGCCGACATGCGCTGGGCGACGAGCGCGCCGATGCGGCCGAGGCCGACCACGCCGAGGGTCTTCTCGGCCAGCTCGACGCCCGTGTACTTGGAGCGCTTCCACTCGCCGTTCTTCAGCGCGGAGTTGGCCTGCGGAATGTTGCGCGCGGTGGCCAGGAGCAGACCGCAGGCCAGCTCGGCGGCGGTCACGATGTTCGAGGTGGGGGCGTTGACGACCATCACGCCGGCCTTGGTGGCGGCGGAGACGTCCACGTTGTCCAGGCCGACGCCGGCTCGTGCGACGACCTTCAGCTTCTTGGCGGCGGCGACCGCCTCGGCGTCGACCTTGGTGGCCGAGCGGATCAGGATGGCGTCCACGTCGGCGATCGCCGGCAGCAGCTCGGCGCGGTCCGCGCCGTTGCAGTGCCGGATCTCGAAGTCCGGGCCAAGGGCGTCGACGGTCGCGGGCGACAGCTCTTCAGCGATGAGTACGACAGGTTTCGAGCTCACGTGAGTCCTCACAAGTCCAATGCGGACGGCCGTCCCGACGGCCGCAGGCGGTGGAGGGGTGCTTGCCGCGTGGAAGACGCACGACGTTGTGGGCCTGAACGCGTATGTAGTGCAGCAGTCTAGTGGCGTCGCGGACGTCGCCTTACGCCGCTGCGGAAGGATCACCCGTCCGTGGCTGGACGGGGTGGACAACGGCCTGTTCCCAGGCGTTACCCGGGGTTCGACGAAGGGGCCGGAGCGTCACGCTCCGGCCCCTCGCCGTCGGGCTTACGCCTCTTCGTCGTTCACCCAGCTCATGAGCTTGCGCAGCTCCTTGCCGGTGGTCTCCAGGAGGTGGTTCTCGTCCTGGGTCTTGTACTCGTTGTACTTCTTCAGACCGCCGTGGTACTCGTCCATCCAGGCCTGGGCGAACGTGCCGTCCTGGATCTCGGCGAGGACCTTCTTCATCTCGGCCTTGGTGGCGTCCGTGATGATGCGGGGGCCGGTGACGTAGTCGCCCCACTCGGCGGTCTCGGAGATCGACCAGCGCATCTTCTCCAGGCCGCCCTCGTACATGAGGTCGACGATCAGCTTCAGCTCGTGGAGGCACTCGAAGTACGCGATCTCCGGCTGGTAGCCCGCCTCGGTCAGCGTCTCGAAGCCGGCCTTGACCAGCGCGGCCGTACCACCGCAGAGAACCGCCTGCTCACCGAACAGGTCGGTCTCGGTCTCCTCGGTGAAGGTCGTCTTGATGACGCCGGCGCGGGTGCCGCCGATGCCCTTCGCGTACGAGAGGGCGAGCGCGAAGCCGTTGCCCGTCGCGTCCTGCTCGACGGCCGCGATGCACGGAACGCCGCGGCCCTCCTCGTACTGGCGGCGGACCAGGTGGCCCGGGCCCTTGGGGGCGACCATGCACACGTCGACGCCGGCCGGGGGCTTGATGAAGCCGAAGCGGATGTTCAGGCCGTGGCCGAAGAACAGCGCGTCGCCGTCCTTGAGGTTGTCCTTGATGGACTCCTCGTAGACCTGGGCCTGGATCGGGTCCGGGACGAGGATCATGATGACGTCGGCCTCGGCGGCGGCCTCCGACGGCGTCACCACGCGCAGGCCCTGCTCCTCGGCCTTCGCCTTGGACTTGGAGCCCTCGTGCAGACCGACGCGGACGTCGACACCCGAGTCACGCAGCGACAGCGCGTGGGCGTGGCCCTGGCTGCCGTAGCCGATGACCGCGACCTTGCGGCCCTGGATGATGGACAGGTCGGCGTCGGCGTCGTAGAACAGCTCGGCCACTTTGGGTTCTCTCCTTGGTGTGCAGGTGATGCGTCCCACCGTATGCCGGTGAGGTGACGGGAAGTTTCGGGGTCTCGGAATGCGGGCGGCCGACGACTGACGACCGCCCGTTTCCAGACTTACGCGGATCGGTCCAGCGCGCGCAGCGAGCGGTCCGTGATCGAACGTGCCCCACGTCCGATCGCGATCGTTCCGGACTGGACGAGCTCCTTGATGCCGAACGGCTCCAGCATCTTGAGCATGGCCTCCAGCTTGTCGCTGCCGCCGGTGGCCTCGATGGTGACGGCCTCCGGGGAGACGTCCACGGTCTTGGCGCGGAACAGCTGGACGATCTCGACGATCTGGGAGCGCGTCTCGTTGTCGGCGCGCACCTTCACCAGAACGAGTTCGCGCTGCACGGCCGCGGACGGCTCCAGCTCGACGATCTTCAGGACGTTGACGAGCTTGTTGAGCTGTTTGGTGACCTGTTCGAGCGGCAGTGCCTCGATCACGTTCACCACGATGGTGATGCGGGAGATGTCGGGGTGCTCGGTGACACCGACGGCGAGCGAGTCGATGTTGAAGCCGCGCCGGGAGAACAGGGCGGTGATCCGGGCGAGGACACCGGGCTTGTTCTCGACGAGGACGGAGAGGGTGTGCTTGCTCATGGTTCTGACTCGGCTCTCTCTCAGTCGTCTTCGTTGTCGCCGAAGTCGGGGCGGACGTCCCGGGCGAACATGACCTCGTCGTTGGAGGTGCCTGCGGCGACCATCGGCCAGACCATCGCGTCCTCGTGGACGATGAAGTCGATCACGACGGGGCGGTCGTTGACGGAGTTCGCCTCCGCGATGACCTTGTCGAGGTCGTCCGGGGACTCGCAGCGGATCGCGTAGCAGCCCATGGCCTCCGACAGCTTCACGAAGTCGGGGACGCGGGTGCCGGCGCTCGGCTGCTTTCCGTCCGCGCCCGGGCCGCTGTGCAGCACGGTGTTGGAGTAGCGCTGGTTGTAGAAGAGGGTCTGCCACTGGCGGACCATCCCGAGGGCGCCGTTGTTGATGATGGCGACCTTGATCGGGATGTTGTTCAGGGCGCAGGTGGTGAGCTCCTGATTGGTCATCTGGAAGCAGCCGTCGCCGTCGATCGCCCAGACCGTACGGTCCGGCTGACCGGCCTTGGCGCCCATCGCGGCCGGGACCGCGTAGCCCATCGTTCCGGCGCCGCCGGAGTTCAGCCAGGTCGCGGGCTGCTCGTACTTGACGTAGTGCGCGGCCCACATCTGGTGCTGGCCGACGCCCGCCGCGAAGATCGTGCCCTCCGGGGCGAGCTGCCCGATGCGCTCGATGACCTGCTGCGGCGACAGCGAGCCGTTGTCCGGCTGCTCGTAGCCCAGCGGGTACGTGTCGCGCCAGCGGTTCAGGTCCTTCCACCAGGCGGTGTAGTCGCCGGCGTGGCCCTCGCTGTGCTCCTTCTGCACGGCCTGGACCAGGTCGGCGATGACCTCGCGGGCATCTCCGACGATCGGCACGTCCGCGGCGCGGTTCTTGCCGATCTCGGCCGGGTCGATGTCGGCGTGCACGATCTTGGCGTACGGGGCGAAGCTGTCCAGCTTGCCGGTGACGCGGTCGTCGAAGCGGGCTCCGAGGGCGACGATCAGGTCGGCCTTCTGCAGCGCGGTGACGGCGGTGACCGCACCGTGCATGCCCGGCATTCCCACGTGCAGCTTGTGGCTGTCGGGGAATGCGCCGAGCGCCATCAGGGTGGTGGTGACGGGCGCTCCGGTGAGTTCTGCGAGGACCTTCAGCTCGGCGGTGGCCTTGGCCTTGAGGACGCCGCCGCCGACGTAGAGGACGGGCCGCTTGGCCTGGGTGATCAGCTTGGCGGCCTCGCGGATCTGCTTGGCGTGCGGCTTGGTCACCGGGCGGTAGCCGGGCAGGTCCGGGGTGGGCGGCCACTGGAAGGTGGTCTGCGCCTGGAGGGCGTCCTTGGCGATGTCGACGAGGACCGGGCCCGGACGGCCGGTGGAGGCGATGTGGAAGGCCTCCGCGATCGTCCGCGGGATGTCCTCGGCCTTGGTCACCAGGAAGTTGTGCTTGGTGATCGGCATGGTGATACCGACGATGTCCGCCTCCTGGAAGGCGTCCGTACCGATCGCCTTGGACGCGACCTGCCCGGTGATCGCCACGAGCGGCACCGAGTCCATGTGGGCGTCGGCGATCGGGGTCACCAGGTTGGTGGCACCCGGGCCGCTGGTGGCCATGCACACGCCGACCTTGCCGGTGGCCTGCGCGTAGCCGGTGGCCGCGTGACCCGCGCCCTGCTCGTGCCGGACGAGCACGTGCCGCACGCGCTTCGAGTCCATCAGCGGGTCGTAGGCCGGGAGGATCGCGCCGCCGGGGATACCGAATACCGTCTCCGCCCCGACCTCCTCGAGCGAGCGGATGAGGGACTGCGCGCCCGTGACGTGCTCGGGGGCGGACTGCTGTCCTCCGGAACGGGGCCGCGGCTGCGGATGGTGGGCCCCGGTGGCCTGCTCGGTCATCGGCATTCTCTTCTCGATGCTGAGGGTTTTTGCGAGGTTTGTACGGTGTTGAACTGGTGCCTGTGCAACAAAAAACCCCTCGTGCCGTGAGGCAAGCGAGGGGAGCGCGCCGGGTGCGGTCGCTGGGTGTTCCGGGTCGTCCGGTACTTCACCAGCTCAGCCGACGCGCTTTCCAAGTACGAGAATTCGGGTGCGCATGGCATTGACCCTCCCCCCGGCACGCACCGACTGTCAAGTGGGTGGGACGGGAGTCTCATTATGTGAGCGGAGGGCCGTACCGCCACCGAACACGACCGGCACACCAGGCGTGTACACCCCGGCACCCCCGCCCGCGAAGGCGGGCTCGGCCGGTCCGTGGGGCACCGGGTACTGCCCGGTGGCCAGGGCCCGGCGCAGCCGGTACTCGTCGAGCGGGCCGGAGAAGGCCGTGCCCTGCCCGTGCGTGCAGCCCATCGCACGGAGAGCGAGCACCTGCTCGGGCAGGTCCACCCCGTCGGCCACGGACTGCAGCCCGAGGTCGCTGGCGATGCGCAGCAGCCCGCTGGTGATCTTGTGCAGCCGCGCGGACTCCACCACGCCCTCGACGAGGCCACGGTCCAGTTTCAGTACGTCCACGGGGAGCCTGCGCAGGGCCGTGATGGCCGCGTAGCCGCTGCCGAAGCCGTCCAGGGCGATCCGGACGCCGATCCGCCGCAGCGCGCTCAGCCTGCGCTCCAGCTCGTCCAGGGAGACCCGTGGGTCGGTGTCGGACAGCTCGATCACCAGGGCGCCCGAGGCGAGCCCGTGCCGGGTCAGCAGGGCCTCCACGGAGCCGAGGGGCAGGGAGCGGTCCAGCAGACGGCGGGCGCTCATCCGGACGCCGACGGGTACGGCGAGGCCGGTGGCGGTGCGCTCGGCGGCCTGCTCGACGGCCTCCTCGAGGATCCAGCGGCCCAGCTCGGCGGCCTTGTCGCTGTCCTCGGACACGCGCAGGAACTCGGCGGGCGTGAAGAGCACGCCCTGGGAGGAACGCCAGCGCGCCTGGGCGGTGACCGAGGTGATCCGGCCGTCCTCCAGCGACACCACGGGCTGGTGCAGCAGCGCGAACTCGCCGTCGTGCAGAGCGGCGCGCAGCCGGGTGGCCAGCTCCGCCTTCCGTACGACGTCCTGCTGCATCTGTGGCGCGTACAGCTCGACGCGGCCCTTGCCGGCGGCCTTGGCCCGGTACATGGCGAGGTCGGCGTTGCGCAGCAGGTCACCGGCGCCGAGGCCCGGCTCGGCGAAGGCCACGCCGATGGACGCGGCGACCCGGACATCGTTGCCGCCGATGGCGTACGGCTGCGAGAGGGTGACCCTCAGCCGGTCGGCGAGCTCCATGATGTGGCCTTCGCGGGCGGTGCGGTCGCGGGTGCCGTCGCCGACGATGAGGGCCGCGAACTCGTCGCCGCCGAGCCGCGAGGCGGTGTCCCCGTACCGGACCGCGTCCTGGAGTCTGCGGGCGGCCTGGACGAGGAGCTCGTCGCCGGCCTGGTGCCCGATCGTGTCGTTGACCGCCTTGAAGCCGTCGAGGTCGATGAAGAGGACGGCCGTGCCGCGGTCGGAGGTGCGGCGGCCGGAAAGCGCCTGCTGGACGCGCTTGGTGAACAGGGCGCGGTTGGGCAGGTCGGTGAGCGGGTCGTGCTCCGCGTTGTGCTGCAGCTGCGCTTGCAGGCGCACCCTTTCGGTCACGTCCCGGCTGTTGAAGATGAGACCGCCGTGGTGCCGGTTGACGGTCGACTCGACGTTCAGCCAGCCGCCGTAGCCGGACTTGAAGCGGCACTCGATGCGGGTGGTGGGTTCCTCGGTGTGGCTGGCGGCGAGGAAGCGGCGCACCTCGTGCACCACGCAGCGCAGGTCCTCCGGGTGGATGAGCGAGGCGAGCTCGGTCCCGACGAGGTCCTCGGCGGGCCGCCCGTACACGCCCGCGGCGGCCGGGGAGACGTACCGGAGGATGCCGTTGGGCGCGGCGATCATGATCACGTCGCTGGAGCCCTGCACCAGGGAGCGGAAGTGGTTCTCCTTCTGGGCCAGCTCCTGGGTGAGGGTGATGTTGTCGAGCAGCATGATGCCCTGGCGCACGACGAGGGCGAGCACGACGGCGCCCGCGGTGATGAGCACCACTCGGTCGACGTTGCGGCCGTTGAGCATGTTGTAGAGGATCCCGAGCGTGCAGACGGCGGCGGCGAGATACGGCGTGAGGGCGCCCAGCGATCCGGCGATCGGGCGGGTGGCCGGATACCGGCTGTGACCTCCGTCCTGGAGGGGTGCGCGCGGCCGGTCGCCCGGGTGGCCCGGTGGGCGAGGCCCCGCAGGCCGTGAGCCCGCCGGCCGTGGCCCCGGCACGTGCTCGTGCACCACGCGTGCGTGCCCGCTCTCCCGCTGCCCGAACCGGACGCCGACCCAGGGGGCGTACGCGAGGAGCAGCGAGCCGGCGAACCAGCCGGCGTCGAGGAGCTGGCCCGAGCGGTAGTTGTCGTGCAGCAGGGGCGAGGTGAACAGGGCGTCGCACATCACGGTCAGGGCCAGCGCGCCGATCGCGGTGTTCACCGCGGAGCGGTTGACCGCCGAGCGCCTGAAGTGCAGGGCGAGAACCATGCTGACCAGGGCGATGTCGAGCAGTGGATACGCGAGCGAGAGCGCCGTGTGCGCGACGCTCGGCCCGTCGAACTTCGCCGCCTGGGCGAGTGCGAGGCTCCAGGAGAGCGTGAGCAGCGAGCCGCCGATCAGCCAGGCGTCCAGGACGAGACACACCCAACCTGCTTTGGTCACGGGCCGTTTGGCGAGCACCAGCAGCCCCACGATGGCGGGCGGCGCGAAGCAGAGGAAGAACAGGTCGGCGTAGCTGGGGCTGGGCACGGGGTGGTGGAGAATCACCTCGTACCACCCCCAAACCCCGTTGCCCAGTGACGCCATGGCGGAGGAGAGCGCGAACAGCAGCCATGCGAGTCGGAAGCGGCTGCGACGCGTGCGCGCATAGAGGAGGCAGGAGACCGCCGCGGTACCCGCCGCGGCGCTCAGCCCGAAGTCGCCCATGACGAGTGCGACCCTCTGGGAGCCCCAGCCGAGCGCGGAACCGAGGGCGTATCCCGCGCACACCAGGGCCAGTACGAGTTGCGGGACCAGGCTCGTCCCGCCGCCGAGTGCCGGCTGGCGGACAAGCAGCGCCCCGGGGGAGCTCACCGGGCCCACCGGGCCCGGGCCGCTGCGGGGTCCCGCAGGTCCGGCGCCGGCTGTGCGTGCCGCTTGCGACCGCCGGGCCTGCGCTGGTGATGGCCACCGAGGCCGCGTCTGCGCGCCGCCGCACACCAGGGTCGCCGTCGGCCGCCCCGCCGCGTCGGATCGTTGGTCCATGGACCGTGCATCATCCGTCGCCCCCCTCGCAGTCTGAAATGTCCATCCCCGGCGCCGAATGGTGCGCGGCGCAGCCCCTGTCGGGACGATACACCAGTCTCGTCACTCAGGGACATAGCTTCTCTACGCTCCGTGACGATCAACGGGGGAACGGAAACTGCCCGCATCCAGGGAACTGCGGAGGGTGCCCGAAGTGGACGGGAGGCCAACCGGACACCAACGGGAGGTGACTTACGCACCCGTGGTGAGAACCAGGTTGTCCAGCGGTTCTCCGCGCGCGAAACGGTTCAGCTGCGCCACCAGGAGCCGCTTGGCGCGCGGCAGGAACGCGGAGGTGGGGCCGCCGGTGTGGGGGCTGATGAGCACCCCCGGCGCATGCCACAACGGGTGCCCCGCCGGCAGCGGTTCGGGGTCGGTGACGTCAAGTGCCGCCTGGATGCGGCCGCTCTCCAGCTCGGTCAGCAGCGCCTCGGTGTCGACGACGCCCCCGCGGGCGACGTTGACCAGCAGCGCACCGTCCTTCATCCGGGCCAGGAAGTCCGCGTTGACCAGGCCTTTCGTCTGTTCTGTGAGGGGCGTGACGACCACCACCACATCGGCGTCCAAAAGAAGTTCAGGCAATCGGGAGATGGGATGCACGGGGCCGCGCGCCGTCTCGCGTCCCGAGCGCGCGACGCGCGCCACCCGCGCGAGCTCGAACGGCGCGAGCCGGTCCTCGATCGCGCTGCCGACCGAGCCGTACCCGACGATCAGAACGGACTTGTCGGCGAGCGCCGGACGGAACCCGGAGCGCCACTCCTCCCGGTCCTGTCCCCGTACGAAGTCGGGGATGCCCCGGAGGGAGGCGAGGATCAGCGTCAGTGTGAGCTCCGCGGTGCTGGCGTCGTGCACCCCACGCGCGTTGCACAGCTGCACGCCCTCGGGCAGCAGTCCGAGGCCGGGCTGGATGTGGTCGATGCCGGCGGAGAGCGTCTGTACGACGCGTACGGACGTCATCTCCGGCAGGGGGCGCAGCGCGATCTCGGCGCCCTTCATGTAGGGCACGACATAGAACGCGCAGTCGGCGGGGTCCGCGGGGAACTCCTTGCCGCCGTCCCAGAAGCGGTAGGTGAGGTCCTCGGGGAGGCCGTCGATCTCCTCCGCGCGAAGCGGGAGCCATACGTCGGAAGTCATGGTCAGGAGGCTATGCGAAGCGTCCGGCACCGCATTGGTTAGTTTGGGGTGCCAGGAGAGGGAGGGTTCGGCCACGTGGAGCGCAGGACTATCGGCGCGGCGACGCTCGATGTGGGGGCCGTCGGACTCGGATGCATGCCGATGAACTGGGCGTACACCGGTTCGCGGCAGCGGGGCGACGAGTCGCTGCGGACCGTGCACCGGGCGCTCGACGTGGGCGTGACGCTGCTCGACACCGCCGACATGTACGGCCCGTTCACCAATGAGCTGCTGGTGGGGCGGGTGCTGAAGGAGCGCCGCTCCGAGGCCTTCGTGTCGACCAAGGTGGGCCTGCTGGTGGGCGACCAGCACATCGTGGCCAATGGGCGCCCCGGCTATGTGAAGCGGGCGTGCGACGCCTCGCTGCGCCGCCTCCAGACGGACGTGATCGACCTCTACCAGCTGCACCGCGCGGACCCGGAGATTCCGGTCGAGGAGACATGGGGTGCGATGGCGGACCTCGTCCGGGCCGGGAAGGTACGGGCGTTGGGGCTGTGCGCGGTGGGCGCGCGTTCCGCCCGCCGCTCCGGGGCACGGCTGCACGACGCCACGATCCGGCAGCTGGAGCGGGTGCAGCAGGTGTTCCCGGTGAGCGCGGTGGAGGCCGAGCTGTCGGTGTGGTCGAAGGAGGCACTGGACGCGCTGCTGCCGTGGTGCGCGGCGCGCGGGGTCGGCCTGCTGGCCGCGATGCCGCTCGGCAACGGCTTCCTGACCGGCACGCTCACGCCCGGCGAGGGCTTCGAGCCGGACGACCTGCGGGCCCGGCACCCCCGCTTCACGGCGGAGATGATGGCCGCGAACCAGCCGATCGTGGTGGGCCTTCGGCGCATCGCCCGGCGGCACGGGGACGAGGTCACACCCGCGCAGGTGGCGCTGGCGTGGCTGCTGGCGCAGGGCCCGCACGTGGTGCCGGTGCCGGGGGCGAAGCGGGCACGGTGGGTGGCCGAGAACGCGACCGCGGCCGGGCTGCGCCTGACGGCAAGGGACCTGGCGGACGTGGCGGCCCTGCCCGCGGCACGGGGGTCCTGGGACTGAGTGCGGGTCCGCGGCCCGGGTGCCGGGGCCGACGGGTCCGCGACGCGGGGGCCCGGAACGGAATGGTGGGGGCCGGCCGCCTGGGACTCGGATCCGGCCGCCTCGGGCGCGACCGGCCCGGTGCGGAGCGGCATGATCCGGCCGCCTCGGACGCGGCGGGCCGGGGCCCGGCCGTGGTGGGTTCCGGGATTCGGGGCCGGCGATCGGGAACCCAGGAGGCGCGTGCGGTGTAAGACAGGTAGAAGCCCCACGTCGAAGGGACCACGATCGTGCAACGTCGAGCTGCGGCGGCCGTACTGGCCGCGGCCTCCCTCCTGCTGGCGTCCGGCTGTTCCTCCGGCGACGGAGGAACCCCGGGCGCGGACAGGAGCACCTCACCGGGCCGTACGGCGCCGGGGTCGTCGTCCTCCGGGAAGACGGCGGAGGCAACCCCGCCCGCGAAGGGCTCGGTGAAGGTGGTGCGCACGGTCGCCCAGGGTCTGAAGACCCCCTGGGGCCTCGCCCCGCTGCCCGACGGCGATCTGCTCGTCACCTCCCGGGACGACGGGACGATCACGCGGATCGACGAGAAGACCGGCAAGAAGACGGAGTTGGGCTCGGTGCCGGGCGTCTCCGCCGCCGGCGAGGGCGGCCTCCTGGGCATCGCCCTCTCCCCGTCGTACGCCTCGGACCACATGATCTACGCGTACTTCACGACGGCGTCGGACAACCGCATCGCCCGCCTGCTGCACGAGGAGCACAAGCCGTCGGGCGAGCAGCTGGGGGCACCGGACACGGTCTTCAAGGGCATCCCCAAGGGGTTCATCCACAACGGTGGCCGGATCGCGTTCGGCCCGGACAACATGCTCTACGCGGGCACGGGTGAGTCGGGCAACCGCGGCCTGGCCCAGGACAAGAAGTCCCTGGGCGGAAAGATCCTCCGCATGACGCCGGAGGGCGAACCGGCGCCCGGCAACCCCTTCGGTGACTCGGTCGTGTACTCGTACGGCCACCGCAATGTCCAGGGCCTGGCCTGGGACGACAAACAACGCCTGTTCGCCGCGGAGTTCGGCCAGGACACATGGGACGAGCTGAACGCGATCAAGCCGGGCGGCAACTACGGCTGGCCGGACGCCGAGGGCAGGTCAGGCGACGCGAAGTACCGCGACCCGATAGCCCAGTGGCACACCGCCGAGGCCTCCCCCAGCGGCATCGCCTACGCCGAGGGCTCCCTCTGGATGGCGGGCCTGCGCGGTCAGCGCCTGTGGCGGGTCCCGCTGAAGGGCACCGAGGCCTCGGCGGCCCCCCAGGCCTTCCTGAAGGGCACCTACGGCCGACTGCGCACGGTGGTCCCGGCGGGCGACGGCAAGCTGTGGGTGACGACGAGCGAGACGGACGGCCGGGGCACACCGGGGAAGGGGGACGACCGGATCCTGGAGCTGCAGGTGACGTAGGAAAGGCTCGCGGGCCTCAGTCCTCACCGGGCTCCGGGGCGGCGGCGGGCTCCGGGGCCGCGGGCGGCTCCGGAGCCGCGGGGGGCTGCTTCGGCGGGCGTACGACGACCTTGCCCGAGGACAGGTCTATGGGCCCTCTTCCGGGGTCGCCGTCGTTCACATCCGTTCGGCTGAGTTCCAGGCGCTTTCTCTCGTCATTGGTGTGCTTACGGCCTGGTGCGAAGAGTTCCTCGAACATGTTGAACACAGGGCCTCCCTCGGCCGGGATCCGTTCCAGCGTATGTCTCACCCCGCCGCCGGGGCAGCGGGTGCCTCGGGCGGGAACAACCGCATCCGATGCGCCAGCGCCGCCGCCTCCCCCCGCCCCGCGACGCCCAGCTTGGCCAGGATGTTGGAGACGTGGACACTCGCCGTCTTGGGGGAGATGAACAGTTTCTCGGCGATCTGGCGGTTGCTGCGGCCGGCGGCGACCAGGCGCAGCACGTCGCGCTCCCGGCTGGTCAGCCCGAGCGCCTCGGCCGGGTCGGCGGGCGGGCTCTGCCGCGTCGTCCCGGACAGGGTGAGCCGGGCGCGCTGGGCGAGCAGGGCGACCGATTCGGCGAGCGGGCGGGCGCCGAGGTGGTCGGCCACCGCCCCGGCCAGGCGCAGCAGTTCCGTGGCGCGGGCGCGGGCGTCGTCGTCCGCGCCGGAGGCCAGCAGGGACTCGGCGAGGCGGTGGCGGACGCGGGCGAGGTCGTAGGGGCGCTCCAGCGGTTCGAAGGCGGTGACCGTCTCGGACCAGTCCCGTGGGGTCCCGGCGCCCTCGGCGCGCAGCAGCTCGGCGCGCAGCCAGTGCCCGTAGGCCTGCCAGACGGGCACGTTCGTGGCGAGTGTCTTGGCGGCCTTGTGGATGTCTTCGAGAACCTCGCCACGCCCCGGCTCGGCGCCGGGCAGGCCGAGGGCGTCCGCCTCCGCGGTGGCGGCGGCCAGCAGCAGCGGCCAGCCGTAGCGCTGGGTTCCGGGCGGGAAGCCGGTGTCCAGCGCGGCGGCGAGTTCGGCCCGGGCATCCAGGAGGCGGCCCTCCGCCGCGGCGACGCCGATCGCGATGCGGCCGAGCGGCAGGGCGTGCTGGGGCATGGTGTCGTGGGTGCCGAAGTGTTCGCGGGCGGCGGTCAGTTGGCGGCGGGCCACGGTCAGGTCGCCGCGGGAGAGGGCGAAATGGGCGTGCAGCGTGGCGTGGAAGCCGCGGCGTTTTGCGCTCTGGCCGACGCGCTCCGAGCTGATCGCGGCTTCACCGGCCTCGTCCCAGCGACCGAGGGAGTGCAGGGATTCGGCGAGGTTGCCCCACACCAGGGCCTCGATGTCCAGCAGACCGAGCCGCCTGGCGAGGCCGACGCCTTCCTTGAGGACGCGGACGGCTTCCTGGGAGCGGCCGATGCCTTCCAGGTGGGACGGCAGGTTCACATGGAGGCGGCCCAGCACGGCGGCGTCGCCGAGCGCCTTTGCCTGTTCCTTGACCTCGTGCAGCTCGGTGAGCCCCGCCTCGATGTCGCCCGCTTCGACGAGGAGCCCGCCCAGGGTGAGCCGCGCGTTCAGCTCGATGTCCCGGGCGCCCACCATGCGCGCGTACTCCACGGCGCGCTCGGCGGCCATGAGCGCGTCGGGTCCCGGCTCGTGCACCATCGACCAGTTGGCGACGGTGGCGAGCACCTCGGCGTGCACCTCCGAGGGCGGTAGGCCCCGGACCAGTTCCTGGGCGGTGGCCAGCTCCTTCCAGCCGTCGCCGCGGGCCGTGGTCTGCACCAGCCGGGAACGCTGGGCCCAGAACCAGGCGGCGCGAAGGGGGTCCCCACGGCCCGAGCCGGACGGCGAGTTCGGGTGGTGATCGTCCTCGTCCTCCAGGAGGCGCAGGGCCCGCCTGGTGATCTTCAGCGCGCGTTCGCGTTCCCCGCACAGGCGGCCCGCGACGGCGGCCTCGGCCATCAGGTCGAGGTAGCGCAGGGGGGTGGTGGCCGGGTCGCAGCCGCAGGGCGGATAGACCTCGGCGTAGTCGACGGGGCGCAGGCCGGCCCGTATCGAGTCGGGGGCCAACTCCCACAGCTCCATCGCCCGCTCCAGGAGCCGCAGTTGCTCGGCGTGTGCGTGCCGGCAGCGGGCCTCGACGGAGGCGTCGAGGACGGCGGGCAGCGCCTTGGCCGCGTCGTGGGCGTGGTACCAGTAGCTGGCCAGGCGAGCGGCGCGCTCGTCGGCCGGTACGAGTGCGGGATCGGCCTCCAGGGCCTCGGCGTAACGCCTGTTGAGGCGGGAGCGCTCGCCGGGCAGCAGGTCGTCGCTGACGGCCTCGCGGACCAGGGAGTGGCGGAAGCGGTAGCCGTCGCCGCCGGGTGCGGCGATGAGGATGTTGGCGCCGACGGCGGCACGCAGCGCCTCGATGAGGTCGTCCTCGGCGAGCCGGGCCACGGCGGCCAGCAGCCGGTACTCGACGGTGGAACCGCCCTCGGCGACGATCCGGGCGACCCGCTGCGAGCTCTCGGGCAGCCCCTCGACGCGTACGAGGAGGAGGTCGCGGAGGGAGTCGGTGAGGCCGGTGCAGCAGCCCTCGTGGGCGGCGACGGCGAGTTCCTCCACGAAGAAGGCGTTGCCGTCGGAGCGTTCGAAGATGTCGTCGACCTGGGCGGGGTCGGGTTCCGCGGCGAGGATGCCGGCGATCTGGCGGCCGACCTCGGTGCGGTTGAAACGGGCGAGTTCGATGCGGCGGACGGTGCGCAGGCGGTCGAGTTCGGCCAGGAGGGGGCGCAGGGGGTGGCGGCGGTGGATGTCGTCTGCGCGGTAGGTGGCGACGACGGCCAGGCGGCCGCTGCGCAGGGTGCGGAAGAGGTAGGCGAGGAGATGGCGGGTGGAGGCGTCGGCCCAGTGCAGGTCCTCCAGGAGGACGACCACCGTGCGGTCGGCGGCGAGGCGCTCCAGGAGGCGGGCGGTGAGTTCGAAGAGGCGGGCCGTTCCCTCCTCGTCGTCCCGGGGGCCGCGCCTGGCCTCGCCCAGCTCGGGCAGCAGGCGGGCCAGCTCCGCCTCCTGGCCCGCGGCCGCGGCGGCGAGTTCGTCCGGGAGCTGTCTGCGCAGGGCGCGCAGGGCGGTGGAGAACGGGGCGAACGGCAGCCCGTCGGCGCCGATCTCGACGCAGCCGCCGACCGCCACGACGGCGCCGGTACGGCCGGCCGCGGTGGCGAACTCCTCGATCAGCCGTGTCTTGCCGACCCCGGCCTCACCGCCGAGCAGCAACGCCTGCGGCTCGCCCGCGGCGGCACGGGTGAGCGCGTCGGCGAGTGCGCCCAACTCTGCGGCGCGGCCGACGAACACGGGACTGACGGACCTGGTCTCCACGGTCCCGAGCATCGCACGGGGGTCGGACAACGGGGCAGCGAATATCGGCGGGCGGGCGGCAACGGCCGGTGCGCCACCGACACCGAGGCCGGCGAGGACGGCGGACGCGTCGCCGATGCCGACGACGGCAGACGCGCCACCGGTGCCGACGACGGCAGACGCGTCGATGCCGGCGGCGGCCCGGACGGCCGGCACCGACATCGACGGGGCGGTGTCCCCCGACGGCGCCCCCGCCCGGGACCGGCCGACCCCCGTACGGCCGGTCCCCCTGCGGCTGTCCTCCCGGGACCCGCCGGTCCCGGTACGGCCGTCCTCCCGAGGTCGGCCGATCCCCGTACGGCCGTCCTCTCGGAGCCCCGGGCCCGCGCCGCCCGGCGGCTCCCCCGCGCTCGTGTTCACGCGGCGCGGGCGAACCGCGGCCGGCGGGGACGGTTGCTATGGGACGTGGACTGTCCCTCCGTGTCGGGTTCCCCGGCGGCGGCCTTGCGGGCGTCGCGGGCGTCGCGGCGCAGGCGGAGGGCCTCGCGGACGAGACGGTGGTTCTGCGCCTCGCGGATCAGGTCGGCGGAACGGATCTGGTGGAGCTCGTACTCGAACATCTCGTGTCCCTCGTGAAGAGTCGGTTTCCGGCTTCGCTTGTTGCGATGCCTCAACTTTCGTCTCCAAGGCGGGTGTGCCACATCGGGAGAGTTCCGCATCTTGCACGCGCGAGGGGCCTTAGATCCGCCGTGGGTGTCCTACGGCGGACCTAAGGCCCCTCAGAACGCGCTAAGTACGTGCTCCGGCCCTGCTCGGGAGGATCAACTCGCCGACGGCAGGCCCAGGATGATGTCGGTGTACTTCGCGACCGCGAGCAGCAGACCGATCACACCGAGGGCGACGCCGCCCCAGGCGACCGACTTGATCCACGCGGGCTGCGGCTTGCCGGGGGCACCGAACGCGGGCCGGGCGAGCACCACGACGCCGACGATCAGCGCGGCGAGCGCGAACAGCCCGCCGATCAGCGCGGTCGTGGCCCAGGCATCGCCGTAGACCTCCTTGACCTGCGTGGCGACGGTCGCCGACGACGAGGTCCCCAGCTGGCCGACCAGGGTCTCGCGCGCGGCGGCCACGGTGGCGACCCAGCTGCCGGTGAGCGACACGAGGCCGAGCCCGGCGGAGACGACGGCGCCGGCGCCCTGCCCCACGCCGGAGGGGCCCTCCTGGGTGTCCCCCCGAAGGCCGTCGACCTCGTCGTCGGCCACCTCGGACTCGTCGGACTCGTCGGCCGCGGCCTCGGCGTCGGTCTTCGCCTCGGTGGCCTCGGTGGTCTCGGTGGACTTTTCGACCTTGGTGGTGTCCACCTTTGCCTCGTCGCTCTTCGCCTCGGTGCCGGTCTCTGCCCCGGCCTCGTCAACTGTCTTGGTTCCCATGTCTGGCACCGTACGGACGCTCTCTGAGAGGTTTCTTAATGATCGTTGTGAGTGGTACGCGCGCGTGCCGCCCGCCACTCGGGCGCGAGCACCGACCACACCTCGGTGTCCTGGCGCACGCCCCGGTGGACGGAGTTCCCCCGAAGCACGCCGTCGCGGCTCATGCCCAGTCGCCGCGCCACCTTGATGCTCGGTTCGTTGGCGGACGACGCCCGCCACTCCACACGGTGGATGCCGCGCCCGTCAACCGCCCAGTCGATGAGCACCCGCATCGCGCGGGTGACGAGCCCCCGCCCGCTCCCGGCGGGTTCCAGCCAGCAGCCGACCTCACAGGTGCCGTTCACGGCGTCGAAGACGCGGAAGAGCACGCCGCCGACGAGCTTCCCGTCCAGCCACAGTCCGTGCAGGCCGCCGTTGTCGGTGGCGCGTTTGTCGGCCCAGGTCCGCAGGACGGCCCGCGCGGAGTCGACGTCCGTCGCGCCCACCCCGAACGGGATGTGCCGCGTGATGAACTCGCGCCCGCGGTCGAGGTGCGCCAGAAACTCCTCGGCGTGCCAGGGTTCCAGCGGACGCAGTTCGGCGCCGTCGTCACCCAGCGATATCGCGTACATCCCGCTGCCGCTCCTTCATCAGTACGTCCGCCGGCGCGTCGCCGGCGCACACGCCGTCCGCGTCGGACATGTCGGCCGCGTCAGCCCCTCGTTGTCCCCGCGTCGTCCCGGAATGGTCCCACGGGACGCGTGGGCGGCCCCGGCGTGCGCCCGGTTCGGTGCCGCGGCGCCGCAGGCACCTGTCGAGGCGGCGCGCCGGCCGCCGGTCGGCGCGCCGGGCAGATCCATGAGGGCGGGGCGCCAGGAGGGTGCGCACTCAGTCGTCCCCGTGGGGCGTCCGGGGGCATACCTGGGGGGTGCATCGGAACCGATGCACCCCCCAGGGCTTGCAAAAAGGCGGAACTCAGCCCTCGCTGACGCCGAGCTTCTCCAGGATCAGCTCCTTGACGCGGGCCGCGTCGGCCTGGCCACGGGTGGCCTTCATGACGGCGCCGACCAGGGCGCCGGCCGCGGCCACCTTGCCGCCGCGGATCTTGTCCGCGACGCCCGGGTTGCCCGCGATGGCCTCGTCGACGGCGGCGGTCAGGGCGCCCTCGTCGGAGACGACCTTCAGACCGCGCTTCTCGACGACCTCGTCCGGAGTGCCCTCGCCCGCGAGGACGCCCTCGATGACCTGGCGGGCCAGCTTGTCGTTGAGCTCTCCGGCGACGACGAGCTGTGCCACCCGGGCGACCTGCGCCGGGGTGATGGGCAGGTCCTCCAGGGCCTTGCCCGACTCGTTGGCGCTGCGGGCCAGTTCGCCCATCCACCACTTGCGGGCGGACGCCGCGTCGGCACCGGCCTCGATCGTGGCGACGATCGGGTCGATGGCACCGGCGTTGAGGATCGACTGCATGTCGTGGGCGTTGACGCCCCACTCCTCGCGCAGCCGGTTACGACGCGCCAGCGGCTGCTCGGGCAGGCCCGCGCGCAGCTCCTCGACCCACGCGCGGGACGGGGCGACGGGGACGAGGTCGGGCTCCGGGAAGTACCGGTAGTCCTCGGCCTCCTCCTTCACCCGGCCCGAGGTCGTGGACCCCGTGTCCTCGTGGAAGTGGCGGGTCTCCTGGATGATCGTGCCGCCGGAGTTCAGCACCGCGGCGTGCCGCTGGATCTCGAACCGGGCCGCACGCTCCACGGAGCGCAGGGAGTTGACGTTCTTCGTCTCGGAGCGCGTGCCGAACTTCTCCCGGCCGTGCGGGCGCAGGGAGAGGTTCACGTCGCAGCGCATCTGCCCCATCTCCATGCGGGCCTCCGACACACCGAGCGCCCGGATGAGCTCGCGCAGCTCGGCGACGTACGCCTTGGCGACCTCGGGAGCACGCTCTCCCGCACCCTCGATCGGCTTGGTGACGATCTCGATGAGGGGGATGCCCGCGCGGTTGTAGTCGAGCAGGGAGTGCGAGGCGCCGTGGATACGGCCGGTCGCGCCACCGACGTGCGTCGACTTGCCGGTGTCCTCCTCCATGTGGGCACGCTCGATCTCCACCCGGAAGACCTCGCCGTCCTCCAGCTGCACGTCGAGATAGCCGTTGAAGGCGATCGGCTCGTCGTACTGGGAGGTCTGGAAGTTCTTCGGCATGTCCGGATAGAAGTAGTTCTTCCGGGCGAAGCGGCACCACTCGGCGATCTCGCAGTGCAGCGCGAGACCGATCTTGATGGCGGACTCGACGCCGATCGCGTTGACGACCGGCAGTGCGCCGGGCATGCCGAGGCAGGTCGGGCAGGTCTGCGAGTTGGGCTCGGCGCCCAGCTCGGTGGAACACCCGCAGAACATCTTGGTCTTGGTGCCGAGTTCGACATGGACCTCGAGGCCCATGACGGGGTCGTACGACGCCAGGGCGTCCTCGTACGACACCAGCTCGTCGGTCGTGGTGGTCACGGTGAAAACTTCCCTCTCAGCCCAGCAGGACGTCGTCGTCGCCCAGGCGCTTGAGCTCCCGGTAGAGGATGGCGAGGCCGGTGACGATGGCGGCGGCGGACACGGCCGCGTCGATGAGGCGCAGCGTGTCGCTCTCGAGGCGGGCCTTCTTGGCCTGCTTGGCGACCCCGATCACACCGAACGCGGTGGTCGCGATGGACAGGTACGTACCGGACTTGGACTTCTTGAAGCCCTTGGCCTTGGTCAGTGCGGTGCTCACAGCGACGGTGCCTCCTCGATCAGCGGGTGCCCCCACTTTTCCACGAAGGCGGCCTCGACGGCGGCGCCGACCTTGTACAGCCTGTCGTCCTTGAGCGCCGGGGCGATGATCTGCAGGCCGACCGGGAGGTTGTCCTCGGGCGCGAGACCGCAGGGCAGCGACATGGCGGCGTTGCCCGCGAGGTTGGTCGGGATGGTGCACAGGTCCGCGAGGTACATCGCCATCGGGTCGTCGGCGCGCTCGCCGATCGGGAAGGCGGTGGTGGGCGTGGTCGGGGAGACGATCACATCCACCTGCTCGAACGACTTCTCGAAGTCGCGGGTGATGAGCGTACGGACCTTCTGGGCGCTGCCGTAGTACGCGTCGTAGTAGCCGGAGCTGAGCGCGTACGTGCCGAGCATGATGCGGCGCTTGACCTCGTCGCCGAAGCCCGCCTCGCGGGTGAGGGCGGTGACCTCCTCGGCGGAGCGCGTCCCGTCGTCACCCACGCGCACGCCATAGCGCAGGCCGTCGAAGCGCGCGAGGTTGGAGGAGCACTCGGACGGCGCGATCAGGTAGTACGCCGACAGGGCGAGGTCGAAGGACGGGCAGTCCAGCTCGACGATCTCGGCGCCCAGCTCCTTGAGGAGGGCGACGGACTCGTCGAAGCGCTGGAGCACACCGGCCTGGTAGCCCTCGCCGCGGAACTGCTTGACGACGCCGACGCGCATGCCCTCGACGCTGCCGTTGCGGGCGGCCTCGACGACCGGCGGGACCGGGGCGTCGATGGACGTCGAGTCGAGCGGGTCGTGCCCGGCGATGACCTCGTGCAGCAGGGCCGCGTCCAGGACCGTACGGGCACAGGGGCCGCCCTGGTCGAGGGAGGACGAGAACGCCACCATGCCGTAGCGGGAGACCGCGCCGTACGTCGGCTTCACGCCGACCGTGCCGGTGACGGCGGCCGGCTGGCGGATGGAGCCGCCGGTGTCGGTGCCGATGGCGAGGGGGGCCTCGAAGGAGGCGAGGGCGGCGGAGGAGCCACCGCCGGAGCCACCGGGGATACGGCTGAGGTCCCAGGGGTTGCCGGTGGGGCCGTACGCGCTGTTCTCGGTGGAGGACCCCATGGCGAACTCGTCCATGTTGGTCTTGCCGAGGATGACGACGTCGGCGGCCTTCAGCTTCTTGGTGAGGGTCGCGTCGTAGGGCGGGATCCAGCCCTCGAGGATCTTCGAACCGACGGTGGTCGGGATGCCCTCGGTGGTGAAGATGTCCTTGAGCGCGAGCGGGACGCCGGCCAGCGGGCCGAGCTTCTCGCCGCGCTCGCGCTTCTCGTCGACGGCGCGGGCCTGGGCCAGCGCGCCCTCGCGGTCGACGTGCAGGAAGGCGTGCACCTTCTCGTCGACGGCGTCGATGCGGGCGAGGTGGGCCTCGGTGACCTGGACGGCCGTGAGCTCGCCGGAGGCGACCTTCGCGGCGATCTCGGCGGCGGTGAGCCTGATGATGTTGACGTTGGTGTCCGTCATGGTGATTAGTCCTCCCCCAGGATCTGCGGCACCTTGAAACGCTGCTGCTCCTGGGCCGGGGCGCCGGAGAGCGCCTGCTCGGGGGTGAGCGACGGACGGACCTCGTCCGCGCGCATGACGTTCGTCAGCGGCAGCGGGTGAGAGGTCGGCGGTACGTCTTGGTCGGCGACCTCGCTGACGCGGGCGACCGCGCCGATGATGTCGTCGAGCTGGCCGGCGAAGTGGTCGAGCTCTTCCGCCTTCAGCTCCAGACGCGCCAGCCGTGCGAGGTGGGCGACCTCCTCGCGCGTGATGCCAGGCATGCAGCGATCCTCTGGGGTGAGAGTGTGTGGTTTGGGCCCAATCCTATGGGGCGGCCGCGGGTGCCCGCGCACGGGCTTGTCCGGGCCCTCTCACCGATCCGGCGGACGGGCGGCTCGCGGGCGACGGGCAACGCCCACGGGAATGCCCACGGGAATGCCCACGCGGTCAGCGGAACGTCACTGGCGGTTCCGGCGATGCGAACGTCACGCGCCGTACGGACGGGTACGGGCGTACAGACGATGCAGGCGGTACGGACGTCACGGGCCGTACGGACGGGTACGGGCCGTACAGACGGCGCGGACGGGAGAACTATTCGTCCGTCGCCGCCGCGGGCAACGCCGCCGTCGGCCGCTGCCACCCCCGCGATCCCCGCGCCCGCAGCCACGCCGTCGCCTCGTCCGCCGGCATCGCCGCGGCCACCAGCCAGCCCTGGACGGCGTCGCAGCCCAGGTCCCGCAACCGCTCCCATGTCTCGTCGTCCTCGACGCCCTCCGCGACGACCAGCAGCCCCAGCGAATGGGCGAGATCCACCGTGCAGCGCACGATCGCCGCGTCCTGCGTGTCGACGGCCAGCCGGGCCACGAACGACCGGTCGATCTTCAGCTCGCTGACCGGCAGCCGCCGCAGGTGCACGAGCGAGGAGTACCCCGTGCCGAAGTCGTCCAGCGACATCTTCACCCCGTGCCCGGTGAGCCCGGCGAGCGTGTCCGCCGCCCGCTGCGGGTCCTCCAGGAGCACGTGTTCCGTTATCTCCAGCTGCAGCGCCCCCGCCGGAACCCCGTGCCGGGCCAGCCGGGCCGCCACCGAACCCGCGAAGCCGGGGGTGTGGACGTCACGCGGCGAGACGTTCACGGCCACCGGCACCCGCAGACCCTGCGCCCGCCAGCGCGCCACCTGCCCGAGCGCCGTCTCCAGCACGTACTCCGTCAGATGCGGCATCAGCCCCGACGACTCGGCGATGGCGATGAACTCGTCCGGCGGCACCTTGCCGCGCTCGGGGTGCACCCACCGCACGAGCGCCTCCAGACCGGCGACCTGCCCGTCGAAGCGCACCTTCGGCTGGTAGTGCAGCTCCACGTCGCCGGCGTCCAGCGCCCGGCGCAGGTCTCCCAGCAGGCCGAGCCGGTCCGGTGTGTTCGAGTCCCGCTTGGACTCGTACACCTCCACCCCCGTACGGTCCCGCTTCGCCTGGTACATCGCGACGTCCGCGCGTTGCAGCAGCCCCTCCGCGTCCAGTGCGTGGTCGGGGAAGACGGCGAGCCCGGCGCTGGCCTCCAGGACGAGCGTGAGCCCGTCGAGGTCGAGCGGCGAGCCGAGGGCTGCGACCAGGTTGCGGGCGACCCGGGTGGCGGACGTCGTGGAGTCCGCGACGGGAAGTAACACGGCGAACTCGTCACCCCCGAGCCGCGCGGCCTCCGCTCCGCGCGGCAGGGCGAGCCGCAGCCGGTCGGCTATCTGCAGCAGCAGCCGGTCGCCGGCGAGGTGACCGAGCGTGTCGTTCACCGCCCGGAAGCGGTCGAGGTCTATCAGCAGCAGGGCGGAGCGCGCCCCGATGCGTTCGGCGTCGTCCAGCGCCGTCCAGGTCCGCTCCAGCAGCCACTGCCGGTTGGGCAGCCCGGTCAGCGGGTCGCGCAGTTGTTCCTCCGCCCGGGCCCGGGCTATCCACAGGGTGGAGTCGAGGGCGATGAGGGGGATGGCGAAGAGCGGCAGCAGGAGCGGGAGCGCGTCGGCGACGACGCAGATCAGCGGCGCGATGCCGAGCAGCGCGACCGCGAGGAGTCCCTGTCTGACCAGGGCGGTGCGGGCGACCGTGGGCACACCGCCGGTGCGCGGCGTGTGCACGTACCAGACCAGTGTGCGGGTCACCGCGAGATAGGCGACCGCGACCAGCGCCAGCTCGGGCACGGTGTAGACGGTCCAGCTCTGGGGGTCCCAGGGCGTCTCGACGGACGGCACGCGCCCGAACGCGGCCAGCACCAGCGCACCCGCGCCGATGCCGAGGAGGTCGACCGAGCCGTGCAGCACGCCCCCTCGCCAGCGGTCGCGTCGGGCTATGCCGACGAGGACGACGACGGTGAGGCTGACCATCCCGGCCGGCACCCAGCCGTACAGCAGCAGGACGGCGAGGGTGAGGGCGGCACCGGAGCCCGTGCCGCCCCACCAGCGGGCGCGGCCGAGCGCGACCAGGTGGCCGACGATGACGCCGGTGAGCACGGCCAGGGACCAGCCGACGGTGCCGGACGGGAAGAGCGCGTGGTTCCAGGTGAACGCCCGGTAGAAGCCGGCGCCGAGCACGAAGCCCGCCGTCGCGACGACGGCCGCGGGCAGCGCGGGCCAGGACAGGTGTCGCTCGGAGTCGGGGCCGGACGTCCCGGGGCCCTGCCCGGCGCCCAGCGCTCCGCTGCCGGGGGCGGCGGTGAGCGGCATGACGCCGGGGGCGTTCCCCCGCGCCGGTCCGCGTCCGTCCACGCCCGCGAGCCCCGAAGTGCGCGCCACGCGGCGGATTCCGCCGGGCTCCCGGCTGCCTCCCCACACGCGGCTCCGTTCGACCGGGGCGACCCCTGTGGGCCGCCGAGACCCCCATCGCCATGCGCCGGACCTCCGGCGCAGCCGTGAGTCCGGGGCGGCGCTCTCGGTCGGTTCCATTCCCGTCCCTCTCACAGCCGGCAGTGCCCACGCGACGCGGCCCGAGTCCATTCAACTGCCGTCAACTGCCAACGGCACCGCGTCTGAAAACCCACCACGCGTCCGGGCACGGCAGGCGCACACCTCAACAGTAGGCCGCAGAAGGCTTCCACGGGCAGCGGTCGTCGACGGTTGCCCGAATGCGACCCGGCCACCCGTATGCATCTGGTATGCGCCGAACGGGTGGCCTTCAACCGCTACTCCTCGGTCGGAAGTGCGACTTCCGCAGCGGCTTCCGGTCCTTGCTCGAGCAGAACGGCGAATCCGGCCTCGTTCAGAACGGGAACCTTCAGCTGCATCGCCTTGTCGTATTTCGATCCAGGATTGTCACCTACGACAACGAAAGACGTCTTCTTCGAAACCGAACCGGTGACTTTCGCCCCGCGGCTCTGCAGGGCCTCCTTCGCGCCGTCCCGCGTGTGGTGTTCGAGCGTTCCGGTGACGACGACCGTGAGTCCTTCGAGCGGGCGCGGCCCCTCGTCCTCTCCGGAGCGCTCGTCCTCCATGCGGACGCCGGCGGCCTTCCACTTTCGGATGATCTCCCGGTGCCAGTCCTCGGCGAACCACTGCTTGACCGCGGCGGCGACGATCGGGCCGACACCGTCGGTGTCCTTCAGCTCCTCCTCGGTGGCCTGGTCGATGCGGTCGATCGAGCGGAACGCGCGCGCCAGCGCCTCGGCCGCGACCGGCCCGACGTGGCGGATCGACAGACCGGTCAGGATCCGGGCGAGCGGGCGCTCCTTGGCGGCCGCGATGTTGTCCAGCATCGAGATCGCGTTCTTCCGCGGCTCGCCCTGCTGGTTGGCGAAGACCGTGGCGACCTTCTCCTCGCCCGTCTTCGGGTCCCGCTTGGGCAGGCCGCTGTCCTGGTCGAGGACGTACGCCTTGATGGGCAGCAGCCGTTCGATGGTGAGGTCGAAGAGGTCGCCCTCGTCGAGCAGCGGCGGCTCGGCGGGCTCCAGCGGCTTGGTGAGGGCCGCCGCCGCGACATATCCGAACTGCTCGATGTCGAGCGACTTGCGGCCCGCGAGATAGAAGAGCCGCTCCCGCAGCTGGGCCGGACACGTGCGCGCGTTCGGGCAGCGCAGGTCGACGTCGCCCTCCTTGGCCGGCGCCAGCGGCGTACCGCACTCGGGGCACTCGGCGGGCATCACGAACGCGCGCTCGGTGCCGTCGCGCAGGTCGACGACCGGGCCGAGGATCTCCGGGATGACGTCACCGGCCTTGCGCAGCACCACCGTGTCCCCGATGAGGACGCCCTTGGCCTTGACGACGTCCTGGTTGTGCAGGGTGGCGAACTCGACCTCCGAGCCCGCGACCGTGACCGGCTCCACCTGCGCGTACGGCGTGACCCGGCCCGTACGCCCCACGCCCACGCGGATGTTGATGAGCTTGGTGTTGACCTCCTCGGGCGCGTACTTCCAGGCGATCGCCCAGCGCGGCGCGCGGGAGGTGGAGCCGAGGCGGCCCTGGAGCGGGATCTCGTCGAGCTTCACGACCACGCCGTCGATCTCGTGCTCCACGGAGTGGCGGTTCTCCCCGTAGTACGCGATGAACTCCCGTACGCCGTCGAGGTCGTCGACCACTCTGGCGTACCGGGTGGTCGGCAGGCCCCACTCGCGCAGCAGCTCGTACGCCTGGGAGAGCCGGTCGATGTCGAAGCCCTGCCGGGCGCCGATGCCGTGGACGACCATGTGCAGCGGGCGGGTCGCGGTGACCCGCGGGTCCTTCTGGCGCAGTGAACCCGCCGCCGCGTTGCGCGGGTTGGCGAAGGGCTTGTCGCCGGCCTCCACCAGACGTGCGTTGAGCTCCTCGAACTTCTCCATCGGGAAGTAGACCTCGCCGCGGATCTCCACGAGGTCCGGGATGCGGTCGCCCTTGAGACGGTCCGGAATCTCCGCGATCGTACGGACGTTGGGCGTGATGTCCTCGCCCGTGCGGCCGTCGCCGCGGGTCGCCGCGCGCGTGAGGCGGCCGTGCTCATACGTGAGGTTGACGGCGAGGCCGTCGACCTTCAGCTCGCACAGGAAGTGGTAGTCGGAGGTGCCGACGTCCTTGGCGACGCGCTCGGCCCAGGCGGCCAGCCCCAGGTCGTCGAAGGCGTTGTCCAGGGAGAGCATGCGCTCACGGTGCTGGACGGCCGTGAACTCCGTCTCGTACCCGCCCGCGACCTTCTGGGTCGGTGAGTCGGGCGTGCGCAGCTCGGGGTACTCCTCCTCCAGTGCCTCGAGGGAGCGCAGGAGGGTGTCGAACTCCGCGTCGCTGACGACGGGGGCGTCCTTCACGTAGTACCGGAAGCGGTGCTCCTCGATCTGCTCAGCGAGCTGCGCGTGCTTCTCCCGTGCCTCGGCGGGTACCGATGTGGGCTGTGCGTGCTGTTCGCCGGCCACCGTGTTGTCCTCCCGTTACTCAGGGTTGTCCGCGAGTGATCTCGCCGCCCGGACGCAGTGGGCGAGCGCCTGGCGCGCGTACGCCGGAGAAGCGCCCGCGAGCCCGCACGACGGAGTGACCGTGACCGCCTCCGCGAGAAGCCCCGGATGCAGCCCCAGCCTGCGCCACAGCGTCCTGACACCCATGACGCTACCGGCAGGGTCTGACAATGGGCCGTCCGTCCCCGGCACGACACCGGCGAGCAGCTTCGTCCCCCCTTCCACGGCTTCCCCGATCACGTCGTCGTCACGCTCGGTGAGCAGCGAGAAGTCGAAGGAGACCGCCGCCGCGCCCGCCCTGCGCAGGAGGGCGAACGGGACGTCCGGTGCGCAGGAGTGCACCACGACCGGTCCCTCCCCGTGCACCCCGACGACGTCCCGGAGCGTGGCCTCGACGGCCTGCCGGTCGACGGCCCGGTGGGTGCGGTAGCCGCTGGCGCTCTTCACCTGCCCGCGCAGTACGGCGGTGAGCGAGGGCTCGTCGAGCTGGAGCACGAGCTGTGCGCCCGGGATGCGCCGTCGCACCTCTTCGAGATGGCTGCGCAGCCCCTCGGCGAGCGAACCGGCGAGATCCCGGCAGGCGCCGGGGTCCGACAGCGCCACCTCGCCGTTCTTCAACTCCAGCGCGGCGGCCAGGGTCCAGGGCCCCACCGCCTGCACCTTGACCGGCCCCTCGTACCCCTGGGTGAACTCCTCCAGCGCGTCGAGGTCCTCCCCCAGCCAGGAGCGGGCCCGCTTGGTGTCCCGCCCCGGCCGGTCCCCGATCCGCCAACCGCTGGGCTCCACGCGCGCGTACAGCTCGACGAGCATTCCGGCGGTGCGGCCGATCATGTCGGCGCCGGGCCCCCGGGCGGGCAGCTCGGCGAGGAAGGGGAAGTCCTCGACGGATCCGGTGACGGTCTTGGCGGTCTCCCGCGCGTCACCGCCCGGCATGGAGCCGACCCCGGTGGCGGAACCGAACCTGAACTCGCTGTTTTCACTCACCCCGGAAGCCTAAGCCTCCGGCGGGGGGGGCGGTTTCAGGGTGCCGCCGTCCGTGCCGGGGTGCCCGGACGGACCGACGGCACCGACCTGCGCCGAGGAACCGCCGTCAGTGGCCCGGCCGCACCGTCAGGTCGTTGACCTCCGCGTCCCGGGGCAGGTCCAGGGACATCAGGATCGTCGTCGCGACCGACTCGGGGTCGATCCACTTCGCCGCCTCGTACTCCTTGCCCTCCTGCTGGTGGACCTTGGCCTGCATGGGGCTCGCGGTGCGGCCGGGGTAGACCGAGGTGACCCGGATCCCGTTCGCGTGCTCCTCCTCGCGCAGGGCGTCCGCCAGGGCCTTCAGACCGTGCTTGGAGGCCGCGTACGCCGACCAGTCGGCGTGGGCGTTGAGACCCGAGCCCGAGTTCACGAACACCACCTGGCCGTGGGCCAGGCGGAGTTGGGGCAGGAAGTGGCGGGTCAGCTCGGCGGGGGCGATCAGGTTGACGTTGAGCTGGTGGCGCCAGGACTTCGGGGTCAGCTCGCCCACCGGGCCGAGATCGACCACGCCCGCGATGTGGAGCAGGGAATCCACGTGGTCCGGCAACGTCTGGTGCGAGAACGCCCAGGACAGCTTGTCGGGGTCCGCCAGGTCCCCGACCAGGGTCTTCGCCCCGGGGAACGCCGCCGCCAGTTCCTTCGCGCGGCCCGCGTCGCGCGCGTGGAGCACGAGTTCGTCCCCGCGCGCGTGCAGACGGCGGGTCACTGCCGCGCCGATGCCGGAGCCCGCCCCGGTGATCACATGTGTAGCCATGCCGGCCATGCTCGCATCAGACGGTGCCGAACGACTCCTCGAGGTAGGCCAGCGCGCCCACCGGCTCCTCGGCGAAGAACACCAGGTCCGTGAGGGGGCAGGGCAGGAACCCCTCGTCCTCCATGCGCCGGAACTGCTCCTTCAGGCCGTCGTAGAAGCCCGCGGTGTTCAGCAGCACCACGGGCTTGTCGGTGTGACCGTGCTTCTTCAGCTCCAGGATCTCCGTCGCCTCGTCCAGCGTCCCGGTCCCGCCGACCATGATCACAACGGCGTCGGCCCGTTCCAGGAGCAGCGCCTTGCGCTCCGCGAGGTCACGGGCGATGACCATCTCGTCGGCGCCTGCGCGGGCCTTGGCGGCGAGGAAGTCCACGGAGACCCCGAGGAGCCGGCCGCCCGCCTCCTGCACACCGTCGGCGACCACCTTCATGAGACCGACGTCGGAGCCGCCCCACACCAGTGTGTGCCCGCCCTTGCCGAGCAGTTCCGCGAACTCCCGCGCGGGGCGCGTGTAGCGGTCGTCGAGGTCGGCGGCGGAGAGGAAGACGCAGATTTTCATGGTTTTACCGTACGCGGGAAGAACCCCGGCCCCGCGAGCGCTTTCGCGGGTATGGCTGAAGGACACACGATCACGATCGAGCAGGGCACCGAGCGCGTCCGCGTGGTGCACGGCGACCAGGTCCTGGCGGAGAGCGACCGGCCCCTGCTGCTGCGGGAGACGGGCTGCCCCGTGCGCTACTACCTCCCGCCGGAGGACGTACGCCTGGACCTGCTGAAGCCCTCGGAGACCCACACGCACTGCCCCTTCAAGGGCACGGCCTCGTACTGGTCCCTGCCGGACGCGGCGGACCTGGTGTGGGCCTACCCGGAACCCAAGCCGGACGTCGCGCAGATCAAGGACCATCTCTGCTTCTACGAAGTCGAAGTGGCCTGACGAAGTCGAAGTGGCCTGACGTGCGCGCACGCACGCCTGGCACGCGTCCCGGGGCGCACGCACGCGTGGCCGCGTCCCGGGGCGCACGCACGCGTGGCACGCGCCTCGGGCCGCCCGTCTGCGTAGGCGTGCGGATGCGTGCTTACGCCACCGCGGTCGCCGTCCGCGTCGTCGTCGCGATCGTCGCCGAGCCCACCACGCGCGTGCCGTCGTACAGCACGACCGCCTGGCCGGGGGCGACGCCGCGGACCGGCTCCGCGAAGGTGACCTGAAGCTCGCCGTCGACCAGCTCGGCCGTCACCTGTGTCTCGCCGCCGTGAGCGCGGAGCTGGGCCGTGTAGGTGCCCGGGCCCGTCGGGGCGGCGCCGCACCAGCGGGGCTTGATCGCCGTCAGGGCGGTGACGTCCAGGGCGGCCGCCGGGCCCACCGTCACCGTGTTGTCCACCGGGGAGATGTCCAGCACGTAGCGCGGCTTTCCGTCGGGCGCCGGGGTGCCGATGCGCAGCCCCTTGCGCTGGCCGATCGTGAAGCCGTACGCGCCCTCGTGGGAGCCGACGACCGACCCGGACTCGTCGACGATGTCGCCCTCCGCCTTGCCCAGACGGTTCGCCAGGAAGCCCTGGGTGTCGCCGTCCGCGATGAAGCAGATGTCGTGCGAGTCCGGCTTCTTGGCGACCGCCAGGCCCCGGCGCTCGGCCTCCGCGCGGATCTCGTCCTTCGTCGTGACCGTGTCGCCGAGCGGGAACAGCGCGTGCGCGAGCTGGCGGTCGTCGAGGACCCCGAGGACGTACGACTGGTCCTTGGCCATGTCGGAGGCGCGGTGCAGCTCGCGGGTGCCGTCCTCGCGGACGATCACCTGTGCGTAGTGGCCCGTGCAGACCGCGTCGAAGCCGAGCGCCAGCGCCTTGTCGAGCAGCGCCGCGAACTTGATCTTCTCGTTGCAGCGCAGACACGGGTTCGGGGTGCGGCCGGCCTCGTACTCGGCGATGAAGTCCTCGACCACGTCCTCGCGGAAGCGCTCGGCGAGGTCCCAGACGTAGAACGGGATGCCGATGACGTCCGCGGCGCGGCGGGCGTCGCGCGAGTCCTCGATGGTGCAGCAGCCACGCGCTCCGGTGCGGAACGACTGCGGGTTCGCGGACAGCGCGAGGTGCACGCCCGTCACGTCGTGACCTGCTTCCGCCGCGCGGGCGGCGGCTACGGCGGAGTCCACTCCGCCCGACATGGCGGCAAGGACGCGGAGGCGGCGGGGGCGCTGCGGGGTCTCAGTCATAACCCCTCCAGAGTAAAGGGCGGCGGGAACCGAAGCCCGCGCGTATGCGTTCACGATCACATGGGGGAGACGAAGGGCGGGGACGCGGACCGTCGCATCGGGCGCCGGGCCCTGCTGATCGGCGGGGCCGCGGCCGCCGTGGGCACGGCGGTGCTCGCCCGCGAGGAGCTGGCGCACCTGTGGTGGCGGCTGCCCGGCGTGGAGAAGCCGCGGGTGGCGGGCGCGGTGGACTTCCGGGGCGCGCAGTGGGTGGCGGCGTCCTCGGCGAACTGGCGGCGGGCGGACCGGCCCGACGACTACGCCGTGGACCGCGTGGTCGTCCATGTCACCCAGGGCAGCTTCAAGAGTGCGGTGAAGGTCTTCCAGGACCCGGGGCACGGCGCTGCCGCGCACTACATCGTGCGCAAGGACGGCCACATCACGCAGATGATCCGCGAACTGGACGTGGCGTTCCACGCGGGAAACCGGGAGTACAACGAGCGGAGCGTCGGCATCGAGCACGAGGGCTTCGTGGAGAGCGCCTCGTCGTTCACGGACGCGATGTACGAGGCGTCGGCGCGGCTGACGGCCGGGATATGCGGGCGGTACGGCATACCCGTCGACCGCGCGCACATCATCGGGCACGTGGAGGTGCCGGGCACGGATCACACGGACCCCGGGCCGCACTGGGACTGGGACCGGTACCTGAAGCTCGTACGGCGGGCTCGGACCGCCTGAGCAGCGTCGCCGCTGCCCACTCGACACCACCGGCGCGAAGGGGCAAGCGCTTGCCACGCCGGAACGCAACCCTCAAGAGATGTGACGCAGATCACGAACGCCCCATGTTGTGAGTGGCCTCCGCGAAGCGTGTGTCCGATGCGTCCCGCGCCGTGGACACGACCTGCGGTCCGTCAACTTGGCTTTTTTTCAACGGAGTTGAGCCATCTCGCGACTCAGGGGGCCTGCACAGCGTGCACGGCCCTCTCCTAATCACGGCCCAGTCTTTACATAGCCCTTAGGTCAAGCATCCCGGGCTATGACTCACACCACACAGCCCGCTTCCGGAGCGGGCAGAGGCAAGGGCATGCACCGGCGGAAGTTCCTCGGCGGAATGGCCGGGGCCGGCTTCGCGGCGGTGGCGGCGGGCGGCGCGGCCCTCGCGTACCTGACCGACGCGGGGCAGAACCGGGCGGGGGCGGCGAGCACCACGCTGACCATTCCGGAGCTGCTGGAGGGCACCACGTCGGACGGCACCACGACGTTCACCCTGGAGGCCAAGACCGGCACCAGCGAGGTGCTCAGCGGAGTGACCAGCACCACCGCGGGCTACAACCAGTCGTTCCTCGGCCCCACCATGAAATGGACGTCCGGCGACACCGTCCTGCTGAACATCACCAACAGCCTGGACGCGGACACCACGGTCCACTTCCACGGCGCCCACATCCCGCCCAAGATGGATGGCGGCCCGCAGAACGCCTTCGCCGCGGGGGAGACCTGGTCGCCCACCTTCACCGTCAAGGACGAGGCCAAGACGCTCTGGTACCACCCGCACGCCCTGGGCACCACCGCCGAGCAGGTCACGCGCGGCCTGGCCGGCATGATCATCGTCGAGGACGACTCGGACGCCTCGGCCGCCCTCCCCAGCACCTACGGCACCGACGACATCCCGATCATCCTCCAGTGCCTGGCCGCCGACAGCAGCGGGGACGTCAAGTACGACCTGACCGGCTATCTGTCCGGCGGCCTGAGCTACCCCCTGCTGTGCAACGGCACCAACGTCGACGCCACCACGCTCGCCTTCACCGCCACCAAGTCCCGCACCCGGTTCCGGCTGCTCAACGCCTCACCGTCCGACATCATCACCGTGCAGCGCGGCGACGGCGGGACGCTGACCCAGATCGCCACCGACCAGGGGTATCTGACGGAGGCCGCCGAGGTGGAGTCCATCCGTCTGGTGGCGGGCGCGCGCGCCGAGTTCGTCATGGACCTCAGCGACGCGGTGACGCTCCAGGCCGTCGTCACCACGGGCTGGGTCCGCGGCGGCAGCGGCACGTACGACTTCCTCACCGTCACCCCGGACGCCTCGGACACCCCCGACGCCCTGCCGAGCAGCCTCAACACGATCACCCGCTACGACACCACCGACTTCGCCGCCCGGACCATCACGCTCGGCCAGAGCGGCGCGAGCATGCTGATCAACGGCTCGGCCGGCACGACCATGGCGGCCATGGCGATGATCAGCACCACCCTCGACGCCGAGGAGATATGGACCGTCACCAACAGCACCCAGCTGGAACACTCGTTCCATCTGCATGATGTGCCGTTCCAGCTGATCTCCATCAACGGAGAGGAGCCGACGGGCGTCGATCTGGGCTGGTTCGACACCTACGAGGTCGTCGGCGGCGGCACCATCAAGATCGCCATGCAGTTCACCGACTTCGCGGACGACACCTACATGTACATGCTCCATTGCCATCTGCTCCAGCACGAGGACGAGGGCATGATGGCCTCGCTCATGGTGACGGAGAGCTAGGGCGCTGAAGCCCTGTCCGGTACGGCGGGGCGGCAGGTACGGCGGGTACGGCAGGTGCGGCGGCGTCAGCTCAGGCCCGCCGTCCGTGCCCGCTCCACCGCGGGGCCGATCGCCTTCGCCACCGCCTCCACATCCGCCTCCGTGGAGGTGTGGCCGAGGGAGAAGCGCAGGGTGCCGCGGGCCAGGTCCGGGTCGGTGCCGGTGGCCAGCAGGACGTGGCTGGGCTGGGCGACGCCTGCGGTGCAGGCGGAGCCCGTGGAGCACTCGATGCCCTGGGCGTCCAGCAGCAGGAGCAGCGAGTCGCCCTCGCAGCCGGGGAAGGTGAAGTGCGCGTTGGCCGGGAGGCGGCCCGCACCGGACGGGTCACCGCCGAGGATCGCCTCGGGCACGGCCCCCCGCACGGCGTCGACCAGATCGTCGCGCAGGGCGCCGATCTCGCGGGCGAACCACTCGCGCTGCTCGGCGGCGAGCCGTCCCGCGACCGCGAAGGACGCGATCGCGGGCACGTCGAGGGTGCCGGAGCGCACATGCCGCTCCTGACCACCGCCGTGCAGCACGGGTACGGGGCTGTACTCGCGGCCGAGCAGCAGCGCGCCGATGCCGTACGGGCCACCGACCTTGTGGCCGGAGACGGTCATCGCCGCCAGGCCCGAAGCGCCGAAGTCGACCGGGACCTGGCCGAAGGCCTGGACGGCGTCGGCGTGCAGCGGGACCCCGAACTCCCCGGCAACATCGGCGAGTTCCCGGACCGGCATGACCGTGCCGATCTCGTTGTTGGCCCACATGACCGTGGCGAGGGCGACATCGTCGGGGTTGCGGGCGATGGCCTCGCGCAGCGCTTCGGGGTGGACGCGGCCGTAGGTGTCGACGGGGAGGTACTCGACCGTGGCGCCCTCGTGCTCGCCGAGCCAGTGGACGGCGTCCAGGACGGCGTGGTGCTCGACGGGGCTGGCGAGGACGCGGGTACGGACCGGGTCGGCGTCGCGGCGGGACCAGTACAGGCCCTTGACCGCGAGGTTGTCGGCCTCGGTACCGCCGGAGGTGAAGACGACCTCGCTGGGGCGGGCGGCGAGGGCCTCGGCGAGGGTTTCGCGGGCCTCCTCGACCGTGCGCCGCGCGCGGCGGCCGGAGGCGTGCAGGGAGGAGGCGTTGCCCGTGACGCTCAGCTGGGCGGTCAGTGCCTCGACCGCTTCGGGGAGCATCGGCGTGGTCGCGGCGTGGTCGAGGTAAGCCATGATGAGCCCGATTCTACGGGCCCTGCGGGTACCGGCCTCGGCCCCCCACGGCCGGCCGTCGCCGTCGACCGCGGCTTCGAGGAGAGCCGCAAGGGAGGCAAGGCGGGCAAGGGGCGAGCAAGGCGGCCGGGGATTCGGCCGCGGCCCGTCGTCCACGGGCCCCCAACGGCCGATGACGGCGTGGGTTCCGGCTACACGGCTCGGGCCGGCAGCCCTAGAAGCTCCACGAAACCGTGTGGTCCAGTTGCATCGCGACCACCAGGACGGCCAGGTCGGCCACGCCCAGGCCAAGGCCCAGGAGTGCGCGGCCCCGGCGCTGCGTGCCGCGCCACAGGGCGACGGCCGCCAGGGCGATGGCGGTCGGGCCGAGGACGATGTTGAGGGCGAGGATGCCGATCAGGCCCAGGACGAAGGACGCCACGGCCATGCCGTCGGCGTCCCGCGCGGGAGTGCGGCTGGTCGATGTGGCGGTGAGTTCCATGATGCGGTCAGCTCCCGGGAGCAGGTGACGGTCGATGGATCAGTTGGTCGAGGTGCGTCGCCGGTGACCGTGCCGCTCGCGGATCGCGAAGACCACGAGCCACAGGCCGATGACGGCCGCGGCGACAAGGGAGACGGAGAGCGGGGCGTGGGCCACGGCGCCCAGCACGACGCCCAGGAGCAGGAGTGCGGCGACGAGGAACAGCATGGGATGGGATGCCTCTCGTGAGGTGCTCGCGTGACATTTGAGTGAACGCTTGTAGTAACACTTGTTCACTGACTCTTGAGTCTAGCGCGCTTCCCGACTTTTCAATTACAGAGAACAGTTGTTAACTGCATGGTATGAGTCACACCCTCGGCATCCGGCAGGCCCAGAAGCAGAAGACCCGGCAGTCGCTCCTGGACGCCGCGTTGGCCCTGCTGGAGGAGCAGAGCCTGAGCAGCCTGGGTCTGCGCGAGGTCACCCGCGCCGTCGGGGTCGCACCGACCGCCTTCTACCGGCACTTCCGCTCGACGGCGGACCTCGGCGTCGCCCTCGTGGAGGAGGCGCTGGGCAGCCTGCACCTGATGATCGGGAACACCGTCTCCGACGCCGGCGACAGCGAGGAACGCATAGCGCGCGCCGTCGAACTGATCGCCCGCCATGTCGCCGCGCACCCGGCGCACGTCCGTTTCATCGCCCGGGAGCGGCACGGCGGCGTCCAGCCGGTGCGGGAGGCGATCGCGGAGCAACTGGCCCGGTTCGCCGAGGAGGTCAAGGTCGAGCTGGCCAAACACCCCGAGTCCGCGGGGTGGAGCGACGACGATCTGCTGATGCTCGCGGGCCTGTACGTCGACCAGATGCTGATGACGGCCTCGCTCTTCCTGGAGGCACTGGAGGGGCCGGAGGAGGAACGGGAGCGCGTCGCCAGGGTGGCGACCCGCCGGATGCGGCTGATCAGCATCGGGCGCCGCCACTGGCTGGGCTAGGGCCTGTCGTTTTCGGCCCAGCCCGGAAGACCCGCCCCAGACCCGCCCTCGCGGGCCCGCACGTACGGGAGCGGCGCGCCCGTGCACCGAGCGCGCCGCCCCCGCCCGCAGGGGATCCCCCGGCGGAGATCCCGGGTCAGCCCTGGGCCTGCTGCCCCTGGCCGCCCTGCCCGCCGCCGCCCTGCCCCCCGCCGGGGCCGCCGCAGCCTCCGCGCCCCCCGCCACCGGGGCCGCCGCTCGGCATGCCCGACGGGGCGCCCGACGGGGCCTTGCCGGTGGCCTTCCCCGTCGGCGCGCCGGAGGGAGCGCCCGAGGGCGCACCGGACGGCGCACCGCTGGGCCGCCCCGAGGCACCGCCGCTCGGCATGCCGGACGGCGGCTGACAAGTGCTCTGCCCCGAGGTGCCGCTGTTGGAGGAGGACGAGTCGCCCGAGCCGCAGGCCGCCAGCAGCGGTGCGACGGCCAGCAGGGCCACGACAGGGACAAGACGGACACGCTTCATGAGGCCAACTCCCGAGCGATGAGCGGATCTGAGGCGGGAATGCAATCAACGGCCTCTAAGACTTCTGTGAGTCAGCTCTGTGCCCAGCCTGTGCAAAAGGCAAAGCCGACCTCAACAGATCCCGCTGACCAGCGCATACGCACATCCGCTCGCCGTACTCACTGGTACAGCTCCGTGACGGAGGCCGCCGCCCGCGCCAGTTCCTCCCGCACCTCGGGCGGCGCGACGACCTCCACCAGGTCGGAGAACATGAGCAGTTGACGTGCCTCGCGGACGAAGCCGTACGACAGCCGTGCCGTCACCCACTCGCTCTCGCCGTCGTCCTCCGGCAGGGCGGCGAGCGAGGAGGCGTTCAGGCGCCGGAACATGTCGAGCCGGTCGCGCCGCACCCGGACCGTGACCTCGATCCCGCCCGGCCGCTCCTCGACCTGCCGGCGCAACACCTCCCAGGCGTCGGCGAGTTCGACGCCCGGCCGCCGTCGTACCGGATCCGCCAGCAGGGTCGCCGAGCGCACCCGGTCCGCGCGGAACAGCTGCGGCTTCGCGCGCCGGTCGGCGACCAGGTACCAGACGCCCGCCTTGGAGACGAGCCCGTACGGGTCGACGGTGTACGTGTGCGGCTGTGCGTCTCCGCCGTGCCGGTAGCGCAGCCGCAGCCTGCGGTCGGCGAAGACCGCGTCCTGGAGCGTCTCCAGGTCGACGACGGGCTGCGGGCCGCCCTTCCAGCGGGTCGCGTCGACGAGGACGCGCCGGCTGGTGGCCTCGGCGGCCGGCCGGTGCGGCGCGGGCAGCGCGGTCATCACCTTGCGCAGGGCCGAACCGAGCGCCGCGTCCAGGCCGAGCGCGGCGTGTGCGCCCTGCGCCGCCAGGATGAACAGGGCGCGGGACTCGTCGGCGGTCAGTCCCGTGACGTCCGTACGGAACCCGGCGAGGAGTTCGATCCCGCCGTGCCGCCCGCGTTCGGCGTACACCGGGACCCCGGAGGCCGACAGTGCCTCGATGTCGCGGTAGATGGTGCGCACCGACACCTCCAGCCGGGTGGCGAGTTCGTGCGCGGGGACCCGGCCTCGGGTCTGCAGCAGGAGAAGGATCGAGAGCAGGCGGTCGGACTTCACCGCACCAGAATCCCGGTCGTCGGCCGGGCCACGCAAATGTTGACGGGAACTGTCAGGTTATGCGGCGAACCTGGGGGCACAGCAACAGCCGGACCCACGGAAGAGACACCAGTGATGAACACCGACCCCCGCCCCCTGTACGCCCGCGCCGCCGAGCAGATCGCCGCGCTGATCAGGACCGTGCGCCCGGAGCAGCTCGCCGGTCCCACGCCGTGCGGCGAGTTCGACGTACGGACGCTGCTGTCCCACATGGCCGGCGGCACCCGCCGGATCGCCGTGGTCGGCGCGGGCGGCGACGGTCTCGCCGTGCGGCCGTTCGTGGACGGCGTGCCGGACGACGGCTGGGTGGCGGCGTACGACGAGGTCAGGGCGGAGGTCGAGCAGAGCTGGGCGGACGACGCCCGGCTGGACGCGCTGGTGCACGTGCCCTGGGGCGAGGCGCCGGGCCGTATCGCCCTGTCGGGATATGTGATGGAGGCCGTCACCCACACCTGGGACCTCTCCGAGGCCCTCGGCCGGCCGCTCGGACTCGACCCGGAACTGGCCGAGTTCGCGCTCGCCATCGCCCATCGGGTACTGCCCGACGAGCAGCGCGGGGACGACGTGCCCTTCGACTCGGCGGCGCCGGCCCCCGAGGGAGCCGACGCGTACGAGCGACTGGCGGCCTGGCTGGGCCGCCGTTCCCTCAGCCGAGCCTGACCCGCGCCAGCTGCCGGGACTGCGCGACCAGCCGGTCCGCGCTGTCCCATACCTCGGCGTCCTCCTCCAGGAAGCCGCCGGCGAGGTTACGTGTGGTGATCGACACCCGGAGCGGGCCCGGCGCGGGGCGGGACCGCACGTGCACCGTCAGTTCGACGGTCGGCACCCAGCCGGACAGGCCCAGCTCGAAGGCGGTCGGGGGCAGCGCGTCCACCGCGAGCAGCAGGGAGAGGGGGTCCGGGTCGCGGCCGTCGGCGAGGCCGAACCAGGACCGCATCTCGCCCTTGCCGGACGGCGCGCCGAGCGCCCAGCCCAGGGTCTCCGGGTCCAGCTTGAGCATCAGCCGGTCGGTGATGGCGGAGCTGCCGGGGACCGGGGCGGGGCCGTCTTCGGGCCCGAAGCACTGGTCCATCGGCGGGAGTGCGGGCGGCCGCGCGGTCGTACGGACGTCGTCGGGCAGCGTGTCGAGGTCGCCGTACGAGGCGAGGACACGGATCCGCTCCACTTCGCGGCCCTCTTCGTCGTACTGGAAGAGCGAGGCCTGGCCGGTGGAGAGGGTGCGACCGGTGCGGACGATGTCCGTGCGGATCACGGCCGGGCCCGGCTGGGAGGCCGTCAGGTAGTGCGCGGAGATCGTGAACGGGTCGGCGTGCGGCAGGGCGTCGGACAGGGCGCGGCCCAGGACGGCCAGGAGATAGCCGCCGTTGACGGCGCTGATGATCGTCCACCCGGCGGAGAGGTCGATGTCGTAGACGCCGGGTTCGCGCAGGGTGACCGCGGTGTCGCGGTCGAACTCACTGTCACCGATCGAGGCCCGTACGGCCTGCAGGGGAGATGCTTCAGGCATACCTGAACGGTACAACAGGAAATTACTAAGCAGTAGCTTTTTATGTTGCGGCCAGATGACATCCCTGGGACCCCAGGGGTCCCAGGGCCCTGGGGGGCTACTCCTCCGTCACGGTCGAGCGCCGGTGCCAGGCGCGCGGCGCCCGCCAGTGGAAGCGCATCGCGAGCAGCCGCAGGACGAAGGCGGTGATCACCGCGAACCCGCTGGTGAACGCGTTCAGCGCGTCGTAGTGGATACACAGGACGATCATCGTGGCGCCGACGATCGCGGGCACCGCGTACAGATCCCGGTCCCAGCGCAGCAGGGAGGGGACCTCGTTGGCGAGGACGTCGCGCAGCACACCGCCGCCGACCGCGGTGGCGAGACCGAGGGCCGCCGAGGCGGTGAGGTTGAGCCCGTAGTCGTACGCCTTCACCGTGCCGGCGACGCAGAACAGGCCGAGCCCGGCCGCGTCGAAGACGTTCACGCCGAGCTGGATGCGCTCCACCTGCGGGTGGAGGAAGAAGACGAGCAGGGCGGCGAGCAGCGGGGTGAGGAAGTACCCCAGGTCCGTGAAGGCCGCCGGGGGCACCGCCCCGATGATCAGGTCGCGCAGCAGCCCTCCGCCCAGCGCGGTGACCTCGGCGAGTACGGCGATGCCGAAGACGTCGAAGTTCTTGCGGACGGCCAGCAGGGCGCCGGAGATCGCGAAGACGAAGATGCCGATCAGGTCGAGCGTGTGCTGGACGGAGGGGCTGAACAGTTGTTGGAGCACCCGGACATTCTCACCTGTCAGCGGGTGTGAACCTTACAAAGCAAGGCTTACAGGGTGGGCTTGCCCGTGGTGAACAGCCAGGTCTGGAAGAGGTCGTCCAGCTGTCGGCCGGAGATCCTCTCGGCGAGGCGGATGAAGTCGCCGGTGTTCGCGTTGCCGTGTTTGTGCAGCTTGGTCCAGGCGGGCAGCAGCTTGAAGAAGGCGGTGTCGCCGATGCGCTCGCGCAGCATCTGGAGCGTCATCGCGCCGCGCTGGTAGACGGCGGAGGCGAACATGGTGTCGCGCTGCGGATCGGCGACCTTGATCTGCCAGAAGGCCGCGTCGGCGGGCCGGGCGTCGTATCCGGCCCGGAACGAGTCGTGCGCCGAGCGGATGCCCTTGTGCTCGGACCACAGCCACTGGGCGTAGGTCGCGAAGCCCTCGTTGAGCCAGATGTCCTTCCAGCGCTCCACCGACACGGAGTCGCCGAACCACTGGTGGGCCAGCTCGTGCACGATGGTCGACTCGGAGCGCACGGCCGAGTACGCGGGCTTCGACTGGACCTCCAGCGAGAAGCCGGCCTGCGGCATGTCGTCGACGATCGCGCCGGTCTCCTCGAAGGGGTACGGCCCGAAGATCTGCGACCAGTAGTCGGTGGCCTCGGCGGTCACGGCGTAGACGTCGACGGTGTTGCTGTTCGCGAGCACCGGGTCGATGGCGACGTAGACGGGCGTACCCGCGGGGGTCCGCCCCGTCTTCACGTCGAACTTGCCGATGGTCGCGGTCGCGAGATACGTCGCCATGGGCTTGCTCTCACGCCAGTGCGTGACGGTGGTGTCGCCCTTGTCGCGCGTCGATATGAGGCGCCCGTTGGAGATGCCCGTCAGGCCCTTGGGGGCCTTGATGCGGATGTCGTACGTGGCCTTGTCGGCGGGGTGGTCGCTGGACGGGAACCAGGTGGAGGCGGCGTTGGGCTCGCAGGCGACGAAGACGCCGTCCGCGGTCTTCATCCACCCGTAGTCGGAGCCGAAGACGATGGGGCCGCCGAGGGGTTGGGGGACACCGCCGTAGGTGACGGTCACCGTGAAGGTTCTGCCCTTCGGCAGCGCGCCACGCGGGGTGACGCGGATCTCGTCGCCCTCGCGCGTGAACTCGGCGCGTCTGCCGTTCACTTCGACCTTCGTGACGTCGAGCTTCTGGAGGTCCAGGTCGAAGGAGGACAGGCGCTGGGTGGCGCGGGCCGTGAGGGTCGTACGGCCGTCGAGACGGTCGGTGTCCGGGTTGTACGCCACGTCGAGGTCGTAGTGGCGTGCGTCGTAACCGCCGTTGCCGAGCTGGGGGAAGTAGGAGTCGCCGATGCCGTCGGCGCCCGGGGTCGGGGCGGAGGAGGCGGCGATGACAAGAAAGGAGGCCGCCGCGGTCGCGAGGGCCCCCAGTCGTGCCGAACGGGAGAGTGCCATGAGTCGTCCCTTCGAGCGTGTTCCGATCAGACGGACACGCCAGACTCTGCACTCTCCCGTTTAGACATGTGCATGACTTTACCAAGTCGTCATGGCCTACTTGTCGGTTGACTCCTGACGGCCCGACTCCGCTTCCGCCGACTCGGCGGCGGGGTCTTCGTCGACGGGGTCTGCGACAGCGGGGTCTGCGACAGCGGCGGGCTCGTCGGCGGTGTCGGCGTCGGCGGGCTCGGCGGACTCCGCGACCGTCTCCGCGACGGCTGCCTTCTCGACCGTCTCCGCAGCGACCGCCTTCTCGGCGACAGCCTTCTCGACCGTCTTCTCGGCGACAGCCTTCTCGACAGCCTTCTCAGCCGCCTTCTCGGCGACCGTCTCCTCGACAGCCTTCTCAGCCGCCTTCTCGGCGACCGTCTCCTCGACAGCCTTCTCAGCCGTCTTCTCAGCCGTCTTCTCGGCGACCGCAACGTCGGCCGTCTTCGCCGGCGTCTGCGGAGTCTCCCCCACCGACACCACCTCGATCGCCTCCCTCGCCGCCGAGAGCAGCACCGTGTCCTGCGGCGCCTGGTCCTCCGCGTTCTCCGGGTGGTGGCAGGCGACCTGCTGACCGGGCTTCAGCTCCAGCAGCGGCGGCTCGGTCGTCCGGCAGATCTCCGTCGCCTTCCAGCACCGCGTGTGGAAGCGGCAGCCGCTCGGCGGCGAGATCGGCGAGGGCACGTCACCCTTGAGCAGGATGCGCTCGCTCTTGGCACCCCGGCGCTTGGGGTCCGGGACCGGCACCGCCGACATCAGGGCCTTGGTGTACGGGTGCATCGGCGCCTCGTACAGCGAGGTCCGGTCGGCGAGCTCGACGATCTTGCCGAGGTACATCACGGCGATACGGTCCGAGACATGGCGGACGACGGAGAGGTCGTGCGCGATGATCACGTACGTCAGGCCCAGCTCGGACTGGAGGTCGTCCATCAGGTTCACGACCTGCGCCTGGATCGACACGTCCAGCGCCGAGACCGGCTCGTCCGCCACGACCAGCTTCGGCTTCAGCGCGAGCGCGCGGGCGATGCCTATGCGCTGGCGCTGGCCGCCGGAGAACTCGTGCGGGTAGCGGTTGAAGTGCTCGGGGCTCAGACCCACCAGCTCCAGGAGCCGCTGGACCTCCTTCTTCACGCCGCCCTCGGGCTCCACGCCCTGGAGCCGGAACGGCGCCGAGACGATCGAGCCGATGGTGTGCCGCGGGTTCAGCGAACCGTACGGGTCCTGGAAGATCATCTGGATGTCCCGCCGCAGCGGACGCATCCCGGCCGTGCTCAGCCGCGTGATGTCCTTGCCCTCGAACTCGATGGTGCCGCCGGTCGGGTCCTGGAGCCGGGTGATGACCCGTCCCATGGTCGACTTGCCGCAGCCCGACTCGCCGACCACGCCCAGGGTCTCGCCCCTGCGCACCTCGAAGTCGATGCCGTCGACGGCCTTCACCGCGGCCACCTGACGCTGCAGGATCCCCTTCTTGATGGGGAAGTGCTTGGTCAGCCCCTGGACCTTGAGCAGGACGTCGCGCTCCTCGGGAGCCGACCCCTGGTGCGGGACCTTCGCGGCGGGCTCGGTCGCGTCCGCTTTCTTCGTCTCACTCACAGCTTCGGCGCAATCTCTTCGGTCCAGATCCGCGTACGGTCCTCCTGCGAGAGGTGGCAGGCGGACCAGTGTCCGCCGCCGACCTGCTGCAGTTCGGGGCGCACGGTGCGGGTGACGTCGCCCTTGGGCACGTCCGCGTACGGGCAGCGGGGGTGGAAGGCGCAACCCGAGGGGACGTTGATGAGGCTCGGCGGCTGACCCTTGACCGGGATGAGCCGGTCGGACGTGTCGCGGTCGATGCGGGGCATCGAGCCGAGCAGACCCCAGGTGTACGGGTGCTGCGGCTGCTCGAAGATCTCGTCGACCGGGCCGCGCTCCACGCACCGGCCGCCGTACATCACCAGGACGTCGTCGGCGATCTCGGCGACCACGCCGAGGTCGTGGGTGATCAGGACGACCGCGGAGCCGAACTCCTTCTGCAGATCCCGGATGAGGTCCAGGATCTGCGCCTGGACGGTCACGTCGAGCGCGGTCGTCGGCTCGTCGGCGATCAGCAGTTCGGGGTTGTTCACCAGCGCCATCGCGATCATCGCGCGCTGGCGCATACCGCCGGAGAACTCGTGCGGATAGCTGTCGACACGCTTGGCCGGCTCGGGGATGCCGACCCGGTCGAGCATCTCGACCGCACGCTTGCGCGCGACCTTCTTGCTGACGTCGTGGTGGACCCGGTACGCCTCCACGATCTGGTTGCCGATCGTGTAGTACGGGTGCATCGCGGACAGCGGGTCCTGGAAGATCATCGCCATCTCGCGGCCGCGGAGCTTGCGCACCTCGTCCGGGGCGGCGGACACCAGTTCCTGGCCGTCGAGCCAGATCTCACCGGACATCTGCACGTTCTTGCCGCGCGCGCCGAGCCGGTGCAGACCCATGATCGCCAGCGAGGTGACGGACTTACCCGAGCCCGACTCGCCCACGATGCTGAGGGTCTTGCCCTTCTCCACCTGGAAGCTGAGCCCGTCGACGGACTTGACCAGACCGTCGTCGGTGGGGAAGTGCACCTTGAGGTCGCGGACCTCGAGGAAGGCACGGGGCGCGTCCGAGGGCGAGCGGGTGGGCTCCCCCACGGCGGCGCCGGTCTTGGACAGTTCGGTCACGAGAGCCTCACCCGCGGGTCGGCGGCTGCGTACAGCAGGTCCACCAGGAGATTTGCGATCACTACGAAGAAGGCGGCGAGCAGGGTGACGCCAAGGATCGGGGGCAGGTCGTTGTCCTGGATCGCCTTCACGGCGTACTCACCGACACCGTGCAGCGAGAACACCGACTCGGTGATCAGCGCACCGCCGAGCAGCAGCCCCAGGTCCATGCCGAAGACCGTGATGATCGGGGTCAGCGCGGCCCTGAGACCGTGCCGGACCACGACGTTGCGCTCGCGCAGACCCTTGGCGCGAGCCGTGCGGATGAAGTCCTCGTTCATCGTCTCCATCATGCCCGAGCGGGTCAGCCGCGCGTAGATGGCGGAGTACAGCAGAGCGAGGGAACACCACGCCGGGAAGAGCGTGTTGGCCCACTGCGCGGGATTCTCGGTGAACGGGACGTACGTACGCCCGAAGATCGGCCACTGGTAGGTGAAGAGCAGCAGCGCGAGGTTGCCCGTGAAGAACATGGGCAGCGAGACACCGGCGAGCGCGACCCCCATGAAGGTGCGGTCGAAGAACGAGCGCGGCTTGAGCGCGGAGATCACGCCGACCGCCACACCGGACAGCAGCCACAGCACGGCCGCGCCGGCGGCCAGTGAGATCGTCACCGGAAGGCGCGAGGTGAGCTGCGGCCAGACCGCGACATGGGTCTTGAAGGAGTAACCGAAGCACGGCGCGTCACAGTGCGCCGTGGTGGGCCCCAGGTCATAGGTGGCGCCGGACACGATCCCCTTGATGAAGTGCCAGTACTGGACGTACAGGGGCTGGTCCAGACCGAGGTTGTGCTTGACGGTCGCGATGTCCGCGGCGGTGGGGCTCTTCCCGATGTACTGCTGAGCCAGTTGGTCGGCGGTCTGGCCGGCCATCCTCGGCAGCAGGAAGAAGATCGCAAAGGTGACCGCGGTGACGACCAGCAGCAGGATCACTGCCGCGAACGTCCGACGGAGGATGTACGAGATCACGGGGATCGGCGCTGGTGCCCGCGGGCCGCGAAGCCCGCGGGCACCAATGCCTTCACCTGCCTTCCGGGGCTACTTCTTGGTCGAGCCGATGTTGAGGTAGTCGTACTGACCGCTGAAGGCCGCCGTCGACACCAGGTTGGTGTACGTCGTCGGGCGGTACAGCAGGACCTTGAAGTAGGTCAGCGGAACGAGGACCGCCTCGTCCATGGTCTTCTTGTCGATCTCGGTGTAGAGGGCGTCGCGCGCGGTCTTGTCCTCGGTACCGATCGCCTTGCCCAGCAGCGAGTTGACGTCCTTGTTGTCGAACTGGGAGAGGTTCACGTTGCCCGAGGAACCGATGGCGCTGCCGTTCAGGACCTGCTGCAGGAAGCCGTAGCCGGACGGCCAGTCGGCGCCCCACTGCATCATGATCAGACCGAGGTTCTGCTTCTCGGTGAACTTCGGGACACCCGCGTAGTCGGTGAAGTACTTGCCCGACGGGTACTGCTTCAGGCTGGCGTCGATGCCGACCTTCTTCAGCGAGTTGATGATCGCGGTCGCCGCGTCGATCTCCTGCGGACGGTCGCTGCGCGCCGAGATGTTGGTCTTGATCGACGACTTGCCGCAGGCCTTCAGCTGCTCCTTGGCCTTGGCCGCGTCACCCTTGTTGCCGGAGGTGGCGTAGACGTCCGACTTCTCGTAGCCCGGGATGTCCGGCGGGAGGACGGTGGAGGCGATGTCACCGCGGATCGGGCCGCCCTCGGCGGTCTGCACCGAGACCTTGTCGATCGCGTACTGCACGGCCTTGCGGCACTCGAGCTTGTCGAACGGCTTCACCTTGGTGTTGATCGCCATGTAGACGAGACGGCCACCGTAGGTGTTGTCGGTGTTGGCCTTCTTCTCCGCGGAGTTGACGACCTGCGCCTGCGTCGCGGCCTGGACACCCGTACCACCCAGGTCGATCGCGTCGCCGGCCTGGACGTCCTTGTCGATGGTCTCGGCGTTGACCTTCAGGTTGACCACGATCTTTTCCGGGTACTGCTTGCGCAGCGGGTCCGTCTTCGGGTCCCAGTTCTCGTTGCGGACGAGGACGGCCTGCTTGCCGTCGTCGTAGCTCTGGAACTTGTACGAGCCCGAGGACACGATGCTCTTGACGTAGTCGATGCCCTTGTCCTTGGACTGGGGCACCGGAGCCGTCTGCGGCGCCGCGACCAGGTAGTCGAACTCCTGGAAGGCGCGGTTGAGCTTGAAGACGATCGTGGTGTCGTCCGGCGTCTCGATCGACTTCAGGCCCTTGGCGCTCTTGTCCTTGTAGGGACCCTTGTACTTGTCGCCGCCCACGAGGAACTGCTGGAAGTAGTTCGGGCCGAGGGAGAGCACGTCACGCGCGAAGTTGGAGCGCTCGACGGCGTACTTGACGTCCTTCGAGGTGATCGCGGTGCCGTCCTGGTACTTCAGCCCCGAACGGAGCTTGTACGTCCAGGTCTTACCGCCGTCGCTCGGCACACCCGCGCTCGCGGCGAGGTCCGGGACCAGCTCGTTGCCCTTCTCGCCCGGGGCGGGCTTGAAGGTCATCAGCGGACGGGCGTACAGCCGGCTGAGGTTGTACATGTACGCGTAGTACGTGTTGCCGGGGTCGAAGGAGTCCGGGACATCGGAGTACTCGTAGGTGACCGTGCCCCCCTTCTTGGTGGAGGCGTTGACGACGTCCTTGGTCGCTGCGTTGGCCCCAGCCGACTTCGAGTTGTTGTCATCCTTGTTGTCATCGGCCTTGCTGCAGCCTGCAACCAGCAGACTCGCACTGCCGATGGCCGCAATCGCGGCCAGCGCTGACCTTCGCATGATGGTCGGGTTCCCCTCCATTGTCGGAAACTTGATATGCCCTCGGAGCGGCCGGTCTCAGCGGCTGCGCGGGTCGAGAGCGTCGCGGAGACCGTCGCCCAGCAAGTTGAACGCCAGCACGGTCACAAAGATGGCGAGGCCAGGCACGATCATGTACTGCGGGTCCACCTGGTAGTAGGTGACCGCTTCCCTGAGCATCCCGCCCCAGGACGCCTGCGGGGGCTGGATACCGACCCCGAGGAAGCTCAGGGACGCCTCGAAGAGAATGTTGGTCGGGATGAGCAGCGTCGAGTAGACGATGATCGGGCCGACCAGGTTCGGCAGCAGCTCCCGGAAGAGGATGTACGGACCCTTCGCGCCCATGCCGCGGGAGGCGTCGACGAACTCCCGCTCGCGCAGGGCCAGCGTCTGCCCCCGGACGATACGTCCCAGGTAGGGCCAGTTGAAGAAGCCGATGACGAAGATCAGGACGCTGAGGTGGAGCGGCAGCCCTTCCATACCGAAGGCGCCGCCCTGGAGCGTTGCGGAGATGGCGATGGCGAACAGCAGGAGGGGGAAGGCGAGGAAGGTGTCCATCAGCCGGCTGATGATCGTGTCGACCCGTCCGCCGTAGTAGCCGGCCACCACGCCGAGGATCGCGCCGATCACGTTGGACAGGATCGTGGCACCGAACGCGACGACCAGCGAGACCCAGGAGCCCTCCAGGACGCGGGTGGCGATGTCGCGTCCGAACTTCGGCTCCACACCCAGCGGGTGGTCTCCGCTCATGCCGCCGAAGCTTCCCTTGGGAAGGGAGGTGTTCGGGTCGATCAGGTCCTGGTTGAAGGCGTTCGGGTCAAGACCCAGCAGGGCCTGGATGGGGCGGGAGAGCACCGCGACCAGGATCAGCAGGATGACGATGACGCCGCCGACGACGGCCACCTTGTCCCTCTTGAAGCGGGACCAGGCGATCTGCCCCAGGGAACGGCCCTCGATCTGCCCCTTCTCGGCGCCGACGAGCACAGCCTCCGGCTGTGCCTCGGCTGCCGCCCCGGTGGTCTCGATCGGTGCGGTCACAGTGACCCGACCCCTCTCGCCGGTGGTGACCGGCCTACGCCCGCCGCTGTCTGCGGCTTGGTTCACTTGCGCGCCGAGCGGCGACCGCAGATGATGCGGCCCGATCGCCCGGCTGATTCGTCGACTTTCACCAGCTCACAGAATTGAAGAATCTGTGTCTGCCTGGGGAGTCTTCAGCGAGTCGTCGATCACGTGCCAGACCTGACGACGAAAGTATGCGCAACCGTGATGATGTCAGAGGGATTCCGTTATCCGAACGCGGGGTAATAGCCTTCGGACACAGGGCAGTTGGGACACACCGGCAATATGGTGACGAACAGGATCATCCGCCGTCATCTACGCGCGAAGAAGGCCGTGACCCACTGTGACCGCCGCCAGGGGCGCGGCAGCCGGTCAGTACCCGCCGCGGGCCGGCGGGTATCCGTACCCGCCCGCCGCCGGGGCCGGTGCCGGTGCCGGGGCCGCGTGGGCCTCACGGTCGTAGAAGGGACGGGCGTTGGCGCGCAGCCACATCGCGACCGGGTCGTACGCGTCGGACATCGCGACGGTCGAGACGGGCAGTCCGTCCGGGACCGCGCCGATGGACTGCTGCATCATCCCGCGCACGGAGTCGACGGCCGGCGGCGACGTGTCGTACACATCGAGGCCGATGGCCAGATAGGGCGCGCCGAGGGCGGGCTGCACCCAGGCGCGGCGCAGTGAGCGCACGGCGGGCGTGCGGTGCGCGTTCTGCGTGAGCAGGGCGTAGAACTGGGGGACCTCGATGCCCGGTTCGGAGAGCCGGAGCGGGCCGGCCGGCTGGCGCTCCAGGCCCGTGGCGATCCGGCGCAGGTCCAGCCAGGGGATGCCGACGCCGCCGCCGGGGGCGTGCGGGTTCAGCCAGAGGCCGAAGTGGTCGGGGTAGAGGGTGCGGGCCACGTCGAGGCCGTCGACCACCTCGTACGATCTGTTCCAGCCGCTGGCCGAGAGCTCCTGGGCGGAGGTGACGCAGGGCGCGTAGCCGTAGCCGTCGACCTCCATGTTCCCGTACTGGGCGTCGGGCGAACCGGCCTGACCGTGCCACAGCAGCATCCAGATCTGGCCGGCCGACGGGGTCGCGAGCGCACGAAGGAGCGCCTCGTAGGCGTCGTAACGCCCGGGCGTCACCTGGCGCAGCATGTGCTCGACCTGCCCGGCCGCGGCCGTGCCCGACGCGCTCACCTTCTACCGCCCCTTCGCGACAAACTCACGACAACGTCATCCCCGCTCAACACCTCGACCGAGCCATGAAACCAGCTTAAGCGGCGATCCTGACAGCGACTTGGCCCCACGTCGCCCGAGGTGTCGCCGCCGGCGGCCGGCCGGTCAGTACCCGTGCTGGTAGAACGGCCGCACCTGGGCCCGCATCCACTCGCCCACCGGATCCTGGGCCACGTCCAGGAAGACCATGTTCACCGGGCGGTCCACCGGCACCCGGCCCAGCGCGCGGCCGAGGGCGTCCAGCGGGAGCGTACGGGCGTCGGCCTCCCACGAGGACAGTTCGACGCCGATGAACATCACCGGGTCGGAGGTCTCGATGGCGGCCATGCAGCGGCGGGCGCTCACCACGATGCCGGTCTCGGCGAACTCGGCTGAGGCCGCCGCGAGGAAGTCCACCGGGTCGTCCTGCCAGTCCGGCTCGAACAGCCGCACCCGGCCGCCGCTCGCGGGCCCGTCGAGAGGGGTCCGGCCGACCCGGCACAGTTCGGCGACCGCGTCCGGCGGCAGCGGCACGCCCACCACGCCGTCCGGGTTGACCGCGATGCCGACCTGCGGCGGCAGCCCGCGCGCGAACTCCACGGCGGGCGCGATCGTGTACGACATGTGGTTGCCGACGACCTGGCGGAACTGCTCCTCGGAGCTGAAGACCGGGACGAACGCCTGGCCGTCGAGCTCCAGCGTGGGCAGGTCGAGCGGGCCGCTGTGCGGTCCGCCCCCGCCGGGCAGCGGCACCCAGACGAAACTGTGGCCGAGGACCTCCACGATCCGGGCGCCCGTCGACGGCGACGCGGGTACGCCGAGGGACGCGGAGAGCACCTCCTCCAGTTCGTTGCCGGGCCATCCGCCGTGCGAATGGGAGTGCGGGTGCGCCTGTGCCGGGATGTCCATCTGTCTACCGCCTGCTGTGAACCGCCGTTGAACCGCTGTTTCGGCTGGAAACAGTAGTGGGTGAGCGGGGCGCCGGGAGAGGCCGGACGGTCGGACCGCTCCCGGGGCTCGTGCTGTTGCTGCCGCTCGGGCCGGTGCGCGCGGCTGTGCGCTCAGGCCGCCGTCGCCACTCCGGCCGCGAAGTCGATGCGGTTCAGTACGTCCGCCGCCGTGCGGTCCATCAGGATCGCCGAACCACAGCCCTCGGGCAGATTCCCCTTCTCCACCGAGCGCAGCAGGTGACCCGCCGCCTTGCGGTGCCTGAGGAACGCGTAGCGCGAGACGCCCCGGCCGCGCTCGCGCTGCCCGTCCAGCGCGGTGCCCACCGTGACGTCGAGGAGCAGCAGGTGCAGCGTGCCGCCGCGGCGGCGGGCCTCGCGGGCGAGCCAGCGGCGCACCCAGGCCTGCGTACCGCAGTCGTGCACGACGACGCCCGCGCCGGAGCGCAGCGCGCGGCGCAGTCCCGCGTAGTGGGCCAGCCGGACCAGCGGCCGGTAGACCGCGTACGGCAGGAAGCCGGCCAGCCGGGTGTCCCAGCGGTCGCGGGTGTCCTGGGAGTCGACACGGGCGCCCCGCACCGCCCGGCGCATCAGCGTCGACTTGCCGCTGCCGGGCAGGCCGGTGACCACGACGAGATCGGCCGCGCCGAAGGTGAGTCCGTGCGGGCTGCGGCCCGCGCGGTCACGCAGGTCGCGGACGACGGCCGCCGGCTGCGGGCCGCACGCGTCCCGGGCCGGTACTCCGGGCTGCTCGGGCAGCGCGATGCCCGAGGTCGTCGCGTACGCCGTAATCCTCTTCACCGTGATCGTCCTCCCCAGTGGGTCTGGAGTCCCATCCCCGTCGAGTGTAAAGAGAAGGTAATGCGCGATGCCTCTCGTTTCCGTACTCGGAGTGCCACAGGCCGGTTACAGATGCGGCCCTGCCGCGCGCGGACGATGCGTGCAATGATGTGCCCGCCAACTGCATACCGGCCGCTTGAATCCGCGCGGGAGAGTTCCGGGTACGTGTGCCCGGACGCCGAAGGAGCAAGTCCCTCCCTTGAATCTCTCAGGCCCCGTTACCGCGCGGGCGAGGCACATCTGAAAAGCGGGCCGCTGTCCAGTGGCTCCACCCAAGGTGCAAGCCAGTGACCCGTGACGGTCATGGCGAACCTCTCAGGTTCCGATGACAGATGGGGAGGAACGACCTCGCCGTCATGCCTTGGGAGCACCACCGATGAGCAGCAACGCACCCCGTCACACCGCGCTCGATGCCCTGCATCGCTCGCTGGGCGCGACGATGACCGACTTCGCAGGGTGGGACATGCCCCTGCGCTACGGCTCCGAGCGCGACGAGCACCTCGCCGTCCGCAGCAAGGCCGGTCTCTTCGACCTCTCCCACATGGGCGAGATCACCGTCACCGGCCCCGGGGCCGCCGCGCTCCTGAACTACGCGCTGGTCGGCAACATCGCCTCCGTCGGCGTCGGCCGCGCCCGCTACACCATGATCTGCCGGGCCGACGGCGGCATCCTCGACGACCTGATCGTGTACCGGCTCCAGGAGCAGACGTACCTGGTCGTGGCCAACGCCTCCAACGCCCAGGTCGTCCTGGACGCGCTCACCGAGCGGGCCGGCGGCTTCGACGCGGTCGTGCGCGACGACCGTGACGCGTACGCGCTGATCGCCGTGCAGGGCCCGGAGTCCCCCGGCATCCTCAAGTCGCTGACCGACGCGGACCTGGACGGCCTCAAGTACTACGCGGGTCTGCCGGGCACGGTCGCGGGCGTCCCGGCGCTCATCGCCCGCACCGGCTACACGGGTGAGGACGGCTTCGAGCTGTTCGTCGACCCCGCGGACGCCGAGAAGCTGTGGCAGGCGCTGACCGAGGCGGGCGCCCCGGCCGGGCTCGTCCCCTGCGGTCTGTCCTGCCGGGACACGCTGCGCCTGGAGGCGGGCATGCCGCTGTACGGGCATGAGCTGAGCACCTCGCTCACCCCCTTCGACGCGGGGCTCGGGCGGGTCGTGAAGTTCGAGAAGGAGGGTGACTTCGTGGGGCGCGAGGCGCTCACCGAGGCCGCCGCCCTGGCCGAGAAGAACCCGCCGCGCGTCCTCGTCGGACTGATCGCCGAGGGCCGCCGGGTGCCGCGTGCCGGGTACCCCGTCGTCGTCGGCGGCGAGGTGATCGGCGAGGTCACCTCCGGCGCCCCCTCCCCCACGCTGGGCAGGCCGATCGCGATGGCGTACGTCGACGCCGCGCACGCGGCGCCGGGCACGGCCGGGGTCGGCGTGGACATCCGGGGCAGCCACGAGCCGTACGAGGTCGTGGCGCTGCCGTTCTACCGGCGCCAGAAGTGACACTGGGCACGTCTTCCCCGCCTCACCGGGCACGTCTTCTCTGATCACCGAGCGCGTTCTCCCTGATCAACGACAGTCCCCCGGGCATGCCCACCAGCAGTCCCCCGTTCACCACCACTCCCCCGCGTACAGGAGAATTCACGCCATGAGCAACCCCCAGCAGCTGCGCTACAGCAAGGAGCACGAGTGGCTGTCGGGCGCCGAGGACGGCGTCTCGACGGTCGGCATCACGGAGCACGCGGCCAACGCGCTCGGCGATGTCGTGTACGTCCAGCTCCCGGAGGTCGGTGACACGGTGACCGCGGGCGAGACCTGCGGCGAGCTGGAGTCGACCAAGTCGGTCAGCGACCTGTACTCCCCCGTGACGGGCGAGGTCGTCGAGGCCAACCAGGACGTGGTGGACGACCCGTCGCTGGTGAACTCCGCTCCGTTCGAGGGTGGCTGGCTGTTCAAGGTACGCGTCGCGGAGGAGCCGAAGGACCTGCTCTCCGCGGACGAGTACACCGAGTTCTCCGGCTCTTAAGGATCCGTATCTGATGTCGCTTCTGAACACGCCTCTGCACGAGCTCGACCCGGACGTCGCCGCCGCCGTCGACGCCGAGCTGAACCGTCAGCAGTCCACCCTCGAGATGATCGCCTCGGAGAACTTCGCTCCGGTCGCGGTCATGGAGGCCCAGGGCTCGGTCCTCACCAACAAGTACGCCGAGGGCTACCCGGGCCGCCGCTACTACGGCGGCTGCGAGCACGTCGATGTGGTCGAGCAGATCGCCATCGACCGGGTCAAGGAGCTGTTCGGCGCCGAGCACGCCAACGTCCAGCCGCACTCGGGCGCCCAGGCCAACGCGGCCGCCATGTTCGCGCTGCTCAAGCCCGGCGACACGATCATGGGTCTGAACCTCGCGCACGGCGGGCACCTGACCCACGGCATGAAGATCAACTTCTCCGGCAAGCTGTACAACGTGGTCGCGTACCACGTGGACGAGACCACCGGCCAGGTGGACATGGCCGAGGTCGAGAAGCTGGCCAAGGAGTCCAGGCCGAAGCTGATCGTGGCCGGCTGGTCGGCGTACCCGCGCCAGTTGGACTTCGCCGCGTTCCGCCGGATCGCGGACGAGGTCGGCGCGTACCTGATGGTCGACATGGCGCACTTCGCCGGCCTGGTGGCGGCGGGTCTGCACCCGAACCCCGTGCCGCACGCCCATGTCGTGACCACGACCACGCACAAGACGCTGGGCGGCCCGCGCGGTGGCGTGATCCTGTCGACGGCCGAACTGGCCAAGAAGATCAACTCCGCGGTCTTCCCGGGTCAGCAGGGTGGTCCGCTGGAGCACGTGATCGCCGCCAAGGCCGTCTCCTTCAAGGTCGCCGCCTCCGACGACTTCAAGGAGCGCCAGCAGCGCACGCTGGACGGCGCCCGCATCCTGGCCGAGCGTCTGGTCCGGGACGACGTCAAGGCCGTGGGCGTGGACGTCCTCTCGGGCGGCACGGACGTGCACCTGGTCCTCGTCGACCTGCGCGACTCCGAGCTGGACGGCCAGCAGGCCGAGGACCGCCTCCACGAGGTCGGCATCACGGTCAACCGCAACGCCATCCCGAACGACCCGCGCCCGCCGATGGTGACGTCCGGCCTGCGCATCGGTACGCCGGCCCTCGCCACCCGCGGCTTCCAGGCCGCGGACTTCACCGAGGTCGCGGACATCATCGCCGAGGCGCTGAAGCCGTCCTACGACGCGGACGCCCTCAAGGCCCGGGTGACGGCACTGGCGGACAAGCACCCGCTGTATCCCGGTCTGAAGTAGTTCATCCCTCGGGGCACCGTGCACACTGGGACGTGAGCGCGGTGCCCCGCCCCTTGGGCCGGTCCGGTCGGGCCCCCCTTGTTCCACCCCCGTTTTGAGGAGTCACCGTGGCCATCTCCGTCTTCGACCTGTTCTCGATAGGCATCGGCCCGTCCAGCTCCCACACGGTGGGCCCGATGCGGGCGGCGCGCATGTTCGCCCGCCGGCTGCGCAACGAGGAGCTGCTGGACCCGGTGGCCTCGGTCCGCGCCGAGCTGTACGGCTCGCTGGGCGCGACCGGGCACGGTCACGGCACGCCCAAGGCGGTGCTGCTCGGCCTCGAGGGCGCGTCCCCGCGGACGGTCGACGTGGAGGGCGCGGACGACCGGGTGGCGACGATCAAGGAGTCGGGGCGGATCAGGCTCCTCGGCGAGCACGAGATCGCGTTCGACTTCTCCGAGGACCTGGTCCTGCACCGCCGCAAGACGCTCCCGTACCACGCGAACGGCATGACCCTGTGGGCGTACGACGCCTCGGGCGCCGAACTGCTGTCGAAGACGTACTACTCGGTGGGCGGCGGCTTCGTCGTCGACGAGGACGCGGTGGGCGAGGACCGCATCAAGCTGGACGACACGGTCCTCAAGTACCCCTTCCGGACCGGTGACGAGCTGCTGCGGCTCACCCGGGAGACGGGTCTGTCGATCTCCGCGCTGATGCTGGAGAACGAGCGGGCGTGGCGCACCGAGGAGGAGATCCGCGAGGGGCTCCTCGGCATCTGGCGGGTCATGCAGGCGTGTGTGTCGCGCGGCATGTCGCGCGAGGGCATCCTGCCGGGCGGTCTGAAGGTGCGCCGCCGGGCGGCGGTCTCGGCCCGCCAGCTGCGCGCCGAGGGTGACCCGCTGGCCCGTGCCATGGAGTGGATCACGCTCTACGCGATGGCGGTGAACGAGGAGAACGCGGCCGGCGGCCGGGTCGTGACGGCCCCGACGAACGGCGCCGCGGGCATCATCCCGGCCGTGCTGCACTACTACATCAACTTCGTGCCGGGCGCGGACGAGGACGGGGTCGTACGCTTCCTGCTCGCGGCCGGCGCCATCGGGATGCTCTTCAAGGAGAACGCGTCCATCTCCGGCGCGGAGGTCGGCTGCCAGGGGGAGGTCGGCTCGGCCTGCTCGATGGCGGCCGGCGCACTGGCCGAGGTCCTCGGCGGCACTCCCGAACAGGTCGAGAACGCGGCCGAGATCGGCATGGAGCACAACCTCGGCCTCACCTGCGACCCCGTCGGCGGCCTGGTCCAGATCCCGTGCATCGAGCGCAACGGCATGGCCGCGGCGAAGGCGGTCACCGCCGCCCGCATGGCCATGCGCGGCGACGGCTCCCACAAGGTGTCCCTCGACAAGGTCATCAAGACGATGAAGGAGACCGGCGCGGACATGTCGGTCAAGTACAAGGAGACGGCGCGGGGCGGCCTCGCGGTGAACATCATCGAGTGCTGAACCCGCCTGCGCGCCGCCGTTCACAGGGTCATGGTTTCCGTTCCCGGGCGGGATCACTCGTGCAAAGGTGGGTACAGGCATCAACTCCTGTACCCCCACCCGCACTTCAGGGAGCCCCCATGCTGCGAGGCATCGACGTGAGCGCGTACCAGTCGTCCGCGTACGACACCGACGGCCTCTCCTTCGTCTTCATCAAGGCGACGGAGGGCCGTTCGTACGTCAACCCGAAGCTGACGGCTCAGGTGAAGACGGCTCGCGACGCCGACTGCGTGGTCGGTTTCTACCACTTCCTGTGGCCCGGCAACATCACGGCCCAGGCCGAGTACTTCGTGAGCAAGGCTCCGGAGAAGGCGGGCGACCTGCTCGCCGTCGACTGGGAGACGACGGGCGACGGCACCCACGCGACGAACGCCGAGAAGGACCGGTTCATCCGCGAGCTCAAGGAACTGCGGCCGAATCACCGTGTGGTCCTGTACACGAACCGGAATTTCTGGCTGAACATCGACACCACCTCGTACGCGGGTGACGGGCTCTGGATCGCCGACTACGTCACCGCGGGCAAGCCGCGCATCAAGGCGAAGTGGCGTTTCCACCAGTACACCGATCACCCCGTGGACAAGGACGTCGCGGACTTCGACACCCTCGCCGACCTGCGGGACTGGGCCACCCCATAGGCTGCCCGGTATGGGTGGGACAGTGGCTGCGGTGAGCAGCAACGGGACGTACACGTTCACCAAGCCGAACCGGGAAAGCATCACGCTGCTCGCCGGGCTGGGGGTCGAGGGCGATGTGCACGCCGGTGTGACCGTCAAGCACCGGTTCCGGATGCGAAAGGATCCTTCGCAGCCGAATCTGCGCCAGGTGCACCTGATGCACGAGGAACTCTTCGAGGAGCTGCGCGGCGCCGGATTCACCGTCGCGGCCGGGGAACTCGGCGAGAACGTCACCACCCGGGGCATCGATCTGCTGGGGCTGCCGACCGGTGCCCTGCTGCACATCGGGGACGAGGCCGTCGTCGAGGTCACGGGGCTGCGGAATCCCTGCGCCCAGATCGACACCTTTCAGAAAGGCCTGCTCAAGCAGGTGGTGGGCAGCGACGACGGTGCCGTCGCCTTCAAGTCCGGGATCATGAGCGTCGTGCGGGCGGGCGGGGTGGTGCGGCCCGGGGACTCGATCGAGGTCGAGTTGCCGGACGGGCCGCACCTGCCGCTCCGGACCGTCTGACGTCAGGCAGGCCGCGGCGGCCGGCGCCGGACGGTCCGCGCGTCCCGCGGCGTCACGCGCGGAAGTCCGCCGGACGCTCCGGGGACGCCTCCGCCAGTGCCTTCGTCACCGCGTCGCGGCCCTCCTGGAGGCCGTAGACCGGGGTTCCCGGCTGCTGGCGCCAGGACTCGTCCAGGGTGCCCGCGTCGACCGTGTCGAAGCCGAGTTCGTCGATCAGGTCCCGTACGACCTGCTTCGCGGCCGCGTCGTCGCCCGCGACCGGGAGGGCCAGGCGGTCCGGGGCGCCCGCAGGCCGCGCGCGGTCGAGGATGTCCTGGGCGTAGGTGCCGTTGAACGCCTTGACGACGGTGTGACCGAGCTGCCGGGCGGTCCAGCGGCTCTCCGTCAGGCCCTCGTCCTCGATCGCGTCGATCTTCCCGTCCCGCTGCCGCGGGTAGTAGTTGCCGGTGTCGATCACGGCCACGTCGTCCGCGGCGCCGTCGAGGATCCCGGAGGGCAGGTCCGGTACCGCCTTCAGGGGGATCGTGACCACGACGACCGCCGCGCCGCGCGCCGCCTCCTCGACCGGCACGGGCGTCGCCCCGGTCTCCTCGGCCAGTGCGGTGAGGGTCCCCGGTCCGCGCGAATTGGCCACGGAGACGTCGTGGCCGAGGGCGGTGAGCCGCCGGGTGAGGTTGCCGCCGATGTTGCCCGCGCCGATGATGCCGATCTTCATGACAGGCCCTTCCGGAGTTGACGCTCCTGATGAGAGGCGTCAACTCCCGGGACGTACGGGCTATTCCACGGCGTACGGCATCCGGGTGACGGGTGCCGGGCGACGGGTGCCGGGCGACGGGCGACGGGCGACGGGCGACGGGCGACGGGCGACGCCATCCTGCCTCTTCGCCGGCAGGCATGCCGAAGGGGCGCCCGCCGAACCCGGTGGGCGCCCCTTTCCGTGCGACTCACTTGTTCAGGTGGGTCCAGAACTCGTCGAACGAGAGGACCTTGTCCCCGTTGAGGTCGCGGCTGGCGATGATGGCCGATGCCACCGACTCCGTGACGTTCCAGTCGCCACCCTGGGCCAGGGCGGTCTTGAACTCGGCGGCCGTGATAAAGCCGTCACCATCCGTATCGATCCGCTCGAACTGCTTGCGTGCTTCCTCGACGTCCGCCACCGGATCCGCCCCTTTTCTCGTACCTTGCTGTCCTACTGACGCAGGTCAGATTAACGGCCCGGCCGAGCCCTCAGTGCGGCGACCACCCAGCCGAACTCCTCCCGGTGCGCGGGCAGGGGTCCGCCGCCCTTCACCACGGCGAGCAACTCGCGGTATCGGGCCACCCGGTCGTTGGACGTGGCCTCCAGCCGTTCCAGCACGGCGGCCCGGTCGGCGGCCCCGTCGGCCTCGCCGAGCAGCTCCCGCAGCACCTCCTCCGCCTCCGGCGCCTCGGGGGCGATCCCCCGCTGCCGCGCGTCGGCCGCCAACTGGACGAGGCGCCTGACGAACCACAGGGAAGCGCCGGCCGGGCTGTCGTGACCGCGGTCGGCCGCGTTGAACTCGGCCGCCGCCCGCATCTGCGCCCGGAACTCCGGGTCCTGCAACAGTTCGACCAGCTCCACCCAGGCGTCCACCTGCTCGGGCGTGGGCTCGTCCGGCAGGTCCACGGCGGTGTTCCGCATCCGCTCGCGGATCACCGGATCCGCCGTGTCGAGCCCGCGGAACATCTCGTCCGCGAACTCCTCCAGAATCCGCCTCCGCTCGGCGGCCGACAGTCGCGCCAGCTTGTTCATCAGTGTCATCTCCTCTGCGGTCGAACCGCGTCGCGCCACGGTCGACAGCACCGCCCGGGTCACCTTCAGCGCACGGATCTGCGCGTCCAGCGCCGTCACATGCGTGGCCGCCACCTCCGCGACCGTCGTCTCGCCGGCCAGCACCTCGCGCACGTCGTCGAGGCCGAGGCCCAACTCCCGCAGGGTGCGGATGAGTTCGAGCCGGGCCACGGACCCGGCGTCGTACAGCCGGTAGCCGCCCGAGGAGCGCGTGACCGGTGGCAGGGCGCCCTCGTCCGACCAGTAGCGGATGGTGCGCACCGACAGGCCGGTGCGCCGCGCGAGCTGTCCGATGGTGAACAGTCCGGTGCCGTCATCGATCATGTCTGCGAGTCTGGGCCTTCCAGCGGGTGGAGACTCAAGCGGGGAGAAGGGGCGGAATGACGGACGCTCTGCGGGACATTCTGGACGCGGCGGCCCGAGGGGTCTTCCCGCCCGCCGACGGCGGCATCACCGTCGTACCCCAGCACTCCCACCGTGACGCCGGTGTCCTCGCCTTCACCGCGCACTCCGTCGTCTTCACCGACGAGGACCCCGCCTGGGTGTACGACACCCTGCGCGCACTCGACTGCGACGCGCTCGCGGCGACGATGAACCCGCGGTTCCTGGCCGCGTTCATGGAGCGCACGGGCCGTACGACCGACACCATCGACCTGATGACGGTTGCCCCGCCGCTGCCGGACGGCCCTCCGCTCGCGCTGAGGGAGATCGACGATCCCGGCCATCCCCGGGCCGTCCGGGCGCGCACGCGGCGGGACGGCATACGGGTGTGGGCCGCCGACGGGGGCGTGCTCGTCCTGGGGCGTGGGATCGGGGGGCGGTTGGAGGCCGCGGTCGAGGTGGACGAGGACGTACGGCATCGGGGGCTGGGGCGGACGCTCGCCACGGCGGCGCGGCACCTGGGCGGCGGCGAACCGGTGTGGGCGCAGGTGGCCGCGGGGAACGCCCGCAGTGCGCGGGCGTTCCAGGCGGCGGGCTATCGACCGGTGGGCGCGGAGGCCCTGCTCAGCGCGTCGCCCCAGTCGCCCCAGTCGCCTCAGTCGCCCCAGTCGCCTCGGTCGCCTCAGCGGAAGATGCCCGTGTGGCCCAGTGAGTAGCGGCCGGGCTGTGGGTAGACCGCGAGCCCGTGCGGGCCGCTGCCGACCTTGATGCGGGCGAGCTGGACACCGGTGCGGGTGTCGATGGCGTACACCTCGGAGTTGTAGCGGCCGGACAGCCACAGCACCTTGCCGTCCGCCGAGACGCCGCCCATGTCGGGGCTGCCGCCGCCCGGCAGGTTCCACTTCTTGGTCAGCCTGTCCTCGGCGAAGTCGAAGACGGAGATGGTGCCCTCGCCGCGGTTGGAGATGTACATCTCGCGCGAGTCGCGGCTGACGTACAGGCCGTGGCAGCCCTTGCCGGTGTGCAGGAACCTCGGCTCGCCGAACGTGTCGCCGTCCAGGACCCACACGCCGTCGGCCATCATGTCGGCGACATAGAACTTCTTGCCGTCGGGCGAGATCTTGACGTCCTGCGGCATGGCGCCGTCGAACGGGAGCTTCTGCTGCCCGATCACCTTCATCCGCTCCGTGTCGACCTTCAGCAGCTCGCCGCTGAACTCGCACGACACGATGAAGTAGCGGCCGTCGAGCGAGAAGTCGGCGTGGTTGACGCCGTAGCAGCTGACCGGCACGGTCTTCATCCGCTTCATGGTGTGCGCGTCCCGGAAGACCAGCTCACGGTCGAGGGAGGCCATCACGATCGCGTACGTGCCGTTGGGCGTGAAGTACAGGTTGTACGGGTCGTGCACGTCGACGGCCTTGCCCACCTCGCCGGTCTTCGGGTCGATGGGGGTGAGGGAGTTGCCCCTGTCGTTGTTGACCCACAGCGTCTTCATGTCCCAGGACGGGACGACGTGCTGGGGCTGGGCGCCGACCGGGATCGTCTCGATGACCTCGTAGGTGCTCGGGTCGATGACGGTGACGGTGTTGGAGTTGGTGTTGGGGACGTAGACCCGCGACGGGAAGTCCTTGACCACGGGGGAGAGCCTGCCGGGGCGGTCGGCGGCGTAGACGTCCTTCGGGTCGAGTACGGGCGGCATGCCGGGCAGGCCGTCGACCACCGGCTTCTTCTCGGCGGGGGGTACGGCGGCCTTGGTGGCGAGGGCCTCGTCCGCCCGGTCCCTGGAGTCGCCGTCGCAGCCCGCCAGCAGGGCGAGGGACACGAGGGCGGCGCCGGCGGCCAGGGTGCGCCTGAGGTGCTTCTCGATGGGGTGGTGCATCAGCTCAGCAGCTCCGTGGTGGTCACCGCGCGCAGTCCGCGGCGGTCGAGTTCGTGCAGGAGGGCGGGGAGCGCGGCGACCGTGTCGGCGTACCCGAAGTGCAGGCTCACCACGGATCCGGGCCGGACCCCGCCGAGGACCTGGCGGGTGACGGCGGGGGCGCCCGGCGAGGTGAAGTCGAGGGAGTCGACGTCGTACGACAGGACGTGCGGGTAGCCGACGCGGCGGGCCACCCGTTCGACGAGCGGCGAGGCACGGGAGGTGCGGGAGGGGCGGAACCAGGTGCCGATGGAGCCGGTCAGCCGCCGCAGCCGGTCCGCGCAGCCGAGGATCTCCGCGTACGCGTCCGGCTCGGACATCGCGTTGATGTCGATGTGGCGCAGGGTGTGGTTGCCGAGGTCGTGGCCGCCGTCGAGGATGCGGCGGGCCATGCCCGGGTGCTCGTCGAGCCAGGTGCCGACGGCGAGCACGGTGACCCGGGCGCCCGCGCTCTCCGCCTCGCCGAGGAGCTTCTCGGCGACGGCGGGGTCGCCCTGGCCGTGGAAGCTGAGCGCGACCCGGGGGCGGGTGCGCGGGCCGTGGGTGATCTGGGCGGGCTGCCCCGGGAAGGCCCGGGGGGCGGGGGCGGAGACGGGGCTGCTGGGTGCGTGCGGGATGCCGGGTGCGCGGGAGCTTCCCGCGTGGGACGTTCCGGTCGCCCGGGAGGCGGACGCCGGGTGTGCGCCGGCGCCGGTGGCGGAGCCCCCGGTGGCGAGCGCGCCGGCCGCGGCGAGCCCCGCGCCCGCGCGCAGCGCCGAGCGCCGGTTCGGCGCCGCGCGCACGACGACTGTCGCACTGTCCGGCTCACTGTCCGGCTGAGGGAGGGGGGCGGGCGTGGTCACCCGCACCATTTAAGGGCGAATGATGCTGAAAACCGATGATTGGACCGTTTGACGGGGATGCGGGTCGCTCGGCCGCGGCGCCCTCCGGGGACACAGAAGCCCCGACCGCTGGGCGGCCGGGGCTCTTGCGGGCGTCGCGGAACGAGTTGGGGTGTGAACCACGGCGCCTGCGACGACCGTGGCCCGGGTCAATGGGTGGATGTCGCGTGTTCGACTATCGCAGACCAGTCGGTTGATCCAAAAGCGATTCCCCCACGGATTCGCACACGGAACCGAATCTGTGGGGCAACTGCGGGCGGGCGTCAGCGGTCGGCGACGCGCATCTCGAACCAGGTCGTCTTGCCGCGCGGCAGCAGATCGACGCCCCAGCGGTCGGCGAGCGTGTCGACGAGGAAGAGACCACGGCCGCTCAGATCCATCTCCTGAACGGGCATCAGACAGGGCAGGCCGCGGGAGGGGTCGCGGACCTCGATACGGATCCACCCGCGGCGGCGGCGCATCCGGAGTCCGAAGACGCGTGCGCCGGTGTGCCGTACTGCGTTGCCGACGAGTTCCGAGACGAGCAGCACCGCGTCCTCGGTCATCTTCGGCGAGAGCCCCCAGTGGCGCAGCACGACGACTTGCGCGAGCCGTCGTGCCGTGGCCGCGGACTCCGGGCGGGACGGCAGCGGCACCTCCGCCTCCGCCGGGTTGCCGAACAGCTCCAGTGCCTTGAGCGCCCGTTCATCCTCGACCGCGGGCGACCAGCGTGCCGCGGTCGCACTCGCGTGCTGCCGCGGCGGTTCGATACCCTCCAGCCCCGCCATGCCTCCATGATGGCCGCCCGGAGGGGCCTTGGGGGGCGTTCCGAAGGAATACACCCCCCGGAATCCCCCATTCCGCACCATTCGGAAGGCATATGCCAGAAGCAATTCAGGGGCGTCCGCGGCCCAACTGACCTGCGAAAACGACCCCCTTCAGGGCAATCGCCCGAGCCCCCCGACAAGGCGGACTTAAGGTTGCGTTAAGGCTCCCATAAACCGCCCCTTCGGGGGACCCGGGTGAGACATCGCGTCAACTGCAAGGGGATCAGCGGAATTTGGTGAACAATTTTCACCTCTGATCCGGGCCCCGGTCCGCGCCCTGATCCAAGCTCCGGTCCGAGCCCCGGTCCGAGCCCCTCAGAGGAACTTCGCCTTGCCCGGCCCTTCCTCCACGAAGCTGCGCATCCCGCGCTCACGGTCCTCCGTGGCGAACAGGCCCGCGAACCAGTTCCGTTCGACCGCGAGTCCGGTGTCGATGTCCGTCTCCAGGCCGACGTCGATCGACTCCTTCGCCGCCCGCAGCGCGAGGGCCGGGCCCTGCGCCAGCTTCGCGGCCCAGGCGTGCGCCTGCTCGTACACCTCCCCGACCGGAACCACCCGGTCGACCAGGCCGAGCGCCAGCGCCTCGTCCGCCTTGACCATCCGGCCCGTGAAGATCAGGTCCTTGGCGCGCGAGGGACCGATCAGCCGGGACAGGCGCTGGGTGCCGCCCGCGCCCGGAATCAGGCCGAGCAGGATCTCCGGCTGGCCGAGCTTCGCGTTCTCGGCGGCGATGCGGTAGTCCGCGCAGAGCGCCAGTTCGCAGCCCCCGCCCAGCGCGTACCCGGTGACGGCGGCGACGACCGGCTTGGGGATGCGGGTGACGGCGGTGAAGGAGTCCTGCAAGGCCCGGGAGCGTACGACCATCGCCGTATGGTCCATGGCCTGCATCTCCTTGATGTCCGCGCCCGCCGCGAACACCTTCTCCCCGCCGTACAGCACCACCGCGCGCACGTCCTCGCGGCGCGTGGCCTCTTCGGCGAGTTCCTTGAGCCGGTCCTGGGTGGCGACGTCCAGCGCGTTCATCGGCGGACGGTCGAGGCGGATGGTGCCGACGCCCTCGGCGACTTCGAGATGCACAGTCATGAAGGAAGGTTAACGGCGACTAACGACAACGGGCCCGGTGTGCTGAGTCACAGCACACCGGGCCCGTACCGCACGAGCGCTTACGCGATCCACTTCTCCCAGGACATGTTCCAGCCGTTGAGCCCGTTGTCGGGCGCGACCGTCCGGTCGTGGGAGTTCTTCACGATCACCACGTCGCCGATCATCGAGTGGTCGAAGAACCAGCCGGCCGGCACACTGCGGTCGCCGCCGCCGCGCACGTCGCGCAGCCCTATGCAGCCGTGGCTGGCGTTGTAGTTGCCGAAGGCGCCGCCACCCCAGTAGTTGCCGTGGATGAAGGTGCCGGAGTTGGTCAGGCGCTGGGCGTCGGGCACGTCCTTGATGTCGTACTCGCCGCCGTAGCCGACCGTCTCACCGTTCATCCGGGTCACCCGCAGGCGCTCGCTGATGACCATCTGGCCGTTCCAGGTGTCGTAGCCCGGCTTGCCGGTGGTGATGGGGATCGTCTTGTAGACCTTGCCGTCGCGCTTGACGACCATCTTGTGGGTCTTGGCGTCGACCGTGGAGACCTGGTCGCGGCCGATCGTGAAGGTGACGGTCTTGGCCTGCTTGCCGTAGACGCCGGGCCGGCCCTCGACGCCGTCGAGGTTGAGGTTCACGGTGACCTTGGTGCCGGACTTCCAGTACTCCTGGGGACGGAAGTCGAGGCGGTCGTTGCCGAACCAGTGGCCCTTGACGTCGACGGCCGGCTCGGTCTTGATGGTGATCGCCTTCTCGACGTCCTCCGGGTGCGTGATACCCCGGGTGAAGTGGACGGAGAACGGCATGCCCACACCGACCTTGGCGCCGTTGTCGGGCGTGTAGATGCCGACGAAGGTGTTCTTCGGGGTCAGCGTGGTGAACGCGGACTCCTCGGCGGACTCGTGTCCGTCGGCGTCCTTCGCCACCGCGTGGACCTTGTACTTGGTGGCCGAGGCGAGGTGGGTCGAGGGCGTCCAGCCGGCGCCCCCGCCGGTTATCTTGCCGTCGACCGGATTGCCCTTGGTGTCCTCGACCTTGACCTCGGTCAGCTTGCCCTTGGCCGCGGTCACCTTGAGGGCGCCGCTGGTCGCCACGTCGTCGGCGCCGTCCTTCGGGGCGATCGTCACGACGGCCTGCGAGGACTTGGTGTCCGCCTGCCCGGAGTCCTTGCCCTTGCCGTCGCCTGACCCGGAGTCCGAGCCTCCGCCCCCGCCGCACGCAGTCACCGCGAGCAGCAGAACGCCCAGCAGCAGTGCCAGGATTCCCTTGCTCCGGTGGCTGTGCGCGTCAACCGACGCCCCCGATATCGGTCGCCCGTTCACGATCCTTCTCCCCTCGCACGGCCTGATGAGGCCCGCACTCCAGCGCGACCCGTGCGCGCACTGCGCAAATTAATCACACGGCCCGGCCCGATGACTCCCCGCGATTGTCACTGTTCAGTCCCAACTTCAACTGAACCAGCGCCCGCTGGAGTCCGCTGGAGTTCGTCTGCGCGCGTACCCCTTTGTCGGGCTACTTCACCGCGGCGCCCGCTTTCCACTCCTTCCAGCCCATGTTCCACCCTCCGAGGCCGTTGTCGGGAGCGACCTTTTTGTCATTGCTGCGGACGACCTCCACGACGTCACCGATCAGGGTGCGGTCGAAGAACCAGCCCGCCGGGGTGTCCGAGCTGCCGCCCTTCACATCGCGCAGGCCCACACAGCCGTGGCTGACATTGGTGTTGCCGAAGGCGTCCGGCGCCCAGTAGTTGCCGTGCAGGAAGGTTCCGGAGGCGGTGAGGCGGATGGCGTGCGGGACGTCCGGGATGTCGTACTCCCCGCCGAAGCCGACCGTGCGGCTGTTCATACGGGTCACTTCCAGCATCTCCATGACCACCATCTTCCCGTTGTACGTCGTCGTCTTCGGGGCGCCCGCGGTGATCGGAACGGTGGCGAGCAGCTCGCCCTCGCGGCGGACCTCCATGGTGTGCTCGACCGCGTCGACGAGCGAGACCTGGTCGCGGCCCACGGAGAAGGAGACGGTCTTGTACTGGAGTCCGTAGACGCCGGGCGCGCCCTCCACGTCCCGCAGGTTCAGCCCGACGGTGACCTTGGTGCCGGGCTTCCAGTACTCCTGGGGCCGGAAGTCGAGGCGGTCCTTGCCGAACCAGTGCGGGCGGATCTCCACGGCCGGCTTGGCACTCACACGGATCGCGCGTTCGACGGCGGCCCGGTTCACGATCTCCCGGTTGAACTCCAGGGAGACGATCATTCCGGTGCCGACGGTCGACCGGTTCTCGGGAGTGACGTACCCGATGAACCGCTCGTCGGGGACGAAGGTGGTGAAGGTCGTGTGGCGCGCGGAGCGGTGTCCGCGCTCGTCGAGGGCGACCGCGTCGACCCGGTACTTGGCGGCGAGCGCCAGCCGCTTGTCGTCGGGCTGCCAGCTCTGGCCGTCGCCGGAGATGTGGCCGGGCACCGGGGAGTCCTGTGCGTCCTGGGACTTGACGACCTTCACCGATTCGAGCCGGCCGCCGGGCACCCGCACCTTCAGCGGCTGGTCGGCGTGTACGGCCTTGCTGTCGTCGTCCGGCCAGACGTGGATCACATCCTCGGCCGCAGGGGGTTTGCCGAACACCTCGTCGACTCCGTGGGAGATTCCGGGGGAAGTGCAGGCGGAGGCGCCGGCCAACAGGCCCGCCCAGGTCAGTACGGCGGCCAGGGCGGCCCCTGCGCGCCGCGCGCGCCGTGTCTGTACATGCATCACGACGGGCCCAACGACCGTGCCCCTCCTGGGGAAACGTGAGTGCGAGGCAAGCTCTGGGCAGAACAGTGGGGAGGACGACGCGACAGGGAGCCGCGGCCGGGACGCCGTGCGCCCTTTTCCACGCCGTCCCACGGAGCCGCGGGAGGCCGACCGGTGTCGAGCGCAGCCGAGCAGGAGGCAGTACAGGAGGAGCGCGCGGGTGAAGAACATGCCGCGCGCCCGGCCGCCGTGCTGAACGGCAGGCGGCCCGCGGCGCCCGCCCCACCCGTGTGGCCGGGCGCCCCCACCCCGCTCGGAGCGCGCTTCAGGACCGGGCCCGACGGGGTGACGGGCACCAACTTCGCCCTGTGGGCGGGCGGCGCGGAGGCGGTCGAGCTGTGCCTGTTCGACGAGACGGGCGCGGAGATCCGCGTCCCGCTCACCGAACTCACGCACGAGATCTGGCACGGCTTCGTCCCCGGTGTACTGCCCGGGCGCCGCTACGGCTATCGGGTGCACGGCCGCTGGGACCCGTGGACGGGCGCCCGCTGGAACCCGGCGAAGCTGCTCCTCGACCCGTACGCGCGCGCGGTCGACGGCGACTTCAGCCTGCCGCCGGAGGTGTACGGGCACGTCCGGGACTGGCCGCAGCAGCAGGTCGCGGACACCGTGCGCGACGACCGGGACTCGGCGCCGTACGTCCCCAAGGGCGTCGTCGTCCACGATGACGACGACTGGGCGGACGACCACCGTCCGAAGACGCCGTGGGCGGACTCGGTGATCTACGAGCTGCACGTACGGGGATTCACGAAGACGCATCCCGGGATCCCGGAGGAACTGCGCGGCACCTACGCGGGACTGGCGCACCCGGCGGCGATCGAACACCTCGTCGGACTCGGCGTGACGGCCGTCGAGCTGCTTCCGGTGCACCAGTTCGCCCACGAGGACCACCTGCTGCGCAAGGGCCTGCGCAACTACTGGGGCTACAACTCGATCGGCTACTTCGCCCCGCACGCCGGCTACGCGGCCGCCGGGACGAACGGACAGCAGGTCGGTGAGTTCAAGCGGATGGTGCGCGCCCTGCACGCGGCCGGGATCGAGGTCATCCTCGACGTGGTCTACAACCACACCGCGGAGGCGGGCGAACTGGGCCCGACGCTCTCGCTGAAGGGGATCGACAACCGGGGCTACTACCGCCTCCAGCCCGACGCCCGCCGGTACGCGGACTACACGGGCTGCGGAAACACGCTGCACGTGGTGCAGCCGCACGTCCTGCGCCTGATCACGGACTCGCTGCGGTACTGGGTGACGGAGATGGGCGTGGACGGCTTCCGGTTCGACCTGGCCGCGGCCCTGGCCCGATCGATGCACGACGTCGACATGCTCTCCCCGTTCCTCGCGGTCATCGCACAGGACCCGGTGCTGCGCCGGGTGAAGCTGATCGCGGAACCGTGGGACGTCGGCTCCGGCGGCTACCAGGTGGGCGCGTTCCCTCCCCTGTGGACGGAGTGGAACGACCGCTACCGGGGCGCCGTACGGGACTTCTGGCGAGGCGCGCTGCCGGACGTGCGGGACCTGGGCTACCGGCTGTCGGGGTCGAGCGACCTGTACGCGTGGGGCGGCCGTCGGCCCTACGCGTCCGTCAACTTCGTGACGGCCCACGACGGTTTCACGCTCCGGGACCTCGTGTCGTACGAGCGCAAGCACAACGAGGCGAACGGCGAGGGCAACCGGGACGGCAGCGACGACAACCGGGCGTGGAACTGCGGGGCGGAGGGCGAGACGGACGACGAGCGCGTACGGTCCCTGCGCCGCCGTCAGCTGCGGAACCTCCTGACCACCCTGCTCCTGTCGACGGGCGTGCCGATGCTGGTCGCGGGCGACGAGCTGGGGCGCACGCAGCGCGGGAACAACAACGCCTACTGCCAGGACAACGAGATCAGCTGGGTGGACTGGGAACTGCTGGAGGAGCCCGGCTGGCGGGCGCTGCGCGACCTCACCGCCCGGCTGATCGCACTGCGGCACGCCCATCCCGTGCTGCGGCGGCGCGCGTTCTTCTCCGGGCGGGCGCATTCGGCGGACGGCCTGCGGGACCTGGCGTGGTTCACGCCGCGCGGGGCGGAGATGACGGAACGGGACTGGTACGCACCGGCGGCGACGCTCGGCATGTATCTGTCCGGGCGGGACATACCGGGGCGCGACGCTCGGGGCGTGCCGGTGGTGGACGACAGCTTCCTCGCGGTGCTGCACGCCGGACACCGGCCGGTGAGCTTCGTACTGCCCGGGCCGCCGTGGGCCGAGCGGTACGAGGTCGTCGTCGACACCTCCCGCGAGGACCAGGCCGCGGCACCGGGGACGGCGCACCGGGCGGGGGCGACGGTCACGGTCGCGGCCCGGGCGGTGCTGTTGCTGCGGGTGGGGTGAGCGCGGCCGCCGGCGCCGACGGGTGAACGGCGTCGGCCGATCGGTCGATGGTGCGGTACGCCCCTTGTGGGCAGCCGGGGTTCGATCCCTCGAACGTGCAGGTCCCAGGACCGGCGGCCGCCTCTGGTCCGGCCAAAACTCGGTGGGCGCTGTCAGTGCCGAACCGTAGGCTCGCTCCTGATGTCCACCACACTCGCAGCCGCCGAAGACCGCTCCGACCACGCCGGCCGTTCGTCCGTGCGCACTCTCCTGCGCCTGTGGCCGTATGTGCGGCCGGTGCGCGTACGGCTGTTCACCGCCGCCCTCGTGGCGGTCGTGGCCTCCTGTACGGGCCTGGTCATCCCGCTCGTCCTGAAGTGGCTGGTGGACGGGCCGGTGGCGGACCGGGACACCCGTGGCATCTGGCTCGGGGCGCTGTATCTGCTGCTGCTCGGGTTCGCCGAGGCGCTGCTGTTCGGGCTGCGGCGCTGGCTGGTGGCGCGGCCGCTGTCGCGGGTCGAGGCGGACATGCGGGCGGATCTGTACCGCCATCTCCAACGGCTTCCGGTCGCCTTCCACGACCGCTGGGCCTCCGGCCAGCTGCTGTCGCGGGGCACGACGGATCTGATGCTGCTGCGGATGTTCCTCGCGTTCCCACTGACGTTCCTGCTGGTCAACGGCGTGACGATCCTCGTCGGCGTGATCATCATGCTGGTTCAGGACTGGACGCTCGGGCTGGTGATCCTGGGCCCGGCCATCCCCGTGGTGATCATGTGCGCGCTGTTCGAGCGGCGGTACGCGGAGGTGGCGCGGCGGGCGCAGGACCAGGTGGGCGATCTGACGACGGTGGTCGAGGAGAGCGTGCTCGGCATCCGCATCGTCAAGGGCTTCGGCCGCCACCGCAGCCAGGCCCGCGCGTTCCGTGAGCTGACCCGGACCCTGCGCGGCACGGAGCTGGCGAAGGCCCGGCTGCTCGCCGCGATCTGGGCGGTCATCGTCACCCTCCCGGAACTGGCCATCGGCGCGGCACTCGTCCTCGGCACGATCCAGGTGGCCGATGGGGACCTGTCGGCGGGCACCCTGGTCGCGTTCCTGTCCACGGCCCTGGCCCTGCGCTGGCCCGTCGACTCGATCGGCTTCCTCCTCGCGATGAGCCAGGAGGCGGCGACGGCGACGGAGCGGTATTTCGAGGTGATGGACGCGGAACCGGAGTCGGCCGACGCCGTCGCCGCCCCGGCCGCCCCGGCCGGCGCCGACGGCCTGCGGTTCCACGACGTCCGCTTCCGCTACCCCGACGCGCCCTCGGACGCGCCGCCCGTCCTCGACCGCGTCGACCTCCACATCCGCCCCGGCGAGACGATGGCCCTGGTCGGCGCCACCGGCACCGGGAAGACCACCCTGACCGCGCTCATCCCCCGCCTGCACGAGGTCACGTCGGGCCGGATCACCCTGGACGGCGCGGACATCACGGCCATGCCCCGGCAGGCGCTGCGCGAACTCGTCGCCGTCGCCTTCGAGGAGCCCACCCTCTTCTCGGCGACCGTCGGCGAGAACGTCCTGATGGGTGCCGACGACAGCGCGGGCGAGCAGGAGCTGGACCGCGCCCTCGCCGTCGCCCAGGCCGACTTCGCGCACGCCCTCCCGCAGGGCACCGCCACCCAGGTCGGCGAGCAGGGCCTCAGTCTCTCCGGCGGCCAGCGTCAGCGCCTCGCCCTGGCCAGGGCGGTCGTGGGCCGCCCCCGCTTCCTCGTTCTCGACGACCCCCTGTCCGCCCTGGACGTCCACACGGAGGCCGCCGTCGAGGCCGCCCTGCGCCGGGTGCTCGCCGAGACCACCGCCCTGGTCGTGGCGCACCGCCCGTCCACGGTGCTGCTCGCCGACCGTGTCGCGCTGCTCTCCGGCGGCCGCATCGCCGCCGTCGGCACCCACCAGGAACTGCTGCGCACGAACGCCGAGTACGCCCATCTGATGTCCGGGGCGGACCGTGCGGAGGAAGCGGAGGAAGCAGAGAAAGCGGAGGAAGCAGAGGAATTGGAGGCCGACCGATGACGGCGCCGACGACGACCGCGCCCGACCTGACCGACGACGGCGAGGACCCCGTCGGCACACCGGGCGGCGGCGACCCCTTCGACCGGGACACCCTCCCCACGCCCCCGGGCGCGACGGGCGCCCTGCTGCGCTCGCTGCTGGCACCGCTCAGGGCCCGCGTCGTCGTGACGAGCGGGCTGCTCCTGCTCCAGCAGGCGGCGGTGCAGCTGGGCCCGCTGCTGGTCGCCTACGCCATCGACAGCGCCGTACCGGCGTTCCGGCGCGACGACCACGGCCCGCTGATCGCGGTGGGAGTGGCGTATCTGCTGTGCGCGGCGCTCTCCGGCGGCCTCCAGTACGCGTTCATCCTGGCGTCCGCGCGCGTCAACCAGGACGTGCTGCTCGACCTGCGCGGCCGGATCTTCCGCCATGCGCAGGCCCTGAGCATCGACTTCCACGAGCGCTACACCTCGGGGCGGCTGATCTCCCGCTCGACGACGGATGTCGAGTCGCTGCGCGAGCTGCTCAGCGAGGGCCTTCAGGAACTGATCGCGGTCATCCTGTCGTTCGTCTACATCTCGGCGATGCTGCTGTGGCTGGACCTGGGCCTGGGCGCGGTGGCGGTCGCCTCGTTCGGGCCGCTGTATCTGCTCGTACGGCTCTACCGGCGCCGTGCGGGACGGGTGTACCGCCTGCGTTCGACGGCGATCGCGGCGGTCATCGTGAAGTTCGCGGAGACGATGAACGGCATCCGGCCGGTGCGCGCGTTCCGCCGCGAAGCGGTGAACGACGCGGACTTCCGCGTGCTGAACGGACGCCACCAGCGCACCAACGGCGACGCTTTGCTGGAGATGGCCCGCTATGTCACCGGCTCCCGTCTGGTGGCCAACACGGCGGTGGCGGGGATCGTGCTGTGGGGCGCGTACCGGGTGTCGTCGGGCTCGCTGGAGCTGGGCGTGCTCGCGGCCGCCGTGCTCTATCTCCGCCGGCTGTACGACCCCATCGACCGGCTCGGCATGTTCCTCAACTCGTACCAGTCGGCGGCGGCCTCGCTGGAGAAGATCGCGGGGCTGCTGGCGCAGACGCCGTCGGTGCCGGAGCCCTCCGAGCCGCGCGCCCTGCCCGCCCTGGAGTCCGCGCACCCCGGCCGCGAGGTCGTGTTCGACGCCGTCCGCTTCACGTACCGCACGGGCGGGGAGGTGCTGCCCACCTTCTCGCTGACGCTGCCCGCCGGGCAGACGGTCGCCGTGGTCGGCTCGACCGGCGCCGGCAAGTCGACCCTCGCCAAGCTGCTCGCCCGCTTCTACGACCCCTCCGCCGGGCGGGTGCTGCTGGACGGGGTCGACCTGCGCGAGCTGACGGTTCCCGAGCTGCGGCGCGGTGTGGTGATGGTGACGCAGGAGGCGTTCCTGTTCTCCGGCACGGTCGCCGAGAACATCGCCATCGGTCGCCCCGACGCGACCCGGGAGGAGATCGAGCGGGCCGCGAAGGCGATCGGCGCCCACGACTTCATCAGTGCGCTGCCGGACGGCTACGACACGGACGTCCGCAAGCGGGGCGGGCGCATCTCCGCGGGCCAGCGCCAGCTGGTCGCGTTCGCACGGGCGTTGCTGGCCGACCCGGCGGTGCTGATCCTCGACGAGGCGACCAGCTCGCTGGACGTTCCCGGTGAACGGGCGGTGCAGCGGGCGATGCTGACGGTACTGAAGGGCCGGACGGCGGTCGTGATCGCGCACCGGCTGTCGACGGTGGAGATCGCGGACCGGGTACTGGTCATGGAGCACGGCCGGATCGTCGAGGACGGCAGCCCGGCCGAACTTGTCGCGGGCACGGGCCGGTTCGCGGATCTGCACCGGGCCTGGCGGGACAGCCTGGTGTGACGGGCAGGAGCTGGGGGGCGGATGATCGACGCGTACGAGGACCCGGGGGACCCGGACTGTCGCGGTGGCGGCCGGTATCTGTGGTGGCTGGTCATGCGGCAGCGGGGCCGGTGCGCCGCCGGGGCGCTGTTCGGCAGTACGTGGATGGTGCTGCTGGCGGCGACGCCGTATCTGATGTCCCGCGCGATCGACGACGGGCTGGCACCGGGCGACCGGACCGCGCTGATCGGCTGGACGGCGGCCCTGTTCGCGGTCGGGGCGTTCAACGCCTGGCTGAGCATCATGCGGCACCGCACGATGACCCGGGTCCGGATGGACGCCAACTTCCGCACCGTCAAGGTCGTCGTCGGGCAGGCGGTCCGGCTGGGCGCCGCGCTGTCGCGTCAGGTCGGGGCCGGGGAGGTCGTCACGATCGGCGTGGGCGACGTCCAGACGATCAGCCAGTCCCTGACCGTCGTCGGCCCCGGCGTCGGTGCGGTCGTCGCCTACACGGTCGTCGCCGGGCTGCTGCTGTCCGTCTCGCCGCCACTGGCCGCGGTGGTGCTGCTCGGGGTGCCGCTGATCGCCGTGCTCGTCGGTCCGCTGATGGGGCGGCTTCAGGGCGCGGAGACGGAGTACCGCGAGCGGCAGGGCGTGCTGACCGAGCGGATCGGGGACCTCGCGGGCGGTCTGCGGGTCCTCAACGGCCTGGGCGGCAAGGGGCTGTTCGCGGACGCGTTCCGCCGGGACTCGCGGCGGCTGCGGGAGCAGGGCTACCGGGTCGGGGCGGTGACCAGCTGGATCGAGGCGCTCGGGGTGGGCCTGCCGACGCTGTTCCTCGCCGTGGTGACCTGGCTGGCGGCCCGGCTGGCCGCGCGCGGGGACATCACGGTGGGCGAGTTGGTGTCGGTGTACGGCTATGTCGCGGTCCTGGTGGGGCCGGTGGCGTTCTTCATCGAGTGCGGCTACCAGCTCAGCCGGGGCGTGGTGGCCGCGCGGCGCGTCGTGCGCTTCCTGAGCCTTGCGCCCCTCGCGGACGACGGCACGGCCGACGCGCCCGCGGAGCCGTCCGTGCTGTCCGACCCGGAGTCCGGGGTCCGGGTGGTGCCGGGCCGGCTGACCGCGCTCGCCGGGGCCCGCCCCGCCGATGCCGCGGAGGTGGTCGACCGCCTCGGCCGGTACGCGCCGTCGGCCGCCACCTGGGGCGGGGTGCGGCTCGACGCCGTCGCGCTGGGGCAGGTCCGCGAGCGGATCCTGGTCGCCGACAACGAGGCCGATCTGTTCGCGGGTCCGCTGCGCGATCTGGTGGGCGGCAGACGGGGACCGGACGGCTGGGACGAGGCGGCCCTCGCGCGGGCCGTGCACGCGGCCGCGGCCGACGACATCGTCCTCGGTCTGCCGGACGGGCTCGAGACGGCCGTGACCGCGCAGGGCCGCACCCTCTCCGGCGGCCAGCGGCAGCGCGTACGGCTGGCGCGGGCGCTGCTGGCCGACCCCGAGGTGCTGCTGGCCGTCGAGCCCACCTCCGCGCTCGACGCCCACACCGAGGCCACCGTGGCGGACCGGCTGCACACCGCGCGCAGCGGCCGTACGACCGTCGTGACCACCACCTCTCCCCTCGTGCTCGCCCGGGCGGACACCGTGTACTACCTGGTCGACGGGAAGGTGGCCGCGAGGGGCAGCCATCGCGAACTCCTGGGCGGGGAGCCCGGGTACCGGGCGCTGGTGGCCCGGGACGCGGACGCCGAGGAGGCCCTGCGGTGACGACCGGAACTTCTGGACACCTGCCCGTCGCGGAACCGGCCGGTGTGCGGCGGGCCGCCGTCCGTCTGGTCCGGGCCGACGGGCGCGCCTTCGCCGCCGTGCTGGTCCTGAACGCGCTGGCCGCGGGCGCCGGGCTGGCCGGGCCGTGGCTGCTCGGGCGCATCGTCGACGGGGTCGGGGCCGGAGGCGGGGTGCGGGCCGTGGACCGGCTGGCGCTGGGCATCCTGCTGTGCTCCCTCGCGCAGCTGCTGCTGGCCCGCTGGGCCCGGTACGTGGGGCACCGCTTCGGGGAGCGGACGCTCGCCCGGGTGCGCGAGGAGTTCGTCGACCGGACGCTGGCGCTGCCCGCGTCGGTCGTGGAGCGGGCGGGCACCGGCGATCTGACGGCCCGTGGCACCGCCGACGTGGCCGCCGTCGGCACCACCTTGCGCGATGTCGGACCCGATCTGCTCATCCACACCCTCGAGGCGCTGTTCCTCCTCGGTGCGGTGTTCGTCCTCGCCCCGCTGCTGGGCGCCTTCGGCGTGCTCGGTCTGACCGGCATCTGGTGCGCGCTGCGCTGGTATCTGCGGCGGGCCCGGGACGGCTATCTCGCCGAGGGCGCGGCCACCTCGGAGGTCGCCGAGATCCTCGCGGCGACGGCGTCGGGGGCCCGTACCGTCGAGGCGTTCGGGCTTCAGGAGCGGCGGATCGGCGCGAGCCGGGAGGCGCTGGAGACGTCCCGGCGCACCCGGCTGTACACGCTGTATCTGCGCACCGTGTTCTTCCCGGTGGTGGAGGTGTCGTACATCGTGCCCGTGGCCGGGGTGCTGCTGATCGGCGGTGCGCTGCACGCGCGGGGTGTGATGAGCCTGGGTGCGGTGGTGGCGGCGGCGCTGTATCTGCGCCAGCTCGGCGAACCGCTCGACCAGATCCTGATGCGGGTCGAGCAGTTGCAGAGCAGCGGCGCCTCCTTCGCCCGGGTGGAGGGCCTGGCCCGGGCGCCGCGGAGCGGTCCGGCCGACTCGGCCGCGCCGGCGGACGACCGGATCGACGTGACCGGGGTGCGCTACGCGTACGAGCGTGGGGGCGAGGTGCTGCGCGGCGTCGACCTGACCGTGCGTCCCGGGGAGCGGCTGGCCGTCGTCGGCCCGTCCGGCGCCGGCAAGACCACACTGAGCAGGCTGCTCGCGGGCGTCGACGCGCCGAGCGCGGGCACGGTGACGGTGGGCGGGGTGCCGGTCGTCGGCCTCGAGCCGGAGCGGCTGCGCCGGCAGGTCGTCCTCGTCACCCAGGAGCACCATGTCTTCCTCGGCACGGTCCGCGACAACCTGCTGATCGCCGAGCCCTCGGCCACGGACGACGCGTTGTGGGCGGCTCTCGCCGCGGTCGGCGCCGACGGCTGGGTGCGCGAGCTGCCGGACGGCCTCGGCACCGTCCTGGGGTCCGGTGGTTGTGCCACGGACGGCTCACAGGCTCAGCAACTGGCGCTGGCCCGGGTGGTGCTGGCGGATCCGCACACGCTGATCCTCGACGAGGCCACCGCGCTGCTGGATCCGACGACCGCCCGCCACACCGAGCGCGCGCTGGCGGCCGTACTCGAAGGGCGGACCGTCATCGCCATCGCCCACCGGCTGCACACGGCGCACGACGCGGACCGGGTGGCCGTGATGGAGGACGGCCGGCTGACCGAACTCGGCACCCACGAGGCCCTGGTGGCGGCGGGGGGCGCGTACGCGGCGCTGTGGCATTCGTGGCACGGCGACGAGCCGTCCCCGTCCTGAATCCGGGATCGTCGGGCGGCCTTGTACGCCTTTGCGACGGTCTCCGGCAGGACACTCCTGACCGGACTTCTGAACGGACTTCTGACCGGACTTCTGAACGGTCCGTATACCGAACATGACTTACCGGACAACGGACGATTTCCGGCCAAATCCTTGATGCGCCCCTGACAGAAAGCGCGGTCTCCTGACACTCTTCCCACGGCCACCTCACAGCAAGCACACAGCTCGACCGCTGTGCCGCGGCCGTGCGTTCCCCATGCACCACCCCGAGCACCACCCATGCACCACCCCATGTACCTGGTTCCGCGTAACGCCAAGTTCCGCCCTGTTCTGCCCGGACGGGTGACCATCGTCCGGTCTCCCCTGGCCGCGCGACCCGCGGCCACGCAGAAGGAGTCAGTGTTGAGTAGCAGTTCCTCCCACAGACGCACCTCCCACATCCTGCGTCGTCGCGCCGGGGCAGTCGCCCTGGTGGGCGTCACCGCCCTGCTCGCCGCGGCCGTCCAGTCGGGCGCCGCCAACGCCGCCCCCGACCAGGCCCCCACGGGCAAGGTCAAGCCGGGCGCCGTCACCCTGAAGCTCACCCCGTCCCAGCGCGCCGAGCTGATACGCGACGCCAACGCGGCCAAGGCGGACACCGCCAAGGATCTGGGCCTCGGAGCCAAGGAGAAGCTCGTCGCCCGCGATGTCCTCAAGGACCACGACGGCACGGTCCACACCCGCTACGAGCGCACCTACGACGGACTGCCGGTCCTCGGCGGCGACCTGGTCGTGGACACCTCGAAGTCGGGCAAGACCGAGCGGGTCGTCAAGGCGACGAAGGCGGCCATCAAGCCGGCCTCCCTCAAGCCGCAGATCGCCTCCGCCAAGGCCGAGCAGCAGGCCCTGACCGCCGCCAAGTCCGCCGGTTCGAAGAGCACCAAGGCGGACCGCGCGCCCCGCAAGGTGATCTGGGCGGCCGACGGCAAGCCGACCCTCGCCTACGAGACCGTCGTCGGCGGCCTCCAGGACGACGGCACCCCGAACCAGCTGCACGTCATCACCGACGCGGCCACCGGCAAGAAGCTCTACCAGTACCAGGGCATCAAGAACGGCATCGGCAACACCCAGTACAGCGGCCAGGTGACCCTGACGACCACACAGTCGGGCTCCACCTACACGCTGAACGACGGAGCGCGCGGCGCCCACAAGACGTACAACCTGAACCACGGGTCGTCCGGCACCGGCACGCTGTTCTCGCAGACGAACGACACCTGGGGCAACGGCACCACGTCGAACGCCGCGACCGCCGGCGCCGACGCGCACTACGGCGCCGCCACGACCTGGGACTTCTACAAGACCACGTTCGGCCGCAGCGGCATCAAGAACAACGGCGTCGGCGCGTACTCGCGGGTCCACTACGGCAACGCGTACGTCAACGCCTTCTGGGACGACAGCTGCTTCTGCATGACGTACGGCGACGGCTCCGGCAACGCCGACCCGCTGACCTCGCTGGACGTGGCGGGCCACGAGATGAGCCACGGCGTCACCTCGAACACGGCCAACCTGAACTACAGCGGTGAGTCCGGAGGCCTGAACGAGGCGACCTCCGACATCTTCGGCACGGGCGTGGAGTTCTTCGCGGCGAACTCCTCCGACGTCGGTGACTACCTCATCGGCGAGAAGATCGACATCAACGGCGACGGCACCCCGCTGCGCTACCAGGACAAGCCCAGCAAGGACGGCGCGTCCAAGGACAGCTGGTACTCGGGCATCGGCTCGATCGACGTCCACTACTCGTCGGGTCCCGCGAACCACTTCTTCTATCTGCTGAGCGAGGGCAGCGGCGCCAAGGTCATCAACGGCGTCAGCTACAACTCGCCGACGTCGGACGGCCTTCCGGTCACCGGCATCGGCCGCGACAAGGCCCTGCAGATCTGGTACCGGGCACTCACCACCAAGTTCACCTCGACCACCAACTACGCGGCGGCCCGCACCGGCACCCTCGCGGCGGCGGGTGAGCTGTACGGCACGACGAGCACCGAGTACAAGGCGGTGCAGGACGCGTGGGCGGCCGTCGCGGTCGGTGCGCGCTCCGGTGGCGGCGGCGGTGGCGGTACCTCGTACGAGAGCACGACCAAGGTATCGATTCCGGACAACGCGGGGGCGGTGACGTCCTCGATCACCGTCACGGGCCGCACCGGAAACGCGCCGAGCAATCTTCAGGTCACCCCGAACATCACGCACACCTGGCGTGGTGACCTGGTCATCGACCTGGTGGCCCCGGACGGCTCGACGTACCGCCTGAAGAACTTCAGCTCGTCCGACTCCGCGGACAACGTGACCGACACCTACACGGTCAACGCGTCCTCCGAAACCGCCAACGGCACTTGGCAGTTGAAGGTCCAGGACCAGGCGGCGCAGGACGTCGGCACCATCAACAGCTGGAAGCTGACGTTCCCGTAGACCCCGCTTGACGCAGGGCACAGGACAGGGCGTCGCCCCGGTGGTTCAACTCCCCGGGGCGGCGCCCCCTTTGCTGTGCCCTGACCTCTCCTTGGTTGCCGCCATACCCAAGATCAGGTCCGCATTGCGTACACGGATCTTCACCCAACGGACGATTTTCAGCCAACGTTCCTTTGGGGTCATGACATGTACGCGCCCTAGGTGTCACTCTTCCACCGCACGGCTCACCCGCACCGCAACTTCACCCGTCCGTACGGCTACCCCACGTCGTTCGGCCGCCCCCACAAAGGAGCTTGCGTGACCTCCCTCTACGCGCGTCACAAGCGCACCACTCTGGCCATCGCCACCGCTGTCGCCGCCGGAGCCCTGCTCGCCACCGGTGTGACCACCGGTGCCTCTGCCCAGACCCCGGTGTCCGACGCCGGCAAGAAGGCCACCCTCGCCGGCGCCCCGCTCCAGCTGTCCGCGGCGGCGCGCACGTCCCTCATCAAGAAGGCCGAAGCCGCCACGCCGGAGACGGCCCAGCAGATAGGCCTCGGCACCAAGGAGAAGCTGGTCGTCAGAGACGTCGTCAAGGACGCCGACGGCACGCTGCACACGCGCTACGAGCGCACGTACAACGGACTGCCGGTCCTCGGCGGCGACCTGGTCGTCCACCAGTCGAAGTCGGGCACGACCGAGGGCGTGACCAAGGCGACGAAGGCGACCATCAAGGTGGCCTCCCTCAAGCCGCAGATCACCTCCGCCAAGGCCGAGAAGCAGGCCCTGACCGTCGCCAAGTCCGCCGGCTCGGAGAAGACCTCGGCCGACCGGGCGCCGCGCAAGGTGATCTGGGCGGGCAACGGCAAGCCGACCCTCGCCTTCGAGACCGTCGTGGGCGGCCTCCAGGACGACGGCACCCCGAACCAGCTGCACGTCATCACCGACGCGGCCACCGGCAAGAAGCTCTACGAGTACCAGGCCATCGAGACCGGCACCGGCAAGACCCTCTACTCGGGCACGGTCACCCTCAACACCACGCTGTCGGGGTCGACGTACCAGCTGACCGACGGGACGCGCGGCAGCCACAAGACGTACAACAAGTCGCACACCACCACCTCCTCCGCGGGCACCTTGTTCACCGACGCGGACGACACGTGGGGCACCGGCGCGGCCTCCAGCTCCACCACCGACCAGACCGCGGCCGCCGACGCCGCGTACGGCGCGCAGGTGACGTGGGACTTCTACAAGAACACCTTCGGCCGCAGCGGCATCAAGAACAACGGCGTCGCCGCCTACTCCCGCGTCCACTACGGCAACGCGTACGTCAACGCGTTCTGGGACGACAGCTGCTTCTGCATGACCTACGGCGACGGCTCGGGCAACACCCACCCGCTGACCTCGCTGGACGTCGCGGGCCACGAGATGAGCCACGGCGTCACCGCCAACACCGCGGGCCTCAACTACAGCGGTGAGTCCGGCGGCCTGAACGAGGCGACCTCCGACATCTTCGGCACGGGCGTCGAGTTCTACGCGGCCAACTCGTCCGACGTCGGCGACTACCTCATCGGCGAGAAGATCAACATCAACGGCGACGGCACCCCGCTGCGCTACATGGACAAGCCCAGCAAGGACGGCGGCTCGGCGGACTCCTGGTCCTCCAGCGTGGGCAACCTCGACGTGCACTACTCGTCGGGTGTCGCGAACCACTTCTTCTACCTCCTCTCGGAGGGCAGCGGTTCGAAGACGATCAACGGGGTCACCTACAACTCCCCCACGTCCAACGGCTCCACGGTCACGGGCATCGGCCGGGCCAAGGCCCTGCAGATCTGGTACAAGGCTCTGACGACGTACTTCACGTCGACGACCAAGTACGCGGCCGCCCGCACGGGCACCCTCTCGGCGGCCTCGGCGCTGTACGGCTCCACCAGCACCGAGTACAAGGCGGTGGCGGCGGCCTGGTCGGCGGTCAACGTCAGCTAGTCGACTGGCCGGCTGGTCGACTGATCGACTGATCGGCCGTATTTCGCACAGGGCGGCACCCGGAGAGAAGGTGACTCCGGGTGCCGCCCTAGGCTGTGCCCCATGTCCTTCACGTACGAGGATGTCGGCGCGACCCGTGAGAACGGGTACTGCCCGCCGGGATTCCACTCCCTGCACGTGCGCACGCGCATAGGCGAGGGCGAAGAGGTGTTCCGCCGGGCGTCCCACGCGGTCGTCACCTGGGAGATGCACCGCGCCATGGGCGTCGGTATTGACGCGTCCGCGGACGCGGCCGCCCCGGGGGTCGACGTCACGGTCTCCCTGGCCGGCATGATCAAGGCCCCGTGCCGGGTGGTCTGGACGGTCGACGAACCCCGCCGCGCCGGCTGGGCGTACGGCACGCTTTCCGGCCACCCCGAGTGCGGCGAAGAAGCCTTCGTCGTGAACAGAACGGGCGACGGCACGGTCTGGCTCACGATCACGGCCTTCAGCCGCGCGGCCAAGTGGTACGCCCGAGCGGGCGGCGCGGCGACGCGAGGCTTGCAGCACGCGTACGCGCGGCGGTGCGGGGTGGTGCTGCGGAGGCTGTGCGAGTCGGTTGCGGACTGAGTGCCCGACTCGCCCGTCCTACACGCGGCGCTCCGCCACCGCCCTCCTCCTTCCCACTTCGAACCACAGCAGCTTCCCGGCACCGTGCCCCATCTGGTCATCGCCGAGGCGCCAGCCGCCCCACCAGTCCGCGTACTCCTGTACGAGGAAGAGACCGCGCCCACCAACGGCGTCCACCGGCGCGCACGGGACACGGTCTCCGGGCGGCCGGTCGAAGGGGGCAGGAATGTGCGGACTGCTGTCCCACACACCGACCCGCAACCGTCCTCCTCCCAGCGCCGTCAGCCGCAGGGATGCAGGCCCTTTGGCGTACCGGTAGGCGTTGGTGACGAGCTCGGAGGTCAACAGCTCGACGACATCGACGACTTCACCCATACCGTGCCCGGACAGCGTGGCCCGCACGGTCATACGTGCGACGCGTGCGGCGCGGGGGTCATGGGGCAGGCGAAGGGCGTATACCCAGGTGTCGGGCGGGGTTACGGTGACCATGAACGGCTCCGGAGTGGAAGGGGCTTGGGCTCGCTCGACGGCAGCGCCGCGCGGTGGCAGTGCCAGGGCTGTGGTGCGCTTCCGGCTTATCGGCGCGGGAGGTTGAGCGACGTGGGACACACCATAGAGGGCGTGATGTGATACTTAACATCGAACGAAGGTGATGATTCATAATTCCCTCCTGTGGGTGACCCGCAGGAACACACCGCCGAGAGAGGGCCCAGTGCCGCCCAGCACCACTCCCACACTGCGCCAACAACGACTGGGCTCCGAGCTGCGCAGGCTCAGGGAGCACTCAGGACTGACATCCACCGCTGCCGCGGACCTGCTTGGCCTCAAGCAGGCTCAGGTCAGCAGCATCGAGGCCGGCCGCTACGCCGTCAGCGCCGACCGCGTACGCACCTTCGCCCGCACATACAGCTGCGCCGACCCGGCTCTGATCGAGGCGCTGGCCGAGATGACCGGGGGCCGTACCCGGGGTTGGTGGGACGAGTACCGGGAGTATCTGCCCGCCGGATTGGCCGATCTCGCCGAACTGGAGCACCACGCAACCGAGTTGCGCGTGGCCCTGTCCCTGCACATCCCTGCCCTGCTCCAGACCACGGACCACGCCCGAGCCATGCTCCGCGAAGCGGTCCCGCCCTTCCTGCCGTACGAGCTCGAGCACCGCCTGTCGTACCGCATCAAGCGGCAGGAGATCCTGAACCGCTCGGCCCCACTCCCCTACACGGCACTTCTGCATGAGGCGGCCCTGCGCATGCAGTACGGGGGCGCGGACGTCGCCCGGGATCAGCTCGCCCACCTGCTGGAGCGGAGCGAGCAGGACAACATCACCATCCGCGTCATCCCCTTCACCTCGCCGCATTTCCCCGGCAACGGCCAGTCCTTCGACTACGCGGTCGGCCCGACCCCCCAGCTCGACACGGTCCAACTGGACACCCACCACGGCGGCTGCGAATTCCTGGACACGGAAGCACAGTTGGCGAAATACCGGACCGTGCTGGACCGCATGGAAAACTGCGCTCTCGAACCCGCCGAGTCACGCAAGTTCATCGAGCACATCATGCAAAGCCACTGAAAGGGGCCGACGTGCACATATCCGCCTGGCAGAAGTCCACCTACAGCCCCGACGGCTCGAACTGCGTCTACGTCGCCGCCACCCCCACCGGAACCGTTCACCTCCGCGAAAGCGACGACCCTGACGTCATCCTGACCACCACCCGCAACCCGCTGCTCTCCCTCATACGCTCCCTCAAAGAAGACAGCCAACGACGCTGACACCCCAAACAGCTGACCCAGGCGCCCTGGGCCGCCGGTTCGGTGTCGCACAACTCTCAGAGCTGCAATACAGCCGGAAGATTCTTAGGGTTTCCATAAGTCAGGATTCTATTTCTCGCCCACTGCCAACCACCTTGCCCACACGCAGAGCGAATTGCATGGACCCAAAGAAAGCCTCCCCCGTACCGCTACTGCAAGAAAATTTATACTCGCCCTCACGGACCACATCGCAGATCATTCCAGCGTTTCCGAGCCATGCCGCACGCTCGCCGAACTTGCCCCGCCAACAGTTCCAGACTTGAAGGGTAGAACCCTTCTCGGCGTTGACTCCCATATCAACGACAGATGGCGCCGCATCCATCCAAAATACCAACCCGGGGTGCGACCTTCCTTCAACCGAAAGCACCCCTTCGCCGACCTGAAGGCAGACCCCCTGAACCGGCTCATCGACAAAGCCGGAGAACTCGAGTCGAATCTTGGAAGTCTCTACTCCTACGGGAATTCGATAGGCCATATGGATCATTTCGCCATCGCGTTCGACAGGACGGCCGCCCGACTCCTGGAATAGTTCATCCAGCTTGCGAGGAGCAGCTGCACCGTTCATTAGGTTCTCTTTTCAGACATCTACCTGTGGGTCAGGCTCGTCGACCCGTCGGCCGGCTCGTCCGCGGTCGTCGTAGAGGTTCAGGGACCCCAGTCGTCCGCCGACTGGGGTCGGGGTCTGAACCTGGCGGCTACGCAGCAGTGAGTCGTGAAACTCGTATGCGTAGCCGTGCCCTTGAGGGTGTCACCGCAGCAAAACCCCAGCCCCCTCCCCCACATCCTCCGATGGCACCGCCACCAGCCCCAGTTCCGCGCTCGTCGCCAGGAGGCGGTGGGTCGGCAGGATGCGGACCGTGTAGCCGAAGGGGCCCGTGCGGTCCAGGGACAGGGGGCCCTCGTACACCCGTCGTCCCTCCAGGTCCGGGCCGCCCACCGGTTTCAGGGGGACCGCCGTCGCGTCCGTGATGCGGTCCTGCCCGTCCACCCGGCCCGCGACCGCCTGGACCTCGACGTCGTCCGGGTCGAGGTCGCCGAGGCCCACGCGGACCCGTAGTGACAGCGTCGTGCCCAGCTCCGCCGTCGTCGTCGCCACCGAGGTCTCCACATGGTCGACGGTGACCCGCGGCCAGGCCGCCCGTACCCGGGACTTCCAGGTCGCGAGCTCCCGTGCCGGTTCCGGGGTCAGCGCCCGGTGCGCGAGGGCCGCGGGGGTGTAGAGACGCTCCACGTACTCGCGCACCATGCGCCCCGCCAGCACCTTGGGACCCAGATGCGTCAGTGTCTGGCGGACCATCTCGATCCAGCGGTCGGGCAGACCGGCCTGGCCCCGCTCGTAGAAGCGGGGGGCGACGCGCCCTTCCAGCAGGTCGTACAGTGCCGTCGCCTCCAGGTCGTCCCGGCGGTCCTCGTCCGTCGCGGTGCCGTCCGCCGTCGGGATCGCCCAGCCGAAGTCCGGCTGGAACCACTCGTCCCACCAGCCGTCGAGCACCGAAAGGTTCAGGCAGCCGTTGAGCGCGGCCTTCATCCCGCTCGTCCCGCACGCCTCCAGCGGGCGCAGCGGGTTGTTCAGCCAGATGTCGCAGCCCGGGTACAGCTTCTGCGCCATCGCCATCCCGTAGTCCGGCAGGAACACGATGCGGTGCCGGACGCGCGGGTCGTCAGCGAACCGCACCAGCTCCTGGACCAGGCGTTTCCCGCCGTCGTCCGCCGGGTGCGCCTTGCCCGCCACCACGATCTGCACCGGGCGCTCGGGGTGCAGCAGCAGGTCCATCAGCCGGTCCCGGTCCCGCAGCATCAGCGTCAGCCGCTTGTACGAGGGGACCCGGCGCGCGAAGCCGATCGTCAGGACGTCCGGGTCGAGCACCCCGTCGATCCAGCCGAGTTCGGCCGTGCCCGCCCCGCGCTGCCGCCAGGACGCGCGCAGCCGCTCCCGCACCTCGGTCACCAGTTGCTCCCGCAGCACCCGCCGCAGGTCCCAGATGTCCTGGTCCGGAATCTCCGCCACCGCGTCCCAGCGCTCCGAGCCGCCCACCGTCATCGCGTCCTCGGTGCGCTGGGCGCCGATCTGCCGCGCCCCCAGCCGGAACACCTCCGGGGCCACCCAGGTCGGCGCGTGCACCCCGTTGGTCACCGAGGTGATCGGCACCTCGTCCGGGTCGAAGCCCGGCCACAGGCCCGAGAACATCTCCCGGCTCACCTGACCGTGCAGCAGCGAGACGCCATTGGCGCGCTGGCCCAGCCGCAGGCCCATCACCGCCATGTTGAAGAGGTTGGGTTCGCCGCCCGGGTACGTCTCCATGCCGAGCCCCAGGATCCGCTCCACGTCGATCCTCGGAAGTTCCGCGTCCGGGCCGAAGTGGCGGGCCACCAGCTCCCGGTCGAACCGGTCGATGCCGGCCGGGACCGGCGTGTGGGTCGTGAAGACCGTCCCCGCCCGCACCGACTCCAGGCCCGCGTCGAAGTCCAGCCCCGTGTCGCAGAGTTCGGCGATCCGCTCCAGGCCGAGGAAACCCGCGTGCCCCTCGTTGGTGTGGAAGACCTCCGGCTCGGCATGACCGGTCAGCCGGCAGTACGTGCGGACCGCGCGCACCCCGCCGATGCCCAGCAGCATCTCCTGGAGCAGCCGGTGCTCGCTGCCGCCGCCGTACAGCCGGTCGGTGACACCGCGCTCACCGTGGTCGTTCTCCTCGACGTCCGAGTCGAGCATCAGCAGCGGTACGCGGCCCACCTGGGCCAGCCAGATCCGGGCCTGGAGCCGCCGCCCGCCGGGCAGGGCGAGGGAGACCTGGGCCAGGGCGCCGTCGTCCTCGCGCAGCGGCACCACCGGCAGTTCGTGCGGGTCGAGGACGGGATAGTGCTCCTGCTGCCAGCCGTCGCGGGACAGCGACTGGCGGAAGTAGCCGTGCCGGTACAGCAGGCCCACCCCGATCAGGGGCACGCCCAGGTCGCTGGCCGCCTTCAGATGGTCCCCGGCGAGGATGCCGAGGCCGCCGGAGTACTGCGGCAGCGCGGCCGTGACGCCGAACTCCGGTGAGAAGTAGGCGATGGCGGCGGGCAGTTCGGCCGCGCGGGACGGGGCCTCGGCCTGCGACTGGTACCAGCGGTCGCCGGTCACGTAGTCGGTGAGATCGTCGGCGGCCGCGCCCAGCCTGCGCAGGAAGCGGCGGTCCTCCGCCAGCTCCGCGAGGCGCGCGTGCGGGACGCTGCCGAGCAGCCGTACGGGATCGCCGTCCGACGCCGCCCAGCGCTCGGGGTCCACGGACTGGAAGAGCTCACGGGTCTCCGCATGCCACGACCAGCGCAGATTTCGCGCCAGATCGCTGAGCGGGTGAAGGGCGTCGGGGAGTACGGGACGTACGGTGAACCTACGGATGGCCTTCACGAGTTCCACCTTCACGGAGGACGTACGGAGGACGTACGAAGGGCGTACGGAGGACATGCCCGGTTGAGGGCCGCACCTCCTCGTGCGGCCCTTGTTCACCCACGACGGTAGCGGTGCGGGCGCCTCGGCAACTACGGCGCATGAAGCGCGCCCCCTGCCCGTCGCTCCCCCTTCGGCAGAAATTCACCGCGGCCTTCACAACACGTGCCCGCCACGGGCCATCACGTGCCCGCCGCGGGCCATCGGGTGCCCGCCACGGGCCGCCACGCGCGCCCCACGGGCAAGACGAGCGCCCCCTGGGCCATTCGTGCGCCCCTCTCACGATATGGCCGATTCCGCCCGCCTGCGCGACCTTGTGGCGGTTCACACCGCACGAGAGGCTGCCCAGTGGCGTGTCGGCCCGGGCCGTCCGGACGCGGGCGAAAACCGGTCGGAGCACGCCGAGTCGAGGAGGGGAACCCAAGCCATGGCACGGACGAGCAGCGCTCGTCTGCGCTGGGCAGGAGGCCTGACCGCGGTCACCACCGCCGCGGTGCTTTCGGCCGTCACCCTGCCCGCGCAGGCAGCCCCGCAGGGGCGGATACTCGGCGCCGGCGATCCCGGTTCCGTCAGCGGAAGTTACCTCGTGACACTCAAGGGGGGAACGAGCGCGCCCTCGGCGGCCGGCAAGAGCGTCGCCGGGAAGTACGGGGCGAGGATCAGCCACATCTACGGTGCCGCCTTGAACGGCTATGCGGTGCAGGCCAATGAGAAGCAGGCCCGGCGGCTCGCGGCGGACCCCCGCGTGGCCTCGGTGGCGCAGGACACCGAGGTCGCTCTCGACCACTACCAGAAGAACCCGCCCTCCTGGGGCCTGGACCGGATCGACCAGAACGACCTGCCGCTCGACCACGGCTACACCTGGCCGGAGTCCTCGGGCGCCGGCGCCGGCGTGACCACGTACGTCATCGACACCGGTATCCGCGTCACCCACCGGGACTTCGGCGGCCGGGCGAGCTACGGCTGGGACTTCGTCGACGGCGACCGGACGGCGGGCGACGGCAACGGGCACGGCACGCATGTCGCCGGAACGATCGCGGGCACCACGTACGGGGTCGCCAAACAAGCCAAAGTCGTCGCGGTACGCGTTCTCGACAACGAGGGCTCCGGCACCACCGCCCGAGTCATCGCCGGCATCGACTGGGTGACCAGGCACGCGAAGAAGCCCGCCGTGGCCAATCTGAGCCTGGGCGGCTTCGCCAACGCGCAGCTCGACGCCGCCGTACGCAACTCCATCGCCTCCGGCGTCACCTACGCGGTCGCGGCCGGGAACGACGGACTCGCGGCCGGCCTGTACTCCCCGGCCCACGTGAAACAGGCCATAACTGTCGGCGCCGGCGACCGGAAGGACGCCCGTGCGAGCTTCTCCAACTGGGGCCCGCGCCTGGACCTGTTCGCCCCGGGCGTGGCGATCACCTCCGCCTCGAACGCGAGCGACACCGCGAAGGCCACCTTCTCCGGTACGTCGATGGCGACGCCGCACGTCACCGGCGCGGCAGCGCTCGAACTGGCCGCGCATCCCGAAGCCACACCCGCCCAGGTCAGCAAGGCGCTCGCCGCCCGGGCGGCCACGGGGAGAATCTCGGGCGGCGGCCCCGGCTCACCGGACAAACTGCTCCAGGTGAACAGCCCTTGACCCGGTTTTGACCGCTCTTAACCGGACACGCGTACCCTGACCGGCCTCGCCCACACCGGGTAAGGCCGGTCTTCTGCGCACCTCACCGCACACGGCTGGTCTTGTGTGTAGACATACGCGTGAGTAGTTAACAAAGTGCCGGATTGCCCACCCGAATAGGGTGGGAAGGCTCCTCCGGTACACCCGCAGGCCCCACCTCCCCACACCCTCATCCGCCCACCCACGTTGATGCGGACAGGAGCGGTCATGCCCGCAACGCACCACTCGCCGGCACCCCCGGCGTCCAGTACCGACTCACCCCCCATACGCAGGGGCGACGCCGGTCCACCCGCCCCGGAGACACCCTCCGCGGGCACCACCCCCGGCATCGGACGCATCCCCGTCCTCGACATCCGTCCGCTCGTCGACCACGGGCGCCGCCCGGCCAAAGCGGTCGTCGGTGAGGAGTTCGAGGTCTCCGCCACGGTCTTCCGCGAAGGCCATGACGCGGTCGCCGCCAATGTCGTCCTCACGGATCCGCAGGGCCGCAGCGGCCCCTGGACCCCCATGCGCGAACTCGCCCCCGGCACCGACCGCTGGGGCGCCACCGTGTCCGCGACCGCCGCCGGCCGCTGGACGTACACCATCGAGGCCTGGGGCGATCCGGTCACCACCTGGCGCCGTCACGCCGGGATCAAGATCCCGGCCGGGATCGACACCGAACTCGTCCTCGCGGAGGGCGCGGGCCTGTACGAGCGGGCGGCCGCCGGAGTACCGAAGAGCAAGGGCAGGCGGGAGGTGATCCTCGCCGCCGCCGACGCCCTGCGCGACACCGGGCGCCCCGCCGCGTCCCGGCTCGCCGCGGCGCTCACTGCCGAGGTGGACAAGGTTCTCGCGCGGCATCCGCTGCGTGAACTGCTCACGTCGTCGGAGCCGTTGCCGCTGCTGGTGGAGCGGGAGCGGGCGCTGTTCGGTTCCTGGTACGAGTTCTTCCCGCGTTCGGAGAGCGGCCGCGTGGACCGGCCGGTGCACGGCACGTTCCGTACGGCGGCCGAGCGGCTGCCCGCCATCGCGGAGATGGGCTTCGACGTCGTCTACCTCCCGCCGATCCACCCCATCGGCAGCACCTTCCGCAAGGGCCCCAACAACACCCTGTCGGCGGCCGCCCACGACGTGGGGGTGCCCTGGGCGATCGGCTCGCCCGAGGGCGGTCACGACGCGGTCCACCCGGACCTCGGGACGATCGAGGACTTCGACGTGTTCGTGCGGCGGGCCCGGGGCCTGGGCCTGGAGATCGCCCTCGACTTCGCGCTTCAGTGCTCTCCCGATCATCCGTGGGTGGAGAAGCATCCGGAGTGGTTCCATCACCGTCCGGACGGGACGATCGCGTACGCGGAGAATCCGCCGAAGAAGTACCAGGACATCTATCCGATCGCGTTCGACCGGGACATGCCGGGGCTGATCGCGGAGACGGTGCGGATCCTGCGGTTCTGGATGGGCCATGGGGTGCGGATCTTCCGGGTGGACAATCCGCATACGAAGCCGGTGGTGTTCTGGGAGCGGGTGATCGGGGAGGTCGGCCGGACGGATCCGGATGTGATCTTCCTGGCGGAGGCGTTCACGCGGCCGGCGATGATGCGGGCGCTGGCGGCGGTCGGTTTCCAGCAGTCGTACACGTACTTCACCTGGCGCAACAGCAAGCGGGAGCTGACGGAGTACCTGACCGAGCTGTCGGGGGAGGCGGCGGCCGTTATGCGGCCGAACTTCTTCGTCAACACCCCGGACATCCTGCATGAGTTCCTCCAGCGTGGCGGGCGGCCGGCCTTCGAGGTGCGGGCGGTGCTGGCGGCGACGCTGTCGCCGTCGTGGGGGGTGTACTCCGGCTACGAGCTGTGCGAGAACACCCCGGTGCGCGGCGGGAGCGAGGAGTACCTCGACTCGGAGAAGTACCAGCTCCGCCCGCGGGACTGGGCGGCGGCCGAGCGCGAGGGACGCAGCATCGCACCGCTGATCACCTCGCTGAACGAGATCCGGCGGCGCAGCCCCGCCCTTCGTCAACTGCGCGACCTGCACTTCCACCACACCGACAAGGAAGAGGTGATCGCCTACTCGAAGCGCAGTGGATCGAACACGGTTGTGGTGGTGGCGAACCTGGATCCGCACCACACCCAGGAGGCGACGGTCTCGTTGGACATGCCGCAACTCGGTCTGGACTGGGCCGCGTTCGTGCCGGTGCGCGACGAGCTCACCGGGGAGAGCTACCACTGGGGCAGGGCCAACTATGTGCGTCTGGAGCCGGGGCACCGGCCCGCGCACGTTCTCACCGTCCTGCGACCGTCCTCACCGCAGATCGGAGGGTCACCCACACGATGATCGTCAACGAGCCCGTCCCGGACACCTTCGAGGACACGCCCGCCAAGGACCGCGATCCGGAGTGGTTCAAACGCGCCGTCTTCTACGAGGTCCTGGTCCGCTCCTTCCAGGACAGCAACGGCGACGGTGTCGGCGACCTGAAGGGCCTGACCGCCAAGCTGGACTATCTGCAGTGGCTGGGCGTGGACTGCCTGTGGCTGCCGCCGTTCTTCAAGTCCCCCCTGCGCGACGGCGGCTACGACGTCTCCGACTACACCGCGGTGCTGCCCGAGTTCGGTGACCTGGCCGACTTCGTCGAGTTCGTGGACGCGGCCCACCAGCGCGGCATGCGCGTGATCATCGACTTCGTGATGAACCACACCAGCGACCTGCACCCGTGGTTCCAGGAGTCCCGCAGCAACCCCGACGGCCCCTACGGCGACTACTACGTGTGGGCCGACGACGACAAGCAGTACCAGGACGCCCGGATCATCTTCGTCGACACCGAGGCCTCCAACTGGACCTTCGACCCGGTCCGCAAGCAGTACTACTGGCACCGCTTCTTCTCCCACCAGCCCGACCTCAACTACGAGAACCCGGCGGTGCAGGAGGAGATCGTCTCCGCCCTGCGGTTCTGGCTCGACCTCGGCATCGACGGCTTCCGCCTCGACGCGGTGCCGTACCTGTACCAGCAGGAAGGCACCAACTGCGAGAACCTGCCGGCGACGCACGAGTTCCTGAAGCGGGTGCGCAAGGAGATCGACACGCACTATCCGGACACGGTGCTGCTCGCGGAGGCGAACCAGTGGCCGGAGGACGTGGTCGACTACTTCGGCGACTTCCCCTCGGGCGGCGACGAGTGCCACATGGCGTTCCATTTCCCGGTCATGCCGCGGATCTTCATGGCGGTGCGGCGTGAGTCGCGGTATCCGGTGTCGGAGATCCTGGCGAAGACGCCGGCGATCCCGTCGAGCTGCCAGTGGGGCATCTTCCTGCGCAACCACGACGAGCTGACCCTGGAGATGGTCACCGACGAGGAACGCGACTACATGTGGGCGGAGTACGCCAAGGATCCGCGGATGCGGGCCAACATCGGCATCCGCCGGCGTCTGGCGCCGCTGCTGGACAACGACCGCAACCAGATCGAGCTGTTCACCGCGCTGCTGCTGTCGCTGCCCGGCTCGCCGATCCTCTACTACGGCGACGAGATCGGCATGGGGGACAACATCTGGCTCGGTGACCGGGACGCGGTGCGCACTCCGATGCAGTGGACGCCGGACCGCAACGCGGGTTTCTCGTCCTGCGACCCGGGGCGTCTGTATCTGCCCACGATCATGGATCCGGTCTACGGGTACCAGGTCACGAACGTGGAGGCGTCGATGTCGTCGCCGTCCTCGCTGCTGCACTGGACCCGGCGGATGATCGAGATCCGTAAGCAGAACCCGGCGTTCGGCCTCGGCTCGTACACCGAACTCCAGTCCTCGAACCCGGCCGTCCTCGCGTTCCTGCGGGAGGCCCCCTCGACCGGGGGGAACGGGGACGACCTGGTGCTGTGCGTGCACAACTTCTCCCGGTTCGCGCAGCCCACGGAGCTGGATCTGCGGGCGTTCAGCGGCCGTCATCCGGTCGAGCTGATCGGCGGTGTCCGCTTCCCGGCCATCGGGGAACTCCCGTATCTGCTGACCCTGGCAGGCCACGGCTTCTACTGGTTCCGGCTCCGCAAGGACGCCGTCTAGAACCTCGGGCGGGGCGGATAACACCGACCCGCCCGGGGCACCCATCAGTAAAACCCCGAATCCCCAGGACTCCGGGTCCCTGGGGAAAGGACGCGACGCCATGTCGGAAGCCGTCACTCGTGCCACCAGGACAAGTCCCGGGCTCCTTGCGTCCCTCGATCCACTGCTGCGGGAGTGGCTGCCGCGGCAACGCTGGTTCGCGGGCAAGGGGCGGCCGGTCACCGGGTTCTCACTGGTCGCGGCCACCGAACTGCTGCCGCCCACCGCCAAGTTGGGCCTGCTCCACCTCCTCGTACGGGCCCATCAGCCGGATGTCCCCACCCACGGCGCGATGACGCACCCCGGGGACTGCTACCAGCTCCTGATAGGCGTGCGCGAGGCGCTGCCACCCCGGCTGGCGCCCGCGCTCATCGGACATCCGGACGACGGTCCGCTCGCCGGGCGGACCGTGTACGAGGCTCTCCACGACCCCCGCCCCGCCGAAGTGCTCCTCGAAGCGCTGCGGGCACGGGCCCGCATCGGCGAACTGCGCTTCGAACGCGATACGCGGCAGGAGATACCCGACGGACTGATGCCGCGCCTGATGACCGCGGAACAGTCGAACTCCTCGATCGTCTATGGAGATACGTTCATCCTGAAGCTGCTGCGCCGGATCGTGCCGGGCGTCAACCCCGATCTGGAACTGCCGTTACTGCTCGCCCGCGAGGGCTGCCCCCGGGTGCCCGCGCCGACGGCCTGGCTGCTCGCCGACCTCGAAGGCCCCGACGACTCGTACGTCCTCGGCGTACTCCAGCCCTTTGTGAAGGGCGCGGCCGACGGCTGGGAACTGGCGCTGCGTGAACTGGCCAAGGGCGAGGACTTCAGCACCCAGGCGCGGGCGCTCGGGCGCGCGACGGCCGAGGTGCACACCGCGCTGGCCCGCGCGACGCCCCCGGTCACCCTGGGACACGCACAGGTGCGGCTGCTGGTCGACGGCATGACGGAGCGCCTGGAGGCGGCCGCGCAGGCGGTGCCCACGCTGCGGACGTACGCGCCCGGCCTGCGGTCCGCGTTCGAGACGCTGGGCGAGCTGGCCGCCGAGGGACGCACCTGGAACGCCCAGCGCATCCACGGCGACCTGCATCTGGGCCAGTGTCTGCGGTCGCCGTCCGGCACCTGGTCGCTGATCGACTTCGAGGGCGAGCCGTCGAAGTCGCTGGCCGAGCGCCGGCTGCCACAGCCCGTCGCGCGGGACGTGGCCGGCATGCTCCGCTCCTTCGACTACGCGGCCCACTCGCACGAACCCCGGGTGCCCGGCTGGGCGGACACCTGCCGGGCCGCGTACTGCACCGGCTACGCCGAGATCTCCGGGCTCGATCCCCGTACCGACCCCGTGCTGCTGCGCGCCTACGAGACGGACAAGGCGGTCTACGAAGTCGTCTACGAGGCCCGGCACCGCCCCGAGTGGCTGCCGGTGCCGATGGCGGCGGTACACCGGCTGTCCGCCGACGCCGCACCGTGAACCTCCGCGCCACCCTGCTGACCTTGCCGACCCTGCCGAGGAGGCACTCGCCGTGATCCCCCGTCCTCCGTCCGACGACCGCGCGAACCAGAACGGTGACGGTTCGAAGAAGACCGGTGCGAAGAAGACCGGTGCGAAGAAGGCGGCTGCCGCGAAGAAGACGGCTGGGAAGAAGGCCACGCCGGCGGCGAAGGCGACGGCCGCGAAGGGGGCGGTGACGAAGAAGACCGGGAAGGGGAAGGCGACCGCCAAGAAGGCCGTGGCCGACAAGGCCGCCGCCAAAGCGACCGTTCCCCAGCAGGCCGTTCCCAAGCAGGCCGTGTCCAAGAGGGCCGTGTCCAAGAAGGCCGTGCCCAGGAAAGCCGTGGTCAAGGCGGCCCTCGACATCCCCGAAGCGCCCGTCTCCCCCGCCGTCGCCCCCGACGACCGCGACCGGCTCCTGTCCGGCACGCACCACGCCCCGCACTCCGTGCTCGGCGCGCATCCCGTGCCCGGCGGGGTCGCCTTCCGCGTGCTGCGCCCGTACGCGCTGTCCGTCACCGTCGTCACCGACGACTTGCGCACCGAGCTGCACGACGACGGCGCCGGCTTCTTCACCGGCCTGCTGCCGCTGCGCGCCGTACCGGACTACCGGCTGCACGTGGCCTACGAGGGCACGGTCCACGAGACCGAGGACGCCTACCGCTTCCTGCCCGCGCTCGGCGAGCTGGACCTGCACCTCATCAACGAGGGCCGGCACGAGGAGCTGTGGACGGCGCTCGGCGCCGAACCGATGACGCACCAGGGCGTGCCCGGCACCCGCTTCACCGTCTGGGCGCCGAACGCGCGCGGCGTCCGACTGGCCGGCACCTTCAACTTCTGGGACGCCACCGCCTTCCCCCTGCGCTCGCTGGGCTCCTCCGGCGTGTGGGAGCTGTTCGTGCCCGGCGTCGGCGAGGGCGAGCTGTACAAGTTCGAGATCACCCGCCCCGACGGCTCGAAGACCCTGCGCGCCGACCCCGTGGCCCGCCGCACCGAGGCCCCGCCCAGGACCTCGTCGATCGTGCACGCGTCGCACTACGCGTGGGCGGACGAGGCGTGGATGGCCGCGCGCGGCGAGCGTCCCGTGCACGAGTCGCCGTTCTCCGTGTACGAGGTCCACCTGCCGTCCTGGCGGCCAGGACTGACGTACCGTCAACTCGCCGAACAGCTCCCCGCCTACGTCGCCGACCTGGGCTTCACCCACGTCGAGTTGCTGCCCGTCGCGGAGCACCCCTTCGGCGGCTCCTGGGGTTACCAGGTCACCGGCTTCTACGCCCCCACCGCCCGCCTGGGCACCCCCGACGACTTCAAATACCTCGTCGACGCCCTGCACCGGGCCGGCGTCGGCGTCCTGATGGACTGGGTGCCCGCCCATTTCCCCCGCGACGACTGGGCCCTGGCCGAATTCGACGGGCGGCCGCTCTACGAGCACGAGGATCCGCTGCGGGCCGCGCACCCCGACTGGGGGACGTTGGAGTTCGACTACGGACGCCGGGAAGTGCGCAATTTCCTCGTCGCCAACGCCGTGTACTGGTGCGAGGAATTCCATATCGACGGGCTGCGCGTGGACGCCGTCGCCTCGATGCTCTACCTGGACTACTCCCGCGAGGAAGGGCAGTGGAGCCCGAACGAGTTCGGCGGCCGGGAGAACCTGGACGCGGTCGCCTTCCTCCAGGAGATGAACGCCACCGTCTACCGGCGGGTGCCCGGCGTGGTCACGATCGCCGAGGAGTCCACCGCCTGGGAGGGCGTCACCCGCGCCACACATGACAACGGCCTCGGCTTCGGCCTGAAGTGGAACATGGGCTGGATGCACGACTCCCTCGGCTATGTGCAGCACGAGCCCGTGCACCGCAGGTTCCACCACCACGAGATGACCTTCTCCATGGTGTACGCCTACAGCGAGAACTACGTCCTGCCCATCTCCCACGACGAAGTCGTGCACGGCAAAGGCTCACTGGTGTCGAAGATGCCGGGCGACTGGTGGCAGCAGCGGGCGACCGAGCGGGCCTATCTCGGCTTCATGTGGGCCCATCCGGGCAAGCAACTCCTCTTCATGGGTCAGGAGTTCGCCCAGGGCGCGGAGTGGTCCGAGACCCACGGGCCCGACTGGTGGCTGCTCGATCCGGCGTACGGTGCCGAGCCCGACCACCGGGGCATGCGGGATCTGGTGCGGGACCTGAACACCGTCTACCGTCACGAACCCGCTCTGTGGGAGCGCGACACGGACCCGTCCGGCTTCGCCTGGGTCACCGGCGACGCCGTCGAGGACAACGTCTTCGCCTTCCTGCGCCACGCCGCCGACGGCACCCCGCTCCTCGCCGTCAGCAACTTCTCCCCGGTCGTCCGCCACGACTACCGCCTCGGTGTCCCCGACGACATCCCCGCCTGGCACGAGACGCTCAACACCGACGGCGCCCGCTACGGCGGCAGCGACGTCACCAACCCGCACCCGGTGAAGCCCGAACCGCAGGGCCGCCACGGCCGCCCGGCGAGCATCCGGCTGACCCTGCCCCCGCTCTCCACGCTCTGGCTGCGACCGGCCTAACCCGCCCTTCCCGTACCGGTCATCAGCCGGCGCAGCGCCGACAGCAGGCCTCTGGAGCGGTGGTCGGCGGTGGGCGCGGTGTCCGGTGCCTCGCCGTCGTGCCGGGGCGGCGGCACGGGGTGGGACTCCGACGGCGTCCCCCTCAGCTCGTAGCGGACCGGGAGCAGCCGCAGACCTCGTACGACCGGGCCGGAGCGCCAGGGCAACTGGTCGGCCGGAAGGGTGAGTTCGGCCTTGGTGAAGTGGTCGAAGATCCGGCCCACCGCCGTGGTCACGATCATGCCCGCCAGCTCGCGGGCCGCGCCGGGGCACTGGTGCTGTCCCGCTCCCCAGCCCAGATGGGCGCGGGTGCTCGCGGTGGCGTCACCGAGGGGGGAGGTGCCGATCGTCAGCAGGTCCTGGTGGGCGGCCGCGGCTGACGGGGAGACGACGTCGCCCGCCCTGATCCAGAAGGCGCCGAGGCGCACGTCCCCGGCGGCGAAGCGGAAGCACATGTTGGCCACCGGCGGGTTGACCAGCGCCACGCGGTGGAAGGTCTCGCCGAGGTGCCCGTCCGACACGCTGCGGCGGACGGTGGCGTTGCCGCGCAGCACCTCCAGCAGGGTGTTCATGACCATGTTGCCGGTGATGTCGTTGAGGTAGACGGCGTTCATCAACAGCTCGCGGCCGAGCTGCTCGTCGGTCATGCCCGGGTCGGCGAGGAGCAGGTACGAGGTGAGGTCGTCGCCGGGGCGCTGTCTGCGGTGGGCGGCGAGCCGGGTCATGACAGCGGCCGCGCGGTCGGTGGCGGGGCCCGCGTCCGGGCCGCCGTCGAGCATCCGCCACAGGTCCATGACCAGCTCGTCGCCGAGTCCCACCGGACAGCCGAACAGCTTGCCGGTGACCATCAGCAGCAGCGGTCTGGTGTACTGCGCGCCCAGATCGGCGTACCCGGCGGAGCCCGATTCGGCGGCCAGCAGGGCGATGAGTTCGTCCGCGTACCGGGCGACGGCCGCCCGCAGTTCCCACCCCTGCGGGCTGTGCCCGTCCTGGAAGGGGCGCAGGGCCGAGTGGTGGGTCAGCCGGGCCGCGTGGTGCTCGTCGCCGTCCAGGAACATGGTCTGCCGCACCTCGTAGCCCGCGAGCAGGGGCCAGTCGCGCGGCAGTTGCCCCTGTGCGCGCGCCCGCCAGTACCGGATGTCGCGCCGCCACTGGCTGTCGTCGCGCAGCACCTCCAGGACCTCGTGGTAGTCGAGGACCAGCCAGACGGGCACGCCCATCAGGCCGACCGGCGCGACCGGGCCGTACGTCCGCCGCAGCCGCTCGTACACGCCGGCCGGGTCGGCGTCGAACTCCGATGTCAGCAGAGGTTCCACGCGCAGTGACTCGAGCCTGGGGCTGCCGGCCGGGGCGGTCGCGTAGGGCTGGGCTTCCATACCGCTACGCATACCGCACCGGCCGTGCACGAGCGGTGACCGGAGCCTTAACTGTTACCGCTTGGTAATACCCGGGGCGGGTGTGCCGTCGGCCGGGTGCGGCTCCCCGTCCGCCAACGCCTTCGGCAGCTCGCCCGTGTGCAGCACACCCAGCCGCTGGGTGGCGCGGGTCAGCGCGACGTACAGGTCGCTGGTGCCGTAGCGGGCCGGCTCGACCACGAGCACCGAGTCGAACTCCAGGCCCTTGGACTGGCGCGGATCGAGGAGGACGACCGTGTGGGTCAGATCGGGCTCGGCGCCCGCCGTGACGCCGTCGAGGCGTGCCGCCAGCTTCCGGTGCAGCTCGCGCGGTGCGATCACCGCGAGCCGCCCCTCCGCCGGGGTCAGCTCGGCGACCGCCTCGGCGACGGCACTGGGCAGGTCGTCGGTGGCGCGCACCCAGGGCCGTACGCCCGTCGACCGCACGGAACTCGGCGGCTCGAAGCCGGGCCGCTCGGCCCGGACCACGGCCGCCGCCATGTCCATGATCTCGGACGGCGTGCGGTAGTTGACGGCGAGGCGCGTGTGGTCGAAGCGGTCCTGGACGTAGGGGGCGAGGATCTCCTCCCACGAGCCGACGCCCGCCGCCTCGGCGGTCTGCGCCGGGTCGCCGACCAGGGTCATCGAGCGGGTCGGGCTGCGCCGCATCAGCAGCCGCCACGCCATCGGCGACAGTTCCTGCGCCTCGTCGACGATGATGTGGCCGAACGCCCAGGTGCGGTCGGCCGCCGCGCGCTCGGCGGCGCTGCGGTGGTCCTCCTCCTCGTGCCGCTCGGCGAACCGCTCGGCGTCGATGATGTGGTGCGCGGACAGAACCTCGGAGTCCTCCTCGTCCTTGTCCTCGAACTCATATGTACGCGAGGCGTACGACACGTCCAGCACGCCCTGCGCGTACGCGACCTGGGTGTTCCGTTCGCGGTCGGCGAGGGCGCGGGCCAGCCGGTCGTCCTCGCCGAGCAGTTCGGCCGCCTCGTCGAGGAGCGGTACGTCCGCCGTGGTCCACGCCCGGGTGACCGGACGGCGGATCGCGGCCGCGTCCTCGGCGGACACATACCCCTCGGGCTCGGCGAGGAAGTCCGCGACCAGCCGCTGCGGAGTCAGCCTCGGCCACAACCGGTCGATGGCCGACCAGACTTCGCGGTTCTCGGCCAGCTCGTCCCGGATCTGGGTGATGTCGGCGGCGTCCAGCAGGTTGGAGCCGTCGAAGGGGTCCGTGCCGATCCGCTCGGCCACCATGTCGGTGAGCGTGTTGAGGATGTGGCCCTCGAAGTACTCGCGGGCCACGTTGTGCGGCAGCTTCGCCTCGCGCGTGCGGTCGCGGGCGACGCGCACCAGACCGTCGTCGAGCATCAGCACGTCCCGGTCGTGCTCGATGGTGATCACCGGGTCGGGCAGCGCCTGCCGGTCGCGTACGACCTCGGCGAGCACCTCCGCCATCTCGGCGCGGCCCTTGACCGCGGACGCCCGCGGATTGTCGGCCGCCGTCGCCTTCACACCGGGGAACAGCTCGCCGACCGTCGCCAGGAGCACGCCCGTCTCGCCTAGCGAGGGCAGCACCTCGCCGATGTAGCCGAGGAAGGCGGGGTTGGGGCCGACGATGAGGACGGCTCGCTTGGCGAGCAGCTCCCGGTACTCGTAGAGGAGAAAGGCGGCCCGGTGCAGGGCGACGGCCGTCTTGCCGGTGCCCGGGCCGCCCTCCACGACCAGCACCCCGCGGTGCGGCGCACGGATGATCCGGTCCTGCTCGGCCTGGATGGTCTGCACGATGTCGCTCATCCGGCCGGTGCGGGCCGAGTTGAGCGCGGCGAGCAGCACGGCGTCGCCCGTCGGGTCCTCGTGGCCGGTCCTCGTGGCGTCGCCGAGGTCGAGGAGCTCGTCGTGCAGGTCGGTGACCCGGCGCCCGTCGGTGGTGAGGTGCCGGCGGCGGCGCAGGCCCATCGGGGTGTGCCCGGTGGCGAGGTAGAAGGGGCGGGCGACCTGGGCCCGCCAGTCGATCAGGATCGGGGTGTGCTCGGTGTCGTCGGCGCGGATGCCGATGCGGCCGATGTGGTGGCTGACCCCCGAGGTGAGGTCGATCCGGCCGAAGCAGAGCGATTCGTCGACCGCGTTCAGCGCGGCGAGCAGCCCCGAGCGCTCGGCGACGAGGACGTCCCGTTCCAGCCTGGCCTGCATGGGCGTGTTGCCCTGCGCGAGCGCGTCCGTGACGGAGACCTCGGTGACACCGCGCAGGGCGTCCACGCGCGCGTACAGTCCGTCGATGAATTCCTGCTCAAGCCGCAATTCATCGTCGGTAAATACCGCGCCGGCCGTGCTGCCTTCTGTGTTAGAGCCGCTGTTTGACAATTCCGCTCCCGCCCGGATATACTGTGCCCAGTGAACTTCTTTGCGACCTCATTCCATTGAAGTCGCGAACTCTTGAATATACGCAAAGAAATCCCCCGAGCGCAATTGCGCTCGGGGGATTTCTTGTGGTCGGGCGGGTTACAGCACGTCGGCCAGCTCCTCCAGCAGCCGCCGCTTGGGCCGGGCCCCCACCATCGACTTCACGGGCTCACCGCCCCGGAACACCATGAAGGTGGGCATCGACAGCACCTTGTACGCGTTCGTCGTCTCCGGGTTCGTGTCCACGTCCAGCTGGACCACCTTGAGCCGGTCGCCCTCCTCGAAGGCGAGGGAGCTGAGAACCGGCCCCATCTGCCGGCACGGCGGGCACCAGTCCGCCGTGAACTCCACCAGCACGGGCAGGTCCGCGCCGATCACCTCCGCCTCGAAGTCCGCATCCGTCACTTCGGTCACGCCCGCCGCCTTGATCACCGCGTCTGCCCTCCCAGTTCGCACACGGGCTCCGGACCGCCCGGAACCCCCGCCTCGGCCGCCAGCTCGTCGCGGGCCAGCTCGGCCCGCGCCAGCTGGTCGCCGACCTGCGCCCGCACGGCCTGCAACTCGCCGATCAGCGCGTCGAGTTCGCCGAGCTTGCGCCGGTACACCGCGAGCGACGCCGGGCACGAGTCGCCCTCCGGGTGGCCGGCCCGCAGACACTCCACGAAGGGCCGCGTCTCCTCCAGGTCGAACCCGAAGTCCTGGAGCGTCCTGATCTGCCGCAGCAGCTTCAGGTCGTCCTCGTCGTACGTGCGGTAGCCGTTGCTGCCCCGCCGCGCGGGCAGCAGTCCCCGCGACTCGTAGTAGCGCAGGGTGCGCGTGGTGGTCCCGGCCCGCGTCGCCAGCTCGCCGATTCGCATGCCCCCGAACGTAGTCCTTGACGCCGACGTCAAGGCAACACCGTCAGTGCGGCGGCAGCAGCGGCTTCCGCTCCACCGGGGAGGAGAGCACGATCGACGTGGTCGTGCGGCCCAGCGCCGAGGTCTGTTCGAGGATCTCCTCCAGGTGGAGGGTGTCCGCTACGGCGACCTTGAGGATCCAGCAGTCCTCGCCGACGACGTGGTGCACCTCGGTGATCTCGGGGCGGGCCAGCAGTTCCAGAGTCCGGGGGTGCCTGAGGCTGTACCCGGCGTGCGGGTTCACGCGGATGAAGGCCCGGACGCCGTAGCCGAGCCGGGCCGGCGAGACATGGGCGCCGTACCCGGTGATCGCGCCCGCCGCCTCGAGCCGCCGCACCCGCTCCGCGACGGCCGCCGGGCTCAGCCGCACCCTCCGCCCCAGCTCGCTGAGCCTGATCCGGCCGTCGCTCTGAAGGAGCTCCAGGATCTGCCGGTCGAGGGCGTCGAAGGCCACCGACGTTTCGTGGGCGGCGGCTCGCGGATGCCGTGGTTCTTTCGGTGCCGAGGCCGCATCTCCCATGGTTCCCCCTTCAGACCTGTCACGTGGAACGGGAGAATTATGGCCTGTTCCGTCGGCCTGATTCGGCGGCTCGTTTCGCCGGCTCGTTTCGTCGGCCTGATTCCTTTGGAGGGGTGCTGTGCGTGAAGTGTGCGTCATTGGCGGGAACCGGTATTTCGGGAAGCGGCTCATCGCCCGGCTGATGGCCGCCGGAGACCGCGTCACCGTCATCAACCGCGGTTCGTCGGCACCGCCGCCCGGCACCATTCATCTCGTCGCCGACCGCAATGAGGAGAGATCCCTGGAAAGCGCGCTGGGCTCGCGCACCTTCGACGTCGTCGTCGACCAGGTCTGCTACACCCCGCGCCAGGCGGCGATCGCCCGCCGCGTCTTCGCCGGCCGCACCCGGAGGTATCTGATGACGTCGACGGTCGAGGTGTACGAGTACGAGGACTCCCCCGCGCCGGTGCGCGAGGACGCCCTCGACCCGCGTACGGTCGCCGTCGACCTCGACCTCCCCTGGGACGACCCGCAGTTCCTCGACAGCAACTACGGCGAGGGCAAGCGTCAGGCCGAGGCGGTCCTCGCGGCGGACCCCGCCTTCCCGTACGCCGCCGTACGCGTCGCCCATGTGCTGGGCGGCGACGACGACTTCACGGGCCGTCTCGCCCACTACGCCGAGCGGATGCGCACCGGCGAGCCCATCGCCGTCCCCGCCGTGAACCACCCGGCGACCTACATCCATGTGGCGGAGATCGCCGACTTCCTCGCCTGGGCGGCGGGCGCCGACTTCGGCGGGCCGGTCAACGCGGCGTCCCACGGACCGCTCACCACCGAGGAACTGTGCGCGGCGGTGGCCGCGCACATACCGGGCGGGACGGCCGTGTTCCGGGAGGTGGAGGTCGGCGAGGTCTCCCCCTTCTCCTTCGCCCGCTCCTACGCGATGGACAACTCCCGGGCCGAGCGTCTCGGCTTCACCTTCGGCGACGCGAGTGAATGGCTGCACCGGGCCGTCGCCGAGACGCTCGGCAGATAGTCCGGGAGAAGGGTCGGGAGACAGACCGGGAGACAGACCGGAAGACAGACGGGCAGAGCCACCGTCACCACCACCGCCACCGCCACCGCCGCCACGCCACCGCCACCGGCGGGCGTTTCCGGGGCTTCCGCTCACGGTAGGAAGCGGTTGTGCGCAGACCGACCGGGCAGACGGGCGAGGCGGACGAGGCGGACGAGGCGGACGAGGCGGACGACGAGGGGAGACGCATGGCACAGCGCGACACCGGTGGCCGGTTGGGGGCGGAGTTCTTCACCCCCGGGGACTCGTCCTTCACCGCGTTCCTGGCAGCCCACCGTCCGGCATTACTGAGCACCCGCGGCCTCCTCCCGGACGGCGTCCGGGCCGCGCCCGACCGTGTCCCGCACGGCACCACGGTCCTGGCCCTCGCCTACCGCGACGGCGTGCTGATCGCCGGCGACCGCAGGGCCACCATGGGGAACCTGATCGCACAGCGGGACCTGGAGAAGGTGCACCCCGCGGACGACTACACGGCGGTCGCGTTCGCCGGCACCGTGGGACTCGCGCTGGACATGGTGAAGCTCTACCAGGTCGAGCTGGCGCACTTCGAGAAGGTCGAGGGCGTCCCGATGACCCTCAGGGCGAAGGCGACCCGGCTGGCCGGCATGATCCGGCAGAACCTCGGCCAGGCCATGCAGGGCCTCGCCGTGGTCCCGCTGCTCGTCGGATACGACCTCGCGGCCCGCGCCGGCGAACACGGCCGCATCTTCAGCTTCGACGTCACCGGAGGCCCGTACGAGAAGACGGACTTCCACGCCGAGGGCTCCGGCTCCCCGTACGCCCGGGGCGCGTTGAAGAAGCTGTTCCATCCGGGCATGTCCCGGCGTGAGGCGGCCCTGGCCGCGCTCCAGGCGCTCTACGACGCGGCGGACGACGACTCGGCCACCGGCGGTCCGGACATCAGCCGCCGGATCTTCCCCGTGGTGTCCGTCATCACGGAGGACGGCTTCGAGCGGCTCCCGGAGTCCGAGACGGAGGACCTGAGCCGGGAGATGGTCGAACAGCGCCACACCCGCCCGGACGGGCCCACCGCCGCCATGTGAGCGGCTGTGGGGGCGCTCCCTGGACGTACGAACCGGGGGCGCTCCCTGGACGTAGGAATGTGCCGTGCCGTGCCGGTGGATCCGGCACGGCACGGCACGGTGGCGCATGGGGTGAAGAGGCGGCGGGCGGGGCCGGGGTCAGCGAGCCTCGCTGTCCACCAGCTCTTCCTCCTCCTGCTTCCGCCCCTGCCCTTGCTCCTGCTCCTGCTCCTGCTCCTGCTCCTGCTCCTGCTCAACCTCCCGCACGGCGGCTTCCTTGCGCGGCAGCAGCACTCCCACCAGTACCGTCCCCACGCCCAGGACCACCGCGCCGACCAGGCTGGTGTGGGCGACCGAGTCCGCGAACGCGGAGCCGACCGCGTCCGCCATCTGCCGGGCGCCGTCGGCGAGTTGGCCCGACTGCACCTTCAACCGCGCGGCCTGTTCCGTGCTCCCCGCCTGCGCCGCCTGCTCGCCGAGGTGTCGCGCCTTGTCGCCGATGCCCCGCGCCACCGCGTAACCGGCGCCGACCGAGTCCTGCGCCTGGCTCAGCGCGCTCGCGGGCAGCTTGCTGCCGGTGGTCGCGTCCGAGAGGTGCGAGGAGTACGAACCGGCCAGGACGGACCCGAGGATGGCGATGCCGAGCGAGCCGCCCAGCTCCAGCGAGGTGTCGTTGACGGCGCCGCCCACCCCCAGCTCGGCCTCCGGGAACGCCCCCATGATCGCGTCCGTGCAGGGCGACAGCGCGAGCCCGATCGCGAGGCCCAAGATGACGAGGGGGAGGACGAAGTCGCCGTACGACGATGCCGCGTCGACCCGGGTGAGCAGCGCGAGCGCGGCCGTGCCGCCCACCATGCCCGCCGTCACCGTGATCTTCATGCCGACGCGCGGGGTGAGGTAGCCGGTCAGCGCCGAGCCGACGAACACGGCCCCGGCGAGCGGCAGCATGCGCACCCCGGTGTCCAGGGCGTCGTATCCGAGGACGAACTGGAGGTGCTGGGTGAGGTAGTAGAAGGCGCCGAACACCGCCAGGAAGAAGAGGGCGACGGCGAGGTTGGAGCCCGCGAAGCGGCGGTGCGCGAAACGGCGTACGTCCAGGACGGGGCGCGGGTGACGCAGCTCCCAGCCGATGAAGAGGACGAAGCCGACGCCCGCGGCGACCGCGGCCGTGACCGCCTTGACGCCCCAGCCGAAGTGCGGCCCCTCGATGATCATGTAGACCAGCGAGCCGATCCAGACGACGGACAGCAGTCCGCCGACGTAGTCGATGCGGTGGTGGTGGGCGGCCCTGGACGGCGGCACGAGGACGAACGTACCGATGACGGCCACGAAGGCGATGGGCACGTTGATGAGGAACGTGGACGACCAGCCGTGGTTCTGGAGCAGCGCGCCCGCGACCAGCGGGCCCGCCGCGATCGCGAGGCCCGCCGTGGCGGTCCACAGGGTGATCGCCTTCGCCCGTTCGGCGCGCGGGAAGGTCGCGGCGAGCAGGGAGAGCGTGGCGGGCATGATCAGCGCGGCGCCGACGCCCATGACGGCCCGGGCCGCGATGACCCCGGTGGCGCTGTCGACGAGCGAGCCCGCGACCGCTCCGCCGCCGAAGACGACGAGCCCGAGCACGAGCGCGCCCCGGCGGCTGTACTTGTCGCCGATCGCGCCGAGCAGCAGCATCAGCGCGGCGTACGGGACGGTGTAGCCGTCGATGACCCACTGGAGGTCGGCGCTGGACAAGCCGAGGTCCTGGGTCATGTCGGGGGCCGCGACCGTGAGGGCGGTGTTCGCCATCACGATGATCAGCAGACTCAGGCAGAGCACGAGCAGTGCCCACCAGCGCCGGGCGTAGGGCCGGTCCATCCTCTCGACCGGTTCGTTCATGACGAGACGCATGGGTACGGTTCGCCCTTCCTCAATCGACTTGCACAGTGGAGTGCAAATGCACAACCATGTGCAATGTACGTCGTTGCACAATGCTGTGCAAATGGAGGAGGTGAAGCCCTTGCGGAGGAACGGCGAACCCCGGCCGCGAGGCAGGCAGAATGGCTGACATGACCACGGGTAACACCAGCCGCGCCGACGCCAACCGCCGCCGGATCCTCGATGTCGCGCTCGCCGAGCTGCTGCGCGACCCCGATGCGTCCATGGACCAGATCGCCCGGGTCGCGGGGGTCGTACGGCGCACCGTGTACGGGCACTTCCCGAGCCGTGAGGCGTTGATCAGCACCCTGGTCGACGGCGCCGTCGAAGCGGTCGCGGCCGCGCACGCGGCGGGCCGGGAGAGCGTGGCGGACCCGGCCGAGTCGCTGGCCCGCTCGACGCTCGCGGTGTGGGAGATCGCCGACCGGTACCGGATCCTGGTCGCGCTCGCCCAGCGCAGCGTCACCGTGCAGGGCATCCGGGACCGCCTCACGCCGGTCCGTCAGGCGTGCGTGGAGTTGCTCCGGCGCGGCCTGGAGCAGGGGGTGTTCGAGTCGCCGCTGCCGGCTGCGGCCCTGGCGTACGTGCACGAGCAGATGCTGTTCGCGCTCATGGAGGCGGTGAACGACGGCCTGCTGGCAGCCGAAGAGGCGGGCCGCTCCGCCGCGGTCACGATGCTGACCGCGGCGGGCGTACCCGCCTCCCGCGCCACCGGACTGGTGGCGAAGCTGAGCGACTGACCACTGCTGCCGGGCAGAGTGGAACCGAGCGGCCGGGCCTACGGGGGAGTGACCCAGCCGCTCGGAGTGGTGGGGGAACTACGCCTTGGCGAGTTCCTTCTCGCCGCCCTGCTCGGGCACCTCCGCGCGGACGTCGTCCTCGGCGTCGTCCAGCAGCGTCTTCTCGTCGAAGGGCAGCTCACCGGCGAGCACACGGTTCACCCGCTCCTTGTCGACCTCGCCGGTCCAGGTACCGATGAGCAGCGTCGCCACGGCGTTGCCCGCGAAGTTGGTGACGGCGCGGGCCTCGCTCATGAAGCGGTCGATGCCGATGATCAGGCCGACACCGTCGACCAGCGCGGGCTTGTGCGACTGGAGACCGCTGGCCAGGACGGCGATGCCGGAACCGGAGACACCGGCGGCACCCTTCGAGGCGATCATCATGAAGAGCAGCAGACCGATCTGCTGGCCGATGCTCATCGGCTGGTCCATCGCGTCGGCGATGAACAGCGAGGCCATGGTCAGGTAGATCATCGTGCCGTCGAGGTTGAAGGAGTAGCCGGTCGGCACCGTGATGCCGACGACCGGGCGGCTGACGCCCAGGTGCTCCATCTTCGCGATGAGCCGCGGCAGCGCGGACTCGGACGACGAGGTGGAGACGATCAGCAGGAACTCCCGGCCGAGGTACTTCAGCAGCTGGAAGAGGCTGACCTTCGCCACCAGCTTCGTCAGCGTGCCGAGCACCACCACGATGAACAGGAAACAGGTGATGTAGAAGCCGAACATGATCGTGGCCAGCGCCTTGAGCGCGTCCATGCCGGTCTCACCGATGACGGCCGCCATGGCGCCGAAGGCACCCACGGGCGCGGCCCACATGATCATGCCGAGGATACGGAAGACCAGCTTCTGGATGTGCTCGACCCCGCGCAGCACCGGCTCACCGGTACGCCCCATGGCCTGGAGCGCGAAGCCCACGAGCAGCGCCACGAGCAGCGTCTGGAGCACCTGGCCCTCGGTGAAGGCCGAGACGAAGGTGGTCGGGATGATCCCGAGCAGGAAGTCCACGGGTCCTTCCGCGGCGGCCTCCGCCTGGGTGTGCCCCACACCCTTCACGGCCTCGGTCAGGTGCATCCCGCTGCCCGGGTGGACGATGTTGCCGACGACCAGGCCGATGGCCAGCGCCACGAACGACATCGCGATGAAGTAGCCGAGCGCGAGCCCGCCGACCTTGCCGACCTTGGCGGCCTTCCGCACCGAGCCGACGCCGAGCACGATCGTGCAGAAGATGATCGGCGAGATCATCATCTTGATCAGCGCGACGAAGCCGGTGCCGATCGGCTTGAGCTCCTTGGCGAAGTCCGGCGCGGCGAACCCGACGGCGATGCCGAGAGCCACCGCGACGATCACCGCGATGTAGAGATAGTGGGTGCGGTCCCGCTTGGCGGCGGGTGCGGCAGGTGCCGTTTGGGCTGTGCTCACGGCTGCCCTCCTTGACGACGTCGTCGGCATCATCCGGCGTGCGGCTCACGTCCGGGGGGAGATCGGTGTCCGGAAAAGTCACTCCCGGACCGATGGCCCGGAAACGCACTCCGGGGTTGCGGCGACTATGCCCCGCCGCTGTGAGGGCGGTCACCCTTTCGTGCATTTAGTTCATGCTTATACGTAGGGGCAGACTGATCCCATGCGCTTCCCCCACGTGCCCCGACCCCGCAGCCTGGCGGGTCAGCTCTTCGCCATGCAGGCCGTGCTGATAGCGGTGCTCGTGGCCGGATACGCGCTCTTCACCTACGTCAGCGACCGCAGCCAGGCCGAGGAGGCGGCGAGGCGGCAGACCATGGCCGTCGCCCGGTCGGTCGCGGACGCCCCGTCCGTGCGCGCGGCGATCCGCACCTCCGACCCGTCGGCCGCCCTTCAGCCGTACGCGCTCCAGGTACAGCGGCACACCGGCGTCGACTTCGTCACGATCATGAATCCGCGGGGCATCCGCTGGACCCACCCCAACCCCGACCTGATCGGCGAACGCTTCCTCGGTCACACGACCCGAGCCCTGAAGGGCGAGTCCTTCACGGAGACGTACACGGGCACGCTCGGCCCGTCCGTCCGCGCCGTCACCCCGATCCGTGACGGGACGCGGATCATCGGCCTGGTCAGCGCGGGCATCAAGGTGGAGGCGATCACGAAGCGGGTCCAGGACCAGGTGACGGCCCTGATCGGCGTCGCCGCGGGCGCCCTCACCCTCGGCGGCATCGGCACCTACGTGATCAACGCCCGGCTGCGCCGCTCCACGCACGGCATGAACGCGGCCGAGCTGAGCCGTATGCACGACTACCACCAGGCCGCGCTGCACGCCGTACGCGAGGGTCTGCTGATGCTGGACGGCCAGTTCCGGGTGGCACTGATCAACGACGGGGGCCGGGAGCTGCTGGGGGTGACGGGGGACGTGATCGGCCGCTCGGTGGCGGAGCTGGGCCTGCCCGCGGCGCTGACGGGCGCGCTGCTGTCGGCGGAACCGCGGGTGGACGAGGTCCATCTGACGGCCGCGCGCGTCCTGGTCGTGAACACCTCGCCGGTCTCGGGCGGCGAGCGCCGCGGCACCGTCGTCACCCTGCGCGATGTGACCGAACTTCAGTCGCTGATGGGCGAGTTGGACTCCGAGCGCGGCTTCACCACGGCGCTGCGCTCACAGGCGCACGAGGCCGCCAACCGTCTGCACACCGTCGTCTCGCTGATCGAGCTGGGGCGCGCGGAGGAGGCCGTCGACTTCGCCACGGCGGAACTGGAGCTGGCCCAGGCCCTGACGGACCATGTGGTCTCCGCGGTCAGCGAGCCGGTCCTCGCCGCCCTGCTGCTGGGCAAGGCGGCACAGGCGAACGAGCGGGGCGTGGAGCTGGTGGTGTCGGAGGAGAGCGCCCTCGACGACGGTCTGCTGCCGCCCTCGCTCCCGGCCCGGGACCTGGTGACGATCCTCGGCAACCTGATCGACAACGCGGTGGACGCGGCCCAGGGCTCGATGCGGGCGCGGGTGACGGTGACGGTGTTCACCGACGCGTCGGGGCTGGTGCTGCGGGTGGCCGACACGGGCGCGGGAGTGGATCCGGCGTACGCGGAGGCGGTGTTCCAGCGGGGCTGGTCGACGAAGCCGGCGACCGCGTCCGGCGGCCGGGGGCTGGGGCTCGCCCTCGTCCGGCAGGCCGTCGCCCGCCACGAGGGGAAGCTGACGGTCGCGGAGGCGGACGGCGGCGGGGCGGAGTTCGAGGTGCGGCTGCCGTTGCCTACGGTGGGTCCGGCCGGAGCCGCCGGCGGATCCGAGCCCACCCGCCGACACGGTGGTGCGTCCGAGCCCGCCCTACCCGCCTTGCCTGGAGGCGACGACGTATGACCGAGCCCATTCGCGTACTGGTCGTGGAGGACGACCCGGTGGCCGCCGACGCGCACGTCATGTACGTCGGCCGCGTCCCCGGTTTCACGGCGGTCGGCAAGGCGCACACCGGTGCGGAGGCGCGGCGCGCGCTGGACCGTACGCCGGTGGACCTGCTGCTCCTGGATCTGCACCTGCCGGACGTGCACGGCCTGCAACTGGCCCGCTCCCTGCGGGCCGCCGGCTATCACGCGGACGTGATCGCGGTGACCTCGGCGCGGGACCTGGCGGTGGTGCGGGAGGGTGTGTCGCTGGGGGTGGTGCAGTACGTGCTGAAGCCGTTCACCTTCGCGACGCTGCGGGACCGGCTGATCAGATACGCCGAGTTCCATGCGGCGGCGGGCGAGGCGAGCGGCCAGGAGGAGGTGGACCGGGCCCTGGCGACCCTGCGGGCACCGGGCCCGGCGGCCCTGCCGAAGGGCCTGAGCGCACCGACCCTGGAACGGGTGACGCGGGCTCTGCGGGACTCGGCCGAGGGGCTGACGGCCGCGGGGGTGGCCGAGGCGGTGGGCATCTCCCGGATCACGGCACGGCGGTATCTGGAGCACCTGGTCGAATCCGGGCGGGCCGGGCGGAGTCCGCAGTACGGGCAGGTGGGGCGGCCGGAGTTGCAGTACCGGTGGGTGAAGGGCTGACCGCACGGACGTCCGCCGCCGGGAAGCACGACGACGCGGCCGCTCACCTTTCCGACGGGGAGGCGCTTATGTGAGGGGCACCTCGTCGAGCGCGTACGTCCCGGTGGGGGCGACGCGCGCCGACCCCGCGGGGTACGCGGCCCAGCCGGGATCAGGCAGTACCTTCCACGGCCCGTTCATCGCCCATCGGGACGACCGGGGGCGGTAGAGCCGAAGCCCGTGGAGCAGTCCGGGCCTTCACCCGGGCCGACGCCTTCCTCAAAGCCGCTCAAGTCCGGGCCGCTGCACATGCATTGACCTGACTAGACCATTCCTCTTACCTTCACCGGGCAGCCGTCTTGGCCACAACGACGTAGGCCAGTAGGAGGTCGTGCCCGTGCGCCCCACCGCCGCCCGCCCCCGCACCACTGCCCCGCTTCTTCTCGCCGCCCTGCTCACCGTCTCCGCCGGCGGTGCCCTCACCGCCTGCGGCAGCGGTTCCGGAAGTGATCCGGACACGGTGAAGGTCTCCTTCAAACAGTCCATGGACAACTCGATCAAGGTCACGGACACCTACCTGGCCGGCATCAAGAAGCAGTTCGAGAAGGAGAACCCCGGCAAGAAGGTCGAACTCGTCCCCATCAAGGCCCCGGACTCCGAGTACTACACGAAGGTCCAGCAGATGATGCGGTCCCCGAAGACCGCCCCCGACCTGGTCTACGAGGACACCTTCCTCATCAACTCGGACATCACCAGCGGCTACTTGAAGCCCCTCGACCCCTACCTCGCCAAGTGGCGGGACTGGGACCAGTTCCTCGACACGGCCAAGGCGGCCGCCAAGGGCGAGGACGGGAAGACGTACGGCGTCCCCGACGGCACCGACACCCGGGGCCTCTGGTTCGACAAGGGCGTCTTCGAGAAGGCCGGTCTGCCCGCCGACTGGCAGCCGAAGACCTGGGACGAGGTCCTCTCCGCGGCTCGTACGATCAAGAAGAAGGTCCCCGGCGTCACCCCGCTGAACGTGTACACGGGCAAGCCGGCGGGCGAGGCCGCCACGATGCAGGGCTTCGAGATGCTGTTGTACGGGACGGGCGACGGCACGGCGGACCCCCTGTACGACACGGCCACCAAGAAATGGATCACCGCGGGCCGGGGCTTCAAGGACGCCCTCCGTTTCGTCGAGACGGTCTACCAGGAGAAGCTCGGCCCCGATGTCTCCGACGCCCTCGACCCGAACTTCTCGACCGCGGTCCGCGGTGAACTGCTGCCCAAGGGCAAGCTCGGCATCGACCTGGACGGCTCCTGGCTCCCGCAGGACTGGCTGAAGGGCAGCGGCCACGAGTGGCCCGAGTGGTCGAGCAGGCTCGGCCTCGCGGCCATGCCGACGCAGGACGGCCGGGCACCCGGCAAGGTGAGCATGTCCGGCGGCTGGACGTGGTCGATCCCGGCGAAGGCCGGCAACCCCGACCTGGCGTTCAAGTTCATCGAGACGATGCAGACGGCGGCGAACGCACGGAAGTGGTACATCGCCAACTCCGGCATCGCGGTGCGCAAGGACGTCGCCGAGGACCCCGCTTACACGAAGGCCCAGCCCGGCATCAAGTTCTTCACGGACCTGGTCGCCAGCACGCACTACCGCCCCGCGTACCCGGCGTACCCCAAGGTCTCGACCGCCATCCAGGAAGCCATGGAGGGCGTGACCACGGGTGACATGTCGGTCGACAAGGCGGCGAGCGGATACGACGAAGCGCTGAAGACGGCCACGAACAACCAAGTGATCGAGAAGTGAGCGCGGACACCCGAGCCGCCCCGGGCCGCCCCCTGACCGGGAAGGCCGCCGCCCCTCGCCGGAAAGGCGCCCGCCGCTCCCTGGTCCGCGCCCTCCCGGCCGCCCCCGCCGTCGTCCTCCTGGTCCTCTTCCTCGCGGGCCCGATCGGCTACTGCGCGTACATCGCCTTCACCGATCTCCAGCTCACGGGCCAGGCCCACGCGTCGTTCGTCGGTTTCGACAACTTCCGGGCGGCGTTCAAGGACGAGGCGTTCCTGAACGCGGTCTGGCTGACACTCGTCTTCACGGTGCTGTCGTCGCTGGTCGGCCAGAACACGCTGGGCCTGGCGCTCGCGTCGCTGATGCAACGGGCGTCGAAGCCGATGCGTACGCTCGTCGGCGGGATCGTCATCACGGCGTGGGTGCTGCCGGAGGTGGTGGCGGGGTTCCTGCTGTACGCGTTCTTCCGGCGGGAGGGCACCCTGAACGCCATCCTCGACGGGCTTCACCTCCCCTCCCAGAACTGGCTGTTCACGCTGCCGATCCTGGCGGTCTCCTTCGCGAACGTATGGCGGGGAACGGCCTTCTCGATGCTGGTCTACTCGGCGGCGCTGAACGAGATCCCCAAGGAGATCACGGAGGCGGCGGAAGTAGACGGGGCGGGCGGCTGGCGCCGCATGTGGCACATCACGCTGCCGATGATCCGCCGGTCGATCGGCACCAACCTGATGCTGAACACCCTCCAGACCCTGTCCGTCTTCGGCCTGATCTGGGTGATGACGAGAGGCGGCCCTGGAAACAGAAGCCAGACGCTCCCCCTGTTCATGTACGAACAGGCCTTCCAGAAGAGCATGATCGGCTACGGGACCGCGGTGGCGCTCCTGCTGCTGGTGGTCGGCTCGCTGTTCTCGCTCGTCTATATGCGGCTGCTGCGGACGGAGGTCTGAGATGCCGCGCACTCCCGCCTCCCGCCGCACGGCCCACCGGCTCGCGGCGGACGCCGGCCTGCTCGTCGTGGCGGCGGCCTTCGCGCTCCCCCTGGCCTGGGTGGTGCTGTCCTCGCTGGACGCGCACGCCGGACTCGAGGTGAAGGTGCCGGACGGCCTGACACTGGACAACTTCGACGCGGTCCTCAAGCCGGACATCACCTTCACGCCACTGCTCAACAGCCTGATCCTGTGCGGCGGGGCGACGCTCCTGACGGTGGCGTGCGCGGCGCTCGCGGCCTACCCGCTGTCGCGGTTCCGGTCGCGGCTCAACAGGCCGTTCCTGCTGACGATCCTGTTCGCGACGAGTCTGCCGATCACGGCGGTGATGGTTCCGGTGTACGCGCTGTTCGTACAGGTGAATCTGATCGACACCCTCCAGGGGACGATCTTCTTCTTCGCGGCCTCTCAACTCCCCTTCGCCATCTGGCTGATGAAGAACTTCATGGACGGAGTGCCGAAGGAACTGGAGGAGGCGGCGTGGACGGACGGAGCGTCGTCGTTCCAGTCGCTGATCCGGGTCGTGCTGCCCCTGATGGGGCCGGGCGTGGCGGTGGTGACGGTCTTCGCGTTCGTGATGATGTGGGGCAACTTCTTCGTGCCGTTCATGCTGCTGCTCACGCCGGACCAGATGCCGGCGTCGGTGAGCATCAACGACTTCTTCGGGAATCGGGGGACGGTGGTGTACGGGCAGCTGGCGGCGTTCTCCGTCATCTACTCGACGCCGGTGATCCTGCTGTACGTGCTGGTCGCACGGCGGTTGGGCGGGGGATTCGCGCTGGGCGGGGCGGTCAAGGGGTGACGGGACGGGAGTGACGGGGCGCTCGGGTGACTCGGCGGACACGAGCCCGGATGCCGGTGCGGTCGTACGGCTCACACGGGTTGCCGGGGCCGGGGCGGGCTGCGCAGACGTCCGGATCGCGCCGGACGTTCTCCCTCCTTGACAGGTCCGATCGCCGCGTTGATCATGACGTACTCGCCCTCGATGTCGACCCGCACCGGCGACGCCCGCGGCACCCCGCCGGCGCCCGGCGGCAGAGGCCGGGGGCGCGGAGCCGCTCGCGAATATGCCCCTCTACCTTGCCGTTCCCCCGCCCACGCCCCCTCCAGGCGTCCACTCCGGCCACCCGCGGAAACCGTTCCGCCCCGCCTCACACGGGCGACAAGTCGGCCCCCGGCCAGCCGGCCCCGGCGGCCGAAACCGTATGTTCCTACAATCAGTGATTGTGGCCGAACAGACCGTAGTCACCGCAGTCCGGCGCCCATAGCTTGTGCGCGTGCACCCACCGCAGGCCCACCAGCCCACCCCGCCCTTCAACGCCCTCGCCGCCCGCAGACTGCGCTCGGCTCTCGGCATGGGGCCCGAGCATGTCGCGTACGGCATGCGTGCGTCGTACGGGCTTCCCTACGTCACTCCCGATCTCGTCGTCGCCTGGGAGCGCGGGATCACCGCGCCGAGTTCCCCCGAACTCACCGCGCTCGCGGGGGTGCTGTGGTGCTCGCCGGGCGAACTCATCGGCGCGCCGCGGACGTTGCGCGAGCACCGGGTCGCGCACGGTCTCGCCGCCGAGGACGTCGCGCGGGCCGTCGGGCTCGAACTCCTCGTGTATCAGCGGATGGAGGAGACCGACGAGTGGCGCGGCAACGAGCGGCAGTCGTCCGCACTCGCCGATCTGCTCGAACTCTCGCTGCCCGACTTCATCACGGTGACCGGACGCGACGCGAAGCTGGCGGAGCTGCTGCGCAGCGCGGTCACGACGCGCTGGCAGGCGTATGTGCGGCCGGTCGGCAAGATGGTGCCCCTGGACCGGCGCCTGCTGGAGGACGCGCTCCAGGAGCTGCACCACGCCTATCAGGGGCAGATGGTCGCCACCCTCAGCTGGGGCGGCGGCGGCCCGGCCGCCGACGAGGCCGGCGACGCGGGCCGCGACTTCCTCGACCGGATCGTGGAGAACTTCTGGTCGACGGTCCAGCGGAGCACGTATTGAGGTGACCTACGGAGGTCGGCGCACCTACCGGGGCACAGGGATCTAGAAGACCGACTCCGCCTCGTCCATCCGGTCCTTCGGCACCGTCTTCAGCTCCGTGACCGCCTCCGCCAGCGGCACCATCTGGACGTCCGTGCCGCGCAGCGCCGTCATCCTGCCGAAGTCCCCGCGGTGCGCGGCCTCGACCGCGTGCCAGCCGAAGCGGGTCGCGAGCACCCGGTCGTACGCGGTCGGCGTGCCGCCGCGCTGGATGTGGCCGAGAATGACCGGCTTGGCCTCCTTGCCGAGGCGGTGCTCCAGCTCGGCCGCGAGGGCCGTGCCGATGCCCTGGAAGCGCTCGTGGCCGAACTGGTCGATCGCGCCGTGGCTGTAGTCCATGCTGCCCACGACGGGGTGCGCGCCCTCGGCGACGCAGAGGACGGCGAACTTCTTCCCTCGGGCGAAGCGCTCCTCGACCATCTTCACCAGGTGGGCGGGGTCGAAGGGGCGCTCCGGCAGGCAGATGCCGTGGGCGCCGGCGGCCATGCCGGACTCCAGGGCGATCCAGCCCGCGTGGCGGCCCATGACCTCGACGACCATCACGCGCTGGTGGGACTCGGCGGTCGTCTTGAGGCGGTCCATCGCCTCCGTGGCGACGCCCACGGCCGTGTCGAAGCCGAAGGTGCGGTCCGTGGCGGAGATGTCGTTGTCGATCGTCTTCGGGACGCCGACGACCGGCAGGCCCGCGTCCGAGAGCATGCGGGCGGCGGTCAGGGTGCCTTCGCCGCCGATGGGGATCAGCGCGTCGATGCCGAACTCGCGGGCCATGTCCTGCGCGTTCTCGCAGGCCTCACGCAGGCGGTCGCGCTGGAGCCGGGAGGAGCCGAGGATGGTGCCGCCGCGGGCGAGGATGCCGCTGACCGCGTTGAGGTCGAGGGCGCGGTAGCGGCCGTCGAGCAGGCCCGCGTAGCCGTCCTCGAAGCCGATGACCTCGTCGCCGTACATCGTGACCGCTCGGTGCACGACCGACCGGATCACTGCGTTCAGGCCTGGGCAGTCGCCGCCTGCGGTGAGTACTCCGATACGCATCGTGCTGTGTCTCCTGCTCGCTGTTGACACCGGTGAGCCAGTCCGATTGTTTCACGCCTCACAGGTGGTCGCCGCTCCCACCTGTTGACGGGCGCCTTATCCACCCGCAGAGGTACTGTCAAGGGGGTTCCACCCGGCACGGCGGGTGATTTTCGCGGCCTCGAGCCCCTCACACGAAACGGAACGGAGAGCACGCGTGACGCGCAGCGTGTACGTGACCGGAATCGACCGCGGCGACGGCCGCCAGGTCGTCGAGCTGGGGGTCATGGAGCTTCTGACCCGCCAGGTCGACCGGGTGGGGGTGTTCCGCCCGCTTGTGCACGACGGTCCCGACCGCCTCTTCGAGCTGCTGCGCGCCCGCTACCGGCTCGCCCAGGACCCGGCGACCGTGTACGGCATGGACTATCACGAGGCGTCCGCGCTCCAGGCCGAGCAGGGGACCGACGAGCTGATGTCCACGCTGGTCGACCGGTTTCATCTGGTCGCGCGCGACTACGACGTCGTCCTCGTCCTCGGCACGGACTTCGCCGACACCCAGTTCCCCGACGAGCTGGCCCTCAACGCCCGCCTCGCGAACGAGTTCGGCGCGGCCGTGATCCCCGTGGTCGGCGGGCGCGGGCAGACCGCCGAGTCGGTGCGCGCCGAGACCCGTAACGCCTACCGCGCGTACGAGGGGCTCGGCTGCGACGTCCTCGCCATGGTGGTGAACCGGGTGGCCCGAGAGGACCGCGAGGAACTGGCCGCACGGCTCGATTCCCTTCTCGCCGTGCCCTGTTACGTACTCCCGGACGAGCCGGCGCTCTCCGCGCCGACGGTCGCGCAGATCACGCACGCCCTGGGCGGCAAGGTGCTCCTCGGCGACGACTCGGGGCTCGCCCGGGACGCCCTCGACTTCGTGTTCGGCGGTGCGATGCTGCCGAACTTCCTCAACGCGCTGACCCCGGGGTGTCTGGTGGTCACCCCGGGCGACCGCGCCGACCTGGTGGTGGGCGCGCTCGCCGCGCACAGCGCGGGCACCCCGCCGATAGCCGGTGTGCTGCTCACCCTCGACGAGCGGCCCAGCGACGAGGTCCTCACCCTGGCCGCCCGGCTCGCGCCCGGCACCCCGGTGGTCTCGGTGGCCGGCACCAGCTTCCCCACCGCGGCCGAACTGTTCTCCCTGGAGGGGAAGCTGAACGCGGCGACGCCCCGCAAGGCGGAGACCGCACTCGGCCTGTTCGAGCGGTACGTCGACACCGGCGACCTGCTGAAGCGGGTGTCCGCCCCGAGCAGTGACCGGCTCACGCCGATGATGTTCGAGCACAAGCTCCTGGAGCAGGCCCGCTCCGACAAGCGGCGCGTCGTGCTGCCCGAGGGCACCGAGACGCGCGTCCTGCACGCCGCCGAGGTGCTGCTGCGCCGGGGCGTGTGCGATCTGACGCTGCTCGGCCCGGTCGACCAGATCCGCAAGAAGGCCGCCGACCTGGGCATCGATCTGGGCGGCTCCCAGCTGATCGACCCGGTGACCTCACAGCTGCGGGACTCCTTCGCCGAGAAGTACGCCCAGCTCCGGGCCCACAAGGGGGTCTCGGTGGAGCTGGCCTACGACGTCGTCGCCGACGTCAACTACTTCGGGACGCTGATGGTGCAGGAGGGGCTCGCCGACGGCATGGTGTCGGGCTCCGTGCACTCCACGGCCGCCACCATCCGGCCCGCGTTCGAGATCATCAAGACCAAGCCGGACACGAAGATCGTGTCGTCCGTCTTCTTCATGTGCCTCGCCGACAAGGTGCTGGTGTACGGCGACTGCGCGGTCAACCCCGACCCGAACGCCGAGCAGCTGTGCGACATCGCCGTCCAGTCGGCCGCCACCGCCCGGCAGTTCGGGGTGGAGCCGCGGATCGCGATGCTGTCGTACTCGACGGGTACGTCCGGTTCGGGCGCCGACGTCGACAAGGTGCGCGAGGCGACGGAACTGGTCCGGCTGCGCCGCGACGACCTGAAGATCGAGGGACCGATCCAGTACGACGCCGCCGTCGAGCCGTCCGTCGCGGCGACCAAGCTGCCGGGCTCGGACGTCGCCGGGCAGGCGTCCGTGCTGATCTTCCCGGACCTCAACACCGGCAACAACACCTACAAGGCCGTGCAGCGCTCGGCCGGCGCGATCGCCGTCGGCCCGGTCATGCAGGGTCTGCGCAAGCCCGTCAACGACCTGTCCCGCGGCGCCCTCGTGCAGGACATCGTGAACACCGTCGCCATCACCGCGATCCAGGCCCAGTCCCCCCACGAGAAGGCGACCGCCCAGTGAGCCCGACCCGCGTCCTCGTCCTCAACTCCGGCTCCTCGTCGGTGAAGTACCAGCTGCTCGACATGCGGGACAGCAGCCGGCTGGCCGTGGGTCTGGTCGAGCGCATCGGTGAGGGGACCTCCCGGCTGAAGCACACGCCGCTCACCACGGGTGTCTCCCGGGAGCTGACCAGCCCGGTCGCCGACCACGCGGCCGCCCTCAAGACCGTCGCCGAGGAGCTGGCGAAGGACGGGCTCGGCCTGGACTCCCCCGAGCTGGCGGCGATCGGCCACCGCGTGGTGCACGGCGGCAGGTCCTTCACCGAGCCGACCGTCATCGACGACGACGTCCTCGCCGAGATCGAGCGGCTGATCCCCGTGGCGCCGCTGCACAACCCGGCCAACCTCACCGGCATCCGCACCGCCATGGCGCTGCGCCCGGACCTCCCCCAGGTCGCCGTCTTCGACACCGCCTTCCACACGACGATGCCGGAGTCGGCGGCGCGCTACGCGATCGACGTGAAGACGGCCGACGAGCACCGCGTCCGGCGCTACGGCTTCCACGGCACCTCGCACGCGTATGTGTCCCGGGCGACCGCGAAGCTCCTGGGCAGGGCGCCGAAGGACGTGAACCTGATCGTGCTGCACCTGGGCAACGGCGCCTCCGCGTCGGCCGTGCGCGGTGGGCGCTGCGTGGACACCTCCATGGGGCTGACCCCCTTGGAGGGGCTGGTGATGGGTACGCGCTCCGGTGACATGGATCCGGCCGTCATCTTCCATTTGATGCGGGTCGGCGGAATGTCCACGGACGAGGTCGACACTCTGCTCAACACGAAGAGCGGTCTGATCGGCCTGTGCGGCGACAACGACATGCGGGAGATCCGCCGCCGTGTCGACGAGGGCGACGAGCAGGCGGCGCTCGCCTTCGACATCTACATTCACCGACTGAAGAAGTACATAGGCGCCTACTACGCGGTCCTCGGCCGGGTGGACGCGGTCGCGTTCACGGCCGGGGTCGGCGAGAACGCGGCCCCGGTGCGCGCGGCCGCGATCGCGGGCCTGGAGGAACTGGGGCTGGTGGTCGACAGCGAGCGCAACGCCGTACGGAGCGACGAGCCGCGGATCGTCTCGCCCGAGGACGCGCGGGTCGCGGTCGCGGTGGTGCCGACCGACGAGGAACTGGAGATCGCCCAGCAGACGTACGCCCTCGTGGGCACGGCGCACCACCTCACCTGAGCGGCACCGCGCCCCTTTGTATCTTCCACCAGACGGAATATTCCGTAGCGAAACAAACCGATAGGATCGCCCTATGCGCCGTTCGAAAATCGTCTGTACTCTCGGCCCCGCGGTCGACTCCCACGAGCAGCTCGTCACGCTGATCGAGGCCGGCATGAACGTGGCCCGCTTCAACTTCAGCCACGGCACGCACGCCGAGCACCAGGGCCGGTACGACCGGGTCCGGGCCGCGGCCGCCGAGACCGGCAAGGCCATCGGTGTCCTCGCGGACCTCCAGGGCCCGAAGATCCGGCTGGAGACCTTCGCCGAGGGTCCCGTCGAGCTGGTGCGCGGTGACGAGTTCATCATCACCACCGAGGACGTGCCGGGCGACAAGCACATCTGCGGCACGACGTACAAGGGCCTGCCCGGGGACGTCTCCAAGGGCGACCAGATCCTCATCAACGACGGCAACGTCGAGCTGCGGGTCGTCGAGGTCGACGGGCCGCGGGTCAAGACGGTCGTCATCGAGGGCGGCGTGATCTCCGACCACAAGGGCATCAACCTGCCCGGCGCGGCCGTGAACGTGCCCGCGCTGTCCGACAAGGACATCGAGGACCTGCGCTTCGCCCTGAAGATGGGCTGCGACCTGGTCGCGCTGTCCTTCGTGCGCGACGCGAGCGACGTGAAGGACGTCCACAAGGTGATGGACGAGGAGGGCCGCCGGGTCCCCGTCATCGCCAAGGTGGAGAAGCCGCAGGCGGTGGAGAACATGGAGGCCGTCGTCGCGGCCTTCGACGGCGTGATGGTGGCGCGCGGCGACCTGGCCGTCGAGTACCCGCTCGAGAAGGTCCCGATGGTGCAGAAGCGCCTCGTGGAGCTGTGCCGCCGCAACGCCAAGCCGGTGATCGTCGCGACCCAGATGATGGAGTCGATGATCACCAACTCCCGCCCGACGCGCGCCGAGGCGTCCGACGTGGCCAACGCGATCCTCGACGGCGCGGACGCGGTGATGCTGTCCGCCGAGTCGTCGGTCGGCGCCTACCCGATCGAGACGGTCAAGACGATGTCGAAGATCGTCACGGCGGCGGAGGAAGAGCTGCTGTCGAAGGGCCTGCAGCCGCTGGTCCCCGGCAAGAAGCCCCGTACGCAGGGTGGTTCGGTCGCCCGCGCGGCCTGCGAGATCGCCGACTTCCTGGGCGGCAAGGGCCTGGTGGCCTTCACCAAGTCGGGCGACACCGCCCGTCGGCTCTCCCGCTATCGCGCGGCCCAGCCGATCCTGGCCTTCACCACGGACGAGGGCACGCGCAACCAGCTCGCACTGAGCTGGGGCGTCGAGTCCCACGTCGTGCCGTTCGTGAACAGCACCGACGAGATGGTCGACCTGGTCGACTCCGAGCTGCAGAACCTGAAGCGGTTCAACGACGGCGACGTCGTCGTGATGACCGCCGGCTCGCCCCCCGGCGTCCCGGGCACGACGAACATGGTGCGAGTGCACCACCTGGGCGAGGGCAAGCGCGCCTGACCCGACCTGTGTACGCGCTGGAGGGCGCCCCCTGCGTGCGGGGGGCGCCCTTCGGCGTTTCACTTCGACCATGCTCCGCCGCGCCGCGAACGCCGCCGCACAGAGCTGTGGCCGGGTTCCTCGCGGTCCTGCGAGGAACCCGGCCACAGCTCTTGATGCGGCTCCCGGACGGGTCGGTGGGCGGCGTCAGCCGGTGATGTACTGGTGGAGCCCCGGCACGTGCAGCGTTCCGCCGAACTGGCCGGCCTGGATGACCGTCACTTTGGTGAAGTAGATCAGCGGGATGTTCAGCGGCGGGGGGTTCTCCGGGTCGAACGTGACCGGGATCAGGCCGAACAGATTGCCGGAGATGCTCTCCGTGTACATGATCGTCTTGCCGTCACTGATGGTGGACTTCGTGCCCTCGCCCGCCTGGACGTGGTAGGTCTTGCCGCCGTCGCCGACGACGAGCTGGTGCAGGTCACCGATCTCGGTGCCCTGGGAGATCACGTACTTCAGGACCTTTTTGACCTTGCCGCCGGCCGTGCGCACCTTGACGACGCCCTGGTAGTCGGCACCCTCGAGCTTCAGCGAACTGGCCTTGAGCGTCCAGGGGTCGTCGGGCAGGTTGATGCTGTTGTCGATACCGCCCTGGTCGTCGGTGGCGGCCTTGCAGTCCTTCGGGTCCGTGGTGGAGCTCGCGGACGCCGACGGGCTGGGGGTGGCCGAGGAAGTGGCCTCGTCGGCCGCTTCCTTCGCCTTCTCCGTGGCGTCCTCGGCCGCCTTCGACGCCGTGTTCGTCGCGTCCTGCGCGGTGTCCTTGACCGTGTCGGTGACCTTGTCGGTCGTGTCCTTGACGGTGTCGGAGGTGTCCTTGCTCGCGCTCGCCGAGGCGGAGGCCGTCGGGGTGGGGGTGGCGCTCGCCGACGGGCTGTCGGGGGTGAGGACGTCCTTGATCGCGTCGCCGATTTCCTCGAGCACGTTGCCGCTGCTCTCGGACGCCGACGGGGTCGCCGTGGACGTGTCGCCGCCCGACGACTTGTCCGACGTACCGGCGGAAGACGAGGACGCGGACGCGGACGCGGACGGCGTGGGCTCGGCCTTGTCGTCGGAACCTGAATCCGACGAAGAGGTCTTGTCCGAGGACGCGGAGGCCGAGGGGCTCGGCTCCGCCGAGTCGCCCTTGTCCGACGCGTCGTCGGACGCGGAGGCGGACGGTGACGGCGTGGCCGACGCGGACGCGCCGTCCTCCAGGGCGGCGACGCAGTTCTTGTACTCGTCGGCCAACTCGCTCTTGGACAACGGCTGGTCGTCCGCCTGGGCGAGCGTCGGCGTGAACCCCATGCCCATGAGGACCGCCGTCGGCATCGCCGCGATGGCTATCGCCTTGCCGGCAGGCATGTGGAACCTGGTGAACAGCGGCTTCCTGGGGGCCGCGTGGCGCGGTCCCGATCTCACCTGCGCCAGGGCCGAAGAGCTCTCGCCATGGACCTCATCAGCCGACACGGTACCCCCCGTTGGAGTCCTCGGCCCCGGCGCCGTGCACGGGGTCCGGCAAAGGGTGTGGCTCACCGGGCCCACCGGCGGCGTTCTCCGGAGCCGTTCCCGCCCCGCCGTCGCCCGCGGGGTCCTGGCTCGCGGCACGCCGCCCGGCGTCCGCTGCCGGCTTGCCCGGCGCCCAGGAAGCGGACAGAGCGCCGCCGATCAGCGCGAACAGGAAGCCCAGGATGAAGCCACCGATGTTGGAGACCACGAGGGACACCAGAGCGAGGACGATCGCGGCGACGCCGGCGAAGATGCGCGTGGCCTGCTGGAACCACATGGTCAGGCCCAGCGTGAACAGCAGGACGCCGATGATGAGGGAGCCCGCACCCGCCGTGGTCGCCATCGCGATCGACATCGTGCCCAGCTTGAGGGTGGCGTACGGGAAATAGGCGATCGGCACCCCGCCGAGCATGGTGAAAAGGCCCGCCCAGAACGGCCGACTGCCCCGCCAGTCACGGAATCGCAGACGCAGCCGGGTGAAGCTCCCGGCGCTCTGGACCGAAGTCTCGGCACTCATGGAAAACAGCTCCCTGGGTCCGGTGGAAGTACGTACCGGCTCGGCCGTAGGCGTGGAGAAGCCGGAAGATCTGAGTCTGTGAGAGTGCCCGACGCAAAGCGCCGGGCGGGGCGGCGTTCGGGGCGGAGAAGCGACGGCTTCCCCGCCCCCCTGGCCAGCTCAGCTGTCCAAGGACGCCCCTACGGCGCAAGCCGTCAGAAGCACTCCATCTTGGAGTCGGTACCGAGACGCATCTTCAGGCCGCTGAGCTTGAAGGTGCCGGCGGTGGTCGCCCACGCCGTCTGCTCGACGCCGTAGAGGTCGGCGGACTCCGCCTGCTGGGCGAAGCCGCCCGGCAGCGCGTTTTCGCCGCTCTTCACGGCAGGACCCCTGGTCTTGTCCTTGACCGCCACACCGATGTCGATGTTCTTGAACGTCGCGTCGGCGTCAAGCTGGGCGACATCGATGTAGAGCTTCTCGGCCTCGACCTTGTGCTTGTCGTCCGGCCCCGCGTCCAGACGGAGGTAGATCGTCTTCCCTATGAGGGGGATCTCCGTCTTGACCGACTGGCACATCTTCGTGATCTCGGCCGTGTCGAACGACGAAATCGCGACCGGACGGACCGTCTTGGTCTTTCCGTCGGTCGACGTGTAGCCACTGTCGATACCGCCGTACTGGGCGAAGCCATCACCGTGCAGATGATCGGCACTGACCTTGAACTCCTGGCCGGAAACGCTGAACGACGCGGCCAGCGCACCCTGCGCAAGCCCGACACCAACGCAAGCAGCCGCTGCGACGCTGGGCACCATGACCACAGCGAAGCGCTTCCATCTGGTCCCGCCACGCACCTGGGACTCCATATTTCCTCCTTCTCGGACGTACATCTCCTGGCCCTGGCTGCCTCCTGACGGCGGCTCAACCGGGCAGGGATGGGAGAAGTGCTACGTCCTCGGGAAGGAGAGCGCAGGTACTCGGAGGCACGTACTGCGCCCGAATCACCGGCGATCACCCCCGAGCGACAACCACTGGTCGCGCCTGACACACATCACGCACAACCTGCCGGACAGGCTCCACCGGACGGCGGAGACCCCCCTGTCCAGGAGCCGGCGCCACTGGCCGCCGTCTCCTGCTCGGTGGGGACCCAGGAAAACCCGTTGACCCGGCTGGCTGGCGGGGTACGGCAATGGACCGAGCGTCGCCGATCGTGGTCCATTCTCGCCGCCCCCGCAAGGGGGTTCGTTACTCGCTAGTAACGGGCGGATAACCGAACAACGACCCGCAGATATCGGCCGACAACTCTGGGTGGCGCAAAGGGAGCTGACAGATACGTTGAAGTATGGACAGAATCCGACAGATCCCCGCCCGTGACTTACTCCAAGTAACAGCGGCCGCGATTACCAAGATTTGGTAAAACGCGACCGCACTGTCACTTCGGCAGCAGAATTTTCACTCGGCCACCATGACTCCCAGCGTTTAGCGACTGGTCAGAACAACGCCCGGGCCAGCGCCCGGCGGGCCGCCGTCACCCGGGGATCATCGGCGCCGACGACCTCGAAGAGCTCAAGAAGCCGCAGCCGTACGGCGTCCCGGTCGTCGCCCGCGGTGCGCTGCACCGTCTGGATCAGCCGCCCGAACGCGTCGTCGACATGCCCGCCCACCAGGTCCAGGTCGGCGGCCGCGATCTGCGCCTGCGCATCGCCGGGCTTCTCGGCGGCCTCCACGCGGACCCGCTGCGGGTCCGCGTCCTGCACCCGCTGCAACAACTCGGCCTGGGCGAGGCCCAGCCTGGCCTCCGTGTTGCCCGGATCGTCGCTCAGGACGTTCTTGTACGCCTGCACCGCGCCGCCGAAGTCGCCCGCGTCCAGGGCCTGTACGGCGGCTTCGAGCAGCGCGTCGTAGGGGCCGGCCGGAATCGGCGGGGCCTCCTGGGCGGCACCCGGCTCGGCGTCGGTGGCGACGGTCAGCCCGGTGAGCCCGAAGCGCTGCTCCGCGACCTCGACGAGCTGGTCGAGTGTGCCGCGGATCTGCTGCTCGCCCGCCGCACCCTGGAAGAGGGGCAGCGCCTGCCCGGCGACGACCGCGAACACGGCCGGAATCCCCTGGACGCCGAACTGCTGCATCAGCATCTGGTTCGCGTCGACGTCGATCTTGGCGAGGACGAACCGTCCGTTGTACTCGACGGCCAGCCGCTCCAGGACCGGGCTCAACTGCTTACAGGGCTCGCACCACTCGGCCCAGAAGTCGATGACGACCGGGACCTCGGTGGACCGCTGCAGGACATCGCGCTCAAAACCCGCCTCGTCTACGTCGATGACGAGGCTCGATGGAGGCACAGCAGAGACGGCTGTACCCCCGCCGCCCTGCCTGGCCGCTTCGGCGCGCGCCTGCTCCGCCTTCGCCTTGGCCTCCTGGGCCGCCTTCACCGCGGCGAGGTCGACGACTCCGCTCATGGACATGTTCCGTGGCTGCATGAGTACATCCTCCCCCTTCCGCGCCCGCGTGTGAAAAGCGTTGTGAAAGCCAGACTTGGCACATGATGATCGGCGCCGGGTCCCCACCTGGCGCCAGTGGTCGTCGCTCGCGTGCGAGTCACCGCGCACGAGCTTTCGCTACGAGTCGTAGCGTAACTGTCCCCGGGGGCCCGTGTGACCCACCCCCCGGTGATCTCCCTCACCACTTCACACGATCGCCGGATATGGTCGCCGACATGCAGTGCCGCACCTCCGCCCCCCGTACGGGGCGTCCACGCAGCGCCGCCGCGGACGCCGCGATCCTGGCGGCGACGCGGGAGGCGCTGGTCGAACTCGGCTGGTCGAAGCTCACCCTCGGAGACGTGGCGACCCGCGCCGGGGTTGCAAAGACGACGCTCTATCGCCGCTGGGCGGGCAAGAACGAGCTCGTGGTGGACGCCGTGGCCGAACTCTTCGACGAGCTGGAACTGCCCGATCTGGGCAGCCTGGCCGCGGACATCGAGGGAGTCGTCCTTCAGTTCGCGGCGATCCTGGCCCGCCCGGAGGCGCGGAGCGGGCTGATGGCGGCCGTCGCCGAGTCGACGCGCGACGACGCCCTGCGCGAGCGGATCCGCGCCTCGATCGTCGACCGCCAGAAACGGCTCGTCCTGGCCGGCCGGTCCCGCGCCCAGGCCCGCGGGGAGCTGCCGCCCGAGGAGGACGCACAGGAGGCGGCCCGCACCGTGGACCTGATCTTCGACATGGTGGCGGGTGCGGTGGTCCACCGCACCCTGGTGAGCGCGGAGCCGGTGGACGCGGCCTGGGCCCAGTCCTTCACCCGGATCCTGCTGCTGGGGCTCGCCGGGGCGTCAGCCGGCCCGCACGGCGCCTGAGGACGACGCCGTACGGGCCGTAGCGCGGTGCGGGGCCGCACACAGGGCCCGCACCGGGCGCCTGAACGTCTGACACCTGACTTCTGACGCCTGACTTGTGGCGCCTGACTTGTGGCGCCTGACTTGTGACGCCTGACTTCTGGCGCCCGACTTGTGGCGCCTCAGAAACCGGCGGGCTCCGTGTAGACCCCCCACTCCTCCCGGAGGACATCGCAGATCTCGCCCAGCGTGGCCTCCGCGCGGACCGCGTCCAGCATCGGGGCGATCATGTTCGACCCGTCGCGCGCGGCGGCGAGCATCGCGTCCAGGGCCGCGGTTACGGCCGTGTCGTCGCGCCCCGACTTCCGCTCGCCCAGCACCCGCACCTGCTCGCGCTCCACCTCGTGGCTGACGCGCAGGATCTCCAGGTCGCCCGTCACGGACCCGTGGTGGACGTTGACGCCGACGACCCGCTTGTCGCCCTTCTCCAGCGCCTGCTGGTACTGGAAGGCCGACTCGGCGATCTCCCCGGTGAACCAGCCGTCCTCGATGCCGCGCAGGATGCCGGAGGTGATGGGCCCGATCGGGTGCCGCCCGTCCGGGTGGGCCCGCAGCCCGCGCTCCCTGATCTGTTCGAAGATCTTCTCGGCGTCGGCCTCGATCCGGTCGGTCAGCTGCTCCACGTACCAGGAACCGCCCAGCGGATCGGCCACGTTGGCGACGCCCGTCTCCTCCATCAGCACCTGCTGGGTGCGCAGGGCGATCTCGGCCGCCTGCTCGGACGGCAGGGCGAGGGTCTCGTCGAGGGCGTTGGTGTGCAGCGAGTTCGTCCCGCCGAGCACCGCGGCGAGGGCCTCCACGGCCGTCCGTACGACGTTGTTGTACGGCTGCTGCGCGGTGAGCGAGACGCCCGCGGTCTGGGTGTGGAAGCGCAGCCACTGCGCCTTCTCCGACTTCGCCCCGTACACGTCCCGCAGCCAGCGCGCCCAGATGCGCCGCGCCGCACGGAACTTGGCGATCTCCTCGAAGAAGTCGACGTGCGCGTCGAAGAAGAAGGAGAGCCCGGGCGCGAACACGTCCACGTCCAGGCCGCGGCTCAGCCCCAGCTCCACGTATCCGAAACCGTCGGCGAGGGTGTACGCCAGCTCCTGGGCGGCCGTGGCACCGGCCTCCCGGATGTGGTACCCGGAGACGGACAGCGGCTTGTACGCGGGGATCTTCGAGGCGCAGTGCTCCATCAGGTCGCCGATGAGCCGCAGATGGGGCTCGGGCTGGAAGAGCCACTCCTTCTGCGCGATGTACTCCTTGAAGATGTCGGTCTGGAGGGTGCCGTTGAGGACGGAGGGGTCGACGCCCTGCCGCTCGGCCGCGACCAGGTACATGCAGAAGACGGGCACGGCGGGCCCGCTGATCGTCATCGACGTCGTCACGTCACCCAGCGGGATGTCCTTGAACAGGACCTCCATGTCGGCCGCCGAGTCGATCGCGACCCCGCAGTGCCCGACCTCGCCGAGCGCGCGGCGGTCGTCGGAGTCGCGCCCCATGAGCGTCGGCATGTCGAAGGCCACGGACAGCCCACCGCCGCCGTTGGCGAGGATCTTCTTGTAGCGCTCGTTGGTCTGCTCGGCGTTGCCGAACCCGGCGAACTGCCGGATGGTCCAGGTCCGGCCCCGGTAGCCGGTCGGATACAGACCGCGCGTGAAGGGGTACTCACCCGGCCAGCCGATCCGCTCGAAACCCTCGTACGCGTCCCCGGGCCGGGGCCCGTACGCCGGCTCCACGGGATCGCCGGAGAGCGTGGTGAAATCGGCCTCGCGCTTGCGTGAGGCGTCGTAGCGGGCCTGCCAGCGTCGGCGGCCTTCCTCGATGGCGTCAGCGTCCATACCCACGAATTTACTAGGACGTCCTAGTAAATGTCGATGGGGGACCGCCGTACGTGTACCCGTACGGCGGTGGCTACTAGGCCTTCGCGACCGCGGGAGCGTCGTCCGCGACCCTCGGCTCCAGCTCGCGGGAGATCCTGCGCTCCACGAAGAACGCGGCCGTCGGGATCGTGCCCGCCAGCAGCACCCACAGCTGCTTGGCGACCGGCCACTTCGCCTTGGCGCCCAGGTCGAAGGCGAAAACGAGGTAGACGACGTAGAGCCATCCGTGGGCGATGGCCACGACCCGGGTGAAGTCGGCGGCGCCGTCGACGTCGAAGCCGTACTTGGCGATCATGCTGAGACACAGCAGGACCAGCAGCACGCCGGTGACGTAGGCCAGGACGCGGTAGCGGGTCAGCACGCTCTTTTTCATGCGTACGAGCGTAACCGCCGGTTTGGGCCGATCTTGCGCCGCCCCCGAGGACGTACGGCGGTGTCCTACTCCTCGTCGAAGTCGTGCGCGGCGATGCGCAGCGGGCGCAGCATCGCGAAGATCTCCGCGCACTCCTCCCCGTCGTAGGCACCGAGCCCGAAGTCCATCGCCATCAGGTCGCGGGTCGCCGCGTCGCAGACCTCGCGGCCCTTGTCGGTGATCGAGGCGAGGGTTCCGCGCCCGTCGTTCGGGTTGGGGCGCTTGTCGACGAGCCCGGACGTCACCAGCCGGTCCACGGTGTTGGTGACGGACGTCGGGTGCACCATCAACCGCTCGCCGATCTTGGACATCGGCAGCTCGCCCGCCTTGGAGAAGGTGAGCAGCACCAGCGCCTCGTACCGCGCGAAGGTCAGCCCGTACGGCTTGACGACCGCGTCGACCTCCGCCAGCAGAATCTGGTGCGCGCGCATGATCGAGGTGATCGCGGCCATGGACGGCACGTTTCCCCAGCGCTGCTTCCAGTGTTCGTCGGCGCGCGCGATGGGATCGAAGGCGAGACTGAGGGGCTTCGGCACGGCAATAGACCTTACCGGCCGGTCATATCGCGGTCAGCCCCGTCTCGCCCTTCGGTCGCCGCCCGTCCGTACGCCCGGCCGCCCCGGCCGGCAGTTGCGCGGCGGGCCGGCCCCCGCGCCCCCGCGCGCGAGACTCGAACGCCTCGCGCGCGGGGGCGCGGCCGGCACCGCCGTACTCACCGCGCTCGACGAGCCCGCCACCACGGCGGTGCCCGCCGAGCGCCCGCGGCCGGCGGCGTGTGCGATCCCTCAGGCCAGGTCCAGCAGGGAGGCCATGATCTCGTACAGCGTCGCCTCCGGTTCGGCCAGCGGGCCCTCGGACCGCCACGCCACATACCCGTCGGGCCGCACCAGCACCGCGCCCCGCGGCGTCGTGCCGTGGAGTTCGGCCCAGTCCGTGCCGTTCTCGGGGACGAGCTCGGCGTGCGGGTCCTTGCCGATGCGGTACGAGTCGAGGCTTACGGCGAGGCGCTCGGCAACGCTGGTCGCCGCCCGGTGCCAGGCGTCCTCGGCAGCCCCGCTGAGCAGGACGAACGAGCGCTCGTACAGATCGAGCGTGGAGGTGCGGGCGCCGGAGCGCAGGAGCCACATGTGCGGGGCGCGGCTGCCGGGTTCGCCGGCCATGGCCATCTGCTCGGGCACGACCGGGCCCGCCGGGTCGGCGCCGATGACGGCGCCACGCGGATAGCGGTAGCCCAGGGCCACCTTGAGGACACCGCCCTGACGTCCGCCGCCACCGCCGCCCGCGCCGGGAGCGGGGGCGTAGCCCGGATGGCTGTGTTCCGCGGAACGGGCCGAGGCCCGCGCGCTCGTCGCCTGCGCCACTGGGAGACGCTCGGCCTCGTAGGACTGGAGCAGCCCGGGCCCGGCCCACCCGTTCAGTACGGCGGCGAGCTTCCAGGCGAGGTTGTGTGCGTCCTGGATACCGGTGTTGGAGCCGAACGCCCCGGTCGGCGACATCTCGTGGGCGGAGTCCCCGGCGAGGAAGACCCGTTCCGACGCGTACCGCTCGGCGACCCGCTCCGCCGCGTGCCAGGGCGCCCTGCCGGTGATCTCGACGTCCATGTCGAGATCACCGACGGCCCGGCGGATGTGGGAGACGCACCGCTCGTCGGTGAAGTCCTCCAGCGTCTCGCCCTGCTCGGGGTGCCAGGGAGCGTGGAACACCCACTTCTCCACGTTGTCCACGGGCAGGAGCGCGCCGTCCGCCTCCGGGTTCGTCAGGTAGCAGCAGATGAAGCGCCGGTCGCCCACCGCGTCCGCGAGTGCGCGGGAGTTGAAGGTGATGCTCACGTTGTGGAACAGGTCTCCGGGGCCCGTCTGGCGGATGCCCAGGCGCTCGCGGACCGGGCTGCGCGGCCCGTCGGCCGCGATGAGGTACTCCGCCCGCACCGTGGTGTGCGCGCCGGTGTCCCGGTTCTTCATGAGCGCGGTGACGCCCTCCGCGTCCTGGTCGAAGGAGAGCATCTCGGTGGAGAACCGGATGTCGCCCCCGAGGCCGCGGGCGGACTTCAGCAGCACCGGCTCCAGGTCGTTCTGACTGCACAGACACCATCCGCTCGGGCTGAAGCGGGCCAGGCCGCCACCCGGGTCGATCTCCTTGAACAGCCACTCGCCCTCGTCGTCGGTCAGGGACGAGGTCTGCAGGATGCCGTGGTTGTCCGCCAGGGTCGACGCGGCCTTGCGGATCGCTTGTTCGGCCCCGGCCACCCGGAACAGCTCCATCGTGCGCACGTTGTTCCCGCGCCCACGCGGGTGCTTCGAGGTGCCCGCGTGTTTCTCGACCAGCATGTGCGGGATGCCGAGCCGGCCGAGGAACAGCGAGGCGGACAGACCCACCAGGGATCCCCCCACGATGAGAACCGGCACGTGGTGGTCGACTTCTTCGTTCATCAATGCCTCCAGCAGCGGACCCCGGCTACAGGGCTTCCATGGACCCCCGGCTACAGGGAGTCCATGCCCCGACGGGAGGGGTTCGCTCGCCCCATTCACCCGGCTGGTTCAGCCTCTGTTCCACCCGCTTCACCCGTGCGGTTTCACCCGCTTCACCCGTGCGGTCACCCACGTGGTTCACGCGACTCGCGCGATGCTCCGGGCCGACCCACGATCGGGATCCGGGCTGATCGCCGTCCCCGACACCGGGGGCGTACCCGGGCATCCGGCGATCGGCCCTGTGAATCCACGACGCCTGACGCTGCTTCACAAGGCTTGGCGCCCGGGCTGTCCCTAAGGAGATGGGTGCTGGATGACAACTTCGGAACGTGTATCGCAGTCCGCGTTCGACGGCTCCCGGCTGCGGGTCGTCCTGCTGCTGGACCTCCATGACGGCGCCCAGAAGCAGTTCCTGGAGGCCTACGAACAACTGCGCAACCAAGTGGCCTCCGTGCCGGGCCACATCAGCGACCAGCTGTGCCAGTCGATCGAGAATCCCTCGCAGTGGCTCATCACCAGCGAGTGGGAGAGCGCCCCGCCCTTCCTGGCGTGGGTGAACAGCGAGGAACACGTCGAGACGGTCCAGCCGCTGCACAGCTGCGTCCGGGACACGCGGTCCCTGCGCTTCAGCGTTCTGCGCGAGACGGGGAACATCTCCGCGCCGCTCCCCCAGTCGGAGAAGGGCCGCCTCCAGGCGACGGCACGGGTGGGCGACGGCGTCGTGCGCCACGCCCTCACCTTCACCGTGAAGCCGGGCAGCGAGCCGATGGTCGCCAAGATCCTCGCCGGATACTCCTCGCCGCAGGCGCAGGTCGACGAGAACACCCGACTGCGCCGCACCTCGCTCTTCATGCACGGCAACCGGGTGGTACGCGCCATCGAGGTGGAAGGCGACCTGATGGCCGCCCTGCGCCATGTGTCCCGGCAGCCCGAGGTCATGGCGGTCGAGGAGGCCATCAACCCCTATCTGGAGCAGGACCGGGACCTCAGCGATCCGGGATCGGCCCGGGTCTTCTTCACCCGGGCGGCGCTGCCCGCGGTGCACCATGTGTCGGTCGGCACCGGCGAGCCGTCGGACGTGGAGCGGCACGCGCTGTTCTACCCGGCCAAGAGCGGGTCCGGCATGGCCCTGGCCCGGCTGCTCGCCCGCGAGGACGAGGCGGCGGCCGACGACCCCGCCAACCCCATCCACTGCAGCACCATCTTCCAGCGCGACGACATCGTGGTCCGTCTGGTCGATGTGCGGGGCAGCATCGAGGACGACCCCGTCCTGGCCCTCGGTCTCAAGGGCGACCGCAACGGCGCGGTCCTGTCCCGCCTGCTCGACGCCGACGCGCTCGGCGTCGACGGTGCGCCGACGACCGAGAAGGAGATCTCGCGCTTCCTCGAGCGGTCCGACATGCAACTGATCACCGACCGCAGCTCATCAGCCTCCTGACCGGAGCGTCCGGCCCGGTCCGCGGCCGGACGCGCACTACGCCGTCGGCACACATCAACTGGAGGAACCGCACATGACCACGCCCCGCCCACGCATCGTGGACCTCAGCGAGACCGAGCCCAACACCAGGCGCGGAGGTGATCTGCGCGCCATGCTCACGCCCACCGCGGTGGGCGCCAAGAGCGGCTTCATGGGCCTCGCCATCGTGCAGCCCGGCGAACGCATCGGCGAGCACTACCACCCGTACTCCGAGGAGTTCGTCTACGTCGTGAGCGGTCGGCTCGAAGTCGACCTGGACGGCGAGACGCACCCGATCCAGCCCGACCAGGGCCTGCTGATTCCCATCAACATGCGGCACCGCTTCCGCAACGTGGGCGACGTGGAGGCCCGCATGGTCTTCCACCTGGGCCCGCTGGCGCCGCGCCCCAAGCTCGGCCACGTCGACACCGAGGAGACCGACGGCCTGGAGGGAGCCGGACAGGCGATGACACCACAGCGAACCGAGGCCGTGTCATGACCCGGCGCGTGGCGGTCACCGGCGTCGGCATCGTCGCCCCGGGCGGTGTGGGCGTCCCGGCGTTCTGGGACCTCCTGGCGAACGGCCGCACCGCGACGAGGGGCATCACGCTCTTCAACCCGGAAGGTCTGCGTTCGCGTATCGCGGCCGAGTGCGACTTCGACCCGGCCGCCCACGGAATCGACGCGGCGGCCGCTGAGCGCGCCGACCGCTATGTCCAGTTCGCCATGGTCGCCGCCAGGGAGGCGGTGGGCGACGCGGGACTCGGCCCGGAGAAGGAAGACCCCTGGCGCATCGGGGTGTCCCTGGGCACCGCCGTCGGTGGCACCACGCGCCTCGAACACGACTATGTCGCGGTGAGCGAGACCGGCCGGCGGTGGGATGTCGACCACCGCCTGGCCGACCCCCATCTGCACCGCGCGTTCTCACCCAGCACCCTCGCCTCCGAGGTGGCCGAACAGTTCGGTGCCCACGGCCCGGTGCAGACCGTCTCCACGGGCTGCACCTCCGGCCTCGACGCGATCGGCTACGCCTTCCACGCCGTACAGGAGGGACGGGTCGACGTGTGCATAGCGGGCGCTTCGGACTCGCCGATCTCACCCATCACGATGGCGTGCTTCGACGCCATCAAGGCGACCTCCCCGAACAACGACGACCCCGAGCACGCGTCCAAGCCGTTCGACAAGCACCGCAACGGGTTCGTCATGGGCGAGGGCGGAGCCGTCCTGATCCTGGAGGAGCTCGAACACGCGCGGGCCCGTGGCGCACGTGTGTACTGCGAGATCGGCGGCTATGCCACCTTCGGCAACGCCTACCACATGACCGGCCTCACCCGTGAGGGTCTGGAGATGGCGCGTGCGATCGACGGCGCCCTCGCGCACGCCCGGTTGGACGGCTCCGACATCGACTACGTCAACGCCCACGGCTCCGGCACCCAGCAGAACGACCGGCACGAGACAGCCGCCGTGAAACGGTCCCTGGGCGACCACGCGTACCGGACGCCGATGAGTTCGATCAAGTCGATGGTGGGCCACTCCCTGGGCGCCATCGGTGCGATCGAGGTCCTGGCCTGCGTCCTGGCTCTCGTCCATCAGGTCGTGCCGCCCACGGCGAACTACACGACCCCGGACCCCGAGTGCGACCTCGACTACGTGCCGCGCACCGCACGGCAGGTCAAACTCCGCAACGTGTTGTCCGTCGGCAGTGGCTTCGGCGGCTTCCAGTCCGCGGTGGTGCTGACCCGCCCAGATGGGAGGACCTGATGAAGCCGCAGCAAAAACGGCGTGCCGCCATCACCGGCATAGGCGTCGTCGCCCCCAACGGACTGAGCACCGAGACCTTCTGGAAGTCCACCGAGAAGGGCCTCTGTGTACTGGACCGGGTGACCCGCGAGGGGTGCGACCATCTGCCCCTGCGGATCGCCGGCGAGGTCCGCGGATTCGACCCGGTGGCGCTGATCGAGGAGCGGTTCCTCGTCCAGACCGACCGGTTCACCCACTTCGCGATGGCCGCCGCCGACCTCGCCCTGGAGGACGCCCGGCTCGGCCGCACCTACACCGGCGACGAGCCGTTCGGGATCGGCGTGGTCACCGCCGCGGGGTCCGGCGGCGGCGAGTTCGGGCAGCGCGAACTGCAGCGGCTGTGGGGACAGGGGCCCAGATTCGTGGGCCCGTACCAGTCCATCGCCTGGTTCTACGCGGCCAGCACCGGCCAGATCTCCATCAGGGGCGGCTTCAAGGGACCGTGCGGCGTCGTGGCCAGCGACGAGGCCGGCGGTCTGGACGCCCTGGCGCACGCCGCCCGAGCCGTCCGGCGCGGCACCGACGTGGTCGTGGCCGGTGCCGCCGAGGCTCCGCTGGCTCCGTATTCGATGGTCTGCCAGCTCGGCTACGAGGACCTCAGCACCAGCGACGACCCGGCCTGCGCCTACCGGCCCTTCACCGGCGCTGCCTGCGGATTCGTGCCCGCCGAGGGGGGCGCCATGCTCGTCGTCGAGGAGGAGACGGTCGCACGGGGCCGGGAGGCCGCGATCCGGGCCTTCGTCGCCGGGCACGGTGCGACGTTCACCGGCGCGTCCTGCTGGGCGCAGTCCCGGGAGGGTCTGGCGCACGCGATACGCGACGCGCTGAACGAGGCCCGGTGCGCGCCCGAGGAGATCGACGTCGTGTTCGCGGACGCGTTCGGCGTACCGGAGGCCGACCGTGCCGAGGCGCTGGCGATCGCCGACGTCCTGGGCGCACAGGGCCGGCGCGTGCCGGTGACGGCACCCAAGACCGGCATCGGCCGGGCGTACTGCGGAGCGCCGGTGCTGGACGTGGCGGCGGCGGTGCTCGCCATGGAACACGGTCTCGTACCGCCCACCCCGAACGTCTTCGACCCCTGCTACGACCTCGACCTGGTGACCGGGAGCGCTCGCCCCGCCGAGCTGCGCACGGCGCTGGTCCTCAGCCGGGGACTCATGGGCTCGAACGCAGCGCTGGTGCTGCGGCACGGCGCTCATGCCCTCTCATGAGAAGGAGAAAGAGATGGACAACCAACTGACCGTCCAGGAGCTGGCCGCTCTGATGAAGAAGGCGGCCGGCGTCACGGTGGACGTGAAGGAGCTGGAGGACCGGCTCGACTCCGGCTTCGCCGAGTTCGGGCTCGACTCGCTCGGCCTGCTGGGCATCGTCGGGGAGCTGGAGAACGGCCACGGCGCGGTGCTTCCCCCCGACGCGGAGCGCTGCCGGAACCCGCGCGAGTTCCTCGACCTCGTCAACAACAACATCGTCGCTGGAGCCTGATGTGTCTGGACACACCGAGAACGACATCATCATCGCCGCCCCCCTGGACCTCGTCTGGGACATGACCAACGACATCGAGAGCTGGCCGCAGCTGTTCAGCGAGTACGCGTCCGTCGATGTCCTGAGCCGGGAGAACGGCACGACCACCTTCCGCCTCACCATGCACCCGGACGAGAACGGCAAGGTCTGGAGCTGGGTCTCGGAACGGACGCCCGACCGGGAGAAGCTGACGGTCACGGCCCGCCGCGTCGAGACCGGCCCCTTCGAGTACATGAACATCAGGTGGGTGTACTCGCAGACCCCCGACGGCACCAGGATGCACTGGACGCAGGACTTCGCGATGAAGCCCGAAGCTCCCGTCGACGACGCCTGGATGACCGACAACATCAACCGCAACTCGGTCGTCCAGATGGAACTCATCCGGGACAAGGTCGAACAGCACGCCCGCGAGCGCAGGACCGCTTCCGTCACCACCGACTGATCCCCGACGCCGGACCGGCCGCGGACCGCCCCCTTCGGGCGGTCCGCCCGGCTTGGCGCCGACGAAAGGAAGTTCCCCCATGCACCAAGCCCTGATCGTGGCCCGGATGGCGCCGGGTTCGGCCCCGGACATCGCGAAGGTGTTCGCGGAGTCCGACAGCGGCGAACTGCCGCACCTCGTGGGCGTCACCCGCCGCACCCTGTTCCAGTTCAACGACGTGTACATGCACCTGGTGGAGGCGGACCGGCCGCCCGGCCCCGCGATCGCCGAGGTGGCCGGCCACCCGGCCTTCCGGGACATCAGCGACAGGCTCTCCACCTACGTGAGCGCGTACGACCCGACGACGTGGCGCAGCCCGAAGGACGCGATGGCCCAGGAGTTCTACCGCTGGGAACGCGAGAGCTGAGGGCCTGATAGGCCTGACACGTGACAAGGGCCCGCCCCCGGCATCAGCCGGGGGCGGGCCCTTGTCACGTGTCAGGGTCACGTGTCAGGTCGGGTCAGGCAGGTACGGTGCATTCGAACGCGTGCAGGTACGCGTTGACCGGCCGGATCTCACCGACGGTCAGACCGGCCTCCGTCATGCGGGTGACCAGGCTTTCCTTGGTGTGCTTGGCTCCTCCGACGTTGAGGAGCAGCATCAGGTCCATGGACGTGGTGAACTTCATCGACGGGGTGTCGTCGACGAGGTTCTCGATGATGACGACCCTGGCTCCGGGGCGGGCCTTCGTCATCACGTTCCGCAGGGTTCTGCGGGTGCTGTCGTCGTCCCATTCCAGGATGTTCTTGATGATGTACAGGTCGGCCTCGACCGGGATCTCCTCGCGGCAGTCCGCGCCGACGATCCGGGCCCGCGCGGCGAGCGGGCCGCCGTCACGCAGCCGGGGGTCCGCCTTCTCCACCACGCGGGGCAGGTCGAGCAGGGTTCCCCGGATGTCCGGGTGCTTCTCCAGCAGGCTGGCGAGCACATGTCCCTGGCCGCCGCCGATGTCGGCGACCGTCGACACGCCGGTCAGGTCGAGGAGCTCCGCGACGTCCCGCGCCGACTGCTCGCTGGACGTGGTCATGGCCTGGTTGAAGACCTGGGCGGAGTCGTGCGCGTCCTCGTGCAGGTAGTCGAAGAACCCCTTGCCGTACAGCTCGTGGAAGACGCTGCCGCCCGACCGCACCGCCTCGTCGAGCCGCGGCCAGGCGTCCCAGGTCCAGGGTTCGGTGCACCAGAGGGAGATGTACCGAAGGCTGTGCGGATCGTCTTCGCGCAGCAGCCGGGACATGCTGGTGTGGACGAACCGTCCGTCGTCGTTCTGCGCGAAGATGCCGTAGCAGGACAGGGCCCGGAGCAGCCTCAGCAGGGGCCGCGGCTCGGTGCCCAGCACGGCCGCGAGTTCTTCCGCGGTGGCGGGCTTCTCGCCGAGCGCGTCGGCGACGCCGAGCTTGGCCGCCGCCCGGACGGCCGCGGCGCACGCCGCCCCGAAGACGAGCTCCCTCAGCTGCATGGCCGGGGCCGGCTGGGGGGCGGGACTCACTGTGGTCATTTACCGTCTCGATTCGCTTGGTCGAGCAGACAGGCGGGCCGGCCGGTCAGCACATGCCCGCGGGTTCGGAGCGCTGACACGAGTTGTGCTCGAACTTGTTGCCGGTGCCGGTGTCCCGGTTGGCCAGGTCGGCCGTCGAATTACCCGACAGCACGTTGTCCCGGATGACATTGCGCTTGTTCGGCGTGCCGACGAAGCTCTTGTACAGCACCACTCCGCCGGAGAACACGGACTTGCCCACGTTGTCTCGGATGTCGTTGTACTCCACGACCGTGTCCTCGGTACCGGTGAGAACAATTCCGGACCCCTGGATGTAGGGCAGCCGAGCCGTCTTCGCGCAGTATTTGTTGTTCTCGTGGACGCCATTGCCCCGAATGGCCAGGGCTCCGGCGTGCGGCTTGCCCTCGTCGCCTACGGCGAACAGCCCGCTGCAGTTCGCGCTGAGTTCGTTCTCCTCGACGGTGACATTCCGCAGACGCCTGACGGTGAGTCCGATCCGGTTGCCCTCCAGCCTGTTGTGGCGGACGACGGTGCCCCGCGTGTCCGTGGCGCCGGCCTCGGTGTCCACCGTGTTGGAGAGGAACACGCCCGACTCGGCGTTTCCCCGGGCGACGTTTTCCTCGAGCACGCTCCGGACGGACCGCTCGATGGCGATGCCCCAGTTCTTGTTCTTGTCTGCGGCCACGTCCCGCACGGTCAGCTTGTCGGTGTTGGACGCCCACAGGCCGTTCTTCTTGTAGCCGGTCAGCGTGAGCGAGCGGACGCTGGTACGCGTGACGGGGTGGGCGGACGTGCCCTCGACGCAGATCCCGTTGCCGGCGGCCGCGCACTTGTCGGCGGCCCTGGTCGCCGCCGGCATCAGCACGGTCCGCTCCCCCGCCCCGCGGATGGTCAGACCGGACTTCGTGACGAGGACGCTCTGATGGTAGGTGCCGGGCGAGATGACAATGGTGTCGCCCGACTGCGCGGCATCGACCGCTTTCTGGATCGATTCCCCCGGATGCACGACATGAGCAGTCGCGGCATTGGCCGCCGGGATACAGCTCAGTCCCGACGCCACCACGATTGCGGCGCAACCGAGGTATGCGAAATCTTTTTTGTTCATGGGTCGAAGTTATGGTCCATCAATCCGACCCGCCATGTGTGGTCACCCGTTTACTGCACGTCGGGCGCGAATGGCCCAATCCGGAGCCTGAAAGGGCGTCATGACCCCTCTGTTCAGGAGGGCCGGGGCCATAAATCCGGCTTCGTCTATTTCGAGTTCGGCCGGGGTGGCCGAGGCCGGAATGGTGAAGCGGCCGGAGTGGTGAGGCGGCCGGAGGGTTCCAGCCCCGGCGCCGGTGCGCGGGGTCAGCCGCGGGTGGCCCGGCGCAGGGTGTGGCGGACCGCGCGCTGGGCGACCGGGCCCAGGTCCTCCAACGCCGTCAGCAGGAGTGCCAATTGGTCCAGTGCCGCGAGGGCGGCCCCGGCCCCTTCCGCGTCCACCCCCTCGTACAGCTCGATCCCCACGAACGACGCCGCCACCGCCCGCGCCAGCCCCGCCGGGTCGGCGAACTCGCCCAGCGGGGTCGGGGTCAGGACGCGGGTCAGCACCTTCTCGATCTCCGCGATCCAGAGGTCGAGGCCGGCCGCCGTCGCGGGTGCGAGGCGTGGCTGCGTCTGGGCGCCGGCGAGCAGCTGGCCGAGCATCGCCACATGGCCCTCGGCCTTCTCCTGCTCGTGCAGCTCGCGGCCCAGCGCGAGGAGCTCGGCCAGGGTGGCGACCTCGTCCAGCCGTGCCCGGTAGCGCGCCACCACCTGCTCTGCGCCGTGCCGGCAGGCCGCGGCCAGCAGTTCGTCCACCGATCCGAAGTGGTAGAAGACGAGCGCCTGGTTGACTCCGGCGGCCGCGGCGATCGCACGGGCGGACGTCTTGGCGATCCCCTGCTCGGAGAGCGCCCGCAGCGCTCCTTCGAGGAGCTTCGTCTTCGTCGTCTCGCTCACGCCCGCCGCTCCTCGCGGACGGGACGCAGGCCGGGGCGCACGCCACAGGTGCGGATGTCCGTGTAGTCGGCCTCGAACGACCCCTCGTAGCCGAAGAGCGGGCCGACGTACCGGTTCACGACCCGGACCTGGATACGGAAGCGGCCCGTCCGGTCGTCGAAGGACTCGCGTACCTGAGCCTCGCCGCCGATGAGTTCGGGGACCCGGACGTCGACCGGCCCCTCGCGGAAGCGGTGTTCGCCCGAGCGGATCAGCAGCGAACCGTCGGGCTCGGCGCGGAAGTGCAGGTCGCTGGCGAGGTGCTGGTGCGTGCCGAGGTAGTCGAGGACGCGGTCGCCCTTGGGGCTCAGCACCATCTGGGCGTCGAAGCGGCGGGGGCCGCCGGGGAGGTCGAAGGTGCGCACGAACGTCACCGTCTCACGGCCGAAGGTGTCCTTGTACGGCACGTTCTCGATGGTGAACGGGATCCGCCGGCCCGCGCGCGGGACCAGGATGTTGCGAGTGCCGCCGAGGGCCAGGAACGGCTTCACGAAGCGCCCGCCGTGCCAGATGCGCTCCATGACGCCCCGCCCGGTGCAGGCCTCGCCGCTCGTGAGGCCCACCGAGAAGCGGCGCCGCAGTTCGGGGTGGAGGCGGTCGAAGTCCGCGCCCATCACCGTACGGAAGATCGACGTCATGACTGCCGCTCCAGGGTGGCGAGAAGGCGGGGTGCGCGCGTGCGGGTGGGCGGGGTGCGCAGACAGCGGCGGGCGGCCGGGGTGCCGGGCGCGGGCGGCAGGAACAGGGCCAGCGCTACGGCCACGCTCGCCAGCAGCGGCATCGCGTAGCAGAGCATCGGCGCGAAGGGGCCGGTGAGCAGGAGGAGCCGGCCGAAGCCGAAGCCCGTGCAGCCCGCGGCGATCACCAGGACACGCAGGGCCAGTTCGGCGGCCCAGCGGCGCAGCGCCCGCTCCGGTGTGATGCCGCGCTCCAGCCAGAGGCGCAGGCGGTCGAAGGACCAGGCCGTGGCCCAGCCCATCAGGGGGCGGAACAGCAGGCGGTCGGTGGCGACTCCGACCAGGCCCCATCGCGGGCGGTAGTCGTAGCCCGTGAGGAAGCGGATCCCGTCCCCGTCGGGAACGTAGCGCCAGTAGCCGCTTCCCTCGGCGAGCAGGGAGAGGGGGTGCGGGGAGGCGAAGCGCAGGGCGGAGGTGCGGGTGCCGTCCGGGCGCTCCTTCTCACCGGCGGACACGCCGGTTCCGGCGATCGTCAGGAACGGCAGTACGCGGGTCGCGTACCGGAAGCGCTGCGGCTCGCCCTCCCCGCGCGCGAGGTAGTCGATCTCGGTGAACCGCAGGTCCCAGCGCTGGTGGCGCGCGGGGTCCTGGGTGTGGGTCCAGAGGTCGTCCAGGTCGCGTCGTATGCGTGTCTCTATGTAGAGCCCCATCCGGAATCCCCCAGGTCAGTGGCTACTGCGCGGCTTCTTTTGAGCGAGTGCTCAAATGCCTGGCCCTGAAGATACAGCTGTTTGAGCGACTGCTCAAACAGTCGGGCGCAAGAGAACCCCGGCCCAGGAGGACCGGGGTTCCGCGCAGAAGGGGTGCCTCTGGGCCTATGCGGACAGGTGGCGCTCCACCGTTTCCACCTTGGAGGTGAGGCCGTCCGACACGCCCGGGCGGATGTCCGCCTTCAGGACGAGGGAGACACGCGGCGCTCGCTCCTCCACCACGGCGACGGCGCGCTTGACGACGGCCATGACCTCGTCCCACTCGCCCTCGACCGACGTGAACATCGCGTCGGTGCGGTGGGGCAGGCCCGACTCGCGCACGACCCGGACGGCGTCCGCGACGTACTCCCCCACGTCGACGCCGACGCCGAGGGGGGTGACGGAGAAAGCGACGATCATGCGTTCACCGTCCCTTCCCGGCGGGCGCGGGAGGCGATGACCGCGTCCTCGGCCTCGCGCTTGAGCTTGCGCTCGGCGAAAAGGCCGCCGAAGGGCGGGATCGCCAGCAGGAAGTAGCCGGCGGCCTTCTTCTTGGACCACTTGGCGCGGTTCCAGGCGTCCGCCCAGAAGATCACGTAGAAGGTGAACAGCAGGCCGTGGATCAGGCCCATCGGGAAGACAGCGTCGAACTCGGTCGTCCGCTTCAGCACCGAGCAGACCAGCAGGATCGGGAACGAGATGGCCTCGGGCAGCGAGATGAGCCTGAGTCGGTGGAGTGCGGCTGCGGTCTTGACGTCCACGGGCAGGAAACCTTCGTCGTCGGGGCACCGGTGATCACCTTGTGAACGAGCGCACAAGGCCGCACCCATTCTGACACCCTCCCCGTCGCCCCTCGCTTCAGGGCCTTCTCACGGTCCTTGTCCCCACATAGGACCTGTCGGCGGCACCCCGCTGCGGTTACCTTCACACCGTGGCGATGTTCCGACTTCAAGGCAGCAAGGTGCTGGCCGTCGACATGACCGGGGACGCCGTGAAGGCGAAGAACGGGTCGATGGTCGCCTACGACGGCCAGATGGCGTTCAAGAAACTGAGCGGGGGCGGTGAGGGGATCCGGGGGATGGTGACCCGGCGGCTCACCGGCGAGCAGATGACATTGATGGAGGTGAAGGGGCAGGGGACCTGCTGGTTCGCGGACCGGGCTTCCGAGATCAACCTGGTGAGCCTTCAGGGGGACAAGCTGTACGTCGAGTCGAGCAATCTGCTCGCGACCGACGCCGGGCTGCGGACGGGTACGTCCTTCACCGGCCTGCGCGGCGCGTCGCAGGGCAACGGCCTGTTCACGACGACCGTCGAGGGGCACGGCCAGGCGGCGATCATGTCGGACGGCCCCGCGGTGGTGCTGCGCGTGAGCTCGCAGTACCCCCTGACGGTCGACCCCGGGGCGTACATCGCGCACCAGGGGAACGTGCGGCAGTCCTTCCAGTCCGGTGTGACGTTCCGCACGTTCATGGGTGAGGGCGGCGGCGAGGCCTTCCAGATCCGCTTCGAGGGTGACGGGCTGGTCTACGTACAGCCCAGCGAGCGCAACACGATCGCGGGGGATGTGTGACATGCCCTTCCGCGAGATCAACTCCAAGATGATCGAGGCCACCGTCGCCCCGGGCCAGCGGCTGTTCAGTCAGCGCGGCGCGATGCTCGCCTACAAGGGCGAGGTGTCCTTCACGCCCAACGTCCAGGGCGGCCAGGGCGGTGTGATGTCGATGCTCGGCCGCCGCATGGCGGGCGAGGCCACTCCGCTGATGACGGTGGAGGGCAGCGGCACGGTGTTCTTCGGGCACGGCGGCCATCACATCGAGGTGATCAACCTCACGGGCGACACCTTGTACGTCGAGGCGGACCGGCTGCTCGCCTTCGACGGCACCCTTCAGCAGGGCACGATGTTCATGGGCTCGCAGGGCGGGGTCATGGGCATGGTCCGGGGCCAGGTGACGGGCCAGGGGCTGTTCACGACCACGCTCAAGGGTCATGGCGCGGTCGCCGTGATGGCCCACGGCGGGGTCATCGAGGTGCCGATCACCCCGCAGCGCCCGGTCCATGTCGACCCCCAGGCGTACGTGGCGCACCACGGCGACGTACGCAACAAGCTGTCCACGGCGCTCGGCTGGCGCGACATGGTGGGCCGCGGCTCGGGCGAGGCGTTCCAGCTGGAGCTGAGCGGCAGTGGTGCGGTGTACGTCCAGGCGTCGGAGGAGAAGCTGTGAGCGCGTACGGGGCCGCGGGCCCGGTGATCCACGACCCGATGACGCTGCCGGTCGACGACAACGTCAACAAGTACACCTTCTGCGTGGAGCTCAAGGGGAGCCAGTGGTTCCTGCAGAAGGGCAAGATGATCGCCCACTACGGCTCGATCGATTTCAACGGCATCGGACACGGCCGGCTCGACCGGCTCGTCCGTACGTCGTTCCATTCGCCACTGCACGCGAGCGACTGGGTCGTGGCGGAGGGCTCCGGCAAGATGCTGCTCGCCGACCGGGCCTTCGATGTGAATTCGTACGACCTGGACGACGGCAATCTGACCATTCGCTCCGGCAACCTGCTCGCTTTTCAGCCAAGTCTCGCGCTCAAGCAGTCGATCGTGCCGGGCTTTCTGACGCTGATCGGAACCGGCAAGTTCGTGGCCGCGTCCAACGGTCCGGTGGTGTTCATGGAACCGCCGATCCGGGTGGACCCGCAGGCGCTGGTCGGCTGGGCCGACTGCCCCTCGCCGTGCCATCACTACGACCACGGGTACATGACGGGCGTCATGGGCGGTCTACGTGCGATGACAGGCCTGGGCGGGGCCTCCGGGGAGGAGCACCAGTTCGAGTTCGTGGGGGCCGGCACCGTGCTGCTCCAGTCCACGGAGACACTCATGGCCGAGCAGGCCATGGGGGCGGTCCCGCAGGAGCCCGGAGTACCGGGCGGTGGCGGGGTGCCTGGTCACCAGGGACAGCAAGCCGGCGCACCGCGTCTTCCCGGACAGCTGGGGGACCTCCAGCGTCGCTTCGGGCTGTGAGCGGTAGTCTGCGGAGTGTGACGTCGAACGCGTGCGCACAGTCACACCACCCTCACTAGTTCGCCTTTCAACCTTTTAGGTAGACTTCATTCATGGAGACCGAGACGGCCACGCGCTGGCTGACCGATGCGGAGCAGTGCGCCTGGCGCACCCACCTGGAGGTCAACAGGCTGTTGACGTACCAGCTCGAGAGGGACCTGCAGCCGTTCAGCCTGACAATGAACGACTACGAGATCCTGGTCAATCTCTCCGAGTCGGAGGGCGTGCGGATGCGAATGAGCGACCTCGCCGCCGCCACCCTCCAGTCCAAGAGCCGCCTCTCGCACCAGATCACCCGTATGGAGAACGCGGACCTGGTACGCCGCGAAAACTGCGAGTCCGACCGGCGGGGACTGTTCGCGGTCCTCACCGAGCACGGCATGGAGACCATGCGGAAGGTGGCGCCGCATCATGTGGCGTCCGTGCGGAGGCACTTCATCGACCTCGTCTCGCCGGAGGCGCTGGAAGAGCTCCACAAAACCCTGCGGCCCGTCGCCGAACACCTCCGCGCACAGCGGGGCAAGCCGTAGCGCTCCGCGGGGAGAGCGTTCCGGGAACCCGCCTGCGGCGGCCGGTCGCGCCCCCGCCGCGGAACCGCGACATGCCGCTGCCCCGCCCCCCTTTCGGGGTGCGGGGCAGCGGTCATGCACGGGTCGTTCCTGCCGCATTTCCGGGGGCTTCCCGCCGCGTCGTCTCCCCGCGTGCGCCCCGTGCCGAGAGCAGGCCGGCCGCGATGGCCACCGTCCCCGAGACCGCGAAGCACAGCGCCGGGGACACGTGGCCCACCAGCAGACCCACCCCCGCGGCGCCGCCCGCGTTCCCGGCGTTCACCGCCGTGTTGACCCAGGCGCCCGCCCGGGTGCGGTGGCCGGGCGGGGCCGCGTCATCGGCGATCAGGTAGGACGTGGTGAGGGCCGGGGCGACGAAGAAGCCGGCGCAGGCCACGGCCAGGGCCAGGGTGCCGAGGCCGGAGCCAGCCCCGCGGCGAGCAGGGCGAGGCCCAGGCCACAGGCCTGCAACGGCAGGCGCACCCGTGCGGACGTACGCCAGTCGACGGCGCCGTTGAGCAGGCCGCCCAGCGCGCTGCCCAGGGACAGCGCGGCGAGCACCCAGGCCACCACGTCGTCCCCGTGACGGTGCTGCTGGGCGAAGGCCATGACGAGGAGGTCGACGGCGCCCAGGGACAGGCCGACGCCCGTCGCGACGACGACGGGCTGCACGAGCGCGCGCCCACCCCGGGGCCGGCCCCCGGAGCGCGCCGCCGGCTTCGCCGCGGCCGGCCGTACGCCCGCCACGACGGGCGACAGCGCGAACGCGAGGGTTCCGGCCCACACCAGCAGGGCGCTCAGCGCGACCCCGGCGGCCGGCGGCGCGCACCGGACGACCACGCCGACCAGCAGCGGCCCGGAGACGAAGAGGATCTCCTCCGCGACGCCGTCCAGACTGTACGCCCGCTGCAACAGCAGTTTGTCCTCGACGACTTCGCCCCAGACGGCACGCATCGTGGGGCCTAGAGGTGGCGTGCAGGCGCCCGCGGCGGCGGCCGGCGCGCCGAGTGCCACCGACGGCGCTCCCGGCAGCCAGGCCGCCGCCGCGAAGGCCGCGAGCAGGCCGGCGTAGAGCGAGGCCATGGGGATCAGGGCACGGCGGGGGCCGTACCGGTCGATCAGGGCCGCCCTGGCGGGCGACAGGACCACGCTCATCGCGCCGAACAGCGCCATGACCGTGCCGGCCACGGCGTACGACCCGGTCCCCCGGGCCACCGTGAGCGTCATGGCCAGGGAGACGACGCCGTACGACAGCCGGCCGACGAGGGCGGCCGTGAAGGTGCGGCGGGCGTGGGGGATGCGGAGGAGCGCGGCGTACGAGGGCCGCGCAGATGACGCAGACATATGGACTTGTTCCTCGACAGCGAGGCGGAAAGGGGACGCCGTGGTGCCGCGACGACCGCAGCCGGACTGCTGCTTGCCCGTCGCGGGACCGGGCGGGCCCTATGCCAAGAGGAGGAACATGCGGTGCAACCTAACAGCGGGCGCTCGGAGTTGACCAGGGGAAGAGCTTCTCGCCCCTCACCTCAGCCCTCCGTCACGCCCTCCACCAGTGAATCCGCGGCCCGATAGGGGTCCAGCTCCCCCGCCACGATCCGCTCCGCGAGCGCGCTGAGGCGGCGGTCGCCGTGCAGGTCGCCGATGCGCCGGCGCAGAGCCGTGACCGCGATCGTCTCGATCTCCTGGGAGGCACGGGCGAGGCGGCGCTCGGTGAGGACCCCGTGCTCCTCCATCCACGCCCGGTGCTTCTCCAGCGCCTCGACCACCTCGTCGATGCCCTCACCACGCGCCGCGACCGTCTTCACGATCGGCGGGCGCCAGTCCCCCGGGCCCCGCGACTCCCCCAGTCCCAGCATGTGGTTCAGCTCACGTGCCGTCGCGTCGGCGCCGTCCCGGTCCGCCTTGTTGACGACGTACACGTCACCGATCTCCAGGATTCCGGCCTTCGCCGCCTGGATGCCGTCGCCCATCCCGGGGGCGAGCAGCACCACCGACGTGTCCGCCTGTGAGGCGATCTCCACCTCCGACTGCCCGACGCCCACCGTCTCCACCAGGATCACGTCACAGCCCGCCGCGTCCAGCACCCGGATCGCCTGCGGAGCCGCCCAGGCGAGACCGCCCAGGTGTCCGCGCGTCGCCATCGAGCGGATGTAGACACCCGGGTCCGACGCGTGCTCCGACATCCGGACCCGGTCCCCGAGCAGCGCGCCCCCGGAGAACGGGGAGGACGGGTCGACGGCCAGCACCCCGACCCGCTTCCCGGCCTTCCGGTACGCCGTCACCAGCGCGGACGTGGACGTCGACTTGCCGACGCCCGGCGACCCCGTCAGGCCCACCACGTAGGCGTTGCCCGTCAGCGGCGCCAGGGCCTCCATGACCTCCCGGAGCTGCGGGGACGCCCCCTCCACCAGGGAGATCAGCCGGGCCACGGCCCGCGGCCGACCTTCCCTGGCCTGGGCCACCAGCGAGGAGACGTCCTGCATCACAGCTCCGTTCAGCGTCGTACAGAGGTCGTACAGAGGTCGTACAGAAAGGGCAGACGTGTCAGACGTGTCAGACCTTGGGTACCCGCACGATCAGCGCGTCACCCTGCCCGCCGCCACCGCACAGCGCCGCCGCGCCCACGCCGCCGCCCCGCCGCTTCAGCTCCAGCGCCAGGTGCAGCACGAGCCGGGCACCGGACATGCCGATCGGGTGTCCCAGGGCGATCGCGCCCCCGTTGACGTTCACCTTTTCGGTGGACACCCCGAGGTCCTTCATCGACTGCACCGCGACCGCGGCGAAGGCTTCGTTGATCTCGATCAGATCAAGATCGTCGACCGCGAGACCCTCCTTCTTCAGCGCGTGCTGGATCGCGTTGGACGGCTGCGACTGCAAAGAGTTGTCCGGTCCCGCCACATTCCCGTGGGCGCCGATCTCCGCGATCCACTCCAGGCCGAGCTCCTGCGCCTTGGCCTTGCTCATCACGACCACGGCCGCCGCACCGTCCGAGATCTGCGAGGAGGAACCGGCCGTGATCGTGCCGTCCTTGGTGAAGGCGGGCCGCAGCTTGCCGAGCGACTCGGCCGTCGTCTCGCCGCGGATGCCCTCGTCCTGGCTGAAGACCACCGGCTCACCGCGCCGCTGCGGAATCTCCACGGGCGTGATCTCGGCCTCGAAGATCCCGTTCTTCTGCGCGGCGGCGGCCCGCTGGTGCGACAGGGCGGCCACGGCGTCCTGGTCCGCGCGGCCGATCCCGAGCCGCGTGTTGTGCTTCTCCGTGGACTCGCCCATGGCGATGTTCTCGAAGGCGTCCGTCAGACCGTCGTACGCCATGGCGTCGATCATCTGGACCGCGCCGTACTTGTAGCCCTCACGGGACTTCGGCAGCAGATGCGGGGCGTTGGTCATGGACTCCTGACCACCGGCGACGACGACATCGAACTCACCGGCGCGGATCAGCTGGTCCGCGAGCGCGATCGCGTCGAGCCCGGACAGACACACCTTGTTGATCGTGAGCGCCGGGACGCTCATCGGAATGCCCGCCTTGACCGCGGCCTGGCGTGCCGGGATCTGCCCCGCCCCGGCCTGCAGCACCTGGCCCATGATCACGTACTGCACCTGGTCGCCGCCGATCCCCGCACGGTCGAGGGCGGACTTGATCGCGAAGCCGCCGAGGTCGGCTCCGGAGAAGGACTTCAGCGAGCCGAGCAAACGGCCCATCGGGGTGCGTGCACCCGCGACGATCACCGAGGTCGTGCTGTTCGTTCCAGACATGAGGTGCGATCCCCTTACCGGCCTGCACAGCCGAGGAGTGAACGAGGGTTTACTTGAATGTACTGAGCGGTAGGCCACCCGTCATCCGGCGTGGAGTGTGATCGCGCGCACGTTGCGTAACCACCTCCCGGAGCGCTGCACTGACTCCATGCTGACGCGAATCGACCACATCGGGATCGCCTGTTTCGACCTCGACAGGACCGTCGAGTTCTACCGGGCCACATACGGCTTCGAGGTGTTCCACTCCGAGGTCAACGAAGAGCAGGGCGTGCGCGAGGCCATGCTCAAGATCAACAACACGGACGACGGGGGCGCTTCCTACCTCCAGCTCCTGGAACCCACCCGCGAGGACTCCGCCGTCGGGAAGTGGCTGGCGAAGAACGGAGAGGGCGTTCACCACATTGCTTTCGGTACGGCGGATGTGGACGCGGACGCCGCCGACATCAGGGAAAAGGGCGTACGCGTCCTGTATGACGAGCCCCGGCGGGGCTCCATGGGGTCCCGGATCACGTTCCTGCATCCAAAGGATTGCCACGGAGTACTGACAGAACTGGTCACTTCGGCGGCTGTTGAGTCACCTGAGCACTGACTCCCGTACATATGGGCCGGTAGGGTTGGGGGCGGTCGCCGCTCAACCAGGGCGACCGGTTCCTGCCTTACGGCGGGAACCGGGTCCTGTCCGAGGGCAGGATCCCAGGCCGGGGTCCGGTTTCGGGGGACGAGCGTCGGGGCAGCAGCCCGTGCTCCGCCGTTGATCTGACACCATTCCCCGGGGGCCCCGTTCGGCGGATGGACGGAGCTCGTTTGGAGAGACTTGCGACCAGGGGACGGATGGGACCGCGCAGTGCGGGGCTACGAAAGCCAGGAGCGAGAGCCGGCGGCTGACGTCGACCATCTCACTCGGTTCGAGGCCGAGATGGATCGGCTCAAGACCGAGCGGGAAAAGGCGATCCAGCACGCCGAGGATCTCGGCTACCAGGTCGAGGTACTGCGCGCCAAGCTGCACGAGGCGCGGCGCACGCTCGCGTCCCGGCCTGCTTATGAGAGCGCCGACCTCGGCTATCAGGCCGAGCAGTTGCTCCGTAACGCCCAGATCCAGGCCGATCAGCTGCGCGCCGACGCCGAGCGCGAGCTGAGCCAGGCCCGCGCGCAGACGCAGCGGATCCTTCAGGAACACGCCGAGCAGGCGGCCCGGCTCCAGGCGGAGCTGCACACGGAGGCGGTCACCCGCCGCCAGCAGCTCGACCAGGAGCTGGCCGAGCGCCGGCAGACCGTCGAGTCGCACGTCAACGAGAACGTGGCGTGGGCCGAGCAGCTGCGGGCCCGCTCCGAGCAGCAGGCCCGCCGGCTCGTGGAGGAGTCGCGGGCCGAGGCCGAGCAGGCGCTGGCCGCCGCCCGCGCCGAGGCCGAGCGGATCGCCGCCGAGGCCCGGCAGCGGCTCAACACCGACGCCGAGTCGGCCCGCGCGGAGGCGGAGGCGCTGCTGCGCCGGGCCCGCACGGACGCCGAGCGGCTGCTGAACGCCGCGTCCACGCAGGCCCAGGAGGCCACGGACCACGCCGAGCAGCTGCGCAGTTCCACGGCGACCGAGTCGGACGCCGCCCGCCGGCAGGCCTCCGAGCTGAGCCGGACCGCCGAGCAGCGCATGACGGAGGCCGACGCGGCGCTGCGCGAGGCGCGGGCCGAGGCCGACAAGGTGCTCACCGAGGCCAAGGAAGCCGCGGCCAAGGCGCTGGCGAGCGCGGAGTCGGCCAACGAGCAGCGCACCCGTACCGCGAAGGAGCAGGTCGCCCGGCTGGTCAGCGAGGCCACCAAGGAGGCCGAGACCACCAAGGCCTCGGCCGAGGAAGTGGTCGCGGACGCCAAGGCCGAGGCGGAGAAGATCCTCACGGAGGCGGCGGACAAGGCCCGCAGCCTGACCGCCGAAGAGACCGCGTCCCAGCTCACCAAGGCGGCCCGGACGGCCGAGGACGTCCTGAACAAGGCGTCCGAGGAAGCCAAGTCGACCACCAAGGCCGCGACCGAGGAGGCCGAGCGCATCCGCCGTGAGGCGGAGACCGAGGCGGACCGGCTGCGCGCCGAGGCGCACGACATCGCCGAGCAGCTCAAGGGCACGGCGAAGGACGACACCAAGGAGTACCGCGCCAAGACGGTCGAGCTCCAGGAGGAGGCGCGCCGGCTGCGCGGCGACGCCGAGCAGCTGCGCGCCGACGCGGTCGCCGAGGGCGAGCGCATCCGCTCCGAGGCCCGGCGTGAGGCCGTCCAGCAGATCGAGGAGGCGGCCAAGACCGCCGAGGAGCTGCTGGCGAAGGCGAAGGCCGACGCGGACGAGCTGCGTACGGCGGCCACGACCGACAGCGAGAAGGTCCGCACCGAGGCCATCGAGCGCGCCACGACGCTGCGCCGCCAGGCCGAAGAGACCCTGGAGCGCACCCGGAACGAGGCGGAGCGGCACCGCGCCGAGGCCGTCGAGCAGTCCGAGGCGATCAAGGAGGACGCCGAGCGGGCCGCCCGTGAGCTGCGCGACGACAGCGAGCGCGCCATAGAGGCCCGCCGGGCCGAGGCCGCCGACGAGCTGACCCGGCTGCACACCGAGGCCGAGCAGCGGCTCGCCTCGGCCGAGCAGGCGCTCAGCGACGCCCGCGCGGAAGCCGAGCGCATCCGCCGCGAGGCCGCGGAGGAGGCGGACCGGCTGCGGACCGAGTCCGCCGAGCGGATTCGTACGCTCCAGGCGCAGGCCGAGACCGAGGCCGACCGGCTGCGGACGGAGGCCGCGGCGGACGCGTCCACCTCGCGGGCCGAGGGCGAGGCCATCGCCGTACGGCTGCGGTCGGAGGCGGTGGCGGAGGCCGAGCGGCTGAAGTCGGAGGCGCAGGACACCGCCGACCGGGTACGGGCGGAGGCGCAGGCCGCGGCCGAGCGGCTGGCGGCCGAGGGCGCGGAGACGCTGGCGGCCGCCCAGGAGGAGGCCACCCGGCGCCGTCGCGAGGCCGAGGAACTCCTCGGCTCCGCGCGCCAGGAGGCCGACCAGGAGCGTCAGCGGGCCCGCGAGCAGAGCGAGGAACTCCTCGCCGTGGCGCGCGCCCGGGTCGAGGAGGCACAGGCCGAGGCGGTCCGGCTGGTCGAGGAGGCCGACCGGCGCGCGACGGAGATGGTCGCGAACGCCGAGCAGACCGCGCAGCAGGTGCGGGACTCGGTGGCCGGGCTGCACGACCAGGCGCAGGAGGAGATCGCCGGGCTGCGCAGTGCCGCCGAGCACGCGGCGGACCGTACGCGCACCGAGGCGCAGGAGGAGGCGGGCCGGGTCCGCGCCGACGCGTACGCGGAGCGGGAGCGGGCCACCGACGACGCCAACCGCATCCGGCGGGAGGCGGCCGAGGAGACGGACGCCGCCAAATCCCTCGCGGAGCGCACGGTTTCGGAGGCGATCGCCGAGTCCGAGCGGCTGCGTTCGGACGCCGCCGCGCACGCCCAGCGGGTGCGCACCGAGGCGTCGGACGCCATCGCCAACGCCGAGCAGGACGCTTCCCGTACCCGCGCGGAAGCCCGCGAGGACGCGAACCGCATCCGTTCGGACGCGGCCGAACAGGCGGACACCCTCATCACCGAGGTGACGGCGGAGGCGGAGCGGCTCACGGCGGAGACCAACGTCGAGGCCGAGCGCGTACGGGCCGAGTCCGTGGCCAAGGCCGAGAAGCTCATCTCGGACGCGACCGGGGACGCGGAGCGGCTGCGTGCCGAGGCCGCCGAGACGGTCGGTTCCGCGCAGCAGCACGCCGAGCGGATCCGCAGCGAGTCCCAGCGGCTGAAGGCCGACGCCGAGGCGGAGGCCGAGCGGGTGACCACGGCCGCGCGCGCGGAGGCCGAGCGGACGCTGGACGAGGCCCGCAAGGACGCCAACAAGCGGCGCTCCGAAGCGGCCGAGCAGGTCGACACGCTCATCACGGAGACGGCCGCCGAGGCGGACAAGCTGATCTCCGAGGCTCGGCAGACCGCGCAGAAGACCACGGCGGACGCCGAGGGCCAGGCCGACACGATGGTGGGTGTCGCTCGGAACGAGGCGGAGCGGCTGGTCTCGGAGGCGACGGTCGAGGGCAACTCCCGGGTGGAGCGGGCCCGTACGGACGCGGACGAGCTGCTCGTCGGCGCCCGCCGGGACGCGACCGCGATCAGGGAGCGCGCGGAGGAGCTGCGCGACCGCATCACGAGCGAGATCGAGGAGCTGCACGAGCGGGCGCGGCGCGAGTCGGCCGAGACGATGAAGTCGGCGGGCGAGCGGTGCGACGCGCTGGTGAAGGCCGCCGAGGGCCAGCTCGCCGAGGCGGAGGCGAAGGCGAAGGACCTGGTCGCGGAGGCCAATTCCGAGGCGAGCAAGGTACGCATCGCCGCCGTGAAGAAGGCCGAGGGGCTCCTCAAGGAGGCCGAGCAGAAGAAGGCCAGCCTCATCTCGGAGGCCGAGCAGATCAAGGTCGAGGCGATCCGTGAGGCGCGGGCCGCCGTCGAGGAGGGCAAGCGGGAGCTGGAGGTCCTGGTGCGCCGGCGCGAGGACATCAATGCGGAGATCTCCCGTGTCCAGGACGTCCTGGAAGCGTTGGAGTCTTTTGAGGCCCCGTCCGGCGGCAAGGACGGAGGCGTCAAGGCGGGTGCCGCAGCGGGCGCGACTCGTTCGGGTGGCAAGGTGTCAGAAGGCTAGCCAGAGGTGTCGATTCTGTGCTTGCCGGGAGGTTTAACACAGCTCCTGGCAAGCGCTCCGACAGTTAGCCACCCAAAAGGAGTGTCATTCTCCAGATCAAACACGCATCCGCTCGATGACACGCCGCTTTGACCCCTAGGATTCCTTCTATCACCTCACCGGTCTCATTCGACAGGAACCCCATGAGCGACACTTCCCCCTACGGCTTCGAGCTTGTCCGGCGTGGGTACGACCGCGCTCAGGTGGACGAACGCATCTCGAAGCTCGTCTCCGACCGTGACAGCGCTCTGGCCCGTATCACTGCTCTGGAAAAGCGCATTGAGGAACTCCACCTCGAAACGCAGAACGCCCAGGCCCAGGTCACCGACGCCGAGCCGTCGTACGCGGGTCTCGGCGCGCGCGTCGAGAAGATCCTCCGCCTCGCCGAGGAGGAGGCGAAGGACCTGCGCGAGGAGGCCCGTCGCGCTTCGGAGCAGCACCGTGAGCTCGCCGAGTCGGCGGCCCAGCAGGTGCGCAACGACGCAGAATCGTTCGCTGCGGACCGCAAGTCCAAGGCGGAGGACGAGGGCGTCCGGATCGTCGAGAAGGCCAAGAGCGACGCCTCCCAGCTGCGCCAGGAGGCGCAGAAGGACGCGCAGTCGAAGCGGGAGGAGGCGGACGCCCTCTTCGAGGAGACCCGCGCCAAGGCCGCGCAGGCCGCCGCCGACTTCGAGACGAACCTGGCCAAGCGCCGCGAGCAGTCCGAGCGCGACCTGGCCTCGCGTCAGGCCAAGGCCGAGAAGCGTCTCGCGGAGATCGAGCACCGCGCGGAGCAGCTGCGCCTGGAGGCCGAGAAGCTGCGTACGGACGCCGAGCGCCGCGCCCGCCAGACGGTGGAGACGGCTCAGCGCCAGGCCGAGGACATCGTGGCCGACGCGAACGCCAAGGCCGACCGCATCCGCTCGGAATCCGAGCGCGAGCTGGCCGCCCTCACCAACCGCCGCGACTCGATCAACGCGCAGCTCACGAACGTCCGCGAGATGCTCGCGACACTCACGGGCGCGGCGGTGGCCGCGGCCGGCACGCCGTCGACCGACGACGAGCCGATCTCGCGCGGGGTTCCGGCCCAGCAGTCCCGGTAACACCTGAGCACCGCGCTCATCGAGCGCACCGGCACAGCCCCCCGCCACTCCGGTGGCAGGGGGCTTTGTCCCGTTCTAGCGTGAGCGCATGATCGAGCTGGACGGGCTGACCAAGCGGTACGGCGAGAAGTTGGCGGTCGACGACCTCACCTTCTCCGTCGAGCCGGGCATCGTGACGGGCTTCCTCGGCCCCAACGGTGCCGGGAAGTCCACCACCATGCGCATGATGCTCGGGCTCGACCGTCCCACCGCGGGTGACGTCCTGATCGACGGGCGGCATTACGACCGTCTCAAGAACCCGCTCAAGTACATCGGCGCCCTGCTGGACGCCAAGGCGATGCACGGCGGGCGCAGCGCCTTCAACCACCTGCTGTGCCTCGCGCAGAGCAACGGCATCCCCAAGGCGCGGGTGCACGAGGTCCTCGACATGGTCGGGCTGACCGCGGTCGCGAAGAAGAAGGCGAAGGGCTTCTCCTTCGGCATGGGGCAGCGGCTCGGCATCGCGGGTGCGCTGCTCGGCGATCCGCGGATCCTGATGTTCGACGAGCCCGTCAACGGTCTCGACCCCGAGGGCATCCACTGGATCCGCAACCTGATGAAATCGCTGGCCTCGCAGGGCCGTACGGTCTTCGTCTCGTCCCATCTGATGAGCGAGATGGCGCTGACCGCCGACCATCTCGTCGTGATCGGCCAGGGCCGGCTGCTCGCCGACACGTCCATGGCCGACTTCATCCAGCAGAACTCGCGGTCGTACGTCCGGATCCGTTCTCCTCAGCGCGAGCGGCTCCTCGACGTGCTGCACGGGGCGGGGATCACGGTCGTCGAGACCGGCGGCGGCACGCTGGAGGTGGACGGCGGCAAGTCCGAGCTCATCGGCGAGCTGGCCGCCGGGCACCAGATCGTGCTGCACGAGCTGAGCCCCCAGCAGGCTTCCCTGGAAGAGGCGTTCATGCGGCTGACCGCGGAGTCGGTGGAGTACCACGCGCATCCGCAGGGCCCGCCCCAGGACTGGGGCGACGCCTGGAAGAAAGGGGCCTGAACATGTCCGCGGCGCAGGTCGTCCGCTCCGAGTGGACCAAGATCCGGTCGGTGGCGTCCACGGTGTGGACGCTCTCCCTCGCCGTGGTCGTCACCATCGCCCTCGGCATGCTGATCTCGGCCCTGGCCGGGAACGAGTTCGACAAGATGGACCCGCGGGACAGGCTCTCCTTCGACCCCACGTTCATCAGTTTCGCCGGGATGAGCCTCGGCCAGCTCGCGATGATCGTGTTCGGGGTGCTCGTCGTGTCGAACGAGTACAGCACGGGCATGATCCGCAGCTCGCTCGCCGCGGTCCCCCAGCGCGGCACGTTCCTGTTCAGCAAGATCGCGGTGGCGGCGGGACTCGCCCTCGTCGTCGGCATCGTCACCAGCTTCGCCGCGTTCTTCCTCGGGCAGGCGATGCTCGGCTCCCACCGGGCGTCGATCAGCGACACGGGAGTGCTGCGCGCGGTCATCGGCGGCGGCCTCTACATGACGCTCATCGCCATGTTCTCGATGGGTGTGGCCGCGATGCTGCGCTCGCCGATGCTGTCGCTGGGCATCCTGATGCCGTTCTTCTTCCTGATCTCCAACGTCCTGGGCAATGTCTCCGCCACGAAGAAGATCGGCCGATTCCTGCCCGACCAGGCCGGCAGCAAGATCATGCAGGTCGTGACGCCCCTCGGCGACGACACTCCGTACGGTCCCTGGGGCGGGCTCGGGATCATGGTGCTGTGGGTGGTGCTGGCGCTCGCCGGGGGCTATGCGCTGCTCAAGAGACGGGACGCGTGAGCGGCCTGAGGCCGCTCGGACCCACCCTGACCAGGCACGACCCGTACCTGACAAAGACACACCTCTGTGACCTGCGGATTTTTACATCCTCTTGAGTGGAACCGTCAGCGCCCCGCTATCCTCCTAACCCTTACGGGGGCGTGCGCCCCGACGTCCTGAACCTTTCGATGGGTGCGGAGAATGATCGAGGCAGTCGGCCTGACGAAGCGCTACGGCGACAAGACAGCCGTGTACAACCTTTCCTTCCAGGTGCGACCGGGCTCCGTCACCGGCTTCCTCGGGCCCAACGGCTCGGGCAAGTCCACGACCATGCGGATGATCCTCGGCCTGGACAACCCCACCTCCGGTCAGGTGACGATCGGCGGCTACCCGTACCGCAGGCTGCCCAACGCCCCCCGGCAGGTCGGTGCGCTCCTCGACGCCAAGGCCGTGCACGGCGGCCGGCACGCCCGCAACCACCTGCTCTCCCTGGCCCAGCTGTCCGGCATCCCGGCCCGCCGGGTGGACGAGGTGCTCGGCGTGGTCGGCCTCCAGGACGTGGCCCGCAGGCGCTCCAAGGGCTTCTCCCTCGGCATGGGCCAGCGGCTCGGCATCGCCGCCGCGCTCCTCGGCGACCCCCAGGTGCTGCTCTTCGACGAGCCGGTCAACGGTCTCGACCCCGAGGGCATCCTCTGGGTGCGCAATCTGATGAAGTCCCTCGCGGCGGAGGGCCGTACGGTCTTCGTCTCCTCGCACCTGATGAGCGAGATGGCGCTGACCGCCGACCACCTGATCGTGATCGGCCGCGGGCAGCTGCTGGCCGACATGAGCATCCGCGACTTCATCTCGGCCAACTCCGCCGACTTCGCGCGCGTCCGCACTCCCGAGACCGACCCGCAGCAGCGCGAGAAGCTGACGGCCGCGCTGACGGAGGCGGGCGGACATGTGCTGCCCGAGCTGGACGGCGCGCTGCGCGTGACCGGGCTGCCGCTGCCGCGCATCAGCGACCTCGCGCACTCCTCCGACGTACGCCTGTGGGAGCTGTCGCCGCATCAGGCGTCGCTGGAGGAGGCGTACATGCGGATGACGCAGGGCGCCGTCGACTACCGCTCCACGATCGACGAGAAGGCCGGTCTCCAGCAGCCGCTGCCGCCGGGCGTGCAGCCGCCGATGCCCGTGCCGGGGCAGGGCCAGCCGGGCTGGTACGCCCCGCCGTCGCCCCAGCAGGGCGGGCAGCCGTTCGCGATGCCGCAGGGGCAGCCGCTGCCGCAGGGCCAGGCCGCGGCGGGCCCGTACGGCGCTCCGTACGGCGCCCCGGCCGCGCCCGCCGCACAGGCGCCGGGCGGCCCCAACCCGTACGCGCAGCCCGCAGCCTCAGGCCCCGGTCCAGCCCGCCCAGGCGCCCGTGGCTCCCGCGGTCCCTGCGGCCTCGGCCGTGCCCCCCAGCGCCCGCTCAGGCCCCCGCGCAGCCGAGCGCCGCACCCGCACAGCCCGTCGCGGCCCCCGCCGCGCCCTCCGCCGCTCCCGACCTGAACAAGCGCGACAGCGAGGACAACCGATGAGCACGCCCCAGCCCCCGATGCCGCAGCCGGCCGCGCCCGCCCCCACCTGGCAGGCGGCGTCCGGTGGTTCGTACACCTCGCCGATCCCGATCATCCGCACCCACCTCGGGCATGCGCTCGCCTCCGAGTGGACGAAGATCAAGTCGGTCCGCTCCACGATCTGGACGCTGGGCGTCTTCCTGTTCCTCGTGATCGGCATCGGTCTGGGCGCCGGCGCCCTCGTCTCCGGTTCCGACACGGACATGCACGGTGATTCGCCGCTGGCGCTGGGCTTCTTCGGTCTGCTGCTCGGCAGCATCTGCATCATCACGCTCGGCGTGCTCACCACCGCCTCCGAGTACGGCACCGGAATGATCCGGACCACGATGGTCGCCTGCCCCACCCGCTCCCGGGTGCTGCTGGCGAAGTCCGTCGTGTTCTTCGCCGTCGCGTTCGTGGTCACCACGGTGAGCGCCTCGTTCGTCGCCTTCGCGCAGTCGGCGATGCTGGAGGGCAGCGGTGCGGGCACGCCCAGCGGCGGGGAGTGGCTGAAGGGCACGGTCGGCGTCGGCCTCTACGTCGCGCTGCTCGGGCTGCTCTCGCTGATCGTCGGCTCCATCATCCGGCACTCGGCGGGTGCCATCACCATCATGATCGGCGTCCTGCTCGCCCCGCTGGTCATCGCGATGTTCATGTTCGCGGACTCGCTGCGGGACCTCCAGCAGGCCCTGTTCGAGTACTCGATCCCGAACCAGCTCGCGGTCTTCTACGACAACTCGCTCAGCGGGTCGGGGCCGTCCGGCTGGGACCCGCTGTGGATCATGCTGGGCGTGACGGCCGTCGCGTTCGGCGGCGCGTACCTCCTGCTGGAGAAGCGGGACGTGTAGGCCCCCTGGGAACGAACGCTCGAACCCGGTCAGAACCTGGGCGCGTTACGGGACCGCTGCACCCGCAGGGTGCGGCGGTCCTTCGCGTTCCAGCACGCCTTGTGCCAGTGGCGCCGGTCGTCCACGCCCGCGTGCTCGGGCCAGGCCACCACATGCGGGACGCCGGAGGGGATCATCTGGTCGCAGCCGGGGCAGCGGTAGGTCTTGCCCTCCGCGCTGGCGCCCGCGACGTGGCGCACGCTCCACTCCTCGCCCTGCCAGCTCTCCGTGGACTGCCAGCCGCCGTAGCGGCCGGAGCGCTCCTCCGCCGCGCTCCCGCCGGACGAGCCGGCACCCTTCGGACGGTTGCGACGCGGGGACACAGGACACCTCACGGAGCTATACAGGGAGCACGGGCGGCATCCAGCCTACGCGCCGCCTCCTGGGGTACTCCTCCTCCACCGACCGGCACAGACCGCCCTCCCGTCGGCGCATTCTGCAGACAATCCGCAAATCTCTCCGCCAAGCCGTGTCTTCGGCACATGTCAGGCAGTTATGCCGGGTGGGGAGCTCCGTGTCGGAGCCAAGGAAGCAGGAAGTGCCATGCACGTAGGAAGTTTTGTACTGGCGGCCCAGTTCCCGGGGCAGGGCCAGGGGGAGGCGCTGCACCGCGCGGTGCGGTCGGCCGAGGTGGCCGAGGAGGCGGGTCTCGACACGGTGTGGTTGGGCGAGCACCACTTCGTGCCGTACGGGACGTGCCCGTCGGCGATCACCCTCGCGGCTCTGCTGCTCGGCCGCACCCGGCGGATCCGGGTCGGCACGGCGGTCAGCGTGCTGCCCACCGTCCACCCGGTGGCGCTGGGCGAGCAGGCCGCGCTGCTGCACCTCACCTCCGGCGGGCGGTTCTCGCTGGGCGTGGGACGCGGCGGACCCTGGGTGGATCTGGAGGTCTTCGGTTCGGGTCTCGAGGCGTACGAGAAGGGGTTCCCGGAATCACTCGATCTGCTGGTGCGCTGGTTGCGCGAGCCGTCCGTCGCGGGCACGGGGGAACGATTCACCTTCCGTGAAGTCCCGGTCGTCCCCCGGCCGTCGGAGTCGCTGACGGACGCCTCGGGGCCCGAGGTCGTCGTCGCCTGCACCTCGCCGGCCAGCGTCCGGCTCGCGGCCGAGCGGGGGCTGCCGATGCTGCTCGGGATGCACGTCGGGGACGAGGAGAAGGCCGGAATGGTCGCACTGTGGCGGCAGCACGCGCGCGCCAGCGGGCTCGGCGCGGGCGAGATCGCGGGTGCCGCCCATGTCTCGGCGGGCATCTGCCAGATCGCCGACCGGCGCACCGACGCCGTCGAGACGCTGACCAAGGCGATGCCGGGCTGGCTGCGGCAGGGGCTCGACGCCCATGTGACGGTGGACGGTCGGCCCCGCGCGATGCGGGACCCGCTGGCGTACACCGAACTGCTCTGCGGACTGCACCCGGTGGGCAGCCCCCGGCTGTGCGCCGACCGGCTGGCGGCGACCTCGGAGCGGACCGGCATCTCCCGCTTCGCGCTGCTCGTCGAGGGCTCGGGCGACCTCGCGGCCACCGAGGAGAACGTACGCCGGCTCGGCACCGAGGTACTTCCCCACCTCGGCTGAGCGAGCCCGCCAAGTGGCGCGCCCCGAGGGGAGCTTGCCGCCCCGTACAGATGCACCTCCCGCATACGGAGCGGCAAGCCGTGCGCCATCGCCGGGTCAGCAGTCCCTGAACTCCGGGGACTGGTTCAGCAACTGGCTGCGGACCGAGGTGAAGCGTGCCAGCTTCTGGTCCACCGAGGTGTCCAGCGGGAACACCGCAACCCGGTGGCAGTTCTGGAAGGCCAGTCGCACTCCGAAGTGCCGCTGAAGCGCGCCGCGTATCGCGTCACTCGCGAGCGCACGCAGCAGCTGGCCACGCGCCTGCTCGTCCGGCGGGGGCGTCTGGTTGTCGGCGAACGCGCCGCCGTCCACCTTCAGCTGGGCCACCAGGGAGCTGATCATCTCCCATGCGTAGGGCAGGGAGGTCCGGACGCAGTCGACGAAGTCAGCTTCGTCGACCTCGCCTCGCTCGGCCTGTTCGAGTAGGGCCGGTGAGACGTCGAGCGACATGGGTTCTCCTCTCGGACCCCCTGTGGAGCGGGGGCTGACGGACAGGGAGGGAGTTCGCGATTTCGAACACGCTGCGTACGCGCGTCGCGACCTCCCGTTTATACGGTAAGCAACGGACGGTGACGGCACCAGGAGAATGCGAACACAGAGAACTCTCAATGGGCACACAATCGGCCACGACCGAACAGGCGTCTTCCAGGGCGAATCGCGTGCACCACTGCCCGTCGAGTAGCGTTGCCGACCATGCGTCTCGTCATTGCCCGCTGTTCCGTGGACTACGCGGGCCGGCTCACCGCCCATCTCCCGTCCGCCCCCCGTCTCATCCTGGTGAAGGCGGACGGCAGCGTCTCGATCCATGCGGACGACCGGGCCTACAAGCCCCTCAACTGGATGTCGCCGCCCTGCACGCTGAAGGAGGGGTCGGGGGACGAAGAGGGCGTCTGGACCGTCATCAACAAGGCGGGCGAGAAGCTCATCATCACGATGGAGGAAATCCTCCACGACTCCTCGCACGAACTCGGCGTGGACCCCGGCCTGATCAAGGACGGCGTGGAAGCGCACCTCCAGGAACTGCTCGCCGACCGCATCGAGACGCTCGGCGACGGCTACACGCTGATCCGCCGCGAGTACATGACCGCCATCGGCCCGGTCGACATCCTGTGCCGGGACGCCACCGGGCAGACCGTCGCGGTGGAGATCAAGCGGCGTGGCGAGATCGACGGCGTGGAGCAGCTCACCCGCTATCTGGAGCTGCTGAACCGCGACCCGCACCTCGCGCCGGTGCGCGGCGTCTTCGCCGCACAGGAGATCAAGCCGCAGGCCCGCGTGCTGGCCACGGACCGCGGCATCGGCTGCACGGTCCTCGACTACAACGCCATGCGCGGCATCGAGGACGACAAGCTCCGGCTGTTCTGAGCACTCCGGTACGAGTCAGGTTCAAGTCCGGTACGCCTCACCTACGACCGAGGGCCGAGTCCGAAAGCGGACCCGGCCCTCTTGTATTCGGTACGTGGATTCCGTACGCGACTGTCGTGCGCGGCCGTCAGATCACCGGGTCCGAGTCGCTGGGCGACCCGGCGCCGCTGCTCTGCGGTGCGCTCGCCGTACCGCTGCCGGTGGCGGGAGCACTGGAGGACGCCGGGCCGCTGGCCGAATCCGTCGTCGACGGGGCCGTCGTAGTCGGCGGCGGTGTGGTGGTCGCCGGAGGCGTGCTGGTCGGCGGGGTCGTCGTCGGGTTGCTGGTCGTCGGCTTGGACGACGTCGGCGGCTTGGTCGTCGGCGACTTCGAGGGCGACTTGGACGGCGACGTCGACGGGGTGGTCCCCTTCGTTCCGGTCGGGTCGTCCGAGGGCCGGGCGCTGGCCGACGGGGCCGGGTCGTCCGCCGTCCCGTAGGTGCCGTCGGGACCCGGGTCCGTGGGCACGCCTGCGACGCCCGAGTCGCCGGTGTCCTTCCTCGGCTTGTCCGCACCGAGGCTGTCGTCGTCGATGCCCTGGCTGGCCGACGGGTTGACGCCGACCTTCTCGGCCGGCGGGTCGTCGTTGTTGTTGGACGTCATGCCGAGCGTGACGACGGTGCCGAGCACCCCCGCCAGCAGCACACCGGCGCCCGCGGCCACCAGGTTGCGCCGGGCGCCGCCGACGATGCCCTTGACGGAGACCGGGCCCTGCCGGGCGGGCGTGGGCTCGGTCCGGTGGGTGACCAGGGTCGTACCGTCGCCGGACGGCTCGGGCAGTCCGAAGCCGGCCGGTACCCCGCCGGGCGGCGACGCCGACTCCTCGTAGCGCGCGTCCGGCACCTCCTCGCCCGCCGCCGTGCGCCCGCCGGGCAGTGCCGCCCCGGAGCGGTCGGCGACCAGGGCGAGGGCGCGGCGGCCGGCGACCGTGCCGCGCTTGTCGGCGAGGGCGCCGCGCAGCCCGATGGAGGCCTCCAGCTCGGCGCGGGCCCGGTCGAGCTGGCCGCAGCAGAGCGCGAGGATGCCCAGTTCGTGGTGGAAGTAGGTCTGGTCGCCGACCTCGCCGGCGAGCCGGGACGCCTCGGCGCCGGCGCGCAGCGCGCGCTCCCAGGCGCTCCAGTGCAGCCCCGCGGCGAACGCGGGGGTGGCGTGGCGGGCCAGCAGTACGGCGGCGCTCTCCTCGTTCTCGCCCGGGGGCGTGGTGAGCGGCACCAGGACGGTGAGCGCGGCGAGCACGGCGTCGGCCTCGGCCGAGACGCGCTCCGGGGTCACCGAGGGGTGCCCGGCCCACCAGGCGTAGTGCTGGGCGGCGGCGAGGGCGCGGGCGTCGGCCCCGGTCGCGTATCCGGCGGCCTCCAGCTGGGCCTGCACACCGGCCGCGAGCCGGTAGCGGGAGCCGACCGGCGAGACGAGCGCACAGCTCAGGAGCTCGGCGAGCGCGGCGTCGGCGTGGGTGTCGTCCACGAGGGCGGGCAGATGCGTCTGGTGCGGCACCTCGCCGCCGAGCGCGACGGCGAACTTGAGGGTCTCGCGGGCCGACGCGCTCAGCCGCGAGGCGAGCAGTGAGGCGGGCGCGGCACCCTCGGCGAGGGACGGCAGGGGCAGGTCGTGACCGTCTTCGGCGTCCGACGGCGCGTCGGGGGTGTCTCCCGGTTCGAGCGAGGCCGAGAGCCTCGGGGACGGCGCGTCGTCGTAGAAGCCGAGCGAGTCGAAGGCGTTCGGGTCGGCGCGCAGCTCGTCGCGCTGCCGCAGCAGCGCTCCGGCCTGCATGAAGCGCAGGGGAAGACCCTCGGACTCGAACCAGAGGTCGCCCGCCCAGTTCGACTCGTCCTCGGTGAGGACCCGGCCGACCGCGCGCTCGAGGAGTTCGAGGCCGCCCGCGCGGTCGAGGCCGCCGAGGAAGACCTCTTCGAGCAGGGAGTCGGCGGAGGGCGCCGGTACATCGGGCGTGGCCGAGATCAGGAAGGCGCACTCGGGCGTGGCGTCGAGCAGCTCGTCGAGCGCGCTGCCGCCGAACTCCACGTCGTCCAGGACGACGACCGCGCCGATCTCGTGGACGAGCCGGAGCAGTTCCTCCCGCTCCGGCCGGTGGAGATCGCTCTTGTAAACGGCGGCGAAGAGGTCGTGGAGGAGGTCGCTCGCGGTGCGCCGGTAGCCGGTGAGGCGGACGACGCCGTCGGGGGCGAGGTCCGCGCAGTCCTCGGCCACGGCGTCCAGCAGGACGGTGCGGCCGGAGCCGGCGGGGCCGGTGAGGCGGACGGAGCGGCCGCGCGCGAGGAGCCGTACGAGCCGCTCGCGCTCCTCCTGGCGCTCCAGGAGCGGCAGCCGGGGCCGCGCCGGTCCGGGCGGGACGGGCGGCTGGGCGGCGCGGGCGGTCTCGGCGCGCTCGGCCGGAGCGAACTTCACCGGCCGGGGTGGCCGCTCGCCCGGCGGGCAGGCCTCTATCTCGCTGCCGTCGACGGGGTTGACGGTGAGCAGGTAGTCGCCCGAGACGAGCTGGACGGTGCGGGCGACCACCGGCGTGTGCTGTCCGAAGTCTGAGGTGAGGGAGTCCCGCGGCGGGCGCTGGCGCGGCGTTTCGCCGTCACCGTCATGGCCGTACTCCTCGGGTTCCTGGTTGTTCGGGTCCATAGGTCCAAGCCCCCCAAAAGCGTCGTGTGCGGGTTCTGTCTTCGGTCTCCCGTCGTCCGCCCCAAGGGTGGGCCGCGCGGCGTCCGGCGCGTGCGATCGCAAAGCGCCGGAAGGTCCTCGTAGCGGAGCTACCAGGGCCTTTCGGCAACGCCGCGAGCGTGCGTGCCAGGCGTCGCGCGGCAGACGGGAGTCCGGAGACAGGACCCGAGCCCCTCCCGGCCTTGCTGCACACCGCGCTGTCGCTTCTGGTCCGGTGCCCGCTCGAGGGTTTCCGGCGGCGGGCAGCCGAACCCTAAACCTTTGCACAGTATCTCGGAACAGTCGGGGTACCGGGCCGTCCGAGACGTCACAGCTTCGTGAGGATTGGTGCGCGGCGTACGTTTCACCCCCCGGTGGGGTGGTGTCACACCCGGGGCAGTGACTCGACCCCGATGCCGCCCTCGATCGCCAGGATCCGGTGCAGCCGGGTGGCCACCAGCAGGCGCTGCATCTGCGGTGGTACGTCGCGCAGCACGAGCCGTCTGCCGCAGCGTCCGGCCCGCCGGTGGGCTCCCATGATCACCCCGAGTCCGGTGGCGTCCCATGAGTCCAGTTCGGACAGGTCGAGAATCAGGTCACCGACTCCGTCGTCGACGGCCGAGTGCAGGACCGTTCGGGCGTCCGCCGCGCTGCGGACGTCGAGGCGGCCCCCGACGACCAGCTCGGCGTGGTCGCCCCTGATATGCATATGCGCTCCCCGAGAGTGCGTTGGCGTGCTCCGCGACAGTGGTTGTGCAACGTCTGACTGCCCCAATGGCGGTCAGGTTGCCGTCTGTAAGCGAACCGATACCGAATTCACTCCATGGAGTGAGGCCCCAGGGGGCGCGCCCGGTTCAGTGCTTGTAGAAGCCCTGCCCGCTCTTGCGTCCGATGTCACCGGCGTCAACCATCCGGCGCATCAGCTCCGGCGGGGCGAACTTCTCGTCCTGGGACTCGGTGTAGATGTTGCTGGTGGCGTGCAGCAGGATGTCGACGCCGGTGAGGTCGGCGGTGGCGAGGGGGCCCATGGCGTGACCGAAGCCCAGCTTGCAGGCGAGGTCGATGTCCTCGGCGGTGGCCACGCCCGATTCGTACAGCTTCGCCGCCTCGACGACGAGCGCCGAGATGAGACGGGTCGTCACAAAACCGGCGACATCGCGGTTGACGACGATGCAGGTCTTGCCGACGGACTCGGCGAACTCCCGCGTGGTGGCGAGGGCCTCGTCGCTCGTCTTGTAGCCGCGGACCAGCTCGCACAGCTGCATCATCGGGACCGGCGAGAAGAAGTGCGCGCCGACGACGCGCTCCGGGCGCTCCGTCACCGCGGCGATCTTGGTGATCGGGATGGCGGAGGTGTTGGAGGCGAGCACGGTCTCGTCCCGCACGATCTTGTCGAGCGCGCGGAAGATCTCGTGCTTGACCTCCAGCTTCTCGAAGACGGCCTCGACGACGATGTCGGCGTCGGCGACCGCGTCCAGATCGGTGGTCGTGGTGATGCGCGCGAGGGCGGCCCCGGCGTCGTCGGCCGACAGCCTGCCCTTGCTGACGAACTTGTCGTACGAGGCCTTGATGCCGTCGGTGCCGCGGGTCAGCGCCTCGTCGGTGACGTCGCGCAGGACGACGTCCCAGCCGGCCTGGGCGGAGACCTGGGCGATACCGGAACCCATGAGTCCGGCTCCGATGACGGCGAGCTTCCCTGTCACTCCGACTCCCCTTAGCACGCTGTTTATGTTGCCTCTCCGGCGGACCTTAGCGGTCGTGAGGGCCTGTGCGAACGGGGAAGAGACGCGTGTCACGTCTCACGGCATGAGACACCTGTCACTTGACGATCCGGCACGGGGACGCGTCCCGCCGGCACCGCGCCGACGGCTCAGCCCGCCTCCCGCACGGCATAGTTGAGCACCCTCTCGCTGAACAGCTCCTCCATGTCGTCGAGTAGACCGAGGGCCTCACGGGAGACCTCGCCGGGGGAGCGGCCGGCCATCATCTCGCGCCCGATGAGCGCCAGCAGCGTGGTGTGCGCCCAGCCGATCTGACCGGCCATCAGCGACGGCATCGGGTCGTCCGGATCGGCGCCGGTCTCCGTACGCAGGGTCTCCTCGAGGAGTTCGAGGCTCTGCTGGTTCATGTGCCCCAGACGGGCGCGGAGTCCGGCCGCCGCCTCGACGACTTTCATAAAGCGGTCATATCCCTCGAAGAGGCCCACCTGGGGCGAGACCGCCTCCACCTCGCCGCGCAGCTCGCGCAGTACCGCGGCGGCCGCGGACTCGCCCGTGTCGCGGGCGCGCACAAAACGCGAGAGGCGCGCGACGCTGCCCTTGGCCCGGTCGAGGAAGAGGTCCTCCTTGGCCTGGAAGTAGTTGTAGACGGTGTTGACGGAGACGTCGGCCGCCTCGGCGATCTCGGCGATCGTCACCTCGTCGAACCCGCGCTCCAGGAACAGCCCCGTGGCCACATCCGAGATGTGCTGCCTGGCCTGCCGCTTCTTCCGCTCCCTGAGCCCCTCTGCCATGCCCCCATCGTAGCTTTGCTGGGTCCGCTGAAATTTTGGTGTCATTGCAAAATTGCAGGGACTCTGTTTTTCTTGACGGCATGGCAATCATCAGTACGGCCGGTCTGGCCCGTACCTTCCGGACGAAACGCGGCCCGGTCGAGGCGGTGCGCGGCATCGACCTCACCGTGCGGCCGGGCGAGATCCTCGGCTTCCTCGGCCCGAACGGAGCCGGGAAGACCACGACCCTGCGCATGCTCACGACCCTGCTGCCGCCCACCGGCGGTGCGGCCACCGTGGCCGGCTGCGACCTGGTCTCGGACCCCGTCGGAGTGCGCCGGGCCGTGGGGTACGTGGCGCAGTCCGGCGGTGTCGACCCGAATGTCACCGCGCGGGAGGAGCTGGTCACGCAGGGACGGCTGTACCGCCTGACCAGGCTCCAGGCGTCGGAGCGCGCCGCGGAACTGGCGCGTGACCTGGATCTGGCGGACCTGCTGGACCGCCGGACGGCGGCGCTCTCCGGCGGCCAGCGGCGGCGCCTCGACATCGCGATGGGGCTCACGCACCGCCCCCGGGTCCTGTTCCTCGACGAACCGACGACGGGGCTCGACCCCGGCAGCCGGGCCGACCTCTGGGACCTGGTCCGCCGTCTGCGCGACGAGCACGGCACCACGGTCTTCCTGACCACGCACTACCTCGACGAGGCGGACGCGCTCTCCGACCGGCTCGTGATCGTCGACAAGGGCGTCGTGGTGGCCGAGGGCACGCCGAGCGCGCTGAAGCTGGCGCACGGCGGCTCGATCGACGCGACGCTCCAGGACACGTTCCTCGCCATCACCGGCCGGGGCCCCTCGCCCGCCGACTCCGCCCCCGTAGCCGTATAGACATCCGCACCCGTAGCCGCTGAGGAACCCGATGCTCTTCCAGGACACCGCGCTGATCTACGGGCGCTACGCCCGCCAGACCCTGCACTCCAAGTTCCAGATCTTCTTCGGCATGCTGATGCCGCTGCTCTACCTGCTGCTGTTCGGACCGCTCCTGACCCATCTGCCGCTGGGATCGCACGGCAGTTCCTGGCAGGTGCTGGTGCCCGGCCTGCTGCTTCAACTCGGCCTGTTCGGCTCCCTGTTCTCGGGCTTCTCGATCATCTTCGAGAAGAACTACGGCGTCGTGGAGCGGATGCGCGTCACCCCCGTCAGCCGTCTCGCCCTGCTCCTCGGCCGGGTACTGCGCGACGCCACCCTGCTGGTCTTCCAGGCAGTGCTGCTGGTGCTCACCGCGCTGCTCATGGGGCTGCGGGCGCCGCTCGCCGGGATGCTCATCGGGTTCGCGTTCGTCGCGCTGCTGGCCGTCTCCCTCAGCTCCCTGTCGTACGCGGTGGCGCTGAAGGTCGACCGGCCGCAGGAGTTCGGCCCGATCATCAACGCGGTCTCCCTGCCGTCGATGCTGCTGTCGGGCCTGATGCTGCCCATGACCCTCGGGCCCGACTGGCTCGACGTCCTGTCCCACGTCATGCCGCTGCGCTATCTGGTGGACGCGATCCGGGACGCGTACCTCGGCCAGTACGCGACCTCGGCCATGCTGTACGGCGTCCTGGTCGCCCTCGGCTTCGCGACGCTCGCCGTGACGGTGGGCACACGGGTGTTCCGGACGGCCGGAGCGTAACTACGCTGGTCGCATGGTCAATCTGACGCGCATCTACACGAGGACCGGCGACCAGGGCACGACCGCCCTCGGCGACATGAGCCGGGTCGCCAAGACCGATCCCCGGATCTCCGCCTACGCCGACGCCAACGAGGCCAACGCCGCCATCGGTACGGCGATCGCGCTCGGCGGGCTCGACGAGGAGATCGTCAAGGTCCTCGTCCGGGTGCAGAACGACCTGTTCGACGTGGGCGCGGACCTGTCGACGCCGGTCGTCGAGAACCCGCAGTTCCCGCCGCTGCGCGTCGAGCAGTTCTACATCGACAAGCTGGAGGCGGACTGCGACCTCTTCAACGGCGAGCTGGAGAAACTGCGCTCCTTCATCCTGCCCGGCGGCACGCCCGGCGCGGCACTGCTGCACCAGGCGTGCACGGTCGTACGACGGGCGGAGCGCTCGACGTGGGCCGCGCTGGAGGTCCACGGAGAAGACATGAACCCGCTCACCGCGACCTACCTCAACCGGCTGTCGGACCTGCTCTTCATCCTTGCCCGCACCGCCAACAAGGGCGTCGGGGACGTGTTGTGGGTGCCGGGCGGAGAGCGCTAGCGGAGCTTGGCCCGTTTTTGCTTCGGGAACAGCGTGTAGCTGAGGGCGATGATCACGTTGATGCCGATCAGCCACACCATCCTCATCTGCCACATGCGCAGTGAGTCGGTCTCGCCGCCGGAACCGACGTACCAGATCGCGGCCTGAAGCAGCGCCGTCGCGACGACGGCCGCGAGGATCCAGCGCCCCGCCACCCGCCACTCGTGGACGGCGCGGGCCACCCCGTACTTCGGCGGCCTGACCGGCGGTGGCCCGCCCGCGAACCGGTGGGCCACCCGGGCGTCGGCCCACTTGATCGTGGAGTGGCCCAGGCCCACGGTGAAGCCGATGTAGACGGCGGCGAGACCGTGCTTCCAGTCGGGCTCCGCGCCGTTCCTCAGGTCGATCGCGGTGACAGCGAACAGGACGACTTCGAGCAGCGGCTCGCACAGCAACAGGGCCAGGCCGGTGCGCGGCATCCTGAACGCGTAGCGGAAGGTCAGTCCCGCGGCCAGCAGCACCCAGAAGGCCACTTCACAGGCAATGACGAGTGTGACGATCACGGCTCGCTCCTCTCGGTCACCCTTCCAGACTCCCGGCGGCGCGGACCCGGATCGTCGTCGCCAGTGAGGAAACGGCACTGCATCCTTCGATGTAGCGGCGGACCGTCCCCCAGGATCAGGCGACACGCGGGTGCGCCGTGTTGGATGGACTCATGGCCGTACGACTCCCCCGCCCCCACCACCACGACGTGCGCATCGCGGTGGGCGGGCTCCTCGGGGGGCTGCTGCTGTGGGGGCTCGGCCTCAGTCCACGGAACCCGCACGACAGTGTCGTGCTGTGGCCGGCGCACTGGGCGGTGCTGGTCCCGCTCGTCGTGACGGCCGGCTGCGAGCTGCTGCGCAGGACCCGGCCGCGGGCGGCCCTGCTGATCGGCACGGCCGCCGTGGTCGCCGACACGGTGACCCTGGGCAGCGTGGTCACCGTCGTGATGTTCACGGACCTCATGTACGCGGCCGTCCTGTACGGCACCCCCGCCTCCGCCCGCCGGCTGCCCTGGCTCACCGGGCTGCTCACCGTGATCGGCGGGGTGGGGCCGGCCGCCGTCTGGGGCGACCCCGACGGCCTGCTGATCGGTGTCGGCGTCGGCGTGGTGGCATTCGCGCCCGCCGCCACCGGCTCGGTCGTCCGCAACCACCGCGAGGCCGCCGAGGCCGCCCGGCTGCGCGCCGAACAGACCGCCCTGCTCGCCGAGATGGACCGCTCCCAGGCGGTCACCGCCGAACGCGCCAGGATGGCTCGGGAGTTGCACGACATGGTCGCCAACCACCTGTCGGCGATCGCCATCCACTCCACCGCCGCGCTGTCCATCGACGAGCCGGGGACCTCCCGGGAGGCGCTCGGCGTCATCCGGGAGAACAGCGTGGCGGGACTCGCCGAGATGCGGCGGCTGATCGGGATCCTGCGCGACGGCGACGGCGAGGGGGAGCCGGTCGCGACCCCGACCCTCGACGGGCTCGCCGCGCTCGTCGACGGCGCCCGGACCAACGGCCTCGACGTCACCCTCGACGCCGACCCCGGCCGGGTTCCCGCCCCGGTCGAGCTCGCCGCCTACCGCATCGTCCAGGAGTCCCTGACCAACGCCCTCAAGCACGCCTCCCCCGGCCGGGTCGCCGTCACGCTCGCCGCGCGGGACGGCTCCCTCGCCGTGCGGGTGACCAGCCCCTACGGCGACCGGGACGGGCCGCGCGCGCCCGGCTCGGGGGCCGGCCTGGTCGGGATGCGGGAACGCGTCGCCCTGCTGCACGGAACGTTCGAGGCGGGCCCCGAGAACTCCGGCCGGGGCACGGTCTGGACCGTACGCGCCACCCTTCCGATCACCCATGGAGGAACCGAATGATCCGCGTGCTCGTCGCCGAGGACCAGTCCGCCGTACGGGCCGGGCTCGTCCTCATCCTGCGCAGCGCGCCCGACATCGACGTGGTCGGCGAGGCCGCGGACGGCGAGCAGGCGGTCGCGCTCGCCCGTGAACTCCGGCCGGATCTCGTCCTCATGGACGTGCAGATGCCGCGTCTCGACGGGGTGTCCGCCACCCGCCGGGTCGTCGCCGAGAACCTGGCCGACGTACTGGTCCTCACCACCTTCGACCTCGACGAGTACGTCTTCGGGGCGCTGCGCGCGGGCGCCTGCGGGTTCCTGCTGAAGAACACCGAGGCGCGCCAGCTGCTGGAGGCGGTCCGCACCGTCGCGCGGGGCGAGGGGCTGATCTCGCCCGCGGTCACCCGCCGGCTGATCGCCGAGTTCGCCGCGAAGCCCGTACGGGAGCCGGGGCCCGACCCGGTGATCCTCGACGTCCTCACCCGGCGGGAGCGCGAGGTCCTGTCCTGCCTCGGCCGGGGGATGTCCAACGCGGAGATCGCGGCCCGGCTCGACATGGCGGAGGCGACCGTGAAGACGCACGTCAGCCGCCTGCTGGGGAAGCTGGAGCTGCGCAGCCGGGTCCAAGCCGCCGTGCTCGCGCAGGAGTTGGGGGTCTGAGGCAGAGCCCGTGCGCACTGGTCCAGACCTATTGACCTATGGTCCAGACCTTTCTATTCTCGCCGCACTGCGCTTGCGCTCAGTCATGACCACGACACCCCCGGGCGCGCCGAAGGTCAACATCAGAAGAGGAGGCGCAGCATGCGCTTCGGACACAGAGCCGTGGCAGGGTTCGCCACCCTGCTGCTCCCGCTCGCCGGCCTGGTGGGGCTCGCAAGCCCCGCCCAGGCCGCAGGCTCGGCCACCGCCACCTACGCCAAGACCCAGGACTGGGGCACCGGCTTCGAAGGCAAGTGGACCGTCAAGAACACCGGCACCAGCAGCATCAGTTCCTGGACGGTCGAGTGGGACTTCCCCTCCGGTACGTCCGTGACCTCGGCCTGGGACGCGGACGTCACCAGCTCCGGCACCCACTGGACCGCCAAGAACAAGTCCTGGAACGGCACCCTCGCCCCCGGCGCCTCCGTCTCCTTCGGCTTCAACGGCGCGGGCTCCGGATCCCCTTCCAACTGCAAGCTGAACGGCGACAGTTGCGACGGCGCCACCACCCCCGGCGACGCCGCTCCCTCCGCACCGGGCACCCCGACCGCCTCCGGCATCACCGACACCTCGGCGAAGCTGTCCTGGACGGCGGCCACGGACGACAAGGGCGTCAAGAACTACGACGTCCTGCGCGACGGCGCCAAGGTCGCCACCGTGACGACGACCTCGTACACGGACACCGGTCTGACCGCCGGCACCGACTACTCGTACACCGTCCAGGCCCGTGACACCGCCGACCAGACCGGCCCGGTCAGCGGCGCGGTCGCCGTGCACACCACCGGCGGCGGCACGACTCCCCCGCCCACCGGCTCCGCCGTCAAGCTCGGCTACTTCACCGAGTGGGGCATCTACGGCCGCAACTACAACGTCAAGAACCTGGTGACGTCCGGCTCCGCGTCGAAGATCACGCACATCAACTACGCCTTCGGCAACGTCACCGGCGGCAAGTGCGCGATCGGCGACTCCTACGCCGACTACGACAAGGCCTTCACCGCCGACCAGTCGGTCAGCGGCGTCGCCGACACCTGGGACCAGCCGCTGCGCGGCAACTTCAACCAGCTGCGCCAGCTGAAGGCCAAGTACCCGAACATCAAGGTGCTGTGGTCGTTCGGCGGCTGGACCTGGTCCGGCGGTTTCGGCGCGGCGGCGGCGAACCCGGCCGCGTTCGCCCAGTCCTGCTACGACCTCGTCGAGGACCCGCGCTGGGCCGACGTCTTCGACGGCATCGACATCGACTGGGAGTACCCGAACGCCTGCGGTCTCTCCTGCGACACCAGCGGCTCGGCGGCCTACAAGAACCTGATGTCGGCGCTGCGCGCGAAGTTCGGTTCGAACAACCTGGTCACCGCGGCCACCACCGCCGACGGCTCCTCCGGCGGCAAGATCGACGCGGCCGACTACGCGGGCGCCGCCCAGTACGTCGACTGGTACAACGTGATGACGTACGACTTCTTCGGCGCCTGGGACGCCCAGGGCCCCACCGCCCCGCACTCGCCGCTCACCTCGTACAGCGGCATCCCGAAGGCCGGCTTCACCACGGCCGACGCGATGGCCAAGTTCAAGGCGAAGGGCGTGCCCGCGAGCAAGCTGCTGATCGGCATCGGCTTCTACGGCCGCGGCTGGACGGGCGTCACCCAGGACGCTCCGGGCGGCACGGCCACGGGCCCGGCGGCGGGAACGTACGAGCAGGGCATCGAGGACTACAAGGTCCTCAAGACGTCCTGCCCGGCCACCGGCACGATCGCCGGTACGGCCTACGCGCACTGCGGCAGCAACTGGTGGTCCTACGACACCCCGGCGACCATCGGTACGAAGATGGCGTGGGCCAAGAGCCAGGGCCTGGGCGGCGCGTTCTTCTGGGAGTTCAGCGGTGACACCGGCAATGGCGAGCTGGTGAGCGCCATCAACAGCGGACTCGGATAACCCTCACGCCACGTTGACGCTCCCCCAGACTCCGTCCGGGGGGGACCCCACCCAGCGAGTGAATGTGGCCTTTCAGGCCACATTCACTCGCTGTCCGGGCGGGGCTGCCTCCAGCCACGCGAGAAATCCGGTCAGCGCGTCTTCGCTCATCGCGAGCTCGAGACGCGTGCCCCGGTGGAGACAGACAAGGATCACGGCGTCGGAGAGCAGCGCCAGCTCCTCCTCGCCCTCGGGGGCGCGGCGGCCGGCCACCTCGATCGCCGAGCGTTCCAGGACGCGGCGCGGGCGGGGGGCGTAGGAGAAGACGCGGTACCACTCGATGCGGTCGCCGTTGTAGCGGGCGACGCCGTAGCTCCAGCCCTTGCCGTTCGAGTCGCCCTTCTCGGGGACGTCCCAGCGCAGACTGCAGTCGAACGTTCCGCCGGAGCGCTGGATCAGCCGGCGGCGGAGACCGAAGACGAAGAGCCCCACCACTACGAGCGCCACTACCAACCCGCACACAGTCAGAGCGAGGACCATCGACACCGACCTCCTCGTCTCCTAGGTAAAACAGGTAACGGAACGGAAAAAAGCACCCGCATCGCCTCAGCCGCGGCCCGGTCTGGATTGCTCCAGTCCCGGCCGCGGCTGAGTCACGTCATGACGTGCGCGCTGGGGTCAGCGCGCCGACACCGCACGCAGTCGGACGTCCGCGCGACGCTCGGCGGTGGCATCACCCTCCGCCTTCGCCCGCTCGAGCTCCCGCTCCGCGCGCTGGGCATCGATCTCGTCCGCAAGCTCGGCGATCTCGGCCAGCAGCGACAGCTTGTTGTCGGCGAACGAGATGAAACCGCCGTGCACCGCGGCGACGACCGTTTCACCATCACTCGTACGAATGGTCACCGGGCCCGATTCCAGCACACCGAGCAGCGGCTGGTGACCGGGCATGACGCCGATGTCGCCGGACGTGGTGCGCGCCACGACCAGGGTGGCCTCGCCGGACCAGACCTGGCGGTCGGCGGCGACCAGCTCGACGTGCAGCTCAGCAGCCAAGGTGGCTCCTCGGGTCACCACCCGGCGGGTCTGCCGGGTGTTGGGTCAAATTCTAGTAGGCGTACATGAGGGGGTGGGACGCACCCACCCCCTCATGGTGAGCACGGGGCTCAGGAGACGCCGAGCTCCTTGGCGTTGGCCTTGAGGTCCTCAATGCCACCGCACATGAAGAACGCCTGCTCCGGGAAGTGGTCGTACTCGCCGTCGATGATCGCGTTGAACGCGGTGATCGACTCGTCCAGCGGGACGTCCGACCCGTCGACGCCGGTGAACTGCTTGGCGACGTGGGTGTTCTGGGACAGGAAGCGCTCCACGCGACGGGCGCGGTGGACAACGAGCTTGTCCTCCTCGCCGAGCTCGTCGATACCGAGGATCGCGATGATGTCCTGGAGGTCCTTGTACTTCTGCAGAACCGTCTTGACGCGCATGGCGGCGTCGTAGTGGTCCTGCGCGATGTAGCGCGGGTCCAGGATGCGGGACGTGGAGTCCAGCGGGTCCACGGCCGGGTAGATGCCCTTCTCGGAGATCGGACGGGAGAGAACCGTCGTCGCGTCGAGGTGGGCGAACGTGGTGGCCGGGGCCGGGTCGGTCAGGTCGTCCGCGGGGACGTAGATCGCCTGCATCGAGGTGATCGAGTGACCACGGGTCGAGGTGATGCGCTCCTGGAGGAGACCCATCTCGTCGGCCAGGTTCGGCTGGTAGCCCACCGCGGAGGGCATACGGCCGAGCAGGGTCGACACCTCGGAACCGGCCTGGGTGAAGCGGAAGATGTTGTCGATGAAGAACAGCACGTCCTGCTTCTGCACATCGCGGAAGTACTCCGCCATGGTCAGACCGGCCAGGGCCACGCGCAGACGGGTGCCCGGGGGCTCGTCCATCTGGCCGAAGACCAGGGCGGTCTTGTCGATGACGCCCGAGTCCGACATCTCCTCGATGAGGTCGTTGCCCTCACGGGTGCGCTCACCGACACCGGCGAACACGGAGACACCGTCGTGGTTGTTGGCGACGCGGTAGATCATCTCCTGGATGAGCACCGTCTTGCCGACGCCGGCTCCACCGAACAGACCGATCTTTCCACCCTTGACGTACGGGGTGAGAAGGTCGATGACCTTGACGCCGGTCTCGAACATCTCGGTCTTCGACTCGAGCTCGTCGAAGCGCGGGGCCTTGCGGTGGATGGACCAGCGCTCGCCGTCGTACTTCTCGTCGACGTTCAGCACCTCACCGAGGGTGTTGAACACCTTGCCCTTGGTGAAGTCGCCGACCGGGACGGTGATGCCCGTACCGGTGTCGGTGACCGCGGCCTGGCGGACCAGACCGTCGGTGGGCTGCATGGAGATGGTGCGGACCAGGCCGTCACCCAGGTGCTGGGCGACCTCCAGGGTCAGCGTCTTCTTCTCGCCGGCGTTGGCCGGGTCGGCCACCTCGACGTGAAGGGCGTTGTACATGTCCGGCATCGCGTCGACGGGGAATTCCACGTCGACGACCGGGCCGATGACCCGGGCGACGCGGCCCGTGGCAACGGCCGTCTCAACTGTCGTCGTCATTACCTGTCACTCCCCGCGGTCGCGTCGGCCAGGGCGCTGGCGCCACCGACGATCTCGCTGATTTCCTGGGTGATTTCGGCCTGGCGGGCCGCGTTGGCAAGGCGGGAGAGCGTGTTGATCAGCTCGCCCGCGTTGTCGGTGGCCGACTTCATCGCACGACGCGTGGCGGCGTGCTTGGAGGCAGCCGACTGGAGCAGCGCGTTGTAGATACGGCTCTCGACGTAGCGCGGCAGCAGGGCGTCGAGGACGTCCTCCGCCGACGGCTCGAAGTCGTACAGCGGACGGATCTCGCCCTGTGTGGACGACTCCTCCGCCACCTCTTCGAGGCTGAGCGGCAGCAGGCGGGCGTCGATCGCCGTCTGCGTCATCATCGAGACGAACTCGGTGTAGACGATGTGGAGTTCGTCCACGCCGCCGTCCGCCGTCTCCTTCTCGATGGCCTCGATGAGCGGACCCGCGACCTTCTTGGCGTCCGCGTACGTGGGCTCGTCGGTGAAGCCCGTCCACAGCTCCGTGACCTTGCGCTCACGGAAGTTGTAGTGGGCGGCACCACGGCGGCCGACGATGTACGTGTCGACCTCCCTGCCCTCGGCCTCGAGCCGCGCGGTCAGCTGCTCCGCCGCCTTGATGGCGTTGGAGTTGAACGCGCCGGCCAGGCCGCGGTCGCTCGTCAGGAGCAGCACCGCGGACCGGGTGACCGTCTCGGCCTGGGTGGTCAGCGGGTGCTTGGTGTTCGAGCCGGTGCCGACCGCCGTGACCGCGCGGGTGAGCTCGGTCGCGTACGGCGTGGAGGCCGCCACCTTGCGCTGCGCCTTGACGACACGCGAGGCGGCGATCATCTCCATCGCCTTGGTGATCTTCTTGGTCGCGGTGACGGATCGGATGCGACGCTTGTAGACCCGGAGCTGGGCTCCCATGAGTCAGGTCCCTTCCTTACGTCACTTGCCGGCGGCCGGAACGTCTTCGCCGAGAAGCTTGCCGTCCGAGGTCTCGAACTGCTTCTTGAAGTCCGCGATGGCGTCGGCGATGGCCGTGAGGGTGTCGTCCGACATCTTGGCGCCCTCCTTGATGGAGGTCATGAGTCCCTGGTACTTGCGGTGCAGGAACTCCAGCAGCTCCTTCTCGAAGCGGCGGATGTCGGCGACCGGTACGTCGTCCATCTTGCCGGTGGTGCCGGCCCACACGGAGACGACCTGGTCCTCGGTCGGCATCGGCTGGTACTGAGCCTGCTTGAGCAGCTCGACCATGCGCTGACCGCGCTCCAGCTGGGACTTCGACGCGGCGTCCAGGTCCGAACCGAAGGCGGCGAACGCCTCCAGCTCACGGAACTGGGCGAGGTCCACGCGAAGACGACCCGAGACCTGACGCATCGCCTTGTGCTGCGCGGAACCACCGACTCGGGAGACGGAGATACCGACGTTCAGCGCGGGGCGCTGACCGGCGTTGAACAGGTCCGACTCCAGGAAGCACTGGCCGTCGGTGATGGAGATGACGTTGGTCGGGATGAACGCCGACACGTCGTTCGCCTTGGTCTCGACGATCGGCAGACCCGTCATCGAACCGGCGCCCATGTCGTCGGAGAGCTTCGCGCAGCGCTCCAGCAGACGGGAGTGCAGGTAGAAGACGTCACCCGGGTAGGCCTCGCGGCCCGGCGGGCGGCGCAGCAGCAGGGACACGGCGCGGTAGGCGTCGGCCTGCTTCGAGAGGTCGTCGAAGATGATGAGGACGTGCTTGCCCTCGTACATCCACTGCTGGCCGATGGCCGAACCGGTGTACGGCGCCAGGTACTTGAAGCCGGCCGGGTCGGACGCCGGGGCGGCGACGATGGTCGTGTACTCCAGCGCGCCGGCCTCTTCCAGGGCACCGCGCACGGAGGCGATGGTGGAACCCTTCTGACCGATGGCGACGTAGATGCAGCGAACCTGCTTCTTCGGGTCGCCGGTGCGCCAGTTGTCACGCTGGTTGATGATCGTGTCGACGGCCAGGGCGGTCTTGCCGGTCTGGCGGTCACCGATGATCAGCTGACGCTGGCCACGGCCGATCGGGGTCATCGCGTCGACGGCCTTGTAGCCGGTCTCCATCGGCTCGTGCACCGACTTGCGGTCCATGACCGTGGGGGCCTGCAGCTCGAGGGCGCGACGACCGCTGGTCTCGATCTCGCCGAGGCCGTCGATCGGGTTGCCGAGGGGGTCGACGACGCGGCCGAGGTAGCCCTCGCCCACGGCGACGGACAGCACCTCACCGGTGCGGTGCACCGGCTGGCCCTCCTCGATACCGCTGAACTCGCCGAGGACGACCGCACCGATCTCGCGCTCTTCCAGGTTCAGCGCGAGGCCGAGAGTGCCGTCCTCGAACTTCAGCAGCTCGTTGGCCATGGCCGAGGGGAGACCCTCAACCTTGGCGATACCGTCGCCGGCGACGGTGACCGTGCCGACCTCCTCGCGCGAGGCCGCGTCCGGCTTGTACGACTGGACAAAGTTCTCCAGCGCATCCCGGATCTCCTCCGGCCGGATCGTGAGCTCCGCCATCTGGGTTCCCTGCTCTCCTTGTTGGGCCCGAAGTTTCACTTTGGGGGGATGGGGACTCCCCCTGAAAAGAGGTGAATCCTCTGCACGGCCCAACCAGGGCCGTCGGTACTACTAGGTATTGAGTTGCTGCTAGCTCGCCATGCGGCGGCGGGCGTCCTCGAGCCGGTCCGCGATGCTGCCGTTGATGACCTCGTCGCCGACCTGCACCCGCATCCCGCCGAGGACCTCGGGGTCCACGTCGATGTTGAGGTGCATCTGACGGCCGTAGAGCGTCGCGAGGGCGGCGCCGAGGCGCTGCTTCTGCGTGTCACTCAGCGGGACCGCCGTGGTGACGACCGCGACCAAGCGGTCGCGGCGCTCGGCGGCGAGCTTGGACAGGGACTCGAGTCCCGCCTCCAGGCTACGTCCACGCGGCGTGGTCACAAGGCGCGTCACGAGACGCTCGGTGGTCGCGGTGGCCCGGCCGCCGAGCAGGCTGTGCACCAGCTCGCTCCTGGCCGCCTTGTCGGCGGTGCGGTCGGTCAGCGCGGCCCGCAGCGCGGGGTTCGACGAGACGATCCGGCCGAACCGGAACAGCTCGTCCTCGACGTCGTCGAGCACGCCCGCCCGCTGGGCCGCCGTGAGGTCGGCGATGTCCGCCAGCTCCTCGACGGCGTCCACCAGGTCGCGGGACTGCGACCAGCGGGAGCGCACCATGCCGGTGACCAGGTCGGTGGCGGGGCCGCCGATCTGGCTGCCGAAGAGGCGACCGGCCAGCTCGGCCTTGGCCTCGGCGGCCTGCGCCGGGTCGGTGAGGACCCGACGCAGCGACACCTCGCGGTCGAGCAGCGCGGTGACGGCGGCCAGCTCGTCGGCGAGCTGGACCACGTCCACGGACGTCGAGTCCGTCAGCGCATCGAGACGCTCACGTGCGGCAGCGGTTGCCTCGCGGCTCGCTCCGTGTGCAGTCATCGAGTCGCCTCGGCCTTCTCCTCGAGCCCGTCGAGGAAGCGGTCGATGACACGGCTCTGCCGGGCGTGGTCCTCGAGGGACTCACCGACGAGCTTGCCGGCCAGGTCGGTGGCGAGCGTGCCCACGTCCTGGCGCAGCGCCTGCGCGGCGGCCTTGCGGTCGGCCTCGAGCTGGGCGTGGCCGGCAGCGATGATCTCCTCGCGCTGCCGCTGGCCTTCCGCACGCATCTCGGTGATGAGCGTGGCGCCCTGCTCCTGCGCCTCCTGGCGCAGACGCGCGGCCTCGTGCCGAGCCTCGGCGAGCTGAGCCTTGTACTGCTCGAGCACGCTCTGGGCTTCGACCTTCATGGCCTCGGCTTCTTCGATACCGCCTTCGATCGCGGCACGACGCTCTTCCAGAACCTTGTTGATGTTCGGGAGGAGCTTCTTGCCGAGGACGAAGAAGACGATCGCGAAGGCCAGAAGGCCGATGACGAGCTCCGGGACCTCCGGAATGAGGGGATTCTGGGCTTCCTCAGCAGCCAGCTGTACCAGGATCACATCTGTGCCTTCCGTCAAAGTTTCGCGTCAGAGACCGGATCAGGAAGGGTAGACAAAGCCCATGACCAGGCCGATCAGGGCCAGCGCCTCACAGAGCACGAAGCCGAGGATCTGGTTCTGGCGGATCAGGCCGGCCGCCTCGGGCTGGCGGGCGAGGGCCTGGGTGCCGTTACCGAAGATGATGCCGACGCCGACGCCCGGGCCGATGGCGGCGAGGCCGTAACCGATCGCACCGAGGTTGCCCTGGATGTTGACCGCGGCGAGGGTCTGGAGAGCGGACATGCCGTTTCTTCCTTCTTTTTCACGGGCCGGTGGGGGTTGGCCACCGGATGTTCGGGGGGGTGCCGTGCTCAGTGGTGCTCGGCGAGAGCGCCCTGGATGTAGCTGCAGGACAGCAGGATGAAGACGTAGGCCTGAAGCGCCTGGATGAACAGCTCGAAGACCGTCATCACGAGGACCATCAGGAACGAGACGCCGGCGTAGGCGATGCCGATGCCGTTGAGCAGGTACCAGCTGGCGATGGTGAAGATCAGCAGCAGTACGTGCCCGGCGAACATGTTGGCGAAGAGCCGGACCGCGTGCGTGAAGGGCCGGATGAGCAGGTTCGAGAGGAACTCGAAGAACATGACCACCGGGAACACCGGGCCGAGCGACTTGTCGTAGCCCGTGATGTTCTTGAAGGCGCCGACGAAGCCGTGCTTCTTGAACGTCAGGCTCACCCAGAGCACATAGACGACCGCTGCGAGGCCCGCCGGGAAGGCGATGATCGAGGTCGCCGGGAACTGCGCGACCGGGATGATCGACCAGATGTTCATCATCCAGACGAAGAAGAACAACGAGACCATGAGCGGGACGTACTTGTCGCCCTCCCGCTTGCCGAGCGTCTCGTAGACGACCCCACGACGAACGAAGTCGTAGCCCAGCTCACCGATCATCTGGAGCTTGCCCGGGATCAGCTTCGGCTTGTTGAAGGCCGCCCAGAAGAACCCGATGACGATGATCGTGCTCAGCAGTACCAACAGGATCGGCTTGTTGAACTCGAAGCCGCCGACCGTGAAGATCGGCTCGAAGACGAAGGAGTGCAGACCGGGGGTCGGGAAACCGCACCCTTCGAAAATATGACAATCGGTCTCGAAGGCGAGCGTCTTGGCATCACTCACCGCGAGCTCCTTCAGCGTGGCGCATGGGTACGGCAACCTCAATGTGTCGGCGCGGCCTGCGACCGCGGAACGGCACTGGACTGGACTTGCGGATATGGGGGCGGCGACTGGGCTCCGAGCCAAAAGGCGTCACAGGCACGGCTACCACCCACGCCAGCTCTGCCACAGTTGTGGCGAGACCATAGCAAATGAGCGGAGGCCCCTTTACACCGGCCCTACAGGTCACGACGGCGTCCGAGCGGAGTCCGGCTCCACGTAGAGGACCTTGGCCTTCATGTGGGATCGCACCTGTGCAGCGATCCACACCAGGGTGGCCGCAAGCAGGGTCAGGGCGAAGCACTTGGGATTGAACACCGAGGTGCCCCTGAAGATGGTCAACAGGATCATCAGGAGCAGGATCTGCGTGGTGTAGAGCAACAGCCCCATCATCTGGAACAGGTGGGGCAGCGAGCGCGCGGTCCGCAGCAGCACCACAAGGCCGCTGCACATGAACAGCAGAACAAGAACGGTGCCGAAGCCGGCGCCTAGCGCACCCTTGCCACCGGCCACGGCGGCACTGACCGCGACTCCCACCACGCCCGCGGCAGCGGTGGGCAGAGCACAGTGCAGGAGCGTTCGGGCGTCGTTGGACTGCATTGCGGCAGCTCCTCCGGCGAAATCTTGGGGGGGGTTCGTTTCGGTCGTCGAGAGATGACCCTAGCCCGAGGTGAACGAGGCGTGCCTCGTACGGGCGGCCTGTCTCGCTCCGGCCGCCCCAATATATCTCGGGTTCTCGTGAACCGTATCACAAACTATTTGATGCAGTCTTTACCCGGAAGTGTGCTCACCGTCACACGAACGGGCCATGCGGTAGCTCAGCGAGATGACACCGCGGGTGTGGACTTGGTATGCGCGCGTGATCGCGAGCGCGGGCGGTGCGCGCGTGCTCAGTACGTGTAGAAACCCTGCCCGGACTTCCTGCCGAGCAGGCCGCCGTCGACCATGCGGGACAGCAGCGGGGGAACGGCGTGCGTGGGCTCCTTGAACTCCTCGTACAGGGCCGTGCCGATGGCCGCGACGGTGTCCAGGCCGATGAGGTCGGCCAGTGCCAGCGGTCCCATGGGGTGCGAGCAGCCCAGTGTCATCGCTTTGTCGATGTCCTGCGCGCCGGCGAATCCCGCCTCGCACATCCTGATCGCGGACAGGAGATAGGGGATCAGCAGGGCGTTGACCACGAACCCGGAGCGGTCGCCGGCGTGGACGACCTGCTTGCCGAGCACCGTGGTGGCGAACTCCGCGGCGATGCGCCGGGTGCGGTCGCGGGTGAGCAGCGAACCGATCACCTCGACCAGGGGCAGCACGGGGGCCGGGTTGAAGAAGTGCAGGCCGAGGACCTGGCCGGGGCGGTCGGTCGCGCGGGCCAGCCGCATGACGGGAAGGGCGGAGGTGTTGGTGGCGAGGATCGCCTCCGGGTCCTCGACGGCCCTGTCCAGCGCCTGGAAGATCCGCAGCTTCGTGGGCTCGTCCTCGGGGGCCGCCTCCAGGACCAGTTGCCGGTCGCGGAAGGCGGCGAGGTCGGTGGTGAAGGAGACGCGGGCGAGCGTCTCTTCGCGGGCCGTGTCGCTGATCCTGTCCTTGCGGACGGCGTGGGCGAGGGAGCGTTCGAGCCGGCCGCGGCCCCGGGCCAGCCCGTCCTCGCCCGAGGACGTGACCAGTACGTCGAGCCCGGCCCGGGCGCACACTTCGGCGAGGCCCGCGCCCATCACTCCGCAGCCGACCACGCCCACGCGCCGGATCGCCCGCGCGGCGGCGGACTCCTCGGTCGCCTCGGGCTCGGTCGCCTCGGGCGCGGACGTGGTCACGGGGGTCGGGGAGGCCGCCGTCGCAGTGCTCATCACATCTCCTTCGCGCCGGGCACGGCCCGACGGGCTCTCTCGGCCGATTACCAGCGTCTTCACGACAGGCGTACGGGAACTGGAGGCGCTCTCAGCCGGCCTGTCGCGTCGGTGTGAGTCCGCGCAGCGGGTTGAGGCGTTCCTCGCCCAGGTCGGCACGGCGTTCGGGGTCCGTCACGCCCTGGCCGGGGCCCGATGCCAGGCACAGGACTCCGACCTTGCCGATGTGCTGGTTCGTCTGGACCGACCGGGCGGCCTCGCCGATCTCCTCCAGGGGATAGACCGCGGACAGCGTCGGCACGATGCGGCCGAGGGAGACGAGGCGGTTGCACTCCCATTGTTCCTGGAGGTTCGCCGCGTGGCTGCCGATGATTCGCTTGAGTTTCATCCACAGGTAGCGGTTGTCGTAGCCGTGCTGGTAGCCGGTGCTGGAGCCGCAGGTCACCACCGTGCCGCCGCGCCGGACCACGAAGACCGAGACCGCGAAGGTGGCACGGCCCACGTGCTCGAAGACGATGTGCGGGTCCTCCCCCACCCGTTTGCGGATGGCGGTCCCGAGCCGCTTGCCCACCTCGATCACCGCACGGGGGTCGTCGGCCGTGCGGTCGTCGAGGCCGATGTCCTGGCGGTCGATGACCACGTCGCAGCCGAGTCTGCGGGCCGCCTCCGCCTTGGCGGGCGAGCTGACCACGCCGACCGGGATGCCGCCGCCGTTCTTGACGAGCTGCACCGCGTACGCGCCGAGTCCGCCGGCGGCGCCCCAGATCAGTACGACGTCGCCCTGCTTGAAGCGGGCGCCCCGGTCGCCGACGAGCATCCGGTACGCGGTTCCCGCGCACAGGGGGTTGCAGGCCGCCTCCTCCCAGCTGAGGTGGGCCGGCTTGGGGATCAACTGGCTTGCCCTGACGACCGCGTAGTGGGCCAGGCCGCCGAAGTTGGTCTCGAAGCCCCAGATCCGCTGCTCGGCGCCGAGCATCCCGTCGGCCTGCGTGGCCGGTTCCTGGTCGTCGGGCTGGACGCAGCTCATCACCACGTGGTCGCCGATGCCCCAGCGCCGTACGCCGGAGCCCACGCGCACGATCACGCCCGCCCCGTCGGAACCGATCACGTGGTACGGCAGATCGTGGCGTCGGGCCCAACCGCCCTGCGTCGCGAACTGCCGCAGGAAGCGGAACGTGGAGACCGGCTCGAACATCGCCGACCACACGGTGTTGTAGTTGACCGCGCTGGCCATGACCGCGACCAGCACCTCGTCCGGCGCCAGTTCGGGCATCGGGACCTGGCCGACGCGCAACGACTTGCGGATGTCCTTGTCGGCGACTCCGTCGAACATCCGGGCGTCCTCGGCCTGGATGTACGCGGCGGTGTACTCCCCGGGCAGCGGCGCGCGCTCCAGCTCCTGCGGCGGCGCGCCCGCACGTACCGCTTCGGTCAGCAGGGTCATGGTTCACCTTTCCCGGGGGTCACGTAGCCCGAGCGTCGATCCGTATGCGTGGGTCCACGGCGTTCCGCTGTTCCGTCCTTACCGAATTACCGCGGCTCCGAATTACCGAATGGCCGGGATCCTGGGGACCGCTCGGTGGGTCACGCCTCGCGGTGGCAGTGCACCTCGTCCGCGGGGATCCAGTCGCCTTCGTCGAACTTGATGAAACCGCGTTTGACGTAGTGCTTCTCGTCGACGATTTCGTACTGCTCCTTGAGCAGGAAGGACTTGCCGAATCCGAAGCATTCTCCGGTGAACGCGAGATAACCGTCCTGCCAGCCCTCGGAGGTCAGCAGGGTGCGGTTTCCCCAGTCGTCGTAGTAGTAGCCGGAGAACGACGATTCCGACTCGACCCACTGGACGACGAAGCGGCCGGTGAGGTCGTGCGCCTCGACCCGCTGCGTCATCTCGTAGGCGTGCCCGTGGAAGGTGGACGCGGTGTTCCAGGCGGCCGTGCCGGTCGTGGCCGGGTCGGCGGTGAAGTTGGTCCACTCCGCACGGAAATCACCGAGCAGGAAATCCAGATCCCGCATCTTCTCCGGGGCCGGCGGCCTGGTGAATTCCTGCTCGGCCGAAGTTTCGGCTTCCTTCTCAGAAACGCTCATTGCGGAATACACTCCAGTTCCTCGTCACGGCACGGGAATTCGCCGAATGCTAGGCACGGCCGCACCCCTAGCGCCAACCCCTACCCGGCCGCATTCCCGGGCGAGGCCGCTTCTGGGGTGGCTGAGGGGACGCGGCTAGGGGCGAGCCGTCCGTACCTTCGCCCTCGAAGGGCGCGGTTTGCCAATCTCTCAGGCAGGTTCACAGGTGACGAACGAAGCGCAGCTGGTTGATTACCTCAAGAAGATGGCAGCCGATCTGCGGCAGGCCCATCGGCGCATCAAGAAACTTGAGGCCGACGACACCGAGCCCATAGCGATCGTCGGGATGGCCTGCCGGCTGCCCGGCGGTGTCGGCTCACCCGACCAGCTGTGGGACCTCGTCCGGCGCGGTGAGGACGCCGTCACCGGCATGCCGACGGACCGCGGCTGGGAGCTCGGGGAGCTTTACGACCCCGACCCCGACCACCCGGGCACCTCGTACGCCACCGAGGGTGGATTCCTGCGCGGGGCCACCGAGTTCGACGCGGAGTTCTTCGGCGTCTCCCCGCGCGAGGCGCTGGCGATGGACCCGCAGCAGCGGCTGCTCCTGGAGACCGCCTGGGAAGCCCTGGAGAACACCGGTCTCGATCCGCGGTCGCTGGCCGGCTCGCGCACCGGTGTCTTCACCGGGCTGATGTACCACGACTACGCCTCGGGTCCCGGTGCCCTGCCCGACGAGGTCGAGGGCTATCTGAGCACCGGTATGGCCGCGAGTGTGGCCTCGGGCCGGATCTCGTACTTCCTCGGCCTCGAGGGGCCGGCCGTCACCCTCGACACCGCGTGCTCGTCCTCGCTGGTGGCGCTGCACCTCGCCGTGCAGGCGCTGCGGGACGAGGAGTGCGACCTGGCGTTGGCGGGTGGCGCGACGATCATGTCCACCCCCGCCACCTTCGTGGAGAACTCGCGGCAGCGCGGCCTCGCCCGCGACGGCAGGTGCAAGTCGTTCGCGGCCGCCGCCGACGGTGTCGGCTGGGGCGAGGGCTCCGCGCTGCTCGTGGTGGAACGGTTGTCGGACGCCCGTCGCAGGGGCCACCAGGTGCTCGCGATCGTCCGCGGCAGCGCGGTCAACCAGGACGGCGCGTCCAACGGTCTCACCTCCCCCAACGGGCCCTCGCAGCAGCGGGTCATTCAGCAGGCGCTGGCCTCGGCGCGGCTCGGCGTCGCGGATGTCGACGTGGTGGAGGCGCACGGTACGGGGACGACGCTGGGTGATCCGATCGAGGCACAGGCGCTGCTGGCCACCTACGGCCGGGAGCGGAGCGCCGAGCAGCCGCTGTGGCTGGGCTCGGTCAAGTCGAACATCGGGCACACGCAGGCCGCCGCGGGTGCCGCCGGGATCATCAAGATGGTCCAGGCGATGCGGCACGAGCAGCTGCCGAGGACGCTGCACGTGGACCGTCCGACGCCCGAAGTGGACTGGTCCGAGGGCGCGGTGGAGCTGCTGACCGAGAACCGCCCGTGGCCGCGCGGCGACCGCCCCCGCCGGGCGGGGGTGTCCTCGTTCGGGATCAGCGGCACCAATGTGCACGTCATCCTGGAGGAACCGGCGCCGGCGGATCTCGACGCGGACGGCCCGGCCGGGGCGAGCGGCTCGGCCGGCGCGGACGGCCCGGCCGGCGCGGACGGCTCCGTCACTTCCATCGCCTCCGGCACCTCCGACACTTCCGGCGCTTCCATCGCCTCCGGCGCTTCCGTCGCCGGAGCGCAGGTCGTGCCGGTGGTTCTGTCGGCGGCCACGCCCGCGGCGCTGCCCGCCCAGGCCGCCCGGCTGCACGCGCACCTGCTCGACCACCCCGATCTGCCGCTCGACGACGTGGCCTGCGCGCTCGCCACGACCCGTACCGCCTTCGAGCACCGGGCGGTGCTGCTCGCCGGGGACCGCGCGGAACTGCTGGACTCGCTGGCCGAGCTGGGGCGGGGAGGCAGTCCCGCCGGGCTGGTGAGCGGACTCGCCGGCGAGGTGCGCGGCGCGTTCCTGTTCACCGGGCAGGGAGCTCAACGTCCCGGCATGGGGCGGGAGTTGTACGAGGCGTTCCCGGCGTACGCCCGCGCGCTGGACGCCGTCTGTGCCGAGCTGGACGCCCGGCTCGACCGGCCGCTGCTGCCGCTGCTGCTGGCCGCCCCGGACAGCGAGGAGGCGCGGCTGCTGGACCGTACCCTCTACACCCAGTCGGCGACCTTCGCCCTCGGGGTGGCCCTGTTCCGGCTCCTCGAGGAGTGGGGTGTGCGTCCGCGGCTGCTGTCCGGGCACTCGGTCGGCGAGCTGACCGCGGCCCATGTCTCGGGCATGCTGTCGCTGGCCGACGCCAGTGAACTGGTCACCGCCCGGGGGCGGTTGATGCAGGAACTGCCCGAGGGCGGGGCGATGGTCTCCGTGGCGGCGACCTGGGACGAGGTGCTGCCCCTGCTGGCCGGGCACGAGTCGGTGGCCGGTGTCGCGGCGGTCAACGGGCCGGGTTCCGTGGTGGTGTCGGGCGACGAGGACGTCGTCACCGCCGTCGCGGCGCACTTCACCGGCCTGGGGCGCAGGACCCGGCGGCTCCCGGTGAGCCATGCGTTCCACTCGCCGCTGATGGACCCCGTGGTCGACCCGCTGCGGCAGGTCGCCGCCCGGCTGACGTTCGGTCCCCCTGCCATTCCGGTCGTCTCCAGCGTGACGGGCACCCTCCTGGAGCCGGCCGCGTGGGCGGACCCGGCGTACTGGGCGCGGCAGGCGCGCGAGCCGGTCCGCTTCCACGACGTGGTGCGCGCCCTCGACGCCGAGGGCGTCACCGTGTTCCTCGAACTCGGGGCCGATGCCGCGCTCACCTCCATGGCCGAGGAGACGCTCGCGTCCATGGCCGAGGAGACGCTCGCGGAAACCGGCACCGCCGGCGCGGTCGTCGCACCGGCGCTGCGCCGCAACCGGCCGGAGGTCCGCACCCTGACGGCCCTGCTGGCCCAGGCGCACACGGCCGGTGTGCCGGTGGACTGGGCGGCGTTCTTCGCCGGGCGGGCGGGACGGCGGGTGCCGCTGCCGACGTACGCCTTCCAGGGCACCCGGTACTGGCTGCGCGGCGTGCCCGGGGCCGGCGACATGGCCGCGGCGGGGCTGGCCCCCGCGGAACACCCGCTGCTCGGTGCCGTGCTGGTGCCGGCGGCCGGGGGCGGCCGGCTGTTCACCGGCAGGCTGTCCACGGACAGCCTGCCGTGGCTGGCGGACCACGCGATCGGCGACACCGTTCTGCTGCCGGGCACCGCCGTCGCCGAACTGGCGCTGTGGGCCGGGACGTACCTCGGCCTCGACTCGGTCGGGGATCTCACGCTGGAGCTTCCGCTCGTCCTGCCGTCGAGCGGCGGCCTGCGCGTCCAGCTCGCCGTGGGTGCTCCGGACGAGTCCGGCGAGCGTGAGTTCGCCCTGTACGCACAGGCCGAGGAGTCCGCCGAGGAGGTGTGGACGCGGCACGCCGGCGGCACCCTCACCACGGCTCGTACGCGTCCCGGAGACGAGCTGACGGCCTGGCCGCCCGCCGGGGCCGAGGAGCTGGACGTCGACGGCTTCTACGCGGACCTCGCGGACGCCGGTTTCCAGTACGGCCCGGCCTTCCAGGGGCTGCGCGCGGTGTGGCGGCGGGGCGAGGAGGTGTACGTTGAGGTCCGGCTGCCCGACGAGGTGGCCACCGGCGCCGGGGAGTTCGGGCTGCATCCGGCGCTCGCCGACGCCGCACTGCACGCGTCCGCGTTCGTGCCGGGCGAGTTCGGCCGGGAGCAGCGGGGCAGGCTGCCGTTCGCGTGGCGCGGGGTGGCGCTGCACGCGGCCGGTGCGTCGTTCCTGCGCGTTCGGCTGACGCCGACCGGCGCCGACTCGCTCTCCCTGTTCTTCGCCGACGCCGCCGGTGAGGCCGTGGCGACGGTGGACTCCCTGGTGGTGCGGCCCGCCGGGCGGATCGCGGCGCCGGACGGTGCCTCGGACGCCTTGTTCGTGCCGTCGTGGGCTCCGGTCGGCGCGGCCGAGCCGGAGGGCCGCTGGGCGGTGCTCGGTTCGGGGCCGCTCACGGGGCTCGCGGGCGCCGAGCGTCACCCCGGCCTGGCGGGGCTCGGTGCCGCGCTGGACGCGGGTGCCGGGATGCCGGAGTTCGTCGTCGCCACGGCCGGCCCGTCCGAGGGCTCGGGTGGCGCGGACGCGGCGGACGACCTCGCCGGGCAGGAGCGCGACCTTGCCGGGCAGGCGCACGACCTCGCCGGGCGGGCGCTGGACCTGGTGCGGTCGTGGCTGGCCGACGAGCGGTTCGCCGACTCGCGGCTGGTGGCGGTGACCTGGAACGCGGTGGCCGTGGGTGAGGGCGACCCGCTCGACCCGGTGCAGGCGGCCGCGTGGGGCCTGCTGAGCTCGGCGGTGACCGAACACCCGGGCCGGATCGTCCTCGTGGACGTCGACGGCACGCCGCGGTCCCTGGCGGCGGTGCGCTCGGCGGCCGGCTCGGACGAACCCCGGGTCGCCCTACGGGACGGCAGGGCCTTCGCTCCGCGCCTGACCCGGGCCGTGGCGGACGACGCCGTGGCAGGCGACGCCGTGCCGCGGGAGATCGATCCGCACGGCACCGCCCTCATCACCGGCGGCACCGGCACCCTCGGCGCCCTCCTCGCCCGCCACCTCGTCACCCGGCACGGGGTGACCAGCCTGCTGCTCACCAGCCGACGCGGACCCCACGCCCCCGGCGCCACCGAACTCGTAGCCGAACTCACCGCAGCCGGCGCCCACGTCACCGTCACCGCCTGCGACACCACCGACCCCGAACAACTCGCCACCCTCCTCACCACCATCCCCACCGAACACCCCCTCACCACCGTCATCCACACCGCAGGCACCCTCGACGACGCCACCACCACGAAGCTGACCGACACCCAACTCCACACCGTCCTCCAACCCAAGATCGACGCAGCCACCCACCTCCACCACCTCACCCTCCACCACCCCGTCACCACCTTCGTCCTCTACTCCTCCGCCGCCGGACAACTCGGCACCGCAGGACAAGCCAACTACGCCGCCGCCAACACCTACCTCGACGCCCTCGCCCACCACCGCCGCACCCACGGACACCCCGCCACCTCCCTCGCCTGGGGCTTCTGGAACCAACGCAGCGACATGACAGCCGAGGTCGACGAGCAGACGCGGCGCCGGATGGCCGGTGCCGGGGTGCTGCCGATCTCCGAGGAGCAGGGGGCGGCCCTGTTCGACGCGGCGCTCGCGCTGGACGCTCCGGTCGCCGTGCCGCTGCCGCTGGATCTCGGCGCGCTGCGGGCGCAGGCGGCCGTGGGCACCCTGCCGCCGCTGTTCCGGGGCCTGGTGCGGGCGCCGGTGCGCCGGGCGGCCGGTGCGGTCGACGGAGCCGGTGCGCAAGGGGCGTTCGCGGCCCGGCTGCGGGCGCTGCCGCGGGCGGACCAAATCCGGCTGCTGGTGGACCTCGTACGGACCCACGCGGCCACCGCGCTCGGCCATCCGACGCCCGACGGGCTGGATGCGCGGCGGACCTTCCGGGAGCTCGGTTTCGACTCCCTGGCCGCCATCGAGCTGCGCAACGGCGTGGGTGCCGCGACCGGTCTCCGGCTGCCCGCGACCCTGGTCTTCGACCACCCGACGCCGTCGGCCGTGGCGGAGGTCCTGCTCGGCGAGCTGACCGGCGGGCAGGAGGCGTCGCCGGCACCCCGGGCGTCCGCCGCCGTCGAGCCCGGGGAGCCGATCGCGATCGTGGGCATGGCGTGCCGTTATCCCGGCGGGGTGGCCTCGCCGGAGGAGCTGTGGGAGCTGGTCGCCGCAGGGCGGGACGCGATCGGTGACATGCCCGAGGACCGCGGCTGGAACGTGGAGGAGTTGTACGACCCGGAGCTGGCCCGGCCGGGCACCTCGTACGTGCGGGAGGGCGGCTTCCTGTACGACGCGGCCGAGTTCGACCCGGAGTTCTTCGGGATCTCGCCGCGTGAGGCGCTGGCGATGGACCCGCAGCAGCGGCTGCTCCTGGAGACGTCGTGGGAGGCGCTGGAGCGGGCCGGCATCGATCCGCGGGCGGTGCGCGGCAGCCGGACCGGGGTGTTCGCCGGGGTGATGTACCACGACTACGGCGCCGACCAGGCCGTACTGCCCGAGGAGGTCGAGGGGTTCATCGGGACCGGCTCGGCCGGCAGTGTCGCCTCGGGGCGGATCGCGTTCACGCTGGGTCTGGAGGGTCCCGCGGTCACGCTCGACACCGCGTGCTCGTCCTCGCTGGTGGCGCTGCACCTGGCGGCGCAGGCGCTGCGCACCGGTGAGTGCGACCTGGCGCTGGCCGGGGGCGTGACCGTGATGTCGACGCCGGGTGTGTTCGTCGAGTTGTCCCGGCAGGGCGGGCTGTCCCCCGACGGCCGCTGCCGGTCCTTCGCCGAGAGCGCGGACGGTACGGGCTGGGGCGAGGGTGCCGGGCTCCTGCTGGTCGAGCGGCTGTCGGACGCCCGCCGCAACGGGCACCCCGTGCTGGCGGTCGTCCGGGGCACCGCGGTCAACCAGGACGGCGCCTCCAACGGGCTGACCGCGCCCAACGGGCCCGCGCAGCAGCGGGTGATCGAACAGGCGCTGGCGAACGCGCGGCTCGGTGGCGCCGACGTCGACGTGGTGGAGGCGCACGGGACGGGGACGACGCTGGGCGATCCGATCGAGGCGCAGGCCCTGCTGGCCACCTACGGCCGGGAGCGGAGCGCCGAGCAGCCACTGTGGCTGGGGTCGGTGAAGTCCAACCTGGGCCACACGCAGGCGGCGGCCGGGGCCGCGGGCATCATCAAGATGATCATGGCTATGCGGTACGGGGTGCTGCCGAGGACGCTGCATGTGGACCGGCCGTCGCCCGAGGTGGACTGGTCCCCGGGCACCGTGGAACTGCTCACCGAGGAGCGGGAGTGGCCGGACGCGGGCCGTCCGCGCCGGGCCGCCGTGTCCTCGTTCGGGATCAGCGGCACCAACGCCCATGTCATCCTCGAACAGCCGCCTGCCGACGACGAGCCCGGGACATCCGGGACGGTTCCGGGCGGCGTGGTGCCGTGGGTGCTCTCCGGGCACGACCGGGCCGCGCTGTACGCCCAGGCCGAGCGGCTCGTCGCGCATGTGGCGGCGCGTCCCGAGCTGTCCGTGGCCGATGTCGGCAGGACGCTGACGGGCCGGGCCCGGCTGTCCCACCGCGCGGTGGTGCTGGGCGGCGACCGGGACGAGCTGCTGGCCGCCGCGGCCGGGCTGGCGCGCCGGGCCGGGGAGCCGGACGAGGCGCTGCCGCCGGGTGTGGTCGAGGGGTCCGTGCTCGGCGACGACCGCGTGGTGTTCGTCTTCCCCGGCCAGGGCGCCCAGTGGGCGGGGATGGCGGCGGAACTGCTGGTCTCCGCACCGGTGTTCCGGGCCCGGATCGAGGAGTGCGAGGAGGCGCTGCGCCCGTACGTCGACTGGTCGCTGCTCGCCGTCCTGCGGCAGGAGCCGGGCACCCCGCCCTGGGACCGGGTGGACGTGGTGCAGCCCGCGCTGTGGGCGGTGATGGTGTCGCTGGCGGCGCTGTGGCGTTCGTACGGCGTCGAACCGGACGCGGTGCTCGGGCACTCGCAGGGCGAGATCGCGGCCGCCTGTGTCTGCGGGGCGCTGGACCTCGCCGACGGCGCCCGGGTCGTCGCCCTGCGCGCCAGGGCGATCGGCTCGACGCTCGCGGGGCGGGGCGGGATGGTGTCGGTGGCGCTGCCGTCGGCGGCGGCCCGGGAGCTGATCGCCGGGTGGCCGGGGCGCGTCTCGGTGGCCTCGGTCAACGGTCCCGTCAGCACCGTGGTGGCCGGTGATCCCGACGCGCTCGACGAACTGCTCGCCCGCTGCGCCGACGACGGCGTGCGGGCCCGTCGCATCCCGGTCGACTACGCCTCCCACACATCCCAAGTGGCGGAGATCGAGGGCGACCTGGCCGCCGAACTGGCGGGGCTGACGCCGCGTTCGTCGGCGATCCCGTTCTTCTCCACCCTCACCGGGGCCCCGCTCGACACCGCGAAGCTGGACGCCGGCTACTGGTATCAGAACCTGCGTCACACCGTGGAGTTCGAGGCGGCGACCCGCGCGGCACTCGACCAGGGCTTCACCGTCTTCGCCGAGATCAGCCCGCACCCCGTGCTGGTGCCCTCGGTCCAGGACACGATCGACGATACGGGCCGGACCGCGGTGGCGGTGGGCTCGCTGCGCCGGGACGACGGCGGCGCGCGGCGCTTTTTCACCTCGGCCGCCGAGCTCGGTGTGCTGGGCGTCGGCGTCGACTGGCCGGCGGTGTTCGACGGCACCGGGGCCCGGCAGGTGGACCTGCCGACCTATGCGTTCCGGCGCCGCCGGTTCTGGCTGGAGTCCCGCCGCGGCGCGGGCGATCTGTCCGCGACCGGTCTCGAGGCGGCGGGCCATCCGCTCCTCGGCGCGGCCGTGTCGCTGGCGGGCGGCGAGGGCGTGCTGCTCACCGGCCGGCTGTCCGGGCGTAGCCATCCGTGGCTGCTCGACCACGCCGTCTCCGGCACGGTCCTGCTGCCCGGGACCGCCTTCGTGGACCTGGCGATCCGGGCGGGCGACCACCTGGGCCGTCCCCATCTGGAGGAACTGACCCTCCAGGCACCGCTGTTGCTGGGCTCCGGCCCCAAGGACGAGGTCACGGTGCAGGTCCGGGCCACCCCGGACGGCGAGACGGGCACCTGCACGGTCACCGTCCACTCCCGTACCGGCGAGGACGACTGGACGCTGCACGCGACCGGCACCCTCGGCCTGGACGCGCCCGAGGAACCCGCGCCGGATCCGGCGTGGCCGCCGGCCGGCGCGGAGCCGGTCGACACGGAGGGCGTCTACGACGGACTCGCCGAGGGCGGCTACCACTACGGCCCCGCCTTCCAGGGCCTGCGCGCGGTGTGGCGGCGGGACGGCGAGCTGTTCGCCGAGATCCGGCTGCCCGACGGCGAGCGGGAGGAGGCCGCGCACTACGGCGTCCACCCGGCCCTGCTGGACGCCGCGCTGCACGCCATGGTGCTCGCCGGCGACCAGGAGGCGGGCGTGAAGCTGCCGTTCTCCTGGACCGGGGTGCACCTGTACGCGACCGGCGCCACCGCGGCCCGGGTGCGGCTCACCCCGTCCGGGGACCAGCTCGCGCTGCTGCTCACCGACGAGACGGGCCGCCCGGTCGTCTCGGTACGGTCGCTGGTGACCAGGCCCGCCGCCCTGGCCGCCCCCGGCCGGTCCACGGGCGGCGCGCTGGAGGAGGCGCTGCTCCACCTCCACTGGACCCCCCTGACCGTCACGGTTGACGAGCCGGCCCCGTCGTACGCGCTGGTCGGCGCCGACCTGTTCGGGCTGGCGGGCGACCGTGCCGGCGTACGGGTGGGGGCGGATCTCGACGAGCTGGGCGCGGCCGACGGGCCGGTCCCGGACATCGTGGTGCACTGCCTCGCCCCCGGTGCGCCGGGCGATCCCGCGGCGGCGGCGCACACGGCCGCCCAGGAGACGCTCGACCGGGTCCGTGCCTGGCTGGCCGACGAGCGGTTCGGCTCCGCGCGGCTGGTGTTCGTGTCCTCGGGCGCGGTCGCGGCGGGCGACGACGAGGATGTCACCGACCTGGGGAACGCGGCGAGTTGGGGCCTGGTGACCTCGGCGGTGTCCGAGCACCCGGACCGGTTCGCGCTGGTCGACCTGGACGGCACGGCCGAGTCCCGGGAGGTGTTCGCGGCGGCGCTGGGGTGCGCGGAGCCCCGGCTCGCGATCCGCGGCGGCACGGTCACGGCGCCCCGGCTGGCCCGCGCCCAGGCGCATCCGGCGCTGCTGCCGCCGCCCGGCCCGACGCCGTGGCGGCTGGAGAGCACCGGCCGCGGCACGATCGAGAACGTGGCGCTGGTCCCCTGCCCCGAGGTCCTGGACCCGCTCGGTCCCGGCCAGGTCCGTATCGCCGTCCACGCGGTCGGGCTGAACTTCCGGGACGTCGTCGTCGCGCTCGGCATGGTCGAGGGGCAGAACGGCATCGGCGGCGATGTCGCCGGAACGGTCCTGGAGACCGGTGCCGGGGTGGGCAACGTCGCGGTGGGTGACCGGGTGCTGGGGCTGTGCTCCGACTCGTTCGGGCCGGTCGCGGTGTGCGACCACCGTTTTCTGGCCCCGATGCCGGACGGCTGGTCGTACGAGCAGGCGGCGGCCGTTCCCATCACGCATCTCACGGCCTACTACGGTCTGGTGGACCTGGCGGACGTGCAGCCGGGCGACTCGGTGCTGGTGCACGCGGCGGCCGGCGGGGTCGGCATCGCGGCCGTGCAGCTGGCCCGTCATCTGGGCGCCGAGGTCTACGGCACCGCCAGCCCCGGCAAGTGGCGGACGCTGCGCGACCACGGGCTCGACGCCGGGCACATCGCCAACTCACGGACCCTGGAGTTCGAGCAGTGGTTCATGGAGGGCAGCAGCGGCTGCGGCATGGACGTCGTACTGGACTGTCTGGCCGGTGAGTTCGTCGACGCCGGGCTGCGGCTGCTGCCGCGCGGCGGACGGTTCCTGGAGATGGGCAAGACCGACAAGCGCGACCCGGCGCGGGTCGCCGCCGCGTACCCGGGCGTGGCCTACCAGGCGTACGACCTGATGGAGGCGGGCCCCGACCGGATCCAGGAGATGCTGGTCGCGGTGCTGGAGCTGTACCGCGCCGGGGTGCTGGTGCCGCCGCCGGTCACCACGTACGACCTGCGCCGGGCCCGTGAGGCGATGCGGGACCTGAGCCAGGCGAAGCTGGTCGGCAAGGCCGTGCTCACCGTGCCGCGGGGGATCGATCCGCACGGCACCGCCCTCATCACCGGCGGCACCGGCACCCTCGGCGCCCTCCTCGCCCGCCACCTCGTCACCCGGCACGGGGTGACCAGCCTGCTGCTCACCAGCCGACGCGGACCCCACGCCCCCGGCGCCACCGAACTCGTAGCCGAACTCACCGCAGCCGGCGCCCACGTCACCGTCACCGCCTGCGACACCACCGACCCCGAACAACTCGCCACCCTCCTCACCACCATCCCCACCGAACACCCCCTCACCACCGTCATCCACACCGCAGGCACCCTCGACGACGCCACCACCACCACACTCACGGACACCCAACTCCACACCGTCCTCCAACCCAAGATCGACGCAGCCACCCACCTCCACCACCTCACCCTCCACCACCCCGTCACCACCTTCGTCCTCTACTCCTCCGCCGCCGGACAACTCGGCACCGCAGGACAAGCCAACTACGCCGCCGCCAACACCTACCTCGACGCCCTCGCCCACCACCGCCGCACCCACGGACACCCCGCCACCTCCCTCGCCTGGGGCTTCTGGAACCAACGCAGCGACATGACGGGCCACTTGGGCGACGCCGAGGTGGAACGGATGGAGCGGGCGGGCATGCGGCCGCTGGACAACGAGGAGGGGCTCGCGCTGTTCGACCTGGCGTGCGGGGCCGACGTACCGCTCCAGGTGATCACCCGGCTGACGGCGTCGGCGCTGCGGGCCGACCCGGACAGCGTTCCGCCGCTGTTCCGCGGTCTGGTGCAGGGCACCTCGCGGCGGGTGGTGCGGTCCGGCGGCGACGGGGCCGAGCTGCGGACGCGGCTGACCGGGCTGCCTCCAGCCGAGCAGCTTCGCAGGCTGCTGGACCTGGTCCGTTCGAACGCGGCCACCGTGCTCGGCCACGCCTCGGCCGGGGCGATCGCGGCGGAGCAGTCCTTCAGCGAGCTCGGCTTCGACTCGCTGACCGCCGTGGAGTTCCGCAACCGACTCGGCGCGGCCACGGGTCTGCGGCTGCCGGCCACGCTCGTCTTCGAGCATCCGACGCCGGCCGCGCTCGCCGGGGAACTGCTCACGCAGCTCGCCCCGGCCGGGCTCTCCGGCGCCGAGGCCGCCCTCTCCCAGGTCGACGCCCTGGAGGCCGCCCTCGCGGCGGTCACCGCTGACGACGGGGACCGCGACCGGGTCACCCGGCGGCTGCGCGGGCTGCTGGCGCAGTGGAGCACGGGCGATGCCGAACCGGCCGCGGCGGACGCCCTCGACGACCTCGACGCGGCCAGCACCGACGACCTCTTCGACGCGATCGACCAGGGGTTCGGTCTCTGACCGACGGCACAGACCCGGTCCTTCGACCGGACCGGACCCTGCCCTTCGACCGGCCCGGACCGAACCAGACCGGATCGGACCGGATCGACCCGGATCAGTCCGATCAGTCCCGATCGGCCGGGCACACCTCACCAAGGAGCTGTAGCGAATGTCCGACGAGGAGAAGTTCCGCGACTACCTCAAGCGGGCCGTCACCGAGGCACGCGGACTCCAGCGCCGGCTGCGCGAGGTCGAGGACAAGGCGCGCGAGCCGATCGCGATCGTCGGCATGGCGTGCCGGTTCCCCGGCGGGGCCCAGACCCCGGAAGACCTGTGGCACATGGTGTCCGAGGGCGTGGACGCGATCTCGGGCTTCCCCGACGACCGCGGCTGGGACCTGGACCGGCTGTACCGCACCGACGCCGAGGAGTCCGGCGCCTCCACCACACTGGAGGGCGGATTCCTGCACGGCGCGGGCGAGTTCGACGCGGACTTCTTCGGGATCTCCCCGCGCGAGGCGATCGCGACGGACCCCCAGCAGCGGCTGCTCCTGGAGACCTCGTGGGAGGCGCTGGAGCGGGCCGGGGTGGACCCGCGATCCCTGCGCGGCAGCGTCACCGGGGTGTACTTCGGCGGTACGGGCGGGGACTTCGCCGGTCTGCTGGCCGCGTCGCCGCAGGCACTGGACGGCTACATGCTGACCGGCACCTCCAGCAGCGTGCTCTCCGGCCGGGTCTCGTACGTGCTCGGTCTGGAGGGGCCCGCGGTCACGGTGGACACGGCCTGCTCGTCCTCGCTGGTCTCCATGCATCTGGCCGTGCAGGCGCTGCGCAAGGACGAGATCTCGCTGGCCCTGGCCGGCGGTGTCTCGGTCCTCGCGACGCCCGGCGCGTTCCCCGAGTTCTCCCGCCAGGGCGGGCTGGCCTCCGACGGCCGCTGCAAGGCGTTCTCGTCCGACGCCGACGGCACCGGCTGGGGCGAGGGGGTCGGTGTCCTCGTCCTCGAACGGCTCTCCGACGCCCGGCGCGCCGGACACCCGGTGCTGGCCGTCGTACGGGAGACCGGCATCAACCAGGACGGGGCCAGCAACGGCCTCACCGCGCCCAGCGGCCCCGCGCAGCGCCGCCTCATCCTGCGCACCCTCGACGACGCCGGGCTGGCCACCGCGGACATCGACGTGGTGGAGGCGCACGGCACCGGTACGAAACTCGGTGACCCCATCGAGGCACGAGCGCTGCTGGCCACCTACGGCCAGGACCGGCCGGCCGACCGGCCCCTGTGGCTGGGCTCCATCAAGTCCAACATCGGCCACACCCAGTACGCGGCCGGCGTCAGCGGCGTGATCAAGACGGTCATGGCGCTGCGGCACGGCGTCATGCCGAAGACCCTGCACGTGGACGAGCCGACGCCGCACGTGGACTGGTCCTCGGGTGCGGTGCGACTGCTGACCGAGAACCGCCCGTGGCCCGGCCACGGCCGCCCCCGCCGGGCCGCCGTGTCCTCCTTCGGCGTCAGCGGCACCAACGCGCATCTGATCCTGGAGCAGGCGCCCGAAGCGGCCGGGGCGACGGACTCGGCAACGGACTCGGAGACGGAGTCGGAGTCGCAGTCGAAGTCGGAGGAGCACGGTGCGGTCGTGACGCCGCCGTTGATCCCCTGGGCGATCTCCGGGCGGGGTGAGGCCGCGCTGCGTGCGCAGGCCCAGCGGTTGCTGGACCGTCTCTCGGAGCGTCCTGACCTGGAGCCGCTGGACGTGGGCCTCGCGCTGGCGCGGACGCGGTCGGCGTTCGAGCAGCGGGCGGTGGTGCTGGGAGCCGACCGGACGGAACTGGTCGCGGGGTTGCGGTCGGTGGCCGAGGGGGCCGCCGTCGGCGCCGGCGTGGTGGCGGGGCGTGCCGCCGAGTCAGGTGTGGTGTTCGTGTTCCCGGGTCAGGGGTCGCAGTGGGTGGGGATGGGGCGGGAGTTGTGGGACGCCTCGCCGGTGTTCCGTGCGCGGATGGAGGAGTGCGGCCAGGCGCTGAGTCCGTACGTCGACTGGTCGTTGAGGGATGTGGTGTTCCGGGACGCGGGGGATCCGTTGTGGTCTCGGGTGGATGTGGTGCAGCCGGTGTTGTGGGCGGTGATGGTTTCGCTGGCGGCGGTGTGGCGTTCGTTCGGGGTGGAGCCGGCCGCTGTCGTGGGGCATTCGCAGGGTGAGGTCGCTGCGGCGTGCGTGGCCGGTGGTCTGTCGCTGGAGGATGGCGCCCGGGTGGTGGCGGTGCGGTCGCGGCTGGTGCTGGAGAAGCTGTCCGGTAAGGGCGGCATGGTGTCCGTTGCGCTGCCGGTCGGGGACGTCGAGGAGCGGCTGGCGCGGTTCGAGGGCCGGATCGGTGTCGCGGCCGTCAACGGGCCCACCTCCGTCGTCGTCTCCGGTGAGCCCGACGCACTCGACGAACTCCTCGCGGAATGTGAGGAGTCGGGGGTACGGGCCCGTCGTATCGCGGTGGACTACGCCTCCCACTCCGCGCAGGTCGACGCCCTCAACGACGACCTGCTCGCCGAACTCGCCGACATCCGGCCCAAGTCGTCCACCGTCGCCTTCCACTCCACGGTGACCGGCGAGCAGGTGGACACCTCCGGGCTCGACGCCCGCTACTGGCTGCGCAACATGCGGGAGACCGTCGCCTTCGAGGCCGCGGTGCGCGCCACCCTCGACGAGGGGCACCGGAACCTGCTGGAGATCAGCCCCCATCCCGTGGTGACCATGGCCGTTCAAGAGGTCATCGACGCGGCGGGCGTCATGGCCCAGGTGTCCGGCTCCGTGCGCCGCGACGAGGGAGGCCTCGGCCGGCTGCTGACCTCGCTGGCCGAGGCGTACGTCGCGGGCGCGCCCGTCGACTGGGCGCGGGTGTTCGACGGCACCGGCGCGCGGCCGGTGGACCTGCCCACGTACGCCTTCCAGCGGCAGCGGTACTGGCTGCGCCTGCCGTCCGCCGGGTCCGGCGACGTGACGTCCGTCGGTCTGCGCTCCCCCGGACATCCGCTGCTCGGGGCCGCCGTGGAGCCCGCCGAGTCCGACGGCCTCGTACTGACCGGCCGGGTCTCCCTGCGCGAGCACCCCTGGCTGGCCGACCACCGGGTCATGGGCACGGTCCCGCTGCCGGGAACCGCGTTCGTGGAGCTGGCCGCGACGGCGGGCGACCTCGTCGAGTGCCCGCACATCGAGGAACTGACCATGCAGGCCCCCCTCACGCTGCCCGAGACCGGTGGCCTGGACCTCCAGCTCACGGTGAGCGCACCGGACGAGACCGGGCGGCGCGAGATCGGGTTCTTCGCCCGCGCGGACGACGAGATCGCGGCGGCCGCCTGGACGCGGCACGGCACGGGCGTCCTGTGCCCGGCCGGTCCCGTACCGGAGGCGGCACCGGCCGTCTGGCCGCCGCGCGGTGCCGAGCCGGTCGAACTCGGCGACCTGTACGGGCAGTTGGCGGACGGGCCGTTCGCCTACGGGCCCGCCTTCCATGGGCTGCGGGCTGCCTGGACCCGGGACCGGAAGGTCTTCGCGGAGGTACGGCTCCCCCAGGAACTGCACGAGCAGGCGGGTGAGTACCTGCTGCATCCGGCGCTGCTCGACGCGGCGCTGCACGCGGTGGGCCTGGGCGAACTGCTGGACACCGGCGGGCAGCCGCTGCGCCCGTTCGCCTGGAACGGTGTGTCCGTGCACGCCACCGGTGCCACCGCTTTGCGGGTGACCCTGACGCCGGCGGGGGCGAACGCCGTGTCGCTGTACGCCGCCGACGGCACCGGTGCCCCGGTCGTCACGGTCGGTTCGCTGCTGCTGCGGCCGGTCGACGTGACGGAGCCGGGGGCCCGGCCGCCGGCCGCCGCGCACTCCTCGCTGCTGTCCCTGACGTGGACGCCGGTTCCGTTGCCCGCCGTCGGTGCCGTGCCCTGGGCGGTGCTGGGGGACCGGCCGTCGTGGGCGGGCCCGGACTCCGGTGCCGTGTGCCACGCCGACCTGGACGCGCTCGCGGCGTCGGTCGCCGCGGGTGACCCCGTGCCCGGCTTCGTCGTCCTGGATCCGGCGGCCGGGGGCCGCGACGACGACGGGCATCCCGCCGTCGCCCGGGAACGTGCCGCGCGGGTGCTGGAGTCGGCGCGGGCGTGGGTCTCCGAGGACCTCGACGAACGGCTCGCCCCGGTGCCGCTGGTGGTGGTCACCAGGGACGCGGTGGGCACCTCGGCGGACGATCCGGTGACCGGCCTCGGCTCCGCCCCGCTGTGGGGCCTCGTGCGGTCGGTCCAGTCGGAGAATCCGGGGCGTTTCGTGCTGCTGGACACCGACGGCGACCCCGAGTCCGGACGGTCCGTGCCGGGCGCGGTCGCGTCGGGAGAACCCGAGATCGCGTTGCGCGGCGGGTCCGCGCTGGTCCCGCGGTTGAGCCGGATGGCGGTCACCGAGCTCCCCGACCCGACGCCCGGTACGCGGCCCGGTACGGGGGGTACGGGACTCGACGACGTGCCCGGTACGGGACTCGACGTGCCCGGTACGGGACTCGACGCGCTCGACCCGTCCCGCACGGTGCTCGTGACCGGGGCGACGGGCGGTCTGGGCACGCTGGTCGCCGGCCATCTCGCCGAACGGCACGGCGTACGCCACCTGTTGCTGCTGAGCCGGCGCGGCCCGGAGGCGGAGGGCGCCGAGGAGCTGGTCGGCCGGCTGGAGAAGCTGGGCGCCACGGTGACGCTGGTCGCCTGCGACGCCGCGGACCGCGAGGCGCTGGCCGCCGTACTCGCCGGGATTCCCGCCGCACATCCGCTGACCGCGGTGGTGCACTGCGCCGGAACCGCCGAGAACGCGCTGCTGGCAGCGCTGACCCCGGAGCTGATCGACCGGGTCTTCCGCGCCAAGGTGGACGCGGCGGTGCATCTGCACGAGCTGACCGAGGGCCTGGACCTGTCCGCCTTCGTCCTGTTCTCCTCGATCGCGGGCACCCTCGGCGGCACCGGGCAGGGCAACTACGCGGCCGCCAACACGTTCCTGGACGCGCTCGCCCGGCACCGGCGCGGGCGCGGTCTGCCGGCCACCTCGCTGGGCTGGGGGCTGTGGGCGGCCGAGCGCGGCATGGGCGGCGGTCTGACCGACGCGGCCTCGGCGGGCACTCCCATGCGCGGGGTGTCCGCGCTGCCCTCCGACGAGGGCCTCGCCCTGTTCGACCTCGGCTGGCGCTGCGCCGAGCCCGTGGTGTTCCCCGCTCGCCTCAACGGGGCCGCGCTGCGCGCCCAGGCCGCCGCCGGCTCCCTGCCGCCGGTGCTCCGGGGGCTCTTCCGCGGCCCGGCCCGGCGGACGGCGGAGGCCGGCGGTCAGGACTCGGGCGCCCAACTGCGGCGTCGGCTCGCGGAGCTGATGCCGGTCGAGCGGCAGGAGACCCTGCTGGCCCTCGTACGCGACCGGATCGCCGCCGTGCTCGGGCACGCCTCCTCGGACCGGATCGAGACGGACCGGCCGTTCCGCGACCTCGGCTTCACCTCACTGACCGCGGTGGAGCTGCGCAACCGGCTGAACGCGGCGACCGGACTCCGACTGCCCGTGAGCCTGGTCTTCGACTATCCGACGCTGGGCGAACTGGTGGAGTTGCTGGCGGGGAAGCTGGTCCCGGACGGCACCGAACCGGCCGCGCGGCCCGAGGACGACCGGGAGGCGGCCGTGCGCCGCACCCTGCTGTCCATCCCGCTCGCCCGGCTGCGCGAGCACGGACTGCTCGACACGCTGCTGGCCCTCGCCGACGACGGCGGGGCGCAGCCGGAGGCGGCCGACCGCAGCGACGAGATCAAGTCCATGGACGTGGCCGCGCTGCTCGCCATGGCCAGGAGCACCACCGCGAGCTCCACCGCGAGCACCACCGCTCAATAGCCGGGCCCGTCCGGCACGTTGTGCGAGTGGGGCCCCATAGGGGACGGGGCTAGGGGCGGGGCGTGCATAGCCTGCACGCACGGAGGCCTGTGAACCCTCGCCACGTCCGACAACCCTCGCCATGTCCGACAACCCTCGCCACGTCTGATAACCCTCGCCACGTCTGACAACCCTCACGAATCTGGAGAGCTTTCCATGGCCGAAGCGCCTTCCGAGCCCATCGCGTTCCCGTTCCCCGACCCGCCGTCGGTCTGCGAGCTGCCTCCCGAGCTGGCGGAGATCCGCGACGGCCAGTCCGTGGTGGAGGTGAAGTTCCCCGACGGCATCAGCGGATGGATGGTGACCAAGCACGCCGATGTCCGCAAGGTGCTGGTCGACTCCCGGTTCAGCAGCAAGGTGATGGCCACCGCGGCCGCCGCGATGTCGGAGACCGAGACCGGCAAGCTGATGAACGAGTCGCTCGTCGGCATGGACGCGCCGGAGCACACGCGGCTGCGCAAGCTGGTGACCAAGGCGTTCACCGCGAGGCGGGTGGAGACGCTGCGGCCCCGCATCACGGAGTTGGTCGGCCAGCTGCTCGACGAGCTGGAGACGCTGCCCCGCCCGGTGGACCTGGTCAAGAACTTCTCCGTGCCGCTGCCGGTCCGGGTGATCTGCGAACTCCTCGGCGTACCGGCCGGGGACCAGGACACCTTCCACGCCTGGTCGAACGCGCTGCTCGGGGACTGGCAGCAGGTGGTGGAGAAGGAGGCCGCGACGGTCTCGTTGGTGAACTACTTCGGCGAACTCATCGCGGTGAAGCGGGAGAATCCCGCCGACGACCTGATCAGTGAGCTGATCGCGATCAGCGACGGGGACAGCACGCTCACCGAGCGCGAGATCATCGCGCTGAGCATCGGCATTCTCAGCGCGGGCCACGAGACGACCGCCAACCAGATCAGCATGTTCCTGGTGACGCTGCTGCACAATCCCGAGGAGCTCGACAAGCTGCGGGACAACCGCGAGGCGATCCCGAAGGCCGTCGACGAGCTGCTCCGCTTCGTTCCGCTCACCACGACCGGCGGCATCATTCCCCGGCTCACCACGGCGGAGGTGGAGCTGAGCGGCGGCCAGGTGCTGCCCGCCGGCGCGGTGGTCCTGCCCGCGGTCGCCACCGCGAACCGGGACCCCGAGGTGTTCGAGGACGGCGAGCGGCTGAACGTGACGCGGGAGAACAATCCGCATCTGGCCTTCGGCGCCGGTATCCACCACTGCCTCGGGGCGCAGCTCGCCCGCATCGAGCTCCAGGAGGCGCTCGGCGCGATCCTGGACCGGATGCCCCAGGTGCGGCTCGCGGTGCCGGAGTCGGAGCTGCGGCTCAAGTCCGCGTCGATCATCCGCGGCCTCGAGAGCCTGCCCATCACCTGGTGACATCCGGCACCGCACCGCGGCGACCAGCGGGCCCAGCAGGTTCACCAACCTGCTGGGCCCGCTGACTTCTGCCTGCCGGCAGAGGACAGAGGACAGTGGGCGGGAGCCGCAGGGTAGGAGTCGCCGGGCGTGAGCCGCCGGGCGGGGGTCGCCGGGCGGGAGCCGGTGGAGAGGTCAACGGGCTGGAGCGGCCCCAGGGTTGGAGTCGTCGGGCGGAGGCCAGCGCCCTGCCGGGCACGAGCCGGCGGCCAGGAGTCGGCGGGCAGGAGCCGCAGGTCGGTAGCTGGCGGCCCCGAGCCGCAGGGCACGAGCCGCAGGGCACGAGCCGCAGGGCATGAGCCGTCGGCTCCCGCCCTGCCCCCCGCTCCCCCTCAGCGCGGGCACCCGGCATGCCCGCGTGCCGGCGTACCGGTGTATGCGACGGGCCGTGCTCCGGTGAAGGAGCACGGCCCGTCGGCCGGAGGAGGGGCCTACGCCTCGTGGCGCGTCAGCCACTCGTGCACGGCGGCCGCCGTGACGTCTCCGTTGCCCTCCAGCATCGTGTAGTGGTTGCCCGGCACGTCGATCGCTTCGTGGGGAAGCGGCCAGGCGGCCTGCCACTGCTCGGCCGGCGGCTGCACCTCGCCCGGCTCGATGCCGTAGCACTCCGAGGCCCGTACGAGCAGGGTCGGCGTCGCGATCTCCTTGGGCTGCCAGTGCTCGAACATGCCGAAGTACGCGGCCATCGCCGTGAGCCTCGTCCCGGTCATCTGCCCGAAGTCCTTCTCCAGCTCGACGGCCTTCGACTCCATCACCGGCACGATGTACGAGGTGGCGTCGTAGCCGGCCATGTAGCTGTCGATCAGGACCAGGCCCCGGGGCGCCAGTCCCCGGTCCTCCAGCCTGGACGTGACCTCGTGGGCGATCCGGCCTCCGGAGGAGCGGCCGGCCAGCACGAACGGTTCGCCGTCGACCAGTTCCTCGATGAGCCGCAGGGCGTACTCGGCCGCCGCGTCCACGTCGGCCGCGACCGGCTGCCCGGTGACGAAGCCGGGGAGCATCAGCGACCACACGTCACGGGTTCCGCGCAACGGCGTGGCCATGCTGACCAGTTCCTGGTTGCTCGCCCACACGGACTGTGAGGGGAACCCGATGATCTTCGGGTACTGCGCCCCCTCACCGAGCCGGACGAGGCTCGGGCCGCCCTTGACCTCCTGCGGGTCGGAGAAGCTCACCCGCAGGTCGACCGAGTTCCGCAGCACGCTGTGGCCGAGGTCGAGCCGGCCCAGCTCGTTCGAGCGCCGGTACAGCGCCTCCACTCCGTTGATCACCGCCAGGTCGCCGAGCGCGTCCGCGCCACGGCCGCTCCCGGTGTCCTCGGCCGGCCCGGCGGCCGCCTGCCCCGCCGCCGGAGCGGCGGCCATCGGTGCCGCCGGGGTGCCCAGCTGCTCGCTGAGTTCGGCGGCGAGCGCGAGGGGCGTCGGATGGTCGAAGACGACCGTGGACGCGAGGCGCAGCCCGGTGCGCTCGTTGAGCCGGTTGCGCAGTTCGACCGAGGTCAGCGAGTCGAAGCCCAGCTCCACGAAGCCGTGGCCGTCCTCGATCGCCTCGGCACCGGAGTGCCCGAGCACCTGCGCGACCTCGCCGCGGATCAGCTCGGCCAGCAGGGCCTGCCGTTCCGCCTGGTCCGCCGCGGCCAGTTGCTCGTGCAGGTGCGAGGTGGCCCGTACGTCGGACCGGGCGGCCCGCCGCTGCGGAGCGCGCACCAGGCCGCGCAGCAGCGGGGGTACCTGCTGCTCGCTCGCCGCCCGCGCCGCCGTGGTGTTCAGCCGCATCGGTACGAGGAGGGCTTCCTGGCCGGCGCCGAGGGCCCGGTCGAAGGCCTCCATGCCGGACTCGGCGGTGAAGGGGGTGACCCCGCCGCGGGCCATCCGGGCGCGTTCGGCCCGGCCGAGGTCGCCGCCCATGCCGCCGGGCTGCTCCCACCAGCCCCAGGCGAGGGCGGTGCCGGGCAGTCCGGCCTCGCGGCGGTGCGCGGCGAGGGCGTCCAGGAACGAGTTCGCCGCCGCGTAGTTGCCCTGCCCCTGGCTGCCGAGCAGTCCGGCGGCCGAGGAGAAGAGCACGAACTCCCGCAGCGGGGCGTCCTGGGTCAGCTCGTGCAGATGCCAGGCCGCGTCGGCCTTGGCCCGCAGGACGGTGTCGAACCGGTCCGGGGTGAGCGACTCGACCGTGCCGTCCGCCAGCACACCCGCGGTGTGCACGACCGCGGTCAGCGGCCGGTCGGCCGGGATGTCCCGCAGCAGCACGGCGAGTGCGTCCCGGTCCGAGACGTCGCAGGCCAGGATGCGGGTGTCGGCGCCGAGTTCGGTGAGTTCGGCCAGCAGGGCGGCCGCGCCGGGCGCGCGCTCGCCGCGGCGGCCGGCCAGCACCAGATGCCGGACGCCGTGTGCGGTCACGAGGTGACGCGCGACCACCGCGCCGAGCGCTCCGGTGCCGCCGGTGACCAGCACGGTGCCGTCGGGGCCGAAGCCAGGGGCGCCGTCCGCCGGTCCGGTGTGCCTGGCCAGCCGGGGCACGCAGGGCGAGCCGGCGCGCAGGGCGAGTTGCGGTTCACCGGTGCCGAGCGCCTTGGGCAGGGCCCGGTAGGAGGCGGGGTCGTCGTCGAGGTCGATCAGGACGATCCGGTCCGGGTGCTCCGACTGTGCCGTCCGCACCAGGCCCCACACGGCCGAGGCCGCCACGTCCTCGGTACGGTCCGTGCCGGCGGCCGGGACGGCGCCCCGGGTCAGCAGCAACAGCTTGGAGCCTGTGAGGCGTTCGTCGGCGAGCCAGTGCTGAATGACCTCCAGTACCCGGTGTACGGCGTCATGGGTGGCGGCGACGATGCCGCCCTGGTCCCCGCCGAAGCAGGACATCGCCACCACGGAGGGGGCGGGCTTGCCCGACTCCACGGTGTCGATCAGGGATTGCGGGTCGAGGTACGGCGTCCCGGTCAGGCCGGCTTCGACGAGCCGCGGGCGGATCTCCAGCGGGTCGAAGCCGAGCATCGCCCATTCGCCGGAGACCTCTCGGGAGCCGAGGGGCACCGGGGTCCACTTCAGGTCGAACAGCGCGTCCTGGCGGGGTGCGGAGGCGGTGAACTGTTCCAGCGCGGGGTCCCGCATCGTGAGCGACCCGACCGTGGCGATCGGCAGTCCTGACTCGTCGTTGACCAGGACGGACACTTCGCCCCGGCCCACCGGAGCGAGGTGGACGCGGGCGACGGTGGCGTGGGTGGCGTGCAGTCGTACTCCGGTCCAGGCGAACGGCATGCCTCCCTTGACCGCCTCCCGGTCGGGGGTGCCGCCGAGGACGCCCAGGGCGAGTGGCTGGAGTGCGGCGTCCAGCAGGGCCGGGTGCACTCCGAAACCGCTGTCGGCGTCGCCCGCCTCCTCGGGGAGCCGAACCTCGGCGTACAGGTCTCCGTCCTTGGTCCACAGTGCCCGCAGGCCCTGGAAGACCGGGCCGTAGGTGAATCCGGCCTCGGCCATGTCCGGGTAGAAGTCCTCGACGGCGACGGCGGTGGAGCCGTCGGGCGGCCATACCGTCATCGGCTCCGCGTCGGGTTCCGCTCCCGTGTTCTCGGCGAGTACGCCGCTGGCGTGCCTCAGCCAGGGCTGGTCGTCGCCTTCGCCGTCGGGCCTCGAGTGCAGGGTGATGGCGCGCCGGCCGGTCTCGTCGAGGCCGCCGACCAGCACCTGGACGGCGCGACCGCCCTGCTCGCCCAGCACCAGTGGTGCCTCCAGGGTGAGTTCCTCGATCAGCTCGCAGCCCACCTGTCCGCCGGCGCGCAGCGCGAGTTCCACGAACGCGGTACCCGGCAGCAGCGCGGTGCCCAGCATCGCGTGATCGGTGATCCAGGGCTGCGTGGCCAGGGAGAGCCTGCCGGTGAACAGGAATCCGTCCGAGTCGGGCAGCGCCACTCCGGCGCCGAGCAGCGGGTGTCCGGTCGCCGTCAGTCCGATGCTCGCGGGGTCGCCGCTGCCGGTCGTGCGCGAGTCCAGCCAGTAGCGCTTGTGCTGGAAGGCGTAGGTGGGCAGTCCGACGGTGCGGGCGCCGGTGCCGGCGAACAGCCCGGACCAGTCGACCGGGGCACCGCTCGCGTGGATCCGGCCGAGCGCGAGGGTCAGGCAGTCCGCTTCGGGGCGTTCGGGGTGCAGTACGGGCACGCACACGGCGTCGGCGCCGGTGTGGTCGAGGGTCTCCTCGGCCATCGCGGTCAGCGCACCCCGCGGACCCAGCTCGAGGAACCTGTCCACACCCCGCGCCAGCACCGTCGCCACACCATCGGCGAAACGAACGGCCTCCCGCACATGCCGCACCCAGTAGGCGGGAGTGGTGAACTCGGCGTCCGCCATCCCACCCGTCACATTCGACACCACCGGGATACGCGGCGGACGGAACTCCACCGCGGCGAGCGTCTCCGCGAACTCCGCCAGCATCGGCTCCATCCGCGCGGAGTGGAAGGCGTGACTGACCGCCAACTGCTTGGTCCGCCTGCCCTGTTCAGCAAACGCTTGGGCGAGCGCGGTCACCGGCTCCTCATCACCGGACAGCACCAGCGAACGGGGCCCGTTCACCGCAGCCACCGACACACCCCCGGGAAGCACCGGCAGCTCGTCCTCGGCCGCCTCGACAGCGACCATCGCACCGCCCTCCGGCAGCGCCTGCATCAACCGGCCCCGCGCCGCCACGATCCGGCACGCATCCGCCAGCGACCACACCCCCGCCACATACGCCGCCGCCAGCTCACCGATCGAATGCCCCAGCAGCACATCCGCCCGCACACCCCACGAACCCACCAGCTCGAACAGCGCCACCTCCAACGCGAACAAACCGGCCTGCGTGAACACCGTCCGGTCCAACGCCGGCGCATCGGTGAACACGACCTCCTTCACCGGCCGCTCCAGCAACAGATCCAACTGCGCACACACCCCGTCGAACGCAGCCGCGAACACCGGGAAACGCTCGTACAGCTCACGCCCCATACCAAGCCGCTGCGCACCCTGACCGGTGAACAGGAACGCCGTCCCGCCCTCCCCGGCCACACCCCGCACCATCCCCGCCGCGCCCGCACCCTCCGCCAACGCGGCCAACTGGACCAGGAAGTCCTCCCGATCCCGCCCCGTCAGAACAGCCCGGTGCTCCAGACCCGCACGCGTCACCGCCAACGACAGACCCACGTCGGCCGGCCGCAGATCGCTCCCCCGTACGTGGTCGGCAAGCCGTCGGGCCTGCGCCCGCAACGCCTCCTCCGACCGCGCCGACACCACCCACGGCACCAGCAACCCGTCAACCGCAGACACCGGCGTCCGTTCCTCGACCGACGGCGCCTGCTCCAGAATCACGTGCGCGTTCGTGCCGCTGATCCCGAACGAGGACACGCCCGCCCGGCGCGGCCCGTCGGTCTCCGGCCACTCCCGCCCCTCCGTCAGCAGCTCCACCGCGCCCGCGGACCAGTCCACCTCGGGGGTCGGCTCGTCCACGTGCAGGGTCTTGGGCAACAGGCCGTTGCGCAGGGCCAGTACGGACTTGATGACACCGGCGACACCGGCGGCGTACTGGGTGTGGCCGATGTTCGACTTCACCGAACCCAGCCACAGCGGACGGTCCGCCGGACGGTCCTGACCGTACGTCGCCAGCAACGCCTGTGCCTCGATCGGGTCGCCGAGCGACGTCCCCGTGCCGTGCGCCTCCACCATGTCCACGTCCGCCGCCGACAACCCGGCCGAAGCGAGCGCCTGCCGGATCACCCGCTGCTGCGACGGACCGTTCGGCGCCGTCAGACCGTTCGACGCACCGTCCGAGTTCACCGCCGAACCCCGCACCACCGCCAGCACCGGACGCCCGTCCCGCACCGCGTCCGAAAGCCGCTGCACGGCCAGCATCCCGACACCCTCGCCCCAGCCCGTGCCGTCGGCACCGGCGGCGAACGCCTTGCACCGGCCGTCTCCCGCGAGACCGCCCTGCCGCGAGAACTCGACGAAGGCTCCCGGCGTGGCCATGACGGTCACACCGCCGACCAGCGCCAGGTCGCACTCGCCGCCCCGCAGCGCCTGCCCTGCCAGGTGCAGGCTGACCAGCGAGGAGGAGCACGCGGTGTCGACCGTGACGGCCGGGCCCTCCAGGCCCAGGGCATAGGCGACCCGGCCCGACATCACGCTGCCCGACGCCCCGGTGAGGGCGTAACCGCCGCCTGCCTCGGACGAGTTCATCAGGACGGTCGTGTACTCCTGCGGGGTGCCGCCGACGAAGACGCCGGTGCGGCTGCCGCGCAGGCCGACCGGATCGAACCCGGCGCGTTCCAGCGCCTCCCACGAGGTCTCCAGCAACAACCGCTGCTGCGGATCCATCGCCAGTGCCTCACGCGGCGAGATCCCGAAGAACGCCGCGTCGAAGTCGCCGGCCTCGGCCAGGAAGGCACCCTGCCGGGCTCCGCCGGACTCCTCGATGAAGGCGTTCATGGCCAGGCCGTGCCAGCCTCGGTCGGCGGGGAAGTCCGTCATCTCGTCGCGGCTGTCGACGAGCAGACGCCAGAGGTCCTCGGGACCGCGCACCCCGCCGGGGAAGCGGCAGGCCATGCCCACGATCACGATCGGGTCGTCGTCGGTCGTCCGCAGGACCGGCAGTGCCGTCTCCGTGGCGCTGTCGAAGAGCTTCTCGTGCAGGTGCCCGGCGAGACGCTGCGGTGTGGGGTGGTCGAAGACGAGGGTGGCGGGCAGGCGCAGGCCGGTGGCCGTGTTCAGCCGGTTGCGCAGTTCCATCGCGGTCAGGGAGTCGAATCCGAGGTCCCGGAACGGCCGCCCGGCCGTGATGTCGTCCGTCGTCCGGTGGGTGAGCACGGTCGCCGCTTCGGAGCGGACGAGTTCGAGCAGCCGGTCGTGCTGTTCGGGGGCGGTGAGCCCGGCCAGGGTCTGGCGCAGGGCGGAGTCGGTGCCGTCGTCGGGCGCGGGCTCGGAGTCCTCGCTCAGCGCGCGGGCGACTTCGGGGATGTCCTCGATCAGCGGGCGGCGCCGGGCGATGGTGTAGCCGGGGGTGAAGCGCGCCCAGTCCATGTCGGTGACGGTCAGCGCCGTCTCGTCCTGCTCCAGCGCCTGTCGCAGGGCCTTGATGGCCAGTGCCGGTTCCATCGCCCGCACACCGCGGCGCGCCAACTGCTCCTCGGTGCCGTCGGCCGCCATGCCGGTGGCTTTCCAGCCGCCCCACGACACGGACGTCGCGACCAGACCGCGCGCCCGCCGGTTCCACGCCAGCCCGTCCAGATAGGCGTTCGCCGCGGCGTACGCACCGGTTCCCGCGCTGCCCCACACGGCGGCGCCGGAGGAGAACAGGACGAACGCCTCCAGGGTCAGCTCCGCGGTCAGGGCGTCGAGGTTGCGGGCGCCCCGCGTCTTGGCGGAAAGGACCGTCTCGTAGTGCTCGGGGGTGGCGGTGGCGAGTTCCGCGTAACCGGATACGCCGGCGGTGTGGAAGACGGCGGTGAGGGGGTGCTCCGCCGGGATGCCGGCGATCACGTGGCCGAGGGCGTCGCGGTCGCTCACGTCGCACGCGGCGAACGTCACCTCCGCACCCAAACCGCCCAACTCCGTGGCCAGTTCGGCAGCACCTTCTGCCTGCTCGCCACTACGGCTGACCAGCAGCAGACGCTCGGCGCCCTCCTTCGCCAGCCAACGGGCCAGATGCGCACCGATGCCACCGGTGCCGCCGGTGATCAGCACCGTGCCGTGAGGGTTCCAGTCGCGTACGGGTGCCGGGTTCGCACCCAGCGGAGCCCGCACCAGACGCCGGGCATACGCACCCGACGACCGCACCGCTACCTGATCCTCACCCTCCCCCGCCGCCAACACGGCAGTCAGCCCGGAAGCAACCCGCTCGTCCCACACCCCCGGCACATCGACCAGACCACCCCAACTGCCCGGCTGCTCCAGACCGGCCACCTGACCCAGCGCCCACACCTGCGTCTGCACCGGGTGCACCACATCCTCCGCACCCACCGACGCGGCACCCTGCGTCAACACCCACAACGGCGCCTCGACCCCGGCATCCGCCAAAGCCTGGACGAGCGTCACCGTCGCGACAGGCGCGGCCTCCTCATCCCAACCCAACAGCGACACCACACCCGACACCTCACCGGCTCCGGTAAGGCGCCCGGCCAGAGCCTCACGGCCCTCCTCCGCCTCCCACGCCAGTACGACGACCTCGGCGCCGGCCGCCTCCAGCGCCCGCCGGACCTCCTCGACCGGCCCCGCGCCACCCGGCGTCACCACCAGCCACGTCCCCGACAACCGGCCCACCGACGGCACCGTCACCGAACGCCACACCGTCCGATACCGCCACGAATCCAGCACCGACCGCTCCTGACGCCCCCGGCGCCAAGCCGACAACGCCGGGACCACCGGCTCCCACACCTCAGGCTCCGCGCCGTCGACGAGCGCGGCCATGCCTTGGAGGTCCGCGTTCTCCACCGCGCCCCAGAAGGCCGCGTCCACCGGATCGACGACGCCGTCCGCACCGGGCGCCACCACGTCCTCGATCCAGTAGCGCTCGTGCTGGAAGGCGTACGTCGGCAGATCGACCCGGCGCACCGGCATCCCGGCGAACAGCACCGACCAGTCGACGGGAGCGCCCGCCACGTAAGCCTCCGCGAGCGACGTCAGGAAGCGGTCCGCACCGCCCTCGTCACGGCGCAGCGACCCCACAGCGGTACCGGTGCCGAACACGCCTTCCTGGGTTTCCTGGATCGCCACGGTCAGTACGGGGTGGGGGCTGGACTCGACGAAGACCTGGTATTCCTGTTCGGCGAGCAGCCGCACCACCGGCTCGAACCGGACCCGCTCCCGCAGATTCGTCACCCAGTACCGCGCGTCGAGCCCGGAGGTGTCCAGCCGCTCCCCGGTCACCGTCGAGTAGAAGGCGACGGCGGACGACTTGGGCCGGATGTCGGCGAGTTCGGCGAGCAGGTCGTCGTTGAGGGCATCCACCTGCGCGGAGTGGGAGGCGTAGTCCACCGCGATACGACGGGCCCGCACCCCCGACTCCTCACATTCCGCGAGGAGTTCGTCGAGTGCGTCGGGCTCACCGGAGACGACGGCGGAGCCGGGCCCGTTGACGGCCGCGACACCGATCCGGCCCTCGAACCGGGCGAGACGCTCCTCGACGCCCTCCACCGGCAGCGCAACGGACACCATCCCGCCCTTGCCGGACAGCTTCTCCAGCACCAGCCGCGACCGCACGGCCACCACCCGCGCCCCATCCTCCAGCGACAGACCACCCGCCACACACGCCGCAGCGACCTCACCCTGCGAATGCCCCACGACCGCGGCCGGCTCCACCCCGAACGAACGCCACACCGCCGCCAGCGACACCATCACCGCCCACAGCACCGGCTGCACCACATCCACCCGGGACCACAACGGATCCCCCGCGTCCCGGAACACCACATTCCTCAGCGACCAGTCGACGTACGGACTCAGCGCCTGGCCGCACTCCTCCATCCGCGCACGGAACACCGGCGAGGCGTCCCACAAATCCCGCCCCATCCCCACCCACTGCGACCCCTGACCCGGGAACACGAACACCACACCGGTTCCGGCGTCGCCGGTTCCCCGGACCAGGCCGGGCACGTCGAGTCCGTCCGCGAGGGCGGTGAGTCCGGTGGGCCGGTCTCCGCTACGTGCGCCCTGTCCGGCGAACAGCACCGCGCGATGCGCGAGTTTCGACCGGCTCGCCAGGAGTGAGTGGGCCACGTCCGCGGTTCCGAGGCCGGGGTGGGCGTCGAGGTGTGCCTGAAGTCGTCCGGCCTGCGCCCGCAGGGCCGCCTCCGTCTGCCCGGAGATCAGCCACGGCACGGTGGCGGGGCTCGTGGTGAGGGGCGGCTCCGGCGCGTCGACCGGCTGCGGCTCGGCGGAGTCCTCCTCGGGGGCCTGCTCGAGGATCACGTGGGCGTTCGTGCCGCTGATACCGAACGAGGACACGCCCGCCCGGCGCGGACCGCCCGTCTCGGGCCACTCCCGCCCCTCCGTCAGCAGCTCCACCGCACCCGCCGACCAGTCCACCTGGGTGCTGGGCTTCCCGACGTGCAGGGTCTTGGGCAGTACGCCGTTCCGCAGCGCGAGCACGGTCTTGATCACACCGGCGACACCGGAGACGGCCTGGGTGTGCGCGATGTTCGACTTGAGCGAGCCGAGCCAGAGCGGCCGGCCGTCGTGCCGGTCCTGGCCGTACGTGGCCAGCAGCGCCTGTGCCTCGATCGGGTCGCCGAGCGACGTCCCCGTGCCGTGCGCCTCCACCATGTCCACGTCCGCCAGCGCCAGTCCGGCGTTGGCGACCGCCTGCCGGATCACCCGCTGCTGCGAGGGACCGTTCGGCGCGCTCAGACCGTTCGACGCGCCGTCCTGGTTCACCGCCGACCCGCGGATCACCGCCAGGACGGGGTGACCGTTGCGCCGCGCGTCCGCAAGGCGTTCCAGCAGGACGACGGCGGCGCCCTCGCCCCAGCCGATCCCGTCCGCGTCGTCGGAGAAGGCCTTGCACCGGCCGTCCGCGGCCAGGCCGCGCTGCCGGGCGAAGGTCACGAACGCCGAGGAGGTGGCCATGACCGCGACGCCGCCGGCCAGTGCCAGTGAGCAGTCCCCCTGGCGGAGTGACTGAGCGGCGGAGTGCAGGGCGACCAGCGAGGACGAGCACGCCGTGTCGACCGTGAGTGCGGGGCCCTCCAGACCGAGTACGTAGGACACCCGGCCGGACATCACGCTCGCCGAGCCGCCCGTGATCGCGTATCCCTGGTCGGTCGGCGAGTTCATCAGCTTGACCGTGTGCTCGATGGCCGTACCGCCGACGAACACCCCCGTTCGGCTGCCCCGCAGCGTGTGCGGGTCGATGCCCGCCCGTTCCAGCGCCTCCCACGACGTTTCCAGGAGCAGCCGCTGCTGCGGGTCCATGGTCAGCGCCTCACGCGGCGAGATCCCGAAGAAGCCGGCGTCGAAGTCGCCCGCGCCGCGCAGGAACGCCCCTTCCCGGGTGTACGTCGTCCCCGGCCGGTCGGGGTCGCTGTCGAAGAGCGAGGAGAGGTCCCAGCCCCGGTCGTCGGGGAATCCGCTCACCCCGTCGGCACCGTCCATCACCATCTGCCACAGCTGCTCAGGTGAGTCGACGCCGCCGGGCAGCCGGCAGGCCATTCCCACGACGGCGAGCGGTTCCCGCGCCCGGTCCTGGCTGTCCTGGAGCTGCTGTCGAGTCTGTTGCAGTTCGGCCGTGACTCGGCGCAGATAGGTACGGAGTTTGTCCTCGGTCATCGTGAAACCCCACTCTGGAGCGGTTGAAAGCCCGACAGATGCCTGCTCGTCCGCCTGATCAGGACACGCCTAGGTCGCGGTCGATGAAGTCGAAGATCTCGTCGTCCGTCGCGGCTTCGAGATCGGTGGTGTCCTGCTCGGCGGCTCCGGTGCCGGTGCCGAGCTGGGTGATGAGGTCGCGGAGATGGTCGACGATGTCCTCGCGGGCCCGGGCATCGGGTGCGACGCTGTTCAGCGCCTCGCCGATCCGGGTCAGCTCACGCCGGATGTCGAGGACGTCGGCGATGCCCTGCTGCCCGTCCTGGGCCAGCCCGGCGCGGAGGTGTTCGGCGATGCGCTGCGGGTTGGGGTGGTCGAAGACGAGCGTGGCCGGCAGCCGCAGTCCGGTGGCCTTGGACAGCCGGTTGCGCAGGTCCATCGCGGTCAGCGAGTCGAAGCCGAGTTCCTTGAACGGCCTGGTCGGCGTGATCTCCGCCGTCGACCCGTGCGCCAGCACCTGGGCCGCCTCGCCGCGCACCAGCCCCAGCAGCGTGGCCTGCCGCTCGGGGTCGGTCAGCCCGGCCAGACGCTTGCGCAGATCCGCGCCGGCCGCCCCGTCCTCCGGGCCGTCCTCGATCTCCTCGGCGTCACGCAGTACCTGTGCCGCCTCGGGGATGTCCTCGATGAGCGGGCGGCGCCGGGCCATCGCGTATCCCGGAGTGAACAGCGCCCAGTCCATGTCGGTCACCGTCACCGACACCTCGTCCTGCTCCAGCGCCTGCCGCAACGCCTGCACCGCCAGCACCGGATCCAGCAGCCGCACACCCCGACGCGACAACTGCTCCGCCGTGTCCCCCACCGCCATCGCCGTCGCCTGCCAACCGCCCCACGACACCGACGTCCCCGCCACACCACGCGCCCGCCGCAACCGCACCAGACCGTCCAGATAACCGCCCGCGGCCGCATTCGCACCATTACTGCCACTGCCCCACACCGCAGCCCCGGAGGAGAACACCACGAACGCCTCCAACTCCACACCGAGCTCGGCGGTCAACTCGTCCAGATGACGAGCGCCCGCGATCCTGGCGGCGGTCTGCGTGTCGAGGTCGGTCACGTCGAGGTCGGCCAGCGGTCCGTGACCGGCGACTCCGGCGGTGTGGAAGACGGCGGTGAGGGGGTGCTCCGCCGGGATGCCGGCGATCACGTGGGCGAGGGCGTCGCGGTCGGTCACGTCGCACGCGGCGAACGTCACCTCCGCACCCAACCCGCCCAGTTCCGCGGCCAGTTCGGCAGCACCCTCGGCCCGCTCACCACTACGGCTGACGAGCAGCAGACGCTCGGCGCCCTCCTTCGCCAGCCAGCGCGCCAGATGCGCACCGATGCCACCGGTGCCGCCGGTGATCAGCACCGTGCCATGGGGGTTCCAGTCGCGTACGGGTGCCGGATTCGCACCCAGCGGAGCCCGCACCAGACGCCGCGCATACGCACCCGACGACCGCACCGCTACCTGATCCTCACCCTCCCCCGCCGCCAACACACCAGCAACCTGAGAGGCCACCCGCTCGTCCCACACCTCCGGCACATCGACCAGACCACCCCAACTGCCCGGCTGCTCCAGACCGACGATCTGCCCCAGCGCCCACACCTGCGTCTGCACCGGACGGATCTCATCGCCCGAGTCCACGGACGCGGCTCCGCGGGTCACCACCCACAGAGGGGCCGCCGACTCGATGTCGCCATGGGCCTGGATGAGCGTCAGTGTCGAGGCGACCGCGGTGTGTTCGTCCCAGGCGAGCAGCGAGACCACGCCCGCCGCCTCGGGAGTCCCGGCGAGCCGTTCGGCCAGCTCCGCCCGGTCCGTCCCCGCCTCGATCGCCAGGACCACGACCTCGGCACCGGCGCCGGCGAGGGTCCGCTCCATCCGCTCGGTCGGCGCACCGTCGCTCGGGGCGACCACCAGCCACGTGCCCGACAGCCGTGCCGAGAGGGGCCGATCGTTCGTGCGCCATTCGGTGCGGTAGCGCCACGAGTCGAGTGTCGTCTGCTTCCGGCGGCCCTTGCGCCAGGCCGACAGCGCGGGCAGCCAGGCCTCCGCGGCGGCGGCCGGGTCGGGCCCGGTGCCGCCGGATGTGTCGAGCACCTCGGTGAGATCGGCGAGATCCTCACGTTCCACGGCATCCCAGAACGCGGCGTCCATCGCGTCCGCCGAGGCCTCCTGGATCTCGCCTCCGACGGAGACGCCTTCGAGCCAGTAGCGCTGGTGCTGGAAGGCGTAGGTCGGCAGGTCGACCCGGCGGGCCCCGGTGCCGGCGAACAGCACCGACCAGTCGACGGGCGCGCCCGCCACGTAGGCCTCGGCGAGCGAGGTCAGGAGACGGTCCGCGCCACCGTCGTCACGCCGCAACGACCCCACCGTCACCACAGCCCGGTCCGCGACCTCACCGGTCTCGGCCACCGCCATCGTCAACACCGGATGCGGACTCGACTCGACGAAGACCGAACTCCCCTTCTCCGCCAACAGCCGCACCACCGGCTCGAACCGCACCCGCTCCCGCAGATTCGTCACCCAGTACCGCGCGTCCAGACCGGACGTGTCCAGCCGGTCGCCGGTCACCGTGGAGTAGAAGGCGACCGTGGACGACTTGGGCCGGATGTCGGCGAGTTCGGCGAGCAGGTCGTCGTTGAGGGCGTCGACCTGCGCGGAGTGGGAGGCGTAGTCCACCGCGATACGACGGGCCCGCACCCCCGACTCCTCACACTCCGCGAGGAGTTCGTCGAGGGCGTCGGGCTCCCCCGAGACCACCACCGAGGTGGGCCCGTTCACCGCCGCGACACCGATCCGGCCCTCGAACCGGGCGAGACGCTCCTCGACGCCCTCCACCGGCAGCGCAACGGACACCATCCCGCCCTTGCCGGACAGCTTCTCCAGCACCAGCCGCGACCGCACCGCCACCACCCGCGCCCCGTCCTCCAGCGACAGACCACCGGCCACGCACGCCGCAGCGACCTCACCCTGCGAATGCCCGACCACCGCAGCCGGGTCCACCCCGAACGAACGCCACACCGCCGCCAGCGACACCATCACCGCCCACAACACCGGCTGCACCACATCCACCCGGGACCACAACGGATCCCCCGCGTCCCGGAACACCACATCCCTCAGCGACCAGTCCACCAACGGCGACAACGCCCGCTCACACGCCACCATCGACTCGGCGAACACCGGCGAGACATCCCACAAATCCCGCCCCATCCCCACCCACTGCGACCCCTGCCCCGGGAACACGAACACCACCCGGCCACCGGCGGCGGTGGTGCCCGACACGACGCCGGCGTCCGGCTCCCGCGCGGCGACCGAGCGCAAACGGTCGAGCAGGCCGGCCGCGTCGCCGCCGAGCACCACCGCACGGTGTTCCAGGTTCGCTCGCGTCGTCGCCAGCGAGAACGCCACGTCGGTGACGTCGAGGCCCGGCTCGCGCTCCACCAGGCCGCCCAGGCGCCCGGCCTGGCCGCACAGGGCGCCGCTCGACCGGCCCGAGAACACCCACGGGACGACCGGCGTCACCAGTGCGGGTGCTGCCGGGGCCGCCTCGTCGGGCGCGGCCGGTGTCTCCTCGGCGGCGGGCGCCTCCTCGATGATCACGTGGGCGTTCGTGCCGCTGATGCCGAACGAGGACACGCCCGCCCGGCGCGGACGCTCCCCCTGCGGCCACTCCCGCGCCTGGGTCAGCAGCTCCACCGCACCGGCGGACCAGTCCACCTTGGGGGTCGGTTCGTCCACGTTCAGGGTCTTGGGCAACAGGCCGTTGCGCAGGGCCAGTACGGACTTGATGACGCCCGCGACACCGGCCGCGGCACCCGTGTGCCCGATGTTGGACTTCACGGAGCCGAGCCACAGCGGCCGGTCGGCCGGTCGCTCCTGACCGTACGTGGCCAGCAGCGCCTGGGCCTCGATCGGGTCGCCCAGCGTCGTCCCCGTACCGTGCGCCTCCACCATGTCCACGTCCGCCAGCGCCAGTCCGGCGTTGGCGACCGCCTGCCGGATCACCCGCTGCTGCGAGGGACCGTTCGGCGCGCTCAGACCGTTCGACGCACCGTCCTGGTTGATCGCGCTGCCACGGATGACGGCGAGCACTTCATGACCGTTGCGGCGCGCGTCCGAGAGCCGCTCGACGACCACCATGCCGACGCCCTCGCCCCAGCCGATGCCGTCGGCGGCGGCCGCGAAGGCCTTGGTGCGGCCGTCCACCGAGAGTCCGCCCAGCGTGTCGAACTCCGCGAACGCGCCCGGGGTGGCCATCAGACCGACGCCGCCGGTCAGGGCGAGCGAGCACTCACCGCCGCGCAGCGCCTGGGCGGCGAGGTGCAGGGCGACCAGCGAGGACGAGCACGCCGTGTCCACCGTCACCGCGGGCCCCTCCAGGCCGAGGGTGTAGGAGATGCGCCCGGACATGACGCTGCCGGAGGAACCGGTGACGGCGTAGCCCTGGCTGGCCGGCGAGTTCATCAGGAGCGCGCCGTACTCGACGGCCGTACCGCCGACGAAGACGCCGGTGTCGCTGCCCCGCAGTGAGTGCGGATCGATGCCGGTGCGCTCCACGGCCTCCCACGACGCTTCGAGGAGCAGCCGCTGCTGCGGGTCCATCGCCATCGCCTCACGCGGCGAGATCCCGAAGAAGCCGGCGTCGAAGTCGCCCGCCTCGTGCAGAAATCCGGCACGGCGGAGGCTGGCGAGGTTCCACCGGTCCCAGCCGCGGTAGGAGGGGAAGTCGGACATCCCGTCCTTGTTCTCCACCACGACCTGCCACAGGTCCTCCGGCGAGGAGACTCCGCCCGAGTAGCGGCAGGCCATGCCAACGATGGCGAGGGGTTCGTCGGCATCGGCCCGTACGACGTCGGCGGCCGGGACGAGGTCCGGCCCGGCGCCGATCAGTTCGGTGCGCAGGTGGGCGGCGAGCTGCCGCGGGTTGGGGTAGTCGAAGACGAGGGTCGCGGGCAGCCGCAGACCGGTGGCGGTGTTCAGCAGGTTGCGCAGTTCCATCGCGGTCAGCGAGTCGAACCCGAGTTCCTTGAACGGCCGCTCCGGAGTGATCTCGGCCGTGGAGGAGTGGGCCAGGATGCGGGCCGCCTCGCCGCGCACCAGGTCCAGCAGCAGATCGAGCTGCTCGGCCTGGCCGAGCGCCGCGAGCTCCGTCCGGAGGGCCGAGCCCGCCGAGTCGTCACCGAGCACGTCGGCGGAGTCCTCGCTCAGGACGCGGGCGACTTCGGGGATGTCCTCGATCAGGGGACGGCGCCGGGCCATCGTGTAGCCGGGGGTGAAGCGTTCCCAGTCCATGTCGGTGACCGTCAGCGCGGTCTCGTCCTGCTCCAGCGCCTGTCGCAGGGCCTCGACGGCCCGTGCCGGGTCCATCGGACGGACGCCGCGGCGCGCGAGCTGCTCGGCGGTGTCGTCGGTGGCCATGCCGGTGGCCTTCCAGCCGCCCCACGACACGGAGGTCGCGGCGAGGCCGCGGGCCCGGCGGTCCCATGCGAGTCCGTCCAGGTACGCGTTGGCCGCGGCGTAGCCGCCGTTGCCGGCGCTGCCCCAGATCGCGGCTCCGGAGGAGAACACCACGAAGGCGTCCAGTTCGAGGCCGCGTTCGGTGGTGAGCTCGTCCAGGTGACGGGCGCCGAGGGTCTTGGCGGCCATCTGTGCGTCCAGGTCGGCGAGGTCGAGTTCCCGTACGGTGCCGTAGCTGGCGACTCCGGCGGTGTGGAAGACGGCGGTGGGCGGGTGCTCGGCGATCACGTGGGCGAGGGCGTCGCGGTCGGTCACGTCGCACGCGGCGAACGTCACCTCCGCGCCCAAGCCGCCCAGTTCCGCGGCCAGTTCGGCAGCACCCTCGGCCCGCTCACCACTACGGCTGACGAGCAGCAGACGCTCGGCGCCCTCCTTCGCCAGCCAGCGCGCCAGATGCGCACCGATGCCACCGGTGCCGCCGGTGATCAGCACCGTGCCATGAGGGTTCCAGTCGCGTACGGGTGCCGGGTTCGCGCCCAGCGGAGCCCGCACCAGACGACGGGCATACGCACCCGACGACCGCACCGCTACCTGATCCTCACCCTCCCCCGCCGCCAACACACCAGCGAACCCGGAAGCAACCCGCTCGTCCCACACCTCCGGCACATCGACCAGACCGCCCCAACTACCCGGCTGCTCCAGACCGACGATCTGCCCCAGCGCCCACACCTGCGTCTGCACCGGACGGATCACATCGCCCGACCCCACCGAGGCGGCGCCATGCGTCAGGACCCACAACGGCGCCTCAACCCCGGCATCCGCCAAGCCCTGAACCAACGTCACTGTCGCGGCGGGTGCGGCCTTCTCGTCCCAGCCCAGCAGCGACACCACACCGGACAGTTCACCGGCTTCGGCCAGGCGCCCGGCCAGCGCCTCGCGGCCCTCCTCCGTCTCCCACGCCAGTACGACGACCTCGGCGCCGGCGCCGACCAGGGCCTCCTCGATCCGCTCGGCCGGAGCACCTTCGCCGGGGGCGACCACCAGCCACGTGCCCGACAGCCGGCCCGCCGACGGCACCGTCACCGAACGCCACACCGTCCGGTACCGCCACGAATCCAGCACCGACCGCTCCTGACGCCCCTTGCGCCAAGCCGACAACGCCGAGAGCACCGGCTCCCACGCCTCCGGGTCCGCACCGTCGACCAGCGCGGCCACGCCCTGCACATCGGCGCGCTCCACCGCACCCCAGAAGGCCGCGTCCACCGGGTCGACGACGCCGTCCGTACCGGGCGCGGCCGCGTCCTCGAGCCAGTAGCGCTGGTGCTGGAAGGCGTACGTCGGCAGCCCGATCCGGCGGGTTCCGGTGCCGGCGAACAGCACCGACCAGTCGACGGGAGCACCGGCGACGTGTGCCTCGGCGAGTGACGTCAGGAGACGGTCCGCGCCACCGTCGTCACGGCGCAGCGACCCCACCGTCACCACAGCCCGGTCCGCGACCTCACCGGTCTCGGCCACCGCCATGTTGAGTACGGGGTGCGGACTGGCTTCCACGAAGAGTCCGTGCGCCTGGTCGGCGAGCAGCCGCACCACCGGCTCGAACCGGACCCGCTCCCGCAGATTCGTCACCCAGTACCGGGCGTCCAGACCGGACGTGTCCAGCCGCCCCCCGGTCACCGTGGAATAGAAGGCGACCGTGGACGACTTCGGCCGGATGCCGGCGAGTTCGGCGAGCAGGTCGTCGTTGAGGGCATCCACCTGCGCGGAGTGCGAGGCGTAGTCCACCGCGATACGACGGGCCCGCACCCCCGACCCCTCACACTCCGCAAGGAGCTCATCCAGTGCCTCGGGCTCCCCCGAGACCACCACCGAGGTGGGCCCGTTCACCGCCGCGACACCGATCCGGCCCTCGAACCGGGCGAGACGCTCCTCGACGCCCTCCACCGGCAGCGCAACGGACACCATCCCGCCCTTACCGGACAGCTTCTCCAGCACCAGCCGCGACCGCACGGCCACCACCCGCGCCCCGTCCTCCAGCGACAGACCACCCGCCACACACGCCGCAGCAACCTCACCCTGCGAATGCCCGACCACCGCAGCCGGCTCCACCCCGAACGAACGCCACACCGCCGCCAGCGACACCATCACCGCCCACAACACCGGCTGCACCACATCCACCCGAGACCACAACGGATCCCCCGCGTCCCGGAACACCACATCCCTCAACGACCAGTCCACCAACGGCGACAACGCCCGCTCACACGCCACCATCGACTCGGCGAACACCGGCGAGACATCCCACAAATCCCGCCCCATCCCCACCCACTGCGACCCCTGACCCGGGAACACGAACACCACACCGGTGTCCGTGCCGTTGCCACGGATCACGGCCGGGGAGATGGCGGCTTCGGCGACGGCGTTCAGCCCGCGCGTGAGTTCCTCCGAGGTGCTGCCGAGTACCACCGCACGGTGTTCCAGGTTCGCTCGCGTCGTCGCCAGCGAGAAGCCCACATCCAGCGGGGCCGCCTCGGGACGCCCGGCCAGGTGCTCGGCCAGCCGTGCCGCCTGAGCCCGCAACGCCGCCTCGGTACGCCCCGACACCAGCCACGGCACCGGCCCGCTCAACGCCGGACGCCCCTCCGCCCCCGGCGCCTCCGCGGACCCCGGCACCTCCGCACCCTCCGGCTCCGGCGCCTGCTCCAGAATCACGTGCGCGTTCGTGCCACTGATCCCGAACGACGACACACCCGCCCGGCGCGGACGCTCCGCATCCGGCCACTCCCGCGCCTGCGTCAACAGCTCCACCGCACCCGCCGACCAGTCCACCTGCGGCGTCGGCTCGTCCACATGCAGCGTCTTCGGCAACAGGCCGTTGCGCAGGGCCAGTACGGCCTTGATGACGCCCGCCACGCCGGCCGCGGCACCCGTGTGCCCGAAGTTGGACTTCACGGAGCCGAGCCACAGCGGCCGGTCGGCCGGACGGTCCTGCCCATAGGTGGCCAGCAGCGCCTGGGCCTCGATCGGGTCGCCCAGCGTCGTCCCCGTACCGTGCGCCTCCACCATGTCCACGTCGGCGGCCGACAGACCGGCGTTCGCCAGCGCCTGCCGGATCACCCGCTGCTGCGAAGGCCCGTTCGGCGCGCTCAGACCGTTCGACGCGCCGTCCTGGTTGATCGCGCTGCCACGGATGACGGCGAGCACTTCGTGACCGTTGCGGCGCGCGTCCGAGAGCCGCTCGACGACCACCATGCCGACGCCCTCGCCCCAGCCGGTGCCGTCCGCGGATGCCGCGAAGGCCTTGCAGCGGCCGTCGCCCGCCATACCGCCCAAGGTGTCGAACTCCGCGAACGCGCCCGGCGTGGCCATGATGGTCACACCGCCGGCCAGGGCCAGCTCGCACTCGCCGTTGTTCAGGGACTGAGCGGCTAGGTGCAGGGCGACCAGCGAGGACGAGCACGCCGTGTCCACCGTCACCGCGGGACCCTCCAGGCCCAGCACGTACGACACCCGGCCCGACATCACGCTGCCGAGCGCACCGGTCATGCCGTAGCCGCCGCCGGCCTCGGCCGAGCCCATCAGCACCGCGGGGTAGTCCTGCGGGCCGCCGCCGACGAACACTCCGGTGGAGCTGCCTCGCAGCGACCACGGATCGATACCGGCCTGCTCCACCGCCTCCCACGACGTCTCGAGGAGCAGCCGCTGCTGCGGGTCCATCGACGCCGCCTCACGCGGCGAGATCCCGAAGAAGGCGGCGTCGAACTCCCCTGCCTCGTGCAGGAAACCGGCCTGGCCGACCGCGGGTGCGCCCCAGCGGTCCCAGCCGCGATCGGTGGGGAAGTCGGACAGTTCGTCGCGGCCTTCGACGATCAGCCGCCACAGGTCGTCGGCGTCGCGCACGCCACCGGGGTAGCGGCAGGCCATGCCGACGATCGCGAGCGGTTCGTCGTCCACCGGCCGGACGGCCGGTGCCGCGGGTCCGGCTGTCCCCGGCAGACCGTCCACCAGCTCGGTACGCAGCAGGGCCGCCAGCTGTTCCGGGTTGGGATAGTCGAAGACGAGCGTGGCCGGCAGTCGCAGTCCGGTGGCCTTGGACAGCCGGTTGCGCAGGTCCATCGCGGTCAGCGAGTCGAAGCCGAGTTCCTTGAACGGCCTGGTCGGCGTGATCTCCGCCGTCGACCCGTGCGCCAGCACCTGGGCCGCCTCGCCGCGCACCAGCCCCAGCAGCGTGGCCTGCCGCTCGGTCTCCGTCATCGCGGCGAGCCGCTCCCGCAGACCCACGCCTGCCGAGTCCAGGGTCTCCCCGGCCCCGGCCGCCCCACTCAGTGCCTCACCGGCTTCGGGGATGTCCTCGATGAGCGGGCGGCGCCGGGCCATCGCGTATCCCGGAGTGAACAGCGCCCAGTCCATGTCGGTCACCGTCACCGACACCTCGTCCTGCTCCAGCACCTGCCGCAACGCCTGCACCGCCAGCACCGGATCCAGCAGCCGCACACCCCGACGCGACAACTGCTCCGCCGTGTCCCCCACCGCCATCGCCGTCGCCTGCCAACCGCCCCACGACACCGACGTCCCCGCCACACCACGCGCCCGCCGCCGCCGCACCAGACCGTCCAGATAACCGCCCGCGGCCGCATTCGCACCATTACTGCCACTGCCCCACACCGCAGCCCCGGAGGAGAACACCACGAACGCCTCCAACTCCACACCGAGCTCGGCGGTCAACTCGTCCAGATGACGAGCGCCGAGAACGCGGGCGGAGAGCACGTCGGTGAAGTGCTCGGGGGTGGCGGTGGCGAGTTCCGCGTAACCGGATATACCGGCGGTGTGGAAGACGGCGGTGAGGGGGTGCTCCGCCGGGATGCCGGCGATCACGTGGGCGAGGGCGTCGCGGTCGCTCACGTCGCACGCGGCGAACGTCACCTCCGCGCCCAAGCCGCCCAACTCCGTGGCCAGTTCGGCAGCACCTTCTGCCTGCTCGCCACTACGGCTGACCAGCAGCAGACGCTCGGCGCCCTCCTTCGCCAGCCAACGGGCCAGATGCGCACCAATACCGCCGGTACCACCCGTGATCAGCACCGTGCCATGGGGGTTCCAGTCGCGTACGGGTGCCGGGTTCGCACCCAGCGGAGCCCGCACCAGACGACGGGCATACGCACCCGACGACCGCACCGCTACCTGATCCTCACCCTCCCCCGCCGCCAACACGGCAGTCAGCCCGGAAGCAACCCGCTCGTCCCACACCCCCGGCACATCGACCAGACCACCCCAACTACCCGGCTGCTCCAGACCGGCCACCTGACCCAGCGCCCACACCTGCGTCTGCACCGGGTGCACCACATCCTCCGCACCCACCGACGCGGCACCCTGCGTCAACACCCACAACGGCGCCTCGACCCCGGCATCCGCCAAAGCCTGGACGAGCGTCACCGTCGCGACAGGCGCGGCCTCCTCATCCCAGCCCAACAGCGACACCACACCCGACACCTCACCGGCTCCGGTAAGGCGCCCGGCCAGAGCCTCACGGCCCTCCTCCGCCTCCCACGCCAGTACGACGGCCTCGGCGCCGACCGCCTCCAGCGCCCGCCGGACCTCCTCGACCGGCCCCGCGCCCCCCGGCGTCACCACCAGCCACGTCCCCGACAACCGGCCCACCGACGGCACCGTCACCGAACGCCACACCGTCCGATACCGCCACGAATCCAGCACCGACCGCTCCTGACGCCCCCGGCGCCAAGCCGACAACGCCGAGAGCACCGGCTCCCACACCTCAGGCTCCGCACCGTCCACCAGCGCGGCCACGCCCTGCACATCGGCGCGCTCCACCGCACCCCAGAACGCGGCATCCGCCGGGTCGTCGGAGAAACCGCTCTGGCCGGGCAGCGCAACGTCGTCGAGCCAGTAGCGCTGGTGCTGGAACGCGTAGGTCGGCAGATCGACCCGGCGCACCGGCATCCCGGCGAACAGCACCGACCAGTCGACGGGAGCGCCCGCCACGTAGGCCTCCGCGAGCGACGTCAGGAAGCGGTCCGCGCCACCGTCGTCACGCCGCAACGACCCCACTGTCACCACAGCCCGGTCCGCGACCTCACCGGTCTCGGCCACCGCCATCGTCAACACCGGATGCGGACTCGACTCGACGAAGACCGAACTCCCCTTCTCCGCCAACAGCCGCACCACCGGCTCGAACCGCACCCGCTCCCGCAGATTCGTCACCCAGTACCGCGCGTCCAGACCGGACGTGTCCAGCCGCTCACCCGTCACCGTCGAGTAGAACGCCACCGACGACGACCGGGGCTGAATGTCCGCGAGCTCCCTCAACAGATCCTCGTTGAGGGCATCCACCTGCGCGGAGTGCGAGGCGTAATCCACCGCGATACGACGGGCCCGTACCCCTGACTCCTCACATTCCGCAAGGAGTTCATCCAGTGCGTCGGGCTCACCGGAGACGACGACGGAGCCGGGCCCGTTGACGGCCGCGACACCGATCCGGCCCTCGAACCGGGCGAGACGCTCCTCGACCTCCCCGACCGGCAGCGCAACGGACACCATGCCGCCCTTGCCGGACAGCTTCTCCAGCACCAGCCGCGACCTCACGGCCACCACCCGCGCCCCGTCCTCCAGCGACAGCCCACCCGCCACACACGCCGCAGCGACCTCACCCTGCGAATGCCCCACGACAGCGGCAGGCTCCACCCCGAACGAACGCCACACCGCCGCCAGCGACACCATCACCGCCCACAACACCGGCTGCACCACATCCACCCGGGACCAGGACGGAGTGCCCTCCTCCTGCCGCACCACGGCGAGCAGCGACCAGTCGACGTGCGGGGCCAGTGCCTCCCCGCACTCCTCCATCCGTGCGCGGAACACCGGTGCGGAGTCCAGCAGCTCCGCCGCCATCCCCACCCACTGCGACCCCTGACCCGGGAACACGAACACGACGCCGCTGTCGGCGGTGGCTCGGCCGGCCACGACACCCGCGACGCCCGCACCGTCCCCGCTGTCGGCGACCGACCGCAGTCCGGCGATCAGTTCGTCGCGGTCGGCGCTCACCACCACCGCCCGCTGTTCGAAGGCCGAACGGGTCCGCGCCAGCGAGAAGCCCACATCCAGCGGGGTCGCCTCGGGACGCCCGGCCAGGTGCTCGGCCAGCCGTGCCGCCTGAGCCCGCAACGCCGCCTCGGTACGCCCCGACACCAGCCACGGCACCGGCCCGCTCAACGCCGGACGCCCCTCCGCCCCCGGCGCCTCCGCGGACTCCGGTACCTCCGCGCCCTCCGGCTCCGGCGCCTGTTCCAGGATCACGTGCGCGTTCGTGCCACTGATGCCGAACGAGGACACACCCGCCCGTCGCGGGCCGTCCGTCTCCGGCCACTCCCGCGCCTGCGTCAACAGCTCCACCGCACCCGCCGACCAGTCCACCTGCGGCGTCGGCTCGTCCACATGCAGCGTCTTCGGCAACAGGCCGTGCTGGAGCGAGAGAACGGCCTTGATCACTCCGGAGACGCCGGCCGCGGCCTGGGTGTGTCCGATGTTGGACTTCAGGGTGCCGAGCCACAGCGGCCGGTCGGCCGGGCGGTCCTGGCCGTAGGTCGCGAGCAGCGCTTCGGCCTCGATCGGGTCGCCCAGCGTCGTCCCCGTGCCGTGCGCCTCCACCATGTCCACGTCGGCGGCCGACAGACCGGCGTTCGCCAGCGCCTGCCGGATCACCCGCTGCTGCGAAGGACCGTTCGGCGCGCTCAGACCGTTCGACGCGCCGTCCTGGTTCACCGCCGACCCGCGGATCACCGCCAGGACGGGGTGACCGTCCCGGCGCGCGTCGGTCAGGCGCTGGACGGCGAGTACGCCCGCCCCTTCGCCCCAGCCGGTGCCGTCGGCGGACGCGGCGAAGGCCTTGCAGCGGCCGTCGCCCGCCGATCCGCCGGTCGCCGAGAACTCCGCGAAGATCGACGGGGTGACGAGCACCAGCACGCCGCCGGCCAGCGCGAGATCGCATTCGCCGGTGCGCAGCGACTTGACGGCGAGGTGCAGGGCGACCAGCGAGGACGAGCACGCCGTGTCCACCGTGACCGCGGGACCCTCCAGGCCCAGCACGTAGGAGATCCGGCCGGACAGCACACTGCCGGGGGCGCCCGTCAGCGCGTAACCGCCCGCTCCCTCGGCCGAGTTCATCACCAGCGCGCCGTACTCCTGCGGGGCTCCGCCGATGAACACGCCGGTGCGGCTTCCCTTGAGCGTGGCGGGGTCGATGCCGGCCCGCTCCAGTGCCTCCCACGACGTTTCCAGGAGCAGCCGCTGCTGCGGGTCCATCGCCATCGCCTCACGCGGCGAGATGCGGAAGAAGGCGGGGTCGAAGTCGCCGGCGTCGTGGAGGAAGGCACCCGTACGGGCGGTGGGGATGTCCCAGCGGTCCCAGCCGCGGTCGGTGGGGAAGCCCGACATGGCGTCGCGGCCTTCCGTGATCAGCCGCCACAGGTCCTCGGTGTCGCGGACACCGCCCGGGTAGCGGCAGCCGATGCCCACGATGGCGAGAGGTTCCGCGGAGGCCGTGGTGAGCCGCTGGTTCTGCTGCCGAAGCCGCTCGTTCTCCAGCAGCGAGGCCCGCAGCGCGTCGACGACCTCCGACATGGAACTGTTCATGCTCAACTCCCACTCAAGTGTTTCGTCATCGCGCAAGGACAGGCCCTTTTGCAGGCTATGGGGCCGGGAGCTGGATCCCGGCCCCAGTTCTGGACCGCGAACACCCCTAAGTTCTGGGTGGGGTGGCCCGCGGCGGAGGCCTCCGTCAGGACAGCCCGAACTCGTCGTCGAGCAGGGACACGAGCTCCTCCGCGCTCACCGAGTCGAGGTCGGAACCGTCCGCCGCTTCCTCGTCCCCGGCCTCTTCCAGCGTCGCCAGGAGCACCCGTAGCCGGGTCGCCATCGCTCCGCGGTCGTCGGCGTCCGGGTTCATCGACCGGACGGCGCTCTCCAGGCCGCGCAGGGCGAGCAGGGCCGGGTCGGTGGCGCCGGCCGTGTCCAGCCGCATGCCGGTCAGCAGATGGGCGGCGAGGACCCGGGTGTTGGGGTGGTCGAAGACGAGGGTCGCGGAGAGCCGTACGCCGGTGAGGGTGCTGAGGCGGTTGCGGAGGTCGACGGCCATCAGGGAGTCGAAGCCGAGGCTCTTGAACGCCTTGGTGACCGGTACGGCGTCCGCCGACGGCAGGGCGAGCACCGAGGCGACCTCGGCGCGGATGAGGTTCTCCAGGGTGGTGGTCCGGTCGTCCTGCGGCAGGGGGCGCAGTCGGTCGCGCAGGCCGGAGGGGCCGTGGGCGAGTCCGCTGGTGCGGCGTCGTGGCGCCGGGACCAGGGCGCGCAGGGCGCCGGGCAGGGCGGCCCGGTCGGCGGTGGACAGGCCGCCGGGTTCGAAGCGGAAGGGCAGCAGCTCCGGTTCGCCGGTGGCGTGGGCGGCGTCGAAGAGGGCCAGGCCGTCGTCGGGGGCCAGCGGCAGCATGCCCGCGCGGGCGATGCGCCGCAGGTCGGCGGCGGCCAGCTGGGCGGTCATGCCGGCGCTGCTCTCCCAGGGGCCCCAGGCGAGGGAGAGGGCGGGCAGGCCGTCGGCCCGTCGCCGTCGGCACAGGGCGTCGAGGTAGGCGTTGGCGGCGGCGTAGGCGGACTGTCCGCCGCCGCCGAGGGCGCCGGCGAGGGAGGAGCAGACGACGAAGGCGCGCAGGCCGAGGTGTGCGGTGAGGTCGTGCAGGTTCACCGCCGCGTCGATCTTCGGCCTGAGGACGCGGTCGACCTGTTCCCCGGTGAGTGTGCCGAGCAGTCCGTCGTCGACGACGCCCGCCGCGTGCACCACTGCGGCCAGGGGTGCCTCCTGGGGGATCGCGTCGAGTACGGCGGCCAGGGCGTCCCGGTCGGCCGCGTCACAGGCGACGACGCGTACGTCGGCTCCCGCGTCGGCGAGGTCCCGGCGGAGTTCGGCGGTGCCGGGCGCGGCCTCGCCACGGCGGCCGGCGAGCACCAGGTGGCGTACGCCGTGCTCCTGGACCAGGTGCCGGGCGAGCAGGCCACCGATCATGCCGCCGGCCCCGGTGATCAGGGTGGTGCCGTCGGCCGGCCAGGGCCGGCCCTGCGGCGGGGTGTCGACGGGGTGGCGGGCGAGCCTCGGTACGAGGGTCGTGCCGGCCCGGATCGCGAACTGCGCGGCGTCCGCGGTGTCGCCGGAGTCGCCGGTGCCGTCGAAGTCGTCGGAGTCGTCGGTGCCGTAACCGGAGGCCTGTACGAGCGCCTGGGCCCGGGTGAGGTCCGCGAGGCCGGTGTCGGTGTCGAGGTCGACCAGGAGCAGCCGGTCCGGGTGTTCCAGCTGGGCGCTGCGGGCCAGTCCCCACACCGCGCTCTGCGCCAGGTCCCGTACGCCTTCGCCGGGTCGGGCCTCGACGGCGCCCCGGGTGCACAGCACCAGCCGTGACTTGACGAAGTGTTCGTCCTCCACCCAGGTGCGGAGGGTGTCGAGCGCCGCGTGCACGGCCGTACGGGCCGCGTCCGCGTCGAAGCCGGTGGGGGTGCCGGGGGCGCAGGGGAACAGGACGTGGTCGGGGGCCGGTCCGCCTTCGGCGAGGTGCCGGCGCAGGGCGTCGAGGTCCGGGTAGGGGTCGATGTCCGGGGCGTCGGTGACGGCGGGGCCCACCACGGCCCAGCGGACCGCGGGGTGGCCGGCCGCCTCGGGCTCCGGGGCGGGGGTCCAGTCCATGCGGAACAGCGACGAGGCCGCGACCGACGTGCCCAGCTGGGCGCGGGAGACGGTGCGCAGGCTCAGTCCGCCGACGGAGACGAGCGGCTGTCCGTCGCCGTCCCAGAGGGTGGCGGCCACTTCGTCGGTGCCGGGGCCTGCCGCGAGGAGGATGCGGCAGGCGGTGGCGCCGGGGGCGGGCGCGGACACGTTCCGCCAGGAGAAGGGCAGGAACGGGCCGCTGTCGCGGGCGGCGGAGGGCAGGAACGCGAGGGTGTGCAGGGCCGCGTCCAGCAGTGCGGGGTGGACGCCGAAGGCCTTGGCGTCGTCGGTGGTCTGCGGGGGCAGGGCGACCTCGGCGTAGATCCCGTCGCTGTGGCGCCAGGCCGCGGTCAGGCCCTGGAACACCGGTCCGTAGGCGGTGCCGGTGGTGGTCAGGTCCGCGTAGAAGTCCTCGAGGCGTACGGGTTCGGCGCCGTCGGGCGGCCACACGGCGGGCGGGGTGGCCGGCTGCTCGGGGGGCGGGCCGGCGGCGAGCAGTCCCTCCGCGTGTTTGGTCCACTCGGTGCCGGAGGCTGCACGGGAGTAGACCGCGACCGGCCTGCTTTCCTCCCGGGTGGTCTCGCCGACGACGACCTGGACGGTGACGCCGCCGTGTTCGGGCAGGATCAGCGGGCTGTGGACGACGAGTTCCTCGACCTCACCGGCGTCGAGGCGGCTGCCCGCCCACAGGGCGAGTACGAGGAAGCCGGTGCCGGGGAACAGCACGGAGTCCAGGATCCGGTGGTCGGCCAGCCAGGGCTGGGCGGCCAGGGAGAGTTCGCCGGTGAACAGGGTGTCGCCGCCGGAGGCCGAGCCGACCATGGCGCCGAGCAGGGGGTGTCCGGTGCCGTCCAGGCCGGCCGAGGAGAGGTCACCGCGGTCGGCGGTGGACTCGGCGGGCCAGTAGGCCGTGCGCTGGAAGGCGTAGGTCGGCAGGTCCGCCCGCCGGGCGCCGGTGCCTTCGAAGACCGCGTCCCAGTCCACGGTGACGCCGTGCACATGGGCGCGGGCCAGTGCGGTCAGGAGGGTCGTCGGTTCCGTGGCGTCGCGCCGCAGCAGTGCGGCGCACACCCCGGTGGGGGCGGTGTCGAGGCAATCCTCGGCCATCGTGGTGAGCGTCGCGTCGGGACCCAGCTCCAGGAAGCCGGTGACGCCCGCGCCGACGAGGGCGTCGACCCCGTCGGCGAAGCGGACGGTGTGCCGGGCGTGCCGCACCCAGTAGCGCGGGTCGGCGAACTCGTCGGCGCCGAGGACGGCTCCGGTGAGGTTGGAGACGACGGGGATGCGGGGTGGAGCGAAGGACAGGCCTGCGACCAGCTCGGCGAACTCGTCGAGCATCGGCTCCATCAGCGGCGAGTGGAAGGCGTGGCTGACGCCGAGGCGGCGGATCCGGCGGCCCCGCTCGGTGAAGTGCGCGGTGAGCGCGTCCACGGACGCGGCGGCGCCGGAGAGCACCACCGAGCGGGGGCCGTTGACGGCGGCGATGTCCACGGTGTCCGCGTGCTCGCCCAGGACGGCGGTGAGGGCCTCGGTGGCCTCCCGCTCGTCGGCCTGGACCGCGAGCATGGCTCCGCCCGGCGGCAGGGCCTGCATCAGGCGGCCCCGGGCGACCACGAGCCCCGCGGCGTCGGCGAGGTCCAGGGCACCGGCCGCGTGGGCGGCCGCGATCTCGCCGACGGAGTGCCCGAGGAGGTAGTCGGGGACCACGCCCCACGACGCGAGCAGCCGGAACAGGGCCACTTCGAGGGCGAAGAGCGCGGGCTGGGTGAGCGCGGTCCGGTCGAGTTCGGCGGCCTCGGCGGTGAACACCGTCTCGCGCAGCGGCCTGCCGAGCAGCGGGTCGATGTGCGCGCAGACCTCGTCGAAGGCCCGGGCGAACGCGGGGAACGTCTCGTACAACTCCCGGCCCATGCCGGGGCGTTGGGCGCCCTGTCCGGGGAAGAGCAGCGCGAGGCCGCCCTCGCCGGCCGTGCCGAGCAGCAGTCCGTCCGGGGTGCGCCCCGCCGCGAACTCCGCGAGCCGGGTGAGTGCGTCGTCCCGGTCGGTGACGGGCAGCGCGGCCCGGTGTTCCAGGGCGGTGCGCCGGGTGGCCAGGGAGTGGGCGACGTCGGTGACCGAGTCCTCCGTCCGCTGACGCAGATGGGTCAGCAGGGTCTTCGCCTGGGCGCGCAGGGCCTGTTCGTCGTGGCCGGACAGCAGCCACGGGGTGAGCGGCAGCGCGGTGGCCGCCGCGGGGGCGGGGTCCGGCTCCGCGGCCTGTTCGAGGATGACGTGGGCGTTGGTGCCGCTGACCCCGAAGGAGGACACGCCGGCCCGGCGGGGGCGGCCGGTCTCCGGCCACGGGCGGGTCTCGGTGAGCAGGTCCACGGCGCCCGCGGTCCAGTCGACGTGCGGGGTCGGTTCGTCGATGTGGAGGGTGCGCGGCAGTACGCCGTGGTGCAGGGCCTGCACCATCTTGATCACTCCGCCGACGCCGGCGGCGGCCTGGCTGTGCCCGAGATTGGACTTCAGGGAGCCCAGCAGCAGCGGCCGGTCCTCGGTCCGGTCCCGGCCGTAGGTGGCGAGGATGGCCTGGGCCTCGATGGGGTCGCCGAGGGTGGTGCCGGTGCCGTGTGCCTCGACGGCGTCGACGTCGGGGGCGGTCAGCCCGGACCGTTCCAGCGCCTGCCGGATCACCCGCTGCTGCGACGGCCCGTTGGGCGCGGTCAGGCCGTTGGACGCGCCGTCCTGGTTGACGGCGCTGCCGCGCAGCACGGCGAGCACCCGGTGGCCGAGCCGGCGGGCGTCGGAGAGCCGCTCGACGGCGAGGACGCCGACGCCCTCCGCCCAGCCGGTGCCGTCGGCACCGGCGGCGAAGGCCTTGCAGCGGCCGTCGGGTGACAGGCCGCCCTGCTTGGCGAAGTCGTCGAAGAGGAACGGGCTGGTCATCACCGCGACGCCGCCGGCGAGGGCGAGGTCGCAGTCGCCGCTCCGCAGCGCCTGGGCGGCCGTGTGCAGGGCGACCAGCGAGGACGAGCACGCCGTGTCCACCGTCACCGCGGGCCCCTCCAGGCCCAGCACGTAGGAGACGCGTCCGGACACCACGCTGGTGGACGCGCCGGTCACGCCGTACCCGGCGAGCGCCTGTGAGCCGCGGGGGAACAGGCTCGTGTATCCGGAGGTGGCCGCGCCGACGAAGACGCCGGTACGGCTGCCGCGCAGGGTGCCGGGCGCGATCCCGGCACGTTCGAGGGCCTCCCAGGACGTCTCGAGGAGCAGCCGCTGCTGCGGGTCCATGGTCAGCGCCTCCCGCGGGGAGATCCCGAAGAACGCGGCGTCGAACTCCGCGACACGGTCGAGGAATCCGCCCTGCTGCGGCACGGAGCCGTCGGCGGGTGCCCCGGTGCTCCAGCCGCGGTCCTCCGGGAAGCCGGAGACGGCGTCCCGCTCGCCGATGACGAGGTCCCACAGCTGCTCGGGCGAGGTGATGCCGCCCGGGTAGCGGCAGGCCATGCCGACGATGACGAGGGGTTCGTCGTCGGTGCGGGCTACCGCGGGCACGGGGGCCGCGGGGGCGGCGGGTTCGGCGAGATCACCGAGGAGTTCGGCGGCCAGGAAGTCGGCCAGCTCGCTCGGCGTCGGGTGGTCGAAGACGACGGTGACCGGCAGCCGGAAGCCGACGGCGCCGGTCAGCCGGTTGCGGAACTCCACGGCGGTCAACGAGTCGAAGCCGAGCTCGCGGAACGGCGCCGTCGAGCCGACCGCGTCGGGGTCGGAGTGCCCGAGCACGGTGGCGACATGGGAGCGGACCAGCTGGAGCAGGATCCGCATGCGTTCGGTGCCGGTGAGCGGGGTCAGGCGCTCGCGCAGGGATCCGCCGCCGGTGTCCGCCGGCCGGCGTCCGGCGCGGCGGGCGGGCGTGGGCACCAGCGCCCGCATGATGGGCGGCACCCGGCCCGACGTCCCGGCGAGCGCGGCGGGGTTGAGTTTCGCGGGCACCAGCTGGGCGCTGCCGGTGCGGCAGGCCAGGTCGAACACCGCGAGGCCTTCGTCGCTGGTCATCGGCACGATGCCGCCGCGGCTCAGGCGCCGCATGTCGCGGTCGTCGAGGTGGCCCGACATCTCGCTGCGCTGTGCCCAGAAGCCCCAGGCGAGGGAGAGTCCGGGCCGCCCGTGGGCCCGCCGGTGGGCGGCGAGGGCGTCGAGCATCACGTTGGCGGCGGCGTAGTTGCCCTGGCCGGGGGCGCCCATGGTGCCCGCCATGGACGAGAACAGCACGAAGGCGCCGAGGTCGAGGTCCTTGGTGAGTTCGTGCAGGTTGAGTGCGCCGGTCACCTTGGGCCGCAGTACGGCCCTCGTGCGGTCGGCGGTGAGGGACTCGACGAGGCCGTCGTCCAGCGCCGCCGCGGTGTGCAGTACGGCGGTGAGGGGGCGTTCGGCGGGGATGTCCGCGAGCAGCGCGGCGAGTTGGCCGCGGTCGGCGATGTCGCAGGCCGCGACGGTCACCTGGGCACCGGCCGCGGTCAGTTCCGCGGCGAGTTCGCTCGCGCCGGGGGCGTCCGGGCCGCGCCGGCTGGTCAGCAGCAGGCTGCCCACCCCGTGCTCGGTGACCAGGTGGCGGGCGAGCAGCGCGCCGAGCATGCCGGTGCCGCCGGTGATCAGGACGGTGCCGTGGGCGGGGAAGGGCTCGCCGGGGAGGGTGAGCACCGCCTTGCCGATGAGCGCGGCCTGGCTCAGCGCCCGGAAGGCGGCGCGGGTGTCGCGGATGTCCCAGGTGTTGAGGTGCGGAGGCGCAAGGACGCCGCTCTCGAACAGCTCGGCGAGGATGCCCAGCATGGCGTGGATGCGGTCGAGCCCGGCTTCCGGAAGGTCGTACGCCTGGTAGGCGACGCCCGGGTATGCCTCGGCGACCTGTGCCGGGTCGCGCTTGTCGGTCTTGCCCATCTCCAGGAAGCGGCCGCCCCGGGGCAGCAGCCTGAGGCCCGCGTCGACGAACTCGCCGGCCAGGCAGTCGAGTACGACGTCCATGCCGCGGCCGCCGGTGGACTCCAGGAACCACTGCTCGAAGTCGAGGGTCCGCGAGTTCGCGAGGTGCGCGGCGTCGAGCCCGCAGGCGCGCAGCGTGTCCCACTTGCCGGGGCTCGCCGTGCCGTAGACCTCGGCGCCGAGGTGGCGGGCGAGCTGGACGGCCGCGCTGCCGACGCCGCCGGCCGCGGCGTGGATCAGCACGGACTGGCCGGGCCGGAGTCCGCCGAGGTCGACGAGTCCGTAGTACGCGGTCAGGTAGGCGACGGAGACCGAGGCGGCCTCCTCGAAGGTCCAGCCGTCGGGGATGCGGTGGACGGTGCGTTCGTCGGCGACGGTCACCGGGCCGAAGACCTCGGTGGACAGGCCGAACACCCGGTCGCCGACGCGGTGGTGGGTGACCTCGGCGCCGGTGCCGGTGACGACACCGGCGACTTCGCCGCCGAGTCCGGTCAGGCCGGGCACCAGGTCGAGGGCGACGACGACGTCCTTGAAGTTGATGCCGGCGGCGCGGACGGCGATCCGCACCTGCCGGGGTCCGAGCGGTTCGAGTGCCTGCGGGTACGGGACCGCCGTGAGGCCCTCGATGGTGCCGGGCCTGGTGTTCTCCAGGCGCCAGGCGGGCTCCCCGGCCGGGGGCAGGATGGTGCCGGCGGGATCCCAGCGGGCCAGGCTCGGGGTGCGTACCTGGCCTTCGCGCAGGGCGAGTTGTTCCTCGCCGGACGCGAGCGCCGCGCCGAGCGCCGCTCGGGACCCGGCGGCCGTGTCGAGGTCGAGGAGGCCGAAGCGTCCGGGGTGTTCGTTCTGCGCCGAGCGCAGCAGTCCCCAGACTCCGGCGGCGGCGAGGTCGGTCACGTCCTCGCCGGCCGTGGCCGCCACCGCGCCGCGGGTGACCACGACGAGCCGGGTGTCGTCGAGCCGCCCGTCGGCGATCCACTCCTGGAGGAGGGCGACGGTGTCGACGACCGGTTCGCCGACCCGGTCGGTGGAGCCGTCGCCGGCGACCGGGAGCAGCGCGGTGACGGCGGCGCCGTCCGCGGCGACGAGCGCGGCCAGCTCCTCGGTCCCGGCGGCGAGCGGGGTGCCGGGCAGGGCGTCGCACAGCCCCAGCGGGTCGGCCCCCAGCACGACGCAGCGCGGGGCGGGCTCCTCGGCCCGGACGGTCTTCCAGTCGAGCCGGTACAGCGCGTCGGCGCGTACGGTGCTCAGCGCGGCCTCGGTCATCCGGCGTACGACGAGGGTGTCGACCGAGACGACCGGTGCGCCGGCCTCGTCGGCGAGCAGCAGCGTGATCCCGTTCTCGCCGCGCCGGGACAGCCGTACGCGCAGCCGCGAGCAGCCGGTCGCGTGCAGCCGTACGCCGGTCCAGGAGAACGGCATGCCCACGCCGCCGTCGTCGTCGCCCCAGGTGAACATGGCGTGCAGGGCCGCGTCGAAGAGCGCCGGGTGCAGGCCGAAGCGCTCGGCCGCGGAGCGCTGGTCGGCGGGCAGGGCCACTTCGGCGTACACCTCGCCGTCGCGGTGCCAGACCCGGCTCAGGCCGCGGAACTCGGGCCCGTACTGGTAACCGGCCGCGGCCATGCGGTCGTACATCCCGGAGATGTCCACGGCCTCGGCGCCCTCGGGCGGCCAGGTCCCGGTGATCCCCTCGGGTTCCTCGCCGGGTTCGGCGACGAGGACGCCGGACGCGTGCCGGGTCCAGACCGTGTCCGCCGAGGCGTCGTCGGCACGGGAGTACACGCTCACCGCGCGGGCCCCCGTCTCGTCGGCCGCCTCGACCTGTGCCTGCACCACGACCGCGCCGCTCTCGGGCACCACCAGCGGGGTGTGCAGGGTCAGTTCCTCGATCCGGCCGCAGCCGACCTGGTCGCCCGCGAGCACGGCCAGCTCCACGAAGCCGGTGCCCGGGAAGATCACCCGGTCGGAGACGCCGTGCCCGGCCAGCCAGGTCTGGGCGCGCAGGGAGAGCCGGCCGGTGAGCACGGCGCCGTCGCCGTCGGCCATCCGGACCAGGGCTCCGAGCAGCGGGTGGTCGACCGAGGACAGGCCGACCGAACCGACGTCACCGGTGCGGTCGCCGGCCTCGGTCCAGTAACGGGTGCGCTGGAAGGCGTAGGTGGGCAGTTCCACGGTGCGGGCGCCGGTGCCGGCGAACACCGCGGGCCAGTCGACGCGGACCCCGCCGAGGTGCGCCTTGGCCAGCGAGGCCGTCATCCGGCCGAGGCCGCCCTCGTCGCGGCGCAGGGACTCCACCACGACGCCGGACGCCCCGGCGGCGTCGACGGTCTGTTCGACGCCCATCGCCAGCACCGGGTGCGCGCTGGACTCGACGAACGCGCTGTGCCCCTCGGCGAGCAGCGCGCGCACGACCGGTTCGAAGAGCACCGGCGCGCGCGTGTTGTCGTACCAGTAGCCGGCGTCCATGGCGGCGGTGTCCAGCCGGCCGCCGGTCACCGTCGAGTACAGGGGTACGGTCCCGGTGCGCGGCGCGACCGGCGCCAGCAGGTCGAGGAGCCGCTCGCGCAGGGGGTCGACCAGGGCGCAGTGCGTCGGCACGGTGGCGGCGACGATCCTGGCGCGCACGTTGTCGCGGGCGCACTCGGCGATGAACTCGGCGAGGGCGTCGTCGTCTCCGGCGACCGCGACGATCCGGGGCCCGTTGACGCCGGCCACGGACAGCCGGTCCGCCCAGCGGGTCAGTCGCTCGCGCACCTCGTCGGCGGGCAGGGCGACGGAGGCGACGGCGCCCTTGCCGACGAGGGTCTCGGCCAGGAGTGCGCTGCGCAGGCAGATCACCCGGGCCGCGTCCTGAAGGGTCAGTCCGCCCGCGACATGGGCGGCCGCGATCTCGCCCTGCGAGCTGCCGACGACGGCGTCGGGCTCCACCCCGTAGGAACGCCACAGCTCCGCCAGCGACACCATCACGGTGAAGAGCACGGGCTGGATGACCTCGATGCGTTCCATCGAGGCGGCGCCGGGCTTCTCGCGCAGCACGTCGAGGACCTTCCAGTCCACGAACTCCTCGATCGCCGCCGCACACGCGGCCGCCTTCGCCGCGAACACCGGTGAGGTGTCGAGGAGTTCGCGGGCCATGCCGGCCCACTGCGAGCCCTGCCCCGGGAACACGAAGACGACCTTGCCGTCGACGGGCGGTGAGCCGCGCAGTACCCCTTCGGCGGGGCGGTCCGTGGCGAGCGCGTCCAGCGCGTCGAGGAATCCGTCCCGGTCGGCGGCGAGCACGGCGGCCCGGTGCTCCAGGCCGGTGCGGGTGACGGCGAGGGAGAGGGCCACGTCGGCGTCGCTCGCGCCGGGACGGGCCAGCAGGTGCTCGCGCAGGGCACGGGCCTGCGCGCGCAGCGCGGGCTCACCGCGGGCGGAGAGCACCCACGGGAGGAGTGGCGGGGCGGTCGCCCCGGGCGCCTCTCCGGGGGTTTCCTCCGGTGCTTCTTCGGGCGTTTCTTCGGGAGCCTGCTCCAGGATCACGTGCGCGTTGGTGCCGCTGATGCCGAAGGACGACACCGCGGCCAGGCGGGGGGTGTCGGAGGCGGGCCAGGGGCGGGCCTCGGTGAGGAGTTCGACGGCGCCCGAGGACCAGTCGACGTTCGGGGTGGGCTCCTCGGCGTGCAGGGTCCTGGGCAGCAGGCCGTGCCGCAGCGCCTGCACCATCTTGATCACACCGCCGACGCCGGCGGCGGCACCGCTGTGCCCGATGTTCGACTTCAGGGAGCCCAGCCACAGCGGCCGCCCCGCCGTTTTGGCCTGCCCGTACGTGGCCAGCAGCGCGTCCGCCTCGATCGGGTCGCCGAGGCTGGTGCCGGTGCCGTGCGCCTCGACCACGTCGACCTCGGCGGGCGACACACCCGCGTTGGCCAGCGCCTGCCGGATCACCCGCTGCTGCGAGGGCCCGTTGGGCGCGGTGAGACCGTTGGACGCGCCGTCCTGGTTGACGGCGCTGCCGCGCAGCACCGCGAGCACCCGGTGACCGAGCCGGCGGGCGTCGGAGAGCCGCTCGACGGCGAGGACGCCGACGCCCTCGCTCCAGCCCGCGCCGTCGGCCGCCGCCGAGAACGCCTTGGAGCGGCCGTCGGGGGCCAGCGCGCGCTGCCCGGACAGGGCCACGTGGACCGCGGAGGTGGACAGTGTCGTCGCGCCGCCGGCCAGGGCGAGGTCGCACTCCCCGCTCCGCAGCGCCTGGGCGGCGAGGTGCAGGGTCACCAGCGAGGAGGAGCAGGCGGTGTCCACGGTGACGGCCGGGCCCTCCAGACCCAGCACATACGAGATCCGGCCGGAGAGCACGCTGTTGGAGGTGCCGGTGGAGCCGTAGCTGTCCAGACCGTCCGGGGCGGCGGCCAGCAGGGTGCCGTAGTCCTGCTGGTTGAGTCCGGCGAAGACGCCCGTACGGCTGCCGCGCAGCGCGTGGATGTCGAGGCCGGCGTGTTCCAGCGCCTCCCAGGAGGTCTCCAGGAGCAGTCGCTGCTGGGGGTCCATGGACTGCGCCTCGCGCGGGGAGATGCCGAAGAAGGCCGCGTCGAAGGAGGCGATGTCCTCGACGAACCCGCCCGCCTCCGCGTAGCAGGTGCCCGGGTGGTCGGGGTCGGGGTGGTGGAGGCCGTCCAGGTCCCAGCCGCGGTCGGTGGGGAAGGGGCCGATCGCGTCCGTCTCGTCGGTGACCAGCCGCCACAGGTCCTCGGGCGAACTCACCCCGCCGGGGTAGCGGCAGGCCATCCCGACGATCGCGATCGGCTCGGTGCCCTGCGACTCGATCTCGGTCAGTCGCTGGCGCGTCCGGTGCAGATCCGCGCTGACCCGCTTGAGATAGTCACGAAGCTGCTGCTCGTTGGCCATCGGACTCAGTCCTTTCCGAATTCCGCGTTGATGAAGTCGAAGAGCTCTTCATCCGAGGCGGAATCGAGCTTGCTGGTGATGTCGCCGTCGTCGGCTTCGAGTTCGTCCGCGCTCCAGGCGGAGGCCAGCCGGCGCAGCCGGGCCGCGAGCTGTTCGCGGGTGGCCCGGTCCGGTGGCGAGGTGGCGAGCGCGGCTTCGAGATGGTCGAGCTGGGTGAGCGCCGGCAGCGGAGCCCCGGCGACCGACCGCAGGACCTTGCTCTCCAGGTGCTCGGCGAGCGCGGTCGCCGTGGGGTAGTCGAAGACGAGCGCGGCGGAGAGCTGGACGCCGGTCGCGGCGATCAGGCCGTTGCGCAGCTCGACCGCGGTGAGCGAGTCGAATCCCAGCTCCCGGAAGGGGAGTTTGGCGTCGAGCGGGGCGTCGGCCGCGTAGTCCAGTACGGCGGCCACCTGCCGGTGGATCAGATCCAGCAGCAGCTGTCGCCGCCCGCTCTCGGACTGCTCGGCCAGCTGCTGCGCGAAGGACTGCCCGGCCGCCCGCGCACCGGCCGCCGAGGCCCTGCGCAGGGGTGCGCGGACCAGGCCGCGGAAGGGTGCGGGCAGGGTCGCCTCGGCCGCCTTCCCGCGCAGTACGGCCTTGTCGAGGCGCATGGGTACCAAGGTGGTCGCGTCCGAGTTCCACGCCGCGTCGAACAGGGCGAGACCCTGCCGCGGGGTGAAGGCGAGGACGCCGGCCTGGGCCATCCGCCGCCGGTCCACGTCGGAGAGGTGCGCCGACATGCCGGCCGTGGTCTCCCACAGGCCCCAGGCGAGCGAGGTCGCCGGCAGGTCGGCCGCGCGCCTGCGGTGGGCGAGTGCGTCCAGGAAGGCGTTGGCCGCCGCGTAGTTGGCCTGGCCCGCGCCGCCGAAGGTGCCGACGCCCGAGGAGAACAGCACGAAGTGGGACAGCCCGAGGTCCGCGGTCAGCTCGTGCAGATGCTGCGCCGCCTCGGCCTTGGGCCGCAGCACGGTGTCGATCCGGTCGGGGGTCAGGGTGGTGAGGACTCCGTCGTCGACGACTCCGGCGATGTGTACGACGGCGGTCACGGGGTGCTCGGCCGGTACGTCCGCCAGCGCGTCGGCCAGGGCGGCGCGGTCGGCGGTGTCGCAGGCCGTGAAGGTCGCGTCGGCGCCCGCCTCGGCAAGGACTCGGCCCAGTTCGGCCGCGCGCGGGTCGTCGGGGCCCCGCCTGCTGAGCAGCAGCAGGTGCCGCACGCCGTGCGCGGTCGCCAGGTGCCGCACGATCTCGGTGCCGATGCCGCCGGTCGCGCCGGTGACCACCACCGTGCCGTGTTCGCCTCCCGGGCCGCGTTCCGCCGGACCGTCGGTGGGCCGTTCGGTGACCTGGGCCAGCCGGGGCACGAGCACCTGGCCGTCCCGGACGGCGAGTTGCGGTTCGGCCTCGGTCAGTGCGGTTCCCACGGCGGCGGCGAGCAGTTCGGCGTCCGCGTCGCGGCCGCCGAGGTCGGCCAGGACGAACCGCTCCGGGTGCTCCGCCTGCGCCGACAGCAGCAGTCCGCGGGCCGCCGCCTGCGCCGGGTCGACCGGGGTGCCGTCCCCGGTGGACACGGCCGCGCGGGTGACGAGGACGAACCGGGCCCCGGCCAGGCGGCCGTCCGCGAGCAGTTCCTTGACCAGCTCCAGGGTGCGGTGGGTGGTGTGCCGCATGGACTCGACGGTCGCGCCGGGTTCCGTGTCCACGGACAGGACGACGAGCCCGGGCGCGGCGCCGTGCTCCGTGGAGCGGCCGAGGGACGCGAGGTCCGGGTGGGCCTCGACTTCGGCGCCCTGGGTGGCGACGAGCGCCTTGGCCAGGCCGTCCGCGCCGACGACGGCCCAAGGGCCGGCCGGTTCGGGAGCCACGGCCGCCACGGGTGTCCAGGTCAGGCGATAGAGCGAGTCAGGTCCGGTGGGGGCGCCGGCGGGCGTCGTGGCGGGCGCGGTGCCCGTCCGTACGCCGACGCGGTCCACCGAGAGCACCGGCTCGCCCTCCGCGTCCGACAGCAGCACGGCTACGGCGCCCGGGCCCGAGCGGGTCAGCCGGACCCGCAGCTCGGTGGCGCCGGTGGCGTACCGGGTCACCCCGGCGAAGTGGACCGGCTCGCCGGCGAGTTCGGTGATCAGGTCCGTCAGGCCCGCCAGCAGCTCGGGGTGCAGACCGAAGCGGTCGGCGTCGCCCGCCTCCTGCTCGGTCAGCACCAGCTCGGCGAACAGCTCGTCCGCCCGGCGCCACACCGCGTCCGCGCCGACGGGTTCGGCGTCGGCGGGCGGCCAGGCGGCGGGGTCGGGCTCGGGCCGGGCGGCCGCACCGCCGACGGTGCCGTGCGCGATCCGCGTCCAGGACTCGTCCCCGGCGTCACCGGAGTCCGTGGGCCCCACGTGGAGGGTGAAGTCCCGGTCGCCGTCCTCGTCCGGCGCCGCCACCACGAGTTGCAGCGGGGCGTGCGGTCCGCCGGGCAGCGCGGCGGGGACGTCGAGTTCGGCGATCCGGTCGCAGCCGAGGCTGCCGGCCGCCCACAGCACCAGATCGAGGATGTCGCCGCGGGACGGCGGCCGTTCTTCGTCGATGCCGGGCAGGCTGCCGCTGAAGAGCGACCCGCCGGTACCGGGCAGCGGCACGGCCGCCGTGAGCAGCGGGTGCCCGGTGCCCGCCAGGCCCGCGCCGGCCAGCGCCTCGACGCCGCCCGTGGGCGCGTCCAGCCAGTACCGCCGGTGCTGGAACGCGTACGTGGGCAGTTCCACCCGGCGGGCGCCGGTGCCGTGGAAGAACGCGGGCCAGTCGACGCGGCCGGTGCGCACGTGCAGCCTGCCGAGCGCGGTGAGCAGGGTCCGTACCTCGTCGCGGTCGCGGCGCTGGACGGCGATGCCGGTGGCGCCCGCCCCGGCCGACTCCTTCGCCATGGCGGTCAGCACGCCGTCCGGGCCCAGCTCCAGGAAGGTGGTCACCTCCTCGCCGAGCAGGCTGTCCACTCCGTCCGCGAACCGCACGGTCCCCCGCACCTGCCGCGCCCAGTAGGCGGGGTCGCACAGCTGCTCGGCGGTGGCCGGCTTGCCGGTCACGTTGGAGACGACCGGCAGTTCGGGCTCGGCGAAGGTCACCTGGGCCAGTTCGCGCTCGTACGCGGCGAGCATCGGTTCCATCAGCGGCGAGTGGAAGGCGTGGCTCACGGTGAGCCGCTTGGTGCGCAGCCCCGCCTCGGCGAGCCGGGCACCCGCCGCCGTGACGGCCTCCTCCGTGCCGGACAGCACCATCGAGGCCGGGCCGTTGACGGCGGCGACGGACACCTCGTCGAACGCGTCGCCGAGCAGCGCGGACACCACGTCCTCGGCCGCGGCGACGGACAGCATGGCGCCGCCCTCGGGCAGTTCCTGCATCAGCCGGGCGCGGGCGGTGACCACCCGGGCCGCGTCGGCGGTGGACCAGACGCCGGCCACGTGCGCGGCGGCGAGCTCGCCGATCGAGTGGCCGAGCACGGCGTCGGGCCGTACGCCCCAGTGCTCCAGCAGCCGGAACAGCGCCACCTCCACGGCGAACAGGGCCGGCTGTGTGTAGAGGGTCTGGTCGATCAGCGCGGCCTCGGGCGAGCCGGGCTCGGCGAACACGACCGAGGCCAGCGGGCGCGGCAGATGGCGGTCGAGGGCGGCGCACAGCTCGTCGAAGGCCGACGCGAACGCCGGGAAGGCCGCGTACAGGGCGCGGCCCATGCCGGTGCGCTGGGCGCCCTGGCCGGTGAAGAGGAAGGCGAGCCGGCCCTCGGCGCGCTCCTCGGCGACGGCGCCCGCGGACAGGTCCGTGAGGCCGCGGCGCAGTTCGTCCGGGTCGGCGGCGACGAGCACCGCCGCCCGGTCGAGGACGCTGCGGGTGGTGGCCAGGGAGTGGGCGAGATCGGTGACGCCGTGCCCGCCCTCGTCGAGGAGGGCGGTCAGCCGGGCGGCCTGGTCACGGAGGGCGTCCTGGGTGCGGGCGGAGACGACGACGGGGACGGGGCGGCCGGCGGTGGGGACGGAGACGCCGGGGGCGGGGCGCCCGGTGTCCGTGTCGGCCCGCTCGTCGGTGGGCTCGTCGGCCCGCTCGTCGGTGGACTCGCCGGCGGGCTCGTCGGGTGCCTCCTCCAGGGTGTCGGGTGCCTCCTCCAGGATCACGTGCGCGTTCGTGCCGCTGATCCCGAACGCCGAGACGCCCGCGCGGCGCGGTGCGCCGTCCCGTGGCCACTCCTGGGCCCGGTCGAGCAGTTCCACCGCCCCGGAACTCCAGTCGACGTGCGGACTCGGGGCGTCCACGTGCAGGGTGCGGGGCATCAGTCCGTGCCGCATCGCCTGCACCATCTTGATGACTCCGGCGACGCCCGCGGCGGCCTGGCTGTGCCCGATGTTGGACTTGACCGAGCCCAGCCGCAGCGGCCGGCCGGCCGGGCGGTCCTGGCCGTAGGTGGCGAGCAGCGCCTGTGCCTCGATCGGGTCGCCGAGCGTCGTGCCCGTACCGTGCGCCTCGACCACGTCCACGGCCGAGGCGGGCAGCGCCGCGTTGACCAGCGCCTGCCGGATGACCCGCTCCTGGGCGGGGCCGTTGGGCGCGGTGAGGCCGTTGGACGCGCCGTCCTGGTTCACCGCGGAGCCGCGGACCACCGCGAGGACCGGGTGTCCGAGCCGGCGGGCGTCGGACAGCCGCTCCACGAGCAGCACACCGGCGCCCTCACCGAGCGAGAACCCGTCCGCGGCGGCGGCGAACGGCTTGCAGCGGCCGTCGGCGGCCAGTCCGCGCTGCCGGCTGAACGCCACGAAGGAGGTGGGGTCCGGCATGACGGTGGCACCGCCCGCGATCGCCAGGTCGCACTCGCCGTCCCGCAGCGCCTGCGCGGCCAGGTGCAGCGCGACCAGCGAGGAGGAGCAGGCCGTGTCCACGGTGAGCGCGGGTCCCTGGAAGCCGAGCGAGTACGAGATCCGCCCGGAGGCGACGTTGGCGGACGCGCTGACGAGGTAGCCCTCCATGCCGTCGGTGGAGCCGCGCAGCCGGGTCCCGTAGGCCTGGTCGGTCAGACCGACGTACACCCCGGTCCTGCTGCCGCGCAGCGACCTCGGGGCGATGCCCGCGCGTTCCAGCGCCTCCCAGGACGATTCGAGCAGCAGCCGGTGCTGCGGGTCCATGGCCTGGGCCTCGCGCGGCGAGATGCCGAAGAAGCCCGGGTCGAAGTCGCCCGCGCCGTGCAGGAATCCGCCGTGGCCGACGTAGCTGGTGCCCGGCCGGTCGGGGTCGGCGGCGTCGACGAGTCGGCCGAGCGGCCAGCCGCGGTCGGTGGGGAACGGGGTGATCAGGTCGGCCTCGTCGCGCACGGCGCGCCACAGGTCCTCGGCGGAGGCGACGTCGCCGGGGTAGCGGCAGGCCATCGCGACGATGGCGATCGGGTCGTCCTGGTCGACGCGTACGACGGTGGCGGGTTCGGCCGGTACGGCGGCCTCGGGGGTGAGGCCGCGGGCCAGGAAATCCGCCAGTTCGGCGATGGTCGGGTGGTCGAAGACCATGGTGGCGGGCAGCCTGAGGCCGGTCGCGGTGCTCAGCCGGTTGCGCAGTTCGACCGCGGTGAGCGAGTCGAAGCCGAGCTCCTTGAGCGCGCGGGCGGGGTCGACGGACCGTGCGTCGGCGTGGCCGAGTACGGCCGCGGCCTGTTCGCGCACCAGGTCGCGCAGGGCCGCCGTGCGCTGGGGTCCGGTCAGTGCGGCCAGCCGTTGGGCGAGCGGGGAGGCGGCGGTGTCGGGCGCGGTGTCGTCGGTGGCCGGTTCGGGGCGGGCCTCGGGCAGTTCGGTCAGGAGGCGGGTGGGCCGCTCGAAGGTGAACTGCGGGGTGAACCGCTCCCAGTCGACGTCGACGAGCAGCAGCGAGGACTCGCCCTCCGCGAGCACCGCGGCGAGCGCGGAGACGGCGAGGTCCGGGTCGATGAGGGGCAGGCCCTTGCGGGAGAGGGTGTCGAAGACCGGGTCGTCGGCCATGCCGCCGCCCGCCCAGGGCGCCCAGGCGAGGGACACGGTGTGCACGCCGGCCGCGCTGCGGGCCTCGGCACGGGCGTCGAGCACGCCGTTGGCGGCGGCGTAGACGCCGTGGTCGCCGGCGCCCCAGGAGGCGCTGATGGAGGAGAAGTAGACGACGGCGTCGAGCTGTTCGGGGTCCAGGGCCGCTTCCAGGTGGGCGATGCCGGTCACCTTGGCGGCCATCGCCTCGGCCAGGTCGTCGGGCCCGGCCTCGGCCAGCGGGCCGAGCCCGCCGCCGCCCGCGGTGTGCACCACGGCGCCGATCGGGTCGCCGTCGCGCTGCGCCTCGGCGACCATCGCGGTCACCTGGGCCGGATCGGCGAGGTCGCAAGAGAGCAGGGTGACCTTGACGCCGAGCCCGGTGAGTTCGGTGACGAGCGCGTCGGCGCCGGGTGCGAGCGGGCCGCGCCGACTGGTGAGGACGAGGTGTTCCGCGCCCTCGCGGGCCAGCCAGCGGGCGACCCGCCGGCCGAGCGCTCCGGTGCCACCGGTCACGAGCACGGTGCCGCGCGGCCGCCAGCCCGTGCCGGCCGTGGCGCGCGGGGTGGCGCGTACGAGGCGGCGGCCGAAGACGCCCGACGGGCGCAGCGCCACCTGGTCCTCGCCGTCGAGGCCCGCGAGCACCGCCGCGAGACGGTCCGCCGTGCGGTCGTCGAGGGGGTCGGGCAGATCGACGAGGCCGCCCCAGGTGCCCGGGAACTCGAGCGCGGCGACCCGGCCGAGGGCCCATACGGCGGCCTGTTCGGGGTGGACCGGTCCGGCGTCGTCGTCGGTGGTGACGGCGCCGTGGGTCAGGCACCACAGGGGCGCGGTGACCCGGGCGTCGGCGAGCGCCCGCAGCAGGGCGAGGCTGAGCGCCGCGCCCGCCGGGACGACGGGCCGCTCCGGGTGCGGCGAACCGTCGATGCCGGTCAGCGAGACCACACCGGCCGGCTCCGTGCCGCCGAGGGCGCCGCGGAGGGCGGTGGCCAGGGTGGTGGGGTCGGAGCCGGGGTCGACGGCGAGCACCACGAGCTGTTCGGCGCGTTCCCGCAGGAGGGCGGTGACGGCGGCGGTCACCGGGTCGTCCGCGGTGCCGCCGGTGGTGGCGCCGGTCACCGGCTCGTCCGTGGTCCCGGTCCCGGTCAACGGTTCGTCCGTGGTCCCGGTCCCGGTCGGCACCACGAGGAGCCAGGTGCCGGGCAGCGTACGGCGCTCCGGCTCGGGCAGCCGGCGCCACTCGATGCGGTAGCGCCAGGACTCGACGGCGGCCCGCTCCTTGCGGTCGCGCCGCCAGGCGGACAGGGCCGGTACGAGCTCGCGCAGCGGCTGTTCGTCGGCGAGGCCGAGCGTGCCGGCCAGGGTGGGCAGGTCCTGTTGGTCCACGGCCTGCCAGAACCGCTCGTCCTGCGGGTCCTGGGCCACCGCCGGGCGGGCCGCCGGCCAGTAGCGGGTGCGCTGGAAGGGGTAGGCGGGCAGTTCCACCGGTGTGCCGTGCCGGCCGGGGAAGGCGGGCGTCCAGTCCACGGGGACGCCGTGCGTCCACAGTTCGGCCAGTGCCGTGCGTACGCGCTTCAGACCGCCCTCGTCGCGGCGCAGGGTGCCCGTCACCACCGGTTCCGCTCCGGCCAGTTCGGCGGTCTCGGTGAGTGCGGCGCCGAGCACCGGGTGCGGGCTGACCTCGACGAAGACGTCGTAGCCCTGCTCGGCCAGGGCGGTGACGGACGGTTCGAGGAGCACCGGTTCGCGCAGGTTGCGGTACCAGTAGGCGGCGTCGAGGCCGGTGGGGTCCTGCCAGTCGGCGGTCACGGTGGAGAAGAACGGGATCTGTCCCGGCCCCGGCCGGACCGGGCCGAGGGCGGTCATGATCTCGTCCTCGATCCGCTCCACCTGCGCGGAGTGCGAGGCGTAGTCGACGTCGATGCGCCGGACCCGGACGTCCTGGTCGCGGGCGTGGGCCACCAGGTCGTCCAGGGCGGCGGGTGCGCCGGAGAACACCACCGCGGAGGGGCCGTTGACGGCCGCGACGGAGACCTGTCCGTCCCAGCGCGGCAGCCACCGCTCGGCCTCGGCGAGGGGGATGCCGACGGAGACCATGCCACCCTCGCCGACGAGCGCGCGGAGCGCCTGGGCGCGCAGCGCGACCACGCGCGCCGCGTCGTCCAGGGACAGCGCCCCGGCCACGCAGGCCGCCGCGATCTCGCCCTGCGAGTGTCCGGCCACCGCGGCGGGCACCACGCCGTACGAGCGCCACAGCGCCGCCAGCGACACCATGACCGCGAACAGCACCGGCTGGACGACGTCCACGCGCTCCAGGGGCGTGCCCGAGCGCACGAGCTCGGTCACGGAGAAGCCCGTGTACGGCGCGAGGGCGCGCTCGCACTCGGCCCAGCGGGCGGCGAACTCCGGTGCGGTGTCGAGGAGTTCGGCGGCCATGCCGGGCCACTGTCCGCCCTGCCCGGGGAAGACGAAGACCGGGCCGCGTCCGGCGGCCCGGCGGGCCACGCCGGTGACCGTGGAGCCGGCGGGCTCCCCGGCGGCGATCGCGCGCAGCGCCTCGGTGAGCTCGCCGTGTCCCGCGCCCAGCGCGACGGCCCGGTGCTCGAAGTCCGACCGGGAGGTCAGCAGGGCGTGCCCGACGGCGGCGGCGGGCAGCTCCCGCTCGGCAAGACGGGCGGCCAGGCGGGCGGCCTGGGCGCGCAGCGCCTCGGGGGTGCGGGCGGAGAGCACCCACGGGAGGAGCGGTGGGGCGGTCGCCCCGGGCGCCTCTCCGGGGGTTTCTTCCGGCGCTTCTTCGGGCGCTTCCTCGGGCGTTTCTTCGGGCCCCTGTTCCAGTACGACATGTGCGTTGGTGCCGCTGACTCCGAACGCCGACACCCCCACCCGGCGTGGCTTCCCGGTGTGCGGCCACTCTCGGTTCTCGGTGAGCAGTCCCACCGTCCCCGCCGACCAGTCCACCTCGGGCGTCGGCTCGTCGACGTGCAGGGTTCGCGGCAGTACGCCGTGCCGCAGGGCCTGCACCATCTTGATCACGCCGCCGACCCCGGCCGCGGCCCCGCTGTGCCCGATGTTGGACTTGAGCGACCCCAGCCACAGCGGCTGTCCGGCCGGCCGGTCCCGCCCGTAGGTGGCCAGGACCGCCTGCGCCTCGATCGGGTCGCCGAGCGTCGTGCCCGTACCGTGCGCCTCGACGGCGTCGACGTCGTCGGCGGACAGTCCGGCGGCGGCCAGCGCCTGCCGGATCACCCGCTGCTGTGCTCCGCCGTTGGGCGCGGAGAGCCCGTTGGAGGCGCCGTCGGAGTTGACGGCGCTGCCCCGGACCGTGGCGAGGACGCGGTGTCCGTTGCGCCGCGCGTCGGAGAGCCGCTCCACGACCAGGACGCCCACGCCCTCGGCCCAGTTGGTGCCGTCGGCACTCGCGGCGAACGCCTTGCAGCGGCCGTCGGCGGCGAGCCCGCTCTGCCGGGCGAAGTCGACGAACGCGCCCGGCGTGGAGATGACGGAGACGCCGGTGGCGAGCGCGAGGTCGCACTCACCCTGGTGCAGGGCGCCCACGGCCATGTGCAGGGCCACCAGTGAGGAGGAGCACGCCGTGTCCACGGTGACCGCGGGCCCGTGCAGGCCGAGGGTGTAGGCGATCCGGCCGGAGATGACGCTCGCGGCGGTGCCGGTGGTCAGGTATCCGTCCGCCTCCGGGGCCCCTTCCAGCACCACGCCGTAGTCCGAGCCCGCGGCGCCGGCGAAGACTCCGGTGCGGCTGCCGCGCAGGGCCGCCGGGTCGAGGCCCGCGCCCTCCAGGGCCTGCCAGGACACCTCCAGGAGCAGTCGCTGCTGGGGGTCCATCGCGGTCGCCTCACGCGGGGAGATGCCGAAGAAGGCGGCGTCGAAGTCGGCGGCGTCGGGCAGGAATCCGCCCTTCATGGCGAGGTCCGGTGCCAGGCGGCGCAGGGCGGGCAGGTCCCAGCCGCGGTCGGTGGGGAAGTCGCCGACGCCGTCGCGTCCGCAGTGGACGAGGTCCCACAGGTCCTCGGGTCCGCGTACGCCGCCGGGGTAGCGGCAGGCCATGCCGACGATGGCGATCGGGTCGTCGTGGTCGGCCGTCGGGGCGACCTCGTCCTCGTGCTGTCGTACGCCGGACAGTTCGGCCAGCAGATGTGCGGCGACCGCCTGCGCGGTGGGGTGGTCGAAGACGAGGGTGGCGGGCAGCCGCAGCCCGGTCTCGGCGGCGACGCGGTCGCGGAACCGTACGGCCGCCAGGGACTCGAAGCCGAGGTCGCGGAACGGGCGTACGGGATCGATGGCGGCGCCGGAGGCGTGGCCGAGCACGGCGGCGGCCTGCGCCCGGACCAGTTCGAGGAGTTGGTGTTCCCGGTCGGCGGCGGGCGCGAGGACCACTTCGGCGGTCGGGGGTGCGGGCAGGGCGCGGACCTCGGGCAGGTCGGCGACGAGCGGGCGGGGGCCGCGCCCGGTGAGGACGGGGTGGAACAGGCTCCAGTCGACGTCGACGACGGCGCAGACGGGGTCGTCGGCGTCCAGGGCCTCGGCCAGCGCGGACACGGCGAGGTCGGCGGGGAGCGGCAGCAGGCCGGGGACCGGTGACGCCCCCGTGTCCGCCGGTGTCTCCCAGGGGCCCCAGCCGACGCAGGTGCCGGGGCGGCCGTCGAGGGTGCGGCGCTCGGCGAGGGACTCCAGGGCGGCGTGCGCGACGGTGTGCACGAGGTCCTCGGCGCCGCCCCAGGTGCCGGCGACGGTGGACAGCAGCACGAAGGCGTCCAGGTCCGCGTCGTGGAACAGCTCTTCGAGCCGTACGACGGTACGCAGCCGGTCCTGGACGGCGCGGGCCGGCCCGGCGGCGGTGAGGGCGTCCGGCGTGGACGGGCCGTCCGGGTCGATGCCGCTGAGGTGGACGACGGCGGTCACCGACGCCGTCTCCAGCGGGCCCAGGTCCCACTCGGTGACGGTGCACGGTCCGCCCGCCGCGGCGAGGACGGCGGCGTCGGGCAGGGGCGTGCCGGGGCGGTGCGCCAGCAGGAGCGTGCGAGCGCCGCCGCCGGAGAGGTACTGGAGGAGTTCCGGTGTGACGCCCGCGATGTCCCCGGTGATCAGGACGGTTCCGCCGGTGCGCCAGGCACGCTGCCGCCGGGGGCGCTGGGCGGGCAGCAGCTTCCTGGCGAAGACGCCGCCCGGCCGTACGGCGAGTTCGTCCTGGTCGCCGGGTGCGGCGAGGACGGCCGCGAGCAGCCGCAGGGAGCGCGCGTCGAGGCCGGCGGGCAGGTCCACCACGCCGCCGCCGGAGTGCGGGACCCGGCCGAGCCCCCACAGGAGGGCTGGGGCGGCACCGGGCACGGCCTCGGTGTCGACGGAGACGGGCGCCTGGTGGCGTACACTGGCGGGGCGCGCACCCCGGCCTCGGAGGGCTGAACGAGGGGCCAGGCGGGTCCAGCGGGTCGCGGACTCCGCGGGAAGCGCGAGCACGCCCGCGACGGGCCGGTCCTCGGGCAGCCGCGCGAGGGCGGGAGCGAGGCCGGGCCCGGCGGTCAGCAGCACCGCCCGCTCCCCCAGGGCCTCGGCGACCCGCGCTCCGTCGCCGTGACCGTCACCGTCGCTGTCGCCGTCGGGGGCGACGACCAGCCAGGTGCCGGTCGGCCGCGCGTCGGTGTCGACGTCCGGGTACGGCGTCCAGCCGACCCGGTAGCGCACGCGTCCGGTCCGGTCGGCCGGTTCGGCGGTGCGTGGTGCCGCGGGGGTGGCGGGCAGCCAGTAGCGCTCGCGCTGGAAGGCGTAGGTGGGCAGGTCGGTGCTGGTCGCGCCGCGGGCGGCGAGCGGGGTGTCCCAGTCGACGGCCACGCCGTGCACGTGCAGTTCGGCCAGCGCGGACAGGAACGTGGCCGGCTCGGGCCGGTCGTGCTGGAGGGTGGGGACGAGGGCCACCTCGCGGCCCGGGTCGCCGAGGCTCTCGCGCGCCATCGCGATGAGCGCTCCGCCGGGCCCCAGTTCGAGGCAGGCGGTGACGCCCTGGGCGCCGAGCCAGCGGATGCCGTCGTGGAAGCGCACCGTCTCGCGGACCTGGCGGACCCAGTACTCCGGCCAGTTCGCCTCGGGCGGGACGGGTGCGCCGGTCAGGTTGGAGACCATGGGGATGCGGGGCGGGCGGTGTTCGAGGCCCTCGGCGACCTCGCGCAGCCGCGCCAGCATCGGTTCCATGTGGACGGAGTGCGCGGCGTGGCTGATGGGCAGCTTGCGCGTCTTGCGCCCGCGCTCCTCGCACCGGGCGCGCACCCGCTCGACGGCGTCCGCGTCACCGGAGACCACCACGGACCGGGGTCCGTTCACCACGGCGATGGTCGCCCGGTCGCCGACGTCGGCCCGCGCGATGAGTTCGGCGAGTTCCGTCTCGGAGGTCTCGACGGCGACCATCGCGCCGTCGGTGCGCAGGGTCTGCACGAACCGGCCGCGCGCCGCGACGAGGGTGCAGGCGTCGTCCAGCGAGAGCACCCCGGCGCAGTGCGCGGCGGCCAGCTCGCCGGTGGAGTGCCCGAGGACGAAGTCGGGGACGACACCGGCGTGTTCGACCAGCCGGAACAGCGCGACCTCCAGCGCGAACACCGCGGCGAGCGCGTACCCGGTCTGCTCGATCAGCGGCAGTCCGTCCACGACGCGCCCGTCGAGGATGTCGTCGAGCGGGTGGGCGAGTTGCGGGTCGAGCCGGTCGCGCACCTCGTCGAAGGCGCGGGCGAACACCGGGAAGGTCTCGTACAGTTCCCGCCCGATGCCCGCCCGCTGCGAGCCCTGGCCGGTGAACAGGAAGGCGACGGGGCCGCTCGGCACGGTCCGGCCGCGTACGACGCGGGGGTCGGGCTCGCCCGCGCCGAGGGCGGCCAGGGACGTGAGGAGTTCGGTGCGGTCGGCGCCGAGCACGACGGCGCGGTGCGCGAGCCGGGCGCGGCCACGGGCCAGGGATCGGGCGATGTCCAGCGGGCGCCGTCCGGGGTCGCCGTCGGCGTACCGGTGCAGCCGCCGTGCCTGGGCGCGCAGCGCCTCCTCGCTCGCGGCGGACAGCGTCCACGGGACGGGGGCGGCGGGCGAGGTGTCGGGGCCGGGCTCGGGTGCGCCGTCCGCGCCGCTCGCGGCGGGGTCGTGTTCGAGGACGACGTGGGCGTTGGTACCGCTGATGCCGAAGGAGGAGACGGCCGAGCGGCGCGGCCGGCCGGTGCTCGGCCAGGTCTGTTCCTCCGTCAGCAGCCGTACGGCGCCCGCCGACCAGTCGACCTGGGGTGTGGGTTCGTCCACGTGCAGGGTGCGCGGCAGCAGTCCGTGCCGCATCGCCAGCACCATCTTGATGACTCCGGCCATGCCGGCCGCGGCCTGCGTGTGACCGATGTTCGACTTGACCGAGCCGAGCCACAGCGGCTCGTCCCCGGCCCGGTCCTGGCCGTAGGTGGCCAGCAGGGCCCCCGCCTCGATGGGGTCGCCGAGCCGGGTTCCGGTGCCGTGCGCCTCGACCGCGTCGACCTGGCCGACGCTGAGCTGGGCGTCGGCGAGGGCCTTGCGGATGACGCGGCGCTGGGCGGGACCGTTGGGCGCGGTCAGTCCGTTGGAGGCGCCGTCCTGGTTGACGGCCGTGCCGCGGACGGTGGCCAGGACGGGCAGGCCCTGTTCCCGGGCCGTGGACAGCGGCTGGAGCAGGAGCACGCCGACGCCCTCGCCCCAGCCGGTGCCGTCGGCCGCCGCGGCGAACGCCTTGCAGCGGCCGTCGCCCGCCATCCCGCCCTGCTCCGCCATCTCGGCGAACAGCTGGGGTTCCGCCATCACCGCGGCACCGCCGACGAGCGCGAACGAGCACTCCCCCGAGCGCAGGGCCCGTACCGCGAGGTGCAGGGCGACCAGGGAGGAGGAGCAGGCGGTGTCGATGGTGATCGCGGGCCCCTGGAGGCCGAGCGAGTAGGCGATCCGGCCGGAGGCGACGCTGCTGGTGGTGCCGGTCAGGACCAGGCCCTTGACCTGGTCGAGGAGTTCACCGTCGCGCGGGCCGTACTTCTGGTCGGCCATGCCGACGAACACCCCGCCGTCGGCGCCGCGCACCGTGGTGGGGTCGAGGCCCGCCCGCTCCAGGACCTCCCAGGAGGTCTCCAGGAGCAGCCGCTGCTGCGGGTCCATCGCCAGCGCCTCACGCGGCGAGATGCCGAACAGCCCGGCGTCGAAACCGGCCGCGTCGGCGAGGAAGCCGCCCGCGAGGCGGAAGTCGCCGCGCAGGTGGCCGGTGCGCCAGCCGCGGTCGGTGGGGAACCCGGAGATGGTGTCGGTGCCGGTGCGCACGCACTCCCACAGGTCCTCCGGGGAGGCGATGCCGCCCGGGAAGCGGCAGCCCATCGAGACGACGGCGATGGGTTCGGCGGCGCCCGCCTCCAGTTCCTGCACCCGCTGCCGGGTCCGCTTCAGGTCCGCGGTGACCCGCTTGAGATAGTCGACGAGCTTGTCGTCATCCACCACTGCGATCAACTCCGTATGTGTACTAGGCGAGATCGCCGAATTCGCTGTCGATGAACGCGAGCACTTCCGCCGCGGAGGCCGTCTGGAGCGAGGAGTCCTCGCCGCCGCCGTCCGGCGCGGAGCCGGCCTCGGCCTTGCGCAGGATCCGGCGCAGTCGTGCGACGACTTCGTCGTGGGCGCCGTCGACGGGGCCGAGCGCCTCGACGCCCGCTTCGAGCCGTTCGAGTTCGCCCAGGACCTGGAGCACCGGGTCGTGCTCCGGCGGCGCGGCGAGTTCCAGCAGATGCGCGGTGAGCGCCGCCGGGGTGGGGTGGTCGAAGACCAGGGTCGCGGGGACGGTCAGGGAGGTGGCCGTCCGCAGCCGGTTGCGGAGTTCGACCGCGGTGAGCGAGTCGAAGCCGAGCGTCTTGAACGCCTGGTCGGGGTCGATGTCGTCGGCCGAGCCGTGACCGAGGACGCCCGCGGTGTGCTCGCGCACCAGATCCAGTACGAGCCGGTGCCGCTCGGCGGGGGACAGCGCGGCCAGCCGCTCCGTCAGCGTCCGCGCGTCACCGGGCGTCCCCGTGGTCGGGGCCGTCGTGCCGGTGGCCGCCACGCGCCGCACGCGGACGAGTTCCCGCAGTACGGCCGGGACCGGCTGGTGCGCGGCCCTGGCCCGCAGTCCGGCCAGGTCGAGCCGGGCGGGCGTCAGCGCCGGGATACCGGTGAGCAGCGCGGTGTCGAACAGCGCGAGGCCGTGTGCGGAGTCGAGGGGGGCGACGCCGGCCCGGCTCATCCGCTGCCGGTCGCGTTCCGCGAGGCGCCCGGTCATCCCGCTGGCCTGGTCCCACAGTCCCCAGGCGAGGCTGCTCGCGGGCAGGCCCCGGGCGTGCCGGTGCTCGGCGAGCGCGTCGAGGAAGGCGTTGGCGGCGGCGTAGTTGCCCTGGCCGGCCGCGCCGAGTGTGGCCGAGGCGGAGGAGAACAGGACGAACATCCGGGGCGCCAGGTGCGCGGTGAGCCGGTGCAGGTTCCAGGCGCCGCGCACCTTGGGGTGCAGTACGGCGGACAGCCGCCGCCGGTCGAGCGCGGACACCACCCCGTCGTCGGTGACGCCCGCGGCGTGGACGACTCCGGCCAGGCGGTGGTGCGCGGTGAGCGGTTCCAGGAGCCGTCGTACGGCGTCCTCGTCGCCGGCGTCGCAGGCCTCGACCCGTACCTCCGCGCCCATCTCGGCGAGGTCGGCGCGCAGTTGCCGCACTTCGGGCGTGTCCGTGCCCCGGCGTCCGGCCAGGGTGACATGACGCAGTCCGTGCTCGGTGACGAGGTGCCGGGCCAGCAGGGTGCCCAGGGTGCCGGTGCCGCCGGTGATCAGGACCGTCTCACCGGCCTCGAACGGGACGGACCCGGCGGGGACGGTCAGGACCGCCTTGCCGGTGAGGGTGGCCTGGCTCAGCACACGGAAGGCGTCCGTCGCGTCCCGGATGTCCCAGGTGGTGACGGGCAGCGGGGTGAGCGCGCCGGACTCGAACAGCTCGACGAGATGGGCGAGGATCTCGGCGATGCGGTCCGGGCCCGCCTCCCCCAGGTCGAAGGAGCGGTACCGCACGCCGGGGTGGTCGGCGGCGACGCGTTCGGGGTCGCGGGGGTCGGTCTTGCCCATCTCGACGAACCGGCCGCCGCGCGGCATCGCGCGCAGCGAGGCGTCGGTGAACTCGCCCGCGAGCGAGTTCAGTACGACGTCGACGCCCGCGCCGCCGGTCGTCTCGCGCACCAGGTCCGCGAAGTCGAGCGTCCGTGAGGAGCCGATGTGCGCGCGGTCGAGACCGGTGTCGAGCAGGGTGCTCCACTTCGGTTCGCTCGCGGTGCCGAACACCTCGGCGCCCAGGTGCCGGGCCAGCTGCACGGCGGCCATCCCGACCCCGCCGGCGGCGGCGTGCACGAGCACCGATTCGCCCGCGCCGAGCCCGGCCAGGTCCACCAGGCCGTAGTAGGCGGTCAGGAAGGCGACCGGGGTGGCGGCGGCGGTCTCGAAGGACCAGCCGTCCGGTATCCGCGCCAGCACGCGCCGGTCGGCGACCGCGGTGGGCCCGAACGCCCCGGCGACCATGCCCATCACCCGGTCCCCGGGGGCCAGCCCGGTGACACCGGGTCCCGTCTCCAGGACGACGCCGGCGCACTCGGTGCCGAGGTCCGCCCGGCCGGGATACATGTCGAGGGCGATCAGGACGTCCCGGAAGTTCACCCCGGCGGCGTGTACGGCGATCCGCACCGTGCCCTCGGCCAGGGGCGCCGCGGCGTCCGGGCACGGCACGAGCGCCAGGTGGTCCAGTGAGCCGCGGCCGGTGCTGTCCAGCCGCCACGGGCCGGGGCCGGGCGGCACGGTCAGGGCCCGGCCGGTCTCCGGACGGGTGAGCCTGCGGGCGTACAACGTGCCCTGCCGGACGGCGACTTCCGGCTCGCCGAGGCGTACGGCCGCGGTGAGGTGGGCCGGGTCCGGGGCGGTGGTGTCGAAGTCCACGAGGGTGATGCGGGCGGGGTTCTCGGTCTGGGCGGAACGGACGAGGCCGGCGAGGGTGGACTGGGCGAGCGCGGCAGCGGCGGTGTCGACGGGGGCTTCGTGCCCGGCGTCGACGGGGGCCGCGTCCGCGTCCGTGGCGTCGACGGGGGCCGCGTATGGGGTGGCGACGGGGGCCGCGTGCCGGGTGCCGATCACGAGGTGGCTGTCGGTCAACCGGTCGTCGGCCAGCCACTGCTGGAGCAGGTCGAGGGTCCACTCGGCGGAACGCCGGGCCGCCTCGGCGGGGTCCCCGGTGGTCAGCGGGCAGCGGGCGAGGACCGGGCCCGGCGTCTCCTTGCCGTCCGCGAGGGCCGCCGCGTACGCCGCGAGGTCGGGGTGGGAACGCCAGGCGCCCGCCGACGGCTCGCCGAGCAGCACGCACTCGACGGTGTCCCGCGCCGTGTCGCCCGTGTCGCCCGTGACGTCCAGCGGTATCCAGCGGGTGGCGAACAGCGCGTCGTCGGGTGCCTGGGTACCGGCGCGCAGGCGGTCCGGGGACAGCGGACGCAGGACGAGCGAGCCGATGGAGACCACCGGCCGGCCCGCGGCGTCGGCGGCGTCCAGGGTGACGGTGCCGTCCGCGGCCCGGACCAGCCGGACCCGCAGCAGATCCGCGCCGACGGCGTGCACCCGCACCTCGCCCCAGGAGAACGGCAGCCGGGCCGATCCTGGCTCGTCCGAGGCCTGGGCGGCGGGGCCCAGCGCGTGCAGCGCCGCGTCCAGCAGGGCGGGGTGCACGCCGAACCCGGCGCCGCTCTCGTCGGCGGGCAGGCTCACCTCGGCGAAGACCTCGTCACCGCGCCGCCAGGCCGCCCGCAGTCCCCGGAAGAGGGGCCCGTAGGCGAAACCGGCGTCGGCGAGCCCTTCGTAGAACCCGTCCATGGGAAGGGGTTCGGCGCCCGGCACCGGCCATGCGTCGAGGGCGGGGCCGGGGGGTGCCGCCGGGGTGTCCGACGCGTCGGCCGGGGCCAGCAGGCCCTCGGCGTGCCGGGTCCAGTCCGTTCCCTCGTCCTCGGTGTCCGGCTGCGCGTACACGGCGACCGGACGGCATCCGGTGTCGTCGGGCGCACCGAGCACCACGCGCAGCCGTACCGCCGCGTCCTCGGCGAGTGCCAGTGGCGTGGCCAGGGTCAGCTCCCGTATCCCGCCGCAGCCGACGCGGTCGCCCACCCAGCCGACGAGGTCGACGAACGCGGTGCCCGGTACGAGCACCGTGCCGAGGACCGTGTGGTCGCCGAGCCACGGATGTGTCGCGAGGGACAGCCGGCCGGTGCACAGCACCCCGTCCCCCTCGGGCGACGGGAGCCATGCCGTGAGCAGTGGGTGTCCGGCCTCGGCCAGTCCGGCCGCGGCCAGGTCGCCGGCGCCCGCGCTCGCGGCGGGCCGCGGCCAGAAGCGCCTGCGCTGGAAGGCGTAGGTCGGCAGCTCCGTGGTGCGGGCGCAGGCGAACGGGGTCGTCCAGTCGACGGCCGCACCCGTCACCGACGCGGTGGCCAGCGCGTGCAACAGCGTGGCGTCCTCGGGGCGTTCGGGGTGCAGTACGGGCACGCACACGGCGTCGGCACCGGTGTGGTCGAGGGTCTCCTCGGCCATCGCGGTCAGCGCACCCCGCGGACCCAGCTCGAGGAACCTGTCCACACCCCGCGCCAGCACCGTCGCCACACCATCGGCGAAACGAACGGCCTCCCGCACATGCCGCACCCAGTAGGCGGGAGTGGTGAACTCCGCGCCCGCCATCCCACCCGTCACATTCGACACCACCGGGATACGCGGCGAACGGAACTCCACCGCGGCGAGCGTCTCCGCGAACTCCGCCAGCATCGGCTCCATCCGCGCGGAGTGGAAGGCGTGACTGACCGCCAACTGCTTGGTCCGCCTGCCCTGTTCGGCGAACGTCCGGGCCAGCGCGGTCACCGGCTCCTCATCACCGGACAGCACCAGCGAACGGGGCCCGTTCACCGCAGCCACCGACACACCCTCGGGAAGGTCGGGCAGCTCGTCCTCGGCCGCCTCGACGGCGACCATCGCACCGCCCTCCGGCAGCGCCTGCATCAACCGGCCCCGCGCCGCCACGATCCGGCACGCGTCCGCCAGCGACCACACCCCCGCCACATACGCGGCCGCCAGCTCGCCGATCGAATGCCCCAGCAGCACATCCGCGCGCACACCCCACGAGCTCACCAGCTCGAACAGCGCCACCTCCAACGCGAACAACCCGGCCTGCGTGAACACCGTGCGGTCCAACGCCGGCGCGTCGGTGAAGACGACCTCCTTCACCGGCCGCTCCAGCAACAGATCCAACTGCGCACACACCCCGTCGAACGCAGCCGCGAACACCGGGAAACGCTCGTACAGCTCACGCCCCATACCCAGACGCTGCGCACCCTGACCGGTGAACAGGAACGCCGTCCCGCCCTCCCCGGCCACACCCCGCACCATCCCCGCGGCACTCGCACCCTCCGCCAACGCGGCCAACTGGACCAGGAAGTCCTCCCGCTCCCGCCCCGTCAGAACAGCCCGGTGCTCCAGCCCCGCACGCGTCCCCGCCAGGGAGTAGCCGACATCCGCGACGGTGAGATCCGTGGCTGCCACATGGTCGGCAAGTCGCCGGGCCTGCGCCCGCAACGCCTCCTCCGACCGCGCCGACACCACCCACGGCACCAACAACCCGTCATCCGCAGGCGCGGTCACCGGTTCCTCGACCGAAGGCGCCTGCTCCAAAATCACGTGCGCGTTCGTGCCGCTGATCCCGAACGCCGACACGCCCGCCCGACGCGGCCCGTCCGTCTCCGGCCACTCCCGCCCCTCCGTCAACAGCTCCACCGCACCCGCGGACCAGTCCACCTCCCGCGACGGCTCATCCACATGCAACGTCGCCGGCAGCAGTCCGTTCCGCAGGGCCAGTACGGACTTGATCACACCCGCCACACCCGCGGCCGCCTGCGTATGACCGATGTTCGACTTCACCGAACCCAGCCACAGCGGACGGTCCGCCGGACGGTCCTGACCGTACGTCGCCAGCAACGCCTGTGCCTCGATCGGGTCGCCGAGCGACGTCCCCGTGCCGTGCGCCTCCACCATGTCCACGTCCGCCGCCGACAACCCGGCCGAAGCGAGCGCCTGCCGGATCACCCGCTGCTGCGACGGACCGTTCGGCGCCGTCAGACCGTTCGACGCACCGTCCGAGTTCACCGCCGAACCCCGCACCACCGCCAGCACGTCATGGCCGCGACGCCGCGCCTCGGACAGGCGCGTCAGCACGAGTACGCCGACGCCCTCGCCCCAGCCCGTGCCGTCCGCCCCGTCGGCGAACGCCTTGCACCGGCCGTCCGGGGCCAGGCCCCCCTGCCGCGCGAACGCGTCGAAGGCGTCGGGGGTGGCCATGACCGCCACGCCGCCCGCGAGGGCCACGTCGCATTCGCCGCCCCGCAGTGCCTGCGCCGCCAGGTGGAGCGCCACCAGGGACGACGAGCACGCCGTGTCCACGGTCAGCGCCGGGCCCTCCAGCCCCAGGACGTAGGCGATCCGCCCGGACAGCACGCTGCCGACGGCTCCGGTGAGCGCGTAGTCCTGGCCTCCTTCGAGTGAGGTGAGCAGGGTGCCGTAGTCGTGGGAGCCCGCGCCGACGAAGACGCCGGTGCGGCTGCCGCGCAGCTTCAGCGCGTCCACGCCCGCCCGCTCCAGCGCCTCCCACGACGTCTCCAGCAACAACCGCTGCTGCGGATCCATCGCCAGCGCCTCACGCGGCGAGATCCCGAAGAACCCGGCGTCGAACTCGGCCACGTCCGGGAGGAACCCGCCGGTCTGGGAGAACGCGGCGTCGGCGGCGACGCTCCAGCCGCGGTCGGCGGGGAAGTCCCCGATTCCGTCCTTGCCCGCCGCGATCAGGTCCCAGAGCTTCTCCGGCGAGGTCGCCTCACCGGGGAACCGGCAGGCCATGGCGACGATGACCACCGGATCGTCGGCCTCGGCCGCCGTGGGCGCCACGGACCCCGCGGACGTCGGGAGCGCGTCGCCGCCGAACAGCCGCGTCCGCAACTCGACGGCGGCCGCGAGCGGCGTGGGGTGGTCGAAGACGAGCGTGGCGGGCAGACGTACGCCGGTCGCGGCGGTGAGCCGGTTGCGCAGGTCGACGGCGGTCAGGGAGTCGAAGCCCAGGTCCTTGAAGGGCTTCGACGGGGTGATGGCCTCGGCGCCCCGGTGCCCCAGCGCGAGGGCGGCGGCGGTCCTGACCAGGTCGAGGAGTTCGCGTTCGCGTTCGCCGTCGGTCGACCCGGCCAGCCTGGCGGCCAGTTCGGACTCTCCGGCGGCCGGATCCGTCGTGGCGGCGCGGGCGGCCTCCGGGATGGCGTCGATGAGGGGGCGCGGGCGGGCCGCGGTGAACGTCCCGGCGAAGCGCTCCCAGTCCATGTCGGTGACCGTCAGCGTGGTCTCGTCGTGGTCGAGGGCCTGCTGGAGCGCGCCGATCGCCCGGTCCGGGTCCATCGAGCGCACCCCGCCGCGGGCGAGGTCCCGCGCCAGGTCGTCGTCGACCATCCCGCCGCCGGCCCAGCTGCCCCAGGCCACGGAGGTGGCGGTGAGGCCGCGCCTGCGCCGGTCCGCCGCGAGCGCGTCGGCGTACGCGTTGGCGGCCGCGTACGCGCCCTGGCCCGCGCTGCCCCAGATCGCGGCGCCGGAGGAGAAGAGGACGAACGCGTCGAGGTCGTGACCGGCGAGGAGTTCGTCCAGGTTGCGGGCGCCGGCGGCCTTCGCCGACATGACGTCCGCCAGCTCGGCGAGGGTGGTCCGGTCGAGGGTGGCGGTGCGGTTCACGCCCGCGGTGTGGACCACGGCGGCGACCGGGAACTCGTCCGGCACCGTGTCCAGGGCCGCGGCGAGCTGGGCGCGGTCGGCCACGTCGCAGGCGGCGACCGTGACCCGGGCGCCCAGCGCGCGCAGTTCCGCTACCAGGTCGTCGGCGCCGTCGGCGGCCATACCGCTCCTGCTGGTCAGCAGGAGGTGTCCGGCGCCCGCGTGGGCGAGCCAGCGGGCGACCCGGGCGCCCAGCGCGCCGGTGCCGCCGGTGACGACGACCGTGCCGTCGGGCCGGGGCCGCCAGGAGCGTCGCGCCGCCGTCCCGTCCAGGGGAGCACGGACCAGCCTGCGCACATACAGCCCGGCGGGGCGCAGCGCGTACTCCTGCTCGTCCTCGCCCGCGGCGAGCGCGGCCCGCAGCAGTCCGGCGGCGCGGTCGTCCAGTTCGGCGGGCAGGTCGACGAGTCCGCCCCAGGCGGCGGGGTTCTCCAGGCCGGCGACCCGTCCGAGGCCCCACAGCTGGGCCTGGCCGGGCGCGCGGACCTGGTCGGAGCGTCCGGTGCCGACGGCGCCCCTGGTCAGACCCCACAGCGGCGCGTCGATCCCGGCCTCGCGCAACGCGGACAGCAGGGCCACGGTGTCCGCGACGCCCACCGGTACGACGGGATGGTCCGGGTGCGGCCGGTCGGCCAGTCCCAGCAGGGACACCACGCCTGTCCACGGGCCCGCCGGTATCGGGCCGTCCGGCGAGGTGAGCTGGGCGGTGACGCTCGCGCCGAGCGCCGTACGCGCCCACCGGGCGGCCTCGCCGTCCGGGTCCGCGGTCACCAGCAGCCAGTCGCCGGTCAGGGCGGCCAGGACCGGGGCGGTCACCGGGGTCCAGGAGACGCGGTAGCGCCAGCTGTCGACCAGCGCCGAGTCCTTGCGCCTGCGGCGCCAGCCGGACAGGGCGGGCACCAGGTCGTGCAGGTCGTGCAGCGACTCCCCGTCGGGGAGGGCGAGTTCGGCGGCGACGGCGGCCAGGTCGCCGCGGTCCACGGCCCGCCACAGCGGCGCGTCCTCCTCGGCACCGCCGGTCGTGGCGGCCGCCGTGCGGGGCTCCGGCCAGAACCGGCCGCGCTGGAACGGGTAGGTGGGCAGCTCGACCCGGCGGGCGCCGCTGGTGCCGAGCACGGCCGTCCAGTCCACGGGGGCGCCGCGCACGAACGCCTCGGCCAGGGAGAGCGTGAACCGCTCGGGGCCGCCGTCGTCCCGGCGCAGGCTGCCCACGGCGGCGGCGGTCGTGCCGGTCGCGTCGACGGCGTCCTGCACCGCGGGGACGAGTACCGGGTGCGGGCTCATCTCCAGGAACACGTCGTGGCCCTGGGCGAGGAGTTCCTCGGTGACCGGCCCGAACAGCACGGGCCGGCGCAGATTGCGGTACCAGTAGTCGGCGTCCAGGCCCGTGGTGTCGAGCGGGCCGCCGGTCGTCGTGGAGTGGAAGGGGATGTCCCCCGGGCGCGGTGCGACACCGGCCGCCAGCTCGGTCAGCTGCCGCTCGATCCGCTCCACCTGGGCGGAGTGGGAGGCGTAGTCCACGGGGATGCGGCGGGCCCGTACGCCCTCGGCCTCGCACTCGGCGAGCAGTTCGGCCAGCGCTTCCGGTTCGCCGGACACGACGGTGGAGCGGCGGCTGTTGTTCGCCGCGACACAGATCCCGCCGTTCCAGCGGGCGATGCGTTCGGCCGTGTCGGCGGGGGACAGGGCCACGGACACCATGCCGCCGTGCCCGGACAGTTCCTCGGCGATCAGCCTGCTGCGCAGCGTCACGAGGGCGGCGCCGTCCTCCAGGGACAGTCCGCCCGCCACGCAGGCGGCGGCGATCTCGCCCTGAGAGTGTCCGACCACGGCGGCCGGCTCGACACCGCAGGCACGCCACAGGCCGGCCAGTGACACGCTCACGGCCCAGGACGCGGGCTGCACCACGTCGACCCGGTCCAGTCCGGGTGCGTCCTGCGTCTCATGGATCACCTCGGTCAGCGACCAGTCGGTCAGCCGCGCCAGCACCTCGGCGCAGCGGTCCATCCACTGGGCGAACACCGGCGACGACTCCCACAGCCGCGCGGCCATGCCGGCCCACTGGGCGCCCTGGCCGGGGAACACGAAGACGACCCGGCCGCGGGTGTCGGCGGTGCCGCGCACCACCCGCGGGTCCCCCGCGCCGCCGGCCAGCGCGCCGAGCCCCGCCGCGAAGTGCGGGGAGCCGTCACCGATGAGTACGGCCCGCTCCGGCCAGGTCGCCCTGGTCGTCACGAGGGACCGGCCGACCTCGGCGGGCGCCGCCTCGGGCAGCCGTGCGCTCAGCCGGTCCGCCTGGGCGGCCAGCGCTTCTTCGGACTTGGCGGTCAGCACCCAGGGCACGGAGGGGGAGTTGAGGAGCGGTGGCAGTACGGCGGGCCGGGCCGGCTGCGGTGCGGGTGCCTGTTCGAGGATGACATGGGCGTTGGTGCCGCTGACACCGAAGGCGGACACGCCCGCGCGTCGCGGCCGGGCGCCGGTGGCGGGCCAGGGCCGGGTCTCGGTGAGCAGTTCGACCGCGCCCTCGGTCCAGTCGACCTTCGGGGTCGGCCGGGCGGCGTGCAGGGTGCGCGGCAGCTGTCCGTGCCGCATCGCGGACAGGGTCTTCAGCACTCCGGCCATCCCGGCCGCGGCCTGGGTGTGCCCGATGTTCGACTTCACGGAGCCGAGCCACAGCGGCCGGTCGGCCGGCCGGTCCCGCCCGTACGTCGCCAGCAGCGCCTGCGCCTCGATCGGGTCGCCCAGCCGGGTCCCCGTACCGTGCGCCTCCACGGCGTCCACGTCCGAGGGCACGCAGCCGGCGTCGGCGAGCGCCTGGCGGATGACCCGCTGCTGCGCGGGCCCGTTGGGCGCGCTGAGCCCGTTGGACGCGCCGTCCTGGTTGACCGCGGTGCCGCGCACCACGCCCAGCACGTCGTGTCCCAGCCGGCGGGCGTCGGAGAGCCGCTCCAGGAGTACGGTGCCCACGCCCTCGCCCCAGCCGGTGCCGTCCGCGTCGGGCCCGAACGCCTTGCAGCGCCCGTCCGCGGAGAGGCCGCGCTGCCGGGAGAACTCCACGAAGATCTCCGGGCTGGACATCACGGTCACCCCGGCGGCGAGCGCGAGGTCGCACTCGCCCGCGTTCAGCGCCTGGACGGCGAGGTGCAGTGCGACCAGCGAGGAGGAGCAGGCGGTGTCGACGGTCAGCGCGGGTCCTTCGAGCCCCAGGGTGTAGGCGATACGGCCGGAGAGCACGCTGGACGCCGTACCGGTCAGCACATGCCCCTCGACCTCGGACTCGCCGAGCAGGGTGGCGTAGTCCTGGCCGTTGGAGCCGACGAAGACGCCGGTACGGCTGCCGGCGAGCGAGGCCGGCACGATGCCGGCGCGCTCCAGCGCCTCCCACGAGGTCTCCAGGAGCAGCCGCTGCTGCGGGTCCATGGCCAGCGCCTCGCGCGGCGAGATCCCGAAGAACGCGGCGTCGAAGTCCGCCACGTCGGTCAGGAAGCCGCCCTCACGCACATAACTGGTGCCGGGGTTGCCGGGGTCCGGGTCGTACAGGCGGTCGAGGTCCCAGCCCCGGTCGGCCGGGAAGGGGCCGATGGCGTCGCCGCCGTCGAGGACGAGCTGCCACAGCTCCTCCGGGGTCGTGACGCCGCCGGGGAACCGGCAGGCGGCCGACACGATCACGACCGGGTCGTCGTGGGTACGGGCCGGTGCGACCCGTTCCTCCCCGGCGGTGTTCGGGCCGGTTCCGTCCAGGCCTGCCGCCAGGTGTTCGACGAGCCTGCCGGGGGTCGGGTGGTCGAAGATAAGGCTCGGCGGCAGCCGCCTGCCGGTGGCCGCGGCGAGCCGGTTGCGGAACTCGACACCGATCAGCGAGTCGAACCCGAGCGCCCGGAAGGTCGTGTCCTCCCGCACCCGGTCGGTGGGCGGCAGCCCGAGGACGGCGGCGACCTCGGTGCTCACCAGGTCGGCGAGTGCCTGGCGCAGCGCGTCGCCGGTCAGCCCGCCGAGCCGGTCCGTCTCCGCCGGGGCGCCGGCGCGGCCGGTCTCCCGCTCCTCGATGCGCCGTACTTCGGGGACGCCGGTGAGCAGCGGGCTCGGCCGGCCGGGTCCGAAGCCCGCCGCGAACCGGTCCCAGTCGACGTCGGCGACGGTCACCGCGGTCTCGCCGTCGTCCATGACCTGCCCGAGCGCGGCCAGGGCGGCGTCCGGGGCGAGGGGGACGAGCCCGGTGCGGGCCAGTTGGCGCCGGGCGGCCTCGGTGTCGGCGGCCATTCCGGCGCCGGACCAGGAGCCCCAGGCCACCGCGGTCGCGGGCAGGCCGAGCTGGGCCCGGTGGACGGCCAGCGCGTCCAGGTACGCGTTCGCGGCGGCGTAGTTGGCCTGCCCGGCCAGGCCCACGGTGCCCGCGAAGGACGAGAACAGCACGAACGCCGAGAGGTCCAGGTCCCGGGTGAGCTCGTGCAGGTGCCACGCCCCGGTCACCTTGGGTCCGGCGACGGCGGCGAACCGGTCGGGGGTGAGGGAGTCGAGCACGCCGTCGTCCAGGACGCCCGCGGCGTGTACGACACCGGTCAGCGGCCGGTCGGCGGGCAGCCCGGAGAGCAGCTCCGCCAGGGCGTCCCGGTCGGTCACGTCGCACGCGGCGACCGTCACCTCGGTTCCCGTCTCGCGCAGCCGCGCCGTCAGTTCCGCGGCTCCGTCGGCGTCGGGGCCACGCCTGCTGGTGAGCAGCACATGCGCGGCTCCGGCCGCCGCCAGCCACTGCGCGAGGTGCGCGCCGAGCGCCCCCGTGCCGCCGGTCACGAGCACCGTGCCGTCCGTACGCCAGGGGCTCGGCCCGGCGGGGGCGGCGTCGGCCCGCGTACCGGCCCGGCCCAGCCGCCGCGCGAACAGGCCGGCGGCACGGACGGCGACCTGGTCCTCGCCGCTTCCGCCCGCCAGTACGGCGCACAGCCGGGTCCACGCCCGGTCGTCCGGTACGGCGGGCAGGTCGACGAGCCCGCCCCAGCGCTCCGGGTGTTCCAGCGCCGCGACCCGGCCCATCCCCCACAGCTGCGCCTGCGCCGGCGCGGCCAGCGGGTCGGAGGGGCTCACCGACACCGCGCCCCGGGTCAGACACCACAGCCGGGCGCCGCCGCCGAGATCGGTCCACGCCTGCACCAGCACGGCGGTCGCGGCCACGCCCGAGGAGAGCGAGCCGGCCGTCCCGAGCAACGACACCACTCCCCCGGCGTCCTCGCCGAGCGCCGCGCGCAGGGTGTCCGCGACGTCGGCGCGCTCGGGTCCGGCCGGGTCGACCTCCACCACGACGGGCCGCGCGCCATGGTCACGCAGTGCGGCCGTCACACCGGCCACGATGTCCTCGTACGACCCGGATGCCGGTACGACGACGGCCCAGGTGCCGCTCAGCGAGGGCCGGGGGCCGTCGGGCACGGACGCCCACGCGGTGCGGTAGCGCAGTGGGTTCGCCGGGGGCGCGGACGACGGTGCGACCGGCTCCAGCCAGTAACGGCGGTGCTGGAAGGCGTAGGTGGGCAGCTCGGTTGGGCGGGCACCGTACGGAGCGAAGAAGGCGGGCCAGTCCACGGTCAGCCCGGTGGCGTACAGGCGGCCGACGGCGGTCACCACGGTCCGGGTCTCGGGCTGGTCGCCCCGCAGCGCGGGTACGGCGGCCACGTCGCGGCCGGCGTCGTGGGCGGTGTCGTGGGCGAGTGTGGTCAGGGTGCCGTCCGGACCGAGTTCGAGGTACCGCCGGACGCCTGCGGCGTGGGCCGCGCCGACCCCGTCGGCGAAACGGACGGCTTCCCGGACGTGCCGCACCCAGTAGGCGGGGGTGGTGAACTCGTCGCCCGCCATCTCACCCGTCACATTCGACACGACGGGGATGCGCGGCGGACGGAACTCCACGGCGGCGAGCGTCTCGGCGAACTCCGCCAGCATCGGCTCCATCCGCGCCGAATGGAACGCGTGACTGACCGTCAACTGCTTGGTCCGCCTGCCCTGTTCAGCAAACGCTTGCGCGAGCGCGGTCACCGGCTCCTCATCGCCGGACAGCACCAGCGAACGGGGCCCGTTCACCGCAGCCACCGACACACCCCCGGGAAGGTCGGGCAGCTCGTCCTCGGCCGCCTCGACGGCGACCATCGCACCGCCCTCCGGCAGCGCCTGCATCAACCGGCCCCGCGCCGCCACGATCCGGCACGCGTCCGCCAGCGACCACACCCCCGCCACATACGCGGCAGCCAGCTCGCCGATCGAATGGCCCAACAGCACATCCGCGCGCACACCCCACGAACTCACCAGCTCGAACAGCGCCACCTCCAACGCGAACAACGCGGGTTGGGCCCACTCGGTCCGGTCCAGGCCCGCACCGCCGAACACGACCTCCCGCAGCGCCCCGGGCAGCAGACCGTCGAAGGCGGCGCACACCTCGTCGAAGGCGGCCGCGAACACGGGGTGGGCGGAGTACAGCTCACGGCCCATGCCCGCGCGCTGGGAGCCCTGCCCCGAGAACAGGAACGCCGTCCCGCCCTCCACCACCACACCGGCCGGGGTCCTGCCCTCGGCCAGCGCGTCCAAGTGGGCCAGGAATCCGGCCTCGTCCTCCGCGACCAGCACCGCCCGGTGCTCCAGCCCGGCACGCGTCACCGCCAGCGACAGACCCACGTCGGCCGGCCGAAGTCCACTCTCCCGTACGTGGTCGGCCAGGCGCCGGGCCTGCGCCCGCAACGCCTCCTCCGACCGCGCCGACACCACCCACGGCACCAACAACCCGTCATCCGCAGGCGCGGTCACCGGTTCCTCGACCGACGGCGCCTGCTCCAGAATCACGTGCGCGTTCGTGCCGCTGATCCCGAACGCCGACACGCCCGCCCGACGCGGCCCGTCCGTCTCCGGCCACTCCCGCCCCTCCGTCAGCAGCTCCACCGCGCCCGCGGACCAGTCCACCTCGGGGGTCGGCTCGTCCACGTGCAGGGTCTTGGGCAGCAGTCCGTTCCGCAGGGCCAGTACGGACTTGATCACACCCGCCACACCCGCGGCCGCCTGCGTATGACCGATGTTCGACTTCACCGAACCCAGCCACAGCGGACGGTCGTCCGGACGGTCCTGGCCGTACGTAGCAAGCAGGGCCTGCGCTTCGATCGGGTCGCCGAGCGACGTCCCCGTGCCGTGCGCCTCCACCATGTCCACGTCCGCCGCCGACAACCCGGCCGAAGCGAGCGCCTGCCGGATCACCCGCTGCTGCGACGGACCGTTCGGCGCCGTCAGACCGTTCGACGCACCGTCCGAGTTCACCGCCGAACCCCGCACCACCGCCAGCACCGGACGCCCGTCCCGCACCGCGTCCGACAGCCGCTGCACGGCCAGCATCCCGACACCCTCGCCCCAGCCCGTGCCGTCCGCTCCGTCGGCGAACGCCTTGCACCGGCCGTCCGGGGCCAGGCCCCCCTGCCGCGCGAACTCGGCGAACATGCCCGAGGTCGCCATCACCGTGACACCGCCGGCCAGGGCGAGATCGCACTCGCCGCCCCGCAGTGCCTGGGCCGCCAGATGGAGCGCCACCAGGGACGACGAGCACGCCGTGTCCACCGTCAGCGCCGGGCCCTCCAGCCCCAGCACGTAGGCGATCCGCCCGGACAGCACGCTGGGCGCCGTACCGGTCAGCACATGCCCGTCGGCGTCGGAGGTCTCGTGCAGCCGGGGCCCGTACTCCGAGGGGCTGGCGCCGACGAAGACGCCGGTGCGGCTGCCGCGCAGCTTCAGCGCGTCCACGCCCGCCCGCTCCAGCGCCTCCCACGACGTCTCCAGCAACAACCGCTGCTGCGGATCCATCGCCAGCGCCTCACGCGGAGAGATCCCGAAGAATCCGGCGTCGAACTCGGCCACGTCCGCGAGGAACCCGCCCTCGCCGGGGAAGTCCGCGGCGAACTCCCAGCCGCGGTCGACGGGCAGCGCGGAGATCGCGTCGCCCCCGGCGGCCACGAACCGCCAGAGGTCCTCGGGCGACCGGACGCCGCCGGGCAGCCGGCAGCCCATACCGACGATCACGATGGGGTCGTCGTCGTGCGCGGCGGCGGCCGGCGGGCTCACCGGGCCTGCGTCCGTGCGCTCCGCCCCGTCGGCCTCGAGCCGGCGCGCGAGGGCGTCCGGCGTCGGGTGGTCGAACAGCAGCGTGGTGGGCACCCTGCGGCCGGTCGCCTCGGTGAGGCGTTCACCGAGTTCGGCCAGCATCAGGGAGCTGAAGCCCAGTTCCCTGAACGCCTCGTGCGTCGCGACGTCGTCCGGGGACGCGTGGCCGAGCACCTGGGCCGTGGCGTCACGGACGAGTTCCAGCGTCGTACGGTCGCGGACGAGTTCCGGTGTCGTACGGTCGCGGACCGCGGGGGCGGGCTCGCCATCGTGCCCGGCGTGCCCCGCCTGCCCCGCGCGCCCCGCCTGCCCCGCGTGCCCCGCCTGCCCCGCGTGCCCACCACCGTTCACCACGGGCCGGGACGCGCTCGCCGAGGGCTCCGGCAGCCAGTGCCGCCTCCGCTGGAACGCGTACGTGGGCAGCGGTACCCGCCGTGCGCCCGCCTCGGTGGCCGTCCGCTCCCAGTCCATCGGTACGCCGCGGACGTACAGTCCGGCGAGCGCGGCGAGCAGCGCCTCCGGTTCGGTCCGGTCGCGGCCGCGCAGCAGGGGCACGCACACGGTCCCGGCATCGCGCAGGCAGTCCCGTGCCATGGCCGACAGCACCCCGTCGGGGCCCAGTTCGAGCAGCGTGGTCACGCCCTGGTCCTCGAGGAGGCGCACCCCGTCCAGGAAGCGCACGGCGGCACGGGCGTGCCGTACCCAGTACTCCGGTGAGCGGGCGTCGGCCTCGGTGAGCAGGGTGCCCGTCTCGTTGGAGACGATCGGGATCCGGGGCGCGCCGAAGGTCAGTCCGGCGGCGATCCGGCGGAACTCCGTGAGCATCCCGTCCATGTGCGGGGAGTGGAACGCGTGGCTGACCCGCAGTCGTTTCGTCTTGCGTCCCCGGGCCGCCCAGTGCGCGGCGACGGCCAGTACGGCGTCCTCGTCACCCGCGATCACCGTGGAGGCGGGGCCGTTCAGCGCCGCCAGGGTCACCGACTCGGAGACGAACGGTGCCAGCTCGTCCTCGGTGGCCTGGACCGACACCATCGCGCCGGTCGCCGGCCGGTCCTGCATCAGCCGGCCGCGGGCGGCGACGAGCGTGCAGGCGTCCGCCAGGGAGAGGACTCCGGCGACGTGCGCGGCCGCCAGTTCACCGACCGAGTGACCGAGCAGGAACCGCGGTGTCAGGCCGCAGTGCTCGGCGTACCGGAAGAGGGCGACCTCGACGGCGAACAGGGCGGGCTGGGTGAACTCGGTACGGTCCAGGAGCGCCGCCTCGTCGGAACCTTCCGCCGCGAACAGCACGTCCCGCAGCGGCCGTCGCAGCCACGGGTCCAGGCTCGCGCACACCTCGTCCAGGGCGGCGGCGTACTCCGCGGACGTCCGGTACAGCTCGGCGGTCATGCCGGGGCGCTGGCTGCCCTGCCCGGTGAAGACGAACGCGAGCGCGCCCGGGGAGACCGTGCCGCGCACGAGGTCCGCGCCGGGTGTGCCGTCGGCGAGCCGGGCGAGACCGGCGGACACGTCCTCCCGGTCCGCGGCGAGCAGTACCGCGCGCCGGGCGAGCGGGGCACGGGCGGCGGCCAGCGTGTGGGCGACGTCGCGCAGGGGGAGGCCGGGGTGCGTGTCGAGGTGGTCCCGCAGCTTGCGTGCCTGGGCGCGCAGCGCCTGTTCGTCGCGGCCCGAGACGAGCAGCGGGGCCGGTGTCCCGGCGGGCCTGATCCCGGCCGTGGCCGGCCGAGCGGCGGCGTCGTACCCCGCGGGTTCGGTGAGCACCACGTGGCAGTTGGTGCCGCCCATGCCGAAGGAGCTCACGCCCACGACCAGCGGCCCTGCCTGCTCCGGCCAGGGTGTGAGTGCCGTGTTGACGCCGATGCCGAGCTCCGCCATGGGGATGGCCGGGTTCGGGGACGCGTGGTGCAGGGTCGCCGGGATCTCCCGGTGGCGCACGGCCAGTACGGCCTTGAGGAGGCCGGCGATACCGGCGGCGCCTTCGAGGTGGCCGATGTTCGTCTTGACGGAGCCGACCAGCAGCGGCTGCCCGGCCGGACGCCCGGCGCCGAGAACGGCCCCGACGGCGGCGGCCTCGACGGGATCGCCGGTGGGGGTTCCGGTGCCGTGCAGCTCCACATAGCCGACGGCGGCCGGGGAGATTCCGGCCTGTTCGTACGCGGCGGTCAGCACCGCTTCCTGGCCGGCGCGGTCCGGGACGGTCAGCCCCTCGCCGCCGCCGTCGTTGTTCACCGCGCTGCCCGCGAGGATGCAGTGGATGTCGTCGCCGTCGGCGATCGCGTCGGCGAGCGGCTTGAGTACGACGACGCCACCGCCCTCGCCGCGCACATAGCCGTTGGCCCGCGCGTCGAAGGTGTAGCAGTACCCGTCCGGGGAGAGCGCCCCGAACCGTTCCACGGCGACGGTGGAGTCCTCGGCAAGGATCAGGTTCACCCCGCCCGCCAGGGCCACGGAGCACTCGCCCCGGCGCAGGCTCTCGGCCGCCAGATGCACCGCGACCAGCGACGACGACTGTCCCGAGTCCACGGTGAAGCTCGGTCCGCGCAGGCCCAGCGTGTAGGAGACGCGGTTGGCGATGATGCCCCGGTTCAGACCGGTCGTCGTCTGCGGGGTGGCGGCGTCGGCGCCGGCGGCGCGGGACAGCGTGGCGTAGTCGTCGGCGATGGCGCCCACGAAGACCCCGGCGCCGCTGCCGCCGAGGCGGGCGGGCGGGATCCCGGCGTCCTCGAGCGCCTCCCAGCTCAGCTCAAGGACCAGCCGCTGCTGCGGGTCCATCGCCGCGGCCTCGCGCGGGGAGATCCCGAAGAAGCCGGCGTCGAACTCGTCGACGGAGTCGAGGAATCCGCCCCGCCGTGGCGCGTACCGCCGGTCCCCGGGAGCGGCACCGACGGCGTCCTCGCCATTTCGGAGGAGAGCCAGGAACTCGGCCGGTCCCGCCGCACCCGGCAGCCGGCACGCCATTCCCACCACCGCTATCGGCTGAATGGATCGCGCCCGGAATTCAGCGGCCTCTGCCTCGGACCCACCCGCCATGTGTTTCCCTTACCTCACTAGGAAAATGCGAAGCGCGCTCAAGCGGCGCGATGGCCGCAGTTCATTTCGAATATCCGAGTCCACCGCCCCTAGCCTCAACCACTACCCGACCCCTTAGGGCCGGTCCGGCGGCAGTGCGGGACAGGGGTCCGGCAGCTCCTTGACCCCGTAGAACCCGACCCCGTCCCGGAACCGCAACTCCTCGAAGGAGGCCGCCAGTCGCAGCCCCGGGAGCCTGCGCAGCAGTGTCTCCAGGGCGATCTGCGGTTCGGCGCGGGCCAGCGACTGGCCGATGCACTGATGGATCCCGAACCCGAAGCTCAGGTGGCTGCGGGCGTCGCGCCGCAGGTCCAGCTCATCGGGGTCGGTGAACGCCCCCTCGTCGCGGTTGGCGGTGGACAGCGTGCACAGCACGCCCTCCCCCGCCCTGATCGTCTGCCCGCCGACCTCCACGTCCTCCAGGGCGACCCGCCCCCGCCGTTCCGCACGATGGTGAGCTCGTGCCCGGCGAGCAGCAACAGCAGGCCGGCGCCCGCGACTTCGTCGGCGGGCAGTTCACGCTGGTCAACAGGTGGCTGATGAGCCCCTCGTCCGGTTCCCGCTGCTTCTCGGCCGTGAGCCGGTTCATGTACACCGGGGACACCGGCGAACACCGGCGAAACACCGGTGAACACCGGGGAGGTCGGCGCCGATTCGGCCGACGGAATTCAGGAATGCACGACGCGAAATGCACGACGCGCATTCGGTGCTACGGAAGGGCCGCAGTTCCCACCGAATATCCGAGCGCGCCGCCCCTAGCCTCAACCACTAAACAACCCCTCACAGCCGCCACACGGGTCACCACCGCCCCACAGGGCGACCGCCGCCACACAGGGCGTCCTCAGCCCGCGACAGCGTCCTCAGCCCGCGACGGCCGAGGACGCCATGGCCATGGCCGGTGTCCCGGCGCCGAGGTTCGTCCCGGCGAGCAGATCGCCCAGGTCGGCCCGGTTGCGCACCCCGAGCTTCCGGTAGACGCGGGTGAGGTGCTGCTCGACGGTGCTCTTGGTGATGAACAGCTTGCGCCCGATCTCGCGGTTGGAGTGGCCGAGCGCGGCCAGGGCGGTGACCCGCCGCTCCGCCGCCGTCAGGCTCGCGGAGCCCTGCTCCTCGCCCGTCAGCCCGTCGGGGTCGCCCTCGCGGTCGGGCACCTCGTCCCGGAAGAGCTTGCGGAACAGCGCATCCCCGCCGCAGGCGTCGGCGACGTTCCTGGCGTGCCGGGCCGTCATCCGTGCCTTCGCGGGCGCACCGACGTGGTCCAACGCCTGGCAGCGATCGGCCAGGGCACGGAGGAGTTCCACCTGGTCGCCGCAGCTCTCCAGCAGGTTGACCGACTCGCGCAGCAACGCGGGACGCCGGCCGGGTTCGCCCGTGGCGGCGAGCAGGCGCAGGGCCACTCCGCGGGCCCTCGCCGTACTGCCGCCCGGCCGCCCGAGCTGCTCCCGCACCAGCGCCCGCGCCTGACCGGGGTTGCCGAGGGCGAGCTGCGCCTGCGCCGCGGAGGTCCGCCACGGAAGGAACGTGGGCACGTCCATGCCCCACTCCTTCGCGAGCCCGCCACAGGTCAGGAAGTCGTCGAGGGCGGCGGCCGGGCGGTCGACGGCGAGGTGGTAGTGGCCCCGGGCGTGGGTGTAGAGGAGTCCGTGGCGGGTGCGGAACATACCGTCGGGGACGGCCTGGTTGAGCCAGGCCCCGGCCACCCCGCTCATCCCCGACGCCGTGGTGGAGTGCACCAGTGCGGCCAGCGGGGAGCCGACGGCCACCCCCCAGCCGGGCAGCGAGATGGCCGAGAGGGCGCTGCGCGCGTACTGTTCCACGGCGGGCAGCGCGCCCTGCCTGAGCGCGATCTCCGCCCGGATGCCGGAGAGGATCGCCACCGACGTGCCCGTCGAGCGGGTTCCGGCCTGCTGGAGCAGCCCGTCGCACCAGAACGCCGCGCGGTCCGGACGCCCCGCGTAGACCAGGGCCAGGAGCGCCGCCTCCAGGGCCTCGACGACCGTCTCGCTGTACCGGCAGCCCCGCAGGATCTCCTCCGCCATGGCGACGGTGTGGTCGTCGGGGCCCTCGGTGAGGACCTTGCCGAGCACCTCGCCGGCGTAGGAGGCCGGGCTCACCCGGCGCAGGCGGGGCGTGCGCGGCCTCGTGGGGTTCGAGGGGCCCGGGACGCTCGCCTCCAACGGCGGACAGGAGTGGCGCAACCAGTGCCGTACGAAGTGGAGTTCGGCCTCCACGCCGGGTTCGCCGGCATCGCCGGCCGCGGCCAGCGTCGAGAGGCTCTCCACGGCCTCAGGGAAACGGTCCTGCCAGGCGAGGTGCTTGACGATCCAGGCGGCGTCCCCGCTCCTGAGGTCGCCCCGCCTGAGCGCGGCGACGAGTTCGTCGAGCCACGGGCTCACCAGCCGGGGGTCGATCTCCCAGCCGATCTTCACCCGGGCCATGACGACGGCGGCGCGTTCCTGTTCGGTCGTCGCGCTCTGTCCGGCCAGTCGCAGGCAGTCGAGGCTGAGTTCCTCCCGCCCTTCCTGCATGGCCTTCTCCGCGGCGGCGAGCAGGGTGCGGCCCGCCCAGGGCTCGGCGACCGGGGCGGCGAGGAGATGCCGCGCGACGACGGTCGCCGGCGCTCCGTCGCCATGGAGCAGCCGGGCGGCGCGGCGGCGCAGTTCCGCCCTGGTCTCCACGTCCACGTGCTCCAGCAGGGCCTTGCCGACGAGGGCGCTGCGGAAGGTGCCGCCCGCCAGCAGGCCCGCCGTGTCCAGCGCCGTCATGACCTGGTCGACGGCGTCGGCCCCCCGGTCGACCAGACAGGCCACCCGGGCGGGGGTCGCCGACTCGCCGAGTACGGCGAAGCCGCAGGCGACGTCGAAGAGCACGGGCTCGTCGCGGTAGGCCCAGGCGAGGGCCGCCTTGGCGAAGGCGGCACTGGCGGCGGGCGCGGCGGACACGGCGGACGCAGCGGACGCAGCGGACGAGGCAGACGCAGCTGACGAGGCAGAGGAAACAGAGGGGACAGTAGGGACAGAGGGGACAGGTGAGAGCCGGTGCGCTGCCCGGTGGTCCGCCAGCAGCGCGTGGACGAGGAGCGGGTTGCCCCCGCTGATGGCGTGGAAGTCCGCCGCGAGGCGCGGTACCCGGTCGCTGCCCACCTGGGCCGAGACCACCTGGGTGACACCGTCCCGGGACAGGGGCAGCAGTCCGAGGCGGCGGCACTGCGGATGGCGCAGGAGTTCGGCCTGGAAGGACGGCGGCAGCGCGTCGGGCCCGGTGGGTTCGGTGAGCACCATCATGACCGGGGCCGTCCGCAGCCGTCGTACGAGGTACCGCAGGAACCGCAGCGAGGCCGCGTCGGCGAGCTGCGCGTCGTCGACGGCGATCACCGTCGGCCGGCGCCGGAGCTCCTGGCACAGCGCGTCGAAGAGCCGGTCCGCGTCGAGCCCGGGACCGGCGTCGCGGCTCCCGATCGCCCGGGCCAATCGGAATCCGGCGCCCAGCGGACCGGTCGGCGGGAAAAGCTGGCCGACGACGCCGAACTCGGCCTCGGTCTCGGCGGACGAGCCCGCGGCGGCGCACACCCGGGCGCCGGATTCGGTGGCCTTCCGCAGGAACGCGTCGAGCAGTGCCGTTCTGCCGACTCCCGGCCCCGCGTTGACGAGGACCACACCGCCTTCGCCCTGTCCGGCACTCGCCAGCACATGCGCGAGCCGCGCCATTTCCTCGGTACGCTCGAATATTTCCAAAAGGTCGCCGGAATCCGCCAGTTCCACTCGTTCTCCCCGCGTTGGCACAGAATCTGGGATTGCTTTTCTCAACCGCTCCAGTAATGCTGTTTCAGCCGTTTCGACACTATCCGGCGCCACCCCGGGGACCAACCCCTAGGTTTTCCCACCCCCCTAACCTCACCCCCGGCGGTTTCAGACCTGCACACCCGCGCGGGCTTCGGCCAGCAATTCCTCACGTCCGTTTATCTTTAGCTTTCGGTAAACTCGGGTAAGGTGTTGCTCCACCGTACTCATGGTTATGTAGAGTCTTACCGAGATCTCACGGTTCGTATATCCGCTGGCGGCCAGGCCGGCGACCCGGCGTTCGGACTCGCTGAGATGTCCCCAGTCGGCGTTCCGTTCGGGTCCCTCGCCGAAGAGTTCCCCCGACGCCCCCGCGGCGTCGGGCGAACCGATCCGGTCCCGGGGCGGCTGCGCCCCGCAGCTCTTCGCCAGTTGCCGCGCCCGGCGCAGGACCATCGCCGCCTGCCGGGTCTGCCGGGTCTCCCGGTGGGCGTCGGCCAGGTCGAACAGGGTGCGCGAGAGCTCCAGCCGGTCGTCCGCGCGGCTCAGCTCCACGACGGCCCGGTTGAGCAGCCCGAGCCGGGCGGCGGGCTCCGACGCGAGCCCCTGGAGGCGCAGTGAGATGCCCTTGATGCGCGGGGCGCCGTCCTGCACCATGGCCAGCTGCTCGGTGGCCAGCCGCAGCCCCTGCTCCCGCTCCCCGAGGCGCAGCAGCGCCTCGGCCGTGTCCGTGCGCCAGGGCAGCAGGGCGGGCCAGTCCGTGCCCCACCGCTCGGCGAGGCGGCCCACCTCGTGGAAGTCACGCAGCGCCGAGTGGTACTGCCGGGTGGCCATGTAGTAGAGCCCGCGGGCCCGCAGATAGTCGAGCCAGTGGATGGTGTCGGGCAGCGAGTCCGCCATGGGCCGGCTCAACTGCCGTGCCGCGTCCTCGTACTTGCCCCGCGCGATCTGGACCGTCACCAGGTACGAGACCGCGCTGCCCTCCAGGGCCGACCGGTGCCGTTCCGGCAGGACCGCGAAACAGCGGCGGGCGTCCCGCTCCGCCTCGGCCAGATTGCCGCCGCGCAGGGCCCCCTCGGCGCGTACGGCCGCGAAGACCGCCTCCCAGCCCGGCGCGTCGCGCCGCTTCGCCTCTCGCAGGAACGTGTCGCACCAGTGCAGGGCCCGCTCGACGGCGCCGAGCGCGAGCAGCGTCCAGACCGCGTTGAGTACCAGGTCGAACGTGGCGTCGGTCAGGTGTGTGATCTCCAGCAGGCCCTCGGTGCCCGCGATGCGCTGGGCCAGCAGCGCGGCGTGCGACCCACTGAGCCAGGCGCGCAGGCCGGTGCCCGCCCGGCCCGTCGACGGCCGCCCGGCGGGGTTCTCGTGCCAGGCGGCCCGGGTGCCCGCGCACCACGCGCCCCGGTTCAGCACGCTGTCGCGGATCTCGGCGAGCTGTCGCCGCGCGGCTGTGCGGTCGGCGTCGCCGTCGCCCGGCCGCCGTCCCTGCTCCAGCACCGAGCGCGCCTGTTCCAGCCGTCCGTGGGCCAGCAGCAGCGCGGCGAGGCCGCCCGTGTCCGACGGGGTGAGCAGGCCGGCCCCGAACCCCCGCAGCGCGTCGTCCACATGGCGTTCGGCGTCGGCCGCGCTGACCCGGCGCGTGACGGAGCCGAGCCTGATCTTGATCTCGGTACGGCCCCGCGGGTCCGCGCTCGCGGCGTGGGCGAGTTCGAGGTACGACACGGCCCGCCGTGCCTCGTCCGCCAGCAGGGCCTGTTCGGCGGCCTGCTGGAGCACGCCCACCGCCCAGGCGCCGTCGGCCTGTCCGGCCTCGTGGAGGTGTTCGGCCGCCAGGGCCGCCGGTGCGCCGGAGGCGTGCAGCAACGCCGCGGACCGCTGGTGCAGCCGGAGGCGGTGCGACGGCTCCAGGGAGTCCAGGACCGCGGCCTTGGCCGCCGGGTGCTGGAAGGACGTGCCGACCACGATGCCGGCGGCCCGCAGCGCGCGCAGGTTCTCGGTGAGCGCCGCGGCGGAGATGTCGAGTAAGCGGGAGAGCAGTTCATGGGTGAACGCCCCGCCCAGCACGGCGAGTCCGGCGGCGACCTCGTGTGCCTTCTCTCCGCCGCGGTCCAGACAGGCGAGGACCGCGCGGCCGTACGCCTGCCCGGCCCGGGGCCCCACGTCCTGGGCGTCGACGGTGTCGTCGGGCTCGAGGCGGGCGTCCTCCAGGAGGGCTCGCAGCAGCAGCGGATTGCCGCCGCTGACCGCGAAGTAGCGCTCCACCGTGCCCTGACCGGCGTCCGCGCGTCCCTGCTCGGCCAGCATGTCGGCGATGTCCTGACGACAGAACCTCGGCAGCCGTATGTGTTCGAGGTTCGGCTGCCTCAGCAGTTCCGCGCCGAAGGTCCGGTCCGCCGGACCGCCGGCGAGCGACTGCGTGAACGTCAGCAGCACCGGCACGTTGCGGCAGTGCCGGGCCAGATGGAGCAGCTGGCGAAGGGAGTCGGCGTCCCCGTGGTGGATGTCGTCGACGGCCACCACCAGGGGCGCCCGCTGGGCGAGGGCGCGGACCTCGGTACAGAAGGTCCGCATCAGTTCGTACCAGGCGGCGTCGCGGCGTGCCTTGTCCCGGCCCTCCGTGGAAATCATCCGGGCCGCCGCGTCGCTCATCGTGTGAAAGCGCCGCACGAGGTCGTCCGGGAAAGGAGCCCCGTTGACCAGACTCCGGAGCACACTCAGCGGGGTGTTTCGTTCCTCGGCGATCGCCGTGGCGCGCAGAGCGATCAGGCCGAGCGATTCCACATGCCGTACGAGATCCTCCAGGATCTCGCTCTTGCCGCACCCGGCCGCCGACTCGACGAGTACGGCCCGTGATCTACCGGTGGAACGAACTGAAGAATAGGCCGCGCGCAGTCGATCTATTTCTTGACCTCGCCCAATCAGCACCATGAATCGCGAAACACCCCGCATCGATCCGACCTAAAACCAGAAGTTGCAGCGTGCAGCAGGAGACGGGAGGCACCGAAAGGCTCCGGAAATACCATTTGCCACTCCCCCGCTTTCACCCTCCAAACACTCAAAACCTGAACGAGTCAAACATCAGTGAGCAACTACTGTCAATGTGTGAAAAAATTCAGCCACTCAACGGTCAAAAATCGGCCAACACCGCAACCGCGCAGGCCGGAGCCCACACCTGTGCAGGTCGGGAGGGTGCGGACGGGTGCGGGGCCCACAGGGTTCACCGAGAAATGTCACAGCCTTCGACCGATGCGCCACCGTTCCGCAATGAGCCCGGAATCCCGCCCGAAAGGAAAGGAAACAAAAAGGCACGGAATACAGGAAGCGCACCGAATGCGCGCTCGGCCGGCCGGTCGTGTGGAATCCCGAAAAGGCGCCCGGGCATGGGCCCGACGTGACGGGGCGCGCCACCGCGTCCTCGCGGGGGCGTGACGCCGGACTCCCGGATGTACCGTTCCCCGATTCAGGAGCAACTCGTGCCGGGCCGGCTCGCACCGGCGGCACACCGCCCGCCGCTCGACACTGAACGGGGACCACCTGGGCCCGGACCGGGCCCTGCGCGGAGACCGTGGTGCGGCCCGAGCCGCACCCGGCGAGTGCTACGAAGCGACGGACGAACTGACCCGGGCGATCTCCTCGATGACGCGTGGAGCCTGGTCATTGAGGTAGAAGTGGCCGCCCGGATGGCTCCGGAGCTCGAAGTGACCGGTCGTGTGGTCCGCCCAGGCCTGCGCCTCATCGAGGCTGACCCGCGGATCCTCCACCCCGAAATGCGCGTGGATCGGCGCCGTGAGCCGCGCCCCGCCGGCGTACCGATAGGTCTCGGCCGCCTTGTAGTCGCTGCGGATGGCGGGCAGCACCATGCGCAGGATCTCCTCGTCCCCGAGCACCTCGGACCGCGTCCCGCTCAGCGTCTTCAGCTCGGCGATGATCTCGTCGTCGCCGCGCAGATGCACGCTCTCGTCACGGTGGCGCGAAGGAGCCCGCCGGCCCGAGGCGAACAGCGCGAGGGGCACGATGCCCTTCCGCTCCAGCCGCAGGGCCACCTCGAACGCGAGGGTGGCCCCCATGCTGTGGCCGAACAGCACCAGCGGCCGGTCGGCCAGGGGCTCCAGTACGGCCGTCACGGCGTCGGCCAGCTCGGCGATGTTGTCGATGCACTTCTCGTGGCGCCGGTCCTGCCGCCCCGGGTACTGGATGGCGAGTACGTCGACGCCGGGAGCCAGCGCCTTCGAAACGGGCAGGAAGTACGAGGCGGATCCACCAGCGTGTGGGAGGCAGACGAGCTTTGTGGCCGCGGTCGGCGCCGGGTGGAACTGGCGGACCCACAGGTTCCCGTCAACGCGGTTGGCACTCACCATAGAACCTTTCGTGCTACAGGTGGCCCATGGGCTGTGACCCGTCGGCCGTGCTGTCTCGCAGCACCATGCTTCGCGGCCCCTGGGTCCCCCCACAACCCCTAATCGAACGCGCATCCCCCCTACCGCCTTTTATCCATGAACAACATGGCCAGAATCCCCTCATTCCTCGGGGAACGGACAGCAAGGCCCGGAGTCGGGGGGCGAATTAGGGGTTCCACCGGGCGCAGCGGTGGATCAGGCTGTGAGGGGTACGGCCGCCGCGACCCGGCGGCCCGCATCCGGCACAGGTCCGGTGCGGGGTACGCAGGTCCGGTCAGGGACATAGGGGGCACCGGTGAGCCAGGACAGGCACGACGGCTCCACCGCCGCTCTCGGCGGCCCCTCCCACGGCGGCCGGCTCCTGGCCGTCAGCGACATCCACGTACGCCACCGACAGAACCGGGACATCGTCCAGGACCTGCACCCGGGCTGTGCCGAGGACTGGCTCATCGTCGCCGGAGACGTGGCCGAGAGCGTGGCCGACATCACCTGGGCGCTCTCCCTGCTCCGGGACCGGTTCGCCAAGGTGATCTGGGCGCCCGGCAACCACGAGCTGTGGACCGCGCCCGGCGACCCCGACGAACTGCGCGGCGAGCGCAAGTACCGGCACCTGGTGGACCTCTGCCGCGCCCTGGGAGTCGTCACCCCAGAGGACCCCTACCCCGTCTGGCACGGCGCGGGCGGTCCCGTGGCCGTCGCACCGCTCTTCCTCCTCTACGACTACAGCTTCCTGCCCCCGGGAGCCTGGTCGAAGAGCCACGCGCTGCGCCTGGCCGACGACGCCGGCGTGATCTGCACCGACGAGTTCCTGCTCCACCCGGACCCCTACCCGAGCCGTGAGGCCTGGTGCCGGGCCAGGGTGAGGGCCACCCGGGCCAGGCTCGACGCCCTGCCGGACGACCTGCCCACCGTCCTGGTCAACCACTTCCCGCTGGTCCGGGAGCCCACCCGCGTCCTCCGGCACCCCGAGTTCGCCCTGTGGTGCGGCACCACGGCGACGGCGGACTGGCACCTCCGGTACCGGGCGGCCGCGGTCGTCCACGGGCATCTGCACATTCCCCGGACGATCCGCTGCGACGACGTACCGCACCACGAGGTGTCCCTCGGCTACCCGCGGGAGTGGCAGCGGTACGGCCGGCGCCCGGACTGGCCGGTCCAGATCCTGACACCGGCACCGGCACCGGCACCGGCACCCGTGCCCGTACCCGTACCGGCACCGCCGGGCCACCGGACCGCGTCACCCGCGGACCGACGGCCATGATCGAGCAGCTGCTGCCGCCGCGCGTGCGGGCGCACGAGGTCTTCGCCGACGTCCCGGTCTCCTCGCTGCACCCCCGGGAGGCCGCCCTCGTCCAGGACGCCGTGGAGAGCCGCCGCCGGGAGTTCGCGACCGGCCGGCACTGCGCACGCCGGGCACTGGCCTCGCTCGGCGTCCCGCCCGGCCCGCTGCTCGCCACCCCGAGGGGCGCACCCCGCTGGCCCGCCGGTGTGTGCGGAGCGATCACCCACTGCGCCGGGTACCGCGCCGCCGCCGTCGCCCGCGCCCCCGGCATCAGGGCCGTCGGCATCGACGCGGAGCCCGACCGGCCGCTTCCGGAGGGAGTCCTGGAGGCCGTCGCGCTGCCCGCGGAGCAGTTCCAGGTCAAGGAGCACACGGCCCGGCACCCCGGTGTCGTCTGGGGAAAGCTGCTGTTCAGCGCGAAGGAGAGCGTCTACAAGGCGTGGTTCCCGGCGACCGGGCGGCCCCTGGGCTTCGAGGAGGCCCTGATCGACCTCGACCCCGTCAGCAGCACCTTCCGCGTACGGGTGCTCCCCACCGCCCTGCGCGCGGCCGAGCCGGAGCTGCGGGACCTTCACGGCCGCTGGCTCGTCCGGCACGGGATCATCGTCACGGCGGTCGTGGTGGACGGCCCCGGCCGGGACACACCGCACGCCCCGTCGCCGTACGACCGTACGAAGCACTCCGCGCCCACCGGCCGTTCCGCCGACCGGCCCGGCGGCCGGCCCACCGACCGCGCCACCGACCGCCCCACCGCATGACCGGCTACAGCACCGCCGCGGACGCCAACGCACGGTTCCGGCAGCTGGTCGGCAGCGGCACCCGGGCCGTACCGGTCGTCTTCGACCTGCCGACGCGCGCCGGACTCGACTCCGACGCGCCGGCGGCGCGCGGACTGGTCGGCCGGCGCGGGGTGGCCGTCGACTCGATCGACGACATGCGGGTGCTCTTCGGCGGGCTCCGCCTGGACCGGGTCGTCCCGTCGCTGGCCGTCGACGCCCCGGCGGCCCCCCTCCTCGTCCTCTACCAGCTGGTCGCCGAGGAGCACGGGGCACCGGCCCAGCGGCTGGCGGGGGCGGTCCGGGGCGACGTCTTCAAGGAGTTCCTCGCCCGCGGGCCCGGCGTCTTCCCGCTGCGGCCGTCCCTCCGTCTTGCCATGAACGTGTTCGCCTACTGCCAGGCCGAGCTGCCGCGCTGGCAGTGCCTGTCCGTGTGCGGCCACCATCTGGCCGGGACCGGCGCGGACCCGGCGCTGGAGGTCGCCTTCACCGTCGCCGGCGGCATCGAGTACCTGCGCGCGGCCGTGACGGCGGGCCTGGACGTGCGGACCGTCGCACCGCGCCTGACGCTCTGCCTCGTCGGCGGCACCACCGGCCGCGAGAACCGGGCCAAGCTACGGGCGACGCGCCGGGTGTGGACCAGGACGGCGAACGAGCGCTTCGGTTCGGGCCGGACCGCACCGCGCCTGTACGTCCGGACCCCCCGGGACGGCTTGGCCACCCTGGCGTGCACGGAGGACATCGAGGCCGGGGCGACCGCTCTGGTGGACCGGATCGAACGGCTCGGCGGGACGCTCACGGTCCTCGAACACGGCCTGGCCGGCCAACTGCTCGGCCGGCCCCACGGCGACCGGCCCGCCACGCCCCGGCCGCACCCGCCGCACCAGGACTCCCTCGACCTCCAGGCCCGGCAGACGGAGCGGCTGGCCAAGCTGCGCGCGTGGCGCGTCCAGCCCGCCGTCGACGAGGCCCTGCTACGGCTGCGGAAGGCCGCACAGGGCGACGACAACGTTCTCTACCCCATGCGGGAGGCGCTGGCGGCCAGGGCCACGGTGGGCGAGGTCTGCGACGCCCTGCGCTCGACGTGGGGGACGGGCCCCAGCGCCACCTGACTCCGACGCGGGCTCCTCAAGGGCCGCACGCCCCTCGGAGTCCGCAAGCCCGCCTCCGCAGAGGCCGCACGCCCCGCAGGAGCCGCACGCCCCTCTCGGGCCGCCCCTCACTTACGTCCCGTACCGCCCGACAGGCCGTGCGCCCGCTCGCGCTCGTGGGTCCGCTCGTGCGCCCGCTCGCGCTCGTGGGTCCGTGGGCTCGACGACAGCTCGGACAGCGCGGTGCTGCCGTGCAGCCCGAGGGCGCTCGGCTCGCGCGCCTCGGCGGCAGCGGCAGGCGCCGTCGCCGCACGGTCGCCGTGATCGCCGTCGACGGAAGCCTGAAGGCCGTCGAGGGCCGGCGCGGAGCCCGTCCTCGCCGCCCTCCGGCGCCGGTAGCGCGGCGGCACGACGTGCTCGGCCCAGCGCGGGGCGCGCGGCGTGAACCGCGGCAGCAGGAGCAGACCGAGCCCGAGGGCGCTGAGCGCGGCGATGCCCAGCACGATCCACATGGACGCCGAGTTGACGGAGTAGGCGAGCGCCCCGAAGGCGATCAGCGCCGACCAGAAGTACATGATCAGCACCGCGCGGCTGTGCGAGTGGCCGATTTCCAGCAGCCGGTGGTGCAGATGCCCGCGGTCCGCCGCGAACGGCGACTGACCGCGCCAGGTGCGCCGCACGATCGCCGACACCAGGTCGGCGGCCGGCACCGCGATGATCGTCAGCGGCAGCAGCAGCGGGATGTAGACGGGGACGGTCTGGTGGACCGTGTTGCGCTCGGAACCGGAGAACAGGTTCATCGCGTCGGGGTCGATCTGCCCGGTGATCGAGATGGCGCCCGCGGCGAGCACGAGCCCGATCAGCATCGAGCCCGAGTCACCCATGAAGATCCGCGCGGGATGCATGTTGTGCGGCAGGAAACCGAGGCACATGCCCATCAGGATCGCCGCGAAGAGGGTCGCCGGGGCGGCGGCCTCCAGTCCGTAGCCGTACCAGATCCGGTAGGCGTACATGAAGAACGCGGCGGACGCGATGCACACCATGCCGGCGGCGAGGCCGTCGAGCCCGTCGACGAAGTTCACGGCGTTGATGGTGATCACGACGAGCGCCACCGTCAGCAGGGTGCCCTGCCACTGGGTCAGGGCGAACAGCCCGAAGCCCGGGATGGGCAGCCACAGGATCGTCAGACCCTGCATGACCATGACGCCGGCGGCGATCATCTGGCCGCCCAGCTTGATCAGGGCGTCGATCTCGAACTTGTCGTCCAGGACGCCGATCAGCCAGATCAGCGCCGCTCCGGAGAGCAGCGCCCGGGGCTCGTTCGAGTCGGCGAAGACCTCGTTGAGGTTCTCCAGGTGGTCGGCGACCAGCAGACCGGCGCACAGACCGAAGAACATCGCGATCCCGCCGAGCCGGGGCGTGGGTTCCCGGTGCACGTCGCGCGCCCGGATTTCCGGCATGGCTCCGGCCACGATCGCGAACTTCCGTACCGGCCCTGTCAGCAGATACGTCACCGCGGCCGTGATGCAGAGCGTCAGCAGGTATTCACGCACAGGCTTCCCCACAGGTCTCGCTGGCCATCCTCAGCCCCACACCCTAGCTTCGCGTGCATATGGTTGAGGACTTCCGGGTAGCGACGATGGTTGCACGAGTGGCTGTGTACCAGGTCCCGTCCACCGTTCACCGGCCGGGATACGGCGGAAATCCACCAGCCAGCTCCCGCACTTCTTCACGTGCCGTCTTGCTGTCGGTCTCGTCCCGCAGCACGCCCGCGAACAGCTTGGCGACGCGGGCCATCTCGGTCTCGCCCATCCCCTGGGTGGTCAGCGCGGCCGTGCCGAGGCGCAGACCGCGGGCGTCGCCGTGAGGAAGGGCACAGGTGTCGAGGACCATGCCCGCGGCGGCCAACCGGCCGCGGGCGGTGCGGCCCTCCACGCCGAGCGGCGCGGGATCGACGGTCAGCAGGTGGGTGTCCGTGCCGCCGGTGGTGATCGCGAGCCCCTCGGCGGCCAGCCTCTCGGCGAGCACGCGCGCGTTGGCGACCACCTGACGGGCGTACGCGGCGAAAGCCGGGGTCGCCGCCTCGCCGAACGCGACGGCCTTGGCGGCGATGGTGTGCATCTGCGCGCCGCCCTGCGTGAACGGGAAGACGGCCCGGTCGATGCGCTCGGCCAGTTCACCGCCGCAGAGGATCATGCCGCCGCGGGGGCCGCGCAGCACCTTGTGGGTGGTGGCGCAGACGACATCGGCGTACGGCACCGGATTGGGCGCCGCTCCCCCGGCGACGAGCCCGATGGGGTGGGCGGCGTCGGCGATGAGATGGGCGCCCACCTCATCGGCGATCTCGCGGAACGCCGCGTAGTCGATGTGCCGGGGATAGGAGATGGATCCGCAGACGATGGCCTTCGGGCGGTGCGACCGTGCGAGGGTGCGCACCTGCTCGTAGTCGATGAGCCCGGTCTCGGCGTCCACCCCGTAGCCGACGAAGTCGAACCAGCGGCCGGAGAAGTTGGCGGGCGAGCCGTGCGTGAGATGGCCGCCGAACGGCAGGCCCATCGCGAGGACGGTGTCCCCGGGCCGCAGCAGCGCGGCGTACGCGGCGAGCACCGCGGACGAGCCGGAGTGCGACTGCACATTGGCGTGCGCGGCGCCGAACAGGGCCGTCGCCCGGTCGACGGCCAGGCGCTCGGCGACATCGACGAACTCGCAGCCGCCGTGGTACCGGGCACCGGGGTACCCCTCGGCGTACTTGTTGGCGAGCGGTGAGCCGAGGGCGGCGAGCACGGCCGGCGAGGTGAAGTTCTCGGCGGCGATCAGCTGCAACGTGGTCGACTGCCGGTCGAGCTCCCCGATGAGGATCTCGGCCAGCTCGGGATCCTGCCGACGAAGGGCCTCGAAGTCGGCCCCGGCGACGGCGGGCCGTACGGCTTCCGGTACATGCGTGACCGACATGGTGGGCTCCGGGCCTGAGCGGGGGTGAGCTACGTCCAATGTAGGCCCGGGGTGTGGGGTACGCCCGGTGTCTCACCCGCACGGGCGCACCCGACGGACGCGGGCGCACCCGAAAGAACCGGGCCGCCCCCGCGCACGCTCCCGTCACATCCGCGCGGGCACCCCCGTCAGCGCCGTCACCACCGGATCCAGCGCCTGATGTATCTCGTCCCCCACCGACCGGAAAAACGGCAACGGCGCACCGTACGGGTCATACACCTCGTCCGCCTCCGCCGTCGGCGCCAGCAACCACCCCCGCAACGCCGCCGCGGCCCGCACCAACGCCCGCGCGCGCTCCACCACACCGTCCTCCAGCGGAGGCAGCGTCGCCGGATCGATCGCCCGGACCAGGCGGGTGAACTCCTTCAGGGTGAAGGTGCGCAGGCCCGCCGAGTGGCCCATGGAGATGACCTGGGCGCGGTGGTCGCGGGTCGCCGTCAGGACCAGGTCGGCCCTGATGACGTGGTCGTCGAGGAGTTCGCGGCCCACGAAGCCGGAGGCGTCCGCGCCGAAGTCCGCGAGGACCGCCTCCGCGTTGGCCTCCATGGGCGCGCCCTCGTGGCCCCAGGTCCCCGCGCTCTCCACGATCAGCCCGCCCCACAGGGGGTCCCCGAGCCGGTCCGCCAGGGCATGACGGGTCAGCCGCTCGGTGATCGGCGAGCGGCACACGTTGCCGGTGCTGACGTGGAGGATGCGGAAGGAACCCCCAGAGAACCCATCGGCCCCTGTGATTCCCGTGCCTATGCCACGCCCCGCGTCAGGGGCTGTCAATTCGCCACCTCGAGGTCGGGTACGACCTTGCGCAGCTCCTCCGCCGACAGGGCCCCCTCGCGCAGCAGCAGCGGAATCTTGCCGCTCACGTCGACGATCGAGGAGGGAACGATGCCGGGGGTCGGGCCGCCGTCGAGGTAGACGGAGATGGAGTCGCCGAGCATCTCCTGCGCGGCGTCACAGTCCTCCGGCGCGGGGTGGCCCGTGAGGTTCGCGGAGGAGACCGCCATCGGGCCGACCTCCGACAGCAGTTCGAGCGCGACGGGGTGCAGCGGCATGCGCACGGCAACCGTGCCACGGGTGTCCCCCAGATCCCACTGGAGGGACGGCTGGTGCTTGGCGACGAGCGTGAGCGCGCCCGGCCAGAAGGCGTCGACCAGCTCCCAGGCCATCTCGGAGAAGTCCGTGACGAGCCCGTGCAGCGTGTTCGGGGAGCCGATGAGGACGGGGGTGGGCATGTTGCGGCCCCGGCCCTTGGACTGGAGGAGGTCGGCGACGGCCTCCGACGAGAACGCGTCGGCGCCCACGCCGTACACCGTGTCCGTCGGGAGCACCACGAGCTCGCCACGGCGGACGGCGGACGCGGCCTCGCGCAGACCGGTCGCGCGGTCGGTCGCGTCGTTGGTGTCGTATCGCCGAGCCATTAGCGGGCCTCCTCGTACACGTACTGCCGGCTTGAAGAAACGTCGGGCGTGCTCACGGCATCGCCCTGCGGGCCGTCGCGAAGCGCGGCCGGTTGTTGAGGTCCGGGTGGTCGGCCGCGTCGGCCCAGCCCCGCTCCTCGGTGAAGATCCACGGCACCTGGCCGCCCTGCGTGTCGGCGTGCTCGATGACGACGACGCCGCCGGGCCGCAGCAGTCGGTGCGCGGTGCGCTCGATGCCGCGGATGAGGTCGAGCCCGTCCTCTCCGGAGAACAGGGCGAGTTCGGGATCGTGGTCCCGCGCCTCGGGGGCGACGTACTCCCATTCGGTGAGCGGGATGTACGGCGGGTTGGAGATGACGAGGTCGACCTGGCCGTCGAGGTCGGGGAAGGCCTCCAGGGCGTCTCCCTGGCGCAGGTCGACCCTGGACCCCTCGACGTTCTTGCGGGTCCACCGGAGGGCGTCCTCGGACAGCTCCACGGCGTGCACGCGGGAGCGCGGCACCTCCTGCGCGAGGGCGAGCGCGATGGCGCCGGAGCCCGTACACAGGTCGACGATCAGCGGCTCGACGACATCCATGGCGCGTACGGCGTCTATGGCCCAGCCGACGACGGATTCGGTCTCCGGGCGTGGGACGAACACCCCCGGCCCCACCTGGAGTTCGAGGTAGCGGAAGTAGGCCAGCCCGGTGATGTGCTGGAGCGGCTCGCGGGCCTCGCGGCGCGCGATCATCTCCCAGTAGCGGGCGTCGAAGTCCGCGTCCTTGACGAGGTGCAGCTGGCCCCGCTTGACGCCGTGCACGAAGGCGGCGAGCTCCTCCGCGTCATTGCGCGGAGAGGGCACGCCGGCGTCGGCCAGCCGCTGGGTGGCCTGGGCCACTTCCGCGAGCAGCACGCTGCGGGGGTTTGGGGGTCGACCCCCAAAATGTTGCTGCACGCTGGTCCTCCGGGGCTGAGCTGTTGTCGTGTGCTGGGTACCGCTGTTACGCGGCGGCGAGCTTCGCGGCCGAGTCCGCGTCGACGCAGGCCTGGATCATCGCGTCGAGGTCCCCGTCGAGCACCTGGTCCAAGTTGTACGCCTTGAAGCCGACGCGGTGGTCCGAGATGCGATTCTCCGGGAAGTTGTACGTACGGATCTTCTCGGAGCGGTCGACGGTGCGGACCTGGCTGCGGCGGGCGTCCGCGGCCTCCCGCTCCGCTTCCTCCTGGGCCGCCGCGAGGAGCCTGGAGCGCAGGATACGCATCGCCTGCTCCTTGTTCTGCAACTGGCTCTTCTCGTTCTGGCAGGAGGCGACCACACCGGTGGGCAGGTGCGTGATGCGCACCGCGGAGTCGGTGGTGTTGACGGACTGGCCGCCGGGGCCCGACGAGCGGTAGACGTCGATCCGCAGGTCGTTCGCGTGGATCTCGACGTCGACCTCCTCGGCCTCGGGCGTGACCAGCACACCGGCGGCGGAGGTGTGGATACGGCCCTGCGACTCGGTCGACGGCACCCGCTGCACGCGGTGCACACCGCCCTCGTACTTCATCCGCGCCCACACGCCCTGGCCGGGCTCGGTGGCACCCTGGCCGCCCTTGGTCTTCACGGCGACCTGGACGTCCTTGTAGCCGCCGAGCTCGGACTCGGTGGAGTCGATGATCTCGGTCTTCCAGCCGACGCGCTCGGCGTAGCGCAGGTACATGCGCAGCAGATCGCCGGCGAAGAGGGCCGACTCGTCGCCGCCCGCGCCCGCCTTGATCTCGAGGATGACGTCCTTGTCGTCGCTGGGGTCACGCGGGACCAGCAGCAGCCGGAGCTTCTCGGTGAGCTCCTCGCGCTGCTTCTCCAGGTCCTTGACCTCGGCGGCGAAGTCGGGGTCGTCGGCGACGAACTCCTTCGCCGTCTCGATGTCGTCCCCGGTCTGCTTCCAGGAGCGGTACGTCGCGACGATCGGGGTCAGCTCGGCGTAGCGCTTGTTGAGCTTGCGCGCGTTGGCCTGGTCGGCGTGCACCGACGGGTCAGCGAGCTTCTTCTCCAGGTCGGCGTGCTCGCCGATGAGTTCCTCGACCGCCTCGAACATCTCCGGCTCCAATGGGCTGTCCCCCGCTCCGGTACGGGCGTGGGACGTAGGTACGGCATGGGGGTTCCCCCCGCTCGAGCGAAGTCGAGAACCTGGGGGAGGGTGGCTGCACCGCAAAGCGCCGGTCCCGATGCCCCCGGTACGGAGGCACCGGAGACCGGCGCTGTGGGCTCGCTACTTCTTGGCAGCGGCAGCCTTGCCGAAGCGGGCCTCGAAGCGGGCCACACGGCCACCGGTGTCGAGGATCTTCTGCTTGCCCGTGTAGAACGGGTGGCACTCGGAGCAGACCTCGGCGCGGACGGTGCCGCTGGAGATCGTGCTACGGGTGGTGAACGACGCGCCACAGGTGCAGCTGACCTGCGTCTCGACGTACTCGGGGTGGATGTCGCGCTTCAAGGTGTCTCCTAGTTTCGGGAGGGCGCCGGGTCGCCGCCGCGGGATGCGGGGGGCGTGAACCGGAGCCGACGTACCAGTCTGCCAGGACTGGGCGCATCCCCCAAAACCGGGGTGGGGGACGATCTATTCCCGAGGGCTTTTCGTGGCCTGTTCCCAAGGGTTTCGTGCGGCCTCCCAAGGGTTTTCGTGCGACCGGTCAGCCGGACGTCACGACACCCTTGGCGGAGCCGGTGGCCGTGCCGTGGGTGGCCGCCTTCGGGATGGCCCGGTCGTCCTTGAGTGCCTTCCAGATCAGCTGGGCCTTGGCCTTATCGACGAGGACGCGGTTGGCGTTCGCCGCGTCGTAGTGGACCGGCATCGTCACCATGTTCATGTGGGACGAGCTGATGCCCTTGAGTCCGCCGGCGAAAGACGCGAGGTCCTTGACGGAGGCCAGTTCGGAATCGGTGGTGACGGTCTTGGTCGCGGTGTCGGCGAGGTCGTACAGCTTCGTCGGGCTGGTCAGGACGCCGATGTGCTTGACCTGGTTGACCAGGGCCTTGATGAACGCCTGCTGGAGCTGGATGCGGCCGAGGTCGGAGCCGTCGCCGACGCCGTGCCGGGTGCGGACCAGGCCGAGCGCCTGCCGGCCGTCGAGCGTGTGAGTGCCGGCCTTCAGGTCGAGGTGGCTGTCCTTGTCGGCGATGTCCTTGGTGGTGGTCACCCGGACGCCACCGAGGTCGTCGATGAGGTCCTGGAAGCCGGAGAAGTCGACCTCGAGGTAGTGGTCCATGCGGATGCCGGTCATCGACTCGACGGTCTTCACCGCGCAGGCGGCGCCGCCGGTGGAGTACGCGGAGTTGAACATCGCGCTCGACGAGCCCGGGTACACGGTGCCCTTGCGGCCGGTGCACCGGGGGCGCTCGACGAGGGTGTCGCGCGGGATGGAGACCACGCTGGCCTTCTTGTGACCCCGGTAGATGTGCACGATCATCGCGGTGTCCGAGCGGGCGCTGCCGTCGTCGGTGCCGCCGCCCAGCTTCTTGTTGCTGCCGGAGCGCGTGTCCGAGCCGAGGACCAGGATGTTCTCGGAGCCGTCGTCGACCTTCAGCGGCCGGTCGGTGCCGAGGGCCTGGTTGATGTCGACGCTCTTGATGTTGCCGTTGAGCTTGAAGTAGAGGTAGCCGGCGCCGGTCCCCCCGAGGACGACGACGCCCGCGGCCGCCCAGGCCGTGATGAGCAGGGCCTTGCGGCGCGTGCCGGGGGGCTTTCTGCGGCGCCCCTTGGCGCGGCGGCGCGGGCCCTCGGTGCCGGTGCTCCCCGGTATGCCGGGTTCCGGCGTGCTCTCGGCAGACATGTGCTCCTCAGTCCTGTGTCGGTCGGTTATCCCCTGCTTTCAGGGCCAGGCCCGGTCTGTCGTGACGCGTACCGCTTCGTGGTCACTCCGTACGGTCAGACGGGGAAACTCGGGAAAGGGTTGCACAACGCAGTGTGTCCAGTGTGTGCGGATTTAGTGACGCCCAGTGACTGTGCGAGTCGGCGATACGGGGCTCACCTGCGGTTTCGCGGGAGTTTGCGGAGCGGTGCGAAGGCCCCGGCGGACGGGCCGCCTGTGGCAAAGGTCTCCGCGGGACGTACGCACGTGCAACGGAAAAGGGCCGCCCCCGGCACCGGTCGGTCGGTGTCGGGGGCGGCCCCTCTGAAGCAGACGCGTCAGTCGTTGCCGTTGCCCGGCATCGGCGTCGTCTTCTGAATCTGGAGCAGGAACTCGGCGTTCGACTTCGTCTGCTTCATCTTGTCGAGCAGCAGCTCGATCGCCTGCTGCTGGTCGAGCGCGTGCAGCACGCGACGCAGCTTCCAGGTGATGGCGAGCTCGTCGCTGCCGAGCAGGATCTCTTCCTTACGGGTGCCGGACGCATCGACGTCCACCGCCGGGAAGATGCGCTTGTCGGCGAGCTTCCGGTCGAGCTTGAGCTCCGCGTTGCCGGTGCCCTTGAACTCCTCGAAGATCACCTCGTCCATGCGCGAGCCGGTGTCGACGAGCGCGGTGGCCAGGATGGTCAGCGAGCCGCCGTCCTCGATGTTGCGCGCGGCACCGAAGAAGCGCTTCGGCGGGTACAGCGCGGTCGAGTCGACACCACCGGACAGGATGCGGCCGGAGGCGGGCGCGGCGAGGTTGTACGCACGGCCCAGACGCGTGATCGAGTCGAGCAGGACGACCACGTCGTGGCCCAGCTCCACCAGCCGCTTGGCGCGCTCGATGGCGAGCTCGGCGACCGTGGTGTGGTCCTCGGCCGGGCGGTCGAAGGTCGAGGAGATGACCTCGCCCTTCACCGACCGCTGCATGTCGGTGACCTCTTCCGGACGCTCGTCGACCAGGACGACCATCAGGTGGCACTCGGGGTTGTTGGTCGTGATCGCGTTGGCGATCGCCTGCATGATCATGGTCTTGCCGGTCTTCGGCGGGGCCACGATCAGACCGCGCTGGCCCTTACCGATCGGCGCGACGAGGTCGATGATGCGGGTCGTCAGCACGCCCGGGTCGGTCTCCAGGCGGAGCCGGTCCTGCGGGTAAAGGGGCGTCAGCTTGTTGAACTCCGGTCGCCCGCGCCCGGATTCGGGCGCCATGCCGTTGACCGAGTCGAGGCGGACGAGCGCGTTGAACTTCTCGCGCCGCTCGCCGTCCTTGGGCTGACGGACCGCGCCGGTGACGTGGTCGCCCTTGCGCAGGCCGTTCTTGCGGACCTGGGCGAGGGAGACGTACACGTCGTTCGGACCCGGCAGGTAGCCGGACGTCCGGATGAACGCGTAGTTGTCGAGGATGTCCAGGATGCCCGCGACGGGGATCAGGACGTCGTCGTCGGCGACCTGCGGCTCGTTGGCGCCGAACTCGTCGCGGCCACGGCGGCCACGGCGGTCCCGGTAACGACCGCGGCGACCGCGGCGGCCACCCTCGAAGTCGTCGTCGTCCTGCGGGCCGTTGTCACGCTGACGGTCCTGGCGGTCCTGGCGGCCGGTGGCCTGCTGCTGGCCGCCGCCGCGCTGCTGGCCGCCCTGGCCCTGCTGCTCGTCGCCCTTGTTGCCACGGCGGTCGCGGTCCCGGCCGCGGTCCCCGCGGTCGCCCCGCTCTCCACGGTCTCCACGGTCGCCCCGCTCTCCACGGTCTCCGCGGTCGCCACGGTCACGGCGGTCGCGGCGGCCCTGACGGCCCTCGCCGCCGTCGGCGGCGTCGCCCTTGGCCTCGCCGGCGGGCGTCTCGGCCTTCGGCTCGCTCTTCGCCTCGGCGGCGACCGTCTCGGGGCTGCCGGCCTCGGCGGTGGCACGGCGCCGGCGGCGCTCGGCCGGGGCGTCCTCGCTGGCGGGCTGGCCGGGGATCTCGATCTGCTGCTGCGCCACGGCCTTCTCGGCGGCGGGCTTCGCGGCCCGCTCCGCCTTCTCGGCGGGGGCGGCGTCGTCGCCCGTACGAGCCTTGGAGGTGGCACGGCGCTTGGGCTTGGTCTCGGTGGCGTCCGCGGCGGACGCTGCCGCCTTGGCCGGGGCGCCGCCGCCCGCCTGCGCCTCCTTGATGACCTCGATCAGCTGGCTCTTGCGCATCCGCGCGGTGCCCCTGATGCCGAGGCCGGATGCGACCTGCTGCAGCTCGGCCAGCACCATGCCCTCGAGGCCGGTACCGCGGCGCCGCCGGGAGCCGGCACCGGTGGCAGGCGCGGAGGCGTCCGTGGCGGGCGCGGCAGCGGTCTCCTCGACACGTGCGCCCATCAGATCGGTGGTGTCGCTCACGAAGGGTCCTTCCCTGGAGCGGACGTCGGCCTGTCTGGCTCGGCGACCGGTTGTGCTGTCCGGCTTTGGTCCTGTCTGTGTGGACCGTGCCGGGGCGGTGGACCGCCAAAGTGGCGGAAGAGAATTTCTGGTGATGGCGCTTTCCCGGGCCGTGGCACTGGAGTGTCGGTGTCACGCGGCTGGGTCACGCCGATTCCGGAGCGTGCTCGACAAACCGCTCAGCGTCCGCGTACGACGTACGCGATGACGTACGGAACACAATGCGGCTTGGGAGGCTCCCGGAAGAATGGTTGTCCCGGACGGGGACACGAAGCACCTCGCCATGGCGGGGTCGGGTGCAGACTTGAGGTTAACACTACCGGATCCAACAAACATTCCCCCTCTCCAAACCCGGCAACCGTATGCAGTTCGGCAGGTCTCTAGGCGGCAAGCGGCAGCACGCTCGCTCCCCGGGCGTCGAGGCTCAGCCGGTTGGCGGCCCAGCCCTCGCCCGCCAGACGGGCGACCTTGTCGGCCGACGCCTCGTCGGCCAGCGCCAGGACCGTGGGTCCGGCCCCGGAGATCACCGCGGGGATGCCGTCGGCCCGCAGCCGCTCCACCAGCGCCATGCTCTCCGGCATGGCCGGGGCGCGGTACTCCTGGTGCAGCCGGTCCTCCGTGGCGGGCAGCAGCAGCTCGGGGCGCCTGGTCAGGGCCTCGACGAGCAGTGCGGCACGGCCCGCGTTGGCGGCGGCGTCGACATGCGGGACGCTGCGCGGGAGCAGTCCGCGCGCGGTCTCGGTCAGGACCGCCTTTCCGGGCACGAAAACCACCGGAACGATGGAATCGGCAGGCTCCATCCTGATGGCGCGCGCGGCGCCGCCCTCCATCCAGGAGAGCGTGAAACCACCGAGGAGACAGGCCGCGACATTGTCGGGGTGTCCCTCGATCTCGGTGGCGAGCTCGAGCAGGGCGGTGTCGTCCAACTTCCCGTCCCCGCCTATGGTCACGGCTCGCGCGGCGACGATGCCGGCGCAGATGGCGGCCGACGAGGAGCCGAGGCCACGGCCGTGTGGAATGCGGTTGGCGCAAACGATCTCAAGGCCGCGCGGCTGGCCGCCCAGCAGATCGAAGGCGGTGCGCAGGGAGCGGGCGAGGAGATGCCTCTCGTCGCGCGGGAGCGTCTCGCTGCCCTCACCCGCGATGTCGATGTGCAGCCCGGAGTCGGCCACCCGGACGACCACGTCGTCGTACAGACCCAGCGACAGGCCCAGGGCGTCGAAGCCCGGACCGAGGTTGGCGCTGGTGGCGGGGACGCGCACCCGGACGGCGGCGGCACGGAACGCTGGACCGGCCATCGCTCGATGACTCTCCTTGAGCTGCGGGATTGTCGAATGACATTCGCTACGACATTGGATACGTACACGGAGACCCTGAGGCCGCAATGACGGCGCGGCACCGCGGCATATGCGGCGGGCGGGTTCAGTACAGCCTATCGAAGGAAGGTTCTGTGGCGACATAGGGCGCACGGGAGGCGCACGATGCGTGTCGTAAGCCCCCCGTGCACCCCTCATGGGGTGCAGCATGGGGTTACCGGGGGTTACCCCCCAAAACCCCTGCCTGTACCGCCCACCCCTACCGCCCGGGCGAACCGTTCGAGCCGCCTGAACCGCTCGAACCGCCCGGGCGAACCGTTTACGCGAGCCCGAGCCGCTCGGCCGCCGTGGCCGCGTCGACCGGGACCGTGACCGGCTGCGGAGCGCCCGCGACGGCCCAGTCGGGGTCCTTGAGGCCGTTGCCGGTGACCGTGCAGACGATGGTCTGGCCCGGGTCGACCTTGCCCTGCTCGGCGGCCTTCAGCAGACCGGCGACGGACGCGGCGGACGCGGGCTCGACGAAGACGCCCTCCTGCGCGGCCAACAGCCGGTAGGCGCGCAGAATCTCACGGTCCGTCACCTCGTCGATGAAACCGCCGGATTCGTCCTTCGCCGCCAGCGCGAACTTCCAGGACGCCGGGTTGCCGATACGGATCGCGGTGGCGATGGTCGACGGGTCCTTGACGACCTCGCCACGCACGATCGGGGCGGAGCCGGATGCCTGGAAGCCCCACATACGGGGCTTGTGGCGGGCGATGCCGTCGGCGGCGTACTCCTGATAGCCCTTCCAGTACGCGGTGATGTTGCCCGCGTTGCCGACCGGGAGGACGTGGATGTCGGGCGCGTCACCGAGCATGTCGACGATCTCGAACGCCGCGGTCTTCTGCCCCTCGATACGCACCGGGTTGACCGAATTGACCAGCGCCACCGGGTAGTTGTCGGACAGGTTGCGCGCGAGGGTGAGGCAGTCGTCGAAGTTGCCATCGACCTGGAGGATCTTCGCGCCGTGCACGAGGGCCTGGCCCATCTTGCCGAGGGCGATCTTGCCCTGCGGGACGAGCACGGCGCAGACCATGCCCGCGCGTACGGCGTACGCGGCGGCGGAGGCCGACGTGTTGCCGGTGGAGGCGCAGATGACCGCCTTCGCGCCCTCCTCCTTGGCCCGCGTGATGGCCATGGTCATGCCGCGGTCCTTGAAGGACCCGGTGGGGTTGGCGCCCTCCACCTTGAGGTGGACCTCGCAGCCCGTGCGCTCGGAGAGCACCTGCGCGGGCACGAGCGGCGTCCCGCCCTCACGGAGCGTCACGACCGGCGTACTGTCGGAGACGGGCAGCCGGTCCCGGTACTCCTCGATGATTCCGCGCCACTGGTGGGTCATTGCTCGTTACTCTCCTTCAACCCGCATGATGCTGGCGACACCCCGCACGGTGTCGAGGCTGCGCAGTGCCTCGACGGTCCCGCTCAGGGACGCGTCGGACGCACGGTGGGTGACGACGACGAGGGAGGCCTCGCCGTCCTTGCCCTGCTGACGCACGGTATCGATCGACACCCCGTGCTCGGCGAAGACGGTGGCAACCTGGGCGAGAACACCCGGTTTGTCGGCCACGTCAAGGCTGATGTGGTAGCGCGTGACGACCTCGCCCATGGGCGACACGGGCAGGGCGGCGTACGCGGACTCGCCGGGCCCGGTCGTGCCGCTGAGCTTGTTGCGACACACGGCGACCAGGTCGCCGAGCACGGCGGAGGCGGTCGGCGAGCCGCCCGCACCCGGCCCGTAGAACATGAGCTGCCCGGACGCGTCCGACTCGACGAAGACGGCGTTGTACGCGCCGCGCACGGAGGCGAGCGGGTGGGTGAGCGGAATCATCGCGGGGTGCACGCGCGCGGTGACGGAACCCCCGTCCGCGGCCCGCTCACAGATGGCGAGCAGCTTGATGGTGCAGCCCATGTTCTTCGCCGAGGCGAAGTCGGCGGCGGTGACCTCGGCCATGCCCTCGCGGTAGACGTCGTCGAGACGCACGCGCGTGTGGAAGGCGATTCCGGCGAGGATGGCGGCCTTGGCGGCGGCGTCGAACCCCTCGACGTCGGCGGTCGGGTCGGCCTCGGCGTACCCGAGCGCGGTGGCCTCGTCGAGGGCTTCCTGGTAGCCGGCGCCCGTCGAGTCCATCTTGTCGAGGATGAAGTTGGTGGTGCCGTTGACGATGCCGAGCACACGGTTGACCTTGTCGCCGGCGAGGGACTCGCGCAGCGGCCGGATCAGCGGGATGGCACCGGCGACGGCGGCCTCGTAGTAGAGGTCGCGGCCGTGCTCCTCGGCGACGGCGTGCAGGGCGGCGCCGTCCTGGGCGAGGAGCGCCTTGTTGGCGGAGACGACGGACGCGCCGTGCTCGAAGGCCGTGGTGATCAGGGCACGGGCGGGCTCGATACCGCCGATGACCTCGACGACGACGTCGATGTCGCCCCGTTTGACGAGGGCGGTGGCGTCGGTGGTGACCAGTGCGGGGTCGATGCCCTCACGCACCTTGGAGGGCCGGCGGACGGCCACGCCCGCGAGTTCCACCGGGGCCCCGATCCTGGCGGCGAGATCGTCGGCGTGCGTCGTCATGATGCGCGCCACCTCTGAGCCGACAACCCCACAGCCCAGCAGCGCCACCTTCAGCGGACGCGTACGCATCATCCGACCTCGTTTCCTCATACCGTCTACGGTTGGACCAGTCTCACTCACCGAACGGGACTTTCCGGCCTTTGTCCGGATCGTGAGACGTCTATTTCATTTTCCCGGCGGCGGAAATCAGGAGATCTTCCGCCGCCGTACAGCTGCTGCCGTCCGTCATCCGACGTCGAGACGCAGGATGTCCTCTTCCGTCTCGCGGCGGACGATCACCCGGGCCTCACCGTCGTGCACGGCGACGACCGGCGGGCGCAGGGCGTGGTTGTAGTTGCTGGCCATGGAGCGGCAGTACGCGCCGGTGGCGGGGACCGCGATGAGGTCGCCGGGTGCCAGGTCGGCGGGCAGGAAGGCGTCCTTCACGACGATGTCGCCGCTCTCGCAGTGCTTGCCGACGACGCGGACGAGCATCGGCTCGGCGTCGGACGCGCGGGAGACGAGAGCGACGCTGTACTCGGCGTCGTAGAGGGCGGTCCGGATGTTGTCGGACATGCCGCCGTCGACGGAGACGTAGGTACGCAGTCCGTCGAGGGGCTTGATGGTGCCGACTTCGTAGAGGGTGAAGGCGGTCGGCCCGACGATGGCGCGCCCGGGCTCGACGGAGATACGCGGAGTCCGCAGCTTCGCGGCCTCGCACTCACGCGTGACGATCTCACTGAGCGCCTTGGCGATCTCGTGCGGCTCGCGCGGGTCGTCCTCACTCGTGTACGCGATGCCGAGACCGCCGCCGAGGTCGATCTCGGGCAGCTCGACGCCGTGCTCGTCACGGACCTCGGCGAGCAGCTTCACGACCCGGCGCGCGGCGACCTCGAACCCGGCCATGTCGAAGATCTGCGACCCGATGTGGCTGTGGATTCCGACGAGTTCGAGCCCGTCGAGCGCGAGCGCACGCCGTACGGCCTCCGCCGCCTGCCCGTCGGCGAGGCCGATCCCGAACTTCTGGTCCTCGTGGGCGGTGGCGATGAACTCGTGGGTGTGGGCCTCGACGCCGACCGTCACCCGGATCTGCGCGCGCTGCCGCTTGCCGAGGGACTGGGCGATGTGCGCGACACGCACGATCTCCTGGAAGGAGTCGAGAACGATGCGTCCGACGCCGGCCTCGACGGCCGTGCGGATCTCTTCCTCGGACTTGTTGTTGCCGTGGAAGGCGATGCGGTCGGCGGGCATCCCGGCGGAGAGGGCGGTGGCGAGCTCTCCCCCGGAGCACACGTCCAGGTTGAGCCCCTCTTCGTGCAGCCAGCGGACAACGGCCCGCGACAGGAAGGCCTTCCCGGCGTAGAAGACGTCGGCGTCGTGCCCGAAGGCGGTGCGCCAGGCGCGGGCACGCTCGCGGAAGTCGGCCTCGTCGAGGAAGTAGCCGGGGGTGCCGAACTCCTCGGCGAGCTGCTTGACGTCGATGCCGCCGACGCGCACCACCCCGTCGTCGCCGCGGCTGACGGTGTGGGACCAGACCTTCGGGTCAAGGGCGTTGAGATCTGCGGCCGGGGCGCTGTAGTGGCCCTCGGGGAGGACGTCGGCGTGACGGGGCCCGGCGGGGTGTGCGGAACGGCTCATGGTCTGTGTGGCTCTCTCAGGTGTCAGAGGTAGTCGGGTGCGCTGATGCCGAGGAGGGACAGGCCACCGGCCAGCACCGTCCCGGCGGCTTCGGCGAGGGCGAGCCGGGCACGGTGGGCGGCCGAGGGTTTCTCGTCGCCGAGCGGCAGCACGGTGTGCTGGAAGGCGAGGAACGCGTCGGCGGTGGCGACGAGGTGCCGGGCGAGCCGGTCGGGGGCGTGCTGGGCCGCGGCGGCGCTCAGGGCGTGCGGGTACCCGGCGAGCTCCCGGACGAGAACCTCTGCGCCGGGTACGTCAACGGGTACGTCACCGGGTTCGCCGTGGAACCCCAGCCGGGCGGCGCAACGGGTGAGCGCACGGGCACGCGCGTGGGCGTACCGGATCCGGAAGAGGGGGTTGCTCTCGCGCTGCGCGAGGTGGTCGGCGGTGATGCGGGGCCGGTCGTGGGCGGCGGGGTGCAACAGCGCCCAGCGGGCGGCGTCGGCACCGAGGGGGGCGGGGTCCTCGGGCGCGGGCACGGGCCGCAGGGTGACAGCCTCCCCCGCCCGCACATGATCGACCTCGGCGCGACCGCCCTGGCTGGCGACGATACGGACGAGGCTGTCGGCGACGACTTCGGCGCGGATGTCGTACGGGATGCGGAGGGGGATGACTTGGCCGGTGAGGGTGGGGGTGTGGCCGTAGGGGGTGCCGTGACTGTCATGGCCACTGTCGATTGCATGCCCGATTGCGTGCCCGTTGGCGTGCCCGTTCGCGTGCCCGTCGAGGATCTCGCGTACGAGGGCGATGGTGGCGGTGGCCGCTTCGAGATGGATGTTGAGGAAGCCGGGGCCGGTGATCTCGACACCGGCGACACCGGCGGTACGGCTGAGGTGGGGGCGCAGGATCTCGGCGACCTGGCGGGGCGGGCGTCCGGCGGGGCGGGCCAGCTGGAGCGCGATGTTGGTGGCGTAGTCCCCACAGCCGCCGGGCCCGGGCGGCGTGACCACGGCCCGTACGGGAACGGCCACGCTCAGCTCACCCTCGTCCACGGCACAACGCACCGCGCGCAGCACGGTGCGGGAGAGCTCGACGGGGGTCACGGGACAAGCGTAGGGGAGGAGGGGGGTGGGAATGCGAGTCGGTTTACTCGGGGGTCCGGGATATGGACGGGGCGGGGTGGGCACTGGGGGACGATCAGCCGCAACGCGGCGCACCGTTCTCCGCCCCGCTTCTCCCCGCCGCGTCTCCGCACGTCTTCGTCAGGTGCCGGCGCGGTCACCCGCCCGCTCGGCCCCACCGGCCCCACCGGCGCCGCAGGGACTGCCGAGGGAGGCCGGGTCACCGTCGCCTCCCCCGCTTCCCCCTCCCTCACTGTCTCGCTCCATCAACTGCCGTACGAGCCGCACGAGTTCGGCGGGCTCGAACGGCTTGGCGAGGAAGGCGTCGACGCCGACACCGAGCCCGGCCTCGACCTCGTACTGCGTACAGGCACTCACGATCGCGAGGGGCAGATCACGGGTCCGCGGATCGGCACGGAGGCGGGCGGCGGTCCGCAGCCCGTCGAGCCGGGGCATGACGACATCAAGGGTGACGACATCGGGGCGTACCTGATGAACGACATCCAGACACTCGGCACCGTCAGCCGCGGTCACGACCTCGAGACCCTCCAGCTCGAGGTTGACCCTGATCAGCTGCCGGATGACCTTGTTGTCGTCCACAACAAGCACCCGGCCGGACGCGCCTGGCACAACTCGAGAGTAGGTCGGCACCCACGACCGCGTCCGGCTTTTCCCCACTTCCCCCTCGTCCGGGGCCGCGACACCGCTCCCCCGCCACCCCCAAAACCTGTTCATGGGGACCCTGAAAGAGCTGGTAGGGTTCTACCCGTCGCAGCGCAACGCGCCAGACACGCCCCCGTAGCTCAGGGGATAGAGCAACGGCCTCCGGAGCCGTGTGCGCAGGTTCGAATCCTGCCGGGGGCACTCGCCTACAACCAGCACAGTTCATGCGCTGACCAGGGCGGATGCCATGAACAAAGAGTCGGACTCAGTCTCACTGAGTCCGACTCTTTGTCGTTGTCTGTCACTGAGTGGCGAGTGAGGCCACAACGGCCCGGTCGCCGCCCGCCATATGGCGAACGGGTATCTGGGGGAGAAACCCGGCGTGGCGGAGGTCAGCCATCAGGAAGATCAAAGCGCCCCTGGCCGCTCGGCTGACTTCCCAGCCAGCCGAGCAAGGTCTGCGTATACACGGTCGTAACGTCAGTCCCTCATACGGCGCCGATGCCGGCGTTCGTGACCCACTTGGCAGTGGGGGCCTCGTGCCCTACGACTCGTCACCGGCGCCCGGGGCTGTCCCGAAGGGACGGGTCAGCGCGCCAGCCACGAGCCGAACATGACGCCCTTCTCCAGCGCGCCGAGCGCCTTGGGGCCGAACGACGTGATGCCGGTGACCGTCAGGCCGCCGGCCGCGCCCCGCAGGTGCCAGGCGGCGCCGGAGTCGGCGTAGGTGCCGTCCTCCAGGGGCGCGGTCGCCGTCAGGTCGGCCTTGCCGTCCTTGTTGGTGTCCGACAGCAGGACCTGGCTGCCGAACTTGTCCTCCTTCTCGGAGGCGCCGGGCACGCCGGTCGTGGACTGCTGGAAGGCCTGCGCGCCCGTGCCGGTCAGACCGGTGCGGGAGCCCTTGAGCAGCACCGTGCTCCCCGCGTCCGCGACCGACTCGATGTCCTCGCCGGGGATGCCGACCGCGACGTCCGCGTAGCCGTCGCCGTTCACGTCGCCCGCGCTGATCGAGGAGCCGAACTCGTCGCCCTCCTCGCCGACCCCGGGCACGCCCGCCGTGTCCTGCGTGATCTTCGCGGTGCGGGTCGTCGAAGGCCCGTCCGCGGTGCCGTACTTGATGAGGATCGTGCCCTTCTGGTACGGCATGTCCTCGAAGTTGTTGCCGATGTCGCGGACGATCAGGTCGCCGTAGCCGTCCTTGTCGACGTCCGCGATCGCCCCGCCGACGGAGGCCGCGAGTGGCTTCGGGGTGGTGTTCACACCGTCCTTGCCGCCGGCCCAGAACTTGCTGCCGTACGCCATCTCCTCGAAGCCGTGGTTGGAGACGATGTCGTCGGCGCCGTCGCCCGTGATGTCGCCCGTGACGAAGCCGCCGGGGCCGAAGGTCCGGCTGGTGGCGACCGCCTGGGTGCTCGCGGCCTTGCCTTCGCGCGTGAAGGGGCCGTAGGAGATGAGCATGCCCTGGTCGTCGTTGTCGGGGTCGTCGCTGCGCGGGAAGTCCACCGTGACCAGGTCGCGCTTGCCGTCGCCGTTGAAGTCGCCGGCGGTGACGTGCCCGCCGTTCCAGGGCAGCTCGGCGCTGCCCTGGCCGGACAGGCCGGCGGCGGAGCCCCACAGGACCACGGCCTTGCCGTCGTAGCCGTTGACGACGAGGTCGGTGTACCGGTCGCCGTCGAGGTCGGCGGCGGCCGTCTCCTGGCCGAAGCGTCCGCCGCTCTCCGGGTCGCCGGGCACGCCAGGGGTGGCGCGGCCGAAGGTCTTGGCGTGCGCGGTGTCGGGGCCCGACGCGGAGCCGTAGACGACCGTCACCTGGCCGGGCGTCGTGCCCTCGTAGCCGCCGACCGCGGAGAACACGAGGTCGGCGTACCCGTCGTGGTTGAAGTCGACGAGCGGCGTGCGCGGCGGCACTGGCGCGGCCGAGGCCGGGCCGGCGGCGGCGACGAGCACGAGGGGAGTGGCGAGCGTGGTGACCGCGAGGGCGGCCGTGAGGGAGCGTCGCACTGATCCTCCAGAAGAGAGAAAGACAGAGAAAGACAGGAAAAACAGAAGGCGAGAGAGGGGGAGGGGGTCAGCCGCCGAGCGTGTGGCCGAACTTGGCGTCCTTCTCGGGGGCGCCGAGCTTCACGGGGCTGAGCGTGCCGGCGCCCGTCGTGGTCAGGCCGCTCGCGGAGCCGTAGAGGTTCCACAGGGCGCCCGAGTCGGCGAAGGCACCGTCCTCGCCGGGGGCCGTCGCGGTCAGGTCCGCCTTGCCGTCCTTGTTCAGGTCGGAGAGGCTCACCTGGCGGCCGAAGTCGTCGCCCGACTCGGAGACGCCGGGCACGCCCGCAGTGGACTGGTTGTAGGCGATCGCACCCTTGCCGGTCATGCCGCCGACGGCCTTGGACGCGCCCTTGAGCAGGATCACCGCGCCGGTACCGGTGGCGGCGTCGAGGCTCTCGCCGGGAACGCCGACCGCGACCTCCGCCTTGCCGTCGCCGTTCACGTCACCGGCGCTGAGGGACGCGCCGAAGGCGTCGTTCGCCTCGCTCGCCCCGGGAACCCCCGCGGTGGCCTGGGTGATGACCTTCTTGCGCGTGTTGCTCGGCCCGGTGGAGCCGCCGTACTGGATGGTGATGCTGCCCGGGGCGGAGTCGATGACCTCGGTGACGGAGCCGATGTCGCGGGTGATCAGGTCGCCGTAGCCGTCGCCGTCGACATCGCCGACGGTGCCGCTGTACGCCGTGCCGAGGGCCTTGGAGGTGTGGCCGACGCCGGTCCTCGACCCCTTCCAGAAGCGGGCCTCGTGCTGCATCTCCTCGAAGCCGTGCGTGGTGACGATGTCGTCGACACCGTCGCCCGTGAGGTCACCGGTGATGAAGGAGCGCAGACCCGAGGGGCCGTCGTCCGTGGTGATGCTGTCCTGGGTGCGCGTCTTGCCGTCGCGGGTGAACGGGCCGTACTGGATCGTCATCCCGGAGACGTCCGGGTCGTCGCTCGGGTCGGAGTTCACGACGAGGTCGCGCTTGCCGTCGCCGTTGAAGTCACCGAGGGCGAACTCGGAGTACCGGTACGGCAGAACGGTGTTCTGGCCGGTAAGGCCGTCCTTGGAGCCCCAGAGCACGGTCGGCTCGCCGTCGTCGCCGCCGCTCGCCACGAGCAGGTCGGTGTACGAGTCGCCGTCGAGGTCACCGGGGAGCGTCTGGACACCGAAGGCGAACGTGCCCTGGAGGTCGCCGGGGACGCCGGGCGTGGCCCGGCTGATCATCTGGTGGCGCGCCGTTCCGGGCCCGGAGGCGGTGCCGTACACGACCGAGATGTAACCGGCCTTCTCCACACCGCCGACGGTGCCGAAGGGCGCCGCGACCGCGAGGTCGGCGTGTCCGTCGTGGTTGAAGTCGGTCATCGGCGTGCGGGGCGGCACGGGCGCGGCCGACGCCGTGCCGGAGGTGGCGAAGAGCGCGAGGGGGGTCGCGAGCGCGGTGACGGCGATCGCGGCGGTGAGAGTGCGGCGGGGCACTGTGCCTCCTGTGCGGAACGTGTGTGACGTACCGGGAGACGGACCACTTCGAGTGAAGGTTGTACACCGCAGGAACTCCGTTGCGAGATGCGGACGTTCCATCGAGTACGGCGGCCGTTCACCTCGCGACCGCCCAGGCGCGCGACACTGGCCCGCGGAGCGAGGCCAGGGGAGGGACGGGATGGCGCGGGCGAGGATGTCGATGCAGGAGCTGATCCGGCGCAGGCGGCGGGCGGGCTTCGTGGGCAGACGCGAGGAGCTGCGGGCGTTCCGGGAGAACTTCGACCTGCCCGTGGACGACGACCGCCACCGGTTCCTGTTCCACGTGCACGGCCCGGCGGGCGTCGGCAAGGCCCAGGTCGTGGAAGATCGTCCAGCCCTCGCCGATCAACACCTCGACCAGCTCCTGATTGCAGCGCTGTCGACACTTCGTGTGAGTGGCGTATGAGATTCACCCACACACGATCAGGCGAAGCCGTTTCCACAGGTCAGGTGGGCAATGATCGTACGAGGGGCAGTGCCCTCCGCAGCCGTGTACGCAGGTTCGAATCCTGCCGGGGGCACCTTGAATTAGGTGCCCAAGGACCCGTCACCAGCGGAAACGCTGAGGCCGGGGTCTTCGCGTATGTGCAGGAGGATGCAGCCCGAAGCCGCTCCATGTCAGGGTCTATGGACGAGGCGTGGACGGGATCTTGAAGCATCGTCGCAGGTCACTCGCCCTCCCTGGGGTGATCGCGACTCCATCCCAGAACAACAGCACTGACAACATGCCCCCGCCGCGCCGTCACGCCACCCGCGGCTTCTTGAGTCTTCGGCATGACAGCCTGGCCTCGACTCCACCATGCCTACAGCAGCGCTTTACTCGCTGTGCGAATCGCAGTATCCAGCCGGCGCTGCCGCCGACGGCTGGGGACCCTGGGAGTCGTATGACGCACCACCAGTACGCTTCCAGCCCTCGACTCACGAGCAACGAGGGGGTAGACGTGATCGTTGATCACGAACACGACGAGGACGACCGCGAGAGCGTCGATAGCTTGTACCAGAAGTGGGAAATCATGCACTCCCGGTTGCGCAGAACCGGTGATGAGGTCCGCGCTCTCCATACGCGCACAACCTTCTGGCACGGCTCAGAGCCGCGATACGCAGCCGACTGGGCCTGGATCATGCAGGCATTCGCCCGAGAAGTGACTACCGCCAAGCGGAGCGACTTCCAGGACTTGATCCTCCAGACAACAGAGCTGCACCATCGCGGAACAGGGGTTCTCAGTGAAGATCACGGCCCTGAACCAATTCCATCGCCGTTCGTGCGACGCCTGCCTCCGAACCAGAACGAGATCGAGGCGAAACGCCGCCAGCGCCAAGTCCGTCACGTACTTGCTTACCAAGAGCACATCCGACACTGCCTCAAACACTTTGTCACCGCTTGGACGGCCCTCATCGACGGCTGCTTGATCTGCGACTGGGAAATGATCGATGACGAGTTCCCAAAGCTCGCGCAGTTGCTAGAAGAAGCCCAGCGCGCCTTCGACATCTGGGTTTCCCTCGATCAGTAGCAAGAAGACTGTGCTCGTTTCGATTGCGTCGAGGGCTCCATCAAGGCGGCTCGCTCCGCTCACCGCGCGCGGCCAGGCTTGCGCTCCTGTCTCCGCCCCGCTCCAGCCCGGCCGACGCCCGTGCCGCGCAGAGCAACCAGCCGCCTACCGTCAGAGAATCAGTACGTCGTGGCTGAGGCGGTCGGCTCCACAGCTTTACGGAGCCACTTTGGCGCGAGCCTCGAAGATCATGGCCCCAACGTCGTGCTTTAGCGGTCAGGTCCACAGACTACCCGACACGCCGGAAGCTTACGGGGCCATGATCACTCGCGCCAAAGCAGCACCACCCCAAATCCGCTCCGCCGACCTCGTGGGGCCAAGACCGACAAGTTGCATTGCGACCTAGCCCGTCGCCGTCCATCAACGCCCCGCATGCGATGCTCTACATACCTGCGAGCTTGCGCCGTGTTTGTGTTTCCAGGCAGCGTTGATCTCTACTTCTACCCCGGGAGCAATCGTGGGCTGACGAGGCGATGACCAGCCCACAGATCGTGTTCCCGACAGACCACCATAAGGTTGGTGGGTGTTAGGGCTCCGGCGATATTGCGTGGCGCGGCAAAGAGTTCGTGGCTGGTCAACCGTGCACCGCAACCTACTGGAGCTTCGCAGCGTGCCCGTGTGGCAACTACACGCAGTGTCCAGAACGGTTGCGGGACCGATATAACCCCCAGTGACGGATGATTAATGACGCCGCTCGACCACGCTTTGGCGTCATAGACGCTCCACAAGCTGCTCTTAACCACGTTGCACCAGCCACATGCCAGTTTGAGATTGTCCTCGTCGGTGGCGCCACCCTCGGCTACCGGGATAACGTGGTCCAGTTCGACTCTTAGGTGTCTGGACTTGATGCCACGCGGCCGCGTGAAGTCAACCAATTTGTGCGGTTCGATCGGATCCTTCGTTCGACGTAGGAAAAGATCCCGCGCCTGTGGGCAAAACTTATACCCGCACAAATAACAACGTTGCACGGGATCGTTCTTGAACCAGACAGCATTACGCAAGCCGTTATCGATACGCTCGCGCCCCGCGGCTCTCCTTGCCTTGATATCACGCCACGCGAAGGATGTGAGCCGACGAGCTATCTGGTTCAGTTCATCCTGCGGAGCTTGCGGATCCATTTCCTGCAAGCGTTGGCATATTTCACGGAACAGATAGCCAATACTCTCCGTATTGCGAGCATATCTGCCGAGATCGACGAGCCCTTCTATAAACCAGCGACCCACCGTCATCGAGTAGTCAGCGCGCAGAATCCATTCGTTTCTTCCCAGAAGCCCCGAAGGGGCAGTCAGTTCAGCAACTTCCCTGAGGTGACTCTCCGACCATCTACGACTAAGCGCGCCGTCGAGCACCTTGTAGAAATTCTCAATCGGTTGAGTATCCATCGGCTACGGCTTGAACTTCCGCGGAAGACCGTTGGCCGGCACTTTCCGATACTCATGCCAGTTTTGAGACCACAGACGCTTCACGATCAATTGGTCTTTTTTCGTTTTTTCGAGACGCCAGTCACGATTGAAGTAGGAGGGGCTTACACGGCCGTCCTTCAGCCACCTCTGCAAGGTGCGATCAAAGTCATCCGTGGTCTCGAGGGCTTCGCCTTGAGTGTAGATGAAGTCAAAATAGTCGCACGCCAGGATGGTAAGTGAAATTTTATTGAAGAGGTTACTATTCCCAGTGCTACCCCATGCGTTGTAGGTATCTAGATCCTGCGTGTCGCCAAAATAGTCGCGCACGTGGACATAGAAACGAACAAAGATCTCTCTCCACGGTCCGTCTGGGCGTGACCAGTCTGCGAGTTTCTCGTCGAGCGTGTCACCCGAAGCCAGTCCGCAGTTAGGGAAGTACTCCAACCGCCAAGCTCGAGCGTAATCCGTCCTCTCGTGGTAGGGGCGGCCACCCTGCAGTTTGCGGAAAATAGTGACCAGGCTCTGCAGCACGCTCCATTTGAGCAGGTCCGGCCGGTCCCCGTCGACACCGGTCTGCACAAGCCCGCGAAACGGGCTGTCCTCAGCGCGAGTTAGATAAGCAATGGCCTGGGAGTCCTCGAGCTGAATGCCGGCTCCCTTAAGCCGCTCCCGAACTGATTGCAATTCTTCTCGACCGAGACTGGTCGAGATGATCGTTCCCAGCAGGGCTGACCCCATGAGTACTGCTTTCTGGTTTACGATCACGAATTGAAACACATGCTCGCTCGGACTGCTGTCCATCAGCAGTGAGACGGGAAGGTGGCGGCTCTTTTTCAGCAGTACCTGCTTCTCCGCCTCGCCAGGATCCAGTCCTGCTTGAACTGATTCCATGACTGCTTCCTCAGCTGCCGGGGTGTCCGCCAGTTGCTCAGCAGAGAGGACGGCCCCTCTGAGCCTGTGTTGTCCGTCGACGAGGACGACGGGCTTAAGGTATCCCAATAGCGCAGCTTTGGTGAAACCTTGGATCTCGTCGGCGTCGTCAACCCCTAGATGCTGCAAAACACGCATCCGCGCTTTCAGTTCGACATAGAAGTCCACTAGGTGCGTTTCTTCAGCGAGCAGTGCCGTGTTTACATCTCCGCCTTCATTGTCCGCAATGACCTCGTCCCTATCGTCGTTGGAAACCTCTTCTATCTGTTCGTCCTCTGCGAGACCGGACGGCTCTGCCCGCTCAGATTCTCGCTCGAGCAACAGAGCAACTTTCCTCTCGTCAACGATGCTGTCATTAAGTGCGCCGACGCGCTCTTCAAGTCTTTCAGTCAGTCTCTGCAGCAAGTCACGGAGTGGCACTTTCGAGTAGTCTTCATACTCGATCTCTAGGCGTCCGAAGGGGGAGCCAGGGGTCTTCTCTTTAAAATGCACCTTCGTTGCGTCTTGCAAGGCTCCCAAGAGCGGATTTTGGGCTACGTTACGGTCATCCTTGAAGAATTTTGCTAGTTCTCGGACCCTGGCGGGGTCTTGTTCACGCTGGAACCCTGCGGTTTCCTCTCCGGCGAGGCGTCGCCGTTCGGGAACACCCGACCACTTCTCGATCTCCACGGCAGGAGCAGAGAAGAGAATCAACGGCTTGCTGTCTGAAGTCTGAAACGTGCGAAAAGCGTCGTACGCGCGACGAATCGTCACCACGGCGTTTCCTCCCCCTTGCGGATCAACAGCTGCAGGACTCCTGATACATCGTCGGGTAAGCGAAGTTCGTTTCGGCCTACTGGATAGCCATCCTGGATGATGCAATTCACGCCAAAGAGGCTGTAGGCCACCTGCACTCCGCTTCCTGACGGGACGTCATTCTATCGGTTCAGCGATCACGCCGGAACTGTCTGAACGCATGGACCAGGGAATTTTGGACAAGGGGACGGATTCGGCCAGGAGGAGACGCCCGGCACAGCAGCGTCAGCGCCGTGCCGGGATCCTCTGTTGCTGTTACCAGTCCAGGTCCGCGGCTTGCATCAGCTCGGAGACGTCGTTTTGCCGCTCGTCGGGCGCGGTGAGGGCTTCCATGACCAGCGTGCTAATGATGGAGACGTAGTCGTGCCCACCGCTGGCGTTGATCTCGCCTTGGATATAATTCAGTCCGCCGTTAGCATACTCTTCAAAGATCTTGACCCGGTCGGGCTGGCGCTCATCGGCGAGGATCTTCGGATCGTCTGGTTCATCGGCCACTGCGATCATGTCGACGAGTACATCGCCGTATTGGCGGCCTTCGATCAGCGCCAGACGAATGGGCTCGCCAGGTTTATCAAAGGAATCTCGCTTGCCCTTGTTACGGCCTAGCACGGCAGCGAACATGAGCACGTCCACCATGGCGTTGAAAGGGCCCTCTTTGCCGGACAATGCCGAGACAAGGTCCTCATGAGCGGCTGGCCTGCGGAAACGGTCTTCGTATGCCATCAGAAGGCCACCTCTTCCAAGATGGTGTGCTCGAAATCGCCGTGCGTGACGTAGGCGACGGCCCGGTTGTTGATCTCGATGGTCTCTTGCGCGGCGTTGGTGTTGGGGGTGACCGTGCGCAGCACGTACATGCGGGTGGCTGCCCCTTGCAGGTTTTCCATCACTTTGCCACTCGCCTGGGAGTTTGAGAGCAGGGTGACGATCTGTGAGGTGAGCTTCGGCAGTGCTTGCGAGATTTCTTCTTGATACGTGAAGTCCAGGCTGCCGAAGGGGGCATCCATGACGACGGGGTAGATGCCTCCCTCGCCGATGATGTCTTCGCTGTCTTTGGCCTTGCGCTGGTGGATCTGCTTGGCAATCTCCGAGACTGCGCCGACGAAAGACAAGCCCAGGACCTGGTTTTCGCCCGTGCTGCGGATAGCAATGCCGGCGGGTGACTTCAGCAACAGCTCGAAGGAGTCCGTCAGTTTGGGCTCGTAGGACTTGATGAAGATCCTTGAGAAGACCTCCTTGAGCTTCGCATCGAGCTGTTCGCGGACCTCTTCGGTCTTCAGTTCCAGTGCCTCGCGGAAGGTGTCCAGCACCTCGTTGACGAGATTGACCTGTCGCTGCACCTTTCGGGATGCATCGTCCGCTGCCTGCGCGGACTTGAAGAGTCTCTTCATCTTGTCGATCTCGGCTTCGAACTCTACTCGGCGCTCTTCCAGTCGACGATGCTCTGCGAGTCCGTCGATGCGTTTTTCGTCGTATTCCTTGCGCCGCTGCTCGAGGCGCTGTACGTCTTCGATGTTGACGCCTTGCAGCTGGCGGTCGACCTCGCTCTTTTCTTCCTCCAGGCTCTTGATCTCGTCCTGGCAGTTTTGAATCTCGAATGTGGCCTGCCGCAGGTCGTCGAGGAGATTTTGACGTGCCTCGCTGAGGTGCTTCATCTGTCCACTGACATACATCCAGCGGGCTTCCACATCGGCAAGACCGGCGTTGTAGCGACGTTTATCCAACTCTTGATATGCCGAGCTCCCTTGGGGAACGGGAGTGCCGCACATGCACGTGCCTTCGTCGAGGAGGCCCTCGATGAAGTCGCGTTGGATTCCAGCGGGCAATTGGCGGCGCTCGCGCATGCCCTCTGCCAGCCCGATCACGGTTTCGTCGATGTGCGATGTGAAGGCGAGGAAGCCTCCTTTGGAGAGGACCTCACGCTTGCGTGCGTACCGGTCCTGCAGTTGCCCGCCCATCTCGTTGATTTTCCATTCGAGTTTCTTTCGGGCGTTCTGTAGAGGCTTGGACTCCGAGTGGCTGCGCAGCGCTCTTTCCATCTCCCGGACTTCGCTCTCGTAGCTGCTGATGTCGCGGGAGACTTTCTTCGCACGCCGGTCAGCGTCATCGCGCTGCCGTTCGAGTCCTTCTTGTTGATCACGCAGCTGCTGGAGGCGGCTGTCGCCACCCTTGTCGATCTCCTTGGCGAGGCGTCGTGCGGCTGCGGGAAGGTGCTCGGTGATCGCACGCTCCATCGGTTCAAGATCCATCAGGGTCTTGATGGCGCGTTTGACCTCGTCGTTGTTCTCCTCGCCGGTGAACATCTTCTCCATCCGCTCACCGTTGAAGAAGAAGAAGCGGCGCAAGCCTTCAGGGAGGATCTTCTCGATGCGGTCCTGACCGTTGGCTACGGGCTTGCTCTCGCCGTTTTTTATCTCGTTCAGGGTGAGCTTGGCTGCGACAGCTATCTGCTCGTCGGTGTTCTTGACGGTGGCCACCTCACGCAACACGGTGAAGATCACCCCTGCGTGTTCGAATTTCAGCTCCACCGAGGCGCTGACTGGGGTGCCATGCGGGGTTTCCGCCCATTTGTGGTCATGGATGACGCGCTGCTGTTGCTCGACGTCGGCGGAGAACTTTCCGTACAACGCCCAGGCGAAGGCGTTGAGGAGGGTGGTCTTTCCCGCACCGTTATTGCCGAAGATCAGCACCGCCGGCTTGGAATCGTTGACGGCGAGATCCAGCGTCTGACGGCCGTAGAACGCACGGAAGTTGTCCAGCGTCAGCCTCAGGAGCTTCACTTGATCAGTCCCTTCACGGCCGCCACGATCTCGTTGACCACGGTGGTGGAACTTCTGATGTGCAAGTTTTCACGCTCCAACTCGATGACGCGCCTGGCGAGTTTGACGCCCTCAGGCGACAGCTGACTCAGCACGTCCTGCGCAGTTTTCTTCTCGCTCACGTCTACTCCGTTTGGTGATGCAGTGGATCAAGTGTCGAGCAGGCCATATCGCAGGCGCAGCGGACGAAGGAGGTCGAGGGTCTCGGCTTCGTTGTCCGCCAGTTGTGCGAACTCCGTCACGCGGGCCAGCTCGCGGGCCACCATGCTGCGTTCGGTGCGGTCCTGCAGGTCGGGCATGTTGGTCGGGGGCACCACGATGAAGTCGACGATGTCGGCCATGGTCTTGCCCGGTGCCTGTCGCAGCACTCGGCCGCGGCGTTGAATGAACTGCCGGGGGTTGGAGGAACTGGCCAGCAGGTATGCGGTGCGGGCGGCGGGCACGTCGACACCTTCGTCCAGGCAGCGCATGGAGGCGATGACTTGCAGCTTGCGGTCGGTGAACCGCTGCAAGACCTGGCGACGCTCGGGCCGTTTGGTCTCGGCGGTGTAGCGAGCGGCGGGCATGTGCAAGTGATTGCCGACGAGATCCAGTACTTGATCGATCTGCGCTGGCTCTGCCGCGGCACCGTCTTCGTAGGACAAGGGGTGCTGTCCCTCTGCGCAGTACAGCAGCTGATACCACTCCTCCCTGCGTTGGCTGATCTCCCGTCGCAGCGCGGGAAGTTTGGCGCGGGCATGACCGAGCAGGTTGGCCCGTTTGCGCAGCAGGTGGCCCAGAGGGCTGTTGTCGTCGGCTTGTTCGGAGAACTGCTGCATCGCGAACAGCTTGCCGATCTTTTCGGTGATCTCTATGTAGAGGTCGGTCTCGTCGGCATTCAGTTCCACGATCACGGGCTTATAGGTGTAGCGGCACAGTGCGCCGGCTTTGATGGCGTCGCCGAGTCCGAGCTCGAACACCACCGGGCCGAAGTAGTCGGTGAGTGCGGCGGTGCCTTCGTCGTCAAACCAGCGTTCCGGGGTGGCTGACAGCCCGAGGCGAAACTGCGCGCTGTCAGGCAGCTTGGAGCGGATGTGCCGGGCGCCGAGGTTGTGTGCCTCGTCGGCGATGAGGAGGAGCTGGCCGCGATAGCGCTGAAGGATGCTTTGGAAAGCGGTCTCGCCGAAGGTTTTGTTCGTGGTGATGATGACGCCGCCGCGGGTGGTATGCAGCGCTAGCGCATCCAGCAGTTGGGAGGCGTGGGGGAACCATGCGGCGGTCGACTCGTAGGCGCGCAGGGGGTGCACGCCGAACCACTCGATGTCTTTCGCCCACTGGTCGACCAGGTGCTGGTAGGGGGCGATCACGACGGTGAGCAGTGGTTCGCCGACCTTGTGGAGCATCTTGGTCACCTGCGCGGCCGCGGACAGGGCGGTGAGAGTCTTGCCTGTGCCGGTCGCCATGCGCAGGATGCCGCGGCCTCGCTGCGCGAACCACTGGGTGACGGCTCGCTTTTGGTAGTCGCGCACTTCCAACAGCGGAGGGATGGTCAACATGCCGGCGAGGTCTTCGCGCGCGATAGTGATCGGCGCACCGGACGGGGGGATCGCTGTGTCGTCGCTAGGGTCGACTGCAGCGCGGGTGCTGCGCTCGATGATCTGCTTGGCGGCATCGGTGAAGGGCATGACACGCAGCAGTGGCGTCCTGTCATGCCACAGGTCATCGAAGTCTTTGCTGATACGCAAAGCCCGTTCACGGTCTCGGTCGTCCCAGCTACGGAAGACCTCGATGGATTCGAAGTTGCCAACCAGGCCAGACAGAGTCTCATTCGCGCTGCCTTTGAACGCGACGAGGTCGTGGTCGTCGCGGAAGACGCCGATCTTCTCGTGATACATGCCGACCCGGCTGCCTGCCGTGACGTAGGCGAGCTTCACGTCCAGTCGCCCCTCGGCGATGAGCACGCCGAGCTTGCCTAGTCCGCGCACCGCCCTGGCGTCTTCCGTCGCACGCTCCAGGTCGCGTAGAGCAGCCTTCTCCAGGACGGCGCGAAGTTCGTAGCCGGCTTCGATCTCGGTGATGTCTTCGGCGAGAAGATAGGGCGAGGCCACGATGCGCATCGTCCCGGCGCGCCGGGTGAATTCTTCTATGCCCTCGCCAATGACGGCCAGGACAGAAGCCGTGAAATACCCGACAGCACGGTCGTACGCGGTTGATGCCCGCAGAGCCGGGACGTAGAACTCATCGACAACGTTGCCGCGATCGCTACGGTATTCTCCCCCGAGATCGGCGTGCCGGAGAGCTTCAAGAGCGTGCACTAGAAGTCCAATCCGAGATCCCGAGCAAGCTGAACACCCACCGTTTTATCGGTGGGCTCGTCGGCCCCATGCGTGTCGCGTTGTTCCCCCTTGCTCTCAAGGTCGGTGAGGCGTTGCACTCGTCCCCCGCGAGCAGTGAAGGGAGCGGAGGAGACCACCTGTCGCAGGGTGGACTCTTTGATGGAGAAGGCTTGTGTCAGCGCCTTCACGAGCTCGTCACTTTCTATGCTGCCGCCCGCCTTATCGACTTCTTCTTCCACCAGTTCACGCACACTGGTGTAAGGGCGCAATTGCCATTCGGAAAGCGCCCAGGAGTCGATATCACTGCGCGTAAAGCGCAGGTCAGCAGCAAGTTGCGCCTTCAGGGATCGCTCATTTACAGCGTCGCCCATGCGTGAGGTGAGTTCGCCGGTCGAGAGTGGATGGTCCGCTTCCTGGAGCACGACCCAAGCACGCTGCTTAAGCGTTTTCTGTGCAGGGGCGGCACTATCGCTAGCCTGCGGGACTTCTTCCGCATCCGTGATCCACCCGTTTTCCCCCAGCGTGGCGTTCAGGATACGGTGGACAATAGCCTGTGCCTGCGGCGGAAGTTCTTCTCCGAATCGCAAGAGAAAACCAAATGTCACGCCCTGCTCATCGGGGTTCATCAGACCAGCGAGCAACGCGAACTCTTCGGCAAGCTCGTTATCCAGTGAACGGGAGGGATCAGTACGGGTGAGGGGCAGCGGTGGCGTCTCCCGCGAAGAGGCAGCAGGCAACATGTCGCCGAGTGCCGCAGCATAGGCGTCTTGAACAACCTGCGAAATACGTCCGCGCTCTGCTATGACAAAACCATTGCTGCGTGCCCATGCTCGAATAGTGACGGCATCCGCCTGCGCTGGGGTACGGCTAGCCGAAGTAGGCGACTCCGACTCCCCGTCGTGATCGTGCATGCCCGGCTGTGGTGCACCGTCGAGATTCTTCGCAACTGCCGGGTGATCAGTTGTCACCGACTGGGCGTCCTGCCGCAGAAGATCACCCATCTTGGGGGTGATGGACATGCCACTGAAGTGCAGCTGACCCGATCGGGAAGAAATTCCGCAAAAATCGAGCCAAGCATCGATGTATGACGCAACCCATCCCTGCTGACTCAATATTCTCCGCGCAACGGAGAGCGCCATCACCTCATCCTTTTCAAAATCAAGGATGTGCAGCGTTTTTTTCACTTGCTCAAGCATATTAGGGCGGCATATCCATTGTTCCTGCACTTCGGCATGACGCAAGAAGGACAGCAGCGACACGAAACTCACATCGCTGTCCAGCAAGCAGCTGAAAAGCCACGGGCGGCGCTGCTGGAGCTGTGCCACAGGTGTCGGCGCATAGGTGACATGGTCGAAATCTGCCACAGCTGCCCGCAAAGCGGAGGATGTTGCCATGGCGGCGTCGAGGCGATGGGGTAGCTCGTCACAGAGTTCCTGCAAGCGCTCCAACGGCATGCGTTGCTGCGTTGCCAGCGTGGACAATTCCTGAGGTTCTGGGGCACATCGATACAGGAGCAGCAGGCTTTGCTCTTCGCTGTTCAGCTCACTGAACCACTGTGTTACTGCCATGGCGTGCGAGGTCTCGTTCGGCAGGGCGACCGCACGCATCACAACGCTCAGGAGGGCGGCTACCTCATCCCGCGTCAGGGGAAGGAGCAAATTGAGATCATGCGGTGTCATGTTCCGCATATCGCCCAGCGCGAGAATTCCGGACTCCGCCAATGTTGCGGCAGCACCCCTATTTCCCAGATCGAGGTCTTCAATGACAGTGGAGGCATCCAAAGTCGGAAATAGTGTTTTGCACTCTTCTTCTACGAGGTTCCTGCTAGATAGCAGAATGCTGCCCAGCAGGTCAAAGACTTCTTCCATGGAAGCCCGTCTCATCGACGTCTGCGCCGGACTTTCCTTTCCCCACCAATGGACGGGTCCCCCGAGTCGCTGGAGGTCGATAAGGTCTGGCGCACGGAGATACTCGACCCACGGAAGAACATCAATCCATGTGTCAACATGCTGCGACGACTCCGCTGGAAATGCTGACACTTATGCTCCCACCATGGTTACTTTACTGCCATACCGAATACGAAATCCGCCCGGACGGCAGATCAGCGGACCGGCAAGTCGACCTTCATTTTCAATAAACCCGCGATTTTCATCGCAGGAAGAGATCACCCCTAGGCTTCGCATGCGGTAAATCCCCCCGCCCCGATAGTCCGTTACATCGCCGAGCTCCTCAACGGGCCAGGGTCCGGCTCCCCTTAGCCTTGGTATGCGGGGTGGGTTGTCGCCTACTGTGAGGCAACGACGCGAGTGCGATGGCGGTAGACCGTGCTTATCGCACCGCGCTAGCATGTGCCGGCCATGTTCGGGGTGGCTGGGCGTGGGCAGCCGGGCTGCTACAGCGCAGGCGGAGGTCAAAACCACGCCCACGAGGCAGCACACAACCTGAGGGCGCCCTGCTGGCCGGCCTGTGCCGCCCCTACAGGGCCACCGTCATCGCCGGGTACGGGATGCATGGAAGGCGGCGCGCACGCCCTCTCGGCGGCTCGATCCGCCGGTGTGTGGTGCAGCATGGAGAGTTGAGCCCTGCCCTTTCGCTCGTGCCAATCACCGAAGGCGACGTACCGTCGCTGGTGCGACGAGCCAGCGCGGGCAACGTCACGCTTTGCTCCGTACTTTGCGTCTCGGTAAGGGGAACGTGGCGGTGGGGGGCGTCCACTTTCTGCCCGGCATCGTAGCGGAACGTGCAGGTGGGCGTCTTCTCTTCGATGTATCACGGTTCAACAGCATCCCCCCAGAGGCTGAACCGGGACCTCCTGCGCACCGGGCGCTCGGGATGTGAACGGCGCCGCTGGGGGATCACCCTCAATGACCTGGGCTTCCAAGACGTGGCATACCGGCGTGTTCTCTATGTGGGGCTGACGCCATCCCGTCGCATGGATGACTCCCGGTGGGCCAATAGGTGACACGGACGGAGCGCCATGTGCGTGCAGCCCCCTCGGTGCCTGCACGGAGCCGATGACGCGCTCGGGGACCGAAAAAGGGGCTAAGCAACCGGTATTCACGGGCAGCTTCGCCGCCTGCATGAGCTGCCCGCTGGAGCAAGCTCACGGCAAAGCAGGGCGGTCCCGGTGGCGTCGGCGCCGTGTCCGTGGGTCGGGCAACGTCTTCTCCCTGCTGTGACTGCGCCGGGCGAAGGATGATGCGGAGGCCACCAGGAAGGTGCGGCTCGCCGGACATGCAGCTGTCGGGCATGCGAGGGGTCGCATGCCCGACAGCGTGGGGGATACGGGTCTGTCCTCTCTTTGAGGACAGACTTTGGGGCGTGCCAGGGCGGGGCGATTGTGCGCCCTCGGCAAGCGCGGGGGGTGGGTGAAAGCGTCAGGTGGGCACGACGGCGCCGACCATTCCTTCGACCGTGGCCATCTGCTTGTCGGCACCGAGGTAGCCGATGCCGCGGTGCACGTGGACGGTCAGGACGCGCTGGATGTTCTCGTCATTGGGCTCCTCACCGATGGCGACACAGCGCTGCTTGAGCAGGGCCAGGTAGAGGTCGCCGTACTGGCCGGCGAAGGTCCTCCAGCTCATCTCAACGTTGGAGTCAGTGACGATGTCCTTCACCAGCGGGGTGGAAGGGTCCCTCAGCGACAGCAGCAGCGCCCAGCGGCACAGCACGTTCCACTGAGTGACGCCGGTGGTGCGCTTGAGGTAGGACAGCCGATCCTTGGCCGGCTGAGACAGACGGACGTGGTCAACCGGCATGCGAGGCTCCTGCACTCCACCAGTAGCCTTCGACGACGGCGGTGGTGAATTCGGTGTCGTCGTGGACGAGCGTGTAGGTGTGGGCGACGGACTTCTCCAAGCGGCCCAGCAGATACTCGTCGATCTCCTCGTCGGTGGACAGCAGGAGAACCTGGTCGCTGGCGTTGGGGAAGTAGCGGTCGACGAGGTGCTCGCGGTGACGGCTGTCGAGACGGCCCAGAGGGGTGTCGATGACGCTGGGCAGCCGGTTGCCGGCGACGCGCATCAAACCCCAGAGCAGCGAGACAGCCAGAAGCTGGCGCTCACCCGCACTCAGACGCGCCGGATCGATGGCCTCGCCATCGGCGTCAGCCAGGGTGAGGATGAACTTGTCGGTATCGATGCGCAGGTCGCGCACGAGACCCTGCTTGCGCATGAGGACCTTGAAGCTCTGCAGAACGGCCACTTCGAGCCGACTGATGTGCCGCTCAAGGAGCGCGGAGCCGAAACGCTCGAGAGTGTCGCGGGCCTTCTCCGAGTACTTGATCACCCGCTCGACTTCTTCCGCCTTCACCTTGGTGCGGACGAACTCTTTGTGCGCACGCTCCAGCAGCGTGGTGACGTGTTCACGGCGCCGCTTGAGGTCCTCAAGCTTGGCTGTGGCACGGTCGCGAGTCGTCTCACAGCGGGTTACCTCTACGATCTGCTCGCCCCGGGCCGCCTGGAGGGCTTCGACCTTGTCCTGTGCGGGAACGCCGGCAAGCTGCCGATCCAGCTGGTCCAGATGCTCGGCCAGTTCAGCGGCGCTATGAAGCAGCTGCGCGGAGCGCTGGGTATCCCGCTGGAGCAGTTCGTCGAGGACGGTGAGCTGGGCCAGCGCGTCGTGCGGCAGGCGCAGATCCACCGCCAGCTGCGTCTTGGCGGCGCGCTCGGCGCGGTCGTCGTCCAGCCGCTTGAGGACCTCGGCTCGGGTGGCGTCGGGCATCAACTCCAGCAGCCACCGATCGCGCTCTTCGAGGACCTCGAGGACCTGGGCGGACTGCTGGGCTTCCTGCTCGATTCTGGCTTGCTGCCGGACGTCGTCGAGAAGCGGTGCGACCATCAACAACGGCAGGGGTCCTGCTGCAAGTTGCGTGAGCTCCGTGCGCACCTGGGCCAGGCGGACGAGGGCCTGCTTCCTGTCGTTTTCCAGCTCGACGCGCCGGGTGAACAGATCGCCACCCTCGTCAGCGAACGCCTTCTCCAGGCTGTCCAGCTTGCGCTGCGCCTTGCCGAGTTCGCTGCGGGAGTGGGCCAGTTCCTGGTGCGCGATGTCGTACTGGGACACCACCGCTTCGCGTTCGGCTTCCTGGGCACGGATGTTGTCCAGGAGATGCTGTTCCTCCTCGGACAGCTTCTGGCGCCGCTGGAGGGCCAGAAGATCGTTGCGCAGCTGCTGGACGGTGCTGACGCCCAGCAGGGAGTGCACGGCCGACTCGATGACGGACGCCGCCCGTTCGGGGTTGGCCAGCGACTCAATCTTCTCGCCGTCGAAGAAGGCGAGGGAGGCGATCTCCAACGGCAGCAGCGACTCGACGTGGTCTGCCCAGCCCTCACTGAGGAGGCGGTTGAACTTGCCTTCCGGCTCCGCGCTGCGCTGCGCTTTCACCCGCTCGCCATAGGTCTCGTCGACGTAGACGTTGAGGAACTCTTTGAGGGTCTTACCGCTGATGTGCCAGCTGCGGACGAGACGGTAGTAGTGCTCGTGCCCACCGGTCATGACGGTGAATTCGAGGGTGATGGCAGAACCGCGGCTGGGGTCGGCCTTGCGGTTGATGCTCTCCCGCAGGTACGTCTCGTAGGCCTTGGTGCCACGACCGCTGCAGCGCGCCCGGTTGCCGTAAAGCACCAGCTGGATGGCGTCGAGCAGAGTCGTCTTGCCGCACCCGTTCAACCCGCCGATCAGGATGATCGGCTTGTTCTTCTTGGGGGTAAGGTCGAGAGACTGCTTTCCGCGGTACGCCCCGAATTCTTCGAGGGTGATCTTACGCAGGAGCATCGAGTTCGTTTTCGTCGTCGAAGGTCAGGTTCTCGGCGATGTCGTCTCGCCACTTCTGTTTGCGGGTGGCGAATTCCACGGCGTCTTCGTGGTCTTCGTAGTAGCCCTTCTGCACAGCCTGCTCGAGTGCCTGGAAGAGGCCTGAACGGCGCGCCATGGTGCGGTACTTCCGCTCAACGGCGAGGAGCTCGCGGACCATGTTGTAATGCAGGTCGTCGCCATCGCAGACCTGCTTGAGGACGTCCATCTCGTCGGACCCCATGACGAGTTGCTCGTCGAGCGGGCCACCCGGGAAGGACTCGCCGGTGGCCTCCTGGTAGATCCGCGGCAGGCTGTCTTCGACCTCGTGCTTGTCGAACACCCAGATCCGGCGGATCTCGTGCAGTTCCTCAAGCGTGATCAGCTCGATGTTCTGCACGTGCTCCGGAGCATGGGCACGGATCCAAGTCTGGGCGTCCAGCAGGTCCTTCAACCACTCTTCGCGGAAGGACTGCAGATAAGGCCCGTGGATGGCGTCGTCCTTGAACAGCATGACCTTGCCGTTCATCCGACGGAAGTCGCGAGCCGGCTTGTCAGGCTTAGGATCGCCAACCTTGCGGCCAGCCGGAATTTCCTCGCCCTCTTTCCATTCATCAAATGGGGCGTCGAGCTTATTACGTAGCTCCAACAGAGGGGTCATCCACTCCTTTTCCTCGTCGTTCTGGATCATGGCGGACATGGACTTGTCCTCATCGACGAGGGTGCAGGTCCAGCAGCCGAAACGGCTTGAGCCACAGGAAGGAGTAGTGGAGTCGACCACGAGCGGGCATTCGCCATCACTGGAAGCGCCCTGATACATAGTGAGCAGGTCCTGATTGGTGTAGCCCCAGGGATTGGGCTTTTGCATCAGGAACTCCCACACGTCGTCGTTGGTCCAGTCCTCAACGGGGCTGTAGACGAGGGAGTTGGGCAGGTTTGCGTTGGGTGAGAGGCGGTCGCGGACGCGGCGCTTCTCGTGCTTTTCCATGGCGCGGGCGCGGGCTTGGCTCTCCGTTTTACGGATACCCAGGACCATAATCGCCTCGCCGTGAGCGGCGACCACACTGCGGATGAAGGCGTTCGACGGCTTAATCTTCAGACGTTCGGTGCACCAGCGGAACTTCGGGCGCGGGGCGGGATAGCCCCGGCCAAGCAAGTTCACCCAAAAGGTGTCCTTGATCTCCGGAGTCAGGCGGTGCGGCTCGACCGGCAGACCCTGCGCCTGCGCCGCATCCTGCATGGTGCCCAGCGAGGCGGACACCCAGGCGGCAACGACCGGGTTCTCCACAAGCGTGTCGGTGCTAATGACATGCACAGCCTTGGTGCGTTGCTCGGCAGGCAGGCCCTTGAGAGCCATCCACACCAGCTGCAGGACAGCAGTGGAATCCTTACCCCCGCTGTAGCCGATGACCCAGGGCACCTGGTCGGCGGTGTAGAGCTCCCGGATCTCCTCCGTCAGTTCGTTGACGACCTCCTCCAGGGAGCGTCCACCGAACGGCTTGCGACGTACGGGGGTAAGCCCGAGGTTGAGGGGGATGGTGGTCATGCCTCGCCTCGCAGATATGCGTCTTCCACGCGCCGCTCTTCCGGGCTCAACTCCAGGCCCAGATGCTTACGCAGGTAATTAACGGTCAATGTCACGTTTTGATGGCTTTTGGAAACGCGGCCGCCGACGATGGCACGCCCCTCCCAGTCGATGTTGCCCCGGGTCCAGTCCACATCCGTCAGCGGAACCAACCGCCTCTTCCATGCAGCCTCCTTGACCGACTCCCGCAACAGCGCGTTTCCAACGCGGCCCAGCGCATGCAGGGCGATGCCGTGGCTGTGGATGAAGTCCCGACGCATCTCCTGGGCGGAAAGCTGCTTACCGCGGACCATCGCCCACTCCGGCAGCGCCGTGTCCACGGCTTCCCAGAACGACTGCGTCAGCTTGATCGCCTCGTCCTGCTTGAGGTCGAGGCCTTGAAGGAGGGACTGGTTGCCGTAATACAGGGCGCTAAGAGTGAACAGCTTGCGCGAGCGAGCGGAGAGCGTGCTCTTCTCCATCTCAACAAAGCCCTTGAAGATGGCTGAGCGTTCCGTGAGGGCGCGCGTGATCTGAGCGTTGAGGTCCCGGTGGTCGTACAGGACCCCGATGGAGCGCGCCGGGCGGACGGCATGCCGGTTGAGGTCGGCGAACATCTGCTGGGAGCGAGAGAGGCCAGTGTCATGGAAGAAGACGACAGCGATGGTCTCGTCCCCGAGGTCAGGCTTCTCCTTCAGCGCGAGCTCGATGGCGGCGCGGCGATGCTGTCCGTCGTTGATCAGGAAGCGGGCATCCATGGGGATGCGCAACTGCCCCGTGCGGTGCGCAGAACCCTCTGCGCCCTGACATTCGAAGGCCATATCCCCGTCCACGGACGCGGTCAGGGCACTGAAGACGTAATCGTCGGGATTGTCCAGAATGTAGCGAGCGAGCGCCGGCAGGCGTCCCTTATTAAGCACCCGCTGGGCTCTCAGCTCAGCGGAAAGATCATCTTCGTCGAAGAGGAAGATCTTCGGGATGAGCCGCAGCGGGCACATCGACGCATAGAACTCCCGCCCCGCCTGCACTCCACGGATCGCAGGAAAGGTGTATTCAAAGCCCGTTGACGCTCGCGTGGCAGCCCGCCCCGCAGTCTTGCTCGCCGCTTCAGTCTGCACCCGTGCACTCTAGCGTGTACGTACGTGTCCCGAGAAACGTACGTCACTTCCATCTCAACGTACCCTGGTACGCGGGATGACGTACTACACAGGGGTGGCACAACCGAATCAGCCAGACACATCCAGGAGGAAACCCTCCAGGGGCGGCGCTAGCGGTCCCTGTGTCAACTTCGCGCACCGAGAGTCCACCGTGTACGTTAATCGCTTGACGTACGTCGTGTAGTGGAAGCGTGCAAAGAGGCGGGTGAGCGCCGTGGTGGCGTATCTGGATGTTGCGGCGACGACACGGGTGGATCCCCGGGTAGCCGAGGTCGTCCTGCACTGGATGACAGAGGACTTCGGCAACGCCGGCAGCCGCACCCATGAATACGGCGCCCGCGCCAAGAAGGCTGTCCAGCAAGCCCGTTCCTATCTCGCGGACACCGTAGGCGCGAAGACCGAGGAAGTGATCTTCACCAGCGGGGCGACGGAGTCCAACAACATCGCCCTGCTCGGCCTCGCTCCACATGGCGAGCGGACCGGCAAGAAGCACATCATCACCTCCGCCATCGAACACAAGGCCGTCCTCGAGCCCCTGTTGCACCTCGCGGAAACCCGCGGCTTCACCGTGGACGTTCTTGAGCCGGGTGCGTCAGGCCGAATCACTGTCGAGCAGGTCATGGAGCACGTGCGCCCCGACACACTCGCGGTGTCTCTGATGCACGTCAACAACGAGACCGGAGTCATCCAGCCGGTCGCCGAGCTAGCCGAGCGCCTGCGGTCCACGCCGACCTACCTCCACGTGGACGCCGCCCAGGGATACGGCAAGATCGCCGGCGATCTGACCGCGCCAATCGACCTGATCAGCATCAGCGGCCACAAGATCGGCGCACCGAAGGGGGTCGGAGCGCTCATCACACGACGTCGCGGCTGGGATAAGGCTCCACTGGAGCCGATCATGTTCGGCGGTGGCCAGGAGAGGAAGCTGCGTCCCGGAACTCTGCCGGTCCCGCTGATCATGGGCCTCCACGAGGCCGCGCGGATCTTCCACGAGAGCCGGGATAACTGGGAGCGCGAGGCACGAGCGATGCGTGAGCAGATCTTGGAAGCGCTCGGCAAGACACGCTTCCGGGTCAACGGAGATCAGGCTCACACCGTGCCGCACATCCTCAATGTCTCCTTCGACCAGCTCAACGCTGAAGCCTTGATTGTCCGACTCAAGGATCAGGTCGCCATTGCAACAGGTTCGGCGTGCACCAGCGCCTCCTACACCCCTAGCCACGTGCTCCAGGCTATGGGCCTTCCCGATGACGTGGCTGCCAATGGGCTGCGGTTTTCCTGGTTCCCTCCGCAAGCGAGGGACTTCGACCCTCTTCCCATTGCCGAAACCATTGCCCGCATGCAGCCTCAGGAAGGCTGATCAGCCTACGTCTCCGTGCGACGCACCAGGCGGTGCCCGCGCAGTTGCCGGCCGCATCTGACGAGCTCGGCTTCCCAGCCGTTCTCGGTCCCAATCAGGTGCGGCCGTTTATACAGCCCGGCCCGCATTTCAGACTCGGTCAACCGGCGGTATCGCGGCACGTCCGGATCATCCGGTGCCAGAAACTCATGCTTGCGGTGGAGCAGGGGGCGGTTGGCCGAGTTCTCATAGGAGAGATGGGACGTCTGAAGCGTCTGCAGGTCCACCATGTAGGAGGACCAGATCCGTGGATGCGGGTCTTTGTCAAAGTCTGGGTAGTCCAGCCAAGACACTGCCCTCCCCTGATGCTTGAGCTTTGCCACCGTCCACTGTTCCGGGCGACCAGCAGCGATCGATGCGCAGTGCTCGTACAAACGCAACACCGTCGGGATTCGCCCCAGCGCGCGTCGATGCACATACAGAGCCGTCGGTGTTATCTTACCCGCAGCAGACGCATTCATGGCATTGCGTACATAGCCGTCGTCGCGGAGCTTGAACAACAGCCGATCAGCGCGTTGACACGCCTCTTTGTAGGAACTGAAGAACGTACGCACGTCCTGCTGCAAGCCCACCGGCAGACTCGCGAACGGCCCCCGACCGTTGAACAGTTCCACCGCCAAATAGAGCAAGGTGTTCAGCGTCGATCGCTTAGCCCCCGCATCAGCCCGCTCAGCATCAGCACCGTCCCTCAGCAGGCGCTTGACCTCGCCTGGCCGCAGATGAGCCAACAGCTCTGCAACGGTCCGCGGCATCTCCTCAATACGGGGCGCACGTCCCCGACGTTCGAAGAAGTCCACCACCGCACTCACCGCCGAGGCAGTGTCCTCGGAAGCAAGCCACGCGGCATCCGGGATCACACGCTGTGCCAGATAGCTCAGCCGGGCACCCTCGTCCCGGAACGCGTAGATTACCCCGGGCGCAGCCGCCACCACTCGCGCGCCGGTCACTTGCTCCACGTACTCCCGCAGCTCACTCGTGGCATACAGATGCTGGAACGTCTGCCGGCTCGTCAGCAGCCCGTCACCGAACCCCTCACCGTGAACTTTCGACTTCTCCCATGTCAGGCGCGCTGAGACAACCAGCAGCGTCGAGGTCAGCTCCCACGCCTGCTTCAAGGTCTGCCGACGCTCCGCCGGATCCTCGATCACGTTCAACACGTAGGTCAGCAGCACCACATCGGTGGCGACTAGTTGCGTATCGGTGCGGTAGTACGGATCCCAACCCACCACCTGGCAGTCCAGTTGCTGCAAAGCTCTGACGTCGTCGCCACGGCCACAGCCGTAGTCGAGGATCGTCCGCTCAGCCACCAACTGGCGATCCGCCAAAGCCTGACGCGCGGGCACCGACAAGGCCATCCGCCCGATCGCTGTCCGGCGACGCTCACTACCCCAGATTTGCTGCATCTCAGACACCTGCGTCTAGGTAACGACACCATTCAGCAGGGTAGAAGACGCCCGCCGGGTACACCCACGCAACGGCGAACGTGCCCCCAGTCTCAGCAGAGCACCATCAGGCGTCGCTTCGCTGGCAGTGTGCTCCCAGATAATGATGTCTGCCGCTCGAAGAAGGCTGAGCGGTCTGTCGTCAGGCGTACGGACGGGGGCGATGAGGTCTTGGACCCATTGCTTCTGACGGCGCAGATCTGCTTGCAGGAGCGGCCATAAGCGACGAGGGGTGTCCTTATAAGCGCCGGAAATTGGCTTTTCTCCCAGGTAGAACTGGTAAATATTCCTGTCGAAAATCGGCACAAGATTAGGTCGCTTACGGTGGAGGATTTTTGTGACGGCAACGGCCTTGAGATCGGGCAACCCTGTACCGCCGGCTTCACCTGTAGCAACCAATGCTCGATCGACCAGAGACCAGGGTCCCGTCGACGGATCCAGCGTCACGTCCAAGAAATCCGCTGTCGCACACGCCTGATTCGCAAGCACCGCCTCCATGGCGTGTAGAACTTCAGCCCCCGGGCCGTCGGGGCGGAACAACGGAACCACCTGCCTGTAGCCGATACGAACGCTCAGCAGAGACGGCGCCAAGCAGTCCAACGGGCTCAGTCGTTCCGGATCGCCCTGCCAGTCATACGTACGGAAGGCTCGGGGACCTCGAGGATCTGCGTAGGTCCGCAGGTGCTTCTCCGCGCAACCACGCAGTGTTCCGATGGTGCTCACGTAATCCTCCCCGCGGCCTCACCGATTCGCACCGCAACGCAGCCGCTCTGAACAGAGCAATATTCGTGCGCATGCTACGAGCTGTGGACCATACGTGGACCCGTACTCGCCTAACAGCCTTCCGTAGGGCTGCGACCTGCGATGACGCCTGGCAGTCAAGCCCCCTCCGCAGCCGTGTACGCAGGTTCGAATCCTGCCGGGGGCACCTTGAATTAGGTGCCCAAGGACCCGTCACCAGCGGAAACGCTGAGGCCGGGGTCTTCGCGTATATGCAGGCGTATGCGTCGCCGAGCGGCCCTATGACGGCCCCTGTGGACTATTTGTGGACAGGGCCTAGGGGCGTCCGCCCAGGTCAGCAGACGAGAGGCACCGAGCGCGGCTCTGATACCGGGTAATACCGCACAATGGCGCGCTGCAAATGCAGCCCCCGCAACTCCTCCCGGACGCCGGCAGCGAAGCATGGCAACCAGGTCGCGGCGCCCAGCAACGGTGTCACACAGATAGATCGTCCAGTATCCTCCCGGCGTGCCATATGAGATTAGCCATGCGGAGAGATGGGCGCTCTATACCCTTTGGGGCGAAAGGTGCGTTTGGTGCAACCTTCCTGTTTTCTGGTCTGAATACGAAGTAGAGCACCCCATCCCTAAACACCTGGCTTCACGCGCAAACGAAGCGAAGCGACGCGAGGCACTCGAAAGGCACGGCCTCCCAGCGACTTACGATCTCTACTCGATCGAAAACCTCGCTCCAAGTTGCCGTCCCTGCAACTCAGGGAAAGGCCGAAGGGTGCCTACACTGGCCCCAGCCATCACAGAGTTGCTACGCAAGGCGCAGGAGTTGGCCCCGAAGGTGCGCAAAAAGGCCGCCGCATTCGCCAAGAAGCGCGACACGGAAAAAGCGCTTGCGATGATTATGGCATCAGATGACATCGAGCAGCTAAAAGCCGCCGCCGATTTCATTCAAGGGAAACTCAAGGAGGCTTCCGAGTCCCTGCTGACACGGATGCACCCGGCACTATCCGGCCTGTACGATCCCGAGCGCTGGGATCTGGTTACCCCACTCTCCGCGGAGGTAGCTTTTGTGGCGGACGGGAAGACGGGAGGGGTGACGGGTAAACACATCAGTTGGCAATGCCCCTTCTGCTCATCTTACGGTCCGTGGAACGGGAACAGATGCCTAACCTGCGGACACATGGACGAAGCAGACTGGTGAAGCCGCAGCATGAGGCAGCGAACCCTGAACTCATCAGGGGTTCGCTGCCTCATGCTGCGGCTTCAGTCGTATTGACGCAATAGCTCCTCAATCTTACGGTTGGCGATTTCCTGTCGTCCGTCGATGCACTCGGCGTACCGGCTGAGGAGGACCTCGACGCTGTTGCGGAGATCACAGCCATGCCGCACAGGTGGACTCCTGAGCCGGGCGCTTTCGTCCGTGGTGAGGTCCTCTGGCACGCCCACAACCACTAGGTCAGGAGACGAGTAGCTGGAAGTCCACAGGTGATCACTGCTGGGCCGTCGGTAGGCCGTCCGCGGCCGCTCAGTGGCGACCGGTGACGCCTACTAACGACAGTCGTAGGACCGGTAGCCGCAGGTCACCCAAGTGGATCTACGACACTGGTACGGCCATGCCAAAGCCCGGAGAACTTAGCTGAGGTCGGTTGAGCCCGCGCATCGGGATCCGCCCCGGGTGAGTGTCCAACTGCGTGACAACGGCCGAGAGCGCGGACGTTTGCGGACCGCCAGCGCAGGTGAAGGACACTCCCTCGCTCGCCCAAGTTGCTTCGGGACGAAGAAGTCGCCGCGCTAAAGCTTCGTCACCGCGCTTCTGCCGTCGCTCCTTGCTCTGATCGACGGCGTCAGCAGCGTGGCTGAGACCGGTGGGGGTGCGGCGAGGCACACACGCGCCTGGTCGGTCGGCGCACCCACCATCGTGGCTGACTTTCGTCGGCTGAGGTTCAGGCGGGCGCAAAAGAGTTCGTCTCCGCCTCGGTGTGCGATGTGTCTGCACCAGGTCGGCACAGCTCGACGGGGAGGGGAGACCGGGTTGGTCCAGGGAGGCGTCACCGCGACACGGAACCGTCTACTCCCCCAAGCCCGGGGAATGCGGTGCTCATGACACTGGCGCGCTCACTGCCCGACAATGCCACCGAGTGGTGGATCTTCCTGGGAACGTTCGTCCTCTACGTGCTCGGACGCTGGTTCTTCGCCTGGCAGCGAGCCAGGCGCGAGGGCGACAGCCACCCCATGCGTACCGCGTTCGCCGAAGAAGACGATCCTGCCGCAAGCCACGCGGCCATGGTCGGCGGCTTCCGCTCCTACCGGCAGTTCTTCGGCTTCGTCGGAAGCGCCGTCGCAGTGGTTCTCGTCGCTGCCCTGACCGAAGGCTGGCTGCGCCACGCCCTGCTATGGATCATTGTTCCGCTTCTGGTCATAGCGCTCTCGTACCTCGACTTCCGCCAGGCCCTGAAAGCGCGCTCAGAAGCCTGACAGGGACGCGGGCAAGCGACAAGGCACACCGCCCGGCCTCACTCATACTCGCGCAACAACTCCTCGATCTTCCGGTTGGCGATCTCCTGCCGCCCGTCAATGCACTTGGCGTAGCGGCCCAACAGGACCTCGACACTGTTGCCCGCCCGTTCGGCGACCTCGGTCGGGTCGACCCCGGCGTTGAGCCAGGTCGACAGGGCTGAGTGGCGAAGGTCGTACGGCCGACGCGCCAACGGCGAAGCCACCGCGGCCGACGGGAGCGCCAGCGTGCGGGCTTCCTGCCAGGCTCGCGAGTAGGTCGAGGAGGCAACTACTCCTCCGCCCTCGCTATAGAACAGGCGCCCGTCTGAAGCGGTCCCGAAGGTGTCGAGGGGTTCAAGGAGCATCGACACAAGTTGGGGCGGGATCGGCACGGGGCGCATGTCTTCGGCCGGCCGGTTCTTCAGCCCTCGGTCGTCGTGGCTCTCCCCCGAATCCGTCCACTGCTTGCCGACGCTCGGACGCGTGCGGTGCAGGAGCACAGTGCCCCAGCCGTGTTCCGGCAGTGTCAGGTCAGCTTCGGAGAGGCCGATATCCTCGGCAGGCCGCAGGCCGGCGAAGTACATGCAGGCAAAGAGCCCGACCAGTCGACGACCGCGGGCCCTTCGGTAACCGCCCACGTAGGACACGGCGTGGAGTAGCGAAACGGCCTGCTGCGGATTCACCACCAAGCGCGGGTCTACTTCACTGGAAACCTTGGGCTTCTGCCAGCGCACGGCGATCAGGGGATTTTCCTTGAATTCGCCTAGGTCAACGGCGTAATGCAGGGCGTTGACGAAGCTGTACCGCTTTCGGCGCACGGTCTCGGCCGCAGCAGCCTTCCCGTCGAGATGGATCTTGAACGAGTCGAGTACCTCCCGTGCCGTCACAGGGTCAGCCAGATCATTCAACGGGCGCGACGCCTTGGCGATCCAATGCAAGGTGTCCTCGATCTCCGTAGGCACCTCCCGCTCACCCGGTCCAGGCAGCACGAAAGCCCAGTTGCGCAGGGTTTGCCGGATCAGCGGAGCGCTCGGCCGTCCATTTCATTGCCAGGTACTTCAGCGTGAAGGCGTACCAGCTCAGTTCGGCTCTTGTCTCGGCCATCGAGTCCGGAAGCCCGGTGACATCGTCGAATTCATCACCATCACGCGCGGCGCGCATGAGCTTGGTGCGGTAATGATCTGCCAGAGCCTTGGTTCGGAACGTCTCGGAGAAGACCCTCTCCGCAACCGACCAACGCACGTCGTATGAGGGCCGCTTCGAAGGGCGCTTGCGAACCCCCCAGATCTTGACGTCCAGGGACTTCACGCGGCTTCCTCCCGCTCACGGAGCCACGCGGTGAAGTCGCTTCGCCACACCCGCAGCTCACCGTTGGGGAGCTTCAGGGCTTTCGGCGCTTGGCCCAGCTCCCGCCAGCGGTAGAAGGTGCGCCGTGACACTTTTTCAACTCACTCAGGATGTCTGGGACCGTCATCAGTTCATCCCTCACAGGTGCGCTCCTTCCAGGGCTAGTTGGTCGGACAGGGCTTCACGTGCGGTCTCGCGGTTGAGTTGGAGGTCTCGGGCGATCGTCGCGGCGAGGGCGGATTCTCCGGGGGTGTGGCCGTGGCCGGCGTACTGCCAGGAGGCGAGGACGAGCACGGTGTCCGGCTCGGTGTCCTCGAGGCCGCGGTCCTGGCGCCCTTGGGCGGCGCGATAGTCGGCGCGGGTCCGGCGGAGGGTGCCGAGGGTGGTGGAGTAGTGGCGAGATTTGGAGGAGAAGTGTCCGCGGAAGCCCAGCATGTGGGCCCAGGCGCGTAACCGTCGGTCGGGGTAGAGGGGTTCGAGGTCGAAGCATGCGTCGATGAGCCGGCGGGCGTGGTCGGGGACGCCGAGCAGAACGGCGGCTTCGCGGTTGCCGATGGGGCGGTCGAGGGTGCCGGTCGTTTCGGCGGCTTTGGTGGCGTACTTGGTGACGTAGGAGGCAACGGCCTGTTCGGTGATGTCCGTGCCGTCGTTGAATGCCTTCACGGGCCGGATGTCGAGCTGTGTGCCCCACTGGAAGGTGCGGGCCGGCTCGTCGCCCGCGGCGGGCACTGACACCGTGGTGTAGCGGTGCAGGGCGGCGGCGCGGATCGCGTCGGTGAGGAGGCCGACGTTGGCCCAGGACGGGGGCGGATCGTCGGGGCCGTCGAGGCGGATCACGGCGTGTGTCGAATCTCAGTTGATGGTTGACGGGTTGGCGTCGGGTGATGCTTGACGTCTGACCTAGACGATCCTCGCCAGGCGATCACCAAGATCGACTAGTGAGTTCCCACCCGCCCTCACGCCTGGGCGCGCGATGAGTGGGAACGCAATCAATTCCAGAGCGTACGGAGGTGCGGACGCCACGGACCCTGACCCGGCCCCACGGGCCGTACCGGCAGTGCAGCACTCGGGCCGCCAGCAGGCTGGTTCCCCGTACCCGGAGCCACCGACGGTGCCGACGGTGCCGACGGTGCAGCACTCGGGCCGCCAGCGGGCTGGCTCCCCGTGCCCGGGGCCTGCGCGCCTCCGCCGGCCCACAGCTCGTCGACACGCGCGCGCTCGGTGGCGTTCGGGTAGCGGTTGGTGCAGGACGGGCCGGGGCCGCCGCCCGACATCAGCTCACTGCACGGCCCGCTGTAGTTGTCCGGCAGGCCCAACACGTGCCCGGTCTCGTGGGTGACGACGCGGATCGAGTCGTTCTGCTGGGCCTGGGTGTAGTCGAGGAAGATCTGGCCGCTTCCGTGGCCGTCGGTGGAGGCGTGGGACCCGCGAGGGTCGTTGCCCTCGTAGTAGGAGAAGTCGGCCCCGCTCGAAGCCTCCTCGAGCTTGACGTTGGACTCGGAGCTGTTCCAGGTCGCGGCCGCGCTCGCTATCTGCGAACGGAAGCTCGGCGCCTTGGAGGCGTCGTAGTGGAGGGTCACCGCCTGCCCGCTGGGCTGGGCGGCGCGCTTCTCAGCGACCGACTTGAGCACAGCCTCGAAGAACGCCTTGTTGTTCGCGGCCTCCTCAGCCGACCCGTCGTACCCCGCCACGGAGGTATCGGCGGAGTCGGAGGGGGTGGCAACCGTCTGGGCGCTCGCCGGCACCGCCACGGCCAATGCGCTGGAGGCCAGACCCAGGCCGAGAGCGAGGGCGAGGAATCTCGGGGACGTTCGGGACGACTTCATGTGGGGGGCTCCTACTCACTCGGTGACGCCGAGCGCCACAGCGCGCGGTCGACTCGGTGAACACCGGTTCCGAACTGCAGCGACGTCCTGTGGGTCGACATTCTTAGAACGGCCCGACAGGGCACGCAATGGGTCCCACCACTACGTCGCTTCGTAGATCTCAGGACCTCGCCAAGGCCGTGCGCGGGCCTCCGGTCCCCACACAGCGACAGGAGGAAAAGATGTCGCGGCGTCAGAAGCCTTACAGCGCGGGGCAATGGGCGTGCCTGTCGGCCGGGCGGAATTCCGACACACGCCGCAGGATCCACATCCAGGCCAAGACGGACAAATACTCAGATGTACGCCATGCCGTATCTACTAAGTGCACCGGTTGATTGGCAGAGCGTTGTGACTGACGTCACGAAATAATGGGCTTCCGCTTCTTTTGCGCCCCACTGGCACCGAGTCGCCCTCCCCAGACGTCACTCTCGGCGCAGGGCAGAGCCCCTCTCCGCTGAGCCGCCACCGCTCAGTCCTGATCAGGATGGAAGCCGGGCCCGCCGTGCGGCACGGCGAGCGGCGCAGGAAGAGGTCGGTCGGTTCCTCGCCCGCCTCCAGCAGCGCGTCCGCCGCACTCAGCAAGCGTCCCAGGAACCCCACCGACAAGAATGGAACGGCGACCGCGAAGGACAGCTGACCGCAGGAGGCTTCCGCTCGGCGCCTGAGCACTGAGGCCCAGGCGTCGAGCTCCGCCCAGCTCTCCGGCGCTAGTCGATATTGATGTTGAAGTTGGAGACGCTGCCGTCAGCGGCGGTCAGAGTGACCGGACCGAACGTGATGATCACGGCGGAGTTGCCTCCCGGGCCCCGGTAATAGCCGGTCGCCTTGGTGACCCGAACAGCCAAGGCCACAAGCGTCGCAGCGGCCTTCTCATCGGCCTCGATCTTCGGCTGGGCGAGAGCGGGATGCCCGTTGTCGTCTGCCCAGTCCCGGAAGCTGCGGGCGTCACGGCTCATGTCGGGGAGGATGCTCTTGTTGGCCCAGGCCCACAGCCACGAGCCCGAGCCGGGGCTGAAACTGCCGAGGATCTGCGCGGGTGCTGCCGCCGTCTTGTCAGGGAAGGTCCAGGTGATGATGCCGGTCGTCTGATCCAGATCCCAGCGGTCCGCTGAACCCAGCCCCCAGGACATGTGGGCACGACCCAACTGTTCGATCATGTCTTCGCCCTGCAGCAGCAGGAGGCTCAAGTCGGCTCGCTCCCCGGCCTGATCAGCACTCTCCGCCTCATTGGCCCGCTTGAACATTCCCATGCCGCGGAGTCTGCCAGAGGCCACTGACCAGTCGACGATGACCCCTCACACCTGACACCTCGCCACCGACAGGGTGGGGAATTACGTGACCACACGGCCGGGGCATTACGTGATCGTCCACACGGCTCCGGCACCATCCCTTCGGTGAAGTCGTCCACGACTGACAGGACACAGACCCCGTCGTGGTTCTCCACCTTCGCGTACTGCTCCTTGTCCTCGCCGCCGTCATGCCCCCAGCAGTTGCCCGGCGTACTGGCACACGTCGAGGTGTCTTGCCGGTCGGCCGCGTGCTCGTGTTCCGCGGGCACCGGGCCGGGCTCCCGTTGGACGACGGGGGCGAGCGGCGAGGGGTGGGGGTAAAACGCTTCCGGACGGGCCGAGATCGTTGGCAGGTCGGCACCCGGCTCGGCAGCTTCGGGCTGCGTGGGGAGGGCGGAGCCGATGTGCTGTGGCAGGGCGGGGATCGCGTCGGACGCGGGCATGGGCGGACGGCCTTCCGGAGTCGGTGGACCCCGGTAGTGCCACACCCCGGTGATCCGCGGTTCCCCGTGCACCGCGCACGGGGCCGGTCGTCACCCGGGGCACCCGTAGCGGGCGGGATGCCGTCCAGCAAGCCGGGGCTTGACGCTGGAACTCGTGACCGGGCGTGAAATTAACACCCGTCACGGATCTTCACAAGGTGCTCCCGCCTCTGGATTCGAGCCCGAAACTGTGAAAGCCTCCCGCTTGGTCACGAAGCCGATCGCGCCCCTGGACGATCATCGGCTGGCAACCTCGCACACCGCGCAAGGTGCCTTCCAGGGAAGACCGGGCCCCCACTGTCCAGTTGGGGGTAAGCGCGGATCTCCCTGCACGACGCGTAAGGGGGTCCCCGATTCTCAGGAGACCCCATGGACAACACCCGCGCATCAGCCACGCCCCGGAACTGGGCGGGCTACCAGCAGGCAGTCGTGGACATCCGACTCGCCGACCGCACGGTGAGGGTCGTGCCGGGCCCGCAGGGTACAGCCGAAGGCCACTTCCCAGAACCGGCCGGGCGCACCATCCATGTGATCACCGCATGCAATCCCTATGGCCGTACGGCCTCTGCCGAGGACAACGGCCGTGCCCAGGCGCTGCTGTTCGAGGAGATCGGCCGGCGTCGGCTCGCCTGGTGGCCCGCGGCAGGAGGCACCGTGTGCGGTGCGCACGTCGAGGAGAGCGCCGCCCTCGTCGGCCTGAGCGACGCCGAGGCGCGTGAACTGGGCCGGCACTTCGGCCAGGACGCGGTCTTCGCCTGGACCCCTGACGCCTGGCGTCTGCTGTCGTGCTCCAGCGATGAGACAGCCGTGTCCGGGTGGACCATGTCCACGCAGCAGCCCAGGGACCCGGGGTCCTGCCTCACCTGACGGACTCAAGGCCGCGTCTTTCAGTACGCAAGGAGTCAGCACGCAAGGAGGAGGTCCCGATGGGCATGCATCCCATGCCGACCCCGGCCCGTTGCCCGCGCTGCGGCAGAACCCTCGTCGGCCCACCGGCCGAGCGGGTCAAGGCCGACGGCTTCCCGGCGGAGGTGACGTACGAGACGGACCCGCTGTGCGGAGCGCGCTGGCACGTGTGGGACAAGACGTCCCCGCTGCGCCGCCGGGCCCGCCCCTATGTGGATGGCACGGGACCACGCTGAACTCCGGGCTCGGCGGAAGTGAGTGACGTGACAGCCGAGTTCACGATGTCGCCGAGCCAGCAGCGGACCGGTGGGGTGGCGTGCCGGGAGCGGACGGGCCCGGGAGGATGAGAAGGCGTGTGGGCCTGGACGGCCGTGTCATGAGGCGCCCGTGGTCGGTTTCGTGCACCGGGTCGTCCCGGACTCGGCCGGTGTCAGGCGGATCTGGGAGGACTGGAGTTTGAGCGGTTCGTGGGTTGTTCGGTCCCAGAGGATCGCGGTGCCGGCCGTTACGCCGAAGGACAGGTACGGGTGTTTCGGTGACAGGTGTGGGCCCTCGCCGGAGAGGCGGGTGAGGGGTACGGCGGGTTCGACGCAGGTCCATTCCGGTTCGACGCCGAAGTAGGACGGGGGATCGTCGCCGCGTTCGGCGGCCTCGGTCGTCCTGTGCACCGCCGTGCTCGCCGAATCGAGTGCCTGCAAGGTGACCACGCCGAGCATCAGGAGGAAGAAGCAGGCGTTCAGGGCTACGTTCAGGCGTTCGCCGGGCGCCGCGTAGGAGTGGTGCCGGTGCCGTGCGATTCCCCACCACGCGGGAACGACGAGCAGCGGGCTGAGCAGTGTGAGCAGCTTCGCGGCGGCCAGTACCTGCCAGACCGCAGGCACCTCGAGGTCGTCCGGCGAGAGCGACAGGCCGTCCGCGTACAGGGCGTGGAGCACGGATCCGGCGGCCAGAAACGAGGACAGGGCGAGGGTCGCCACGAGCGGGACCGCCCAGGCGACCCACTCGCCCCAGCTCCACTGGCGTACGAGGAGCCACAGACCCGACATCACACCGAGCACGAGTGCCGTCATGAGTATCTGGCGTCGTGTCCAGCCGTGCCCTTCGCCGTCGACGAGACCGAGCCCGGAAGCGGTGAGGAACGCCATCAGCAGCAGGACCGTCACCACGCCGAACCGTCGGCCCTCCCGTGCGAGCCGCGCTCCCGCACGCACACCACCCGCCGCGCCGAGGCCGGCCACCGTCACCCAGAACCACCAGGCGAACCCGGACCGACCGGCCGCGAAGACCAGCGCCGCGGCCGTCAGCAAGGACCACGACACCGCGTGGAACAAACGGTGTTCGGTCTCCTCCTCCGGCCAGTACCTCACCGTGCCGCGCCAGCGACCGTCGAGGGGCCGCACTCCCGCTCCGGCGATCTGAGGGGTGTGTGTCCGGGCCAGTCGAAGGGCCTGCCGCGGGTGTCCCGATACGACGCCGCCCGCGTCGTACCATCCGCAGCGCAGGGCCAGGCGCGAGACAGTACGACGCCAGGAGTGCGGTGGACGGGCGCGATGCCGCGCGCTGTCGACGACCCGCCAGTGCGAGAACATCTCGCGATCGCGCCGGACGGGCTCCGCGAAGCGCACGTACGCTTCGAGTCGGGCGCCGCGCATGGCCTTGCGCACCCTGTGCGCCGCCCCTCGGTCGCATGCCTTGGCGGCACCGAACAAGCGGACCTCTATCTCGTACACGCGGGCTTCGGGGTCAGGATCCAGCGCCGGCCCTCGGGGCGGTTCCCCGCCTGTCTCTGTGGAGAAGCCGCGCACCGGCCAGCCGTGCTCCTCGAAACACCGCTGCGCCTCCTCCCAGTCGTCGGGGCCTCCACGGACCTCGACGAGAGCCCGGACCCGTTGGTCGTAACGCGCGTGCGGCATGCGGGGCTTGCTCCTCCTGTGCGGCTCGGTTCGCCACGTCGGCTTGCGGGCGGCTCGGGTTTCGTCCGGCGGGAGCGTACCGGCCGCCCGGGGCTCGGAGGTCATCGGACTCTCGATGCGAGATCCCTTTTGTCATGGGACTGAACATTTGGCAGGTGAATCGACCGGCTGAAGCGCGAACCAACCCTGGGGTCCGGTGAGTTGTGCACGCGTGGACTGCGTACGGGAAACGAGGGCGGTGTCGCGGGCCGGGCACGCTGCGACGCGGCCCTCGTGTCGGGCGTACCACCGGCTCTCCCCCACAGATCCGTCAAGTCGCAGACAGAAAGCAGCCGCTCTCATGCGTCACTCCTCGGAGATTCCCTACTTCCACCCCCACGCCGTCACCGTCGCCGAGGTCAGGCCGGGGGATCTGCTCGCTCTGTCGGAGGAGGACGTCGCCGGGGACCGGTGGTTCGTGGTGATACACGTCGTGCCCGCCGATACACCCGGGATGCCCGGGGCACTTGAGACGCCCGGGACGCCCGGGACGGTCCGGGTGACGTTGCGGCCGCCGCTCGGTGGGGCCGATCGCGATGAGGTGCTGGGGCGGGTCCGGCAGGTCACGGTCGCCTGTCGGCGGATGGATGTGGGCCGGATTCCGGTCGTCACGTCGGTCGATCTCGCGGGCGTCGAGTTCCGCGACGGGGACCGGGTCACCACGCTGCGCGTCGTCGATCCCCATGCCGTCGAGGAGACGTACGTACGGCGGTGGGGTGTGTGGCATCGCGACCTGGAGAGTCTGCGCGAAGAGCCGCTCTCCGACGGGGCGTTGCGGGAGCTGGCCGGGGAGATCGCCGGGCGCGACCATCTCGTACGGCATCATCCGCGGCCGCGCCGGTCGGCGGGAGGCATGGCGCCGCGTCGGGTCGTCGTCACCGGGCTCGGTGCCGTCACCCCGCTCGGGGTCGGTGTGGGTGAGCTCTGGCGGGGGCTCCTCGAAGGGGAGTGCGGCATACGGGAGTTGGACGGGGAGGAGTTCGAGGGGCTGCCCGTGCGGGTGGCCGGGACCGTGCCCGTGGACCCCGCCACGCTGCTGCCCCGGCCGCAGGCGCGGCGGATGAACCGGGCCGCCCAGTTCGCCGTGCTCGCCGCGCGGGAGGCCTGGCGGGACGCCGGGTTCGACGGGGCCGGGACGGCGGAGAGCGGGCTCGACCCCGCGCGGGTCGGCGTGTCCGTCGGGGCCATCCTCGGGGACGCGTCCGTCCTCGTCGGAGGCGACCGCAAGCTGCGCGCCAAGGGGCCGCGCTCGGTGTCGCCCCTCACCACCCCCATGACGGTGCCCTCGCAGGCCGCCTCGCAGGTCTCTCTCGCGTTGCGCATCACCGGCGAGGCCCGCACCGTGACCAGCGCGTGCGCCTCCGGCACCGAGGCGATCGGGCTGGCCATCGACCGGATCCGGTACGGACATGTGGACATCGCGCTGGCCGGGGGCGCCGAGGCCGTCGTCACGCCCGCGATCATGGCGTCGTTCGCCGCGATGCGGGCGCTGTCGCACCACGGTCTGACGGAGGGCTCGCCCTCCCGGCCCTTCGCCAAGGACCGCGACGGGTTCGTCAACGGGGAGGGTGCCGGGTTTTTGCTGCTGGAGACGGAGGAGCACGCGCGGGCGCGCGGGGCGCGGATCTACTGCGAGGCCGCCGGCTGGGGGCTGTCCGCCGACGCCCACCACATGGCCGCGCCCGACCCGTCCGGCAGCGGCGTCGCGCTCGCGCTGCGGCGCGCGCTGAAGGACGCCGGGGGTCATGTCGTGGACGTCGTGCACGTCAACGCGCATGCCACGGCCACCGTCGAGGGCGATCTCGCCGAGGCGAACGCGTTGCGGGCGGTGCTCGGCGGGCCGGTGCCGGTCACGGCCCTGAAGGGGCACCTCGGTCATCTCCAGGGCGCCGCGGGCGGGGTGGAGGCCGTCGCGACGGCCCTCACGCTGCACCACGGTCTCATCCCGCCCACGATCGGCTGCGCGATCCAGGACGACGAGATCGGCCTGGACGTCGTGACCCACAGCGCGCGCCCGCTGCCGGCCGGCGGAGACCTGGCCCTCAGCAACTCGTTCGGCTTCGGCGGCCACAACGCGGTGCTGGCGCTGCGGCGAGTGGGGTAGGCGGGTGTGGGCGGGTGGGCCCCGGCTCACGCCGAGCGGGTGGGCCCCTGGCTCACACCGAGCTCGTGGGCCCCCGGCTCACACCGAGCGCGTGGGCCCCCGGCTCACACCGAGCTCGTGGGCCCCCGGCTCACGCAGAGCGTTTCCGTGGCGTCGCCTTCTTGGCCGGGGTCTTCTTCGCCGTGGTCTTCTTCGCGCTCGTCGCCTTGGCGGTGGTCTTCTTCGCCGTCGTCTTCTTCGGAGCCGCCTTCTTCGCCGTCGCCTTCTTCGCCGTGGACGTCGACTTCTTGCCCCCGACCTCCTTGGGCGCGGCGCGGGCCGTCTTGCGGCGCAGCCGCGTCACCTCCGCCTGCGCCTCCTTCCCCGTGTCCTTCCCCGTCGCCTTCCCCTTCTTCGCGCCCGTGCGGTCGCGCGTCTCCGAGCCCGTCTCCGAGCCCGTCCCCTCGCCTCGCGACTCCTTCGCCGCGCGGACGCTCTTCTCCAGGGCGGCCATCAGGTCCAGCACCTTGCCGCCCGGCTCATCGGCAGGCGCGGACGGGACCTTCTCGCCGGAGGCCTTCGCCTCGATGAGTGCCTCGACCGCCTCGCGGTAGCCGTCGTGGAGCTCGTTCAGGTCGACCTCGCCGAGCGTGTCCATCAGCGCGTCCGCGAGGTCCAGTTCCTTGTCCCGGACGGTGACGCTCGCGTCGGGGGCGACGCTCTCGGGGGGCCGGATCTCGTCCGGCCACAGCAGCCCGTGCATCGCGATGACGTCCTCGACGACCCGCAGCATGCCGAGCCGCTCCCTCCCCCGCAGCGCGAACTTCGCGACGGCGACCTTCTGGCTGCGCTTGAGGGCCTCGCGCAGCAGCGTGTACGGCTTGGCGGCGGGGACGCCGTTCGCCGACAGGTAGTACGGCGTGTCCATCTGGAGCGGGTCGATCCGGTCCGCCGGGACGAAGGCCACGATCTCGATGGTGCGGGCGGTCGGGATGGGCAGCTGGGCCAGATCCTCGTCGGTGATCGGAATGATCGTGCCGTCCGCGTCCTCGTACCCCTTGCCGATCTCGTCCTGCGTGACCTCACGGTCCTCCAGCTCGCAGAACTTGCGGTAGCGGATCCGGCCGCCGTCCTCCAGATGGATCTGGCGGAACGAGATGGAGTGGCTCTCCGTGGCGTTCACCAGCTTGATCGGGATACTGACCAGGCCGAACGAGATGGCGCCGTTCCATATGGATCGCACGTGCAGCACCTTTCCGATCGGTATCAGCCGATTTCGTGGGATTCTCATCGTATGACGCCGATCACGGAGGTGGCGGGGCGACGGCTGGCCCTCTCCAACCTGGAGAAGGTCATCTATCCGGCGACCGGCTTCACCAAGGGCGAGGTGCTGCACTACTACGCCACCACCGCCGACGCCCTCCTGGCGCACCTGCACGACCGTCCGATCTCCTTCCTGCGCTACCCCGACGGCCCGGACGGTCAGGTCTTCTTCGCCAAGAACGTGCCGCCGGGTACGCCCGACTGGGTCGTCACCGCCGAGGTGCCCCGTTCGGAGGGGCCCGCCCGCATGGTCCTGGTCCAGGACCTGGCGAGCCTGATGTGGGCGGCGAACCTGGTGACCGAGTTCCACACCCACCAGTGGCGGATCGGCACGCCCGGCCAGGCGGACCGGCTCGTCTTCGACCTCGACCCGGGCCCGCCCGCGACGATCGTCGAGTGCTGTGAGGTCGCGCTGTGGCTGCGGGAGCGGCTGGCGGCGGACGGGATCGAGTCGTACGCGAAGACGTCCGGGTCGAAGGGGCTGCATCTGCTGGCGGCGCTGGAGCCGACGCCGTCCGGGCGGGCGACGGAGTACGCCAAGGAGCTGGCCGTGGCGGCGGAGAAGGACATGCCCCGTCTCGTCCTGCACCGCATGACGCGGAGCCTGCGCCCCGGCAAGGTGTTCGTCGACTGGAGTCAGAACGCGGCGCGGAAGACCACGGCGGCCCCGTACACCCTCAGGGCCCGTGCCGAGCCCACCGTCTCCACTCCCGTGACCTGGGAGGAGGTCGCCGACTGCACTGCCGCACGCCCGCTCGCCTTCCAGGCCCCCGACATCGCCCCCCGCCTCCAGGAGCACGGCGACCTGCTGGCCCCCCTGCTCGACCCCGGCCACGCCGCGCCCCTGCCGTGACGCCGCGCGAGGGCGGCCGTCAGCCGGGGCGGCAATCAGCAGCGTCTGAGCGCCTCAGCGGCGCCTGCTCGCCGGCGCGTCTCACACCTGCAACCACGTATGCCGGTCCCGGGCCATCGCGTGCAGCGCCTCGGCATCCGCCGGCTTGAGCACCCCGCCCAGCCGCGCCAGCCCGGACAGGTCCGCCTCCCGCAGGACCCGCACCGCCCGCAGCGGAGCCGTGACATCAAGGGCGGTCGGCCCCACCACCGCCAGCACCGGACGGACCTCGGCCGTCAGCGCGTACGAGGCGCGGTCGGCGTCGGCCCGCACCCACCGCAGCACCGGCCGCGGCTCCCGTCGCCCCACCCCGACCATCGGGTCGGCGACGAGCACCCGCTGCTTGCGGGCGTACAGCGCGTGGACCGAGAACAGGCCGCCCGGCCCGATCACCAGATGGTGGATGCGATCGCCTCCGGGCAGCGGCACCGAGTGCAGGGTGTGCCACCCCGCCCCCTCGAGCCGGTCCAGCGCCTCGCCGACCGCCTGCTCGGCGGCCAGCGCCCGCCGCCGCGGATCCGGCCGCAGCCGGTGCGCAGGACCCGGGTCGCGGTCCAGGTCGATCACCAGCGCCTCACCGGGCCGGTTGGGCGCCAGGTCGTCGTCCGGATGGAGGGTGAGGCGGGCCAGCTCCGCGGGCGTCGGCACCGGTGGCGGACCCACGGTGACCGGCCCGGTCAGGAAGGGCCCGAGCGCGTCGAGCACGTCCTCCCGCCAGTCCTCGCCGAGCACGTTGACCCGGGCCGCCTCACGGTCGTACCAGGCGACGTTCCTCCCGTCCGCCAGGCAGACGTACAGCCGCTCCTGACCATGTCGCCAGGTCGGTACGACGCGGAGTCCGCTCATGCACCATCACCCCATGACCATGGGACCAGGCGGGTGCTCCAGGAGCAAGAAGGCGGCTACCTTTGGGAGCAGTTGGGGGAGTGAGTGGGAGGCGCCGTTGCGGACCCGCAGGAAGCGACCCGATATGCCGGCCCCGGACAGCCCGTGGAGCGAGATCGTGCCCGGTCTGTGGATGGGCGGGCACGAGTTCCAGGGCCCCGCCGGGCAACTGGAGTTCGCCGTCGTACGCGATGAGTTCGACCTGGTCCTGACGCTGCTGCGGCTGCCGGGCCACGGCCCCGACGAGGGCGTCGAGCACCATGTGTGGCCGATCCCGGACGGCCCGCTGGACGGGACGCAGCTCGCGGGCGTCATCCGGCTCGCGCAGACCGCGGCCGAGGCGCTGGAGCAGGGCCGCCGGGTGCTGGTCCGCTGCTACCACGGCTACAACCGCTCGGGGCTGGTCGTGGCGCACGCCCTGATCCGGTCCGGCCGCTCCGCCGAGGAGGCGATACGGCTCGTCCGCACCCGCCGCTCGCACTGGGCACTGCACAACGACCTGTTCGTCGCGTACCTGCGGGCGGGGCTGCCCACGGCCCGCCTGCTGGAGGAACTGACGGAGTGAGGCCCCGCCGGTGGACGTCGGTGGACGTCGGTGGACGTCGGTGTTCGCCGGTGGGCAATGAGCCCCCACTGGTGAACAAAAAGGACTTCCCTATGAATATGGTGTACGAAACCATTCAGCACGCCGACCTCCGCAGGTAAGCCCCCGCCGGGGCGGGGGCGGCCCGGACGCAGGAGTGCAGTGCCGCCCCTCCGCCACACAGGCGCCACCCGCAGCCCCTCACGCGCCGGCCTCAGCCCGTCACGCGCCGGCCTCAGCCCCTCACTCACCGGCCTCAGCCCCTCCCCCACCGGCCGCGCCCGCCGCGCCCTCCGCCGCGCCGGGCGCGCGGCCCTCGGCACCCTCACCGCGGCCCTGCTGCTGACGGCCGCGACCGGCTGCGGCGACTCCGGCGGGCTGCGCGGCGCGGGCGCGACCCCCACGGCCGTCGGCCCGACGAAGCTCTGGCCCCAGCTGCCGGCCGCCACCACCGCGGCCCTCGACTACGGCGAGGCGGACACGGAGACGGTCAAGGGGGTCACGGCCCCCGGCGACGACATCCACGAGGTGGACCCGGTCGACGTGATGCGCGCCGACATCGCCGCGCACCCGGCCCAGTACACCGGCCCGAAGGCGCCGTACCACGAGATCGTGCGGCAGATCGGGAACTGCGGAAAGAAGGGCGCGCGGGGCCGCGCCTGCCCGATCCTCCAGGCGTACTACCGAGATCTCACCGGCGACGGGAAGGACGACATGGTGCTCGGCATCCGCTTTCCCGGCAACCAGCTCGCCGTGCGCGCCTACACCTTCGAGCACCACAAGCTGGTGCAGGTCATGAGCACCACGGACGCCGTGGTCAGCGTGGAGGTGGCGGGCCGGGAGGTGATCATCCGCTCGCCGTCGATACTGCCGGGGTACGAGTTCCGTACGGTCTGGCAGTGGGACGCGCACCAGCACGCGATGCTGGCGGCCCGCGACGAGATCCTGCGCGTGGGCACCGCGCCGCCCGCCTCCCGGGGCACGCCGTCGCCGTCGCCCCCTGCGACACCGGAGCCGGCCCGGTCGCCGACCCCGTCGGAGAGCACCCGATGAGCCCGGCCGGACGGCGCGTGGGCCTCTTGGGACGTCTCCCCCGCTGGACCGCCGCCCTCGCCTGGAAGGCCGCCGTCTTCATCACGGTGATGTGCTGCGGCCTCGCCGCCCTGCTCGGCGTACTCGTCCATGTCTCGGTCACCGACCAGACCGTCGGCGAGGCCCGCGGCCGCGCGCTCGACCGGCTGACGCAGGCGGCGTCGGCGTACCAGGCAGGGGACCGGCTGCCGCCGGGCGCGGACATCGATCCGCCGGGTCTGCCCGCGCGGCTGAAGGAACTGGCCACCGACGGACGGCGCGGCACGATGGTCGGCCGGAACGACCCGGAGCCCACGATGTGGGCGGCGGGCCCCGCCGACGGCGGGCGCACGCTCGCCGTGCGGGTCGACTACGCGCAGGGCGCCCACACCATCGACGCGCTCGACCGGGCGATCGTGTGGTCGTCGGCGCTGGCGATCGGCGCGACGCTGCTGGTGGGCGCGTTCGCGGTGACCCGGGTGACCCGGCGGCTGCACGGCACCGCCCAGGTGGCGCGGCGGATCAGCGCCGGCGACCTGGACGCGCGCGTGAACGACCCGCGGACGAAGGATCCGACGCGCCCCCAGGACGAGGTGGCCGCGGTGGCCGGCGCCCTCGACACGATGGCGTCGACCTTGCAGAGCAAGCTGCTGAGCGAGCAGCGGTTCACCGCGGACGTGGCGCACGAGCTGCGCACCCCGCTGACCGGACTGCACGCGGCCGCCGAACTGCTGCCGCCGGGCCGCCCGACCGAGCTGGTGCGCGACCGGGTCGCCGCACTGCGCACGCTCACCGAGGACCTGCTGGAGATCTCCCGGCTCGACGCCCGCAGGGAGCGGCTCGAGCTGGACTCGGAGCCGCTCGCGCCGCTGGCCGAGCGCGTGGTGCGGGCGTCGGGGACGCGGACGGAGGTCCGGGTCGTGCGCGACGCGCGCGTGGAGACCGACCGGCGCCGGCTCGAGCGGGTGCTCGGCAATCTGGTGGCGAACGCGCACCGGCACGGGCGGGGTCCGGTGGTGCTGACGGTCGACGGACCCGTGGTCACGGTGCGGGACCACGGGGACGGCTATCCGGCGTACCTGGTGGCGCACGGGCCGCAGCGGTTCCGTACGGAGGGCGGCGCGAAGGGGCACGGGCTCGGGCTGACGATCGCGCTCGGCCAGGCGGAAGTGCTGGGCGCGCCGCTGGAGTTCGCCAACGCGCCCGACGGCGGGGCGCTGGCGACACTGACACTCCCCCACATGCACCGCAATGGACCGATTGTCGCGACATAACGGGACATCAGGTCGCCCGCTTGCTACGTTCCGGACATGATCCAGCCCGGATGGCCCGGAACGAAGGCGGTGGCGGACCCGCTCGCTCCCGACCTACGCCTGCCCCGGCGCCGTGGCATCGAGTTCAGCCTCCTCGTCGTCGCCGTCCTGCTGTCCGTGTACGGCTACTGCGCCGTCGGTCTCGCGAAGCGGGGCACCGTCCCGCCCGGCGCCGCCGGTTACGGCGCCGGGCTCGGTGTGCTCGCCCTCCTCGCCCACCTCGCCGTACGCTTCCGGGCCCCGTACGCCGATCCCCTGCTGCTGCCCATCGCCGTGCTCCTCAACGGCCTGGGCCTGGTGCTGATCTACCGTCTCGACCTGGAGACCCCGGCCGACCACGCGGCGCCGGCCCAGCTCAACTGGTCGACGCTCGGGGTCGCGCTCTTCATCGCGGTCGTGGTCCTGCTCAGGGACCATCGCGTCCTCCAGCGCTACGCGTATGTCAGCGTCGTCGGCGCGCTCGCGCTCCTCACCCTGCCGATCTTCTTCCCGGCCGTGAACGGGGCCCGCATCTGGCTCCGGATCGCCGGATTCTCCATCCAGCCGGGCGAGTTCGCGAAGGTGCTGCTCGCGGTCTTCTTCGCCGGGTATCTGGCGGCCAACCGCCATGCGCTGACGTACGCGGGCCGGCGCGTCTGGAAGCTCCAGTTCCCCACCGGGCGGGTGCTCGGCCCCATCGTCGCCATCTGGCTGCTGAGCCTCGGCGTGCTGGTCCTGGAGCGGGACCTCGGCACCTCGCTGCTGTTCTTCGGCCTGTTCGTGATGCTGCTGTACGTCGCCACGGGCCGCACCGGCTGGATCGCGGTGGGGCTGCTGCTCGCGGTCGGCGGCGCCCTCGCCGTCGGCCGGCTCGAACCGCATGTGCACAGCAGGGTCCAGGACTGGCTGCACCCCTTCGCGTCGATCGACGCGGGCCAGGGCCCCAACCAGCTCGCCCAGTCCCTCTTCGCGTTCGCCTCCGGCGGGATGCTCGGCACCGGACTCGGACTCGGCCACTCGATCCTCATCGGCTTCGCCGCCAAGTCGGACTTCATCCTGGCGACGGCGGGCGAGGAGCTGGGCCTGGCCGGCCTGTCCGCGATCTTCCTGCTGTACGCGCTGCTGGTGGAGCGCGGCTACCGGGCCGGCCTCGCCCTGCGCGACCCGTTCGGACGGCTCCTCGCCATCGGCCTCGCCTCGATCGTGGCGCTCCAGGCCTTCGTGATCGCGGGCGGGGTGACCGGGCTGATCCCGCTCACCGGCATGGCGATGCCGTTCCTGGCCCAGGGCGGCTCGTCCGTCGTCACCAACTGGATCATCGTGGCGCTGCTGATCCGGATCAGCGACTCGGCGCGCAGCCAGTACGACGGCACGGCGGCGCCGTGAGCCGCGGGAAGGCCGGGCGATGACCCGCTACATCCGCCGGGCGGCGGCCCTGTGCGCACTGCTCCTGGTCGCCCTGCTGGTCAACGCGGCCCGGGTGCAGATCGTCCAGTCGTCCACGTACGACGACAACCCCGCCAACCGCCGTCCGACGATCGCCCGTTACGGCCAGCCGCGCGGCGACATCGTCGTCGGCGGACAGCCGGTCACCGGCTCCAAGGACACCGGCGAGCAGCTCCGCTACGAACGGACGTACCACGACGGCCCCCTGTACGCGCCGGTCACCGGCTTCGCCTCGCAGGTGTACGGGACGACGGGCCTGGAGAACGCCGCGGACGGCATCCTCGCGGGCACCGACCCGATGCTGTCGCTGCTGCCCTTGTGGAACGGCGTCTCGCGCGACCGGAACCCGGGCGGCAAGGTCGTCACGACCCTCGCGGCGGGCGCACAGCGCGCGGCGTACGAGGGGCTGGCCGGCCGGCGGGGCGCGGTGGCGGCGATCGAGCCGTCCAGCGGGCGGATCCTGGCGCTGGTCTCGGCCCCGTCGTACGACCCGGGCGAACTGTCCGGGACGAACTCGGCCGTCACGAGCGCGTGGGACCGGCTGAACGGCGACCCGGCCAGGCCGATGCTCAACCGGGCGATCCGGCAGACGTATCCGCCCGGTTCGACGTTCAAGGTGGTGACGGCCGCAGCGGCGCTGGACGCGGGCGTGATCAGGGATCTGGACGCGCCGACGAGGTCCCCGGACCCGTATCCGCTGCCCGAAACGAGGATCTCGCTGACGAACGAGGCGGAGGACTGCGAGGACGCGTCCCTGCGTTATGCCTTCGAGTGGTCGTGCAACACGGTGTTCGCGAAGCTGGGCGTGGACGTGGGCCTGAAGGACATGACGGCCACGGCCGCGCACTTCGGCTTCAACGACAAGGGGTTGCGGATCCCGTTCCCGGTCGCTCCCAGCAACTTCGACACGAAGCTGGACGCGCCGCAGCTGGCGCTGTCGTCGATCGGCCAGTTCGACACGCGGGCGACCCCGCTCCAGATGGCGATGATCGCGGCGGCGGTGGCGGGCGGGGGGTCGGTGAAGTCGCCGTACCTGGTGGAACGGACCACGACAAGCGCCGGCGGCACGGTCTCGGCGACGTCGCCCCGCACCCTGCACCAGGCGATGAACCCGTCGACCGCCGCGCGGCTGCGGGAGATGATGACGGACGTGGTGCGAAAGGGGACCGGCAAGAACGCGGCGATCCGCGGTGCCACCGTGGGCGGCAAGACGGGCACCGCCCAGCACGGCATCGGCAACTCCGGTACGCCGTACGCCTGGTTCATCTCCTGGGCGCAGGCGGACAACGCGTTGGAACCCGCGGTGGCGGTCGCGGTCGTGGTGGAGGACGCGTCGGCGCGCCGCGGGGACATCAGCGGGGGCGGGGACGCGGCGCCGATCGCGAAGGCGGTGATGGAGGCGGTGCTCAGGTCGTGAGACGGGGCGGGAGTACGCCCCCTGGACCGGGCTGCCGCCCGGTCCATGACGGAAGCAGCCGGGTGTCGGGGCGCGTCAGGACTCCGTGCCCGCCTCGATCGCCTCCGTCACCTCCGCGACCCGCTCCTTCTCCTCCGCGGCGAAGCGTTCGGCGTCCAGTCGTTCCGCGATCTCCTCGTCCTGGGCCATCAGGAGGTCCAGGTTGGAGTTGCCCATCTCGAAGACGCCCATGTCGACGTACGCCTGCTGGAGGCGTTTGCCCCACAGGCCGATGTCCTTGACGCACGGGACGATGCGGCTGAACAGCAACTGGCGGAAGAGGTGCAGGAATTCGGACTGCTCGCTGTACCGCTCCGCCTCCGCCCGCGGAATGCCGAAGTTCTCCAGCACCTCGATGCCGCGCAGCCGGTCGCGCATCAAATAGCAGCCCTCGATGACGAACTCCTCGCGTTCGCGCAGTTCGGCGTCGCTGAGCTGGCTGTAGTAGTCGCGCAGGGCCATGCGGCCGAAGGCCACGTGCCGGGCCTCGTCCTGCATGATGTACGCGAGGATCTGCTTCGGCAGCGGCTTGTCCGTGGTGTCGCGGATCATCCCGAACGCCGCGAGCGCCAGGCCCTCGATCAACACCTGCATCCCGAGGTAGGGCATGTCCCAGCGCGCGTCACGCAGGGTGTCCCCGAGGAGCGCCTGAAGGTTGTCGTTGACCGGGTACAGCATGCCGATCTTCTCGTGCAGGAAGCGGCCGTAGATCTCCGCGTGCCGTGCCTCGTCCATCGTCTGGGTCGCCGAGTAGAACTTCGCGTCCAGGTCGGGGACGGACTCCACGATGCGCGCCGCGCACACCATCGCACCCTGTTCGCCGTGCAGGAACTGGCTGAACTGCCAGGACGCGTAGTGCTTGCGCAGCTCGCCCTTGTCGCGGTCGGTCAGCTTCGCCCAGTACGGCGTCCCGTAGAGGGTCATCGCCTCGTCGGGCGTGCCGAGCGGATCGTGCGGGTCCACCTCCAGGCCCCAGTCGATGCGCCGCTGACCGTCCCACTGCTTGTCCTTGCCCTTCTGGTAGAGGGCGAGGAGCCGGTCGCGTCCGTCGTCGTACTCCCAGCTGAAGCGTGCCGCGCCCGAGGCCGGCACCTGCCAGTGGGAGTCTCCCGGGTCCTTGGCGTACAGCTCATGCGTCGGCATACATCCCAAGCTCACACGCGGTAGACGAGTCGTCAACAAGTCGCGCACAGGGGATTGACGACCTTGCTGACAAGCAGTCTCATAAGGGGGTGCCCGGAGGTAACCCGTGAGCCCCGGTACCGGTGACCCGTACGACGAGGTGGGACGGCGATGACGACTGTGACGGAGGGCGTGGCCGATGGGTTGCGCGACGCGCTCGGCCTGCTCAAGGACCGCGAGCAGGTGGCCGAGCGGCTGCTCGACTCTTCCGCCAAGCACTCCTTCGACCCGGACAAGGAGCTGGACTGGGAGGCGCCGTTCGAGGAGGGCAAGTGGTTCTGGCCGCCGGAGCTGGTGTCGCTGTACGACACCCCGCTGTGGAAGCGGATGGGCGAGGAGCAGCGGATGGCCCTCGCGCAGCACGAGGCCGCGGCGCTCGCCTCGCTCGGCATCTGGTTCGAGATCATCCTGATGCAGCTGCTGGTGCGGCACATCTACGACAAGGCGGCGACGAGCGCGCATGTGCGCTACGCGCTGACCGAGATCGAGGACGAGTGCCGCCACTCGAAGATGTTCGCGCGCCTGATCAGCCGGGGCGGTACGCCGTACTACCCGGTGAGCCGGCTGCACCAGAACCTCGGCCGGCTCTTCAAGACGATCTCGACGACCCCCGGGTCCTTCACGGCGACGCTGCTCGGCGAGGAGGTGCTCGACTGGATGCAGCGGCTGACGTTCCCCGACGAGCGGGTCCAGCCGCTGATCCGCGGGGTCACGCGCATCCACGTCGTGGAGGAGGCCCGGCACGTGCGCTACGCCCGCGAGGAGCTGCGCCGCCAGATGGTCACCGCCCCGCGCTGGTCGCAGGAGTTCACCCGGGTCACGTCGGGCGAGTTCGCGCGCGTCTTCTCGCTGGCCTTCATCAACCCCGACGTCTACACCAACGTGGGCCTGGACAAGCAGGAGGCGCTGGCCCAGGTACGGGCGAGCGGACACCGCCGGGAGGTCATGCAGACGGGCTCGAAACGGCTGACGGACTTCCTGGACGACATCGGGGTGCTGCGGGGCGTGGGGCGGCGGCTGTGGCAGTCGTCGGGGTTGCTGGCCTGAGCACGTTCCGGCACAGGCCTGCCTGGCGGTGCGGGTCCGCCTGGCGGCGCGGCGGCCGGTGGGGTGCGGGCCCGCCTGGCGGCGCGGCGCCCGGTGAGGCCCGTACTTCCGCCACGGCCCGCCTCGGGGCGCAGCCCCCGGCCGGACCCGCACCAATTCCGGATGCCTGAGCCCGGCGCCTCCCGGCACGAGCCTGCCCGGCGGCACAGCCCCCGATGAGACCCGCGCTTCCGGCACGGGCGGGGCCCGCCTCGGGGTGCGGTCCCCCGGGCGGGCCCGCACCGGCGCCGGGTGTCTGGGCCCGCGACGGCACGGTTACGCTGCGGTACATGACGTCGCAGGCCCCACCCCCCGCATACCGCCGGCTCAGCGTCGAGGAACGGCGCAGTCAGCTTCTGGAGGCCGCGCTGGCGCTCTTCGCGCACCGTGCGCCCGAGGAGGTCTCGCTGGACGACGTCGCGGAGGCCGCCGGGGTGTCACGGCCGCTCGTCTACCGGTACTTCCCCGGCGGCAAGCAGCAGCTGTACGAGGCCGCCCTGCGGTCCGCCGCCGAGGAGCTGGAGCAGTGCTTCGCGGAGCCGCCGCAGGGGCCCCTGTCCCGACGGCTCGGCCGGGCACTCGACCGCTATCTCGCCTTCGTCGACCAGCACGACACCGGTTTCAGCGCCCTGCTCCAGGGCGGAAGCGTCGTCGAGACCTCCCGGACCACCGCGATCGTGGACGGGGTGCGGCGGGCCGCCGCCGAGCACATCCTCGACCACCTGGAGGTGCGGGAGCCCGGCCCGCGGCTGCGGATGACCGTCCGGATGTGGATCACCGCCGTCGAGGCGGCCTCGCTCATCTGGCTCGACGAGGAGAAGAACCCGCCGCTGGACGAGTTGCGGGACTGGCTCGTCGAGCAGTTCGTGGCCTGTCTGGCGGCCACCGCGGGACGGGACGCCCAGACCGCCGACGTCCTGCGCGCGGCGCTGGCGACGGAGCCGGCCGACGGGGCCGCGGGCGAACTGGTCCGGCGGGTGCTGCCCGTGCTCGGCGACGCCACCCACCTGCTGTGACACTGGTGCGGTGAAGAGCGAAGACACCCCCTTCGTCGGCGGCCCCCTGGACGGGCGCGTCCTGCCGATCCTGCTCGGTCCGACCGGCCACCCCCCGAAGACCTACCGGGTCCCCGTCCCGGACGCGGCGGGCGGCCCGCCCACCGTGCTCGTCTACCGGCGCGAGCAAGCGGCGCAGAGCAAGCGGCTCGGCCTCCACAAGGGCTGGAAGTACGTGTACGACCCCGAAGGGGACAGCGGGGGCGGCCGCATCAGATGGCCCTGGTCCAAGCCGGCCCCCACGCCCGCCACGCAGCCGGACGGCACACCGGACTCCGCGCCCGACAGGAAGCCAGACGCCACGCCGGACGGCAAGCCGGACGCCGCCGACGGGTGACTTCCTTGGGCCGAACCGCCCACACACCGCGCGCGGACCGTCCCCACCCGTCTGATGCTCACCGTGCGGGACGGAGGGGCCGTCCCGCAGCGGAGGTGATGAAGTGTCAGGAAGGTTGCTGCGACTGGTATGTACGGCGGCGATGACGGCCGGCGCACTGCTGTCCCCCGGGCAAGCGACGGCGGCCCCGCCCCCGGACCCCGACTCTACGGCGACCGCTCCGGACACCACGGAGACCGCTCCGGACACCACGGCGACGGCACCGGACACCACGGAGACGGCTCCCGACCCCACCGCGACCGCTCCCGGTTCCGCGGGCCCCGACGTCTCCGACGCCACCTCCATGGGACGCCTCCTGACGGATCTTCAGCGGCTGTACCGGCAGGCCGAGCAGGCCACCGAGAGCCACAACGCCACCACGGAGAAGCTGAGGCGGCAGCAGGCCGAGGTCGCGCGCCTGGACAGGCAGCTCACCCAGGCCCGCCTCTCCCTCCAGGACAGCCACGGCGCCGTGGGCCGGCTCGCCCGGCAGCAGTACCAGGGCAGCACCGGCATCTCCCCCTACGTACGCCTGCTGCTGGCCCGCGATCCGCAGCACGCCCTCGAAGAGGGCCATGTGATCGGGCAGTTGGCGCAGGCGCGGGCCAAGACGGTGGAGCGGCTGACCGGGAACGAGCAGCGCAGCGACCGGCTGGCCCGCGAGGCCCGGGCGGCGCTCGACCGGCAGCTCACCCTCGCCGAGCGTCAGAAGAAGGAACGGGACGACGTCCAGGGACGGCTCGACCAGGTCGAGGCACGGCTCGCCACGCTCAGCACGGACCAGCGCGCCGAGCTGGTCGAGTTCGAGAAGAACGGGGAGGCCCAGGCGCAGCGGAAGTTCGTGGCGTCGGGCTCGCTGAGCAGCGCTCGCATCCCCTCGCGGCAGGGCGACAAGGCCCTGCGCTATGCCGTGCAGCAGCTCGGAAAGCCGTACGAATGGGGCGCCGAGGGGCCGAAGTCGTACGACTGCTCGGGCCTGACCTCGCAGGCCTGGGCGCACGCGGGCCGCGCCATCCCCCGCACCAGCCAGGGACAGTGGGCCGCGCTGCCGCACGTCCCGCTGAAGAAACTGCGCCCCGGAGACCTGGTGATCTACTTCCCCGAGGCCACGCATGTGGCCCTGTACCTCGGGAACGGGATGGTGGTCCAGGCGCCCAGACCGGGAAGCCAGGTCAAGGTGTCCCCCATCGCGGCGAACCCGGTACTGGGCGCGGTCCGCCCGGACCCGCGGGCCAAGCCCCTGAGGCACTACGCCCCGCTGGCGCTCCCCGGAACCACCGCGAAGGAGCCCGCCCTTCCCGAGGTCCCCGCGAAGGGCAGGGGCGGCCCGAAGGGACACGGGGCCGTACCCCATGTGGTTCCGCCGCCCGGGCACACCGTGGCTCCGCCGCGCGGGCACGCCGTGGCTCCGCCGCGCGGGCACGCCGTGGTTCCGCCGCGCGGGCACGCCCGGCCGCAGCCGGCCCGCGCCCGCGTCTGAGCCGTCAGCTCCCGGCCACCGAGGCCAGGTACGCCTCCGTCTTCTCCGGCTCGTAGAAGAAGTTCTCGAAGTCCGCCGGATTGTCGAAGCCGTTGGCGAAACGATTGGCCACCGGCTGGAGGGCGCCCGCGGCACCGATCAGGTTCAGGACGTGCTCCGGCGGGACGCCGAGCATCGCGTTCGTCCACTTCGTCACGTGCTGAGCCGTGTCCCAGTAGCGGTCGAACGTCGCCCGCATCCAGGTCTCGTCGAACTCCTTCTCACCGTGCTCCACGATGGACGCGAGGTACGCGGCCGCGCACTTGGACGCCGAGTTGGAGCCCTGGCCCGTGATCGGGTCGTTCGCCACGACCACGTCCGCCACGCCCAGGACCAGGCCACCGCCGGGCAGCCGGCCGACCGGGTTGCGGACGGTGGGGGCGTACCGCCCGGCCAGCGTGCCGTTCCCGTCGGTCAGTTCGACCTTGGTGGCCCGCGCGTACTCCCACGGCGTGAAGCGTTCCATGAGTTCCAGGGTCAGGGAGAGGTGCTCGCCCGGGTCGTTGACGCCCTTGAAGACGTCGAGCGGGCCACCGGGGATGCCCTCCCAGAACAGGATGTCCGCGCGGCCGGAGGTGGTGAGGGTCGGCATCACGAAGAGTTCGCCGACGCCGGGGACGAGGTTGCAGCGGACCGCGTCGTAGTCGGGGTGCTCGGGGCGCGGGCCCAGGCCGTGGACGTAGGCGACCGCGAGGGCGCGCTGCGGCTCGCTGTACGGCGAGCGCGAGGCGTCGCGGCCGAACATCGACACCAGCTCGCCCTTGCCCGCCGACACCAGCACGAGGTCGTAGGCACGGGAGAAGTAGTCGAGGTCGGAGACGGCCGCGCCGTGGATGACCAGTTGGCCGCCGCGCTGCGCGAACGTCTCCATCCAGCCGGCCATCTTGACCCGCTGGTCCACCGACTGCGCGTACCCGTCGAGCTTGCCGACCCAGTCGATGGCGCGCTGCGAGGGGCCGGGGTCGAAGGAGCCGGGGGCCGCGACCGAGACGCCGAGTCCTTCGATCTTCGGGGCCTGGGACTCCCAGAAGTTCAGCTGGAGATCACGCTCGTGCCCGAGCGCCGTGTCGAACATGCACTGGGTCGACATGACCCGGCCCGACCGGATCTCGTCCGCCGTCCGGTTGGACATCAGGGTGACCTCGTACCCGTGCGACTGGAGGCCGAGGGCGAGCTGGAGTCCGGACTGGCCGGCTCCGACGACGAGTATCTTCCGCATGCGGGTGCTGCCTCCTACGTACCGGCCCTATTCCGGGCTTACTTCCAGCGCGTGGCCGACCAGGGCCAGCAGGGTCTCGATGACCGAGATCCGGCGACGCGCGTCCATGATCATGACAGGTATGTGTGCAGGCACGGTGAGGGCTTCGCGCACATCCTCCGGCTCGAACTTCTCGCTGCCGTCGAAGTGGTTGACCGCCACGACGTACGGCAGTCCGCAGCTCTCGAAGTAGTCGAGCGCGGGGAAGCAGTCGGACAGGCGGCGGGTGTCGGCGAGGACGACCGCGCCGATCGCGCCGCGCACCAGGTCGTCCCACATGAACCAGAACCGCTGCTGGCCCGGCGTGCCGAAGAGGTAGAGCACCAGGTCGTCGTCGAGCGTGATGCGGCCGAAGTCCATGGCCACCGTGGTGGTGAGCTTGTCCGGCGTCCCCGTCAGGTCGTCGGTGTCCTCACTGGCCTGGGTCATCAGCGCCTCCGTCTGGAGAGGCGTGATCTCCGAGACGGCGGTGACCAGCGTGGTCTTGCCGGCGCCGAAGCCGCCCGCCACCACGATCTTCGTGGCGATCGGGGCGCGCGTGCGGTCCGTCTGCCAGGCCTTCAACTCCTCGTCCGGTTCGACGAGATCAGAGACGTCAGAGACGACGGAGTCCACTCAGCACCCTTTCCAGCAGAGCGCGGTCAGGCTGTCCGGGGCCATGACCGGTTCCGTACACACGGATCTTTCCCTGGTCCGCGAGGTCGCTGAGGAGCACACGGACCACGCCGAGCGGCATCCTCAGCAGCGCGGCGATCTCCGCCACCGTGCGCATACGGCGGCAGAGCTCGACGATGGCCCGCATCTCGGGCATCACTCGGGTGTTGAGTGAACCATTGGTGAGTTCGCGCCGCTCAGCCGGGGCCTCCAGTGCGGCCACGAAGGTCTCGACGAGCAGGACGTGGCCGAAACGGGTGCGGCCGCCGGTGAGCGAGTAGGGGCGTACGCGGGCGGGCTTGCGGCCGCCACCGCGGACCGGGAGCTTGTTCGCGGAGGACTTGTCGCTCGTACTCATCGGGCACTCCCGGTCGACTCGTCCTCCAGTGATTTCCGAAGCTCGCTGCGGAGTTCGGGCGTCAGCACATGTCCGGCCCGGCCGACGAAGAGCGCCATGTGGTACGCCACCACGCTCATGTCGCAGTCCGCGGAGCCGTGCACGCCGAGCAGTGAACCGTCGCTGATCGACATGACGAAGACGCTGCCCTCGTCCATCGCGACCATCGTGTGCTTGACGGCTCCGGAGTCCATCAGCTTCGCGGCGCCGATGGTGAGGCTGCCGATGCCGGAGACGATGGTGGCGAGGTCGGCGGAGGAGCCTCGCGGGCCCTTGGGCCTGCCCTCCAGGCCCGCCCGTGCCTCCGCGTTCCGCCCGGGGTCGGAGGAGAGCAGCAGCAGGCCGTCGGAGGAGACGACCGCGACCGACAGCAGCCCCGGCACCTCCTCGACGAGGTTCGTCAGCAGCCAGTGCAGATTGCGGGCTTCGCTGCTCAGGCCGAAGGTACTGGGCGCGGTCAACTGCTTGCCTCCTCGACAGTGCCCCCCGATGCTTCTACGTCCTGTGCGGTGCCGTGTGGTGCGGTGTGCTCGGGTGCCGGCCGATCAGTGGGCCGGCCCGTGGACCGGTCCGCGGGCCGGTCCGTGGGCGCCTTCGTCTCGGCCGTCTTCTCGGCGATCTCGGCCTCGATGACGCGCTGACCGCTCCTGGCGCCCTGGTGGAAGCCGCCGAGCCTGCGGCGCAGGGCCTCGGCGTCGACCCCGCCGGGCCGCTGGCGCGGTACCGGAGCGGGAGCGGAGATCTTGGGGGTGCGCTTGGGGAGACCCTTGGCGGTGAGGCGGGGGGTGCCGGGTTCCTCGGCCGCGGACGGCGCCTCCCCCTCGTCGACAGTGCGCTCGTGGGCGTCGGGCCCGATGGCGAAGGGGTCGGTGGCGGTCCGCGCGGGCAGCCCGGCGGCCGGGGCGGGTTCCTCGGCCGCGGGTACCGGGGCCAGCAGCTCCATCGTGGTCTCGGGGGACGTGGGCTCGGGCACCTGCTCGGGCTCGGGCTCCGGCTCGCGTCCGGCGCTTTCTCCCGTTACGGCGTCCTCGTCACGCTCCCGCACCGCCCGCTCGGCCGCCGCGATCAACGGGTCCTCGCCGGCCGCGGGCTCCGGCACGACGGCCGTGGAGTCCGGAGAATCCGGGGAATCCAGGGAATCCGGGGAGTCCTGTTCGGCGGCCGTGGAGTCCGGTACGGCGACCGTCGAGCGGGCGTACAGGACGTTGGAGTTGGCCTCCGCGTCGGCGCCCGGCAGTGACAGTGAGGCGGCGCCGCCGGCCAGCGGTCCGGTGGTGGACACGACGGCCTCGGGGGCCGAGGCCAGCAGTGTCCCGGGCAGCACGACGACCGCGGCGACACCACCCTGCTTCTGCTCGCGCAGCTGCACGCGGACGCCGAGCCGGTGAGCGAGGCGGGCCACCACGTACAGACCGAGGCCGAGGCCCTCGCCGCTCTCCTGGTCGTAGGCGTCCTCCGGATCGAAGTCCGCGAGCCGGGAGTTGAGCTGGCGCATCCGCTCGGTGGTCATGCCGATGCCCTCGTCCTGCACGGAGAGCATCACCTCGCCGTTCTCCAGGAGCCAGCCCGAGACCTCGACGGAGACGTCCGGCGGTGAGAACGACGTGGCGTTCTCCAGGAGTTCCGCGACCAGGTGCGAGAGGTCGTCGGCGGCGAAGCCGACCAGGTGCGCGTGCGGCGGCAGCGCCGCGATGCGGACGCGCTCGTACCGCTCGATCTCGCTGACCGCGGCGCGGACGATGTCGACGAGCGGGACCGGGCCCGCGTGCTGCTGTACGTGCTCGGCACCGGCCAGGACGAGGAGGTTCTCGCTGTGGCGGCGCATGACCGTGGCGAAGTGGTCGAGCTTGAAGAGCGTGGCCAGCCGGTCCGCGTCCTGTTCACGCTCCTCCAGGCCCTCGATGACGGCGAGCTGGCGCTCGACGAGGCCGAGGGTGCGCAGGGCGAGGTTGACGAAGGTGCCGTGAATGCTCTGCCGGACCTGCTCCAGGTGGGCGGTGGCCGTCGCGATCTCGGCGCGCAGCTGCTCCCGGTCGTCGGCCATCGTCTGCCGCTGCCCGATGAGGTGCTTGCGGTCCGCCTCGAGGGTGGTCTGCCGCTCGTGCAGGGCGACGGCGTGCGCGTGCAGCGCGTTGACGGAACGCACCACCTGGGCGAACTCGTCGTTCCGACCGGTGAACTTGACCGGTTCCTCGGCGGCCGGGTCGGCGGCGAGGCGGGCGGAACCGCGGCGCAGGACGGAGAGCGGTCGGGTGAGCGTGCGGGCCATGGCGGTCGCGATGCCGAGGGTGACCAGTATCAGGGCGCCGAGCAGGGCGACGCGGATCTCCAGCGCGGTGACGTCGTCGTCGCGCAGCTGGGCGAGGTCCTTGCCGCGGTGCTCGTAGAGGGACGACTCGACGCCGCGCATCAGCTCGACACGGGCGGACAGGGCCGCGTCGAGCTTCTTGACGCTGATGCCGAGTTCGGAGTCGGAGAGGGTGGGCTGGTCGGTGAGGCCGGCGAGGTACTTCTCGGCGGAGGCGACCTCGGGGCCGTTGACCGTGGAGTCGTACGAGGCGCGGGCGGCCTGGGGCGCGGTGTCACGGAAGTCGGCGATCGCGGCGTCGGAGCGGACGGCGGCCTGCTGGGCGGCGGCGGTCAGGGCGTCGCGCTGCTTGGTGTCGGCGGCCGAGGAGCTGTCGCTGGTGGTCGGCAGACCGGTCGCCGGGTTGATCGTGGTCTGGGTGGAGCGCGGGATGTTCAGGGCGGCCAGCAGCAGACCGCGGGCGGCGGCGGACTGCTGGACGGCGCCGTCGAGTTCGGCGAGGGCGTGGGCGCCGGAGCCCGCGCGGGGCGGCAGTCGCTCGGCCAGCTCCTCGGCGAGGGCGTGGAGTTCGGTGATGGTGGCCGAGTACGCCTGATGCGCTTCGAGAGCGGTGCTCTTGCCGGTGAGCGCCGCTCTGCGTACGGCGTCGATGGCGTCGAGGTCCTTGCGCAGCGCGGTGGGCGCGTCAGGGTCCGCGCGCACTTCCTCGACCTGCCGGTCGACGCGGGCGCTCTGCTGCTCGGCGGGGGCCTTGGACTTGGGGCGCCCGGCGGCCACGTAGGAGGTGACCTCGTCGCGCTCGTCGGCCAGGGAGTGGGCGAGGGTGAGCGCCTGCTGGGTCTGTCCGGTGAGCGTCACCAGGTTCTGGGAGTCGTTCAGTTGGCCGGAGGCCGCGACGACCGAGGGGGCGCCGGCCCCCGCGACGGCGGCCGCGACCACGGCGACGGCGATGATGAGCCGATTGCGCACATGAGCAGCACGACCCTTGCCCGCGGACTCGGACGAGGCGCCCTCTTCGGGGGCCGTCTGCTTGCCTGTGCGCCGAGGCCGCGTCTTCTGCACCGGTGCTCGCATTCCTGACTCGTATTGCTCATGGGCCCGGGTGACGTTCCGTCAGCTGGGGTGTAGTCGTCCCGGTACGGCTCCCGACCCTCCCAGTGCCGGTGGGCAGTGATCTCACTTCACCTGACCCGCCACCCGAAGGAGTGAACCTCGGTGGGGAGTTGCCGGGCAAGTTCCTCTGGCGCGTGCGGCGGCCTTGTACGGCGGGCCGGTTGGACGTCGGCGGCGCGCTTTGGCAGTATTCGCCGCCACGCTCCACCGGAGTAGATCATTCCATGGCAAAACCGGCGGTTGGCCTGCGGGGTCGTTCCCGTTCGGCGACCGTTGCCAGCCTTTCGTGAGCCTTGTGAAGAGCTCGTGCAGACTGGCCGGATGCGTACTGAACTCGTCTCGGAATCCGGTGATCCGGCCCGCCCCAACGAGGACTTCGCCGCACTCGCGCTTCCGGCCTCAGGACAGGGCGGCACGCTGATCGTCCTGGACGGCGTGACGCCGCCGCGGGGGGAATACGGCTGTCTGCATTCCGTTCCGTGGTTCTGCGCACGCCTCGGCGGAGCACTGACCGAACTGTCCGTTTCCCGCCAAGATCTGGCGTTGCCGGAAGTCCTCGCGCACGCCATTCGCGCCACCGCGCGGGCCCACGCGGACACCTGTGACCTTTCTCACCCGCGCACACCGCAGGCGACCGTCGTCCTGGCCCGCTGGTCCGAGACCGTCATGGAGTATCTGGTCCTGTCGGACTCGGTACTGCTGACCGAGGCGCCGGACGGCACGGTCACCGCCGTCCTGGACGACCGCCTGTCCCGCCTGCCCCGCACGTCCCTCGTCACGGACGCCGTCGCCGACGCGACGGTCCGCAACAAGGAGGGCGGCTTCTTCACGGCGGCGGCGGACCCGTCGGTCGCGGCGCGCGCGGTGACCGGCACGCTGGACCGCGGCGCGGTCCGCGCGCTGGCCGCCCTGACGGACGGTGCGACCCGCTGGACGGAGAAGTTCGCCGAGGGCGACTGGAAGGCTCTGTTCACGGTCGTGCGCAAGGAGGGCGGACAGGCCCTGGTGGACCGGGTGCGGGCGCTGGAGCGCGCGGACAGCGAGCGGCGGGTGCACCTGCGCCGCAGCAAGACGCACGACGACGCGACGGTGGTGTTCGTGGAGTGGTGAGACCTGAGTGCCCGCGCCGCCCCCGCTGAGTACGCGTACTCATGGGCCGCGCCGCTCCCGCCCAAGGGCTATGTGCGCTACCCGAAGGACCGGACGCCGGCGCACGTCGGCGACAAGTGGGACGAGTACTGGAGCACGGTGTTCGTCGACGGCGACGGCAACATCGTGACGAAGTAGACGAAGTAGACGAAGTAGACGAAGTAGACGAAGTAGACGAAGTAGACGAAGTAGACGAAGTGGTCGAAGTGGTCGAAGTAGAAGAAACAGATGAAGTAGAAGGAGAGGCCGACGCGCTCGGCAGGGTCCGGGCGGCGGCTACTTCTCCATACCGAGATTCAACTGGTGCAGCAGCCGGGCCAGTTCCGCGACCTCGCGCTGGTCCCAGTGGGCGAGCTGGCTGACGTAGCGCGCCCGCCGGGCCTCCCGGACCCGGCCGACGCGCCGCCGGCCCTCCTCGGTGAGGTGGACGAGCCAGGCGCGGCCGTCGGCCGGGTCCGGTTCGCGGGCGACCAGGCCGAGGTCCTCCAGGGCGCGCAACTGGCGGGACATCGTGGCCTTGCCGACGCCGATGTAGGCGGCGAGTGCCGTGGCCCGCTGGCGGCCGCACTCGTCCAGACGCACGAGGAGTCCGTACGCGGCGGATTCCAGGTCCGGGTGGACTTCGCGGGCCATCTCGCCCTGGTTGGCGCGGGCGCGGCGCAGAAAAACGGTCAACTCACGTTCCAGGGACAGGAATTCGCGGTCCCCTTTCCGGCCCGTCCCCTGGTCCACACCACTCCCCGGCAAGCCGGTTCCGACCGGACGCCCGGCGCCGTTCCCGTCCTCGTGCACGTCAAGCCCCTGACCCGGTTTCCCGATGCTGAAAGTTTCCGCCAAAAGTGTCCATTGACGCAGCTCCCCCAGTATTTCGCAGGCGTAGACCAACGGCAGCCTCCGGCCCCTCTTCCCAGCCGGTCTTCTACGTGCGTAGCTTCTTTATCAGGCAACGACTGGCATGCCCACGCCATCACAGGTCGACAAGGACCTGACCCCCCACGAAGGCCGCATGCCCCCGCGCTTTCCCCCCACCGAGTTCCACCGAGCGCTTCGGAGGCACGCAATGTCCGTGCACAGATCCGGAACGGCCCACCGCCCACGCCTGCTCGCGGCAGGCATCCTGCTCGCCGCGTTCTCCCTCCTGTTCACCCACCCGGCTCCGGCGGCCACCACCCCCGCCCGCGGCTCCGCCTACATGGGCATGGGAGTCCTGGCCCACGACGGCCGGAACGGCACCCCCAGCACCGGTGACGCCACCCAGACGGAAGGGGTGGACGTCTCCAGCCACCAGGGCAACGTCGCCTGGTCGACCCTGTGGAGCAGCGGGGTCAAGTGGGCCTACGCCAAGGCGTCGGAGGGCACGTACTACACGAACCCGTACTTCGCCCAGCAGTACAACGGCTCGTACGCCGTGGGCATGATCCGCGGCGCGTACCACTTCGCCACCCCCGACACCACGACCGGCGCCACCCAGGCCGACTACTTCGTCGACAACGGCGGCGGCTGGTCCCGCGACGGCAGGACGCTGCCGGGTGCGCTGGACATCGAGTGGAATCCGTACGGCGCCGCCTGCTACGGCAAGTCGCAGAGCGCCATGGTCAGCTGGATCAGCAGCTTCCTCACCCGGTACAAGGCGCGTACCGGACGGGACGCCGTGATCTACACGGCCACCAGCTGGTGGACCCAGTGCACCGGCGACTACGGCGGCTTCGGCACCGCCGACCCGCTGTGGATCGCCCGCTACGCCTCCGACCCGGGCACGCTTCCGGCGGGCTGGTCGTACTACACGATGTGGCAGTACACGTCGTCCGGACCGACGGTCGGCGACCACGACAAGTTCAACGGAGCACTGGACCGGGTGCAAGCGCTGGCGAACGGCTGACGCGGCTCCTGAAGGACTGCTGACGCGGATCAAGACCGGGAAGGCCCGGGCCCCTCGCGGGACCCGGGCCTTCACCGACCGGTCACGTCCGTCACGCCGCGACCGGAACCTCCGGTGCCGCGCCGTTCGTCGCCGGGGACAGCGCCAGCTCCAGGACCTGGCGGACGTCCGTCACCGCGTGGACGTCCAGCTTCTCCAGCACCTCGGCCGGGACGTCGTCCAGGTCGGGCTCGTTGCGCTTGGGGATGACCACGGTCGTGATGCCGGCCCGGTGGGCGGCCAGCAGCTTCTGCTTGACGCCGCCGATGGGCAGCACCCGCCCGGTCAGCGAGACCTCACCGGTCATCGCCACGTCCGTCCGCACGGGCCGTCCGCTCAGCAGCGACGCCAGCGCCGTCGTCATCGTGACGCCCGCGCTCGGCCCGTCCTTCGGGACCGCGCCCGCCGGGAAGTGGATGTGCACACCCCGGTCCTTGAGGTCGCCGACGGGCAGTTCGAGCTCCGCGCCGCGGCTGCGCAGGAAGGAGAGCGCGATCTGCGCGGACTCCTTCATCACGTCACCCAGCTGACCGGTCAGGGTCAGACCGGCCGCGCCCGTCTCCGGGTCGGCCAGCGACGCCTCCACATAGAGGACGTCGCCGCCCGCGCCGGTGACCGCGAGCCCGGTGGCGACACCGGGAACGGCCGTACGGCGCTCGGCGGGGTCCTGGGCGGACTCGGGCACGTGGTGCGGCCGCCCGATCAGCCCGCGCAGATCCGCGTCCGCGACCGTGAACGGCAGCTTCCGCTCGCCCAGTTCGTGCTGGGCCGCGACCTTGCGCAGCAGGCGGGCGACGGCACGCTCCAGGTTGCGTACACCTGCTTCTCGGGTGTACTCACCGGCGAGCTTGCGCAGCGCGCTCTCGTCGAGCGTGACCTCGTCCTTCTCCAGTCCCGCCCGCTCCAGCTGGCGCGGCAGCAGGTGGTCCCGGGCGATGACGACCTTCTCGTCCTCGGTGTAGCCGTCGAGGCGGACCAGCTCCATACGGTCGAGCAGGGCCTCCGGGATGGCTTCGAGCACATTGGCCGTGGCCAGGAAGACGACGTCGGACAGGTCGAGTTCGACTTCCAGGTAGTGGTCGCGGAAGGTGTGGTTCTGGGCGGGGTCGAGGACTTCGAGGAGCGCCGCGGCCGGGTCGCCGCGGAAGTCGGAGCCGACCTTGTCGATCTCGTCCAGCAGGACCACCGGGTTCATCGACCCGGCCTCCTTGATGGCGCGCACGACCCAACCCGGCAGCGCGCCGACGTACGTACGCCGGTGTCCACGGATCTCGGCCTCGTCGCGAACGCCGCCGAGGGCGACGCGCACGAACTTGCGCCCCATCGCGTGGGCGACGGACTCGCCGAGCGAGGTCTTGCCGACGCCGGGCGGTCCGACGAGCGCGAGCACGGCACCGCCGCGCCGCCCGCCGACCACGCCGAGTCCCCGGTCCTGGCGCCGCTTGCGCACCGCCAGGTACTCGGTGATGCGCTCCTTCACGTCTTCGAGACCGGCGTGTTCGGCGTCCAGGATCGCCTTGGCGCCCTGGATGTCGTACGCGTCCTCGGTCCGCTCGTTCCACGGCAGTTCGAGCACGGTGTCGAGCCAGGTCCGGATCCACGAACCCTCGGGCGACTGGTCGCTCGCCCGCTCCAGCTTCTCGACCTCCTTGAGCGCGGCCTCGCGGACCTTCTCGGGGAGATCGGCGGCCTCGACCCGGGCGCGGTAGTCGTCGGACTCCTCGCCGTCCTGCTCGCCGTTCAGCTCGCGCAGTTCCTTGCGCACGGCTTCGAGCTGCCGGCGCAGCAGGAACTCGCGCTGCTGCTTGTCGACGCCTTCCTGTACGTCCTTGGCGATGGACTCGGCGACATCCTGCTCGGCGAGGTGCTCGCGCAGCTGCTCGGTGGCCAGCTTCAGACGGGCGACCGGGTCGGCGGTCTCCAGGAGCTCCACCTTCTGGTCGGTGGAGAGGAAGGGCGAGTATCCGGAATTGTCGGCAAGGGCGGAAACGTCGTCAATGGCCTGCACCCGGTCCACGACCTGCCAGGCGCCGCGCTTGCGCAGCCAGCTGGTGGCGAGGGCCTTGTACTCCTTCACCAGTTCGGTGACGTGTCCGGGCAGAGGGTCGGGCACGGTCTCGTCGACCTGTGTGCCCTCGACCCACAGGGCGGCGCCGGGGCCGGTCGTCCCCGCGCCGATCTTCACCCGTCCACGCCCGCGGATGAGCGCGCCCGGGTCGCCGTCGGCCAGCCGGCCGACCTGCTCGACGGTGCCGAGCACACCGGTGCCCGGGTACGCCCCGTCGACGCGGGGCACCAGCAGCACCTTCGGCTTGCCGGGCTCGGACCGCGCGGCGGCCTGGGCGGCCTCCACGGCGGCGCGCACGTCGGCGTCGTTCAGGTCCAGCGGGACCACCATTCCGGGCAGCACGACCTCATCGTCGAGCGGCAGCACAGGCAAGGTGAGCGGTGTGGACGTCGAAGCCATGATCTCCCCTTCGGCAGTCAAGTTGAGCTATACCGACTCAATGCAGGTGAGCCTTGGATTGTTCCCCGGGGAGTGTTCGCTCTCAGCGATCATCGGAAATCACCGGATGCGCGCCGACCGCAGGGGTGCGGAGGCGCGGAAGTTCTGCCAGGCGAACCAGGTGCTTCGCCACGGAATTCCGAGGACCGGCGCGCACGACCTCGCTATAGTCACTCCGTAATACCTAAACAGCTTAAGTGGCCATTACCAGGGGTGACGGTGAACGAGCTTGTACGGACCTGGGTGGACGGCTGGGTCGTCTCGCGCGGGGCGGCGCCGCCCGTCGTCGAGCCCTGGGGGTACACCGTCGACGTGGGGCAGCCGGAGCACATCACGCGGCACGTCCTCGCGGCGACGAACGACGGGGTCGAGCGGGCGGCGGTCCGGAAGGTGGCGGGGGCGGTGACCGGGGCCGGGGTGTGGCTCAAGGTTTTCGCGGACCCGGCGGTCGTCGGGCCGTGGCTGGGCGAGGGATGGTGGGTGGACCCCGAGCCCGCACACCTCATGTCGGTTTCTCTGAAGCCGGTCTCCCTGAGGGGTGCCGAAGCCTGCGCCGGGGCGGCCGCGGCGGACCGGGCCGTGCCCGAGGGCTACCGGCTGCGCGCCTGGTCTCGCGGAGGCGTCACCCGCGTGATCGTCGCCGCGCCGGACGGCTCCTGGGCCGCGCGCGGCCAGACCGCCCCGACCGGCGCGACGGCGGTCGTCGACCAGATCGAGACCTCCCCCGCCCACCGCCGCCGAGGACTGGGCACCCTTGTGCTGCGCGCGCTGGCGCGGGCCGCCGTCGATCAGGGCGCGGAGACCGGCGTCCTCGCGGGAACACCGGAGGGACGGGCGCTGTACGAGACGCTGGGGTGGACGGTGGCGGCACCGCTGACGAGTGCGAAGTTCACCGGGGCATGACGATCACGCCGCCGCAGACCGGCGACCGGCCACCGGCGACCGGCGCGAGGTTCACGAGAGTCGGGGCGGAAGGACAGAGACAAGGACGGGGCTAGCAGTCGGACGCGTTCGCCGCAGCGGCGGGACGGCTGGACGTACGCGCACGCTGCCACCGCCGCACCACCGGCCACATCCCGACCCCGATCGACAGCGCCATCAGGTGCCCCCAGTCCGTCATCGGATCCGCGAACTCGACCAGGTCGGCGACCAGTGACCCGCCGAAGACGACGAGGATCGTGCAGCGCGGCCAAGGTGTCAGCAGGCCCGCCAGCGCGCCGACGCACGCCGCGACGCCGAAGCTGATGCCGTAGTCGAGGCGGTGCAGGGAGCTGCCGGGCAGATGGCCGGCGAGGACCGCGAAGCCGACCGGGACCTCGGTGGCCAGGGTCGCGAGCACATGGCCGAGCAGGAACACGCCCGCCGTGCGCCGGCCCCCTGTCCGCCGCTCCAGAGCCGTGAGGACGAGCAGGAAGCCGAGCGCGTACGGCGACGTCACCCCGCCCGCGACCCACAGCGCGCTCGCCACCAGCACCAGCAGCGGATCCCGCATCAGATGCGCGACATCCGTACTGGATGCCTGGTGCAGGACATGCACGAACGACGGATCGGCGTACTCCGCGACCAGGGACGTGGCGACGAGGACGAGCGCGTACGCGAGAGTGAAGGGCGTACCGAGCGGGCTCGGCAGCAGCAGCCACAGGCGTGGAAGCCGGCGCGGCACCGACCGCGCGACGGACGGCGGCACCGGGGCCGGTCCGGCGGACGACGACGGCGCGGAGGCCGGGGACGGGACCGCTCCGGCGGACGGCGGCACCGCGAGGGGCGTCGTGCGCTGCCGCGGCAGGCCGTCCAGCGGGGGCGCGCCCGACTCCGGGGCCATGAGCGCGGCGTCAGCCGTCGCGACAGCGCGGTCCACAGTGCGGTCCACGTGCGGCGCTCCTTCCGTCGCGCCCCACACTTCGTGTCGCATGGCATCGCTGTCTATGACCGACACCACCCGCAACGCGATTCACAGCAGGGAGTTCCGGGTCGACGCACGGGAGTTGAAATTCCCGGGACCGTCCTGGTGAAAGTTGCCAGGATGGGCCCATGACCACCTCGTACGACTCTCCCGTAGTCATCGACCGTCGCGAGGGCCCTCACGGCGAGGTCGTGCTGCGCCGCCACGGAACGCTGCTTCAGATCATCGCCAACGGGTGCTTCCTGATGGACACCTCGGACGGACGCTCGGAGCGGCTGCTGGTGGACGCGGCCCGCGACGCACTGGACGAGCGGCCCGAGCCGAGCGTCCTGATCGGCGGCCTCGGCGTCGGTTTCTCGCTCGCCCACGCCGCCGCGGACGCCCGCTGGGGCCGGATCACCGTCGTGGAACGCGAGCGGGCCGTCATCGACTGGCACCGCGACGGACCGTTGTCCACGCTCTCCGCGCCGGCGCTCGCCGACCCGCGCACCGAGATCGTGGAAGCTGATCTCGTCGCCTACGTCAATGAGACATCCGCCACGTACGACGCCCTGTGCCTGGACATCGACAACGGACCCGGCTGGACGGTCACCGAGGGCAACGACAGCCTGTATTCGAAGGCCGGACTGGCAGCCTGCGCACGGGTGTTGAAGCCCGGTGGGGTGCTAGCGGTGTGGTCGGCACAACCCTCTCCGGATTTTGAAGGAACCCTACGGAATGCCGGGTTCCTAGGGGTGCGTACCGAAGAGGTCCCCGTTGCCCGGGGCGTTCCGGACGTCGTACATCTCGCTGTCAGACCTGGATAGCCGAGCGAAGGTGACTGCCCGTACTCTGCTCACCTGACGCAGATCATTCAAGCGTCAAGCGCAGTCATGGGATCACCCCACGGATTCCGGAAAGCACACCTCAGGGGCGGGCGATGGAGCAGACACACACCTCCCACAACGGCGCGGCGGCGACGCCCGGCGCTCAACGCCGGGTTCTGGTGGTCGAGGACGACCCGACGATCGTCGACGCCATCGCGGCCCGTCTGCGCGCCGAGGGATTCCTCGTGCAAACGGCAGGCGACGGTCCCTCCGCCGTCGACACCGCGGAGGCCTGGCAGCCCGACCTGCTGATCCTCGACATCATGCTGCCCGGCTTCGACGGCCTGGAGGTCTGCCGCCGCGTGCAGGCCCAGCGCCCGGTGCCGGTGCTGATGCTCACCGCGCGCGACGACGAGACCGACATGCTCGTCGGGCTCGGGGTCGGCGCCGACGACTACATGACCAAGCCGTTCTCGATGCGGGAGCTGGCCGCGCGCGTGCATGTGCTGCTGCGCCGGGTCGAGCGGGCCGTGGTGGCCGCCACGACGCCCCGCACCGGCATCCTGCGCCTCGGTGAGCTGGAGATCGACCACGCGCAGCGCCGGGTGCGGGTGCGCTCGGAGGACGTGCACCTGACGCCCACCGAGTTCGACCTCCTCGTCTGTCTGGCGAACACCCCGCGCGCGGTGCTCTCGCGCGAGCAGCTGCTCGCCGAGGTGTGGGACTGGGCCGACGCGTCCGGCACCCGGACGGTGGACAGCCACATCAAGGCGCTGCGCCGAAAGATCGGGGCCGAGCGCATCCGTACCGTGCACGGCGTGGGCTACGCGCTGGAGACCCCGACGCCATGAGCGACGGGCCGGCCGCACGGAGGGGCCCCGGGGATCCCTGGGGCGGAGTACGCCCGTTCTCGATCAAGACCAAGCTGGGCGCGCTGGTCGTCATCTCGGTGCTGATCACCACAGGCCTGTCGATGATCGCGGTGCACACCAAGACGGAGCTCCGCTTCATCACGGTCTTCTCGATGATCGCCACACTGTTGATAACGCAGTTCGTGGCGCATTCGCTCACCGCGCCGCTGGACGACATGAACACGGTGGCCCGGTCCATCTCGCGCGGTGACTACACGCGGCGGGTGCGCGAGAACCGCTGGGACGAGCTGGGTGACCTGGCCCACACGATCAACCTCATGGCCGACGAGCTGGAGGCCCAGGACCGCCAGCGCAAGGAACTCGTGGCAAATGTCTCCCACGAGCTGCGCACCCCCATCGCGGGCCTGCGCGCGGTCCTGGAGAACATCGTGGACGGCATCTCCGCCGCCGACCCCGAGACGATGCGCACGGCCCTGAAGCAGACGGAGCGACTGGGACGGCTGGTGGAGACCCTGCTGGACCTCTCCCGGCTGGACAACGGCGTCGTCCCCCTCCGCAAGCGCCGCTTCGAGGTGTGGCCCTACCTGTCCGGCGTCCTGAAGGAGGCCAACATGGTCGCCTCGGCACGCGCGAGCCTGGCGACGGGCTCCGGCAGCCACACCCGCACGGACGTCCATCTGCACCTCGATGTGTCCCCGCCCGAGCTGACCGCGCACGCGGACCCGGAGCGGATCCACCAGGTCGTCGCCAACCTGATCGACAACGCGGTCAAGCACAGCCCGCCGCACGGGCGCGTGACGGTCAAGGCCCGGCGGGGCCCCGCACCCGAGTCGCTGGACCTGGAGGTCCTGGACGAGGGCCCGGGCATCCCCGAGTCGGAGTGGCACCGGGTCTTCGAGCGGTTCAACCGCGGCGCCGTCAGCGCGCCGCACGGCCCGGGCAGCGACGGCGGTACGGGCCTGGGGCTCGCCATCGCGCGCTGGGCGGTCGATCTGCACGGCGGCCGGATCGGTGTGGCCGAATCCCAGCGGGGCTGCCGGATCCAGGTCACCCTTCCGGGACTTCCCTCTCTGCCAAGTTGACGTAAAGTTCGAACCGGAACCACAAGATCCACGAGCGTCCGCCGTGGCGGACACGTGTGATCAGGCAGAGGGCCGCGTGAGTCGTACCGCGACCCTGTCCCGACGTACCCCCTCCGGCCCGGAACCCCGCTTGTTTCCCGCCATTTCCACAGCCGAAACACGGTTTCCGATGTGACTTGCGCGACGTTGGACGGACCCGACCTGACCTTCCCGGCCATGGGGGCGTAGCCTTTATTTCCGCTGTCCATCACCTTGTGAAGCGGAAGAGGGCGGTTGCCGCCGTGTCGCCACAGTCCCCCAGTAACTCGAGCATCTCGACCGACGACCAAGCCGGGAAGAACCCCGCTGCGGCCTTCGGACCCAACGAGTGGCTCGTCGACGAGATCTATCAGCAGTACCTCCAGGACCCGAATTCGGTAGACCGAGCCTGGTGGGACTTCTTCGCCGATTACAAGCCGGGCGCAGCTGCCGCCTCGGCTCCGGCGGGTACTGCGGCCGCGGGGGCCGCAGAGACCACCACGCCGGCTCCGGCCGCGCCGACCGCTGCGGCCCCCGCCGCTCCCGCGGCACCGGCTCCGGCCGCCCCGGCACCGGCTCCGGCCGCTCCGGCTCCCGCGGCCGCTCCGGCGGTCCCGAAGCCCGCTGCCGCGGCTCCGGCCCCGGCCGCCGCGAAGCCGGCCGCCGCCGCGCCCGCCCAGCCGAAGGCCGCCGCGGCGACCGAGGCCGCCGAGGGCCCCACGTTCGTCCCGCTGCGCGGTCCCGCCGCCGCGGTCGCGAAGAACATGAACGCCTCGATCGAGGTGCCCACGGCCACGTCCGTGCGCGCGGTCCCGGTGAAGCTGCTCTTCGACAACCGCATCGTCATCAACAACCACCTGAAGCGTGCCCGGGGCGGGAAGATCTCCTTCACCCACCTCATCGGGTACGCGATGGTGCAGGCCATCAAGGCCATGCCGTCGATGAACTGGCACTACGCGGAGAAGGACGGGAAGCCCACCCTCGTCAAGCCCGCGCACGTCAACTTCGGCCTCGCCATCGACCTGGTGAAGCCCAACGGCGACCGCCAGCTCGTCGTCGCCGGCATCAAGAAGGCCGAGACGCTGAACTTCTTCGAGTTCTGGCAGGCCTACGAGGACATCGTCCGCCGCGCCCGTGACGGCAAGCTGACGATGGACGACTTCACCGGTGTCACGGTCTCCCTGACCAACCCCGGCGGCCTCGGCACCGTCCACTCGGTCCCGCGTCTGATGCCCGGCCAGTCGGTCATCATGGGCGTCGGCTCCATGGACTACCCGGCGGAGTTCCAGGGCACCTCCCAGGACACCCTGAACAAGCTCGGCATCTCGAAGGTCATGACGCTCACGTCGACCTACGACCACCGGGTGATCCAGGGCGCCGCGTCCGGCGAGTTCCTGCGGATCGTCGCGAACTTCCTCCTCGGCGAGGGCGGCTTCTACGACGAGATCTTCGAGGCTCTGCGGATCCCCTACGAGCCGGTCCGCTGGCTCAAGGACATCGACGCCTCGCACGACGACGACGTCACGAAGGCCGCCCGCGTCTTCGAGCTGATCCACTCCTACCGGGTCCGCGGCCACGTCATGGCCGACACCGACCCGCTGGAGTACCGCCAGCGCAAGCACCCCGACCTGGACATCACCGAGCACGGCCTCACGCTCTGGGACCTGGAGCGCGAGTTCGCGGTCGGCGGCTTCGCGGGCAAGTCCCTGATGAAGCTGCGCGACATCCTCGGCGTGCTGCGCGACTCGTACTGCCGCACCACCGGCATCGAGTTCATGCACATCCAGGACCCCAAGCAGCGCAAGTGGATCCAGGACCGCATCGAGCGCTCGCACTCCAAGCCGGAGCGCGAGGAGCAGCTGCGCATCCTGCGCCGCCTGAACGCGGCGGAGGCCTTCGAGACCTTCCTCCAGACGAAGTACGTCGGCCAGAAGCGCTTCTCCCTGGAGGGCGGCGAGTCCGTCATCCCGCTGCTGGACGCGGTCATCGACTCCGCCGCCGAGTCCCGCCTGGACGAGGTCGTCATCGGCATGGCCCACCGCGGCCGCCTGAACGTGCTCGCCAACATCGTCGGCAAGTCGTACGCGCAGATCTTCCGCGAGTTCGAGGGCAACCTCGACCCGAAGTCGATGCACGGCTCCGGCGACGTGAAGTACCACCTGGGCGCCAGCGGCACCTTCACCGGCCTGGACGGCGAGCAGATCAAGGTCTCGCTGGCCGCCAACCCGTCCCACCTGGAGACGGTCGACCCGATCATCGAGGGCATCGCCCGCGCCAAGCAGGACATCATCAACAAGGGCGGCACGGACTTCACGGTCCTGCCGGTCGCCCTGCACGGTGACGCGGCCTTCGCGGGCCAGGGCGTGGTGGCCGAGACCCTGAACATGTCGCAGCTGCGCGGTTACCGCACGGGCGGCACGGTCCACATCGTCATCAACAACCAGGTCGGCTTCACGGCCGCCCCGGAGTCGTCGCGTTCGTCGATGTACGCGACCGATGTGGCCCGCATGATCGAGGCGCCGATCTTCCACGTGAACGGCGACGACCCCGAGGCCGTCGTCCGCGTCGCCCGCCTGGCCTTCGAGTTCCGCCAGGCGTTCAACAAGGACGTCGTCATCGACCTGATCTGCTACCGCCGTCGGGGCCACAACGAGTCCGACAACCCGGCGTTCACGCAGCCCCTGATGTACGACCTGATCGACAAGAAGCGCTCGGTGCGCAAGCTCTACACCGAGTCCCTGATCGGCCGGGGCGACATCACGCTGGAAGAGGCGGAGCAGGCGCTCCAGGACTTCCAGGGCCAGCTGGAGAAGGTCTTCACCGAGGTCCGCGAGGCCATCTCCACCCCGGGCGAGGCGCCGGCTCCCGAGCCGCAGCCCGAGTTCCCGGTGGCCGTGCCGACCGCGGTCTCCCAGGAGGTCGTGAAGCGGATCGCCGAGTCCCAGGTCAACATCCCCGACCACGTCACCGTGCACCCGCGGCTGCTGCCGCAGCTTCAGCGCCGTGCGGCGATGATCGAGGACGACACGATCGACTGGGGCATGGGCGAGACCCTGGCCATCGGCTCGCTGCTCCTCGAGGGCACCCCGGTCCGTCTTTCGGGCCAGGACTCCCGCCGGGGCACGTTCGGCCAGCGCCACGCCGTCCTGATCGACCGGGTCACGGGCGAGGACTTCACCCCGCTCCAGTACCTCGCGGACGACCAGGCGCGCCTGAACGTCTACGACTCCCTGCTCTCCGAGTACGCGGTCATGGGCTTCGAGTACGGCTACTCGCTGGCCCGCCCCGACGCCCTCGTGATGTGGGAGGCGCAGTTCGGTGACTTCGTCAACGGCGCGCAGACGGTCGTCGACGAGTACATCTCGGCCGCCGAGCAGAAGTGGGGCCAGACGTCCGGCGTCACCCTGCTCCTCCCGCACGGCTACGAGGGCCAGGGTCCGGACCACTCCTCGGCCCGTATCGAGCGCTTCCTCCAGCTGTGCGCGCAGAACAACATGACGGTCGCCCAGCCGACGCTCCCGTCGAACTACTTCCACCTCCTGCGGTGGCAGGTGCACAACCCGCACCACAAGCCGCTGGTGGTCTTCACCCCGAAGTCGATGCTGCGCCTCAAGGCCGCCGCCTCGAAGACGGAGGAGTTCACCACGGGCGCCTTCCGCCCCGTCATCGGCGACGACACCGTCGACGCCGCCGCGGTCCGCAAGGTCGTCTTCTGCGCCGGCAAGCTGTACTACGACCTCGAGGCCGAGCGGAAGAAGCGCGGCGCCACGGACGCAGCGGCTGCCGAGACCGCGATCATCCGCCTCGAGCGCCTGTACCCGCTGCCGGGTGCCGAGCTCCAGGCGGAGATCGCCAAGTACCCGAACGCCGAGAAGTACCTGTGGGCCCAGGAGGAGCCGGCGAACCAGGGCGCATGGCCCTTCATCGCCCTCAACCTGATCGACCACCTGGACCTGGCGGTCGGCGCGGACGTTCCGCACGGGGAGCGACTGCGGCGCATCTCCCGCCCGCACAGCTCTTCGCCGGCCGTGGGTTCCGCCAAGCGGCACCAGGCTGAGCAGGAGCAGTTGGTGCGAGAGGTGTTCGAGGCGTAGGTCTCGGACACACACCGACACCGAGGGCCCGGCTCCGAGTTCTAACGACTCGGGGCCGGGCCCTCGCTTTGTACCTCAGGTCGGCTGCGGTTCGAAGTCCCAGTACGGGCGGTTGCGGGAGCGGGCCGAGACGGTGTGGACGTGTCGCGAGCCCAGCGTCGCGGCGAGATCCGCAAGCACCTCCTGCTCGATCTCCTCGGCCCGCCGGTGCTCCCTCAGGCCACGCAGGTCCGCGGCCTGGGCCACCCGGGCGGACAGGGTGAGGGGGTGGGTGCGGCCCAGTGCGTCGGTGGCCCGTGCGACCGTGCTCCCGCTCAGCTCGGCCGCCGACTCGACGTCGCCGATGAATTGACGCACGGCGGCGGCGTTGATGGCGCAGCCCAGGGTCCAGGGGTGGCTCTCGCCCATCGCCGCCGCCATGGCCGTCAGCGCCTTCTCGGCCCCGAAGCGCGCCTCGTCGCGTGCGCCGACCTGGCGCAGGAGCAACACGTGGTTGGCGCGGGCGCCGATGGTGAACGGATGTCCGTCGGTGAGCATCGCTTCGTAGCGGGCGATGAGGGATTCGCTCGCCGCGCCCGCCTGGTCGATGTCGCCGTACTCGCGTGCGAAGCAGCTCTGGCTGACGGCCGCGGCCAGCGTCAGGGGGTCGGTCTCGCCCAGGGTCCGCTCGTAGCGCTCCAGTACGCGGGAGAAGAGCTTCCCCGCCTTTTCCCGGTCGCCGGCGCGGTACTGGCACAGCGCGAGGTTGTGCTCGGCGCGCAGGGTCTGCGGATTGTCGGAGCCCATCACGGCGCGCTGCGCCCGCGCGTTCGTCGCCTGGGCCGACTCCGCCTCGGCGTAGTGGCCCAGCAGACGCAGGTCTGTCGCGCAGGAGGTCTCCGAGAGGAGGATTCCGGGATGCCGCCCGCTCAGCAGCGCCCGACGTGCCTCCAGCGTCCGCCGGTCGACGTCCAGCGCCTCCTCGTAGCGGCCGAGCAGCCGCAACGAGAACCCCAGGTCGTGCTGAGCGTCGAGGGTCCGCGAGTCCTGTTCCCCGAGGAGGTCGAGGCAGCTCGTGAGCAGCCGCCGGGTCAGCTCCAGCGCCTCCCCGTAGCGGCCGAGACCCCGCAGGTCGGCGGCCAGGCCGGCAGCCGCGCGCAAGTGGTCCGGGTCCAGCTCCCCGCGCTCTTCCCGCAGGTGCTCGACGGCCGCCCGGTCGACGGCCTCCGTCCGCCGGTAGTCCCCGGTCGAGCGCAGCAGGTTGGTGTGGTGGGCGGTCAGCTCCCAGATCACGGGATGGGTGTCACCGAGCAGTTCCCGCCAGGCTTCCAGGGCGCGCTCGGCGAGCTCGACACCGGCCGCGTACCGGCCCGAAAGGTGAAGGTAGCCGAGGCAGTTGAGGACCAGCCGCTGTACGCCGGGGTCAGGACTGTCGAGTACGTCCGCGTACTTCAGGTGCGGGACGATCTCCGCGTACTCGCCCCAGTGGCGGGTGTCGGTGGGACGGCCGGGGTCCGCGCTCGCCAGTGCGCGCCGCACGACGGCGGCGAACTCATGCCGCTCGTCCTCCGGCATGTCGTTGCGGACGATCTGGTGCACCATCCGGTGCAGGTACAGCGACTCCCCCGAAGAGGTGCTCCCGTCGGTGGCCGCCTCATGGGACTCCAGACGGACGACGGAGTACTGACGCAGTTGGTGGATCGCCTTGTTCCACAGCAGCCGGTCGTTGAGCAGCCCGGTGATCGTCTCCGGCAACTCGTTGTGCGGCATCTCCCTGAGGAACCGTACGGGGATGAGGCCGGGAGCGAAGAAGGTGCACAGACGCAGCAGGTCGACGGCCTCCGGGACGGTCTCGCGGACCTTGTTCAGCAGGATCGACCAGGCCGTCCGGAACGCGATCGGGAAGTCCGCGGAGACCTTGACCACGTCCTGGTCGATGCCTCCGTCCAGCAACGCGATGTACTCCCCGACGGACAGGTCCGAGTCGTTGAGCCAGCCCGCGGTCTGGTCCAGCAGCAGCGGCAGATCCTCCAAGGCCTCCGCGAGCCGGTCGGCGTCCGCCTCCGCCAGCCGTGGTGCGCGGCGCCTGATGAAGGCCACCGATTCGGGCCGGTCGTAGACCGGGACTTCGAGCAGTTCGCTGTTGTGTTCGCCCCACTTGAGGTTGCGGGAGGTGATCAGTACGTGCCCCGGTCCCGTGGGCACCAGGTCCTCGATCTGGTCCGGGTCGTCGGCGCCGTCCAGGATCAGCAGCCAGCGCGCGTACGGGTCGCCCCGGCGCAGTGAATCCCGCACCGCACGCAGCCGCTCGCCGTACTCGGCACCCGTGGACAGGCCGAGTCGCGAGGCGAGTTCGGCGAGTGTCTGCCGGAACACCCCCCGGTTGTCGGCGCCGACCCACCACACCACGTCGTACTCGGAGCTGAACCGGTACACGTACTCGACCGCGAGCTGGGTCTTGCCCACGCCTGACATGCCGTGCAGCGTGAGGACGCCCGCACCCGGCTCGGCGCCCTTCAGCAGGCTGTAGGCGTCGCTCAGCAGCGACTCACGTCCCGTGAAGCGGGTGTTGCGGCGCGGCACTCCGCCCCACACCTCGGGTGTGGCGGCCGGAAAGCGCGGCCCGCGCCGCTCGCCGCCCGAGGCCGCGGGCAGCGAGTCACCGGGCAGACCGACGAGCCGGGCCAGCAGTCGTCGTTCGGCCTCGTCGGCGCCCGTGTCGGTCAGATCGACCGCGGCGAGCACCGCCGCGGCCGAGGGCACGGGCGCGTTGGTGACCGAGACGGCCACGAACCGGGACGGGTCGGGCGCCACGACCTCCCGGAGGGCCTCGTTCCACTCGTCGTGGGAGCGCAGGCCCAACTGGAAGTACCACTCGCTGACGACGATGAGGATCCGGCCCTCGGCGAGTTTCAGATCGCGCAGCAGATCAATCAGCGGGATGTCGGCCGGCACATCCCAGAGCATGAGTACGGCGCGCACACCCCACCGCTCCAGACGGTCTCCGATCCAGGCCGCCCAGGCCCGGTTGAACCCGGCGTAGACGATCGTGACACTCGATGCCGCACCAGGGACATCCGCAGGGGCGGCCGCGGACCGATCGCCTGAAACCGGGCCCGTCGCGTCGGCTTCGGCCCCGTGGACCGAGGTGCGAGGGGCTTGCGTTCCCCTGGCCGGGGAGGTCTCCGGGACCCGCTCGGCAGCCACCCTCAGCCGCGCCACCTCGTCGCGCAGACTGCCGAGTTCGGCCTGTTGCCGGGCCCGTTCCTGCTCGGCGGCCGCGGACTCCTCGGCGGCTGCCGCCGCGTCCGCGGTGAGCAGTTCGTGCTCCAGGTCCGCGCAGCGTTGCTCGGCCTCCGCAACACGGTGTTCGGCGGCCGCGAGCGCCGCTTCCAGGTCTGCCACCCGGCGGCGCAGCGTGTCGCGTTCGGCGCGCACCCGGTGTTGCTGTGCGCGCAACACGTCCAGCTCGGCTCCGCTGGTGGCCTGATGGGCCTCCAGTGTCCGTGCGAGTTCCTGACGCTCCTCCTCCACCCCGGCCACACGCTGCCGCTCCGCGTGCAGCAGCGTGGCCACCGCGTCGGCCTGGGTCCTGGCCACCTGGGCGTCCTGATGGGCCGCGGCCAACCGGTCCTCCAGCTCCTGCACCTTCCAGGCACGGCTGTTGCTCGACCGGAGGGCCGCCCGCTGGAGCCCCGTCACCCGGCCACGCGCCTGCGCCGACAGCGGGCGCCCCAGTTCCCTGCCGACGTCGTCCATCAGCGTGGCGACGAAGTGGTCCGGTGCCACGAGGTCGCCGCTGAGATAGCGGCTCACACTGCTCGGGCTGTAGGGCCGCAGGGCGGCGTACCGGCGCACGGAGAGCCTGAGCACCACGAAGAACTTGCGCAGCTCGACGGCCAGCTCACGGCGCTCACCCGCGAGGTCGTCCGCGAGCGCGTGCAGGCCGACGCTCGCGGCCGCGACGCCCGCGATGTCGTCGTAGGGGAGCAGTTCCCCCGACACCACCTCGTCCGGCTCACCGTCCCCGCGGGCATCGCGCCCCTCGCGTGCTCCCTGCGCGTCGCCGCCTTCGGGTCGTTCGTCCACTCGCGCCTACCCCCAGGGCTCCGCTCCGGCCGTGTCCCACAGCATCCGCAACGCGTAGCGCTTCACGCAACACCCCTTTGCCCTATCAGAGTTGACGCATCAAGTCGCTCATCTCCGGGCGCACACGCGAAAGGAAACGCTCATGAACCGCAAGCACGCTCTCAAGGCCTCGCTCGCTCTGCTCGGCGCGGCCGTCTCGGGTGGCGTACGCGCCGTCGTGTCGTGGCTGCTGCAGATCGGTACGGACGGGTCGTGACGGCGCGGCGGGCGGTGGTCCGGCGGTGGTACGCACGTGCGCGTGAGCGCCGGCCTACCTGTGCGGGGGCCCGGCCACCCGTGCGAGCGGGGGCCGCCGGGCCGCGCCTATCCTGGTGAGACCGCGGGGTACTGCGTTCCGGCAGGCCCCGCCTGTCCCCACCTGACGGAGAGCACGTTGTACTTCACCGACCGTGGCATCGAGGAGCTGGAGAAGCGGCGCGGCGAGGAAGAGGTCACCTTCGAGTGGCTCGCCGAGCAGCTGCGTACGTTCGTCGATCTCAATCCGGACTTCGAGGTGCCGGTGGAGCGGCTGGCGACGTGGCTGGCGCGACTGGACGACGAGGACGACGAGGAGTAGGCCCTCCTCGGCCCCTCATCGGCCCTCGGGGGTAGCGACGCGGGTGGGCCGGCAGGGGTACCCGCTCGGGTGGACCCTCAGGGGAAGCTACGCGGAGCGGTCGCCGGATGGACAGGTCGGCCGCGCGGGTGCGTGAGGTCGTACGCCCGTTCCAGCGCGCCATGCGTCAGCAGCGGCGCGCTCGCGGCCGGACGGCCCGCGCTGCGCTTCCGTACGCGGCCCGACTACTGACGGGCTGGACCCGACAGCGCGGTCGCGCGCCCGGGCTGGGGCCCCTTCCGCCGACATGCGTCCATATTGGGCACATTCACCCCTTTCACCCCCCAGGTGTTCACCAGAACGGGTGTCTTGACTTTCGACATCCGCGATATATCGTGTTTAGGGAGAGACCGGAAGACGCGATATGACGTGTCGCACCCTGCTCCGGCCGAGGAGGTCTGCACCATGTCCGAGTGGTCCGTCGCAGAGCCGAGGAAGCTCACCTTTGACGACCCCGTGACGGCACTCCATGTGCGCATCGTCAACGGAACGGTGAACGTCGTGGGCACCGAGGAGGGTTCCGCCCGGCTCGAGGTGTCCGCGATAGAGGGCCCGCCGCTGACGGTCACGCAGAAGGGCGGCACCCTCACGGTGGCGTACGACGACCTTCCCTGGAAGGGCTTCCTCAAGTGGCTGGACGGAAAGGGCTGGCGCCGTAGCGCGGTCGTCTCGCTCGCCGTCCCGATGAGCACGCGCGTGGAGGTGGGTGTGGTCGGCGCCGGCGCCGTGGTCTCCGGGATCGACGGACCCGCGGAGGTGAAGGGCGTCACCGGCGACACGACGCTGGTGCGGCTCTCGGGCCCGGTACACGCCTCCACGGTCTCGGGGAGCGTGGAGGCCCAGGGCGTCACCGGCGATCTGCGCTTCAGTTCCGTCTCCGGCGACCTGACCGTGGTCGAGGGCTCGGGCCCCTCCGTGCGGGCCGAGTCGGTCAGCGGCTCCATGATCGTCGACCTCGACCCGGCGGACCGTCCGACCGACATCCACCTGTCGAACGTCTCCGGGGAGATCGCCATCAGGCTGCCCCACCCCGCGGACATGGAGGTGGAGGCGAACACCACGAGCGGCACCGTGTCGAACGCCTTCGAGGACCTCCGGGTCAGTGGGCCGTGGGGCGCGCACAAGATCACCGGCCGGCTCGGCTCGGGCAGCGGCAAGCTCAAGGCGATGACCGTCTCCGGCTCCATCGCCCTGCTGCGCCGCCCTCAGGCGGAGGACGAGCCATGGGACGCGGAGCCGCCGACACCCGGCGACGCACCCCGGCCCAAGGACATGCCCCGACCCAAGGACACGCCCCGGCCCAAGGACACGCCCCGGCCCGAGGACGCGCATCAGCCCGAGGACACGCGTCGCACGGCGTCAGTGCCAAAGGACGCGGTGCCCGACGAGGACTCCACCGACGGCCCGACCGAGAAGAAGGGGCTCTGACATGCCTCCCGTCTTTGCCCATGGCCGCCTGCGCCTGTACCTGCTGAAGCTGTTGGACGAGGCGCCGCGCCACGGCTACGAGGTGATCCGGCTGCTGGAGGAGCGCTTCCAGGGGCTGTACGCGCCGTCCGCGGGCACCGTCTATCCCCGGCTCGCCAAGCTGGAGGCCGAGGGACTGGTCACGCACACCACCGAGGGCGGCCGCAAGGTCTACGCGATCACGGACGCGGGCCGCGCCGAACTGGCGGACCGGCAAGGTGAGTTGGCCGACCTCGAGCTGGAGATCCGCGAGTCGGTGGCTGAGCTGGCCGCCGAGATCCGGGCGGACGTGCGCGGCGCCGCGGGTGATCTGCGCCGCGAGATGCGGGCGGCGGCGACCGAGGCCCGGCGCGGCCCCGAGGCAGGTGCCAAGGACGACGGGCGCCACGGGGAGTACGGCGACAAGGAGTCCTGGCGCGTCGCGAAGGAGGAGATGCGCCGCGTCAAGCAGGAGTGGAAGGAGCAGGCCCGGCGCGCGAAGGACGAGAGCCGGCGGGCCCGCGAGGAGGCCCAGCGGGCGCGCCACCAGGCCAAGGAGGCGCAGGAGCACGCACGCGCCCAGGCTCAGGAAGAGTTGCAGCGCATCGCCAGGCGGGTCCAGGAGCAGGTCCAGGACCACTTCGCGCGAGGCGACTGGCCGACGGGCGTACGGGACGGTCTGAGCGAACTCGCCAAGGAGTTCGGCGAATTCGGGAAGGACTTCGGAAGGGAGTTCGGCAAGGACTTCGGCTTCGGCCGCACCGAGACGAAGGAGGGCCCGAGGACACCGGCCGACGCCGGCACCGGCCCGACCGCCGGCGCGGAGTACTCGGTCACGCCGGAGGACTTCCCCGCCGATTACGAACCGGCCTGGGCGCACGAGGACTCCACGGGCGACCCCGCCCGCGACCTGGACCGTCTCCTGGACCGTTTCCGTGACGACATCCGCGACGCCGCCCGCGACCACGGGGTGACGGAGGAGCAACTGCGCTACGCCCGGCGCCACTTGTCGACGGCAGCGGCACACCTGGGCGCAACTCTGCGCACCCCGAAGGCCTGACGATCACCCGGCTCGGCCACGGCCACGGCCACCGGGCGGCCGGTCGCGGCCGTGCGGGAAACCGGTCGCGGTCAGCGGGCGGCCGGTCGCGGCCGTCCGGGAAACCGGTCGCGGTCAGCGGGGCCGGGCCGAGCACTCCGGGAAACGCTTCAGCAGTCCAGGACAGCCGGGGCGCCCACCCCAAAGGCCCGCCTCCGACAGGGCACCGCCGCCGTCCCGAAATGCCCCCCGAACGCGCCGCCCGCAGTTCACCCGGCCTTCGCCGCTCCCCCGCCGTACAACACGCGCGTCACCGCCTCGTACGTCACCCCGTGATCCGCGAGAACCTCGGCCGGGACGCCCGGGCGGGCGGTCAGGGCGAGCAGCAGATGTTCGTCGCCGATATGCCGGTCGCGGTGGGCGACGGCGATACGGAGGGACTCCGTGAGGAGGTCCTTGGCGCCGCGAGTGAAGGGGCGTCGCCCCGCCCCCCGGCGCCCGCCGCCCGTCCCGCCGACCGCCAACGCGCCCGCCCCATGAGCCTCTTCGACCCTGGAGACGATCTCCGTGAGGTCGATGCCGAGGCCGGTCAGGGCTTCCGCGTCGGCGCGGGAGAGGCCACCCCGGCGGCGGGCCTCGGCCAGGTCCCGCTCCACCTCGCTGCGGCGGCCCGCCAGCCCGAGCGACGCCAGGGCGAAGGAGCCACGGCTGGCCTCGCGGTCAAGGAGTGCGAGCAGCAGATGCGCCTCGTCGACCTTCTCCTCCCTCGCCCGTTCGCAGTGCCCGACCGCGCCCGTGACCACGGCGCGGGCGTCCTTCGTGAACCGTTCGAACATCACTGCCTCCCGTACTTCTTGTGCACGGCCTGCCTGCTCACTCCGAGTTCCGCGGCGATCTCCTGCCACGACCAGCCCTGGTTGCGCGCACTGCGCACCTGCACCGCCTCCAGCTGCTCCAGCAGCCTCCGCAGCGCGGAGACCGCCCGCAGCCCGATCCGCGGATCGCGGTCGCCCGCGCGCTCGGCGAGATCCGTTGCTTCGGTCATACTGTCAACTTAAGTTGACAAGGAGGTTTTGTCAACCACGATTGACACATCCGGTGCGGACACAGGTCCGATACGGGGCACACGTCCGGATGCGGACACACGAACGGCGGGCCCGGTGAACCGGGCCCGCCGCAGACGGGAGACGGGAGACGGGAGGAGCGAACAGCCGTCAGGTCGTGGTCAGTACGATCTTGCCGAACAGGTCGCCCGACTCCAGACGTTCGAAGCCCTCACGTGCGCGGTCGAGCGGGAGCACCTCGTCGATAACGGGACGTACGCCGGTGGCGGCGCAGAAGGAGAGCAGGTCCTCCAGCTCGTCCTTGGTGCCCATCGTGGAGCCGACGATCTTCAGCTCCAGGAAGAAGATGCGGGTGAGCTCGGCGTGGGAGGGACGGTCTCCACTGGTCGCGCCGGAGATGACGATCGTGCCGCCGGGCCGCAGCGACTTCACGGAATGTGACCAGGTGGCGGCGCCGACGGTCTCGATGACGGCGTCCACCCGCTGCGGCAGCCGCGCCCCCGGCTCCAGCGCCTCCACCGCGCCCAGCTCCACGGCCCGCTTGCGCTTGGCCTCGTCACGGCTGGTGGCGAAGACACGCAGCCCGGCCGCCTTGCCGAGCACGATCGCGGCCGTCGCGACGCCACCGCCGGCGCCCTGGACGAGCACGGAGTCGCCGGGGCGTACGCCCGCGTTGGTGAAGAGCATGCGGTACGCCGTCAGCCAGGCGGTCGGCAGACAGGCGGCCTCTTCGAAGGACAGGTCCTTGGGCTTGGGGAGGAGGTTCCAGGTGGGCACGGAGACCTGCTCGGCGAAGGTGCCCTGGTAGCGCTCGGTGAGGATGGAGCGGGGTTCGTTCGGGCCGACTCCGTGGCCGGTCTGGCCGATGACGGAGTGCAGGACGACCTCGTTGCCGTCCTCGTCCACGCCGGCCGCGTCACAGCCGAGGATCATCGGGAGCTTGTCCTCGGAGAGACCGACGCCGCGGAGGGACCACAGGTCGTGGTGGTTCAGGGAGGCGGCCCTGACCTTCACGGTGGTCCAGCCGGGCCTCTGCTCGGGGGCCGGGCGCTCCCCCAACTCCAGGCCGCTGAGCGGCTGGTCACGGTCGATTCGGGCGGCGTAGGCAGCGAACATGACCTTGACGATAGGCTCCGCACCCCACCGACGGAACCGGCACCGCCTGTGACACGCGTCCCGTCACACCCCGGGCACCGGCACCACGGCCGGCACCCGACACACGGGTCGGGACGGGCGCCTCACCGACGAAGCAGGGCGCGACCCGCGCGCGCCTCCAGATGTCACCGCGCACCCGCCCCCGGCCCCCCGCCCGAAAATCACCCGCACGGACGCCCGCGCGAAGAAAAAAATGGCCCCGCCCAAACGGGCGGGGCCACCAGAAACCCGCTCAGCGGCGAGCCACACCTTCCGCCCGGGCAGCCGCGGCCACCGCCGCGGTCACCGCAGGCGCCACCCGCTCGTCGAACGGCGACGGAATCACATAGTCCGCGGCGAGATCGTCACCGACCACATCGGCCAGCGCGTCCGCCGCCGCGATCTTCATCCCCTCCGTGATCCGCGACGCGCGCACCTGAAGCGCCCCCGCGAAGATCCCCGGAAACGCCAGCACGTTGTTGATCTGGTTCGGGAAGTCGGACCGGCCCGTAGCCACCACGGACGCGTACTTGTGCGCGATCTCGGGATGCACCTCGGGGTTCGGGTTGGCCATGGCGAAGACGAACGCGCCCTCCGCCATCGAAGCCACCGCCGGCTCCGGCACCGTACCGCCGGAGACCCCGATGAAGACGTCCGCGCCCGCGAGAGCCGACTCCAGCGAGCCCGACAGGCCCGCCTTGTTCGTGATCTCCGCGAGCTCGCGCTTGACCGGCGTGAGGTCGTCCCGGTCCTTCGACACGACGCCCTTGCGGTCCGCGACCGCGACATCCCCGAGCCCCGCCGCCAGCAGGAACTTGGCGATGGCGACGCCGGCCGCACCCGCGCCGGAGATCACCGCACGCAGCTCGCCCAGCGTCCGCCCGGTCAGCTTCGCGGCGTTCCGCAGGGCCGCCAGTGTCACCACGGCCGTACCGTGCTGGTCGTCGTGGAAGACCGGGATGTCCAGCCGCTCCTGGAGCTTGCGCTCGATCTCGAAGCACCGCGGCGCCGAGATGTCCTCCAGATTGACCCCGCCGAAGGACGGCGCGAGCCGGACGACGGTCTCGACGATCTCGTCGGCGTCCGTCGTGCCCAGCGCGATCGGCACGGCATCCACCCCGCCGAACTGCTTGAACAGAATCGCCTTCCCCTCCATCACCGGAAGGGAGGCTTCGGGACCGATGTCCCCGAGCCCGAGCACGGCCGTCCCGTCGGTCACCACCGCGACCACGGACGACTTCCACGTGTAATCGTGGACCAGCTCGGGCTGCTCGGCGATGGCGGTGCACACCTTCGCGACGCCGGGCGTGTACGCCAGGGACAGGTCGTCCCTGTCGCGGATGGGCACGGTGGCCTGCACGGCCATCTTGCCACCACGATGCAGCGCGAACGCGGGATCGAAGGAATCGAGGGGCTCCGCCCCGCCTTCCTGATCCGTACTGCTGTCGCTGCGAGGATTGACGATCTCCGCTGCCACTTTGTTTTACCCCTTAAGTCTTCATGGGTTGAGGGTGTCCACTCCTGGTGAGGGGTGGGCGGGCACCGCGTAGGCCCAGCCGCCGTGGTTGCGTACGGGCCGCTACGCGACGGGCGCGCCGCACACGCGCCCTGAGCCCCGGATGAGGGGTGTAAAGAACCTTCTTACCCGACGGACCGCATCGAGGACGAGTCCATAACGCGAAGGTCACACGCCGACGAGATGTCTCCTGGCCGATCACGGCTGGTGATGACCGAATATGCACACAAGCCCCCGGACATGTCCGCCACGTCCATAAGGCCGTACATGCGGAGTTACGACCGACCGCATCGTGAGACGCACCGAAGATCTTCCGGCCGGAAGGAAAGATTCCCGCATATGGTCCGGCCTTGATGTACCGGCCTGAAGCAGTTCGAGGATCACCCGTTATCCGATTTTGACATAGTCGGCCCCCTGAATGGCGCAGTCCGAATGGCAGGATGCCCGTAATCACACGAGGTCGCGACACCCGATGGTGTGTGTTCTCGTCGACCCAACGGCAGCAACGCCGGCCATCGGCAACTCCATACCTTCCCGCCGGAGGAACTCACCATGACCGCAAGCACCATCCGCCGTTCGACCGCCATACGCTCCCGGATAGCTGCGGTCGGCGCGATCGCGGTCGCGGGCACGCTGCTGCTCACCGGCTGCGGTGACCAGACCAAGAGCAAGAGCAACGAATCGGGCAGCAGCTCGTCGGGCTCGGCACCGCTGGCCGACAAGCTCCCCGAGTCGGTCCGGAACGCGGGTGTCGTCAAGGTCGGTTCGGACATCGCTTACGCGCCGGTCGAGTTCAAGGACAACTCCGGCAAGACGGTCGGCATCGACCCGGACCTGGCCGAGGCGATGGGCAAGCAGCTCGGGGTGAAATTCGAGTTCCAGAACGGCACCTTCGACACCCTGATCACGGGTCTGCGCTCCAAGCGGTACGACATCGCCATGTCCGCGATGACCGACACCAAGGACCGCCAGGAGGGCGTCGACTCCACCACCGGCAAGAAGGTGGGCGAGGGCGTCGACTTCATCGACTACTTCACCGCGGGCGTGTCGATCTACACCCCCAAGGGCAAGACCCAGAACATCAAGACCTGGTCCGACCTGTGCGGCAAGAAGCTCGTGCTGCAGCGCGGCACGGTCTCCGAGGACCTCGCCAAGTCCGAGGCCAAGAAGTGTCCCAGTGGCAAGACCATCTCCATCCAGGCCTTCGACAACGACCAGCAGGCCCAGACCCGCCTGCGCGCGGGCGGTGCGGACGCCGGCTCCTCCGACTTCCCGGTCGCCGCGTACGCGGTGAAGACCTCCGGCGGCGGCAAGGACTTCCAGATCGTCGGCGAGCAGGTCGAGGCCGCGCCGTACGGCATCGCGGTCGCCAAGTCCAACACCCAGCTGCGGGACGCCCTTCAGGCCGCCCTCGACGCGATCATCAAGAACGGCGAGTACGACAAGATCATCGCGAAGTGGGGCGTCGAGGACGGCTCCGTCAAGGCAGCCCAGATCAACGGCGGCAAGTGACCCGGAATCCACGGGCACTGAAAGGCAACATCCGTGACTGTTGACATCGACAAGACGACGGGCCCGGAGGGCACTCCCCCGGGCGGGCCGGAAGCCATCAAGGCCATTCCGGTCAGGCACTACGGGCGCTATGTCTCCGCCGTCATCGCCATCGCGATCCTGATCGCGATCATCTACGCGTTCGGCCAGGGCAAGATCAACTGGCACGCCGTACCGGACTACTTCTTCGACGACCGCATCCTCACGGGCGTCGGCAAGACGCTCCTGCTGACGGTGCTGTCGATGCTGATCGGCATCGTCGGCGGCATCCTGCTGGCCGTCATGCGCCTGTCGAAGAACCCGGTGACGTCGTCCATCGCCTGGTTCTACATCTGGTTCTTCCGCGGCACCCCGGTCCTGGTCCAGCTCATCATCTGGTTCAACCTGGGCCTGGTCTTCGAGTACATCAACCTCGGTCCGATCTACAAGGACTACTGGTCGAGCTTCATGACGCCGTTGCTGACGGCGCTCCTGGGACTCGGTCTGAACGAGGCCGCGTACATGGCGGAGATCTGCCGCGCGGGCCTGCTCTCGGTCGACGAGGGCCAGACCGAGGCCTCGCACGCGCTCGGCATGAGTCACAACAAAACCCTGCGCCGGATCGTGATCCCGCAGGCGATGCGTGTGATCGTGCCGCCCACGGGCAACGAGGTCATCAACATGCTGAAGACGACCTCGCTGGTGTCGGTCGTCCAGTATCCGGAACTCTTCCGCTACGCCCAGGACATCGGCCAGACGTCCGGCGCGCCCGTGGAGATGCTCTTCCTCGCCGCCGCCTGGTACCTGATCATGACCTCGGTCCTCAGCATCGGGCAGTACTACGTCGAGCGGTACTACGCACGCGGTTCCAGCCGTAGTCTGCCGGCCACACCGTTCCAGAAGATCAAGGCCAACATGCTCTCGCTGGGCCGCCCGAGGGGAGGCACGGCATGACCGCCAACGTGACCAAGACGGACGCCACCACGCCGATGGTGAAGTCCGAGGGCGTCCACAAGTCCTTCGGCGCCGTGGAAGTCCTCAAGGGCATCGACCTGGAGGTGAAGACCGGCGAGGTGTTCTGCCTCATCGGCCCCTCCGGCTCCGGCAAGTCGACGTTCCTCCGGTGCATCAACCACCTGGAGAAGATCAACGCCGGTCGTCTGTCCGTCGACGGCGAGCTGGTCGGCTACCGCCAGAAGGGCGACAAGCTGTACGAGCTGAAGGACAGCGAGGTCGCGGTCAAGCGCCGCGACATCGGCATGGTCTTCCAGCGCTTCAACCTGTTCCCGCACATGACGGCGCTGGAGAACGTCATGGAGGCGCCGGTCCAGGTCAAGGGCGTCAGCAGGGCCAAGGCGCGGGAACGCGCGGGCCAGCTCCTGGAGCGCGTGGGCCTGGCCGACAAGGCGAAGAACTACCCCTCGCAGCTCTCCGGCGGCCAGCAGCAGCGCGTGGCCATCGCCCGGGCCCTGGCGATGGACCCGAAGCTGATGCTCTTCGACGAGCCGACCTCGGCGCTCGACCCGGAACTGGTCGGTGACGTCCTCGACGTCATGCGCGACCTCGCCGAGTCCGGCATGACGATGATCGTCGTCACGCACGAGATGGGCTTCGCGCGCGAGGTGGGTGACTCGCTGGTCTTCATGGACGGCGGTGTCGTGGTCGAATCCGGCCACCCCCGCGACGTACTGACCAATCCGCAGCACGAGCGGACGCAGTCGTTCCTGTCGAAGGTGCTCTAGCGTCGAAGGTGCTGTAGCGGTACGTGCGTGAAGGGGCGGTACGGGATTCCCGTACCGCCCTTCGGCATGCGCCGTCACGGGAGCGGCGCAGGGTCAGATCTTGACCACCGTGCCGGGCCCTCCAGGGCTCACTTGACCGCGAGGATCAGCGTGTCCGAGGGCGAGCGCCACACCGGCCGGGCCTCGCCGAAGCCCTTCTCGCGCAGTACGCGCGCGTGCCACGCGGCGGACGGCATGTCACCGTCGGCGTGCTCCCCGTAGATCTCGAAGCGGCGGGCCGTCGGGGCCGCGAGCACCGGGTCCTGGGCGGCCAGCGCCCACCATTCGGCCCAGTCGAGGGCACCGTCCGCTTTGGCCTGATCCATACGGACGTGCCGCTGCGCCCGCTCCGCCGCGTTGATCCGGGGCGTCGACTCGTCGATCATGTGGTCCGCGTTCATGAAGACACCGCCGTCGCGGACCAGCTCCGCGACCTGACCGTAGAGGGCCGCGAGGGGTTCGCTGTGCAGCCAGTGGAGGGCGGTGGCGGTGAGTACGGCGTCGTACGCGTCGTACGGCAGCCGGGCGGGCCACTCGGGGTCCTTCAGGTCCGCGGTGACGAAGGAGACCCGCTCGTCGCCCGCGAACGTGCCCTCGGCGATGGTGAGCAGCGCGGGGTCGAGGTCGACGCCGGTGCTGGTCGCGTTCGGGAGACGGGCGAGCAGGCGGGCCGTGATGGTGCCCGTGCCGCAGGCGAGGTCGAGAACGCGCGGCTCGGGGCCGACGAGCGCCTCGACCATGTCGAGCATGATCCGGAAGCGCTCCTCGCGGTCCGGCATGTACCACTCCTGCTGCCGGTCCCAGCTTTCCTGCCAGGCGTGCCAGTCGGTTCCGGTCGTCGTGGTCATGGAAGCCCCTTCTTCGCTCGGCCGCACCCTTACCCGTAATACCCTGGAAGCACGATCAGCTGTTACCTGACCGCACGCACGACGATAGAGCGCCCTCGTAAGGACTACAAGTGGAACTGGCCTATTACTCGGATTACGCCGTACGTCTCGTCAACAGCGAGGAGCCGGCCCGGGGCAAGGACGCGCTCACCTCGGTGGAGGCCGTCCGCGACCTCTTCGGGGGCAACGCGTCGGCGGCCCGGCGCGCTACGGACGCGGACGTGACGCGGTTCCGTTCGGTCCGCGCGCGCCTGCGCGCGGTCTTCGAGGCGGCCGACGGCGGCGACGAGACGCTCGCCGTCGACCTGCTGAACTCGCTGCTGCTGGAATTCCCGGTGAGCCCGCAGATCTCGGGCCATGACCACCGGGACGACGACGGGCGCCCGTTGTGGCACATGCACCTGGCCGACCACCCGTCCAACGCGACCGCGGGCTACGCGGCGATCGCCACGATGGGCCTCGCGTTCCACCTCACCGAGTACGGCGTGGACCGCCTCGGCCTGTGCGAGGCGGCGCCGTGCCGCAACGCCTATCTGGACACCTCGACGAACCGCTCCCGGCGCTACTGCTCGGACCGCTGCGCCACCCGCGCGAACGTGGCCGCCTACCGGGCCCGCAAGCGCCTGGAGGCGGACCGGACGGAGAGCACGGGCCGGGCGGCCGAGAGCGCCCAGAGCGCGAGCGCGAACGGCGAGCGCTGACCCTCCTTGCGCGGCCGGTACCGGAACCGCACCTTCCCGAGGACGAATTCCTCGGGAACGGTGCCGTAGTCGGTGCTGTCCCCGCCCGCGTAGGGGTTGTCCCCGAGCACCCACCAGCCGCCCTCGCGCCGCTCCACGGCCCGCTTCACGACGAGCAGATCCTGCTGGAAGGGATGCCGCAGCACGACGATGTCGCCGGGCCTGACGCGCGCCCCGTACTGAAGTAGCAGCCGATCCCCGTGCTGAAGCGTGGGGACCATCGACGGTCCCGTCACCTCGGCCGCCCCGAACGGCAGCACGGCCCTCCCACGCTCGGTCTCCTGCGACAGCTCCGGCATCACCGGCACCTCCCCGGTCCGATCCTCCACCAGTCCCAGTTTCACCCTGGACTTTTGTCGTAAGCCCATGGGGGCACTCGCGAAAAGACGTCTCCTACGGAGTAATGTCCCACCTGAGAAGACGATCACGAGGAAGGACAGCTCAATGCTCTCCCGCCTGTTTGCCCCCAAGGTCAAGGTCAGCGCGCACTGCGACCTGCCCTGCGGTGTGTACGACCCGGCCCAGGCCCGCATCGAGGCGGAGTCGGTGAAGGCCGTCCAGGAAAAGATGGCCGGCAACGACGACCCGCACTTCCAGGCTCGCGCCACGGTCATCAAGGAGCAGCGCGCCGAGCTCGCCAAGCACCACGTGTCGGTGCTCTGGAGCGACTACTTCAAGCCCCCGCACTTCGAGAAGTACCCGGAGCTGCACCAGCTGGTCAACGACACCCTGAAGGCCCTCTCGGCCGCCAAGGCGTCCACGGACCCGGCCACGGGCCAGAAGGCGCTGGACTACATCGCCCAGATCGACAAGATCTTCTGGGAGACCAAGAAGGCCTGATCCTGGATCAAGCCGTTTGACCCGCGACCCTGTCGGTCGCTCGGTCTTCCTGCCCGCACCCGGCCCGTGGGCCGCCGAACACGGCGGCCGTGACGGTCCGGGTGCGGTCTTTTTTGTCTCGACTTCGACGTCACGGATCCGGCGTCACGGATCCGGCGTCACGGATCCGACGTCACACACCCGGCGCCTCGGACCCGACGTCACACACCCGGCATCACGCACCCGACGCCACACACCCGGCATCACGGATCCGGCGCCTCGGACCCGGCGTCACGGACCCGACGCCTCGACACCGAGGTCCCTGTCCGAGTGCGACGTCTCCCCCGGGCGCCCCTAGGGTCGGCCCCGTCCGATTTCCGCCAGGCGGGCCAGGGCCGGCAGGGCGTCGGCGATCGCCTGGCGCTGTTCGGGGGCCAGTTGGGCCACCAGCGGGGTGAGGTGCCGCGTCCGGTCCTCGTGGCGCGAGCGGCCGATCTTGCGGCCCGCCTCGGTGATGTGGACGAGGACGGCGCGGCCGTCGCTCGGGTCGGACCGGCGCTCCACCAGCCCGTCGCGCTCCAGCCGGGTGACCAGCTGCGTGATGCCGGGCTGGCTGACCTGCTCGGTCCTGGCCAGATCGGTCAGCCGCATCGGGCTGCCGCCGAACGCGAGGGTGTCCAGCACCGACAGCGTCGTGAAGGACAGCTTCTCCAGCATCGGGAGCCGGATGTAGAAGCGGTTGAAGTTCTCGATCGCCGTGGTGAACGCGTCCACGTCCAGCTCGGCGTGCGCCTCTTCGCCCGGCTTTTCGGCGAGCTCGTCGTTGAGCTCTTCGTTCACATCTTGGTTCTTGGTGTCGTGCACCCCAGAAATATATCGTGAACTTATGTAAGCTGCTTATGCTGTTGCGGCGGATGCCCCGTGTGCCGCCACCCGCGGGGCGCGTCATACCTGGTCAGCGCTAGGAGAGGGATCCATGACTGTTCGTGTCGGCATCAATGGCTTCGGGCGGATCGGACGCAACGTCTTCCGCGCGGCAGCCACCCGGGGCGCGGATCTGGAGATCGTCGCCGTCAACGATCTCGGCGACGTGGCGACCATGGCCCATCTGCTGGCCTACGACTCGATCCTGGGCCGCTTCCCGGAGGAGGTCACCGCGGAACCCGGTGCGATCCGCGCCGGCGACACCACCGTCAAGGTTCTCGCCGAGCGCGACCCCGCCGCCCTGCCCTGGGGCGACCTGGGCGTGGACGTGGTCATCGAGTCCACCGGCATCTTCACGGACGCGGCCAAGGCCCGCGCGCACGTGGACGGCGGCGCCAAGAAGGTCATCATCGCGGCCCCGGCCAGCAACGAGGACGTCACGGTCGTGCTCGGCGTGAACCAGGACGCCTACGACCCGGAGCGCCACACGATCATCTCCAACGCCTCGTGCACCACCAACTGCCTCGGCGTACTGGCCAAGGTGCTGCACGACGCCGTGGGCATCGAGTCCGGCATGATGACCACGGTCCACGCCTACACCCAGGACCAGAACCTCCAGGACGCCCCGCACAAGGACCTGCGCCGTGCCCGGGCCGCGGGCCTCAACATCGTGCCCACCTCCAGCGGAGCCGCCAAGGCCATCGGCCTGGTGCTGCCCGAACTCCAGGGCCGCCTCGACGCCTTCGCCCTGCGGGTCCCCGTCCCCACCGGCTCGGTCACCGACCTGACGGTCACCGCCAGCCGCAGCACCACGGTGGAAGAGGTCAAGGAGGCGTACGCCAAGGCCGCCGCCGGCGCGTACAAGGGTCTGTTGTCCTACACCGAGGCCCCCATCGTCAGCACCGACATCGCGGGGGACCCCGCCTCCTGCGTCTTCGACGCCGAGCTGACCCGCGTACTGGGCTCCCAGGTCAAGGTCGTCGGCTGGTACGACAACGAGTGGGGCTACTCCAACCGCCTCATCGACCTGGCCCTGCTGGTCGGCGACACCCTCTGACGGCAGCGGCAACGACGGAGTCCGGCGGGCAACGACGCCCCGCCGGACTCCGCATGTGTGCGGCCGCTTCCCGGGTGAATTCAACCATGCATTTCAGGCCTTTTATGCAGAGCGTGTATTCACTACTGCCGATATCAGCCGCCGGCCGTGCACACAAAGGAGAGCCGGTCATCACACATGGGCGCGGCAACGGTTCTGGTTAAATCCTGGTGAACGAAAGTCTCCACATGCACGAATTCAAGCCAGTCGGCCGGAACCGGCACACTATATCCGCAAATCGTTATGGCATTGCGCCCCCAATGCGCGGTAGTGTTTGATTGCAGTACCACGGCCACTGAGGTCTCACAAGGAGATGAATCTGTGACGAACGTGACTGGGGACTACACGGACTGCACTCCTCTGCTCGGCGACCGAGCGGCACTCGACAGCTTCTACGAGGAACACGGCTACTTATTCCTGCGGAACGTACTCGACCGTGACCTCGTCAAAACGGTGGCGGAGCAGATGCGGGAAGGACTCGTCGCGCTCGGTGCCGCGGATCCGCACGCCACGCTCGAGGAACTCACGATCGACTCCTTCGAGTCGGTCGACGAAGTGGCCATGCACGACTACGTCAAATACGACGCATTCTGGAACAACCCGTCGACCATCAAGGTTTTCGAGCAGGTGTTCGGCGAGCCGGTATTCGTGTTCCTCTCCACGACCATCCGGTACTACCCGTCGCAGGCGGGCTCCGAGGAGCCGTCCTTCCACTACCTGACGCCGTTTCACCAGGACGGCTTCTACATAGGGCCCAACCAGGACTTTCGCACCTTCTGGATCCCCCTGATACGGACGACCAGGGAGTCCGGAGGTGTCGCGCTGGCGGACGGCAGCCACCGGCGCGGAAAGCGCGACCACGTGCTCAACGAGTCCTTCCGCAGGTTCGGCCACCCGGTGCGCGGAATTCCGCCGACGGAGGTGAGTGAGGACGAACACCTGCTGCACTCCCCCATGGAGCCGGGAGACATCCTCCTCTTTCATGCGCACATGTGCCACAAATCAATTCCGAACCTGTCGAAGGACCCGCGCCTCATGCGGATGTCGATGGACACCCGGGTACAGCCCGCGAAATCCCACCGCGGCTTCAACGCAATGACGCCCTGGACGGAATCGGCAAAGGACGCGTCAAAGGGAATCATGGCGAAGATCACCGGTACCCCCACCGACGTGGAATGACGACCAACCCCCACCCGGAGATTTTCCCCGGCGGGCGTCGATTCGAAAAACAGAGGTATGGATTTGACTTCAGAGACGTCGCCCGCAGGTGGCCCGGTGGAAAAGGAAGATCTGGTCCGCCAGGGCAGTGACAAACCAGCGGGATTATCGGGCGCCGGCCTGGCAGTGATCCTGACGGGCTTCGCGCTGTCCATCGCCGACTTCTTCATCGTCAACGTGGCGCTGGCCACGGTGAAACACGACCTCCACGCATCCGATGCCGAGCTGGAGCTGGTCGTGTCCGGCTACGGAATCACCTATGCGCTCGGCCTGGTCATGGGCGGGCGTCTGGGAGACGCGTTCGGCAGACGACGTCTCTTCCGTGACGGCCTGATCGCGTTCACGATCACGTCGGCACTGTGCGGCTTCGCGCCGAACGTCACCTTCCTCATCGCCGCCCGTCTGTTGCAGGGCGCGGCCGCCGCGATGCTCGTACCGCAGGTGCTGGGCACCATCCAGGCGGCGACCGACGGCGCGTCCCGCGCCCGGGCGATCAGCCTCTACGGCGCCACCGCCGGGATCGCGGCGGTGGCCGGACAGATCATCGGCGGATTCCTGCTGATGCTCGACATCGGCGACTCCGGCTGGCGATCCGTGTTCATGATCAATGTGCCGATCGGTCTGGTGGCGCTGCTGCTGGTCCGGCGCATGCCCGCCACCAAGGCGGACCGGAAACCGGGCCTCGACCTGCTCGGCACGGCCCTGTTCGGGGTGACCATGGTCTGCGTGCTGATGGTGATCGTCGAGGGCAGGTCGCTCGGCTGGCCGGTCTGGCTGTGGTCACTGCTGGTGGTCGCCGCCGTCGCGGCCGTGACTCTGGTCAGGGTCGAGCGCGGGCTGGAGGCCCGGGGCGGTTCACCGTTGCTTCCCCCCTCGATCCTGGCCCGCCACAGCATGCGCACGGGGCTGATGGCGGTCGTGCCCTTCTCCATCGGGTTCGGCAGCTTCCTGTTCGTCTACACCCTGGTCGCGCAGGACAAGCTGGGCCTCGGGGCGCTGGCCTCGGCCGGCGTGCTGTCCCCGTTCGCCTCGTCCTTCTTCGTGGTCTCGCTGTTCACCCCGAAGATCACGGCCCGTATCGGCCGGCGCATCGTGTCGGTGGGCGCGGTCGTCCAGGGCACGGGCCTGCTGCTGCTCGCCCTCCTGATCGGAGTGGAGTGGCCGCATCTGCCGCTCCTGCTGGTCCTGGCGGTGCTCGCCTTCACCGGCATCGGCCAGGCTCTGATCGGACCGACACTGCTGAGGATGGTGCTCGCCGACGTACCCCCCGCGTCGGCGGGCACCGGCAGTGGAGTGCTGGTCACCAGCCAGCAGACGGCAACGGCCCTGGGCGTCACGGTCGGCGGGACCCTCTACCTCACCCTCGCGAGCTCGCTCGGCGACGCGTCCGGGGCGGTGCTCGTCCTCGTTCTGCTGGCCCTGTTCTCCGCGGTCATCTTCGCCCTGAGCCTGCGGCTGCCCGAGCCGCGCTAGCCGACAGCCGCTGCCCGAGCCGCGCCGGCCGACAGACGCGGAAGAACCGCTCGCCGACACACGTGGAGAAGCTGCATGCACCTTCAACCGAGTACGGCCGTCGTGACCGGCGCGGCGAGTGGCATCGGTTTCGCGCTCAGCGCCCGACTGGCACAAGCGGGCGCCAGGGTCGTGATGACGGACATCGCGGGTGACGGCCTGGCCGGGGCCGTCGAGGAGCTGGCCGCGCACGGCGCGGACGTCACCGCCGTGGTCGCCGACCTCACCGACCCGGCCGCGGTTCAGGAGCTGGCCGACACGGCCTTCGGGCGGCTCGGCGACATCGACGTGGTCTGCAACAACGCAGGCGTCGTCGGACCGGTCGGAATGCCGCTGTGGAGCGTTCCCCTGGACGAGATGCACGCTGTCTTCGACGTCAACTACTGGGCGCACGTCCATGTCGCGCGGGCCTTCGTGCCGCGCCTCCTCGACAGCGGGCGCCCCTCGCACCTCGTGCAGACCGCCTCGATGTCCGCGTTCGTCGTCGGCGCGGGTACCGCGTCGTACGCCGCGTCCAAGCATGCGGACCTGGCCGCGGCCCGAAGCCTTCGGGCGGACCTCGACGGCACTCCCGTGCGGGTCTCGGTTCTCTGCCCGGGGCGGGTCGACACACCGATGACCCGGGGTCTTGTCGCTCCCCGGAACGCGACCGGGAACACGACGATCAGCGCGGACGAAGCGGCCGACGCGGTGTGGAACGCGCTGGGCTCGGACCGCTTCTACATATTCACCAACGCCGATGCCCAAACCAGGCTCGGCGATCAATTCAACGACGTATGGCGCCATCTGGCACGGGAAAAGTACTGGACCGAATCCTCTTCACCGAGCGTTAACAGTTCTCGCCCATGACCACCGGGTTTCGCGGGCAGAAACCCACCGCACCGATATCTTTATGAGGGAGATACCGTGGTGGATATCGAGGCAGTGAGAGCGAAGTACCGGGAGGAACGCGACAAGCGCGTGCAGGCCGATGGTGGCCGACAGTACCTGAGTGCGCAGGGGGAATTCGCCCATTACGCCGACGATCCTCACGCGAAGCCGATCGAGCGGGCTCCCGTTTCCGACGAAGTGGATGTCACCATCATCGGCGCGGGAATCGGCGGACTGCTTCTGGGAGCCCGGCTGCGCGAGGCGTGCGCATTCGACACCATCCGACTCGTCGACAAGGCCGGGGACGTCGGCGGGACCTGGTACTGGAACCGTTTTCCCGGGCTGCGCTGCGATGTCGAGAGCTATGTCTACATGCCGCTTCTCGAAGAGCTGGGACGCCTCCCCTCGGAGAAGTACGCGACCGGCGCCGAGATATTCGAGCACTGCCAGGCCATCGCGCGGACATACGATCTCTATGACGAGGCGTTGCTTCAGACCTCCGTCACCGAGCTGAGCTGGGACGAGGATTCCTCGCGATGGCTGGTGCGCACGGACCGCGGGGACCTCGTCCGATCACGCTTCGTGGCCATGGCGATCGGGTCCCTGCACAGGCCCAAGCTTCCCTCGATACCCGGAACAGAGGCCTTCCAAGGACACTCGTTCCACACCAGCCGCTGGGATTTCGCATACACCGGCGGTGACATCTCGGGCGGGCTGGAGAAACTCGGGGACAAGCGGGTCGGAATCGTCGGAACCGGTGCGACGGCAGTCCAGTGCATCCCGCATCTGGCCGAGTCGGCAGCGCATCTCTACGTCTTCCAGCGGACGCCGTCGACCGTCAGCGTACGAAACAACAGGCCGACCGACCCGGGCTGGGCGGCGGGGCTCGAACCCGGCTGGCAGCAACGGCGGATGGACAACTTCCATGCGCTGACCTCGGGCGTCGACCAGGACGTGGACCTCGTCCAGGACGGCTGGACGGAGATCACCTCCAAGCTCGCCGCGATCCTCCCGAAGTCGGCGGCCGACGCGGACCCGAAGGACATCGGCACCGCCGTCGAACTCGCGGACTTCCACAAGATGGAGGAGCTGAGGAAACGGGTCGACGCGATCGTCCACGACAAGGACACCGCCGACGCCCTGAAGCCGTACTACCGGCTCTTCTGCAAACGACCGTGCTTCCACGACGGATATCTGGACACTTACAACCGGCCCAACGTCACCCTGGTGGACACCCAGGGACGCGGAGTGGAGCGCCTCACCCCGACCTCCGTGGTGGCCGGCGGCCGGGAATACCCGGTCGACTGCCTCATCTTCGCCTCGGGCTACGAATCCGAATTCGGCGTCCCCTACACGAACCGCACCGGATTCAGCATAGTCGGCCGGGACGGAATTCGACTGTCCGAGAAGTGGGCCGAGGGCGCCCGCACCTTCCACGGTCTCCAGGTGAACGGCTTCCCCAACTGCTTCATCCTGTCCAAGGCGCAGTCGGGTCTCCACGTCAATGTGCCGTACATGCTCAATGAGCAGAGCAAACACGTCGCCTACATCCTCAAGGCCGTGCAGCAGCGCGGTCGGCAGGTGGTGGAAGCATCCGCCACCGGCGAGAAGGAATGGGTGGAGACGATCCTCAGGCTGGCGAACCGGAACCTCGACTTCACCGAGTCCTGCACCCCGGGCCTTTTCAACAACGAGGGAAACCCTCGAAATGTGGCCATCCTCAACTCCAGCTACGGAGGCGGATCGGTCGGATTCGTCAATATTTTGAAACGGTGGCGAGAGGCGGACGACCTCGCCGACCTCGAATTACGTGAAGGGTAGGTGTCAAGAGCAATGGACATTACGCGGATACCTGGTTCGGCGATCGGCGCGGTCGTGGCCGGCGCCGACTTTTCAGGCACCATCGACGACACGCAGGTCGAAGAGATCTGGCAGGCCCTCGACCAGCACCTCGTGCTGGTTTTCCGCGGGCACAAGGATCCCTCGAACGACGACCTCCTCATGTTCGCCCGGCGCTTCGGGCACGTACCGAAGACCGGCCTGACGACCGGTGCCAGCCCGGATCACAACGAGATCCTCCTCATCTCCAACATCCTCGACGAGAACGGGCAGAAGATAGGCGTCGGCAACGCGGAGTGGATGGACTGGCACACGGACTACTCCTTCCGCCCGAGGGTGTCCCGCATCGGCTTCCTGGCGGCGGTCGAGCTACCGCCGTCGGGCGGCGGCCAGACGCTGTTCACCGACATGTACACGGCCTACGAATCCCTCCCGGACGACCTCCGGCAGCGCCTGCACTCCTACCGGGCCAGGCATTCGCTCCGGTCCGGCTACGAGGACGTCATCGAGGAGGAGTACCAGGGCGAGGTCTCCATCGAAGGGCCGACCGCGAAACCGTTCGTGGCCCCCGAGGACGGTACGGCGACGGTCCATCAGCTGATCGCCAGGAACCCGCGGACCGGCCGCCGCGCGGTGTACGCCAACCCGCTCAACACCAAACGCATCCTCGAACTGGACGTCACCTCCAGCAAGGAGGTGCTCCAGCAGCTGTTCGCCAAGCCCGGTGAGCCGGAACTGACCTACGCCCACGAGTGGCTCCCCGGTGACATCGTCATGTGGGACCAGTTGGGGACCGTCCACGCCAAACGGGCTTTCGATCCGACCGAGCGCCGGCTCCTGCGCAAGGTCGTCACGATCTTCGACGACCCGGCGGAGCCGTGGCACCCGGAGGACGCGGCGTGATGCCGCGCGGGCCGAGGCGGTGTCACTCGCGCGTCAGCCAGGTCGGCAAGCATGGAACAGACCGTCCGCAGCGGCAACGGGGCCGCAGGCGGCATCCTCGGCCACTCCTCGGCCGGACTCCGGAATGACAGGCACGACGGCGCCCTCACACCAGGAGCGGCGCCGCAGCGTTCGTCCACCGTGGACCCCGTGCACCTGGTGGACCCCGTGAAGGGTGTGGCGTCATGACCGTGACCCCGGAAAGTCTGCACCGCAGCCGCGACGCGATCACACCGGCGTTGCGCACCGCGCTCCACCTGCTCGACGAGGAGACCCGCCATCAGGCGGCGTACCACCTCGGCTGGATCGAGGCCGACGGCACCCCGGCGGACGGCGGCGGAGGCAAGGCCGTACGGCCCGCGCTCGCGCTGCTGTCGGCGCAGGCGGCCGGCGCACCGGCGGAAACCGGCCTGCCCGGTGCGGTGGCCGTCGAACTGGTGCACAACTTCTCGTTGCTGCACGACGACCTGATGGACGGCGACGAGGAGCGTCGGCATCGACGTACGGTCTGGACGCTGTGGGGCGCCTCGGGCGCGATCCTCACCGGTGACGCGCTGCTGGCGCTCGCGCAGGAGGTGCTGCTCGACTGCGGGCTGCCCACGGGGGCGGCCGCGGCGCGGCTGCTCGCCCGCACCACCCGCGACCTCATCCGCGGGCAGGTGCAGGACGTGGCGTTCGAGCGGCGGGCCCATGTGCCGATCGAGGAGTGCGTCGACATGGCGGCCGGCAAGACCGGCGCGCTGCTGTCGGCCAGCGCCGCGATCGGTGCCGTACTGGCCGGCGCGCCGGTGACCACCGTCGACGCCCTGGCGCTCTACGGGCAGCAGGTGGGCCTCGCCTTCCAGCTGACCGACGACGTCCTCGGCATCTGGGGCGACCCGGCTGTCACCGGCAAGTCGGTCCACTCCGACCTGCGGGCCCGCAAGAAGTCGCTGCCGGTCACGTACGCGCTCAACCAGGGCGGGACCGTGAGTGTCGAGCTGGCCACCTGGCTCTCCGCACCAGGCGAGCCCGACGAGGCAGAGCTGCGCCGGGCGGCCGACCTGGTGGCGGCGGCCGGCGGCCGCGACTGGGCCACCGCCGAGGCGGCCCGGCGCATGGCGCTCGGGGAGGCCGCGCTGCGCGGCGTCGACCTGGACGCCGCGGCGCGCGACGAGCTCATCGCCCTCGGACACTTCGTCGTCGACCGGGAGGTGTGAGGTGGCGAGCGCCGCCGGCCGGACACCCGCCCGGCCCGCGGCCGACGCTCCGCGGGCCAGGCCGGCCGACGCTCCGCGGCCCGAGTCGGCCGGCGCTGCGCGGCCCGAGTCGGGCCACGGCCCCGAACCCTGCCGAGCCGTCGCCGAAGCCCTGCCCGCAGCGTCCGGAACCGCCCCACGCACACGCACACGCACACGCACGGGGGCAGGCAACGCCGCCCGCCCTCGTACGACCACCCCCACCGCAGGCAGCGCCGCCCGCACCCGTACGACAGCCACCACCGCCCTCCCCACCGCAGGCAGCGCCGCCTGCTCCCGGCGGATGTCCGCGACCGGCAGGCCGTGACCAGCCGGCTCGGCGCCCGCGGGTGTCCCCGCTGGTGCCCCGGAAGGCCCGCCCGGTCGTGACCGTCGTTCAGCCCTCCACCGCTCAGGCCGCCTTGCGCCGATCCCACCCCCGGAGGCGCCCGCTCCCTCCTCACGGGTTCCCGCCGCGCCCGGCCCGGCCGGCCCGTCGAACCCCCCGTGCCGAAACGCTTCCTCACCCGTCGCGGACCGGCATGGCACGCCTGTGACCCACAACAGCCCCCCCAGGAGACCCGCAATGCCCCAGGACGTCGACTTCCACATACCGTTCCCCAGCCGTCGCAGCCCCGACTTCGAGCGGGCCAGGGCCGACCACCTCAGCTGGCCCCGCGCGCTCGGCCTCATCGGCACCGACGCCGCCGCCGAGCGCCACAGCCGGGGCGGCTACGCCGATCTGGCCGCCCGCTTCTACCCCTCGGCCACCGGAGCCGACCTCGACCTGGGCGTCGACCTGATGTCGTGGTTCTTCCTCTTCGACGACCTCTTCGACGGGCCGCGCGGCGAGGACCCCCAGGAGACCAGGAAGCTCACCGACGCCGTCGCCGCCGCGCTCGACGGCCCCCTGCCCACGTCGGCGCCGCCCATCGCCCATGGTTTCGCCGACGTGTGGCGGCGCACCTGCCAGGGCATGTCCCCCGCCTGGCGCGCGCGCTCCGCCCGGCACTGGCGCAACTACTTCTCCGGATACGTCGACGAGGCGGTGAGCCGCCACCTCAACACCCCCTACGACTCGGCCGGTCACTACCTCGCCATGCGCAGGCAGACCATCGGCGTGCAGCCCACCGTGGACCTGGCCGAGCGCAGCTGCCACTGCGAGGTGCCCCAGCGGGTGTTCGACAGCGCCGTGCTGTTCGCGATGCTCCAGATCGCCACCGACACCAATCTGATCCTCAACGACATCGCCTCCCTGGAGAAGGAAGAGGCCCGCGGCGAGCTGAACAACATGGTCTTCATCCTGATGCGCGAGCACGGCTGGACGCGCGGCCGCAGCATCGCGCACATGCAGGACGGAGTCCGCACCCGCCTCGAACAGTTCCTGCTCCTCGAGGCCTGCCTGCCGAAGGTCTACGACACCTTCGAGCTCACTGCGCAGGAGCGCGAGAGCGCGGAGAAGTACCGGATGGACGGGGTGCGTTCGGTGATCCGGGGGTCGTACGACTGGCACCGCAGCTCGGGCCGGTACGCCGCCGACTACGCGATCGCCGCCAGCTACCAGGGCTACCTCGAGGAGCTGGGCAGCACGCTGTAGCCGCCCAGGAGTTGACCAGCGCACGGAGCCAGCAATCGAGGAAGTCGAGGATTCCGATGTCCCAGCACACCTTCGTCGCCGGAACGGCCCCCGGGGCCGTGCCCGTAGTGGGGCACGCCTGGCAGATGATGCGCCGCCCCCTGCACTTCATGTCCTCGCTGTCCGCGCACGGCGACCTGGTGAAGATACGCATTGGCCCGACGTCCGCCTATGTGCCCTGCCACCCCGAGCTGCTGCGGCAGGTACTGACCAACGACCGCGTCTTCGACAAGGGAGGAGTGTTCTACGACCGCGCCCGGGACATCGCCGGCAACGGTCTTGTCACCTGCCCCTACCGCGACCACCGCAGGCAGCGGCGCCTGATGCAGTCGGCCTTCCAGCGCACGCAGCTGGAGCGGTACTCCACGGCGATGCGCGCGGAGATCGACGCCACGGCGGCGCGGTGGCACGACGGCACGGTCATCGACGCCTTCCCCGAGCTGTACGGGATGGCGCTGCGCACCGTGGCCCGCACGCTGTACTCCACCCCGGTCACCGAGGAACTGGCACAGCGCGTCGAACAGGCCTTTGACACCGTACTCAACGGGCTCTTCCGCCAGATGTTCCTGCCCCACTCCCTGCGGCGGCTGCCGACCCCGGCCAACCTCCGCTACCGCAACAACCTGCGCTTCCTGCACGACACCGTGCAGGACCTGATCACCGAGTACCGGCGGGACGACACCCAGCGCGACGACCTGCTGTCCGCGCTGCTGGCGTCCCGTGACGAGGACGGCGGACGGCTGGGCGACACGGAGATCCACGACCAGGTCATCACCGTGATGGCGGCCGGAACCGAGACGGTCGCCGGCACCCTCACCTGGATCTTCCATCTGCTCTCCCGGCATCCCGAGATCGAGGCGAGGCTGTACGAGGAGATCGACACCGTCCTAGACGGAAAGCCCCCGCACTGGGACGACCTGCCGAGCCTGTCCCTGACGGACCGGATCATCACCGAAGCGCTCCGGATGTATCCGCCGGCCTGGATCTTCACCCGGCTCACCGCGTCGGACGTCGACCTCGCGGGGGTGCGCCTGCCCGAGGGCACCACCATCGTCTTCAGCCCCTCCTCCGTGCAGCGTCACTCGGAGGCCTACGACGACGCGTCCCGGTTCGACCCCGACCGCTGGCTGCCCGACCGCACCTCGGCCGTCGCCCGGCAGGCGTTCACGGCGTTCGGCACCGGCGCGCGCAAGTGCATCGGCGACCTGTTCGCGCGGACCGAGGCCACCCTCGCGCTCGCCACGATGCTGAGCCAGTGGCGGGTCACCGTGGAGCCCGACGCGGACGTCCGGCCCGTCGCCCTGGCCACCGTGTACCACCCGCGCCGCCTGCGCCTGCGGCTGACGGCCCGTACGCCGGGTCAGTAGCCGGGAGACGACGCGGCTCGTGCCGGGGCGTTGTCGGTGCCCCGTGCCATCCTGATGGCATGGCGAATCTGGAGGACCTGGTCAGGTTGCGGAAGGCGCGCGACCGGATGGACCGCGAGTACGCCGAGCAGCTGGACATAGCGGCGCTCGCGCGGACGGCGCTGATGTCGCCGGGCCACTTCCAGCGCAGCTTCCGGGCGGCCTTCGGCGAGACGCCGTACAGCTATCTGATGACGCGGCGGATCGAGCGGGCGAAGGCGCTGCTGCGGCGGGGCGACCTGACGGTGACGGAGGTCTGTCTGGCCGTGGGGTGCACCTCGCTGGGCTCGTTCAGTTCGCGCTTCACGGAGCTGGTGGGCGAGACGCCGAGCGCGTACCGGGCGCGGTCGCACGAACACGGGGCACCCATCCCGCCGTGCGTGGCGAAGGGCCTCACCCGCCCGAGACGGGGCCGCCCCGTGTACGGGCGGGCAGATACGGCAGGCGGGACATGGACGACAGGGCCTAGCGTGACCTCATGAACATGGACACCGATCCGGGCGTGATGCTCTCGCAGTGCTTCATCGCCGTCGACGACCACGACAAGGCACTCGCGTTCTACCGTGACGTCCTCGGCCTGGAGGTCCGCAACGACGTGGGCTTCGAGGGCATGCGCTGGGTGACGGTCGGCTCGCCGCTCCAGCCGGACGTGGAGATCGTCCTGGAGCCGCCGGGGGCGAACCCGGACGCGTCCGAAGCGGACCGGCAGGCGATGGCCGAGCTGCTGGCCAAGGGCATGCTGCGGGGGGTCATCTTCTCGACGCCGGACTGCGACGCCCTGTTCGCCCGCGTCGAGGCGTCCGGCGCCGAGGTCCTGCAAGAGCCCATGGACCAGCCGTACGGCGTGCGCGACTGCGCCTTCCGCGATCCGGCGGGCAACCTCCTGCGCTTCAAGCAGCGCTCCGCCGCCTGACGCGGAAACCTCGTTGCGCGGGCGGGCCGGGCGGGAGACGGTACGAGGCCATGTACACGGTGGGGGGCCATGGCCCCCGTCCGGCCCGGCAGGGAGCGATCCATGAGTGAACCGATCCGTTGGGCGTACGCCTTCGTCGACCGGCCCGCGGCGGAGTTCGTCCGGGCCGTTGACTTCTGGACCGCCGTCACGGCGACCGAGCGGTCCGAATCCCGCGGCGACCAGGGCGAGTTCGTGTCGCTGCTGCCGGGGGCGGGCGACGCGTGCGTGAAGGCGCAGGGGGTGCGGGACGGTACCGGGGGCGCCCACCTCGACCTCGCCGTCGCAAACGTGCCGGCGCTCGTCGGGGCGGCGCGGCGGCTCGGCGCCGAGGTCGTCGCCGAGCATCCGGGGTGGGCCGTACTGCGCTCCCCCGGCGGCCAGTTGTTCTGCGCGGTCCCCTGGCACGGCGAGTCGGCGCGGCCGCCCGTCGTCGAGGGCAGCCGCCTCGACCAGCTGTGCATCGACCTCGCCCCGGCGGTGTACGACCTCGACGTCGCGTTCTGGAGCGACCTCACCGGCTGGACCTCCCACCCCGGCGCCCTCCCGGAGTTCCACCTGGTCAGGCCGCCCGAGGGGCTGCCGATCCGTATTCTCCTCCAGCGCCTGGGCACCGATCGCCCCACCTCCGCCCACCTCGACCTCGCCTGCGCGGACATCGAGGCGACACGGGTCCGGCACGAGGAGCTGGGCGCCACGCTCGTCGCCCGCGGCGCCCGGTGGACGGTGCTGCGCGACCCCGCGGGCGGAACGTACTGCCTGACGGCCCGCGACCCGGAAACGGGCAGCCTGCCGGCCTAGTCCCTACCGGTCCGGGTCAGCCGTCGCGTACACACACAGCACCGCCTGCCCGTCGGACGCACCCGGGCACGGCGGGTGGTCGCGGACGTCCGCGGACAGCAGCGGTGCCGGGGCGGGCTCCCAGCCTGTCGGAGGCGGCGGCTCCGTCGAGTCCTGGAGCCAGAGCGTGAGCCCGCCGCCCACGAGCACGGCCGCCGCCCACACGCCGATGGCCCAGCGCCAGACGCGTCGCCGTCCCCGCTGCGGGGCCGCGCGCCCGTCGTCCTCCCCCGGTCCTCCCTCCACCCCGCTCACGCCGAAGCCGCTTCGCCGCCCGTCCAGACCTCCACGTCCACGACGGCCGACACCGGAATCGGCCCGTAGACGTGCGGGAACTCCTCGCCGCCGGGCCCCACGGCCTCGTACCGCACGGGCGCCGCGAGCCGCTCCGCGTCCACGACCAGCACCACCAGCTCGTCGGACCCGGCGCGGGATCCGTACAGGAGCGCTGCCACGCCGGGGAGCTGATGCCGCAGCGAGCAGTGAATGAAGCCCTCCTCCTGGAGGGTGCGGCCGCGCGTCGCCATCTCGTACGTGCCACGGTCGCGGGCGGCGTCCCACAGGGAGCGCTCGGTAAGGTGCAGAAGGGGTTCGGACATGGCGTAACGCTAAGGCCTGCGCCGGGCCGCCCGCGCCTGCGTCAACCGCCCCGCACCGTGACCAGGTACCTCATGATGACCAGGTACCTCATGCGTCATGGCGCCTTCGCGGCCGGCGCTTCTGGTGGCGCTTCGGGCGGCCCAGGGCGTTCCGCCGCCGCCCCGCCTCCGGGTACGTACGCCGTGCACCGGGGATTCCGGCACGGGGCGGGTCCCCACACGGGGACGAAGGCGCCGAGCGTCTTGTGGCGCCGCACGACCGTGCCGACAGGCTGTCCGCACGAGGGACACGCATACTCATCGCTGCCCATGTCCTCAGGGTATTGCGGTACGGGGTCCGGCGCCTTCCCGCCGCGGACTAGCTCCGGGGCTCCCGCCACATCGGCCACATCCGCGGGCCGTCCGGCAGGTCGAGCGCGGGGGTCGTGGAGACGAAGCCGAGGCGTTCGTAGAGCTTGCGGCTGCGGGCGCTGCTGGCCTCCAGATAGGCGGGCAGGCCCGCGCGGTCGCAGCGGTCGAGGACGGGCTGCATGAGCGCCGTGCCGAGGCCCTCGCCCTGGCGGCCGGGGGCCACGGCGATCATCCACAGGTACGCGTGGGCCCGGCCCGACGGATGGATCCCGCTCGTCAGCCGGCCGATCAGCTCGACACGGTCGTTGTCCGGGTCGACGGCCTCCCGCAGCCGGGCCGGGCCGTCCTCCTCGTCGTGCGCGTCGGCGGGCAGGGACAGCCACAGCGCGCACGCGGTGCCGTCCTCGGTGAGGTCGACGCGCCCCTCGCCGAGCACGATGTCGGTGAAGGCCGCCATCAGCCGGTGGTGCGTGGCCCGGCGGTACGCCTCGCCGGGGAAGACCCAGCTGCTCACCGGGTCGTGCTGGAAGGCCTCGTCCAGAAGCCGGACGACCGCCTCGCGATCGCCCTCGCCCGCCGTCCGGATCGCCACGCCCATGTCCCGCCCCTTCACCTCAACCAGCCCTGTCCGTACGGCTGTTGCAGCCGACACGGCCGTTGCAGCGTAGTCGGTGTGCGCGCGGGGCGGTATGAGGGGACGGGCCCCGCGCACCGTGGGGATGCGCGGGACCCGCCCCGGCCGGAGCCTCCGGGTGCCGTGCGGGGTCAGGAGCCGCATGGCCCGAAGGCTCCGGGGTCTTGCGGGGGCCGTCGGCCGCTTCAGTTGCTGCGCCGGGTCACGAACTCGGCGAGGGCGAGCAGGCCGCCCGCCGCCTCCGGGTCCGGAATCGCCCGGGACAGCTCGTGCATCGCCCGGGCCATCCGGTCGGCGGCCTGCTGCTGGGCCCAGTCGCGGCCGCCGGCCCGCTCGACGGCCAGGACCGTGCGCTCCAGCTCCCCTTCCTGGTGCGGAACCGCGTACAGCTCGGCGAGTTCCGCCGCCGCCGGAGTGCCCGCGGCGAGCGCGGCCACCACGGGCAGGGACTTCTTGCGGGCCATCAGGTCCGCCCCGGCCGGCTTGCCGGTTCGGCTCGGGTCCCCCCAGATCCCGATCACGTCGTCGATGAGCTGGAAGGCGAGCCCGGCCTCCCGGCCGAACGCGTCCAGCGCCTCGACGTCCTCCTCCTCCGCCCCCGCGTACAACGCCCCCAGCGCACAGGCGCAGCCGAGCAGCGCGCCCGTCTTGGCCTCGGCCATGGCGAGGCACTCGTCGAGGGTGACCTCACCCGGGCCGCGCCGCTCCATCGCCGTGTCCGCGTGCTGCCCCGCGCACAGTTCGATGACACAGGCCGCGAGCCGGGCGGCGGCCGCCGCGGACGCCGGGTGCGGGTCCTCGGCGAGCAGCCGGTGGGCCAGGGCCTGAAGTGCGTCCCCGGCGAGGATCGCGTCGGCGTCGCCGAACACGGTCCACGCGGTGGGGCGGTGCCTGCGGGTGGTGTCCCGGTCCATGACGTCGTCGTGCAGCAGGGTGAAGTTGTGGATCAGCTCCACCGCCGCGGCGGCCCGAACGGCGGAGGACTGCGGTCCGCCGAGCGCCCGGACCGCGGCCAGCACGAGCGCGGGGCGGATCGCCTTGCCCGCGTTGCCTGCCGCCGGGGTGCCGTCCGCGTGCTCCCAGCCGAAGTGGTGGAGCGCGATCCGGCGCATGGACCCCGGCAGCGAGTCGACGGCCCGGCGCAGCTCGGGGTCGACCGAGGCCCGGGCACGCTCCAGGATCCCCGCGGCTTCCTGCCCGTCGAGCTGGGCCGCCGGGCCCTGCGGATCGGTGGGCGGACTCGCGGCCGGCGCCTGCCGCCCGGTGGACGGAGCCGGGAGCGGGCCTCGCCGGCCGGCGGGGCCCGCGGGGCTCCGCCTTTCGAGCACCTCGGCCGGGCTCTGCTTCGCCTCCGTCAGGAACTCACCCATGCGACCACCTCAACTCACCCATGTGACCACCTCGGAGAGTCCCCGGACGATGACGCTTCCGCTGCCGCCGCGCGCATACCCCTGGGGTGTACCCGCCCTGCCGGGCGGGTACACGACACGCCGCTCGTGCGGAAGGTCACCGCCAGCGGCCGATCTCGACGTTCTCCAGGATGCCGAGGGCGTCGGGCACGAGCACCGCGGCCGAGTAGTAGGCCGTGACCAGGTAGGAGATGATCGCCTGCTCGTTGATGCCCATGAAGCGCACCGACAGGCTCGGCTCGATCTCGTCCGGGATGCCCGCCTGCTGGAGTCCGACGACGCCCTGCTCGTCCTCGCCCGTACGCATGCAGATGATCGAGGTGGTACGGGTGTCGCTGACCGGGATCTTGTTGCACGGGAAGATCGGCACCCCGCGCCAGGTGGGGATGCGGTTGCCCGCGATCTCGACGCTCTCGGGGACGAGCCCGCGCCGGTTGCACTCGCGGCCGAACGCGGAGATCGCGCGCGGGTGGGCGAGGAACAGCTTGGATCCGCGCCTGCGGCTGAGGAGTTCGTCCAGGTCGTCGGGGCCTGGCACACCGTCGTGCGGCTGGAGCCGCTGGTCGTACTCGCAGTTGTTGAGCAGCCCGAACTCCCTGTTGTTGATGAGTTCGTGCTCCTGGCGCTCCTTCAACGCCTCGACGGTGAGCCTGAGTTGCTGCTCGGTCTGGTTCATGGGCTGGTTGTAGAGGTCGGCCACGCGCGTGTGCAGGCGCAGCACGGTCTGGGCGATGCTCAGTTCGTACTCGCGCGGCGTGGCCTCGTAGTCCACGAAGGTTCCGGGGATGTCCGGCTCTCCGGTGTGGCCTGCCGCAAGGTCGATCTCCTTCTCGCCGTACTTGTTGGTGCGCTGCTCGGGGATCGCGCGGGCCTGCTGGAGGTGGTCGCGCAGGGACTCGGCGCGCTCGGCGACCTGGTCGACGTCCCGGCGGGGCAGGGTGAGCACGGTGCAGGCGGTGACCGCGCGTGCCGTGTACTCCCAGATGGCCTCCGGGTCGATCAGCGCCTGCTCGCCGAAGTACGCGCCGTCGGCGAGGACTCCGAGTACCGCGTCGTCGCCGTACGGGCCCGTGCCCACCTTCTCGACCTTGCCGTGCGCGAGCAAAAAGACCTCGTCGGCCCGGCTGCCGAACGAGGCGAGCACCTCCCCCGGTGCGAACTCCCGCTGCTCGCAGCGCTGGGCGAGCTCGCCGAGCACCTCCTGGTCCTCGTACGTCCGCAGCAGCGTCAGTTCGCCGAGCTCCGCGGGAATGACCTGCACACGGTCACCGGTCTTCACGAAGGTGACACGGCCGTCGCCCACGGAGTAACTGAGCCGGCGGTTTACTCGGTACGTGCCACCCTGCACGTTCACCCACGGCAGCATGCGCAGCAGCCAACGTGAGCTGATCTCCTGCATCTGGGGTGCGGACTTGGTGGTCGTGGCCAGGTTCCGCGCGGCCGATGTGCCGAGACTCTGCTGGGGCCTGCCCTGCTCCGCGCGGACCTCTTCGCCTACCGACATGAAAATTGCCCTCCCGATCATGCGCTGATGCACGGACAAGCCTCCAGCACGGAGCGTGTCGGTGCTATTACACGAATGAGCGGGAATGGATCACTGGCGCACTGGGCACACTGGTGGACCCGGTCGGGCCGTCGGGCCGTCGGGCCGTCGAGCCGTCGAGCCGTCGAGCCGTCGAGCCGTCGAGCCGTCGAACTGGTGCGCTGGGGAACTTCAAGATCCGGCCGTCCGTTTCATCCCTCGACGACACAAGTGCGCGTACGAGGACAGGTACAAGGACGAGGACGGGAGACAGCGATGGCAGGCTTCCTGGACCGCGCGAAGGAACAGGCGCAACGGGGCCTCACCCAGGGCCGGCAGAAGCTGGACGAGGTGCAGGCACAGCGCGCCGGCGGTGATTTGCTCAAGAAACTGGGCGCCGCGTATTACGCGGAGCGACGCGGCAGCGGCTCCCCCGGGGCGACCCAGCAGGCTCTCCAGGCCCTGGAGAGCCACATCGCGGTGAACGGAGACGCTTTCCTCCACTCCTGACGGCACGACAGAACCTGCCCGTCCCGCCCGGACCGCCGAGTCGGCAGGGTCGGCCGAATCGGCTCGCACGCTGTGCGAACGAGTGGGCCGCCCAGTCGCGTTCCGGGTACAAGCCTCGGTACGAGGCGGTCGCGACGGGCGGCCGTCGCGCAGCGCTAAGGAGGCGGTCATGGCCCCACCCATGTCCGCGGGCAGTTTCCTGGACCGGCTCAGAGAGGAAGGCGTCACCGTCGTCGAGGTCGGCGACTGGGAGCATCACAACCGCAATCACAAGGGCCCCTGGGGGCCGGTCCACGGTGTGATGATCCATCACACCGTCACCTCGGGCAGCGAACACACCGTCGAGCTCTGCCGCGACGGCTACGAGGGGCTGCCGGGGCCGCTGTGCCACGGGGTCATCACCAAGGACGGCGTCGTCCACCTGGTCGGCTACGGCCGCGCCAACCACGCGGGTCTGGGCGACGACGACGTGCTGCGCGCCGTGATCGCCGAGAAGGCCCTCCCGCCGGACAACGAGGCGAACACCGACGGCAACCGCCACTTCTACGGCTTCGAGTGCGAGAACCTGGGCGACGGCACGGACCCCTGGCCGGACGCCCAGCTGGAGGCGATCGAGAAGGTCTCGGCCGCCATCTGCCGCCATCACGGCTGGTCGGAGCGCTCGGTCATCGGCCATCTGGAGTGGCAGCCGGGCAAGGTGGACCCGAGAGGCTTCACGATGACCTGGCTGCGGGAGCGGATCCGCGACCGTCTGAAGTGACGGCGGCCGGGCGGCCCCCTCCGCACAGGTGTCCGACAATGGTGGGGTGACCGGCCCCGACGTCCCCGAAGCGCTCGACCTCGCCGCCCTGCGACCGCGCCTGCCGTCGCCGGTGCAGGCGGTCGACGACGAGCGCTTCGCACGGCACGGGGTCCGGCTCCTGCTCAAGCGGGACGACCTGATCCACCCGGACCTCATCGGCAACAAGTGGCGCAAGCTCGCGCCGAACCTCCGGGCCGCGGCGGGCCGCCCGCTCGTCACCTTCGGCGGTGCGTACTCGAACCACCTGCGAGCGACGGCCGCCGCGGGCCGCCTCCTGGGGCTGGCCACGATCGGCGTGGTCCGCGGCCAGGAGCTGGCCGACCGTCCGCTGAACCCCTCCCTCACCCGGTGCGCGGCCGACGGCATGCGGCTGCACTTCGTGGACCGGTCGACGTACCGCCGCAAGACCGAACCGGGGACGCTGGCCGCGATCCTGCGCGCGGTGGCCGCCGAGGACGCGTACGTCGTGCCCGAAGGCGGCAGCAACTCCCCTGCCGTACGCGGCTGCCGCGCCCTCGGCGAGGAGCTGCGCGGGCACGCCGACGTCGTCGCCCTCGCCTGCGGCACCGGCGGCACGCTCGCGGGCCTGGCCGCCGGCCTCGGCCCCGGCCAGCGGGCGCTGGGCGTCCCGGTCCTCAAGGGCGACTTCCTGACCGCCGAGGTCACCGCGCTCCAGGAGCGGGCGTTCGGCGGCCGCCAGGGCGCCTGGTCCCTGGACGACCGCTTCCACTTCGGCGGCTACGCCCGTACCTCTCCCGGCCTCCACGCGTTCGCGGCGGACTTCGAGCGGCGACACGGACTGCCGGTGGAACGTCTCTATGTCGCCAAGATGCTGTACGGACTTGTCGCCCTGGCCGAAGAGGGCGGGTTCGCCCGCGGCACGACCGTCGCGGCCGTCATCACCGGACGGCCGCTCGGCTGAGGCGGCTCAGGTCGCCTCCCGAAAGGCCGCCGCCTCCTCCAGGTCCAGGCGTCTGAGCAGCGTGCGCAGCATCTCGTCGTCGATGTAACGGCCGTTGCGCAGCCTCACGAAGACCGAGCGTTCGGCGGCGATCATCTCGCGCGACAGGCGCCGGTAGGTGTCGTCGACGGACTCCCCGGTCACCGGGTTCACCGCGCCGAGCCGCTCCCAGACCGCGTTGCGCCGCCGTTCCAGGACGTCACGGAGCCGGTCGGCCAGGGGCGGCGGCAGAGCGTTGCGCTCGTCGTCGAGGAGGTCGTTCAGCCGCAGCTCGGCGACCCGGGAGGCCTGGGCCTGGGCATTGGCCTCCGCGAGCGTCTCGGCCTGCGCGTCGCGCCCCGGGAGTCTCAGCAGACGGATCAGCGGGGGCAGGGTCAGGCCCTGCACGACCAGCGTGCCGATCACGGTCGTGAAGGTCAGGAAGAGGATGAGGTTGCGGCCGGGAAAGGGACCTTTCCCTTGCCCGTGGACGGTCAGCGGGATCGAGAAGGCGATGGCGAGCGAGACCACGCCCCGCATGCCCGCCCAGCCGATGATGAACGGCGCCTTCCAGGTGGGGTTCTCCTCGCGTTCCCGGATGCGCGCGGAGAGCAGGCGTGGCAGGAAGGTCGCCGGATACACCCACACGAACCGCGCGAGGACCACCACCAGGAAGACGGCCACCGCGTACCAGGCGGCGTCGACGCCCCGGTACTCCCCGAGCCCCTTCAGCACGACCTGCAGTTGCAGGCCGATCAGCGCGAACACCGCCGACTCCAGGACGAACGCGACCATCTTCCACACCGCCTCCTCCTGGAGCCGGGTGGCGAAGTCGACCTCGTAGTTGCGATGCCCGAGGTAGAGGGCGACGACGACAACGGCGAGCACTCCGGAGGCGTGCGCCCACTCGGCGAGCCCGTACGCGACGAACGGGATCAGCAGGGAGAGCGTGTTCTGCAGCAGCGCCTCCTTCAGGTGCGTGCGCAGCCAGTGCAGCGGCACCATCAGCAGCAGCCCGACCGCCACGCCGCCGACCGCCGCCAGCAGGAACTCGCCCACCCCGTGCGCCCAGGTCGCACCCTCGCCGACCGCGGCGGCGAGGGCCACCTTGTAGGCGGTGATCGCGGTCGCGTCGTTCACCAGGGACTCGCCCTGGAGGATCGTGGTGATCCGCGAGGGCAGCCCCACCCGCCGCGCCACCGCCGTCGCCGCGACCGCGTCCGGCGGCGCGACCACCGCGCCGAGCACCAGCGCCGCGGGCAGCGGCAGGCCCGGCACGAGCAGATACGCGGCCCAGCCCACGACCAGGGTCGCGAAGAGGACGTAGCCGATGGACAGCAGCGCCACCGGTCGCAGTTGCGCGCGCAGATCGAGGTACGAGCTGTCGCTGGCGGCCGTGTACAGCAGCGGAGGCAGCACCAGCGGAAGCACCACCTCCGGGTCGAGGGTGTACTCGGGCACCCCGGGGATGTACGAGGCGATCAGGCCCGCAGCGACGAGCAGCAGCGGTGCGGGTACGGGCGTACGGCGTGCGGCTCCGGCGACCGCGGCGCTGCCCGCGACCAGCAACAGCAGTGGCAATACGTCCATCGTCTTCCGCCCGCCCTCTTTTTCGCGCGGCTTCCCGCACACCCGTCGTAACCTGGCAATCATGAAACAGTGCACGCACGCCGACGCGCTGCCGCACCCGGAGCCCGAACCTCTGAGCGAAACCTGCCCGGAGTGCCTGGCCACCGGCACGCACCCGGTGCAACTACGGCTGTGTCTGGTGTGCGGACACGTGGGCTGCTGCGATTCGTCGCCGCGGCGCCACGCGACGGAGCACCACAAGGAAACCGGGCACCCCGTGATGCGAACCTTCGAGCCCGGCGAAAGCTGGCGCTGGTGCTTCGTCGATCATGTCCTCGTGTGACTACGGGCCGTACTCGTGTGACCCTGGGTCCGGACGGTTCGACCGTCTGACGCCTGGGTACGTCAACCCGGCGCGCGCTCTTCCCAATTGGGCCCGCAGACCCCTAGCCACTGTGCGTATACATAGGTTTACTATGAGTGACAGCAAGGGGTTGGGGTCCCGGGGACAGAAAACCTGAGAGCGCGGTAGCGTCACCGCTGAACCACCTAGCGCGTTACCCCGGGGGGCGACCCTCGGCCCCCGAAAAAGCTTGTACCACCTTGGAGGTGAGGGTGTCCCAGATCGACGGCGAGCCCGCGACCCAGGACTTCGTGGAAGTCCGGCTGCCGGCCGCGGGTGCCTACCTGTCGGTGCTGCGTACGGCCACAGCCGGTCTCGCGGCCCGTTTGGACTTCACCCTCGACGAGATCGAGGACCTGCGCATCGCGGTCGACGAGGCCTGCGCGATCCTGCTCCAGCAGGCCGTGCCGGGCTCGGTGCTCAGCTGCGTCTTCCGGCTTGTCGACGACTCGCTCGAGGTCACGGTCTCCGCTCCGACCACGGACGGTCACGCCCCGTCGCGCGACACCTTCGCCTGGACCGTTCTGTCGGCCCTCGCGGGCAAGGTCTCCTCCGCGGTCGCCGACGACAAGACTGTGTCCATCAGCCTCTACAAACAGCGCGGCGCGGGACCCGGGCCGGCGTGAGGAACGGGGACGGGCCGGTGCAGGACGAAGAGCGCGGCACACGGGAACTTCCCACCGAGGACGGGGGTGCCCCCTGCTCGATCGGAGCCGACAGCCTGGGGGGCGGCGGCCCCAGCGGGCCGCGGCGCACGGCGGACGGCATCGACGGCATCCCCGAGCAGGCCCGGCCGCACCCCGAGGACCACTCCTCGGCGGCGGCCGAGGGTTCTCAGCAGCAAGAGCCGTTCGGCGAGGGCGGGCGCGCGGCGCGCTCCGTCCCGGTCGACGGGCGACGGGATCCAGCGGGTGCCCGCGGGGAGGCTCTGCGGACGGAGTCCGGTGGAGCGTCCTCGAAAGGGCGGCGCGTGACGGGCGGGACGATGAGCGAGCACGAGCGAAACGCTGAGCCGAGTGTGCCGAGCGGCACACAGCACGACCCCCAGGACCGCAGCGGGGCGCGCGCCCTGTTCATCGAGCTGCGCATGCTGCCCGACGGCAGCCCGGAGTACGCGGAGCTGCGCAACCGGCTGGTCCGTATGCATCTGCCGCTCGTGGAGCACCTCGCGCGCCGCTTCCGCAACCGCGGCGAGCCGCTGGACGACCTCACCCAGGTCGCCACCATCGGTCTCATCAAGTCGGTCGACCGCTTCGACCCGGAGCGCGGCGTCGAGTTCTCGACGTACGCGACCCCGACCGTAGTCGGCGAGATCAAGCGGCACTTCCGCGACAAGGGCTGGGCGGTCCGTGTGCCGCGCCGACTCCAGGAGCTGCGCCTCGCCCTGACGACGGCCACGGCGGAGCTGTCCCAGCAGCACGGCCGCTCGCCGACGGTGCACGAGCTGGCCGAGAAGCTGGCCATCTCGGAGGAGGAGGTCCTGGAGGGCCTGGAGTCCGCGAACGCGTACTCCACGCTGTCCCTGGACGTCCCCGACACGGACGACGAGTCCCCGGCGGTCGCGGACACGCTGGGCGCGGAGGACGAGGCGCTGGAGGGCGTCGAGTACCGGGAGTCGCTCAAGCCGCTGCTCGAGGACCTCCCGCCGCGGGAGAAGCGGATCCTGCTGCTGCGTTTCTTCGGCAACATGACGCAGTCGCAGATCGCGCAGGAGGTCGGCATCTCACAGATGCACGTCTCGCGTCTGCTGGCCCGCACCCTGGCCCAGCTGCGGGAGAAGCTGCTCGTCGAGGAGTGAGCCGGGAAGCGCCCAGCGTCTCCGCCCGCTCCGGCCCCACCCCGCACGCGTCGCTACTTCTCGTCCTGCACGTTCCCGGGCCTCCGGATACCGAGCGCCCGGGTCGTGGCCGGGTTCACGAGCAGCACCAGAGCCGTGACCGCGACGGCCGCGAGCGCGATTCCCGCGGGGATGGCGATGCTGTCGGCCTGGAGCAGGCTGTAGGCCACGGGCAGCGCCATGATCTGGGTGATGATCGCCGGGCCCCGGCTCCAGCCGCGCCGCAGCAGCAGCCCGCGCGCCGCCAGCAGGGGCAGCAGCGCGAGCACGAGCAGCGTGATGCCGCCGGTGACGGCCTGCTGCCGGTCGTCCGGGTCACCCGTGACGCCTCGTACGAGCATCCAGACACCGCCCGCGGCCAGCGCGAGCCCCTCCAGCGCGGCCAGCGCCGCCGCGGCGGTCAGCCGCCCGGGACGGGGCTCGGCGTCGGAGGTGTCCGGGACGCGGTTCTGCTCAGCACTCACCCCTGCAGGGTAGCCGTCGGCCACTGGCCTCCCTCCCTCCCGGGCACCTCCACTGTGCCCAAGGCCACGCCTCGAACTCTTACCCGATCTCTACCTCGGCCTGGGCCGAGTACCGCCCAGTAGGTACCCTGCATCGCATGCGTGCACTTCTCGTGGTCAATCCGGCGGCAACCACCACAAGCGCACGTACCCGTGACGTCTTGATCCACGCTCTGGCGAGCGAGATGAAACTCGAGGCGGTCACCACCGAGTACCGCGGACACGCCCGGGACCTCGGCCGGCAGGCGGCGGACAGCGAGGACATCGAGCTGGTCGTGGCGCTCGGCGGCGACGGCACGGTCAACGAGGTCGTGAACGGCCTGCTGCACCGCGGCCCCGATCCGGAGCACCTCCCCCGCCTCGCCGTGGTCCCCGGCGGCTCCACCAACGTCTTCGCACGCGCCCTCGGCCTGCCCAACGACGCCGTGGAGGCCACCGGCGCCCTGCTCGACGCGCTGCGCGAGAAGCGTGAGCGCACCGTCGGCCTCGGCCTGGCCGCCGGCACCCCGGGCACGGAGGACGAGGCGGTCCCGTCCCGCTGGTTCACCTTCAACGCGGGTCTCGGCTTCGACGCGGGTGTGGTCGGCCGGGTCGAACAACACCGCGAGCGCGGCAGGCGCTCCACGCACAGCCTGTATTTGCGCCAGGCCATACGCCAGTTTTTGGACGAACCTCACCGCAGGCACGGAACGATCACGCTGGAGCGACCCGGCGCGGCCCCGGTCACGGATCTGGTCCTGTCCCTCATCTGCAACACCTCACCCTGGACGTTTCTCGGCAATCGTCCGGTGTACGCGTCACCTAAGGCCTCGTTCGATACCGGGCTCGACATACTCGGCCTCAGCCGCATGTCGACGGCCTCGGTTGCCCGGTATGCGACCCAGTTGCTCACTTCGTCCCCCGAGCGCGGACCCCATGGCAAACACGCCGTATCGCTGCACGACCTGACCGACTTCACCTTGCATTCGAAGGCGCCCCTACCCCTCCAGATGGACGGCGACCACCTCGGGCTCCGTACGAGCGTGACGTTCACAGGCGTACGCCGTGCACTGCGTGTGATTGTGTGAGCGGAACGAGCCAAACTCCTTTCACTCGAACGTTTAGACCACGGTCCACCCCATGGAAGTACGGCTGTGACCTAGTCGACACCGAGGAATCAAAAAAAACTTTCCGGAAGGGGTTGTATCCGCCGCTGAGGTTTGCGAGTCTCTACGTGGCGATCGAGACGGCCCGCAACACCGGCCTCCACAGAGAGCCAGAACCCCTCCTCAATCCAAAGGACCACGTCAGTCCGTCTGACGATCGGCCCTTCACTTGTTGAGGGATTCGTGAAAGCGTTCACATTCACAAGCAACCTGAATGTAATACCAAGGAGAGGTAGCAGCCATGGACTGGCGTCACAACGCCGTTTGCCGCGAGGAAGACCCCGAGCTCTTCTTCCCCATCGGCAACACCGGTCCTGCGCTGCTGCAGATCGAGGAAGCCAAGGCCGTCTGCCGCCGCTGCCCCGTCATGGAGCAGTGCCTGCAGTGGGCGCTCGAGTCCGGCCAGGACTCGGGTGTCTGGGGTGGCCTCAGCGAGGACGAGCGTCGCGCCATGAAGCGCCGCGCCGCCCGCAACCGGGCCCGTCAGGCCACCGCCTGACGCCCCACCCCGCAACGAGCCTGAGCTTGGCGGCGCGTACAGCGCGTACGCATCTCCCGCCCCCGAGCCGCAGCGCGCAGTACCCCCGATGCGCATAGCACGAGCACGGTGAACCCCGGACCATCAACTGGTCCGGGGTTCATTGCTGTTCTTCGCCGTTCTTCGCCGTTCTCGCCGTTCTTCGCTGGTCTTCCCTGTTCTTCGCTGGTCTTCGCGGGTGCGATCGATCCGCTTTTCCCCGTACGGCCCTACTTGTGCGCCCGTACGGGGATGTCGAGGATCACCTGCGTACCGCGCTCCGGGGCCGGGACCATGTCGAAGGTGCCGCCCAACTCGCCCTCCACCAGGGTCCGTACGATCTGCAGGCCCAGGTTGCCCGAGCGGTGCGGGTCGAAGCCCTCGGGCAGGCCGACGCCGTCGTCCTGGACGGTGACCAGGAGGCGCGCCTCCTTCGTGGTGCCGCCGCGGACCGCCGAGACCTCGACCGTGCCGCGGTCGCCCTCGCGGAAGCCGTGCTCCAGCGCGTTCTGGAGGACTTCGGTGAGGACCATCGACAGCGGGGTGGCGACCTCGGCGTCCAGGATTCCGAAGCGGCCGCTGCGCCGCCCCGTCACCTTGCCCGGCGAGATCTCGGCGACCATGGCGAGCACGCGGTCGGCGATCTCGTCGAACTCCACCCGCTCGTCCAGGTTCTGCGAGAGCGTCTCGTGCACGATCGCGATCGAACCGACCCGGCGCACGGCCTCCTCCAGGGCTTCGCGGCCGCTGTCGGAGTCGATGCGCCGGGCCTGGAGCCGCAGAAGGGCCGCGACCGTCTGGAGGTTGTTCTTCACCCGGTGGTGGATCTCCCGGATGGTCGCGTCCTTCGTTATCAACTCCCGCTCGCGGCGCCGCAGTTCCGTGACGTCCCGGAGCAGCACGAGCGAACCGATGCGGGTGCCCTTGGGCTTGAGCGGGATCGCGCGCAGCTGGATGACCCCGTCCTCGCCCTCGATCTCGAACTCGCGGGGCGCCCAGCCGCTCGCGACCTTGGCCAGCGCCTCGTCCACCGGTCCCCGGGACGGGGCGAGCTCGGCGCTGGTCTTGCCCAGGTGGTGGCCGACGAGGTCGGCGGCGAGGCCGAGGCGGTGGTACGCCGACAGCGCGTTCGGTGAGGCGTACTGGACGATGCCGTCCCCGTCGAGCCGGATCAGTCCGTCGCCGACCCGCGGCGAGGCGTCCATGTCGACCTGCTGGTCGGGGAACGGGAAGGAGCCCGCCGCGATCATCTGGGCGAGGTCGGAGGCGCTCTGGAGGTACGTCAGCTCCAGCCGGCTCGGGGTGCGCACCGTCAGGAGGTTGGTGTTGCGGGCGATCACACCGAGGACGCGCCCTTCCCTGCGGACGGGAATGGACTCGACCCGTACGGGGACCTCTTCGCGCCACTCGGGGTCGCCCTCGCGCACGATCCGGCCCTCGTCCAGAGCCGCGTCCAGCAGGGGTCGGCGGCCGCGCGGGACGAGGTGGCCGACCATGTCGTCCTGGTACGAGGTGGGGCCGGTGTTGGGGCGCATCTGGGCGACGGACACATAGCGGGTGCCGTCGCGTGTGGGGACCCAGAGGACGAGGTCGGCGAAGGAGAGGTCGGAGAGCAGCTGCCACTCCGAGACCAGCATGTGCAACCACTCGAGGTCGGAGTCGTCGAGGGCCGTGTGCTGGCGTACGAGTTCGTTCATGGAGGGCACATCTGCGAGCGTACCCGGGGGTTCGGACATGGCCCGAAATCGGCGGGCGGCGCGGGCCCGGAAACACCCGCGGGCCGCGGCGCCTGAGAGGGACCCTCAACCCTCCCGGCACCGCAGCCCGGAGCAGCAACGGCCGTGGGGTGTGCGGTCCCGGTCGGCCGATGGATGAGGACCCGGAGCAGTCAGGGCAGAGAGCGCCGGTTCCTCGATCCGCCTTCCTGTGCGGGGAAGACGGAGGTATGTGGCTTTACTTATTTTACTTGCACATTGTGGACTAGACCACGGTCCTGAGTCCATGGTCCTTCGTCCACGCGCCCATGTCCATGCGTTGGTGGATGTTTGTTGTTGTCTCTTTATCCAACATCCGCCTGTCCCACATCGGCTTGCCCCACAACCGCCGAAGGCTCGGACGCAGCGTAGCCCCCTCGGGGCATGGCCGGGGCCGGTTTTGTTCACCGCACCCGGCGGAAACAGCTCTGCTAGATTGGTCTAAACCACATATGCTCCTACGGGTCCCAGTTGAGTCCCCCTCTTCAGATCGGCAGGCCCAGCGTGGAAGTTGTCATCGTCCCGGACGCCAGGGCGGGCGGCGAGCTCATCGCCGAGGCCATGGCTCAGCTGCTCGGACGCAAGCCCGAGGCCCTGCTCGGCGTGGCCACCGGCTCGACCCCGCTGCCCATCTACGAGGCGCTGGCCGCCCAGGTGAAGTCCGGTGCGGTGGACGCCTCGCGGGCGCGGATCGCCCAGCTCGACGAATACGTGGGGCTGCCGGCCGAGCATCCCGAGTCGTACCGGTCGGTGCTGCGGCGGGAGGTGCTCGAACCACTCGGGCTCGGTATGGACGCGTTCATGGGGCCGGACGGCACGGCCGAGGACGTACAGGGTGCGTGCGAGGCGTACGACAAGGCGCTCGCCGCGGCCGGCGGGGTCGATCTCCAGCTGCTCGGGATCGGGACCGACGGGCACATCGGGTTCAACGAGCCGTGCTCCTCGCTCGCCTCGCGCACGCGGATCAAGACGCTGACCGAGCAGACCCGGGTCGACAACGCGAGGTTCTTCGACGGCGACATCGAGCAGGTGCCGCACCACGTGATCACGCAGGGCATCGGCACGATCCTGGAGGCGCGCCACCTGGTGCTGCTGGCGACGGGCGAGGGCAAGGCGGACGCGGTGGCGGCGACCGTGGAGGGACCCGTGGCCGCCGTGTGCCCCGCGTCGGCGCTTCAGCTCCACCCGCACGCGACCGTCGTCGTGGACGACGCGGCCGCCTCCAAGCTGAAGCTGGCGGACTACTTCCGGCACACCTACGCCGGTAAGCCCGACTGGCAGGGGATCTAGCCCGGCCGGTGGTCGTGCGAAGGCGCCGGGCCCTGGCAGGGGGACCGGCGCCTTCGCACGACCGGGGAGAGACCGGGGCGAGAAGCGTGGGCTCAGTGGCCCGCGATGATCTCCGCCGCCGCCCGGCCGCAGACCCGTGCCGCGCCGTGCGTCGCGATGTGGAGGGCGCCGCGGGGCGTGGCCTGGGGGACGCCCATCTCGACCACGATCGTGTCGGGCCGGGCGGCGAGCAGGGCGTCGAGGGCCGAGGCCATCCAGGCATGGCGGTGTTCGTCGCGGACGACGGCCACGATGCGCCGGTCGCCCGCGGCGGTCAGCGCGGCGGGTGCTGTGTCCTCGCCGTTCCCGCCCTCCCCGCCGGCGAAGCTGCCCGTCTCCGTACCGGGCAGCAGACGCGCCAGCTCCGCGGCCACGCCCCACGGGGTCTCGTCACCGACCGCGATGTTCGCCACCGGGGTGAGGACGGCGACGAAGGGAGGTTCACCCACCGGCTCGTACGCCTCGGAGCACGTCACCGTGAGCGCGCGCCGGGCGGCGACCAGCCCGATGTCATGTCCGGCGCCGGAACCGGGACCGGCGCCGGCCCCCATGCCGGTGGACACTCCCCCCGGAGCCGAAGCCGCATCCGAAGCCGCTTCCGGAGCCGAACCCGAAGCTGCCGCCGACGCCTGAGCTGAAACCGACGCCGAAGCCGTCCACCGGGCCAGTGCCCGTACCCGTTCCGCCGCGTCCGCCAGGCGTTCCTCGGCCAGTTCGCCCGAGCGCACCGCCGAGACCAGGGCGTCGCGCAGTCGGCGTACCGTCTCGTCGTCCGCGAGGCCGCCACCCACGCAGATCGCGTCCGCACCGGCCGCGATGGCGAGGACGCTGCCCCGTTCGATGCCGTACGTTCCCGCGATGGCCTGCATCTCCATGCCGTCCGTGACGATGAGGCCCTGGTAGCCCAGCTCCTCGCGGAGCAGGCCGGTGAGGACGCGGCGGGACAGGGTGGCGGGGCGGTCCGGGTCGAGGGCGGGGACCAGGATGTGCGCGCTCATCACCGCGCGTGAACCGGCGGCGATGGCGGCCCGGAAGGGCGCCAGCTCCCGCGCGTGCAGGACCGATGCGTCCACGTCGATGCGCGGCAGCGCGTGGTGGGAGTCGACCGCCGTGTCTCCGTGGCCGGGGAAGTGTTTGGTGCAGGCGGCGACGCCCGCCGCCTGGAGGCCGGTGACGTAGGCGGCCGTGTGCCGGGCCACCAGGTCCGTGTCGGCGCCGAAGGAGCGGACGCCGATGACGGGGTTGCCGGGGTTGGAGTTCACGTCCGCGGAGGGCGCCCAGTTGAGATTGACGCCGCATTCCGCGAGCCGGCGGCCGAGTTCGAAGGCCACCTCCCGGGTCAGCGCGACGTCGTCCACGGCGCCCAGCGCGTGATTGCCCGGGAAGGAGGATCCCGTCCGCACCTCCAGGCGCGTGACGTCGCCGCCCTCCTCGTCGATCGCCACCAGGACGTCGTCGCGTTCCGCGCGCAACTGGGCGGTCAGCCGGCCCAGTTGCGCGGGCGAGGCGATGTTCCGGCCGAACAGTCCGACCGAGGCGAGGCCTTCGCCCAGGCGGCGCAGCAGCCAGTCCGGAGCGCTGGTCCCGGTGAAGCCGGGCTGGAGGACGGTGAGGGCGTCGCGCGTCAGGGTGTCGGTACCACTGGCGAGTGTCGTCATCGGGGGCGTTATCCCTTCACGGCGCCCGCGGTGAGGCCCGCGGCCATCTTGCGCTGAACGAGGAGGAAGAGCACGACGATCGGCACGGCCATCAGCGTGGAACCGGCCATCATCGGGGCGTACTCGGTGCCGTGCTTGGTGGTGAAGTTGCCGAGCCAGACGGTGGCGGTCTGGTTCTCCTGGCTCATCAGCATCAGGGCGTAGAGGTACTCGTTCCAGGCCTGGATGAAGCCGTAGACCGAGGTGGCGACCATGCCGGGGGCGAGGAGGGGGAAGACCACGCGGATGAAGGCGCCCGTGCGGGAGCACCCGTCGACCATGGCCGCCTCCTCCAGCTCCTTCGGGATGTTGACGATGAAGCCGCGCAGCGTCCACACCGTGAAGGGGAGGATGAAGGTCAGGTACGTGAGGATCAGGCCCGTGAGCTTGTCGTACTGGCCCAGGTCGTTCAGGAGGAGGAAGACCGGGATGATCATGGCGACCAGGGGGACCATCTGGACCGCCAGGATGCCCACGATCACGATCTTCCGGCCGCGGAAGGCGAAGCGGGAGATCGCCAGTGCCGCGAGCATGCCGACCACGACGCCGATCACGACGACGGACAGGGACACGATCAGACTGCGGCCGACCGGGCCCCAGAAGTCGGCGATGTCGAGGGCCCGGTGGAAGTTGTCCAGGGTCGGGCTCGTGGGCAGCAGGCTGGGGTCCGGGTCGATGGCGTCCTTCGCGGGCTTGAACGCCGTGTTGAGCATCCAGTAGACGGGGAAGCCCGCGGTGACGAAGACGAGCAGGCCGAGCAGGTTCCAGCCGAGCCTTGACCTGCGACGCCCCGAAACGGCGATGGCGCTCATTCGACCTCTCCGATCTTCAGCATCTGGCGCATGTAGACGGCGACGACGCCGAGCAGCAACAGCACGGTGAGCAGCGCGATCGCCGAGCCCTGCCCGTAGTCGTTGACCACGAACGCCTTGTCGTACGAGTAGGTGGTGAGCAGCTGGAACTCGGCCTCGGGGTGGCCGCCGCGCATCACGAAGACCTGCGGGAAGACGCCCATGTCCCAGATGACCGAGAGGGTCGTGAGCATCACGATGATCGGCTTGAGGATGGGGAGCGTGACATAGCGGAAGACGCCCCACGCGCCCGCTCCGTCGAGGCGGGCCGCTTCCTCCAGCTCAGCAGGCACCTGGGTGAGGCCCGCGCTGAGGGTGATGACGACGAACGGCACGGCGCCCCAGACCACCAGCAGCATGATCACGGCGAGGCCCTGCGGACCGCTGGCGAACCAGTTGTGGCCGATGAGGTCGACGCCCGGGAGCTTGCTGAGCAGCGCGTTGAAGACGCCGTAGTCGGAGTCGAAGAGCCACTTGAAGACCGTGGTGGCCACGATGATCGGCATGCCCCAGCTGGCCACGAGCACGATGTTGACGAGCGTCTTCACCCAGCCGGAGACCCGCTGGAGCAGCAGTGCGATCAGCATGCCGACGACCATGGTGAAGACGACCGAGCCGCCCGCGAAGACGATCGTGCGGACGACGACCGCCCAGAACTCGCCGTCACCGAGCACCAGGGAGAAGTTGTCGAAGCCGACGGACTCGGGCGGCTGGAAGCCCCAGAGCTGGGATTGGCCGAACTTCTGGAAGGAGAGGGTGACCAGGCGCACGAGCGGATAGCCGAGGACCAGCGCGAGGATCAGCAGGCAGGGCGCCAGCAGGGCCCAGGGGACGGCGGTGTCCTTCGAGGTCCGCGTTCTGCCCGGCTTCCGTGGGACGGCGGGTGGCGGGGGTGCCTGCCGAGGTGGCGGCACCTTGGCGGGGGTGGTCGTGTCTGCGGCACTCATCGCGCGCTCCTCAGCGGTCCCTCAGGTCGTACGGGGAGCAGGGCCCCTCGGCCGGCCGCGCCCCGTGGTCGTACGAGGAGCGGGGCCCCGTCCCCGACAGGGCCCCGCTCTCAGGTCACTTGGTGTTGATGACCTTGTCGATCGCGGCGTCCGCTTCCTTCGCGGCGGCCTCGACCGACTTCTTGCCGGTGCCGATGTTCTGCAGCATCTTCTGCAGGACCTGGGCCTTCTCGACCTGGCCCCAGCCCGGCGCCATCGGGACGAACCAGTTGGACTCGGCCGCGGTGGCCGGGACCTCGGTCGCCGGGTCGTTCTTCAGCGTCGCGAGGTCGGTCTTGTTGTTGGGCAGGTTGCCCTTGGCCATCAGGCCCTTCTGGCCCTTGGCGCCGGTGAGCGCGTTGATCCACTCGGCGGCGACGCCCTGCGCCTTCGACTTCACCGGGATCGCGAGGTCGGAGCCGCCGAGGAAGACGGGGATGTTCTTGCCGGACGGGCCGGGCATCACGAAGTTCTCGAGGTTGCCCTTGAGCTTGCCGGTCTTGTCGTTCTTCGGGTCCTCGGAGGTCGCGCCCTCCCAGGCGGCGCCGAAGATCATGGCGGACTTGCCCTGGCCGTACACGATGTAACGGTCGGACTCGTCCTTGGTCTTGTCGCCGTGCATGTACGTGTCGACGACCTTCTTGAACTCCGTGAGGCCCTTGACCGACTCGGGCGAGGAGAGGTTGCCCTTCCACTGGCCGCCCGACTCGACCGCGATGGAGCCGCCGGCGTCGTACACGAAGGACATCGCGGCGTACCAGTCGCGGGTGGGCTGGTACCAGGCGCTGAACTTGCTGCCCTGCTTCTTCTGGATCTTGCCCAGGGCGGCGGTGAGCTCCTTGTAGGTCTTCGGGGGTGTCTTCACACCGACCGAAGCGGCGACGTCCTTGCGCCAGTTGGCGACCCGGCCGCCGGCGTAGTACGGGACGCCGTAGGTCTTGCCGTCGTAGGTGACCGAGGCCTTGAGGCCGTCCAGCCAGGCGGCGGAGTTGTCGAACTTCGACGCGTCGACGGGGGCGAAGGCACCCTTGACCATGTAACCGAGCATCTCGGTGTTGCCCATCTCGACCACGTCGGGGGCCTTGTCGGTGGCGAGGACCGCGTCGAGCTTGGTGTTCTTGTCCGGCCAGCCGTAGTACTCGTGCTTGATCTTGATGCCGGGGTGCTTCTTCTGCACCGCGGCGTCGGCGGCCTTGACCAGCGCCGGCCAGTTGTTCTGCGCGTCCACCGTCAGCCAGACGGTGAGCTCCTTGGCGTCCGCGCCCTTGTCCGACCCCCCGGACTTGTTGTCCCCGCACGCCGCGATGGAGACCATCATGCCCGCGATACCGATCGCGGCTATCAGCTTGCGCTTCACGCCACCCTCCTCAGGGATGCCACAAACCCCCCTGCCCACCGCGGTGACCTAGGGCCAGTACTCGAGCGGGGCCGGGACCTGGACCAATGGTGTAGACCAGTACGGGGAGCTTGGCCCAGACCAATAGGCCTGTCAAGGGAGTTCGGGGCGCATCCGGCGTCCGTTACGGGACCTACATATGCAAGGACCTTTAAGTAGGTAAGCCGCAGAGCGGGCAGGTCCGACCAGGCGCACCAGGGTGGACCACTTCAGCGCGGTGGACTAGACCAACAGGGACCCCGACGGTATATAGAGGGGATCACGGAGCGTGCGGAGGATCCTCGCGGGACACCCGTACACAAGGCCGTGCCACGATGTGAGCCGTGGCCGATCGGACAGGTCGGCCGCTTCGGCACCCGGAGCCGGGAAGGCAGAGCATGAGCACCGACGTCAGCAGTGCGGAGAACGAGGGCGGGGCACCCATCCGTACCGCGCGTGTGCCCAAGTACTACCGCCTGAAGAAGCACCTGCTCGACATGACGGAGACGCTGCCGCCCGGCACACCCGTGCCGCCCGAGCGCACGCTGGCCGCCGAGTTCGACACCTCCCGCACGACCGTCCGCCAGGCCCTCCAGGAGCTGGTCGTCGAGGGCCGCCTGGAGCGCATCCAGGGCAAGGGCACGTTCGTCGCCAAGCCGAAGGTCTCCCAGGCGCTGCAACTCACCTCGTACACCGAGGACATGCGCGCCCAGGGTCTCGAACCGACCTCGCAGCTCCTGGACATCGGCTACATCACCGCGGACGACACCCTCGCCGGGCTGCTCGACATCACCGCGGGCGGCCGCGTGCTGCGCATCGAGCGGCTGCGCCTGGCCAGCGGCGAGCCGATGGCCATCGAGACGACCCATCTGTCCGCCAAGCGCTTCCCCGCGCTGCGCAGGTCGCTGGTCAAGTACACGTCGCTCTACACCGCGCTCGCCGAGGTCTACGACGTCCGTCTCGCCGAGGCCGAGGAGACCATCGAGACCTCGCTGGCCACCCCGCGCGAGGCCGGACTGCTGGGCACCGACGTCGGCCTGCCCATGCTGATGCTCTCGCGGCACTCGCTGGACAAGGACGGCCGGCCGGTGGAGTGGGTGCGGTCGGTGTACCGCGGGGACCGCTACAAGTTCGTGGCGAGACTCAAGCGCCCCCAGGACTGAGGCCGAGGCGCCCGCAGTGCGCACGGGCCGTCAGGAGGCGGTGTCCCGCGCGGTCTTCGGCGCGGCCTTTCGCGCGGCCTTTCGCGCGGCCTTCCCCACGGCCTTTCGCACGGCCTTTCGTTGCCGATGAGCAGTACGTCACATCCGTTATGCGGACGGGGGTTCCATAAAGCGGAACCGTCGCTTAGATTTCCTGCGCGTTGCACAGGTGATCAGCGAAGGGACGGAGCCGTGGCATGTCCGAAACGCCTGAAGTGAAACCACCGGTGGTGACACCGGTCCGGGTGGTCATCGCCCTCTGTCTGATCGCCCCGTTCGTGGCGATGCTGTGGGTCGGTTCCTACGCGAAGGTCGACCCGACCTTCATAGGCATCCCCTTCTTCTACTGGTACCAGATGCTGTGGGTGCTCATCTCCACGGCGCTCACCATGACCGCGTACCAGCTGTGGCAGCGCGACCAGCGCGCCCGCAAGGGAGGTGAGGGGCAGTGAAGGACGGTGTGAACGGAGTCGCCCTCGGCGTCTTCGTCTTCTTCTTCCTGGCCGTCACCGTGCTGGGCTTCCTGGCGGCACGGTGGCGCAAGGCCGAGAACGAGCACAGCCTGGACGAATGGGGTCTGGGCGGCCGGTCGTTCGGCACCTGGGTCACCTGGTTCCTGCTCGGCGGCGACCTCTACACGGCGTACACCTTCGTCGCCGTACCGGCGGCGATCTACGCGGCGGGCGCGGCGGGCTTCTTCGCGGTGCCGTACACGATCCTCGTCTACCCGCTGATCTTCACCTTCCTGCCCCGCCTCTGGTCGGTGTCGCACAAGCACGGATATGTGACGACGTCCGACTTCGTGCGCGGCCGGTTCGGCTCGAAGGGCCTGTCCCTGGCGGTGGCGGTCACCGGCATCCTGGCGACCATGCCGTACATCGCGCTCCAGCTGGTCGGCATCCAGGCCGTCCTCGACGTCATGGGCGTGGGCGGCGGCGAGGGCACCAACTGGTTCGTCAAGGACCTGCCGCTGCTGATCGCCTTCGGCGTCCTGGCCGCGTACACGTACTCCTCGGGGCTGCGCGCCCCCGCCCTCATCGCGTTCGTGAAGGACGGGCTGATCTATCTCGTCATCGCGGTCGCGATCATCTACATCCCGATCAAGCTGGGCGGCTTCGACGACATCTTCGCCAAGGCGGGCGAGGCGTTCTCCCAGACCAACCCGGCGACCGGCAAACCGCGCGGGGCGCTCGCACCGGCCGAGGCGGGCCAGTGGACGTACGCGACGCTGGCGCTGGGCTCCGCCCTGGCGCTGTTCATGTACCCGCACTCGATCACGGCGACGCTGTCCTCGCGCAGCCGTGACGTGATCCGCCGCAACACCACGATCCTGCCGCTCTACTCCCTGATGCTGGGCCTGCTCGCGCTGCTCGGCTTCATGGCCATCGCGGCCGGCATCAAGGTCCAGAACGGGCAGCTGGCCATCCCGCAGCTGTTCGAGACGATGTTCCCGGACTGGTTCGCGGGCGTCGCCTTCGCGGCGATCGGCATCGGCGCGCTGGTCCCGGCGGCGATCATGTCGATCGCGGCCGCGAACCTCTTCACCCGCAACATCTACAAGGACTTCATCAAGCCGGACGCGACCCCGGCGCAGGAGACCAAGGTCTCCAAGCTCGTGTCGCTGCTGGTGAAGGTGGGCGCGCTGGTCTTCGTCCTGACGATGGACAAGACGGTGGCGATCAACTTCCAGCTGCTCGGCGGCATCTGGATCCTGCAGACCTTCCCGGCCCTGGTCGGCGGGCTGTTCACCCGCTGGTTCCACCGCTGGGCGCTGCTCGCGGGCTGGGCGGTCGGCATGGTGTACGGCACGCTGGCCGCGTACGGCGTCGCGTCCCCGACCCAGAAGCACTTCGGCGGCAGCTCGAAGGAGATCCCGGGGATCGGGGAGATCGGCTACATCGGCCTGACGGCGTTCGTGCTGAACGTGGTGGTCACCGTGGTCCTCACCTTCGCCCTGAAGGCCCTCAAGGCCCCCGACGGCATCGACGAGACCTCGCCGGAGGACTACACGGCGGACGCCGGCGACCCGGGCGTCGAGGTGGAACTGCCGCCGGCCACGGCGGGCGCCACGCACTGAGCGCGACGCACCGAGTCGTAGGTGCGTGCGCAGGCGCCTAGATGCGTAGGTATGTAGGTACACGGGCACATGACACGGGCCGCCGGGAAATCCGGCGGCCCGTCGTCGTACCTCTCCGGCACCGACGGGACACAAGATGTGGGGGTGCCACCGGGGCCCGGCACAAGATGTATGCTCATGCTCGCTGTCGCCGCAGGGGAATCCGGTGCGAATCCGGAACTGTCCCGCAACGGTGTACTTGTGCGTGTTCGCGTATTTCGCTGCCACGTGCTCGCTTCAGTCCGAGGACCTGTCGACAGCGCGCCCCGGCCGACCGGCCCGGGTGCCATGACGTCCGGGCCTCGCGGAGTGGGCCGGTGGACGCGCGCGTGCCTGCCGTGCCGTGCGCCCTGCTGCCCTCCAACAGGCCCCGTGCCGAGCGAGGGAGAGCCCCACGTGACCATCGCGCCAGCCGATCCGGCTTCAGTGACAACGTCGGTGACATCGGCGGAGACGGACGGTCCCGGTACCGCGCTGCTGCGGACCCTGACCGACCTCACCGCCGACCTCCCCGACGCCGACCCCGGCCGGGTCGCCGCCGCCGCTCTGCGCGGCCGGTCCGCCCGGGCGGACGAAGCGGAGCTGCGCGAGCTGGCCACCGAGGCGGCCGCGGGTCTCATCTCCGAGGACCCCGCGTACTCGCGGCTGGCCGCCCGGCTGCTGACCATCAGCATCGCCGAGGAGGCCGCCTCACAGGGCGTCACGTCGTTCTCCGCGTCGATCACGGTCGGGCACCGCGAGGGCCTTGTCGCCGACCGCACCGCCGACTTCGTACGGCTGCACACCGCTCGCCTGGACGCGCTGATCGACACCGGCGCCGACGACCGCTTCGGCTACTTCGGGCTGCGCACCCTGCACAGCCGCTATCTGCTGCGGCACCCGATCACCCGGCGCGTGATCGAGACCCCGCAGCACTTCATGCTCAGGGTCGCCTCCGGCCTCGCCGAGGACGACACCTCGCACGCCGTCGACGAAGTGGCCGCCCTGTACGGGCTGATGAGCCGCCTGGACTACCTCCCCTCCTCCCCCACGCTCTTCAACTCCGGTACGCGGCACCCGCAGATGTCGTCCTGCTACCTCCTCGACTCCCCGCTGGACGAGCTGGACTCCATCTACGACCGCTACCACCAGGTGGCCCGGCTCTCCAAGCACGCGGGCGGCATCGGCCTCTCGTACAGCCGGATCCGCTCGCGGGGCTCCCTGATCCGCGGCACGAACGGGCACTCCAACGGCATCGTCCCGTTCCTGAAGACCCTCGACGCCTCGGTCGCCGCGGTGAACCAGGGCGGCCGGCGCAAGGGCGCGGCCGCGGTCTACCTGGAGACCTGGCACTCCGACATCGAGGAGTTCCTGGAGCTGCGCGACAACACCGGTGAGGACGCCCGGCGTACGCACAACCTGAACCTGGCGCACTGGATCCCGGACGAGTTCATGCGCCGGGTCAACGAGAACGGCGTCTGGTCGCTGTTCTCCCCGGCCGACGTGCCCGAGCTGGTCGACCTGTGGGGCGACGAGTTCGACGCCGCGTACCGCAAGGCCGAGGAGGCGGGCCTCGCCAAGAAGACCATCCCGGCCCGCGACCTGTACGGCCGCATGATGCGCACCCTCGCGCAGACCGGCAACGGCTGGATGACCTTCAAGGACGCCGCCAACCGCACCGCCAACCAGACGGCGGAGCCGGGCCACGTCGTCCACTCCTCGAACCTGTGCACCGAGATCCTGGAGGTCACGGACGACGGGGAGACGGCGGTCTGCAACCTCGGTTCGGTGAACCTGGGCGCGTTCGTGGTCGGCCGGGACATCGACTGGGAGCGCCTCGACGCCACCGTCCGCACCGCCGTGACCTTCCTCGACCGGGTCGTCGACATCAACTTCTACCCGACCGAGCAGGCCGGCCGCTCCAACGCCAGGTGGCGTCCGGTGGGCCTGGGCGCGATGGGCCTCCAGGACGTCTTCTTCAAGCTGCGGCTGCCCTTCGACTCGCCCGAGGCCCAGGCGCTCTCCACGCGCATCGCCGAGCGCATCATGCTCGCCGCGTACGAGGCGTCCGCCGACCTCGCCGAGCGCAACGGACCGCTGCCCGCCTGGGAGAAGACCCGTACCGCCCGTGGCGTGCTGCACCCCGACCACTTCGACGTCGAGCTGACCTGGCCCGAGCGCTGGGCGGCCCTGCGGGAACGCATCGCCGCCGTGGGCATGCGCAACTCCCTCCTGCTCGCCATCGCCCCCACCGCCACCATCGCGTCCATCGCGGGTGTCTACGAGTGCATCGAGCCGCAGGTCTCCAACCTGTTCAAGCGCGAGACGCTGTCCGGCGAGTTCCTCCAGGTCAACTCCTACCTGGTGGACGAACTGAAGCAGCTCGGCGTGTGGGACGCGCAGACCCGGGAGGCGCTGCGCGAGTCGGGTGGCTCGGTGCAGGGCTTCACCTGGGTCCCGCAGGACGTCCGCGATCTGTACCGCACGGCGTGGGAGATCCCGCAGCGCGGGCTCATCGACATGGCCGCGGCCCGGACCCCGTTCCTGGACCAGGCCCAGTCGCTGAACCTGTTCCTGGAGACGCCGACCATCGGCAAGCTCTCCTCGATGTACGCGTACGCCTGGAAGTCGGGCCTGAAGACGACGTACTACCTGCGCTCCCGCCCGGCGACCCGCATCGCCCGCGCCGCCCAGGCCCAGGCACAGCCCGAGAAGACCATCCCCGTCCAGCAGGTGTCCGAGCCCGACGCCGTCGCCTGCTCCCTTGAGAACCCCGAGTCCTGCGAGGCCTGCCAGTGATGTCCAGCGAAACCAAGAACCTGCTCGACCCGGGCTTCGAACTCACCCTGCGCCCCATGCGCTACCCGGACTTCTACGAGCGCTACCGGGACGCGATCAAGAACACCTGGACCGTCGAGGAGGTCGACCTCCACTCGGACGTCGCCGACCTCGCGAAGCTGACGCCTGCCGAGCAGCACCTGATCGGCCGCCTGGTCGCGTTCTTCGCGACGGGCGACTCGATCGTCGCGAACAACCTGGTGCTGACGCTGTACAAGCACATCAACTCCCCCGAGGCGCGGCTCTACCTGAGCCGTCAGCTCTTCGAGGAAGCCGTGCACGTTCAGTTCTATCTGACGCTGCTCGACACCTATCTGCCCGACCCCGAGGACAGGACGGCGGCCTTCGCGGCCGTCGAGAACATCCCGTCCATCCGTGAGAAGGCCGAGTTCTGCTTCAAGTGGATCAACGAGGTCGAGAAGCTCGACCGGCTGGAGACGAAGGCCGACCGCCGCCGTTTCCTGCTCAACCTGATCTGCTTCGCCGCGTGCATCGAGGGCCTCTTCTTCTACGGCGCCTTCGCGTACGTCTACTGGTTCCGCAGCCGGGGTCTGCTGCACGGTCTCGCCACCGGCACCAACTGGGTGTTCCGTGACGAGACGATGCACATGTCCTTCGCGTTCGAGGTGGTCGACACCGTCCGCAAGGAGGAGCCGGAGCTCTTCGACGACGAGCTTCAGCAGCAGGTCACCGACATGCTGCGGGAGGCCGTCGAGGCGGAGCTCCAGTTCGGGCGCGACCTGTGCGGCGACGGCCTGCCGGGCATGAACACCGAGTCGATGCGGCAGTACCTGGAGTGCGTCGCCGACCAGCGCCTCCAGCGCCTCGGCTTCGCGCCGGTGTACGGCTCCGAGAACCCGTTCTCCTTCATGGAGCTCCAGGGCGTCCAGGAGCTGACCAACTTCTTCGAGCGGCGCGCGTCCGCGTACCAGGTCGCGGTGGAGGGCACGGTCGACCTCGACGAGGACTTCTGACGGTTCAGCCCGCTCAGCACCGGACGACGCCGGGCCGCACACGCGGCCCGGCGTCGTCATGTCCCGCCCTCCGGCCGCACCCGGAAGACCTTCGGTGAGTGGATCCTGGTGCACGGGTGACACGTCCAAGCGGCAAGGAGGCCACGCCATGCGCCGAACGACCCACCACCGGACGATCGCCCTCGCGACACTGACGCTCGTCCTCGCGGGCTGCGGCACGCAGAACGGAAGCGGCCCGGGCGGCAGCGGCACCGTGTCCCCGTCCCCCTCGACGACCGGCGAAGGCTGTACGGCACAGACGGAGCTGAGCGCCGCCGACAGCGGCCGTACGGTCTGTGTGCCGACGGGCGGTGTGATCCGCCTCAGCCTGGACGGCACCCGCGACAGGCCCTGGCAGCCCGTCGCCGTCAGTGGCGGCGGTCTCGAAGCCACCAACAGCGGCATCGTCCTCCAGCCGGGCGACGCCGTCTCCGCCTTCAGGGCGGTCTCGGCCGGGAAGGCACGGCTCACCTCGTCCCGCCCGCTGTGCGTCACCGACCCGGCCAGGGCGTCGTGCAAGGGCCTTCAGGAGTGGACGGTGACGGTGGTGGTGACGAAGGCCTGAGGCCGCTGCGGCGGACCGGCCTCCCGGTGGGAGCGGCCGGCCGCCTCCCTGAGCTGACGGTCGATCCGCCTTTCGTGGGCGAGGCCGATCAGTGCGGGGAGGGCCAGCACCACGAAGATGACGAGGACGGTCAGTATTCCGGCGAGGTTGTCCATGAGTGCGTTCATGGACACCACTGTCGCGCCGATCACTCCTTACCTGTCAGTGGCAGGACTGCCGTAGACCCTCGAATTACTGCCAGCTCTACGGCACACTGGCAGCATGCTCACCAACGTGGTCGCCGTCCTGCTCGACGGCGTGCATCCCTTCGAACTCGGCGTCGTCTGCGAGGTGTTCGGCATCGACCGCAGCGACGAGGGCCTGCCCGTGTACGAGTTCGCGGTCGCGTCCGCCGAGGGCCCGACCCTGCGCACGCACGCGGGGTTCTCGCTGCGCACGGAGCACGGCCTGGAACGGCTGGAGACGGCCGACCTCATCACCCTGCCCGCCGGGAACTCCTATGTCTCCCGCGGCTATCCACCCGAACTGCTCGACGCCCTGCGCCGCGCGGTCGACCGCGGTGCCCGGCTGCTCAGCGTCTGTTCCGGCGTCTTCGTGCTGGGCGCGGCCGGGCTCCTCGACGGGCGGCGCTGCGCCGTGCACTGGCACCACGCGGACGAACTCGCCCGGCAGTACCCGAAGGCGATCGTCGAGCCGGACGTGCTGTACGTCGACGAGGACCCCGTCATCACCTCGGCCGGTACGGCCGCCGGGATCGACGCCTGCCTCCACATCGTCCGCAAGGAGCAGGGCCCCGAGGTCGCCAACGCCATCGCCCGCCGCATGGTGGTGCCGCCGCACCGCGACGGCGGCCAGGCCCAGTACATCGAGCGGCCGCTGCCCCGCTCCCCCTGCGACACGGTCGGCGAGGTGCTGGTGTGGATGGAGCAGCACCTCGACGAGGAGGTCACCGTCGAACAGCTGGCGGCCCGCGCGCACATGTCCCCGCGCACCTTCGCCCGCCGCTTCCAGCAGGAGACGGGCACGACTCCGTACCGCTGGATCCTGCGCCAACGTGTGCTGCTGGCCCAGCGGTTGCTGGAGGTGACGGACGAGACGATGGACGCGATCGCGGGCCGGACCGGATTCGGGACCGCGGCCGCCCTGCGCCATCAGTTCGTCCGGTCGCTGGGGACGACCCCGAACGCGTACCGGCGTACGTTCCGGGGACCGGCCACGGGGCCGCTCGGTCTCGCCGGGTGACGGTCGGGCAGGACTCCCGGTCGGACGGGTCCGGTCCATGAACGCGGGGTGCGCCCCCGCACACCTCCTGGCGAGGCAACGAGGGTGCACCCCGGGGCGTTCAGCGCGGTATGGCCTTCAGCAGCAGCCGGTGGGGGCGCAGCGTGATGCCGACGCGCGTCGCGTCGCTCGACTCGGACACCTGCTCGAAGCGCCACTTGGCGGCCACCGTCGCCGTGATGAGGGTGAGCTGGGCCATCGAGAAGTGGTCACTCGGGCACTTGCGGTTGCCCAGGCTGAACGGGCGCATCGCGTACTTCGGGAGGTCCTTGGAGCGCTCCGGAAGCCAGCGGTCGGGGTCGAACTCCAGGTGCTCCGCGTACGAGCGGGGGTCGCGCTGGATCGCGTACGGGCTGTACACGATGTCGGCACCGGCCGGAATGCGATACCCGCCGAGTTCGGTTTCGGTCACCGCCCGCCGCGTCAATATCCATACGGCGGGGCGCAGCCGCATCGCCTCCACGACCACATTGTTCGTGTGCGAAAGCTTCCGGACGTCGTCGAATGCAACGGTCCGGTCACCCGTGACGGATTCGACCTCCGCACACACCTTGGCCGCATGTTCCGGGTGTTCCGTGAGGACTTGCAGGAGCCACATGATCGTGGATGCGATGGTTTCACTGCCGGGGGTGAGTATGGCGACGACTTGGTCGTGGATCTCCTGTTCCGTGATGGGGTCGCCATTGTCGTCCTTCGCCTCCAGCAATGCCGTCAGCAAATCGTCCGGCTTTTGACCGGATGCCCGGCGCTCGGCGACGATCTCGTCCACCAGAAGATGCAAATCGGCCAGTGCGCGGTCGAATTTGCGGTTGGCCGGAAGCGGCAGCCGATAGAGCGGCCCGGCCGGGATCACCATGCGCCGGTACATGCCCCGGAACACCGTCGTGAGCGCGATGCTCAGCCGCTCCGCCCGCTCGTCCATGTAATGGCCGCGCAGCAGACAACGGGCCGCGATGCGCACGGCGACCCGGAACGACTCCGATGTGCAGTCGATGATCTCCCCCGGCTGCCAGCGCGCCGCGAACGCCCGCGCCTCCTCCTCCATGATCGGCCCGTACTCGGGGATGATGTCGAGCCGGAACGCGGGCTGGATCGTCCGCCGCTGACGCCGGTGCGTCGGCCCGTTGGCGGTGGCGACCCCGTGCTTGCCGAGCAGCCCTTCGAGGGACTCCCACAGGGGTCCGCCGATCTCGTAGTCGGGGCTCAGCGCGAGCTCCCCGGTGAGCGCCGGCGTGGTGACCGCGTACATCGTCTTGGGGCCCAGTTTGAGCCGGACTATGTCGCCGTGGTCGCGCAGCTGGGCCAGGAAGCCCAGGGGGTCGCGCGCCAGTTTCCAGCCGTGGCCGAGGCCCGGGATGCCGCCCCCGGCGAGGGGCGGGTTGCGCAGCTGTGGTGCCTCCGGTGCTTCGGGTTTCACCGATTCGAGGGTCATTTCTCACCTGCCGCTTCGTTGTTGACGTACGGGGGTGTCGAGCGGTCGTCCCAGCTGTCGACCCGGTACCGGCCGGACTCGTGGTGGAACCAGTACACGGTGCTGAACCAGTTCCGCATATTGGCGACGCACGCCTTCACGGCGTCGCTCAATTCATGGCCCGCCCGGGTTCCGTCGGCGAGGCCGTCGGCGAGGTGCACCGCCTCCTTTTCGGCGACGAGGAATTCCGCAATGCATTCCTCCACTCGTCGCCGGACTTCTGTGACGGCTTCTTCGAGTGTCAGTCCCTCGTGATGAATGAGACTGATGCCGAGATTATGGACCTCGTCACCCGCGATTTCCTTGGGAAGTGAACACAGGTCGTTGTACCAGGCGGCGAATTCCTGGCTCAGCAGCGCGGCCCGCCGATATCCGGGGTGTTCCCGCACGCCGGCCGGAATTTCGTGGCGCGCACTCGGCTCCAGCAGGTCGGTCCAGATCCGGTGCGCGAAGGTGAGCCGCCGCAGTTCGAGGTACTCCTCGACGGTGGGGACGATGCCCCGGGTGCGGTTGTGGAACTCCCGGTCGTACGCCTCGATCACCGCGTGGAAGTGGCACGCGAACCGCGCGTTCCACTTCTTGCCGAGGAACGAGTACAGCCGCACCATACTGTCCGCGAACCCGGCCACCAGGGGATCCCGGTGGTGCAGATGATCCCGGGGGGAGTCGAGTGCCGTGTGCAGCTGGAACCGGAGCTGCCGCCAGGCGGTGGCCCGACGGTGGATGACGTCCCGGTCGTGGCGGTCGTCCCAGACGAAGAACCACGCGCTGTAGTCCGCTATCGCCTGGAGGACCTCGTCGGGGGCGCCGATGTAGTAGCCCGCCATGAGGTCCGTGTAGCACAGTCCGTCGGCATATTCCTCGACCTTGTCCGCCGGCATGAGGCGCTTTTCCAGCAGCCAGGATCGGGTCTTCTCCTGAAGCCGGGGCCAATACGGATGCAGTTGACGGGGAAAATCCGTCTCGATCACCGGTAGAGAGAGCGCCGGTGGAACCGCGATCACGGTCGTTGTCGGTGAAGTGCTGTGTGGGAAAGCAGGCACGAACAAACCCCTCTCAGCCGCCAGTTGGCGCTACACCCCTCCCGCCGTGCCGGGCGCGCGCCGTTGCGTATCCCCGCGCATTCCATTCAGCACTACAACTGACCGTCCTGGGAACGGATTTACTCCAGTCACTACCCTTTGGTGCCGAGAATCCCCCCATCTGTGACTGATTATGGATCATTCAACGAGCACAAGGGATCGAACGTGCGACGCACATACGAACGACGCCTGGTCGGGAGGGCCCCGGCCAGACGCCGTTCGTGCGGGACGCTCAGGCCCCGGCTGTCATTTTCTGTCTCAGTCGTTCGCGACCACGCTCAGCCGTTCGCAACCTCGCTCAGTCGTTCGCGACCACGGGGTAGCGGGGCTCGTTCTCGGCCATCTGCCGCAGGGCGTCCTTGCGTTCGCGCTTGGAGAGCCGGTCGATGTACAGGTAGCCGTACAGGTGGTCCGTCTCGTGCTGGAGGCAGCGCGCGAAGTAGCCGGTGCCCCGCACCTTGATCGGGTTGCCCTTCTCGTCCTGACCGGTGACCTCGGCGTAGTCGGGGCGGGCGAGCGGCGCGTACGCGGTGGGCACGGAGAGGCAGCCCTCGTTGCTGTCGTCCAGGCGGCGCCGGTCGGCGGGCAGGTCGACGAGCTTGGGGTTGCAGACCACACCGACGTGCCGGGTGCCCTCGTCGTCCTGGCAGTCGTAGACGAAGACCTTCAGGTCGACGCCGATCTGGTTGGCGGCCAAGCCCACGCCCTCGGCGGTGCGCTGGCTGGCGAACATGTCGGCCACCAGCTGCTCCAGCTCGGCGCCGAAGTCGGTGACGTCCTTGCACTCCTTGTGCAGCACGGGGTTGCCGACGACCGTGATCGGTCGCGAGGTGCCGCGCTCGCGGTAGGCCGCCTCGCGCTCCTCGCAGTCCTCGGCGTCGATGACGAAGCCGTCGTCGTCCACGGGGAGCACCCCGGTGTGCTGCTGATCGGTGTCCTGCTGCGCCATGACCGACGTACGCCTTCCTGCGAATTCCATGAGAGTGGTGCGCATACAGCCTACGGGGACCGGTGGGGGCCGTTCAGCAGACCTCTTCGAGATCCCGCCAGCCGCGCGAGTCCGGGCTGTCGGCGACCCAGCCGTCGAGCAGGCCGCGCACGAGGGCGGCGGGCGCCGCGATGCCGCACTCCCGCTCGGGCACCCACAGCTGCCCGTCGGTGCGGTGGCCGAGGGGGCCCGGGTGCCCCGGTTCGCTGTGGTCGTGCGGGTCGAGGTGCTCGCCGTCGCCCTCGTCGGACGGCATCCGGGACTCGGAGCACATACGGCACAGCAGCCGCACGGACGAGGACCAGTCCTCGGCGGCGAAGCCCGCGTCGGCCGCGAGCTGCTCCAGTGCGTCCCGGTCGTCCTCGGTGGCCGCTTCCAGCAGCACCACCCAGGTCGGCACGGGCGACGGCGCCCACAGCTCGATCTCGTCGAACACGGGGTACGCGTGCCCGGCGGCGGTCGTCCGCTCCCCGTGCGGCACCCCGTCGTGCAGGACGACCTCGCCCCAGCGCCGCCCGGAGGAGGGCAGCGGAATCGACAGCACCTCGATGCGCGCCGGATCCAGCCTCCGCCCCCAGACGACCTCGGCCTCGCCCTCGGGCGACAGGCGTACGGCCGCACTGCCCAGGTCCATCCCGACGGGTTCGCCGGAGGCGGTGGCGCCGCCCGGCACCCGCAGCCCGTACGCCTGCCAGGCACGGCGGGCCAGCGGCCAGTCCTGGAGGGCGGTCGCGGCGATCCCGACGTTCCACCAGTCAGGTGCGCCGGTCTCGCGGTCGAGGAGCGCCACGGCCCTGAGCCCGGCCGCCCGCGCCTGCTCCCAGTCGTGCCGGAACTTGTGCAGCAGGGCCAGGTTGAACCAGGACTCCGACAGCCACGGCTCCAGGTCGGCCGCACGCGTCAGCAGCGCGCCCGCGTCCTCGTACCGGCCGTCGCCGATCAGTGTGAACGCCCGGTCGGTGGCCTGCCGCCATGAGGCGGAGGGCCGGTGCCGTCCCTTGCCGAAGATCCTCACGATTCCCGCCTGCCAGTTCCTTGCGCTTCCCGCCTGCCGGTCCTTTGAAGTCAGTACGGCCATGGGCCGGCCTGCGCCCCCGAACACGCTCTCCCTCGCATCCAACCACGTCCCGTCGGACGGGCGCTCATTACCCATGGGTTACCCAGCCGAAGGCAAGGTCAGACCGTCTCTCGACAGCACTCTGGCCAGGGATTCCACGACCTCCGGCTGATAGTCGCGGGCGGTGCCCAGCCGCAGTTTCTCCAAGGCCGTGAGCGGCCCTCCGGGACCTGCTGCCCGAACCATCTCCTCGTACGCGTTCACGGCCCGTACGATCCTGGCACTCACCGGCTGCTCCCGGTACGGGTCGGCCTGCCGCTCCACCACCACCGCCACCTCGGCGTTCACCCCGGTCTGCCGCACGACGGCACCGCCGAGGAGCGCGATGCGCCGCTGCTCGTCGGCGGAGAGCACGGCGGTGGCCCCGGCGGGCACCGGATCGACCAGGCTCAGCTGGCCGATGTCGTGCATCAGGGCCGCGTACTCCAGCACGGTCAGTTCCGGCCCGGACAACCCGAGCTCCCGCCCGACCGCCCGGCTGAGCACGGCCACGCGCCGGGCGTGGCCGGCGGGGGTGCAGCCCGCGATCTCGGTCGCGCGTGCGAGGGAGGCGATCGTCTGCGTGTATGTGACCCGGACGGCCGCGTAGCGCCGGAAGGAGAACTGGGTGAGGAGGAGCGGCAGGGAGAAGACGGGCAGGGCCCAGAGACCCACGACGGCGACGGCGAGCGACATCACGGCCCCGGTCGCGCACACGGCGGAGCCGATGCCGAGCATGGCGCGCAGCTCGTCGCGGAGCAGGGGGCCGAACGGCCAGCGGGTGCGGGAGTGTGCCATGACCGCGGCGAGCAGCGCGTCGCACAGAGCGGTGAGCAGCAGCAGGGCGACGAGGAGCAGGGCGTGGGCGGGGCCGCCCCACTCGTGCAACCGGCCCCGCTCGTAGAGGGGTTGGAAGCAGAGGGCGGCGAATCCGACGGTGAGGACGCGGCGGGTGAGGTGGTCGGCGGTGGGGCCGCCCCGGGCCACGTGGGGGACACAGCCGAGGAGGGCCGCGGCGACGACGACGGCGACGACCTGGAGGGCGCCGTGATGGGTCGGGTGCCCGGCGTTCTCCCCGAGCAGTGCGTAGGCGAGCGCCCCGGCCGCGCCGAGCGGCGCCGACGCCCGTTCTCCGGCCCCGCTCCAGCGGGCCAGCTCCCCCACGGCGACGAGCAGCCCGAAGGCGAGGGCGTCACCGGGCCGGTCGACCCCGTGCCAGAGGGTGTCGGCAAGGGCCGCGGCGCCCAGCAGCAGGGCGCCCCCGTGGGCGAGGACGAGAACCCGGGCAGGCCGTCCCCGGACGGCCCCCGGAACGTACGTCTGCCGCTGCCCTGGCAGCCCCTGCCTCTCCGGCCCCTCGGACCCCTCGGACCTCTCCGGCCCGCTCACGCCCCGCCCCCGCCGACGCCGTTTCGGTGGCTCCGGCTTTCCAGTCGGCTGGAAACAGGTGGGGCGGGTGGGCAGACGCCTGGCGGTACGTTCTCGTCCGCGGTCACCGCCGGATGCCACCCCTGCCGCCCCAACGCCCGCACCAACGCCCCCACCATCACCGGATCGAACTGCGCCCCCGCACACCGCTCCAGCTCCTCCAGCGCCGCGGCCACCGGCCGCGCCCGCCGGTACGACCGCGTCGACGTCATCGCGTCGAAGGCGTCCGCCACGGCCACCACCCGGGCGAACTCCGGGATCTGGGCCCCGGTCAACCCGTACGGATACCCGCTTCCGTCCAGCCGCTCATGGTGATGCAGGATCGCGGACCGCGCCTCCCCCAGGAACCCGATCCCGCGCACCATCTCGTGCCCGTACTCGGGATGCAGCTCGATGATCCGCCGCTCCTCGGGCGTCAACGGCCCGTCCTTGCGCAGCAGCCGCGTGGGCACCCCGAGTTTGCCCACGTCGTGCAGGATCCCGGCGAAGCGCAGCACCTCGGCGCGCTCGTCGTCCATGCCCAGCTCGCGCGCGATCATCATCGACGCCTGGCCGACCCGCTCGCTGTGTCCGCGGGTGTACCCGTCCTTGATGTCGACGGCCTGCACCAGCGCGCGGATCGTGGCCTGATGGGCGGCCCGCTCCCGGTGGTACTGCGCGAACACCCAGCAGGACACGTACATCGGCAGCAGCACGAGCAGCGCGGCCACCGGACCGTACGGACTGCGCCACAGCACCGCCATCATCAGCCCGGCAAGGCCGTGCACGGCGACGGGTGCGAGGGAGCGCGGGAACAGGCCCCGCCAGGCACCGCGCACGGGCACCCGCTCGGCCAGGGCCAGGATCCCCCCGTCGAGCGCGGTCAGCACGGCGCAGAACGCCAGCACGGCGGCCCCGGCGGGCACGAGCGCGTACGGGAAGTCGGGGGAGGCGACCGCGGCCCGCCCGCCCAGCGCCCCGTGTGCCCGGGACGCCGCCCAGGTGCAGAGGGCCAGCTGGGCCGCGTGCCAGATCCGGCGCAGCCACCGCGGTCGCCGCTCGACCCGGGCGAGCAGGGCCCCGGGCAGCGGCACCAGTGCGGCGGCCGACGGCGGCAGCAGAAAGGCCCCGGCGAGCAGGACGGGGAAGAGGGTGCCCATACCGGCGGGCACCCGGCGGCCGGCCGGCCGGGAGCCGTCCCCTCCGGTGCCGCCGCTCACCTCCCCGCGACCGGGCCGGACGCGGGGAAACGTGATCTGCTCGCAGCCGGCGTAGAGCCCGGCGAGCAGCGCGACCACCCACCACGGAACGCGGACGGTCGCCGCCGGAGCGAGGCAGGCCAGGGCGGCGACGGCGGTGCAGAGGACGTACACGCGTCCCCGTGCCGGAACCGACCCCATGGCCCGCACAGCCCCCATGGCGCCCCTCCCCGAACCCGTGCCTCGCTTGCCCGGTCATGCCCCTTTCAGGCTCCGGAGCCTAGAGGGGTGGGGGTGGCGCGGGGGCCGCAACCAGCGAATCCGCGGGTCTACGACCCGCGGATTAGCACGTTCGGGTGATGAACCCGGCGCCTGCCCGAACGGGCAGGCGCGTTCACGACTCCTGGGGTGTCGCCGGGGCGGCGGTCACGTCGTGCTCGGGCACCGTCTGTCCGGAGCGGATCAGATCGATCCGGCCCATGACCTTGGCACGCAGGTCGGTCGGCACGTCGTCCTGGCCGCAGCAGCGCTTGACCAGCTTCTTCACGGCCTGCTCGAGCCCGTACTTCTCCAGGCACGGAGAGCACTCCTCGAAATGCACCTCGAACTTGGTGCAGTCCGAGTCCGGCATCTCATGGTCGAGGAACTCGTAGAGATGGTCGAGGACCTCACTGCAATCCGTCTCGTGCGGCTCTCCGCAGCTCATGAGCCCGAGCCTTTCGCTTCGTTCGACTCTCCGGCGCCGGCCGGGACCAGTCCGCGGTCACGGGCGTAGTCCTCGAGCATGCCGCGCAGTTGACGGCGGCCCCGGTGCAGCCGGGACATCACCGTACCGATGGGTGTCCCCATGATGTCCGCGATCTCCTTGTACGCAAAGCCCTCTACATCCGCGAGATAGACGGCGATGCGGAATTCCTCGGGGATCGCCTGCAGCGCTGACTTGACGTCCGAGTCGGGCAGGTGGTCGAGCGCCTGCGACTCCGCGGAGCGCAGACCGGTCGACATGTGCGACTCGGCGCGTGCCAGCTGCCAGTCCTCGATCTCCTCGGCCGCGCTGCGCTGGGGTTCGCGCTGCTTCTTGCGGTACGAGTTGATGAAGGTGTTCGTCAGGATGCGGTACAGCCACGCCTTGAGGTTGGTGCCCTCACGGAACTGGTGGAAGGACGCGTACGCCTTCGCGTACGTCTCCTGCACCAGGTCCTCGGCATCGGCCGGGTTGCGCGTCATGCGCAGGGCGGCCGAGTACATCTGGTCGAGGAATTCGAGCGCATCCCGCTCGAAGCGCGCGCTGCGCTCGGCGGTCGACTCCGTGCTCGTGCCCTGGCCCTCGGGCTGCTCCGCCTGGCCGTTGTCGGTCCCTGCGTCGGTCCCAGTGACCGGACCCACCTCCTCCAGCGATGTGGCAGGACCGAAACCGGTCCCACTCGAATCGGAGGATAGACGACGATCCGGTCCGGCCGCCGCCCGAATCGGGGCGGTCTTCGCCGCGTGCAGCACCGACCACTCCAGGTCACGGGCGCTGCTTCGGCTCGGGCAGAAGGTCGAACCCATGCGGCGGACTTCCTCTCGTACGAACGATGAACACTCTCTGTTCGCCACAACAGCAGTCAGCCACACCGCATTCCCGGGCCCTACCCGAGTGACGCGGTCCACTCCACAACACGGTCCGTGATGATCGCCAGGGCCTGCTCCTGGCCGAGGGGCGCCCGTTTGGGGACGGCGAAACCATGATCGCCGTACGGCACCTCGACCAGTTCGTATGATCCGTTCGGGAACTCCTCCGGCTTCCCGAACGGGTCGTTGCCGCCCTGCACGACGAGTGTGGGCACCCCGGCGCCGAGCAGTTCGTCGGCGCGGGACTTCTCGGGCTTGCCGGGCGGGTGCAGCGGGAAGCTGAGGGCGAGGACGGCGGCGGCGCCGAGTTCCGTCGCGGTCCGGCAGGCGCCCCGGGCACCGGCGCTCCGCCCGCCGGCGATCACGGGCAGCCCGGCCTTCGCGACCGCCGGCCACAGCCCCCGCCACCCCACATCCAGCGTCTTCGGCGCGGGCGCCACCTTCTTCCCGGCCACCCGCCAGGGCTGCTCGACGAGCGCGACGGTCACCCCGTGCCCGGGCAGCACCCGCGCGAGCGCCTGAAGATCACGCGCCTCGATGCCACCGCCGGCCCCATGGCTGACGGCGAGCACGAGGCTGGCCTTCCTCGCCTTGTGCCAGGTGATGCGCGCCGTACCCGCGTCGGTCTCGATGAGCTCGGTGATCTCCGCCATGTCAGAAGAGTGTGCCCTCTTCGGGCCCCTCCAGCTCCTTGAGCAGCTCCGGCCCGTTGTTGCGGACATTGCTGACGGCCGTGGAGACGGGGTACGCGCGCATCAGCCCGGCAGGCGGTGGGGCGAGCAGCTCGCGGAGGTCGTCGGTGTCCGTGCGGGCCGGGTCCAGCCAGGCGTCCCAGCGGTCCGGGGTGAGCATCAGGGGCATGCGCGGGTGGATGTCGGCGAGCGCGTACGGCCCCTCGGCCGGGGCCACCGCCAGGGGGCTGGTCTCCGCCTCCGTCGTGATCACCGAGCACGTCACCCACCAGGCCCCCGGATGGTCGTCGGGCAGGGTCCTGTCCCGCCAGAACTCGTAGATACCGGCCATCGCGAAGACCGACCCGTCGGCGGGGAGCACGAAGTACGGCTGCTTGCGCGGGCGCTTCTTCCTGCCCTCGACCTCCAGCTCGCGCTCCTGCGAACCGGTCACCCACTCGTAATAACCGTCGGCGGGCAGGATGCAGCGCCGGGCGGCGAAGGCGCGCCGGTACGACGGCTTCTCGTGCACGGTCTCCGCGCGCGCGTTGATCATCCGGGCGCCGCCCTCGGGCGTCTTGGACCAGGAGGGGACCAGGCCCCACTTGAGCTTGCGCAGCTGGCGAACCGGCCGGCCCGGGACGGAGGAACTCGTGGACGCGGTGTCGGCGTCCTTGAGGGGGCGGTCGAGGACGGCGTAGACGTCCTTGGTCGGGGCCACATTGAAATCGGGCGCCAGGCTTTCCTCCGGCTCCCACTTCTCGACCTCAAAGACTCCTGCGAGATCCTCGGGCCCACGACTCGCTGCATACCGTCCGCACATACGTGCCAGACTGCCAGGCCCACCCGCCACCCGCCCACCGCTCCTCAACGATTGCGCTACGCGCAAGCCCCTGTCGACTGCCTCCAGAGGGAGCCACCGCAGAACAATGGACAGCACCGCATCGACCTCGCTGAGCTCGTTGACCGACCTCTGGGACCAGGTCTTCGGCAGCCAGCCGGACCCCGACCTGTGGGTCGTGATCGCGACCATGGTCGCCGCGCTCGCCGTGATCGTCCCGCACAACGTCTGGCGCCTCTCCCGCAACGCGATCACCATCGCGCACGAGGGCGGCCACGGTCTGATCGCGCTGCTGACCGGCCGCACCCTCACCGGCATACGGCTGCACTCCGACACCAGCGGCCTCACGGTCAGCCGCGGCAAGCCGCACGGCCTGGGCATGATCCTGACCGCGGCCGCGGGCTACACCGCTCCCCCGCTTCTCGGCCTCGGCGGCGCCGCGCTGCTCGCCGCGGGCCACATCACCGCGCTGCTGTGGCTGGCCACCGTCCTGCTGATAGCGATGCTGGTGATGATCCGCAACGCGTACGGCGCGCTGACGGTGCTGCTGACGGGCGGCACGTTCGTGGTGGTGTCCTGGCTCGCCGGTCCCCAGGTGCAGGCGGCGTTCGCGTACGCGGTGGTGTGGTTCCTGCTGATCGGCGGCGTACGCCCGGCCTTCGAACTCCAGGCCAAGCGGTCGCGCGGCAACGCGGGCGACTCGGACGCGGACCAGCTGTCCCGGCTGACGCGGGTGCCGGCCGGACTGTGGCTGTTCCTGTTCCACGCGGTGTCCCTGTGCTCGCTGATCGGCGGGGGGCGCTGGCTGCTGGAGGTCTGACGGTCCGGCGCGTGTCTCTCCGCTTCTCCGGCGCGCCGCTTTCCGCCCCTTCCCCCTCCTTGCATATATGCACGGCACGTACCCCGGGCCTCTCCACGCCCTATCACCGCACTGTTTCGCTCGGATTTCGCCGCTTTTGATCAAGATCTGCGGTCAGTGCCAGCCACTAAAGTGGACGCATGACCGTTAACCCCGCACACACCGCCCTCTGGCCCGCCCCGCACGCGAGCGGAGCCGTCGACGCGACGGTCCACGTGCCCGGGTCGAAGTCGGTCACCAACCGTGCCCTCGTCCTCGCCGCCCTCGCCTCCGAGCCGGGTTGGCTGCGCCGCCCGCTGCGCTCGCGCGACACCCTGCTGATGGCGGCCGCGCTGCGCGAGATGGGCGTCGGTATCGAGGAAACGGTGTCCTCCAGCTCCTCCGTCGGGGGCGGCTCGGACGGCTCCGGTGAGGCCTGGCGTGTCATCCCCGCCGCGCTGCACGGCCCGGCCACGGTCGACGTCGGCAATGCCGGCACCGTGATGCGTTTCCTGCCCCCGGTGGCCGCGCTCGCCGACGGCCCCATCCGCTTCGACGGCGACCCGCGTTCGTACGAGCGCCCGCTGAACGGTGTGATCGACGCCCTGCGCGCCCTCGGCGCCCGCATCGACGACGACGGCCGCGGCGCGCTGCCGCTGACCGTGCACGGCGGCGGCGCCCTGGACGGCGGGCCGGTCGCCATCGACGCGTCCTCCTCGTCGCAGTTCGTGTCGGCGCTCCTCCTGTCCGGCCCGCGCTTCAACCAGGGCGTCGAGGTCCGGCACACCGGTTCGACCCTGCCCTCGATGCCGCACATCCGCATGACCGTCGACATGCTGCGCGCGGTCGGCGCCCAGGTGGACACCCCGGAGTCGGGCGGCGAGGCGAACGTGTGGCGGGTGACGCCGGGCGCCCTGCTCGGCCGTGACCTGACCGTCGAGCCGGACCTCTCCAACGCCCAGCCGTTCCTGGCGGCGGCGCTGGTGACCGGCGGCAAGGTCGTCATCCCCGACTGGCCCGAGCGCACCACGCAGCCCGGCGACAAGCTGCGTGAGATCTTCACCGAAATGGGCGGTTCCTGTGAACTGACCGAGCAAGGGCTGGAGTTCACCGGTTCGGGTGCCGTCCACGGCATCGACGTGGACCTGAGCGAGGTCGGCGAGCTGACCCCGGGCATCGCGGCGGTCGCGGCCCTCGCGGACTCCCCGTCCACCCTGCGCGGTGTGGCTCACCTCCGCCTGCACGAGACGGACCGTCTGGCCGCGCTCACCAAGGAGATCAACGAGCTGGGCGGCGACGTCACCGAGACCGCCGACGGCCTGTCGATCCGCCCGCGTCGGCTGCACGGCGGGATCTTCCACACGTACGACGACCACCGTATGGCCACCGCGGGCGCGATCATCGGTCTCGCGGTCGACGGCGTACAGATCGAGAACGTGGCGACAACGGCCAAGACGCTGCCGGACTTCCCCGACCTGTGGACCGGGATGCTCGGGAACTGACGGGCGGACCTGGATCATGCGCCGCTACGGCAAGCACACCGACGAGGACGACATCCGCGCCCGCCCCAACCGCAAGGGCAACCGGCCGCGTTCGAACATCCGCCCAAAGCACGAGGACGCGGCGGAGGGCCTCGTCATCACCGTCGACCGGGGCCGGCTGACCTGCCTGGTCGAGGACCGGGTCGTCCTGGCCATGAAGGCCCGCGAACTGGGCCGCAAGGCGGCAGTGGTCGGCGACCGGGTGGCCCTTGTCGGCGACCTGTCCGGCAAGAAGGACACCCTGGCCCGCATCGTCCGCATCGAGCCGCGCACCTCCGTGCTGCGGCGCACGGCCGACGACGACGATCCCTACGAGCGCGTGGTCGTCGCCAACGCCGACCAGCTCGCCATCGTCACCGCCCTCGCGGACCCGGAGCCGCGCCCGCGGCTGATCGACCGCTGTCTGGTGGCCGCTTACGACGGCGGCCTCACCCCGCTCCTCGTCCTCACCAAGTCGGACCTCGCCTCCCCCGACGAACTCCTGGAGATGTACGGGGCGTTGGGTGTCCCGTATGTCGTGACCAGCCGCGAGGAGCTGGAGAGCGGCGAGGCGGTGGAACGCGTGCGCAAGCAGCTGGACGGCAAGATCACGGCCTTCGTCGGGCACTCCGGCGTGGGCAAGACGACCCTGGTCAACGCGCTCGTGTCGGTGGAGCGGCGGCGCAGCACCGGCCATGTCAACGCGGTCACCGGACGTGGCCGGCACACCACGACGTCGGCGCGCGCGGTCCCCCTGCCGGACAGTGCGGGCTGGGTCGTCGACACCCCGGGCGTGCGCTCCTTCGGCCTGCACCATGTGGACCCGTCCCGTGTCATCAAGGCCTTCCCCGACCTCGAACCCGGCACCGAGGGCTGTCCGCGCGCGTGCAGCCACGACGAGCCGGACTGCGCGCTGGACCAGTGGGTGACGGACGGTCACGCGGATCCGCAGCGGCTCTACTCCCTGCGCAGGCTGTTGGCAACGCGTGAGCGGACGGAAGGCGACTGATCCTCGTGTGACCTCCGCGTTGTTTGCACCCGCGGCACGCCGGTAAATGCATAATCGCACCAAGCCGGATCCAAGCCAGAAAAAGCGGTCACGGAACGTGGGGACACGGGAGGACATCACATGGCGTGGCTGCTGGTCGTTGTGGCCGGACTACTGGAGACCGGCTTCGCCGTCTGTCTGAAGCTCTCGCACGGCTTCACCCGACTGTGGCCCACGGTCGCCTTCTGCGTCTTCGCGCTCGGCAGCTTCGGCCTGCTGACCCTGTCCCTGCGGAAGCTCGACGTGGGACCCGCCTACGCCGTCTGGACCGGTATCGGCGCGGCGGGCACCGCGATCTACGGCATGGTGTTCCTCGGTGACGTGGTCTCCGTCCTGAAGCTCGTGTCGATCAGCTTTGTGATCATCGGCGTGATCGGGCTCCAGCTCTCGGGCTCGGCCCACTGAGGCCGCTCTCGCGGCGCGCCTCTCAGATCACCTCGCGCACCCGCGGAAAGTGACAGGCCGCCCCGTCCCCGTCGAGGACCGGCACGTCATGGGCGCACCGCTTGCGCTCCTCCTCGGCGAGTGAGGCGTACAGCGGGCAGCGTGCCCGGAACCGGCAGCCGTCGTACCGCTGTGTCGGGCTGGGCGGGTCCCCGGCGAGCAGGATCCGCGTGCGCCGCCGTTCCCGTTCGCGCTCCGGGTCGGGCAGCGGGACGGCGGACAGCAGGGCCTGGGTGTACGGGTGGCGGGGCCGTTCGAAGACCTCCTCGACCGGGCCCGACTCGACGGTCCGGCCGAGGTAGACCACGCTCACCCGGTCCGCGATGTGCCGGACGACGGACAGATCGTGCGAGACGAACAGATAGGCGAGCCCCAGCTCCGCCTTCAGCCGGTCCAGCAGGTCGAGAACCCCGGCCTGGACGGAGACGTCGAGCGCCGACACGGGTTCGTCGAGCACGAGGAGCTCCGGCTCGACCGACAGCGCCCGCGCGATGCCGATGCGCTGCCGCTGGCCGCCGGAGAACTCGTGCGGGAAGCGTTCCGCGTGCGCCGGGTCGAGCCCGACCCGGGTGAGCAGTTCGGGGACGCGCCGGGCGGCGGTGGCCCGGTCAAAGCCCTGGGTGCGCAACGGCTCGGCGATGATGTCGCCGACCGGCATGCGCGGGTCGAGGGAGGCCATCGGGTCCTGGAAGACGATCTGCACCCGGCGGCGCAGCGCCTTCGACTCGGCTTTGCGCAGGCTCCCGAGCCGCTGCCCGAACAGTTCGACCGACCCGCCCTCGGGAGCGGCGAGTTCGAGCAGCTCGAAAAGGGTCGTCGACTTCCCGGACCCGGACTCCCCCACCAGCGCCAGGGTCTCCCCGCGCCGGATGTCGAGGTCCACGCCGTCGACGGCGTACACACTCCCCACCCGCCGCTTGAACGCGCTCCCTTTGAGAAGGGGAAAGGTCTTGGTGAGTCCGCGCACCCTCAACACTGGTTCGCTGTCCGGGAGTTCGGCGCGCGGGCGCGCGTCGTCGAGACGCGGTACGGCCCCGAGCAGCTTCCGCGTGTACGGCTCCCGCGGCCGTCCGAACACCTCGACGGCCGTTCCCGACTCGACCACCTCCCCCTCGTACATGACCGCCACCCGGTCCGCCATCCCGGCGATCACCCCCAGGTCGTGGCTGACCAGCAGGACAGCGGCGCCGGTCTCCCGCTGGGCCGTGCGCAGCACGTCGAGCACCTGGGCCTGGATGGTGACGTCCAGGGCGGTGGTCGGCTCGTCCGCGAGGATCACGTCCGGCTCGTTCGCCATCGCCATGGCGATCATGGCGCGCTGGCGCATGCCGCCGGAGAACTCGTGCGGGAAGGCCCGCACCCGGGAAGCGGGGATGCCGACGAGGTCGAGCAGTTCGGCGGCGCGTTCGCGGGCCCGCTCCCGGGACACGCCCTGATGGGCCCGTACGGCCTCCGCGATCTGGTCGCCGACGCGGTGGACCGGTGTGAACGCGGAGAGCGGGTCCTGGAAGACCATGGCGACGCGGCTCCCCCGGATCCGGGTCAGCTCCCTTTCGCCCGCGCCGACCAGTTCCTGCCCGTCGAGCCGTACGGACCCTTGGACGGTCGCGTTGTCGGGCAGCAGCCCGAGGACGGCGAGCGCGGTGGCCGACTTCCCGGACCCCGACTCACCGACCAGGCCGAGGACTTCGCCCCGCGAGAGCGAGAGGCTCACGTCGCGGACGGCGGGCCGCCCGTCGAAGTCCACGTTCAGACGGGCCACTTCGAGCACGGGAGTCACCGCGATGCCCCTTTCCTGCTGCGGGAGGTCGGGTCCAGCGCGTCCCGCAGCCCGTCCCCCACCAGGTTCACCGCCAGCACGAAGACCACCAGCAGCCCGGCCGCGTAGAAGAACATCCAGGGGTACGTCACCGCCGCCCCGGTCCCCGAGGCGATCAGCGTGCCGAGCGACACGTCCGGCGTCTGCACCCCGAACCCGAAGTACGACAGGGCGGTCTCGCTCATCACGGCCCCGCCGACCGCGATGGTCGCGTCGATGATCAGGAAGGAGGCGACGTTCGGCAGCACGTGCCGCCAGATGATCCGGAACGGCCCGACGCCCATGAACCGTGCCGCGCGGACGAATTCGCGCTCCTTCAGGGACAGTGTCATCGACCGGACCACCCGCGCGGTGATCATCCACCCGAAGACGGCGAGCAGTCCCGCGAGGACGACCCAGCCGCCGCTGGGCATCCGCGGTGAGACGGCCGCGATGATGAGGAACGACGGGAAGACCAGCAGCAAGTCGACGAAGAACATCAGCGCCCGGTCGGTCCAGCCCCCGAAGTACCCGGCACAGGCGCCGACGAATGCGGCGAGCCCGGTCGAGAAGACCGCCACCAACAGCCCGATCAGCAACGACTTCTGCAGTCCCCGCACGGTCTGCGCGAACACGTCCTGCCCGATCCGGTTGGTCCCCCACCAGTGGTCGGCGCTCGGCCCCGACCGCAACGCGGTGTAGTCGATATGGCTGTACGACCACGGGGTGACGTACGGCCCGACGAAGGCCAGCAGGAACAGCAGTACGAGGACGACGGATCCGGCGAGCGCGCCCCGATTGCGTACGAAGCGGCGCAGGACGACGGTCCCGCGCCCGACCGGACGTACGGCCGCCTCGACCGTCTCGACCACAGGGGTGATCGTCATGACGCCTGCCGGATGCGCGGGTCGAGCGCGGCGTGCAGCACGTCCGCGAGGAAGCCGGACAGCAGCACGGTGACCGCCGCGAAGAGATTGACGGCGACGACCGAGTTGACGTCGTTCTTGCCGATCGAGGAGATGAACCACTCTCCCATGCCGTGCCAGCCGAAGATCGTCTCCGTGAAGATGGCACCGGTGAAGAGCGCGAGGAAGCCGTACGAGAAGTACGTCGACATGGGGATCAGCGCCGTCCGCAGCCCGTGCTTGAGCAGCACCGCCCGGCGGCCGAGACCCTTGGCCCGCGCGGTGCGCAGATAGTCGGAGCCCAGCACGTCGAGCATGGTGCTGCGCTGGTAGCGGCTGTAGCCGGCGATCGCGAAGAGGGCGACGGACAGGGTGGGCAGCAGCAGGTGTACGGCGCGGTCCTGGAGTACGGCCCCGAACCCGCCCGTCAGCCCGGGGCTCTTCTCGCCCGTGAACTGGATCAGATCCGTCCCTGTCGTCCGGTTGAACCAGATCGCTCCGGTCTTGAGAAGGATCGCCAGCAGGAACACGGGGGTGGAGAGCAGTGCGAAGGACGCGAACGTGACCGTCCGGTCGCTGAAGCGGTACTGCCGCACCGCCGTCCAGGCTCCGATCAGCACGCCCGCGACCGTGCCGAGCACGGTTCCGGCGAGCAGCAGCCGCAGGCTGACCCCGATGCGCCGCCCGAACTCCGCGTTGACGCTCGTACCGTCGATCGTCCTGCCGAGGTCTCCGCGGACCGCATGCCCCGCCCAGCGCAGGAAGCGGGCGAGCAGCGACGCGTGGTCGTTGACGCCGATCTCGGTGAGGTGGTGATTCACCGCGCTCGCGGAGACGGGCGGCTGCCGGCCCTCGTAGTACGCGCGCGGGTCGAGCGCGAACGAGGCCAGCAGATAGGAGAGGCAGACGGCGGCCAGGAGCAGGACGGCGTAATAGCCGAGCCGCTTGGCCAGATAGGCAGGCACGTCACGCATCCTTCCGTCCCGCTGTTGCACCAGCATGAAGAGAACATGACAGCAGTCCAGAACCGCTCCCACGACTGCCGTAGCCGTTCTACGTTCGGCGCATTCACGGATGACCACCGGCTCCCGCCGGCCACCGAAGGACACCCCACAAAGGACACCGACATGCGCAGAACCCCCGCCGCAGCCCTGGTCGCCGCCACCGCGGCCACCGCGTTGCTGGTGACCGGCTGCGGTTCGTCCGACGACGACAAGCCGCAGGCGCAGAAGAGCGCCGCCCCGGCCGGCAGCCAGCAGATCAACGCCCACCCGCTCAGCGACATCCAGCAGGGCGGCACCCTCAAGTTCGCGATCTCCCAGTACATCGCGGACTTCAACCGCTACACCGCCAACGGCAACCAGGGTGACGCCGCGACGATCAACGAGCTGGTCGAGCCCAGCCTCTTCACCGCCGACGCGCGCGGCGCGGTCCGGCCGAACGAGAACTTCCTGCTCTCCGCCTCGGTGACCTCCACCAGCCCCCAGGTCGTCACCTACAAGCTCAATCCCAAGGCCAAGTGGTCCGACGGCGCGCCCCTGAGCTGGCGCGACTTCCGTGCCCTGTGGAAGGCCACGAACGGCACGAACAAGGAGTACGAGGCCGCCAACACCTCCGGCTACGACCAGATCAGCGCGGTCGGGCAGGGCACCGACGCCCACCAGGTCAAGGTCACCTTCTCCTCGCCGTACGCCGACTGGAAGCGGCTCTTCGACCCACTGCTGCCCGCCGCGGGGATCGACACCCCGGCCAAGTTCAACAAGGGCTGGACCGAGAAGATCCCGGTCACCGGCGCCGCCTTCAAGATCTCCGCGTACGACAGGACCGCCCAGACCATCACGGCGGTCCCCGACCCCCAGTGGTGGGGTACGAAGCCCAAGCTGGACTCGATCGTCTTCCGCGCCCTGGACTTCAGCGCCTGGACGGACGCGTACCTCAACAAGGAGATCGACTACGCCTCCGCGATCCTCCCCGAGGACTACAAGCGCCTTGCCAAGGCCGCCGGCACGGACATCCGCACCGGCGCCCGCTGGGACGAGGTGCACATCACCCTGAACGGCGCGCGCGGCCCGCTGAAGGACGTCCGGGTCCGCCAAGCCGTCCAGCACGCCATCGACCGCAAGGCCATCGCCACCGCCTTCGGCAAGGACCTCCCGGTCGAGCTGAAGACGTACGGCAGCCACTTCTTCATGCCCAACCAGGCCGGCTACCAGGACAACTCCGGTACGTACGGCACGTACGACGTCGAGGCGGCGGGCGAACTCCTCGACGCGGCCGGCTGGAAGACCAAGGGCGACACGCGCGTGAAGGACGGCAAGCAGCTCGCCCTCACCTACGCACTCAGCGCGGGCAGCACCTCCGCGCAGGAGGACCAGGCCGAGCTGGTGCAGGCGCAGCTCGCGGCCGTCGGGATCAAAGTGTCGATCAAGAAGGTGCCGACGAACGACTACTTCTCCAAGTACGTCACCATCGGCAACTTCGACCTGGTCAGCTTCCGCTGGGTCGACCAGATCTTCCGCTCCGAGGCGTACCCGATCTACCGCCAGACCGCCGGCAAGAACCTGTACGAGAACTACGGCTCGGTCGGCTCCCCGGAGATCGACACCCTGCTGAAGAAGGCGGGTGAGACCACCGACGCCACCGAGCAGGCCAAGATCTACAACGAGGCCGACACGAAGATCTGGGCCCTCGGCCACTCCATCCCGCTCTACCAGCGCCCCCAGGTCCTCGCCGTCCGCTCGAACCTCGCCAACTACGGCGCGGGCGGCCTCGCCGACGACGACTTCACCAAGGTCGGCTGGCTCAAGAAGAAGTGACCGTCCGGACACCCAGCCGGTGGGACGGGGTCAGCGCGGCCTTCACCAGGTCCGGGACCCCGCCCTCGCCGGGCGGCGCCGCCACGCACGACAGCGCGAGCCGGACGACGAGTTCGCAGGAGCGCGCCAGCTCGAAGGCGTCCGACCTGGTGGTGCCGGGTCCGGCGAGCGCGGCGACGGCACGGTCACGGACCAGCGCCACGAAGTCGGCGGGCGAGGGCAGCGCACCGTCGGCCCGGCGCTGCGCGGGCACCGCGGACGCCGAGGGCACCGCCGTGAGCGTCGGCGAGGGCAGCCGCTCGCTCCAGCAGCCGGTGAGCATGGCCCGTACGAGGGCGTTGCCACGGGCGGCGGACGTGGTCCACTCGGCGGTCGCGGCGAGGCGCTCGCGCGGGTCGGCGTGCGTGGCCAGCGCCCGCTCGACACCGGCGAGATAGGCGTCGGCCTCCCTGCGCACCAGCGCCCGCGCCAGGCCCTCCTTGCTGCCGAACTCGTTGTACAGCGTCTGCCGTGACACCCCGGCCACGGCGGCCACGTCCACCATGCGCACGGCGGACCACGGACGGCGCGCGAGCGCCGTGTACGCGGCGTCCAGCAGGGATTCCCGCGCTGCAGGCATCATCGCCTCCCTCGGGCGAGCGGCTCTGACGCTCAGATTTGACGCGCACGACGGCACTGTCAAGGGTTCGCGGCGGTACCGAAGGGCGTGCGCCGGCGAGTGGGCGCCGAAGGGTGCGCCGGCGAAGATCGGCGAAGATCCCGGAGGCCGTGTGGCCCTCCCCGGGAAGGGGCAGATACGGTTCACACATGCCCGACTATCGCGATGACCTGCGCCTCGCCCATGTCCTGGCGGATGCCGCCGACGCCGCGACGATGGAACGGTTCAAGGCGCTCGATCTCAAGGTAGAGACCAAGCCGGACATGACTCCGGTGAGCGAGGCCGACAAGGCCGCCGAGGAGCTGATCCGCGGCCACCTCCAGCGGGCGCGGCCGCGCGACGCGATCCTCGGCGAGGAGTACGGCATCGAGGGCACGGGCCCGCGCCGCTGGGTCGTCGACCCGATCGACGGCACCAAGAACTACGTACGCGGCGTCCCCGTCTGGGCGACCCTGATCTCCCTGACGGAGGCGGGCGAGGGCGGCTACCAGCCGGTCGTCGGCGTGGTCTCCGCGCCCGCGCTCGGCCGGCGCTGGTGGGCCGCGAAGGGCCACGGCGCCTTCTCCGGCCGCAGTCTGTCCTCGGCGTCCCGGCTGCACGTCTCGCGCGTCTCGAAGCTGTCCGACGCCTCGTTCGCGTACTCGTCGCTGAGCGGCTGGGAGGACCAGGGCCGCCTGGACGGCTTCCTGGATCTCACGCGCGCGGTGTGGCGCACCCGGGGATACGGCGATTTCTGGCCGTACATGATGGTCGCCGAGGGCTCGATCGACATCTGCGCGGAGCCCGAGCTGTCGCTGTGGGACATGGCGGCGAACGCGATCGTCGTGACGGAGGCGGGCGGCTCCTTCACGGGCCTCGACGGCCGTCCGGGCCCGCACAGCGGCAACGCGGCCGCGTCGAACGGGGTGCTCCACGACGAGCTGCTGGGGTATCTCAACCAGCGCTACTGAGGAGCCGCCGAAGCCCCCAGTGCGCTCATGTGAGCCATGGGTGCCTCGAAAGTCGCCTCGCGCCCTCTTGTTGACTCTCCCTTTAACTGCGACTCTGAGAGTCCCCCCACTTGTGAACTTGTGAATCGCTTCTCATGTCGGTTCACCAAGGAGGTGGCTCCAGCCCATGCTCGTCCGCGACGCCATGAGCACGGTGGTCCTGACCATCGGCCCGGCACACACCCTCCGCCAGGCGGCCCGCCTGATGTCCGCACGCCGCGTCGGTGCGGCCGTCGTCCTCGACGAGGACTCCTGCGGAGTCGGCATCCTGACCGAGCGCGACATCCTCAACTCACTGGCCCTCGGCCAGAACCCGGATGCCGAGACCGCAGGCAGCCACACCACCACCGACGTCGTCTTCGCCGCCCCGGCCTGGACCCTGGAGGACGCCGCGACGGCCATGTCGCACGGCGGTTTCCGGCATCTGATCGTGCTCGACGGAAGCGGTCCCGTCGGGATCGTCTCGGTCCGCGACATCATCCGCTGCTGGGCCCCGGCCCGGCAGCACATACCGGCCTGAGCGTCCCCTCGGGGCACGCGAGCGGGCCGGACCCCCTGACACAGGGGATCCGGCCCGCTCTCCACGACAAGCGTCCAGTGCTGGCTGTCAGCCGCGCAGGGCCTGGACCGCGGCCTCCAGCCGCTTGCCGAAGTCGCCGTCCGCCTGGCGGAAGTTGTTGATCGCGCGCTCGGCGATGTCGTCGCGCGAGACCTTGGAGATGAAGCCCGCGAGGTTGTCGACCAGGCGGGTCTTCTCGTCCTCCGACATCAGGCGGTAGAGGTTGCCCGCCTGCACGAAGTCGTTGTCCTCGGTGTGGACCGGGGCCTCTGTGTCGCCCGTGACGCCGGTGACCGAGATCGGCTGCCACAGCGGGCGGTCCGTCTGGAACGGGCCGCCGAAGCTGTTCGGCTCGTAGTTCTTCGTGCCCTTGTGGCGGCCGTCGTACAGGAAGCCGTCGCGGGAGTTGGTGCGCGCCTCGGTGGCGTGCGGACGGTTCACCGGCAGGTGGTCGGCGTTGATGCCGACGCGGTAGCGGTGGGCGTCGCCGTACGCGAAGAGGCGGCCCTGGAGCATCTTGTCCGGGGAGGGACCGATGCCGGGAACGAAGTGGGCCGGGCTGAAGATGGACTGCTCGACCTCGGCGAAGATGTTCTCCGGGTTGCGGTTGAGCTCCAGCTTGCCGATCTCGATCGGCGGGTAGTCCTCGTGCGGCCACACCTTGGTGAGGTCGAACGGGTTGAAGCGGTACCCGGCCGCCTCGGCCGCCGGCATGATCTGCACCTGCACGGTCCAGGTCGGGAAGTCACCGCGCTCGATGGACTCACGCAGGTCGCGCTGGTGCGAGTCCGGGTCGAGACCGGAGACGTTCACGGCCTCCTCGGTCGTGAGGTTCTTGATGCCCTGGTCGGTCTTGAAGTGGTACTTGACCCAGAAGACCTCGCCGGCCTCGTTGTTCCACTGGTAGGTGTGCGAGCCGTAGCCGTTCATGTGGCGGTAGGACGCGGGGATGCCGCGGTCGCCGAACAGCCAGGTCACCTGGTGGGTGGACTCGGGCGACAGACCCCAGAAGTCCCAGACGTTGTCCGCCTCCTGCGAGCCCGTGTACGGGTCGCGCTTCTGGGTGTGGATGAAGTCGGGGAACTTGATGGCGTCCTTGATGAAGAACACCGGGGTGTTGTTGCCGACGAGGTCGTAGTTGCCCTCTTCGGTGTAGAACTTCAGCGCCCAGCCGCGCGGGTCACGGACGGCGTCCGCGGAACCCAGGTTCCCGGCCACGGTGGAGAAGCGCAGGAAGGTCTCGGTCTGCTTGCCGACCTCGGAGAGGAATGCGGCGCGCGTCCACTGCGAGACGTCACGGGTCAGCGTGAACGTGCCGTACGCGGCCGCGCCGCGGGCGTGCACGACGCGCTCCGGGATGCGCTCACGGTTGAAGTGGGCAAGCTTCTCCAGCAGGAGCTGGTCCTGCACGAGCACCGGGCCGCCGACGCCCGCGGTCTCGCTGTTCTGATTGTCGGCTACCGGTGCACCGGCCTCCGTCGTGAGCGGTCCCTGCGTCACGTGCGCCTCCTGCGTCATTCCTGCAAGTCCTGTCCCTTGGCCAATGCCGGTCACGATCCTACAATGGACAATGTCTAAGTCAAGTAAAGCTCCAAAGTCACACCCGTTCGGGAACTGGTCCCCCTACTGTTAGGCTTGTCTGTATGAGTGACCTACTGGAACGACTGCGCGGCCGCGGATGGCGGATGACCGCGCAGCGCCGCGTCGTGGCCGAGGTCCTCGACGGCGACCACGTCCACCTGACGGCCGACGAGGTGCACGCCCGCGCCGTCGTGAAGCTGCCCGAGATCTCCCGGGCGACCGTCTACAACACCCTGGGTGAGCTGGTCTCCCTCGGCGAGGTGCTGGAGGTCGCCACGGACAAGCGCGCCAAGCGCTACGACCCGAACGCCCACCGTCCGCACCACCACCTGGTCTGCGCCCGGTGCGGCGCGATCCGCGACGTCCACCCGAGCGGCAACCCGCTCGCCGACCTCCCCGACTCGGAGCGCTTCGGCTTCACGGTCTCGGACGTCGAGGTGACGTACCGGGGCGTGTGCCCCAACTGCGCGGCCGCCTGATCGTTTCCGCGAAGCCCCGGCATCCCAGGGATGCCGGGGCTTCGCGCTGTGCACCGCCTCGCCCCGCTGCCGCATACGGGCTTCCCGAATCTGACGACCCGTCATATGGTCGACGGCACCCACCAGTCCCTTCCACACTCCGCGAGGAGACCCCGTGGGAGAGACCGGTCCACAGCTCAACGCCACCGACCTGACATGGATTGGGAGATCCGCAAGGGCACGACCGGCGGTTGCAGTGGGCGTACGCGGCGGCGGGCGTGGCGAACGGGGATCCGGTCCCGGAGTCGAAGGCGGTGGACCGGGCGCTGTACGCGGAGGCGGTGGGGGCCACGAGCCGTAGAAACACCGAGGGCCGGAATCCCTTAAGGATTCCGGCCCTCGGCCTTCAGTAGCGGGGACAGGATTTGAACCTGCGACCTCTGGGTTATGAGCCCAGCGAGCTACCGAGCTGCTCCACCCCGCGTCGTTGAACTGAACGTTACGTCAGTGGGGCCGACCAGCGCAAATCACTTGAGAACGGCTGAGCGCAAGCAGCCCGTCCGGCGTTTGAGGACGAGGCCGTCCAGGCCGAAAGCGGGGGTCTGGGGGCGGCAGCCCCCAGGGACGGGACGGGTAGGGGCGTCGGGGGCGAACCACCCCCGACGCCGGCGCCCGGCGCAGGACAGGCGACGACTCAGGCCGACAGCTCCTGCCGCAAGGCATCCCGTAGCCGGGCGGCACGCTCGGAGACCTCGGCGGGTCCCAGAGACACCGCTCGGTCCGCCCACCGCTGCCCCTCGACAAGCTCCCCGCGACGCGCGTAGACCAGGGCCAGCCGCAACGCCGCCCGTCCATGCCCGGCATCGGCCGCCCGGGTCCACCACAGCGCGGCCTCCGGCTCACTTCCCTCGCGGGCCAGCAGCAGCCCCAGATTGAACGCCCCGTTCCGGGAGCCCGCTTCCGCCGCCTCCCGGTACCACCGGGCCGCCTCCACCACGTCCCCTCGGGCCGCCGCCAGCATCCCGACCCGCACCTGCGCCCGCCGGTGCCCCTGGGACGCCGCGCGCTCGTACCACTCCTCGCACTCGGTCTTCTCGTGCGCGGGCTCGCCCAGCTCGTGCGCGGGCGCGGGCGGCCGGCGCGCGTCCAGCACGGACGCCAGCCGGTACGCGGCCTCGGCACTGCCCCCGCCCGCCGCGCACCGAAGGTGCCGCTCCGCCGCCTGCTCGTCCCCGTCGCGCAGCAACGCGATGCCGACCTGGAGCGCCGCCTCGGTGTGCCCGGCGGCAGCCGCCCGCTCGTACCAGCGCAGTGCCGCCGCATCGTCTTCCTCGGTGCCGCGCCCGGCGTGCAGGATGCCGAGGTTGAACGCGGCGTCCACGCTCCCCGCCTCCGCGGCCTTGGAGAACCAGGGCTCGGCCCCGGCCGCGTCGCCGACCTGGAGCAGCAGGATGGCGAGCGCGTTGGCCGCCTCCCGGTGTCCGGCGTACGCCGCACGCCGGTACCACTGGTCGGCCTGCGCGGTCCGTCCCTGCTCGGCGCAGAGCAGGCCCAGGTTGTACGCGCCGTTCACATCGCCCGCGTCCATCGCGGCCCGGTACCACCGCTCGGCGGTCTGGGTCTCGCCGCGCTCGGCGTGCAGGGCGCCGAGCGCGTTCGCCGCGTTCCCGTCGCCGTCCTGGGCGGCCCGCAGCCACCACACGGCGGCGCTCTCGCTGTCGCCCGCGTCCCGCAGCAGGAAGCCGAGGGCGCATGCGGCGCGCGCCTCGCCGTCCTTGGCGGACGTCAGATACCACCGCCCGGCCTCCTTGAGCTCGCCCCGCTTCTCCAGGATCGCCCCGAGATGCAGCGCCGCGCGCCGGTGCCCGCGCGCGGCGGCCTGCCGGTACCACTGCGCGGCCTCTTCACCGCCTGCTCCTATGACACCGTTGTCAGCGCCCGGCTCACCCGCGTCCGCGACCTTGCGATCAAGCGCGCGCGCCAGCCGGTAGGCGGCCTCGCGGTGCCCGCGCTCGGCCGCGGCCCGCATCCACTGCTCCGCGCGGGCGTCGTTGCGGTGCTCCAGCAGGTCGGCGAGCGCGTACGCGCCGAGGGCGTGGCCCTGCTCGGCGGACTGGCGCAGCCAGTACTCGGCTGCGGGCTCGTCGCCGCGCTCGCGGTGGTGGCGCCCGAGCGCGTGCGCGGCCGCGGCGGAACCGGCGACGGCGGCGATCCGCCACCAGCCGGCCGCCTCCTCGGCGTATCCACGCTGATGCAGGAGGACACCCAGGTTGTTGGCGGCGGCACGGTCACCGGCGGCGGTCGCGGCGCGCAGCTGGGGCTCCGCGCCGTCGAGATCGCCGCGTCGCAGCAGCATGGCTCCGAGGACGCTCTTCGCCTCCACGTCGCCCGCTTCGGCGGCGAGCCGACGGCGCGCCTCCTCTGCAGCCTCGCCGGTTTCGTCCCGGTCGGAAGGCTGCGCAATGTCGGCAGGCTGCACAAAGTCGGCAGGCTGCGCAAAACGCCCTGTTTCCAACAGAGTTGCCTTGTCCCCCATAACGTCCATCGTCGCACCACCTGCAACCTGGGTACACCTGGTATACCGCAGCCAGTGAGGTCACTTCAGCGTTTTGTCGACATGCCCACAGAGAGACAAGTCAAACACAGATTTCCCAACTCCCCCCGCAGGCGGCACCACTTCGCACGAGTAGCCAGGTCATCGCGGCCACCCTGGCGCGTCGCGGCACACGACGAAGGCCCGGATCCTTGATCAGGATCCGGGCCTTCGTCTTCAGTAGCGGGGACAGGATTTGAACCTGCGACCTCTGGGTTATGAGCCCAGCGAGCTACCGAGCTGCTCCACCCCGCGCCGTTGTGTTGCAACCGTACCACGGCGCGGGAGGGTGCCCTGACTCAGTCGCTGCCGGGGCTCTTGTCGCTGCTCGGGCTCTTGTCGCTGCTCGGACTGCTACTGGGACTGCTACTGGCACTGCCGCTCGGGCTGCTGGTCGGCCCACTGCCCTTGCCGCTGTCACCGCTCTTGCTGCCGCCGCTGGCCTTGTCCGCCTCGGCCTGGGCGTCCTCCGCCCGCTTCAGGGCATCCTCAAGATCCTTCTGCGCCTTGGCGTACGCCTGCCAGTCGGGCTTCTTGAGGGCCTCCTGGCCCGCGTCGAAGGCCTTCTGGGCGTCGTTCAGGGCCTCTTGGACCGTGGGGTTGCTCGACGTCGGCGGCTTCGTGGTGCCCTCGTCCGGTGGCTGCGTGGTCGAATCCGCTCCGAAGACCTTGTTGAGCGCCTCGTCGAGCGTGTCCTCGAAGGCGGTGTTGCCTCCGTAGGTCACCAACACCTTGCGCAACAGCGGGTACTTGAGTCCGCCACCGCGTACGTACACGGGCTCCACGTACAGCAGTCCGCCGTCGAGGGGCACCGTCAGCAGATTGCCGTACTCGACCTCCGAGTCGCCGCCCTTCAGCAGCCTGATGGACTCGGCGATGTCCTGTTCGGAGTTGAACTGGCTCTGGACCTGTTTGGGCCCGTCGACTGTTCTGCTCGTCGGCAGTTTCAGGATTCTGATCTTGCCGTAATCACTCGTGCCCGCTTCGGCGTTGACCGACATGAAGGCACTCAGGTTGTCCCGGCCGTTCGGGGTGAGCGTCGTCGTCAGCGAGAACGTCTGCGCCTGCTGGTCGGGCATCTTCATGCTCAGGTAGTACGGCGGCACCGCGTTGCCCGACTTGTTGGACGGGTCGTCCGGCACCTGCCACACCTCGCTGCCGCTGAGGAACGTCTGCGCGTCCTTCACGTGGTAGCGGGTGAGCAGCTCGCGCTGGACCTTGAACAGGTCCTGCGGGTACCGCAGATGATCTATCAGGGACTTCGGGATGTCGCCCTTCGGCTTCACCGTGCCGGGGAAGGCCTTCTCCCATGTCTTCAGGACCGGGTCCTTGGTGTCCCACTCGAAGAGCGTGACCTTGCCCGTGTACGCGTCGACGGTCGCCTTCACCGAGTTGCGGATGTAGTTGACCTGGTTCTGCTGGGCCACCACCGCGCGCTGGTTGTTGTTGGCGGTCAGCGAGTCGGCCGTCGTGTCACCCAGCGTCGTACGGGAGGCGTACGGGTATCCGTTCGTCGTCGTGTACGCGTCGACGATCCACTGGATCTTGTTGTCGACGACCGCGGGGTAGGCGTCCCCGTCGATGGTCAGCCAGGGCGCCACCGCCTCGACGCGCTCCTTGGGCGTGCGGTTGTACAGGATCCGCGAACCCTCGCCGATCGCCCCGGAGTAGAGGATCTGCGGCTCGCTGAACGCCACCGCGTACGCGGCCCGGTTGATCGGGCTGGAGAGGTTGACCCCGCTCTTGCCCTGGTAGCTGGTGGTCTTCTCACCGCTGTCGTCGGAGTAGTCGATCTCCTTCTGGGGACCGCCGACGATCGAGTACTGGCTGGTCTTCTCGCCGTAGTAGATCCGCTGCTGGTACGCCTTGAGGTCACCCCTGGACGGCAGGTCGGACTCGGTGAACACCGGCCGGCCCTCGGAGTCGGCGGTGGTGCCCTTCGCGGCGACCACACCGAATCCGTGCGTGTAGCGGAAGTGGTCGTTGATCCAGTTGTTCTTCGGAATGCCGTTGAGATTCAGCTCACGCAGACCGATGACCGTGTCCTGGTCCTTGCCGTCCTTGCTGTAGCGGTCGACGTCCAGGTTGGTCGGGAACGCGTAGTAGTTCCGCATCTGCTGGAGCTGCTGGAACGTGGGCGAGACGACGTTCGGGTCGAGCAGACGGACGCTCGCCGTGGCGTCGGCGTCGTCGCGCAGCTTCGTCTTGTCCGTGGTGTCGCTCTTGCCCGGGTACTCGGTGACCTTGGCGCCGTCGATGCCGTACGCCTCACGCGTCGCCTTGAGGTTCTTCTCGACGTACGGGGCTTCCTTGGCCTGCTCGTTCGGCTGGACCTGGAACTTCTGGACGATCGCCGGGTAGAGCCCGCCGATGAGGATCGCCGAGAGCACCATCAGGCCGAATCCGATGACGGGCAGCTGCCAGGTGCGCCGCCACAGGGTGGCGAAGAACAACAGGGCGCAGATCACGGCGATGCAGAACAGGATCGTCTTGGCCGGCAGATAGGCGTTGGCGTCGACGTACCTGAGGCCCGTCCAGTTGCCGGTCGCCTTGAAGTCGCTGGACTTCACCGCGAGCCCGTACCGGTCGAGCCAGTAGGCGACCGCCTTCAGGGCGACGAAGATGCCGAGCAGCACGGACAGGTGCCCGGTGGCCGCGGCCGTGGCGCGCGCGCCCGGAGAGGTGATTCTGAGCCCGCCGTACAGGTAGTGCGTGAGAGCGGCGGCGATCAGGGACAGCACCGCGGCGGCGAAGCCGAAGCCGAGCAGGAAGCGGTACCAGGGCAGGTCGAAGGCGTAGAAGGAGACGTCCAGGTGGAACTGGGGGTCCTTCTGGTGGAAGGGCACCCCGTTGACCCACATCAGCCAGGTCCGCCACTGGCTGGAGGCGGACGCACCCGCGATGAGGCCCACCAGAGAAGTGATCCCGAGCAGCAACCACTTCTTGTACGGCGCGATGCCCATCCGGTAGCGGTCGAGGCTCTGCTGCTCCATCGACATGGCGCTGAGCGGCGGGCGCAGCCGGTGCGCCAGCCAGATGTTCACGCCGACCGCGACCGCCATCAGCAGGCCGAAGACGAAGAAGAGCCCGATCTTGGTCGACAGGGTGGTCGTGAACACGGACGAGTACTTGACCGACCGGTACCAGAGCCAGTCCGTCCAGAACCCCGCAAACATGACGAACGCCATGCCGAGAACGGCAAGAACGCCCAGTGTCATGAGCAGGGTCCGGACCCGCCGGGACGGTCGGCCCACTCTGATCCGTGGCCCCGTCGGGCCTCCGCCGCGGTCCGGCATCTGGAAAGCCAAGGTGCGCACCTCGAAGTTCGCTGTTGATCCGTCAGGCCCCCGGAAACGCGGACCATCCGTCAGGCTCCGTGATCGTGGAGCCTCACCTATGCAACTTACTCACGCTTTACTCGGTTCCCGGTTCGGGGGATTAACGAGGCAGGATTGTGACCATGTCCAACACTCCCATGGCAGCGAGCCCGCTCACCCGGGCCGTACTCGAGATCGACGAGTACGCCTCCACCCTCGGCTGGGACCAGCCCGCTCGCCTCTTCGCCCTCGTAGACACCGCGCGGCTGCGCACTCAGGAACCCTCGCTCGCGGCCCAGCTCGGCCTCGCGGACGCGCCGGAGACCACCGGTCTCACCCCCATCGAGCAGGACGAGATCCCGGCCGGCAAGCCGCTGGACGAGTTCCTCGGCACCATCGCCTGGCCCGACGCGGTGGTCGGCTGCGCGCTCACGGTGGAGCGGCTGATGCTGCCGCCGTCCGCGGAGGCCTCGGTTCCGGAGGGGCTGAGCGAGAAGAAGCTCGCGAAGTGGGTCGCCGAGCACCCGGACCGCCAGGAGGTCCGGATGACGGTGGCGGTGCTGCGGGACGGCGCGCGCGAATCGGCCCTGCGGCTGCGCGAGAAGGACTCGCCGACGGAGGTGCTGACCGGGTCGGACCTGGTGCCGGGTCTGGCGGAGGCCCTGTCGGCGACGTTCGCGGACTGACTTTCCCGTATACGTCGCTGGGGGCGCCCCCGAAGCTCGGGGGCGCCCCCAGCGACGTACGGGCCATGGCGTCGGGCCTGATGGCGCCGCTTACGTACGGGAAATGGCGCCAGGCCTGATGGCGGCGCCTACGTACAGGCGACGGTGGTCAGCCCTTGGTGGTGCACTTCGGCAGGTCGGCCGTCTTGCCGGTGCGGATGTCCTTGAGGGCGTCCAGCGCGTCGTCGATCGTGTTCACCTTGACGAGCGTGAGCCCCTCAGGGGTGTCCTTGGCGGCGGCCGCGCAGTTGTCCTTGGGCGTCAGGAAGTACTGGGCGCCCTTTTCGCGCGCGCCGACCGTCTTCATCTCGATGCCGCCGATCGGGCCGACCTTGCCGTCGTCGTCGATGGTGCCGGTGCCGGCCACGAACTTGCCGCCGGTGAGATCGTCCGGGGTGAGCTTGTCCACGATGCCGAGGGCGAACATCAGACCGGCGCTCGGGCCGCCCACGTCGGCGAGCTTGATGTCGACCGTGAACGGGAACGTGTGATCGGTGCCGGCGGAGATGCCGACTATGGCCCGGGGCGCGCCCGTGTCGTCGGACTTCGCGGTGGTGATCGTCACCTTCTTGGTCCTGGGCACGTACGTCTTCGACTTCTCGGCCGCGGCCTGCTCCTTGGCGGGCAGGATCGTGAAGGCGACGTCGTCCCCGGGCTTGTGCTTGGTGACCAGCTCGGCCACGTCGTCGGGCGCCTTCACCGCCGTACCGTCGACCGCCTTGATCACGTCACCCGCGTGCAGCCGGCCCTCGGCCGGCGAGTCCTTGAGGACGGTGGAGACGATCACCCAGGACTTCACCGGGATGTCCAGCTCCTTGAGGGCGGCCACCTTGGCGCTCTCCTGGGACTGGCTGAACTCCTCGGCGTTCTCCTGCGTCGACTGCTCCTCGGTCTTGCCGTCCGGGTAGAGCGTGTCGTGCGGGACCACCTTGTTGTCGTGCGCAAGCCATCCGTACACGGCCTCTACGAGGTTCATGCGGTAGTCGGCGCTGGTCACCCGGACGGTCGTCATGTTCAGGTGCCCGGTCGTCGCATAGGTCTTGTGCCCGGTGATCTGCAGCACCGGCTCGCCGTCGTGCTCCCCGAGCGTGTTCACCGTCGGGCCCGGTGACATCTCCGCGTAGGGCACTTTGATGAACACTCCCGCGCACAGGAGCGCGATCAACATCAGGGTGGAGGCGAGCATCGTCGCGGTGCGGCGTGGCATGGAACGACAGTACGGGACGGGTCTGTCAACGCACCGTCGGGGCCGTCCGCACAGGGGCGGCCCCGCGGCCTCCGCTGCCCGGTCTCAGGTACCCGAGTGGGACTTCTCCATGGCCTCGCGGAAACGCGCGTACCCGGCGAGTTCCGAACCGTCTCCCGCGGCCTTGCGGTTCCGTCCGGCCCAGCTGCCCCACAGTCCGGCACCGATCGCAGTCAAAAGCGGAATCAGCAACCAGGCGAGCACCGCCATGCCGACCTCCCAACCCCATGAGCGACCGCAACTGACTGATCAGCAGATTAATCATCCGCAGTGTTAACGCTCACGCCGGGGGTGCGGTTACGCAACTGGAGGACGGGTGAGAGGTCGGTGAGCCGGAACGGGTGCCGGTCTCAGCAGGCGCCGACCCATTCCTCCGTGCCGTCGGAGAACTTCTGGTGCTTCCAGATGGGCACCTCGTGCTTGAGGTCGTCGATCAACTTCCGGCAGGCCTCGAAGGCCTCGCCCCGGTGGGGGCACGACACGGCGACGACGACGGCGAGATCACCCACGCGCAGATCACCGATGCGGTGGACGGCGGCCAGGGCCCGCACCGGGTACTCGGCGACGACCTTCTCGGCGACGCGCCGCATCTCGGCCTCGGCGCTGGGGTGACACGAATACCCCAGCTCGTCGACGTCGGCGCCCCCGTCGTGATTCCGCACGGTCCCCACGAACAGTGCGGTCCCACCGGCCGCGTCGTCCCCGACGGCCCGGAAGACCTCGTCGAGGGAGAGCGGCGTCTCACGGATGGCCAGCAGCTTGACGGGCTCCTGGGCGGCCTGCTCGCCGGGGTGGTCGTTCATGGATGCCATGAGCCCATCGTGCCGCACACCACCGACAACGAGGAATGGACGATTCGCCCGGCACGCGCGCGGGGGCGTTTGGAGCGTCCTACAGCATCTGCGGGCGGCAGGCCCCGGGGATGGGACCGATGGGGCTGTCGCGGGGTGACGGGCGGCGGAGGCAGGGGCGAAGCAGTCCCGACCGACGTCGGCCAGGACGCGGGGTGCGCCTCTCAGAACCGCCGTCGAGCCTTCCGCGCCCGGCGCACCAACGCGGCCGTGCCCAGCAGCGCGACCGTCGCTCCCGCGGCCCCGGCCGCCGTCGCGTCCTTGCGCCCGAGCCGCCGCCCGGCCACCGTGTGCCGCCCGGCCACTTCCTCCAGCAGCTCCGCCAGGACCTCCTCGTTGGTCCACTGCGGCCGCCACCCGGCGTCATGGAGCCGGCTTCCGCTCACCACCCAGGGGTACATCGTGTACGCCAGGTCCCCGGCCGGCGACGGAGTGAGCCCGATCCGGTGCAGCCGGGCCGCGGCGCCCAGAGCGACCGCGGACGGCAGCTCCATCCGCCGGATCCCGCTCAGCTCCTCGACCTCCTCCTGCTCCAGCCACCCGTCACAGCCGACGGCGAGCTCTCCGTCGACCTTCTCCAGAACGGCGTACTCCAGAGCACTGCACAGATCCTCGACGTGGCAGAACTGCCAGGCGGGCCGCGAACCGGCCACCACCAGCAGACGGGGCGACTCGAAGTACCTGGTCAGCGCCGTATCCGTGCCACCGACCAGCACGGAGGGGCGTACGACGGTGACGTTGAGCCCCGGGTGCGCCCGGGGCGCGCGCCGCGCGAGCCGCTCGATCTCCAGCAGGTCCCCGACGCCCGTGGCCTCGGCCGTGGCGCGCAGTTCGGCGTCTTCGGAGAGCGGCAGTTCGTTGTCCGGCAGCGCCCCGTAGACCATCGCGGAGGTGCACAGCACGACCCGGTGGACGCCGGCCGCCGCGGCAGCCGTGAGCACGGTCTGCGTCCCCCGGACGTTGTACGCCGTCCGGGCCGCCGCGTCGGACTCCAGATCGAGGTCGAGCGCGAGGTGCACGACGACGTCCGCACCCCGCAGTTTGTCCGCGATGGCCGGATCCCGTACGTCCAGGATGTGCCACTGTGCCGTCGCGCACTCCCCGCGCCGCTCGTCGATGGCGACGACCTGCTTGATCGCGTCGGACGCGGCGAGCCGCTCGGTCAGGAGGGCGCCGACACCGGACGCGGCGCCGGTGACCGCGACGACGGGCCCGCGGACGGCGGGACTGGTTGAATGGTTTCGCGCTGCGCGAACCTGCGGATCTGGGGAACTCACCGGGCGTCTCCAGCGGTTGTCTTCAGTACGAGCGTTGTGACGCGTGCGTACCAGGTGGCATCCATCCTGCCGCAGGCAGCGAGTCGGCGAAGCACCGAGGCCCGAACGGGCTGTGGTGTCTACGCTGGGTGGTGTTGTCGGGCAGCCAGCCGCCGGAGCGAACCGGTGGCCTTACCAGCCGAGGAATCCCGTGAGTGACACCCCATTCGGATTCGGCCTTCCGCCGGAGGAGCCGGAGAACGGCGACGAGGGCAAGAAGAAGGACCAGCAGAGCGGCGGGGGTCAGGGACCGGCCAACCCGTTCGGTTTCGGGTCGCCCGGAGCCGGAGGACCCGGCGCCGACAATCCGCTCGCCGCGATGTTCGGTTCCATCAACCCCAACGACCTGGGGGCCGCCTTCCAGCAGCTCGGCCAGATGCTCTCGTACGAGGGCGGCCCGGTGAACTGGGACATGGCCAAGCAGATCGCCCGCCAGACGGTCGCCCAGGGCACCCAGGACGGCACCAAGGACGCGAGCGTGGGCCCCGGTGAGCGCTCCGCGGTCGAGGAGGCCGTGCGCCTGGCAGACCTGTGGCTGGACGACGCGACGTCGCTGCCGTCCGGCGCCGGCTCCGCCGTGGCCTGGAGCCGCGCGGAGTGGGTCGAAGCCACCCTGCCGGTGTGGAAGGAGCTCGTCGACCCGGTCGCCGAGCGCGTCGGCGCGGCCATGGGCGACGTCCTGCCGGAGGAGATGCAGGCCATGGCGGGCCCGCTCATCGGCATGATGCGCTCCATGGGCGGCGCCATGTTCGGTACGCAGATCGGGCAGGCCGTGGGCGTGCTCGCGGGCGAAGTCGTCGGCTCCACCGACATCGGCCTGCCGCTCGGCCCGGCCGGCAAGGCCGCGCTGCTTCCGTTGAACATGGCGGCGTTCGGCAAGGACCTGGGCATCCCCGAGGAGGAGGTGCGGCTCTACCTGGCCCTGCGCGAGGCCGCCCACCAGCGCCTCTTCGCCCACGTGCCGTGGCTGCGCTCGCACCTGTTCGGTGCGGTCGAGGGCTACGCGCGCGGGATCAAGGTCGACACCGCGAAGCTGGAGGACGTGGTCGGCCAGTTCGACCCGCAGAACCCGGAGGAGCTGCAGCAGGCACTCCAGCAGGGCATGTTCCAGCCGGAGGACACGCCCGAGCAGAAGGCGGCTCTGGCCCGTCTGGAGACTGCGCTGGCGCTCGTGGAGGGCTGGGTGGACGCGGTGGTGCACGCGGCCGCCAAGCCCCGCCTGTCGTCCGCGGACGCGCTGCGTGAGACCCTGCGCCGCCGCCGCGCCACGGGCGGCCCGGCCGAGCAGACGTTCGCCACCCTGATCGGCCTGGAGCTGCGGCCGCGCCGGCTGCGGGACGCCTCGCGTCTGTGGGCCTCGCTCACCGACGCGCGCGGTGTCGACGGCCGCGACGGCCTGTGGGCCCACCCGGACATGCTGCCGACCGCGTCCGACCTGGACGACCCGGACGGCTTCGTGCACCGCGAGCAGCTGGACTTCTCCGAGCTGGACAAGATGCTCGGCGAAGCGGCGAGTGGCGGTCCGGCCGCCGGGAAGCCCGACCTGAAGAAGGACGACGACAACAAGGGCGAGGACGACAGCAAGGGCGACACCGCCGAGTGAGCCTCTTCGACGACACGGTCCTCGTACTCAAGGGCTACGAGGACCAGGAGGAGCTGCGCGAGGCGTACCTGGGCCACCTGGAGGCGCATCCGGACGGCACCTGGAAGTCGTGCCACGCCGGGCACATCACGGCGAGCGCCCTGGTGGTCGACCCCGAGCGCGGCCAGGTACTGCTCACGCTGCACAAGAAGCTGCGGATGTGGCTCCAGATGGGCGGCCACTGCGAGCCGGGCGACGCGACGCTCGCGGCCGCGGCCCTGCGCGAGGCCACGGAGGAGTCGGGCATCCCGGGCCTGACGCTGCTGCCGGGCGGACCGGTGCGCCTCGACCGGCATCCCATCCCAGCACCGTGCCACTGGCACTTCGACGTCCAGTACGCCGTCGTGGCGCCCCCGGGGGCGGTGCACGCGATCAGCGACGAGTCGCTCGACGTGCGCTGGTTCGGCTACGACGAGGTGGCGGACGTGGCCGACGAGTCGGTCGTCCGGCTGCTGGAGGCGACACGCTCACGCCTGTGAGCCTCGCGGGAAGAGTGTGAGGCGAGACGTGTAAGGGGCGGCCGCACTGGCGGCCGCCCCTTACGTCTGCTTTCTGGACGCTCAGCTCCAGACGTTGCCCTGGTTCTGCGCCCGGGCGCCCTGCTGCCCCATGCCGTACTGGGCGCGCAGTCCCTGACCGATCTGCGCGTTCTGCGGCGGCAGCAGCTCGCTGGGCTGGACGAGCGCGTAGCCGTTGCCGAGGAAGCTGAGTTCCCACCCCTCACCGGTGTTGCCGCGGCGCCGCCACACTCCGGAGGAATGCGTCTGGGCCTGCATCTGGACGCGCAGGCTCGTGGACCAGGCGACGATCGCGTCGGCGTCACAGTTGACGTACTTGTCCGGCGTCACCTGCATCAGCAGGGGCATGCCCGAGGTCATCAGCGCGACCTTTCCGCGGCCGGTGATGTTGAGCTGGTACTTGCCGGAGCCGGAAATGCCGTACTGGCTGTCCACGGCGATGACCTCGTGGTGCAGCGAGGAGTCCATCGCCAGGACGTAGCTGCTGTCGACGGTGAGGCCGTCCTGGTCCACGTCCATCACGTGGACGTGCTGGGCGAGGTTCGAGAGATAGACCGTCCCCTGCCCGTGGCAGCGCATCAGGTCGAGGCCCTCGCCGGTGTACGCACGCGCGCGCTGCTGGCTGTTGTTCTGGTACTCGGCGTCGAACTCGATGAGGCCCTGGTAGGCGACCATGGTGCCCTTGCGGGCGAGGATGTCGTCGTGGCCCTCCAGGACGACGCGCAGCATCTGCGAGTTCTGCAGGCTGTAGCGGTCCTGGGTCTGCTGTTCGTTGTAGCCGAAAAGCGGACTCTGCATGGTGTGTCGCTCCCCCTCAGCCCCGGACTCGGAGGCGGTCGGTGCTGTCCTCGCTGGGCTGGACGACGACGATGCCCTGCCCGGAGAACGCCATCTGGTACGCCTCGCCGCTGCCGCGCCCGATGAGCGACTGTGCCTTGAAGCTGCGCTTGCCCTTCACCTTCAGGTTCGGGGACCAGGCGACGAGCGCGTCCGGGTCGACGTACGTCTCGTCCTCGCCGCCGCCGCAGTCGACGACGATCGGCTTGCCCCGGGAGGTCAGCGCGACCCAGCCCTGCCCGGAGATCTTGGTGTTCCACAGGCCCTGGCCGGCGAACTTCGCGAGCCCCTTGACGCGCTCGACACCCCACGTCAGATGTGCGTCGAAGGCGAGCAGGTTGGTGGCGTTGACGGAGATCGCGTCGCCGTTGAGGTTGATGACGACGACGTTCGCCCCGTAGTCGGCGAGGTACAGCAGTCCGTCGCCGGTGCACTTCATGAGGGGCGCGCCCTCGCCGGTCATCCAGTCGCGTGCGATCTGGCGTACGGCGGGCGGGTTGGGCTCGTACTGGACGAACCCTTCGTAGGCGACCATCGAGCCCACGCGCGCGAAGAGGTCGTTTCCGGTCTGCATGGCGACCTTCAGCATGTGGTTGCCGTGGTTCTCCATGCGGGCGGTGACCGGTGCCGGGGCGAAGCCCGCGAGCGGCTGGTTCATGACGGGCTCCCTCAGACCTCGTACGGCTGGACGACGATGAAATTGCCGGGCGCGCCGCGGAACTGGAGGTTCACGCTCTCGCCGGTGTCGCCGGGGTAGGCGTTGCGGCGCATCCGCACCTGGCTGGAGACGATCACCTGGGAGGCCGCGGACCAGGCGACGACGGCGTTGCAGTCGGCGAACGTCGTCGGCGTCACAGGCAGCACGACCGGCGCGCCGTGCGTCTTCACGACGATCGTGCCGGTCCCCTGGAACTGCATCGTGAACAGCGCGCCCCCGGGGATGCCGTGTCCCTCGATGCGACGGACCTCGTACTGGAGGGACTCGTCGAAGGCGAGGACGTTCTCCGCGGAGACGCAGATCGCGTCGCCCTGGAGCTCGATGGGGTGCACATGGGTGGCGTTGTCGGCGAGGAACACCTGGCCCTGGCCGGTACAGCGCATGAGCTGCATCTCCTGGCCGGTGGCATTGCCCGTGATCCGGCCGGCGAAGCCCGCGCCCTTGTAGCTGAACTCGACCTTGCCCTGGTAGAGCACCATGCTGCCCTGCCGCGCCAGCACCGGCTGGCCGCCGATGCCGAGGTCGACGCGGATCAGCTTCTTGTTCTGCTGCGTCCAGCGCTGACCGGTGGGCGTCTCCTTGAAGACCGACAGCGCGGCGGCCACACCGGCACCGCCCTGCGGGGCGCCCTGGGGAACGCCGTACGGGGACGGGGCACCGGACTGACCCGGGTACTGACCGGGCGGCACCTGCCCCGGAACCTGGCCGTACTGCGGCTGCTGGCCGTAGCCGGGGGGCGCGCCCGGGGGTTGCTGGCCGTAGCCGGGCGGCATCGGGGCGGTCTGGCCGGGAGGCTGCTGTCCGTATCCCGGCGGCGGACCCGGCTGCCCGGGAGGCTGTGCGTACGGTGCGGGACCCGGCGGCGGGACAGTGCCGCCCGGCGGGGTGTGCAGGGGCCCGACGATGGTCGGCGCGGCGTGCACGGAGGGTGCGGGCGCCGGGGCGGGAGGCGGCGTGGGCCCCGGGGGCGGCGTGAACCCCTGGGCGGGCTGCGGCGCCGGGGCGGGAGCGGGAGCGGGAGCGGCCGGGGCGCCGAACGCGGGCGGCGCGAACGAAGGCGCGGCACCGGACTGCGTCTGTGCCGGAACAGCCGGCTCCTCCTCGGCGACCTCTCCGCCGAAGTTCTTCAGCAGCGCGTCGAGGCCGCCGTCGAAGCCCTGGCCGACGGCGGCGAACCGCCAGACGTCCTTCAGATAGAAGTCGCCCAGCATCACGGCACGCTCGGTGGAGAACTCCGAACCGGTGAAGGAGTAGCGGGCCACTTCCTCACCGCCCGCGACGATACGGAGGTAACCGGGGGCGACCTGCGACATCTGCCCGGCGCCGTCGAGCGTCGCCGTGAAGGACAGCTTCTGGATCTGCGGCGGGATCCGGTCGAGCGTCACACGGAAGGACTCCGTGTCGCCCGCCTGGGCGCCGAGCAGTTGGATGGACTCCTCGGGGGTCTTCGGCTGGTTGAAGAAGATGAAGTACCGGTCGTCCGAGAGCCGCTCCTCGGCGTCCAGACCGAAGCAGCTGATGTCGAACGTCAGTCCGGGGCCGGTGATCTGCACGCCTACGTACAGATCGGTGCCCGCGGTGAGGTCACTGATCTTGGCCTTGTGGCCGCGTTGGAATTCCCTGGCCATGCGTAACGACCGTCCCCCATCCCGAATGCGAGTGCGTCGCGTCAGGCTAACGGCAAACTCCGGGAGCGGACGAAGCCGGTACAGACCCGGTACACAACCGCCTCTTCACGGGGCGATCGGAGGTCCTACTCGGCGCCCGGGGCGGGCTGGTGCGGCAGCCGGTCGGCGGCGACCACCCCTTCAAGGTAGCCGCGAGCACGCTCCGTACGCGGATACGCCTCCAGCAGCCGCCAGAAACGCGGCCCGTGCCCGGGCACGAGCAGATGTGCGAGCTCGTGCAGCAGGACGTAGTCGACGACGTACTCGGGCATGCCCTGCAAGCGGTGCGAGAGGCGAATGCTGCCCTCGGACGGGGTGCACGAACCCCAGCGCGTGTTCTGATTGGTGACCCAGCGGACCGCGGTGGGCCGGGCGCGGCCGTCGAAGTACTGGAGCGACAGACGCTCGGCCCGCTCGGCCAGCTCGGCGTCGCCGAGCCGCCGCTTGCTCTCCTGGGCGGCCAGCTTGTCGAGCATGACGGTCACCCAGCGCTGTTCCTCCGCCTCGGACATACGGGCGGGGATGAGCACGACGGTGCGATCGCCCTCGCGGTACGCGGAGACCGTTCTGCGACGTCGCGCGCTCCTGCGAACCTCGATCGCGCTCGCCCCCGAGCCGCTTGGCGGCTGGCTCGTCGTGCTGCGCTGTGGTTTTGCGGCGCGGTGCAGTGGGTCGGCGGGCACGCCCCGACGTTACCCGCTGCACACGGGGGAAGTCCCGCCTCTGGGACGGTTCCGTGGCGATCCGCACCCTGTGCGCTCGATTTGTACGACGAACGCCACCGCCTGTGGACAACTTTCGGCACGTCCCGAGCGGGCCGGGCATGCTGGCACTCGTCGGCGGAGCAGCACAGAGCCCCACCGACACACGGGGACGTTCTACGGGCTACGGGGGCCGTTCATGCATCCGATGGTGAAACCCGCGCTGCGGCGCGGCTGGCGGGATCTCAACACCGTGCAGTTCGGGATGGCACCCGCGCACGCCATGGTGCTGGGGCCGATGGACACGGCGACGGGCAGTTTCCTGGCCCTGCTCGACGGCACACGCGGGCTGCCGCTCCTGCGAGAGGAGGGACGCAGGATGGGGCTGCCCGACGGCCATGTCGACGGACTGGTGGAGCGGCTGGCGGCCTCGGGGCTGCTGGACGACGCGACGGGCGGGGGCCCGGGCGCCGACGCCTTGCGCGGAAAGGGGGCCGTCCTGGACCGGCTCCGCCCCGATCTGGCGTCCCTGTCCCTGGTCGCCCGCGCACCGGGGGCGGGGATTCAGCGGCTGGCCGCCCGTCGCTCCCTGCGGGTGCAGGTAAGGGGCGCGGGCCGGGTGGGTGTCGTCCTCGCCTCGCTGCTGGCGGGCGCCGGCGTGGGCGAGGTCGACGTACAGGACACGGGCCGTGTCGAGCCGTGGGACGTGGCCCCTGGCGGACTGCCCGCCGAGTCGATCGGCGAGCGCAGAAACGAGGCGGCCCGGCGGGCCGTGCGGAGTGCGGCACCGGAGCGGCCCCCGCGACAGGAGCGTGCCTCGCGCAGGACCACCGCGGGCGCAGCGGACCCCGGTCTCTCGCTGGTGATCCTCACTCCACGCGACGGCCTGGGCATCCACGCCCCGGACCCGGCCGCCGCCGAGCCACTCATCACTTCGGGCACACCGCATCTCTACGCCGGAGTCGTGGAGGGCACGGGAGTGGTCGGCCCCTTCGTCCTGCCCGGCGAGTCGGGCTGCGCGGGCTGCCTGGACCAGGGGCGCGCCGACCGGGACCGGACGTGGCCGCGCCTGGTCGCCCAGTGGCGCTCCGGACGGCCCCGTCAGGTGCAGGCGTGCGACGTGGCGCTGGCGACCGCTGTCGCGGGTGTCGCCGCCGGGCACGCGCTCGCCTTCCTCGACGGGGAACTGCCGTCGAGCGCGGGCGCGCGCTGGGAGACCTCCGTGCCCCGGCTCGACTGGCACGCCCGGCCCGTGTGGGCGCATCCCGCATGCTCCTGCGGCGCCGCGGAGAAAGGTAACGGAGAACACACCGCAAAGGAGGGGGAGCCGCACGAGACAATGGCGGAGCAACAGCCGTCGGCAGACTTGCCCCGCAAGGCACGCGCCGCACGGCTGTCTGGGACTTGGAGGGCGCATGTCTGATCTTCCCCGGAAGGCGGTCACCCGTACCGCCAAGCTCGCCGCGCTCCCGCTCGGCTTCGCCGGGCGGGCGACCTGGGGGCTTGGCAAACGGATCGGCGGGAAGTCGGCGGAGATCGTCGGCCGGGAGCTCCAACAGCGCACGGCGGAGCAGCTGTTCAAGGTGCTCGGCGAGCTGAAGGGCGGCGCGATGAAGTTCGGGCAGGCGCTGTCCGTCTTCGAGTCGGCACTGCCCGAGGAGGTCGCCGGGCCCTACCGCGCGGCACTGACGAAGCTTCAGGAAGCGGCCCCGCCGATGCCGACCCGCACGGTGCACGCCGTGCTTCAGGAGCGGCTCGGCGAGGACTGGCAGGAGCTGTTCCTGGAGTTCGAGGACAAGCCGTCGGCTGCGGCCTCGATCGGCCAGGTACACCGCGGGGTGTGGCACGACGGCCGTGAGGTCGCGGTCAAGGTCCAGTATCCGGGTGCGGGCGAGGCCCTGCTCTCCGACCTCAACCAACTCAGCCGTTTCGCGCGCCTGTTGGGCCCGTTGATCCCGGGCATGGACATCAAGCCGCTGATCACGGAGCTGCGCGATCGGGTGTCGGAGGAGCTGGACTACGCCCTGGAGGCGCAGGCCCAGCTGGCGCACGCGGAGGAGTTCGCCGACGACCCCGATGTCGTGGTCCCGGCGGTGGTGCACCAGAGCGAGCAGATCCTGGTGACCGAGTGGATCGACGGCATACCGCTGTCGGAGGTGATCGCCGACGGCACCCAGGAGCAACGCGACCGCGCCGGCCAGCTCCTGGCCCGCTTCCTCTTCTCCGGGCCCGCCCGCACGGGACTCCTGCACGCCGATCCGCATCCGGGCAACTTCCGGCTGTTGCCCGACGGCTTCGACGAGAAGGCCGGCTGGCGCCTGGGCGTCCTGGACTTCGGCACGGTCGACCGCCTGCCGGGCGGCCTGCCGACCCCGATCGGCGACTCCCTGCGCATGACCCTGGACGGCGATGCCGAGTCCGTCTACGAGCTGCTCCGCGAGGAGGGCTTCGTCAAGGAGTCCATAGAGCTGGACCCCGACGCCGTCCTGGACTACCTGCTGCCGATCATCGAACCGGCCCAGGCCGACGAGTTCACCTTCACGCGGGGCTGGATGCGCAGCCAGGCGGCCCGGATCGCCGACCCGCGCTCCCCCGCGCACCAGTTGGGAAAGCAGCTGAACCTGCCCCCGGCGTACCTCCTGATACACCGCGTCACCCTCAGCACCATCGGCGTCCTGTGCCAGCTGGGCGCCACCGTGCGGCTGCGGGACGAACTGGAGGAGTGGCTGCCGGGCTTCCTGCTGGAGGAGGAGTCGGCCGCGGAGGCGTGAGCCGGGCGAGGGAGGGGGCCTACCACCGAGCCGAGTCCAGGCGCCCCTCGATCGCTCCGAGGTCGGCACGGGCGCAGCTGTCGTTGCGCGGCGTAGCCGCTGTGGTCACTGTCCCGGGCAAGACTCGTCATCTCGACATCTCGTCGCTCGTCGCCTCGTCGCCTCGTCGACGATGTCTCCGTGACCGGTGGTTCGGGCGGCCGAACGCACGGCGGGGGCCGGTCCGTTCGGGACCGGCCCCCGCGGGGGTTCCTGCTACCGACGTCCGTCGGTTACTGCATGACCGCCATGGCGAGCGCGCGGCGGGCGCGCATCGAGGCGCGCTCGGCCCGGCGCTGCATCCGGCGGGCCGTCGCCAGGCGCGTGGCCCGGCGTTCCTGCTCGGCCTCATGCAGTCGCTCGTGCATATGCGCACGAGCCAGGGCTTCTGGGATGAGTTGCATCTCTCGGGTCCTGTTCTGACGCGAGTCGTTCGCGCCGGTGGTGGTGAAGTCTGGGATCGCGGAGCCTGCGGGCTCGCCGGCGGACGGCTTCATCGGGGCCTGCTTCTTGGGGTCGTGCGTGAGGGGGCGGTCGATCGTTCCTGTGATGTTCATGCGGTGACCGGGTTCTTGCGCGGGCGGCCACGCGGCCGCTTCCGGGCGACGACGACACCCTGGACGAAGAGCTCGCCACCCCAGACGCCCCAGGGCTCACGCCGCTCCTTGGCGCCGGCGAGGCAGGCCTCGATGAGCGGGCAGGTGCGGCAGAGGGACTTGGCGTACTCGACATCGGCCGGCGACTCGGCGAAGAAGACCTCCGGGTCGTACGAGCGGCAGGGGACGGGTACGCCGAGGTTCTCGATGGCGTCGTCGAGCGCGGTGAGCGCGGTGAGCGGGATCAAGGTGGAGTCCTCCGTGAGGCCGGGCGGGGGGATCGTTTCGGAAGGCGGTACGGACGGGGCGTGCGCTTCGAGTTGCACGGTTGGTTTTCCTCGTCTGGTCGTTCCGGCCCTGTTGGGCCGGGTGGCGGCTGGTACCGGGTTCTTTTCTTGTCCCGAGGCCCCTTCGCCCGTCTGTCCCCGGTGTTGGGGACAAACAGAAGGGCCGCGGATCCCGGGTGGGGTTCCGCGGCCCTGAAGGCGCCGGCCTGAGTCGATCAGGCTGGATCACTCCAGGGTTCAGGCCCACGGAAGGCCCACATCGTGTGGTGCTGCGTCGTCTGCTTCAGGGATCCGGCACCGGCCGCAAAGGCATAGGCATGCGCCTGTGCCACTACTGCTGCTTCCAGTGCCTTGGTCGGTCGCTCATTGCGCTCACGGATGGGAAGTTCCGCGAGAGACAGGGAGGACGCCGGCCGGGCGGCACGAATGCCGGACAGACCGGTCCCCAGGTTCGAGACGCCGGACATGCACAGGGAGACGACCGAGCGATCGGTCATTTTGACGGTGCTGATGGAGCTGGTGTTGATGCTGATCACTGGAATCGCCTCCTCTCGGCGTCTCAAGGGACTGGCGGTGAGCCAGTCCGACGGCTATTAAGTACAGCACGGAACCAGGGCTTCGGAGAAGGCCGCTGTTCCCGTGCCTAAGAACCTATGGGGATTGCTGGGGCATGCGCAAACTATTTTTTCGACGAGTTTGCATCAGTCACCCTCGGCGCCCACCTCAACTTCCTGACCTGCGCAGATGCTGAGAACGTCGGCTCCGTAGCGATTGAGCTTGCGCACCCCGACCCCGGGGATCCGCGCCAGATCGCCCTCGTCGTCGGGCACGGCCTCGGCGATCGCCATCAGGGTCTTGTCGGTGAAGACGCAGAACGCGGGCTGCCCGCTGCGCTGCGCCTGCACCGCCCGCCACTCACGCAACCGCTCGTAGAGTCCCTCGTCCATGTCTGAGGGGCAGTCCTCACAGCGCATCAGCTTCATCTCGCCCGCGTCGCTCAACGTGCGGCCGCAGACCCGGCAGCGGGCCGGGATCCTGCTGGTGCGGCGCGGGGCGGGGCTGGTGGCGGAGCCCGCGAAGCCGCGCTCGATGCCTCCCGCGGCGCCGGCCCTGGCGCCGCGGCCCGTGGTGGTGACCGAGCCGGGACGCAGCCCGTCGAGGAAGCGGCTGGGCCGGCGGTTCGGGCGCCCCCCGGGTGAGCGGGACAGTGCCCAGGAGACGGACAGGTGCTGTCTGGCGCGGGTGACGCCGACGTACAGGAGGCGCCGCTCTTCCTCGATCTGTTCGTCGGTCTTGGCGTAGGTGATCGGCATCATGCCCTCGGCGACACCGACCAGGAAGACGACGTCCCACTCCAGGCCCTTGGAGGAGTGCAGTGAGGCGAGGGTGACGCCCTGCACGGTCGGTGCGTGCTGGGCGCTCGCCCGCTCGTCCAGCTCCGCCACGAGGTCGCCGAGGGTGGCGTCGGGCTTGGCGGCGGCGAAGTCCTGGGCGAGGTTCGCCAGGGCGGCCAGCGATTCCCAGCGTTCCCGGACCGCGCCGGAGCCGGCCGGGGGCCGACTGGTCCAGCCCTCTCCGGAGAGCACGGCGCGCACCTGGGAGGGCAGGTCGACGACGTCGTCCAGGAGCGTGTCGTTGCCGCCGAAGCGGGCCGCGCCGCGCAGGGCGACGCCGGCCTTGCGCACCTCGGGGCGGTCGAAGAACCGCTCGGCGCCGCGCAGTTGGTAGGGCACTCCGGCGTCGGCGAGGGCCTGTTCGTAGATTTCCGACTGGGAGTTCGTGCGGAACAGGATGGCGATCTCGGCCGCCGGTACGCCGGAGGCCAGGAGGTCGCGGATGCGGCGGGCAGCGCCTTCGGCCTCGGCCGGCTCGTCGGTGTATTCGGTGTAGACGGGTTCGGGGCCGGGCTCTCTTTGGGAGATCAGCTCCAGGCGGTGCTCCGCGGCACGGCCGCGGGCCTGGGCGAGCAGGCCGTTGGCGAGGTGGACCACCTGGGGCGAGGAGCGGTAGTCGCGCACCAGCTTGACGACCGTGGCTCCGGGGTGGCGGGTGCGGAAGTCGAGCAGGTGGTCGGGGGTCGCTCCGGTGAAGGAGTAGATCGTCTGGCTGGCGTCGCCGACGACGCACAGGCTGTCGCGCTCGCCGAGCCACAGGTCCAGGAGGCGCTGCTGGAGGGGGCTGACGTCCTGGTACTCGTCGACCACGAAGTGCTGGTACTGGGCGCGGACCGCCTCCGCGATGTCCTGCCGGTCCTGGAGGATGCCCACGGTCAGCAGCAGGACGTCCTCGAAGTCGATGACGGCGCGGTCGCGCTTGAGGTCTTCGTACGTTGCGTAGATCTGGGCGATCTCGGCCGGGTCCCGGGGGGCCTCGCGGGCTGCCTTGGCAGCCGCGGCCGCGTAGTCGGCGGGGACGGTCTGGGTGACCTTGGACCATTCGATCTCGGCGGTGACGTCCCGCAGCTCGCCCCGGTCGAGACGGATGCGGCAGGCGGCCGCCGCGTCCGCGACGATCTGGATCTTGCGGTCGACGATTCTGGGGAGTCCGCCACCGACTGCTTTCGGCCAGAAGTACTGGAGCTGGCGCAGCGCGGCGGAGTGGAACGTGCGGGCCTGGACACCGGAGGCGCCGAGCTGGCGGAGTCGGCCGCGCATCTCGCCGGCGGCGCGGTTGGTGAAGGTGACGGCGAGCACGCTGGAGGGCTGGAGGATGCCTGCGCGCACCCCGTAGGCGATGCGGTGGGTGATGGCGCGTGTCTTGCCGGTGCCGGCACCTGCCAGCACGCACACCGGCCCGTGCAGGGCGGTCGCCACCGCGCGCTGCTCGGGGTCGAGCCCGTCGAGCACCGCGTCGGCAGAGTCCGGAACCTGTGGGAAGAGGGTGGAGTGCGTTGCTGCTGTCACCCCGCCATGCTGCCAGGTCGGCGGAGGCGGGTGCGGCGGTTGTCCACAGGGAGGCGCCTGCAGTCGTACTAATGCGGCAGGCTCGCCGCCGCGTCCGGGCGGCAGACGCACCGCCCCACGTGCCCTTGCTCACAGCCCTGGCTCGGAAGCACCGAAACAGCGACGCGTCCGCCCCCGTGCGGGAATGGCGGCTCTCTCCCGTACGTTCGAGTCTCTGCGACCACGCACCCCCGAGCAGCAGAGGAGCGTCCGAGACATGCCGGGCACTGTGACGATGTACAGCACCACGTGGTGCGGCTACTGCAGTCGGTTGAAGAGCCAGATGGACCGTGAGGGCATCACGTACAACGAGATCAACATCGAGCACGACCCGGACTCCGCGGCGTTCGTGGAGAAGGCGAATGGCGGAAACCAGACGGTTCCGACCGTGCTCTTCGCGGACGGTTCGACGCTCACCAACCCTTCGCTGGCCCAGGTCAAGCAGAAGATCGGCGCGTAGCGGGGGCGCTTTCGGTGCGCTGCCGTGCGGGCGGTCCTTGAGGAGACTCGAGGACCGCCTTCTGCTTGCGGTGCCGCCGTGGTCGAGTGGGCGGTCATCCGCGCACCGTGGCCGGTCGGTGTCAGACGGCCGTACCCGGCCTCGGCAGGGGCTTGCCGTACCAGAGCTCGATCAGGCGGGCGGCGATGGAGATGCCGTACGGCGGCAGCACTTCTTCGGACTCGAAGGCGGCCTTCAGGTCCTCACGGGAGAACCAGCGCGCCTCCTGGATCTCGTCGCCGTCGACGTTGATCTCCGTCGAGGTCGCCCGGGCCATGAAGCCCAGCATGAGGCTGGAGGGGAAGGGCCAGGGCTGGCTGGCGACGTACTCGACTTCGCCGACGGTGATCCCCGCCTCCTCGAAGACCTCGCGGCGCACCGACTGCTCGATGGACTCGCCGGGCTCGACGAAGCCGGCGAGCGTCGAGAAGCGGCCCTCCGGCCAGTGCACCTGGCGGCCGAGCAGGATGCGGTCCTCGTCGTCCGTGACCGCCATGATCACTGCCGGGTCGGTGCGCGGGTAGTGCTCGGCGCCGCAGGCCGGGCAGCGGCGGATGTGGCCGGCCGCCGCGATCACCGTGCGCTCGCCGCAGCGCGAGCAGAAGCGGTGCAGACGCTGCCAGTTCTCCAGGGCGACCGCGTGGACCATCAGGCCCGCGTCCCTCGGCGACAACAGCAGGCCCGCCTCGCGCAGGCCCGCCGGCCGCGCGGACTGGTCGATGCGGCCGGGCAGCGCGTCCTTCTGGAGGGCGAAGTAGCTGACGCCGTCGTCGTCCGTGCCCAGGAAGTAGCGGTGCGCCTCGGTGAGGGGGGCCTCGAATGACGGAGTCATGACGAGTTCGGTGGCGCCGTCCGCCGTCTCGTCGATGAGGACCTGGCCGCCGGAGACCACGAAGGCCCGAGTGGTGGGGTGGCTCCACGCGGCCGCGAGCCAGGCCTCGTCGAGCCGGTGGTGGGCGGCCCGATCGATGCCGCTCGGCGCGGTGAGTGAGAGGGGACGGTCGGCGGTACGGTCGGTCCAGGTGGTCACAGGTGCTTCCAACTCCCCCGGTGGAACGGTTATTTCAGCGGGCGGTTCAGCGGGACATACGGCATGGGCGGACCAGGTCCGGCGGGCTCTGGGCGTGCGGGGCGGTCCTTCCAGTGTGCCGGGCCCTGGCCCCCGTGAGGTCGCCGGTCCGGACCGCGAGATGGTCAGTCCCCATGGCGCGGACTCCCTCCCAGGTCGCCCCACAGGTACGCGGTGGTCTCGACGCCCTTGAGGAGCAGATCGAGTTCGACCTTCTCGTTGGGGGCGTGCCAGCCGTCGGACGGGACGGAGATCCCGAGGAAGAGCACGGGTGCCCCGAGGACTTCCTGGAGGTCGGCCGCGGGTCCGGAGCCGCCCTCGCGGGTGAAGCGGACCGGCTGTTCGAAGGCGCGGCCCATGGCGCGTGCGACGGACTGCAGCGCGGGGTGGTCGAGCGGTGTCAGGCACGGGCGGGTGGCGGCCCCGAACGTGATCTCGTGCCGGATCCCGGCGGGCAGCCGATCGGCCGCCCACGCGCGTACGGCCGTCTCGATGTCGTCGGGGTCCTGGCCTGCGACCAGCCGGAAGGAGAGCTTCACCATGGCGGAGGAGGGGATGATCGTCTTGCTGCCGGGGCCCTGGTAGCCCCCGCCGATGCCGTTGACCTCGGCGGTCGGGCGGGCCCAGATGCGCTCCAGGGTGGTGTGACCGGCCTCTCCGTACGTCGCGGCCGACTTGGCCGTGCGCAGCCACTGCGGCTCGTCGAACGGCAGCTCGGCGAAGAGTTCGCGCTCGCGGGCGGTGAGTTCGGCGACGCCTTCGTAGAAGCCGGGGATCGCCACGCGCGCGTGTTCGTCGTGCAGGGCGGCGACCAGGCGGGCCGCCGCGGTGGCCGGGTTGGGCACCGCGCCGCCGAAGGAGCCGGAGTGGATGTCCTGGTCGGGGCCGTGCAGCTCGATCTCGCATTCGGCGAGGCCGCGCATGCCGGTGCACACCGTGGGGGTGTCCTCGGACCACATGCCGGTGTCGGAGACGATCACGGTGTCGGCGGTGAGCCGGTCCGCGTGCTCCTCGACGAGGGCGCGGAAGTGCGGCGAGCCGGACTCCTCCTCGCCCTCGATCAACATCTTCAGGTGCACCGCCGGGGTGGTACGGCCCGTGGTGGCGAGGTGGGCGCGGACACCGAGTGTGTGGAAGAACACCTGGCCCTTGTCGTCCGCGGCCCCGCGCGCGTAGAGGCGGTTGTCTCGAATGACCGGCTCGAAGGGCTCGGTGTCCCAGCCGTCCTCGCGGGCGGCGGGCTGCACGTCGTGGTGGCCGTAGACGAGGACAGTGGGCGCCTGCGGGTCGTCGGAGGGCCATTCGGCGAAGACCGCCGGGGCGCCCGGAGTCGCCCACACCTCGGCGGTCGGGAAGCCGGTCTCCTTGAGCTTGGCGGCGAGCCAGTCGGCGCTGCGCCGTACATCCGCCGCGTGGTCGGGCTGGGCCGACACAGACGGGATGCGCAGCCACTCCGCGAGGTCGTCGAGGAAGACGGCTCGGTGACTGTCGATGTACGTGCGGACGGCGCTGTCCGGGGTCTCGCTCATGGTCAGGAGCCTATCGGCCCTCAGTGACACGCTCGCCCGGCGGTTCACCGGAGGACGGCTCGTCCAGGAGCAGCCGCTCCAGCGCGGCCCGGTCCGGGAGACCGTCGGGCCGTACGACCTCGCCGCTGCGTACGTACAGGAATGTGGTCGTGACGGACTCCAGGGGCACACCCTGCTGCTCGGCCCACGCGAGCCGGTACACGGCGAGCTGGAGGGGGTCCGCGGTGCGGGTGCGGCTGGTCTTCCAGTCGACGATCTCGTACGTCGTCCCGTCGTTCCCCTCTTTCCGGTAGACGGCGTCGATGCGGCCGCGTACGACGCGTCCCGCGATCGCGAGCTGGAAGGGGACCTCCACGCGGTACGGCGTGCGGTGGGCGTAGGGAGTGCGTTCGAAGGCGTCCTTGAGGGCCTCCAGGTCGCGTTCGTCGGCGATCTCGGCTTCGCTGCCGGGCAGCTCGTCCGGCTCCAGCATGGGCAGCCGAAGCTCCTCGAAGCGGGCCTCGACCCAGGCGTGGAAGCGGGTGCCGCGGCGTGCGGCGGGCTGCGGGGGGCGCGGCATGGGGCGCGCGAGCTCCTGGGCGAAGCCGTCCGGGTCGGCGGCCAGCTCCAGGAGCTGCGACGCGGTCAGCGACGCCGGCAGGGGCACGTCGGTGACGCTCGCGCGGGCGCGCAGCAGCTCTCCGGTGAGGGCGTCCAGGTCGCGGTCCCAGGAGGCGATGGTGCGTGCTTCCTCGGGCGTGAGGGGCGGCGGGCCCGCCGGGTGGGGACGAGCCTCCGGAGCCGCTGCTTGGTGGGGCACCGTCGGCCGGTCCGTCGACCAGGACTCCCAGTCGGCGTCGTCGTCGCCGTCGTCTTCGAGGAGGCCTTCCTCCGGGACGTCGTCCTCCCCGTAGGGGGCCTCGTCGTGGGCGAGATCGCCGTAGGCCTCGTCGAAGGGATCTTCGTGGGGGCTTTCGGCGTCCTCCGGTGGCGGCCAGTCCGGGTCGTCGTACGACGTCGGGTCGTGGACGGCCGAGGGCGCCGAGGGGTGGGCGTTCTCGTGCGAGGCGACTCGCTCCAGGTAGGCGAGTACGGTCTCGGCGGCCGCCCGGCGGCGGGCCAGCGCCGTGTCGTCGAGGGGAAGTGGCCAGGCGTGGTCGGCGGCCGCCTCGTGCAGGGCCGGGTTCTCCTCGTTCTCCTCGGGCTCCTCCGCCCACGCCTCGATCTCGCCGTACCCGGCCGCGCAGTGCTCGTACAGGGCGTGCAGGAAGTCCGACGGACCCCGCGGGCGCTTCTGGGACGGGCCCCACCAGTGGCCGGAGCCGAGGAGCAGGGAGCGGGGGCGGGTGAAGGTGACATAGCCGAGGCGGAGCTCCTCGGTGTGCTGGTGCTCCTTCATGGCCTCGTGGAAGGCCTTCATGCCTCTGGAGTCCCAGGCCTCGATGTCGGGCAGCGTGTCGGCGTCGCCGCGCAGCTCGTGCGGGAGGACCTTGCCCTGCGCGGTCCACTTCTCGCGGCCCTGGGTGCTCGGGAACGTCCCGGTGACCAGCCCGGGGACCGCGACGACGTCCCATTCCAGGCCCTTGGACTTGTGCGCGGTGAGCACCTTGACGGTGTTCTCACCGCCCGGCAGCGCGTTGTCGAGACCCTTCTCGTACTGGGCGGCGGTGCGCAGGAAGCCGAGGAAGGCAAGGAGCGTCGCCTCGCCGTCGCTCGCGGCGAAGGATGCGGCGACGTCCAGGAAGTTCGACAGCGTCTCGCGTCGGCGCGCGGCCAGCGCGTGCGGGGACGCGGACAGCTCCACCTCCAGACCGGTGACGGCGAGGACCCGGTGCAGGACGTCCATCAGGGGGTCGGCGAGCGAGCGGCGCAGGTCACGCAGTTCGGCGGCGAGCCGTGCGAACCGTACGCGCGCGTCGGCCGAGAACGGCAGCCCGTCGTCCGCCTCCGCGGGATCTTCGAGGGGCGCTTCCAGGAACGTGTCGAGCGCGTCCGCGAGCGAGATCACCTCGGACGGGTCGACCCCCTCGACGGCCGCGGCGAGCCGGCGGTCGGGGTCGTCGTCGGCCCCCACGCGTGCGTGGGACACGAGCAGGCGGGCGCGCCGTCCCAGAAGAGCGAGGTCGCGCGGGCCGATGCGCCAGCGCGGGCCGGTGAGGAGCCGTACGAGAGAGGCGTTGGCACCGGGGTCCTGGAGGACTTCGCAGACGGCGACGAGATCGGCGACCTCGGGCAGATGGAGCAGTCCGGAGAGGCCGACGACCTCGACGGGGACGTCGCGGGCGACGAGCGCGCCCTGGATCTCGGCGAAGTCCGTCGCGGTGCGGCACAGGACGGCGATCTCGCCGGGCTCCTTCCCGGTGCGCACGAGGTGGGCGAGGGAGTCGGCGATCCAGTCGATCTCCTCGGCGTGGGTGCGCAGCAGCGCGCACCGGACCTGGCCGTCGTGCTCGGCACCCGGGGCCGGGCGCAGGGCCTCCACGCCCGCGTGCAGGGCGCGCAGGGGCTCGGCGAGGCCGTTGGCGAGGTCGAGGAGGCGGCCGCCGCTGCGGCGGTTCTCGCTGAGGGCCTGGCGGGTCGCGAGGCGGCCGTCGGCGTGCGCGAAGTGCTCGGGGAAGTCGTCGAGGTTGGCGACGGAGGCGCCGCGCCAGCCGTAGATCGCCTGGCAGGGGTCGCCGACGGCGGTCACGGGGTGCCCGGTGCCACCGCCGAACAGCCCGGCGAGCAGGACGCGCTGGGCGACCGATGTGTCCTGGTACTCGTCGAGGAGCACTACGCGGAACTCGTCCCGCAGGATGGCTCCGACCTCCGCACGCGTGCGTGCCAGGGTCGCCGAGAGGGCGATCTGGTCACCGAAGTCGAGGAGGTCGCGCTCGCGCTTGGCGGCCCGGTAGCGCACCACCAGGTCGGCCAGCTCACGACGGGCGGCTGCCGTTTCGGGGATCTTGCGCAGCTCGGCGTTGGAGAGCTTGGCGCCCTCCAGTGAGCTCAGCAGCTCGGCGTCGTATGCGCGCAGCTCCTCGGGGCGCACCAGGTGCTCGGCGAGTTCGGAGTCGAGGGTGAGGAGATCGCCGACGAGGTCCGGGAAGGAGCGGGTCAGCGCCGGGTACGGGCCCGGGGCCTCACGCAGCACGCGCGCGGCGAGCTGGTAGCGGGTGGCGTCGGCGAGCAGGCGGGCGGTGGGTTCGAGCCCGATGCGCAGGCCGTGGTCGGTCAGCAGTCGGCCCGCGAAGGCGTGGTACGTGGAGATCACCGGCTCGCCCGGCGGGTTGTCCGGGTCGATCACGTCCGGGTCTGTGATGCCCGCCTTGACGAGTGCCTTGCGGACGCGCTCGGCGAGTTCACCGGCGGCCTTGTTGGTGAACGTCAGGCCCAGCACCTGCTCGGGGGCCACCTGCCCGGTACCGACCAGCCAGACCACGCGTGCCGCCATCACGGTGGTCTTGCCCGATCCGGCTCCGGCCACGATCACCTGCGGGGCGGGCGGTGCGGTGATGCAGGCCGTCTGCTCCGGGGTGAACGGGATGCCGAGGAGCTCCTTGAGCTGCTCGGGGTCGGTGATACGGGCTGGCACGTCAGAGAGGCTAGCGGCGGCCACTGACAGTGGAGGACCAATCAGCCGCATGGCTGGAAGAAGCACAGGTCAGCACGTGTGGTGCAGTGCATCACAGCCGTATCTGCCGAGCCGGGGTCACTCCACCACGTGGCGCCCCTCCGCCCGCGCGCTGCACGACGCCCGGAAGGCGCAGTGGGTGCAGTGCTGGCCGGTGGTCGGAGAGAACCGTTCGTCGAGGACCTTGCCCGCGGCGGTGGCCAGGAGGTCGCCGACCCACTCCCCCTCCAGGGGCTCCTGGGCCTGCACCTTGGGGAGGGCCTCGCCGCCGTCCCGCTTGGCGGCGCCCTGGCGCAGCTGGACGAGTTCGGCGCCGCCCGGCTCGGGACGTACGCCGTCGAACGCCTCGTCGACGGCGCCCTCGCTCACCGCGAGCTGGTAGACGGCGAGCTGCGGATGGCGGCCCACCTCGGCGGCGGTCGGCGCCTGTTTGCCGGTCTTGAAGTCGACCACGTAGGCGCGGCCTTCGCCGTCCGCCTCGACACGGTCCATGGAGCCCCGGATGCGTACCTCGTAGGAGCCCGCTTCGAGGGTCACGTCGAAGTCGTGCTCACTCGCCACCGGCGTACGTCCCGCGCGGTCCATCACATGCCACTGCAGGAAGCGTTCGAGCGCCACGCGCGCGTTCTCCTTCTCCTGCGCCGACTTCCAGGGCGCGTCGAAGGCGAGCGCGTTCCACACGGAGTCGAGGCGCTCCATGAGGACGTCGAGGTCGGCGGGGGTGTGTCCGGAGGCGACCTCGTCGGCGAGGACGTGCACCACGTTGCCGAAGCCCTGGGCGGCGGTCGCCGGGGCGTCGGCCTTCACCTCGCGGCCGAGGAACCACTGGAGGGAACAGGTGTTGGCGAGCTGGTCGAGGGCGCTTCCGGAGAGCACGACGGGCTGGTCGCGGTTGCGCAGCGGCACCTTGCTCTCGGTCGGCTCGTACATGCCCCACCAGCGGTAGGGGTGGGCGGACGGCACGAGGGGGCGGCCGTCCTCGTCGCCGAGCGCGGCGAGCCGGGCCAGCCGGCGGGCGGCGGCCTCTCTGAGGGTGTCCGAGACCCGGGGGTCGACGGTGGTGGCACGCAGTTCGGCGACGAGCGCGGCGACGGACAGGGGGCGGCGGGGGCGCCCGGTGACGTCCTTCGGTTCGACGCCGAGTTCGGTGAGGAAGCGGGAGGGCTGATCGCCGTCGTCGGCCGGAGCCTTCACGGCGGTGACGATCAGGCGTTCACGCGCGCGTGTGGCGGCCACGTAGAACAGGCGTCGCTCCTCCGCCAGGAGGGCGCCCGGGGTGAGCGGCTCGGCCAGGCCGTCGCGCCCGATGCGGTCAGCCTCCAGGAGGGAGCCACGGCGGCGCAGGTCCGGCCACAGGCCCTCCTGGACGCCCGCGACGACGACCAGGCGCCACTCCAGGCCCTTGGAACGGTGCGCGGTCATCAGGCGTACGGCATCGGGGCGCACGGCCCTGCGGGTGAGGGTGTCGGCTGCGATGTCCTGGGCGTCGATCTCCTCCAGGAAGTTGAGCGCGCCACGGCCGCCGGTGCGCTCCTCGGCGCGGGCCGCGGTCGCGAACAGGGCGCACACGGCGTCGAGGTCGCGGTCGGCGTTGCGCCCTGCCGCGCCGCCGCGCCGGGCGGCCCGCGCCAGGCGCTGGGGCCAGGGCGTGCCGTCCCACAGCTCCCAGAGGGCTCTCCTCCGCCGTGCCCGCCCGCCCGCGAGGCGCTCGCGGGCCTTGCGCAGCAGCACGCCGAGGCGCTGGGCTCCGCGCGCGTACGCCGGGTCGTGCGCGACCAGCCGTTCCGGCTCGGCCAGCGCGCGTGCCAGCAGTTCGTCGGAGGGCGGCGGTACGTGGTTGCCGGCCGCCCGCTCCTCCTCGCGCAGGGCGCGGCCGAGCCTCCGCAGGTCGGCGGCGTCCATGCCGGCGAGGGGAGAGGCGAGCAGGGTGAGAGCGGTCTCGGTGTCGAGCCAGGAGCTTTCCCGCGCGGGCTCAACGGGCTCAGCCGATCCAGCGGGTTCAGGGGACGCGGCGGGTCCGGCGGGTCCGGACGATTCGGCGTGCGTGCCGGAGGCGTCCGTGCCGGAGGCATCCGCCTCCGCCTCCGCCACCGCCTTGAGCGCCGTCAGCAAGGGCGTCACCGCCGGTTCGTGACGCAGCGGCAGGTCGTTGCCGTCGATGTCCAGGGGGACCCCGGCCGCCGTCAGGGCGCGGCGGACCGTCGGGATCGTACGGGAGCCGGCGCGCACCAGGACCGCCATCTCGCCCCACGGCACGCCGTCCTCCAGGTGTGCCCGGCGCAGGACGTCCGCGATGTTGTCCAGCTCCGTACCGGGCGTGGGGTACGTGTAGACCTCGGCGTGGCCTCCGTCCCGTACCGGCGCGAGCTCACGGTGGGCGCGTACTTTCTCCGCCGGGAGACGGTTCAGGGGCATGCGCTGGGTCAGCAGCCGGGTCGCGGCCAGCAGGCCGGCGCCCGAGCGGCGGGACGTCCTGAGGACCTCGACCGGCGCCGGCCTTCCGTCCGCGCGCGGGAAGGCGTCGGGGAAGTCCAGGATGCCGTTCACGTCGGCGCCCCGGAATGTGTAGATCGACTGGTCGGGGTCGCCGAAGGCCACCAGGGTCCGGCCGCTGCCGGCGAGGGCGTGCAGCAGCCTTGCCTGGGCCGGATCGGTGTCCTGGTACTCGTCCACGTAGACGGCGTCGTAGTGCGCGGCCAGCCGCTCGGCGACGCCCGGCCGCCGGGCGAGGAGGACGGCGCGGTGGACGAGTTCCGCGTAGTCGAGGACTCCCTGGAGGTCGAGTACGTCGAGGTACTCGGCCAGGAAGGCGGACGCGGCCATCCAGTCGGGACGGCCGATGCGCGCGGCGAAACTGCGCAGGGCGCCCGGGCTCAGTCCGAGTTCGCGGCTGCGGGCCAGTACCGCACGGACCTCGTCGGCGAAGCCCCGGGTGGTGAGGCAGGCGCGCAGTTCGTCCGGCCAGCGCACGTGCGCGAGGCCGAGCCGCTCCAGGTCGGGCTGTCCGGCGAGGAGCCCGCGCACCGCCACGTCCTGCTCGGGGCCCGACAGGAGCCGCAGAGGCTCCACGAACAGCCCGACGTCCTGGTGGGCGCGGACCAGGGCATAGCAGAACGAGTGGAAGGTGGTGGCCTGCGGAGCGCGCGCCGCACCCATGCGCAGCGCCATACGGTCGCGCAGCTCGACGGCGGCCTTGCGGCTGAACGTCAGCACCAGGACCCGCTCCGGGTCCCCGCCACGGGCGATCCGCGCGGCCACCGACTCCACGAGCGTGGTCGTCTTGCCGGTTCCCGGACCTGCGAGAACCAGCAGCGGACCGGACGTGTGGTCAACCACCGCGCGCTGGTTTGCGTCAAGACGGGGGGGATCCACCCGGGCCAACGGGGTACGCACCAGTCGGTAAGCGCCACGGCTCCCCTGTCGCATCCGGGGATGCACAAGGCGCCTGGTGGAGGAAGAGGAGCTCACGTGGTTCGCCGGTCCTGGTGGTCGTACTGGTGGGCGGGCTGCCGCGCGTGCAGAGCGGTGTCCGCGAGATGAACGGGGTGCGCGCCGTCGACGCTACGCCGGTGAATGCCGCGGAAGCAGGGCTTCCCCTTGTTCCGGACACTCCGTCGGGACACTCGTGCCGCAGGCGTCCCCCGCTCCACGAACGTACGGCATCGCCTGCCCGTGCCCTGCTTCCCCCATGTGGACCACAGGTCACCCCTGGTGCGGTCCGATGGCAGAAACTGTCAGACGTGGCCCTCCGCGCGCTCGTCGCCGTCCCATCGCGCCCGCTTCATGTCGACGCGTGGCAGATGGCCTTCGGAGGCTCTGCTCGCCTCCTTCAGAGGTGTGCCCTCGGCGCGGTAGTGGCCGAGGGCCCTGAGTTCGTGGCCCGGGAGCAGCACGCCGTCCGCGCGTATGACGCGCCACCACGGAACCGCTCCTCCGTAGAGGGCCATCACCCGGCCGACCTGGCGCGGGCCTCCCTCTTCCAGCCACTCGGCGACGTCCCCGTACGTCATCACGCGCCCGGGCGGGATCCGCTCGGCGACGTCAAGGACCCGCTCCGCGTACTCCGGCAGGGCGTCCGCCGGAAGGCTCTCCTCGCTCATCCGCCTCATCCTGCCCCACCCCACCGACAATGTGACGCGACGGCGACCGTGCGTATCCCTCGCCCCCGGGCGAGGCTTCGGGCAGACTGTGCGCCCCCGCATTTGCACCCTGATGCCCCCGTGTGTCGGGCGGGCATGCCACCATCGTGCGGGCGGTGACTGGTGATACGAGACCAAGAAGAGACGATGAAACAGCAGGGTGTGCACCCCGATGACGCGGAGGGCACCTCTGGGGTCTCGTCGCGCCCCGACACCGCCGACGCGGCCCCCACGCCGCACGAGGAGGGCCCGAAACCGCAGGAAGCAGCAGCCCCGCAGCAGCACCAGGAAGCATCCCCCGAGCAGCACGAAGAAGCGGCTCCCGAGTCGCACGGAGAAGCGGCTCCCGAGTCGCACGGAGACGAGAAGCGGCAAGCTGTGAGCGAGGAGCAGCGGGCCGAGCCGGACGCCGACCGCGCCGACGACGCCCACAACGAAGAAGTCGAGGGCGACGAACCGCTGCTTCCCGCGCGCGTGCACCGGCCCTCCGACCTGATGCGCCTGCTGGTGGGCGTCCTCGCGATCGCCGTGCTGCTCGCGGTCGCCGCGTTCGCGCACGGCACCACCTCGGGCCTGGAACAGGACATCAACAAGGGCACCGGACAGGCACCCGACCTGCTGATCAAGATCGCGGGGCTGGTGTCGAGCATCGCGATCCTCCTGGTGCCGGTCGCCTTCGCGATCGAACGGCTGATCAAACGGGACGGACTGCGCATCGCGGACGGCGTTCTGGCCGCCGTGCTCGCCCACGGAGTGACACTCGCCACGGACCTCTGGGTCGCCAGGGCGGCTCCGGACTCCATCCAGGAAGCGCTCACCCAGCCCTCGCCCGGCGACATCCACGCCCTCACCGACCCGGTGCACGGCTATCTCGCGCCGGTCATCGCCTACATGACGGCCGTCGGCATGTCGCGCAGACCGCGCTGGCGGGCAGTGCTGTGGGTGGTGCTGCTCCTCGACGCCTTCTCGATGCTCGTCACCGGCTACACCACGCCGTTCTCGATCATCCTGACCGTGCTGATCGGCTGGAGCGTCGCGTACGGAACGCTGTACGCGGTCGGCTCGCCGAACGTGCGCCCCACGGGGCGGACGCTGATGGCCGGCTTGCGGACCGTGGGCTTCCACCCCGTGAGCGCGGCCCGCGAGGAGGCGCCGGACACGACGGAGAACGGCGACCGCGGCCGACGCTACTTCGTCACCCTGGAGGACGGGCCGCCACTGGACGTCACGGTGGTCGACCGCGAGCAGCAGGCACAGGGCTTCTTCTACCGCGTGTGGCGGCGGCTGACGCTGCGCGGGATCACCACCCGCCGCAGCCTCCAGTCGCTGCGCCAGGCGCTGGAACAGGAGGCGCTCCTCGCGTACGCGGCCATCGCCGCCGGAGCCAACGCGCCCAAGCTGATCGCGACCTCCGAACTCGGCCCCGACGCCGTCATGCTCGTCTATGAGCACACCGGTGGTCGCACCCTGGACTCGCTGGACGACGCGGAGATCACCGACGAACTGCTGCGCGAGACCTGGCAGCAGGTGCGAGCGTTGCAGTCACGGCGGATCGCGCACCGCAGGCTCGCGGGCGACGCGATCGTGGTGGATCGTTCCGGCATGGTCATCCTGACCGATCTGCGGGGCGGCGAGATCGCGGCCGGCGATCTGGTGCTGCGCATGGACATCGCCCAGCTCCTGGCCACGCTCGGCCTGCGCGTGGGCGCGGAGCGCTCGGTGGCGTCGGCGGTCGGCGTGCTCGGCCCCGACGCGGTCGCCGACTGTCTGCCGCTGCTCCAGCCGATCGCGCTGACGCGCTCCACGCGCGCGACGCTGCGCAGACTGGCCCGGGAGCGGTCGCAGCGCGAACGCGAGGCCGTACTGGAGGCGTCCCGGCAGTCCAAGCTGGCCCGCCTGGAGGAGGCGCAGCAGGACGCCGGTCCCGTCGTACTCACCAAGCCCGACAAGAAGGCCGACAAGAAGGCCGTACGCGCCGAACAGCGGGCGGAGAAGCGGGCGATAGACGAGGCCCTGGACGAGGCCCGCGAGGAGGATCTGCTCACCCAGATCCGCCATCAGGTGCTGCGGATCCGGCCGCAGGCCCCGGTCGAGCCGGCCCGTCTGGAGCGGGTGCGGCCGCGCACGCTGATCAGTTTCATCGCCGGTGCCATCGGCGCGTACTTCCTGCTCACGCAGCTCACCCATATCGAGTTCGGCACGCTCTTCAGCAACGCCGAGTGGGGCTGGGTCGCCGCGGCCGTCCTCTTCTCGGCGCTGAGCTACTTCGCCGCCGCGATGAGCCTGCTCGGCTTCGTACCGGAACGGGTGCCGTTCCTGCGGACCGTGGCGGCGCAGGTCGCCGGGTCGTTCGTGAAGATCGTGGCGCCGGCCGCGGTCGGCGGCGTCGCCCTGAACACGCGCTTCCTGCAGCGTGCGGGGGTGCGGCCGGGGCTCGCGGTGGCCAGTGTCGGCGCCTCCCAGCTGTTCGGGCTCGGCTGCCACATCCTGATGCTGCTGTCCTTCGGCTATCTGACCGGCACCGAGAAGACACCGTCCCTGTCGCCGTCGCGGACGGTCATCGCGGGTCTGCTGACGGTCGCGGTGCTCGTACTCGTGGTGACCTCGGTGCCGTTCCTGCGGAAATTCGTCGTCACGCGCGTGAGGTCGCTGTTCGCCGGTGTCGTGCCGCGCATGCTCGACGTGCTGCAGCGGCCGCAGAAGCTGGTCACCGGCATCGGCGGCATGCTGCTGCTCACCGCCTGCTTCGTGATGTGCCTGGACGCCTCGATCCGGGCGTTCGGGCACGAGGAGACCACCACGCTGAGCCTCGCCAGCGTCGCGGTCGTCTTCCTCGCCGGCAACGCGCTCGGTTCGGCGGCGCCGACCCCCGGCGGTGTGGGCGCGGTCGAGGCGACCCTCACGGTCGGCCTGATCGCGGTGGGGCTTCCCAAGGAGGTCGCGGCGCCCGCCGTGCTGCTGTACCGGCTCCTGACGCTGTGGCTGCCGGTGCTGCCGGGCTGGCTCTTCTTCAACCATCTGACACGCAAGGGCGCCCTGTAGCCGGCCTGGCGTACCTCGTACGGCCCGCGCCCCGAGCGGCCCACCTCGCGCGACCTCAGGATGGGATCATGCCGAACCCTCCCCGGCTGCGCGCCGCCGTCCTGACCGCCACCGCCGTCCTGCTGTCCTCTTCGGTGACGGGTTGCAGCCACGACAACGACACCAAGGACGAGGACCTGTCGGGCCAGAAGCTGAGCTGGAAGGACTGCCCGGCGCCGTCCGAGTCCGAGGGCGGCGGCAACGCTCCCTCGCCGCTGCCGGACGGCGACGAGTGGCAGTGCGCGACGATGAAGGCGCCGCTCGACTGGGCCAAGCCCAGGGGCGACACCATCGACATCGCGCTCATCCGGGCGAAGACAAGCGGGGAACAGAGCAAGCGGATCGGCTCGCTCATCTTCAACTTCGGCGGCCCGGGCGGCTCCGGCGTCGCCTCGCTGCCCGCCTTCGGCAAGGACTACGAAAAGCTGCGCACCCGCTACGACCTGGTGAGCTTCGACCCGCGCGGGGTCGGCCGCAGCGCCGGCGTGAAGTGCGAGGACGACGCACAACTCGACGAGTACTTCCAGCAGGACGCGACGCCCGACGACACGGCCGAGCAGAAGAATCTCCTGGCCAACACCAAGACCTTCAACTCGGCCTGTGAAAAGCACTCCAGCAGGATCCTGCCGCATGTCCGCACCACCGACGCGGCCCGTGACATGAATCTGATGCGCCAGGTGCTCGGCGACACCAAACTGCACTACTTCGGGATCTCCTACGGCACCGAGCTCGGCGGCGTCTACGCCCACTTGTTCCCCAAGAGCGTCGGGCGGGCCGTCTTCGACGCGGTCGTCGACCCGACCCAGAACCCGGAACAGGGCTCGCTGGGACAGGCTGAGGGCTTCCAGCTCGCGCTCGACAATTTCGCCGAGGACTGCACCTCCAAGACCACGGACTGCCCGATCGGCGACACCGCGCAGGACGTCAAGGACCGGATCGCCACACTGCTCAAGGACCTGGACAGCAAGCCGATCCCGGGGGTCTTCCCGCGCGAGCTGACCCAGACCGCCGCGACCAGCGGCATCGCGCAGGCCCTGTACTCGAAGGACTTCTGGGAGTACCTCACCGAAGGGCTCGAGCAGGCGTACGACGGCGACGGCAAGGTGCTGATGCTGCTGTCCGACTCGATGAACGGGCGCAATGCGAACGGGCAGTACAGCAATCTCGTCGCGGCGAACGTCTCGATCAACTGCGCGGACGACAAGCCGCGTTACACCACCGCCGACGTTCAGGCGAAGCTTCCGCAGTTCAAGGCCGCCTCCCCGCTGTTCGGCGACTATCTGGCCTGGGGCCTGCTCAGCTGTACCGACTGGTCGGTGGCGGGCGCCGCGGACCATCCCGACGTGAGCGCGCCCGGTGCCGCGCCGATCCTCGTCGTCGGGAACACCGGCGACCCGGCCACGCCGTACGAGGGTGCGAAGAAGATGGTGGACGCGCTGGGCAAGGGCGTCGGCGTCGAGATGACGTACAAGGGCCAAGGGCACGGCGCGTACGACAGCAAGAACAAGTGCGTGCAGAGCGCGGTGGACGGCTATCTGCTGGACGGGAAGGTACCGGCGGCCAACACTGTCTGCTCATAAGAAACCGCAGGTAAAAAGGTTATCCACAGGCTGCGGTGGTCGCTCACCGCAGCCCGCCTACTATGGCCTGAGTGTCATCCGCCACGTCCGGCGGACGACTCGGAACGGGGGAAGTACTCATGGCGCGTATCGCACGGTGGACGGCTCTGGCCGCCGCTGCGTTGCTGGTGGCCGGCTGTGGCGGCGGCTCGTCCGACGACGGCAAGGAGACAGGCGAAGCCGATCGGTCGGCCGACTCGTCGACGTCCTCGTCGCCGTCCGGTACGCCGTCGCAGCTGCCCGCCTCGCTCACCTCACAGAAGCTCGGCTGGGGCCGCTGCAAGGCCACCTCGGACTCGCCCGCGCCGGGCGGCGACTGGCAGTGCGCGACGCTCAAAGTGCCGCTGGATTACGCGAAGCCGGACGGCGAGACGATCGGACTTGCGCTGATCCGCTCCAAGGCGACGGGCGGCCGGCGCATCGGCTCGCTGCTGTTCAACTTCGGCGGCCCCGGCGCCAGCGGCGTCTCCTACCTGCCGTCGTACGCGACCACGGTCTCGAAACTGCACGAGCGCTATGACCTCGTGAGCTGGGACCCGCGTGGGGTCGCCGCCAGCGAGGGCGTGCGCTGCCGCAGTGACCGGGCGATCCAGGCTGCCGAGTCGGTCGACTCGACCCCGGACGACTCGACCGAACAGCAGGCGTATCTGAAGGACTCCGCCGATTTCGGCAAGGGGTGCGAGAAGGCCGCCGGAAAGCTGATGTCGCACGTCTCGACGACCGACACCGCGCGCGACATGGACCTGATGCGCCAGGTGCTCGGTGACCGGAAGATGCACTACTTCGGCATCTCGTACGGCACCGAACTGGGCGGGGTCTACGCCCACCTGTTCCCGAAGAACGTGGGGCGTCTGGCGCTGGACGCGGTCGTCGATCCGAGCGCGGACACGGTCGGCCACGCCAAGAACCAGACCCGCGGCTTCCAGCGCGCGTTGGACGACTACCTCAAAGCGACAGGCCAGGATCCGAAGCAGGGCTCCCAGAAGATCGTGGACCTGCTGAAGCGAATCGACGCCAAGCCCCTGCCGACGTCGTCCGGCCGCAAGCTCACACAGACGCTGGCGGTCACCGGGATCGTGCTGCCGCTCTACAGCGAGCAGAGCTGGCCCGTGCTCACCAGCGCTCTCAAGGCGGCCGAGGGCGGGGACGGTTCGGAGCTGCTGTTGCAGGCCGACAGCTACAACGACCGGGACGCGTCGGGGCACTACGGCACGACGACCCACTCGCAACGGGTCATATCGTGCCTGGACGACAGGCAGCGCCCGACGCCCGAGGAGACGAAGAAGCGGCTGCCGGAGTTCGAGAAGATCTCGCCCGTCTTCGGCGACTACATGGGCTGGGACACGGCGGGCTGGTGCCACAACTGGCCGGTGTCCGGTCAGTACGACAATCCGGAGGTCAGCGCGCCCGGGGCGGAGCCCGTCCTGGTGATCGGCAACACCGGGGACCCGGCGACGCCGTACGAGGGTGCCCGCAAGATGGCGGACGAACTGGGCAAGGACGTCGGTGTGGAGCTCACCTGGAAGGGCGAGGGCCATGGGGCGTACGGGAGTGGGAGCGACTGCGTCGACTCGACGGTGGACAGCTACCTGCTGAACGGGACGGTGCCGAAGGACGGCAAGGTCTGTTCGTAGCCCGGGCGACGGAAAGGGGCCCGGCACACGTGGTGCCGAGCCCCTCCGGAAAGGACGTGCGCCTAGTACACCGGCTTGTTCGGCTCGATCTGGTTGACCCAGCCGATCACGCCGCCGCCCACGTGGACGGCGTCCGAGAAGCCCGCCGACTTCAGGACGGCGAGGACTTCCGCACTGCGGACACCCGTCTTGCAGTGCAGGACGATCTTCTTGTCCTGCGGCAGGGCCTCGAGGGCGGTGCCCATGAGGAACTCGTTCTTCGGGATCAGCTTGGCGCCCGGGATCGAGACGATCTCGTACTCGTTGATCTCACGGACGTCGATGATCTCGATGTTCTCGCCGTCGTCGATCCACTCCTTGAGCTGCTTGGGAGTGATCGTCGAGCCGGCGGCCGCCTCCTGGGCCTCCTCGGACACGACGCCGCAGAAGGCCTCGTAGTCGATGAGCTCGGTGACGGTGGGGTTCTCGCCGCAGACCGCGCAGTCCGGGTCCTTGCGGACCTTGACCTGGCGGTACTGCATCTCCAGGGCGTCGTAGATCATCAGGCGGCCGACCAGCGGCTCACCGATGCCCGCGAGGAGCTTGATGGCCTCGTTGACCTGGATGGAACCGATGGACGCGCACAGCACGCCCAGGACGCCGCCCTCGGCGCACGAGGGGACCATGCCCGGCGGCGGGGGCTCCGGGTAGAGGCAGCGGTAGCAGGGACCGTGCTCGGACCAGAAGACCGAGGCCTGGCCGTCGAAGCGGTAGATCGAGCCCCATACGTACGGCTTGTTGAGCAGCACACACGCGTCGTTGACCAGGTAACGGGTCGCGAAGTTGTCCGTGCCGTCGACGATCAGGTCGTACTGGCTGAAGATGTCCATCACGTTCTCGGCCTCGAGCCGCTCTTCGTGAAGGATCACGTTCACATAGGGGTTGATGCCGAGGACGGAGTCCTTCGCCGACTGGGCCTTGGAGCGGCCGATGTCCGACTGGCTGTGGATGATCTGGCGCTGCAGGTTCGACTCGTCGACCTCATCGAACTCCACGATGCCGAGCGTGCCCACGCCGGCGGCGGCCAGGTACATCAGCGCCGGCGATCCGAGGCCGCCGGCGCCCACACAGAGCACCTTGGCGTTCTTCAGCCGCTTCTGCCCGTCCATGCCCACATCGGGGATGATCAGGTGGCGGGAGTACCTGCGGACCTCGTCTACGGTGAGCTCGGCAGCCGGCTCGACCAGGGGTGGCAGCGACACGGGGGCTCCGTTGGTCGGTCAATCACTACAGTTGTTCTCCCCGTAACACTGCCACGCCCTTCTTCATTCCGAGACACCCGTTCCGATCCGCGAGACGATTTCGTCCCAGTAGCCGGGCATGGTCTCCCAGGGATCGTCGCGGCCGCCACGATCGGTGCGGTCGGTGAAGTAGATCGTCGAGGCGCCCTGCCAGCGGGCGATGCGCAGTGCCTCGTCGAGATGTCCGCGCGGGACACCGTGCACGAAGTGGCAGAAGCGCTCGGGTGGGTAGTCGGCGGTCCACTCGGCCACCTGCGACCAGCGGTAGTCGCTCCAGGGGCCGGAGAAGGTGACCAGCTGGTCCGCGCTCTCGGCATAGCCGGGGAACGGGTGGGTGCCGTGGCCGAGGACGATGTGGCTGCCACCGAGGAGTCCGCGCAAGGTGGCGACCGTGCGGCGGATCTCGGGGAGCGCGGCGCGTTCGGTGGGGCAGCGGCTCAGGAAGAAGCCCCCGGTCTGGTACCAGTCGAGATACCGGTGCGCGTCGGAGATCAGCTCACCGAAGGTGCGTACGCCGTAGGTGGTGTCCAGGTGGCCGAGGACGCGGACGCCCGCGTTGCGCAGTCGGCCGACGGCCTCCAGGCAGTGCGGGTCGGGCCGGGCGCCGGGGCCGCCGCTCACATTCAGGACGACCCAGTGCAGGGGGGTGCCGGGGCGGGCCAGCTCGCCCCATTCCATGGGGGCGACGAGGGGGTGCGCATAGCCGGGGATGCCGAAGCCGAGGCCTAAGTCGGTGCTCGCGGTGCCCGTTGCGCTGCTGGTCAGATACGACATGCCGCCTCCATCCAGATGTCGGCCAGGGACTCCTCGAGGTTGATCCGGGGCCGCCAGCCGAGCCGGTCGCGTGCGGTGCGCACATCGGCCTGCTGCCAGCTGCCGCAGCCGTCCGGGTAGGGGTAGGCGGCCGGGGCCGCGTGGTCGGGTTCGGGGCGGGGGTGGCCGATGGAGGGCCGTACGGGGATGTGCGGGCCGTCGAGTTCGTGCAGGGCACCGCCGTAGCCGGCCACGCGGGCGAGGACGGCGGCCGCGTCGCGCAGCCGTACGGCACGGCCGGAACCGATGTTGATCACCCCCTGCGCGGCGGAGAGGGAGGCGGCGTGGACGGCGCGGGCGACGTCGCGGACATCGATGAAGTCGCGCTGGACGCCGAGTCCGCCGAGCTTCAGCTCACCGTCGCCGGACTGCATCGCGCGGCGCATGGCCTCGGCCAGGCGGCCGAGCGGGGAGCCGGCCGGGGTGCCGGGCCCGGCGGGCGAGAACACGCGTAGGACGACGGCGTCCAGGCCGGAGCCGAGGACGAGTTCGGTGGCGGCGAGCTTGCTGACGCCGTACGGGCCGCCGGGGCGCGGCACGGCGTCCTCAGCCGTGGAGGAGCCGGGCTGGCTGGGGCCGTATTCGGCACCGCAGCCGATCTGCACGAGGCGGGCGCCGCAGCCGCTGCGGCGCAGGGCCTCGCAGACGGTGGCGACGGCGACGGTGTTGTGCCGGGTGAGTTCGCGGGCACCCCCGCGGGTGGCTCCGGCACAGTTGACGACGACTCCGGGGTGCACGGCGTCCAGGAAGCGGGTGAGCGCGCCGGGGCTGCCGGAGGCGAGGTCGAAGCGTACGTCGGCGTCGTCGCCGCGGCCGAGCGCGGTGAGCTGCACGGCCGGGTCGGCGAGCAGCCGGTCGGCGACGAAGCGGCCGAGGTATCCGTTGGCTCCGATCAGCAGGACCCTCATCGGGCGGCTCCCGGGGCGGATTCTCCGGTTCGGGAGGTGATCATTTGGGGTTCTCCTTCAGAGGTGGTGCCGTGGGTGATGAGGTGGCCCGCGATGTCGGCCCCGCGGGAGAGAGGGGCGCCAGGAGCGGTTGCCGGCCGCTTCGAGCGCGTTTCCGGTTCATGACGTGCCTGCGGTGAGGCGTTGCCATGGGCCGGGGCTCAGGGTGGTCCGGGCGGCAGGGCGTGCGCCGAGGCCCGGGTCAGGGTGCGGGTCGTGTGGATCAGCAGGCTCAGGGCGGCGGCACCGCAGACGAGGGTCGGGACGGCGCCCGGTCCCCAGGCGCCGACGACCGTGTCGACGGGCGTGGCCAGATACGAGCAGCCGGGGAGGCGGCCCGCGAAGACCGCGGCCAGGGCGGTCGCCTCGGCCGCCGCGGCGACGCCGAGCACGACCGCCGGGGCGTGGGTGAAGCCGCGTGCGGTGAGCAGTCGGGCGAGCAGGAGCAGCGCGCCGAGGGTGCCTGCTCCCGGGTAGTCGGCGCTCTCGTCCAGCAGGGCGGCGCACAGCGCGAGCAGCGCGCCGAGCGAGCAGAGGAACAGGACGAATGTCCCGAGCAGCAGCGGCTTGGCGGAGGCCGCGAACTCCTCCAGACCACGGCTGGCGGTCAGCCGGCGGCGGGCGCGTACGGCGAAGAGGCGGGCGCACCAGGCGGCGGGGGCGCAGGCCAGGGCGAGGGCGAGCACGGGAGCGGTGGCCAGGGGCCAGGGGCCGTCGGGGCCGCCTTCCAGCCCGGCGCTCAGGAGCCCGTCGCCGAGGAGGGCGTACGCGAGCAGCCAGCACGTCCACGCGCGCGTGGCGCCCGTCGTGTGGTGGGAGGGGGCGTGCAGCGGGCCCCGGCCGAGGGCCGCGCGCAGCCCGATCGCCACGGCGAGGGCGCCGGCGGCGGCCACGGCGAGGCGTGGCCGTCCCTCGGTGAGCCGCAGTCCGACGACGGTCGCCGCGCAGAGGGTGCCCGGCAGCAGGGCGAGCACGGCCCATGCGCCGCCCTCGGCGCGCGGGCCGGCGGCGACGGGCTGCGGCGCAGGCTCGGCGTCGCGCGGCACGCGCGCGTACATCTCCTCGGCGAGGGAGAACACATCCCGGTGCCGGAAGCGGGCGGCGGTCCGGTCGGTGACTCCGTGCGCCTCGAGGCCGGCCGCGATCTCCAGGGGATCGACGGCCCGCTCGCAGAGCTCTCGGTGCCGGTGCATCAGCGCCTTGACGGGATCCGCGCCACCACGACGAGCGGACACCTTGCGCCCGGCACCCGGGCCGACACCAGCACCAGCACCCGGATCCGGATCCGCGCCCGCTCCCGCCTCCGTCCCCTCCCCCGCCGGCCACTCCTGCGACCGTGCATCCCCCGCCCCGGGGCTGCCCGGTGTGCCGGGGCGGTCCAGTTCGCCCAGGCCGCTCATCGCGCCCCCTCCCCCGCCACAACCGGCTCCTGAGGCCCGGAAGACGCGGCAGGCACGGCAGACACACCAGGCGCAGCAGGCACAGGACAAGCGGAAGCCACAGCAGGTAACGGAGTGGCCCGCACCGGAGTCGTCCCCCTCACCGGCGCCCCCGGCGCGTCCGCTCCCGCCGTCCACCGCGGCCGACCACCGGCCAGGAGGCTCACCTCGGTCCACCGCCCCGGGACGTGCGCCTCGGCCGGCACGCCGAACGGCAGCGGCTCCCCCGTGTCGTCCACGAACACCCTCCGCACCGGCGAGTGCGAGACGATCTCCAGGTAAATGCCGTGAAATGCCGCGACGTTCTGCTCGACGGTGAACAGTTCGAGCGCGCGGGCGCGGGCCGCCGCTCCCAGGCGCTCACGGCGCTCGGGGTCACGCAGCAGCGTCACGCACGCCTCGGCGAGCGCCCGCGGATTGCGCGGCGGCACCACGAGGCCCGTACCGCCGATGACCTCGACGACCGCGCCCACATCGGTGGAGACCGTGGCGCGTCCGCAGAACATGGCCTCGACCAGGCTGATCGGGAAGCCCTCGACGACGCTCGACAGGACGACGACCGCCCCGGCCGCGTAGGCCTCCGCGAGGTCGGGCACCTCCGGGCCGCCGATCTCCTCGAAGGACACCGGGTTGTCGCCGACGGCGTGCGCGCACTCCGCCTCGTCGGGGAAGAGCTGCGCGGCCAGGGTCCGGCAGTGCCCGAGATAGGCGACGCCCTCGGCGCCCGCCGCCGTGCCGACGATGCGCAGCCGGGTCTTGGGCGCCTGTCTGCGGATCTCCGCGAAGGCGTGGAGGAGGGAGATCAGGTCCTTGGCCGGTTCGATGCGGCCGACCCAGACCAGCGTGTCCGGGTCGCCGCACCCGGTGGACTCGCCGACCTCGGCGAACCGGGACGCCTCCATGCCCGGGTAGACCGTGCGCAGCTTGGCCCGGTCGGCACCGCACCGCTCCTGCCAGCGCCGGGCGTGCGTGTTGCCGGGGGTGATGCAGGCGGCCTGGCGGTAGACCTCCGCCGCCAGCCGGCCGTGGAACGCGGCGAGCAGCGCGCGTACGGGAGCGGACTCGCCGCCCGAGGCCAGGTAGTGCGCCCGCAGTTGCACGCCGTACTCCGTGACCAGCAGCGGTACGCCGGCTAAGTGCCGGGCGAGGAGTCCGGGCAGGGCGGCCGCACCGCCGGCCGCCGCGTGACACAGGTCCACCGAGCCGAGCCCGTCGTCCTCGTACCAGTCGAGGGAGAGGGGGCGCAGGGCGCGTTCCAGACGCGCGGCCACGTCGAGAAGATCGGGTACGCGCGCCGCCCGCGCCTCGCGCAGTGCCCCGCGGGCGCGGCAGGCCCGCTCCAGCGCGCGTACGGCGGTCTCGGAACGCAGCGCGCCGACCAGTCCGCCCTCGTCGCGGGCGAGTTCGGCAAGCGCGTACAGGGCGTTGCCGAAACGGTCCGCCTCAGGCCCGACGGCACCTCCACCGACATCTCCGAGGACATCTCCGACGGCAACGCCGGCGCCCCCTCCGACGTCCCATCCAGCCGCGGGCCCGGCAGCGGCTCCGACGGCCCCGCGGAACGCCCCCGGCCCCCCGGACCCACCCGGCTCCTCCACCGCGCAGACCGCCGCCGCCAGCTCCCCGTACGCCTCGGCGAACCTCCGGCGCGCCCGGCGCCCGTGGCCGACCCCGTCGTCCTCGGCCGTCCACAAGGGTGCGGTCCGCACCCGGCTGACCTGCGGCGGCAGCTGGATCCAGCCCTCGTCCTCCTGCTGCTCGCTGCGGCTGAGCGCGTAGATGTCGAACTCGTGCTGCTCAAGCCCGCGCACGAGCCGGTCGCACCACAGCCTGGCGTCACCGCTCACATACGGATACCCACCCTCCGTAAGCAGTCCGATGCGCACGAGTGCACCCCCGATCTCCCGTATGGGGAGCCGCCGTTGACCCGGCGGCTCGCAGCGGGACGAAGGTACGCGGACATGGCGGTGGTGCGACGGACGGTTGTCCATCGCACCACCAAAAGGGGTGAACGCTCGTAACTTTCCCGCGCGGGCCGCGTTCGGTCCCGCTAGGGGATCAAGGAGTTACAGATCGTCATGCGGAGGCCAGCTCTCGGCGGGCGCTGCGCCGCTCGGCCGCGACCGCCGGGTCCAGGGCGGGGACGGCGGCCAACAGCTGCTGGGTGTAGGGGTCCCGGGGCGACTCGTACACCTCGTCGGCCGGGCCGTACTCGACGATCCGCCCGCGCCGCATCACCGCGACCCGGTCGCTGACCTGGCGTACGACCGCCAGATCGTGTGCCACGAAGACCAGCGCGAGCCCCAGTTCCCGCTGCAACTCGCCGAGCAGGGCGACCACCTGGGCCTGCGTGGTGACGTCGAGCGCCGAGACCGGCTCGTCGCACACGATGGCGCGCGGGTCTGCGGCGAGCGCCCGTGCGATGCCGACGCGCTGGCGCTGTCCGCCGCTGAACTCGTGCGGATAGCGGTCGTAGTGCGCCGGATCGAGTCCCACGCGCTCCAGCAGCTCCCCCACGCGCTCCCGGATGCGCCCCTCGTCGCGTTCCCCACGGGCCCGCAGCGGGTCGGCGATCGACTCGCCCACGCTGCGCCGGGGGTTGAGGGAGGAGACGGGGTCCTGGAAGACCATCTGCACGGCCGGGTTCACCCCGGACAGCACGCGGCCGTCGTGACGGACCTCTCCGGCCGTCGGCTCGAGGAGCCCGACCAGCATCCGTCCGAGCGTCGTCTTGCCGCTGCCGCTCTCGCCCACGATGCCTAGGGTCTCGCCCCGCCGGATCTCGACGGACACGTCGTCGACCGCGGCGAACGCCCCCTTTCCGCGCCCGAACTCGCGCCGCATGCCCACCGCTTCGAGAACGACCTCCGCCGGCTGTGCCCCGGCGCCGGCGGTGGCACGCGGCACGTCCACGCGCGGCACCGCGCCCAGCAGTTCCCGCGTGTACGCGTGTTCCGGCGCCCCCAGCAGCGTGGCGGCCGCCCCGTGCTCGACCGCGCGCCCGTGCCGCATGACGAGGACGTCGTCGACGCTCTCGGCGGCGACACCGACGTCGTGCGTGACGAGCAGCAGCCCCATCCCGGTCTCCTCGCGCAGCGTGTGCAGCAGGTCGAGGATCTGGGCCTGGACGGTCACGTCCAGGGCGGTCGTCGGTTCGTCGGCGATCAGCAGGTCGGGTTCGCAGGCCAGCGCCATGGCGATCAGGGCCCGCTGGCGCATGCCGCCGCTGAACTCGTGCGGGCGGGAGCGAGCGCGGCGGGCCGCGTCCGCGATGCCGACGCGGTTCAGTACGTCGACGGCACGCGCGCGTGCGGCCCGCCGGAACGCGCGCGTGTGCACCCGGTACACCTCGGCGATCTGGTCGCCGACGGCGTAGTACGGGTCGAGGGACGACAGCGGGTCCTGGAAGACCATGGCGGCCTTCCCGCCCCGCAGCCGTCGCAGTTCGTCGTCGGAGGCCTCCTGTACGTCGGTGCCGGCGACCTTGACGGTGCCGCCGACGCGCGCTCCCGTACCGCGGTGCAGCCCCAGCAGGGCGGACGCCACGGTCGACTTGCCGGAGCCGGACTCGCCGACCAGGCCGAGCGCGGCGCCCTTCTCCAGGCGCAGCGACAGTCCGTCCACGGCGCGCACCGTCCCGAACTCCACCGTGAGATCGGTGACTTCCACAAGACTCACGACAGCACCACCCGTCGGTCGGCCACCGCGTACAGCACGTCCGCGAGGGCGTTGGCCAGGACCACGAAGAAGCCGATCACCAGGACCATCCCGACGACCACCGGCAGGTCGACGACCGCCACGGCGTGCACCAGATCCTGGCCGATGCCGGGCAGCCCGAAGAGCGTCTCGGTGAGTACGGCGCCGCCGACCTGCGCGCCGAAGTTGTTGGCGTTCAGCGCGATGACCGGCGACAACGCCCCGCGCAGCGCGTGCCGTCCGATGATCGACCGCTCCCCCACGCCGTACGCCCGGAAGGTCCGTACGTGGTCCTCGGCGAGCGTCTCCAGCATCGCGGCCCGGGTCAGGCGGGCGAACGCGGCGGCCTCGATGAGGGCGAGCGAGAGCCATGGCAGCAGCAGGTTCCACGCCCACTGCTCGGGGTCGTCGGTGAAGGCGACGTACTGCGGGAAGGGCAGCAGTTCCAGCTGTCCGCAGACGACGATCATCAGGATCAGCCCGATGACGAAGACGGGGGTGGCGACGCCCACGAGGGTGATGCCGGTCAGTACCCGTTCGGTGAGCCGGCCGCGCCGCCACGCGGAGAGCACGCCGGTGCCGACCCCGAGGATCAGCCACAGCACCATGGCGCCGAACACGAGCGACAGGCTGACCGGAAGCTTCGTCAAGATCAGCTGGGTGACCTGCTGGTCGGTCCGGTACGACAGGCCGAGGCAGGGCGCCGAGCAGTGCTGCACCGACGTGCCGGTCGAGTAGTCCTGGCCGACGACGATGCCTTCCAGGAAGTGCCAGTAACGCACGTACAGCGGATCGTCGAGCTTCAGCTGCTCGGCGACCTGATGGACCTGTTCCGGGGAGCAGCGCGGACCGCAGGTGATCTGGGCGACGTTGCCGGGGGTGGCGTAGAAGACGACGTAGACGATCACCGAGATGGCGAGCAGGGTGACGACGGCGCCGAGGCCGCGGCGCAGTACGAAGCCGGTGAAGCCGCTCATGCCTTGGCCTCCTTGTTCGCCGAGGCGCCCGCATCGGCCTGCGCCGGGGCGGCCACATCGGCCTTCGCCGGAGCGCCCGCGTCGGCAGCCGCCCTGGCCTCCCGCTTCCGGCCGGTGCCGACCCGCAGCCGCGAGGCCGCGCGCGGGTCGAGGGCCGTACGCACCCCGTCGCCGAGGACGGTCAGCGCGAGGACGGTCACGAACAGCGCGCCCGCGGGGAGCAGCAGGTACTGCGGCGCGGCCTGGTACCAGACGTCGGCGGCGGTGAGCATCTGCCCCCAGGACGGGGTCGGCGGCTTCACACCGACGCCGAGGAAGGACAGGGCCGCCTCGATGGTGATGTTCTGCGGCACCAGGAGCGCGGAGTAGGTGATGACGGGCGCGGCGAGCCCGGGCAGCAGTTCGCGGCGGGCGATCCGCCAGGTGCCCCAGCCGCTGAGCCGGGCGGCGGAGACGTAGTCCAGCTGCTTGAGCGTGAGCGTCTGGGCGCGCACGATCTTCGCGGGTGAGCCCCAGGCGATCAGCCCGATGACGAGCGCGACGAGGACGGGCCGCGGGAAGCTGCTGGGCACGATCGCCAGCAGCGCCAGCGACATGATCATCAGCGGCATGGCGACGATGACGTCGGTGGCCCGGCTCAACAGTTGATCGACCCATCCGTTGCCGAGCGCGGCCGCGATACCCACCACGACCGCGATGAGGACCTGCACCAGCGTCGCGGCGAGCGCCACGCCGAGCGACACCCGGGCCCCGTACACGAGCCGGGCGAAGAGGTCGCGTCCGGTCTGGGGCTCGAGGCCGAGCCAGTGGTCGCCGCTGATGCCCCCGAGGGAGCCGACGGGTACGCCACCGCGCGCGGAGTCGATGAGGGACGGATGGTAGGTGGTCGGGTCCTGGCCCTCCAGGGCCGTCAGCAGCGGCGCGGCGAGCGCGACCAGGACCAGGAGCGCGACGACGGCCGCCGCGACGAGGGCGGCGCGCTGCGCTCGCAGCCGCCGCCAGAACTGACGGGCCCCCGAAACCGCCGGGACGGGCGTACCCGTCCCGGCGGCCTGGGAGGCGACAAGTGCCTCGCTCACGGCGCTACTTCACCGAGACCTGCGAGATGTCCAGCACACCGGTCCAGTCGCTGATCACGATGTTCTTGACGGCGCTGCCGTACAGCCGCTTGTAGACCGGGTGGAACAGCGGCACGGTCAGCGCCTGCTCGCCGATCTTCTGGTCCAGTGCGCCCCACCGCTTGGCGGCGGCGTCAAGGTCCGTCAGCTTGTTGATCGCGTCGATCTCGGCATTGACGGACTTGTCGTCGAGGAAGCCGGTGTTGAAGTTCGCGCCGTCCTTGACGATCTGCCGGCCGTCGAAGATCGGGGCGAGGAACGGACCGCCGGACGGCCAGTCGGCGCCCCAGTGGGCGAGGAAGAAGCCGGGCTCGGTCTTGACGCTGTGGATCTTGTCCTTGTAGTCGTTCTCCTCCAGGCCCTGGAGCTTGACGGTGATCCCGGCCTTCTTCAGGGCGTCCTGGACGGCGGTCGCGATCTCCGGGCTGGTCTCGAAGTCCTTCGAGTTGGAGTGGGTGAGGGAGATCGTGAGCCCGTTCTTGTAACCGGCCTCCTTCAGCAGTTCCTTGGCCTTGGCCGGATTGCCGGACGTGCCCGCCGGGAAGTGGTCGTACGGCGTGTAGCCGAAGGACTTCTGGTTCGGCAGGTAGGTGGTCGCCGCCTCGGCCAGCGACGATCCGCCCGCCGCGTTGATGACCGACGAGCGGTCGATGGCGTACGAGATCGCCTGCCGCACCTTGGCGTTGTTGAACGGCTTCACCTTCGGGTTGAAGGCGATGTAGTCGGTGTAGCCGAAGTGCCCGGTGCCGACACGCGCGGCGAGCGCCTTGTCGCCGGTGACCTTGGCGAGTTCGGCCGGGCCGAGGTTGGTGTCCGTGGTGACGGCGGTGGCGTCCGCGCCCTGGGACGCCGACAGCCGCTGGTTGATCACGGACGAGTCGAGACCCGACCGCACATCGATCTTGGCCGGGTAGGCCTTGCGCTCCGCGTCGGTCGCCGCGGACCAGTACGTGTTGCGCTCCAGCGTCAGCCGCTCGCCGTCGTTCTCGTTCTTGACGACCTTGTACGGGCCCGACGAGATCGGGTGCTCCTCGTACTTCGTGCCGTTGTCCTTGGCCTTCGGGACGGGCGTGAACTGCGTCTGCGTGGCCAGGTAGGGGAACTCGCCCTCGGGCTTGTTGAGGTGGAAGACGATGGTGCGCTCGTCCGGGGTCTCGATCGCCGAGAGGCCCTTCTTGTCCTTGTAGGGCCCCTGGTAGTCGGCCGCGCCGACCAGCCAGTCCCGCAAGTAGGGGGCGCCGCCGGAGAGTTCGGGGGCGAAGGAGCGCTCGATGCCGTACTTGATGTCGGCGGAGGTGATCGCGGCGCCGTCCTCGTACTTGAGGCCCTCCTTCAGGGTGTACGTCCACACGGTCGCGTTCTTGCTCGGACGCCCGGTGTCGGTGGCGAGGTCGGGGACGACCTCGGCGCCGGCGGCACCGTCCTCACGGTTGCGCGTGGTGAGCGTACGGAAGACGAGAGAGGGGACGTTGCCGCCGCCCGAGGTGTAGAGCCGCCCCGGGTCGAAGTCCTCCTGCGGGTTGGAGTTCAGGACGGTGAGCGTCCCGCCCTTCCGCGGCGTGGAGTCGCCACCGGCGCCCTTGGCATCGTTGTCCTCCGGCCCGCAGGCGGCGGCGCCCGCTGCCACGACCAGGCTGACGGATGCCGCGGCCACGCGGCGCGCTATGACGGACGGATGACGCATCGGAAGACGACCTCTCGAATGATGAGACGGATTGACGAGGAGTGAGACGAAAATGAACAGACGTCTGCCCGGGCGTCAGGTCGTCGAAAACCGCGACGAAGTCACGGAGAGAGGGAGAATCGCGACGCGTACGCCAGAGGCGGACGTCAGCGACAGTGAATGTCGGCCACGCAGAGAGCGGTCACGCCGATCAGCGCCAGCTCAATGGCTGCGCGAACGGAGGCGGGACGAGGCGACATGCGGAGAAATATGAACGAACTTTCGCCCCATGTCAATGTGATCTCTGAGCCGCCTGTCAACTCCCGGGGTACGGCCAGGCGTTGGCCCGGCAGTGGATTCCGTCGTGGTCGAGGAACTTGGTCTGCTGCTGCATGACCGGGGCGAGTTCGCCGTCCTTGCCACACGTGACGTGGCCGTAGCCGAGGCGGTGGCCGATCTCGTGATTGATCAGCATCTGCCGGTACGCGTGAATTTGATCACCGAATCCGTAGGTCTTCGACCCCTGCGCCCAGCGATAGGCGTTGATCATCACGCGCTCGGTGGCGGCCGAGTCGCACGACACGTTGTCCTCGGTCGTGTCGAGACCGGATTTGGCGCACCAGTCGGCGGTGGTACCGGGGCTGGCCAGCGTGATCACGAAGTCGGGCTTGCCGGAGGAGATCCGCTCGAAGGTGCGGGCGCCGTTGTGGGCCCAGCTGCGGTCGTCGTTGAGGGTCTTCTGGACGGCCTGCGCGAAGAGTTCGCCGTCGAGCCCGAGCCTCTTCTCCACATCCACGCGGTACGTGTACTTCCGCCCCCCGCCCGGCGCCTTGTCGAACCCGCCGATCGCGTCGAACTTCCCCGCCGCCTTCAGCGTGGCGCCGAGCGGATACACCTTGGCCATCTTCTGGCCGTACGTCAGCGCGGCCACGCTGGGCGATCCGGAGGGGGTGGGCCGGTCGTCACCGCGGGAGGCGGAGTCGCGGGCGTCGCGGGCACTGTCGGTGGCGGACTGCGACTGTACGGCGGCCTTGTCGTCGTGTCCGTCGGCGACCTGACCGGCCACGACGACAGCGAGCACGGTGGTGACGGCGGCGGCCGCGATTCCGGTGAACGTGCGGCCCTTGCCACCCTTCTCCTTGCCCGGCTCCTCGTCGGCCGCGGCCTCGGTGTCGGCCCCGGTCCGGCCGTCGCGGTCGGTGGCGGGGGCATGGGCGTGGGCATGAGGAGCGTGCGGGGAAGGGGGACCGTAGGGGTCCATGCGGTTGCCTGCGCCGCCCCGAGGCGCGAAGACATCGTCCTCGTCCGCGCCGAAAGCGTCGACGTAGTCCTGCCGGGGGCCAAGGCCGCGGTGCCGCCGCTGTCCGGGAAGCCGCGGTCCGGGCGGCGCGGCCTTCGGAGCACCGGCGGGTACGCCTCCGGACTCGCCCCAGCCACCGCCGGGTTCACGCTGCTGGGGGTGACCGCCGCGGACTTGGGGGGTGCCGTGGGCAGGGGTGCCGTCGAACGGACGGGGCGTGCCGTGCGCCGGGGTCCCGTCGAGGAAACGCGGGACACCGCGAGCGGGGGTCCCGTCCGGCAGGCGAGGCCCGGCGGGCACACCACGCGCGGGAGTCCCTTCCGCGAACCGCGGAACACCGTTGGCGGGAGTACCGTCCGCGAACCGCGGCACCGGCCGCTGTGCGGCCCCGCCCGCCGGCTGTCGCTGGACCGACGCCTGCGCACCCGCGGCAACCGACGCCTGTGCGCCGTCCGCACCCGGCGCCTGCACCGGGGTCTGCGCGCGGCCGCGAGCCGGCTCCGGGATCACCGGTACGGAACCGGTGCCGCCCTTGTCGCCCCGCCCCTTGCGGCTGTGCCGTCCCACGCCGCGCCTCAGCTCCCCGCGCCGGCAGTACCGGCCTCGTCCGCCATGGCCGACCCGGCCGCCTCGTCGGAGACCTTCGCCGGCTCGCCCAACTCACCTGTGTCCGCGAGCAGTTCGCGCACCGCCTCCGCCACCAGATCTGGATACTCCATCATCGCCACATGCCCCGCCTCCGGCAGCGAAAGGAGCCGGGAGTCGCGGAAGGTGCGCGCCGCCCGCCGGGCCATGCGATATCCCACGAGCTGGTCGCGTCCACCGTAGACGAGAAGCGTCGGCGCGAGCACTCGCTCGGCCTGGCGCCACAGCCCGTGCTGCCCGCCCAGTGTGTACGCGTTCACGATTCCGCGCGCCGAGCGCGCCATCGCGTCCCAGAAATAGGGGAGCGCGAACCGTCGCTCCATCTCCTCGACCGCGGCCCGGAAACCCTCCGGCGTGACCCGCCCCGGATCCCCGTAACAGAGCGCCATCACCCCACGTACGCGCTGCTCGGCCGTCCAGTCCTTGGTGAGACGGGTGAACAGGGGCGCGACCCCGGGCAGCGCGAGCAGCGCCGTCGGCACCGCGGTGCGCTGCACCCGGATCTCCGGCAGCGCGGGCGAGACCAGCGTGAGCGTACGGACGAGATCGGGGCGTACGGCCGCGACCCGGGTCGTGACCGCCCCGCCCATCGAGTTGCCGATCAGGTGCACGGGGCCGCGTCCGGCGGCGTCGAGATAGCGGATGACCGCGCGCGCGTGCCCGGTCACGGAGTAGTCGCCGTCGTCCGGCGGCGGGGAGTCCCCGAAGCCGGGCAGGTCGAGCGCCTCGCTGTCCACGAGCCCCTCGAGTCGCTGCATCAACGCCGACCAGTTCTGCGAGGAGCCTCCGAGACCGTGCACGCACAGGGCGGGCGGCAGTCCCTCGCGCACCGGCGGTCTCGACCGCACGGTCAGCGTGGCCCCCGGCAGCCCGACCGACCGCAGCCGCTCGCCCTCCGCCACCCGGACGGGCGCCACCCTCGGAAGCACAGTGCTGGCCGGCACGGGCGGCAGCTCGGTCGAAGACATGCGGCAATGTTACGAGACGATCACGCAGTGGCCCGTGTGTTCGCCATCACAGATCGTGGGCACCCGAGAGGCCGGTGGTGCGAGGTGCCGACCGACCGGCACGGCAATCCACCCAACCATCACATAGCGCCCCGATGGGCTGTCTCCTAGGCTCGGGGGCAGGGCACCGGCACCTGGCCCCTGCCTCCTCGCCTCCTTGAGGAGACGTCCCGGAATTCCAGGAAGGGAGCCCACCATGGCCATAGACCCCACCGATCCCGAGACGTTCGAGAACGAGGTCGACGGCGAGGCCGAGCTCGATGTCGAGGCGCCGGAGGGAGACGCCGCAGAGCAGCTCGCGGACATCGCCCCGGAGGAGGACGACCCGCTGACCGACGTGAACCCGGACCGCGCCAACGAGGCCGACCTGGTGGAACAGGCCCGCGTGGTCTCCCTCGACGAGGACGACTACCGGTGACGCACGACCACGGCAACCACGGCAACCACGGGAGGCGCACAGAACTGCCTGACGCATGCAGCTGCTCAAGACGTGCGACCAGATGTACGAACCGGAGAGGCAGGACCACCGGTGACGCCCGAGGACACCTGCCGTTGACCGGCCGCAAGGCACTCATCGGCCCGATCTGGCACATTTTGATGGGCTCCGCGGGGCTTTCATCCCCGTCCGGTCCGTGAAATTCTGCGCTCGCACCGCGCACACCAGGGTTACCGAAAAGTACGATGGCGGCGCGGCGCACACCGCATGTGGACGATATTGGGAGGCGGCGTGACAGCCATCGAGCAGACAGAGGCAGCGCGCCCGCGGGGCACACGCCTGCCGCGCCGTGCCCGACGCAACCAGCTCCTCGGCGCAGCCCAGGAGGTCTTCGTCGCCCAGGGCTACCACTCCGCGGCGATGGACGACATCGCCGAGCGCGCGGGCGTCAGCAAGCCGGTGCTCTACCAGCACTTCCCGGGCAAGCTCGACCTCTACCTCGCCCTGCTGGACCAGCACTGCGAGGCCCTGCTCCAGGCGGTCCGCGCCGCGCTCGCGTCGACCAACGACAACAAGCAGCGCGTACGGGCCACGATGGACGCGTACTTCGCGTACGTGGAGGACGACGGCGGCGCCTTCCGGCTGGTCTTCGAGTCCGACCTGACGAACGAGCCCGCGGTGCGTGAGCGCGTGGACAGGGTCACCGTCCAGTGCGCGGAGGCGATCTGCGAGGTCATCGCGGAGGACACCGGCCTGTCGCGGGCCGAGTCGATGCTGCTGGCCTCCGGTCTCGGCGGCCTGGCCCAGGTGGTGGCGCGCTCGTGGCTGCACAGCGACCGCAGCGTGCCGCGCGACCAGGCGGTGCAGCTGCTGACCTCACTGGCCTGGCGCGGCATCGCGGGCTTCCCGCTGCACGGCACGGACGCCCACTGACAGCCCCGCGACCACCGCTGGCAGCACTTTTGTTCCCGCCCGTTGTTCGCTCCTGGCGTTCTTGAGCGGAGCGTGGACGTCCCCTCACCGGGCTAATGTGTGCTGAGTACGGCGCGGAGGGCCGCGCACATCACTGACCGTCGGAGGGACAAAGTCGTGGAGGTCAAGATCGGCGTGCAGCACGCGCCCCGCGAGATCGTTCTGGAGAGCGGTCAGACCGCCGAGGAGGTCGAGCGCGCGGTGTCAGAGGCGCTGGCCGGCAAGTCGGCACTGCTGAGCCTCGTGGACGACCACGGCCGCAAGGTCCTGGTTCCGGCCGACCGTCTCGCGTACGTGGAGCTCGGCGAGCCCACCACGCGCAAGGTGGGCTTCAGCGCGCTGTAAGCACAGACAGCATGGAAGGGGCCCGGCGACACCAGTCGCCGGGCCCCTTCTTCGCGCCCTGACCAAGGCCTGAACTGCACAGATGGACCACATCTCCCGCACAGATGATGATTGCTTTCCGCACGTCAGGGGTAGACCGGCTACGACCGATTTGCACCTGTGTCTGTCGTGCGGGAGGGACCCCCACCATGTTCTTGGAAGCGCTCGGCTCCGCGATTATCGGTCTCGCCCTGGCCTGGGCGGCCGTGTACCGGATGCCGCATCGCCTGCCCGCCCGCAGCATGGTCCTGTCGACGGGAGTCGCCGGAGCGCTCTTCGGCGCGTTTCTCACGCACAGCGCGCTCGGCCCCGGCCATGTCCTCGTGAGCCTGATCGGCGCGGCGGTCGTGTCCGCCGCCTCGCTGTCGCTGCTGCTCCGCCCGGCGGAGCGTTTTCGCCGCCGCTCAGCGACGGCCTAGCGCCGCGCGCCCGAGGCGCTGGGCACCGCGGCGGCACCGGTTGCGCCGCCGCAGGCACCGTACGAATTCCGTCTAGGGCCTGTTCAAAGCGGGGCCTGTTACGAAAGCGGGGCCTGTCGCGAAAGCGGCAGGCGCCACCTTTCGCAACAGGCCCTCGCCCTGCGGTCTGTCCGCCGGGCAGGCGTCAGGCCGCCAGCCCCAGCGCCGCCATCCGCTTGGTGTGGGCCTCGGTGATCCGCGAGAACATCCGGCCGACCTCGGCGAGGTCGAAGCCGTCCGCGACACCGCCCACGAGCATCGTCGACAGGGCGTCACGGTCGGCGACCACACGCTGCGACTGCGACAGCGCCTCGCCCATCAGCCGGCGCGCCCACAGCGCGAGCCGGCCACCCACACGCGGGTCCGCGTCGATCGCGGCGCGCACCTTCTCGATGGCGAAGCCGGCGTGCCCGGTGTCGTCGAGGACGGCGAGCACGAGCGAGCGCGTGTCCGAGTCGAGGCGGGCCGCCACCTCACGGTAGAAGTCGCTGGCGATGGAGTCACCGACGTAGGCCTTGACGAGGCCCTCCAGCCAGTCCGACGGGGCGGTCTGCCGGTGGAAGCCGTCGAGTGCGGCGACGAACGGGTCCATGGCGGCGGTCGGCTCCGCGCCGATCTCGGTGAGCCGGTCCCTGATCTGCTCGAAGTGATGGAACTCGGCCGACGCCATCTTCGCCAGCTCCGCCTTGTCGGCGAGCGTCGGCGCCAGCTTCGCGTCCTCCGCGAGCCGTTCGAACGCCGCCAGCTCCCCGTAGGCGAGCGCTCCGAGCAGGTCCACGACCGCGGCGCGGTACTGGGGGTCGACGGAGGCCTTGGCCCAGTCCTGGGCGGCGACTCCGGTCGGTTCGGCGGGGGTGTCAGCGGCGTTGTCGGGCGTCGTCATGAAGCGCACAATAGCCCGCTCACCGCAAGGCGGAAGTCCCTGGTCAATGAGTGTGACGACGACTACGTGACCAAATCGGCCATCGCATGTGCGTGATTCCGGGGTATGGTGGTAATGCGCCCGCCGAGTATTCGACGGGCCACATGAATGAGGATGCCCGGTCGGTGGCCCGATCGGCTCCGACCCGACAGCCCTCCTCATCCGTACAGCACTGTGCGTATGGCACCGGAGGGACCCTCAGCGGTACGAGCGCTCGAGCGTCGGCAGTGGTCCCATGCCACTCGGCCCGCCCGTCAAGAGCGGCCGACGTCCCCGGCACGGTCCCGACACGACCCCCGCGCTCGCCTCGCACCGCGTACACAGAAGAGGCAGCACCCTGACTACGACTTTTCGAGAGCTCGGAATCCTTTCCGAGACGGCCGAGGCCCTGGAAGCCGTCGGCATCATCAACCCCTTCCCCATCCAGGAGATGACGCTCCCCGTGGCCCTTTCGGGCTCGGACGTCATCGGCCAGGCCAAGACCGGCACCGGCAAGACGCTGGGCTTCGGCCTTCCGCTCCTCGAGCGCGTCACCGTCCCCGCCGACGTCGAGGCCGGCCGCGCCCGGCCCGAGCAGCTCACCGACGCACCGCAGGCGCTCGTCGTCGTGCCCACGCGCGAGCTGTGCACCCAGGTCACCAACGACCTGCTGACCGCGGGCAAGGTCCGCAATGTGCGCGTGCTCGCCATCTACGGCGGCCGGGCGTACGAGCCGCAGGTCGAGGCCCTGAAGAAGGGCGTCGACGTGATCGTCGGCACCCCGGGCCGCCTGCTGGACCTCGCGGGCCAGAAGAAGCTCGACCTCAAGCACATCAAGGCGCTCGTCCTCGACGAGGCCGACGAGATGCTCGACCTGGGCTTCCTGCCCGACGTCGAGAAGATCATCAACATGCTGCCGGCCCGCCGCCAGACCATGCTGTTCTCGGCGACCATGCCGGGCGCGGTCATCGGCCTCGCGCGCCGCTACATGTCGCAGCCCACGCACATCCGCGCCACGGCGCCGGACGACGAGGGCGCGACGGTCCGCAACACCGCGCAGTTCATCTACCGCGCGCACAACATGGACAAGCCGGAGATGGTCTCGCGCATACTGCAGGCCGACGGCCGCGGTCTCGCGATGGTCTTCTGCCGCACCAAGCGGACGGCGGCGGACCTCGCCGACCAGCTCCAGCAGCGCGGTTTCGCCTCCGGCGCGGTCCACGGCGACCTCGGCCAGGGCGCCCGCGAGCAGGCGCTGCGCGCCTTCCGCAACGGCAAGGTCGACGTCCTCGTCTGCACCGACGTCGCCGCCCGCGGCATCGACGTCGAAGGCGTCACCCACGTCATCAACTACCAGTCCCCCGAGGACGAGAAGACGTACCTGCACCGCATCGGCCGTACGGGCCGCGCGGGCGCCAAGGGCATCGCGATCACCCTCGTCGACTGGGACGACATCCCGCGCTGGCAGCTCATCAACAAGGCGCTGGACCTGGGCTTCAACGACCCGCCGGAGACGTACTCCACGTCCCCGCACCTCTTCGAGGAACTGAACATTCCCGCGGGCACCAAGGGTGTCCTGCCGCGTTCCGAGCGCACGCGCGCTGGTCTGGCGGCGGAGAAGGTCGAGGACCTGGGCGAGACCGGCGGCCGCGGTGCACGCGGTCGCGGCGGCCGGCCCTCGTCCGCCGACCGGGATCGCGACCGCGACCGCGACCGCGACCGTGAGCGCACCCCGCGCCGCCGCCGTCGTACGCGCAACGGCGAGACCGTCGACGCGGCAGCGGTGACCCCGGTCACCCCGGCCGAGGCGCCCGCGGACTCCGCCGATTCCCCCGCGTCCACGGAGCCGCGCACGCCGCGCCGCCGTCGCCGCACGCGTGGCGGAGCGACGGGCGAGCCGGTCGCCTCGGTGAACGGGACCGCCGTGACCGAGGCCGTCGTGACCGAGGCCGCGCGGACGGCCGTGGACACGGCGGAGGGCACGGAGGCCGCGGAGTCCGCGAAGCCGCGCCGCCGTCGCACCCGTAAGACGGCGGAGACCCCCGTCGCAGCGCCCGAGGTCACGCTTGAGGCGCCGGCCACGGACGCCGCCGAGGCTCCGGCCGCGCCGCGTCGCCGTACCCGCAAGGCCGCCGAGACCGTCGTCGACACCGCCGAGGCCGTCGCGACGACGGAGGAGCCCGAGGCCAAGCCGCGACGCCGTACCCGCAAGGCCGCCGAGGCCGCCGTCGACACCGCCGAGGCCGTGGCGACGACGGAGGAGCCCGAGGCCAAGCCGCGCCGACGCACCCGCAAGGCCGCGGAAGCCGCCGTCGACACCGCCGAGGGTGCTGCCGCGGCCGCCCCCGAGGCCGTGGAAGCACCGGCCGCGCCGCGACGCCGTACCCGCAAGACGGCCGAGGCCGCCGTCGACACCGCCGAGGCCGTGGCGACGACGGAGGAGCCCGAGGCCAAGCCGCGCCGACGCACCCGCAAGGCCGCGGAGACCGCCGTCGACACCGCCGAGGGCGTTGCCGCGGAGCCCACCGAGGCCAAGCCGCGCCGCACCCGCAAGACCGCGGTGGCGGCCGACGCGGAGCCCACCGAGGCCAAGCCCCGCCGCACCCGCAAGACGGCCGTGGCAGCCGAGGCCGCGATCCCCGCACAGACGGCCGAGGAAGCGGCGGAGCCCGCGAAGCCGCGCCGCCGTACCCGCAAGGCCACAGCGGCCGCGGAGCCTGCGGAGAGCTGATCCCCGTCCGATGGCCCGGTCCCACTTGGTGTGGGGCCGGGCCATCGGCGTTTCCCGTTCACCATGGGCAGGGTCCGGGCAGGGTCCACGGCCGCCGGTGTGGGCCCGACCCGCACTCACCGGTGCTGACGCGGCCCCGCCCGCACCGGTGTCGGCGGCAGCCCCGCGCCCGTCGGCGCCCGGACAACGGCCCGCAGGCTGGAACCGGCAGCGCGCTCAGCGCACCGGCCCGCTAGCCTCGCACCATGAGCCGTCCTCCCACCTTCGCCCCGCCCCCGGGCGTCCGCGCGTACCATCTCGCCACCGCTCGCGGTGACTTCGCCGTGCTCGACGCGCCGGCGGTCGGCCCTCTCCGGGGAACCGCTCTGCTGCTGCCCGGATTCACCGGCAGCAAGGAGGACTTCATCGCCCTGCACGGCCCCCTCGCCGACGCCGGGTACCGGACCGTCGCCGTGGACGGCCGCGGCCAGTTCGAGTCCCCCGGCCCCCGCGACGACGAAGCCCCGTACGCGCAGGCCGAGTTGGCGCAGGACGTACTCGCGCAGACGCACGCGATCGGCGCCCCCGTACACCTCCTCGGTCACTCGCTCGGCGGCCAGATCGCGCGTGCGGCGGTGCTGCTCGACCCGGCGCCGTTCGTCTCGCTCACGCTCATGGCCTCGGGCCCCGCGCAGATCTCCAGCTCCCAGCAGCAGCGCGTGAAACTGCTGCGCGACGCCCTCGCCGTGATGGACCTGGCCCAGGTGTGGGACGCCATGCAGGCGATGGACGCGCCGGAGGAGACCGACACCGGCGAGCTGGACGAGGGGCTCGACGACCGCGAGGACCTGCGCCGCCGCTGGCTCGGCAACAGCCCCGCCCAGCTCATCGCGACCGGCCGTCAGCTCTGCGTCGAGCCGGACCGCGTCGCCGAACTGGCCGCCGTCGGCCTGCCCGTCCACGTACTGTCCGGCGAGCTCGACGACACCTGGCCGATCACTCTCCTGGACGACATGGCCACCCGGCTGGGGGCCCAGCGCACCGTCGTACGGGACGCCGAGCACTCCCCCAACACGGACCAGCCGCTCACCACGGCCCGCGCCCTCGCCGCCTTCTGGGACCGCAGCCGAACGACGTAGGAGCGACCGGGGGACGCGGGAGCGACCGGGGGACGCGGGAGCGACCGGGGAGCGGCAGGAGCGACCAGGAAGCGCGGGCACGACCGGGGAGCGGCAGGAGCGGCCGGCGGCGCAGGAGCGGCCTAGTACTGCGCCTGAAGGTGCTCCCAGAACCCGTCCCGCAGCGCCCGCCGCAGATCCGCCTGCCCACGGAGCGAGTACTGCAACAGGCCCTCCGCCTCCACCAGCAGGTCCTGGTCCACCGAACCGGGCAGATACGGGTGCCCGGGCAGCAGCTCCACCAGCGCCTCCCGCCCGCGTGCCGCCAGCCACTTCGCGGCAATCTGCGCGCCCACGAAACGCACGTCCTCCCGGGTGGGCCTGATCGCCGCGGACGCGTCGTACGTGGCGGCGGTCCGCCGGGACACATACGGCTTGAAGAAGTCGAGGTCGAAGGTGCGCTGGCTGTCGACCTCCCAGAGGAGGGGCTCCGCCTGGTTGCGGCCCTCCGGGGCCTCGATGCCCCACAGGTGCACACGGGCCCCGTACCCCTGCGCCGCCTCGACCGCCGACACCAGGTCCTCGTCGCCGCCGAGGAGCGCCGCGTCGCTGATGGCACGGTGCCGGGCGAGCGACTCCAGATCCGTACGGATCAGTGAATCGACGCCCTTCTGCTGGTTGTTGGCGTTGAGGTTGCCGAGGCGCACCTTCACGTCCGGCAGTTCCGCGATCGACTGCTGCTCCGCCGTGTGGATGCGGCGCCGCGCGCCGTCGTACCAGTAGACCCGCAGCAGCCGGCTGTCCGCGAAGATCGTGCGCGCCTTGTCGATGAGGGCCTCGATCAGCCCCTCGGCGTCGAGCTCGAACGCCCGGCGGTCCTCGGTCCCGGCGACGAGCCGCCCCGCGGCCGCGTACAGATAGCCGGCGTCAACGAAGATCGCATGAGTCGAGGGCGTCTTCGCCACCTCGGCGAGCATGCGCTGGAGCAGCTCGTTCGTACGGTCGATGCGGGCGCCGAGCGCCGCGTGGTCGTCGTTCATATGCGTCCATTGTCCCGGCGGTCACGCTGCGAACACAACCGGTCCCAATCAGTGCCCTATGAACCAAACCGACCGCACACCGGCCGCACACCAACTGCTTACCCGTCAGTAATTAGGTTCTCGAAAAATTTCCTTAGCGTAGGGAATGTTTGTAACACGCATCCCGTTGTATCCGTATGGAACGCGGGGCACTGCCGCCTCGTGCACCACTCACCAGTAGTTCTCCGCAGGAGGATGACCAGACGAAGGGAGAAGCCCTTGCGCTTCGAAATCATGCGACTCGACGATGTCGACGGTACGCCCGTGGACAGCACTGTCGTAGACGCCGCCTCCGTCAATCGGATCGTTCAGCAGGCCGCCGCCATCGGGCAGCGACTGTGGATCCGCCCGACCGAATCGTCCGCTTCGTAACGCGGACGTCTCACGGGCGCCCGTCGCGAAACGGACGTCTCACAGACTTCAGAGCCCCGTACGACATCACCCGATGTCGTACGGGGCTCTGCGTGCCCCGGGGCCGGTGCGGCCCGTCAGCTCCCCCGAATCACCTGGGTGACCCCGTTGATGATCTGCTGCACGGCGATCGCGGAGAGCATCATGCCCGCGAGCCGCGTCACCAGCACGACGCCGCCGTCCTTGATGACACGGATGATCAGCAGCGAGTACCGCATCACCACCCACAGCACGACATGGATCGCGAGGATCGCGGCCCACACGGACACCTGGGTCGCCACACTGCCGGCCTTCTGGACGGCCAGGATCACGGAGACGATCGCGCCGGGGCCGGCGAGCAGCGGCATGCCCAGCGGTACGAGGGCGACGTTGACGTCCTTGGTCTGCTTGGGCTCGTCCGTCTTGCCGGTCAGCAGGTCGAGGGCGATGAGCAGGAGCAGCAGTCCGCCGGCGATCATCAGCGCGGGCACGGAGACATGCAGGTAGTCGAGGATCTGGTGCCCGAGCAACCCGAAGACGGTGATGACTCCACCGGCCACGCAGACGGCCTGGAACGCCATCCGCTTCTGCACCTTGGCGGGCCGGCCGGCGGTGAGCGCGAGGAAGATCGGGGTGATCCCGGGGGGATCCATGATCACGAAGAGGGTGAGGAAGAGTGAGCCGAAGACGGCGACGTCGAACACGGTTGATGGCCTTGCGGAGGTGATGAGAGCGGGGTTGCCGCCATGGGCAGGCGGTTCCGCGGAACGGAACCGGACGAACAGGTGGGCGCCACGGCATGGCACGCCGTGCGACCCGGCAGGCCGGCCCGGCAGAATCCGGGCCGATCCGGAGGACTCGCCTCAGGCGAAGTGGCTTCCGCCGGTACCCGGCACCGGGAACGCGCCCGTCGCCCGCCGGGTGATCTCCCCGTACACCTCGGGATCCGTGGTGAACTCGCCGAGCACACAGGTCTTGCGGCTGCCGTGGTAGTCGGAGGAGCCGGTGGCGAGGATCCCCAGGTCGGCCGCCAGCCCGCGCAGTCGTGCGCGCGTCGCCGGCTCGTGGTCCATGTGGTCGACCTCGATGCCGTCGAGCCCCGCCGCGGCCAGTTCCCCGATCGCGCTCTCGGGAACGGTCCGCCCGCGCTTCGACGCGGCCGGGTGCGCGAAGACGGTGACCCCGCCCGCGGCCTTGACCAGCCGAATCGCGTCGAACGGGTCCAGCTCGTGCTTCTCGACGTACGCCCGGCCCCCGTCGGCGAGCCACTCGGGCGTGAACGCGTCCGAGACGCTCTCCACGACACCCAGTTCCACCAGCGCGGAGGCGATGTGCGGGCGCCCGACGGAGCCGTCGCCCGCGATGCGCGCCACCTGCTCCCAGGTGACCGGCACGCCCAGCTCCTGAAGCTTGGTGATCATGCCCTGGGCCCGGGGCACCCGGTCGTCCCGCACCAGCTCACGCTCGGCGAGCAGTCCGGGCTCCTCGGGGTCGAAGAGGTAGGCCAGCATGTGCATGCCGATGCCGTCGAGGCGGCAGGAGAGTTCGGCGCCCGTGACGAGGGTCAGCCCCTCGGGAAGCGCCGCGATCGCCTGCGCGTGTCCGCGGGTGCTGTCGTGGTCGGTCAGCGCGACGACGTCCAGACCTGCGGCGCCCGCGTTCCGCACCAGCTCGGCCGGGGTGTCCGTACCGTCGGAGGCGGTGGAGTGGGTGTGCAGATCGATGCGCACGACGCGGACTCCAAGCGGTGACGGGACGGAAGCGGACGCTCAAGGATAACGGGAATTCCAGCTCCCTCGTCACACCCACAGCCCCGATGCGCCCCCTACACACCACCGCCCCCGCAGGGCCTGCGGGGCCCTGCGGGATCCACGGGACCCACAGGTTCCACGGGGTCTACGGAACCCGGGGAACCCACAGGACCCACCGCACCTACGGCTCAAGGAGCCGCGGCGACAGTGCCCCGCACGGCAGCAGATCCATCTCCGCACCCGCGTCCCGCAGATCCGTCAGCACCAGTTCGTCGTACATCAGCAGCCCCGACTGCTCGGGCCACACGACCGCCCACAGCCACAGCCCGAGCGCCTCGCCCGCGAAGACGGCACGGTCGTCGGGGGTGCCGGAGACATGCCACAGCGGGGTCGGCCGACCGGCGGCCAGCACCTTCGCCTGGGGCGGCTTCTCGACATCGATGTACGGGCCCGGATCGGGTCCGTCGATGCCCGCGTACCGCGCGCCGAGGCCGACGCCGAGTTCCTCGGCGACGAGGACCAGCTCCCCTATGCCGCCGAGCGGACCGGGCCCCGAGCAGGCCACGGCCGTCGCACGCCCGCCGCTGCGGTCGTCACCCGCGCAGCCCGCACCCGTGAACAGCCAGCCGACGGGCAGCGGCCAGGGCATCCACACGGGTACCTGGGCACGGTGCACCACGACACCGAGGGCCTCGACGCTGGGCGGGATCACGGGCTGCAACGGATACACGGCGCCATGCACATCACACTGCCAGGAGTCGGCAAAGAGGCCGGGAGCCCTGACCCGGCCACCACACTTCGGGCAACTGGGTTCGCCCCTCATAGAGCCCCACGGTCCTCCCCGTCACCCGCCGCGTCAAGGACGATCACCCGTCCGGCGTGCGTTCCGCGCGTCCCGCCCGGCCAGGAGAAACTAGATGTAGCTGACATTAATCAGATCGACCAGCTTAATGTGTGCATACGTCAACGATCTCGTCGAGGGCTACCGGTCGGGCGCGGTCTTCTTCGCCGGGGGCCTGCTGCTCGCCGTCGACGCACTCGTCCTCGGCTACGGCTACCGCTACGGCAGCCACACCACCGCCGTCGTCTGCACGATCCTGCCCGGTGCCTTCATCGGCGTGAACAACGCGGTCTGCACCGCGCCGGCCCGGGCATCTCGGAAGCACCGCGCCCGGTGGCGAGCGCGGGCTGCAACTTCGTCCGGTGGTTCGCGGTCGCGGCGGCGCCGTACTTCGCGCCGAAGATCAAGGAGCCGGAGCGGCGGCACGCCACGCGGGACGACGTCACGGTCGTCGTCAACTGACCGTTTCCGGCCAGGTGGTGAGCCCGGCTCAGTCCAGCGGAACGGATCTGCGTGACGGATCGCGCAGGTCCGTTCCGCCGGCGAGCCACCGCTCCTGAAGGGCCTGCGCCCCGTGCACACGCTTCCACGCGGCCTCGTTCGGCGTCATCGGGAGCAGCGGCAGGAAACGTACGGGATCGGCGGGCTCGTCCAGCTCCAGATCCTCGACCAGACCGCCGGACTCGGCGACCAGTACGGAGCTGAACGGAGCGCCGGGCCACAGGGGTTCGCCCACGTCGAGCGAGGCGCCGGGGGCCACGACAAGGCCCTCGACCTGCGGGGACGCGGCGAGGACGGCGAGCGGGCGGAGCACCTTGTCGGTGTCGGCGCCGCCTGCGCGTACCGACAGGACGAGCTCCGCGCGCGGGCCCTTCACCTGGTCGGCGACGACCGCCGTGGGGTCCGTCATCGGCTGGGCCGACATACCGAGGGTCGCGTACCGGACGACGTCCCCCGCTGTGAAGCGCAGCACTTCGATGCGGTCCGTGCCGAGGAAGGTGACCGCGGCCCGCGCGTCGGGTTCGCCCAGTGCCGCACGCAACCGGGCCTCGACCAGAGGAAGAACATCAGCCATGAGCCGAGCATAGAACTCGTCAGTAACGGGCAAAGCGGCGGCTTGACGCTTCTGTGCGCTGATAGTGTTGGCCGCTGGTCGGGGCAGCACGCAGAAGCGTCGCTCTCAAGTCTCGGCTCAGGTCTCGACGCACTGAGACTCCCCTACGGGGGCTCCCTACGGGGAATGGATCGTCCCTCACGGGGGACCGGCCGGAGGAGGTGGGGCTGCAATGGACCGAAGTCGACCGTGCAGTACCACCCGCTCTTCCGACCGCTGAGTCACGTAGCTCTCGCTTCGCTTTCGCGCTGTTGCCGGCTGCCGCCTCTCACGTTCGCATCCTGTTCTGCCTGGTGCCCGACGGAAGAGCACTTCGTTACCGCCTGATCTGACTCACCCGAGTTCGCCCGAGTCAGTGCTGATCTGAATCAGTAGTGAAGCAACCACCGCGACGGTGCGGTGCTCCCCGCTTTGTGGACGTGCCAAACATCCGCAGTCAGGACGTCCCCATTCCGGGCAGTTTCAACCGTCGCCGGTTGCCTTCAGTTGCGAAGGAGCCTGCCATGTCGATGATCCGTGACCTCCGTGCCGCGGTCCGCCCGTCCCGTCCCTCGATGCGCAAGGACGGCAGTGCGTACGACACCACGCGTGACCCCTCGACGCCCTCCGCCGTCGTCGACTGCGCCATCTACCGCGACGGCGCCCGCGTCGCGACCGACCGGCCGCTCACCCCGCACGAGGCGATGCGCCAGGTGCGGCGCGACGGGGGCTTCGTGTGGATCGGCCTGCATGAGCCGACGGAAGCCGAATTCGCCGGTATCGCGGGCGAGTTCGGGCTGCACCCGCTGGCCGTCGAGGACGCCGTCCAGGCGCACCAGCGGCCGAAGCTGGAGCGCTACGACGACTCCCTCTTCACCGTCTTCAAGACCATCCACTACGTGGAGCACGACCAGCTGACCGCCAACAGCGAGGTCGTCGAGACCGGCGAGGTCATGTGCTTCACCGGCCGGGACTTCTTCATCACCGTGCGGCACGGCGGGCAGGGCTCGCTGCGGGCGCTGCGGCACCGGCTCCAGGACGACCCCGAGCTGCTCGCGAAGGGGCCCTCGGCGGTGCTCCACGCGATCGCCGACCACGTCGTCGACGGCTACATCGCGGTCGCGGACGCGGTGCAGGACGACATCGACGAGGTGGAGACGGAGGTGTTCTCGCCGGGCCGGAAGGGAACGCCGCGCGGTACGGACGCGGGCCGTATCTACCAACTCAAGCGTGAGGTGCTGGAGTTCAAGCGGGCGGTCTCGCCGCTGCTGAGGCCCATGCAGCTGCTGAGTGAGCGACCGATGCGACTGATCGACCCGGACATCCAGAAGTACTTCCGGGACGTGGCGGACCACCTCGCCCGGGTCCAGGAGCAGGTGCTGGGCTTCGACGAGCTGCTCAACTCGATCCTCCAGGCCAACCTCGCGCAGGCGTCCGTCGCGCAGAACGAGGACATGCGCAAGATCACGTCCTGGGCGGCGATCATCGCCGTACCGACGATGGTGTGCGGGGTGTACGGCATGAACTTCGAGCACATGCCGGAGCTGCACTGGCGGTTCGGGTACCCGGTGATCATGAGCGTCACCGTGGTGCTGTGTCTGGGCATCCACCGCGCCCTGAAGCGCAACGGCTGGCTGTGACGGGGCCTGGTTAGGCTTGCGCCATGACGGAACAGCTGCTCGACCGGGCCCTCGTCGAGGAGGCCACCAAGAAGTCCGGACTCATCTGGGTCCGGGGCGACGGCGCACCGGCTCCCGACGACCGGGCGCACGGTGTGCCGACGCGCCCTCTGTGGCACGCGTGGCACGCGGGTGCGGTGTGCCTGGTCGGCGACGGGCCGGGTGAGCAGCCACTGCCCGGGCTGGTCGACGGCGGGGGCGCGACGGTGACCGTCCGCAGCAAGGACAAGGGTGGCCGGCTCGTCACGTGGTCGGCGAAGGTGGTGGAGCTGGCGCCGGGTTCCCCCGAGTGGGCGGCCGCGGTGGCCGAGCTGAAGGGCAAGCGCCTGAACGCGCCGGACGGCGAGGCGATGCCGGAGCGCTGGGCGCGCGAATGCCGGGTGCTGCGGCTGGAACCGCTCGGCGACACGGCCGAGCTGCCGACGGACTCACTGGCGGCGGCACCGCTGCCGACGCCTGCGACGACCCGCCACCCGATCCCGGCGGCACTCCCCCGGCTGCTCCTGAAGCGGCGCAAGCGCGGCTGAGGGCCGCGGGTGCGGCTCCGGCGGGGCGCACCCGCTTCAGGAACGGTTCGGTGCCGGTGAATAGGATCGTCGCGCGGCAGCCGCCCGACCCGGGAAGCGGGCCGACGTGCGGCAGCGGCTCTCTCCGCCGCGACGGCGCACGGCCACGTCCGCACCGCACCCGCGCCCCGGCCCCGTACGTCCCCTACGACGTCGTACGACGTCGGCTACGACGTCGGCAGCTGTTGCCCGTAGTCCACCGTCTCCTTCTTCGACGGCTCCTTCAGGGCGAAGCCCTTCCCCCAGTCCGTCAGGCTGAGGGTGCCCGCGCCCCCCGCTCGCACCAGGCGCAGCGGATACGGCTTGCCCTCCAGGGAGACGTCCAGCGTGCCGCCGGAGCCCTTCTCGCCGGTGATGCGGATCGTGCGGACGCCGCTCTGATCGTGGTGGCCGTCCGTCGCCAGGGTGCCGTGCAGCGTGAGCAGACCGTCCAGCAGCACGCTCTTGTCCGTGAAGCCGCTGAAGCGCTTGTACGCCGGATCCCCGGTCGGCACCTTCACGTACTTGTCGTCGAGCTTGTCCGCGGCCGCGTCCCCCGCGTCACTGGATCCGCCGCCGCCCTGGCCGCCCTGGTGGCTCCAGAAGTCCGCGCCCGCCTTCAGGAACAGGTGCCGGCCCACCCGCAGCAGCCGGAAGGTCGCTCCCTTCGAGGTGACCGACCCGCTGGCGCCGTCCTCCTTGAGGCGCATGTCGAGCCGGTACGTACGTCCGTTGGTCACCACGGTGCCCGACAGCCGTACCGTGTCCGCGGCCTCCGCGGCCGCACGCGTCCGGCTCTGGATCTTCTCGGCCGGCAGCTTGCCGACCCCGTTCGTGCCCGCGTCCGGATCGCTACTACTGCACCCCGTCAGCCCCGTCCCGGTCACGACCAGTGCGCACGTCGCGCTCACCAGTGCGGCCCTGCGGGTACGACCCTGGGGAATTGCAGTCACAGGTGGGGCTGCCTTTCATGCGGATGTCCTCATCGGCGTACGGCAGCGTACCGGTGCCCGCCACGCCCACCGGAGCCAGTCCGTCCGGACCGCCCACCAGGGCGTATCCGACCGGGACGGGCTAGCCTGAAGCCCATCCGAGCGGACATACGAGCAGGAAACCAACCGGTACGAACCGAAGCGGCCCGAACAGACCCGGCAGGCACGGACCCCGCAGGAAACGGACCCCGTAGGAAGAGGAGGCGCTGGCATGGTGGCAGGCGCCCCCAGGATCTTCGTCTCGCACCTCTCCGGTGTCCCCGTCTTCGACCCGAACGGCGACCAGGTGGGCCGCGTCCGCGATCTTGTCGCCATGCTCCGCGTCGGCCGCCGTCCGCCCCGGCTGCTCGGGCTGGTGGTCGAACTGTCCACCCGGCGCCGCATCTTCCTGCCCATGACCCGTGTGACCGGCATCGAGTCCGGCCAGGTCATCACCACCGGCGTGCTCAACGTGCGCCGCTTCGAACAGCGGCCCACCGAGCGGCTGGTCTTCGGTGAGCTGCTCGACCGGCGCGTCCGGCTCGTGGAGACGGGCGAGGAGGTGACCGTCCTCGACGTGGCCGTCCAGCAGCTTCCGGCCCGGCGGGAATGGGAGATCGACCGGGTCTTCGTGCGGAAGGGCCGGAGCGGGGCCTTCCGGCGCACCAAGGGCGAGACCCTGACCGTCGAATGGTCCGCCGTCACCGGGTTCTCGCTGGAGGAGGACGGGCAGGGCGCGGAGAGCCTGCTGGCCACCTTCGAGCAGCTGCGCGCGGCCGACCTCGCGAACGTCATGCACCACCTGTCCCCGAAGCGGCGCGGAGAGGTGGCGCTCGCACTGGACGACGACCGCCTCGCCGACGTCCTCGAGGAACTCCCCGAGGACGACCAGATCGAGATCCTCAGCAAGCTCAAGGAGGAGCGCGCGGCCGACGTCCTGGAGGCGATGGACCCGGACGACGCGGCCGACCTGCTCGGCGAACTGCCCGAGGAGGACGTGGAGCGGCTGCTGACGCTGATGCGGCCCGACGAAGCGGCGGACGTACGGCGGCTGATGGCGTACGAGGAGCGGACCGCCGGTGGCCTGATGACGACCGAGCCCATCGTGCTGCGGCCCGACGCCACGGTCGCCGACGCGCTCGCCCGGGTCCGCAACGCCGACCTGTCCCCCGCGCTCGCCGCCCAGGTGTACGTGTGCCGCCCGCCGGACGAGACGCCGACCGGCAAGTACCTGGGCACGGCGCACTTCCAGCGGCTGCTGCGCGACCCGCCGTACACACTGGTCAGCTCGATCCTCGACGACGATCTGCAACCGCTCGCCCCGGACGCCGCGCTGCCCGTCGTCGCGGGCTTCTTCGCCACCTACGACATGGTCGCCGCGCCCGTCGTCGACGAGAGCGGCTCGCTGCTCGGCGCGGTGACCGTGGACGACGTACTGGACCACATGCTGCCCGAGGACTGGCGCGAGACGGAGTTCCACCTGGACGACGGGCCCGGCGCCGACGGCTCGGAGGCACCCCATGGCCCCTGAGCGCGAGATCCGCGAACGAACGGCGTCCGGGGCGATCGCCGCCACCCGGCCCCGTACCCGGCTCGACCAGCCGAAGCCGCAACGCCGCAGGCTGCTGCCCGAGTGGGACCCGGAGGCCTTCGGGCGGCTCTCGGAGCGGATCGCGCGGTTCCTGGGCACCGGGCGGTTCATCGTCTGGATGACGGTCGTCATCATCCTGTGGGTGGTGTGGAACGTCGCCGCCCCCGGCGAGTGGCGCTTCGACACCTACCCGTTCATCTTCCTGACGCTGATGCTGTCGCTGCAGGCCTCCTATGCCGCCCCGCTGATCCTGCTCGCGCAGAACCGCCAGGCCGACCGCGACCGGGTCAACCTCGAACAGGACCGCAAACAGAACGAGCGCTCGATCGCCGACACCGAATACCTCACCCGCGAGATCGCCGCGCTGCGCATCGGCCTCGGTGAGGTGGCCACCCGCGACTGGATCCGCTCGGAGCTCCAGGACCTGGTCAAGGAGCTGGAGGAGCGGTACACCGACGGCCACGGGGACGGCCGCGTCGTATTCCCGGCGGAGCGTGCGCACGGACGTGACGTAGACGACCGCTGACGGGTCTTTCCGGGCCCCCTGTGCAGCGCCGTACCATCGTCCTATGGCTACGGAAGACGCGGTGCGTGAAGCACTGGCGACGGTGAACGACCCCGAGATCCAGCGACCCATCACCGAGCTGGGGATGGTCAAATCGGTGGAGATCGGTGCGGACGGAGCGGTCGCGGTCACCGTGTATCTGACCGTCTCCGGCTGCCCGATGCGCGAGACCATCACGACGAACGTGACGAAGGCGGTCTCGGCGGTCGAGGGCGTCACGCGCGTCGACGTGACCCTGGACGTGATGAGCGACGAGCAGCGCCGCGAGCTGGCGACCGCGCTGCGCGGCGGCCAGGCCGAGCGCGAGGTGCCCTTCGCCAAGCCCGGCTCCCTGACCCGGGTGTACGCGGTCGCCTCCGGCAAGGGCGGCGTCGGCAAGTCGTCGGTGACGGTGAACCTGGCGGCGGCGATGGCGGCCGACGGCCTCAAGGTCGGCGTCGTCGACGCGGACATCTACGGCCACTCCGTGCCGCGCATGCTCGGCGCCGACGGCAGGCCCACCCAGGTCGAGAACATGATCATGCCGCCGTCCGCGAACGGCGTGAAGGTCATCTCGATCGGCATGTTCACCCCGGGCAACGCACCGGTCGTATGGCGCGGCCCGATGCTCCACCGCGCCCTCCAGCAGTTCCTCGCGGACGTCTACTGGGGCGACCTGGACGTCCTCCTCCTCGACCTCCCGCCGGGCACGGGCGACATCGCGATCTCCGTCGCGCAGCTCGTCCCGAACGCGGAGATCCTCGTCGTCACGACCCCGCAGCAGGCCGCGGCCGAGGTCGCCGAGCGGGCGGGCTCCATCGCCGTCCAGACCCACCAGAAGATCGTCGGCGTGGTCGAGAACATGGCGGGGCTGCCCTGCCCGCACTGCGACGAGATGGTCGACGTGTTCGGCACGGGCGGCGGCCAGTCGGTGGCCGACGGCCTGACCCGCACGACCGGCGCGACCGTCCCGGTCCTCGGCTCCATCCCGATCGACGTCCGTCTGCGCGAGGGCGGCGACGAGGGCAAGCCGGTCGTCCTGACCGATCCCGACTCCCCGGCCGGCTCGGCCCTGCGCGCGATCGCGGGCAAGCTGGGCGGCCGCCAGCGCGGTCTGTCGGGCATGTCGCTGGGGATCACGCCCCGGAACAAGTTCTAGGCGACCGAGTTCCGCGCGAACGAGTTCCGCGCGGACAGCTTCCGGGAGGACAACTTCCGGGAGGACAACTTCCGGGAGGCCAAGCTCTGGGGCGGACAAGCTCCAGGCCTGCCCGTACGGCAACCCTGCCGCGTCCGCGCTACGCGTACGCCGCGATGTCCTTGATCACCGAGAAGCCCAGCCCGTACGCGCTCATCCCGCGCCCGTACGCGCCCACGTGGACGCCTTCCTGGGTGGAGCCGGCGAGGACCCAGCCGAACTCGGACTCCCGGTAGTGGAAGGACGAGGGGACCCCGTCCACGGGGAGGGACAGCGTGGACCAGTCGGGGCCGGCCAGGTCGTCGGCCAGGACCCACGCCGTCTCGGTCTGCTGGTCCAGCCAGTCGTCCCGCAGGGTGTGGTCCATCTGGCCGGGCCAGGTGACGGACAACAGCCCCACACCCGCGAGCCAGGCCGCGGAGGAGACCGAGGTGGCCTCGAGCAGGCCCGTGCCGTCGGCACTGCGCCTGACGGGGTTGGCCGCGACGGTCACCACGACCGCGAACCGCTCCTTGTCCTCCGTCGACTCACCGCGCACGGTGGGCTCCTCGCCGTGCCCGATCGAACCGTGCTCCACCGCACCGTCGGCCGCGGTGCCCACCTGCATCAGCCAGCGCGGGCCCGTGAACGCCTCGTCGAGGCCGTACCAAGGAAAGGGCGCCAGCAGGTAGCCGTCGACCGTGCGCCGGGCGGAGGGGAACTGCTGTCCGCCCTCCGCGGCCGGCGCCTGCGCGCCCACCCGACTCGTCGTCTCCATACCCGGACGCCTCCTAGCTCTCGTCGGACCCGAGCGGCCCGCCCCCCACGGGCGTCCTCGCTCTCCAACGGTCCGCACAACAACTGGGCAGCATAGCCACAGCGTTCCGAGCTGCCGGGAAACGCCCGGCGCGTACGGCGTCGTACGGGTCGTTTTCAGGCCGCTCGCGCGCTCCTGAGCCTATGGCCTGCGTCACGTTCCAGGCAGAGCGCGGGCCATGTCCGTACGGCCGCGGCGGTATGGCTGTACGGGTCAGCCGGCGCCGCGGGTACGGCTCAGGCGGCGTCCGTGGGACGGGTCAGCCGACGTCACGGGTACGGCTCAGGCGGCGTCCGTCTGGACGAATCAGGTGGCGTCCGCGTCGAAGGGCGGGCGCTCGTCCGCTTCGAGCTGCTCGCGCTTCTTCGTCATGTCGACCGTGCCGCCGGCGGAGCCGTTGGCCGACGAGGAGGAGGCGGAGGTCTCGGACTCACGGCCGTGCACCGCGTCCGTGACCTCGGCCATCTCCTTCTTCAGGTCGAAGCCGTTGCGGATCTCCTTGAGCCCCAGCTCGTCGTTGTCCAGCTGCTTGCGGATGAACGTCTTGGGGTTGAGATCCTCGAACTCGAAGTCCTTGAACTCCGGACCGAGTTCCTCCCGTATGTCCTGCTTGGCGCTCTCCGAGAACTCGCGGATCTTACGGATGGTGCGCGTGACGTCCTGGATCATCTTCGGAAGCTTGTCCGGGCCGAAGACGAGCACAGCAAGGACAACGAGCGTCACCAGCTCAAGCGGTCCTATGTCATTGAACACCTTGCAGCTCCTTGCGATGTCCTCGGCCCTCGGCAGGTCTTTCCGTGGTCCGGGCCGGGTCCACGGTACCCGGGGTTCCCGTCCGACCGGTACTGTCCCGAGGCCTTCGACCGCGTGTACACACCCGGTTTTCCGGGATGTTTGCCTAGTGAGACCCGGTTTCGGGCCGTACCTGTGAAGTTGGTGTCAGTTGCCGCGGCTCCGTCAGGCCCCGGACGCGGAGCCCAGGACGAGGGTGACCGGCTTCTCCTTGCCGTCGCGTTCGACGGTCAGCGCCAGGCGGTCGCCGGGGCGGTGGGCGCGGATCTTGACGATGAGTTCCTCCCCGGAGTGGATGCGCTGCCCGTCGACCTCGGTGATGACGTCCCCGGCCTGGATGCCGGCCCGGTCGCCGGGGCCGCCCCGCGTCACCGGGGACCCGCCGTCGTTGCTCTTCGTGCCGACCCGCGCGCCGTCGCCCGTGTAGTCCATGTCGAGGGTCACGCCGATCACGGGGTGGGTGGCCCTGCCGGTGTTGATCAGCTCCTCCGCGACCCGCTTGGCCTGGTTGACCGGGATGGCGAAGCCGAGCCCGATGGAACCGGCCTGGCCGCTCTGGTCGGAGCTGCTGTCGGCGGAGCGGATGGCGGAGTTGATGCCGACGACCCGGGCCTTGGAGTCGAGGAGAGGGCCGCCCGAGTTGCCGGGGTTGATGGGGGCGTCGGTCTGGAGCGCGTCCACGTACGAGACGTCGCTGCCGTCGCCCTTCTCACCGCCGGCGGTGATGGGCCGCTCCTTGGCGCTGATGATCCCTGAGGTGACGGTGTTCGCGAGGTCGAAGGGCGCGCCGATGGCGACGACCGGGTCGCCGACCTGGACGTTGTCGGAGTTGCCGAGGGGCATGGGCTTGAGCCCGCCGACCCCGCTCACCTTGACGACGGCGAGGTCATAGCCGCTGTCCCGTCCGACGACGGTGGCCTTTGCGGTCTCGCCGCCGCTGAAGGTCACGGATATCTCGCCGCTCGATCCGGCCGGTTCGACGACGTGGTTGTTGGTCAGGATGTGCCCGCGGCCGTCGAGTACGAAGCCGGTGCCGGTGCCCTCCGCGGCGGAGCCCTTGACGTGCAGGGTCACCACGCTGGGCAGCGCGCGGGCGGCGATCCCCGCGACGCTGTCCGCGGCCCGCTCCTCGGACTCCTGGCCGGCCTGCGGCAGCTCCACGTCCGTGACCCCGCCGGTGCGCTCCAGATACACGCCGACGGCTCCGCCGATCCCGCCGGAGACGAGGGCGAGGACCACGGCTCCCAGCACGAGCACCCTGACTCGCGCGCTTGCGCCGCTCCTCCCGGGAGCGCGACTGCGGTGCCTCGTCTGGTGCACGGGGGCGGAGGTGGCGGCCCATGGGTCGTAGTTTTGCCAGGGGGCGGACATGGGGCTGCGGCCGGCGACGCGGGGCCGCCCAGTTGGGCTCGCCATGCGTCGGTGCCCAGGGCGCCGTGCGTCCGGTGTCCCGAGGGCGCGGCATGTGCCTGGGCAGTCATGGGAGGCGCTCTCGGGCGGCGTGCCTGTTGGGCGGGCGTGGTCGCCTGGGCAACTGGACGGGCGGAGCCCGCTGCCCAGGGCCCCCGCATGCCCGTACCGCGTGGGTGCTGTAGGGATCGGGATCGTGCAGCGGCTTGGGCCGGTCGACGGGAACACCGCCCGGGGCATCGGCCGGGGTGCCGGGCACGGCCGCCGCGGGGGCGGCTTCGCCCTCGGCTTCGACGGTCGTGTGGGCAGCACCGGCGGGAGCGTGGGCCGCGGCGGCAGAAGCGTCGGCCGCGTCGACGGACGCGTCGGCCACACCGGCGGACGCGGCGTCGGGCGAAACGCGGGACACCGCCGGCACGGGGGCGACTTCGGCATCGGCAGACGCGGGGCCCGCGGCAACGGCCAGGTCAGCCGCAGCAGACGTCTCCTGGGCCGCTTCGGCCGTCGCGTCCGGCGCCGTCGCGCCGGTGGGTACCTCGTCGGACGGACCGCTCCCCCGGCGCGTCGAAGCCGGGCGCTCCAACTCGAAGTCCCCGTCGCCGACGGGGACTTCACGTACGGGCACCCCGACCGGCCGACTGAGCTCGAAGTCGCCGTCGGACTCAGCCGACTCGGCCACGCCGCTGACCGCCCCACCGGCGCCGGCGCCGGCATCGGCACCCGCACCCGCACCCGCACCCGCACCCGTCACCGCGTCAGTCGGTCCACCGTCCGTGGAAGCCGCCGCGCCGGAGCGTCCCTCGGGCGAACCCACCCCGCCGCTCTCCACCGCGTCCGGCTCCGGCGGGCCCCCGAACGGGTCGGCACCCCCCGCGGGCACCCGCGGGCGGCTCCACCACTTCGGCTTCGTGGGCTTCCCCTCGTTCATGCTCTCCCCACACCCGGCCCGCGGCGCTACGGCGCCCGCGGTCACCGCAGAATCGTCGATTCCGCGCTCGGATCCCTCCCACGAACGCGGCTCACCATGGATTCAACCAGGTTCACGGGCCGCGGCGCAGAGGTCGGGTTCAGGGTGCGGTGGGGGAGGTGGGAGAGGGGAACGAGGTGGCGTCCGGCGCGACGAGCAGGCCGGGTGCGGTGACACCCGCCGCCGTCGACCATGAGGACAGCGCGACCGGTGCCGCCTCGGTGAGCGGACGTATGAGGGGGGACATCACGGCGGCACCGGCCACCACGGGAGCGGTCAGCGTGTGCAGGTCCGGCAGCTTCCGGGCCGCCGGGGTGGGGGCTCCGGGCAGCAGCGGCGCCGACACCTCGGTGGGCGCGACAGCGGTCTCGCCGAGCGAGCGCTGTCCCTGGCCGAGGAGCGGGCCGACGGAGCGACGGCGCTGGGACTCCGGCGCCGTGGCGGCTCCGGCGCCCGGAGTGCGCATCGGTGTCACATTGCTTCCGGAGCCCGATCCGCCCCGCGCGTCGGCCGCGGTGTCGGTCGGCACCCCGGTCGCCGACACTCCGCCGAGCGCGATCGCGGCCAGCGACACCGCTCCGGCGGCGACGAAGGCGAACCGCATGCCGCGCGTGGCCGACCGCTCGGCCTCGTGCCGGCTGACGTCATGGATGCGGAAGCCACGGTCCCCGGACAGGGCCCGGTCCTCGGACGGTGACAGCGCGGTGGCGTGCGGCCCGGAAGGGACGTAGCCGAAAGACGTCTCACCCCTCACTCCGAAGACCCCGGCGCCCCCAGGGACTCCGGGCCTGCCGGACAGTCTTCTGCCGAAGCCTCCCCCGTCGAGCGGCGAACCACTGCCGTCGGAGTCGCCTCCCCCGGGCAGCCCCTGGAGGCGTGCCAGGAAGCTCTCGGAGGGGGGTGGCGGGGCCACTTCCGCAAAGACGTTCTTCAGTCGGCGCTGTGCGTCGGCCTCGGCCTTGCACTTGGCGCAGGTGGCCAGGTGGGCCAGCACACGCTCGCGCGACTCATGACCGAGCTCCCCGTCCACCAGGGCAGAGAGTCGGTCTCCCAGATGCTGATCCGCAATACGCCGCTCAGCGGAGTTCGGCCGTGTTCCACTCACGCGGACGCGCCCCCTCCTCCCAGCACGGGCACACCCGTGACCGCGAAGGAACGGCGTTCCGCGCGGGCCGCGGGCGAGCGGTGCGCAAGGGCCTTGCGCAGCTGCGAACGTCCGCGGTGGATCCGGCTGCGGACCGTGCCGAGCTTGACGCCCAGGGTCGCGGCGATCTCCTCGTACGACAGCCCTTCGATGTCGCACAGGACGACCGCGGCGCGGAACTCGGGCGCCAGCGTGTCGAGGGCCTGCTGGACGTCCGCGTCGAAGTGCGCGTCGTTGAAGACCTGCTGGGGGGACGGCTCGCGGCTGGGCAGGCGCTCGGCCGCGTCGTCACCGAGGGCGTCGAAGCGGATGCGCTGCTTGCGGCGGACCATGTCCAGGAAGAGGTTCGTGGTGATGCGGTGCAGCCAGCCCTCGAACGTGCCGGGCGTGTACGTCGACAGGGAGCGGAAGACCCGGACGAAGACTTCCTGGGTCAGGTCCTCGGCGTCGTGCTGGTTGCCGGTGAGGCGGTACGCCAGGCGGTAGACCCTGCCGCTGTGCGTGCTGACGATCTCCTCCCAGGTGGGCGGAGTCCACGCCTGCGAGTCCGCGTCGGTGGCGAAGGTCGCGGTCTGCGCGGTGGTGGCAGCGTGGTGCTTGTCAGCGATGTCGGTCACGGATTTCGGCTCACCCGCCGACCTGAGGAAGCGCCGCAGCACTCCTCTCCGATCCACAGGCGCAGCCGCACCTCCCCTATCGGCTCTGGTGGTGTCCAGTGGAGCCCCTACCATAGCCACCTCGCCCGTTAGCTCCGGATAAGCGGTTTTACGAGAATTTGATACGCGCTCATATGACCGCGTCAGCATTTGCTCGACGTCCCGTTCGGCATCCTCATCCATCCACTGCCCCCCGCTGCGATCCACACCCTTCTAAACGCCCGGTCCCATCAGCGGGTTCCCGACACCAACGGATACAGTCACGCCCAGGCAACCACGGGGACAGGAGAGGGTCATTACCGGCAACCGGCAGACGAGCTGGGCGTTCGCCGACGCCTTTGTCGCCGAGGAAGAGGCGCTGCGCTGGGCCCGGGACCGGGCTCGGGAAGCAGGGCTGCGCTCGGTGTCGCCGGGCACCGGCGCGGCACTGCGGTTGCTCGCCGCCACCGTGGACGCCAAGGCCGTCGCGGAGATCGGGACCGGCACCGGAGTCTCCGGGATTCATCTGCTGCACGGCATGCGGCCGGACGGCGTGCTGACCACCGTGGACCCGGAGCCGGAGCGCCAGCAGTTCGCCCGGCAGGCCTTCCGCGCGGCCGGCTTCGCCAGCAACCGTGCCCGCTTCATCCCGGGCCGCGCCCTGGACGTGCTGCCCCGGCTCGCGGACTCGGGCTACGACCTCGTCTTCTGTGACGGTGACCGCCTGGAGTGCCTGGACTATCTCGCTGAATCGTTGCGCCTGCTGCGTCCTGGCGGGCTCGTCGTCTTCGAGGGTGTCTTCGCGGACGGTCGCACGGTGGACTCGGGACCGCAGCCCGCTGAGGTCGGGCGGCTGCGGGAGCTGCTGCGCGCGGTGCGCGAGAGCCCGGATCTGGTGCCCTCGCTGCTGCCGGTGGGCGACGGGCTGCTGTGCGCGGTCAAGCGCTGAGCCGGCGAGCCACGGGCACCAGCCGCTGAAGCCTGGGCACCAGCCCCTGAACAGCGGGTACGTGGGGCACGTACTCGGGTACGTGAGGCACGTACTCCTGGAAAAGCAGCGCCCCGGCACCTACGAGGATGCCGGGGCAGCTGAAAGGGTATGGTCGTTTCCGCGTCAGCCGACGACCTTCTTGAGGGCGTCGCCGAGAGCGTCCGCCTCGTCCGGGGTCAGCTCGACGACGAGCCGACCGCCGCCTTCGAGCGGAACTCGCATGACGATGCCCCGCCCCTCCTTGGTCACCTCGAGCGGGCCATCGCCCGTCCGCGGCTTCATGGCCGCCATGCTCGTTCCCCTTCCTGAAACCAGCTCATCGTCGCCGACGGCCCCATGGGAGGGCACGCGCGCCTGTTGGTAGGACACGCGTCACCGGCATCGAACACATTGCTTCCAGGCCATTATCCCGCATCTCAGGACCCGATGACCAACATCAGTCGGCATCGCTTGGGCAACGCGCGCGAGCAAAACCACTCAATTCGGCGATGTGACTGCGATACTGCGCCGCCGCACGGACTTCTGCCGAGCGGAAACGGTCCTGATTTCTTTGACGCAGGTCACATGTCCGGTCCGGTCCGCCGTCGGTGATCTCCGCCATGCTGTCCTTCGGAAGCAGGGCGTACCGACCGGTACGGCCGAGCCGCGACACCTGAGGGGAACCACCATGGCCGACACCGTGCTCTACGAGGTGAGCGACGGGCTCGCGACGATCACGCTGAACCGCCCCGAGGCGATGAACGCGATGAACATCGCGACCAAGGTCGCCTTCCGGGACGCGGCGCGGACAGCCGCCGACGACGAAGCCGTACGGGCGATCCTGCTCACCGCGGCCGGCGACCGGGCGTTCTGCGTGGGCCAGGACCTGAAGGAGCACATCGGGCTGCTGGCCTCGGACAAGCAGTCCGGGTCGGGGCAGACGATGAGCACCGTGCGCGAGCACTACAACCCGATCGTGCGGGCGCTGACCGGCGCGGCGAAGCCGGTGGTGGCGGCGGTGAACGGGGTCGCGGCCGGGGCGGGTTTCGGTTTCGCGCTCGCCGCGGACTACCGGATCGTGGCGGACACGGCGGCCTTCAACACCTCGTTCGCCGGGGTCGCGCTGACCGCCGACTCCGGGATCTCCTGGACCCTGCCGCGCGTCATCGGCCCGAGCCGCGCCGCCGACCTGTTGCTCTTCCCGCGCAGCATCACCGCGCAGGAGGCGTACGAGTGGGGCATCGCGAACCGGGTGGTCCCCGCCGCCGAACTGCGCGCCGAGGCACAGAAGGTGGCGCGGTCCCTGGCCGAAGGCCCGACCGTGGCGTACGCGGCGCTGAAGGAGTCGCTCGCCTACGGGCTCTCCCACACCCTGGACGAGACCCTGGAGAAGGAGGACGAACTCCAGGCCCGCGCGGGCGCGTCCGAGGACCACGGCATCGCGGTGCAGGCGTTCGTGAACAAGGAGAAGCCGAAGTATCTGGGGCGGTGACCCGGGGCGGGGCCCGGGGTCAGTGGCTCCGGGCCACGCAGTCCGCCAGGTGGTCGTCGACCAGCCCGCACGCCTGCATCAGGGCATACGCCGTCGTCGGGCCGATGAAGCGGATGCCGCGCTTCTTGAGGGTCTTGGAGAGGGCCGTCGACTCGTCGGTGACCGCCGGCACGTCGGCGAGGGTCCTCGGGACGGGGCGGGCGGCCGGATCGGGGGCGAAGGACCAGATCAGCTCGTCCAGTTCACCGGCCGGCCAGTCGGCCAGCACGCGCGCGTTGGCGACCGTCGCCTCGATCTTCAACCGGTTGCGGATGATGCCCGGATCGGCGAGCAGGCGCTCCTTGTCGGCGTCCGTGAAGTCCGCCACCTTGCCGATCTCGAAGCCGGCGAAGGCGGCTCTGAACCCCTCCCGCCGACGCAGGATCGTGATCCAGGACAGGCCCGACTGGAAGGCCTCCAGGCACAGCCGCTCGTACAGCGCGTCGTCGCCGTGGACCGGGCGGCCCCACTCCTCGTCGTGATACGCCACGTAGTCCTCGGTCGACAGGGCCCACGGGCAGCGCAGCACGCCGTCCGAGCCGGCCAGGGCACCGCTGCTCACTGGTGGTCCCCCTGGTCCCCCTCGACGGGCTTGTCCATGGAGACCCTGGCCGTCCGAGCCCCGGCGAGGGCGGACTCCAGATCGGCGATGCGGGCGTCCCGCTCGGCGATCTCGGCGCCGAGGCGGCCCAGGGCGTCGTCCACGTCCGCCATGCGGTAGCCGCGGGGGGCGAGCGGGAAGCGCAGGGCCTCCACATCCGCGCGGTTCACGGGCCGGTCCGGAGGCAGGGGGTCGTCGAGCCGCTCGGCGGCCGCCTCGGGCAGCGGGGCGCTCTCGCCGCCGCCCACCACGGCCAGTGTCACCGCGGCGACCACGACGACGAGCGCGACGACCAGGAAAATGAACATGAACATCGCTGGAGTCCCCACGCTCGGGTGCCGACGCGCAGCGCGTCGGCCGGAAGTGTCGAATCTGTCAGGGTCCGATCGTGCCATGCGGGTCTGACAGTTAAGGTCGCAGGCGGCGCGGGCCTGCCTTTCGGATCGGGTCGGCAGCAGCTTACGACGCCCGACAACCCCGCGGCCCGGGCCTGATCCTAAAGAACAGGCCTGCCGCAGCGGGACGTACTAGGAGAGGTCACAGGGGATGCTCAGGCTGGGCAAGCGTGAATTCGGCACTCACGAGCCGGTGATCATGGCGATCGTGAACCGGACCCCGGACTCCTTCTACGACCAGGGGGCGACCTTCCACGACGAGGCCGCCCTCGCGCGCGTGGAGCGGGCGGTGTCGGAGGGTGCCGCGATCATCGACATCGGCGGCGTCAAGGCGGGTCCCGGCGAGGAGGTGACCGCCGAGGAGGAGGCACGGCGGACGGTGGGATTCGTCGCCGAGGTGCGGCGGCGGCACCCGGACGTGATCATCAGCGTCGACACCTGGCGGCACGAGGTCGGTGCGGCGGTCTGCGAGGCGGGCGCGGATCTGCTCAACGACGCGTGGGGCGGGGTGGATCCGCGGCTGGCGGAGGTGGCGGCGCGGTACGGGGTGGGGCTGGTGTGCACGCACGCGGGGGGCTCTCAGCCGCGGACGCGGCCGCACCGGATCGCGTACGACGACGTCATGGCCGACATCCTGGGGGTCACTCTCGGGCTGGCCGAGCGGGCGGTGGAACTGGGCGTGCCGCGTGAGTCGGTGCTCATCGACCCCGGGCACGACTTCGGGAAGAACACGCGGCACAGCCTGGAGGCGACGCGGCGGCTGGGCGAGATGGTCGAGACGGGCTGGCCGGTGCTGGTCTCCCTCTCCAACAAGGACTTCGTGGGCGAGACGCTCGACAAGCCGGTGAAGGAGCGGGTGTTGGGGACGCTGGCGACGACCGCGGTCTCGGCGTGGCTCGGGGCGCAGGTGTACCGGGTGCACGAGGTGGCGGAGACGCGGCAGGTACTGGACATGGTCGCGTCGATCGCGGGGCACCGGCCCCCGGCGGTGGCCCGTCGGGGGCTCGCGTAGCCGTACGGGTGGCTGCGGGGGGGGCTGTGCGGCCCCCCGGCCGGGCTACCTCCCCGCCTCCTTCGACACCAACCCCACCGCCTCGTCCACGTCGTCCGTCAGGTGGAACAGCAGCAGGTCCTTCTCGGCCGCCTTCCCCTGGCCCACCAGCGTGTGCTTCAGCCAGTCCACGAGACCGCCCCAGTACTCCGTACCGAAGAGGACGATCGGGAAGCGCGTGACCTTCTGGGTCTGGACCAGGGTCAGCGCCTCGAAGAACTCGTCCAGGGTGCCGAGGCCGCCCGGCAGGACGACGAAGCCCTGCGCGTACTTCACGAACATCATCTTGCGGACGAAGAAGTACCGGAAGTTCAGGCCGATGTCGACGTACGGGTTCAGCCCCTGCTCGAACGGCAGCTCGATGCCGAGGCCGACCGAGATGCCCTTCGCCTCACAGGCGCCCTTGTTGGCCGCCTCCATGGCGCCGGGCCCGCCGCCCGTGATCACCGCCCAGCCCGCCTCGACCAGGCCGCGGCCGAGACGCACTCCCGCCTCGTACTCGGGAGAGTCCTCCTTCGTGCGCGCCGAGCCGAACACGCTGATCGCGGGCGGGAGTTCGGCCAGTGTGCCGAAGCCCTCGATGAACTCCGACTGGATGCGCAGCACTCGCCAGGGGTCGGTGTGCACCCAGTCCGAGGGGCCGCCCGCGTCGAGCAGCCGCTGGTCCGTCGTGCTCGACTGCACCTGGTCCCGCCTGCGCAGCACGGGGCCCAGCCGCTGCTCCTCCGGTGGCTGCTTCTTGCCCTCCGGGTTGCCAGTAGGCATGTCCGCTCCCTCCGCTTGCGGTCGTTCCACCCCAGCGTAGATCCAGGGGGGTTACGTACGGGGGACGTGAGCATGTCCGCCGTGAACCACCCCGGCGGCCGCGCCGGTCAGGACGTCAGCCAGGCCCGCAGCCGCTCCTCGGCCTGAGGGATCACGGCCGCCTCGACCCGCTCGTCCACCTTGTGGGCCAGCAGTTGGGCGCCGGGACCGTAGTTCACCGCGGGCACGCCGAGCGCGCTGAAGCGGGCGACGTCCGTCCAGCCGAACTTGGGGCGGGCCTCGCCGCCGACGGCCGCCATGAAGGCCGCGGCCGCCGGGTGGGTCAGGCCGGGGCGGGCCCCGCCCGTGTGGTCGTCGACGATGAACTCCGTCACGCCGCAGTCCGCGAAGTACGCGCGTACGAAGGCCTCCGCCTCCTCTTCGGTGCGGTCCGGCGCGTAGCGGAAGTTGACGACGACCGTGCAGGCGTCGGGGATGACGTTGTTGGCCACGCCTCCCTCGATGCGGACGGCGTTGAGGCCCTCGTGGAACTGGAGGCCGTCCACCACCGGCCGGCGCGGCTCGTACGCGGCGAGCCTGGCCAGGATCGGGGCCGCGGCGTGGATCGCGTTCGAGCCCATCCACGCGCGCGCGGAGTGCGCCCGCTCCCCCTCGGTCCTGAGGAACATCCTGAGCGTGCCCTGGCAGCCGCCCTCCACCTGACCGTCCGTGGGCTCCAGGAGGACCGCGAAGTCACCGGCCAGCCACTCGGGGTGAGCCTCGGCCACATGCTTGAGGCCGTTCAGATGTGCCGCCACCTCTTCGTTGTCGTAGAAGACGAAGGTGAGATCGCGGTTGGGGTCGGGGACGGTCGCCGCGATACGGAGCTGCACCGCCACACCCGACTTCATGTCACAGGTGCCGCAGCCCCACAGCACGCCGTTCTCGTCGAGGCGGGAGGGGACGTTGTCCGCGATCGGGACCGTGTCGATGTGGCCGGCCAGGATCACGCGCTCGGCGCGGCCGAGGTTCGTACGGGCCACGACGTTGTTGCCGTACCGGTCGACCGTGAGGTGCGGCAGGGCACGCAGCGCCGCCTCGATGGCGTCCGCGAGCGGCTTCTCGCTGCCGCTCTCCGAGGGGAAGTCGACGAGCCGGGCGGTGAGCTCGGCGGCGTCCAGCGTGAGGTCAAGCGGGGTATCGGCCATACCGCCGACCCTAGCGCCCCGGTCCGCGGCGGGGCCGCCCCACGAGTTGTCCACAACCTCACAGAGCTCCGACAGTCGACTCCAGTACCTTGTACGCGTGTCAGAGCCGACCCCCACTCCCGCTCGGCGCGGCCGCCGCCTCCTCCTGCGCATGGGAGCGGCCACCGCAGTCCTGCTCGCGCTCGCGTGTTACCTCGTCGTGCAGTACGTCACCGGCGGCCCGGGCGCGACGAGCTGCAAGGTCGTCTCGGACGAGCGCGACGGCGCGTCGTACGAGTTCACCCCGGAGCAGGCGGTGAACGCGGCGACGATCTCGGCGGTCGGCGCCACGCGCGGCATGCCGGAGCGCGCCGTCACGATCGCCCTCGCGACCGCGCTCCAGGAGTCGGGGCTGCGCAACATCCGGCATGGCGACCGGGACTCGCTGGGACTGTTCCAGCAGCGGCCCTCGCAGGGCTGGGGCACCAAGAAACAGATCATGGATCCGACGTACGCGGCGGGTGTGTTCTACGAGCACCTGGCCAAGGTGAGCGACTACACACAGCTGCGGCTCACGGTGGCCGCGCAGCGCGTGCAGCGCAGCGGTTACCCGGAGGCGTACGCGAAGCACGAGCCGGACGCCACGCTGCTCGCCGCCGCCCTGACCGGGCACTCGGCGGCCACGCTGACCTGCGAGGGCCGCCCGGCGCCGGCCCGGACGGGCGGCACGGACGCGGTGCGGGCCGCGCTCGTACGGGACTTCGGACGCGATGTGCTGCAGTCGGCCGGCGCGGAGGTGAGCACCGGGACGCCGTCGCCCTCGCCGTCCCCGAAGGCCACGGCGGCCCCCGGCGCCGTCACCGTCCCGGTGCCGAGGAGGACGGCCGCCGAGGGCAGTACCCGGCAGCGCGGCTGGGCGCTGGCGCACTGGGCCGTGGCCAACGCGTCCGCGCTGCACATCGCCCACGTCTCCTATGCGGGCCGCGAGTGGTCGCGTGGCGGTTACGCGAACGAATGGCGTACGGCCGGGGATTCCGGAGCGAAGACGTCCACCGCCGAAGTCCGGATAGTCGCCGGGCAGTAGTACGGGTGCTCACCCTTTGGAGCTAGTCCGGCCGGGTGCCGACGCGGCCGTGCACGGGATGTCGCACGCCCTTAACCGTCCGCCAAATCCCTTGGGCGCAAAGAGCTGTAAGGATTCGGCAGACCTGCCGACCGGGCACCCTTTGCCCGCTTTTATCCACAGCCGATAATGCGACGCATTACCAACTCTTTACCTCGGGTCACCGCAACCTTCGCGGGCTTCGAGCGGTAGTCACTGCGTCCGAGCCCGGACGATCAACTGCCGGATCGGCCGACAGCCAGTCGGTCAACTGCCGGGCGCGGTAGGACACTTCACTGTTCTCTCCCGTCTAAGGAGCATCATGTCCCTCCCCCTGACCCGCCGGATCGCCCGTGCCGCGCTGCTCGTCGCAGCGGGAGCGGCAGCCGGGGTCGGTGCGGCCGGCTCCGCCAGCGCGGCTCCCGAACTGCCGACGGCCCCCAACCTCGGCGGCCTGACCGCATTGGACGGCGCGCACGCCGCCGACACCGTCGACGGTGCGGCTCAGAATGTCACCGGGCTCGCGGGCAGCACCGGCAGCAAGGCGGTCAAGAAGGCGGTCCCGGCCGTGGGCAAGACCGGTGGGAAGGTCGCCAGGACGGCGACGCCGGCCGCCCAGAAGGTGGCCGGGGACGCGGCGGGCCAGGCCGGCGGCCTGCTCGGCGACACCGCGAAGACGGCGTCCGGTGGCGGTCTGCCGACGGACGCGGTCACCAAGGGCGGTCTGCCGACCCAGCAGCTGCCGCTGAAGGGCGGCCTGCCGCTCGGCTGACGCCGGATCCGAACGGCGACGGGGTCCAGGGAGTTCCCTGGACCCCGTCGCCGTGTGCGGGCCCGCTACGCCAGGCGCCGTACCGCCGCCGCCACCCGCTCGTCGGTCGCCGTCAGGGCCACCCGTACGAACTGCTCGCCCGCCGAGCCGTAGAAGTCGCCGGGGGCCACCAGAATGCCCAGGTCGGCCAGGTGCGCCACCGTGTCCCAGCAGGACTCGCCCCGCGTGGCCCACAGGTACAGGCTCGCCTCGCTGTGTTCGATGCGGAAGCCGTGGGACAGGAGCGCGTCGCGCAGGGCCGTGCGCCGGGCCGCGTAGCGCTCGCGCTGTTCGCGGACGTGGGCGTCGTCGCCCAGCGCGGCGACCACGGCCGCCTGCGTCGGCGCCGACGTCATCATGCCGCCGTGCTTGCGGATCTGGAGCAGCGGGCCGAGGACCGCGGGATCACCGGCGAGGAACGCGGCGCGGTAGCCCGCCAGGTTCGACCGCTTCGACAGCGAGTGGACGGAGACGATCCCCTCGTACGAGCCGCCGCACACGTCCGGGTGCAGCACGGAGACCGGGTCGGCCTCCCAGCCCAGCTCGAGGTAGCACTCGTCGGAGAAAACGAGGATGCCGTGCTCACGGGCCCAGGCGACGATCCGGGTGAGTTCCGCCTTCGAGAGGACCTTGCCGGTCGGGTTCGAGGGCGAGTTGAGCCAGAGGAGCTTCAGGCCGGTCGGGTCCAGCTCCGTCGGGTCGTCGTAGACCACGTGGTCCGCGCGGGCGAGGCGGGCGCCGACCTCGTAGGTCGGGTACGCAAGGCGCGGGTGGGCGACCTTGTCCCCGGGGCCCAGGCCCAGCTGGGTCGGGAGCCAGGCGACGAGTTCCTTGGAACCGACGATCGGAAGCACGTGGTGGTGGGTGACGCCGCGCGCGCCCAGCCGGCGCTCCACCCAGCCCGTGAGGGCGTCCCGCAGCTCGGGCGTGCCCCAGACGGTCGGATAGCCCGGGGAGTCGGCCGCGGCCACCAGCGCCTTCTGGATCAGCTCGGGCACCGGGTCGACCGGCGTGCCGACGGACAGGTCGACGATGCCGTCCGGGTGGGCCGCGGCCCTCGCCTTGTACGGCTCCAGCTTGTCCCAGGGAAAGGTCGGAAGGCGGTCGGAGACTGCGGACACGGGGATCGGACTCACTTTCTCGTACTCGTCGCACTGCTCGTACGCGCTCGCACGGGCCGCTCCCGTACGTCTCGTACAGGCGTTCCCATACATGCTCGTACGGGCGTTCTCATACGTGCTCGTACGGGCGCTCCCGTCCGTGCTCGTAGCTCGTACGGGCGCCAAACGCCTCGGTCCCGTGCGGCAGGGGCGCCGAACGGGACCGAGACGGCACGGATGTGCGGGGACTTACTGGTTCATCGGGGGCAGCGCCGCGATGAAGGGGTGGTCGCGCTCGATCAGCCCCAGCTTGCTGGCACCACCGGGCGAGCCGAGCTCGTCGAAGAACTCGACGTTCGCCTTGTAGTAGTCCTTCCACTCTTCGGGAGTGTCGTCCTCGTAGAAGATCGCCTCGACCGGGCACACCGGCTCACAGGCTCCACAGTCGACGCATTCGTCCGGGTGGATGTACAAGGACCGGGAGCCCTCGTAGATGCAGTCGACCGGGCACTCCTCGATGCACGCCTTGTCCTTGACGTCGACACAAGGCTCTGCGATGACGTAGGTCACGCTGTCGTTCCTCCTCGGTAGGGCGCTGGCGGGCCTCCTCAGGCTCCGCCGCCTGGCGCGCGGGAGCGCGGCGTCGTCGATGCCCGCACCTAGTATCTCCGTTCCTGGGCATGATCCATACAGGAGGGGTGAACTGACCTGTGGAAATCTCTGCGGGCGGACAGCTCGAAGTCCGTATCACCACTGCTGACGTGGGAAAACGCGTCTCCGTGCGGCGGTGGAACGAAGATGTCGCGGGGGGTGAGAAGTTCACCGACACGGTCGGAGTTCTCACATCATGGGACAACGGAGTGTTGCTGATCACACGGCGGGGCGGCGAAAGCGTCCGGATAGCGGAGTCCTCGCTGGTCGCGGGCAAGGTCGTACCGGCCGCACCGGCGCGTCGGCGGGGTCCCGCGGCCTCGTACGAGGAGCTGGCGCGGATCGCCGCGCGGGCCTGGCAGCCGGTGGAGCGCGAACGGCTCGGCGACTGGCAGCTGCGGGCGTCCGCCGGCTTCACCCGCCGGGCCAACTCCGTCCTGCCCGTCGGCGAGCCGGGACTGCCGCTGGACGAGGCGCTGACCGTCGTACGGGACTGGTACGCGGGCCGTGAGCTGCCGGCGTACATCCAGACCGCGACCGGGGCCGAGGGCACGCAGGAGCTGCTGTGCGCGGAGCTGGAGGCGCGCGGATGGACGCGTGAGGTGACGGCCGAGCTGTGGATCGGCGCGCTGGCGCCGCTGGCCGACCGGGAGGTGTCCGCCGAGGTGGTGCTGTCCCGCGAGGCGGACGAGGCGTGGCTGAGCCGCTACCAGCGCAAGGGGCTGAACGAGGTCGCGCTGAAGGTGCTGGGCAGCGGGCCCTCCGTCTGGTTCGCGACGGTGCCGGGGGCCGCGGGCCGCGCTCCGGCCGCGATCGGGCGGTGCGTGGTGGACGGGCGCTGGGCGGGTTTCGCGGCGGTCGAGGTGGACCCCGCGCAGCGGCGCCGTGGGCTGGCCACCGCGGTGATGACGGCCCTGGCCCGCCGGGCTCTGGAGGAGGGCGCCTCGGCGGCCTGGCTCCAGGTGGAGACGGACAACGCGGCGGCGCGGGCGTTGTACGCGGGGATGGGATTCGCGACGCATCACGCGTATCACCACTATCGGTGGGCGTCTGAGAGCGATGTGCGGGGCGAGCTCGGGGGCCGGGAGCGTGGTGCGCCGGGTGAGGCCGGTGTGTCGGGTGAGGCTGGTGTGCCAGATGAGGCTGGTGCGCCCAGTGAGGCCGGTGCGCCGAGTGAGAGTGGTGCGCCGAGTGAGGCCGGTGCGCCGAGTGAGAGCAGTACGGCTGGTGAGAGCGGTGCGCTGGGCGGGAGCAGTGCGCCTCGCGGGATCAGTACGCCGGATGTGAGCAGTGCGGCTGGTGAGAGCGGTGACGAGGTGTGTGGCGGTTCGGGGGCCGGGTCGGTCGGCGGGCCGGGCAGTGGTCCGCCTGGCGCATCGGGCGGCGGCTCGGGCGATGCTGTGGACGGCGTCGGAACGTATCGATCGGTATGAACGGGCACGAGGCTGCTATGCGTCCCCCACACCCCCCGGAACCGGAGCGGGCCGCCGAGCTGCGGCGGCGGTTCGCCGATGAGGCACGGTCCGAGCGGCCCGATCTGTCGGCGTTGTGTCTGCTCGTGGGCGCGGCGGCGGACGGGGCGCTGGACGAGGCCGGGATCGACGCGGCACAGATCGACCTCGACCGGCTCGCCGGACAGGTGCCGTTCCGGCCCGGCGGGCCGCGGCCTTGGGCCCTCGCGCTCGCCGAGCTGCTCGGCGGGCGCTGCGGGTTCCGCGGTACGCCCGCGGACTACCAGCGGCTGGAGTCCTCCCTGCTGCACGAGGTGCTGCGGCGCCGGCGCGGCCTGCCCATCCTGCTGTCGGTGGTCTGGATGGAGGTCGCCAGGAGAGCGGGCGCACCCGTGTACGGGGTCGCGCTGCCGGGGCACTTCGTCGTCGGATTCGGGCCCCCCGAGCAGCAGGTGCTGGCCGACCCCTTCGACGGCGGCCGGGTGCTGACCGGCGGCGACGCCGAACTGCTCGTCGCGGGTGCCACGGGCGCCCCGCTCGACCCGTCGATGCTCACGCCGGCCGACCCGCTCGACGTCGTGCTGCGCATCCTCAACAACATCCGCGCGTGGGCGGCCGCACGCCCCGAACGCTCGGACGTCGCGCTCTGGGCCGTCGACCTCTCCCTGCTGCTCCCCTCCCACCCCGCCCGCCTGCGCTACGACCGCGCCCAACTGCTCGTCGAGCGGGGGGACTTCCTGACCGGAGCCATGGAGCTGGACGCCTACGCGGAGGTGGTCGAGGCCGTCGACGGGAGCGCCGCCGACCGGATCCGTCACCAGGCCCGCGCGGCGCGCTCGATGCTCAACTGAGCGCCCTTCGTGGGGTTTCTACAACCAGCCCTTGTCCCGCGCCGTCCGTACCGCCTCTGTCCGGTTGCGGACCGCCAGTTTCTGTATGGCGGTGGACAGGTAGTTGCGGACCGTGCCCTGGGACAGGTGCAGGGCCGTGGCCAGCTCCGCGTTCGTCGCGCCGTCGGCCGCCGCGCGCAGCACCTCGCGCTCGCGGTCGGTCAGCGGATTGGCGCCCCCGGCGAGCGCGGCGGCCGCCAGCGTGGGGTCGATGACCCGCTCCCCGGCCAGCACCTTGCGTACCGCCTCGGCGAGTTGGGCCGCCGGCGCGTCCTTCACCAGGAACGCGTCGGCGCCGGCCTCCATCGCGCTGCGCAGATAGCCGGGGCGGCCGAACGTGGTGAGGACGACCAGTTTCACCGCGGGCAGCTCCCGGTTCACCTGCGCCGCCGCCTCGATCCCCGTGGCACCCGGCATCTCGATGTCCAGGAGTGCCACGTCCACGGCGTGCTCGCGCGCCGCCGCCAGCACCTCGTCGCCGCGCGCGACTTGGGCGACGACCTCGATGTCGGGTTCGAGGCCGAGCAGGGCGGCCAGCGCCTCGCGGACCATCGACTGGTCCTCGGCGAGCAGGACCTTGATCGTGCGGCTCATGCCCCGGATCCTACGGGGTCCCCGCCGTGCCCACGGGCCCCCGGGCGGATGCCATCGGTACCCGCGCGACCAGCCGGAACCCGCGTCGCACGCGGCCGGCGTCCAGCGATCCGCCGGCCTTCTCCAGGCGTTCGGTCAGTCCCGTAAGGCCGTTGCCGGGGGTGCTGCCGGAGCCGCCCGAACCGTCGTCCTCCACGGACAGTTCGAGCACCGGACCGTCCAGCGTCTGACGGTGGACGAGCTCCACCACGCAGCGCCGGGCCCCGCTGTGCCGTACGACGTTGGTGACCGCCTCGCGCAGCGCCCAGGCCAGCGCGGACTCGCTCTCCTCGGGGACGCCGTCGAGGTCCGGTTCAGCCGGCAGGTCGGCGGTGACGCCCGCCGCGGTCAACGCGACCTGCATGCCCGCGAGCTCCCCGGCCAGCCGGGGCCGCCGGTAGCCGGTGACGGCCTCGCGGACGTCGACGAGGGCCTGGCGGCTGACCTGTTCGATGTCGGCGACCTGCTGGGCCGCCTTCTCGGGGTGGTCGGGGAGCATCCGCCCGGCCAGCTCGCTCTTGAGCGTGATCAGGGAGAGCGAGTGACCCAGCAGGTCGTGCAGGTCCCTGGCCAGCCGCAGCCGTTCCTCGTTCGCGGCGAGCTGGGCGACGGTCGCCCGCGCCTTGCGCAACTCCACCGTCGTACGGACCAGTTGCCGTACGCCGGTCATCGCGAAGCCGATGAGGACGACGAGGAGGACGAGGTTGCGCGCGTCCTGCTCACCGCCGTGGAGGCCGACGAGCAGCATCGCGACGGCGGTCAGGGGGATCGTCCAGTACGCCACCCGCAGCGGGAACGTCGTCCCGCAGGCCACGGAGACGTACACGAAGAGGCCCAGCCAGGACGGGCCGAGGGACAGGCACAGCACGACGGCGAGCACGCCGAGGGCGACGACGAGGGCGGCGACGGCCGGGCCGTTCAACGCCCTGCCCATGTTCCGGAAGACCAGCGTCAGATAGATCCCGACGAAGGCCGCGAGGCCGAGCCAGCCGGCCGCGGTGGCGGCGGGCGTGTGGTGGCCGGAGGCCAGGTCGTGGACCGGTGAGCTGAGGAACACCAGCCAGATGACGATCCACATCGCCTTGCGCAGCGCCTCGCGCACGTTGCGCGGTGACTGCCCCGTGCGCACCAGCCATCCCGCCCGGAGGTCGTCGGGCTGCGGGTCTTCCGTCATGGCACTCACGCCTTCAGCGTGTCCTTCCGGTACAGCCACGCCGCTCCGCCCGCGAACAGGACGAAGGAGACGGCGAGGATGGCGATGTCCTTGGCTTGCGGGGCGTTGCCCAGCTCTATGGCCTGTCCGAGGGCAGCGTACGCGTGCGTGGGGAGCCACTTCGCGATGGACTGGAGCCAGTCGGGGAAGGTCGTCGTCGGCATCCACAGGCCGCCGAGCATCGACAGCCCGAAGTAGACGATCATCGTGATCGGGCGGACCGCGTCCCCGGTCGCCAGATAGCCGATGGCGACCCCGAGGGCGGCGAAGACGAGGCTGCCGACCCAGATCGTGCCGGTGAGCGCGAGCCACTGCCAGGCGTCCAGACGGACGTTCTTCACGGCCGCCGCGACCACGAAGACGATCAGGATCGACGGCAGGCTGATCACTGCGGCACTGGCGGTCTTCGCGAGGACATAGCCCCGGCCGGGGAGCGTGGTCAGCCTCAGCTGCCGCACCCAGCCGCTCTCGCGCTCCTTGGCGATGCGCTCGCTGTTGCCCATCAGGACAGCGGTCAGGGCGCCGAAGGACGCCATCGAGACCATGAAGAAGGTCGGGAGGCTGAGGCCCGTGCCCTCCACCTTCGTCGTGCTGTCGGCGCTGCCCGCGATCAGTAGGAACAGGGCCGAGGGGTAGATCACCGAGAAGAACAGGAACTTGCGGTTGCGCAGGGCGCGGACGATCTCCAGTTTGATGAGACCCCACGAAGCGAAGATGTTCGTCACTTGGACTTCGACTCCTCGGCGGCGGTGATGGCGACGAAGGCCTGCTCGAGCCCGAGCCCGGCGACTTCGAGGTTGCGGGGGAAGACCCCGAGCCCGTACAGCGCGTGCACGGTCGCGTCGGCGTCGGTCGACTGGATGCGGATCGTGTGACCCGATATGTCGACGGAGGTCAGGAAGGGCAGGGCACGCAGCGGGGCCTCGTCGATCGGGCCCTCCAGGTCGAAGGAGACCCGGCGGGCGCCGGCCTTCGCCTTGATCTCGGCGGCGGTGCCGTCGGCCAGCAGCCGGCCCCGGTGCAGGACCAGGACGCGGTCCGCGATGGCGTCGGCCTCTTCCAGGTAGTGCGTCGCGAACAGGACCGTACGGCCCTGGTCGGCCTGTTCGCGCATGGTGGCCCAGAAGGCGTGGCGGGTGGTGACGTCCATGCCGGTGGTCGGTTCGTCGAGGACGATCAGGTCGGTGTCCCCGGCCGTGGCGAGCGCGAAGCGGACGCGCTGTTCCTGGCCGCCGGAGAGCTTGTTGACCTTGCGATCCGCGATCTGCGAGACACCGGCGCGGGCAAGCACGTCGGTGACGCGGAACGGCTTGGGGTGCAGGTCGCAGGCGAGCTTCACCAGCTCGCCGACGGTGACCTCGTCCATCAGCCCGCCGCTTTGCAGCATGGCGCCGACGCGCCCGGCGACGATGGCCTCGCGCGGGCTGCCGCCGAAGAGCCGGACCGTGCCGCTGTCCGCGTGCTTGAGCCCGAGGAGGAGGTCCAGCGTGGTCGACTTGCCCGCGCCGTTGGGCCCCAGGAGGGCCACCGTCTCGCCCGGGTGCAGGGCGAGTGTCAGCCCGTCCACGGCCCGGACGTCGCCGTACGTCTTCGTCACCTGGTCGAACGCGACCACCGAGCCGGTGGTCACCGCAGTCGTTGTCATGTGACCCATCGTGGCCGGGCAGGGGGTGTCCCGGGCAGTGCCACCTGTCGTCGGTCCGGGATGACAGATGTCATGGGCGGCACGGTGACACGGCTGCCGCGCACCGGGCGCCGGATACGAGCAAGAGGCACCCGGCCGTCGCCGAATGCGGACGGTACGACGAAGGGGCACCCTGCCGTCGCCGGATGCCCCGGGTACGACGAAGGGGCACCCTGCCGTCGCCGGATGCCCCGGGTACGACGAAGGGGCACCCGGTCGTCGCCGGATGCCCCTGGTCGCGTACGGACTAGCTCGGGTCCGTGTCGATGACCGCGGTCCGCGCGGCGCCGTTCGTGGTGAGCAGGGCCGGACGCAGCGCGCTGATCACGTCCTCCACCGTCACCGCCGTCTTCTTGCCGGTGCCGCGGGTGACGAGGACGCCGTCGAACGTGTTGCCGTAGAGGCTCTTCAGCGCCGCCCTGTCGTACGCCTCGACGAGCTTGCCGTTCACGGCCTTCACGCCGAGGAACTTCCACAGGGAGTTCTGCGGGCTGAACGCGATCGCGTGGGCGGCGTCCGTCTGCACCGTCACGTTGGCGGACATCGCCGGCTTCGCGAACTTCTTCATCATCCGGTCGACCTCGGCGTTCGAGACCGTCGGCTGTTTGGTGGTCGTGGGCACCTTCACGGGCGTGCTGGTGTCGCTCTCCACCTGTGTGCGGTACGCCTGTTCGACGGCCTTCGTGGCCTGGGCGACGTCGATGCCCTTGCCCGCCTTGCCGTACACGGCGACGGCCTTGCCGGACGTGAACTTGATGGTGCCGTCGCTCGCCGAGCCGGCGCCGCCCGCGGCGCGCTCCAGGGCGGCCTGCAGCTTCTCCTCGTCGACGGGCATCACGGGCTCGATGACACGCTGCTGTCCGAAGAGCGAGCCGATCACCGACACCGGGTTGTAGTCGCTGTTCGCGGCGGCGCTGACGGTGGCCTTGCTGTCCAGCTGGAGGCCCGCCTGGTCCGGCTTGAGGGAGACGGTGTCGCCGTCGACCGACAGCTTGAGCGCCTTGCCCGTACGGCCCCCCAGGGCGTCGTCGAGCTTCTTGACGGCCTCGTCGCGGGTGCCGCCGCCGATGTCGACGCCGAGCACGGTGGTGCCCTTCGGCACGTCCGAGTGGTTCATCAGCAGCCCGGCGCCGTAGACGACACCGCCGATGAAGACCACGCCGACGCCCAGCAGGACCAGCTTGCTGCGGCCCTTCTTCTTGGCCGGCTTCGAGGAGGTGGCCGTCTTCGGCTCGGACGGAGCGGGCAGCTTCGGCGGGGTGTGCGGCACCGGTCCGTCGGTGTGCGCGCCCGGTCCGAACGGCGAGTTCTGGCCGCCGGACGGCACCACGGGGATGCCGCTGGTCACGGTGTGCCCGGAGACGTTGTCGCCGGGGCCGCCGTAGCCGGGCATATCCGGGTCGGGCGCAAAGCGCTGCGGGGTGAGGATCGCGGTGTCGTCGCTGAGACCGCCGCTACGGCCGGGGCCGCCAGGGGCTCCGGGGGTGCTCGGGGCGCCGGGTCCGACGGGGCCGCGGGGCCCGGTGCCGGGAGCGGTGAGGCCGGGGCCGCCCGGGCTCGACATCCCCGGGGCGCCGAGACCGGGGCCGCCGGGTCCCCTGGGCGGCACGGCCGGGCCGTCGCCGGTGACGGGACCGCCGGTCGGGCCGGAGGGGCCGCGCCGGTCGTTCTCGGAGAAGTACGGCAGGTTGTCGCGGCGCGGTTCCGCGCCGTTGTCGGAGCCGACAACGGGGAGGGGGAAGGAGCCCGTGGTGGCCGCGACCGCCTCGGACACGTCGAAGGAGCCGGTGCCGCCGCCGTGGCCGGGCGCGACGGGTCCGGCACCGGTGGCACCGGGCAGCCCGGCACCGTTCGTACCGCCCTGGCCGCCCTGGCCGCCCGGGACAGGCCCGTTCGGGCGGGCACCCAGAGGTCCGGAACCACCCGCACCGCCGGGGCGCGGTCCTGACGCACCCGGACGCGGACCGCCGGCTCCCGGACCGCCCGCAGCACCCGGCCGCGGACCGCCGCCGCCCGGCGCTCCCTGGCCGGGCGCGCCCTGCGCACCCGAACCCGTGGGGAGACCGGCGCCGTTGGTCGACCCGCCGCCCGGCTGCCCCTTGGGGGCACCGGACTTGCGCGGCGCGAACCAGTCGCTGGTCTTCTCCTCGGCCGGCGCGGCAGGCCCGGCGGGCGCGGCCGGCCCGGGCGGCGCGGAGGCCTCGGCGGGAACGTCGTAGGTGCTGATCGCGCTCACGGGGCCCGGCGCCGGGGCCTCGGCGGCCGGGGCGTCCTCGGCGGCCTCGGCGTCCACGACGGGCGTGCGCATGACGACCGGCGGGATGGGCCGCGATCCGGGGATGTTGATCCGGATCCGGGTCGTCAGCGTGGTCTCGGTCTTGCGTTCGTCGGACTTTGCGGCCGGACGGCCCGCATCGACACCGTCTTCGGAAGCCATGGGGGTCCCGTACGGCGGCGTCCCGGACGGGTACGCGGCTCCGCCGCGGCCGTTGGGTCCGGCGGACGAACTGTCAGTTTCACGACTCAAGGCAGGTTCTCCCGGTTGGCTCCGCCGCCCGTGTACTCGACTCGACCTCATCTCGGGCGGCTCGGCGGCGCGCACCACCATACTGGCCATATCCGGCCCGCAAACCTCGGCCGTCGAGGAAACCCCCACGGGACCGACACGCGGCGGATACGGCGAAGTGGTACGTCATTTGCCAAGTCGGACGCGGTCGCCGCCCGGTTGCCGCCCTTGAGCAAGGGTGGCGCACATCACAGCCACGGCCATGCCGCCGAGCAGGAAGAGATAGGAGACGACTCCCGCGCCGAACAGGAAGTCCCCTTCCGGACGGCTGGCGGTGAGCAGCACGACGGCGACCATCCATCCGGCGGCGGGCGCGACGGCCCCCGCGCGGGACCCGATCACGTAGGACCCGCCCAGATGGAGCCCGGCCGCGCCGGCCAGCGCGAGCAGCAACCCGCCGGGGAACCAGGCGGCTTGCACCAGTGCCCCGGCCAGGCCGACCAGTACGCCGAGCAGGAAGAGGCCCAGGTAGGCGGCTGCCCGGCCGGCCGAGGGCAACGTCACCGGTTGCGCGAGCGCGCTCTGCTGTCTGCCCGTCGTACTCATCACGGGGCCACCCCTTCGAACAGGTCCGTCTCGCGCGGTGAGCCGCGCTCGCCGCGCACCAACTCGTAGTACTCCGTGGTGAAGAGCGGCTGCGCGAGTTCGTTGGAGAGCGCGAACCACGGCCCGTCGACCTCGACCTGTGTGGCGTGCGCCCGCATCGCGGCGGCCTTGGCGGCGGCGAAGGGCGTGCCGTCGATCTCCGTGGTGATCACCGATTCGTCGACCACGCCGGGTACGTCGTCGACCGCCGCGGACTTGGCGAAACGGGTCCCGGGAAGAGCGAGGCGCAGCCGCGCGAACCCCTCCTCGGCCACCGGCCGGGGCACCCGGTTCCAGTAGACCTTGGCGATCTCCCAGGGCGTGCCAAGCTCCGGACGGAAGGCGGGGTCCGCTGCCAGCTCGGCGGCACGCACGGCGACGCGGTGGGCCTGGATGTGGTCCGGGTGGCCGTAGCCGCCGTCCGGGTCGTAGGTGACGAGGACCTGGGGGCGTACCTCGCGTACGACGGCCACCAGGTGCCCGGCGGCCTCGTCGAGGTCGGCGGCCCAGAAGGCGCCCGCGCGGTGGTTCTGCTCGCCGCCCATCATCCCGGAGTCGCGGTAGCGGCCGGGGCCGCCGAGGAACCGGTGGTCGGTGACCCCGAGTTCCTTCATGGCGGCGGCCAGCTCGCCGACGCGGTACGGGCCCAGCGCGTCGTCCCGGTCGGGCGTGAGGTGGGCGAGAGCTGGCGGGATGACCTCGCCCTCCTCGCCGAGGGTGCAGGTCACCAGCGTCACCTGGGCGCCCTCGGCCGCATACCTGGCCATGGTCGCGCCGTTGTTGATCGACTCGTCGTCCGGGTGCGCGTGCACCAGGAGCAGACGCCGGTCGGGCAGATCCTTCATGGACCCACCCTACGAGGGGTCTCCCCCTCACTTGCCTCGCGGCCTGCTGTCATCTCGTCGTCGAGCACGTGATCGGCCCGAGTGCTCATGGTGTCCTCCCGTGAGTGCCCCGGTCGGCGTATCGGTGGCGGAGCGGGACACGGGTGCGGGAGCTCCGCATCAGGCGGCCGTCCGGAGATCGGATCGGCAGTCCCGGCAGAGACCGGGGTCAGGGGCGCGGAAGGCGCGGTCGCAGCCGTCACAGGTCTGGAGCGGGCTCCGGACGGCCGGGGGCGGAGGTGCAGGCACGCCGAACGGGGGCGGGGGTGGCAGATGGGCGGCGAGGCGGTGGGCGAGGAGGGCGGCCGGGCGCCGCGGTCCTTCGGGGGGCAGGTCGCTGGTGAGTGCGTGCCGTACGGCGCCGGGGCTCACGTCGCGCTCCAGCCACGCGGCGACGCCGGGGACGAGGTGGGCCGTGTCGCAGGCGGACAGGAGCAGGCGGGGGTCGTGGCGGCGGAGGCCTGCGAGGAGGGCCGTGGCGGCCTGGAGGAGGGCGGGGGCCGGCTGGGCGGGGTGCGGTACGGCGGGGAGGGGCTTGGGTGCGCGCTTCTCGCGCCTCTCTGGGGCCGCCACCGGCCGGGCGGGGGCGGAGCAGACGGGCTCGCCCTCGCTACGACGTCCCGGCTGGTTGCAGGAGATCGTGCGGGTGACGATGCGGCCGCCGGGGATGCGTTGACGTTCGCGGCGCAGGTAGCCGTGGGCCTCCAGCTCGCGCAGAGCTGCGGCGATACGGGTCACGCCTTCGGGGAAGCGGGCGGCGAGGGTCTTGATGTCGACACGGGCGCCTGCGGGGAGGGACTGGATGTAGACGGCCAGCCCGATGGCGAGGCCCGACAGCTCCGGGTGCTGGGCCAGGTGGTTGCCGATCACCGTGAAGCGGGTGGTGTGGCGGGCGTTGTCGTGAGTGAGGCCGCCGTGGCCGGAGTCTCCGGTGCGGGAGTGCCGCCGGTTCGGGTGTTTGTCGGCGGGAGGCCGGGACTGGGCGTGCGGGGGCACGCTAAGGTCTCGCGTATCCATCAGGAAGCCCTAACTTCCTCGGTGGTCAGGCCCTCGCACTGGGATTGGCGTCCCGGCGGGGGCCGTCGCATGTCTGCGGTTGTTGCGCTGAGCGTAGGACAGGCAACCAGCTTGGAATCCAGCCGAGTTGGTGACGTTCACTCGGGCGGGTGACTGTGTGCCGCGGGCGGGAGGGGTGGGGCTTGGTGGGGGTTCTTTCACCCTTGTAGTTCTTTGGGAAGAGCGCCCCTGGCACCGGAGCACGTGCGGGCGGGGTCCGGTGCCAGGGGTACGAGGTTCAGTTCCGCCCAGACCGTCTTGCGCGGGCACGGTCCCTGAGCGACGCCCCATCGATCGGCGAACGCCTCGACGAGGACGAGGCCTCGGCCCGACTCGGCGTCGGAGGTGGGGTCTTGGGGGCGGGGCAGGAGGTCGCCGCAGGTGTCGGTCACCTCGATACGCAGGGTGTCACCGACGACGTAGAGGGTGAGCCTGAAGTCCCGGCCAGGGACACGGCTGTGCGTGGCCGCGTTGGCAGCCAGTTCGGCGACGAGTTGGCGTGCCGGGTCCAACGGGAGTTCCCAAGAGCGGAGCTGCTCGGTGGCGAGCAGGCGGGCGAGGCGGGCTCCGCGTGGCGTGGGTGACAGTTGCACGCTGAAGTTGCGGATGGGGTGGTCGAGTCGGGCCTCGGGAGCGGCTGTTTTCTGGATCACGTCACTCAGAGTGGCCGTCCGCGCCTACCGTGAACAGTGATGGAGCCGTTGCGTACGGTGACTGTCCGGTTGTTGTCCGGTCGTGTCGGGGCTGTCGGTTCGGGTGACGGAGGGGTGCGGGATGACGCAGGTGAACGGCAAGGCGGTCCAGCTCAAGGAGGAGGCGGACGAGCCGGGTTGGGAGGTGGACCCGGACGACGAGTGGGGCGTCGCCGTCGTGGAGACGGTGGGACGGCAGCTGAAGCTGCGGCGGGAGGCCCTGGGGATGCGCGCCGCCGACTTCGGGACGGCGGTCGGTTACGGCGAGGACATGGTCTACAAGATCGAGAGCGGGAAGCGGATTCCCCGGCCGGAGTTCCTGGACAGGGCGGACGAGCTGTTGGGGGCGGGTGGGTTGCTCTCGGCAATGAAGGAGGACGTGAAGAAGGTCCGGTACCCGAAGAACGTCCGCGAGATCGCCAAGTTGGAGGCGCAGGCGGTCGAGCTCGGGGTGTATGTCGGGCTCAGCCTGCACGGGTTGTTGCAGACGCCCGAGCATGCGCGGGCACTGTTCGAGGTCTGGCAGCCTGCCTACTCACCGGAGGAGGCGGAGCGGCGCATGGCCGCCCGAATGGCCCGGAAAGCGATCTTCGAGCGGTCGCCTGCCCCCGCCCTTAGCTTCGTTCAGGAAGAGGCAACGTTGCGTCGGCCGGTCGGAGGCACAATGGTGTGGCGTCAGCAGCTCGAACATCTGCTGGAGGTAGGGCAGTTGCGCAACGTCACACTTCAGGTGATGCCGACGAACTCCGAGGCCCACCCCGGACTGAGCGGAAGGATCGAGGTGCTGAAGTTCTCGGACGGCACAGCAGTGGGCCGTTCCGATGGCGCGTACAACGGCCGACCGATCTCAGATCCGAAACAGCTTCGGATCCTTGAGCTGCGGTATGGCACCATCCGGGCCCAGGCACTCCCGCCTCGGGAGTCGCTGGCCTTCATCGAGCAACTGCTGGGAGAAACATGATCCACAACGGTTCCGCCGGAGATACATCCGAGCTGGCGTGGTTCAAGAGCAGCTACAGCGACGGCCCCGACGGCGACTCCTGCGTCGAGATCGCCACCACCCCCGGCACCATCCACGTCCGCGACTCCAAGCACGCCGACAGCAGCCCCCGTCTCGCGCTCTCACCCAAGGCCTGGGCCGCCTTCGTGCCGTACGCATCCGAAGGCTGAAGAACCCGACCCGTAGATGGCTCATGGAGCCGGGCGCTACGGAGGGCCGGAACAGGACGGACAGGAGCGGGCTCCGCACGCTTGCCTCTCGGAGCCCACGTCCCGCGCGATCAGAACTTGATGCTCCCGATCATGCCCGCGATGTTCGTCGTCAGCTCGTTGATGGTCGGGGCGACGGTCGAGGACGCGAGATAGAACCCGAACAGAACGCACACGATCGCGTGTGGTGCCTTCAACCCTGACTTCTTGATCAGGATGAAGACGATGATCGCCAGCAGCACCACCGCCGAAATCGAGAGTGCCACGGCGGCTCACCTCCAAAGATCCCAGGGACATGGGGTCGGACATGGGGGTCGAACTTGGGGTTCGGTAAATCCGTACAGCAGCCAGCAGGTTGATACCCACCCACCGCTAGTGATCATAACTATCCGTACGCGCGCATCGATCGGCGCACAGCCGCACAAGGGGGCGCATGGCCAATATGGTCAGGGCATGACGACCGAGCCTCTCTCCTTCCCACGCCGGCAGGCGCGCACCCAGCGGTTCACGCTCGGCGCGCCACGCGCGTTCACCGTGGCCCCCGACGGTTCCCGAGTGGTGTTCCTGCGTTCCGGGTCCGGCACGGACCGGGCGCAAAAGCTGTGGGTCCTCGATCTGCCGGACGGTCGGGAGCGCCTGGCGGCCGACCCGGGCGCACTGCTCGGGGGCGCCTCCGAGCGCCTGTCGCCGCAGGAGCGGGCGCGCCGCGAACGCAGTCGCGAGGGCGGCGCCGGGATCGTCGCCTACGCCACCGACACGGCGCTGGAGTTGGCCTCTTTCGCGTTGTCAGGGCGGCTTTTCACGGCCGAACTGCGGGCCGGCACGGCACGTGAACTCCGGGTCCCGGGACCGGTGATCGACCCGCGCCCCGCCCCCGACGGACGGCACATCGCGTACGTCGCCGGGGGCGCCCTGCGGGTCGTCGGCGCCGAGGGCGAGGGCGACCGGGCGCTCGCGGAGCCGGAGCCCGCGGCGGACGCGGCGACGGTTTCCTATGGACTCGCCGAGTTCATCGCGGCCGAGGAGATGGGCCGTTCGCGGGGTTTCTGGTGGTCCCCGGACTCCGACCGGCTGCTCGTCGCACGGGTCGACGACGCGCCCGTACGCCGCTGGTGGATCTCGGATCCGGCGCACCCCGAGCGGGAGCCGCAGCGGGTCGCCTACCCGGCGGCGGGCACCGACAACGCGGACGTACGACTGTTCGTCATCGGTCTCGACGGGGTGCGCACCGAGGTCGTCTGGGACCGGGCGCGGTACCCCTATCTGGCGCATGTGCACTGGTCAGAGGCGGGTGCGCCGCTCATTCTGGTGCAGGCCCGGGACCAGCTGAGCCAGCTGTTCCTGGCCGTGGACCCGGACAGCGGGACGACGCGGATGGTGCACGCCGACGAAGATCGACAATGGCTTGATCTTTTCCCCGGTGTGCCGTGCTGGAGCCCCGCCGGACAGCTCGTACGGATCGCCGACGAGGGCGGTGCGCGGGTCCTCGCGGTGGGTGAACGGCCGCTGACAGGACCGCAGTTGCATGTACGGGCGGTGCTCGACGTGACGGCCGACGACGTGCTGGTCGCGGCGTCGGCCGGCGAGGCCGCCCCCTCCCCCGAGATCGGCGAGGTCCATGTGTACCGCGTCAACGAGCTCGGCGTGGAGCGGGTCTCGCAGGAGCCCGGCGTGCACTCCGCGGTGCGCGCCGGGGGCGTGACCGTGCTCGTCTCGGCGGTGCCGGCCCAGCCGGGCACTCAGGTGCAGGTGCTGCGCGAGGGCAAGCGGGCGGCGACCGTGCCCTCGTATGCCGAACATCCTGGTTTGCCCCCGCGCGTGACGCTCACACGAGGGGGCGCACGGAAAATCCCATGCGCCGTGCTTATGCCATCGGACTACCCCGGTGACACGCCCCTACCGGTCCTCATGGACCCCTACGGCGGCCCGCACGGGCAGCGGGTGCTGGCCGCGCACAATCCGCACCTCACCTCGCAGTGGTTCGCCGACCAGGGCTTCGCGGTGGTCGTCGCGGACGGCCGGGGCACTCCGGGCCGCTCCCCGGCCTGGGAGAAGGCGGTCAAGGACGACCTGGCGGCCATCACCCTCCAGGACCAGGTCGACGCGCTGCACGCGCTGGCCGGCGACTTCCCGCTCGACCTCTCCCGCGTCGGCATCCGCGGCTGGTCCTACGGCGGCTATCTGGCGGCGCTCGCGGTGCTGCGCCGTCCGGACGTCTTCCACGCGGGCGTGGTGGGCGCCCCGGTCACCGATCTGCGGCTGTACGACACCCACTACCAGGAGCGCTATCTGGGGCACCCGGTGCGGCAGCCGGAGGTCTACCGGCGGAACTCGGTGATCGACGACGCGGGCCTGGTGGACGCGGCCGAGCCGCACCGACCGATGATGATCATCCACGGTCTGGCGGACGACAATGTGGTGGTCGCACACTCCCTGCGGCTGTCCTCGGCGCTGCTCGCCGCCGGCCGCCCGCACGAGGTGCTGCCGCTGTCCGGGGTGACGCACATGACCCCGCAGGAGACGGTCGCCGAGAACCTGCTGCTGCTCCAGCTGGACTTCCTGAAGCGCTCGCTGGGCGTGGCCTGAGCGTGCGACCGGCCGGGGCGACATGGCGCGCCCCGGCCGGTCTACGGCACCCGCACGGCCGTACGCTGTTCAGCCTGACGCGTCCGTATATCGGTATCGGGTCAGTCAAGTTGCCTGCGTGTTAACGAGATTCGCGGTTGTTTGCGGGGTTATGCCCCCTGTTCCGGATCTTGTTCCGGATCTTGTTCCGGCGGCACCACCCGCCCCGGCGCGGAGTGCCTCATGGGGACGGTCTCCGCGAAGTGACAGGCCGAGTCGTGGGCGGCCGGTCCTGAGGTGAACCGGAACACCGCGGGCACCGCGAGGAGCGGCACCTCGAGGGCGCAGCGCTCCTGCGCCTTCCAGCAGCGGGTGCGAAAGCGGCAGCCGGAGGGGATGTTCGTCGGGGACGGGACATCGCCGACGAGGATGATCCGCTCCCGGTGCTCGCGCGCCTCGGGGTCCGGCACGGGCACGGCGGACAGCAGGGCCTGGGTGTAGGGATGCGTCGGATGGTCGTAGATCTCGGCGTCCTTGCCGGTCTCCACGATCCGCCCCAGATACATGACCCCGACCCGGTCGGAGATGTGCCGCACGATCGACAGGTCGTGCGCGATGAAGACGTAGCTCAGCCGGAACTCGTCCTGGAGCTTGGCGAGCAGGTTGATCACCTGGGCCTGCACGGAGACGTCGAGCGCGGAGACCGGCTCGTCCGCGACGATGATCTCGGGGCGCAGCGCCAGCCCGCGGGCGATGCCGATGCGTTGCCGCTGGCCGCCGGAGAACTGGTGCGGATACCGGTTGATGTACTCGGGGTTGAGCCCGACCACGTCCAGCAGGTCCTGCACCCGCCGGCGCCGGTCCCCCTTGGGAGCCACCTCGGGATGGATCTCGTACGGCTCTCCGATGATGTCGCCCACGGTCATCCGGGGGTTGAGGGAGGTGTACGGGTCCTGGAAGACCATCTGGATGTTGCGCCGTACGGCCTTCAGGGCCTTGCCGGAGAGTCTGGTGACGTCCTCGCCCTTGTACTTGATCGACCCCTCGGTCGGCTTCTCCAGGCTGACCAGCATCTTGGCGACCGTCGACTTGCCGCAGCCGGACTCGCCGACGATGCCGAGGGTCTCGCCGTGCCCGAGGGCGAAGTCGACCCCGTCGACCGCCTTGACGGCACCGACCTGTTTCCTGAAGAGGATGCCCCGGGTGAGCGGGTAGTGCTTGACGAGCCCGCTGACCTCCAGAATCGGCTCAGCCATGCAGGCACTCCCGCCAGAAGTGACAGGCGCTTCCCCGAGCCGCGCCCCCGTCGTCCACCTCGTACAGCGGCGGCACGTCGGTTCGGCACACGTCCTGGGCCATCGGGCAGCGGGGGTTGAAGGCGCAGCCCGGCGGGATGTTCATGAGGTTCGGCGGCAGGCCCTTGATGGCGTAGAGCTCCTTGCCCTTGCGGTCCAGGCGCGGGATGGATTCGAGCAGGCCCTTGGTGTACGGGTGCGCGGGCGCCTTGTAGATCTCGTGCACCGGCGCCGACTCCACGATCCGGCCCGCGTACATCACGGCGATGCGGTCGGCGACGTCCGCGACGACGCCGAGGTCGTGGGTGATGAGGATCAGCCCCATGTTCAGCTCGCGCCGCAGCTCGGCCAGCAGATCCATCACCTGGGCCTGCACGGTGACGTCGAGGGCGGTGGTCGGCTCGTCGGCGATGATCAGCGCCGGTTCCAGCGCGAGCGCCATGGCGATCATGATGCGCTGGCGCATGCCGCCGGAGAACTGGTGCGGATAGTCGCGTACGCGCTCGGCGGCGGCCGGAATGCGGACGCGGTCCATGAGTTCGACCGCCTTGGCCCGCGCGTCCTTCTTCGACATGCCCCGGTGCACGACGAACATCTCGCCGAGCTGGTCGCCCACGCTCAGCACGGGGTTGAGCGAGGAGAGCGCGTCCTGGAAGATCATCGCCATCTCGGCGCCGCGGATCCTCCGCCGCTCCTCCTCCTTCAGCTTGAGCAGGTCCCGGCCCTGGAAGAGGATCTCCCCGCCGGTGATCCTGCCGGGCGGCGTGTCGAGGATGCCCATCACGGCCTGCGCGGTCACCGACTTGCCGGAGCCGGATTCGCCGAGCACGGCGAGGGTCTCGCCGGCGTCCACGCCGTAGTCGACCCCGTTGACGGCCTGGGCGACCCCGTCCCTGGTCCGGAACTCCACCCGCAGGTCGCGTACGTCGAGCAGCATGCGCCGGTCACCTCAGCTTCGGGTCGAGGGCGTCGCGCACCGCGTCGCCGAGCATGATGAACGCGAGCACGGTGACCGCGAGGGCGCCGGCGGGCCACAGCAGGGCGTGCGGCGCCGTACGGATGTACGGGGACGCCGCGGAGATGTCGATGCCCCAGCTCACCGTCGGCGGCTTCAGCCCGACACCGAGGTACGACAGGGTCGCCTCCAGCGCGATGTAGGTACCGAGCGCGATCGTCGCCACGACGATGACCGGCGCGACCGCGTTGGGCGCGATGTGCCGCAGCAGCATCCGGGAGTTGGAGGCGCCGAGGGCGCGCGCCGCCTGGACGTAGTCGTTCTGCTTGGCGGTGATGACGGAGCCGCGTGCGATGCGGGAGATCTGCGGCCAGCCGAGCAGCACCATGAACCCGACGACCGGCCAGACCGTATTGCTGGTCACCACGGAGAGGAGGACGAGCCCGCCGAGGACGACGGGGATCGCGAAGAAGACGTCGGTGACCCGGGAGAGGAACGAGTCCGGGACGCCGCCGAAGAACCCGGCGAGTCCGCCCAGGACACTGCCCAGGATCGCGACGCCGAGCGTGGCGCAGACGCCGACGGTGACCGACACCCGGGCCCCGTACACGGTGCGTGTGTAGACGTTGCAGCCCTGGCCGTCGTATCCGAAGGGATGGCCGGGCGCGGGACCCTCCTGGGCCTTGGCCAGGTCGCACTTGAGGGGGCTGCCTGGGGCGATCAGCGAGGGCCAGACCGAGATGAAGACCAGAAAGAGGATGACGAGCGCGGAGATGATGAAGACGGGGTTGCGGCGCAGGTCGCGCCAGGCGTCGGACCACAGGGAGCGCGGTTTGCCCTGCGGGCCCGTGCCCTCGGGGCCGCCCGGAATCCTCTCCAGCGTGGCCGCCTCGCTCGTGGCGAGGTCCATCGCGCCGCCCATGCCCGTCGCGGCGATGGCGCCTTCCGGCTCCCTCGGTTCAGGCATAGCGGATCCTCGGGTCGAGTACGGCGTACAGCAGGTCGACCAGCAGGTTGGCGACCAGGAAGACGAGGACGAGTACGGTCACGAAGCCGACGACGGTCTGGGTGTTCTGGCGCAGGATCCCCTGGTAGAGCTGGAAGCCGACGCCGTGGATGTTGAAGATCCGCTCGGTGACGATCGCGCCGCCCATGAGGGCGCCGATGTCCGTGCCGATGAAGGTGACCACGGGGATCAGCGAGTTGCGCAGCAGGTGCCGCGTGATCACCCGGCGCCGGGGCAGTCCCTTGGCGACGGCCGTGCGGACGTAGTCGGACCGTTTGTTCTCGGCGATGGAGGTCCGGGTGAGCCGGGTGACGTAGGCGAGCGAGACGGAGGCCAGGACCAGGCCGGGGACGATCAGTTCGCCGAAGGCGGCGTCCGGGGAGACGGACGGTTTGATCCAGCCCCACTCGACGCCGAACAGCAGCTGGAGCAGCAGGCCGGTGACGAAGGTGGGCACCGAGATGACGACGAGGGTGAGCAGGAGGACGCCCGTGTCGACGGGCCGGCCGCGGCGCAGGCCGGTGACGACGCCCAGCGCGATGCCGATGACGATCTCGAAGACGATGGCCACGAGCGTCAGCCGGATGGTGACCGGGAAGGCGTCGGCCATCAGCTCGGTGACCTCCTGCCCGTTGAAGGCGGTGCCGAAGTCGCCGGTGAAGACATGGCCCATGTACGTCAGGTACTGCTGCCACACGGGCTTGTCGAGGCCGAACTCCTTCTTCAGCTGGGCGGCGGTGGCGGGGTCGCACTGCTTGTCGCCGCACAGGCCCGCGATGGGGTCGCCCATCACGTTCACCATCAGGAAGATCAACAGCGTGGCGCCGATGAAGACCGGGATCATCTGCAGCAGACGCCGGATCACGTACCGTCCCATGGGGGCTCCGGAGGTAGGGGGTGCGGGCGCCCGGGGTGCCCGCCGCCGCTCGGCTCAGCTGACCTTGATCTCGTTGTAGACGGGGACGCTGAACTGGTTGAGCGCCACGTCGGAGACGCGGTCCGAGTAGCCGGCGCTGCCGTTCTGGTACCAGAGCGGGATGGCGGCCATGTTGTCGCGCACGACACCCTCGGCCTGCTGGAAGAGCTGCACGGCCTTGGCCCGGTCGGTCTCCGCGTTCGCCCGGTCGACGAGCTTGTCGAAGTCCTTGTCGGACCACTTGCCGTCGTTGGAGGAGGCGTTCGTGTAGTAGAGCGGCTGGAGGAAGTTCTGGATCAGCGGGTAGTCCATCTGCCAGCCGGCCCGGAACGGCCCCGGCATCTTGTGCCGGCCGATCTGGTTGCGGAAGTCGGCGAAGGTGCCGACCGGGTTGCCGACGCAGGCCTTGTCGTTGCCGAGGGCGTTGTTGATGGAGTTGCACACGGCGTCGACCCACACCCGGTGCGAACCGCTGTCCGCGTTGTACGAGATCTTGACCTGTCCGCCGGGCAGGCCGCCGCCCTCGTCGATCATCTTCTTGGCCCGCTGCGGGTCGTACGTGCAGAAGTCGCCGCACAGCCCGTCCTGGAAGCCGCCGTCCTTGCCGAGCACCGGCGAGGTCCAGTCGCCGGCCGGGGTGCGGGTCTTCTGGAAGATCGTGCCGGTGATCCGGTCGCGGTCGATCGCCATGGACAGGCCCTTGCGGACCTTGTCCGAGCCGCTCTGGTTCCACTTGCTGTCGTAGAACGGGAAGGCGAGGGTCTGGATGATCCCGGCCGGGGTGTTGATGTACCGGCCGCCGAGGTCGCTCTTCACGTTCTTCAGCTGTGCGGCCGGGATGTCGTCGGCGAGGTCGAGGTTGCCGGCCATGAGGTCGGTGTAGGCGGTGTTGTTGTCGGTGTAGACCTGGAGGTCCACCCCCTCGTTCCGGGCCTTGTCGTCACCCGGATAGCCGGCCCACTTCCGCAGGGACATCTTCGAACCCTTGGTGTACGAGTCGATGAGGTACGGGCCGTTGCCGACCGGCTTCTTCACCCAGGCCGCGTGGTCGTCGAAGAACGCCTGGGGCAGCGGGGCGAAGGCCGCGTAGCCGAGGGTGTCGGGGAACGTCGAGAACTTCTGCCTGAGCCTGACGGTGAAGGTCCTGTCGTTCTTGACGGCGAGGCCGGAGAGCGTGTCCGCGGTCTGTGTGCCGCCGTCCTCGGGGTGGACCTTGTCGTAGCCGTCGATGTACCCGAAGAAGTACGCGTTCTTCTGGTTGTGCTCGAGGCCGGCGCCGTAGTTCCAGGCGTCGACGAACGACTTCGCCGTGACGGGCTCCCCGTTGCTGAACTTCCATCCGCCCTTGATGGTGATGGTGAAGTTCTGCGAGTCCGAGGTCTCGATCCGGTCGGCGAGCATGTTCTGGGCCGCGCCGGTCCTGGCGTCGTACCGCTTCAGCCCGCGGAAGATCATGTCGAGGACCTTGCCGCCCTGCACCTCATTGGTGTTGGCCGGTTCCAGCGGGTTCTGCGGGTCTCCCCAGGAGGAACTCAGGACCCCGGGGGCGCTGCCACCGCCGCCGCCCCCGCATGCGGTCGCCGCGAGGGCTGCCGCCGCCGCGCATGCGGCCCACTTGGCGTGCGTGGCTCCACGCATGGGAGTGCCTCCTCGGAGTGCGCTGTACCTTCCCGTCAATATCGGGCTATAAGTCGTGTACCGCGCATTCACCCCGCCCTTTCGGCATGTACACCATCCGGATGCACGCACCCGGGGAGCCGCGGAGATGATCTCCAGATGGCCACGCAATGGATCTTTACTCTTCGATGCCGAACCGTTGGAAACAGCACCCGTGATGTACGCATTTCGACACAGGGCAGTCCGCATATCGAACTCATTGACCGTTTCGCGTAGTTGGTCCATTTCAGGACACAGATAGGTCACAACGCGCTACACGCGTAGCTACAGGTCGGTCAAGTTGAGGTAAAGAAGGTAAAGAGAAAACCAAGGCGACCGAGAATTTATTGACCTTGAATGAATTGCGTTGAAAAAGTCCGGCGTAGCCCGTAGGGAGCGCCCTGCGGAGTCCTTGACCGCATCGGGCCTGGAGCACCATGACCCCCCCAACTCCATCTGCGGCTGCCCCGCTTGAGGTGACCGACGAGAGTGTCGAGAAGTCGATCACTTCTCCCACTCCCAAGGCCAACGAGAGCCGGTCCCCCGGACAGCTCGCCTGGCTCCGTTTCAAGCGGGACCGCACGGGCGTCATCTCGGCGCTGGTCGTGATCTTCTTCTTCGTGGTCGCGATCGCCGCTCCGCTGATAGCCACGCTGTACGGCAAGGACCCGACCACGACGTACGGCATCAACACCCCGGGACTGCTGGGTGACAACAGCTTCCCGATCAAGCCGAACGGCGGCATCAGCTCCGACTTCTGGTTCGGCCTCGAACCCGGCCTCGGGCGTGACGTCTTCACCTTCCTCATCTACGGGATCCGCAACTCGCTGCTCATCGCCGCGGCAGTGACCGTCCTCGTCATGATCATCGGCGTCGTGGTGGGCGTCACCGCCGGCTACGTGGGCGGCAAGTCCGACTGGTTCATCGGCCGGGTCATCGACATCCTGCTCGCCTTCCCCTCCCAGCTGTTCTTCGTCGCCTTCACCCCCGTCGTGCTCGCCCTGTTCGTGGCACCCGACGAGAACACGCCGACCTGGCTCACCGTGGTCTCCCTCATCGGCGTCCTCACCGCCTTCGGCTGGGCCTCCATCGCCCGTCTTCTGCGCGGCCAGGTGCTGGCCCTGCGCGAGCGGGAGTTCGTCGAGGCCGCCAAGGTCACGGGGGCGTCTCCGGCGCGAATCATCTTCAAGGAACTGCTGCCCAACCTCTGGACCCCGATCCTGATCCAGGCAACGCTGCTCCTGCCGACCATGGTCACCACGGAAGCGGGACTCGCCTTCCTGGGAGTCGGCGTCAAGGAAACGACTCCGGACTGGGGCGTCATGCTCGGACGCGCCGCCGACGTCTACCAGGACGACATCACCTACCTGCTCTTCCCGGGCATCACGATGGTGATCTTCGTCCTGGCGTTCAACCTCCTCGGCGACTCGATGCGCGACGCGCTCGACCCGAAGACCAAGCGCTGATCTCCGGCCCTTTTCAGGACCACGGCAACGACGCCAGGTGCCGGGCTTCTCTCATCACTCTCACTTCCAAGGCAGGATGCGATGTCTTTTTCGCGCAGAAACTTCCTGATAGCCACCGGCGTTGTCGCCGCGTCGAGCTCGGTGCTGTCCGCGTGCAGCAGCGGTGACTCCAGCGGCGGCTCCGGCGGCGGCAAGCAGGACGCCGCCAAGGCCAAGACGACCACGGTCAAGATCGGCACCGCGGCCGACTCCAAGGGCCCGGCCCCCGAGGTCCCCGGCGCGAAGAAGGGCGGCACCGCCTACCTGCTGAACGACGACGACTTCTCGCACCTCGACCCCCAGCGCATCTACTACGCCTGGAACTCGCTCGCCGCGATCGTCCTCTCCCGCACCCTGACCGGCTACAAGGTCGGCGATGACGGCACCATGACCCTGGTCGGCGACCTCGCCACCGACACGGGCAAGATGTCCGACGGCGGCAAGACCTGGTCCTTCACCCTGAAGGACGGCGTCAAGTGGGAGAACGGCGCCGACGTCACCGTCGACGACGTGCGCCACGGCATCGAGCGCGCCTTCGCCAGCTACATCACCGAGGGCGCCTTCTACGTCCAGGCGTGGCTGACGGGCTCGCAGAACTACCGCAAGTCGTACTCGGGCCCGTACAAGGGCAAGCACCTGAAGTCGATCGAGACCAGCGGCAAGACGATCACCTTCCACCTCTCCGAGGCGCGCCCCGACTTCAACTACGTGGTCGCGATGCACTCCTACGCGCCGACCCCGGTGAAGAAGGACACCAAGGAGGACTACGACAAGAAGCCGGTCTCCAACGGTCCCTACCGGGTGAAGTCCCACGTCACGGACAAGTCGATGGTCCTGGTCCGCAACGAGCACTGGGACGCGGACACCGACCCGATCCGCAACGCCTACCCGGACCAGTTCGACTTCACCTTCGGCATCGAGCAGCTGACGGCCGTCGACCGCCTGATCGCGGACGCCGGCAAGGACAAGTACGCCGTCAGCTGGCGCACGATCCCGCAGGAGCGCATCCAGAAGGCCACGACCGAGGCCAAGGACCGCGTCTTCGAGGAGCTCGGCAGCGGTGTCAGCGTCTACTGGATCAACACGACCCGGGTCAAGGACAAGGCCGTCCGTGAGGCCCTGATCAAGGCGTGGCCGACCGCGCAGATCCGTCAGCTCATGGGCGGCGTCCACCGTGGCGACTACGCCACCGGCATCATGAGCCCGCTCGTGGCCGGCTACGAGTCGCAGGACGTCTGGGGCAAGCTGAAGACCCCCGCGGGCGACCCGAAGGCCGCGAAGAAGATCCTCGACAAGGCCGGCAAGACCAAGCAGAAGATCGTCTACGCCTACCAGCAGGACGACGTCCAGCCGAAGATCGCGGTCGTCATCGAGAACGCCCTCAAGGCGGCGGGCTTCGACGTGGTCACCAAGGCCATCGACTCCACCACCTGGTACGACCAGATCGGCAAGCTGGACAACCCGTTCGACGTCTACTGGGGTGGCTGGTCCTCCGACTGGCCGACCGGTTACTCGGTGTTCCAGCCGCTGTTCGACAGCGCCAACGTCGTCGACCAGGGTCAGAACTACTCGCACCTCAAGGACCCGGCCGTCGACGCCGCCATCAAGGCGGCGACGCTCGAGACCGACCAGACCAAGGCCAACAAGATGTGGGCGGCCCTGGACAAGCAGGTCACGGAGATCGGCGCGTTCATCCCCGATGTGTACATGAAGCGCATCTACCTCCACGGCTCCAAGCTCGGCAACGTGAAGATGGACCCGAACTTCGACGGCTGCATGCTCTACAAGATGTACGTCAAGTCCTGATCCATACCTGAGGAGTGGGGCGGCCCGGGGCCGCCCCACTCCTTCGGCCCGCCTTTCGTGGCCCCTCGTACCTCCCGGTCCGACCACGCTCCGCACGACGGCCCATCCCAGGAAAGCCACTCCCCATGCTTCGCTTCCTCGCCCGCCGGCTCCTCGGCGCCGTGATCACGCTGGTCGTCATCAGCGCGATCACGTTCATGCTCTTCTACGCTGTGCCGCGCGACCCGGCCCGGCTGGCCTGCGGCAAGCTCTGCACCCCGGAGACGCTCGAGGTGATCCGCCACAACATGGGGATCACGGACTCGCTGCCGGTCCAGTACTGGCACTGGCTGACCGGGATCTTCCTCGGCCGGGACTACGGCTCCTACGGCCACTGCGACGCGCCGTGCCTGGGCTACTCGTTCGTCAACCGCGAGTCCGTCCTCGGCACGATCATGGACCGGTTCCCGACCACGGCCTCCCTCGCCCTCGGCTCGTCCGTCGTCTTCCTCATCGGCGGTATCGGCGCGGGCATGATCGCCGCCGTCAAGCAGGGCAAGGCGCTCGACAAGGTCGCGAGCGGCGCGTCGCTGGTCGCCTCGTCGATGCAGATCTACTTCGTCGGCACCCTGGCCCTCTACTGCTTCGTGTACCAGTGGCAGATCCTGGACCAGCCGTCGTACACGGACTTCACCAAGAACCCGGCCTCCTGGGCCAACGGGCTGCTCCTTCCCTGGCTGGTCCTGTCGCTGATCTGGACCGCGAACTACACCCGTATGACGCGCTCCCAACTGGTCGAGCAGCTCAACGAGGACTACGTCCGCACGGCCCGGGCCAAGGGTCTGTCCCGCCGAAACGTCTTCTTCCGCTTCGCCTGGCGCGGCGCGATGGGGCCGATCGTCACCATCTTCGGCATCGACCTCGGCGTCCTTCTCGGCGGCGCGATGATCACCGAGAAGACCTTCAGCCTCCAGGGCATCGGCATGCTCGCCATCAAGGCCGTGACCAACAACGACCTGCCCATGCTGCTCGGCATCATGGTGATCACCGCCTCCTTCGTGGTGATCGCGAACATCGTCGTGGACGCCGTCTACGCCCTGATCGACCCGCGGATCCGGCTCGCCTGACCCCGCTCCCACTCCTGCCCCCAACCGACCTCCCACGCAACACCATCCAGGAGCGCACTCGTGAAGAGCACCGCTACCAAGCCCGCCGGCGAGCGGAACCCTCAGGCCACCGGACCCTTCCTGTCCGTGCAGGACCTGAAGGTGCACTTCTCGACCGAGGACGGCACCGTCAAGGCCGTCGACGGCCTCTCCTTCGACCTCGAGCGCGGCAAGACGCTGGGCATCGTGGGTGAGTCGGGGTCCGGCAAGTCGGTCACCAACCTGACCATCCTGGGCCTGCACAACCCGGACAGCACCGCCGTCGAGGGCTCCATCACCCTCGACGGCGAGGAGCTGAACGGCGCTTCGGAGAAGACTCTGGAGAAGCTGCGCGGCAACAAGATGGCGATGATCTTCCAGGACGCGCTGACCTCCCTGTCGCCGTACCACACCATCGGCAAGCAGATCGGCGAGACGTACCGCAAGCACACCGGCTGCTCCAAGGCGGCGGCCCGGGCGCGGGCCATCGAGATGCTGACCCGGGTCGGCATCCCGCAGCCCGACGTGCGCGTGGACGACTACCCGCACCAGTTCTCGGGCGGTATGCGGCAGCGCGCGATGATCGCGATGGCCCTGGTCTGCGACCCCGAGCTGCTGATCGCGGACGAGCCGACGACGGCTCTGGACGTCACCGTGCAGGCCCAGATCATGGACCTGCTCAAGGACCTCCAGAAGGAGTTCGGCACGGCGATCATCTTCATCACGCACGACCTGGGTGTCATCGCCGACATCGCGGACGACGTGCTGGTGATGTACGGCGGCCGGTGCGTGGAGCGCGGGACGAAGAAGGAGGTGCTGCGTACGCCGCAGCACCCGTACACGTGGGGTCTGCTCGGTTCGATGCCGAGCCTGGAGGGACCGGTCGACGTACCGCTGACGCCGATCCCGGGTTCGCCGCCCTCGCTGCTGAACCCGCCGTCCGGCTGCCGGTTCCACCCCCGGTGCAGCTTCGCCGAGAAGGTCGAGGACGGGCGCTGCTCCTCCGAGCGCCCGCCGCTGGAGATCACGGACGGTCGCGGGGCCGCCTGCCATCTGACCGCCGACCAGCGCCGCGCGTTCTTCGCCGACCTGGCCGCCAGCCCGGCCAACTGACGCAAAGACGGGATTCCACCACCATGAGCACCACCACCCCCCTCCTGGACGTCTCCGGGCTGACCAAGCACTTCCCGATCAAGGGCGGCTTCCCGATCCGGCGGACCGTCGGCGCCGTGCAGGCCGTCGACGGACTGGACTTCCAGGTCGCCGAGGGCGAGAGCCTCGGCCTGGTCGGCGAGTCCGGCTGCGGCAAGTCGACGACGGGCCGGCTGATCACGCGCCTGCTGGAGCCGACGAGCGGCAAGATCTCGTACCGCGGGCAGGACATCACGCACGCGGACCGCAAGAAGCTGGCGCCGGTCCGTTCCGAGATCCAGATGATCTTCCAGGACCCGTACGCGTCCCTGAACCCGCGACACACGGTCGGCAAGATCATCGCGGGTCCGATGGAGATCAACGGGATCCAGCCGAGCGGCGGCCGGGAGAAGCGGGTCCGTGAGCTGCTGGAGATCGTCGGCCTCAACCCCGAGCACTACAACCGCTTCCCGCACGAGTTCTCCGGCGGCCAGCGCCAGCGCATCGGTGTGGCCAGGGCGCTGGCCCTCGAACCGAAGCTGATCGTGGCCGACGAGCCGGTCTCCGCGCTCGACGTGTCGATCCAGGCCCAGGTGGTCAACCTCCTCCAGGACCTTCAGAAGGACCTGGGCATCGCGTTCGTCTTCATCGCCCACGACCTCGCGATCGTGCGTCACTTCTCGCAGCGCGTCGCGGTGATGTACCTCGGCAAGATCGTGGAGATCGCCGACCGTGCGGACCTGTACGAGAACCCGCGCCACCCCTACACCCGCGCCCTGCTCTCCGCGGTCCCCGAGGCCACGGTGGAGGACGGCGAGGCCCGCGAGCGCATCCGGCTCACCGGTGACGTGCCGTCCCCCATCAACCCGCCGTCCGGCTGCCGCTTCCGTACGCGGTGCTGGAAGGCCACGGACAAGTGCGCCTCGGAGGCGCCGCCGCTGGTCCAGGTCGAGGGCAACAACGCCGGCCACCTGACGGCGTGCCACTACCCGGAGACCAAGGAGACCGTCCCGGCTCCCCGTCTCTCCAAGGACCCCAAGGCAGCGGTCTGACACACCCCTAACCGTCGACCGCCGCCGACGGAACCCGACTTTCACCGGCCCATTGACCCGAGCCCGAACGTCCGGTTCCTGGGGAAACAGAAGGCCCGTGTACCCCTTTGGGGCACACGGGCCTTCGCCTTGTGGCGTCACCCGGCCGCCTTCGCGGCCTCGCGTCCGCCTCAGTCGCCTTCGATGTGGGCCACAACCGTCCGGCGGGTGTTCGGCCCGAAGGACACGGTCCAGCCGGCCGGTACGGGCAGGGACGACGGCCACAGGGAGCGCTGGGCCTCGTTGTTGACCAGGACCACGTACGAGGCGGTGTCGTCCTCGAAGGGGTTCGTGTCCATGTTCTGTCCTTTCGTTCGCGTCGTTCGCGTCGTCGTACGCGTCGTACGCGTCAGCGCCCCGCCGACGCGAGGCACGCGGCCAGGGCCGCCACGGTGGGGGTCTTGAAGACCTGGCGGACCTTCAGATCCGTGTCGAAGGCCGCCCTGATGCGGCTGACCAGCCGGATCGCGGAGAGCGAATGGCCGCCCAGTTCGAGGAAGCTGTCCTCGACCCCGACCTGCGTTTCGGACAGGCCCAGCACCTCGGCGAACAGGTCGCACAGCAGGGCCTCCTGCGGGGTGCGCGGGGCGACCCGGGCGGGAGCGGCGGCGGCGTCGGGCGGAGCGGGCAGCGCCTTGCGGTCCAGCTTGCCGTTCGGGGTGAGCGGCAGGCTTTCCAGCACGACCACCGTCGACGGCACCATGTAGTCGGGGAGCGTGGTGGCGGCGAGCGTGCGCAGCTCGGCCGGGTCGACCGTGCCGCCCGGCGCCGGGACCACATAGCCCACCAGCCGCTTGTCGCCCGGCCGGTCCTCCCGGACCAGCACCGCCGCCCCGGAGACCGCCGGATGCCGGGCCAGGGCCGCCTCGATCTCGCCCAGTTCGACGCGCAGGCCCCGGATCTTGACCTGGTGGTCCGCGCGTCCCACGTAGTCCAGCGCGCCGTCCGGGCGGCGGCGGGCCAGGTCCCCGGTGCGGTACATACGGCTGCCCGGCGGCCCGTACGGGTCGGCGACGAAGCGTTCCGCCGTCAGGCCGGGGCGGTTCAGATAGCCGAGCGCCAGCTGCACCCCGGCCAGATACAGCTCGCCGGTCTCCCCCACCGCGGCCGGGCGCAGCGCCGCGTCCAGGACGTACAGGCGGGTGTTCCACACGGGCCGGCCGATCGGCACCGAGGTGGCGCCGGGCTCGGGGGTGTACTCCCAGTACGTGACGTCGACCGATGCCTCGGTCGGGCCGTACAGGTTGTGCAGGGGCACGCCGGGCAGCGACGCCGTGAAGCGGTCGGCGAGTTCGACCGGCAGCGCCTCACCGCTGCACACCACCCGGCGCAGGCCGGTGCAGAGCGCCGCGGCCGGCTCGTCCAGGAACACCTGGAGCATCGACGGGACGAAGTGCACGGTGGTGATCCGCTCGCCCCGGATCAGCTCGGCCAGGTAGGCGGGGTCCTTGTGCCCGCCGGGTTCGGCGACGACCAGGGTGGCGCCGGTGATCAGCGGCCAGAAGAACTCCCACACCGAGACGTCGAAGCCCGAGGGCGTCTTCTGCAGGACGCGGTCGTCGCCGGTCAGCCGGTACTCGTGCTGCATCCAGTGCAGCCGGTTGACTATGCCGGCGTGCGGGACGACCACGCCCTTGGGCCGCCCGGTGGAGCCGGAGGTGTAGATGACGTACGCGGCGTCCTGCGCGGCGGGCGGACGGGCGGGCGCGAAGGGGGCGCGCTCCAGCGGCTCTTCCTGTGCGTCGACGACCAGACGGGGCAGCCCCTCGGGCCGTGCGCCCGGCGGCAGCGTCGCCTCCACGTCGGAGTGGGTGAGCAGCAGGACCGGGGCGGCGTCGGCGAGGAGGTAGCCGATGCGGTCCGCCGGGTAGTCCGGGTCCACCGGGAGGTAGGCGGCGCCCGTCTTGAGTACGGCGAGCAGCGCGACGACGAGTTCCACCGAGCGCGGCACGGTCAGGGCCACGACCCGGTCCGGGGCGGCCCCGTGCCCGGCCAGCAGCCGGGCCAGGCGGTCCGAGCGCTCGTCCAGCTCGGTGTAGCTGAGGCGGGTGTCCCGGAAGACCAGGGCGGTGGCGTCAGGGGTCCGGGACACCTGCGTACGGAACAGCTCGGGCAGGGTGTCGCCACCGCCGGGCAGCTCCCGCGCGGTGTCGTTCCATGCGGCGATCTCGTCCACGTGCGGGCTCACGCCGTTCCATGCGGCGATCTCGTCCACGTCAGGGCTCATGTCTTTCCATGCCTCCTTCGACCCGGCTCGATCGGCGCAATGACCTTGCGTACGGGCGCTGTTGGGGTGGTGCGGATTTACGGAACGGGTGCCGGGGCCGGCATCTCGTGGAGGCGGCTGACCGGGGAGAGTGCGATCGGGACCAGCATCACGGCGGAGAGCACGGCGGCCAGCCACAGGGCCTCGTGCAGTCCGAGCGCACCGGCCAGCAGACCACCGACCGGACCGCCGAGCGCGCCGCCGCCGTGCATCAGCGTGCGCATCGCCGCGGTCATCCGGGCCATCAGCGGGTCCGGCGTGATGGTCTGCCGCAGGCTGACGATCACCACGTTGGCGACGCTGAGCGAGGCGTAGAAGACCAGGAACGAGGCGATGAAGACGCCCGTCACCATCAGCTTGGAGCCGCCCGCGGCCGGGATCAGCAGCGGGGCGACGAAGATCCCGGAGACCGAGACCAGGTAGGCCTTGCCGACGCTCACCCGGCGGATCACCGTGCCCGACAGTGCCGAGCCGGCCAGTCCGCCGACCGCTCCGACGCCGAGGACCAGGCCGATCGTCGCCGCCGACAGATGCTGCCCGCGCACGGCGTAGAGCAGGAACAGCGACAGGATCATCACGCTGAAGAAGTTGCAGGCGCAGCCGACGAGGGCGATGGCCCGCAGCAGCCGGCTGCCGAACACGAAGCGCAGGCCCTCGACGAGATCGGCCCGGATGCTGCGCCGCCGCTCCGGCTTCGCGGGCCGGGGCTCCGGGGTCCTGATGGCCAGCAGCGAGACGATCGACAGCAGGTAGGTGACGGCGTTGACCGCCATGGCCGTCGGCGCGGTCAGCGCGTTCACCAGCACGCCCGCGACACCCGGCCCGGCCACGTCGGCCGAGGACGAGGTGGTGCTGAGCTTGGTGTTGGCCTCCACGAGGTGGCGTCGGTCCTTCACCAGCACCGGCACGTACGACATCCAGCTCACGTCGAACAGCACCTGGGCGACGCCGATGCCGAACGCGACGGCGTACAGGAGCGGCAGGTTGAGCACGTCGGCCGCGGAGAGCGCCGGGACCAGGCCGATCAGCACCATGCGGGCCGCGTTGGCACCGATCATCACCGGGCGCTTGCGGACCCGGTCCACCCAGACGCCGAAGAGCATGGCGAGCCCGAGGAACGGCACGAGCTGGAGGAAGCGCAGCACACCGAGTTCCTCGGCGCTGGCGTCGAAGACCAGCACGGCGGCGAGCGGCAGCGCGAGGGTGGTCACCTGGGTGCCGTACAGGGAGAGGGTCTCCCCGGTCCAGAAGACCAGGAAGTCCCGGTTGCGCCACAGCCCGCCACCGCGGCGGCGGGGGGCCGCCGAGCCCGCCGCCGCCGTGTCCTCCACCGCGTCCGCGGGCTCCGGATCCGGCGCCTGCGTCGTCGTGTCCTCGGGTATCGCCATGCCTATCCCTCCGCCGGGGCGAGAGCGGACCGGGCCTGCGCGAGGCCCTGCCGCACCAGGCCGGCGAGCGTAGCGAACGCCTCGCCGGCCCAGATCGAGTCGTGGTCGCCCGTGATCGTGTGCCGCTCGACGCGGGGGGCGAGCGTCTCCCAGCGCGTGCGCGCGTCCAGGGAGTCGGCCGCCTTGAGGAAGAGCACCCGGCCCGCGTACGGGCCCCGGTGCTCGTACGCGTACAGCGCCTCGGCGTGGGCGCGGAACACGTCGTAGCGCTCCTGGAGGAACTCCTCGTCGAACTCCTCGGGAAGCACCTCGTCCCCGGCCGCGGTGACAGCCGTCCACACCGCCTCGGGGGTGACGTCGTCGGGGTAGGGCGTCAGCAGCGCGTCCAGCGCCTCCGGCGGCTCCCCCATCGCCGTCACGAGGTCCCGCAGGAAGGCGTGCAGCAGCGCCTTCTCCGGCGGCAGCGGGAACGGCTGGGGCACCGTCGCGTCGATGAGGACGAGCAGCGGCACCTCCTCGCCGGCCTCCACGAGCCGCTGGGCCATGTGGTAGGCGACCACACCGCCGAGCGACCAGCCGAGCAGCAGGTACGGTCCCCGCGGCCGGGCCGACCGCAGGGACGCCAGGTGCCGTTCCGCGAGCGCCTCGATCGAGTTGAGGGGCGCCCCGCCGTCGTCGAACCCCGGCGCCTCGAAGCCGTACGACGGCTGCTGAGGGCCGAGGAGTTCGGCGAGCCCCGCGTACACGTAGCCCGAACCGGAGACCGGGTGCACGCAGTACAGCGGCGGGTGGGTGCCGTCCTCGCGGAGCGGCACCAGGGTGGTCGAGTCAGTCACGGCCGGCCTTGGCGGCGAGCAGTTCGTCGATGGCCTCGGCCACGCCGCCCACGGTGGCGCCGCCGTAGAGCATCCGGACGTTGATCTTCACGCCGAAGGCCTTGTTGATCCGGCTGACCGCCCGCATCGCCTGGAGCGAGTTGCCGCCGAGTTCGAAGAAGCTGGCGTCCGCGCTGATCTGATCGGCCTTCAGGACCGTGGCGAAGGCCTCGGCGACCCGCTCCTCGGTGGGCGTGGCGGGGGCGACGTAGGCCCGGCCTTCCGTACCGTCGGCGCCGTACGACGGCTCGGGCAGCGCGTGCCGGTCGATCTTCTTGGCGAGCGTGAGCGGGAACTCGTCCAGCTTCACCCAGGCGGTCGGCACCATGTACTCGGGCATCGACTCGCCGAGGTGGCGGCGGAGTTCGGCGAGGGTCGGGGCCTGGTCGCCGAGCACCGTGTAGTAGCCGACGAGCTGCTTCTCGCCCTGCGGGTCCGCCTTGAGCAGCACCAGGGCCATGCGGATCTGCGGGTGGGCGACCAGCGCGGACTCGATCTCGCCGAGCTCGATGCGCAGGCCGCGCAGCTTGACCTGGTTGTCGATGCGGCCGATGAAGTCGACCTGGTAGTCCGGGGTCCAGCGGACGAGGTCGCCGGTGCGGTAGACCCGGCCGGTGGGCTCGAAAGGGTTGGGCACGAACTTCTCGTCGGTCAGCTCGGGCAGGTTGAGATAGCCGCGGGCCAGGCCGTCCTCGCCGCCGATGAGCAGCTCACCGGGGACACCGACCGGGGCGAGGTTGCCGTGCCGGTCGACCACGTAGTGCAGACGCCCGTACTCGGGGCGGCCGATCGGCGGGGCGGAGCGCCACTCGATGTGCTCGCAGAGGTACTCGGTGCAGGCGATGGCCGCCTCGGTCGGGCCGTACAGGTTCACGAACTTGCGGCCGGGGATGTTCCACTTGTTGACCAGCTCGGCCGGCAGGACCTCGGCGCCGCCCATGATGTATTTCAGGTGCGGGTACGGTCCGCCGTCGAGCAGCGAGAGCAGGGTCGGCGAGAGACCGACATAGGTGACGCGCTGCTCGCGGATGAGGGTGCCGAGCGCCTCGGGCGACGAGGCGTCCTCGGGCGAGACGAGGACCAGCGTGGCGCCGGTGATCAGCGCGGTGTAGATCTCGCCCTGCGACATGTCGAAGATCAGCGACGGCTGCTGGAGCAGCCGGTCCTCGGGGGTGAATTCGCCGAACGTGTGCCGGTACGCCTCGATGAACACGCGCAGGCTGCGGTGCTCGATCATCACGCCCTTGGGGCGGCCGGTGGAGCCCGAGGTGTAGAGGACGTAGGCGAGGGTCTCGCGGTCCGCGAGCTCTTCGAGCGGCTCGGTGTCGGACTCGGCCTCGATGGCCGCCCAGTCCGCGTCGATGAGCACGACCTTCCGGTCCTCGCTCGTCGGGAGCCCGCCCGCCACATCGGCGCGGGTGATGACGACCGGGGCCGCGGTGTCCTGGAGCATGTAGTCGATACGGGCGGCCGGGTGCGAGGGGTCCATGACCGCGTAGGCGCCGCCGGCCCGCATGACGCCCAGCATGGCCACCAGGGCGTCCAGGTCGCGGTCCATGACGATGCCGACGACCTGTCCGGGGCGTATCCCGCGGGCCCGCAGATGGCGGGCGAGCTTGCCGGAGCGGCGCGCCAGTTCGCCGTACGTCATCTCCACCCCGCGGCAGACCGCGGCGACGGCGTGGGGGGTGCGCTCGGCGACCTGGAGGACGGTGGTGTGCACCGGGTCGTGGCTGAAGTCGAAGTCCGGGCCGCGGCCCGCCTCCAGCAGCAGCCGGCGCTCGTCCTCGCCGAGCATCGCCAGCTTGGAGATCGGCTGCTCGGCGTCCTCGACCGCGGCGGCCAGCACGTTCTGGATGTGCCGGGCCATCGCCTCGATGCGGATGCCGTCGAACAGGTCGGTGGTGTACTCGGCGACGAACCGCAGCCGGTCCGCGCTCTCCAGGAACGTCAGCGACAGGTCGTAGCGGGAGCGCGGGACGGCGACGTCCAGCTGTTCGTCGGTGAGCCCGGTCAGGCCCAGGTCGGAACCCCCGGTGCCGCTGCCGAGCAGCTGGGTGCCGATCTGGAACAGCGGGTTGCGGCCCGCCTCACGGGCCGGCTGGACATGGCTGACGATCTGGTCGAACGGCACGTCCTGGTTGTCGTACACGTCCATGTTGGCGTCCGCGACCCGCTCGATCAGCTCGGCGAAGGTGGGGTCGCCGGACAGATCGGTGCGCAGCACCAGCATGTTGATGAACAGGCCGACGACGTCCTCGAGTTCGGGCTCCGTGCGGCCGAGCATGGGGATGCCGAGCGGGATGTCCTCCTGGCCGGTGTAGCGGCCGACCACGACGTTCAGGGCGGTCGTCAGCACCATGAACAGGGAGGCGCCCTCCTGCTGCGCGAGCGCCCGCGCCCCGTGGAGCAGTTCGGCGGGGAAGTCGAAGGTGAGGGTCTCGCCGTTCTGGGTCGGGGTGGCCGGACGCGCGCGGTCGGCGGGCATCTCCACCACCGGCAGCCCGGCGAGCTTCCCCTTCCAGAACTTCAGCTGCTGCTCCCAGGAGTCGCCCCCGTGCTGCTCGCGCTGGGCCCGGACGTGGTCCTCGTACGTCGCCTCCAGCTCGGGGAGCGCGGGCTGCGTGCCCTGGACGAAGGCGTTGTAGGCGCCGGAGATCTCGCGGTTGATCAGGGCCGACGACCAGCCGTCGGTGTTGATGTGGTGGAAGACCAGCACCAGGACGTGGTCCTCGGCGGACAGCCGCAGCAGCGAGAAGCGGTACAGCGGCCCGGCCGCCAGGTCGAAGGGGGCCTCGCTGCGGGCGCGCAGAGTTGCGTCCAGGTCGGCGTCCGCCAGGTCGACGATCTCCAGGTCGACCTCGCCCGCGGGCGCGACGACGCCGTACGGGGTGCCCTCGGCGGAGCGGAAGGTCGTGCGCAGCGCCGTGTTACGGGTGACCAGGGAGGTCAGCGCCCGGTGCAGGGCCCCGACGTCGAGGGTGCCGCGCAGCCGGTACGCCACGGGCACGTTGTAGGTGATCTCGCCGGGGCTGAGCTGGTCGAGGAACCACAGCTGCTCCTGTGCGAAGGAGAGCGGGGTGCGGGTCTCGTCGGTCGGCCTGCTGGCCCGGGTCGCTTCTTCGTTGGGCTGGCTCATGGTCACACTGCTCCACTTGTCATGTTGCGCACGGCCTGGGGCCGCAGGACGGGGTCGAGCCGTCGCAGGCCTTCGGAGATGAGATGGGGGTCCCGTGCGAAGCACAGGCGGAATCCGTCGGGGCCGCCGAGCGTCTCGCCCGGCATGAGCAGAACTCCGGTGTCCAGCACCCGGCGGCACAGGTCGAGCGGCGCCTCGCCGGTGAGCAGCCGGAACCAGGCGAAGGGGGTGCCCCGCGGTTCGGTGAGCCGGACCGCGTCGGTGTTGCGCGCGGCCCAGGCGCGGACCACGGCGAGGCCTTCCCCGGTCAGCGTGCGGTACCGCTCGGTGTAGTGGTCGCGGCGCTCCAGCACGTCGCACGCGAGTGTCTCGCACAGCACGGAATTGCCTATGTTGGAGAGGAACTTGCGCTCCGTGCAGGCCACGACGAGCTCGGGCGGCCCGTACAGCCAGCCGATGCGCAGGCCGGGAAAGCCGTAGACCTTGGAGAGGCTCGACACGGAGATCGTCCGCTCGAGGCGGGTGGCGGCCGAGTCCTTCAGCTCCAGCGCGTAGTCCTCGTCGAGCAGGAGGTACGCGCCCGTGCGGGCGGCCAGGGTGTGCAGCGCGGCCAGGTCGGCGTCGGAGACGCGCTGACCGGTCGGGTTGCAGGGGGTGTTGACGACGATCAGCCGCAGGTCGGGGCCCGCGACGGCGGCCGCGGCCTCGACGTCGACGGTGAGGTCCGGGCGGTGGTCGAGGATGTCGACCCGGCAGCCCAGTTCGGCCGGCATGTCCCAGGACTGCTGCCAGCCGGGCCGGAAGGTGATGACCTGGTCGCCGGGGCGCAGCAGCGCGTTGTAAACGAGGTAGAGCGCCTGCTGGGCGCCGTGGGTGATCAGGACGTGGTCGTCGTCGGTGCCGTAGAGGTCCGCGACCAGGGCGCGCAGCCTGGGTATGCCGCGGTTGTGCCCGTAGTCGAGTTCGAGGCCGCCGAGGGGGGTCAGTTCGTCGAGAGTGCCGCAGGGCAGGTTGCTGTCGCCGAGGTCGATGTCGTAGCGCCCGGCGGCGTCGTCGAACACCCAGCGGCGCATGGGGTACGTGGAGACGGTCGTCGCAGTGGTCATCGGGCGGTCCCCGGGTGGGTCGGGACGGTCGCGGTCATCGTGCGGTCTCCAGCTTGTTCCGGAAGACGGGTGAGAAGCGGCCGCTGCTGATCCGCTCGGCGGTGCCGGTCATGGAGACGGAGCCGTCCGCCGCGATCGAGACGTCGATCCGGCCGCCGGGCATGCGTACTTCCACGTCCGGGCCGGTCAGGCCGAGGGCGTGCGCGGCCGCGGCGGCGGCGCAGGCGCTGCTGCCGGAGGCGAGGGTGTAGCCGGCGCCGCGTTCGTAGACCTCGATGGCGATCGTCCGGCGGTCCACGATCGCCAGGAACTGCACGTTCGTGCGTCCCGGGAAGCGGGTGTGTCCGGCGATCAGGGGCCCCAGTTCGCGGGCGAGGCCGGCGGAGATCTCCGCCAGCGGGACGACCGCGTGCGGGTTCCCGTTGTGCACGGAGGTGACCGCGAGGCGGCGCCCGCCGACGTCGAGGCTCTCGCCCGTCGCCCCGAACTCGGGCCGGCCCATGCCGACCTGGACGGTCCCCGAGGCGAGGTCGAGGATGCGTACCGGTACGTCACCGGCGGCCGTGCGGAGCGGGAACTCCTCGTCCCCGCTCCACGGCTCGCCGTAGGTTTCGGCCAGATGCAGAGCGAACATCCGCAGTCCGTTGCCGCTCTTCTCGCACTCGGTGCCGTCGGAGTTGAACATCCTCAGGCGCACCGGTTCACCGGCTTCCGGTGCCCCGAGCGGTCCGAACAGCACTCCGTCCGCGCCGACCCCGAAGTGCCGGTCGCACAGCAGCCGCACGGCCGCGGGGCCGGGCGTGAAGTCGCTGCCGCGCGGGTCGACGACCACGTAGTCGTTGCCGAGCGCGTGGTAGGTGAAGAACTCCGCGGACTCCTCGAACTCCGCGGGCGGCGAGGACGCCGAAGGCGTCGACGCGGGTGTCACGACCGTCGAGGACGTCGAATGTTCGCCCATGCTCTGTGCCGGCTCCTGTTCCTGCTGTTGTCTGCCGAGGTCCGCGTCAGCTCTCGGCGCCGTCGGCCAGCGCGGCCTCGTCGTGCTCCTCGCCGTACCACTTCTCGGCCCAGCGGGAGAACGCGATGATGACGATGTCGCGGTTGGCGGGGCCGCCGTCGGCCGACTCCACGTCGGTGACGTCGTGGGCGAGGCCGCGGTCGTCGAGGAGCACCGCGTGGCCGGGCTCCAGCGTGCCGGTCCAGAACGGGGCGTCGGCGCCCGGCTCCCACAGCCGGGTCTGCGCGCCGGCCACGTTGTTCTTGTTCAGGACGGCGATCATGACGAACTCGTGTCCGTCGTGGTGCACGCCCTCCGGGGTGAGCGGGCCCGCGTAGTCGCCGTCGGCCCGGGTCCGGTTCTGGTGGACGTTGATCTGCCAGTCCTCGGACCGGTCGAGACCCAGCTCCTCGATGCCGTGCGAGATCAACGGCACGAAGTCGGCCTTGATGGGCTGGTAGACGCGGCGGATGCCGCCACCGACCTTGTTGAACTTGGTGAAGGTGGTGTAGTCGCGGTGGGCCAGCAGCTCGAAGGTCCAGCCCTCGGTGCCCTCGGGGCGCAGCCGGTACTGGGAGAACCGCTTGAAGCGGGTGCCGTTGCCCATGTACTCGTCGACCGGCAGGTCCTCGTAGCTGTCGAGGAGCTCCTGAGAGACCTCCGGCAGCTCGATCAAAGCGAATTTCTGCTCGTTGAGCGGCATGACGGACTCCTTCTGGATCGTGTGACGTGGGTCAGACGGCGACGGCGGGCATGCGCTCGTCGAGGTAGCGGGCGGAGGAGTTGAGCCGCCACAGGGTGCCGCGGGCGATGGCGCGCCGCATGTGCTCCGACTCGGCCGCGGGGATGACCACGTTGTGGAACCAGCCGGCGGCGTGCTGGGAGTCGACCGTGATGTGCAGCCGGTGGTAGACGATGCCGATGTCCGGCAGGCCGAGACGCTCCCAGGCGTGCACGACCTGCACGAAGCGGTCGGGAACCAGCCATTCCGTCATGCCGAGGAAGCCGACGGCCTCCGGGTAGTACTGCCGGTAACGGCACAGCAGGACGGCCAGGTTGCCGGAGAGCAGCGCGTTGGCGGTCAGCGAGCGCTCCAGCTCGTCGGCCGGGATCTCGAAGACCTCGAAGATCTTGTTGAAGAGGTGGGTGTGCACCTCTTCCGGCTTGCCGTTGCCCATCTCGTCCCAGAAGTTCTGGGCGATCTCCATCTTCGCGGCGCCGCTGGTGCCGACCTGCATCATCGCCAGCAGGTCGTCGAACCGCCCGTCGACGACCGACTCCTGCATCACATAGGTGCGCAGGTCGGCGGAGGTCGCCTCGTCGCGGATGAACTCCCGGTAGTAGGGGTGCTTGTAGACGCGGTGTTCGCGGGCCAGCTTCTTCAGCCAGGAGAGGTAGGCGGCGGGCTCGGCGGGCGCCTGGTCGATCAGGCCGGGCTCGATGTAGCCGTCCTCGGCCTCGATGGTGGCCTCTTCGAGCAGGCGGGTGATCGTGTGCAGCAGGACGGACCCCTCGGCGGAGGGGCCCTCGGGTATCAGGGTGTGCAGCCCGTAGATGCGGGCGAGGAGACGCTGCTGCGCATAGAACGCCTCGGAGTCGCCGAGCCGCGCGTCGTCGTTGAGGGAACGGATCGCGTCGAGGATCGCGTCGCGCTCCGCTCCTGTTACAGCCTTGTCAAGTTCGGCCGGATTCCTGGGCAGCCAGGAAGACACCTCGTCGACGATCTGCGCGTAAGTCTTCGGCTGCTGAACGGAGGTGGACTCGTTGAGAGTCTGCATGGGGGCCCCTTCTGAAACGCGCCCATGGCTTAGTGGACGCGCGTTGATTGATCTACGGTGTGCCTGAAGTGCACGAAACCGATACGAACGGAGGCGCGGCGAAGCAGGTGACGCTCAACAGAGTCGAACGGCACCTGGCTGACAGACCGCCGGGCCAGCCGGAGAAAGGGTGTGGACACACCCCTGTGAGTCGAGGCGCCCGACCGGCGCCTTCGCTGAATGGCCGCATCACGGGAGGCGCGGCAGGTCGAGCCCCGCAGCGCGTGCGGGACTCCGGGACTACTGCCGCGCCCGGCCGGACATGGGCGGTGGTGCTAGTTCGCGTGGCGTGCGACCACACCCCAGGCGAGGTCCGCCTGGACGTTCGTCTGCGAGTGCGCGCCGTCGGTGATGTGACAGGACCCCAGGACCGTGACGGTCAGCACACCGGCGGCGACTCCGCACACCAGCGCTCGCAAAGAACGAATGGAAATCTTGTCGTGCACGCTAGTTCCCTCCCCATAACGGTCGGGGATCTTCCCGCCGCTCGGGAAAAGCATGCCTTTTCCGGTGCGCAACAGGAACCGGATCGGAGCGGCACGACTACGCAGTGCAAGATCCTGCAGGACCCAAAAGATGACTGAATACGACGAACAAGACGAACATCACGACCTCGGCCGGGCCGCGCGCCCCGGCGACTTCGAGCTCCCCGACGTCAGCGGTTTCGATCTGCTCCAGTACCGGGAGTCCCTCACGCAGGGCAGGCGCCCGCGGGAGGAGACGTCTCAGGCGCTGCTCCGTCTGCATCTGCTGCACCCCGTGTCCGAGGCGTCGGACGTGTGCGTCCCGGTGTCCCCGAGCGCCGCGGTGGACGCGCTGGTCGCACCGCTGGAAGAAGAGCGGCTGAAGCTGCGCAAGAAGATCAACGACATCCGGTCCGCCATGGCGGCCTTCGACGCGGTGCACTCGGAGGTCCGCAGCAAGGAGGCGGTCCCGCTGACTCTGCTGGTCGGCGGCGCCGCGATCAGCGCCTCGGTGACGAGTTCCGCCCGCGCCAGCGAGCGGGAGATCATCACGGTACAGCCAGGTGGCAGTCGTCCGCCCGAACTTCTGGCCGAGACGATGGAGTTGAACATGTCCCTGCTGGCCCGCGGCGTCCGGCAGCGCACGCTCTACCAGCACTCGATCCGCAAGCACCAGCTCACGATGGACTACAGCCGTCAGGTGGTGGCGGCCGGTGCCGAGATCCGGACAGTGACCGAGATCTTCGAGCGGCTCATCATCTGCGACGACACCGTGGCGTACATCCCCACCAACGACGAGCGCGCCAACGAGGCCCTGGAGATCCGGCACCCCGCACTGATCCGCTATCTGCGGGCCGGTTTCGAGCGGGCCTGGGAGGGGGCGGAACCCATCAGCCCGGCCGATCCGCTGCCGAAGCGGGCCCGCGAGGACGCCATTCTGGTGCGGATCGCCCAACTGCTCGTCGACGGTCACACCGACGAGTCCATCAGTCAGCGGCTCGGCATCGGGGTGCGGACGGTGGCCAAGCGGATCAGCACGCTCTCCGGCCGGCTCGGCAGCCGCAGCCGGGGACAGCTCGGCTATCTGATAGCCCGCTCCGGAATGCTCGACGAGCCCTCTCCCCCTGCCCCGCCGGCTCCTCCCTCGGGCTGAGCCCCGCCGAATATCTGCCGGTACGCGCCGGGTGTGGTGCCGACGGCCGTACGAAAGCGGCGGCGCAGGTTGACGGCGGAGGCGAGGCCGACCCGGGTGGCGACGGTCTCCACCGGCAGGTCGGTCTGCTCCAGCAACACGCGTGCCGCGTCGATGCGTCGGCCCAGCAGCCACTGTCCGGGGCTGGTGCCGAGCTGCTCGGCGAAGCGCCGGGCGAGCGTCCGGCTCGACAGCCCGGCGCGCTCGGCGAGCCGGTCCAGGGTCAGCCGGCCGTCGAGGTGGGCGGTGGCCCACTCCAGCAGCGGTGCCAGCGACTCGTCCGTGCGGGCCGGGGCGGGCCGCACGGCGTACTGGAGCTGACTGCCCTCGCGGTGCGGTGGCAGGACCATGCTGCGGGCCACCTCGGTGGCGTACGCGGCGCCGTGGTCGGAGCGTACGAGGTGCAGGCACAGGTCGATCCCGGCGCCGATGCCGGCGCTGGTCGCCACGTCGCCGTGGTCGACGTAGAGCACGTCCGCCTCGACCCGCACCTCGGGGAAGGCGGCCGCGAGTTGGCCCGTGCGGCGCCAGTGGGTGGTGGCGGCGCGGCCGTCGAGCAGCCCCGCCTGGGCGAGGACGAACGCGCCCGTGCAGATGGAGATGATTCTGGCGCCGCGCCGGTGCGCGGCCCGCAGCGCCGCGAGGACGCGGGCGGGCGCGGGAGTGCCGGGCGGCTGCCAGCCCGGTACGACGACGGTGTCCGCCTCGTCCAGCGCGTCGAGGCCGTCCTCGACGAGCATCGCGTAGCCGACGGTGGTCGGCAGCGGCCCCGGGTGGTCGGCGCAGACCCGGAAGTCGTAGTGGGCCGGGAGCTGCGGGCGGACCGTGCCGAAGACCTCGGCGGCGCAGGCCAGTTCGAAGGGTGACTGCGGTGGGTTCAGCAGGGCCGTCACCCGGTGCCGGTTCATGGCATGAATGTACCCCCTGATGTCTTTCCTGACTCTTGAGCGGGGGATCCGCCTGCGGGAGATTGGCAGCATGAGCAACATCACCGACACCGGGAAGTACGCCGTCCAGGTCGCCGAGGTGCCGCCGGAGGAAGTGACGCCCGGGATCGTGCGCCGTCCGCTGCCGAAGACCGACAACGCCCGCGGCTGGCTGATCGACTTCGCCCCCGGGACCGAGTGGCCGGAAGTCGACGTCCACGCCTCCGAGGAGCGCTACTACGTCCTGAACGGGGAGGTCATCGAGGGCGAGGAACGCCACGGCCCCGGCAGCTACGTCGTGTTCGCCCCGGGCAGCAGCCATCGCCCCCGCAGCGACATCGGCGCCACGATCCTGGGCTGGACGGACCTGCCGGGGGCATGACGGCCCGGCTGTCTCAGGCCCCGGCCAGGTCCAGCTCGCCCACGACCTGGTCCCCGCTGATCTCCCCGGTTCGCCGGAAGCCGAGGCGGAGATAGAACGGCTCGGGGCCGCCCTCGCCCTCCGCCCAGGTGACGGTGACCCGGGACCCGCCGCGGCGGCGGATCTCCGCGCGGACGGCGTCCACGGCGAAGCGGCCGTACCCGCGCCCCTGCCGGCCGTGCCCGATGTTGAGGCGCCAGAGGCCGGACCGGGGGCGGTCGTCCGGGTCGTCGGGGTTGAAGCGGATGTCGAAGAAGGCCATCACGAACCCGACGAGTTCGTCACCGTCGTAAACGAGCCGGGGCCAGGCCGTCGCGGGGTGCACGTACGCCTCGGCGAGCGACTTCACCACCGGGGACACGAACCGCTCCTGGCCGGGCCCGACCTTCAGGGCGATCGCCGCGTCGATGTTGTCCGGGGTCACCTTCTCCAGGCGCAGCCGGTGCGAAGAGCCGCCCGGCCCGTGCGGGTCGGGCGAGCCGGGCGGTGTGGCCATGCCGGTCAGTCCTTCTCCGCGCGTTCGGCGTCCCCGCGTTCCACGCAGAACTCGTTGCCCTCGGGGTCGGCCAGGAGGACCCAGCCGGTGCCGTCGGGACGGGTGTGGTCGGCGACCTTCCGTGCCCCGAGCCCGAGGGCCCGCTCGACCTCTTCGTCCCGGGTGCATCCGCGGGGCCGGAGATCGAAGTGGATCCGGTTCTTCACCGACTTGCCCTCCGGGACGCGCAGGAAGAGCAGGCTCGGGCCGCCGTCGGGGTCGCGGATCAGCGCCGCCGGGTCACCGGGCTTGTCGTCGTCGTCCAGCGGCCGGCCGAGCAGGGCGCTCCAGAAGAGCCCGACGTCGTACGGGTCGCCGGTGCAGTCGAAGGTGATGTTGTGGATGACCGGCGTCAACCGGCTCGTCTCGCCCATGGATTCAGGCTCCCGTCTCGCCGTCGACCAGCTCGCGGATGATGTCCAGGTGGCCGTTGTGGCGGGCCGTTTCCTCGATGAGGTGCAGGATCACCCAGCGCAGGTCGACATGGCGGCCGTCGCGGATGGGGCGCTTGGCGGTGGCGTCCAGGTCATGCTCCGCGACCAGCTCCCGGTAGCGGGCGCACTGTTCCTCGTACTCGGCCAGGACGTCCGCCGGCGGCATGTCCACGGCGATGCGCATCTCGCGGTCGGGGTCCTCGTCCGTCCAGGGACCCTCGTCCTCCTCGCCCAGGAACACCACCTGGAACCACCAGTACTCCACCCAGCGGAGGTGGTTGACCACTCCGCTCAGCGTCATCAGCGGGGAGCCGGGCAACGGTGCCTTGACGGCGTCCTCGGGCGAGACGCCCTCGCACTTGGCCCGGGCGGTGGCACGTACGTAGTCGAGGAAGGTGGCCAGCTGCGTGCGCTCGTCCCAGGCGGGAGGCGTATCGGTTCGTGTCATCGCATGGGAGCATCCCGGACCTCCGCACGCTTGTCGAACGAATAAGTGACTGGACCGTGGTGCGGTTCCCGTCCGCCCCCGCCCCTCGCTCCCGCGTACCACAAAGATCCACAAAGTTCGCTCCGGAGGCCCCACAACCCCACCGCGGACCTGGCAGACTGCCCCGGATGGCCGACCGCTCGTTCTCCGACACCACCCTCGCCGGACTGTACGACGCCCTCAACCCCTGGGGCCCGAGTGAGGACTTCTACCTGGGACTTGTGATGTCCGCGCAGAGCGTGCTGGACGTCGGCTGCGGCACCGGCGCCCTGCTCGGGCGGGCCCGCGGCGCGGGGCATCCAGGACGCCTGTGCGGGCTCGACCCCGCCGCGGCCATGCTCGTCCAGGCCCGCCGGCGCCGCCCCGACGTCGAGTGGGTGCTCGGCGACCTCCGCTCGCAGCGGTGGCAGGGCGCCTTCGACCTGGTCGTGATGACCGGGCATGCGTTTCAAGTGCTGGTCGGGGACACGGAATTGAGGACCTGTCTGGCCGGCGTGCGCGAAGCCCTCGCGGACGGCGGCCGGTTCGTCTTCGAGACCCGGAACCCGGCTGCCCGTGCCTGGGAGTCGTGGACCCCGGACCGGGTGCGTGAGGTCCCGCGGGTCGACGGCGGTGCCGTACGCGTCCGGCACGAGGTCGAACCGCCCGTCACCGGCGATCGCGTGACCTTCACCGAGACCTTCACCAGCCCCGCCTGGGAGCACCCCCGGGTCAGCCGGAGCACCCTGCGCTTCCTCGCACCCGACGCGCTCACCCGCTTCCTGGCGGAAGCCGGCCTGACGGTCGCCGAGCAGTACGGCGACTGGGGGCGGGCACCGCTCACCCCCACCAGCGCGGAGATCATCACCGTGGCCGAAATCGCCCCCTAGCCGCGACTCCCCTCAGCCCTCCCCTCAGCCCTCCGCGCCGCCCTCCTCCAGTGCCACCAGGGCCGGGTCGAGCACGATGTCCTCCTCGCGGGCGCCGGTCGTCGGGTCCTCCGGGAAGTGGCAGGCCGTCAGGTGGCCGTCGCGGTTGCCGGAGATCCGGACCAGCGGCGGCTCCTCGGCCGCGCACTTGTCCTGCGCCTTCCAGCAGCGCGTGCGGAAACGGCAGCCGGACGGCGGGGAGATGGGGGACGGCACATCGCCGGCCAGCCGGATCCGTTCGCGCCGCGTCTCGCCGCCGCCGTCCAGGTCGACCTCGGGGACCGCGGAGAGCAGCGCGTGCGTATAGGGGTGGCGGGGGCGCGCGTAGATCGAGTCGCGGTCGCCGACCTCGATCACCTTGCCGAGGTACATCACGGCGACGCGCTGCGAGAAGTGCCGTACGACGGCCAGGTCGTGGGCGATGAACAGGAACGCGATCCCCAGGTCCTTCTGCACCTGCTGGAGGAGGTTGACCACCTGGGCCTGGATCGACACGTCGAGCGCGGAGACCGGCTCGTCGGCGACGATCAGCTTCGGCTCCAGGGCCAGCGCCCGGGCCACACCGATGCGCTGGCGCTGGCCGCCGGAGAACTCGTGCGGGAAGCGGTTGTAGTGCTCGGGGTTGAGACCGACGATCTCCAGCAGCTCACGGACCCGCTTCTCCCGGCCGCCGCTCGGCCGGATCCCGTTGATCTCCATCGGACCCGCGATGATCTTGCCGACGGTCTGCCGGGGGTTCAGCGAGGAGTACGGGTCCTGGAAGATCATCTGGATCTCGGACCGGATCGGCGCGAGCTGCTTGCGGCTGGCGTGGCTGATGTCCTGGCCGCGGTACGTGATCCTGCCGCTCGTCGGCTCCAGCAGGCGCGTGATCAGCCGGCCGGTCGTCGACTTGCCGCAGCCGGACTCGCCGACCAGGCCGAAGCTCTCGCCGACGTTCACGGTCAGGTCGATGCCGTCCACGGCCTGCACGGCGCCGACGGTCCGCCGGATCGGGAAGCCGCCCTTGACCGGGAAGTGCTTGACGAGGCCTTCCACCACGAGCAACGGCTCCCCCGGGTCGTCGGCGGCGCCCTCGCGCGGGGCGGGCAGGGTGAGGTCGCCCTGCACGGCGTCGGCCTTCACGGCGTCGGCCTTCACGGCGTCACCTTTCGCGGCTGCGCCCTTCGCGGCGTCACCCTTCGTGGCCCCGCCCTTCACGACGTCGACCTTCTCGACGCCGTCCCTCCCGACGTCGCCCTTGATGACGTCTTCCGTCATGACGTGTCTCTCCCTACCGCAGCCGGGGTTTGATCTGCTCGATGAAGATGGTCCGCTTCTGCTCCGCCGTGAGGTGGCAGGCCCCGCCCCGCCCGGGTGGCAGCAGCGGGAGTTCGTCCACGCAACGCGTCCCGCCGACCTCGCCCCGGAAGGTGCACCGGGGGTGGAAACGGCAGCCCGACGGCGGGTTCAGCAGCGAGGGCGGTGCCCCCGGAATCGGCGCGAGGGGTGCGGCGAGGTCCGAGTCGATCCGCGGCATCGAGTTCAGCAGGCCCCAGGTGTAGGGGTGCTGGGGCGAGCGCAGCACCTCCTCGACCGTTCCCCGTTCGACGGCGCCGCCCGCGTACATCACCATGATGTCGTCGGCCATGTCGGCGATGACGCCGAGGTCGTGGGTGATGAAGATGATCGCCGAGCCGAACTCCTGCTGGAGGTCCTTGAGCAGGTCGAGGATCTGGGCCTGCACGGTCACGTCGAGGGCGGTCGTCGGCTCGTCCGCGATCAGCAGATCGGGGTCGCAGACCAGGGCCATCGCGATCATCGCGCGCTGCCGCATACCGCCGGAGAACTGGTGCGGATAGTCCTTCGCCCGGTCCTTGGGCCGGGGAATGCCGACCTTGCCGAGCATCTCCACCGCACGGTCCCAGGCCGTCTTCCTGGAGGCCCCAGTGTGTTTCATGAACGGTTCGGCGATCTGCCGGCCCACGGTGTAGTACGGGGACAGGGCGGTCAGCGGGTCCTGGAAGATCATCGCGACCTTGTTGCCGCGCAGCTTCTCCAGCTCGGACTCGCGGGCGGTGATCAGCTCCTGTCCCTCCAGCACGATCTCGCCGTCGATCTCGGTGAACATCGGGTTGTGCAGTCCGAGGATGGTCAGGTTGGTCACCGACTTGCCGGAGCCCGACTCCCCCACGATGCCGAGGGTCTGCCCGCGTTCGAGGTCGAAGGAGAGGCCGTCGACGGCCTTGACGACCCCGTCCTCCGTCTTGAAGCGGACGTGCAGGTCACGCACCGAGAGGAAGGCGCCCGCGTCCGACGGGGAGGGAACGCCCGATTCCTTGGTCACAGTGGTCACGGAGTGCTCCTAGGACAGCCGCACGCGCGGGTCGATGAAGGCGTAGCAGGCATCCACGATGATGTTGAACAGCAGGATCATGGCGGCGGAGAACAGCATCACCCCGAGCAGCAGCGGCAGATCGCTGAAGAACACCGACTGCACCGCCAGTTGGCCGAGACCCGGCAGACCGAAGGTGTACTCGGTGATGATCGCGCCGCCCAGCAGGGAGCCGAGGTCGATGCCGAAGATGGTGACGATGGGGATCAGCGAACCGCGCCAGGCGTAGCGGAAGAAGACGTACTTGCGCGACATGCCCTTGGCGCGGGCGGTGCGTACGTGCTCCTCCTGGAGCTGCTCGATCATCGACGAGCGCGCCATACGTGTGTACTGCGCGGCGAAGATGGTCGACAGCACGACCCACGGGATGATCAGTCCGGTGAACCAGGTGACCGGGTTCGCGGTGAACTCGTGGTAGGCGGGCTTGTCGAAGAGGTGGGTCTGGTACACGAGAGCGGCCAGCGCCAGCGGGCCCAGGAAGTAGATCTGCATCGAACTGAGCACCATCGACCCGGCCGTGACGGTCTTGTCGATCAGCGTGCCGCGCTTCCAGGCGGCGAGCAGTCCGGTGCCGAGGCCGATGAGCAGGAAGAAGACGCACGCGCCCAGCGTCAGGGAGACGGTGGTCGGCAGGCGGTCCATCAGGGTGCCCCAGACCTCCTCGTTGGTGTGGTACGAGTAGCCGAAGCACGGGGCGGGGCAAGGGCCCTGGGTGAATTCCTCGCTGCCCAGCACGAGGTTGTGCAGGAAGATCCAGTACTGCTCGGGGATCGACTTGTCGAGGCCGAGCACATGGTGGATGTTCGCGAGGTTCGCCGGCGTGCACGTCTTCCCGCACATCAGCAGTCCGGGATCACGCGGCATTCCGAAGAACAGCAGGAACGCGACGATGCTCAGCAGAAAGAGGATGACGCCGGCGCCGAGTGTCCGGCGAATGAGGAAGCGCAGCATGGCAGGGGCAGCTCTCAGACGTCAGCGGGCCCGGCGGGGCCCGGTGCGCCGCCCGCGTCGCTGAGCAGGCGGGCGCACCGGGCTCCGGTGGGGCGGCGGTTACTTGACGAACAGGCGTCGCGGGTCGATGCCGCCGATCACGTCGTCGTAGGCCAGGCCGCCGACCTTCGAGCCGGCGATCTGGATCTGCTTGTAGTAGGCGGTCGGGACGACGTTCACTACTTCCTTGACCAGGTACTGGTCGATCTTCTCCCACCCGGCCGCGGACTTCACCGGGTCGGTGATCTTGTTGACGCGGTCGATCTCGCTGTTGACGTGGGGGTCGTTGACCTGCGAGTAGTTCTGCGCACCGTCGGCGATCGCGCGGCCGTCGAACACCGGCGGGATCACGGTCGAGGCGGACGGCCAGTCGGCACCCCACGCGGTGTGGAAGATGTCGTAGTTGTTGTCGAGCTTGCTGACCTGGTCGTAGTACGTCTCGGCCGGGATCTCCTGGCGCTGGACGTTGAAGCCGGCCTTCTTCAGGCCGGCCGCCATGGCGGTGGAGTACTGCTGGCCCTCGGGCGTGTTGATGTAGCCGAAGGTCAGCTTCATGCCGACCTTGCCGGCCTCCTTCAGCAGCGCCTTGGCCTTGACCGGGTCACCCGCCGGTTTCTTGATCTTGCCGAACGGGTCGAAGGAGGCGTCGTAGCCGCTCACGGTCGGGCTGATCAGACCGCCGGCGACCTGCATCGCGTCGGTGCCGCCGTAGGCCCGGACGAACGGTGTGATCGGCAGGGCGTAGGCGATGGCCTCGCGGATCTTCTTGTCCTTGAGGGCCGGGTGGCTCATGTTGATGTTCATCTGGCCGACGTAGGGCTGGAAGCCGCCGACCGTACGGGACTTCATCTTCGGGTCGCTGAGGACCTTGGAGAGGTTGCCCGCGTCGACCTGGTTGTTGAAGCTGACGCCGGCCTGGTCGGCGCCGCTGTCGGCGAGGAGCGTCTTGGTGGACGTCTCGTACTGCTGGTTGAACGTGAAGTTGAACCGGTCCACGTACTGGTGGCGGATCGGGTCCGTCTTCGGGTCCCAGCTGGTGTTCTTCACCAGCACCATCGACTTGCCGGACTTGAACGACTGGATCTTGTACGGGCCGGCCGCCACGGGCGCCCTGTCGTACTTCTCCTTGGTGTCGCCCTTCTGGGACACGACCGCGTAGCCCGCCATGGCGAGGGCGTACGGCAGGTCGGGGTGCGCCGTCTTGAAGTGGAAGACGACGGTCTTCGCGTCCGGTGTCTCCAGGACACTGTCCGGCAGGTGCTTGCCCTTGTACGGGCCGTCCTTGAGCAGCTTGCGGTAGTCGGCACCCGGGGTGTCGGCGAGCCACTGCTGGAGGTAGGGCGGCCCCTGGTTGATGAAGGGCGCGAAGAGGCGTTCGACGGAATGGCGGACGTCCTTGGAGGTGATCGCCGTGCCGTCCTGGAACTTGATGCCGTCCTTGAGCGTGTACTTCCAGGTCTTGCCGCCGTCCGTGGTCGTACCGGAGTCGGTGGCGAGGTCGCCGACCACCTCGTGCTTGCTGCCGTCGTTGCTGGTGGCCTTGTAGCCGGTCAGGCCGCGGTGGAGCAGCGTGGCGACGGAGCCCTCGTCGGAGACGTAGATCTGGGCCGGGTCGAGGTGGGCGTAGCTGTCACGTTGCAGGACCTCCATCGTGCCGCCGGTCTTGGCGCCCGGTACGGCGGCCGCGGGACCCGTGGAGTCCTTCGCGTCGCCGAACTTGATCGACGCCTGCTGCCGCTGGGCGTTCTCCTTGTCCTTCTTGTCGTTGTTGCCGCTGTCGCTGCCGCCCTTGCTGCAACCGGTGAGCACGAGAGCTCCGGCCGCGAGCACTGAGATTGCGGCATATGCGTGGCGTCCGCCCCTACTCATCACTCAGTTTCCACCCATCTGTGTGTCACCAGTGCGAAGAAAGTGCTTACGACGAAGTGCGGTTGACATGCGATTGAAGTGCGGTCCTGAAGTCAGGGCGAAGGCCCGCGACCTGGCGGTCAGCGCGCCGTCTTGGGATCGAAGGCATCCCTGACCGAGTCCCCGAGCAGGTTGAACGCGACGACGAAGATGATCATCGAGACGCCGGGGAAGAACATGTAGGTGATGTCGTTCTGGAGCACGAGCTCGGTCGACGCCTTGGCGAACATCTGACCCCAGTCGGGCGTCGGTTCGACGATGCCGACGCCGAGGAAGGACAGGCCGGCCTCGATCGTGACGAAGTTCGGGAGCAGATACGTGGACTGCACCAGGAGCGGTGTCACCACGTTGGGCAGGATCTCCTTGCGGATGATGCGCCAGGGGGACGCCCCGCTGACCCGGGCCGCCTCGATGAACTCGCGCTCCCGCAGGGACAGACTCGTGCCGCGCAGGATACGGGCGAGGCTCATCCAGCCCAGGAACCACTGGACCGCGATGAGGGCGACGACCCGCACATACGTCGGTGTCTCGTCGCGCGGGCTCACGAAGAGGGAGACCACCACCGGCATGCTCGCGATGAAGAACAGCTGCGACGGGAAGGCCAGCAGGAAGTCGATCACCCGGCTGATGAAGAAGTCTGCTTTGCCGCCGAGGTAACCCGCCGCGACCCCGAGCAGGATGCCGGTGAGCACGACCGTGATCGTCACCGCGATGGAGATCATCAGCGAGGTGCGGATGCCGTAGATCAGCTTGGTGAAGACGTCGTAGCCGTTGCCGGGTTCGAGCCCGAACCAGAACTCGCCGCTGATACCGCCGTTGGGCTGCACCGGCACGCCGGCACTGTCGAACAGCTCCGGGCGCTCGTCCGCGTACACGGTGTACGGGTTCTTGCCGTACAGCTTGGAGATCAGCGGGGAGAGCAGGCCGAGGAGGAAGAAGAAGCCGACGACGTAGGCGGAGATCACTCCGGCACGGTCGCGTTTGTAGCGGATCCACATCAGCCGGCCAGGCGATCGGCCCACCAACTGCGCGGCCCCCGACCCCTTCTTGGGGTCTTTCTCGTCGTCCGCGACGACCGACGGACCGCCGCCCTCGACCTCAAGAGGACTCGTCATGATTCGTCCAATTCATGGGTACGCCGAGCCGGTGGCCGCCACAGGCGAGGGCGGCCACGGCTTGGACCATGCGGATCGGGAAGACGTATGCCTATCGGTCGCGGAACGCGAGAACTCGCGGATGAACACGCGTAGTTGGCATTGACGGCCTCCTCATGACTCAACCGGTGCACGGACAGGAGGGGTATGTGACAGACCTCCGACACCCCTGACGGAGGGCCAAACACCCCACTGTGCTCGTGAGTCGGCGCTGTCCCCACAGCGCATGACCCATTGACCCGAGCGTTGCGGCTAACTATCTGACATGGGGTAGATACCGACCACAGTCTTTAGGTCTCGGTTCAATCACAGCTGACGCGTACATCTTCCAAAATACGGACAAAGCGTTCGCCGTGAGAAGGCCACGAAACGGACGTGTTACATGTCTATCGGTCGGAACGCTCCGCATTCCGGACGCCACGGCGGGAAAACCGGTTGCGCTACGTGTCCGGAACGGCTAGATGTACCGCCCGTCCCTCAGAAGCGCGGGCGTACCACGGACACACAGAAGCCCGGGTGCCCCCATCGCGGGGGCACCCGGGCTCAAGTGTCAGTGGATCAGCCGTGCTTGGCTCGGCTGGCGGTGCGACCGCGCTCCTTCTGGTCCAGGACGACCTTGCGGATGCGCACGGCCTCCGGAGTCACCTCGACGCACTCGTCGTCGCGGCAGAACTCCAGCGACTGCTCGAGCGAGAGCTTGCGCGGCGGGACGATCGCCTCGAACGAGTCGGCCGAGGAGGAGCGCATGTTGGTGAGCTTCTTCTCCTTGGTGATGTTCACGTCCATGTCGTCGGCGCGCGAGTTCTCGCCGACGATCATGCCCTCGTACACCTCGGTGCCGGGGTCGGTGAACAGCACGCCGCGCTCCTGGAGGTTCGTCATCGCGAAGGCGGTGACGGCGCCCGCGCGGTCGGCGACCAGCGAACCGTTGTTACGGGTCGTCAGGGTGCCGAACCACGGCTCGTGGCCCTCGTGGATGGAGTGGGCGATGCCCGTGCCACGCGTGCCGGTGAGGAACTCCGTACGGAAGCCGATCAGGCCACGGGACGGGACGACGAACTCCATGCGGACCCAGCCGGAGCCGTGGTTGGACATGTTGTCCATCCGGCCCTTGCGGACGCCCATGAGCTGCGTGACCGCGCCCATGTGCTCCTCGGGCACGTCGACCGTGAGGCGCTCGACGGGCTCGTGGACCTTGCCGTCGACCTCCTTGGTGACGACCTGCGGCTTGCCGATGGTGAGCTCGAAGCCCTCGCGGCGCATCTGCTCGACCAGGATGGCGAGCGCGAGCTCACCACGGCCCTGGACCTCCCACGCGTCCGGGCGCTCGGTGTCGAGCACACGGAGCGAGACGTTACCGACCAGCTCGCGGTCCAGACGGTCCTTGACCTGGCGGGCGGTGACCTTGCGGTCCTTGACGGCCGCCTTGGCGGAGGCACCCTTGCCGGTGCCGCCACGGCCGACCAGCGGCGAGGTGTTCGTACCGATGACCATGGAGATCGCGGGCTCGTCGACCGTGATCAGCGGGAGCGCGATCGGGTTCTCGGGGTCGGCGAGGGTCTCACCGATCATGATGTCCGGGATACCGGCGACGGCACAGATGTCACCCGGCCCCGCCATCTCGGCGGGCTTGCGGGTGAGCGCCTCGGTCATCATCAGCTCGGTGATGCGGACGTTGGAGACGGTGCCGTCGCGCTTGATCCACGCGACCGTCTGGCCCTTGCGGAGCTCGCCCTGCTCGACGCGCAGCAGCGCGATACGGCCGAGGAAGTTGTCCGCGTCCAGGTTGGTGACGTGCGCCTGGAGGGGGGCCGCCTCGTCGTACGTCGGGGCCGGGACGTGCTGGAGGATCGTGGAGAAGAACGGCTCCAGGCTGTCGCTGTCGGCCGGGACGGTGCCGTCCTGCGGCTTGGTCAGCGAGGCCACACCGTCACGCGCACACGCGTAGACGATCGGGAACTCGATCTGGTCCTCGTCGGCGTCGAGGTCGAGGAAGAGGTCGTAGGCCTCGTTGACGACCTCGTCGATGCGCGAGTCGGGGCGGTCCGTCTTGTTGATGCACAGGATGACGGGCAGGCGGGCCTGCAGCGCCTTGCGCAGCACGAAGCGGGTCTGCGGCAGCGGGCCCTCGGAGGCGTCGACGAGCAGCACCACCGCGTCCACCATCGACAGGCCGCGCTCGACCTCACCACCGAAGTCGGCGTGGCCGGGGGTGTCGATGATGTTGATCGTGATGACGTCGCCGCCATCCTTCGGGTGGTACTTCACGGCCGTGTTCTTGGCCAGGATCGTGATGCCCTTCTCACGCTCCAGATCGTTCGAGTCCATCATGCGGTCGTCGAGCGATTCGGCGGCGTGCGCCGCGAAGGCACCGGCCTGCTTCAGCATGGCGTCGACGAGGGTCGTCTTCCCGTGGTCGACGTGGGCGACGATGGCGACGTTGCGGATGTCGTGGCGCGTGGCCATATTGCGGCGTACTCCCGGAGTGAGTGGATGGCCTGCGCGTACGTCTGTGTTACGCGGGCTCTGCCGGGCTGGACACGCCACGGCCTCACCCCATGGTACGGGGCCCTGACGGAAACAGCCTCCGCAGGGCCCCGCGGCCCCCGGCGACCCCGGGGCCCCGCCGGCTGATCACGCCGCAGGCCCCTACCCCTGGGACGGGCCGGCCGACGGCTTGGCGCCCTTCTTCAGGAAGCCCATGTCCTCGAAGAGCGGTGTCTGGAAGCCGAAGGAACCCGCGTTCGCCAGGGTGGGGCGGGCGGCCGTCAGCTGGGGGCGCTGATAGAGAGGAATCGATCCTGCTGCGGCCCAGATGCGGGCGTCGGCCTTACGGACCAGGTCGCGCGCCTCGTCCTCGTCCAGCGTGGCGATCGCCTGGTCGAAGAGCTGGTCCACCTGGTCCGTGCCGACCCGCGTGTAGTTCTGCTCGACGCTCAGCGAGCCGTCCGCCGCCGGGACCGGCTTGGCGTAGATCGGCCGGGCGTCGGTGGCCGGGAACGCGGAGGCGGGCCACGAGTAGAGCGCGAGGTCGTACTCGCCGGACGCGATGTGGTCCTTGAAGTAGCTGTCGTCGGACACCTTCGAGATCTCCGTACGGATGCCGACTCTGTCCAGCATCCGCGAGATCCGGGCCCCGACGGCCCGCAGGGACTCCGACCCCGGGCCGGACGGCAGGACGAAGCGCAGCGTCAGCGGCTTGCCGTCCTTGGCCAGCACCCCGGCCGACGTGCCGCCCGGCGCCGCGGTGCCCTTCGGGGCGTACGCGCCCGGCGCCCCGCCCCGCCCGACCTGCTCGTGGACGTACTGCCGGCCGTCGATGTGCTTGCCGACCTGGTCGTCGGCGTGCTTCCCGGGCTGCTCGTTGCCGTGCTGCTTCGTGTGGTCCTTGGGGTCCTTCTTCTCCTTGTCGGTCTCGGACGGCTTGTTGTCCTCGCCGACGACGTACGTCCCGTCGTCCCCGGAACCGTCCCCGGAGCCGTTGGTGGGGCGCGCCTTCTTCCCCTCGGACCCGGCCGTCTTCTTCTGCTCCTTGACGGGTCCGCCGAGCACCCAGCCGGCGTCGGTCAGCAGCGCCTGCGCCTCCGTGGTGTCCTGCCCGCCGAGGGCGCCGCTGTTGTCGGCGTACGCCTCCTGCCCGGACAGCGCGAGATGGCTGCCGACCGGCACGACGGGCAGCCCGAGCGGCTGGAGCACGAGCTTGGCCAGCTCGGTGCGGTCGAGGGCACGCGCCACGGCCCGCCGCACGCGCTCGTCGGCGAGGGGACCCCCGGAGCCGTTCAGGGCGAGCTGCGTGTAGGTGGGCTCCAGGGATTTGCGGACCACGAAACCGCCCAGCGCCGACTGCTGGTCGGCGTACTTGGCGATCGCCTTGGTCCGCTTCTTGCGGGCCGAGATCTCCCGGTCGGCGGCCTTCTCGTCGGAGCCGTGCGCCACGGCCCAGGAGCGCAGCGCCCCGGCGGGCGTCGTCGCGGCGCGGGGCCCCGCCAGCGGCTTACCGCCCTTGTCGCGGGCGGCCAGCGTGATCCGCTCGGCCTCCGCCGGGTCGACCTCCGCGAGGTCGACCTTGTCGGCGGCGAGCGCGGCGGCCCGCTGGTCGCGGGGAACGGCACGCAGCACGATCTCGGAGAGCTTGGCGGGGCGGCCCCACCAGCGCGGATTGCGGGCGAGAGCGACCTCGCCCGCCTTGCGGTCGACCTTCGTGAGCCCGAAGGGCCCGGCGGTGACCTTCAGCTTGGTGCGCGCGCCGTCGTTGAAGGAGTCGGGGGTGCCCATGACGTCCTTCGGGTACAGCGGCGAGAACAGCGACTTCCAGTCGGCGTACGGCCTGCTGAAGGTGACCTTGACCTCCAGGTTGCCCTTGCCGCGCTCGATCTTCTCGATGCGGTCGTAGCCGGCGTTGCGGGCGGTCCAGTACGCGCTGTCCTTGCCGGACAGGGCCCGCCACTGGGCGGCGAAGTCGGCGGCGCCGATCTCGCGGCCGTCGCTCCACACGGCCTGCTGGTGGAGCCGGTAGAGCACGACCTGCTTGGGCTCGGTCTCGACGACCTTGGCGGACTCCAGGAAGTCGGGGTTGCGCTGCGGGCGCCCGGAGGCGTCCAGCCGGAACATCGACGGCAGCACGGCCCCGGCGATCCGCGTGGTCGTGGCGTCGGCGTCGGCCTGGAACGTGTTCAAGGTCTCCGGTACGGCGTCCATGGCCCAGCGCAGGGTGCCCCCGTCGGCGACCAGAGCCCGCTCGGCCGGCGCGATGTCCTGCCCGGCGACCGGCTTGCTCACCTCGTCGTCCGCGCCGCAGCCGGTGAGCGCGGGCACCACGAGCACACCCGCGGTGAGGAACACGACCGAGCGCATCACCGCGCGCGGTCCGACGCCGTCGTGGGACATCACTGCTACCTCCGGGTCTCGCGGAACCGCTCCGCTGGGGAGAACAGGGTCGGCTTTGATCACGTTTGGCGGAATATGCGGCTGATCAGATCTATGGACCCACTGAAGGGGAGCGGAGCCACGTGGGGGCGGCGACACGGCGGAGCGCGCGGTGAAGCCCACCCATGCAGCCCAATGGCGCCCGGCGCCGGGTCCGCCGTGCGGGCCCGGCGAAGCCGCTCATGGAGGCAGCGCCCTGTCGCCGGGGGCGCGCCCAGCGCGCCGGGAGCGCGTGGCGGCGCGTTCGGGATGGTGCCATCCTGGAATCCGTGCAGATCTCTTCACACGGCCCGGTTTGACGCGCAACACTCGCAGGCGCATGAACGTTGCCGCCTTGGGGCCAAAGGGTCCGCGGAAGTGAGGGCAAGTCATGTCCGTGCACGAAGACTTGACGTCCGTACAGCGCTGCCTCGACGACCTTGCGAGGTCCGTGGGACGGCTGGAACAGCAGCTGGGCGCGGGCCTGGAGATGCGCCGGGTGCGGGCCGATGCCGACCACCTGCGCGAGAGCCTCGCGCTGCTGCGCGAGGCCGCCGCCGAGCCGGCCGCGCCACGCCGACCCGACCTGCTCGCCATCCCCGACACCCCGTACGACAAATCCCTGTGGACGGACTCGGACGACGAGGGTCTGGGCGCCCGCGACCGCCACGCCCCGTGAGTACCCCGGCCAGGACAGGTCCTAGGCGAACCGAGCCCTGAAGAGGAGCAGCAGCGTTGGCCACTGGCACGGAACCCCATCCGAACAGCGGCGGCGTACGAACCGGTACGCGCGCCGCGATCGCCGCCCCCCATCTGCGGACCGACCGCTGGTGGCTGGCGCCCGCCGTCACCGCGGCCGGGCTGCTGGCCTTCATCGTGTATTCGACCTGGCGGGCCTTCGCGGACACGGACTACTACGCCGCCCCGTACGTCTCGCCGTTCTACTCGCCCTGTCTGGCGGAGCGGTGCCAGACCATGCACGCGGGCCCGAACGCGGACCTCTTCGGGAGCTGGTGGGGCATCTCCCCCGCCGTCATCATCCTGATCTTCCCGCTCGGCTTCCGGCTGACCTGCTACTACTACCGCAAGGCCTACTACCGGGGTTTCTGGGCCTCACCCCCGGCCTGCGCGGTCCCCGAGCCGCACAAGAAGTACACCGGCGAGACCCGCTTCCCGCTCATTCTCCAGAACGTCCACCGGTACTTCTTCTACGCGGCCATCGTCGTCGCGGGCATCCTCACCTACGACACCGTGCTCTCCTTCCGCGACGAGCACTACCGCTGGGGCCATATGGGCCTGGGCACCCTGGTCTTCCTGCTCAACATCACGCTGATCTGGGCGTACACCGTCTCCTGCCACTCCTGCCGGCACATCGTCGGCGGCAAGCTCAAGCACTTCTCCAAGCATCCCGTGCGCTACCGGATGTGGCAGTGGGTCGGGCGGCTCAACGCCCGTCACATGCTGCTGGCCTGGGCGTCCTTGGTGAGCGTGGCGCTCGCCGACTTCTACGTCTTCCTGGTGGCGTCCGGCGCCTTCGACGATCCGCGCTTCTTCTGATGAGTGAGGCCTACTGATGCCCGTGGTCGACCGCCAGGAATGGGACGTCGTCGTGGTCGGCGCAGGAGGCGCCGGACTGCGCGCCGCCATCGAGGCGCGGGAACGCGGCGCCCGTACCGCCGTGATCTGCAAGTCCCTCTTCGGCAAGGCACACACCGTGATGGCCGAGGGCGGCATCGCGGCCGCGATGGGCAACGTGAACTCCGGCGACAACTGGCAGGTCCACTTCCGCGACACCTTGCGCGGCGGCAAGTTCCTCAACCAGTGGCGGATGGCCGAGCTGCACGCCCAGGAGGCCCCCGACCGCGTCTGGGAGCTGGAGACCTGGGGCGCCCTCTTCGACCGTACGAAGGACGGCCGGATCTCCCAGCGCAACTTCGGCGGTCACGAGTACCCGCGGCTCGCGCACGTCGGCGACCGCACCGGCCTCGAACTGATCCGCACGCTCCAGCAGAAGATCGTGTCGTTGCAGCAGGAGGACGAGCGGGAGACCGGCGACTACGAGTCCCGCCTGAAGGTCTATCAGGAGTGCACGGTCACCCGGGTCCTGAAGGACGGCGCCGCCGTGAGCGGCTCCGCCGGGGGACGGGTCGCCGGCGTCTTCTGCTACGAGCGCGAGTCCGGCCGCTTCTTCGTCCTCGAGGCGCCCTCGGTCGTGATCGCGACCGGCGGCATCGGCAAGTCCTTCAAGGTGACGTCGAACTCGTGGGAGTACACGGGCGACGGGCACGCGCTGGCGCTGCTCGCCGGAGCGCCCCTGCTGAACATGGAGTTCGTGCAGTTCCACCCGACGGGCATGGTCTGGCCGCCGTCGGTGAAGGGCATCCTCGTCACCGAGTCGGTGCGCGGCGACGGCGGCGTGCTCAGGAACTCCGACGGCAAGCGGTTCATGTTCGACTACATCCCCGACGTCTTCAAGGAGAAGTACGCGCAGTCGGAGGAGGAGGGCGACCGCTGGTACGAGGACCCGGACCACAACCGCCGCCCCCCTGAGCTGCTGCCCCGGGACGAGGTCGCGCGCGCCATCAACTCCGAGGTCAAGGCGGGCCGCGGCTCCCCCCACGGCGGCGTCTTCCTGGACGTCTCGACGCGTATGCCGGCCGAGGTGATCCGGCGCCGGCTCCCCTCCATGTACCACCAGTTCAAGGAGCTGGCGGACGTCGACATCACCGCCGAGGCGATGGAGGTCGGCCCGACCTGCCACTACGTGATGGGCGGCATCGCGGTCGACTCGGACACCGCGGCGGCCCGCGGCGTACCGGGTCTGTACGCGGCCGGGGAGGTGGCCGGCGGCATGCACGGCTCCAACCGGCTCGGCGGCAACTCGCTGTCCGACCTGCTGGTCTTCGGCCGGCGGGCGGGGCTGCACGCGGCCCAGTACGCGGCGGGCCTGCCGGCCGGGGACCGCACCGGCGTGGACGACATCCAGGTCGACACGGCGGCCGCCGAGGCACTGCGGCCCTTCTCGGCCGAGGGTCCGGAGCCGGGCGCGGACAGTGCCGGCCTGGGGGACGTACCCCGGCCCCCCGGTGGCCGCCCGCCGGAGAACCCGTACACCCTGCACCAGGAACTCCAGCAGACGATGAACGACCTCGTCGGCATCATCCGCCGCGAGGGCGAGATGGAACAGGCGCTGGAGAAGCTGGCGGACCTGCGGGTACGGGCGGGGCGGGCCGGGGTGGAGGGGCACCGGCAGTTCAACCCCGGCTGGCATCTGGCCCTCGACCTGCGGAACATGCTCCTGGTCAGCGAATGTGTGGCACGCGCGGCTCTGGAGCGCACGGAGTCCCGGGGCGGTCACACACGCGAGGACCACCCGGCGATGGACCGCGCGTGGCGTCGTATCAACCTTCTGTGCCGACTGGCCGACCCTACGGGCGGGTTGGCGGCGATGGACCCCGCCCGCGGCCAGATCGACCTCACCCGGGACACCACCGAACCCGTCCGCCCCGACCTGCTCGCCCTCTTCGAGAAGGAGGAGCTGGTCAAGTACCTGGCCGAAGAGGAGCTGTACGAGTGACCAGCTATGAGGCCCGCTTCAAGGTGTGGCGCGGGGATGTGAAGGGCGGTGGCCTGGAGGACTTCGAGGTCGAGGTGAACGACGGCGAGGTGGTGCTGGACATCATCCACCGCCTCCAGGCGACCCAGGCCCCCGATCTGGCCGTGCGCTGGAACTGCAAGGCGGGCAAGTGCGGTTCGTGCTCGGCTGAGGTCAACGGGCGGCCGCGGCTGATGTGCATGACGCGCATGTCGGTGTTCACCCGGGAGGAGACGATCACCGTCACGCCGCTGCGCGCCTTCCCGGTCGTACGGGACCTGGTGACCGACGTGGGCTTCAACTACGCGAAGGCGCGCGAGGTCCCGGCCTTCGTGCCGCCGGCCGGCCTGGGCCCCGGCGAGTACCGGATGCAGCAGGAGGACGTGGAACGCCCGCAGGAGTTCCGCAAGTGCATCGAGTGCTTCCTGTGCCAGGACACGTGCCATGTCGTCCGCGACCACGAGGAGAACAAACCGGCGTTCGCGGGCCCGCGCTTCCTGATGCGGGTCGCCGAGCTGGACATGCACCCCCTGGACGCCGCCGCCGACACCGGCCTGGACCGTAAGCGCACGGCCCAGGACGACCACGGCCTCGGCTACTGCAACATCACCAAGTGCTGCACGGAGGTCTGCCCCGAGGGCATCAAGATCACGGACAACGCCCTGATTCCCTTGAAAGAAAGGGCGGTCGACCGCAAGTACGACCCGCTGGTGTGGCTGGGATCGAAGATCGGAAGGCGGCCTCGTCCGTCGTAGCGCCGCCCGTCATAGCACCGCCGTCGTAGCGCCGCCCGTCATAGCGCCGCCCGTCCGTCCGTCGTACCGTTCCGGGCCCGTGCGTCCGGGCGGTGCTACGGCAGCCAGCCCTTCCGGTAGGCCGTCCAGTCCGACTCCCTGGCCGCGAAGTCCACGTACAGGGCGACCCCGAAGTTCTCCCGGTCGCGGTCCGTGCGGGACAGGCCGAGGCGGGTGCCGCGTACCGCCGCCGCGACCGTCTCGGCGGAGCCGTGGTGGCTCAGGTTGTCCTCGTAGTAGAACGGCAGGCCCATCAGCAGGTCCGTCGACTCCGGGGTGACCTCGAGGGCGAGGGAGGTCTGCTGGGCGACGTAGCCGCCGTACAGGCTCTCCAGCGGCATGGCCGTGTCGTACGACATCACCGCGATCTGGTCGACCCGGCGGGCGACCTGGCCGAAGTACGACTGGGACCACCACTTGGGGTGACCGGAGAGAGCGCCCCGGATCGCGTTGGCCGCCGGGAGGGGGTCGATCTGGTGGGCTGCGACGGAGAGCTGGACGTGCGCGGAGCGGGTGACGCCGCGCAGATCGTCGAGGAGGGAAAGGTAGTCGCGGTCCCCCGAGTGCAGCGGCTCCAGGTCGAAGTGGACGCCGTCGAAGCCGGCCGCCAGGATCTGCCGGGTCGAGCCGACGACGGCCGTCCGGGTCGCCGCGCGCTCCAGCCGCAGCCCGACCGGTCCCTCGCTCGCCAGTTTGTCGCCGAGCCAGGCCTGGACCCGGACGCCCGGCAGCTCGCGGTGCACGGCGCCGACCAGCCAACGGGCCCTGGGATGAGCCGACCCGGGCAGGGTTCCGTCGTGTTCCAGCGGGCCCGCGTGCACATACAGGTCCCGGATGCCGGTGCCGCGCAGCCGCTTCGCGAGCGCCTTCACGTCCGCGTCCCGCTTCCGCCCGTCGACCCAGGCGTGGCCCATCCAGAGGGCGTCGCGGTTTCTGGTCTGGGTGCCGGCGGCCGGGTCCCCGGCGTAGTTGACGCGCAGGGCGACGCCGGCCGCGAGGAGCGGCAGGAGCAGGACGAGAGCGAGGGCGAGCGCGATGCGTTTGGGCAGGCGCAGGCGCGGGTGCCGCCAGGCGCGGGCCGTGCGGCGGGCCCAGGCGGGGGTGCGGGATGAGGACTCCTCCGAGGTCTCCCGAGGCTCCGGCCCCGACCCCGGCCCCGGCTCCGCTCCCGGCGGGCCCACTCGGCTCTCCCCCTCGGAGTCCGTATGTCTCGTACCCATCCTCCGCGCTCCCTCCCGTACGCCCGTACTACTTCCGCGCCCGCACCCCTGGGCCTCCCTGGGCCTTCCCCGCACCTGGCGCCCCGTCCCGGGCGCACCCCGGTCGCGGGGGCGGGTGAGCGGTCATACCCTCCGAAATGTGACGTCGCCCCTGAGTCGAAGCCGGTCGCGCCGAGCCTCGTCGCACATAGCCGTGCGCCTGGCGCACGGTGTGTCCGGTGGCCTGATGGCCCTGGGGTGGCTGGTGCTGCCCATGGAGATGGCCGGAGTGGATCATTCGGTTCCCCTGATCCCGGCCGAGCAGTTCGTGGCCGCGTCGACGTCCGCCCCCGGCGGGGCCGCGCCGGACGGCGGGGGAACGTCCACCGGGGACCTCGTCCTGCCGGTCGTGGCGGTGGGGGCGGCGGGACTGCTGGCGGTGTACGCGCAGGTACGTCGGCGACGGCGCATGCGGACGCGTACGACCCCCGGCGGCACGAGCGTCGGGGCGGCTTCGGTGGAGGAGATCGAGGCGCGGGCGCGGCGGTCACTGGTCGAGACCGACGACTCCGTACGGACCAGCGCCGAGGAACTGCGGGCGGCAGCGGCACAGTTGGGGGACACGGCCGTACGGCCCTTCCGGGCTGCCCTGGAGTACGCGGAGTCCGAGCTGGCCGCCGCCTTTCGGCTGCGGCACCGCCTGGACGACTCCGTGGCGGGCGGCGGCGCGGACACCCGGGGGATGCTGGAGGAGATCGTCGCGCGCTGCGCGGAGGCGGGGCGGCGGCTGGACGCGGAGGCCGCGGCGTTCGACCAGACGCGGTCGCTCGAGCGGCAGGCGCCGGCCGTGCTGGAGCGGACGGAGGCACGGTTCAGGGAGCTGACCGTGCGGGCCTCGGCCGCGGACACCACGCTTGCCGAGTTGCACGAACGGTATGCCCCCTCGGCCGTCGTGCCGGTGGCGGGCCATGTCGAACAGGCCAAGGACCGGCTGGTGTTCGCCACGAGCAGCCTCAACCGGGCCCGGCAGGCCCTGGACCGGGGTGAGACCGAGCGGGCGGTCGTGCTGCTGCGTGCGGCGGAGGGGGCCGTCGACCAGGCCGCGGCCTTCGTGGACGGCGTCGCGCGGCTCGCCGCGGAGCTGGCCGCCGCGGCGGAGAGACTGCCCGCCGCGGTGGCCGGGACGGAGACCGGCCTCGTGGCGGCACGCGGCCGCACGGACGGCGGGGCCGGCGCCCGGGCGGATCTGCCGGGGCGGATCGCCCGCGGCGAGGCGGTGGTGGCGGAGGTGCGCCGGGAGATGTCCACGGGGGTGTACGACCCGGTCGGCGCCCTCCGCCGGATCGAGCAGGCGCACGCGGGCGTGGACGTCGCCCGGCACCACGAACCCGACGACGACGAGGCCCTCGTCCGCCTGGACCACTCCCGCCTGACGGCACGCAGCGCGACCGCCGCGACGTCGGACTACGTCACGACACATCGGGGCGCGGTGGGCTACGAGGCACGCACCCTGCTGGCGGAGGCGATACGGAGGTTGCACCGGCCCGAAACGGGGTGGCGAGCAAGCGACGGGAACGACGTACGGCCGGAGCCGGAAGGGGGAGGGCACGGGGGCGACGCGGAGGAGACACCCAGGCAGGCTGAGGCAGGCCGGGCACCGGACGGCTCGGAGACGGAAGCGGACGAGGCGGGCGCCGGACCGGGGCTGGGCGAGGCGGGCGCTGAACGGCAGCCGGGCGAGGTGGAGGCTTCGCGGGAGCCGGGCACGGCAGAAGCTGAACGGGTGCCGGGCACGGCAGAAGCTGCACCGGAGCCGGGCACGGCAGAAACCGCGCGCAAGCCGGGCGCGGCAGAGGCTGCGCGGGAGGCCTCTGACGCTGGAGCGGCGCGGGGGCCCGGCGATGGAAAGGCGGCGCGGCATCCGGGCGAAGGCGGAGCCGGGCCCGAAGCCGACACGATCAAGGCTTCGCCGGGACCCGGCAAGACGGCAGCCGCACAGCAATCCGCCGGCGCGGCAGCCGCACGGCAACCCCGCGAAGGCGGGGCCGGGCCGGAAGTCGGCGAGGTGGAGGCCGGGTGGGGGCTCGTTCCGGTCGTGGGCCTCGGGGAGGTGCGGGAGGCCGACGCGCTGGCCCGGCGGGCCCGGCAGGTCGCCGAGCGCGATGTGCGGGCGTACGGGAATCCGTACGGCGCGGGAGCGCCGGCGGGCGACGGGACGGGCGGCGCGGTGCTCGGCGGGATCCTGCTCGGCGGCAGCGCCCGCCATGACGACGCGCACCACGCGCGCCACGGCCCCGCGCACTCCGGCGGGCCGACGAGCGCCGACGGCCCGGCGGCGTACTCGGGCGGCCCTGCGGCGTACTCCGACAGGCCGACGGTGTACTCCGACAGCCCGGCGGCGTATTCCGGCGGCCCCGCGAGTTTCGGCGGTCCGAGGACGCGTGGCCGGAGGGGCGGCGGTGAGCTGTTCCGTCCGCCCGCAGCGGACTGAGCGGCGCCTGCCCTGTCCGGTCGGCCTGGAACGGCCCGCGCAGCGCCTCCCGGGTCCGACCGCCCGCTCGCCCGCTCGCCCGGCCGGCTAGAACAGGCTGAGCAGCGCCTCCGCCGGATCCGTCAGGCCCGTTTCGCCGTCCGGGAGCGGGAGTTCGAACCACACCGTCTTGCCGCGCGGCGTCCGCCGTGAGCCCCACCCGGCCGAGAGCAGCCCGACGAGTTGCAGGCCGCGCCCGCCCTCGTCGGTGTCCCGCGCCCGGCGCCGGCGCGGCTGCACCAGACCCGCGTCCCAGACCTCGCACACCAGCGTGCGGTCGAGGAGCAGACGGAGTCTGATCTCGCCCTCGCCGTAGCGCAGCGCATTGGTCACCAACTCGCTGACCAGGAGCTCCGCCGTGTCCACCAGCGGCTCCAGACCCCAGCTGACCAGTTGTCCGCGCGCGTACTCCCGCGCCCGCCCCACACTGCGCGGCTCCCGCGGCAGCGTCCAGTCGCCGACGGACTCGGCCGGCAGCCCCTGCACACGCGCCATCAGCAACGCGATGTCGTCCTCGCCGTGGTGTGTGTCGAGGGTGTTGAGAACGTGGTCGCACACGTCCTCCAGCGGGCTGGTGGGGTCGGTGAGCGCGCCCACGAACGCTTGCAGCCCCTCATCGAGGGGGTGGTCGCGGGATTCGACCAGGCCGTCCGTGTAGAGCGCCAGCAGAGCCCCTTCCGGCAGCTCCACCTCCACCTCCTCGAACGGCTCGCCGCCCACGCCCAGCGGCATGCCCGGCGGTACGTCGAGCATCAGCGCGGTCTCGCCCGGCTCGACGAGGACGGGCGGCAGGTGGCCGGCGTTGGCGAAGGTGCACCGTCGCGTCACCGAGTCGTAGACCGCGTACACACAGGTCGCGAGGTACACCTCGGACAGGTCCGCGTCGCGCGGCTGGCGGGCCGTGCGGGTGGCCTGCTGGACACCGCCGGGGGTGCCGAGGCCCCGGGCGATCTCGTCCAGCGCCGAGAGGACTTCGGCGGGTTCGAGGTCGAGCAGCGCCAGCGTGCGTACGGCCGTGCGGAGTTCGCCCATGGCGACGGCGGCACGCAGACCGCGGCCCATCACGTCGCCGACGACCAGCGCGGTGCGGTGGCCGGGGAGTTCGATGACGTCGAACCAGTCGCCGCCGACCTCCGTCGCCGCGTTGCCCGGCAGATACCGGCACGCGATGTCCAGACCCGACGCCTCCGGGTCGCCCGGGGGAAGGAGCGAGCGCTGGAGTATCAACGCGCGCTCGTGCTCCCGGCGGTACAGGCGCGCGTTGTCTATACAGACCGCGGCACGCGCGGCCAGCTCCACGGCGAGTGCGCGGTCGCGTTCGCCGAACGGCTCGCTGCCCTTCGTACGGGAGAACTGGGCGAGGCCGACCACCGTGTCGTGCGCGACCATCGGGACGGCGAGCGTGGACTGGATGAGGCCGCCGTCCTCGGGCGGGACGTGCTGCGGGCGGCCGGTGCGCAGGGCGTCGGCGCCGGGCGAGTTGAAGGGGTAGTGGTGCACCGCGCCGACCGTCACCGGGTCGGGTCCACCGGCGAAAGGGGCGTCGGAGACCGCGCTGGAGAAGGCGACCCGGCGCAGCTCGGCACTGCCGTCGGCCCGGCCCGGCGGGGTCTCGTCGCCGGCCAGCAGCCCTTGGTACAGGTCGACGGTGGCGAGGTCGCAGAAGCCGGGGACGACGACGTCGAGAAGTTCGCGTGCCGTGGTCTCCAGGTCGAGGGAGTTGCCTATGCGGGCGCCGGCCTCGTTCAGAAGGGCGAGATTGCGTCGGGCGGCCGCGGCCTCGCGGGCGGCCGCACGGCGGGCGGTGTTGTCGGTTCCGAGCCAGGCGACACCGATGGGGCGGCCGCTGCCGCTGTGCACGCGGTAGAGGTTGATGGACCAGTCGCGGCGCTCGTCGGAGCCGGGGACGAAGCCCGTGACGTGCATGTCCGTGATCGAGTTGCCGGTCTCCAGGACGCGGCGCAGGGTCGCGCTGACGCGCTCGGCCTCCGGGGACGGCAGGTAGTCGTGGACGGAGCGCCCACGGTGGTCGTCCACCTTGCCGCCGAACGTGGAGGCGAAGCGCTGGTTGGCGCGGCGTACCCGCAGATCGGTGTCGATCAGCAGGAATCCGAACGGAGATTGACCGAATATCGCCTGCGAGGCGGCAAGGTCGGTCTCGATCCGGCGCAGGGTGCGGACGTCCACGACGATGCAGACGGCGGCTCGTTCGCCGTCCTCGGTCGTGGTGGGCATCACATAGACCTCGGCGAGCCCTTCGGTCGCTTCCGGAGTGGGCATCCGGAAGGGGACCACGCCGGTCCACTCGCGTCCGTCGAGTATCTCCGCCATCTTGCGCTGTCCGAACTCACGCCGGTCGGGCGCGACGAACGCCGCGATGGGGTCCATGCCGACCGCGCGCTCCGCGGAAATACCGAAGATCTGCTCGGCGCGCAGACTCCACTGCTCGACGAGCCCGTCCGGGCCGATGGAGAAGGAGGCGACCTTGATGTAGTCGTACATGGACCCGGGCGGACTGCTCTGCCACATCATGTCGCCGACCGGCTCACCGGTCCGGGTACCGATCGGTTCATCAGCCCCGTAATCAGCCCGGCCGCCGGACCGGTCATCGGCCCGGCCGCCGGCCAGGGCATCGGCCGTGGCAGCCGGGGAGCCGCTCTCGGCCTCACCCGCGGAGCCGCTCTCAGCGTCGTCCACGGAGCCGTCCGCCGTACCGTCCGCCGCGACGGCTCTGCGGGGGTGGGCCGCGTCGTCGGCCGCGGTGGGCATGGCCGAGTCAGCCACGGCCTTTGCCCTCGCGCCGTCCGACGGGTCCTCGGACTCCGTGGCCTTCGCTGGTATCTCGCTCACGCGAACCGTCCCCTCCAGCTCACCGCGTCCGGCACCGGTCACCGGGGGCGGCTGCCCGCAGTATCCAGCACTACGGCACCGCACAACACGGTGTTCACGATCACAGCACGGTCCCGATGCTTTTTGGACCGGCCGGCACATACTCCCAGTCTTCTAACCAGGTGGCGCCCCGTCGAACCAAAGACTCTCGCAGGCGCCACTGGCCTGAACCAATCGCCCTCCGTGCGCTCCCGGCGCGCCCCTTGCGCCACCCCTCCGCGCCGGCCCCCGGAGCCGCCCCTCGGCATCCGCCCCGAGCGGTACGACTCAGCCGGGCACCGCCAGCTCGAACCACACGGTCTTGCCCGTGTCTCCCGGCCGCGTACCCCAGCGCCGGGAGGAGCATGCGACGAGCTGCAATCCCCGGCCGCTCTCCTCGTCGGAGTCGGCGGCGCGTTCACGGGGCGGGTCCGGAAGCGGGTCGGAGACCTCCACGAGCAGCGTGGGCATCGTTTGGGCGGGGCTCACCAGCCGTACGCCGATGGGGCCGGTGGCATGCCGCAGGGAATTGGTCACCAGCTCGCTGACCAGCAGCGCGGTGATGTCACTGAGCTCGTCGAGCCCCCAGGTGCGCAGCTGGTCCCGGACGACCGCACGCGCAGTCCGTACCGCACCGGGTTCCGCGGGGAACGTCCACTCGGCGCATTCGCCTTCGGTGTCGAGCACGCCGATCACTTCCCAGGCCAGAAGCCCACCAATGTCCGGTTTCGTGGGGTTAAGGGGCACATACCCGGTATCCGGGATGCCTTACCGCACACGCGGGCGCACTGTGGCACGAACGGCGTACCGGGCGCTAGCCCCTGGAACAACACATGCCCCACCGTCCCGCATATTGGGCACGGCACGACCCCGGAGCGTACGGACCGGGCACGCTGCGCCAGGGCCCGGAACTAGGTGTTCCAGACGCCCAGCACGGCCTTGACCGCCGCCACGTCCTGGTCCAGCCAGTCCACGTCCCAGATCTGGCCGGGAGTCAGCCAGCGCAGTTCGTCGTGGTCCTCAAGGGGCTCGGGGGTGCCGGCGAGGAGGCGGGCCGTCCATACCTGTAGGACGTATCCCGGCTTCAGGGACCACTCTCCCGGTACGCGCCCGCCCGGTTCCGCCGTCACGCCCAGTTCCTCGCGCAGCTCGCGCACGAGGGCGTGCTCGGGGGTCTCACCCGGTTCGACCTTGCCGCCGGGTAGCTCCCAGCGTCCGGCCAGCTCGGGGGGCGCGCTGCGGCGCGCGGCGAGGAGGCGTCCGCCGCTCAGCAGGGCAGCCCCCACCACGATCCGTTCCGTCATGGGCCGGAGCCTACGGGAGCGCACCGCGGCCGATCACGCGCCGCCGGCGAGGCTGATCACCGAGGGGCTCGGATCACTTGATGCCGTTCTGCCCGATCCGTTCCACCCAGTAGAGCTGCTTGTGCCCACGGCCGTCGAGGCTGTCCGCGATCTTCTGGGCCTCGGCCCGCGTCGCGTACCTGCCCACGCGATAGCGATTGCCGTTGTCGTCCTGGCGTATGACGAGCCAGGGGAGAGTGATCGTGCCGTCGTTCATCGCGCCCCTCTGCTTCCCGTCCCCGGCTCGCGCCGTGCCCCGCCCACCAAGGAAACCGCAATCCGCATATGCCCGAGCCTACGCCTAACCTTCACTCAGCGAATACGGATTCTCACAAAGAGGTACGCAACCAGCCATGACGGAGCGGGCGCAGCCCGTCGAACGCGCCGTCGAGCGCCCCCCGAGCGCCCGTTAAGCAGCGCGAAGCACGGAGCGGGCGCGGTACACGAGAACGACCGGATTCCAACCGCGCTTCGGAAACAGGTCACTTACCCCTGGACACGAAGCAACCGCAGGGGCGACGGCGCCACTTCACCGGCAGGGGCGTCACTTCACCGGCAAGTGATACGCCACCCGGTACCGGTCCGCGGGCACCACCACGTCCGCCGTCTCCACCGGGCGGCCCGACGCGAAGTACGTCCGCTGAATGACCAGGACGACATGGCCGGGCACACCGCCCAGGGTCAGCAACTCCTCCGCGAGACCGGGGCGGGCGCCGACCTCCTCGGTCACGTTGTCCACGATCACGTCGATGGCCGCCATCCGCTCGACCACGCCCATGCCCCCCACCGGCCCCTCCTCGGGGAGCATCACCGGCGTACGGCCGGTCACGGCGAGCGGCTCCCAGGACGTGGACAGCATCATCACCTCGCCCGCGTCCCGGAACACGTACTTCGTGCACATCACGCGCTCGCCGGGCCGGATGTCGAGCCGCTCCGCGATCGCACCGCTCGCCTCGGCCTGCTCGCTGTGCGACTCCCAGGTGCCGCGCACCGCCCCGTCGGCCTGCTCCTGCCGGAACGGGGTCGCGCCGCTGTCCGGCCGGTACCCGGAGCGGGCGACGCGGCGCGGCACCGGCCGCTCCCGCACATACGTGCCCGACCCGGACCGGCCCTCGACCAGGCCCTCGGCCATCAGCACCTTGCGGGCCTCCAGGGCGACCGTGTCCGAGACGCCGTACTCCTCGCGGATCCTGGCCTGGGACGGGAGGCGGGTGTGCGGTGGCAGCGAACCGTCGACGATCTTCTTGCGGAGATCACCCGCGACGCGCAGATACGCCGGCTGCTCACCGAAAGTCACAGGCCGCTCCCATCAGGTTGTACAGACAGCAACAGCGTGGCAACCGTGGGTTGTGCCATGCAAGCAAAGGCCAGAGAATCACTCGATGTGATGACTTATGGCTGCCGGGGTCTTTACGCAGGCACTTTCTCCCCGCTATGGCCGCCGTCACACCTCGCTGCTGCTGTCCCCGCTCCCCTGTCCGCCTCCGCCGCCGTCCCCGCCGTCCGAAGGCGGGGTCGTGGCGAGACCCAGAGCCTTGCGGGCCGTGACCGCCCTGCTGCCCTCCAGGAGCCTGCTGCCGTTGTCGTAGTGGGTGTAGAAGGCGTCGGCGTCGGCCGCCTTCGCCGCCTGCCCCCACTCCTTCCGTGCCTGGTCCAGGGCCTTTGCCTGGTCCGTCACCGGCTGCTCGTCCGCGGCCGCCCACTGGTGCGCGCGCAGCAGCTCGGTCTGGTCGCCGAGCGCCTTGGCGACCCGGGTCGCCCACTCCTTGTGCCCCGGCAGGTCGTCCTCGACGTACTCCTCGTCGGGGGCGGTGTCCAGCGCGTCGTAGAGGATCCCGTCGGCCTGGAGATAGGCGAGCTGGTCGGCGCCGAGCGTGGTGTCGTCGCAGCGCAGGGTGCCCTTGAGGCTGCCCTTCTCGTCGGTGTTGCCGAACATGCAGGTGACCTCGCGGTCGCCGAGGCTCCAGCTGTCCTCGGTCGGCGTGAAGTAGTAGACGTCGACGTTGTCCGGGACGGCCCATGAGTCCATGGCGTACACGTTCTGCAGCGCGTAGCACTTGTCGTCGGCGGTCTCGGAGATCTTGCCGTCGCCCGGGTAACCGCCTTCCTGGATCTTGAAGTTGGCGAACACCTCGGCCTGGTGGTCGCCGGCGCAGGGCACCTTGTCGACGTCGTACGCCTCGCCCTCGAGGGAGCCGCTGGGCGAGTCGAAGCACTCCCCCTTGCCGACGGAGAAGGTGACGCCGCTGCCGCCGCTGTCCCGCGCCTCGTCCTCGAACCCCTCCCAGAACTCGTGGGCGCCGCCCGTGGCGAGGGAGAGCACCAGCAGGACGGTGCCGAGCGAGGACATGACGATGCCGCCGATCGCGAGCCCCTTGCCGCGCTCACCGCGCCTCTTGATCTGCCCGAGCGCGATCACGCCGAGGATCAGCCCGAGGGCGGGCACGCAGCAGACGACGCCGAGGACGAGAGAGGTGATGGCGAGACCGTTGACGGACGCCGGCCGGTTGAACGGGGAATAGCCCTGCCCCCACTGCTGATAAGGCTGCGGGTACGGGTTCGCGTACGGCTGCTGCTGGTAGGGGCCTTGCGGGTACGGGCTTCCCGGAGGCACGTACTGCGTCCCCGGCGGCGGGTACGGCGTCCCCTGAGGCGGGTACGGGCCCTCGGGCTGCTGGGGCCCGGGGGGCGGAGGTATGGCCACGGGTACCGTGCTCCTCGTCCGGCGTGGATGGAACTGACGTACGAGACGTACGACAGGGCGCATGGTAAGCGCGGCACGGGTGGGGGTGGAACGCGGGTCGCGGACGAGTGCGGGAGAATGATCGCGGGACGCCGCGGGAGTCCATCTAACCTGCGCACATGACTCCTTTGCCGGATTACTTCTGCCCGGCGGACGGCACGCGCGTCCCCGGCGGCTCCCTCGACTGGTGCTGCCCCGCCTGCCGCGGGCCGCTGGACCTGGACTTCGCCCCCACGCCCGGGCCCCTCAAGTCCCTCGGCGGGCGCGTGAACTCGCTGTGGCGGTACGCGGAGTGCCTGCCGCTCGCGGCGCCGACGACGAGTCTCGGTGAGGGCCGTACCCCGCTCGTGTCCCTGACGGACGGCGTCGCGGCCAAGCTCGACTTCCTGATGCCGACCCTGTCGTTCAAGGACCGGGGCGCGGTGCTGCTGGCCGAACTGGCGCTGCAGCTGCGGCCCCGGCAGGTCGTCGCGGACAGCAGCGGCAACGCGGGTACCGCGATCGCCGCGTACTGCGCACGGGCCGCCCTGCCGTGCACGGTCTACGTCCCCGAGGGCACGTCAGCGAAGAAGCTGGAGCAGATCGAGGCGCACGGGGCCCGGCTGCGGGTGGTCGAGGGCGACCGCGAGGCGACGGCGCATGCGGCGCGGGAGGCCGCGGACGAGGCGGGCGTCTTCTACGCGTCGCACGTCTTCAACCCGTACTTCCTGCACGGCACCAAGACCTATGTCCACGAGCTCTGGGAGGACCTCGGCGGACGGCTCCCGGACGCGCTCGTCGTGCCCGTCGGCAACGGCACGCTGCTCCTCGGCGCCGCCCTTGCCGTCGCCGAGCTGCACGCGGCGGGTCTCATCGACCGGCGGCCCGCGCTGTACGCCGTCCAGGCCGCGGCGGTCGCACCGCTGGCCCACGCCTGGGAGCAGGGCGCGGACGACCTGGTCGGGGTCACCCCGGCGGCCCCCACGTTCGCGGAGGGCATCGCGATCCCCCGCCCGCCGCGGGCCCGTCAGATCCTGCGGGCGGTACGCGAGTCCGGTGGCGCCTTCCTGACGGTGACGGAGGATCAGATCAGGCACGCGCAGAGCGACTTGGCGTCGCGGGGACTGTACGTCGAGTCGACGGGCGTGGCGTGCTGGGCGGCCGTGCGCGCGGGCGCGCTGCCCCAGCCCCGGCCGCGTCCGGGCGAGGGAATGCCCGCGGCGGTCGTACCGCTGTGCGGGGCGGGGCTGAAGACGGGACCGGCGCGGGCGTAACCCTGTCCGACGGGACGTGCCGGACGACAGACACGGAACAGGGCGCCGGCCACCAGCCGGAGGTGCGGGCGCCGGCCACGAACCGCGGGTGCGATCGGCACGGGGGGCGCATCGGCGTGAGTACCGCACCGCGGCCGGGGCCCGTCCCCTGGGCGTACGGAGATCGACGCCGGCGTCGTTCAACGCCGGCGTCGACACCACCCGCACCCCGGGACGGGACCGGCGGCGCTCGCTCAACTCGTCGTACGCGCCGGCTGGTCGGCCGGCCGGGCGGCCAGCCGCTGCTGCTCCTCCTCCACGATGCGTCGGGCGAGCGACGCGTCCGACACGTCGACCGCGTCCGGGGTGGCCTCCGCGATGTCGCTGCGGCGGGCGTACGCGTCGAAGAGGCGGTCCTTGTTCTTCAGGATGCGCAGGAGCCGGTCGTCCACGCTGTCGGTCGCGAGGAGACGGTGGACCTGGACCGTACGTATCTGGCCCATGCGGTGGGCGCGGGCCACGGCCTGGTGTTCCATCGTCGGCTTGACCTGCGGCTCGCAGAGGATGACCACGGAGGCGGCCTGGAGGTTGAGGCCGGTGCCGCCCGCCTCGATCTGGGCGAGCAGCACCGCGTGCCCGTCGATCGCCGCGAACGCGTCGACCAGCCGCTGTCTGCGGGCGGCGGGGACGCCGCCCGAGATCGGCCCGAGCACCGGCTCCCCCAGGCACTGTTGCACGGTGGCGAGCACCTCGCGGAAGTACGAGAACACCACGACCTTCAGCCCGTTGTCCGCGGCCTCGGCGACCAGCTCGCGCAGCCGCCCCAGCTTCGCGGACTTCTCGGCGTCGGCGTACGCGGCCCGGCGCATCGCCATGAAGTTCCCCTCGGCGACCGCCTTGCGGTAGGCGTCCCGGTCGGCGGCGCTGAGCTCCTCCCACTCGTCGACCTGCACCAGCGCGGGCAGTTCGGTGAGGACGTCCTGCTGGTTGCGGCGCAGGTAGGCGGGGGCGACGGACTTGCGGAAGGCATGCGGTCCGGCCGCCACGCCGCCGCCCTGGACGGCGGGCAGCAGGGCGGGCTGAAGGTGGCGGACGAGGGCCCGGAACTCCTCGACCCGGTTCTCCATGGGCGTACCGGTGAGGAACAGGACGCGGTCGCAGTGTGCGGTCCAGCCGGTGACGGCCTTGGCGCGGCGGGTGTCGGGGTTCTTCACGTAGTGGGCCTCGTCGACGACGAGCATGCCGGGCTTCTCGGTGTCGGGCACGGGCAGGCTGTGCAGGACGTCGAAGGTGGTCACGGCGACGCCGCCGCGCTCGCGCCACTCCTCGTACGCGTCGCGCCGGTCGGCGCCGTGCACCGGGAGGGCGCGCAGCGTGCTGCGGGCGCGGATCTCGCGGGTCCAGTTGATCAGTACGCTCGCCGGGCAGACGACGAGGAAGTGGCTGTGTCCCTCGGCCGCGAGGTGCGCGAGCGCGGCGATGGCCTGGACCGTCTTGCCGAGCCCCATCTCGTCGCCGAGCACGACCCGGCGCTGGGCGAGCGCGAACCGCGCGCCGAACGACTGGTAGCCGCGAAGGGAGACCCGGCGGTGCGTGTCGTCGAGCGGCTGGGCGTGCACCCGCTCGGCGACCCCGGACGGCAGGAAGCCCTCGCCGGCCTCGGCGTCCGGACGGTGTTCCGAGACCTCGGCGAGCTGGCTGTAGTACTCCGCGGAACGCAGCTCGAAGTCGACCCAGGCCTCGATGTCGGAGGCGGGGTCGCGCAGCAGGTCCGTACTGGCCTGGGCGAGCAGCAGCGGTACGTCCCGGGCGGTGGCCTCCGCGACCAGGTCGCGCGTCTCGGCGGCCGCGGCGAGCGCGTCCTCCCGCCGGTGCCGGCCGGCCAGCGCCAGACGCAGCCGGCCGCCCGCGGGCCGGGCCGCGGGCAGCAGCGCGCCGAGCCGCTCGTCGAGGCGGGTGGCGGCGTCCAGGGCGCGGCGCAGCTCGGGACCGGCCTCGACGAGCCGGTGCAGGGCGACGACCAGCGCGGTGGTCCGTGGTTCGGGGTGGTCGACGTCCAGGCGTACGGAGACGGTCTCCGCCACGGCCCGCGCGATCTGCCGGGCCGCGGCGAGGGCACGGTCGGCGGTCTGCTCCCCCACGCCGGGAAGCTGCCGCAGCTCGTAGCGGCCGGCCTCGTACACCCCGCGCACGGACGTGAACCCGGCCGCCTCGACGGCCCCCAGTCTGAGCCGCCCCTCGGTGACGTCCTTCAGCCGGGAGACGGGGATGGACTCCAGCTCCGCGGCGACGAGTTCGGCCTTGAGGGGCGTCAGGGCCGAGCGCAGGGCGTCGAGGGCACGGGCGTGGTCGGCGAGCACGGTACGCGCGGCGTCGTACAGCTCCGTGCCCTGGGCGAGCAGGTCCCGGGCCCGGCGTCCCACGGGCGGGGCGTCGCTCCCCGGCCGCGACACACCACCACCACGCCGCACCGGTGACCTGTCGGCCACCGCACCCTCGCCACCCGTCATGACGCCCCTCATGTGCCGTTCACCCCGATGCGCGCATCCTGCCACGGGGGACCGACAAACCGGGCCGGCTCCGAACCCGTTGTGGGGCGAGCTTCTCGGACGCAGCCCGACGTGGCCACGCACCCGATCGCGGCCAGGACTTCCCGGTCGCCTCCGGCACCGACCGCGCGGCCTTCAGACGGGCACCGCAACGCACAAAGCCGCCGCGTATCCCGAGGGCACAGGCACGGATGTCAGTTCCGCTCCGGTGACGCCCGTACTTCCCGGCCGCCCTGTTCCCACCCGATCCAGGCGGGTGTCCCGCAGGAGTCCGGAGCCCAGCATCTTCAGATACGCCTCTTTGCGCGTCCATATGTCGGTGAACACGCGAGGTCTTCGGGCCTCGGGGAGCGTGTCCAACTCCTGTCGCTCAGCGGGGTGCAGTGCGTCCCTGGCCTGCTCCACCGCCTGACTCGAGGCGATCTGCTCGATGTCGACTCCCACGGGTTCGGCGGCGAAGGCGACGAGGATCAGGCGTCCGCTGTGCGAGAGAGAGAAATGCAGCCGGCTTCCCCGCACCACCGGCCGGCCGTGAGGTGCGCCGCACCCGTGACAGGCTTCCCTTCCCATCGGCAGATCACCGGGATGACGTTTCAGCAGGGGACCCAGCAGAATGCGCAGGGCGACGTGAGCCGTGACGTACACCTCGCGATCCGGGCCACGGCGGAGCGCGACGGCGCGGGTCCACTCCTCGGGGCCCAGGAGCCGTGGCGCGTGCCGGGCGGCGGCCCGGGAGCTCTCGTCCGCGTCGATGAGCCGGACAACCGGGCGCCCCGCGGCGGGTCGTCGTACCGCGGGCGCACTACTCAAGTCCTCCGGTACGGAAAACGGGGAAGTCAGGTCACCCGTCGGCGTCACACGACACACGAACTCATCGCCGAGGGTGCCGCGGCGTCGTCCAGGTCCCGGAGCATGGTCAGACCACGGCGCGTAGCCACCAGCGCCGCGTCGTCGAGGTCGGCGACGACGAGCTCCGCCTCCCGGGCGCCCGCTTCCGCCAGGGTGCGGCCGTCCGGTCCGTAGACGGCGCTGCGGCCGCAGAAGTCCCACGGTCCCTGCGGCCCGACGAAGTTCGAGAACACCACGTAGAAGGTGTTCTCCAGGGCGCGGGCGGGGAAGTACACCGAACGGCGGTGGTCGGAGTCGCCCCGGACGAACGCCCCGCCGCACAGATAGGCATCGGCGCCGGAGCGCGCCGCGGCCCGGGCGTGCTCGGGGAAACTCGCGTCGTAGCAGGTGCCCAGGGCCAGCCGCCAGCCGTCCACGGTCAGGGTGCAGCACTGGGTGCCCGGCACGAACAGCTGTCGCTCGTGCTCCTCCAGCCGGCTCTTGCGGTAGTCGGCCAGGATCCCGCCGTCTCCGCCGACGGCGATCGCCGAGATCGCCGACTTCGTACCCGCGGAGGTCGGCGCGCCCACGACGGCGGTCACGCCGGTCGCGCGGCACGCCTCGCGGACCGCGGTCAGTTCGGGGCCGTCCGGGGTCAGGGCTCCGGCGGGCAGGTGGGACGTGAGCCAGCCGGGCTCGTATCCGGTGAGGGAGAGCTCGGGGAACTGGACGACCCGGACGCCGGCGTCCGCCGCGCGGGCTATGGTCGCCGCCGCCTCGGTCGCGTTGTGCACGGTGTCACCCGGGCGGGCGACGGTCTGCGCGACCGCCACCCTCAGGGGAGCGCGCAAGGTCGTTTCGGTGGTGAACATGTCCGACTCCATGATGATCGTGGTCGTTGCGGAGGGCTCGGTCAGCCGAGCAGCCAGCGGCTCAGGTAGAAGGCGGCGATGCCGATCGCGGTCACCAGCAGGAACTTCTTCGAGTAGAGACCGGCGACAAAGGTCACGCCACCACCGATGAGATACGGATTCGACGCACTCAGTTGCATGCCGTGTCCGCCGGGCATCAGCATCTCCGGGACGACCAGGGCGGCCAGCACCGCCGGCGGGGTGTAGCTCAGCAGGGACTTGGCCACCGCGGGCATCTCCCGGTCGGCGAGGAGGACCAGGGGCAGATAGCGCGGCAGGAAGCTGCACAGGCCCATGCCCAGAATCAACAGCGCCATCGTCATGCCACGTTCTCCTCGTTCACCTTGTCCGCCTTCGCCGTCTTGTCCTCGGTCGGCGGCTTGCCGTCGTTCGCCGTGTTGTCCTCGCTCGTCGGGTCGCCCTCGTCCGGCGAACTCTCCTCGGACGTCTCGGTGGCGGAGTTCTCCGGGGTCCGGCGCTTCTCCAGGTACTCGCATACGGTGCCCACCGTGGCTCCGACGACGGTGGCGAGCACCACGCCGAGGTTGTACGGCAGGCCGTGGCCGAGCACGACCGTCAGACCGGCGGTCACGATGGCCGCGCCCACCCGCCAGTTGGCCAGCGACCCGGCCAGCATGGCGACGAACATGGCGGTCATCGGGAAGTCGAGACCGAGGTCCGCCAGGTCCGGCACGGCACTGCCCAGCGCCATGCCCACCAGGGTGCACAGCATCCAGGTGACGTACATGACCCCGGACGCGCCGAGGAAGAACAGGTGCTTGCGCTCGGTGAGCTCGCCCTTCTTGAGGCGCTCGATGGCGACGAAGAAGACGGCGTCGATCAGCCCGAAGCCGAGCAGCACCCGCCAGCGCTGCGGGACCTCCCGCACATGCGGGACCAGGATGGCCGAGTAGATCAGCATCCTGAGCCCGAGGATCAGGGTCGTCAGCAGGATGGTCAGCGCGCCCGAGTGGCCCGCGATCAGGGCGAACCCGATGAACTGGGCGGTGCCCGAGTTGACGGCCATCGCCAGCCCCAGCGTGGCCCAGCCGGACAGCCCGTTGGCGGGCCCCAGGATGCCTCCGGCCAAGCCCATGGGGATGGCCGACGCGAGGAACGGCAGCATGCTCATCGCCCCGGCGCGCAGCGTGGATCCGGGACCGGGACGCACCGCTTCTCCCGGGGCCTGCGGATTACTCATGTGACATCGCACCTCGTTCGTGCCTGGGGGGAAAGCCGGCGGGCGGCCGCCGGTGGGGCCGGCCGTGGAGCCGGCGGGAGGCCGGTGGGGCCGGCCGTGGAGCCGGCGGGAGGCCGGTGGGGCCGGCCGTGGAGCCGGCGGGCCGGGTGAGTGTGCACCCGGCCCGCCGGCAGCGGGTCACCCGCGTCCGGAGGCCGCCTGCCAGCGGCTCAGGACCAGGTCGGCGACCGCGGGAGCCGCGGTGCGGCAGAAGTAGTGGCCGCCGTCGGTGAGTTCGACCAGCCGGGGCTGATCGGCGAAGAGCGACCACGCGGTGTAGCGCTCGGCGTGCCCGGGGGTGAGCGGGTCGTCCGCCGTGAAGACCGTGGTCAGCGGTGCGGACAGCCGCGCCTTCGGGCCGTGCTCGTCGGCCGCGAGCAGGTAGCCGTTGGCGGAGCCGGCGTCGTGGCGGAACACCCCGGCCACGAACGCGGCGTGCTCGGGTCGCAGACTGTCGAACCCGGTGAAACCGGTCTCGTCGACGAGCCAGCGCACGATGTCCTCGTCGGCCATCGCCGCCGCCTGCTCGATGCCCTGCCGCGTGGTCGCGGCGTCGTGCAGCAGCTTGCCGCCGACGAAGACCTCCGCCGGAGTCGTGCCCTCGGCTTCCAGCAGCCGCGCCGTCTCCACCGCGAGAGCGGAACCGACGCAGTGGCCCCAGAGCATCAGCGGCCGGTCGCCCGCCTTGTCGCGGATCTCCTCCACCACGCGCCGGGCGGTGTCCTCCAGCGACGAGAACGCCTCGTCCGGACGGCCCGCGTCGTGCCCGGGCAGCTCCACGCCGTACACGGCCACCGCGCCGCCCGCGGCGTCCAGCGCCTGTGCCAGCGGCTCGAAGTTGATCGCGTTGCCACCCGCGTACGGGAAGCAGATCAGCGCGCATTCGGCGGCGCCGCGTTCGGCGGACAGCGACAGCAGCAGCTCCTGCGGGCCCTGTTCGGCCTCGGTCGCCGCCGCGAGGTTGGCGCGGGCGGCCTCGCCCAGCGCCGCCAGGGTGGAGTTGCGCATCAGGTCGGTGAGCGAGACCAGCCCGTCGAGTTCCATGACCACGCGCATCGCGGCGAGCGAGGCACCGCCGAGCAGGAAGAAGTTGTCGTCGAGGGAGATCTCCTCCAGCGGTGTGTCCAGGACCGTGGCCCACACCCGCGCGATACGCCGGTCCACCTCGTCGAGGGGCCGCCGGTCGGCCGGCTGCTCCGGCACCGAGGCGGTCTCGGCCGCGTCGGCCGGGCCGGCGCGGAAGGTGTGCCGCGCCCGCTCCTCTCCCAGCAGACGCAGACCGTCGCGGTCGCGGCGCCCGTACAGGCCGGTCTCGACCGGGTCCCGCCCGTCGGCGAGCAGAACGACCCGGCCGACGGTGGCGAAGGGCACCGCGAGACCGTGCTCGTCGACCACGCGGGCCCGGACAGCGGCACCGGGCTGCGGGAGGAAGGCCGCCAGCTCCGTGGGGAGGGCGTCGGCCCGCTCGGCCCGCTCCAGCTCGGCCAGCTCGTCTTCGGCCAGCAGGTTCGCCAGGTGGTGCGGGGCGCCCGGATCAGCCGTCATCTGCTCGAAGGCGGCGGCGTAGCAGGCACCCATCCGGGCGATCTGCCACGGCTCGAAGAGATGGGCGTGGTAGTGCAGGCTCAGGCGGACCTCGTCGGTGACGAAGTGCCGGGAGAACTCCGCTCGCAGCACGAACTCGGTCTCGGAGTTGGCCCGCACGTCCAGCAGGGAGAAGCCGTCCTGCGCCTCCAGCTGCTTGAGCAGGTAGAAGTGCGTGAAGTTGAAGGCGGTTTCGAAGAGCTCCTTCTGGGTGCCGAGGTCCCGCTTCATCTGCGCCATGGGGTAGCGGCGGGCGGGCAGCAGGTCGGTCTCGGAGCGGTAGACCTGCCGGACCAGCTCCTCCCAGGTCCCCTCGGCGGCGTCCACCCGGAAGGGAACGGTGTTGAGGAAGAGCCCGATGGCACGGGTGGCGTCCTCCGCCTCGGGACGGCCGCTGTGCTCGTAGCCGACCATCACGTCGGGTTCGCCCGAGACGAGCGAGAGCACCTTCGCGTGCGCGGCCATCAGCACGTTCTTGACCGGCACGGACAGCTGGTTGGCGAGCGCCACGATGCGGTCGGAGAGCCCCCGGGCGAACTCCACCTCGTGGAACACCACGGGGAGGACGTCCGCCTCGGCCTCCTGGCGGGTCCGCGGCAGCGCCGTGAAGGTGCTGTCCTCCAGCAGGTCCGCCCAGAAGGCGCGGTGCTCGTCGTCGGCCAGCGAGCGGCGCTCCAGCGCGACGTAGGTGCGGGCGTGGTTGTCCACGGTGGCATCCGGCAGTTCCCGGCCGTCGCGCAGCCGGTGGAACAGGTCGAACAGCGTGGTGTGCACCAGGGTGATGCTCCAGCCGTCCAGCGCGGAGTTGTGCTGGCTCAGGCTGTAGCGGAACAGGTCGTCCGACAGGACGTGCACGTGCAGCCGTACCAGCCCCGGCTCCGTCCAGACGAACTGGTGCGCCTTCTCCCGCACGGCCCAGTCGCGGTACCACTCCTCCTGTTCGGTCTCGCTCATCCCGCGCAGGTCGGCGATGTACAGCGGCAGCGGAGCGTCCTCGTGCACCAGCTGGAGGTACTCGCTGTAGCCGGTCAGGTGGTAGCTGGTCCGGAAGATCGGGTTGCGGCGGACCAGGATGCGTACCGCTTCCTCGAAGCACGTGGCGTCGAAGGAGCTCTGGATCATGTAGCTGAGGATGTCGTGATACTCGGCGGTGCCGTGCGACAGCTCGCTCTGGAAGACCAGGCCGGCCTGGAGCTGCGTCATCGGGTACGCGTCCTCGACGCCGGCGGGGATCAGCGCGCGGTCCTCGGGCTCCAGCAGCTCGAACGGGCTGAGCGCGGCGGGCTGTTCACCCGGCCCGGACCGGGCGAGGCTGCGCGCCAGCTGCGCCACCGTGGGGTTCTGGAAGAACTGCTGGAACGTGAAGTCCAGCCCGCCCGCGCGGGCTTTCGCCAGGACGGTGACGAAGTGGATCGAGTTGCCGCCGAGGGCGAAGAAGTTGTCGTTCACTCCCACGCGCTCATGGCCGAGCACCTCGCCCCAGATGCGGGCCAGCTCGGCCTCCTGCGGCGTGCCGGGGGCCACGTAGGCGGCGCTTTCGGACTCGGCCGGACCGGGCTCGGGAAGGGCACGCCGGTCCAGCTTGCCGTTCGGGGAGAGCGGGAAGGTGTCGAGGGCGACGAGACGCGCCGGGACCATGTAGTCGGGCAGTGTCACACCGAGGTGCCGCTTGAGGTCCTCTTCGGTGAGGGCGTCCGCCGACTGGACGTAGCCGCACAGGTGGGTCTGACCGTCCTCGGCCTTGCGGGCGAGCACCACGGCGTCCTTGACCTGGGGGTGGCGGCGCAGCGACTCCTCGATCTCGCCGAGCTCGATGCGGTAGCCGCGCACCTTGACCTGGTGGTCGATACGGCCCAGGTAGTCGATGCTGCCGTCGGGCAGCCACCGGGCCAGGTCGCCCGTGCGGTAGACGCGCTCCTCACCGGCGGCCGGGGCGGCGACGAACCGCTCGGCGGTCAGTTCCGGCCGGCCGAGGTAGCCGCGGGCCAGACCGACACCGGCGATGCACAGTTCGCCGGGCACACCGACCGGCTGGGGCCGCAGTCCGGAGTCGAGGACGAGGATGCGGGTGTTGTCGATCGGGCGGCCGATCGGGACCCGGTCCACGTCGTCGGGCCCGCACGCGTGGTGGGTCACGTCGACGGTGGCCTCGGTGGGGCCGTACAGGTTGATCAGCCGGGCGGCCGGGCCCGTGGTGGCGGCGGCGACCTCGGCGAAGCGCCGGACGTGGTGCGGCGTGAGCGCCTCACCGCTGGCGAAGACCTGGCGCAGCGACACCAGCCCGGCCTGTACGCCCGCTCCCACGACGAAGTCGAGGAAGGCGCCCAGCATGGACGGCACGAAGTGCATGGTGGTCACGCCGTACCGCTCGATGGCGGTGACCAGCGCCTCCGGGTCGCGTTCCGCGCCGGGGTCGGGCAGGCACACCGCGGCGCCCTCGAACATCCACCAGAACAGCTCCCAGACGGACACGTCGAAGGAGGTGGGCGTCTTCTGCATGATCACGTCGGCGGACGTGACGGGGTAGGCGCGCTGCATCCAGTTGATGCGGTTGACCACCGAGCGGTGCTCGATCTGGACGCCCTTGGGATTGCCGGTCGAGCCCGAGGTGTAGATGACGTACGCCAGGTCGCGGGCGTCGCCGATGACCTCCGGCGCCGTGCTGTCCTTTGCGTACGCGGACTCGTCGGTCAGGTCGAGTACCTCGCGGCCCTCGTGGACCAGGTCGCGGTGGCGGGGCGTGCTGAGGACGAGACGAGCGGCGCTGTCGTCCAGGACGTAGCGGATGCGCTCGACGGGGTAGCCGGGGTCCACCGGCAGATAGGCGGCGCCGGCCTTGAGGACGGCGTAGACGGCGACGAGCAGCTGCGGCGAGCGGTCGGCCAGCACCGCGACGAGGTCGTCGCGGCCCACGCCCCGCTCGCGCAGCGTCCGCGCCAGCCGGTTGGCACGGGCGTCGAGTTCGGCGTAGGTGAGCCGGAAGCCGTCGCCGACCACGGCGGTGGCGTCCGGGGTCAGCCGCGCCTGCCGGGTGAACAGCTCGTCGAGGCGCACGGTGTCCTCGAACGCGGCGTCGGTGCCGTTGGCCCGCGCGAGCACGGCCCGGTCGGCGTCCGCTCGCAGGTCGAGCGCGGCCAGCGGGTCGTCCGGGGCGGCGATGGCTCCGGCCAGCAGCACCGCGCAGTGCGCGAGCAGCCGCCCGGCGGTGTCGGCGCTGTGCTGCCCGGCACGGTGGCGCAGCTCCAGGCGCAGGCCTTCGCCGTCGCGGACGAGGGCGAACACCACCGCGAACCGCGGCCGGGCGGCCGGTGCCTCGTGCTCCTCGCGTACGACGTCGACCAGGACGTCCGCGAAGGGGTGTGTGTCGTGGTCGGCGGCGGCGCCGAACTCCCCGGCGAGGATCTCGACCGGGAAGTCCTGGTGCTCCAGTGCGGCGACCAGCCGGGGCTTGGCGTCGGCGAGGACCGCGCGGAACGTCGACTCGGGCGTGAACGGCAGGCGCAGCACCAGCCCGTCGGCGAGAGCGGGGGCCGCCGCGTCCGCGGACGTGGCGGGGATGGCGACGACGGCCTCCTCACCGCCGGTGTAGCGCTGGAGCAGGGTGCCGACGGCGGCGACGAGCACGGTGTGCAGCGCCATCGGCCGGCCACGGGTCAGCGTGTCCAGTCCGGCGGTCAGTTCGGCGCCGAGGGGCAGCACGGTCGTCGTGTGCGGGCCCGTCCCGGCGAGACGGCCCGGGGCATCGGACGGGAAGCCGGTGCGCTCGGGCAGGGCGGCGAGTGCCGCGCGCCAGAACGCTCCCTCGCGGGGACGTTGCGCCGCGGCAACCTTGAGCCGGCCGAGAGTTTCCAGGGATTGCACGGTACCTTCCAGAAACGAGAGTGCTGGGTCAGAAGTCGAAGTCGAAGTCCGGCACGGCCTGCGTGGTGGCTGCCACCACGTTCATGCTGTGCAGGGCCGTGTCGGGTGCGGTGACGGCCGCGTCGAACAGGGCGAGCAGTTCGTCGCGGAACAGTTCGACGGTCCCCGGCAGGAACAGGTGGGTGCTGTAGGCCCAGTGGGCCGTGAAGCCCTCCGGGGCGTCGTCGATCTGCAGGTTGAGGTCGAAGAGAGTGCGTCCGGTGGCTTCCGGTGTCCAGCGCGGGCGGCCGCCGAGGAAGTCGACCTGGTGCAGTCCGGTGTCCTGGACCGCGAAGAGCGTGTCGAACATGGGGTGCCGGCTGTAGTCCCGCTCCCCCGCGGCGGCCACCAGTTCCCCGAACGGGAAGTCCTGGTGATCGGCGGCCGCCATCGCGTGGTCGGCCACCGCACGCAGGTGGGCGCGGAACGAAAGCTCCGGTCGCGGGTTGAGCCGAAGGCACAGGGTGTTGACGAACATGCCCTGGGTGCGCTCCACGCCGGGCAGGTGGCGCCCGGACACGGGCGTGCCCACGGTGACGTCGTCGCTGCCGCTCATCCGCCCCAGGAACGCCGTGTATCCGGCGAGCAGGACGTGGAAGGGGGTCACCCCCTCCGCGCGCGCCAGCTCACGGATCGCGTGGCTGAGTTCCGCGGCGAGCGGGAACGACAGGTGGGCCCCTTCGGTCCGGCGCACCGGGGGCCGGGGCAGGTCGGTGGGCAGGTCCAGCGGCCGTACCGGCGTGGCATAGGTACGGCGCCAGAACTCCCCCTGGGCCAGGGCGTGTTCCCGTCCCGCGGGCCCCGCGGCCCAGCGGGCGTAGTCGGCGTAGCCGACCTCGGGCCGCGCGGGCTCGGCGCCGCCCAGCTGTCGCGCCCACTCGGTGGCCAGCAGGGTGAGGGAGCAGCCGTCGGTGATCAGGTGGTGGATGTCCATGACGAGCCGGGCCCGGCCCGGCCGGCGCAGCAGCGCCACGCGCCACAGCGGTGCCCGGTGCGGGTCGAAGGCCCTGACCCACCGGGCCGTCCACGCGTCGGGGTCGGCGTCGTCCGGCAGGTCCACCTCCTCGAGTGCCACCGGGAGTTCCGCGTGCACCCGCTGGTGGGGACGGCCGTCCGCGTCCAGGGTGATGTCGGTGCGCAGCACGTCGTGCCGGGCCACGAGAGCGGCCAGGGTGGTGCGCAGGCGCTCGGCCGACGGGACCTCGGGCAGGTCCACGACGAGCGGCAGGTTGTACTCGGTCCCGGTGGGGTCCTTGACCTGCTCGACGTAGATCCCGTGCTGCTGCGGTGACAACGGGGCCGGCCCCTGGGGGCCGTCCGGGTGGGCGTCCGGTGACAGCGGGCCGTGGCCGGAGGGCTCGGCCCCGCGCAGCCGCTCGGCGAGCGCGGCCACCGTCGGGGCGGTCAGCACCAGCGAGACGGGGCAGGCCAGGTGCAGGGTGCGGCGGATCCGGGCGGACAGCCGCGTGGCGGTCAGCGAGCCGGCGCCGTAGGCGCTCAGCAGGTCGTCGACGCCGAGGCCGGCGATGCCGAGGGTGTCCTCCCACAGGTCGATCAGCGCCCGCTCCAGTTCGTCGCGCGGCGGGCGGCCGCCGGGCGCCGTACCGGTCGCGACGGCGGGCTCGGGCAGCGCGGCGCGGTCCACCTTGCCGTTGACGGTGAGCGGCAGCGCGGGCAGCACGATCAGGTGAGCGGGAACCATGTGCGGCGGCAGGGACTCGGCGGCGGCCGAGCGCAGCCGGTCGGTGTCCAGGTCCGGGTCTCCCACGACGTAACCGCACAGATAGCTGTCGGAGGAGCCGGGCAGGCGCCGGGCCAGTACGACGGCGGCCCGCACGCCGGGCAGCGCGGACAGGGTGGTCTCGATCTCGCCCGGCTCCACCCGGAAGCCGCGCACCTTGACCTGGTGGTCGGTCCGGCCGACGAAGTCGACCGCGCCGTCCGGCAGCAGCCGCACCCGGTCCCCCGTGCGGTACAGCTTCTGGCCGGGTGCGAACGGATGCGGTACGAAGGCACGTTCCGTGAGGTCGGGGCGGCCGTGGTAGCCGACGGCCAGGCCGTCGCCGCCCACATGGAGTTCGCCGGGGACGCCGGTGGGCAGCGGCAGTCCGTCCTGGTTGAGGACGTACGCGGTCGCGTTGGGCACCGGGCGGCCGATCGGCACCCGGGCGCCGACGGGTTCGCCGACGATCTGGCAGGTGGAGATCACGGCGTTCTCGGTCGGCCCGTAGGCATTGACCAGCCGCAGGCCGGGGTTGGCGGCCAGCACCTCGCGGGCGTGCCGGGCGGAGAGCACGTCGCCGCCCACCAGCAGGTCGCGCAGCGGACGGAACAGGGTCACGTCCTCGTCGGCGAGCCGGCTGAACAGCGCGGAGGTGAACAGGGCGGTGGTGATGCGCTGTTCGCGCAGGGCCCGGCCGAGTTCCTCGGTGTCGAGCAGGGTCTCGCGGTCCAGGATGCACAGGGTGCCGCCGCCGAGCAGCGCGCCCCACATCTCCCACACGGAGGCGTCGAAACCGGTCGTGCCGACCTGCGCCATCCTGGTCGTCGGGTCCAGGCGTACATAGCCGATCCCGCTGACCAGACGCGTGATGCCCCGATGCGGGACCAGCACGCCCTTGGGCTTGCCGGTCGTACCGGAGGTGTACATCAGGTAGGCCGCGTCACCGGCGTCCCGCGGCGGGGCGTCCGGCGCGCACGGGGGCGTGCCGGGGGTCCGTCGCCAGTCCCAGGTGTCGAGGGCGAGGACCGTGAGGTCATCTGCCGACCGGTCGTGGACGGCCTTGAGTTGCCCGGCCAGGTCGCTGACGGTCAGCACCCGGCGGGCACCGCTGTCCGCCAGGAGATACGCCACCCGGTCGGCGGGGTAGTCGGGGTCGACCGGCAGGTAGACGCCGCCGGCCTTGAGGACCGCGAGCGCGGCGACCACCAGGGTGGGCTCGCGCCGCAGGAGCAGGGCGACCGGTTCGCCCGGCGGCAGCCCCTCCGCGCGCAGGCGGGCCGCGAGCAGCTCCGACCTGTGGTCGAGTTCGGCGTAGCTCAGGACGGTGTCGCCGTGGACCACGGCCGGGTGTCCGGGTGCGGTGCGGGCCCGCTCGGCGAACAGCTCCTCGACGCGGCTGTCCCGCGGGTAGGGGACCGTCGTCCGGTTGAAGTCCACCAGCAGTCGGGTGCGTTCGGCGGGGGTCAGCGGGTCCAGTTCCCGCACCGGCAGCGTCGGATCGTCCGCGAGGGCGGTCAGCGCGCCGCGCAGGTGGACGGCGTGCCGGGCCACCGCGTCCGCGCGGTGCGCGGCAGGGTCGTGCCGCAGCCTCAGGCAGCCACCGCCGGCGGACTCGTCCAGTTCCGCCACGAGCGCGCCGGCGCGCCCGGGCCCGGACGGACCGGCGTCCGTGTGCCGGACCATCCAAGGTGTGGCGGCGGCGGGCTCGCCGGGCGACGGCGAGCGCAGCGCCCGCGCGGCGGCTTCCTCCAGCGCCCCGAGCGATGCGGTCGGCTCGACCCGGAGCCGTACCGTCGCGGGTCGCGCCGCCGCGTCGGCGAAGCCGAAGTCGAGGTCGACCCGGCCGGTGTGGTGGTGGAGGAGCGCCGCCCAGGCCGCGAGCACCCGGGCGGGCGTCGTCCGGGTGGCGAGCACGGAGACGGCACCCGGCTCCGCCCCGGCCATCTTCTCCGCCGGCTCCTCCGGGGCGTACGCGCCGCTCGCGGCCGGATCGGCCGGTGTGGGCAGCCACGCCATCGGCTCGCCGCCCGGTACGGGGGTGTCCACGGGTGCGCTCACGCGGTCACCTCGCGGGTGGGGAAGCAACACTGACTCACGCCTGGTCTCCCGGTGCGAGGACCGCGGCGAGGCGGTTGACGGTCGGGTTCAGGTACAGCTCCCGCATCGGCATCGGGGGCAGGTTCCGCTCGTTCATCGCGGCCGCGAGGCGCACCGCGTACAGGGAGTTGCCGCCCAGCTCGAAGAAGTTGTCGTCCGGGCCGACCGGCACGCCGAGGACGTCCTGCCAGACCTCGACGAGCGCGGCGGCCAGTCCCGTGCCCGAGGCCTCGGTGGAGTCGGGCGACGGCTGTGCGGACGGGGCGGCCACCGCCGCGGGCGCACCGGCCGCGGGAGCGGGCAGCCGACGGGCGTCCAGCTTCCCGTTCGCGGTCAGCGGCAGCGCGGGCAGAGCTGTGACGGTGGCCGGCAGCATGTACTCGGGCAGCACCTTGGCCGCCCGCCGGCGCACCGCGGCGGTGTCGCCGCCGGCGAGGACCACGTAGGCGTCCAGGCGCGCCGCGGCCGCGTCCCCGGCATCGGCGCTGCCGAGGACCACGGCGGCCGCGGTCACCGTGGGGTCGTCCAGCAGGACGTTGCGGATCTCGTCCAGCTCGATCCGGAAGCCGCGCAGCTTGACCTGGGTGTCCAGTCGGCCCAGGTGCTCCAGCCGGCCGTCCGGCCGCAGCCGGCCCTTGTCTCCGCTGCGGTACATCCGGCCGCCGGTGAACGGATCCGTGACGAAGCGCTCGGCGGTCAGCTCGGGACGGCCGAGGTACTCCAGCGCCACGCCCTCGCCACCGACGTAGATCTCACCGGGGACGTTGAGGGGGACGGGTCGCTGCCGTTCGTCGAGCACGTAGAGGTACCAGCCCGGCAGCGCCGGGCCCACGGAACGGGAGCCGGACAGGGCCTCCTTGCGGCCGACCGTCTGGGCGGTGACGTGGACGGTGGTCTCGGTGATGCCGAACATGTTCACCAGGCGGCAGCGGCGCTCCGGGTAACGGTCGAACCAGTCGCGCAGACCACGTGCGTCCAGCGGCTCGCCGCCGAACACCACCAGGCGCACCGCAAGGTCCGGTTCGTGCTGCCGGTCCGCCTCCACCAGCTGGGCGAACGCCGAGGGTGTCTGGTTGAGCACCGTGACCCGCTCGTCCCGCAGCAACGCGCGGAAATCCTGCGGGGAGCGGGAGACCCAGTACGGCACGACGACGAGCCGGGCACCGGTGAGCAGCGGGCCCCAGATCTCCCAGACCGAGAAGTCGAAGGCGGCGGAGTGGAACAGCGTCCAGGTGTCGTCCGGGCAGAGGCCGAAGTCCTCCCGGGTGGCACCGAGCAGGGCGACCACGTTGCGGTGCGGGACGACGACGCCCTTGGGGCGGCCGGTCGAGCCGGACGTGTAGATGACGTACGCGGCCTGCTCGTTGCCCCGTCCGGGTGCGGGCGCGGCCATGGCGGTGCCCGCTGCCAGCTCCTCCGGATGGATCGTGCGGGCCTGTCCGGCGGGGAAGTCCTCCAGCGCGGTGACGACGAGGCGCAGCCCCGCGTCCTCGGCGGTGTAGGCGAGCCGGTCGGCCGGGTAGGCCGGGTCCATCGGCACGTAGACGGCGTCGGCCTTGAGCACGGCCAGCATCGTGACGACCAGGTCCAGGGAGCGGTCCAGGCAGACGCCGACCCGTTCACCGGGCCGGACACCGAGGTTGTGCAGCGCTCCCGCGAAGCGGTCGGCCCGGTTGTTCAGCTCCGCGTACGTCAGCGAGTGGTCCTCGCAGCTGAGGGCGATCGCCTCGGGGCGCTCGGCGGCGCGGTGCGCGAAGACCTCGTCGATGCGCTGCGGCTGCCACTCGAGCGGTCGCGCCGGGCGGCCGAGGGCCACCAGGGCGTCCCGGTCCTCGTCGCCCAGCAGGTCGATGTCCTCGGGGGCCGTCTCCTGCGCGTCGGCGGACAGTTGCTCCAGGCTCCGCGCCAGGTGCCGGGCGAACTGCCGGGCCGCCGCCTCGTCGACGTCGGCGAGACGGTGGTGGATCTCCAGCTCCGGCTCCCCGTCCGTACGGCGGCGCACCATCACGGTGAGGGGGAAGGGGGCCGTCTGGCACGGCAGATAGGTCTCGGTGGGGCCGTCCGCCGGGTGCGCGACCGGATCGAGCACGCCCGCCAGCACGCGGCCGCCCGACTCGGCCACCAGGTCCGCGTAGGTCTGCCGGTCGCACCACGTGGCTGTCAGCGTGTGCGCGGCCTCGCGCAGCAGCTCGGCGGTGGAGCGCGCGCCGGAGAGGTCCAGGGCCAGGAGGGTGCCCGCGTCGGGCCCGAGGGCGTCGGCCGGGCGGCCCGGGTGGCCGGTCAGGGCGCCGACGACAGGGGTGTCCTGGTTCTCGTACCGCCCGAGAACCAGTCCCGTGGCGACCGCGAGCGCGCCCCCCGACGTGTCGGCGGCCGTGTCCCGCAGGGCCTGCCGCACCACGCCGGTGCGGTCCCCGGCGGAACTGTCGCCCGCCGCCCATTCGACCCGGCCGGCGAACTCCGCCACGCTCCACGCCTTGCGCAGCTCCGCGTCGGCAGGCGCGAGCCGCGCGCTCGCCGGCGGGGCGTGCCGCTCGGCCGGCGCGCGATCGAGCAGTACGTCGGCCACGTGCCGCAGCGAGGCCGCGTCCAGGAAGCCGCGGTGGGCGACCAGGATCAGGTCGGCCCGGCCGTCCGCGTAGGCGAGGAGCACCACGCGCAGCGGCGCCTGGCCGGTGCCCAGCGGGCGGTGCAGCTCGGCCCGCAGGCGACGGTCCGCGATGGTGGAGCCGGCGGCCGCGGGGACGGGTTCGCTCCACAGCGTCGGACGTGCGGTGGCCTCGGGCCACCACGGGGCGACCGCGGTGTCGAGCAGGTGGGAAAGGCGGACGGTGTCGGCGCCTTCGGGCAGCCGGACCCGCCAGGCATGGGTGTGGCCCGACGGTGGGCAGTCGGCCGGGATCAGGTGGGCGTGGAGGGGGGAAGGCGGCATGGCGGGTCTCCGGGACGGTGATCAATGGCATGGGCCGGCCGCCACGGGCATCGGTACGTACGGCCCGGCCCGAGTGGAGCGGGCGGCGGGGCGTCGGGCCCGTGGCGGACGGCGGGGCGGCCTGGGTCGGCGGCGGGATCCGCCGGACGGGCCCTAACGGGCGGTGAAGCCGCCGTCCACCGCGAGGACGCTGCCGGTGACCTGGCGGGACTCGTCGGAGGCCAGCCACACGGCTGCCGACGCGATGTCCTCGGGCTCGATCAGGGAGTTCATCGGCTGGGCCTGCACGAAGGTCTCCTCGTGCTCGGCCACCGGCACGTCCAGGCAACGCGCGATTTCGGACAGCATCCGGCCCTCGACCTGCGAGTCGTCCCGGACCGAGCCGGGGCAGAGGGCGTTCACCCGCACCTTGAGCGGTGCGTAGTCGAGCGCGACGGCCTTGGTCAGACCGACCAGGCCGTGCTTGGCGGCCACGTAGCCGGCGAAGTGGCGGTAGCCCACCAGGCCCGCGGTGGAGGCGATGTTGATGATGCTGCCCGAGCGCTGCTCGGCCATGTGACCGCCTACCGCGCGGATGGTCCGCCAGGCTCCGGAGAGGTCGACGTCGATCATCAGCTGCCACTCACGCTCGTCGATCTCATGGGCGGCCTTGCCCGAAGGGGCGGCGATCCCGGCGTTGTTGACGAGTACGTCGATCCGTCCGAACCGCTCGCGGGTGGTGGCCATCGCGGCCTCCACCGCGTCGAGGTCACGCACGTCGAGCCGGGCCGTCGAGGCGGCGACGCCTTGCTCGCGGCACAACTCGGCGGTGTGGGCCAGCTGGCTCTCGGAGCCCAGCGGGTAGGGGACGCCCGGCAGGTCCGCCGCCAGGTCGAGCAGCATCAGGTCGGCACCCTCGCGGGCGAACGCCACCGCGGTGGCGCGTCCCAGACCGCGGGCGGCGCCCGTGATGACAGCGGTCTTGCCGGACAGTCGCGGGGTCATCGGGCGTCCACCGGCCCGAGCTCGCCGGCGATGAGCCGCAGCAGTGCCTCGGCGCCGTCGGCCAGGTACATGTGTCCGCCGTCCAGCTCCGCCGTGCGGAAGTCGGCCGTGGTCGCCTCGCGCCACTGGGCGATCTGCTCGGCGTCGACCAGTTCGTCCTCGCTGCCGCGCAGGGCCGTGACCGCCACGTCCAGGGGCTTGTCGGAGGTCGGGCGGTAGTTCTCGTGCATCTGGACGTCGGCCCGCAGCATGGGCAGCAGGAGCGCGCGCATCTCGGGGTGGGCGAGCGCGGGGTGGTCGTAGCCGGCGAACGCGCGGACCTGTGCCAGGAACGCCTCGTCGTCCAGACCGGTGGCCCGGTGCTCGCGACCGCTCCACGGGCCGGGCGAACCACTGACGAACAGCCGGCTCGGCGGCACCGACTGGGATACGCGGAGCTTGTGCGTCAGCTCGTAGGCCAGCACGGCGCCCAGGCTGTGCCCGAAGACGGCTATGTCTTCGGCGTCGGCCAGCTGGTCGAGCACAGTGGTGTGGATCTCCTCCACGGCCCTGGCGACCTCGGTATGCGGAGCCTCGATGAAGCGTTCCTCACGACCGGGGAGCTGCACGGGGACGATCCGGAGCCCTTCCGGAGCAAGTGATTGCCATTCCTTGAAGAGCGACGCACCGGAACCTGCGAAAGGCAGACATATGAGATGAGTCCTGGGCATGACTGCATTCCCCCTATACGGACGGTTGAGAAGTGAACAGAAAGCGGAGCGAAGCCGCGGGAAATGGACGGGCGCACGTCATGCCGCCCCGTCCGTCGGACGTCAGGGGGCAGCCGTGGCCACCCTCGCGGAGGCCGCGACGGCCTCGGCCACAACCTCGCGGTTCGCATCGTCGAGGAGATAGAAGTGACCGCCGGGGAGAACGCGGGAATCCACCGCGGTGTCCGCCCGCTCGGCCCAGGCGCCCAGCCGCTCCGCGGGGACGAGGAGGTCCTGCTCGCCTCCGAGCACGGTGAGCGGATGCGCCACCCTCATCTGCGCGTTGCGCAGCGCCAGCTGTCCCCCGAGGGTGAGGTCGGCTCGCAGGAGTCGCAGCGTATGGTCACGCCACGCCGGATCGTTCAGCATGTCGGCCGGAGTCCCGCCGCCCCGCTGGAGCACGCGGGTCAGCGCGTCCTCGTCCCACTCCCTCGGCCGCTCGATCTGCGATCCGCAAGGCAGTTGGGCGCTGATGACCAGCGCCGAGCAGCTGCCCGGATCCGTCACGGACAGGGCGAAGGCGATGGATCCGCCGAGACTGTGCCCGAACAGCACGGTGGGAAGGGAAGGCAGCGCGGCCAGTTCACGGGCGATGCCTCCGAGGAGGTCGTCCGGCGAGATCTCGGGCGCTTCGACGAACCGCCGCTCCCGCCCGGGAAGCGTCACTCCAACGACCTCGAACGGTGCGGGAATGTGCTTCACCAGCGGCAGCAGGGCATTGGGGCCGGCACCGGAATGCGGGATGACCACGATCCGCGCCTCGGGGCGCGGAGTCGGCCGCCGCAAGGGGCTGAGCCAGGCTTCGTACGACACTCGACGGCTACCGCCGAACCCGGTGACACGCCATGTGCGATCGCACAGCCTGTCCGAGCACAGCCTGTCCGAGCCGATTGGCACCGAAACAGGCCCGAGAACAAGTGACAAGAATCACGGAACCACATTCCATGCTGAGAAAACTGAGCCGTTGTGAGGCGTGATCAAGCTATCCGGAACATGAACGGGCCGCCAAGATCGTCAAGGTGCCGTTTCCTCGTCGGCGCGAATACGACAGGTACATAAAGGGGACTATGCTCGTTGTATGTGACAGCAATACACAGCGACCCGGCCATCGCCTTGCGGGATCCGGACCCGACCATCGTCTTGCGGGATCTGGAGAAGCGGATTTACGCCCGCGCCTGCGAAGCGGGGCTCGTCACCACCGGTGACGTCGAAGCGGGTACGGGGGCGCCGCAGAGCGAGATCCGCGCGGCCATCCAGAACCTGCGCACCCTTCACCTGGTGCGCGAAACGGAGGACGGGGACGGCCGGTTCGTCGCCGTGTCACCGGAGAGCGCGAAGCTCCAACGTCTTGCGCCGCTGCTCGGCGAACTACGGCGCCTTCAGGCACGGACCGAGACGATGCGCACCGCGTACGACGGCTTCGTCCACGTCTACGAGACGGCCGCGGCCGAACGATCGCGGCGAGCGGGCATCGAGGTCCTTCCGAACCGCGGCGACGTCCGGCGCACCATCAACGGCCTGGCGGCCTCGTCGACCACCGAGGTGCTCACGTCCCACCCGGGCGGTCCACGGCCGCAGGAAGTGCTCCACGAATCGGTCGCCAGGTCGCGTGACCTGCTGGAGCGGGGCGTCGCCATCCGGACTCTCTACCAGCACAGCGCCCACTTCGACGTCGGCACGACCGCCTACGTCGAGCACTTCACCGCCCTGGGCACCCAGTTCCGCACCCTGGCCGACGGGTTCCCGCAGCTGATGATCTTCGATCGGCGCTATGTGCTCGTACCGCTGCGCGACCCGTCCGAGGGCGCGACGCTGGTCAGCGACCCCAGCATCGTCGACTTCGCCACAGCCGCGTTCGAACGCGCCTGGGTTGCCGCCACCCCCTTCCGCATCGCCTACGACCAGCGGAAGGTCCGAGAAACCTCTGAGGACGTCCGGCACAGCATCATGCGTCTCCTGGTCACCGGCGAGGAGGACCGGCGCATCGCCGCGCGCCTCGGGCTGTCCCTGCGCAGTTGCCAGCGCCACGTCGCACAGATCATGAAGCGAATCGGCGCCCGAAACCGGCTCCACGCCGGTTACCTCATCTCCCAGCACGACCTTCTCAACCGGCCGCTCCCCGACTCCCCTCAGGAACTCGCCTCCTGACCCCACACCACGTCGACGGCCCCCGCCGTCCGGCCAACGGGCCACGCCCGTTCGACCGCGGGGCGCTCGACACCTGCGGAGGCCACCGAGGCCGACGGCCGCCCCCCTGGAGCGGGAACTGACGGCCCTCGAACACCACCCCGCCGGCCTGCCGGCGTTCGGGGGTCTCGACCTGCCCGTCACCCTGCGCTGCTGGTCCTGGGCGTGTACGAGGCGCCCCTGACCCCGACCTCGTGACGACGCGGGCGGCCTTGGGGTCTGTCGCGAAAGCAAACCTTGGCCGTAGAGGGCCATGTCCTGCGACGCGTGGGTGATCTGACGAGCAGCCAGTGGGCCGGGCTGAAGCGGTTGTTGGTGAAGAGCATCAGGCCGGGCCGTCCGCCGGTGCGACGGGTCGGCAGCCGACAGACGGCAAACGGTGGCGGGCCCGGACCGGTGCTCCCTGACGTGACATGCCCGGGCGGTAAGGCCCGTGGGACCGGCCGGGACTACGCCCTGTAGTGACGGCCCATCAGGAAACCCAGCATCAGACGCTGAACCGAAATCCTTAGGACAGAGCTGCCGCCTGCGGAAACGTAGTTCTGGAGGGGGTCGTCCCAGCACGATCCCAGCACGGGCGCTCCATCCCCGCCACACAGCTCGGATGCCGGTCGCCCCTTGTACGGCAGCGGCGATCCAGCACTCGGTCAGTCCTCGATGAGCGGCCGTACCGGCGACAGAAACGGATCGAGCCGCTCCGTCACCTCACCACGTGCCAGCACCCGCACCCTGAAGGCGCCCGGCCCCGGCGGTGAGGGAAGGTCGTCCGAGCGCTCGTACAGGAGACCCCACCCGCCGGGGAAGCGCCGTGCGATGAAGGCGACCAGGGCGTCGAGCTCCTCCGCCTCGTCGCGCCGCCGGTTGACCAGCCTGTCGGCGCGTACGAACCACTCCCCGTTGTGAGCGCGCAGCACCGCCTCGCCCGTCGACCAGTCGAGCGCCTCGACCCGTTCGCGCAGCTCGGCGATGCCCTGCTCCAGGGTGCCGGTGTCGGCCTCCTCCGGCGACTCCGCGATGCCGAACCAACCGTGGAACTCGTACATGGTCCTCTTTCGGTGCGTCTTCGGAAGGCACTGCCCATCCGCATGCCCTCGGGTTTCGTCTGGGCCACGTACTCGTCGCTGATCGCGTCGTCGGCGTCGACCGGGTGCCAGGTGACCCGGACACGGCTTTCGGGGTGGGCGTCGAGATACGTACGGATCTCGGCCTCGATGCCGGTGACCGTGGCGGCCAGGGTCGAGGCGAGTACGCGTGGCTGCTCGTGGTCCTCGTGGTGCTCGCCGGGGTAGTGCGGTGGTGGGTGCGCCACCGGACGGAGGAGCGCCGGGAACGGGAGCGCGAGCGGGAGTACACCCGGAGGGTCGAGGCAGCCGTGGCCGGTACGGAGTCCCGCCACCGTGCGGAGATTGTGGCCGCCTGCGATCGTGTCCGAATCGAACAGGTCTTCCGCTGAGGGCTGTCGGATGTTCCGCAGTGGATCATCCAGCGGCGTCGGATACGCGCCGCGCCGCAGGACGGAGGCACGTCCGCGTACTTGGGGTGTACGGACCGGTGAAGACGCCGCGAGGCGGTCACCCCAGTCGCATGCCCTTCGTCCTGCCACTCCACGGTCAGTAGTGGTAGCGAGCGGCAAGGATGACGACCTCTTTGTCGGTGACTAGGTAGACGAGACGGTGCTCGTCATCGATCCGCCTCGACCACACCCCAGGCAAGTGGTACTTGAGCGGCTCGGGCTTGCCGATCCCCGTGAAGGGATCGCGTTTGACGTCCTCGATGAGCCTGTTGATCCGAGCGAGCATCTTGCGGTCGTTCTTGAGCCAGGACGTGTAGTCCTCCCAGCCCTGATCCTCGAAGACAAGCCTCACGCAGCGCCCTCAGCAGGATCCGTCGCATCCGGATCGATCAGCTCGCGCTCCGAGACGTTGATGTTGCCCAGGGCGTTCTCGTACGCCTTGAGCAGTCGCCGTGCGTTCACAGGGGAGCGCAGCAGGTACGAGCCCTCGCGCAGTGCCGCGTAGTCCTCGGCCGAGACGAGCACGGCGTTGCCATGCTTGGAGACGATCTCGATGGCCTCGTGATCGTCGTTGACCTTCTTGATCAGCGGAAAGAGAGCCTTGCGGGCTTCGCTCGCAGTTATCGACATGGATCGACTCCCCGTATCAGATGGTACCGAATAACGTACCACTCGCGAACATCTCAAGCGAAGGCAAAAAAAGTGACGCTCCGTCAGAAAACCCAGCACCATCCCAGCACGGGAGACAGCAAAGGGCCGGCCCCCGGAAGAGCCGACCCCATCTGACCTGTACGTTTACAAGGCAAGCAGCGTGGTGCTAATTCCGCACGTCAGACGTTGAAGCGGAATTCGACCACGTCGCCGTCCTGCATCACGTAGTCCTTGCCCTCCATGCGTGCCTTGCCCTTGGCGCGGGCCTCGGCGACCGAGCCCGTCTCGACCAGGTCCTCGAAGGAGATGACCTCCGCCTTGATGAAGCCCTTCTGGAAGTCGGTGTGGATGACACCGGCGGCCTCGGGGGCGGTGGCGCCCTTCTTGATGGTCCAGGCGCGGGACTCCTTGGGGCCGGCCGTCAGGTACGTCTGGAGGCCGAGGGTGTTGAAGCCGACGCGGGCCAGGGTCGCCATGCCGGGCTCCTCGACGCCGACCGACTCCAGGAGCTCCATCGCTTCCTCCTCGTCGAGCTCGGCGAGGTCCGCCTCCAGCTTGGCGTTGAGGAAGATCGCCTCGGCGGGGGCGACCAGGGCGCGCTGCTCGGCCTTGAAGTCGTCGTCGACCAGCTCGTCCTCGTCGACGTTGAAGACGTACAGGAACGGCTTGGTGGTGAGCAGGTGCAGGTCGTGCAGCAGCTCCTCGTTGCCGGAGCCCTGGACGATGCCCGCGGAGAAGAGGGTCTCGCCCTTCTCCAGGATCGCCTGGGCCGCCTCGACCGCCGCGACCTTCGGGCCGATGTCCTTCTTGATGCGCGACTCCCGCTGCAGGCGCGGCAGGACCTTCTCGATCGTCTGGAGGTCCGCGAGGATCAGCTCGGTGTTGATCGTCTCGATGTCGTCCTTGGGCGAGACCTTGCCGTCGACGTGCACGACGTTCTCGTCGTGGAAGGCGCGGATCACCTGGCAGATCGCGTCGGACTCGCGGATGTTCGCGAGGAACTTGTTGCCCAGGCCCTCGCCCTCGCTGGCGCCGCGCACGATGCCCGCGATGTCCACGAAGTCGACGGTCGCCGGAAGGATCTTCTGCGAACCGAAGATCTCGGCCAGCTTGGCCAGCCGGGCGTCGGGGACACCGACCACGCCCACGTTGGGCTCGATCGTGGCGAACGGGTAGTTGGCCGCGAGCACGTCGTTCTTGGTCAGGGCGTTGAACATGGTCGACTTGCCGACATTGGGCAGACCGACGATTCCGATCGTGAGCGACACGTTGCGACTTCCCGTACGTGAGGATGGTGAGGACGGTGCGGACCGGGCTGCGTGCGCCTGGTCCTTCATGGCTGACATGGCTGATGCGCGGGCCGATCCACCAGTCTACGGCGTGCGCCGCCCCACACCGGCGATGTATCGAACGCTTGGCCAAGCTCTCGCCTACGGCGTGTCTCAGGGGTCATTCGACACATAAAACGACCTAAGTTGGTCCAGTGGAGCAACACAGGACGCGTCCCCCTCAGCACGGACCGCGACGCGGTACGCCCCTGCCCCCGCAGGCCGGGCGGGGCGGAGCCGGCGCCGGACGGCCCGGCAGGCCCGACGAACGGCCTGGCGGGCGGCCCGACGGGAACGGTGAGGCCGCCGACGGCCGGCCGACGCGCGGGCGCGGTCCGGGCGGCGGCGCCGTCGCCGGCGCGGGTCGCCGTCCGCCTGCTCCGGGTCGGTCCGTTCCGCCGGGTCGGTCCGTTCCGCCACGCCGGTCCGTTCCGCCGCGCCGGTCTGCTTCGCCGCTGGTCCAGGCGGTACGGCGGATGCCGAACCCGCGGCTCACAGGGCTCGGCGGGGGGTTGTTCTGCGGGGCGGTGATGTTCGCCCTGGCGTGTGTCGACCAACTGCTGTTCGGGGCGTCGCTCGCGGTGTACGGGGTGCTGTTCCTGCCGGTGTGCGCGCTGACCGCGTGGTGGGTGCGGCGGGGCGACCTGCTGACCGCGCCGGTGGTGGTGCCCCTCGCGTTCGCCTTCGGACTGCTGCCCCTCGCCGACAGCAGCGGGGGGTTCGGGGGGCGCCTGATGGGCCTGGTCACCGCGCTCGCCACGCAGGCGGGCTGGCTGTACGGCGGCACGCTGGTCGCGGGTGTCATCACGGCGGTGCGCAAGATCCGCCAGATGAGCCGCCGAGCCGCGCAGCGCCGCCGACCGGCCTGACCGGGCTGTGCCCCACCGGCCTGACCGGGCCAGGCCCACCGGCCTGACCGGACTGTGCCCACCTGCCCGTCCCGGCCGGTCGGCTGAGAGCTGCGCGCCCCGCGCCCGCCGTCGGTCCCGCGGGCCCGCCCCGGTCCCCGCCCGGAGCGGCCCGGACCCGGCCGGGAGCCGGGCCCGGAGCGGGCCCCGCCGGCCTACGCGCTCTTCGCCGCCGTCATCGCCGCGCCCACGATCCCCGCGTTGTTCTGAAGCGCCGCCGGGACGATCTCCGCCTTGATTCCCTCGATCAGGGGCAGGAACTTGTGCGACTTGCGGCTGACTCCGCCGCCGATGATGAACAGCTCCGGAGAGAAGAGCATCTCCACGTGCGCGAGGTACTTCTGGACGCGGTGCGCCCAGTGCTCCCACGACATGTCGTTGTCCTCTTTGACCTTCGTCGAGGCACGCTTCTCCGCGTCGTGGCCGTGCAGCTCGAGGTGGCCCAGCTCCGTGTTCGGGACGAGGGCGCCGTCGACGAACAGGGCGCTGCCGATCCCCGTGCCGAACGTGAGGACGAGGACCGTGCCCTGGCGGTCGCGCCCCGCGCCGAACTGCATCTCGGCCACACCCGCCGCGTCCGCGTCGTTCAGCACCGTCACCGGGCGCCCGCCCAGCCGGTCGCTCAGCAGGGCGCGCGCGTCCGTGTCGATCCAGCTCTTGTCCACATTGGCCGCCGTACGGATCGTGGCACCGCCGGTGACCACTCCCGGGAACGTGATCCCGACCGGGCCCGTCCAGCCGAAGTGGCCGACGACCTCCTTCACGCCGTCGGCCACCGCGTCCGGCGTCGCCGGGTGCGGAGTCAGCACCTTGAAGCGCTCCTCCGTCAGCTCGCCCCTGTCCAGGTCCACGGGAGCGCCCTTGGTCCCGGATCCACCGATGTCCACACCGAAGATCTGCATGGCTCTACGTTACGGCGTACGACGGACAGTCACTCCGCCGAGGGGCCGTTGCCCGTCCGCTGCTCCACCAGGGCCGCCGCCTCCGCGCGCAGGTCGCGGCGCAGCTCCTTGGGGAGCGAGAAGGTGATGGACTCCTCGGCCGCCTTGACGATCTCGACGTCCTCGAAGCCGCGCTGCGACAGCCACTCCAGGACCTGCTCGACGAGGATCTCCGGCACGGAGGCACCCGACGTGACACCGACCGTCGACACGCCCTCCAGCCACGCCTCGTCGATCTCGTCGGCGAAGTCCACGAGGTACGCGTCACGCGCGCCCGCGAGCTTGGCGACCTCGACGAGGCGAACGGAGTTGGAGGAGTTGCGCGAGCCGACCACGATGACCAGGTCGGCCTCCTCGCCCATCTGCTTCACGGCGAGCTGGCGGTTCTGCGTGGCGTAGCAGATGTCGTCGCTGGGCGGGGAGATGAGCTGGGGGAACTTCTCCTTGAGGGCGTCGACCGTCTCCATCGTCTCGTCGACCGACAGGGTGGTCTGGGAGAGCCAGACGACCTTGGACGGGTCGCGGACCTCTACCTTGGCGACGTCCCCGGGGCCGTCCACGAGGGTGATGTGCTCGGGCGCCTCGCCGGAGGTGCCGATGACCTCCTCGTGGCCCTCGTGCCCGATGAGGAGGATGTCGAAGTCCTCGTTGGCGAAGCGGACGGCTTCCTTGTGGACCTTGGTGACCAGCGGGCAGGTCGCGTCGATCGTGGCGAGCTTGCCGCGGGCCGCCTCTTCGTGGACGACCGGCGCCACGCCGTGCGCCGAGAACATGACGATGGCCCCCTCGGGAACCTCCGCCGTCCGTTCGACGAAGATCGCGCCCTTCCGCTCCAGGGTCTGCACCACGTACTTGTTGTGGACGATCTCGTGGCGGACGTAGATCGGGGCCCCGTACTGCTCGAGGGCCTTCTCGACGGCGATCACGGCACGGTCGACGCCCGCGCAGTAGCCACGGGGGGCGGCGAGCAGGACACGGCGGCCAGACGAAGCAGTCATGGAAACCATCGTAAGGCCGCACCCGGCGGGCCGAAGATCGCCTCCATGGGGAGGCGGCGGAGGCACCGGGAGAGGCGCGGGGCCGGGCGCCACCCTTGGGAGGCCTGGATACCCGATACATCCGATACGTCCGACACATCCGGCCCGCGGACCGCGCTCGCGCTGCTTGCGGTGCTCGCGGTGCCGGCGGTTCGGCGCTTGAGGACGGCACCGGGCACCGACCCGGCATGGGCCGCGTTGTCACAGGCGCCCACTACGCTCGGCGCATGGCTGCGAACACGTCCGCGGAAACGCCTCTGCCCGTAGGTGAGGTGTCGCGGCTCATCGGGGGGTGGATCGACCGGCTCGGCGCGGTGTGGGTCGAGGGGCAGATCACCCAGCTGTCGCGGCGCCCGGGCGCGGGCGTCGTCTTCATGACCCTGCGCGACCCGTCGTACGACATCTCGGTCGGCGTCACCTGCTACCGACAGGTGTTCGACGCGGTGGCGGACGTGGTGAGCGAGGGCGCCCGGGTGGTCGTACACGCGAAGCCCGAGTGGTACGCGCCACGGGGGCAGCTGTCACTGCGGGCCGCCGAGATCAGGCCCATCGGGGTCGGTGAACTCCTCGCCCGTCTTGAGCAGTTGAAGAAGAGCCTCGCCGGCGAGGGCCTGTTCGTCACCGAGCGCAAGAAGGCCCTGCCTTTCCTGCCGCAGCTCATCGGGCTCGTGTGCGGGCGCGCCTCGGCGGCCGAGCGCGACGTCCTGGAGAACGCGCGGCACCGCTGGCCCGCCGTCCGCTTCGAGGTGCGCAACGTGGCGGTGCAGGGCGTGCACGCCGTGCCGCAGGTCGTCCAGGCGGTGAAGGAGCTGGACGCGCGCGACGACGTGGACGTGATCATCGTCGCGCGCGGCGGCGGCAGCGTGGAGGACCTGCTGCCGTTCTCCGACGAGCAGCTCGTCCGAGCGGTGGCGGCCTGCCGTACGCCGGTCGTGTCGGCCATCGGTCACGAACCCGACACCCCGCTCCTCGACTACGTGGCCGACCTGCGCGCCTCCACCCCGACCGACGCGGCCAAGAAGGTCGTGCCGGACGTCGGCGAGGAGGTCGAGCGGGTGCGGGCGCTGCGGGACCGGGCGCGGCGGTGCGTGCGGTCGGTCATCGAGCGGGAGGAGCGGGGGCTCGCGCACACGCTGGCCCGCCCGTCGATAGAGGATCCGCACCGGATGGTCGACGAGCGGGCGGACCAGGTCGCCTCCCTGCTCGACCGTGGCCGGCGCACGCTCGGACATCTGCTGGACCGCGCCGATTCGGAGCTGTCGCACACCCACGCGCGCGTGGTGGCACTGTCACCGGCCGCGACCCTGAAGCGGGGGTACGCGGTGCTCCAGCGAGCCGACGGCCATGCGGTCCGGGCGCCGGACGAGGTGACGGCGGACGAGGTGCTGCGGGCGCGGGTCGCCGAGGGTGAGTTCACGGTACGAGTCGATGTTTAGGGTGGGCGCATGACCAGCAGGACGGACGAGACGGCGAACGCGACGGCGCTCGGGTACGAGCAGGCGCGGGACGAGTTGATCGAGGTCGTACGCCGCCTGGAGGCGGGGGGCACGACCCTGGAGGAGTCGCTCGCCCTGTGGGAGCGGGGCGAGGAGCTGGCCAAGGTGTGCCGGACCTGGCTGGAGGGCGCGCGCAAGCGGCTGGACGCGGCGCTGGCGGAGGAAGAGAACGCGGGCGACGACTCGGAATGAGCCGGGCCAGTGGTGATCCATGGCGGGTGAGCCGGGCCAGTGGTGATCCACGGCGGGTGAGCCGGGCCAGCGGTGCCCCACGGCCGGTGAGCCGGCGCCAGTGGTGACCCCACGGCCGGTGAGCCACGCCCGCACCCACGCCCACCTCCACCCCCACCCCCACCCGTGAGATCGCCGGGTGCCGCCCGCTCGCCTGTCGCCCAGGTGCGGCGCACTCGTCACTCACACCCATCGGCCCTTCGGCCACCCCCTTGCACTGTGAAGCCGATCACCATGGGCCCACTTTGATTGAACCTTGAACTTCTTCTGCGTACTGTCGAAGTCGCCAGCCGATCCCCGGATCCACCGCACTTCCCGAGAAGGTTCACCATGTCTCTCGTCCTTGACCCCGCCGCCCAGGACCTGCTCTTCCGCGAGGCCCGCACCGCCAACACGTTCTCCGACGAGCCCGTGACCGACGAGCAGGTGCAGGCGATCTACGACCTGGTCAAGTACGGCCCGACCGCCTTCAACCAGTCGCCGCTGCGCATCACCCTGGTCCGCTCCGCCGAGGCCCGCGAGCGCCTCGTGCAGCACATGGCCGAGGGCAACCAGCCCAAGACCGCCACCGCCCCGCTGGTCGCGATCCTCTCCGCGGACAACGAGTTCCACGAGGAGCTGCCGGCCCTCTTCCCGCACTTCCCGCAGGCCAAGGACGTCTTCTTCGCGGAGCGCCCGGCCCGTGAGGGGGCCGCCGCGCTGAACGCCGCTCTGCAGGCCGCGTACTTCATCATCGGCGTCCGTGCCGCGGGCCTCGCCGCCGGCCCGATGACCGGTCTCGACTTCGCGGGCGTCCAGAAGGAGTTCCTCGACGACGACCACACCCCGCTGATGGTGGTCAACATCGGCAAGCCGGGCGAGGACGCCTGGTTCCCGCGCTCCCCGCGCCTGGAGTTCGACCAGGTCGTCACCACGGTCTGAGCCGAAACGGCCGAACGAGTCTGAGCCGAACGCATACGTGAAGGGGCCCCCGGTCACACCGGGGGCCCCTTCACGTATTCAGCCTTCGTACCCAGCGACTGTTCGGCCTTCGTACCCAGCGACTGTTCGGCCTTCGTACCCAGCGACTGTTCGGCTTTCACATCCCGCGGAGCGGCTCACGCCGCGTTCAGCGGCGACCGCTCACGCCGTCTTCAGCGCCTGAGCCATCGTCGTCAGCTCCGCGAACGACGCCGAGCCGGTCACCACGGTCGTGGCGCCCTTTTCCTCGAGCACGAGGGCGTCGTACCGCTCACCCTTGTACCGCTGCCACGTCCGGTCGCCGATGCGCTGGGTGGCGTCCGTCTTCCTCGCGCCCTGACTGGCCGAGTCGATGAACGCGGACGCCTTCTGAGTCGACTGCTCGATCGCCACGTATGCACCGTCGGGACCGTGGAACCCGAGATGCCAGGCCTCGAAGGCGTCGCCCGCGTACCGCACCGACGTCGCCTTCCACGAGCCGGACAGACCTTCGGGCGCCGCGACCGGGTAGGACGCCGCGCGGCGCGCCGTCAGCAGTTCGACACGGTAGTCGACCCGCGGAGGCTCATGCGGGGAGTCGTCGTGCGGGATGAAGATGTAGATGACTGCGGCCATCAGCCCGATCAGGCCCAGGGAGAGGATCATGTCCCGGACCGTCTTCTGCTTACCGTTCGTACCTGCCACGCCCCTATCGTCGCAGGTACAGGGGTCCGCTCATCCGTGGGGCCCCCTGCTCATTTTGTCGGTCTGGCGATAGAGTTGTGACCATTACGCTCATCCGGCCGTCGTCGTATCAGAAAGGTGCGCTCCGATGACCGAGAATCATCAGCTGCCGTCCGAACTAGAGGTCCCCTCCGAGGCACCCGACCGGAACCTCGCCCTGGAGCTTGTCCGGGTCACCGAGGCCGCCGCGATGGCCGCGGGCCGCTGGGTCGGCCGCGGGGACAAGAACGGCGCCGACGGCGCGGCCGTCCGCGCCATGCGGACCCTCGTCTCCACCGTGTCGATGAACGGCGTCGTCGTCATCGGCGAAGGGGAGAAGGACGAGGCCCCGATGCTCTTCAACGGGGAGCGCGTCGGCGACGGGACCGGCCCCGAGTGCGACATCGCCGTCGACCCGATCGACGGAACCACGCTCACCGCGAAGGGCATGACCAACGCGATCGCCGTACTGGCGGCCGCCGACCGCGGCACCATGTTCGACCCGTCCGCGGTGTTCTACATGGACAAGCTGGTCACCGGGCCCGAGGCCGCCGACTTCGTCGACATCAACGCCCCGGTCTCGGTGAACATCCGCCGGGTGGCCAAGGCCAAGCGCTCCATGCCCGAGGACGTCACCGTCGTCATCCTCGACCGGCCGCGCCACGACGGCATCATCAAGGAGATCCGGGAGACCGGCGCGCGCATCAAGCTGATCTCCGACGGTGATGTCGCGGGCTCCATCCTGGCCCTGCGCGAGGGCACCGGCATCGACCTGCTGCTCGGCATCGGCGGTACGCCCGAGGGCATCATCTCGGCCTGCGCCGTGAAGTGCCTGGGCGGCACCATCCAGGGCAAGCTGTGGCCCAAGGACGACGAGGAGCGGCAGCGGGCGGTCGACGCGGGCCACGACCTCGACCGCGTGCTGTTCACCGACGACCTGGTCTCCGGCGAGAACGTCTTCTTCGTCGCGACCGGCATCACCGACGGCGAACTGCTGCGCGGCGTGCGCTACCGCGCCGAGACAGCCACGACCGAGTCGATCGTGATGCGCTCCAAGTCCGGCACGGTCCGTCAGATCAGGTCCGAGCACCGGTTGAGCAAGCTGCGCGCGTACAGCCAGATCGACTTCGACCGCGCGAAGTAGGTCACGGAGACGGATCCCGAGGCCGGTCCTCCGAGGCCGGCCTCGGACGTCAGGTCGCGGAAGCCGGCCCTCGTACGGGAGCGGGGCACCCCTTGTGCGGAAGGGGTGCCCCGCTCCCGTACGTACCGGCTATCCCGCCGCCGCTATCGTCCCCCGCGCGGCCTTCTTCAGCTCGACGTCACGGCGCCTGCGCCGGGCCAGCACCACACGGCGCTCGGCGGCGGTGAGGCCGCCCCACACGCCGTACGGCTCGGGCTGAAGCAGCGCGTGCTCCCGGCACTCGACCATCACGGGGCAGCGCGCGCAGACCCGCTTGGCCGCCTCCTCCCGGGACAGCCTGGCCGCGGTGGGTTCCTTGGAGGGTGCGAAGAACAGTCCGGCCTCGTCACGCCGGCACACGGCCTCCGTGTGCCATGGGGCGTCCTGATCCCGGTCCCGCACTGGCGCCCGCTGGGCCGGAACGGCAGCGACCTGCAGGGACTGATGCGGCGGTTGCAGCACGGTCTACTCCTGACGACGGCTTCGCGAGCGAGAGACGATGCAGCAAGGCCTACCCGCTGTGCGCGGGCCTATGCACTGTGTTCCCAACCGCTGGCCTTCGGGCGGCCCGCCCGGCCGGAACCGCACCCTCCAGGCCCGCCCTCCTCGCCGCGGACGCGACCGAGTTCACAAGCGTCAACGGTCCAGGTGTTTGCGCAAACCGTGGTCGAGCTTGCGCGTCACGCGGTCCGACACACGGTCGAGGATGTCCGCGACCAACTTGCCCCGCTTGGGCCTTGCCTCGACGTTTCCGAGTATGGCCAGTCCGTCCACGTAGACCACGGGGGCGTCGGCGTCGCCCGAATCCAGCGTGCTCACCTCGAAGTTGCCGAGCACACCGCCGCCGGTGCCGCGCAGCGAGACGTTCTCCGGGACGCGGATCTCCACGTTGCCGAAGACCGAGATCACCTTGATCACGACCTGCTGGTACTCGAAGATCGCCTCGCTGAGGTCGATCTCGACGCTGCCGAAGATCGCGTACGCGTGCATCCGACGTCCGGCACGCCAGCGGCCCTTGCGCATGGCCGCGCTGAACACCGCCACCACGTTCTCGTCGGGCTCGACGGGTATCGCGCCGGCCGTGGGGCGGTTCGGCGCCGGGGCGTATGCCGGGGTCGCGCGAAGCGGGTGGGCGGCGGGCAGGTCCCGCACCAGAGGCTCCAGCTCGCCGACGGTCCTGGCGCGGTAGACCTCCTCGACGCGCTCGGCGTGCTCCTCGGCGGTGAGGCGGCCCTCGGCGAGGGCTTCGCGCAGGATGTCCGCGATCCGGTCGCGATCGGCGTCCGAGGCCCGCAGTTCGCTCTGCTGCTGCCGGAGTTCAGTCTGCTTCTGAAGGTCCACGGCAGCAGCGTACCCAAACGCGATAGATCGCGACTACCCCTCGTGAGCGCCTGTGGAAAACCCTTTGGAAACCCTTTCCTCGCCGAACTGAGCCTTACCTCACAAGCTCGGTGTCCGCGCCAGGTCCTACGCTGGTGGACGCTGCCAACGGAGGCCAGCCGCTGTCTGTCGAGTGAGGAATGGGCGAGATGCCTGAGTTCGCGTACACCGATCTGCTCCCCCAGGGAGAGGACACCACCCCGTACCGGCTGGTGACCTCCGAGGGTGTCTCCACCTTCGAGGCCGACGGGCGGACGTTCCTCAAGGTCGAGCCGGAGGCGCTGCGCAAGCTCGCCGAGGAGGCCATCCACGACATCCAGCACTACCTGCGCCCCGCCCACCTCGCGCAGCTGCGCCGCATCATCGACGACCCCGAGGCGTCGGGCAACGACAAGTTCGTCGCCCTCGACCTGCTGAAGAACGCGAACATCGCGGCCGCGGGCGTGCTCCCCATGTGCCAGGACACCGGCACGGCGATCGTCATGGGCAAGCGCGGACAGAACGTCCTCACGGAGGGCGGCGACGAGTCGGCCCTCAGCCGCGGCATCTACGACGCGTACAAGAACCTGAACCTGCGCTACTCGCAGATGGCTCCGCTCACCATGTGGGAGGAGAAGAACACCGGCTCGAACCTGCCGGCGCAGATCGAGCTGTACGCGACGGACGGCGGCGCGTACAAGTTCCTCTTCATGGCCAAGGGCGGCGGCTCGGCCAACAAGTCCTTCCTCTACCAGGAGACGAAGGCGGTCCTCAACGAGGGCTCGATGATGAAGTTCCTGGAGGAGAAGATCCGCTCGCTCGGCACGGCGGCCTGCCCGCCGTACCACCTGGCGATCGTGGTCGGCGGCACGAGCGCCGAGTACGCCCTGAAGACCGCGAAGTACGCCTCCGCGCACTACCTGGACGAGATTCCGGCGGAGGGCTCGGAGCTGGGCCACGGCTTCCGCGACAAGGACCTCGAGGAGAAGGTCTTCGAGCTGACGCAGAAGATCGGCATCGGCGCGCAGTTCGGCGGCAAGTACTTCTGCCACGACGTCCGCGTCGTCCGGCTCCCCCGGCACGGCGCGTCCTGCCCCGTCGCGATCGCCGTGTCCTGCTCGGCCGACCGCCAGGCCGTCGCGAAGATCACCGCCGAGGGCGTCTTCCTGGAGCAGCTGGAGACGGACCCGGCGCGCTTCCTGCCGGAGACCACGGACGACCACCTGGACGAGTCGGGTGACGTCGTCAGGATCGACCTCAACCAGCCGATGGACGACATCCTCGCGGAACTCACGAAGTACCCGGTGAAGACCCGGCTGTCCCTGTCCGGCCCGCTGGTCGTGGCGCGCGACATCGCGCACGCCAAGATCAAGGAGCGGCTGGACGCGGGCGAGGAGATGCCGCAGTACCTGAAGGACCACCCGGTGTACTACGCGGGTCCCGCCAAGACCCCCGAGGGCTACGCGTCCGGCTCCTTCGGCCCGACCACGGCCGGCCGTATGGACTCCTACGTCGAGCAGTTCCAGGCGGCGGGCGGCTCCAAGGTGATGCTGGCGAAGGGCAACCGCTCGGCGCAGGTCACGAACGCGTGCGAGGCGCACGGCGGCTTCTACCTCGGCTCGATCGGCGGCCCGGCCGCGCGCCTGGCCCAGGACTGCATCAAGAAGGTCGAGGTCGTCGAGTACGAGGAGCTCGGCATGGAGGCCGTCTGGAAGATCGAGGTCGAGGACTTCCCGGCGTTCGTCGTGGTCGACGACAAGGGCAACGACTTCTTCAAGGACCCCGCACCCGCACCGACGTTCACGAGCATTCCGGTACGGGGGCCGGGGCTGGCGTAGCCGGTTCCGTACCGAGGAGGGCCCTGGCCGGCGTGTCGGCCAGGGCCCTCGTGCGCTCCCGTTCCGACACAAATGAACAAATTGCAATGCCATTCGGTTAGTTGGAAAACATCCCGTCTTGGGCGATGTCAACGGACATGCCCCGGACATATCCTGATGGAGGGTCATACAGGGGGTCGGCGCAGCCATGGGGGAGCGGGACATGGTCTTCAATCAGTCCGGGTGGAATGTCGGCAAGGTCTACAACATCGCGGGCGATCTCCGCCTCACCGACCGGAGCTCCCCCCAGGAGTTCGCCGAGGCGCTGAACGAACTGCGGTCACGTATACGGGCCCTGGAGGACGTTCCCGGCGCCGATCTCGCGGCCATGGACGCGGAGCTGGCCCAGGCGGCACTGGCCGCGGACACCCACGCCGGCGAACACGCCACCGACGCCGCCACCGACGACGCCGCGAGCGGCGAAGACGCCACCGGAGACGGCCCGTCGCCCGGTGACGACATCGTCGCCGGCCGGCTGACGAGGGTCGCGAACCGGCTGCGCGCGCTCGGCACGGCGACCGCGGCGGCCTCCGAACTCGGCACCTCCCTCGACACCATGGCCCAGTGGGTCGGGCACCACCTCTGATCGGCCCGTGCCATGTCAGGCTTCGACATCACAGGTCCCGAGGACCCGGCCGGCGCCCCCGACGGCGCCCCCGGTGAGCGGGAGGCCAGGGTCAACCTGCCGGGCGCCGTGGACGCCGCCGTCACCCATCAGCCCGACTGGGCCGTCGACTCGGTCTACATGGCGAAGGAGATCTCGTTCGTCGACCGCCGGGTCATGGTCAACGAGACACCCGCGCCGGCCCCGGACCCGTCCGGGTCTCCCGCCCCCGCCGACGGGCCCGCGTTCCGCAAGGCCCTCGCGAGAGTGCTGCTGGGCAAGCTGACGTCCACACTCGACGAGACCCACTGGCTGGACCACAAACTGGTCGAGCTGACCGCCATCGTCGAGGACGTGGACGGATACCCGGCCGCGGGCCACCGCAGCCTGTGGCGCAGGCGGGGACGGTACGCCACCCGGCCCCTCACCCAGGTGCTGGCCCGCCCCGAAACGGATCTCATCCTGCTCCAGGGCGCCCCCGGCGCCGGCAAGAGCGTCGCCATGTGGCAGCACGCCGTGGAAGGACTCCGGCAGATCGTGTCCGGACGGAATCCGGACCTGCCCCTGCCCATCTACGTCAACCTGCGGGAACTGAGGGCGAAGCCGGACGAGATCAACACCGATGTGCTGCGGAAGTACATCGCCCAGCAGACGGGCCCCAGGGGAAGCATCGAGATCGCCTCCTACTTCGCCCACTGCTTCACCGAGGATCTGCGCAGACGCCGGGTGACCCTGTTGCTCGACTCCTTCGACGAGATCCCCGCGGTCCTCGGCAGTGCGACCGTGGACAAGGCGGTGTCGCCCTACGTCCAGACGGTCATCGAACTCGTCGGGGGCGGCGGAAGGTGCGTCGTGGCCTCCCGGGAGTACAAGGGGCCGCGCGCCGCGGGCTGGACCCGGCTGCACATCCTGGGACTGTCGTCGGAGCAGCAGGAGTCCTTCCTGCGCGGTCTCGGGCTCGGCCGCGAGGACATCGGTCTCGTCCAGCCCCTCCTCACCGACCCGCGGCACGGGTTCGTGACGGAGCTCCAGAATCCGCTCAGCCTGAAGCTTCTCGCGAGCTATGTGGAGGCGCGGCACACTCTTCCGGAGCGCCCGAGCGCCGTGTTCGAGGAGTATGTGTCGCAGCGCCTGCACGCGGCCGTGGAGACGGCCCGCGACACCGGTGAACTGCGGCGGGTCGAGGACTTCCTCGCGCGGTTCGCCTTCCGGCTGACGTCGACGGACGGCGGGCTCTCGGTGAGCGAACGGGAGTACGGGGAGGAGATCGTGCGGGAGGCGGGTGACGACGCCGCCGTACGCGAGCTGCTGCTGCGCGTCGTGCCGGCGTCCAGGCTCCTCGTCTCCGCGCCGGAGGGCCGGCATGCCGGCCGCCGGGTGTTCTTCGGCCACCGCCGCGTACAGCAGTACTTCGCGAGCCGCCACGTCGCGTCGCGTCCCTCCGCGGTCGCGCCCTTCGAGCTGGTGACCAACGGCCGCTGGCGCGAGACGGCCGTGACCGTGCTCCAGGACGGTTCCCCGGAGATCACCGGCCCCCTGATGGCGGAGCTGGCCGGGGTGCTGACCGCCGAGTGGGGCCGCTACCGGGCCATGGAGGAGGCGAGCCGAAGAGAGTACGTACCCATCGCCGAGGAGTTCACGTGGTCGTCGTACGGGGAGTTGGTCGGCGAGGAGGGCGCCAACCCTCCCCCGCTGCTCACCCCCTTCGCCTGGTCCCCGATGGCCGTGCACTGCCTGGAGCTGCTGACCGCCGCCTACCACGGCCAGTCGCAGTGGCCCCGGGCGGAGATCGAGGGGCTGGTCCAGGCACTGGTGGATGCCGCCTGGAGGCGCGGCAGCGTCAGTGACCGCAAGTTCGCCGTCGACTGTCTGCCCCTGCTGCCGGAGCCGGTCCGCGAGCGGTACATCGACCGCGCGTTCGCCGGTGGCAGCGGCTGGATCCGCACCACGGCGCTGCGCGACTGCGCCACGTTGCCCGCCCTGACCCCCGGCATCCGCCGGTCCATCCGCCGGCTGCTGATCACCATGCTCAGCGAGCGGTCGCTCGCCACGGAGTCCCACGCCGTCGACGTCGACCTGCGGCGCCTGCACGGGGACGACGACCTGGTCCGGGTGCGCCGGATCATCAGCTGGTCGCCGAAGGCGGTCGCCGTCATCTGCGTCCTGCACGCCCTGGTGGCCATGGCGGCACCGGGTGCGTACTGGTGGCGTCTGCGGGACCAGCTGCTGTGGTGGTACGCCGTGCCGCTCTTCTTCTTCTGGTGGTTCCAGTCCACCCAGCCCCTGTCCTACGGCGTCGGAAAGAGCCGGACGCGGCTGTTCTTCGAACGGGTCGTCAACCGCACGGTCGGCGTGGAGATGGACGTCCTGGAGACCGACGTCCTGCTGGGCAGCCTGGTGATGATCGCCGGCTTGCAGGCGGCCCTTCAGGTGGCCCTGGGCTTCTACGAGATCACCGAGGGCCATACGACGTGGGGCCTGCTGGAGATCACGCTCTACGCGCCGCTGAGCGTCTGTGCGCTCCTGTGGGGCCCCAGCCTGCTGTACGCGGTCCGCCAAGGGCGCTCGTCCCGCGAGTTGAGCGCGATCAGGCTGGTTCTGGTCGTTCCCGACACGATGCGCCTCCCGGACCATCCGGCGCGTGCGCTGTCCCGGCAGACCTGGGCGAGGTTCGCCTGGGACTCGCTGTGGGGCCTGCTCAAGATGGCGGTGTTCACCTCCCCCGTCTGGGGCACCTTCGCCCTGCTCTACTACGCGGGAGGACACACCGGACACATCCTGGCGCTCGTCCTGCTGGGCCTGCTCACCGGCTATTTCCCCCTGGTCGTGGTGATCGGCCTGGTCCGTGAGTTCCGGGCGCACCGCCGGGTGCAGCGTGCCGTCCTGCGGGGCTCCAGGGGCGGTGCCGCCTTCGTCGAGGCCATGTTCTCGCTGCGGGACACCGGTGAGGCGGCCGAGTACGTGCGGCGCATCCGCGGCATTCCCGGCATGGACGCCGAGAAGCTGGACCGGCAGGCCGTCCGGGCCTCCATCGCCTACCTCCAGAACCGTCCCGGGGCGAAGCCGTCGGACCCGGCGCCGGCCGGCTTCGCCGTCACCGCCCCGCGCAGGCCCGCCGCCTGGCGGGCGGACGACGCCCTGCTGGACGAACTGGGCCGCCTGGACGAACACCTGCGCGCGCGCTAGGTACCGGACGCTCCCGCGGGGAACAGTGGGCCCGTCGGAAGTGCTGTGTCAGGTGGAGGTGATCGTCGATGACCGACGAGGACGACAAGCAGAACTACCGTGTCGAGCACGACTCCATGGGTGAGGTCCGTGTCCCCGCGGACGCCAAGTGGCGGGCCCAGACCCAGCGTGCCGTGGAGAACTTCCCCATCTCCGGGCAGCGGCTCGAGCGGGCGCACATCGAGGCCCTCGCCCGGATCAAGGGAGCCGCCGCCAAGGTGAACGCCGAGTTGGGCGTGCTCGACAAGGACGTCGCCGAGGCCATTCAGGAGGCGGCCGCCGAGGTCGCGGAGGGGCGTTGGGACGAGCACTTCCCCGTGGACGTGTTCCAGACCGGCTCCGGGACCTCGTCCAACATGAACGCCAACGAGGTCATCGCCACGCTCGCGACCGAACGGCTCGGCAGGGACGTACACCCCAATGACCACGTGAACGCGTCGCAGTCGTCGAACGACGTGTTCCCGTCCAGCATTCACATCGCGGCCACCGCCGCCGTCACCCGCGATCTGGTACCCGCCCTGGAGCACCTGGCCGCCGCGCTGGGCCGCAAGTCCGAGGAGTTCGCGGACGTCGTGAAGGCCGGGCGTACGCATCTCATGGACGCGACGCCCGTGACCCTGGGGCAGGAGTTCGGCGGATACGCGGCCCAGGTGCGGTACGGCGTCGAGCGGCTGGCCGCCTCCCTGCCGCGGCTCGCCGAACTGCCCCTCGGGGGCACCGCGGTCGGGACCGGGATCAACACCCCGCCGGGCTTCTCCGCCGCCGTCATCGCCGAGGTCGCCCGCGTCACCGGGCTGCCGCTCACCGAGGCGCGCGACCACTTCGAGGCGCAGGGTGCGCGGGACGGGATCGTCGAGACCAGCGGGCAGTTGCGGACCATCGCCGTAGGACTGACGAAGATCGCGAACGATCTGCGGTGGATGGCTTCGGGGCCGCGTACCGGGCTCTCCGAGATCAGCCTGCCCGACCTTCAGCCGGGGTCCTCGATCATGCCCGGCAAGGTGAATCCCGTGATTCCCGAGGCCGTGCTGATGGTCGCCGCACAGGTGACGGGCAACGACGCGACCGTCGCCGCCGCCGGAGCCGCCGGCAACTTCGAACTCAATGTGATGCTGCCCGTCATCGCGAAGAACGTGCTGGAGTCCGTCCGGCTGCTCGCCCATGTCTCCCGGCTGCTGGCCGACCGCACCGTCGACGGGATCGTCGCCCATCGCGACCGGGCCCGTGAGTACGCCGAGTCGTCACCGTCCGTCGTCACCCCGCTGAACAAGTACATCGGGTACGAGGAGGCCGCGAAGGTCGCCAAGAAGGCCCTCGCCGAGCGGCAGACGATCCGTCAGGTCGTCCTGGAGAGCGGATACGTGGACCGTGGCGACCTCACCCTGGAGCAGCTCGACGAGGCGCTCGACGTCCTGCGGATGACGCACCCCTGACGGGGCTCACCACCGTGACCCGGGTGTGTCCCGTCGCCGCGCGGACGCCGGGTCATGGCGTGAACCGTGACGGGCATCGCAGCGTCGTATGCCTGTGGCACCTAATATCTGTTCATGGCAGACGGTGGAGCGGTGAGACGAGTGAAAGCGGACGGTTCGACGGCGCACTGGGCCCCGGGCAGCCATATCCTGTGGCGCTACCGGGAGAACGCCGGCGAGCACTTCCACATCGCGCGGCCCGTGACCGTCGTACGGGACGACGACGAACTGCTCGCGGTGTGGCTGGCACCCGGCACCGAATGCATGCGGCCGGTGCTCGCGGACGGCACGCCCGTGCACGTCGAGCCGCTGGAGTCCCGTTACACCAAGCCGCGCACGGTGCAGCTGGACCGCTGGTTCGGCACCGGGGTGCTCAAGCTGGCGCGGCCCGGCGAGCCGTGGTCGGTGTGGCTGTTCTGGGAACCGGGCTGGCTGTTCAAGAACTGGTACGTGAACCTGGAGGAACCGCTGACGCGTTGGGCCGGCGGGGTCGACTCCGAGGACCACTTCCTGGACATCTCCGTGCATCCGGACCGCACTTGGGGCTGGCGTGACGAGGACGAGTTCGCGCAGGCCCAGCGGGACGGTCTGATGGACGCCGAACTCGCCGCTCGGGTGCGAAAAGCGGGACACTCGGCGGTGGAGGTGATCCGCGCCTGGGGCCCGCCGTTCTCGGACGGCTGGCAGCACTGGCGCCCGGATCCCTCCTGGGCCGTACCGCCCCTGCCGGAGGACTGGGACCGTACGCCCGCGCAGATGGCGACGTGAGACCCTTGTCGCGCCCCCGTGGTACAACCGTAGGATCGTCCTCCGCAAGGGCACACGCAGCAGCAACTCCCGCAGTATGTGCTGGGCTTGACCGAACGTCACCGAGGGGCGGCAGGACGTGAGCGAGGGGTACGAGGGCTACACCGGATCGGCTTCCAGGCGGCCGGACGGCGGATCAAGAACAGCCTCTGACCACGCGGGAATTCCGTTCCTGGGGCACGTATTCCGGGTATCGGCATTTCTGCGGGACGAACTGCACGCGCGGCGCGCAGCCCCGGACGGATGGATTCGACACGCGTGACGGAGCACCCCACCTCGCATGAGCGCCGCCAGCCGAGCGCCGGCCGGCCCTCCGCCCCCGCGGACCCCCGCGGGGCGCTCCTGCGTACCCCGGAACCGCTGCAGACGCCGTCGTCGTCGGCGGCCTTACCCGCACAGGCCCGCACCGGCGACGCACCCACCGGACAGGGCACGACGACACCGTGCGGCAAGGGTCCGTCCGGCGGCCAGGGCACTCCCACGCCCCCGGGTGCGGGCGGCGCCAAGCCGTCCACCCCTGGCGCCGAGCACTCGCAGCCCTCGGACGCGGGTCCCGACGCGCACCGCCCGCGCCCCGCTCCCGAGGGCATCCCGGCCCAGCCGGGCGGGGAGCAGGACAGGGTCGCCCCGGCAGCGGGCGGCGGGGACCGGCGCACCGGGCAGGGGCTGCCGCCCGGCGGCCCGATGCCGATGCGGCGCGACGGGGACCGGCTGCGCTTCGTGGGCGCCGCGACCCGGCGGATCGCCCGCGGCATCGACCTCGACGAGATCGTGATGGGCCTGTGCCGGGCCACCGTGCCGACCTTCTCGGACGCGATCCTCGTCTATCTGCGCGATCCGCTGCCGGTCGGCGACGAGCGGCCCATAGGGCCCATGGTGCTGCGGCTGCGGCGCACCGACCGCATCCCCGAGGAGCGGGACACCGACGGCGGCTTCCTGACCGCGTTCCAGCCGGAGCCCGCCTCCGAGCTGTCGGCGGTCACGGCCGAACTGAGCGAGGTGCGGCCGGGCGGCGCGCTCGCCGAGGTGCTGCGCGGAGTACGGCCCGTCTTCGCGGACGCGCCCGCCGCCCGGGCCGCGCTGCCCGAACTCCTCGGCGACGATCTGCCCATGCCCAGCGGGCAGCGCGCGATCCTGGCCCCGCTGCGCGGCCGCCGCCGCGTCATCGGTGCCGCCCTGTTCCTGCGCCGCCCCGAGCGCATGGCGTTCGAGGCGGACGACCTGCTGGTCGCCGCCCAGCTCGCCACGCACAGCGCGCTCGGCATCGACAAGGCGGTGCTGTACGGCCGCGAGGCGTACATCGCCGACGAGCTCCAGCGCACGATGCTGCCCGAGACGCTGCCCCGGCCCACCGGCGTGCGCCTGGCCAGCAGGTATCTTCCGGCCGCCGAGACCGCGCGGGTGGGCGGTGACTGGTACGACGCCATTCCGCTGCCCGGCAGCCGGGTCGCGCTCGTCGTCGGTGACGTCATGGGCCACTCCATGACCTCGGCGGCGATCATGGGCCAGCTGCGGACCACCGCGCAGACCCTGGCCGGGCTGGACCTGCCGCCGCAGGAGGTGCTGCACCACCTCGACGAGCAGGCCCAGCGCCTGGGCACCGACCGCATGGCGACCTGCCTGTACGCCGTCTACGACCCGGTCGCACACCGCATCACCATCGCCAACGCGGGCCATCCGCCGCCGGTGCTGCTGCACCTGGGCGGCCGGGCCGAGGTGCTGCGGGTGCCGCCGGGCGCCCCGATCGGCGTAGGCGGGGTGGACTTCGAGGCGGTCGAGCTGGACGCGCCCGCCGGGGCCACGCTGCTGCTGTACACGGACGGGCTGGTCGAGTCCCGGCTGCGCGACGTGTGGACCGGGATAGAGCAGCTGCGGGAGAAGCTCGCCGCCACCGCCCAGCTGACCGGCCCGGACCATCCGCCGCCGCTCGAGGCCCTGTGCGACGAGGTGCTCGACATGCTGGGCCCCGGCGACCGGGACGACGACATCGCGCTGCTCGCCGCCCGCTTCGACGGGATCGCGCCCAGCGATGTGGCGTACTGGTTCCTGGAGCCCGAGGAGACCGCACCGGGCCGGGCGCGCAAGCTCGCCCGCCGTGCGCTGTCCCGCTGGGGCCTGGAGGAGCTCAGCGACTCCATGGAGCTCCTGGTCAGCGAGGTCGTCACCAATGCCGTGCGCTATTCGACCCGTCCGATCACCTTGCGGCTGCTGCGTACGGACGTGCTGCGCTGCGAGGTCGGCGACGATGTGCCGCAGCTGCCGCGACTGCGACAGGCGCGGGCCACGGACGAGGGCGGACGCGGCCTCTACCTGGTGAACAAGCTGGCCAGGCGGTGGGGCGCGACCCGGCTGAGCACGGGAAAGGTGGTCTGGTTCGAGTTGAACCGGAGCTGAGGGGGTACGCGTCCCGTCTCGCCCCGGGATCACCTCCGCCCAGAACCGAACCGAAGTTGGATCCCGTCCAAATGTTGCCGACGTCCCGTCGGCGGAGTTGACTGCTGGGGTGAGCGAAGCGACCTAACGACCCTCTTCTTTGACGGGAGGACGCTCGTGACCCAGGCACCCCAGAAGGCTCCGTACACCACGAACAACGTCGGAATTCCGGTGGAGAGCGACGAACACTCGCTCACCGTCGGTCCCGATGGCCCGATCCTGCTCCAGGACCACTACCTCATCGAGAAGATGGCCCAGTTCAACCGGGAGCGGGTCCCCGAGCGTGTGGTGCACGCCAAGGGCAGTGGCGCGTACGGATTCTTCGAAGTCACCAATGACGTCAGCCAGTTCACCAAGGCCGACCTGTTCCAGCCGGGCAAGCGCACCGAGATGCTGGCCCGCTTCTCCACCGTCGCCGGCGAGCAGGGCTCGCCCGACACCTGGCGCGACCCCCGCGGCTTCGCGCTGAAGTTCTACACCGAGCACGGCAACTACGACATGGTGGGCAACAACACCCCGGTCTTCTTCGTCCGTGACACGATCAAGTTCCAGGACTTCATCCGCTCGCAGAAGCGCCACCCGGTCACCGGGCTGCGCAGCAACGACATGCAGTGGGACTTCTGGACGCTCTCCCCCGAGTCCGCACACCAGGTGACCTGGCTGATGGGCGACCGGGGCATCCCGAAGACGTACCGCCACATGAACGGCTACAGCTCCCACACCTATATGTGGATCAATGGCGCCGGTGAGCGGTTCTGGGTGAAGTACCACTTCAAGACCGACCAGGGCATCGACTTCCTCACCCAGGCGGAGGCCGACGAGCTGGCCGGTTCGGATGCCGACAAGCACCGCCGGGACCTGTTCGAGTCGATCGAGTCCGGGAACGCGCCGACCTGGACCCTGAAGGTCCAGATCATGCCGTTCGAGGACGCGGCGGACTACCGCTTCAACCCGTTCGACCTGACCAAGGTCTGGCCGCACGGCGACTACCCGCTGATCGACGTCGGCCGGATGGTCCTCAACAAGAACCCCGAGGACTACTTCATCCACATCGAGCAGGCCGCCTTCGAGCCGTCCAACCTGGTGCCGGGCATCGGCCCCTCGCCGGACAAGATGCTGCTCGGCCGGCTGTTCTCGTACCCCGACACACACCGGTACCGGATCGGCCCGAACTATGCGCAGCTGCCGCCCAACCGGCCGCACGCCCCGGTGAACTCGTACGCCAAGGACGGCCCGATGCGGTACGTGCCGTCGAACGCGGCGAGGCCGTACGCGCCCAACTCCTACGGCGGCCCCGCGGCCGACTACGGGCAATTCGGCGACCCGGCGAGCTGGGAGACGGCCGGAGAGCTGGTCCGCGAGGCGACCAAGCCGCACCGCGAGGACGACGACTGGGGCCAGCCGGGCACGATGGTGCGCCAGGTCCTGGACGACGCGGCCCGCGACCGGCTCGTGTCGAACGTCAGCGGCCATCTGAAGGCCGATGTCTCGCGCCCGGTCCTGGACCGCGCGGTGCAGTACTGGCGCAACATCGACAAGGAGATCGGCGACCGGATCGCCAGCAACGTCAACGGAGGCTGAGGACACGAACGCGGGAGGGCGCCCGGTGGATCACCGGGCGCCCTCCTCGTGGGTTCATGTCAGGCAGCCGCCGGGACTCACTGACTCGTCGGATCGTTCTGGTTCCTCAGACCGTTCCGGTCGTTCGGATTGACCGGATCGTCCGGCAGTCCGTCCGTCGGGGTCGTCGTCGTACCCGTCGGCGTGTTGCTCGGCCCCTTGGTCGTCGGCGAGGTCGACGGGCTCGCCGGGGTCGTCGACGTGCTGGGCGGCGTGGTCGTCGGCTTCTTCGTCGTCGGCGACGACGAGGGCGAGTCGCTCGGCGACTGGGTGAGGGTCGGCGTCACGGTGGGCTCGATCGCCGCGCCCTGGGTGGTCTCCAGGTCGAACTTGGTGACCTTGCCCATCGCGCCGAAGGTGTACGCGGCCCAGATCTGCGCCGGATAGCCGCCGCCGTTGATGCGGCCGCTGCCCGGGATGAGACCCGTGGCGCCCTTCAGGGTGACCTGGCTCTGGTTCTTCGCGCTCTCGCCGAACATACCGACCGAGGTGACCAGGTTCGGCGTGTAGCCGGTGAACCAGGCCGACTTGTTGCTGTCGGACGTACCGGTCTTGCCCGCGACCTGCTGGCCGCGCCGGTCCGCCGCCTGGGCCACCGAGGTCTGGGCCGTACCGTCGTCGACCACGCCGGTCAGCACGGACGTGACCGTGTCGGCGGCCTCGCGGGTGATGACCCGGTCGCCGATCGGGTCCGGGAACTTGACCTGACGGTCCTTGTGCTCGGCCGACCTCACGACGGCCGGGGTGACCTTCTTGCCGTGGTTGTCGAGGGTCGCGTAGATCCCCGCCATCTCCAGCGGGCTCGCGCCCATCGAGCCGAGGGTCTGCGCGGGCACCGCCTCGAGACCCTTGGTGTCCATGCCGAGCTTGCCCGCCACCTTCAGCACGTCGTCCATGCCGACGTCGACGCCCATCTGCGCGAAGACGGAGTTGATGGACGCGTTCATGGCCCGCTGGACGGTGACCTTTCCGTAGCTGCGGTTGTCCTCGTTGGGCGGCGCGAACCCGACCTTGTCGCCGTTGTCCAGGACGGGGCGCCTGCTCGTGCCGTCGTAGATCGTGTTGGCGTTGATCGCCTTGCCGTCCTGCGTGCTGGCTCCCTCGTCCAGGGCGGCCGCGAAGATCAGCGGCTTGAAGGTGGAGGCGGGCTGGTAGTCGCGGCGGGTCGCGTTGTTCAGGTAGTGCTTGACGTAGTTCTGGCCGCCGTAGAGCGCGAGGACCTTGCCCGTCTTCGGGTCGACGGACGCGGCGCCGGCCTGGACGTCGCCGTCCACCGGGCGCTTCTTCGCGTTCAGCTTGCTGGTCAGCTTCGCCTTGACGGCCGCCTCCAGCTGGTCCTGCTTCTTCTTGTCGATGTTGAGCGTGAGGGTCCAGCCGCCGGCCTTGACCATCGCCTCGGCGGTGCCCAGGTCGGAGGCGGCGCCCTGGGCGACGAGCTGCTTCATCAGCGCCGCGTTGGCCGCGTCCACCAGATAGCCGGTCTGCCCCTCCATGCCGGGCGCCGCCCTCGGGGGCTTGGGCGTCGGGAACGTCATGCCCTCGCGCTTGCCGGAGTCCAGCCAGTGCTCCTCGACCATGTTGTCCAGCACGTAGTTCCAGCGGTCTTTCACCAGCTTCTTGCCGGTGTCCGTCGCGATGGCCCAGTCGTACTGGTTCGGGGCCTGGAGCAGCGCGGCGAGATACGCGCCCTGCCTTACCGAGAGGTCCTTGGCGTCCACGCGGTAGTACGCCTGGGCGGCGGCCTGGATGCCGTAGGCGCCGCGGCCGTAGTAGCTGGTGTTGATGTAGCCCGCGAGGATCTGGCTCTTGGTCTTCTGGCGGTCGACCTTCAGCGAGATGACCAGTTCCTTCAGCTTGCGCGTGACGGTCTGGTCCTGGCTCAGGTAGAAGTTCTTGACGTACTGCTGGGTGATCGTCGAACCACCCTGCTTGCCCTTGCCGGAGAGGGTGTTGATCAGACCGCGGGCCGTGCCCCTGAAGTCGACGCCGGAGTCCTTGTAGAAGGACTTGTTCTCGGCGGCGACGAAGGTCCGCTGGACGCCCTTGGGCACCTCGGAGAGGTCGACGATCTCACGGTTGCGGGTGCCGGTGCGGGCGAGGGGCGAGCCGTCGCTGTACTCGTAGACGTTGCTCTGGAGCTTGGCGTCCGCGTTGCCCTTGGGGACGCTGATCATCATGTAGAGCACGATGAAGGCGCCCATGCCCAGCAGGCACAGGCCGAACAGCGTGCCGAGGATCTTCTTCCAGGTGAACAGCCTGCGTATCCGGCCCTTGCCGGCGCCGGCGCTCTTGGCAGCCGTCCTCGACGAGCCCTGGGGCGCCGCGCGGCGGCCACCGCGCTGCCGCGCTCGTCTCTCTTCCGCTCGTCCCATGGGTCCGTCCGCTCCGCTTCCTTCTCGCGTGTCACACAGGTTCGTCGCACAGGTCAGCTCAGAAAGCTAACACCGCGCGATATGACAAAGGGCCGTCGATCCCGTCTTTTACGGACGTGAGAATCAGCACCTGCCCCATCAGAACCGACCGCTCTGGGGCGTGGAAGGTTGCCGTGTTGGCTAATGTGATATCACTTAGCTAGATTGAAGCTAAGCGGCACGCACACCGTGCCGCAGCGAACCGCATGCCGAACCGCATGCCGTACGAATCGGGGGACCGCCATGTCCACGCACGACTCCACGCACGACTCCACACCCGCCGCCGACGTACCCGAGATGCCCGCACCGCGCGTGCGGGAGTTCGCCGCGCACAGCATCGGTGGCGGCCTCGCGCTGCTGCTCGGGCTCGTCGGACTGCTCCTCGGCGCCGGGATGATCGCGGGCGCGACGACACTCGCCGCGACCGGCGCCAAGGCCGCACTGATCGTCGGCGGCATCCTGATCGCCATCGCGGCCTTCCTCGCGATGTGCGGTCTGAACACGGTGGCGCCGGGTGAGGCCCGCGTCGTCCAGCTCTTCGGGCGGTACCGGGGGACGATCCGGCAGGACGGCCTGCGCTGGGTGAACCCCTTCACCTCGCGCACGAAGATCTCGACCCGCGTACGCAACCACGAGACCCCCGTCCTCAAGGTCAACGACGCCTACGGCAACCCGATCGAGCTCGCCGCGGTCATGGTCTGGAAGGTCGAGGACACCGCGCAGGCCACCTTCGAGGTGGACGACTTCCGGGAGTTCGTCGCCACTCAGACCGAGGCGGCGGTGCGGCACATCGCCATCGAGTACCCGTACGACTCCCATGACGAGGACGGCCTCTCGCTGCGCGGCAACGCGGAGGAAATCACCGAGAAGCTCGCCATAGAACTGCACGCGCGCGTGGCAGCGGCCGGCGTGCGGATCATCGAGTCCCGCTTCACGCATCTCGCGTACGCTCCCGAGATCGCCTCCGCGATGCTCCAGCGACAGCAGGCCGGGGCGGTCGTCGCGGCGCGGCGGCAGATCGTGGAAGGCGCGGTCGGGATGGTCGAGGCGGCGCTCGCCCGGATCACCGAGCGGGACATCGTGGAGCTGGACTCCGAGCGGAAGGCGGCGATGGTGTCGAATCTGATGGTGGTGCTGTGCGGGGACCGCGCACCGCAGCCCGTCCTGAACACGGGCACCCTCTACCAGTGACGGCTCCTTCGGAGGGCACCCCTTCGCCGGGGCGGCGGCCGCAGCAGCAGCGCAAGCAGGTGCTGCTGCGGCTGGATCCGCTCGTGTACGAGGCGCTGGCGCGGTGGGCCGGGGACGAGTTGCGCTCCACGAACGCGCAGATCGAGTTCCTGCTGCGGCGCGCTCTCGCGGAGGCCGGCCGCCTGCCGGGGGAAGCCGGCCCGATCCCCCGCCGGGGTCGGCCCCCGGGAGGCTCCACCCCCGGACCCTCCTCGACCTGAACGGCCTCCTCCTCATCACCGGGGAGGGGGCCGATGGCGTGTCGCAGAACTGTGACAATCGGCCCCACCTGCACTCTCGTACGCCCCGGCACCACCTAGACACTGCGCGTATACATGCGGCGTATACACCGTGTGTAGTGTGCTCCGCATGTCCATCGGTCACACGCTCCTAGGGCTCCTCGAGTCCGGGCCCTGTCACGGTTACGACCTCAAACGGGCCTTCGACGAAAAGTTCGGTCACGACCGGCCGCTGCATTACGGCCAGGTCTACTCGACCATGTCCCGCCTCCTGAAGAACGGCCTCGTCGAGGTCGACGGGATCGAGGCCGGCGGCGGCCCCGAGCGCAAGCGGTACGCGATCACCGACGCCGGGATCACCGACGTGCAGCAGTGGCTCGCGACCCCGGAGAAGCCCGAGCCGTATCTCCAGTCGACCCTCTACACCAAGGTCGTCCTCGCGCTGCTCACCCACCGCGACGCGTCCGAGATCCTCGACACGCAGCGCTCCGAGCATCTGCGCATGATGCGCATCCTCACCGACCGCAAGCGCAAGGGTGATCTGGCCGACCAGCTCATCTGCGACCATGCCCTCTTCCATCTGGAGGCGGATCTGCGGTGGCTGGAGCTCACCGCGGCGCGCCTCGACAAACTCGCCGAGGCGGTGACGACCCGATGACTCCTGCTGGTTCTCTGCTGGCCGCGACGGATCTGCGGAAGACGTACGGTGCGACGACCGCTCTGGACGGCGCCGAGTTCTCGATCCACCCCGGCGAGGTCGTCGCGGTGATGGGCCCCTCCGGCTCCGGCAAGTCGACCCTGCTGCACTGCCTCGCCGGCATCGTGCCGCCCGACTCCGGCTCGATCACCTACAACGGGCGCGAGATGGCCGGTATGAGCGACACCGAGCGCAGCGCCCTGCGGCGCTCCGAGTTCGGGTTCGTGTTCCAGTTCGGGCAGCTCGTGCCGGAGCTGACGTGCGTGGAGAACGTCGCCCTGCCGCTGCGGCTGAACGGCACCGGCCGCAAGGAGGCCGAGCGGATCTCGCTGTCGTGGATGGAGCGCCTGGAGGTCGACGACCTCCAGGGCAAGCGCCCCGGTGAGGTCTCCGGCGGCCAGGGGCAGCGCGTCGCCGTCGCCCGTTCCCTCGTCACCAGCCCGCGCGTGCTGTTCGCCGACGAGCCCACCGGCGCCCTCGACTCCTTCAACGGCGAACGCGTGATGGAGCTGTTCACCGAGGCCGCCCGCTCCACCAACGCCGCCGTCGTACTCGTGACGCACGAGGCGCGGGTCGCCGCGTACTCGGACCGCGAGATCGTCGTACGCGACGGCAGGTCCCGGGACATGGAGCGCATCGTATGAGGGTGCGTCAGTGGTCCAGAGACCTGGCCATGGGGGCCAGATTCGCCTTCACCGGCGGACGCGAGGGCTGGATGCGGGCCGTGCTCACGGCCGTCGGGGTCGGGCTCGGGGTGGCCCTGCTCCTGATGACGACCGCGATACCGAGCGCGTTGCAGGCCCGGAGCGACCGCGAGACGGCCCGTACGGACATCACCTACGGCAACACACACATACCGAAGGCCTCCGACCGGACCCTGCTGGTCGCGCGCGTCGACGACGAGTACCGCGACAAGGCCATCCGCGGACGGGAGCTGGAGGCCGAAGGGCCCCGGGCGCCGCTGCCGCCGGGTGTGCGGAAGCTGCCGAAGCCGGGTGAGATGGTGGTCTCGCCCGCGCTGGCCGACCTCCTGAAGTCCGGCAACGGGAAACTCCTGCGCGAGCGGCTGCCGTACCGCGTCATCGGCACCATCGGCGAGCCCGGCCTCATCGGCTCGGCCGAACTCTCCTTCTACTCGGGCGCCGATGACCTCGCCCCGCGGATCAACGGCTCCGAGGTCACCCGCATCGACCACTTCGGACAGCCGCTCGGGCCGCCCGACAAGCTGGACCCGGTGCTGCTCCTGCTGATCCTCGTCGTCTTCGTGGTGCTGCTGATGCCGGTCGGCGTCTTCATCGCCGCGGCCGTGCGCTTCGGCGGCGAGCGGCGCGACCGCAGGCTCGCGGCGCTGCGTCTGGTCGGCTCCGACAGTCGGATGACCCGGCGGATCGCCGCCGGCGAGGCGCTCGGGGGCGCCGTGCTCGGGCTCGTCTTCGGCACGGTCTTCTTCCTGCTGGCCCGTGAGGTCGCCGGCTCCGTCGAGGTCTTCGGCCAGAGCGTCTTCCCGAGTTATCTGAACCCGACTCCAGCGCTGGCCGCGCTGATCGCCGTCACGGTGCCCGGCGCCGCGGTGCTCGTCACCCTGTTCGCACTGCGCGGGGTCGTCATCGAGCCGCTCGGTGTGGTGCGTACGGCCAAGCCCGCGCGGCGTCGGCTGTGGTGGCGGCTGCTGCTGCCGGTGGGCGGGCTCGCGATGCTCTACCCGATGATCGGGCAGGGCAACACCAGCGGGAACTTCAACCAGTACCTGGTGATCGGCGGCGTCCTGCTGCTCCTGGTCGGCGTCACGGCGCTGCTGCCCTGGATCGTGGAGACGGTGGTCGGCCGGCTGGGCAGCGGTGGCGTGGCATGGCAACTCGCCGTGCGACGACTGCAGTTGAGCAGCGGCTCGGCGGCCCGCATGGTCAATGGCGTCGCCGTGGCGGTGGCCGGCGCGATCGCCCTGCAGATGCTGTTCGCCGGCGTCGAGGGCGACTACACCAAGGCGTCGACGAACGATGTCATGCGGGCGCAGATGGAGGTGCGCCTGCCGTACGACGTCCCGCTCGACCAGGCGCGCGAGCAGCTCGCCCGGACCAAGGGCGTACAGCGGGTCACCGCGATCGGCTCGGCCTCGACGGGCGACAAGAAGAAGGACGCGGACCTGTCCACGTCGATGACCGTCGGCGACTGCGCGTCGCTGCGCGAGGTGGCCAAGCTGCCGACGTGCCACGACGGTGACGTCTTCGCCGTCACGGACGCCGAGTACGACACGGACCTACGGAAGCTGGCCAGGCCCGGCCGCACCATCTACATCGACCCCTCCTACAGCGGGGCCGTGGCGAACAGGCAGGTCCCCTGGACGGTGCCGCGGGACATCAAGAAGGCCGGGGTCCGCAAGGACCCGACGAACAGCGAGCGCGGCGGCTTCCTGCTCACCCCGGGCGCGGTGCCCGCGAAGGCCGTGCCCGCCATCGAGGGCAGCGCCTTTCTGCAGATCGACCAGTCGGTGCCGGACGTCTACGAACACGTCCGCAACACCACGGCGAAGCTCCACCCGCTCGCCCACGCCTGGACCTGGGCGTCGGCCACGAGGGACACGAGCTACGCGTCCATCCGCACCGGCCTGTCCGTCGGCGCGACCTGCGTGCTGTTCCTGATCGGCGCGAGCCTGCTGGTCTCGCAGCTGGAGCAGCTGCGCGAACGCAAGAAGCTGCTGTCCGCCCTGGTCGCCTTCGGCACCCGGCGCCGCACGCTGAGCCTTTCGGTGCTGTGGCAGACGGCGATCCCGATCGCGCTGGGTCTCGTACTGGCGTCGGTGGTCGGTCTGACTCTGGGCATCGTCCTCCAGCGGATGACGGACGTCTCGGTGCGCGTGGACTGGTCGAGCCTGCTGACGATGACCGGCAGCGGCGCGGGAGTCGTGCTGCTGGTGACCGCCCTGAGCCTGCCGCCGCTGCTGCGGCTGATGCGGCCGGACGGGCTGCGCGCGGAGTAGCGGTCCCGGACATGGCGGTGGGCCCCTCCCGGCCGGAGGGGCCCACCGCCGTGTCCGGACTCAGAAACGCCGTAGTCCCGTACCGGGCAACGGACTCGGGCCGGCCGTCGCGGCTCGGTCGTCGCGGCCCAGGACCCGTACGGGCAGCGGCCGCAGGGCCTCGCGGAGGGCGTCCGCGAGCTCCTCGTACTCCGCGCCCCGCGCGGCGCCCGCCCGCATGGCGAGGGCCACGCGCCGGGTGGGTGCCGGGTCCGCGAAGTACCCGGTGAGGAGTTCCTCGCTGCGGGTCGTCTCGACCTTGACCGCGGTACGCGGCAGCAGGGTCACGCCGAGGCCGCCGGCGACGAGTTGGACGAGGGTGGACAGGCCGGCCGCGGTGGTGGTGACCGGGGCGTCCGCGCGGCCCGCCTCCCGGCAGATGTCGAGGGCCTGGTCGCGCAGGCAGTGGCCCTCGTCGAGCAGCAGGAGGTTGAGCTCACGCAGCGCCTCGCGCGGGATGCCCTCCCGGCCGCCGAGCCAGTGGTCGAGCGGGGTCACGAGCACGAAGTCCTCGTCGAACAGCGGAAGCTCGACGATGCCGGGCACACCGAGGGGCACGGCGAGCAGCAGCAGGTCGAGCCGCCCGACCGCGAGGCCCTCCAGCAGGTTGGCGGTCTGTTCCTCGTGGACCTGGAGGTCGAGGTCGGGGTAGCGGTCGTGGACGAGCCTGAGGACGGTCGGCAGCAGATACGGCGCGACGGTGGGGATCACCCCGAGCCGCAGGGCCCCGGTGAACGGGGCGCGTACCGCCTCGGCCTCCTCCATCAGCGCGCCGACCTCGTCGAGCACCGCCTTGGCGCGTACGGCGAGACGGGCACCGGCGGGCGAGAGCAGGACCTTGCGGGTCGTACGCTCGAGGAGGGTCACCCCGAGTGTCTCCTCCAGGGCGGAGACCGCGCCGGACAGCGCGGGCTGGCTCATGCCGATCGCGGCGGCCGCGTCGCGGAAGTGCAGATGCTCGGCGACGGCGGCGAAGGCCCGCAGCTGGGCGAGGCTGGGCTGGCGCCGCCCGTTCGTCCTGGTCCCGGCCATGGCCGTACCCCTCACGCGTATCCCTCACCCATCGTCACTGATAGCTGTCACCGATCAACACGACCCAGTGTAGCTATTTCACTAATCAATGCGCCTTGTGCCAACATCAACAGCGTCCAACCCATGGGATACACCCTCAAAAGGGGTGTCTCCTCGCTGCAAGGAGAGCGTGTGCTCACTGTCGGTGACAAGTTCCCCGAGTTCGATCTGACCGCCTGTGTCTCGCTGGAGAAGGGCAATGAGTTCCAGCAGATCAACCACAAGACCTACGAGGGTCAGTGGAAGGTCATCTTCGCGTGGCCCAAGGACTTCACCTTCGTGTGCCCGACCGAGATCGCGGCCTTCGGCAAGCTGAACGACGAGTTCGCCGACCGTGACGCCCAGGTGCTCGGCTTCTCCGGCGACTCCGAGTTCGTGCACCACGCCTGGCGCAAGGACCACGACGACCTGCGTGACCTGCCGTTCCCGATGATGGCCGACTCGAAGCACGAGCTGATGCGCGACCTCGGCATCGAGGGCGAGGACGGCTTCGCCAAGCGCGCCGTCTTCATCGTCGACCAGAACAACGAGATCCAGTTCTCCATGGTGACCGCCGGCTCCGTCGGCCGTAACCCCAAGGAGGTCCTGCGGGTCCTCGACGCCCTGCAGACCGACGAGCTGTGCCCGTGCAACTGGACCAAGGGCGAGACCACCCTTGACCCGGTCGCGCTGCTGGCTGGTGAGTGATCTTCCATGGCTCTCGATGAACTGAAGGCCGCCGTACCGGACTACGCCAAGGACCTGCGCCTGAACCTGGGCTCGGTCATCGGCAACTCCGACCTGCCGCAGCAGCAGCTGTGGGGCACGGTGCTGGCGTGCGCGATCGCGTCGCGTTCGCCGCGCGTGCTGCGCGAGCTGGAGCCTCAGGCGAAGGCGAACCTGTCGCCGGAGGCGTACACGGCCGCCAAGTCGGCCGCGGCCATCATGGCGATGAACAACGTCTTCTACCGCACGCGGCACCTGCTGTCCGACCCGGAGTACGGGACGCTGCGCGCCGGGCTGCGGATGAACGTCATCGGCAACCCTGGTGTGGAGAAGGTCGACTTCGAGCTGTGGTCGCTCGCGGTGTCCGCGGTGAACGGCTGCGGTCAGTGCCTCGACTCCCACGAGCAGGTGCTCCGCAAGGCGGGCGTCGACCGGGACACGATCCAGGAGGCGTTCAAGATCGCGGCGGTGATCCAGGCGGTCGGTACGACGCTGGACGCCGAGGCGGTTCTCGCGGAGTAGTTCCTACGCGGCGTGCGGCCCCGTCCACCCTTGTGGTGGGCGGGGCCCATGTGTTTCCCGCCCCCGCCGTGGCGAGGGAAGGCCGCTACGACGCCGGCGCCTCGGACGGCTCGGTCGGGGTCTGCGCCGGTGGGGTCGCCGTCGTGGCCTGGCGTACGGCCCGGTCCTGGGAGTACGAACGCAGGGACCCGACCACCGTGTTCGTCACCGCCACCAACGGCACCGCCACCACCGCACCGCCGATCCCCGCGACCATTCCGCCGGCCGCCACCGACAGCACCACCGCCAGCGGGTGGACACGGACCGCGCGGCCCAGGATGAACGGCTGGAGGATGTGGCCCTCGATCTGCTGGACCGCGAGCACCACCGCCAGCGTCAGCACCGCCGTGAAGACGCCCTGGGTCACCAGCGCCACCACGACCGCCAGCGCGCCCGACACCACCGCGCCCACCAGTGGGATGAACGCGAAGAGGAAGATGAAGACGGCGAGCGGTACGGCCATCGGGACGTCCAGGAAGTAGATTCCCAGGCCGATGAAGATCGCGTCGATCATCGCCACTATCACCGTGCCGCGCACATACGCGGTCAGCGTCCGCCAGGCCCGCGGCCCCGCTCCCGCGACGCCCGGCCGGGCCGCCGACGGCACCAGCTTCAGCGTCCACTCCCAGATGCGCCGGCCGTCGTAGAGCAGGAACAGCGTCGAGAACATGGTGAGCAGGATGCCGGTCAGCGCCTCGACGATGACCGTGACGCCCTCCAGACCCGCGGACGTTATCTGGTCCGTGTTCGCGCCGACGGCCTCGCGCAGGTTCTTCGCGATCTCGTTGATCTGCTTGGGCGTGACGTGGAAGGGGCTGTTCAGCAGCCACTTCCGCAGTTCGTCGATACCGTCCTGGACCTGGTTGGAGAGGTTGTCGATGTTCTCCATGACCTGCCAGGTCACGAACCACCCGATCAGACCCATCACGACGAAGCCGAGGATCGCGGTCAGCGCGGTCGCGAGGCCGCGCGGCACGCCGTGACGGGTCAGGCGTGCCACGGTGGGCTGAAGCAGTGCCGTGATGAGCAGCGCGGCCACGAAGGCCAGCACGACCAGCTGTACGGCGCTGATGACCCGCATCAACACCCAGACGGTGCCCGCGAGTACGAGCAGCCGCCAACCGGCCTCCGCCGCGACCCTCATCCCCCACGGCACGGCCACGGCGGGATCGGGACGGGCGGAGACGGCGGGAGCGTACTCGGGAGGGGGCGGGACGTGGTCCGGGGTCTGAGCGGGAACCGGGGGCGAGCCGTCCGACGGCGCGTCGGACGTCTCCTTCTCCACCTCGGCGCGGCGCTCGTCCAACCGCTCACCCATCTCGGTCAGTCCGGCGCCGAGCCGGCCGATCCACCGTGGCACCTTCGACATGATCCGTCCTCTTCCCCCGTTGCTCCCCACCACTCCCCCCTGGAGTCGTCGGTTCCGACCGTACATGGCCGGGGCTCCCACGACCGAAGCCCCTCACCTTTAGACGGTGAGGGGCTTCGGGAGGTTGAGCGGCGGCCGGGGCCGCGGTCGGCTCAGTACCAGTGGTTGGCCTGCCAGAAGGACCAGGCCTCGCACGGACTGCCGTAGCGGCTGTCCATGTAGTTGAGGCCCCACTTGATCTGGGTGGCCGGGTTGGTCTGCCAGTCGGAACCGACGGACGACATCTTGGAGCCGGGCAGCGCCTGGAAGAGACCGTAGGCGCCGGAAGAGGCGTTGACCGCCTTGTAGTTCCAGCTGGACTCGTGGTCCACGATGTTGCTGAAGCACTGGAACTGGCCGCTCGGCACCATCTGGGTCGCCATCGCCTGGATCTGCGCGATGGTGTACGAGCCCTGGACGGGGAAGCTGGTGGAGCGGACCGAGGCGCGGCTGGCCTTGGTCTCGGCCTCCTTGCGCGCCTTCGCGTCGGCTTCCGCCTTCTTCGCGGCCTTCTGCTTGGCGACCGCGTCCTCGGCTGCCTGCTTGCGGGCCGACGCCTCGGCGTCCTTCTTGGCGCTCGCATCCGCGGCGATGGCCTGTGCGTCGGCCTGCTGCGTCAGGGATGCGGTCTGTACCTGGGCCTGCTGACCCGCGGGGATGTCCGCGAGAAGCGTCGAGTCGCTCGCCAGTGCTTCGGCGTCGCTCGAGGGCTGCCCGGTGCTGCCCGAGGCAACACCAGTCACGGCGCCGACAGCGGTGACCGCGGTGGCCGAAGCCACTGCGAATCCCCGGACCGAAATCCGGCTCACACGGTTTCCTTCCAGCATCGCCCGCCACAGGTGACCCTTGCGGACGCAATCGTGCCCTTGACGCTGGCCTCCCAACTGCTTGGTCACGGGAGGCGCGGGCCCGGTGGGCAACTCCCTTGAGGGGAGCGCCGCGTGGTACTCGGGCGGCATACGACGGCTCTATGGAGTTCTGGTGCTTCTGCTGTGCCGTACCGCTGGGGGTACAGGTGTGTCGTATGCGGGGCCTGACAGGAAGGAGACTCTGCCGCACCCGGATACCGCGAGGCAATTCTGCGTTGCGTGTGAAAGCTCACATGCCGTTTGACCCCAGGGAAATCCGGAAAGCCCCACACGCCGAAGCGCCGCCCAGCTAGGCTCTCTGCCTTTGCTGGACGGCGCCAACTATCGGATAACCGGCCTTAATTGGAAGCCGGTTGTCGAACCCGTCAGACCTGCCCGTCCTCCAGCATTTCGGTCACAAGGGCCGCAATCTGGGACCGTTCGGACCGGGTCAGCGTGACGTGCGCGAAGAGCGGATGTCCCTTCAGCTTCTCCACCACGGCGACGACACCGTCGTACCGCCCCACTCGCAGATTGTCCCTTTGCGCCACGTCATGGGTCAGAACGACCCGCGAATTGGCCCCGATCCGGGACAGAACGGTCAGGAGTACATTCCGTTCGAGCGACTGGGCCTCGTCCACGATCACGAACGCGTCGTGCAGCGAACGGCCGCGGATGTGGGTGAGCGGAAGGACCTCCAGCATCCCGCGCGCGGTGACCTCTTCGATGACCTCGCGGCTGGTGACCGCGGACAGGGTGTCGAAGACCGCCTGCGCCCACGGGCTCATCTTCTCGGACTCGGAACCGGGCAGATAGCCGAGCTCCTGCCCGCCCACCGCGTACAACGGCCGGAAGACCATCACCTTCTGATGCTGACGCCGCTCCAGCACCGCTTCCAGGCCCGCGCACAGCGCGAGCGCGGACTTGCCGGTGCCGGCCCGGCCGCCCATCGACACGATCCCGATGTCCGGGTCGAGGAGAAGATCGAGCGCGATGCGCTGCTCGGCGCTGCGCCCCTTGATCCCGAACGCCTCCCGTTCGCCGCGCACCAGCCGGACGTTCCCCTCCGAGGTGACGCGGCCCAGGGCCTTGCCCCGCTCGGACTGGATCGTCAGGCCCGTGTGCACGGGAAGGTCGGCCGCCTCGGGGACATACACGTGTCCCTCGTCGAAGAGGATGTCCACCTGCTCGCCCGCCAGGGTCAGCTCGGCCATCCCGGTCCAGCCGGAGGAGCCCGTGATGGCGAGTTCCGCGCGGTACTCCTCGGCGAGGAGACCGACGGACGAGGCCTTGATCCTGAGCGGGAGGTCCTTCGACACGACGGTGACGTCGTACCCCTCGGCCTGCAGATTGCGGGCCACCGCGAGGATGCGGGAGTCGTTGTCCCCCAGGCGGTAGCCGCTGGGCAGCACGCTGGGGTCCGAGTGGTTGAGCTCGACGCGTACCGTCCCGCCGAGCTCCCCGATGGGAATGGGGGCGTCGAGGCGACCGTGCCGGACCCGGAACTCGTCGAGGAGGCGCAGGGCCTGCCGGGCGAAGTAGCCGAGTTCGGGATGGTGCCGCTTGGCCTCCAGCTCCGTGACCACGACGATCGGCAGCACTACCTCGTGCTCGTCGAAGCGGTTCAGAGCGTGCGGGTCGGCCAGCAGGACGCTGGTGTCGAGAACATAGGTGCGCCGGTCTGGCTTGTGGCGCTTTGTGCTGGTCACCACGGAAGGACGTACCCCCTCGGATGAGGTCGGGGAGCGACGAAGGAGATCTGGACCGGTCGACGGCCGCGATGCACGGGCCGTGGACCGGCCCTCCGCTTCGTCCGCGCTGTGACCGCACGGTCGGGCTGGTGCAAAGGGCCTCCCGGGCGGACGGCCCCGAGCCGCCCGCTGAGATACGACACCCGTGGTTCGGGTGTCGACCTCCTTGCCTTATGCCCTCGAACAAGCGCTGCCATGCCACGGCATATGACGGCGCACTGATGAACTCCCTATTACTACTGTCCCGGCGGTGGTGTGCGGGTCAGTTCCCGTACCGCCGGTGTCGCGCCGCGTAGTCGCGCAGGGCGCGCAAGAAGTCGACCTTGCGGAAGGCCGGCCAGAAGACCTCACAGAAGTAGTACTCGGAGTGAGCGGTCTGCCACAGCATGAAACCGGACAGCCGCTGCTCGCCGCTCGTCCGGATCACCAGGTCCGGGTCGGGCTGGGCGCCGGTGTAGAGGTGCTTGCCGATGAGGTCGACGTCGACGGCGTCGGCGAGGTCCGGGATCGACGTGCCCTTCTCGTGGGCGTCGAGGAGCATCGAGCGCACGGCGTCGGCGATCTCCTGGCGGCCGCCGTAGCCGATGGCGACGTTGACGAGTATCCCGTCGACGTGCGCGGTGGTCTCCTCGGCCTCCTTGAGCGCGTTCTGCATCTGGGAGGGCAGGATGTCCGGCGTGCCCACGTGGTGCACGCGCCAGCGGCCGTCGGCGGCGAGGGTGCGTACGACCCCCTCGATGATCCCGAGCAGCGGGCCGAGTTCTTCCTGCGGACGGTCGAAGTTGTCCGTCGACAGGAGCCACAGGGTGACGACCCCGACATCGGTCTCCGAGCACCAGCCGAGGAATTCCTCGATCTTGTCGGCCCCGGCCCGGTGTCCCTGGGCGGTGGTGGAGCCCGCCGCCTTCGCCCAGCGGCGGTTGCCGTCCATGATGACCCCGATGTGCTTGGGCACCTGGTCGTGGTCGAGATGGCCTTCCACCCTGCGTGCATAGAACCTGACCAGCAGGCGGCGCAGGTTGTCCCGCAGGTTCACGTGATTGTCAGCCCCTCCGTACGGATCGGACAGGCGCGGCCGAGGGCGATCCCTGTCCGGATGGCGGTCCTCGGGGCCTGTCCGTATGGCGGTCCCCGGGGGCGAAGCCTACCCCCGGGGAGGCGTGGCTCCGCCAAGGGGTGTCACGGGCACGCCAAGGGGTGTGCGGGGCCCTACGTGGTGCCGGCATCGATCCGGACACCCCGCCCGAGGAGGCGACGGGCGGCCTGACGTCGGTGTCCGGCAGGGCAGGGCGCTGTATGCGGACATCCGCTCCTGCACCAGTGAGCGGACCGCCGAAACGCCCGGCCGCTCACCGAAATGGGCGTACGTCCCCTCATCCACCGGTCCTCGCACTCGATGATCAGCGGCTGGGCCGGAGGCGACAGCCGCTCGACGTGCCGGCTCTCCGGGCGGTCCCCGGGTGAGTCCCTGCGTGAGTCCCTGGGCACCGGTCCGGCGGGCGACATGGGGGCGGCAGGCCGACTGAGCGGGCTGAACGACATCACTGCCCGCTGCGACCGGGGCCCTCCGGGCCCGTGGGGGGGGGCGCAGGGGGGCGCTCACCGGCCTGGGGCGGGAGGGAAACAAAAAACGGGCCGGTCCGTGGGGGGGAGACGGACCGGCCCGAGGGGGGGTTTCCACCATAACCCTTCGTAAGTGATGCTGCGTGCATCGGCGTGCCACAACTACTCTCCGAAGTTGCCCGGCGACGCGACGGTGGCCGCGGAGGCGTTCATTCCGGGCGGGATCATGGCCGAATCGCAGCGGATTCCAAGGGAATCGTTCGGAATCAGAAATAATCCGGAGGATTTGCGCACAGTTGTAGATCTTTCGGCGACACGCCCCGGCGTACTCCGGGCGGGTGACACGCGCCGGGAACGCCCGCTTGACGCCGGCGCTAACTTCGCAGCCATGGCCACGTTCACCACCCCCGGGACACCCGAACCGGTCCCGCTGGAGCTCGCGAAGTCGGCCCGCGCCCGGCGGCGCGGGCTGCTGAGGCGCGAGGGGATCGAGGGGGCACTGCTGCTGAGCCCGGCGAACTCGGTGCACACCCTGGGGATGCGGTTCGCGGTCGATGTCGCCTATCTGGACCGCGAGCTGCGGGTCCTGGCGGTGCGGACCATGCGTCCGGGCCGGATCGGACGGCCGCGACCGCGGGCCCGGCATGTCCTGGAGGCGGAGGCCGGGGCGATGGAGCGGTGGGGGGTCCGGCGTGGGGTGCGGGTCGCCGTACGCGGCGGGTGACGCCGCGTCAGCCGGTGCACGCGGCATCGCGCAGCCCCCTCCACTGCGCGATGCCACTCGCGCAGCTTTGCTCACGCGAATTACCTTGGTCTGAACTTACGTGAGGGGGCACGGCGAAGCGAGCCGCCCTCGGTAACGATGCGGAAAACCTGCGGTTCTCGCCGGGATCCGTGGAGAGCAGGGAGGGTTGAACTCGTTCAGGTCGTGCGGACTGTGTGGATCAAGGATGATTTCCAGCGACCTGTTCCGCCATATTCTGATCACCCCATTCACCCCGATGTGCCGGAGCAACTCCCCCGAAGCGCGGGTACCGCGGCGCGTGCGGCACGTGCGGCGCGTGCGGCGCGTGCGGCGCGTGCGGCGCGTGCGGCGCGTGCGGCGCGTGCGGCGCGTGCGGCGCCCGGAAGGATCACCCAAGCGGTCAGGATCTGACCTCATTGCCTTCTAACGTCGCCGCATGACCTTGAAGATCACGTGGGACGAGGCGAGCGCACGGCGGATGCAACGGCAGTTCCTGGCTGATCCCGCGCCGGCCGGCAGCGCCGTCGCGGAGGTGGTCGGCGCGATGCTGGGCGCGCACGCCCAGGTGCTGTCGGCGGCCGAGCTGTCGGTGGGGATACGGGCCGAGGGCGTCACCCGGGCGGACGTACGGGCGGCGCTGTGGGAGGACCGGACGCTCGTGAAGACGTACGGGCCGCGCGGGACCGTCCATCTGCTCCCGAGCGCCGAACTCCCCTTCTGGACTGCGGCGCTCCGCGCGATCCCGTCCCGTCCGAGCCCGTTCGCGCCGGACGTCCGGCTCACCGACGAGCAGGCGGAGCAGGTGGTGACCGCGATCGGCGACGCGCTCGACGGTGCGTTCCTGACCATCGACGAGCTGAACGACGAGGTCGTCGCCCGCACCGGGCCCTGGGCCGGAGACCTGGTGATGCCCGCGTTCCAGGGCATGTGGCCGCGCTGGCGCCAGGTGATGCACCGGGCGGGCCAGTCGGGCGCGCTGTGCTTCGGCCCCCAGCGCGGCCGCAAGGTGACGTACACCCGCCCCGCGCGCATCGGGCCCGACGCGGAAGTCACCGCACAGCAGGCGGTCGCCGCTCTCGTACGGCGTCATCTGCGCGCCTACGGTCCGGCGACGCCCGCGCACTTCGCCAAGTGGGCCGCCACGTCGAAGGGGTGGGCGGACGGCGTGTTCGGTGCGCTGGCCCGGGCCGGGGAGATCGAGGAGGTCCGGTTCGAGGGGGCGAGTGCCTGGGTGGACGCCGGGGACACCCGGTTCCCGGCGGAGGCCGTGCGCGGGGTGCGGCTGCTGCCGTACTTCGACCCGTACGGCATCGCCGCCCAGCCGCGCGAACTGCTGTTCCCGGGCGCGTCGTACCAGCGGGCGCTCGCGCGCGGCCAGGCCGGCAACTATCCGGTGCTCCTCGTCGACGGGGTGGTGGCCGGGGTGTGGCATCAACGGCGTCAGGGGCGGCGTACGACCGTGACGGTGGAGGCGTTGGGCCGGCTGACGGCACGACAGGAACAGGAACTGGGCGAGCAGGTGGAGCGGATGGGCGAGGTGCTGGAGGCGAAGCCCGAGCTGGTGGTGGGGGAGGTGACGACGGGGCCGCATGCGTGAACCGTGGGCCGTGGGCGTGGCCCGCGGTCCCGTGGGCTGTGCGCCGTGGGCCGTGATCTATGCCTGCGGTTTGCGGGCCTCGATCAGGAAGCGGGTGCTGTGCGCGAGGAACGGGCCCTCGCTCCCGATCTTCTCGTGCAGGGAGCGGAGTTGGGGCTCGTACGCCTCGACCGTGAAGTCCGGGACCATCCAGATCACCTTGCGCAGGAAGTGGACGACGGCCCCGATGTCGTGGAACTCCATGCGCAGGCGTACCGGGCGGAGGTCGGTGACCGTCAGGCCGGCCTTCCGGGCGGCGGTCCGCGCGCGCTCCGGGTCGCGGGCCGTGCGGTTCTCCTCGGGCTGCGGGCCGAGGAAGTACTCGACGAGCTCGTAGGCGCTCGCGGGGCCGACCTGCTGGGAGAAGTAGGTGCCGCCGGGGCGCAGGACGCGGGCGATCTCGTCCCAGTACGTGCGCACCGGATGCCTGCTGGTGACGAGGTCGAAGGCGGCGTCCGCGAACGGCAGCGGCGCGTCCTCCGGGGAGGCGACGACCACGGCGCCGCGCGGGTGGAGCAGGGCGGTGGCCTTGGCGACGTTCGGCGGCCAGCCCTCGGTCGCGACCGTGAGCGGGGGCAACTCCGGTGCGCAGGCGAGGACTTCGCCGCCGCCGGTCTGGATGTCGAGCGCGGCGGACGCACCCGCCAGCCGCTCCCCCATGGCCCGCGCGTACCCCCACGGCGGCCGCTCCTCGGTGGCACGGCCCTCGAACCAGGAGAAGTCCCACCCGTCGACGGACGCGGCCGCGGCCTCGGCGACGAGGTCTTCGAAGGTGCGGCCGGTGTGACCGGTACCGCCGGCACCACCGGTACCACCGGCACCACCGGCACCGCCGGTGCGGCTGGTATGGCTGGTGCGGCCCGCTCGGCTCGTGGTCATGGCCGAGATCCTCTCAACGGGGGTGCGGAGGCGCGACCCCATTTCGTTGTCGGTGCCCGCTGCTAGGTTCCGGCCATGACCGCGAATCCAGGAGTAGTCCGGGTGCCGTACACCGGTGGCGAGAAAGAGAGTCTGCACGCCAGTCTCGACCGGCACCGGGACGCCGTGTTGTGGAAGCTGGCGGGGCTGGACGACGAGCAGGGGCGGCGGGTGATGACGCCGTCCGGTACCAGTCTGCTGGGCCTGGTGAAGCATCTCGCGTCCGTGGAGTACGGCTGGTTCTGCCGCACGTTCGGGCGGGAGGTGGAGCCGCTGTGGTTCGACCCGTTCAGCGAGGAGGACATGCGCGCGGGCCCGGACGAGACGACCGACGGGATCATCGAGTTCTACGGCCGCGCCCGCACCGCCGCCGACCGCGCGATCGCGGAGCTGTCCCTGGACGACCTCGGCACGTCGTGGAACGGCACGCGGGTCTCCCTGCGCTGGGTCCTGATCCGCATGGTCGAGGAGACGGCCCGGCACGCCGGGCACATGGACATCCTGCGGGAGCTGATCGACGGGGCGACCGGGGATCACCGGCCCGGGTGATGCCGTGGCAGGTGCGGGAGGACGGGGTGGCGGCGGCCGGGCTCAGGCGTCGTCCAGCACGAGCATGATGTGCTCGTCCTCCCCGTGGCGGACCGTGCCCGTGCGGCGGAAGCCGTGCTTTTCCAGGAGGCGTACGGACGCGGTGTTGCCGTGGAAGGGGTCGGCGTACAACGGGCGGGTCCTTTCGCGGCGCAGGAACAGGCCCAGCGCCCGGCTGCCGATGCCACGGGCCCAGTACGGGCGGCCGAGCCAGTACCCGATGAAGCGGCGCTCGCCCTCCCACCAGGCCACGATGTTGCCGGCCGGGTCGCCGTCCACGGTGACCGTCAGCACGAGACCGGTGTCGTCCCCGAGGACCCTTTCCTTCCAGTGGGTCATGAAGGCCTCGCGCGGCCGGGGCGTGAACCTCGACCGCCGGACGGCCTCCGGATCGTGCTCGTACGCGAGGAAGACCTCGAGGTCGGCCTCGGTCACGTACCGCAGCTGTACGTCTTCCACGTCGCCCGCGTTGTCCACGTTGTCGTCGCTCATGTCGGGTGAGTGTGGCACCGGGCACTGACAACGGCCGGTGAGCTGTGGTTACGGCACGAGCGGGCGTACTTCCCCGGCCGCGAAGCGGATGAAGCCCTCGGGGTCGGACTCGTCGGCCGTGGGCTGGAGGATCACCGTGTCAGCGCCCGCGTCGGCGAGGCGCCGGACGGCCTTGGCGACCTCGGCGGCGTCCCCGGCGACTCCGTGTTCCACGGCCGGGTCCTCACCGTTCGCCTCGATCTCGGCGCGCAGCCGGGCGGCGGCGTCCGGGCCGGTCGCCGTGTGCAGATAGACGACGACCTCGTGCGGGCCGGTACGACCGGCCGACTCCCGTCCCTCGTCGATGAGCCGACGGGCCTGCCGTACGCCCTCCGGGGAGGTGGCGGCGGTGAGGATCGTCCCGTCCGCCGCCTCGCCGGACAGCCGCAGCGAGCGGGGACCGGTGGCACCGGCGAGGACGCGCACGGCGTCCGCCGGCGGCCAGTCCAGGGCGACGCGGTCGAGCGTGACGTACCGGCCGTCCGTGGTGACGCGCTCGCCGCGCAGCAGTGCGCGCAACGCGTCGAGATACTCCCGCAGCAGCGTCAGGGGTGACTCGGCGCGCGCACCGACCTGCCCCATCCACTCCTGCACACCGTGGCCGACGCCGACGACCGCCCGGCCGGGGAACAGCCGGTCGAGCGTGGCGGTCTCCATCGCGGTCACGGCGACGTTCCGCAGCGGCACGGGGAGCAGACCGACGCCCACGCGCAGACGTTCCGTCCAGGCGAGCGCGGCGGAGGCGGCCGAGATCCCCCCTTCCAGGAAGCAGTCCTCCCAGAGCCACAACTCCTCGAGCCCGCAGTCGTCCGCGAGCCGCGCGATCGCGCGCAGCCGCTCGGGGGGCAGTTGGGGACGGAACACGGCGCCGAGTGCAGTCATGCGGACTTCCTATCGAGCGGGGGCGGCACGGGACAACACCTTTATGAGCCGGTGCCGTTCGGGCGGTCTGTGCCAGCTGCGTCGGCTGTGCCCGCTGCGGGGTTCGTGCCGGCTGTGTCGGCTGTGCTCTCGGCGCGTTCGTAGCGGAGGAGTGCGACGCCGTTGCCGAAGGTGCGGGACTCGGTGAGCCGGAGCGGCGTGAGGGTGTCGGTCTCGGGGAAGAGGCGCTTGCCCCGGCCGAGGAGGACGGGATGGACGTACACGCGGTACTCGTCGACGAGGTCGTGCCGCATGAATTCGGCGGCGAGGTCCGCGCCCCCGAGCGCGAGGTCACCGCCCTCCTGGGCCTTGAGGGCGTGGATGTCCTCGACGACCAGGTCCCGCACGATGGTGGTGTGCCACCCGGCGTGCTGCAACGTGCGCGAGAACACGATCTTGGGCATGTCCCGCCAGATCCGGGCGAAGTCGGCCACGGGTCCGGTGCTGGCGGGATCGGCGTCGGCGGTGGGCCAGAAGTCGGCCATGAGCTGGTAGGTGACCCGCCCGCTCAGGAAGGCGCCCATCCCCCTGAGCGTGTCGTTGAAGTGCTGGTGCACCTCGTCGTCGACCAAATGCCAGTCGATCTCGCGGTTCGGTCCTTCGATATAGCCGTCCAGGGACACGGACATCATCAGCACGATCTTTCTCATGACAGCTCCGGCTCCCGGTTCCACGACGACCGACAGGAATCAGCTAGACGACGAGCATCGCGCAGCCCCGCCCCGCAGGCGCGGAGGAACGCCCGGTTTCCGGGCCGAGCACCGTGCCGACGGTCAGCTCGCGCCGGACTTCTGGGACTCGGACGATGCCGTGTCCCTCGGGAACGTCACCTCCACGCGGCGGTTCTTGCGGCGGCCCTGCTCGGAGGTGTTGTCGGCGATGGGGTAGTCCTCGCTGTAGCCGCGGACCTCGAAGGTGACGTCCTGCGAGCCGAGAGCGGAGGCCAGTTGGTCGTGGACGGCTTCCGCGCGCTTCTTGGAGAGGGTCAGGCCGTGGGCGTACGAGCCCAGGTTGTCGGTGAAACCGAAGACGCGGACGTTCGTGGCGTTCTGCTTCTTGATCTCGTCCGCGATGGCGTTGATGCGCGACCGTGCCTCCGGGTTCAGCTTCGGGCTGTCCTTGGGGAAGAGCACCTCCGCCTGGAGCGCGAACGTCACGTCCGCGTTCGTGTCCTCCCGGCGCTCCTCGCCGCCGAGGTCCTCGACGACCGACTTGATGTCCAGGACCTTGGCGGGGGCGAGGGTCGCTCCGTCCGCGAGCTTCAGACCCGGGCTGTTCGCATCCACGTCCGGGGGTGGCGAGGTGGTCACGCTGCCCGGGGGCGCGCTGGGGTCACCGTCGTCGGCGACGGCTGAGGGGACGGTGAGGGTGAGCGTGGCGAGTACGGCCAGTGCGGTGAGTGTGGTCGCGGTGGCGGTCGCGGTCGCGGTGGCGCGGCGGGGGGTGAGGGTCATGGGTTAGCCCTCGGAGATTTCGATTGAGGCGGGGGGCATTCCGCCGACCTGGAAACTGACCTTTGTGGTGCCTTCGGGTGGGGCGGGGAACTGGGCGAACCAGTCTGTCGACTGTCCTTGGAGAAGGCCGCCCGTGAACCTCGTGCACAAGCACCGGCCCTCCGTGTCCCGCAGCACCAGGTACTTCTTCTTGCCGGTCTCGTCGACCAGGCTGGCGCCGGCCATGGAACCGCCGTTCTTGGCCAACTCCCTTTCGTCACCTCGCCAGGACCCCACGGACCAGGCGCGGCCCGTTCCGTTCGCCACCGTGCCCTCGACGGTCACGAACCCGCCCCCGTCGCGCTTGGCGGATTTCACCGTGAGCGTCACACCGCCCTCGCCTTTGACCTCGGCAAGCACCGTGTCCGACTCGGGGGCCTTCGACTGCGCCTTGCTGCCGTCGTCGCCGCTCTTCGCGGGAGCCGTGGAGGACGGGGTTCCCTTGTCGGACTTCCCGTCGTCTCCCCCGCCACAGCCGGCCACCGTGAGAAGCAGCCCGGCCGTGATCGCCACGGCGCTCAGTGCCCGGCGGCCCTTCATGGTGTGCCGATAGTCCATGGGTACGGCTTCCTTTCACTCGGCCAGATGCACAGAGAACAGCACGGATGCGTCAGGAAGGTCGGCCGGATCGAAATCTTCGGGATCGATGTTCACGGTCTGGCCATCACAGCCCAGCTCTACAGGCTTCTTGGGATCCGCGTTCAGATCGAAGTCGCAGCGCGGCTGGACGACTGCAACGGCATGGGCCCTCGCCCGCATGCCCTCCGTGCCGGGAATGATCGAGTCACCGACCGTGTAGTTGGTCTGGATGTCGACCTGAAAGCCGGGATAGCCGTTCCTCACGACCGGTTGGGCTCCGCCCTGCACGGTCGAGTCGTTCGCGGCAGCCAACACCTGAGCCGCGGCGTCGGCTCCGTCGGCCGGGAGCACCGTGTCCTCCGGCAGGTCCAACCAGTCGAGCCAGTTGTCGTCCGTGCCGACGGCGTCCCCGAGGCGCACCAACAGCTCGTCCCGGGCGTCCTGCGCTGCCGCCAACGCCGCAGCGTCCGCCGCGGATTGAGCCCCGTTGCGGGCGGACGCTGCCTGGGCGAACGCGAAACAGGCGAAGGCTGCGAAGAGCAGGATCACCGTCAGCCAGATATAGATGGGGAGGGTTTGCCCCCGATCGCTCAGCAGTCGTACAGCGCTCAGCCGCCGATGACGTCGGTGACCGCGCGCAGGATCGCATCCGAGATCAACCCGTCCAGGCCGAGCCCATCGATCAGCGTGAAGATCCCCGCAATGATGATCATCAACCCCGCATACTCCACAAACCCGGCCCCCGCGTCCCGCCCCGCCCCCCGCATCCGGGAGACCACGGTCGTCCGCCACCCGCTGAGCCTGCGCCTCGTGTTCGTCACCATGACCGCCGCCCTCCCACCCGACACCACCACCAACCCGAGCACCGTACGTGAGAGCGCGCCTACTCCGGGTGGGTCCAGGGGCCCAACTTCTTGCCGGTGAAATCATCGGTGGAGTCATGGGCGGAGTCATCGGCTCCACCCCTCCCGCGCCGTACCCAGCCAGTGGGCGATCGCTTCGCTGCGCGTCGCACTGTGCAGCTTTGCGAAGATGCGATTGATGTGGTTCTTGACCGTCTTCTCGCTGATGAAGCAGGTGGCGGCGATCTGCCGGTTGTTCATGCCGGCCGCGATGAGATCCATGACCTCCACCTCCCTTGAACTCAGACCGAAGTCCAGCCGATTGACGGTCCGGCGGGGCAGGCCCGTCACACGGGTGGGCCAAGCCTTCGACGACTGTGCCACAACTGATTGCAGGTGCGAAGGGTTTCCGTTCGGTTCGTACGAAACGCTGAGCGAAGACGAGACAGTGAGCCGCCCCCTCCGTACATCCCGTACCGCGGTGATCAGTTCGGGCACCGTGAACTCCCCGTGCACCAGGTAACCGGACGCTCCTCTGCGCAGCGCCTCCGCCACCACCTTGGGCTCCCGGCTGTAGGTCAGCATCATCACGGTGGTAAGCCGGACCAGTTCGGGGAGTGCGGTAAGGCCGTCCGTGCCCGGCATCCGCACGTCGAGGAGGACCACATCGGGGCGGTGTTCCCCGGCGAGGGCCTTCGCCTCCTCGCCGTTCGAGGCCTCCGCCACCACCTCTATGTCGGGGTGCGCGGACAGCAGGGCGGACAGGCCCGCCCGTACCACCGGATTGTCGTCGGCCACGAGTACGCGCAGGGGCGGGCCGGAGAGTGCCTGGTCAGGCATGTGCGGCCTCCTCTTGGGGGGTGTGGGGAGTGGAGGGGGTGGCGGGCGTGGAGAGGGGAACCGTCAGGTGGACCTCGGCGCCGCCCAGCGGGGAACGGCCCAGCCGGACCCGGCCGCCGAGGCTCGCGGCCCGCTCCGCCATGCCCAGCAGCCCGAAGTGGCCGGTTTTCGCCGGGCTGTCGGGGGTCGCGGACGGCGGCAGGCCGGCACCGTCGTCCCCCGCCCTCACCGCCAGCCGGTCCTCGGCGACGTCGAGTTCGACCAGTACGCTCGTCGCCCGCGCGTGGCGGTGGGTGTTCTCCAGCGCCTCCGACACGACCGCCAGGACGTGGTGCGCGGTCGCGCAGGGAAGCTGCCGCAGGGCGCGCAGGGCGTCTTCGTCCGTACGCGGAAGTCTCAGCTCTGCCGCCAGGCCCGTACGAGTGCCGAAGTCCCTTACCCGGCAGCCCAGTTCCGCGGTCAGATCGACGTGCGCGGCGGTGAAGTCCGTATGGCGCCGGAGGTCCGACAGCAGGTCCCGGGACTCGGCCGCCGCCCTGCGTGCCGCTCCCGCCACCACCGTCGCCTGGCGCTTGAGGGCGGCGGGGTCGCTGTGGTCCGTGGACGCCGCCAGGGCGTCCGCCGCCAGGGCCAGCCCGTGCAGGGTCTTCGCCACCGAGTCGTGCATCTCGCGGGCCAGCCGCGCGCGCTCCGACTCCACCGCCTCCGCGACCGCCAGCCGGGAGGTCGCCTCCGACAACGCCTGACTGGCCGCGCCGAAGCGGAACATCAGATTGCGCAGGGTGACGCCGATGATCCCGGCGGCGACGCAGAAGCCGGCGACGAGGAGGGTGTTGGCGCCGGCGCCGGGGCGGTGTTCCCAGGCCCTGAACACCGTCAGGAGGACGACGAGTTGGAGGCCGGTGAACACTCCCGAGCCGCGCCAGCCGTAGAGGAGACCGGAGAGGAGCGGGGTGCACACCGTCGCGTACGCCAGGGGGGACGCGGGGGACGCCGTCACGAGCAGGGTCGCCACGAAGAGCAGGTCGAGCGCCATCAGGGTGGGGTGGGCCAGGAGACGGGGGCCGAAGCGGTCCCAGTCGCGGAGCATGGCGTACGAGGCCATGACGCCGAGGACCGCGGCGGCCAGGACGGCGTAGCGGGGGGCGCCGGCCGCGGCGTTGGCCATGGCGAAGGGGGCGCCGAAGGCGATCATCGTCAGGCGGACGGCGATGGTCTGCCGGCAGAGGGCCTGGAGGGCGCTCAGCTGGAGGCGGACGCTGGTGGGGGGCGGGGCGTCGTCCGCCAGGTATCCGGCGTCGGGGCCGGCCGGCGCCGGGGTCCGCCTGGCGGCACGTGCCGGGTGTCGCTGTGCCCACTGTGCCCACTGTGCCCGCTGTGCCCACAGCCCCGCGAGCCGGCCGTCTCCCATGCCGCCTCCCATCATCGCCCCAGGATCGAGCCGAAGTTCGTCCCCGACCCCAGGAACATGCCGGTCGCGATGAGGATCATCGTGGCCGGAAGCATGAAGACCAGGGTCACCATCGTGGCCTTGGGGATGGTCTTCGCCGCGCGGCGGCGGGCGTTCTGGGCGTCGGTGCGGCGCATGTCGGTGGCCAGCTGGATGAGGGTCTCGGCGATCGGGGAGCCCAGCTCCTCGCCCTGTTGCAGGGCGGAGACGAACTGGGCCACCTGCTCGGACGAGTTGCGTTTGCGCAGTTCGTCGAAGGCCTGGCGGCGGCTCACGCCCATGTCCATCTGGCGCAGGGTGATGCGCAGTTCGTCCGCCCAGGGGCCCTCGTACTTCTCGGCCACCCGGTCCAGTGCCTGGCGGAAGCCGAGGCCCGCCGAGACCACGACCGCCAGGACGTCGAGGAAGTCGGGCAGGGTGCGGTCGATGACGTCCTTGCGTTCGCGGACGGCCTGCCAGATCAGCGCGTCGGCGGCGAGCAGGCCGAAGGCGAGGGTGCCCAGCGCGAACAGCGGGTGACCGTTGGTGAGGAAGATCAGGCCGAGTACGACGCCGAAGATGCCGTAGACGGCGCGGCGGGCCGCGTAGCGGTTCAGGGTGAGGCCGCCCGGGTTGCCCGCCATGTCGATGCGGCGCCGCTTGGCGGCGACGCGGCGGGGGCCCATCAGGCGCAGGACGAGAGGGGCGAAGCGCATGCCGAGGCGGTCGACGGCGGAGTCGGCCGTGGAGACGCGGGTGGCGCCGACCTCCAGGGCGAGCACGAGGTCGCTGGGCAGCTTGGCGTCCGCCCTGATCATGCGGATGCCGAGGAGGACACCCGCCACGGCCACGGCCATCAGCGCGGCGAGCAGCAACCCCAGCGACGTAGACGAGGACACCGTGCCTCCCCTCACACTTCGATCTTGCCGAGGCGGCGGATGACGAAGAAGCCGACCGTGTAGAGGCCGAGCGACAGGAGGATCAGGCCCTGGCCGAGCGAGGAGCCGGTCACGCGGGCGAGGGCTCCCTCGTTCGAGGAGTTGATCAGCAGCAGCGAGCCGAGCCCGAGGAGCGGGACCGTGAAGGCGGTCGCGTTGACCTCGGAGAGCATGGTGCGCACCTCGCGCCGGGTCTCCTTGCGGTCCTCCAGGGTCTGGGTGAGGTTGCGCAGCGAGCTGACGACCGAGCCGCCCGCCTTGTTGGCCAGCACCAAGGTGGTCACGAGGACGATCAGTTCGCGGGACGGGAGGCGTTCGGCGAGTTCGTCCAGGGCGTCGTCGACGGACCTGCCGAGCGTCAACTGGTCGGCGACACGCGCCAGCTCCTCGCCCGCGGGTGCCTCCAGTTCCTCCGCCGCCATGGCGAGGGCCGTGCGCAGGGCGAGGCCCGCGGCGGTCGCGTTGGCGAGGAGACGGGCCACGTCGGGCAGTTGGCCGATGAACGCCTCGATGCGTTTCTGGCGCTGCCAGTTGAGGAACACGGCCGCACCCCAGATGCCGACCAGGGCGGCGATCGGGCCGAAGAACGGCGCCAGGGTGGTCGCCGCGATCAGCCACAGCGCGACGACCACCGCGGCGACGTAGGTGGTGAACTCCCCTGCGGTCAGGTCGAGTCCGGTCGTCGTCAGGCGGAGGTGGATGGCGCGGCCGAGGCGGGTGCGGCGCAGTCGGCGGTCGATGCCCGCGAAGCGCCGTACGCGGCCTGCCACCGTACGGATCGGGCCGCCGCCGGCCAGCCGGTCGACCAGGGCCTGGCGCTGGGCGCGGCCCGCCGCGTACACGTGCACGCCCGCGACGGCGAGCGTGCCGCACAGCACGGTGGCGCCGAGGGCGAGGAGAGCGGGATGGTTCACGGCTCGCTCCTCTCGTCGTGGGTGGGGGTCGTCCGATCACGGGTGGGGGTCATCCGATGGCCTGCCTCGTGTCGAGTACGTCGATGGCGTCCGCGACTCTGAAGGCGGCCGGCAGCGGCTCATTGGCGACGTACAGCTTCTCGGCGACCTGGCGTGGCAGCGGGAGGTGCTCGAAGCGGCCGTGGACGACGCGGTCGGCGCCGACGGGGCGCGGCACGAAGCGGGCGACGGGGACGATGCGGAACTGCTCGCGGCCGTGCGAGACGACGAGGGCGATCTCGGTGATCTTGCGGGAGCCGTCGGCGTGCCGGGTGAGCTGGACGACCACGTCCACCGCCGAGTTGATCTGGTCCTTGAGGGCCTCGAACGGGATCAGTACCTCGGACATCGAGCCGAGGGTCTGCAACCGCATCAGCGCGTCCTCGGCCGAGTTCGCGTGCACGGTGGCCAGGGAGCCGTCGTGGCCCGTCGACATCGCCTGGAGCATGTCGAGCGTCTCGCCGCCGCGGACCTCACCGACGATGATGCGGTCGGGGCGCATCCGGAGCGAGTTGCGGACCAGGTCGCGGATGGTGATCTGGCCCTTGCCCTCGACGTTCGGGGGGCGGGATTCGAGGCGGATCACATGCTCCTGCTGGAGCTGGAGTTCGGCGGAGTCCTCGACGGTGATGATGCGCTCGTAGGACGGGATGAGCCCGGAGAGCGCGTTGAGGAGGGTCGTCTTGCCGGTGCCCGTACCGCCGCTGACGATGATGTTGAAGCGGGCCCGGACGAAGGCCGCGAGCAGCAGCAGCATCTGCTCGTCCAGGGAGCCGAGGCCAATGAGTTCCGGCAGCGTGTACGCGCGGGGGAAGCGGCGGATCGTGAGGGTGGGGCCGGTGAGGGCGAGCGGCGGGATGATGACGTTGACGCGTTCGCCGGTGGGGAGGCGGGCGTCGACCATCGGGTTCGACTCGTCCACGCGCCGGTTGACCGTCGAGACGATGCGTTCGATGGTCTGCATCAGCTGCTCGGTGGAGGCGAAGCGGAGCGGGAGCTGTTCGACGCGGCCGGCTCGCTCGACGAAGATCGAGTCCGGGCCGTTGACCATGATCTCCGTGATCGAGGCGTCGGCGAGCAGGGGTTCCAGGACGCCGAGGCCGAGCGCCTCGTCGACGACCCGGCGGATCAGCTGGGACCGCTCGGCGGAGGAGAGGACCGGCCCCTCCCGGCTGATGATGTGGCCGAGTACGCGCTCCAGGCGGATCCGGCGTTCGGCCGCCGCCAGGCTCGACATCTCGGCGAGGTCGATCTCTTCGAGGAGCTTGGCGCGGTAGACGGCGACCAGGTGTCCGTCCTCGCGGGCGGGGCCGCCTTCGTCGGGGGCGGCGATTCGGGAGCGGAGGCTCATGTCCGGGGTCAACTCCTCTCGGGGGCTGGGGGCTTCGGTCGTCTCGGGGGCGGGGGCTGGGGGCTTCGGTCGTCTCGGGGGCGGGGGCGTCAGTCGTCGGTGGGCATGGTGGCGCGGCGGGTCACGTCCCAGCCGGCGCCGAAGAAGGGGATGACGGAGGGGACGTGGACGGTGACGGTGGCGGTGGTGGTGTCGGCGCCCTTCGCCGGCGCGGGGACGTCCGGGTCGAGCCAGGAGCTCACCGAGGCCAGACCCGCGGCCGTGCACGTCGCCGTCCTGGTGCGAGGCGACCCGGGCGGCGGCGCGCGCTCCGGATCCGGCCTGGCTGATGCCGTAGCCGACGAGGCCGAGCTGGATGGCGGCCATGCCGATGACGAGGAGGATGGGGAGGAAACCGGCGAACTCCAGCATGGACACGCCCCGGTCGCCCCATCGCCGCGGCGGCCGGGACCCGGCGGGAGGTAAGCGGGTCGCGCGCCGGTCGAGGAGCCTCACCCGCCGTCCCCCTCCAGCGCCGCCCCCGCCGAGCCGTCGACCGACCAGCCCGGGTTGACCCCGGGGAAGAACAGCGGGACGTCCACCTGGACGGTCGCCTTCATCACCGACCCGTCCTGCCCGCAGCTGATGTCCGCCCCGCTCCAGGAATCCGGCAGATGCTCGGCGCCGGCCGACTGGCACGCCCCTCCCACATCGCCCTTGATCGCGTACGCCGCCGTGGCCGCGCGGGCCGCCTCGTCCGCCGCGTTCCCGGCGAGGGAGTACGTGTAGCCGTACAGCACGCACTCCCACAGGATCGCCATCACGACCAGCAGCAGGGGGAACATCCCGGCGAACTCCAGGGTGACCGCGCCCCGGTCGCCGCCGCGCCGCCGCAGGGAGAGCGCGCCGCGGTCCGAGGACTTCCGGCGCCGTCCACCGCTCTCCTGGACGGCGACCAGCCCCAGCTCCCCCGCCAGCGCCCACAGTGCCTGCTTGACCGTGGAGCGGGCGTCGAGGTCCTGGAGGCGCCCCGCGTCGACCACGGACTGGAGTTCCTTGAAGGCGGCGGGGACGGCGGAGCGGGCCACTTTGGTGCCGGTGACCCGCTCGACCAGGGACGGCTGGATCTCCGTACCGCGTGAGTGGCGGTTGACGACCGTGAGCGTCTCCTCCGCCTTGCGGATCTGGAGGCGGTCCCACATACGGACCATGCGTTTGGCGGCGCGGATCGCGACCACGTCGGGGGTGACCAGGAGCAGCGCCTGGTCGGCCATCTCGACGGCCGCGGCGGTGGCGGAGTTCATCTGGGAGCCGCAGTCGACGATCACCACGTCGTGGCGCGAGCGCAGGGTTCCCACGACCTGCCGGGCGACCCGGTCCGTCACCTCCTCGCCGCGCTCGCCCTCGGCGGGCGCCAGCAGGAGCCCGATGCCGCTGTCGTGGATGTAGACGGCGTCCTGGAGGACGCGCGGGTTGATGTCGGTGATGCCGGCCAGGTCCGCGACCGACCGCCTGAACTGCACGTCCAGGTACGAGGCCACGTCGCCCGACTGGAGGTCGAGGTCGAGCAGCGCGACCGTACGGCCCGACGCCCTGGCCGCGAGCGCGAGCTGGACGGCCGTGACGGTCGCGCCGACGCCGCCCTTGGCGCCGGTCACCGTGACGACCGTGCCGCCGGGGCCCGTGTACAGCTCGGGTGTCCCGCTGCCGAGGTGGCGCCGCATGCCCGTCGACCACGCGGCGGCCGCCTGGACACGTTCGGCGAGGGCGTCGTAACCGAGCGGCAGGCCGATGATGCCGCGGGCGCCCGCGTCCATGGCGGCGGTGAGGACGCCGCTTCCGGTGTCGGCGGTGATGAGGACGACGCCGACCGCCGGGAAGCGCAGCACCAGGTCGCGGATCACGTCGAGCGCCGGTACCGGGCCGATGCGCTCGTGGACCAGGACGACCTCGGGCAGCTCGTCGAGGGACTCGGCGGCGAGCCGGGCCAGGGTGTCCAGGAGCGCGGTGGTGTCGGCGACCGGCGGGGCCGGTTCGGCGTCGGTGAGCTGGCTCAGCAGGGTGGCGAGGGCGCGGGCCGAGTCGATGTCGCCGACGGCGGGGAGGATGCGTACGGTCATCGGCCGGCCCTCGCAGGGGTTGGGTGCCTCGTGGCTGAGCGCATCGCGGCTGAGCGCATCGCGGCCTCCTACTTGTCCTCGTCGAGGGTGTATGAGCGGTCGCCCGGCGGGACCGTGGTCCCCGAGCCGCCCGCGACCAGCGCGAGCCGGACGTGTTCGGCGAACGACTCGGCGTACGCGACCCGTTGGGCGTCCGCCGTGTCGAGCGCGAAGGTGATGGGGACGGCCTCGCTCGCGGTGCGGCGGCGCTGGTCGCTGCTCTGGCCGGGGTCGAGGGCGGTGAGCTTGCCGACGTCGAGGACGCGGGCGTTCTCGACGATCACCTTGGACTGGTCCTTGCCCTTGTCGCTCGGCGCCTTGAAGGTGGCGTAGATGTTGACGCGGGAGCCGGGGTTGATCTTGCCGGCGACACCGGTCGACGCGTCGATCATGATCGCGATCTCCTGTTGCCCCGCCGCCAGCGCGGGCCGGTCCACGATCATGTCGGTCTGGAGCAACGAGCCCTTCTCCAGCTGGGTCACCGCGATCTTCCCGCGGATCTGGGCGAGGTCGGTGACCGCCGTCTTCGACAGCCAGCGCCTGGGCATGGAGACCTTCTCGAACTGGTCGGCCGACAGCTCCTTGTAGGGCGCGATGTCGTTCCTCAGCCGGTACGCCGCCACCTCGGGGCCGACCTTCGAGTTAACGTCACGGATCACCGACAGCACTCCGGCGAAGGCGCCCAGGGCACACAGGACCGAGAGGACCAGCAGGATGACGCCGCGGCGCTGGCGTGAGTTCATGACGCGGACAACCTCGTTCGGAGCGGGGGCGAAGGGGTCGAGCGGCCGTGCTGTGCTGTGGTGCTGCGCCGTGCGCCGTTACGTCCGGCCCCGGGGCAGGGCTCGTACGGCCGCGGGCGCTCTCGCCTGCCCGAGCTCCGGCGGCGGGGGAAGCGGCGCCGCGCAGAACCCGCAGCGGTCGCCGATGAGTTCGAGCCCACACCAGTGGCACTCCTCCCGGCGTACGGACGAGACGAGCTGATAGAGCACGGAGACGTCGAACAGGCCCGCGGCGAACTCGGCGAGCCGTCCCGTGCCCCACCAGCGCGTGGACTGAGCGGGCAGCGGCACGGTCGCCACGCCCTGCACGCGCCACGCGGGAGCGAGTGAGGCCGTGACCCAGTCCGAGGGCGGCTGCCCGGCGGCGACGAGCAGCCGGGTGCCGAACTCGGGGCCCGGTAACTCCTCCTCGCCGACCCGTACGAGCTGCGGCCGGGGATTGGCCAGTACGGCGAACTGGGCGCCCGGCACCCACGACTTGGCGTGGGACTTCATCGAGACGGGCACGCGGTCGAGCCCCGCGACCGAGCCGAGCAGGGCGCCGGCGTAGATGTAGTGGGCGAGCAGGCGCGCGGCGGAGGCGAGTACGCCGGGGCTGAAGTCGCACATCGACAGCTGCCGCAACTGCTGGGCCAGTAAGGCGAGTCCGAGCGGGGGCAGGTCGATGCCGAGCAGCGCGATGCGGTCGCTCTCCAGGACGGAGCGCACGGTACGCAGCCGCCTGACGTCCGGCTGCTCGGCCGCGGCGGGGCCGGTGGCGGGAGCCGGGTACAGGACGACGACGTACCCGTGCTGCTCGATGAGCGCGTGCATCCCGTTCAGGGACTGCTCGAGGGTGTCGAGGGGCTGGACGGCGGCGGGCGGGGTCCCCCGGTCGAGCGGGGGGAGCACCAGGTCGGCGCTGGTGACGGCTATCGCGGTCGGCACGCTGCACACCACCCCGTTCACTGCGGCGGGGTGGTCGACCACCGCCTCAGATCGCCCCTGTGACGTCCTCTTGCATCCTCTTGCCCAGCACCATATCCACGGCATGCCCCGCTCAACACCGAATCAACGAGATCATCTCACCGAAGGTGTGACCTTGATCCACACAGAGTGAGGCGCATATGCCTCAACTCACCCTCCGCGCCCAGGGGTTGAGATCTCCAGAGGTCTTGACAACCAGATTGGTCTGGACCAGTTTGTAGGTCCAACGGTGGCCACCGTTCCGCAACGCTCCCCCTCCCCTCTCCCCCCTTTTCCCTCACCGGAGGCCCCAGTGGACCGCGCACCAGGCACACCCCCACGCAGACGCACCCCCCTACGCACCCCGAGGCGCACCCGCACATGGGCGGGGCTCCTCGCCGCCGTACTGGGTGCGTCCGTCCTCTCCCTCACCGGTGCCGGTCCGGCCTCGGCCGCGGACGTCAACAACGCGAAGAACGGCGGCTACGAGTCGGGCCTCGGCAACTGGACGTGTTCCGCGAGCAGCGGTACGACCGTCTCCTCGCCGGTGCACGGCGGTTCGGCCGCGCTGAAGGCGACGCCGGCCGGCCAGGACAACGCGAAGTGCACCCAGACGGTCGCGGTCAAGCCCAACTCGACGTACACGCTGAGCGCCTGGGTGCAGGGCGGGTACGCCTACCTGGGCGCGAGCGGCACGGGTACGACGGACGTGTCGACGTGGACACCGGACTCGACGTCCTGGAAGCAGCTGACCACCACCTTCACGACCGGCGCCGCGACGACGTCAGTGACGGTCTACACGCACGGCTGGTACGGGCAGGCGGCGTACTACGCCGACGACCTGTCCGTCTTCGGCCCCGACGGCGGCGGCGGTTCGGACCCCGCGCCCACGGTCCCCGCGGCCCCGGCGGGCCTCGCCGTGTCGTCCACCACGTCCTCCTCCGTCTCCCTGTCCTGGAACAGCGTCTCCGGAGCGACGGGCTACAACGTGTACCGGGCCGGTACGAAGGTCCAGTCGGTGACGGGCACGTCGGCGACGGTGTCCTCCCTCGCCGCCTCGACGTCGTACTCCTTCCAGGTCACGGCGACGAACGCGGCGGGTGAGTCGGCGAAGTCGGCGGCGGTGACGGGCACGACGAGCGCCTCCTCGGGCGGGGGCGGGGGTTCCGTGCCGAAGCACGCGGTGACGGGCTACTGGCAGAACTTCAACAACGGGGCGCAGGTCCAGAAGATCTCGGACGTCCAGTCGCAGTACGACATCATCGCGGTGGCCTTCGCGGACGCGACGTCGACGCCGGGCGCCGTGAGCTTCAGCCTCGACTCGGCGGGCCTCGGCGGCTACACGGTCGACCAGTTCAAGGCGGACATCAAGGCGAAGCAGACGGCCGGCAAGAAGGTCATCATCTCCATCGGCGGCCAGAACGGCACGGTGTCGGTGAACGACTCGGCCTCGGCGGCGAACTTCGCGAACTCGGTGTACTCCCTGATGCAGACGTACGGCTTCGACGGCGTCGACATCGACCTGGAGAACGGCCTCAACGCGACGTACATGTCGCAGGCGCTGCGGTCCCTCTCCGCCAAGGCGGGCTCGTCCCTGGTCATCACGATGGCGCCGCAGACGATCGACATGCAGTCCACGTCGAACGGGTACTTCCAGACGGCTCTGAACATCAAGGACATCCTCACCGTCGTCAACATGCAGTACTACAACAGCGGTTCGATGCTCGGCTGCGACGGCAAGGTGTACTCGCAGGGCTCGGTCGACTTCCTCACGGCCCTCGCCTGCATCCAGCTCGAAGGCGGCCTCGCCCCGTCCCAGGTGGGCCTCGGCCTGCCGGCCTCGACGAGCGGCGCCGGCAGCGGCTATGTCTCCCCGACGGTGGTGAACAACGCCCTGGACTGCCTGACCAAGGCCACGAACTGCGGCTCCTTCAAGCCCTCGAAGACGTACCCGGACCTGCGCGGCGCGATGACCTGGTCGACGAACTGGGACGCGTCGGCGGGGAACGCGTGGTCGAACGGGGTGGGGGCGCACGTGCACGCGCTGCCGTAGCGCTCTGCGGTTCCTCGGTAGGTGGAACTGGCAGTGCTCGGCCGGGAACGCGACGGGGGTCCTGGGTTTCCGGGGCTCCCGTCGGCCGGGATCTGCCGGTCGCGGGGGTGCCGCCGTGCGCTGAGCCGCGTGCCGGTGTGATGATTCCGCGCATGGTTGATCACGGAGGAGTGGGCGGGGCGGCGGGAGGCGTACGCCGGTCCAGAATCGCGGAGTACGCCGACACGACGGTCCCGGAAACGACGCCCGCGGGACCCGTGCCGGAGCCGCCGCCCGAGCGTACGGACGCGGACGACCCCGCCCGCCGACGCCGCGAAGCGGCCGCCCTGCTGGGCGAGTTCCGACGTACGGCCGTCCTCCTCCCCCTCTCCGAGGACGGCGCCCCGCTCATCGCCGGCTCCGGCGGGGAGGTGAAGTTGTGTCCTACTTCATGAACAACGTCATGGGGGAATCCATCGACGAAGCGACGATTCGGAGCATCTTGTCAGGCCTGCTGGGATCAGATGACGAGCATTCCGACGTCTCCTTGGTTCACGAGTCAGGATGGTCCCTCAGCGTCCGTCCCGACAAGGTACTGCGGTGGGAGAACGTCGAGGAATCCTCAGTTCCGGCCCGCGAATTGCCTCTTGGTTCTTGGGATGACGTCACGCGAGCCCTGTCTAAGCTGTCGCGTGGGGACGTACAGGCAGTGAGCGCATAGCGGACAAGCGGCTGCGGTGCACGTGGCCGGCACCTTTGAACGGGAACGAAAACGACAAGAATCGGAAAGATGCACCGCGAATTCACCGTGCCAGACGACCATGAAATCCTCGACACACTGGGGGAGTGGCCGGAGACCGACGAGGACGGCAGCGCTCGTCTCCTTAAGCTGTCAGGCGGCGAGGACGGGGACGTGCTCCTCTCCTACGACTCCTTGAGCCAATCCGTGCGGGTGCGTTGGATCAATCCTGCTGGAGAAAAGATCCTCGACCTGTTCCGTGAAGGTGCCATAAAAATGTCCGTAACAGCCACCGCCAACAATACCTCCATTACCCTCGACTTCAGTCTGGGCGAATGCAGCGGGGAGATCAATATTCAGATTTCCCCCCGCCTTGTCATAACCGACCGTATTCTTCTCGTCTGAGGAAATCTCAAGAGGCGCAGACATGTCATTCGGGCCGCCACCCAACACTTTCGACCCTCCCGCTACGTTGACTGATTCAAGAAATTCGAGAAGCAGTCGGGGCCGACGCGAGAGACTCAGGCGCGCCTTGGAAGGATTTGGAAACGTGGTGTGGATGCGCTCACCCATGGAGCGCCACCCGATTTACGGTTATCGACAGGTATCCTTTGCGTCATGGCGCTTCGAGGAGCCGTCAGATTTCCTGAAGACGAAATTCGAGTCCCTCGTTCAGGACACCCCTACGAATCTAGAGTGGAGATTCAAGGCCGCACGCAACTGGATGATTGCTCCCGCCCGGCTCGTCGATCAGGCAGGCCAAGGTGGGGAGTTCTTCAATGAGGCCGTGGTGTCCATCACGGAACATGATCAGGAATTTTGCGCTTCCGCCGAAGAGGATCTCATGCAGATTTTGATCACCCTGGAAGAGGGAGGAGGAAAGAGCTGATCAAACGCGAGTCGGCCAGACCTTATACCACTTCGTCGCGGTTGCCTATAAACGTGAATGAGACCAGCGCAGGAAAAATTCAACTCTATTCCATTGAGGAGCAGGACTCCCAGGTGGCCACTTGTATCGTTCGCTGCGTGGGCGGCGAGGTGCGAACGGGCCAGTTGTTCGACGTCGGCGCCTCAGCCGGTGTACCCACGGGCGAGACTCAAGTCGTTTTGGACTGGATTGAGCGCTACGGGCAACGTGCAGATTTCCTTAGCCCTCCCCACAGCGCGATGATCCATTTGTCTGGGAGAGGCGTGGCACTGCTGACTCGTAACCTCACCATCACGTCCATTGAGAGACCGCACAAGGCTGCACGTAACGCGCAAGGCGCAGCATGAATTCACCGCACCTCGCCGTCACCGACCACACTCTTTGCGTCTGAACTGATAACCAGGGGGAACAGACATGTCATTCGGGCCGCCACCCGACGTCTCTCAGGCTCCGTTTCCGCCTGGCTGGACGCCACCGACGGCTGTCGAGAAGGCTTTGTTCGAGGCCCGGGCGCGGGGGGACTGGGCGGCGTTCCACGACGCGCTCGCTCGGACCGTGCTCTATTTCGAGGTGGGGCGCGACGAGACCGATGCCGATCCCGACGGCATCTTTCCCCGCTTCCATCGCAACCTCCGGACCGGCGCCCGATGGTGGAAGGTGTTCACCATGGGCATGTTGCCCGCTCCGCAGCCCGACCTGGTGTTCGCCCGCAGGTCCCTGCGCTGGTTCGCACGCGCCTGGCAGCCCACCGATCCGCCGACGCTGCTGGTCAATCCCGACAGCCCTTGCGAGGTCGCCCTGCCCTTGGGGCCCGCACATTCCACGGAGTGGTCCCGGGTCGCCGAGCACGTGGGCGAACCGTCCATCGCCATGCAGTTGCGCTCCCTCCACGCCGGCGGTCCGCTCCACGGCCCCGTCGCCCACGGTCTCGCCTGCGGCGCCCTCCTCTGCGTCAACAACGGCTCGCTCTGGAACGCCATGGCCTGGCACGGCACCGGCTACGGCAGCGAGCGCCGGCGGCTGCGTGAGTGGTGGGGCATCACCAGCCGGGAGGAGTGGCAGTACTACCTGCGCAGCCTTCTGGCCTGCGATGCCTCCAGCTCCGTCTGGGAGTTCGCCCTCGGACTGCGCCGCACCATCGCCCGAGATTTCGGCGGGCATGTCGACATCGGGTACTGGCGGCAGGCCGTCGCCAACGTACTGCGCGCCGAAGCCGGCGGCTCGACCGTACTCAGCGCCGACGGCGTCACGAAGAGCGAGCCACGTCCCGAGTCGGAGACCGAAGCGAAGATCGAAGGTGTGCAGCGGCTCATCGGGCGCATCACGCGGTACGAGGCACGCATGCGCGCCGATGGGGTGCTGGACGAGGGCCGGTATGTGACGTCGGTCGAGGCCTGGGACCTCGGGCGAGCCTCGAAGATGGCCCGGTGGGGGCTCGGCGCCCGGTTCGGGACGTTGCAGGAGGCCGAGGCCGCGGTCGTCCAGGCCGGACGCAGCGCCGCTCTCTCCTACCGCTCCTGGCAGGACTTCTCCGCCGCCTACATCCTCGGGCGCTGTCTCCACTTCGACGAGGAGGAGTTCGGGGACTGGTACCAGGACATGGTCTCCGCCCATCGGATCCTGATGTCCGAGCCCGGTAGCCCCTGGCTCAACATTCCGTTCAAGTAGCGGTGGCGCTGGGCACGGCGGCGGAGCCGTACGCCGCCGCGCTCGCCCTCGGCAGGGTCGCCCACATCCGCGTGCCGCCGCCCGGCTCCCGGGACTCGCCGAAGCCCCAGTCGCCTTCGCAGGCCCGGCATACGCAGGCCAGTACGCGGAGGGCTGCCCTGCGGCGGGTGTCGCAGGCCGCGGCCAGGCGGGGTTGTGTGTGGCGGGGGTGGCTGTCGTAGACGATCACTCGGAGGGTGGCGGCTCGGTAGCGGAGGGACAGGTAGTAATCCGGCGCCTGTGTGAACTGGGCTGCGGTTGCGGTGAGTTCGCCGACCGCCTGGAGCGCCGCGTCCATGATGTCCGGCAGGGCGTGCGCCTCCAGGAACGCGCGGGTCGCCGCTCGTGCCACGGCCGGGCTGGAGAGCGCGGCCGGGAGCGTGAGGCTGTAGGCCAGGGTTTCGGGACGGGGTGGGGTGGGGTCCGCCGGGTATGCGGTCGCCAGCGGGCAGCGGGCCGCTGAACGGGTCTCGGGCATCAAGGTGGGGCTCCCTACGGGTGCGGACGGTGACGGCAGCGGTGGCTTGTCTCCCTGGCGCGGGCCCGCCCCTCCCAGGGCAGGAGGTTGCGGGCAGGCTCGCGCGATGCGCTTCCAACTGCCGGGGGTAGCTGACCTGTTACGGAATGTAGAGACACGGGAGTCACTGTGTCCATCGCTCTGGAGATAATTACCCCCTTCGTGCGTGGACCTGGTCGCGCCGGGAGGGCAGACTGTCGCCATGCCAACCAGATCCACTCCGACGGAACGGCAGAAGCGGCTCGGCGCCGAGCTACGAAAGATGAGGCTGGCCGCGGGTGCGCCCACGGAGTACGCCGCGGGGCTCCTGGGCATCGACAGGACACGGCTGTCCAACATGGAGTCGGGTATCCGCCCGTTCTCGCCGGACCGCGTCCGCACACTGGCCTGCAACTACAGCTGCACGGACGACGGTTACATCGAAGCCCTGGTCGCCATGACGTCGACGAAGGAGCGCGGCTGGTGGGAGCGCCATCGAGGAATCCTGCCCTCAGGGCTCTTGGACATCGCCGAGCTCGAATGGCATGCCACCCGCGTCCGGACCGCTCAAGTCATGCATGCACCCGGCCTGCTCCAGACCGAGGACTACGCCCGAGGCGTGTTCACCGCTGTCCTGCCGCCGTTGACCCGACTAGAGGTCGAGCTGCGCGTCGCACATCGCATGGAGCGCCAGCAAGTCCTGGAGCGACCGAGCCCGCTCCCGTACATCGCCTACGTCCACGAAGCCGTTCTGCGCATGCCGTACGGCGGCACGGAAGCCACCCAGCAGCAGCTGAAGCATCTGTGCTCCCAGTCCGAGCGGGAGAACATCGAGGTCCGCGTGATCCCCACGTCCACGGGCGGGTTCCCCGGCGCAGGGCATGCGTTGCTCTACGCGGACGGAGCAGTTCCCCAACTCGACACCGTGCAACTGGACTCGGCTCATGGACCGGAGTTCACCCACGCCGATGCCCAGCTCACGAAGTACCGTTCCCATCTGAACTGGATGGACGGCGCGGCGATGACGTCCGCGGCATCACGCGACCTCATCCGCAAGATCGCCCGCGACCTGTAGGAGACGCCGTGAACGACCGCATCGCTTGGGAAGAACCCTTCTGCGGCGAAGGCAACAACTGCTTCCGCCTCGGCACCGACAACGAGGGCAACGCCTACATAGCCGTAGCCGGCGCCGAGGACTCCTACCTCAGCGACAGTCGCGAAGCACTCCGTACCCTCATCCGCGACATCAAGGCCGGCAAAGCCGACCACCTGCTCTGAGTCAGCCGCCGGGGCGGTAGTAGCGGTAGTGCCCGATCACCAACGCCACTTGGTTGAGCCACTCGTGCAGGCGTTCGCGGCGCTTCGCGTCGACCACGCACTCGTACAGCATGCCGTCGGCGTGGATCACGGCCATCATCAGTGACTTGCCGTTGCCGCTCGGCTGGTGGTGGACGCTGCGGATTTCCGGCCAGGGGAACTCCGCGGTCACGCCGTTGCATTCGAAGGTGACCCCCGTCTCGTCCACGACCACGGAGTTGTGGCGGTCGACGGCGAGGAACTCCGGGGCGGCGGCGGGCGCGGGGTACGGCGCGTACGAAGGTGGGGGCGGGCCGAAGCCCGTGGGCGCCGGGGGCGGTACGGGCTGGCTGTAGCCCGGGTGCGGTACGGGCGGGCCGTAGCCCGGAGGTGCCGTGGGCGGTACGGGTGGTGGGGGCGGGGTGCCGTACGGGGGCTGGTTCATTCTCTTCTCCCCTGTTCGCCTCGGTCGACACCGACCATGTGCCGCTGTCAGTATGCCGTGCGCCCGCATCCCGGGCGCACACCCCCGCTCTCCCCCGCCGCCCCGCAGTCGGCCTTCGCCTACGCCACACGGCTGGTTTTCGATCGGTTTGCGCCAACGGCTCTATGTCGGTACTTGACCTGCTCATGCCACGCACGCACCATGAGCGCCACACCCGCACCACGTACGTCGCACTGAAAGCGCCACCCCCCACCTCCACACCAAGGAGACTTCATGCGACTTCGTATCCGCGGCAGGGGCCCACGAAGCGGCAGACGCACCGCCGCCCTCGCCACCCTGCTGGCCCTCGCCCTCGCGGCGCCGGTCGGCGGCGCCGTCACCGACGCCACCGCGACCGGTGCGAGGGCGAGCGACCCCTCGGCCGATGACGTCCGGCAGTACGAGATCCACCAGAGCACCACCCCCGTGACCCGCACCGCCATCCAGCAGACCGGCGTGACCGTGGACGAGGCCGACGAGGAGACCGTCGTCGTCTCCGGCCGCGCGGCCCAGATCAAGAAGCTGCGCGGGCTCGGTTACGACCTCTCGCCGCTGGGCTCGGCACCGGATCGTTCGAGCGGCTCCGACGTACGGCTGTTCGACTTCCCGTCGGCCGACTCGAAGTACCACAACTACGCCGAGACGAACACCGAGATCGACCAGCGGCTCGCGGCCTACCCGGGCATCATGAGCAAGCGTGTGATCGGCACGTCGTACCAGGGCCGGAACATCGTCGCCATCAAGGTCAGCGACAACGTGGCGACCGACGAGAACGAGCCCGAGGTCATCCTCACCTTCCACCAGCACGCCCGCGAGCACCTGACGGTGGAGATGGCGCTGTATCTGCTGCGTGAGCTCGGGGCCGGATACGGCAGCGACTCCCGCGTCACCAACATGGTGAACAACCGTGAGATCTGGATCGTCCCGGACCTCAACCCGGACGGCGGCGAGTACGACATCGCGACCGGGTCCTATCGGTCATGGCGCAAGAACCGTCAGCCCAACTCCGGTTCCTCGTACGTCGGTACGGACCTGAACCGCAACTGGAACTACAAGTGGGGCTGCTGCGGCGGCTCGTCGGGGTCGACGTCCTCGGAGACCTACCGCGGCACGTCGGCCGAGTCGGCGCCCGAGGTGAAGGTGGTCTCCGACTTCGTACGCAGCCGGGTCGTCGGCGGGAAGCAGCAGATCAAGGCCGGGATCGACTTCCACACCTACAGCGAGCTGGTGCTGTGGCCCTTCGGCTACACCTACTCGGACACCGCGACCGGCATGACGGCGGACGACGCCGCCGCGTTCAAGGCCGTCGGCCAGAAGATGGCCGCCAGCAACGGGTACACGCCGGAGCAGTCCAGCGACCTGTACATCACCGACGGTTCGATCGACGACTACCTCTGGGGCAGCCAGAAGATCTTCGACTACACCTTCGAGATGTACCCGTCGTCCAGCTCCGGCGGCGGCTTCTACCCGCCCGACGAGGTCATCGAGCGGGAGACGTCACGCAACCGGGACGCGGTGCTGCAGTTGCTGGAGAACGCGGACTGCATGTACCGGTCGATCGGCAAGGAAGCGCAGTACTGCACCTGACGGCAGATCACGTCGCGCTGGGCGCCTACTCCTGGAAGTAGGCGTCCAGCACCTCGTCGAGCTTCGTCTCCCACTCCTTGAAGCGAGAGCGGGACGACGCCTCGATCTCGATCGGGTACCAGCGGCGGTCCGGGGTGTGGACCGTGATCGTGAACCGCTTGCCGAAGCGCGGCGACTCGGTCTCCACCGCGCCGATCTCGTCCCAGCGGAACTCCGCCTCCTGGTCGTCCAGGCGCAGTCGTACGCCTCTGCCGTCGGCGACGATGCTCGCTCGCCGGTCGGAGGCCTCGAAGGCGGGGCCCTCGGTGTCGGCCTCGTCGTCGGCTTCCTCTGCGGGTTCCTCCTCGGCCTCGTCGGCGGGCTCGTCGTCGGCCTCGTCGGAGACCTTGCCGGAGGCCTTGCCGAGGGACGGCTTCTGCGCCGCCTTCCCGGCGGGGGCTTCCTCGGAGGTCTTGTCCTCCGGGGAAGCCTCGTCCGCGGCCTCGGCCGCCTTCTCCGGCTCGGCCGCGCCCTCGGGCTCGGCCGTGCTCTTCGGCTCCGCGGACACGGTCGGCGTGAGCCCGGGAATGAACGCCGGATCGACCGCGGCGACGTCCAGGGGCTGGCTGTTCGAACCTATGCGCTGCTCCACAGCGGGAAGTATGGTCGAAGAACCTGTGTCGGCAACAGCCGCCCCGCAAGCCCCGTGTGCCACCAGCGGTGCCGGCCGCCCGTCAGTCGCCCGTCGGACACCCCCAGTCGGCCCGTCAGCCGCCCGTCAGTCGTCCATGAACACGATCCGGCGCGAGGGCTTCGCCCCGCCCGGTGCCGCGCTGACCGTGGAACGCCCGGCGGGCAGCGCGCGTTCGCGGCCCCAGGCCCTGATCTCCTCGATCTGCTCGGGGTTGACCCGGCTCATCGGGACCGTGTTGGCGAAGGTGTCCCGCAGGAACGACGCCTTCAGACCGTCGGCCCCGCCGATGCGGCGCGCCTCCAGGCCCACGTCGTGCAGTGCCGACTCGATGTCCGAGCCGGCGAACCCCTCGGACAGGTCGACGAGCTGGTCCACCTGGTCCCGGTCGGGCTCGCCCTGAAGATAGCGCTGGTAGTACAGCTCGATGATCTCCTTGCGGTCCTGCGCGTCCGGCAGGTCCACGAAGAACAGCTCGTCGAAGCGGCCCTTGCGCAGCAGCTCGGGCGGCAGGCTGCGGATGTCGTTGGCGGTGGCCACGACGAAGGCGCGCGACTGGGACTCCTGGAGCCAGAACAGGAACTGCCCGATGATCCGCTGCGGTACCCCGGAGCCGTCGTCCCGGCCCGCGAGCCCCTTCTCGATCTCGTCGATCCACAGGACGCACGGCGCCACCCGGTCCGCCATCGCGAGCGCCTCCCGGAAACGGCCCTCGGACTCGCCGAGGTACTTGCCGTGGATGGCACCCATGTCGAGCCGGTACAGCGGAAGTTGCCACTCGTGGGCGATCGCCTTCGCCGACAGGGACTTGCCACAGCCCGGCACGCCCACCAGAAGCACCCCGCGCGGTGGGCGCAGCGCGCTGTCGCGCAGGTCCTCGTGCAGCTGCCAGTGCTTGCGCTGGAGCCATTCGCGCAGGCTGCTCAGACCGCCGACCGTGTAGTCGGCCTCCTTGAGCTGCACCCGTTCCAGACCGGTGAGGTCGCTGAAGATGCGGTCCTTGGCCTGGGCGAGCCCGAGGACGTCCGCCTTCTGGATGGAGCCCTTGGCCGCGATGGTCGCCATCAGGTTGATGCACTCGGCCTCGGTGACACCGAGCAGGAACTCGGCGGCCCGCCGGCCGTCGGCCTCGTCCCACTCGATGGGGATGTGCCCGTGGTGGTCGCCGAGGAAGCCGCTGAGGATGCCGTACATCTCGTCGGCGTCCGGCAGGTCGAGGTGCAGGCTCATGCCGAGCCGCTGCAACCCGCTCCAGATGGGGGTGTCCGTGATGAGGACGATGCTGCCCATGTTGCTGTCGGCGAGCCGGGCCAGCTCGGCGATGTGCCGGGTGATCGGGGTGTCTCCGCCCAGGTCGTCGGGGTCGACGAAGACGACCGTGGCGTTCGCCCTGCTGGTGAACTGGGCCGCCGCGAAGTCCATCGCGCCGGTCAGCGAACGGTCGTCCTGCACGGGCGCGTTGGTGCGCAGGTCACGCAGGCCGGTGGCCCGGGTGTAGATCCAGAACGGCATGCTGCTGCGGCGCGGCTGGGTGGCGGCCTCGCGCAGCAGCCGCAGGGCGCGCTGCTGCTCGATGGTGCGCATCCCGATGACCGGGACCCGGGCGGAGATGTAGCTGTCGAGGTACTGGAGGCTCTCGGTGTAGTTCGACATGCGCGATACGGGCCTTCGAAGCGAGGTCGGTGCTGCGGACGGGGCCGGGGCCTCATGTGCGCGGCGCGGGCGGGAACTGCTGTACGGGACGGATGGAGGGCTTCGGCTGTACCGGGACGGGTGGCGGGCTCCGCTGTACCGGGACCGGTGGCGGGCTTCCGCTGTACCGGGACGGGCGGGGCTTCTGTGCGGCGGTTCAGTCGGGCACGATCCGGCGCCGTGGCCGCGCCGCCGGGTCGTACGCCCAGGCGTCGCCGCCCGCCGCCGGTCCGGAAACCGGCGACCGCCTTCCCGCGGACGGGGGCGCGGACGGGGGCGCGAGCGGTGGCGGGGGCGCGGTGAGCACGCTCGTGAGGGCGTTCTCACGCAGGGTGCGGCGGCGCCGCTCCAGCAGCCGGGGGTCGGCGCCCCGGCGGGCCTCGGCGTCCAGGTTGCGCTCCAACTGCGCCTGGAGCTCCGGGATCTGCCGGTCGACGAGCCCGGTCAGCTCCTCGCGCACCTTCGGCGGCAGCCCGGGGTGGCCGGCCAGCGCGCGGACGGTGTTCAGTCCGGCCCTGGCCTGGGCCAGCTCGCGGCCGACCGAGAACTCGTCCGTGCTGTGCGCCATGGCCCGCAGAAGCCGCTCGGCCCAGTCGTTCAGCCGGGCGTCCAGCGCGTCCGTGAGGTGCTGGGTCAGGCGGGCCAGCGTGTCGCCCTGGAAGTCCTCCGGGACGATGGCCGGCAGCGTGCCGGGGTCGACGGGTTCCAGGGCCGCCCAGCGGCGCAGGAAGCCGACCCAGGCCGCGTAGGGGCCGCCGTCGCCCCACAGGCCGCTCATGGGGCGCTGCCCGGGCGGCGTACGACGGTCTCGCCGGGTGGCAGGGGCTCCCAGTCGGGCAGCCCCTCCACCACGCGGCGCAGCCTGCTGGTGACCCGCTCGCCGCCCGGACTGCGGGAGGTGGATCCCCAGGGCGACTCGGACCGCTGCCCGGTGGCCGCGCCCCAGGGCGATTCGCCCGGCGGGCGACGGGGTGGCGGCGGGGTGGGACGGTGGGACGTGCTCATGCTGTCGGGTCCTCCTCGCACACGGTCACACTCATGACGTACGGCGCCATGCAAAGCGACTTGTACGGCGCCTTGCGCAGCGCCTCGCACGGCGCCCTGTACGGCGCCTGCCTGCACAGGTTCGTCCTCATGCGGTCGGCTCCTCCCTGCGCACCGTGCGGCCCTCGAACGGGGAGGCTCCGCCGTCCGCGGTGGACAGCGACGTGATCAGCGCGCGGCACTCCGCGTCGACCAGGTCCGCCGCCCGGAACCGCTCGTTCCAGTCGGTCAGCTCGGCGGCCGAGCCGCGCAGTTGGTGCAGCGAGTCGGTCTTGGCCCGGTCCAGCGCCTGCCGGGCCTGATCCTGGAGACGGTCGGCGGACTGCTTGCGGTTGAGGAGGATCAGGCCCCAGACGGCCGCGGTGATCGCCGCCGCCGTGAACGCGAAACCGATGCTGACCTGGCCGAAGATCAGCAGGATGCCGGCCACCACCGCGATCAGCGGCGCCGCCTTCTTCAGCGTCGGATACGCGAGCGCGTCGATGAACGGCTGCATGTGCCGGTCCCAGTGCGCGCCCAGCGACTGTTCGAGGGCGGCCAGCGGCTGGGTGAACGAGCCCGTCCAGGGCGGCAGCCGGAAGGTCTGCGCGCCCACCGAGTGCGTGGTGTCGAAGTGGGCCTGGACGTCCTGCGGGACGGCGAGCCGGTAGTCGCGCGTGGCGCCGGCCTGCGCGTGCTGGAACCACTCCTGGCAGGCGACGACGGCCAGCCGCTGGGTGGCGGGCGAGGTGCCGATCGCCTGCGGGTTGAGCGCGGCGGTGGTCTGCACGGTCAGGTAGTCGAGGGTCTGTTCGTACGAGGCGGCGTCCGCGTCGGCGGCGCCGCGGGCCGCGAGGACGTCACCGTCGTGTTCCACGACCGCCTGGTTGAAGGCGAGGTCGCGACGGAGGGGCAGCTCCTCGTTGTCGTACTCCTTGACGAGCCGGTCGAGGATGTCGTCGACGGCGTCCTCGATCCGCTCCGACGGCTCGAACTCCCGGTTCAGGAGGGCCCGGTACTTGTTCAGCAGCGCCTGGTGGCCGCGGGCCGCGCCGAGCGCCGCGTCCAGCTGCGGCCACTGCGGGGAGACCTGGGAGAGACGCGGGAACTCGGCCTGGGCGGACGGCGCGCGCAGCGTGTCGATCTCGTCGCGCCACCGCTGGACCTGCTTCGCCTGCGTCTCCGCGCTGTCCATCAGCTGCGCGCGCCAGCCGGCCAGCGTGCGGTCGAGCAGATCACGGCCGACGAGCCCGAAGGCGCCCTGCGCGATGGACTCCAGGATGACCGCGAACTCCCGGCCGAGCGCGGTCGGGTCCTGGGCCAGCAGATAGTGCCGCAGCCAGCGCACGGCCGACTCCTTGCGGTCCTGGCGGCGCAGCACCAGCGCGAAGAAGAGGGCGGTGCGGTCCGGTGAGCGCCGGAAGGCCTCCTCGACGGCGCGCTCGCACAGCTGCGGGTCGTCGGCGGACCAGGACGCGAGCGCCACCAGCGCGGGGGCCAGCCAGTAGCGGGGGGTCTGGATCATCAGCTGGTCGCTGACCATCCGCACGTTGTCCTCGGACACCAGACCCACGTCGAAGGCCTGGAGCATGCCCACCGCGGTGCGCCGGACCGTCTTGTGGTGGCCGAACTCGTGGTCGACCTGGTCCTGGATGACGCCGATGCGGGTCTCGGCGCGCTGCACGTTGGCGGTGAACTCGGCCTGTTTGACGAAGGCGAGGAAGTCGGCGCGCAACTGCTGGAGTTCGGTCCGGGCCTGCTGCTGCTCGGCCTCGACCGCCGAGACCTGGCCGGACACCGAGCCGACCTGTTCGCTGAGCCGGAACACGAGGTTGCTGACCTCCTGCACCTGGCGGCGCAGTACGTGGTCCACCTCGGACATGGGTGTCTCCGTTCACGTGCGACTGCTGCTGTCTTGTCTGCTGGGACGGATTGCTGGGACGTACGGCCGTGTTCAGGGACGTACGACCGTGCCGTCCTCGAGGACGGGGAGGATCAGTCCGCCGGCGTAGACCTCGATGTAGGCGTAGGCGCCGGAGCGGGCCAGCATCCGGGCCCCGTCGAACGGGTCGGGCATCCGCTGGGACGGAGCGAAGTGCTTGACGATCACCTGGAAGAGGTTCAACTGGTGGTCCACGTACGGCGGTCCCAGATAGCACCGGGCGACGAAGCCGAGCGGCACGTCGTCGTACGTGGTCGTGTACTCGTCGCGGATCCGGTCGGCCAGCTGCCGGCAGGCGGCCTCGTCCAGTCCGGCGTCGAGCTGCGCCACGGCGTCGAGCAGCCGGCGGGAGCGGGGCTGGTACAGCTCGCGGCGGATCGTCCGCGCGCCGGGCGTGCTCGCGGTCCGCTGCCGGGTCTCGTTCGCCGCGGCGATCAGGCGACGGCCGGTCCCCGCCTGCGTTCCGGGCGCGGCGGGTGTGCCGCCGGGCACAATGCGTCGTGGGTGCTCAATGGGTCCCATGTGTCCCCCGAGAGTCATGGGCGGCGAGCCGGTCGGCATCGGCCGTGTTCAAGCCATGAAGGTTAGTGACGCTTCATCAATGGTGCGAGCATGTTTGACATTTGCTACCCCCGCAACCCGACTAAGCCCGGAATCCGCCCGGTTCACGCCCAGGTGACGCACCAATCCCGCCGGTCCCTCCTGGCAGACTCTCCGCCATGGGGACCATTCATGCGCTCCTGGTGGGGATCGACGACTATCCGTCGCAGACGGCGACCCCGCTCAGGGGCGCCGTCACCGACGTCGAGGAGGCCGCCCGGCTCGTGACGGAGCTCGTCGGCGAGAGGGCGGACCTGCTCTTCCTGCGCGACGGCGAGGCGACGGTCGCGGCCGTCGAGGACGCGGTCGTACGGCAGTTGGGCGCGGCGGGGCCGGGGGACACGGCGCTGCTGTGGTTCTCCGGGCACGGCACCCAGCAGCGGGCCACGGGCGCGGATCTGCTGATCGAGGCGACGGGGCAGAACCAGGCGCTGGTGTGCGTGGACGGGCCGCTCCTCGACAAACGGCTCGGCGCGCTGCTGGAGCGGGTCGCCGAGGGCGGTGCGCATGTCGTGGCGGTTCTGGACTGCTGCTACGCGGGCGGCGGCACCCGCGCGGGTGTACTGACCCCACGTTTCGCGCCGCCGTCCCCGGACTGGGACTGGGGCGAGGGCGAGGGCGGGGGCGGAGACGGGGGCGAGGGCTGGGATTTCGGGGCGGACGAGCGGGCCCGAGGGGTCGTCGCGGCGGCCGGCTCCGGTACGCCCGCGCCGACCCGTCATGTGCTGCTCGCCGCCAGCCGTCTCGACCAGCAGTCCTTCGAGGGCCACTTCGGCGGCCGGCGGATGGGGGCGTTCACGTACGCACTGCTCGGCGCGGTGCGCGAGGCGGGGCCCGGCCTCGGCTACCGCGAGCTGCTGGCCGCGGCCGACGCCCGGCTGCGCCGCTCCGGGGGCCGTCAGCAGCCGGTGCTGTACCCGGTGACGCCGGGCGGCCCCGCGGACCAGCCGTTCCTGGGCGGCGCGGCGCGCAGACCGAGCCCGCATCTGCTGCGGTTCGGCGCGGACGGCTGGGAGGTGGACTGCGGCAGCGGCCACGGTCTGCGGGACGGCGCGGGAGCGGAGGGCACCGAGTTCACGGTGGTGGACGGGGAGCTGGTCGGGCCCGTGGTGCGGGCGCGGGACGTGCGCACGGAACGTACGCTCGTCGACCCCGTGGAGTGGATGCCGGCCCGGGAGCAGGTGTATCCCGTGACGCTCTCGGCGCTCGCGCTGCCCGCGGCCGGCGTGGCTCTGCTCGGCCCTGCGCGGTCGGAGGAGGTACGGGCGTTGGAGCGGGCGATCGCGTCGGCCGGGCCGGGCGGCGGGCCCTCGCCGCTGCTGCGGCTCGTCGGCAGCCCGCAGGAGGCCGCGGACCTGCACTTCCGGGTCGAGGTGCGGGCGGGTCTCGCGCACGTACTGGGCCGGGACGGTACGCCGTTCGTCGACCCGCTGCCGCTGACGGACCCGGCGGCGCACGCCCGCCGGATCGCGGACTGTCTGGTCCATCTGACGCGCTGGCACCAGCTGCGTGATCTGACGCCCCGCCCCTCCCTCCTGGACGGGCTCGTCCGGATGGAGATCGTGCCGTGGCACGCGGCCCCCGGCCAGGCGCTGACCCCGGACGGCTCCGGGCAGATCACCGTCTCCTACCCGCCGGGAGCCGCCGGGCCAAAGGCGCCGTGGCTCTCGATCCGGCTGCACAACCGCTCCCCCGACCGGAAGCTGTGGTGCCTGCTGCTCGACCTGACCGACAGCTACGCCGCCGACTCGGCGCTCTACCGCGGGCACTTCATCGGCCCCGGCCACACCGGGTACGCGCTCGACGGCGATCCCGTACAGCTGTCGCTGCCGCCGAACCGTGCGGTCGTCCCCGGTGCCGCCGCCCGGGACTGGCTGAAGCTGATCGTGGCCGAGCGCGAGCTGAACACGGTGCCGTTCCAGCTGCCCGCCTGGGATCCGTACGCCGTCGTGGCCCGGGACCGCGTGCCGGGCGACGGTGTCCTGCGGTTCACCGGCCCCGGCCACGCGGCGGACGGCAGCCGTGACCTCGGGCCCGCCTACGGTGCGGCGGCCGGCCGCTGGACGACGGTGACGGTGCCGCTGCGGACGGTCGTACCCGGCGGGGCGGCGCTGCCCGGGCCGGGGGCGTTCACTGGCCCAGGTGGGTGAACCCGGCCCAGGCGCTGAGGTCGTCGGGGTCGATGTGCCGGACGCGGTCGGCGAGTTCGGCGGGCAGTTCGGCCGACCGGTCGCGGTCCGGGTCCAGCATCCACAGCTGGGCCCGGCGCAGCGCCTTGGCGGGCGGTTCACCGCCCGTGCGCAGATAGTGGTGCGTCAGGTACATCAGCACCGAGGTCGCGTCGTCCGGCACCGGCCACAGGGAGCCGATCACGGAGCGGGCGCCGGACACCAGGAAGGCGGTCGCCAGGGTGTAGGCCTCGTTGTGGCCGCGGCCCGAGACATGGCTGCGGCAGGCGGCGAGCAGCACCAGCCCGAGGTGTCCGCGGCTGCCGTCACTGACCGCCTCGGTGAGTTCCTCGGCCGACAACTCCCCTTGGTGCAGGGCGAGATACGCGCTGCGCGGGGCGTTCTCGGCGACCACGGCGTGGCAGGCGAGATGCAGTACTCCGCCCTCGTCCTCGCCGCCCTTGCGCAGCCAGGACAGCACCTCTTGCGGGCTGCCCGCGCCGTCGGCGGGACCGCTGCCGCGCCGCCCCAGGAACTGGCCGCGGGGGTAGAACGCCCGCTGCACGGCGTCGGCCTCCTCGCCCGCGTAGTGCAGGTCGCCCGTGGGGTTGCCCACCACGAGGGCCGCCCCGCTGTGGGCGACCGCGGGGCGGGCGGCCACCTCGCACAGCAGCCGGGCGGAGGCGGCGTACGAGATCTCGGCCGCCTGGAGCGCGTAGCGGCGGCGCCCGTCGTCGCCCTGCTCCCATGCCGCGTGCCACGGTACGAGTCCGAGGGCGCCCATGGGCACGAGGACGAGCCGGGGGACGCGGCCGGCCCGCGGCTCGGGAAACTCGGCGAACAGCGGCCGCATCGCGGCGTACCAGGCCCAGCCGCACAGCCGTTCCAGCTGCTTGCGCAGCGTCGGGGTGTCGACTCGGGCGCCCTGGGACCCGTACTCCCCGGTCGCGAACCCGGGCACGGGCCCGAGGTCACGCTCCGGTCCGCCGTCGCGTCCACCCTCACGTCCGCCGTCACGTCCGCCGGGCGCGGCCGTCTCGCCGCCGGGTCGTGGCCCCGCGTCGCGCGCGTACGTCCCCGCCGGCGCGTACTCCTTGAGCGGTGCGGCGACCTCCGTGAGGTTGGGCAGGGGGACGGCGTGCACGTCGCCGCCGTTGGTGACGACGACCGCCGTGCCGCCGCCGTCCTCCGAGGCGGGCACGAGGTAGACCAGCGCGTCCTTGCGCAGGGCGCGCAGGGCGTCGGCGATCTCCCGTGGGGTGGGCGGGTCGAGGAGCCGTTCCTGTGAGACGTCCCCGGCGGTGAGCGCGGCGAGCACCCGGCGGCGCAGCTCGCTGGGGAGCGTAGGCCCGCCCCCGGCGGCGGAGAGCGGGTCCCCGGCGCCCGCGGCCCGCCACTGCTCGGCGAGGTCGATGTGGCCGGCCGCGACAAGGCGTTCGGGCACGGTCGTCGAGGTGGTGGCCGCGTGCAGGACGAGCCCGCGGCAGGCGTCGAGCGCCTGGACGGCCTCCTCGGGAACGTTGTCGCGCAGACACCACCCGGCGACTTCCAGCGCCGTCGAGGTGGCCTGGGCCGCGGCCTGCGCGGCGTGCGCGGTGCCGGACTGGAGCAGCGCCGCCCAGGCGTGGCCGCGCAGCGCCTCCAGACCGATGCGCCGGCCTTCGGCGCGGTCGCCGCGGCCGAGGTCGTCACGGGTGCGGTAGGCGCGGCCGAGCGACAGCCCGACCGGCGCGTACAGCCGGTGCTCGGGCCCCTTGACCTGCTCGAAGGCCTTCTCGAAGAGGGCGATTCCCTTGGCGAGGTGGCTGCGGCGCAGATGCGGCGTCGGCAGCATCTCGGACAGGACGCAGTGCGCGGAGGCCAGGCAGTGGCCGTAGCGCAGCCGGCTGTCGCTGTCCTCCTCGGCGAGGTCGTGGGCCTCCCGGAGCAGGGTGACGGCGTCGGCGAGCGCGTCCGCGTCCCGGTTCCGCATGGCGCGGCCGAAGCGGGAGATGCCGTTGTCGCCGAGGACCCAGGCGCGGTGGCTGCGGGGCAACCGGGCCGCCTCGCGGCGCAGTGTGTCCACCGTGGGGCGGCCGGGGGGCGGGGGCGCGAGCGGGGCGCCGAGAGACCGGGCCAGCTCGTCGCGGTTCATGAGGGCGTTCTCCAGGGACGTCCACAGCTGGATGCGTGAGGTGTCCTCGGGGTCCAGGGAGGCGTGCGCTTCGAGGACGGTCGCGATGTGGCGGTCCACGGCGGCCAGATCGCCGCGCTGTGCGGCGTTCTGCGCGTCCATGCCGGCCAGTTGCGCGTCCATCATGCGCCGCATGTAGTCGGAGATGTGGGGCATGTCGCGCAGCTGCCGCCAGGCCTCGGCGGCGGCTTCGAGGTCGTCGGCGGCGCCGACGGTCTGTCCCCGGTGGGTACGCGCGAGGAGTCTGGCGAAGGCGACCTCGGGGATCGCGGTGTCACCGGCCCCCGTCGCCGCCGCCCGGTCGAAGTGGGCCAGCACCTCGTCCATCCGCGCGCCGGACCCCGCCATCTCGTCCCGCAGCCGGGCCGCGCCGACCACCGCCTGGGCGTGCCGGTCCCAGTCCGGGTCGACCCGGCCGTGCTCGAGCACGATGTCGAGGAGCCGCTGTTTGCGGTCGGCGCCGACGTCGGTGTTGTTCGGGTCCAGCACCACCAGCTGCGACAGCAGCATGGCGGCGAGCCGGGGCCGGAACTCGTTGTCCGGCGACAGCGCGTCCAGCCTCGCGAAGCCCTCGTCCAGGATGGCCATACGCCGTCTGTCGCCGCCCATGTCCCGGTAGATGCCGGGGAAGTCGGAACGCTCCCCGAGGTCGACCAGGTTGCGATCCTCCTCGGTGACGAACATCGCGGTGAACATGTCGCGGAGTTCCTCGAAGCCGGGCTGCTCGGGCAGCCCCTCGGTCTCGGCGTGGAGTCCCATCTCTTCGAGGCCGTGCCGCGCCCAGGCCAGCATCATCCTGGCCAGCTGCACGCTCTCCGGGTCGAGTTCCTCGTCCGCCATCGCGAGGGACGCGCCCCGGACGATGTCCTGGAGGCGGCTCGGGTCCGGGTCGTCCTGGTGGCGGATCTGCTGGAAGGTGGCGAGGAGCAGGGCGGCCGCGGTGACGTTCCCGTCGTGCTCCGGCCGCCACTCGGCCACCGCGCGCCGCAACAGCATGATGCCGCGGTCCCGGCCCTGCGGGTCGTCGCGGTGTGCGGCCCGCTCGTAGAGCAGCCGTCCGAAGATGTCCAGGTACACGGGGCTGAGCCGGTCCAGGGCGTCCGGTTCGGCGAGCAGTGCGGCCAGTTCGACCTCGGCGGCGGCACCGTGGCCCTGGTCCTGCCACTTGGCCCACAGCACGGCACGGATGTAGGCGCTGCGGATCTCCGCCTCCCAGGCCCACTCGGGACGGTCGCCGCCGGCCCGTCCCGCGTCGAGGAGCGCGGTGCCGAAGGCGTCCCGCGCCTCTTCGAGCACGTCCCGGTCGGAGGTGACCAGCCCGTGCAGCAGCAGGGCGAGGCCGAGGCTGTGCCGCACGAACGGGAGGTCGCTCGCGGGGCGGGGCGCGTCCAGTGCGGCGCGGTAGTGCGCGGCGGACGCGGCGCCGTCCTCCGCGCTGCCGAGCAGGACACCGCGCTCGAAGCGGAGGTAACCGAGCGCCTCGTTCAGGTCGGCGGCGTCGTCCGGGTCACCGGGCGCCAGGTGCTCGTACGCCTCCTCGTGGCGGCGCAGGGCCTCTTCGAACAGCCGGGTGCGCTCCTCGGCCGGGGCATCCTCGGGGCAGTCGAGGCAGCGGACCTTCGTACCGGCGGCGAGGAGACGCAGTCCTAAGCCACGGACGGCCTCGTAGGTGTCGTGACTCTCGTCGGGCTCGCCGGCCTCGTCGGTCACACCAGGCTCGCCGGTCACGCCGGTCCCGCCGGTCCCGCCGAGCTCGTGGGCCCCGCCGAGCTCGTCGCCCGTAGGCAGGCCCGCCAGGCCCTCGGCGACCAGCGCCAGGCACTCGTCCAGGAGTTCGGGGGACGGCTCGGCGTCGAACTGGCAGGCGCGCACATGCCCGTACATGATGCGCCAGGAGTGCCACTCGGCATCGGTGCCGGGCCGGGCGAAGGCGTGCCCGAAGGCCTCGGCCGCCAGCTCCAGGTCCTCCGGCTCCTGCCGCAGCATGTGCAGGCGGATGCTGAGTTCCCCGGCGTACGCGCACAGCCGGGGCACCTCGGGGTCGTCGGCCGGCAGCCCCGACAGCTCTTCGAGCACTTCCTCGCGCTCGGCAAGGAGGTCGAGGGGATCGAGCAGGTCGAGGTGGTCGGAGGAGTCGGCGGGGTCGGCGGGGTCTGTGGAATCGGGAGCGTCGGCGGAATCGGGAGAGTCGACGGGATCGAGCGGGTCGACGGGATCGACGGGCTGGGCCGGCATCAGGTGTTCCTCACGTACGGGATCGCGTGCGGCTCGTGCGGCTCGCGGTCCGGGATGCTCAGGGCGCGAGCTGTGCGTGGTACGGCTGGAGAACGGAGTTGAGCCAGCGTCGTCCCCCGTCGGTGCCGAAGTCCACCGTGTGGCCGTCGACGGCGGCCAGGGCGCCGGGCGGGCAGCGGTCACCGAAGAGAACGACCGCGCGGTCGCCGGGCTCCCGTTTGCTGGCCCAGACGAACCCCTGCGCCCAGGGATCGGTGTGCTCCCGTATCCAGTGGGCCCAGTCGCGGGTGTACGCGTAGTCGGCCGCCTCGGTCTGCACGAGCCAACTGTCCTGGTGGACGGCGGCCAGGTCCTGCCCGGTCATCAGCGAGACGACATCGAGGTCGGTGGTGAGCCGCAGCGCGCTCAGCCCGCGCCGCTCGACGCTCACCCGCGGCAGCAGCCGGGGCCCGCCCGACGGGTCGAACGGCACGGAGCGCAGCAGCGTCTCGCAGACCGCGGCGGCCGGGGTCGAGCCCGCGTAGAGATAGCCGTACGGATGGCAGGAGGTGCCGTCGAAGCGGCCGCCGCCGTACAGGCAGTGCGTGGGGCGCGGGTTGAACGCGGCGGCGTCCCGGTGGACCGAGTGCACCCGGTGCAGCAGGGTGCCCCGGGCGAGGGTGGCCTTGCCGGGGGTGCCGGTCAGGGCGGCGGGCGGCCGGTGGTTCGGCACGGCTACTCCTCTTCCATCAAGAACCGTGCCACGTCGGCCAGGTGGCCGTCGCGGCCGGTGCCGAGCAGCACGACGGGGCGCGCGCCGAGCCAGGCGTTGCCCGACAGCCACCAGTCGGCGGCGCCCCACGGGTCGCGGTCCGCGGCGAGCAGCGCGTTGACCTCCAGGACCACCAGCCAGGGCAGGGTGCCCTCGGAGAACTGGAAGCGGGGCAGCCGGGGCCGGCCGCCCGCGCCGGCCAGCCGGATCAGATCGGGCGCGTACGGGTCGCCGCCTTCGCGCAGCACCGTGTCGGCGTCGAGGGCGGGCGCGGCGAGCAGCCGCTCGCGCACCGGGCCGAGCACCGGGCCGACCATGCGGTGGCCGTCCATGAGCAGCACCGCGAGGTCCTCGGCGTGAAAACCCTGGACGACGGGGCCGGTGGGCGCGCCCTCGTCGAGTACGTCGGGGGCGAGCCGGGCCTGCTGTGCGGCCCCGAACTCGTCGGGCAGCGCCTCGCCCAGCAGCGCGGCGGCCCGTGCGGCGGCGGCCAGCCGCTCCCGCTCGGCGGTGTCCCGGTCGCGTACGACGCGCAGCAGCTCGGTCAGCCCCTCGCGCGCCGCCCGGTCCAGGCGTGCGGCGATCCGGTCCCAGGCGGCGGCGGCCGCGGCCAGCACGGCGTACGGATTCAACGGTTCCCCCTGTCGTGTGTCACCGGGACCCGGTGTCGTGGTCCGCGCGGTCGGACAGCAGCCGCTCGATGAGGTCGGCGCGGGCGTGGCGGCGTACCACGAAGTGGACGTCCCAGGGTGCGCCGCGGGCGAGTTCGGCCTCCACGGCCGCCCAGAGCGCGCCGAAGCTCTCCAGCGGCGACAGTCCGCCGCGGCCCGCGCCCGACAGGGGCAGGCAGACGGAGTTCAGGGGCGGGTCGAAGCGGCGGGACTCCTCGGCGAGGAGGGCGAAGACCCGGGTGACACCGCGGGTGATGTCGGCGGGCTGCACGTCGTAGTCGTTGGTGCCGAAGCGCGGCACGGCGACGGCCATGTGGTAGATCCGCCGGACGCCCTGTGCGGCGAGGGCTCCGGCGGAGGTGGCGGCGACCGTGCCGGGCAGGGCCGCCCGGCCCGGCGCACCGTGCCGGACGGCCCATCCCCGCAGCTCGTCATGGACGCTGTCCTCGACGAGTCCCCCCGTGGGGTCCTTGTGCGCGCCTGCCCGGCGCAGGGTCGCGGCGACCGACGACTTGTACGCGGCCGGCAGCGCGAAGTACGTGTTCGACGGTGAGACGACGACATCGACGTCCCGGAGCAGATCGACCGAGTGCACATGCACCGTGACGGACACGGGCCGGCCGTGGACGTACGGCTTCAGGACGCGGTGTGCGGCGGGGAGCGCCACCGGCCGTCCCGTTGCCGGGACTTCACGCGCCGGGGCGGCCGGGGCGCCGGCGATGCCCAGCACCTGCTCCGTCAACTGCCCCAGCACCATCAGTTCGTGGTGCTTGCGGAAGCGTTCGACGCTGACGCCGTACACCTCCGCGGCCCGTCTGCGCCGGTCCGCGGCCGGCCAGTCCCGGGTGCCCTGGGCGAGGCCCAGGCTGTACTCGGCGGCGGTCTGAAGTGTGCCGCCGCCCAGTCCCGCGACGGCGGTCCGCAGCAGTACCTCGACCGAGCGGCTCGCCAACTCCCCCTGTTGTCCGGGCAGTTCTCGCGCGATGCGGATCAGCTCCGGTGTGTCCAGTCCCCTCAACCGAACGACCCCGGCCCGCCTCACCTTGCGCACCTCCGCGAGAACCGATCCGTGATCGGGCAGGTGAGGGGGCAGCGCCATGGCGGCAAGGATCGCACCGCCGCCACCCCCGTCACAAGCCCGTTCCGTGCTCCCCTGGCTGTTCTCCACGTCCATTCCACACGACGGGCCGGGCGCACTCGGGTCGCTTTCGGGGCGGATCCGGGGCAGGGCCGTACTACCTGTCTGTACTGCCTATCCGTACTGCCCATCCGTACTGCCTATCCGCACTGCCTAGACGAACGTGCTCACCACCGCCGCCACCGCGAACCCGGCGACGGACAGCACCGACTCCAGCACGGTCCACGTCCTGAGTGTGTCCCGCTCGCTGATGCCGAAGTACTTCGACACCATCCAGAAGCCGCCGTCGTTGACGTGCGAGGCGAAGATGGAGCCCGCCGAGATGGCCATGATGACCAGGGCGACGAAGGCCTGGGAGTGGTCGCCCGCGGCGAGCAGGGGCGCCACGATCCCGGCCGTCGTGACGATGGCGACCGTCGCCGAGCCCTGGGCGACCCGCAGGACCACGGAGATCAGGTACGAGAGGACGATCACCGGCAGGCCGACGTCGTTGAAGGTGTCGGAGAGCGCCTGGGCGACGCCGCTGGCCTTCAGGACGGCCCCGAAGATGCCGCCCGCGCCGACCACGAGCAGGATGTTGCCGACCGGCTTGAGGGACGAAGTCGACACCGTCTCCAGGGACTTGCGGGACCAGCCGCGCCGGATGCCGAGCAGGTAGTACGCGAGCAGCAGGGCGATGGTGAGGGCGACGAACGGGCTGCCGAAGAACTCGATGACCGAGCGGAGCGTGGAGGGGTCGAGGGCGATCGAGGAGAAGGTGGCGGCCAGGATCAGCACCAGCGGCGTACCGATGATGCCGAGGACCGTGCCGAGGGGGACGGGCTCCTCACGCGGCTCGACACCCTGCGCGCGCTGTTCCTCGATGACGGCCAGCTTGGCCTCGGCCGCCGCCTCGACCATGTCCTGCGGTACGGCGACGAAGATCCGCCTGCCGATCCAGGCGGAGTAGACCCAGGCGGCGAGCACGGCCGGGATGCCGCAGACGACGCCCATCAGGATGACCCAGCCGAGCTGCACGTGCAGGAGGCCGGCCGCGGCCACCGGGCCGGGGTGCGGCGGCAGGAACGCGTGGGTCATCGACAGGCCGGCCAGCAGCGGCAGGCAGTAGAGGAGGATCGACTTGCCGGAGCGCTTGGCGGCCGCGTACACGATCGGCGCGAGGACGAAGATGCCGACGTCGAAGAAGACCGGGATACCGAAGATCAGGCCGGTCAGGCCCATGGCGAGCGGGGCACGCCGCTCACCGAAGAGGTTCAGCAGCCGGGTCGCCAACACCTCGGCGCCACCGCTGACTTCGAGGATCGCGCCGAGCATCGTGCCCAGGCCGATGATGATCGCCACATGGCCGAGGATGCCGCCCATGCCGCTTTCGACGACCGACACCGCGGTGGACCGCTGGACCGTGCCGAAGAGTTCGGTGACCGACAGTCCGGCCGCGAGGCCGACGGCTATGGAGACGGCGAGCAGGGCGACGAACGGCTGGAGTCTGACCTTGATGATCAGGATCAGGAGGAGGGCGATTCCGAGGGCGGCGACCGTGAGCAGGCCCGCGGTGCCGTCCATGAGCAGGAGCAGGCCGCCGGTGTGGGGTGGCGTCTCGGGGGTGGCCGGGGCCGTCGCTGCGAGCGGATACGAGATCAAGGGGGGCCTCTTCTTGAGGGCATGGTGCTTTCGGGCAGGGGGGATCGCGGCACGGCGCCCCGGGGATGACGGGCGCCGCACCGTGATGACGTACGACGTGCGGGAGTGGGAGGACGGGGCTCAGCTCAGTACGGCGAGCGCGTCGATCTCGATGAGGAGGCCGGCCGGCAGGCCGACGTACACCGTCGTGCGGGCGGCGGGGGGCGCGGTGAGGCCCTGCTCCTCGAAGTAGGTGTTGTAGATCTGGTTCATCTCGGCGAAGTGGTCGACGTCCGTGAGGTAGACGCGGATCATCATCGCGTCGTCCCAGGTGGCGCCGCCCTCTTCGAGGATCGCCCGCACGTTGGCGAGGGTCTGGAGGGTCTGCTCGCGCAGGGTCGGGCCCGCGGGCGTCGGGGGCTTGCCCTCCTCGGCCGGCAGGAAGCCGACCTGCCCGGCGACCTGGAGGATGTTCCCCTTCCTGACGCCGTGCGAGAACTTGGCGGGCGGGGTGGTGTGGGTCTTGGGGGTGAGGGCGGTCTTCTCGGTCTTCTCGGTCATGCGGAGTCCTTAGCCGGGGTCTTTCGGGTGGTCTCTCGGGTGGTCTTTCAGCTGGTCTTTCGGGGGCTTTCCGGAGTAGTCGCGGCTGATGGCGTCGGCGGTGCGGCGGACCAGCGGCAGCAGCGTGAGGAGCTCGTCGGCCGTGACGACGACGTTGGGCGCGGACACCGACATCGCGGCGACGGCCCGTCCGTCGGCGCCGCGGACGGGGGCGGCGACGCAGTTGATGGACTCCTCGTGGCCGCCGAGGTCGGTGGCCCAGCCCTGTTCGCGCACCTTCTCCAACTCACGCAGGAAGGCAGGGGCGTTGGGGATCGAACGGGCCGTGTACATGGGGTAGTCGAGCTTCTCCGCGAGGGCGCGGCGCTCGGGTTCGGGCAGGTCGGCCAGGAGCAGCTTGGCGACGGCGGCGACGGTGATGGCCACCGGCTTCCCGATCCGCGAGTACATGCGCACGGGGTAGCGGCTCTCCACCTTGTCGATGTAGAGGACCTCGTGCTCCTCGTACACCGCGAGGTGGACGGTGTGTCCGCACTGCTCGTTGAGGCGTACGAGGTGGGGGTGGGCGATCTCGCGGACGTCCAGGTTCTCGACGGCTTCCTGGGCGAGGGCGAAGAGCCGGGCGCCGAGGCGGTAGCGCTGGTCGGACTGGCGGTGGACGAGGCCGTGCTCGTGCAGGGTGCGCAGGAGGCGCAGCGCCGTGGACTTGTGCACACCGAGCCGGTCGGCGACCTGGCCGAGGTCGGCGGGGCCTTCGGCGAGCAGCGGCAGGATGCTGAGGGCGCGGTCGACGGTCTGGCTCATGGGGTACGTACCTCCTCCTGGGCCCGATCAACGGCTTGTGTCCAGCCGGGGCCGAGTCGAAGTGTCTCCCACGCGGTGTCGTCGAGGGCGGCCAGGCGGTCGGCGTGGTCGCGGGCGGGCGGCACGGCGAGGTCGCCGGGCACGGTGAGCGCGGCGGCGGCCATGAGGTGTCCGTGCCGGAGGCGGTCGCGGACGGGCAGGCCGCGGAGGGTGGCGGAGAGGAACCCGGCGGCGAAGGCGTCGCCGGCCCCGACGGCGGCGACGACATCGACCTGGAGAGCCCGGACGAAGGTGACCGTGTCCGTTGAGGTGTCGCCCGTGCCCGGCCCGCCGGGCCGCCGCTCGAAGGCGGTCGCTCCTCCCCCGCCCTGCTTGACGACCAGGACCTCGGGCTCCGGGAGCGCGTCCCGGATCGCCCGGGGGCCGTGCAGCCCCCAGGCCGCCCGTGCCTCGTCGTCGCCGACGAACACGAGGTCGGCGCCGCGGGCGAGCTCCAGCAGCACCCGCGGCCCGTCCGTGTCACGCCACAACCCGGGCCGGTGGTTGACGTCGAAGGAGACGAGCGGGCGTGCGGGCCGGCGGGCGGTGAGTTCGCGCAGCAGGCCCAGGCAGCCGTCGGACAGGGCGGCGGTGATGCCGGACAGATGCAGCACCCGGCCCGCGCGGACGGCGTCGAGGTCCATGTTCTCCGCCGTCATCGCGGAGGCGGCGGACCCGGCCCGGTAGTACGCCACCTCGTGGGCGTCGGTGGCCCGGTCGCCCGCCGTGCGGAAGTAGACACCGGTCGGGCGTGCGGGATCGCGTCGCACGGCGGAGGTGTCGACGCCGTACGCCGCGATCGCCTCCACCAGGTGGTCGCCGAACCCGTCGGCGCCGACCCGCCCGGCCCACCGCACGGAGTGCCCCGCGGCGGCGAGCACGCACGCCACGTTCGACTCGGCGCCGCCGATGCCACGCTCGAAGGACGGCACGTCGGCGAGGCGTCCGGGCCGCGTCGGCAGGAACGTGACCATGGACTCGCCGAGCGCGACGACGTCGTGGGCGTCGCGGGGCACGGCACCGGTACGTCCGTCGGTGGTCACGATGGCCGGGCTCCTCGCTGTCGCGCGGCCAACGGCACCGTTGACCCTGTGTTGGCTGGGATGTTAGACAGCAGTACGCGACATACGCAATGACCGTTGCACACCACGCAACGCGCTCTGATCAGGGAGGCTCCATGAGTGCCGAAGCGCTCGCCCGGCTCGCCACGGACCGCGTGGACCACCGCTTCAAGGGCCTCCCGCCGGACGCCGAGGGGCTGACCGTGGGCGAGCTGGCCGCCCAGCGCCGCGACCTCTTCACCGGCGGCTTCACCACCCCGGTCCTCGCCCTCTCCGCCGAACGCCTGACGCACAACCTCGAACTCATGGAGACCTACGCGGCCCGCCACGGCCTCGCCTTCGCCCCGCACGGCAAGACCTCGATGGCGCCGCAGCTCTTCCAGCGCCAGCTCGAACACGGCGCCTGGGGCATCACCCTGGCCGTCCCCCACCAGGTGCGGGTGGCCCGGGAGTTCGGCATCCAGCGGGTGTTCCTCGCGAACGAGCTGGTCGACGCGGCGGCCCTGCGCCACATCGCCGCCGACCTCGCGGCCGACCCCGGCTACCGCTTCATCTGCTACGTCGACTCCGTGCGCGGAGTGGAACTCATGGACGCGGCGCTGCGCGGCACGCCCCGCCCGGTGGACGTCGTCGTCGAGCTCGCCGCCGGAGAGGGCGCCCGTACCGGGGTGCGCACGGAGGAGGAGTGCGCGGCGGTCGCGGACGCGGTGGCCGCGACGCCGACGCTGCGTCTGGTCGGGGTCGCGGGCTACGAGGGCGAGGTGCCGCGGGCGGACTCCGAGCGGGTCCACGCCTGGCTGCGCCGGCTCGTCGCGCTGGCGGTGGACCTCGACCGGGCGGGGCGCTTCAAGGACGCGGGCGAGATCGTGGTCAGCGCGGGCGGCAGCGCCTGGTTCGACGCGGTCGCCGACGTGTTCGCCGGGATCCCCGGCCTCTCCCTGCCCGTGCTGAAGTTGCTGCGCTCGGGCGCGTACGTCTCGCACGACGACGGCCACTACCGCAGGCTCACGCCCTTCACCCGGGTCCCGGAGGAGGGTGCCCTCCACCCCGCCTTCCGTCTCTGGACGCAGATCGTCTCGCGCCCCTCCCCCGGGCAGGCGTTCGCCAACGCGGGCAAGCGGGACGCGGCGTACGACCTGGATCTGCCGCTGGCGCAGGTCGTGCGGGACGCGGGGTCGGGAGAGATCCGCGACGCCGCCGGCATCGAGGTGACGGCCCTCTCGGACCAGCACGCGTGGCTCCGTACGGCCCCGGAGGCGGAGCTGGAGGTCGGCGACTGGGTCGGCCTGGGCCTGTCCCACCCCTGCACGTCCTTCGACAAGTGGCAGCTGATCCCCCTGGTGGAAGCGGACGGGACGGTCGTCGACTACATCCGTACGTTCTTCTAGGGGTTCCCGTGCTTCCAGGAGTCCCCGTGCTCCTAGGAGTCCCCGTGCTTCCAGGAGTCCCCGTAAGGAGCCCCCGTGGATCTCGTCATCCGTGATGTGCGCGTCGTCGACGGCACCGGCGGCGCGTCCTGCCGTGCCGACGTCGGTATCACCGGCGGCCGGATCGCCGAGATCCGCCGCGACGGCCCGGCCCTGGGCGGACGCCGGGTCCTGGACGCCGGCGGCCTCGCCCTGGCCCCCGGCTTCATCGACATGCACGCCCACAGCGACCTCGCCCTGCTGAGGGACCCGGACCACAGTGCCAAGGCGGCCCAGGGGGTGACCCTCGAAGTCGTCGGCCAGGACGGGCTCTCGTACGCACCGGTCGACGACCGTACGCTCGCCGAGGTCCGCAGGGCGATCACCGGCTGGAACGGCCACGGCGACGACATCGACTTCACCTGGCGGTCGGTCGGCGGGTACCTGGACCGGCTGGACCAGGGCATCGCGGTCAACGCGGCGTATCTGATCCCGCAGGGCACCGTCCGTATGCTCGCCGTCGGCTGGGAGGACCGCGCGGCGACGCCCGGCGAGCTGGACCGGATGCGGCGGCTGGTGGCGGACGGCATGCGCGAGGGCGCCGTCGGCATGTCCTCCGGCCTCACCTACACCCCCGGCATGTACGCCGAGGACGCCGAACTCACCGAACTGTGCCGGGTGGTCGCCGAGTACGGCGGCTACTACTGCCCGCACCACCGCTCGTACGGGGCGGGCGCGCTCCAGGCGTACGAGGAGATGGTGGCCCTCACCCGCGAGGCCCGCTGCCCGCTCCATCTCGCCCACGCCACCATGAACTTCGGGGTGAACAAGGGGAGGGCACCGGACCTGCTGGCCCTCCTCGACGGCGCGCTGGCCGAGGGCGCCGACATCACCCTCGACACCTATCCGTACACCCCCGGCTGCACCACGCTCGTGGCCATGCTGCCGAGCTGGGCGGGCGAGGGCGGCCCGGAGGCGGTCCTCGCTCGGCTGCGGGACGACACGGTCGCGGAGCGGATCCGCCACGCCATGGAGGTCGTCGGCGCGGACGGCTGTCACGGCGTGCCCATCGAGTGGGACACGATCGAGATCTCGGGCGTGAGCGACCCGGCACTCGCCCCCTACGTCGGCAGCACCGTCCAGGCCTCGGCCGACCTGCGCGGCGAGGCCCCCTGGACCACCGCCCGCCGGCTGCTCCTCGACGACCGGCTCGGCTGCACGATCCTCCAGCACGTCGGCCACGAGGAGAACGTCCGCGCGATCATGCGCCACCGTGTGCACACCGGCGGCTCCGACGGCATCCTCCAAGGGACGAAACCGCACCCGCGCGCGTACGGGACCTTCCCGCACTACCTCGGCCATTACGTACGCGAGCTGGGGGTCCTCTCGCTGGAGGAGTGCGTCGCCCACCTCACCGGGCGCCCGGCCGCGCGGCTGCGGCTGCCGGACCGGGGGCTCGTCCGCGAGGGATACCGCGCCGACCTGGTCCTGTTCGACCCGTCCACCGTCGCGGCCGGCTCGACCTTCGAGGACCCGCGCAGGCTCCCGGCCGGCCTTCCGCATGTGCTGATCGACGGCCGCTTCGTCGTCGAGGACGGCCGCCGGACGGACGTACTGGCGGGGCGGGCGGTCCGCCGGACTCCTCGCTGACCACCCGCCCCGCGGTGCCTACGGCTTGGGCAGGGTGCAGCCGCTCGCGCTCAGGTTCAGCACGTTGGCGGTCGTGAAGCAGGCCGGGATCTGGTACGTCTCCTGGGCGTAGTTGATGCCCTCGCGGACGGTCACGTTGCCGCTCGCGTCGACCTCACAGGGGTTGTTCTCCGTGCAGGTCTCGCCGTCCTCGTTGCCGGTGTTGTTGACGGCGACGACCTTGCCGGTGGCGTTGTCGATCACCGGCGAGCCGGAGGTGCCGCCGATGGTCTGGCAGGCGGAGGTGTAGCGGAGGGAGTCCTTCCAGGTCCAGTCGCCCTCCTTCAGGCGGTACGCGAACCCGTCGACGTTGCAGCTGTAGAGCCGCTTCCAGTACCCGGAGGCGACGGTGATGGCGGTACCGGCGGTCGGGTGCGTGTCCTGCACGGTGAGCGCGCTGATGCCGTACGCGCTCTTGATCGCCGCATAGGTGGTGGTCAGCTGGTAGATCGAGACGTCCGTGTCGGTCATCGTCGAGTAGACGACCTTGTTCGCGCGCAGCGTCGCCACCCGGGTGGCGGCGGAGTTGAGCAGGCCGAAGGTACGGCTCGACGCCTGGTTGACGATCACCTCGCCGGGCTCCGGGAAGCCGGTCTCCAGGCAGTGGCCGTTGCTGAGCACGAGCGCCGGGGCGGTGTCCGCGGAGTTCGGGAAGCGGATGACCGAGCCGGAGCAGTTGCTGAGCGAGACGGTGCCGGCGAAAGTTCACGGCCCGGAGCGTGGGTGCGGCCGAGGTCTTCGTCCCGCCCGTGGACTTCACCGCGGCTGAGGTCTTCACCGCGGCCGCGGACTTCACCGCGGCCGCCGGCTCGGGTGCCGCGACCGCCGGTGCCGCGCCCGCTCCGGCGATCACCAGAGCGAAGAGCGCGGCAACGAGAGGCTTTCTCATGTGGGGGTCCCCTCTTGCGACATGAGTGACCGGAGATTTTCCGGCCCACAGTCTTGTCATGCGCATTGTGATGGGAGGGGACTGAACGGGACAAGGACTTCTTTCCGGACCGCACGAACCGCTAGGGATAACCCGCTACTTGCGGCTTCCGGGCCGTCACCCGAGGGCCTCTGTGAGCCACTTGGGCCGCTCGCACGCGCCCTTCACTCGGGCCGCTTGCTCGCACCCTTCACTTGGGCCGCTTGCTCGCACCCTTGCCGTGACCGGAGTTGCCCGGCCGGGACGCGGACGCGCTCACGCCGGCGGACGCCGTCGCCGTCACCGCCGCCTCCGTCGAGGGCGCCGAAGTCGTGGGCGCACCGGTTTCCTCCCCGGAGGGGGAAGGAGACACCGAAGCGCCGGCGGAGGAGGACGCGTCGTCGGACGGGCGGGCGGTGACGGGCGGGGCGCCGCCGTCCGACGGCCCGGTGGTGGCCGCGCCGGCCGAGGCGCTCGCGTCCACGGACGGCTGCTCGGACCGCTCGGCCTTCGGCCGCACCCCGTCGCCCTCGACCCGCGGACCGGCCGGGGACCCCGAGCCGGAGAACCCCGCGATCGCGACGGCGGCACCCAGGGCGCAGACCGCGCCGACGGCGACGAGCACCCGGGACGTCGGCCGTCCGCGACCCTTCGGGCGCGCCCGCCGTCGCGGTCCGCCGTCCAGGACCGGGCCGCCGGGCCCCGCCGGTTCGTCCGCGTCCGGAACGGTCACGGGCAGCTCGCGCGTGCTGTCGTAGGCGTTCTCCCACCCGTGGGCGGCCGCGGGGTCCGCGTACTCCTCGTACGCGGGCGCGGCGTCGGCCCGCGGGTGGTAGACGCTCGGCGCGCCGTGCGCGGCATCGGCACCAGACGGGCCGCCCGGCCCGTTCGCGCCATTTGTCCCGGGCGCCCGGTCGGCGGGCTGAAGGTGCCATGACATGGCCGGAAAGTGTAGAGACAAGAAGGGGGTCACGTGTACCCGCGGGTGGCCACCGCTCGACACCCCGTGTCTCACGTGGCGGAAAACACGGCGCGTAAGGCGTTACGCGGCCGTAAGCTCGCGGACATGCAGGTGATCCAGTCCACGAAGCTCGCCAACGTCTGCTACGAGATCCGGGGCCCGGTGCTCGAGGAGGCGATGCGGCTGGAAGCGGCTGGTCATCGGATCCTCAAGCTCAACACGGGCAATCCGGCGGCGTTCGGCTTCGAGTGCCCGCCCGAGATCCTCGAGGACATCCTCCGCAACGTCTCCTCCGCACACGGCTACGGCGACGCGAAGGGCCTGCTGGCCGCCCGCCGCGCCGTCGTCATGCACAACCAGACCCTCGGCATCGAGACGGACGTCGAGCACGTCTTCGTGGGCAACGGCGTCTCCGAGCTGATCGTGATGGCCATGCAGGGCCTGCTGGACGACGGCGACGAGGTGCTCGTACCGGCGCCCGACTACCCGCTGTGGACCGCCTCCGTCTCCCTGTCCGGCGGCACGGCCGTGCACTACCACTGCGACGAGCAGTCGGACTGGATGCCCGACCTCGCCGACGTGGAGCGCAAGGTCACCGACCGCACCAAGGCGATCGTCATCATCAACCCGAACAACCCGACGGGCGCGGTGTACGACGAGGCGATGCTGCGGGGCCTGACGGACATCGCCCGCCGCCACAACCTGCTCGTCTGCTCGGACGAGATCTACGACAAGATCCTCTACGACGGCGCCACGCACACCCCGACCGCCGCGGTCGCCCCCGATCTGCTCACGCTGACGTTCAACGGCATGTCGAAGGCGTACCGCGTGGCCGGCTACCGGGTCGGCTGGATGGCGATCTCCGGGCCGCGCGCGCACGCCGACTCGTACATCGAGGGCCTGACGATCCTGGCGAACATGCGGCTGTGCGCGAACATGCCGGGTCAGCACGGGGTGGTCGCCGCGCTGAGCGGCCGTCAGACGATCAACGAACTGGTGCTGCCGGGCGGACGGCTCAAGGAACAGCGGGACGTGGCGCACGAGCTGCTGACCCAGATCCCCGGCGTGAGCTGTGTGAAGCCGAAGGGCGCGCTCTATCTGTTCCCGCGGCTCGACCCCAAGGTCTTCAAGATCAAGGACGACCGGCAGATGGTGCTCGACCTGCTGCGCCGCGAGAAGATCATGGTGGTCCAGGGCACGGGCTTCAACTGGCCGGACCCCGACCACTTCCGGGTGGTGACCCTGCCGACGGTGGGCGATCTGACCTCGGCGATCACCCGGATCGGGAACTTCCTGGACGGTTACAGCCAGCCGTGACGCCGGGCCTGTCGGCGGGCCTCCGGAGGCCCGCCAGAGGCCTTGCCGCAGGGCCGCCCAAGAGCCTTCCCGACTCCACTCAACTTTAGACGGAATCTAAGCTAGGATGGTTTCCTGAGAACATTGGAGGCCATCCCATGTATGAACCGATCCGGACCAAGTCGGTCCACACGATGGCCGGCACCGCCCCCGACTTTCCTCACCGGTCGCGCGAGGAGGAGCTGGACATCCAGCTCGCGGGTCATCTGGCGGCACTGCTCGCGGTGACCGACGAACTGCGTGCGCTGACGCCCTCCGCGGAGCTGGACACGGCCGCCGAGCGGCTCGCGGAGCAGGTGGCCCGGCTGCGCGGGGGACTGCCGCCCGCCCGGACGTCGGTGGCCGCCGCCCTCCACGAGCCGCATCTCGCGGCACTGCACCGACGGGCGCACGCCCTCGCGGGCCGCGCCCTCGTCGTCGCCGCCTCCCGGGCCGACACGGCGGCCGCCATCCTCGCCGCCGAGCGCATGGACGCCCACGCGGCGGCCGCCGACCCGCGCGAACTCGCGCCCCGCTGAGCCCTCCGAGGGCTTCCCCCGAACGGCCCCGGTCCGCGCGCACCGCAGCGACGCGCGGACCGGGCGCCACACACCATGCGCCACACACCGCGCGCCGGTCATCGCCCCGGCGCCGACGTCACCGTCCAGGGACCGATCACCGAGAGCAGCGCCGGCCGGGTCGGTACGGACCCGCGGGTGGACCCGGCCGACCCTGTGGCAGGAGCCGCCGGGGCGTCATCCGGAGCGGTAGTGACGCTGCTCCGCGAGGAAGCGGACCGGCCTGCGCGAGACGGAGGCGCGGCGGCCCGAGTCGCGCACGCGCCATCTGCGCACACGCGCTGTCCGGAAAAGCGTTCGAAGTGAGCGGGCGTTCACGGGCGAGGGCCTGCCGTCGCCCCTCCGTCGGGGCGGACGGAGCGGTGACGACAGGCCCAGGGCCCCACACGCCGTTGTGCGGAACCTCGCCGGTCCGTGGTGCCGGCACCGCGGCCGGCCGTGACGATGTAGCTGGTCAGGGCAGATCGGAGCCGGCCGCGGAGTAGGGAAAGGGCCTCAGCCCAGGCGCTGCACCAGTGCGCGGTACTCGTCCCACAGCTCCTTCGGTGTGTGCTCGCCGAAGGTGTTGAGGTGCTCGGGCACGAGCGCGGCCTCCTCGCGCCACACCTCCTTGTCGACGGTGAGCAGGAAGTCCAGGTCGGACGCGGACAGGTCGAGGCCGGCCGTGTCCAGGGCCTCCCTGGTCGGCAGGATGCCGATGGGGGTCTCGACGCCCTCGGCCCTGCCCTCGAGACGCTCGACGATCCACTTCAGCACGCGGCTGTTCTCGCCGAAGCCGGGCCACACGAACTTGCCCTCGTCGTTCTTGCGGAACCAGTTGACGTAGTAGATCTTGGGGAGCTTCGCCTGGTCCTTGTCCTTGGCGACGTCGACCCAGTGGCCCATGTAGTCGCCCATGTTGTAGCCGCAGAACGGCAGCATGGCGAACGGGTCGCGGCGCAGCTCACCGACCTTGCCCTCGGCGGCGGCGGTCTTCTCGGAGGCGACGTTCGCGCCGAGGAAGACGCCGTGGTTCCAGTCGAAGGACTCCGTCACCAGCGGGACCGCGGTGGCGCGGCGGCCACCGAAGAGGATCGCCGATATCGGCACGCCCTTGGGGTCCTCCCACTCGGGCGCGATGATCGGGCACTGCGAGGCGGGGACGGTGAAGCGGGCGTTGGGGTGCGCGGCGGGCGTACCGGACTCCGGCGTCCAGTCGTTGCCCTTCCAGTCGGTGAGGTGGGCCGGAGTCTCCTCCGTCATGCCCTCCCACCAGATGTCGTTGTCGTCGGTGAGCGCGACGTTGGTGAAGACGGAGTTGCCCCACAGGGTCTTCATCGCGTTGGCGTTGGTGTGCTCGCCGGTGCCGGGCGCGACGCCGAAGAAACCGGCCTCGGGGTTGATCGCGTACAGCCGGCCGTCCTCGCCGAACCGCATCCACGCGATGTCGTCACCGATCGTCTCGACGGTCCAGCCGCCGACCGTGGGCTCCAGCATGGCGAGGTTCGTCTTGCCGCAGGCGCTCGGGAAAGCCGCGGCGACGTACTTGGACTCGCCCTGCGGCGGCGTGAGCTTGAGGATCAGCATGTGCTCGGCCAGCCAGCCCTCGTCGCGCGCCATGACGGAGGCGATGCGCAGGGCGTAGCACTTCTTGCCGAGCAGCGCGTTGCCGCCGTAGCCCGAGCCGTACGACCAGATCTCGCGGGACTCGGGGAAGTGCGAGATGTACTTCGTGGAGTTGCACGGCCACGGCACGTCCGCCTCGCCCGCCTCCAGCGGCGCTCCGAGCGTGTGCACGGCACGCACGAAGAAGCCGTCGGTGCCGAGCTCGTCCAGGACCGGCTGCCCCATGCGGGTCATGGTGCGCATGGACACGGCGACGTACGCGGAGTCGGTGATCTCCACGCCGATCGCGGAGAGGTCCGAGCCGAGCGGGCCCATGCAGAACGGGACGACGTACATCGTCCGGCCCCTCATCGAGCCGCGGAAGACGCCCTGCTCACCGGCGAAGATCTCCCGCATCTCGGCGGGGTCCTTCCAGTGGTTGGTCGGGCCCGCGTCCTCTTCCTTCTCGGAGCAGATGAACGTCCGGTCCTCGACCCGCGCGACATCGGTCGGGTCGGAGGCGGCGTAGTACGAGTTGGGGCGCTTGATCGGGTCGAGCTTCCTGAAGGTGCCCTTGCGGACGAGCTCCTCGCTCAGTCGCTCGTATTCCGCCTCGGATCCGTCACACCAGACCACACTGTCCGGCTGCGTCAGTTCGGCGATCTCGTTGACCCACGAGATCAGTTCTTTGTGCTGGGTGGGGACGCTGGAGGGAGCCGCGATGTCGCGCGCCACGATTGCTCCTAAATGAGGGGTTTCTGTTGAATGCCCCGTGGGGGCTGCGACCCGGACGCTTCACGATGGTGGATCTTGGCGCTCATCCGGTGCCGACCGCACTCATATGATCATCCGACGGCACCGCCCATATGTCCAGAGGACCGCCCACCTGAGCGGAGTGACCATCACCACTCATCGCCGGGTTTGCTGCGCGTCACCGTCGGTTCACCCCGGGTATCCACTCCGGGGCGCCTCAGACATCCGCCCCGGAGCACCCCGCACGCCAGGTCGCGCCGTGAGATCATGGCCACTCTTGAACTCTCATCCGCGTGGACCGATACGTAAGTTACGGTTCCGTAGGTAGGATCTGGTCCATGACTGCGCCCGTCCCCGACGCGCCCACGGACACGCCGGCCGCAGGCCACGGTCCCGCCGCGCTCTCCTTGTCCGACGAGATCAAGCCGAAGCTCCGCGGCTGGCTGCACCTGGGCATGTTCCCGGCCGCACTCGTCTCGGGCCTGGCACTCACCGCCTTCGCGAGCTCGCCCCGCGCCCGCCTGGCCTGCGGGATCTTCGCTCTGACGGCCTGCCTGCTGTTCGGCGTGAGCGCGCTCTACCACCGCGGCACCTGGAGTCCGCGCATGGACGGCATCCTGCGCAGACTGGATCACGCCAATATCTTCTTGATCATCGCGGGGACGTACACACCACTGACGATGCTGCTGCTGCCGGGGGCCAAGGGCCAGTGGCTGCTGTGGAGCATCTGGGGCGCGGCCGCCGCGGGCATCGCCTTCCGGGTCTTCTGGGTCGGCGCGCCGCGCTGGCTCTACACGCCCTGCTACATCGCGATGGGCTGGGCGGCCGTCTTCTTCCTCCCTGACTTCATGCGCACGGGCGGGATCGCCGTCCTCGTCCTGGTGGTCGTCGGCGGTCTGCTCTACAGCGCGGGCGGCGTGATCTACGGCATCAAGCGCCCGAACCCGTCACCGCAGTGGTTCGGCTTCCACGAGGTCTTCCACTCCCTGACCCTCGCGGCGTTCGTCGTGCACTACGTCGGGATCTCGCTGGTGGCCTATCAGCACGGATGACCCTTCCCCGGCCCTTCCGGCCGGCTCCCCCTCAGTGGCCGCGACGTCGAAGTCGCGGCCACTTTTGCGTGCCGGGAACACGGCACCGCGCCCGCGCCAGGAGCGCAGCACCACCCCCTCCCCATTGACAGTAACCATCTTTTGAGAGCTACTCTCATTTCATGGTTACTGTCACTCAGCAGCACGACCCGCGGCACGACGCCCGCCGCTGGTGGGCCCTCGGAGCCCTGGTCGCGAGCATGCTCGTACTCGGCTTCGACATGACGATCCTCAACGTCGCACTGCCGACCATGGCCCGGGACCTGGGCGCGTCCACCGGCGAGCAGCAGTGGATGGCCGACGCGTACGTCGTCGTCTTCGCGGCCCTGATGCTCCCGGCCGGCCTGCTCGGCGACCGCTTCGGACGGCGCCGGATGCTCATCACCGGACTCGGCGTCTTCCTGGCCGGCTCCCTGGCCGGCGCCCTCGTCGACGACGTCACCCCGGTGATCGTCGCCCGCGCCCTGATGGGGGTCGGCGGCGCGCTCGTGATGCCGCTCGCGATGGCCGTACTGCCCTCGCTGTTCGGACCCGAGGAGCGCACCAGGGCCGTCGGCGCGGTCTCCGCCGCCTCCGCGCTGGGCCTGCCGCTCGGCCCGATCCTCGGCGGCTGGCTGCTCGACCACTTCTGGTGGGGCTCGGTCTTCCTGGTCAACGTGCCGATGGCCGCGATCGGCATCGCCGCCTGCGTCTTCCTGCTCCCCGAGACCCGCGACCCCGCCTCCCCCAAGGTCGACGCCGTCTCCACCGCGCTCACCGCGGCCGGCCTCAGCATCCTGATCTACGCGATCATCGAGGCGCCGGGGCGCGGCTGGGGCGACCCGCTGGTCCTCGGCCTCTTCGCCGCCTCCGTCGTCCTGATCGCCCTGCTCGTCGTCCGCGAACGCCGCAGCGCCCGCCCGATGCTGGACCTCTCCCTGCTCGCCCAGCGCGGCTTCCTGCTCAACACGCTCGCCGCGACCCTCGTCATGTTCGTCCTGTCCGGGCTGATGTTCGTGCTGCCGCCGTACCTCCAGGCGGTGCTCGGGAACGACACGTTCGCCACCGGGGTGCGGATGCTGCCGATGATGGGCGGGCTGCTGATCGCGTCGAGGGGCGCACAGCCGCTGCTGGCGAAGTTCGGGGCGCGGGCGGTGATCAGCGCCGGCCTGGTCACCCTCGCCTTCGCCGCGATCCTCGGCAGCCGCACGTCCGTCGACGACGGCTACGGCTTCACCGCCCTGTGGCTGTCCATCGCCGGCCTCGGCTTCGGCTTCGCCGTGGTGCCCGCGATGTCCGCCGCCCTCGGCGCCCTGCCCCGCGACCGGGCCGGCAGCGGCTCCGGCCTCCTCATGACGGTGCGCCAGGTGGGCGGCGCGATCGGCATCGCCCTGCTCGGCTCGCTCCTCGCGGGCGCATACGGCGACCGGCTCGACACCTCCGGCCTGCCGCACGGGGCCGCCGACGCCGCCTCCGACTCGGTGGTCGGCGCCCATGTGATCGCCGCGCAGCTCGGCGACCGCGCGCTCACCGCCTCCGCGAACGCCGCGTACCTCCACGGCATGGACCTGGTCCTCATGATCAGCGGAATCGCGGCACTCGTCACCGCGCTGCTGGCCGCGGCGCTGCTCCCGAAGCCCGAGACGTCGCCCGCCCCGGCCCCGACCCCCGAGGAGGACACCGCCGTGGCCCCGACGCCCGCCGATGCCGGACAATGAGCACCATGGCCGCCACCGCACACAGCTCCACCCCCGCCGACGGCCCCCAGCTGGGGCTCCGGGAACGGAAGAAGCTCAAGACCCGGATCGCGATCCGCGACGCGACCTACGGACTGATCCAGGAGCAGGGGTACGACGCGACGACCATCGAGCAGATCGCCGAGCGCGCCGAGGTCTCCCCCTCGACGGTCTTCCGCTACTTCCCGACCAAGGAGGACATCGTCCTCACGGACGAGTACGACCCGGTCATGGAGAAGGAGCTGACCGCCCGCCCGGCCGACGAACCGTGGACGGAGTCCCTGCGGTACGCGGTGCACCAGGCCATCGGCTTCGGGTTCACCGAGGAGCCGCACGTGTCCCGGCTGCGGACCCAGCTGATGGTCGACGTGCCCGCGGTGCGCTCCCGGATGATGGAGAGCATGTCGGTCACCGGCCGCATGCTGTGCCGGGTCATCGCGGCGCGCACCGGCCGCGACCCCGACAGCCTGGAAGTGCGGGTGTTCGCGATGTCCCTCATCGGCGGCCTGATGGAGACCTCGCTGTACTGGGCCGAGACCGGCCACCAGGAGGACCTCGGCGACCTCGTCGACCGCGCCCTGGACGTCCTGGAGAACGGTCTGCCACCGAAAAACCCGGAGGCCACGGACGCGTCCGGCGTGACATCCTGATCCGGTGAACGGACCGGAGATCCACGTCGCATTCGCCCCCGAACTGCGCCTGTTCGTCCCGCACGAGCGGCGGTCCGGCACCACGGCGGTCGGCACCGACGGCGCCTCCACCCTCGGGCACGTCGTGGAGTCGCTCGGCGTCCCCCTGCCGGAGGTCGGCGCACTCGTCGTGAACGGCCGCGAGACACCCGTCTCGTACATCCCGGCGGCCGGCGACTCGGTGGAGGTGCGCCCGGTCGAGCGCCCCCAGCGGGTCCCCGGCGCCCCGCTCCGCTTCCTCCTCGATGTGCACCTCGGCACGCTGGCCCGCCGGCTGCGCCTCCTCGGCGTCGACACGGCCTACGAGTCGACGGACCTCGGCGACCCGGCCCTCGCCGCCCTCTCGGCCGCCGAGAAGCGCGTACTGCTCAGCCGCGACCGCGGCCTGCTGCGCCGCCGCGAGCTGTGGGCGGGCGCCTACATCTACAGCACCAGGCCCGACGACCAACTCCGTGACGTCCTGGACCGGTTCGCCCCCGGGCTGGCCCCCTGGACCCGGTGCACGGCGTGCAACGGCGTACTCGAGAAGGCCACCAAGGAGCAGGTCGCCGACCAGCTGGAAGGCGGCACGCAGCGGTCGTACGACGTCTTCGCGCAGTGCGAGGAGTGCGGGCGGGCCTACTGGAAGGGCGCGCACCACGACCGCCTGGAGGCCATCGTGGAGCGCGCCCTCGCGGAGTTCGGCGCCTAACGGCGCTTCAGATCCTTGGTGCCGCAGGCCAGTTTGTCCTTGCTGGGATCGAGCCCCAGCGGATCGTCCTCGCCGTTGACCTTCAGCCGGCCGTAGTCGTTCTTCTCGAGCCAGGCGCACCGGGCGGCCGTCGTCTTCCTCACCTCGCGCGGGAACGCGGTGGGCACGCAGACGTTGACGGTCCCGTAGTGCCGGTCGCATCCGGAGACGGCGGCGCCGACCTTCTGCGAGGCGCGCTTCCTGCCGGGCCCCGTGACCTTGCCGTCCAGGGAGTCGGCGAACGGGTGGACATGCGCCGAAGCCGTGTCCTCGGAGGCGGCGGCGAGCGCGGACGGGCCCTGGAGATGCACCCACTTGGCCACCGACGGCACGCCGTTGGCGTCCACCGCGAAGAGCATGTACCAGCCGGGCGGCGCCAGGTTCGGGTTGCTCGTCACGTTCAGATCGACGTTGTTGCCGCCCACGGACAGCGGCAGATCGACGAACCGCTGGTTCGGGTCCGAGGAGTGCGTCACCGCCGCCGGGCGGATCAGCTCCGCCTTGGCGATGGGACGGTCGACGGTGATGCGCTGGGTGTCGCCGTACACCCACTCGTTGTCGATCACCGAAGTGATCGTCGGGCGGGTGCCCTTGAGCAGATAGGGCGGGGTGTAGAGGGACACGTTGTGGTTCCAGGTGCCGTTGCCCGGGTTGTCGCCGGTCGCCATCACGCGGCCGTCGGGCAGCAGGAAAGCGGACGAGTGGTAGCCGCGGGCCTCCGGGTCGGCGGCCACCGGGTCGAAGGTGGAGCTCGCCGGGTCGAAGATCGACGACTCGTAGACCGGGTCGGCGCGATTGTGCAGGGCGCCGCCGGTCTCCAGGACCTTGCCGTCGGGCAGCAGCACGGCCGAGACGTACATCTTGCCCTGGGTGCCGGTCTCGGCCACCTTGCCGTTGCCGAGGTCGACGGTGCCCTGCGGCAGCGGCGGCCCGGCGGTGTACGCCGGGTTCGCCGACTTGAGGTCGATGATGTCCGTCAGCCGGTTGGCGGCCGGATTCGAGTCGATGTTGCCGCCGCCGATGGTGAGGACCTTCTGGTCCTGCGCCGGAGGCAGCAGCACGCTCGCCGACTGGTCGCGCTCGTCCTTGCTCTGCAGACCCGGGATCGCGGTGGTCGTGTTCGCGTCGTAGTCGTAGACCGCCGAGCCGGTGCCCGGGGTGCCGTTGCCGAAGACATGGCTGCCCGAGTAGAAGAGGCGGCCGTCCTGCATCAGGATCATCGACGGGTACAGACCCCAGTACGACCAGGTCTGGTTGACCTGCCACAGCGGCAGCCACCGCTGCTGCGCGGCCGACCAGCGCTCGGCGGTCACCGAGCCGGTCGAGTCCTCGCGCAGCCCGCCGAACGAGACGATGTCGCCGTTGCCCAGCTCCGTCGCCGACGGATACCAGTGCCCGTCGTTCAGGTCGTTGGTCTTGCTGTAGGTCTCGGTGACCGGGTCGAAGAGATACGAGTCCTTGTACCCCTCGTACCCGTGGCCGCCCACGACCGGGAACGCCTTGTTGCCGCTCATCACGAGCACCCGGCCGTCGGAGAGCTGGACGTGCCCCGCGCAGAACATGTCCTTGGGCGTGGGGATCTGCCGGTACGTGCCCTTCACCGGGTCGTAGACCGCGCTGGTGAACGTGCCCGCGTTGAACTGCTCCTCGCTGTTGCCGGAGCCCGCGATCAGCAGCACCTTGCCGTTGTTGAGGACGACGGAGTGCATGGAGCGGACCGGGTTCTGCGTGGGCAGGACCGTCCACCGGCCGTTCGCGCACTCCTCGGCCGTGCCCGTGCAGGTGGCCGGCGGGAGCGGGTCGGCGACCTGCTCCATCGTGTAGTCGTCGGTGGTCGCGGACCCGGTGCCGTACACCGACACACCCCAGGTGATGCGGTCGGTGCCGGCCGGCACCTCGGGTGTGCGGACCGTCGCCCGGGTCCAACCGCTCTGCATGTCCAGCGTCTTGAGGTCGGTCCAGTACTGCCAGCCCGCCGTCGCGTCATGCCGGAAGAGCGTGATCGCGGCGTCGGGGGTCGTCGTCCTGTACCAGAGGCCGAGGTCGTACTGCTTGCCCGCGGTGACCACCGGCGCGCAGGCGGCGGACTCGGTGATCAGCGCCTTGCGGTCGCCGTCGACACGCCGGGTCAGCGCGACCTTCATGGCCTTGGTGCCGGTGTGCGCGTCACTCGTGGTGGTGAACGTGAAGTCGTTGTCGCCCCAGCCCGACTTCTCCCAGCAGTACGGCATCCCGTCCGTGCCGGCCGTCTCGAAGCCGGGGTTGGTGACCAGGTTGGCGGCCGAGGCGGGCTGTGGTGAGGTGAGCAGCAGGCCCGCGGTGAGACCGGCCACGGCCACCAGTGCGGTTCTGCGTCTGCCGAGCGTGGTGAGGGTACGGATGTTCACATGGCTCTCCTTGCCGTGCGGCTCCCGTCCGGCGCCCCCCGGCCCCGGCGCGGCAGATAGACCAGCGCCTCGGTCCCCACGAAACGCAGGACGAACGTCATCACCAGGGCCACCGCGGTGGCGGGCAGCGACTCCATACCGAACCTGCCGACCAGCAGCGCGATCAGCGGGATGCGCAGCACCAGGTCGGCGTTGGCGAGCAGCGCGAACCGGCCCACCCGGTCCCACCAGGTGCGGTGCCGCCGGCGCTCGCGGAACAGCAGGTGCTCGATGAGCAGGAAGTTCCAGGCCACCCCGAGCTGGTTGGCGAGGATCTCGGCCGGTACGTAGTGCATGCCGAGCGCGGTGAGGGCGTACAGGCCCAGCAGGTTCGGTACGAAACCGGTGGCGCCGATCAGCCCGAAGACGACCATCCGCGCGATCGGCGAGGCGGTGCGCAGTCCGACGAGATGGCGCAGAAAGCGGAAGCCCTCCTGCGCGGTCGACTTGGACTCGCCCGCGAACCGGTCCTGGAAGACGAAGGGCACCTCGGTGACCTCGCGGGGACGGCTGCGTACGGCCAGTTCGAGGAGGATCTTGTAGCCGAGCGGCTGGAGGATCTCCGCGGTGACCGCACTGCGGCGGATCGCGAAGAAGCCGCTCATCGGGTCGCTGATGCCGCGCAGCCGGCGCGGGAACAGCGACTTCGTCAGCCAGGTCGCGCCGCGCGAGACGGCGATGCGGTACCCGCCCGCGAGACCGGCGCGGCTGCCGCCCTTGATGTAGCGGGACGCGACGACGAGCCCGGCGTTCGCCCGCTCACCGGTGCCCACCAGCTCCGGCACCAGGGACGGCGGGTGCTGGAGGTCGCCGTCCATGACGACGATCCAGTCGGAGCCGGCCGCCTTGATGCCCTCGACCACGGCGCCGCCGAGCCCGCCCTCGGGCTCCTCGCGGTGCAGCACGGTGACCGGGAACGGGCAGTCCTGCGCCGCCTGGAAGATCACGTCGGGGGTGTCGTCGGTGGAGTCGTCGACGAAGACGACCTCGCAGGGCAGCCGCGCCGGCACCGACTCGGTGATCCGGTGCAGCAGCTCCCTGATGTTCGCGGACTCGTTGAAGGTCGGTACGACGATGGTGACGGCCCCGGGTTCAGGGACCTCGGCGGCCCGTACGACCGGGTCGCCGAGCTCCTCGGGAACGGTGGACTCGTGACTCATCGGGAACCTCCCACGGTCTGGATCCGACGGATCTCGATCCGGTCCGCGCCGGTGCCGAAGGTGGCGACCGGCTCGGAGTGCTCCATGGCGGCCTTGACGTGCGGCAGGTCGACCGCGTCACGCCGTACCGTCGGGGAGGCGACCACATAGTCCAGGTCGCGCCAGCCGCGCGGCATCGTCTTGGTCACCGCGGGGTCGAGGTCGGCCTTGTAGAACCAGATGACGCCGAGGCCCGGCCGGTAGCCGTCGTGGACGAGGTCGAGCCACAGCGCGTCGTCGACCAGGACCCGGGTGTCCTCCGGGTCCTTCACCTCGGTCTTCAGCCAGGCCGACGCGGCCCGGTAGGGGGCGTTCGCGTCGGCGGTCAGGGCGGTGCGGTCGCCGTCGTACCAGTGCGGCACGACGTACGCCCCGGCGACGGCCGCGAGCAGCGCCGCCACGACGTACCGCGCCCCGGTCACATACGGCTTCTCCGCGCCGCCGCGCCACCTGCGCAGCACCGCGTGGGCGACGCTCGCGGTACCACCGGCCAGGACCAGCGCCAGGAAGGGCAGGGCCTGGATGACGTACATCGCGGGCAGATAGCCGCTCGGGCGCAGGGCGACGAGGGCGAGGATCGCCACGGTGAGCGCGGGTCCGGCCAGCGCCCGCGCGGTCACCGACCAGCGCCAGGTCACCAGGAGCAGCAGCGCCCCGGCGAGACCGCCGAGCGGCAGGACACGGTCGTAGTAGAGCCAGGACTGGAGGACTCCGTACGAGCCGGAGCCCGGGTCGAGGACGAAGCCGGAGCCGGGGCGGCTCATCTGGTAGGTGATGCCGTCCCACAGCGAGACATGGCCCGCACCGGGGAACAACTCGCCCTTGAGCAGGGCGAACAGCGGGTACGAGAGGCCGAGCAGGGTGCATGCGGTGATGGCCCCGGTGAGGGCGAACTTACGGGTGTCGCGGTGGCCGTGCCGCCACATGGTGACCAGCAGGGCGGGCAGGATGACGAGCATCGTCTCCTTGGTGAGGACGGCCGCGGCCGCGGCGATCCCCGCCCCGAAGTGGTGCCAGAGGTGGCGGCTCGGGGAGGCGGCCAGGCAGAACGCGAGCAGCGTCCACATCACCGCGATGTTGTCCAGGAAGATCTCGCGCTGGAGCACGACCGACAGCGGTGAGAGCCCGAAGAGGACCATGGCGAGGCCCGCGGCCCAGCGCGGCAGCGAGAGGCGGCGGGCGAGCACGTACACGAGGACCGTGCTCACCGCGCTGACCACCAGCATCGCCGCACGCATCGAGCCGACCGTCATCGACGAGGGGCTGAAGTGCGCGGGGATCCAGGTCAGCAGGGCTATCTGGATCCAGCCGAGGGGCGGGTGGTCGTACCAGTACGTGTAGTGGGCGAGGCCCTTGCCCTCCTGGACGGCCCAGGCCTGGGAGAGATAGGTGCCCTCGTCGTCGCTGAGCGTCGGGTAGTCGGCGATGTTCCAGCCCTGCACGACCAGGATCGCCACGAGGAGCGCACCGCACAGCAGCAGATCCGAGCGCGAGCTGCGAAAACGCAGGATCCGCGGGGGGCTGGGGACGAATTTGGGTGCACGGGACCGCTGCGCGGGGACCTTGGGTGTGGTCGCCGCGGGAAGAGTGGAGGTCACGCGGGAACGTCCTCTCGGATCACTTCGGTGAGATGCGCGCCGACATGACTGGTCAACTCCCAGTCGTTGCGGCCTCGTTGCTCACGCCACACCGCGCGGATGGCCGCGCCGGCGAGAAGCACCTGGTAGAAGGGGCCGCCGACGATCAGCTTGAGGTAGTGCACGGAGCGGACACGGAGCCCGTACTGCTTGCCGAAGTCGTGCAGTCCCACCACTTCGAACACGAAGGTGACGAACGCGGTGACGGCCGGCAGGAAGGTGATGAAGGCGATGCCGACGGGCACGTCGAGGAAGAGCGCGACGGCCGCGTTGAGCGGAATGATGACGCCGGAGATCGCCTGGAGGAACGGCGTCATGAGCGTGTAGCGGGCGAGCAGCCGCTGGCCGAAGCCCGGCAGCTGCTTCCAGTCCTTCTTCCGGTAGACCTGGAGGAAGCCCTGGTTCCACCGGGTGCGCTGCTTGAGCAGCGACATCAGGCTGCCGGGGGTCTCCTCCCGGGTCACCATGTCGGAGTCGTACGCGACGACGACCTTCTTGCCGACACTGGAGAGACGTACGCCCAGGTCACAGTCCTCCGCCAGGCAGTCGGGATCCCAGCCGTCGGCCTCTTTGAGGACGTCCGTGCGGACGAAGACGGTGTTGCCGCCGAGCGGGATGAACCCTTTCTGCGCGTGCAGATGGAGCCGGGAGCGGAACCAGAAGAAGTACTCCAGGCAGTTGCGCAGGCTGTACCAGCTGGAGTTGAAGTTGATGAGCTGTACGCCGCCCTGGACGACGTCCGCGCCGGTGGAGCGGAAGGCGTGGTCGACGTGGGCGAGCAGCTCGGGATGGACCTGGTCCTCGGCGTCGAAGACCCCCACCACGTCGCCGCGGCAGTGCGGCAGCGCGGTGTTCATGGCCTTCGGCTTGTTCTTCTTCTCGTGGGTGTCGACGACGACGCGCACCCGCTCGTCGCGGGCCGCGGCCTTCCGGGCGACCTCGGTGGTCTCCGGGTCGTCGTGCCCGACGATGACGATGATCTCGAAGTCGGTGTGACTGGACTCCAGCAGGCGCTGGATCGTGTGGTCCAGCACGGCCTGTTCGTGTCGCGCCGGCAGCAGCAGCGAGAAGGACAGGCCCTCACCGCCGTCCGGTCTGCTGAAACGGGTGGAGGCCAGCACCTCGGGCGTACGCCACGCGTGCATCTGCCACCACAGGGTGAAGGCCGCCATCCAGAACAAAGCCAGCGAAACGGCAGCAATGAAGACAGACGTGAGCACCAGATCCCCCCAGATCCCCAAAAGCCCCCTGTCGCGACGATGAGCCACAACCGTCGCGTCACGATGCAGAGACTATGAGTGAACTGTGAAGCGCACAGGCCTTTTTGGTGAAGAGCGTGTTTCCTCACACTCGTGGGACTTACTGAACATTCCGAACGCCTGTCGCGTTTGGACCAGTTGACTACGGCCCGTTCAACCGCGTTTCAGCCGCTCAGAGCCGTGCGGAGCCGGTCCGCGTCCGTGATCGGCGCGTCGCAGGTGAAGTTACGGCAAACATAGGCGGCGGGCCCTCCCCCGACGAGGGGCCGGTCGGCCAGAAGCGGAAACTCGTCGCTCCCGGGAGTCCCCACGGCCACGACGGCGCCCGGCGCGGTGCCCAGAAGCGCCGTGCGGTGCAGGGTCCCTGTCGCCGGGTCGTCGGCCGGGCCCACGACCGAGACCTCGCGCGGCCCGTCGAGCAGCGCCTCCGCGACGGCGAGCCCCCAGCCGACGAAGCGGGGAGCACGCGGGCCGAGCGCCTTCACCACGCCCAACGCCCGCTCGGCGGCGGTGCGATGGGGCTCGGCGCCGGTATGGGCCGCGTAGCTCAGCAGGGCGCCGGCGGCCGCGCTCCAGCCGGACGGGGTCGCGTTGTCGGTGGGGTCCTGGGGGCGGCGGATGAGCTTCTCGGCGTCGGCCGCGGTGTCGTAGAGGGCGCCCGACTCGGGGTCGGTGAACTGGGCGAGGACGTGATCGAGCAGGAACCCGGCGAATTCCAGCCAGACCCCCTCCCCGGTGACGGAGGCGAGGGCGAGGAAGCCCTCGGCGACGTCCCCGTAGTCCTCGAGGACGCCCGCGTGGGCGCCGGCCCGGCCGTCCTTGCTGGTGCGGGCGAGCCGGGCGTGCTCGTCCAGGTGCAGGCGTACGAGGAGGTCGGCGGCGCCGATGGCGGCCTCCACCAGGTCCGGGCGGTCGAAGTACGCGCCGGTCTCGGCGAGGGCGGCGATCGCCAGGCCGTTCCAGGCGGCGACCACCTTGTCGTCGCGGCCGGGGGCGGGACGCTCGGCCCGCCTCCCGAGGAGCCGCGCCCGGACGGAGGCGATCCGCTCCGCGTCGAACACGACGTCCTGCTGCGGGAGCTGGAGGACGGAGGCACCCTCTTCGAAGGTGCCGTCCCGCGTCACCCCGAAGCAGCGGGCGGCGAGTTCCGCGTCCTCGCGGCCGAGGGCCTGCTCCAGCTGCTCGGGCGTCCACACGTAGTACGCCCCCTCGACGTGCCGACCACTGCCGTCATCGCTGTCGGCGTCGAGCGCGGAGGCGAACCCGCCCTCGCCGGTACGCAGCTCGCGCACCATGAAGTCGGCGGTCTCCAGGGCGACACGACGAGCGAGTTCGGAACCGGTGGCACGCCAGAGGTGGGCGTAGACGCGGCAGAGGAGGGCGTTGTCGTAGAGCATCTTCTCGAAGTGGGGTACGACCCAGTCACGGTCGACGGAGTAACGGGCGAAACCGCCGCCGAGCTGGTCGTAGATGCCGCCGCGCGCCATGCGCTCGCAGGTGTCCTGCGCCATCTGGAGGGCGCCCTCGGAGCCGGTGCGGGCGTGGTGGCGCAGCAGGAACTCGACGACCATGGACGGCGGGAACTTGGGCGCCCCGCCGAAGCCGCCGCGCCGGGCGTCGTAGTCGCGGGTGAGACCGAGGAGGGCCTGCGCGAGCTCCTCCTCGCCCGGGGTGCTGCTGTCTCCGTAGGAGATCTCGCGTCCGGCGAGATCCCGCACGATCTTCCCGGCGACCTCGGCGACCTCGTCCCGCCGGTCGGTCCAGGCACTGCGCACGCCCTCCAGGACCTGCCGGAAGGAGGGCATGCCGTGCCGGGGCTCGGGCGGGAAGTACGTGCCGAAGTAGAAGGGCTCGGCGTCCGGCGTGAGGAAGACGGTCATGGGCCAGCCGCCCTGCCCGGTGGCGGCCTGTACGGCCTCCATGTAGACAGCGTCAACGTCGGGGCGCTCCTCGCGGTCGACCTTGACGTTCACGAAGTGCTCGTTGAGATACGCGGCCGTCGTCTCGTCCTCGAAGGACTCGTGGGCCATGACGTGACACCAGTGACAGCTGCTGTAGCCGACGCTCAGCAGGAGGGGTACGCCCCGCTTGCGGGCCTCTTCGAAGGCCTCGGGCGACCAGGGCCACCAGTCGACGGGATTGTCGGCGTGCTGGAGCAGATACGGGGACGTCTCATGGGCCAGTCGGTTCACCCTTCCACTCTCCCACGGCCTCGGGTGTCGCACAGATGCGCTGGTCCACCGGGCGCGCCTCCTCGGGGGCGGCTTCACGAAGGTGGCGGTGCCGGTCGCGGAGTCCAGGCGCCGGAGCTCTCACTCCGCAGGCCCGTGATCGTCGGCCCCCTCGCGCTCGCGTCCCGCTCCAAGGACACTGGTGGGCGGAGGAGTTGCCGCCGGAGGGGGACGTGACATGCGGGACGGTCATCGGGCGGACGCCGAGCGGCTGTTGGCCCGGGCTGTGGAGGAGGAGGTGCGCCGGTCGGGCGGGCGCACCGACGGGGCGCTGCTGCTGTCGCGGGCGCGTGGAGCGCTGGACGGCATGGCGCGGGCGGCCGCGGAGGAGTACGAGGCGTACACGCGGGCCCTCGACGAGACGGAGGCGGGCCGGCTGACGTTCGGTCAGCGCTACGCGCGCGAGGGCGCCGGAACGCCGCTGCTGGTGGCGGCCGTCGCGGCGGTCGCGGCCTGCGTGGCGGACCTGTCCCTCGGCACGGGTGCGGGGACGGCGTTCGGCGCCGGTGCGGCCGTGGGCGTGGTGGGTGCCGCGGCGACCGTGGCGAAGGTGACCGCCTCGCATCTGCCGGCCGCGAGCCGCCGGGCCGGGGCGCTGGGCCAGCCGGGCGGCCCGGAGCAGTTGCGGTTGCAGTGGCTGACGGCGCTCGAAGTACGGGGCATCCGCCCGTTCCTGGACCAGCAGCGGGTGATCACGGCCGCGACGGGCGCGAAGAAGGGTGCGCCCCAGCTGCGGCGCACCGACAAGAGCGCGGCGGCACGGCGGCGCAGCGTCCTGGAGCAGTCCTTCGGTCAACTCCCGGAGCCGGACGGCCCGTTCGCGGGGCGGCGCGCCGAGCTGTCGCGGATCGCGCAGTGGGTGCAGGCGGCCCGGGCGAGCACGGAGACCAAGCCGACGGTGGTGGTGCTGCACGGCGCGCCGGGCGCGGGGCGTACGTCGCTGGCGGTGCGGGCGGCGCACGCGCTGAAGGACCAGTTCCGGGGCGCGTGCGTGGTGGATCTGCGCGGCGACAGCCCCGAGGAGCCGCCGCTGTCCACGCGGGACGCGCTGCTGCATCTGCTCAACCGGCTGGGCGCGCCGCGTGAGCAGCTGCTCTTCCGGGATCGGTCCTCACCGGACCAGCAGGTCAGACGGCTCAGCGAGCTGTACCACCAGCATCTGACGGGGCTGGCGGTCACGATCGTGCTGGACGACGCGTCGGACGCGGAGCAGGTGCGCACGCTGGTGCCCGAGCGGTCGGAGAGTCTGGTCGTGGTGACCGCCCGCAAGCCGCTGGACCTGCCGGCCGACCTGCCCGCCTGGGTGCACCAGCTCCCGGTGGAGGCGCTGGACGCGGCGGGCGCGGAGGAGCTGCTGAACGCGGCGGCGCAGGACAGCTCGGGACCGTACGACGCCGAGTCGGCGGACCGGATCAGGGAGTTGTGCGGCGGTCTGCCGCTGGCGCTGCGTATCGCGGGCTCCTCCCTGGGCCCGCGCACCCCGCGGCAACTGGCCGCCGATCTGGGGGCGTACGGCCCGGTGGAGCCGGTGGAGCGCTGTCTGTGGCTGCGTTACACCGACCAGTCGGATGTCTCCCGGCGTCTGCTGCGCCGGCTGGCCCTGGCGGGCCGGGCGTCCCTGGGCACGGCGGCGGCGGCCTCGCTGCTGGCCACGGACGAGCACGAGGCCGCCCGCCATCTGGACGCGCTCGCCCGGGCGGGCCTGATCGACCACGTCCGCGGCAGCCGCTACCGGCTGCACGACGTCGTGCGGGCCTTCGCGCAGGCCCGTCTGCTGGACGAGGAGGAGCCGGCCGACCGCACGGCCGCGCAGGAACGCCTGATCGTGAACTACGCGGAGCTGGCGGACTCGGTGATCCGTCTGGTCGACGGCAAGACGTCGACCCGCGCGGACCAGTTCGGCCCGCACGGTTTCACGTCCCTGGACACGGCGTTGCGCTGGCTGGACGACGAGTCGAGCTTCATCACGGCGGCTCTGCGGCACGCGGAGGGGGTGAACCAGGCCGCGGTCCTGAATCTTCTCGGCGCTCTGTGCGACTACTGCCTGCTGCGCGGCGACCTGTACCGGCTGGGCGAGATCAGCGAGCTGACCCAAGCCGTGGACCAGGGCCTCCTGGTCCGTTCGGTGCAGTGGCGTACGGGTATCGCGGCCCGTCATCTGGGCGAGCTGGACAAGGCCCGCAGCACCCTGTCGTCCGTCGTGGACCTCTACTTCGAGGCGCACCACGACGCGGGCGCGGCCCGTGCGCTCGGCTCCCTCGGCATCACCCTGCACCACCAGGGCAATCTGACGGAGGCGGCGGCGAAGCTGCGGGAGGCCATGGACCTCCAGGCCGCGCCCGAGCTGGCGGCGGACCGGGCGTGGACGATGCACGCGCTGGCGGCGGTGGAGCGGGACCGGGCCCGGCTGGCGGAGGCGCTCGACCTGCTCACCCAGGCCCTGGTGCTGCACCGCGAGGGCGAGTCGGTGCACGGTGAGGCGTGGGCCCACTTCCAGCTCGGTCAGCTGGCCCTGCGCATGGGCGACGTACCGCGCGCCGACACGGAACTGCGGGAGGCCCTCGATCGGTACGGGCGTACGCGCGACGCCCGCGGTGAGGCCTGGGCCCTGACCCAGCTGGCCCGTGGGCGACTGGTCGCCGGGGACGCGTCCGCGGCGGTCGACGGGCTGCGCCAGGCGGTCTCCCGTCACCGGGACAACGAGGACGCGCGGGGTGAGGCCTGGACGGTGTACTACCTGGGCCAGGCCCTGGAGGAGACGGGCAACCTGGACCAGGCGGTCCGTGAACTGGAGCGTTCCCGCACGATGTTCTCCCGGATGCGGGACGTCTACGGTCTGGCGTGCGCGCGGCACCATTCGGCCCGGGTGACGAGAGACCAGCGAGCGGCGCAGACGGGCTCGCTCCGGAACTCGGGATTCGCCCGCCAGCTCCTGGTCGACGCCCGCTCGGACTTCCAGCGCATCGGCGTGGCCCACGGCGAGGGCTGGACGTGCCTGGAGCTGGCGGTGGTCGACGCGGGCAACGGCCGTACCCAGCAGGCGCTGACGCTGTGCGACGAGGCGCTGGACCTGTTCACCTCGTACGGGGACCGGCGTGGGGAGGACTGGGCCCGTTTCCTGCGCTGCACGCTGCTGCCGTACGCGGCTCCCGGCGGGGTGGAGGTCGGCACGGCGGTGGCCCAGGAGGACCTGCGCCGTCTGTCCCGTACCTCGCACCCGCTCCGGGACACCAAGCTGGTCGACTACGTGGAGGCGTACCAGCTGCTGCTGGAGCGAGGCGTGAACCTGGACTCGGGCTGGCAGGCCTGGCGTCTGCGGATGGTGCCGGACCGGCATGCCCGGGAGGTCATGGGGGTGCCGGTGACCGCTTCCCGCTGACCGTCCCGGGGCGTGGCTCCGCGACACCCGCGTGGCTCCGTGCCCGCGTGGCTCCGTGACACCCGCCGGGTGTCACGGAGTCGTGCGTGCTGTCGGCTCGGCGGGGTCAGCCCTTGGCGGGCGAGGCCTTCCCGCCGGGCGCCTTGGCGGAGGCGGCCGTGCCGGCGGCGACCGGGCCGGAGGAAGGCGTACCGGAGGAGGACGCGTCCGAGGACGGCGTACCGTCCTGCGACTTCTCCTCGAAGTCGACCTTCCTCATGTGCTTGTTCATCGACTTCATCAGGCCCCACACCGCCAGTGCCATCACCGCGAAGACGATGAAGCCGAGGACGCCGGGGGTGACCTTGTTCTGGTCGACCTCCTTGGCGAGGGGGACGAGGTGCGTCATTGCCAGGCTCGCGCTTGCGCTCATGTCAGGCATTGTCCCTCAGGGCTAGCGGATGCCCGCAAAGAGGTCGTCCTCCGGGAGGGAGGTGTCGACCAGGGACTTGGCCAGCTCGTACTCCTCGGTCGGCCAGACCTTCTTCTGGATCTCCATCGGGACCTTGAACCAGCCGCCGTCGGGGTCGATCTGCGTGGCGTGCGCGATCAGCGCCTTGTCGCGGATCTCGTAGAACTCCGCGCAGGGAACGTGGGTGGTGAGCGTGCGCTCCGCACGCTGGAACTCGTCCCAGCGCTTCAGCCACTCCCCGTACGGCGACTCCAGGCCGCGGTCCAGCATCGCGTGGTGCAGCGCCTCGGTGCGCGGGCGGTTGAAGCCCTGGTTGTAGTAGAGCTTCTGCGGCTGGAAGGCCGGACCGTACTCCGACTCCGGGTACTTCTCGGTGTCCGCCGCGCCGTCGAACGCCACCATCGAGATCTGGTGGGTCATGATGTGGTCGGGGTGCGGGTAACCACCGTTCTCGTCGTACGTGGTGATCACCTGCGGGCGGAAGGAGCGGATCTGCTTCACCAGCTCGCCGGCCGCCTTGTCGATGTCCTCCAGGGCGAAGCAGCCCTCGGGCAGGGGAGGCAGCGGGTCGCCCTCCGGGAGGCCCGAGTCCACGAAGCCGAGCCACTCCTGCTTGACGCCGAGGATCTCGCGCGCCTCGTCCATCTCCTTCTTGCGTACCTCGTGGATGTGCTCCTCGATGTACTTGTCGCCCTGGAGCTTCGGATTGAGGATGGAGCCGCGCTCCCCGCCCGTGCAGGTCACGACCAGCACGTCCACCCCCTCGGACACGTACTTCGCCATGGTGGCCGCGCCCTTGCTCGACTCGTCGTCGGGGTGGGCGTGCACGGCCATCAGTCGCAACTGATCAGTCAAGGCTCAATCCTCAGTAAGTCGGCAAGTCGGCGCCCGGTGTGATTCGGCGCGATGAGCGGCTTCTATAGTGACCGAATCGGGGGGCGAATAATTCCGGGCCCCGCCCTGGGCGCCCCTTCCGGGACTTTCGTCCCGGCCCTGCCGAGAGGACGATCATGAGTACGGCGAGCACGCAGCTGCCCGAGGGCCGGTACGGCCGCTCCGCGGACGAGCGTGCCGACCACAAGCTCAAGATCGTCGGCGGCATCCTGGCCGTGGCCCTGCTCGCCCTGTTCGGCTACTTCGCGTACCACTACGTCGTGCAGAACAAGATCAGCGGCGAAGTGATCACCTTCAAGGCCTCGGACGACGTGGTCAAGGTGCATCTGGAAGTGCGCAAGGACGCGGATGCCACCGGCTACTGCACCGTGCGCTCCCAGGCGGCGGACGGTTCCGAGGTGGGCCGCGCGGACTTCCGTTTCACCGGGCACGACACCCGCATCGACAAGGTCGTCACGCTCCGTACGACCGCCCTGGGGACCACGGCGGAGCTGCTCGGCTGTCACGCCGACTGACATCATCCCTGTCACCTGCCCGCTGACCTGCGGTGACGTAATCTTGATGGCTTATGTCCTCCCCCTTCAGCCGCTGAATTGTTAGGCTCGTGGTTTCGCCCATCCGTGAAGGAACATTCTTCTGGGTAGGGCGATGCTTTGTATTCCCAGTACCTACGAGGAGCACCTGTGACCCAGACCAGTGAGAACGTCACCTGGCTGACCCAGGAGGCGTACAACCAGCTGAAGGCCGAGCTGGAGTACCTGTCTGGTCCTGCGCGCACGGAGATCGCTGCCAAGATCGCCGCCGCGCGCGAGGAGGGGGACCTGCGCGAGAACGGCGGGTACCACGCGGCCAAGGAGGAGCAGGGCAAGCAGGAGCTCCGTGTGCGCCAGCTGACCCAGCTCCTGGAGAACGCCAAGGTCGGCGAGGCGCCGGCGGCGGACGGTGCGGTGGCGCCCGGCATGGTCGTGACCATCGCCTTCGACGGCGACGAGGACGACACGCTGGACTTCCTGCTCGCCTCCCGCGAGTACGCGAGCGCCGACATCGAGACGTACTCGCCGCAGTCCCCGCTGGGCTCCGGCGTGAACGGCAAGAAGGTCGGCGAGGACGCGCAGTACGAGCTGCCGAACGGCAAGCTCGCCTCCGTCAAGATCCTCAAGGCCGAGCCCTACCAGGGCTGACGCCTACGACACCAGCCTCGGCATGCCCCCGGCGCTCACCCGCCGGGGGCATCGTCATGCCCGGCGCGGGGGCCTCGTCGTGCCCGCCTCGTCGTAGCCGCTCGTACGCCATAGCCGCTCGTACGCCATAGCCGCTCGTACGCCATGGCCGCTCGCGCGTCATAGCCCCTCGCGCGTCATAGCCGCCTCGTCATGCCCGGCGAGCAGACGCCGAGGCCGCCCGGACCGGGTGCCGCATAGGCCGTACGCCCGACCGCGACGGGCCTCAGTCGATGACCGTGTAGCCCGCCTCGCGCAGCGCCTGCTCCACCTCGGCGCAGTGTTCCGGCCCCTTGGTCTCCAGGTGCAGCTCCACCTCCACCTCCGTGAGCCCGAGCCGCGGGTCGGTCCGTACATGACTCACGTCGAGGACGTTGGCGTCGACCGTCGGCAGCACCCCGAGCAGCGTCGCGAGGGCGCCCGGGCGGTCCGTAAGCCGCAGCCGGACGGCCAGGTAGCGGCCCGCGGCGGCCATGCCGTGCCGCAGGATCCGCTGCATCAGCAGGGGGTCCACATTGCCGCCCGACAGCACCGCGACGACCGGCCCCTCGAAGGCGCCCGGCTCCCGCAGCAGCGCCGCCACCGGGCTCGCGCCGGCCGGCTCGACGACCAGCTTGGCCCGCTCCAGGCAGAGCAGCAGCGCGCTGGACAGGTTGCCCTCGGACACCGTCCGCACCTCGTCGACCAGATCGCCGATGATCCGGAACGGTACGTCGCCGGGCCGGCCGACCTTGATGCCGTCGGCCATCGTCGCCGGGTTCTCGACGGACACCGGGCGCCCGGCCGCCAGCGAGGGCGGGTACGCGGCCGCGCCCGCCGCCTGCACGCCCACGATCCGCACATCGGGGCGCAGCGCCTTCACGGCTGTCGCGATGCCCGCGGCCAGCCCGCCGCCGCCGATCCCGACGACGATCGTGCGCACCTCGGGGCACTGCTCCAGGATCTCCAGGCCGACCGTGCCCTGACCTGCGATGATGTCGGGATGGTCGAAGGGGTGGATGAACACCGCGCCCGTCTCGGCCGCGTACTCCTGCGCGGCGGCCAGCGTCTCGTCGACCACCGTTCCGTGCAGCCGCACCTCGGCGCCGTACTCCCGGGTCGCGCTGATCTTGGGCAGCGGGGCCGCCTTCGGCATGAACACCGTCGAGCGCACGCCGAGCAGCGACGACGCCAGGGCGACACCCTGTGCGTGGTTCCCGGCGCTCGCGGCGACGACCCCGGCGGCGCGCTCCTCGGGCAGCAGTCCCGCGATTCGCACGTACGCACCGCGCAGCTTGAACGAACCCGTCCGCTGGAGGTTCTCGCACTTGAAGTGCACCGGCGCGCCCACCAGCTGGGACAGATGCCTGCTGCCCTCCATGCCGGTCATGCGCGCCACGCCCGCCAGCATCTTCTGGGCGCCCCGTACGTCGTCGAGCGTCACCGCGGGCAAGGAGTCAGCTGTGCTGTAGCTCATGACCACCAGTCTCGCAGCTCACGCCCCGCCACAGCGGGTGTGACCAAGGCCCGAGACGGGATTGCGCAGCGTCGGTACGGCCCGCGCCCCAGCCGCGTACCCTGTCCCCCAACCCAGCTCCCCACGCATGAATTGAGCCCCCGGCCATGCCCACAACACCTGAAATGTCGATGGACATGACGACCGTCGGTGAACCCGGTCTTCTCGACACTCTGCAGCACGAGGTCGCGGTGTTCGCGCGTCGTGCCGAACAGACCCGGCTCGGCGGGGTGGGGCAGGTGCGCAACTCCATGGACCGTGCCGCGTATCTGCTGCTCAACCGCCTCGACAAGGAAGGTCCGATGGGGGTGAAGGCCCTCGCCGCGAGCATGGGGATCGACTCGTCGACGGTCACCCGGCAGGTGGCGCCGCTCGTCGACACCGGCCTCGTCAAGCGGACCTCGCACCCGGAGGACGGGCGCGCCGTGGTGCTCCAGCTGTCCCCGCGCGGCATGTCCCGGCTGGAGGAAGTGCGCTCCTCGAGGCGTCAGTTGATGTCCGAGCTGACACACGACTGGGCGCCGCAGGAGCGCGAGGCGTTCACCGCGCTCCTCACGCGCTTCAACACCGCGCTCTCGGACCGCATGTCCACCCCGGGGATGCCGACCGGGGACTCCCAGCCCGCTTCCTGACCGCCAGGGGCGGCCGTCCCGCACTCCTGGCGCCCGTCCCGCACTCCGCGGCGCCCGTCCCGCACTCCGCGGCGCCCGTCGCGCACTCCGCGGCGCCCGTCGCGCGCGCCAGGAGCCCGCTGTCCCTTGCGCGCGCTCGCGCCAGCAACCCTCCGCCCCTTGCGCGCGTGGAGCCGTTCCACGGGCTCCCCGCGCGCGTCGCCCGGTGTTCGCCCGTGTTCGCCCTCCGCACGCATGTGCGTCGGGCTCTTGACCGCAGGGCCGGGCCTGGCCTCATATGAGACCGGGTCCTTGTCGTACACGGTGCGGTCCGTCGTACGCGGCCGGGGCCCCGTTCCCCTCAGGGTCGCCGTCGGGCGGGAGGCGCGGTGCGAGAACGGCATGCGTCCCAAGGCGCCCGCCGAGCCCGGGAGTTCGAGGCGTTCGTCGCGGGCGCGGCAGGGCGGCTGCTGCACGCCGCCACGCTGCTCACGGCGGAGCCGCCGGGCGCCAACCCACGCGCGCGGCGCCTGCTGACGCTGGCCCTCTCCCACACGTACGCCTCCTGGGACCGGCTGCGCGGCGAGGACCCGTACGACCGGACCCGCCAGTACCTGGCCGTCCGCTTCGCGCGCGGGGCATGGCACCAGTACGGCGGGCTCGGCCGGTCGCGGCCGTCCCCGGACAGTGTGCTGGCCCGGCTGACGCCCCAGGAACGGCTGATCCTCGTCCTGCGGATGTACGAGGGGGTCGCCGAGGAGCAGACGGCGGCGCTGCTCGGGCTGCCCGCCGAACGCGTGGGGGCGATCTGCGCCCGTGCGACGGCGACGCTGCTGCATCCGCCGCGGGGACCGGCACCCGCCGACGTCATGGAGGTGGCCCCGTCGTGAACCGGCTCGAACGGGAGGCGGCCGTACGGCGGCTGCTGGAGCGGACGCCGCCCCCGGTGCCGCCCGATCTGTACGCGGAGGTCGTACGCCGGGGCTCGGGCATGCTGCGCCGCCGTACGGTGGCCCGCCGTCTGATGTGGCTGCTGCTGTTGGCCGCGGCCGTCGCCTTCGTGGTGTGGGCGTCGACGGCACGCCCCTGGGTGGAGCCGCCGTCGCAGACGACTCCACCCCTCACCGGCTGGTGAGGCCCTTTCTCGAGCCCCGTACCGTGTCTAGCCCAGGGCCTGCTGGAGGTCCTGAAGCAGGTCGTCGACGTTCTCGATGCCCACGGAGAGGCGTACGAGGTCGGCGGGGACCTCGAGCGCGGAGCCGGCCGCGGACGCGTGCGTCATCCGCCCGGGGTGCTCGATCAGGGACTCGACGCCGCCCAGGGACTCGCCGAGGGTGAAGACCTTGGCGCGGTTGCAGACCTCGACGGCCGCCTCCTCGCCGCCCTCGACCTGGAAGGAGACCATGCCGCCGAACGCCCGCATTTGCTTGGCGGCGATCTCGTGACCGGGGTGCTCCGGCAGGCCCGGGTACAGAACGCGCGTCACGCGCGCGTGCCGGGTGAGCATCTCCGTGACCTTGGTGGCGTTCTCGCTGTGCCGGTCCATGCGCACGGAGAGCGTCTTGGTGCCGCGCAGTACCAGCCAGGAGTCGAAGGGCCCGGCGACCGCGCCCATCGCGTTCTGGTGGTAGGCGAGCTCCTCGCCCAGCTCCTGGTCACTCACCACGAGCGCACCGCCGACGACGTCCGAGTGGCCGCCCATGTACTTGGTCAGCGAGTGCACGACGACGTCCGCGCCGAGCGCGAGCGGCTGCTGGAGGTAGGGGGTGGCGAAGGTGTTGTCGACGACCAGCTTGGCGCCGGCCTCGCGCGCGATCTGGGCGATCGCGGGGATGTCGGTGATGCCGAGGAGCGGGTTGGACGGGGTCTCCACCCAGATGGCCTTGGTCTTCGGGGTGATCGCGGCCCGGACGGCCTCGGGGTCGCTGGTGTCGGCGACCGACCACTCCACGCCCCACCGGGAGACGACCTTCGCGAAGAGACGGAACGTTCCGCCGTACGCGTCGTTGGGGATGACCACGTGATCGCCGGGGCTGAGCAGCGTACGCAACAGGCAGTCCTCGGCCGCCAGTCCGGACGCGAACGCGAGGCCGCGGCGGCCGCCCTCGAGGGCGGCGAGGTTCTCTTCCAGGGCGGTCCTGGTGGGGTTGGCGCTGCGGCTGTACTCGTAGCCGCCGCGCAGCCCCCCGACGCCGTCCTGTTTGTAGGTCGAGACCTGGTAGATCGGCGGGACGACCGCGCCGGTCAGGGGATCGGCGGTGTTGCCCGCGTGGATCGCGAGGGTCTCGAAGTGCTGACTGATGTGCCTGTCGCTCATGGGAACCGAGCGTAGTCCGCTCGCGGGACTGATGACGGCCTACGGGTGCGGCGCGGGGGCCGGGTCGCCGGGTCGGGGCCGCTTGCGGGGAGGTTTTGCCGCAGGCCGGGCGGTTTTGCCGCATGCGGGAGGGCTGTACGTGCCGCGCGCGGCACGGTTTTCCACAGGACCGCCGACCGGGTTGGCCAATTGTCGGAGCCGTCTGGTTCGCTTGAGGCATGGAGATTCTCTGGGTCCTGATGGCGCTGGCCATGATGAGCATGGTTCTGCTGCCGGTCCTCATGCGCAGGCGGGCCGGTATTCAGCAGGTCGCGCCGGGCGACCCGGACGCCGCGGACCCGGCGAACTACGGCTTCCTGCGGCAGGAGGAGCTGGACATCCGCATGCCCGGCCCGGACGAGGACCTGCTGGACGTCCTGGATGTGGTGCAGCGGACCCAGGACCACCGGGCGGCGTCCCAGCTGCTGGCCGGCACGGAGACGGCGGACGAGACACGCTGGCAGCGGGTGCAGGCCTTCGCGGGCGCGGCCTCGCTGGAGTTGCAGCAGCACCCCGGCGGGGTGAGCGAGACGCCCGGCGGGCAGTGGCTGCGGGTGTGGCGGGCCGAGGCGCCGAAGGACGCGGGCGGCGCGGCGGTGCACGCGGAGTTCCTGGTGCAGCAGGCCTGGCGGACCTCGACGCCGGGGACGGACGAGTTCCGGATCATCATGGAGGAGGCGAAGGTCGCGTGCGGGGAGGCGGCGCTGCTGGCCCCCGGTGACCCGATCCCGTACATCGTCGAGCTGTCGATCGCGCGCGGGCTGGCCTACCCGCAGGCGGAGTTCGAGAAGCTGTGGCTCAAGATCCTGGACCGCGCGCCCGAGCACATGGGAGCGCATCTGGCCGCGCTGCACTACTGGTGCGAGAAGTGGCACGGCTCGCGGGAGGTGGCGTACTCCTTCGCGGAGGCGGCCGCCGCTCGCGCCCCCCGGGGTTCCCTGCTCGCCGCGATGCCCCTCTTCGCGGTCTTCGAGCACCTCCCCGAGGTGAACCTGGTCAGCAGCTTCTACCAGAGCGAGGTCGTGACGAAGGCGGTGCACGGCGCGCTCTACGCGGTGCACTCAGCCCGTCCCGACGACCCGATGCTGGCGCATGTGCGCCACCTCCTGGTGTTCTTCCTGGTCCGCGGCGAGCGCTGGTCGGAGGCGATGAACCAGCTGGTGCACGTCGACGGACACGTCGGCGCACTCCCCTGGACCCTCACGTCCGACCCGGCGTCGGACTACGCGATATACCGGGCACTGGCGGTGGCGGGGTACGAGGCGAACGGGGGAAGCCCGGCGACGCTGCCGCACTGAGCGGCGGGCGTAGCGGCGGGGCGGGGCCCCGGCCTCCCGGCTTCAGGATGGATCGGGATCGCCGGAGCCTTGTTCCGCCCTTCCCTGGCTGGTGCCCCGCCGTCGGCACCCTTCGTCCACAGCGAGGCACCGCCAGTCCCGCAAGCGCCAGCAGGCCCGGCTGTGGAGCAGTCCGGCAAGCGCAGGCAGGCCCGGCGGTGGGGCTTTGGCCAGTCAGCCTCCGCCTTGCGCCGGGCCGCCTCGGGGTCAGCCCTCCGCGCGGGCGGGCAGCCGCCATCCCGGGCGCGGAAAGTGGCAGGTGTAGCCGTCCGGGTAACGCTCCAGGTAGTCCTGATGCTCGGGCTCGGCCTCCCAGAAGGGGCCGACCGGCTCTACCTCGGTGACGACCTTGCCCGGCCACAGTCCGGAGGCGTCCACATCCGCGATCGTGTCCTCGGCGATCCGCTTCTGCTCGTCGTCCACGTAGTAGATCGCCGAGCGGTAGCTGAGGCCGATGTCGTTGCCCTGGCGGTTCTTGGTGCTCGGGTCGTGGATCTGGAAGAAGAACTCCAGGATCGCGCGGAAATCGGTCCTCGCGGGGTCGAAAAGGATCTCAATGGCCTCCGCGTGCGTGCCATGGTTTCGGTACGTCGCGTTCGGCACGTCCCCGCCGGTGTATCCGACCCGGGTCGCCGTCACGCCCGGGAGCCGGCGGATCAGGTCCTCCATCCCCCAGAAGCATCCACCCGCCAGGACGGCCCTTTGCGTCTGCGCAGCCATTGCGGCCCCTCCAATATCTGTCAGCTCGGTCACTCGGGCTACGCGGCTCGCACACACCGGCACCCATGCCCACTCCGCTCAACGCGCGAGGGCTCCAGGCGATTCCGTGCCCGCCCAACCGGCCCTGCGGCCACCGGCCACCGGCCACCGGCCACCGGCCACCGCGAGGAGCGCACCGACCTGCCGACGTGGTGGTGCTGCGGCACTGGGGGCACGCCGCTGCTGCCACCTCGCGCACAAAGGGACCGACCGCCGAAAATCAGTGGTCGCACGCACCGCCCCGGCCTCAGGGTGTAGGCCATGGAAGAAACCCAGCGCAGGATCCGGGCGGTCCACACAACATCCACGATCACCGTCTACCAGGCTTACTCCCCGGAAATCGGCCTGCCTGCGGTCCGAGAGGGCCGGTTCCCCACGGCGTGGAAGCGGGACCGGATGACGTGGATCAAGCCGTCGTTCCTGTGGATGATGTACCGCTGCGGCTGGGGCGCGAAAGCAGGTCAGGAGACCGTCCTGGCCGTTGAGATCACCCGAGACGGTTTCGAGTGGGCCTTGCGCCACGCGTGCCTGTCGAGCTATGTCCGCGGTGTGCACCCCGACCGCGCCACCTGGCAGCGTCAGCTGAAGCACGCACCCACTCGCATCCAGTGGGACCCCGAGCGCGACCTGCACCTTCAAGCCCTGCCGTACCGCTCCCTGCAACTCGGCCTGGCCGGTGAAGCCGCACGACGCTACGCGGACGAATGGACGGTCAGCATCAGCGACGTGACCCCACTCGCCCGCGAGATCCGCACGCTCGTCGGCAACGGCGACCTCGACTCGGCCGCACGGCTACTGCCGCAGGAGCTTCCCTACCTTCCCGCAGACGAACTGCCGGCCCACCTGCGTCCGTGACCACAACCATAAAAGTTCAGTGGCCGCGCCCACTTGCGGCTCCACGCTGTACGCCATGGAAGAACCGCACCACGGGATCCACGCACTCCACACGGCATCCACGATCACCGTCTACCAGGCATACTCCCCCGAATCGGACTGCCCGCCCTCCACGACGACCGCTTTCCCGCCGCGTGGAAGCGGGGCCGCATGACGTGGGTCATCAAGCCGCGTTCACAGCACGATCCCTGGCGCCGGCAGCATGCGGACCTCAGGCGGACCTACGCCACCACGATGCCGAAATCCTGGACGAGTTCCTCCAGACCGCCCGGGTAGCCCTTGCCGCCGAGTACGAAGTCCCAGTCCCCGTTGGACCTTCGGCGGAAGGACCCGAGCACCAAGGCCCTCTCACGGATTCGGCCGTCAGAGACCTCAAGCCGTCCCACCTCGGCCATACCGGGATCGAGCAGCCGGATGCAGGCATCCGTGAAGCCGGAGAGATCGGCGTCCGCGTTGACCTCCGGGTCGATGGCGGCCACGAGTACGAGCCGATCAGCCTCCGACGGCAACCCGTCGAACGAGACGCAGATCGCGGCCTTGTCCGGCGCAGCGGCCGGAAGAGCGCGCACTGAGCCGTCCGGAGTCTGCGGGTTGTTGAAGAAGACGAAGTGATCGTCGCTGAGGACGCGGTTGCCACGGCAGACAAGTGCACACACGTCCAGGGCCACGCTTCCGGTCCACGACATGCCCAGCACGTTGTAGTCGTCGGGCAGCCGAGTGTTCGGATCCGACGGTGTCGGCTGCGCCGCGGCTTGACGACCACCCTCTCCCAGTCGCCCGCGCAGCCCATGTCTGTGCAGCAGGTCGACGAGCTCGGAGCCCGAGACCAGTTCCAGCGGCTTGCCGTTGGCGAACGTGTGTGAGCCAGGGCCGAACCCTGACGTCGTGACGAGGACACCCTTGTTGGCACCGGCGTCCTGCACGGTCCCGTACAAATCGCGTACGGCGGTCGGGGGCACCGTGTTGCGGTAGCGCTTGACCTGCACGACGATCTTGCCGCCTCGGATCGGTGCCGGATCCAGCGCGTCGACGTCCACGCCGCCATCGTTTGAGCGTTGGGTCGTCACCGCCTGCATTCCCATGGCCCGGAAGAGCTCGGCGACAAGGTTCTCGAAGGCGATCGGATCCATGTCGTACAGGTCCGGTTCCTCATCGCTGCCGTGAGCGACGACGCGGTTCCCGACGTCTTGCGGCCGCCGGCTCGGCCGTACCGGTGTGAGTTGGTCCGGCCGGGCCGAGAGCTGCCCTCGCAGTGCGTCAGACAGGCAACTGCCCGCGTCCACCTGTGCCAGGTGCAGGTCACGGAACGAAGAGCGCGGGGACATGACCGTCGCGAGGAAGATATGGCCGGGCCGGCCCGTCGTAGGGTCGTGTCCGTCCACGAACCCGTTCAGGGCCACGGACTCAAGCGCGCCCAGCTCATCTGCGGCGAAGAGTTCGTGCAGCACGAGCAGCAGGCACTGCGCGAGAACCTCCCGGTACAGAGCTCGACGTTGGCCTGCCGGACGGGGGGTCTCCTTGTCCTGATCGACCCCGGACATGTACCGAACGGACTTGACCTCTGGAACGATGCCGTAGGCAGGCAACTCCCAATCGAGAACCAGCTGCCGGGCTGCTGAGTCGTAGGCCGCCGCAACCTGACGTGGGAAACCTTCGGGCCACGCCGTTGAGGCGTAGAGAGCGGCGGAGAAGTACTCGACCACGGAGTCGGGATCTCTACGCCGCACGCCTTCGGTCACCGCGACGACGCCGGCGTTGTGCGCACGTACCTCGGCCAGCTGAGCATCGGCCCACTGCTGGTACTCCCGCTGGTACGACGCCAGCTGCTGCTGTCTGTGGGCCTCTGCGGCCTGGGCGGCGTGCCAGTCCCGCTCGAAGCGCGCCCGCGCTTCGGTCTGCGCCTGAGCACGGCGACTCGCGGTCCAACCACTTTGCGTTTGGTACTGATGGAAATCCGGCATGGGCACGGGCTGCGCCAACGGTCCTGGGGCGAAGGGCTGGACCTCCTCGGGTCGCATGAGCGAGGAAGCCCTGAAAGCCGGAGCCTGACAACCCGCAGCGAGAAGGCCTTGCAGCGACGCGACCTGTGCGTCCAGTTCCTCCGTGCGCCGTAGCGCCTCCGCCTGCCTGTACTCGCGGTGGCTCTGGGCAGCTCGCCGCTGGTAGGCCCGTGCTTGCTGAGCTTCTTGTCTCCGCTGTCTGGCCTCGGCTTCCATCTGGCGCTGCTGCTGCCGTTGCACCTCGGCCCACACGCCGACCAAACCAGTAGAGCGACGACTCATATGCGGCAGGCCCTCCCCAGGACGTCGACAGCCGAAAGGCCTTTGGTTGTCCCCACAACCAGTTGTGACGAGACGACTCTATCCAGCAATCGCCCTCCCGCATATCCACTCGTCAAAGGCAACCCTCTCGGGCCATCTGTGCAGGTCAAGTGACCGGAGGGTAGCTAAGACCGTACCGCGCGGCAGTGCCCGAGCGGTGCGGCCTTGGCAACGTTGATCCTGCGTGGGCGTACCAGCGAGAGGGGGGCTGAGCACGAGGCTTGGCAGGGGCACGAGTGCTGATGGCTCGCGGCGGCACGGTCAGCTGGGGGCGCCTTCTCCGACGGGCGTCGCCCCTGCTCCGGGGTCACGGAGGAGTAGCCCGCCCGAAGCTCAACCCCACCAACCGGCCGTGGCACCGAGCATCGCGATGGGCATCACGGCCGAGTCCGGTGCGGTCTGGGCATCACGGCCTAGTCCGGTGCGGTCTGGGCGATCCGGCTTACAGAAGATCAGCCGTCCTGGGACCCACTTTCGGTCAAGCCAATCCCCAGGGGCATGATTCGCCGGACTCCTCGCCACGATTACAGGCATGGCGACTTCGGGGGCAGGGAGCAGTCGACTCGGTGGATTGGGGCAGTGGTGGGGCGTCGTCGTCGGCGCTCTGCTAATCGCCGCCTGGATCAACAGGGCCGCGGGGCCTGTGGTCGTCGCGACCCTGTCGGCGCTGGTGCTGATCTGGTGCTTCTTCCAAGCACCCGTGACGTGCGGAGCCCCTGTCAGGGGAAGGGAAGACGGTTGCCGGAACAACGCAACCGGTCTCCTCATGGGCTGCCACATCCGCCAACATCGCTGGCAGAAGATGAAGATGCTGATCCTTCGACGCCAAGTACGCGAGTTTTGCTCCGGCCTCTTCTCGGACGGGAAGGCCGCTCTCGTCACACTGGCCGCAATCGGCAGCTTCCTCTCCGGGCTCGTGGCCTTCCTCCCTGGTATGGCTCTCGGATGACCTCCCCACTACTGCCACAAGAGCGCCCATACCCTGCCGCAGACGAACTGCCGGCCCGCCTACGTCCGTGAAAGCACAAGATCGTCAGACAACCAACCGTCGCAATTGGGGGCTTTCATGCCCGAACCGGCGGGCGCCGGCTCATCGATCCGGCCCGCGGGCGGTACGGGAGCGGAGCGGAGTGTGGATCATGGTGGGGTGATGAAGTGGAGCGAGAAGGCAGCGTCATCTGGGCGGGGCGACGGCGAGACGGGGCTCACCGGCTATCAACAGGATCTGCGGGACCGGTTTCTGGCGGCTCCCGTGCTTCCCGCGCCTGAGCCCTGGCGGCCGGTCTTCAAGCCCTTCGCCGCTGTCGGCGGACTTCTCGGGATCGGTTTCGCGTCGCACCCCGACAACGGCAACGACCTGGTGATGGTCGTCTCGCAGGCCGGGCATGGCCTCTTCGACGCCGTCACAGGGGAGAAGATCGCCCGCGACCGGGACCCCGACCCCGAGGACAGCACCCCCGATGCCGTGGCCGATCTGTCGTGCCCAGGGCTGGGGCCGATCGCCGGCAGCAGGGTGCGTATCGCCGGGCTCTTCGGTGGCGGGCTCCACACCGGCACCGAAGACGGCTGGGTGGTGGAGGTCGTCAGCCCGGCCTGGCCGCATGACCGCGTCCTGCTCTCCCGCGGCAGCGGGATGCCTCACCGCGGTCCGCACGGGGAGAAGTGGTGGCACATCTTCCACTCCAACTACTCCGAACTCCGAGCCGCCGGCTTCTCCCCGTCCGGGCAAACCCTCGCCGTCGCCACGAGCAGCGATGTGACTCTGTGGACACGCCGCACCGCTCACACCCCGGGCGGCCCCGCCCGGCGTTGACCGAGTCACGCGTCGTGGGCTCGACAGGCTCGGGGGCTCCATGGGCTCGGCTCCGTGGGCTCGGCGAAAGCCGGCAGGCCGCCGCGGGACCGGCTGCGCGGGTTCCGGTTCGGGCGGTGGCGCCAGGCTCTCCGTGGACGGGGAGGGGGAGACGGTCATACGACGGTCACACCTTTGCCCGCGTCCAGACCCGGCGCCGCCGGTTGTCGGAACCGGCGTGGACGTTGCGTGAGTCACGGCCCGCGTGCGCGTTCATCGCCGACCACAGCCGGTGTCGGAAGGTGAATCCGGGGGTCGGCCCCCGGCCCGCGGGACGCTCCCGGACCGCCGCCTTCGTGCACAGCGCGTCCCACACCGGGTCCGGGCACTCCCCGCGCCGCCACAGGAAGTCGCAGTACGGAACCTGCGCGATCTCCAGATTCAGCCAGCCGTCCTTGGTCAGCACTCCCTTCCACTCGGACATGTGGAGCTTCAGATAGCCGCGCCGCCTGTCGGACTTGTCGACGCTGGTGATGCCGAGCACGCGGACGAAGCCGGGCGTGTGTTCGAGCACCACGACGGGGCGCTCCTTGTAGGTGTTGTCGTCGTGGGTGAGCTCGGCCATCCATACGTCGCCCACCGCGGGCGGCCAGGGAGCCACACCGGGTGGCGCGGGCCGAGCCGGTGGACCGGATCGCAGCCAGCGCACCAGCCGGGCGACCGCGACCAGCGCACATCCACTGGACAGCGCCACCACCGACCACCACAGCAGGGCCAGCACCTGGGCCGTGGTGGTGGAGTCCGCCGGATCGGGGGTGAGGGTGGCGCCGGTGCGGTGCATCCAGTACCAGGTTCCGCCGGCCACGAGTGCCTGCTTCGCTGCCGTCCGCAACAGCACCAGCGGGAAATAGCCGTGGTCCACGACCCGTAGGACGCCCAGCACCGTCGCCGTCGCCGCGAACGAGACCGTCAACAGCGGTCCGACGACGGACAGCGACGGAACCCCTGCGTCGAGCGCCGCCATCTCGACGGCCACCACGGCGGCCATGAGGGCTGCCGCGCGCGCCGCCAGAAGCAGCCGCCTTCGTTTCAGCCGCTGGGGCGCCACCATGCGGACCAGGGCGAAGGCGACGACCGGACTGGCCATGAGCATGGCCACGGCCCACCAGCTGTGCATCAGATCGGCGCGGCCGTCCTCCAGCAACAGGGCCATCGGCACCGGCACGAGCCAGCAGCCGAACGCCACCGCGAACGGCGCGTGCGCCGAACGCTCGGGCGTGCACCGCCTCGACGGCAACCGCGGCCGCTGCGACGCTCCGACCAGCGGCGCGGCCAGACACACCAAAAGTACGGACCCCAGTAAGACGGCTTGCACGTGTCCCCCGCTCTCCTTGTAGGGGCAGCATTCCCCGTGGCCGGTGCCTCTTCTGCCGTTTCAGCCGTTCTGACCGTTCCGACAGGGATCAATCTGGTAGAGCCGCCGCGAAAGAACTCGGTCCCGTCTGACGTGTCCACCGCGATAACTTGCCGTCATGCGTGCCTCCATGGGATGAGCCGGGGGATGAGCAAGGAAATGATCTTGACCTGGAGGGGACGTACGACATGCACACGTATCTGATCGGTGGCGGGTGGGACGAGCGGGGCGCCGAGGCCGTCTACGGCCCCTTCCTGGAGGCCGCTGGGCAGCGGGCGGGCAGGCAGCGGGCGGCGGGTGACGCCGCGGTCGTCGGCTGCCTTCTCGTCGACGAGGGCGACGGGGCCGGGCAGTTCGCCCGGTACGAGGCCGTGCTGCGGAAGGTCGCCGACTGTGCGCCGGTGCCGCTGCTGGTGCCCCTGGGTGAGCGGTTCGACGTGGGTGCGCTCGGGCGCGTCGACGCCCTGTTGGTGTGCGGCGGGCTGACGCCCGCCTATCAGGACGCGTTGGCGGAGGTCCTCGGCCGGCTGCCCCGGGTGCTCGCCGAACGCGGGATCCCGTACGCCGGGTTCTCCGCGGGGGCCGCCGTCGCCGCGCGGCGGGCGGTCGTCGGCGGGTGGCTCGCCGGTGGTGTTCCGGTCTGCCCCGAGGACACCGGGGAGGACCTGGACGAGATCGAGGTGCGGGAAGGGCTCGGGCTCGTCCCGTTCGGGGTCGACGTGCATGCCGCGCAGTGGGGGACGCTGCCCCGGCTGATCGCCGCCGTGGCGGACGGACGGGTCCCTCACGGTGTGGCGATCGACGAGAACACCCTGCTGACCGTCGACGGCCGGACGGCACGCGTCTCCGGCCTCGGGCGCGTGCACACGGTACGACCCGGGACCGACAGCGGGACCGGCACCAGGGCCGACGGCGGAAACGGCGACGGGACCGGCGGTGACGTGCTCGTACGGTCGTACGCGGCCGGGGAGTCCTTCGCCGCCGACTGACCGTCAGCCCCTGACGTATCCCCACCCCCGCTGCCGGTGGCGCACACCATCGTGCTGGGCGCTCTGGTCGGCGCCGCTCTCGGGCTGTCCGGGGCGCTCGTGCAGAGCGTCACCCGCAATCCGCTCGCCAGTCCGGACGTCATCGGCGTCGGACACGGCGCCGCCGCCGCGACCGTACTGGCCCTGGCGACCGGAACCGTCGCCTCGCCCGGCGCCCTTCCGGCGGTGTCCGTCGCGGGCGGGCTCGGGGCCGCGGCGCTCGTGTACGTCCTCGCCTGGCGCCACGGCATGCAGCCGACCCGGTTCGTGCTGACGGGCGTCGGCATCGGCGTCGCCCTCTCCGCGGTCGTCCAGCTCTATCTGACCGAGAGCGAACTCACCGCCGCCGAACAGGTCAAGCTGTGGCTGACGGGCAGTCTCAACGGACGCGGCTGGACGCAGGCCACCCCGCTCGCCTGGGTGCTGCTGCTGAGTCTGCCCGCCCTGGTGCGGGCGAGTAGGGCCCTGCGCCCGCTCGGGCTCGACGCCGACACCGCGTCCGCGCTCGGTGTGCGCGTGCAGCGGACCCGGCTCGGGCTGACGGTCCTCGGCGTGGTTCTCGCCGCGACGGCGACCGGCGCGGCCGGCCCGATCGGCTTCGTCGCGCTCACCGCACCGCAGCTGGCCCGGCGCCTCTCGCGTACCCCTCAACTCCCGCTGGCGGGCTCCGCGTCGACCGGCGCGATCATCGTGGTCGCCGCCGATCTGGTGGCCCGTACGGCGCTGCCGCCGCTGGAGATCCCGGTCGGCGCCCTCACCTCCCTGGTCGGGGGGCCGTATCTGCTCTGGCTGCTGGGGCGGGAACCCGGCAGGGGTGCCCGCGCCTCTCGGTGACCGCGCTCATGAACCGCGACGCCGCGATGCCACGACGCACCGCCCGCCGCACGGGGGGAGCGGCAGACGGTGCGTCGTGGGGATCGGGTGGTGCGTGTCAGATCGCGTGATGCGCGTCTGATCGGATGGTGCGTGTCAGATCGTCGCGGTGTCGATCACGAAGCGGTACCGCACGTCGCTGTTCAGCACCCGCTCGTACGCGTCGTTGATCTCGGACGCGCTGATCAGCTCGATCTCCGCACCGAGGCCGTGCTCGGCGCAGAAGTCCAGCATCTCCTGGGTCTCCTGGATGCCGCCGATGCCGGAGCCCGCGAGGGTCTTGCGGCCGGCGATCACCGAGAAGAGGTTGATGGAGATCGGCTCCTCGGGGGCGCCGACGTTCACCAGGGCGCCGTCCGTCCTCAGCAGCGACAGGAACGCGCCGAAGTCCAGCGGCGCCGAGACCGTCGACAGGATGATGTCGAACGTGCCCGCCAGCTCCTCGAAGGTCTTCGGGTCGCTGGTGGCGTAGTAGTGGTCGGCGCCCAGCTTCAGCCCGTCGTCCTTCTTGCGCAGCGACTGGGACAGCACGGTCACCTCGGCGCCGAGCGCGTGCGCGATCTTGACGCCCATGTGGCCGAGGCCGCCCATGCCGAGCACGGCGACCTTCTTGCCGGGGCCCGCGTTCCAGTGCTTGAGCGGGGAGTACGTGGTGATGCCGGCGCAGAGCAGCGGGGCGGCCACGTCGAGGGCGAGGCCGTCCGGGATGCGGACGGTGTAGTTCTCGTCGACGACGACCTTCTCGGAGTAGCCGCCGTAGGTGGGCTCACCGTTCTTGTCGAGGGCGTTGTACGTGCCGACGTTGCCCCCGACGCAGTACTGCTCCAGGCCCGCCTTGCAGTTCTCGCACTCGCGGCAGGAGTCGACCATGCAGCCGACGCCCACCCGGTCGCCGACCTGGAACTTGGTGACGCCGGAGCCGACCTCGGCGACGATGCCGGCGATCTCGTGGCCCGGAACCATCGGGAATATGCCCTCGCCCCAGCCGTCGCGGGCCTGGTGGATGTCCGAGTGGCAGATACCGGCGAACTTGATGTCGATCAGGACGTCGAACTCGCCGACCTCACGCCGCTCGATGGTGGTGCGCTCCAGGGGAGCCTTGGCGGCCGGGGCGGCGTACGCGGCAACAGTGGTGGTCATGCCGGGGTTCTCCTAGCAGGGGGGGTAGTGCGCCGGCTGCCTTCGGCCGGGCACGACAATCAGCCTGCCCGGTCTTCCGGAGCTCACCCAGACCACGGTCTTGCCTACGTCCAGCGGTCCTACCACTGGCGGGGACAGGTTCACCGTCGTACGACCATGAATACTGGACGCATGGACGAACAGCCCGAACCCGTACAGGGGGCCGGACAGCCGCTGGACCGGCGTGCCGAGCTCAGCGAGTTTCTGCGCACCCGCCGGGCCCGGCTGAAGCCCGAGGACGTGGGCCTGCCGGACTTCGGGCGGCACCGCCGGGTGCCGGGGCTGCGCCGCGAGGAGCTGGCGCAGCTGGCCGGGGTGTCCGTCGCGTACTACACCCGCCTCGAGCAAGGCAACGGACGGAACGTGTCCGCGGAGGTACTCGACGCGATCGCCCGCGCGCTGCGGCTGACGAACGCCGAGCACGCGCACCTCACGCATCTGGCGAAGCCGAAGGCGCACAAGAAGAAGCAGACGGCGCGGCCGCAGCAGGTGCGGGGCGCGCTGCGGCAGCTGCTCGACACGCTGGACGGCGTGCCCGCGTACATCTCCGGGCAGCGCTCGGACGTCCTCGCCTGGAACCGGATGGCCGCGGCCCTCTTCGGTGACTGGGCGGAGCTGCCGCCGCAGGAGCGGAACTGGGCGCGGATGGTGTTCCTGAAGCCCGAGTACCGTGATCTGTTCGTGGACTGGGAGCAGAAGGCGATCGACATCGTCTGCCTTCTGCGCATGGACGCGGGCTGTCACCCCGACGACCCGCGGCTCTCGGCCCTGGTCGGCGAGCTCTCCGTGAAGAGCGAGGACTTCCGCCGGCTGTGGGCCACGCACGACGTGAAGGAGAAGACCCACGGCGTGAAGCTGCTGCGGCATCCGCTGGTGGGTGACCTGGCGCTGCAGTTCGAGTCGTTCCGGCTGCCCGATGACGGTGAGCAGGCGCTGATCACGTACCACGCGGAGCCGGGGTCCGCCTCGGCGGAGGCGCTGCGCCTGCTGGCGAGCTGGGGGACGGACGCGACGCGGGCGGGTACGACGGCGCCTCAGCCGTAGCCCTGTGAGCCGCCCCGGTGAGGCCGCGGCTCACGGCCGGCGGCACCGTAAGGCCGCGTCTCACGGCTTGCCGCGCCGGTGCGGCCGCGTCTCACGGCTGATACGGCGGCATCGCCCCCCACGACCACTGGGGCACCGGCTGCTCGGCCGGAGGCACCGCGTCGGGGCCGGAGAAGTACACGGCGAGCCGCGTGCCCCACTCCGCGTAGGCCAGGAAGGCCGAGCGGAACTCGGCGTCCGTGGGCAGGCCCGCGTCGTCCGCGGCGTCCTGGAGCAGGTTGACCCAGCGGCGGCGCTGCACCTCGGTGATGTTCTTGCCGAGGTGCTTGGCGACCATGTGTCCGTGGCCGCCCTGTGTCTCGGAGTAGGCCGCCGGGCCGCCGAAGACCTCGCCGAGCCAGAGGGCGACATGCGCGGCGTGCTCGGGCGCCATCCCCTCGAACACCGGCGCGAGGACGTCGTCCTTGAGCACCTTCTCGTAGAACACCTCGGTCAGGCGCGCGAAGGCTTCGGCCCCGCCCGCCCAGGCGTAGAGCGTCGGCACGGCCGCGCCCGTGCCGCGTACCGTCGTCGGCTTGTAGTGGCGCATCTCCTCGATGCTGCTGATGTACGGCCGGATCTCGGCGAGGAAGTCGGGGAACAGCTCCGACTTCCGGAAGCCCTCGATGTGGTCCTCGGTCGAGGTCCAGGTGATGCGCAGGACGAAGTGCTCGAAGTCCTCCTCGCAGCGGGCCAGCTCGTAGTCGACGCACTGCGGGGCCGCCGCGAGCTGGGCGGCGGCGCGGGTGTAGGCGGCGAGGAACTCCGCCGACTGCTGCTCGGGGATCCGGTACCGGATGTATTCGACAGTGTGAACGGTCATGTCCCCACACAAACACGGACGGCCCGCCGGAAGCTCCCCTTCCGACGGGCCGCACGCCGTATCAGCGCTGGGCGAAACACATGGCCACGGGGCCCGGGCCGGCCGGTGTTCAGTCGCCGCCGGGCCGGCCGTCCTCCACCTCGGACACGTAGATCCACCGCTTGCCGTGCTCGACGGTGACGCGTACCCGTCGGCCGTCCTCGCTGGCGCCCGCGAAGTGCGTGTCCGCGGCCTTGCCCACGGGCTTGAAACCGCAGGTGGAAAGGGTGGTGTCCAGGTTTTCGACCACTTCGTCGACGCCGGCGGCGTTGTCGAACTCCGCGTAACGCTGCCAGGCCGCCGCGTCGCGGCCGCCCTTGTAGGCAGTGGTGTACAGCATGGAGCCTTGCCGGTTGCCGGTCTGAGACCATCCGTCGCAGGTCTTCAGTTTCACCAGTGCGCTCTCAGCGTCCGTCACCCCACCGGCCGGCTCGTTGGCGGCCGACTTCCAGTGCCACTTCTCGTCCCCCGGCAGCTCCCCCGCCGACAGCAGCTCGATGGTGTCGCCCTTCTTGTACGGGCTGGGGTCCACCTCGGTCGAGGGCGATGCCGTCGGTGTCCCCGACGGTCGCGCGGGCCCCGCGGGCCGCGCGTCGCGCCCGCCGTCGCCCGGCAGCAGACGCCCACGACGCCCCCACCGCGATCGCCGTGACGGCGACCCCCAGCGCGGCCGCCCGGCGCCGAGCGCGACGCCGGCTCCCCTGGGCGCGTACCGCCTCGGCCGTGGGCATCCGCAGCACGACGTCGTCCAGCAGTTCCTCGACCTCAGCCATGCCGGACCACTCCCTCGGTGGTGAAGACGGTGGGCTCGGCGAGGCGCTCGCCGAGGGCCTTGCGGGCCCGGCTCAGCCGGGTGCGGACCGCGCCGCTTGAGGCGCCGGTCTCGCGCGCGACCTGCTCCACGGGCAGGTCGAGGAGGTGGTGCAGGATCACCACTTGGCGCTGGTCCGGGTTCAGTTCGCGCAGGGCGTTCAGCAACGCCACGCGGTCGGCGGACAGTTCGGGCACGTCCGCGTCCGGGCCGTGCCGGAAGTGGGCGAGCAGGCGGCCCCGCGTCCTGCGCCACGTGCTGATCGCCAGCCGCATCGCGACGGTCCGCACCCACGGCAGCGGATCCCCGTCGTCCCGCGTCAGCCTGTCCCATCTCTGCCACGCCCGTACGTACGCCTCCTGCACCGCGTCTTCGGCCTCCACCAGATCTCCGGTCATCGCGTAGACCGTGGCGACCATCCGTTTGTGCGTGGCGGTGTAGAACGCGTCGAAGTCCTCCGACTGCGCCGACATCTGTCCCCGTTTCCCGTTCCGTGTTCGTCTTCGTTCGTCTTCGTTCGTCTTCGTGGTCACTGCTCAGCGGGTGCGGTCAGAGTGCCGGTCATTGTTCCCGCTGCCTTGAACACGCCTGAGAACCCGGGGATGTTACAAGCGACTTTTGTTCGGTGTCCGCGTCATCGGTGCCCGCGTCATCGATGCCCGCGTCATCTCCGCCAACACGAAATCGGGCCCTCCGGGATGCGATCCCGAAGGGCCCGACGCTGCCGAGGCACCGGCCTCAGCTAGTCACGTCCGCTCACTTACCGTAGTACGCGTCGTAGATCGAGATCGTCGACGTGTTGCCCTTCTTGTCGGCGATCTTGGCCCGGAAGGAGATGGACTTGTCCTTCGCCGGGTTCTTGACGCTGATCTTGCCGTTCTTGACGGTGGTCTTCGTCCAGTTCTTGCCACCGTCGTACGACACGTACACCGCCAGCGACTTGAGGTTCTTGCCCGCTGCCGCACCCTGGACGGTCACCGGGACCGAGACCTTCTTGTCGGCGGTGACGCGGCTGTCCAGGCCGGTCGTCGCGGCGAAGCGGGCCGAGGACGTCGGCAGCTTCGTGAAGGAGGCCTTCTTGGACTTGAAGGTCCAGCTGGCGTCGATCCGCGAGGACGCGGTCGCGACGGTGGCGGCACGCTTCACGGACGTCGTCAGCTTGTACGACGCCGAACCGGCCGGCACCTTGAAGTACTTCTCGCCGAACAGCGGGTCGTCGTTCGAGCCGACCTTCGTACCGTTGCGGTAGAGGGTCGTGGTGACCGAGCTGAAGGTCGACGAACCGGTGTGCGTCTTGCCGTCGGCGAACAGCGGCACGTAGCCGTAGATCTGGTTGCCGTCACGGTAGAGGCTGAAGTCACCGCCGGTACGCGGCCCGAACACGGCCGTGTTGAACGTCTTCGCGTAGGTCTTGCCGCCGGTGAGCTTCTGCGAGTCGCCGGTCGAGTAGTACGCCTCGGCGATCGGGAAGCCGTCGGCGTCGAGCCCGCCGGTCTGCTCGAACTCGAAGGTCCAGCGGACCCCGCCCGAGGTGGACAGGTGCAGCGTCCGGGTGCCGGGGAGCGTCTGCTGGATGCCGATCGCGGAGGCGCCGGAGCTGCCGGGCAGCCAGCCCCAGGCCGTGATCGCGCCCTTCTTGCCGGTGACGGAGGAGCCCAGGCCGGCCTTCACCGTGGCCAGCTCGCTCGCCTTGTAGTGCTTGCTGTAGCCGGTGGCGAGCTGCGTGACCTTGGCCCTGGCGGTGGTGTCGTACTCCTCGTCGTCACCCTTGGTCCAGTGCCCCTCCCACTGCTGGGACAGGGAGCCGTCGGTGACCTTCGGGCCGAGGTGCGCGGTGCGGAAGTTGTCGTACGTGTCCAGCCACCAGCCGTACGAGTAGCTGTTGTTGCCGGCCTCGACCGTGTAGTCCGGCGACGCGAAGGCCGACTTGGCGCCCTTGTCGGGCACGGTGATGTCCACCGGCTTCGCCTTGCGGGCGTCGACGGTGACCGTGGTGTTCTTGGTGACGCTCAGCTTGGGCTGGGCGATCCAGTCGGCACCCTTGGTGAAGTCCTCCGGGTCCGCGAAGAGGCTGGCGTTCAGGATGAAGTTGCCCTTGGGGACACGGACCTTGACCGTCCCGGAGGCGTCGTACGGGGCGAACCACTTGTCCGCGGCGAGGCCCGAGACGCCCGTCAGGTCGGTGCTGTAGTTCACGGCCGGCTTGCCGTCACGGTCGATGTGCTTGAGCGTGACGTCGTACGACTCCACCTCGCGCTGCACCGCGGCCGCCGTGCGCACGGTCTGGCCGCCGCCCGTGGCCGTCACGTACGCCGAGTACGCGCCGTCCGTGGTGCCGCCCAGCTTCGTGTTGACCGTGAAGTCGACCGAGGCCTTGCCGCCCGCCGGGACCGTGACCTTCGTCGCGCCGAGCTTGAAGAAGCCCGACGGAGCGGCGACGCCCTTGGGGTTGGTCGCCGTCGACGCGAGGTTCAGCGTGACGTCACTCGTGCCGAGGTTGCGGTAGGTGAGCTGCTGGGTGACCGGCTTGTCGTCGGTGTGCGGCCACTGCTGGATGCCGAAGCTCACCGAGTTCGGGTTGGCGATCACGGACTGCTTGATCGCCTTGTCGACGGCGATACGGCCCGAGCCCTGCTGGAACGGCGTGTACTTGCCGCCCTTCGCGGAGCCGGTCAGCGCGCCCTTGAGCTCGGCGAACGACCAGTTGGGGTGCTGCTGCTTGAGGATCGCGGCGGCGCCCGCGACATGCGGGGTCGCCATCGACGTACCGGAGATGGTGAGGTAGCCGTCCGGCTTCTGGCCGACCTCCTGGTCGATGACGCTGCCCGGCGCCGCGGCGGCGGTGATGTCCACGCCGGGTGCGGTGACGTCGGGCTTGATGGCGCCGTCCAGGCCGGGGCCGCGGCTGGAGAAGGACGCCAGCTTGTCGCTGTCGTTCACGGCGCCGACGGTGAGCGCGTCGGCCGCGCTGCCCGGGGAGCCGATGGTCTGCTCGCCGAACTCGCCTTCGTTGCCGGCGGCGATCGCGAAGAGGATGCCCTTCTCCTCGGAGAGCTTGTTGACCTCCGCTTCCAGCGGGTCGATCTCGGGGGTGTCGCCGCCGCCCAGGCTCAGGTTGACGACGTCGGCGCCCTGCTCGGCCGCCCACTCCATGCCGGCCAGGATGCCGGAGTCGTCGCCGGAGCCGGTGTCGTCGAGGACCTTGCCGTTGAGGATCGTCGCGCCCGGCGCGACACCCTTGTACTTGCCGTTGGACTTGGCGCCGGTGCCCGCCGCGATGGACGCGACGTGCGTGCCGTGACCGAAGTGGTCGGCGGCGTCGGCGGCGGCGGAGAAGTTCTTGGACTCGGCCACCTGGTCCTTGAGGTCCGGGTGGGTCGCGTCGACACCGGTGTCCAGGACGGCGATCTTGACGCCCTTGCCGTCGTACCCGGCCGCCCACGCCGTGGGGGCGCCGATCTGCGGCACGGACTTGTCGAGGCTGGCCTTGCGGGTGCCGTCGAGCCAGACGTGCGCGACGCCGGAGGCGGTCGCGTCACCGTTGGTGACCGCGTCCCACAGCTCGGCGGTGTCCGTCCTGGGCGTCTGTACGGCGTCCGCGTTCAGCGACTTGAGGCTGCGCCGGAGCGTGCCCGCGTCGCGCACGTCGGACTTGGCGGCGCTCGCCGTGCCCTTGTAGCCCACGATCACCTTCAGGCCCTGCTTCTGGGCCTTGCGGGTCGCGGACCGGTTCAACTCGGTGACGTCGAAGAGCCGCTGGTCGAGCTTGCCGGTGGCGATCATGCGGGCCGCGTCGGCCGGCACCACGAGGGTGTGGCCGTCGGCCTTGCGCACCGAGACGGGTATGTGCTCGCGCCCCTTCGCCCGCTCGAGGCCGACAACCCGGCCCTTGGCGTCGACGACGACACGGTCGCCGGTGATCAGGGTGACGCGGTGCTTGGCCGAGAAACCGGCCGATGTGGTGGTGCCGCTCGACGCGACTTCGGGCTTGGCCGACGCCGGGGTGGTCATGCCCGCCGCCAGAACCACAGCGGCCGCCGTGGCGACGGTGGCCGCGCATGCTCTCTTCACTTGTCTGCGCAAGTCTCCCCCTGGAGATGAAGTATCGGGCGAATCCCCGTTCACCCGTCCGAGGGAAATAGCGCACACATGTACGTCACCCCCCGGCGTAAGCAAGTATGCCGAGGGGTGATCACCTGCTCAATAAGTGAGAAGACGGTAAGGAGCTCACCGGGCGAACTGTTACCCGCCCGCGCGAACTCTGTTACACAATCGCTCGGTTACGCCCCCGCGTTCTCCTTGACAGTGATCTTCCCCTTGCGGATCGTCGCGACCCGCGGGGCCTTCTTCGCGAGGGACGAATCGTGGGTGACCATGATGAAAGTGAGCCCGTACTCCTTCCACATGGTCTCCAGCACCTCCATGATCTCGTCGCGCATCGACTCGTCGAGGTTGCCGGTGGGTTCGTCGGCGAGCAGCACCTTGGGCTGCTTCACCAGCGCGCGGGCGATGGCGACGCGCTGCTGCTGACCACCCGACATCTCGGCGGGCAGATGGCCGAGCCGCTCCCCCAGACCCACCGACTTCAGGGCCTCGGCGGCCCGTTCCCGGCGGTCCTTCACCTTCACCCCGAGGGGGACGAGGGCGGTCTCGACGTTCTCCTGCGCGGTGAGCGTCGGGATGAGGTTGAAGCTCTGGAAGACGAAGCCGATGTTCTCGCTGCGCACCTTGGTGAGCTTGGCCTCGGAGAGCCTGGCGAGGTCGGTGCCGTCGAGTTCGATGCTGCCCGCGGTGGGCTTGTCGAGCCCGCCGAGCATCTGGAGCAGGGTGGACTTGCCGCCGCCGGTGGGGCCCTGGATGACGAGCCGGTCGCCGTCGCCGATGGTCAGGTCGATGCCGTCGAGGGCGTTGATGGTGTCCTTGCCCCGCGTATAGCGCTTGCTGACGCCTCTGAGTTCGTACATGGTGCAACTCCTGGAGTGGGTGGGCCGGCTGGGCTATTCGACGCGGCGCAGGGCGTCCGCGGGACGCAGCCGGGAGGCCCGCCAGCCGCCGAAGGCACCCGCGACCAGACCGCCGGTGACGGCCAGGGCGACGGCGATCACGATGGTGGACAGGCTGACCGGCGCGGTCAGCGCCACCTCCAGCGCCTTGGAAGCCGTCTGCCGGCCGGGCCCGCCGAAGCCGCCACCGCCGGGGCCGCCACCGCCGGGACCGCCCGCGTTGCCGCCGGTGGAGCCGATGTCGGCCTGGAGGGTCGGGCTGATCGCGGTGACGACATACGCGCCGCCGAGGCCGAGGGCGATACCGAGGGCGCCGCCGACCAGTCCGTTGACCATGGCCTCGCCGACGACCTGGCGGGTCACGCGGCCGGACTTCCAGCCGAGCGCCTTGAGGGTGCCGAACTCGCGCACGCGGCGGGAGACGGCGGAGGAGGTGAGCAGACCCGCGACCAGGAACGCGGCCACGAGCACCGCGATCGACAGCCACTTTCCGACGTTCTTGGCGAGGCCGGAGGCGGTGGACAGGGAACCGGAGACGGTCTTGGCGAGGTCGGCGGAGGTGGTGACCGTCGTCCCCGAGATGTTCTTCTGGATCGTCGACTTGACGACGTCGATCTGCTGCGAGTCCGACGCCTTGACGTAGATCGTGGTGACCTTGTTCTTGGCGTCGCCGAGCGTCTGCGCCCGCTTGAGCGGGATGTAGAGGTTCGCCGCCGCGTCGCCGCTGTCGGGTGTGGCGATGCCGATGACCTTGAACTTGACGCTCTTGATGGTGACGGTGTCACCGAGGACGAGCTTCTGCTCCTTGGCGTACGACTTGTCGGCGACGACGACCTTGGCGTTCGTCTCGGACGACGTGAAGGTACGGCCGCTGGTGATCTTCGAGGAGGTCAGCGGGCCGAGGGCGGGCTCGGTGACGTCGGTGCCGTAGACGGAGTAGCTGTTGACGCCGAAGTTGGCGCCGCCGCCCTCGACGCGGCCCTGCGGGGACGCCTGGGCGTTCGGGCGGCCACCCTGCTGATTGCCGCCGGCGTTCTGGTCCTGCTGGAACTGGCCCTGCTTGAACTGGCCGCTGACCTTGACGACCTGGAGGCTCAGACCGCCGACGGCGTCGGACACGCCGTGCTGCGCGCCGACCTTGCCGACGGTCGTGGTCGCCAGGGTCTGGAAGCCCTGGACCATGACACGGTCGCTGCTCTGCTCCGCGTCGGAGTCGTCGCCGCGGGCGTCGAAGTTGAAGCGGGGGCGCTGGGAGCTCGCGGCCGAGGCACTGGCCGCCTTGGTGACGGTCATGTCCGTACCGAGGCCGTAGAGCGACTGAAGGACCTTGTCCTGTGCCTTCCCCATGCCGGAGGACACGGAGTTGACCACGATGACCAGTGCGATGCCCAGCGCTAGGCCGGAGGCGACGACGAGGGCCGCCTTTCTGCGGCGGCGCAGTTCGCGCCTCAGGTAGGTGAAGAACATGGCCGCAAGCTAGGTACGGACCGTGATGAAGCGATAAGGCCGACATAAAAGAACGATGAGAAGCCTGTGCAGAGAGGCGAGTTGAGCTGTGCGGAGGCCCTGAGGGGTGGGGGACGGCGGTAAGAGGGGCCTCACGCACGACGACGGCGGCACCGCCCTCAGGGGGCGGTGCCGCCGCCGTCAGAGACGAAACCGGGCCGGATCAGGCCGCGGAACCCGCCTTCCACGCGGCCCAGCCGAGGTTCCAGCCGTTGAGGCCGTTGTCCGGGGCGACCGTCTTGTCGCCGGTGTTCTTGACGACCACGACGTCACCGATCAGCGTGTTGTTGTAGAACCACGCGGCGGGGGTGTTCGGGTCGCCCGCACCCTTCGTGTCGGACAGGCCGACACAGCCGTGGCTCGTGTTCACCGCGCCGAAGATGGACTTGGCGCCCCAGTAGTTGCCGTGGATGAACGTGCCGGAGTTCGACAGGCGCATGGCGTGCGGCACGTCCTTGATGTCGTACTCGCCCTTGCCGTCCTTCTTCGTGAAGCCGACCGTCGAGCCGTCCATCCGGGTCTCCTTGAACTTCTCGGAGATCACCATCTGGCCCTGGTAGGTCTTGTTGTCAGGACCGCCCGCGGAGATCGGGATGGTCTTGACGGTCTTGCCGTCCCGCGTGACCTTCATGGTCTTGGTCCGGGCGTCGACGACGGAGACCTGGTTGCGGCCGACCTTGAAGGTGACCGTCTTCTGCTGGACGCCGTACACACCGTTCGCGCCCTCGACCCCGTCGAGGTTCAGCTTCAGGGTGACGGTGGAGCCGCCCTTCCAGTAGTCCTCGGGGCGGAAGTCCAGGCGGTTGGCGCTGAACCAGTGCCCGACGACCTCCTGACCGCTGCTGGAGGAGACGGTGATCCCCTTCTGCACGGCGGCCTTGTCGGTGATCGCCTTGTCGAAGTTGATCGAGACCGGCATGCCGACGCCGACGGTGGAGCCGTCCTCCGGCGTGAAGTTGCCGATGAAGCTGTTGGCCGGGGAGACCGTCGTGAACGACGCGTTCTCGTGGGCGGTGCGGCCCGCGGAGTCGTCCGCCGTGGCGGTGATCTTGTACGAGGTCGACCGCTCCAGCTGACCGGTGGGCGACCAGCTCTTCTTGTCGGCCGATATCCGGCCGGCGACGGCGGTGCCCGCCGCGGTCTTCATGGTGACGTCCGTGAGCGTGCCCTTGCTCACGGTGACCTTGGCCGCGTTGTTGATGGAGGCGTTGTCGGAGCCGTCCTTGGGCGTGATCTTGATCTGGGCCTCGGAGGCCTTCTTGGCGGCAGCCTCGTCGACCTTGGCCTGCGAGGTGGAGTCGCCACCGCCGCTACTGGCCTCGCTGTCGCCTCCGCTGCACGCAGAGAGCACCAGCACCCCGCCGAGCAGTACGGACGCAGCCCTCAGGCCCTTGCGTCGGTTACTGTCCGTCATCACACGCCTCTCCATCGTTGCCTTATCCCCAACCCCGTGAGTCCCCGTGTCAGCGTTCAACGCTACGACTGGATCGCCTCGTTCCACATCCCGCGAGAATGTGGGGCACACCACGTCGGATCTTCTTGATCGACTGGGGCGGAAGTGGTCACCGCGTCTCGTGAGACGCCAGGGACTCGCCGAGAAGACGCGAGAACCCCGGGCCGCGGTTGCCGCCCGGGGTCACGATTGCCCCGCGCGGCCTCAGCCGAGCACGTCTTCCTCGTCGTCCTCCGCGCCATCATCCTCGCCGAGGTCCCATTCCGGCGAATCGGGATCGTAGGAGATCTGCTCGCTGCTCCAGGAGGCCTGGGCGAGTTCGACCCCCGGCACCTCGCTGACCAGGTCGAACGGGTCGACGAGATACGCGAGGGCTTCGGCAGTGTCTTCCGTCACGGCGCTCTCGGAGTGCCCGCGCTCGTCGTCCGGCATGTCCGGGTCATCCGCGATGCGCTCCAGGGCGGCCTTGGTCACGGCGTCCGCGTCGCCGATCTCCACGACCAGCTCCACGCGAAGCCGGACAAACTGTGATGTCTCAGAAGTGCTCATGGCTGCGAGCGTACGACCCATGGGTTCCGCGACTTTCCCGCGACCCGCGCCTTTCATTAGCATCGCCCCACACGGCCAATTCGCCAGCACCACAAGGGGATAGATATTCCGTGTCCGCCGCACACCGATGGTCGTCCACCGCACGCCGATCCACGCTGACCGCCACCGCCGCGGGAACCCTCCTGTGCGCCCTGTGGTTCGTCCCGTCCGCCAACGCGACCCAGGACACGTCCGGGCAGCAGCAGACGTCGACGACGGTCACACAGACCTCCACGAACACGGACTCGGACTCGGACTCCGGTGCGGGGACCGATTCGACGTCCCTGGACGCCCAACTCGCCGACACCGGAAGCATCGACACCACCCCGTACCTGGTGGGCGGCACCCTCTTCCTCGGCCTGGGCGCGGGCTTCGTGGCGTATTCGGTACGACGGGAACGCATGACGGCGTACTGAGCGGCACCCGGGGCGCGCGCCGAGGAACGGCCGCCCGGGAAGCGGCGGTTGCCGCACCCGCCCGCGCGTCCGGCGGCGCCGCGACGCACCGCGCCCCCGAGCCGACGGGCATCGGGGGCGCCGGGAGTTCGACGACAGGTCCTACGCCAGCGGTCCGGTGACCGTCTCCGCCGCCGTGACCAGGCTGCCGTCACGCACGAAGGCGTCCGCCGCCGCGAGGTCGGGGGCCAGGAAGCGGTCCGGTCCTGGGCCTTCGACGCCCGCCTTGCGGACGGCCGTGATGACCGCCTGCGACGCCGGGGCGGGGGTCAGACCCTCGCGGAGTTCGATGGCGCGGGTGGCGGCGTAGAGCTCGATCGCCACGATGCGCGTGAGGTTGTCGATCGCCGTACGGAGCTTGCGGGCGGCCGACCACCCCATCGAGACGTGGTCCTCCTGCATCGCCGAGGACGGGATCGAGTCCGCGGACGCCGGGACCGCGAGCCGCTTCATCTCGCTGACCAGGGCCGCCTGCGTGTACTGGGCGATCATCAGGCCGGAGTCGACGCCCGCGTCGTCCGCGAGGAACGGCGGCAGCCCGTGCGAGCGGTTCTTGTCGAGAAGCCGGTCGGTGCGGCGCTCGGCGATGGACCCGAGGTCGGCCGCGGCGATCGCGAGGAAGTCGAGGACGTACGCGACCGGGGCACCGTGGAAGTTGCCGTTGGACTCGACGCGCCCGTCGGGGAGCACCACCGGGTTGTCCACCGCCGACGCCAGCTCGCGCTCGGCGACGAGGCGGGCGTGGGCGAGGGTGTCCCGGCCGGCGCCGGCGACCTGCGGGGCGCAGCGCACGGAGTACGCGTCCTGGACGCGCGGCGCGTCGTCCTGGTGGTGGCCGGTGAGCTCGGAACCCGCCAGTACGGCCAGCATGTTGGCGGCCGAGGCGCCCTGACCGGGGTGCGGGCGGATGGCGTGCAGTTCGGGGGCGAGCACCTTGTCGGTGCCGAGGAGTGCCTCGAGGGAGAGGGCCGCCGTGATGTCCGCAGACTTGTAGAGCGCGTCCAGGTCGGCGAGGGCCATGACCAGCATGCCGAGCATGCCGTCGGTGCCGTTGAGGAGGGCCAGGCCCTCCTTCTCGCGCAGCTCGACCGGCGTGATGCCGTGCTCGGCGAGGAGGTCACCGGCCGGACGGACGGTGCCGTCCGGGCCCTCCGCGTCGCCCTCGCCCATCAGCGTCAGGGCGCAGTGGGAGAGCGGGGCGAGGTCGCCGGAGCAGCCGAGCGAGCCGTACTCGTGCACGACCGGGGTGATCCCGGCGTTGAGGATGTCGGCCATCGTCTGCGCGACTTCGGGCCGTACGCCGGTGTGGCCCGAGCAGACGGTTTTCAGTCGCAGGAACATCAGCGCCCGTACGACCTCCCGCTCCACCCTCGGACCCATGCCGGCGGCGTGCGAGCGGACGATGTTGCGCTGGAGCTGCGCCCGCAGCTCCTGGCTGATGTGCCGGGTCGCCAGGGCCCCGAAGCCGGTGCTCACCCCGTACACGGGCTCCGGCTTGGCCGCCAGCGCGTCCACGATGCCGCGGGCCGCGGCGAGGGCGGTCACCGCCTCCCCGGAGAGCTCGATCCGGGCGCCGCCACGCGCCACGGCGAGAACGTCGGACGCGGTCACCCCGGACGTCCCCACCACCACAGTGTGCATATCCATATTCAGGAGCGTACGCAGTGAATTCGATGATGTCACTAGTGGGTGGCCGGTTTACCCCTTACCCGTGCGCCACCCCGGCCGCCGGTGGCCGACGGTTCCCCCGGGCGGGACCGGGCGGCGTGCGGGGGGCCTCATCGGCGGCCCCGGAAGCGGCGGCGCTCCGCCTTGGCCGGCGCCGGCTCGTCCGCGAGCCGGACGACCGGGTCGTCGGGCCCCTCCCGCCCCGCGACCACGGGCTTCGTCGCACGTACGGCCTTGGCGCGGTACTGGGCCGCGTCGGCGAGCCGGAAGAGACGGCGGCCCGAGCGGACCGGACCGATCGGGTCCTGGGTCGAGGCGATCCCGCACGCGACCCCTTCGCCGAGCTCCAAATCGGCCGCGCGACGGCAGAGTTCACCGGCGGCCCGGACCACCTCGTCGGCCGCCGGGCCGACCGCCAGCAGACAGAACTCGTCACCGCCGAGCCGGGCGGCGAGGGCGCCCGGGAGCATCGCGCCGCACAGGGACAGTACGGACCCGAAGCGTTCGAGCAGCTGGTCGCCCACGGCATGCCCGCGCGTGTCGTTGACCCGCTTGAGCCCGTTGAGATCACAGACCACGAGACTGACGACGACCCCGTCCCGCCGATGCTGTTCGATCGCCTCGTCCAGGCGCACGTCGACGGCGCGGCGGTTGGCGAGACCGGTCAGGGCGTCGGTGTACGCGAGCCGCCGGGCCTCCTCCAGCCGCTCGGTCTGGGCGAGGCCGGCGGCCACGACGGAGGCCAGTACGGTGGCGAAGTCGGCGTCGGCGCGGTCGAAGACGGGCTCGCCGGCCGGGCGGGCGACATACAGCTCGCCCCAGGCGCGGCCGTGCAGCACGATCGGGGCGACGACGCAGCAGCCGCGCCCCCTCCTGCGCAGGGCGGCGACGCGCTGGTGGCAGTACCCGGCACGCCCCGCCGTCGACCCCTCGGCCGTCTCCACCCAGGCGTTGGGCTCGCCGCCACGCGCCCAGCGCTCGTGCAGGAATTCGGTGATCTCCGGGAACTGGTGCACGGGGTACGCCTCGTCGTCCGGGAACTCCTCCTCGTCGAAGGCGCGGTCCCCCACGTTGGCGAGGACCCGCAGCCGGCCGCGCTCGCGTTCCCACACGGACAGCGCGGCGAAGTTCCCGGCGAGCGCGCGGCAGGCACCGAGCGCGGCGGCCCGCCAGGACTCCCGCGGGGTGTGCGCCGCCGCCATGCCCTGCGCCAGCGCCACCACGGCCGTCAGCCGTCTGTCCTCACCCATCACCCCAGGCTAGGTATGTTTATGACAATTTGGGACATTGGCGGGGCTACAGGGGTGGGGATGTCGCGGGGGCGGCGCCGGGGCCCTACTCGCCGGGCCACTCCGGCTTGCGCTTCTCGTTGAAGGCCGCCACCCCTTCGGCCCGGTCGCCGGAGAAGGCGACCGAGCGCCAGGCCGCGTCCTCGACCTCCAGGCCCGCCCGCAGGTCGAGCCCGTGGCCGAGGCGCAGGGCGCGCTTCGCGGCGCGCAGGCCGACCGGTGAGTTCGCGGCGATGCGGAAGGCCAGGGCCAGCGCCTCCGTGCGGTCCTGGCCCTCTTCCACCAGCTCGTCGACCAGCCCCAACTCCCTTGCCTCGGCCCCCGTCAGCCGCCGCGCCGAGAAGATCAGCTCGGCCGCGCGGGCGGCACCGACCCGGCGGGGCAGCAGCTGGGTACCGCCGCCGCCGGGGATCACCCCGACGGACACCTCGGGCAGGCCGACCACCGCCGTGCCGTCGGCCACGATCAGATCGCAGGACAGTGCCAGCTCGAAGCCGCCGCCCAGCGCGAAGCCGTGCACGGCGGCGACCGTGGGCATCGGCAGCTCCAGGACACCGGTGTACGCGGCGCGCGCGACCGGGCGCTGGCGCAGCAGGTCGGCGTCCGAGAAGGAGTTCCGCTCCTTCAGGTCGGCGCCGACGCAGAAGGCACGTTCATGGGTGGACGTCAGCACGGCCACGCGTACGTCCGTGTCGTGGGCGAGCGCCTCGCAGGCACCGGCGATCGCGCGGGCCATGTCCGTGGACACGGCGTTCATGGCCTTGGGCCGGTCGAGGACGAGCTCCGCGACCTGCCCCCGCGTGTGCCGCCGTACGACGACGTGGTCCCCGAACCGCCGCTCGTCCGCTCGCTCCGCCATGACACCCTCCCGGTTAACGCGGGTTAACTCCTGACGGCTCGATCATCGCAGCCGGGCCGCCCCGACGAAACCCGACGGAGAAACCGGCCGCGCGTTCCCGTTCGGGTGACACGGAGCGCAACTCCCCCACGACATCCCCAACCGGCGCATAACCTGCGCACCGCCACGGCGGCATCCGGGCGGCGCGGGCACACCGGGGAGGAACGGTCATGACGGACACGGCGGCGACGGAGAAGAAGGCCCCGCGGGAGGCCGCCGGGGCCGACCGCGAGCCACCGGCACGGGACGCCGCCGGGACCGACCGCGAGCCACCGGCACGGGACGCCACCGCGGCGACGGCGACACCGGAGGGGGCGGCGCCGCACGCCGACGCCCGCGGCATCGGCACCGGCACCGTCGCGCACCGCGCCGCTGACGGGCGGGCGGGATCCGGCCCCGGGCCATCCCCGGAACGGCCGCCCCCGCCCCCGAGTCGGTACAGGTCACCTCCGGCCCCGTCTGGTTCCGGCCCATCGGGCGTCACCGCAAGCCGCGGCCGCGGAAGGTGCTGTTCGCCGTGGGCGGGCTCGCACTGGCCGCCGGGGCGTTGAGCTTCGTGCGGCTGGCGCCCGAGTCGGTCGGCGGCGGGCCCGGCACCGCGGAGGCCGCGCCCCCGGTCGAGGCGACCGGCGACCCGGCCGCCAGCGCCGCGGCGGTCGTCGGCGCCACCCCCTCGGGCCGCTCGGGGAGCCCCGGAGGGCGCGGCGCCACCGCCGCGACGGGCGGCGCGAGCGCGACACCGACCTCCCCCGTCGGCTCCGGCCACGCCGCGACATCGCCGTCCGGGGTGGCCCTCCTGCCCGCGGCCCCCGGCAGCGTCTCGACGGCGCCGGGGCAGCGGGGCGCCCCCGCGGCCCGTACCCCTCGATCGAACCCGGCGCCCACCGACGCCACGACTGAGCCCCCGCCCACGGCCACCACGGCGGCCGCGCCCGGTCCCGCCCCGAGTGCCAGCACCCACACGCCACACCCGCCCGGCCTGTGCGTGCCGCTCGTCGGACTGTGCGTCAACCGGGCGGCCGCGGCCGTCCGTTGAGCCACGACGATCCGACCGCCACGACCCGGAACACCCGCTCTAGGACTCCCCGCTCCGCCGAGTGAGCAGCCACGGCTCGACCACACCCAGGCCCCGCACCGGCCGCTGCCACATCGGCTGGAGCGCGAAGCGGTACGTCGGCGGCTCCTCGCCCTCCTTCTCCGCGGCGGCCGCGGCCTCGGCCGCCTCCGCCTCCGAGGCGGGGGCCTCACGCGTACGCGTCAGCTCCTCCGCGAACGCCCCGTCGACCAGGACCGCGTCCCGGGGGGCTATCGAGGTCAGCCGGCTGGCCAGGTTCACCGTCGTACCGAAGACGTCGCCCATGCGGGTCGTCACCGTGCCGAAGGCGATACCCACCCGCAGCTCCGGCATGGTCTCGTCGTTCGCCATCGTCTCGATGAGGCGGAGCGCGATCTCCGCGGCGACACCCGCGTCGTCCGCCGCGTACAGCACCTCGTCGCCCAGCGTCTTGATGAGCCGTCCCCCGTGCGCGGCCACCAGGTCGGCCGCCGTGGTCTCGAAGGCCTCGACGAGCTCGCCGAGTTCCTCCTCCTCCATGCGGCGGGTCAGGCGGGTGAAGCCGACCAGGTCCGCGAAGCCGACGGCGAGCCGGCGGTCGACCATCTCCTCGTCGTCCCCGGCCTGTACGACCCGGCCCGTCGCGGCGGCGAGCTGGCGCCGCCAGACATAGACGAGGAACTCCTCCAGCTCGGGCAGGAGCAGCTCGACGAGGGGGTACGTCACCTCGGTGCGGGTCATGCCCGGCTCCGGCGGCTCCGTCAGCCCCTCCAGGAAGGAGTCGATCTGCCACTCGGCGAGCCGGGCGGTGGTCTGCCCGGTGGAACGGGCGACCTGGACCGCCATGGCCTCGCTCAGCAGCCCCGCCTCGACCAGACCGGCCAGCCGGCGCAGCGCCAGCACGTCCGCCTCCGTCAGCGCCTTGGCCTGCCCTATGTCGGCAAAGCCCATGGCCCGCCAGAAGCGGGACGCCAGCTCCATGGAGACACCCGCGCTGCGGGCCGCCTGGAAGGGGGTGTAGCGGCGCTCCGCCCCGAGGATGAGCTGTTCCAGGCGCAGCGCGAGGGGGTTCTCCTCCGGCTCCTCGTGCCCGTCCACCCGGTCGTGGGCATCGGTACGGCCACCGTGCGCGTCGACCCGCGCGGGCGACGCGTCGCTGACAGGCCTGGCGGTAGGCCCCGGCTCACCGTCGGGGGCGGGGTGTACACCGGTGCCCGAACCCGTGTCGTCGACGGTCACGCCTGCTGCCCTTCCGATCTGCCGCGGTCAGGTATCGACCGCGCTCAACTCTACGGCAGGTGTGCTGTGGCTCACTCCCGAGTCGTACTGTCCAGTCTCGTACGGAACGGCCGTACGCGCCGTTCAACGGCCCGGCCCGGGCGGACCCGCGCGCCGTTCCACCGCCAGACCCGGGTACCCCTCCCGCACCCGGGATCACATCTCTCCCGCTCCCGCCGGTCGCAGATGCACGATGTCGCCCGCCCCCACCGGCTGCTGCACGCCCTCCGCCGTGGCCAGGACCAGCCGGCCGTCCCCGTCCACGGCCACCGCCTCCCCGGTGAGCGACCGGCCGCCGGGCAGCTCGGCCCGTACGGTCCGGCCCAGCGTCGCGCAGCCCGCCGCGTACGCCTCCTGGAGGCCGCTCACCGCCGGATCGCCGTCCGCCTCGCGCCAGGTGCCGTACCAGCGCTCCAGTGAGCGCAGCACGGCCCGCAGCAGCGGGTCACGGTCCGTGCTCACCGCGCCCGCGAGGGTGAGGGAGCCCGCGGCGGGCACGGGCAGTTCGTCCTCGTGGAGCGTGACGTTGACGCCGACGCCGACCACGACCCCGTCCTCGCCCGTGCGCTCGGCGAGGATGCCGCCGGCCTTGCGCTCCTGGCCGCCCACGCTCACCAGCAGGTCGTTGGGCCACTTGAGCGCCGTGTCGGCGCCCGCCGCACGGGAGAGCCCGGTCGCGACCGCGACTCCGGTGAGCAGCGGGATCCAGCCCCAGCGGTGCACGGGCACCTCGGACGGCTTCAGCAGTACCGAGAAGAAGAGGCCGGAGCGGGCCGGAGCCGTCCACTGCCGGTCGAGACGGCCGCGCCCGGCGGTCTGTTCCTCGGCGACGAGGACGGCGCCCTCGTCGAGCGTCCCGGCCCGCGCGGCCAGGTCGGTGTTGGTCGAGCCGGTCACGGGTACGACGTCGAGCGAGGACCACAGGCTCCCCTCCCGCACCAGCGCGCGCCGCAGGGAAGCGGCGTTCAAGGGCGGACGGTCCAGATCGGACCAGCGACCGTCATGGGCGTCAGAAGCATCTTTCGGCGTCATGCAACCCACCCTAGGTGTGGTAAACGCCGCACTGCCGAAAGGTATCGCCGCCACTACCCTACGAGTCAGTAGCAAAACCCTCAGCAGGATCTCGAGCAGGACCGAACACGTCACCCTCACGTCCCCATTGAGCAGGCAGGGAGCCGCATCCCGATGTCCGAGCCGGAAGAGCTGCACCACCCCGATATCCACACCACCGCGGGCAAACTCGCGGATCTGCAGCGCCGCATCCAGGAGGCGACGCACGCCGGCTCGGAGCGCGCCGTCGAAAAGCAGCACGCCAAGGGCAAGCTGACGGCCCGTGAGCGGATCGCGCTGCTGCTCGACGAGGACTCCTTCGTCGAGCTGGACGAGTTCGCGCAGCACCGCTCCACGGACTTCGGCATGGAGAACAACCGCCCGTACGGAGACGGTGTCGTCACCGGGTACGGGACCGTGGACGGCCGCCCCGTCGCCGTGTTCTCGCAGGACTTCACCGTCTTCGGCGGTGCCCTCGGCGAGGTCTTCGGGCAGAAGATCATGAAGGCGATGGACTTCGCCCTGAAGACGGGCTGTCCGGTCATCGGCATCAACGACTCCGGCGGCGCCCGTATCCAGGAGGGCGTCTCGGCCCTCGGCATGTACGGCGAGATCTTCCGCCGCAACACCCATGCCTCGGGCGTGATCCCGCAGATCAGCCTGGTCGTCGGCCCGTGCGCGGGCGGCGCGGTCTACTCCCCCGCGATCACCGACTTCACGGTGATGGTCGACCAGACCTCGCACATGTTCATCACGGGCCCCGACGTCATCAAGACGGTGACGGGCGAGGACGTCGGCTTCGAGGAGCTGGGCGGCGCCCGCACGCACAACGCGGTGTCGGGCGTGGCCCATCACATGGCGGGGGAGGAGAAGGACGCGATCGAGTACGTCAAGCAGCTGCTGTCGTACCTGCCGTCCAACAACCTCAGCGAGCCGCCGGCCTTCCCGGAGGAGGCGGACCTCGCCCTCACCGACGAGGACCGCGAGCTGGACACCCTCGTACCCGACAGTGCGAACCAGCCGTACGACATGCACACGGTGATCGAACACATCCTGGACGACGCCGAGTTCCTGGAGACGCAGCCGCTGTTCGCGCCGAACATCCTCACCGGCTTCGGCCGGGTCGAGGGCCACCCGGTGGGCATCGTCGCCAACCAGCCGATGCAGTTCGCGGGCTGCCTCGACATCGACGCGTCCGAGAAGGCCGCCCGCTTCGTGCGCACCTGCGACGCGTTCAACGTCCCGGTGATCACTTTCGTGGACGTGCCGGGCTTCCTGCCCGGTGTCGGCCAGGAGCACGACGGCATCATCCGCCGCGGCGCCAAGCTGATCTACGCGTACGCCGAGGCGACCGTCCCGCTGATCACCGTCATCACCCGCAAGGCGTTCGGCGGCGCGTACGACGTCATGGGCTCCAAGCACCTGGGCGCCGACCTCAACCTCGCCTGGCCGACCGCCCAGATCGCCGTGATGGGCGCGCAGGGCGCGGTCAACATCCTGCACCGCCGCACCATCGCCGCCACACCCGAGGAGGAGCGCGAGGAGGTCCGCCGGCGGCTCATCCAGGAGTACGAGGACACGCTGCTCAACCCCTACACGGCGGCCGAGCGCGGCTACATCGACGGCGTGATCATGCCGTCCGACACCCGCGCCCATGTCGTACGGGGGCTGCGTCAGCTCCGTACGAAGCGGGAATCCCTGCCTCCGAAGAAGCACGGCAACATCCCCCTCTAGAGCCCTGGGAGCAGTTGTGACGATCAAGGTCATACGGGGCAATCCGACCCCGGAGGAGCTGGCCGCCGCACTGGCGGTGGTGCGGGCGCGCGCCGCGGCGGCGGCTTCGGTGCCGTCCGGCGCGCCCGGACCGCGGGACTCCTGGGCCGACCCGGCCCGCATCGCCGCCGACCGGCTGCCCCAGCCGGGCCCGACGACGTGGAGCCGCACGTACTGGCCCGGCTAGGGCCTGTCGCGAAAGCGGCGTCAGAGCACTCCCGCGACGGCTTCGGCCATCACCTCGTACCCCGCGTCGTTCGGGTGCAGGTGGTCGCCGAAGTCGTACGCCGGGTGCAGCCGGCCCGGGTCCGCCGGGTCGGCCAGCGCGCGGTTGAGGTCCACGACCGCGTCGTACTCGCCGGAGCGGCGGATCCACTCGTTCACCTCGTGGCTCACCTTGGCCGCGTGTTCGCCCCAGTGGTCGGAGCCGCCGAAGGGGAGCAGGGTCGCGCCGACAACCCGTAGCCGTCCGCGGGAGCGGCGGATCAACTCCCGGTGCCCGGCGATCAGTTCGTCCGCCTCGACGACCGGCGCCGGCTTGTACGTCGGCTGTTCGTCCGTCTCGCTGAAGCCGATGTCGTTGAGGCCGAGGAGGACGACGAGGGTGTCGACGCCTTCGTGGCCGAGGACGTCCCGGCGCAGGCGGTGGACGCCCTTCTCGCCGTACCAGGCGGAGTCGTTCAGCAGCAGGTTCCCGCCGATGCCCGCGTTCAGCACGGGCCGTCCGGTGCGCCCGGCGAGAGCGTCGGACCAGCGGCGGTCCGCGCCCGGGGTGGAGCCGAAGCCGTCCGTGACGGAGTCGCCGAGGAGGGCCACGGCGTCGGTGCGGCCGGCGTCGACCTCGACGGCCGTCAGGAAGTACCAGGACTCGGTGGACTCGCCGAAGCCGTCACCCCGTACGTCCTCCAGCCGGTCCCCGGCACCGCGGTAGCTGCTCGTGAACGCCTGGGCGTGGAAGGTCGCCGGACCGGTGACGGCGTCGAGATGCAGCGTGACGGTCACCGCCTCCCCGGCCGCCGACGCGAGTTCGACGGCATCGCTGCGGACCTGACCGCGCGCCGGGATCTCCACGGCGCCCGAGCCGCCGAAGGTGAGCCGCCGCACCGATCCCGGTTCGACGGCGGCACCCGCGGCCGTGCGGGCCACGGTGGCGCCCGCGATCTTCAGCGGCGAGGTCCCGTACGCGTGGGACAGCCGGATCCGGACCCGGCCGCCGCCCGCGGTGAGGCGTACGACCTGGCGCAGGGACTGGCGCCAGAATCCCTCCCTCGACCAGTTGGGGGTGAAGCCCTCGCTGGGGAGCTGGGGCGGGGCGGTCCAGGCGGTGGTGAACACGGCACACACTTCCTTCCACAGGCCCTTCCGAACAGGCCTTTCCGAACAGGCCTTTTCGAACAGGCCTTTTCGACCTAAAGGGAACTGGAGTCCCTTTAGCTGATGTCGTGACGGTAGCAAGTCCAGAGCTTTAATGGAACCTCAGAACCGTTTGGTGAAGTTGAGTACGTGTACTCAGGCGCGCGGACGGTCGGCCGCGCACGCTCGAAGCATGCTGTGGTCCGACCCCGAGAACGAGCCGCCCGAGGAGCTGCGGAAGACGCAGGACATGCTGCGGCGGCTGGGTTTTCTCATGGCGCTGGCCATGCTGCTCGCGATGATCGTCCTCGGCTTCGGATGCGGGGCGCCGATACCCTGAACGCATGACCGATCAGCCGCGCCGCCGCCTCGTGCTCGCCTCACAGTCCCCCGCCCGGCTCAACCTGCTGCGGCAGGCCGGCCTCGACCCCGAAGTGATCGTGAGCGGGTTCGACGAGGACCGCCTGAGCGCACCGACCCCCGCCGAACTCGCCCTCGCGCTGGCCGAGGCGAAGGCCTCCGTCGTGGCGGCGAAGCCCGAGGTCCAGGGCGCACTGGTGATCGGCTGCGACTCGGTGCTCGACCTGGACGGCGAGGCCCTCGGCAAGCCCGCGGACGCCGAGGAGGCCACCGCCCGCTGGAAGGCGATGCGCGGCCGGGCGGGCACCCTCCAGACCGGGCACTGCATCTACGACACGGCGAGCAAGCGCTACGCCTCGGCGACCGCGTCCACCGTCGTCCGCTTCGGCGAGCCGACGGACGAGGAGATCGCCGCGTACGTCGCCTCCGGCGAACCCCTCCACGTGGCCGGGGCGTTCACCCTCGACGGCCGCTCGGCCCCCTTCATCGAGGGCATCGACGGCGACCACGGCAACGTCATCGGCATCTCCCTGCCGACGGTGCGCCGCCTGCTCGGCGAACTGGGCGTCGGCATCACGCAGCTGTGGACGCCCCGGGAGAAGTGATCAGGGGGTGCTGGGAGCCGGGGGTGTGACCGGCGCGGGTCCCGGGCTCACGCTGTCGCCGTCACCCTTGGGGTCGCCGTTCCCCTTGGGGTCGCCGTCGGCGTCCACGGCGTCCGCGGGGCCCTCCCGGCGGTCGTACGTCATCAGCAGCAGCACGATGAGCCCGAGCACCCCCATCATGAACAGGAACGCGCTCCGGCCCACCAGCCCCCACGCGAACGCGCCCAGCAGCCCATGCACCACGGCGACGCTGATCAGCAGGATGCGGCCGAGGCCGGCCGGGGAGCGGTCGCGGACGCCGACCAGCAGCGCGACGAGGCCGCACAGCCCGAAGTAGAGACCGAAGACCACACCGCCGGCCTTCGAGGAAACGGACATCGCGTTCGGATCGAGCCCCGCGAGGGACATGTGCTGGCGGTCGACGATCACCCCGAGGAACCAGTTGAGCAGCGCGATGCCGAGCGCCTCCACGAAGAGGACGACCGCGACCACCCATGCCACCGGTCTACGCACCACCGGCCCCACCCACTTTCGAGCGCGTTTCCTGTTACCCCTAGTACGTTCGATACATCGCGAACGCTACATGGGGGTCCCCCCTGTTCGAACGTAGTTGAGAGCTTGGGGGAGGGTAAACCGCGGGACAAGAGGTCTGCCGGGGGCAAAGAATCGTTGGGCCATTAGTAGGGACTCGACAAAGAAACGCGACCGGGCGCAGCGCGGCCTCACAGAGACCTTGACCACATCGGGGGGCTAGGGTTTTGCGGAGGATTCCCGCGTCCTGCGATGCGACAAGGGTTTTCGCCGGTGGAGTGAGCCTCGACTCACGCTCCGTGTGGGCAAGCTCACCACTGGGGACGGGTCGTAACGTCGTGTCGGCAGTCCCTAAACTCGGCTTGTTTCAAGGAGAGGGAGTCATCGTGCGCAAGGTGTTGATCGCCAACCGTGGCGAAATCGCTGTCCGCGTCGCCCGGGCCTGCCGTGACGCCGGGATCGCGAGCGTGGCCGTGTACGCGGAGCCGGACCGGGACGCGCTGCACGTCCGGGCGGCCGACGAGGCGTTCGCCCTGGGCGGTGACACCCCGGCCACCAGTTACCTGGACATCGCCAAGGTGCTCCAGGCCGCCAAGGATTCCGGTGCGGACGCCATCCACCCGGGTTACGGCTTTCTTTCCGAGAACGCGGAGTTCGCCCAGGCGGTCCTGGACGCGGGCCTCGTCTGGATCGGGCCGCCGCCGCAGGCCATCCGCGACCTCGGCGACAAGGTCGCCGCCCGGCACATCGCGCAGCGCGCGGGTGCCCCCCTCGTGGCGGGCACGCCCGACCCGGTCTCCGGCGCCGACGAGGTCGTCGCGTTCGCCCGGGAGCACGGTCTGCCGATCGCCATCAAGGCCGCCTTCGGTGGCGGCGGGCGCGGTCTGAAGGTGGCCCGCACCCTCGAAGAGGTCCCCGAGCTGTACGACTCGGCGGTCCGCGAGGCGGTCGCCGCGTTCGGCCGCGGCGAGTGCTTCGTCGAGCGGTACCTCGACAAGCCCCGGCACGTCGAGACGCAGTGCCTGGCCGACACCCACGGCAACGTGGTCGTCGTGTCCACCCGCGACTGCTCCCTCCAGCGCCGTCACCAGAAGCTGGTCGAGGAGGCCCCGGCGCCGTTCCTGTCGGACGCCCAGGTCGAGGAGCTGTACTCCTCCTCCAAGGCGATCCTGAAGGAGGCCGGCTACGTCGGCGCGGGCACCGTCGAGTTCCTCGTCGGTGTCGACGGCACCATCTCCTTCCTCGAGGTCAACACCCGCCTCCAGGTCGAACACCCGGTCACCGAGGAGGTCGCCGGCATCGACCTCGTGCGGGAGATGTTCCGCATCGCCGACGGCGAGGAACTCGGCTACGGCGACCCCGAGCTGCGTGGTCATTCCTTCGAGTTCCGTATCAACGGCGAGGACCCGGGCCGCAACTTCCTGCCCGCCCCCGGCACGGTGACGACCTTCGCCCCGCCGTCGGGCCCGGGCGTGCGCCTGGACGCCGGCGTCGAGTCCGGCAGCGTGATCGGCCCCGCCTGGGACTCCCTGCTCGCCAAGCTGATCGTCACCGGCGCCACCCGCGAACAGGCTCTCCAGCGCGCCGCCCGCGCCCTGGCCGAGTTCAACGTCGAGGGCATGGCCACCGCCATCCCGTTCCACCGCGCGGTGGTCAGGGACCCGGCGTTCGCCCCCGAACTCACCGGCTCCGCCGAACCGTTCACGGTCCACACCCGCTGGATCGAGACCGAGTTCGTCAACGAGATCAAGCCGTTCACCGTCCCCACCGACGCGGACGCCGAGGAGGAGCCCGGTCGCGAGACCGTCGTCGTCGAGGTCGGCGGCAAGCGCCTGGAAGTCTCCCTGCCGTCCTCCCTCGGCATGTCGCTGGCCCGCACCGGCCTCGCGGCGGGCGCCAAGCCCAAGCGCCGCGCGGCCAAGAAGTCCGGCCCGGTGGCCTCCGGGGACACCCTCGCCTCCCCGATGCAGGGCACCATCGTCAAGGTCGCCGTCGAGGAGGGCCAGGAGGTCCAGGAAGGCGACCTGGTCGTCGTACTCGAAGCGATGAAGATGGAACAGCCGCTGAACGCGCACAAGTCCGGCACCATCAAGGGTCTGGGCGCCGAGGTCGGCGCGTCCATCACCTCCGGCGCCGCCATCTGCGAGATCAAGGACTGACCGGAGGACCGGCCGGAAGACTGGCCGGAGGACCGGCCGAGAGGTCGTTCGACTCCCCGAAGCGCCCGGCGGACCTGAGCAGTAGGTCCGCCGGGCGCTTCGTCTCCCCCGTCCCCCGTGGGCTCTGTGCGGCTCTGTGCGGCGCCGGGAGGCTCTGTGCGGCTCCCGGGCGGCTCCGGGCGGCGCGCAGCGGCCTGTGCGGCGCTGTACCCCTCCAGTGAACCGGGAGGCCCGGCCGATGGCCATCCGTCAATTCTGACGGGTCGCGACAGATCGTCTCAGTCGGCGAGCAGTCCGAGGTCCCGTCCCCGGCGCAGCAGCGCCGCCGTGTGCCCGGCCTCGAGCTTGCGGTGCAGGGCGGCGATGTAGCCCCGCACGGTGGTCGGCGACAGCCCCATCCGCCGGGCCGTCTCGGTCGCCGTGAGGCCGCTGTCGAGGTGCCGCAGCGTCCGGTGCTCCTGGTCGGTCACGCCGAACAGCCGGGCGACGGCCCGCCCCCGCCCGAGGTCCCGGAGCAGGAGCAGCGCGGGAAGGCCGGGTGCGGCGGGGGCGACGTAGCGCACCTCGACGTCCCGTGCGGTGAACGGTTCGGTGCGGCCGAGCCGGGGATCGTGCCGTACGGCCGGCAGCAGGTGGGCCGCGGCCGCGTTGAGGGGGTACGGGCGGCCGTCGTCGAGTGCGGCGACACCCCGGTCGTGCCCGCCGACCAGTTCCAGGGCGGCGGCGGCCAGCAGCCGCAACCGGGCTCGCTCCCGCAGCGCCCTGTGCACGGCGCGGAGTTGGAGCTGGGCGAAGCCGAGCAGGTCGCGTTCCCGTTCGGTGAAGTCCTGGCCGGAGCGGACCAGTGCGTAGCCCTCGACCACGGACATGTCGGACCCGGCCGACGCCACCAGGTGCCGCCGTAACCCGAAGGGGCGGAAGTCCAGGTTGTAGCAGTGGGTGCGTTCCCACTGCCGGTCGCCGGCCACGTCGCTCACCCGCCATGCCTCCGGGGTCGGCGTCTGGAGCATGACCTCGGTCAGCGGGTGGTCGAGGGGATGGTCGTAGATGACCATCGGGTCCTCGTGGAAGGAGTCCGTCGGCAGCGAGAGGGTGGACAGACCGACGCCGTCGACCGCTATCCGGTAACTCTGCGCCGCGTCGGCCGGGATCAGCTCCATCAGCCCGGGCAGCGCCTGTTCCTGGAACTCCTCGACGGAGTCGGCCTCTTCGATTCCTCGTACCAGTGTCAGTACGCGTTGCGCGTCCGCACCGCTGATCTCCATGCACACTCTCCCGGCGCTGCTCTCGCCATGAGAAGTCCTGAGATGTTCCTCGATGTCCTGAGAAGAAAGTACTGCGCCTGCCCGCACCCCAAACCTCCCCGGCCGGCCCGATGCCCTGCCGCAGGGCAGCCCGGAGGGACGGGAGGGAGCGCGTGGATGCCGTGCGGGGCGCGGGCGTGGGAGAGAGCGCGGGGGCAGGTGCGCCCGCGGAGCGTCCTGGGGGCCCGCGCGCCCTGTGTGCCGACGCGCGGCGCGCGGCGCGCCTGGGAGCGGCGGCCCGGCGGCACGGTCCGTGTGCGCCGCGCCGGGCGCGGCGAGCGGTCCACCCGGCCGCCGAGGACCCCTGAAGGCCCCGTACCGGCCGGGTACGAACGTCAGCGGCGCCGCAGGTCCGCGACCCGCGCCCGCTCTCCCGGCTGCTGCTCGCCCAGGGCCGTGGTGCTGCGCAGCTGCGGCCCGGCGCCCGGGACCTGGCCGCGGCGCGGACCGGGGAGCGGCATGTCCCGGCGTGACTGACGCCCCGCCGGGACCGTATCGCCGCCTCCCGCGCCCGCCGCCGACCCGGCGACCGCGATCTGCACGCCCTGGTCGGCGAGGGCCTGGAGTTCGGTGGCCGCGCGGTCGTCGTGGGCGGGCGGTTCGTCCGTGACCAGGCGCGTGATGACATCGGTCGGCACGGTCTGGAACATCGTGTCGGTGCCGAGCTTGGTGTGGTCGGCGAGCACGACGACCTCGGCGGCGGCCTGCACCAGCGCGCGGTCGACGGACGCCGACAGCATGTTGGAGGTGGACAGGCCGCGCTCGGCGGTGAGGCCGCTCCCGGAGAGGAAGGCCCGGGACACGCGCAGTCCTTGCAGGGACTGCTCGGCTCCGCTGCCGACCAGTGCGTAGTTGGAGCCGCGCAGAGTGCCGCCGGTCATCACGACCTCCACCCGGTTGGCATGGGCCAACGCCTGGGCCACCAGCAGCGAGTTGGTGACGACGGTGAGCCCGGGCACCCGCGCGAGCCGGCGGGCCAGCTCCTGCGTCGTGGTCCCCGCCCCCACCACGATGGCCTCGCCCTCTTCGACGAGACTCGCGGCGAGATCGGCGATGGCCGTCTTCTCGGCGGTCGCGAGATGTGACTTCTGCGGAAAGCCGGACTCCCGCGTGAACCCGCCCGGCAATACCGCACCGCCGTGCCGGCGGTCGAGGAGTCCTTCTGCCTCCAGTGCGCGCACGTCCCGCCGTACGGTCACTTCGGAGGTCTGGACGACGCGGGCGAGCTCACGGAGCGACACGGCCCCATTCGCTCGCACCATTTCGAGGATCAATTGGCGACGTTCTGCAGCGAACACGAAACTGACAGTAACCCCAACGACCGTCTGGTTTCAGCAGTTTGCGCCGAATAACAGAAGTTGTTCGCATGGCAGGGCAGGAAGTGGTATACGCGCCTAATCCGCCTGCCTATGCCGCCCGAATGGTCGACGACTCCCCGTGACCAGCGGGAAGGTGTCCGCGGCGGCTCGGTCGCCTCAGGCGTCGCCGGCCGTCTTTCGGGTGTGCAGCTGTCGCGCCACCTCGGCGATCGAGCCCGAAAGGGAGGGATACACGGTGAACGCGTTCGCGATCTGCTCGACCGTCAGATTGTTGTCGACCGCGATCGAGATGGGGTGGATCAGTTCCGAGGCGCGCGGCGCGACCACCACACCGCCCACCACGATCCCGGTGCCCGGCCGGCAGAAGATCTTGACGAAGCCGTCCCGGATGCCCTGCATCTTGGCGCGCGGGTTGCGCAGCAGCGGCAGCTTCACGACCCGGGCGTCGATCTTGCCCGCGTCGACGTCGGCCTGGCTGTAGCCGACCGTCGCGATCTCGGGGTCGGTGAAGACGTTCGACGACACGGTCTTCAGGTTCAGCGGGGCCACGGCGTCGCCCAGGAAGTGGTACATGGCGATACGCCCCTGCATCGCCGCCACCGAGGCGAGGGCGAAGACACCGGTCACGTCACCGGCGGCGTACACACCCGGAGCCGTGGTCCTGGACACCTTGTCGGTCCAGATGTGACCCGAGTCGCGGAGCTTGACCCCCGCCTCCTCCAGCCCCATCCCACTGCTGTTGGGTATGGCGCCGACGGCCATCAGACAGTGCGAACCGGAGATGACCCGGCCGTCCGACAGGGTGACCTCGACACGGTCGCCGATGCGCTTGGCGGACTCGGCGCGGGAGCGGGCCATGACGTTCATGCCGCGGCGGCGGAAGACGTCCTCGAGGACGGCGGCGGCGTCGGGGTCCTCGCCGGGCAGCACCCGGTCCCGCGACGACACGAGGGTGACCTTGGACCCGAGCGCCTGATAGGCACCGGCGAACTCGGCACCGGTGACACCGGAACCGACCACGATCAGCTCGTCCGGCAGCTCGTCCAGGTCGTACACCTGGGTCCAGTTCAGGATCCGCTCGCCGTCGGGCTGGGCGTCGGGCAGCTCACGGGGGTGACCGCCGGTCGCGATGAGCACGGCGTCGGCGACGAGGGTCTCCTCGGCGCCGTCCGCGGCCCGCACGACGACCTTGCGCGACCCGTCGATGGACTGCATGCCGTCGAGCCGCCCGCGCCCGCGCATGACCCGGGCCCCGGCACGGGTCACCGACGCCGTGATGTCGTGCGACTGGGCGAGCGCGAGCCGCTTCACACGGCGGTTGACCTTGCCGAGGTCGACGCCGACCACCCGGGCCGCCTGCTCCATGGGCGGGGTGTCGTCGGCGACGATGATCCCCAGCTCCTCGTACGACGAGTCGAAGGTGGTCATCACCTCGGCCGTGGCGATGAGGGTCTTGGACGGCACGCAGTCGGTCAGCACCGACGCACCGCCCAGGCCGTCGCAGTCGACGACGGTCACCTCCGCGCCGAGCTGGGCGGCTACCAGCGCCGCTTCATATCCGCCGGGTCCGCCACCGATGATCACGATCCGAGTCACGTACTCCATTGTCCCGCACGCTTCAAGGTGCTTCTCCCCCGGGTGCCACCGGAGGTACATCTGTTACGCAGGAGGCCGCCGTTTCGCTGCCGTACCCTCGAACCCATGTCGCTCTACGCCGCGTACGCCGGCAATCTCGACCCGCGGCTCATGACGCGCCGCGCCCCGCATTCGCCGCTGCGCGCCACCGGCTGGCTCAACGACTGGCGGCTGACGTTCGGCGGCGAGCACATGGGCTGGGAGGGCGCGCTGGCGACGATCGTCGAGGCCCCGCGCTCCCAGGTCTTCGTGGCGCTGTACGACATCGCCCCGATGGACGAGGACTCCATGGACCGCTGGGAGGGTGTCGGCCTCGACATCTACCGGCGCATGCGCGTACGCGTGCACACCCTGGAGGGCGAGGAGGCCGCGTGGGTGTACGTACTGAACGGCTACGAGGGCGGACTGCCCTCGGCACGCTACCTGGGTGAGCTCGCCGACGCGGCCGAGTCGGCGGGGGCACCGCACGATTACGTGATGGAGCTGCGCAAGAGACCGTGCTGAGCGGGTCCTCCCCGGCGTGGGCCGCCTGCTGATCTTCGTCGTCGAGATCTTCAGCGACACGGACGGCTTCGTCCCCGGCTTCGTTCCCGGCTTCCTTCCCGCCGCCTGACCGCCCTCCCGGACGCCCTGCTCCCCGGGCTTCGTCGGGCTTCGCCGCGCTCCGTGGGACTTCTCGCCGGGCTCCGTCGCGCCTCTCGCCGGGCCCCGTCGGGCTTCTCATCGGAAACGACAAGACAACGATCGCAAACCCGTGACCTCTGTCATCTACGCGCGTAGGCCTGGACCAGCTACGCTCATGCGCGTGAACGCATCTCTTCTTCCGGACGACATCCAGGGCGACCCCCACGCCGCCGCCGACGCCGCCGCCGCGCGCCTGCGCGAGCTCACGGGCGCCGAGACCCACGACGTCGCCCTCGTGATGGGCTCCGGCTGGGCACCGGCCGTGGACGCCCTGGGCGCCCCCGAGGCCGAGTTCCAGGTCACCGAGCTGCCCGGCTTCCCGCCGCCGGCGGTCGAGGGACACGGCGGCAAGGTCCGCTCGTACAAGATCGGCGACAAGCGCGCCCTGGTCTTCCTCGGCCGCACCCACTTCTACGAGGGCCGCGGGGTCGCCGCCGTCGCGCACGGCGTACGGACCGCCGTCGCCGCCGGCTGCAAGACCATCGTGCTCACCAACGGCTGCGGCGGCCTGCGCGAGGGCATGCGACCCGGCCAGCCCGTCCTGATCAGCGACCACATCAACCTGACGGCCACCTCGCCGATCATCGGTGCGAACTTCGTCGACCTCACCGACCTGTACTCGCCGCGGCTGCGCGCGCTGTGCAAGGAGGTCGACCCCTCCCTGGAGGAGGGCGTCTACGCGCAGTTCCCCGGCCCGCACTACGAGACGCCGGCCGAGATCCGCATGGCCCGGGTGATCGGCGCGGACCTGGTGGGCATGTCGACGGTCCTGGAAGCGATCGCCGCACGGGAGGCGGGCGCCGAGGTGCTGGGCCTCTCCCTGGTCACCAACCTCGCCGCCGGCATGACGGGCGAACCCCTCAACCACGAGGAGGTCCTCCAGGCGGGCCGCGACTCGGCCACCCGGATGGGCGCGCTGCTGACCCAGGTGCTGAACCGGCTCTAGCCGCCGTGGGACGCGTGCCGCCGCGGGACGCGTGCCGCCGTATGCGTTTTTCGCCGCGCCCCTGAGGGACGGGACGGGTAGGGGCGGAGGGAGCGAAACGACTCCGCCCCGATCCCTGCCGGAAGAACTCACTGCCGGAAGAACCGGAAGAACTCGCGGCCGGAAGAACTCGCGCAGGAACAAGAGAGAGGTTGACCCGACGTGCACGACGAACTCATCGCACGGGCCAAGGCGTGGCTGGCCGAGGACCCCGACGCGGAGACACGTGAGGAACTCGCCAAGCTCATCGACGCCGAGGACGTCACCGAGCTCGCCGCGCGCTTCAGCGGCACCCTCCAGTTCGGCACCGCCGGGCTCCGCGGTGAGCTCGGCGCCGGTCCCATGCGGATGAACCGCGCCGTCGTGATCCGTGCCGCCGCCGGCCTCGCCGCGTACCTCAAGGCCAAGGGCGAGCAGGGCGGCCTCGTCGTCATCGGCTACGACGCCCGCCACAAGTCCGCCGACTTCGCCCGCGACACCGCCGCGGTCATGACCGGCGCGGGCCTGCGCGCGGCGGTCCTCCCCCGCCCGCTCCCCACGCCGGTCCTCGCGTACGCCATAAGGCACCTGGGCGCCGTGGCCGGCGTGGAGGTCACCGCCAGCCACAACCCGCCGCGCGACAACGGCTACAAGGTCTACCTCGGCGACGGCTCCCAGATCGTCCCCCCGGCGGACGCGGAGATCGCCGCGGAGATCGACGCCGTCCGCGCCCTCGCCGACGTCCCCCGCCCGGACTCCGGCTGGGAGACGCTCGACGACAGCGTCCTGAACGCCTACCTGGCGCGCACCGACGCCGTACTGGCCGAGGGCTCCCCCCGCACCGCCCGCACCGTCTACACGGCGATGCACGGCGTCGGCAAGGACGTCCTCCTCGCCGCCTTCGCCCGGGCCGGCTTCCCGGAGCCCGTCCTCGTCGCCGAACAGGCCGAGCCGGATCCGGACTTCCCGACCGTCGCCTTCCCCAACCCGGAAGAGCCCGGCGCGATGGATCTCGCCTTCGCGAAGGCCCGTGAGACCGACCCCGACCTGATCATCGCCAACGACCCGGACGCGGACCGCTGCGCCGTCGCGGTCAAGGGCGGCACCGACTGGCGCATGCTCCGCGGCGACGAGGTCGGCGCGCTGCTCGCCCAGCACCTGGTCAGCCGGGGCGCGCGCGGGACGTTCGCCGAGTCGATCGTCTCCTCCTCCCTGCTCGGCCGGATCGCCGAGAAGGCGGGCGTGCCGTACGAGGAGACCCTCACCGGCTTCAAGTGGATCGCCCGCGTCGAGGGTCTGCGCTACGGCTACGAGGAGGCGCTCGGCTACTGCGTCGACCCCGAGGGCGTACGCGACAAGGACGGCATCACGGCGGCGCTCCTGATCACGGAGCTCGCCTCCGAGCTCAAGGAGCGGGGCCGCACCCTTGTCGACTTCCTCGACGACATCGCCGTGGAGCACGGCCTGCACGCCACGGACCAGCTCTCGGTCCGGGTGGAGGACCTCTCCGTGATCGCGAACGCGATGCGGCGCCTGCGCGAGCAGCCGCCGACGCGGCTCGCGGGCCTGGCGATCACCCGGTCCGAGGACCTGACCAAGGGCACGGACCGGCTGCCGCCGACGGACGGTCTGCGCTACACGCTGGACGGCGCCCGCGTCATCGTCCGCCCCAGCGGTACGGAGCCGAAGCTGAAGTGCTACCTGGAGGTGGTGGTGCCGGTGGGCACCCGCCAGGACCTCCCCGCGGCCCGCACCAAGGCCACGAACCTCCTGGAGACGATCAAGCGGGACCTCTCCGAGGCAGCGGGCATCTGACCGACACGTCGCGGGCCCACCGACACGGTGAGCCCGCGACGTGTCGCGTCCCACGACGCGGCACGTCCCTCCACGCGGGGCCCGCCCCGCACCCCCCGCAGCCGACCCGCACCACGACTGCCGACCCGCGCCCCCACTACCGGCCCGCACCCCAGCCCAGCCCAGCTCAGCTCAGCTCAGGGCAGCAACACCAGCGCCGCCGCCCACGCCACCCCGATCGCCACGGCCACCGGCCACAGTCCACGGCCTCGCTCCGGCCCGCCGCTCTCGGCGGTCGGCCGCAGGGCGGGGTCCTGCCACATGGCGTTGATCTCGGCGGCGACCCGCTCGTACGGGTGGATGAGCCCGAACTTCCGCTCCAGCCAAGGCCATCGCGGCCCGGACACCGACCACTCCTCGAAGCCGGCCCGATAGCTGTCGGCCCTCAGTTCGGTGCCCTTGCACTCGACGACGCGTATGTGGTCCCAGGCGATGTGCCGGGAGCGGCCCAGCCGGCGGAACCACAGCCCGGCCGCGTCGGCGGTGATCCGCCACGCGAGGTGGCCGGGCAGCAGGCACACCCCGAGAAGACCCAGTCCGGCACCGATGACGTACCGCCAGACCCCGCTCTCACCGGCGAGCGCGTAACAGCCCCACAGCACGACGGCCACGACGGTGATCCGGTCCAGCCACCCCGCGCTCCACCGCCGGGCCGGCCCCCCGCCGTCCCGTACCGCCGCCAGGACCGCCACCGCCCGCCGTTCCTCGTACACGGCCTGCCGCCGGGCCTCCCGCCCGGCCTTCGCCTTCCCGGCGGCGATACGACGCCGCGCCGCCCCCTCCGGCAGCGGACGCACCGGCCCCGTCGACCGCTCCACGAGAGGCGGGTCGCCGGCCTCCTGGGCGGCGCTGACCACGACGACCTCGGCACCGTCGTAGGGCGCTCCGTACAGGACGGCCTCGCGCAGCGGACCGGGCACGTCGGTGTCGAGGCCCTTGAGGAGCGCCGCCAGCTCCTCCTCGTCGACGACGCCGTCCCCGTCGACGTCGTCCTCGTCCTCGTCCTCGTCGTCGTCCATGTCCAGCAAGGAGACGGTGAACAGCGGCCGCAGCGCCCCCACGTCGTCCGCGGCGAAGACCTCCGTGTCGGCCGCCGCGTCGTCGCGCACGAGCACCCGCAGCACCGGTGCGGGCGCCCGGCCCAGGGCGGCCGCGCGCCGTCGGCCGAGTACGCCGGAGGCGAGGGCGGTCACACCGAGACCGGCCACGAAGCAGCCGACCGTGGCGGAGCCCAGCCGGTCGTCACCCGACTGCCAGAGCCCGGAGGTCACGACGAGCACCGCGCCGAGCACGGTGAGCACTCCCCCGAGACCGATGAGGAACGCCCCGCGCTCCAGCCGCCGGTCCGCACCCGGCACCCCGGCCGTCACGCCACCGGCGGCGGCGAGCGCGCGCTCCCGTTGCCGGCCGCGGGCGTGCAGCCGCACCGCGGCGGCCACCCAGGTCGCGATCAGCAGCAGTACGGCGGGCCCGGACCAGACCCAGGGCAGCCCGGGCCGTTGCAACAGCAGCACCACGACCAGGACGGGCGCCGAGACCCGTGCGACCTCGGGCCGCCGCAACAGCCACAGGATCTGGAGCGGGAGCAGCGCGGCCACGAACGGCTTCAGATCCGCGAGGGTGGTCAGCCAGAACGCGCCGATCACGCCGAGGCAGGTCCCCCCGAACACCAGTCGCATACGGAGGTGCGCCAGCGTCCACCCGGGCGGCAGCGCGCCCGCCCAGCGGGCCGCCTGCGCACCGTCCCAGGGACGGCACCCGTCGGGCACGGCGGACTCGGGCAGGCGCAGCACGGGCTGCTGTACAGGGTTGTTCATCGTCTCCCAGACTCACGCACCGCGAGGCTCACAGCCCCGCCCTCCCACGGCTCCCGGCTCCCGGCTCCCGGCTCCCGGCTCCCGGCTCCCGGCTCCCGGCTCCCGGCTCCCGGCTCCCGGCTCCCGGCTCAGGGTCACATCACGCCCAGGGGCTCCCGGCTGAGGACCACCACCGTCGCCCCGCCGACTGCCAGCCCACCGCCGGTCACCCCGTCGCCCCTCACCCCGTCACCCGTCACCCGTCACCCCGTCGCGAGCAGGATCACCAGCACCACGGCACCGGCGATCGCCGGCCCCATCACCTCGTACGCCCAGCGCACGCTCGGCTCTCCCTGCGCGCGCTCCGCCGACTCGTGGGCCTCGGCCAGCTCGCGCAGGTCGTCCATGACCTGGTCGGTCTGGGCGCGCCGGGGCCCGGCGTCCAGGGCCGCCGCCGCGCCGGTGCGGGCCTGCGCCGCGGCGCGGTTCTGCTGCCGGGTCGCCTTCTTGCGGGCGCGCAGCGAGACGGGCACCGCCCACAGCTGGTACTTGGTGCCGGACTTGACGACCACCTCGTTGGAGTAGCCGGAGCGCAGCGAGGCGACGCTGCCCCAGGGCAGCGTGATGACGCGGAAGGGGTTGCGGATGCGCAGCCGGTCCTCGTTCGCGAAGACGGCGGGGCGCAGCGTGAAGGCGACCACCAGCGGAACGAGCAGGATCAGCGTGGCGAGGGCCAGCCAGGGCGTGCGCCCGTGGCCCGAGACCAGCGCGTCGACACCGAGCCAGCCCACGAGGGCGAGCAGCAGCACACCGCCCACGATGCCGGAGGGCGACCGGTAGATCCGGTCCCTGGACTGGGATCCCGAAGGTTCCGAGGAGTCCGGCACGGGTGACTGGTGATCCGGGGTCGTCATGGTCACGATTCTGCCCGACGGGTGCGAGGGTGCCCGTACCTGGTACGCAACCGTGCCCTACACGGTGTGCGACCGTGCTCGCCCGCGGCGCCCCGCACTGTGGCACCCTCGAAGAGTCCCCGGGGGTGTACAGCTGCTACGCGCGTAGATATGCTCGGCTGGTGACCATGCCCACCTCCCCCAAGCTCTCGGCTTCGCTCGACCAGGGCGGTGCCCCCTCCCACGCACTCGGCGACGTGGCCGCGTCCGACAGCACGCTGCGCCGCTTCCTCCACGGGCTGCCCGGCGTCGACACGGTCGGCCTCGAGGCGCGCGCCGCCTCGCTCGGCACCCGTTCCATCAAGACGACCGCGAAGGCGTACGCGATCGACCTCGCCATCTCGATGGTCGACCTGACGACGCTGGAAGGTGCGGACACCCCGGGCAAGGTCCGGGCGCTCGGCGCCAAGGCGGTGCACCCCGACCCGACCGACCGCACGACGCCCAGCACGGCCGCCGTCTGCGTCTATCCCGACATGGTGGCCACCGCCAAGGAAGCCGTCGCCGGCTCCGGCGTGAAGGTCGCCTCCGTCGCCACCGCCTTCCCGGCCGGCCGCGCCGCGCTGGACGTGAAGCTGGCCGACGTGCGCGACGCGATCGCCGCGGGCGCCGACGAGATCGACATGGTCATCGACCGCGGGGCGTTCCTCGCGGGCAAGTACATGAAGGTGTACGACGAGATCACCGCCGTGAAGGAGGCCTGCGGGACCAGCGCCCGCCTCAAGGTCATCTTCGAGACCGGCGAGCTCTCGACGTACGACAACATCCGCCGCGCGAGCTGGCTCGGCATGCTGGCCGGGGCGGACTTCATCAAGACCTCGACCGGCAAGGTGGCGGTGAACGCGACGCCCGCGAACACCCTGCTCATGCTGGAGGCGGTGCGCGACTTCCGTGCCCAGACCGGGATCCAGATCGGCGTGAAGCCGGCCGGTGGCATCCGCACCACCAAGGACGCCGTCAAGTTCCTCGTTCTGGTCAACGAGACGGCGGGCGCGGACTGGCTGGACAACCACTGGTTCCGCTTCGGCGCCTCCTCGCTCCTGAACGACCTGCTGATGCAGCGTCAGAAGCTGGCCACCGGCCGCTACTCCGGCCCCGACTACGTGACGGTGGACTGATCCATCATGGCTTCCGCATTCGAATACGCACCGGCGCCCGAGTCCCGCTCCGTCGTCGACATCGCCCCGTCGTACGGGCTCTTCATCGACGGCGAGTTCACCGAGGCCGCCGACGGCAAGGTCTTCAAGACGGTCAGCCCGAGCACCGAAGAGGTCCTCTCCGAGATCGCCCAGGCGGGCGAGGCGGACGTCGACCGGGCCGTGAAGGCCGCCCGCAAGGCCTTCGAGAAGTGGTCGGCGCTGCCCGGCTCCGAGCGCGCCAAGTACCTGTTCCGTATCGCCCGGATCATCCAGGAGCGCTCCCGCGAGCTCGCCGTCCTGGAGACCCTGGACAACGGAAAGCCCATCAAGGAGACGAGGGACGCCGACCTCCCCCTGGTCGCCGCGCACTTCTTCTACTACGCGGGCTGGGCCGACAAGCTCGACCACGCCGGGTTCGGCGCGAACCCGCGCCCGCTGGGCGTGGCCGGCCAGGTCATCCCCTGGAACTTCCCCCTCCTGATGCTGGCGTGGAAGATCGCCCCGGCGCTCGCGACCGGCAACACGGTCGTCCTGAAGCCCGCCGAGACCACGCCCCTGTCGGCGTTGTTCTTCGCGGACATCTGCCGCCAGGCGGGCCTTCCCAAGGGCGTCGTCAACATCATTCCCGGGTACGGCGACGCGGGCGCCGCCCTCGTCGAGCACCCGGACGTCAACAAGGTCGCCTTCACCGGCTCCACGGCCGTCGGCAAGGCCATCGCGCGCCAGGTCGCGGGCACGGAGAAGAAGGTCACCCTCGAACTGGGCGGCAAGGGCGCCAACATCGTCTTCGACGACGCCCCCATCGACCAGGCCGTCGAGGGCATCGTCACCGGCATCTTCTTCAACCAGGGCCAGGTCTGCTGCGCCGGGTCCCGTCTCCTCGTACAGGAGTCGGTCCAGGACGAGCTGCTCGACTCCCTGAAGCGCCGCCTGTCCACCCTCCGCCTCGGCGACCCGCTGGACAAGAACACGGACATCGGCGCGATCAACTCGGCCGAGCAGCTGTCCCGTATCACCTCACTCGTCGACCAGGGCGAGGCGGAGGGCGCCGAGCGCTGGTCCCCGGCCTGCGAACTCCCGTCGTCCGGCTACTGGTTCGCGCCGACGCTGTTCACCAACGTCACCCAGGCGCACACCATCGCCCGCGACGAGATCTTCGGCCCGGTGCTCTCCGTCCTCAGCTTCCGCACCCCGGACGAGGCCGTCGCCAAGGCCAACAACTCCCAGTACGGCCTCTCGGCGGGCATCTGGACCGAGAAGGGCTCCCGGATCCTGGCCGTCGCGAGCAAGCTCCGCGCGGGCGTCATCTGGGCCAACACGTTCAACAAGTTCGACCCGACCTCGCCGTTCGGCGGTTACAAGGAGTCGGGCTTCGGCCGCGAGGGCGGCCGTCACGGCCTGGAGGCGTACCTCGATGTCTGAGAAGACCGACAAGACCGAGCAGCAGCGACTGAGTGTCTTCAAGACCTACAAGCTGTACGTCGGCGGGAAGTTCCCGCGTTCCGAGAGCGGCCGGGTGTACGAGGTGACGGACTCGAAGGGCAAGTGGCTGGCGAACGCGCCCCTTTCCTCCCGCAAGGACGCCCGTGACGCCGTGGTGGCGGCCCGCAAGGCCTTCGGCGGCTGGTCCGGCGCGACCGCGTACAACCGCGGCCAGATCCTCTACCGCGTCGCCGAGATGCTGGAGGGCCGCAAGGACCAGTTCGTGCGCGAGGTCGCGGACGCCGAGGGGCTGTCGAAGTCCAAGGCCGCCGCTGTCGTCGACGCCGCGATCGACCGCTGGGTCTGGTACGCGGGCTGGACCGACAAGATCGCCCAGGTGGTCGGTGGCGGAAACCCGGTGGCGGGCCCGTTCTTCAACCTGTCCACCCCGGAGCCGACCGGCGTGGTCACCGTCCTGGCCCCCCAGGAGTCGTCGTTCCTGGGCCTGGTCTCGGTGATCGCCCCGGTGATCGCGACCGGCAACACGGTGATCGTGATCGCGAGCGAGAAGTCCCCGCTCCCGGCGCTGTCGCTGGGCGAGGTGCTGGCCACGTCCGACCTGCCGGGCGGCGTCGTCAACGTCCTCTCCGGCAAGACGGCGGAGATCGCCGCCCCCCTCGCCGCCCACCAGGACGTCAACGCGATCGACCTCGCGGGCGCCGACGACGAGCTGGCGAAGGAACTGGAGATCGCGGCCGCGGACAACCTGAAGCGGGTTCTCCGTCCACAGCCTGTGGATTATTCGCGGACCCCGGGTACCGAGCGCCTGACGGCCTTCCTGGAGACGAAGACGGTCTGGCACCCGACGGGGTCACTGGGCGCGTCGGGCTCCTCCTACTGAGGTCTCGGACCTGCCGAGCTCTCAGGTCCTACTGAGCTCTCAGGTCCCACTGAGCTCTCAGGTCCCACTGAGGCCTCGGGCCCAACCGAGGTTTCAGGTTCACGTCCTGCCAAGGTCTCGGGACCCCGATCCGTGTCCCCGGGGTCCCGTGCACACGGAGAGCCGCGCTTCCCCTCCGTCCAGGGGGAGCGCGGCTCTCTCCGTGCGTGGCGTCAGTGCAGCAGCCCCGCCGCCCGACCGAGCACCGGGGTGCTTCCGACGGACGGCGCCTGTGCGAGCGGCCCCGTCAGGGCCTTCGACGAGAGCGGCTTGAAGTCGGCGACCTGGGTGCCGACGCCGTTGTCGAGCGGATCGACGCCCGTGCCCGCGAGCGGGTTGGGCTTGAGCCCCTCGACCGGTCCCGTGACGTACCCGACCGTGCCCGTGAGCGGCCGGAGCCCAGCCTGCGAGTCGATGGCGCCCGTCGATGCGGGCCGGTTGTGCGTCGCGTCGACGGCGGGGGCGGCCTGCGCCGACGCCGTGGCCGCGCCCGCCCCGAGTGCCGCGGTCGCGAGAGCGACCAGGGCACGCCGAGCGGTCGGATTCGGGAGGGAGGCGTGTCGTGCCATGGGCTGATGCCACCTTCTGCTGCGCAAGGTAATCAGGTCGGCACCAAGGGTAGTTGAGATGTGATGTGCGCTCCAACGGCGTCCCGCGGGGTCGGCGCCGCCCGCCTGATGCCTCAGACTGGTGTCTCGTGAGTCTCCATCCCCCGATACCTACCCGCGTCGTGCTGCTCTGCGGCCCTTCCGGCTCGGGCAAGTCCCTCGTCGCCGCCCGCTCCGGCCTGCCCGTGCTGCGGCTCGACGACTTCTACAAAGAGGGCGACGACCCGACGCTGCCGCTGGTGGAGGGGAGTTCGGACATCGACTGGGACCATCCGCTGTCGTGGGACGCGGACACCGCCGTCGCGGCGATCGCCGAGCTGTGCGCGACGAGCCGTACGACCGTGCCGGTGTACGACATCGCGCTGAGCGCCCGCACCGGCGCGGAGACGCTGCACATCGAGCGGACGCCGCTGTTCATCGCGGAGGGCATCTTCGCCGCCGAGATCGTGGACCGCTGCCGCGAGCTGGGCCTTCTCGCCGACGCCCTCTGCCTGACCCGCGGCCCGCTCACCACCTTCCGCCGCCGCTTCCTGCGCGACCTCAAGGAAGGCCGCAAGTCCATCCCCTTCCTCCTGCGCCGCGGCTGGCGCCTGATGCGCGCCGAACGCTCGATCGTCACCCGGCAGACGGCCCTCGGCGCCCACCCCTGCGACCGGGACGAGGCACTGGGCCGCATGGCGGCAGCGGCGGCGGGACGCTGCGCGAAGGCGACGGCCTAGGCCCTGGGGCTGCCGCCGGCAACGGCACGAAAAAGCGGGACTGGATGGACCCCCCGGCCCTCCAGTCCCGCTCTCTTCGTGCTCCCCCGTGCTGGTGTTGCATCCCCCGCGGTCCCCCGTGACCCCGTTGGTCCCCCCGGTACCGCTCCCCCGTACTTCCCCCGTGCTCCCCCCGTTACTTGCTCCCCCCAGACCTTCAGGCGACAAGCTCCCCGAAGGACTCCTCCTCGTCACGGCCGAAGCTGAGGACCTCGTCCTCGCGCAGCCGGCGGAGCGACCGCCAGATGCTGGACTTCACCGTGCCGACACTGATGTCGAGGATCTCCGCGATCTCCGGGTCCGTGCGGCCCTCGTAGTAACGGAGGACCAGCATGGTGCGCTGGAGTTCCGGCAGCCGGGCCAGCGCCTGCCACAGGACGGCGCGCAGCTCGGTGCCGCGCATCGCGTCCGTGTCACCGGCGGTCTCCGGCAGTTCCTCGGTCGGGTACTCGTTCAGCTTGCGGCGGCGCCACGCGCTGATGTGCAGGTTGGTCATGGTGCGACGCAGGTAGCCGCCGACGGCCGCCTTGTCGCTGATCCGGTCCCACGCCCGGTACGTCGAGAACAGCGCGCTCTGCAGCAGGTCCTCGGCCTCGAAGCGGTCGCCGGTGAGGTGGTAGGCGGTTGCGTACAGGGAGGCGCGGCGCTCCTGGACGTAGGCGGTGAACTCCGCCTCCGACACCGAGCGACGCTCCCCCGTGTCCTCCCCGTACGCGGCTCCCCCGTGAGCCTGTACCCCCGTACCGCTTCCCCCCGTGAGTGCGTCAACCACCGTCATGTAGGGCGTACGCCCTTGCTGTACGGACCCGGTGTGTTGACGCCCGGTGCCGCGAGCGCACCCCCGCCCGCTCACGGCACCGGACTTCTCGGTGTTCCGGATGACGTCGTGCAGACGCGTGACAACTGCGCCAGTGCTGGTGCTGTGCAGCGTGTTCATCTCGCGCCCCCCGTCGTGGAGTCCGGTATCCCTGCGGTCTTGCCCTGCTGTCCTGCGGTGGTGCTGCCTTGCTTGTGTCGAAAAGCTTGCCGGGGTCACTTCATGGCCGTGTCCGCCGACTGTCACAGACCTGTCACAGGGCCCGCGCACGGGCGCGTCACAGTGCGATCACAGAGAAGAGTCGTATGGCTACGCAGACGACACGGGACCGCTCGCGTGCGACCCGCGCACGGCCCGCGCGCGGGCTCCTTCGTATGCGGGACATGTATGGGAGCGCTCCAACGGTCGAAACCGGCCCTCCCATGGGCCAGAATGACCCCCGTGCCTTCCCTGTTGCTGATCGAGGACGACGACGCCATCCGTACGGCCCTGGAGCTCTCTTTGACTCGCCAGGGACACCGTGTGGCCACCGCTGCCACCGGCGAGGACGGTTTGAAGCTGCTGCGCGAGCAACGGCCGGACCTGATCGTGCTGGACGTGATGCTGCCGGGCATCGACGGGTTCGAGGTGTGCCGGCGCATCCGGCGCACGGACCAGCTGCCGATCATTCTGCTGACCGCGCGCAACGATGACATCGATGTGGTGGTCGGGCTGGAGTCCGGCGCCGACGACTATGTCGTGAAGCCCGTGCAGGGGCGGGTGCTCGACGCCCGGATCCGGGCCGTGCTGCGGCGCGGCGAGCGCGAGGCCAACGACTCGGCGACCTTCGGGTCCCTGGTCATCGACCGGGCGGCCATGACGGTCACCAAGAACGGCGAGGACCTGCAACTGACGCCGACCGAGCTGCGGTTGCTCCTCGAACTGAGCAGGCGGCCCGGCCAGGCGCTGTCCCGTCAGCAGCTGCTGCGGCTCGTCTGGGAGCACGACTACCTCGGCGACTCACGGCTCGTGGACGCGTGTGTGCAGCGGCTGCGGGCCAAGGTCGAGGACGTTCCCTCCTCCCCCACGCTCATCCGTACCGTGCGCGGGGTCGGCTACCGGCTGGACTCTCCTCAGTGACCAAACCGCAGGACAAGCTCCGCGGCTGGGCCGCGGCCCGCAAGGCGATCCTGTCCGGTCTGCGCTTCACCAGCCTGCGGCTGCGTCTCGTCGTCGTCTTCGGCCTGGTGGCGCTCACCGCCGCCGTCTCGGCCTCCGGGATCGCGTACTGGCTCAACCGCGAGGCCGTGCTCACCCGCACCCAGGACGCGGTGCTGCGTGACTTCCAGCAGGAGATGCAGAACCGGGCGAGCGCGCTGCCCGTGCACCCGACGCAGGACGAACTCCAGCACACCGCCGGGCAGATGGGAACCAGCAGCCAGCGCTTCAGCGTGCTGCTGGTCGCCGAGGACGCGAACGGCAAGACCGTCACCGGCAACTCCGACCTGGACACCTTCACGCTGGAGGACGTACCGGAGTCCCTGCGAACGGCGGTGAACAAGAAGCAGTCCGTGTCGGGCGGCAACAAGCACGCGTACCACCTGTACTGGCAGCGGGTCACCGAAGGCGGCAAGCCGTATCTGGTGGGCGGCGCGAAGGTGATCGGCGGCGGCCCGACCGGCTACATGCTCAAGTCACTAGAGCCGGAGGCCAAGGACCTCAACTCCCTCGCCTGGTCGCTGGGCATCGCGACGGGCCTCGCCCTGATCGGTTCGGCGCTGCTCGCGCAGGCCGCCGCGACGACCGTCCTGAAGCCGGTGCACCGCCTCGGCATCGCCGCCCGGCGCCTCGGCGAGGGCAAGCTCGACACCCGTCTGCGGGTGTCCGGCACCGATGAACTGGCCGATCTGTCACGGACGTTCAACCGGACGGCCGAGTCCCTGGAGAAGCGGGTCGCGGACATGAGCGCCCGTGACGAGGCCTCGCGGCGCTTCGTCGCCGACATGTCCCACGAACTCCGTACGCCCCTCACGGCGATCACCGCCGTCACCGAGGTCCTCGAGGAGGAGCTCGACGCCGAGACGGGCAGCGTGGACCCGATGATCGAACCGGCCGTACGGCTGGTGGTCAGCGAGACGCGCCGGCTGAACGACCTGGTCGAGAACCTCATGGAGGTCACCCGCTTCGACGCGGGCACGGCACGGCTCGTCCTCGACCACGTGGACATCGCCGACCAGATCACCGCGTGCATCGACGCGCGCGCCTGGCTGGACGCCGTCGATCTCGACGCCGAGCGCGGCAACATCTGCCGCCTCGACCCGCGCCGCCTCGACGTCATCCTGGCGAACCTGATCGGCAACGCGCTCAAGCACGGCGGCTCGCCGGTCCGCGTGTCCGTCCGTACGGAGGCGGAGGACCTGGTCATCGAGGTGCGGGACCACGGTCCGGGCATCCCCGAGGACGTCCTGCCGCACGTCTTCGACCGCTTCTACAAGGCGAGCGCCTCGCGCCCCCGTTCCGAGGGCAGCGGTCTGGGACTGTCCATCGCGCTGGAGAACGCGCACATCCACGGCGGCGAGATCACGGCCGCCAACTCCCTGAAGGGCGGCGCCGTGTTCACGCTGCGTCTGCCCCGCGACCCGTCACCGCTGATCGCGGAGGACGAGGGGCAGAACGGGCACGGCACGGAGGGCAACGCCTGATGACGGTACGAGGCGTACGCCCCTTCACTGCCGTGGGTTCACGTCCCCGGCCCGCGGCCCGTCCGCGTCCCTGGCTGGCCCTCCCGCTGCTGGCCGCGCTGCTCACCGGTTGCGGTATCCGGGCCACGCAGGTCCCGACCGACTTCGGGCCCGCGCCGTCGCGGGTGCCCTGTGCCCTGTCGGCGCCGGACCTCTCCACCCAGGGCAGTCCCGGCATCCCGGTCCAGGTCTTCCTGCTGTGCGCCTCGCAGTTGGTGACGGTGGACCGTTCGGTGCGCATCCCGGACGGCACGGCGGAGGCCGGGCGCCGGGTGCTGGTGGCCCAGGGGCTGCTCGACGAACTCGCCCGGACCCCGTCGTCCGCCGAGAAGCAGGCGGGCTACACGAGCGACGTGAACGGCGGCATCAAGGTGAGCGGGCCCCGCGCCAAGGACCCCGGGAACACCTTCCGGCTGAGCACGTCGCCCCGGCGGCTCACCTCGTACGCGCTGGCGCAGCTCGTCTGCACGTTCGCCAACTCGGAGGCGACCGCCGCCGACGACGGCGCGGTCATCCTCGGCGGCCCGGACACCGGTTCACCGCGCCGCTACGAGTGCACGACGGAGGTGCGCTCCCGGCCGGGCACCCAGGAGCCACCGTCGACCGAGGTCAAGACAGGCTGAACCGCCGCCGGGGCGCTCGTCCGTCCCGGAGCCGGGCCGGCCCTGGAGACCCCTACGTGTGCTGTGCCACTCACACGCAGGGACGCAACACGGAACCGATCCCGCCGGACCCGGCGTCTTGGGGGGCGTGCAGCGTCAAGGCTCAGGCGGCGGCAGTGCCGTGATCCGCGTCCGTGTGGCAGGAGGTGTCCTCCTGGCCGCACACCTCATGCTCGTCGTCTGGATCACGCTGCGCCCGCTGGACGTTCCCTGGGTGAGCCCCGCCAACCTGCATCCCTTCGCCGGTATCAGGGCCGATCTCGCCCTGGGCCCGCGGGAGGCGGTGCGCCGGATCGGTGAGGGCCTCGGGCTGCTCGCCCCGCTCGGCGTGCTGCTGCCGATGGTGGCGGGGCGGCTCGCCGTCTCCCCGCTCGCCTCGCTGACCCGTACGGTCGCCGCGGGCGCCCTGATCTCGCTGGGCATCGAACTGCTCCAGACCGGGGTGCCGGGACAGGTCGTGGACGTCGACTCCCTGCTGCTCAACACGGTGGGCGTGGCCCTGGCCCATCTGGCGATCGTGCCCGCGGGCCGGGCCCGGCTCCGCCGCCGGGCCGAGACGCGGCGCCGTGCGGCCCTGGGCCGGGAGGAGCTCTCTCAGGGTCTGACCCCGACGATTCCCAGGGTCGGGATCGCACCGTAGAGCGACGCTTCGGCCCGCTTCGTCCCCGTAGCGTCGAGGACATCAAGGCAGACGGACTGCCTGTCCCACGGTTCGCGAAGGAGCCCTCATGACCGCCATTTCCCGCCCCACCGACGGCCGGATGATCGGCGGAGTCTGCGCAGCGCTGGCACGGCGCTTCGGCACCTCCGCGACCACGATGCGCGTGATCTTCCTGCTGTCGTGCCTGCTTCCGGGCCCGCAGTTCCTGCTCTACATCGCGCTGTGGATCCTGTTCCCGTCGGAGCACAAGGCCGGCCGTACGGCCTGGTGACCGCACCGCTCCGCACATGCCGAGGGGCGCACCCGAGCCGGGTGCGCCCCATCGACGTCGTACGAGACGAACGGCCGGGACGAACGGTCTCAGCCGAGCGGAATCGTGGTCACCGCAGTGTCGTGGTGGGCAGCCCCTTCAGCGGCAGCCCGCCCAGCAGTCCGGCGACCGGCGCGGCCGGACCGCCATTGAGGGCCTTGGCCGCGGTGGGCTTGGCCGCGGCCACACCCGCGCCGACCGCGTTCTGACCCTGGCTCAGCGCCTCACGCGAGCCGGGCAGCACCTGGGTGACGTTGTCCGCCGGCAGCGTGCGGGTGACGGTGTCCAGCGCCGAGGAGGCGTCCGGCACGGCCGGGGCCGCACTGGCGACGCCCGCGCCCGCGGCGGCGAAGGCGGCACCGAGCGCGGCGACACCGAGAGTCTTGGCAGCAGACTGCTTCATATGGAATGCGTCCTTGGATCCGTTGACGGGGATGTGAGCGGTCCACGACCGTAAACACGCAAAGCCGCGCTCCGCAAACATCCAAAAGCGGCCGAATCCAGCGGACCCGGCCGCTTCCGTTGCGCTCCACTTACTCCTCGGATGCCGCAGAACTGCTGGTGGAAGCCGTCTGCTTGAACAGCCATTCGGATTTCAGCTCGGCATATCCAGGCTTGATGACGTCATTGATCATGGCCAGTCGTTCATCGAAAGGAATGAATGCGGATTTCATAGCATTGACGGAGAACCAGGCCATGTCATCGAGCGTGTAGCCGAAAGCGTCGACAAGGTGCTCGAATTCGCGGCTCATACTCGTCCCCGACATCAGCCGGTTGTCGGTGTTCACCGTGGCCCTGAAGTGCAGCCGCCGCAGCAGCCCGATGGGGTGGTCGGCGTACGAGGACGCGGCGCCCGTCTGGAGGTTGGAGCTCGGGCACAGCTCCAGCGGGATGCGCTTGTCGCGCACATACGAGGCGAGGCGGCCCAGCTTCACCGAGCCGTCCTCGCGCACCTGGATGTCGTCGATGATGCGCACGCCGTGACCGAGCCGGTCGGCGCCGCACCACTGGAGGGCCTGCCAGATCGACGGAAGACCGAAGGCCTCCCCGGCGTGGATCGTGAAGTGGTTGTTCTCGCGCTTGAGGTACTCGAACGCGTCGAGGTGCCGGGTGGGCGGGAAGCCCGCCTCGGCGCCCGCGATGTCGAATCCGACGACGCCCGCATCCCGGTAGCGGTTGGCGAGTTCGGCGATCTCCAGGGCGCGGGCCGCGTGCCGCATGGCGGTGAGCAGCGCGCCGACCCGGATGCGGTTGCCATCCTCCTTGGCCCGCCGCTCGCCGGCCCGGAAGCCCTCGTTGACGGCCTCGACGACCTCTTCGAGGCTGAGCCCGGCCTCCAGGTGCTGCTCGGGCGCGTACCGCACCTCGGCGTAGACGACCCCGTCCGCGGCGAGGTCCTCGGCGCACTCGGCGGCGACCCGCACGAGCGCCGCACGGGTCTGCATGACGGCGCAGGTGTGGGCGAAGGTCTCCAGATACCGCTCCAGCGAACCGGAGTCGGCGGCCTCGCGGAACCAGATGCCGAGTTTGTCGGGGTCGGTCTCGGGGAGCCCGGAGTACCCGGCGTCGCGGGCGAGTTCGACGATCGTGCCGGGGCGCAGCCCCCCGTCGAGGTGATCGTGGAGCAGGACCTTGGGCGCCCGGCGGATCTGTTCCGAGCTAGGGGTGTTCTGGTGCTGGCTCGTCATTTCCGCACCATAAGCCCTACGCGCGTAGAGCTCCGGGCACGACGAAGCGTCGATATCCAACAGTGACCCGGCGGACGGGTGGCGTACACCGATGCTTCTGACACTGTTCTGTCATGGCACACCAAGCGACGCCGGTTCGCACGGCCCGGCTGGGGAGGACGCTCGGCCCGGAGCCGACGGCGGTGAGCGGAGTGGTGCTACTGCTCCCGGGCGGCGACGAGGCCTCCACCCGCAGACCGTCCCCCGTACTCCCGACCGCTTCCGTACGGGCGCTCGGGCGCCATCTCGCGCGCGCGGGACGCGACGAAGGCCTGGTCACGCATGTGGTGCACTACCGCTATCGCGGCTGGAACGGCAGCGAGGCGCATCTGGCGCACGACGCGTCCTGGGCCGCGGGCGAGGTCGTACGCCGCTACGGGGACGTCCCCGTCTGTCTCGCCGGCGTGGACATGGGCGGGCGGGCGGCGCTGCGCGCGGGCGGGCACACAGCCGTCAACTCGGTGCTGGCGCTCGCTCCCTGGCTGCCGGAGGAGGACGTGGCCGCGCCACCCGAACCGGTGAAGCAGCTCTCCGGACGGCGCGTGCTCCTCGTGCACGGCACGAACGACCAGCGCACCGACCCCGAGCTGTCGTTCCGGCTGGCGTCCCGGGCGAAGAAGACGAACCGCGACATCTGCCGCTTCGAAGTGCACTCCGACGGACACGGGTTGCATCAGCACCGGTCCGAAGTGCTGGCACTGGCCGAGGACTTCGTCATGGGCGTGCTGTTCGGGCACGCCTTCTCCCGCCCGGTGGAGGACGCGCTCGCCGCGCCGCCGCCGCTGGGGCTGCGGATGCCACTGGCGGCCGGGTTCGGGCGGTCGCTGAAGCGGCGTTGAGCGCTCCCGCGCGGGCCGGTCCGGCAGCGGTGGGTGACGGGTGGCCGAAGGGCAGCCGAATCAGCCGGATCAACCGGCTCAGTCGGCTCAGTCGGGCAGCAGATGTCCCCTTCTGGACAGCAGGAACTTCTTGAAGGCGGCCACCGGCGGTGTGTCCGGGTGGCCGTCCAGCCAGGCGACGCCGATCTCGCGGACCGCGCGCGGGGCCGTGACCGTCAGCTCGACAACTCCCGGGCGGGGCACGGCCGGTGGCGGCAGGAGGGCGACCCCGAGCCCGGCGGCGACCAGGCCCCGTAGCGTCTCCGCCTCCTCGCCCTCGAAGGCGATGCGCGGTCTGAAACCGGCCTCCTGGCAGACGTCGTCGGTGATACGGCGCAGCCCGTAACCGGGTTCGAGGGTCACGAAGGTCTCGTCGGCGGCCTCGGCGAGGCGCACGCGCTTGCGTGCGGCGAGGCGGTGGTCGGCCGGGACGACGAGCCGCAGCTTCTGCTCGTCGAGCCGGCGGGCCACCAGGTCGGGCGCGTCCGGCACGGGCGAGGTCAGACAGAGGTCCAACTCCCCGGCCCGCAGCCGCTCGATCATCGCCTCGCCGTAGTTCTGGACGAGGCTGAAGCGGACGCGCGGATGATCGGCGCGGAAGGCTCGGATCAGCCCGGGCACGGTCTCGGAGCCCATGGTGTGCAGAAAGCCGAAGGCGACCTTGCCGGTGGCCGGGTCGGCGTCGGCGCGCACCTCGTCGGCGGCCCGCTCGATCTCGGCGAGCGCGCGCTCGACGGAGGCGAGGAACGTACGGCCGGCCGGGGTGAGCGAGACCGTGCGGCCGCGGCGGGCGAAGAGGTCGACGCCCAGGTCCTGCTCGAGGCGGACCAGGGAGCGGGAGAGGGTGGACTGCGGGACCTGCATCTCCTGCGCGGCCCGGGTGACGTGCTCGGTGCGGGCCACCCCGGCGAAGTACGCAAGGCGTGGAGCGAGCAATGCGACGATGTCTTCTGTGTCACTGGACGGTGACAGGTGGGCCTGTGACCTCTGCTGATGCACCATGGGAACGATTATGGCGGTTTCATGCATTGGACGGATGAGTGGCGGGACTCCTACTTTCGAAGCATGCCTTCCGCCAGTACCGAGGCGCCCGCCACCGTGGGCGCCGTCCCGTCCGTTTCCGCCACCGCCGACCCCGCCGCCGACTCCCGTATGGCCCCGGGCGGGCCCGGTTACCGCCGGATGAGCTTCGCCCTCTTCCTCGCCGGGGTGGCGACCTTCGCGCTCCTCTACTCCACCCAGGCTCTCCTCCCGCTGATCTCCTCCGACCTCGGGGTGACCGCGAGCGAGGCGAGCTGGACGGTGTCGGCCGCGACGGGCGGCCTGGCGCTGTTCGTGCTGCCGATGAGCGCGCTGTCGGAGCGGTTCGGACGGCGTACGTTGATGACGGCGTCGCTGGCGGTCGCGGTCTCGGTGGGTCTGCTGGTCCCCTTCGCCCCGTCGATCGGCGCGCTGATCGCGCTGCGGGCGGTGCAGGGCGCGGCGCTGGCGGGCCTGCCGGCGTCGGCGACGGCGTATCTGGCCGAGGAGGTCCGCCCCAAGGCGCTGATCACCGCGATCGGGCTGTTCGTCGCGGGCAACAGCGTCGGCGGCATGAGCGGCCGGGTCATCACCGGCTGGGTGGCACAGGAGTGGGGCTGGCGGGTCGCCGTCGGCACGATCGGGTTCCTCGCGGTGGCCTGCGCGTTCGCGTTCCGGCTGCTGCTTCCGGCCCCGAAGCACTTCACGCCGGGCTCGCTGCGGCCCCGCGTGCTGGCCCGCACGGTCCGCGACCACCTCGCCGACCCGCTGCTGTGCCGGCTGTACGCGATCGGCGCGCTGTTCATGATGGTGTTCGGCGGGGTCTACACGGTGATCGGCTACCGCCTCACGGAGGCGCCGTTCTCGCTGCCGCAGGGCATCATCGGCTCGGTCTTCCTGGTGTACCTGGTGGGTACGGTCTCGGCGTCGACGGCCGGACGGCTGGTCGACCGCCTCGGTCGGCGGGGCTCGCTGTACCTGGCGGGCGGTACGACCACGGCGGGCCTGCTGCTGTCCCTGGCCGGCTCCCTGGTGTTCGTGCTGCTGGGCCTGGTGCTGATCACGGCGGGCTTCTTCGCGGGGCACGCGGTGGCGTCGTCGGCGGTGAGCCACACGGCGAAGCGGGGCCGCGCCCAGGCCTCCGCCCTGTACCAGTCCGCGTACTACATCGGCTCCAGCGCGGGCAGCACGCTCGGCGCGGTCGCCTTCCACGCGGGCGGCTGGGCGGGCACGGTCACCCTGGGCCTGCTCGCGGTGCTCGGCGTCGTGACGATCACGGTGTTCGGCTCGCACGCGGCACGGGCGCAGGCGCGACGGAGTCCGGTGCCGGCGCACTGAGCTCCGCACTCCCCTCCGCCCCCTTCCCCTGATTCCCCCGGATTCCCTCTGGTTCCCCCTCGTTCCCCCTGGTCGGCGCCCGTTGTCAGTGGTCGCGTGTAGCGTCCGCGCGACAACTGGGCCGAGCAGGGGGATTGTTGATGGAGTTCCAGGTCGAACGCGGGGCGTTCGCCGAGGCGGTGGGCTGGGCGGCCCGCGCACTGCCCGCGCGTTCGCCGGTGCCGGTACTGGGCGGGCTGCTGCTGACGGCGGACGCGGGGCGGCTGAGCGTCTCGGGGTTCGACTTCGAGGCGGCCGCGCGCATCGGGACCGACGCGGAGACAGTGGCGGAAGGGCAGGTGCTCGTCCTCGGGCGCAGGCTGCTGGACATCTGCCGGGTGCTGCCGGACGGTCCGGTGAGCTGTGTGCTGGAGGGGACGCGGTTCACGGTGGAGGCGGGCGGCACCCGGTTCGGCCTGTCGACGCTGCCGCGCGAGGAGTACCCGGCGCTGCCCGTACCGCCCGAGCCGTACGGCAGCGTGGACGCCGACGCGTTCGCGAGCGCCGTCTCCCAGGTCGCCGTCGCCGCCGGACGCGACGACACCCTGCCGGTGCTCACCGGCGTACAGCTGCGCCTGGACGGCGACGCGATGACGCTGGCCGCGTCGGACCGCTACCGCTATGCCGTGCGGACGCTGGGGTGGCAGCCGGAGGCGGCGGCCGACGGAGTCGTGGAGGCGCTGCTGCCCGCGCGGCGGCTGCTCGACATCGCGCGCTCACTGGCCCGCTCCGGTGACGTCCGCATCGGCTTCGACCGGGCGGCCGGCGGGCTGATCGGCTTCGAGGGCGGTCGGATGCGTACGGTCGTACGGCTGCTGGAGGGGCGGCTGCCGAAGTACGGGTCGCTGTTCGCCGTGGCGGGGGCCGCGGTCGCCGAGGTCGAGTGCGGGGCGCTGGCGGAGGCGGTACGGCGGGTCGCGGTGGTGGCGGAGGCGAACAGTCCGGTGCGGCTGGACTTCTCGGCGCCGGACGGGACGGTGCTGCTGGGCGCCGGGTACGGCGACGACGTGGCCGCGCAGCGGCTGCCCGCCGTGCTGAGCGGTGCCGAAGAGGTCACGGCGGCGTTCAACCCGGGGTATCTGCTGGACGCGCTGAACTCCTTCGAGGCGCCCCGGGTGCGGCTGGAGCTGCTGGGGGCCGGACAGCGGACGCTGCTCACGGCGGTGGCGGACGGCGGCGAGCCGGACACCGCGCACCGGCATCTGCTCATGTCCGTGAGGCAACTGGTCTGAGGCAGCCGGGAGCAGTCGTCGACAGCCGGTCCGACCTGGGCATTTTCCCGCTCGGGGGGCCGTTGTCAGTGGGCTGCGGTAGCTTCCGAAGTGCCGGCGCGACGAGGCGACGGGAACGGCCACAGGGGTGGGTTGGCGATGAGTGACGGCACGGCGACGACGGACCTGGACGTCCGGCTGGAGAAGCACCGGGTCGAGCTGACCGGGTACTGCTATCGGATGCTCGGCTCCTCCTTCGAGGCCGAGGACGCGGTGCAGGACACGATGGTCCGCGCCTGGCGGAGCTACGAGAAGTTCGAGGGCCGCTCCAGCCTCCGCTCCTGGCTGTACCGGATCGCGACGAATGTCTGTCTGGACATGCTGACGGCGGGCAACAAGCGCGCCCGGCCCATGGACCTGACCGACTCCACCCCCCTCGCCCAGGCCGCGCTCTCCCCGCGCCCCGACAGCACCTGGCTGGAGCCGATGCCCGACGTGCGCGTGCTGCCGACGGCGAGCGACCCGGCCGAGGCGGCCGTGGCCAAGGAGTCCGTGCGGCTCGCGTTCATGGCCGCGCTCCAGCGACTGCCGCCCAAGCAGCGGGCGGTGCTGATCCTGCGCGAGGTGCTGGCGTGGAAGGCGAGCGAGGTCGCGGAGCTGCTCGACACCTCGGTCGCCTCGGTCAACAGCGCGCTCCAGCGGGCGCGGGCGACGCTCGCCGACAGCGAGGGCGCCGCCGCGGACGCCGCCGTGTCCGACCCGCTCGACGAGGAGCAGCAGAAGCTGCTGGAGCGCTATGTGGCGGCGTTCGAGGGGTACGACATGGCGGCGCTGACGGCGCTGCTGCACGAGGACGCGGTGATGACGATGCCGCCGTTCGACCTGTGGCTGTGCGGCACGCCGGACATCACCGGCTTCATGACCACGCTCGGCGCGGCCTGCGCGGGCTCGCGGCTGCTGCCGGTCCAGGTCAACGGCCTGCCGGGCTTCGCCCAGTACAAGCCGGACCCGGAGGCGGGCGGTTTCACTCCCTGGGCGCTCCAGGTCCTGGAGATCTCAGACGGCCGGCTCACCGGGTTCCACTTCTTCCTCGACACGAAGCGCTGGTTCCCGCTCTTCGGCCTCCCCCTCCACCTCGAAGCGGAGGCCGACGAGATCGAGTAGCGCGCGCAGGGCGGGAGCCGGGGCGCGGACCCTGATCCGGCCCCCGGTCCGGCGGGCGGCCAGCTCCAGGCGGGCCAGCGCGTCGACGGCCGCCAGGCCCGGCGGCCCGAGCGCAGCCGCGTCGCACACGACCACACCCGCGCCGGTGGACTCCAGCAGCGCGCGCACGTCCTCGCACAGCCTCGCCACGGCGTCCTGGCTGACGGCGGCGGGCAGGACCAGTACTGCGGGTGTCATGGCATCCACGTTCGGTAGACCGGGGCGGGCGGTGGAACTCATCGGAGCCCGTTCGCGGCCATCGCCGTCGGCATCGGCATCGTCTCCTGTCGGTGCGTCACCAGTCCCGGCATGCCGAACGGGACCGGTGGAGGTCCACCGATCCCGTTCACCCGGATGAGAGAGTCCAGGTCAGGCGATACGCTCCAGCACCACCGGCGTGGCCTTGAAGTCCGTGCCCGTGGGCGCGATGTCGTACGAGCCGTCCACCGACTCCAGTGCGTACTCGAAACGCTCGGGGGTGTCCGTGTGCAGGGTCAGCAGGGGCTGGCCCGCGGTCACCGTGTCGCCCGGCTTGGCGTGCATCTCGATGCCCGCGCCCGCCTGCACCGGGTCCTCCTTACGGGCGCGTCCGGCGCCCAGACGCCAGGCGGCGACGCCGATGTCGTACGCGTCCAGGCGGGTCAGGACGCCCGAGGACGGGGCCGTCACCACGTGCCGCTCGCGCGCGGTGGGCAGCTGCGCGTCCGGGTCGCCGCCCTGCGCGGCGATCATGCGGCGCCACACGTCCATCGCGGAGCCGTCGGCCAGGGCCTTCGCCGGGTCCGCGTCCTTCACACCGGCCGCGTCCAGCATCTCGCGGGCCAGCGCGACGGTCAGCTCGACGACGTCCGCCGGGCCGCCGCCCGCCAGCACCTCCACCGACTCGCGGACCTCGAGGGCGTTGCCCGCCGTCAGGCCCAGCGGGGTCGACATGTCCGTCAGGAGCGCGACCGTCTTCACGCCGTGATCGGTGCCCAGGCCCACCATCGTGGAGGCCAGTTCGCGGGCGTCCTCGATGGTCTTCATGAAGGCGCCGGAGCCGACCTTCACATCCAGGACCAGCGAGCCGGTGCCCTCCGCGATCTTCTTCGACATGATCGAGGAGGCGATCAGGGGGATCGCCTCGACCGTGCCGGTGACGTCCCGGAGCGCGTACAGCTTCTTGTCGGCCGGGGCCAGGCCGTCGCCCGCCGCGCAGATCACCGCGCCCGTCGTGTCGAGGACGTGCAGCATCTCCTCGTTGGACAGCAGGGCCCGCCAGCCGGGGATCGACTCCAGCTTGTCCAGCGTGCCGCCGGTGTGGCCGAGGCCGCGGCCCGACAGCTGCGGGACGGCCGCGCCGCAGGCCGCGACGAGGGGGGCCAGCGGGAGCGTGATCTTGTCGCCGACGCCGCCCGTCGAGTGCTTGTCGGCGGTCGGGCGGGACAGCGCCGAGAACTCCATGCGCTCGCCCGACGCGATCATCGCGGCGGTCCAGCGGGCGATCTCGCGACGGTTCATGCCGTTGAGCAGGATCGCCATGTTGAGGGCGGCCATCTGGTAGTCGGCGACCTCGCCCCGCGTGTACGCGTCGATGACCCAGTCGATCTGCGCGTCGCTGAGCTCACCGCGGTCACGCTTGGTGCGGATGACGGAGATGGCGTCCATGGCCATGGCTTTCCTTCCGAAGACTTACGAATGTGCGCGGCCCCTCCGAGCCGTTCGAAGGGGCCGCACAGGCGTTACTGGGTGAGATGGCCCGGCCCGAAGGCCTGCGGCAGCATCTCGGAGAGCGGCACGATCCCGGCCGGCGTCTCCAGCAGCAGCTCGGCGCCGCCGAACTCGTACAGCAGCTGGCGGCAGCGACCGCACGGGACGAGGATCTCGCCGCGGCCGTCGACACAGGTGAAGTGCGTCAGCCGGCCGCCCCCGGTGTTCTGGAGCTGTGAGACCAGCCCGCACTCGGCGCACAGGCCGAGCCCGTACGAGGCGTTCTCGACATTGCAGCCGGAGACCGTGCGGCCGTCGTCGACCAGGGCCGCGACCCCGACCGGGTAGCCCGAATACGGCGCGTACGCCCGGGACATGGCGTCCCGTGCCACGGCCCGCAGGGCCTCCCAGTCGACGGCCGCGGACCCGGCGCCGGCGCCGGACGTCACTTGCCCTGTCCCCGGCGGTACGGCATGCCGTCCGCCTTCGGCATCCGCAGACTCTGCGCGGACAGCGACAGGACCAGCAGCGTCACGATGTACGGCGTCGCGCTGACGACCTGCTTGGGCACCTCGTTGGTGGAGGTGTACCAGAGGAACATCAGCGCCGACACCACGGCGGTGACCACGGCCGGGGTGTACCGCTTCTTCCACAGCAGATACGCCGCCCCGAAGACCAGCAGGATCGCCAGCAGCAGGATCAGCGCGTGGACGTTGGTGGTGCCGCCGCGCAGGTTGAGGCTGTCGGTGTAGCCGAACAGGCCGGCGCCGAGCGCGAGTCCGCCCGGCATCCAGTTGCCGAAGATCATCGCGGCGAGGCCGATGTAGCCGCGGCCCGCGGTCTGGCCGTCCAGGTAGACGTTGGAGGCGACGATCGACAGGAAGGCACCGCCGAGGCCGGCGAAGCCGCCGGAGATGATCACGGCCAGGTACTTGTACTTGTAGACGTTGACGCCGAGGGATTCGGCGGCCACCGGGTTCTCACCGCAGGAGCGCAGGCGCAGGCCGAAGGCCGTACGCCACAGCACCCACCAGGTGGCCGGGACGAGCGCGACCGCGACCACGGTGAGCGGCGACAGGTCGGTGACCAGACCGCCGATCAGGCCCGCGATGTCCGAGACCAGGAACCAGTGCTTCTCGTTGAGTGTGTTCAGGCCGCTGGACAGGCCTGGGATGTCGAAGGTGCCCAGCGAGTCGATCCCCGGGGACTGCTTGGAGGAGCCCCCCGGCTCGTTCTCGAAGGTGAACTTGGAGAGGTAGCGGGTGGTGCCGAGCGCCAGGATGTTGATCGCCACACCCGACACGATGTGGTTGACGTTGAACGTCACCGTGGCGATGGCGTGCAGGACGCCGCCGAGCATGCCGCCGATGATGCCGAAGGCGACACCGGTCCACGGACCCCACTGGTAACCGGCCCAGGCGCCGAACCAGGTGCCGAGGATCATCATGCCCTCGAGGCCGATGTTGACGACGCCCGCGCGCTCGGCCCACAGACCGCCGAGGCCCGCGAGGCCGATCGGCACCGCGAGGCGCAGCGCCGTGGACATCTGTCCGGTCGAGGTGATGCCGTCCGCGCCGGTGATCAGGCGGACGACCGAGGTCAGGACCAGCACACCCGCGATGACGAGCAGGAGTACCGGGAGGGACATGCGGCGGCTGCCCTTGCCGGGCTTCTTCGCCTGCGGCTTGGCGACGGTCACGGTGCTCATCGGGCAGCCACCTCCTTCTTCTCGGAGTTGTTGTGGGCGGCGGCCGCGGCCAGCTCGGCGCCGACGCGCTTCTGCTGGCGGCGCAGGCCCCAGACGCGTACGGCCTCGTACGAGATGACGACCGCGAACACGATCAGGCCCTGCATGATCGTGGCGATCTCCTTCTCGTACGCCACCGGGGTGGCGTAGTCGAGGGCCGGGGACGCCTTGTCGAGGAAGGCCCACAGGAGGGCGGCGAGGGCGATGCCGCCCGGGTGGTTGCGGCCGAGCAGCGCGATGCCGATGGCGGTGAAGCCGAGGCCGGCCGGGAAGCTCAGGCTGTAGGTGTGGACGTCGCCGAGCAGCAGCGGCAGACCGGCCAGGCCCGAGACGGCGCCGGAGATCAGCATCGCGATGAGCACCATGCGCTTGGCGTCGACGCCGGAGGCCGCGGCGGCGGACTCGGAGGCGCCGCTGGCGCGCAGGTCGAAGCCGAAGCGGGTGCGGTTGAGCACGATCCAGTACAGGATGCCCAGGACGACCGCGAGGAAGACCAGGCCGTAGATCTCGCCGACGTCCGCGCCGAGGTTGATGCCGGGGATCCAGCCGGACTCCTTCATGATGCCGGTGGTGTTGTTGTTGCCGACCTGCACACCGAAGTTGTCGCTGAGCATGAGGTAGCCGATGAGGCTGGTGGCGATCGCGTTGAGCATGATCGTCGCGACGACCTCGCTCACTCCCCGGGTGACCTTGAGGACACCGGCGATGCCGGCCCAGAAGGCGCCGGTGAGCATGGCGACCAGCATGAGGAGCGGGATCTGGAGGAAGGACGGCAGCGCGATGTGCGCGCCGACCACCGCCGTCATCACCGCGCCGAGGCGGTACTGGCCGTCGACGCCGATGTTGAACAGGTTCATGCGGAAGCCGAGGGCCACCGCGAGCGCGGCGATGTAGTACATCGACGCCTGGTTGATGATCAGCACCTGGACGTCGGAGAACGTCGCCTGCTCGAGCATCAGGGAGTACGGCTCGAACGGGCTGCGGCCCGAGGCGAGCAGCACGATCGATGTCAGGGCGATCGCCGCGACGAGCGCGATGGCCGGGCCGGCCACCGCAAGGAGCACGCGCTCCTTGTCGAACTTCTTCATCGGGTCTCGTCCTCCCCCAAGTCCGCTGCGGACTCGGCGTGCTCAAGGTGGCCGGAGGCGGCGCCGGTCATGGCCGAGCCCAGCTCTTCGGGCGTGATGGTGGCGGGATCGGCGTCGGCGACCAGCCTGCCGTTGTAGATCACCCTGAGGGTGTCCGAGAGGCCGATCAGCTCGTCCAGGTCGGCCGAGATGAGCAGGACGGCCAGGCCCTCGCGGCGGGCCTCGCGGATCTGGTCCCAGATCGCGGCCTGCGCGCCGACGTCCACACCGCGGGTGGGGTGGGCGGCGATCAGGAAGCGCGGGTTGTGGCTCATCTCGCGGCCGACGATCAGCTTCTGCTGGTTGCCGCCGGACAGGGAGGCGGCGGTGACGTCGATGCCCGGGGTACGGACGTCGTACTCCTCGACGATCCGGCGCGTGTCGTCCTGGGCGCCCTTGATGTCGAGCCAGAAGCCCTTCGCGTTGGGCCGCTCGGTGACGTGGCCGAGGATGCGGTTCTCCCAGAGCGGGGACTCCAGGAGCAGGCCGTGGCGGTGGCGGTCCTCGGGGATGTAACCGACGCCCTGCTCGCGGCGCTTGCGGGTGGGCCACGACGTGATGTCCTCGCCCAGGAAGCCGATCGAGCCGGAGTCGGCGTGCTTGAGGCCGATCAGCGCGTCGATGAGCTCGGTCTGGCCGTTGCCCTCGACACCGGCGATGCCCATGACCTCGCCCGCGTGGATGGTGAAGGTGACGTCGTCGAGGACGCGCCGCACCCCGCCGGCGGTCTCGGCCGTGTCCTCCGTGAGCAGACCGGTGGCCGACGGTTCGTCGAACTCGCCGAGGGAGGCGGCACCGCCGGCGAAGACCGTGAGGCCCTTGACCTGGATGACGGGCTTGTCCGTGACGGTGGACTCGGCGGTCTCCGGCGTCGGCAGCTCGCTGCCCACCATCAGCTCGGCGAGCTGGCGGGGGGTGGTCTCGGACGGAACGGCGGTGCCGACCGTCGTGCCGCGGCGGATGACGGTGATGTCGTCGGCGACCGACAGCACCTCGCCCAGCTTGTGCGAGATGAAGATGACGGCGAGGCCCTCGGACTTGAGCTCGCGCAGGTTGTCGAAGAGTGCGTCGACCTCCTGCGGCACGAGTACGGCGGTGGGCTCGTCCAGGATCAGGATGCGGGCGCCGCGGAAGAGGACCTTGAGGATCTCCACGCGCTGGCGGTCGGCGACACCGAGGTCCTCGACGAGGACGTCGGGGCGCACGTTCAGCCCGTAGCGGTCGGAGATCTCGCGGATCTTCTTACGGGCGCCGCCGCCGATGCCGTACAGCTTCTCGCTGCCCAGGACGACGTTCTCCAGGACCGTGAGGTTGTCGGCGAGCATGAAGTGCTGGTGCACCATGCCGATGCCGCGGGCGATGGCGTCGGCGGGGCTGTGGAAGGCGACCTGCTCACCGTCGACGGCGATCGTGCCCTCGTCCGGCTTCTGCATGCCGTAGAGGATCTTCATCAGTGTCGACTTCCCGGCGCCGTTCTCACCGACGAGGGCGTGGACCGTGCCCTTCCGGACAGTCAGGTGGATGTCGTGGTTGGCCACCACACCGGGGAAACGCTTGGTGATCCCCGCCAGCTCGACCGCGGTCGACTGCGCGGTGAGCGGAGGGCTGCTGGACGCGTCGATGGCGCACTCTCCTTGGAAAAGGGGCCGATCTACGCGCGTAGCGCCCCTGCCTTAAATAGTGCTCGGACCTGATCGGTTCCGATCGTTCCGAGCATTGTGCCGCGCGAACGGGGCGCGAAGAGGACATCCTCGCCGCACCCCGTTCCGTGGCCGTAACGCTGCCATTACAGCGCCTCTCAGGCCAAGGCCCGCGACTGAGGTCAGTTGGTCTTGACCTTGATCGAACCGTCCTTGATGCCCGCCTCGGCCTTCTTGAGCGCGGCCTGCAGGGCGGCGTTGTTCTTGAAGGTCGGGTTGGAGTCGGCCAGGCCGACACCGCCGGTGCTGAGGCTGGCGCGGACCACACCGGTCTCCGGCTTGCCGTCGTGCACCGACTTGGCGAGGTTGTACACCGCGCCGGCCACGTCCTTCATCGCCGAGGTGAGGATGGAGTTCTTGTACTTCGCCAGCGCGTCCTGCTTGTACTGGTCGGAGTCGACACCGATCGCCGACACCTTGTGCGCGGCGGCGGCCTTGATGACGCCCTGGCCGGACAGGCCCGCGGCGGCGTAGACGACGTCGGCCTTGGCGCCGATCTGGCCCTCGGCCGCGGCCTCGCCCTTGTCCGGGCTGGAGAACCCGCCCTCGGCGGCGGTCTCGGTCAGGTACTGCGACTTGACCGTGACACCCTTCTTGGTGTCCTTGACGCCCTGCGCGAAGCCCGCCTCGAACTTGTGGATCAGCGGGACGTCCACGCCGCCGATGAAGCCGACGACGTTCGACTTGGTGGTCTTGGCGGCGGTGACGCCGGCGAGGTAGGAGGCCTCCTCCTCGTGGAAGACGAGGTCCGCGACGTTGTCCGCCTTGACCTGCTCGTCGTCGATGATGCCGAAGGTGGTCTTCGGGTACTTCGCGGCGGCTTCCTTGACGGCGGGGGCGTAGGCGAAGCCGACACCGATCACCGGGTTGTAGCCGGACTTGGCGAGCTGCTCCAGACGCTGCACCTTGTCGGCGTCGGACTCGCCGTCCTGCGGCTCGACGGCCGTGGTGGCGGTCTTGAACTCCTTGCCGGCCTTCTCCATACCGGTGGTGGCAGCGTCATTGAAGGACTGGTCGCCCTTGCCGCCGACGTCGTAGGCGAGGGCAACGCCCTTGGCCGTGCCGCCGCTGCTGCTGCTGGACGAGGACTCGCTGGACGAGTTGCCGCAGGCGGCAACAGAGACGGCGAGGGTAGCGGTCGCAACGCCCGCAACCGCGATTCGGGACACCCGGCGCATGGAACGTGACTCCTTTGTGCAAGCGCCCAAACCAGGCGCTGGTTCCGCCGCAGCGTAACGCGCGTAGACGAGACGGAAAACCCCTTCTGTCCGGTCCGTTACCGAGCTGTGGCCACAGATGCCCCACAGATTACGGAACGCTGCGCGCCGCTTGCGGGAGGCAACGGGGACGGGGCGGAACGGCCGCATGGGCGGGGTCGGGAAGAAGTCGCATGGAAGGGCACTAAGTTGGGTAAGTGCGAGGGTTTTCGCACGTCGCTGGTGCTGTATAATAACGGGCAGTCACCTAGTGTGCATGCTGGCAGGTCCGTCCATGATGTCCGCCTTGGCCTTGTTGAGCGCGGCGTGCAGGTCGGTGATGTCCTTGAAGGTCGGGTTGGAGTCGGCCAAGCCGACACCGCCGGTGTTGAGGTTGGCGCGGACCACACCGGTCAGCGGCTTGCCGTCGTGCACCGACTTGGACAGGTTGTACACCGCGCCGGCCACGTCCTTCATCGCCGAGGTGAGGATGGAGTTCTTGTACTTGGCCAGCGCGTCCTGCTTGTACTGGTCGGAGTCGACACCGATCGCCCACACCTTGTGCTCGGCGGCGGCCTGGATGACGCCCTGACCGGACAGGCCCGCGGCGGCGTAGACGACGTCGGCCTTGGCGCCGATCTGGCCCTCGGCCGCGGCCTCGCCCTTGTCCGGGCTGGAGAACCCGCCCTCGGCGGCGGTCTCGGTCAGGTACTGCGACTTGACCGTGACACCCTTCTTGGTGTCCTTGACGCCCTGCGCGAAGCCCGCCTCGAACTTGTGGATCAGCGGGACGTCCACGCCGCCGATGAAGCCGACGACGTTCGACTTGGTGGTCTTGGCGGCGGTGACGCCGGCGAGGTAGGAGGCCTCCTCCTCGTGGAAGACGAGGTCCGCGACGTTGTCCGCCTTGACCTGCTCGTCGTCGATGATGCCGAAGGTGGTCTTCGGGTACTTCGCGGCGGCTTCCTTGACGGCGGGGGCGTAGGCGAAGCCGACACCGATGACCGGGTTGTAGCCGGCCTTGGCGAGCTGCTCCAGACGCTGGACCTTGTCGGCGTTCGACTCGCCGTCCTGCGGCTCGATGTCCCGGCCGCCGATCTTGAACTCCTTCTCGGCCTTCTCGAATCCGGCGTACGCGGCGTCGTTGAAGGACTGGTCGCCTTTGCCGCCGATGTCGTACGCGAGACCGATGCCCTTGCCGGTGTAGCCGGACGAGCTCTTGTCCGAACCGCTGTCGGCCTCGTTGCTGGACTTACCGCAACCGGCTGCCGCGAGGGCGACGACCGCGACGGTCACCGCGGCTCGGGAGAATCTCGTCCTCCGAGATATCAGACGCACAGCTAGCACCCTTCGTCCCCACGGCCCGTCACCGGTCCGCATCCCCAAATGCGCCGCGACCGCAGCGATTTCGGCGCACAGTAACGCGCGTAGAAGGGGAGAGGAACGGGGTTTCTCGTGGCCGTTATCGATTCGTGCCGACACCGGGTTACGTTTGCGCGCCGGTGGTTACGGCGGGGTGACGCAAGCGGACGAAGGGGTACCGAAGGGGGCACCCCTCAGCCTCTCCGCCTTACCGTGCGGCGTCCAGGAGGGCGGCCGCGGTGAAGAGCTCGACGCCGACCGTGATGGCGTGCTCGTCCACGTCGAAGTCGCCCTGGTGGAGATCACGGACGACGCGCTCGCCCGGCTTGCGGACGCCCAGGCGGGCCATGGCGCCGGGCACGTGCTCCAGATACCAGGAGAAGTCCTCGCCGCCGAGGCTCTGCTCGGTGTCCTCGACGGAGTCCGGGCCGCGGCGGGCGGTCATGGCGTCGTGCAGCAGGTCGGAGACGGCCGGGTCGTTGACGACCGGGGGCACCCCGCGGACGTAGTTGATCTCGGTCTTGGCGCGGTAGAGACCGGCGATCTCGTCGATGGCCGCGTGCACGAGGTCGGGTGCCGCCCGCCAGGCGTTGAGGTCCAGGCAGCGCACGGTCCCGGACAGCTCCGCGCGCTGCGGGATGACGTTGCAGGCGTGGCCGGACTCGATACGTCCCCAGGTCAGCGCGAGTCCGCTGCGCGCGTCGACGCGCCGGGCGACCAGGGCCGGCACATCGGTGGCGACGCGGGCGGCGGCGGTGACGAGGTCGGTGGTGAGGTGGGGGCGCGCGGTGTGGCCGCCGGGGCCGTTGAGCGCCACTTCGAGCCGGTCGCAGGCGGAGGTGATGGGGCCGTGCCGCAGCCCGATGCGCCCGGCGTCGACCCGGGGGTCGCAGTGCACGCCGATGATCCGCCCCACACCCTCCAGCGCACCCGACGCGATGGCGTCGACCGCGCCTCCGGGCAGGACCTCCTCGGCGGGCTGGAAGATCAGCCGCACGGGGTACGGGAGACGCCCCTGGCTGTGCAGCTCGGCGAGGACGAGCCCGGCGCCGAGGACCACGGTGGTGTGGACGTCGTGGCCGCAGGCGTGGGCGCGGTCCGGCACCGTGGAGCGGTACGCGCAGTCGACCTTGGCGTCCGGGATGGGGAGGGCGTCGATGTCGGCGCGCAGGGCGAGCATGGGCCTCGGGCCGGCGTCGGCGGCCTGCGCCCCGTCGCCGGTCTCGGCGGTGTTCCCGATGTCACAGATGAGCCCGGTCCCGGTGTCGAGCACGCGGGGGTGGAGGTCGGCCTTCTCCAGGCGTGCCTTGAGGGCCGCGGTGGTGCGGAACTCCTGGTTGCCGAGCTCCGGGTGCATGTGCACGTCGCGGCGGAACGCCACGAGTTCGGCGCGCAGTGCCTCGGGCAGCGCGCCGGGGAGCTCTGCGTCCCCGGGGAAATCGGCCTCGGACTCTCGGGACATCAGTTGGTTCACCCTTTGAAGGGTAGGGCGACGGTGCGGCCACGCGACCCACGATCAACAAAACTTCAGCCCGTTAGGGGAAGAAAACTGGCCGCCCGACGCATACATATCGGTCGGGATGGGTAAGCTCGCCCGCCTTTCCGGACGACGGATCGTGGTCCGGTGTGGTGGCCGGGCTCGTGATCCACGCCGCCGGGGCTGCCGGCGGAACCCATGGGAAGGCCCGGGGTGCCCGAGCGCGTCCGTCGGGGAAACGCTCGGAGTGCCTGAGCCCATTCCCCGCGCTCTACGGTCCCACAAATGGCGGTGGCGGGTTTCCCGACGCACGCACGCGCGTCGGACGGACGGCCGCCCGGAAAGGGGCACCCACCCCTACGCCATGCGCACCGCCGACAGCCGGTGCACGTCCCGCGCCGTCCCCGTCACCCCCGACAGGAACCCCTGTGCCCGCGGTGACGCGTTCTCCGTCAGCCATGTCGGGTCGATGTCGCAGACCGCGACGCGGACCTCCGTGCCGGCCAGCGCCAGCGGCAGCGTGTGGACCACCGTCGAGGGGAAGCTCAGGATCGTACGGCCGATCGGGCCACGGCGGGCGATCAGCTCCAGGGGAAGGTCGGGGCGGACGATCTCCAGGCCTGTCTCCGCGGCCAGTCGGCGGAGTTTGTCCGTGCTCTCGCGGCGGTGGGCGAAGTAGCGCGTCGCGCCGTGCGCCTTGGCCAGGGCCCGTACCGCCTCCAGATAGCGGTCGCCGTCCACCACGCCCGTCTCCACCAGGGACGTGCCCACCAGGTCGGCGCCCTTGGTCAGGCGCGGCGGGCCGAAGCGGACGCGGGTCCAGGAGAAGTCGTTCCGCGTGACCTTGACGCCCTCGGGCGCCGAGTCGATCGGCATCGACGAGAACACCTCGACGGTGCGGTGCGCGCTCGGCGTCAGCCGGCGGCGCGCCGACGACGACACCGGGGCGAAGAGCAGGTCGCGCGGGCCCGGTCGGCCGCCCTTGCGGTGCCAGCGCACCAGACGTTCGCCGCGGGCGAGCTGGGCGACGAACTCCATCGTCGCCGTGCCGTCGTCCACGACGACCAGTTCACGGGCGCGGGTGATCGTCAGCAGCAGTTGTACGTAGCGGGAGAAGGGGTCTCCCATGACGATCCGGTCCGCCCGGCGCAGCACGCCCGCCAGACCGCCGATCGTGTGGAACGGCGCCGTCGGACCGCCCCGCGCCTCCTCCCAGCGGACCTCGTACCCCTCGTCGCGGGCCAGTTCGGCCATACGGCGCAGCTGGCCGCGGGTCATCGGGTCCGTGGGAGAGAGGACGACGAGCGTGAGCCCCGCGCCGGGGTCGTGCAGCGCGTTCGTGTACGCCCATTCGAGGACGTTCAACAGCTGTACCGGACTCTCGACGAAGGCGAGAGTGTGGGGGCCGGCGGATCCGGCGCGGGGGCTCATCGGCGTACGACCGTCCCGTAAGTGGCTCAAACCGCTACCGGCTCGCCCGCCGCCGCCGCGATCTCCGCCTCGGCGACGACGCCCGGGACCCGGCGCAGCTTCTTCATGGGGCCGAGCTCGGACTCGTAGACCTTCTTGACGCCGTCGCCGAGGGAGGCCTCGATGGTGCGGATGTCACGGACCAGGCGCGTGAGGCCCTGCGGCTCGACGGAGGCGGCCTGGTCGGAGCCCCACATGGCGCGGTCGAGGGTGATGTGGCGCTCGACGAACGTGGCGCCGAGGGCGACCGCGGCGAGCGTGGTCTGCAGGCCCGTCTCGTGGCCGGAGTAGCCGATCGGGACGTTCGGGTACTCGGCCTGGAGGGTGTTGATGACGCGGAGGTTGAGCTCCTCGGCCTTCGCCGGGTACGTCGAGGTGGCGTGGCAGAGCAGGATGTTGTCCGAGCCGAGGACCTCTACCGCGTGACGGATCTGCTTCGGGGTCGACATGCCCGTGGAGAGGATGACCGTGCGGCCCGTACCGCGCAGGGCGCGGAGCAGCTCGTCGTCGGTCAGGGACGCGGAGGCCACCTTGTGGGCGGGGATGTCGAACTTCTCCAGGAAGGCGACGGCCTCGGTGTCCCACGGGGAGGCGAACCAGTCGATGTTCTTGCTCTTGGCGTACTCGTCGATCTGGCGGTACTCGTCCTCACCGAACTCCACGCGGTGGCGGTAGTCGATGTAGGTCATGCGGCCCCAGGGGGTGTCGCGCTCGATGTCCCACTGGTCGCGCGGGGTGCAGATCTCCGGGGTGCGCTTCTGGAACTTGACGGCGTCGCAGCCGGCCTCGGCGGCGGCGTCGATCAGCTTGAAGGCGTTCTCGAGCTCACCGTTGTGGTTGATGCCGATCTCGCCGACGACGTAGACGGGGTGGCCCGGGCCGGCGGTCTTGGAACCGAAGCTGCGCAGACGGGAGTTGCTCATGGTGAAACGTTCCTTACTTGTCGAGGGAGTCGAGAGAGGGGCCGAGGATCCAGCTGGCGATCTCTCGGATCGCGCCGTCGCCGCCGGGGACGGTGGTGACCGCGCGTGCGGCGCCGCGCACGACGTCGTGGGCGCTCGCGACCGCCACCGGCCAGCCCACGAGGGCGAAGCACGGGAGGTCGTTGACGTCGTTGCCGACGTAGAGCACGCGCTCGGGCGCGATGCCCTGCTCCTCGCACCACTGCTTCAGTGCGAGGTCTTTCCGGTCGATGCCGTGCAGGACCGGAATCTTGAGCTTCCGGGCCCGGGCGGCGACGACCGGGTTCTGTTCCGTGGACAGGATGAGCATCGTCAGGCCGCTCTTGCGGAGGGCCGCGATACCGAGGCCGTCCCCGCGGTGCACGGAGACGAACTCCCGTCCGTCGGAGTCGATCAGCACCCTGTCGTCGGTCTGGGTGCCGTCGAAGTCGAGGACGACCGCGTCGATGTCTTCGGCGGTCGGGAGGGCGCCGGGCCGGTTCGCGTCGAAGAGCGGCGCGAGGGCCCGGGCGCGGGCGAGGTCGTGGGGGTCGTCGATCTCCAGGACCCGGGCCGGGTCGGTGCGGACCAGCTCGGTGCGGCCGAAGAAGCGGTGCCTGGCCTCGCGGAAGCCCGTCGCGTCCATGCCGTAGACGGCGCCCGTCTCCAGGAGGTCCTGGGGGCGGTCCTGACGGCGCGGGCGGAAGGACTTGTCATGGTTGATGCCGTAGCCGCCGCTGGTGGCGGTGCCGGTGACCAGGGTGTCCGTGCCGCCCTCGACGGCGGCGCGCTCGGCGCCGAGCGCCCCGGGGGCGTCGTCGGCGTCGCGCCACACGAAGCCGTGGAAGGGGGCCACGGTCAGCGCCGTGTCCGCGCCCTTGCCGACGATGGCGTGGACGACTCCGTCCACGTCCTCGCGGACGATGAAGGGGCTGGTGCACTGCACCAGCAGGACCACGTCGACCGCCGCGCCGTGCAGGGCCTCATGGGTGTCCATGGCGTGCAGGACGGCGGCCTCGGAGGTGGCGGTGTCGCCGGCGATGGCGGCGGGCCGCAGCACGACCTCGGCGCCGGCCTCGCGGGCCGCGGCGGCGATGGCGTGGTCGTCCGTGGAGACGACGACGTCCGTGACGAGCCGGGTCGCCCGGCACTCGCGGACGGCGCGGGCCACCAGCGGTACGCCGCCGACCGGCAGCAGGTTCTTCGCGGGCACGCCCTTGGAGCCGCCGCGCGCGGGGATCACCGCGAGCACACGGCGCACCGAAGCCGCTTGGCCCGCTTCCGAGTGGGACATTCGCTGTACTCCTTGGGAAGGGATAGGTGTGCTCACAGCTCCCCCATCCGCCGGATGACGGGCGCCACGCGCTGCACTCCGTGGCGGTAGGCGCCGCGGGCCGCCCGGCGCACCATCTGCCGTACGGGGCTGGGCTCCTTGTCGGCGGCGGGCGCTCCGGGCAGCGGGCTGCCGTCCGGGGCGAGGTGGTGGCGGGCGAGGATGCCGGGGAGGTAGCCGGGCGCGGTGACGGGTGTGTAGTAGGGCGCCAGCGGGGGGAGTTCGCCGGCGGCCAGCAGCCCGGCGATCCGTTCGCGTGCCGCGTCGAAGGCCGTCTCGTACGACCCTCCCCCAGAGGGGGTGCCCCCAGCGGCGACGCCCTGCCGGGCCACCCACGTGGGGTCGGGCAGCGGTCGGTGGCCGGCGTCGAGCTGGTCCCAGGAGGCCAGGCAGCCGGAGCCCACGAAGTGGTGGTTGCCGAGCGCCTCGCGCACCCCGAGGTCCGTCAGGACGACGGTGGGGATGCCGCGGTGCAGGGACTCCAGGGCCGCCGTGGAGCTGACCGTGACGAGCAGGTCGGAGCGGTCGAGGACCTCGCCCATGTTTCCGTACACCAGACGGAAGTTGGCCGGGAGACCGTCGGGAAGCCGCTGCGCCAGCTTCTGGTAGGGCAGCTCCTCGATGTGCGTGGTGTGCTCGCCCGGCTTGGAGCGCAGCTTGAGCAGCACCTCGCGGTCCGGGTGCAGGCGGGCGTGCTGGACCAGCCGGTTCAGCAGGTACGTACGGTCCCCCCGCCTCTCCGGTACGGAGGGCTGCGCGGCGAAGACCACCGTGTAGGGCCTGCTCCCCCGCTGTGCGGACGGGTCGTTCCCGGCGTAGGGCCGCCCGCCGAGGAAGGGCAGCGCCACCTCGGTCACCGCCGAGGCGTCGGCGCCCACTCCCTCGAACACGGCCCTGAAACGCTCCGCGTCCTGACGGGAGTTGGCGAGGACGAGGTCCGCGCCGTGGCGCAGCAGGAGGCCGTCGGCGAGCTTCTCGTAGACGACGCCGACATAGCCGGTGACGACCACGGGCCGCTTCTCGTGTCCCTGCCGGGCGTGCCCGAGTCCGTGCAGCACCGCCTGGACGGCGCCGCCGACGAGGGCGAGCACGACGATGTCGTACGTCTCCCCCTTCATATGGCGCAGGAACTCGACGGCGGTGACCTCGCGCAGGGAGTCCGCGCGGACGCCGACCTCTTCGAGCTGGCGGGGGGTGGGGGTGGCACGGCCCCGCAGCAGGAAGCCGTCGAGCCGAATGTCCGATTCATTCGGTGATACGCGGTTCGCGGTGAGCGCGCCCCATTTCCACCGGGTATCGGAATCGGCCAGGACGGCGACCCGCAGGGACTTCGTAGTACTTGCTGGCACGTCGAAAACGCTAGGAAGTGATTCCGATCCGCGGCCCAACCGGAATGCAACAACGGGTTAACAGCACATCGCCGATTGGGGATTCGGGGCGTGTCGCGCGCGGAAATCGGCTCGGTTCACGGCTTCGCCACGCGTCGTTCACCTGACATCTCACCACCGGTCAAGACGAATGCCGGGCCGCCGCCTAACGTCACTCGGGTGGTCAAGCTCTCCGTCATCGTGCCGTTCTACAACGTGCAGCAATACGCGCCCGACACCCTGAAGAGCCTGCGTGCGAACGCGGGCGACGACTTCGAATTCATTCTCGTCGACGACTGCTCGCGCGACGAAACCCCGGACATCCTCGCGCGTGCGGAGCGCGAGCTCCCGGGCGCGGTGCATGTCAGACACGAGAAGAACGGAGGGCTCGCGACCGCACGCAACACCGGGATAGACACCGCGCGCGGCGAGTACCTGACGTTCCTCGACGGGGACGACTGGCTCGCTCCCGGCTATTTCCCCCAACTCCTGTCCGCCATCGAGGAGTTGGGGTGCGACTTCGTTCGTACTGATCATGTCCAGTGCACCGCGCGGGCCCGCACCGTCAACCGGGTGCCGCACGGCCGGCGCGGTGTGGTGATGAACCCGCGCGACGCGATCCTGCCCGCCGACCGGTCCACCTCCGTCGACTACGCGTACGCCTGGGCGGGCATCTACCACCGCCGGCTCGTCGACCGCGGGCTGCTCCACTTCACCGACGGGCTGCGCACCGCCGAGGACCGGCCGTGGATCTGGAAGCTGCACCGGGAGGCCGAATCCTTCGCCACGGTGGGACTGCTGGGCGTCTTCTACCGGCGCGGTGTCGCCTCCTCGCTGACCCAGATCGGCGACGTACGGCAGCTGGATTTCATTCGCGCGTTCGACCAGGTGGTGGCCGAAACCGCGAAGGACCGTGACGCGGATAAATTGCTCCCCAAGGCAGTTCGCACATATTGCGCAATCATTTCCCACCATCTGGGATCCATCGAAAGGTTCGAGCCACCGGTGGCACGGAAACTGAAGTCGATGAGCGCCGTCGCACTGCGCCGTATGCCGCAGGACGTGCTCGAAGAGGCACTGGACTCGATGGACATCCAGCGCGCCTCACGCCTGCGCCGGCTGCGCCGCCGTCCCGCGACCGCCGCGGGGGTGCCCGCGTGACCACCCAGATCTTCCTCGCGTCGACGCTGTACGGCGCGGCGACGCTCGCCGCGGCGCTGGACACCGAGTGCTTCGCCCCCGCCGACCGCCGTATCCTGCTCGTCTCGAACAACGCGGCGACGCCCGAGACGACGCCCGCCCTGGACGAGATGCCCGGCTTCGACCACCTGCGCGGCCGCTTCGACGACGTGATCTCGTGGAACGAGACCATCTCCCCCTTCCATCCGGGCGGCTGGGCCCCGCGGCTCGATGACGTGCCGCTGTGGGAGCGGCATCTGCGGCTCGCCTGGCGGCTCGGCGACGACGACGTGGCACTGGCCGTCGAGTCGATCCAGGTCAACCCCGCGCTCGGCATCGCGCAGATCTTCACCGGCGCGCCCGTCACCGTCTACGCGGACGGCCTGATGAGCTACGGCCCCACCCGCAACAAGATCGACCCGCTGGTCGGCACGCGGGTGACCCGGCTGCTCCACCTGGACCTGGTGCCGGGCCTCGAGCCCCTGCTGCTCACCGAGTTCGGCGTCGAGCCCGAGATCGTGCCGACGGACGCGTTCTCGAAGGTGCTCGGCGAACTCGTGGACACCGGCGACACCTTGCCGGCCATCGACGAACCCGCCCTCCTGCTCGGCCAGTACCTCTCCGCCCTAGGCATCCTGACCGCCGAGGAGGAGGAGAACCTCCATGTGCGGATGCTGAAGGGCGCGATCGAGCTCGGTCACACGCGGGTGGTCTTCAAGCCGCACCCGACCGCACCGGCCCGCTGGTCGCGTCTGCTGGAGAAGGAGGCCGAGAAGCTGGGCGCCGACCTGACGGTGCTCGACACCCCGGTCCTCGCCGAGGTCCTCTACCAGCGGATGCGCCCCGCGCTGGTCGTCGGCTGCTTCTCCACCGCGCTGCTCACCGCGTCCGCGCTGTACGGCCTGCCGGTCGCCCGCATCGGCACCGAGTCCCTCCTCGACCGGCTGACGCCGTACGAGAACAGCAACCGTGTCCCCGTCACCATCGTCGACGCGCTGCTGCCCCTGCTGACGGACCGCGCGGCGGTGACCGAGCAGCGACAGGGCCTGGACGTCGAGGACCTCACCAGCCTCGTACGAGCCGTCGGCTACGCGATGCAGCCGAAGATCTGCCCCGGCCTGCGCCCGGCGGCGGAGCGCTATCTGACGCGGCAGCTGACCCCGCACACCTGGCGCTACTTCAAGCGGCGTCGCCTCACCTCGCTGGCGCTTCCGGGCGCCGTACCGGCCCAGCTGGCCTTCATCCCGCGCAACGCCACGGTGCGCCGGGTGGCGCGCCGTGCCCGTTCGCTGAAGCGGGCGACGCTCGGATGAACGCGCCCGTGGAGACAGAGCCGAACACGCCGGTGCCCACACCGCTCGAGAAGCCCGCTGCGACGGCGCCCGAGGCCGGGCAGGGCGCCGCGGGTGTCCCCCCGCGGATCGTTCCCAAGGCGCACGCGCCGCGGCTGCGTGCGCTCGACGGGCTGCGGCTCGTCGCCGCGCTGATGGTCGCCGCGTACCACTACGGCGGCCGGGACGGCGACGTCACCGCGGCCTGGGGCGGCTCCCCGCGGCACCAGTTCCCCACCCTGCACTCGTGGTTCGCGTACGGCTGTCTGGGTGTGCAGATCTTCTTCGTGATCAGCGGCTTCGTGATCTGCATGAGCGGCTGGGGCCGGCCGCTGCGCTCGTTCTTCGCCTCGCGCGCGTCCCGCCTGCTGCCCTCCTACTGGGCGGCGGTGATCATCGTGACGGCGGTGTTCGCGCTGCCGACGGTCGCCTACAAGGCGGTGTCGCCGAGCGACGCGCTGGTCAACCTGACGATGCTCCAGCAACCCCTGGGCGTGGACCGGGTGCTGGGGGTCTGCTGGACGCTGTGGGCGGAGATCCGGTTCTACGCGCTGTTCGCCCTGTGCATCGTGCTGCCGGGCGCGACCCGGCAGCGGGTGATCCTGTTCTGCGCGAGCTGGACGATGGCGGCGGCGATCGCGCAGGCGGCGGACGAGCCGCTGCTGAACCTCGTGCTGATGCCGGAGTACGCGCCGTTCTTCGTCGGCGGCATCGGGCTCTACCTGGTCCACCGCGACCGGCGGGACGCGTACGCCTGGGGCATCGTGGGCGTGAGCTGGCTGATCGGGCAGCACTACGCGGTGCGCGGCCTGTGGCACGCGCCGAACCCGGACTTCTTCTCGTACCGGCCGGCGTACGGCATCGTCCTGATCGTCACGCTGGGGTACCTGGCGGTCGCGGCCATCGCGCTCGGCTGGCTGAATCGGGTGAACTGGCGCTGGCTGACGGTGGCGGGCGCCCTGACGTACCCGTTCTACCTGGTGCACGAGCACCTGGGGTGGGTCGCCATCAAGGTCTACCACCGGGACCTGGGGATTCCGTCGTACGGGACGTTCCTGTTGACGGTCGCGACCATGCTGCTGCTGGCCTGGCTGCTGAACCGGTATGTGGAGGAGCGGCTGGCCCCGAAGCTGCGTGGGGCGCTGTCGAGGCCGCGGCCGTAGCACCGGGCGGCGGACGGACCTAGGACCGAGGCTCCCCACCGGACTGGGGGCCGACTCCGTGTCGGAGGCGGCCCCTCCGGATCCGGGGCCCGGCGTTCACCTGATCCCGTACCGCGCCTCGATCCCCGCGATCACCAGGCGCAGCCCTTCCTCGAAGCCCTCCTCGTAGTTCTGGAAGATCTCGGCGCCCGCGGCCGCCGCGAGGGGGAAGTCGGCCATGCGCGCGGCGCGCTCGTCGACGTCGTAGCCCTCGCGGCGCTCCCCCGGCAGCGGCTCGACGCCCTGTTCCTCGGTGACGAAGCCGAGGGTGAAGAAGTAGGCCGTGGAGGTGGCGCGCACGGCCTGGGGGAGGTCGAAGCCCGCTTCGACCAGGGAGCGCAGGCTCGCTTCCAGCTGGACCGCGTGTTCGGTGCCGGTGAAGCGGGAGCCGCTGAAGACCTTGGCACCGTCGCGGTAGCCGAGCAGGGCGGTGCGCAGCGCGCGGTTGCCGTGGAGCAGCCGCTCCTGCCAGGAGGCGCCCGGGGCGAGGTGCGCGCCCTCGGTCATGCGGCGGTACATCTCCGTCGCCATCTCGTCGAGCAGCGCCTGCTTGTTCTTGAAGTGCCAGTACAGGGCCGGTGCCTGGACGTTCAGCTCCTTGGCGATGGCCCGGAGGGTGAGCCCGTCGAGGCCGGCCTCGTTGAGCAGCCGCAGGGCGGTCTCGACGACCTGCTTCTTGTCCAGCTTGGGGGATCTCTGGGTAACCACGCTTGACAGTTTAACGCCGTTAAGGGCATCCTCCGGACATGCGACTTAACGGCGTTAAGGAGACTGTCGTGAACACGGACGTACTGATCGTCGGTGCCGGTCCCACCGGACTCGCCCTCGGCGTCGACCTGGCCCGGCGCGGGGTGCGCGCCCTCGTCGTCGAGCGGGCCGAAGGCCTGTTCCCCGGGTCCCGCGGCAAGGGGATCCAGCCGCGCACGATGGAGGTGTTCGACGATCTCGGTGTGCTGGACGCGATCCGCGCCGCCGGTGGCTCCTACCCCGTCGGGATGATCTGGCAGGACGGCGAGCGCGTGGGTGAGCATCAGCTGTTCGACCCGGCCGAGGCGAGCGACGACTCGCCGTACGCCGAGCCGTGGATGGTCCCGCAGTGGCGCACTCAGGAGATCCTGTTCGCGCGGCTGGAGGAGCTCGGCGGGCGGGTCGGCTTCGGGCGCGAGGTCGTCGGCCTCCGGCAGGACGAGGACGGCGTGACCGCGGAGTTCGCTTCGGGCACCGCTGTCCGCGCCCGGTACGCGGTCGCCGCCGACGGGGGCCGCTCCGCCGTGCGGCGCGCGCTCGGAATCGGCATGACCGGGGAGACGGTGGACCCGAACCCGATGCTGGTGGCGGACGTCCGGATCACCGGTCTGGACCGCGACAACTGGCACATCTTCCCGCCGCGCGAGGACGACGGCTTTCTCGCGATCTGGCCGCTGGCGGGCGCGGAGGACTTCCAGGTCGTGGCCCAGTTCCCGGAGGGCACGGATGCCGACCTGTCCCTCGACGGCATCCGCAAGGTCGTCGCCACGCGCTCGCACCTCGCCCCCGCCGAGGTGACCGAGGTGCGCTGGGCCTCCGACTTCCGGCCGCGGGCCGCGATGGCCGACCGGTTCCGCGCGGGCCGCGTCTTCCTCGCGGGCGACGCCGCGCACGTCCACTCGCCCGCGGGCGGACAGGGCCTCAACACCAGCGTCCAGGACGCGTACAACCTGGGCTGGAAGCTGGGCGCGGTGCTGCGCGGCGGGGCTCCCGTGTCCCTCCTCGACTCGTACGAGGAGGAGCGGCTGCCCGTCGCCGCGGACATGCTCGGGCTGTCCACCCAGGTCCACCGGGGCGAGGTGCGGCGCGGGGAGGCGACCCGGCAGCTCGGGCTCGGCTACCGGGGGTCCTCGCTCGCGGTGGAGACGCGCGCGGGCCTCGCGCGGGACGCGCTGCATGCGGGCGACCGCGCGCCGGACGGGATCCGTGGCGACGTACGGCTGTTCGACGCGTTCAGGGGGCCGCACTGGACGCTGCTGGCGGTCGGCACGGAGGCGGAACTGCCGACGCTCGCCGGTGCCCGCACGGTCCGGATTCCGGCGTACGAGGAGTACGGCGCCGGCGTCTTCCTCGTCCGGCCCGACGGGTATGTGGGCTGGGCGGGCAGGACGGCGGCGGGACTGACGGAGTACGCGGCCCGGGTGGCTGTCGCCTAGGCGCCGGCCAGTGTCAGCTTCACGGCGAAGCCCAGGAAGAGGGCGCCCGCGGCGGTCGTGGCCCCCGCGGAGAGCCGCTTGCGTCGGCGGAAGGCGGCCGCCAGCTTCGTGCCGCTGAAGATCAGCGCGGTGAGGTACAGGAAGCTCGCCAGCTGGGCGAAGGCGCCGAGGACGACGAAGGACAGGGCCGGGTAGGCGTACCCCGGGTCGACGAACTGAACGAAGAAGGCGACGAAGAACAGGATCGCCTTCGGGTTGAAGAGGCTGACGACGAACGCCCGCCGGAAGGGCCGCTCTCCGGCGACCGGCGCGACGGGTGCCCGGGCCGCGTCCGCCCGGTCCCGGCGGGTCCGCCACATCTCCCACGCGGCCCGCAGCATGCCGAACGCGAGCCAGGTCAGATACCCGGCCCCGGCGTACTTCACGATCCCGAACAGCAGGGCGTTCGCCTGGAGCAGCGAGGCGACTCCGGCCGCGGACAGCGTCATCAGCACGGTGTCACCGCACCAGACGCCCGCGGCTGCCGTGTATCCGGCGCGTACGCCCTTGCGGGCGGCGACGGACAACACGTACAGCGAGTTCGGACCGGGGAGCAGGACGATCAGGACAAGGCCTGCGAGGTAGGTGGGGAGATCGGTGACACCAAACATGAAAGGGAGTGTCGCACGCGCGTACGACACTCCGCCTTCGGGTGTCGCGGGTCAGTCCGTTGTCCGCCCCCGATCACCCATAAGGAGAAATTGCGCAGGTCAGAACGCGTCCGACGGCACGTAGGTCCCCCAGACCTCCCGCAGCGCGTTGCACACCTCGCCCACCGTGGCGCGGGCGCGCAGGGCGTCCTTCATCGGGTAGAGGACGTTGTCCGTGCCCTCGGCCGCCTTCTTCAGGTCGGCGAGGGCGGCGTCGACGGCCGACCGGTCGCGCTCGGCGCGGAGTTTGGCGAGGCGTTCCGCCTGCTGGGCCTCGATGGCCGGGTCGACACGGAGGGGCTCGTAGGGCTCTTCCGCCTCGAGCTGGAAGCGGTTGACGCCGACCACCACCCGCTCGCCCGAGTCCGTCTCCTGGGCGATGCGGTACGCGGAGCGCTCGATCTCGCCCTTCTGGAAGCCGCGCTCGATCGCGTTGACCGCGCCGCCCAGCTCCTCCACCTTCGCCATCAGCTCGACCGTCGCGGCCTCCACCTCGTCCGTCATCTTCTCGACGACGTAGCTGCCCGCGAAGGGGTCGACCGTCGCCGTGACGTCCGTCTCGTACGCCAGCACCTGCTGGGTGCGCAGGGCGAGGCGCGCGGACTTGTCCGTGGGCAGCGCGATCGCCTCGTCGAACGAGTTCGTGTGCAGCGACTGCGTACCGCCGAGCACCGCGGCCAGGCCCTGGACCGCCACCCGGACCAGGTTCACCTCCGGCTGCTGGGCCGTCAGCTGCACGCCGGCCGTCTGCGTGTGGAAGCGCAGCATCAGCGACTTGGGGTTCTTGGCGCCGAACTCGTCGCGCATCACGCGGGCCCAGATCCGCCTGGCCGCACGGAACTTGGCGACCTCTTCGAGGATCGTCGTACGGGAGACGAAGAAGAAGGACAGGCGCGGGGCGAAGTCGTCCACGTCCATGCCCGCGGCCACGGCCGTACGGACGTACTCGATGCCGTCCGCCAGCGTGAACGCGATCTCCTGCGCCGGGGACGCGCCCGCCTCCGCCATGTGGTAGCCGGAGATCGAGATCGTGTTCCACTTCGGGATCTCGGTCTTGCAGTACTTGAAGATGTCGGCGATCAGCCGCAGGGAGGGCTTGGGCGGGAAGATGTACGTGCCCCGCGCGATGTACTCCTTGAGGACGTCGTTCTGGATCGTGCCCGTCAGCCGGTCCGCCGGAACGCCCTGTTCCTCGCCGACCAGCTGGTACATGAGCAGGAGCAGCGCGGCCGGAGCGTTGATCGTCATCGACGTCGACACCTTGTCCAGCGGGATCCCGCCGAGGAGCACCCGCATGTCCTCGACCGAGTCGATCGCGACGCCCACCTTGCCGACCTCGCCGTGCGCGATCGGGGCATCGGAGTCGTGGCCCATCTGGGTGGGGAGGTCGAACGCGACCGACAGACCCATCGTGCCGTTCGCGATCAGCTGCTTGTAGCGCGCGTTGGACTCCACCGCCGTGCCGAAGCCGGCGTACTGCCGCATCGTCCAGGGCCGACCCGTGTACATGGACGGGTACACACCACGTGTGAAGGGGTACGCGCCGGGCGTCCCCAGCTTCTGGGCCGGATCCCAGCCCTCCAGCGCCTCAGGCCCGTAGACCGGCTCGATGGGCAGTCCGGACTCCGACTCGCGCGCCATGGTGTGTGCCTCCGTGTTGCTTGCCGACTCGTTGGTTACTCGCCAGTACAGACGACCTCGCGACGGACTGTAGCGGCGCCCGTGCGCCCGGTGGAGGGCCCCACGCTGGGACCTTGCTCACAGCAGCCCTACCACCCTGACCGCACATCTGCCGCTCCTGACCACAACCATGCCGCGTAGTTCGCGACGGGTCACGCGCGGGGAACACTTCAGGGGGCGGAGTAGGGGGCGGTGACCGGCATGACCATTGAGACAGCGGGGGTTGGTATGCGTACCAAGGGCATGGCGGGAAGATCGATGGCCGCCCTCGTGGCGCTCGTCGCGGTCTGCGGCTGCACGGCACAGGGCGTGGACGCGGACGGCAAACACCGCTCACCCGTGCACATCGACCTCCCGCGCACCCCGACGGCGAGCCACCCGCCGACGGCGAGCCGCACACCGGCCGGCGACAAGCCGAGCGGCACCTCCACGCCCGTGCCCGCGCCCGCCCCCGCCAAGGTCCTCTGGTCGGCGGGCGACAAGGGCACGGCCGTACGCGAGTTGCAGGCCCGGCTGCGGCAGGTCGCCTGGCTGTTCGACGGGCCGACGGGGACGTACGACGATCTGACCGTCACCGCGGTCAGGGGCTTCCAGGGCAAACGCGGGCTGCCGCGGACCGGCGAGACGGACGCCGTGACCTGGCAGCGGCTGGTGCGGATGACGCACGAGCCGACGAAGTGGGAGCTGTACGCGCTCGGCGGGCAGCCGGCCGCCGCACCGGACCCGCGCTGCATGACGGGCCGGGCGCTGTGCATCAGCAAGACGAGCCGGACGCTCCGCTGGATGATCGACGGAAAGACCGTCTCGACGATGGCGGTGCGCTTCGGCGCGCAGTACACGCCCACCCGTGAAGGTGTGTTCAGCGTCTACTGGAAGTCCCGTCACCATGTGTCGACGCTCTACGACTCACCCATGCCGTACGCGATGTTCTTCAGCGGCGGCCAGGCCGTGCACTACTCGTACGACTTCGCGGCCCGCGGCTACGCGGGCGGCTCGCACGGCTGCGTCAACGTACGGGACGAGGTGAAGATCGCGGCGCTGTTCGCGCAGGTCCGTACCGGGGACAAGGTCGTCGTCTACTGGTGAGGTGCGGGACGTGGGACTGAGACGAAGCCATTTTGTGTGACCTGCGTCACGCCAGGCATAGAAATGCACGGCCGCACGCGTCTTGGAGAGAGACGGGGGATGCAACGGGGGAGGCGGGGGCGCGGGCGGGACCGGGGGAACGTGTCCCGCCCGCGCCAACATGCACGGAGCCGTGGGTACGGGGGGAACCCCGGCTCCGTGCGACGGCCGATGACCAGTCGGCTCACTCATTACTGCGCCACCGCGGGCGAAAGTGTCACACCCGCGCGGAAGAAAAGTCCGAGGGCAACGAAACCGCAGGTCAACTGGGGTACGGAGCGGGTCTTCGCAGCTCAGGCGGGCGCACTCGCGCGCGGCGGGCCGTACGACGGAGCCGTCACCGTGGGTGCCGACGGCGAACTCGGCGACGTCGGTGACGTCTCGGACTTCTAGGACCTCTGGGACTTCTAGGACTTCTAGGACCTCGGGACCAGCGACGTGAGCGCGTGCCGCGACGGGGACGGGGACGGGGACGGGGTGACGATCAGGCCGTTGCCGCCGGGGGCGCTGCCGCCGGGGAGTATGTGATGGCCATCGCCATCACCTCCCCTGCCTCCGTTGTCCCCGTCGCCCGTGCCGTCTCCGTCGCCCTTGCCGTCCCTGTCACCCCTGCCGCTGCCGCTGTCCCTGCCGGAGCCCTCGTCGTCGCCGGGGTCGATCGCGCCCGAACCCGAACCCGAATGCCCTTCGGCGTAGGCGAGGACGCCCTTGCAGTACTTGTGCACCCGGAGGCCGCCGCCGGCCGCCTCCTCCAGGCTGCGCATCCGCTCGGTGCCCACGTCCTTGCCGCCGCGCACGTCGCGGCAGGACGAGAGCACAGCGCTCCACCATTCGCGTGAACGTGCCGGGTTCCGGCTGCTGTCCGCCCCAGGCCGCCCGCTCGCCGCGGAGCCCTTGTCCGCCTCGTCGTGCGAGGAACCGCCCTGGACCGGCGCGCCGCTGGTGCCGTCGGGCGTCGGCGCCTCGGATCCGCCGCCGTCCCCGATGGCTCCCGGCGACGACGAGCCGAGCGGCCGCTCGGGCGTCACGGCGGCCGACACCGACGCGGTGGGCCCGGGCTCGTCACCGCCGAACGGCGTCGGCAGCACTCCGGTTCCGGCGGCCGCCGCGACACCGCCGATCATCCCGGCGGCCAGCGCCGCCGCCACCCCCAGGCGCACGGGACGGCCCAGCCGACCACGGCGGGCGGCCCGCTCGGGGCGCCCGAGGCGTACGAGCCCGGCGTCGGCGGAGTGCGCGGCGCGGGCGACGGCGTGCGGACGCCCGCGGCCGCCCAGGACCTTCTCCTCGCCGTTCCTGCCCTGACGGGCCGTGCGGAACGCGGCCAACGCGGCGGCCTCGCCCGGGAGTTCCGCGCTGTTCGGGAGGGGGTCGGCGGCCAGTGCGCCCAGCGCCTCGGCGAGCTGTTCGGCCTGCTTCCGGGTGTCGGCGTCGACGGCTTCCAGCGACTCTCCCCGCAGCAGCCGCTCCGCGGCGTCCCGGTCCAGCCACCTGTACTGCTCGTCGGCCATCACATGTCCTTCTGCGTCCGCGAACGCAGATGCGTCACACCGGCGGACGTCACCGCGCGGGTGCGCGGCTCTCTTCGTGGGGGTCTTTGGGGGGCCCGCTGCGGGTCTCTTTGCGGGTCCCTCTGCGGGGGGAGCCCGTCGAGGCCGCCCGGGGATTCCGGGTCGTCGGCGCCGAGCAGCTCGGCGAGGCGCTTCAGACCGCGGTGCGCCGCCGTACGGACGGCTCCGGGGCGCTTGCCGAGCGTGTCCGCGGCGGACTTGGCGTCGAGGCCGACGACCACCCGGAGCACGACGGCCTCCGCCTGGTCCTGCGGGAGCTGGGCTATCAGAGAAAGGGTGCGGTCGGTGGCCAGGGACTCGATCGCCTCGCCCGCGGTGTCGGCCTCGCCGGGTTTGCCGGTCAGCTCGGTCTCGTCGCCGCCGATCGCGGGACGGCGCCCGCGCATGCGTATGTGATCGAGCGCGCGGTTGCGCGCGATCCGGGCCGCCCAGCCCCGGAACCGGTCCGCGTCACCGCTGAACCTCTCCAGGTCCCGGGCGATCTGCAACCAGGCCTCGGAGGTGACGTCCTCCGCGTCCGGGTCGCCGACCAGCGTCCGTACGTATCCGAGCAGCCGTGGATGCACGGCGCGGTACACAGTCCGGAACGCGGTCTCGTCCCCGTCCTGTGCCGCAAGCACCGCGGCGGTCAGCTCCGCGTCGTCCCCCAGCACCCGCGCGCCCCTCTTTGCGCCTGAACCGGCGCCGCTCTCGCGGACCGGGTTGCTCGCCGTTGTGGTTCCTCAATTGGTGGTTGCGGTCCTAGGCCCCTCATGGGTGCGGTCGTCCGTCCTCCGCGCCCCGGCGCGAATGGCACGTTACGGCCTGAAACCGTTCCCCGTCCATGTTCGTACAGCATGCAACTAACCCGTGATGGAGTGAACTAAGCCGTGACGGAGTGAGGTGTGACAGAAAACGCATCCACGGCGCTGTAGAGAGTACGGGCCGCCGCGCGGCCCGTGCCGCGCGACGGCCGGGGCCTCTCCTGTGGGGGGTGGCGGCCCCGGCCGTTGCCATCGGCGGATAGGGGCGGGATCCCGCTACTTCGACTTCGTCGCCTTTTCGGCCTTCGCGGACGCTTCAGCCTTCACGGCTTTCTCCGCCTTGTCGGCTTTGTCGGCCTTGTCGGCCTTTGCTGCCTTCGCGACTTTCTCGACCTTATCGGCCTTATCGGCCTTTTCCGGCTTGTTCGACTTCGTCGATTTCACAGATTTCACAGGCTTTGGCGATGATTTGTCGTCCTTGACCTTCTTGCTCTTCTTCCCTTTATGGCCCAGATCGCCCCGATTGCCCCGATCGCCCTGATTGAGCTGATCGCTCTTCTCGTCCGCCCTCCGCGCGCCCGTGGGCCGAACCCCCGTGTCGGCCCCGGGCGCGGCGGACGAAGCGGCAGGCGCGGCGCTCGAAGGGCGGGGCCGTCCCTCGGGGGCGTCGCCGGGCACCCCGCCGACGGCCGCCACCGCCACGCCGCCGAGCGTCAGGGCGGCCGCCACCACGGCGAACGTGGTCCGCAGCGAACGCCCCGCCCGGCGCTCCCCCTTCGGCCGCCAGTCGTCGCGGCGTCGGATCCGGGCCGCGCGCGTCCCCTGTTCGCGCGCGACCCGGAAGGCTGCGACGGCCCGGGCCTCGGCCTCGGCGTCAAGGGCCTTGGGGCGCATGGCGGCGGCGAGGAACGCGTCGAGGCGTGCCCCGCCGTCCGGTCGCTCACCCATGTCCGCGCCCACCCCTGCCTGCCGGCCCCGTGCCGTTCATCCCGACTCCCCCAGCGTCCGGGAGCCCTCATCCGTCACACCCTCGGCGGCGAGCTGCTGCGCGAGGCGCTTGAGGCCCCGGTGGGCGGCGGTGCGGACCGCGCCCGGACGCTTGCCGAGGACGCGGGCGGCGGCGGGCCCGTCGAGACCGACGACCACGCGCAGCAGCACCGCCTCCGCCTGGTCGCGCGGCAGCCGGACGACCAGTTCGATGGCGTACTCGGTGGAGAGGGACTCCAGGGCCTGGTCGGGGGTGTCGTGCGTGCCGGGCAGTTCCAGTACGTCGTTCTCGAGCGCCGTCGCCTGGGGCCGTACCCGCTGGCGGCGCAGATGATCGAGGGCCCGGTGACGGGCGATGGTGGCGGTCCAGCCGCGGAATCCGGCGCCGTCGCCGCGGAACCGGCCGAGGTCGCGCGCGATCTCCAGCCAGGCGTCGGACGCGACGTCCTCCGCGTCGTTGCCGACAAGCCCGCGCAGATAGCCGAGCATCCCCGGCTGCACCATGCGGTACGCCACCGCGAAGGCGGCCTCGTCCCCCCGCTGGGCCCGCGCGACAGCCGCACCCAGCTCCCCGTCGTTCGCCCGTACCCGGCGGGGTTCCCCTCCCTGGCCCAATACCGTCCTCGCCCGTACCGATTCGTACCGCGTGCACGCCGTGCGACACGATGGCCGTGTCCACGCCCCCAAGGTCATCAGCGTCGGACGGGACGGAAGTGTCACAGTGCGTCAGATGTGCCCAGCGGGAGGCTCATTGGGCCGAGGAGACCTTGAGTGACGCACCACACACATGGTTCGTGTGATGTTCACTGGCCCTTTGTGCGCTGAATAGAGGGCCACCCTTATGTCGGGTGGTTTGTTTGTGGAGTTTTTCTAGGGGTGGGGTATTTGAGTCGCCGTAAGACCCATGCGTACAAGCCGCTGAGTCTGAAGCGAAGGACATGGCTGACGTTGGGGGCCGTTGTCGCGGGCGGGGCGGGTGTCGTGACGTACGCCGTCGCCAGTCCGAGCGGCGACGCGGCCGACGACGTCGCACGCGGCAAGCGGCCCGTCGAGGTGCACGACCTCGCGCTGAAGGCCGGCACGAGCGGCAGCCGGGAGCTGGCGCGGACCACCACCGAGGCCTTCTCGATCGTGGGCGTCTCCTGGACCGGGGCCGCCCGCGAGCTCGACGGGACCGCCCAGGTGCGCACGCGCGGCACCGACACCGGTGAGTGGAGCGGCTGGCGGAACCTGGCTCCCGGGCTCCCCGTCGACCGGACGGAGCCCGGGGCGAAGAACGCCCGCGGCGCATCCGATCCGCTGTGGGTCGGGCCGAGCGACGGCGTCCAGGCGCGCGTGCTCGCGGCCGACGGATCGGCACGTGCCGGGCTGCCCGAGGGACTCGAGGTCAACCTCGTCGACCCGGGCGTCACCACGACGGAGGCCAGGAACAAAGGCCTCGACACCAGCGGCACCGGCACCGGCACCGACCTGAGCAACGCCGCCTTCGTCGCGAAGGATCCGTCCCAGACGCCGACCGGAACCCCGTCCGGGTCCGCCACCGAGACGGGCTCCGAGCCCGCCCCGGCCCCCGGCGACTCCGACTCGGCCTCCGCGACGGCGACCGCGACCTCGACCGCGACGACAACCGCCCCCACCGCCCCCGCCTCGACCGTCGCCCGGCCGTCGATCGTGTCCCGTACCCGATGGGGCGCCGACGAGTCGGCGGTCGCCGGCTCGCCGCAGTACATCGACAGGATCAGCGCCGTCTTCGTGCACCACACGGCCGGCTCGAACGACTACAGCTGCGCCCAGTCCGCGTCGCTCGTGCGCGGCATCATGGCGTACGACATCCAGGTCGCCCAGCGCGGCGACCTCGGCTACAACTTCCTCGTCGACAAGTGCGGCCGGATCTTCGAGGGCCGTGCCGGCGGCGCCGACCTGCCCGTGCGCGGCGACCACACCTACGGCTTCAACGGCGACTCGACCGGCATCGCCGTCCTCGGTGACTTCGAGGGCAGCGCGGCCTCGGCCGCGGCCAAGCCGTCCCGGTCCGCCGTGGAGTCCGTGGCCCGTCTCGCCGCGTGGAAGCTCGGCCAGTACGGCGGCAACCCGAGCGGCACCGTCACGCTGACCGCCGACGCCGACACCGGCGTGTACGCCAAGGACGCCCAGGCCACCCTGAACGTGATCTCGGGCGGGAAGGACGCGGCCACCACCACGTCCCCCGGCAAGAACCTGTACGGCAAGCTGGGCGAGGTCCGGCGGTACGCGTCGAGCCCGGGCCGCAGCTCCGCGATCCCGACCGCCGACTACAACGGCGACGGCGTCAGCGACCTGGTCGCCGCCACGCCCAAGCAGGGCAGCGGCTGGCTCACGCTCGTGCCGGGCGGGATCAGCGGTCCCGTCTCCGCCTCGAAGCTGAAGCTCAACCAGGGCAGCACGGGCGTGCCCGGCGCCGCCGAGTCCGGCGACCAGTGGGGCGCGGCCACGGCCTGGGGCGACATCAACGGCGACGGCTACGCGGACCTCGCGGTCGGCGCGCCCGGCGAGGACGACACCACGCACGCCGACCGCGGCGCGGTGACGATCCTGTACGGCCCGAAGTTCGACACCGGCGCCGACACCATGGCGCTCGGCGACGACTACAACCCCAACAGCGCGCACTTCGGCGCGACCGTCGCGGTCGGCGACTTCAACGCGGACGGCAAGGCGGACGTGTTCACCGCGGCCACCGGCACCGGCGGCAACTGGGTGGCCCGGTTCGCCAACGGCCAGGAGACCGCGGGCGACATCACCACCGTCTCCGGCGCCCTCGCCTACGCGGACGCCGCCTCCGGCGACTTCAACCGGGACGGCTACGCGGACGTCGCCCTCACCTACCGCGACGCGTCCGGCGTCGGCAGGGTCACCTGGTTCAAGGGCTCGAAGGCCCTCGGCCTGTCCAAGGTGTCCACGCTCACCGTCAAGGGCGGCCGCTCCCTCGCGGCCGGTGACGTGAACGGCAACGGCTACGACGACATCGTCATCGGCCAACCGTCCGCGAGCGAGTCCGGCGGCAGCTCCGGCGGCCAGGTCACCCTGGTCCCCGGCGCGTCCACCGGCTTCACCACCACCGGCATGACGACGGTCCACCAGGGCACGACGGGCGTCGAGGGCGCCTCGGAGTCCGGGGACGCCTTCGGCACCTCGGTCTCGGTGGGCGACGTCAACGCCGACGGTTACGCCGACGTGCTGACCGGCGCCCCGAGCGAGGACATCACCCGCGACGCGAAGAACCGCTCCAACGCGGGCTCGGTCTGGCTCCTCAAGGGCGCCTCGTCCGGCCTCACCGGCACGGGCTCGCTCGCCCTGTCCCAGGACACGGCGAACATCCCGGGCTCCACGGAGACCGACGACAAGCTGGGCTCGGCGCTCTCCCTGAGCGACGTCACGGGTGACGGCTACGCCGACCTCACGATCGGCGCGGAGGGCGAGGACACCGGCACCGGCACCCTGCTGTACGTGCCGGTGACCGGCGGCACGGTCACCACGGCCAAGGCCGTCTACTACGGCATCGCTCAGCTGGGCACGTCGACGGGCGGCCGGCTGGGGCAGGTCCTGACGCCGTAGCCGCGTCCGAAACGAGCAGGCGGAGGCCGGGGCCCCACGGGGCCCCGGCCTCCGTGCGCCGGCCCCGCCCGGCGCCTCAGTCCGCCGCGTCGCGGCACAACAGGCGCAGCGAGCCGTCGCCCAGGTAGCAGCGGCGGGCCTCGTCGATCGGGTCCCACAGCCGCCCGTCGGGCGTACGCACCCAGTGGTCGCCGCCGGTCGTCCACCACTCCCCGCCGGTGTGCCGGACCACCACCTCGCCCGTGTACGCGCCGAATCCGCGCAGCACGGCCTCGACGGCGGCGTACGGCGCGCCCTCGCGGCGTATCCCTTCGATCATCCGGTCGACGCGCCACAGGCTCTGCGCCGAGTAGTCGAGCCGCAGCCGGGCGCCCTCGCGCATGGTCGCGACGGCGTCGGCGGCCCAGCGGACGGGCTTCGCCGCGGCCTGGGGCCGGGTCACCTCAGTAACGTTCACACCCGGAAAAGCGCGTTCCGGCCAGGATTCGTCACGCGTTCCGGAGGGGTTCCCGACACCGGCGCAGGACCGCCCCACCCCGACCGCAGGACGGTCACAGGATTCTCCCAGGGGACGGGTTTACGCAGCTGGAAGCACGTGTGCGGTCGCGTTCAGGCCCGGCCGCGCGCCCGTCGGGAGACCACCGCCCGCAGCACGCGCCGCCCCTCCGTCGACACGTCGAGGGCCCGGCGCAGTCCGCCCGCGCCATGGCCCGCGACGAGTTCCAGGACGGTGACCTGGCGGCGCAGTTCGGCGGCGACGAGCGGCGACATGCCCTCCGTACGGCCCTCGCGGCGGGCCGAGACCGGGCCGGGGCCGTCGTCGGCGGCGTCGAGGAGCCGGTGGATCTGGAGGGCTGCGACCGAGCAGGCGTCGGCCCACTCACGCAGGGCGCCGGCCGCGGGCTGCGCGGGGACGGCGTCGAGCATGCGGCGGGCGAGTCCGCAGGCCTCGTCCTCGGCCTCGGTCGGCTCCGCGTCGGCGGCGCCCAGTTCGGCCCGTGCCTTCGTGAGCCGTTCCTCCCACTCGCGGCCCTCCACGAGGCTCGCCCACAGCGGCCGCAGGACCTCGTCGTCACCCCCGAGGAGCGGTACGCAACGATCCAAACAAGCCAACCCGCTCGCCGCGAGCCCCCGTTCATCGGCCTCCGCGATCAGTTCCACCAGGCTCATCGTGACTCCTCGAAACGCCTCGCCGGGGCGCCTTTTCTCACGGAGCCCGCACTTCCCCTTACTGCGTGCGACAGCCCGGGAGTGTCACAGCGGCACCACACCGAGGCGGTCGAGGAATCGAAAGAAGAGGTTTTCGGCCAACGGCTCCGAGGGGTCGGGGTCCACGCCCAGCACCTGCGCGAGCGGCCCGGGGGCCACGGTGTGCCCGGCCTCCGCGGCCCAGGCGACGGCGCGTTCGGCGGCCTCGCCCGGGGTGAGGAAGTAGTCCTCGACACCGAGCCCCTCCTGCTCGCCGTCACCGGGGCCGCCGGCCAGGTACCCGGCCATGGCGCGGCGGGCGAGACAGGTCGTCCAGGCACCGCTCTGCGGCGCGGCGGCCTCTACGGCCACGCAGACGCTGTTCATGACGTATCCGAACAGGGCGGGCGCGCCGGTCTCCCGGGCGAGCGCGTTCATGCTGCCGACGTCGCCGTCGCCGCTCGGGTACTCCCACACCTGCCAGCCGCCGGGCGCCGTCTGCAACAGCGTCATGCCGGACGCCGCGGTCAGGGCGCCCAGCTCCGCGAGCGGCCGCTCGCTTCTGCCCACGACGAAGTATCCCCAGTAGGCCATTCCCGTCCCCCGTCCGCGCGGCTCGGCTGTTCGACCCGCGCCGAATACACCACAGCGGGACGGGAGCGCGCTGCCGGAATCGGGCAATCCGGAGGTGGGCTCACACCTCGACCGATACCGGGCCCCGCCGTGCCTTCTCGTCCTGCATGCGCGTCAGGCGCAGGACGAAGAGAATGGCGAGGACGGCCGCCACCATGTCGACGACGTCGGAGAACAGCATCTGACCTGCGGCCTTATGGATTTCCGGAGCCGTCTCGGCCTTCCGGTAGGCAGTCGACGCGAGGCGGTCGGCGAGCAGCGAGACGACCCACACCGCCCACCAGGCGTTGATGCGGGCGCGCGAGGGGCGCGGCGCGGCGGCGAGGTCGCCGTCCCAGAGGGCGTCGGGGCCGCTCGCGTCCCAGATGTCGAGAGCGATCCGGCGCGGGAACCACAGGTTCACCACCGGTACGAACCAGCCCCCGATGGCCCACCCCCGCGACTTGCTCTGCCGGTCGGGCGCGAACACCTCGGCGTTGACCCGCACACGGTAGAACCAGACCAGGAAGACGATCATGGTCGCGATGAGGGCGGCCACCTGCGCGACCCCGGCCGCCGCGTAGAGCGCGTCCGCGCGGTCGGCCTTGTCCTGCATCCCCGCGCCGAATTCGCCGTCGGCGAGGGCACCCGACACGTCGTACATGTTGAAGTCCGCCACCACGGCGAACACATCGGCGGCGATGACCACCCCGAGCAGCGCCGCGGTGGCCCTCCCGAGCCCGACCGGCGACCGCAGCCAGGACGGCTGCCCGCCCGGCGCGTACAGGGGCGCCGCACCGAGCGGCGGAGCCGTCGGCAGCGCACCGGGCGGCGCGGACCCGGGCCCACCGGGCGGCGCGAACCCGGGCCCGTCGGACTGCGCGAACCCGGGTGCGTCAGGCTTCGGGGACGCGGGTGCGGCCGGCTGCGGTGCCCCGGCGGCGGCGTCCGGTGTCGCGGGCACCGTCGACTCCGTTGTCGTGCCGTTCGCGCAGTTCGTGCAGAGTCCCTCGGGCGTCGACGCGGCGCGGTGCCGGCAGCGCGTGCAGAGCATGGTGGAACGTCCCCCAGGTGTGTGGTCGGTGAAAGCCACACGGGGCTCTCCCCAGAACCTCACGCATGGCACGCGGAACATACGGTCCACGGACCCCGTACGTCCACCGGGTTCCCCCGGGCTGTCAGCCCAACTGCCTCGCCAGCGCCCGGAACTCCGTCCAGGACAGCGTCGGCGTCCGCGGATCCCACAGCTTCTGGGTCATCGCCCGCAGCGGCATCCGGATCCCGGCGGCGACCTGGTCCTGGGTCTGCGAGGCCGCGAGGTCGCACCACACCGCGAAGACCCCGCCGAGGATCTGGGCGTCGTACCGCGCGGGGACGGCCGTGCTGCCGCGCACGACGCGCGGGGTCCACTGCTGGTAGATCCGCTGCCCCGTCGGGTAGACGAAGGTCTGCGGCTGGCCGAGCACGTAGTAGAGGTACTCGTCGTTGTAGTTGATGAGCTTGCGGCCCGCGCTCAGGTACTCGGCCGGCTGCCGGGCGCCGATCTCCTTGCCGGTCCAGTAGGCGACCTGGATGTCCTTGGCCGGCCGGACCGTGCCGGCCGACCGGTAGAAGCCGTCGTTCCACGCCCGCATCGTCCGGTGGTGCGCGCGCATGTTGTCGGCGCGGCCGTTGAGCCAGCCGGTCGTGAGGTCCGCGACGGTGGCGTTCGCCCCGTACTTGTTCCGGGCGGCCGCGGCGAGCTGCGGATAGGAGGCCGACGGATCGGACACCATCAGCGCCTGGTACTCGTCGCCGCCGAGGTGCCAGTACGCGCCGGGGAACAGATCGGCGTACTCGTTCAGCAGGTCGTCGACGATGGTCGCGGCGGCGGGCTTGGAGATGTCGACGGCCCCGCGCGCGGGGACCCCCGAGGCGTTGCGCAGCTGGAGGTCGGGGTGCGCGGCGATCACCGCGCCCAGGTGACCGGGCGAGTCGATCTCGGGCACGACGGCGATGTGCCGGCTCGCCGCCAGGTCGACGATCCCGCGGACCTCCGCCTTGGTCAGGTGCTGCCGGGACACGATCTCCGGATGCGAGGCCGACTCGATACGGAAGCCCTGGTCGTCGGAGAAGTGCAGGCCCAGCTCGTTGTACTTGAGGTCGCCCAGTTCCCGTATGCGGTCCTCGATCCAGCCCGCCGTGAAGTGCTTGCGCGCGATGTCGAGCATGAGGCCGCGTCGGGGCTTGGCCGGCCGGTCGCGTACGACGCCCTCGGGCGCCGTACCGCCGCCGTGCACCGCCTGCTTGAGGGTGCGGGTGCCGTAGAAGACGCCCGCCTCGGCGGGGGCGGCTATCCGCACCCGGCCGCCCCGCACGGTCAGGGTGTACGACTCCGGGCCACCGGTGCCCTTGTCGAGCGCCAGCTCCACGTCTCCCGCCCGGGCACCGGTCCGGCCCGCGTACGCCAGCCCCAGCTCGCCCGCGGTCAGCTTGCCCTCGTCGGCCAGTGCCGCGTCGCCCACGACGACCCGGCCGCCCTTCGCCGGACGCCAGCCCGGCCCCCGGGCGGCCGTGTGCTCCCGTACGGCGGGAATCGTGCGCGGTGCCTTCGACAAGGGGTAGGCGCGGGTCGGTGACGGGGAGGGCGTACGGGTCGCGGCGGCGGCCGAGGAGGCGGTGGACGCCCGCGCACCGGCCGGCTCGCTGCCGCCGGAGGGCCAGAGGACGGCGGTCACCCCGAGGGTGCCCGCGACGATCAGCCCGCCACCCAGCAGCAACCTGTTGCGCCTGACGGGCGTCCTCCCCTCGGGGACGCGCCGCCTGCGGCCGCTCACCACGCCACGTCCCGCACCGCGCCGCGCACCACGTAAGTACATTCGGCACATATTGACCGCACGCCACTCACCTCCACACCGACTCCCCGTTCCGAACCTACGACCTCAGCACGCCGCGTATGCCCTTCAGAGGTTCCGAAACTCTCCCGTCCGGGTGAAATTCGGGCATCCGTCGGACAGCCCACGATCCACCTCGCTAGCGTGGCGCGCATCTCTCACACCCTCCCCTGCCGACACCCACGTGACGTCCACACGACCTCACCGGATCCCGCCGAGGACCCCCGCTGCCTTCGCACCGTCTTCCACGACACGGCCGGCTCACCCTGCCGGCGCAGACCCGCACCCCGGCCGCCATGGGCCTGGAGCGCTTCAACGGCGTCCGCGTCGACGATGCCGAGCGCGCCCTCCTCACCTGCTGCCGCAGTCTGCGCTGGGCCCGCCGCGTCGCCGACCACCGGCCCTATCCGGACCTCGACGCGCTGCTCGCCGCGGCCGACGAGGCGGCGTACGACCTGGCGCCCGCCGATCTCGCCGAGGCGCTCGCGGGCGAGTCGCTGACCCTGCTCCCGGACGACGCGTACTCCGTCGCGCACACCGCGCTGAGCGCCGCGCACGCCGCGTACGAGAGCCGCTTCGGGCATGTGTTCGTGATCTGCCTGGACAACGCCCCGCCCGGGGAAGCACTCGATCAGGTGCTGGCGGGCATCCGGTCACGATTGACAAACGATCGCGAGGAGGAACGCGTCCTGGCGGCGGAGGAGCTGCGGCGACTGGCGCGCGGACGGCTCGCCCGCCTGGTGCGCGACTTTTCCCCGCGGCCCGCACTCCAGCGCACCCCGTGAGGGCGCGGGGCCAGGGCCCCTCCGCCGGGCCCCGCGCAGTAGCCCGTTTGATTGCCAGTTCGATCACATCGGTAGGGCCGCTGTAAGCGTTCCGACAACACGTCGCTACGATGGCCGGGGCCGGTGGACCGTACCCGGCCGGGCCCGACCGACATCGAAGCCGGCAGGCCCCAATCCCCGCTTTCGGAGGGTTCTTCCGTGCCGGCTGGAACGCTGTACCGCGGCCGGGAAGGAATGTGGTCCTGGGTGGCTCATCGAGTCACCGGCGTCCTCATCTTCTTCTTCCTGTTCGTACACGTGCTGGACACCGCTCTTGTCCGTGTCTCCCCCGAGGACTACGACAAGGTCGTGTCCACGTACAAGACGCCGATCGTCGCCGTGCTGGAGTACGGCCTGGTCGCCGCCATCCTCTTCCACGCGCTCAACGGCCTGCGTGTCATCGCCGTCGACTTCTGGTCCAAGGGCCCGCGCTACCAGAAGCAGATGCTCTGGTCCGTGGTCGTCCTGTGGCTCGTGCTGATGATCGGGGCGATCTACCCCGTCCTCGGCCACGCCGCTCGTGAACTGTTCGGGAGCTGACGCAGATGTCCACGACTGATACCGCCGCCTCCGGGATCGGCCCCGTAGAGGGCGCCTCGCTGTACGGCGTCGACAACCCGGCGCCCGTCATCGAGTCGCCGCGCAAGCGGACGAAGAAGACCCCGAAGTCCACCCGTGGCAACTTCGAGATGTACGGCTGGCTGTTCATGCGCCTGTCCGGCATCGTGCTGGTCGTCCTGGTCCTCGGCCACCTGCTGATCCAGCTCGTCCTCGACGGCGGCGTCTCCAAGATCGGCTTCGCCTTCGTGGCAGGCCGCTGGGCGTCCCCGTGGTGGCAGGTCTGGGACCTGGCCATGCTGTGGCTCGCGATGCTGCACGGCGCCAACGGCCTGCGCACGATCATCAACGACTACGCGGAGCGGGCGAACACGCGCCTGTGGCTGAAGGGCCTGCTGTACACCGCCACGGTGTTCACGATTCTGCTGGGCACGCTGGTGATCTTCACCTTCGACCCGAACATCCGCTAGGCACGGGGCTGAGGCAACCACCATGAAGATCCACAAGTACGACACCGTCATCGTCGGCGCCGGCGGCGCCGGTATGCGCGCCGCCATCGAGGCGACGAAGCGCAGCCGCACCGCCGTGCTCACGAAGCTCTACCCCACCCGCTCCCACACGGGCGCCGCGCAGGGCGGCATGGCCGCCGCGCTGGCCAACGTGGAGGAGGACAACTGGGAGTGGCACACCTTCGACACCGTCAAGGGCGGTGACTACCTGGTCGACCAGGACGCCGCCGAGATCCTGGCGAAGGAGGCCATCGACGCCGTCCTCGACCTGGAGAAGATGGGCCTTCCCTTCAACCGGACGCCCGAGGGCAGGATCGACCAGCGCCGCTTCGGCGGTCACTCCCGCAACCACGGCGAGGCGCCGGTCCGCCGGTCCTGCTACGCGGCCGACCGCACCGGTCACATGATCCTCCAGACGCTGTACCAGAACTGCGTGAAGGAGGGCGTGGAGTTCTTCAACGAGTTCTACGTCCTCGACCAGCTCATCGTCGAGGAAGACGGCGTCAAGAAGTCCGCCGGCGTCGTCGCGTACGAGCTGGCGACCGGCGAGATCCACGTCTTCCAGGCGAAGGCCGTGATCTACGCGTCCGGCGGCACCGGCAAGTTCTTCAAGGTGACGTCGAACGCGCACACGCTGACCGGTGACGGCCAGGCCGCCGTCTACCGTCGCGGGCTGCCGCTGGAGGACATGGAGTTCTTCCAGTTCCACCCGACCGGCATCTGGCGCATGGGCATCCTGCTGACGGAGGGCGCCCGCGGTGAGGGCGGCATCCTCCGCAACAAGGACGGCGAGCGCTTCATGGAGAAGTACGCGCCGGTCATGAAGGACCTCGCGTCCCGTGACGTCGTGTCCCGCTCCATCTACACGGAGATCCGTGAGGGCCGCGGCTGCGGTCCCGAGGGCGACCACGTCTACCTCGACCTCACGCACCTCCCGCCGGAGCAGCTGGACGCCAAGCTCCCGGACATCACGGAGTTCGCGCGTACGTACCTCGGCATCGAGCCCTACACGGACCCGATCCCGATCCAGCCCACCGCGCACTACGCCATGGGCGGCATCCCGACGAACGTCGAGGGTGAGGTCCTCTCGGACAACACCACCGTCGTCCCGGGCCTGTACGCGGCCGGCGAGGTCGCCTGTGTCTCCGTGCACGGCGCCAACCGGCTCGGCACCAACTCGCTGCTCGACATCAACGTCTTCGGGCGTCGCGCGGGCATCGCCGCGGCCGAGTACTCGGCGAAGGCCGGCTACCTCGAGCTGCCCGAGGACCCTGCCGCGCAGGTCGTCTCGCAGGTCGAGCGCCTGCGCGCCTCCACGGGCACGGAGCGGGTCGCCACGCTGCGCCTGGAGCTCCAGGAGACCATGGACGCGAACGTCATGGTGTTCCGCACCGAGCAGACGATCAAGACGGCGGTCGAGAAGATCGCGGAGCTGCGCGAGCGGTACCTGAACGTCTCGATCCAGGACAAGGGCAAGCGGTTCAACACGGACCTCCTCGAGGCCATCGAGCTGGGCAACCTGCTCGACCTGGCCGAGGTCATGGCCGTCTCCGCGCTCGCCCGCAAGGAGTCCCGCGGCGGTCACTACCGCGAGGACTACCCGAACCGCGACGACGTCAACTTCATGCGCCACACCATGGCGTACCGCGAGGTCGGCGACGACGGCACCGAGTCCATCCGTCTCGACTACAAGCCGGTCGTCCAGACCCGCTACCAGCCGATGGAGCGTAAGTACTGATGGCTACCCCGACCCTCGACAAGGCGGACAGCAAGCCCGAGGCGGGCTTCGCCGACTCGCCGTACATCACGGTCACCCTCCGGATCCGCCGCTTCAACCCGGAGATCTCGGCCGAGGCCGCCTGGGAAGACTTCCAGCTGGAGATCGACCCGAAGGAACGCGTCCTCGACGCCCTGCACAAGATCAAGTGGGACCAGGACGGAAGCCTCACCTTCCGCCGCTCCTGCGCGCACGGCATCTGCGGCTCGGACGCCATGCGGATCAACGGCAAGAACCGTCTGGCCTGCAAGACGCTGATCAAGGACATCAACCCCGAGAAGCCGATCACGGTCGAGGCCATAAAGGGCCTGACGGTCCTCAAGGACCTGGTCGTCGACATGGAGCCGTTCTTCCAGGCGTACCGGGACGTGATGCCCTTCCTGATCACGAAGGACACCAACGAGCCGACGCGCGAGCGACTTCAGTCCGCCGAGGACCGCGAGCGCTTCGACGACACCACGAAGTGCATCCTGTGCGCCGCGTGCACGTCGTCGTGCCCGGTGTTCTGGAACGACGGCCAGTACTTCGGTCCGGCCGCGATCGTCAACGCCCACCGCTTCATCTTCGACTCGCGTGACGAGGCCGGGGAGCAGCGCCTGGAGATCCTCAACGACAAGGACGGCGTGTGGCGCTGCCGCACGACGTTCAACTGCACGGACGCCTGCCCGCGCGGTATCGAGGTCACGAAGGCGATCCAGGAAGTGAAGCGGGCGCTGATCACGCGCCGCTTCTGACATCCCCTTCCGGTACATCGCCGAGGGCCCCGCTCCTGTCCGGAGCGGGGCCCTCGGTGCGTTCACGCCGTCAGCCGCGCAGGACGCGGCCCTGCTTGTCGGTGCGGTCGTTGCTCGTGAAGAACAGGATCGCGTCGATCAGCGCCCACAGGCCGAGGCCACCGCAGGTGAAGAGCTGGCCGAGGGCCACGCCGGTGGAGCCGACGTAGAACCGGCCGGCGCCGAAGGTGCCCAGGAAGAGCTGGAGGACGCCGGCAACGACCTTGGACTTGTCGGAGTACGGGCGGCCCTGCGGGTCGACGCCGAACGGGGCTTCGGGGGTGGGGACGGTCATGAAAAACGCTCCTGGATGACTGAATGCGACCGGAGCGGACCGCTCCGGGGACTCCCAGGAGGGACCCATGGCAGAGATCGCCAAAGATCGTGTGCACGTCATCCCCCCTGTGACGTGTGGAGCGTACGGAGATCCGTGGGACCAGCGGGAGAGGGATCGCACTATCGTTCCCATCCCGTGATCAAATTCCGGCCAAGTCCTGGCCATGCCCTCACCAAGGGGGCCGGAAGTCCGGACGGGGACGCGGATCACCGGACGGGGACGCCGATCACCGGACGAGGTTGCGGACCACTACCCACGCGACCGCCACCAGCAGCACCACCGCCTGGGTACGCGCGCTCGGTTCGGGCCGCCACCGCCGGCCGCGCACACCCTCGAGGAACCAGCGCGCCAACAGCCCGAGCGCGAACGGGGAGGCGAGCAGCAGCAGCCTGTTGTCGAGCCAGGCCGCGGTGAAGTGACCGTGCATCAGGTCGTACACCATGCGGGTGCCGCCGCAGGCCGGGCAGAGCAGCCCGGTGACGAGCCGCAGCGGGCAGCGGGGCAGCACATGGCCCGGCTCGTGCGGGTCGGTGGTGTAGAGGTAGCAGGCACCGGCGGCCCCGGCGGCGAGCACCGCGAGGGGTGCCGCCGCCGGGTGCCGCAGGAAGCTCAGCGGCGCGCGGGCCGGTTCAGCCACGCAGGATCCGCCCGTGCTGGTCCTTGGCCTCGTTGCCCGCGAGCAGCATGACCCCGTCGATGAGCGCCCAGATGCCGAGGCCCCCGCAGGTGAAGAGCTGGGCTATGCCGATGCCGACACTGCCCATGTAGAAGCGTCCGACGCCGAAGCTGCCCAGGAAGAGCTGGAGGAGACCCGCCACGATCTTCGACTTGTCGGAGTACGGGCGGCCGTAGGGGTCGTAGCCGTAGGGGGCGTTGGGGTCGCCGGTGTACGTGCCCGGCGGGACGGCACCCGGCGGGTATCCGGGCTGCTGGTAGCCGTAGCCGTACTGGCCTCCCGGCTGCTGGTACGAGCCCGGCTGACCGGCCGCGTACGGGTTCGGTCCGCCGGGCGGGGTCGCGCCGGCGTTCGGATAGCCGTACCCGGGCGGCTGGTTGGGGGGCGGGGACTGCGGGGGCTGCTCACTCAAGGCGGTTGACTCCGGGGTTGTGGTGCACAGGACGCCGAACACGGCTGTCGGTCATCTTGCAGGAGTGGTGGGCGGGCCGGGAAGCCGGGGCCGGTCTCGTCCGCCCCCCCCGGTGCGTCCGGACCCGGATTCACAGTTGGCTCAGGATCGTCGGATCCGTGATCTCCGTGTCCTTCGCGAGCATCGTCGCCTTGCTGAGGACGACCGCGAGCGTCCGGTCGCCCTCGAAGGGGAGATAGCCGGTGCCCGGGGCGGCGGCGCTCGCCTTCGGGACGATGCACAGGTACTGGTCGTTCGGGGTCATCAGGATGTTGCCCGAGCCCAGGTGGATCTTGTACGTGTGGCGCTCGCCCTTGACGTGCAGGAACCGGCCCTCGATCGAGCAGCGGTCCGCGATCGCGAGCCGGGGTATCAGGCGTTCCAGCAGGGCACGGCGGGTCTCGGCGCTCTGGTTCAGCTCGCCGAAGCCGTAGGACGTCCAGTACTCCTGGAAGCGGCCGCCGGGGCCGCCGTCCTGCCATGTCGGGTCGTTGCCCACGCTGGCCACGCCGACGAACAGGTCGACGTCGCGCAGGACTTCGGACAGCACGAGGGGCGGGATGTCGGTGAGCGGAACGGGCTCGACGGGGTCCGCCCCGTCGCGCAGCCACATGCGGTACTCGCCTCCGTAGCAGTGCGCCGAGTTCGCCGGGGCGTCGATCGGGTAGAAGCGGACCTGGTCGGTGCGCAGCCGCAGATAGCTGCCGGACTCGGTGGTGTCCTCGCCGTACTCCTCCCCGTCACCCTCGATCCAGTACTCGGCGCGCAGCCCCCACTGGGGCAGCTCGCGGGTGGCGGGCGGTGCCTCGTCGTCGACGCACAGACGCAGCTTGTTGCGCCAGCCCCGGATCGCCGCGAGGGAGTTGAACTGGTGCTGGCGCACGACATGGGCCGCGAACCGGTTCGAGTACGTGCCCGTCGTGCGCTCGGCGTCCGTGAGCAGGTACACCTCGCGGTGGGCCTGCTTGAAGGGCTGGGTGATCGCGTGCCGCTCCAGCCAGTCCCGCCAGGCGACGACCTCGGCGGGCTCGCGTCCGACCGGGTGCCAGAGGGTGACCTCGGAGCCGGCCTTGACGGGGGTGCCGCCGAGCGTGCGCGGCTCACCGTCGGCGAACCCGACGGAGGTGCCGTCGACGCTCCACAGGAGGCGGCGGGCCAGGGTGCCGACCAGCGGGTGGTCGAGGTACCGCTCGCGCCAGACGTCGTACGCCCAGGTGCGCCGGGCGAGGAACTGCCGGTCGAGCCGCTCGCTCTGCGCGCTGAGCATCCGGTCGATGTCCTTGGCCGCGGTCTTGAGTTCCTTGAGCTCCTCGGCGTGGTCGCGGCGCACGGCGGCGGGCACGCTCCTGACCTCCTTGCCCGCGGCGTTGCGCCAGCTGAGCACGGTTTTGGTGCCGTGCACGTCGAGCAGCGCGGTGACCTCGCCGAACCGGTGCTCGGCGTGGCCGACCCCGGTGAGCCCGTACCCGGGCACGGCCAGCTCCTCGATCTCCTCGCGGCTCAGGCCGAGCGCGGTGGCCCGGGTCTGAAGGGCCGTGTCGAGCAGCTTGGCGGTGTTCTTGTACGTCACCCGGGTGGCCAGGCGCGCCAGTTCGGCGAGGGCGGCCTCACTGTCGATGCGGGAGAGCGCGATGACGCCGGCGTTGGCGACCTTGGGGTTGCGGGGGCCGAGCCCGGCGACCTTCCTCAGGGAGGTCTCGACGAGCGCGCCGAGCGTCCTCGGGGTGCCGGGGTGCGGCGGCAGCAGCGAGACCAGCCAGGCGAGCCCGCGCAGGGCGTTGGCGTTGTAGGGGTCGTAGGCGTGGTTGTGGTCCGGCTCGTACGCCGTCCCGCTCTCCAGCGGGAACGTGCGGGGGCGGCCGACGAGGGTGAGCCAGGACAGTACGGCCGCGCGGACGCGGTCCGGGCCGAGCGCCCCGATGATCTCGTGGGCCCGCTTGTCCCACTTGGCGGTGGGCTTGGAGGCGGTGGCGGTGAGCGCGTGCGCGAGCAGGGCCTGCCAGTCGGGGCCGGCGGCGTCCTGGAGGGCGCGCTCGGCCCACTCCTCGCCGACGTTGAGGACGGGTTCGGTGAGCTTCCCGGCCAGCTCGGTGAGGTGGTCGGCGCGGTAGGCGACCAGGGCCGAGCGGCGCAGGACCGCGACGACGGCGGGCGCGAGGGGGCGGCCCGCTGCCAGCTCCGCCTCGGCCAGGACCTCCAGCCGCGATCCGTACCAGAACGAGTGCTGCCGGGCGAGTTGGTCGAGCTGCTTCAGCCGCTCCACGGAGAACAGTTCGTCGGGCAGGTCGCGGGAGACGACCGCCGCCAGGGTCAGCGCGTGGCGCCGGCCGGCGGAGCCCTCGTCGAACTCCTGGCACCGCTGCGCCAGGGCGCCCGCGAGCCGCAGCCGCTCCTGCCTCGGCAGTTCGCGCAGGATCTCCAGTATCTCGGCCCAGCCGCCGCCCCAGTGGCCGCGGTTGTGCTCGGCGGCCTTGAGGACCACGTGGGCGAGCCGGCCCATGTCACCGGCCGCGATCTGGTTGCGCGCGCGTTCCAGGTGGGACGTCGGGGTGTGGTGCGCCATCGTCAGCCACCCACCAGCGCGACGAGCTTCAGGAAGGTGACCTCGGTGCCGAGCGTCAGCTCGATCTCCTCGTCGAGGCCGGTGATCTGACGGTCCCCCACCAGCACCAGGAACCCGTTTCCCGCGAAGGCCTTCAGCGCGAGGCGTGTCTGCGCCTCGGGGTCGATCCGCCGGCCCGGCCGCACCGCGTATCCGTTCAGCACGCGTTCGGTGTCCTCGGGCTGCACGAGCCCCTGGAACACCTGCGGCGTACGCGCGTTGTACTCGGCGACCTCCTGGAAGACCCGCCGCCGGATCAGCTCGCGCAACGCGAGCCGCTCCTCGGCGATCTCAAGTCCCCAGCCCCCGCCACGGTTCCCACTGGTCGTCTCGTCGACGAACGTCACCAATCCCATGCCGCCGACAGTACGAGGCACCACTGACAACGCCCCTGGATCGATCAGAACTGGGGGACCTGGGGGAATGCCCACCGCCTCCCCCCATCGAGTGACCCCCACGGTCAGCCCCCGTCGGCGGTGGCGTGACCGTACCTAATCTGATGGCATGTCAGATGACCAGTCGTACGAGCTGCTCGGTTTCGACAACGTGCTGTTGCCCGTCGGGGATCTCGACGAGGCGGTGGCCTTCTACGAGCTGGCCGGGTTCCCGCTGGCCTTCCGGCTCGACGAGGCCGGGATCGCGCTGCTGAAGGTCGGGGGCGAGACGCCCGGTGTGCTGCTGCGGCAGGAGGACGAGCTGACGCGCCGCCCACCCCTGTGGGCCTCGCCCCGGGTCTGGCTGGAGGTCCGGGACGCCCGGATCGCGGCCCGCACCCTGGCCGGCGCGGGCGTGACGCCCCTCGACGCCCCCTTCCCCGTCGCCACCGGCTGGACGGTCGAGGTCGCCGACCCCTGGGGCAACGTCATCGGCTTCACCGACTACAGCAAGCGCCCCGAGCTCGGCCGCCGTTCGGCGTGACGGTCCGGCGTCACCGTTCGGCGTGACCGCCACGACCGCTCGCCACGGCGGCTGTGACGACCGTCGCATCCACCCCGCCCCCGTCCGCTTGAACGTGTTCAAAAACGGGTCTACATTCGTCTCGACAGCGTTTTGAACGCGTTCAAGAAGGGGTGGGGACATGGACCTCACAGTCGTCGCGTACGTCATCTACCTGCTGGTCAGCATCAGCCTGACCATCTGGGTGGCACGCACGCTGAGCCACAACGGGCGGATATTTCTCGCCGACGTACTGCACGGCAACGAGAAGCTCGCCGACGCCGTCAACCACCTCCTGGTGGTCGGCTTCTACCTCGTCAACCTCGGTTTCGTCGCGCTCTACCTGAACAGTGACGACGAGATCGCCGACGCCCGCGGCATCTTCGAGGCACTGTCGACCAAGCTCGGCGTCGTGCTGCTCGTGCTCGGGGTCATGCACCTCGGCAACGTGTACGTGCTCAACAAGATCCGCCGGCGCGGAGTGATGGAGCGCGAGCAGCTGCCGCCCGTCGCCCCGCAGGGCTGGGTCGCCCCGACGACCGGGGCGTGAGCGGGATGACCTCCCCGGCCACCGCCGGCCCGGACCGGGACGCCGCGCGCGTCCCGGTCCGCGGGCTCACCGTCCTGTACGACGCCCAGTGCTCGCTCTGCACCTTCCTGCGCGACTGGCTCGTCAAGCAGCGTCAGCTCGTGCCCCTCGAACTCCTGCCGGCGGGATCCGACCGGGCCAGGGCGCGCTTCCCCGCGCTCGACCACCGGGCGACCCTCGACGAGATCACCGTGGTCGGCGACAGCGGTCAGGTGTACCGCGGCTCCGCCGCCTGGGTCGTGTGCCTGTGGGCGCTGCGCGAGCAACGGCCGCTCGCCCACCGGCTGAGCACCCCGCGCGGGGCCGTGTTCGCCAGGGGCGCGATGCTCGCCGCCGCCAAGTGGCGCGAGACCCGGCAGGGCGGGCAGTGGGGCGGCGGCTCGTACCACGTGGGCGACGGCTGGACGTACCACCCGGCCTCCGGGTGGACCTACAGCCCTCCCGGCTGTGACAGCGGCACCTGCTCCACTGGTTAGGCTCGTTCCCGTGCCCGCGAAGAACGACAGTCCCGAAACCGGCCCCCCGGCCGAAGAGGGCGCCGCCCTCACCAAGTCCGAGCAGACCCGCGCCCTGATCCTGGAGACCGCGATGCGGCTGTTCCAGGAGCGGGGATACGACAAGACGACCATGCGGGCCATCGCCAAGGAGGCCGGGGTCTCCGTCGGCAACGCGTACTACTACTTCGCCGGCAAGGAACATCTGATCCAGGGCTTCTACGACCGGATCGCCGCCGAGCACCAGGAGGCGGTCCGGGAGGTGCTGGACCGCGAGACCGATCTGGAGGCCCGGATCGGTGGCGTACTGAAGGCCTGGCTGGACATCGCCACGCCGTACCACGAGTTCGCGGTGCAGTTCTTCAAGAACGCCGCCGATCCGGACAGCCCGCTCAGCCCCTTCTCCGCCGAGTCGGAGCACGCGCGCGTGGAGGCCATCAGCGTCCACCGCGAGGTGCTGGCCGGGACCCGGACCAAGGTGCCGGACGAGCTGCGGGACGTGCTGCCCGAGCTGATGTGGCTCTCCCAGATGGGGCTCGTCCTGTACTGGGTCTTCGACCGTACGGAGGGGCGCGAGCGCAGCTACCGGCTCGCCGAGCGCGGCGCCCGCCTCACGGCCCGCGGGGTCTCCCTGGCCCGCTTCCGCGTACTGCGGCCCCTCGTCCGCGAGGTGCACGAGTTGTTCACGGACTTCCTGCCGGGGATGACCAACGCGCTGCCGGATCCGGCCAAGGCCAAAAAGCGGCAGGGGAACCCACCGGGGGCGCCCGCGTCCGCCGACGCCCCCTGACGGGCGCGGTCCTCAGTTCACCGCGTCCACCTCGTCCACCTCGTCCGCCGTCAGCTCCACGTCGTACACCAGCGGTTCGGTGCCCACGGACAGGTGCCGGGCGCGGGCCGCGTACGCGGTGGCCGTCACCGCCAGCAGATACGTTCCCGAAGCGGGCGCCGAGAGGATGTACGAGCCGTCGGCCAGCGACGTCACCCGGTCCGCCTGGCGGCCGCCGGGCGTGAGGAGGGTGAGGATCGCGCTGTCGACGGGCCCGCCCTCCGCGTCACGGACGAAGCCGTGCACCACCGTCGCACCGCCCTCGGCGGCCGGCTCCGCGACGGCGTCCTCCTGCGGCTCCACCGCGAGATGCGGCAACCGCTTCTCCAGACCGGCAGGCAGCCACCAGTTGGCGTTGCCCAGCAGATGCATCGCGGCCGGCACCAGCGCCGTACGCAGGATGAACGCGTCCAGCGCGACCGCCGCCGCGAGGCCGACGCCCGCCATCGCCGCGCCCGAGTCGCCGCTCAGGACGAAGGCCAGGAAGACACAGACCATGATCAGGGCCGCGGAGTTGATCACCCGGCTGGTCTCGGCGAGGCCCACGCGGACCGCGCGCGCGTTGTCCTTCGTGTGGACCCACTCCTCGTGCATCCGGCTCACCAGGAACACCTGGTAGTCCATGGAGAGGCCGAAGAGCAGGGACAGCATGATGACCGGCAGGAACGCGTTGACCGGGCCCTCCTTGCCCAGGCCCAGCAGCTCCAGGCCCCAGCCCCACTGGAAGATCGCGACGAGCACCCCGAAGGACGCGGCGGCCGCGATCAGGTTCATCAGCGCGGCCGTGAGCGGCACGACGAGGGAGCGGAAGGCGAGCATCAGCAGCAGGAAGCCGAGGCCGATGATCGTCGCGATGAAGTAGGGCAGCCGCTCGCCGGTCACGGACGAGAAGTCCTTGGAGATCGCGGTCACGCCACCGACATGGGCGTTCGCGCCGGCGTCCGGGATCACCTTCTCCCGCAGCGTGTCGATGAGCCGGTCCGTCCGCTCGGACTGCGGTGAGGTGGTGGGGACGACCTGGATCACCGTCACGCCCCGCGCGGGCGGCAGCGCGGCCACCCGCGCCACCCCGTCGGTCGCCTCGATGCCCCGCACGAGCGCGTTCGCGTCACCGCCGTCCGAGACCACCTGGAGCGGACCGTTGAAGCCCGGCCCGAACCCCTCGGCGAGCAGGTCGTACGCCTTCCTGGTCGTCGTCGACGCCTGGTCGTTGCCCTGGTCGGTGGCGCCGAGCCGCAGCGACAGCACGGGAATCGCGAGGATGGCCATGACGACGAGAGCCATCACCGCGATCGAGCGCGGGCGCCGCTGGACGTTCGTGGACCAGCGCGCCGCCAGTCCGCTCGCCCGCTCCGGCTCGGGCCCCTCGGCCGCGAGCCTGCGCCGCTGCCGGCGGCTGAGCACCCGGGTGCCGAGGAAACCGAGCAGCGCGGGCAGCAGGGTGACGGCCGCGAGCACGCTCAGGACGACGGTGAGCGAGGTGCCGATGACCACGCCGTCCAGGAAGCGCAGGTTCGTCACGAGCATCCCGGCGAGCGCGATGCACACCGTGCCGCCGGCGAACAGCACCGCCCGTCCCGAGGTGTTGAGGGCGGTGACCACCGACTCCTCCGGTGCCATGCCCCGCAGGATGCCGCGCCGGTGCCGGGTGACGATGAACAGCGCGTAGTCGATGCCGACGCCGAGCCCGATCAGCGTGGCGAGCAGCGGGGCGAGGTCGGGGATGTCCGTGGCGTGGCTGAGCAGCTGCGTCGAGAACAGCCCGGTGCCGACGCCGAAGACCGCGATGCCGATCGGCAGCAGCATCGCGAAGAGCGAGCCGAAGGCGAGGAAGAGGACGACGGCCGCGGCCAGGATGCCGACGATCTCCGCGATGCCGGTGGGCGGCTCCTGCACCCGCTGGATCGCCTGACCGCCCAACTCGACCTGGAGTCCGCCGCGTTCCGCCTTCTGCGCGGTGTCGACGACGTTCTGCACCAGTTCCTTGGGAACGGCGTTCGCCTGCTCGGTGAAGGTGATCTGGGCGTAGGCGATCCGCCCGTTCCCGCTGACCTGGGCGGCCCCCTGGGTGCCCGCGTACGGGCTGGTGACCCCGCCGACGCCCTTCATCCGGCCGATCTCGTCGAGCGCGGGCTGGATCCGGGACCGTACGGACGGGTCCTCGACCGTTCCCCCGTCGACCTTCCACACGACCGTGTCGGTGTCGCCCGCGCTGTCCGGGAACGCCTTCTCCATCAGGTCGTACGCGCGCTTGGAGTCCGTGTTCGGAAGGGAGAAGACGTTCGCGTAGTCCGTGCCCGCGGTGGATGCCGCGAAGCCCAGTCCGAACAGCGCCCCCACCCACAGCAACAGGACCACCAGCCGGTGCCGATAGCACCACCGTGCCAATGCCGTCACGCTCAACGCTCCTTAGTCGACAGTCGAATCGGTCCGTCGGTCCGTCGGTCCCCCGGGGTACTGGACCCACCTTCCGCGACGGCACACGCGGGTGGACACGACCTGCCCATGACTCTCAAGGAACTCCAAGGCGGCAGCCCGCCCACGGCCCCTGCGGCGCACGGATACTGGGGACATGACCGCTCACGAGGGAGCCACCGTCCTCGTCGTCGAGGACGAGCCGAGCATCGCCGACGTCCTCACCATCGCCCTGCGCTACCACCGCTTCGAGGTGCTGACCGCGGGCACCGTCCGCCAGGCCCTCACCCTCGCCGAGCGCACCCGCCCCCGGGCTCCCGGCTCCGCCCGGGCCGGGGGAACCCCCATCGACCTGGCGCTGCTCGACGTGATGCTGCCGGACGGCGACGGCCGGGCGCTGGGCCGTGAACTGCGCCTGCGGCAGCCGGACCTGGCGGTCGTCTTCCTCACCGCCCGGGACGCGCCCGCCGAGATCGTGGGCGCGCTCGGCTTCGGCGACGACTACATCACCAAGCCGTTCAACATCGACGAGGTCGTCGCCCGCATCACGGCCGTACTGCGCCGTACGCGCCCCGCCGACGCCCTGCCGCGGCGCCCGCCCCTGCGCTACGGCGACCTGGAGCTGGACGAGACGACGTACAGCGCGCGCCGCGCCGGCCACACGGTCGAGCTCACCCCGACCGAGTACGCCCTGCTGCGGTTCCTGGTCCGCAACGGCGGGCGGATCGTGACCAAGGAGCAACTCCTGCGCCATGTCTGGCAGTACGAGCACACCCCGGCCGAGTCGACCGTCGTCGAGACGTACATCAGCTATCTGCGGCGCAAGCTCGAACCCCTCGGTCCGCCGGTGATCCAGACCCGGCGGGGCGTCGGATACGGGCTCGCGTGAGCGTCCGGCGGCCGCGCCGCCACCACGGCATCCACTCGCTGCGCGGCCAGCTGACGCTCACGAACGTGGGACTGCTCGCCCTCGGCATCGTCGTGGCGACCGCCGTGAGCATCATGGGCATGCGGCACTATCTGCTCGACCAGATCGACGCGGAGCTGTCCCAGACCCGTGACTCGCTGGGCGGTTCACAGCTCACGTTGCGGCAGATCGACTCGCTGAGCACGCTGGCGTTCGCCCGCGACCTGTTCGTCCCGCACACCGACGAGACACCGAAACCGGACTCGGTCTTCGCGGCCGTCGACGGCCACGGGAAGGCCGTCGCCATCGGCGGCCTCGAGCCGACCGCCACCCAGCGTGCGCTGGCCGAGGCGGTGGACGACCCGCGCGGCCTCGCCGACGACACCGACCCGCACGACGTGACCGTACGCGGCGCCCCCTACCGGGCGACGGCGGTGCGGCTCGCCGACGGCACGTTCGTGCTGCTCGCCACCTCGACCGACGCGCTGCACAAGGGCAACGCGAAGGCGCTCAAGCTCGATATGGCCATCGGGACACTGCTGTTGGCGCTGCTCGCGTGCCTGACGATGTTCAGCGTGCGCCGCCGGATGCGGCCGCTCGAGGACATGGTGGAGACCTCGTCGGCGATCGCCGAGGGTGATCTGACCCGGCGGGTGCCGTCCAGCCACCATCCGACGCAGGAGGTCGAGCAGCTGCGCCTCGCCCTCAACTCCATGCTGCACCAGGTCGAGTCGGCGTACCGGACGCGCGAGCGCAGCGCGTCCCAGCTGCGCCGGTTCGTGGGCGACGCCTCGCACGAGCTGCGTACGCCGCTGTCGGCGATCCGCGGCTATCTCCAGCTGTACGAGAAGGGGATGCTGAGCGATCCCGACGAACGTCGGCGGGCCTGGGACCGGATGAACGGCGAGGTGGACCGCATGGGCCGGCTCGTCGACGAACTGCTCACCCTCGCCCGGCTGGACCAGCGGCCCGAACTCCGTGTCCGCAACGTCGACGTGACCCGTCTGGTGCGGGACGCGGCACAGGATCTGCGGGCCCAGCAGCCGGGCCGTCCGGTGACCGTGGGCGCGGACGGCGCGCTGCTCGTACAGGCCGACGAGTCCGGCCTGCGGCAGGTGCTGGGCAACCTCGTGGGCAACGTACGCACGCATACGGCCGCCGATGTGCCGGTGCGGCTCGGGGTGGAGCGCGCGGACGGGGTCGTACGGCTGTGTGTGGCGGACGAGGGGCCGGGGCTCGCCGAGGACGACGCGGCCCGCATCTTCGACCGGTTCTTCCGGGCGGGCGGTGGCGCGGGCAGTGGTCTGGGGATGGCGATCGTGCAGGGTGTGGTCACGGCCCACGGCGGCGACGTGACGGTCCGCACGGCACCGGGCGAGGGCCTGGCGGTGACGGTGACGCTGCCGACGCGGGGGGAGGAATGAGGCGCCTCGCGGAGGGCCCCGCGCCCCCTCGGACGAGGGTCCCCCTACGCGGGCGCCGGCTCACGCCTGCTTCGACGCCAGTTCGACGACGGTGATGTCCGAAGGCGCGCCCACCCGGGTGGGCGGGCCCCACGCTCCCGCGCCCCGTGACACGTACAGCTGCGTGTCGCCGTAGCGCTCCAGGCCCGCGACCGTCGGGTTGGCGGCGGCCGCGACGAGGCTGCCGGGCCAGAGCTGGCCGCCGTGGGTGTGGCCGGAGAGCTGGAGGTCCACGTCGTGCCGGACGGCCTCGTGGATCTGGACCGGCTGGTGGGCGAGGAGCACGACGGCCCGGGTCGTGTCCCGGTCGCCCAGGGCCCTGTCGAAGTCCGGGCCCTGGCCCTCGCTCTCACCCGCCACGTCGTTGACGCCCGCGAGGTCGAAGGCGGGCAGCTCGGTGCGCGCGTTCTCCAGCGGGTTCAGGCCCAGCCGGCGCACCTCCTCGACCCACTGCCCGGCGCCGGAGAAGTACTCGTGGTTGCCCGTGACGAAGTAGCTCCCGTGCCGCGCCTTCAGCTGGGAGAGCGGTGCCGCCGCCGGGCCCAGGTCCTGCACGCTGCCGTCGACCAGGTCGCCGACCACCGCGATGAGGTCCGGCTGCGTGGAGTTGATCGTGTCGACGACGCGCTGGGCGAAGCCCCGGCCCAGGACCGGGCTCAGGTGGATGTCGCTCACCACCGCGATCCGGAAACCGTGCGCCGAGCGCGGCAGCTTGGCCAGCGGGACCGTGACGCGCTTCACCCGGGGGCCGCGCAGGACGCCGTACGTGCCGTAGCCGACCGTGCCGACCGCCGCCGCGGCGGCGGCTCCGCCGACGACCCGGGAGACGAACAGACGCCGGGAGGGGGCCGCGGCCCGAGGCGGCCCCGCCGGCTCCGGCCGCTTCGGCTCCGGCGCGGACTCCACCTCCGGCTCCGGCTCCGTCGCGGCCGTGCCCGCCGTGCCCGCCGGCACGCGCTCCGGCTGGGGTACGGCGACCTCGGCGGGCGCCTCGCGCTCCACCAGCCGCCGCACCAGCGGCCGTACGAACTCGGCCGCCACCAACGCCAGCAGCAGATACAGGGAGAACGCCATCCACAGGAAGCCCGGCCACGCCAGCACCCGTTGGAGCCAGAAGGGCGCGCCGGTGCGCTCGGCGATCAGGGCCCCGAACATCAGCACGGGACCGGTGACGATCACCACCGTGCCGGTGCGGCGCGCGAGGCCGGGGCCGCGCGTCGTGTCCCGGACCAGCCGGCGCCACGCGTACCAGTGCAGTGCCCCGAACGCGACCAGCACGGCCAGGCCCACCAGCACGAAGACAACGACCACGGCAGCCTCGTATCTCCCGATATGACGTGTGGCTATGACCTGTGGCGCAAGGCGCGCAGTCCGCGCAACCCGATGACCCCGACAACCGTCCCCAAGACAAAGGAGACGACGGCGAGCGTCAGGTGCACCCAGAAGTACGCCGTCGGATCGCCCGCGTCGTCGAACGCGAGCCCGCTGCCGTCCTTCCACAGGTTCTTGACGAAAGTGATCCAGATGACCCAGCTCCACACCCCGAAGGCGAGCAGGAACCAGGAGACGGGGCGGCTGAGCTTCATGGGTTCAGTATCGCTGTCGTCCGACGGCGCACCGCGCCGGGGTGGGGAGCGTCGGCCGGTCCGGGGCGGGACTTCGTGCCCCCCGCCCTGTACGTTCTCGACCGTGCCCGCCTCGAACAGGACCGCCAGGCGCCGCCTGCCGGTCACCTCCGCCGCGCTCCTGTCCTTGCTGACCCTCTCGCTCACCGCGCCCGCGACCGCGTTCGCGGACGGGAGCCCGGCGGCGACCCCCACAGCGACCCCGACAGGGACCCCCACGACGACCCCGACCGGGACCCCGACGGCGACGCTCTCGGCCACGCCCCCGTCCGGCATGTCGACCATCGGTGGCGACCAACTCGGCAGTCCCGGGACCCAGGTGAACCTCGGCAGCGGTGCCCCGGTGATCCCGAAGGACATCACCGCACGCTCCTGGATCGTCGCCGACGCCGAGTCCGGAGACGTCCTGGCCGCCCACAACGCGCACTGGCGGCTGCCCCCGGCGAGCACCCTGAAGATGCTGTTCGCCGACACGCTGCTGCCCAAGTTCCCCAAGAACACCGAGCACAAGGTCGTCCCCTCCGATCTGGCGGGCATGGGCGCGGGCTCCAGCGTGGTCGGCATAAAGGAGAACGAGACGTACACGGTCCACGACCTGTGGCTCGGCGTCTTCCTGCGCTCGGGCAACGACGCCGTGCACGTCCTGTCGGCGATGAACAAGGGCGTCGGCCAGACGGTCGAGGACATGCAGGAGCACGCCAGGGAGCTCCAGGCCCTGGACACGCACGTGGTCAGCCCCGACGGGTACGACGCCCCGAGGCAGGTCTCCTCGGCGTACGACCTGACGCTGTTCGCCCGCTCCGGGCTGCAGAAGAAGGACTTCCGGGAGTACTGCGCGACCGTGCGCGCGCAGTTCCCGGGCGAGACCACGAAGAAGAAGGGCAAGACGACCCGCGGGTCCTTCGAGATCCAGAACACCAACCGGCTGCTGGCCGGCGACAGCGACATCACCCCGTACCAGGGCATCGCGGGTGTGAAGAACGGCAACACCAGCAACGCGGGCGCCACCTTCACCGGAGTCGCCGAGCGGAACGGCAAGGTGCTCCTCGTCACGGTCATGAACCCGGAGAAGAACGAGCACAACGAGGTCTACAAGGAGACCGCCAAGCTGCTGGACTGGGGCTTCGGCGCGGCGGACAAGGTGACGCCGGTGGGCGAGTTGGTGGCCCCGCAGGGCGCGGACACCAGCGCGCAGCCGGGCGCGAACGCGCCCGTCTCCCCAGGTGCCGGCGCGGACAAGGAGTCCGCGAAGCCGGTGGCCGCCGATCTGAAGGACGGCGGTTCGAGCGGAGTCGGGATCGCGCTGGCGGTCACGGGCGGGGTGCTCGTGCTGCTCGTGGCGGGCGGGTTCCTGGTCAACCGCCGCTGGCCGCTGCCCGATCTGGTACGTCGTCGGACGCGCCGCTGACCTCTTCTTCTGCCGGGCCGTCGCTCGGCGTCGCCGTCCAGGCCGCGCAGAACAGCAGCAGCTTCGAGGTGAAGTTGATCCACAGCAGCAGCGCGACGGGCACCCCGAAGGCGCCGTACATGCTCTTCGACGCGACGCCCTGGATATAGCCGCTGAGCAGCAGTTTCAGCAGTTCGAAGCCGACGGCGCCGATCAGCGCGGCCACCACGAGCCGGCGCCGGGTCGGCTCGACGCCGGGCAGCAGCGTCAGGACGTACAGCAGCAGCAGGAAGTCGGCGAGTACGGCGACGAGGAACGCGGTGATGTGCAGCAGGACGCTGCCCCAGCCGTCCCTCTCGATGCCGAGCCGGTCGGCCGTCCAGCCCACCATGGCCGAGGCGACCGTGGACGTGGCGAGGGTGACGAGAACGGCGCCGCCCAGGCCGAGGAGCACACCGCCGTCCTTGAGCTTGCGCAGGAAGGGGTTCTCCTCGTCGTCGTCCAGCTCCCAGACCGCGCGCAGGCAGTCGCGCATCGCACCGACCCAGCCGATGCCGGTGAACAGCAGCACGGCGCCCGCGATCACCCCGACCGTGCCCGCGTTCTGGACCAGCGCGTGGATGTCGAGCTGGTCGGAGATGCCGGGCACCTGCTCGGCGAGCTTGTCCTGGAGCGTCTTCTGCTGCTCTTCGCTGAGCGCGGCGGCGCCGATCGCGGCGGCCACGGTCAGCAGCGGGAAGAGCGCCACGAAACTGATGAAGGTCATCGCGGCGGCGAGCTGGGTCCACTTCACCCGGTCCAGACGCTCGTACGAACGCCACGCGTGAGTGGTCATCAGGCGCGCGATCAACGGCCCGATGCCGGGGAGTGATTTCAGCCAGTCCATGATCCGACTCTTCCCTCGCCTCGAAGATCCCGAACGCCTCGAACCTCTCGGAAAGCCAGGGTCCGGGTACCCCGAAAACGCTGGACAGTGGCGAGCGCCGGGCCGATTCCGGCGCACCCATTTCAGTGAGGAGTCGCGATGAACAGGGAGAGTGTGGGGTTATGACCGTTTTGCGGCGCTACGGTCACCGTCAAGACAGGCCCTAGGAGTGTGGTTTTCATGAAGGACGCCTTCGGCGCCCCGCAGTCCCTGTTGATCCTCGGCGGTACGTCCGAGATCGGGCTGGCCACCGCGCGCCGGATGATCGCCCGGCGCGCCCGCACGGTGTGGCTGGCCGGACGCCCCTCCCCCGCGCTGGAGCAGGCCGCCGAAGCGCTGCGCTCACTGGGCGCGGACGCCCGCACCGTCGCCTTCGACGCGCTCGACCCCGAGTCCCACGAGACCGTGCTCGGCAAGGTCTTCGCGGAGGGCGACATCGACATGGTGCTGTTCGCCTTCGGCGTGCTCGGCGACCAGGCCGACGACGAACGGGACCCGGTGGCCGCGGTGCGGGTCGCGCAGACCAACTACACGGGCGCGGTCTCGGCCGGCCTGGTGTGCGCGCGGGCGCTCCAGACGCAGGGCCACGGCTCGCTGGTGGTGCTCTCCTCGATCGCCGGCGAGCGCGCCTGCCGCTCCGACTTCATCTACGGCTCCAGCAAGGCGGGCCTGGACACGTTCACCCAGGGCCTGGGCGACGCGCTGCACGGCACCGGCGTGCACGTCATGGTCGTACGACCCGGATTCGTCCGTACGCGGATGACGGCCGGCCTGGCCGAGGCGCCGCTGGCCACCACCCCGGAGGCCGTCGCGACGGCGATCGAACTGGGGCTGCGCCGGCGCTCCGAGACGGTGTGGGTGCCGGGGGCGCTGCGGGCGGTGATGTCGGCGCTGCGGCATGTGCCACGACCGGTGTTCCGGCGCCTGCCGGTGTAGGCCCCGGGCCCGGCCGACCACGCGTGCGGACCCCGGCCCCGGCTGACCGCCCGCGCGGACCCCGGCCCCGGCTGACCGCCCGCGCGGACCCCGGCCCCGGTCGACTACCCGTGCGGACCCCGGCACCGGTCGACTACCCGTGCGGGCCCGGCCCCGGTCAGCGCCGGAGGGGGACCACCACGGCCTTCTCCATCGGGTCGCCGGCCTGGTTGACCTGGACGTGGCCCGCGCCGAGCACCGTGTCCGTGCCGGGAAACGGGATCACGCTCGTGAGCCAGAGCAGCTGGGCGGACGAGGGCCGGGCACCGTCCTTGTCCGTCAGCCGGGGCCGCTTGATCTTGACGCAGGTGCCGTCCGCCGCGAGGTACCAGTTGCCGTCGAGGAAGAGGCCGCGCCTGCCGTCGACGGCTCCGGCTAACAGGCCGGAGTCGAGTTCCGCTCCGCGGGGGCGCCCGCCTGCGGGGGCACCACCGGGCCGCCGAAGGTGAACTCCCGGAGTTTGCGCCACACTCCGTCCGGGCCCTGCTCGTAGAGCGCGAAGCCGGTGCACGGCCACTCGGCCCGGTAGTCCGCCAGCTCCTCGTACGCCCGGTCCATCGCCTCGTCCTCGATGCCGTGCGCCACCGTGACGTGCGGGTGGTACGGGAACTGGAGCTCGCGCGCCACCGGCCCGGACGCGTCACGGACCTGCTTCTGCAACCAGGTGCACGCCTCGGCGCCCTCGGCCACCTGGACGAAGACCACCGGCGACAGCGGCCGGAACGTACCCGTCCCGGACAGCTTCATCGGGAACGGCCGCCCGGCGCCCGCGACCTCGAGGAGATGCGCCTCGATCGCGGGCAGCGCCGCGGCGTCGACCTCCGTCGGCGGCAGCAGCGTGACATGCGTGGGGATACCGTGAGCAGCGGCGTCGCCGAAGCCCGCGCGCCGCTCCTGGAGCAGGCTGCCGTGGGGCTCCGGGACCGCGATCGACACACCGATCGTTACGGTCCCCACGTCGTCTCCTGTCGTCGTGTCCTACCCGGGCAGGGGTGGCTGCCGAGGCAGCGTTCAGCTATCGACTGTACGGCTACCGCCGTCGAGTTGGGCGGCGGTGAAGGTGTGCTGTACGGCTCAGTGTGTGCGGTACGGCTCAGTGCTTGGCGGGCAGGAAGCCCACCCGGTCGTACGCCTGGGAGAGCGTCTCCGCGGCCACGGCACGCGCCTTCTCCGCGCCCTTGGCCAGGATCGAGTCGAGGGTCTCCGGGTCGTCCAGGTACTGCTGGGTGCGCTCCCGGAACGGGGTCACGAAGTCGACCATGACCTCGGCGAGGTCCGTCTTCAGCGCACCGTAGCCCTTGCCGGTGTACTTCTCCTCGAGTTCCGGGATACCGGTTCCGGTGAGGGTCGAGTAGATGGTCAGCAGATTGCTGATACCCGGCTTGTGCTCCGCGTCATACCTGATGACGGTGTCGGTGTCGGTGACCGCGCTCTTGACCTTCTTGGCGGTGGCCTTCGGCTCGTCGAGGAGGTTGATGAGGCCCTTGGGCGTGGACGCCGACTTGCTCATCTTGATCGACGGGTCCTGGAGATCGAAGATCTTCGCCGTCTCCTTGAGGATGTACGGCTTCGGGACCGTGAACGTCTCGCCGAAGCGGCCGTTGAAGCGCTCGGCGAGGTCGCGGGTGAGCTCGATGTGCTGGCGCTGGTCCTCGCCCACCGGGACCTCGTTGGCCTGGTACAGCAGGATGTCGGCGACCTGGAGGACCGGGTACGTGAACAGGCCGACGCTCGCGCGGTCGGCGCCCTGCTTGGCGGACTTGTCCTTGAACTGGGTCATGCGGGAGGCCTCGCCGAAACCGGTGAGACAGTTCATGATCCAGGCGAGCTGCGCGTGCTCCGGGACGTGGCTCTGGACGAAGAGCGTGCAGCGCTCCGGGTCGAGGCCCGCGGCGAGCAGCTGCGCGGCGGCGAGCCGGGTGTTGGCGCGCAGATCGGCCGGATCCTGCGGGACGGTGATCGCGTGCAGGTCGACGACCATGTAGAACGCGTCGTGGGACTCCTGGAGGGCCACCCACTGGCGGACGGCGCCGAGGTAGTTGCCGAGGTGGAACGAGCCTGCGGTGGGCTGGATTCCGGAGAGCACGCGGGGACGATCAGAGGCCATGTCCGCCATTCTCTCAGGTGCGAGGCGCCGGTCCGGAACAGGCCGGAAACAGAAGGGGAGGACTGTGATGGGCAGGGGCGTATCGGGCGAGGGCCTGTGGGGCAGGATTGCGCTGGTCAGGGGCTTGCGGCGGGGTCCACGGAGCCTGCGGGGCGCTCGGCGCGTACGGCCCGTGTTCGCCGTGGCCATGGCATGCATGGTGCTCGGGGCGCCGCAGGCCGGGGCTCTCGGCCGGGACGACGGTCATGGTCGCGACATACCGGACCTGGCGCTGGTCATCGCGGGCGGGTCGGGGCGGACGGTCGTCCTGCGCTCCGGGCAGCGGGACTTCGCCCGGATCTGGCAGTTGCTGGGGCCGATGAACGTCGGGACCGAGAAGGTGCCGGACGCCTGGGCGCGGGGCCGCTACCCGAAGGTGCGGGCCACCGTGGTGTGGGGCCTGACGGGCATCGGCGGCTGGCCGTACACCGACCGGGCGCCCGGCGGGGACGTCGGCATCGAGCGGCAGGACCAGGTGTTCCTCGCGGAGGACGGGACGCCCTGGGTGCGTACGGATCCGGCGCCGGACGTGGCGGACGACGACGTGCGCTGGCACCGGGCGACGCGTTCGGTCTTCGCCGAGGTGAACAGGAGCGGTCTGTTCGGGGCGGCTCCCGCGCCCCCGGCGGACGAGGGACCTTCGGCGGTGCGCTGGGGCGTGTGGGGGCTCGGCACGGGACTCGCCCTCGGGGTCGGCGGCACCCTCCTGGTACGCCGCACGGCGGCCCGGCGTGAAGGTGCCGGACCGCCGCGGGAGCCACGACAGGAGCTGATCGACCTGTAGGGCCGACCGGCGTACGGGGTGGCGTCAGCCGAGGTCGATCTCCGGGTAGAGCGGGAAGCCGGTCAGCAGGTCTCCGGCGCGGTGGGCGATCTCGTCCGCGATCTTCGGGTCCAGGACGTGCTGGGCCTTGGAGGGGGCGCCCTTGGCGGTGGTGCCGGGCTCGGTGGTGGTGAGGACGCGGTCGATGAGGCCCGCGATCTCGTCCATCTCGGCCGTGCCGAGGCCGCGCGTGGTCAGGGCGGGCGTGCCGATGCGGATGCCGGAGGTGTACCAGGCGCCGTTGGGGTCGGCGGGGATCGCGTTGCGGTTGGTGACGATGCCCGAGTCGAGCAGCGCGGTCTCGGCCTGGCGGCCGGTGAGGCCGTAGGAGGAGGCGACGTCGATCAGGTTGAGGTGGTTGTCGGTGCCGCCGGTGACCAGGGTGGCGCCGCGGCGCACCAGGCCCTCGGCGAGGGCGCGGGAGTTGTCGACGACGGCCTGGGCGTAGTCGCGGAACTCGGGGCGGCGGGCCTCGGCGAGCGCGACGGCCTTGGCGGCCATGACGTGCGGAAGGGGGCCACCGAGGACCATCGGGCAGCCGCGGTCGACCTGGTCCTTGAGCGAGTCGTCGCACAGCACCATGCCGCCGCGCGGGCCGCGCAGCGACTTGTGCGTGGTGGTCGTCACGATCTGGGCGTGCGGGACCGGGTCGAAGTCGCCGGTGAGGACCTTGCCCGCGACGAGGCCGGCGAAGTGCGCCATGTCGACCATCAGGGTCGCGCCGACCTCGTCGGCGATCTCCCGCATGATCCGGAAGTTCACGAGGCGGGGGTAGGCGGAGTAGCCGGCGACGATGATCAGCGGCTTGAACTCGCGGGCGGAGGTGCGCAGGGCCTCGTAGTCGATGAGGCCGGTGGCGGGGTCGGTGCCGTAGGAGCGCTGGTCGAACATCTTGCCGGAGATGTTCGGGCGGAAGCCGTGGGTGAGGTGGCCGCCGGCGTCCAGGGACATGCCGAGCATGCGCTGGTTGCCGAAGGCGCGGCGCAGCTCGGCCCAGTCGGCGTCGGAGAGGTCGTTGACGTTGCGGACGCCCGCCTTCGCGAGGGCGGGGGCCTCCACCCGGTCCGCGAGGACGGCCCAGAAGGCGACGAGGTTGGCGTCGATGCCGGAGTGCGGCTGGGCGTAGGCGTGCTGGGCGCCGAAGAGCTCGCGGGCGTGCTCGGCGGCGAGTGCCTCGACGGTGTCGACGTTGCGGCAGCCGGCGTAGAAGCGGCGGCCGACCGTGCCCTCGGCGTACTTGTCGCTGAACCAGTTGCCCATGGCCAGGAGGGTGGCCGGAGAGGCGTAGTTCTCGGAGGCGATCAGCTTGAGCATCTCGCGCTGGTCGGCGATCTCCTGCCCGATGGCGTCGGCGACGCGGGGCTCCACGGCCCGGATCACGTCGAGGGCGCTGCGGAAGGCGGTGGACTCGGTGGAAAGGGGCTGCTCGGGCATGTCGGCCTCCGGACGGCGTGGCGTTCAGCGTTCACGGTTCACGTTCGGCCCAGGCGCACGGCACACATTCGCATTCAGGCCGCTCCCCGATGGTCGGTCCCATCCCAGCGCGCCAGTCACGGCCCGTCGGCCAGCCTACCGGGCGTGCCGGACGGGCGGCGACGCGGCCGGGGCCGCGGGTCGACTACGCCCCGTCCGGCGTGCGCGCGACGATGGGGAGGGGGGTCACCCGTCGTCGTGCGGTCGGAAACGGAGTCCTCGTGAGCACCACCGAAACACTCATCGCCTCGGCCGACGCGCACAGTGCGCACACCTACCACCCGCTGCCGGTCGTCGTGGCGACGGCGGACGGGGCCTGGATGACGGACGTCGAGGGGCGCCGCTATCTCGACCTGCTGGCCGGATACTCGGCGCTCAATTTCGGACACGGCCACCGGCGGCTGATCGACGCGGCGCGAGCGCAGCTGGAGCGGGTGACGCTGACGTCGCGGGCGTTCCACCACGACCGGTTCGCCGCCTTCTGCACCCAGTTGGCAGAGCTGTGCGGCATGGAGATGGTGCTGCCGATGAACACGGGCGCGGAGGCGGTCGAGACGGCCGTGAAGACGGCCCGGAAGTGGGGCTACCGGGTGAAGGGCGTGCCCGCGGAGATGGCGAAGATCGTCGTGGCGGGCAACAACTTCCACGGCCGTACGACGACGATCATCAGCTTCTCCACGGATCCGGAGGCGCGGGCGGACTTCGGTCCGTACACACCGGGCTTCGAGATCGTGCCGTACGGGGATCTGACCGCGATGCGTTCGGCGCTCACCGAGAACACGGTGGCGGTGCTGCTCGAGCCGATCCAGGGCGAGGCGGGGGTGCTGGTGCCGCCGGCCGGCTACCTGGCCGGGGTGCGGGAGCTGACGCGGGACCGGAACGTCCTGTTCGTCGCGGACGAGATCCAGTCGGGGCTCGGCCGGACGGGGCGTACGTTCGCCTGTGAGCACGAGGGGGTCGTACCGGATGTGTACGTCCTGGGGAAGGCGCTCGGCGGCGGGATCGTGCCGGTCTCGGCGGTGGTGGCGTCGAGCGAGGTGCTCGGTGTGTTCCGGCCCGGTGAGCACGGGGCGACGTTCGGCGGCAACCCGCTGGCCTGCGCGGTGGCGCTGGAGGTGATCGCGATGCTGCGGTCGGGCGAGTACCAGGCGCGGGCGGCCGAGCTGGGCGAGCACCTGCACCGGGAGCTGGGGGTGCTGGCCGGCACCGGGCGGGTGACGGCGGTGCGCGGGCGCGGGCTGTGGGCGGGCGTGGACGTCGATCCGGCGTACGGCACGGGCCGGGAGATCTCCGAGAAGCTGATGGACCGGGGTGTCCTGGTCAAGGACACCCACGGCTCGACGATCCGGATCGCGCCCCCACTGGTGATCTCCAAGGAGGACCTGGACTGGGGGCTGGCCCAACTGCGTGGCGTGCTCGGTGTCTAGTGCCGTGACAGGCCCTAGAGGATCACATGGGGCAGGAAGCGGGCGTACTCGTCCGTGATCAGCCCGGACGACTCGCGGATGCCGAGGCCCGCCGACTCGTCCTCGACGACCCAGGCGCCGAGGACGACGTGGTTGCCGTCGAAGGCGGGCAGGGGTGCCAGCTCCTGGTAGCAGCAGGGCTCTTCCTCGCGTACGACGGGGGCGGCGCCCGGTGCGTGGACCGTCACCCCCGCGCCCTCCCGGCCGAGGAGCGGCTTGGCGACGTAGCCGTTGGCGGTCGCCAGGTCGCGTGGGCCGTCGAGGTAGGCGGGGAGCAGGTTCGGGTGTCCGGGGTACAGCTCCCAGAGGATCGCCAGCAGGGCCTTGTTGCTGAGCAGCATCTTCCAGGCGGGTTCGATCCACAGGGTGGAGCCCGTGCCGCCGCCGTTGTCGAGGGTGTCCAGGACATGGCCGGCGAAGCGGTCGCCGGTGAGCCACTCCCAGGGGTACAGCTTGAAGCAGCTGCGGATGAAGTGGAGCTGGTTGTCGACGAAGCGGCCGGAGAGCGGGTCCCAGCCGATCTCCTCCATGGAGATCCAGTCGGTGTCGAGGCCGGCCTGCTCCGCGGTCTCCTTGAGATAGGCGACGGTCATCAGGTCCTCGCCGAGTTCGTCGGCGGCGGAGTGCGCGAAGTAGAGCGGGCTGCCCGGCGGGAGGAGGGCGGCCTGCTTCTTCCAGGCGTCGACGAGCCGTTCGTGGAGGGAGTTCCACTGGTCGGCGCCGGGGAAACGGTCCTCCATCCAGAACCACTGGGGGCCGGCGGCCTCGACGAGCGAGGTCGGGGTGTCGGCGTTGTACTCGAGGAGCTTGGCGGGGCCCGTGCCGTCGTAGCGGAGGTCGAACCGGCCGTAGACGGACGGGAGTTCGGCGCGCCGGTGCCAGGCCTCGGCGACGAGCGCGGCGAGGCGCGGGTCGGCGATGCCGAGGTCGGCGAAGCGATTCTGCTCGACGATGTGCGCGGCCGCCGCCAGGCACATGCGGTGCAGTTCCTCGACGGTCTCCTCCAGCGCCTCCACCTCGGGCAGCGAGAAGACGTAGTACGCGCTCTCGTCCCAGTAGGGGCGCAGGGAGTCGTCGGGGTAGCGGGTGAGCGGGTAGATGAGGCCCTGCGCCTCGACGGTCTGCTGCCAGCCGGGGCGGGGGTCGATGGTGCGGCGTTCCATGGCGTACGAGTCCGATCGCTCCGTGACCGCTCAGCCGCCGGAGCCGCCCTTGCCGCTGCCGAAGCCGCCGCGGTCGACGCCGCCACCGCCGCTCGAACCGCCCGAACCCTTGGAGGGCTTGGTGAAGCTGCCGGAGTCGATGCGGCTCTTGCTCCTGTCGCCGCCGTAGTACCAGGTGTAGCCCGAGGAGACCTTGCCGCTGCCGGAGCTGCCCGTCTTGCAGTTCTTGTCGGCGACGACCTTGTAGCCGCCCTTGCCGAGGTTGTAGCTGTCGCGGTCGACGCAGCGCTTGTCGGGTTCGTCCGACGAGCAGGCGGTGAGCGCCGCCGCGAGGAGTCCCATGCCGCCGAGCACGACCGTGCCCGAGCGCAGTTGCCGTCGTGAGTTCGCCATGTTCGTACTCCCCCGTTCGTAGGATCAATCAGGCGATCACATTAGAGAGCGCCGCTCTGCCGTATGCACCGGCCCCCCGTGATCCCCTTCCCCTACAGTCACTTTGTGCTCTTTGGAATGATGTGCGCGCTCGGCGCGGCGGTCTGCTTCGGTACGGCGACGGTGTTGCAGGCGATCGCCACCCGGGAGGCCGCCACCACGGGGCCCGGCGGGGACGCGGCTCTGTTGCTGCGGGCGCTGCGGCAGTGGCGGTATCTGGCGGGCCTGGCGCTGGACGGGCTGGGCTTCCTGCTCCAGATCGCGGCACTGCGGTCGATTCCGATCTACGCGGTCGGCGCGGCCCTGGCGGCGAGCCTCGCGGTGACGGCGGTGGTCGCCGCACGGCTGTTGCATGTGCGGTTGAGCGGGGTCGAGTGGGCCGCGGTGGGGGTGGTGTGCGCGGGCCTCGGCATGCTCGGGCTGGCGTCCGGGGCGGAGGGCGACCGGGCCGGGTCGACGGCGCTGAAGTACGCGACGCTCGCGACGGCGGTGGCGGTGCTGCTGCTCGGGCTGGTGGGCGGGCGGATGTCCGGGCGGGGGCGGGCGTTGGTCCTCGGCCTCGGGGCCGGATTCGGGTTCGGGGTCGTAGCGGTGTCCGTACGCCTGATCGACGACCTCGCGCCCGCCACTTTGCTGACCAATCCGGCGACGTACGCACTGCTCATCGGCGGAGGCGCCGCATTCATCCTGCTGACCTCGGCGCTGCAACGCGGCTCGGTGACGACGGCCACGGCCGGCCTGGTCATCGGCGAGACCGTCGGACCGGCCCTGGTGGGGGTCATCTGGCTGGGTGACCGTACACGGGAGGGCCTGTCCTGGCTGGCCGTGCTGGGCTTCGTGGTGGCGGTCGCGGGGGCGTTGGCGCTGACACGGTTCGGGGAGGCGCCGGTGGAGGAGGGGTGACGGGGCGACGCGACTGAGCCCGCTTCCAGGGGCGCGGGGAGCTACGCGGCCCCCAGTTCGCACCAGACCAGCTTGCCCCGATGCCCGAGCCGGGACAGCGGCTGCCAGCCCCATACGTCGGAGCACGCCCGCACGAGGGCGAACCCGCGTCCGCTCTCGGCATCGGTCAACTCCTCCAACCGGCCGGGCGGCTCGGGCGGCTCGGGGTCGGCGTCCCAGGCACCGATCTGCAGGAGGCCGTCCCGGTAACGGACGCGGAGACAGGCCGGGCCCTTGGTGTGCAGTACGGCGTTGGAGACCAGCTCCGAGGCGAGGAGTTCGGCGGTGTCGGCGAGGTGGGTGAGGTGGTGGAGGGTGAGGACCAGACGGAGGGTGCGGCGGCAGACCGTGACGGCGCGGAGGTCCTGGGGGATGTAGAGGGAGTACTCCCAGGAGTCGGCGGCGGAGTCGGTTTCGGGCATGCGTCAGCTCCAAGTGGGGTGGGATTACGGGCGGTGGCAATGCCGCAGCCGTCACGGCAGGACGGAGCGGTGCGCTTCCGCAGCGTGTGCGTCTCATCACTGACAGTAGGTCTGAAAGTTATGACGGTGCAAGTCGTTCGCGTAATCTGACGCCCGAACGAGGCACCCATGCCGGCAAGTTGAGGAGCTGTACATGGCGACGCGGCGACACCCCACGGCACGGCAGGCGCGCCTGGGCTCCGAGCTGCGCAAACTCCGGGACGCCGCTGGGCTGAAGGCGACCGCGGCCGCGACCCTGCTGGGCGTGAGCTCGGTCCAGATGAGTCAGATCGAGTCCGGCATCGCAGGAGTCAGCGAGGAACGCATCCGCCGCCTCGCGGCCAACTACGCATGTTCCGACAGCGCGTTGATCGATGCCTTGGTCGTCATGGCCACGGACCGGACCCGTGGCTGGTGGGAGGAGTACCGAGGTGTCCTTCCGGCCGCCTACCTGGACCTCTCCGAACTCGACCACCACGCGACGTTCCGCCACGATGTGGCGGTCATCCATGTGCCTGGGCTCTTCCAGACGGAGGACTATGCCCGTGCGCTCTTCTCCTATATGAACCCGGAGTTCCCGGAGAGCGAGGTGGAACACCGGGTACACCACCGGATGAAGCGGAGGGTCGTCATCGAGGGTCCCACGCCCATTCCGTACGAGGCCGTGATCCACGAAGCAGCACTCCGCATCAAGGTGGCCGGCCGACCCGCTTCGTGTGCCCAACTCACCCGGGTTGCGGAGCTGTCCGAGGAAGAGCACATCAGCGTGCGGGTCATCCCGTTCGGCCTGGACGACTTCGCCGGTGCCGGAAGCGCCATGGTGTACGTGGGTGGCGCGGTACCGCGCCTGGACACTGTCGTACGCGACGCTCCGCACGGCACGGCCTTCGTCGATTCGGAAGCCCAACTGGACCACTTTCGGACGCTCTTCCGTAGGGTGAAGGGGGAATCACTGGACCCCGGTCAGTCACGTGACCTCATCCACAAGCTCATCAAGGAACTGTGAGGAAGAGCCATGGCCACCCGCCTCAAGTGGCAGAAGTCGTCCTTCTCCGGCGGCGGTGAAGGCAACGACTGCCTCGAACTCGCATCCACCCCCACCACCCTCCACCTCCGCGAGAGCGACACCCCCACCACGGTCCTCACCACCACCCCCACCACCCTCGCCCACCTCCTGGCAGGCATACGCGCCCACGCCGTTCCCGGCCAGGCGTGACCAAAGGCTGGGCGCCGGTGCCCACCCGGCCTCACTGAGGTCAGCCGGTACTGTCGAAAGGCAATGCCGCGCACAAGGCGTCCAGCGCCCCCGACCACCCGTGGTCCGGTGGTGTCCCGTAGCCCACCACCAGCGCGTCGGACCGCTCGGCGGTCGACTCCGGGTGGCGGTAGCGGTCGAGGCCGTGCACCGCGAGCCCCTGCCAGGCCGCCGCCCTCAGCGTCGACTGCTCGGTGCCCGGCGGCAGGCGCAGCACCACGTGCAGGCCCGCCGCGATGCCCGTCGCCCGGCCCCCGGGGGCCTGTTCGGCGAGCCGCGCCACCAGGGCGTCCCTGCGCCGCCGGTAACGCAGCCGGGACGCGCGAATATGGCGGTCGTAGGCGCCCGACGCGATGAACTCCGCCAGGGTGAGCTGGTCCAGCACCCCGCACGACCAGTCCACCCCACCCTTCGCCGCGACCACCTCCGGGGCGAGCGCCGGCGGCAGCACCAGCCAGCCCAGCCGCAGGCCCGGCGCCAGGGACTTGCTGGCCGTGCCCATATGGACGACGTGGTCGGGGTCGAGCCCCTGGAGGGCGCCGACCGGCTGGCGGTCGTAGCGGAACTCCCCGTCGTAGTCGTCCTCCAGGATCAGACCGTCGTCGCGCCGCGCCCAGTCCACCACCCGCGCCCGCCGGTCGGGGTGCAGCGGTACGCCCATCGGGAACTGGTGCGCGGGCGTCATCAGCACCGCCCGTACGCCTCCCAGCGCACCCCCACCCTGCGCACCGGCCGCCAACTCCTCCGTACGCGTGCCCAGTTCGTCGAATCCGAGCGGCACCGTGCGCAGCCCGGCCGCCTCCAGCAGCCGCCAGTGGGCGTCGAGCCCGTACGACTCCACGGCCAGCGAGGTCAGTCCCCGCCCGCGCAGCACCTGGCCGAGCAGCATCAGGCCGTGCAGGAAGCCGGAGCAGATGACGATGTGCTCCGGGTCCGTGCGGACGCCCCGGGCGCGGGCCAGATAGCCGGCCAGGGCGGTGCGCAGTTCCACCCGGCCGCGCGGGTCGCCGTAGTGGAGGGCCTCGTGCGGGGCGACGGTCAGCGCGCGACGGGAGGCCTTCAGCCAGGCGGCGCGGGGGAAGGAGGACAGGTCGGGGGTGCCGGGGACCAGGTCGTACACCGGGCGGGCGCGGGTCGGGCGGCCGGGGGCCGAGGCGGCGGTGGGCGTCGGCACCGGGCGCCGTGCGACGCTCGTGCCCGAGCCCTGGCGGGCGGTGAGCCAACCCTCCGCCACCAGGTCCGCGTACGCCTCCGCGACCGTGTTGCGGGCGATGCCGAGGTCGGCGGCGAGCGACCGTGATGAGGGCAGCCGGGTGCCGGGGGCGAGGCGCCCGCCGCGGACCGCCTCGCGGAGGGCTTCCGTCAGACCTCTGCGGATGCCGGGTCCGGTCGGCTCGACGTGGAGATCGACCCCGAAAGTGGCCCAAGATTTCGCCATGTAAATGGACCATACTCCTGGGCTGCTTCGCTCATAGGGTCGAGAGCATGACGACGAACGACACCACCACCGCCACGACCACCCCCACCGCCGAGTACGCCCCCGAGCACAGCCCCCGCCTGAACTGGGCCAAGCTCGCCCCCGATGTGTACAAGGCCATGATCCGGCTCGACACGGCGGCTCAGCGGGGCCTCGACCCGAAGCTGCGCGAGCTGGTGAAGATCCGCGCCTCGCAGCTCAACCACTGCGCGTTCTGCCTCGACATGCACACCAAGGACGCGCTGGCGGCGGGCGAGAGCGTCGAGCGGGTCGTGCAGCTCAGCGCGTGGGACGAGTCGCGGCACTTCTACACGGAGAAGGAGCTCGCGGCCCTCGAGCTGACCGAGGCGGTCACGGTGCTCACGGACGGCTTCGTGCCGGACGAGGTGTACGAGAGGGCCGCCAAGCACTTCGAGGAGGCGGAGCTGGCCCAGCTGATCGCCGCGATCACGGTGATCAACGCGTGGAACCGGTTCGGGGTGACCTGCCGGCTGGTGCCGGGCCACTACCAGGCCGGGCAGCACAAGTGACGGTGCGCACACGGCAGCTCGAACTGGCCCGCAAGGACGGCGAGTCGGAGAACCGCATCCAGCTGCTCAACGGCTGGAACCGGCTGATGGTCAGCCGTCGGATTCCCCCGGGGGGCTACACATGGTGAGCGGCGTCGATCTCTTCCGCGCCCTGCACCGCGGCCGCGTGCCCGGCGATCCGCTGGTGCTGCCCGGTCCGTGGGACGCGGCGAGCGCACGGGTGTTCGCCGAGGCGGGGTTCCCCGCGCTCGCCACACCGAGCGCGGGAGTCGCCGCCTCGCTCGGCTACGAGGACGGGGCGACGCCCGCCGACGAGATGTTCGCGGCGGTGGCGCGGATCGCACGGGCCGTCGACGTGCCGGTGTCCGCGGACATCGAGGACGGGTACGGGCTCGCGCCCCGGGAACTGGTGGAGCGGCTCCTGGAGGCGGGTGTCGTCGGCTGCAATCTGGAGGACTCCCACAGGGGAGTGCTCCAGGACCCCGCCCGGCACGCCGACCGGCTCGCCGAGGTGCGCGCCGCCGCGGGCGACCGGCTCTTCGTGAACGCCCGCGTCGACACCTTCGTGCGCGGGGTCACGGATCCCGCACGGGCCATCCAGCGGGCCGCGTCGTACGTCGCCGCGGGCGCCGACTGCGTCTATCCGATCGGCGCCCCGACGGACGTACTGCCCCTGCTGCGGTCGGGCATCCAGGGGCCGGTCAACCTGCTCGCCCGGCCCGGGGGCCCCTCGCTCACCGCACTCGGTGAACTCGGCGCCACCCGGATCACGTTCGGCCCGGGCCTCCAGCTGCGGGCGACGGAAGCACTGCGCGAGATCGCCGCCGAGCTGGCGTAGGGCGGCCCGGCGGATCAGGCCGGACCGGCCCCGGGCGAGGCAGGGGCTACGACAGCCACGCCTTCCACGTCGAAGCGTGGCCGTCCACCCACTTCTTCGCCGCCTCCTCGGGCGTCAGCTTCTGGTCGGCGATCATCAGGGCGACCTCGTTCTGGTCCTCGGTCGTCCACTTGAACTTCTTCAGGAACCGCGCCGCCTTGCCGCCGCTCTTCGCGAAATCGGCGTTCAGGTACTTCTGGAGGGGCGTGTGCGGATAGGCGCACGCGACCTTCTTCGCGTCGGCGTCGCAGCCCTCCTTGTACGCGGGCAGCTTCACCTCCGTCATCGGGACCTTCTTGAACAGCCACTGCGGCGCGTACCAGTACGTCAGGAAGGGCTTCTTCTCCTTGGCGAACTGCCGCATCTGGGTGATCTGCGCCGCCTCCGAACCCGCGAACACGACCTGGTAGTTCAGCTTCAGGTTGTTCACCAGCGCCTTGTCGTTGGTGACGTAGGACGGGGAGCCGTCCAGGAGCTGGCCCTTGCCGCCGCTCTCCGCGGTGCGGAGCTGGGAGGCGTACTTGTTCAGGTTCCTCCAGTCGGTGACGTCCGGGTGCTGCTCGGCGAAGTACGTCGGGACGTACCAGCCGATGTGCCCGGTCACCCCGAGCCCGCCGGCGGGCGCGATCGTCTTCTTGTCCTGGACGTACCGCTTCTCCTGCTCGGGGTGACCCCAGTCCTCCAGCAACGCGTCGACCCGGCCCTGGCTGAGCGCGTCCCAGGCGGGCACTTCGTCGACCTGGACGGTGTCGACGCGGTAGCCGAGCTTGTGTTGCAGCAGGTACTGCGCCACGGCGACGTTCGACTGTGCGCCCACCCAGGACTGCACGGACAGCGTCACCGTCTTGGCGCCCTGCGCGCCCGCGAAGGGCGAGGCCTGCTTGGTCATGTCGGCGGCGCCGCAGCCGGTCGCGAGCAGCAGCACGGCAAGACCCGCCGTCATCGTCGTCATCCTCGTACGCCGAGTCATGTGACGCGTCATGTCACGCTCCCTTCTTCGCGCGGCGCCCGGTCGGCTGGGTCACCCGGTCGAGCATCAGGCCGAGGCAGACGATCGCCGCGCCGGCCACCAGACCGGTCGCCAGGTCGCCCTGGGCCAGGCCGAACACGACGTCGTAGCCGAGCGCGCCGCCGCCTACCAGACCGCCGATGATGACGACGGCGAGGACCAGGACGACGCCCTGGTTGACGGCGAGCAGCAGGGCCGGGCGGGCCAGCGGGAGCTGGACCTGGCGCAGCTGCTGCCCACCGGTGGCACCCAGCGAGCGGGCGGACTCCAGCGCGGCCGGGTCGACCGCGCGCAGCCCCTGGGTCGTGATGCGGACCACGGCGGGCAGCGCGTAGACCACCGCCGCGGCGACCGCGGGCGCCCGGCCGACACCGAACAGCGCCACCACCGGGATCAGGTACACGAACTGCGGCATCGTCTGGAAGACGTCCAGGACCGGGCGCAGCAGCCGTTCGACGCGGTCGCTGCGCGCGGCGGCGACGCCCGTCGCGAAGCCCAGGACGAGGGTGACGGCCACGGCCGCCAGCACCTGCGCGAGGGTGTCGAGGGACGGCTTCCAGACGCCCAGCACGCCGATCGCGGCCATCGCGAGGACGGCGGTGAGCGCGGTGCGCCAGGTGCCGATCAGCCAGGCGAGGGCGGCGACGATGAGCAGCACCGACCACCAGGGCAGCCACTGGAGGCCGTCGCGGAGCGGGTCCAGGACCCAGGTGGTGAAGTGGCCCGCCCAGTCGGCGGTGCCGCCGAGGTAGGGGACGCCGGAGTAGAGGTGGTCGGTCATCCAGTCGACGACCCGGTTCACCGGCGCGGCGATGTGCACGGTCCAGGCGTCGGGCCAGTCCAGGCGGTGCGTGAACCGGCCGGCGAGCGCGACGGCCACGGCCGCGGCGGCCGCGTAGGCCCACCCGGCGCGGCGGGAGCCGTCGGCGCCGGGCCCCTCCCCCGCCGCACCGGTCACCCGGTCCAGGACGACCGCGAGCAGCACGATCGGGATGCCCGCGGCGAGGGCGGCGCCCACGTCCACGGAGGCGAGCGCCTGGTAGACGCGGTCACCGAGGCCGCCGGCGCCGATCACGGAGGCGATGACCGCCATGGACAGCGCCATCATGATCGTCTGGTTGAGGCCGAGGAGCAGTTCCTTGCGGGCCAGCGGCAGACGGGCGGTGAGCAGGCGCTGGCGGGCCGTGGCGCCGAGGGATTCGACGGCCTCCAGCACACCGCCGTCGGCGTCGCGCAGGCCGAGCGCGGTGAGCCGGGCCATGGGCGGGGCCGCGTAGACGACGGTGGCGAGGACCGCCGCGGGGACGCCGATGCCGAAGACGAGGACGACCGGGAGCAGATACGCGAAGGCGGGCAGCACCTGCATGGTGTCCAGGATCGGCCGCAGGGCGCGGTGGGTGCGGTCGGAGAGCCCGGCGGCGAGGCCGAGGAGCGCGCCGAGCACGACGGACGCGAGGACCGCGACCACCATGAGGGCGAGCGTCTGCATGGTGGGCACCCACATGCCGAGCAGACCGCAGACGAGGAAGGCGACGGCGGTGCCGGCCGCCAGCCGGACTCCGGCCACCCGCCAGGCGACGAGCGCGGCGGCGGCCGTCACACCGGCCCAGCCTGCCGCGAGCAGCACGAGGTAGACGCCGCGCACGGCGAGGACGACGGCGTTGCTGACGTAGCCGAAGAAGTACAGGAACAGCGGGTGGCTGTCCCGGTTGTCGATGATCCAGTCGCTGGCCCTGCCGAGCGGCTCGGTGAGGTCGACGGTCAGCGCGTGCGGCCAGGTCCCGCTCGCCCAGCGGGCGTCGGCGAGCGGGACGAGGACGGCCGCGGCCAGCGCGAGGAGCGCGAGTTTCCGGACGGCGCGGCGCCTGAGGAAGGCGGGGACGCCGACGTGGGAGGCGGCAGCGGTGGCTGTGGCCATCAGGCGACCTCCTCGCCGGTGACGTCACCCGGCGCCGCCTCTGCCGCGCCGGCGCCCGCGTTGCCGAAGTCCCGGCTCGGCTCGAACGGGGGAACCGCTGTCACCGCGGGGGCGGGGCCGCTGGCACCGACGCCGGCGACCACGTCGAGCAGCGCCTCGGAGTCGACCACCCCGACGCACCGCCCGGAGTCCACGACCCGCGCCGGGCTGCCCGCCCGCGCGACCGCCTCGATCGCCTCGGACACCGTCGCGTCCGGGGCGACGGCCGGGCCGCTTCCCGCCTCCTCGGCGGAGGCGGCGCGCATCGCCGTGCGGACCGTCATCACCTGCTCGCGCGGCACGTCCCGGACGAACTCGCGTACGTAGTCGTCGGCGGGCGAGCCGACGATCTCCTCGGGCGTGCCGAGCTGGACGACGCGGCCGTCGCGCATCAGGGCGATGCGGTCGCCCAGGCGGAGCGCCTCGTTCAGGTCGTGGGTGATGAAGACCATGGTGCGGCCCTCCTCGCGGTGCAGCCGGACGACCTCCTCCTGCATGTCGCGCCGGATCAGCGGGTCCAGCGCGCTGAACGGCTCGTCGAAGAGGAGGACCTCGGGGTCGACGGCGAGCGCCCGGGCCAGGCCCACGCGCTGCTGCTGACCGCCGGACAGCTGGCCGGGCTTGCGCTGCTCCATGCCTTCCAGGCCGACCTTGGCGACGACCTCGGCGGCCCGCTCGCGGCGTTCCGCCTTGCCGAGGCCCTGGATCTCCAGGCCGTACGCCACGTTGTCGAGGACCGTGCGGTGCGGCAACAGGCCGAAGTGCTGGAAGACCATGGACGCGCGGTGGCGGCGCAGTTCGCGCAGCCGGGTCCTGTCCATGGCGCGTACGTCCTCGCCGTCGATGGCGATGGTGCCCGCGGTCGGCTCGATCAGCCGGGTCAGACAGCGCACGAGCGTGGACTTGCCGGAGCCGGACAGGCCCATGACGACGAAGACCTCGCCCTTGTGCACGTCGAACGAGACGTCGCGGACGGCGGCCGTGCAGCCGGTGCGCTCGCTCAGCTCGGCGGCGCTCAGCGCGGCGAGTTCGGGGTCGGCGGGGACGCGTTCGGCCTTCGGGCCGAAGACCTTCCACAGGCCGTCCACGGAGAAGACGGGGCGCGTGTTCTGCGGCGGCGTACTCATCACGCGTCACCCCGCAGCAGGTCGGCGCACTTCTCCCCGACCATGAGTACCCCGATCATCGGGTTCACGGCGGGCATCGTGGGGAAGACGGACGCGTCGGCGATGCGGATGCCGTCGAGGCCGCGGATGCGCAACTTGGGGTCGACGACGGCGTGTTCGTCGGAGGTGGCGCCCATGCGGCAGGTGCCCGCCGGGTGGTACACGGTGTGCGCGACCTGCCGGGCGTATGCGCTCAGCTCCTCGTCGTCCGTGATCTCCGGACCTGGACAGACCTCGCGCTTGAGCCAGCGGGCGAGTGGTTCGGTTTTCGCGATCTCGCGGGCGATCTTGATGCCGTCGACGAGGGTACGGCCGTCGTAGTCGTCCTCGTCGGTGAAGTACCGGAAGTCGAGGGCGGGCTTGACGGACGGGTCCGCGCTGGTCAGGTACACCCGGCCGCGGCTCTTCGGCTTGGGGATGTTCGGGGTCATCGACACGCCGTGCTCGGGGCGTTCGTAGCCGAGGCGCTCGGGGTTGTCCGTGAAGGGGATCTGGTAGAAGTGGAACATCAGGTCGGGGCCCGCGTGTTCGGGGTCGCGGCGCACGAACAGGCCCGCGTCCGAGTCCATCGCGGAGTTCTCCGGGATCGGCCCGTCGGTCTCCCAGACGATCACCGACTCGGGGTGGTCGAGCAGGTTCTCGCCGACGCCGGGCAGATCGTGCGCGACCGGTATGCCGAGCTTCTCCAGGTCCTCCTTCGGGCCGATGCCCGAGTGCATCAGCAGCCGCGGCGAGTCGACCGCGCCCGCGCACAGCAGGACCTCGGTCCGGGCCCGTACGAGGATCTCCTCGCCGTCCTTGGTGCGCACGTGCACGCCGGTCGCCCGGGTGCCCGCCAGCTCCAGCCGGTACGCCCAGGTCTCCAGGAGGAGGTGGAGGTTCGGGCGGTCCAGGAAGGGGTGGAGGTAGGCGACCGACGCGGAGGACCGCTTGTTGTTCTCCGGGTGGTAGGCGAGGTCGAAGAAGCCGGTGCCGTCGGTGAACGGTTTCTTGTTGAAGCCCTCGACGCGGGGGACGCCGAGCGCGGCCTGGGCGGCGTCGACGAAGTCGCGGGCGATCGCGTTCCGGTCCTTCTCGTCGACGGGGACGATGTTGTTGCGCAGCCGGGCGTAGTACGCCTCCATCGGCACCGCGCCCCAGCCCTCGGCGCCCGCCGCCTCCCACTCGTCCCAGTCGGACGGCAGCGGCTTGAAGGCGATCAGCGTGTTGTGCGAGGAGCAGCCGCCCAGCACGCGGGCGCGGCTGTGCCGGATGTGCGAGTTGCCGCGCGGCTGCTCGGTGGTCGGGTAGTCGTAGTCCAGTTCCCCGCCGAGCAGGCCCATCCAGCGGCGCAGGGTCAGCACGTCGTCGCGGCCGACGTCGCTGGGGCCGCCCTCGATGACGGCGACGGTGACGTCCGGATCCTCGGTCAGGCGGGACGCGATGACGGAGCCCGCAGTGCCGCCACCGATGACGACGTAGTCGTACTCGCGGGAGTTCTCATGGGAGTTCTCATAGGAGTTCTCGTGCATGGGGTGGTGCTCCTGGGTTACTTGGGACGTGGGGTAGTGCGAGGGTCGGGGGACGGCGTCGGCCCGCGACGTGGTGCCGGGGTGCGGAACAGGGGCCGGGCGGGCCGTCCTCAGCCTGCGAACCAGCGCACGGGCTTCGGCGCGAGGTTCTGGTAGACGTGCTTGGTCTCGCGGTACTCGGCGAGTCCGGCGGGTCCCAGCTCGCGCCCGACCCCGCTCTTGCCGAAGCCGCCCCACTCCGCCTGCGGGAGGTAGGGGTGGAAGTCGTTGATCCAGACGGTGCCGTGGCGCAGGCGTCCGGCGACCCGGCGGGCGCGGCCGGCGTCGCTGGTCCAGACGGCGCCGGCGAGCCCGTACTCGGTGTCGTTGGCCAGGGCGACGGCCTCGTCCTCGGTGCGGAAGGTCTCGACGGTCAGGACGGGCCCGAAGACCTCCTCGCGTACGACCTTCATCCCGCGGTGGCACTGGTCGAGGACGGTCGGCTCGAAGAAGTAGCCGGCCGCGGGCCTGACGTCGCTCGGCTCGGGCCGCCTGCCGCCGGTCCGCAGCACCGCTCCCTCGGACAGTGCCGAGGCCACGTACCCCTCGACCTTGTCGCGCTGCTGCTCGGAGACGAGCGGACCGCACTCGACGCCGTCCTCGGTGCCGCGGCCGAGCCTGATCCGGCCCGCCCTGCGGACGAGTTCGGCGACGAAGCGCTCGCGGACGGATTCCTCGACGATGAGGCGGCCGCCCGCCGAGCAGACCTGGCCGCTGTGGATGAAGGCGGCGTTGAGGGCCTGGTCGACGGCGGTGTCGAAGTCCTCGTCGGTCGCGCAGGCGTCGGCGAAGACGACGTTGGGGTTCTTGCCGCCGAGTTCGAGCGCGACCTTCTTGACGCTGACGGCGGCGGCCTGCGCGACCTTGGTGCCGCTGGCGAGTCCGCCGGTGAAGGAGATCAGGTCGACGTCGGGGTGCTCGGCGAGCCGGGCGCCGACGGTGTGGCCGGGGCCGGTGACGATGTTCGCGACACCGGCGGGCGCTCCGGCCTCGACGAGCAGGTCGACGAGGGCGGCGGTGGTCAGCGGAGTGATCTCACTCGGCTTGATCACGAAGGTGTTGCCGGCGGCGAGGGCGGGCGCGATCTTCCAACTGGCCTGGAGGAGCGGGTAGTTCCAGGGCGTGATCATGGCGCAGACGCCGACCGGCTCGTGCACGACGACGCTGTGGATGTCGGGCGAACCCGCGTCGACGACCCGGCCGCCACCCTCGCCGACGACCAGATCGGCGAAGTAGCGGAAGGCGTCCGCGACGCAGTCGATGTCGACGCGCCCCTCTTCGAGGGTCTTGCCCGCGTCCCGGCTCTCCAGCAGGCCCAGCGATTCCCGATCGCGCACGAGGAGATCGGCGACGCGGCGCAGCAGGGCGGCGCGCTCGGCGACGGGCGTGTGCGGCCACTCGCCCGAGTCGAAGGCGCGCCGGGCGGCGGCGACGGCCGCGTCGGCGTCCCGCTCGTCACCCTCCGCGACGACGGCGAACGGCTTGGCGTCCGCGGGGTCGAGGATCTCGCGCGTGGCGCGGGAGTCGGCTTCGCGCCACTCCCCGCCGACATGGATGGTCCGCTGCGTCTGCCCTGCCTGCCGTGCCTGCTGTCCGGCCATGATCGGTATTGCCTTCCGTTCCTGTTCGGTGCCCCTGTGTCACACCCGTGTCACTCTTGGGGGCCGTGAGCACCTGCCCCTGAGTGGGATATGCATGCGCGATCGATGGCCGAAAGTGTGCGGCGTCACGGAAAATGCGACCAAAAGGACAGAAAGGCACGCCGAGCGGCGCCGGGCATCACCCAGGGTGAGGTGATGTGGCACGGCGCGCGTCGGACGGGCGGGGCGGGGCGTACGAGGACGGCGTCCCGGGATCGAGTGCGGCGACTCGTCCGTGTCGCGGCGACTCGCCGGTGTCAGGGGCTCGTGCAGCTCGCCCCGGTCGGGCAGAACGAGTTCAGGGCCACGGTGAACGGCTCGGCCACGTCCAGGCCGGAGGGGCCGCTCGAACGGATCGCGTACAGCGTGCCGTCGGCCGCTGTGAAGCGGTGGTCGATGACCTGCGTGGTGCCGCTCTTCGGGTCGTCGTAGCGGTAGTCGAGCCTGGCCCAGTCTGCGCCGGAGGACCGGTCGAGGACGTGGAAATCCGCCAGCCCGTCGAATCCGCCGGGACCGTTCTCCGCCAGGTCGAGGGATTCGGCCGGGGTGTTCTCGACGACCTGGAACAGCTTCAGCGTGCGGCCGTCGTCCGGTGAGGCGTAGGTGACGACCTCGGCGCTGACTCCCCGTTTCTCCTCACGCACCCACCCTTGCGGCACGTCGACGGTGTAGCCGACCGGGTCGACGGCCCGGCTGTAGCCGGGGGACGGCTGGGCTGCGGCGGACGACGGCTGCGCGTCCGTGCCGACGCTGTCGCCGTCGGACAGCGTGGAGCCGCCCTGCCCCGCGGCGTCCTCCCCGGCCGTCGCCGTGGCGGTGACGGTCACGGACGGCCCGGCGCCCGCCGCCCCCGTGTGCTCCGTGGAGTCGTCGCGGGTCAGCACCCACGCCCGAACCCCCACCCCGGCGCCCGCGAGCACCGCCAGCACCGCGACGAGGACGAGCGTGCGCCGGGACCCGCCCGAGCCGGGCGGCGTGCCGCCGCCGACGACGGGGACGGGGGACGACCAGGAGTCGGGCGGGGGAGGCGGAGGAGGCGAGGACCATGGGGTTGATGCCGACGGAGGCGGGGACCACGGCTCTTCCGCGGGCGGGGGCGCGGCCCACGGCTCTTCCGGCGGCGCAGGCGCGGGCGAGGACCACGGTTCTTCCGCCGACGGAGACGGAGGCGAGGACCACGGTTCTTCCGGCGTTGGAGGCGCGGCCCACGGTTCTTCCGTCGGCGGCGACGGTGGCGCGGGAGGCCGTACCCCCGCCGCCTGGGTCTCGGCGCCCGCCCACCAGGGGGTGTCCGGTGCCTCGTCCGACGGAGGTACGGGCGGTCGCTGCCACAACGGCGTGTCGCGCGACGGCTCCGCCCGCTCGCCGCCGTCGTTCCCGCCGTCGTTCCCGCCGTCGTGGCCACCGCCGTGCCCGTCGTCGTGCCCGTCGCCGCTCCACTGTTGTCTGTCCGGGTCCCGCCGTTGCTGCATCTCGTCCCCCTGCCCCACCCACACCAGGATTCGACGATAGCGACGGTCCCGTCCGTCGTGTCACCTCAAACGCCGATTAAGTACGCACGTTCGATACGTACTTTCGGTACGCATGACGGACAAGCGGAAGGCCCCGCCCCCGGAACGGATCCGGCGGCGGGGCCTTGCGCGGTGCTACGCGTCAAGCGTGTGGGCTCAGATGAGGCCGAGGGCGCGGACCGCCTCGCGCTCCTCCTCGAGCTCCTTGACGGAGGCGTCGATGCGGGCGCGGGAGAACTCGTTGATCTCCAGGCCCTGGACGATCTCGTACCGGCCGTCCTTGGTGGTGACCGGGAAGGAGGAGATGAGGCCCTCCGGGACGCCGTAGGAACCGTCCGACGGGATGCCCATGGAGGTCCAGTCGCCGTCCGCGGTGCCGTTGACCCAGGTGTACACGTGGTCGATGGCGGCGTTGGCGGCCGACGCGGCGGAGGACGCGCCACGGGCCTCGATGATCGCGGCGCCGCGCTTGGCGACCGTCGGGATGAAGTCCTCGGCCAGCCACTTCTCGTCGTTCACGACCTCGGCGGCGTTCTTGCCGGCGACCGAGGCGTGGAAGATGTCCGGGTACTGGGTGGCGGAGTGGTTGCCCCAGATCGTCAGACGCTTGATGTCGGCGACCGTGCTGCCCGTCTTCTTCGCGAGCTGGGTCAGCGCACGGTTGTGGTCCAGACGGGTCATCGCGGTGAAGCGCTCGGCCGGTACGTCCGGGGCGGCGGCCTGCGCGATGAGCGCGTTGGTGTTCGCCGGGTTGCCGACGACGAGGATCTTGACGTCGTCCGCGGCGTTGTCGTTGATGGCCTTGCCCTGCGGCTTGAAGATGCCGCCGTTGGCGGAGAGCAGGTCGCCGCGCTCCATGCCCTTGGTGCGGGGGCGGGCGCCGACGAGCAGACCGACGTTGGTGCCGTCGAAGGCGACGTTCGGGTCGTCCGTGATGTCGATGCCCTGAAGGAGCGGGAAGGCGCAGTCGTCGAGCTCCATCGCCGTGCCCTCGGCGGCCTTGAGCGCCGGGGTGATCTCCAGGAGACGCAGCTTGACCGGCACGTCCGCGCCGAGCAGCTGGCCGGAGGCGATGCGGAAGAGCAGGGCGTAACCGATCTGGCCGGCCGCGCCGGTGACGGTGACGTTCACGGGAGTGCGGGTCATGGCGTTCTCCGTAGGACAGCTGGCGGTGGGGCGTCGCTGCCCCGGGTGCAGGTTCCGGATCCCCTGCGTCCGCCGGAATGATCGATCAGGGGTACAGATGATCGATCTCTTGGCGTCAAGAGAGATCCGCCCGTCAGGCTATCGCGCATCCGGCATCCGAGACGTCCGGGTCGGTGTGGCCCACCCCACAGATGGTCACGGAGGGGGCGGCGGCCGCCCGTTCGGGAGAGGGGGGAACGAGGCGGCCGCCATGAGGGGTGCCGGAGCCGGGAAGGACTGTCGCCCTCCCGGACGGGCCGGACTCCCGTGGGGGTACGGTGCGCCTGCCCAGGGTGCGGGCGGCCATGCCCCCCAATTTCGAATGAGTTTTCCTCGTCCCGCTTCGGCTGGCTCGGCGGCTTCGGCGGCGTCGGCGGCTTCGGCTGCTTCGGCTGCTTCGGCGGCGTCGGCGGCTTCGGCTGCTTCGGCGGCGTCGGCTGCTTCCCGGGGGAACGCCCCCACGCTCCCCCGGATGCCACTCAGGTGGTGCAGCCCTTCTGGCCCGCCTTCAGGGTCACGCAGGCCTTCGCCTCGCCGGCGTCCTTCACGGCCACCATCGGGGTGTACGCGTCGGTGTCCGCGGCCGCCTCGACCGTGCCGGTCTGCTTCGCCGACGCGCCCGAGGCCACGGTGACCTCGTCGCCCGGCACGGCCCGGGTGATACGGGCCCAGGCCGCGCCGCAGGTCTTGCTGTAGCGGACCTCGACGAGGGTCGTGCCGACGGTGACGCTGTTGGAGGTCTTGGCCAACTCGCCACCGCAGCCCATGTTCTCCGGGTCCTTGCCGGTGCAGCTCTTGCCGCTGCACTTCACGCCCGCCGGCAGGTCGGGGTCGGCGGAGGCCGAGGCCGCGGGTGACTTCGGCGCGGTCTCGTTGTCCTTGTCGCCGCCGTTGTTCGTGAGGAAGACGGCCGCCGCGATCACGACGAGTGCGCCGACGACGCCCGCGAGGAACATCGTCAGCCGCCGCTTGCGCCGCGCCCCGTCGGGCGAGCCGACCGCAGGGGGACCGGAGTCCCGTGGCGGCTGTCCGCCCGGCGCTCCGTGAGCGGCGGCCTCCGGCGTCCGGCCCGGCCCCCCGGGCGACCGAGGTCCCCCCTTCTCGGGCGAGCCCGAGCGCCCGGTGGGAGCGGCGGGCGCGCGCCCGTCGGCCTGTGCCGGGCCCGCGTACCCGGCGAGCCCCCACGAGTTGCCTCCCGAGGAGGCGGCGGAGGCACCGGAAGAGCCGCCGGAGGAGCCGCCCCGCAGGGCGCCCCGCCGGGCCTCGCCCGACGAGTCCTGGACGTCCGGGGCCGTCGGCTGCGGCGGAATGGTCGGCGAGACGCCGGCCGGGCCCGCCACGCCGGGCAGCACCGTGGCGCCGCGCGCCGCCTTGCCGTTCCTGCCCGCCGCCGGTGGGGCACCGGACTCCCCGAGCGCGGCGCGCGCCTGGGATATCCGGATCGCCTCCATCGTCATGTCGTGGCGCATCTCCGAGCGGCTCCAGGCGCGCTCGGCCAGCTCCCACATGGTGGTCAGATGAATGGGATTGGTGCCGGTGACCTCGGCCAGGGCGACGATGGCGCCCTTGGGCGCGAGCAGCCGGCCGTTGAGGTATCGCTCCCAGGACGTCTTGCTGTAGCCCGTGCGGTCGGCCACCGCGGCTATGCTCAGCCCGCTGCGGTCGACGAGCCTGCGCAACTGGCTTGCGAACTCCCTGACCTGCGGATCGAGTTCATCCGGCAAAGCCTTCCAACGAGGCATTGCTTCCCCCTCTTCCCCCGTACGAGCCTGAACTGTCCCCCCGTACGTGTCTGGTCTTCCCCCCGTACATACGTACCTGGCTTCCCTCGTGCGTGCCGGACTTCCTCGCTCGCGACACCCTCCGCGAGTCCCCGTTCTGGCTACCCACAGGGATGCGCCCGGCCAGGATCTCAGTTCCCCCATAGGGGGCGCACGGGAGCATTCGGGCCTGAGCGCGCGCCGTTGCGCGCCCATGAGGCCCTGGTCCAGTGTCCCACCGACACCTCGGGCAGTCGGCCGGAACGCCCTCGACCGACGCACGGAACGTCCCACGGAGCCCGTGCGCCCCCCATGGTGCCGTCACGTCAGCGCGAAGGCGCCGATGAGTACGCAGAGCAGGAGGGCGACGGCGATGACGCCGGCGACCGCGAGCAGCCGCGTCGGGGACCAGCGGGGTTCGGGGACGTTGTCGCGCGCGTCCCACCAAGGGAGCGTCGGATCGTCCTCGTACGCGCCGGGGGCCGGTCCGCCCATCGGCTCGCCCGTCGGTCCGCCCGTCGGTCCGCCGGCGTGAGCGGGTGCGGGGGCCGGCGGGCGGGGCCAGGCGTGGACCGCCAACTCCCATCGCACGCCGAAGCGTTCGGCCTCGCTTTCGGCGAGGCCCGCGACCCGGCACAGCGCGGCGACCGCCTGCCGGGGCGGCGGCTGGGTCGCGTTGAGGTAGCGCTGCCAGGAGGACTTGCTGTAGGCGGTGCGTGCGCCGAGCGCGACCAGGCTCAATCCCGTGCGGTCCTTGAGGAGCCGCAGCTGCTCCACGAAGTGCCGTACCTCCGGCGGCAGATCGTCCGGCAGCGGCTGCCAGGCACCCATCATTCACCTCTTCCGCATCGCCCGATCTGAGCGATGGACGATGTCAGGCGGCGGATCGGTTCCCACGCGGTTGCCGTTCGGTTGCCTCTCGGTTCCCGTTGCCGGGCGCGGACACGGTAGCGGAATGGTCACTTCCGTGCCACAGCGGACTGCCAGGTGTTGAACAGCTGATTCCGTGTGGCCGAGTGTTGACCACGGGCGGCCCGGCCGCCTCTGGCGCCCGTCCTCCCACGGGGGTGAGGACGGGCGCCACCCTGTGCCCGGCGCCTCCCGGGCCCCCTGCGCACCCGGCGCCCCGCGCCTCACGTCCCGCGTCCCGTCCCGCCCCCGGTCCCGTCCCGCCACGTCCCGCGAGGCGCGCCGGGACCCCGCAGGTCCCGGCCCGGGACGTCCCGGTTCGTCCCGCCCCGGCCGATCCGGGGAGCCGCGGCACGGCCTGCCGCGACCTGATGGCTGTTGGCACACAACGAGCCACGGGCCGCACCGGGGGATCACGGGATCAGCGGAGCAAGCGGTCCGGGGAGAGGAATGAAGACCATGCGCAAGCACATCCGCACGGCAGCGGTGGCGGCGGTTCTGGCCGCGGGCACGGCACTCGGGTCGATCGCGGCCGTCGGCACGGCCCTGGCCTCAGAGGACACGGGCTTCGTCGACGGCAAGGCCGGTACCCACGACGACTGGAACGACGAGGGGACCCTCGCCAAGGACGACACCAGCAACGCGGTCGCCCTGTGGCAGACGGTCCTGTGGGCCGACGGTGCCAAGTGGAAGGCCAAGAACGGGACGCTGAAGTCGTTCACCCAGGACGACATCACCGGCGACTTCAACAGCCGGACGGTCTCGGCGACGAAGTTCTGGCAGGCCGGCAACGGCCTCAAGCAGACCGGCAAGGCCGACGGAGCGTCGTTCTCGCTCGCGGACAACAACCTGGGCTCCGCGAACAAGAAGGGCCTCGTCATCTACGACGGCGTCATCGACGAGACCGTCCAGTTCAAGCGCCTGACCGTCGCGGGCGTCACCCAGCAGGTCTACTTCGTCAAGGTCGACGACGAGTGGGTCGCGGCCGCGTACTGACAGCCGGCGGGTCCTCCTGATCCCTCATGGATCAGCCCGCCCGACGACCGGTCGGGCCCACCCGCGGCACCGATGGGGGCCTCAAGGATTCGTCGTGACCGGCTCGCAGTCGGTGCGGCCCTGGCCGATGACGGCCAGGGCCGTGCCGGTGACGGCGAGGAGCAGTGCCAGCAGTACGGCGGCGATCAGCCGCCAGCGGCGCACCGCCGCCGCGAGCGGGGCCGTGGGAGCGGCGGACGCCGGGACACTCTTCCCGGCCCGCCGCTCCTCCCGCGCTGTCCGGCCGGACTCGGCCGGTGACGCCGGTGACGCGTCCTGAGGCATCGCCTCCTGCGGCACCGCCTCGGCGGGCTCCCCGCGCCCGTGCGACGGCCCACGCCCGTCCGACGGCTGCCGGGGCCCGGGCGGCGCTAGGGGACCCCGGCCGGACCGCAGCACCGCCTCACGCAGGCCGAGCAGCCGGGCCGGGTCGGCCCCGGCCGCCTCGGCGAGGAACCGCAGGGCCGAACGGGGCGGTATCTGGCGGCCGTTGAGACAGCGCTGCCAGGAGGACTTGGAATAGTGGGTCCGCTCCGCCAGAGCGGCCAGGCTGAGTCCGGTGCGTTCCTTGAGGAGACGGCAGGACTCGGCCAGCGCGCGGGCCTCCCGCCCCAGGTCCGCGGGCAGCGGCGCCCACTCCCCCATGCCCCGTTCCGCCACGTCGTTCCCCCCTTACGACCCGCCCGACCATCGTGGCCGCCCGAGCCGGAAGCGTGGCGAGAACCAGGGGTGTTCGATTCACCGGACACCCCGAACGCCGCCCGCCGGATACAGCACAACCCGCAGACGCCGTACGCACACTTCGGGCTCCGAAAGGGGCGCGGGACGGTGTCGACATGCGACTCCGTCGCGTGGGCGCGACCAGCCACCGCCGGCCCGCACCTTCCGAACCGGCCGCCGGTCACACCCCGCCCCCGGCCCCACCCGCGGAGCGCTACGTACGGATCGTGAAGTGCAGCGTGTCGTCCAGGAACGGGATCTCCAGCAACGGGTTCGGCTGAGCCATCATCGCGAGCAGCACGATGGCGACGCCCAGCACGCCGTACGTGACCATGTCCGTGAACCGCGACCGGACCGCGAGCATGCCCACATCGGGCAGCACCCAGCGCATCGCGGCGCCGGCGAGCAGCGCCACGCCGATCAGGACCGTGCCGAAGCGGACCACGTCCAGCGCGGTGAGCAGCAGCCCGAGCCCGACGGCGGTCAGCACGGTGAGGATCGGCCACTGGCGGGCGGGCGCGGGCGCGTCCGAGGACGCGGCGCGGCCACCGCCCTCGGGCCGCGCGGTGTCCCGGGTGAAGGACGGGAAACGGCGGGTGGTCCGCCGCGGCTTCCCGTCGGCATCGGGAGCGCTGACGGCGTCCAGCACGACCGGCCCGCCATTCGCGTCCCGCTCGACCGGCGAACCACTCGCCTCCGCCACGGCGGGTGCGCCACTCTCGCCATCCGCGGCCGGCCCGCCTTCCGTGGCCGGCGCACCACTCGCGTCCCGCACGGCCGGTCCGCCGTTCGCGTCCTCCGCGGCCGGGCCGCCGCCCACGCCCTCGACGCTCGCGTCCCGCACGGCCGGCTCACCGCTCACACCCGACGACCGCCCCGAGCCCGTGCGCGGCTCCGTGGTCCTGGTCGCCGCGTTCTTGTCCGGAGCCTTCTCGGGCCCGCCCTCAGCCGACACTGCGCTCCGCCGCCTCGACCACATTGACGAGCAGCTGGGCGCGGGTCATCGGGCCGACGCCGCCCGGGTTCGGGGAGATCCAGCCGGCCACCTCGGCGACACCGGGGTGGACATCGCCGACGATCTTGCCCTCGGCGCTGCGCGAGACACCGACGTCGAGCACGGCCGCGCCCGGCTTCACGTCCTCGGGCCGGATCAGGTGCGCGGAACCCGCCGCGGCGACGATGATGTCGGCGCGCTTGAGGTGCGAGGAGAGGTCGCGCGTACCGGTGTGGCACTGCGTGACCGTCGCGTTCTCGCTGCGCCGCGTCAGCAGCAACGGCATCGGACGCCCGATGGTCACGCCGCGGCCGACGACCACGACCTCCGCGCCCTTGATCTCCACGCCGTAGCGGCGGAGCAGGGTGAGGACGCCGTTCGGGGTGCAGGGCAGGGGGGCCGGCTCGTTCAGGACGAGGCGGCCGAGGTTCATCGGGTGCAGGCCGTCCGCGTCCTTGTCCGGGTCCATCAGCTCCAGGATGCGGTTCTCGTCGATGCCCTTGGGCAGCGGCAGCTGGACGATGTAGCCGGTGCAGGCCGGGTCCTCGTTCAGCTCGCGTACGGCCGCCTCGATCTCCTCCTGCGTGGCGGTCGCGGGCAGCTCCCGCTGGATGGAGGCGATGCCGACCTGGGCGCAGTCGCGGTGCTTGCCCGCGACGTACTTCTGGCTGCCGGGGTCGTCCCCGACGAGGATCGTGCCGAGGCCGGGCGTCACACCCTTTTCCTTGAGGGCCGCCACGCGGGCGGTCAGATCGGACTTGATCGCGGCTGCGGTGGCCTTGCCATCGAGAATCTGGGCGGTCATGACCCCATCCTCGCGGATGACCGGCCCCCGGTTCCAATCAGGGCCGCGCTGCCCGCGGCTGCGCGATCACAGACATTGCGACTGCACAACAGCTCATCGTATCTACTGGACAAAAAGTGCCCCTCCTACCACGATGAACGCCGCACTACGCGGTCAGTGTTGGGGGGCAAACCGCTCGTATCGTGACGTTCCTCCGCGCAATCCGCAACGTCCCCGCCTTTGCAACGGAGGAAAAATCGCCATGAGTTTCGGCGCGCCCGACAATCCGTACGGACAGCCGCAGAACCCCCAGCAGGGTTACGGCTACCCCCAGCAGGGCCAGCCGCCCTACCCGCAGGCGCCGGGAGGCATTCCGCAGCAGGGTTACGGCTACCCCCAGCAGGGCCAGCCCGGCTACGGCTACCCGGGCGGACCGGGCGGACCCGGCCCGCGCGTCGCCTCGATGGGCCGCCGCCTCGGCGCCCGCGCGATCGACGGCGTGGCCTTCTTCGTCATCTACTTCATCCTCGGCGCCATCGGCGTGGCCGGTTCCATCGGCGCCGCGCAGGACTGCGACCCGAACGCCGCGGACTACAACACCTGCATCAACAACGCGAGTTCGGACATCGCCGCCAAGATCGGCAGCATGATCGCCGTTCTCGCGATCGTCGGTCTGCTCTACGAGTGGCTGATGACCGGCCTGGTCGGCGCCACCCTCGGCAAGCTCGCTGTCGGCATCCGCGTGGTGAAGGCGGACACCGGCCAGAAGCCGGGCCTGGGCTCCTCGTTCATCCGCTGGATCATCCCGCTCGTCGGCAGCCTGGCCTGCGGTATCGGCCAGGTCCTGGTCTACCTGTCCCCCTTCTGGGACAAGTCGGGCCGCCAGCAGGGCTGGCACGACAAGGCCGCCGGCACGATGGTCATCCAGAACTGAACGAGGGCTTCGCGCGCAGCGCAGGGCAGGGCTTCGCGCAGCGCAGGGCAGCGCAGGGCTTGTGCGCGCAGCGCAGAGCGACGGGTTCGCGCCACTCAGACACACTCAGGGCCGTGTCTCCCCCTTACGCAAGGGGGAGACACGGCCCTGGTGCTGGTGGACCTAGTGGAAGAAGTGGCGCGTGCCCGTGAAGTACATCGTCACGCCCGCCTTCTTCGCGGCCTCCACGACCAGTTCGTCACGGACCGAACCGCCGGGCTGGACCACGGCCCTGACGCCCGCCGCGGTGAGGATCTCCAGGCCGTCGGGGAACGGGAAGAACGCGTCCGACGCGGCGAACGCACCACGGGCACGCTCCTCGCCCGCCCGCTCGACCGCCAGCTTCGCGGAGTCGACCCGGTTGACCTGACCCATGCCGACACCCACCGAGGCACCGTCCTTGGCGAGCAGGATCGCGTTGGACTTCACCGCGCGGCACGCTCGCCAGGCGAAGGCCAGCTCGTCCAGCTCGGCGGGCGACAGGGCCTCGCCGGTGGCCAGGGTCCAGTTCGCCGGGTCGTCGCCGTCGGCCTGGAGACGGTCGGTGACCTGGAGCAGCGCGCCGCCGTCGATCTGCTTGAGCTCGGCCGGGTTGGCCGGAGCGTCCTGGGCCCGCAGCACGCGGATGTTCTTCTTCTTGGCGAGGGCCTCCAGCGCGCCGTCCTCGTAACCGGGCGCGACGATGACCTCGGTGAAGATCTCCGCGACCTGCTCGGCCAGCTCCTTGGACACCGGGCGGTTGACCGCGATCACACCGCCGAACGCGGACAGCGGGTCGCAGGCGTGCGCCTTGCGGTGCGCCTCGGCGACGTCCGCGCCGATCGCGATGCCGCAGGGGTTGGCGTGCTTGATGATCGCGACGCAGGGCTCGGCGTGGTCGTACGCGGCACGGCGCGCGGCGTCCGTGTCCGTGTAGTTGTTGTACGACATCTCCTTGCCGTGCAGCTGCTCGGCCTCGGCGAGGCCGGTGCCGCCGCCGTCGACGTAGAGGGCGGCGGGCTGGTGCGGGTTCTCGCCGTAGCGCAGGGTGCTCTTGCGCTCGAAGGTGGCACCGAGGAAGTCCGGGAAGACGGACTCGTCGACGGGGGCGTACGAGGACGCGAACCAGGAGGCGACGGCGACGTCGTACGCCGCGGTGTGCCGGAAGGCCTCGGCGGCGAGCCGCTTGCGGGCGGTGAGGTCGAAGCCGCCGCCGCGGACCGCGGAGAGGACGTCGGCGTACCGCTCGGGGCTGGTGACCACGGCCACGGACGGGTGGTTCTTGGCGGCGGCACGGACCATGGACGGGCCGCCGATGTCGATCTGCTCGACGCACTCGTCCGGGGAGGCGCCGGAGGCGACGGTCTCGCGGAACGGGTAGAGGTTCACGACGACGAGCTGGAACGGTTCCACGCCCAGTTCCTCGAGCTGACGCCGGTGCTCGTCGAGCCGCAGGTCGGCGAGGATGCCCGCGTGGACCTTGGGATGCAGCGTCTTGACGCGGCCGTCCAGGCACTCGGGGAAGCCGGTCAGCTCCTCGACCTTGGTGACCGGGACGCCGGCCGCGGCGATCTTCGCGGCGGTGGAGCCGGTGGAGACGAGCTCGACACCGGCCTCGTGCAGGCCGCGGGCGAGGTCTTCGAGCCCCGTCTTGTCGTAGACGCTGATGAGCGCGCGCCTGATCGGGCGCTGCGTGCCCTCGGCGGTCACGGTACCTTCGGCGGTCACGGGATAACTACCTTTCGTCCCTCAATGCGATGGCCGTTGCGGGCGAGCCGCCCCACGACCTCGACGAGCAGCCTTCGCTCGACTTCCTTGATGCGCTCGTGCAGAGCGCTCTCGTCGTCCTCGTCCCGGATCTCCACCACGCCCTGAGCGATGATCGGTCCGGTGTCGACACCGTCGTCGACGAAGTGGACGGTGCATCCGGTGACCTTCACGCCGTACGCGAGTGCCTCGCGCACGCCGTGGGCCCCGGGAAAACTGGGCAGCAGGGCGGGGTGCGTGTTCACGAACCGACCGCCGAACCTGGCGAGGAATTCCTTCCCCACGATCTTCATGAACCCGGCGGAGACGACGAGATCGGGTTCGTACGCGGCGACGGCCTCGGTCAGCGCCGCGTCCCACTCGTCACGGGTGTCGTAGTCCTTCACCCGGCGGACGAAGGTCGGCAGGGCCGCACGCTCGGCGCGGGCGAGGCCTTCGATGCCGTCGCGGTCGGCGCCGACGGCGACGATCTCCGCCCCGTAGGCCTCGATGCCCTGGGCCTCGATGGCGTCGAGGAGAGCCTGCAGATTCGTACCGGATCCGGAAACCAGCACGACGAGGCGCTTGGCCACGGGCTTGGCGGCCACGGTGGGGCCCTTTCTCGGGGGAGCGTCTGTCCGGTCGGTCGTACGGCCGGTTGTTCATTCGTACGAATGCTTCGCGCCCCGCGATACGGGGAAGTCTACGAAGCGGCCGACCGGCAGCAACGATACCGGCACTCCGGACGGCCCCCACGGGACGGGGGCGTGGCCGGAAGGTAGCGTCAGGGCAGGACCCGTCCCGGGGAAGACGGTCCGGCGCGGGGAACGCCTTCTCCGTGCGGGACGTTGACCAGGACGGGTACGCATGCCGGGTACGCATGCCCGGGGGTGGACATTCCGCCCGCCGGATCCACCAGCCGGAACCACCAAGGGGAAGACGCACACCTGATGCCGGACCGCAGTCTCCGACTCCCTCAGCTCCTGCTGCGCGAGCGGCGCCCCTCTCCCCCGCAGCCCACGCCGCCGCGGGAGGGCGAGGACGCACCCGCGGGCGAGCGTGACGCCGCGGGCGGGCGCAGCCCGGAGACCCCGTCGAGCGGCTCGGGCTCCTCGGGGTCCGGTGCTTCGACCTCGGGGTCCGGCGGCTCGGGCTCCTCGGGCTCCTCGGGCTCCTCGGGGTCCGGCGACTCGGGCTCCTCGGAGGACAATCCGTTCGCTCCGCCGCCGGAGGGGACGCCGGACCGGCCCTGGCAGCCGCGGCGTCCCTCGGGCGGACCGGAGGGGGACGAGCACGGAGGGCCGTCGGGACAGCCCGGTCAGTCCCCCTGGGGCAGCCAGTGGAGCGACCGGCAGCCGGGGCGTTCGGGCGAGGGCGGCTTCGGTGACCGCCAGGGACGGCCGGGCGGACCGGACGGACAAGGCGGACAGGGCGGCGGTCCTGAGGGTTCGGGTGGCCCGGGAGGCCCGGGTGCGGGCCTGCGCTGGGACCCCGCGGACCCGGCCCAGCGCCGCGCCCGCTACGCACTGCTCTGCGGCATGTGGGCCTTCTTCTTCGCGCTCTTCAGCTGGCCGTACGTGGCACTGCTGCTGGGGGCGCTGGCCGTGTACTGGGGCGCGAGCTCCCTGCGCGCCAAGCCCCGCACGCCGGACCCGGACAACCCGGCGCCGGAGGCGACCGCCAACGCCCGCCCGCAGCGGACGGCGGCGATCAGCGGCCTGGTCACCGCTTCCCTGGCGATCGTCATGGTCGCGGCGACGTTCACCGCGCAGCTGGTCTACAGCGACTACTACACCTGCACGAACGACGCCCTCACCCAGACGGCGAAGCAGTCCTGCAACGATCTGCTCCCGAAGAACCTGCGGGGCCTGCTGGGGTCGCAGAGCTGACGACTGCCGCCGACGGCCGCCGCTCCACCGCTTCGGCCGCGGAGGCACGCCGTCCGCGCTCACGCCGTCCGCGCTCACGCCGTCCGCGCTCACGGCGCCTGCGGCGGCTCGGGTGGCGTCGCCCCCTCCGGCGGTTCCGGTGAGGACGGCGCCTCCCGTGGTTCCGGGGTGGCCGCCACCTCCCGTGGTTCCGGTGGCGCGGGCGCCTCCCGCGCATCCGTCGGCGCCGCCGCCTCCGTCGGTTCCGGGGAGGTCGCCGCCTTCCTCAGCGCCGACCACCGGCTCTCCCGTGCCGCGTCGTCGTACCAGGACGAGCCCTCCGCGTCCGAGGGCAGGAAGTCGTACAGCTCGGACGTCTCGTCGACCGCCGAAGGCACCGGCAGCACAGGCGCGGGGGTCGCCGCGGGCGCCGGTGCCGGTGTCGCCACCACCACGTCGCCTTCGCCGCCCTTCCCCCGCCCTGGCCCGCCGGCCGGCGACGGCATCCCGAGTCACCTCCCGCCGTCCCCCGGTCCCCGCCCGCTCAGGCGCCACCCCCACGCCCCCACCGCCACCGGCACCCCCACCAGCGCCTTCCACCCGACCGTGGCACCGCCCACCTGCCACCCCACCGGCCCGAACCGGGCCAGCGTGCGCACCCCTGAGCGGCCCGCCCGCCAGCGCGTGCCAGTATCCAGAGAACGGCCCCGCACAGCAGCGCTGGCCACCCCGGCCACCGCCGCTGTCCGCGCCCGCGACCAGCGCGCCTTCCCGTCCGCCACGGCCGCTCCCGCCGTGAACCACCCCACCGTCACCCCCGCCGCAAACGGCACCACCCCCGCCACCCAGCCCCACGGCCCCGCAGCCTCAGGCACCGCCGCCAGCAGCGGAAACGGCGGCAGCAGCGCCGGCGGAGTCCCGGTGGCCAGCGGCCCGGTCATATGCCCGGCCCCCAGTTCGAACCCGGGCCCCAGCCCGTACGCGGCCCCCCAGCACCGCCGCGTTCGGCACCAGCACCAACGCCAGCAGCAGTACCGCGAACCGCCCCGACCACCCCTCCGTGAGCCGCAGGAACGAGTCCTGAGCCGGCCCCCCGTGCCACACCAGCGACACCCCCACCAGCAGCGCCCCACCCCCGACGAGCACCGCCACCCCGGCCAGTCCCGCCCGCAGGGAGGCCCGCGTCCACCCCCGGGCATCGGCGGTGACAAAACGCCGTACGCCCCCGGGCAGCGCGTTCAGCGCCCGGCGCGCGAGCGGCGGCAAGGGCCCGCGCGGGCGCCCGTACGCCGTCCACACCCCCGCCCCGGCCGCGGTCACGGCGAGCAGCGGCAGACACCCGGCGGTCCACAGCCACGAGGGCCGCAGCGCGCCGCCCGAGGCGTACACCCCGGCCGCCACGCCCACCACCACATAGCCCGCCACCACCCCGGACAGGGCCGTACGCGCGGCCACCGGCGGCATGTCACCTTCCTCGTCCACATCGACGGCGTCCCGCCCCGCCCGGAACACCAGCCACACCGGCAGCGCCAGCAGCAGCAGCGGGGTGACGCCGACCGGGCGGGCCGCGCCGGCCAGCGTGTCGGTGCGGACGAGTTCGACACCGTGTGCGAGCAGCCACAGCGCGGCGCCGATGTGCAGCGCCCCACCGGGCCCGCTGTCCGGGTAGGGGGAACTGATCCACAGCACCGTCACCAGCACCGCGAACGAGCCGAGTCCCAGGACCGCCGCAAGCGCACCACCCAGGAGGCTGGCGGCCAGTCCGGGCGATCGGTCGGGCAACCGGGTGAGCAGGGGCGACAACGGCGTTCGGTGATCGGTCAATTGAGTCACACCCGCCATGCTCCCAACGACACGCGCTTTCCGTGCGTAACAGGCGAACCTCGGATGTGTCGCTCAATATACGTTTATGTACTTTTTCGTACGGAGGGGCGCCCTGTGACGCAGAGCCCTGACACCCCGCTGCCTTCCCCCCAGGAACGCCGACGCCTGCGCGAGGCCCAGTCACTGACCCAGGCTCAGCTCGCCGCCAAGGTGGGTGTCAGCCGCGAGACGGTGCGCTCCTGGGAGGCCGGCCGTACGACACCGCGCGGCCGCAAGCGGGAAGCGTACGCACGGGCGCTGGCCGGACTGACCGCCCCTCAGCCGCCCGCCGCCGACCCGGTCGACCCGAAACCGGCCGCACCGGTACCGGCCGCACCGGAGACGGAGCCCCCCGCCGTGCGGCCGCCCGCCGAGGCGCCCCTCCGTCAGGAACAGCCGGTACGCGTACCGGTGGGTGCCGCCCTCACCCCCGTGTCCACCGCCGACGAGATCCTCGCGGACACGGAAGATCCCACCGCGACGACCGCGCTGACGCCCTCTCAGGCCTTCGACGCGCTGTACGCGTTCTGCGCCCCCGCCCTCGTACGGCAGACCTATCTGCTGACCGGGCGGCGCGAGCTGGCGCGCGAGGCCGTGGAACGGGCGTTCCAACTGGCCTGGCAGCGCTGGCCCGAGGTGGCCGTCGACCGGGACCCCGGGGGGTGGGTGCGGGCGACGGCGTACGAGTACGCGCTCTCGCCCTGGCACCGGCTGCGTCCGCGCCACCGGCACCCGGAACCCCCGCCCGCCGACGCGGCCGACCGCGTACTGCTCGAGGCGTTCCTCAAGCTGCCGCCCGCGCACCGGCGCACGCTGCTGCTCTACGACGGGGTCGGGCTCGGTCTGCCGGAGACGGCGGCCGAGACGGAGGCGAGCACGCCCGCGGCGGCGAACCGGCTGCTGCACGCGCGCGGGGCGATCGCCGCGCGGCTGCCGGAGCTGGCGGCACCGGAGGAACTCCACCGCCGGCTCACCGCACTGGCGTCCGGGGAGCGCCTGCGCGCGGCGCGGCCCCCGACGGTACGCACCGGCAGCGAACAGCGGGCCCGTCAGTGGACCCGCGCGGCCGTCGCCTTCACCGTCGTGATCATCAGCGCGACGGCGCTGACCCTGCGGGACGCCCAGGACCACTACGAGCCGCCGGTGGCGCCGGGCGCGACGGTGCAGGGGGTACCGCCCAGGGTCGCTCCGGGCCCGCTCTCCCGGCAGGAGCTGGAACTGCGCGCGAAGCTCAGGTCGGAGCTGCTGAACGGGCCGGAGAGGCTCACGCCCGACGACCACTGAGGTGGCGCGTACGCGGACGGCCCGACGACCACTGAGGTGGCGCGTACGCGGACGGGCCCGCATCCCCGGTGAGGGATGCGGGCCCGTCCGTGCGTTCAGCCGTTCGAGCCAGGAAGCTCAGCCGGTGTGGTTCAGCCGCTCAGGCCGTACTCAGCTGCCGAGGATGGCGCGCGCCAGCTTCGCCGTCTCGGTCGGCGTCTTGCCGACCTTGACGCCGGCGGCCTCGAGGGCCTCCTTCTTCGCGGCGGCCGTGCCGGAGGAGCCGGAGACGATGGCGCCGGCGTGGCCCATGGTCTTGCCCTCGGGCGCGGTGAAGCCGGCGACGTAGCCGACGACCGGCTTCGTCACGTTCTTCGCGATGAAGTCCGCCGCACGCTCCTCGGCGTCGCCGCCGATCTCACCGATCATGACGATCAGGTCGGTGTCGGGGTCGGCCTCGAACGCGGCGAGCGCGTCGATGTGCGTCGTACCGATGATCGGGTCGCCACCGATGCCGACGGCCGACGAGAAGCCGATGTCACGGAGCTCGTACATCATCTGGTACGTCAGCGTGCCGGACTTCGAGACCAGGCCGATGCGGCCCGGCTTCGTGATGTCGCCCGGGATGATGCCGGCGTTCGACTGGCCCGGCGTGATGAGACCGGGGCAGTTCGGGCCGATGATGCGGGTCTTGTTGCCCTTCGACTTCGCGTACGCCCAGAAGGCGGCGGAGTCGTGGACGGCGATGCCCTCGGTGATGACGACCGCGAGGGGGATCTCCGCGTCGATGGCCTCGACGACGGCGGCCTTGGCGAAAGCCGGCGGCACGAAGAGGACGGACACGTTGGCGCCCGTCTTCTCGATGGCCTCGGCTACCGAGCCGAACACCGGGATGTCGGTGCCGTCGATGTCGACGGACGTGCCCGCCTTGCGCGGGTTCACACCGCCGACGATGTTCGTGCCGTCGGCCAGCATGAGCTTGGTGTGCTTCATGCCCGTGGCACCGGTCATGCCCTGGACGATGACCTTGCTGTCCTTGTTGAGGAAGATAGCCATGGCGGTTGTTTCCCTCGTCCCTTACTTCGCAGCCGCGAGCTCGGCGGCCTTGTCGGCCGCGCCGTCCATGGTGTCCACGCGCTGGACCAGCGGGTGGTTGGCGTCCGACAGGATCCTGCGGCCCAGCTCGGCGTTGTTGCCGTCGAGACGCACGACCAGCGGCTTGGTGACTTCCTCGCCCTTGTCGGCGAGCAGCTGCAGCGCCTGCACGATGCCGTTGGCGACCTCGTCACAGGCGGTGATGCCACCGAAGACGTTGACGAAGACGGACTTGACGTCCGGGTCACCGAGGATGATCTCGAGACCGTTGGCCATGACCTGCGCGGAAGCGCCGCCGCCGATGTCGAGGAAGTTGGCGGGCTTGACTCCGCCGTGGTTCTCACCAGCGTACGCGACGACGTCGAGGGTGCTCATGACGAGACCCGCGCCGTTGCCGATGATGCCGACCTCGCCGTCGAGCTTGACGTAGTTGAGGTTCTTCTCCTTGGCGGCGGCCTCGAGCGGGTTGGCCGACGCCTTGTCCTCGAGGGCGGCGTGGTCGGCCTGGCGGAACTCGGCGTTCTCGTCCAGGGAGACCTTGCCGTCCAGCGCCAGGATGTCGCCGGAGGCGACCTTGGCGAGCGGGTTGACCTCGACGAGGAGCGCGTCCTCGGCGACGAAGGTGTCCCACAGGGTCACGAGGACCTCGGCGACCTTCTCGGCGACCTCGGCCGGGAACTTCGCCAGGGCGACGATCTCGCGGGCCTTCTCGATGGAGACGCCTTCCACAGCGTCGACCGGGACCTTCGCAAGGGCCTCGGGGGTCTTCTCGGCAACCTCCTCGATGTCCATGCCGCCCTGAACGGACGCCATGGCGAGGAAGGTGCGGTTGGTGCGGTCGAGGAGGTACGAGACGTAGTACTCCTCAAGAATCTCCGGAGCCGTCTCGGCGATCATCACCTTGTGGACCGTGTGGCCCTTGATGTCCATGCCGAGGATGTCCGTCGCGCGAGCGACGGCCTCGTCCGGGGTGGCGGCGAGCTTCACGCCACCGGCCTTGCCGCGGCCACCGACCTTCACCTGGGCCTTGACGACGGACTTGCCGCCAAGACGCTCGGTCGCCTCGCGGGCCGCCTCAGGCGTGTCGATGACTTCACCGGCCAGCACCGGTACACCGTGCTTGGCGAAGAGGTCCCTCGCCTGGTACTCGAACAGGTCCACGCGCGTCCGTCCCTATCAGTGATCTCGCGGTTCGTTGTCTGCGTGGGCGTGCCGCGAAGGGCAACGTGACGTCCGCTGTCACAAGGGTGGCGCACACGGTGTCCGAGCGCGCGGCATGTCCGTCTCGCAGGTTATCGCCGCTTGAGCTGGGGCTCTAAATCGCAGATCACACCTGAGCGGTGATACCTGTCACAGATCCGGCCGGAGCGGTGCCGGGGCAGGGCCTCACCGGGCTGGGGTTTGCCCGGTGAGACCCCTTGAACAGGCCCTCAACAGCTGGGAAGGGCCCAGGGCGGGTGATCTCCACCCCAATGGGGATCACCCCGCCCCATCCGCAGGGTTTCGGTCGGACGGACCGATGGCTTTCGGCCGCCGTCCAAGTCCCGTTTCCCCGTGGAGTCGGTTGAATGCGCTGCGACTGTGCCGCCGGGCGGCAGCCGCACGGTGCGCGGTCCGGTCAGATGCTGTACGTGCCGTACGCGCCGGTGTGCTGGACGTGCGGCAGGTAGCCCGGGGTGACCGACTCGGCGACGCCCTGGACGCCGGTCACGGCGTGGCCGGCCAGCGGACCGCCCGCCGACTCGACGGTCCCGGTCAGGTCCTGCGCGAACGGGCCGACCTGGCCGACGACGCCCCGCGCGAAGGGGTCGGCCGCGCCGGCCACACCGCCCGCGAAGGGCTGTACGTCGCCCACCACTCCGTAGGCGAGGCCCGTGGCGCTGCCGCCGACGCCGTCGACGACCGGGCCGACGGCGCCGACCGCCGTGTCCACGACCGGCCGCACCGCGCCGGTCACGGTGTCCACGACCGGCCGCACCGCGCCGACCACGGTGTCCACGGCCGGATGGACCGAGCCGACCACGGTGTCCACCGCCGGGTGGACCGAGCCGACCACGCCGTTCGTGAACGGCTGCACCTCGTCGGTGACGCCGTGGCCGAGCCCGGTGGCGCTGCCGCCGACACCCTGGGCGAGCGGCGGAACCTGGCCGACGACCCCGCCCGCGAAGGGCCGCACGTCGCCGACGACTCCGTACGCCAGGCCGGTCGCGTCCCCGGCCGCCTGCCCGGCGACGGGGACGACCCCGTGGACGGCGGTCGCGGCGACGGGCGGCAGCACGGACGCGGCCGTCTCGTGCACGGCGTCCCGGACCACGCCCGAGGCCAGCGGCTGCACGTCGCCCGTGACGCCGTACGCGAGCGTCGTGGCATGGCCGGCCGCGTCCCGCGCGAGCGGCTGCACATCCGCCACCACGCCGTACGCCAGGCCGGTCGCGTTGCCGGCGGCGTGGTCGGCGAGCGGGGCGACCCCGTCGACGGCGGTCACGGCGACCGGCGGCACAACGGCGGCGGCCGTCCCGTCGACGACCGGGGTGACGGTCGCGGTGACGCCCTGGACCGTGCCGGGGACGCCGGCGACCGTGCCGAAGACCGAGCCGACCGCCTGCTGCTCGACCCCCGTGACCGTGCCCGTGAGGTGGCCGGGGACGGCGGAGGCGGTGGCGTGGGCGGCCGTCGTGACCTCGCCCGCCGTGCCCCGGGCGGCGGCAACCGTGCCCGTGGCGCGGCCCTGGGCGTAGCCGACCGCGTGGTGCGCGGCGCTCGTCGCACCCGCCGCGGTACGGCCCGCGCCCGCGGTGGTGGTCTGCGCCTTCGTCTGTACGAGGCCCTGGACGCCCTGCGCCTTGGGCTGGGCGGCGTCCTGAGCACCCTGGAGCTTGGTCTGGGCGGCCGCGAGGGCCTGCTCCAGTTCGGGCGCGAAGGCCGAGAGGGGACCGAACAGGTAGTCGATCCCGCCCCGGGGGGCGCCCGCGTCGGACACGGCCGCGTCTACCGCGCGCGTGGCACCGTCCGCGACCGCGGTGGCCTTGCCCCGGGCGGCGTGCACGGTGTGCGTGGTGTTCGCGGTGTGCGCGTGGGAGAGGTGGGAGACGGGGACCTCGGCGTCGACGTACCGGCGGGCCTGGTCGGCCTGGTCCGCTGCGGCTGTCGTGGCCGTGGTGGCCGTGCTCGTGGTGCGGGCGGCCGTCGTCTTCGTCTGGCCGGCGGCATCCGTGACCGTGGAGGTCGTGGCGTCGGTGACGCGGGCGGTGGTGCCATTGGTGCCGGTGAGGCCGGTGGCCGTGTCCTGGACGCCGGAGACGACGCCGTCGACCGTGCCGGTCACCGCGCCCAACGGGTCCGTGGTGTCGACGCTCGCGTCGGACGCGTCGGTTGCGTCGGCCGCGTCGGGAACGGAGACGGACGGCGCGGGCAGCTCGTCCGCGCTGGCGACGGCGGAACCGAGCGCCCACGCGCCGGTGACACCTGCGGCTATGACGATGGAACGGCGGATGTTCTTGTTCATGCTTGCGTCAGATCCTTCGGGATTCCGGGATTCCGGGTTCTGAGAACCCGGACCAGGGAGTTCGGGAGTTCTGGAGTTCGGGCGCACCGGTGCCGGTCGGCCGGTCGACCGACGGATGCGTGGGGCGGTCCGGAGAGTGGGGATGGGGACCAGCGACTTCGCATCGGTCAGGCCTCGGCCAAGGGGCTTCGGTGGCTTCCGTCCGGAGACCGGAGGGGTGTCCGGACGACGGGCAGACCTGTTCCGCCCCCGCGCGACAGGTCGGGGCGGGGAGGGGCTGCCTGGCTCTAGCCGGGGAACTCCGGAATGTCCCGGTACCTGTCCCGGGTCCCGTCCGCGGTGACGACCGCGGTGGCGCCGGGCACCAGCCGCAGCGGCGCCCGGTGGTCCAGGGTCACGGCATGTGCGTCGCCGTGCCGCGGCGCGCCGTTGTCGACCGCCGACTGCGGGCCGAGCTCGCCGGTCGGGTCACCGGGGGCTTGTTGCGCGGGCGCCTGTGCGGGCCCTGCGCCGTGGGGCGCGCGGTGCATCACGTTCCCACCGGCCGAGGAGGCGCCGACGGCCGGTGGACCGTATGCCGCCGGTGATTCCTGGGTCTCCCGCTGCTCCGCGGAACCCGCGTGCGCCGCCGTGCCGCCCGGCTGCCGCGGACTCGCCGGGGCCGGCAGGGTCTGCACCGGGGACGTGGGCAGACCGGACAGCCCCGGGAGACCGGGCAGCGAGGGCGGCTCGGGGAGCGCGGGCAACGAAGGGAGCGGGGGAAGCGAAGGAGGCGAAGGAGGCGAGGGAGGCGAAGGGAACGACGGCACCGGCACCTGCGAGGACGCGTCGGCCAGCCCGTCGGCGACCGTGTCCGCGAGATCCCCGACCGGCCGTACGACACCACCGGCGAGGCCGACGGCGACGGGACGGACGACGCGCTGGACGGCGGGGGCCGTCTTGGTGACGTCGGCGACGGGGCCGACATTCGCGCGGGAAGGCGTTCCGGCGTTCGCACGGGAAGGCGTTGCGGCGTTCGCGCGGGACGGCGTTCCGGGGGATCCCTTGGGTGCCGAGGGAACGGCCGTTGCTTCAGGGCGTACAGGGCGAGCCGCAGGCGTGGGCGCGCCCTTCGGTTCCTGGGCCGCCGCGCTGCTGATGGTCCGTCCGGCTTGCCGAGCCGTCCCCTTCACCGACCGCACGAACGCTGGCGGTGCCGCCCCCGGAGCCGTCCCCGAAACCGTTTCCGCAGCTGTCGAAACCGTCGGCGTACCGTCCGCCGCATGCACCTGCTCCCCGCAGAGGAGCCCCAGCGCGAACAACCCGCCCACCAGCACCACCACATGCAGCGCGCGCCGTCCGGCCGCCCCGCGCATCACACGCAGAGCGGCACCGGAGAAGGGCAGCGCGGCTGGCAGGGTCAAGACGGGCGGAGCCTCCGTGCGGCGGAACGTGACGAAACGAGGCGGTACAGAACGGAACACGGCGGACACGGCGGACGCGGCGCACCGTCTGCACCGAGACGGCAGTGAGTCGACGATGACTCGACAGCGACTCGAAAGTGAAGAGGCGTCGATCCTCGCACGGGACTCCCGAGGTTGCGCAAGCCCCCCATTACCGATGGGTAGTCATATCCGGTTTCTCAGCCTCCGTCATGCCGTGTCCGGTATCGGAAGGGGCCGCTTCTCGATCGCCGCCGCCATGACCTCCGGGAACAGGTCGGGCGTGCAGGCGAACGCCGGTGCGCCCAGCGCCGCGAGCGCCGCCGCGTGCTCCCTGTCGTATGCGGGCGCCCCCTCGTCGGACAGCGCCAGCAGCGTCACGAACTGCACCCCCGACGCCTTCATCGCCGCCACCCGCTTGAGCATCTCGTCGCGTATCCCGCCTTCGTAGAGGTCACTGATGAGGACGACGACCGTGTCGGCGGGCCGGGTGATCTGCGACTGGCAGTACGCGAGCGCCCTGTTGATGTCCGTACCGCCGCCGAGCTGGGTGCCGAAGAGGACGTCGACCGGATCGTCGAGCTGGTCGGTGAGGTCGACGACGGCCGTGTCGAAGACGACGAGCCGGGTGGCGATGGACCGCATGGAGGCGAGCACCGCACCGAACACCGAGGCGTAGACGACGGACGCCGCCATCGACCCCGACTGGTCGATACAGAGGACGACCTCCTTCTTGACGGACTGCGAGGCGCGTCCGTAGCCGATGAGCCGCTCGGGCACGATCGTGCGGTACTCCGGCAGGTAGTGCTTGAGGTTGGCCGCGATCGTGCGGTTCCAGTCGATGTCGTGATGGCGTGGGCGGGTGATGCGGGCACTGCGGTCGAGGGCACCGGTGAGGGTGGCCCGGGTGCGGGTGGCCAGCCGCTTCTCCAGGTCCTCGACGACCTTGCGCACCACGGCCCGCGCCGTCTCCTTCGTGGTGTCCGGCATCGCCTTGTTGAGCGAGAGCAGCGTGCCCACGAGGTGCACGTCGGCCTCCACCGCCTCCAGCATCTCCGGCTCGAGCAGGAGGGTGGACAGCCCGAGCCGGTCGATGGCGTCCCGCTGCATCACCTGGACGACCGAGGAGGGGAAGTACGTCCGGATGTCCCCGAGCCAGCGGGCGACGGACGGCGCGGACGCCCCGAGCCCCGCCGAACGGTCTCGGCCCGTCTGCGGTTTGTCCCCCTTCCCGTACAGCGCGGTCAGCGCCCCGTCCATCGCGGCGTCCTGCCCGGCGAGCCCACACCCGGTGCCGTCCGCCGCGTCCCCTCCGAGCACCAGCCGCCAGCGACGCAGCCTCTCGCCGGCACCGGCCGGGCGGGCGGCGTCGGCTGGACGGGCGCCGTCAGCCGGGCGAGCGGCGTCAGCCACGCGGGCGCCGTCGGCCAGGCGGGCGGCCGGCGTCGTCGTCCCCGCTCGGTCGGTCGCGTGTGCGGTCATCGAGTCACCCCCACAAGGTCGTTGGTGTCGCCGTCGGCGAGGTCGTCCAGCCCGAGCAGCAGGCGCAGCACCGGCAGCACCGCGTCGGCCCGCTCGGTGTCGAGGTCGGTGGCGTATCCGGGGGTGCCCGAGCCGACGGCCGCGGCACTCCCCCGCGCCCCCGGTCCGCGCCGCACCAGCTCGCCCAGCGTTCTGCGCACCCCGGGCTCGTATGCCGAGAAGGTGCGCCGCAGCAGGGGCAGTACGTCGGTGAACGCCTCCGCCGGTACCCCGGTCAGCCAGGCGTCCACCAGCCCGAGCAGCCGCTCGTCGTGCACGAGCAGCATCCCGCCGCCGGAACCGCCCCCGACGAACCCCTCGATCCACGCGGCCGCGTCCCCCGGCGCCGTCCCCGGCGACAGCACGAGCCCCATCAGCCGTGCGGCCTCGTCCTGCGCCAGCGCCCCGTCGTCCAGGAGCAGTCGCACGGCGCGCCCACGGATCACTCCGGGTACGGTGTCCCGCCCGGAGAGGACCCGCAGCACGGAGTGCCAGCGTTCGCGTATGCCGGTACCGCCCTGGCCCGAGCCCTCGTCGCCCTGCCGAGCCGCGGTCCCCTCCCCCAGCAGACCCACCGCCCCGTGCACCGCGTCCACATGGCGGCGCATCTCCTCCGCCGCCTCCGTGCCGAGCGCGGCGCACGCGGGCGGCAGTCCGACGAACACGCGTTCAGCGAGGCCCGTCGCGACCCCGGCCAGTGCCTTCGTGTCCGTGCCGCGCACATCGCCGTAGCGCAGGGAGCGGACCAGGGCGGGCAGGGCCTGGGCGAGATGGCCGACATCGGTGTCGAGTGCCGCGCGGTCGGCGAGGACGCGCATCACGACGGGCAGCGCGCCCGGGAGTCCGGCCGGCAGACAGCGCTCGGCGAGCGCCGTGACCTCGGCCAGCGCCTGCGCGGCGACCGCGTCCGCCTCGGCCTTGGCGGTCGCGGCGGCGAGCACGGTGGTGCCCCACACCCCGGCTTCCGCGACCCGTACCGACAGCTCCGGCTCCCAGCGCAGCCGCCAGGTCTCCCGGAACGTACCGGTGCTGCCGCGCGACGCGGCGGGCTCGCCCCACGCCACGCGCAGCAGACGGAGCCGGTGCAGCAGCCTGCTGCGCTCGGCGTCGGTCTCTTTGCGCAGGTCCAGCTCCACCTCCCGCTCCAGCGGCTCCGGTTTGAGCCGCAACCGTCGCTGGAGCCGGGTCAGGTCCCGCTGCAACGGGACGGCGGGAGCCGACTCGGGGACCTCCCCCAGTACATCGCCGACCACGAGCCGGTCGTGCACCAGCGCCAACGGCACGTCCGAGCCCTCGCACATCACCGCCCGAACGGCGTCGGTCGTCTCGGTCAGCCCGGGCAGCGGACGTCCGCGCATCACCGCGAGCGTTTCGGCCAGCCGCACCGCCTCGATGACGTGGGCGGACGAGACGATCCGGTCCTCCTCGCGCAGCAGCCCGGCCACCTTGGTCAGCCATCGCTCGACCGGCCGGTCGGGAACGCCGAACAGATGCCCGTACCAGCCGGGCGAGTCGATCCCGGCGCCGTACCCACTGGCCCGGGCCAGCCGCCGGTGCGTCCACGGCACCCAGGTCATGTCGGTCTTCACCTTGGGCAGCCCCTTCAGCAGGGCCCGGTCGGCGGCGACGGTGGCCTTCCGCCGCAGCGCGGGCACATGCCAGGCACCGCACACGACCGCCACGTCGTCACCGAACTCCCGCTGGGCCGCCCGCACCTGGAGCCGCATGTACGCCTCCCGAACGAGGTCCCGCTCGTGCCCCCCGGTGCCGTACGCCTCCCGCAGCGCCCCCATGGCCTCCTCGAGCACCGTGAACGGCGCGAACACGTCACCCCCCGTCCCCCGGTGCTCGACCACGTCCTCCCACCAGCGCTCCGGGTCGTCGTACCCGGCGGCTTCGGCGAGTACGGCCAGGGGGTCGACCCGGACGGCCTCGTCGACGGGCTGCGGCAAGGGCTCCTTCTCCGCGGCCGGTTCCTCCTTGTCCCAGGCCAGCGTGTGCGTCGCCGGGAGGTCGATGAAGCGGGCCGGCACCCCGTGTTCGAGGGACCAGCGGATCGCGACCCACTCCGGGGAGAACTCGGCCAGCGGCCAGAACGCCGACCGCCCCGGCTCTTCCACGGCATGGGCGAGCAGCGCCACGGGCGGCCGCATCTCCTCGTCCCCGGCGAGCGGGATCAGGGCGTCCGCCTCCGGGGGCCCCTCGATCAGCACGGCCCGCGGCCGCGCCGCTTCCAGAGCCGCCCGTACGGCCCGCGCCGAACCGGGCCCGTGATGCCGCACGCCGAGCAACAACGGCCGCTCACCGCCGTCTCCGCCCCCACCCACGGCCACGTCGACGCCTACGCCTACGCCTACGGACTGAGCCTCCTCATCGCCTGCCACACGATCCCCCTCGCCGCCGGGTCCAGCCCAAGTCCTTGAACTCCAGGTGCTCCAGGTCCTCCAGCCCCTCCCTGGCACCCCGGCCCCCGGCACCGTCCTCAAGACAGCGCGTCACCAGGACCCCCGCCCCGTGCCAGAACCCCCGCACGGCGTCGCATCCGGAGTCACTCATGCGCTCACCTCCCGGCACGCCCGGTAGAAGTCCATCCACCCGTCGCGCTCGCGGACGACCGCCTCCAGGTACTCCTGCCAGATCACGCGGTCGGCCGCCGGGTCGCGGACGACGGCGCCGAGGATGCCCGCGGCGACATCGCTCGCGCGCAGCACGCCGTCACCGAAGTGGGCGGCCAGGGCAAGCCCGTTGGTGACGACGGAGATCGCCTCCGCGGTGGAGAGCGTGCCGCTGGGTGACTTCAGCTTCGTACGCCCGTCGGTCGTGACGCCGTCACGCAGCTCGCGGAAGACCGTGACGACCCGGCGGATCTCGTCGACGCCGTCGGGCACGGCCGGCAGATCGAGCGAGCGGCCGATCTGGTCCACCCGGCGGGAGACGATGTCGACCTCGGCGTCGGCGCTCTCCGGCAGCGGCAGCACCACCGTGTTGAAACGGCGGCGCAGCGCGCTCGACAGCTCATTGACCCCGCGGTCCCGGTCGTTGGCCGTCGCGATCAGGTTGAAGCCGCGTACGGCCTGCACCTCCTGCCCCAGCTCCGGGATCGGCAGGGTCTTTTCCGACAGGATCGTGATCAGGGTGTCCTGGACGTCCGCCGGAACGCGGGTCAGTTCCTCGACGCGGGCCGTCATTCCGTCGGCCATGGCCCGCATGACCGGGCTCGGCACCAGCGCGTCCCGGCTCGGGCCGTGCGCGAGCAGCTGCGCGTAGTTCCAGCCGTAGCGGATCGCCTCCTCCGGTGTGCCGGCCGTGCCCTGCACCAGGAGTGTGGAGTCTCCGCTGACGGCGGCGGCCAGATGCTCGGACACCCATGTCTTCGCGGTGCCGGGCACCCCGAGCAGCAGCAGGGCCCGGTCGGTGGCGAGGGTGGTGACGGCGACCTCGACGATGCGCCGCGGGCCCACGTACTTCGGTGTGATGACCGTGCCGTCCGGCAGTGTGCCGCCCAGCAGATACGTCGCCACGGCCCACGGCGACAGCCGCCACCGGACCGGGCGCGGCCGGTCGTCCTGTGCGGCCAGCGCCGCGAGTTCGGCGGCGAAGGTGACCTCGGCGTGCGGTCGCAGGACCTCGGGCGTCTCTCCCCCGGACGGACGCGCGCTCTCGCCCGTGGACGGACGCGCACTCGCGTCCGCTCTCCCGCTCGCGTTCGCGGGCGCGGACTTGTCGGGGCTCGGGTCGACGGACGTCGGTTCGACGGACACGGACATGGAGCGGTCCCCCTCCAGCTCGATCGGCTCGGATCTGGTTCCACCGTGCACCACACCACTGACAATGCGCTCTGACCTGCACAAATGCAGGCACGGCAGTCGATTGTCAGTGGGGGGATCTACCTTCGATGGCATGACTCAGCAGGGGGTGCGCTGGACTGCGGATCAGGTGCTGGCACTGGCGCCTGACGCCTCGTCACGCAAAGCGGGAAGCAAACTCGGCGCGGCCGGCCCGTGGTCGGAGGCCGGCCGTTCCGAGGAGGGGACGGTGTGGGGACTGTGCAAGGGCAGTGGCAGCAAGCCGTATCAGACGGTCGTCGACATCGCGGACGCCACCGGGCCCGCGTACAAGTGCAGTTGCCCGAGCCGCAAGTTCCCGTGCAAGCACGCGCTGGGGCTGCTGCTGCTCTGGGCGGGCGAGGACGGTGCGGTGCCGCTGGGGCAGGCGCCGGACTGGGCGGAGCAGTGGACAAGGGGGCGCAAGCAGCGCGCGGAGGAGAAACGGACGGCAAGCACGGCGGGTTCCGCGTCCGGTGATCCGGAGGCGGCGCGGCGCAGGGCGGAGCGCCGGGCCGAGCGGATCACGGCGGGTGCGGCGGAGCTGGAGCAGCGGCTGGCCGATCTGCTGCGCGGCGGCCTGGCCGCGGCCGAGCGGGAGGGGTACGGGCTGTGGGAGGAGACGGCGGCCCGCATGGTGGACGCGCAGGCTCCGGGACTGGCCGCGCGGGTGCGGGAGTTGGGGGCGATCCCGTCGTCCGGTCCGGGCTGGCCGGTCCGTCTGCTGGAGGAGTGTGCCCTGCTCCACCTCCTCGACCAGGGCTGGCTGCGCCGCGAGGATCTGCCGGACGGGCTCGCGGCGACCGTCCGTTCCCGGATCGGCCTGCCCGGCTCGCCCGACGGCCCGCCGGTGCGCGACCGCTGGCTGGTCCTGGCCCAGTACGACACGTCGGACAGCCGGCTCACCACTCGCCGGATCTGGCTCCACGGCGAGGCGTCCGGGCGCACGCCGCTGCTCCTCTCCTACGGGGCGGCGGGGCGCGCACCGGAGTTGACGCTTCCGGTGGGCCTGGCCGTCGAGGCGGAAGTGTCCGCGTACCCGGGTGCGGGTCAGCTGCGGGCGGCCCTGGGCGAGCAGTTCACACCGCCCGCCCCCGCCTCGACACGGCCACCGGGCATCAGCCCGGCCGAGGCGGCGGCCCGCTACGGCCGGGCGCTCAGGGACGACCCGTGGCTGGACTCGTTCCCGGTGACGCTGGGCCGCGTCGTACCGACCCCGGCGGACGACACCTGGCAGCTGGCCGACGCGTACGGCGACCTGGCCCTCCCCCTCACGCCGGCGGCCCGCTCCCGCCCGGGCCTGTGGCGCCTGATCGCCCTCTCGGGCGGTGCCCCGGTCACGGTCTTCGGCGAGTGCGGCCACCGGGGCTTCACTCCCCTGACGGCCTGGCCGGAGGAGACGGGAGAGGCGGTGGCGCTGTGCTGACCGACACCACTCCGATCGACTGCGCACAGGGGACTCGCATGACGGAAGGGCCTCGCATGAGCACATCACCCGCGCCCGCCCCCACGCCCGGCAGCCCGGCCGCGCCCTCCGTCGCGCCCTGGGAAGAGCTGGTGACTGTCGCGCTGCTCGGGACGGACCGGCGGACGCCACCGGGGCCGGCGTCCGGTCGGGAGGCACCGGCGGCGCTGCTGGACATCGCGGCCGTGGAGACCGTACGGCGAAGGGCCGGGCTGCGTCCCGCGCGGGCGGCGGCACGGCCGGAGCCTGCGGCGGCGGATCCGCGTCCGCAGCTGCCGCCCGCTGCGGCGCGCCGGCTGTCGATGCTGCTGGCGGACCGGCCCGGCACGGGCGGCGGCGGCCGCAGAGGGGCTGCGCCCGACCTCATGGAACTGCTGCCGCAGTGGCTCTCCCTGGCGAACGCGCGCGGTTTCGCCGCACCCCCGCAGACCTTGCCCACGCTGCTGGACGCGGCCAGGGGACGTACGGATCTGCGCCCGGCGGTCCTGGCCTTCGCGGGCCCGCGCGCGCTGTGGCTGGCCCGGCTGAACCCGGACTGGCGCTTCGCGCTGCGCGCCGCGCCGGGCGGCGGCGCCGAGCTGCCGCTCCCGCAGGAGTCGGACCGCATACGACAGCTCTGGCAGGAAGGCCTGTTCGCGGAACGGGTGGCGCTGCTCACCACCCTCCGGGCGCAGAGCCCCGAAACCGCCCGTGAGCTGCTCGCCACGACGTGGGCGACGGAGCGGGCCGAGGACCGGCTGATGTTCCTCGACTCACTCCGGGCGGGCCTGGCGGCCGCGGACGAGCCGTTCCTGGAGCAGTCGCTCTCCGATCGGAGCCGCAATGTGCGGGCCACGGCGGCGGAGCTGCTGTCGGCGCTGCCGGAATCGGCGCTGGCCGGACGGATGGCGGACCGCGCGGGCTCCTGCGTGGCGGTGGACCGTACGCGTCGGGTGCCGACGCTGGTGGTCGAGGCACCGCACGAGTGCGACGCGGGCATGGAGCGCGACGGCGTGGTGGCCAAGGCGCCGGCGGGACGGGGTGAGCGGTCGTGGTGGCTGGGCCAGCTGGTGGAGGCGGCACCGCTCGGGACGTGGCAGAACCGGCTCGGGGGGCGTACGCCGGAGGAGGTGGTCGCGTTGCCGGTGGCGGACGACTGGCGGAGCGAGCTCCACGCGGCGTGGTGCCGGGCGGCGGTACGGCAGCGGGACCCCCGCTGGTCCAGGGCGCTGCTGGGGTCGCCGTCGGCCCCGGAGGCCGGAGGGCCGGGGGCGGTGTCGCTGGCGGAGCGGGCGAAGCTGCTGGCGACGCTGGGTGCCGCGGAGCGGGCGGACTGGGTCGCGGGGTTCGTCGCCACGCACGGGCTGTCGGAGGCGTTTCAGCTGCTCGGGGTGTGTGCGGTGCCGTGGGCGGCGCCGCTGGGGCGGGCAGTGGTAGACGCGCTGAACATCGCCCGGGACGCGGGGAGTTATCCGTGGAGCTTCAGCGGGGTGATGGGGCTGGCGGAACGCTGCCTCGATCCTGCGGAGGCCGGCCGCCTCGACGCCCTGACGGCCGTACCCGACGAACCGGAGGACGCGTCTCCGGGGGCGGGTGGTTACTGGGCGGAGGCCTTCCAGCGCCTCACGACCACGTTGCGCCTGCGGGCGGCGATGCGGGAGGAGCTGGAGGGCCCATGACGACGCACCCCTCACCTGCGCTGTCCGGACACCCGGGGCCCGTGCTGGCGCGGGGCCGCTTACCCGTGCGGGCAGCTCGGCGCCTGCGCCCATCCGTGCCGCTCCCGGCCCCCGAGCACCCGCACCCGCTCGGAAAGGGCCGTACCGGCAGGCCACGCCCGTCGCTCACAAGCTTCTCCGCCCACCGCGTCAATGACCGGCAGGCAGCCGTACGTCCCGCGCGGCGGAAAGCCACACCGGCGCGGCCCCGGCCCACCCACCGGACGGAGTACGCACCGGCGCCCGCGCAGGGGCTACGCCCCGGCAGGCTGCCGCACGTTCGCCCGCACCCACTCCACGATCGACGCCGTGGTCGCCCCCGGAGTGAAGATCTCCGCGACACCCTTCTCCTTCAGCGGCGCGATGTCCGCCTCGGGGATGATGCCGCCACCGAACACCTTGATGTCCTCGGCATCGCGCTCCTTGAGCAGATCGATGACCGCCGCGAACAACGTGTTGTGCGCCCCGGACAGGATCGACAGCCCGATCGCGTCGGCGTCCTCCTGGATGGCCGTGCCCACGATCTGCTCCGGCGTCTGGTGCAGCCCCGTGTAAATGACCTCCATACCGGCATCGCGCAGCGCCCGCGCGATCACCTTGGCCCCGCGATCGTGGCCATCGAGCCCCGGCTTGGCCACCACCACGCGGATCGGACCGGCTGCCACACCCATCACTGCCTCCATGAACCGACTACACCGACCTGTACCCACACAGGTAGCCCCCGCCGCACCGACCGGGGAAGTGAACGAACGTTATCGACAGCATCCCGCAACCGGCAGTTTCGCGGCACACACCGAGGGGGAAATCACACAATGGGACACGTTCGCCGCGCAGGGTTCCACGCTTCTGCGGCACACGGGCCGCGGCCATCCGCGGCAGACGTGCCGCTACCGGACCGTGCGCAAGGAGAGCCGCTACGAGGTAGCCGCACCACTCCGCCGCCAGCGGGGCGCCGTGGTGGTGAGGCAGACAGGCGAGGGCACGACAACAGGGAGCCACGCCCGACGTACGAGGACGACGCAGCACCGCGCCACGAGAGAGGCGAGGCACCACGTCCCCACGACGGCGGAATGCTCCGTCGCGTCACCGGTGCACCACGCGCCGCACACGCACCGTCGGCCATCACCGTCACCACCGGCGTCGCGACTTTCCACGAGGGCACACGGGGGACAGAGCCGTTCTCCCGCGTGCCGACGGGAGGTCGGCCATGAAGGTCACCGGGGCAGTGCAGCCCTTTCTGCCACTCTGCCGATGTCTGTTCCCCAGCAAACTGGCCGGACTCTCCGTGGCCCTCCTGAAGGCGACCGCCCTGGAGATCGCGATCCTCGCGGGCCACCTCATCCTCTATCCCTCCGGGATCGCACAGGAGCGCCGCGCCGGACCGCCCCCGCTTCCGGCGGAGACCGCACCGCTGCCCACCGAGGCCAAGCCCCCGGTCGTCCTCCTCCATGGCTTCATAGACAACCGCTCGGTCTTCGTCCTGCTGCGCCGTTCCCTCACCCAGCACGGCAGGCAGCAGATCGAGTCGCTCAACTACTCACCGCTGACGTGCGACATCCGTACCGCCGCCGAGCTGCTCGGCCGGCACATAGAGGTGATCTGCGAGCGCACGGGACACGCACGGGTCGACATCGTCGGGCACAGCCTCGGCGGACTGATCGCGCGGTACTACGTGCAGTGCCTCGGCGGCGACATCCGCGTCCGCACGCTCGTCACGCTGGGCACCCCGCACTCCGGCACCCGGGTCGCGCCGCTGGCGAACGCGCACCCGATCGTCCGTCAGATGCGCCCGGGTTCCGAGGTGATCGAGGAGCTCCAGCGGCCCGCACCGGGCTGCCGTACGCACTTCGTCAGCTTCTGGAGCGATCTGGACCACCTGATGGATCCGCTGGAGACGGCCTGCGTCGAGCACCCCGACCTGATGGTGCAGAACGTGCGGGTCAGCGGTATCGGACATCTCGCACTGCCCGTGCACCCCGCCGTGGCGACCGGGATACGGCAGGCACTCGACTCCGAGGGCACGGGAGCCGAAGCCGCCCCCCGCACCGACGGCCTGACGGTGGCGTGAGCCTCCGCGGGACATCCTCCTGACGACAGCCTCCTGACAACCCGCGCACAGCCGTCACTCGACCCCAGCAGAGAGCCATCCGAGCTCGAACAATCATCGAACACCAGGCCAAGGCCGTGTCCACAGACCGCCAAAACACGGCCGAATGCCCGTTTCCTGCGAGCGCGAAACCTGCGGAAGATTGTCGCGCCCGCGTACCGCCGGGTACAGTCGCCGCACTGCTCCGCCAGCCCCTGTTGTCGAGACTGCTCTGCCAGCCCCTGTTGTCGAGGCGAAAGAGAAGTTGGTGAACGACCGTCACCCGTCGGGGACCGTTACTCCCCCGGCTCCGGCTTCCGATGCCGCTTCGGCGCACTACGCGGCATATGGCGGGCAGGGTGGCCAGTACGGCGAGTTCACTACGTACGCCGACGGCTCCGCCAACGGTTTCGCGACCGGCGGCCATCAGATGGCGAGCTTCGCGACCGACCCCCTCTTCGGCGATATGCCGGGTGACGGCACCACCGGCTCGTACGACGCCACGCAGTGGTCCACCGGCAGCCACGAAACGCTCGGCACCGGTACCCATCAGACGCTGAACTACGACGCGTACGCGGCTCAGCATCAGGCCGCGTACGACACGGGCGCCTATGACGCGACCGCGTGGGCGACCGGCTACCAGCAGCTCGCCGACATTCCCTCGCAGCACCCGGGCCCCGACGCCTCGGGCCAGTGGGACGCCGGCTCCTGGCACCACGGCGACCAGACCGCTCCGGCCGACCGGACCCAGCAGTGGGAATGGGGCACGCAGGCCTTCGACACGGGTGCGTACGACGCCACGCAGTGGAACTCGGACGGCACGGCCGCGCACGAGACGCAGGACCAGTCGGCCCCGGAACCGTTCGACCAGCAGGCCACGGCGACGTTCGAGCAGGTCACGCAGGAACCGTTCGATCAGCAGGCCACGGCGACGTTCGAGCAGGTCACCCCGGAACCGTTCGACCAGCAGGCCACGGCGACGTTCGAGCAGATCTCTCCCGAGCACGAAGAACTCGGCGAACACGGCGAACACGGCGTCGAGGCCCCCGGAGACATTCCGCTCCTCGACGACCAGGAGGAGGTCACTCCGGTTCCGGGTTCCCGCGCCGCGTCGCGCACCGCCTCCCGTTCCCGCCGCCGCATTCCGGCCAGGCGCTCCGCGCTGCTGACCGTCGCCGTGCCGTCGGCCTGTGTGATGGGGGTCGCCGGGATCGCCGCCGCGTCCGTCGGCGTCGGCAGCAGCGACAGCAAGGACGCGCACACGACGGCCAGCGCCGCCGACGCGATCGCTGTGAAGCCGTCCGCCGCGAACAACAAGCTCGACACCCAGATCGAGAGCCTCTCCGCGGGCGCGGACGACTTCGCCGACCGGGCTAGCCGAACGCAGGAACGTATCGACCTCAAGGCCCAGCAGGCCGCCGAGAAGCAGAAGGCGGCGGCGGAGGCGGCCCGCAAGGAGCGGCTGCGTCCGAAGTTCGCGCTGCCGGTCGCGCAGAAGGGGCTCAGCGCCTACTACGGCCAGGCCGGCATCAACTGGATGTCCGTACACACCGGCATCGACTTCCCCGTCTCGTACGGCACCACCGTGCTGGCCGCGACCGACGGAACCGTGCGGACGCAGTGGAACAGCGCGTACGGGAACATGGCGATAGTGACGGCCAAGGACGGTACGGAGACCTGGTACTGCCACCTGTCCACGTACAAGGTGGCGTCCGGTACGACCGTGAAGGCCGGCGACCCGATCGCGTTCTCCGGGAACTCCGGCAACTCGACCGGACCGCACCTGCACTTCGAGGTCCGCCCGGCCGGGGGCTCGGCGATCGACCCGCTGCCGTGGCTTCGGAGCCATGGCCTGGACCCGACGTAGGCGAACCCTCTTCGGCGACCCCTCGGCGTGCCCGGGGCCGCACCCCCAGGCCTACCCCCAGGCCTCGGCCTGAACGGGCTCCTCCTCACACGCCGGACGGCCCGAGTGGTGATGCCGGCCGGGGCTGGAAAACCCCGGCCGACCACCTAAAGCTTCTCCACCGGCGCATACCGGAGCAGCAGCCGCTTCGGCTTCGTGTCGCCGAAGTCGATCGTCGCCTCCGCGTTCCCGCCCGTGCCCTTCACGCCGACCACCGTGCCGAGGCCGAACTGGTCGTGCGTGACCCGGTCCCCGACCGCCAGTGAGGCCACCGGCTTCTCGGACGCACCGCCCCGGCGCGTGGCGAAGCCGGACGCCCCCGAGACCGCGGAGCGCGAGCGCGACGACGACAGCGAGGCCGCCACGCCCGAGGCCGGCCCCGAAGACAGCGGAGCAGCGGACGCCCCCTTCCGCTTCCACTCCAGATGCGCGTCCGGGATCTCCTCCAGGAAGCGGGACGGCGGGTTGTACGAGGGCTGGCCCCACGCGCTGCGCAGGGACGAACGGGTGAGGTACAGCCGCTCCCGCGCGCGGGTGATGCCGACGTACGCGAGGCGCCGCTCCTCCTCCAGTTCCTTGGTCTGGCCGAGCGACCGCATGTGCGGGAAGACGCCGTCCTCCATGCCGGTGAGGAAGACGACCGGGAATTCGAGGCCCTTGGCGGTGTGCAGGGTCATCAGGGTGATGACTCCGTTGCCGTCCTCCTCGTCCGGGATCTGGTCGGAGTCGGCGACGAGCGCGACCCGCTCGAGGAACGCCGAGAGATCACCTGACGCCGCGCCCGGCGCACCACCCGGCGCGTCGCCTGCCGCGTCGCCTGCCGCGTCGCCCGCCGCATCGCCTGTCGCGGCCTCCTCCCCTGCCCCGGACTCCTGCTCGAACTCCAGCGCCACAGCGGCGAGTTCCTGAAGGTTCTCGATGCGGGTCTCGTCCTGCGGGTCCGTCGACGCCTGCAACTCCGCCAGGTAGCCGGTGCGTTCGAGCACGGCCTCCAGGACCGTCGCCGGGCCCGCGCCCGACTCGGCGATCGTCCGCAGGTCCTCCATCAGCGTGTTGAACCGCTTGACGGCGTTCGTGGAGCGGGCCGCCATCCCGTACGCCTCGTCGACGCGGCGCAGCGCCTGCGCGAAGCTGATCTTCTCGCGCTGGGAGAGGGCGTCGATCATCGCTTCCGCGCGGTCGCCGATGCCGCGCTTGGGCACGTTCAGGATGCGGCGCAGCGGGACCGAGTCCTCCGGGTTGGACAGGACCCGCAAGTAGGCCAGGACGTCCCGGACCTCCTTGCGCTCGTAGAAGCGGACACCGCCGACGACCTTGTAGGGCAGGCCGACGCGGATGAAGATCTCTTCGAAGACACGGGACTGCGCGTTCGTCCGGTAGAAGACGGCGACGTCTCCTGCCTTTGCCTCGCCCGCGTCCGTCAGCCGGTCTATCTCGTCGGCGACGAACTGCGCCTCGTCGTGCTCGGTGTCGGCGACATAGCCGGTGATCTGCGCGCCGGCGCCCGCGTTGGTCCACAGGTTCTTGGGGCGACGGGACTCGTTGCGCTCGATGACCGCGTTGGCCGCGCTGAGGATCGTCTGGGTGGAGCGGTAGTTCTGCTCCAGGAGGATCGTCGTCGCGTCCGGGTAGTCCTCCTCGAACTGGAGGATGTTGCGGATGGTCGCGCCGCGGAAGGCGTAGATCGACTGGTCGGCGTCACCCACGACGCACAGCTCGGCGGGCTCGAGGTCGTCCTCGCGGGGCGGCTCGTCCTCCGGGCGGGCGCCGCCACCCGGTCCCGGAACCCCGACCAGCTCCCTGACCAGGGCGTACTGCGCGTGGTTCGTGTCCTGGTACTCGTCGACGAGGACGTGGCGGAAACGGCGGCGGTAGTGCTCGGCGACGTCCGGGAAGGCCCGCAGCAGGTTGACCGTCGTCATGATCAGGTCGTCGAAGTCGAGCGCGTTGGCCTCACGCAGCCGCGACTGGTACATGGCGTACGCCTGGGCGAGGGTCTTCTCGAAGCCGTCTGCGGCCTGGGCGGCGAAGTCCTCCTCGTCGATCAGCTCGTTCTTCAGGTTCGAGATCTTGGCGCTGAAGGACTTCGGCGGGAAGCGCTTGGGGTCGAGGTCCAGGTCGCGGCAGACCAGGGCCATCAGACGCTTGCTGTCGGCGGCGTCGTAGATCGAGAAGGAGGAGGTGAACCCGAGCCTCTTCGATTCACGCCTCAGGATGCGCACGCACGCGCTGTGGAACGTCATCACCCACATCGCGTTGGCGCGCGGGCCGACCAGCTGCTCGACGCGCTCCTTCATCTCGCCCGCGGCCTTGTTGGTGAAGGTGATCGCGAGGATCTGGCCGGGGTGCACATGGCGCTCACCCAGCAGGTGCGCGATCCGGTGCGTGAGCACGCGCGTCTTGCCGGAGCCGGCACCGGCCACGATGAGCAGGGGGGAACCGGCGTGCACCACGGCCGCGCGCTGGTTCTCGTTCAGCCCGTGCAGGAGCGTGGCCGGGTCCACGGCGGGGCGGGGGGCTCCGTCGCGGTAGTACGTGTCCCGGTCCGGCGGCACGTCGAACTTCCCGCCGAACAGATCGTCCGGAACCGACTCCGGTACGTGATCGTCCTCGGGCGGCGGCGGGGGCTCCTCCTCGTGGGCCCGCGAGGGCTTGAGGTCCGCCAGGAAGCTGTCATCAAAGAGGCTGCTCATCGCTCTCCGAGTCTAGGCTGCCCCACCGACAACCGGTCGCCGCCCCAGAAACTCGGTGCCCCGATGGGCCGCAATTCGGTGCCTCGAGGGACCGCGGAGGGCCGCTGAAGTCGACGATCTTCCGATTGCGATCACCCAACACCCCACCACTGTCCGCATTTGCCGCGTTACGGCCGGCGACTGACCGGAAGAGATCGGCCGGGCGAGAAGCCACCCAGCGCACGCCCCAGCAGCGCCGCACTCCCCCAGGCCCCGCCCCGCTCCACCCCACTCCACCCCACTCCCGCCACCTACCACCACGACAACGTCCGGACAACTCACCCCAGACCCATCCCGATTGCCCGCGGGCAGCGACCCCCGTGGCTAAGGTCACGAAAATGTATCGGGCATATCGCGCATCAAACTTCACACAGGCCACACGAGTTGGCTACCGTGCCCGGCAGGCCGCACGACCCCCACCGGCGAACATCGCCGGGCCGCGCGGCCTCCGCCGAGTCCGGCGTGCCGCCCGTGGCAGCTGGAGCCGGGGACCCAACCGACCTCGGGGTGAATCGGCTCAGCCGCCTTGAAGGGCTTCAACCGCCTTGAAGGGCAACGACCGTAGGGCAAACCTTCCGAAGCACGCGCCCGAACCCGACAGCTAACTCGGTAGGCGGAACACGGAAGGAGACGCCTTCATGGCGCCGCACCGAAAGCCGCGTCCCGCCGGCACGCGCATGGCAGGCATACGGACCCCGGGCCTGGCGACGGCGGCTCTGACCTCCGTGGCCCTGCTCTCCCAGACGGCCAACGCCGCGCCCCCGGCCGACGACAAGCCGAGTCTCGAAGAAGTCGAGAAGAAGGTCGACGACCTCTACCGCCAGGCCGAGTCGGCCACGGAGAAGTACAACGCGGCCAAGGAGAAGACCACCAAGCAGCGCACGCGCGTCGGCACCCTCCTCGACGAGGTCGCGCAGCGCACCCAGAAGCTCAACGACGCGCGGGAGCGGCTCGGCTCGTTCGCGGCGGCGCAGTACCGGACCGGGGCCTCCGCACCCGACACCACGACCTTCCTGCTGGCCGACAGTCCTCAGGACTATTTCGACCAGACCCAGTTGATGAGTCGGCTGACCGACCACCAGAAGGACGCCGTCGACGCCTACGTCACCGAGCAGGCCGCGACGACGACGAAGCGACAGGAGGCGTCCCAGAGCCTGGAGACCCTCACCGAGTCGCAGAGTGCGCTCAAGACGGCCAAGGCGACCGTCCAGCACAAGCTCGCCACGGCGCGCGAGCTGCTGTCGAAGCTGACCGCCGAGGAGAAGGCGCGGCTCGCGGCGATCGAGAAGGAGAAGCGGGCCGCGGCCGACCGCAAGGCGGAGGAACTGGCGCGGCAGCAGGCCGCGGCCGCGCAACAGACCGCCCAGCAGGACCCGGCGTCCGGAACCGGCAGCACGTCCGGCGCCACCGGCGCCACGGGCTCCACGGGGTCCACGGGGTCCACGGGGTCCACGGGGTCTGCCGGATCGTCGTACTCGACCAAGGCTGGCAAGGCCCTCGCCTTCGCCCGCGCGCAGATCGGCAAGCCGTATGTCTGGGGCGCCACCGGTCCCGGCTCGTACGACTGCTCGGGGTTCACCCAGGCGGTGTGGAAGGCCGCCGGCGTCACGCTTCCACGCACCACCTATGACCAGGTGAACGCGGGCACGACGGTCTCCCTCTCGAACATCCAGCCGGGCGACCTGGTCTTCTTCTACGACGACATCAGCCACGTCGGCCTCTACATCGGCAACGGCATGATGATCCACGCCCCGAAGCCGGGCGCGTACGTCCGCGAGGAGTCGATCTTCTACGACGGCGAGTCGGCGATCCACAGCGTGGTGCGGCCGGCCTAGCCCACGCATTCCCCCGCGGCGCACGCGCGTGACCGGTTTTCGTGCGCCACGCGCACGTGACCGGTTTTCGTGCGCCACGCGCGCGTGCCCCGTACCGCCATGCGCGCGTACGTCCCTAGCATCGGGCCCATGCCAGGCACCCCTCAGCCCCGCACCTGGTGGGCGCCGCTCCCGCCCGCCGACGGAGCCGCCGTGATGGCGACCGGCGTCGTGTCGGTCGGACTGCATCTGACCGGACACGAGGTCCTGTCCCGCATCGCGCTGGTGGCGGCCGGAGCGGCCTGGCTCGCGCTCGCCGCGGACTTCACCGTACGGCTGCTTCGCGAGCGGGAACGGTGGGCGGCCGAGGCGGGGACACCGGCCGCGCTCACCGCCGTGGCCGCGACCGCCGTCCTCGGGACCCGGTTGTCCGCGCTGGGGTGGCAGGGCCTGGCCGAGGCGCTGCTGGCCCTGGCCGCCGCACTGTGGCCGGGGCTGCTCTTCCTTGTCGTACGGCGCTGGGAACGGCACATGCCCGGGGTGGTGCTCCTGGCGTGTGTGGCCACGCAGGGGCTCGCCCTGCTCGGCGCGACGTTGGCGGCCGACCTGGGGGTGGCGTGGCTCGCGCACACGGCGCTGGTGTTCTTCTGGCTGGGGCTCGTCCTGTACGCCGTCGCCCTGTGGCGCTTCGACCTGCGGCAGGTCGCCGAAGGCGCCGGAGACCACTGGATCGCGGGCGGTGCGCTCGCCCTCTCCGCGCTGGCCGGCGCACAGCTCGTCGCGGCCCGCCGCAGCGGCGGCCCCTACCTCTGGAACGACGACGACAACGGCGTGCTGCGGACCGTGACGGCCGCGCTGCTCGTGCTCGCCCTCGGCTGGTACTGCGTGCTGTGGGCGGCCGAGCTGCGGTGGCCGCGGCCGGCGTACGACGTCCGGCGCTGGGCGACGGTCTTCCCGATGGCGATGACGGCGGTGGCGGTGCTGTCCGTCGCCATCGTGCTCGGCGTCCCTTGGCTGTGGGGGCCTGGGCAGGTCCTGCTGTGGATCGCGGTGGCGGTGTGGCCGGCCGTCTGCGCGGCCGCCGTCGTGGACATCAGGTCCAGAGCACCGCGATGAAGATGTTCGCCGTGGTCAGCAGGCCGACCAGGCCGAACAGCCCCTTGTCGACCTGCTCCTCGTCGCGCTTCACGTAGACCAGGCCGAGGATGACGATCAGCAGCGCCAGTTTCACGCCGATCTTGATGGTGTTGACCGAGTGGTCGTCCGCCTGGTTGAGGCCCACCAGGGCGACGCCCGTGACCAGCATGGTCAGCGCGCCGTGCAGCATCCCGGGAACGAAGCGGGCCGTGCCCCGGCCCATCGCCTTCATCTGGGTGAGGAAACCGCCGAGGAGCGCGGCGATGCCGATGATGTGCAGGCCGACGAAGAGATGGATGAGTACGTCCATGAGGCCGGAGCCTAATCAGAGGGGCTCGTGCCCCCTGACACCGGCCCACCACCCAGGGACCCCGGTCCTCGCATATATGCATCCCTTAGCACCCCGCCGCACCTGCGCGCCCGCGGAACCGCCACATCGGTCATCACCCTGCGTGAAGTCGGCGTCCCTGGTCCGGGATCACGGTCACATACGGTCACCTGGCAGTCTCCTCACGCCAGTTCCGTACATTGCGTTACGGGGCCCTCGCCGTCAGGTTTAGCGTCCTCCACCAGGTGACCGGCTCCCCACCGCCGCCCGGGCCAGGGGCGGCAGCCGGACACCACCGCCGAAAGGTCCGGCGGCGGCCTGCTCCCCCTGTGCGGGCCGCCGCCGGACGCGTAACCGCTGACCGCTCGCGTCCCGGCGGTCGTACGGAAGGATGTGGGCCCTCGTGGCAGCACACCGCAAGCCCAGACAGCGCTCCCTCGGCGGTCATACGGCCCGTACCGCCGTCACGGTCGCCCTCGCGGGTGCGGCGACCGCGACCGCGTTCGACGGGACCGGGCACGCCGAGCCGCAGCTGTCTCCGGCACAGGTCAAGGCCGAGGCGGACAAGCTGTACGAGCAGGCGGAGGCCGCCACCGAGAAGTACAACGGGACGAAGGAGAAGGCCGACAAGGCGGAGCGGCGGCTCAATGCGCTGCGCGACGAGGCGGCACGGCGGACGGAACGGCTCAACTCGGCCCGGGACGCACTGGGTTCGGTGGCGGCCGCGCAGTACCGCTCGGGCGGCCTCGACCCCGCGGTGCAGCTGATGCTCTCCTCCGACCCGAAGCAGTACCTGGACGGGGCCGCGGTCGCCGAGCGGGCCGGGAGCCGGCAGGCCACGGCCGTGGAGCGCGTACGGAAGCAGCTGCGGGAGATCGAACAGCTGCGCGGGGCGGCGCAGGTCGAGCTGGCCTCGCTGAAGTCCCGGCAGACGGAGCTGAAGCGGCAGCGGAAGACGGTCACGACGAAGCTGACCGAGGCTCGGCGGCTGCTGTCCCGGCTGACGGACGCGCAGCGGGCGCAGCTGGACACGGCGGGGGGCGCCGGGCATGCCTCGCGCTCGGCGGCGCGGGACCTGGGGCCGGCCTCCTTGTCGGCCGCGACCGCCGAGGCGCCCAACTCACGGTCGGCGGCCGCGGTCTCCTACGCGTACGCGAAGCTCGGCAGCCCCTATGTCTGGGGCGCGACCGGCCCCGACGCGTTCGACTGCTCGGGCCTGGCGCAGGCGGCGTACCGCTCGGCCGGTATCTCGCTGCCGCGCACGACCTACGCCCAGATCGACACGGGCCGCCGCGTCTCCCGCTCCGAACTCCTCCCCGGTGACCTGGTGTTCTTCTACTCCGGGATCAGTCACGTCGGGATCTATGTGGGGCACGGACAGATGATCCACGCGCCGAATCCGACCGCACCGGTACGGCTGGCGCCGATCGACGAGATGCCGTTCGCGGGGGCCACTCGGGTGGTGTGAGGACGCCTCCCGCACCGAGGCGGTCGGGGGCGCGGCGAGAGCCTCTCCCTGTCCGCGGAATGGGGGAGGCTTCCGGACAGGTACGTCGGCGCGTGGGCGTCGGGGACACGGCAGCGCGATACCGTCGGCGCGAACAGCACCGCCCTACAGCACCGCCCGACGCTCGCCCCGTTCGCGAACCGTGCTCCGTCCGTTGCCGCCGCGGCCTCGCCCCCCGCGGTGCCCGCCCGGGAAGGCCCCGATGCCCCGCTCCACGCTGCCTCCTCCGCCGCCGCCCGCGCATCTGCGGACCTGGCCGGACCGTTCGGCGCTGCTGGCCGACCGGTGGCGGGCGCTGGAGGAGCTGCGCAGACGGAGTCTTGGGGTGCACCGGGTGCTGCTGCTCTGGCTGCTGGCGGTCACGGCGATCATCGGCTGGGCGCTGCTCGTCCTGCCGTTGCAGCAGATCGAGCAGGAGGACCCCACCAGCCTCGTCCTCGGCCCGCTCTTCGCCATTCTGGGCCTCGCGGCGCTCACCCCCTCGCTCGTCACGGTCAGCCTCGCCGTCCGCCGCGACGGCCGGATACACCAACTTCTGGACGACTGGCTCCGGCTGGACAGCCACCCGCCGACGGACGCCCGTCTCCGCGCCCCCGGCCTCAGCCTCTTCTGGCTGCTCTCCTCACTCTGCGTCTGCGCGATCGGCCTGTGGTCGTCGTTCGCGGCGACGGCCGACGCCAAGCCCGGTGGGGGCACCTACGGCGATGTCGCCCTGGGGATGGGTATCGGCCTGATCCTGTGGCTGACCGGCCTCATCGGCGTGGGCAAGGCCGTACGTCATTACCGGTGGGCGGTACGGGCGTTGCGGCCGCGGCCGGGGGTGCGGTCAGGGGCGGAGCCGGCTCCCGGGTTGGGGGCGGCACCGGGGCCGGGGGCAGCACCCGGGGCCGGACCGGCGTCGGGGGAAGCGTCGAACGGTCGGTGACCTTGAGGTCCGGGAGGTACGTCTCTCAGCCGACCTCCCGCAGCGCCTCGCCGATCGCCGTCACTCCCTCAGCGGGGGCCCCGGCCGTGTCCGGTGACGCGACGCAGCCGGGCGGCAGCCCCGGCGGCCCGGCCGCCTGCGGTGCCAGGACAGCGGATGCGCCGGCTCTGTCCCTGCCCCGCCACTCCCCCGCCCGCATGTCCCGTCATCTGCCCCGGCGTTGCCGCCACGCAGGCGGAAACCGGGTGACCGGCCGCCGCGCACCCACCCCATCGTCAGACCGGTCGGGTCAGACCAGCCATGTCCTGCCGGTCGCGTCCTACTAGTCGGGGCAGACCAGCCGGGTCAGACCAGTCGGCGGGCCGTGGCCCATCTGGTCAGCTCGTGACGGTTCGACAGCTGGAGCTTCCTCAGCACCGCCGAGACATGGGACTCGACCGTCTTGACGGAGATGAACAGCTGCTTGGCGATCTCCTTGTACGCGTAGCCGCGGGCGATCAGGCGCAGGACCTCGCGCTCGCGCTGGGTGAGGCGGTCCAGGTCCTCGTCGACCGGTGGGGCGTCGGTCGAGGCGAAGGCGTCGAGGACGAAGCCGGCCAGGCGCGGGGAGAAGACCGCGTCGCCCTCCTGAACGCGGAAGACGGAGTTGACCAGGTCCGTGCCCGTGATGGTCTTGGTGACATAACCGCGGGCCCCGCCGCGGATGACGCCGATCACATCCTCCGCCGCGTCCGAGACGGACAGGGCGAGGAAACGGACCGGCTGCTCCGCGTCGGCCATCAACGGCGCGCAGCGGCGCAGGACTTCGACCCCGCCGCCGCCCGGCAGATGGACGTCGAGGAGGACCACCTCGGGGCGCGTGGCCGTGATGACCGTGATCGCCTGGTCGACGTCCGCGGCCTCGCCGACCACCTCGACGCCGGTGCGCTCGGTCTGCCCGATCTCGGCCTGCACCCCCGTCCGGAACATGCGGTGGTCGTCCACGAGTACGACCCGCACATGCCGCCCGGGGGCGTCCGCTCCGGTCACGCCGCCGTTCGGCTCGGCCGACCCGCTCGGCTCCTTCGCGTCACTCATGACGTCTTCTCCGCCCTCTCCATCTCCAACTCGACCTCCGTACCGCCGTCGGGCACCGCACGCAGCCGTGCCGTTCCGCCGTTGCGCTCCATGCGGCCGATGATCGATTCTCTGACGCCCATGCGGTCGCCGGGTATCGCGTCGAGGTCGAAGCCGGGGCCCCGGTCGCGAACGGACACGAAGACCGTCCTGCCCTCGACTTCGGCGTAGACCTGTACGGCTCCGCCGTCGCCACCGTACTTGGCGGCGTTCACCATTGCTTCCCGCGCGGCCTGCATCTGTGCGGTCAGGCCCTCGTCGAGCGGGCAGTCGCCGACTATGACGACCTCGATGGGGACACCGTGCTTGTCCTCCACCTCCGCCGCGTTGCGCCGGACCGCCTCGGCGAGGGTGTCCGGCTCGTCGGCCTCGTCCTTGCCGGTTCCCTCGGGCTTGTAGAGCCAGGCGCGCAGGTCGCGCTCCTGGGCACGGGCGAGGCGCCGCACCTCGTTCGCACTCTCCGCGTTGCGCTGGATCAGGGTCAGGGTGTGCAGCACCGAGTCGTGGACGTGGGCGGCGACCTCCGCGCGCTCCTGGGCGCGGATACGCATCAGGCGCTCCTCGGAGAGGTCCTGTGTCATGCGTACGAGGTAGGGGCCGGCCAGGAGCGCTATGCCGACCAGGACCGCGAGCGCCGCCTGGAGCACCGAGCCGAGGTGGGCAGCGGAGCCCTGTAGGACGAAGATGCCGGAGACACCGGCGGTGACCAGCAGGACACCGGCCGCGGACCGCAGCAGCGTGAGTGTGCGCCGGCGGCGGCCGACCTCCACCCAGCGGGCCCGCCGTGCGTTGTCCGCCTGGCGCCAGACCAGGGCGACTCCCGCGCCGACGAGCACGGTGGGCCAGAGATACGCCTTGGCTCCGCCGCCGAGATTCACCTTGCCGACGAAGACCATCGCCACGACGACCATGAGGAGCAGAGCGGCGATCTGTCCCTTGTCGGGCTTGCGGGCGACGAGTCTGCGACGGCCGTCCGCGGCGGTCTCGGTGGTGAGGGCAGGCGGGCGCTGGGCGTCGACGCCGCCCACGCCGAGCGGCACGAAGAACCAGAACGCGGCGTACAGCAGCGCGCCCAGCCCGTCCGCCATGAACAGGCCGACGAACACGAGCCGCACCCAGATCACGGGCAGACCGAGATGCCCGGCGAGCCCCCGCGCCACGCCCCCGAGCCAGCGTCCGTCACTGCTGCGGTAGAGCTTGCGCGGGAGCCGCGGGTCGGCGAGTGGCACTGCTGCGGCGTCCGGCATGCCATCGATGTTCACACGACCGGCCCACCCGGGCATCAGGGTCTACCCCCGAGACTCCCCTGATCTTCGAAAGACCGCTGATCGAACACTTCCCGCCGCCCCCGTCAGGGCAGATATCAGGGTTCCGCCAGGGTCATCCCGACTGCCGCCGGGCGGCCGCGGCGGCGACGATATACACATGACAGATCAGCAGCACGCGGCACCGGAGCCGGGCCCCGGTCCGGGCCCCGGCACCGGCCGTGGTCCGGAGCCCGGCGCGGACCACGGCGCCCGACCACCGGCGGCCGAGCCACGGGACGCCGCGCCGTCCGCCGGCCCGTCAGGTGACGCTGCCGCGTCCGAGGCGACGGCCCCGACGGCCCCGCCCAGGTTCCGCCGCGACCGGCGGCACAGAATGCTGGGGGGTGTGTGCGCGGGGCTGGGGCGGCAGTGCGACATGGATCCGGTGATCTTCCGGATCGTGCTCGCGGTGCTCTCCGCGACCGGCGGCCTCGGCCTTATCTTCTACGGCTTCGTCTGGCTCTTCGTCCCGTACGACGACGAGGAGGAGAACGAGGTGCGCAAGCTGCTGACCGGCCGCGTCGACGGCCCCGCGCTGGCCGCCGTCCTCTTCGCCCTGGTCGGCTGCGGCGTCTTCCTCTCCATGCTCAACAACGGCGGGGTGCTCACCTTCGCGGCGGTCCTCTCCCTGCTCCTCGCGGGCGCGGGGTACTGGTCGCAGCGGCGCGGCGCCCCCGATCCCGACCCGCTGGCCGCCCAGGCCGTGGCCGATGCCCCGCCGGAGGCCAAGGCACCACCCGTGCCCGCCTCCTACCCCTCCTGGTGGCGCGACCCGATCGTCAAGGACGGCACGCATGTGGGTGGCACGGGCTATCTGTGGGGGCCCATGGACGCCCGGGACCGGGACGTCTCGGCGGCGGTCAACATCGCCCGCGGCACCTCGTTCCGCCAGGACATACGCACGGCGCGCGAGCCGAAGCCGCGTGGTCCGCGCTGGATCGGCGGCTGGGTGTTCCTGTTCGCCCTGCTGGCGGGAGCCCTCGGCACCGGGCTGACATGGGACGACCACGCTCTCGGCACCAGTCTCCAGACCGGCCTGGCGTGCGCGCTGGCCGTGTTCGGCACAGGCATCGCGATCAGCGCGTTCCTGGGGCGCACGGGCGCGGGCTCACTCTTCCTGGCGGTGATCACGGCGGGTCTGCTCGCGGCGTCCGCGGCCCTACCGAAGGACATCAGCACGCACTGGGTGCGGACGAACTGGACACCGGCGTCGGCGTCGGCCGTGCAGCCGAGGTACGAGCTCGGCACGGGCGAGGGCACCTTGGATCTGACCCGTCTGCGTCTCGCCAAGGACCAGACGGTGACGACGGGGGCGCAGGTCGGGGCCGGCCGGCTCAGGGTCGTGCTGCCCGCCGACGTGACGGCAGAAGTGGACATCCGGGCGGGCATCGGCGACATCCAGTTGCCGGGCGACGGAAAGCAGGACGTGGACGTGGAGCCGGGCAAGCAGCAGCAAGTGACGCTCACCCCGTCCGGCACGAAGAACGGCGGCACGCTGAACCTCGACCTCGAAGTCGGCGTGGGACAGGTGGAGGTAACTCGTGCTGCGTCATGAATTCCAGCCAGGAAAGCTGATAGCGGGCTTGTTCCTCACCGTCGCGGGCGTCGCCTTCGCCGGCGATGCGGGCGGCTCATGGGAGACGCCGTGGTTCGCGATCATCCCGATGGTCACGGGCGGCCTCTGCCTGGCGGGTGCGGCGGCGTTCCTGACGCACGCGATACGCCAACGGCGCGCAGGCCACGACCATGCTTCTCCCGAGCCGGAGGGGGCGTGGCCGTCGGACCGGCCGTCGGGGGGATGAGCGTCGGGGTGACAAGCAGCGGGCCGAGGGGTCGCGCCGACGGTGACTCGACGACGGTGACTCGACGACGGGTGACGGACGCCGGAGGAGAACTTCACAGCGGCAATCGAGCGCGTAAGCGTCGGCCGACCTCGTCACGGGTAGCCGGGCCGCGTCAGCGCCGACCGACCTCGTCGGCGGAGCCAGGCCGTCGCGTCAGCGGTAGCCGGCCCCGCGTTGCCTGCGTCGTGCGCGCAGGGCCGCGTCCAGGGAGAACACGGAGGCGCCGGCGAGAACCAGGGGGAGCCAGGCCATGAGATAGGCGAGGTCGTTGCCGTAGTAGTAGGGGTCGGAGGCCCAGCTCACGGTCAGCCAGAGACTGAGGGAGATCAGGGCCCCGCCGAGCGCGGCGAGGCGGGTCAGCAGGCCGATGAGGGTGCCGATACCGACGGCCAGTTCACCTAGAGCTATGGCGTAGCCGAAGCCGACGGGGTTCTTCAGCGCGAGGTCGACAAGGGCCGGGATCGCCGAGGAGTCGCGCACCGTGCGCATCATGTCGCCGATCGAGCCTGCGCCGGACTCGGACATGAACGCGCTGTTGGTGAGCTTGTCCAGGCCCGCGTAGATGAAGGTGACGCCGAGGAAGACCCGCAGAGGCAGCAGCGCGTATCGGGTGGCGGTGTCCCGCCAGTCCCGGTCGCCTTCGAGGTAGGGGCTTTGGGTGTCGGTGCGCATGCCGTGAGCCATCGCTGGTGCCGCCTCTCGCCCGCCGGTCCGTTGCCCTCTCAACAAACCATACGTAGGGAGGGCCGCTACCGCTCAGTATCTGCGCCGTCTGTTTTCCGTCCTCGCCCGTAAATACGCACCGCCGGGCGGCACACGAACCACACCCCTCAGTCCGTGACGCCACACCCCTCAGTCCGTCACGTCGATCGTCACCCGATTCGTTTCGACCCCCGCCGCCGTGATCACCTGCACCTCCACGCGCCCCGGCTCCACATCCGCCGGCACCGGCACCGTCAGTACCGCATCCGTCGGGTTGCTGAAGCCCCCCGCCACCGGCACCAGTGGCACATGCACATGCACCGCCCCGATCCGCACCACCATCCGCGACAACCGGTCCGCCGTCTGCGCCCCCGGCGGCACGAAGCCCGCGCCCCGGATCTCGATGTCGTCGCCGGTCCGGATCGGCGCGTCCAGATCCCCCGCCTCCCGGGCCCGCACGACGGACAGGACCACCGGACGCCCGCCCTCCGCGTACTTCCCGGCGAGATACGTCGCGGCGGACACGAGCACCAGCAGCGCCAGCCCCCACGGCAGATCGGGGAGTTGGTCGGGACGCCGGGCCAGCCGTACCGCGGCGAAGGCGAGAGCCACCGCGCCCACCACCACGTACTGGATGTCCGCGAAGCTCCCCCGCCCCGAGTCGTCCGTGAGCAGATCCGCTCCGCGCGGGCGGTCGGCGCGTACCTTCTGGAGCCGCTGCCCCAGCACCCGCAGGCCCACCACCCGCCGCACCAGCACCGCGATGCCGCAGGCCACGGCGACCACGGTCACCACGCCCACTCCGCGGGCGAGTTCGAGCCCGGCGATCAGCGCGTCCCGTTCACCGGGCCCGGACGCGGCCGCCAGCTGCCCCACCAGCACGAGCACCGCGTACACCACGAACAGCACCCAACTCGCCGCGACCGCACGGGAGGTGGAGAGCCGGTTGTCCTCGCCGATGACCGGCGCCAGGGCTCCGCCGCGCGCCCGGTGCAGATAGCCCGCGCCGGTGAGCGACCCGCCCACCACCACCGCGGCGAGCAGCCCGGCAGTCCGCGCCACCGTCCACCCCGCACCGATGGCGGTCAGCGCCTGTGCCAGGAGCAGCGCCCCGACCACGCCCCAGACCACGAACGCCGTATGCCGCCACAGCCGGCCCAGCCAGGCCTCGCCCTCGACCCGCCCTCGCTCGGCGACGAGGTCCGCGGACTGGGTCAGTTCGTCCGACACCCACTGCCGCGAGGCCGACGCGGAGTACGCGACCGCCGCCGGCAGCCCCTGCCCCGACGCGAACTCGTCCCGCCTGGAGAGGAACGCGGCCACCGCACGCCGATGTCCCTCGCGCGCGCCGTGCGGACAGTCCCCGCAGGTGCACCCGCCCTCATGCGCACCGGGCCCGGTTCCACGCCCCGCGCCCTGCCTCGCCTCCTGCACCGCCACCAACTGCCGCCTTCCCGCGCCAGAACTCCAACCCACCGGACAACCGACCACCACACAGGCCCACCACCGCACAGACCCGCACCGCGACAGGCCCACACCGCGACAGGCCCACCACAGCACACCCGCACCGCACGCACCCGCATCGCCGCACGCCCACGCCGCCGCACACCAGCACCGCGCGGCCCCGTACCGCCGCGCACCCGCACAACTCCCGGCCGACGACAGCGAATTGTGCCGTACCGAACACCCCCCGCATCCGGCAGGTCCGTCAGTCCGAGTGAACTCGCGGGCCCCCTGTTGACCCGGCTGCGAGAATTTCCGTATGGCCGAGATCATCCAGCGCGACGGGAGCTGGGCCTTCGACGGCAGTACGGTCCGGATCACGCCGGGACTGCACCGCTCCGTGCCGTTGTTCCGGCAGACGTACGGGGAGGTCACCGTCCCCCTGGAGGCGATCTCCGGCATCGTCTACGAGCCCGAACGCAAGCGCGGCAGGCTGCGGCTGAGGCTGCGCGAGGGCGCCGATCCGCTGCTCCAGGCGACCGGCGGACGCCTGCCGGACGCCGCCGACCCCTACCGGCTGGCCGTGGACATCGACCGCTCGGGGGTCGCCGAGTACGTCGCCGAGGAGATCCGGCACTCGCTCCTGCTCGAGCAGATTCCCCAGGAGCCGACGAAGGCCTACCTCCTGTCCGGCCCACCCGTCCCGGTCTCCGTCCGTTCGAGTGACGGCACGGTCTCCTTCGACGGCGCCGAAGTGCGGATCGACTGGAGTGACACCTCCGAACGGATCAAGCGGGCGACGGGTCCGCGGATCATCGCGGTCGGCGATCTGGTGCAGGTCGAGTGGCTGCCCAACTCCGGTTACGAGGACGGCTTCCTGCGCTTCGTGACCCGTGAGACCGTCTTCTCCAAGCTGCCGCCGGAGAAGGACCCGTACGCCCTCGATCTGTGGGGCAGCGCCCGGCGCGATCTGCTGACGGCCCTCGTCGCCGCCGCGGTCACCGCCCGGCTGCCGCACCCCTCGACCCGCCTCGCCGACTTCGTGGAGCGCCCGCGGCTCGCCACCGCCGTACCACCCGCGGCCGACCACGACGTACTCCTGCGCCGCCTCAGGGATCTGGGCGAGCTGCACCGCGAGGGCGTGCTGACGGACGAGGAGTTCGCCGCGGCCAAGGCAGCCGTCCTCCGGGGCTTCTGACACCGTCAGCTCAGCAGGTCCGGCTCGCTCCGGCTGATGTCCTGCCACAGCGGCTGGTAGTTGATCCACGCCACCAGATCCCCGCCGAGCTGCTCGCGGGTCGCCACCGCCTGCTTGTGGTCGATCAGGACCGGCCGGCCCGCCGCCCTCGCGGTCAGCTGCACCTGGCAGGACCGTTCCATCGACACGAACCACCAGGCCGCCGCGTCCACCGAGTCGCCGACCGTCAGCAGCCCGTGGTTGCGCAGCACCAGCGCCTTGCGGGTGTCGAGCGCGGAGGCGATCCGGCGGCCTTCCTCGGCGTCCACCGCGACCCCCGTGTACGCGTCGTACAGCGCGTGGTCCTCGTAGAAGGCGCAGCTCTCCTGGGTGATCGGGTCCAGCAGGTCGCCGAGCGCGGACAGGGCGCGCCCGTGCACGGAGTGGCAGTGGGCGACGGCCACGACGTCGGGGCGGGCGGCATGCACCTGGGCGTGCACGGTGAATGCCGCCTGGTTGACGTGGTAGCGGCCCTCGATCACCTGCCCCGAGGCGTTCACCATCACAAGATCACTCACGGTCACATGCTTGAACGGCATTCCGAACGGGTTGACCCAGAAGCAGTCGCTGTACTCGGGATCGCGCGCGGTGATGTGGCCGGAGACCCCGTCCTCGAATCCGAGCCGCCCGAAGAGCCGCAGGGCGCCGGCCAGCCGTTCCTTGCGATGCGTGCGCTCGTCGTCCAGTGACTCGTACATCGGCGGCATGGCGAACTGCAGCCGGTCGGTGGGCAGGGGCAGGGGTGGTGTGGGCCCGTACATCGGTCCTCCAGGCCTGAGTTCCGTCACGGAGCGGAAGTTACCGTCGGTCAGCGCAGGAAAACAGAGCAGTTCTGTGAAGAGATCCGTGAATGCTCCCGGTCCGGCGGGGCGTGACCGCTGCCCCGGATGACGGGTCCGGCGACATCCCTGCGGACGACCCCCGTTCACAGCACTGACCCGGCCCGACGACGGGCCATGGCAGTCTGGCGGGGATACCCGACAGAAGATGTCGGGTATCCCCGCCAGACTCCCCGTATGACACAGACGAACTGGGCGGCTTTCACCACGGCGGAACCCGGGCTCGCGAATATCGCCGAGGAGCGTTTCGGGGGCTTCGCCCATCACGTCCTGGCGACCCTGCGCAAGGACGGCTCGCCCCGCACGACCGGCCTCGAAGTCCGCTTCCTGCACGGCGAACTGTGGCTCGGCATGATGCCGGACTCGCTGAAGGCGCTCGACCTGCGCCGCGACCCGCGCTTCGCGCTCCAGGCGAACCCCGGGGAGGGGGCCGGGACGGGGGGCGGGGACGTACGGATCAGCGGGCGGGCGATCGAGGTCGAGGACCCGGCGACGAAGGCCGCGTATGGGAAAGAGGTGGAACCGCCGGAGCCGTTCCACCTCTTCCGCACCGAGCTGACGGAGGTCGTACGGACCTACGTCGAGGACGACATGTATCTGGTCGTCGAGATCTGGCGGCCTGGCGCGCCGGTGCGCACGCTCAGGCGGACGTGAGCCTCGGGACTACTCCCCCTCGGCTCCCGGGACTACTCCCACTCGATGGTGCCCGGCGGCTTGCTCGTCACGTCGAGGACGACTCGGTTGACGTCCGCGACCTCGTTCGTGATCCGCGTGGAGATCTTCGCCAGGGTGTCGTACGGGAGGCGCGACCAGTCGGCGGTCATGGCGTCCTCGCTGGACACCGGGCGCAGCACGATCGGGTGGCCGTAGGTGCGGCCGTCGCCCTGGACGCCGACGCTGCGGACGTCCGCGAGCAGGACCACCGGGCACTGCCAGATCTCGCGGTCGAGACCGGCGGCCGTCAGCTCCTCGCGGGCGATGGCGTCGGCCTCGCGGAGCAGGTCCAGACGCTCCTTGGTGACCTCGCCGACGATGCGGATGCCGAGGCCCGGGCCGGGGAACGGCTGGCGCTGGACGATCTCGTCCGGCAGGCCGAGCTCCTGGCCGACCATGCGGACCTCGTCCTTGAACAGCTTGCGCAGCGGCTCGATGAGCTCGAACTCGAGGTCCTCGGGCAGGCCGCCCACGTTGTGGTGGGACTTGATGTTGGCCGTGCCCGTACCGCCGCCGGACTCGACCACGTCCGGGTAGAGGGTGCCCTGGACCAGGAAGGCCACCTCGGGACCCTCGTCCGCGATGATCTCCGCCTGCGCCTGCTCGAAGACCCGGATGAACTCGCGGCCGATGATCTTCCGCTTCTCCTCGGGGTCCGAGACACCCTTGAGCGCGGTGAGGAAACGCTCCTCCGCGTCCACGACCTTCAACTGGACGCCGGTCGCGGCCACGAAGTCCTTCTCGACCTGCTCGGTCTCGCCCTGGCGCATCAGACCGTGGTCGACGTACACACAGGTCAGCTGGGAACCGATGGCCTTCTGTACGAGCGCGGCGGCCACGGCGGAGTCGACGCCGCCGGACAGACCGCAGATGGCGCGCCGGGTGCCGACCTGCTCGCGGATGAGCTCCACCTGCTCGTCGATGACGTTGCCGGTGGTCCAGGACGGGGTGAGGCCCGCGCCCCGGTACAGGAAGTGCTCCAGCACCTGCTGGCCGTGCGTGGAGTGCATGACCTCGGGGTGGTACTGGACGCCGTACAGGCGCTTCTCGTCGTTCTCGAAGGCCGCGACCGGGACGACGTCCGTGGAGGCCGTGACCGTGAAGCCCTCGGGGGCGGCGGAGCAGGCGTCGCCGTGCGACATCCAGACCGGCTGCTCGTCGGGGGTGCCCTCGAAGAGCGTCGAGCCGGACTTGCTGACGTGCAGCGGCGTGCGGCCGTACTCGCGGGCGCCGGTGTTGTCGACCGTGCCGCCGAGGGTCGTGGCCATCAGCTGGAAGCCGTAGCACATGCCGAAGACCGGGACGCCGGCCTCGAAGATCTCGCGGTCGAGGCGGGGGGCGCCCTCCGCGTACACCGACGAGGGGCCGCCGGAGAGGATGATCGCCGCCGGGTTCTTGGCGAGCATCTCCGCGACCGGCATGGTGCTCGGCACGATCTCGCTGTAGACCCGGGCCTCGCGGACGCGGCGGGCGATGAGCTGGGCGTACTGTGCGCCGAAGTCGACGACCAGAACGGTGTCGGGGGCGGCGGCGGAGGGTGCTGATGGCACGGTTTGCCTTCCGGCGGTGAGCTAGGGCTGTGCTGCCGATTCTACCGGTTCCGTACCGGCCCTCCGGGGCTCCGCCCGGGACCCCGGTATCGGCCTGCCGGCCGGACCGCGCGCCCGCAGGCCCGCCGACCGGGCTCAGGGCCCGTCTACCGCACCGTCGGTCCCTGCTCCTCCTCGCCCTGCGGGGCCTTCTTCAGGGGGGTGCGGGACAGGAACAGGCCGAAGACCGGGGGCTGCGCCTGGAGCATCTCCAGGCGGCCGCCGTCGGCCTCCGCGAGGTCGCGGGCGACCGCGAGGCCGATGCCCGTCGAGTTCCGGCCGCTGATCGTGCGCTCGAAGATGCGGGCGCCGAGGTCGGCGGGGACGCCGGGGCCCTCGTCGGTGACCTCGACGACGGCCTGGTTGCCGGTGACCCGGGTGCGCAGGGCGACCGTGCCGCCGCCGTGCATGAGGGAGTTCTCGATCAGGGCGGCCAGGACCTGGGCGACCGCTCCCGGTGTACCGACCGCCCGCAGGTGCCGCTTCCCGGAGCTGACGACGGCGCGGCCCTCGCTGCGGTAGGCCGGGCGCCACTCGGCGAGCTGCTGCTGGATGACCTCGTCGAGGTCGAAGGAGACGGCGGAGCCGGTACGCGGGTCGCGGGCGTTGGTCAGCAGCCGCTCCACGACGTCCGTGAGCCGCTCGACCTGCGTCAGCGCGATCGTCGCCTCCTCCTTCACCGTGTCCGGGTCATCCGTGAGGGTGATCTCCTCCAGGCGCATGGAGAGCGCGGTGAGGGGCGTACGCAGCTGGTGGGAGGCGTCCGCGGCCAGGCGGCGCTCCGCGGTCAGCATGCGGGCGATGCGCTCGGCGGAGGAGTCCAGGACGTCCGCGACCCGGTCCAGCTCCGGGACCCCGTACCGCTTGTGGCGCGGCCGGGGGTCGCCCGAGCCGAGGCGCTCCGCGGTCTCCGCGAGGTCGGTGAGCGGGGAGGCGAGCCGGTTCGCCTGGCGCACCGCGAGCAGCACCGCCGCGATCACGGCGAGCAGCGCCACCGCCGCGATGATCAGCAGCGTGCGGCCAACTTCGCGGGTCACCGCCGAGCGGGGTTCCTCGACCCGGACCGTCTCGCCCTCCTCGCCCTTCTCGGTGGCGTGGATGACATCGCCGACGGGTTTGGTGCCGATGGCGATCGGGGCCTGGCCGGGCATGGTGATCTCGGCGTACCCGCCCGCGCCGACCTGGTCCTTGAGTATGTCCGCGCTGACGCTCTCGGACCCGAGGATGCGGCTGTCCACGATGCTGGCGAGGCGCAGCGCCTCCGAGTCCACCCGCTCCTGGGCGCTGTTGCTGATCGTCCTCGTCTCGACGATCACGAGGGACAGGCCGAAGACGGCGATCACCACGAGCACGACGGCGAGGGTGGACTGGATGAGTCGACGGCGCATGTGCTGCTACCCGCGAGGAAACCCGTGAGGCACGGCCGGGTCAGCTCTTCTCGAAGCGGAAGCCCACGCCGCGCACCGTCGCGATGTAGCGGGGGTTCGCCGCGTCGTCGCCCAGCTTCTTGCGCAGCCAGGAGATGTGCATGTCCAGCGTCTTCGTGGACGACCACCAGGTGGTGTCCCAGACCTCGCGCATCAGCTGGTCGCGGGTGACGACCCGGCCCGCGTCCCGGACGAGGACGCGCAGCAGGTCGAACTCCTTCGCGGTCAGCTGGAGTTCCTCGTCCCCCATCCACGCGCGGTGCGACTCGACGTCGATGCGCACGCCGTGCGTGGCGGGCGGCTGCTGGGGCTCGGCGGCGCCGCGCCGCAGCAGGGCCCGTACCCGGGCCAGCAGTTCGGCGAGGCGGAACGGCTTGGTGACGTAGTCGTCGGCGCCCGCGTCGAGGCCGACGACGGTGTCCACCTCGTCGGCGCGCGCGGTCAGGATGAGGATCGGGATGGTGTGTCCCTCGGCGCGCAGCCGGCGGGCCACTTCCAGGCCGTCCATGCCGGGCAGACCGAGGTCCAGGACGACCAGGTCGACGCCGCCCTGCATTCCGGCGTCGAGTGCGGTGGGTCCGTCCTCGCGCACCTCGACCTCGTAACCTTCCCGGCGCAGGGCGCGGGCCAGCGGCTCCGAGATGGACGCGTCGTCCTCGGCGAGCAGTACACGGGTCATGGGGTGATGGTAGTCCGCCGATGACAAGAGCCGCGGCGTGGTCGGCTACCGGGTTTTCTTACCTTGGGCTGCGAAGATGCCCCGTTTCACATCCGTCCGCGGGCGCGGTCGCGGCCACCGGGCGCCGTGCGGGACGCACGCCGTCGGGCGGGGGTGGTCCGGGCCGCCGGCTGTGGATGGTCCGGCCTGCGGCTGTGGGATGCCATTGGGGCTAGTACCTTCGAATACGTGTCCGTGGTTCCAGAATCACCTGTGATCCACGTCTCAAGTCCTTCCATATCCGGCAGTGTCGTGTCGTATGGTGACGGCAACGCCTGTAGCTACACCGGGGGCCTTTGGCGAGCACTTGACGCCGAAGGTCTCTTTTGTGTGCGGGCTGGCCTTCGCCAGCCTTGAAAGGAATGACCTGTGGCCGGGCCTCAGCGCAGCGATGCGCGTAGAGGCGTGGATCCCGGTGGTCGCCGTCCACCGCTTCGTCATCCGGAGCGGACTCCCCATGGGCGTGGGGCGGACGCGAACGATCCCCGCCGGTGCCGGCCGCCCCCCACCGGGCGCGCACACGCTCCAGCAGCGCGTCCCGACCAGCAAGGAACGACCCATGGCGTCCAGCCTGACGAAGGACTCGGTCACCCCGGGCACCCCCGGTTCCGAGAAGACCTTCTTCGGCCACCCCCGCGGACTGGCCACTCTCTTCATGACCGAGATGTGGGAGCGGTTCTCCTACTACGGCATGAGAGCTCTGCTCCCGCTGTACCTGGTGGCACCGGGCGGCCTGCACCTGAGCGCGGCCACCGCGACCGCGATCTACTCGGTGTACGTGTCGCTCGTGTACCTGCTCGCCCTCCCGGGCGGCTGGTTCGCCGACCGTGTCCTCGGCCCCCGCAAGACGGTCGCCGTCGCGGGCCTGATCATCATGCTCGGCCACCTGACGCTGGCCCTGCCGACGTCCGGCACCTTCTTCGCGGGCCTCGGCCTGGTCGCGATCGGTTCCGGTCTGCTGAAGGCCAACATCTCGACGATGGTCGGCCACCTCTACGACGGCCCGGACGACCCGCGCCGCGACGGTGGCTTCACCCTCTTCTACATCGGCATCAACCTCGGTGCCTTCGCCGCGCCGCTGATCATCGGCACCGTCGGTGAGAACGTGAACTGGCACCTCGGCTTCGCGCTCGCCGCGCTCGGCATGGCGCTCGGCCTCGCCCAGTACCTGCTCGGCAGCCGCCACCTCAGCGCCCGCTCCAGCGACGTCCCGACGCCGCTGTCCGCCGAGGAGAAGGCCGCGACGCTGCGCAAGTCGGCGATGTGGGCGGCCGTCGCCGTCGTCTTCTACGCGATCGTCGGCTTCTCCGGCCACTACACGCTCAACTGGCTGCTGGTCCCGATCACCGTCGCCGGCCTGATCATCCCGGTCATGGTCATCGCCCGCATCAAGCGCGACAAGGCCCTCGACCGCGTCGAGCAGTCGAAGATGTCCGCGTACATCTGGTTCTTCGTCGCCGCCGCCGTCTTCTGGATGATCTACGACCAGGGCGGCTCGACCCTGTCGATCTTCGCCGACTCGTCGGCCGAGAACACCATCTTCGACTGGCACTTCCCGGTCTCCTGGTACCAGTCCGTGAACCCGGTCCTGATCATGGCCCTGGCCCCGGTGTTCGCCTGGCTGTGGCTGGCGCTGAACCGCCGCGGCAAGGAGCCGAGCACGGCGACGAAGTTCGCGTCCGGTCTGCTCCTGATCGGTGCCTCGTTCTTCCTCTTCCTGGCGCCCCTGGCGATCGCCGACGGCGGTCACAAGGCCGCCGCGATGTGGCTGGTCGCGATCTACTTCGTGCAGACCGTCGGTGAGCTGACCGTCTCCCCGGTCGGCCTCTCCGTCACCACGAAGATGGCGCCCGCGAAGTACGCCTCCCAGATGATGGGTGTCTGGTTCCTGGCCGTCACCGCCGGTGACGCCACGACCGGTCTGCTCTCCATCGCCGGCGTCGACCTCAACAAGACGGGCATCGTCGCCCTGCAGGCCACGCTCGCCGCGGTCGCCGGTGTCGCGGTGTGGATGTACCGCAAGAAGGTCAAGGAGCTGATGGGCGACGTCCACTGACGCGCGCCTGAGCAGCCCTGCCGCACTCGCTTTCCTTGCTGTCGGCCGAGGGCCGTCGCACCACCCGGTGCGGCGGCCCTCGGCCGTTCGCGTCCCTCACCCGCGCAGTTCGGGCGGGAAGCCGGTCCAGCGCAGTTCGGCGGGCAGATGGGCCATGTCGTTGAAGAAGAGCACGGCGGACGGACGGCCGGGCGTGTAGCGGAGGACGGTCAGGGCGGCGTTGCCGTGGTTGAGGCCCAGCCAGCGCCAGGGCGGGGCGTCGAGGGCGGCCCGGACCAGCCAGCCGATGAGGAAGGCGTGGGTGACGACCAGTTCGTGGCGCACCTCGTCGCCCGCCACGGGGCCGGTGAACCGCTCCTGCGCCGCCCGCGCCAGCGCCGCGCCCCGCTCGCGCTCGTCCGGCGTCACGGGCGCCAGGAACGCGAGCAGCCGGTCGGCCGCGTCCGCGGGCAGCTCGGCCCGGCCGGGCACGTACGGCACGTAGTCCCCGGCCGCCTCGGCCGCCCGCACCGGGACCTCCTTCAGCCGGTCGCCGATCAGCCGGGCGGTCTGCGCCGCGCGCGGCAGCGGGCCGTGGTGGATCGCGGCCAGCGGCACGTCACGGAGCCGGTCGCCGAGGAGTTCGGCCTGGCGGCGGCCGTTCGCGGTCAGCTCGCCCGCGTCCTCGTCCGCGGTTGCCTCGCCGTGCCGGGCGAGGTAGAGGAAGCGGGTCGCTGTGGCGTTCATGTACGGGGCCTCCAGGGGCAGGCGGACGGTGGGGGGCGTTCGGTGGGGTGGTCGTTCTGGGGGACGAGTGAGGCCCTTCCCCGGTTCACGGTCACCACGGGGCACGCGAAACGCCCGTCACCACGGGGCACGCCAAGCGCCCGTCACCACGGGGCACGCCAAGCGCCCGCACCCCGCCCGCCCGGCGGCCGGGTCAGCGCACGCGCCGTCCCGGCAGGAACGTGAACACCGCTCCGCCCAGCAGGATCACCGTGCCGGCCACCAGCCCCAGGGCCTTCAGCGCGCCATGGTCACCGGCACCCGTCTCCGCGAGGCCCCCGCCGGACGAGGTACCGCCGGCCGAGGTACCACCCGACGTACCGCCGGACCCGGACGTCGACGACGAGCCGCCGCCCGACGCGCCGTTCGCCTGCTCGGTGGTGTCCAGGGACAGGGAGACCTCCGTCTTCGTCGGGGTGCATGTCGTGGTCGTGCCCAGGGCGTTGACCGTCAGCACACCCGGGGACAGCGTCGAGGTGCCACTCGCGCCCGGCTTGTACGTGCCCGTCAGGTCCGGGATCTCGATGGGGTCGCCGCTCTTGATCGCGTCGGCGTTCGCCGGCCCCTCCACCCGCACCGTCCCCTTGTCGGCGCCGCCCAGCACGACCTCCATCGACGGCTTCACGGAGTCCTTCGGGATGTCGGCGGGACTGTCCATCACCGACTTCTTGAACTGGACCGTCAGATCGAAACTCCCGCCGTTCTTCTTGGCGTTGATCTGGACGGGCGAGGTGGCGTTCTTGTCGCCGATCGGCGTCTTGCACGCGTACGGGACCGAGACCTCCTTGCCCGTGAAGTCGGTCTGGCCGCCGCTGGATCCGCCCGTGTCACTGCCGCCGGTCGCGCTCTGTGAGGGATCGGGCGTGGCGCTGGACGAACTCCCCCCGCCTGCGGTGACGTTGATGGTCGCGGCGGACTTCACGGTCTCCGTCGGCGCGCACTTGGTGTCCGTCGAGAAGGCGTTGATGGCGTACGCGTCCGGGGTCAGCGTGACCTCGCCCGGCGTGGTCAGCTTCAGGGTGCCCTTCATGTCGGACAGCACCATGGCGCCGCCCTTGGGGATGGCCGGGTTCTGGCGCGCCCCCTGCATCGCGATGCCGGCGGCCTGCGCGCCGGCCGCCTTCAGGGTGCCGCTCGGCTGCACCGAGTCCTTCGGCAGATCGATGATGTCCGGGTTCTTCGAGGCGGCCTGGACGAACTTCCACACCACCTCGACCGTGTCACCGACCTTCGCGGTGGCGGGCGCGGTGATCTCCACCTTCGTGGTGCCCTCGACGGGGTCGAGGCCGGAGGCCGCGGGCGGGACGCACTTGGTCGCGTACGACACCTCGGCGGCCTGGGCCGGCCCGGCGGTCACCCCGAGCAGCAGGCCCGCGCCGCCGAGCATGAGGGCGGCTCCGGCCGCGGTCGCTCTGCGCCCCCTCCGCTCCCCTGCCGGAAGAACTCTCCGTAGCGTGCTCACGTGTTTCCCTTCGTCGTAGGAGTCGTCGGAGACGCGGAAGACGTCGGACTCGTCTCCTCTGCGGAAGACGTCGGACTCGTCTCCTCCTGCGGTGCGGAGAGCGGACCGGCCGCCGGGGTGCCCGGATCGCCGTCCGGGGTGAACCACGGGAGGGCCGGGGTGGTGCGGGTCTCAGGAGCGGGTGCGCCCGGTTTCGGCAGGCGCAGGGTGAGTTCGGGCAGTTTCAGGACCCGGTGCCGCCCCGGTGCCCGGCGCCGCGGCCGTACCCGGTCCACCACGGCCATCCCGACGCGGAACACCGCCGCGGGTACGACGACGCAGAGCAGGATCCAGAAGAGGGTCACGCCCCATGGGCGGCCGACGCCCCACGGCTGCTCGGCGAGCACCTTGCCGCCGTACTCCAGTGAGATCGTGTAGTCGCCGTGGGCGCCCGCCGCCAGTTCCACCGGCAGCTTGATCCGGGCCTTCCCGCCGGGCGCGACCGTGCCACGCCACGGCTGCTCCTCCCACTGGGGGGCGAACACCCCGTGGGAGGTGCCGACGCGGAAGACCGGGTTCTTGACGGGGGACGTGCCGACGTTGCCGACGGTGAGGACGAGCGTGCGGGACGGCGGCGCCCCGAACCAGGTCAGCAGCCCGCTCGACCCGTCCAGCCGGGTGTCGGTGAGCACGGACAGGCGCCCGCTCGTGTCCTCCTTCGGCAGGGCCCGTACCGGATGTCCCGCGACCTGGAAGACGGCGTCGGCGTCGGCCTTCTCGCCGGTGACGGTGGCGACGTGCACCACACACGGGCACGGCTTGGGCGGCTCGGCCACCGGCAGCTTCCTGCTGAACGCCCCCTTCGCGTCGGTGGTGACCGCGCGGCCGTCCGCGTTGGCGCAGGAGTTGGTGCCGCCGATCACCCCGCGGGACGGCACGGACTGTCCGCAGATCAGCACCATCAGCAGGGCCTTCGGGCGCCAGCCGCTGCCGGTCACGGTGATCGAACCGCCGCTCCCCGCCTGGGACGTGGAGAGCCTGACGGAGGGATTGTCCGCGGCCGAGGCGGTCGCCCCCGCCCACGGGAGCAGGGCGAGCGCGAGCACCGCCACCAGCGCCGTCATCCGCACCTTGCCGCTCACTTCACCGCTCCCGTCAGCTCGGCTTCCGCACACGGCGGCTCCCCCGCGTCCCCGTCCGGCGGGCGGCGCCCTCGACGCCATGGCCGCCATGGCTGCCATGGCTGCCGCGGGGCCGCGTCCCCGTCCCGCGGGCCGCGCCCGCGACGTCGTACGACGAAACCGGCGCCCGCGGCCGCGAACGCGCCGCCCGTTCCCGCCACCGCGCCCCACGGCACGAACCGGGCCGACGCGGACGCCGAGGCGCGGGCCCCGCCCGCCGCGGTCACCGTGAGCCGCACCTGGACCGCGTCGAGCGCCGGGGTGTCCCGCCACGGCTCGCTGAGCGTGACGCGGCGGCCCGGCGGCAGGTCGAGGGACAGGGCGTGCGCGGGCCGGTCGAGCAGCGGCCCGAAGAGGCCGTCGACGTGCACCGCAAGGCTCGGGGCGAGCACGGTGTTGCCGCGGTTGACCAGCTCGTACGAGATCCGCCCGCCGCCCACCGAGACGTGCTCCACACTGAGCGCGGACAGCGTCGGCCCGCCGACCCGCAGCCGGACGCGTACGGCGCTGGAGCGGCCGCCCGCCTCCGCGACGATCGCGCCGGGGTGGTCACCGGGTGTCGTGCCCGGGGGAACACTCACCGTGAACGGCACGTCGGCGCGCGTGCGGGCGGGCACGGTCACGGACACCGCCGACGCCGCACGTCTGTGTCCGCCCGTCGCCCGGGCGAAACCGATCCACGCGCCCGTGCCGACCGGCCCGCTCCGTACGCCATCGGGGCCGTCGGCGCCGCGCAGCCGCACGGTGAGCGGTGTGCCGCCCGGGTTGAGCACGGACACGGCGTCCTCGAGGACGGTGCCGCTCTCGCCCTCCGCGTAGATGTACGGCCGCCCGGCAGTGCCGCCCGTCGCGGGCGCGACGGACCAGGCGTCGGCTGCCGCGGCGGACGGTGCGGCGGCGAGCAGGGTCAGGGCGGCAAGGCCAAGGACGTGGGAAACGTACGGCATCGGCGGCTCCTGCGGGTCGTACGCGGTGGTGGGGCCTGTCCGGTGCGTCAGGACCCGGGACACGGGAGCCCGGCAGTGGGACCCGGGAGCCCGGCCCAGGACACGGGGGGCCGGCCCGGGACACGGGAGCCCGGCCCGATGCGCCGGACATGTCCTAGCGGCGCGCCGCCTGGTTCCGGCGCGTCAGCCACAGCGCTCCGGCCGCGCCCGCGAGCAGCACGGTGCCGCCGAGGGTGCCCAGCGCGATCGCGGAGTCCTCGGGTCCGGTCTGCGGGAGCCCGCTCCCGGTGTCCGTACCGCTCTGTGTGGAGCCCGACGTACCGCCGCCGCCCGCAGCCGTGACGTCGAGGGTCAGTGACGGCTTGGGGTTGTTGCCGGGGGTGCACGTGGTCGTCGTGCCGAGCGCCTTGATGGTGAGGACGCCCGCGGTGAAGGTGACCTTGCCGGTCTTCTTCGGCGTGTACGTGCCCGACAAGTCGTTGATCTTGATAGGGGTGTCGGCGGGGATCGCGGCCGAGTTGGCCGGACCGCTCACGGCCACCGTGCCGCTGTCCGCGCCGCCCAGCTTGATCACGGCGCTCGGGTTCATCGCGCCCTTGCCCAGCTCGACCGGGCTGGACGAGACGCCCTTCTGGAAGGACATGGTGAGCTTGTAGCCGCTGCCGCTCTTGACGCTCTTGATGTCGATGGGCGACACGGCGCTCTTGTCGCCGATCGGCGTCTTGCACTGGTAGTTGACGTCCACCACGTCGGCCACGGCGGCGGGGGCGGCCATCAGCACCGCCGAGCCGGCCAGGGCCGCGGCGAACGCGAGCGCGGCGGTTCGTTTCTGGTACGTCCGGTACGACACCTCGAGTCCCCTCGTCGCCGAAGTTACTGACGGCACATCAGATCGGGCCGTCAAAGTACGCCCGGGGCCTTGTCGAGGGAAGACAAAGTGCACGCCGGATCTGAGGAGATCCGGCGCGCGCTCAGAGATGCCCGGGGAAGGGCTCGAACCGTGGGTAACCCAAGGTAAGAGTTATGCGGGGGCGCCGAGTTCCGCCCACACGGTCTTGCCCGCGGCCCCGGGGGTCCGCACAACCCCCCAGTCCAGGCAGAGCCGCTGCACGATGAACATGCCGTGGCCGCCGGGGCGGCCGGCGCGGTGCGGGGTGCGCGGGGCGGGCTGGCCCGCGCCCTTGTCGGAGACCTCGATGCGCAGCACCTTGTTGTCGCAGCTGATCCAGAGGTCGTCGGGACCCTCGGCATGCAGACAGGCGTTGGTGACGAGTTCGGAGACGACCAGCAGCACGTCCTCGGCGGCAGCCCGCTGGTCGGCGGTCGCGGCAGGCAGCCAGCCCCACTCGTACAGCGCCTGGCGGGCGAAGTCGCGGGCGAGCGGAACGACACCGCTCTGGTCGTCGAAGTTCAGTTTGCGGGTTCGGCGGGCCGCGGCGGACGACGTGCTCCCGCCTCCGCTTACGCTCCCGCCCTCGGCGGGGGGTGCATCCTCGGCGGAGGGTGCGTCCTCGGCGGAGGCAGCGGGGGTCGCGGAGGGCGTGGCGGCCGTGGAGGACGCGGAGGCCATGGCGGCCGCCTCCTCCTCGGGCGCAGCCCGCTCCGCAGACATCCCGGAAGCGCCGCCGGCGCCCGGCTCCGGGCCGCGGTCGCCCGGCGAGCAAGGCCGGGTGGTGCTCATCAGCGCTTCACCTCACCGATTCACCAGTTCACGATTCAAGACTCACTTACAGGGATCTACGGCGTTCCCGCCGATTTCGTTGTGGCTGCGGACGTAGTCAGGATGTCTCCTGCCCGAGCGAACCGGCAGAACACCCACGGATTCGGACGGAAGCTGTGACGGACGTAACGCGCCCGTCGCGCCGGAGACAGCCGGGGGCACGATTCCCCCCACGATTCCCTCCACGGTCCGACCCGCCGGCCCGACCCGCCGGGCCTAGTCGGCCAGGGCTGCCTCGAGCGTCTCGTGGACGGTGAAGACGGCATCGGCACCGGTGATCTCGAAGACCCGGGCCACCACCGGCAGCATCCCCGCCAGATGTACTCCGCCGCCCGCGGCCTCGGCCTTCAGACGGGCCCCGAGCAGCACATTGAGCCCGGTGGAGTCGCAGAACTCCAGGCGCGAGCAGTCCACCACCAGGCGCGCGAAGCCCTTTCCAAGGCAATCGTCGAGCGGTTCACGCAATAGCTCGGAGGTGTGGTGATCCAGCTCACCCGCGGGGGTCACGACGGCACTCGTGCCCTCTTCCCGCACCTCGACAAGAAGCCGGCCCGACTGTGCGCTGCCGACCGTCCCGCGGTCCATGCCGTTTCTCTCCCGACCGTCGTGGCTGTTGCTTGACGTCCTCGAACCCTACGCCTTCCCCACACGCCATGACACCCGAACAACTTACCCAAATCGGACATATCATCACGCAGCGCACTTGCGAGGGGCTCCCGAAAGCAGGTAGGGCTAGTAGGGACACCCAATCGACACGGCCGGCTTTGGAGGCGCCGCACACCGCAGTGCACGTATTGGCATCGGCGGCCATATGCCGAGAACGATGGAGGACATCATGTCACCCCGGCTCGACGAATCGCATACCCAGCGGGCGACGTCGACACGCCCTCCGGAAAACCTGGAGCACGCATCCCTCGCGGAGCACGACGGGTTCCCCGGGGAGCGCGACGTACTCGCCGGACTTCCCGAGATCCCCCCGTACGACGAGGTGGGGCCGGTCGACGCACGAGCCCTGTCCAAGACGCTCTTCGCGCGGCTGGAGTCCCTCGAAGAGGGCACCCACGAATACTCGTACGTCCGCAACACCCTGGTCGAACTCAACCTCGCCCTGGTGAAGTTCGCCGCCTCCCGGTTCCGCTCCCGCAGCGAACCGATGGAAGACATCATCCAGGTCGGCACGATCGGCCTGATCAAGGCGATCGACCGCTTCGAACTGAGCCGCGGCGTCGAGTTCCCCACCTTCGCGATGCCGACGATCGTCGGCGAGATCAAGCGTTTCTTCCGTGACACGTCCTGGTCCGTGCGCGTACCGCGCCGACTCCAGGAACTCCGCCTCGATCTCGCGAAGGCCGGCGACGAACTCGCCCAGCGGCTCGACCGCGCCCCGACCGTGAGCGAACTGGCCGAGCGGCTCGGCATCTCGAACGGCGAGGTCGTCGAGGGGATGGCCGCGTCCAACGCGTACACGGCGTCGTCGCTGGACGCGCAGCCCGAGGAGGACGACTCCGAGGGCGCGCTCGCGGACCGCATCGGGTACGAGGACCACGGGCTCGAAGGCATCGAGTTCGTCGAGTCGTTGAAGCCGCTGATCGCCCAACTCCCTTCGCGGGACCGGAAGATCCTGTCCCTGCGGTTCGTGGCGAACATGACGCAGTCGGAGATCGGCGACGAGCTGGGCATCTCGCAGATGCATGTGTCCCGGCTGCTGTCCCGGACGCTGGTGCGGCTGCGCAAGGGACTGACGGTGGAGGAGTAGGGACTCCTTCGGACCGCGGTGACTTCTGCGGTCGCGGTTTTGTGGGGTGTGCTGAGCGGGGCGTGCCGAGCGGCGCGCGCCGAGTGCGGCAAGGGTCCGGTGTCCGGCGGCGGCCGGGTGCCGGACGACTGCTGTCCGGCCGTGGCCGGGCTCCGGATACCGGCCGCCGCTCCACCGCCCCTCCGCTCCACCGCCCCCCCGCTCGACCGCTCCCGCCACTCCCGCCGCTCCACCGCTCCACCGCTCTCCGTGCACTTACCGTGGGTTACCTCTTTCCCCGCGGGTTGCCTTCCATCACTATGGTCACCCCCCATACCCGCCGGTACGTGTGCGATGTCTCAGGCATGCCCGGCGGCAGAGCCAGGGGGTGCGAGGAGGCAGGGGGATGGCACGGGCCGACCGGGGCGACGGCGACGGTGACGCCGAGGCCGAGGACGGTAGACACAGCACGGCGTCCGACGCGCGGCTGACCCAACTGCTGCGCACGGACACCGCGACCGCGTATCCGGCGCTGCGTGAACTGCGCACCCGGCACCGGCCCGCGGTCCTCGGATACGCGCGCCTGTGCACGGTGGACGACGCGGCGGCACGCCGGCTCACGGCGCAGGCGTTCGCGCTCGCCGCCCGCGACACAGCCCGCGGCTCCGACCCGCGCGGGCCCTGGCGACACCAACTCCTGCTGCTGGCGGGCCGCGTGGCCGCGTCCTGGGCGGCGGACGAGCGGGCCGCCCGCCTCGACCCGGACCTGCTCGCACACCTCGGTGCGGCGGGCTCCCGCGCACAGGTGCCGCCGCTGCTCGCCGCGTTCCAGTCGCTTCCGTCCCGGGTCCAGGGCGTCGTCTGGTACGCCGTCGTGGAGGGCGAACCCGACGACCGGACGGCCGACTTCGTGGGACTCACCCGCGAGGACGTCACGTACGGCACGGAACCGGCGTTCCAGAGCCTGCGCCAGTCCTGCCTGACGACCCGGCTGGCCGCCTCCGACGATCCGCGGTGCCAGGACTTCCGGCGGCTGATCGAGGAGTCGGTGCGCCCGGACAACCCCCGCTACAGCGCGGACCTGCACGCCCACATGGTGCACTGCGTGTACTGCGCCACCGCGTACGACGAACTCTCCGCCCTGCGGGACGACCCGCGTACGGCGCTGGCGGCGGGTCTGCTGGCCTGGGGCGGCGCGGCGTACGTCACGGGCGGGGCGGTGACCCGGCGGGCGGTCGCCGGCGGCCCGGGCCCCTCCGGACCGGGGCCGGGCGACCCCGGTCCCGGCCCGGCCCCGGGCTGGTGGCCGTCCCGCCGCTTCGTACTGGCGTCGACGGCACTCGGCGTGGCGCTGATCCCGTTCCTGGCCTACCTCCTCGTCTCGGGCGGCCCGGAGCCGGAGCGGGCGGCCAACGCCGTGGCCACCCCGTCCCGGCCGCCCGCGGTGACGGTGACGGCGACCGTCTCGGCGACCCCGTCCCCCTCGCCGTCGCACACCGCCGGCAAGTCCCCGAAGCCGTCGAGGAGTCCGTCGGCGTCGAAGACGACGCGTCCCCCTTCCCCGAAGCCCAGCCCGAAGCCCCCCGCTCCCCACCCGCCGAACGGCTCCTTCGCCCAGGTGGTGAACGCCGACTCGGGCCTCTGCCTGGACATCCGCGACGGCGTGATGGACCTGGGCACGGACGTCGTCACGGCCCCCTGCACCTCGTCCCGCACGCAGCGCTGGCGGGTCGACACCGCGCGAGGCGTCCTCCAGTCGTCCGAGGACCCGGACTTCTGCCTGGACAGCCGCGGCTCCACGGACCGGGGGGTCGGCATCTGGGAGTGCGGCGCGGTGTACGGGCGCAACGGCCGGAACCTGCGCTTCACGGTCGACGCGCAGGGGGTCATCCGCCCGGCCGTCGCCCCGGACCACGCGGTCACCCCGTACGGGGACGCGCTGTTCCTGGTGCCGGCCGAGGGCCGCGCCGCACAGCGATGGCGGGCGGGGGCGGCCTGAGACCCGGCCGGCCTTTGCGCCTGTAACCCAGGCCCTGGTAGACAGGACCGCCGTGTAGGCATGTACACACCACGGGGGATCTACAGCGCATGACCGGCATCGTCGTCTTCTTTTTCGTGGCCGCCGCCCTTTTCGTGGCCCTGGGCCTCGCCGACCAACGCAAGCTGTACTGGCGTTTCGCCGCCAGGCGTTACCGCGATCCGGAGGCCAACGAGCCGTCGGACAGCGCGTACGCATGGCAGCGGGTGCTCATCTTCATCGCCGCGGCCGTCATGGCCTTCCAGGGGTTCAAGGCGCTCGACTTCGCCGACGACAACTCGTGGAGTGCGGGCGAGCTCGGCCAGGCGGTCGAGCAGGCGGCCTCCGCCCTGGAGGAGGAACCCCACATCGACGACGAGTACTCGGACTACTCCGACCTGATCGAGCAAGAAGTCGAGGACGCGGGCGAGGACATGGGCCCCGGGTACGCCGTGAACGTCGAGCCGGCCGACTCGCGGGACGACTACGAGATCACGGCCGAGGGCACCGACGCCGCCTACTGCATGAGCGTCTCCCAGAAGGAGTCGGACGAGGGCGGTTTCACCGTCCCGGGCGTGGGCGACCAGCAGGGCACCTACGTTCCCGAGTACGACCTCAGTGCCACCACGGCCGAGGGCGCCTGCTGAACCCGCCGGGGCCGGCCGTCAGCGGACCCGGCGCCCTCGCCGCCACACCTCCGACACCAGCGGAACCCCCGGCCGGTACGCCAGGTGGACGTGGCTCGGGGCGTCGAGGAACGCCAGGTCCGCGTAGGCGCCCGGGGTGAGGTGGCCGATGTCCTCGCGGCGCAGGGCCGCCGCGCCGCCCGCCGTGGCCGACCAGAGCGCCTCGTCCGGGGTCATGCCCATGTCCCGTACCGCGAGGGCGATGCAGAAGGGCACCGAGGACGTGAAGGAGGAGCCGGGGTTGCAGTCCGTGGACAACGCGACCGTGGCGCCCGCGTCCAGGAGACGGCGGGCGTTCGGCCACTCGGCGCGCGTGGAGAACTCGGCGCCGGGGAGGAGGGTGGCGACGGTCCGGCCGCTCGCGAGGGCGTCGACGTCCGCGTCCGTCAGGTGGGTGCAGTGGTCCGCGCTCGCCGCGTCCAGCTCCACCGCGAGCTGGACGCCCGGGCCGTACGACAGTTGGTTGGCGTGGACGCGGGGGTGGAGGCCCTTCGCCCGGCCCGCCGTCAGGATCGCCCTCGCCTGGTCGCCGTCGAAGGCGCCCTTCTCGCAGAAGACGTCGATCCACCGGGCGTGCGGGGCGCAGGCGTCCAGCATCTCGCCGGTGACCAGGGCCACGTACGCGGCCGGGTCGTCGGCGTAGTCCGGCGGGACGATGTGCGCGCCGAGGTAGGTCACCTCGTCGGTGTGCGCGGACGCGATGCGCAGCGCGCGGGCCTCGTCCTCGACCGTCAGGCCATAACCCGACTTCGTCTCGAAGGTGGTCGTGCCCTGCCGCAGGGCCTCGTCGAGGTAGCGGGTGAGGTTCGCCTCCAGATCCGCGTCGCTCGCGGCCCGGGTGGCCGCGACGGTCGTGCGGATGCCGCCCGCCGTGTAGCTCCGGCCCGACATACGGGCGTTGAACTCCTGGGTGCGGTCGCCCGCGAAGACGAGATGCGAGTGGGAGTCGACGAAGCCGGGGATCACCGCCCGGCCACCGGCGTCGACCCGGTTGTCAGTGGCGGGTGCTTTGCTTGATTCACCGATCCACGCGACCCGGTCGCCGTCGATGACGACGGCCGCGTCCTGGATCAGACCGAGAGGGGATGCTCCCCCACTCTCGAATTTACTCGAGCGGGGGGACCCCCGTCCGAAGGAGGGGGAGTTGGTGACCAGGCCGGCGATGTTGGTGATGACCGTGCTGCCTGTGCCGGCGGTGTGGGCTGTGGTGACTGTGCTGCTCATGGGGTCCTCGTGGGTGGCCGGGCTGGGGGTGCGGGTCACGCGCGCAGGGCTTCGACGGCGTCCGCGAGTGCCGACGGCACGTCGGGCACGAGCGCGTGCGCTCCGTCGCGTACGACATGACGTCCGCCCACGACCGTGTGGCGCACGTCGGCCGCCGTCGCGGCGAATACGGCCGTCTCGGCGCCGAGCCGCGGCAGCGGTCCCGCTGTTCTGACCGAGTCGAGCGCGACCGTCGTGAAGTCGGCGAGCGCGCCGGGCTCCAGGGTGCCCGCGTCGTCCCAGCCGAGGGCCGCGTGGCCGTCGGCCGAGGCCGCCCGCAGAAGGGCCGCCGCCGTCCAGTGACCCCGGGTACGGGTGCGCAGACGCTCGTTCAGCTCCATCGCGCGGGCCTCTTCGAGGAGGTCGATCACGGCGTGGCTGTCGGAGCCGAGGGAGAGCGGGGAGCCCGCGCGCTGGAGGGCGACGGCCGGGCCGATGCCGTCCGCCAGGTCCCGCTCCGTCGTCGGGCACATACAGGTGCCGGTCGAGGAGCCGCCGAGCAGCGCGATGTCCTCGTCCGTGAGGTGGGTGCTGTGGACGCCGGTGGTACGCGGCCCGAGGACCCCGTGGTCGGCGAGCAGCCGGGTGGGGGTGCGGCCGTGCGCCTCCTGGCAGGCGTCGTTCTCCGCCGTCTGCTCGGACAGATGCACATGGAGCGGGGCCCGCCGCTCCTCGGCCCAGCGCGCCACCGTCGCCAGCTGTCCGGCGGGCACGGCACGTACGGAGTGGATGGCCGCACCGATCCGCGCGTGATCACGGTCCTTGAGAACTGAACAGCGTTCCGCCCAGGCGTCGGCCGTGCCGTCGGAGAAGCGGAGCTGATGGGCGTTGGGCGGTTGTCCGAAGCCGGAGGAGAGATACGCGGTGTCGAGGAGGGTGATCCGGATGCCGGCGTCGGCGGCGGCCGCGATCAGCGCCTCGCCCATGGCGTTCGGGTCGGCGTACGGGGTGCCGCCCGGGGCGTGGTGCACATAGTGGAACTCGCCGACCGCCGTGACCCCGGCCAGCGCCATCTCCGCGTACACGGCGCGGGCCAGCGCGTGGTACGTGTCCGGGGTCAGCCTGTCCGCGAAGGCGTACATGACCTCGCGCCACGTCCAGAAGGTGCCGCTGCCCACCTGGACGGTGCCGCGCAGGGCGCGGTGGAAGGCGTGCGAGTGGGCGTTCGCCAGTCCGGGGAGGGTGAGACCGCGCAGGATCTCGGCGCCGGGGGGCGGGGTGCCGACGCCCGTGCGGACGGCCGCGATCCGGCCCTGTGCGACCTCGACGGACACCCCCGGCTCGACGGCGGGGTCGAGCCAGGCGTGCTCCAGCCAGTACGTCTGCGTCACCTGCGGGCCAGCCCTTCCAGTACGTCGGCGAGTGCGGTCACCCCGGCCACGCAGTCGTCCTCGGCGGCGTACTCGGCCGGGGAGTGCGAGACGCCCGTGGGGTTGCGTACGAACAGCATGGCGGTCGGAATGGTCCCGGAGAGGATTCCGGCGTCGTGTCCCGCGCCGGTGCCCAGCACGGGGACCTTGAGGTCCGCGCCCGTGCCGGCGCCCGTTCCCGTGTCTCTGCCGAGGATGCGGGCGAGTTCGTCGCGCAGGGCGTGGTCGAACTCGACGACGGGGGTGAACGACTCGCGGACGACGTCGAGTTCGATGCCGTGGGCGTCGGCGTACTCGCGGGCCGCCTTCTCGACGCCGGTGACCACCGTGTCGAGGGTCCGCTGGTCGGCGGCGCGGGAGTCCAGCCAGCCGCGGACGAGGGAGGGAATGGCGTTGACGCCGTTCGGCTCGACGGCGATCTTGCCGAAGGTGGCGACCGCACCGGCGAGTCGGGCCTCTCGGCGGGCCGCGAGGACCGTCTCCGCGTACGACAGCATCGGGTCCCGGCGGTCCGCCAGGCGGGTCGTGCCCGCGTGGTTGGCCTCGCCCCGGAAGTCGAAGCGCCAGCGGCCGTGCGGCCAGATGGCGCTGGCGATGCCGATCCGGTCACCGCTGAGGTCGAGGGCGCGGCCCTGTTCGACATGCAGTTCGACGAAGGCGCCGATACGGGCGAGCCGCTCGGGGTCCGGGCCGATGGTGCCGGCGTCGTACCCGGCCCGCTCCATGGCCTGCGGGAGGGTGACGCCGTCGGCGTCGGTCAGCCGGTGCGCCTGCTCGACGGTGAGCTGTCCGGCCGCGAGCCGGGAGCCGACGCAGGCGAGCCCGAAGCGGGCGCCCTCCTCGTCCCCGAAGTTCACGAGGGCGAGGGGCTTGGCGAGCGTGACCTGGCGCGCGCGGAGTTCGTCGAGGGCGGCGAAGGAGGACACCACCCCGAGGGGGCCGTCGAAGGCGCCGCCGTCGGGGACGGAGTCCAGGTGAGACCCCGTGACCACGGCGTCCCCCGCGGTGGGGTCGCCCAGCCAGGCCCACTGGTTCCCGTTCCGGTCCAGCTCGTACGTCAGCCCCCGGGACTCGGCCTGCGCCTTGAACCAGGCCCGGCAGTCGGCGTCGGCGCCGGTCCAGGCGAAGCGGCGGTAGCCGCCGGAGGCGGAGCTGCGGCCGATCGGCAGCAGCTCCGCCCACATGCTGTGGAAAGTCACGCGTCGTCACCCTCGCGCATCGGGACGCGCACGCCGCGCTCGTCGGCGACGGACTCCGCGATGTCGTAGCCGGCGTCGACGTGCCGGATGACACCCATGCCGGGGTCGTTGGTCAGCACGCGGCGGATCTTCTCGCCGGCGAGCTCGGTGCCGTCGGCGACGGAGACCTGACCGGCGTGGATGGAGCGGCCCATGCCCACACCGCCGCCGTGGTGGATGGAGACCCAGGAGGCGCCGGAGGCGACGTTCACCATGGCGTTCAGCAGCGGCCAGTCGGCGATCGCGTCGGAGCCGTCGAGCATGGCCTCGGTCTCGCGGTACGGGGAGGCGACGGAGCCGCAGTCGAGGTGGTCGCGGCCGATGGCCAGCGGGGCCTGGAGTTCGCCGCTCGCCACCATGTCGTTGAAGCGCTCGCCCGCCTTGTCGCGCTCGCCGTAGCCGAGCCAGCAGATACGGGCGGGCAGGCCCTGGAAGTGGACGCGCTCGCCGGCCATCTTGATCCAGCGGTGCAGGGACTCGTTCTCCGGGAAGAGCTCGAGGAGCGCCTTGTCGGTCTTGGCGATGTCGGAGGCCTCGCCGGACAGGGCGGCCCAGCGGAAGGGGCCCTTGCCCTCACAGAAGAGGGGGCGGATGTAGGCGGGGACGAAGCCGGGGAAGGCGAACGCGCGCTCGTATCCGGCGAGCTGGGCCTCGCCGCGGATCGAGTTGCCGTAGTCGAAGACCTCGGCGCCCGCGTCCATGAAGCCGACCATGGCCTCGACGTGCCGGGCCATGGACTCCCGGGCGCGGGTGGTGAAGCCCGCCGGGTCCTTCGCGGCGTACGCGGCCATGTCGTCGAAGTCGACGCCGACGGGGAGGTAGGCCAGCGGGTCGTGGGCCGAGGTCTGGTCGGTCACGATGTCGACGGGGGCGCCCTCGGCGAGCATGCGGGGCAGCAGCTCGGCGGCGTTGCCGAGGAGGCCGATGGAGAGCGGACGACGGGCGTCGCGGGCCTCCACCGCCAGCTGCAGGGCGTGCTCCAGGGAGTCGGCCTTCACGTCCAGGTAGCGGTGCTCGATGCGGCGCTCGATGGCGCGCGGGTCGACGTCGATACAGATCGCGACGCCGTCGTTCATCGTCACGGCGAGCGGCTGGGCGCCGCCCATGCCGCCGAGTCCGGCGGTGAGGGTGATCGTGCCGGCGAGGGTGCCGTTGAACTTCTTGGCGGCGACGGCGGCGAACGTCTCGTACGTGCCCTGGAGGATGCCCTGCGTGCCGATGTAGATCCAGGAGCCGGCGGTCATCTGCCCGTACATGGTCAGGCCGAGGGCCTCCAGACGGCGGAACTCCTCCCAGTTGGCCCAGTCGCCGACCAGGTTGGAGTTGGCGATGAGGACGCGCGGGGCCCACTCGTGGGTCTGCATGACGCCCACCGGGCGGCCGGACTGGACGAGCATCGTCTCGTCCTGCTTGAGGGTCCGGAGCGTACGCACCATGGCGTCGAAGGAGCGCCAGTCGCGCGCCGCCTTGCCGGTGCCGCCGTAGACGACGAGCTTGTCGGGGTGCTCGGCGACCTCGGGGTCGAGGTTGTTCTGCAGCATCCGCAGGGCGGCTTCCTGCTGCCATCCCAGGGCGCTCAGTTCCGTACCGCGCGGCGCTCGTACGGGGCGGGGTCCTGACATGGTCTGCCTCCTAGCGGACTTATGCAGTAGATATTCACATCCTGACTTCCTGAATAGAGCTAGTCAATACATGGGGCGTGCAAGCGCCGGGGTGTCGGGGGATGTTTGCCTGGACATATGGGCGCGGAACGCGACAGGACGGGGGATGCGATGGGTGCCACCGACGCGAGGGACAACGGGGCGGGCGGGAGCACGGGGAACGCGGGCGAGACCGACGCCGCGCGGGTCGCCCGGCGGGACGAAGCCGTGCGGGCCGCCGTCGGACAGGGGCTTCTCGGCGCGGACGCGCCCATCGTCGCCCTCCTCGACGTCGCCGGGATCCGGGGCTCGGCGGCCGCGCTGCGGGCGGCCTTCGACGCGGTGGTCGCGCCGGGCACGCCGGTACTGCACGCCTTCGCCGTGAAGGCGACCCCGCTGGTGCCCGTACTGCGGCTGCTCGGGGAGGCGGGCATCGGGGCGGAGGTGGCGAGCCCCGGCGAGCTGGCGCTGGCACAGGCGGCGGGTGTGGCGCCGGAGCGGACCGTCCTCGACTCGCCCGCCAAGACCCCCGCCGAGCTGCGGGAGGCGCTGGCACTCGGGATCGCCGTCAACGCGGACAATCCGCAGGAGCTGGACCGGATCGACGCGCTCGTGCGGTCGGCGCCCAGCGGCTCACCGGTCGGGATCCGGGTCAATCCACAGGTCGGAGGCGGTTCGATCGACGCGTTGTCGACGGCCACGGCCACCTCCAAGTTCGGGGTCGCCCTGCGGGACGAGGGAGCCCGTGAGTGGATCCTGCGCGCGTACGCGGACCGCCCCTGGCTGACCCGGCTGCACGCGCACTCCGGTTCGCAGGGCATGCCGCTGTCGCTGATGGCGCGGGGCATCGCGGAGACGTACGCGCTCGCCGAGGAGATCAACCGGCACGTGGGGCGGCGGCAGATCGACACGATCGACATCGGCGGCGGGCTGCCGGTCAACTTCGGCTCCGACGCCACGACACCGACCTACGCCCGGTACGCGCGACTGCTGGCGGAGTCGGTACCGGGGCTGTTCGACGGGCGGTACGGGCTGGTCACGGAGTTCGGGCGGTCGCTGCTCGCCAAGCACGGGACCGTGGTCGCGCGCGTGGAGTACGCGAAGAGCGCGGGCGGGCGGGCCGTCGCGGTCACGCACGCCGGGGTGCAGGTCGCGACCCGCACGGTGTACGCGCCGGCTTCGTGGCCGCTGCGGATCACCGCGTACGACGCGAAGGGGCACCCCAAGGCGGGGCCCGAGGTGGTGCAGGACGTGGCGGGACCGGCCTGCTTCGCGGGCGACCTCCTCGCCGTGGGACGTGCGCTGCCGTTGCTGGAACAGGGCGATCACGTGGCCGCGCTGGACACGGGCGCGTACTACTTCGCCCACCACTACGCGTACAACTCCCTGGCCAGGCCCGGCATCTACGGCTTCGCGACGGGCGGCGTGGGCGGCGGCGCCGGCGGGAGCGGGGTCCGCTTCGCGGTCGTACGGGAACCGCAGGCCGTCGAGGAGATCGTGATGGAGTCGGGCGGGGGGCACGCTTCGGCGCTCTCGGCGCTGTGAGTCCCCCGGTCCCCTGACCGGCGCGCATCGGTACGGCGCACGCGCCGATGTGCGCGGCGCACCACACCAGGTCGCGCGCGGCACACCGCACGCCGTCATGCACGGCGCCCGCATACCCGCACGTCAGCCCACCGGTCGACCCGCCGGCGCCCCATGACCCCAACAGGCCTGTAAAAGAGCCCAGTTGACCCACCTTAGTCATTCGGGGGCATGTTCCACTGGAAAATGCCGGATCGCTCACCCCTCGCGCACACGTTGCGTAGCTTCGTTGTCACTCAGCCGTACCCGAGGCGGGAGGGGAGCCACGGTGCCCGGAATCGACGAGTGCTTGCTGGAAGCCATGCGACTGCCCGGTGCCCGGGGTGCCTCGGTGGTCGACTGGACCAGCGGGCTCGCTCTTGGCACCGTCGGGGACTCCCCCGGCGGTGACCACGAGACGACGGCGGCGGAGGCCGCCGAGCTGGCCCGACTGGCCGCCGAGCACCGGGCGTTCGCACCGGAGGAGGGTTCCGACTGGTCCGGGCAGGTACCGGTCGAGGACCTGATCATCAGCAACCGGGACAGCTACCACGTGCTGCGGTTCGTACCCACCACCTTCGACAGCAGCGTGTTCCTGCATCTGTGGCTGGCCCGCGCGGACGGCAACCTCGCGCTGGCCCGCATCCGGCTCGGCGAGATGGCGGGGCGGCTGGTGCTGGGATGACGACCGTCAGAACACCTCCGCCGCCCCCGCTGCCCGTACGGCAGCGGGCGGAGGCCCCGGCCACCGGCCTCTCGCCGATGCTGAGCCGCCTCGCCGCCGAGCGTGCCACGGGCGTACTGGTGCGCGAGCGCGGCAGCCTCTATCTGTCCGAGGGCCAGGTGGTGCACGCCGAGAGCCCCGCGACGCCCGGCCTCGACGTGCTGCTCACCGTGCGCGGCGCGCTGAACGCCGAGGGCTGGCGCGAGGCGGTCGCCGAGGCGGGCGCGCGGCGGCTGGTGGGGCGGTTCCTGGTCGACCGGGGCCGGATCTCGAAGGGCGCGCTGGAGCTGTGTCACCTGGGAGCGTTGTACGACGCGGCGTACTTCGTGCTCGGCCCCAGCAGCGCCCCGTCCCGCTTCCGCTACGGGGCGGCGCACTGGCTCGGCCCCGTCCACCCGGTGCCGGTGGCCGCCGTGGAGCGCGAGACCCTGCGCCGCCGCGAGCTGCTGCACCGCATCTGGCCCGACCCGGCGACCGACGACGCCCCGCTCGTACGGATCGAGCGCCTCGACGAGCCGACGGTCGCGCCCCGCCAGGCCGCGGTGCTCGGCCGGGTGGACGGCACACGCACGGCGGCGGACATATCCCGCGCACTGGGCAGACCGGCCTTCCACACCCTGGTCGACCTGCGTCGCCTGGCCGCCGCGGGCATCGTGGCGCCGGCCCCGGGGGCGGAGGTACCGGCGTGCCACGAGGAGCGGGAGCGGTTCGACGCGGCGATCCCGGCGGAGGCACGGGCCGCGCTAGGGGCGACGTCCCCGGCCGGAGCCCCTCCGGGACCCGCGCCGGTCACCCCGGCCGCGACGACCCCGGCCCCGGACACTCCAGCCCCGGCCACCTCGGCCGGCACCGCCACCGCGCGGACCACGCCGCCCGCGCCGCCCGCGCCCCCGGTAGCCCCTCCGGCCCCCACAGCCCTGCCGGCCCGCGGCACCCCGCCCCTCACACTCGCCCCGCCCGACCCGCTCGCCCCGCCCGACACACCCACCCCGCCCGACCCGCTCGCCCATCTCGCCCTGACGTCGACCGACCCCGACGTCTCTCTGCTGCGTCGGCTCCGTGACGCCCTGGAGGCCCTGTGATCCGCGCGCTCCGACAGCGTGCCGAGAGGAGACTACTGATGGCGGCCGAGGCCGAAGTCCTCGACGAACTCCACCGGTTGAGGTCCCGTGTGCCCCAGCTGACCGGTGCGCTCGCGGCCAGCGTCGACGGTCTGGTCCTCGCCCAGGACACCCCCGGCGTCGACCCGGACAGCCTGGCCGCGCTCACGGCGGCCGCGCTGGGCGTCGCGCTGCGGGTGACGGACGCCACCGGGCAGGGCGACTTCCGCGAGCTGCTGGTCCGCGGCGTGCACGGCTATGTGGCGACGTACGCCGCCGGAGGCACCGCCGTCCTGACGCTGCTGGCCCAGGACCGGGTCAACGTCGGCCGCCTGCACCTGGAGGGCCGCCGCGCCGGCACCCGGATCGGGGAGCTGATCGAGGCCGCGGCGGCCCGCGCCGAACCGGCGCCGCAGACACCCGCGGCCAAGGCACCCGCCAAGGCCGTCGCCAAGTCCGCCACCCCGCGGACCAGAACCGCGCGCGCTCCCGCGAAACCCCGCACCACCACGAACGCGCGCACCACCACCACGGAAAGCTGAAAGGACACCCCGTCATGACCAACACCGAAACCGCGTTGAAAGAGGCCCTCGCCTCCATCGAGGGCGCGACCGGAGCCGCCCTCGTCGACTACACCACCGGAATGGCGCTCGGCACGATCGGCGGCAGCAAGAGCTTCGACCTCACCGTCGCGGCCGCGGGCAACACCGATGTCGTACGCGCCAAGCTCCGCACCATGGAGCACCTCGGGCTCAAGGGCGAGATCGAGGACATCCTGATCACGCTGACCGACCAGTACCACCTGATCCGGCTGATCACCGGACGTGGGGGCAACGGCCTGTTCCTCTATCTGGTGCTGGATGCCAAGCGGGCCAACCTGGCGATGGCCCGGCACCAGTTGAAGAGGATCGAGGCGGACCTGGAGGTCTGACCCAGGCCTACACCAGTGCGTCGGTGCGGCGACGCGCCCCGCCCGGGGCCGCGTCGCCCGCCGCGATGCCCGTGCTGCGGTAGACCTTGACCGCCTTGCCCGCCGGTCGTCCGCCATGTGCGCCGAGCCAGTCGACGCGCACCCACAGCAGGGCGTCGCCGGCCCGCTCGCGCCGGCCGAGCCAGGCCGCCTTGAGCCGCAGTCCGGTGCCGAGCCCGGCCAGCAGCATGCCCCCGGCGGCGGGCACGGCGAAGGAGCTGACCAGCGCGGCCACGAAGGCGAGCAGCAGCCACCAGCGATGGCCCCGGCGCCAGTTGCGGACGGTCACGGCGCGGTCCTGGAGCACATCGTGCTTGCCCGCGCGTGCGGCCGCGGCGGCCAGGGCGGTGTACCGCTTCCGGCTCCCGTACGTCACGACGGCGGCCGCGACGAGGAACAGCACGGCCCCGGCCATGACGCCGATCCGGCGTCCGGTCAGCCCCGGTACGAGCACTCCGACGCCCGCCGCGAACGCCCCGCACCACCACAACGGCGCGGCTCCGGCCCTCACCACGACGGCCACCCGAGCCAGCCCCTGCCCTCCGCGCGCCATGCCCTGCCTCCTCAGGTCCCCGACTGTCCGCGGGCAGGCTAACGAGCGAAGGTGAGACGAATCTGAGAACCACGGACGAGGAGAGGACGGGTCCGCTCCCCCGGCATCCCCTCGCCGAGGCCCACTCCCCCGCGACAACCCCTCCGCCGAGGCCCACTCCCCCGCGACAACCCCTCCGCCGAGGCCTACTCCACGAACAACCCCTTCGCCGCCGCCCGCGCGTCGAACTCCTCCAGGCGTGCCTGCGCGTCCGGCAGGTCGTCGCACATGGCCTCCAGCAGTACCCGGCCGAGCAGCATGGGGGCGCACGCCGTGTCGAAGGCGAGGCCCGTGCCGACGGCGGCGGGCAGCAGCAGGTCGGACACCTTGGCGACCGGCGCGAACGCGGAGTCCGCGACCGTGACGACGGTCAGCCCGGCCTCCCTCGCGTACGCCAGCGTGTCCACGACCTCGCGCGGATGCCGCGGCAGCGCGAAGCACAGCAGCGCGCTCGCCCCCGCCCGGACGGCCGCGTCGATACGGTCCTGGACCATCGTGCCGCCCTCGTGCAGCAGCCGTACGTCCGGATGGACCTTGGCGGCGAAGTAGGCGAAGCCGTACGCCTGGGAGGCCGCCGCCCGCAGCCCGAGCACCGGCAGCGGGCGGGACGCGGCGAGCAGCCGCCCGGCACGCGCCAGCGGTCGCGGGTCGGCCAGCAGCTCCGCCAGATGCTTCAGGTTCTCGATCTCGGCCTCGACGGCCTGCTGGTACTCGTTGTACGAGGAGGTGTCCGGGGCCTGTTCGGCGGGCGCGACCTCGCGCAGATGCTTGCGCAGCGCCGGGTAGCCGTCGAAGCCGAGCGCCACCGCGAAGCGGGTGACGGACGGCTGGCTGACCCCGGCCAGCTCCGCCAGCTCCACGCTCGACAGGAACGGCACGTCGGCGGCGCGCCGCACCATGCTGTGCGCGATGCGCCGCTGGGTCGGTGTCAGCCGGTGCCCCTCGAAGAGCGCCTGAAGCCGCCCGGCCGGACTGTCCGTCATTTCCGTGTCCCTGTCCCCGCTCATGACTCGCTCCCCCTCCAGATCTCCGTGAACCGGTCGAGCAGTGCGGCCGCGGCCGTCACGTCGTCCGTGAGCGGCCGGTCGGCCGGCTCCGGGTCGAGCACCGACTCGGCGAGCTCCAGCGCCCGGCCCACCGGCAGCTCCGGGTCGGGCCGCAGGTCGCGCTGGCGCAGCGCCCGTACGGCGGCGACCAGTTCACAGCCGACGACGAGACGGTACGCGTCGCACGCCCGCAGCGTCTGGCGTGCCGCGAGCGAGGCGAAGCTGGCCTGTTCCTCGACGCCCCGGGAGAGTACAGCGTGCCCGAGCGAGGCGGGCGCGGAGAACGCGCGCAGATCGCCGAGGGCGGCTCCGGCGGCGTACTCCAGGATCATCACGCCGGAGGAGGCGGGCTCGTGGTCGGCGAGGAAGGGGCGCAGCCGGGTGTACGCGGGCTCGTTCAACGTCGACAGCCTGGACGTCGACAGGCGCGCCACCTGGGTGATGGCCAGCCTGAAGTGGTCGAGGGCCAGGGCGAGTTGGGCCTGGTAGAAGCCGCCGTGGTGGTAGGCGGCCAGGTCCCCGGGGGAGATGAGGGGGTTCTCGGCGGCGGCGTTGATCTCGACCGCGAGGACCGCTTCGAGCGCGTCGGCCGCCTCGTGTGCGGGGCCGTGGATCTGGGGCAGACAGCGGAAGCCGTACGGGTCCTGGATACGGCCGAGGGGCGGGGTCGGCCGGTCGGCGGCGCCGATCAACTCCCGCATGATCCGGGCGACTTCGGCGGAGCCGCGGTGCGGGCGGGCGGTGTGCACGGGGGCGGCGTACGCCTCGTGCGAGCCGTCGACCGCGAGCAGCGAGAGCGCCGCGACGACCTGGGTGGCGCCGATGAGCCCGCGCAGCTCGTGCAGCGCGAGCGCGGACTGGCCGAGGGTGAGGGCGTTGCTGCTGATGAGCGCGAGGGCGTCGTTGTTGTCGAGGAGCTGGGGCTCCGGAGCGCCGATCTCCCGCGCGGACGCGCCCCGCCGAAGAGCGCGCACGCCTCCCGCGTACCGCCCACCCGAAGCCCCTGCCCCCGGCCCACCGGAAGTCTCCGACCCCAACCCCCCGGAAGTCTCCGCCCGTCGCCACGGATGCTCCCCCGCGAGCGCCAGTCCCACCTGGGCCAGGGCCGCGATGTCGCCCGTGCCCACCGAGCCGAACTCGTTCACGACGGGGTAGGCCCCGTTCTCCAGCGCCTCGCACAGCGCCGTGACCACGGTGGGCCGCAGCCCCGCGCCGCCGGCCAGCAACTGGTTGACCCGCACGGCCAGCATCGCCCGCACCTGCCGCGCGGGCAGCTCCGCCCCGATGGCCCCGGCATGGCTGCGCAGCAGCCGGAGTCCGTGCCCCGCGGCCGCCTCCGTGGGCACGTCCTCGTTCCGGTTCGCGCCCACTCCGGTGGAGCGGCCGTAGACCCGGCCGGTCGCGGCGATCTGCCGGGCCGCGTCCCAGGACTCCTCCACCCGCTTCATCGCTTCGGTGCCGGGAACCGGCCGCGAAGCCCCGTCGGCGAGGCACACGACGTCGGAGACGCCGATTCCACAGCCGTCGAGGACCACGATCCCGGTCGACGCGGGGCTCACTTCCACGGTCGACGTATCCACGATCCGAGACGACATCACGCGCAAACTCCCCTCAACCCGGACATCGGATCTTGCCTGGCGGTCATAAGTAACCAGCGCTTAACGCCGGACCATTGACAATCTATTCAGACACCGAGAACTCTGCATGACGATATGCAGGCCGGGCAAGGGACACCTCATGATCCAGTTCGACGCGGTCCACAAACGCTTCCCGAACGGAACGACAGCAGTCCACGATCTCTCCCTGGAGATGCCGGAAGGCGGTGTGACCGTCCTCGTCGGATCCTCCGGTTGCGGTAAGACGACCACGCTCAGGATGATCAACCGGATGGTCGATCCGACCTCCGGCACCATCCGGGTCGGCGGCCGGGACATCCTCGAACAGGACGCCGCCGAGCTGCGCCGCTCCATCGGTTACGTCATCCAGCAGTCGGGGCTCTTCCCGCACCGCACGGTGCTCGACAACATCGCCACCGTGCCGCTGCTCCTCGGCTGGGGCCGCCGCAAGGCACGGGCCCGGGCGGCCGAGCTCCTCGACACCGTGGGCCTCGCCGCCGACGCCGGCCGGCGGTACCCGCACCAGCTCTCCGGCGGCCAGCAGCAGCGCGTCGGAGTCGCCCGCGCCCTCGCCGCCGACCCGCCGGTCCTGCTCATGGACGAGCCGTTCGGCGCGGTCGACCCGGTCGTCCGCACCCAGCTCCAGGACGAACTCCTGCGCCTCCAGAAAGAGCTGAGCAAGACCATCGTCTTCGTCACGCACGACATCGACGAGGCGGTCCGGCTCGGCGACCAGATCGCGGTCTTCCGCACCGGCGGCCACCTCGTGCAGTGCGCCTCGCCCGCCGAACTGCTGGCCCGCCCGGCGGACGACTTCGTGGCGGACTTCCTCGGCGCCGAGCGCGGCCTCAAGCTGTTGTCGCTGACCACGCTCGCCGACGTCCCGCAGGGCCCCGCCCCCGAGGGCGGCGCCTGGACCCTCGTCCTCGACGAGGCCCGCCGGCCGCAGCACTGGCGTTCGAAGGACGGTGCCGAACTCCCCGTACGACCGCTCAGGGACCGCGACTCGCTGCTCGCCGCCCTGAACGAGTCGGTCGCCTCCCCGAACGGGCTGACGGTCCGTGTCGACGCGGACGGAGTCCTCACCGGGGTGTCGTCCCGCGACGACATCCACGAGCACGCGGGCCGGGCGCACAGCGAAGCGAGCGTCGCCGCGTGAGCGTCGACTGGTCGTGGATAGGCGACCACACCGACGACCTCACCGGTCTCACCCTCTCCCACCTCCAGGCCGCCCTGACCGCCGTCTTCTTCGGCCTGCTGATCTCCCTCCCACTGGCGGTGATCGCCCACCGGATCCGCCCGCTGCGCGGCTTCCTGCTCGGCCTGTCGAACGTGCTGTTCACGATCCCGTCGATCGCGATCTTCGTCCTCCTCCTGCCGGTCTCGGGGCTGACCCGCACCACGACCGTCATCGGCCTGACCGTCTACACCCTGGTCGTTCTGCTGCGGAACACGGTCGAGGGCCTCGACTCGGTCCCGGTGAAGACGAAGGAGGCCGCCAAGGCGATGGGCACCCGCCCGCTGCGCACCCTCCTCACCGTCGAACTCCCCCTCGCCCTCCCCGTGATCATGGCGGGCGTCCGGATCGCGACGGTCATGTCGATCTCCCTGGTCTCCGTGGCGACGTACATCGGAGACGGCGGCCTCGGCCAGCTCTTCACGGACGGCTTCCAGCGCAACTTCCCGACGCCGGTGATCGTGGGCGTCGTACTGACGATCCTGCTGGCCCTGGTCGCGGACGCGCTCCTGGTGGCGGTCCAGTACGCACTCACCCCGTGGAAGAGGCGGCGCGCCTGATGTACGAACTCTTCAAGAACCTCGGCGCCTGGCTGGTCAGCGGCGACCAGTGGACCGGCCCGGACGGCATCGCGCACCGCCTCGCCGAGCACCTCCAGTACTCGCTGCTCGCCACCCTCGTCGCCGCCGCGATCGCGCTGCCCGTCGGCCTGCTGATCGGGCACACCGGGCGCGGCGCGTTCCTCGCCATCAACCTCGCGTCCTTCGGCCGCGCGCTGCCCACCGTGGGCCTGGTCGTGCTCGTCTTCCTGGCCAGCGGTCTGTCGATGTGGCCGGTGTACATCGCGCTGGTCGCCCTCGCGGTCCCGGCGATCGTGACGAACACGTACGCGGGCATGACCGCCGTCGACCCGGATGTGAAGGACGCCGCGCGCGGGCAGGGCATGCGCTGGCACCAGGTCCTCTTCCAGGTGGAGCTTCCCCTCGCGCTCCCGCTGATCATGACGGGTCTGAGGCTCGCGCTGATCCAGGTCGTCGCGACGGCCACGATCGCCGCGTACGTGTCCTTCGGCGGCCTGGGCCGCTATGTCTTCGACGGCCTCGCCCAGCGCGACCTGGTCCAGGTCCTGGGCGGCGCGGTGCTCGTCGCCGCGGTCGCCGTCGTCCTCGACCTGGCGCTCTCCGCCCTCCAGCGCTTCCTCTTCCTCCCCCACTCTCGGCTTCGCTCGAGCGGGGGGACCCCCACCCGCACCGCCTAGGCCTCAGGGAACCCACCGAAATGAATCGTCGTACTCTCCTCGGCGGCCTGTTCGCGGCCGCCTCCGTCCCCGCCCTCGCCGCGTGCAGCAGCGGTATCACCTCCCTCGACAGCCAGGGAAGCGGCGGCTCGGGCGGCGGCTCCAGCAAGGGCGGGGTCATCATCGGCACCGCCAACTTCACCGAGAACCAGGTCCTCGGCCACCTCTACGCGGCCGCCCTGGAGGCGGCCGGCGTCAGGACGACGGTCCGGCCCAACCTCGGCACCCGCGAGATCCTCATCCCCGCGCTCAGGGGAGGCGACATCGACCTGCTCCCCGAGTACCAGGGCGCCCTGCTGCACTACCTCGCCCCGAAGGCGACGGCCACGGAGGAGGGCGCGATGCAGAACGCCCTCACCGTCGCCCTCCCGTCCGGCCTCCAGGTGCTGCCGTACGGGATGGCCGAGGACTCCGACGCCTTCGTCGTCACACGGGCGACGGCGAAGAAGTACGGCCTGTCCTCCCTCGCCGACCTGAAGAAGCAGAACGGCGAGCTGGTCATCGGCGCCGCCGCCGAGGTGAAGAAGCGTCAGGTCGGCGTGGTCGGCCTGAAGGACGTGTACGGGGTGGAGTTCAAGGAGTTCAAGTCCCTGGACTCCTCCGGGCCGCTGGTCAAGGGCGCCCTGAGGAAGGGCGACGTGGACGTGGCGAACCTCTTCACCACCGACACCGACATCCAGGCCAACGACTGGGTGGTCCTGTCCGACCCCAGGAACCTCGTCCCGGGCCAGCACGTCGTCCCGCTCATCGCCGACCGCAAGGCCGACTCCACGGTCCGCAGGGCCCTCGCCGAACTCGGCAACGTCCTCACCACCGCCCAGCTGACCGAGCTCAACCGCCAGGTGGACAAGGACAAGAAGGACCCGGAGGACGTGGCGAACGCGTACGCCGAGCAGCACGGGCTGGTGAAGAAGAAGTAGGAGAAGAAGCGGGAAGGGGGGCCTGCGGGGGTGCGGCCCAGCTCGAACAGGGGGGCTACCCCCAGTGCCGCGGCGACCACGGCACGCCTACCGTGAGCGCCATGACCGGTATGGATGCCCGCGACGCCGAACTGAAGAAGGAACTCGACGCCACCCTGCACGCGCGCAGGGAGCTGGGGGACGAGTACGAGTCCGCGCTGGTGGACTCGTTCCTGGAGAAGGTGGATCAGCGCATCGACGGCGCGGTCGACCGCCGGGTGCGGCGTCAGCTGGCCGAGCAGCAGATGGTGGTGGCCCGTGGCGCACGGTCCCCGCAGGCCACGGACTCCTGGGGTGAGCGCTTCGGCTTCGGCATCGTCTCGCTCGTCCTCGCGATCCCCCTGTCCGCGATCGGCGCCACCGCCCACCTCCCCGGACTCCTGATCACCTGGATGGGCATCGTGGGCGTCAACGTGGTGCAGGCGATGCGCGTGTTCCCGTCCTTCGGCCGCCGCGGCGACAAGCCGGAACCGGACTGGGAAGGCTAGGACCGGCCTGCTGCCGGGAAAGTGTTGCGCGGGGACCGCCGCACCCCCGTTACCGGGGGGCGGGACGACGGCGGTCCCCGCGAGGGACGCGGGCCGGGTCAGGGCCAGGCTTACGCGTCCGTGGCGTCCATGGAGGTCCGGGAGCCGCTCCGGAGGTCCTTGGCGCCGTTTTCGGTGCCGGCCGGGGCGGGGAGCCGCTCCCGCCCTGCCGACATCCACCAATGTGCCGGACGCGTGTTAAGCGGGTGCTGCGCGGACGTGACGCGCTCGTACCACTTCTACGAAGTTCCGTGCCATGCCCCGCCGGACGGACCCGAAGACCCGCCCGCCGGACGGACGGACCGGATGAGCCGCCCGCCGGACGGACCCGAAGGTCCGTCCGGCGGGCGGGGCCGCGGCTACTGCTTGCCGCCGCCCTTGGCCAGGAACGACAGCAGGTCCTGGCGGCTGACCACACCGGTCGGCTTGCCCTCGACGAGGACGATCGCCGCGTCGGCCGTGCCGAGGACGGACATCAGGTCCCCGACGGGCTCGCCTGAACCGACCTGCGGCAGCGGCGCGGACATGTGCTTCTCCAGCGGGTCCTGCAAGGAGGCGCGCTGCGTGAACAGCGCGTCGAGCAGCTCGCGTTCGACGACCGAGCCGACGACCTCGGCGGCCATGACGTCCGGGTGGCCGGCGCCCGGCTTCACGATCGGCATCTGCGAGACGCCGTACTCGCGCAGCACCTCGATCGCCTCGCCGACGGTCTCGTCGGGGTGCATGTGGACGAGGGAGGGGATGGAGCCGCCCGCCTTGTCGCTGAGGACGTCGGCGACGCGGGCGCTGGGCCCGGAGTCCTCGAGGAAGCCGTAGTCGGCCATCCATTCGTCGTTGAAGATTTTACTGAGGTACCCGCGCCCGCTGTCGGGCAGCAGCACCACGACCACGTCGTCCGGCCCGAGCCGCTCGGCGACCCGCAGCGCGGCGACGACGGCCATGCCGCAGGAACCGCCGACGAGCAGCCCCTCCTCCTTGGCGAGCCGCCGCGTCATCTGGAAGGAGTCCTTGTCGGACACGGCGACGATCTCGTCCGCGACCGTGCGGTCGTACGCGGTCGGCCAGAAGTCCTCGCCGACGCCCTCGACGAGGTACGGGCGCCCGGAGCCGCCGGAGTACACGGAGCCCTCGGGGTCGGCGCCGACGACCTGGACGCGGCCCTCACTGGCGTCCTTCAGGTAACGCCCGGTACCGGAAATGGTCCCGCCGGTGCCCACGCCCGCGACGAAGTGGGTGATCTTCCCCTCCGTCTGCTCCCACAGCTCGGGGCCGGTGGAGTGATAGTGCGAAAGGGGGTTGTTCGGGTTGGAGTACTGGTCCGGCTTCCACGCACCGGGCGTCTCGCGCACGAGCCGGTCCGAGACGTTGTAGTAGGAGTCGGGGTGCTCGGGGTCGACGGCGGTCGGGCAGACCACCACCTCGGCCCCGTAGGCACGCAGCACATTGATCTTGTCAGTGCTCACCTTGTCGGGGCACACGAAGATGCACTTGTACCCCTTCTGCTGCGCGACGATGGCGAGCCCGACACCGGTGTTTCCGCTGGTCGGCTCGACGATCGTGCCACCGGGCTGCAAAGCGCCGCTCTCCTCCGCGGCCTCGATCATCCGCAGGGCGATGCGGTCCTTCACGGAACCGCCCGGGTTGAAGTACTCGACCTTCGCGAGGACGGTCGCCTGAATGCCCGCGGTCACGCTGTTGAGCCTCACCAGCGGGGTGTTGCCGACGAGACTGATCATCGAGTCGTGGAATTGCACCGTTGTCTCCGGAGCTGCAAAGAAGTGGTCGTTAGGTCCCGCCAGCCTACGGCCCCCTACACGCGTTCACGTGCCGTTGAGATTGGCCGACCGCCTCTACGGGGCAAGCAGTGGTTGTACGGCTACAAGGAGGTGGCGGCGGCGGATGACGAGCTTGTCGAGGGCGAGGGTGGCCCGGCGCATCGCGGCGGGTGCCGCGTACGGCGGTGGTGGGATCGGTCTGGTGGGCGCGGCGACGATCGGCGTCGTGCTGGCCGAGGTGCAGCTGGCCAAGCGCCATGTGGGCAACGGCAGTGCGCCGCACCCGCCGAGCGCGGAGGGCCGCTACGGATACGCGTACACCGTCCCCGGTGAACCGCCGCTCCGGCTGACGATGCTCGGCGACTCCACCGCCGCCGGTCAGGGCGTACGCCGATCGGGTCAAACTCCGGGCGCTCTGCTGGCCTCCGGGCTCGCGGCGGTCGCCGAGCGCCCGGTGGTGCTGCGGAACGTGGCGCTGCCGGGCGCCCAGTCGGACGATCTCGACCGCCAGGTCGGCCTGGTCCTCGGCGCCTCCGAACAGGTGCCCGACGTCTGCGTGATCATGGTCGGGGCGAACGATGTGACGCACCGCATGCCGGCCACCCGCTCGGTCCGCCATCTCGCCGCCGCGGTACGCCGGCTGCGCACCGCGGGTGCGGAGGTGGTCGTGGGCACCTGCCCCGACCTGGGCACGATCGAGCCGGTCCAGCAGCCGCTGCGCTGGCTGGCCCGCCGCGCCTCGCGCCAGCTGGCGGCCGCGCAGACGATCGGGGCGGTGGAGCAGGGCGGGCGCACGGTGTCGCTGGGCGACCTGCTCGGCCCGGAGTTCGCGGCGAACCCCCGGGAACTCTTCGGCCCCGACCACTACCACCCCTCGGCGGAGGGCTACGCGACCGCCGCGATGGCGATACTGCCGACGGTCTGCGCGGCGCTCGGCCTGTGGCCGGCGGAGGAGGAGCGCCCGGACGTCTCCCGCCGCGAGGGCTTCCTGCCGGTGGCACGGGCGGCGGCCGAGGCCGCGTCCGAGCCGGGCACGGAGGTCACGGCGGCGATGCCGACCGGACCGCGGGGCCCCTGGGCCCTCCTCAAGCGGCGGCGCCGGCGGCGGCTGCCGGCCGCCGACGCGACGGCCCCGGCGACACCGGCCCGGGAGACGTCGGCGTGAGCTCCGCCGGGGGCGGCCGCCCCCGGCGCCCGCTTCGGCCGGACACGCCACGCCCGGCTCCCGCCCCCGCGTCCGCCCCGGCATGCCCCTCCGCCCCTCGCATGAGCAAGCGCTTAGAAAAGTGCGGCCGGGGTCACACCTCCACCCCCGTGACCTCCTTCGTACGTACGGGTAACTTCCCAATCAGCCCTGCCCGTAGGTACACCCGTACGCCAATGGAGCCGTGATGCCCGAAGCCGTGATCGTCTCGACCGCCCGCTCCCCCATCGGCCGCGCTTTCAAGGGCTCCCTCAAGGACCTGCGCCCGGACGACCTGACCGCCACGATCATCCAGGCCGCCCTCGCCAAGGTCCCCGAGCTGGACCCCAAGGACATCGACGACCTGATGCTCGGCTGTGGCCTCCCCGGCGGTGAGCAGGGCCACAACCTCGGCCGCATCGTCGCCGTGCAGATGGGCATGGACCACCTCCCGGGCTGCACCATCACCCGTTACTGTTCCTCCTCGCTCCAGACGTCCCGCATGGCCCTGCACGCCATCAAGGCCGGCGAGGGCGACGTCTTCATCTCCGCGGGCGTCGAGGCGGTGTCCCGCAGCGTCAAGGGCAACTCCGACAGCCTGCCCGACACCCACAACCCCCTCTTCGCCGAGGCCGAGGCCCGCACCGCCGCCGTCGCCGAGAGCGCGGGCGCGTCCTGGCACGACCCGCGCGAGGACGGTCTGATCCCGGACGCGTACATCTCGATGGGCCAGACCGCCGAGAACCTCGCCCGCATCAAGGGCGTCACCCGTCAGGACATGGACGAGTTCGGCGTCCGCTCCCAGAACCTCGCCGAGGAAGCCATCAAGAACGGCTTCTGGGAGCGCGAGATCACGCCGGTCACGACCCCCGACGGCACGGTCGTCAGCAAGGACGACGGCCCGCGCGCCGGCGTCACCCTGGAGGGCGTGCAGGGCCTCAAGCCGGTCTTCCGCCCCGACGGCCTCGTCACGGCCGGCAACTGCTGCCCCCTCAACGACGGCGCCGCCGCCCTCGTGATCATGTCGGACACGAAGGCCCGCGAGCTCGGTCTCACCCCGCTCGCCCGCATCGTCTCCACCGGCGTCACCGGCCTCTCCCCGGAGATCATGGGCCTCGGCCCGGTCGAGGCGTCCAAGCAGGCGCTCCGGCGCGCGGGCCTGACCATCGACGACATCGACCTGGTCGAGATCAACGAGGCCTTCGCCGCCCAGGTGATCCCGTCCTACCGCGACCTCGGCATCGACCTGGACAAGCTGAACGTCAACGGCGGCGCGATCGCCGTCGGCCACCCCTTCGGCATGACCGGCGCCCGCATCACCGGCACGCTCATCAATTCCCTCCAGTTCCACGACAAGCAGTTCGGTCTGGAGACGATGTGCGTCGGCGGCGGCCAGGGCATGGCGATGGTCATCGAGCGCCTCAGCTGAGACCGGCTGCGCGCCGCCGGCCGAACCCGGCCGCGTGACGGGAGGCGGACCCAGCGTGACCTTCAGGCCCGGAGCCCGGGAATCCCAAGGGGTTCCCCCCGGCTCCGGGCCGTTTTGTGATCCAATCTCCCCCAGGATGTGACCTATCTCCCTCCAGGAGAGGATTCACGCAGGTCAGAGCAGTTTCACGCCGATCCCCGGGCCGAAAGTCCTGCCCGTTTCGTGACGTTACGCACTGACAGCTGCTTAGTCCGCCCTTCAAGCTGATGTAGGAAGTCGGGGGGTCGACTTTGAACCGGGAGTACGTCAGTGAGCGCCATGCCGATTGCTCTGCTGCTCACCACAGCCGCCACCGCGGTTGTGGGCGTCGCCGTCCTGCGCACCCTCCAGTCGCTGCGCCGGCAGATAGCGGCTCTGCACACCGAACTGACCGAGAGCCGCGCCGCGAGCGCGCGCGGTCTCGTGCCCGCCGCCCGCTCCACCGCCGACGCGGAGGAGATACGTGCCGCCGTGGCCGAGGCGCTCGCCGAGGAGCGGGAGCGCGAGCTGGCCGAGGCACGGGCGTTCTGGGCCGCCCAGGAGGCGCGTGACATCTCCGACGCGCCGTCCCTGCTGGGCCTGCCCGACAGTGATCTGTTCCTGCCGCGCCAGTCGGACTTCATGGGCCTGGAGCACGACAGCCTCGAGCCGGTGGCCGAGCCGGGTCTGGAGGCCGACGAGCTCTCCGGGGAGTCGCCCGAGCTGGCCGCGGCCCGCCGCCGCCACCCCTCGCACCCGGACTTCGTGCCGGTCCAGTCACCCGTCGTGGGCGACCACGAGCGCACGGTGACCTGCCTGGAAGAGCTCGCCGAGTCGCGTACCGAACTGGCCGACATCCGCCCCGGCCCGCTGGGCACCCTCGACGTCTACGTCTTCGCGGACGGTACGACCCTGTGCATGACCCCGGGCCACCGGGACACCGCCGAGCGGCTGTCCGCGGCCCTGCGCGCCGGCGACACTCCGGTACTGCTCGGCGGCTCGGGCATCTCGGGGGCGTACGCGCTGACGTTCGCCTGCGGCGAGGAGACCGTGTACGTCCTGGCGGACCGCGTCATCGCGTCGCTGTAACCGCCGCCGGAGAGCGGCCTGCGCACCGCGTCGGGAGTCGGATCAGACCCCGGCGCGTTTCTGTGCCTCGACCACGAGGGTCACCGCCTCCGCGAGTTCCTCCTCGTTACTCAGTACGAGTGCCAGATCTCGTCCGGCGACGGTGATCTGGTCCGCGGCCGCGAACATGCCCGCGTCGGGCATCTCACGGGGCTCGGCGGCGGGGTCCTCCAGCCGCTGGGCGCGCAGCGCCAACTCCCTGGCCAGCCCCAGTGCTTCGGCCGCAGCACTTCGCTGGAGCCGGCTCTGCGGAGCGGCCCGCAGCAGGTCGGCGAAATGATCCACGGCACGGGTCAGAGGCGTCGTATCAACCACGCCGCGAGACTACGCGCCGCAGCGGGACTGTTGCCAACACGCGAACGCTCAGGCACGGTGACCTGAAGGACCGGCTTACATCCCCTTGCGTCCCGGAGGCGCCGATGTCCCAAGTCTTCTCCGCGGAGACCCATCGCAACCTGCTCGCCCGCATCCCCCATTGCACCGGTCGTGAAGTGTCCGACTGGCTGCGCACCGTCGACGAAGGCCCCGCTCTCTTCCGTTTCGAGGAAAAGGTCAGCTGGCTTCGCGCCGAGCACAACCTCGCGTACGGCCACGCCAAGGCGATCATTCACGAGTACGACCTGAGGAGGGCCGCGCGCAAACTGCTCTGAGCGCGCACCGCCGAACGAACCGGCATCCGAGCACCCGCAGCACGACGAAGGGCCCGCGAACCGGAGTTCGCGGGCCCTTCACTGCCGGGGCGGCGGCGCTAGTCGTTACTGCTGAAGATGGCGACCAGCCGCAGCATCTCGACGTAGATCCACACCAGGGTCATGGTCAGGCCGAACGCGGCCAGCCAGGCCTCCTCGCGCGGCGCGCCGTACGCGATGCCGTCCTCGATCTGCTTGAAGTCGAGGGTGAGGAAGAACGCGCCGAGCAGGATCGCGATGATGCCGACGACCGCGCCCAGCGGGCCCATGCTGCGCAGTCCGCCGTCGGGGGCGACCCCGAAGACGACCAGCAGCAGGTTGACCGCCATGACCAGGATGAAGGCGATGGCGATGGCCATGCCGATGCGCGCGTACCGCGCGGTCACGCGGATCCAGCCCGCCTTGTAGACGAGCAGGGTCGCGCCGGCGACCGCCATGGTGCCGAGCACCGCCTGGAAGGGCGCGCCCGACCACTGGCTGTTGAACATCTCGCTGATGACCCCGAGGAAGACTCCCTCGAAGGCGGCGTAGGCGAGGATCAGCGCGGGCGAGGCCGTGCGCTTGAAGGACTGCACCATCGCCAGGACGAACGCGATGAGCGCGGCGCCGATCGCCAGCGCGTAGCTGGTGCTCGTCACCGGCAGCACGGCCCAGGCGAGGATCGCGCCGACCGCGACCGTGCCGAGCGTCATCGCCGAGCGCATGACGACGTCGTCCATCGTCATCCGGCCGGTGGAGACCGGAGCCTGCGGCGGAGCGCCGTACTGCTGGCCCTGCTGGGCGTACGGGTTCTGCGCGTAGGGGTTGCCGCCCTGCTGGGCGTACGGGTTGGCCTGCGTGCCGACAGCGGGTCCCCCGGCCGGCGGCGCGGTGTTGAAGCCCGCGTAGCCGTTGTCGCGGCTGAACCCCCGACGCGAGAAGACCGGGTTACTGCTCCTCATTTCACTCCTCCATGGCCACCTGGCGTGGCCTTGGCCTCAAGAGTAATAGGTAGGCAAAGGATTGACCCTACTGCTTAAGAAGGATCTTTCCCCTGTGCTGCCACGGTACGCGTGTGTCCCATGCCCGGCGAGCACTGGTACGAAGCCGTAACAGGGCGCTCGACCGGTAGTGGTCCGGTGCCCGTTCGGCGCCCGGTCAGTCATCCGCCGACGACCGGCCGGCGACCGGCCGGCGGCCGAGCGCCCGTTCGGGTCACTCCAGGGGGAACCGGTGTACCCCTCCGCGAGGTCGGCCTCGGCGGCGCGGGAGGACGTGATCCGCTCCAGGCGGGCCAGCTGGACGCGCTCCTCGAACGGCGTGGCGGCCGGCGGGCGGTGCAGCAGGGTCGTCATGTCGTACGAGAACCGCTCGGCCTGCCAGACGCGGCGCAGACAGGTCGCGGAGTACGCGTCGAGGCGCTCGCCCGATCCCGTCTCCTTCAGGTGCGTCAGCGCCCGCGCGAAGGTCACGACGTCCCCGACGGCGAGGTTGAGGCCCTTGGCCCCGGTCGGCGGCACGATGTGCGCCGCGTCCCCGGCGAGGAAGAGCCGGCCGTGCCGCATGGGCTCGTGGACGTAGCCGCGCATGGGGGTGACGGACTTCTGGGTGATCGGCCCGCGCTCCAGCCGCCAGGCGTCGTCCGTCTCGAAGCGCCGCTCCAGCTCCGCCCAGATCTCGTCGTCCGCCCAGGCCTCGGCGTCCGTGCCCTCGGGCACCTGGAGGTAGAGCCGGGAGACGGCCGGCGAGCGCATGCTGAGCAGGGCGAAGCCGCGTTCGTGGCGGGCGTAGACGAGTTCGTCGTGGGAGGGGGCGACATCGGCGAGGACGCCGAGCCAGCCGAAGGGATACGTACGTTCGAAGACGCGCGACACCTCGGCGGGCACGGCCTGCCGGGCGACGCCCCGGAATCCGTCGCAGCCCACGACGTAGTCGCACTCCAGGACGTCCTCGCGCCCCTCGTGGGTGAACGGCACGCGCGGCCGCTCCGTCCCTGCCCCCTCCACGGCGAGCGCCTCGGCGCCGAAGAGCAGCGGTCCGCCCTCCTCGAGCTGGAGCGCGATGAGGTCCTTGCACACCTCGGTCTGCGCGTACACCATCACGGCGCGGCCGCCGGCGAGCGCGGGGAAGTCGACGCGGTGCCGCCTCCGGTCGAACCGCAGCTCGATCCCGTCGTGCCGCAGCCCTTCCCGGTCCATCCGCTCCCCGGCCCCGGCGGCCCGCAGCACGTCGACGGTCCCCTGCTCGAGGATCCCGGCGCGCTGGCGCCGCTCCACGTACGCCCGGTCCCGGCTCTCCAGAACCACCGAGTCGATCCCGGCGTTGCGCAGCAGCCGGGCCAGCAGCAGTCCGGCCGGTCCGGCCCCGATGATCCCGACGGTGGTACGCATCGGCACGCCCCTTCGCGTTCGCCCGGCCCCGTGGTCGAGTGACGGAGTTCGCATGGTGAACTTTCCTTCACCATGCTGGGTGAGTTTCCGACCGGAGGGGCGAGCTGTCAATGCCCGGAACGGCCTGCGGGCCCGGCGCCGTTGTGTCATCCGTAGGTCAGGCTCAGCGCCAGGTAGCAGGCGAAGGTGGACAGGACGTAGTACGCCGGGGACGCCGCGGGCCAGCGCGGGGTCCGGGTCCGCCAGAACCGCCAGCCGGCCCGGGCCGGCAGCAGCAGGGGCAGCAGGGCCAGCGGCGTCAGCAAGGCCACCGGACGGGCCTGGGTCATCAGCAGCAGGACCGACAGCACCGGCGCGATCAGCGCCACGGCCACCGTCCCGCCGAGGCCGAGGGCATCGACATAACTGCGTTCGCCGGGCCGTGTCCGCCGGGTGATCTTCTTGGCGAACTCCATGTGGACGGTGACCAGCACGGTGATCACGATGGCCAGGACTCCCTCGCGGCCGGGGCCCGAGGACGTGTCGTGGAGGTAGCGGGCGTAGAGGTAGACGTGGAGCAGCAACTGAGCGGGGAAGCTGAACAGGAGGCTCAGGAACAGCCGGTCTCCCGGTGGCCAGCCCAGAAGGCGGTCGACGGTCAGAAAGAGCCCGCAGTAGCCGAGTTGGGCCGCCAGGACCGCGAGGGCCGTGGGGCTGCCGGCGTTGAGTGCCAGCACGAGCACCGCGCCGGCCGCGCACAGCACCAGCAGGTCCTTCATCCGCACGGTTCCGGCGGCCAGCGGCCGCTTCGGGTGGAACGCGCGGTCGTACGCCAGATCGCGGATGTCATCCACGGCGCGCATCAGCAGCAGGGTGACGGTGAGCGTGACGGCGGCTGTGAAGGTGCCGGTTCCGGGCCGCCAGGGCGGGCTCTGCGGCTGCACGGCCGCGAACAGCCCGGTGACCCCGTACGCCCACAGGAACGCGAACAGCACCGACGGCAGCGGGGGGTAACTGCCCGCCACGAAGCGGGTCCAGCGTCTCAGCACCGTCCGTCCTCCTTCGTGTGCCAGCGCACCGGCAGTTCCCACACGCCGCGCATGAACATCTGGTCGCGCCAGCGGAGTTCCGCCGGTTCGACCGCCAGTTCCAGGTGGTCCAGGCGCTCCAGGACCGCGGTCAGACCCTCCTGGAGCTCCACCCGGGCGTGTGCGGCACCCAGGCACATGTGCCGGCCGTGGCCGAAGCCGATGTGCGGGTTGGGCGCGCGGTCCGGGCGGAACTCGTCCGCGTCGGGGAAGACACCGGGGTCGCGGTTGGCCGCGTCGGTGAGCGGGATGACGACCTGGCCCGCGGGCAGGACCCGGCCCGCGAGTTCGACGTCCTCGAGTGCCACGTGCGGCTGGCCGCCGGTACCGGCGAACCACACCCACCGCAGCAGTTCCTCCACGACGGCCGGCACCGCGGACGCGTCGCGCCTGAGCCGGTCGGCGAGGCCGGGTGTGCCCAGTACCTGGAGGACGCACATCGCGAGATGGGAGGCGGTGGTCTCGCCGCCCGCCATCATCAGGCCGAAGCCGAAGACGACGATCTCCTCGTCGCTGAGCCGGGTCTCCCGCGGCGCGGACAGCAGCGACGTCAGCAGGTCGTCCCCGGGGCACCCGGCCGCGATCGCCTCGCGGCGCGCGGCCAGTTGTCCGAAGAAGTAGCCGTACATGACCTCGTGGGCGCGGGCTGCCTCGTCGGCGGAGAAGCGTCCGGCGGACATCATCACCGTCACCGACGGCAGCAGTCGGTCCAGATCGGCCACCGGCACGCCGAGCATCTCGCAGATCACCCGGTACGGGAACGGAGTGGTGAACTCGGCGATCAGGTCGACCGGCCGGCCGGTGTCCGCGGCCTGAAGGGAGTCGAGCAGTTCCGCGGCGATCCGCGCGATGCGGGGCCGGTCCTCCTCGGCTCTGCGGTGCGTGAAGCGGGACTGGACCCGGCTGCGACGCCGGGTGTGCGTGGGCGCGTCGCTGGTGACCAGCGCGAGCGCACCGGACCTGCGGGCGAACAGGGTGCCGTTGGCCCACGCCTCCCGGCTGAAACGGTCGTCGGACAGCACGGTCCTGACGTCGGCGTACCGGGTCACCAGCAGGGCCTCGCGGCCGTTCGCCAGCCCTACCGGCACCAACGGCTCGCCCCGGTAGCGGTCCAGGAGCACGGGGTCCAGGGGGATGCCGGACAGGCCGGGGAAGGGAAAGCGGGGCAGGTCCGCCGTGCTGGGGGCGTGCGGGTCCGCCGCGTGGGGGGCGGACCGGTCCGCCGTACGGGGGGCGGGGGCGGCCGGTGCGTCGGGCGGACCGGGGGCCGGAGCACCGGCTGCCGTGCCCGGGTCGGCCGGCAGCGGCAGAACGTCCGTCCCGCCGCCGGCGCCCGAGAACGGGCACCGTGCGCTCGCGCCGCTCATCGCAGCCACCCCTCGGCGGGCTCCAGCGCCTGGTCCGGCGCCCCGTGCCAGTACTCGTGCAAGGACTCGCACCGCCCGTCCGGCGCGAACCGCAGCGCCAGACAGCCCGCCGCGTTGCGGGGCGTACCGGTGGCGGGGTCGTACAGCACGCACCACCACTCCACGGCGGCCCGCCGGCCCGACACGAGGGGTTCCCCGAACCACATCTTCGCGTCCTTCTGCCGTGACAGCGTCCCGCGCCAGTGCTCGGCCACGGCCGCCCGGCCGGTGTGCGGGGCGCCGTAGGGGCCCTGGTGGTAGACGGCGTCGTCGGTGAAGAGGGCGGCTATCGCCTCCGCGTCGCGGGCACGCCACCCCGCCTCCAGCGAACCGATCCACCGGGCCACGGTCATGGTGCCCTCTGCTTGCGAGACGGTCACTTCCACTCCTTGTATGCCGACGGGCTTCCGGTGGCCCAGGACGGATTGCCGGTGATCTCCACGACCGCGCCGAACAGGGAGACCCCGAAGCTGTTGTTGATCATCAGGACCCGGTCGCCCTCGACGACCTGGCGGGTCTCGACGAGATGGTGCAGCGCGGCGAGTTGGTCGCTGGTGGTCATGTGGCCGAGGTGTCGGCCGAAGTCGAGTACGCCCCGCGCCGGGTCGATCCCCAGGGGTTCGAGCACGGCCCGGATGTACTCGGGACCCCCGGAGAGCACGTGGGTGACCCGGGTGATGTCGGACGGGCGCAGCCCCGCGTCCTCGATGGCCCGCAGCGCGATCTCGGTACGGCCCGCGTCCAGCGACTTCCTGGCGAGCGTGGCGGCCCCCGGGTTGTCGTGGGCGTAGTCGAGCACCCGGGCGACCAGGTCGATGCGGCCGGTGCGGGTCCGGTTCGGCGGGAACAGGGGGCCGCGGGGCCGGTTCATCTCCTCCAGCTCCGGCAGCGACGCCGAGACGATCGACCTGACCCGGGCGAAGCCTCCGCGGCTGGACAGGACGACCGCGGTGGCCGCGTCGCCGAGGATGGACGGCCGCTTCATGCGCGCGCCCGCCTGGTAGCGCCAGCGGTCGACGCGTTCGGTGCCGAAGTTCTCGGCGGCGGTCACGAGCGCCGCCGCTCTCGCCGGATCGGCGCTGAGGTAGCCGTGGGCCAGTTCCAGGGCGCCCAGGGCCGCGTTGCAGCCCTGCCGGACCTCCATGGCGGGCACCTGGGTGCCCACCGCGTGCCGCAGCACGTACTGGTGCGGCGTCCACAGCTCGGGGCCCTGCTCGTGCAGCGAGGCGTGCAGCACCAGCGCGATGTCGGCGGCCGGGTGCCCGGAGCGCTCCAGCGCGGTGCGGGCGGCCTTCACCGCCATCTCGGGCGGGGAGATGTTCCCGGCGACGGCGGCGCCGGTCCAGCCGCCGTTCCTGTGTTCCGCCGCCTCGTACCGGCCCTCGGCGACGGCGCGCTCGGCGGGATAGGGCCTGGGCAGGTAGCAGCCGAGGCCGGCGATGTGCAGGTTGTCCACGCGCACGGGCTACGCCTCCCCGCGCGCGGCCGTGGTGCCGTCATGACCGGGGGCCGTGCCGTCCGGGTCGCCACGTCCGGGCGCCGCACTGTCCGAGTGGTCCCGTCCGGAAGCCGTGGCGTCGTCGGCCTTACGGTGCGCGGCGTCGTCGGCATCGTCTGCGTCGTCTGCGTCGCGCCGCGCGGCTTCCGCTGCCTCGCACTGGGCTGCCTCGGCCGCCGTCAGCGGGCGTACCGTGCCCGCGTCGCCGTCGATCTCCACCCAGGCGCCGTCCGGGACGGCCGTCATGGCGTCCGTGACCGCGACCACTGTCGGTACCCCGAGCAGCCGTCCGCTGATCGCGGTGTGCGAGACCAGACTGCCGCGCTCCACCACGATCCCCCTGGCCGCCATCATCAGCGCCAGCCAGCCGGGGTCGGTCTCCTTCGCGATCAGTATCCGGTCCACGCACTGCTCGGGCGGCACCCGCGTGTCCCGGACGACCAGCGCCCGGCCACGGGCCCTGCCGCTGCTGGAGGCGATGCCGCGCAGTACGCCGTCCCGCGCCAGACCGGCCCGGGGCCGGGTGTCGCGGCGCGAGGCCAGCGCCACCGGCACCGGCAGGCCGCCGGGGACGGTGAAGTAGGCGGGCGGGTCCGGCGTGGCCGCGCGGGCGTCCTGCCGCGCCTCGCGCCGCCGGGCCACCGCGCGCAGATCCGTCTCGGGCAGGGTGCCGTCGAACGCGCCGAGTACCTCCTCGGCCTGGAGGTGCACGATGTCGGACGCCCGGTCCAGCATGCCCGCCTCGACCAGCCGTTCCGCGAGCCGCCACATCACCTCACGGGAGACGCCGTACAGCTGACTGCGGCAGAACCGGGTGTCCTCGCGGGCCTTGACACTGAATCGCAGCGAGGCGAGCACACCGCTGAGCACGGCCCGCCGCAGCGGATTCGGGCAGGCCTCGCGCAGCGCGTGCCGGGCGGCGCGCCGGGCGGCGGCCTCGTCGGCCTCGTTCGCCGCGACGGTGAGCCCCTGGGTGATGAAGGGCCGTAGCGCGGGCACGATCTGCCACGGTTCCTGGCGAGGGGTGCGCACCTCCAGCTTGAGATCGTGCAGGGCCCGGTCGCCATAGGTCCGCAGATGCCTGTCGAACTCCTCGGCGACGGCTTCGCCGTGGACCGAGGAGGCGATCTCCTCCCACACCTCCCGCTCGGGTCGCTCCAGCACGGCGGTGCGCAGCGCCGGGTCGGCGGCGACGCGTTCGGCCAGGGCGATGGAGGAACGCACCGACGCCAGAGTGCGGTTGGGCCGGCCGCCGCCCAGCAGGCGCGGCAGCAGCGCCGACCCCTCCGGCGCCCAGCGCTTGAGCAGGGAGTCGGCGCACGTCAGCGCCACCAGGGCGAAGTAACTGGACACCATGGTGATGCCCCAGCGGTGTTCGGCCTCGGCCCACATGGTGCGGTAGCGGGCGACGAGTTCGTCCGCGGTGCAGTCCTCGAAGGAGGGCCACTGCGCCATCAACTCGTCCCACCAGCGCAGGAACTGCCGCAGTCGGCGGGGTTGGGTGACGTAGGCCCAGCCGAGGCGGGGCGAGGCCCGCAGCACCTCCCCCCACGCGCGGCGGCGGTCCCCCTCGTCCGGACGGGCGTGGTCGGGCGGCTGTGTGAAGCCGAGCGAACGCTGCCACATGGGGCGGATGAGCTCGAAGCCGGGGATCTGGCCGTGCAGCGCGAACCAGGCGTCGAGCCGGTAGTACACCCGCCCGTCCAGGTGGCCGATCATCCGGCTCAGGTGGTGCTGGTTGCGCCGCAGGGACCGCTTCGGTACGCCGACGCGCCGGTAGAAGTCGGCGAAGCCGGTCCGGTAGAAGACCCGGGCCTGTGAGTACGTCAGCGCGCTGGTGACACCGGGGAAGGACTCGGTGAGGTTGTGGTTGGTCCACGGCACGGGCGGCACGGCCTCGTCCCCCGGCGCGGCCCCGGCACCCGGCACGGCCCCGGCACCCGGCACGGCGCCCTCACCGGGCACGGGCCCGGTCTGCACCACGGACCCGGTCTGCACCACGGACCCGGTCTGCACCACGGGCCTGGCCTGCACCAGGTGGATCGCACCGTCACTGGTGATGGTGCCCTCGATGTCCTGGGGGCCGCCGAACAGTTCCTCCGCGCGGGCGGCCAGCGCACCGACGCGGCGGACATCCGCGTCGGAGAGCACCGCCTTCCGGGCGAGCGGGGCGGGGACCGGCAGGACGACCGGGCCCTCGTCGGCGCGGGCCGGGTCGAGACCGACCATCACGGACTTCACGGCGAGCTCGCCGCGGACGGCACCGTCGGCGCGGTTCACGAAGAAGTGGTCGATGTCGGCCTTCTCCTGCACGATGCCCTCACCGATGCCGTGCGCGGCGGCGACGACCGCCTGTTGGGCACCGCCGCGGGGATCACGGGTGAACATCACGAACGACCGCACTCCCGGCACCATCCGCTGCACCCCGACCGCGACGCGTACCGCGGTGACGTCGACGCCGCGCCGCACCCGGTAGAGCACCGCCTCGGGGTTGTAGGCGGAGGACCAGCAGTCCACGACCCGGTCGAGGACGGCGTCCCTGCGGACGTAGAGGTAGCTGTCGGACAGCCCGGCGAACGGGTCGTCGGCGCCGTCCTCTCCGCTGCCGTCCGCCTGCGCCGCCGTACAGCCGCGTACGGCGACGAGCCCGTCGGGTCCGGCGAGTTCGTCGAAGGCGGCGAGGATCCGCCCGGCCAGTTCCGCCGGCACCCGCACGGCGCGGACCCGGTCCCGCGCGGCGCGCGCCCAGGCCATCAGGTCACCGGCGCTCGCACCGGTGCCGGGGAAGCCGGCGGGCACGGGCACCGACGCGGCGAACGCCTCGGCGGTCAGGACGAAGAAGGCGGGCACGGGAAGGCCGGCGCGGCGCATCGTGTGCTGCCGGGAGAACTTGTGCCCCACCTGGACCGGATCGGCCAGCGCGTCGGCCGCGGGCCCGGCCAGATGTGTATCAACGGGCCCGGCCAGATGGGTGTCAAGGGAAGCGGGGGCCCCCGCGTCAGTGGTTCCGCGGCCGGTCGAGCCGGTCGAAGGGGGGTGGTGGACCGTATGCGCCATGGCCTACCACACCCCCGGCAGGAGCCGTGCCCGGCCGCCCGCGTAACCGGCGTATCCGGGCACCTCCCACAGCACCCGTTCCTCGACCCGGACCCGCCAGGTGACCACGGCGCACAGGGCGAGAAGGAACAGCACACTCAGCGGGTTGAGGAAGAACGACACGAACGCGGCGTTGGCCAGCAGCATCCCGGTGTAGGCCGGGTGCCGCACGTGTCGGTACGGGCCGTGCGTGACCACGGAATGGTCGGAATAGCGGACCACGTGGTGGGAGTAGAAGCGCCCCAGAGTACGGATGGCGACCAGGCGCAGCGCGACCGCGGCGGTGAACACCACGACCGGCACGACCAGCCACGCCGACCACCCCTGCCACGGCAGCGGCCAGAGCACCGCGGACATTCCGGTGCCGGCGCGGGCGAGGGCGTACGGCAGCAGGGTGCTGTTCTCCGCGGCGGACTGGGAGGGATGCCGCACGGTGATCCTGGCCTCGGCGAGTACCCACAGCACGTACAGGCCGGCGAACAGGGCGCCCGCCAACTGCGGCGTGGAGGCGTGGTCGGTGAGCAGCAGACCGATCGCGGTCACGAACACGGCGCAGGTCACGGGCAGCAGGGCCCGCAGCGCGAGGACGACGAGGCGCTGGTTCATGCCGCCGCCTCCCGGTCGGCGCGAAAGGCACGGTAGCCGTCGGGGGACAGGCCCTTGCTGACGTAGATCAGGGAACCGACGGTGACGCCCTCGCCCTCACCCGCGACGACCTCGAAGGTGAGTCTGGCCTTGTCGTCGGACATACGCACCTGCCGCCAGCGCAGCGAAAGCGGTACCGAGGCGGGCAGGTCGAGCGGCAGGTCGGCGGTGAGCCGCAGCCACAGCATCTGTACTTCCGGCGGCCAGCCGCCCACCCGGTGCGACAACCAGGTGGCGAACTGCCGGCCGGCCTCGATGACGGACTTCACGGAGCGCAGGCCCGCCCTGCGGCTCGCCAGGGTGTGCCAGGAAGCCGGGACCAGTACGGGCGCGGTGACCAGTCCGTCGGTCGCCCGGGGTTCACCGATCATCACGTTCGCCGGGCGGGTGCGATGCACCAGCGAGGCCTGCGCGGGGGCCTCACGACGGGCGCCGGCGGCGGAGGGGCGGACCGGATCGCTGTCGGGGGTCAGTACGAACCAGCCGTCCGAGACGACGGCCGGCCCCTGCGTGACGCGCAGCGGGCGGCGGCCCTTCTCCTCCGGCGCCGCGTACAGCACGAGCTCGGGAGACAGTTCCGGCATCACCCGGAAGTTCACCACCCACTTGGCGCGTAAGCCCGGGGGCACGTCGATGCGGTCACGCACGGCGTTCGCCATCCCGCACACCAGCAGCATGCCGGGGACGTGGTCCAGCGGGTGGTCGAAGAAGAAGGGGTCCCTCCGGTCGACGGTCAGCTCCGTCAGCCACGAGTCCCCGCCGGGTGACGGGGCCGGCGGCGGCAGCAGGCCTACCCGGCTTCCGTTCCTCTCTTCTTCTCGCGTCGTCTCTATGTGCGTGGTCATCCGCATTCCTCGTTTCCTGCCTCTTCTGCTCGGCGCGTGACGTGGAGCGTGCGGTCCCGGCAGCTCGGGGCGGGATCCGCCTGCCTCTCGAACGCCCCGTCCGATGGCCGGCCGGGGGGGAGGAGGAGGCGGTCGCCGAGGGTGGACGGCTTGGTTCCGTACGTCAGTCGGACCGTTGTCGGCCCGGCGCCGGCCCAGTGTCGACGAGGCCGCTGACACGCCGCTGATCACTCCCGGAGCCCTCCTCGGAGACCCGGGCGGCCAGGTCACGCCCTCGTTCCGCGGATCAGCGGCGTGTCAGCGGCGGGGGCCACGATGCGACCCCTGTTCTTCCGACCCACGGGCCGGGTGCGGTCGTCGGCCGTGCCCGGAGCCGGGTGCGATCCCGGTGCCCGTGGCCCGACGAGAAAGGCCTGTGCGGTGATTCTGGTGACGGGCGCGACCGGCGTGGTGGGCCGCCAGGTGGCACACACACTGGCGCGGTCCGGCCGGGTGCGCCTTCTGGTCCGCGACCCGGCGCGGCTCACGGTCGAAGGGCCCGGCGTCGAGGTCGCCACCGGAGCGTACGAGGACCACGCGTCGCTGCTGCGGGCACTGAAGGGCGTCGAGGCCGCGTTCCTGGTCACCGTCGATCCGGGCGGTCAGGAGGACGGGCGGTTCCTGCGGGCGGCGGTGGCGGCCGACGTACGGCATGTGGTGAAGCTGTCCTCGTACGCGGCCGGTGAGGACGACGCCGACGACCTGATCACGCGGTGGCAGCGGAAGTGCGAGGAGACGCTGCGCTCCTCCGGGCTCGACTGGACCCTGCTGCGACCGCGCGCCTTCATGTCCAACACCCTGTCCTGGGCGGACTCCATCCGCCGGGAAGGCACCGTGCGAGCCCTGTACCCCGGCTCGGAGAACGCCTGCGTCGACCCCCGTGACATCGCCGAGGTCGCGGTGACCGCGCTGACCTCACCCGGCCACGAGGGCCGGGTGTATCCCCTCACCGGCCCCGAAGCGGTCTCCGCGGAGCAACAGACGCGGCACCTGGCGGCGGTCCTCGGCCGCCCGCTGGTCTGCCGCGAACTGACACCACAGCAGGCTGCCGCCCGGTGGGCGCGGCGCTACCCGCCCAAGGTGGTGCACGCACTCGTCCTGAGCGCACAACGCCAGCTGCTGGGCCGCAAGACGACGACCGACCCCACGTTCGCCCGGGTCACGGGCCACCCACCACGCTCCTACCGACAGTGGGCGACGGACCACAGGAACGCGTTCGCCTGAATGCGGGCATGCTCATCGACAGCGGCTGTCGACAGCGGCTCTGAAGACTTTCGGTTCGTTCGCGGCGTCACGTACGCCATAAAACGACCGCAGAGACGGCGTGCTCCCGTGGTGTTCCCGGGCCACAAAAGAAATTCGGCACCTCCCCGCCGTTCCAGCAGGTAGGTGCCGTGGCGCGGGAGGTGCCCGGAACCGGACTTGAACCGGTACGCCCGCGAGGGGCAGCGAGGTTTAAGCTCGCCGTGTCTGCATTCCACCATCCGGGCAGGCCATGGGCTCCGCATCGAGGTTCCGAGCCTATCGGGACGCATCCTCCGAACAGCGGGCGGTGGACCCGATGTTGTCTTATTTTATTGACGTCTGAGGGTGCATCAGCACCCGGTACGGGCCATCCGCACTTGCCAGTAGCCTTTCGGGCAACTCGGACCGGCGTATGCGGAATGACGGAATTTCACCGCCCGCACACGACCCTGGTACCGCCCGAACGAGCGAGGCGCACAGTCGGCGCACAGAAAGCCGCGACTGCGCCCCCTCAGGGGCGGCTGTCATCCCCAGGTATGAGACGCGCCCTGCCGGTCAGTCCCGAGTCGCCCCCGGGAACCGGAACAGCGGCTGACTACAGGGCTCCGATCGGGCCCCAGGATGGAACACGTCCCCATCATCGCCGTCCCGACAGGAGCACCCTCCCGTGACCAGCACTCCCCTCGCCGACCGGACCACCGCGGTGGCCGCCCGCGCCACGGAACTGTCGAAGGTCTACGGACAGGGCGAGACCCAGGTGGTCGCCCTGGACCGGGTCACCGCCGACTTCCGGCAGGCCGAGTTCACCGCGATCATGGGCCCCTCCGGGTCCGGCAAGTCCACGCTGATGCACTGCGTCGCGGGCCTCGACACCTTCAGCAGCGGCTCCGTGCGCATAGGCGACACCGAGCTCGGCTCGCTCAAGGACAAGCAGCTCACGAAGCTCCGCCGGGACAAGATCGGCTTCATCTTCCAGGCGTTCAACCTGCTGCCCACGCTGACCGCCCTGGAGAACATCACCCTCCCGATGGACATCGCGGGCCGCAAGCCGGACAAGCAGTGGCTCGACAACGTCATCCAGATGGTGGGCCTGTCGGGACGGCTGAGCCACCGGCCCGCCCAGCTGTCGGGCGGCCAGCAGCAGCGCGTCGCCGTGGCCCGCGCGCTCGCGTCCAAGCCCGACATCATCTTCGGCGACGAGCCGACCGGAAACCTGGACTCGCGCTCGGGCGCGGAGGTGCTGGGCTTCCTGCGCAACTCCGTACGGGAGCTGGGGCAGACCGTGGTCATGGTCACGCACGACCCGGTGGCCGCGGCCTACGCCGACCGGGTCGTCTTCCTGGCGGACGGACGCATCGTGGACGAGGTGCACGGGCCGACGGCCGACGCGGTCCTCGACCGCATGAAGCAGTTCGACGCCAAGGGCCGCACGAGCTGACGTCCCCTCACCCCCACCGCCCGGGACTGAGCCGACGTCCCCTCACCCCATACCTCCTGGACTGAGAAAACCCATGTTCCGTACCGCCTTGCGCACCGTACTCGCGCACAAGGCCAGGCTCGTCATGACCGTGCTCGCCGTGATGCTCGGCGTGGCGTTCGTCTCGGGCACCCTGGTCTTCACCAACACCATCTCGGACGCCTACCAGAAGAGCTCCGCCAAGGGCTTCGACCAGGTCGACGTCGCCATCCAGGCGGAGAGCCGCCAGGACGAGGGCGACACGATCGCCGAGCGGCCCAAGCTCACCCAGGCGCTCCTCGACAAGGCCGCCGAGGTGCCCGGCGCCGGCTCCGCCATCGGCGTCGTGAACGGCTTCACCGCCATCGCCGACCAGGACGGCAAGCTCGTCGGCAACGGCTTCCAGTCGCAGGGCGGGAACTACTGGGGGACCAAGGACCCCCGTTACCCCCTGACCGTCGGACACGCCCCCCGCGGCAAGAACGAGATCGCCCTCGACGCGAGGACGGCCGAGCGCGCCGGATACAAGGTCGGCGACACCGTACGGCTCTCCGTCGACGGCCCGGTGCTCACCCCGAAGGTCACCGGCATCTTCACCACCGACGACGGCAACGTCGCGGCCGGCGGCAGCCTCGCCCTCTTCGACACCGCGACCGCCCAGCAGCTGTTCCACAAGGCCGGCGAGTACGACGAGATCGATGTGAAGGCCGCCTCCGGGACGAGCCAGATCGCGCTGCGCAACGCGCTCGACGAGGTCGTGCCGAAGGACGTCGCCTCCACCACCACCGGCAAGCAGCTCGCCGACGACCAGGCGACCCAGATCGCCTCCGCGATGAGCGGCATGAAGACCGGCCTGCTGGTCTTCGCGGGCATCGCGCTCTTCGTCGGCACCTTCATCATCGCCAACACCTTCACCATGCTGGTCGCCCAGCGCACCAAGGAGCTGGCGCTGCTGCGCGCCGTCGGCGCCTCCCGCAGGCAGGTCACCCGGTCCGTACTGATCGAGGCGTTCGTCGTCGGCGCGGTCGCGGCCGTCACCGGTCTGGCCGCGGGCATCGGCATCGGCGCGGGCATGCGCTCCCTGATGGGCACCCTGGGCGCCACCGTCCCCGACGGCCCGCTGGTCATCTCCCCGGGCACGGTCGCCACGGCGCTGCTCGTCGGCATCCTCATCACCATGCTGGCCGCGTGGCTGCCGGGCCGGCGCGCCGCGAAGATCCCGCCGGTCGCCGCGATGAGCAGCGTGCACGCCAAGGCCACCACCAAGTCCCTGGTCCTGCGCAACACGCTCGGCGCCCTGTTCTCCGCCGCCGGCATCGCGGTCGTCCTCTACGCCACCACCCTGGACGGCTCGGACGGGCAGGCCCCGATGGGCCTCGGGGCGGTGCTGCTCATCATCGGCGTCTTCATCCTCACGCCACTGCTGTCACGCCCGCTGATCGCCGCGGCCGCCCCGGTGCTGCGTATCTTCGGGGTCTCCGGCAAGCTCGCCCGCCAGAACTCCGTACGCAACCCGCGGCGCACCGCCGCGACCGCCTCCGCGCTGATGATCGGCCTCACTCTGATCACCGGCATGACGGTGATGGCGGGCAGCCTGCAGACGTCGATCGACAAGATGGCGTCCTCCGCGATCAAGGCGGACTACGTCGTCTCGATGGCCAACGGCAACTACCTCTCCACGGACGTCGACAAGAAGCTCTCCGCGACGGACGGCGTCACCGCCACCAGCCCGCTGCGCAACGCGCCCTCGCGCATCGACGGCGAGACCGAGTACCTGACCGGCGTCAACGGCCGGTCCATCAACGACCTGACCGATCTCACGGTCCAGGACGGCGCCTTCAAGGTCGGCGGCACGCAGGTCGTCGTCGACGACGAGACCGCCGCGTCCCACCACTGGACGGCCGGTTCGCGGTTCACGGCCTCGTTCGAGGACGGCAAGAAGCAGCGGCTCACGGTCACCGGGGTGTACCAGAGCACCGAGATGATGCGCGGCATCATGCTGGACAACGCCACGCTCACCCCGCATCTGACCGACCCGTCCGACATGCAGGTCATGGTCAAGACGTCGGCCGGCGCGTCCGGCCCGGTCAAGGACCGGCTGGAGAAGGCACTCGGCGACAACCCGGCCATCAAGGTCCAGGACAAGAAGGACATCTCCAACGACATCGCGCAGATGTTCACGCTGATGCTGAACATGCTCTACGGCCTGCTGGCGATGGCGGTGATCGTCGCCGTCCTCGGTGTCATCAACACCCTGGCCATGTCGGTCTTCGAACGCTCGCAGGAGATCGGCATGCTCCGGGCGATCGGCCTGGACCGCAAGGGCATCAAGCGGATGGTCCGGCTGGAGTCCCTGGTCATCTCGCTCTTCGGCGGTGTGCTCGGCATCGGCCTCGGCGTGTTCTTCGGCTGGGCGGCCGGTGAACTGCTCGGCACCAAGATGGCGACGTACGAACTGGTCCTGCCCTGGGGCCGGATGGCCCTCTTCCTCCTGCTGGCCGCGGCGGTCGGCGTCCTGGCGGCCCTGTGGCCGGCCCGCCGGGCGGCCCGCCTGAACATGCTGACGGCCATCAAGTCGGAGTAACCGACAGCCGTACATGAGGCGGGGCCCCGTTCCGATCCCTGGAACGGGGCCCCATTTCGCGCTGTGCTCAGTTCCAGGTACGTGCCCGCAGAGGGATCCCGGAGGCGCCCGACTCCGGTGTCCTGACCGCCAGCACCTGGTTGACGCCGATGCGGTTGTGCTCGAAGGCGAGGGCGCAGGCGGCCATGTACAGCCGCCAGACACGGGCCCGGCCCGGGCTCGTCAGCCGTACGCCCCGCACCCACTGGGCCTCCAGGTTGGCGACCCAGCGCCGCAGGGTGAGGGCGTAGTGCTCACGCAGGGACTCGACGTCACGGACCTCGAACCCGGCCCGCTCCAGCTGGGTGACCGTGCTGCCGATGGGCGCGAGCTCACCGTCCGGGAAGACGTACGCGTCGATGAACTCGTCGACGGAGTACGTGGATTCGTCGAGCTGCGGCCGCCGGGCGATCTGGTGGTTGAGGAGCCGCCCGTCCGGCTTGAGCAGGGCGTACAGATCCCGCGCGTAGTCCAGGTACCGCTCGGCGCCGACGTGCTCGGCCATGCCGATGGAGGAGATCGCGTCGTACGGGCCGTCGGTCACGTCCCGGTAGTCCTGTACGCGGATCTCGACCCGGTCGGTCAGCCCCTCGTCGGCGACGCGCTTACGGGCGTACGCGGCCTGCTCCTGGGAGAGGGTGATGCCGACGACGCTCACGCCGTGCTCGCGGGCGGCGTGGATGGCCATGGAGCCCCAGCCGCAGCCGACGTCCAGGAGCCGCTGACCGGGGGTCAGACCGAGCTTGCGGGAGACGAGTTCGAGCTTGTCGCGCTGGGCGTCCTCGAGTGTGCCGTCCGGGGTGGCCCAGTAGGCGCAGGAGTACACCATGGACGGGCCGAGGACGATCTCGTAGAAGTCGTTGCCGACGTCGTAGTGGTGGCTGATGGCGCGCCGGTCGCTGCGCTTGGTGTGCAGATGGCCGCGTCTGCGGACCTCCTCGCGGGGCGGGGCGGGCGGCAGCGGGGGTCCGGCCATCCGCACCAGGCCGCTGACCGCGGCGCGTACGTCCGGGTCACGCAGGGCCTCGGTGAGGGTACGGGCGTCGTCGCGGCGCTCCCAGAGGAGCCCGGCGATCAGGTCGAGGACGGCGTAGAGGTCTCCCCGCACCGTCACGTCGCCCGCGACCCAGGCCCGGGCCAGGCCCAGCTCGCCGGGTTTCCACAACAGCCGGCGCAGGGCGCGGCGATTGCGCACGACGAGGGTGGGAGCACCGGGCGGGCCGGCCTCCGAACCGTCCCACGCGTGAATACGCAGCGGGAGCGGGGCTCCCAGCAACTGGTCGAGAAGGCTCTTCAGCCGCAGCGCGGCGTCTGGCATGGCGCACACCTCCGTGACGGTAGATCCCGGAACGTCCAACACCACGTAAACACCGGCGGAAGCCGCGCGCAGTCCCCCTTTCGCGTTACGAGTGAGCAAAATAGATGTAGCGACCATGCTTCTTTCGCCTGCGCGGGAACGCCGAAGGGGCCTCCCGCACCACGGATGGCGGAAGGCCCCTTCGGGCTGTTCGGTGACCGGAGGTCAGGAGGCCTTGGCCTTCTCCTCGGTCTTCGGCGCGACCGCGGCGGCCGGAGCCGGCGCCGGCTTGGCGGCCTCGTAGAACTCCTCGCGCGGGGACTCCAGCGCGCCCAGCGCCACGACCTCACGCTTCAGGAACATCTGCAGCGTCCAGTCCGCGAAGACCCGGATCTTCCGGTTCCACGTCGGCATCGCCAGGCCGTGGTAGCCGCGGTGCATGTACCACGCCAGCCGGCCCTTGAGCTTGATCTTCATCTTGCCCATGACGATCATCGCGACGCCCTTGTGGAGGCCGAGCCCGGCCACCGCACCCTTGTTGGAGTGCGCGTACTCCTTCTGCGGGAAGCCCCGCATACCGGAGACCACGTTGTCGCCGAGGACCCTCGCCTGACGCAGCGCGTGCTGCGCGTTCGGCGGGCACCAGGCGTTCTCGACGCCGGCCTTGCGGGCGGCCATGTCCGGCACCTGCGCGTTGTCGCCGGCGGCCCAGATGTAGTCCGTGCCCTGCACCTGGAGGGTGGTCTGGGTGTCCACGTGACCGCGCGGGCCGAGCGGCAGGCCGAAGCGGGACAGGACCGGGTTCGGCTTGACGCCGGCCGTCCACACGATCGTGCTGGAGTCGACCTCGAGGCCGTTCTTCAGCACGACGTGGCCGTCGACGCAGGAGTCCATCGAGGTGGAGAGGTAGATCTCGACCCCGCGGCTCTCCAGGTGCTCCTTGCCGTACTGGCCGAGCTTGGGGCCGACCTCGGGGAGGATCTTGTCGGCGGCGTCGACGAGGATGAACCGCATGTCCTCGCGCGACACGTTGTTGTAGTACTTGGCCGCGTCGCGGGCCATGTCCTCGACCTCGCCGATGGTCTCGGCGCCGGCGAAGCCACCGCCGACGAAGACGAAGGTCAACGCCTTGCGGCGGACCTCCTCATCGGTCGTCGAGTCGGCCTTGTCGAGCTGCTCGAGGACGTGGTTGCGCAGGCCGATGGCCTCCTCGATGCCCTTCATGCCGATGCCCTGCTCGGCGAGGCCGGGGATCGGGAAGGTGCGGGAGACCGCGCCCATCGCGATGACGAGGTAGTCGAAAGGCAGCTCGTACGCCTCACCCACGAGAGGGGCGATCGTGGCGACCTTGCGGTCCTGGTCGATGGTGGTGACCCGGCCGGTGAGGACCTCCGCCTTCGGCAGCACGCGTCGCAGCGGGACGACGACATGCCGAGGGGAGATGCTGCCGGCGGCGGTTTCGGGGAGGAAGGGCTGGTAGGTCATGTACGACCGGGGGTCGACGACCGTGACGGTCGCCTCGCCGTAGCGCATCTTCTTGAGAATGCGCCGAGCTGCGTACAGGCCTACGTACCCACCGCCTACTACGAGGATCCTGGGACGCTCCGTGGTGCTCATGCCATCGAGTATCCACCCGCCCCAGGGGGGTCGCTCGTGCGCCCCTTCACAAGCTTGGGTGAGCCCTCTGCTACACTGCGCGGCTCACGTGACCCAGGTCATGTCGATGGAGGGGAACCACCGCGCGGTGCGGACCGTTGTCAACACCGCGTGAGCTGCACTCCGGTCGTTCGAACGGGCCGAACCACCCTCCGCGCCCACCCGCCGGAAACACACCCGCAACGCTCCGCTGAGCACCCTCCCGCACCTGGTGAGCCCCCCTGAAGGGGGCAACCCACCGAATCGTCGCCCAGCAGGCCCGAAATCCTTGTGAAGAACTTCACGAAGTTTTCCGGCGGTGTGCCGCGGAGGGGGTCCGGAAGGCCCTCAGAGCGTGCTCATACGTTATCCGAACTGCTCAGGAGAGACTACCGGCGGGTAGCAAAGTGTCCCCCAGGTCACGCCCAAGGCCCCCCGAAACGCCTCACGAACACCTCGCCGGACACCTCACGAACGTCTCGCCGACGAGCGCGCGAGCGTCTCGCCGACGGCCGCGCGAGCGCCCCGCCGCCGACCTCGCGAACGCCTCGCTGACGGCCGCGCGAACTACGCGATGGACCAGGCGATTCCGTCGAGGATGTCGTGCTCGCTGACCACGACCTCCCGCGCCCCGATCCGCTCCATGATCGAGAGCAGTACGAGGGCGCCCGCGCCGATGACGTCGACGCGGCCCGGGTGCATGGAGGGGACGGCCGCGCGTTCGGCGTGGGTGGAGGCCAGCAGCCACTCGGTGATCTCGCGGACGCGGTCGTACGGGATCCGGGAGTGGTGGATGGCGACCGAGTCGTACTCCGGGAGGTTCTGCGCGATCGCCGAGATCGTGGTGACGGAGCCGGCCAGGCCGACCAGCGTGTGCGCCTCGTGCAGCGGCACGGTCTGCTCCACCAGGTCCAGCGCCGCGTCGATGTCGGCCCGGATCGCCTCGATCCGGTCGGGCGACGGCGGGTCGACTACCTGGCCGTCGTGCACCAGGTGACGTTCGGTCATACGGACGCAGCCGATGTCGACGGAGCGTGCGGCGCGCACATGGTCGTCGCCGACCACGAACTCCGTCGAGCCGCCGCCGATGTCCACGACGAGGAAGGGCTTGGCGAGGTCGTCGCGGCCGGTCAGCTCCTTGGTCGCGCCGGTGAAGGAGAACTCGGCCTCCTGGTCGCCGGTGATGACCTCGGGCTCGACACCCAGGATGTCGATGACCCCGCGCACGAACTCGTCGCGGTTCTCGGCGTCGCGGGAGGCGGAGGTGGCGACGAAGCGGATCTTCTCCGCGCCGTGCTCCTTGATGATCGCGGCGTACTCCCGGCAGGCCGCGAAGGTCCGCTCCAGGGCCTCGGGCGCGAGCCGCCCGGTCCGGTCGACGCCCTGGCCGAGCCGGACGATGGTCATCCGCCGGTCGAGGTCGACGAGTTCCCCGGTCTCCGGGTGGGCGTCGGCGACGAGGAGCCGGATGGAGTTCGTACCGCAGTCGATGGCGGCGACGCGGGTCATGGCAGTTCCTTGAGGTCGAGGGGTGAGTTCTCGGCTCCGGTCGGCGGCGATCGGCCCGTCCGGCGTTCAAGGACGGGCCGTTCAGGCCGAAGCGGGGGCCTGGGGGCGCGGCCCCCGGGGACGGGAACGGACGGTCACTCGTCGGCGGCCGGCACCACGCAGGCCCCCTTGCGCCACCACTCCGGCAGCATCGCGATCGCCTCGTCGCCCAGCGGGTTCACACCCGGGCCCGCGGCCAGGGAGTGGGCCACCAGCACATGCAGGCACTTCACCCGGTCCGGCATGCCGCCCGCGCTCGGGAAGCCCTCCAGGACCTCGATGGAGTCGCGGCGGGCGATGTAGTCCTCGTGCGCCGCGCGGTAGGCCGCGGCCAGCTCGGGGTCGGTCGCCAGCCGGTCCGTCATCTCCTTCATGACGCCGTTGGCCTCGAGGGTGCCGATCGCGGACGCGGCCCGCGGGCACGTCAGGTAGTACGTCGTCGGGAACGGCGTGCCGTCGGGCAGCCGCGGCGCCGTCTCGACGACGTCCGGCTGTCCGCACGGGCACCGGTGCGCGATGGCGCGCAGTCCGCGCGGCGGGCGCCCGAGCTGCTGCTTGAAGGCCTCGACGTCCGCGTCGGTCGGCTCGGTGCGCGGAGTGGTCGGCGGGGGCGTTTCCATGCCTGTACGTAAGTCTCTTTCTCGTTCTTCACTGGTCGGAGGCGTCGGACTTGTCGACCCCGTCCCAGACGTTGGCGTACCAGGGGCGGTCGGCCGCACCCTGCGTCGTCCGCGCCGGCTTGGCCGCGGCCGGGTCGATCACGATGTAGCCGGTCTCGCCCGGCATCACATAGTGCAGCCGCTGCCGGATCTGCTGCTCGGCGTAGGCGTCGTCCTGCCAGCGGGCCTTGAGGTCACGCAGCTGTTCGACGCGCTGCCGGGCCCGCTCCTGCTGCCGCTGGAGATCGGCGACCTCGGCGCGCTGGGACACGTACTGCCTTATCGGGTACGCGAGGGCCACGATCAGCGAGCACAGCACCAGCGCGAGCAGCGCGGCCCGGCTGGTCAGCCGGGAGCGGCGGGCCTGCCGCTTGGTCTGGGAGCGGTAGACGCGGGCCGCCGTCTGCTCGCCGAGCAGCCGCAGCCTGGTCGCGGTGGAGAACCGGTCCCGGTCCTTCACGGCCATCTCCCGCCTCCCCTTCACACGCGCGTACGTCCCCGCACACGGTACGGGACCGAGTACGGGGACGTACGTACGACGCTGCCCAAGGGCCTTGGCGGATCAGCCCTCGCTGTGCCTGATCAGTTCGCCGAGCGGAACCGGGGGAACGCCGAGCGGCCGGCGTACTCGGCGGCGTCGTCGAGGATCTCCTCGATGCGCAGCAGCTGGTTGTACTTGGCGACACGGTCCGAGCGGGCCGGGGCGCCGGTCTTGATCTGACCGCAGTTCACGGCGACGGCGAGGTCGGCGATGGTGACGTCCTCGGTCTCGCCGGAGCGGTGGGACATCATGCACTTGAAGCCGTTGCGCTGGGCCAGCTCGACGGCGTCCAGGGTCTCGGTCAGCGAACCGATCTGGTTGACCTTGACGAGCAGGGCGTTGGCGGAGCCCTCCTCGATGCCGCGGGCCAGGCGCTCCGGGTTGGTGACGAAGAGGTCGTCGCCGACGATCTGGACCTTGTCGCCCAGCTTGTCGGTGATGACCTTCCAGCCGGCCCAGTCGTCCTCGTACAGCGGGTCCTCGATGGAGACGAGCGGGTACGCGGAGACGAGCTCCTCGTAGTACTCGGTCATCTCGGCGGCCGAGCGGGACTTGCCCTCGAACTCGTACTTGCCGTCCTTGTAGAACTCGGACGCGGCGACGTCGAGCGCGAGCGCGATCTGCTCGCCCGGGATGTAACCGGCCTGCTTGATGGCCTCGATGATGAGGTCGAGCGCGGCGCGGTTCGACTCCAGGTTCGGGGCGAAGCCGCCCTCGTCGCCGAGGCCGGTGGACAGGCCCTTGGTCTTCAGCACCTTCTTGAGGGTGTGGTAGACCTCGGCGCCCCAGCGCAGGGCCTCGGAGAAGGACTCCGCGCCGATCGGGGCGATCATGAACTCCTGGATGTCCACGTTGGAGTCGGCGTGCGAGCCGCCGTTCAGGATGTTCATCATCGGAACGGGCAGCAGGTGCGCGTTCGGGCCGCCCAGGTAGCGGAAGAGCGGGAGGTCGCTGGCCTCGGAGGCGGCGTGCGCGACGGCGAGGGAGACGCCGAGGATGGCGTTGGCGCCGAGCGAGCCCTTGTTGTCGGTGGCGTCCAGGTCGAACATCGCCTGGTCGATCAGGCGCTGCTCGGTGGCGTCGTAGCCGACGAGCTCCGGGCCGATCTGCTCGATGACGGCGAGGACGGCCTTCTCGACACCCTTGCCCTGGTAACGGTTGGGGTCACCGTCGCGGAGCTCGATGGCCTCGAAGGCACCGGTGGAGGCGCCGGACGGGACGGCGGCACGACCCGTGCTGCCGTCGTCGAGGCCGACCTCGACCTCGACCGTGGGGTTGCCTCGGGAGTCCAGGATTTCCCGGGCTACGACGACGTCGATGGACGGCACGAGCATCTCCTTCTGGGATGTGACGCGAGTTACGCCGGGCCGGAGGCCCGGTTGGGCGCAGACCTGTGGAGGCCCCGCGGGATGAGCCTAACCGGCTCTGAGGGATCGGCCAGCCGGTCGACCACCTCATGGACAGAACCGAGAGTAAATTGTTTCCGAACGGAACAAAAGAGCCCCGGTATATCCGGTGCGACCGGGACAAGAAAAAGCCCCGCCCCGGTGCGTACGGGGGAAGACGCACCGGAGCGGGGGGCCCGTGGGGACGGGGGCGGCCCCTCACGAGGCCTCCACCATGGAGGTCACGTATGGGAGCGCGCTGTGGTTCAGGTACGAGCCTGTTGTCAGCTCAGGTGGAGCTGCTGGCCCGGGTAGATGAAGTCGGCGTCGTCGACGATGTCCTTGTTCAGCTTGAACAGCTTCTGCCAGCCGCCCGCGACGTGCTTCTTCTCGGCGATGGAGCTGAGGGTGTCGCCCTTGACGACCTTGTACTCGCCGTCGCCCTTCTTGACCTTCTTGCCGGTCGGGGTCTCGACGGTCTTGGCGGCCGGCCGCTCGTCCGAACGGGAGGCGCGCTGCTCGGTCGACTGGGTGGTGCTGCTCTTCGGGGTGCTCTGCTGCGGGGTGCTCGGGGCCGGCGAGCCGGCGTTGTTCGCGGCGCCCGAAAGTCCGGTGCCGCAGGTCGGCCAGGCGCCCTTGCCCTGGGCGGCGAGGACCTTCTCGCCGACCGAGATCTGCTCGGACTTGGAGGCCTGGTCGGCGGTGGAGGCGTAGGCCGTGCCGCCGTACGCGGCCCAGGTGGAGGCCGAGAACTGAAGGCCGCCGTAGTAGCCGTTTCCGGTGTTGATGGACCAGTTGCCGCCGGCCTCGCACTGGGCGACGGCGTCCCACTCGGAGGCGGTGGCGGCGGAGGCGTTGCCGGCCGCCATGAGCGGGGCGGCGACGGCGGCACCGGTGACACCGGCGATGGCGATCGCACGAGTGGCCTTGGACGGGCGGCGGTGCTTGCCCTTGCTGGAAAGCAGCATGAAGTGATCCCCTCACCGACGCCTACGAGGTGAGCTGTCGGGTTCGGGCCGGTTGAGTTGCCCGGCCGCGCGCCTTCCTCTGCCGATTCCGGCGCGCGACTTCACCCCTAGCCGGACCAGCCTCAAGTGCTGGGCCCGGCGCCTACCTTGGGTCCCCCGCTCCTGCCTGCGGCGCTTACGCGACGACTGTTCCCGTACGGCCGCTGGCAGGATTCGGCGTTGCGACCGTCGGGGCCCGCTGTGGCGAGCGATCACGACCGTAAGCAGTCGATCGCCGGAATTTCAAAGACGATCAGGGCTTCTGAGACTCATCTCTCACTCTCACCAAACCGGGACATTAGCGGTGAAAGACGGTCCGAACTACCGCTGCTTTTCGCCCGGTTCGGCAGCAAGTGCAAGGCTCTGACCGGGGACGATGACGTCCGGGTCGGCGCCGACGGTCTTCTCGTTCTCGGTGTACAGCGCGGACCATCCGCCCCTGAGCCCAAGGGAGTCGGCGATGGCCGACAGGCTGTCTCCGGGGCGCACGACGTACGCGTCGTCGGCCGCGTCGGGAGCCGCCTCGCGGGAGCCGTCGGAGCCGCGGGAGGCATGCCGGCCGGTGGAGTCGTCGGCGCGGCCGTCGGCGGCACTCTCGTCGGCCGTGTCGCCGCGGTGCCGGCCGGAGCTGGTGGACTCCGCCTCGGAGGGGGTCGAAGCGTCGCCGTTCTGCCCTGACTTGTCCGAGTCGTCACTCTTCGCCGCATCCGCGGACGAGCTGTCGGAAGTCGAAGAGCCGGACGGCGTGGCGTCGGCCTTGGCGGAGCCCTTGGAATCCTTGGCCGCGGACGAGGAGCCGGACGAAGAGGACGAGTCGGACAGGCCGGAGCTGATGCCGGAACCGGAGTCGGAGTCGGCCGTGGATCCGCTGCCGAGGAGGCCCGTGTCGACGTCGGCCGAACCGGAGTCCTGGCTGAGGCCGACAGCGATGCCGCAGGTGGACCAGGGGGAGCTGCCCTTGGCGGCGAGGACCTTCTCGGCGACGGCTATCTGCTGGGAGCGGCTGGCCTGGTCGGCACTGGGGGCGTAGTCGAGACCGCCGTACTTCTCCCAGTTCCCCTGGGACAACTGGAGCCCGCCGTAGTACCCGTTGCCGGTGTCGGCGCTCCAGGAGCCTCCGCTCTCGCACTCCGCGACCTGGTCCCACGTCGTACCGCTGGCCGCGCTGGCGCCGGTGGCGCCGAGCAACGGGATCGCGATGGCCGAGCCGGTCACGCCGGCCGCGACGAGGAGGGCCGGAGCCTGACGGGGGCGTCGGTGTCGACCGTTCCCGGAGAGCATGCGGTTGCCTTTCGCGTGACAGCAGTGAGCTGCGCGACGGTTGTGGCCAAGCGCCGCGCTTGATGCGTGAACGTATCCGTACTCGAACGCTTGTCACAAGTTAATGCCGCGCAGATCACGTGAAGATCACAGAGTTGAACGAATGTCAGTTCTCTCGCGACAGCTCTCTGTGTTAGTGCATGCGGGTACCTCACCGCCCAGCTGGGGTGAACTCCACCGGAAGCGTGCGCAATCCATGCATGACGCGCTTTCGGTGCAGCCCAAATCGACCGAATCCACCGCGAGTTGCAGTTCCTGGAGAGGGGCGAGCGGCGTCTGCCCACAGTCGGGCGGCGGGTACACCGAGGCAGCAGTGACGCCGTGCCCGTAGCCGAGGTGCTGGTTGTCACGTCGGGAGAGTCGGCACGGTGGCGGGGTCGGCACGGCGGCGGGGTCGGCACGGCGGCGGGGTCGGCACGGTGGCGGGGTCGGCCGCCGGTACGCGCCGACTCCAGCGAGAACGCGGCTCCCGGTACCGTCACCCCGTGAACGCCCCACATAGCGAACCCGAACTCTTCACCTGGGAGTTCGCCACCGACCCCTACCCTGCCTACGCGTGGCTCCGCGAGCATGCGCCCGTGCACCGCACCACACTTCCCAGCGGTGTCGAGGCGTGGCTGGTGACTCGGTACGCGGACGCCAAGCAGGCGCTGGCCGACGCGCGGCTCTCCAAAAATCCCGTGCACCATTCCGAAGACGCCCCCGGAAAGAGCAAGACGGGTATCCCCGGCGAGCGCAGCGCCAACCTCATGACCCATCTGCTCAACATCGACCCGCCGGACCACACGCGCCTCCGTCGGCTCGTCTCCAAAGCGTTCACACCCCGCCGAGTGGCCGAATTCGCGCCCCGGGTCCAAGAGCTGACCGACCACCTCATCGACCAGTTCGCGCAGACCGGAAGCGCCGACCTCATCCATGAGTTCGCGTTCCCCCTCCCCATCTACGCCATCTGCGACCTGCTCGGCGTCCCCCGCGAGGACCAGGACGACTTCCGGGACTGGGCGGGGATGATGATCCGGCACGGGGGAGGGCCGAGGGGCGGTGTCGCGCGGTCCGTGAAGAAGATGCGCGGCTATCTCGCCGAGCTGATCCACCGCAAACGGGAGGCGCTGCCGGCCGACCCCGGCCCCGGCGAGGACCTCATCTCCGGTCTCATCCGCGCCTCCGACCACGGCGAGCACCTCACCGAGAACGAAGCCGCGGCCATGTGTTTCGTACTGCTGTTCGCCGGTTTTGAAACGACCATCAACCTCATCGGCAACGGCACATACGCGCTGCTGCGCAACCCACAGCAGCGGGCGCGACTGCAGCAGTCGATCGAGCGGGGCGAACAGGACCTGCTCGACACCGGTATCGAAGAGCTCCTCCGCTACGACGGCCCCGTCGAACTGGCTACTTGGCGCTACGCGACCGAGCCCCTGGACATGGGCGGACAGCGCATCGCTTCCGGTGATCCCGTGCTCGTGGTCCTCGCCGCCGCCGACCGTGATCCCGCGCGTTTCGACGAGCCGGACACGCTCGACCTCTCCCGCAGCGACAACCAGCACCTCGGCTACGGACATGGCATCCACTACTGCATCGGCGCGCCGCTCGCCCGCCTCGAAGGCCGCACGGCGCTGGCCACCCTGCTGCGCCGGCTGCCCGATCTCCGCCTTGCCGCCGATCCCGCGGACCTGCGCTGGCGAGGCGGCCTGATCATGCGCGGGCTGCGCAACCTCCCCGTGGAGTTCACGGCCACCTGACACATGTGGCTCACCGCGTTCACGCCGCCGACCCCGGCAGGTCCGCCGCTTGTGTCAGTCCCCCGCCGCGCCCGTCTCCTCCGCCCCCCGGATCGCGTCCCGGTAGGCCCGCGCCGCCGCCCGGAGTGCCGCCTCCGGGTCCACGCCCTCCGCCTCGGCGCGCGCGGCCATCGCCAGCAGCTCGTAGCCGACGTCCTCGCCGTGCGGCAGCGGTACGTCGAGTCCCGCCGTGCGCACCCGCGACGACAGCTTCGCGGCCAGGGCCAGGCCCGGCTGGCCGAGCGGAACGCCCTCGGTCACCGAGGTCCGCTGCTTCTCCACCGCCTTGGTGCGCAGCCAGTGCTCCTTGACCTCCTCCGGAGTGGCCGCGGTCTCGTCGCCGAAGACGTGCGGGTGGCGGTGGATCAGCTTGGCGACGATGCCGCCCGCCACGTCGTCGATCGAGAACGGCTCGTCCTCGTCCTCCTCCGCGATCCGGGCGTGGAAGACCACCTGGAGCAGGACGTCTCCCAGCTCCTCGCGGAGTTCGTCGCGGTCGCCCTCCTCGATCGCCTCGACCAGCTCGTACGCTTCCTCGATGCCGTACTTGGCCAGGCCCTTGTGGGTCTGCTGGGACGACCAGGGGCACTCGGCGCGGATGCGGTCCATGACCTGGACGAGGTCGAGGAGACGGGCGCCCGGCAGGTCGTACGAGGCGGGGAGCAGCTCCAGGTCCGGCATCTGTATGCGGCCGGAGCCCGCGAGGCGGGCCAGCCCGTCGGTGAGGCGCGGCTCGCCCTCGCCGGTCGCGACGACGACCAGCGTGCGGCCGCCGGCGCAGGCGTCGACCAGCTCCTCGGCGGTCGGGGACGCCTCGTCGACCGTGATGCCCGCCTCGCGCAGATACGGCAGCTGGGGGTGCGCGCCGTCCGCGCACAGGACCCGGTCGGCACCGTGCAGCGCCTGCCAGGCGGGCCAGGACAGGAGTCCGGGTGCGACACGGTGACTGGTGGTGAGCAGGACGATGCGGCCGGGGGCGGGGGCGTCGGCACCGGTCACGTTCGAGTCGCCGTTGAGGCTGGTTGCGTTCACCCCTCGAACGTAACCCACGCCGCCGACACCACCAGCAGTTATCCACAGGCCGGGCGGTGAGCGGTTCGCCGGCGGGGCGGGACGCTCCCCGCCGCTTCACTGCCGACGGCTACGCCATTGCCGACAGCTGTTCCTTTGCCGGCGCTGCTCCATTGTCCTCGCACGCCGACCGGCCGAACCGTTTATCCACAGGCCCGTGCGCCCGTACCCCGCTACGCCGTCTGCTGGGTCGTTGTCGCCGTGACCTCCCGCAGCCACGGGGTCTTCGCGTCCACCCGGCTGCTCTTCTGCACGTCCCACGTGCCGTAGCGCGGATTCAGGGTGACGTGGAGTTTCTTGGAGGCCTCGGACATCGCCTTCCAGAACGCCGCCTTGCCGTTGACCGTGTTCATGTCGGCGCCGAGCGTGGTGGCCAGCTTCTGCGCCTCGATCTCGGTGCGGAGGCTGTCGTCGAGCCGCCCCGGTGCCACGCCGTACTGCTGGAGCCAGGCCGACTCCAGCGCCTTCGTGCCGCCCGCCTGCTGCTCCAGGGCGGTGCGCATCTGCTGGGCGTCCTTGCGGGTCACGCTGACACCCGCGTCCTTGGCCGCACGGTCCAGGACCCGGTCCAGGACCAGGCTGTGCAGGGTGTCGCGGGTGAGGCTGCCGGTCTTGGCGATGGTCTGCTCGTACTGGGCGTCGTCCGTGGTGGCGGCCCGCTGGGCCGTGCGCACCTCGTTCACCCGGCTCTCCAGCTGCGCGACCGTGATCCGTTGGCCGCCTACGACGGCCGCGGCGCCGGGGTGCGCCTCGCCGCCGCACGCGGTGAGGAGGGGAGCCGCCGCGACGATCGCGGCGGAGAGGACTAGCGCGGTGCGACGGCGGCGGTGCAAGGGAACCTCCCGAGGAGATTGTGCGACGGTGCACAAAGTCTTGCGGTGATCGATGGTAGGCAGTGGCCCAGCTCTCGGCCACCCTTTCGACCAACGATTCGCATGTCCTTCGGGCACCGCCGCACGGCGAACTCCGCCCGCGTCGGTCAACCTGTGATGGCCACCGGCGCGTCCCACGCGTCGCGGTCCACGGTGATCGTGTACCCGCCGCGCGACTCCTTGCTGTTGACCATGTACTGGTGGGCTCGGCTGTGGTTCGTCCACTGACCGGCGCCGAACGGCCAGTCCGCCGTCGTGGTGTTCTGCTTGTCCCACAGCGCGTACCAGAGGTTGCCCGGCAGGTCCGTGCGGTCGGTGGCGTCGGCGACGGCCTTCGCGCTGGAGCTGCGGAAGCCGTAGTAGCCGGTGCGGTAGGTCTTGGCGTGCAGGGCCTTGTCGAAGGCGCGTACATAGGTCAGTACGGCGTCGTTGCAGGCCTTGTCGGTGACGTCGTACGACTCCATGTCGAGGTAGATCGGGCTGCCCGCCTTCATCCCCAGGGCCGACGCCTTGGCGACCGCGTCCGCGGCGTCGGTGGCGCCGAGCGAGGCGGCAGTGGAGGCGGTGATCTTCTCCGGGCTGGAGCCGGTCTGGCAGGGCGGCTGGGCGCCGACGTACAGCGGGATGAGCTTCCAGCCGAGCGTGCTGACCGACTTGACCCACGAGGCGGTGAGGTTGGGCTGGCCGCATCCACGGTTCTTGCCGCCCACGTAGACGGCGGCGGCGCCGTAGAAGCCGGTGTGCCAGGCCTTCATCGCGGACAGGGAGGGCGCGGCGCAGGTGTCGAAGGCGCGGCCGGTGAACGTCCGCTGCGCGGGCCAGGTCGTGGCCGCCATCGAGGTCTGCGCGGCGATACCGGCTCCGGCGACGACGGCGGTACCGGCGACCGCCCACGTGATGTATCTGCGCTTCTTCGACTGCCGATGGCTGGACATGAAAGACCCCACCCCATGGTGTGTGTGACGCGGAAAACGGCGACGCGGAAAAACGGTGACGCGGAAAACGGCTCGCAACGTATCCGACGTCGCTCCCGTGTTCGGAAAACGCTGTCCCTCGGGGAACACAAAGTTCCCTCAAGGCACAGCAAAAGCTACCCGCGCACCTGTCCCAGCCATTGCAAGGTCCGCCGTACCTCCGCCACCAGCGGATGGCCGGGTCCACGCAGGCGCTCCACGTCGTGCAGCAGCCGGGCGAGGGTGTCGTGGGCGGCGACGCGGTCGCCGAGGGCGAGCAGCAAGTGGCCGATGCGGCGGCGGACTTCGAGGGAGAGTTCGGGGTCGCCCGCGACGTACTGGTTCTCGTAGTACGGGAGCAGGGCGCGGTACTCCGCGAGCGCGGCCGCCGGTTCGCCGAGCTGTTCGAGGCACTGCGCGGCGTCGTAGCGGAAGCGCAGGGACTGCGGGTCGGCCTGGCCCGATTCGGTGGCGCGCTCGTCGGCCAGGCGGCGCAGCTCGGGCAGGGCACGGCGGTACTGGCCGTCGTCCATGAGCGTGGCGGCGTACTGCTTGCGCAGGGTGCGTACGACGGGCGAGTGCTCGCCGTGCTGGGCGGCGGCCGCCGGGAGGATCGCGCCGAGGATGTCGACGGCCTGGGTGATGCGGCCCTCTCCGAGGAGCCGCTTGACCTCGTCCACGGCGCCCACGACATCGGGTTTCTCGACGGCGGGCGCGGACGCGGCGGCCGACGGCTGCGGCGCGGGCGTACGGGCCCGGTCCGGCCAGGGGGCGTGCGGGCGCAGGAAGGGACGTGTGGGGTCGAGCGGGGCGCCGGTGGGTGTGCCGCGCGCGGGGAGGAGCGGCAGCAGCTGCTCGTACGTCTCCTGCGCGGAGGCCGGCCGGTGCTGCGGGTCCTTGGCCAGCAGGCGCAGGACGAGCGCTTCGAGGGCTTCCGGCACCTCGGGGCGCAGCCGGCGCACCGGGAGCGGCGGCTCGTAGAGGTGACGGTGCAGCACGCCGAGCGCGGTGGAGCCGGTGAACGGTACGTCGCCGCTGAGGAGTTCGTGGATGAGCACGCCGAGCGCGTACAGATCGGTGTACGGGCCGACCGCGCCGCCCATCGCCTGCTCGGGGGCCATGTAGGCGGGGCTGCCGATGGGCGAACCCGTGTGCGTCAGGCGGGTGGTGTCCGTGTCCATGACCGACGCGACACCGAGGTCGAGGACGGTGACCGTGCCGTCCTGCTTGACCATCACGTTCCGCGGCTTGAGGTCGCGGTGGACGATGGGCACGGCGTGCACCGCGGACAGTACGGCGCACAGTTGCGCGGCCACCGCGACGACCCACTGCCAGGGATACGGGGTGTGCTCGGCGAGGTGGTCGGCGAGGTCGGCCCCGTCGACGTACTGCATGACGAGGAACAGCTCCTCGCCCTCGCTGCCCGCGTCGTGCACGGTGACCAGACCCGGGTGGTCGACCTGCGCGGTGACCCGGCACTCGCGCACGAAACGGCGGCGCAGCTCGTCGGCCTCCTGGCCCGCGACCTTGTCGGGGCGCAGCAGCTTGACGGCCACGCGCCGGTCGAGCCTTTTGTCGTATGCCGTCCAGACCTGGCCCATGCCGCCCTGCCCGATGAGCGTGGACAGTTCGTAGCGGCCGGCGACGGTGCGGCCGGTCGACACGGTCATCTGCCGTCCTCGTGCTTGCGCAGATAGTCGCTCAGTTCGTCGAGCTCGGCCCGCACCTGGTCGATGCGCGCGGGCGCGGGACGCTGCGGCTCCGGGGCCGGGGCCGGGGGCTGCGGCGGCGGTGTGGGGGTGTACGGGGGCGGTGTGTGCGAGATCTGCGTGGCGGCGTACGGCTGGGCCGGCGGGTAGCCGTAGCCCGGCTGGGGCTGCTGCGGGGGCATGTAGCCGGTGGTGTGCGGCGGTACGGGGCGGTCGGCGGACGGCAGAGTGCGCTGGTGGCGTATGTCGAAGACCACGAAGTACGCGGCGCTGACGGCACCGAGGATGAGCACGGAGGCGAGCGCGACGTCGCCCCGGTGGTCGCTCTCGGGGACCGAGCCGACCACGGCGAGCCCGGCGATGGACAGCGGCAGGCTCAGCCAGGCCAGCAGCCAGTCGGGCCACTTGCCGCGCAGCACCGCGACCCGGAACAGCGGGAGGCACGCGAGCAGCCCGCAGGAGAGGAACCCCGCGGCGACGAACAGCACGCGCAAGGTGATGACCGTGCCCTGACTGCGGGTGGGCGGCGGCGCGCCGTGGCCGTACATGACTGCTCCTGGGACCGGGTGAAGGCGGACGTACGAGTATCGAAGTCCGAGCGTATAGCCCGACTCCGACAAGCTGTCCCGGGTTGTACGGAACCGTTGTCGTACTGATCACCTCGCGCGCGTGGGCACGCGGTGCCCGCGCGCCCCGGAGTACGTCACTCCGGGGCGACCGACCCGTCCGTGAGACCGTCGTGCATGCCGCGCACGAGCTGCTCACCGAGGCGCCCCGCGAGGCGGAGCGCCTCCTCGAAGGCGGCGAGCGCCCGGAACCGCTCCCCGTAGCGGAGCTGCTGGTCGAGCGGGAGCCGGGGCAGTTGGAGACGGCGCACGTCGAGCCTGGTCGCGGTGGACGCGTAGCTGCTGGCCTGGCGGTTGTTGGCGGTGCCGCGCAGGAAGCCGGCGAGGAACCAGGGGTCGACCGCGGCCGGGTCGGGACGCAGCAGGGTGAGGTTGCGGCCGAGGGCGGCCCCGGCGGTCGCGTCGTCGACCACGCGCGCGATGGCGCCGCCGCCGAGGACCGGGACGACGACGTCGCCCGCCTCGACGAGGACGGGTTCCTCGGGCGAAGCGTTGTCGGTCAGCGTTCCGGAGGGCGCGGTGCCGGCGATCACGTCGTGATCGGTGAGCACGCGCGCGTGGGGGCCGCTTCCGCCGGTGCGCATCAGCAGGGCGCCACCGCGGGCGAGTTCACCGATCGTGGTGAGCGGCCAGCGGGCGGGGCCCGCGGTGCCGGTGGGGGGCGGGGTGAGGTCGGCGGTCAGGCGGAGGGTTTCGCCGAGGCGTTCGCGTACGGCCGTGAGTTCCGCCGCGCCGCCGCCCGCGGCGGGCGGGGGCAGATGGCGGGCGGGGGCCAGGTCGACGTCGTCGTCGAGGAGCTCGATGACGGGCACGGAGCGGCTCACGCCGGGCTCTTCGCGGGTGGTGCCGGTGCGGTCGAAGGGGTGCCAGGCGTCCAGGACGGCGGCGCGGACGGCCGGCCAGTCGAGACGGCCGCGGCCGTCGGCGGCCTCCGAGACGCCGGCCGTGTCCGCGAGGAGCACCTCGGGCTGCGCGGGCGCCCTTTCGGGGCGGCGCAGCACCCACAGGTGCAGCGGGATGTTGTACGGGGGTGCCGCGCCGACCGGCAGGGCGATGACCGCGCGCAGGGCGCCACGGCGCAGGAGATCGGCGCGGATGCGGCGGCCCGAGCGGCGGGAGGCGGCGGCGGGGGGCATCAGCAGGACGGCGGTGCCGCCGTCCCTGAGGCGGGCCAGCGCGTGCTGCACCCAGGCGAGTTCGGATTCCGTACGGGCCGGGAAGCCGTACTCCCAGCGGGGGTCGTAGGCGAGTTCGTCGTGACCCCAGTTGCGCTCGTTGAACGGCGGGTGGCACAGCACCGCGTCGGCTCTGAGGGTCTCGTACGCGTCGGCCCTGAGGCTGTCGCCGACCGCGGTGCGGACGGCCGCCCTGGTGTGCAGGGCGAGGCGGAGTGCGGTGAGCTCGGCGAGTTCGGGGGCGCTGTCCTGTCCGTAGAGCTCCTGGTCGGTGCCGGGGGCGACGGCGCGCAGCAGGGCGCCGGTGCCGCAAGCCGGGTCGAGGAAGCTGCGGGCGGGGCCCGCGAGGTCGGCCATCAGGGCGGCGAGGTCGCCCGGCGTGAGCGTGTACTGGCGCGGGTTGGCGTCGAGGTGCCGGCCGAGCAGGAACTCGTACGTCTGGCGGGCGCCGAGCTCGGCGGCGAGTTCGGCCGCGCCGCGCAGCAGCGGGGCCGAGGGGAGGAGTTCGGCGGGGGCCGGGGTGCGCACGGCCGGCCGGCGGACCATGCCGAAGCGGGGGGCGAGGACCTGTTCGAGGGCGGTGGGCAGCAGTTCGGCCAGGCGTTCGTCGGAGGCGGCGCTCAGCTCCAGCCAGACCGTGGGGCGGTCGTGGATCAGGAGAAGTGCGCAGCCCGCGTGGACGAGCGCCGCGACGGGGCCCTCCGGGTGGCCGACGAGCTGCTGCCAGACGCGTTCCCGTAGGGGTACTTCGGCGAGTTTGCCCTGTCGGCGCAGCCAGTCCTCGACCTCGGCGAGCGCGAAGGACGGGCTGGTCTCGGTGCCGCCGACCGGTTTGGGGAAGTCGGCGTGCCGGCGGCGCCAGTTGCTCACGGCGGCGCGGCCGACCCCCGCGAGCCGGGCGATTCCGGCGGCGGTCACCTCTGTCGCGTTGTCCTGCACCCGCCCGGCTCCCCTCTACCTGGTGTGCGTACGACCTCGTGCGTGACGCCGAGCATACCGACCTGCACAAGATCTACCGATTCACGCCCGTGTACACAACCCATTCCGTGAACCGTGTTGACTCGGTTCACAGCCTCTGTTCTTATTGACCCACCGAACGAGCGACCTCCGGAGGGGGACGGTCGCTCCGTAGCAGGGGGAGGAACTGCCGTGGGTATGAAGGGCAAGATCGCGCTGGGCGTTGTGGTCGGTGTCGTCGTGATCGGCGCGGTGTCGGCGAACGCGGGGGGGCGACGGCGACAAGGACAACGGCGGCAAGGGCACGTCGGCGTCCGCGGGCCAGAAGCCGGGCGGGAAGACCGACGGCAAGAACGGCACGACGAAGAAGGCCGTCAAGAAGGCCGCGTTCGACGGCGACGGTGACTTCGAGGTCGGCAAGGACGTCAAGCCCGGCACGTACCGCACCACCGGCAACACGGACGACCTGTGCTACTGGGAGCGCGCCAAGGACGCCCTGCACTCCATCGAGTCGATCAGGGCGAACAACAACGTCACCGGCTCCGCCGTCGTCACGATCAGCGCGAGCGACGCCTACTTCAAGACCACCGGCTGCCAGGAATGGAAGAAGACGGGCTGACCCGGTCTCCTCCCCGCACCCACCCCCACTTCACCGAATATCACGTCTCACCTCAAGGAACTGTCATGCGTCGCACCGCACTTGCCGCTCTCTGCCTCGCCGCCGCGGCCACCGCGGGACTCACCGGCTGTCTGCCCGGCCAGGACAAGGCGGACAGCAAGCCGAAGGGCCCGTTCGCCGGGCTGACCGGCGGCGAGATCGCCGACCGGGCCGTGAAGGCCACCAACGGTGCGTCGTCGCTCCGGATGAAGGGCGACGTCCCCGACGACGAGAGCGGCGGCACGATCCAGCTGGACATGGCCCTGAACAAGAAGGGCGAGTGCGCCGGCACGATGAGCATGGACGGCCAGGGCAAGGCCGACCTGATCAAGACCGACGACACCGTCTACATGAAGTACGACGAAGCCTTCCTGCGCGCCCAGAGCAAGGGCGAGCCCAAGGGGGACACCGACGCGGTCGTGGCCATGATGGCCGGGAAGTGGACCAAGATGTCGGCGAAGGGCCAGGACGCCAAGGACATCGCGAGCTTCTGCGACCTGGGCACGGTGCTCGCCGGCGCCGAGGACGTGAACTCCGACGCCACCCGGGGCAAAACGACGACGGTGGAGGGGACGCCTGCGATCGTCCTCCACGAGAAGGACGGCAAGGACCGCTACACCCTGTACGTCGCCACCGAGGGCAAGCCGTATCTGCTGAAGGTCGTCAGCACGTCCGCCAAGGACGCGGGCACGATCGCCTTCAGCGACTACCAGAAGCCGGTCCCCGCCGAGGCGCCCAAGGGCAAGGTGCTGGACCTGGACGCGCTGAGCGACTGACGCCGCCGGGCGAGGGGTGCGGCACCGGTCACAGCCGGTGCCGCACCCACACGTTGGGCTCGACGTAGACGGCGTAGCCGCGCCCCGGTTCGCAGTGCACCGGAACCAGGGCGCCCGGCACTTCGACGAGCCCCTCGGTGTCGAAGGGCCCGATTTTCGCGGGCGCCGGGCAGCGGACCGTGAGCGGCGGTGAGCGGTGGACGGAGGTGTCAGTTCGCGTGGAAGCGCTTCGGGGCCTCGGTCGGGTTGCCCCCGGAGGGGAGCTTCTGGCCGGGGCAGGTCGACAGCACCTTCTTCATGGCGGCCTTCTCCGCGGACGTCACCCACAGGTCGTACTTCTTCTTCACGGCGACCTGGGCGGCGACGTACGTACAGCGGTACGCCTTGTTCTGCGGCAGCCATGTCGCCGTGTCGCCGTCGCCCTTGCTGCGGTTGGGGCCGGCGTCGACGGCGAGGAGGTTGAGCGGGTCGTTGGCCAGGGCTATGCGCTTGCCGGCGTCCCAGTACTTGGCGCCCTTCTGCCAGGCGTCCGAGAGCGCGACGAGGTGGTCTATGTCCACCTGGCTGCGGCCGCGCGCGAAGGTGACCTGCTGACCGGTGTACGGGTCCGGGTCCAGCACCCCGGCGGTCACCTTGCACTTGCCGTCGCTGAACTTCACCTCTTTCAGGTCCCGTTTGAGGATGTCGTCCCGGGTGTCGCACCGGTTCGAGTCCGTGTCCGCCCATGCGGTACCGAACCTGCCCCGGTCGTACCCCGTCTTCGGCGCCCGCCCCTTGACGGTCAGCGAGTCGACCGCGGAGATCGCGGCACCGCCGGCCGCCGTCTCCTGCGGTCCCGAGGATCCGTTGGTCTCCTTCTTGCAGCCGCCGACGCCGCCGACAGCGATCAGCACCGCCGCGGCGGCGGCCGCCCCACCCCTCAGACGCACGCGACGCCCCTCCCCTTGCCTGTCCTGTTGCCTGTCCTGCTACCCGCTTGCCCCGTTCCCGCCGTTCCCACCGTAGCGGCCGGGGGGTGTTGGCCATACCGCCCCCAACGGGCAACAGGTGCACGCCGGGTGCGTCGCCGGTGGTGCGGCGTCTCCGGTAACTTCGATGGACGGGGATCGGCGAGGGGCGCCTCAGACCTTCCCGATCCCCAGTGTCGTCTCCGGCGGGAACAGGCCCGTGCCCAGTACCGCGACCCAGAACTCCCCCAGCAGGTCGGCGAGTCGGCCGGTCGCGTCGGCGCCCAGGGACTGCCAGGGCTCGGCGGCGAGTTCGTCGGTGTGGTGCTCGACCTGGCGGCGCAGGGCGCGGCCGGCCTCCGTCGCCACACCGTCCTCGCCCACCAGGCCCCGTGCGGCCAGCCGGTTCCGCGCGGCCGTCCACTCCTCGGACGTCCAGCCACGGCTCTCGAAGCGCTCCACCGAGGCCGCGCCTATCGCGGCGAAGGAGACCAGGGCCTCGACCGGGTCGAGGCCCGCGACGAGAAGTGCGGCGAGGTGGCCGTCGCCGCGGTGTTCACGCAGGATCGTCGCCGCGTGCCACAACTGCTGGTGCGGGGCCTCGGGCCAGGGCAGCTCGGCGTTGGCCGCGGCCAGCGGGCGTCCCGCCGTGTTCGCCGCCTCTGCCGCACGGCGGGCCAGCGCGGCCGCCTCGGCGAGTTCGGGGCTGTCCGCACGGTCGCCGAATATCGCCCGGTAGGCCCGGTCCATCGCCGCCTCCCGCGCCTTCAGCACCGCGTCCGGGCTCGCGGTGTCCCAGGCTGAGTCCATGTACGCGGCGACCATGCGCGGACTGAAGCTGTAGAAGGCGGAGGTCACGCGCTCGCTTCCGACGGCACCCAACGGCGCGGCGCGGTACGGGAAGTAGCTCTCCCAGCGTTCCTGAGTCCCGTATCCCAGCGCCGCCGCCTCGTCGAAGGCTTCCGGCGCGTAATACAGCACGGCGTGCAAGGGCTCCAGCAGATGCCAGAGCCGGCGCACGGTGCCCAGGTCGACACCGGTCCGCTCCTCGCCCCGCACCGTGCCGCCGCCCCCGCTCGCCCCGCTGGTGTTCTCGGACATGACACTCCCCCTCGACCCGATTCCCGAGCGCTCTCACGCCCGACACAACTTGACACTGACTAGATTGCCGGAGGTTGCCCAACTTGTCAATGCCTAGATTCCGCGTACGCTTCACCTCATGCCGAGCAGCCAGACCGCCGATCAGCGCGATCAACCCGACCAGCGCCCCTACCACCACGGAGACCTCCGTCGCGCGATCCTGGGCGCCGCACTCGACGTCATCGCCACCGACGGCCCCTCCGCACTGAGCCTGCGCGACCTGGCACGCCGGGCGGGCGTCTCGCACGCGGCGCCGGCCCACCACTTCAAGGACCGCACCGGCCTGCTCACCGCCATCGCGGCGGAGGGCTACGAACTGCTCGCCACCGCCCTGGCCGACGCCGATGACCTGCGCGACGCCGGCGTCCGCTACGTACGCTTCGCGACCGGGCACCCGGCGCACTTCCAGGTGATGTTCACACCGGAGCTGCTCCGCGCGAACGACCTGGAGCTGACGACGGCCAAGGCCCTCGCCGGCGAGCGGCTGCGCTCGGCCGTCTCCGACGCGCCCGCCGGCCGCGGCCCCGACCCCCGCCTCGCGGGCGTCGCCGCCTGGTCCCTGGCCCACGGCTTCGCCACGCTCCTTCTCAGCCACAACCTGGACGGACCGGTCGGCGACCAGGACCCGGAGGAGGTCTTTCGCACGCTGGCGGGAATGCTGTTCCAGTCGAAGTCGTCTTGACCGGCTTGACCTTGACACCGGCGTCAGGGTTCGACGATCCCTCCCATGAACAGCACCAGAACCGTCCTCATCACCGGCGCCGGCACCGGAATCGGCCGGGCGACCGCCCGCGCGTTCGCCGCGGAGGGGGCTCGGGTCGTCGCCGTGGGCCGCCGCGAGGCCCCGCTCGCCGAGACCACCGAAGGGCACCCCGGAATCACCCCGCTCCCCGCCGACGTCACCGCCGAGGACGCCCCCGCCCGCATCATCGACACCGTCCTCGACACCCACGGACGCCTGGACGTCCTCGTCAACAACGCGGCGATCGTCGGCACCGAATCCCTGGCGACCTACACCCGTACGTCCATCGAACCGCTGCTCGCCACGAACCTCATCGCGCCCGTCCTCCTGACGCAGGCCGCGCTCCCCGCTCTCACCGAGAGCCGGGGCGTGATCGTCAACGTCAGTACGTCCGTCGGGCAGCGCGCCTGGCCCGGCAACTCCCTCTATGCCGCCACCAAGACCGCACTCGAACTCCTCACCCGCAGCTGGGCCGTGGAGCTCGCACCGCGCGGCATCCGGGTCTCGGCCGTCGCGCCCGGCGCCATCGCGACCCCCATCGGCCGGCACTCCGGTTTCACCCCGGAGCAGAGCGCGGCGATCCGCGAGTGGCAGCTCGCGCACACTCCGCTGGGCCGCATCGGCCGCCCCGAGGAAGTGGCCTGGGCGATCACCCGACTCGCCGCGCCCGACGCCTCCTTCGTCACCGGCGTCGTCCTACCCGTGGACGGCGGCGCCGTCCTCACCTGAGCACCCCACCGTCCTCACGCGAGCACTCCACCGCTCCGCCGTCCTCACCCGAGCACTCCGCCACTCCACCGTCCACACGCGAGCACTCCACCACTCCACCGTCCTCACGCGGGAGACTCACCCACCGCCACCGCCACCGCCACCGCCACCGCGCACGGCCCCCGCCTCCCGTAGGGCCGCCGCCAGCCGTTCCCGCACCGCCAGCTGGGCCGCGATGCGCTCGTCGATGACGGCCAGACGTTCGCGCGCGACCCCGAGCGCCCTGGCGGAGGCGGGGCCGGCGGTCATGTCGCCGTCCAGGCAGGGCAGGAAGACGCGTACGTCGTCGAGGGTGAGGCCCGCGGCCAGGAGGTGGCGGATGTTGCGTACGCGCGTGACGGTCCCCTCGTCGTACACGCGGTAGCCGTTGGCGGCGCGCCGCGACGCGATGAGACCCGCCCGCTCGTAGTGGCGCAGGGCGCGCGGCGTGGCCCCCGTCGCCCTCCCCAGCTCACCTATCCGCACGCCTCACCGACCAGCACACCTCACCCACCCGCACACCTCACCACCCAGCACACCGCCCCCTACGAGCCAAGGATCGTAGTCAAGAACTCCCCGGTCCAGCCCAGCAGTTCCCGCCCGACCAGCGGCTTCCCGCCCACCTTCGCCGTCTTGGGGCGCGGCACCAGCACCTGGTGCGCGGCCGGCTTGATGACCGTGCCGGGGTACAGCCGCTTCAGCCTCAGTTCCTGCGACTCCCGCAGCTCCACCGGCGCGAAGCGGATGTTGTTGCCCTGGAGCACGATCTCGCCGACCCCGCACGCGCGCGCGTGCATGCGCAGGCCCGCGACCAGGAGCAGGTTCTCCACCGGCTCGGGCAACTTGCCGTAGCGGTCGACGAGTTCCTCCCGTACGGACTTGATGTCCTCCTCCGTGTTCACGGAGGCGATCGCCCGGTAGGCCTGGAGCCGCAGCCGCTCGCCCGGCGCGTAGTCGTGCGGGACGTGTGCGTCGACCGGCAGTTCGATCTTGACCTCGAGCGGCGGCTCCTCCTCCACGCCGCCCTCCAGCGACGCGCGGTAGTCCGCGACCGCCTCGCCGACCATGCGTACGTACAGGTCGAAGCCGACGCCCGCGATGTGGCCCGACTGCTCGCCGCCGAGCAGATTGCCCGCGCCGCGGATCTCCAGGTCCTTCATCGCCACGTACATGCCCGCGCCCATCTCCGTGTGCTGGGCGATGGTGGCCAGGCGTTCGTGGGCCGTCTCCGTCAGCGGCTTCTCCGGCGGGTAGAGGAAGTACGCGTAGCCCCGCTCACGGCCTCGGCCCACCCGGCCTCGCAGCTGGTGCAGCTGTGACAGGCCGAAGTTGTCGCCGCGCTCCACGATCAGCGTGTTCGCGTTCGAGATGTCGATGCCCGATTCCACGATCGTCGTGGACACGAGCACGTCGTACTTCTTCTCCCAGAAGTCGACGACCACCTGCTCCAGCGTCTGTTCCGACATCTGGCCGTGGGCCGTGGCGATACGGGCCTCGGGGACGATCTCGCGCAGCCTCGCCGCGGCCCGGTCGATCGACTCCACCCGGTTGTGGATGTAGAAGACCTGGCCCTCGCGCAGCAGTTCGCGGCGGATGGCCGCGCCGATCTGCCGCTCCTCGTACGGGCCCACGAAGGTCAGCACCGGGTGCCGCTCCTCCGGCGGGGTGGTGATCGTGGACATCTCGCGGATGCCCGTGACCGCCATCTCCAACGTACGGGGGATGGGGGTGGCCGACATCGTGAGGACGTCGACGTTCGCGCGCAGCTTCTTCAGCTGCTCCTTGTGCTCGACGCCGAAGCGCTGCTCCTCGTCGACGATGACCAGGCCCAGGTCCTTGAACTTCGTCTCCGACGAGAACAGGCGGTGGGTACCGATGACGACGTCCACCGAGCCCTCGCGCAGGCCCTCCAGGGTGGCCTTGGCCTCCGTGTCCGTCTGGAAGCGGGACAGCGCGCGGACGTTCACCGGGAACTGCGAGTAGCGGTCGCCGAACGTCCCGAAGTGCTGCTGCACCAGCAGCGTCGTCGGGACGAGGACCGCGACCTGCTTGCCGTCCTGCACCGCCTTGAAGGCCGCCCGGACCGCGATCTCCGTCTTGCCGTAACCCACGTCGCCGCAGATCAGGCGGTCCATCGGGACCGTCTTCTCCATGTCCTCCTTGACCTCGGCGATCGTCGTCAGCTGGTCGGGGGTCTCCGCGTACGGGAACGCGTCCTCCAGCTCGCGCTGCCACGGCGTGTCCGAACCGAACGCGTGCCCGGGAGCCGCCATGCGCGCGCTGTACAGCTTGATCAGGTCCGCCGCGATCTCCTTGACCGCCTTCTTGGCGCGCGCCTTGGTCTTCGTCCAGTCCGCGCCGCCCAGGCGGTGCAGGGTGGGGGCCTCGCCGCCGACGTACTTGGTGATCTGCTCCAGCTGGTCGGTCGGGATGTAGAGGCGGTCGCCGGGCTGGCCGCGCTTGGCCGGCGCGTACTCCACCACCAGATACTCGCGGGTCGCGCCCTGCACGGTCCGCTGCACCATCTCGATGTAGCGGCCGACGCCGTGCTGCTCGTGGACGATGTAGTCGCCCGCTTCGAGGGTCAGCGGGTCGATGGTCTTGCGGCGCCGGGCCGGCATGCGCGCGCCGTCCTTGGACACCGAGCGCTGGCCGGAGAGGTCCGTCTCGGTGAGGACAGCGAGTCCGAGCCGCGGATCCACGAAGCCGTAGTCGATGGAGCCGCAGGCGACGTGCACGAGGGAGGGGCTGATCTCGGCCAGGTCCGGGTCCAGGCGGGCCGCGATGCCCTCGCCGCCCAGCACCTCGACCGTACGGGCCGCCGGGCCGTGGCCCTCGGTGACGTACACCGTGCGCCAGCCGTCCGCGAGCCAGCCCTTGGTGTCGGCCAGCGCCTTCGCGGTGTCGCCGCGGTAGCTCTCGGGGGCGTGCATGCCGAGCTTCAGGGTGTCCGCGTCGAGTTCGTCGTCCGCGGCGAACGGCGACACCGACCACCACATCATCTCCAGCTCGCGGGCCCGGTCCCGGACGTCCGCGATGGCCCACAGGGAGGCCGCGTCGACGTCGATGGGGGCCTCGCCGCCGCCCGCGGTCGCGGCCCAGGACGCCTGGAGGAACTCCTGACTGGTGGCCACCAGGTCGGCCGCCCGCGTCCGCACCCGCTCCGGGTCGCACACGACGGCCATCGAGCCCTTCGGCAGGACGTCGATGAGCAGTTCCATGTCGTCGACGAGGACGGGCGCCAGGGACTCCATGCCCTCCACGGCGATGCCCTCGGCGATCTTGCCGAGCAGCTCGCCCAGCTCCGGGTGGGCCTCGGCCAGGGCGGCGGCCCGCTCCCGTACGTCGTCCGTGAGCAGCAGCTCGCGGCAGGGCGGCGCCCACAGGCCGTGCTCGGCGACTTCGAGGGACCGCTGGTCGGCGACCTTGAAGTAACGGATCTCCTCGACGTCGTCGCCCCAGAACTCCACGCGCAGCGGGTGCTCCTCGGTGGGCGGGAACACGTCGAGGATGCCGCCTCGTACGGCGAACTCGCCGCGCTTCTCGACCAGCTCGACCCGCGCGTACGCGGCCGCGGACAGCGCCTCCACGATCGTGCCGAGGTCGGCCGTCTGCCCTGTGCGCAGCGCCACCGGCTCCAGGTCGCCCAGGCCCTTGACCTGCGGCTGGAGCACGGAGCGGATCGGCGCCACGACGACCGAGACCGGGCCGGTCTCGGGGTCGTCGGCGCGCGGGTGGGCGAGGCGGCGCAGCACGGCGAGACGGCGTCCGACGGTGTCGCTGCGCGGGCTCAGCCGCTCGTGCGGAAGCGTCTCCCACGACGGGTACTCCACGACGCGGTCCGGCGGGAGCAGGGAGCGCAGGGCCGCCGCCAGGTCCTCGGCCTCCCGTCCGGTCGCCGTCACCGCGAGGACCGTACGGCCGGTGTCCCGGGCGAGCGCGGCGACGGTGAAGGGGCGCGCGGCCGGAGGTCCGACCAGGTCGACGTGCATGCGGTTGCCGTCGGTGGCGGCCTGCACCGCTTCGGCGAGTGCGGCGTCCTTGGCGACGGCGTCGAGCAGACCGTGCAGGCTCATGAAGGGTTCCATCCCGAGGAGAGGGCAACGCGAAGGGCCCGACACGTCTCACGGGCCGGGGGTTCTCCAGCGTACGACGCCCCGCGCCGGCATGCGCGGGGCTGTGGACAACGTCCGCTCACCTTGTGACGGGTGAGGGACGGCGGCGGGCCCGGTTCCGCAGGCGATGTGCCTCCGGAACCGGGCCCGTCCCCCGTTCCCCCGTCCCCGTCCGCGACCGCGACCGCGGCCAGGGCCACGGCCACAACCGCCGGAGGCTACTCGGTGGCGATCGCGTTCAGGACGTTCATCCGGCCTGCCCGGAACGCCGGGATCAGTGCGGCGAACAGGCCCACGAAGGCCGAGCCGATGAACACCCCGATGATCGTCGGCCAGGGGATCTCCAGGACGTTCAGGCCCTCCAGCGCCAGGAGCTTCTGGGCGGTGGTGCCCCAGCCCATGCCCAGGCCGAGGCCGAGCAGCGCGCCGAACAGCGCGATCACCACCGACTCCAGGCGGATCATGCGGCGCAGCTGGCGCCGGGAGAGGCCGATGGCCCGCATCAGACCGATCTCACGTGTCCGCTCCACCACCGACAGGGCGAGGGTGTTGATCACGCCGAGGACCGCCACGATGATCGCGAGGGCCAGCAGGCCGTAGACCATGTTCAGGAGCTGGCCGACCTGATCCTTCAGTTCCTGCTTGTAGTCGGTCTGGTCGCGGACCTGGTACTGCGGGTAGGGCTCCATGGCCTTCTTCAGCGCCGCGTACGCCTGCTTCTCCTGGCCCTTCTTCGCCTCGCCGAACATGATCTGGTTCGGCGGGATCTTGCCGGCCGGCACGTACTTCTTCATGGTCTCGATGGACATGTAGCGCGCGCCCTGGTCGATCGCGACGTCGTCGTCCGTGATCGCCGCGACCTTCAGCCTGGCCGTGCTGCCACCGGTGAAGGCGACCGAGACGGTGTCGCCGACCTTCACCCCGTGCTTCTTGGCGTAGTCCGAACCCACCGACATCGCGTCCTTGCCGTACGCCGCCGTCAGCTCGCCCGCGGTCGTCTTGCGGTGCAGGTCCTCGGCGTAGGAGGGGTCGGCCGCGGTGATCCCGGAGCCGTCGACCTTGCCGTCCGGCGTGGTCAGCTCGGCTTTCAGATCCTTGTAGCGGGTGACGTGCGCCAGACCCGGGGTGGCCTGCATGGCCTTCTCGGCCTGGGCGACGATCCGCTGGTTGCCCTGGACGATGAAGTCCGCGCCGACGGTCCTGTCGAGTTCGTCGGTCGCCGAGGCGACCATCGAGGAGCCGACCACGGAGAGGCAGGCGACCAGCGCGAGGCCGATCATCAGGGCCGCACCGGTGGCCCCCGTACGCCGCGGGTTGCGCAGGGCGTTGCGCTCGGCCATGCGTCCCACGGAGCCGAAGGCGCGCAGCAGCACCGCGCTGATGACACGGACCACGACGCCCGCGAGCAGCGGGCCGATGATCACGAAGCCGATCAGGGTCAGGACGACGCCCAGGCCGAGCACCAGCGAACCGTCGCTCGCCTTGTCGGCGGTGGCCGCCGCGTAGAGCGCGAAGGTGCCGGCGCCCGTGAGGACCAGACCGATCAGGCCGCGTACGAGACCCGCCTTGCCGTCCGCCGGGGTGCCGGCGTCGCGCAGCGCGGCCATCGGGGAGACCTTGCCCGCGCGTCGGGCGGGGAGGTAGGCGGAGAGGACGGTGACGACGATGCCGAGCAGCAGGCCGGCCACCGGGGTCGTCGCCTTCACCGTCAGATCCCGGGTCGACAGGTCCATGCCCATCGACGACATGACCTTCATCAGGCCGACCGCGATGCCGACGCCCGCGGCGACCCCGAGGAGGGAGCCGACGACGCCGAGCAGCAGCGCCTCGACGAGGACGGACCGGTTGACCTGCCCGCGGGAGGAACCGATCGCCCGCATCAGGCCGATCTCGCGGGTGCGCTGGGCCACCAGCATCGAGAAGGTGTTGATGATCAGGAAGATGCCGACCAGGAACGCGATGCCGGCGAAGCCGAGCATGGCGTACTTGATGACGCCCATGAACCCGTTGATGCCCTTGCGGTTCTCGTCGGCGGTCTCCTTCTGCGTCCGCACCGTGTACGCGCCGGCGCCGAGTGCGTCGGCGACGTTCCGCTTGAGCTGCTCGTCGCCGACGCCGGCCGCGGCCGTGACGTTGATGTGGGTGAACCGGCCGGTGGCGCCGAGCAGTTCACGCTGCGAGGTGGCGGTGTCGAAGTAGACGACGGCGGCACCGGGGTTGGTCACCTTGAAGGTGGCGATGCCGGCGATCTTCGCGCGGAAGTCGCCCGTCACCGCGATGGTGCGCAGTTCGTCGCCGAGCTTCAGGTGGTGCTTGTCGGCGGTGTCGGCGTCGACCATGACCTCGGTCGGACCGCGCGGGGCGTGACCTGAGGTGATCTGCATCGAACGCAGGTCGTTCTTCGTCCAGTTGCCCGCGATCGTCGGGGCGCCGGTGGTGGACCCCATGTTCTTGTTGTCGCTGTTGACGACGGTCACGTTCATCGAACTGACGGCGCCCTCGGCGGACTTGACGCCCTCGGCCTTCCCGGCCCGGGTCAGGGCCGAGGCGGGCATCGACTCGGGCCTGCCGCTCTGCGGGTCCTCGTCGCTCTTGGCCGCCTTCGGTGTGACGGTCACGTCGGAGGAGGTGGCCGCGAACAGCTTGTCGAACGTGGTGTTCATGGTGTCGGTGAACACCAGCGTGCCGCAGACGAAGGCCACCGACAGCAGCACCGCGACGGCCGACAGGGCCATCCGCCCCTTGTGCGCGAAGAAGTTGCGCATCGAGGTCTTCAGCACGGTCATGACGTACGCCCCCGCGCGTCGAAGTCCTTCATGCGGTCGAGAACGGCGTCGGCGGTGGGCTCGTACATCTCGTCGACGATGCGGCCGTCGGCCAGGTACAGCACCCGGTCCGCGTACGAGGCGGCCACCGGGTCGTGGGTGACCATCACGATGGTCTGGCCCAGCTCGGCCACGGAGCGGCGCAGGAAGCCCAGTACCTCCGCTCCCGCACGGGAGTCGAGGTTTCCGGTGGGCTCGTCGCCGAAGATGATCTCGGGGCGGGCCGCGAGGGCCCGCGCCACGGCGACGCGCTGCTGCTGGCCGCCGGACAGCTGGGTGGGCCGGTGCCTGAGGCGCTCGCCGAGCCCGACGGTCTCGACGACCTGGCTCAGCCAGCCCTTGTCCGGCTTACGGCCCGCTATGTCCATGGGCAGCGTGATGTTCTCCAGCGCGTTCAGCGTCGGCAGCAGGTTGAACGCCTGGAAGATGAAGCCGATCCGGTCCCGGCGCAGCCGCGTGAGCTTCTTGTCCTTGAGGCCGGTGATCTCGGTCTCGTCGAGGAAGATCTGACCGCTGGTGACGGTGTCGAGCCCGGCGAGGCAGTGCATCAGGGTGGACTTGCCGGACCCCGAGGGGCCCATGATCGCGGTGAACTGGCCGCGAGCGATGTCCACGTCGACGTGGTCGAGAGCGACGACACGGGTCTCTCCGGACCCGTACGCCTTGACGACCTGCCGAGCTCGCGCGGCAACGGCCGTACGCCCTCCAGTGCCCCCGTGCCTGGGAATGGTCACAGCCGATGTCACGGCAACTCTCCTATGTCGGTCAGCAGATGCGAAGAAGTGCGCGCGGGCCGGTCAGCGGACGACCTGCGGTGTGCTGCGCTACGCCGTTGAGTCTGGCGCCGGGAGGTGGTGTGGCGCGCTGGTGCGCAGCGCAGTCTTTTCCGGGGGTAAACCCCACCCCCGGAGCTGCGGTCCGTACGACCCCCGTACGCCCCGACCGCATAAAGCCAGGCTAAGGACCGGGCCGGTCCTTCTCCTCCTCCGGCGGAACGAACCCTCCCCGGGACCTAGTAAGGAGGTCCCCCTAGGGGCAGTCCACCGTGAGGTGGACCGGTTCTCGGGGTCGACTCCACCCTCCGGCCCATCCAAGCTCCACCCTCCCGTGGCGTGAGGGTCAAGTGAGAGGGTGTGGGCGGCGGATGGATGCAGGGGGAAAGGAATTCGGTGGACGACACCAGACCCGCACTGCGCGAGACGGCTCGACCCCCCGGTACCGACAGGCGCGGGCCCGTCGTCGCCGCCCTCATGCTCTCCATGGCGCTGGCCGCGCTCGACTCGACGATCGTCTCGACCGCCGTACCGCAGATCGTCGGTGACCTCGGCGGCTTCTCGGTCTTCTCCTGGCTGTTCTCCGGCTATCTGCTCGCCGTGACGGTCACGCTCCCCGTCTACGGCAAACTCTCCGACACCTTCGGCCGCAAGCCGGTGCTCGTCGTGGGCGCCGCCCTGTTCCTCGCCGGCTCCCTGCTCTGCGCCACCGCCTGGAACATGGCCGCGCTGATCGCCTTCCGGATCGTGCAGGGCCTGGGTGGCGGCGCGTTGCAGGGCACGGTGCAGACGCTCGCCGCGGACCTGTACCCGCTGAAGGAGCGCCCGAGGATCCAGGCCAGGCTGTCCACGGTGTGGGCGGTGGCGGCGGTCGCCGGACCGGGCATCGGCGGGGTGCTGGCGGCGTACGCGGACTGGCGCTGGATCTTCCTGGTCAACCTGCCGATCGGCGCGGTCGCCCTGTGGCTGATCGTCCGCTACCTGCACGAACCGGAGCGGAAACCGTCCGGTACCCGCCCGCGCGTCGACTGGGCGGGCGCGCTGGCGGTGTTCGCCTGCGGCGGCGTCCTGATCACGGCCCTGGTGCAGGGCGGGGTGGCGTGGCCGTGGCTGTCGACGCCCTCGATCGCCCTGTCCGGTACGGGACTCGCGCTGGCGGCGCTCGTGGTCCTGGTCGAGCGCCGGGCGGCCGAGCCGATCATCCCCGGGTGGGTGTGGCGTCGCCGGACGATCGCCGCGGTCAATCTCGCCCTCGGCGCGCTGGGGCTGCTGATGGTGGCACCGAGCGTGTTCCTGCCCACGTACGCCCAGTCGGTCCTCGGCCTGGCCCCGGTGGCCGCCGGATTCGTGCTCTCCGTATGGACGCTGAGCTGGCCGGTGTCGGCCGCGCTGAGCCAGCACGTCTACCGGCGGATCGGCTTCCGCAACACGGCGCTGCTGGGCATCGGCGCGGCTGCCCTGATCCTGCTGGCGTTCCCCTTCCTTCCGTACCCGGGCGCCGCCTGGCAGCCGGCCCTCCTGATGCTGCTGCTCGGCGCCGCGCTGGGCCTCTTCCAGCTCCCGCTGATCGTCGGCGTCCAGTCGACCGTCGGCTGGGCGGAACGCGGCACGACCACCGCGTCCGTACTGTTCTGCCGCCAGACCGGCCAGACCATCGGCGCGTCGGTCTTCGGCGCGATCGCCAACGGGGTGCTGGCCGCGCGGCTGGGCGGCGCGAGCGACCTCGACTCGGTGACCCGGGCCCTGGACGCCGGCACCGCCCCGGAGTCGACGCGCCGGGCGATCGCGGACGCGGTCCACGCGGTGTATCTGGGGGCGGCGGGTGCGGCGGCGCTGGCGTTCCTGGTGCTGCTGGTGCTGGCACCGCGGCGCTTTCCGGTGCTGAAGACCCAGCCGGCCGAAGACGATACGGCCCGCTGAGGCCCGTCCGGCGGATCAGGCCTGGACGCACACTCGGCCACGCCAGGGGACGGCCCGGCCGCCGGGCCGCACAGCGGGTGCACGGCTCAGCCGCACAGCGGGTGCCGGCTCGGCCGCACAGCGGGTGCACGGCTCGGCCGCACAGCGAGCGCACAGCTCAGGGGTAAACGCGGGTAACACCCGACGTCAGCGAAGTAAGCGCATACCGACCACTCAGTTTGGTGAAAAGCCCGCACGCCCCGACACCTCCGAGTAGCGTGCGTCGCCACCGCCCCCCGCTCCCTGCGGTCCCGCACCGGACCCGAGCCACGCAAGGAGAACCGGGATGTCCTACGACCCGTCCCCGTCGTATCCCGTTCCACCGCACCACACCTACTCCACCCCACCGCACCACGCCCACCTCGATCCTCCGGCCAACTCGTCCCCCTCCTACGCCACTTACCCCTGGCAGCCGCAACCGTCCGAACCCGCCCGGCAGCGGCAGCCGCGCCGAGCGGCCCTCGGCCACCACAGCGACCTGCGGCTCCTGCGCGGCGCCTACCGCTGGCAGCGCCGCGTGGCCACGCTCACCGCGCTCGGCTACTTCATGCTCTTCCTGCTCCTGTCCGCGTTCGCCCCGTCCTTCATGACCCGCACCGTCTCCGGCGGCCTGTCCCTGGGACTGCTGCTCGGACTGCTCCAAGTACCCGTCACCGGTCTGGCGATCGCCCTGTACGAGTACACGGCACAGCACACCGTCGACCCGATCGCCGACCGCATCCGCAAGCAGGCCGACCTGGACGCCCAGCGGGAGGCCGCACGATGAGCACGAGCAGCACACAACACGCCGCACCCGCCTTCACCGGATTCAGCAGTTCCGCGCAGGCGATGTCGCTCGTGGCGTTCACGACCGTCGCCACCATCACGCTCCTGCTGTGCGTGATGACCGGGCCCGACCGCGACGACCTCGAAGAGTTCTACACGGGCTACGGCTCCCTGTCCCCGATGCGCAACGGCCTCGCCATCGCGGGCGACTACATCTCCGCCGCGACCGTCCTCGGCACCGGCGGAGTCATCGCCCTCACCGGCTACGACGGTGTCGTACTCGCCCTCAGCACGGCCCTGTCCCTCATGCTGCTGATGTTCCTGCTGGCCGAACCCCTGCGCAACGCGGGCCAGTTCACCATGGGGGACGCTCTCGCCCGGCGCATGCCCGGACGGGCGGTACGCGTCACCGCGTGCGTCGTCACCATCGCCGCGCTGCTGCCGCTGATGCTCGTCCAACTGGCCGGAACGGGCGACCTGCTGTCGTTCATCCTCGGCTTCTCCAACGACACCCTGAAGACCGGCTGCATCATCGGCCTCGGCGCGCTGATGATCAGCTACGCGGCGATCGGCGGTATGAAAGGCACCGCCCTCATCCAGATCATGAAGATCGTCATGCTGCTCGGTTCCGGCGCCGTCGTCGCCGTGCTCATCCTGCACCGCTTCGACTGGGACCCGGGCGCCCTGTTCTCGGCCGCGGCGGCACACAGCGGCGCGGGACCGGCGTTCCTGCGCTCCGGGCTCGAGTTCGCCGGCGGGCCCAACCCGCGCCTCGACATGATCACTACGGAGCTGACGGTCGTCCTGGGCGGCGGCTGCCTCCCGCACGTCACCATGCGCATGTACACCGCCAACAGCGCACGTCAGGTGCGGCGGTCGATGTCCTGGGCGGTGCCCGCGGTGGCGCTGTTCGTGCTCGTCATCACCGTCGTCGGCTTCGGCGCGACGGCGCTGGTCGGCCGCGAAGCCATCGCCGCCGCCGACCCACAGGGCAACACGGCCTACCTGCTGGGCTCGCGGGCGGCGTTCGGCCCGGACGTGTCGTCGGCGGAGACACTCCTGTTCACCACCGTGACCACCGCGCTCTTCCTCACCCTGCTCGCCTCGGTCGCCGGGATGATCCTCGCCTGCGCCAACTCCCTCGCCCACGACGTGTTCGCCGCGCGGGTGCAGGAGATGTCGCCGCGCCGCGAGATGACCCTGGCCCGCCTGTCGGCGCTGGCGGTGGGCGTACCGACGATCCTGCTGGCCACCCTCGTCCACCACCGCAGTCTGCAGCCGCTGGTCACCCTGTCGTTCTGCATCGGCGCGTCCGCCATCGCGCCGGCCCTGGTCTACGGCCTCTTCTGGCGCCGCTACACCCGAACCGGCCTGCTCTGCACCCTGATCGGCGGCACCCTGTCCGTGGTCCTGCTGCTGCCGGGCACCAACCTGGTCACCGGTTCACCCGCCGCCGCCTTCCCCGACGCCGACTTCAACTGGTTCCCGTTCACGACGACGGGCCTGGCCACCATCCCCCTCGGCTTCCTCCTCGGCTGGCTCGGCACGCTGCTCTCGGGCCGGCAAAAGGCGGAGGCACAGCGCAGGCAGTACGAAGCCGTCGAGGGATGGATCCTGGCGGGGGCGGTGCGCAGGAGCGGATGAGCGCCCAAGAACCTTCGGCGGACGGGCATCACGGGCCCTCGGCGGGTGAGCGCAAGGGCCTCGGGCGGCTGAGCGTCAAAGGCCCTCGGCCCACTCCGCCGGGGCCCGCCCCGTCAGTGCGGTGAGGCTGCTGCGTACGTGGTCCATATGGGCCCGTACGCAGTCCCACTGCTCGCCGTGATCCCGCAGCACCCGCTCCGTCTCACGGGCGACGCGGTCCGCATGGACGCGGGCCTCGGCGAGCAGCACCCGGGCCCGCTCCTCCGCGTCCTGCTGCGCCTGCCGGGCCGACTCCGCCGCCTCCACCAGGGCCCGTTCGGCCTCGGCCAGCGCGGCCTCGGCGCGCACCACCCGCTCCGCGTGGTGCGCGTCGAGCGCCGCCGCCCGCTCGGCCGCCTCCCGCTCCGCCCGCTGCCCGCGCTCCGCGTGCTCCTTCTCCTGCTCGGCGAGCAGCGCCTCCGTGCGCTGCCGCACCTCCCGCAGCGCCGCCAGCGCCTCGCCGCGCCCCTCCTTCACCTCGCGCCGCGCCGAGATCCGCAGGTCGTCCGCCTCGGCCCGGGCCGCGAGCAGCCGCGTACGGATCCGCTCCTCCGCCTCCTCGCACACCTCGTCGGCATACGCCTGCGCGGCCTCCCGCACCCGCCGCCCCTCGGCCTCCGCCTCCTCGACGACGTCCCGGGCCTCCCGCCGCGCGGACTCCCGTACGGCCTCGGCCTCCTCCTGCCCCAGCTCGAAGATCCGCCGCGCCCGCTCGCCGAGCGACTCGTACCCCTGCGGAGCCAGCCCCGCCACCGTCTCGCGCAGCCGCAGCGCCTCCCCCTCCATCTCCCTCGCCAGCACGGTCAGCCGCGCGGCCCGCTCCCAGGCGGCGTCGCGATCCCGCGAGAGGGCCGCGGCATACGCGTCGACCTGCTCGGGACGGTAGCCACGCCGTACGGGCACGAAGCCGTGCGGCGACACCGGTGCGCTGCCCATCGTGCTCATCGTGGAACCCCTCTCCGCCATACACGGAACGCCATACACGGAACGTTCTCAACGGAACGTCATAAAACGGATTGCCGTACACAGAACGCCGTACACAGAACGTCTACACAGAATGCCGTACACGAAATGAAGATTTCGCGCACATCTTGATGGATCGGGCGTAAGTGTTCATAACGCGACACTCCGCCTGCCCGTCACGGTCGGAACGGTTCAGCGTGCGCACGCAAAAGGGTCGGGCCCGGTCATTCGACCGGGCCCGACCCTTGGATTCCCTCAGCTTCGTCCTACAACAACCCGTCCCACATCTGCTCCAGCAGCACCGACCACCAGCTCTCCGGAGAGCCGAGCGCCGCCGGATCGAGGGAGGCGAGCTGCGCCTGGAAGTCGACCGTCCAGCGGCCCGCCTGCTCCTGGTTGAGACCGAACCGCAGGCGCCACATCCGGCCCAGCAGTGCGAGACAGCGCGCGAACTCGGGCAGCCCCGTGTTCACGAACTGCGGCGATACGGGCGCACCGCCCGGCCCCGCCTCCACCGGCACGGCGACGATGTTCGCCGTGCCGTACTGGACGCAGATCGCCTTGCCGAAGTCGCTTCCCATCACGAGGTACGAACCCGCGTCCGGGCCCGGCTGCACCCCGCGCTCCTGCGCCAGCTCCGCCAGGGTCGGCACCGGACGGCCCGGCTGGGCCTGCGCCCAGAAGAACGGGCCCATGTCGACCGGCAGACCGGCCACCACCAGGGTGTGCGCCACGATCGGCGGCACCCCCTGCCGGGACACCGCGGCCTGGTCGAAGTGGAAGACACCGGGACCGAAGGCGGCCGCCAGCTCCTGCGCGATCGCCTCCGGCGGGATCGGCTGCGCCGGCGGCACCGGCGGCAGCGGCGACCGCACCGGACCCGGCCGCGCCGGACCGTCCGCCACCTGATGCAACTCGCCCTGGTGCGCGAGGAGTTCCTGCATGCCCTGCTGACGGCTCGCGTGATCCGTGCCGTACGTGGCGATGCTGGTGATCCGCGCCTGCGGCCAGCTCTCCCGGATCATCCGCGCACAGTACGCACCCGGCAGCTCGCACGACTCCAACTCCGTGTGCAGCTCCAGCACCTGCTGCGGCGGCACGTTCATGGCGCGCAGCTCGTGCAGGATCTGCCACTCCGGGTGCGGGGTGCCCGGCGCCGAACGCCGGATGAGCTGCTGCTCGGAACCGTCCTGGGCGCGGTAGCGCAGCACGGCCTGGTAGCCGGGACCGACGGTCGGCTGACCGGTTGGCGGATAGCCGTACGCCGGGGGCTGCTGACCGGGCATCGGCTGCGGCGGCATCGGCTGACCGGGCATCGGCTGCGGCGCCATGGCCTGTCCCGGCTGGGGCGGCGGCCAGCCCTGCGGCACACCCGGAGGCGTACCGGCAGGCATGCCCGGAGCACCGGGAGCACCCGGCGGGGGCAGACCGGGACCGCCGACCGGGGGACCGGCCAGCATCGTCTCGGCGTGGTGCACACCACCGGGGCCACCGGGGGCTCCAGGAGCACCGGGTGCGCCCGGAGGCATGCCCGGGGCACCGGGGGCACCCGGCGGCGGAAGCGGCGCGCCCGGGCCGCCCACCGAGGGACCGGCGAGCATGGTGGCCGCGTGATGGACGCCACCGGGAGGCGTACCGCCCGGAGTGTTCGGGGCACCGGGCGCGCCGGGAGCACCCGGCTGACCGGGAGCACCGGGCGGGCCCGGAGGGTTCGGGACGCCCGGACGGCCCGGAGCGCCGGGCGGACCGGGGGGCTGGGGCGCGCCGGGGCCGGCACCGGGCCGGCCCGGGTCGGCGAACATCGTGGCCGCGTGATGGACACCCCCGGGCGGCGTACCGCCCGGAGGGTTCGGCGTACCGGGCGCGCTCGGCGGATTCGGGCCCGCGAGGCCCTCGGGCCCGTCCGGACCCAGTTGCGAGACGAGCTGCGTCGGCACGTACCCGCCCGCGGGCGTACCCGGAGCACCGGGCCCGGACGCCGGAGGCATGGCACCGGGCGCACCCGGCGTTCCAGGCGCACCCGGAACCCCCGGCGCGCCCGGCGGACGCGGCGCACCCGCGCGCGCACCCCGAGGCGGCGCCGCCTTGCTGGTCGCGGCGTCGGCGATGTCACCGGCGTTCGGCGCGAGCGGCCGCCCCGGAACGGGCGAACCCGTCGGAGCCTGCGGAGCACCCGGAGCGTGCGGAGCACCGGGAGCCTGCGGGGCACCGGGCGGCGGCGTCCCCGGAACCGCGCCGGGACCTTGCGGATAGCCGTACGAAGGCGCACTCGGGGCCGCGCCGGGACCCTGCGGATAGCCGTACGAAGGCGCACTCGGGGCCGCACCCTCCGGCGCACCGGGACCCTGGGCCGCCGACGGCCCGGAGGGAACCCGCGGAGCACCGGGGCCCGGGGGCGGCGTGACGGGGCCCTGCGGAGCAGCGGGCACCGCGTCGTCGAGGGCCGGCGCCACCGTCGTACGCGGAAGCCCGCTGCCGCCCGACATCAGCGCCGTCTTGGCGTCCGGCGTCGCGGCCGGCGGCGGAGTGTCCTCGTCCCTCAGGTCGCCGAGGCCGCTCAGCGGCGGCGCGAACACGGTCGCGGGCAACGGCACCGAACGGTCCTCGCCCGCCTCCGCGTTGGTGTCGGTCCCGGCCCACGGGGTCGCCCCCGGAGGCGGACCCGGAACGCTGTCCTGCGGCGCCGCGTCCTGTACGTCGTCGTCCGCACCACCGGCCGCGGGCCACGGCGTACCCCCGCCGGGAGCCGCCGACGCGGCGTGCGCCCCCGGCGCGGCCGACGCACCGTGCGCGTCCGCGTTCCCGCGCGCATCCGAAACCCCACCGGACGCCCCACCGGACACCGCGGCGGCCGCCCCACCGGACGTACCACCGACCCCGGAACCCGACGCGCCACCGGCCACACCGCCGGACGCACCGCCCGAGGTACCCCCGGACGCACCGCCCGACGTACCGTTCCGCCGGTCCGGAATCCCCATCCGGTCCGCCGCCTCCTGGAGCCACTCCGGCGGGCTCAACAAGAACGACGTCTGATTCAGATCCACCCGCGCCGGAGGCACCGGCGCCGCTTCCGGCACCACCTCCGGCACCCCGTACTCCTCCTCGTACCGACGGATCACCTCACCCACCGGCAGCCCGGGCCACAGCGTCGCCTCCCCGCTGTCCCGCGCGATGACGAGCCGCTGCGCGCCCCCGTCCGAACGCGGACCGTCGGCGCGGTCCTCGGCCCACACCACGAACCCCAGCTCGAACTCCCGCACCCGCACCTCACGGTGCTGATAGCCGGGCACGTCCCCGTTGATCCATTCCTCGGCGCGCTCCTGCGCCTGCGCGAAGGTCACCATCGGACGCTCACTCCCCCACCGAAGAGACGGGAACGGCACGCGCGAAACCGCCGTCCACCATCAGATTCGCCACCGTCTCCAGCTCCGGCGGATTACCCGCGAGCCGCGACAGGAACTGGTCGAAGTCCTCACCGCACGGCAACAACAGCCGCTGCACCCGCTCCGCCGGCGGCCACGCGTCCTGATCCCGGGCATCGTCATACGCGCAGAACCAGACCGACCCGGCCCCGTCGCCCTTCACCTTCACGGCCACCAGACCGCCCTGCACGAACCCGACCCCCAGGTAATCCTTGGTCAGATGGTCCCGCAGGCACTTGTTCACATACACCAGGTCGTTGACCGCGGCCTCGTCACGCACCGTGAAGAACGGCTGGTCCACCAGCAGACCCAGCTCGGCGTCCAACGCGGCACCCACCGGCGCACAACCACCCGCCGCCTTCAGGAACGACCGGTACGCGCCCGGCAGCCGGTACCCCAGATCCTCTTCCACACCCTGGACCTGCTGCTCCGTCACCGCCACCGACGACTTCGGCAACCCGAAATGCGCCGGCCGCGTCTCCTGCAACGGCCGCGTGCCCCGCTTGTTCTGGTCCACCACGGCCGTCGCCAGACCACCGTGATGCCGCAGCAACGCCTTCACCTCGACCGGCACCAGCTCAACGCGCCGTGTCCCCGGCACGTGATGCCAGGTCCAGCCGTGCGGAGTCGCCACCGCCGGAATCGTGTCCCACAAGTCATGCCCGGACGCGGCCAGCGCCGCGTTCGCCGAGACATAGTCCGTGAGACGCAACTCATCGACACCGAAGCCCTCCGGAGGCTCCGCGATCTCCGCCGCGGCACGCGCGTAGGCCGAGAAGTCGGGATAACCGTGCTCGTCGACCCGCACACCCCTCGGGTGACGGGCAGCCCGGACCGGATCCGGGAATTGCACGACCTGCCCGGCATAGGCCGCGTTCGGCGGCGCGGCTTGCTGCCCGAGCCGACCTGTCGTCATGGCGGTTGCCCCCTGCGGCGTTCTGAATAGCTGTACGGACCTCGGATATCGACAGCCTATGCGGTACGACGACACCGGTCACCGGGCCTCCGCTTCCGTGACCAGCCGTCACCCCGCCGTGACGATACGACGACGCCCGGGCGTGTCGCGACGCCCCAGCTTCCGCACCAGCCACGGCGTTTGGCAGTCTGTGTCCCTCCGGGAGACGCGAGGGAGTCCCCCCGGAAGAATGCCAGGGGAGGGGACCACGACCATGAACGCGACACAAACGGACACATCCGGGGACCCCCGGGTCGGCTGGAGCAGCACCGGGACACCGCACGCACCCACCCTCCTCCACCGCCGCGACGGCATACTCCCCACCGTCGCCGCCGCCCTCTCCGTACGCGGCGCCACCCTCACCGGCACCGCCGCCCGCGGCGACCAGCCCCCACCGCTGCACCCCCTCGTCCAGGACTTCCTCGACACCCTCACCAGCAGCCAGCGCGACCGCTTCAGCGGACGCTGCGCCGAAGTCCTCCTGATCTCCCGCCACATCGCCGCCGTCGACGCCACCCGCACCAAACGCGCCGCCCGCAAACCGATGACCAACGGCGAAGCCCGCAAAGCCCTCAAGCAGGCCAAACTCACCGCGCGCCGCATCCGCGAGGACGGCGACCCGCTGCACGGCAGCTTCGCCACACCCTGCCGCGCCTGCACAGCCCTCAGCGACCACTTCGGCGTACGCATCGTCGACCCCACGGCACAGGGCTGACTCCCCCCACGCAACCCCGTACGCCCGCACCACGGCAACGACGCCCACCCCTGGCACTAGACGAACGAAGGGCAGATGCACGCCGACCGCACCTCCACCACACGCTTCTCCGTCCCCGTGGACGCCGCCCTGCGCACCGCGGGCTGGCAGCCGGGACGCTGGGACATAAAGCAGGCGGAATTCTGGGCCGACACCCTCCGCAGCCACACCTCCCCCGCAGGCCACCGCCACACCGTGTTCCCCGCAGCCGTCGAAGCGTGGGCGGAATTCGGCGGCCTGCACCTCACCGCGCAGGGCCCCGGCCGCCAACTCGCCCCCGCCACGCTCCACCTCGACCCGCTGCACGGCCTCCACCTGGCCCGCACCCTCGGCGACCTCGGCCGCGCCCTCGACACCGAGGTCTGCCCCCTCGGCGAGGAATCCGACAGCCGCGCCCTCGTCGCCATCGACACCGAGGGCCGCGTCTACGCCCTCGACCACACCGGCGACTGGTACCTCGGCCCCGACATCGACCAGGGCCTCACCACCCTCCTGACCGGCATCGAACCCGTACGCCTCACCGCGGGCTGACCCCCGGAAACCGGCCCTCAGGCCGCCTCCGCCCCCGCCGGAATCACCGCCGACACCCGAAAACCACCCGCGTCCGTGGGCCCGGACACAAACACCCCGCCCAGCGCGGAGACCCGCTCCTTCATCCCCACCAGCCCGTTCCCCCCGCTCGGCAGCCGCGCGGACTCCGCGGACCCCGGCTCCGGCGGCGGCCCGTTCTCCACCTGCATCGCGATCTCCGCACTCCGGTGCGCGAGCCGCACCCGCGTCTTGGCCCCCGCCGCATGCTTGTGAACGTTGGTCAACGCCTCCTGCACCACCCGGTACGCCGTCTGCTCCACCTCACGCGCATACGACCGCGCATCCCCCTCCACCGACAGATCGACCGCCATCCCGGCCGCCGCCGACTGCCCCACCAACACGTCGAGGTCGGCAAGACACGGCCCGTCCGAGGGATCCTCCACGGCCCGCGACGCGGCAGCGGCGGCGGCGACCCCGACAGCGACCAGCGGCACCGCCCGCACCCGGGACACCGTCCCGTCACCCGTCCGCAGCACCCCGAGCATCTCCCGCAACTCGGTGAGCGCCTGCCGCCCCATGTCCCCCACCAGCGCCGCGTTCTTCACCGCCTTCTCGGGATCCTTGCGCGCGACAGCCTGCAACGCCGCGGCATGCACCACCATCAGACTCACCCGATGAGCGACGACATCGTGCATCTCCCGCGCGATCCGCGTCCGCTCCTCGTTCCGGGCCCACTCGGCCCGCTCCTCCGCCCGCTCGGCCAACAGCATCAACTCACGCTCAAGACTGTCGGCCCGCTCCCGCAGACTCTCCATGAGCCGCCGCCGCGCCCCGACATACAGCCCGAGCAGCACCGGAGGGGTGGTCATCCCCAGAGCGGTGGTGATGGACAGGAAGGGAACGAACCAGTCACCGATGGTCAGATCGCCGCGCACCACACCCTGATGGGCCCGCACGTACGTCACGATCAGCATCCCGACGAACGACATACCGGCGAGCGAGCCGATGATCCGCCGGGGCAGCTCCGAGGCGGCCAGGGTGTACAGCCCCACGACCCCCATGAGGAAGCCCATCTGGGCCGGCGCGATGGCGATGGAGACGAGCACGACCGCGATCGGCCACTTGCGCCGCAGCACCAGCACCAGGCCGGCGAACAACCCGAACACCATGCCGACAGGGAGCGGCAGCGCGGCATCCCGCGCGAACCTGGCACCCTCGATCACGCATTCGACCGCGGACAGCAGAGCCAGCCCGATATCGAGCACCGCACTCCGCCACCGCGTCCACCACCAGGGCCCGGTCAAGGCCCCGGTTTCCGCTTCCCCCGTCGTGGTCATGCCTCCCAGCCTACGGGCGGCGGGTGCCCCTTTTCCGGCGAGTTTCGCGTACTGGCCTACACCACACCCCGCAATCGAACAGAAGCGAAACCATCCGGTATCGCTCGAACTGCCGAATCGCACGACGTTCGATGCCGGAACCCGGCATTCCGCCCGGACGGTATGCCCATGGCGCACACACAGGGCACAACGGTCCGCGAGAACGCCGGCGACGCCTACCGGGGGTGTCTCGTGATCTACGTTCTCCAGAGCGCCGATCCGTACCGTCGTTCTCCAGAGCGCCGATCTGTACCGTCGCATCGAGGGCGCCTGGTACGGCATAGTGTTGGGTGCCGACTCGACGACCTGACCAAATGTCCGGTTCAGTTGAGTTCTATCCCCCGTGGTGTAATTGGCAGCACTGTGGCTTTTGGTGCCATCTGTCCGGGTTCGAGTCCTGGCGGGGGAGCGATGCTCGGCCCGGGCCCTGACCGTCATGTCAGGGCCCGCTCCCATGTCCCCCCACAAACGCCCCGGTATCCTGCGGATGTCCCCACCCACCAAAGCCGAAGGGCATCCCCGTGAGCGCCATCCGCCCGGCAGCCGTCGTCGTTCTCGCAGCGGGTGAGGGCACCCGTATGAAGTCGGCCACACCCAAGGTCCTCCACGACATCTGCGGCCGCTCCCTCGTCGGTCATGTACTCGCCGCCGCGCGCGAGTTGGAGCCCGAGAACCTGGTCGTCGTCGTGGGACACGCCCGTGAGCAGGTCACCGCGCACCTCGCCGAGATCGACCCGGCCGTGCGTACGGCCGTCCAGGCCGAGCAGAACGGGACCGGGCACGCCGTCCGGATGGGCCTCGAAGAGCTCGGCGGCGTCGTCGACGGGACCGTGGTCGTCGTCTGCGGCGACACCCCCCTGCTCAGCGGGGAGACGCTGCGGCAGCTCGCCGCCACGCACACCGCCGACGGCAACGCCGTCACCGTGCTGACCGCCGAGGTCCCCGACGCCACCGGCTACGGCCGCATCGTGCGCGACGGCGCCTCCGGTGCCGTGACGGCCATCGTCGAGCACAAGGACGCCAGCGAGTCGCAGCGCGCCGTCCGTGAGATCAACTCCGGGGTCTTCGCCTTCGACGGGCGGCTCCTCGCCGACGCGCTCGGCAAGGTGCGTACCGACAACAGCCAGGGCGAGGAGTACCTCACCGACGTCCTCGGGATCCTGCGCGAGGCCGGGCACCGGGTGGGCGCCTCCGTGGCCGCCGACCACCGGGAGATCGCCGGCATCAACAACCGCGTGCAGCTGGCGGAGGCCCGCCGCATCCTCAACGACCGGCTCCTCACCCGGGCCATGCTCGCCGGCGTGACGGTGGTGGACCCGGCGACCACGTGGATCGACGTGACGGTCACCTTCGGGCAGGACGCGATCGTGCACCCGGGGACGCAGCTCCAGGGCACCACGCAGCTGGGTGAGGGTGCCGAGGTCGGCCCCAACTCGCGGCTCAAGGACACCCGGGTCGGCGCGGGCGCGCGGATCGACAACACGGTGGCCGAGAGGGCGGACGTGGGGGCGCAGGCCAGCGTCGGTCCGTTCGCGTATCTGCGTCCCGGTACGCGGCTCGGGGCGAAGGCCAAGGTGGGCACGTACGTCGAGACCAAGAACGCCTCGATCGGCGAGGGCACGAAGGTGCCGCACCTGTCGTACGTGGGTGACGCGACGATCGGCGAGTACTCCAACATCGGTGCCGCGAGCGTGTTCGTGAACTACGACGGTCAGGACAAGCACCACACCACGGTGGGGTCGCACTGCCGCACCGGTTCGGACAACATGTTTGTGGCTCCTGTCACGGTCGGGGACGGCGCGTACACCGCGGCGGGCTCGGTCATCACGAAGGACGTGCCGCCCGGTTCGCTGGCCGTGGCCCGTGGCCAGCAGCGGAATATCGAGGGCTGGGTGGCCCGTAAGCGTCCGGGAAGTGCTGCCGCGAAGGCGGCCGAGGTGGCTTCCCGGAAGCCGGAAGGCGAAGACTGAGCGGAAAGCGGTGCGTCTGGGACGGCGTACCGTGATAAGTGCACACCCGCACCCCCAGCTGGGAAGACCTCTCACGGCGAGCAGCGAGTTCGCGCGGCTGAGATGTCCTCTCGCACCCTGCTGAGACACCTCTGAGGAGACAGTGCTGTGACCGGGATCAAGACGACCGGCGAGAAGAAGATGATGTTCTTCTCCGGCCGCGCCCACCCCGAGCTTGCCGAGGAGGTCGCCCACAAGCTGGGTGTCGGGGTAGTCCCGACGAAGGCCTTCGACTTCGCCAACGGTGAGATCTACGTCCGCTATCAGGAGTCGGCGCGCGGTGCCGACTGCTTCCTGATCCAGAGCCACACGGCTCCGATCAACAAGTGGATCATGGAGCAGTTGATCATGATCGACGCTCTGAAGCGGGCGTCCGCCCGGAGCATCACGGTGATCGTGCCGTTCTACGGTTACGCGCGGCAGGACAAGAAGCACCGTGGGCGTGAACCGATTTCGGCGCGTCTGATCGCCGACCTGATGAAGACGGCGGGCGCGGACCGCATCCTCACCGTCGATCTGCACACGGACCAGATCCAGGGCTTCTTCGACGGTCCGGTCGATCACCTCTTCGCGCTGCCGATCCTGGCGGACTACGTGGGCGCGAAGGTCGACCGCAGCAAGCTGACCGTCGTCTCTCCCGACGCCGGCCGCGTGCGGGTCGCGGACCGCTGGTGCGACCGTCTGGACGCTCCGCTGGCGATCGTCCACAAGCGTCGCGACAAGGACGTGGCCAACCAGGTCACCGTCCACGAGGTGGTCGGTGACGTGAAGGGCCGCGTCTGCGTGCTCGTCGACGACATGATCGACACGGGTGGCACGATCTGTGCCGCCGCGGACGCGCTGTTCGCGCATGGCGCGGAGGACGTCATCGTGACGGCGACGCACGGTGTGCTCTCCGGTCCGGCGGCCGACCGTCTGAAGAACTCCAAGGTCAGTGAGTTCGTCTTCACGGACACCCTGCCGACGCCGGGTGAGCTGGAGCTCGACAAGATCACGGTGTTGTCGATCGCGCCGACGATCGCCAACGCGGTGCGTGAGGTGTTCGAGGACGGTTCGGTGACGAGCCTCTTCGACGAGCAGTAGTCCTCGGTCGGGTAGATCGATTTCAGGTACGGCCTCCCCGCCGCGTAAGCTGTCACAGTTGCTCGGCGAGGGAGGCCGCACTGTTCGGTGCGGCGGTCCGTTATCGACGCGCTCTTCGTAGCAGGCCGATTGTTGTGGCCGGGTGACCACCTTTCCCCCTGTACTACGAGGAGTGATCATGTCCGAGGTCAAGCTCGCCGCTGAGCCCCGCACCGAGTTCGGCAAGGGTGCCGCGCGTCGCATCCGCCGTGAGAGCAAGGTTCCCGCCGTTGTCTACGGTCACGGTGCCGAGCCGGTCCACATCACGCTGCCGGGCCACGAGCTGCTGCTCGCCCTGCGCACCCCGAACGTTCTGCTCTCCCTGGACATCGAGGGCAAGGCGCAGCTGGCGATCCCGAAGGCCGTGCAGCGTGACGCGATCAAGGGCTTCCTCGAGCACGTCGACCTGCTGCTCGTCCGCAGTGGCGAGAAGGTCAACGTCGAGGTCTACGTGCACACCGAGGGCGACCTGGCTCCGGGTGCCTACCTGCTCGAGCACGTGCTGAGCACGCTGACGGTCGAGGCCGAGGCCACGCACATCCCCGAGTCGGTCACGGTTTCCATCGAGGGCCTGGAGGCCGGCGCCTCCATCCTCGCCAAGGACATCCCGCTGCCCTCCGGCACCACCCTGGCCATCGACGAGGACGCGGTCGTTCTCCAGGTCCTGGCCGCTCAGGCGGAGGAGGCCGCCGAGGAGGCCGCCGGTACCGCCGAGGTCGGTTCCGAGGCCTGATCCTCCCGGAACCCCCGGAATCTCTTCTGTCAGCCGCCGCTCCCACCAGGAGCGGCGGCTGGCGCGTATCAAGGACATATGGGAGACACGGACGTGACGAGCGACGCCAATGCGCCCTGGTTGATCGTAGGGCTCGGGAATCCGGGGCCGGAGTACGCGCGGAACCGGCACAACGTGGGGTTCATGGTGGCCGATCTGCTGGCGGAGCGGATCGGGGGGAAGTTCAAGCGGGCCGGTAAGGCGCAGGCGCAGGTGATCGAGGGGCGCATCGGGCCGCCCGGTCCGGCGAACCGGCGGGTGATTCTGGCGAAGCCGATGTCGTACATGAATCTGTCCGGCGGTCCGGTGAACGCGCTGCGGGAGTTCTACAAGGTGCCGGTGGCGAACATCGTGGCGGTCCACGACGAGTTGGACATCGACTACGGCGTCCTGCGGCTCAAGCTCGGCGGCGGCGACAACGGCCACAACGGGCTCAAGTCGATGACGAAGGCGATGGGCCCGGACTACCACCGGGTGCGGTTCGGCATCGGACGCCCTCCGGGCCGTATGCAGGTCGCCGATTTCGTGCTGAAGGACTTCGCGTCGGCGGAGCGCAAGGAGCTCGACTACCTCGTCGACCGCGCGGCGGACGCCGCGGAGTGTCTGGTGATCGAGGGGCTGGAGCGGGCGCAGGGGACGTACAACTCCTGAGGGTGCCTCCGTAGGTAGGAGTACGGGCGCCTTTTGTAGGCGTACAACTGGGGACTTGTCCCCCGTCGGAGTTGACCGGGCGCGTTGTCATGGCCAAGGATCGCCGCCATGCCTGCCGTCTCCTCCACTCAGAGCGCGTACGCGGTGCTGCGGTTCGGGCGGATCGCGGCGATGGGAACGGTCGCCGTGCTGATTCTGATCGCGGGTGTCTGGGGCTCGTGGGGTACCGCTCAGCACGTGATGCTGACGAAGGGGCGCGAGCGGGGCACGATGACGGTGGCGCGGTGCTCGGGGGACCGGTGTACGGGCCCGTACGTGCCCGCGACCGAGGGTTCGAAGGCCCGGGCACGGGTCGTCATCGAGCAGCCCGTGGCGGTGCGGCGGGGCGAGGTGCTGACGGTCGTGGTGAAGCCGGGGTCCGACCAGGTGGTGCGGACCGGTCCGGCCGGGGTTCTCTACGCGTGGGTGCCGCTCGGCGGTGCGTTGCTGCTGGCGTCGGTCGTGGTGGCGGGTGGTCTGCGGATGGCGCGTACGGCGTGGGCGCTGGCGGGTTCGGGGCTGGTGTTGCTGACGGCGGCGTTCGCGGCGCTTCAGTAGTCGCCCCGCGCGGGCCCGCCCGGGGGTGGAACGGGGAGTGCCCCCGTGCCGGTGTGCGGCACGGGGGCACTCTCGCGTGGGTGTGCGGTCAGCCGGTGTTGCGCAGGCCGGCCGCCACGCCGTTGACGGTGAGGAGCAGGGCGCGGGCCAGGAGCGGGTCGGGGGGCGTGTCCGCTGCCGCGGCGTCGCGCTGGCGCTTGAGCAGGGCGACCTGGAGGTAGGAGATCGGGTCGAGGTAGGCGTCGCGGATGGCGAAGGTCTGCTGGAGGACGGGGTGGGTGTCCAGGAGCTTCTCCCCGCCGGTGATCCGCAGGACCTCACGGACGGTGAGTTCGTGCTCGGCCTCGATGGTGGCGAAGACGTGCTTGAGGTGGTCCGGGACGAGGGTGTCGACGTAGTGGCGGGCGATCCGCAGGTCGGTCTTCGCGAGGGTCATCTCGACGTTCGAGAGGAAGTTCCGGAAGAAGTGCCACTGCTCGTGCATCTCGTCGAGCACGGTGTCCAGGCCCGCCTCGCGCAGTGCCTTGAGACCGGAGCCGACGCCGAACCAGCCGGGCACGATCTGCCGGGACTGGGTCCAGCCGAAGACCCACGGGATGGCGCGCAGTCCGTCGAGCGAGACGCCCGAGCCGGGGCGACGGGAGGGCCGCGAGCCCAGGTGCAGGTCGGCGAGCTGGTCGACCGGCGTGGAGGCGAGGAAGTACGTCGGCAGGTCAGGGTCCTCGACGAGCCGCCGGTAAGCGGAGTGGGCGGCGTCGGAGACGACGTCCATCGCCGCGTCCCAGCGGGCCAGCGCCTCGTCGGACTGGCGGGGCGCGGTGTGCAGGGCGGACGCCTGGAGCGTCGCGGCGACCGTCAGTTCGAGGTTCTCGCGGGCGAGCGAGGGGACGAGGTACTTGTCGGAGATGACCTCGCCCTGCTCGGTCACCTTGATCTCGCCCTCCAGGGTGCCCCAGGGCTGGGCGAGGATCGCGTCGTGGGAGGGGCCGCCGCCACGGCCCACGGTGCCGCCGCGGCCGTGGAAGAGGCGCAGGCGTACGCCGTAGCGGTGAGCGACGTCGCGCAGGCGTCGCTGGGCGCGGTGGATCTCCCACTGGCTGGTGGTGATGCCGCCGAACTTGGACGAGTCGGAGTACCCGAGCATGACCTCCTGGACGTCGCCGCGCAGGGCGACCAGGCGGCGGTAGGACGGGTCGGAGAGCATGTCTTCGAGGATGGTGTCCGCGGCCTTGAGCTCGTCGGTGGTCTCCAGGAGCGGCACGATGCCGATCTTGGCCCAGCCGGCGTGCAGGTCGAGGAGTCCGGCCTCGCGGGCGAGGACGGCGGCGGCGAAGACGTCGTCGGCGCCCTGGCACATCGAGATGATGTACGACTCGATGACCTCGGGTCCGAAGACTGCGAGGGCTCGCTTGACGGTGTGGAAGACGCCGAGGGTCTTGGCGCCGGCCGCGTCGAGCGGGGCGGGGCTGGGAGCGAGCGGCCTTCTGGAACGCAGTTCCTTGGCGAGGAGCTTGCCGCGGTAGTCGCGGGGCATGTCGGCGTAGCGCCAGGATTCCTCGCCGAGGCGGTCGAAGAGCTGGCCGAGTGCGTAGTGGTGGGCGTCGGCGTGTTCGCGTACGTCCATGGTGGCGAGCTGGAGGCCGAAGGCGGCGAGTGTGCGGATGGTGCGGTCCATGCGGCCGTCGGCGAAGAGGCCGCCGCGGTGCTCGCGCAGGGAGGTCTGGATCAGCTTGAGGTCGTGGAGCAGTTCGCCGGTGCCGAGGTAGTCGCGGCCGGGCTGGTGGGCGGTGCCCTTGGCGAGGCGCTGCTTGGTGTTCTCGAGCTTCTGCCGGATGCAGGTGGCCTTGAGCCGGTAGGGCTCTTCGGCGTTGAGGCGCTTGTAGCGCGGGCTGATCTCGGGCAGGCGTTCGAGGTCGGTCCCGAGCGACGTCAGCAGTTCCTCGGTCGCTCCCGTGTAGCGGATGGAGTTGGAGAGGAAGCCGCGGAGTTCGTCGATGAGCTCGAGGGCGTCGTTGATGCCGTGCTCGTGCTGGAGGATGAGGACGTCCCAGGTCACCTCGGGGGTGACGTTGGGGTTGCCGTCGCGGTCGCCGCCGATCCAGGTGCCGAAGGTGAGGGGGCGGGTGTCGTCGGGGAGCTGTACGCCGACCCGCTCGAGCTCGGCCGTGAGGTCTTCCAGGACGTCGCCCACGGCGCCGGCGTGCAGTTCGTCGAGGTAGTAGATGGCGTTGCGGGCCTCGTCGGCGGGCTCGGGGCGGACGACGCGCAGTTCGTCGGTCTGCCAGACGAGGTCGATGTTCTCGGCCAGCCGGGTGTCGTAGCGGCGGCGGTCCGCCTCGATGACCGGGGTCTCCAGGAGTGCGGCGATCCGGCGGAGCTTGTTCAGCACCGAGCGGCGGGCGGCTTCCGTGGGGTGGGCGGTGAACACGGGGCGGACGTTGAGGTTCTTGACCGTCGCGCGCAGGTGCTCGGGGTCCGCGTCCTTCAGCCGGTCGGCGGTACGGGCGAGAAGTCCGCCTTCGGCGGCGCGCTTGGTGCGCAGTTCTCGGCCACGGTGCACCTGTTCGGTGACGTTCGCCAGGTGGAAGTAGGTGGAGAAGGCGCGGACCAGCTTGGCCGCGGTCTCGAGTTCCGTGCCACGCAGCAGCTCGGCGGCTGCTTCGCCGTCCTCGCGGGTCAGGCGGCGGACCTTCTCGACCAGGTCGAGGAGTTCGGGGCCCTCCTGACGGACGAGGGTCTCGCCCAGGAGGTCGCCCAGGCGCCTGATGTCGGCGCGCAGCTCGCTGCTGGTCGTGGTGGTCTGGTCGTCGGCACTGCTCACAGGTGCGGCTCCTTGCAGTGTTGAAGCTTGTCAAAAGCTCGTCTGAAGCTCGTCTGGGAGGGAACCCGGGTGGCGACCGCACGGCGGGTGCCGCTTAGGGACGGGGCATCCGGGAAGAAATTCAGAGCGGACCGCGCTGTCCGACCGACTCCAAGGATAGGTGTCCATGCGGGCGCGCAGACTCTCGGGCTCTTGCCGCCGGGCGGCGCACTGCCATACTTACGATGCCGTAGGTTACGGAACCGTAGGCGCCGTAATCGGCCATCCCCCCACCCTCGACCCTTCAGGGGACGCCCCCATGACCCCAGGCTCCGATGTGATCGACGACGTTCCGAAGGCGAACAACGACTCCATGGCCGCGTCCGCGACGCTGGGCGGCGAGCGGAAACGTTCGCTCGAGCAGATCACGCTGCTGCTCTTCATCATCGTTCCGTTCCTGGCGCTGCTCGCGGCGGTGCCGCTGGCCTGGGGGTGGGGGGTGAGCTGGCTCGACATGGGCCTGATGGTGTTCTTCTACTACCTCGGCTGCCACGGCATCACGATCGGCTTCCACCGCTACTTCACGCATGGTTCGTTCAAGGCCAAGCGGCCCTTGCGGATCGCGCTGGCGATCGCCGGTTCGATGGCGGTCGAGGGACCTCTGGTCCGCTGGGTGGCCGACCACCGCAAGCATCACAAGTTCTCCGACGCGGAGGGTGACCCGCATTCGCCGTGGCGTTTCGGCGAGACGGTTCCGGCTCTGATGAAGGGCCTGTGGTGGGCGCACATCGGATGGATGTTCGACGAGGAGCAGACGTCGCAGGAGAAGTACGCGCCGGATCTGATCAAGGACGGTGCGATCCGTGCGATCTCGCGTCAGTTCGTCCTGTGGACGGGTCTCTCGCTGGCGCTGCCCCCGTTGATCGGCGGTCTGGTGACGATGTCCTGGTGGGGGGCGTTCACCGGCTTCTTCTGGGGTTCGCTCGTGCGGGTGGCGCTGCTGCACCATGTGACGTGGTCGATCAACTCGATCTGTCATGCGGTGGGCAAGCGTCCCTTCAAGTCGCGTGACCGGTCGGGGAACGTGTGGTGGCTGGCGGTGCTGTCCTGCGGTGAGTCGTGGCACAACCTGCACCACGCCGACCCGACGTCGGCGCGGCACGGGGTGGAGCGCGGCCAGCTGGATTCCTCGGCGCGGATCATCCGCTGGTGCGAGCGGCTGGGCTGGGCTTATGACGTGCGCTGGCCGTCACGCTCGCGTATCGATTCCCGCCGTCACACCGGTGAGGAAGGCTCCCGGCGCAAGAGGGAGAGCGCCGACGCGGCATGATTGACAGCGTGGCGACCGACTCCAGCAGCACCCCGAGCAATGAAAAGCCGCGGCGTGCGCGCCGCACGCGGATGACTGGTGCGGAAAGGCGCCAGCAGCTTCTTGAGATTGGTCGCACCCTGTTCGCCGCGAAGGGCTTCGAGGGGACGTCGGTGGAGGAGATCGCGGCGAAGGCCGGGGTCTCCAAGCCTGTCGTGTACGAGCATTTCGGCGGCAAGGAGGGCCTGTACGCGGTGGTGGTGGATCGTGAGATGCGGCGGCTGCTGGACATGGTCACCGGCTCCCTCACGGCGGGTCACCCGCGTGAGCTGTGCGAGCAGGCCGCTTTCGCGCTCCTCGACTACATCGAGGAGTACACGGACGGCTTCCGCATCCTGGTCCGCGACTCGCCGATCCCCCAGTCGACGGGTTCGTTCGCGTCGTTGATCTCGGACATCGCCACCCAGGTGGAGGACATCCTGGGCCGCGAGTTCAAGAGCCGGGGTTTCGACCCGAAGCTGGCGCCGCTGTATGCGCAGGCGCTGGTCGGCATGGTCGCGCTGACCGGTCAGTGGTGGCTGGACGTGCGCCGCCCGAAGAAGGCCGAGGTGGCGGCGCACCTGGTGAACCTGGCGTGGCACGGGCTGGACGGCCTGGAGCCGAAGCCGCGGCTGATAGGACACCGCAAGTCCTGACGGCGACGCCGGAAGACCTGACGGGGGCACCCGAAGTCCTGACAGCAGCGCCGGAAGACCTGACGGCGGCACCCGAAGTCCTGACGGCGGCGGCCCGTTCGCCGCGCCGCCCGGTCACTCCGGGGCGAGCGGCTCCAGGAACTCCAGTCGGTTGCCGACGGGGTCCTCGGAGTAGAAGCGGCGGTGGCCCGGGAGGTTGGCGTCCCAGGTGACCGTCGCTCCCCGGGCGGCGAGCCGACCCCCGTACGACTCGATGTCCGTGACCCGCAGTCCTGGGTGCGCCTTCCTCGCCGGGCGGAAGTCCGCCTCGATGCCCAGGTGCAGGTGCACCGCGCCCGCCTGGAACCAGCAGCCGCCGCGCGCCGCGAGGACCGGCGGTTTGGGGAGCTCCCTCATGCCGAGGATGTCGACGTAGTAGGCGCGCAGGGCGTTCTCCGACCCCGGTGGTGCGGCCAGCTGGACGTGGTCGACGGCGGTGAGCATCACGCCTCCTTGTGGGCCACGGCGAAGACGCGGCGGAACGGGAACACCGTGCCGCGCTCCGTCGCCGGGTACGCCTCGCGCAGTGCCTCCCGGTATTCGGCGACGAAGGCCTCCGCGTCCGCCGCCCCCAGTTCCGTGAGGACGGGGCGCAGGCCCGTTCCCTTCACCCAGTCCAGTACGGGGTCCTCGCCCTGGAGGAGGTGCAGATACGTGGTCTCCCAGACGTCGGCCGCGCAGCCGAGGGCGGTGAGCGCCTCCAGGTACGCGGCGGGCGTGTGCACGGCGTCGTCGTGGCGCAGGGTGTCGGCCAGGCGGTCCTTCCAGCGGGCCGAGTGGGCGAGTTCGCGCATCAGCCGGTGGCTGGGCGAGTCGAAGTTGCCGGGCACCTGGAAGGCGAGGGTGCCGCCGGGAGCCAGCCCGTCCGTCCAGGCGGGGAGGCGGTCGATGTGCCCGGGCACCCATTGCAGCGTGGCGTTGCTGACGATCAGGTCGTAGGGCTGCGCGGGTGTCCAGGTCCGGGCGTCCGCGGCGGCGAAGTCGAGGCGGCCGCCGCCGGCCGTGGGACCCGCGTACGCGGCGGCCTTCGCCAGCATCTCCGGGGAGTTGTCGAGTCCGGTGATGCGGGCGGTGGGCCAGCGCTCCGCGATCAGGCGGGTGACGTTGCCGGGGCCGCAGCCCAGGTCGGCGATGCGGGCGGGGTCCCGGGGCAGCTCGGGGACGCGGGCCAGCAGGTCGGCGAAGGGGCGGGCGCGGTGATCCGCGTGGCGCAGGTACTGGCTGGGATCCCAGCTGGGGACGGCGGCGGGCATGGCGGTCCTCCTCGAAGTCACGGCCTGATGACACAGGTCAGCCTCACACCCAAACTATCTCGACGTCAAGAGACTCTAGATCAAGAGATTTCAAGTAAAGAAACTTCAGGTCAAGAGACTTCACGTCGACACAACCACTACACTGATCGTCATGGAGGACGAGGTCGATCGGCTGGTCGCAGCATGGCGCCGGGAGCGCCCCGACCTCGACGTGGAACCGCTCGAGGTGCTCAGCCGGGTGAGCAGGCTCGCCCGGCATCTGGACCGGGCCCGTCGGCTCGCGTTCTCCGAGCACAGCCTGGAGCCCTGGGAGTTCGACGTCCTCACCTCGCTCAGGCGCGCGGGGGCCCCGTACCAGCTCTCCCCCGGCCAGCTCCTCACCCAGACGCTCGTCACCTCCGGCACGATGACCAACCGTATCGACCGGCTCGCGAAGAAGAGCCTGGTCGAGCGGCTGCCCGACCCCAGCGACCGCCGGGGCGTGCTGGTCCGGCTCACCGAGGAGGGCCGCGACCGCGCCGACCAGGCGCTCGCCGGACTCCTCGACCAGGAGCGCGCGATCCTCGCCGAACTCAGCCGGGCCCAGCGCGCTGAACTCGCGGCCCTGCTACGCCAGTTGACCGCCCCGTTCGACAACATCCCCGGCTAGGTCGGCGGGCCCGACCCCGGCGCGGCGGGCGAGCGCGACGGCGGCCAGGGTGGAGTGCACGCCCAGCTTCCCGAGCACGTTCTGCATATGGGTGCGGACGGTGTGCGGGGAGAGGAACAGCCGTTCGGCGACGGCCTTGCGCCCGAGGCCCGCGACCATGCACCGCAGTACTTCCCGCTCCCTCGGCGTCAGCGACTCGACCAGCCGCTCGCTCTCGGTGCGGTGCTTGCGGGCGGCGGTCAGCTCGCGCAGCACGCCGGTGAGCAGGGCGGGCGGGAGGTGCGTCTCGTCCCGCAGCACTCCCCGTATGACGGTGAGCAGCCGGGACAGTGAGCAGTCCTTGGCGACCCACCCGGAGGCACCGGCCTGGAGGGCGAGGGCGGCGCGGCGCGGGTCGTCCTTCTCGGCCAGGACGACGGTGCGTACGCTCGGCTGCCCGGAGCGGACGCCCGCGACGAGCGAGATGCCGTCGACGAGCCCCTCCTCGTTGCCGTCGCGGACGGAGACGGCCGGGCGGGTGCCGGGCACGTTGCCGCCCAGGTCGGCGTCGACGAGCAACACGTCGAATCTGCGGCCTTCCGCCACCGCCCGCTCCAGGGCGCGCAGCGCGGCCGGACCGCTGCCGGCCGCGGAGACGTCGACGTCGGGCTCCGCGGCAAGGGCAGCGGCGAGCGACTCGGCGAAGATGCGATGGTCGTCAACGACCAGGACACGGATGCGAAGCACTGAAACCCCCACGAGTCGGGGGACGACCGGCGCAGGTACGACGCCCGGAGATCCCCGAGTCTGCTCGGGAAAACGGGGTGCCGCAGCCGCACGGCCGCCGCCGTGCTGGAACTGCTACCCCCACTCCGGGCGTCGTACCCGACTGTCTCGCCCCCTGATCAGCACCGGCCCCCACCGGTACTGCTCATCAGGGTAGGGCCGGGAGCCGGAAGCGGAAGGCTATTTGCAGAACTGGTTGGCCAGCGCGTTTATGGTGAGCCGTATGTTTCGTATGGAGACAGAAGTCGACAACGAGCGGCGGAATCTGCTTCGGCGGCGGCTGCTGGACACGAACACGGCGGCGTCCCCCGCTCTGCGCGCGCTGCGCGGAACGCCGGACGAACGTGAACGTCCGCTGCATGTGTGGGCGTTGTCCGAGGACGGTGACCTGGCCGGCGGCCTGGTGGGCCACACCTGGACGACGTGGCTGCACGTCACCTACCTCTGGGTGGACGAGCGCCACCGGGGCACGGGGCTCGGCTCCCGGCTGCTGGCCGACGCCGAGCGGACGGCCCACGACGAGCGCGGCTGCCGGGCCGCCCGCCTGGAGACCTGGGACTTCCAGGCCCCGGATTTCTACCGGAAGCGGGGCTACGAGGTGGTGTGCGTGATCCCCGACTATCCGCCGGGGACCACGGAGTACACGCTGACGAAGCGCCTCGACCGCCTCAGCTGAGCCGCCGGGCGCCCTCCGAGGGCACTGCCGGGAACACCCGTGGCGCCGTGTGACCGGCCGCCGCGAACGCCTCCGTCACCGCCTTGGTGACCGTGTCCACGTCGGCGGACTCGACCAGGACCACCGCCGAGCCGCCGAAGCCGCCGCCCGTCATGCGCGCGCCGAGCGCGCCCGCCGCGTTCGCCGTGCTGACCACCAGGTCCAGCTCCGGGCAGGAGATGCGCAGGTCGTCGCGGAGGGAGACATGGCCGTCCGTCAGGATCGGGCCGATCGCGCGTACGTCGCCCGCGTCCAGCAGGGCGATGACCCGCTCCACCCGGTGGTCGTCCGAGACGACATGGCGTACGTAGCGGCGTACCCGCTCGTCGGGCAGGCGGGACAGCGCGCCGTCCAGCTCCTCGTACGCGACGTCCCGCAGATGCGAGACCCCGAGCTGCCGTGCGCCCTCTTCGCACCCCGCGCGCCGTTCCGCGTAGGCGCCGTCGCCCAGCGCGTGCTTCACCCGGCTGTCGACGACCAGGAGTTCGAGGCCGTGGGCCGGCAGGTCGAAGGGGACCTGGCGGATGGACAGGTCCCGGCAGTCCAGGTGCAGGACGTGGCCCTCGGTGCAGCAGGCCGACGCCGTCTGGTCCATCACGCCGCACGGGACGCCGGCGAAGTCGTTCTCCGCGCGCTGGGCGAGGCGCGCCAGTTCGGGGCGGGTCAGGCCCAGTTCGTAGAGGTCGTTCAGGGCCAGCGCCGTCACGACCTCCAGGGCCGCCGACGAGGACAGGCCGGCGCCCGTCGGCACCGTCGAGGCGAGGTGGATGTCCGCGCCCGTCACCGGGTGTCCCGCGGAGCGCAGCGCCCACACCACACCCGCCGGGTACGCGGCCCAGCTGGTGTTCGTCAGCGGCTCCAGCTCGTCGACGCGCAGCTCGACCACGGGGCCCTCGATGTCCGCCGAGTGCAGCCGCAGGACTCCGTCGGTGCGCCGGGACACCGCCGCGACCGCCGTGTGCGGCAGGGCGAGCGGCATCACGAAGCCCTCGTTGAAGTCGGTGTACTCGCCGATGAGGTTGACCCGGCCGGGGGCGGCCCAGACGCCCTCCGGCGCGGCCCCGTACAGCTCCTCGAACCCTTCGCGAACCCCCACCACTTATTACTCCTTGTGCTGAGCGAACGCCCAGGCGTCCGCGACGATGCCCGCGAGATCCGCGCGGGCCGGGTTCCAGCCGAGTCGCTCGCGGGCCGTGGCCGCGGAGGCCACGAGCACCGCCGGGTCGCCGGCGCGGCGCGGGGCCACGATCTCCGGGATCGGGTGCCCGGTGACCTGGCGGACGGTCTCGATGACCTCGCGGACGGAGAAGCCGTTGCCGTTGCCGAGGTTGCAGACCAGGTGCTCGCCGGGCGTGGCCGCGTCCAGCGCGAGCAGGTGGGCCTCGGCCAGGTCCGCGACGTGGATGTAGTCGCGGACGCAGGTGCCGTCCGGCGTCGGGTAGTCGTCGCCGTAGACGGAGATGGCGTCGCGGCGGCCCTGGGCGACCTGGAGCACGAGCGGGATGAGGTGCGACTCGGGGTCGTGCCGCTCACCGCAGCTGCCGTACGCGCCGGCCACGTTGAAGTAGCGCAGGCTGACCGCGGCGAGCCCGTGGGCCCCGGCCTCACCGGTGATCATGTGGTCGACCGCGAGCTTCGAGGCGCCGTAGGGGTTGGTGGGCCTGGTCGGCGCCGTCTCGACGATCGGCACCTCCTCCGGCTCGCCGTAGGTCGCGGCCGTCGAGGAGAAGACCAGCTTGCGTACGCCGGCCTCGCGCATCGCGGCCAGCAGGGCCAGCGTGCCGCCGACGTTGTTGTCCCAGTACTTCTCGGGCTTCACGACCGACTCGCCGACCTGCGAGAACGCGGCGAAGTGCAGGACCGCGTCGAAGGAGGAGTCCAGCCACTTGGCGGCGTCGCGGATGTCGCCCTCGACGAAGGAGGCGCCCGCCGGCACGCCCTCGCGGAAGCCGGTCGAGAGGTTGTCGAGGACGACGACCTCGTGGCCGGCCTCGATCAGGTGCTGCGCGACCACGCTGCCGACATAGCCGGCACCGCCGGTGACCAGGTACTTCCCACTCATGAACTCGCTACCTCTCGCAGTCGCTGGGCCGCGGTCTCCGGCGGCACGTCGTTGATGAACACGCTCATGCCGGACTCGGAACCCGCGAGAAACTTCAGCTTGCCGGAAGTGCGGCGAATGGTGAAAAGCTCGAGGTGGAGTGCGAAGTCGTCACGGTTGACGCCTTCGAACTCCTCCAACGGGCCGAACGGCGCCTGGTGCCAGGCGGCGATGTACGGCGTCGGAGGCTCGCCCACCCCTTCTTTCCCTCCACCCGTCCCATCGAAGATCCGGTCGAAGCGCCTCAAGAGTTCCAGATACACCTTGGGGAACTCTGTGCGTGCGTCCTCGTCGAGGGCCAGCAGGTCGGGGACCCGGCGGCGCGGGTAGAGGTGGACCTCGTAGGGCCAGTGCGCCGCGTACGGAACGAAGGCGACCCAGTGCTCTCCCTGAAGGACGATCCGCTCCCCGGCCAGTTCGCCGGCGAGTACGTCGTCGAAGAGGTTGCCGCCCCCCGTCGCCTCCTTGTGCGCGGCCGCCGAACGCAGCATCAGCGCAGTACGGGGCGTGGTGAAGGGGTAGCCGTAGATCTGTCCGTGCGGGTGGCCGAGTGTCACGCCGATCTCGGCGCCGCGGTTCTCGAAGCAGAACACCTGCTGGACGGAGGGAAGATGCGACAGCTCCGCCGTCCGGTCGGTCCAGGCGTCCAGGACCAGGCCCGCCTGCTCCTCGGTCAGGTCGGCGAAGGAGGAGTCGTGGTCGGAGGTGAAGCAGACCACCTCGCAGCGGCCGGAGTCTCCGGCCAGCGAGGGGAAGCGGTTCTCGAAGACGACCACGTCGTACGAGGAGTCCGGGATCTCGCTCAGCCGCTCGCCCTCGGAGGGGCAGAGCGGACATTCGTTCGCCGGGGGGTGGTAGGTGCGGCCCTGGCGGTGCGAGGCGATCGCGACCGAGTCGCCGAGCAGCGGGTCGCGGCGGATCTCCGAGCTGGTGACGGTCCGGTCGAGCGGGCGCCGGTCCACGGCGTCGCGCACGGCGTCGTCGCGCAGGTCGTAGTAGATGAGCTCGCGACCGTCGGCCAGCGGGGTCGAGGTCTTCTTCACGCCGGACTCCTCATTCGAGCCACCCAAGTCTTCAAACAGAACTCAACATAACAAACCACAAGGCCCCCCAGACGTCAACATCACAATCAAACAAAGAACCCCAATACACGTGTTCATTTACTGAACGCGGAGGCGTAGGTTCCGGTCGGATACGTTCACGCAACGAAGCGAGTTCCTATGCAGTCCCCCACGCATCTGCCCACACATCCACTCGAAGCGACGTACCTCGCCGACGGGCTCCGACTCCCCACGAACGGGCTCGACTACACGATCCTCGCGATCTACTTCGCCGTCGTGCTGGGCATCGGCTTCGCCGCCCGCCGCTCGGTGAAGACAAGCCTCGACTTCTTCCTCTCCGGGCGCTCCCTGCCCGCCTGGGTCACCGGCCTCGCGTTCATCGCCGCCAACCTGGGCGCGACGGAGATCCTGGGCATGGCGGCGACCGGCGCGCAGTACGGCGTCGCGGTCGTCCACTGGTACTGGATCGGCGCCATCCCGGCCATGGTCTTCCTGGGCCTGGTGATGATGCCGTTCTACTACGGCTCCAAGGTCCGGTCGGTCCCCGAGTATCTGCTCCAGCGCTTCGACAAGCCGGCACACCTGCTGAGTTCGGTCCTGTTCGCCTTCGCGGCGATACTGATCGCGGGCGTCAACCTGTACGCGCTGGCGATCGTCGTCGAGGCGCTGCTCGGCTGGCCGCAGTGGGTGGCGATCGTGGTCGCGGGCTTCCTGGTGCTCGCGTACATCACGGTCGGCGGTCTCTCCTCGGCGATCTACAACGAGGTGCTTCAGTTCTTCGTGATCCTCGCCGCGCTCATCCCCATCTCGGTCCTCGGCCTGAAGAAGGTCGGCGGCTGGGACGGCCTGAGCGACTCGCTCACCAAGAGCCACGGCGACAACTTCCTGTCCGCCTGGGGCGGTACGGGCATCGGCGACCCCAACCCGCTGGGCGCGAACTGGCTGACCATCATCCTGGGCCTGGGCTTCGTGCTCTCCTTCGGCTACTGGACGACCAACTTCGCCGAGGTGCAGCGCGCCCTGTCCGCGAAGAACCTGTCCGCCGCCCAGCGCACTCCGCTGATCGCCGCGTTCCCGAAGATCTTCATCGTGTTCCTGGTGATGATCCCGGGTCTGGTCGCCGCGGTCCTCGTCCCGAAGATCGGCACCAGCGGCTCGGACCTCCAGTACAACGAGGCGATCCCGTACCTGATGCAGGAGTTGCTGCCCAACGGCGTGCTCGGTATCGCGGTCACGGGTCTGCTCGCGGCCTTCATGGCGGGCATGGCGGCGAACGTCTCGTCCTTCAACACGGTCTTCACCACCGACATCTGGCAGCGGTACGTGGTCAAGGACCGCGAGGACGCCTACTACGTGCGGTTCGGCCGGCTGATCACGGCGGTCGGCGTCATGGCGTCGATCGGTACGGCGTTCATCGCGTCGTCGTTCTCCAACATCATGAGCTACCTCCAGACGCTGTTCTCCTTCTTCAACGTGCCGATGTTCGTGGTCTTCATCATCGGCATGTTCTGGAAGCGCGCCTCGATGAAGTCCGGCGTGTGGGGCCTGCTCGCGGGCACCACGGCCGCGATGGTCAACTACTTCTGGATCTACAAGCAGGGCGTCATCGACATCCCCAGCGACCAGGGCGCGAACTTCGTCTCGGCGATCGTCGGCTTCGTGGCGGGCGCGGTGGTCATGGTGGCCGTCACCCTCTTTACGGCTCCGAAGCCGGAGGCGGAACTGGCCGGCCTGGTCTACGGCACGCGCTCCCCGGGTGTGCCGGAGCCGCCGGCCACCGGTGACGACGCCTGGTACCGCAAGCCGGCGCTGCTCGGCTGGTCGGCGATCGTCCTGGCCGCCCTCTGCTACATCCCGTACTCGTTCTGATCCGATCGGAGGCTGATCACCATGTCCGACCTGCAACGCGAAGTCACCGATCTGGAGAGCAAGTCCGCGACCGCCGCCCGCCTCTTCGACATCCGCCGGATCATCGGCGGCCTGTTCGTGGTCTACGGGATCATCGTCACGATCGCCGGGATCTCCCCGTCCGACGCCGACCTGGACAAGGCACAGGGCGTCAACATCAACCTGTGGACGGGGCTCGGGATGCTTGCCCTGGGGCTGTTCTTCCTGGGGTGGATGTGGCTGCGGCCCACGGTGCCGCCGACGCCTGCCGATGAGGAGCCGTCGCAGTAACTCTCTTGTCCGGGGCGGGAGTTCACTTGGGGAACTCCCGCCCCGGACGGCTGTACACCGCGAGTTGCCCTCCCGCGCCGTCTCGTCCGCGGTCACCGGCACGTCACCGAGGGCGCGCGGCCCGTGCCGCGCGCTTGCCGCGTGGGCCGTGAAAATCGCTGTCCGGTTGCCGGTGCACGGTGATAGACAGCCCCGGTGGAAAAGACTCTGGAGTTTTCCGATCTGCTGCGACTGATCGACGAACGATCGACCGCCTTCCGCGCCGCGGTCGCCGCCGCGCCCAGTCTCGACGTACAGGTGCCGACCTGCCCCGAGTGGACGCTGTTCGATCTGGCGCAGCACATCGGCGAGGGGCGCCGCGACTGGGCCGCCACCGTCGCCGCAGGGCCTGCTCCGGCCAAGTCCGCAGCGGAGGGCGCCCCGGCTGCGCCCCGGGAGCGCGAGGCCCTGCTGGCCTGGTTGGCGGAGTCCACGGAGCAACTGCTGGACGCGTTGCGGAAGGCCGGCCCGGATCGCGGTTGCTGGACGTGGTGGGGGACGTCGCAGTCGCCACCGACCTCCGGTGCCGTAGCTCGGCACCAGCTCCAGCAGCTCGCGGTGCACACGTACGACGCCCAGATCACCGTAGGTGCCCCGCAGCCGCTGCCCGACGAGGTGGCGCTCGACGGTGTCGACGAGTTCCTGTCCACCTGCGTCGCAACGACAAGCGCCTGGCCGCACGAGCCCGCTGCCGTCGACTTCCACGCCTCCGAGGGCCGCTCCTGGCGCCTCTCGCTCTCCGCCGACGGCGCACGGGCCACCCGTCTTCCCGCGCCCGGCACGGCGCCCGCCGCCGCTGCCGGCGAGGACCCGGACGCGGCCGACGCCTCCTTCCGGGGCACCGCCGGTGAGCTGGTCCTGGCCCTGTACGGCCGTATTCCGGTGGACTCCCTGAAGCTCGACGGCGGCCGACGTCTCTTCGACCTGCTCGAGGCCTGGGACCCGGACGAGTAAGCCGTGACGATGCGCCGCCCCGTGCGCGATCCCCGGCCGAACTCCCCTGGAAGCCTCGGGCCGGGCCGGCTCCGCGGCCCAGGTCAGTGTGCTGGTGCGCCCGGGTTCCGGGCCGGGGTCGACGCCTTGGCCGTGCTCGCAGAAGTCGACGTTCTCCGACGGCGGCGACGGCAACGCCTGCGTGAAGCTTGCCGTCGAGCCGCAGCTTTCGAACGCTCGCTCTAGGTGGTCGCTCGTTCACAGTAGCGGGCACCCCCGTTCGAATCACTTCCTCCGCACGTCTCTGACCTGCGCTTTTCTTCCCGTCCAGGGTCTTGGTCGCCGCTACTGACCAGAGCGAACAGGACACGTGGAGTTGCCGTCGGCCGCGCCGCGGGGCCTCCTGAGCTCGGGGACACAAACCTCCCCAAACTTCCTCATTCACGCACGAAGAAAGGCGCGGAATGTTCCAAATCAAGCGCTTTGGGTCCGCAGTCGCGACGGCCGCGGCCCTGGCATCTCTGTCTATGGCTATCGCCCCCGTGGCCGTCGCCGCCACGGTCCCGCAGCCCAGCACGTCAGTCGCGCAGGGGGTCAAGGGCCCGAAGCCCCCGACGCCCCCGACCGTCTGTGCCGCTCTGAGCGGTCAGCTCTCCACGCAGCTGCAGGCCGCCGCGACGGCGCTGGCCGCCACGCCGCCCGACGTCCCCGCGGCCCAGGCGGCGATCGCCGCGGCCCAGGTCACCGTCGCACAGCTCCGTGCCAACGGGTGCCTCCCGGCGGCGCCTCCGACGCCGCCCACCTGCGCGGCGCTCACCCTGCAACTGCAGGCGCAGCTCCAGGTCCTTGCCGCCGCGCTGGCGGCCAACCCGCAGGACCCGGCCGCCATCACCGCGGCGTTCAACGCGGTGGTCGCCACCGCTGCGCAGCTCGCTGCCGTTTGTGTGTGACCGGCTAGTTCACCGCGCCCTGTGCCGGTGACTTCCCAACACGCCTGACAATGTCGTCCGAGCGTGTGGCGTTGGGTTCGGCGGTTCTTCACCGTCGGACCCAACGCTTCTTGGGTACCAGCCCCGAGAACTCGGCCAACTCGCCTCACCCCCGGCCTGGTTGCTCCGCAGGCCGAGAATCCTCCGCACTCCCGGGCCCCGCCGCCACCGGCCCCGCCCGGTCCAGCAGCCCGGTACGCGCCGCGAGCGCCGCCGCCTCCAGCCTCGACCCCACCCCCAGTTTCATCAGCACCCGCTGCACATGGGTGCGGGCCGTGCTCGGGGCTATGCCCATGCCGGCCGCGATCAGCCGGGTGTCCTCGCCGTCGGCCACCCGCACCAGGACCTCCACCTCGCGCGGCGTCAGCATCTGGAGCAGACGCTGACCTTCGTCGTCGGGCTGGGCGGCCGGGTTGAGCAGCTCGCTGAAGGCGCCCTGGAGCAGCTGTGGCGCCACGGCGGCCTCCCCGGACCGCGCTTTCATGATGGCGCGCTCGACGCCTTCTATCCGTTCGTCGTGCCGTACGTAACCGGAGGCGCCGGCGGCGAAGGCCGCCGCGATCCCACGCGGATTCGGCACCGGCCCCAGCACCAGAACCGCCACCTGCGGACGCTCCCGCTTGATCTTCACCACCGGGTCGAAGATGCCCGGCTCGTCCGGTGTCGCCGTACCGAGCAGGCACACCTCCGGCGCCCTGGTGATCACCAGCTCCGCCGCGCCCGCGGCGGGCGCGGCCGCGGCGAGCACGCGGTGCCCGCGCAGCTTCAGAGCCGAGGCCAGCGCCTCGGCGAGCAATCGGTGGTCGTCGACCACCATCAGCCGCACTCCCATCGAGCAACCCCCCAGTCCCCCCAGTGAATGCCCGCTTCGGATGCCCACTGGTCCCCTCGGACAGGAGCCCCCCCGGCACCCCCCGCCCTCCATGCCCCCGGAAGCTACACGCTTGTTCGACGTCGCGCTTCCCCTACTGGTGAGAAGTGCCCCGGATTACCGAAATCCCTCCCATTCGCGCGTGTTGAGGGGTACGTGAAAGGCCCCGCCCTGAACAGGGACGGGGCCTTTCGAACGACCGCGTTCTCGGCTACTTGGCGCCGAAGCCCAGGGCCGCGTACTCCTTTTGGTCGGTCGAGTACGGCTTGCTGACCAGATCCTTGCCCATGAAGAGGCGGCCGTCCGTGTAGAGCAGTTCGGACGACTTCGGCACCATGCTGCTGATGGCGCTGCGCACGGCGTCGGTGGACGGGGTCTCCAGGAGCTTGGTCTCCTTCAGGGACGTGCCGTTCACCGAGACGACCTGGGAACCCTTGTTGTACGGTCCGTCCTTGTACGCGATGACGTTCCCGCCGTCCATGCGGATCGGGAAGATCTCGTAGTCGTCGCCCGCGTCGATCTTGTCGCCGGCGGTCTTGCCGGTGGCCAGCGAGAACGTGACGATCTCGTTGGTCCGGCTGCCCTGGGCCGTGCCGTCGTGCTCCTTGGTCGGGACGTACAGCTTGTCGTTGCCGACCGTGATCGCGTGGCAGTCGTGGACGTCGCCGACACCGCAGTCGTGCTCGTACTTGCCGTCCGCGAGCGTGATCTTCGTGCGCAGCTTGCCGCTGTCGTCGAGGGAGAAGACGTCGGTGACGCCGGAGGCGGTGACGTCACCCGAGTCGACGCCGAAGACGACCGGCTTGCTGGAGATCACCTTGGCGTTGTCGATGCCGGTGGGGAGCTTGTAACTCCACTTCACGTTGCCCGACTTCGGGTCGAGGAGCTGGACCTCGTACTTCTCGTCGCCGTACTCGCCGCACTTGCGCACCGCGACGAGCTGCTCGCCGCCCGCGTAGCCGAGGTCCTGGCAGCCGCTGGCCTTCGGCTGCCACAGGACCTTGCCGGACGACAGGTCGAAGGCGGCGCCGCCGTACAGGCCGCCGACCCCGACGGTGCCGCCGGAGAGGGTGACCTCCTCGAACGCGACCTTGGCGTCGCCGACGGACACGTTCTTGGTCCACAGCTTCTTGCCGGTGGCCACCTCGAACGCGGTGACCTCGCTGCACGGCTTGCGGTCGCTGCTGCCGGCGCGCTTGCCCGACTCGGTGACGACCGCGGCGATGCCGGAGGCGGAGATCTCCGGCGAGGCGGCACAGGTCTGGCCGGTCAGCGGCAGCGTCCACTTGCTCGAGCCGGAGTCCGCGTCGTATCCGACGATCTTGGCGACGCCGGCCTTCGCGTAGACGGAGTCGGTGAGCCAGGAGCCGCTGACGCTGTCGATCTCCTGCTTGTCGGTGATCGTCGGCGCGGGCACCTGGAAGAGGACCTTGGCGCTGGGGTCGGCCGGCGCCTTCTCCTTGGCTTCGCCGCTGGAGGTGTCGGTGCCGCCCGAGGTGGCGTCGTCGTCCTTGCCGCCGCTGCCGCCACTGCCGCCGGTCGTGCCGGAGGAGTTGTTCTTGCTGTCGTCGCCGCCGGTGGCGGAGTACATGTACACACCGCCGCCCACGATCAGTGCGATGGCCGCGACCGCCGCGACGATGATCCAGGTCGTGGCGCCGGGCCCCTTCCGCCCGCCCTGCGGGGGCTGAGGCTGCATCGGCACGGTCGGCGGCTGGTAGCCGTACTGCGGCTGCTGGCCCGGGTAGCCGTAACCGGACGGTGCGGGTCCGGGCGCCTGCGGGTAGCCGTAACCGGGCCCCTGCGGGGCGGGCGGCGGCGTCTGCGGGTAGCCGTAGCCCGGACCCTGCGGGGCCTGCGGCGGCGCCTGCGGATACCCGTAACCGGAACCCTGCGGGGGCTGCGGTGGGCCCTGCGGGGGCTGCGGCGGAGCCTGGGGCGGGCCCTGCGGGGGCGGCGGAGTCTGGGGCGGGCCCTGCGGGGGCGGCGTGGGCGCGCCGAAACCGCCCGGCGGGGGGGCCTGGGGCGCGCCGAAACCGCCCGGCGGCGGGTCCTGGGGCGCGCCGAAACCGCCCGACGGAGGCTGGCTGGGGGGCGGGGGCGGCTGGCTCATGACGTGGGTACCTCGGAGTGCGAAGGGGCGGTGGGCCGGGACGTGAGAAGGAGCTCGATCACTTGCCGTAGGCCAGCATCAGCTTCTCCTTGGACTCGTTGCTGCCCGTCAGCCGGGTCGTGGAGAGGTAGAAGCGGCCGTCCACCCAGTCGAGGGCCTTCGAGTAGAAGCCGCTCTCGATCTGCGCGGTGCCCTGCGGGTTCTGGAGCAGCTTGGCCGGCTTGTGGCTGCTGCCGGCCGTCGGGATGGAGACGACCTGGCCGCCCGCGTCGTACGACGGCTCGACGTACGCGATCAGGTGGGTGCCGTCCATCTTCAGCGGCAGCATCGACTCGTCCGCCGGGGACTTGACGCGCCACTTCTCCTTGCCGGTCTCCAGGCTGACCGCGACGACCTCGTTGGCGCCGGTCTTCGCCTCGGTCGGCAGGTAGAGCGTGTTGGCGTCGGCCGCGACACCGGTGCAGCCCTGGAGGTCACGGTCGAGGATGGCCCAGCCGCACTGCGGGGCGAAGGACTCGTCGACGTCGACCTGGGAGCGCAGCGTGCCGTCGTTCTTCAGCGTGGAGACGTTCCACTGCTTCTTGTCCTCGTTGGTGAGGTAGAGGACGACGGGGGCGACGGAGTACGTGCGCGCGACGGTCCAGCCCTTGGGGATCTTCTTGGTCCACCTGGCCTTGCCGGTCGCCGGGTCCAGTTCCTGCACCTCGTCGTGCTCGGTGCCGGTGCCGGCCGCGCAGGAGGCGACGGAGATCATCTTGGCGCCGCCGGCGAACGCGGTGGGGAAGCAGGCGGTGCCGTACTTCTTCTTGTCCCAGCGCTTCTTGCCGGTGGCGACGTCGTACGCGGTGCCCGACTGCGAACGGCCCACCAGCAGCGTGTCACCGGTGATGGTCAGGCTGACGTTGAAGGTGCTGTCGAAGAGAGCGCCCTCGGCGATCTCGCCCTTCCAGCCCTTCTTGCCGGTGTCGAGGTCGATCTGCTGGAGCTGGTTGCACTTGGCGTTGTCGCTGACGCCGCTCATGTAGGCGACGACGATCTTGTCGTCGGCCGTCTTCTGCTGGGTGACCGAGCAGATCTTCTGCGGGAAGGTGATCGGGTCCCAGGCCGGGTTCCCGTTGCCGACGTTGTACGCGAAGACCTGCTTGTACGCGGCCTTCACCGCCGTCTTGCCGGTGATCCACATGCCGGGGGCGTCGGCGCCGGAACCGGGCGCGTCGGGCGCCTCCTTGTACCAGAGCACCTTCGACTCGCCCGCCTGGCGGCCTTCGTTGAGGTTCTCGGGGTCCGCGCCGCCGTCGCCGCTGCCGTCGCCGGGGTTGACCGGATCGTCGGAGGCGGAGGTCTTGCCGCCCTTGCTCTTCTCGCTCTTCTCGGCCACGGGCTTCTTGTCGTCGCTCCCGCCCTCGGAGGTGACGGCCCACACGGTGCCGCCGACGAGCAGCGCGGCGGCGACGGCGGCCGCGATGAGCACCGCCGGCCTGCCCTTGAAGGGGTTCTTGGAACCCCCGCCGGGCGGCGGGGTGGGCGCGCCGGGGAACTGCGGCGGCTGCTGCGGGTAGCCGTAGCCGGGCTGCTGCTGGGGATAGCCGTAACCAGGCTGCGGGGCGCCGTAGGGGCCGGGCTGCTGGGCGTACGGCCCCGGCTGCTGGGGCTGCCCGTAGGGTCCCGGCTGGCCCGGCTGGCCCGGCTGCTGGGGCTGCCCGTACGGGCCGGGCTGCTGGGGATAGCCGTAGCCGGGCTGCGGCGGAGGCGGCGACTGCGGCGGAGGCGGCGGCGTCTGCGGTGGCTGGGCGGGCGGCGGGGGCGTGCCCTGCCGTGGTTCCTGTCTCGGGTCCTGACGCGGGTCCTGCGGGCCGCCGAAGCCTACGGTCGGCTGGTCCTGCGGTGCCCCGAAGCCGCCCTGCGGCGGCTGGTTGGGCGGCTGAGTCATCAGCGCTCCCCCTCATTCACTGATTTTCGCCACCCGCGGTACTCGCTCGGAGTGGTTCTCAGACTGTTCTCAGACGGCCCTTTGTATCACTCTGCGACCCTCGAACACCGGGCTGGTACATCCCCTGTTCCCAAGGGAGGACCGGCCCGTGATGCCCTCGTTACGCGCCTTCACGCGCCCTTCACGCCGTCTGCGCGCTGCTCGCCGTACGCCCCCGCGCCGCTCAGGCGTCCTCTGCGAGTTCCAGCCAGCGCAGCTCCAGTTCCTCGCGCTCGCCGGCCAACTCCCGCAGTTCCGCGTCCAGTTTCGCCACCTTCTCGAAGTCCGTGGCGTTGTCGGCGATCTGGGTGTGCAGCTTGGTTTCCCGCTCGGAGATCTTGTCCAGCTGCCGCTCGATCTTCTGGAGTTCCTTCTTGGCGGCACGGGCGTCCGCGGCCGAAGTGGCCTTGGCGGGAGCGGGCGCCGCGGCGAGTACGGCGGCAGCGGCGACCTCCTCCATGCGGTGCCGTCGCTCCAGGTACTCGTCGATCCCGCGGGGCAGCATCCGCAACGTGGCGTCGCCGAGGAGCGCGTACACCTTGTCGGTGGTCCGCTCGACGAAGAACCGGTCGTGGGAGATGACGACCATCGAGCCGGGCCAGCCGTCGAGGAGGTCTTCCAGCTGGGTGAGCGTCTCGATGTCGAGGTCGTTGGTCGGTTCGTCGAGGAAGAGCACGTTGGGCTCGTCCATCAGCAGCCGCAGCAGCTGGAGCCGGCGCCGCTCACCACCGGACAGGTCCCCCACCGGCGTCCACTGCTTCTCCTTGTTGAAGCCGAAGGTCTCGCACAGCTGTCCGGCGGTCAGCTCGCGGCCCTTGCCGAGATCGACGCGGTCACGGACCTGCTGCACGGCCTGCAACACCCGCAGGGCCGGGTCGAGTTCGGCGACCTCCTGGGAGAGATAGGCGAGCTTGACGGTCTTGCCGGTGCTGATCCGTCCGGCCGCGGGCTGCTTCTCGCCCTCGCTGCGGGCGGCCTCGGCCATGGCGCGCAGCAGCGAGGTCTTGCCCGCCCCGTTCACGCCCACCAGGCCGACGCGGTCACCGGGGCCGAGCTGCCAGGTCAGATGCTTGAGCAGCACCTTGGGCCCGGCCTGGACGGTCACGTCCTTCAGGTCGAAGACGGTCTTGCCGAGCCGCGACGAGGCGAACTTCATCAGCTCGCTGCTGTCGCGGGGCGGCGGGACGTCGGCGATCAGCTCGTTGGCGGCCTCGACGCGGAAGCGCGGCTTGGACGTACGGGCGGGCGCGCCGCGCCGCAGCCACGCCAACTCCTTGCGCACCAGGTTCTGCCGCTTGACCTCCTCGGTCGCGGCGATGCGCTCCCGCTCGGCGCGCGCGAAGACGTAGTCGGAGTAGCCGCCCTCGTACTCGTACACGTCGCCCTTCTGCACGTCCCACATGCGCGTGCAGACCTGGTCGAGGAACCAGCGGTCGTGGGTGACGCACACGAGCGCGGACCGCCGCTCGCGCAGGTGGTTCGCCAGCCAGGCGATGCCCTCGACGTCCAGGTGGTTCGTGGGCTCGTCGAGGATGATCAGGTCCTGCTCCTCGATGAGCAGCTTGGCCAGCGCGATGCGGCGCCGCTCACCACCGGAGAGCGGACCGATCACCGTGTCCAGGCCCTGCGGGAAGCCTGGCAGGTCGAGGCCGCCGAACAGGCCGGTGAGTACGTCCCGGATCTTCGCGTTGCCGGCCCACTCGTGGTCTTCCATGTCCCGGATGACCTCGTGCCGGACGGTCGCCTCGGGGTCCAGCGAGTCGTGCTGGGTGAGCACGCCGATGTGCAGCCCGCCGGAGTGGGTGACGCGCCCGGTGTCGGCCTCCTCCAGCTTGGCGAGCATCCGGATCAGCGTGGTCTTGCCGTCGCCGTTGCGCCCCACCACTCCGATCCGGTCCCCTTCGGACACGCCGAGGGAGACGCCGTCGAGCAGGGCACGGGTGCCGTACACCTTGCTGACGGCCTCGACATTGACCAGATTGACGGCCATTTCTCTCCTGACAAGGGGGACGATCGACCCTCCAGGGTAGCCGCCCGGCCGACACCGGGTGCCGGGGAGACGTAGACATGGGCACGTCCGCATATTCATGCACCGCGAGGTCTTCTCCGGCCCGACCGTTCGACCAGGAGCCATCCGGCCAGGGTCATCAGCACGGCGGCGGGGGCGGTCACCCGGACGGCGACCAGTACCGCCGAACGCCCCTCCAGCAGCCCTCCGAAGCCGACCATCGACAGCCCGAGGACCCCGAACAGACAGAGGGTGACGCCGAACGCGGCAGCGGGTCCCGCATACGCGCGCGGCGCACTCGGCTCCCGTACCCCCGAGGGTTTTTCGAAGGCGCGGAAGGCGGCCACCAGCACCGCGGTGAGCAGCGCGGCGACCATGATCCGAAATGGTACCTGTACCCACCACGCACCTGTGCCGGGCGCCGGCAGTCGCACGTCGGCGGCGAGCAGCGCCCCGTACACGCCGAGCATCGCGGTGAGGTGCCACAGGAAGGCGGTCATCGAGATCCCGTTGGCGGCGACCACGGTCCGCCACACCCGCGGCCGGTCCAGCCACCGCGTCGCGGGGGCGCGCATCAGCTCCACCGCGCCGACCAGCCACAGCCCGTGGCAGAGCAGCGCGAAGCTGGGCGGCGCCATGTTGGAGATCTTCTCCCCGGGCATCCCGACCATGGACAGCGGATACGGCCCGTACGCCACCAGCAGCGCGGCCCCCGCGAGCCCGGCGCCGGCGAGGACGTACGGCCTGCCCGGCTTCCCGTCCGCGCGCAGGAATCCGAGCTGGTGGACGGCGAGCCAGACGAAGGCGAAGTTGAGGAACTCGACGTACGGCACACCGAGGGCGAACCGCAGCACGTCCACCGTCCCCGCCGCCGCGACGAGCCCGCCGAACGCGCCCCACCCGTACCGCTCATGGAGCCTGAGCAGGGGCGGCGTGAAGGCGACCATGGCGAGATAGATCCCGATGAACCAGAGCGGCTGGGCGACGAGCCGCAGCGACACGTCGAGCAACCCACCGCCGCTGCCCGCCAGTTGGAGGCCGAGCGCCGCCGCGCCCCACACCCCGATGAAGACGACGGTCGGCCGCAGCAGCCGCTGGAGCCGGGCGCGCAGGAACGCCGAGTAGACGGACGTGTCGGGGGTCTTCCGGCTGAGCGAGCGGTAGGAGAGGGCGTGCGAGAAGCCGCCGACGAAGAAGAACACCGGCATGATCTGCAGGGCCCAGGTGAGGAGTTGGAGCCGGGGCTCGACGGCGAGCAGATTGCCGACCCGCACCCGCCCGTCCGTCCCGACGTCCACGGCCGCCATCAGCCAGTGGCCGAGGACGACCGTGCCGAGCGAGGCGACCCGCAGCAGGTCGACGTAGCGGTCGCGGGAGGCCGGGGTGGCCGCGGCAAGGTCGCTTGGTCTCATACGAGTACGGTCGCGCCGACGGGTCGCGGGGCGTCAGCGCGCTCGTACTCAACTCGCCCCTGAGTACGTCTCCTTGTACGCCTTCATGGGCGTCCTCATGGGCGTCCTCATGGGCGTTTCCGCGAGCGTCTCCTTGTGTGTCCCCTCGGGCGTCCTACAGGACGGTGGCGCCCGGTGCGGGAGACGGGGCGACCCGCGCCGTCCGGCATGTACCGGACGCGAGCAGCGCCTGGGCCACGGCGTCCGCGCCGTCCGCGTCCCGGGTGAGGAACGCCGTGGTCGGCCCGGAGCCGGAGACCAGCGCGGCGAGGGCGCCGGCGGCACGGCCCGCCTCCAGCGTGTCGCTGAGGGACGGGAAGAGGGACAGCGCGGCGGGCTGGAGGTCGTTGGAGACGGCGGCGGCGAGGGCCACGGCGTCCCCCTTGGCCAGCGCGTCGAGCAGTTCCTGGGAGGCGACGGGCTCGGGTACGCGTACGCCCTCGCTCAGCCGGTCGAACTCCCCGTACACGGCCGGGGTCGACAGCCCGCCGTCGGCCACCGCGAACACCCAGTGGAAGGTCCCGCCGACCTCCAGCTCCCGCAGCCGCTCCCCCCGCCCGGTGCCGAGCGCGGCGCCGCCGACCAGGCTGAAGGGCACGTCGCTGCCCAACTCGGCGCAGATGTCGAGGAGTTCGCCGCGTGAGGCGTTCGTACCCCACAGGGTGTCGCAGGCGAGCAGCGCGCCGGCCGCGTCCGCGCTGCCGCCGGCCATGCCGCCGGCGACGGGGATGTCCTTGGCGATGTGGAGGTGGACGTCGGGTGCGAGGCCGTGTCGCGCGGCGAGCGCGATCGCCGCGCGGGCGGCGAGGTTCGTGCGGTCGAGCGGGACCTGTGCGGCGTCGGGCCCCTCGCACGTGATGCGCAGCTCGTCGGCCGGGGTCGCGGTGACCTCGTCGTACAGGCCGACGGCGAGGAAGACGTTGGCCAGGTCGTGGAAGCCGTCGGGGCGGGCGCCGCCGACCGCGAGCTGGACGTTGACCTTGGCGGGGACGCGTACGGTCACGCTCACTGGTGGGCCGTCTCCTTAGTTGTTGGCGTCGTCGGCGTGGTCGGCGCCGCGGTTCTCGGCGATACGGGCGAACTCCTCGACCGTGAGCGACTCCCCGCGCGCCTGCGGGGACACCCCGGCGGCGACGAGGGCGGCCTCGGCGGCGGCGGCCGACCCGGCCCAGCCGGCCAGCGCGGCCCGCAGCGTCTTCCTGCGCTGGGCGAAGGCCGCGTCGACGACCGCGAAGACCTCGGTCTTGGACGCGGTCGTCTTGATCGGCTCGGTCCGCCGGACCAGCGACACGAGCCCGCTGTCGACGTTGGGTGCCGGCCAGAAGACATTGCGTCCGATGGAGCCGGCCCGCTTCACCTCGGCGTGCCAGTTGGCTTTCACGGACGGCACGCCGTACACCCTCGATCCGGGGTCGGCGGCGAGCCGGTCGGCGACCTCGGCCTGCACCATCACGAGGGTGCGCTCGATGCTCGGGAAGGTGTCGAGCATGTGCAGCAGGACGGGCACGGCGACGTTGTACGGCAGATTGGCGACGAGCGCGGTGGGCGGCGGGCCCGGCAGCTCCCGTACGTGCATGGCGTCGGAGTGGACGAGCGCGAACCGCTCGGCCCGCTCGGGCATACGGGCGGCGATGGTGGCGGGCAGCGCCCCCGCGAGGACGTCGTCGATCTCGACGGCGATGACGCGGTCGGCGGCCTCCAGCAGGGCGAGGGTGAGCGACCCGAGCCCGGGCCCCACCTCCACCACCACGTCGTCGGGCCGTACTCCGGCGGTGCGCACGATACGGCGCACGGTGTTGGCGTCGATGACGAAGTTCTGTCCGCGCTGCTTGGTGGGCCGCACGCCGAGGGCTGCCGCGAGTTCGCGGATGTCGGCGGGGCCCAGGAGGGCGTCGGGGGCGGGGCTGCTCACGGACCAAGGGTAAAGGCCCACCACGGACGCGAGCGCCGCGGAGCGGCTGGGGGCGGACGGGGCGCGTGCCGCGGTGCGACCAGGGGCCACCGCCGGGGCGCGTGCCGCGGTGCCGGGGCGCGTGCCGCGGTGCGGCCGAGGCCGCCGCCGGGGTGCGTGCCGCAGCTCGACCAGAGGCCGCCGCCCAGGCACAAGCCACGGTGCGGCCGGAGTGGGCCGCCGGGAGGGGCCACACCACGGCCCCACCGGGAGCAACCGCCGGGGCGAGCACCGCAGCCCCGCCACGGGCAAGCGCCGGGGGCGGGCCAGCCTCACGGCGGCTCGGTCAACGGCAGCGGCGGCCGCCGCAGCTCCGACGGGGTCAGTCGTGGAGGCGGGAGCCGCAGTGTGGCCAGGGGCTTGCTCCCCGGCGTACGTACAGCTTCTTCGCGCGGTAGGTCTGCTCGGCGGCCGGGGCGTCCTGGGGGCGGCCGGAGCCGCCGAGATCGTGCCAGGTCCGGGTGTCGAACTGGTACAGGCCCCCGTACGTGCCGGACGGATCCACCGCCCCCGGCCGTCCGCCCGACTCGCAGGCCGCGAGACCGCCCCAGTTCAGATCGTCCGCGCCCGCGACCGACGGCGGCGGCGGCTTCGTGCCGACCTTCACCACCCGGTTCTGCGGCTGGCGCACCACCTCGGAGTCGATCCGCTTCGGCGTCTGCCGCACACCGTTGACCGTGCGCAGCGAGTACGTGACCCGCCGCGCCCCCGGCTGCCCGGCCCGCTCCACCAGCTCCGTGCCCCGGAACAGCGCGGGGTCGTCCATGCGCTCCACGCCGAACGGGATCACCTCCTCGCGGACCTCCCTCGACCCGGTGATCCGCATCACCGTCACGGTCTGCCCGTCGCGCGGGTAGCTCCCCGGCGCCACCGACGTCGTGTCCTGGCCGTGCAGGGTGATCCCGGCCTGCTCCACGGCCTCCCCCACGGTCGCCGCGTTCGTACGGATCGTCCGCTCCCGGCCGTCCGCCATGATCGTCACCGTCCGCTCGGTACGGACGTCGAGCGCGAGCCCCGCCCGGCCGATCGGCCGGGAGCGCGAGGTGGACACGTACGCGCCCTCCGCACGCACCCCGAGCTGCTGGAGCGCGCCGTCCACCGTGCGCGCCGTCGTCCACACCCTGCGCCGCTGCCCGTCGAGCGTGAGGTGCACGGGCCTGCCGTAGCGCACCGCGACCTCGTCCCCGCTGGCCAGTGCGGAGCCCCGGGTGGGGGCCACGACGTCGTGGGCGCCGACGCCGACGCCCTCCTCGGCGAGCAGCTCGGTCACGTCGTCGGCGAAGGTGTGCAGCGTGCGGGGCTTGCCGTCGACGCTCAGCTCGATCGCCTTGTCCTTGGCGACGAACGCCGTGGTGCCACCGGCCAGGAAGACGACGACCAGGGCCTGCGGCAGCAGTCGGCGCAGCGGGTCGGGGCGTACGGAGATCTTCCGGCGCCGGGCCGCCCGCCGGGCCTCGGCGCGCCCGCCCGGGTGACCGGCGGCGTCCGTCCGCCGGGGAAGCGGGGACCCGCCCGACTCGTAGGCGGGCCGGTAGGTGTCCTCGTAGACCCCGTAGGGCAGGGTCGGCGCGGTGTGCGGCCCGGGCGGCTCGGGGACCGGGCCGTACGGCCCGGCCGTCCCGTACGACGGCTCGGTCATCTCGTACGAGGGCTCGGCCGCCCCGTACGACGGCTCGGTCATCCTGTACGGCGGCTCAGCCGGCCCGTACGACAGCTCGTACGGGTCGTACGGGTCGTACGGCGGCCCGTACGTGCCGTACGTCTCGTACGTCTCGTGCTGCGAGTTGCTCACGACGACAGCTCCAAGGGCGTCCGGATCGGGCGACCAGAACCTAGCGGAGCGGTCGTCACTCTCCAAAGCAACGCGACTACGCTGTGTCGCGACACGGCCTGGACCTGCACCCGAAAGGGGCCCGGGAGCGTTTCGGTCGTTATCGGTCAGTAATCGAACGCGCGGGCGGTGTTCGCCGCGAGCGCCGTCGCCAGCGCGTCCTCGTCGATGCCCCGCACGGCGGCCATCGCGCGGACCGTGACCGGAATGAGATACGGGGCGTTGGGCCGTCCGCGGTACGGCGCGGGCGTCAGGAAGGGCGCGTCGGTCTCGACGAGGACGAGTTCCAGGGGCGCCACGGCGAGCGCGTCGCGCAGCGGCTGCGCGTTCTTGAAGGTCATGTTGCCGGCGAAGGACATGAAGTAGCCGTTATGGGCGCAGACCTCGGCCATCTCCGCGTCCCCGGAGTAGCAGTGGAAGACGGTCCGCTCGGGGGCGCCCTCCTCCTTGAGGACGCGCAGTACGTCGGCGTGGGCGTCGCGGTCGTGGATGACGAGCGCCTTGCCGTGCCGTTTGGCGATCTCGATGTGGGCGCGGAAGGACCGCTCCTGGGCGGCCTTGCCCTCGGGCCCGGTGCGGAAGTAGTCGAGACCAGTCTCGCCGACGCCCTTGACCTGGGGCAGCGCCGCGAGGCGGTCGATCTCGGCGAGCGCCTCGTCGAGCGCGCCGTCGCCGCCGGGCCGGCGCGCGCCCTGCCTCGACCATCCGTCGGGGTCGCCGTGGACGATGCGCGGAGCCTCGTTCGGGTGCAGCGCGACCGTCGCGTGGACGGCGTCGTACGCGGCCGCCGTCTCGGCCGCCCACCGCGAACCGTCGATGTCGCAGCCGACCTGTACGACCGTCGTCACGCCCACCGACGCGGCCTTGGCGAGGCCCTCCTCCACCGTGCCGGACTGCATGTCGAGGTGGGTGTGCGAGTCGGCGACGGGCACGCGCAGCGGCGCCGGGAGCGGCGGGGCGGCGTTCTTGTCGGCGTCGGAGGCGCGGGAAGGCATACCCCGATCCTACGAAAGGGGCAGACCGGGTCTCCCGTCGGCCGGGCGCGGCCCACCGCCTCCCGCCGGCCTTGCGGTGCCCGCTCAGCAGTACCCGCAGCCGGCCTTGCGGTGCCCGCTCAGCCGGCCTTGCGGTGGTGGAACGGGTGCAGCAGGTCGGAGAGGTGCCAGTGGTGGGTCTCCCGGACCGGCGCCGCCTCCGGCTCGGCCAGGGGCCGCCTTCCGGGCTCGGGCCGGTGCGGCCGGTGCAGCAAGTCCAGCACGGAGGACACCTGCCCCGGGCGCATGATGCGCACGACATGGCCGTCGCAGTTCACGCAGGTCGGCCGGCTCAGCGGGGACGGCACGACCTTGCCGTTCGCCACGTACATCACGAACTCACTGCCCTCGGCGTCGAGGTGGTGCTCTATCTCGTACGACTGTTCCCAGCCGTGCCCGCAGCGCATGCAGGCGAAGGAATACGACTCGTGGACGATGGCGGTCGCCGAGGTGCGGTTGCCCGTGCTCTGGCCGGTCTGCCCTGCGATCTCACTCATGCCAGCTCCTGTTGTCCGCTGGACAAGCGCCCCGGCGAGGCGAGGTCCCCTCGGAATCCCGCTGGGTCCCGCCGTGAGCGAGGGACGGGTGCGTCCCCTCGACCAGTGGACGCCTCCTCGGGCGCGAGCGCATCAGCCCCTGTCGAGTGTTGGACCCGTTTTGGCATTTTCTTGTCAGAAAGGTCCCACCAACGGGCCTGAGCTTTGCGTTCCGGGCGTTCCCTTTGCCGGACTATGGGCCGACCCGTGCCGGACTATGCGCCGGTCCGCCGCCGGACCACGGGCCGACCCGTACCGGACTATGGGCCGGCCCGCTGCCGGACCACGGGCTGGTCCGCTGCGAACTACCGGCCGACCCGCCGCCGGACTACGCGCCGGTCCGCGCCGCGTTCTTCGCCGCGACGACCGCGTCGAACACGTCCCGCTTGGGAATCCCGGCCTCGGCGGCAACGGCCGCGATGGCCTCTTTGCGCCGCTCCCCGGCCTCTTCCCGCACCTGGACCCGGCGCACCAGCTCGTCGGCGTCCAGCTCGTCGGCTCCCCTGACCGGCGCGCCCTCGACGACGACGGTGATCTCGCCCCGTACGCCTTCCGCGGCCCACGCGGCCAGCTCCTCCAGCGGGCCGCGCTTGATCTCCTCGTACGTCTTGGTCAGCTCACGGCAGACGGCGGCGCGCCGGTCCTCGCCGAACACCTCGGCCATGGCGGCGAGGGTGTCGTCGAGGCGGTGGGGCGCCTCGAAGTAGACGAGGGTGCGCCGCTCCTCGGCGACCTCCTTCAGCCGCGACAGCCGCTCCCCCGCCTTGCGCGGCAGGAACCCCTCGAAGCAGAACCGGTCGACGGGCAGCCCGGACAGCGCGAGCGCGGTCAGTACGGCGGACGGGCCCGGTACGGCGGTGACGCGGATGTCCTTCGCCACGGCGGCGGCGACCAGCCGGTAACCGGGGTCGGAGACGGACGGCATCCCTGCGTCGGTCACGAGCAGCACGCGCGAGCCGTCGAGGAGCGCCTCGACGAGTTCCGGCGTACGGGCGGCCTCGTTGCCCTCGAAGTACGACACGACGCGCCCGGCCGGCTGCACGCCGAGCGCCTGGGTCAGCCGCCGCAGCCGCCGGGTGTCCTCGGCTGCGACGACATCGGCACCCGCCAGCTCCTGGGCGAGCCGGGGCGGTGCGTCGGTGATGTCCCCGATGGGGGTTCCGGCGAGTACGAGGGTTCCAGGCGCTGTGGTCACGTTTCCATCCTCGCAGGGGTGGAGCACGGGACTCCCACAGAAGGGTTCCCTACGATGGCGCGGTGACCAGTACCGCGTCCTCCACGGACATCCGGCAGGGCCAGGCCGCCGACGAGCAGTGGCCGTCGTGGCAGCAGCGGCTGCGCCGCTTCGGATACACGGCGCCGCCGAGAACCGACGTGCGCGACCGGCTGGTGCCGCCGTTCAGCGAGCCCAGCCCACGGCTGTGGGCGGCGATCGGCCTGCGCCAGGAGGTCGCGGACCGTGTGACGCGCTGGTCGGCGTGGGGCGGCCCGCTGCTCGTGACGCTGCTGGCGGGCCTGCTGCGCTTCTGGAACCTGGGCAGCCCCAAGGCGGTGATATTCGACGAGACGTACTACGCCAAGGACGCCTGGGCGCTCATCCACAACGGGTACGAGGCGAACTGGGCCAAGGACGCCAACGACCTGATCCTCCAGGGCAACGGCCATGTGGCGATCCCGACGGACCCCGCCTATGTGGTGCACCCCCCGGTCGGCAAGTACGTCATCGGCCTCGGCGAATGGCTGTTCGGGTTCACCCCGTTCGGCTGGCGCTTCATGACGGCGCTGCTCGGCACGCTCTCCGTCCTGCTGCTGTGCCGCATCGGCCGCCGTCTGTTCCGCTCGACGTTCCTCGGCTGCCTGGCGGGCGCGCTGATGGCGGTGGACGGCCTGCACTTCGTGATGAGCCGCACCTCGCTGCTCGACGGGGTGCTGATGTTCTTCGTGCTGGCCGCGTTCGGCTGTCTGGTCGTCGACCGGGACAGGGCGCGCGCCCGGCTGGCGGCGGCGCTCCCGGCCGACGCGGACGGTGTCGTACGCCCGGACGCGCACACCGCCGAGACGACCCGCCTCGGCCCGCGCCCGTGGCGCTGGCTGGCCGGCCTGATGCTGGGCCTGGCCCTGGGCACCAAGTGGAACGCGCTCTACGTCATGGCCGCGTTCTGTGTGATGGCGGTCCTTTGGGACGTCGGCTCCCGCCGCGTCGCGGGCGCCCGCCGCCCGTACGCGGCCGTGCTCCGGCGCGACACGGGCATCACGTTCCTGGCGACGGTCCCGGTGGCCGTGGCCACCTACCTGGTCTCCTGGACGGGCTGGATCCTCTCCCCGGCCAACGGCAGCGGCGGCTACTTCCGCAACTGGGCCGCGACCGACGGCAAGGGCGGCCACTGGACCTGGCTCCCGGACTGGCTGCGCAGCCTGTGGCACTACGAGCACGAGGTGTACGAGTTCCACGTAGGCCTCTCGTCTCCGCACCAGTACCAGTCGAACCCCTGGAGCTGGCTGGTCGCCGGCCGCCCGGTCTCGTACTTCTACGAGTCCCCGTCGCCCGGCAAGGACGGCTGTCCCGCCGACGCGGGCGAGAAGTGCGCCCGCGAGGTCCTCGCCCTCGGCACCCCGCTGCTGTGGTGGGCGGCCTGCTTCGCGGTCCTGTACGTCCTGTGGCGCTGGCTCTTCCGCCGCGACTGGCGGGCGGGCGCGATCGCCTGCGGAATCGCGGCCGGCTGGCTGCCGTGGATGATGTACCAGGAACGCACGATCTTCTACTTCTACGCGGTCGTCTTCGTCCCGTTCCTGTGCCTGGCGGTGGCCATGATGATCGGCGCGATCCTGGGGCCGCCCGGCTCGGGCGAACGCCGCCGGGTGGTGGGCGCGGCGGGCGCGGGCGTCCTGGTCCTCCTGATCGCCTGGAACTTCATCTACTTCTGGCCCCTGTACACGGGCACGGCGATCCCGATCGACGACTGGCGGTCGCGGATGTGGCTGGATACGTGGGTCTAGCTGGGCGGACACACCACGAGGGTGCGGCTGACGGCCGCACCCTCGTGGTCGTTATCGGTCGTTAGCGGTTTTTCGATCCGAGCCCGTTCCGACTGCTGCCGTCGCCTGCGGTCGCCAGGGTTGCTGTATTTCGCTGCTGTACCGCACATGGCTTCGGCCGTTGTGCCGATCGCGCTCCACGCTGCCTCTGACCACTCCTGCCGACAGGCATTGCCCCAGTTCATGAGGCGACGGCAATTCCTGGCCAAGATGGCTCCGCGACCAAGCACTCCTACATGCTCCCGTACGTGACCGCGCGCCCCCTACGCGCCCTTCATCCAGGGCTGATCAACGTGCTGGACTGGCATGAGACGAAAAGAGATGCTTCTAATGTTGCCTAAAATGACAGTGGTGCGCGTGTGCGCTTCCGTCGCTTCTGCGATACTCGTGGGGCTTTGGATCAATATTTACACTGATCAGTTGGCTCATTACGGCTACGTCACCTCACTCACCTCATTACGGTGGGGTAATCTACCTTTATTTTTGGGTATCGCCTTACTGGTAGCCGGGGAAGCCGCTGCATGGAGGTGGCGCATGGTGCAGGAAGATGAGTTCAGGCGTCTCTATTCAACGCTACAGCAACGACAGCGGCGCATCCTTGAGGGGATGCTGAAGATCGTCTGTGAACTGGTCGCCAAGACCCTTGCCATTCCCTGCAACGCTCGATACTTCGTCGCGGAAAAAGACCATGAAGGACGCTACTACATCAGGCAGGATCGCGACCTTGCCGTCCTGAATATTCGAATGCCGCGCGAATTTGGGTTTACGCGCATTTACGTCGACACACCTCACATTGTGAGCGGTCGAGCATTCAGGGACCGAGTGCCGCTTTATGAAGAGCTTCCGGGTGACCACACAAACTTGTATGAGCCGGACGTGGCAAGAATGATCGAGCCCCAGCAGCGGTGGGTCCTAGCATGTCCGGTTCTACGCCTGGATGCGCTGACGAACAGTCACGATGCACGTCACGAGCCGCATGGCGTAATTGTCTTTTACGGCACTCAGCTCCCGGATGCGGTTGCCTCGGGTGATGCGATCCAAGTTTGCCTTGGGTACGCGGAACAATTCGCCGAGCAGATGTCCCATGTGCTTAACATGCTCGAACTCTCTACAGAACTGGAGAGCGCTGACCATGGAAATGCCGCAGGAAGTTCCTAGCTCTATCTGCTTACGTGTCACTCGTCGCTGTAACGTTGCATGTGCTTTCTGCCAGGCTCCACCGGCAGATCGAGCCGAGCTCTCAGTCGTAGAGATTGCCGGCTTGGCGCGTTTCTTTGCGGCGCGAGCGGTGCGATCGCTAAAGCTTTCAGGGGGAGAGCCCACCACGCGGAGCGATCTGGCTGAGATAATCGAGACAGTCGGGGAAGCAGGTCTCAAGCCAGTAGTCATAACCAATGGATTTGACGTTTCCGACGAGATCGTGGCTGCCGCACACTCGCGTGGTGGTGAGTTCAAGTTCAGCATTCACAGGCCGTCTGCCGAAAACGACCAGATACTGCGGCGCGCCTCCTTTGCGCAGATAATTGAAAATATCGACAAAGTAATAAATGCAGAAGTGCGGTTGTCTATAAATACGGTAGTCACTCCTGGCGTCGTAGATTCCATGAGGTCGATGGTCGATTTTGCATGTGACGTTGGAGCTGGAAAGATAAGCTTCATCCCGGTGGTCAGTCGTGGTCGCGCAGGTCGCACCACCGCATTCGACTTCCTGCCCAATGAATTGGAAGCCGTACATAAGGGTGTAGCAGATTTATCTGCACTGTTCACAGGGATTATAGAAGTGCGTTGTATAGATATCAGGAGTCATGACTACTGGGTAGTGGAAAACGATGGCTCTCTATGGATCGAGCGTGCCACGGAGGGCGAAGATCGGAAAATCTGCGACAAAGAATATATGCTGTCGTCCATTTAGGTGAGGTTCACGTGAAGGTAAACGTAAGCTCAGTCGCTGCTGAAATTTACAAGGGGATGGAAGAATGCCTCTGTTTGGCGCGAGAGGCGGCAACGACTGGTAATTATGCGTTAGGGGCTGTGGTAATCAAAGGCGGACAAGTTATCGGGAAGTCGGGGAGCAAGCTGGTTCAAGGGAATGACCCTACCGGCCACCCGGAGATTACCGCTATTAGGCAGGCTGCCGAGCGACTTGGATCCAGGTATCTGCCGGACGCCTATTTGGTGACCACGCTGGAGCCATGCCCTATGTGCACCTCCGCTGCGATCTGGGCCAAGATGCGCGGCATTGCGTACGGGGCAACCCAAATTGATGCTGTCACCTGGTCGCAAGAGCACCCTGATCAGAAATACACATGGCGGCAGATTCGCATGCGTGCACGAGATGTGATCCGTGCGGGAACTCCCTCCCTTGAGTTGCATGAGGAGGTTCGCAGGGAGGAATGCGCGAAATTGTTTACCCTCTCGCATTAAAGATGTCACTCGACGAACGGCCGTATTGGGCTCGTAGTGTTAGGCACTCTCCGCCAAACGAACCGTGTTCAACGGGCTGCGTCCGGTAGTAGGCGGTCTCGGTCTCCCCAGCGCTGGTGGTAGAGGGCAGCGGCGGTCGGTGATCAGGGTCAAGTGCGTGCCGTCCGGCATCCCCGGCCTGAGCGACGGCAGCAGTTCTCGGGCCTGGAGAGCGTCAAAGGGGGAGGACTTGTGCAACGTCGGCGTGTGCGCAAGCAGCCGAGCAACGCTTTCTGCCGCAATCTAATGAGACAACAAGTGCCCCGCGTGGATGCATCCGTGACAGACCCCGAAGACCGGGAGCAGCAGGCGGATATCACCCGCCTGCTGCTGTACCACCTGAACGCACCCGTTGCCGAGTACTGCCGCCTGCGCGGTGTTCTGCCCGCCCCCGGTGCCGTACGGATCGCCGTCCGCGCCGGAGACGACGAGAACGGCATGAACTTCCTGTACGAGATCCCCCACGACACGGTGACCCCGTACGACATCCCCGGCCTGCTGCGCACGGTCCTGACCGGCCCCCAGATCTACAGCAGCGGTGATGTCAGCGAGGTCTTGGGGATGACACTGGTTCGCCTCCGCCCGGAGGAGATCTCCCCGGATCCGGAGCCCGTGCAGGGCCAGGCGCTTACCGTCGTACGCGCTCTGTCGGGCCCCGGCGATGACGAGAACCCCTTCCTGATCGGCTTCCTGATGCACGGCGAGGGCCTGCTGCGTCTGTACGTGCAACGCCCAGACCGCCCCGGCATCATCGGCGCCGACATCCGCCTGACCGAGACTCCCCCCACCGCGCTGATCGCCTCACTGCCCTCCCTCGTCAGGGAAGAGCAGTACCAGCGGCCGTCCCAAGACGACCCGCACTGCGACCTACTGGTAGACCTGACCAACTGGTAGAGCTGCTCGTCGGCCCGGCGTTTTTGCCCGTCCTCTACGTAGGGGTGCCGCACCTGCCCGCGCCTTCCAGCAGCCACTTCTCATGATCACGGCCCAGAGACGGCCCGGCCGGCTTGCGGATGGGGCTGGATATGTGGGTCTAACTGGGCGGCGGCGTTGTCGGTGGCCGGTGCGATGCCGGCGCCGACAACTCCGCTCGCAGTGATCAATCGGGGGTTCGAGTGAAGACACGACCAGGGGCCATACCGGCACCCGTCAGCTTCGATGCCGCGTGGTGCGCCACCGATCTCGGCGGATACCGTGCCTGCCGTTACACCTACGAGCACTATCCCTACGAGAGCCTGCCGCCGCTTGACTCCGATCAGTTCACCGGGGCGTTTCCGTGGCTCGGTGGTGTCGGCGACTCCATCCCGGAGCAGGTCGCAGGACTGGACACCCTGGCCGGGGAGCTGGCCGCCGAGGGCCTCGCGCTCCCGCGCGATTTCGTCACGTTCCAGACCAGCGCGAATCTGCGCGGCTCGTTGCACGAGGTTTCGGTGACTGGCTGCTGGACCAGCATCTCTCACCCGTTGCCCAGCCCCGTTGAACCCGGCGCCTTCCTCGTCCGGTTCCTCAGGGATCAGCAGGACTGCGTCATCTGGTACCTCTACCTTCGCCCGTCGAGTGAGGCGTTCGTAGTTCACTCCCACCTTGACTACGAGTTCGAGTACGAGGCGCGGCGTGCCGGAGAGGAGACCGGGACCGACCTCGATGACGGCGAGGAGCAGAGAACAGCGATCCTTTGGTGCGCGCCTACGTTCGAGGAGTTCGCCCATCGGTTCTGGACTGAGAACCGCCTCTGGCATGCGGTCAACGGCGGTGATCTGTCACGGGTCGAGCCCCGGTTGCGGCGCTACCTGGATCATTACGCGGCACCTGAGACCTCTCCATGACCGTACGGTTGGCGCGCGGGTCGGGGTCGGTGACCTCGATGCGGGTGCCGCCGTCCTCGCGACGTGACACCCGTACGCGCACCGGCGTGCCGTCGCCCACATGCCGGATGACGTTGGCGATCAACAAGGGGCCGGGCCACGCCATCTGGCGATCACCCCGGCTGCTCTTCCACCATAGGGTCCTGACGAGCGTCAAAGGGGGGAGGACTCGTGCCACGTCGGCGTGTGGTCTCGCGCGATGAGCCGAGCGGACCGGAGCCTGATGTGAAGCTGATGGGAGATGCTGCCCTCAGCGTGCTGCGTGCAGGTCGCGCCGTCGCCGGTGGCTCAGGAGATGCAGGCCGACTCCACGACGCGTACAACGGCCTCGCGAACCTGGCGGGCTTTCCACCACTGAAGGAACCGAAGAACGCAGTCGCGCTGGCCGAGAAGTGCATCGCGTTGGCCATCGACATCCGGTCGGCTTCCTGGGCGATCGGCTGCGTTGAACAGCCGGACCGGCTCCCGGCTTTCGCTCCCGCCCAAGGGGACTCGGATGCACCCGAGGCGGAGGTGAACCATGCCCGTCACTCGCTCGTGGCCTGCGCCCCCGACGAATGGGGAACAGGCGCTTTGCGGTTCGCGCTCGGGCACGTGCTGAGCGTCCAGTCGCCGATACCAGCCTTCCTCTACGGTTCGCTGATCGAGGACGTGGCGAAGGGCATCCAGGCCTCAAGGCAGAAAGCGCTGACTGAACTTCTCCGAGACATCCAGCGCCTACCACCGCACATTGGCCCCCCAGATCTCGGCCCCGGCGGCGGCATCGGTATCTGACGGAGGAGCCACACCCGAACCCGCCGAGTTCATCCGAGCGAGCTGCACGTGTGCCGGATGTTCATGCGTCCGAGGGCAGTTCGAGGCGGGCGCCCACGATCCGCGGGTGCGAGCCCGTCAGGAGACGAGGATGCCGATGCCGTCACCGAGCAGTTTCAACCCGAGAACGAAGAACAGGACCGCCATCACGGCGACGTTGTGCTGCGCGGCCCAGTCTTTCCAGTTGCCGAGCGTGGTCTTCGCTCGCTCTCCTCCGAGCAGGAAGACTCCCAGCGGGGCCAGCAGGCCGAGGGTGGCGATCAGGACGAAGATTGCCAGCGACGCGATCTGCTGCCCGACCGGCAGTCCGGCTGAGCCGATGGAGGCGGCCGCGGCGATGGTCAGCGGGGCGTTCTTGGCGTTGAGCGCGGCGAGGGCCAGTCCGAGTCCGAAGACCTTGACCGGCGTGAGGCGGTCGATCGCGCCCATCCACTTCGGCAGCTGGGCTTGTGAGGGATCCTTCGGGCGCCGGTGCCATTGCCGGGCGCCGAAGAGGACGAGGACCACGCCCAGAGCGAGCTTGACGGCTCCCACCCAGGTGGCCGGTTGATTGTGGGCGGAGGCACCTGCGGGGGAAGCGATTGCCAGCATCACCGCGCCCAGTGCCGAGAGTCCCAGGATCCAGCCGAGGGTGAAGAGGGGTCCGTTGAGACGTCCCCGGGGCGTCGCGAGTATGAGGATGATGGCGATGATCGGGAGCGGGCTGATCGCGACGCCGGCCGCAAGACCCAGCACGTCACCGAGAACTTTGCCCATGGTTGCCTCCAGGTGGGGATCGGGGCGGCGATCCAGTTGAGCAACGCTTGGCGGACGTGGGTGACCCGACAGCCTGCGTGGGCGGCCGTGGGACTGTCGTGAACGTGAGCCCGGGGGCCTAACGTGAGCCCGGGGCCCGCGGAAGGACCCTGGCCCCGTGGGGTGCCGCCTCTTTGAGAGTGGTCCTTCTGAACGGCGACTTGCCGGCGGTCAGCACCTCTCACGCGGCTTTCCCGCGGACGACGGAGAACTGCTGAGCACCTCGTCACTCGAGCCCGCTCACGGCAGCGGGGCCGGCGTCTGGGCGGAGCGACAGGCTGTTGTGCGATCAGCTGCGCCGCTGTTCTTCCCTGTTCCATCCTCCTGCGCCTTTGCGGATCTGTCCTCGGGAACTCCTCAGGACGCGGGGACCCTGGCCTTGGCCTGCTGGCCGCCCGCGCTGCAACCGGAGCCTCGCAAGAATCCGCCCCCAGGTGGCCACACCACCCCGGGGCGGAGATGCAAGGCGACGCAGGTGCGGTCACGATTGACAGGTGAGGGCGATGGCGCCTCATGTTCGGGCGCTTGGCGACCCTCGCACCGATCCGTGGCAGGAGAATCTCACGATGACTGCGACGACAGGCGCACCCCAGTCAGCTCAGCCCGAGCGCCCGGGCAGGTCGGACGGGGTCTGTAGCGAGTTCACCGTCTTCACCAAGATCAAGCCGGGCCACGCGGACGCGCTGCGTGAGGATCTCGCCGCGTTCGCCGAAGCGGCGACCGACGCGAAAGCCCGTGAGGCACTGCGCCAGATCGGCACCCTGCACGACGCACGGCACGTGATCTTCGACAACGACACCCGGTTCATGTTCGCCAGCGTCTTCGACGGCTCCTGGGACACGTACATCGACGACTTCGCCAAGACGGTGGTCGGGGCCCGCTTCGACAAGATCTTCTCGCACACCGAAGGGTTCCCCGGCGTCGCCGATCCCGGGGTGAAGGACTGGTTCGTGTCCCAGCAGGAGCCCGCGGGAGTCTTCGTCAGCTCGTACCCCGATCTGACCGTTCAGCAGATCTGGAAGGACCAGCGCGTGGACGAGGCGTTCGAGGCGCTGTTGGACACCGCTGAGTTCCGGGCGGCGCTGGACAACCCGGCGAACGCCGAGTTGCTGGCCACGCCTGCCTTCCAGAAGCTGATGGAGGAAGCCGCGGCCTAGGTCCTGTCGTCACATTCCCGTCTGCCGGGCGACAGGCCCTGGAGCCCGGACACGACCACCCCTCAGAGCCGACCCGACATCGGTGGACCGCGTCGGGCGCGGGTCGGCCGCTGCAGGTTTGCCCGGGCAGAGGCCGATATGGAGGCACAGGCGAGCATGAACACGACGGCAAGCAGCAGCGCGGGCGACGTGCGCGTCGAGATCGACGACGTCCAAAGCGGGGCACTGCGTCCACGGCCCGTGCCGTACGAGGGGAAGTTCATCCTCCTGCGCGTCGATGACCGCCACGCCGGGCGCGCCCTGCTGCGGCGGCTGCTCCCGGTGACCTCGGGTGGTCTGCCCAGCGTGGACCGGAGCCAGGACGCCTGGGTGGCTGTGGCGTTCACCTACCAGGGACTGCGGGCCCTGGGGGTGCCTCAGGAGTCGCTGGACAGCTTTCCGCGGGCGTTCCGTGAGGGCATGGCCGCTCGGGCGGAGCTGATCGGTGACGTGGGCGAGAGTGCCGCGGCCCACTGGGAGGCACCGTTCGGGACGGGCGATGTCCACATCGCGTTGAGCGCCCTCTCCTCGGATACGGCGCAGCTGGACAAGGAGCTGGACCGGGCCCGTGTCGCCTACGAGGACACGCCCGGTGTCCAGGTGATCTGGCAGCAGGAGGTCCACCAGCTCCCGACCGGGCGCACCACCTTCGGATTCCGCGACGGCATCAGCCATCCGAACATCGAGGGCGTCGGCCTGCCCGGCTCCAACCCGCAGGAAGTCCCCATCAAGGCCGGTGAGTTCATCCTCGGCTACCCCGACGAAACCGGCAGTCTGCCCCCCATGCCCAGCCCCGATGTGCTGGGGCGCAACGGAACCTACGCGGCCGTTCGCAAGATCCACACCAACGTGGCGGCCTGGCGGCAGTACCTGCGCGCGAACACCTCCAGCGCCCAGGAGGAGGCACTTCTGGCGGCGAAGATGGTCGGGCGCTGGCCCAGCGGGGCGCCGCTGACACTGACGCCGGAGCACGATGATCCAGAGCTGGCGGCCGATCCGCACCGCGTCAACAACTTCCTGTACCGGGAGGACGACGACCGAGGGTTCCGGTGCCCCGCCGGTGCGCACATCCGGCGCACCAACCCCCGCGACGCCACGATCATCGGCGACGCACGCATGCACCGCCTCATCCGCCGCGGCACCACCTACGGCCCGCCGCTGCCGGAGGGCGTGCTGGAAGACGACGGCGCCGAGCGGGGCCTGGTCGGAGTCTTCATCGGAGCCCATCTGGAGCGGCAGTTCGAATTCATCAAGGCCGAGTGGGTCAACGACGGCAACTTCATCGGCTATCCCGGCGAGAAGGACCCGGTGGCCGGGCATCACGGCGGCACCGGCAGCGTCACCATCCCGGAGAAGCCGGTCCGGCGCCGCCTGCGGAACCTGCCCAGCTTCGTGGTCACCCGGGGCGGTGAGTACTGCTTCGTGCCGGGTCTGCGCGCCTTGCGCTGGCTTGCCGAGCTGGAGGACTGAGGGCGGTTCCTGCCCCCTGAGGTCCCACCACGGTCTCCGAGGAGAGGTCACGTCATGGCAGCACAGTTCGTCCCCTACACGCCGGACGTCGAAGACGATGACCCGCACTTCGACCAGAACGTGCAGACGGTGATCGCAAAGACCGAGGCCTACATCACCGAGTCGGTCAAGGCCGGTGGCACCGGCCGGGCCCTGCGCGACGCCCATGCCAAGGGCTACGGGCTGGTCCGCGGTGAAGTGGAGATCCTGGACGGGCTTCCCCCCGAGTACGCCCAAGGCATCTACGCGACTCCGGGAACCCATGACGCGCTCATCCGCTTCTCCAACGGCTCGCCTCACGCCGGAGCCGACGCGCGACTGGGCGCCGCCACCGGACTGGCACTGAAGATCTTCGACATCCCCGGCCCGACCCTGCTGGAAGACGAACCGGACACGGGCACCTTCGACTACGCCAACATCAACGGACCGATCTTCTTCTGCAACACGGTCGAGCACTACCTGTTCATCCAGGAACTGTTCCTGAACGCGCCGGCCTACTTCTCCCAGGGCCGCCCCGGCGCGCATCGTTTCTTCACCGACTTCGTGACCGGAAAGGGAACGCTGGACCAGGACGACTGGGCGTGGGACGAGTTCCTGGCCTTCCTGCGCCTGTCGAAGACCCCTCCGGCAAACCTGCTGCTGTCGAGCTACTGGACGATGGGCGCGGTCCGGCACGGGGACTACATCGCCAAGGTGCGCATCACCCCCGACCCGTCCTTCGCCGCCGCGGTGGTCCGGCGCGACATCGACCCGACCTCCGCGCAGGAGGTCTTCCGGCCGGCCCTTGAGGCCGAGCTCCAGGAGCGGCCCTACGCCTTCGACATCCAGGTTCAGCTCTGCACCGACCTGGAGCGGATGCCGGTGGAGGACACCACCGTGGAGTGGCCCGAGCAGCTCTCGCCGTCCGTCACCGTGGCCAAACTGCGGTTGCCGCGGCAGGACATCTCCGGCCCGGAAAACCTGGAGAAGATGGACTCACTGTCCTTCACGCCCTGGCGGGTCACCGCCGAGCACGCGCCCCTGGGCAACATCATGCGGTCCCGCAAGGAGGTCTACCGGCAGTCCTCCATGGAGCGCCACAAGCTCAACCAGCAGCCGCGCACAGAGCCCCGCAGCGTCGCCGAGGTACTTGGCCCGGCCCAATGAGCTCCCGGACGTGGGCACGGGAGTGATCGCGTCGGGAAGTCGGGAAGTCGTCAAGGTGCGCCGTTCTCGTGAATCCCACGTCCGACCCGAGGTCCTGGGCATGGCTGCCGCTCGGGTGACGGTTGAATCGGCGGCATGACCAAGAGAGACGTCGCGGCCCTGTTCGGAAACCGCTTCCTGACCGAGCCCGCTCCCTCGCAGACCTTCCCCGAGGAGGGCATGACCGCGACGGACACCATGAGGCTGCTGGATGAGGACCTCGTCATGGAAGGCGACCCGCAGCGCAACCTCGCCACGTTCGTCACCACCTGGATGGAGCCGGAGGCGCAACGGATCATCGCCGAGAACCTCCACCGCAACTTCATCGACCACGCGGAGTACCCCATCTCCGCCGAGATCGAGCAGCGCTGCGTGCGCATGCTCGCCGACCTCTTCCACGCACCGGGCAAGACCACCGGATGCCGGACCCAGGGCTCGTCCGAGGCGATCATGCTCGGCGCGCTGTCGCTGAAGTGGAAGTGGCGGGAGCGCCGCCAGGCGGCCAACCTGCCGGCCGACCGGCCCAACCTGGTCTTCGGCGGCGACGTCCATGTCGTGTGGGAGAAGTTCTGCCGCTACTTCGACGTCGAGCCGCGGATCGTGCCGCTTGCCGAGGACAAGTACACGATCGGCCCAGAGGACGTGGAGCCCCACATCGACGAGAACACCATCGGTGTCGTCGCCGTCGTCGGCACCACGTTCACCGGCCACAAGGACGACGTCGTCGGGATCGACAAGCTCCTGCGGGACGTCCGCAAGGAGCGGGACCTCGACATCCCGATCCACGTCGACGGCGCCAGCGGCGGCTTTGTGTGGCCCTTCCTCTATCCGGACTCGAAATGGGACTTCCGGCTCGAGCAGGTCCGCTCGATCAACGTGTCGGGACACAAGTACGGCCTGGTCTACCCCGGCATCGGCTGGCTGGTCTTCCGCGAGGAGTCCGACCTGGCCAAGGACCTCGTGTTCTACGAGAACTACCTGGGCAAGACCGACGCGACGTTCACGCTGAACTTCTCGACCGGCGCGTCGATGGTCCTCGCCCAGTACTACAACTTCGTGCGGCTGGGTCGTCAGGGCTACACCTACGTCATGGAGACGATGCAGAAGAACGCCCACGCGTTGGCGGACAACCTGCGGAGCAGCGGCCGCTTCGAAGTGATCGGCAGCGACCTCGAGCAGCTGCCGCTGGTCGCTTTCCGCCTCGCCGGCGAGCACGCCTACGACGAGTCCGACATCGCCTGGCAGCTCTCGGCCGAGCGTGGCTGGATGGTGCCGGCGTACACGCTCCCGCCCAACGCGGAGCGGGTGAAGATCCTGCGCGCCCTGGTCAAGGAGACCCTGAGCCGCGAGCAGATCGAGCGTCTGACCCAGGACATCGCCGACGCGTGCGCCACCCTGGACCACAAGGGCGGGACCACCGAGGTCGAGCGGGCCCAGATCAAGCGCGGCACCGGTTACTGACGTCCGCGACCGGCATCCTCGAGGACGGGCGACGAAGTCTTCTGGGCGGCCGCAGGGCGCGGCCGCCGGTGAGCGGTTGTCGGCGTACTGATCGCGCCCGTCGCCTACGGCCCGCCGTCGAAGAAGCCGGACTTCAGGTTTCCGATGACGGCGTCGAGCGGATGCCCACTGACGATGAGCGGTCCGCTCCAGGGCCCGCTGAGTGCGAAGAGCAACGCCAGGCTCAGCCCGACCACACTCGCAACACCTACGATCAGCAGTGATGTTCGCAGGCTGCTGCGGAAGACCAGTGCGCCCGCGTTCACGATCAAGGCCAGTCCGCTGACCACGAGCGTGACGACGTACAGCGCGGGAACGTCGCGCGAGGCGGCCGCGACGCGGGCGCGACGACTACTGGTGACACCGTCGACGGAAGCCACCAGCTCCGTGCCTGTCGGGGTGCCCACCTCTGGCCGGGCCGCCTCGGCGCGCACACTCCGCTCCAGCCGTGCGATCGCGCGAGCGGTGGCGGGGTCGTCACCGGACGCCGCCGCGGTGGCTTCCCACTCCCCGGCGCGCGTGGTCTGCAAGTAGTTCAGCAGTGCCGTGTGGATCGGCTCCGACCGGACTCGCGGACTTGTCGCCGCCCATGCCAGGCGGGAGGCCGCGGCCGCCTCGTCGCTCACCAGCCCCTCGGCCGCGCGCAGGTAGCCGGCCTCGCTGGCCAGTGTGAGTGCCGCGAAGATCGCGAAGGCAGCGCCGAGTGTCGGCATCAGGGGCGTGGCGATCTGCGGCACCCGGTCCCGTTCCTCGACCGGTACGAGCGCCCGGACGCCGACCCGCGCCACGGCCGCGACCAGTAAGGCAAGCAGGAGCCCGCCCACAACCAGCACCACCGCCGGCAGCGAGGTCAACCAGTTCACCACATCACCCACAGCGCGTTGTCGCGAGCGCCACACGGCGGCGGCACATCGGCCCCCGCGACCTGGAGCTCCTCGTCGATCACCTGCAAGGAACGCTCCATGATCACAGTTCGGGGACTGTTGACGCTCGCGACGCCCGGCACGACATCCCGTTTCGTTGGCCGAACAGCCGAATACGGCCCAGTACGAGCCCAGTAAGCCCGGTAAGCCCAGTACGAGGCTGTACCGGCGGTCCGATGCCGGACGTCGGCGTGCGTTCATGTATGTGGCTGGGCGGCTGGATCTGGCCCGTTTCCGACCATCCCCCTGATCACTCTTCGGACAACTTCCGGAAACTCCCCTCACAGCGGCCCCCCAGGACGCCTACAGTGCGAGCACGACCAGAATTTCTGAACACGTTCAGAAACGCCCGCAGGGGCGACAACGGGGAGGATCGCGCACATGCGCAAGGGGGCAAAGGTCGCCATCGTCGGTGGGGTGTTCGCCGTCATGGTGGGGGGCGCCGGGTACGGGGCGTTCAATGTGGTGTCCGCGCTCAGCGGGGACGGGGCGGGCGGCTCGCCCGAGACCAAGGCCGCGAGGAGCGGGCCGCCGAGCGGCGCGGAGGTCAAGGAGGCGAGTGCCAAGTTCTTCTCGTCCTGGGCGAAGGGCGACGCCGAGACGGCGGCCTCCTACACCAACGACGCCGTGGCGGCGGGCAGTCTGCTGGCCGGCTACCGCGCGGAAGCGCACATCACCAAGGTGCACATCACGCCGGGCACGCCGTCCGGCACCACCGTGCCGTTCTCCGTCAAGGCGACGGTGGCGTACGAGGGCCGGAGCAAGCCGCTCGCGTACGACTCCGAGCTGACCGTCGTCCGTGGTGAGACCACCGGGCGGGCGCTCGTCGGCTGGAAGCCGGCCCTCGTCCACCCGGACCTCACCGCCGCGGACGACACCCTGGTCACCGGCGAGGCGGCCACCCCGCCGATCGAGGCCGTGGACCGCGACGACGTCGTCCTGACCGAGAAGAAGTACCCCTCCCTCGGGCCGGTCCTGGACGCGCTGCGCGAGAAGTACGGCGAGAAGGCGGGCGGCAGACCCGGGGTCGAACTGTCGGTCCACCACACGGGCGAGGGCGCGGCCGACAAGACACTCGTGACGCTCGCCAAGGGCACTCCGGGCAAGCTGCGTACGACGCTCAGCGCGAGCGCGCAGGCGGCGGCAGAGAAGGCGGTGGCCCAGTACTCCGAGTCGTCGGTGGTCGCGGTGAAGCCGAGCACCGGTGAGGTGCTGGCGGTCGCCAACCACCGCGAGGACGCGTTCAACGCGGCCTTCGAGGGGCGGCTCGCGCCCGGCTCCACCATGAAGATCATCAGCGCCGCGACACTGATCGACAACGGCATCGCGACCATGAACGGTCCGGCCCCCTGCCCGGACACCGCGACCTGGCAGAGCCAGACCTTCCACAACCTCACGGGCATGGAGCCCAACGAGAAGGCGACGCTCGCCAACAGCTTCCTGCGCTCGTGCAACACGGCCTTCGTGAAGTACGCGGACGAGGTGAAGGTCGACTCGCTCACCAAGGAGGCCGAGGACCGCTTCGGGCTCGGCGGCGACAACTGGAAGACCGGCATCATCTCCTTCGACGGTTCGGTCCCCGCCTCCGGCGGCCCGAACACCGCGGCCAACATGATCGGGCAGGGCGAGGTCCAGATGAACCCGCTGAACATGGCCTCGGTCACGGCGACCGCCATGACGGGCGCCTTCCGCCAGCCCTACCTGGTCCCGAGGTCGCTCGACGACCGGGAGTTCGCCGCCGCCAAGGGCCTGGCGTCGAACACGGTCACCCAGCTGAAGGCGATGATGCGCCTCACCGCGACCCAGGGCACCGCCGCGGGCGTGATGGCCGGGCTCGGCGGGGACATCGGCGCGAAGACGGGGTCCGCGGAGGTCGACGGGCAGGCCAAGTCCAACAGCTGGTTCACCGGGTACCGGAACGACATCGCGGCGGCCGCCACCACCGAGGAGGGCGGTCACGGCGGCGACGCGGCCGGTCCGATCGTCGCAGCTGTGCTACGAACGGGCGGCTGAAGTCACCCGTGTCACCGCGGGACCCTAGGGTGGTGCTCCTCGTTGGGAACGTGAGGGTACCGGGGGCCTGGGGACAGCGGAGGAATCAGAGCTGTGGGCAAGAGAAGGCGCGCCGCCGAGCGCAACAGGAGCGGTCGTCCGCTCGTCATCGGCGGGCTGATCGCCGTCGTCGCCGTCGGCGGGGCGGTCGGTGCCTACAGCCTGTACGGCAGTGGGGCCGCGGCCGAGGAACGCGCGTCTCAGGCCCGCCACCGGGCCGTGAAGACGGGCCCGCTGTCGGCGACGGAGATCCGTACGACGGCCACGGAGTTCCTGAATGCCTGGCAGCGGGGCAAGGTCACCGGGGCCGCGGCCGCCACCGACGACTCGGCGGCGGCGCGCACGGCCCTGACCGGCTACACCAAGGACGCGCACATCACCGACGTGACACTGACGCGCGGCAAGCGCTCGGGGGCGTCGGTCCCGTTCTCCGTCAAGGCGACGGTGTCGTACAAGGGCCGGAGCAAGCCGCTCGCGTACGAGTCGAAGCTGACGGTCGTGCGGCGGGCCAAGGACGGCGTACCGCTGGTGAGCTGGCGGCCGTCGGTGGTGCACCCGGATCTCGGTGCGGGCGACCGTCTCGTGACCGGCGAGGCGGGCACGCCGCCGATCAAGGCCCTGGACCGCGACGGCGGCGAGCTGACCACGGCCACGTACCCGTCCCTGGGCTCGGTGCTGGACGGGCTGCGCGAGAAGTACGGCAAGAAGGCCGGCGGCAAGGCGGGCATCGAGCTGCGGGTGGTCCGCAAGGCGGTGAAGGGGACCGGCAAGGACAAGACCCCCGACAAGACGCTCGTCACGCTGAGCGAGGGGACGCCGGGGACGCTGAAGACGACGCTGAGCCCGACGCTCCAGGCGAAGGCGGAGCAGCAGGTGACGACGAAGGAGCGCGCGTCGGTCGTGGTCATGCGCCCGTCGACGGGTGAGATCCTCGCCTTCGCCAACTCCTCCCACGGCTTCAACACGGCGCTCCAGGGTTCGCTGGCGCCGGGCTCGACGATGAAGATCGTGACGTCGACGCTGCTGTTCGAGAAGAACCTGGCGTCGGCGGACAAGACGCACCCGTGCCCCAAGTACGTGACGTACGGCGGCTGGAAGTTCCAGAACGACGACAAGTTCGAGATCAAGGGCGGCACGTTCAAGGCGAGCTTCGCGCGGTCCTGCAACACGGCCTTCATCAGCCAGGCGAAGAAGCTGAAGGACGGCGACCTCACGGCGGTGGCGCAGCAGATCTACGGCCTGAGCATGAACAACTGGTCCATCGGGGTCCCGTCCTTCGACGGCGCGGTCCCGGTGCAGAGCGCGGCGCAGATGGCGGCCTCGCTGATCGGCCAGGGCGGGGTGCGCATGAACCCGCTGAACATGGCGTCGGTGGTGTCGACGGCGAAGACGGGTGTCTTCCACCAGCCGTACCTGGTGTCGCCGTCGCTGGACGACCGCGCGCTCGCGAAGACGACCCGCACGATGTCGTCGTCGACGCGGGCGCAGTTGAAGGAGGTCCTCCAGTACACCGCCGCGGCCGGCACGGCGGCGCAGGCGATGTCGGGGCTCGGCCCGGACTACGGCGCGAAGACGGGCTCGGCGGAGGTCGACAACCAGAAGCAGCCGAACGGCTGGTTCACGGCCTGGAAGGGCGACCTGGCCTCGGCGGGCGTGGTCCAGGCCGGCGGCCACGGCGGTGACTCGGCGGGCCCGATCGTGGCGGCACTGCTCAGGGCGGGCAGCTGACGGGTCGAGGCGGGCGGCCGGCCTGAGGGGGCCGGTCCGAGGCCCTAATGGGGTACGGGCGTCGCCAGATAGGTCCGGCGCAAGAAGCGGAACAGGGTCTTCGCCTCGAACTCGACCACCGCCACCCCCTGCGCCGAGTGGAACTCCATGACCGCCTGGACCCGGCCGCACGGCCAGATGCGCACCTCGCCCGTGCCCGTCGGGGTGCGCAGGCCGCGTTCCAGGAGGTCGCGGGAGAAGGCCCACTCGTGCGGGCCGGGCAAGCCGATGCGGACCGATCGGGGGTCGACTTCGGGGTCGTAGCGCAGGACGACCGGGACGGTGTCCTGGGCTTCCGGGGCGTCCGAGACGACATGGGCTCGTGCGTACTGTTCGACGACCGACATCGACAGCTCCTCACGCTTTGTAACCTAAGCAGAGGCTGTGGGTCCGCTACTTCACTTCTCCAATGTCGCATACTCGGACAATTACGGCTTCGCCCGCCCCGGCCCGCTATTGGTGAGCGCATCGCTCTTGCAAGGCATTCGCAACAAGGCACTATCATCGAACGGTGCATGTGCCTGACGGATTCATCAACGCCCCGGTCTCCGCGGTCTCCGGAGTGGTCGCCGCCGGCGCCATCGCCGTGAGCCTGCGCGGTGCCCGCCGTGAACTGGACGAGCGGACCGCCCCGCTCGCCGGTCTGGTCGCCGCGTTCATCTTCGCCGTACAGATGCTGAACTTCCCGGTCGCGGCCGGGACCAGCGGACATCTGCTCGGCGGTGCGCTCGCCGCGATACTCGTCGGCCCCTTCACCGGGGTGCTGTGCGTGTCGGTCGTCCTGCTGATGCAGGGGATCCTGTTCGCCGACGGCGGTCTCACCGCGCTCGGCGTCAACATCACCGACATGGCGATCGTCACGACCGTCGTGTCCTACGCCGTCTTCCGCGGCCTCGTGAAGGTGCTCCCCCGCAAGCGACGCTCCGTCACGGTCGCCGCCTTCGTCTCCGCGCTGCTGTCGGTGCCGGCCGCCGCCGTCGCCTTCACCCTCTTCTACGCGGTCGGCGGCACCACAGACATCGCGATCGGCAAGGTCGCCACCGCCATGATCGGCGTGCATGTGCTCATCGGCATCGGCGAGGCCGCGATCACCGCCCTCACCGTCGGCGCCGTCATCGCCGTACGGCCGGATCTCGTCCACGGGGCCCGCGGGCTCCAGCAGCGTCTGAAGCTGCGGGTCGGCGGCGATCTGGTGGACGCGCCCGCCGCGCCCGCCGCCCCCGCGACCCCCGTCGCCGCCCGCACCTCGCACCGCAAGGTGTGGATCACCGGCCTCGTCACCTCCCTCGTCCTCGCCGGGTTCGTCAGCTTCTACGCCTCCGCCAGCCCCGACGGCCTGGAGAAGGTCGCCAAGGACCAGGGCATCGACGCCAAGGCCAAGAAGCACCACACCGAGGACTCCCCGCTCGCCGGCTACGGCGTCAAGGACGTCTCCGACGCCCGGATCTCCGGCGGTCTCGCGGGCGTGATCGGCGTCGGCATCACCGTCGTCGCGGGCACCGGCGTCTTCTGGGCCGTCCGCAGGCGGCGCACCGTCGACGCCTCCCCCGTGAACACGAGCGTCTGACATGGGTGCGGGACACGCCCACAAGCTCTACCGGCACGGGCACTCCGCCGTGCACGCCCTGCCCCCGCACACCAAGCTCGCCGCCGCCTTCGCCTTCGTGGTCGTCGTCGTGTCGACGCCCCGCGAGGCGATGTGGGCGTTCGCGCTGTACGCCGCGCTCCTGGCGGTGGCCGCCCACCGGGCCCGGGTGCCCGCCCCCTTCCTGCTCAAGCGGCTGCTCATCGAGGTCCCGTTCGTCGCCTTCGCCGTGCTCATGCCGTTCGTGGCGGAGGGCGAGCGGGTCGACGTGCTGGGACTCTCGCTGAGCGTCAACGGCCTGTGGGGCGCCTGGAACGTGCTGGCCAAGGGAACCCTGGGCGTCGCCGCCTCGGTCCTGCTCGCCTCCACCACCGAACTGCGCGAACTGCTGCTCGGACTCCAGCGGCTCAGGCTCCCGCCGCTCCTCGTGCAGATCGCGTCCTTCATGATCCGCTACGGGGACGTCATCACGGACGAGATGCGGCGGATGCGGATCGCCCGGGAGTCCCGCGGGTTCGAGGCGCGCGGGATCCGGCACTGGGGCGTGCTCGCCAAGTCCGCGGGGGCACTGTTCATCCGCTCCTACGAGCGCGGGGAACGCGTCCATCTCGCCATGGTCAGCCGGGGGTACGCCGGTTCGATGCCGGTCATCGACGAGGTGACCGCTTCCCGGGCACAGTGGTCGTACGCCCTCGCCCTCCCCTTCGCCGCCCTTGTCGTATGCCTGCTCGGATGGACGCTGTGACCTCTCCCGAACCTGTGAACTCCCCCGCGCCCGTGGGCTCCCCCGCGCCCGTGAGCGCGCCCTCCCTGGACGTGGCCGGCCTCGCCTTCGCCTACCCCGACGGCCACCAGGCTCTCTTCGGCGTGGACTTCCGCGTCGAACGAGGTGAACGCGTCGCCCTGCTCGGGCCGAACGGCGCCGGCAAGACCACCCTCGTGCTCCACCTCAACGGCATCCTCACCGGCGGGGCGGGGACCGTGACGGTGGCCGGGCTGCCGGTGGGCAAGCGGCACATGGCCCAGATCCGGCGCAAGGTCGGGATCGTCTTCCAGGACCCGGACGACCAGCTGTTCATGCCGACGGTCCGGGAGGACGTGGCCTTCGGACCGGCGGCCGCCGGGCTGACCGGCGCGGAGCTGGAAGCCCGGGTGGACCGGGCCCTCGACCAGGTCGGCATGGCCGAGTTCAAGGGCCGCCCGCCGCACCACCTCTCGTTCGGACAGCGGCGCCGGGTGGCCGTGGCGACCGTGCTCGCGATGGAGCCGGAGATCCTCGTCCTCGACGAGCCGTCCTCCAACCTCGACCCCGCCTCACGCCGCGAACTCGCCGACATCCTGCGGTCGCTGGACGTCACCGTGCTCATGGTCACGCACGACCTCCCGTACGCCCTGGAGCTGTGCCCGCGTTCGCTGATCCTGAGCGAGGGCGTGATCGCGGCGGACGGCAGGACGGGCGAGCTGCTCGCGGACGACACGCTGATGCGGGCCCACCGTCTGGAGTTGCCCTTCGGCTTCGACCCGCGCTCCGTGACAATGGGCGCGTGACGAATCAAGAGAACACCGGGTCACTGCTGCTCGACGATCAGCTGTGCTTCGCGCTGTACGCGGCCCAGCGCGCCGTGACCGCCGCGTACCGCCCGCTTCTCGACGAACTCGGGCTGACGTATCCGCAGTATCTGGTGCTCCTGGTCCTGTGGGAGCGCGGCGAGACGACGGTCAAGGAGCTGGCGGCCGCGCTGCGGCTCGACTACGGCACGGTGTCGCCGCTGCTGAAGCGGCTGGAGTCGGCGGGTCTGGTCAGCCGGGAGCGCTCGGCGCGCGACGAGCGGTCGGTGCTCGTGGCGGTCACCGGGCGGGGCGAGGAGCTGCGGGAGCGCGCGGCGCATGTGCCGCAGGCGCTGCTGGCGGCGACCGGACTGCGCGGGGGCGAGGTGGCAGCGCTGCGGGAAGAGCTGTGGCGGCTGGCCGAACGGGCGGAGTCGGCGGCGGCACAGAGCCGCTGACCTGACCCGCCCGCAACCTGCCGCGGGTTACCCGCGGTTGCCGACCCCTGACCGCGAACGGGCGCCTACCGGCCGGTACCTTGTGCACAATGTACTTGCGCACTTCGGTGTTGCCGTAGTTCGTCACGTTGTCCGCCCTGGGGGAGGCCCTGCCATGATCGACGGTGCCGCTGTCGACACCCGCCCGACGAAGATCATGTACGTCGCCGAGGCCACCGCACACGGCGGCCGCGACGGCTACGTCACCAGCCAGGACGGCCGGCTGGAGCTGAAGGTCGCGATGCCGCCGGCGCTCGGCGGGAACGGCGACGGCACGAACCCGGAGCAGCTGTTCGCGGCCGGATACAGCGCCTGCTTCCACAACGCGCTGGTGCTGGTCGGCCGCCGCGAGGGCTACGACCTGTCCGGCTCCACGGTCGCCGCGAAGGTCGGCATCGGCCCCAACAAGCAGCGCGGTTACGGCCTCGCGGTCGCCCTCAGCGTGTCCCTGCCGGTGGTGGACCAGGACCTGGCGACGAAGCTCGTGGACGCGGCCCACGAGGTCTGCCCGTACTCGAACGCGACCCGCGGCAACATCGAGGTCACGATCGTGCTGGGCTAGGCACGGCTCAGGAATCGCCGGGGACGGGTGTGTGTTGCATCCACTGTCGTTGAACGGTGGAAGGAGCACGGGCGTGGATGTGAACGGCACGGTGGCCGAGGGCTTCGAGCCGGTCAGGGACGCGTTCGCGCGGAACTTCGAGACGCTCGGGGAGCGGGGCGCGGCCGTCGCCGTGTACCGGGACGGGCGCAGGGTCGTCGATCTGTGGGGCGGCACCCGGGACGTCGACGGTACGGCGGGCTGGGAGCGGGGGACCGCGCAGATCGTGCGCTCGGCGACCAAGGGTGTCGCCGCGGCCGTCCTGCTGATGCTCGCCGAGCGCGGGGAGCTGGACCTGGACGCTCCGGTGGGCCACTACTGGCCGGAGTTCAAGGCGCAGCACAAGGAACGGACGCTCGTCAGCCATGTTCTGTCGCACCGCGCCGGGGTCCCGGTCCTCGACCGCCCGCTGACGCCCGCCGAGGCCGCGGACCCGGACCTCGGCGCCGCCGCGGTGGCCGCGCAGGCGCCCGCCTGGGAGCCGGGTACGGACCACGGCTATCACGCACAGACGTACAGCTGGCTGACGGGCGAGCTGGTCCGCCGGGTCACGGGCCGCGGGATCGGCGAGTGGATCGCGGCGGAGATCGCCGGGCCGCTGGGTCTCGACCTGTGGGTCGGGCTGCCGGCGGCGCGGGCCCACCGGGTCGGCCGGGGCGGACAGACCGAGGCTCCGGCGGCGGACGGCGCCCTGCGCACCCGCCCCAAGCGCGCGGTCGCTCAGGCGTACGCGGACCCCTCCTCCCTCACCCGCCGGGCCTTCGCCGCGATCACCCCGCTCCCGGACGAGAACGACCCCGGCTACCGCGCCGCCGTCCTCCCCGCCTCCAACGGCATCGCGACGGCGGACGCTCTGGCCCGCTTCTACGCGGCGCTGACCGGCGAGGTGGACGGCGTACGGCTGTGGCGGCCGGAGACGGTCGCCCTGGCCCGCGCGGAGCGGTCCGCGGGCCCCGACCGTGTCCTGGTCGTGAACACCCGCTTCGGCCTCGGTCACATGCTGCACGGCAGCGCGTCCCCGCTGCTGTCCCCGGCCTCCTTCGGCCACCCGGGCCGTGGCGGCCCCCTCGGCTTCGCCGACCCCGAGTCGGGCATAGCGTTCGGCTATGTGACGAACGGCTACCGCACGAGCGTCACGGCGGACCCGCGGGCGCAGGCACTGGTACGGGCGGTACGGGCGGCCCTGGGGAACTGAGCGTCACCGGGACCGGGTTCGCGTCACCGGGACCGGGGTTCGCGTTACTGGGTCAACGGATGCGACGTCCGCCCCGACGCGCCGTCGATCTCGTCGTGCGCCTTGGTCAGTAGCTGCATCGCCAGCTCGTTCAGCGCCCGCGCCGCCGCGATCTCCTCGCCGACGCGCGGCTGATTCTCGTCGGAACGGTGACGGCTCGCGTAGCCGTGCGCCCGTACTTCGCTCCCGTCGGGAAGCCGTACGAGGGCCGCCGCGCGGGTGCGCTGGTCGTCCTCCTGGAATTCCAGCTCGACATGCCATCCCACAATGGTGTGCGTCATGACGATCACCTCCGGAACCGGTAATTCCAGAGTGCTCCTCGGGTGGCGTCCGGCGCCAGCGCGGGCCCGAGCCGGTGGCCGCGGGCGAGTACGCGCGGTCAGCCCGCGTGCAGCATCAGGCCGATCCCGACGACCAGCAGGCCGGCCGCCGCGATCCGCGGCGCCCCGAAGCGCTCCTTGAAGAAGACCGCCCCGATCGCCGCGCCCACGATGATCGAGGACTCGCGCAGGGCGGCGATGGGCGCCAGTTCGGCCCGGGTCTGGGCCCACAGGACCAGGGCGTACGCCGCCACGGACAGCGCCGCGCCGACGAGGCCGAGCCCGGCGACCGGCCGCAGCAGCCCCACCGCCGCACCGCGCCAGCGGTACAGCGCGTACGCCGGGATCACCACGCCCTGGATCGCCATCAGCCACGCGATGTACCCGAACGACGAGCCCGAGGCGCGCACTCCGAGGCCGTCCACCACGGTGTACGCCGCTATGGTCAGCCCCGTCGCCAGTGCCGCGCCGATCGCCGCCCAGTTCGGGCGGCGCCCGCGCAGGCCCCACAGCGCCACACCCGTCAGCCCCGCGCACGACACGACGACGCCCGCCGCCGCCCAGCCGTCCGGCACCTCGTGCGCGAAGACCGCCGCCAGCACCGTGACGACGAGCGGGGCGGTGCCGCGCGCGATGGGGTAGGCCTGGCCGAAGTCGCCCAGCCGGAACGATCGCATCAGCAGCGCGTAGTAGGCGATGTGGATGGCGCAGGAGATCAGCAGATACGGCCACGACCCGCCCGCCGGGAGCGCCGCGAACGGGATCGCCGCGAGGCCGATCAGCATGCCGCCGCCCGAGATCAGCGTAAATCCGACCAGCTTGTCCGTGACGCGGTGGGCGATCGCGTTCCAGCTCGCGTGGGTGACCGCGGCGAGCAGGACGGCCGCCGTGACGGCCGGGGTCACGCGGTGCGCTCGCGCACGTCCACCAGGGCGGCCCCCGCGTGGGCGATCAGGGCCTCGGGCTCCATCGGGAACACGGCGTAGGGGGTCCCGGCGGCGGCCCACACCGTGTCGTGCTCCAGCAGCGAACGGTCCGCGAGGACGCGGGTCCTCGTGCGGTGCCCGAAGGGCGGGACGCCGCCGATCGCGTACCCGGTCGTCTCCCGCACGAGGTCGGCCTTGGCTCGCGTGACCTTCGCGGCGCAGAGCTCCCGCCGGACGAGCTCCACGTCGACGCGCGACGCCCCGTCCATGAGGACGAGCACCGGCACCCCGTCCGCCGCGAAGATCAGCGACTTGCAGATCTGGTCCAGCTCGCAGCCGATCGCGGCGGCGGCCTCGGCGGCGGTGCGGGTGCCGTCCGGGAACCGCCGGATCCGTGTCTGCAGGTCACCGAGCCCCATCTCGCGCAGGGCCTCGGTGAATCGGGGGTGGGCGCCGGAGTCTTCCGTGCCTTCGGTGGCAGTCGACGTCGTCATGCACGGCACGCTAGCGGTGCGTGTACCGGGCACGCGAACGGGTTCCTCGCGCGGAGCCCGCCGGTCACTTCCCGGACACGTACGCGAGGAAGCCGGTCCAGGTGGCGGGCGTCAGGGTGAGATGGGGGGTGTGGGGGGTCTTGGAGTCGCGGATGTGGATCGTGGCGGGGGTCGTGGCTATTTCGACGCAGTCACTTGGGTTGCTGCTGTCGCTGTAGCTGCTCTTGAACCAGTGGAGTTCCGAGGTGCTCATAATTCCCCCAGCGCTTGCTCGATGAAGTCCAGCGACTCCCCTGGCGAGAGAGCCTGCGCCCGGATGATGCCATACCGCAGTTCGAGGATCCGGAGCTGCCTCGGGTCGGAGACCGGCCGTCCGCCGAACTCGTCGTCGGTGCGCCCGGCTCCCGTGCCGTCCGCGAACTTCAGTACCTGGATCCGACCGCCCGTACCCGGGTGCTCCGCGCGTGCGGTCGGCATCACTTGGAGTTCGACGTTCGGCAACCGGGCGACCTCCAGGAGGTGTTCCAGCTGTCGGCTCAGCACCATTTTCCCCCCGACCGGACGTTCGAGCGTCACCTGCTCCTGAACAAAGCTGAGTTCGGGACCCGACTCCTTTTCCAGGATGGACTGACGAGCCATCCGTGCGGCCAACGCCCGCTCCATCTCGCCCGCCGACAGCTTGGGCCGCCGTGTCCCCAGCAGCGCCCGTGCGTACTCCGGCGTCTGCAACAGCCCGTGGAGGTTGTGGTTGCCGTACAGCTGAAGCTCAACCGCACGCTCCTCCAGCTGCGCCAGCTCGCGCACCTTCTTCGGATACCGGGCCTTCTCCAGACGGTGGAGGGCGACTTCCTCCTTGCCGTCGAGGCGCAAGGAAAGAAGGATCTGGACAAGCCCCACAGTTGGGCCTACTACTTGGCCCACTTGTACGCCAAGTACAAGCTGCCCCCGGTACTCCTCGTCGTCTGCCAGGACCGGAACACCGCCGCCTGGGCTGCCCTCCCTGTGGATATCGGACCGCCAGAGTGGCCCGCCCTCACGGTGCGTCCCCTGGTCCTGGGGCCGGACAACGTGCCTATGGTCAGCGCCCCGGCCGAAGCCGCCCGCGACATCCCGCTGGCCGTCCTCTCCGCCATGCTGCACGGCCGAGACCGGGGTATCGATGCGATACTGAAAGCGCTGGCAGCGGCCTTGAAGGGCTTGGAAGTCCTCGACCCGGAGACCGCAACGATCTTCGTAGAACTCACATCTCAAGGCTTGGACAAGACCTGGGCCGCCAAAATCTGGAGGGACCTCGTGGCCGTCGATACTTCGTTCTTCACGTCATCGCTGTCCCAGGAGATCCGGGCCGAAGGGGAGGCCAAGGGCCGGGCCGCCGACATACTGCGTATCCTCGACCGCCGCGGCATCCCCGTCGCTGACACCGACCGCGAGCGCATCACCTCCTGCGACGACCTCGACGCCCTCACCCTCTGGTTCGACCGCGCCATCACCGCTGCCTCCATCGCCGAGGTGTTCGCGGAAGACCTGTCCGACCAGGAGCAGTAAGAACAGGCCACGTCAGAGGCAAGACAGGGCGCCCCACCAGCGTGGGGCGCCCTGTCAGCGTCTACGGACAGCTACGGACGGCTCAGACCCGTGCCAGCTTCCGGTCCTCGTCCGCGTCCCCGTCCTTGGGCCGGTCGGTGTCGTGGGCGCGCAGGCCCTCGCCCTCCACGTCCACGTTGGGAAGCGCGCGGTCCAGCCACTTCGGCAGCCACCAGGCCCGCTTGCCCAGCAGCGCGAGCACCGCCGGGACGATCGCCATGCGGACCACGAACGCGTCGAAGAAGACGGCGATCGCGAGCCCGAAGCCGATCATCTTGATCATCGACTCGCTGGAGCCGATGAAGCCGGAGAAGACGGCGATCATGATGACGGCCGCGGCCGTGACCACCCGTGCGCCGTGCTTGAAGCCCGTGACGATCGCCTGGGCGGGCTTCTCCCCGTGGACGTACGCCTCGCGCATCCGGGTCACGAGGAACACCTCGTAGTCCATCGCGAGGCCGAAGACGACGCCCACCATGAAGATCGGCATCATCGACATGATCGGGCCGGTCTCCTCGACGCCCATCAGGCCGGCCAGCCAGCCCCACTGGAAGACCGCGACGACGGCGCCGAGCGCGGCCATCACCGAGAGCAGGAAGCCGAGGGCCGCCTTCAACGGGACCAGGACCGAGCGGAAGACCACGATCAGCAGCAGGAACGCCAGGCCGACGACGAGCGCCAGGTACGGGACCAGCGCGTCGTTCAGCTTCTGCGAGAAGTCGATGTTCATCGCCGTCGTGCCGGTGACCAGCACCTCCGCGTCCGTGCCGGCCTTGATCTCGCCGCCCGCGTCACGGATGGCGTGCACCAGGTCCTCGGTCTTCACGGAGGACGGCTTCGAGTCGGGGACGACCGTGATCATCGCGGTGTCGCCGGCCTTGTTGTACGTCGCCGGAGTCACCGACACGACGCCCTTGAGGTCCTTGACGGTGTCCGTCACCTTGGTGACGGCCGCCTTCGGGTGGGTGCTCGACTTGGCGTCGACGACGACCATCAGCGGACCGTTGAAGCCGGGGCCGAAGCCGTCCGACAGCAGGTCGTAGGCCCGGCGCTGCGTCGTGGACGTCGGCTGCGAACCGTCGTCCGGCAGGCCCAGCTCCAGCGAGGTGGCGGGCACGGCCGCGGCACCGAGCCCGACCACGCCCAGCAGCAGGACCGCCACCGGACGCCGGACGACGAAGCTCGCCCAGCGCGTACCCATGTTCGGCCTGGCCGGCTTCTTCGCCGCGCGCCCGCCGCCGAGCAGCTTGCTCTTCTTGCCCGCCGGCTGCACCATCCTGCCCGTGTAGCCGAGCAGCGCCGGGATCATCGTCAGCGCGATCAGTACGGCGATGGCGACCGTGCCCGCCGCGGCGACACCCATCTTCGTCAGCATCGGGATGTTGACCACGGCCAGGCCGACGAGGGCGATCACGACCGTGAGACCGGCGAAGACCACCGCGGAACCCGCCGTGCCGACCGCCCGGCCCGCCGCCTCCTCGCGCTCCCTGCCCTCGGCCAGTTCGGCCCGGTAGCGGGAGACGATGAACAGGGCGTAGTCGATGCCGACGGCGAGGCCGATCATCATCGCCAGCGTGGAGGTGGTGGAGCCCAGGTCGAGCGCCTTCGCGAGTGCCGTGATCGTGGAGACGCCGATGCCCACGCCGATCAGCGCGGTCAGCAGCGGCAGCCCGGCCGCGATCAGCGAGCCGAAGGTGATGACGAGGACGACCGCGGCGACCGCGATGCCGATGACCTCGGTGGACCCGGTCTCGGGTGCCGCCTGGAGCGCGTCACCGCCGACCTCCACGGTCAGGCCCGTGTCCCGCGCCTCCTGCGCCGCCTCGTTCAGGGCGTCCTTGGAGGCGTCCTTCAGCTCCATGCCGGAGACGTCGTAGCGCACCTGCGTGTACGCGATCGCCCCGTCCTTGGAGAGCGAGTGCGTCTTGAAGGGGTCGGTGACGGAGGTGACCTCCGAGCCGTCGCCCAGCGCCTTGACGGTCTTCTTGACGGCCGCCTTGTTGGCCGCGGCCGACATCTTCTCGCCGCTCGGCGCCCGGAAGACGACCCGTGCGGTCGCGCCGTCGGCGCTCATGCCCGGGTAACGGCTCTCCAGCAGGTCGAAGGCCTTCTGCGCCTCGGTGCCGGGGATCGAGAACGAGCTGGAGCCCGCGGTGGGCGCGGAGGCGGCGCCGACACCCGCGAGCGTCAGCAGCGCCACCCATATCAGGGCGACGAAGTGCCGTCGCCTGAAGGCGAACCGGCCGATTTTATAGAGGAACGTGGCCACGAGGGCGTACTCCCGGTCAGGTCGTGGAGGTGCGTGTGGGCAGGGGTCATCAGCCCGACGACGTGAGCGGTCGCGTCAGGTGGAGCAGGGAATGCGCGGGGAGGGAGGGGAGAGAGGGGAAGCAGGGAATCAGGCGCCGAGGGCGGGGAGGACCACGGCGTCGACGTACGAGGTGAGGAATTCCTGCGTGGGAGGCAGTTCGTCGATCAGGGTGCGGGCCGCGAAGGCACCGATCAGCATGTGCAGCACGTACTGCGTCGCGGGGTTGTCCGCTCTGATCTCGCCCCGGTCGACGGCGCGTTGCAGCAGTCGCTGCATCTCGTTCGTCTCGGGATCGATGATCAGGTCCCGGAAAGCGTCCAGGAGATCGGGGTTCGCGTGCACCGCCACGGCCAGACCCCGCATGAGCGCGGAGTTCTGCTCCATCTCGCAGTTGTTCTCCCGCGTCACGAGGGCGTGGAAGTCACCGCGCAGCGAGCCGGTGTCGACCTCGCCGAAATGCGAGTGCTTCTGGTGCCGCAGCGCCTTCACCACCAGCTCGGCCTTGCCGCCCCACTGGCGGTAGAGAGTGGCCTTGCTGGACCGGGTGCGGGAGGCCACGGCGTCCATGGTCAGGGCGTCGTAGCCGACTTCCCGGAGCAGGTCGAGCACCGCCGAGTACAGCTCGGCCTCGCGCTCGGGCGTGATCCGACTGCGGCGCACCGTTGCGGTCTCAGTCATCGCACTCGCCTCTCCTGCTTCGAACGACACGGTTTCCGGTTGCGTACGTCTACCCGTACGTCTTCCTCGTACCTTCCTGAAGATACCCCGAGAGCGAGCGAAACGAAACCGTTTCGTACGTGTCGTGGGTCACGCACATGTTTTCACAAGTTGCCGGGGCCCGTCGCGCGGAAAAGCATGGGTTAGGTGAACCCCGAGTCCGAGAACGTCCCCGGCTATCTCCGCTTCCCGCATCTCCACGGCGCGCGGCTGTGCTTCGCGGCCGAGGACGACCTGTGGCTGGCCCCCCTCGACGGAGCGGGGCGGGCCTGGCGGATCACCGTCGACCGCACCAAGGTCGGCCATCCGCGCTTCTCGCCCGACGGCCGCCACATCGCGTACACGAGCTGGCGCAGCCTCGTCCCGGAGATCCACCTGGCGCCGGTGGACGGCGGCCCCGGCCGGCGGCTCACCTACTGGGGCAGCACCGACACCCGGGTGTGCGGCTGGTCGCCGCCCGACAAGGAGGGGCACAGCGACATCCTCGCCGTCGCCTCCCACGGCGAGCCCTTCTCCTACTTCACCTGGGCCTACTGCGTCCCCACCGACGGCGACCCCGGCGGCCGGCTCCCCTGGGGCCCGGTCTCCGACATCGCGGTCGCCGACATCGACGGCGAGCGCAAGACCCTGCTGCTCACCGGCACCCCACCGCACGAACCGGCCTCCTGGAAGCGCTACCGGGGCGGCGCGACGGGGCGGCTCTGGCTGCACGGACAGCGGCTCCTCGCGGACATCGACGGGCACCTCGACAGCCCCCTGTTCGTGGGCGGCCGGATCGCGTTCCTCTCCGACCACGAGGGCATCGGGAACCTCTACTCGTGCGCCTACGACGGCTCGGACCTGCGGCGCCACTCGGACCACGACGCGTTCTACGCGCGGCACGCGTCGAGCGACGGCACCCGGGTCGTGTACCAGTGCGCCGGTGACCTGTGGATCGTCGACGACCTGTCCCCCGACTCGGTGCCCCGCCGGCTCGACGTGCGGCTCGGCGGGCCGCGGGCCGGACGCCGTACGTACCAGGTGCCGGCCGCGCAGCACGTCGACGGGATCTCCGTGGACGAGACGGGCCGGGCCAGCGCCGTCGTCGTACGCGGCAGTCTGTACTGGCTCACGCACCGGGACGGACCCGCGCGCACGATCACGGACACGCCGGGGGTGCGGGTGCGGCTGCCCGAGATGCTCGGCTCGGGCGGTCAGGTCGCGTACATCACGGACGCGGAGGGCGAGGACGCCGTCGAGATCGCCCATCTGCCCAGGGTCTCCGGCGAGCGCGAGCCGCGCCGCCTCGCCTCGGGGCGGCTCGGCCGCGTACAGGAACTGGCGGCGGACCCGCGGGGCGAACGGCTCGCGATCGCCTCGAACGACGGGCGGCTGCTGCTCATCACGGTGTCCGAGGCCGCCGGCGAGGAGGCCGGGGCCGACGCCGTGGAGAGCGGGGAGCCGGACGGCGAGGTCACCGAGCTGATCCGGTCGATCAACGGGCCGGTGCGGGATCTCGCCTTCTCCCCGGACGGGGCGTGGCTGACGTGGTCGCATCCGGGCATCGGGCGGTCGCTGCGGCAGATCAAGATGGCGCGGATAAAGGACCGGCTGATCGTCGATGTCACCAACGGGCGCTTCGAGGACGAGAATCCGGTGTTCACCCGGGACGGACGGTATCTGGCCTTCCTCTCCTGGCGCGGCTTCGACCCCGTGTACGACGTGCACACCGGGGATCTGTCGTTCCCGCTGGGCTGCCGCCCGTACCTGGTGCCGCTGTCCTCGGCGACCCTCTCCCCGTTCGCGCTGAACCCGGAGGGGCGGCCGGTGGCCGGCGGTCTCGATCCGGTCGAGGACGAGAGCGGCGACGGCGCGGTGACCGTCGAGCTGGAGGGACTGGAGAGCCGGGTCACGCCCTTCCCGGTCACGGCGTCGAAGTACTCGGCGCTGTATCCCGTCGCGGGCGGCGGCCTGGTGTGGCTGCGGTGGCCGATCTCGGGCGCGCTCGGCGAGACCTTCGCGAACCCCGACGACACCAGCGGCCGGCCGACCCTCGAGTACTTCAACATCAACAAGGCGAAGAAGTCCGAACTCGTCGGCCACCTGGACTGGTTCGCGGTGAGCGGGGACGGGTCACGGCTGGTGGTCGTGGACGAAGGAGATCTGCGGGCGGTGCCCTCCACCGAGTCCGGGGACGGCGACACCACCGTCTGGATCGACCTGCGGCGCATCATGCACGAGGTGGATCCGGGGGCGGAGTGGCGGCAGGCGTACGCGGAGGCGGGCCGGATCACCCGCGCGTACTTCTGGGACCCCGGTATGTCCGGCGTCGACTGGGACGCGGTCCTCGACCAGTACCGCCCGCTGGTCGAACGGGTCGCGTCGCCCGACGAGTTCGCGGATCTGCTGCGGGAGGTGCTGGGCGAGCTGTGCACCTCGCACGCGTATGTGACCCCCGCCCGCCGCAACGAGGGGCCGCGGCACTACCAGCGCTGGCAGGGGCTGCTGGGCGCCAACTTCGTCCGCCGGGAGGGTGGCTGGATGCTGAAGCGGATCCTGCCCGGCGACTCCTCCGACTCCAAGGCCCGCTCGCCGCTGGCCGGTACGGGGATCAGGGAGGGCGCGATGCTGACGCATGTGGACGGGCGCCCGGTGAACCTGGTGACGGGCCCGTATCCGCTGCTCGCGGGGGCGGGCGGTACGACGGTGGAGCTGACGTTCGCCCCCGCGGAGGGGGACGGGCCCCCACGGCGGGTGGCCGTGGTCCCGCTGATCGACGAGCGGCCGCTGCGCTACCAGGACTGGGTGGCCAAACGGCGCGAGGTGGTACGGGAGTTGAGCGGGGGCCACTGCGGCTATCTACACATCCCGGACATGGGCGGCTCGGGCTGGGCCCAGTTCAACCGGGACCTGCGGATGGAGGTGTCGCGGCCCGCGCTGATCGTGGACGTCCGCGGCAACGCGGGCGGGCACATCAGCGAGCTGGTCGTCGAGAAGCTGACCCGCAAGATCCTGGGCTGGGACCTCACGCGCGACGCCCAGCCGGTGTCGTACGCGTCGAACGCGCCACGCGGTCCGGTGGTCGCCCTCGCCGACGAGGCGACGGCCTCGGACGGCGACATGATCACGGCGGCGTTCAAGCTGCTGAAGCTGGGGCCGGTGGTGGGGCAGCGCACCTGGGGCGGCGTCGTCGGCATGACCGGCCGGCACCGCCTCGGCGACGGCACGGTGATCACGGTGCCGATGAACGCGGCGTGGTTCGAGGAGTACGGCTGGTCCATCGAGAACCACGGCGTCGCCCCGGACCTGGAGATCCTCCGCACGCCCCTGGACTGGGCGGAGGGCCGCCATGCCCAGATGGACGACGCGATCCAGCTGGCCCAGGACCTGCTCCGCACCCATCCGGCGGCCACGCCTCCGGACCACCACGACGTCCCGGTCCACACCCGGCCGAAGCTGCCGCCGAGACGATGAACAAGGCAGAAGGAAGGGGTGCCCCCTCGTCAGGGGACACCCCTTCTTCTCGGCTGACCGCGTCAGGCGTCGTAGTCCTGGTTCATGCGGTCGTCCATGTCCTGCTGCGTGTCCTCCAGGCTCTCGCGGGAACGGTCACGCTGCTCGGAGGAGCGCTTGCCGGCCTCTTCCTTGGCCTTCTGCGCCTGGTCCTTGAGCTCGTTCGCCTTGTCCTGGAACTTGTCCTTCTTACCCATGTGGGTTCACTCCCGTACTGATGAGGCGGTCAGGCGCCCCGGTGCTCGTCAAGCTCGTCGAGCGGGTCGTCCATGGGGTCGTCCATGGACTCGCGCATCGGGTCCCGCATGGGCTCGCGCATGGGGTCCCGCATCGGCTCGCGCATGGGCTTCTGCCCCTGCTCGCGGTCCTTGCGGGCCCGCTGGCTCATGTCGTCGCGGTCGCCGGACCTGGCCTTCTTCGCCTTGTCCTTGAGCTCGTTCGCCTTGTCCTGGAACTGGTCCTTCATACCCATGTGGGTTCACTCCCGTGGTGGGTGAGGGGATCGGGCCTCGACCAGACTTGCACGGGGGGACATAGCGCGCATTTCGATCAATTACGCGCTGTGTTCCGCGCCTCCTCATCAGCCGCCCCACCTGCACCGACGAGCTTCGTTCCCACGTTCTTCAGCCGCGGCTCGAAGCGGCGCATCTCCCGCTGCCCCACCGCCCCGATGACCATCGGCAGATACCCGCGCACGCCCTGCATCCCGCGCAGCCACCACTGCGCGTACACATGGCTCGACCTGCGCTCGATCCCGGCCACGATCCGGTCGACCGCGGGACCCAGCGGATACGTCTTGCCGGCCGGCCACGGCAGCCGCTGCCGCAACTCCCGCATCACCTCGTCCTGGTCGGCGCCCCGCACCATGTCCGTGTCGGTCCAGGAGAGGTAACCCACCCCGACCCGCACGCCCTTGTGGCCGACCTCGGCGCGCAGACTGTGCGCATACGCCTCCACGCCCGCCTTCGAGGCGCAGTACGCGGTCATCATCGGCGCCGGGGTGATCGCCGCGAGCGAGGCGATCTGGAGCAGGTAGCCACGGCTCTCCGTCAGCACCGGCAGGAACGCGCGGGCCGTCACCGCCGAGCCGATCAGGTTCACCTCGATCACCCGCCGCCACGCCACCGGGTCGGACTCGGCGAACGGACCGCCGTTCGCCACACCCGCGTTGGCGACCACGATGTCCACCTTCCCGAACCGCTGCTTCACCTCCGCCGCGACCCGCACCATCGCCTCATGGTCGGTGACGTCGGCGTACCAGTGGCCGCTGTCGGTGTGCAGCCGCTCGGCGACCTGCTTGAGCGCGTCCGGCTCCAGACCGACCAGAGCCACCTTCGCGCCGCGTGCCGACAGTTTGCGGGCCAGCAGCTCGCCGACACCGCGCGCGGCCCCGGTGACGACCGCGACCTGGCCCTCCAGGCTCACCCTGCTCATGCGCCCTCCTTGATGTGTACGTATGCCGCGACGAGTTCACGCATCCGGGCGGTGACCAGCTCGGGGGCCTCGACCGGTGTCATGTGCCCGAGCCCCGGCAGCTCGGTGACACCGACGCAGTTCGGCAGCGCGGCGACCAGGGCACGGGCGTGCACCGGCGGTGTCATCCGGTCCTCGGCGCCCACCAAGACCGCCGTCGGCACCGTCAACTCCCGTACGCCGTGGTCGAGATCGAGCAGGCCGAGCACCCGCGACCAGGCGTACCGCACCTGCCGCGGACAGGCGTGCACGATCCGCGCGCACGCCTCGACCATGACCGGGGACGAACCGGCGCCCATGGTGCCGTACTTGAGGACCCGCATCGCCACCGGCGTGACGGGGCCGAGCGGGGCGCGGGAGCGGAGGATCCGCCCGGTGAGCCAGGTACGCAGCCGCCCGGCGACCAGCGGCACCACCTTCGCCTCGGCGACCAGCCTCGAACTGGCCGTGCTGCACAGCAGGGCCGCCGCCGCGTGCTCCCTGAACCGCGCCCGCCCGGCCGTGGCCATCAGCGCCATCCCACCCATGGAGTGCCCGACCAGCACCGCCTTCTCGCCGGGTGCGAGCGTGGCGGCGAGGACGGCTTCCAGGTCGTCGGCGAGCGCCTCGGTGCCGCACAGGGCACTCGCCGGGCTGCGTCCGTGCCCGCGCTGGTCGTAGGCGATCACACGGTGGTCGGCGGCGAGGTCCCGGATCTGCGCCGCCCAGAAGGCGGTCGAGCAGGTCCAGCCGTGCGCGAGGACGACGGCGGGCGCGTTCTCGGGTCCGTGCACCTCGACGTGCAGCCGGGCGCCGTCGGCGGAGACCGCGGTCAGCGCGCGGACGGGGACGGGCGGGGCGTAGGGACCGCTCGCCGCGCCCGTGTGCGTCAGCCTGCTCACGCGTCCGCCTCCGCCTTCGCGCGGACACCCGCGGCGGCGGGCCTCGGAGCCCGTACGACCTCGTACTCCGCGAGGTCCACACGCCGCGTGGCGTTGCGGAACTCCGTCGTCGTCCCCGGCCAGACGGTGGTGTTGACGCCGTTCGCGTCGAGGTACCAGCTCGTGCAGCCGCCGGTGTTCCACACCGTGCGCCGCATCCGCTCCTGGACCTTGCTGTTCCAGGCGTGCACCGCGCCGGGACGGGCGTCGAGGGCGACTTTGCCGCCGAGGACGTCCAACTGCCGTATGAAGTCGGCCAGGTAGTTGAGCTGGGACTCGATCATCAGGATCATCGAGGAGTTCCCGAGCCCGGTGTTGGGGCCGATGATCGACATCCAGTTGGGGAAGCCGGGGGCGGACGCGCCGCGCAGCGCCTTCATGCCGCCGCTCCAGGACTGGGCGAGCGAGGTGCCGTCGGCGCCGACGACCCGCTCGGCGATCGGCATGTCCGTGACGTGGAAGCCCGTACCGAAGACGATCGCGTCGACCTCGGCGCTGCTGCCGTCGGCGGCGACGAGCGTGGATCCGTCGATCTTCGCCAGGCCGCTCGCGACCACGTCGACATTGGGCCGCGCGAGCGCCGGATAGTAGGTGTTGGAGAGCAGGATGCGCTTGCAGCCGATGCGGTAGTCGGGGGTCAGCCGGGCGCGCAGGCCGGGGTCCTCGATGGCGCGCGCGATGTTGCGCCTGGCCAGCCGCTCCACGAGACCGAGCTCGTCGGGGTGCTTGGTGAACGCCTGGACCTGCAACTCCCTGATGCCCCAGAGCAGTCCGCGGCGGACCTGGGTGGTGAACGGCAACATGCGGTGCAGCCCGCGCTCGGCCCGGCCGATGGCGCGATCGACGCGGGGCATCACCCAGGGCGGGGTGCGCTGGAAGAGGGTGAGCTTCGCGACCCGCGGCTGGATCTCGGGAACGATCTGGATCGCGGAGGCACCCGTGCCGATCATCGCGACGCGCTTGCCGCGCAGGTCGTAGTCGTGGTCCCAGCGGGCCGAGTGGAAGACCTTGCCGGGGAAGGTCTCGATGCCGGGCACGTCCGGGATCCTGGGGTCGGACAGCGGCCCGGTGGCGGAGACGACGAGGTCGGCGGTGAGCGTGCCGGTGGCCGTCTCGACCGTCCAGTGGAGCTGGTCCGCGTCCCAGGTCATGCGCTTGACCTCGGAGTTGAAGCGGAGGTGCGGGCGGAGCCGGAAGGTGTCCGTGACGTGTTCCAGGTACGCGCGGATGTGCTCCTGGCCGGAGAAGGTGCGCGGCCAGTCGGGGTGGGGCGCGAAGGAGAACGAGTAGAGGTGGGACGGCACGTCGCAGGCGCAGCCGGGGTAGCTGTTGTCCCGCCAGGTGCCGCCGACGCTGTCGGCCCGCTCCAGGACCACGAAGTCGGTCACGCCCTCGCGGCGCAGCCGCACCGCGGCCCCGAGCCCGCCGAACCCGGACCCGATCACCGCCACCCGCACATGGGGCACCCGCTCGCGCCGCACCTGATCGCCCTCGGTCATCCCGACGCCTCCTAGCCGCACAACCTTGCCGGTGATTACTGGCGCAATGGGGAGAGTAGGGCAGCGCCGTACTGATGGGTAGGGGTCGGGAGCGGGAAAGTTACCGGGAGTACGACGTAGGGTTCGGGCGTGGCAGAGAAGGCAGGCAGGCGTGAGTACCGCATGGAGGAGCTGGCCAAGGAGGCCGGCATCACGGTGCGCACCCTGCGCTTCTACCGCGAGCGCAAGCTGATCCCGCCGCCCCGCCGGGAGGGCCGTATCGCCTGGTACGACGAGACGCACCTGGCCCGGCTGCGCACGATCTCGGGGCTGCTGGAGCGCGGCCACACGCTGAGCGGCATCGCGGAGCTGGCGGAGGCCTTCGACCACGGACGGAACGTGGGGGAGCTCCTGGGCCTCGGCGCGCCCACCGAGGAGACCCCGGTCCGCCTCTCCCCCGAGGAGCTGGCCGACGTGTTCGCCGGCCAGGCGACCCCGGAGAACCTCGCCGCGGCGCTCGACCTCGGCTATCTCGGCACGGACGGCGGCGAGATCGTGCACATCAGCCGGCGCCTGCTGGACGTCTCGGCGGCACTGGTCCGCGAGGGCATCCCGCTCGCCGACGTCCTCGCGGCGGCCGGCCGGGTTCGCGTCCACACGGAGGCACTGGCGGCGCTCTTCACCGACCTGGTCCTGAAGCGAGACCGCACACCGGAGGACCTGCGCCGGCTGCGCCCCCTGGCGAAGAGCGTGGTGGAGGCGGAACTGTCGATGGCACTGGACCGGCGGCTGTCGGCCGCGCGGGATGAGAGGCCGTAGACCCGCGCGGGATCAGAGGCCGTGGACCCGCGGCGGATCAGAGGTCGTAGACCACCGTCACCGGGGCGTGGTCCGACCAGCGCTCCTCGTGCGTGGCCGCCCGCTCCACGAAGCCCTTGACCGCCTTGGCGGCGAGGCCCGGCGTGGCGACCTCGTAATCGATCCTCCACCCTGAATCGTTGTCGAAGGCCCGCCCCCGGTACGACCACCACGAATAGGGGCCTTCGACGTCCGGGTGCAGGGCTCGCATGACGTCGACGTATCCGCCGTCCTCGGGCGAGAGGACGCGGCCCAGCCACTCCCGTTCCTCCGGCAGGAACCCCGCGTTCTTCCGGTTGCCGCGCCAGTTCTTGAGGTCGGCCTCCTGGTGGGCGATGTTCCAGTCGCCGCACACGAGGACCTCGCGGCCGTCGGCGGCGGCGCGCTCGCGCAGGTCCTTCAGGTGGGTGAGGAACTCCCCCATGAACCGGTACTTCTCGTCCTGCCGTTCGGTGCCGACCTCGCCGGAGGGCAGGTAGAGGCTGGCGACGGTGACGCCGGGCAGGTCGGCCTCGACGTACCGGCCGCCGCCGTCGAACTCCGCCGACCCGAAGCCGACGCGGACGCGATCGGGCTCGCGGCGGGTGTAGAGGGAGACGCCCGCGCGCCCCTTGGCGGCGGCGGGCGCGTGGACGACGTGCCAGCCGTCGGGCGCGCGCACGCCCGCGGGCAGCTGGTCCGGCTCGGCCCGTACCTCCTGAAGGCACAGCACGTCCGCGGAGGTCTCCGCGAGCCACTCCACGAAGCCCTTCTTCGCGGCGGCGCGGAGTCCGTTCACATTCACAGAGGTCACAGTGAGCACCCCGGCACGATACTTAATCCAGGAGAGCGGACGTGCGCATAGATGTACGCTTGCGCGCATGACTATCCAGCTTCTCCAGCTTCGCCCCGTCGCCTTCGATCACCCCGACGCCGTCCGGCTCAACGACGAGGTGCAGCTCGAGTACGCCGAGCGCTACGGCGACGACGGCGACGCGACCCCGCTCGACCCGACCATGTTCGCGCCACCGCGGGGGCTTTACCTGATCGCGTACGACGAGCGGGACCAGCCGGTCGCCACGGGCGGCTGGCGCTCCCAGGACGAGAACGGCGAGGGGTACACGGACGGCGACGCCGAGCTCAAGCGGATGTATGTGATTCCCGCCGCACGCGGGCTCGGCCTGGCCCGCCGCATACTCGCGGCCCTGGAGGACGACGCGCGTGCGGCGGGCCGGCTGCGGATGGTCCTGGAGACCGGGGCCAAGCAGCCGGAGGCGATCTCTCTGTACGCCTCCAGCGGCTATGAACAGTGCCCCAAGTTCGGCTACTACCGTTTTCACGAGCTGAGCCAGTGCTTCGCGAAGGCCCTGTGACCCCGGTCACCGTCGCGGGCGGTGGTCAGCCCAGGTTGACGACCGCCTGGTAGTAGGTCCAGGCCGTCGCGTCGCACGACGCCTTCTTCACTCCGGAGTAGGCCGTGCAGACCCGCTTGAGGTCGGCGTAGAAGGCGCTGTCCAGGCGGGACTTGTTGGCGTCGAAGGAGCCGGCCGCCGTGTAGTTGCGGTAGCCGAAGTCGTGCCGGACGCACGAGTTGGCGAAGGGGAAGCCGAACGGGTTGTCCGGCGAGGTGGTGCAGTAGTCGGTGGACCAGTCGAAGCCGTACGCGCTCCAGGCGCCCTGGTCGGCGCGGGCCGCGAAGAAGGCGTTGTAGCTGGCGGCGCTGGTCTGGGTCCAGTTGCTGAGGACCGTCGCCTTGTCGGCGGGTGCGGCGGATGCCGACGTGACGGGTACGAGGGCGGCGGTCAGCGCGAGGGCGGTGGTGGCCAGCGTGGCGGCGACGCGACGGCGCATGGGGGGGGTACCTCCGTGGGAGAGCGCGGGCTGCTCCGACGGGGTCCGCCGAAGCGCGCCCAGCGTTCGCCGGGGGGCTATGGCGGTCGTATGCGGCTCCTATACGGGGAGCCGGCGGGGTGCGTACGTCAACTTGTCTGAGTGCACGCCGACTTGGTGTTCAGATGCGGGACGGGGGGACCGGCCCCCGGGCCTCACGCCCGCAGAAAGGCCAGTACCGCCAGGACCCTGCGGTGGGTCTCGTCCGCCGGGGGCAGGTCCAGCTTGGTGAGGATGCTGCCGATGTGCTTGCCGACCGCCGCCTCGGAGACCACCAGTTCACGGGCGATCGCGCCGTTCGACTTGCCCTGCGCGATCAGTGCCAGGACCTCCCGCTCGCGCGGGGTGAGGCGGGCCAGTGGGTCCCGGCGGCGGCGCAGCAGCTGGCGCACCACCTCGGGGTCGACGACGGTGCCGCCGTCCGCGACCTCGCTCAGCGCGTCCACGAACTCCTCGACCTGGCCGACCCGGTCCTTCAGCAGATAGCCGACGCCCGAACCGTCGCCGGAGTCCAGCAGTTCGGACGCGTACGCCCGCTGCACGTACTGGCTCAGGACCAGGACCGGCAGCGCGGGCTGCTTCTCGCGCAGCCGGACCGCCGCGTGCAGCCCCTCGTCCTGGAAGCCCGGCGGCATCCGGACGTCCGTCACCACGATGTCCGGTGCGTGCTCGGCGACCGCGACGAGCAGCGCCTGCGCGTCGCCGACGGCCGCCACCACCTCGTGACCGCAGCGGGTGAGCAGGCCGATGAGGCCCTCCCGCAGCAACACGCTGTCCTCGGCCAGGACTACGCGCAGGGGTCGGTTCGCTCGCAAGGAATCTCCACACGCAGCAGGGTCGGTCCACCCGGCGGGCTGGACAGCGCAAGTCTGCCATCGAGCACCGACACCCGGTCGGCGAGTCCGGTCAGCCCGCTGCCGTCCGCCGCGTTCGCGCCACCGCCGCCGTCGTCGTGCACCTCGAGGACCAGTCGGCCGTCCCGGTGTCCGCCGCTCACCTCGGCGCGGCTCGCCCCGCTGTGCTTGGCGACGTTGGCGAGGGCCTCGCAGACCACGAAGTAGGCGGCGGCCTCCACCGCTTCGGGCAGCCGGCCGGGCAGCTCCAGGCCTACGTCCACGGGGACCACGGAGCGGTCGGCGGCGTCGGCGACGGCCGCCTCGAGGCCGTAGTCCGCGAGGACCTTGGGGTGGATGCCGTGGATGAGTTCCCGCAGCTCCTCCAGGGCCTTGCCGGCCTCTTCGTGCGCCTTGGCGAGCTGGTCGGCGAGCGGTCCCGGCGGGGCGTCCAGGCGGGCCAGGCCGAGTGTCATCGTCAGGGCGACGAGCCGCTGCTGGGCCCCGTCGTGCAGATCTCGTTCGATGCGGCGCCGCTCGGCCTCGAACGCGTCGACCAACCGGACGCGTGAGCTGGCGAGTTCGGTGACCTTGGCGTCCAGGTCGGCTTCTCTGGAGGCGATCAGAAGCCGCGTCAGTTCCGCCCGGGCGCCGCCCGCGAGGCCCAGCGCGTAGGCGCAGAGCACCAGCAGGACCAGGCCGAGCACGGCGACCCCGAACGCTCCCGGCCAGGTGGTGACCGTCCACTGCTTGAGCACCTTCGCCTCGTCGCCGCCCCCGATGGTGGCCATCAGCAGCGGAGTGGCCACCATCGACACGGGGAACAGCAGGCCCACCGTGACCACGAGGGCGTCGACGGGCCAGAGCAGCCCCGCGAACAGCAGCGCGTAGCCGAGTTCCCGCCAGGTCGCCTGTTCCCGCAGCCGGGTCCGCAGCCAGGCCCACAGCCCGGGGGCGGAAGGCGTGCGGTGCTGGTCCGTCGCCGGGTCCAGGTCGATCAGCGCCAGCCTGCGCCGCTCCATGGAGGCGACCGGGATTCCGGCCAGCGCCACACAGACCAGCAGCGGCAGCCCCACCAGGACGACGGCGAGGGCGCCGCCGATCACGGCCACGGTCACGATCCCCACCAGCGCGGCGATCCCGGCCGCCGCCCCGGTGAGCAGATACAGGACCGACCGCCACGGCCACGACGACAGCAGGAAGCCCGGCCTGGACATGGCCTGCCACACATTCCGAGGGTGCATGGGCTCACCGTAGAAGGGCCGCTCCCGCCGGTGCCATCGGTCCAGTGGGCGGACCGGGGGTAGTGCCAGCCCTACCTTCCGCCGGCAGGGGCGGGCGGAACGTCCCTGGCGGGGACGGCCGAAAGGTCCCTGGCGGGGTCGGCGGACGGGGCACGGGACAGGGCCGCGAGGGCACGATTCACGGGCCGCGGGGTCACGGGGGTGGGGCTGCAGAGACCTGCCACGGCAGCCTGTTGCCATTTTGAAGGCTCAATTCCGCCACACGTTGGCGCAAACAATGACCGTGAGCGGCACGCCCGGCGCGTCGCTTTCGGCCACTGCCGCACAGGGCGGCCACGGCCGTACACCGTGGGGGAGTCACGATGGAATTCCAGCTTCTGGGACCCGTGGAGGCCAGAGAGGGCGCGCGCCGCGTCGCCCTGTCCGGCTCGAAGGTGCACACGGTTCTCGCTGTACTGCTGCTCGCGCGAGGCCGCGTGGTGGGTGACAGCCGGCTGAGTTCGCTGCTGTGGGGGTGGGACCCGCCGGCCACGATGAACGCCCAGATCTACACGTACATATCAAGGCTCAGGAAGCATCTGGGCTCCGATGTCGAGCTCGTCCGCCGGCAGCCCGGGTACCAGTTGCTCGCCGAGGGCTCCCATGTCGACATGGTGGAGTTCGAGCGTCTGGACCGGCTCGGGCGCGGGGCGCTGGAGGAGCGGCGGTTCCCGGAGGCCGGGGAGCTGCTGCGGCGCGCGCTCGACCTGTGGCAGGGTCCCGCGCTCTCGAATGTGACGCCCCATCTCGCCGAGGCCGAGCTGCCGCGCCTCGAGGAGTCCAGGATGAGCGCCCTCGAGCGTCGCATCGAGGCCGATCTCGCCCTCGCCCGGCACCAGCGCCTGGTTCCCGAACTCACCGGCCTGGTGGGCGAGTTCCCGGTGCGGGAGCGGCTGCGCGCCCAGCTGATGACGGCGCTGTACCGGTGCGGCCGGCAGGCCGAGGCGCTGCGCGCCTTCCACGAGGGCCGCGACGTGCTCGCCGAGGAGCTGGGGGTGGACCCCGGCACCGATCTCACGGACACCTACCAGGCCGTGCTGACCGGCGAGCTGAGCCGGTTGCCGCAGCCCGCGCGGCTGCCCACGTCCGCCCCGTACGCGTCGCCGTACTCCGCGCCGTACGCGTCGCCGTCCGCACCCGTCATGCTGCCGCCCGACACCGCCGACTTCACCGGCCGGGAGAACCAGTTCACCGAGCTGTGCGCCCGGCTCGCTCCGCCCCCGGCCGACCGGCGCTCCGCGTTCCGCCCGCGCCGACTGCTGATCACCGGCATGGCCGGTGTCGGCAAGACGGCGCTCGCCGTCCGCGTCGCACACGCCGTCGCCGCCGAGTTCCCCGACGGTCTGCTGTACGCCCGGCTGCACCACGAGGACGGCACCGTCAAGGACTCCTGCGCGGTCCTCGCCCAACTGCTGCGCGCACTCGGCGATCCGTCCGCCGGCCTGCCGGCCCCCGACGGGTCGCCGCTCCAACTGGACGAGCTGATCCGCCGCTACCGCACCCGGACGGCGGGCCGCAGGCTGCTGATCCTGCTGGACGACGCGGCGAACGAGCTTCAGCTGGACGCGCTGCTTCCGGGCACCTCGGACGCCGCCGTCCTCGTCACGAGCCGCAGCAGGCTGTCCGCGGTGCCCGGCTCGCGCACGGTCGCCCTGGACCCGATGGACCGGAAGGAGTCGCTCGCCCTGCTCGCGGCCATCGCCGGGAACGCGCGTCTCGCCGTGGAGCCGGAAGCCGCCCGGACCGTCACCGAGGTGTGCGCGGGGCTGCCGCTGGCGCTGCGGATCGCCGGGACGCGGCTCGCCTCCCGGCCGCTGTGGCCGGCGGCCCGGCTCGCCCGGCGGCTCGCCGACCCGGCCACCCGCCTCGGCGAGCTGCGGGTCGGTGAACTCGACGTACGGCGCCGCCTCGACGCGGCACTGCGGCAACTGCCCGCGCCGGAGCTGGAGCTGCTGCGCACGCTCGTCCGCCGCGGTGCCGAGCCGTTCGCGGCGACCTCGGCCGCGCTGCTGCTCGGTCTGCCCGAGACGGCGGCCGAGGAGTTCCTGGAGCGGCTCGTCGAGGTGTCCCTCCTGGAGATGACCGGCATCGACTCCGCGGGCGAGCCCCGCTACCGGCTGCACGCCCTGGTGCGGCTCGTCGTGCGGGCCGGCCGGGAACAGCGCACGGACCGGCCGTTCACCAGGGCGAGCTGAACCGAACGCGGGAGGTAGGTCTGGCCCTACCCCAAGTCTCGGTTCTGCCGCACTGCGCCGCCCCGCCCTCCCGCGGTTTCGTTGAGTCATCGACATGACGAGAGAGGCGGCGCCCCGATGATGGCTTGGCTGGCCGAGCGCGTCCTGGCCTACGGAAGCTTCGGCATCCTCGCCACGGTGCTGCTGCTGCCCGCGCTGGAGGCGGCCCTGCCGCTGGTCGGCGCGCTGCTGCCGGGGCAGACCGCGGTGGTGATGGGCGGCCTGCTCGCCTGGCACGGGCGCGTTCCCGTCGTGGCGGCCCTGGTGACCGCGGTCGTCGGAGCGGTGCTCGGCAACGTCGCCGGGTACGCCGTCGGGCGGCGCTTCAGCGCCCGGCTCCTCGCGCGGGTACCGGCCGACGGGCGGCGCCGGCGCTACACCGACCGCGCCCTCGGCCTGATCGAACGGCGCGGTGGCAGCGCCGTGTTCGTCGGCCGCTTCACCGCCGTCCTGCGGACCCTCGTGCCCACCCTGTGCGGAGCCACCCGGATGCCGTTGCGCCGCTACCTCGCCTGGTCGGTCGTCAGCAGCGTCGTATGGGCGCCCGCCTTCGTCCTGATCGGGTACGTCATGGGGCCGGCCGGGCCCGGGTGACGCACCTCCTCCGCAAGCTGCTGCCACGGCAGGAACCTGCCGACGCAGCGCCTTATCCGGCCACCCGGCCGCCTCAACAATGGCCACGCCGGGACCAGTTCCCGACGACTTCCGTCCCGCCCTGTCGCGCGGGAGGACCGACACCGAATGAGTGGGACAGATGAGTAACGACGCGATCCAGTTGCGTTCCGTGAGCAGGCGATACGGTGCGGGAGGCGGCGCGGTGACCGCCCTCGACCAGGTGTCGCTCGCCTTCCCCAGGGGCACCTTCACCGCCGTCATGGGGCCGTCCGGCTCCGGCAAGTCCACCCTTCTGCAGTGCGCGGCCGGACTCGACCGGCCCACCTCCGGCTCGGTCACCGTCGGCGACACCGAACTGACGAAGCTCAGCGAGACGAAGCTGACCCTGCTGCGCCGTGACCGCATCGGCTTCGTGTTCCAGGCGTTCAACCTGCTGCCGTCGCTGACCGCGGAACAGAACGTGGCGCTGCCGCTGCGCCTGGCCGGACGCCGCCCCCGCAAGACGGAGGTCCGCGAGGTGCTGGCGCAGGTCGGGCTCGGCGACCGGGCCGGGCACCGGCCCACCGAGATGTCCGGCGGCCAGCAGCAGCGCGTCGCCCTGGCCCGGGCCCTGATCACCCGCCCCGACGTCCTCTTCGGCGACGAGCCCACCGGCGCGCTCGACTCGCAGACCAGCCGGGAGGTGCTCACCCTGCTGCGCGGCATGGTCGACAGCGAGGGCCAGACGGTCATCATGGTCACGCACGACCCGGTGGCCGCCTCGTACGCCGACCGGGTCGTCTTCCTCGTCGACGGACGGGTCAACGGCGAGCTGATCGGGGCGAGCGCCGAGGACATCGCCGCACGCATGACCAAGCTGGAGGCCGCGCCGTGCTGAGCGTCGCCCTGCGCACCCTGCGCGCCCGCTGGGTCACCTTCGTCGGCAGCTTCGTCGCGCTCTCCCTGGGCGTCGGTCTGCTCGCCGTCATGGGCCTGGCCCTCGCGTCGTCCCTGGACGCACCGGACCGCGAGCCCGAGCGGTTCGCCGCGGCCCCGGTCGTGGTGAAGGGACCGGACACCCTGCGCGTGCCGACCCCCATCGGGGACCGGGTCCAGAAGCTGGCCCAGCCGCGCGCCGTACCGGCCGCCCTGAAGACCGAGCTGAAGAAGCTGGGTCCCGTGGTCGAGGACCGTGCCTTCGCCGTACGCGCCCGGGGCGGCCCCGGCGAGCTGGTGGGCCACCCCTGGTCGACCGCCGCCTTCGCCCCGTACGAGATCAGTGCCGGAAGCGCGCCCCGGGCCGCCGACCAGGTCGTCGTCAGCGGCGACTGGGCCACCGTGGGACAGCGGCTGCGGACCGACCGCGGCACCGTGCGGGTCGTCGGCACGGTGGCCGGGCTCGGCTTCGAGAACGCGGTCTTCTTCAGCGACGCGCGGGCCGCCGAACTGGCGCCTGTCAGCGTTCAGTTGGTGGTGGACGCCGACGCGGCCGCCGTGCGGGACGCGGCGCGGGACAGCACCGGGGTGAGCGTGCTCACCGGTGACAGGCGCCGGCTCGCCGACGCCGATCCCGACCGCGACAGCGAGGCCCTGGTCGCGATGAACGCCATGTTCGGCACGGCCGGCGGGGTCACCGCCTTCGTGTCGGTGTTCGTGGTGGCGTCGACCTTCGCGTTCGCCGTCGCCCAGCGGCGCCGCGAGTTCGGTCTGCTGCGCACCGCGGGCGCGACACCGGGCCAGATCCGCCGGATGGTCATCTCCGAGGCGTTCCTCGTCGGTGTCCTCGCGTCCGCCGCGGGCTGCGTGTTCGGCGCGTACGGTGCGCCGCGCCTCGCCCAGTGGGTGGTCGACAACGAGCTGGCCCCGTCCTGGTTCACCATCGGCGACTACACGTGGCCGTACTACATGGCCTTCTGGACGGGCCTGCTCGTGGCCCTGTGCGGCGCGGTGGCCGCGTCCTGGCGGGCCGGCAGGACCGGGCCGACCGAGGCGCTGCGCGAGGCGTCCGTCGACACCAGGACGATGACCTGGGGCCGCTGGCTGTCCGGTCTGGCCCTGCTGCTGACCGCCGTGGGCACGCTGGTCTTCGCGCTGGCCACCGAGCCGGGCGACCTGCTGCACCGCAAGACGTACGTCAGCCGGCCGATGCTGCTGATCACCGCGGTCGCGCTGCTCGCCCCCGTCCTGGTGCGGCCCATGACCCGGCTGATCGCCTGGCTGCCGGCCCAACTGCCGGGCGCCACCGGGATGCTGGTGCGGGAGAACGCCGCCGCGGGCGTGCGCCGTACCGCCGCCGTCGCGGCGCCCGTCCTGGTCACGGTCGCCCTCGCGGGCTCGCTGCTCGGCGCCACGGCGACGCTCAACGAGGCGAAGGCCACCGAGACCCGGGCGCAGACCGCCGCGAACTTCGTGGTGTCGCCGGGGAGTTCCGAGGGCTTCGACGCGGCCGCTCTCACCCGGCTGCGTGAGGTGCCGGGCGCCAAGGTCTCCGCCACCTCCACGAGCGCCGTGTACGTCCTCGAGGACGGCGTCGCGCTGATCAAGTCCGAGGCGCGGGCCGCCGATCCCGCGATGCTCGCCACCACGACGCGGCTGCCGCTGGCGGCGGGCCGGGTGACCGACCTCGACGACGACTCGATCATCGTGAACGAGGAGTGGGCGCGGCACACCGTCGGGCAGAGCGTGGCCGTCTGGCTCGGCGACGGCACGAAGAAGACCCTGAAGATCGCCGCGGTGATGCACACCGGCACCGGCAACAACGGCGTCTACGTCACCCCGGGCAACGCCCAGGGCGCGAGCGTCGACCGGGTCGACGTGTCGGTCGCGGACGGCGCCGACGCCTCGGCCGTGGCCGCCGGTCTGCGCGAGGCCGTGCGGTCCGAGGGCGGACAGGTCCTCACCAAGGACGCGTGGGTGCGGGCGAGCTACCCCGAGACCAACCGGACGACCCGCCTCGGCTTCATCCTGGTCCTCGGTATCGCCCTCGTCTACACGGCGATCGCCCTGGCCAACACGCTGGTCATGGCGACGTCCGACCGGGTGCGCGACCTGGCGGTGCTCCGCCTGGCCGGGGCCACCAGGTGGCAGGTGCTGCGCCTGGTGGGCGCGGAGGCGCTGATGGTGGTCGCGGTGGGCGGGGTGCTCGGGCTGCTGGCCGCGGGGCTCAACCTGGCCGGGATGTGGGGCGCCCTCGGGCTCCTCGAGGTGTGGTCCTCGATCGAGCTCCCCTGGCCGGTGCTCGGCGCGGCGGTGGCCGTCTGCGCCGTCCTGGCGGTCGTCTCGGCGATGGCCCCGGCCGGGGTCTCCCTGCGGCGCAGGGCCGTGGAACTGGCCGGCATGCGGGAGTGAACCCAGGGACCGCGTGCCGGAGGGACCCTCCCCCCGTCGCCTCCGGCGCGCGCCGCGGTCCGGGTCCGATCCGCCGGATCGGCCCGGACCGCAGCACAAAGGGCCGGGGCGCCGACTCCCACGAGGGAGCCGGCGCCCCGGCCTCGGTGCAGTCGGCGTCAGTGCGGTCGGGCTTGGTGCAGCCAGCGTTGGTGGATCGGGCTTGGTGGATCGGGCTTGGTGGAACCGGCTTGGTGGACCGGCGTCGGTGCCGTCGGCCTTGGTGGGCCGGTCGGCGAAGGACAGGCGGCAAGGGGGCAAGGGGCAGCGTCAGGCGGCGGGCGGGCGTGAGGGTTCGGCCATCGCCACCGCGATCTTGCGGGGGCCCGTGAACGGCTCCCGGCCGTGCGCGGCCAGCATGTTGTCGACGATCAGCACGTCGTCGCGCTGCCAGTCGAAGCGCGTCGTCGCCGAGCGGTACGCGGCCCGCAGATGCGCGACCGTCTCGTCCGGGATGCGTCCGCCGTCGCCGAAGTACGTGTTGGTGGGCAGGTCCTCGTCCGGGAAGATCTCCCGCAGCCCCTCCTGGACCTCCGGCGCCAGCGAGGTGACATGCCAGAACGTGGCGTGGTTGAACCACACCTCCTCCCCCGAGCCCGGGTGCGTGTGCACGGCGGCCCGCACCGTCGTCGTCCGCAGCCCCCCGTCCGCGCGCCACTCGGCCGTGATGCCCTTGCCGCGGCAGTACTCCTCGACCGCCGCCGGGTCGCCGGTGCCGAACGCCTCCTGCCAGGGCACGCCGAAGTCCGCGTGGAAGTTGCGCACCACCTGCCAGCCGCCGCGCCGCACGAACTCCTCGCGCACCGCCGGGTCGATGGCCCGGTACACCTCACGGATGTCGGCGAGCGGGGTCGCGCCCCGGGTGTGGGCCGGCTCGATGCAGTAGAAGTACAGCGTGTGCGGCCAGACGGCCTGGTAGGAGTTCTCGTTGTGCAGGAAGATCTCCTCGTCGGCCGGATAGTCGGTCGACGTGTAGACCTGGCCCTTGATGGTGGAGCGGGGCGAGGACCGCTCGGCGTAACTGAGCGGCCTGCTCCCGGAGAACGCCTGGACCACGCCGTCGAAGCCGTCGACTCCGCCGACCTCGAAACCGCGCAGCAGGAGCGCTCCCCGCTCGCCCAGGACCCGCCGGAGCTTCTCCCGGTTCTCGGCGATGTAGTCGTGCACCGGCGTTCCCGGCTGTGCCGTGTACTCGATCGCGGTCATCGGACCAGAACCCCCGTCGCCTTCGCCTGCTCCTGCTGCTGTTCCTGCTGCTGTTCCTGCCGCTCCTCGTCACCGCGCCGCACCACCGGGCCCGTGGAACCGGCCTCCCGGGCCAGCGCCGCGAACACCCCGTCGGCCACCGACAGGTCCTGCACCAGCCAGGTGTCGGGGCCCGTCGGCTCGGTGTGGGTGACCACGACCGGACCGTCGAGGGCGGGCCGTACGTCGACCGCCTTGAGGTCCGTGATGATGCCGACCCCGCTCGCCTTGACCACGGCCTCCTTCCGCGTCCAGCAGCGGAAGAAGGCGTGCGAACGCGCGGCCTCGTCCGGTGCCGACCGGACGTGGGCGAGTTCGGAGGCGCTCAGCACGAGCTTCGAGGCGCCCTCCACGTCCAGGCTGCGGCCGTCCTCCACGTCGATGCCGACCTGCCGGCCGACCACCACCGCGAGCAGCCAGCGCGGCCCGGACCGCGAGAGGTTGAAGTCGAGGTCGGTGGGCGGCCAGTCGACACGGGGTCTGCCGTGCCGTGGATGCGCGCAGCGCGGGCACGGGCGCCTGCCGAGGACGATGTCCCCCGGTGCCACGTCCAGGTACTCGGCGAGCACCCGGCGCAGCGCCGCGTGCGCGGCCGCGTAACGGACCGCGGCCGCGTCCGGCAGGCGTTCGACCAGGTGCCGTTCTTCTTCCGAGAGCAGGTCGGTGTCACCCGGCGCGAGCGCGTCGGGGGCCCGGCCCTGCCAGATGTGGACCGCGTCGCGGTCCCTCAGGTTCTCGTATGCGGCGGTCATCGCCTCAGTCCGTTCCGTCCGTTCCGTCCGTCCGCCTGGTCAGTCCGACATCGCGACCAGCACCCGGCGGTCGCCCACGAAGGGGCGGCGGCCGTGCGCCAGCAGGACGTTGTCGATGAGCAGCAGGTCGCCGGCGCGCCAGTCCACGTCGACGGCGTTCGCGAGGCCGCGGTCGCGGATCTGGGCGACGTACTCCGCGGGGATGGGGCTGCCGTCGGCGAACGTCACACTCTGCGGCAGTTCGTCCTCGGGCAGGATCTGCGCCAGCGCCGCCGCGGTGTCGTCGCCGAGGCCCGCCGGGTGCCACTGGTCGGACTGGTTGAACCACACCTCGGCGCCGGTGACCGGGTGCCGGGTGGTGGCCGGGCGCACCGAGGAGACCCGGATGCCGCCGTCGGCCTTCCACTCCCAGGTGGCGCCGGTCGGGCCGAGGAAGGCCTCCACCTCCTCGCGGCTCGTGGTCTCGAAGGTGTCCTGCCAGCTCTTGCCGAGCCCGTAGCCGTCGTGCAGGTTCTGCACGTAGCGCACCCCGCCCGCGAAGGCCTCGCGCACCTCGGCGTCCAGGGACCCGTACCAGACGGCCGCGTCGACGACGGGGGTCGCGCCGCCGCCGCCGGGCTGCACCTGGCAGTAGAAGGCCAGCCGGGACGGCCAGGCGTGCGCGTAACTCATCTCGTTGTGCATGGAGATGGTGAATTCCCGCGGGTACTCCGTGGAGGTGTACACGTTGCTGCCGACCTTGGTGCGCGGCGAGTTGCCGTGGACGTAGGCGAGCCGGTTGGGCAGCAGCGCGTCGAGCGCCCGGTCGAGGTCCTCGGGGGTGACCCCGAAGCCACGGAAGACCAGGCCCTTCTCCGCCACGAGCAGCTTGCCGAACTCCTCCCCCATGCCGGCCACCCGCTCGACGAGTTCCTCCGCCCCGCCCTCGCACTCGGTCTCGATCTCCAACGGCGTCCAGGTCTGCGTGTCCGTCATGAGTCATTCCTCCAGATCTTTACTGACATCGGCGACCAGTTCGGCTTCCCGCTGCGCGAGATAGAAGTGGTCGCCCGGGTAGGTGCGCAGGGCGAAGTCCCCGGCCGAGGACAGCTCTGACCAGGCGAGGACGCTGTCGCGGTCGCAGCCCGGATCGCTGCGGCCGAGATACGCGGTGACCGGCGACGCCACCGGCTCCGGGGGCGTCGCGGGCCGGTAGCTCTCGATGAGCCGGTAGTCGGCGCGCAGCGCGGGCAGCAGCAGCTCGCGCAGTTCGGGGATGTCGTACGCCTGCGAGCCCAGGTCGCCGAGCCGGCGCACCCCGGCGACGAGTTCGTCGTCGGTGCGCAGATACAGCCCGGAGGGGCGGGCGCGGTGCGGTGCGGAGCGGGCCGAGACCATCAGCCGCCGGGGTACGACGCCGTGCCGGGCCCGAAGCCGCAGGGCCGTCTCGTAGGCCACCGTCGAGCCCATGCTGTGCCCGAACAGGGCGAGCGGGACGTCGAGGTGGGGCAGCAGCGCGTCGGTGACCGCGTCGGCCAGTGTGGCCATGTCGGTGACGCAGGGTTCGGCGAGCCGCTCCTGGCGCCCGGGGTAGCAGACGGCGAGCAGCTCCAGGTCGGACGGCAGACGCGCCGGCCAGCCGTGGTAGAGCTGGGCGTTGCCGCCGGCGTGCGGAAAGCAGACGAGCCGGAGCCGGGGGCGGCCTCCCGACCGGGCCGGGTAGCGCCTGAGCCACGGCTCGCCGCGCACGCCGTGCACACGTCGTTCAGTCATCGGTCCCCCTCTCCTTTCTCCGTCGGCTCCACCGGTTTCTCCGTCGGCTCCACCGGTTTCTCCGTCGGCTCCACCGGATCGACCGGCTCCGCTGTCCGTGGCGTCGCCGCCGTTTCTCCCCTGAGGCCCGGTGCCACCGCCGCGAGCAGGGCCAGTACGGCCATGGCGGCGGCGATCGCGCGGACCGTGGGCAGCGCGCCCCACGCCGTGAGCAGCAGGCCGCCCGCGAACGAGCCGAGCGCGTTGGTGCCCGAGCCGATCAGTCCCGCGGTGGCGGCCACCCGGCCCTGGAACGCGTCGGGGGTGATGCGCACCTGGTAGACGGCGGCGGCGACGTTGAACACGGCGCCGACGAATCCGGTGCCCGCGTACAGCGCGCCGAGGAGCACGGGGCGGGCGGTCAGTGCCATGGCGCCGATCAGCAGCGTCCAGGCGACGGCGCCCCCGATCAGCAGGGTGCGCTGGGACATCAGGCGCTGGAGGCGGCCGCCGGCGAGCGCCCCGCCCAGGCCGCCGACGCCGCCGATGCCCACGACGACCGCGAGCGTCGCCGACGGCAGTCCCGCCTCCTTGATCCGCAGGATCAGGGCGAGTGCCAGCATCTGGAACAGGACGTTGGTGCCGGCGACATAGCCGAGTGCCGCGCGCAGGAACCGCTGGCGCCACAGCCAGCGCATGCCTTCGGCGACCTCACCGGTGAGCCGTCCCGGACGCGCCGGGGCGGTGCGCTCCGCCTGGAAGTCCTTGCGGACGAACAGCAGGGTGACGAGCGAGACGAGGTAGCCGAGCACGCCGAAGCCGAAGGGCAGCCACCGGGCCGCCGAGTGCAGCAGCACCCCGCCCGGCTGGCCGAGCAGACCGGCCGCCCGCCCGCGCGCCTCGTTCTGCGCGAGGGCGGCGGGCAGGTGCGCCGGGTGGACGAGGTTGCGTACGGCGCCGCGTTCGGCGAGCCGGTAGAACACGGCCAGGGCCGATTCGAGGAACGCCACCGCCGCCAGGTGGGCCACGTCCACCCGGCCCGCCGCGAGCGCCAGCGCCACGCTGCCCACCGCGAGGACCCGGCCCGCCTCGCAGCCCAGCATCAGCCGGCGCCGGTCCCAGCGGTCCACCAGGGCGCCGGCCGGCAGCTGCACCAGGAGCAGCGGCAGCAGGGCCGCCGTGGACACCACGGACATCGCCAGCGGGGAGCCGGTGTGCCACAGCACGATCAACGGGTAGGCCACCGCCGTCACCCGCGTGGCGAGGAACGACATGCTCGCGCCGGACCACAGGAGCAGGAACTCCCGGTTGCGGCGCAGCGGTTCGGGTGGGGCGCCGGTCCGGGGACCGGCGCCCTCGACGAGGGTCACGGCCTGCACCACTCCAGCACCGCCATCGCGCTGTGCATCTTGTTCTCCGCCTGCGCGAAGGCGATGCTCGCCGGGCCGTCCAGCACCTCGGCGGTGACCTCGTCACCGCGGTGCGCGGGCAGGTCGTGCAGGAAGACCGCCTTGGGACTGGTCTCCCACAGTGCCGCCGACACCTGGAACGGGGCGAAGATCTCCCGCCAGTCCGGGTCCGGCTTGCTGGTGCCGGTGGTCTGCCAGCGGGAGGTGTAGACGGCGTCCTGATCGGCGGGCAGGTCGTCCATGTCGTGCCGCTCGCGGAACGTGGCGCCGTGGCGGCCGGCCTGGTCGGCGGCGCGTTCGCGGTAGTACGGGGCCAGCCCGTAGCCCGGCGGCGTGCGCAGTTCGAGGGAGACGCCCGGATAGCGAGTCAGTGCGAGCGCCAGCGCCGACGCGGTGTTGTTGCCCTCGCCCACGTACAGCACCCGCAGCCCCTCGATGCCGCCGAAGTGCCCTTGCAGGGTGGTCAGGTCGGTCAGTGCCTGGGTGGGGTGCTCGTCCGCGCTCATCGCGTTGACGACCGCCATCCGGTCCTGCGCGGCCCAGGCCCGCATCTCGGCGGGGTCGCCGGCGGTCCGGGCGACCAGGACGTCGAGCATGCCGGACATGACCCGTCCGGTGTCCTCGCTGGTCTCGCCGGTGTTGAGCTGGAGGTCGTCGGGGCCGTACGCGATGATCTGCGCCCCCAGTCGCAGAGCTCCGCTGGAGAAGGCGGTGCGGGTGCGGGTCGACGTCTTGCGGAAGTAGATGCCGACGACGTCCCCGGCCAGCGGCGCGGGGCGGCCCGCGGTACCGGCCGAGAAGGCGGCGCCACGGAGTACGAGGGAGTACAGGTCGGTGTCGGAGAGGTCGTCGATGGAGATCAGATGCCGTACGGGTGCCACGGTGTCCTCCTGCGGATGGGTCACCTTGCGGATGGGGGCGGGACGGCGTGCGGGCCGTCGTGCGGGCGCTTCGCGGGGGCCGGCCGTCATGCGCGCTCCTCGTCCGTGACGACGGGGGCGAGCACCGCCGGGAGCGCGCCTGCCGGGTCCTCGCGACGCCAGTCGGCGGCGAGCCGGCCGCTGCCGAACGTCGCGTCCCTGCGGCCGAGTTCGGCGGTGAGGTACTTGACGACGGCCTTGCCGGAGTCGGCGTTGGTGAGCGCGACGAACCCGGTGCCGCCGTGCATCCGGCTGATCGCCATGTTCCAGTAGCCCGAGGGTTCGCCGCCGTGGCCGAACTCCAGGTCGTCGCCGGTGTCGTCGACGATGGTGCCGAGCCCGTAGAAGGTGCCGGTCTCGCCCGCGAGCAGTTCCCGGGCCAGGGCCTGCGGGACGAGGGCCCCCGGTGCGCCCAGGAGGGCGTCCCGTACGGCGAGTACGAAGCGGGCGGCGTCGCCCGCCGTGGTCCACAGGCCGGCGGCCGCCAGGTGGGCCCGCTCGCGCCAGCCGCCGCTCAGCGGGGTGCCGTGGGCGTCGTGCCCGAGTGCGACGGGCAGGCCCGCGGTGCGCGGGTGTTCCTGGTCGAAGCTGGTGTCGGCGAGGCCGAGCGGGTCGAGGACCAGCCGGCGCATCAGCGTCTCGAAGGGCTCGCCCGTGACGTCCTCCAGCACCTGCTGGAGCACCCAGTAGTGCGTGCTGCTCTTGCGGAACACCTCGCCGGGCGGCAGTTCCCGCCGTACGCGCGGGGTGGTCACCGGGGGCCTGCCCTCCAGGAGGTCCAGGAGGGTGGGCAGCTGTTCGCCGGGGCGGAACCCGACGCTGCGGTGCCGGGCGAGACCGGCGCGGTGGCCGAGCAGCGTGCGCACGGTGACGGTGCCCGGCGCTGCCGGGTCGTCGGCCAGGTGCCAGGAGGTGAGGTAGCCGTCGATGTCGGCGTCCAGGTCGATGAGGCCCTCGTGGACGAGACGCAGGACCGCGAACGCGGTCAGGTGCTTGCTGATGGAGCCGACCTGGAAGAGGGTGCGCTCGGTCACCGGGTCGCTGCCGCCGGCCTCGAGGGTGCCGTGGCCGCGCAGTTCGGCGACCGCGCCGTCGCGGATGACGGCGAGGGCGACGCCCGGCACATGACGCTCGGCCATGGCGGCCGTGAGCCCCTCGGCGAGCGGATCCCGGTCCTCGCCCCGCACCCCGGGCGCCTCCCGGCGCGCGGCCCCGAGCAACGCGGCGGCCTCGGGCACCACCCCGCTCCCCGCCCGCCCCGGGTCACCCCCGGCGGCCTGCTCCAACAGAGCGGCAAGCAACTCGGCGGAGACGGCGACGGTGGGGGCGGCGGCGTCCACGCCGGGAGCGGGAGTGGGGACGCCGGGAGCGGCAGCGGCAGCGGTGAAGACCACAGCCTCCCCGGAAGAGCCCGCAGCAACCGCAGCGGGGGCGACAGCCTCCCCGGAGGAGCCCGCAGCACCGGAGGCACGAGCGCCCCCAGCCGAGACGGCACCCACAGCAGACCCGGCAGCCTCCGCCGGAGACCCGCCAGCCTCCGCCGAAGAGGCCGGTGCCGTGCCGGCCGAGGCCTGTGTTTCGGCGGCGGCGCCGCTCGTGGCCGACTCCGCGTCGGCCGACTGCGAACCGCCCGCGCGGGCCCCCGCCGCCGTGTCCTCGTCCACCGCCGCCGCCAGGTCGATCAGCGTGTCGTGCTGGTACATGCGGTAGACGGAGACCGCGAGGCCCGCCGCGCGGGCCGCCGCCAGCACCTTGATCATCAGCAGCGAGTGGCCGCCGAGGTCGAAGAAGCGGTCGTGGACGCCGATCTCCTCGACGCCGAGGACCTCGGACCAGATGGCGCCCAGCGCCTTCTCCGTCGGGGTGCGCGGCGGCACATGCGCGGTGCCGCTGCGCAGCGCCCCCCGGCCGGGGACGGGCAGGACCCCCCGGTCGACCTTGCCGTTGGCGTTCAGGGGCAGCGCCTCCAGGGCCACGAACGCCGACGGCACCATGTAGTCGGGCAGCCGCACCGCGCAGTGCGCCGCGAGCTCCTCCGGCCGCGCCCCGGCGCCCGCGGCGGGCGTCCAGTAGCCGACCAGACGCCGGTCGCCGGGAACGGGCTCGTGGACGGTGACGAACGCGTCGCGCACGGCCGGGTGTTCGGCGAGCACCGCCTGCACCTCGCCGAGTTCGACCCGGTAGCCGCGGATCTTGACCTGGTCGTCGACCCGGCCGAGGAACTCGACGTTCCCGTCCGGGAGGTGACGTACGAGGTCACCGGTGCGGTACAGCCGGGCGCCGGGCTCGGCCGCGTACGGGTCGGGCAGGAACCGCTCCGCGGTCAGGTCGGGGCGGCCCGCGTAGCCGCGGGCGACACCCGTGCCGCCGACGTACAGCTCCCCCGTGACTCCCACCGGCACCGGCTGGAGCGCCGAGTCCAGCACGTACACCCGCATGTTGGGCAGCGGACGCCCGATCGGTACGACGTCGCGCCCGACCGGCGCGAGGACGGGGAAGACCGTGGTCCCGACGGAGGCCTCGGTCGGGCCGTACTCGTTGATGAGGCGGCCCGGACCGAGGATGTCCAGGGACCGGTCGGCCGTGGCGCCGGGCAGCGCCTCGCCCGCCACCACCATGACCTCGGCCAGCTCCTGCGCCTGTTCGGTGGTGAGCTGCTCGGCGAGCAGGTCGAGGTGGCCGGGGGTGAGCTTGACGAAGCTGTACGGGGCGCCGGCCAGCAACCGGTGTCCCAGCTCGGCGGGTTCGGTGTCCTGCGGGACGGCGAACACCCGCTGCCCGGTGACCAGCGGCGCCCACAGGTTCGGGACGATCAGGTCGAAGGCGACCGAGGAGAACAGGGGCGCGCCGCCCGTCCCCCGCGAGGCCAGCTCCCGTGCCGCCCAGCCGACATGGCCCGCGAGGCCGCGGTGCGGCACCTCGACGCCCTTGGGCCGGCCGGTCGAACCGGAGGTGAAGATGACGTAGGCGAGCTGGTCGAGGTCGTCGGCGCGGGCGGGCGCGGCCGACGGCAGGGCGCTGACGTCCTCGTCGTCGAGCAGCAGCGACACGGCACCGAACCGGTCCGCGTACGCCGCCGAGGTGACCGCCACCGCGGCGCCCGACGTCCCGACGATCGACGCGACGCGCTCGGCCGGGTAGGACGGGTCGACGGGCACGTACGCGCCGCCCGCCTTCCACACCGCGAGGAGCGCGGCGATCAGCACGGGGCCGCGGTCCAGCTGGACCGCCACCCGGGACTCGGCGCCGACACCGCGCGCCCGCAGCGCGTGGGCCAGCCGGTTGGCGTGCTCGTCCAGTTCGGCGTAGGTCAGGGTCCGCTCGCCCAGGGTCACGGCGGGCGCCCGCGGGGTGCGGGCCGCCTGTTCCTCGAAGCGCCGGAGCACGGAGGCGGTCTCGGCCTCGTACGCCGTGTCGTTCCATTCGACGAGCTGGCGCCGCAGCTCGTCCGCCGGCAGCGGCACGGCCCGGGCGTCGCCCGCCGGGTCCTGTGTCATGGCGGTGAGCACGCCCGCGTACAGCGCGGTGAGCCGGTCGGCGTTCGCCCGGGACAGGGCGTGGGTGTGCGTGGTCATCAGCAGGTAGCCGGAGACAGCGGACACGGCGAGGGAGAACTCCGTGGCGCCCTCGCCCGAGCTGTCGCCGACGTCGACGCGCTCGGTGTCCACGTGGTCGAAGTCCTGGTAGCTGAAGCGCACGTCGAGCAGCCGCTCCACCCCGGCGTCGCGCTGGATCGCCGGCATCGGGTAGCGCCGGTACTCCCACATGCCCGCCTCGTGGGCGAAGACCTCGCGGACCAGCTCCTCCCAGGTGCGGTCGCGGTCGGCGTCGAAGGCGAACGGCAGGGTGTTGAGGTACATGCCGTAGACGCGGTCGGCGCCGGGCGCCTCGGGGCGGGCGCTGAAGACGAGACCCGAGTGGAAGCGGTCCTCCTCGGTCAGCACGCTCAGCGCCTTCAGGTGCGCCGCGAGCAGCACGCTCTTGAGGGAGACCCGGGCCCGCGCGGCCAGGGCGCGCAGCCCCTGCTCGAAGGGGCGCAGCTCCACCGCGACCCGGAAGGTCTCCCGCGGGGCCGAGCGGTCGCCCGCCCAGGCCGCCGGCAGCGCGAAGCGCGCGAAGCCGCCGGTGACGTCACGCCAGTACGCCCGGTCGTGCTCCGACTCCAGGGAGCGCACCTCGGTGGCGACGAAGTCCGCGTAGCGGACGGCGGGCGCGGGGGCCTCGGACGGCTGTCCGCCGTCGCGCAGCCGCCGGTATTCGTCGAGCAGCTCCATCAGCAGCGCGCGGTGGCTCCAGCCCTCCGTGATGGCGTGGCACACCGTGAGGCCGAGGCGCCAGGCGCCGTCCTCCTCGACGTGTGCGGTCATCCGCAGCAGCGGGGCCCGCTCCAGGTCGAACAGGTCGGCGCGTTCCCGGGCGATGAACTCCTCGACGGCGCGCCGCCGCCCCGCCTCGTCGAGCGCGGTCAGATCGTGCACGGCGACGGGGATCGCCGCGTGTGCACGCACCACCTGGAGCGGCTGCGAGAAGCCGTCGAGGTGGAAGGAGGTGCGGAGCATCTCGTGGCGGCCGGCGACCACGGCGGCGGCGCCGCGCAGCGCGTCGGCGGAGAAGGGCGCGGCCTCCGTGATCCGGAACGAGGACACGTTGTGGTAGGCGTGCTTGGTGTCGTCGGCGAGCATCTCCAGGACCATGCCGAGCTGTACCTGCGTCAGCGGATAGGCGTCCACCGCGTCCTCGGGCAGCCGCGCGCGGTCCTCGGCCGGCACCAGCGCGAACCGCGCCACGGGGGTGTCCACCTCGGTCCGGGCGGGGCGCCCGGTCAGGTGCTCGCCGAGGGCGGCGACCGTGCGGTGCTCGAACACGTCGCGTACGCCGATGTCGAACCCGGCGGAGCGCAGTGCCCCGACGAGGGCGACGGCGCGGATGGAGTGGCCGCCGATCTCGAAGAAGCCGTCCTCGACACCGACGCGTTCGAGGCCGAGGACCTGCGCCCACACGGCGGCGATGCGCTCCTCGGTGTCGGTGCGCGGGGCGACGTACCCGTCGTCGTCGGCCGCGGCGGCGTCGGGTGCGGGCAGCGCCTTGCGGTCGATCTTGCCGTTGGCGTTCAGGGGCAGGGCGTCGAGGGCGGTCAGGGTCGCCGGGACCATGTAGTCGGGCAGCCGGTCGGCGAGGTGCTCGCGGACCCCTTCCGCGCCGGCGGGCGCGTAGTAGCCGGCCAGTTCGCCGTCGACGGTCGTCACGAAGGCGTCGCGGATACCGGGGTGGGCGGTGAGCACTGCCTGGATCTCGCCGAGTTCGACGCGGTAGCCGCGGATCTTGACCTGGTCGTCGACCCGGCCGAGGAACTCGACGTTCCCGTCCGGGCGTTGGCGTACGAGGTCGCCGGTGCGGTAGACGCGGGCGCCGGGCTCGGTGCCGTACGGGTCGGGCAGGAAGCGCTCGGCCGTCAGGTCGGGGCGGCCCGCGTAGCCGCGGGCGATGCCCGTGCCGCCGACGTACAGCTCACCCGTGACCCCGACCGGGACCGGCTGGAGCGCCGGGTCGAGGACGTACACCCGCATGTTGGGCAGCGGGCGCCCGATGGGCAGTACGTCGGTCTCGGCGTCCCGCGGCACCTCGTGGACCGTCGTGCCGACGGATGCCTCGGTCGGCCCGTACTCGTTGATCAGCCGGGTGTCCGGGGCGAGCGCGCGCCAGCGCTCCAGGGTGGCGCGGGTGAACGCCTCGCCCGCCACCACCAGCACCGGCGCGAGGGCCGCCGCCTGCTCGGGTGCCAACTGCTGGGCGAGCACGTCCAGATGGCCCGGGGTGAGCTTGATGAAGCTGTACGGGCCCGATGCGACGAGGTGCTCGCCCAGGTCGGCCATGTCGACGTCCTGGCTCACGGTGTGCACGGCCTGGCCGGTGACCAGCGGCGCCCACAGGTTCGGGACGACCAGGTCGAAGGCGACCGAGGAGAACAGCGGGGCTCCGCCGTCCCCCTGGGACGCCAGTTCCCGCGCCGCCCAGGCGACATGGTTGGCCAGTCCCCGGTGGGTGACCTCGACGCCCTTCGGGGTGCCGGTCGAACCCGAGGTGAAGATGACGTACGCGAGCCGGTCCAGGTCGTCGGTCCTGGCGGGAGCGCCGGTGGGCAGGCTGATCAGGGCCCGCACCGGGATCTCCGTGAGGGTCACGGGGGCGCCGGACAGCTCCCGCATGGCGGTGACGCGGTCGGCCGGGTAGGAGGGGTCGACCGGGACGTAGGCGCCCCCGGCCTTCCACACCGCGAGCAGCGCCGTCAGCAGGTCCGGGCCCCGGTCGAGCCGGACCAGGACCCGCGACTCGGCACCGACGCCCAGGCCTCGCAGATGGTGCGCCAACTGGTTGGCGCGCACGTCGAGTTCGCCGTACGAGAGCGTGCCGTCCTGGTGACCGACGGCCACCGCGTCCGGGGTGCGGGCCGCCTGCTCCTCGAAGCGCCGGAGCACGGAGGCGGTCTCGGCCTCGTACGCCGTGTCGTTCCACTCGACGAGCTGCCGCTCCCGCTCCCCCGCCGGCAGGAACGACGCCTGCGCGTCGCCCTCCGGGTCCGCCGCCATCGCCTCCAGGACGCCGCGCAGCATGGCCGCGAGGCGGTCCGTGCCGGCGCGGCTCAGGGCCTTCGGGGACGCGGTGAGGACGAGGTGGCCGACGCGGGCCGAGACGCCGAGCGGGAACTCGGTGGGGCTGTCGTCGATGCTGGCCAGGTAGTCGACCTGGGCGCGGTCGACCTGGTCGAAGTCGTGATAGCTGAACCGCATGTCGATCAGCCGCTCGCCGCCCGCGAGTTCACGCTGGATGACCGGCATGGGATAGGTGCGGTGGGGCCACAGCTCGATCTCCCGGGCGAACACGGCGGCGGCCAGGTCGCGCCAGGTGGCGGCCGTGCGGTCGTACGCGAACGGCAGCGTGTTCAGGTGCATGCCGTAGACGCGGTCGGCGCCGAGCACCTCGGGCCGGGCGTTGCACACCAGACCGCTGAAGAAGCGGTCCTCCTCGGTGAGCATGCTCAGCGTCTTCAGGTGGGCCGCGTGCAGGACGCTCTTGAGGGAGGCGCCCGCCTTCGTGGCCAGGGCGCGCAGCCGGTCCTCCAGGTCGTGGAAGGGCACGGGCACCCGGTACGGGGCGCCGGTGTCGTCCGGGTCGCCGCGCCAGGGGGCCGGCACGGTGAGCCGGGCGTAGCCGTCGACGACCGACTGCCAGTAGGCGCGGGTCCCGGCGGAGTCGAGCACGTCCAGCTCGGCGGCGACGAAGTCGGCGAAGCGGACGCCCGGCACGGGGGCCTCGGACGGCTGTCCGCCGTCGCGGACGCGGCCGTACTCCTCCAGGACCTCCATCAGCAGGGAGTGGTGGCTCCAGCCGTCGAGGATCGCGTGGCACTCGGTGTTGGTGATCCACCAGCTGCCGTCGCCCGCCATGTGTGCGTGCAGGCGCAGCAGGGGCGGGGTCGCCAGGTCGAACAGCTCGGAGCGCTCCTTGGCCGTGAACTCCCGCAGGGAGGAAAGGAGTTCCTCCTCGGTGAGGGAGGTCAGGTCGCGGGCACCGACCGGCATCTCGGCCGTGGTGTGGACCAGTTGCAGGGGCACGGAGTAGCCGGTGAGGTCGACGGAGGTGCGCAGCGCCTCGTGGCGGGCGACGACGGCCGCGGCGGCGGCGCGCAGGGCGTCGAGCGAGAAGGGCCGCTCGTCGCGGATACGGAACGAGGTGACGTTGTGGTACGGGTGCTTGCCGTCGTCCGTGAGCATCTCGACGACCATGCCGAGCTGCACCTGGGACAGCGGGTAGGCGTCGGCGAGCCCGTCGGGCAGCCGGGCCGCGTCCTCGGCGGTGAGCAGGGAGAACGGCTCGGTCCTGCGGTCGGCGTCCTCCGGTGCCGGGCGCCCGGTGACCAGTTCGGCGACGCGGGCGACCGTGCGGTACTCGAAGACGTCGCGCACGGCGAGGTCGTAGCCGATCGCGCGGAGCCGGCCCACCAGGGTGACGGCGCGGATGGAGTGACCGCCGAGCTCGAAGAAGCCGTCCTCGACACCGACCCGGTCGAGGCCGAGGACGTCGGCCCACACCTCGGCGATCCGCTCCTCGGCGACGGTGCGCGGGGCGACGTGGCCGGCGGCGCCGAGGGCGTCCTGGCCGGGGGCGGGCAGGGCGCGCTTGTCGAGCTTGCCGTTGGTGGTCAGGGGCAGCGCGTCGAGGGCGACGAACGCGGCCGGGACCATGTACTCGGGCAGCCGGGCCGCCAGGTGGGAGCGCAGGTCGCCGGGGGCCGGGGCCTGGTCGGCGGCCGGCGTCGTGTAGGCGACGAGGCGCTTGTCGCCGGGGGTGTCCTCGCGGACCAGGACGACGGCGTCACGGACCTGCGGATGCGCGGCCAGCGCGGTCTCGATCTCGCCCAGCTCGATCCGGAAGCCGCGGATCTTGACCTGGTCGTCGATCCGGCCCAGGAACTCCAGGCTGCCGTCGGGCAGCCGGCGCGCGAGGTCGCCGCTCTTGTAGAGACGCGAGCCCGCCGGACCGTACGGGTCCGGGACGAACCGCTCGGCCGTCAGCTCCGGCCGGTTGAGGTAGCCGCGTGCCACGCCGGGGCCGCCGACGTGGATCTCACCGGGCACGCCGACCGGGACCAGCTGTCGGTCCGCGTCCAGGAGGTACACCCGCAGGTCGGCCAGCGGATGGCCGACCGCGTTGCCCGCCCGCGGGTCCAGGTCCCGCTCGGTCAGCCGGTGGTAGGTGGTGTGGACGGTGGTCTCGGTGATCCCGTACATGTTGACGAGCGCGATCCGGTCGAGCCCGAACCGGTCGGCCCAGGGGCGCAGTTCGGAGATCTCCAGCTTCTCGCCCGCGAAGACCACCGCGCGCAGCGACAGTTCGGCGTCCGCGGCGACCAGCGAACGGAAGGCGGAGGGCGTCTGGTTGAGCACGGTGACGCGCTCGCGCACCAGCAGGTCGAGGAACTCCTCCGGGGAGCGGGTGACGTCGTAGGGGACGACGATCAGCCGGCCGCCGTGCAGCAGGGCACCCCACATCTCCCAGACGGAGACGTCGAAGGCGTAGCTGTGGAAGAGGGGCCAGACGTCGGTGTCGGTGAAGGCGTAGTGCTCGTTGCCGCGCTCCAGGAGGCGTACGACGTTGGTGTGGGTGAGGGCGACGCCCTTCGGCCGGCCCGTCGAGCCGGAGGTGTAGATCGTGTAGATCAGGTTCTCGGGGCTGCCGGGCACGCCCGGGTCGGAGTCCGGCCGCGCGGCCAGGTCCGGCGCGTCCGTGTCGAGGAGCAGCAGCTCCACGTCGAACAGATGCGCGTGCTCGGCGGTGGTCACCACCACCGGGGCCTGTGCGTCCCCGACGATGTACGCGATCCGGTCGGCCGGGTTCGCCGGGTCCAGCGGCAGATACGCGGCACCCGACTTGAGGATGCCGAGCAGGGCCGGGATCAGTTCGATGCCGCGCTCCAGGCTCAGCCCGACGAGCGTCTCCGGGCCGACCCCCTTCGCGATCAGGGCGTGGGCGATCCGGTTGGCGCGGGCGTTCAGCTCCGCGTACGTCAGATCCGTCCCCTCGAAGGAGACCGCGACCCCCTCGGGGGTCCGCGCCACCTGCTCCTCGAACACCTCGTGCACGCGGCGCGTCACGGGCTCCACGGCCTCGGGGGCGCCGAGCAGGACGGCCTTCTCCCGCTCGCCCACGATCTCGTACGCGGACAGGCGCGCCCCGGGCGTGGCGGCGATCCCCGTGAGCAGGCGCAGCAGATGGCCGGCGAACCGCTCGACCGTCGCCCGGTCGAACAGCGAGGTGGCGTACTCCAGGTGCCCGCCGAACGAGCCGTCCGCCCGCTCACGTATCTGGAGGTCCAGGTCGAACTTGGCGACCCGGCCCGCGCCCTCGAACGGCGCCACCTCGACGCCGGGGAACGCGAACGCGGAGCTGCGGTCGCCGTGCATCGTGAACGCGACCTGGAACAGCGGGGTGCGGGAGAGGTCGCGCTCGGGGCCGAGGGCGTCGACGACCTGGGCGAAGGCGACGTCCTGGTGGTCGTAGGCGTCCAGGACCGTGGCCCTGGTGCGGGCCAGCAGGTCGGTGAAGGCGGGGTCGCCGGAGAGGTCGCCGCGCATCACCAGGGTGTTGATGCCGTAGCCGATGAGCCGTTGCAGCTCGGGGCGGCCGCGGCCGGAGACCACGGTGCCGACGGCGATGTCCGCGCGGCCGGTGTGGCGGGCCAGCAGGCTCTGGTAGGCGGCGAGGAACAGCATGAACGGGGTGCTGTCGTGCGCGGCGGCCAGCTCGCGCAGCCGGGTGCCCAGCGGGGCGGGCACGTCGAAGGCGACGGCGGAACCGGCGCCGTCGCGCACGGCGGGGCGCGGCCGGTCGGTGGGCAGTTCGAGCGGCGCGAGGTCCGCCAGCCGGCCCTTCCAGTGGTCGAGGTGACGTTCGACGACCTCGCCGGTCAGCTCGGCGCGCTGCCAGGCGGCGTAGTCCGCGTACTGCACGGTGAGCGGGGCCGGGGCCGAGCCCGTGTACAGGGCGCTGAGTTCCTGTCCGAAGACGCCGGTGGACCAGGCGTCGCAGGCGATGTGGTGGAAGACCACCGCGAGGACGTGCTCGTCGTCGGCGAGCCGGATCAGGCGCGCCCGCACCGGCCAGTCGCGGCCGAGGTCGAACGGGCGGGCCAGGTCCGCCTCGACCAGGGCGCGGACCGCGTCGTCGTCCGCGGCCCCGGACCGGTCCAGGGGCAGGGGGCGCGGCGCGTCGATGATCTGGACGGGCTCGTCGCCGTCCAGGGCGTAGCGGGTGCGCAGGATCTCGTGCCGCTCCAGCAGTTGGTGCCAGGCCTTGTCGAGGGCCTCGGTGTCGAGGGCGCCGCGCAGCCGCAGCACCAGCGGGACCAGGTATTCGGGGCTGTCCGGCTCCAGGCGGCTGAGGAACCACATCTGCTGCTGGCCGTACGACAGCGGCAGCGGGCCGTCCCGGTCGGCGCGGGGGATGTCCGGGCGGCGGGTGGCGCCGGTGCGCCGGCCCGCGAGACGGCGGCGCAGCAGTTCGGCGCGGAGCGCGTCGGCATCAGTGCCCGAGAGGACGGGCTTCTCCATTTCCCCGGTGCTCATGCCTGGTGCTCCTTCAGCGCTGGGTTGTTCGTGAGGTGTGTGGTGTCGGTGCGGGCCGCGTCGTCGAGGAGGTCGGCGTCGGAGAGCGCGGCGATCTGGGCGGTGACGCGCTCCTCGACGGTGGCCGCGATACGGGCGACCGTCGGTCCCTCGAAGACCGTGCGGACCGCGAAGTCGATCTCGAACTCCTGCTGGAGGTGGGAGATCAGGCGGATCGCGAGGATCGAATTGCCGCCGATGTGGAAGAAGTTGTCGTGTGCTCCGGCCTGGACGCCGAGCAGTTCGGTCCAGATCTCGGCGACGCGCTCCTCGACGGGGCCGCTGGGTGCGACATGGCTCTCGTCGTCGGCGGTCCGTCCCGGCGCGGGCAGGGCGCTGCGGTCGACCTTGCCGTTGGCGTTGACCGGGATCGTGTCGAGCGCGGTGAAGGTGGCCGGGATCATGTACTCGGGCAGGCGTGCGGCGCAGTGGGCGGCGAGGTCGGGCAGCGGCGCGGCGGCGTCGGCGGGCACCACGTGGGCGGCCAGCGTCGGTTCGCCGTTCTCGGGCCGGTGCACGGTGACGACGGCGTCGCGGACGGCGGGGTGCGCTGTCAGCACGGCCTGGATCTCGCCGAGTTCGACGCGATAGCCGCGGATCTTGACCTGGTCGTCGACCCGGCCGAGGAACGCGACGTTCCCGTCCGGGAGGTGGCGGACCAGGTCGCCGGTGCGGTACATGCGGGCGCCGGGGCCGGTGCCGTACGGGTCGGGCAGGAAGCGGTCGGCCGTCAGGTCGGGGCGGTTCGCGTAGCCGCGCGCCACACCCGTGCCGCCGACGTACAGCTCGCCGGCGACCCCGACCGGGACGGGCTGGAGCGCCGGGTCGAGGACGTACACCCGCATGTTGGGCAGCGGGCGTCCGATGGGCAGTACGTCGGCGTCGGCATGCTCGGGAATCTCGTACACCGTCGTGCCGACGGACGCCTCGGTCGGCCCGTACTCGTTGATCAGCCGGGTGTCCGGGGCGAGTGCGCGCCAGCGCTCCAGGGTGGCGCGGGTGAACGCCTCGCCCGCCACCACCAGCACCGGCGCGAGCGCGCCCGCCTGGGCCGGGGTGAGCTGGAGGGCGAGGATGTCGAGGTGGCCCGGGGTCAGCTTGACGAAGCTGAACGGCTGGGCCTCCGCGAGCCGCTTGCCCAGCTCGGACATGTCGGTGTCCTGCGGCAGCAGGAACAGCCGCTGCCCGGTGACCAGCGGCGCCCACAGGTTGGGGACGACGAGGTCGAAGGCGGCCGAGGAGAACAGGGCGCCGCCGCCGTAGTCCTGCCCGGCGAGTTCGCGGGCCGCCCAGGCGACGTGGTTGGCGAGACCCTGGTGGGTGACCTCGACGCCCTTGGGTGTGCCGGTCGAGCCCGAGGTGAAGATGGTGTACGCGAGCCGTCGCGGGTCCCTGGTCCGGGCGGGCGCGGCGGCCGGGCGCCCGGCGATGTCGTCGGCGTCCGTGTCCAGGAGCAGCAGGCGGGTGCCGGAGGAGGTGAAGCGGGCCGCGTACGCGGAGGTGGTCACCGCCGTGCGTACGCCCGCCGTGTCGCACATCGCCGCGATGCGCTCGGCCGGGTAGGACGGGTCGACCGGCACATAGGCGCCGCCCGCCTTCCACACCGCGAGCAGCGCGGTGACCAGTTCGGGACCCCGGTCGAGCAGGACCGCGACGCGTGACTCGGCGCCCACGCAGCGGGTGCGCAGGTGCTGCGCCAGCCGGTTGGCCGCGGCGTCCAGTTCGCCGTACGTCACGGTCTCGGTGCCGAAGGTCAGGGCGGTGCGCTCGGGGGCGCTGCGGGCCTGCTCCTCGAAGCGTTCGAAGACCGTACGGTCGTCGGTGTCCTCGGCCGTGTCGTTCCACTCGACGAGGAGGCGGTGGCGTTCGTCGGCGGAGAGCAGCTCCAGAGCGCCGAGCGGGGTCTCGGGCTGCTCGGCCACCTGTTCGAGGAGGGTGAGGAAGTGGCCGGTCATGCGCTCGGCGGTGCCCCGCTCGAACAGCGAGGTGGCGTATTCGAGGACCCCGTCGAGGGAGCCGTCGGGCGTCTGCCGCATGAACAGCGACAGATCGGTCTTCGCGACCTGCCAGGCCTCGGCGAACGCGGCCAGGTCACTGTCATGGGTGACGACGCTGGTCACGCCCTCGCTGTGCAGGTCGAAGGCCACCTGGTAGAGCGGGGTGCGGGACAGGTCGCGCTCGGGCTGAAGCTCCTCGACCAGCCGCTCGAAGGGCAGCTCCTGGTGGACGAGGGCGGCGCGGGCCGCGTCCCTGACCCGGCGCAGGGCCTCGGTGAAGCCCAGGTCCGCGGTGAGGCCGCAGCGTACGACGAGGGAGTTGAGGAAGAACCCGACCATGTTCTCGGTCTCGGGCCGGGTGCGGCCGGCCACCGGGGTGCCGACCGGGACGTCCCACTGGCCGGTGTGGCGGGCGACCAGCGTGGCGTACGCCGTCAGCAGCGTCATGAACGGGGTGGCGCCGTGGGCTCGGCCCAACTCGGCTAGTTTGACGGCGAGTTCGGGGGCGACGCGGAACGGTACGACCGCGCCGCGCGGATCACGCACCGCCGGGCGGGGGTGGTCGGCGGGCAGGTCGAGCGGGGCGATGCCGTCGAGGGCGGCGCGCCAGTGGGTCAGCTCGCCCTCGACGACGGCGTCGGTGAGGCGGGCACCCTGCCAGGAGCCGTAGTCCGCGTACTGGAGGGGCAGTTCGGGCAGGTCCGGCGCGCGGCCGGCCCGGTCGGCGGCGCACAGCTCGCGCAGCTCCCGTTCCAGGATCACCGTCGACCAGCCGTCGCAGGTGATGTGATGCATCGTCAGAAGGAGGACATGGTCCTCGCCGGCCACCCGGGCCAGCAGCGCGCGCCACAGCGGGCCCGCGGCGAGGTCGAAGCCCCGCTCGAACTGTGCGCCGAAGAGCGCGGCCACCCCGTCGCGGGCGGTGTCCTCGACGCGCAGCTCGACGGTGCCGGCGCCCGGCGCGTCGATGATCTGGCGCGGCTCGCCGCCCTGGTCGACGTAGCGGGTGCGCAGCGGCTCGTGCCGGGCGGCGAGCGCGTCCAGGGCCCGGCCCACGGTCCCGGCGTCCAGGGAACCCGGCAGCCGCAGGAAGAGCGGGGCGACCCACTCGGGGCTGCCGGGGTGCATCCGGTCCAGGAACCAGAGGCGGCGCTGACCGGAGGAGAGGGGGAGGTCGCCGGTGCGCGGGACGGGGCGGATCTGGGGCCCGTCGTCCACGTCGGCGCCCGTGCCGCCGTGGACGGCTCCGCCCGTGCCGCCCGTGCCCTCGTGCCCGGCATCTGTCGTGCCGCCGGTCACGGCACCGCTCGTCCCGCCGTCGGCCGCCCCCGTGGGTGTGCCGATCAGCTGGGCCTGGGCCTGGACCGTCGTCGCGGCGAACAGGCCGCGCAGGGAGACCTTCTCGCCCGACGCGGCGCGCAGCCGGGCCGCGAGCCGGGTCAGCTGGAGCGACGTGCCGCCCAGCGCGAAGAAGTCGTCGAGCGCGCCGACCCGGTCGAGACCGAGGAGGTCGGCCCAGACCCCCGCGACGAGTTCCTCCGCCGCGTCGCGCGGGGCCGTGTACGTGGGCTGCCCGGCGGCGGCGATCTCGGCCGGGGAGGGCAGCGCGGCCCGGTCGACCTTGCCGTTGGCCGTCAGCGGGAACGCGTCGAGGGTGTGGAGGAATGAGGGGACATGGCTGTCCGGCAGCCGCTCGGCCAGGAAACCGCGCAGCCCGGCCGGGTCCGCCTCGCCGCTGACGGTGAGGTACGCGGCGAGCCGCTTGCCGCCGCCGTCGGCCTCGTACGGCGTGACGACCGCGCCGGTGACCGCCGGGTGCGCGGCGAGCGCGGCCTCGACCTCGGCGGGCTCGATCCGGACGCCGTTGACCTTCACCTGGTGGTCGAGCCGGCCCAGGTACTCGAGGGTGCGGTCGGAGCGCCAGCGCACCTGGTCACCGGTGCGGTAGAGGCGGGCGCCGGGCTCGGTGGCGTAGGGGTCGGGCACGAAACGGTCGGCGGTCAGATCGGGGCGCCCGGCATAGCCGCGGGCCACTCCGACGCCGCCCGCGTACAGCTCGCCGGGAACACCGACGGGCACGGGGACACCGTTCGGTCCGAGGACGAGGACGCGCATGCCGGGCAGCGGGCGGCCGATGGGCACCGGACCCGCGGTGAGCGCGGGGTCGACGAGCTGCGCGGTGATGTCGATGGAGCACTCGGTGGGACCGTAGGTGTTCCAGACCTCCAGGTCCTGGCCCGTCCGCTCACGCAGCCGCGCGACCAGCTCGGCGTGCAGGGCCTCGCCCGCCGAGAACAGCAGCCGCAGCGAGCCGCAGCCGCTCCAGTCACCCTCCTCCACGAGCAGCCGCAGCACCGACGGCACGACCTGGAGCACGGTGACGCCGTGGTCGGCCACCGCGCGCAGCAGCGCGGCCGGGTCGCGCTCGGCGCCCGCCGGGGCGAGCACCACGGTGCCGCCGCCGACCAGCGGCGCGAAGATCTCCCAGCCGGCCGCGTCGAACCCGATGGTGGTCTTCTGCAGAACCCGGTCGGCCGCCCCGAGCGCATGCCGCTGCACGGTCCAGCCGATCCGGTTCGCGATGCCCGCGTGGGTGACCACGACGGCCTTGGGCCGGCCGGTCGAACCGGAGGTGAAGACGGCGTACGCCGCGTTGGCGGGGTCGGCGGCGGGGAGCGGGCCGGCGGGGTCCGAGGACCGGTCCGGGATCTCCTCGGGTCCGACGCGCCGGGCACCGGCGTCGCGCACGGGGCCCGCCAGGGCCGGTCCGGCGACCACCAGGCGCGCCCCGGCCTCCCGGGCCAGGTCCGACAGGCGGGCGGGCGGCTGGGCCGGGTCGAGCGGGACATAGCCCGCGCCGGCCCGCCAGACGGCCAGCAGCGCGACGATCAGATCGACGCCGCGCGGCAGGCTCACCCCGACGAGCGTCTCGGGCCCCGCACCCAGGTCCCGCAGGTGGCGGGCCATGCGCAGGGACGCACGGTCCAGCTCCTCGTACGTCACCGTCCGGGCTCCGTCGACGACGGCGGCCGCGTGCGGCGTACGGAACGCCTGCTCGGCGAAGCGTTCCGAAAGCAGTTCGGCGTTCACGGTAACTCCTGTCACAGACCTGGGTCGGGGTGGGCGGACGGGCTCAGGCCGCGGAGGACTCGTGCATGTGCCGGCGCAGGCTCAGCGGGCGCATGTCGGTCCACACCTCGGCGATCCGGGCCAGGCACTCCTCGCGGCTGCCCTCGGTGCCCTCGGCGTGCCAGCCGGCCGGCAGGTCACGCCCGGCGGGCCACAGCGAGTACTGCTCCTCGTCGTTGAACACGACCCGCTGGACGGGGCCCTCGGACTGCTGTGCGGCCTGCTGTGCGGGCTGGTCCGCGGCCTGCTGTGCGGTCTGTTCTGCGGTCACGGCAACTCCTTGGTCGGTGATCGGTACAAGTGGTCAGGCAAAGGCGGGCAGGAAGTCCTCGACGCGTACGCCGAGGCCGCGCCGGTCGGCCTCCTCGCGCACGAACTCGGCGAGCGCCAGGTCGAGCACGCCCAGACCGAACGGGGAGTAGACGACGGGCCGGTCCGCGGTGCGGCGGAGCGTGGCCGTGCCGCGCAGCAGGGCGCCGATCGGGGCGGCGACGAAGTCACGGTTGCCGGTGGCCTGCTGGGCGAGGTCGAGGGAGGTGCGCTCGCGGCACACGTGGTCGGCGTCGTCGACGACGTTGACCGCCCCGAGGACGGCCTCGGCGGTCAGGTCCCGCAGGGAGATGTGCAGCACGGTGGTGTCCGGGCCGCACGCCGACAGGTCCATGTGCGGGGTCGCGGCGGTGGTGGCGAGGGAGACGAGGCGGTGCTCGCCGAGCGCGGCGGCCAGGTCGGTCACCGGACGGGCCTTCACCCCGGGGACCTCCTCGGCGCACCGTGCGGCGAAGGCCTCGGCGCGGGCCGGGTCCGTGTCGTACAGGGCGGCCTCGCGCAGGTCCGGCAGGGCGGCGGCCAGGAAGCGCAGGATCTCCAGGTTGATCACACCGCAGCCGATCAGCAGCGCGGCGGCGGGCGGGTTGTCCGCGGTGAGTTCCCGGGCGGCGAGCGCCGCGCTCGCGGCGGTGCGCTTCGCGGAGATCACCGCACCCTCGACGAACGCCACCGGGTGCCCGTTGCCGAGGGAGTTGAGGACGACGGCGGCGCTGGCCCGGTCGGTGCCGGCGGCCACGTTGCCGGGGAAGGAGGAGATCCACTTCATTCCGGCGACGGGCCGCTCACCGCCCCGGTAGGCCGGCAGGCCGATGATCCGGTCCCGGCTGTGGTGCTCCTCGGGGAAACGCAGGAACGTCGAGTGCGGCAGGGACGTCTGCCCCTCGTCGTGCAGCCGGTAGGTCTCGGCGACGAGGTCGATGATCTCCGTCTCCCGGCCGGACAGGACGTCCGTCACATCGGCGCGCCGGAGAATCAGCATGGGATTCCTCTCTGCGGGGCAAAGGCCCGGGAGCCGGGGCTCGGGGGCAGGGCTGTTGACCCTGATGGTGCGAGCGCGCGCTATATGCGGCCTATACGGCCCGTTCGGCCTCGACGTCGTACAGCGCGGTGCCCTTGAGCAGCGGCTCCTGGCGTACGTCGACGGTGAAGCCGTGGGCGTGCAGCAGCCGGAGTACGGCGGCCAGGCGGCCGTCCTCGTCGTGCACCTCGGCGACGACGGCGCGCACGAGGGACCAGTGCGCTTCCTCGAGGCCGAGCAGCACGTCGAGTTCGGCCCGCTCGACGTCGACCTTCAGCAGGTCGACGCGTTCGATGCCGTGCCGGCGGACCAGGTCGGAGGCGGTGACGGCCGGCACGGTGAACTCGACGCCCTCGTGCAGCCCCTCGACGAGTTCCTCGGCGTCCTCGGCGTCGACTCCGCTGTTGCGCAGGAAGGCCAGGGTGATCTCGTCGTCGGCGCGCGGGTCGGCGTAGAGACCGGAGTTGCCCGGCGCGTCGGGGTAGTAGGTGAAACGCAGGAGTCCGGGGCGGTCGGAGACGGCCGCGCACTCCGCCTGCCAGCCGGGCGCCGCGTGGTCGGCCAGGTTGCGGCGCAGACAGGCGTGCAGGTCGGGGGCGGGCTCGGCGGCGACGACGCGGACGCCGGGGCAGGCGCGGGCGCAGTGCACCGACATGAGGCCGACGTTGGCGCCGATGTCGAGGAGGGTGTCGCCGGCCCGCAGCCGCCCGGCCGCCCGGTGGTAGGCGCCGGGCGGCTGCATCTCGCGCCACATCGCCACCGCGGCGGGCCCGTTGGTGCACCAGACGGTGGGTCCTTCGGGCAGTTGCTGGCGTACCGGTCCCCCGGCCGCCGCGGACTCCGTACCGGTCATGACACGCCTCCGAGGGCGAGCAGGAAGAGCAGGTCGTCCTGGGCGACGAGCTCCACGTCGGCGGTCCGGGTGCCGGGCGCGTCGAGGGAGACGTCGATCAGGCGGTGCCAGGTGTCGCGGAAGCGCTCCACGGTGGCCGCGTCGAACAGGTCGGTGTTGTAGCGCAGGACCGCCTTGAAGCCCTGGCTGTCCTGGAGGACTTCGACGGTCAGGTCGAGCTGGCCCTCCTGCTGCGGCACGTCGCACAGTTCGGCGCGCAGCCCGCCCAGCCGGACGGGTCCCTCGTAGAGGCCCGGCACGGGCAGCCGGTCGGCGGCGACGAGGGTGCAGGAGATACGGAAGAGCGGCCCGCGCCCGGCCGTCGTGTCCAGGAGCTCGACGGGATGACGGGCGTGGGCGAGACCGGTGCGCAGCCGGCGCTGTGCGGCCTGCGCGGTCTCCAGAAGCGTGGTCGTCGGGCCGAACACGGCCGCCATGGGAAGGGCGTTGACGTAGTAGCCGACCGCTTCCCTGCTGCGCGGGGTGAAGCGGGTGGTGACCGGGCAGCCGATGAGGAAGCCGTCTCCCGCCCCGGAGCGGTGCAGCGCCGTCTGGAACGTGCCGAGCAGCCAGGCGAACGGGGTCAGCGCATGGCGCGCGGCGGCGTCCCGCAGCCGGGCGGCGGTGCGCTCGGGCAGCGCCAGCTCGACGGTGGCGCCGTTCAGGGTGCGCTGCGGCGGGCGCTGCCGGTCGGTGGGCAGGGTGGCGGCGGTCAGCCCCGCGCACACCTGCCGCCAGTACGCGGCGGCCCGCGCGCCGCGCGGGGATCCGATGAACTCCCGCTCCGCACGCACTTGTTGGTCCCAGTCGGTACCGACGGGCAACGGGTCGGGCGTCTCCACTCCCGTGCGCGCCCCGTACTCGGCGAACAGGTCACGGACCAGCAGCCACTGCGAGGTGGCGTCGCTGACGATGTGGTGGGTGGCCGTGACGAGGACGGCGTCGTCGGGGGCCCGGCGCAGCAGCACCGCCCGGAAGGCGCCCTCGTCGGCGATCCGGAACGGCTCCTCGCCGGCGCGCTGGGCCAGCAGGAAGAGCCGCTCGTCGTCGGCGTCCGGCACCTCCCGCACGTCGAGCCGTACGGCCTCGGCCGGGCCGGTGACACGCACCGGGCCCTGCTCGGTGCCGGGGAAGCGGGAACGCAGCAGTTCGTGCCGGCGGACGAGCGCGGTGAGCGCCTCCTGGAGCACCTCGGTGCGCACCCGGTCCCGCAGGCGCACCGCGAGGACCACGTTGTACGCGGGGCTGTCCGGGTCCAGCTGATGGGTGAGCCAGAGACCTTCCTGGCCGGTGGACATGAGCACGGGCGAATCAGTCCTTCCACAGGTGTGCGACGTCTCCGAAGTTCTGGTTCACCCAGGCGTCGGAATAGATGGTGTCGAGATAGCGGTCGCCGCCGTCGGGGAATATGAGGACGCAGTTCGAGCCCTCCGGAATGCGGTGCCGGATCTTCCACAGCGCGGCGACGGTCGCCCCGGACGAGCCGCCCGCGAGGACCGCTTCACGACCGATGAGCCGGCGGCAGGCGACGACGCATTCCAGATCGGATATGTGCACCACCTCGTCGGCCGCCGAGGCGTCCATCAGGGGCGGCACCACGGAGGCGCCGTGCCCCGGTATGAGCCGCTGGGTGGACTCGAGGCCGAAGATCGCGCTGCCCAGGGCGTCCACCGCGACGATCGTGGTGTCCAGGCCGCGGGCCCTGATGTGGTCACGGCAGCCGCGCAGCGTGCCGAAGGTGCTGACCGAGCAGAAGAGGAAGTCGACCGCACCGTCGAGGGACTCCTCGATCTCCCGCATCGTGGTCTCGTGCGCCTTGGGGTTGAGCAGGCTCGCGTACTGGTTGGGCCAGTACGCGTCCGGCGTCGCGGCCACCAGCTCGCGCACCCGGCGCAGCCGCACGGGCAGGAACTCGCCGGTCAGCTCGTCGCGTTCGGTGACGACCTCGACCTCGGCCCGGAACGCGCTGAGGATGGCGAGGTTCTGCTCGGTGGTCTTGCCGTCGACCACGCAGATGAAGCGCAGTCCGAAGTAGCGGCAGATCTGGGCCAGTCCGACGGCCAGATTGCCCGAGCTGGACTCGATGATCACGGTACGGCCGGGCTGCACCTCGCCGCTGCGGATGCCGGCGAGCAGCATGCCGAGGGCGGAACGGTCCTTGATGCTGCCGCCCGGATTGAACCTCTCGATCTTCCCGAATACCCGGGAGCCGAAATCCGGCAGCAGCCTTTCCAATTCCACAAGTGGGGTGTTTCCTACGGTTGACAGAATGCCTGGGAACGTTTTGTCGGGCACGGCTGCCCCTTCCCGGAGAGTCACTGCGGCACAACACAGAATTGACCCGGGAATTCTCTGCGCGAGCACTATGACGCCCCTATACGCCCCGGCGCCCTGTACGCCCCGGTGCCCCGGTGCGCCCCAAGGCCCCCGGCCGGGCGCGCGTTCGGGCCGGGACCGTCCGGGGAGGGGTCCGGACGGCCCCGGCCTGCCGGGGGGAACAGCTGTGCCGCCCCGGCCTGCCGGGGGGACAGCTGTGTGCTTCGGCTCCCTACGCGGCCAGTTCGGCCGCCAGGAACGCGGTGATGGCGTCGACCGTCGGGTGGTCCCAGGCCATGGTCGGCTCGACGACCAGACCGAAGTGGTCCTCGACGTCGCCGCACAAGGACAGGGCGTACACCGAGTCGAGGCCGAGCTCGGCGAGCTGCGCGCCAGCGTCGATGTCGGCGGCGGGGCGCTCCAGGTAGGAGGCGACGCGCTCGGTGAGCCAGGATCGGATCGCCTCCGGGGAGGTGACGGCGGTGGTGGTCTCGGTCATCAGATGGCTCCTTGGACTCCATGGGAGGGGGCGGCCCGGCGGGCGAGCCGGCCGCGGAACAGATCGAGGGTGCGGCCGGTCTCGTGCCGCTCGGCGAGCTCCGCGAACAGCTGCCGGACGGCGGGCTCGGGCAGCGGCCCCCGGCGCAGGCCGAGCCGCTCGGCCAGCCGGTGCAGCGCCGAGGCGGCCCAGAGCGGGTCGGCGACGAAGCCGTCGGAGGGCGTCGCCGCACGCCAGACGCCGAGGCAGGCGGCGGCCGCGAGCAGCAGGGCGTACCGCTGGGCCAGCAGGAAGGCGCGGCGGCCCGCGACCGGGGTGCGGTCGCGCGGCGGCAGGGCGACCGAGCGCCGGGCGAGTTCGTCCAGTTCCCGCGCGAACAGGCCGGCCAGGTCGGCGAGTTCGGCGAGCTCCGGCCGGGACCGGGCCTCTTCGGCCAGCTCACGGGCGAGGACGGGGAGGTGGCCGGCGAGGCTGTCGGCGCCGCGCGCGGTCAGCTCCAGGCGGCCGAAGTCGAGGGCGGGCAGCGGCTCGTGGAGGCGGAACAGCGTCCGCGGCGCCTCCTGGAACGAGGCGTCCCCGCGCAGCGCGGGCTGCCAGGCGCGCTCGGCGAGCCGCGGCAGCTGCGGCACGATGGTGGAGAGGCACACCGCGCCACTGGCGTGCGCGAGGGCGACGACCGGAAGGTCACGAGCGGCCTTCTGGAAGACGGCGTACGGCCCTTCGCGGAGGTAGCTGCGGGCTCCGAGGAGCACGCCGAGCCGGTAGGAGCTGTCCTGGAGGAACCGGGGCACCAGATACTTCACGGCCGCCGACCGCACACTGGCCTCCGCGGGCAGCAGGTGCAGCGACCGGGCGCCGACGACGGACAGCGCGTCACAGATCAGCAGGTCGAGGAAGGCGCCGGTCAGCGCGGAGCGCACCTCGGGCAGTTCGTGCATGGGCTGCCCGTACAGCAGCCGCTGTCCGGCGAAGTCGAGCACCGCGCGCAGCTGGGTGTCACCGACCCCGACGACCATGCCGGGCAACACGCTGCGGGTCACCTGGAAGACCTTGAGCACGGTCTCCATGGCACCGCCCTCGGTGCCGAGCAGCGCGTCGGCGGGGACCGGGCAGGCGTCGAAGTCGACGCCGCCGAGCAGACAGCCCCGTACCCCTGAGGTGGCGTAGCGGGCGGTGCGGTCCACCCGGTCGGCGGGCAGCGCGTCGAGGTCCACCAGGAGGTGGGAGTGGCCGCGGCTGCCGGGGCGTTCGTCGGTGCGGGCGAACACGACCGCCGCCTCGGCCCGGCCCACGTTGTTGACGAGTTGCTTTCCGCCGTCGAGGAGATAGCCGCCGCCGGGCGCGGGGCGCGCGGCGAGCGAGACACGGGAGAAGTCGCTGCCGTGGTCGAGTTCGGTGTACGCGGCGACGATCCGGCCGCCGCCGAGCAGCAGGCCCGCGGCCCGGTACCGCTGCGTGTCGCTGCCGTCCGCCCAGACGGGCAGGCCGGCGATGAAACTGGTGACGCCATGACCGATGCCGAGGGCGCAGTCCCGCCGGAACAGGCTCCGCATGAGCAGCGCGAACCGGTCGGCCCGCACGAAGCGCCCCCCGTACGCCGCGGGCACGAACTCGGCCCCGAGGCCGAAGTCCCGTAGCGCGCGCTCCCCTTCGGGCAGCAGTTCGCCGCGTTCGTCGGCGGCGAGCACGGCATGCAGCCCGAGCGGGTTGGCCGCGTCGTCCGGGTCGCCGAGGAGGGCTTCGAGACGGTCGACGCGGGCGAGGTCCGGGTCGGGACCGGCGGGGTCGAGGGGGGCGTCGGCGGCGCCGGCGGTCAGCAGGTCGGTCATACCGGCTCCTTGGTCGTGGCCGTCGTGACGGTGGGGATGCGGACCGGGGGCACCGCGGCCGGGCGGCCCTCCCCCAGCGGGCACGGCAGCAGCGAGAACAGCGCCCCCTCCTCGAACTGCGCGTGCAGCGCGGGCAGCAGCCGGTCCAGGGCAGGGCCGTCGGCGTCGTCGAGGTCGGCCGTGCCGGTGAGCCGGCGCAGCAGCCTGGCCAGCACCGCGTCCAGCCACGCCGCGTCGGCCCACAACGGCCCCCTCGCGCGTGCGGTGCCCGCGTTCTCCAGCCACAGGTGCAGGCTCGCCGCGCCCGCGTACACCAGGGCGTAGCGGCGGGCCGAGGCGAAGGCCGTCTCCGGTACCGCGCGGGCGCTGTGCCGGTGGGCGGCGAGTTCCCCGTGCACCTCGTCGGCGAGGGCGAGGAGCTGCTCGGCGCGCGCCACGACGGCCGGCGGCGCCGTGGCCCGGGCGCGCTCCACGGCGTCCGGCAGGGACTGTACGACGCTGGAGCCGGAGCGTGCGTAGAGCGTGAGCCGGCCGTGGTCGAGCTCGGGCGTCGGCCCGTCGAGGCGGGCGGCCGCGGCGACCGCGTCCCGGTCGGCGAGTCCCTTGCGGTACCCGCGGGTGAGCACGGGGAACTGGTTGATCAGGGAGTTGAGGTTGACCGCCGTGCTCCCGTCGAAGATGCCGACGATGCGGTGGTCGCGCTCCACCTTCTGGAAGGCTCCGTCGGCGAAGTCCTCGGTGAGCATCGCCCGGGCGCCGAGCAGTCCGCGCAGCTCTCCGACGACCTCGTCGCCGAGGGTCGGCACCAGGTACTTGACCACGGCGGAGACCGCGCTCTGCTCCTCGGTGAGGGTGTGCAGGGAGCGGGTCGCGACGAGGCTGACGGCCTCCATGGCGAGCAGGTCGGCGTAGCTCTCCGCCAAGGTCCGGGCGGCGTGCGGGAGTTCGGCGAGCGGGCGCCGGTAGAGGAGGTGGGTGCGGGCGAAGTCCAGGGCGATGCGCAGTGCGTGGTCGGTCATGCCGAGCGACATCGCCGAGCAGAGCGTGCGGGTGATCTGGAAGCCCTTGAGGATGATCTCCAGTCCCTCGCCCTCGGCGCCGATCAGCGCGTCCTCGGGCAGCTCGGCGCCGGTGAAGGCGATGCCGCTGATGTCGGCGCCGCGCACGCCGTGCGTCGGTACGCCGGCCAGCGGGCGCCAGCTGTCCGGCGCGAGCCGTGCCTTGTCGACGAGGAAGAGACTGAAGCCGCGGCTGCCGCCCGCCTCGTCGGTGCGGGCGAGGACGCAGACCAGTTCGGCCCGCGTCGCGTTGTTGATCAGCCACTTCTCGCCGTCGAGCCGCCAGCCGCGGGGCGTCCGCCCGGCCCGCAGCTCGCCCGCGAGCAGGTCGCTGCCGTGGGCGCGCTCGGTTGCCGCCAGCGAGACCACGGCACCGGCCGTCACCCGCGCCGCGAGCGCCGCGGCCTGCTCGGGCCGGCCCGCGACCCAGACGGAGACGGCACCCAGGTAGGTCTTGACATGGCCGAGGGCGACGGTGAAGTCACGCCGGCCCAGCGTCCGGATCAGCTGCAACAGCTCCTCACTGCCGCGCAGTTCACCGCCGTACCGGGCGGGCGCGAACCAGCGCGGCACGCCCAGGGCGTCCAGCTCCCGGCAGATCGCGGCGGGGAACTCCTCGGCGCGGTCGAGTTCCGCGCTGCGCCGGAAGGAGAACTCCGCGCTCCCGTCCCGGGGATCCCCGAGCCGCACTTCCAGCTCCCGACTGAGCGCATACGGATCCCAGCCCCCCGCACCCACACCCCCACCGACCGACCCGGCCAACTCGTACGCACTCCGGCCGCCGGCGGGCGCTGCGGGCTCGGCGGACGGCGTCGATCGCGTGGATGGTGTCGTTGGCGTGGATGGTGTCGATGACGTGGATGGCGTCTCCCGCGTCCGCCCGCCGCTCCGAAAGGCCGTCGCGAGTTCCGGTGCCAGTTCCTCGTGCAGGGGCTGGAGTTCGCCGCCCTCGAAGAGGCCGCGCATCAGGGTGCGTTGGATCTTGCCGCTCGTGGTGCGCCGGATCCGGCCCGCCTTGACGAGGGCGACGCCCCCGACCCGTACCCCGAGCCGCCGGGCGAGCCCGGCGCGCGCGGTGCGGGCCAGAGCGGCCAGTTCCTCCCCGGACAGCCCCCGGCCGCGCACCTCCTGGACGGCGACGATCTCCTCCGGCGCGTGGGCGCCCCCGGGCCGCACCGCGAAGACGGCGGCGGGCAGGTCGGCGAAGGCCGGTGCGAGGTCGCGCAGTTCGCGTTCGATGTCGTGCGGATACAGGTTCCGGCCGTGCACGATGATCATTTCCTTGATGCGGCCGGTCACATACAGCTCGCCGGCGCGCAGCGCTCCGAGGTCACCGGTGCGCAGGAAGCCCGTGTCACCGTCGGCCGTCGCCGCGCCGAAGGTCCGCCGGGTCTCCTCGGCCCGGTTCCAGTACCCGAGGGCGACACTCCCGCCGCGGATCCAGATCTCACCGACCCGCCCCTCGGACAGTTCGGCCCGCGTCCCGGGGTCCACGACGCGCACATCGAGGCCGCGCACGATGCCGCTGCTCACCAACTCCTGTGCGGTGGAGCCCGGTTCGGCCTCGGCGACCTCGCCGCCGGCCAGTGCCGAGGGGTCGGCGCGAAGCACGACCGGCGGCCGGTCGGCCCGGGTGCCGGAGACATAGAGGGTGGCCTCGGCGAGCCCGTACCCCGGCAGCAGGGACCGCGCCGAGAAGCCCGCGCCCGCGAAGCGCTCCGCGAACCGGGTGAGGGTCGCGGCGTCGACGGGCTCGGCGCCGTTGCAGGCGTACCGCCAGCTCGACAGGTCGAGGCCGGCGGTCTGCTCCTCGGTCAGACGGCGCGCGCACAGGTCGTACGCGAAGTTCGGGGCGCAGCTGATCTCGGCGCGGTGCCGCTCGATCAGCCGCAGCCAGGAGACGGGCCGCTTGAGGAAGTCGGTGGACGACATCAGCACGGCCGTGCCGCCCAGATAAAGCGGGGCGAGCATCATCGCGATCAGGCCCATGTCGTGGTACGCGGGCAGCCAGCTGCACCAGGTCATGCCGCCGTGCCAGCCGTGGCAGTCGCGCATCAGCCGCAGGTTGTGCACGAGGGCGCCGTGCGGCACCATCACGCCCTTCGGCTCACTGGTCGACCCGGACGTGTACTGGAGGAAGCAGAGTGCCTCCGGCCCGACGGGCCACTCGTGCCACGCGTCCGCGTCGCCCGCCTCCTGCGCCGACTCCACGGTGGCGACGGTCAGTTCGGGCAGCGCGTCCCGCTCGCCGTCCAGCCAGCGGCGCACCGCGCCCGCGCTCGCCTCGTCGGTGAGGACCAGGCGGGCCCCGGTGTCCCCGGCGATCGCGGTCGTACGGGCCTCCTGCCGCCCGAACCCCCCGGGCACGGGCACCGGAACGGGCACGGCGCCCACGTAGAGGCAGGCCAGGAAGGCCCGGAGAAAGCCGGTGCCGGGCCCGCAGGAGACCAGTACCCGGTCCCCGGGCGTGACGCGATCGCCGAGCGCGTGCGCGGCGGCGCGTACGGCACGGTCCAGGGCCGCGTACGTCACGTCCTCCTCGGCCGCGCCCGCGCTGAAGCGGACGGCGCTGCGGGTCGGCGTGTCCGCGACCCTGTGGCGCAGCGCGCTGACGAAGCTCTCGAAGCCGGACACCCCAACTACCCACCCTCTGCGGCTTCTCGGAGCCGCGCTCGCCCAGCAGCGGTACGGAACCCCAGGCAACCGCCCCCCGCTATGCGGCACCTATATGCACCCGCCCACGTCAGCGGCCCGGACACGAATACGAACGCGAACGCGAACGCGAACGGGCAGCCGCCCGGCCCGGCCCCCGAGGGGCGACCGCACAACGGCCGCCGCACGGACGCCCGGAGGAAGCGCCGTGCGGCGGCCGGGGGATGCGGCCGGCCCGGGAGACGGGCTCAGCCGCACCCGCCCGCGTGACCGTCGTCGACGGACGCCGCGGGTACGGGAAGGGGGTCCCCGGAGTCGTCCGGGACCCCCGTGAGGTCGGCGGCGGTCTTGGCCGCGAGCGCCGCGGCGAAGGCCGGGAGGCGGTCGACGCCCCAGTACTTGTCGAAGTGGTCGACGAAGAACGGCACGCCGAACACCCCGTCGCGCTGAATCTCCAGAAGCACCCGCACACCCTCCGCGCGAAGCCCCGAGTCGTCGGACGCGGTGGCCAGTTCCTCGGCGTCCAGACCGAGTTCCGCGGCGAAGCCGGCGATCACGGTCCGGTCGCAGATGTCCAGGCCCAGCTCCCAGCGGGCCCGCGCGGCCAGCGCGATGTATTGCGCTCCCACCCCGTGCCGGGCGGCGGCCAGGTAGCCGAGGTGCGGCACCTCCCAGACGGGCTCGCGGTCCACCGGCCAGGTGAACTCCAGCCCCCGCTCGCCCGCCAGCCGCCGTACGTCCTGAAGGATGTACCGGTGCTTCTCCGGGGACATCGGCGTGTACGGGAACGCTCCCCCCGCCTCGGCGAGCAGCTTGCGGCTCAGCTCGTCCGGCTCGAAGAACGGCACCCACTCCACGGCCGCGGCCGTGGCCGGATACCGGTCGAGCAGGTCCCGGTAGGCGAGCCAGGAGTACGGGCTGCGCAGGGAGAAGTAGAAGCGCGGGGGCCGCCTGCGACGGCGCCCCGCGCGCACGGCGGCGCTCACAGCGCGATACCGCCGTCCACCTGGAACACCTGCCCGGTGATGTACGCGGCCTCGGACGAGAGCAGGAAGGCGACCAGGGCCGCCACGTCCTCCGGTCGCCCGAACCGCTTCAGCGGAATCCGGCCCAGCATCTCCTTGGCCACCTTCGGCGGCAGCTCCGAGGTCATGTCGGTGTCGATGAAGCCCGGGGCCACCGAGTTGGCGCGTATCCCGTGCCGGCCGCCCTCCTTGGCGAGCGACCGGGTGAAGCCGATGATCCCGGACTTCGACGCGGAGTAGTTGGTCTGGCCCGCGTTGCCCGCGACCCCGGCCACCGAGGAGAGCGTGACCACGGCCCCGCCGCCCCGCTTGATCATCGGGAAGGCCACCGCACGGCACAGGTTGTAGGTGCCGTCCAGGTTGGTGCGCAGCACCGCGTCCCAGTCCTCGTCCGGCATCAGGACCAGCGGGCTGTCGCGGGTGATGCCGGCCGAGGTGACCACCGCCGAGGCGGGGCCGAGTTCCTCCTCGGCCGCGGTGACGAACTCCCGTACCTGCGTACGGTCCGTCACGTCCACGCGCCGGGACAGCACCCGGCGGCCCAGCTCGCGCACCTCCTTCTCCACCAGGGCCGCCGCCTGGTCGTCGGAGCGGTAGCAGAAGCCGATGTCGTAGCCGTCGCTCGCCAGCCGCGCGACGACCGCGCGGCCGATACCCCGCGAACCTCCGGTGACCAGCGCGACCTTGTCGCCCGGCGCGGCCTGGTCGCCCGGCGCGACCTTGTCGCCCGGCGCGGCCTTGTCGCCCGGCGCGACCTTGTCGCCCGGCGCGACCTTGTCACCCGGCGCGACCTTGTCACCCGGCGCGACCTTGTCACCCGGCGCGGCCTGGTCGCCCGGCGCGACCTTGTCACCCGGCGCGACCTTGTCACCCGGCGTGGACCTGCTCTGTTCGGACATGGGTCCTCTCCTCACACACTCAGCAGGGCACGGTCGGGCGCCGGAAGCAGCTCGGTGACGTCCCGCAGCGCCACCACGAACGATCCGATCCGCAGCACCTCACGGCCGCCGGCGAGCGTCTCGCCGGCGAGGATCGCCGTCTCGTCCACGGACTTCACCAGGCGCACCCGGTGCTCGAGGACGTCCCCCGGATAGGCGCGCTCTCCGATGACCGCATCTCCGATGGAACCGGCCAGCTCGACCTTCCCGGCGAGCACGTCCGGATTGGGGTTCTCCCACACCGAGAGCAGCACCGCGGACTGGGCCCACGACTCGATGACGAGCGAGGTCGGATACGCGTAGTCGGCCGGGGCGGCGTCCTGGCCGAGCGGCGCGTAGCAGGGCTCGTTGCCGGAGACCGCCTTGTACGCGGTCAGCCGCGTTCCGGGCACCACGTCCGCGACCCGGTCCACCAGCAGGATCTCCCCGCGGTGCGGAATGGTGTTCTTGATCCGGTCGATGCCGTGCACGGTCACGGGGTTTCCTCTTCTTCCTGCTTCGCGCGGTAGCGCAGCCGGATGTCGGCGACCTTCCCGCGGTTGGTGGCCACGGCGGCCTTGAAGAGCAGCCCGGCGGCGTTGTCCACGACGGACACGTCGGCGAGCACCCGGTCGCCGGGGTAGACGGGACGGTGGAAGCGGCAGCGGTCCATGGCGGCCAGCTCCAGCTCCGTACCGCTGTCCGCGGTGCCGGCCGTACCGCTGTCCGCACCGCTGCCGGGGTCGGCGCCGTCGTCCTGGGCGCGGCCGTTGTCCTTGGCCCACTGGCGCACCGTGCGGTCCGCCGCCTCGATGAGGAACACGCCGGGCAGCACGGGGAAGCCGGGATAGTGCCCGGCGATGACGGGCCCGTCCACCGGGGCGTCGAAGGCGGTGACGGCGCCCGAGGGACCGGTACGGATCAGCTCCAGGTCGCCCAGCGGCGTCGCGGCGCTCATCGGGTGTCCCCGAGCTTGCTCGTCAGCAGTTCGTACGTGCCCTGCAGCGAGGTGATCGAGGTCAGCTCGGCCTCGGCGAGCCGTACCCCGTATTCCTTCTCCAGCCGCACGGTGATCTCCAGGGCCATCAGCGAGTCGACGTCCAGGTCCTCCATGAAGTCGGCGTCGTCGGTGACCTCCGCGACATCCAGGTCGAGCACATCGGCGACCAGTTCGCGCAGCTGTTCCTTGTCGAGCGCGGTGGTGGTGGTCTCGGGCATGAGGGAGACACGTCCTTCCGGATGGTGGTGGGCATACGCCGGCCGGTGACCGGCGTACGAGTGGTGAATGAGCAGACGGCGCAGCCGCAGCGCCCTGCGGCGCGCCCGGGCGCCCCTCACGGCGTACCGGTACGCAGCACGACCGCACCGGTCTGGCCGTCCGGGTCGACGGAGGTGACGAGCACCGGGGTGCCCTCGCCGCCGGCCGCGACGGCGGCGGCGAGCTGCATCGACGCCGAGGCCGCGCCCAGGTCGCCGGTCAGCCTGCGCAGCCGCAGCCGCGGCGGCCGGTGTTCTCCGAAGAGGTCGGCGAGCGCCGCGTCCTCGCGGGCGCCGAGCTCGCCGCCGCTGTCCGACGGCACCAGCAGGGCGACCTCCTCGGGCCGTACCTCGGCGTTCTTGAGCGCCTCGGTGACCGACCGGGCGACCGCGTCCTTGGCCCGCTCCTGGTCGGTGAAGGCGATGAACCGGGCGGCGAGCAGTGAAGCGAGCGGTGTACGGCCGTGGGCGCGGGCCCGGCCGAGCGATTCGAGCAGGAACAGCGCGCAGCCCTCGCCGAGCGGCCCGGCCGGCTGCCGGTGCGGGCCGCCGGTGCGCGCCCGGTACTCCAGCCAGGCGCGCGCGGTCGAGAACTCCTCGACCGCGCCGCACAGCACGGCCTCGCAGTGCCGCTGCCGCAGCAGCCGGGCCGCGTAGTTGAGAGCCAGCAGACCGGTCGCGGCACCGCCCGCCACCGTGGTGTTGGGGCCGCGGAGCGTGTGCCAGATGGCGCTCTGGCCGGCCGCGCGGTTCATCACGGTGTTGGGGAACAGGGCCGGGTCGACGTGGAACGGCTTGTCGCCGGTCAGGGAGTCCCGGGTGAAGTCCATGATGCTCTGCACGCTGCCGTGTCCGGTGCCGAGCACCATGCCCACGGCCTCCGGGGCGTCCTGGGCCAGACCGGGACCGGCCTCCTCCAGGAGCAGTCCCGCGGTGGCGACGGCGAGCGCGGTGGCCCGGTCCATGGCCCGGGTGCCCTTGCGGCCGAGGACCGCCTTCGCCGCGAAGTCCGGTACGCGGCCGGCCCGTTCGTAGGGTCCGAGGTCCGTGGCGTCGTCCGCGCCGCGCACCGCGTCGACGTCCCCGAGCACCCCCGCGGCGAAGGCCTCGGCGCCGAGTCCGTACGGCGACGCGGCCGACCAGCCGGAGACGACCAGGGTGTCCGGGTCCGCCCCGGTGGCAAGACTGACACTCATCGCTTTCTGCTCCTGTCGGTGAAGGTCGTACGAGGGGAAGCTCAGGGGAAGGTCCTGCTGCCCGGGGGAAAGGTCCGGTGCTCCGGGGGAAGGGTCCGGTGCTCCGGGGGGCGAAGGTCTCGGCGTTCAGCCCCACGCCCCGGCGGCGGCGTGCAGTTCGCCCCCGTCGATGCCGATGGTGTTGCCGGTCAGCCAGGACGACTCGGTGCGGGAGAGCAGCGCGACGGCGTCCGCGACGTCGTCGGGGCGGGTGAGGCGGCCGTGCGGGTTGTTCTCGGCGGCGCGCTCGATGTAGCCGGCGTGCTCCGGGATGCGTTGCAGGGCGGGAGTGACGGTGGTGCCGGCGCGCAGCGCGTTCACCGCGATGCCGCTGGTCGCCAACTCGGCCGCGAGCTGCCGGACATGGGACTCCAGGGCACTCTTGGCGGCGGAGACGGCACCGTAGCTGGGCAGATGCTGGGAGGTGCCCGCACTGGTCATGGCGTAGACCTTCGAACCGCTGCGCAGCAGCCCCGCGGCGAGCAGGTCCTGGGTCCAGTAGACGAGGCTGTGGGCCATCACATCGAGGGTCATCTCCAGCTGCCGTACGCTGATCGGCCGGTCCCAGCCCTCCCTCGGCGTGAACGGGACCAGGGTGCCGAAGGCCAGCGAGTGGACCAGGATCCGGATGCCACCGTTGGCGCCGGTCAACTCGGCCAGTTGCGGGACGAGTTCGGCACGGGTGGCCTTGGAGGCGGCGTTCGTGTTGAAGAAGCGGGCCTCGACGCCGAGGCTCCGGATCTCCTCGACGAGCGCCTCGACCTCCTCGGCGCGCGCCGCCGTGTCGAAGTGCACCCCGGCGACGTGCACGCCTTCCCTGGCCAGACCGAGCGCGATGGCCCGGCCGATCCCGCTGGACGCCCCGAGGACCAGGCACCAGCTCCCCTCAAGCGACTTCAGCATGCGATGGCTCCTGTGTGGTGAGGCGGGACGGACGGGCGGGCGAGACCCGGACGAGGGCGACGTGTCCGGCGCCGGTGGCGCAGACGACGAGCCGGTCGGGGCCGTCCGGCGAGGTGACGGCGTGAGCGAGGGCGAACGCGGGACCGAGACAGCCGACCCGCGGAGTGCCCGGGGGGTGTGCGATCTCGGGTGCCCCCGAGGGCATGGGGAGCCGGGGGCCGGTGGCGGGCAGGCCGGCACCGGGCGCCGCACCGGCGACGGCGAGCGCCACCGCCTCGCCGACGGCGGACTCGTCGAGGACGAGGACGAGGTCGAGGTCGGGGTCGGGGTCGAGGTCGAGGTCGCGGCTCACGGGGACGGGCGGCCCGCCCGCCGGGCCGAGGAGCAGGTCCGCGAGCGCCTCCGACAGATAGGCGGCGGCCCGCTCCCGGCCCGCGCTGTCGCGCAGCGCGCCCGGCGGTACGAACAGGGAGCGGGCCCGCAGTGTGCCGTGCACCCGGGCGCCGCGGGCCCGCGCCGCCGCGAGGGGCTCCAGCGTGAACGCGGCGGCGCCCTGCTCACCACCGCCGCCGCGCACCGCCGGCAGCGGCTCCTCGGCCGCCGCCAGCACAAGCGTGTCGCAGCGGCCGGCGGCCAGCGCGAGCGCCCCCGTGGACAGCGCGTCCGCGGCGGCCGTGCGGGCGGTGGCGACCGTGAGGGCGAAGCCCTTCAGTTCGAGTTCGGCGGCGAGCCGGTTGCCGAGGACGTTGACCGCGAAGTAGGGGGCCGTGGCGGGCGACAGATGTGCCGCGCCGCCGTCCTCGGCGACGGTCGCGTCCATGGCGTCGAAGAGCGAGGCGAGCCCCGCGCCGGTGGCGAGCAGCAGCCCGCGGCGGTCGGCGGGGACCGCGTCGGGCCGTCCGCCGTCGGCGAGCGCGGCCCGCGCGGCGGCCAGGGCGTACTGGGCGGCGGCCGGAAGGTACTTTGTATCCGCGCGGGCCCCAGCCGCTCCCGGTGGTCGAACCACCTCTCGGCGCCGGGCATCGCCGCCCCGCCCGCCGCCGCGGCGACCTCGGCCGTGTCCCCCCAGGGAGAGACGACCCCGGACCCCGGTCACGGCCAGCTCCAACAACCCACCCGGCTCACGACACCCCACCACCCTCCACCGTCCGCCGAACCACGCCTCCCGACCCACCACCGGGCCCCACCACCGCCCCGCCGCCCGCCGAGCCCGACCCGCCGGACACGGAACCCACCCCGCCCCCGGACGCGGCGCCCGCCCGCTCCCCAGCCGCCGAGCCCCCGGAGGGCCCCGTGGGTGTCCCGCTCTCCAGCACCAGCGACGCGTTGTTGCCGCCGAAGCCGTACGCGTTGACCAGCACCCGGCGGGCTCCGTCGGCGAGCGGTACCGCGTCGCCCTGCGGCAGCAGCACCTCGCACTCGGGGTCCTGCTCCTTGAGCGGCACGTTCGGCGGGACCTCGCCGTGCCGCAGGATCAGCGCGGCCGCGACCGCGCCGAGCGCGGCGGACGCCCCGCCCGTGTGGCCGAGCAGTGCCTTGAGGCTGTACAGCGGCACCCGCGCCGCGCGCGGCCCGAGGGCCCGGTGCAGCGCACGGCTCTCGAGGACGTCGTTGAGCCGGGTGCCGGTGCCGTGCGGTACGACGCAGCCGACCGTGTCCGGCGCCGCGCCCAGGGCCTCGCGCATGGCCCGTACGACCTGCTCCGCGTCGGCCTGCGGAGCCGTCGGATGGTCCGCGTCGCAGCTCCATGCCACACCGGTGAGTCGCGGCGCCCCGTCCGGCGAGGACAGCACGCCGCGCGCCCGGGCGTGCGCGGCCGACTCGACGACGAACACGCCCGCGCCCTCGCCGAACACCGTGCCGGCCCGGTCGCGTTCGAAGGGCCGGCAGCGCTCGGGGTCGACCGCGCCGAGCCGGTTGAAGCAGCCGAGCGCGACCCGCGAGTACGCGTCGGAACCACCGGCGATCACCACGTCCGCCTCGCCCGCGCGCACCAGGTCCGCCGCGATGCCGAGGGCGTAGCCGCCGGCCGCGCAGGCGTTGCCGATGTCGTGGACGGTGGCGAACAGACCGAGTTCACCGGCGAGCGCCGAGGCGAGCCGGAACGGCGGCTGCCAGCCGTCGTCCGCGCCCCGCCCGCGCTCGTTGCCGCCGGGCTCGCCCATGCAGCTGCCGAACACGACGGCCGTACGGGCGGCGGCGAGTGACGGTCCGTCGAGTCCGGCGTCGGACAGCGCCTCGGCGGCGGCGAGCGAGGCGAAGCGGGTCGCCCGCTCGGCCCTGAGGTCGGGGTCGGGCACCAGGCTGATCAGCGGCAGGTCCATCCGGGCGAGCGGGTCCGCCGGCCGGTCCGGCAGCCGGGTCCCGGCCGCCGTCATGGCCCGCCACAGGGTGTCGGCGCCCGCACCGTGGCAGGTGACGGCGCCGATCCCGGTGACCACGACCTCGACCTCGCGGTTCATGCCGAACGGCCCTCCAGGGCCGCGTTCATGCGGTCGTCGAAGGAGACCAGGCTCCAGTCGCGGCGGTTCTCGATCACCGCGTAGCCGTGGGTGATCCGCCCGGTCGCGGTCTGCACCAGCTGCCCGTCGCGTACGACGTACGTGTCCATGCGCGAGTCGTACGTGAAGCCCTTGAAGACGCTCTCGACGGTGAGGACGACATACAGGTCCTCCTCCATGCGCGCCTCGTCGAGCACCGTGATGCGCGAGTGCGGCACGACCGGGATCCAGTTCTGCTCGTCGAGCAGGGTCTTGATGGAGACGCCCCGGTCGGCGACGAGCCGGTCCTTGGCCTCCTCCATGAGCCGCAGATAGCCGGACATCTGCTGGCGCTCCGTGAAGTGGCAGTACCAGTAGGGGATACGGAACTTCCAGGCGTACGCGTTGCGCCCGGCCGTCAGCTCCTTGACCAGGTCGTCGGCCGCGAGGTCCACCTCGACGGGTTCCGGGGTCCAGCCGGGCACCGCGCCGAGCCGGTCCACCGCGAACGGCGCGAGCGCGGCCGGGACGGGCAGTTCGCCGCCGCCGCGCGGGTCGAGGCGCAGCTGGACCCGTACGGTCGAGGTGACGGCCTTCAGCAGGGTCTCGCGCCGCACATGGAGCGTGACGGCGAGGACCAGTTCGCCGTCCTTGGCCTTGCGGTGCGGCTTCACCTCGGCGATCGCGGTGTCGTCGATGTGGAAGGCGTGCAGGATGCGGGTGTCGATGTCGACGATGTCCGTGCACAGTCCGTAGGTCTCGTAGACCGTGCCCGGGGCGATCCCGGCCTGCCGCAGATGGTTGAGAACGGCTTCCTCGACGAGGTAGTTGACGTGCTTGAAGCCGATCCAGGTGCAGATGTTGGAGCCCTCGTAGCGGGGGCGGATCTCCAGGGAGCTGGGCTCCTTCAGGGCGAGGACCGCGGCCTCGATGTCAGCCGTGTCAGCGGTGTTCGTGGTCACGTCAACTCCGGTGCGTAGGGGGCGTAGGGATGGACGGAAAGGTGCTCGGAAAGCTCGTCGGAAAGCTGGTCGGAAGGGTGGTCCGAAGGGTGCGGGGAGGTGCCGGCGAAGACCTCGTGCAGCAGCCCGTGCACCGCGTCCGCGAAGCGGTCCGGCTGCTCCGCCATGGCGAAGTGGCCGCAGCCGTCGAAGAGCCGGAACCTGCCGTCGGGCAGCGCGGCGGCCAGCGCGCGGGCGTCGTCCGGCGGCGCCGCGAAGTCCTGCGTCCCCGCCACGACGAGCACCGGCAGCCGCAGCGCGCCGACGTCGAGGAAGGGGCTGCGCAGATACGCGCCGAAGAACTGCTGCCAGCCGTACGGCCCGATCCGGTCCCGCACCCGCAGCGCCATCGCGGCGCGCAGCTGCGGGGCGAGGCGGTCCCCCGCGCTGATCCGCAGGCCCTCGTCGAGGATGCGGTGGAAGCCGCTCAGGTAGTAGGTGGCGTCGTCCCAGGTGAACTCCCCGGGCGTGCGCCGGTGGAAGGGGGCCACCACCACCGCGGCGCGCGGCCCGCGTCCCGCGCCCCGGCGGGCGAGTGCCTCCAGGGCCGGTCCCGCGGTGAAGGAGTGCACGACGATCACGTCGGCACCGCCGGGCACGCTGTCCAGGGCGTGCTCCACATGGTCCGCCGGGTCGTCGCGCAGACTCCAGTCGGGGTCGCCGTCCGCGCTCCAGGGCAGCACGGCCTCCCACAACTCGACGCGTGCCGAGGCCCGCTGCTCGTACGCCCGCCAGACGGAGGCGCATGCCCGCCAGCCCGTGCAACGTGAGCATCCGCACCGGTTCCCGGGTGTCCCGGGCGGCCCGCCGCAGCCGCACGGAGGCGGTGGGCGGCCGGGTGGCGGCGGACGGCCCGGAGCCGGCGGACAGCCCGCTCATCGCACGCCGCCCGCCGGCCGGGGTGCCGCCGCGACCGCCGCGACGGCACCGGGTGCGGTGAGGATCAGGGCCGCGCCCGCGTCGTCGCCGCCCGCGTCGCCGGTGCCCGCGCTGACCAGCGCCACCTCGCCGTCCCCGGGTCCGGTGTCCAGCCAGACGGCGGCCGCGGCGCACTGGAGCACACCGAGCGCACCGGACGAGGGACCGAACAGTGCGGACAGGTCGTGGACGGGGGCGGAGCCGGCCGCCGCGCCGAGGGCCGGCGCGGGGGCGCGTACGCCCTCCGGGTGTTCGGGCACGCACCACAGGCCGACCGGCCCCGGACGCAGCGCCCGGACCTCGGCGACGGCCTCCGCGTGGTCGCCCCGGCGGGCGTACGGGCCGATGGCGGCCAGCGGCCGCACTCCCCTCGCGTGTGCCGAGGAGGGCGACTCGACGACCAGTGCCACCGCTCCGTCGAAGAGCACCGGCGCGCCGAACTCTCCGTACGCCTCATGGTCCGAGGCCTCCGCGGCGTCCGTGACATGGCGCACCGCCGGGTTGTCCGGCTCGACGCCGGCCACGAGCACCCGCTCGACCCGGCCCGCCGCGATCAGCAGGCGGGCCCAGTTGACGGCGTCGAGACCGGAGGTGGGCCCGTTGCACAGGGTCAGATTGGCCCCGCGCAACCCGTGGGTGATGGCCAGCCAGGAGGCGACCACGTTGCTGGAGGTGGCGGGCAGCAGCATCGGGCTGGTCGCCAGATAGGTCGATTCGGCGATCGTCCGCACGGTCTCGCAGACCGTGTCGGCGTTGCCGTAGTTGGTGCTGGCGACGACCCCGGTGGCCTCCCCCGACACCGTCAGCTCACCGGCCGCGTCGACCAGTTCGGCCGCGCGCAGCGCGTCCTTGGCCGCGGCCATGGCGAGCTTGGTGGCCCGGTCCTTGTAGCGCAGGCCGCGCCCGGTGAGGCGGGAGACGGGGTCGGCCGCCGACCGGTGCCCGGCGGGCAGGGGTCCGAACAGGGCCGCCGGGCCGTCGAGGCCCCGTACGGCCGTACCGATTCCGGTGATCACGACGTCCGCCGTGCGCGCGGTACTCACTGGCCCGCTCCTTCTTCGGAGGCCGGCGGGCCGTCGACCCGCTCCACGACCGCGACCGCGTTGAGCCCGCCGAACCCGAACGAGTCGATCTGGGCGATCCGCAGCGGCGCCGAAGCCCGCTCGGCGGTGCCCCGCACCAGGCGGAAGCCCGCGACGGCCTCGACCGGGTCGTCGAGGTACACGGTCGGCGGGATGGTCCCGGTCCGCAGCACGTCGACGGCCGCCACCAGGCTGTGCAGCCCCGACGCCCCGGCGGTGTGCCCGGTCATCGACTTGATCGCGGTCATGTACGGGGAGGGGTCGAGGCCCCCGAACACCGTGCCGAGCGCGGTGGATTCGGCCTCGTCGTTCAGCGGGGTCCCGGTCCCGTGCAGCATGACCAGGTCGATGTCCGCCGGCCGTACGCCGGCCCGCAGATGCGCCTCCTGGACGGCGGCGGCGATGTTCTTGGCGTCGGGTGCCGACGGGTGATGGGCGTCGCAGTTGACGGCGACTCCCCGCACCCGCGTATGGACACGGGCACCGGGTCCCGGGCCGTCGGCCTCCCTGCGCAGCACCACGGCCACCGCGCCCTCGCCCTGGAGCATTCCGCGCCGGGCCCGGTCGAAGGGCCGTACGCGGTCGGGGGCTTCGGGGTAGCAGCGGTCGAGGAGCCCGTACGTGCTCTCGGTGATGGTGTCGACCCCGGCGACGACGACGGTGTCCGCCGCGCCGAGGTCGAGCAGGTCGGCGCCGAGGGCCAGGGCGTAGAGCGAGGCCGAGCAGGCGTTGGCGACGGTGTGGGTGTCGACGGCCCCGAAGCGGCGCCGCAGCATGGTGCCGAAGTGCAGATCGGCGGCGTCGAAGGGGATGCCGTCCCGCCAGGACAGCTCCACCGAGCGCAGTTCGCGCAGGGTGGTGCCGACGAGCACCGGCACCCGCGACAGGTCGTCGCCGAGCCCGGCGTCGGCCGCCGCCGCGGCGACGGCCCGCTCCAGCCAGCGGGTGGCCCGCAGCGGCTCGTCGACGCCCGGCGCAGGACGGTCGTCGATCTCGTACGCGACCTGCGCACGGAAGTTGTCGCGGTCGTAGCCCCGCAGCGGTGCGAGCCCGCTGCGGCCCTCGACCAGCGAACCGAAGATCTCCTCGACGCTGTCGCCGATGCTGGCGACGGCGCCCATCCCGGTCACGATCCAGCTCATGCCGCGCTCCGGTAGGCCCCGAGGATCAGTACGGCGTTGTTGCCGCCGAAGGCGAGGGCGTTGTTCTGCACGACGGACAGTTCCGTCTCGACCGCCTGGTTGGGCACGCAGTCGACACCGCACTCGGGGTCGGTCTCCCGGTGGTTGACCGTCGGCGGGATGAAGCCCTCGGTGATCGCCAGCGCGCAGGCCGCCGCGGAGACCGCGCTGGCCGCGCCCATGCTGTGGCCGATCATCGACTTGATGGAGACGGTGCGCGGCATGGCGTCCTCGCCGAACACCTGGCGGATGGCGCCCGCCTCGGTGATGTCGTTGGCCTTGGTGCCGGTGCCGTGCGCGGAGACGAAGTCGACCTGGTCCGGGGTGATGCCCGCGTTGCGGTGCGCGATCCGGATGGTCCGCGCGATGCTGTCCCGGTCGGGGGCGACGGGGTGCAGCGCGTCGCAGGCGAGCCCGTACCCGAGCACCTCGGCGTAGATCCGGGCACCGCGGGCGAGCGCCGAGTCGAGACTCTCCATCAGGAGGATGCCCGCTCCCTCGCCGGTGAGGATGCCCTCGCGGTCCTTGTCGAAGGGCCGGCACACCTCGGGGGCGATGGTGCCGAGCCGGTAGAAACCGGTGAACGTCTTGCGGCAGGCGGCGTCGGCGCCGCCGCACAGGGCGATGTCGACATCGCCGCTGCGCAGCGCGTCGTAGCCGTAGCCGACCGCGTAGTTGCCCGCCGCGCACGCGGTCGGGATCGTGACGGCCTCCACGTCCTCGAGTTCCAGCTCGCGGACGATGCCGGCGGACAGGCGCCCGGCGGGGATGCGCCGGGCGACGGCCGGTTCGTACTCTTCGGGCCCGTTCTCCAGGCCCGCGGCGACGAGTTGGTCGAGGTCGCGGGACTCGCCGTCCGTGGTGCCGACGGACACCAGGGACCGGCGGGCCCGCACGTCCTCCTCGTGCAGACCGGCGTCCGCGACCGCCATCCTGGCGGCGGCCACCGCGAACTGGCTCGCCCGGCCCAGTTCCTCGGGGTGCTGCCGGTCGAGCCAGCGCTCCGGCTCGAAGTCGGTGACCTCGCAGCCGTTGGCGTGGGCGAACCCGGTCGTGTCGAACGCGGTGATCGGCTTGACGCCGCTGCGTCCCGCACGGAGGCCGGCGGTGAAGGCCTCGACACCGATGCCGATGCTGGTGACCACGCCGAGCCCGGTGATGACCACCCGGCGTCCGGCGGCCTCGGGGCGCGGGTCCTCGGGTCCGCCGTGACCGCGCGCGTCTGTGTTGATCGAAGCGTTCATCGAAGCTCACCCATCTGACGGTCGGGACGGCAGATCAGTTCTGTGCGGCTTCGGACACCACGACGTAGACGCCCTCCAGGTTGACCATGCGGCTGAGCTCGGCCTGGTCGATGGTGACCTTCTGGGTGCGCTCGAGGGCGGCGAGGATCTCGATGGCGCGGAGCGAGTCCGCGTCGTGCTGCTCCTTGAAGAGGCTGGTCTCGGTGACCTCGTCCTCGTCGATCTCGAGAATGTCGCAGACGATCTCCTTGATCTCCTGCTTGCGGGCAGCGTCAAGTCCGGTCGTCACGTTCGCGTTGGGCATCTCGACTCCAATGAGGGATCGGTATCGGAGTCCGGTGACTCCGCCATCCATTCGATGAGTCGAGAGTGGATTCGCCTGCTATACGCGGCCTATACGGTGTCGGATCCCGTCAGCCAGCCGAGCTGAGCGGCCCGCAGCCCCGCCTGGAAGCGGCTGCGGGCGCCGAGCCGGCCCATGAGTTCGGCGGTGATACGGCGCCCGGTGCGCACGGAGACACCGAGCTTGCGGGCGACGACCTCGTCCGTGAGTCCTTCGCCGAGCAGCCGCAGTACGGCCTGCTCCTGTCCCGTCAGCTCCTCCTCCCCGCGGTCCCGGGGCTGCGGCCGGCCGCCGCTGAACGGGATGGCGGACTCCCAGACCCGGTCGAAGAGATCGCCGAGGGTGGCGATGACGCCCGCGCCGCGCAGGACGAGCGCCCCGGCCGCCGAGGCGTCGGGGTCGATGGGCAGTACGGCGTGGGTGCGGTCGAACAGCAGCATCCGGGACGGCAGCGAGGCGGTGGTTCTCACCTGGTCGCCGTGGAGGTGCAGCCACCGCAGATGTTCCACCGTCGCGGGGTCGTTGTGGACGCTGTCCAGATAAATACTCCGCATGACCACGCCCCGCTTGGCCAGATCCTCACAGAGCGGGCGGCTGGCCTGCCGGCTGGCTTCGGACTGCGGGCCTCCGGTCGCAAAGGTCAGCAGCTCCGTGCCGCATTCCTGCGTGAATTCCTCTATGCGGGAGCGGATGTCGTCTATTCCCACGAGACGTTCGACGACGGTGCTGCGCAGTTTCTGCTGGGCCGCGGTGTACTCGTCGACGAAGCGGGCCACTTCTATCCGCGACTCGGCGATGCGCTGCTGGCGCTCCAGGAATTCACTTTCCTGCCGCGCGAGAAGCGCTTGCAGCCCGATCTCCGGACTCACCGCCCGCAGCCCTCCGGGCGCGTCCCACGAAGGTTTGATCAGCGAGAGACGGACACACTCGTCGAGCGCGGAGCGGACCAGATCCTGCTCCCAGCCCAGCGAGGTGACCAGATCTTCCACGCCGAAATCCGGCCGCTTGAGCATGGCCCGGTAGACCTCGGCCGCATGAGCGCCCAGCCCCAGCGGTTCCAGCATGACGCTCCCTCACCCCCGTGACGCGCCTACAAGCCGCCTGGTCATTATGTGGAGGCCGAAACGATTCCGCAACGAAGATGTGGGTGAAGTGGGCAGCAACGAAGGACCCGCTCCGGAGGAGCGGGTCCTTTTCGGTCATGAGTGGCTGAAAATCAGCCCCAGATCGGGTCTCCCTCGTCATCCGCGGGCGAGGTCCCCCAAATCGGATCCCCCGACTCTGCGGCCGCGACGACCGTGTGCGCATTGGCGGCCGACGCACTCGCCGTGCCCATGGCGGCGGTGGCGGCAATTGCCAGCGTGACGACAACGGCGCGCAGCAGATCCTTGCTCATAAAACTATTCCCCCTCGGAATTTTAAATTCCCCTGCGTTTCTCCGGCCGGCTCCCCGCCGTCCGATGTCTGAATTCTTGCCGAGAGGGCAGGCCACTCACCAGGGAAAATGAATGCAGGGAGTTGCGCTGGCAAGGTGCTGACAGCGGAAGGGCCCGCGCCGCTTTTCCGCCGCGCGGCACTCGCGAAGCACGGGGACGCCGCTGAGCAGGGCCTCTCGCCCAGGACTGCGCACTCGGGAACGCCCGTCGGCGGAACTGGCCGGGAACCATCGCCCCACGCTCGCCGGCACCCAGGGGCCCGGTGGCCGAGAAGCACTGCAGCATGATGCCAACAAAGACACCAGCCCTGCCCCAGGGCGGCGTCACGGCCGAAGCGGTGCGCGTTCGTTCCGCACCCACGGCGAACGCCTCAACGGCCCCGCACAGGACACCGATCGCTCCTGGACCCGCACGCGAACCCGGACTTGCGCACGAAGCGCCAAAAACACGAGATCCCGCCCAGCTCCATGAGCTGGACGGGATCTCGTCAACCATCCCCGAGTTGAGACTCAGGAGCGGTTGTTGCGGTGGACCTGTGGGGATTTGAACCCCAGACCCCCTCGATGCGAACGAGGTGCGCTACCAGACTGCGCCACAGGCCCTTGCAACGAGTGAAACTCTAGCATCCCGATCCGGGTGCTTGGAAATCCGTTCCTGGCTGGTCAGCGAAGGGGGACCGATGCGGCGTCACGACGGGTCGGTCCCCGGCGGAACGGAGGCTCACTCGTTGGCCGCGCGCGGCCGTTCCCCGTCCTCGTACTGGTCGAAGAGCGGCGTACGCCCACGCTCCCGGGCCCGACGGGCGGAGGCCGCACGGCGGGCGTCGCTGCGCCCGTCGTCCGCGGCGTCCGCCTGTTCCTCCGCGCCGGGATCACCTGGCGCGGACCCCGCATCGGTGCCCGGACCCGGCTCGCGCTCCCGCGCCGCCGCCCCGGGCTCCACCGCACTGGACGACCGTGCCGAACTCCACGCGTCCGGCGCCCCGAGATCCACGCTCGGCGTGGCCCGCGGAGCGACCGGCGCGGTGACATACGTCGGCAGCGGCACCGGCACCGGGTCCCAGCTGTCGCCGTGGCCCGGCCGGCGCTGCCGCTCGCGCTGCTGGTCGACCCACTCCGCGTGGTCGGTCTGCTCGACGAGCGCCCGGCGGTCCGCCGCGAGCGCGGACAGACCGGGGTCGCTCTGCGGCTCTGGTCCGTCCTCCGGCTCGTCGCCGTCCGCCTCGACGGACGCCCGCCGACGCGGCTGCCGCTCCCGCAACCGCTGCGCCGCCAGCTCCGCCCGCCGCCGGTCCATCGTGTACGTGAACCGCTTGCGCTCCTGCGCCCGCAGATACGCGATGTACCCGCTCAGCAGCACCGCCGGCACCCCGGGCGCCCACAGGAACGCGAGGCCGCCGACCGCGGCGACGATCGCGCCGAGCGTGAAGGCGAGGAACAGCATCATGGTCGTACGCCGCCGGCGCGCCAGCACCTTCGAGCGCCGGGCCCGCGCGGCGGCCTCCGCCGAGGCCGCCCGCCGCGCGGCCGACGCGGACCTGGCCGTCTGTTGCGGCACGGCCTGGGAGGGCGGCACGGACGGCGACTGCGCTCCCGCGCCTGCCCCCGACCGGGCCTGCGCCTGTGCGTGGGCCTGTGCCTGTTCCTGTGCGTGCGCCTGTGCCTGTGCGTGCGCCTGGGGACTCGGGACCGACTTCGACGCCGGCCTGTGGCCGGACGCGGGAGCCGGTACGGAAGCTCCTGCCGACGGGGGCTCCGCCGGGGCCGCCGGATCGACCCGGGTCTGCACCCGCGGCCTGGTCGGCGGCATGGCGAAGGCCCGGACGTCCACCGAGTCGGTGACGGCGTCCGGGTCGGCGCTGGGCTCCCCCTCCTCGGCGGAGCGCGCCTGCAGGTCCTTGGCGTATCGGCGCTCCATGCCCGCCCGTCCGGACAGCAGCCGGATGGCGGTGCTGAAGCGTTCCGTCGGACGGGCCTCGTTCAGCTCGTCCTGCCTACGGAGCCACATCGGCACCAAGTAGGCGGCCCAGGCCCCGACGATGACTGCGTAGATGAGGCCGCTGCTGCTCACGCCTCACACGGTAGAGGGGTTTGCATGAGGCCATCTGCCAATTGCGCCGGTGTGTCGCACGATCTGGCTGATATTTCGAGCTTTTTTTGTGACCGATGCGATCAGCAGGCCGCCGGGACCGCGAATTCAATGACCCGAGACCGACTCAAGTCGATCGCCGAGCGATCATTTTCGAACATACATTTCATTTGCTGGCGTTGCCCGGCTTGCTGGGGTCCTGTCGGCGTGCCTGCTGCTCACGCGCCCTTCGCCACCGGGCGAGGAGCCCCTCCGGCACTTCCTCGGCGGTGAGCGCGAAGACGAGGTGGTCGCGCCAGGCGCCGTCGATGTGGAGATAACGCGGACGCAGCCCCTCCGAACGGAATCCGAGTTTCTCCACCACCCGGCGGCTGGGCCCGTTCTCCGGGCGAATGCAGACCTCGATGCGGTGCAGGCCCACGGTCCGGAAGCAGTGGTCGACCACGAGCCCGACGGCCGTCGGCATCACCCCGCGGCCCGCGACCGCTTCGTCCACCCAGTAGCCGACGTGCCCCGAGCACATCGAGCCCCAGGTGATCCCGGCGACCGTCAACTGCCCGACGAGCCGGCCCTGGTACTCGATGACGAAGGGCAGCATCCGGCCCGCGGCGGCCTCCGCGCGCAGATGGCGGACCATCTGGCGGTAGGTCGGCCGGTGCGCTATCGGGCCGCTGGGCGTGGGCGGCGGGATGGTCGCCTCCCACGGTCGCAGCCAGTCCCGGTTGCGCCGGTTGACCTCGCGCCAGGCCCGCTGGTCGCGCAGCTTTATCGGCCTCAGGACGAGATCGCCGTCCCGAAGCTCGACGGGCCACGATGGGCTGTTCAGCTCGCACCCCCACTGGGTCTGGGGTGGTCACCGCCGCGAATCTGGTCGACGGCGTGGACCAACAGGGGTTCCAGGACGGCCAGTCCGTCCTTCACTCCGCCGGTGGATCCCGGCAGGTTCACGATCAGCGTGCCTCCCGCCACTCCGGCCAGTCCCCGGGACAGCGCGGCGGTCGGCACCTTCTCCCGTCCGAACGCCCGGATGGCCTCAGGAATGCCCGGCACCTCGTGATCGAGCACCGCGCGCGTCGCCTCGGGCGTGCGGTCGGTGGGCGAGATCCCGGTGCCGCCGGTGGTCACGATGACGTCGTACCCGGCCGCGACGCCGCTGCGCAGCGTCTCCTCGACCGGATCGCCGTCCGGCACCACCCACGGCCCGTCGACCGCGAAGCCGAACGTCGCGAGCCCCTCCGCGATCAGGGGCCCGCCCTTGTCCTCGTACACCCCCGCCGCCGCACGGTTGGAGGCCGTGACGACCAGGGCGCTGTACGAGGCGGTCAGTGCACCGCCGATCGACGGCTCGGCGGGCCGCGTCATGACCTGCTCCAGTCGCCCGACTTGCCGCCCGTCTTCTCCTCCACGCGTACGTCCGTGATGACCGCCCCCTTGTCGACCGCCTTGACCATGTCGATCACGGTGAGCGCGGCGACGGAGACCGCGGTCAGGGCCTCCATCTCGACGCCCGTGCGATCCGTCGTCTTCACGGTGGCCAGGATCTCCACGGCGTCGTCCGCGACCGACAGATCAAGCTTGACACCCGACACCGACAACGGGTGGCACAGCGGGATGAGGTCCGGGGTGCGCTTGGCGCCCATGATCCCCGCGATGCGCGCGGTGGCGAGGGCGTCCCCCTTGGGGACTCCCTCGCCGCGCAGCAGTTCGACGACGCGCGGTGAGACGAGGACGCGGCCGCTGGCGCGGGCGGTGCGCGCGGTCACGTCCTTCCCGGACACGTCGACCATGCGGGCGGCGCCCGCCTCGTCGATGTGCGTCAGCCGGTCCTGCGCAGGGGGTCCGGGGGTCTCCCCCCGGGATGGAACAGTCATGTGGTGTGGCGCTCCCGGTCAGGGCCCGTCGCGGTGCGGCGCGTGGCCTGTTGTGCGCGACACGGTACCGCCAACCCGGGGTCCTCAGCCGAGCAGGACCACCTCGACCTCGGTGCCGGGCTCGACCGAGGTGTCGTCCTCGGGGACCACGATCAGCGCGTCCGCCTGCGCGAGGGCCGCGATCAGATGGGATCCGGCGCCGCCCACCGGGGTCACCTCGCCGTCCGCGTACGTCCCTCTCAGGAACTGCCGGCGGCCCGCGGGCGAGGTCAGCGCCTTGTCCGTACGGAGAACGGCCCTGGTGGTGGGCCGGTGCACGTCCTCCAGGCCCATCAGGGTGCGGATCGCGGGGCGGACGAACAGCTCGAAGGAGACATACGAGGAGACCGGGTTGCCCGGGAGCGCGAGCAGCGGGGTGTGGTCGGGCCCGACGGAGCCGAAGCCCTGGGGCTTTCCCGGCTGCATGGCGAGCGTGCGGAACTCGACGCCGCTGCCCGCCTCGTCCTCGTCGCCGACGGTGGAGAGAGCCTCCTTGACGACGTCGTACGCCCCTACGCTCACCCCGCCCGTCGTGACCATGAGGTCGGCGCGGACGAGCTGGTCCTCGATGGTGGAGCGGAGCGTCTCGGCGTCGTCGGCGACCGCTCCCACCCGGTAGGCGATGGCTCCGGCGTCCCGCGCGGCGGCGGTGAGGGCGAAGCTGTTGGAGTCGTAGATCTGGCCGCTGCCCAGTTTCTCGTCGGGCTGGACGAGTTCGCTGCCGGTGGACAGGACGACCACGCGCGGGCGCGGGCGCACACGCACGGTGCCGCGGCCGATGGCGGCGAGCAGGGCGATCTGCGGCGGGCCGAGGACCGTACCGGCGGCCAGGGCGCGGTCGCCGGCCCGGACGTCGCTGCCCAGCGCGCGCACGTGTGCGCGGGCCTCGGCCGGGCGGTGGACGGACACCTGACCCGAGGCGCCCTCGGGGGCCGCGCTGTGGGCGCGCATCCCGGAGACCGGGCCTTCGCCCAGCCCGCCGTCGGTCCACTCCACGGGGACGACGGCCTCGGCGCCGGGCGGCAGCGGGGCGCCGGTCATGATCCTGGCGGCCTGGCCGGGGCCCACGTGGAGCAGGTCGGCTTGGCCCGCCGCGACATCGCCCACGACCGTCAGGACGGCCGGGAACCCCTCGCTCGCGCCCGCGACATCGGCCACCCGCACCGCGTACCCGTCCATCGAGCTGTTGTCGAACGGCGGCAGGGAGACCGGCACCGTGACGTCCTCGACCAGGACGCAGCCCTGGGCGTCGAGGAGTTGCAGCTCGATGGGTTCGAGGGGACGGACGGTGGCGAGGATGTCCTCCAGGTGTTCGGTCACCGACCAGAGGTGGTCCTGGCCGGTGGCACGGGTCGCGGCGCTGCTCAAATCGCTACATCTCCTCGGCTACGTAACTGCGAAGCCAGGTCCGGAACTCCGGCCCCAGGTCTTCACGTTCGCATGCGAGTCTGACAATGGCACGCAGATAGTCGCCGCGGTCGCCGGTGTCATAGCGGCGGCCCTTGAAGACGACGCCGTGCACCGGGCCGCCGACCTTCTCGTCGGCGGCGAGCTGCTGGAGGGCGTCGGTGATCTGGATCTCGCCCCCGCGGCCCGGCTCGGTCTTGCGCAGTATGTCGAAGATGTGCGGGTCGAGGACGTAACGTCCGATGATCGCGTAGTTGCTGGGGGCATCCGCCGGGTCCGGCTTCTCGACCAGGTCCGTCACCTTGACCAGGTCGCCCTCGTCGGTGGCCTCCACGGCCGCGCAGCCGTAGAGGTGGATCTGCTCGGGCGCGACCTCCATGAGCGCGATGACGCTGCCGCCGCGCTGTTCCTGGACCTCGACCATGCGGGCCAGCAACGGGTCGCGGGGGTCGATCAGGTCGTCGCCGAGGAGCACGGCGAAGGGCTCGCGGCCGACGTGCGGTGCGGCACACAGGACGGCGTGGCCGAGGCCCTTCGGGTCGCCCTGGCGCACGTAGTGCATGGTCGCGAGGTCGCTGGACTCCTGGACCTTGGCGAGCCGGCTGGCGTCGCCCTTCTTCTGCAGAGCCGACTCGAGCTCGTAGTTGCGGTCGAAGTGGTCCTCGAGGGGGCGCTTGTTGCGGCCGGTGATCATCAGGACGTCGTCGAGACCCGCGGACACGGCCTCTTCCACCACATACTGGATCGCCGGCTTGTCGACGACCGGAAGCATCTCCTTGGGAGTGGCTTTGGTGGCCGGCAGGAAGCGTGTGCCGAGGCCCGCTGCGGGGATGACAGCCTTGGTGATCCTGGGATGCGACTCAGTCATGCCCGCCACCATATCCGGTGGCTATGTGCGGAATCTGTGGGTCCGATTAATTCACTCTCATATGAGCGCATTAGAAAGGATACGGGAGAAACCTGTGAGTCACCTGAGGCCCGGCTCTGATCCTGACAAGCGAATGTTGCGGCGAGAGTTCCTTGTGGTGAGAAGCCGGTTGACGGCGGATGACGTGCGGGAAACGGCGTCCGCTCTCGCGGCCCGGGCCCTGGAACTGCCGGAGCTGGCGCACGCGCGCACGGTGGCGGCGTACGTCTCCGTGGGGAGCGAGCCGGGCACCCTCGCGCTCCTGGACGCGCTGCACGCGCGCGGGGTGCGCGTGCTGCTGCCGGTCCTCCTGGCGGACAACGATCTCGACTGGGGTGCGTACGCCGGACAGGGCTCACTCGCCCGCGTCCGGCACGGCGGGAAGATGGCCCTCCTGGAGCCGGCGGGCACCCGGCTGGGCCCGTCTGCCGTGCTCGGCGCCGACGCCGTCCTGCTGCCCGGCCTCGCGGTGGACTCCCGGGGGATGCGCCTGGGCCGCGGCGGGGGCTCGTACGACCGGGTACTGGCCCGCCTGGAGCGCGCGGGCGTGGATCCGGCCCTGGTGGTGCTGCTGTACGACACGGAGGTCGTGGACCGCGTACCGGAGGAGCCGCACGACCGGCCGGTGCACGCGGCGGTGACGCCGTCGGGGGTGCGCCGCTTTCGGGCCGCGTCCTGAAGCGCATGGACGCGAAATGGCCCTCCACGCGTGCGTGGAGGGCCATTTCAGTGGCTCATGGCCGGTGCCTCACGGCTTCAGTACCAGCGAGTCGCTCGTGCTCCCGTCGACCGCCTTCTCGGAGAAGGCCCACGGCAGCAGCTCGCCCTTGGCCCACTTGTCCGTCTGGTCGGTGTAGTGGGCGCTGAAGGCGTGTCCCGAGGCGCCGGACAGGTTGATCCACTTGGACTTGTCGAGGTCCCCGAGGTTGACCACCATGCGCATGGACGGCACCCAGACGACGCCGTAGCCGCCCGCCGCGTTCCAGCCGGACGCGTTGACCGTCGCCTCGCCGCCGCTGAGCTTCCAGGGGCCGCGGTTGAGCACGTACTTCACGACGTCCGGACCTTCGGTGCCGAGGGTCTGGTTCTTCAGGAACAGGCGGTGCAGCCGGCCCCAGCTCCAGGTGTCCATGTTCTTGCCGAGCTTGGCGGTCAGCTCCCAGCGGGCGTCCTTCATCGCCCGTGCGAACAGCTCGTCACGCGTGTCGGTCGCCTCGTCGGTGCGCGACTTGGGCGACGTCCACCAGTCGTTGTTCTCGTCGTCCATGAGGGAGCGGACCACCTCGAACCAGCGGTCTCCGCCGTCCGGCTGTGCCTGGTCCGCGTCGCGCTGGCCGCACTCGCGCACCTTCTGGTCCTGGTCCGCGGGACCGGTGCTTTCGGCCGGATCGACGTACAGGCACTGGCCCTGGACCCGCAGCTCCTTGGGCAGCTTGTTGCCGAAGGCGAGCTTGAGGACGTTGCGCCACACCGCGTTGAAGTACGCGGCCGCCGCCGAGTCGGCGTCCTGGGTGTAGTCCCAGCCCTCGAGGAGCTTCTGCGCCTCACGCACATGCTTGTCGGCGACATCGAGCTTGAGCAGCTTGGGCACCAGGAGCTTGGCGATCTCGCTGCTGTTGTCGAGCTGCATCTGGCGCATGTCGTCGGTCGAGATCTTGCCGCCGCCCTTGATCTTCGACTCGATGAGATCGGCGATCCGCTGGCTGCGGGAGCCGTAGCCCCAGTCCGTGGTGAGCGTGTAGGGGTACTTGTCCTTGTCGACGACGGCCTGGTTGGCGGTGACGATGTAGCCGCGGTCCGGGTTGTACTCGTAGGGCAGCTCGTCCTGCTCGATGTAGCCGGTCCACTGGTACTTGGAGTCCCAGCCGGGCACCGGGAGCGAGCCGTCGTCACCCTTCGCGCGCGTGGGGATCTTGCCGGGCAGCTGGTAGCCGATGTTGTCCTTGTCGGCGTAGACCAGGTTCTGCGAGGGCACGTCGAAGGACGCGGCCGCCTTGCGGAACTCCGACCAGTTCGCCGCCTTGTCCAGCTCGAAAACGGCGTCCATGGAGTTGCCCGGCGCCAGGGCGGTCCACTTCAGCGCGATGCCGTAGCCGTCGCCGCGGTCGGGCGCCGCCGTGTCGACGGTGGCCTTCTTGCCGACCTTGACGAGTTCGTCGTTGCGGTCGGACAGCAGGGGTCCGTTGTTGGTCTCGCGGACGACGATCGTCTTGCTCCTGCCGCCCGCGACCTTGATGGTCTCGTCGTGGGACGTGAACGGCAGCACCTTGTCGTCGTACAGGTAGCCGTCGCCGCTGAGCTTCTCCAGGTAGAGGTCGGTGACGTCGACCCCGGAGTTGGTCATGCCCCAGGCGATGGCCTGGTTGTGGCCGATGACCACGCCGGGCATGCCCGCGAAGGTGTAGCCGGAGACGTCGTACTGGCACTTGCTGGAGACGCTGCGGCAGTGCAGGCCCATCTGGTACCAGACCGACGGCAGCGAGGCCGACAGGTGCGGGTCGTTGGCCAGCAGCGGCTTGCCGGTGATGGTGTGGTCGCCGGAGACGACCCAGGAGTTGGAGCCGATGCCGTTGCCGTTCACGCCGACGGCGGTGGGGACGTCGTCCAGGAGCTTGTAGAGGCCCGTCAGCTGGCTCTCCAGGGCCGAGGGGTCCGAGGCCGACGTGGAAGTCCCCGAGGCCGAGGTCGAGCCCGTGGTCCCCGAGGTCCCCGAGGTCCCCGAGGTCCCGGTCGACGTCCCCCCGGTCGTGGACTGCGTGCCCGTGGAGCCACCCTGCTCGAACGCCTTGGTGAGCTCGTTGTACTGGCCCTCCTGGACGATCGTCTTGTTACGGCTGTACGGGTAGTCCGGGTACAGGTCAGCGATCTGCTTGGGGCCCAGGCGGCTGGTCATCAGGGAGCGGTCGATCTCTTCCTGCATGTTGCCGCGCAGGTCCCAGGCCATCGCCTTGAGCCAGGAGACCGAGTCGACCGGGGTCCACTTCTGGGGCTGGTAGTCGTTGGTGAAACCAAGGGCGGCGTACTCCAGGGAGATGTCCTTGCCGTCCTTGCCCTCGAGGTAGGCATTGACTCCCTTGGCGTACGCCCGGAGGTACTTCTTCGTGGCGGCCGACAGCTTGGTGTCGTACTCCTTCTTCGCCACCCGGTCCCAGCCCAGGGTGCGCAGGAACTCGTCCTTCTTGACCTGCCCCTTGCCGAACATCTCCGACAGGCGCCCCGAGGTCATGTGGCGGCGCACGTCCATCTCGTAGAACCGGTCCTGCGCCTGGACGTAGCCCTGCGCCATGAACAGGTCCGCGTCGGACGAGGCGTAGATCTGCGGGATGCCGTAGCCGTCGCGCTTCACGTCGACCGGCCCGGCCAGGCCGTCGAGGGTGATCGAGCCCTTGGTCTGCGGGAACGAGGCGCGGACCGTACTGATGCTCCAGTACGCACCGAAGCCGATGCCTCCGATGATGGCCAGAACCAGGACGATCACGAGCAAACGGGCTTTGCGCCCCTTCTTCCTGCCGGACTTGCCGGGCTGCTCACCGGAAGAGGCGGTGGTGTTGGGGGGCATCGCTGTCCTTGCTGTCCTAACGCGAGCGGCAGGCGGGGCTGTGCATTTGACTGAGCGCTGGAGCAACCATAGGCGCAGGGCCAACCGCGCCTTGACGCGGAGTCGGTAACCGAGGCGGACGGGAGTTCGATCTTGCCTCTTCGAGTGTCAAGAAAGCGTCAAGAGTTAGGTAAGGTAACGAAGTACTTGCCGTGAAGTGACCGGTAGAACCGGCCTCACGTGCTCGGATCGCATTCACATGCTCGGATCGAAGCGTTCACATCGCAGCGCTCGATTGGCGAGAAGGGAACAGCCGCTGACTGTCCACCACCTCAACCAGCTCCTGCTCGTCTGCTCGCTCGTCCTGCTCATCGCGGTGGCGGCGGTTCGGATCTCGTCACGCAGCGGGCTCCCCAGCCTGCTCGTCTACCTGGGCATCGGCATCGCCATGGGCCAGGACGGGGTCGGCGACATCCACTTCAACAACGCCGAGCTGACCCAGGTCATCGGGTACGCGGCCCTGGTCGTGATCCTGACCGAGGGCGGTCTCGGCACGAAGTGGAAGGAGATCAGACCGGCGCTCCCGGCCGCCTCCTCCATGGCGTTGGCCGGCGTCGCCGTGAGCGTCGGTGTCACGGCCGCGGGCGCGCACTGGCTGATCGGTCTGGAGTGGCGGCAGGCGCTCATCATCGGGGCGGTGGTGTCCTCGACGGACGCGGCGGCGGTCTTCTCGGTCCTGCGGAAAATCCCCCTCCCCGCGCGCGTGACGGGTGTCCTGGAGGCCGAGTCCGGCTTCAACGACGCTCCGGTGGTCATCCTCGTCGTCGCCTTCTCCACGGCCGGGCCGGTCGAGCACTGGTACGCGCTGCTCGGCGAGATAGCCCTGGAGCTGGCCATCGGCGCGGCCATCGGCATCGCGGTGGGCTGGCTCGGCTCCTGGGGCCTGCGGCACGTGGCGCTGCCCGCCTCCGGCCTCTACCCCATCGCCGTGATGGCCATCGCGGTCACCGCGTACGCGGCCGGAGCGCTCGCACACGGCAGCGGCTTCCTCGCCGTGTATCTGGCCTCCATGGTGCTCGGCAACGCCAAGCTGCCCCACTGGCCCGCCACGCGCGGCTTCGCCGACGGACTCGGCTGGATCGCCCAGATCGGCATGTTCGTCCTGCTCGGTCTGCTGGTCACCCCGCACGACCTGGGGGACGACATCTGGCCCGCGCTCCTCATCGGCCTGGTGCTGACCATGGTCGCGCGGCCGCTGAGCGTCGTGATCAGCCTGGCGCCGTTCCGGGTGCCATGGCAGGAGCAGGTCCTGATGTCCTGGGCCGGGCTGCGCGGCGCCGTGCCCATCATCCTGGCGACGATCCCCATGGTGAACGGTGTCGAGGACAGCCGCCGCATCTTCAACATCGTCTTCGTCCTGGTCATCGCGTACACCCTCGTCCAGGGGCCGACGCTGCCCTGGCTGGCCCGGAAGCTGCACCTGGACACGTCGGCCGGCCAGGCCGCCGACCTGGGCATCGAGTCGGCACCCCTGGAGCGGCTGCGCGGCCATCTGCTGTCCGTCGCGATCCCCGAGGGGTCGAAGATGCACGGCGTCGAGACCAACGAACTGAGGCTGCCCGCGGGGGCCGCGGTCACCCTCGTCGTCCGGGAGGGGAAGTCGTTCGTTCCGCTGCCGACGACGGTGCTGCGCCGCGGCGACGAACTCCTGGTCGTGACCACCGACCCCGTCCGGGACGCGGCGGAGGCACGGCTGCGGGCCGTGGGCCAGGGCGGCAAGCTGGCCGGATGGCTGGGCACCGGGGCACCGGACGACCGGCCGGGGCGTTGAGCGCGCGCTGGGCTTGAGCGGCCGCCCGCCTGTCGGGCAGGCCGTTACGGGCACGTTTCGCACGGTTCACACCTCCGGTAATCGGAGGCTACGGCCCCCATGGTGCCCGTTTTCACAGGTGTACCGGCAGCCGACCCCTGTACGATGAAGGCAGACCTAGATCGAACCAACTCTGCCTGACGCAGAGCTGGCGCGACCGTATGGCGGCCGGGACACCCTCGCAGTGGGCGCCGGTATCTACCGCAGTTCCGCGCAAGAGGACAGCTCTCGGCGCCCCCGCACGGGCGCGCTACCAGGCGGCAGAAAGGCACGGGCCGTGGCATCCACGGTCACCTCCGGGACGTCGAAGACCTCGCCGCCCCCGGACTCCTCCCGCCCGGGATACGGCCGGCTGCTGCGCACCCGCGGCGCCTGGACGTTCCTGCTCCCCGGCTTCGCCGCACGCCAGCCGTTCGCGATGCTGACCATCTCCATCGTGCTCCTCGTCCAGCACACCACCGGCTCGTACGGGGCCGCCGGCGCCGTGGCGGCCGCCACCGGCGTCTCCATGGCCCTGTTCGCCCCCTACAGCGGCCGTCTCGCCGACCGCCACGGGCAGCGCGCGATCCTGCTCCCCGGTGTCCTGGTGCACACCCTGGCGGGCCTCTCCCTGACGGCGCTGGCGCTGACCGGCGCCCCCTTGTGGGCACTGTTCGCCGCCGCCGTCCCGACCGGCGCCTCGGTGCCGCAGGTCGGGCCCATGGTGCGTGCCCGGTGGGGCGTGAAGCTCCAGGACTCGCCCCTGATGACCACCGCGGCCGCCTTCGAGTCCGTCACCGACGAGCTGACCTTCGTCCTCGGCCCGCTGCTGGCCACCGCCCTGTGCACCGCCGTGAACCCGGCCGCGGGCCTGCTCACCGAGGCCACCCTGACCCTCGTCGGCGGTCTGCTGTTCGCGGCGCAGAAGAGCACCCAGCCCGCTGTCGCCCCCGACCGGCACGCGCGCGTGGAGCACGCCTCCGCCCTGCGCGTCCCCGGAGTGCGCGTTCTGATCGTGACGTTCCTGGGCATCGGCTCGGTCTTCGGCGGCATGCAGGTGTCGCTCGCCGCGTTCTCCGAGTCGATCGGCGAGCCAGGCCTGAACGGCGTCCTGTACGGGACCTTCGCGGCCGGCAACATGCTCTCCGGCATCGTCTGCGGCGCCATCGCCTGGAAGATCGCCCCGCAGCGCCGCCTGGTCATCGGGTACGCGGCCCTCGCCCTGGCCGCCTCCGGCCTGTGGACCGCCCACTCCGTGGTCGTACTCGCCGGAATCGGCCTCCTCGTGGGCATGTGCATCGCGCCCGCCCTGATCACCGGCTACACGCTGGTCGAGGACCTGGTCCCGGCGACCGCGCGCACCGAGGCCTTCACCTGGCTGACCGGCGCGGTCGCGCTCGGCCAGGCGGCGGCCGTCACGGTCGCCGGCCAGCTGGAGGACCGGCTGTGGGACGGCGCCGGATTCCTGGTCCCGATGGCCGGTACGGTGCTGGCGCTCGCGACCCTCGTGTGCTTGCGTTCACGGCTCGCGCACCGGCCCGCGGGCCGCACGGTCGCACGTGGCGTCGGTCACCGAGTGCCGGTGACGGTGGACTGATCGCGGGGAATACGTCACTATGGACCGTCGTTAGCACTCACTGAGTGAGAGTGCCAGGAGGAAGACAAGTGCCGACCTACCAGTACCAGTGCACCGCGTGCGGCGAGGGCCTCGAGGCGGTGCAGAAGTTCACTGACGATGCCCTGACCGAGTGCCCCAGCTGCGCCGGCCGCCTGAAGAAGGTGTTCTCCGCGGTCGGCATCGTCTTCAAGGGCTCCGGTTTCTACCGCAACGACAGCCGCGGCTCGTCCTCGAGCAGCAGCCCGGCCTCGTCCGCGAAGTCGTCGGGTTCTTCGTCGTCGTCCGACTCGAAGGCGTCGTCGGACTCGAAGTCGTCGAGCTCTACGTCCTCGTCGGACTCGAAGGCGTCGTCGACGGGATCCTCGTCGGCGGGCAGCACCGCCGCCTAAGGCTTTTCTCCCGAGACCCTGCCGTCCTGCGACGGCGGGGTCTTCGGTGTTTCGGCGCCAGCTAGGGTGCTGGTCATGGCGAACGCAGAGATCGGTGTCATCGGCGGCTCGGGCTTCTACTCCTTCCTCGACGATGTGACCGAGGTCCAGATCGACACCCCGTACGGGCCGCCCAGCGACTCCCTCTTCCTCGGCGAGATCGCCGGCCGGCGGGTCGCCTTCCTCCCCCGCCACGGCCGCGGCCACCATCTGCCGCCGCACCGCATCAACTACCGCGCCAACCTGTGGGCGCTGCGCTCCGTCGGCGCGCGCCAGGTGCTCGGACCGTGCGCGGTGGGCGGCCTGCGCGCCCAGTACGGGCCCGGCACACTCCTCGTGCCGGACCAGATGGTGGACCGTACGAAGGCCCGTGCCCAGACGTACTTCGACGGGCTGCCGCTGCCCGACGGGAGCGTGCCGAACGTCGTGCACGTCTCGCTCGCCGACCCGTACTGCCCCGTCGGCCGCAAGGCCGCGCTGGCGGCGGCGCGCGGCCGCGACTGGGAACCGGTGGACGGCGGCACGCTGGTCGTGGTCGAGGGACCGCGGTTCTCCACCCGCGCCGAATCACTGTGGCATCAGGCGCAGGGCTGGTCCGTGGTGGGCATGACCGGGCATCCCGAGGCCGCGCTCGCCCGTGAACTGGAGCTGTGCTACACGTCGCTGACGCTGGTCACCGACCTCGACGCGGGTGCCGAGACCGGTCAGGGCGTCTCGCACGAGGACGTCCTGAAGGTGTTCGCCTCGAACGTGGACCGGCTGCGGGATGTGCTGTTCGACGCGGTGGCGGCCCTGCCGGCGAACGACGCGCGGGACTGCCTGTGCACGACGGCGCTCGGCGGCATGGATCCGGGGTTCGAGCTGCCGTAGCAGGGGTTCGGGCTGCCGTAGCAGGGGGTTCGGGCGGGCGTAGCAGGGGGTTCGGGCGGGCGGAACTTCCCGTTCGGGTGAGCGAGTTGTCCACAACTCGTCGGTAGTCCACGGGCTCCGGCAGGATCCGCCGCGAAGCCTCATCGTGGGATCGCAAGCCGATCTCTCGTCGCAGGTGGTGGTCACCATGGCTCAGCCCTTCTCGCACACCCACTTCTCCCCCGTCTCCCGCCCGCCCGGCACACAAGCGCCTCCGACCTGTGAGGTGCCGCACTTCGCTCCCCTGCGGGTGCGCGGCGGGCGGTACCGACTGCGCCGTCTCGCGCGGCACCGGCAGCGCGCCGTGGCCGCGGGACTGGCGGTCACGGCGGCCGCGCTGGTGGCGGCGGGCCCGCAGGACCCGGGACGGTCGCGCGGACACCCGGACCCGGGCCCGCCCGCTCACGCGGCCTCGGAGGCGGACCCCGTACGGCGGGGGCGCACGGTCCGGACGGTCACGGCACCGGTGCGGATCGCGGACGCGGCCACCGTGCGGCTCCTGCGGCCCGGCGACCGGATCGACGTGGTCGCGGCGGACAGCGGCGGTGAGACCCGGGTGGTGGCGACCGCGGCCCGCGTGACCGAGGTGCCGGACACCGGCGAGGGCATGGCCGAGAGCGGCGCCCTGGTCGTCCTCTCCGTACCCCGGGCAACGGCGGCGCGACTGGCCGGAGCGAGCACGACCTCACGGCTGGCGGTGACCCTGTGCCGAACCTGCTGAAAGGCCTCGCCGTCCGGGTATCAGGTTCCTTCTCGGTGTCACCCGATTGGACAGACGCGGGACTCCCTGACGTAGGTTGCGGAGCTGTTTGTTCCACAACTTGTGCAGGCGTAGAGGGGCCCTCTGGTGAGCGAGAAGAAGGAGACGGGCGTCCTGGCGGGCTTCAAGGCCTTCCTGATGCGCGGAAACGTCGTCGACCTGGCAGTGGCGGTGGTCATCGGCGCCGCCTTCACCAACATCGTCAACTCGGTGGTGAAGGGGATCATCAACCCCCTGGTGGGCGCGTTCGGCACGAAGGACCTCGACAAGTACAGCTCGTGCTTCAGGGCCCCCTGCCAGGTGGCGAAGGACGGCACGGTCACCAAGGGCATACCGATCATGTGGGGCACGGTGCTCAGCTCGACGCTCAGCTTCGTGATCACCGCGGCCGTCGTCTACTTCCTGATGGTCCTGCCGATGTCCAAGTACCTGGCCCGCATGGAGGCCCGTCGCAAGGCGAAGGCGGGCATGCAGGAGGTGATCGAGGTGACCGAGCTGCAAGTACTCAAGGAGATACGCGACGCCCTGGTGGCCCAGCGCGGGCCCGGACACAGCCAGGACTGACGAGGAGAATCCGGGCCGGCGCCAAGGCCAGGGCCCGGGGAGTGCGGGCCCGCGCTCAGATGTGGTGGGGCGGCTTCTCGTCGAGGAAGCGCTTCAGGTCGGCCGCGCTGTCGCTGTCGACGCCGGGCCGCTCGCCCCACCCACGGTCCGTGTCGTCCGAGGACTGCTGGCTCAGCGGGTCGTCGAAGATCAGCGCGGCCTTGGGGACACTGGGTTCGGGGGCGGTAGTCATGCCTCCAGAGTACGGGGCCGGACGTCAGCCGGTGCCGGAGCGCCCGGCGATCGGCGGGGCACACGCCGACTTCCCGGCGTCCTTCTGCTGTGCTTGGCCCCATGACCTCGTCCCCTCCTCCCCCGTCGGCCGCGGAACCCACTCCCCCGGCCCGACCGACCCCGCTCAGCCCGCTGCGCCCCATGACCGCCCGCGGACGCGGCGAGGCCCACCGCGTCGCATCACCGCTGGAGCTGTTCTTCGACCTGTGTTTCGTCGTGGCGATCGCCCAGGCGGGCGTCCAGCTCGTCCACGCCGTCGCCGCGGGGCACTCGGGCCAGGGCATCCTCAACTACGCGATGATCTTCTTCGCCATCTGGTGGGCGTGGATGAACTTCAGCTGGTTCGCCTCCGCCTACGACAACGACGACGCGCTCTACCGGATCGTCACCCTGGTGCAGATCGCCGGGGTCCTGGTACTCGCGGCAGGGGTGTCGAAGGCGTTCGAGGAGCACGACTTCCTGGTCGTCTGGCTCGGCTACGCGATCATGCGGTTCGCCATGATCGCGCAGTGGCTGCGCGCGGCGCGGGCCGGCCGGGGAGCCGAGAGAACCATGGCACTGCGGTACGCGGGCGGCGTGTTCCTGTGCCAGGTCGGCTGGCTGGGCCTGCTGGTCCTGCCGGAGCACGCGCGCCCGTGGGTCTTCCTGGTGATGGCGCTGCTCGAGCTGAGCGTTCCGGTGTACGCGGAGAAGGACTTCACGACGTCCTGGCACCCGCATCACATCGCCGAGCGCTTCGGCCTGTTCACGATCATCGTGCTGGGCGAGACGATCGCCGCGGCCACGGTCGCCGTGAAGTCGGCCGTGGACGAGCACAACGCGCTGGGCGAGCTGCTGCCCATCGCGATCGGCGGGCTGTTGATCGTCTTCGCCGCGTGGTGGATCTACTTCGTGGTACCGATCCACGGCCATCTGCGGTCCAACAGGGAGAGCTTCCTGTGGGGATACGGGCACTACCTGATCTTCGGCTCGGCGGCGGCGATCGGCGCGGGACTGGAGGTCGCCGTCGAGGAGGCGGTCGGCAAGGCGCACGTCTCGACACTGACCGCGTCCGCCGCGGTGACCCTGCCGACGGCGCTCTACCTCCTCACCGTATGGGTGCTGCACTCCCGTTACTTCAAGGTGGGTATCGCCCAGCAACTCGTGCTGCCGACGGCCGCGCTGCTGGTGATCGTGTGCACGTTCCTGGGCGAGTGGGCGGTCCTCGGCGCGGGGATCGTGTCCGCGGGGGCGGTGGCGAGCGGGGTGATGCTGACGGTACGCATGGCCGCGCGGCAGAAGGGCAGAGCGGCGACAACGGCATAACGAAGGCCGGGGGCGCAGGAAGACTGGCCCCATGACAGTTGACGCTCTGACAGATGTCGCGGGCCTGCGCGTGGGGCACGCCACGCGGACCGGCGGCGGTTGGCTCACCGGGACCACGGTCGTACTCGCCCCCGAGGGCGGCGCCGTCGCGGCCGTGGACGTACGCGGTGGCGGACCCGGCACCAAGGAGACCGATGCGCTGGACCCGCGCAATCTGGTGCAGCGGGTCGAGGCGGTCGTACTGACCGGCGGCAGCGCATACGGGCTGGACTCGGCGTCGGGCGTGATGGCCTGGCTGGAGGAGCAGCGGCGCGGAGTGCGCGTCGGCCCGGACCCGGCGCATGTCGTGCCGGTCGTGCCGGCGGCCTGTGTGTTCGACCTGGGCCGTGGCGGAGACTTCCGGGCGCGGCCGGACGCGGCCACCGGGCGGGCCGCGGTGGAGGCCGCCGCCGCGAGCGAGCCGGGCGCCCCCGTGCCGGAGGGATGCGTGGGCGCCGGTACGGGAGCGGTGGTCGGGCAGGTCAAGGGCGGGGTAGGCACGGCGAGCACGGTGCTCGGCTCGGGAATCACGGTGGCCGCGCTGGTGGTGGCCAACGCGGCGGGTTCGACGGTGGATCCGGAAACGGGGGTGCTGTACGGGGAGTTGTTCCAGGGACGTGTCGTGTATCCGGCGGACGGGGTCCACGAGGCCGCCCGGCGGCGGCTGGCCGAGACGGCCGCGAAGAACGCGCCGCCTCCGCTGAACACCACCCTCGCGGTGGTGGCCACCGACGCCGAGCTCACCAAGGCGCAGGCGCAGAAGCTCGCGGGCACGGCACACGACGGGATCGCGCGGGCCGTGCGGCCGGTGCATCTGCTCAGCGACGGCGACACGGTGTTCACGCTGGCGACCGGCGCCCACCCGCTGCCCTCCGACAGCCCCCTGGCGCTCAACGAGGTGCTGGCGGCGGGCGCGGACGTGGTGACGCGGGCGATCGTCCGAGCAGTACGGGCGGCCGAGTCGGCGGACGGTCCGGGCGGGACGTGGCCTTCGTACGGGGAGCTGTACGGGAGCCGGTAGTGGTCGGGCGGTGGGGGCGGGGAGGGGAGGGGGCCCGGAGGGAGCGGCGGGGGGAGGGGGGAGGGGCCCCCGGGGGAGGACCTCCGAGGGGGTGGGCGATTGTCCCGGTTCTGTCACGCGATGGCGTTCACCGGAAGCGGTGGGAACCCTTCCTCGCGGCGTTCGCTCTTTCTCGGCGTACCGCGCGGAGCACGCGGCACGCCCGTCCCGCCCCTCACGACCATCTGGAGAAGCCCGTGGCAACGCCGAACATCGCAGCACGGCGCGCAGTGGTGGCCTGTGCCGCCCTCGTGGTCGGCGCTCTCAGTCTCACCGCCTGCGGTGGCAGCGCCGACGCCAACGTCGGTAAGGGGGACGGCAAGAGCGGCAGCGGCTCGGGCAACACGTCCACCGCGAAGATCACCATTTCGGCGAAGGACGGCTCGACGGGCGCGTCGATCAACGCGACCGGTGTGAAGGTCAGTGACGGGAAGCTGACCGATGTGAAGATGACGGTGGCGGGCGCCGGTACGGCCGTGTCGGGGGCGATATCCGCGGACGGGAAGAGCTGGAAGCCCGCCAAGCAGTTGGACCGCGGGGTGAAGTACCAGATCTCCGCCACCGCCAAGGACGCGAGCAACCGCACCGCGGCCGCCAACTCGATCTTCACCACGGTCAATTCGGCCAACAGTTTCATCGGCACGTACACACCCGACAACGGGAGCACGGTCGGTGTCGGGATGCCGGTCTCCTTCAACTTCGACAAGGTGATCGGCGACAAGAAGGCCGTGCAGTCGCACATCACCGTCAGTTCGAGCAGCGGGCAGCGGGTGGTCGGGCACTGGTTCGGGGCGCAGCGGCTCGACTTCCGGCCCGAGGCGTACTGGAAGGCCGGTTCCAAGGTCACGATGAAGATCGACCTGGACGGGGTCGAGGGCGCGAACGGCGTCTTCGGGGTGCAGAAGAAGACGGTCACCTTCACCGTCGGGCGTTCCCAGGTGTCGACGGTCGATGTCAGTACGCAGACCATGACAGTGGTGCGGGACGGCAAGACCGTCAAGTCGGTCCCGATCTCGGCGGGCAGCCCGCAGCACACCACGTACAACGGGCAGATGGTGATCTCCGAGAGGTTCGCGCAGACGCGGATGAACGGCTCGACGGTCGGTTACGGCGGCGAGTACGACATCCCGGACGTGCCGCACGCGATGCGTCTGACGAGCTCCGGAACCTTCATCCACGGCAACTACTGGTACAACCGCGGCAACCCGCCCTTCGGCAGGCAGGGCACCAGCCACGGCTGTGTCGGTCTCGCCGATGTGCAGGGGGCGCAGGGCGACACGGTCGCGAAGTGGTTCTACGACAACTCGCTCGTCGGGGACGTCGTGACGGTGAAGAACTCCCCCGACAAGACGGTCGCGCCGGACAACGGTCTGAACGGCTGGAATATGTCGTGGAGCGCGTGGACCGCCGGAAGTGCCGTCTGACCAGGGCTTATTGAGGGCCGCTTCGGGGCGGGGCGGACGTTCGGGCGGGCCGTGCGGGAACTTGCCGCATGGCCCGCCCGTTTTCCGTCCACACGTTTTCTCGGTTCGTGGGCACGATGTCCGACCGAGGGGCTACGGTATGCACCCACAAGGTGACATGCAGCAACGCCGGGAGAAGCCTTGAGCGTTCCGTACGAGACAGCAGCGTACGAACCACCCGAGTCGCCCGAGTCTCCGGAGGAGCATCTCGCGCGACTCCTCGGCCGTGCGCTGAACTCGTTCGAGCTGCCCGACGAGACGATATGGCGGCTCGACTGCGCGCTGGCGCACGACAGTTCGCTGCACTCCGCGCACCACAGCGCGGGGCTGCACCGGGAGACGTACCGGCACACCTGGCTGCTCGCCGACGGCTCGGCGGTCACGCTGTGGGAGCTGGTGCACAACACGGCGCCCGGCAGCCATCCGCAGCACGAGGTGTACGTGGACGAGGAGGAGTTGCTGGCGGCCACGGCCCGGCTGCCGCTGCCGCCGGACGCCCCGGACTTCGAACTGCCGGTGCTGGTGCAGTTGTCGCCGATCCCCGAGCCGCGCCACGCCTACCTGCCCGAGAACTCCGCGGACCACGCGCGTCGGCTGCTGCGCCGTGCGGAGAACCCGGATCCGCCGGACGCGGACCTCGCCTCGCTGCTGCTCGGCTCGGCGTTCGCGCACCAGATCACCCAGGCCTTCGGGCGCCCGTGCCGGGCCGGCCAGATGAGGCTGTGCTTCTCGCTCTACGAGCACGCGTTCCTGCTCCGTGACGGACGTGAGCTGTCCCTGTGGGAGGTCGAGCACACGGCGACGCCGGACGGGCGGCACATGTGCGAGGTGTACGCGTCGGAGGAGGCGGCACGCGAGGCGATGGAGCGGCGGGCGGCGACGCTGGGCTGAGGCCGCGAAGCCGACGCCGGTGGGCTTCTTTACCGACAGCGCCTTTGCCGACAGCGCCTTTGCCGACAGCGCCTTTGCCTACGGGGCCTTTGTCTACGAGACCTGCGCGACCGACGCGCCCTAAGAGCGGCCGTCGCTGAACTGGCGTACCAGACCGGCGAAGGCGTCGCGTTCGGCCGGGGTCAGGTCGACGGATTCCAGCGCGGGGCCCGCCTGGCGCTGGCGGGGCAGTGCCCGCAGCACGTCGCGGCGGCGGTGGGCGCCGCGGTGCCGTACTCCGTGCCCGCCGCGTGGGGCACGGGGGGCGCGTGGGGCACGCAACAGGCGTATCAGGCCGGCGATCCAGACGCCCATGGCCAGGGCGAGGACGGTCACACCGGTCAGTTGGAGGATCGACGCGTGCTCGGGCATGAGTTCCAGTAGACACCACGGCCCGCCGCTTCAGCCCCGGACCGTGACCTATCTCGCAGGTCCGGCGAAGGGTTCACCGCGGCCGCAAGGGGGGCAATCGGCCGATCGCATATCCCTGCCAACAGGGGCAAAACAGTCGGCCGCAGCTCCCGTTCTCGGCGGGGCTGCGGCCGACTGTGCTCAGCGGATGTCGCTCAGGCCGCGACCGGCTGCTTGGAGTCGGTCTTGGCCGGTATCGGCGCCTGTGCGGCCTCCTTGGTGACGTCGTCGGGGCTCTGCTTGCGCATGCCCTTCAGGGCGACCACCAGGGCGGTGGAGACGCAGACACCTGCCGCGATGGCGACCAGGTACAGCAGCGGGTTGCCGATCAGCGGGACCACGAAGATGCCGCCGTGCGGGGCGCGCAGCGTGGCGCCGAACGTCATGGACAGGGCGCCGGTGACCGCACCGCCCGCCATGGCCGAGGGGATGACGCGCAGCGGGTCCGCCGCCGCGAACGGGATCGCGCCTTCGGTGATGAAGGAGGCGCCGAGGACCCAGGCGGCCTTGCCGTTCTCGCGCTCGGTCTGGGTGAAGAGCTTGCCGCGTACGGTCGTTGCCAGGGCCATGGCCAGCGGCGGAACCATGCCGGCCGCCATCACCGCGGCCATGATCTTCATCGCCGAGTCGCTGGGGCCGGCGACCGCGATACCGGCGGTGGCGAAGGTGTACGCGACCTTGTTGACCGGGCCGCCGAGGTCGAAGCACATCATCAGGCCGAGCAGCGCGCCGAGCAGGACGGCGTTGGTGCCGGTGAGGCCGTTCAGCCAGTCGGTCATGCCCTTCTGGGCCGAGGCGATGGGTTTGCCGATCACGACGAACATCAGGAATCCGACGATCGCCGCGGAGATCAGCGGGATCACCACCACCGGCATGACGCCGCGCAGGGCCGCGGGGATCTTGACCTTCTGGATCCCGATCACCACACCACCGGCGATGAGACCGGCGGCCAGGCCGCCGAGGAAGCCCGCGTTGATGGTGAGGGAGATCGCGCCGCCGACGAAGCCGGGCACGAGACCCGGCCGGTCCGCCATGCCGTACGCGATGTAGCCGGCCAGGACCGGGACGAGGAAGCCGAAGGACACGACGCCGATCTGGAAGAACAGCGCGCCCCAGCTGTCCGCCTGGGTCCACAGGAAGTGGTCCATGACCGACGGCGCCTTGTTGATCTTGTAGCCGCCGATCGCGAAGCCGAGGGCGATCAGCAGACCGCCGGCCGCGACGAACGGAACCATGTAGCTCACGCCGCTCATCAGCCACTTGCGCAGCTTGGTGCCGTAGCCCTCGCCCGACTCGCCGCCGCGCTCGACCGGTGTGGCGGCGGCCGACCCGGAGGTCACCTCGCCGCGCTCGGCCTTGCCGCGGACCTCGGTGAGGAGTGCGGCGGGACGGTTGATTCCGGCCTTCACTCCGACGTCGACGGTGGGCTTTCCGGCGAACCGGTCCTTGTCCCGTACGGGTACGTCGTGCGCGAAGATCACGCCGTCCGCCGCCGCGATGACGGCCGGGTCGAGGCGGGTGAAGCCGGCCGAGCCCTGTGTCTCGACGACGATGTCGATGCCCGCCTCGCGGCCCGCGTTCTCCAGCGACTCGGCCGCCATGTAGGTGTGCGCGATGCCGGTGGGGCAGGAGGTGACGGCGACGACACGGAAGGGACGCGCGTCGTTGTCGCTCGGTGCGCCGTCGGTGGCGGCGGCGCCCGGCGCCGGGGCGGAACCGTCGTCGACGGTCGCGCCCGGCACCGGGGCCGTGCCCTCCGTGGCGGTGCCGGCGGAGGCCGCCGCAATCGGCTCCGCCACGGAGTTCTCGGAGGTGCCGGCGGCCGGGGTCTCGTCGCCGCGGATGAGTGCGGCGGCGGCGGCCGCGTCGTCCACGGCCCGCAGTGCGGAGGTGAACTCGGCGTTCATCAGCTGCCGGGCGAGGGAGGAGAGGATGGTGAGGTGGGCGTCGTCCGCGCCTGCCGGGGCGGCGATCAGGAAGATCAGGTCGGCGGGGCCGTCCGGCGCGCCGAAGTCGATCCCGGCCGCGCTGCGTCCGAAGGCCAGCGTGGGCTCGGTGACGTGTTCGCTGCGGCAGTGCGGGATGCCGATGCCGCCGTCGAGGCCGGTCGGCATCTGCGCCTCGCGGGCGGCGACGTCGGCGAGGAAGCCGTCCAGGTCGGTCACCCGGCCCTTCGCCACCATCCGCTCGGCGAGGGCACGTGCCGCCGCCTCTTTGGTCTGGGCGGACAGGTCGAGGTCGACCAGGTCCGCGGTGATCATCTCGCTCATCGCGGGCTCCTTCGCACGCGTATGGCCCGGGGGGACTGGTGGGCACAGGTGGGGACGGGGGTGTTGCGTTCGTATGTGACGGAAATCCGGGGAGTGTCACATGCGCCGAGGGGGGTGGTGCGGTTGCGGGCGGGGCTGGGGAATCCCCGCCGCTTCAGGGCCGGGGCGCTCATGACACCGGCTCCGTCAGTACGCGGTCCACGGGCACCTCTGCCGTGACGGTCACGGCGGAGGGGTCGAGGTCGGCCGGCTTCGGCATCACGCTGCCGGGCAGCTGTACGGCGGCGGCGCCATGGGCGACGGCGGAGGCGAGGGCGTCGGCTCCGCTGCCGCCGGCGATGAGGAAGCCGGCGAGGGAGGAGTCGCCGGCGCCCACGTCGCTGCGTACGGCGTCGACGCGTGCGCTGCCGAACCAGGTGCCCGAGGCGTCGACGAGCAGTTGCCCGTCCGCGCCGAGGCTGGCCAGTACGGCGCCGGCGCCGAGACCGCGCAGTTCTTCGGCGGCCTTGACGGCGTCGCCGACGGTGGCGAGGGGGCGGCCGACCGCCTCGGCGAGTTCTTCCGCGTTGGGCTTGACGACGTCGGGCCGCTCGCGGAGGGCTTCCAGCAGGGCGGGTCCTGAGGTGTCCAGCGCGATCCGGGCGCCGGCCGCGTGGGCCCGGGCGACCAGGTCGGCGTACCAGGAGGGGGCGAGGCCGCGCGGGAGGCTGCCGCAGCAGGTGATCCAGGTGGTGTCGCCGGCCCGGTACTGCTCACGGACCGTCTCCAGGAGCAACTCGGCCTCGGCGGGCGTGAGTTCCGGCCCGGGGGCGTTGATCTTCGTGAGTGTGCCGTCGGGTTCGGCGACGGAGATGTTGGAGCGGGTGGCTCCGGCGACCGGGACCGGCGCCACGTCGATGCCCTGGGCGTCGAGCAGTGCGGCGACGAAGGCGCCGGGCGCGCCGCCGAGCGGGAGCACGGCGACGGTCCGCTGTCCGGCCGCGGCGACGGCCCGGGACACGTTCACACCCTTGCCGCCCGGGTCCATGCGTTCGCCGGTGGCCCGGATGACCTCGCCGCGGTCGAGCGACGGGACCTCGTACGTACGGTCGAGGGAGGGGTTCGGGGTGACGGTGAGGATCATGCGCGCACTACTTCCGTGCCGCCGCGCTCCATGGCGGTGGCGTCTTCGGGGCTCAACCCGCTGTCGGTGATCAGCAGGTCCACATCACCGAGGTCGCCGAAGCGGGCGAAGTGCTCCTGGCCGTGCTTGGAGGAGTCGGCGAGCAGCACCACGCGGCGTGCGGCACGGACGGCCGCGCGCTTGACGGCGGCCTCGGCGAGGTCGGGGGTGGTCAGTCCGTGCTCGGCGGAGAAGCCGTTGGCCGCGACGAACAGGACGTCGGCGCGGATCTCGCTGTACGCGCGCAGGGCCCAGGCGTCCACGGCGGCCCGCGTACGGTGCCGGACGCGCCCGCCGACCAGGTGGAGCTGGATGCCGGGGTGGTCCGCGAGGCGGGCGGCGATGGGCAGGCTGTGGGTGACGACGGTGAGCGTCGCGTCCAGGGGCAGCGCCCCGGCCAGGCGGGCGACGGTCGATCCGGCGTCGAGGATCATCGTGCCGTCGGCCGGCAGCTCGGCGAGGGCGGCTTCGGCGATGCGGTCCTTCTCGTCGGCGGCCGTGCTCTCGCGCTCGGCGAGGTCGGGCTCGAAGTCGAGGCGCCCGGCCGGTATGGCACCGCCATGCACGCGACGGAGGAGGCCGGCGCGGTCGAGGGTCTTCAGATCGCGGCGGATGGTCTCCGCGGTGACCTGGAACTCCTCCGCCAGGGATACGACATCCACCCGCCCGCCGTCACGGGCGAGCCGGAGAATCTCCTGCTGCCGCTCCGGTGCGTACATGTCCGTTCGCCTCCGCTTCATGCCCGAACCTGTGGTTTCAATCGGAGGCTACGCGCGGATTTCCGGAAAGTAAACAGGTTCGGGCGCGATGTGGGCACAAACGGGCGTCTGACTGTGTGAAGGCGAGAGACCCATGGCACGGGGCTCGAAGACAAGAGGCTCGAAGACAAGAGGTCGAACGCTGGAGATCGAACGCTGGAGATCGAACGCTGGAGATCGAAGCAGGAAAGAGGTCTGGGAAGAAGGAGAAGCGGGCCGCGCTCAGGCGCGACCCGCTTCCGCGGTGGTGGTGAGACCCCGAAATCAGGGATGAGAACCCTGGGTCAGGGGACGAGCACCGGCTCCTTCTCCCCCAGGGTGTCCGCGGCCCCGGCCCCCTCCACGTGCTGCGCCGGCCGCTTCGGCAGCGCGAACATCAGCAGGAAGATGACCGCCAGCACCACCGCCACCCACCCGAGCGCGTGCTGGAAGGCGTGTGCGAAGGCCGGCCCCACCTGGGCCCGGGTAAGACGGTCGCCGATCTCGCCGAAGAAGACCACCGAGACCAGACCGAGCCCCAGCGCGTTGCCCATCTGCTGGACCGTGTTGATCAGGCCCGAGGCCGAGCCGGAGTGCTCGCGCGGGACCTCCGACAGCACCGCGTCCGTCAGCGGGGCCACGATGAAGCCCATGCCCGCGCCCATGACCACCAGCGGAAGAGCCATCTGCCAGGAGGCGATGGCCATCCCGTAACGGTCGGACTCCCAGATGTAGAGCAGCACGCCGAGGGCCATGAGCAGCGCGCCCGCCTGCAGCACCTTGCGCCCGAAGCGCGGGACCAGCAGCTGCACCGACATGCCCGCCGCCGCGGACACCGCGATCGAGAAGGGCACCCCGGTCAGGCCCGCCCGCAGCGCGCTCCACCCCAGCCCCATCTGCATGTAGAGCGTCCAGACCAGGAAGAAGATGCCGAGGGCGATACCGAAGACGGTCTGTACGGCGATGCCCGCCGCGAAGCTCTTCACCTTGAACAGCGACAGCTCGACCAGCGGCGACCCGTCCCGCGCCGTCTTCCGCCTCTCGTACGCCACCAGCGCCGCGAAGACGACCAGCGCGCCCGCCATCGACACATGCCCCCACAGCGGCCAGCCCAGCTCACGGCCGCGGGTCAGCGGGTAGAGCAGCATCAGCAGGCCGAGCGTGACGAGGGCGACGCCGACGAGGTCGAGCTTGAGGGCGCGCGGGGCCTTGGACTCGGTGATGAACCGACGGCCCAGGATCAGTCCGGCCACGCCCACCGGCAGGTTGATGAGGAAGATCGGCCGCCATTCAAGGCCGAAGAGGTTCCACTCGGTGAGCAGCGCGCCGAGCAGTGGACCGGAGACGGCGCCGAGCCCCACGATCGCGCCGAAGAGACCGAAGACCTTGCCCCGCTCGTGTGCCGGGAAGGTCGCGTGCACGATCGACAGCACCTGCGGCACCATCATCGCGGCCATTCCGCCCTGGAGGATGCGCGAGGCGACGAGCATCTCCGGGTTCGCGGCGAAGCCGCACAGCGCCGAGGCGAGCGTGAAGCCGCCTATGCCGATGAGGAAGAGCCGCTTGCGGCCGTGAATGTCGCCGAGCCGCCCGCCGGTGATGAGCCCGGCGGCGAAGGCCAGCGCGTATCCCGCCGTGATCCACTGGATCTGGCCCCACGAGGCGCCTGCGTCCCGCTGGATCGACGGGATCGCGATGTTGACGATCGTGACGTCGACCAGGTCCATGAAGGCCGCTGTCATCACGATCGCGAGCGCGAACCAGCGGCGCCGGTCGGCCGCGGCGGCCGGGCTGTTGAGAGGGGTCTCGGTGGAGGTCATGCTCCGAAGGTAGGACACCATTAGGTCAGATCATGTCCTAGATGTGCGGCACTCTGGGAAACATGACGACGGACACCCCGGCCAGGCTGCTCCAGCTCCTCTCCCTCCTCCAGACGCCCCGCGAGTGGCCGGGCGGTGAGCTCTCCGACCGGCTCGGGGTGTCCCGGCGTACCGTCCGGCGTGACATCGACCGGCTGCGGGAGCTGGGCTATCCGGTGCAGGCGACCAAGGGGTCCGACGGCGGATACCGGCTGGTGGCGGGCAAGGCCATGCCGCCGCTCGTCCTCGACGACGAGGAGGCCGTGGCGATCGCGGTGGGGCTGCGGGCCGGGGCGGGGCACGCGGTCGAGGGCGTGGACGAGGCGTCCGTACGGGCCCTCGCCAAGCTGGAGCAGGTGCTGCCGTCGCGGCTGCGGCACCGCGTGTCCACGCTCCAGGCCGCCACCACCCCGCTCACCAGCGGCGACGGCGCGAGCATCGCACCCGAGACGCTGACCGTGATGGCTTCGTCGATCGCCGGCCGAGAACGTCTGCGGTTCGCCTACCGCTCCGGGGACGGAACGCCGTCCCGCCGCCAGACCGAGCCGTACCGGCTGGTCTCGACCGGGCGTCGCTGGTACCTCGTCGCATACGACCTGGACCGCGAGGACTGGCGTACGTTCCGGGTCGACCGGGTCAGTGAGCCGTTCGCGACCGGCGCGCGGTTCACGCCGCGGGAGCTGCCTACGGGGAACGCGGCGGAGTTTCTGCGGCAGTCGATGTTCCGGCGGCAGGAGACGTACGAGTTCGAGGTGACGTTCGCCGCGCCCGCGGAGTTCGTCGCGGCCCGCCTGCCCAACTGGCTCGGCGCGCCCGAGCCGATCGACGAGCACAGCTGCCGGCTGCGCGCTTCCGCCGGCGACTCCGTGGAGTGGCTGGCGGTGCGGATCGCCATGGTCGACTGTGAGTTCACGGTGCAAGAGCCGCCGGAACTGGTGGGGTGCGTAAGGGAGTTGGGGGGACGACTGACCCGGGCGGTGGGCGCGGACGACGGGTGGGCGACGGACAGCCGGTGACACAGCCGGTCACTCAGCCGCTGACTGCGGGTGCGGGCGGGCGCCGGGTGGCTCAGAGTTCGTCCCACGGGAAGTTCCGCAGGGTCTCGAGGTTGCGTACGGCGAGATCCGCGGGCCCCTGGGGACCGACGGCCGGTGCGTCGTCCGCCGCCCAGCTCTCCACCGCCACCCGGACGGCGGCGCCGGCCACGGCGGCGGCGAAGCGGACGGCCGGGGAGTCCGGGGCGGCCACCACCCCGGGCCGGGCCGCCAGCACCTCCGCCAGTTCCCCGTCCGCGGCCTGGCAGATCTCCGCCCACACCTTCGCGAGCGCCGGGTTGGTGCCGGTGAGGCGCAGGAGGGAGCGGACCCACTCCAGGGAGGTGTGGGACACGCCGACGCCGGGGGTCAGGGTGCGGACCACGGCGTGGTGCAGGGCGTCCGGGACGGAGAGTGCGGCGGGGGCTTCGCGCACCGCCTCCGCCCACTTGTGGGCGCCCGCCGAGAAGAGGGGGGCGAGCGACTCCTCCTTGGTGGCGAAATAACGGTAGAAGGTGCGGGGCGCGACCCCGGCGGCGCGGGCGATGTCCTCGGCGCGGGTGGCACGCAGCCCGTCCGCCATGAAGAGTCCCGCGGCGGCCCGGGCGATCTCCATCCGGGTCGCCGCCTTGCGCCGCTCGATCAGGGACGCGCCTGCGGAAGCTTTCGACGTGCGGCCGGCGGAAGGGCCGGTCGCACGGTTGGTACCGGTCACGGACGGCAGGTTATGCCGCTGTGGCACAATCTGCCATCCGGGTCGCCCCGGGGTTCAGGTTCGGGGCGACCCGTCGGCGTGTGCCCGCAAAAGGAGCCGAGCTCCGGTGCCAGGGGGGGAGGCACCGAAGCTCGGCTCGGGAGAGTCGAGCTTCGGCGCCGGGGGGGGTGGCGCCGAAGCTCGGCTCGGGAAGAGTCCCGGCGCCGGGGGGAGTGCGTCGGGACTGTGGTTCTGGTGGGGGCTGCGGGCTCGCGGCCCGGCCCCCGAATTTCCTGGGCCCGGAGGTCTTGTGCCCCGGGTCCAGCCGGTTGAAGCGACGTAACACGCCATGTCTGTGCGGCGCGGCCGAAGCTGTGACACCCGAGCCGCACGGGGGGTGTGCGGCGGGTGGGGCCGCACTTCCAAGCCATCGGGGCTCGGCTCCTCTTGTCGTGCGGGCGTCGGCCGCCGGGAGCCTGCCGCCGGCCGCGCTTCCAAGCCGTCGCCGCCGCAGGGCCGCGCTTCCAAGCCGTCGCCGCCCCCGGCCCACCGGCCGGGCACACGCGGCCCGCGTCCCTCCGCGAACGACCACCGTCGGGCAGCCACGGCCCGCCACCGTCCGACCGCCTGGGCCCACCGCCAGGCGACCGCCGCGACATCGACTCACCCGTTGAGCAACCGCCGCAACCGCCGTGCCGCCCTCAAGCGGCCGCCCCGGGCAAGCAGGGACACCGCCATCGGGCACTCCCGACCCGTGACCCTCGATCAGGCACTTCTCGGCAGCCCGCGCGGGCCATCACCCCAGACCTCGGGCAACCGATCCGACACGCACCCTCCGGAACTCGGGCACCGCTCAGGCGCACCCCTCAGGCACCCTCCGCCGCACTCGAGCGATCGCCGGGCAACCGCCGGGCAACCGCCGAAGACCCCTTACGCCGCCGCGTCGAACCCGGTGCTCCGGGCCAGCTTCTTCAGTTCCAGCAGGGCGTGCTTCTCGATCTGGCGGATGCGCTCGCGTGTGAGGCCGTGCTCCTTGCCGACCTCCGTCAGCGTGCGCTCCCGGCCGTCGTCGATGCCGTACCGCATCTTGATGATCGAGGCCGTGCGCTGGTCGAGGCGGCCGATGAGGTCGTCGAGCTCCTCGCTGCGCAGCAGCGTCAGCACCGACTGCTCCGGCGATACCGCCGACGTGTCCTCCAGGAGGTCGCCGAACTGCGTCTCGCCCTCGTCGTCGACATGCATGTTCAGTGAGACCGGGTCGCGCGCCCAGTCCAGGACGTCCGTGACCCGCGCCGGGTTCGAGTCCAGCTCGGCCGCGATCTCCGCGGGCTCCGGCTCACGGCCATGCTCCCGGTTGAACTCGCGCTGCACTCGCCGGATCCGGCCCAGCTCCTCCACCAGGTGGACGGGCAGACGGATCGTCCGCGACTGGTCGGCGATCGAGCGGGTGATGGCCTGCCGGATCCACCAGGTCGCGTACGTCGAGAACTTGAAGCCCTTGCGGTAGTCGAACTTCTCGACCGCGCGCACCAGGCCCGCGTTGCCCTCCTGGATCAGGTCGAGCAGCGGGAGCCCGCTACGGGGGTAGCGGCGCGCCACGGCCACGACGAGCCTCAGGTTGGACTTGATGAAGACGTCCTTGGCCCGCTCGCTGTCGGCGACGAGCGATTCGAGTTCCTCGCGAGTGGCCTCCGCCCTGGGCTCCTCCTCGCCGTCGAGGATCTGCCGCGCGAAGACACCTGCCTCGATGATCTGGGACAGTTCGACTTCCTTGGCGGCATCGAGCAGTGGCGTACGGGCTATCTCGTCGAGGTACATGCCGACCAGGTCGCGGTCGGCGATTTCGCCGCCTACGGCGCGAACGCTGCTTGCCGCGTCGGTCCCGCCGGCGGCGGACTTACGACGGGCGACGGCACGGGTTGCCATGCGTGCTCCCTTGCGATGGTGGGCTGACGGATGGTCCTGTGGCGCTGGTGACACCCTTCCGGGTGCCCCGCTTCCGAAGGAAACAACGACTGGAATCCGGACAGAATTCCCAACCCGCCCTTCGATTTTTCTGATCATGCAGTACCCTGTCCGGCCACGAGGGGAGGCGGGATGCCGTCGGAACGTACAGAGGTGCAGGTCAGGTCGGGAGTCGAGGCCGACCTCAAAGCCCTCACCGACATCTACAACCACTATGTACGTGAGACGCCCATCACATTCGATACCGCCGCCTTCACGCCGGAAGAGCGCCGCCCTTGGCTGCTCTCCCACCCTGAAGACGGACCGCACCGGCTGATGGTTGCCACGGGCGCGGACTCACAGGAGATTCTTGGGTACGCCACCAGCAGTCCTTTCCGCGCCAAGCCCGCCTACACCACCTCCGTCGAGGTGACCGTCTACGTCGCCCCGGACGCGGCTGGCCGTGGCATCGGCACGCTCCTCTACGGCGCCCTCTTCGAGGCGCTGGCGGGCGAGGATCTCCACCGCGCCTACGCGGGCATCGCCCAGCCCAACGAAGCGTCCACGCGGCTGCATGAACGCTTCGGGTTCCGGCATGTCGGCACCTACCGGGAGGTGGGCCGCAAGTTCGGACGGTACTGGGACGTGGCCTGGTACGAGAGGGAGCTGTAGCCGTACGCCGACCAGCAGCCGTACGCCGTTCAGCCGAACTGCACCGACCGCTTCGCCAGCCCCAGCCAGAAGCCGTCGATCACGGACTTCTGGTCGTCGAGTTCTCCCGTCGCGTCCGCCGCGCCCATCGTCACGAAGAGCGGAGCGAAGTGCTCGGTACGCGGGTGGGCCAGCAGGCCGGCCGGGGACTTGCGGGTGAAGTCGAGCAGTGCGTCCCAGTCACGGGTGTCCAGAGCCCGGTGTCCCCAGTCGTCGAACTCGACCGACCAGGAGGGGATGCCGCCCTGGCGCAGGGCCGCCAGGTTGTGCGTGAAGAAGCCGGAGCCGACGATCAGCACGCCCTCGTCGCGCAGCGGCGCCAGCTTGCGGCCGATCTCCATCAGCTTCACCGGGTCGAGCGTCGGCATCGAGATCTGCAGAACCGGGATGTCGGCGTCCGGGAACATCTCCACCAGCGGGACGTACGCGCCGTGGTCGAGGCCGCGGTCCGGGACGTCCTGGACGGGGGTGCCGGGGGCGCGCAGCAGCTTGCGGACCGACTCGGCGAGCGCGGGGGCGCCGGGAGCGTCGTACCGCACCTGGTAGTAATGCTCCGGGAAGCCCCAGAAGTCGTGGACGAGAGGGACCCTCTCGGTGGCGGCTAGGGCGAGCGGGGCCTCCTCCCAGTGAGCGGAGACCACGAGGATCGCTCTGGGACGTGGCAGGTCCGCCGACCAGGCGGCGAGTTCGCCGGGCCAGATCGGGTCGTCCGCGAGCGGCGGAGCACCGTGGCTGAGATAGAGCGCGGGCATGCGCTCCTGGGCGGCGGCGGACATGACTGCGGCTCCCTTCGGAGGATCGGCGGCCGACGCTGGACGAAGGCCGCGTGCAGCCCGAAACCTATATTTGAAGTCTCAAGCTTTCCACCGCACAGCTTACGCGCAATTTGTTTAATATTCAAGGAGGAGGCTCGTACAGTGGGGTACATGAACACGGCATCCGCACCCGCACCCGCGTCAACGTCGACGTCCGCGACCGCGTCCGCAGAGGAGCCACGCTGGCTCACCGAGGACGAACAGCACACCTGGCGCTCCTACATGCACGCGGTCACCCTCCTGGAGGATCACCTCGACCGCCAGCTCCAGCGCGACGCGGGCATGCCGCACATCTACTACGGCCTGCTCGTCCAGCTCGCCGAGGCACCACGGCGGCGGCTGCGGATGACCGAGCTGGCCATAAGCGCGAAGATCACGCGCTCCCGCCTCTCGCATGCCATCGCACGGCTGGAGAAGAGCGGCTGGGTGCGGCGCGAGGACTGTCCCTCGGACAAGCGGGGCCAGTTCGCCGTCCTCACCGACGAGGGGTACGAGGTACTGCGGAAGACCGCGCCGGGACACGTCGCGGCCGTCCGCCAGGCCCTCTTCGACCGCCTCTCCCCCGAACAGCAGAAGTCCCTCGGCGAGATCATGCAGATCATCTCCGAGGGACTCCAGCCGAAGGAGGCGGGCGCGGACCTGCCCTGGCTCCGCTGAGTCCGGAACCAGGGCAGGTCCTGGGGTTCGTACGTATGAGGCGTCCCCACCCCTCGTACGTACGAAGACCGAAGGGGTACCGCCGCGGGTACCGCCGGTGTCAGTGGGCGATCACCGGCACCTTGAACTCGTCCTCGACGCCGTCGCCCTCACCCGAGCCGGAGACCGAGGAGGTGTCCGGGCGGCCGGCGTTGACGAAGGTCGCGGCGATCGTCGCGGCGGCCACGAGGATGCCCACGGCGAACCAGATCGCGCTGGTGTAGCCGTGCACCATGCCCTCCAGCTGGACCAGCTGCTGCTGCGGCTTGGCGGCCGCACCGGCGATGTGGTCCTTGATGTACGAGGTGGTGGCCGAGGCGGCGATCGTGTTCAGCAGCGCCGTACCGATCGCGCCACCCACCTGCTGCGAGGTGTTGACCATCGCGGAGGCGACACCGGCGTCACGGGGCTCGACGCCCAGCGTGGCCAGGGACATGGCCGGCATGAACGCCGTACCCATGCCGAGGCCGAGCAGCAGCTGGGCCGGCAGGAGCAGCCCCGCGTACGAGGAGCCGATCTCCAGCTGGGTCAGCAGCAGCATGCCGACCGCGGCGGCCAGGAAGCCGGGGCCCATCAGCAGCCGCGCCGGAACGCGGGTCATCAGGCGGGCGCCGATCTGCGTGGAGCCCGTGATCATGCCCACGATCATCGGCAGGAAGGCGAAGCCGGTCTTGACCGGCGAGTAGCCCTTCACGATCTGGAGGTAGTAGGTCAGGAAGAGGAACAGGCCGAACATCGCGATGATCGCGAGACCGAGCGAGAGGTACACGCCGCCGCGGTTGCGGTCGGTGATCACGCGCAGCGGCAGCAGCGGGGCCTTGACCTTGGACTCGACGAACACGAAGGCCGCGAGCAGGACCGCCGAAGCGACGAACATGCCGATCGTCGTGGAGTCGCTCCAGCCGTTGGACTCGGCGCGGGTGAAGCCGTAGACCAGGGAGACCAGACCGAGGGTGGACAGGACGACGCCCGGGATGTCGAGCGGCGAACGGTTGCGGCCGCCGGCCGGCTCACGGATGACGAAGTACGCACCGGCCGCCGCGATGATCGCGAACGGGATGTTCACGAAGAACGTCCAGCGCCAGTTGAGGTACTCGGTGAGGAAGCCGCCGAGGATCAGGCCGACGGCGCCACCGCCACCGGCGATCGCACCGTAGATGCCGAACGCCTTGGCGCGCTCCTTGGCATCGGTGAACATCACGGCCAGGAGGGAGAGCGCGGCGGGCGCGAGCAGCGCGCCGAACGCGCCCTGGAGGGCACGGGCCCCGAGCATCGTCGCCTCGCCCTGCGCGGCGCCGCCGAGGGCGGACGCGGCGGCGAAGCCGATCAGACCGGTGACGAAGGTCCGCTTGCGGCCCCACAGGTCGGCGATGCGGCCACCGAACAGCAGCAGACCGCCGAAGGCGAGCGCGTAGGCCGTGATGACCCACTGGCGGTTGCCGTCCGATATCCCCAGGTCCTGCTGGGCGGACGGAAGCGCGATGTTCACGATGGTGGCGTCGAGGACGACCATCAGCTGGGCGAGCGCGATGAAGACGAGCGCTTTCCAGCGGTTGGAATGGGCTTCGGCCTCGGAGGCCTGCGCCGCCTTTGCCGTGGCTGTTTCAGACATGGGGGTACCCACTTCGGTACTTCGTAACGGAAAAAGGTCAGGGAAAGGGCACGGCTCGTCGACGGTGACGGCCGGGAAGTCTGTGGTCTGTCGCTGGTGACGCGTCAGCGTCGGTGGTGACTGGTGACTGGTGACGCGTGACGGGCCACTGGCGACTGACGTCAGTGGTGACTGGTGAAAGAGGCCGAACTCATCGGCTGGTCATCGGCTGGTCGGTCAGGCCTGTCGAAGATCCTCCATGGTCGCGGCCGTGCCGGGCAGGGTGGAGCGGGCCGGGGCCCGCAGCCCGTCCAGGAACAGCTGCAGGTGGCGGTGGACGAAGCGGTCGAGGCTCATGCACCCGGTTCCGGCGGGCGGGCGGCTGAGCTGGGCCACGCCGATCATCAGATCGCCGACGGCCACATCGGGGCGGAGCTGTCCGGCCGTGCGGGCGCGCTCCATCAGCGAGGCGACCAGCTGCTCGATCCGTTCACCTGCCGCTTCCAGATCGGGGTGGTGCTGGTCGAACGTGCTGGAGACCATCGGGCACAACGCGCTGATGCGTTCATCGGCGGCGGCGTGCACGAAGCGGGACAGCGCCTCGAAGGCGTCGCCGGTCTCGGCGAGCGCGCGCTCGGCCTCCTCCGACGTACGGTCCATGACCGAGCAGACGACTTCCCGCACCAAGGCATCGCGGTCCGGGAAGTTGCGGTACACCGTGGCGTTGCCGACGCCGGCCCGGCGGGCGATCTCGTCGAGCGGCACGTCCGGGCCGAACTCGACGAACATCTCGCGGGCGGCGGTGACGATCCGCTCCCGGTTGCGCACGGCATCGGCGCGCGGCCGGGGCACTCGGCGCTGCACGGGGGCGGCGGTCTCCACGGCGTACTCCTTGAGGCAAGAGGTCGATCGTCGGATGGTTCATCGTGTGTGACCCGCGATCCGGGGATTCCCTCCCCGTTTCGCTGGACACCTGGCTAAACGGGGAAACCATCCCCGGTTATTTCCCACCCGGAAGAGATTTGATGTGACCTGAGTCACACCCCTTCGGTGGTAAACCGCTCGATCGGTCTCCTTCAACGCGCGCCCCCGAACCCGTCGACACAGGGTGATCGCAAGGGTGCAGTCGGAGACCGGCGGCTGCCGCGGAGCGAAGGGCCCCCGTATGCAGTCGTCCCGCCGCCGGATACGCCCGCGCCGTGTCGCCGCGCTCGCCTCGGTCACCGTTCTGACGCTGGCGGTCTCCACCTCCGCCGGTACCGGACATCTGACGGCGGGCTCCACGACGGCGGGCCCCATCGCACCGGCCCGCTCCACGGCGCTCGGCTCCTGCATGATCCGCGGCGGAATGGGCGTACAGATGGCGGAGGGCATCCCGACCCCGGCCGGTTACTCCCGCTCCACCGGCACGGTCCGCGCCCTGACCCTGATGGTCGACTTCTCCGACGCGCCCGGCCAGGGCAGCGCGCTCGAGCGCCTCGCGGAGTTCTTCCCGCAGACCCAGAACTGGTTCAAGGTCAGCTCGTACGGCCGCCTCGACTACCGGCCGGAGGCCCCGGTCACCCACTGGCTCCGGATGCCCAAGCCCTTCGGGGCGTACGGGATCGAACGCGGCGCACCCTTCGACCCCGGCTACCGCGGTCTGGTCCAGGACATAGTGGCGGAGGCCGATCCCGAGGTGGACTTCCGCCAGTACGACCTGCTGAACGTGCTGATCACCCCGAACGCGGGCCCCTCCGCCCTGGACACCGTGCTGTCGGTGACCTTCGCGGGCAACACCGAGGCGCCGGTCGCCGACGGGGTGCCCGTGGCCAACGCGTCGTTCGTCTACAGCCGCCAGGACGACGGCTCCGGCTCCTACGCGGAGACCGGCTACCGGGTGCTCCCCCACGAGAACGGCCACACCTTCGGGCTGCCCGACCTCTACACCCAGGACGGCGGCGGCGCGGTCGGGCACTGGGACATCATGAGCGAGGACTGGGGGGCGGACAACGATCTGCTCGCCTGGCACAAATGGAAGCTCGGCTGGCTGGACGACTCCCAGGTCCGCTGCGCCTCGGCACCCGGCACCGCGGAGTACACCCTCACCCCGCTGGCCCGGCCCGGCGGCGTCAAGCTCGTCGTCGTGCCCCTCAGCACCACCACGGCGTACGCGCTGGAACTGCGCACCCCCGAGGGCAACGACGCGGACGTGTGCCGCCCCGGCATCCTCATCTACAAGGTCGACGCGGACATAGACACCGGCAACGGGCCCATCAACGTGTTCGACTCCACGCGCGACAGCGGCGGCTGCACCCGCAGCCCCAACGTCCACGCCGAACTGTCGGACGCCCCCTTCATAGCCGACGAGTCCTTCAAGGACCCGGCCAGAGGAATCACCATCACGGTCATCGCGGCGGACCCCTCCGGGGACTACCGGGTCCAGGTGTCGCGGCGTTGAGTCGAGGGGACAGGCGAGGACGGGGCGAGGACGGGGCGGGGACAGGGGCGAGGACGGGGGGCTCGGCACGAGGACGGCGGAGGGCTCGGCACACGTGCTCCGCGCGGCCACCGGGCGGCGTACGTCTCTCGGCGGACGTGGCGGGCGCGGCATTACCGTGAGCGCATGTCCCCGAACGTCACCGCGGCCCCCGACAGCACCGCCGTACCCGCCGAGGCCGTCGCTCCGCTCACCCGCGGCATCACCGTCCTGCGGCGGCTCACGGAGGCCGACGGGAGGGCCAGCCTCAGCGGCCTGGAGCGGGCCAGCGGGCTCGCCCGGTCCACCGTCGACCGGATCACGGCGACGCTGGCGCGCATGGGGTACGTACGACTGGACGGCCGGGACGCCGTACTCGCACCACGGCTGATGGAGCTGGGCAACGCGTATCTGGCCGCGCTGCGGCTGCCGAAGCTGCTGCACGCCCAGGCGGACGCGCTCGCCGACGAGCTGGACGAGTCCGTGTCCCTCGCCGTCGGCGACCGGGACGGGATCCGCTTCATCCACCAGGCGACCCGGCGCCGCGCCATGTCCCTGAGCTTCCGCATCGGCGACCTGCTGCCCGCCGAACGCACCGCGCCGGGCCCGCTGTTCGCCACCGAATGGGATGCGGCCGAGTGGCAGCGGTGGCGCGAGCGGCGGGCGGCGGACCCCGAGGACCGCGGCTTTCCGGCGGTTCCGGCCCGCAGCCGCCCGCTGGAGGACGACGACAGGGGCGAAAGGTCCTCGGGACGGCGCCGAGGCGGCACCCTGGGCGACGACTTCGAGGAGCGTACGGCGGCGGCCCGAAAGCAGGGCTGGGCACTGGACGACCAGCTGATCGAGCCGGGTCTTGTGGCCCTCGCCGTGCCCGTACGGGACCCGGACGGCCGTATCGCCTGTGTCGTCAGCGTGGTGAGCCACACCAGTCGGCACACCGCGGCCGGCCTGCGGGACGCCCTGCTGCCGCGGCTGCGCACGTCGGTCGACGCGATGGAGCGGGAGCTGCGCGAGGCACCGCCCGCCGAGCCTGCCGCGCCCGCCGACCCGTCCGGGCTCGCCGCCTGGACCGGCGCCTCCAAGCAGGAACTGGGCCGGGAGTTCGTCGAGTCGCTGGCCCGCGGTCTCACGGTGATCACCTCGTTCGGGGAGGGACGCTCCGCGCTGACGCTCACGGAGGTCGCCCGGGCCACGGGGCTGGCCCGGGCGACCGCCCGGCGCGCGCTGATCACCCTGGAGCACCTCGGGTACGTCACCGCACAGAGCGGGGTCTTCCGGCTCACCCCGCGCGTCCTCGGCCTCGGCTTCCCGGCACTGTCCCGGACGACACTGCCGGACGTCGCCGCCCCGCACCTGGCGGCGCTGTCGCGGCGGGTGCACGAGTCGGCGTCGCTCGCGGTCCTTGCGGGCGACGAGATCCGCTACACCGCCCGGTTCACCACCAGCCGCGTCATGAGCGTCAACATCACGGTCGGTACGCGACTGCCCGCCTACGCGACCTCGCTGGGCCGGGTGATGCTGGCGGACCTGCCCGAACCGCACCTCCCCGACCCGTCCGACCTGGTCGCGCCCACGCCCCGTACGGTCACGGACCCGGAAGAACTGCGGGCCGTGCTGGATCGCGTACGGCGGGACGGATACGCCCTGGTCGACGGGGAGCTGGAGGAGGGGCTGCGGTCGATCGCGGTGCCGGTGCGGGAGCGCGGGGGGCGGGTGGTGGCGGCGGTGAACGTCGCCCTGCACAGCAGCCGTCGTACGCCCGAGGAATGTGTCGAGGAGGTCCTGCCGGAACTGCTCGCGACGGCCTCGCGGATCGAGGCGGATCTGCATATCGCGGGCCGGTTCAGGGAGGTGCCGGGGGCCTGACGGCATGCGCGACGCCCGAGCCGCGCGGTACGGCTCGGCGGCGGCAGCGGGCAGCGCGGGCGGCGGCAGTGACCGGTGCCTGGCCTCCGGGGGTACCGCGTCGGCGAAGTGGTGACGGGCGCCACAAACAAACCGCTATGCTGGTTTCTTGCAGGGCCCTCTGGTCAGCCGCCTTCCGCGAGGAGTCACCGGTGACGAAACAGGAACGCGCCGCCCGCACCCGCCACGCCCTCATCCGCTCCGCCGCCCACGCCTTCGAACGGCAGGGCTACACACAGGCGAGGCTGGCCGACATCAGCGCCTGCGCCGGTGTCAGCCCCGGCGCACTGCACTTCCACTTCGAGAGCAAGGCAGAGGTGGCCAGGGCGGTGGAGGCGGCGGCGGGGGTGAGCCTGCGCCGGGCGGCCTGGCTGGCCCAGCCGCCGGGCACGAACGCGCTGCAACGGCTGACGAACACGTCGCACGCCCTGGCCGAGCGACTGCGCGGGGACGTCGTCGCCCGCGCGGGCTTCCGGCTGAACTGCGAATCGGCGGGCGGCGGCGCGCTGAATCTGCTCCGGGAATGGCAGACCTGCGTGGAGCAGCTGCTCGCGGAGGCCGCCGAGGAGGGGCTGCTGGCCCGGCGCCTCGTCCGCGCCGACACGGTCAGCGCGGTGGTGGCCGCGACCACCGGTTTCGAACTGCTCGGCCGCCGGGACCCCGAGTGGCTCTCCGGCCAGTCGCTGGCCGCGTTCTGGCGGGTACTGCTGCCGCGCGCGGCCACGGCGGCGGCCCTGACCGCGGTGGACCCGGACGGGACGTGCCCCAGCCGGGCGGAGACGCGGACCCCGGCGACCACCGCCGGATGAGCCGTACGGCAGCCGCTCCCCGGCTGCAGGCCCCCGGGTCCGTCAGCGCGTCTCCGGCGGCCTGCCCGACGCCATCAGCCCCTCCAGCGCCGTCGGCGTCGCGAGCCGTGGCAGCAGCAGCGTCCAGAAGCGGGTGAGGGTGGTACGGGAGAGCCACTGCCCCTCATGGCCGCCGAGGACGGCGAAGCCGATCGTCGCGCCGACCACCGCGGTCACCGCGTCCCGGACGGCCAGGTCGCGGGCGAGCAGGCCCTCCCGCTCGGCCCGGGCGAGCACCTCCGTCACCCACTCCTGCCATCTGCGGTACAGGTCCTCGCCGCGGCCGACGGCCTCCGCACCGTCCCCCAGCGCGAACCCCGCCCGCAGCACGGCATCGTGACCGAGGCCGCGCAGGAGGGCATGACTCGTGTCGATCAGCGTCTGCAGCGCACTGTTCTGCCGAGACGCCGCACCCTGCTTCGACGCCGCCTCGTCACGCCGGGGCACATCCCAGCGACGAGGCGCTTCGATGCGCCGAAGCGAAGCCCCGCGCTCCGGCGCCCCCTCGTAACGGGACGACCCCCCGTACGCCGACGCCCCCTCATGACGCGCAAACCCGCCACGCTCCGCAAACCCGCCACGCTCCGGCACACCACCGCGCTCCGGCACACCACCGCGCTGAGCCGGCAGCGCCTCGCCGGCGATGATCCGCCCGAATCGCTGCGCCGCCGCCACCCCGACCGCCTCGGCCAGGGCGGCCTTGCTGGGGAAATGGAAGTGCAGCGCACCGTTGCTGACCCCCGCCCTGGCGCTGATCGTCGACAGCGAGACCACTTCGTAGCCGTGCCGGGCGAAGAGCGCGGCGGCGGACTCGATCAAGGCGTTGCGCGTGCGGATCGCGCGTTCCTGTCTGACCTGCTTGACCATCGGGCGCTCCGTTGCTGATGGGGGTCCAGCAACTTTAACAAACCGCTTGTGCGGTTTTCTCGCGCATCAGTGCGGCCGCAGGACGACCGGCAGGGAGCCGTACCCGTTGACGATGAAGGACCGTACGGGCTCGAGCTCTTCCGTCGGCTGAACGGACGTCAGGTCCGGGAAGCGCGTGAAGAGCGCCGACAGCGCGGTGGTCGCCTCCAGGCGTGCCAGCGGAGCGCCCAGGCAGCGGTGCACCCCGTATCCGAAGGCCAGGTCGTCGCGGCGGCCGGGCCGCAGTACGTCGAAGACGGCCGCGTCCGCCCCGTACGGCTCGGGGTCCGCCGCGGCGGCGGCGAAGGAGACCAGGATCGGATCGCCCTTCTTGATGTGCACGCCGTCCAGCTCGATGTCGTCGATGGCGAACCGCATCGGCGAGTACGCGGCGGGACCGTGCGTGCGCAGGGTCTCGCCGACCACGTCCGCCCAGTCGGCGCGCCCCTCCCGCACGTGCGAGAGCTGGTCGGGGTGGGCGCACAGGGCGGCGACGGCGTTGGTGATGAGCGTGCAGGTGGTCTCCTGGCCCGCGGCGATCATCAGATAGAGGGTGCCGAGGAGTTCCTGCTCGGTCAGGCGGCTGTCGTCGCCGTCCCTGGCCTCGATCAGCGCGGAGGTCAGATCGCCGCCGGGGCGCTCCCGCTTCTCGGCGACCAGTTCCGCCAGCATCCCGAAGACCTTCACCTGGGCCGCGGCCATCTCGTCGGCCGGGACCGCCGTACCGAACACCAGCTCCAGTGCCGTGCACAGAGGTTCACGGTTCGCCTCGGCGATGCCGAACAGCTCGCAGATGACGCGCATGGGCAGCAGCTTGGCGAACTCGGCGCGCAGGTCGACCTGTTCACCGGCGGGTCGGTCCGCCAGCCCGTCGAGCAGGGCGGCGGTGATCTCCTCGACGCGGGGGCGCAGGGCTTCGGTGCGGCGGGCGGTGAAGGCGGCCGCGTTCAGCCGGCGCAGCCGGGCGTGCCGGTCCCCGTGGGCGAAGAGCATGTTCTCGTTCGCCACCCAGGGATACAGCGGCCACGCCTCGTCTATCTGCCCCGAGACGAACGCGGGCCAGTGCTGTCGCGCGTCCTTCGACACCCGTGCGTCCATGAGGAGTTGCTTCACGTACTTCTGCCGTACGACGGCCCAGGCGGCCACACCGCCCGGCAGCTCCACCTCCACGGCGGGCCCCCGCGTCCGCAGCTGCGCGGTCTCGCCCGCCAGATCGCGCCCGGTCACGTCCAGGGCGTAGGGGCACTGGTTCATCCCGGTGACGCCGGCTGCTCCGACTCCCTCTGCCACCCTGTTGGTTCCGTTCGTCTCGGGCGCCTCGGCCGTCTCCGCTGTCCTGGGCGCCTCGGCCGTCCCGGACACCTCAGCGGTCTCGGGCGCCTCGGCCGTCCCGGGCGCCTCAGCCGTCCCGGGCGCCTCGGCCGTCCCGGGCGCCTCGGCCGTCTCCGCCATGTCGGTCATGTCCATCCGTGCGCTCCGTTCGGTCGGTGGTTCCGTTCGGGTCCGGCTGGCCGGGGCGGCGGGACGCGCACGCCGGACAGTCACTCCAACGTCCGTGCCGCGTCCGTCGTACTCGCTGCCGCCGACTCCCGCTGCTTCATGGCGGCTTCGTACACCCGCGAGCCCCGCTCCGGGGAGAAGTCCAGGCGGACCAGGATCCCCGGCATGGCGAAGGACGGCATCAGATGGCGGTAGAGGTCGGCCACCCGCTCCGCCAGGTCCGCGCGCCCGGTCATGATCCTCGAGAGGACCTGCACGCCGGTGAACGCGCCCACGAACAGCTTGGCGAGCGCTTCCACATCGGCGTGGGGCAGGATCTCGCCCTTGGCCCTGGCCTCTTCGAAGAGGGACTGCGTGTGCTCGGTCCAGGCCTGCATCGGGACCCGCCGGTTGAGATGGTCCCTGGGCGAGCCCTGGTCCACGGTCAGCCGCACACTGCCCTGGACGATCGGATCGCCGGTGCCTTCCCTGAGCAGATGGGCGAGCAGCAGCGCCTCGTCCAGCGACTGCTGGAGCTTCAGCTCCTGCTCGGGGACGCGCGGAAGGGAGGCGACCTGCTCGGCCAGCACGGCCTGGGCCAGCTCCTGCTTCGACGTGAAGTGGAAGTAGAGGGCCCCCTTGGTGACCCCCGAGCGCTTCAGCACGTCGGAGATGGTTGCCGCCTCGTATCCCACCTCGTCGAACACCTCGGCCGCGGCGACCAGAATCGTCTGCCGCGTCCGAATGGCTCGCTCCTGCCGCGCCACACGCACCCTCCGCACCAGCCCGACCAGCGGGACACCGTCCCGACCAGTGGGACACCGTCCGGATCGCGGGACACCGTCCCGACCAGCGGGAAAAGACCAAGCGGTTCGCACCCTAACAGCGACGATCCTCCACTCCACCGCCGAAGACAGGCCCGGTCCTGACCGGGACGATAAAACCAGCTGAACGGTTTTTCAATGCTCCCCTCGCCCTCTCACAAACCACTCAAAAACACATATCTCACCCCCAACTCCCTTGTAAGGGATGACCCTTGACCGCAAGAGGGACTTGAAGACAAAACCGTCTAGTACGTATCTTTGACCTCCAGCTCTTCCGCAGCTCTTCCGCAGCTCCTCCGCAGCTCTTCCGCAGCTCTCCAGCCCTTCCTCAGCCCTTCTCGGGTCCCGTGGTTCACGTCAGCCCGTCCCAAGCCAGGGAGAAGCTCGATGATCGCTACGACGTTCGAGGCCGGCCCGGTCGCCACGGGACACCCGGTCGCCGACCACCTGGCACACCTGCTCTTCGAGGGGACCGGCCGCGAGCGGACGCACGGCACCTGGCGCAGGCTGATCTCCGGCCGGGAGTTCTCGTACCGGCCCGGCCTGGCCCCCGCCGAGCGCACCGCACTCTCGTACGACCGGCTGCGGCTGCTCAACGACACCGTCGACGACCCGGTGCGGCTCGCCGCCGACCCGCACCGGCTGGCCGCGCTGCACGAGTGGATCGGGCCGGTCGACGGGGGCCTGACCACGTTGGCGAGCATCCACTACAACCTGTTCCTCGGCAGCCTCGTGGACCACGACGACAACGGGCGCGACCTGTCCGCCTTCACCACCCTCCAGCAGGTCGGAACGTTTCTCTGCACCGAACTGGAGCACGGCAACGACGTGGCGGCCATGGAGACCGTGGCGGTCTTCGACCGCGCGAGCGGCGGCTTCCATCTGCACACACCGACGCCGGGCGCGCAGAAGTTCATGCCCAACACGAGCACGACGGGCGGCCCCAAGAGCGCGGTGGTCGCCGCCCGGCTCGTCGTCGACGGCCGGGACGAGGGCGTCTTCCTCTTCCTGACCCCGCTCGGCGACCGGTCCGGCCTCCTGCCGGGCGTACGGGTCCGCCCGCTGCCGGAGCGCACGGGCACCCCGGTGGACCACGCCCTCACCGCCTTCGACCACAAGTGGCTGCCGCGCGAGGCGCTTCTGGAGGCCGCCCACGGACGACTCGCCCCCGACGGCACCCTGACCAGCACCCTCGGCAACAGGCGCAAACGCCTCCTGCGCTCCATCAACCGCGTCACCATGGGAAAGCTGTGCATGAGCGCCGGCACCCTGGGCATGGCGCGCGCCGCGCTGACCATCGCGGTCCGCTACGCCCACAGCCGCCTCGTGACGGGCCCGCGGGCCGGGGAGCGGATACCGGTCGCCGCCCACCGCAGCCACCATGGCCGGCTGCTCGACGCGCTGGCGACGGCGTACGCGATGACCTTCCTGCACCGCACGGTGGTGGACCGTTTCGCGGCACGCACCGAGGAGGACCGGGAGGAGGTCGAGCGGCTGACGGCGGTCGCCAAGGGGTGGATCACCTGGCAGGCGCGGGCGATCACCACCGAGTGCCGCGAACGCTGCGGCGCCCAGGGCCTGTTCCCGGCCAACGGCATCTCCGACCTGGCGTCGAACATCGAGGGCGGCATCACCGCCGAGGGCGACAACCTGGTGATCTGGGTGAAGGCGGCGGCGGAGATGGTCTTCGGCCACGACACGACGGCCCGCACCCGGGCCGGGGCCCCCGCCGCACCCAACAGCTCCGCCGCACTCTCCGCGCCCAACCGCCCCGCCGCGCCCGCCACTCCCTCCGCACCCGGCGCACCCGCCACTCCCGGCGCTCCCGGCGCTCCCGGCGCTCCCGGCGCTCCCGGCGCTCCCGGCGCTCCCGGCGCTCCCGGCGCTCCCGGCGCCACGCTCGCCGACCCGGCCTTCCTGCGCGGTCTGCTCGCCGAGGCGGAGGCGATCTGGCAGGCACGGGCCCGCGCCGACCTGCGTGACGGCCCGGCGGGCGATCCGGTCGGCCGGTGGAACGGCACGTCGACCGCCGCCCTCGAAATGGTCTCCGCGCACGCCCGTCTCCAGGCCGCCGACGCGCTCATCGCCGCGGCCGAGCGGGCGACGGACCCCACGGCGCGCTTCCTGCTGCGCTCCCTGTGCCGGCTGTTCCTGCTCCGCCGGCTCCGCGACCACACCGGTGACCTGCTCGCCGAGGGCCATCTGACGGCGGACCACGTACGGGCGCTGCCGAGGGCCCTCGACAGCGTGTACGACGACCTGGCCCCGCACCTGATGACGCTGGTCGACGCGTTCGACTTCCCGGCCGAGATGCTCTCCGCGATCCCCATCGCCAGCGGCGGCACGATCGTCCGCACGCTGGAGCAGTCGGCGGAGGAATGGCCACTGGTCTCGCCGGCCTCCCCCTGAGCTGCGACCCCGGGCACGCGCCCGCAGCGGCCGAAGCGAACAGGAGCCTGAAGCAGCCCACCCGACAGCCCGCCCGCCCCCGAGCCATGCCCGCCGCTCACTCTTCGTGCCGTTCGGTGTGGCGGTGCCGTGACCTGCACGGCAGGCTTGTGGGGGGCGTGACACGCCCCGGAACACCACTCCCCGGCTGACCGCTGCCTGCCACGCGGCGAGCCCGTTCAGCAGGCTGGGCGGCGCGTGACGGTGCGTGCCGGTGCGTGCCCCCTTGGGCGCGGGCGCACCCGCGCGGGATCCGCCCGGCCCGGAGCAGCAGCGCCGGCACCAGCCCGCCGGGCAACACCAAGCCCGCTCCCGCTGAGGCTGCCGGCCGACGAGAGGCGGAGAGGAAGAGCGCATGCGCACCACGCCGGGCCGGAAAGGGCCGCCCGAGGTCGGCGTCGTCGGCCTGGGGACGCAGGGGCATGGCGCCCTGCCCGCGCCGGAGGGGGGCCGCTGCTGAAGCACCGAGGCAGTGCAGCACAGACACACCCGCCACTCCGTATCAGCAACAGCGATCGGAAGAACCTCATGCGAGCAACACTGATTTACGGTGCCGGGGACGTGCGCGTGGAAGACGTGCCGGACCCGAAGATCCAGCAGCCCACCGACGCCGTCGTACGCGTACTGCGTTCCTGCATCTGCGGCAGCGACCTGTGGCCCTACAAGTCGCGGCCGGCCACCGAGCAGGGCGAGCGCATCGGCCACGAGTTCCTCGGCGTCGTCGAGGACGTCGGCTCTGACGTGTCCGGACTGAAGAACGGGGACCTGGTGGTCGCGCCGTTCGTCTGGTCGGACAACACCTGCGACTTCTGCGCCGAGGGCCTGCACACCAGCTGCCGGCACGGTGGCTGGTGGGCCGCCGACGGTGTGGACGGCGGCCAGGGCGAGGCCGTACGGGTCCCGCAGGCGCAGGGCACGCTGGTCAAGTTGCCCGTCGCCGAGGACTCCGCCCTGCTGCCCTCATTGCTCACCCTGTCGGACGTGTTCTGCACCGGCCACCACAGCGCCGTGACGGCCGGAGTCGACCCCCGCACCACCGTGACGGTGGTCGGTGACGGCGCGGTCGGCCTGTCGGCGGTACTGGCCGCCAGACGGCTCGGCGCCGAGCGGATCATCCTCATGGGCCGGCACAAGGACCGCACCGACCTGGGCCGGGACTTCGGTGCCACCGATGTCGTACCGGAACGCGGCGAAGAAGGCATCGAGCGCGTCCGCGAACTGACCGGCGGCGACGGCACCCACACCGTGCTGGAGTGCGTCGGCACGCTGCCCGCCCTTCAGATGTCGCTCGGCGTGGTCCGCGCGGGCGGCACGGTCAGCCGGGTCGGCGCACCGCAGTACGACGACGTTCCGCTGGGCTTCCAGGAGTTCATGAACAACATCACCCTCACGGGCGGCGTGGCACCGGCCCGCGCCTACATCGACGAACTCCTGCCCGACGTCCTCGAGGGAAAGGTCGAGCCGGGCCGGGTCTTCGACCGCACCGTCGGCCTCGACGACGTCCCGGCCGGCTACCGCGCCATGGACGACCGCGAGGCACTCAAGGTACTCATCCGCCCCTGAGGCAACCGCAGCACCCCCAACCCCCTGCCCGCCCCCTGGGCAGGGGCTTCCCTCGCCACCTACGCGACCGGATACGCGCCACTCACCGCGCCACCCCCGTCCCATGAACCATGAACCACGGACAACGGACAACGGACAACGGGCCAAGATCGACCGACGTTCTGGCACATCACCGAAGATCTCGATACCTGACCGTACGGACGCCCCCGCGGTCTCGCCGCTGTGAACGAAGCCCGCCCCACCACGACCCACCGCTCGTGCCATCGATTTCGGGTCAGCCGTGGCTCCGGCACGACAGACGCCCGAGCGCCACCCGCTACACTGTCGGCGGTGGCACAGCCGTACGCCGACCGCGCCACCACACCACTGCCGGGACCCACCTGGACCAATCCCAGAAACGGTTTCGACAGATCCCCGCCTTCGTAGCTCAGGGGATAGAGCACCGCTCTCCTAAAGCGGGTGTCGCAGGTTCGAATCCTGCCGGGGGCACCAGGCCAAAGGCCCCGGACCGATCATGGTCCGGGGCCTTTTGACGGCACTCTTTGACGGCAGTCGTCTCAGTCTCAGTCTCCGCCCGGAGCACATCCGGATCCTCTGTAGCGCGCACTACCAATCGCTCGTACGCGGTCGCCTCCGCTCAGGTCACGCGATCGCTTACGCCAGCCGCCGAAGCACTTCCCTACGCTTGGCAGCGGACACGCCTGGCATCCATACCACGCGTCACAAGCGCTCAAGCGACAGGAAGCCCTAGTTTTTGCGAGTGGTGAGTAACCTCGCAAATCGCCGGTTCCGTTGGCAATTTCAGGCACCCGCTCGCCAAGATTCAGCTATCTCGAACAGAGAGCCCGCCGGGCTTCCTACGGCATCCGGCGGGCTCTTCTCGGGCCACGAGTCAGTTCTCAGAGACGGGACCCTTCCATGCACCGTACACAGCAAGCGATTGATCGCGGGCTGGTTCACCGGGCGATGCACCTCACACTGCTCGCCCTCGGCGCTGTTATCGCCGGGCTTGTCACCGGGATCTTTGCTGCGCGTGCGGGCGACTTCACCTTCTATGGCGCGACCGGCGCCGGAGCAGCGGCGGCCGTAGTCGTCTTCACGCTCGGGATCAAGGCCCTGGAGTATCTCCTCCGGGAGTGATCAGGGCGAACGCTCCCGGGATTTGAGCCCCCGCCGGTGTCCGAGGCGGGGGCTTTTCCGTTAAGGAAACTCTATTGATCCAGCTCCGCCGCTCAGGCTGGTGGGCAGACGACGCTTGAGCAACCGGTCCATGTGACTGATCGCCTCCCGCTGGGTGTCATGCACGACGTGCGTGTACACGTCCATCGTGATGCTGATCTGGCTGTGCCCGAGGATTTCCATGATGACCCGCGGCGCGACGCCGGCCGCGGTCAGTAGCGTGGCGCAGCCGTGCCGCGCGTCGTGCAGCCGGACCACCCTCAGCCCTGCGTCAGCCGCGACCCGCGTGAAAGACCGGTACACGTTCCGCGGCTCGACCGGCCGGCCGTTCCGCGTGGCGAAGACGTAGCCGGCCTCGCACCAGGCAACGCCCGTGCGCGCGAACGTCTCCCGCTGTCGCAGCCGGTGCCACCGCAGCGGTGCGATGCACAGCGCGGGCATCGGCACGACGCGGATGCGGCGGCTCTTGGGATCGTCGTCGTACAGCGTTCCCCTGCGACGCTGCGTCTGTTGACGGACGTGCACGACGCGGTTGTCCAGGTCCACATCCGACCAGCGCAGGCCCCCCAGCTCGCCGCGCCGAAGCCCCATGGCAATGGCCAGCACGAATGCCGCGTACAGCGGATCGCTCCGCGCGGCTTCAAGGAAGCTCAGCGTCTCCTCCAGCGACCAGGGGCGGATCTCCCGCTGCTTGACGCGCGGCGGCTCGACCAGCGACGCAACGTTCCGCGTGATCAGTTCCTCGCGCACAGCCGCCGTGAGCGCCGTACGCAGCACTCGATGCGACTCCTTCGCGGTCGCGGCCGTGTGTGCGTTCTGCACGCGGGTGATGAAGCGGCGCACGTCTGCCACGCTCAACGACTCCAGCCGCCTCGTGCCCAGCAGGGGCACCAGGTAGAGCCGGACCTGCACCTCATACTTGTCGTACGTGCTGAGCTTGCGGCGCGGTTCGACGTAGTGCTTCAGCCAATACGGAAGCCACTCGGAGAGCTTGGCGGACCTTGTGGGCGTCGGAATGCCCTGGCGATCGCGCAGGACCAGTTCCTGGCGCTTGGTGTCGCACTCTTCCCACGTGGTGCCGTAGACAGTCTTGCGCTTGCGGGTGCCGTCAGGCTGGGGGACGTAGACGCGCGCCTCGTAACGCCCGTCCTTGCGCTGCCAGATGCTGCCGGAGCCGTTGGGGTTTCTCTTGCGGGGGGCCATCAGGCTGCGTTCTCCTCAAGTCGGTCCTGCATGTAGTGGCGTACGGCGTCGACCGGGACGCGGCGGGCACGGCCGGAGGTGTAGCTCGGGAGCTGCTTGGAGCGGATCAGGTCGTAGACCTTGCTGCGGCTAAGCCTCAGAGCGGTCATGACCTCCGGAACGGTGAGGGCTTGGGGTTCGCTCGTGACGACGGTCAGCACGTTGGGATCTCCCGGAGAGGGCGGAGCCTGCGAGTGGAGTCGGATTCAGGGGCTTCTCAGGAGCCCGCATGTGTCCGAGGTGCGGATTTCTGCGTCATTGCGTCATCAGCGTCATTCAGGCTTCTGAGCTGCGGTTTTGTGTGACGCAGCGGCTCGGAGGTGCGTCATCGGCACGTCACCCGCGACGCATCCCATGACGCAGATGACGCAGATGACGCAGACTCCGCCGTCTGCGTCATGGACGTTTTCGCAGTTCAGGTGCCGTTTTCCGGCCTCCATGACGCAGATGACGCAGCGTCTTCCCTCTTAGGACAAAAGAGGGGGTGTCTGTTGTGGTGCGGTGCGGGTCAGAGCATGAGGAAGGAGCCGCTGCGCGGCGCGCCCCTTGGGCGTCGCGTGCGCCGAACAGCAAGAGGAGCACGCCCGGCCGGTGGTGCTCCTCTTGCTTGTCCGGGCGAAACGGGCGCGGGTCAGTGCATCCGCTGCTGCTGATGTGGGGGTACGGGGGCCGTCCGGGTCATTTCGAGGTAGCGGCCCTCGCTGGTGCGGCCCGTGTCGATGAGGACGCCCCGGGCGGCCAGGGTCGGTTGGAGGCGTTTGAGACGGTCGGAGAGGACCTTGCCCGTCGTCGGCCACCCCTTGGGCAAGGCACGAAGATCTTCGCCGCTGTAGAGGCGACTGAGACAGTGCAGCCACTCCGTGGACGTCATCCGCTGCGCCCCGCCCGGCTCGATGGTGTCGGCATGCCGAAGAACGGTCTGTGCGAGGAGATCTCCCTCGATCACGTCGTCGTTCAGGTCGTCCAGACTGGCCCGGTACGCGGCGAGCGCTCCCAGGCCGGTTGCCGCATCGAACTGCGCGCACAGGTGCGCGAAATCCGCCATCCGCAGATCGGTCGGGGTCTCCGCTGCGACCGCGCGGACCTTCACGGTGAGATCCAGCAGCGAGCCGAGGACGACGGGCAGAACTTCCGCATACTCCGACCACAGTTCGGCCTCGGTGCGCCGGACGCGGGGCCGCTCCAACCGCAGCGGCAGGAGCCTTTCAGCAAGGTCGGGCCGGATGACGCCCACGTCGATACCGGTCAGGAGCAGGGGCCGGCGGTAACCGACGCGGAACACGTCCCCGTCGGTGAACAGCGCACGCTTGACGCTCTCGGCGCCAGTCACGATGCAGCACATGGCGTCAGACAGATCCGGCGTCATGTGGGAGAGGTTGTCCAGCGCGGTGACCCACCCTGCGGCGACCGCTGCGATCAGGTTCTCCTCGTCCTTCGGAGCCCGGCGCAGGTCACCGCTCATCCCCTCAACGATCCGCACGAGCATCCGCCCACCGGTCGACTTGCCCGCACCCTGCGGGCCGGTGAGGAACGGCGCGGGCACGGGCACCGATGGCCCGAGACAGCCGATCAGCCACACAATGGCCAGGCACTCGGTCTCAGCGTTGGCGAAGTTGCACAACCGCATCAAGAGGTCGATGCCCTTGCCGCCCGTGTCCTTGGCCGGCAGGGGCAGTTCCCCGGTGAGTTGCGTGCGCCGCCAGCAGACTTCTCGCGGGTCGGGGGTGAGGATGTCCCAGCCGGTAGGGTGGATGCGGACGGATTGCCCATCGTCGCGGCCCAGGTCCAGCCACGTCGCCCCGTCGAATCCAGGGGCGACACGGATGTGGACGGGTTGGACGTCCTCGTACAGGGCCAGTGCTTCGATCAGGTCCAACGCCTCCTTGAGGGCGGATCCGTTGAACACGCCGCGCCCGTCCCTGAACAGGCCGACCATGAGTTCCTGCCGGTGGCTGCCCGTGGTGCCCTGGGAGCGGATCGGGCGGGCCACGGGGTGGCCGTTCCGCTGCGCGTACACGGTGCCGTCAGCGGTGCGGAAGTACCGGAAGTGCGCTTGCGCGTAGTCGGTGATGACCTTGCGGGCGGGGTTCGTCTCGTCGTCGGCCATGCTCACAGTCCCAACCTGGTACGGGCGTTGGTCCATGCGTCGGTGCAATGCCGGGCCGATTCGCCCTTTGCCTGAGCGGCGGCGAACAGCCGCGCCATGTGGGTGTCGGTGAGGCAGCCGCATCGACCGTGCGTGGACAGCACGGCGAGGAACGTCCGGTAGACGGTGGCGTGCACCGCACTGGAAGCCGCGGTGATGCGCTGCTCTGCCATGGCGATGCCACGCTCGAGGTAGGTGGGCGTGCGGTGCCGGCACTCCCCACCCCCGGCCAGGGCGGGCACGGTGATGGCCTGGGGCGCGGGCCGGGCCGTGGTGGGGTTCTTCACGGTCAGCGCGCGTACGGCGTCCGGCAGGGCCGCCATGCGGCCGGTGCCGGGGCCGAGGTAGCGGGCGTAGGCCATCGTGGATTTGATGTCGACGCCGGGCCGGACCGCGTTGGTGGACTGCATCGGCCCGAGGTAGATCCAGTGCTCACCGCGGGTGGTGGGCACGGTCTGTGTGGCTGGCAGGGTTTCGCGTGCCCACGTCACGGCCTCGGCGTTGTCGAGGTCCACGACTGTCAGCCAGGCTCCGCCGGGGTGGTAGGCGACCGCGCTCGCCCGCATCCATGCGCGCCGCCAGACGCCGGACTGGATGACGTCCGGGTCCGTGGTCGCGGCCGCCCATGCGTGGCAGGGGCCGGGGCAGGCGCACGGCCCGGCGTTCTTCATGTTGGGCCGGCCCCCGCATGCGTTGTCTGTGCAGCGGTGGCAGTTGCCGAAGGGCACCTTCCCTGCTCGCAGCGGCAGGACCGGGATGCCGGAGGCTGCCAGGGAGAGAGCAGTAGCCAGGTGCTCTGTCCGAATGTCGGTGGGTTGGGTCATGCTGGGTGTCTCCAGTCCTGTTGCAGGGTGCTGGTGAGGAGGGCGGCCCCGTGTTCTTGGTCGGATGGGGGGTCGCCCTTTTGCCTGCATCCCGGGAAATGGGGCGGCAGGGTGTCAGTGGGGGTGGTTAGGGTCGCGGCATGACGACGACCGTTGATCTTGTGCCGGGTTGGGTGACGACGCGCGATGTGATCGCTGCGACCTACGGCTGTGGGACGTTCCAGGGGATCGAGCCGGCCGATGCTGCGGGCAAGGTGTTCGTGTACTCCGACCCGTCCGCGGGTGAGGAGTACGGGTACACCTTCGATGGCCGTGCGGAAGACGACGAGTTCGGGCCGCTGTACCTGTACACGGGTGCCGGCGCCAACGGTGACCAGAAGCCTTCCGGCCGCAACGGCTCGCTGCTCAGCCACGTCGAAAAGGGCCGTGAGGTGCATCTGTTCGTCGCGCACGGCCGGCTGCCGGGCAGTGGAGCGATGCGGCAGCGCTACATCGGTCAGATGGTGTTGGACCCGGTGAAGCCGTACGACGTTCGGCGCGGGCCGGGCAAGGACGGCGTGATGCGCGATGTGCTGGTGTTCCGGTTCCGGCCGGCTGAGGGAACGACGCCGGCGTGGACGGAGGCGGACCGGATGCCGGCCGCCGCGCAGACTGCGTTCGAGATCGTTGATCCCGCGGTAGCGGTGGCGCAGCCGGTGGTGCTGCCGGAGCAGAGCGGCGCGAAGGTCAAGAAGACCGAGCAGCACAGCACTGTTGAGACGATGGCGGACATTCCTGCCGGGCAGCGCAAGGTGCTGCGCCGCGAGGGCGAGTTGGTGAAGGCGTTCGTGGCGCATCTGGCCGCGGCGGGCCACGAGACCCACAGTTTTCAGATCACCATCAAGGGCGAGCCCGGGGCGCTGACTCCCGACCTGTACGACGCGACGGATCACGCGCTGTATGAGGCGAAGGGGCAGACGACGCGGGCCAATGTGCGGATGGCGATCGGGCAGTTGGCTGACTACCGCCGGCACATCCCGGGCCGCAAGGACCTGCTTCGGGTGGTTGTTCTGCTGCCCAGCGAGCCCACCGAGGACGTGAAGGATCTTCTCGGTGAGGAGTACGTGGAGTTGGTCTGGCAGACCGAGGACGGCGGTTTCGCCGGCTGGCCGCTCGCCTACAACCAGCCCTAGCCGGCCGGAGGCGGGACTCGCGTGCCGCTAGCCGTGGAAGTGACTGCGCTTGATCACGGCCTTACGGATGTTGATCGTGGTTCCGCCCCGGCCGGTGTGCCGGGTGCCGCCGAGGATCTGTACGGCGATCCATCCGCCGAAGATGACCGCGGCGAGGGTGATGAGCTGGCTGATGAACGTGGTCAGGGCTGCGATGAACGTGGTGAGCAGGACCAGCCCGCCGCACACTGCGGCGAACCCGACGCCCCCGAGGGCGACGTTGACCGCTGTGCGCGAGACGGCCGGCCGCGCGTCGACGGGGGCCAGGGCGGGTGCGGGGGTGAGGGTGTAGCCGGTGACGACGCGGCCGTCGGGCAACACGATGCTCTGCACGGCCGGCGTCGGGCCCGGCTGGACGGTCACGAGGGGTGCGACGGTCGGGTGGACGGCGAGCGGCTGCGGGTGGTGCACCTCGAGGGCGGCCGGCCGGTGGGTGTGCGTCATGGAACGTGCCTCCCGTGATGAGCCGCGGGCTCGCGCCGTGGTGGCGCGAGCCCGCGGGGTTCGGGTGTCAGGTGTGGTGTCAGGGAGTGTCAGGCAGGGGTGTCACGGGTTTCTGACAGCGGGTTTGCCTAGGGGTTTGGGTGTCAGGGGCCCGTGACGGTGTCAGGTGTCAGGCGGCCGTCAGGACGGGGACGATGCGCCACCGGCCGGTGGTGTTCGTCGCCTCCAGACGGCCGTCCATGGCGGCCTCCTTCAACCGCTCGGAGACCCACGGGCGCGAGAGGTTGTGACGGTCGCACCAGTCCATGAAGTCCTTCGGCCCGACGACCATCTGCCCGGCCGCCTCGAAGTCGGCGAGCGCCTCGGCGAAGAACCGCCGTGCCTCCTCCGGGGACGGCTTACGCCCGGTCTCCTGCCCGAAGATCGGGGCGTCGTCGCCGTCCTCGGCCTCGGGGAGTTCGGCGTCCGCGTCGATGCCGGCGTCTTCGAGGTCGACCAGCAGCCCGCCGCCGTACTCGGTCATGTCATCCCCTTCCTGGACGGCCCGCAGCGCGGCTGGCTGCGCGGTCGGCGAGTCGCTCGAGCGGCCGGCGTATGCCTGCCCGGCCACGCCAGCGGCGGCGCCGGCGGTGATCGGGTCGGCGTGCGCGCCGTTGTGCTGCGCCCACGTGGCGAGCTGCTGCATGACAGGTACGGCGCGCAGCGTGAAGCGGCGGGTGCGGCCCGGGGAGGGGTAGCGGTCCTCGGGGATGCCCGGGGAGACGGTGTAGCAGTATCCGGGGCGCCGGTTTCCCCATGCTCCGGGGTGGGCGCCGGCGTCCAGCACGGTGTCGGGGAGGCAGAACCCTTCGTCGCGGGGGTCGCAGCCGAGGGCGATCACGGACGGCAGCGATGCCCGCGTGCTGGTGGACATCTGGTCGTAGGAGGGACGCTGAAGCGACACGATCAGCGAGATTCCTGCCGATCGGGCTTCCTGTGCGATGCCGGTGAACGCGTCGTCTCCGAGGGCGCGCAGGGTGTTGGCGGCCTCCTCGAACCAGGCGACCAGGAACGGCATCCCGGCGCAGCCGCACGCCCTAGCGCTCTGGCAGGAGTGGGCGGGGTCGTTCTGCTGCTGGGCTGCGGCCGGTACCCACTGGCGGTAGCCGTGGGCGCCCAGCCAGCGGGTGCGGGCGGGGATGACGGCCTTGACCGCCTCGACCATGACCTCGGTGTCGGTGCCGCCCTCGGCTGCCCAGTCCAGGCCGGGGCGGAGCGGGGCGAAGTCCTGGAAGGCTTTCGGGTCGGAGAACCACACGATCACGTCCCGCCGCGAGAGAACCTCGGTCAGCAGGTTCAAGGCGGCGTCGCCCTTGCCGGATCCGGTGCCGCCGGCGACCAGGACGTGGGTGGAGTTGCGTTCCGCGTCGGGGTCGCCCGGCAGCCACACGACGAGTGGGGCGCCGTCGTCGTAGCGGCCGATGACCAGCGGTTCGGCGATCGAACCCCCGAGGTTCGACGGCCCTTCCCACTCCACGACGTCGGCCAGCATGTCTTCGGGGACGATGACGAGTTCGCCGCGGCGGGAGGATCCGGCGTCGGGGGTGTAGCGGACGGCGGAGGTCGGCAGGTCCAGCGCGGAGGCGATCCGGGCCAGTGCCTTGGTGACGTCGTCGTTGGTCTGCTCACCGGCCACCACGGCGAGTGGCGCGGTGACCCGGTTCGGCTCCACCTTCGCCGCACCGATCTGCGCCCGGGCCAGGCCCACCTTCTCCAGCAGCCCGCCGTCAGAGCTCCCGTTCACGGCGCCCTCGGGGTTGTGGCGCAGCATCATGCGCACGTTCCACGACAGGGCCACGACCGGCCCGCCCATCAGGAACATGTCGTCGATAGAGCCGGCCGTGGGGCCGGCCAGGCAGGCGGCGGTGACCCATGCGGAGCCGGCGGCGACGGTGACGGCGGAGTGCAGCCGGCGCTGTTGGCTGGTCGACTTCCCCGCCCACCACGTTGCCCCGGTGAGGGCGACGGAGGCGAGGGTGAGGCCGACGCCGGCGCCGGCGCTGCCCTCCCACCGCCAGTTCCCCAGCGCGCCGGCGATACCGGTGCCGGCGAGGCCGATCCACGGGGGAAGGTGGGGCTTGGCCCGGTGCAGCAGGTACGCACCCACGCCCCCGCCCGACGAACCGTGCATGTCGGGGACGGTGTAGGTGGCCATGGTCCGCCCGTCGTCCAGATAATCGGTGACGTTGCGGCGATTGTTCCTGGTCATGTGGCTGCCTCTCCTACTGCTGGTGCCAGTTCATGACCGGCTGCTGCGGCTTGCGGGCACGGTGACGGACGCGGTTGATCTCCTCCTCGAACTCCTGCTGAAAGGTCGAGTAGCAGGCCGCGGCGTTCTTCGCCGCGTCACGCAGGGCGTCGGCGGAGCGCTGCATCTTGCGCGCCACCTTCGCGGCCCGGACACGGGAGCCGAAGGTGCGGCCCTGCGGGTCGGGAACCGCGGCCAGGACGCCTTTCATGATTTCGGCGCCCATGGCCACCTCGATCGAGAGCGTCACGGCGGCGGCGCGCAGGGTGTTGCAGTACTGCCGCACCTGCGCCGGCGAACCGAACTCCGGCGACGGCAGCAGCGACTCGGAGTGCGGCCGGCTGCCGCCCCCGGTGCGGGCGGTCTGCTTGCTGTTGTTGACGGTGACGTTGATCGGCGGGACGAACGAGCCACCGAGGGCGCCGACGAACCCGCCGGCGGCGGCGCCGGCGTTGGCGAACTTGTTGCCCTTGCCGTCACCGTTGGTGTTGCGCGGTCGGCTGGTGGTCTGTGCCCGCCGGTGGGCGGAAGCCTGGTCTGCCATGGGGCGATCTCCCTTGAGGTCAGTGCGAGCGGCGGACGAAGAGCCACGCGGTCTGAGCGGCGATCCACATCAGCAGCCAGACCAGATCCAGCGGGCCGGCGAGCGGCCCAAAGCCGGCTGCGAGCGCGGCCCATGCGGCGGTGAACGTGGCGAGCAGGGCCAGGCCGGCCCGCCACAGCACGACCGCGCCGCGGCCGGGCCGGCGTACCTGCATGACCGCCAGCCACACCAGCGGGCCCGCGGCCAGGGGCGCGAGGATCAGGGACGACCACCAGGCCATGACGTGCAGCAGGCCGGTCACGGCGAACGCGAGCAGGGCGAGCGCGGTCGGGGCGAGCGCGCGGCGGCCCTTCCACAGCGCGCGGCCGATGAAGCCGAGTGCCTCGCGAGTCAGCGAGGGCGACTCAGGGAAGACGATCACGAACGGCTGGGCCCGGCGGCGCCCGCGCTGACGCGGGATCGAAACTGTGTGGACGCCGGCAGCCCTCTTGGAGCCGCGGGCACGGGTACGACTTGACACAGCGAAACTCCCAGAATGGTGGAGGGGTTCAGGCGGCGCGCTGTTCGTCGGTGCTGGTGAAGGTGGCGAACTGGGCGTCGGTGATCAGGCCGGACTCACGCCATTCGGCGAGCAGGTCGGCTTGTCCCTCGATGCCGTCGCATTTGGTGCACAGCCGCCCGGCCGAGCGACGCGAGCGCGGGCCGGGCGGGCGCTGCCCCCACTTGCACGCGGGCAACCCAGCGGCTTCCGCCTCGCGCTCCAGCTCCCGGTGGGGCTTGGTGGCCTGGGGGTAGAAGTACTCGATCTCATCGAGTTCGCCGGGCCTGGCGAATGCTCCGCACAGGCACTCGCCGGACATGTGCAGGTGAACGGTGACCTCGTTCAGCGGCAGCGCATCCGGCGTGCACAGGTGGTGTTCGGCGTGCTCGTGCGGGAGGGTGCAGCGGTGCCGGGCCCGGTATTCGCGCATGTGCGCATCGGTCCAGTGCACGATGGGAGACACCCAGATCAGGGCGCCTTCCCGGTCGACTTCTTCGGCGTTGCGGAACCTGCGGTCGGTTTCTGCCCAGCGCATGCCGCCCAGGTAGACCACGTTGCGGGACCGCCCGCGCTTGCCGATGATCTGCCCGCGCAGGCGTTGCAGCGGTTCGTCTTTGAGGCGGCGGTACATCACGGAGTGGCCGGCCGGGCCGGGGAAGCCCTTCCAGACGGGTCGGCCGATGTTCTTGCCGCGGGTGGCGAGCACGTTGCCGAGCACGAGATCCCGGTAGGAGTGTCGGGGGTGCAGCTCATGCAGGCGCAGGCCCCATGCGGCGACCACGTCCCGCACGTGCTGAGTGGTCTCCGGGATTCCGGTCCCCGTGTTGACGTGCGCGATCGCGTCCACGCGGTGGCGGAAGAGGTGGTTGACGACCACGGAGTCGTTGCCACCGGAGAACAAACCGACCGTGGCCACCACCGGGAAGACGGCAAGCACGCGGTCATAGATGGCGAACGAGCGGGCGATGGCTTCATCCAGCGTCATCGCTTCCGGCTCGCTCTCGGCTTTCGGTGGGCGGCCGGTGATGCGGTCGGCCATGCCGGGGAACATGTCCCCGGCCGGCTGACGCCGCTTGCTCCGGGCGCTCACGCTTGGCTCACGATCGCGAGTTGCGCGCCACCGTCACCGGGGTCGCGGTACTCGGCGTAGCGGGCGGACACCCAGCCGACCGACCAGCCGCACAGATCGGCCGCGCGCCGCACCGATACGCCCTCGGCCACGGCAGCGGCGACGATCCGCCGCGCGTGGTCCTCGGGCAGCTTGCTGTTCACGGGCGGACCATCCAGCAGCGCGGCGTGTTCACGGCGGGCGGCTTCCGCACGCTCCCCGGCCTCCTTCGCTACCCGTTCGGCGGCCTCGCGTTCAGCGTGTTCACGATCGCGCTCGCGCTGTTCACGCTCGCGTTCACGGCGTTCACGCCCTTCGCGTTCGGCAGCCTCGCGGGCGGCGCGGTCCTCGCGCTCCTCCCGCCGCCGGCGTTCCTCGCGCTCCGCTGCTTCTGCGGCGAGGCGGGCTTCGTGTTCACGCTGTTCACGCGCCAGCATCGCGGCGTGCTCGCGCTCCTCGCGCGCCTCCCGCCGGGCGGCTTCCTGCCGCTCGCGGGCGGCCCGCTGGGCTGCTTCGCGTTCGGCCCGCTGCCGCGCCTCCAGCGCCGTGACGGCGGCGGTGATGGCGCGGCGGTAGGCAAGTCCGGTCTCCGCCGTGACGATCAGCAGCAGCGGCGCCACGGAATGGACCGCGACTCCGACCAGGTCTTTCTGTAAGGCGGAGTCGGCGGTGTTGAGGGCGAGGGTCATGGTGCCGGTCATCCACCGCAGCACGATGGGCCAGCGTCCGCCGTGCCCGCCCAGGCGGGCAAGGACGGAGTCGAGACGGACCACGATGACCACCGCGGCGTCCACGACGAGCGGCAGGATCGGCGCCGTCCACCCCCACTTGGCGGGGGTGTGAGCGGACATCAGGGGGGTGACCGTGAGGATCGAATACAGCATGGCGCCGCACACGATCAGCCACGTCCCCACGTTCAGCGCGCGCTCCGCTGAACGGATATGAACACCGTTCACGCCGCAGCCTCCTGCCGTGAACGCACCAGCACGGAGGCGAGCAGCCACACCGGCGAGGCGGGGTCGGCGGGATCCGTGCTGAACTCCGTCCACTCCCACTCAGCAGCCGGCGCCTGAACGAACCCCAGCGCCGTGAGCGCCCGCGCCCGCTCCGTGAACGTCAGCAACCGATCACCCGGGCCGAAGCAGTGCTCAAGCCACGGCTCGACCGAGCCGCGCACCACCACGTAGAGCCGCCAGCCGCCCCGACTCGCGGACAGCTGCGCCCGCAGCTCCCGCGCCATCACGCCACCGCACCCGAGACGGCGCGGTTGGCGAGCGTTGCCCGCTCCGACAGCACCCGGCGCCGGCCGCGGCGGGCGCGCCGCTCGTCCAGCTCTGTGGGCGCCTGGTCGAGCAGGGCGATCTGTACGTCCAGCGCCTCGACGTCCGCGAGGATCCGCGGCATCTCAGCTTCGATCGCGTCCAGCTCGCCGTCCGTCGGCTCCATCCAGTCCGCGAATGCGGTAACAGCTTCCTGAACAGTCACGATGTGTTCCATTGGGTCGTGTTCTCCCTGGTAGGTGGAACGGCCCGAACGCGGCTCCCGGGTTGCCCCCCGGGAGCCGCTCGCCGTTGTTGTTGGTCTGCTCGGCCGAGCAGCCACGGCCCATGACGCCCCGTAGAGAGGCGTCAAGGACCGTGAGCACTCGGGCTCACTTCGCGATCCATCGACCGCCCGTGAACAGGCGGCTGGATCAGCACTCTGTTGAGTTCTCAATCAATGCGCGCTCACTTCGTACTCACCCCCTGCGGTGCGGGGCTTCCCTCCGGGCACATCCTTAGGGTTCCCTAGGGTTCCCTGCGGTGTCAAGCGGTAAGGTAGGGAACCTCAGGGAAGTGACGACAGGGAGCAGGCGACATGGCAGGCCAGGCCGACAATCGGGCGCCGTACGCAAAGATTGCCGCCCACTACACAGAGCTGATTACGTCTGGTCAGCTACAGCCGGGATCGCTCCTGCCGAGCATCAAAAACCTCGCGGAAGAGTGGAACGTGAGTACCGCGACGGCCGAGAAGGCCCTGCGCAAACTGCGCAACGAGGGTCTGGTGCGAGGCATCCACGGCATTGGGACGGAGGTTCTAGACCAGCCGGCTCCGATGTCTTCGGGGGCCCAGCGCCAGGACCGAGGGCGCCGTACCGGGTCTAGTTGGGGTGCAGGTGAACGGTCCGACTCCCACAAGGCCGCCGTCGTGCCCGCACCCGCCGAAGTGGCCCATGCGCTGGACATCGAGCCCGGCTCCGATGTGATCCGCCGAAGCCGTGTCTACCGAGACCGGCACGGCATCGTGGCCCACAGCACCTCATGGATTCCCGCTCGGTTCGGGCGGCTGATTCCCCAACTGGCGGCGAGTGAGCGCCTCACAGGGGGAACATCCCTCCAGCTCATTGCCCAGGTGACTGGCCATCCCATCACTCATCGCGTCGACAGCGCCTCTGCCCGCTTGCTCACCCCGGAGTACACGCGGCTCTTGGAACTAGATCCCGAAAACCCTCCAGCGGAACCTGTGGTCGTGATGACAGCGAAGTTCGTCGACAGCGAGGGCACCGTCGTCGAGTACGGGGTGGACCTTGGAGGTCCTGGTCGTACGTGGCGCACCGAATCGGAAGTCACCCAGTGACGGCCGTGGGCAACACCCAGCCCTTCTGCGTCCTGATGGCAGGCCTCCCCGGCTCGGGTAAGACGACGTTGTCCAGCGCGCTTACAGCCCGTGGCTTCATCCGACTTTGCCCAGACGAAGAGATGTTTCGCCGACACGGTGTGTACGGGATTGACTTCCCCCGAGGTATTTTCCCGGCCCTTGAGCGTCCGGTCCTTGAAGAAATCTCCATCGAACTCGGAGAGCAACTTCGGTCCGGGCAAGACGTGGTGATCGACCATGGCTTCTGGACCCCGGACGACCGTGCTCGGTGGCGGGCGATCGCGACCGATGCCGGCGCAACCGTGGCGCTGGTCTACTTGGAGGCCAGTCACGAAGAACTGTGGTCGCGTGTGAGTAAACGGAATGCAAGGCATGAAGCTGACCCGAACTCTATCTACTTCTCCGAAAGCGACTTGCTCCGCTACCGGACTCGGTTTGTACCCCCCGGGGCGGACGAACCGCACCTTGTCTACGACGGTAACCCGGAATCCGTACTGAAATTCCTACAGCAGTAGAAGAGACGCCTACGGCCGGAACCGCTTGCAATCCTGCTGCGCTTGCGTGCGGTATTCACACCGTCACAGACGTCCGCTCTTCACGGCTTGTCTATTTCTGCTTGGCTGGCAGTTTGGCTACTTTATCGTGCGCGAACCAAAGTCTTTTTAGTGCCATCAGAATGGTGAGCATGAGATGCAGAACAAGGAAGGTGAGCACACCCGTCCAGATGGACCCAAGCGCCGAAGTGGTCGAGTGCGTCGCGGCAGCCAAAATCAACATGGTGATCAGGGTGCACCCAATTACGACAGCCCAGGAGACGTTGTAAAACAGTTCTCGAACTTGTTTGACAACTGCATGCTCCGGATCCAAACCCTCGTCTCGTCGTACGCGCAGGCTGAGAGTGAAGACGTTTGTGAGCAGTCCAAATAGCAGCCCGGTAAAGACCCCCATGCCGCCGATCAACTTAGACACATCTCGAACGTGGAAGTGGCCCATATGTGTCATCACCGCTGCGAAGATCGCGAGCACAACGGGGATGCCGATGAACGTCGCGTAGTCTGACGCCATGGGGCGATCTTTACTCGCGTCCCAGTACGTCTTGAAGTGGGCAACAGCGATCTTGGCGACACTCCACTTGACAGTCATGCACCCTCCGCCTGTGCAGCCTCAGGTCACGCCTGCCAATCGCCGCGGCTGACCCCCATGAGGTCAAGTGAAGCACCTACCTCTGACAGCACCTCTCGTTCGAAGGTGGCGTCATCGGGGCGAAGGCCGTCTGGTGTTTCGATCTGATACATGAATCGAGGAAAATGCCTACCCACAACGATGGTTCGACTCTTCCCGTCTCGCTCAATGCTTAGGTGAACTTCATCCGGTTCGGGAATTCCTGTTGCTGTGAATACAGCCGACGGGGGAAGGTCCCGAGAAAGTGCCCTCCGGAGCCAATCTTTACTAAGTCGGGTCCCGCGGCCACTTTTGGCCTTGAATTCTTGCGTACGAACTCCGACCGCACCATCCGAATCTCGTAGGCGCGTAAGGAAGCTAATCTCTTGGAGTTCCGATTCGTCAATGAACGCGTTCCATGCATCGGTGCTCTGCAGCGGTTCCCTGTCAACGACTAGACGATCCGAATCGTACTCCTCCTTGAACCAGTCGCTGAATGGTGTCCAGAGTGAGGTGATGGCAGTAGATTGCCCGATCACCTCTGTTGCCCAAATGGCGGATTCGCCGGACCGTGGCACGACAAAACATTGCCGCAGGGGGTAGGTGGGGGCGTCAGTTGCTCTGATATTAAATGCGTTGTCGCCCGTGTCGGTTGCGACAACAATTCCTGTATTACCGAACTTTCCAGTTTCAACGGTCGACCACAGGACTCGCGAGTTATCTTTAAGCTGCTTAAGTCGAATATAGTGCTCGCTCTTTTGCAGGGCGACTCCCTTGCTCCCCAGTTCGTCATTCATGAAGTGGTGAAGCCTGTCGAGCAAGTCGTGCCGTCGTGAATTGAACTCAGCAACTAGGCGTCGCGTATCCTTCTTCATGAACTGCCGCACCGACACCTCATACAGACAGAACTGGAACGACGGCATCAGGAACCTCCCAGGCGGAGAAGCCAGCCCTCACGCGGCTTTGCCATGTATGGTGCCGCATCTCGTGAACTTTGGCAGTAGTTGAAGGGAATCCAGTTGATCCGCACCGGCCCGGCCGGACCGGTGCGGGTGCCCCCGGCCACTCTCTGGCTGACTCCTAGTAGGACTCCGTCAGGTCTTTCGGTCGGGCCTGTTCCGGAGCATGTTGGGTGTGTGGACGCACACGAAGTGAACCGCGTACGGGCGACGTTGGCGTTATACGTGGCCGATGTGTTCGCCTCGGTGCCGCGGAAGGACCAGCGGGCCAAGGGCGACTGCTATCTGCGGGGTCTGATGCTGGACGGCCGCCGCAAGTCCATCCAGGCCATGGCCGCCCGGCTGCCGGACGGCAACGAGCAGAACCTGCAGCAGTTCGTGAACCAGTCCACCTGGGATCCGGTGCCGGTGCAGCGGCGGATCTGCGAACGCATGCTGCCCCTGATCGCCCCGGTGGCCTGGGTGATCGACGATGTGTCGGTGCCCAAGGACGGCCGGATGTCGGCCGGGGTGGCTCCGCAGTACTGCGGAGCGCTGGGCAAACGGGCCAACTGCCAGGTCGCGGTCAGCGTCCACGCCGCGAGTGATACCGCCTCCTGCCCGCTGCAATGGAGCCTGTTCCTGCCCGAAGAGTGGGCGTCCGACACCGACCGCCGGACCATCACCCGGATCCCACCCGAGGTCACGCACCGCGAGAAGTGGCGCCTCGCGCTGGACATGCTCGACACCCTCGCCGCCTGGGGCATGACGCCGCCAGTCATCGTGGCCGACGCCGCCTACGGCACCAACGCACACCTGCGGGCCGCACTGGCCGACCGCCACATCGCCTACATGCCGGCCGTCCGCTCGGATGTCACCGCCCACCCATTCGACGCGAAGCCCGTGGCGCCGGCCCGCAACGGGCCGGTCGGCTGCTGGCCCCAGCCCCGCTACCGGCACCCCGCGCCGTCGCTGTCAGCACTTGCTGCCGGCCTCCGGCAAGACGCATTCACCCTGCTCACCTGGCGGCAGGACTCGCGCGGGCAGTTACGCTCCTGCTTCGCCGCCGTGCGCATCCGGCCCGCCGGCAAGGCCGTCGAACGTCCGGTCAAAGCCGCCGCTTCGGCGGAACAGGGCTGGTGGGACGGCGTCCTGCCCGACTGCTGGCTGCTGATCGAATGGCCCTCCGATGCTGAGGCGCCCACCGATTACTGGCTGTCCAACCTGCCCTCGGACACCCCCATCATCGACCTGGTCCGCCTGGCCAAGGTCCGCTGGCGCATCGAGCACGACTACCGCGAACTCAAACACGGCCTGGGCCTGGACCACTTCGAAGGCCGTTCCTGGCCAGGCTGGCACCACCACGTCACCCTCGTGACCGCCGCCCACGCCTTCCTCACCGAACAGCGCCTGGCCCCAAAAGTCCCCGCGCCGGACTCACCCTCTACCAAGTCCTCGACACCCTCCAGGACATCCTGAGGTGCTGGACCGGCATCTGCACCACCTGCCAGCAACCCCTGCCCAGCGGGTCACACTCAAGGCCGAGATCGAGACAGACCTAACGGAGTCCTACTAGACGCCAAGCGATCGAAGGCAGGTTGACACCCAGTCGTCCGGGTGCGGGGGCCGAGGCGGAGCCCCTGTTTCCCCCAGGCGTCCCCCAGTAGCGGCCGGCGCGGGGAGAGCCACAGGTCGCAGATGGTAGAAGCAGCCCACTGTAAATCTGCTCAGTCGTGCTACCCCTGTGTGCCAATACGCAACTGCCATTCCCTGTAGCGCCAGCGCAGCGCTTCCGTGTGTGGGCGCCGAGGCAGCTCACGAAGGTGTGGCGTGAAGATGCCAAGCTCTTCGATGGTTGGGCCCTGGGGGCGCGTCACCACGCTGAGGGTCTCGGGCTCGATAGCGAACAGGTAGGCATCGTAGGCGCGGTGCAGTGCCGCGTTGAGGGGCAAGCCGTTGCGAGGATCGTCTGTGCCGTCCTCGGCGTCGGGCCTTAGGTGAGCTGCCTCAATCATCTCGGGCACTGCGATTCCCGAGAGGGGACAGCGAGGTCCGTAGCGCTGGAAGACTCGCAGTTTGAATCGACGCTGGCCGGGGCGCTCACGAACGTTGCGCCGGCTGCTCCGGCTGCGGTTGCCCGTCAGGGAAAAAGGCTGGTTGTCTGAGTGGTCCTCGGTCAGGAGGTGTTCAGGTCTGCTGTCTCCGAAGCTGATCAGGAAGATCCTGGAGCGCTCTTCCCACCCCTCCACCCACGCCAGGCGCACGATGCGGACACTGGATCGGGGAGTTGGCTTCGCGATGACGAAGATGGGGAGCTTCAGGGTTGCTGCTGCCTTGGTTGCAGCGACCTCCGACTCGTCGCGGCCCGGGCCCCGCCCGGTAGTTGGGTAGTGGTAGATCACGTCGTTGTCGCTGATCTCGTCTGGGTAGTGCGCACCGGTGTGAAGGACTCCCATAGTGATTCCGCCCTCGTGGACGGCGTCCGTCCTGGCTTTATCCATCCAGATGCCCTGGCCTCCGCCGTAGACACCGAATGCGCGCAGGACGCCCGGCGGAACCTGGCTAAGGTCTTCGGTGAGCTGTAGGTGCGACCACACTGCGAGACGCCAGGCACGCTCACCCTCGACCGTGGTGGGGCGTCCGTCGATCACGGTGAAGCCCAGGCGCTCCAACAGGCGGTTGCTGTGGTCCCGTCCACCGCTGATCACGCGCGAGCCAGGCTCCTGGTGTTCGTAGCGAAATGCCACGTTGACGATGGCCTTAGCGTCGTACAGCCGACCAGCCACCTGAAGGTAGTACTGATTGGCACGCTCGAACTTATGCGCCTCCAGGAAGGCGTCCCGTCCCCTGTCGTCGTACTCCTGGACAACCCTCCGAACAATGCTGACATCAGTCAACGCTGCAGTGGTCATGAGTCTCCTCCGTCACCGGTCCGCCGTTGATCCTATGAAGGGCCACTGACACTGAGCCGCTCGTTGTCCTGGCCTCTGTCCAGTGCACCGGTGGTCAGCGCCGTTCGGCGTCGTGCGGCCCCCCAACCTGGCCCAGCCTCCGAACCCGCATGAACGCCGTTGAACGGCCGGGCGGGCAGTTAAAAAGCGGGTGCGCAGTGGCTTCGCTTGGACGCATGGGTGATTGAATCGACGTCATCGTAGAAGCCCCCGTGAGCGCTGCGCTCACGGGGGCTTCTACGATGCGCGGTCAGCTGCTGCCTCGAGTGCCCACGCCCGCAGTCGAGCTACTTGGCTTTGGTCTTCTCTCCCGTGGAGAAGCCCGACACTGACGCCAGGAACTGCGATGACGTGAAGTAGGGATTGTTCGTGCCACCGAGCACCTCGATGAGGATCGCCTCCCCGTCGCACTCCATGACTCGGTACTGGTCACCTGCCCGGAGCACGAGGCCCTTGCCGTCCTCGCCGTCGGACACAACGTCGAAGACCTGGCCCTTCGTCGAGCACGGGGCGTTCCGTTTTTTGGCCGCAGCCTTGGCGGCCTTGAATATGTCCTTCCCGCCGGCTTCAGCACCCCGGCCGATGGCCCACCCGCTCACGGCAGTGACGACGGCCAGCGCCACGGGGCCGCCCACCTTCTTCGCCAGCGTCGTCATCATCTGGTACCCCCCCAGATTGCCCACCCATGCCTCCTCGTTGGCCGCGCCTCAGGCTCAATCCTATGGAAGGTGGCCATCGACACGTCGACCAGCTACCGGGCCGCCGTGCGCACCGGTCTGCCCCACGCCACGATCGTCGTCGATCACTTCCACGTCGTCCAGCTCGCGAACAAGATGTGGAACCGCTCCTCGAGATCGCCGGATCTAGTTCGACGGCCGTCCTTGCCAGAACGGCGTCATGCCGGCTCGGACCTCCTGGTCCGCGGGCGCACGCTCGAAGGCGCGGGGATGGGTGCGGTAGACGCAGTCGATGCCGTAGCGGTGGAGCAGGGCCAGCTCCTGGTCAGCCGGGCGTGTAGGGAACAAGGCCGTGAGACGTGTGGCTGGCTCGGGTGTGTGAGGGGCGTAGTCCAGGAGCTGTGCCAGGGCTTCTCGTACGAACCGGCGGGTGCTGGCGCGCTTGGCTTCTACGACTTCGCTACCGTCCGGCCGCGTCAAGTGCAAGTCGGTGATGCCAGCCGGCGTGCGGAGTCGCTGAGGCTGATCGATCCCGAGCGAGTCGGTGTACTCCTGGAGGAGGAGCGCCTCGGTGCGGTGGACGACGAGTTCGCGTTCTGTGAGCGTGTATCGCGTGGTCTGCGTGCGAAGGGCTTCGCCGTCCACGATGTCTGTGTGGGTGCGCAGCGCGCGTGCAACCGGCTCGTGTAGTTGCCTGCCAAGTTCGGCATCCACTTGTGCTTCGATGCCGAGGCCATCGAGGATGGTGGTGGCCTTCTCGGGATCCAGGATACGCAAGCCTATGAAGTTGTCGCCGACGTTGAAGCCGGGCAGGGCCCATATCTCCTCGTAGGGGATCTCGGTGGGGGCAAAGGAGAGCAGGCTGTAGACGTTGTGCCAGCTGCCTTTGGTGGGGTCTTCGGTCCACATGCTGTTGGCGAACTGGGCATTACGGAAGAGCGCACCGATCTCGCCAATGCCGCGTACGTGGTTTTTGCCGGTGAAGAGGACGATGTCTCCGGCGTGGAGGCGGTCCATCTTCGTGTCCTGCACGCTGGTCGCTCCCCAAAAGCGGGCGGCACCGCTGGGGTGAAACTCATTGAGTTGCTTGCGCTGGTCTGGGGTGAGGAGGCTGGCCCGGGGATGGGTGGTGAAGTCGACGTGGGCGTCGAGGGTGTCCCTCCAGTGGCGGCGGGCGGCAGGGTTGCCGTAGGAGGGCTGGATAACAACGAGCGGCACGAATCCCCCTGTATATGAACGTAAATCAAACATGACACCGAGCTTCGATAACTCCGCCTCTAACGTGGCCATTTGGCCGGTCTACGAGGGTGGCCGAAGCCCAGACACTGGCCTGGGCTTCGGCCACCTTCAAGGAGGAAGGGCGGGATTGGTTGGCTACTCCTCGTTGCGGAGTTCCTGCAGGTAGGACTGGGTGAACTGCCCCCAGTAGCTGCGCAGATCGTCGAACTGGCTGGGCTTGGGATGCATGTTCTCGGCCTTGGCGTAGGCGAGGAAGAGGGTGTCGAGAGCGGTCTGGGTCTTGCGGATGAGGGCGAGCAGCTCTTCGGGTTCGACGCCGTTGGCACCGTCGTCAGCGACGGCCTTGAGCCGGTCGTAGATGTCGCGGATGAAGGGGTGGCGGTGGTTCAGGTGGATGATCGCCTTGCCGTTGAGGTGGTCGATCTCGAACATTTCCTTGCCGCGCCACGCCCCGTCGACGAGGGTGAAGGGGTTCTGCTTGACCTGCTCGCGGACCTCCTCGGCCTTCTCCTGGTCGTCAGCGACTCCCAGATCCTCAAGGAGCTCCTGCAGGATCTCCTCGCTCTCCTGATCCGTGAGGTCCTTGCCTGCCTGTCCCATGGGCGCGGTCTTCTCCGCGCGGGCAGCGGCTGCCGTCGCTTCGGCGTGGGCCTGCGCGGCGGCGCGTTCCTGCGTCTCGATCTCGCCCCAGTGGCTACGGATGGCACGGCGAGCGGATCGCACCGGCCGGTCGAGCCACTGGCGCAGCTCCGAGCGGAGCTTGTCGACGGGGACAGCGCCGCGCTTGACGTTGCGGACCTGGAAGAAGGAGTCCAGTTCGGCAGGGAAGGTGACCTCGATGCCGATGTAGCGGTCGACCTTGTCGACGCCGGCGGGCAGCAGCTTGGGCACGATGTCGTAGTTGATCTCGCGGCCGTTGCGCACCATGCTGATCTTTCCGACGCCGTCCGCAATCTGGAACTCGCGGATATCCCGGCCGTCCCGGTCCCTGAGGCCACCCTCGCCTGACCTCCACCGGAAGATGGCGGGCACGATGGTGACGGTGACGTGGATGGAGTGGCCGTCAGCGATCGGGATGTCGTCCGCGTCGATCACCGTGCCGTGCATGTCCTCCTTGGGGTACCGCTTGAGGATCCGCGGGTTGTCGAGCAGGAACAGCGGGTCGAAGAGGGTGATCTTCGTGTCGTTGAGCTGGATGATCACCCCTTGGTCCAGGAACTTGCGGTAGGCCCGGGCGATGAAGTTGCGCAGGTCGGCGAGCTTCTCGTCGAGACTGGTGCCGTAGGGGCCGCCGCCGTCGAGCTTGTCGATCCTGCCGTAGATCACCAGGGTGCCGGAGTCGACGGGGGTCCCGTCCTGGTTGCGCATCAAGTGCTCGTAGGCGGCCGGCCATGCTGGCACCTCGCGGGCCTGGATGTGGGTCTGCTGCTTCTTGCTGATCTCCTGCAGGTCCAGGTAGGCGTGGCGGATCACGTCGTCGCCGGGCAGCTTGGTGTACACGTCGATGCGGCGGCCGAGGCTGAGGCCGGCGAGTTTGAGGCCGACGCCGAAGCGGCCCAGGCTGCCCCGTTGGCCGTAGCGTGTGCTGAAGCCCATGGACAGTGCGAGAGCAAGGATTTCGGTCTTGATGCCCCGGCCGTTGTCGGCGAAGGCGATCTCCTCGATAGATCGCTTCTGAGGGCCGAAGGTGGTCGCGATCTTTATGTGGGTTGCGCCGGCTTCGATGGAGTTGTCGATCGGCTCGCCGGCCGCGGCGGTGAGATCGAAGCCGGAGTCGCGCATGGACTCCAGGGCGGTGTCGATCTGGATGATGGCCGCCTGCGATGTGGGGCTGGCCTGCGGGTCACCGTCGTCAGGGCTCTGGAAGGTGGGATTCACGCTCATGGCTGTCCTTTGATGTGTTTCAGGCTAAAGGAGGGTTTTGCTCCGCAAGCGGCTCTTGAGTGTGTTCGTAAGGGCGTCCAGGCAGAACGGACACTTCGGACTCTGATGGTCGGGCCGGTCCGGGTGCAGGACGTTGGTGAGGTGGTGGCGGTGCGCGTGGAAGAGGCTGCATTCCATGGCGAACGCCAGTTCCGGGGTGGGGTGTACGTCATACGTGAAGTACTCGCCGCGAGCGGTAGCGCAGTGCGCCAGCAACCGTCTACGCAAGCACGTGTCGCTGCGCCCGATGTAGTGCTCCGTACCGTTCCGGAACAACACATACGTACCGATCAACTGGTCAGGAATCATGGCGCGTACCACCCAGGGGCGCAGGCGCAGCAGGCGAGGAGTCGTCATGCCCGCACCACCTCCGCGGCGTACGCGATCCGTGCACGACGGCGAGCCCGGGAAACCTGCTCGCGCATCCGCGCGACGCTCAGTCCGCGCTCCACGGCCAGATCAGAGGGATCCCGATCAGCGCTCAGCTGCTGCAGCAGACTGCGCTGCGATGCCGTCAGCGCCTCCGTAGTGTCGAGCCACGCACGGATGTCGGTGACCGCGAAGTGCTCGTCGAGGGCGCCGGGCTCGCGGTACGAGTCGGTCTCATCGAGGGAGATCGCGGGCGCGAGGACTCGCCGGTCGCGCAGAACCGTGCCGGCATGCGCCAAGGCGCTGCGGATCTGAAACGCGGCGGGGGCGTTCGCGTTGAGGCGGATGACCTCGTCGAGGGCGCGGTCGATGCGCTCGAGGTCGAAGGCGTCGCCCGTCTTGTCGGCGCGACGGTACAGCAGTTTCAGCGCATGCTGCGCCTGCTCAGTGAGCATGAGGAGTCTCCTGGAGTCTGACTGCGGCCCCCATGCGGTAGGACGCGGTCGTTTCGGAGTGTATGGAGTTGTGAGACCAACTTACCGCGCTGTGGCGCTTCCTGACGCGCATTCGGCTCGATCGCCTCACTCCTTAAGGGCGGCCTGCCGAGCCAACTGTTGTGCAGACTGCTGGCGTTGAAGATCCGAACCGCGGATCGGCGCAACGACGGACAGTCGAACGACAGCACCGCAGCACCCCGTTGCCACTCGGGCTGCAACCCCAACCTGTGGTCATGGCTTGCGCCTACGGCAGAAGTAGCCTGGAGACGATCCCCCGCGCAACGGCGATCTGTGCGGAGTCTGCGGACCACACGCCGGCTCCTGCATCGTGCGCGGTGCGCGCGAGTGAGTCTTGGAGAATTCCTGGAGATGATCTTCCGTCGGGATCCCTGAGGCGCCAACGGAGACCGATGCTCCCCAACGCTCTGAGCTGCACTTTTGGTCTAGAGCACAGATAGGCGATCTTCCAGGGCCTAATTCGGGACGAAGAGGTCGCGGTCTCAATTGCGGTCTCAATCGCCACTTATTCTCGAGTCATACGCTGACGTCCGTCGTAGTCCGGCAGGCCTTGTGACCAGGCAGGCGCGGCGTACGGTGGACGTCGGCGAACGGCCCCGGACCATGATCGGATAACTCGTAATGCGCGGGTCTGACGGCAACGACTGACGGCAACGTGCGTGCACATAGCCGTACTCGGAGAAACAGTTCGGCACCGGGCTAGTCGCCATGGCCGGGCATGGTCCTAGCCCAGGGAGTCGGCGGCCGGAACTCCTAAAGCGGGTGTCGCAGGTTCGAATCCTGCCGGGGGCACAGCATGAAGGGCCAGCTCAGGAGGGGTTTCCTCCCAGGCTGGCCCTTTGCCATTTCTGGTGCCGTGCCACTCGCGTGCCACTACGACCGAGTAGAGCCTGCGCCAGCGTCCTTGCCCGAGGAAGATCAGCATGCCCGCCTCAGAGGGCAGCCCGACCTGCGCCACCAGGTCGCAGCGCTGGCGACGAGCACGGAATCAGACGCACTCGCCTGGAGAGCTCTACACATACCTCCATATTCTTCACATTTCTCTAATTAGTGGATTAAACACCAATCGGCCTACACGGAGGCGATCAGGGCGGCATCCTGGAGTCCGATACATCCCGTTTTATGTTGATTCACTGCTAGCGATTAGAGGGAAAAGTTGAAAATCAACATTCGAGCTGAATCTGAAAACGCAGAACTTTCCTTCGCGGCAAAGAAGTTCGCAGGCGGCAGCATGATGCGATTGCTCGCGGCTTTGGCTATTACCGCGTCCTTGGCAATGACCGCTCGGTGCGGCAATGAGGTGCCGCAGCCGCCGGAACCGGGTGTCGCTACATCCAGCCCGCAGCCCCCTGAGACGCCGGACACCACGCGCCGCTGACCGTTCCGCATAGAGCTCCCAGCAGGATCTCCGGTTTGGGTTCTGGCACGCACATAGGGGAAAGGGCCAGCTCAGGAAGATGTTTCCTCCTGAGCTGGCCCTACACTGCCTTCCACGCTGCGCAACAGAGCTCGTGTGGGGATTCAGTCGCCCGCGGCCGTCAGATCGCCCTCGCCGTTCCGGATCATGGCCCCAAGGCGGTCCGCGATCGTCCGATCACGGTCACTTGTCATGTGCTGATAGATCAACGCCGCGCGCGAGCTGCTGTGGCCCATGCGCGTCATCAGCTCCCGAGTGCTGGCGCCGGCGGTCGAAGCCAACGTGTTGCCCGTATGCCTCAGGTCGTGAAAGTGCAGCTTGGGCGAGACGCCCGCTGCCTTCCTGGCCTTGATCCAGTCATCCCGGAAGTTGCTCCGCCGAAGCTGCCCACCCTGTGGACCAACGAACAGGTGGCCCTCCTGACCATCGGCGGCGTAGTGCTTCAGGTGGTGGCTGATCTCGTCGACCAGCTCAGCGGGGAAGGAAACGGTTCGAAGGCCCGCGGCCGACTTGGGCGCCTTGTCGAAGAGCCGCCCGTTCTGCAACTCGGCCTGTGCCCGGCGGACCACAACCAAGCGACCGTTCAGATCGATGTCCTTGCGACGCAGCGCGGCCAGCTCGCCGAAGCGGAGAGTCGTGAACGCAGCCAGGAGGACGAGCAGCCGGTAGCGCGGTGCAATGGCATAGGCGACGCCAAAGACTTCCGCCACCGACAAAACAGGCCGCTCAGGCACGTCGTAACTGTCCGCGCCTTTGATCCGGCACGGGTTGCGGCGGATCAGCTCGTCATCTACCGCGGTGTTCATCAGGGCCCGCAGCAGTTGGTACGCCTTGACCACCGTGGGCTCCCCCACCCCAGCAGCGAGCAGCTTGCCGCGCCAGCTTCGCACCCGAGCGGTCGTGACGTCAGCGATGGAGCCCGCACCGAAAACGGGAACGACATGCAGCCGCATCACCGACTCATTCCGCTCACGAGTCCGGTCGGCCAGTTTCCGATCCCTCAGCCACGCCGTGGCGTAGTCGGCGAAGTTCACATCCCCAGCATCGGGGTCCGCCCACTGCCCACGGGTGATGTCCGCCTCAATGTGAGTCAGCGCGACCTGCGCATCGGTCTTGGTCTCGTACGTCTTCTCAGCCGGGCGCAGGAGGCCAGTCTGCGGATCGCGGTAGCGCACCTGCCACCGGCCGGAGGCGAGCTGACGGCAGGACCCGAAGCTTCTGCGCCTCCCCTTCTTGTTGGCCATCAGGCAGCCCTCCGCAGGGCGCCACCACTCCGGCGTATCGGCTGAATGGTGTGAGCCTCGATGAAGGTCCCCAACGCGCTCTCGGGGATGCGCACATGTCGGCCAACCTTGACGAACACAATGCGTCGCTCCGCAATGAGGCGGCGCGGGAAGCGCTCCGTCGTCCCGAGAAGTTCAGCGACCTGCGCCACGGTCAGATAGCGGTCAGCCACGGATCGGTTCTCCTTCTGTTCCGGGGGCGGGTTCGAGGGATGCGGCAAGCCAGGCTTCGGCGGAGGACAGACCGGTTCCGGCGAAGACCCAGTGCGAGACGACGAGGGTCGTGCCGGTGTCGCCTTCGGTGGCTGCTGCGGCTTGGGCGCGGCGCCATTCGGCGCGGGCGGCGCGAAGGGCGCCGAGGGTGGTGGAGTAGCGGCGGGACTTGGTGGAGAAGTGGCCGCGGAAGCCGAGCATGTGGGCCCAGGCCCGGAGGCGGAGGTCTTCTAACTCCTTGCGCGCGCCGAGGGCCCAGGCCGTTCGGATCAGCCGGCGGGCGTGGTCGCTGATGTCGAGTTGGGCGAGTTCGGCGAGGAATTTCAACGGGCGGTCCAGAGCTCCGGTCGCGGTCTCGGCGCCCTTGGTGGCGTACTTGGCGATGTAGGAGGCGACAGCCCGCTCGGTCAGTTCCTGGCCGCTGTCGAAGTCGGCGGAGCGGATCGTGCGGACGTCGAGCTGACGGCCGAAGGTGAAGGTGGGCGCGCGTCCGTCGATGACCGGGCCGTCCACGCGGACGTGAGCAGCAGCGGCGCCGATGGCGTCGGTGAGCAGTTCAGCGGTGGCCCAGGCCGGAGGCGGGGTGTCGCCGCCCTCGGGGCCGTCGATGCGGATGACGGCGTGGAAGTGGACGGCGCCGCGCTTCTGGTACTCGGCGACCTTGGCGAAGGAGACCCGGGCGTACTGGCGGAACGCGCGCTGTGAGAATCCGGCGCGCTTGGCGACCTCGCGGCGCAGGTAGGTGGAGAAGCGTCGCCAGAGCGGGCCGGCGTGCGCGTTCCAGAGGACGGCCGCTTCGTAGTCGTACGTTTCTGGGTCGAGCGGGGTGCCGAGCGCAGCGTCGTCCTGGTCGTGGTGGACGCCGCAGCGGCAACGGCGGACCGAACCGGCCGGACCGGAGGGGCGGTTGTGAACGGGACCGAAGCTGGGGGCGGTGAAGGTGGCGAAGACGCGGGGGTGGGCGGCGACGCGTTCCGGGATGCCCTTGCCGCCCCGCAGTCCGGAGGTGATCAGGTGGAAGGTGTCGCGGCGATAGACCTCCGCGCAGGCCGCACAGCGGGTGGTGCGGCGGTTGTTGCAGCGGACCAGGAGGTGACCGGCCGGGAGGCTGGAGGAGTCGAGGCGGTGGAGGACGTTGCCGATCTCGCCGGTGCGGGTGTCGACGTCGTACTCGGTGCGGTGGCCGTCGAGGCGGATCGGGTTGGTGCAGCCGCCGAGTCCGGAGAGCTGGCGGAGGATACCGGGCAGGGTGCCGTGCTGGGCCAGCTTGGCGAGTTCGGGCAGTGGGGGCGGGTTGGTGCGGGTGAAGATGGCGTTCTCCTTCTGGCTGGCTTGCTGCGCTGGTCAGGAGGGATGAGCCCCGGGGCGGTGGATGCTTGGCCGTGTCGAACCGCCCCGGGGCATCAGATGCCGTTCAGCGCCGGTGGTGGTCGCGGAGCATCGAGCGCAGGACCACGGCGGCGATGGCCACGGAGATGGCCGTGACGGCGACGGCGGCCAGGAGCGCGGTCAGGACGACTCCGCCGACGAGGACGGCCGCGACTGCTCCGGGGCTGATGGAGATCTGCAGGAGCGTGCGTCGTACGGGTGCCGGGTCGGCCGGGGTGTGGGTGTGTGCGGGCGGCGGGGTCGAGTTGTCGGGGTACTTGGGCAGGAACACAGCGGAGTCTCCTTATCTACTCGTCTAGTCATGTGAGCCGTTGACAATGCCCACGCCGGAACGCGTGCCGGAGTCGATGGCGGGAGCCATGAAGGTGTGCGAGAGGAGGAAGCCGAACAGGGCGATCACGACGACGATCCAGGTACGGACGCCGAGGAACTTGACCGCTCCCCAGGCGATGAAGCCGAGGACGACGACGAGCGGGAGGCTGACGGTCACGGGGGTGCAGGTCCTTTCAGCGGACGGGGCAGCGGTGGGTACGGGCAGCGAGTTCGGCGGCGGCGCGGCTGTCGTAGTCGGCGGAGAAGCCGCAGCGCGGGGCGGTGCAGGCGGCGGTGTGCTTCTCGTGGCCCCGGTCGTCGTAGGACGTGCCGACCTGAACGGGGCCTATGCGGGTGACGGACCGGAAGCGGCGGTTGGCGGTCACGCGGATCTCCTTTCAGAGGTGGGCGGCGATGGCGTCGGCCATGGGCGCGGGGACGCCGAGCCGGGCGCGGAGGGTCGGGGTGTCGATGGCCGTTCCGGTACGGGTGTGGTGTTCGGCGGCGACCTTGCGGGCGTGCTCGACCAGGGCGGCCGGGACGGCTACGGCAGGCGGAGCGGGGGTCGGTTCGGGAGCCGGTTGCGTGGGGAGCTCCGGGGCGGGATCGGGCGCGTCCTCCTGGTCCTGCTCGTCCTCGGTGTCCTCGTGCGGGACCGGACCCGGGGCCGAGTGGGCGAGGAGGGTCCCGCCGAGGAAGGCGACCGCGGGCCAGCCTGCGACGAGGATGCGGAGCCATGCCGGCACCTGGTCCAGGTCGAGGAGCCCGGCGGTGGCAACGTTGGCTCCGAGGGACGCGGTGAGCGCGATGACGAACCAGCACCACCCAGCCGCTTTCGCGTCGCCGGTCCGCAACCGGCGCCAGGCGGCGACGAGCAGCAGGTCGACGGAGATGGGATACGCCCAGGCCTTCCATCCGTCCTGACCGGCGGCCGAGGCGACGTCGTGCAGGTGGGCGAAGGACAGTGCTGCGGCGATGAGCGCTTGTACGAGTACCGCGTCGATACGGGCCAGTTGGGCGCGCATGCTGCGGCTCCTTCCGGATTCAGGCATGGCAGGGGTAGGGAGTTGGCGCGAGACGGTCACGCCGACCGGAGTGGGGAGGGAGCGAGTGTCAGTCGGTCACGGGGCGCGGCTGGAGTACCGGGGCCCTCGTCGTGTCGACGGGCCGTACGGGCACGTCGGACCGGAAGCGCTTGAGCGCGGGGAGGTCGGGCACCAGGTGGGCCGCCTGGCGGCAGATCTCGGCGGCGTCGCCGAGGGAGAGGTACGGGGTGCGGATGCGGGACCAGCCGCCGGAGGTGTCACCGGCCACGGCCAGGCCGGGCCGTTCGGGAGCGATGGCGCACGCGGCGGAGACGGCTTCGGGGGCGATGTCTCCGAGCGCCATCTTGGCGGAGGCTTCGTCGTTGACGCGGTGGCAGACACGGCCGGTCAACTGGGCCCGGAGCATGGTCGCTCCCTTGCCCAGTTCGGCGCCGAAGCGCTGCCCGCAGACCTCCAGGTAGATACCGGCGGCGCGGCCGAGCTGGGCGAGGCGGATGAGTTGCGTGACCATTTCGTCGCGTCGGTCCTCGTCCTTGCGGGTAGCGACGAGGAAGAGTTCGGCTACCTCGTCCACGAACAGGACGATGGGGACGGGGCGTTCGTGCTCGGACAGGCCCCAGATGTCGGAGGTGATCTCCTCGTCGGGGGCGTCCGGGGCGATCCCCTGCCGGGCCTTGATCAGGTCGTATCGGTCCTCCATTTCCTTGACGAGCACCGGCAGCAGCTCGGCCGCCTGTTCGGGGTCGGTGGCCAGTGCCGAGAGCCGGGCGGCGAACGGCGCCAGCTCCACACCGCGCTTGCAGTCGATGCCGACCAGGGCGACGGGTTGCGGGGCGAGTCCGGCGACGAGATGCCGCAGGTACATGGACTTGCCGGACAGGGTTGCGCCGAGGGTCAGTTGGTGAGGCACGGTGCGGTAGTCCCGTACGAAGGGAGTCGCGTCCTCCCGCAGCGCCACAGGCACCTTGAGGAACCCGCCATCGACCTTGCGCGGCATCCGTACCCGCCGCAAGACATCGAAGCCGACGAGCCGCAGTTCGACCACACCGGGCTTGACGGTCGTGACGTACACGGCGTGAACGCCCCAGGCATGCCGAAGCCGTTCGGCCGAGGCGGCGACGTCGGCGGGTTCCTGCCCGGGAGCGAGCCGCAGACGAAGCCGTAACCCGGTCGAAGTGGGCCGGATGATTCCCCGACGCGGCGGTACGGGGCGTATCTCCCGTCGGGTGGTGGCCTTGACCGCCAGGACCCGCAGCCGGGAGGGAGCGACGGTCAGGCCGCAGGCCTCCATGACGGAGCTGTAGGAGCTGAGCAGCCGGGCCGTGGATATCAGGAGACCGACCGTGGACCAGTAGACGCCGGGGTGCTTGGCCCGGGTGTAGGCAGCCCCGCCGCCGAGCGCGGCGACGGGACCACCCACCTCCAGAAGCGTTGCCAGATCGGTCATCAGGCCGTGGCCCCCATGGCGGCCGGGAACGCGGCCGGAGTGACGGCGGCGGAGCGGTAGGCGATGCCGTGCCGCTGCTGGCCGTTGAACACGCTTTCCCACGGCCGGGCCACGAGCCCCGGCAGCGAGACCGGAGCGCCGAGCGCGAGCCCCTCGGAGACACCGCTCTCAGGAACGGTGACCTTGATGAGGGAGGACTCTCCTTCCTCGATGTAGACGACGCCGATCGTCATCAGTGCCTCACCGCTGTTGATGTCCTTGGCGATCTCGCCGGTCTGCCGGTCGCGGACCTTGGGCTCGGGCGCCTCGGTCAGCAGGATCGTCGCGGCCGAGGTCTCCACACGGATGGTGCGCAAGAGTTCTTCCCATCTACTCGTCTATACAAGATGCAGCCTTCGAACCCGATCTCCGGGAACGACGACCACCCTGCCACACAACTTGCCCACTCGTCTATACGAGTATGCCTGTTGGCGTGTACGAGTTCCGGGAAGCGGCCCCGCGCACCACCGCGGATCACCCGCTCCTCACACCGATCACGTCGCCGGGAGCTGGTAGGACAGGACGTACGCGTCCGCTGCCATGACCGTGTCGCAGACCTCCACGGCCCGCCCCTCGGTGTCGTACGCGGTGCGGATCAGGTGGATCACGGGCACGCCGGAGGCCAGCCGGAGCGTCTTGACCTCGGACGGCGAGGGCATCCGGGCCCGGATCTCCTCCTCGAAGTGGTCGAGCCGGTGGCCCAGTTCCTCAAGACGGGCGTAGATGCCGCCGGGACCGGGATTGGGCTCGGCGATCGGGGTGTCCCGGGCGATGTCGAGCGGAAGGTACGAGGTGGCGAACTCGACCGGACGCCCGTCGAGCAGATACCGGCGCCGGCGGGCGAGCACGCGCCGTACGGAGCCGAGCCGGGTGGAGATGTCCTGGCTGGCCTTCTCCTCCTTCACCTCCAGGCTGTCCACCTGCGGGTGACTTCCGGCGGCGTCGGCCTCGACGATGAACGCGGACTTCCCTTGTTCGCGGTGGCGCCGGGCGAACCGGTCGGAGGCTAGTCGCCGCACGGGTGGCCGTGGTCGTACGAAGACGCCTTTTCCGTGCTCGGCATGGACGAGCCCCTCGCCCTGGAGGATGGAGAAGGAGTTCCGGACGGTCATCCGGGACACTCCGTAGTGCTCGACGAGCTCAGCTTCCGAGGGGAGCTTTTCGCCCTCCTTGAATCGCCCACGGTCGATGGCCTCGCGCAGCTGGTCGGCGATCTGCCGGAACACCGCACGATCGCTCGTGGGGTCCAGGTCGCCAAGCAGACTGGTCGGGAGTGAGGTCACGAGTACTCCTTTAGGTATCTAGACGAGTGGGCGAGTGTTGTTGCTACGGTGGAGAGCCTAGCCATCCGAGAAGGCCGAGGAACGTGACCACTGACCGCCCGCACTCCGTGAGCGTTGCCGGAGTCATTGTCGACGACCAGGGCCGAGCCCTGCTGATCAAGCGTCGCGACAACGGTCACTGGGAACCTCCGGGTGGCATCGTCGAGCGGGAGGAAACCCTCCCCGAGGCCCTTCAGCGCGAAGTCCTCGAAGAAACCGGCATCAAGATCGCGCTCCCCGCGACCCTCACAGGCGTCTACAAGAACATGACGGGCCTGATCGTCTCGCTGGTCTTCCGATGCGAAGCCGCCGACGGCACACCCACCACCGGGGACGAGACCTACGCACTGCGCTGGGCCACCCGCGAAGAAGTCACCGAACTCGCCGACGAGGCGTACGCGATCCGCGTCCTTGACGCACTCGACGCGGCATCCCCGCCGGCCATCCGCGCCCACGACGGCGTGAAACTCGTCTAGCCCGAACCCGCTGCACATGGCGGCCTACCAGCACGAAGGAACTTGTATGCACGAGTATACGAGCACTGCGCGGGTCTGGGGACTCACTTGCCCAGGTTTCCCAGAAGAGGTCAGCAGGGCCCGCCGCTGGACGCGGGACATCCTGCGCGGCTCACCGTTAGCCGAGGACGCCGAACTGATCGTGAGCGAACTAAGCGCGAACGCGATCCTCCACACCGCCAGCGGACAGCAGTCAGGCAGCTTCCATCTGGCCCTCGCGGTCTCCTCCCAGGTCGTCGCCCTGTCAGTCACAGACGACGGCGGCACCGGGACGGCACCGAAGACCGAGCACGCCGACCAGAACGCCACACACGGGCGAGGCCTCGGCATGGTCAGCGCGATCGCCCACCGAGTCGTGATCCACGACAGCCAGGCCGGCCACACAGTCACCGCAGAACTCTTCACGAGCGCCCGCCCGGGAGGCCACCCGTGCTGACCTCGACCACTCCCGAGGACTTAGCCGCGGCGGGGCAGGACGGCACGTACCGCTGCTGGGCCACGGCCTACCCGCTGCACGAGACCAGCTCCATCCCCCTGGGAGCTCACGATGCGACGAGCCCCCGCCTGGCACTGCGGTGGCTCCGCGAACGCACGAGGAACGTCACGGACCAACTCGACATGGCATACGCCCAGCCGGGCCGCTACTGGCTGAGGGACGAGACGGAACACGAACGAGCCCTCGCCTACCTGACCACAAGCACGGCCTACCAACTCACCCTGCACGACGAGAACACGCGCTACGTCCTCGTGGCCTACCCGCCCGGGGTGACCTCGTGAACGGATACACCCGCGGCTTCTGGTGCGAATGCTGGACCGAAGACCTCACCAAGGCAGACAGTCCGGCCTTTCACAGCTCCTTCGACGCCCACTCCGCCGGACAGGCAGACCGCTGGATAGCGATCGCACTGCGCACCATCACGCCAGCACTGGACTCCAGAGCCTCCGACGAAGCCTGGGAGTGGCTGTACGAGGGCCGCATCGAGACGAGGAGAGCTCTCCTGTGCTCGGAGCCCTGCACTGTCACGATCAACCAGGGCGGCACACGCATCACTTGGACTGCCCGACCAGCGCTCTTCCTACCCCTGGCCCACCGGCGAGGCCTTGAACTTCCGTGCTGCGCATATGACTTCAAGCCCCACGTGACCGTGTCGAGTCTCAGTTGATGGTTGACGGGTTGGCGTCGGGTGATGCTTGACGTCTGCCCTAGACGATCTTCCGGCGGTTGTGTTCGCCGGACTTGCGGACGACCACCTCCTTCCTGGTCACGCGCGGGACGGTGGTGATCAGCTCGGGGCCGTGGAAGACGCGGATGACGTCCTCGGCCAGGTGGGCGGTGACGACCTGGTGGGCATAGCCGCGACCGAGCTGGATGCGCTGTCCGGCGACCATGAAGCCGCCGACGCTGCTGACGGTCCGCTCGGCGATCTGCTCGGCGGGCGGCGGCAGCAGGGGAGGCGGTCCGGCCGGACGGCTTCCTTGCAGGCGCCCGCAGGCCGAGGCCGGCAGCGGGCTGGGCAGGGTGGCCTTGAGGACGCGCTGCTCGTCGAGGACCTGCAGGACCCGTCCGTCCAGCCGCAGGGTGACCCGTTGTCCGGCGAACGGCCAGCCGATCAGGACCTTGTCGCCGCCCAGGCCGACGTAGCCGACCGCGTTCACGGTGCGGTCCACCTCCACCGTCCCCTTCGTGTCCCTGGCCGGTCCGGGCTCCTCGGCCCAGGGTCCGGCGGGCCGGGCGTCTCCGCCGGCCAGCAGGGCTTTGAGGTCACGGCCGGACAGCTTCGAGGGCAGCGTCTTGTGCCGGCCGCCGCCGATCAGGACGTGCAGCCGGTTCACGTCGATCCGCAGGGTCACCGTGGTGCCGGCCAGGGCCGGGCCGAACCAGATCTGCTGCCCGCGCAGGCTCAGGTTCCCCGACGCGGGAACCACCCGGTCCACCTCGATCGCGCCGACCTCGCCTTCGGTCATCGGCCAGGCCCGCGGCACCGTCGCTGGTTCCGGCTCCGCCGATGCCGGCGCGGGGACCGGGTCGAGGCGGGCGGGCAGCCTCACCGGCAGGGCATCCTGCTCGGCCCGCGGCCGGGGGACGAAGCGGCTGGCCGGGACGGCCATGTCCAGTCCCTGATGAGGCCGCATCCGGTTGTACTCCTCCAGCCAGGCATCCACGGTCGCCTGCGCGGTGGCCAGGTCGGTGAACGGGTCCTGCTGGTCGAGGAGTTCACGCCGCAGGGTCTGGTGGAAGCGTTCGATCTTCCCGGTGGTGGTCGGGGACCGCGGCTTCGTGAGCCGATGGGTGATGCCGTTCTCCCGGCAGATCCGGTCGAACATCGCCTCTCCCGGCTTGCCGGGAGAGAAGCGGGCGGTGAACTGCTTGCCGTTGTCGGTCAGTACCTCCTCGGGCACTCCGAACCGCACCAGCGCTTCCCCGAAGGCCGAACAGACCGCGCGGGCCGTGGCCCGCTGGACCACCTTCGCGATCACCATGAACCGGGAGTGATCGTCGATCCCGGTGACCATCTTGCATTCGCCGCCATCTGCCAGCAGCAGTCCGCCGACGATGTCCATCTGCCACAGTTCCATCGCCGCCGACCGCTCCCACCTGCGGTAATCCGACCGGCGACGCCTGCGGACCCCCGGCTCGATCAGACTGTTGCGGATCAGAACCCGATAGACCGTCGCCCTGGAGGGCACCGGTGCGAGGCCCCTGCGCTCCAACTCGTGCACCAGCCTGCGCGGACCCCAGGTGGGATGCCGGCGCCGCAGTTCACAGACCACCGCCTCCACCTCCGACGCGATCCGGTGCGGACACGAGGCCGGCCGGTGCGACCGGTCCGTCAGTCCCGCAAGACCCGACTGCTCGTACTTGCGCACCCAGGAGTGCACCGACTGCCTCGACACCCCATACCGGGCCGCGACTTGAGTGACCGGAACTCCCGCAGCAACCTCCATCACCGCGTGATACCGCTGCTCGACCACGCTCAACTCCACCAGCACGGCCCCGGCCCTCCCTGCACGCGGATCAGACGCGCACAGCCAAGCCGAGGCAAGCGGTGTCAAGCATCAGGTGAAGCCACAACGTCAAGCATCAACCGAGACAAGACAAAGCCCCACGTGACCGACTGAGTTACAACTTTCTCTACTGGTTCAAGGCGGCTCGCTCCGCTCCCCGCGCGCGGCCCGGCCCCCGGCCGGGCCTGCGCTCCTGTCTCCGCCCCGCTCCAGCCCAGCCGCCGCCCGCGCCGCGCTCTCAGCAGTCAGCCGCTGATGCCAGAGAAAGGGGTACGTCGTGGCTTGGGCGGTCGGCTCCACGGCTTTACGAGGCACCGCCATCAGCATGGAGCAAAGCACTTACAGCCTCATAAAGGTCGCCATTATCCTGCTCGTCCCTCCAACGCGAAAACTCCACCTTGATGCCCCGCCTACGAGCATCGGATAACAGTTCGGCGGCCGGGCGTGTCAGCGCTCTATTACTTACGAGCAAATGACCTTCCACGCTAATGCTAGCCATTCCGAGCAACTGTCTTACATATTGCGCTGAAACAAAGCTTTTCTGGGTCAGATACTTCATTTCAATAGAAACTGACCTCTGGTCTGGCGTAACAACCCTCAAGTCTGCGCCGAGGTCTACGCCCTGCTCTAGGACACCATACTCAGGAAAGAGTCGAGTGAGTTCGGCCACGATCAGACGCTCGTAAACCAGCGCAGAGGTCCGCATAAAGTTGACATCGCTGCCTGCACCAGGATCCACCGTCCTTAGGACATCAAGCGCTCGGCGAGCCTCCTGAGGAGATGCCTCGCGAGCCTCTTCAATAGCTCGTTCACGTCTCCGCTTGGTCGCGAATTTCATTTGGGTATCGCCGTGCCCGAAGCTAAGAAGCGGATTGCCGCTTACTAGCATGAGTAGGAACACGATCCCACCCAGAATGAGCGCGACGGAGCCCGCCTGATTATTTGTCATAAAGACGGCTGCTGCACCAACGCTAGATAAAGCTAGTCCCGTAAATCCGGCCGCGAACCGGCTCCAGCCAGATAGAGGATCCCCCTCGGATTCGTTGTCCATTTCACTTTCGTCGTTCGGATCAGAAACATCAGACATAGCGCCACCACTTTCCGCCTTTATGAAGCTGTCCAAGCTTGGCGATCTAGTAGCGTGGCCGACATTGCCAACCAGCATAAATGTTGCCTGGCGTTCCGGGCCCCTCCGGCAGGACCCATTAAGCACCAGTCAGGTTGACGAATCACCGAGGTGAGACGAGCAAGCAAAATCAGAACAACGGGTGCTGTTCTGAGCTTGGGGAACCAGCGTTCCCCTCAACGATCTCCATGGGAATAAGTTCGATTTGCTCTGGGGCGTAGAGCCAGTAATAGCGCCCCTCGATCTCTTGTCGACCAGTGATCTTAAGCGCCATGTTATCTCGGTGCGCATCCATAGCGAGGTCGTAATCTTCGGCATTTAGCCTAACCCTCATCTTCCGCGCTGCAGTTCCCGCCAGAACATCAAGCCTAATCAGACCTGGCCTGCCCGGATTAGGTCGCTCCAAAAGGGTGACGGAACCCAATACTGTCACTCGCTGAGGCCTTGACGTGGCTGCCAGCACATTGCCAGCTCTTTCGAGAATCGGGTAATCAGCAGGCGAAAATTCCAGGCTGTGAGACTCAGTGTGCACTTCTTCGAATAGATCAGCCGCTACTGTCATCTCAACGCGAACCTCACCACCGCGTGAATCTCTAACCAGATCCCGCACGGCATGAGTAATCTCGTAGCAGAACCCACGACCCACGCTTTCAATAAAGCCCGACGTGGATCCAGTATCTGCAAAATGGTCCACGACCTCACGGGTAGTCTCAAGCACGTGCACCAATCCACGCGTGATGTCCCGGCCGGTGTGGGTGCCCGTCAACGGTCTTGTGTCGCCTGGTTTGAGCTTCTTCTCGGTAAAAACTTCGTCTGGTGGCGCATAGGCAGTAACAACGTAACTTCCGACTTCCGTCTGCCCCATTAAAACGGAATCCAGAAACGAGCGAGCGAGATGAGAATTCGAATTCCCGAAATATGCAAGTTTCGATTTGCGCGATTTTGCCGCCACCACCATTGACTTACGGGCGGCAGAATACAGGTCCTCCCCTGCCAGCCACTGAATGGTTCCGTGGTGCGTTTGCGCTTCCTTCTGGAATCTAATCTCGTCACCTAGGGTACTGGTGACAACAGCCTTTTCAAGAAGAGATCGAACCCGATCATCTCCAAGCTTCCACGCTTGAGCTACCGCCTGGGCGAGTAGTTCCGCATAGTCTGCAACTCCCGAGTCTTGCGGTAGTAGCAGTCCACCGACGCCCCTCTCACCACTCGGACGCCAGCGACTGTATAGGCTCTCCTGCCCTCCGAATCTTTCCCAACCACTGCGCTCCAAAATTAACGCCAGCTGAGAATCTGAGATGCTAGACGCGATCTCCTTGTAGCTCGGGGAATTCATGGCATTCCCCCTTTTCCGATCCTTTCCATTATGCCGCAGAGCGCGACATCATCGAAAATATTCGACGTAGTTACCCGGACCGCAGTGTGTTCTCTTCCGCTTGGCACTTCGCCGGATAAGCTCCGCCAGTACGCGCAATGACGAAGCGCGAAGTAATCATGACTCGCCTCCACCCAGCGTGCGATGTCCTTTGGCACAATCATGGCGACTAGGATTCTGTGCACCATTACCGGTGTTCGTGCCATCATCTCAAGTCGATCATTACTAAGATTCACGGACACGAACCCGCTAGACGGAGAAGCGGGAGAGGTCCAGGTGCTCTTTAATTGTATTTTGAGGTCAATTTGGCAGTCGACTTCATGTGAGTCTGAAGAGTGAGTGAGTTGCCAGTCAATGCCATCATCCGGCTCCGGCTTCGCCATGGTGCAACCTGAAGCTGCCGCTACGGCCCGCAGATAGCCCTCCTGAAGCATCTCCATGCGGTCCTTCTCTCGCAGGTCGCCTCTCAGCGGCTCTGCTGGCACCTCCGCACTTGTGCTCAACATGTGTTGCCCTCCCCCTGAAGCTAGGTGCACACGCTACGAGGATCTTTCACCAACCGATAGATCGTCTACCCTCGCTGTAACGAGAACGTAGCTCTCCGGGTTCGGGATGATCAGTACGTAGGCCCAAGCGCAGCCCATGCAGTCCTCTCGATGTGATCAAATTGGACGCCAGCCACAGCGCGGGCCCTGGTGTGCTCAACGGAGTACAGCGTCTGGCACACGGCAGTCACCCGCGAATTCCACGGTGGCCTGGTGGCCAGCCCACCGGGCACCAACGGCCTCAGCAGTGGTTCAGACGATGAGGTCAGTACCAGACCCGTGCCGGATCGTGCGGGGAGCCACGTGGAACACCGGGGAACCAGTCGACGAATCGCCAGGGGCCGAATCCACTCCGCCGCAGGTCAGCAGTGCTCCCGCGCCTAGAGCACCTAAGCTTCCCAAGCTAAGAGTCAGCACTAGGGGTCACGCACCTCCCCGCAGTCGGACTCTCATAACTCGGTTACGCCATCGCGTATGCGTCGAGGAAGCCCCTTCCAGTCCTCCATCGCGCCCTGTATCAGTCGCTGTAGACGTTCCTTGCCTTCGACCTTGAGCACGTCTCGCAGGCAGGCGCAGTCGGCTAGGTCTCTGTTGCCAACGATGCAGATGTAGATACCCGCGATCTGCAAGCCCCGCGCAGCTGCCGAGAGTTTCGCATCAACCGGCAGTGGGATCCTCCGGGCCAGCTCTTGCGCAAAGACCCGCTCGATCCTGGGGCGACCCAGCAAGCCGAAGAGGCCGCCTGCTGCGCGGCCAACGGCCTCATGCAACCGATCCTTGCCTTTGAGGATGCTGCGCGCCAACTGGGCGAGGTCATCACAGCCTCTCCGGCGATGGCGCTTCACGAGCGTTTTCCACGTCTCGTCCGAGACGTAGGCAGACGCGCGCTCAGCGATGACCGCGGTGCCACCGTGTTCGACGACGTCCAGGCATAGTCGCGCGGCCTCCTCCGCTCTCTGACGCTCTCGGGTGGCTTGTGTTGGAGGCTGGGGGCGTCGTTGGGGTCGAGTGGCGGCCCTGGGCGTGGCCGACTGCCGCGGTGCTCGAAGCGGGGGTTGGGCACGCTTCGCAGGTCGTTTACGGGGCGTGGGGACGCGTCCGGCCGGCCGACCGCGATGGTGGTGACATCGCACGTCTGGGCCGGTCACTCGGTTCTTGCATAATGTCCCGTCGTCGGTCTGCGCACGGCACCGATACACCATGCCGGAAGTGTGAGGACGCGCCAAGAAGCCGGACAAGTATGCCTATTTGGCCAGCAAGACCTCCGCGACCTCCTCTCGGGCCAACCAAGGCAGCAAGAAGGACTGGAGAACGCACGGCCGTCTCATTTTCCGTCTCATTCAGCCCCGTTCACCGTCGTTCAGGCGAGATTCGGAGCCGTCCCCGCACCGGCGGCCAGCCGCCCATGAACCAAGGTGAACGCACCTGGACGCAGCCCCTCACCCCACCAACACAGTTGGAAAGCGTGCGCTTGGTTGAAGGAGTAACGCGTGGTCAGTACTGGCAGGTCATCCCCTGGCCATCGACAGAGCCCGAGCGTGGTCTGGATCCCAGAGGAGTCTCCGCACCGCTCCAGACAGGCCAGGGATGGACCTGCCAGTCGCGCCAAACCCGTGCCCCAGAGACACACATCGGAGGATTTCACGCTTTCACTGCAATCGAGATTCAACATGGGCGAGAGTGATGGAGAGCCAAGACGGGAATCGCCCCTCCTCCCAGGCATAAAAATGAACATCGTCCGACTTTGCTCGATTATGAATCTCGCAAAGCCAGAGACCATTCTCTACGACGCTGCGCCCACCTAGGCTGTAGGGCCAAAAGTGATCAATCTGATGGCCTACGCGAACCTGTGGGCATTCATACCCCCATACGACGCGAGAAGCGCAATGAGTGCTTCTTGGACGAACGATATTGAAGGAACGAGGTCCAACACACCTAGTCCAATCGTCTCGCGAGATAGGCGCAACAATCGGATTGATTAGAGCAAGAGCTTCCGGAAGGGATCGCAGAGCACGTGCATCCATGTGTCGAATTTTCCAAGTGTCGACGGAGATGCCCTCAAGCTCATTCACCAACTGGAGATAACTGAAGGCGCCACTGAAGCGCTGGCGCATTACATCTACGTCAATCACCAGTTGATCTGTAGCTCCGACTGGCTAGACAGATCGCCATAGTGCTTCATTACGACCACGATTTCCAGGGGATTCGAATATTCTCCATTCAAGCACAAACCCCTCCCCTCAATTTCTTTGTACCGCAACGGGCGCCCCACCGTTTTCGCGTCCAGAATCTCAAAGTCGCCGACGTTGGATGTTTGCTCAGTTGCTTTTACGTGTGTCGTCGTTCCCGCATTATGGCTGCCAGTTGCGCCCCGCAACATCTTGTACTGCTCTTTCCCTTGCTTAGCCGGGCGGCCGGCTGGCGTTAGTCGGCTAAACGTAAGAACGACCGCGGCCCCGTTTCCTTTAAGATGATCGGCCAGGTTTCCGCTAGCCTCGGGGAGCGCACCCCTAACCAGTGCATCTTCGAGAACATTCCGAGCGATTCTTTTGCTGACCGTGTTAGCCGGTCCGCTAAGGGCGCGAACCCACGAAAAGTCCCAGTTAGTATTTTGGAACTTAAGTTCTTGCAGTAGAGATCTGTAATCCGCCGTCGACCCATAGGTCAAAGCTCGTGCAAGAACACCAACAAGAAAGGCCTCCTGCATGATGGTCTGCTGACTTTGGGCTTTCCCAAAGAAGACCGACGAGGCATGGTTCCCGACCGTTTGATGAAGCGCAATGTAGGCGTGGCTCAACTCGGCCGCCAGCTCCGACGGGTTCAGATGAACCCGATGCTGAACGGGCAGATTATAGTAGTGACGACTTACGAGGTCGCCGAGCGCATTACACTTAAAGGAAAACCCACCGAAAGTCGGACTAGCTGGCCGGTGCTCATTGAACTGCACGTTATTAAAGAATGGGTTCGCCTCACCGCGGAATGCAGGTGTACGACACAGCTCTACGACAGTTTCGAAGGCCCGCTTCGCGGCATCGCTAGCATTTCTGCTCGTCGCATACTTTCCCAGGTTAAAGGCGTATGTGAGCCATTCATTATGTAGCTCGTCCAGCTTGGTAGCCGCCGTTGTCACTTGGGCGAATAGGTTGGCCAGCAGCGGGCTGCTATAAGCATTGCTGCCATCGTCGAGTAGCAGTACAACGGGAACAGGGTCCCCGGATTGCGCAGATCTACTCAGCCCAGTAATTCGGTGCTGACCGTCGAGAATCCAAAGTGGCTTCTGAGAAGGATCTTTGACATCCTCCGGAACATCAACAATGAAAGTGCCTGTACTGTACGAAGTGGAGTCGATACGCTTGGGTCGGATGCTAATGCCCGACGTGAAGGCGTTCTTTGCAAGCAGCACCGGATTAGGCATTAGGGCGCCAGAGTTATTGAAAACCTCAGCGATCTGATCCACACGGTCATAGTTGATGGGCCGTTGCCAATCCCGAACGGGCTGAGCAGTGATGTTTGCTGCAATCTGTTGATGGTCGGTCTGCCGAGTGAAGGCTGGAGCAATCGCGATGTTAGAGATGTCGGCAGCGGAAGCAAATCCTATGTAAATTGGGAAGACCTTACCCCCGCTGGAGATGCTCGAACGTAGACACTCAATTCGCATCCGCTACTCCCTGCCATTTTGTGGCTACAATAAGCGATCATGCTAGCACTGGCCGATCTCTTGAGGTACTGGTTACCGCAGAGATCCCGGTGGTGCTGCGTCCACTGCCGACCAGGAGCCGGGCGCCCTGCCCTCCCGCCACGTCGGCAGCATGTGAGGCGGCTGCGGTTCATGGACGGACGTACGTGACTGCACGACGCGATGAGGCTTCCGATCGGCTGGTTAGCTGTGCGCCCCAGGGGCCTCCAGTTCCCTGGACTATTCGTGGACAGGCCATCTGCAACGGGCCTATGTCGGCGCGCTGGCCAGGAAGAACACCACAAGGCGGAACGGCCTCCGGAGCCGCGTGCGATCGAAGCCGCCCCATCGTGGCAGCCAGATCGGCATACTCGATGCCTGGACCGCGAGTGCAGGGGGTGGCGATGTACGGCCGAAGCGACGAGGCATGGGAGCAGTTGACCGATGCCGGATTGAAGTTCCTCGTTGAACGGGCACAGCTCCACAAGGTCACGACCTATACGGAGATGAACTCTGTGCTGGCCCGGCGGACAGGGCTTCCCGGCTTCGACTTCGAGCAGGCGGACGAACGTGCCGCCATGGGCTACCTGCTTGGCCTGATAGTGGAACAGGACTACCCAAAGAGCGGGCTCATGATCTCTGCACTGGTTCACTACCTCGGTGCGAACGACGCCGGGCCGGGGTTCTACACGCTCGCGCAGCGGCTCGACCTGCTCCCCAAGGACTCCTCCGCAACGGCGAGACTCGAGTTCTGGATTGGGCAGGTCAACTCGCTCCACCAACTTCACTCGGCCCCTGGCCGATAAACGTTCGGAACCCCTCCTGCCGAATACGTGTCGAGGACGCCGAACTCTTGCGCTCAGTCACCCGGAAACGCCAGGTCAGGAGTTATGCGGCAGCGATTGCCCCCAGCGCCTTCTTAGCCCCTGGCTGCTCGCTGCTCAGGCCGCCCTCACTGTCCTCGGCATCACGCCCCTACAGGAGCGGCCGAGCCTGCACCTGTGTTGTTACCTCGGCTGACCCCGTCCCACCCTCGTAGCACCACCGAAGGAGCACGATGGCTGACACAGGCATTGACGACCTGTCCAAGTACGAGTCCGGGACCGACCCGTTCACCGCGTCCGAGCTGGAGGCGATTGCCCGCTTCCGCGAAAACCTGTCCGGCATCCCCGACATTGCCTTCAAGGGCTTCGACGCCGACGAGATCCGCCACCTCGCGTCCGAACACGGCATGGGCGAAGCCCGCAAGATGCTGCACTCATTCGCTACCGACCTCCTCAACGGCCGGTGGCTGGCGATCCTCTCGTTGAAGAACGACCTGCCGACCGGCACCGACGAGCCTCCCCGGTACAGCACGCCCGCCGCCCGGTACGTCGCCCACCTCACCGCCCAGCACCTCAACGCCTGCGCGAAGTTCGAACACGCCGTCACCATGTGGTTCCTGGACCTGGACACGCACCTCTCCTCCCCGCTGTACCTGAACAGGGATGGGGAGGAGTGAGCCACACGGAGGGGGCGACGAGGAAGTCATCGACTGACCGGTATAGAGCTACGGATCAGATGTTCCCCGTGCCACAGCCGTGCCAGAACGAGCGGGGAGCCACGGGGAACAGCAGCTACGAAGTCGGACGCGCCGGAGGGGCGTCAGGGCGCTCCCTCGCAGGTGAGGCGTCCAGCGTCCCCTGGATCACCCGAGCTTCCCAAGCTGAGGTCGCTACCTGGCAACAGATCGTTGCACAAGCCGAGTCCGGAGGTGGCGGCTCAGCCAGACATACGCAGCCATGGCCAACGAGCCGCGCGCCATGAAGTCGGCCCACAAAGGAAGGATTTGGGCGGCGCTGCCAGCCCCCAGGGCTCCCCACAGAAGAACGGTCGTGAGCACACTCGCCACCACCAGGACGAGCACGTAACTGACGCTGGCCGTACGGTTCCGACCAAGCCAAGTACCCAGCAGTCCCGAGGGGATCTGCACCACCATGTGGAAGCTCACGCAGCCGAACACGACAGCCAGGAAGATCATGAAAGGCGGCACGTCCGCCGAAGGATCATTGGCCGGGGCTGCCCCGTAGGCGTCCAGAACCCAGACCGGTGGCACAAGGAAGGTGAGCAGCAGCAGCGCTCCGCTCAGATGCATAGCGGCGAGGTGTACTGCCGCTCGGCGGAGCACCGTCTTCGTACGCCTCGTTGTAGACGTTGACTCGCGATCTCCTGCCCTCACGATCCCCCCTCGACATCTCGTGCACTCTGCCTTACCACGACACCGCGACACAGTACGTCGTACCACTCCTGCCACACCCACCCGTCTCACTTTCCGTCTCATTCAGCGCCGTGCAAGGCCGTTCAGACGGGACCGAAGCCGGTAGCCACTCCCACGACCGACCGCCCATGAACCAAGGTGAACGCACCTGGACGCAGCCCCTCACCCCACCAACACAGTTGGAAAGCGTGTTGGTGGCAACCCCTCACGAGTTCGAATTTCGTATCCTCCGCAGCCGCCCACCTGGGCAAACGAAGGCTCCGACCGGATCACAGTCGGAGCCTTCGTCGTTCCGTGGTTGCAGTTTTGGTTGCAGTTCCCATGATCGGCGCACCATCCGCACGAGATCATGTTGCGGAGCCGGCCGCCTGCGAGGCCGCGCCGCCCCATGGACAGAGGAGAAACGGTGCCCAGTGACGGAGTCATCCTGCACGGCCCCATCGGGGACTTCGCGCGTCAGCTGAGCCCATCAGACGACCTGCAGGCCGAAGAGATGTATGCGGCAGCCATCTCAGTGTGGTCGACCGCGATCGCGCCCACCGTGAAGGTTCGCTCGTACCTGCCGGGAGTGCGTCCGACGCTAGTGTGGACTGCGTTTGTCGGAGACAGCTCGAATCCGTCCGATGGGCTGGCACAGAGCGTGGTACGTGCACTGCGCGTGCGGGACTACTTCACATCGCTGGCGGGGCGCCACCCAGTCACCAGCGAGGCCCACCTCCTCAGCGCAGTGGAATCAGCCCGCCGCTACCCCTCCCTGCACACTCCCGCACCGCGGAGCACGTTGCTTGAAAGTTCTCCGTTTCAACGGACCCCGGCCGGTAGGCAGCGACTCCAGGGGGAGCTCAACTACGCGTTGCGTCAGGCGTGGGATGGAAGCAACTTTTTGTGGATCGGCGCAAAGAAGCGGACCCCTGCCCAGCAGGAGCTGGACCGTATACCGCCCACGGTGGGAGTCCTCTGGGGACTCTCGGATATGAGCTGGGAGCAGCGCCCGTACGGGCCTGGCGATGACGCCTTCTACTCCCGCTTCCTGCCGTTCAAGCTCCGCGGTCAGCCCAGCCACGGCCGCACTGTGCAGACCGGGCCCTCTCCCGAGCTGGTCGCCGCGTATGAATGGGCGATCGGAAGTCAGCGGGAAGTGAAGCTGAGTCGAGCCGCAGCAGAGATGTGGGGCGAGATCAGAAGTCTGGAAGACTCGACACTGCTGAACAGCCCGGCCCCAAGGGATGCCGCCTTCACGATCAGGGTGGGGGAGCACACCCTTCGGGTGGCAGCGGCACTCGCCGCCGCAGAGATGTCACCAGCCATCGAGCCGAACGTGATCGAGGCAGCTTGGTCCCTGGTGTGGCGCTCCATTCGCGATGTCGCTGACCTGGCTAATGGGGCTAGCGTCCTGCTCGAGAACCCCCTCGCCAAGACCAGCTCGGCCGTGCCCACCGAAGCAGATCCGGCCGGCATTTGCGTGGAACCTTCGTGGCCCGCAGAGAGCGCCACCCTGGACTTCCCCGATACACCCGTCCGGCGCAGAGCTGCAATAGTGCAGGCCCAGGACCGGGATTCCCAGGTCAGACGCCAGGTCAAGGTGTGGTACGACAACACCTGCCAGTTCTGCAGGACCAAGATCGAATTTCCGGCACAGCCCTTCTCATACAGCGAAGGTGCGCACATACAAGCGCTCGGAGCGCCCCATAACGGTCCCGACCGAGTTGAAAACATGCTCTGTCTCTGCCCGAATTGTCACATCCGCTTTGACATGGGTGGCCGATTCCTCACGGACGAACTGCGCATCATTGACTCGGCCACAGGCGAAGATCTCGGACCTCTGAAGGTTCATGCGCAGCACCGGATCCGCCTTGCGTACGTCCGACAGCACCGCTCCCGCTGGGCTAATACGTAGCGCTCATGGCGCACCGAGCTATACCGCTCAGGCAAAGACGCAACTTCTGCCGACTGCGCTTCCCAAGCTGAGGGCCCGGTCGTTGTCACGGGCCGGCCGTAGCCGCTTGCTCTGGTCGACGACAAACCCCGATAGCGTGGCTGAGGCCGGTTGAGGTGCAGCGAGGCATACGCGTGCGTGATCGGTCGACGCACCCGCCGTCGTGGCTGACTGTCGTCGGCTGAGGTTCGTGCCACAACCGTGCCAGATCCAGGGGTCACCCAGGGTCAACGGCGGTGGCGTGCGGTCGAGTTGTCAGCCACCGCATCAGGTATCGAAGCCGCAGGTCAGTAGCCGGACACCCCACCCTCTCTCCTAAAGCGGGTGTCGCAGGTTCGAATCCTGCCGGGGGCACAAGGGCAAAGGCCCCGGACCGATCACGGTCCGGGGCCTTTGACATCCACTTCAGATATCAACGAGAGCGGTCACTCACCACCGGCCGCCTCTTGAGCAGCCGATACCTGTCGTGGTCCACGCCAGCCAGGGCGGGGCTACTGGTGCGAGTGCTGGAGACCTCGTCAAGAGGACTTGGCCGGCACTCCGGGCGTCCTTCGACGCGTATTCGGTACCGCAGGCCGACCGATGCGTTGCGGTCGCGCTCCGCACCATCTCTCCGGCACTCGATCCCGAGGAGGCATGGTCCTGGCTGTACGAAGGGCGCATCCTGACCCGCCGAGCCCTCTTACGCGCGGAGCCCTGCACGGTCTCCGTCACCCACGCCAGCACTCGCATCACATGGACGATCCGACCAGTGCTGTTCTTGCCGCTCGCCTACCGCCAAGGCTTCGAACTCCCTGCCTGCGCATATGGCTTCAAGCCCCACGACAGCCATCCCCAGTAACGGCAGGTCCTCACTAGGGTGCCCGTATGACGGAGACAGCAAAGGCCAGACGAGCGCCAAGGCAGCTGGGCGAGCTGCACGACGTGTACGCCTTCCTGGAGGAAGTGCGACTGCGCCCTGGCATGTGGGTGCGCGGCAGCTCCTTGCAGCATTTGCACTCCATGCTGCTCGGCTATCGGGTTGCCCTGGGCGTCCACGGCATCGAGGAGCCCTTTGACTTCTGGTCCCCCGGAAACCAGTGCTCATTCTCCGAGTGGCTATGGGGCCGGCCAGGTATGCCCAACGCCAGCTCCTTGGGCTGGGCGACAGAGATTGAGCGCGCGGCCGAGAAGGCCGACAGGTCCGCCATGGAGATGTTCTTCGAGCTGTTGGACCAGTTCCGCACCACACACCACGATGTTCAACCGCCACATCGAGCAGCACCTGAGACCCAACAGCCCACCGTCACCGCCTGAGTTGCAACTTTCTCTACTGGTTCAAGTGCCCACGCGAGCGCGGGCTGGGGTGAGTGGTGGGTAGGCGCGAGTGAGATCATCACGCATGACGCTGATTAAGTACATGACAAACGCCAAGGATGAGCGATGGTGGATACAGGGTCTCGGGCTCATGGCCGGAGCGGTCTGGGCCGGCGCCCGCGCGTTGGGTAACGGACGGCCGCCCCTACTGCGGGTGGGCTTCGGCGTAGCGGCGATCTGTTTCCTGGCTGCAATTGCGGGACTCTTCATCGACCGAATTCGGGCAGCCAGGCGAGGCCGCAGAGGTTCCGCGGATGACACTGCCGCGGGCGAGCAGCAAGAGCCTTGATCGATGCCGGATCGAGGGAGCCGCGGAGCGTGTCACTTCCGTGCCGGAACGGGCGGGGACTCACGGGGAATCGAGGTGCGCCGGGATGTGTACTTCCCCACCTCGCCCATGGCAGGGATTCCCAGGTCAGACCTGTGATCCCCCAACCTCGCCCCTAAAGCGGTGATCACTCATCGGGTGTGCCGGGCACGGGACGGGGAGCCTCAAGGCGTAGCACGAGTGCACGTAGGGCCCGGAGTTCGGTGTCCAGGGCCTGCGCACCTTCACGGGTGAGGGATACCCATGTTCGGGGGCGTCGACCGGCGTAGCCCTTCTCCACGGTGATCATTCCGGACTCCTCCAGCACCTTCAGGTGCCGGGAGAGATTTCCGTCGGTGACGGCCAGTTGCTTCTTCAGGAAGCTGAACTCGACCCGGTCGGCTTCACGGGCAACGGTGAGGACGCCGAGCCGCACGCGCTGGTGGACGGTGTCGTCCAGCGCCTGGGTGGGATGCAGTTCCTCTTGGTTGTCCTGCGTAGCGGCCGAGTCTTCGACGCTCATGGGACGACCGTACCCGCAACCGCGACACCGGGCGCGCCCCGGCGGCGGACCGCTGTCCGCTCGCCCAGACCGGCGAGGAGCAGGATGGCAGCGAGCAGAAAGGCCTTGAACTGCGGTCCGTCGGCCCAGCCGGGATGGGCGGGGTGCTGCCAGGGAAGCCATCCACTGCCCCAGGAGGCTCCCAGGTACCCCGTGAGCAGCAGGGCGTGAGCGGTGCCTGCCGCCGCGGCGATCCAGCTGCGTTCGGCGATTCCGAGGGCGAGAAGTCCGATGCCGGCCAGGTACCACGGGGAGGCGTAGCTGTTCTCCAGCAGCACGGCCTCCCAGGACTGGTTCCTGCCGAACAGCAGCGCCACCAGAGCTGTCGTGATCACAGTGGTGGATACGGCGGTCACGCTGACCCACATGCCGCGCCGGGGGACGACGCCCCGGGCCTCCCCGCGCAGGCGATACCAGCGGGCGAAGACGAACCACGCGAGGGGGAGGAGCGCGAACCACACGCCCCATGCCACGAAGCGCAGGACGGCTCCGTCGAACTCGCCTTTCAGGCAGGGGGTCCCTGGTTCGTGGACGACGCACAGGCCGGTCAACTCGGCGTAGGCAAAGGCCGGATAGGACCCGACGTAGCGCCCGTGGGCTCCGAAGTTGAAGGCGTACCGGGCGACCGGAATGGCCGCCAGTGCAAGGAGCCCGAAGCCAAGGAGGGGAGTCCACGCTCCGTTGGTCTGCCTGCGAGTCCTCGCCCGAAGGCCTTCCGTCGCAGCCAACAAAGCGGCCGCGGCCGCTCTCGGTTCCGATCCCGCGCTGCTCGGTGCGGATGTTCCCATATCTCCCCCTTGTGCCGGCGCTCTGGCAGCGCTCATGAGCGGACCGCCGCATGATCGCCCGCCGAGAACCAACTTTGCGATGCAAAGTACATGGCAGTCAAGAGTAAGCCGTGTACTGACAACAGCAGGGCCTTCCAAGGGGCAACGCCGAGCAGGCCGGCCGATAGCCCGAAGAGACGTCAGCGGCGGCTCCGCTCGCAGTTCAGGACGAAGGGGTCGTGCCAGACGCGTGCCAGGTTGTACGGGGAACCACGGGGAACACCGGGAATCGATCGGCGGCTCACCAGATGCACGATCTTCTCGGGCACACAGTCATGGGCGAACCGATGATGAACAGGGGGCCCCAAGAGCGCTCAGTGCCTGTCGACTGTGACGGCGAAACAGCGCGACTGGACACCGACGCGTTACTCCACTCTGACTGGACACCGACGCGTTACTCCACTTCCCCCCGCACCCAGCTCCCCGAACTGGGTGCCGTGCTCGGCTGAGACTGAGCTCAGAACGCCTTCAGGTAGACCCTGGCCTGATCGTCCTTGAGCGCCTGGACGTAGATGTCGATCCACTGCACCTTCTTGCGGCGATCGTCCTTCACGCACGGGGGGCAGACCCCGGCCGAGCGGGCTCCCTTCAGCGTCTGCGGCTCGGCCAGCCCGAGGTGCTTGAAGAGCTCGCCGTCCGGGGCGAAGTCGGCCTTGTTCGCCTTCAGCGGTTCTTCGGAACGAAGGTCCCTCGCGATGCCTTCGGCGTTCTTCTCGCTGGTGACGAACGAGAGGAGGTGGATGTCCTCCTGAGGGTTGATCTGCACGGCCCCCTTGACCTCGGTCGCGGCCTTGGGCGCCGTCACGTTCATGAACGCCGACGCCTCGGGCGCGCCGGCGTTCTTGTCCCACTGCGAGGTGCGCCCGTCGGTCACGCGGCGATCGTCCGTGTCCGGGCTGGAGCACGCGGAAAGCAAGAGGGTGGCAGCCAGTGCCGCGATGAGGGGGGTACCTCGTTTGATCGTCACCGGTTCTCCTCGTCGCCGCGGGAGACGTCGCCGCGGGTTCCTTCTCGTCCTTGGTCCGGCGGGTTCACCGTCGGTTTCGCGTCGCTGTCCAGGTCGTACGTGTACGTGGAGCTAACGTGGAGCTGTTGCCTCGCGTGTCGAACTCCTGTGCAAGACCAGTTCTTGTTCAGCCGTCCCATCTCTTGGTCCGGGATCGTCCATAAGGATGCGGTCGATATCCAGGACCAGCGGCTCACCCGACTTACCCAGGTAGTGCTGGCCTGCGCGCGGGCCAAGTACCCCAGATCCTTGGCCGTGGCGTCCTCGGTGTTGAACGCTCCGGAACCAACCCTCGTCAGCAGCGCGCCACTTGTACAGCGGGCTCGTGATCCCCGCCTTTCGCAGCTCGTCGCCCTTCTCCTGAAGCAGGATGCCGCGCGTGACCGGATCAAGGTCGCGCCACCACTCCGCGACCGCCTTCGCGCCCTTGGGGACGTGCTGCGCCTTCGCCACCTCCTCAAGCGACGGGTGCGGATCGGACTCCGCTTCCCGGACACTGTGCGCACCGTCCGACGGCACGCCCACCACCGGCGACGAGACGCCGACGGGCGAGTACCCGACGCGCGACCCGAGGGCCCACACGCCGTGGAGCGGGCATCGTTCCACTTTGTCGGCCGGGCGGCCTGCACCGGACCGGGTGCTCAACTCACCGCTCATTCCCGGAGGTCAGGACTGTTCATCTCGTCGCGCGAGCCGCTGCTGTAGGACCTGATCCAGGCGGTCCACAGGACGAGAGCCGTGCCGATCCCAGTGCCGACGAATTCCCAGGCCGCGCGTACAAGCAGGTCAGAGCGGTTGGCGACAGCCCAGTCCCGGCCCGCGTACAGCGGTATGTCCGTCAAAAGCTCCTCATCGGCAGCGAAGGAGAGACCGCGGATCTCACCGCTGCCACGCTGTCCGCCAGGCAGACGCCACGCGCCACGACATGGCCCGCCCGACTCGCAGTGCACGTATCCTTCCGTCTGGCCCCTGAGAGCAGCTCAGGCGGCGACAGTACGGCCCGCTGAAACGGCAGCTTGGGGGCAGCGCCGCGATCGACAGCGACGGGCCGGTCACAGCCGTCAGCGGCGATACGCGATACCCGGCATGGTGATGGTGGCGGGCGCCGCCTCCGACAGCCCGTAGTGGCGGATCTTGCCTTCCTCGATCAGCTCGGAAAGCGTCCCCGCCGTGTCCTCGATCGGCGTCCCCGGGTCTATCCGGTGCTGGTAGTAGAGGTCGATGTAGTCGGTGTTCAGGCGTCGCAGCGAGCCCTCGACCGACCGCCGTACGTTCTCGGGAGTGCCCTCGCGGCACCGAGGTCCGACGCCACCAGGACGCGTACGACAGGAACGCCACACACGGGTAGAGCCCGAAACTCTTCTTCACCTGAGGAGTACAGCTTTCCTCACGACGTTCCGGACCCTGGACAAGACCCAGGTCGACCGCCCAACTCCCCAGATCACCCGAGCTTCCCCAGCTGACGCGCTTCGCCCTGGGCGGATCGGTCGGCGCAGTCGCGTGCTTCGTAAGTCGGCACAACGGAAGGGGCGGCACCGGAATCCTCCGGTGCCGCCCCTTCCGGCTGTCTGTCTCCGTGCTCAGGAGCCCGACATGGCGTCCCCGAACATGGGGTCCTCCCCCGAGTTCCCGATGCCCACGGAGGACGCACCGAAGCTCACCGCGCCGGTGGCCTTGAGACCTCCGGTGGAGCCGCGCAGGACCCACACGGCGCCGTCGTCGCTGTTCTCGCCGCCCGCGCCCACCGACAGATCGGCGCGGCCGTCCTTGTTGTGGTCGGCGAGATGGATGGCGTCGCCGAACAAGTCCGACGACTCGTTGGCGCCCGGTACACCCGAGGTGCCCTGGTCGAAGGACTGGGCGCCGGTCCCCGTCAGGCCGGAGGCGCCGCCGCGCAGCACCCAGACGCTGCCTGCTTGGTCCGCGGAGCCGATGGTCTCGAAGTCCGCGCCGACGGCGAGGTCCGGGTAACCGTCACCGTTGACGTCGCCCGCTGCGAGCGCGCCTCCGAACGAGTCGTCGGACTCGTCCGCTCCCGGCACACCCGCGGTGTCCTGGCTGAAGACGGCGCTGCGCGTGGTGTCGACGCCCGCCGCACCGCCGTAGAACACGGTGACGTAGCCGCCCTTCGCCGTCCGGTCCGAGATGACGTCGACGAAGTCGGTGCCGACGACCAGGTCGTCGTGCCCGTCGCGGTCGAAGTCGGCCACGGTGAGCGCGCCCGCGTACCCCGTGCCCACCTCGGTCTGCAGCGTGGGCCCGGTCGAGGCGCCGCGGTAGACGAAGTTGCCCGCGGCGGACCCCACCACCACGTCGGCCGCCCCGTCGTCGTCAAAGTCCCCGGCGGCCAACTGGACGGCGCCCCTGGGGTACGCGCCGGACTCGATCTGCGCGTCGAAGCGCAGCTTTCCGGCCGCGCCGCCGGACTTGGTGAAGCCGCCCTTGAAGATCCACACGTCCTTGCCGGTGGAACCGACCGCCAGATCGGCCTTCCCGTCACCGGTGAAGTCGCCGACCGCCAAGGACTGGCCGAACCGGTCGTGGCCCGACGCGTTCGGGTCGCTGATCGTCGTGCCGCCCGACAGGCCGGACGAGCCGCCCCACAGGATCGTGACCGAACCGCCGTCGGCATCGCCGCCGACGTCCTCCACCGGTGCGCCCACGACGAGATCGCCGTAGCCGTCGTTGTTGAGGTCGCCGTGCGCGAGTTCGGTGCCGAAGCGGTCGGAGGTCTCCGAGGCGCCCGGCACGCCGGAGGAACTCTGCGATGTGATCTTGTGGCGCGCGGCGCTGATACCGCTCGACGAGCCGTAGTTGACGACCACGGCGCCCGCCTTCGCCTTCCCGCCCGCGACAGCGCCCGGGGCGCCGGTCGCCAGATCGCGGTAGCCGTCACCGTTGAAGTCGTCGGCCAGGCCCGACCCGGCGGCACTCGCGCCGCCGGGCAGGGTGATGAGCAGGCCACCGGCCAGGACGGCCGCGACGGCGGTGGCGCCCAGGACGGCGGGACGCCGAGAGCGCTTGTGATGGGACCGGGACATGAGTTCCCCTCCAGGACATACGTGCGAGCTCAGAGATGACCTCTGGTGAGCCTGAAGGGTTGTACGGGAAAGGGGAGTTGTGGTGCTGACAACGTGGCGCACGTTAACGATCGGGGCACCTGCCGAGCCGTCGTCGGCCTGATCTCCGACCACACCGCCGAAAGCAGGTTCGAATCCTGCCCGGGGGTGCAAGGAGAAGGGCCGGCTCAGGAGTGGGTTCCTCCCGGGCCGGCGGTTCGGCGTTTCAGGCGTCGTGCCACAGGTGTGCCACTACGTGCCGGTGGGGTCCTCTTCGGCGGTTCCCTGCCGTCCGGATCGGTCGGCGGGTGCCGCACCGCAGCCGCACCATCGGCCCAGGCCGCCGCGTCCGGCCGCACCATTGCCCAGGCCGACGGGCAGGGGCGTCGGCGCGGGAGCCTTCGGCGGGTGGGTCAGGAGGGTGTGCCAGGCGGGTGGGTCAGGCGGGTGGGCATCCGAACCAGTTCACCGTGCCGTTGTCGGAGGTATAGCCCATGCACCTGATGGTTCTGTTGTGCAGGGTCTTGGCCCGGTCGACCCCTCCGTCCACGGTGTCCCCCTTGTAGCGGGTCTGTACGAGGGTGTCGATCTCGACGGTGTACCAGCGGCTCTTGTGGGTCGGGATGCTGCACCGATGGCCGGTCAGGTTGCGGCTGGGATCGCCGCTCCACACGTCCTGTTCGGCACGGTCGCAGTGCGCCCTGTCGGCGGCGCCGGCGGTGCCGGCTCCGGTGCCGAGCAGGGCCGCCGCGCCCGTGGCCACCACCGCGGTAACGCCGAGCAGTCGCTTCAGAGTGAGGTTCATGAGGTTCATCGATCGGTCCCTCCTGCCAGGTGTGGTGACGGCTCGGAGTCGCCATGTCACCTTGGTGTGATGGTCACACCGATCCGGGATGTACCGCCCGGCAGCCGACGGCACAGCCCCCCGACCTGGTGACATCGGTGATGCCAATGCAGCAGTGCGCGGTCGCACCCCGGCCGGCCCCGGAGCGGGCCTCGGTCGGTGCCGGGGAGCGCCGCCCCGTCCTGGTCACCGCCGACGGCCGACGGGCCGTCACGGGACTCCCGCACGGGACTGAGCGAGAGCAACCCTCCCCGTGCCAGTGGCATGGCCGGCGAGCGCAGCGCATGCATCCGGGGCTGGGACCGGAGCCGGTACGGCGCGGGAAAGCCAGGAGCCGGTACGGCGCGGAGGGACACTGTGCGCCGGCACCGGGCGTCACATCTGTTGCAGGCGACGGGCGGTCCGCCGGCTCATGTCGGGTGCTCTGGACGGCGCACGGTGACCCGGGCCCTGAAGGCCCCCTCCCACACCTACGCCCCCTCCACACCCCGGCCCCCGCCCCCGCCCCCGCTCCCGCTCCCGCCCACACCGCAGCACCTGACGTTCCCGGCCCGTGCAGCGGGGTGCCGCAGAGCGTGGGCAGCGGAACCGTGCGACGACGGCGGCTCTTGGGGTCATCGTCGTACCGGACGGTCCTGCGCGCTCGTGCCCTGACCGGGATCGGGGTCCCGAGGGCGTATGCCGGTCAGCATGACGCGGGCGGGATGCTCTGCTCGTACTGGAAGACGTTGCGCGGGTCGTACTTCGCCTTGATCTTGCGCAGCCGGTCGAAGTTGGATCCCCAGTAGGCGGTTTCCCAATCCTGCATGCCGATGTTCGGCACGTTGACGTAGGCGCCGTTCACGTACGGCCGCAGTGCCTGGCTGAACTCGGCGATCCAGGCCTGGGCCTGCGGGGTGATCTCGTCGCCGCTGCCCGCTTGTCCACGAGTCCCCCAGCCGGCGCCGGGCTCGGAGTAGAAGAGCGCGTCGCGATGCGGGAACGCCGTACCGCCGCGGGGGCTCCTCCGGACCGCTCCGCCGAAAGCCTGAGTGAAGAAGTTGCTGTCGTCCGAGGGGGCGTCCTGCATGAATGAGGCGATCAGACTGATCGCTTTCTCCGGGAACGGCTCGGTGGTGAACTGCGAGAAGAACTTCCAGTTCGCAGGCTCGTCCGCTGTCGGAATCTGGAATCCCGCGTATACGTCACCCCAGTTGCCGACCTGTACCGAGACCTGGGGATTGCCGACCGACAGAATCGGGGCCAGCAGCTCCTCCGCCTCTGCCTCCGACCCTTCTGCGAGAACCCCGAACAGCAGGATCTCGCCCCTGTGGATCTCGAGCTGGGTGCCGAGGCGGTTGTCGGCGACCGGCGCCGTACGCTGCCATGTGTCGAAGACCCCTTGCAGGTCCCCGAGGCCGTCCCATGTCGCTTGCAGATAAGCGACGCTCTTCAGCGGAGCCACTTTATAGGTGAGTGACGTGACGATCCCGAAGTTGCCGTTTCCCGCCCCGCGGAGCGCCCAGAGCAGGTCCGCGTTGTTCTTCCCGTCCGCCTTGATCACCTTGGCGCACTCGGCACCCGACGCGACGACGACCTCAGCCCCGATCAGGCTGTCGCAGGCCATACCGAGGTAGCGGGTGAGGAAGCCGAAACCGCCGCCGAGTGTCGCACCGGACAGGCCGACGGTGCCCTCCGTTCCGGTCGTCACCGCGAGGTCCTTCTCCGCCAGCGCGGTCACCGCTTCCAACTGGCTCAGCCCGGCGCCGACCGTCGCGATGCGCGAGGCGGTGTCGATGTGGGCCCACTTCAACTCGCTGACGTCGATCACGATGCCGTTGTCCACGTTCGACCAGCCCTCAAGGCTGTGGCCACCGCTCCGCACCCGCAGCGCGACGTCATGCTGCCGCGCCCACGTGAGGGCGTTGACCACGTCCTGGGTCTCCTGGGCGTAGACGATGACCAGCGGATAGTGAACGAAGAGCTCGTCCCAGCCGAGGCTCGCATCCGCGTACCCGGGGTCGTCGGGACGGACGATGCGGCCGGTCAGCTTCGCCGGCTTGCATTTCACGCTTTCGGCCGTGCCGGTCGCGGCGCTCGCGCCCGGGGCTTCCGCGGCCGTGATGCCCGGGAGAACGACCGCACCGGCGCCGGCGGCCGCCGTCGCCCTGAGCAGTCCGCGACGAGAAAAGTCGTGCATGGTCCGTATCCTCTCGACCGGGCTACGCCAGTATTCGGCTGAGGAAAATCTCGTCCGCCGACCGGCGCTTTCAATCCTGTGTGGATTATTTCTGGGAGCCGCACAGTAACAGGGGTGACCGGACGGTCTTGCCCGACACACTAATTGAGGACGATGACGACTTACTGAAGGAGGATATATGCGAGTGAGAATAAAATTAGCCCAGCCGGACGAATCCGGCGGGGCTTTATGCTCGCATTGTCGGCGTGATGACCACTCAGTTGCACCTGGCCGGGACCGGCAATGCCCTTACGCGACAATTCAGGAAGTATTTCCATATTCTCAATGGCACTCCTCGCCCGATGTGGGCTCCCGGTGGGGTACTCACGGTTGCGTTTCCGGGGCGATCTCCTCGATGAGGCCACGGACGCGCTTTTCGATCTCGTCGCGGATGGGGCGGACGGCGTCGACTCCTTGTCCGGCGGGGTCGGGAAGGCGCCAGTCGAGGTAGCGCTTGCCGGGGAAGACGGGGCAGGTGTCGCCGCAGCCCATGGTGACGACGACGTCGGAGGCCTGGACGGCTTCGACGGTGAGCACCTTGGGGACCTCGGCGGAGATGTCGACGCCCGCCTCCGCCATGGCTGCCACGACGGCGGGGTTGACGGTGTCGGCGGGGGCGGAGCCGGCCGAGCGGACCTCGACGCGGTCGCCCGCGAGGTGGGTCAGGAAGGCGGCGGCCATCTGCGAGCGTCCGGCGTTGTGGACGCAGACGAACAGCACGGAGGGGGCGGCGGTGATGTCAGGCATGAGCGGGATCTTCCTGGGGTGCGGGGAGGGCGGGGGTGGTGAAGTAGCGGCGGGCGTGCAGGGCGACGTGGACGAGGCCGATCAGTACGGGGGCTTCGAGGAGCGGGCCGACGACGCCTGCGAGGGCCTGGCCGGCGCGACAGGCTGGCAGATCCGACAGGAAGAACCATGCCAGGGCGAACATGAGCGCCGCGCCGACGAGCCTGGGCGGCCCAGGCCCAGCCCGGCAGCCATCGCGGCGAGGATCCAGCGGGCCAGGTAGCGGCCGGGAAACGACATACGGCCGGCCACGTTCCCCTCAGGTCCGGCAGCACTCACGGAGCGGCCGCGGCGGCGGCACGGCCCGGCAGCGGCTCACCCGCAGGCCGGGTCAGGATGCTCGCGAGGCGATCGGTCATCTCCGGGACCAGCCAGTAGTAGACCCAGGTGCCGCGCCGTTCGCAGTCGATCAGACCCGCCTGCCGCAGCAGCTTGAGGTGGTGCGAGATCGTCGGCTGGGACAGGTCGAAGTCGGGGGTCAGGTCGCATACGCAGACCTCACCGCCCGCCCGTGAGGCGATCATCGACAGCAGCCGCAGACGCACCGGATCACCCAGCGCCTTGAACACCTTCGCCAGCTCCCCGGCCCGGCCCTCGTCCAGCGGGGCGGTCAGCAGCCCGGGGCAGCAGACGCCGGCTTCGTCACTCCGGCCCAGCACGACAAGCTCTTGATTCGACATACTTCTATGTTGACAGTCTTCGATCCAACGCGCAATCTTGCATCGACAGACATCAATGCAAAACGATGGGAGCCCTGCTATGTCTCGCGCTCAGCTCGCCCTGCGTGTCAGCGACCTGGAGGCGTCGATCACCTTCTACTCGAAGCTGTTCGGCACCGAACCGGCCAAGCGGCGCGAGGGCTACGCCAACTTCGCCATCACCGAGCCCCCGCTCAAGCTCGTCCTGATCGAGGGCGAGCCCGGCCAGGACACCCGCCTCGACCACCTCGGCGTCGAAGTCGACTCCACCGGCCAGGTCAACGCCGCCACCACCCGGCTCAGGGACGCCGGCCTGGCCACCTTCGAGGAGAACGACACTTCCTGCTGCTACGCCCTCCAGGACAAGGTCTGGGTGCACGGGCCCGGCCAGGAGCCGTGGGAGGTCTACGTCGTGAAGGCCGACGCCGACGCCCTCGGCAAGAGCGCCGCCCCCAACGCCACCGGCGACGGCTGCCACACCACCCAGGCCCCCGAACCGGCCTCGGCGTCCGCAGGCTGCGGCTGCGGCTGACCAGCAGTTCGCCGGCACACGACGGTGACTGCTGCACAGCAGCGGGGCATGGCAACCACCGCAACCGCAGCCGACTCGGGCCTCTCGACGGTCGGCCGTCCGCGACCCGGTTACGCGCCCGCCTGACTACGACCTGTGCGGCCGGCCCGGATCTTACGGTGCAGGCCAGCGCGTTAGCGGGGTCATCGAGCGTCGGGGGTGGTGCCGTCCTGGCTGCCGGTTGTCGAACGGTCCCGCTGTCGTCTGCCTTCCTGGACCGCGTTCACCAGGAACCGGGCCGCCACGCCGATCAGCAGGAGATTCACTGTCATCTGCCCCGTGGTGAGCAGCCGGGCCGATTCGCTGCGCGGGGTGATGTCTCCGAATCCGACCGTACTGAACACGGTCATGGCGAAATACAGCGCGTCGGTCCGGGACAGCGACTCGCTGAAGGTGTTCGGCGCGCTGCGCTCCATCAGCCAGTAGGCCGTCGCGAACAGCAAGATGAAGAGTGGGACGGTCGCCGCCAGCGCTTCCATGGCCCGCAGCCCGGGCCACGGGGACTGCGTGATCCTGAGGATCTGCCATGCCAGAAGCAGTGCCCCGGCCGCGAGACCACCGACAAGCACGAGTACGGTGCCGGCGGTGAAGGCCGAACCCAGCGGCAGCAGGTAGTAGCCGGCCACGAGGGCCCCCACGATCATCAGCGACCGTACAGCGGCAAGCAGCGCCTGTCGGCGGGCACTGCCCGAATTCCTGTTCAAGGTTCCGTCCCGTCCGCACCCGATGCCCCGACCGCTCCGCCGCGCCCTGCTTCGGTGCCAACCTCCCGGGTGATCCGGGTGCCGCACAGCAGGCGCACCACGGGGTCACCGGCATGGCGGCGCCGGTGTGCCGTCCCTTGCAGCATCACGGCGGGGATCGCAGGCTTCCGCCGGTGCCGCTCGGACGGACCGTGGGCGTCAGACCGAGAGGTTCTCACCGAGCTGTCGGCCTGAGCGTCTCCAGGTGTCGTGCCGGCCGGGTTCAGGTGTCGTGCCAGCCGGGTTCGAGGCGGTCGAGGAGGGCGTGGACGGCGGCGTCGGACCGGTCCCATCCGCCGTCGGCCAGGGGTGCGATGAGCAGGCCGAAGAACGCGTCGACCAGGAGGTCGGCCTCCGTTCGGGCTCGGGCTTCGGCCATGCCCAGGTCGCGGAAGACGGAGACGAGCAGGCCCCTCCACTCGGTCAGCACGTCGCGCATGAAGGGCCCGTACCGGTCGGGGTGGAGCACGCTGACGGTCATGACCTCGAGGTAGAGGGGGAGCGCGGCGCGCAGGTCGGGGGCACTGAGCTGCCGCCAGGTTTCCTCCATGAAGCGGCGGAGCCACGCCGGGTTCCTGGGGGAGTCGGTGGGGCCGAGCAGGATCCGGGCGCGCAGGAGCGGTCGCCTCTCGTCCAGGGCGAGTGCCTCGGCGACCATGCGCTCCTTACTCCCGAAGTAGTACAAGAGCATGCGGTCGCTGGTGCCCAGGGACCGGGCCAGCGGGCGAAGGGACAGGTCGGCCAAGCCGTTGCGGATCATGTACTCACGGACCCGGTCCAGCAGGTCGCGTCGTTTGGCGGGATCGGGCGGGCGTGGCATGAAGGCTCCCAGGTGCAGCTACACGGGCGGGACGGGGACGGACGGGACGGGCAGGGCGGGCAGGGCGGGCAGGGCGGACAGGGCGGAATGGATCACACCTGTCCGATTCATTAGCTTTCGTTGAGGTATTTACTGTAGCGCCCGCTACATGTACATTTATAGATGTAGCGAGTGCTACGCGAACGCAAGACGTGGCACCTCGGCAGCCATGGTCGCCAGCAGCTCAGAAAGGAGTGGTTCCATGGCCTCCCAGGTGATCGGCCTCACCACGACCTCCCTCGGGGAGCGCTTGGCCCGGATCTGCCGCCGCCACGGGGAATCGGGGCAGAAGGGCGCTTCGGACCACCACGCTCAGAGGAAGGGCCGGCCCCTGAAGGACACACCCACGACATGGGTGCACCGGAACCTGGCTCTCTGGTCCCGCGTCCTGGCACCCCTGCAACCGCTCGACGCGCCCCGCGCCCGCGCCACCGCCTGGGACGCTTCCTGGCCTCTGCAGCGGGAGCTGACCTCGGCCCGTCTGGCCCGGCGGACGGTGACCGCGCAACTGGGCGACTGGAATCTGGAGGACCTGGCCGACACCGCCGAGCTCCTGGTCAGCGAAGTGGTCACCAACGCCCTGCGCCACACCCGCGGCCCACTGCGGCTCAACTTGCAGGTGCGCGGCTCCCGTCTGCGGTGCGAGGTCGAGGACACGGACCCCGCCGGCCCCGTACGCCGCGTCGTCGACACCGACGCGGAAGGCGGACGCGGCACCGAACTGCTCGATCTGCTCAGCGAGGCCTGGGGCAGTACCCGTACCGCCACCGGCAAAACCACGTGGTTCGAACTGCTGACGCGGACACCTGAGCCCGAGGGATCGCCCGCCTCCGACTGAGCTGATGGTCCGGCCGCAGAACCGAGACGGTCCGGCCTCGTGCCGGGCCGTCTCGGTCTCCGCACCAACGGACTTGGTCGGCCGTCGTGCCGGGCTATTCGTCGATCGCCCCGGTAAGCCACCGCTCCAGGAAATCGGCGAGGGACGAGGCGACCCAGTTCCGGCTGTCGGTCTCGTGATCCCAGACGAACACCTGGTCGTACTGCCCCGGCACGAGAACCATCCCGAACAGATCGCCGTTGCCCGGGATGTCCGAGAAGAAGAGCAGTTGGTCGAAGGCCATGTAGAGCTCGGAGAAGGAGCTGCGAAGCTCCACGTTCCGCTGGACGATCGTCTCGATCGGCGACACCAAGTGGTTGCCGTACTCGCCGACGATGCCGTTGCTCTCGCGCAGCACCGAGATCAGTTCGTCCGGCAGCGGGGAGCCCAGGACCCCCGCAGCCCAAGTCAGCGCGTCGTCCGAGACCGGAGCACCGAACTCGACCTCGCTGGTGTGCCGCGTGATCAACTCTCCCCACATCCGGCGATGGTCTCGCGGCCCTCCGAAGAAGGCAATCGGACCATCAGCCTCTTGACCGTGTGCCGCGGATCGTGACCATGCGGCCCGGCCGCGGGGTGGACGGCGGAATTCACTGGTCGCCTCGTGCGTCGACATTCACCGGTGCGGCCCGACTTCAGGACCGTTCCCACGGCCTCGATGTGGTCGCCCACGGCCGGCGCCAGGAGGGCGGGGCCGTCATCCGGCCAGGCGTTCCACGAGGAGGAACCCGCCGATGACGATCATCATGGTTCCGCTGACTCGGGCCACGGCGCGAGCCGCCGTCGGCCGGGCCTTCAGTACGGTGCGGGCCAAGACGCCCACGGCCAGGTAGACGACGGCGCAGCTGGCCATGTGGAGCGTGCCGAACAGACCGGTCTGAGCCGCTACGGGCCACCCCTCACCGGGGTGGATGAACTGCGGGAACAGAGAGAAGTACAGCAGCAGCGCCTTGGGGTTCAGACCGCTGATCCCCGCGCCCCTCAGCACGATCCGCCACCTGGAAGCGGCCACGGCCTCCGCGGAGGCCTGGGGAGTGGCCGGCCGCGCCAGAACGCTCCAGCCGAGCCATATCAGGTAGGCGGCCCCCAGGACGGTCAGAGCGGTGAGCAGGCTCGCGGAGCCGGCGACGATCACCACCAGGCCGGCCACGGCGAGCAGGGTGTACCCGGCGTATCCCGCCACCAGCCCGGCCACCGCCGGGACGACCGAACGGTCCCGCAGTCCCGCCGCGATCGCGTAGGCCCAGTCCGCCCCGGGCGTGAACACCAGCAGAAGATCAATCGCCAGGAAGGCCGCCACTGTGCCCGCGTCCATGAATCCATCCCTCTCACGTTCATCACTTCAAGAGGGAAGATTAGGAACTTTCTGCCCGAAAGTGTTCCTATGATTTGCTCGCCAACGCCTGGACTGGGGGAGAATCTTTCTATGGATGCGCTTGATCGGAAAATTCTTACCGAGCTACAGATGGACGGCCGCCTGACAGTGACCGAGCTGGCCGCCCGCGTACAGCTCAGCGTCTCGCCGTGCCACCGGCGACTGCGCGATCTGGAGCGCACGGGCGCGATCCGCGGCTACCGCGCCGTCGTGGACCCGGCCGCGGTCGGCCTGAACTTCGAGGCCCTGGTGTTCGTCACGCTGCGCTGGGAGGACCGCGACACCGTCTCCACCTTCGAGCAGGCCGTGGCCGCCGTCCCGCAGGTCATCCAGGCCCAGCGGCTGTTCGGCGACCCCGACTACATCCTGCGCGTCGCCACCGCCGACCTGGCCGCCTTCCAGGAGCTCTACGACCGCCACCTGGCCACCCTGCCAGGCGTACAGCGCCTGACCTCCACCCTGGTCATGAAGCACGTCGTCAACGATCGCCCGCTGCCCGAGCAGCCGTGAGACCGGCCGTTTCCGCGACGTAACCCGCCGACCCGCCTCACTGGCCCAAGGGGGTCGGCGGGGTGGTGTCCGGGATGGGGGCCGGGGCCGCGGCCGGGGTCGAGGGGTGTGCCGTTGCCGCCTGTTCTGCCGTCAGGGCGTTGGTGATCCCGCGGGCCAGGAGCGGGTCGGCCGGAAGCACGTGTGAGGCGAACCAGCGGGCGGCCGACGGGTCGGGGGACGGTTCGACGAACTCCGCGCCCGCGTAGTCGTCGAGCGGGGGGTCGTAGACATACCCGGTGACCACGCCGTGGCTCACCAGGCGTTCTATGAGGGCGTTGCGGTCGTGGACCAGGAGCGGAACACGGAAGAGGGGGAGATGGCCGTTGTGCGCCGTCCGGTCGCGGAGTGCCGGGGAGGCCCAGGCGGTGCCGGACAGCAGCGAGACACCGACCGCACGCCGGGCGAGGTCGTCGTCGAGCCGGTCCATCCGCAGTGTCAACTGCCCGCGGACCAGGGCCCCGTGGCGGGACCGGAAGCCGTGCAGGTCGACGCGCACCCAGGGCTCGTACGCGGCCAGGCTCGGCGCCTCGCGCGCGCAGCCGGAGAGCCGCTCCGCGTGCAGGGCCATACGGAAGTCATCGCGTTCCAGCACCCCGAGACGCTGCATCGTCCGCCATACGGGACGCACCAGATGGAGGGTGCGTACGGCCGACCGCGCCAGCGGCCGGAGCGTCGCGGCCAGGTCGTCATGGAGGCGGCGCGGCACCAGGAGGGCGTCGCGCAGCAGCTCCAACTCCCGCCGGGTGCGCGCGTCCTCGACGGCGAGGAAGCCGCCGGCCGACGCCGCCACGTGCTTGGACAGGCTGAATGCCGCCGCCTTCCCGAACGTCCCGATCGGCTGCCCGTCCACGTGCGTGCCGATCGCGTGCGCCGCGTCCTCGAACAGGGGGATCCCCAACTGCTCGCAGCGGCGCCGCAGTTCCACGACCCGGTCCGGCATCCCGTACAGATTCGTGGTCAGGACGGCGTCCACGCTCCGCCAGGTCGACTCCGGTACGGCGGCCGGGTCGATGTTGCCGTCCCCCACGGACACGGGGGCAAGGACCGGGCGCAGCCCGGCCGCGAGGACCACGAAGAGGATCACGTCGTCGTTCACCGGTGACATCAGCACCCGTGCGCCGGGCCGGCACCAGTGCCGCAGCGCCAGATACAGGGCCAGCCGTGCCGAGGGCGTGTAGACGCATTCGCGTCCGAGTCGCCGTGTCATCATCGCGGCGAGCCGCGATCCGTACGGCATCGTCACCTCTTCCGTCGAAGGGCCGTCGAAGGGTCGTCGAAGGGGCGCCCGGGAGACCCGGCGCGTGCGCGCGAGCGCCGGTCGGGGCCGGGCCGGGCTTCCGGCGGGGCGGGCCCCGGCTCAGCGTGCACGGGGTCCCGCTCCGCCCGAGTCCGCCCGGCCCGACGTGCGCAGCGTGCCGACCGTCCTCAGCAGCCGGTCGGCCGGCTCCCGCAGCGTGGGATGGGCCAGGACCGTGTTCCGCAGGCCGCGCACCGGTCTGCGCCACAGCCGGTGCGCCGCCGCCACCGGGTGGGGACGGGTCGCGAACCCCTCGCCCACGCGCAGCTCGCGGGTCTTGAGCCAGTCCTTGTACTCCTTGTCGCCGCGCCCCATGTCCATGAGCCGTACACCGTCCCGGCCCGCCGCCTCGGCCATCCGAAGGTGCATGATCAGCCCGGGCGAGTAGTAGCGGAGCTCGGGGTCGTACGCCGTGAACCAGGCCGCGAACACCGTGCGCGATCTCGGTCCGAAGTGCGCGGCCACCGGCCGGTCGCCGGCGTACACCACGGACAGCACACCGGTGAAGTGCTCGTCGCGGACGTGGAACAGGTGGTTCACCAGGTCGACGATCCACGGCCGCGAGAACCGGTCCATCCGTCCCGTCCTGCGGTACTGGGCGGACTTCCACTCCATGAGGGTGCGCAGCGCCCGCGGGTCGCGCTCGTCGTAGACGAACCGCATCTCGCCCAGGTCGCGCCCCAGGCGGCGTTCCTTCTTCAGTGTCGTCTTGGCCAGCCCCGGGTACGCGCCGCGCAGCCACTCCGCGTAGCTGCCGCCGCCGTCCTTCAGGTCGATCACCGGTGAGGCGAAGGTCCCCGTGACGTATCTGCCGAAGGGCTTCTGCTCCTCGACGAGGTGGTCGAACTCGAAGACGGACAGCCCGCAGGCCCGCAGCAGTTCCTGCGGGTCCCAGGTGACCCCGGGGCGGTGCACGAGGGCCTGGCAGTCGGAGAGGCCGAGACCGATGGCCCGGCCGACGCCGAAGGAGTTGCGCTCGTACGGGAAGAACCCCACGGGTTCCCCGCCCTCACGCAGGACCGCCACCTGCGCCCCGCCGCGGTACGTGCCGATCCCCGCCGCGAACTCCGGTGCCAGGAAAGGGTTGGCGTAGTCGGGCGACTCGTCCATCGCCTGGTGCCAGGCCCGGCGAAGCGAGGTGTTCAGCTCCGCGGGTCTGTGGATCGTGATGTCCACCTCAGATCAACTGCCCTTCCGCAGGCTCCGCGAGGGACGCACCGGTCACCGCGCAGGCCGGTGCGGCGTGTGGATCACTGTTCATGGATCGAATGGATCGCATGGGCGACCGCTCCCCCCATTTCCCCCATGACGCGCTGTCCGCGTCCTGCCACTTCCTTGGCCATCTGCTGATCCACGCCGTGTACGCGCTCGTGCCACGGTCGACGCCCGGGACTCGAGCCGTTCGGCAAGGCTCAAACGTCGCGAAACAGTACGCACGCTGTCAAGGGTGTCTGTCGTAACGGAAGAGTGCGGGCGGGTGCGGATGTGCTGATTTCGCCGGAGCCGACCGGGGGGGGGGGCGGGCGGCCGGGCTTTTGGGCGGGCGGGCCCGTCGGCTGCCCCCGGGGTCTGCGGTGTCTCCACGGTCTCCCAGGGACTCCCGGTTCGCCGTTCCGCACGGCGGCTCTCATTACTCAAGATCGATTTTGGAATTTCAAGCCACAACTTCCCGTGACTTGACGCGAGGCTTCCCCGGCTAATTTCTCTGGATGCAGAACTTCCCAGGAACAGACTCAGGAGATCTTCGTGCTGATCATCACCACCTTGGCCGCCATCGCCATCGGGGCGGCCGCCAGCATGACCTACATGCGGTACGTCTCGGCACGCAGCCAAGGACGGCCGATATCCTTTGCCTCCCTCCGGCATGAATGCGTTCCGCCATGGGTCGACCTGATTTTCATCCCGGCCTGGCTCGCAAGTTCATGCGTACTCTGCTTCACGCTCCCGCTCTGGGCGGGCTTGTCCCTTTACTGCGGAGCCGCACTGCTCCCCGGGGAGCTGATGCGCCGCCGCCACAACCGCCAGGTCAAGAACCGTCCCCCGATTTCGGCCGGCGCTCTCACCTCTCTGTGAGCCGTCTGCGATTCGGAGGAAGCCATGTTCAGCCGCCGGCCGCGCGTCACGTCACTCCCGTCCCCCGCTTGGCGAGTCGCCGGAATTCTCGCGTGTACGTGTCTATGAGCTCTCTGGACTCCTGGTAGAGCTCGCGGACAGCCGTGCGCACACTCATCAGGAGCAGATGATCCGCGCGCGACTGGTGGGATCGTATTTCGCCGTCGACATAGGGCCTTACGACGGACGACCCCGGGCATCTCCCACGGGGCACAGAACTTCGTCAGCTCGTCCTGCGAGGTGTCCACCTTGGCGACAGTCGCCGCCTTGACGCTCGCGCGCCCGGTGATGATCGTGACAGTGGTGCAGTCATGAAGACCAGTGGTGCTACCCGGCCGCCGACGCCCGGGGAGCGCACCTCGTGGTCCGGCGTCCGACCGGCGAGGAACACACAACCCCTGACCGTATGCACCGGCCAGGGGTTGTTTCATCAAGATCGGTAGAGAGCGGTGGAGAGCTGAGCCGTCCGGGGAAAGCGGCCGGGAGGCCGGCCGGAGAGCGGTCGGGAAGGCGACCGAGCCGAATCAGGCGCGAGGCGTTTCCCGAAGGACGGGGTCCGGCATGGCTTCGGTCGACTCCTGAGGTGCGGGGATGAGGCGCTGCCGGTGGCGGGACGTGCGCTGGCGCGGTGGCCGGGTCAGGGTGATCTGCCGGACCAGTTGCTGGAAGCAGGCCAGGGACGCGAGGGCGGGCAGGGCGGCCGCGGCGATACCGGTGAAGGTCCTGTCGGCCTCGGCCACGCAGAGCATCATCGCGACGGAGGAGAACAGCAGAACGACGAACCACGAGTGCACGGCCCGGCGTTGGTGCAGGGCGGTCCGCAGGATGGAGAGCGAGGCCACCATCCAGGGGCCGTAGACCAGGAGGGGCCACCAGGGGACCGTCCCGCTCTGCGTGCCGGACGCGATCCGCTGGAGCGGAGCGTAGGCCACCATGCCGCCGAAGACGCTCACCATCGACACGATGACGGCGGCGAACGCGGCCATCACGAAGCTGACGGTCTGCAACCACGTAAAGCGGAGTTTGCGGACTCGCACCTTCCGATGCCCGGCGGCAGGGCGCCGGATGGGCGGCAACTCAGCGGTGATCTGCGCCAGGTTCTCCATCGGGTCGCCACTGAAGCCGTCGCCGGACGGCGGCTCGCTGCGAGGTGGCGGCACCATGGCCGCCGCCTGCTCCGCCGCGGCGTCCTGAAGGAGGTAGGTGAGTTCCTCGACCGGGTCCCAGCCCGGGTCGGAGCCTTCCAAGGGAACCGCCGAGTGCAGGGCGTCGACAGGACCCCGGTGCCGGCCGGTACCCGACGTGGTGGGGTAGGCACCGAGATACCGTTCGCGCCGGGGGAAGGAGAGATCCGGATAGTCGTCATTCACGGAAATCCGCCCCCGTCACATGCGGGCCGTGTGGTAGCCGGAGTGTCCCTGGCTGCTCCACCGCCGACCGAGTTCCTCCTGGGCCGCGTCCAGCAGCGTCAGAAACTCACTGAGCAGCGACTCGGTGACCTGTAGTTCGACCCGCGCGCCGTCTCCGTGCAAGGTGCCGCGCGCATCGGGAGATGAGTACGCCGCGGCAGGCGTGTAGGTGTACCGCCCCACTGCCACAGCACGGGCCGCGGGCAGATTCTCCGCCGCCGCTCCGGAGCGGGTCGAGCCAAGGATCCTAGCTTTCGTCATATTCCGCTAACGCGGCCCTCCTCCTCCAGATGCGCGGCAAATGAGTGAGCGTAATCCGGTGAAATAGTTGACGACAGCGTTTGTCATTAGAATTAACCGCGACACGCTCAACGAGTGAAAAGCCAAGCGGTTTGTCTTTTGAATTCTCCTCGGACAGGAGAAAGGTTTCGCCACATCCGAGGGGCGTCAGGCGAAGGCCCCGGTCCGGTCCGGTCATGGGGGTCCGTCCGGGGCCTTCGGTGACATTCGGGCCGGTCAGGCCCCCGCGCCCCCGTACTCCCGCGCTCCCAGCATCCGCCGCACGATGTCCGAGCGTTCCAGCAAGGTCTTCCGGACCACCGGGACCGTGTCCCGGGAGGCGTTCTCCGCTGTCGTGAGGAACTCGGCGTCGATCGCGTACGGCGGGAGCAGCCGGCTCGTGAACACCATCGCCGGAATCATGCCGCCGCGCTCCAACTGGGGGATCAGGGCGAGGTAGCGCTCGGCGTACGGTGCCAGCAGCAGGTCCTGGGACGGGCGCCAGAACGCCGTGGTGACCTGGCTGACCGAGCTGAGCGGGACCGCTCGTTCCACCACCAGCTTCTGCCAGACCTCCTCCTTGGCCTCGGCGTCGGGAGTGGCGGCCCGGACCGTGAGCGCACGCACCCAGGCGTCGGGGTCGGGGTCCTGGTCCAGCAGGAGGGCCACGTCATCGGCGGTCTTGTCGCCCAGTTCCGCCCGGCGGGCCAGAAGGCGCCAGCGCAGGTCGATGTCCTGGGCCGTCTGCGACTCCAGCCAGGCCAGGTCGTCGGGAGCGGTGGCGGTGCGGGCCAGGCCGCGCAGGCTCACCTGGCGGCGGCGGGGGTCCTCCGCGAGGCGGCGGCAGGCCGCGGCCACCAGCGCCGTCAGCGCGGGGCGTTCGGCGTCGGGCGCCCACAGTTCCGCGATGTCCCCGGCCAGCGTGAGGTACGGCTCGATCACCGCGTCCGATGTCTCGGACTCGACCACCGCTGTGACGCAGCGGCCCGCCTCCGCCGCCGTCACCTCCCCCGTGACCAGCATGTCCCACACCGTCGCCACGGCCACGCCCCGGGAGATGGCGGTGGGCAGCCGGGCAGCCGCGGAGAGGTACGCGGACGCGGCGGTGGGCTCGGGCCGGGTCGTGGCGAAGGTCAGGTCTTCGTCGTTCACGAGGACGAGGGCGGGGGCGCCGTCCGCGGCCGGCGGCAGGGCGACGGGCGTGCGCTCCCCCGTCACCTCCGCCGTCACCAGCGCCGTACGTTCCAGCGAGCCGTCCCGCGACGCGCGGTACGCGCCGACCGCCAGCACATGCGGCCGGGGACCGCTGTCCGGGCCGTGGGCCACCAGTACGTAGCCGTCGCCCTCCCGCTCCAGCGTGAGGCGGTCCGTCCCCGCCGTCTCCAGCCAGCCCGCGCGCCAGGCGTCCAGGTCGCGGCCGCTCGCTTCGGCGAGGGCGTCGATCAGGTCCTGGAGCGTGGTGTTGCCCCAGGCGTGGCGGGCGAAGTACGCGGTCATGCCGGCCGAGAAGGCCGACTCGCCGACGTAGGTCATCAGCTGGCGCAGGACCGAGGCGCCCTTGGGGTAGGTGATCGCGTCGAAGATCGACGCCGCCTCGGCGACATCGCGGACGGGCTGGCGGATCGGGTGGGAGATCGGGCCCTGGTCGGCGAGATAGGCGCGGAGCTTGCCGTTCGCCAGGTGTCCGGCCCAGGCGTCGGTGTGCGAAGTGGCGTCGGCGGCGGCCCAGTTGCAGGCGAACTCGGCGAACGCCTCGTTCAGCCAGAGGTCGTCCCACCAGCGCATGGTGACGATGTTGCCGAACCACATGTGCGCCATCTCGTGGAGCAGGACCTTCGCGAGCAGTTCGCGCTCGGCGGGCGTCGGCTCGGCGCGGCACAGGAAGCCGTCCGCCCAGGTGACGCAGCCGTAGTTCTCCATCGCCCCGCCGAACTCGGGTACGAAGACCTGGTCGTACTTGCGCTGCGGGAACGGCATTCCGAAGACCCGGGCGAAGAAGGCCAGACCCTGGCGGGTGACCGTGAAGACGTCGTCGGCGTCCCGTTCGAGGATCTGGGCGAGGGAGCGGCGGGCGTAGATGCCCAGGTCGTAGCCGTCGGCCTCGCGGCGGATCTCGTGGAACGGGCCCGCGTTGACGACCGTGTTGTACGTCGCCAGGGGCGGGGTGTCCGGGAACGTCCAGCGGCGCGCTGCCGGCCGGCTGGGTTCGTCGCGTTCCCCGAGTTCCTCGATCCGCGGGTCGCCGGAGTTGCTCGTGACGGTCCAGTCGTACGGCGCCGTCACCGTGAACGCGTGCGGGGCCTTGAGGTCGGGCTGGTCGAAGCACGCCCACACGAACCTGGCCTCGTCGGGCTCGAACGACATCCAGACGTAGACCTCGCCGTCCGCGGGGTCGACCGCCTTGTGCACGCCCTCGCCCTCGGCGGTGTTCGACTGCACGCTCTCTACCCGCAGCACGTTGTGCGCGTCCAGGGCGGGCAGCGGGATGCGTCCGTCGGCGGCCGGGGTGAGTTCGACGCCGTTGAGCGTGGCGCTCAGCACCTGGGCCGCGCAGTCCACGAACGTCTCCGCGCCCGGTTCACGACAGCCGAAGGTCACGGTGGACACGCATCGCACGTCCGGCCCGTCCGGCAGAGCGGTGAGGTCGACCGCCACGTCGTACCTCTCGACCGTGAGCAGCGCGGCCCGCCGTTCGGCTTCGGCCTGGCTCAGGCTCCGGATGTCCATCCGTTCCTCCTCCGTAGATGCTCCGCACGCCGACTTCGGTGCGGTGCGCCATCTATTTATCCGTGCCGGAGGTGGTGGTTGGCCAACGGTTTCCTGATCCTCGACCGGGGGGCGCGGCGTTCGGCTCGCTGTTCAGGAGCGCCGGCCGGCCGGGGCGCACACGGTCCCTCGGAATCCGTGTGCGACCCGGCCGGGGCCGGGCTCAGTCCCCCCGCAGGATCCGTGCCGCCCGCGCGTCGAGTTCCGCGCGGAAGAGGGCGGCCCGTTCCGCCTGCGCCAGGCCGTGGTCGTGCTCCAGCCGCCGCATCCGCTCCGACGTGTCCTGCTCGATGCGGTGCCGCCGCACCTCGTACTCCATGGTGGCGCAGGCGTGCTGCACCTGAAGGTCGTCGGAGTGCAGACGGCGGCTCGTGTCGAGGCGGGCGGTGAGCAGAGTGTCGTACGTCGTGCAGCCGCTCATCAGCTTCGCCAGGACGGGCATGGCGTCGACGGCCAGGATCAGCAGGTGCAGTACGACGAACACGAACCCGGCGTACCAGTCGGACCAGGCGACCGCTTCGAGCGCGTGGGCCCGCGTGAGGATCCCGTCGTCGTCGAGTTCGGCCGCCCGCTGCCGCGTCTTGGCGTCGATACTCCGCTGGAGAGCGGGCTGGTAGGCGTCGCCGGCCTTCTCCATGCGCGCGGTCAGGGTCCGGCCCTTCGCGACGAGGTTCTCGAGTTCGCCCTCGTACCTCTTGATCTTGCTGGTCGTGCGGTAGGACGAGGAGTCCGCGCGGGCGCGCTCGCAGGTCTGGCTGACGTCGGCGACATCGCCGTACCAGATCCACTTGTCCCGGGCGCATTCGCGCTGCTCGGTGGCCATCTTGGCGTTCAGGGTCTTGTTGATGCCGTCGACCTGGGCCCGCATCGCCTTGGTTCGGGCGGTGTTGCGCTGGATGTCGTCACGGAGCTGGGCCGTGGAACCCTCCACCTTCAGCTGGTACTTCCCGCATGCGGCCCGGCCGCTGGTGTCCGAGCCGTCGGCGGGGTTGCAGGACACCAGCATGCCCTTGTAGGTGCTCACCTTCTCCTCGTTGCCCACCGCGATCTGCTGGTGGATCTCCTTGTCGAAGATCTGGAACAGCAGCGGCTCGGCGATGAAGAGACCGAGGAGCACGGAGAGCACGAGGCGCGGCAGCAGCACCCGCAGCGGGTTTCTGGCCGGCACGCCGTGGGTGCTCGACACCAGCCAGCTGTCCAGGGCGAGGACCACCCAGAACCAGACCACGGCGACCAGGATCACCACCGCGAGCGGGAGGTCGGAACGGAAGGTGCCCATGGCCAGGGCCATGGAGACGCCGCCCAGCAACGCGGTGTTGACGACTATCGCGCCGTAGCGGGTGTAGCGGGCTCGCTCCTCCGGCACCCAGTCCAGTACGTCCTCGTCGACGCCGATCACCCCGCGCAGCCGTACCGCCGGGCTCCGGTCGGAGCGCGCCGGGCGGAAGGGCCTCGGGTCGTCGGGGAACGGTGCCCAGTCGGCCGGGCGGACCGGTGCGTCAGTCGCCAAGGTTCGCCTCCGAGACTCCGATGTCGCTGTCGTCGCCGTCGTCGCCGTCACCGTCGACCACATCGGTGGGGGCCGGCCTCCTGGTCTGCTTGTCGAGGCGTTCCGCCGAGGCCTTCTGCACCTCCTCGTCCCGGCCCTGGCCCAGCGCCTGGGCCGAGCCGTACGGGGGGATCTCGCTCACGCTGTTGATGAAGGCGCCCATGTCGACCGCCGCGTTGTCGACGAGCCCCCGGTTGACGAGGTGCTTGCCGAGGTCGATGCGCCGCTCCGCCCACTTGCGCTGCTCCTCGCGCAGCAGCTGGGCGTCCTGCCGGCCCTCCAGCCGTTCGCGCAGCCTGTCCTCGCGCGCCTCCGCCCGGCTGCGAGCCTGTTCCTCGCGCTTGGCGGCGGCCTCCTCGTTCCGGTCCTGGCGGGTCAACTCCCTGATCCGGTCGCCCCGGTCGAGCCGGTAGCGCCGCTCGTCCCGGTCGAGGGCGGCCCGCCGCTCCTGGTCCTCGCGCTCCAGGGTGGCCCGGCGCTCCAGGTACTCCTGTTCGAGCTTGTGCAGCGCGTCCTCGCGTTCGAGGCGACCGGACTCGTCCTCGCGACGCCGCTCGGCGAACGCGCCGGCGGTCAGGTCCCCGCTGCGGTTGGCGTAGAAGTCGGCGGCGATCGGATCGTTGCCGATGACCCGGAGGTCCTCGGTTATCTGGTTCCGGACGAACCCGTTGCGCTGGGCCTCGAGCCCGAGCGCGTGCTCCTGCCCCTCGGCGCTGTCGGTGCGCTCGTACGTCGTGCGCATCCGCTCCCGCTCCTGGCGGTTCAGCTCCTTCATGAGGGCCTCCTCGCGCCGGATCTCCTCGCGCAGCCGCTCCTTGTCGGCCTCGGCGCGGACCCGCTCCTGTTCCATCTCGTCCCGCAGGCGCTCCTTCTCCCGGGCGAGCCTGGCCTCCTCGACCTCCTTCAGGTGCGCGGCGAGTTCCTCCGGGGTGAGGACGTCGACCGCGGACGGCACGGCCTTCAGGCCGGAGACGACCGGCGGCCGCATGTCCAGATACGCGGCCAGCCGGGCGTCGACCCGGCGGCGCACGGTGGCCGAGTCGACGATCCGCAGATCGCCGCCCTCCTCGGCGAGGCCCGGGATGCCCCGGAGGTAGCCGAAGAGCAGCGCCTCCACATCGGTGACCCCGTCCCGTACGACGGCACGCGCGTCCGTGACGGTGCAGTGGAAGGTCGTCCGCAGGGTGAAGTCGCCCACCTCGGCGGACGGGATGCGCATCTCGACGACGACGGGAACGCTCGCCCTCCGGTCGACGACCGTGACCGAGCTGGCGGCGACCACCACACCGTCGTCGGGCCGCAGCCGGCCGTGGTCCTCGACGTACTCCTCACCGACCCTGAAGACCCGGACCTGGTGTGCGGCCAGCGGCGGCAGCTCCCCGTCTCCCCTGCTCGTGCGCTTGCGCAGCCAGCCGCCGCGCTGCTGCGCAAGCCCGTACTCCCGCTGTTCGACCAGCGGATATCTCTGTGCCATGCGTGTCAGTCCTCCGTGCTCAGTACGGCGGTCAGGAAGGTCTCGGTGAGGGCGGCGGCGACCGTGTCGTCGGAGCGGGCCGCCATCGCCCGCAACGCCCTGTCCAGCAGGGGGCGTTCGTCCGCCGGCAGGGCGGCGCCGACCGCCCGGCCGAAGCGTCCGGCTATGGCCTCGGGCTTCTCGCACGTGGCCGGCAGGGCGCGCAGGGTGTCGTGCAGGTCCCGCAGCGCCGAGGCGCGCCGCGGCCGGTTGCACAGCAGTCCGGCCCACAACTGTCCGAACCTGTCGATCAGTTGGGGGCGCCGTCCGGCCAGTACGGCGCAGACGGGGCGTTTGCTGCCCAGGTCGCGTACCGTCAGGACGGCCTGGACGGCGTCGAAGGTGGCTTCCTTCAGATGGGTCGCGGCGCCCGTTCTCCCCTGGACGCCCATCCGGTGCGCGAGGGCCGCGAAGACGAAGACGACGCCGGCGTTCTCCCGGGACGCGACCTGCACGGCGACGAGGGCGGCGAGGGCGGAGACCGCCTCCGCGGACTCGTCACCGGCCCGGCTGATCAGATGCCACAGCCACTTCACGGCGTCGGAGGGGAAGCGGACGCCAAGCTCCCCGCCGAACGCCGCCATCGCCGTCGAGCGCAGCCCCGGGTCGCGGGACTGGGCCCAGCCGCGGGCGACGGCCAGCGCGGTGGCGCCGAGGTTCTCGTCCAGGAGGCACATCCACCACAGCACCATCGTGGCCGTGGACTGCCCGAGGGGGCCCGCCGTGCCCCGCGCCCAGGGGTGCAGATAGGACTCGGCGACCTCGTCGAAGGCGGGCCGGGCGAGCAGGGCGAGGCCGGAGGCGACGGACATCTGGAGGTCGGGGTCGGGCACGGTGCGGACCATGTCGGTCAGCCAGTCCCGTACGCCGTCCCAGTAGTCCGTCGAGTGGTTCGCCCACAGTTCCTCCAGGACCCACTGCCGGTACTGCGGGCTGCGGAAGACCAGCACGGTCCGGCTGAGCGCGCCGTGCTTCTGCGCCTCGGTGGCGACCAGGTCGTTACGGGCCAGGGAGCGCCGTCGGTCGACGGTCCGCCGGGGCGCGGCCGCCGGGGCGCCGTCCGCCGTGGCCGTCCCGGGACCGGTCGGCGTCTGGGGGAAGGCCGGGGCCAGATACGGCTCAAGACCTTCCTGGCACAGCTCGAAGTCGCGGCGCCCGGCACCGATGACGAAGGCGAGCGTCGTGACCTCGGCGGCCTCCTGGAGCGAGCGTTCGGCGGCGAACCAGTCGCGCACGGGGTGCGCGGCGCTGCTGCCGTACTCCTGCCAGACCCCGGCCGGGTCGGCGCCCCGGGCGATCCGGTCGGCGGCCGCGACGGCCTCCGCGATCCGGCATCCGGCGGGCAGCAGCCCGACGGCCTGCTCGACGGTGCTCTCGGCGCATCCCGCCTTCCGCAGCCGCACTCGCAGCACGTCCGCCAGGGCGGGGACCTGCCAGGTCAGATGGCGTACGGACTCGGGGGGCTCCCCGTCGACCGTGTGCACGGTGGTCACCACCAGGTGCGCACCCTGCTCGCGCACCGCGTCCCGGACCCGCCGCCAGTCGAAGTCCGCCGTCCCGGACGACGAGCCCTCGTTCATCCGGTCGAGCAGCACATAGCCGTTGCCCTTCTCGAAGGCCGGCCGCCCGGTGGCGAGCTCCTCCAGGCTCCGGCCCGGGGAGAGCACCACGTACTCCGCGCCGTCGGCGACCGCGTCGAGGAGGGCCACCGCCCCCGAGCGCTTGCCCGTGCCGGGCGGCCCGACCAGCACCACCACACCGTCCTGCCGCAGCGCGCGCACCGCCTCCTCGAAGCAGGGCGGTGCGACGTACGACTCCAGGACCGCGTCCGCCTCTCCGGCGTCGAGCCGCCCGATGGCCCGGCGGCGGGTGTTCGGCGTGTCCGTGCCGCCGATCCCGCCGATGCCGAAGTGGGCGTGGCGGGCGTCGAGGGAGCCGTAGAAGTGCTGGTTGACGTTGTTGTGCTGGACCTGGGCGGCGCGCTCCGCCTTCTCGGCGGCCGACGCGGCCGAGGCGTCCTTCTCTGCGGCCGTCTCGTCCTTCCTGGCAGCCGTGTCCTTCTTCGCCGCCGTGTCCTTCTTCGCCGCCGGGTCCTTCTTCGCCGCCGCCGTGTCCTTCTCGGGGTTCACGGTGTTCTCGGGTGCGGCGGTGTCCTTCGCCTCGGCTCCTGCGGCGTCGGGATCCGCGCCGGGATCCGCGCCGGGATCCGCGCCGGGATCCGCGCCGGCACCGGCCGCTGCGGGCGGGGGCGCGGAGGCGGGCGCCGTCCATTGCTCCCCGGCAGGCGTCCCCGGCCTCTCCTGCTGCTGTTCGTGCTGCTGTTCCTCGTTCATTCCCGGCCGTCACTCGGAGTCACTTGGAGATTCCGAAGACGGCGCCCTCGGCGTTGACGGTTCCGTAGAACTGCTGAACGACCGTGTCCACAGGAGCAGTTGGCGCATTCGGGGGGCGCGCGGCGGGCGTTTCACCACCCCCAGGGCGTGGGCCGTCCGCGCCCGCGCCGTCCAGTTCGAGCCCGCGTACGTCGTACCCGGGCACCCAGATCCACGCCCGCCCGGTGTACTCCTTCTCCTCGATCCGCACCTCGCGGAACTCCTGCGCCCGGATCGTCGTGTACGCCTCGCGGATCACGTCGTTGAAGACGGTCGACGAGACCGCGACGGCCAGAGCGGCGTCCGGTGCGGCGGCCAGGGCGGAGCGCAGGACCGCGCTGTCGCGGATCCGGCCGATCTCGACCGGAGCCCTGCCGACGAATCCGTTGGCCGCCGGGGACGCCGTACCGAAGTGCACGGCCGCCCTGAGTCGCAGCCACGCCTGGGGCAGCCGCCCGTGGTTGAAGGCCCGCAGTCCCGCGTCCAGGCTGCGCATGAACGTGTCGACGAGGTCCGGTTCGGACGCCCCCTCGGGCAGGACCGCGAGCACCGAGTCGCCGGCCTCCTGCGTCGCCCACCGCTCCCGCTCCAGACCGGCCGCGTCCGCCGCCTGCCCGAGCAGCCGCTGGATGGCCTCCTGCAACTGCGTCTGTGTCAGTACGTCGACGCCGCCGTACCCCTTCGCGTCGACCGCCAGCAGCAGTCTGCGCCCGAACGTGCTCATGTTCCCCACTCCCCGACTTTCGTGCTCTCGTGAATGCACCGGCGCCCGCTCCCCCGGACACGCGGACGCCGGTACGGCTCAGTCGTACACGCGCGACGCGGCCCGGACCCCGTGGAAATACGGGATGCAGCAAGATGCGGGAATTCCCGCAAAGCAATAGAAGTGACTGGTTCGACCGGCGGAACCGGCGCCTGACTGGACGGGTCGTACCCACCGTCACGAGGAGAACGCATGCCGTCCGCCGGTGCCGATCCGGACAACCGCCCCGCGCAGTACATGTTCACCGCCCTGCAGACCACCCATCAGCACGCGGACACCAAGGCCGGGATCCTGGCGGCCGCGCAGGCGGCGCTGGTCGGCACGGCCGACACCTGGAGCCGGCAGGCCCTGCACACCGTGGAGCGGGGTGGAGCGGCGGGCGTGCTCGCCGGGACGCTGCTCACCCTGTTCCTGGGCGGCCTGTTCGTCGGCGCCGGCTGTCTGGCGGCGACGCTGCGGCCCCGGGTGCTGCACTCCGCGCACGCCAACAGATACAGCTTCGTCCACCTCGCCTCGGGCCCCGACATCCTGCCCGCCGAGGCTCCCGGCGCCGACGAGGCGACCGATCGGCGGGAGCTGTCCCACACGGTCAGGTTTCTCGCGCGGGTGGCGCTGCGGAAGTACCGGTGTCTGACCGGTGCCGTGGTGTGCACGGCGGTGATGGGGACCAGCGCGGGGCTGTTCGTGGTGCTGCGTCCCGTACTGGCCTGAGTGCCGAAGGAGGCTCAGCCGCCGGGGCTTTTGGGGGCCGTCAGGGACTCTGGTGCCTTAGGGGGCCGTCAGGACCCTTGGGGTTCGTGGCCTTCGTGGCCTTCGCGGCCTTCGGGCGCCAGGTTCGCCAGCTGCCTCAGCCGGGGCAGGTCCCGGACGACCGTCGAGCGGTAGCCGGTCTCCAGCAGACCGCCCTCACGCAGTTCGCGCAGCCCCTTGTGGATCGTCGTCTCGGCGGCCCCGGTGAGCGCGGCCATCTCCGGCTGCGTCAGCCGGCAGCCGACGACGACGCCGCCGTCCGTCGGGCGCCCGTAGGAGGTGGCGAGCTCCACCAGGAGCCGGGCCAGCCGCACCTTGGCCGGATAGCCGCGGAAGTCCAGGCGCCGCCGGTTCGCCCAGCGCAGCCGGTCCGCGACGATGCCGGCCAGGGCCATGGACACCTCCGGGCGCCGCATCAGCAGACCGTGCAGCACCCCGGGTTGCAGCACCCGGGCCGTCATCGGCCCGCACGCGGTCACCGTGGCCGAGCGCGGCGCCCCGTCCATGGCCGCCATCTCCCCGATCGAGTCGCCGCCGACCCGGACGGCGAGCAGCGACGTCTCGCCGTTCTCCACGGTCGCGGTCACCTTGGCGAAGCCGGACAGCAGCAACAGGACATGCCGGTCGTGCGCGCCCTCGGTCAGCAGCACCTCACCCGGCTCGAACCGCGTCTCGACACCCAGGCCGAGCAGTTCCCGCCGCGCGGGCGGCGACAGCACCCCCAGCAGACTGCGGGCAGGCCACTCCTCGGAGTCGTACGGCGTGAACACGGTTCCCCCCGGCAGTTCGGCGACTACGCCTCAATCCTGCCGCCGACCACGCCCCCGGGCGAGGAACTCTCACCACCCGGTCCCGCCGACTTCGCGTGTGGCACGACCGGCCTTCATTCAGGAGGAGTTCACTCCGGATCGCCTTTCCTTCGGCGCGGACACCTCCGGGTGTCGGCGGTCCCGGGACGCGGCGCCGCGACGGAGGAGGGACGGTGCCAGTGTCAGGGTCACGGTGATCGAGGCGACGGCCATGATCGTCATCGCCGGGCCGGGTGAGGTGAGTTGGGCGACGCCGCCCGCCAGTGCGGCGCTCACGCCCTGCATGGTCAGCATGCCCGAGGTGTGCAGTCCGAGGCCGTGGCCGCTCAGTTCGTCCGGGATCAGGGACACCAGCCGCTCCTGCTGGATCAGGCTCGAACCGAAGCCGATCGAGGCGACGGCCACGCACGCCGTCGCCAGGGCCACCCCCGGCCGGAGCGCGAACAGCAGGTACGGCGCCGCGAGCAGCAGCAGGAACGGGATGCCCAGGCGGGCCCGCACCCGGGGCGCAAGGAAACGGCCCGTCGTCACGTCCCCCACGAACATGCCGAACGCCGCGAAGGCGAACAGCGCGCCCGCCCGGCTCGGCGCGTACGACACGAACAGCGACTCGCAGCCGACGATCAGGCCGTTGGGGATCCAGAGGAGGAGGTAGAGGGTGCGGCGCTCGGGCGAGGAGAACAGGCGCGCGTTCGTGCGCCAGGTCTGTACGACGGACGGGCGGCCGGAGGCGCGCGGGGCGCGGCCGGTCAGGCCCAGGCGGGCGGTGAGGGCCGACGCCAGGTAGAGCGCCGCCGCCGCGAGGAGCGTGACCCGTGGGGACAGCAGCGCCACCAGGACGCCGCCCGTCGCGTACCCCGTGATCTGTGCGACCCCGCTCATCATGTTGAACACCGAACGGCCCAGCAGATAGCCCTCCTTGGCGAGGATCTCGTTCAGCAGGCCCCACAGAACTCCGCCGCCGAGCGACTGGACCAGGCCGAGGAGCAGCAGCAGGACGAAGATCGTCCAGACCGGGAGACCGGGTGCCGCCATCACCGCCGTACCGAGCGCGAAGGCGAGCGCGATGCCCGCCACGGTCGCCCGCGGCGGCAGCCGGTCCGCCGCCGACAGGAGGGTCGTCGCGCCCACGACCTGCGCCAGCGACGGGCCGAACATGCTCAGGGCGGAGAGCAGCGGCGAGTCCGTCGCCCGGTACACCAGCGTGCCGAGGGCCAGACCGCTCACCGTGGCGGCCGCGGTGCGGAAGCAGGAGGACACGAACAGCGGGGTGAACTCCCGCGTGCGGAAGAGGTCGGAGTAGCTGCGCATGCGCGGAGTCTCGGACGGCGTACGCGGGGGCCGTTATTGTTTCGCGGGGAGGCGAAACATGGGCTGGTGGCAGGTCAACGCCGACACTCTCGCCGGCTGCCGCTTCGTACTGTCACCGCTCGCCGAGACCTTCGCGAGCCTGAAGCTGCTGCACGCGGGGGTCGCCTCGCACCCCGGTGAGCGCGGCTGGCTCGACGCCCACCTGCCCGCGTACCGGGAGCTGCTGGCGGCCGATCCGGTCGCCGCGCAGCTGGTGCGCTCCGGGCTCGGGCGGGACTGGATCGCCGACTTCTTCACCCCCGCCCCGCGGGAGAGGGAGACCTTCGAGGAGGAGGTCGCCCGGGTCCGTTCGGCTTCCCCCGAAGCGGCCCGCGGCCACCTCACCGTCTCCCTGCGCGGCCCGCTCCCCGCCCGCCTGCACCGCGACGACCTCCCTGAACGCGCCGCCGACCTCCTCACCTGGCTCTGGACCGAGGCCGTACGCCCGTACTGGGCCCGGCGGCGGCGCGTCCTCGAGGCCGATGTCGTCGCGCGGACCGCGCAGTTGGGCCGGGGCGGCTGGGCGGCCGTGCTGGACGAGCTGCGGCCGGGGACGCGCTGGCTCGGCGAGAACCGGTTCCAGGTCAATCCGCACGCGTACCCGCCGCGCGAGATCTCCGGCGCCCAGCTGTTCTTCGTACCGGTCACCCCGCAGCGGATCGGCTGGGTGAGCTGGGAGGAGCCCCACCGGTACGCCGTCGTCTACCCGTGCGCGGGCGTCCTGGCCGGCGGCGGGTCCGAGGCCGTGCCCGCGAGCCTCGGCGCGCTGCTCGGGCCCGCGCGGGCCGCCGTGCTCGTCCTCCTCGGCTCTCCCCTGTCCACCTCCCAGCTGGTCGCCGTGACCGGGCAGCGGCTGGGGTCGGTCGGGCGGCATCTGCGCGTGCTGCTGGACGCGCGGCTGGTGGAGCGGCGGCGGGCGGGCCGGTCGGTGCTCTACTCGCGGACACCGGCCGGTGAGGTCCTGGTCAAGGCCCAGAGCGGGGACGACACCGAGCGGAGTTAGCATCCGCTCATGACTACAGACAACGCTGCCACCTCTGTCCTCGACACCGAGATCGACGCGCTCCAGGGCGGTTCCGCCGACCTTTCGCAGTACGCCGGCAAGGCCGTCCTCATTGTGAACGTGGCCTCCAAGTGCGGGCTGACCCCGCAGTACGCCGGTCTCGAGCGGCTCCAGGAGCGGTACGCGGCCCAGGGCTTCACCGTGCTCGGCGTGCCGTGCAACCAGTTCCTCGGGCAGGAGCCGGGGACCTCCGAGGAGATCGCGGAGTTCTGCTCGGCGACGTACGGCGTGACCTTCCCGCTGACCGAGAAGGTCGAGGTGAACGGGGACGCGCGGCACGCGCTGTACGAGAGCCTCGTGGGCTTCGCCGACGGCGAGGGGCACACCGGCGACATCCGCTGGAACTTCGAGAAGTTCCTCATCGGGCGGGACGGGAAGGTCGTCGCCCGCTTCTCTCCGCAGACCGAGCCGGAGTCGGCCGAGGTCGTGACGGCGGTGGAGCGGCAGCTCGCCGGTTGACCTTGCCCCTGGGGCAAGGACGAGTGTCCTGTGTCACCGGGCGGACGGCGCCCGGTGACGGAGGATGGGCTCGTGGACCGGGAACTCGTGGAACTCGTGGACCAGGAACGTGTGCGCTCGGGTGAGCTGCTCACCATCGGCGCGTTCGCCGCGCGCTCGCGGCTCTCGCCGAAGGCGCTGCGGCTGTACGACCGGCTCGGTCTGCTGCCCCCGGCACACGTCGACGCGACGACCGGCTACCGCTACTACCGCGCCGACCAGGCCGAGCGCGCCCGCATGGTCGCGCTGCTGCGGCGGCTGGACATGCCGCTCGCGCGGATCGCCGAGGTGGTGGAACCGGCCGGGCTCGACGGCCCGTCGGCGGCCGACCGGCTGGCCTGCTACTGGGCGGAAGCCGAAGCGCGGTTCGCCTCGCAGCGGACGCTCGCCGAGTACCTCCGTGGACGACTGTCGGGGAGGAGCTCCGAGATGTACGGGAAGTTCGTGGTCGAGACGGTGGACGTGCCCGAGCAGGTGCTGATCACACAGACACGGCACATCCTGCCGGACGAGCTGCCGACGTGGATCGGGGCGGCGCTGGGGCGTCTGGAGGACGCGGCGCAGGCGTGCGGGGGGACGACCGGGGCGCCGTTCGTCGCGTACCACGCGGAGGTGTCGCAGGAGAGCGACGGGCCGGCGGAGGCCTGCGTGCCGGTCGCCGACGAGGCCGCCGCGCGGGCGTGGGCCGAGGAACACGGGCGGGCCTGGGACACCGGGGTCCGCGTCGAGCCGGCCCGGCGTCTCGCCTACACCCGCATCACGAAGGCCCAGGTGGCAAACCCGCAGATCCACGCGGCCTTCGAGGCGGTGGAGGAGTGGATCGCGGAGCGGGGGCTGAACCACGCGGGGCCGTGCCGGGAGGTGTACTTCGCCGACTGGGACGCGGCGGGGCCTCAGGACGCGGTGTGCGATGTGGCGTTCCCGGTGAGGTGACGGGGCGCGCCGAGGTGGGCTGAGGGGGGTGCGGCGGGGGCGGTTTCACCCCCGCCGCACCCCCCTCACCGCAGCTCTTCAGGGCACGGCGTCCCCCGCGGGAGCTGGTACGGCGCCGCCAGCCGGTAGGTGCCCTTGCCCGGAGCCAGCAGGACCGTCCAGTTGTCTCCGGACTCGTCCTGCTCCTCCTCCATCAGGCAGCCGTTGACGTTGTCGTACGTCTTCGGCGTGCCCTCCTCGCGGTGCTTGGACTCCGCCGTCTCCTGCGGTGGCTTCACGCTCTTGCCCTCGGCGTCGACCAGACCCAGCCACGGGGAGTACGGGATGCGGATGAGGACGCGCCCCGCCTTCTGCACCTCGATCGTCAGCTCCCCCTGCTTCGCCCGGTCCACGACGGCCGGCGGGTCCGCCAGCGGCGTCGGGTCGGTCACCGAGAACAGCTGCCAGTTCGCGTCGCCCCAGATCTGCTTCAGGTACGGCATCCCGCGCTGCACCAGCTGCCGCTCCCGCTGCCCCCCGTCGCCGTCCGGCTCGCCCTTCGGCAGGACGACGTAGTGAACGGCCCAGCGCTGGAGCCACTCGTGGTAGTTCGCGGAGTTGAGTGTGTCGTCGTAGAAGAGCGGGTTGCGCTCCATGTCGGCCTGCCGGTTCCAGCCCCGGGCCAGGTTCACGTACGGGGCGAGCGCCGAGGCCTCCCGGTGCGAGCGCGCCGGGACCACCTCGACACGGCCCTTCTCGGCACCGATCACCTGGAGCTGGTTGACCAGCGGCGCCAGCTCGCGCGCCCAGGACGCCGCCGGAGTCGTATGCATGATGTCGTCGACCGTCTTGAAGCCGATCCAGCCCGTGAATCCGGCGAGGGCGACCACGATCGCGTACCACTTGCGGGTGCGCGGCACGGCGAAGGGGAGGGCCGCCAGCAGGACGACCCCCGCGAAGAGCATCGCGAGCCGGGTGATGTTGGAGCCGATCTGGGAGCTGACCGCCCAGACGCCGAACACGGCGAGCCCGTACACCGCCGCCGTGATCCGTACCGTCTTCCACTCCCGCGGCACCAACAGGTAGACCACCACGGAGAACAGGAACGGCAGGATCGTCGAACCGATGCCCATCGGCTGGGTGCCGGAGAACGGGAACAGCCACGCCGAGACGGCGACCACGACGGTCGGCGCGATACCCAGCGCCCACGCGCCAGGACGGCGCTTCTGGAAGAAGAGGGCCACCGCGATCAGACCGACGAAGAGTCCGGCGACCGGCGACGCGGCGGTGGAGAGCGCGGCGAGCGGCGCCGCGCACAGGGCCTTCGCCCAGCGTTTGTAGCGCCAGCGGTAGGGCCAGCAGAACACGACGGCGGTCGCACCCAGCCCGAACGCCATGCCCAGGCCGTACGTCACCCGGCCCGACACGGCGTTGCACAGCAGCGCGAACACCCCGGCCAGTGCGGGCCACAACGGCTCACGCACCGCCCGGCTGCGTATCAGGATCATCGTCAGCAGCCCCGCCGAGATGGTCCCCGCGATCATCATCGTGGTCCGCACCCCGAGCACGGACATCAGATACGGCGACACCACGCTGTACGACACCGGGTGCATCCCGCCGTACCAGGCCAGGTTGTACGCCGAGTCCGGGTGCCGTCCGACGAACTCCGCCCACGCGTCCTGCGCCGCGAGGTCACCACCGCTGTTCGCGAACGTGAAGAACCAGGCGAGATGCAGGACACCGGCGAGGGCCGTGACGGAGAGGACGGGGTGGCGGTGGATCAGACGACGGAGGCGCGCGAACCGTCCGGCGGGCTCGTGCTCATTGCCGGGGGTGCCGGGGGCGTCCGGGGTCTCCGGGGTGTCGGGACCGCCGAGGGTTTCGGGGGCGTCGTGGGCGCCGAGGGTGTCGGGGGCGTCGTGGGCGCCGAGGGTGTCGGCGGAACCGGGCGGACGCGCGGCGCCGTTCGTGCCGTGCAGGTGCGCGGGCGGCGTTATTCGGGGGGTGGAACTGCTCCCTGGACGGGAGTCATCGGCGTGTGTCGGCTCCACTGCGGCCACTTCAAGGCACTCCCCGTGTCCCGTTTTCTCTTCCCGTTCGGGCCCACGGCCCGCGTTCGACCCCGATTTCGCGACGCTAGCACGCACCCCGCCGGGGAGCCCCCGGGTGGGGGCCCTCCGGCGGGGTCCGATGCCTTTCCCCGTACGCCGCCACGGCTCGCGCCGTACGCCGTTTCAGCTCACTCGGGTGAACTTCGCTCCGTAGCCCGGTTCAGCGAGGTCGGACTGGAGCGCGACCGGGATCGTCACCGCGTGGCTCGAACCGTCGCCGACCGTCAGCTCGCCGACGACCTTGCCCGCCTTCGCCTCGTGCGGAACCGTCGTGTCGCCCGCACCGATCGAGATCTTCGTCTTCAGGCCCGGCCAGCCGACCGCCGTCATGTTCTCGGTGGCGACGACCGGGGTCCGGCCGCCGAGCTGGTCGTCCACGTACCCGACGACCTGCCCCTTCTTCACCACCGGCGCGGAGATCAGGCCCTGCTGGACCTTGTCGATCAGCTTCTGGCTGTTGGTGAGCGCCAGCTGGAGGCTGTCCCAGACCCGGCCGGTGCCGGCGTCCTGGTTCAGCACCGCGCCGTAGATCGTCCGCACCTTGCCGTTCACGGTCTTGGTCGCCGCCCACACGAGGTTGCCGCCCGCGGGCGTCGACGAACCGGTCTTCAGGCCGATCACGCCGACCTGCTTCACCAGCAGGTCGTTGTTGTTGTAGATCGTTCCCTTGAGGCCGGGGATGTCCGCCTTGGCCATGCCGACGATGCTGCGGAACACCTCTTTCTGCATGACCGCCTTCGCCAGCTTCAGCTGGTCGGTGGCCGTGCTCACCGTGGTCTTCTCCAGACCGCTCGGGTCGGTGTACGTGGAGTTCGTCATGCCGAGCTTCTTCGCGGCGGCGTTCATCTTGCCGACGAAGGTCTCGCTGTCGGAGTCCCAACGGGCCAGCAGTCGTGCCGCGTTGTTCCCGGACGGGATCATCAGCATCTGGAGCATCTGCCGCTCGGTGAACTTCTGGCCCTTGGTCATGGCCGCCGTCGACTCGTCCTCGTTCTTGGACTCGTCCTCGGCCTGCTGGTCGACGGTGATCTTGTCGCCGGCCGCGGTCCCCTTGAGCGGGTGCTCCTCGAGGATGACGTACGCCGTCATGATCTTGGCGACGCTCGCGATCGGCTTGGGCGCCTGCTTGCCCGCCGTGCCGACGGTGCCGACGCCCTCGACCTCGACGGCGGACTGCCCCTGACCCGGCCAGGGCAGGTCGAGCTTGCCGCCCTCGAAGGTGTACGTCTCGTCGGCGGTCAGCCCCAGGGTGGGGGTGGGCAACGGACGTACGGCCTGTGCGACCGCAAACACGACGACCAGCAGGATGAGCAGCGGGGTCCAGATCTTGACCCGCCGGACCATCGTGCGCACCGGGGTCTGCGGGGGCGGCGGAGTGTTCGTCAGCTCGGCCAGCAGGTCCAGCGGGGGCTTCGGCGGCAGCGGCTGCTGCGTGGTGCGCTCGGGACCGACCTGCGGGATCGCGGCGGTCGCCTCGGCGGGCGACGGGGCCGGCTTGGGGGCGGTGATGCCCGCGGCGCCCGTGGCGGTGGCACCGGAGGCGGCCGCTCCCGGGGCGGGGGTGGCCTTCGGCTTCGCCGACCCGGGCTCGTCCAGCGGCTTGAGGGCGACGAATTTGCTGGTGCGCTCGGCGGGGGTCTCGGCGGCGGACTTGCCCGAGGGCTTGTCGGCCGGCTTGTCCGTGGACTTGCCCGAGGGCTTGTCGGCGGACTTGGCGGTGGCCGGCTTGCCCGACGGCTTTTCAGTGGCCTTGTCCGCGCCCGACTTGTCGCCGGCGGGCTTGGTGGAGCCCAGCTTCAGCATGGTCGTGGGCTGGTCCACCGCCGGCCGCCGTACGGCCTTGAAGATGGCGGTGGGCTGGTCGACGGGGGACTGCTCCTCGACAGCGTCCTCCGCGGACGCGCCGCCCTCGGCCTTCCCGGACGCGTCGCTCCCGGCCTTATCGGAGGCGCCGCTCCCGACCTTCGCGGACGCGCCGCTCCCGGCCTTCTCGGACGCCTTCTCGGACGCGTCGCTCCCGGCCTTGGCAGTCGCCGCCGCGGCCTTCTCCGCGGCCTTGTCGGCCTTCCCGCGCGCTTCCGCGGCGTCGGGCTCCCCCTTGGGCTCGCCGTCCGCCTTCTCCGCCGCGGACTTCTCCGCCGCGGACTTCTCCGCCGCGGGCTTCTCCGCCTCGGGCTTCTCCTCGGGCTTCTCCTCAGGCTCGTCGGCGGCCTCCTCTGAGGCTCCCTCAGCCGCGGATTCGCCCTGAAGCTCATCCCCAGGCTCGTCCCCAGGCTCGTCCCCAGGCTCGTCCCCAGGCTCGTCCCCAGGCTCGACGTCGGCCTCCTCGGAGGCCTCCTCGCCCTTGGCGCCGCCCTTGTCGCCACCCTCGTCGTCGGCCCCGCGCACCCAGGCCGCCACCGCCGCCCGCAGCCGGGCGTCGCCCTTCCCGCCGATCCCCTCGGTCTCACCGGTGTCCGCGGCGTCCGCGGCGTCCGCGGCGTCCGCGGTCTCAACGGTCCCGGCGGTCTCCGAGGACGCCGACGTCGTCGAGGCACCCTCGGAGGCACCACCCGTACCCGCAGGCGCCGTCGCGGCGACCTCCGCCTCCTTCAGCGCCCGCGTCGAGAACACCGCCGTCGCCTGGTCGACCCGGACCGTCTCCCGGGCCACCGCCAGGCGGGGGTCACCGGAAACCTTCGCCGCGCTCACCGGTGGCTGCGTCGGCCCCGGGACCGCCGCGGGGCTCCCCGACGTCGGTTCTGCCGACGACTCATGCTGCTTCGACCTGTCGGGGGACTCGCCCGCCACCGATGCCTCCTCCATGCGCCGCACGCCCACGAGCGCGCCTGACCGAACCGTGAATCCTCGCCCGGACACCGCATTACACCGCTGTCCGAACCATGTACCAGTGTCCTGTGTGCGGGCTTAACCCCTGCGGTAGACGAGAACGACATATCTACCGGTTCCACCACGAACCGGTCACGCGCTCTCGACAGACCAATGTGAGAGGGGTCACCCTGTCATTCATCCACGCGGGGAGGCATGGATGGGCAGGAGCCGCAGAACAATTCCGGAGGAGCTTCTGCTGCTGGCGTTGGACCCGACCACGGGTACCACCGCACAGCCGCAGTCGCTCGACCTCGGTCTGGCCGGAGCACAGCTAGTGGAGCTGGCGCTGGCCGGACGGATAGCCCCAGACGGGGATCGTATCGCCGTGGTGGCGCCACGGCCGACAGGAGATCCAACACTGGACTGTGCGTTGGAACTGCTTCGCCGACGCGGAGCACCCGTACGCGCGGTGAACTGGATTGGCGGACCCCGGCTGGGGTTGCGCCAGACCTATCTCTCGCATCTGGAGAGGTGCGGCATGGTGCATGCCGTGGCCGGCCAGATGTGCGGGGTGCTGCCGACGACTCGCTACCAGGCGACGGACACGGCGATCAGCCGGGAGATCAAGGCCCGGCTGGACAACGCGATCCGCACCGGCGTCCCGCCGGACCCGCGGACCGCGGCGCTCGCCGCGCTGGCCCATGCGGTCGGTCTCGGCAAGCACCTGTATCCGGGCAATGAGGGACGCTCGTCCCGCTCCCGGCTACGGGACCTGATCAGGCATGACCCCATGGGCGGCCTGGTGGCCCACGCGGTCATGGACGTTCAGAACGGTGTGGCCGCTCAGCCACGCCGCAGCCCGGCACCGGCCGGCCGCCAGGCCGCCCCCGGAGCCAGGCCCGCACCGGAACCCGCCAGGGGAATGCCGATGCAACCGCGCCACGGATCCATGGCGCGCGCCGTGGCCCACTGAGCCGCAGTCCCACGGCATCGCACCACCAGCAGCACCCGCACCACCAGCAGTACCAGCACCGCCAGTACCGCCAGTACCTCAGTGCCGCACCGCAGTCCCCAAGACCCGGTTCGGGAGCCGCTGGTCCGCGCGGGGCGATGAGGCCGTACGTCCGGACGACGACACGGCTCCATCGCCCCGCGCGGCCGCATACGCACCCCGCACGCCGTGCGCGCCCCGTACGCGACACACCCGCCGTACGGGCCATACGCACGGCGCACACCACGCACGCCATACATGCCGCATATCCCCGATATAACGGCTTGATCTCCGAACTGGCGTGTACGCAGCGCATATCCGCCGTTTCCCAGCGGTAGAAAGCACCTTGGTGGCAGTCTGCTCAACAGCAGATACGCAAAGTAGAGGCCCGCAGCCGGAGGTGCACGTCCCGTGGCGTCCAATGTCGATCCCACCGTCCGGCGACGCCGACTGGGTCAGGAACTGCGCCGGCTCCGTGAACTCAAGGGCATGACGGCCGAAGAGGTCGCCGAGCGGCTGCTGGTCTCCCAGTCGAAGATCAGCCGGCTGGAGAACGGACGGCGCAGTATCAGCCAGCGCGACGTCCGCGATCTGTGCGGAGTCTACGAGGTCGAGGACCACCGGATCGTCGATTCGCTGATGCAGATGGCCAAGGACTCGCGCCAGCAGGGCTGGTGGCACTCCTTCGGCGACATCCCGTACAGCGTGTACATCGGCCTGGAGACCGACGCGGCGTCCCTGCGCGTCTACGACCCCCAGGTCGTCCCCGGTCTGCTCCAGACCCGCCCCTACGCGGAGGCGCTCATCGCGGGCGCGCTGCCGGAGACGGCCCCGGGCGACATCGACAAGCGCGTCCAGGTGCGCCTGCGCAGGCAGGAACGAATCTCCGCACCGGACAACCCCCTGCGCCTGTGGACCGTCCTCGACGAGGCCGCGCTGCGCCGGGTCGTCGGCAACCGGTCGCTGATGCGCGAGCAGTTGGAGCATCTCGTCGAGCAGTCGCAGCTGCCGCACGTCACGGTGCAGGTCATCCCGTTCGATATGGGCGCGCACCCCGGGCTGAACGGGCAGTACGCGATCCTGGAGTTCCCCGACGCGGCCGATTCGAGCGTCGTCTACATCGAGGGCGTCACCAGCGATCTGTACCTGGAGAAAGCGGCCGACGTCCAGAAGTACAGCGTCATGTACGAGCACTTGCGGGCGCAGGCCCTGAACGTGGAGCAATCCCGTCAGTTCATCGCGGACATCGCGAAAGAGTACGCCCGCTGAGGGGCCGGGGAGCGTAAGCGCGGCACCGTACACCTTCACCGGGTTCCGGCGGAAGACCTCAACGGAATATGCCATCCGGTCGAGTGAATAGTCGCTCCGCACGCCGATGTTGGCGAGTAGCGTCGATCACGCCATCAAGCAACAACGTTGGCGCAAACCGCGCCGTGGGTTCGGAGACGAACGCGCTGTGCGGTGACAGCAACACTACGACTGCTAAAGCGGAGCGAACATGGCAATTCAGCAAGGCGCCACGGACACCTGGACCAAGTCCTCGTACTCCACGGGAAATGGCGCGTGCGTCGAGGTCAAGTCCCCGGTCGTCGCGGCGATGGCCGTACGGGACTCCAAGGTCCCGGCCGGCCCCACGCTGGCCTTCCCCGCCGACTCGTGGAACGCCTTCGTGGTCGAGGTGAGCCGGGGAGCCTTCGACCTCGGCTGATGCACCACCGTCACCCACCGCACCACCCCGTGCGCCGACCGAACCACCCAACTGAACACGCACCACCGACAGAGCCCTCTCGACTGGCCCGCCGTCCCGGCCGAGGGGGCCCTCCCCTTTTTTCAGAGCTCGGTTCGCCTCCGGGGCGCAAAGGCCTGTGGTGAGAGGGCGATCGTGCTCGCCCCTTCGGCTCACTCGCTGCGGAGCGCGCCCCGGATCAGCGCAGCCGGTCCACGTACGTGTCCGTCCCCGGGACCGTCGGTATGAACGGCGCCACCAATTCGACTCTCCCCAGGCCGGCTTCGTGCACATCCGTGTCCAGCCCGGTGAAGTACGCCTCCCAGCACTCCCGTGGATCCGCCTCCAGGAACCACAGCAGCGTCAGCCGGGTGTCCACGCCCTCGACCTGCTTCACATACGTCATACGGTCGCCGGGCAGCGGTGTCGGGCGGAACACCGTCACCATCGCGGACGGAGAGCCCGCGAGGCGCCCGGGCAGGTGACGCGAGCGCAGCCACTCCAGCAGCTCGGCACGCCCGGCCGGCCCGTCGGCATCGACGACCTCCACCACAAGGCCCGCGTACGGGTGGTCGAGCGCGTGGAAGTCGCGGGGCCCCACGGCCCCGTCCCGGTACACGGTCGCCTCGTGGTCCTGGAACGCGGTGAAGACGTGCGTACGGTCCTGATACACCCGCCTGTCGCGATTGAGCCGCTTGTTGATGCCCACCGTCCACTTCATGTGGTCGTCGTAGCGGCCGTCGGTGACCCAGTACGTGGAGAGGTAGCAGCCCGCCGAGACGGGCTGGGCGACCGCCGACTTCTCCGGGTAGCGCAGCAGCTGGAGGTCGCGGGTGGCCACCCAGCGGCGCCCGGCGTACATCCAGGGCATCGCCATCGCGCCGGCGTAGTAGTGGTCGTCCTCGTACCAGCGGTTGTACGCGTACTCGTGCCCCGGATGCGGCTCGACCATGGTGATCAGGGCATGGCCCGGGCGGACGCCGTACGGACCCACGGCCGCCAACTCCGCGTACACCTCACTACGGGTGTCCTCACCACGGGTGTCCTCGCTCATGTCGCTCCCCTTCCTTCCTCCGCCGGTCGCCCATACTCTGACGCTCCGTCAGACAATGCGCCAGGGCTGGGAAGCCGGGGAGGCCTGCGATGTCACTGCTTCAGGGCAAGACCGTCGTCGTCTCGGGGGTCGGCGCCGGGCTCGGCCACCAGGTCGCGGCGGCCGTGGTGCGCGACGGCGGCAACGCCGTGCTCGGGGCGCGCACGGAGACGAACCTCGCCAAAGCCGCGGCCGCCTGCGACCCGGACGGCGCGCACACGGCGTACCGGGCCACCGACATCACCGACGAGGGCCAGTGCGACGCCCTCGCGGCACTGGCCCGGGAGCGGTTCGGGCGGATCGACGCCGTGGTCCATGTGGCCGCCTGGGACAGCTACTTCGGCGGCCTGGAGGACGCGGACTTCACCACCTGGCAGTCGGTGATCGACGTGAACCTGCTCGGCACGCTGCGGATGACCCGCGCCTGCCTGCCATCGCTGAAGCCGTGCGGCGGCTCGGTCGTCATCATCGGCACACAGTCGTCGGTGGCCGCACCGTCGCAGGTCCGGCAGGCCGCGTACGCGGCGTCGAAGGGCGCGCTGACGAGCGCGATGTACTCCCTGGCGCGCGAGCTGGGCCCGTACCGGATCCGCGTGAACACGGTCCTGCCGGGCTGGATGTGGGGCCCGCCGGTGGAGGCGTACGTCCAGTTCACGGCGCACACGGAGGGCGTACCGGAGGCGGAGGTGCGGCAGCGGCTCGCCGACCGGATGGCGCTTCCCGACCTGGCGACCGACGGCGACGTGGCGGACGCCGCCGTCTTCCTGGCCTCCGACCGGGCGCGGGCCATCACCGGACAGTCCCTGCTCGTGAACGCGGGGGAGCTGATGCGGTAGCCGGGATCCGACGGAACGCGCCGTTCACCCCACTTCATTCGTTCATGTAGCTGAACCAAGGTCAGCAAGCAGAACGATTTTGCCCCCTCTTGACCATCCGGTCGCTTGTCGCCGCCCTGCCCGCGAACTCACGATGAGCGGGCACTTCGCGGCCTTCCTCGCCCCTACCCCGCTCAGGCGAAGTGCCAGCCAGCTGAGCGGAGTTCACAAGGCGGACCCTGGAAGGGGGCACATGAACGGTCTCGACTGGGCCGTCCTGGTCGCGTACTTCGGTGTGATGACCGCGATCGGCGTCTGGTCCCACAAGCGTGTGGACGACGTGAGCGACTTCTTCACCGCGGGCGGCAAGATGCCCTGGTGGCTGTCGGGCATCTCCCACCACATGTCGGGCTACAGCGCGGTGATGTTCACCGGATACGCGGGCATCGCGTACACGTACGGCGTCACGTCCTACGTCACCTGGGCGCTGCCCATCGCCATCGGCGTCGCGATCGGCGCCAAGGCGTTCGCGCCACGGCTCAACCGGCTGCGGTCACGGCTGCACGTCGCCTCGCCGCTGGAGTATCTGAAGGACCGCTACAACGTGCCCACGCAGCAGGCGCTGGCCTGGTCCGGCATCCTGCTGAAGATCGTGGACGTCGGCGCGAAGTGGGCGGCCATCGCGACCCTGCTCAGCGTCTTCACCGGCGTCACGCTCACCCAGGGCATCCTCATCACCGGCGGCATCACCGCCGTGTACTGCACGATCGGCGGCCTGTGGGCGGACGCGCTGACCGAACTCGGCCAGTTCGTCATCCAGTTGCTGGCCGGACTCGCCATGCTGATCATCGCCCTGAACAAGATCTCCGACCAGGGCGGCCTCTCCAAGGCGCTGGACTCGCCCAAGCTGGACGGTCACGCGAACGGCTTCGCCGGCCCGTACCTCACGGTCTTCTTCATCGCGTACCTGTTCATCAAGCTGTTCGAGTACAACGGCGGCATGTGGAACCAGGCCCAGCGCTACATGGCGACGGGCAGCGCCAAGCAGGCCACGCGGTCGGCGTTCCTGTCGGCGGGACTGTGGTTCGTCTGGCCCCTCGTCCTCTTCATCCCCATGTGGCTGTCGCCGCTGCTGGTCACCGCCAAGAAGCCGGACGGGTCCGACGCGTACGGCCTGATGACCGAACAGCTGCTCCCCCACGGTCTGTTGGGACTGGTCGTCGTCGGGTTCTTCTCGCACACGATGGCCATGTGCTCCTCCGACGCGAACGCGATCGCCGCGGTCTTCACCCGGGACATCGTGCCGGTGCTGAACAAGGCGGCGCGGGCGTGGGACACCCGGACGGGCCTGATGGCCGGGCGGGTGACGACGGTCGCGTTCCTGGGCCTGTCGATGGCGGTGGCGACACAGGTCAACTCCCCCACGTTCAAGGACATCATCACCGTGGTGATCAAGTGGGTGGCCGGTCTGATGGGCCCGATCGCGATCCCGTTCATCCTGGGCCTGCTGCGGCCGTTCCGTAAGTCGGGCCCGACGGCGGCGCTGACCAGTTGGGCGTGCGGTCTGCTCGCGTTCTTCTTCATCAACTACAACCTGGACTTCTCCCAGCGCACGGATGTGAAGCTGGAGTACCAGGTGGCGCTGCCGATGGTGATCTCGCTGGTCCTGTACATCCTGATCGGCCTGGTGAAGCCGGAGGACACACCGGAGCGGGACGCGATCATCGAGAAGATCAACACGGACGACGACGGTTCGACGGCGGCCGCGGTGCCGGCGCAGGCGCAGACGGACGGCACGTCCACCAGCCCGACGGGCGTGTGAACGGGCGCCCGTCCATCGTCCGTCCGCGGGTGCCGGCCCCTCACGCCCGCGGATAGCGGGCCAGCCACCCCGGCGAGGACCCGCCCGGCCCGTGCAGGGCCGGGCCCTGGGTCATCTCCATCGCGAAGTCGTCCGCCAGGACCAGCATCGTGGGACGGCCCTCCAGCTCGGCCAGCCAGGCCGGCGGGAGGGCCGTCTCGCCGTGCAGGGCACCCAGCAGCCCCCCGGTCAGCGCCCCGGCCACCCCCGACGGGCCCCCGTGGTTCACCGCGAGACACAGCCCGTGCCGGACGTCCTCCCCCACCAGCGCGCAGTACACGGCGACCGCCAGCAACCCCTCCGCCGTACCGTCCCCGGCCAGCTCCTCCACCCGCGCCGGCGTCGGCATCCCCTGCCGCACCGCACCCAGCGCGTGCTGCAACGCGTCCGCGACCGGCTGCTGCCCCGGCCGCGCCGACAGCAGCTGCAACGCCCGCTGCACGCCCGCGTCCAGGCTCTCGCCGCGCGCCAGGGCATGCACGACGACGGCGTACGCCCCCGCCGCCAGGTACGCCGTGGGGTGTCCGTGCGTCTGCGCCGCGCACTCGACGGCGAGTTGCAGCACCAGCTGCGGCTCCCAGCCGACGAGCAGCCCGAACGGCGCCGAGCGGGCCGCCGCCTCCGGCCCCGTCTCGCCCGGGTTCTTGGGCGCGCCCGGCGTGCCCATGGTCTCGTCGGCCAAGCCCAGCAGACAGGCCCGGGACGGCGAGCGGCGGGCGTACAGCCACTCCTCGCGCGCCAGCCAGCCGTCCTCCTTGCGGCGCTCGTCGGGCCCCCAGTCGTGCTGGGTCGCCGCCCACCGCAGATACGCCCGGTGCAGATCCGTCGGCGGATGCCAGGCGCCCGTGTCCCGGCGGACCTGGGCGCGTATCAGCCCGTCGAGGCTGAAGAGCGTGAGCTGGGTCAGCTGGGTGACCGCGCCGCGCCTGCCGTGCCCGAAGGTCAGGTCGACGAGCCCCAGCGGGCCGTGCGCCTCGCGGATCTCGTCCAGGGAGAGCGCGTCCAGCGGAGCGCCGAGCGCGTCGCCGACCGCCGTGCCCAGCAGCGTTCCGCGCACCCGGCTGCGGAAGTCCTGCTGTTCGGCACGGCCCCAGACGGCACCGGCTGTCGCACCCACCACGCCCTCCTCCCGTCCGCAACGCCCAGCACTGTAATCGAACGGGAACGATCGGCTGAGGGCCACGTTCGATCGCGAGACCATCCGCACCACAACCGTTTCGTACCGCCGATGGTCAACATGAACGACCGACGTACCAAGAACCAACACCGGGAGTCTTCGTGACCCACCGCATCCGCCGTCGTTCCGTACTGGGCTGTGCCGCGCTCGCCGCGCTGCTGACCGCCCCCGTGGCCCTGGCCGCACCGGCCTTCGCCGCGCCCACGACGACGCCGCCGGTGATCGACTTCAACGGCGACGGGTTCGCCGACCTGGCGATCAGCGCGCCGAACGCCACGGTGTCGGGCGTCGGCGAGGCGGGCTACCTCTCGGTCGTGTACGGCTCCTCCGCCGGCGCCGACAGCGCGCACCCGAAGCTGATCACGCGCGCCACCGAGGGCGTGCCCGGGGACGTCACGGAGTACGACGACTTCGGCAGCTGGACGGCGGCCCGCGACCTCGACGAGGACGGCTACACCGACCTGGTCGTCGGCGGCTACCGCACGCCCGTGGTGCTCTGGGGCTCCGCGCAGGGCCTGGGCGGCGGCACCGCGCTCGCCGGGACGACGTACCAGGTGAGCGGCGGCGACATCGACGGCGACGGGCACGCCGACCTCGTCGCCAACGTCGGCGGCTCGCTGGAGGTGCGCTTCGGTCCCTTCACCCGCGCCGGGGTGCCCGCGCGGACCGACACGCTCGCCTTCGACGACGAGGACGGGCCGCAGGGCTTCACCGTCGGCGACGTCACCGGGGACGGCAAGGACGACGTCGTCACCCAGCACGGCTTCGAGGAGATGCAGTACAAGTCCCGCCTGTGGAAGGGCACGTCCACCGGACTGAGCAAGACCTTCCAGTCCTCCGGCCACTACACGGTCGGCGGGGTCATCGCCGACGTGAACAAGGACGGCTACGGCGACTTCATCGCCCGCCAGGTCGACCAGGTCTCCGAGATGATGGAGTACGACGCCGGCGACATCCGCGTCGTCTACGGCTCCGCGTCCGGCTTCTCCACCCGTACCGCGAAGATCAACCAGGACACGACGGGCGTCCCGGGCGTCGGCGAGGCGGGCGACAACAACGCGAACTACGGCGACCAGTTCGGCTACTCGCTCGCCGCCGGTGACGTGACCGGCGACGGCTACCCGGACATCGCGGTGGGCGTGCCCGGCGAGGACATCGACTCGATCCGCGAGGCGGGCTCGGTGGTCCTGCTCAAGGGCGGCCCGTCCGGCCTCACCGGCACCGGGGCGCAGGCCTTCACCCAGTCCACGTCCGGCGTCCCCGGCGCCTCCGAGAAGGGCGACTTCTTCGGCGCCTCGGTGCTGCTCGCGGACGTCAACGCCAACAACCGCGCGGACCTCGCGGTGGGCGCGCCCCAGGAGGACGGTACGTACCAGAACTCGGGCGCGGCCTGGCTCCTGCGCGGCTCGAAGACCGGCCTGACGACCACCAACATCACCTCCTTCGGCCCCAGCACGCTGAACGCCCCGGAGAAAGCTGCCCGATTCGGGGCGAACTTCGCACGCTGAGGTAGGGGGGACGACGGGACGGCGGGCGCACGGGTTCGGCGGGCGTACGGGTTCGGCGGGCGTACGGGTCCGGCGGGTCGGCGCGCCGAGGCCGTGCCGCCCGCTCCTCGACGCGCCGAACCCGGGCCGTCCGCTAGTCGGCCCGGGCCGTGGTCGACTCCGGGTGGGGCTTCGGGGGTGTGGGCCGCGGTGTCGGTCGGGGTGGCGCGGAGCGGCGGTGGCGGAGCAGGAGGCGTCTCGCCGGGCGTTCCACGCCCTCGTACAGGACCCAGGACAGGCCCAGTGCCACGGCGAACGCGGCGGCGGTGGCCGCCAGTCCGAGCAGCATGCCGTAGTGCGGGTACTTCCCCAGCAGATTGGTGCCGGCCCGCAGCACCAGCAGGTGCACCATGTAGAAGGCGAACGAGAGTTCACCCAGCCGCACCAGCCACGGGTGCCGCCACATCGACGGCAGACCGCGCAGGTCGGCGACGGCGGCCGCCGGGATGAGCAGCGCGAACCCGACGACCGTGCACGGCGTCGCCGGGTACCCGGCGGTGACCTGGGGAACGAAGAAGTAGCCGATGATCGTCAGGGCGAGCGAGGCCTCAAGACCCGGCCCGCGCCAGCGGCCGAGGATCACCAGCCGGGCGACGGCCGCGCCGAGGACGAACTCGGGGAGGCGGGCCGCGGGGAAGGAGTTGAGCGGCTGGCTCAGCCAGTGGTGCTCGTCCGCCCGGGCGAGGACCACGACCGCCAGCACCGACAGCCCGGCCAACGCCGTCGACCCCCGGGCGCCGAGGCGGCGCAGCAGGACCGCCAGCAGCGGGAAAGCGGCGTAGAAGAACGCCTCGCAGGCCAGCGACCAGCTGACCGGGTCCAGCGTCTGCCACCACAGGCGCCACCAGGAGTGCACCAGCAGCACATTGGCCACCGCCTGGTGCAGGGTGGGCCTCGGCTGATGGGCCAGGGTGAACCCCATGAGCAGCGCGATCCCGGCGGTGACCAGGTGGACCGGATAGATCCGGGCGATGCGCCGCCGCCAGAAGGCGAGCGCGCGGTCCCCCGGCCGTGCCGACCACATCAGCACGAAGCCGGAGAGGATGAAGAAGAACGACACCCCACTGGCGCCGGCCCCGAACGCCCACGTCGCGATGCGGGCACCGGTGCCGTCGAAGTAGCCGAAGTTGCGCACATGCAGTCCGAAGACCAGCAGCGCGGCCATCCACCGCAGGCCGGTGAGGGACGGCAGCGAGGGCGCCGGCGTGCGGCCGGTCTCGGCCGTGGGCGCGGTGGCGGGCGGCGTCCGGGTTGCTCCGGTCGCCGTGGTCATCGCGTCACCTGCCGTGAGGTAGTCATGGGGGACATGGAGGGGAGCGTTGCCTCTTCGTCACGTTTCATTCCGGGCCCGTAAGGAGCGTCACACCGGGCTCGGCGAGCACCGGCGGTACCACCCCTCCTGGGCTTGGCACTCCACCCAACGACCCGAAATGCGCACAGTCACTGGTGATCACTGGTGGGGGTGTGCAGAGGTTCTTCGAGCAGGTCGCCGGCCACGCCACGTCGATCCACTCACACGGCCCGGACAGCAGACCGGTCAGCCGACGCGGCCGGCAGATGGACCTGGGCGAGCGTCTGGTGCGCCCGCACCAGGTCGTCGCCAAGACCGAGGTAACGCGTCAGATCGGCCAGCGCTTCGTCCGGACGGCCCACGGCCAACAGGGTGACGGCCCGCCGCATCAGATACCGGGCGCCATCCGGGTCGAGGGCGACGGCCGGCTCCACCGCCCGGTCCAGACCGACCGCCGGGCCCCAGGCGGTCAGCCGGTCATGACGGGCTCACGCACCGCACCCAGGACAACGTCGGCCTTCACGACCACAACCAGGTCGTGAAGGCCGACGTCACGCCGGGCCCCGAATTGACCGACGGCAACTACCTGACGGCGGGGCGACCGGTTCAGGTTCGGCGCGCTGCCGGGATCAGCACAGGCAAGGGTCGGTGCCCCAGCCCAGGCCGGTGATGTCGCGGTCCCGCAGCGCCCCCGCGTACGCCTGTACCTCGTCGACGTCGCCGTGCAGGTACTCGCCCCAGCCGTCGGCCGTGTGGCCGCGGCCCACCTGCAACGGGCCCGAGCTGTGCCAGCCGTCCGGGAAGTCCGCGGTCGCGGAGGTGCCGGCGACGCCGTCCAGGTAGAGCTTGACCTGGTCGGTGGCGTCGTCGTACACGACCGCGAGACGGTGGCCCTGCCCCTCGCCGCCGTCCGCCGATTCGATCTGGGACACCACGGTCTCGGCCGCGCCCCGCTCGTCCTTGACCGGCATGACCAGCTGCCAGGCGTGCTCCGACGGCTGGTAGCGCACCTTGAAGGCGTCCGTGTGCTCGCCGGCCTGCGACAGCACGGTCATCGGGTGGGCGGGTTCGGCGTCCGCCAGCCGTACGACGGCGCCGATGGTGAAGCTGCCCGAGGTGTCCGCGACCGGCTGCTCCGTGGCCGCGTAGCCCGTCTCGCCGTCCAGCTGGAGGTGGCCGTCACCGACCAGCGGGAGGGGCACGACGGGGCAGTCCGGGTCGAGCTCCGGCAGGCAGGAGCTGTCCGGGACCCGGTAGACCGTCGCGCCCGCGCCCAGCTTCAGCGGCGCCCTGCCGCTCTGCTCGGGGCTGGCACCGTCCGACGCCGTCTCCAGGGACCAGTGGCCGAGCGACTTCGGCTTGCGGTAGCCGAGTTCGGTGGCCTCGGCGGGTACGACGACCCGGTCGTAGGCGCGGACGTCACCGATGTCGCCCTGCCAGGCCGACAGACCGGAGCCCTGGCCGATCCGGAAGGCGTCGGTGGTCCGCGTGGGCTCGGCCTTCGTCTTCGTACCGGCCTCGTGGCCGTTGACGTAGAGCTGCGCCAGGCCGGTCTCGGCGTCGTACAGGCCGAGGACGTGGGCCCACTCGCCGGTCTCCGGAGCGCCGCCCGAGACCTCCTGGCCGGCGACGGTGAAGGACCACACCGGGCCCTCGTCGCCCCTGCGCAGTCCGAGCCCGGCTCCCGTGGAGCCGGCGCCCTGGCTCACCACCGCCATGTCCCGGTCGGTGCGCTCCGGGCGCACCCACGCGCTGACCGCGAAGGTCCCGTGCGTGTCCACGGCCGGGGCGTCGGGGGTCAGGAACGCCTGGTCGCCGCCGTCGAGGTGGGCGGTGCTGGTGAGGCCGGTGCCGTCCGGCGCGGCTCCCGCGAAGGTCACCCCGGAGCCGGCGCGCGCGGCGGTTCCGGTTTCGGCGGCCGCGCTGGTGGTGCCGGCCGGGTCGGCGAGCTTCCACTGGGAGACGGGGGCGTGGCCGGACTTCACGTTGAATTCGTACGCCGACTGGCCGCTGCTGCGTCCGGCCCGGTCGATCGCGCGGACCGTCAGCCGCTGAGGACCCGAGGCGAGCGGCAGAAAGGGAATGGTGACGGCCCCGCCGGCCTGCTGGGCGCGGACGGTTCCGTAGGGGCCGCCGATGAAGCCGTATGTGTAGGCCACGACGTCGTCCGAGGGCGAGTCCATGGTGAAGTGGCCGTACACGCCCACTCCGTCCACCCAGAACACGTCCTGTGGCTGCGGGTATTCGGGGGAGGAGAGCGCCGCCTTCTCCGGATTCACGTCGTCGTACACGAACTCGCAGGCCGAGCCGTCCTCGCCCGCGGAGCTCCAAGGCGACGTGGTGGTGCCGTCGTTGGCGCGCACCCGCCAGGAGACGACGGTGGTCGGCGGGATGTCGGACGGGAGTTGCAGGGTGAACGGGGTGCCCGAGAGCTTCGCCGTGGTCGTGTAGGTCCTGCGCTGCTCGGCGCCCTCGGTGTCCGTCCACCAGACCTCGAACTCACCGCTGACCTGGGTGCGGTCGGGGTCGTACAGCACCGCGCTCAGTTTCGGCGGTTCCGCCACGTACGGCCGCGCGTCCTCCCCCGCCGCGCACGCCTTGCTCCCGGTCTGGAGGTCCTTCACGAGCGGTCGCGCGGGCGGTGTGTTGCCCGCCGCCGCGGCCGTTCCCGGTGCCGCCAGGACCGTGGCGGCCACGGCCGCCCCCACCGCGGTCCGTCTCAGTCGGCTGTGTCTGGCCAAGTCGTCGCCCTCCCCATGCAATTCCTGAGGCTCGTGGATCACACGAGCCGCAGGAGGCTAACAGGAGTCACTGACACCGCCGTAGCGAATATGTCCCAACTCGCATTCTTGGCAGCTCAGTTGCAGGTGAGTAGCCGTACTCATGCCGGGCCGCGGGCGCAGCCGTCATCTTTGGGTCACAGCCCTCCGGCGCACCGCGCGGAAGGGAGCCCACGCGATCGACCCACCCACCGGAGGACCTCATGGACATCTCCCGCCGCAGCCGTGCCCTGCTCGCCCCGGCCGGGGACAACTGGCTCTCGCGCGTCTATCTGGCCGTGGTCGTCGCCGCGACCGGGTTCGTCCTCTACGACGCCGCGTTCGTCTCCCACCCCGACGCCTCGCTGGCGGCCGTGGTGCCGTGGCTGCTGACCGCCCCGCTGAGCCTGCTCTACACGCTGCTGCCCGACGACGTGCTCAGCGGTGCGCCCACCGGTGTTGCCACGGCCCTCTATGTGGCCGGAATCGCGGTCGCCGCGACGGCCAACGCCGTGTTCATGGGCGTGGCCCTGCGCAGGATCCGCCCGTCGGCCCCGCGCACCGCCGCCAGCGCCTGACTCCCCTCAGTCCAGCACCGGCAGCAGCTCCGGCAGATGCCCGTCGGAAGCCGCGGCCGCCCGCTGCCGCTCCTGCGGCACCTCCCCGTACAAGGTCGTACGCGGCTTCGCCGGACGCCCCGCCGCCTCCGCCACCGCGATCAGGTCCTTGACGGACTTGTACGAGCCGTAACTGGAGCCCGCCATACGGGAGATGGTCTCCTCCATCAGTGTGCCGCCCAGGTCGTTGGCGCCGGAACGGAGCATCTCCGCAGCGCCCTCCGTGCCCAGCTTCACCCAGCTGGTCTGGATGTTGGGGATGTGGGGGTGCAGGAGGAGCCGGGCCATCGCCATCACCGCGCGGTTGTCGCGGGTCGTCGGGCCGGGGCGGGCGATGCCCGCCAGATACACCGGGGCGTTGGTGTGGATGAAGGGGAGCGTCACGAACTCCGTGAAGCCGCCCGTCTGCTGCTGGATCCGCGCGAGCGTGCGGAAGTGGCCGAGCCAGTGGCGGGGCTGGTCCACATGGCCGTACATCATCGTCGAGGACGAGCGGATGCCCAGCTCGTGGGCCGTCGTGATCACCTCGATCCAGGTGGCCGTCGGCAGCTTGCCCTTCGTCAGGACCCAGCGGACCTCGTCGTCCAGGATCTCCGCCGCCGTGCCGGGGATCGAGTCCAGGCCCGCCTCCTTCGCCGCCGTCAGCCACTCGCGGATGGACAGGCCGGTGCGGGTCGCGCCGTTCACCACCTCCATCGGGGAGAAGGCGTGCACGTGCATGCCGGGGACGCGTTCCTTCACCGCCTTCGCGATGTCGAAGTACGCCGTCCCGGGCAGGTCGGGGTGGATCCCGCCCTGCATGCACACCTCGACCGCGCCCACGTCCCACGCCTGCTGGGCACGGTCGGCGACCTGCTCCAGGGAGAGGGTGTACGCGTCCGCGTCCGTGCGGCGCTGGGCGAACGCGCAGAAGCGGCAGCCCGTGTAGCAGACGTTGGTGAAGTTGATGTTCCTGGTGACGATGTAGGTGACGTCGTCGCCGACCGCCGCCTTGCGGACGTCGTCGGCGATGCGGGTGAGCGCGTCCAGCGCCGGGCCGTCCGCGTGCAGCAGGGCCAGCGCCTCGGCGTCGGTGAGCCGGGTGGGGTCGTTCGCCGCCGTCGCCAGGGCCTGGCGGACGTCGGTGTCGATGCGCTCGGGCACCATGCCGGGCGCCGCCGCCTCCCGCAGCGCCTCCCAGTCGCCGTACACGACGTCGAAGTCGTCCCGGCGGTCGCCCGTACGGCCCTCGGTGTCGATGCTGTGATGCAGGTCGGTGCGGCCCTGGGCGACGAACGCCTCCTCCGGCTCCTGCCACGGGTGGCCCTCGACCGTCGCGTCCGCGTGCGCGAGACCGGAGGCGGGGTCCGCGAGGGCCCGTACGTGCGGCAGCAGCCGCGGGTCCAGCCACGGCTCGCCCCGCTGCACGAACTCCGGGTAGACGCACAGGCGTTCACGCAGTTCGAAGCCCGCCTGAGCGGACTGCTCACGCAGGAGGTCGATCTGCGGCCACGGACGCTCCGGGTTCACATGGTCGATGGTCAGCGGGGACACCCCGCCCCAGTCGTCGATCCCGGCGCCGATCAGCCGCCCGTACTCGCTGTCGACGAGGTTCGGCGGCGCCTGGAGGCAGGCGCGCGGTCCCATGATGTGCCGGGCCACCGCCACCGTGGCGATCAGTTCGTCCAGCTCCGCGTCCGGCATCCCGCGCATCGCCGTGTCCGGCTTGGCGCGGAAGTTCTGGATGATCAGCTCCTGGATGCCGTGGTACGCCCGCGAGATCTTCCGCAGCGCGAACAGCGACTCGGCGCGCTCCTCGTACGTCTCGCCGATCCCGATGAGGATGCCGCTGGTGAAGGGGACGGAGGAGCGGCCGGCGTCCTCCAGGACGCGCAGGCGTACGGCCGGCTCCTTGTCCGGGGAGCCGTGGTGCGGGCCGCCGGGCTCCGACCAGAGGCGGGTGGCCGTGGTCTCCAGCATCATGCCCATGCTCGGCGCGACCGGCTTGAGCCGCTGGAAGTCCGTCCACGACATCACGCCCGGGTTGAGGTGGGGCAGCAGCCCCGTCTCCTCCAGGATGCGGATCGAGATGGCCCGTACGTACGCGATCGTGTCGTCGTACCCGTGCGCGTCCAGCCACTCGCGCGCCTCGGGCCAGCGGTCCTCGGGCTTGTCGCCCAGCGTGATCAGGGCTTCCTTGCAGCCGAGGGCGGCGCCCTTGCGGGCGATGTCCAGGACCTCGTCCGGGGACATGAACATCCCGTGCCCGGCGCGGCGCAGCTTGCCGGGGACCGTGACGAACGTGCAGTAGTGGCACTTGTCCCGGCACAGGCGGGTGAGGGGGATGAAGACGCTCTTCGAGTAGGTGATGACTCCGGCGCGGCCGGCCGCTTCCAGGCCCGCGTCACGCACCCGGGCGGCGGAGGCGGTGAGGTCGTCGAGGTCCTCGCCGCGGGCCTGGAGGAGCACGGCCGCCTCGGTGACGTCGAGTGCGACACCGTCCCGCGCCCGTTTCAGCGCGCGCCGCATGGAGTTCGCCGTGGGCCCGGTTCCGGAGGTCGCGGAGGTCGTCATCCCTCGAGCATACGTTTGCGGTGATCAGGCCTACAGAGTCCGCGGGTATTCCTCCCGCGCCGGGGATCGTCATCGGCCACCCCGGCGGCGGCCGATTCCCGACGCCCACCGGTGTCTTCCTCTCCCGCTTCCCTTCCCTTGCCCGGGAGTTCACGGCTGAATACCAGGGTGGTACGCGCCACCCCTGCACCACCCATGTCACCCGACATCCTGGGAGCAGCTGTCATGTGTGAGGACGACCACGGAATCGGCAGACGGGCGTTGTTCGTGACGGGAGCGGCCGCCGCGCTTACGTTGGGAAGCGTGAGCTTCGCGAGCGGTGCCCCGGCGGCCGGCCAGGAGACGCGGACGGTGCGCGGCACCCTGCCCACCGGCTCGCCGGACTTCGTGTACGTGCCCGTCGAAGTCCCCTCGGGCGTACAGGAACTCCACGTCGCCTACACCTACGAGAAGCCGGCCGTGCCCGCCGGCACCCCGGGCAACGCCCTCGACATCGGCCTCTTCGACGAACGCGGCACGGAACTGGGCGGCAAGGGCTTCCGCGGCTGGTCGGGGGGCGCCCGCACGGAGTTCTTCGTCCGTGCGGACGACGCGACCCCCGGGTACGTCCCGGGGCCCGTCCGCCCCGGCACCTGGCACATCGCCCTCGGCCCGTACACGGTGGCGCCGGGGGGTCTGCCGTACGAGATCACGGTCACGCTGACCTACGGGGAGCAGGGCCGGACCCCGCGGCCCGGCTACCCGCCCGCGCGCGCCAAGGGCCGCGGCCGGGCCTGGTACCGGGGCGACTGCCATCTGCACTCCTGGCACTCGGACGGCCGCCGCACCCCCGCGGAGATCGCCGCCCTGGCCCGCGCCGCGGGCCTGGACTTCATCAACTCGTCCGATCACAACACCCACTCCGCGCACCCGCACTGGGCGGACCAGGCGGGCGACGACCTCCTGATCATGCTGGGCGAGGAGGTCACGACGAGGAACGGCCATGTGGTGGCGCTGGGGACCGACCCCGGCACGTTCGTGGACTGGCGCTACCGGGCCCGCGACAACCGCTTCGGCCGGTACGCCCGGGAGATCCGGCGCGCCGGTGGCCTGGTCGTCCCGGCGCATCCGCACGCCACCTGCGTCGGCTGCAACTGGAAGTTCGGCTTCGGCGAGGCCGACGCGATCGAGGTGTGGAACGGCGCGTACACGCCGGACGACGAGGTGGCGCTGGCCGACTGGGACAGCATGCTGGTCGCGTCCGTGCGCGGGGACGCGCGGTCGTGGATCCCGGCGATGGGCAACAGTGACGCCCATCGCGACCCCGACCCGGTCGGCACCCCGCAGACGGTCGTCCTCGCCGACGACCTCACCCGCGAGGCCGTCCAGGAGGGCATCCGCGCGGGCCGCTCGTACGTGGCCGAGTCGAAGTCGGTGTCGCTGTCGTTCTCGGCGGCGGGGCCGAAAGGTGAGCACGCGGGGATCGGCGGCCGGCTGCGGGTGGCCGGCGACGCCCCGGTCACGGTCCGTCTGGAGGTCACGGGGGCGCCCCGCTGCTCGGCCCGCTTCGTGACGGACCAGGGTGTCCTCTTCACGAGCGCCGTCCTCCCGGTGTCCGGCAGCGGAACGGTGGAGTGGCGGACGACGGCGCAGTACGCGGCGTACGTACGGGCGGAGCTCCGGCACGAGGCGGCGCTGGGTCCGCTGCCGGGGCCGCTGGCGGCGTTCACCAACCCGATCTTTCTGGGGGCGTGAGGCGCGCGGTCGACAGCGCGGCCGTGGTCGGCGAGGCTCGCTGATGAAAGAGGCGCGAGCGGCGAGAGGGACGGGAGAGGCGAAGATGGCACGCTACGACGAGGTCAAGTTCCGGGCGATCACGGCATTCCAGCGGAGGGTCGGCAATCCGGTGCTGCGCCGACTGCCGTTCCAGACGGTCCTGGAGACCACGGGCCGCACGTCGGGGCTGCCCCGTCGGACCCCGGTGGGCGGCCGCCGCGTCGGTGACTCCTTCTGGCTCGTCTCCGAGTACGGCGAGAAGTCGCAGTACATCCGCAACATCAAGGCGAACCCGACCGTACGCGTCCGCATCCGGGGCCACTGGCACCCGGGTACGGCCCACCTCCTGCCCGACGACGACCCCCGAGCCCGCCTGAAGACCCTGCCGCGCCTGAACAGCACGGCGGTGCGGGCCTTCGGGACGGGTCTGCTGACGGTGCGGGTGGACCTGACGGACACCCGCGTGACCTGACGGGGGGGCGGCCACGCCTCTCATGGCCGCCTCACAGGTTTCCCCCACCGGCGCTTTATCTCCGTCGTGGAGCTTGGGGCGCATGGACGGACACACACCCCGCACTCCCGAAGCCGAGCGCAGTCGCCGGTGGTTCATGAACAAGGCGCTGCTCGCCGGCGGTGTCGCCGCGGTGGCGACCATGACCGGCTGTTCCGCGGGCTCCTCCGGCGCGTCGAGCTCCGCCTCGGCCTCCGGGGCGCCGGGCGGCATGCCGTCCGGCGCCCCCTCGGGCGCCCCCTCCGGGGGGCCCGGCGGAGGCGCCGGCGGGATGGGCCCCGGCGCCAGTGAGGTCAAGTACGACGACTTCACGGGCGTCACCACCGACGGCAAGGCCGCCGACGGCCTGTACTCCGTCCACGCCACCGACGTCTCCACCGACGCGGTGGTCAAGGCGGCGCAGGCCTTCCTGGACGGGCTCTCCCAGAAGGAACGCAAGGCCACCCTGTTCGATGTGCAGGCCGACGAATGGCTGGCCTGGAGCAACGTCGACGGATACCAGCGCGAGGGCGTCCGCATGGGCGACATCACGGCCAAGAAGCGCGACCTCGGCTACGCGCTGCTCGGCGCGGCCCTGTCCGCCGACGGGCTCACCCAGACCCGCAACATCATGAAGCTCAACGCGTTCCTGGGCGAGTACAGCGGTGGCGGCAAGGAGACCCTCACCGAGGGCGCCTACTTCTTCACGATCATGGGCACCCCGTCGACCACGAAACCCTGGGGCTTCCAGTACGAGGGCCACCACGTGGCCATCAACTACTTCGTCCTGGGCGACCAGGTCGTCATGACGCCGACCTTCATGGGCTCCGAGCCGACGTCCGCAACGTACAAGGGCGAGAAGATCGTCACCTTCAGGACGGAGACGAAGGCCGGTCTGACGATGCTGCGCTCCCTGACCGACGCGCAGCGCAAGAAGGTCGTCTCCTCGGAGACCAAGGCCGGCGACAACATGAAGGCCGGCGCGGGCCAGGACAACCTCAAGCTCGCCTACCAGGGCCTGGCCGGCTCCCAGCTCACCGACGCGCAGCGGGACAAGCTGCTCGACCTGGTGCGCGTCTACGTCGGCTACATGGACGACGGGCACGCCGAGGTGAAGATGACGGAGGTGGAGAAGCACCTGGACGACACGTACTTCTACTGGATCGGCGCGACCAAGGACACCTCCCCGTTCTACTACCGCGTCCACAGCCCGGTCGTGCTCATCGAGTACGACGCCCAGTCCCCGATCGCGTACGGCACCAAGTCCGGCGGCGGCATGGGCGGCCCCGGCGGCAAGCCGACGCAGCAGCACATCCACACCATCATCCGCACCCCGAACGGCGGCGACTACGGCGTGGACCTGCTCAAGCTCCACCTGGCCCACGACCACTGAGACCACGGGGACCACGGGGACCACTGACGCCACTGGGGCCGGCTCACCCCGGCCACACGATCGCCTGCAGCTCGCTGTACGCGTGCAGCGCGTACGAGCCCACGTCCCGGCCGACCCCGCTCCTCTTGAAGCCGCCGAAGGGGGCCTCCATGTTCCGGCCGACCGTGTTGACGCCGACTCCGCCGGCCCTGAGGCGGCGGGCGACGCGGAAGGCGCGGGCCACGTCGGCGGACCAGACGTAGTCGATCAGGCCGTAGTCGCTGCTGTTGGCCAGCTCGATCCCCTCCTCCTCGTCGTCGAAGGGGAGGACGGCCACGACCGGACCGAAGATCTCCTCGCGGACCACCCTCATGTCGGTGGTGCAGTCCGCGAGGAGCGTCGGGGCGACGTAGAACCCCGTGGCGCACGGGGGCCGTTCGCCGCCCGTCACCACCCTCGCCCCCTCCTTGCGGCCCAGCTCGACATACGACTCCACCCGGTCCCGGTGGGCCGCCGAGATCACCGGGCCCACGACCGTGCCCGGGGCGCGCGGGTCCCCGACCGGCAGACGGCGGGCGTACGCGGCGAGTTGGTCGACCACGCGGTCGTACACGCCCCGCTGCGCCAGCACCCGCGTCGGCGCCGTGCAGATCTGGCCGCTGTAGAACGAGAACGTCGTGCCGATCCCCGAGACCGCCGACGCCAGGTCCGCGTCCTCGAAGACGAGCGCCGCGCCCTTCCCGCCCAGCTCCATCAACTGCCGTTTCATGCCGCGGCCGCACACCTCGGCGATGCGCTGTCCGACGGCGGTGGAGCCGGTGAAGCTCACCATGTCGACGTCCGGGCAGTCCACGGCCGCCTCGCCTGCCTGCGCCCCCGAACCGCTGACCACGTTGACCACACCCGGCGGCACACCCGCCGCCTGAAGCGCCTCGGCCATCCGGTACACGGACAGCGGGTCCTGCGGGGCCGGCTTCACCACCACCGTGTTGCCCATGGCCAGCGCGGGCGCGATCTTGCCCGCCGGGTTCGCCCACGGGTTGTTGTACGACGTGATGCAGGTGACGACGCCCACCGGTTGCCGTACCGCGAGGGCGCCCATGACGGCGGCCCTGCCGAACGGGCCCGCCTCGTTGATCTGCGGGGCGATGGGCTCCTCGGCCGGCTCCACACGCGCGTACCGCCTGAACCGGGCCGCCCCGACCCCGACCTGCATGCCGCGCGCCGTGCCGGTCGTGGCGCCGCTCTCGGCCTGGGCCAGTTCGGCGTACGGCACGAGGTTGCGCCGCATCACCTCCGCGGCGCGGCCGAGGACCGCCGCACGCTCCTCGGCCGGCGTGCGCGACCACGCCGCGAAGGCCTCACGGGCCGCGGCGGCGGCCGCGTGCACCTGGTCCCGCGAGGCCTCCGGCGCCCACCCGACGACTGCCTCGGTCGCCGGGTCGATCACCTCGTAGTGGCCGCCGTCGGGGGCGACCCACTCACCGCCGATGAACAGCCGCTGCGCGTCGCTCGCCCCAGGCGTCACTGGAGCCGCTGGATTCCCTGGAGTCCCCGGAGTCATCTGGTGCTCACCGTCCGCGTGTCCCGGCCCGACCGCAGCACCTTTCCCGGTACGGCGCCGGTCACCACGTCGTCCCTGATCGCCTCGACCCCGTTGACCCACACGGCCGTGACGCCGATCGCCTTCGAGTCGAGCCGTGGGCTGTCTCCCGGCAGGTCGTGCACCAGGGTGGCCTTGCCCGCGTCGATCCGCGCCGGATCGAAGAGCACGAGGTCCGCGTGGAAGCCCTCCCGGATCCGGCCGCGGTCCCGGAGGCCGAAGAGCCGCGCCGGGTCGTCCGTCAGCATCTTCACCGCCTGCTCCAGCGGCACCAGCTTCCGGCCGCGCAGACAGTCGCCGAGGAACCGGGTCGTGTACGGGGCTCCGCACATGCGGTCCAGATGGGCGCCCGCGTCCGAGCCGCCGAGCAGGACGTCCTTGTGCCGCCAGGTCTCGGCGCGCAGGGCCCAGGAGTCGGGGTCGTTGTCGGTGGGCATGGGCCACAGGACCGTCCGCAGTTCGTCGGCCGCGCAGATCTCCACCAGGCAGTGGAAGGGGTCCTGCCCGCGTTCGGCCGCGATGTCGTTCACCACGCGCCCGGTCAGGCCCTCGTTCGCCGTGCTGTAGGTGTCCCCGATGACGTACCGGCCGAAGTTCGCGAGGCGGCGGAAGACGCCCGCCTCCTTGCTGTCCGCCCGTCGCAGCAGCTCCGCGCGGACGTCCGGATCGCGGAGCCGCGCGATCCGCTCGGGCACCGGCAGACCGAGCACCTCGCCCCACCCGGGGATCAGGTTCAGGGCGCAGAAGGTGCCCAGGGACATGTTCATGGGGGTGAGGATCGGCATCGTCAGGGCCACCACCCGTCCCCCCGCCTTCCGGGCCCGCTCGCTCGCGGTCAGCTGCCGCGGTACGCGCTCGGGAACCGCCGCGTCGATGGTGAGGACGTTCCAGTTGAGCGGCCGGCCCGCCGCCGCGCTCATCTCCACGAAGAGGTCGATCTCCGCGTCGCTGAACTGGTCCAGGCAGCCGGCGACGATCGCCTCGATCTGGGTTCCCTCGTGCTCGCCCACCGCCCGCGCCAGCGCCAGCAGCTCCGCCGGCCGCGCGTGCCGGGAGGCGACCGGCTGTCCGTCGCCGTCCGAGTGGGTGGACGACTGGGTGGTGGACAGGCCCCACGCACCCGCGTCCATCGCCTCGTGGAAGAGCGCCAGCATCCGCTCCAGCTGCTCCCGCGTGGGCCGGCCGCCGACCGCGTCCGGGCCCATAACGTACCGGCGCAGGGCGCAATGCCCCACCATGAAACCCGCGTTGACGGCGATCCGGCCCTCCAGCGCGTCCAGGTAGTCGCCGAAGGTGTGCCAGCTCCAGGGGGCGCCCTCCTCCAGGGCGACCAGGGACATGCCCTCCACCTTGGACATCATCCGGCGGGTGTAGTCCGCGTCCTGGGGCCGGTCCGGGTTCAGCGGCGCGAGGGTGAAGCCGCAGTTGCCGCCCGCGACCGTCGTCACCCCGTGGTTGAGGGACGGGGTCGCGTAGGGGTCCCAGAACAGCTGGGCGTCGTAGTGGGTGTGCGGGTCGACGAAGCCGGGGGCGAGGACGAGGCCGGCCGCGTCCTCGCCGGCCCTGGCCGGCTCGGTGACCGTGCCGACGGCGGCGATACGGCCGTCCCGTATCCCCACGTCGGCGGTGTACGCGGGCGCGCCCGTCCCGTCCACGACGGTCGCGCCCCTGATGACGTGGTCGAGCATGGCGCGTACCCCCTCTAGACGGACTGCCGGAAACGGGTCGTGCGGTGCACCGGATCCGTGTCGATCTTCGGGATCACGTGCTCGCCGATCAGCCGGATCGTCTGGAGCGTCTCCTCCTTGGGGACACCCACCGGCAGACCGAAGCTCAGCTGGTCGGCGCCCGCCTGCTCCCAGCGCTTGCACTGGGTCAGCACCTCGCCCGGATCGCCGCAGATCAGCAGCTCCTCGGCGATGAGCAGCTCGATGAACTCCTCGTTGTACTCGGGGAGCGTCTCGGGCCAGACGGGGAAGCCCTCGGGGCGCGGGAAGGTGTCGTGGTAGCGGAAGACGAGGGACGGCAGGTAGTGCAGCTGGCCGCCGACCGCGATCCGTACCGCCTCCTCGTGCGTCGGCGCGCAGATGGCGGTGGTCGTCACCATCACGTTGTCGTTGACGAAGTCCCCGACCGGCCGCGCCTCGACGACCGCCGTCTTGTACTGCTCGAGGACCCACTCCATGTCGGAGACCTTCTGCACGCTGAAGCCGAGCACGCCGAGGCCCTTGCGGGCGGCCATGGCGTACGAGGGCGGCGACCCGGCGGCGTACCACATCGCGGGGTGCGACTTCCCGTACGGCTTGGGCAGCACCTTGCGCGGCGGGAGCTGCCAGTGCTTGCCCTGGAACCCGGGGTACTCCTCCTGGAGCCACATCTTCGGGAACTCGGCGATGGTCTCTTCCCAGATCTCCTTGGTGTAGTTCATGTCGGTGACGCCCGGTATGAAACCGAGGATCTCGTGGCTGCCCGCCCCCCGTCCGCTGCCGAACTCGAAGCGGCCCTCGCTGAGGTGGTCGAGCATGGCGACCTTCTCGGCGACCTTCACGGGGTGGTTGACCTGGGCGAGCGGGTTGAAGATGCCGGAGCCGAGGTGGATGCGCTCGGTGGCGTGCGCGAGATAGCCGAGGAAGACGTCGTTGGCGGAGAGGTGCGAGTACTCGTCCAGGAAGTGGTGCTCGGACGCCCAGGCGTACTTGAAGCCGGACGTGTCCGCCTGGATGACGTACTCGGTCTCCTCCATCAGCGCCTTGTGTTCCGCGAGCGGGTCGGTCTCGGCGCGCTTGCCCACGTATCCCTGTACAAAGAGCCCGAATTCCAAGGAGGTTCACCGTCCCCAGGAGTCTTGTCCATCAAATCTGACGTGCCGTCAGATTCACACAGCCGACTGTTCCACCGCCCCCGAGGAGCGTCAATAGCTGACGAGACGTCAGATGACGCTCACTCCCGCCAGCCATCCTCCGTCGATCACGAACGGCTGCCCGGTGATGTACGAGGAGTCCTCACCGGAGAGGAAGAGGGCCAGCCGGGCGACCTCCTCGGGCCTGCCGATCCGGCCCAGCGGCACGAGCCTGCCGTACAGCTCGCTGAGGGCCCGCGCCGTCTCCTCGGGGTCCGCGCCGGGGTCGAGCTGGGACGGGTTGCTCATGGCGGTGTCGATGGCACCCGGGCAGACGGCGTTGACCCGTATCTTCTTGGCGGCCAGTTCCAGGGCGGCGACGCGGGTGAGGCCGACGATGGCGTGCTTGGTCGCCGTGTACGCGCCCACGTACGCCATGCCCGTCAGGCCCGCGTACGAGGCCGTGTTCACGATGGTGCCGCCGCCCGCCGCCTCGATCTCGGGCGCGACGGTCTTGATGCCGAGGAAGACGCCGACCTGGTTGACCTGCACGATCTGCTGGAACTCGGCGAGTGGCGTGCCGACCAGGTCGTTGAAGCGCAGGATGCCGGCGTTGTTGACGAGGCCGTCGATGTGCCCGTACGCGTCCTTCGCGACCGTGACGGCCGCCTGCCAGTCGTCCTCCCGACCGACGTCGAGGTGGACGTACCGGGCCCCGATCTCCTTGGCCAGGGCCTCCCCCTGGTCGTCGAGCACATCCGCGACGACGACCTTGGCGCCCTCCTCGACGAAGAGCCGCGCCTCCTGCTCACCCTGCCCGCGCGCCGCCCCGCTGATGAGGACGACGCGTCCGTCCAGCTTGCCCATGGGTCTCCCTAGGTGAGGTGCGGCGCCACCTCGGCGCCGAACGCGGCCATCTGGTCGGTGAGTTCGCTGCGGCTCCGGCTGCGGAACCGCACCTGGATCTGGTCCACGCCCATCGCCCGGTACGCCCGCAGCGACTCGGCGAGGGCTTCGGGGCGCCCGGCGAGGGTGCGGCGGCCGACGTCCCAGCCGGGCCCGCCCACGTACAGGGGCTCGGTGATGGCGCCGACGGTGATCGGGTCGGAGATGCCCGCGCCCTCCCGCAGTCGCCGCAGCTTCGCGATCTGCTCCGGCAGCCGGTCGCGCGGGTCCCCCTGCGGCAGCCACCCGTCGCCCCGGACCGCGGCCCGGCGCACGGCGGCGGGCGAGGAGCCGCCGACCCACAGGGGCACCCGCGGCTGGGCGGGGCGGGGCCGCTGCCCGAGCCCCTCGAAGTCGTACACCTTGCCGTGGTGGACGGGGAATTCGTCGGGCCCCAGCGCGGCCCTCAGCGCGTCGACGCACTCGTCGAGCACGAACCCCCGCCGCTCGAAGTCCACCCCCAGCGCCTCGAACTCCTCCCGTACGTGCCCGGCGCCGACCCCGAGGATCAGACGGCCGCCGGAGAGGTGGTCGAGGGTCGCGTACTGCTTGGCCGTGACGAGCGGATGCCGCAGCCCGACGACCGCTACATGGCTGAGCAGCCGGACGCGCTCGGTGACACCGGCCAGGAAGGACAGGGTGGCGACGGGGTCGTACCAGACGGTGCTCATCGCGCTCGCGAGACGCCGGGGGATCGCGACGTGGTCGCAGCCCGCGAGGTAGGCGAAACCGGAGCGGTCGGCGGTGCGGGCGATCTCCACGAGGTCGTCCGGCCCGGCGCCCGCCTCCCAGCCCTCCGTGTAGAGGGTGCTCTGGGACTGGACGGGGAGCTGGATCCCGTAGGCGAAGGAGCCGTTCAACGGGCACCGCCGGGACCGGCCCACAACCCGTCGTCCGTGAGCCCGAGGAGCTCGATCGCGTTCCCCCGCACGATCCGCTCCACCACCTCCGCCTCCAGGTGCCCCATCTGCGCCTCGCCGACCTCGCGGGACTTGGGCCAGGTCGAGTCGGAGTGCGGGTAGTCGGTCTCGTACAGGACGTTTCCGATCCCGATGGCGTCGAGGTTCCGCAGCCCGAAGGCGTCGTCGAAGAAGCAGCCGAAGACGTGGCCGGCGAAGAGTTCGGACGGCGGACGGTGCACCTTGTCCGCGACGCCGCCCCAGCCGCGGTTCTCCTCCCACACCACGTCCGCGCGCTCCAGGATGTAGGGGATCCAGCCGATCTGGCCTTCCGCGTACATGACCCTGAGGTTCGGGAAGCGCTCGAACTTGCCGCTCATCAGCCAGTCCACCATCGAGAAGCAGCAGTTGGCGAAGGTGATGGTGGAGCCGACGGCCGGCGGGGCGTCGGCCGACGTCGACGGCATGCGGCTGCTGGAGCCGATGTGCATGGCGATGACGGTGCCGGTCTCGTCGCAGGCGGCCAGGAACGGGTCCCAGTCGTCCGTGTGGACCGACGGCAGGCCCAGGTGCGGCGGTATCTCGGAGAAGGCCACGGCGCGTACGCCGCGGGCGGCGTTGCGGCGCACCTCCGCCGCCGCGAGCCGCGCGTCCCAGAGGGGCACCAGGGTGAGGGGGATGAGCCGGCCGTGGGCGTCCGGGCCGCACCACTCCTCCACCATCCAGTCGTTGTAGGCCCTGACCCCGAGAAGGCCCAGTTCACGGTCCTTGGCCTCGGTGAACGTCTGGCCGCAGAAGCGGGGGAAGGTGGGGAAACAGAGGGCGGACTGGACGTGGTTGACGTCCATGTCGGCGAGCCGCCGCGGGACGTCGTACGACCCCGGACGCATCTGCTCGTACGTGATGACTTCGAGCTTGATCTCGTCGCGGGAGTACCCGACGGCGGTGTCGAGACGGGTGAGCGGCCGGTGCAGGTCCTCGTAGACCCACCAGTCGCCGAGGGGGCCGTCGTCGCCGGGACCGCCCATGACCGGGGCGAACTTGCCGCCCAGGAAGGTCATTTCCTTCAGAGGCGCGCGGACTATGCGAGGGCCTGTGTCCTGGTACTTCTTCGGGAGCCGGTCCCGCCAGACGTCAGGGGGCTCCACCGTGTGGTCGTCCACCGAGATGATCTTCGGGAAGGCCGAAAGGGTCCGGGAGGTCTCCATACGGCTCACGGTAGCGCTGATCTGACGACCCGTCAGCTATGTGCGAGGGCACTCCCGGGGCGGACGTCATGGGGCGAGTGTGTGCAGGCTTTGTGACGTCCCCCGCGGCGCCCTGTGATCGCTTTCCCCCGCGGCTGACGCATCCGCCATGAACAAGGCAAACTGTCCTCCTAGTCAGGACGGTTCGGCAGGGGGCAGCGATGGACGGTGTGCCGCGAGTACCGGAGCAGTGGCGTCCCGAGGAATCGGCGGCGCTGCGCTTCGGCGTGCTCGGCCCGGTCCGCGCCTGGCACGGGGAGAAAGCGCTGTCCACCGGTTCCCCGCAGCAACGCGCCCTGCTGGCCGCGCTGTTGCTGCGCGAGGGCCGCACCGCGACGGCCGGTGAGCTCATCGACGCCCTGTGGGGCGACGAGCCGCCGTCGCAGGCCCTGGCCGCCGTACGGACCTACGCCTCCCGGCTGCGCAAGGTACTGCCGGCCGGAGTCATGGTCAGCGAGTCGGGCGGGTACGCGATCCGCGGCCTGCCCGAGGAGGCGCTGGACGTGTCCCTGGCCCAGGCGCTCGCCGCCGACGCGGAGAAGGCGAAGGCCGCGGGCGACCTGTGCCGGGCCCGCGCCCTGCTCAACGAGGCGCTGGCCCTGTGGGACGGGGAGCCGCTGGCGAGCCTGCCGGGACCGTACGCCGAGACCCAGCGGGCCCGCCTCGACGAATGGCGGCTCCAGCTCCTGGAGTCCCGGCTCGACATGGACCTGGAACAGGGCTGCCACGCGGAGGCCGTCTCGGAGCTGACCGCCCTGACGGCCGCGCACCCCCTGCGGGAGCGGCTGCGCGAGCTGCTGATGCTCGCGCTGTACCGCAGCGGCCGGCAGGCGGAGGCCCTCGCGGTCTACGCGGACACCCGGCACCTGCTGGCCGAGGAACTCGGCGTCGACCCCCGCTCCGGCCTGAAGGAACTCCAGCAGCGCATCCTCCAGGCGGACCCGGGCCTGGCGGAGCCCTCCGGCCCGGCCGCCGAACCCCCGCCGGCGCCCGTACGCCCCGCCCAGCTCCCCGCCACGGTGCCCGACTTCACCGGCCGGGACGCCTTCGTCGCCGAACTGAGCGACGTGCTCGCGTCCGCCGAGGGCCGGGTGATGGCGGTCTCGGCACTGGCCGGGATCGGCGGCGTCGGCAAGACGACCCTCGCCGTGCACGTGGCCCACCAGGCGCGGGCCGCCTTCCCCGACGGCCAGCTGTACGTGGACCTCCAGGGCGCCGGACAGCGGGCGGCGGAGCCGGAGACCGTCCTGGGCGCGTTCCTGCGGGCCCTCGGCACCGCGGACTCGGCGATCCCCGACTCCCTGGAGGAACGCTCCGCCCTGTACCGCTCGGTCCTCGACGGCCGCCGCGTGCTGGTCCTGCTGGACAACGCCCGCGACGCCGCCCAGGTGCGTCCGCTGCTGCCCGGCATGGAGGGCTGCGCGGCCCTGGTCACCTCCCGGGTACGGATGGTGGGCCTGGCCGGGGCGCACCTCGTGGACCTCGACGTGATGTCGCCGGAGGAGGCCCTCCAGCTCTTCACGAAGATCGTGGGCGAGGAGCGGGTGGCATCGGAGCGCGAGGCGGCCCTTGACGTGGTGGCGGCGTGCGGTTTCCTTCCCCTGGCGATCCGCATCGCCGCGTCCCGGCTGGCGGCCCGGCGCACCTGGACCGTCTCCGTACTGGCGGCGAAGCTCGCCGACGAACGCCGGCGCCTCGACGAGCTCCAGGCCGGCGACCTGGCCGTGAAGGCCACCTTCGAGCTGGGCTACGGCCAGCTGGACCCGCCCCAGGCCCGCGCCTTCCGCCTGCTGGGCCTCGCGGACGGCCCGGACATGTCCCTGGCCGCGGCCGCGGCGGTCCTCGACCTCCCGGCCGAGGAGACCGAGGACCTGCTGGAGTCCCTCGTCGACACGTCCCTGCTGGAGTCGGCGGCTCCCGGCCGGTACCGGTACCACGACCTGGTCCGCCTCTACGCCCGCGCGTGCGCGGAGCGCGACGAGCACCCGCCGAGCGAGCGGGACGCGGCCATGGCGCGGTTGCTGGACTTCTATCTGGCCACGGCCGCGGAGGTCTTCGCCATCGAGCGGCCCGGGGACCGGCTGGTGGATCACCTGGAGCAGACCCGGACCCCGGGACTGGTCTTCCCGGACCGCCGCGCCGCCCAGGACTGGCTCTACTCCGAGGCCGTGCCGCTCCTGGCCTGCGTACGGCAGTCGTCGGGCGGTGCGACGCTCAGGCGTGCCGTCGACCTGTTGTGGGCCGCTGTCGACCTGGCGGAATCGGGGGCGAACGCCAAGGAGTACGAGGCGGCCGCGACGGCGCTGCGGGACGCGGCGCGGGTCGCTTCGGACCGCCGGGCGGAGGGGCGGGCCATCCTCGTCCTGGCCAACGCACGCCACTGGTCCGGCCTGTTCGACCAGGCCGATCAGGAGGCACGGCAGGCGCTCGCGCTCTCCGAGGCGGCCGCGGATCCGTTGCCCTGCTGCTGGGCGGCGAACATCCTGGGCGCCTTCGCGTTCTACCAGAGCCGCTACGCGGAGGCCGAGGAGTACCTGGAGCGGGCCATCCGGGAGTTCCGCGCCTGCGGGGACCGCTCCGGCGCGGCGGCCGCCCTGTGCAATCTCTCCCGGCTGCACCTGGAGACGGATCGCGCCCACAGCGCCGTCGATCTCGCCCAGCAGGGCACCGAGATGTACGAGGAGCTCGGGCATTCCCTCAAGGTCGCCAACGGCCGCTACGCGCTGGGGATGGCCCTCAGCAAGAGCGGCCGGCCGGCCGACGCCACCCATCGTCTCCGGGAGGCGCTCCAGGTCTTCCGCGCGAGCCGTCAGCGGTTGTGGGAGGGGATGACCCTCTTCCGGCTGGCCGAGGTCGATCTCCTGGCCCAGCGCCCGGCGCAGGCGGCGGCCAACTCCGAGATGGCGCTGGCGTTGCTGCGGGGGATCGGCGGCGAGTGGCGTCGCGGCAACGTGCTCACGGTGCTCGGCAAGTCCCTGAACGGGATCGGCCAGCCCGGCAGGGCTCAGGTCTGCTGGCGCGAGGCCCTCGAAATCTACGTGAAACTGAACTCTCCCGAGGCCGCCGAGGTGCAGGCACTGCTGGCTCCGGCCGCCGCTGCCTGACACCGGGCAGGGCGTTCATCGTTCGTTTATCGCGGCCAGGCACTCTCTTGGTTGTCGATCCGTCGCGTCGGGGGGCAGACGGACCGCCGGTGAGGTCGCCGCACTCGCACCTTAGGGTGGGCGACTCGAGTGGCCCACCCGGCCACCCTCGGGGGAGTGGCCGGGTGGGCTCTCCACAGTTCAACGGCAATCACCATGGGGAGGCACCATCATGAGCGACATCACGAAGGACGAGACGGTCGTCAAGCCGGACAACACCCACATCACCGACGCCGAGGCCGGCACGGAGATCAAGCCGCTCAACACGCACATCACCGATGCTGCGGCCGGCACGACGATCAAGCCGCTCAACACGCACATCACGGACGCCGAGGCGGGCACGGAGATCAAGCCGCTCAACACCCACATCACCGATGTCGAGGACGACGGCGAGACCACTCCGGACAACACGCACATCACGTCCAACCCCACCTAGACCTTTTTCCCACACGGGGATCGGCCGCGGCGGCGCGGAGGGGGAGCCGCCGCGGCCGACGTGTGTCCGGCGCCGGCACCGCACCCGGACTCGTCGCCGGCCGTGGCGTGCGGGAGGACCGGGAGTGCGCGCGGGTCGGGCCGTGCGGAACACCCCCTGCCAGGCGCGCCGGGAAGCCCGCTCTCCAGGCCCTTCACCGCCCCCGCAACTCCCCCTTCACCACCTTCCCGCCAGCGTTCCGCGGCAGCTCCCCCACGAACTCCACCGCCCGCGGCACCTTGTAGTTCGCCATCTCGCGCCGGGACCAGGCGATCAGGTCGTCCCCCGTCAGGACGGAACCCGGGCGGCGGACCACGTACGCCTTGCCCACCTCGCCGAGGCGTGCGTCCGGTACGCCGATCACCGCCACGTCCGCCACATCCGGGTGCAGGCCGAGCAGTTGCTCTATCTCGGCGGGGTAGGCGTTGAAGCCGCCGACGATGAACATGTCCTTGATCCGGTCCGTGATCCGGAGATTGCCGGACGCGTCCAGGACGCCCACGTCGCCCGTCCTGAGCCAGCCGTCCTCCGTCAGCGCCGCCGCCGTGGCCCGCTCGTCCTCGAAGTAGCCCCGCATCACGTTGAAGCCGCGGACCAGGACCTCCCCGGGGGAGCCGAGCGGCGCCTCCACACGGACCTCCGTACCGGGAATCGCGCGCCCCGACGTCGACGCGATCACGGACGGATCGTCGCCCCGACGGCACATCGTGACGATGCCGCTGGCCTCCGAGAGGCCGTACGCCGTGAGCACGGTTCCCACCCCCAACTCCCCCCGCAACCGCTCCACCAGCCGCAACGGCACCACCGCCGCCCCGGTCACCACCAGCCGCAGCGCCGACAGGTCGTACGCGTCCCGGGCCGGATGGTCCAGCAGGGACTGGTGCAGGGTAGGCGGGCCCGGTAGTACGGAGACCCGTTCCGCGGCGATGTTCGCCAGCACCGTGTCCACGTTGAACACCGGCTGCGGGATCATCGTCGCGCCTCGCATCAAGCAGGCGATCACTCCCGCCTTGTAGCCGAAGGTGTGGAAGAAGGGGTTCGCGATCAGGTAGCGGTCACCCCGGCGCAGGCCCGCCAGGTCGCTCCACACCTCGTACGCCCGCAACGTCTGCGCGTGCGTGATCACCGCGCCCTTCGGGCGGCCCGTCGTACCCGACGTGAAGATGATGTCCGAGACCGTCGAGCCGTCCAGCCCCCGCGCTCGCTCCCGCGTCTCCGCCTCGCCCACCCCCTCCCCGCTCGCCAGGAAGTCCTTCCACGTACGGAAGTCGGCCGGCGCGTCGTCCGCCAGCACCACCACCTGCTCCAGGGCGGGAAGCCCGGGCAGGGGACCACGGAGCCCCTCGCCCTCCCCCGCCGCCCGCCGCAGCGAAGCCACGTACGACGTGCCCAGAAACGTCCCGGTCACGAACAGCAACCGCGCCCCGCTCCGCCGCAGAACATAAGCCGCCTCGCTCCCCTTGAAGCGCGTGTTCAGCGGCACCAGTACCGCGCCCGCCGACACCGCGCCCAGCGCCGAGACGATCCAGTCCAGCGAATTCGGCGCCCAGATGCCCACCCGGTCGCCGACACCCACCCCGCTGGCGATACACGCCGCCGCCGCACGCTCCACCCGGGCGCCCAACTCGGCGTACGAGATCCTCGTACGGCCCTCCACCACCGCCTCGGTATCCGCGTACCGCTCCGCGGACGACCGCACCAGGCCCGGGATGCTGCCCCACTCCACGTCTCCGCGCACGAACGGCCTCCCCGCACTCACTAGCTGACTGACCGTCAGATTAGCTGTAGCCTGACGCCCTGTCAGCCAGCACTGTCGGCTGCGACAACTGCCGGTTCACCGTGGGCACTCTGCGGAGGTATATCCAGCATGGCCGGACTCAAGGACGCCACCGCGATCGTCGGTATCGGTCAGACACCCTTCGCCAAGCACCTCCCCGAGGACGAGCGGACCTTGGCCTGCCGGGCCGTGCTCGCCGCCCTCGACGACGCGGGAATCGCCCCGGGCGAGGTCGACGCCCTTGCCTCCTACACGATGGAGGAGACCGACGAGGTCCAGCTGGCGAAGGCGGTCGGGTTCGGGGACCTGACCTTCTTCAGCAAGGTCGGGTACGGCGGCGGCGGTTCCTGTGCCACCGTCGCCCATCTCGCCGCCGCCATCGCCACCGGGCAGGCCACGGTCGGCGTCGCCTGGCGGTCGCGCAAGCGGGGCAGCGGGCCGCGGCCGTGGAAGAACACCAGCGCCCAACTCCCCACCCCCGCCCAGTGGACCCGTCCCTTCGGCCTCCTCAGACCGGCCGACGAGATCGGGATGCTGACCCGCCGCTACATGCACGAGTACGGGGCGACCCGGGACCACCTCTTCAATGTCGCCCTCGCCTGCCGGAACCGCGCCAACCAGAACCCGGCGGCGATCATGTACGACCGCCCGCTCACCCGCGAGATGTACATGACCTCCCGGTGGATCAGTGAGCCCCTCTGCCTCTTCGACAACTGCCTGGAGACGGACGGGGCGTTGGCGTGCGTGGTCGTCTCCGCCGCGCGGGCGCGGGACTGTCCGCAACGGCCCGCCTACATCCACTCCGCCGCCCAGGGCCTGCCCGCCCAGCACCACGGCATGGTCAACTACTGGAACGACGATCCGCTCACCGGCCCCGCCTGGACGGCCGCCCGGCACCTGTGGAAGCACGCCGACCTCTCCCCGCAGGACGTGGATGTCGCGCAGATCTACGACGCGTTCACCCCGCTGATACCGCTGTCCCTGGAGGGCTACGGCTTCTGCGGGCGGGGGGAGGGCGGGGCCTTCACGGAGGGCGGTGCGCTGGAGATCGGCGGCCGGCTGCCCCTGAACACGGGGGGCGGGGGCCTGTCCGAGGCGTATGTGCATGGGTTCAACCTCATCAACGAGGGCGTGAGACAGCTGCGGGGGACGAGCACCGCCCAGGTCCCGGGCGCCGCCACCTGCCTGGTCACGGCCGGCGAAGGCGTACCGACGTCCGCACTTCTCCTGAGGAGTTGAGATGCTCACACCGGTCGTGGACGACGACGGCGCCCCCTTCTGGGAGTACGCCGCCCGGGGCGAGCTGAGGGTCCAGGCGTGCGCCGACTGCGGCGAGCCGCGCTTCCCGCCCCGTCCCTGCTGCCCGCACTGCCGGTCCTTCGCGAGCGAGTGGCGGCTGATGAGCGGGAAGGGGCGCGTCTGGTCGTACGTCGTCCCCCACCCGCCGCTCCTGCCGGAGTACGCGGCGCAGGCCCCGTACAACGTGATCGTCGTCGAGCTCGCCGAAGCACCCCGGATACGCCTGGTCGGCAACCTGGTCAGCGAGGCCGACGCGCCGCTCGACGGTGTCGCGCCGGAACGCGTGCGGATCGGCGCCAGGGTGCAGGCCGTCTTCAGCAGCGCCGGACTGCCCCAGTGGGTACTGGAGCGGCCATGACCCTGCGCGTCGTCGCGGACAAGGACACCGGCGTCGCCGTCGTCACCCTCGACCGGCCCGAGCGGCTCAACGCGATCGATCTGGAGACGGCCGCCGAACTCGCCGCCGTGTGGAGCGCGTTGCGGCGCGACGACTCGGTGCGGGCCGTCGTCCTGACCGGAGCCGGCGGGCGGGCGTTCTGCACCGGCATCGACCGGGGCGTCGACGTTCCGCAGCCCACCTCGCCCTACATGGCCGACGATCCGCTCCTCACCGTCGGGCCCAAGTCCAACGACCTGTGGAAACCCGTCGTCTGTGCCGTGAACGGGATGGCCTGCGGCGGCGCCTTCTATCTGCTCGGCGAGAGCGAGTTCGTCGTCGCCGACTCGACCGCGACCTTCTTCGACCCGCATACGACGTACGGCATGGTCAGCGCGTACGAGTCGGTCCTCATGGCGCAGCGGATGCCGTACGGGGAGGCGGCGCGGATGGCGTTGATGGGGACGGCGGAGCGGATCTCGGCGCGGCGGGCGTACGAGGTGGGGCTGGTGTCCGAGGTGACGGCACCCGGGGAGGCGTTGGCGGCTGCAACGCGGTGCGCGGCCGTCATCGCCGGCTGCCCGACCGAGGCCGTACAGGGGACCGTGCGGGCGCTGTGGGCCGCCAAGGAGGCGGCCCGTACCGCGGGATACGCACAGGCGCCGCACCTGATCGCGCTCGGAAATCTGCCGGGTGAGCGACAGGCGGAGCTGTTCGGGGAACGAAGCCGCGAGCACAGGTTGCGCTAGCAATGCGGATGCATGGCACACCCGTATGCTCGAATCATGGTCAACCATCGCATGATCGACGTGAACGGCATCCGGCTGCACATCGCGGAGCAGGGCGAGGGACCGCTGGTCGTGCTGCTGCACGGCTTCCCCGAGTCCTCGTACTCATGGCGCCATCAGTTCGGGCCACTGGCGGCCGCCGGCTTCCGCGTGGTCGCCCCGGACCAGCGCGGATACGGGCGCAGCGACCGTCCCGAGAGCGTGGACGCGTACACCATCCTGCACCTCGTCGGCGATGTGATCGGCCTGATCCACGCCCTCGGGGAGGAGACGGCGTACGTCGTCGGGCACGACTGGGGCGCGCCGGTGGCCTGGCACACCGCGCTGCTGCGGCCCGATGTCGTGCGCGGGGTCGCGGGGCTGAGCGTGCCGCCGCCGTTCCGGGGCGAGCGGCCGCCACTGGATGCGATGGACGAGATGTTCGACGGACAGTTCTACTGGAACTACTTCGCCCAGCCAGGTGTCGCCGACGCCGAGTTCGGGCGGGACGCACGTGGCTCGCTGCGGAAGTTCCTGTACTCGGCCTCCGGTGACGCCCCGGGCGCGGGCAGCGGACGGCAGCCGCTGGTCGCACCGGGGCGGGGCTTCCTCGACGGGATGCCCGACCCCGAGGTGCTGCCGGGGTGGATCACGGAGGCGGACCTCGACGTGTTCGCGGAGGAGTTCGCGCCCGGATTCACCGGGGCGCTCAACTGGTACCGCAATCTCGACCGCAACTGGGAGCTGACGGCGGCCTGGCAGGGCGCGGTCGTCAGCCCGCCGGCGCTGTACATGTACGGCGACCGGGATGCCGTCCCCGCGTTCCCCGGCACGGCCGAACTGATCGAGAAGCTCCCCGCGTTGATGCCCAACCTGCGCCGCGAGCCGCTGGTGCTGCCGGGCTGCGGACACTGGACACAGCAGGAGCGACCGAACGAGGTGAACGCGGCGCTGGTCGACTTCCTGACCGGGCTGCGGGGCGAGCAGAGGATCTGAGGGACTGAGGGGCGGGCACCGCACGGCCCGCCCCTCGGCCGTCCTACTCCGCCGTACGCGTCACAGCGCTCAGCTTGCAGGTGCTGCCGCTCGCGCTCTGCCCGGCGGCGGGGACGTAAGACGCCGCCACGTCCAGCGTGTCCGTGGAGTTCGCGGAGACGTAGGGGATGGTGGAGTTGCTGGTGCGCACGACCGAGCCGTCCGGGCCCTTGAAGGTGACGCTGAACTTGTACGTGTACGTCGTGCTCGCACTGGAGTTGGTGGCGCTGACGTGGGCGACGATGCCGCGCGCGTCGTCGAACACGCAGGTCTCGATCTTCACGTCCTTCGCGGGGTCGGTGGCCTTGCCGCCGCCGGTGGTGGAGCCGGTGGTGGAGCCGCTGCCGCTCGAACCGCCGGTCGTCGTGGAGTCGTTGTCGTCCTTGTAGGCGCCGCCGCCGGTGGAGCCGGTGGATCCGCCGCCGCTCGAGGACGAACTGCCGGAACCGCCGCTGTCGCTGTGGCAGCCGCCGCCGTGGGAGCCCCGGGCTCCGGTGAGGGCGACCACGGCGATACCGAAGACGGCGATGGCGCGGACATGACGAAGTTGCACGTTTTCAACCCCCGTTGAAAATCGCTGGATTGGGGTGCGCGAACAGCGCAAGGGCTCTCAGGCCCAGGAAACAGCCCGCCGCGGAACGAGATCCACCGGCGGGAGTCCGGTCACCCTAGCAGCGCACCCCGCGTACGGCCGACGTGGTCCGTCAGCTCGACGATTCGGCGACCGGATCGACGTCGCAGTGGTCGACGTAGTCGACGAGACCCGCGCCGCCCACCTCCACGTCGACGGTCGCCTTCCCCTTCGCCGGCACCCGGACATCGGCGTAGTGGTCGACTATCTCAAGGCCGTCCTTGTCCTTGAAGGTGACCGTGATCCAGAAGGTGCCCTTACGTGCATTGGGGTTCTTGACCTCGACGGTCGCGTAGGGCGCCTTCTTGGTCGCACAGCTCACCACCCTCGCCGTGCCGTCCTTCAGCGGTTCGTCATCGCCGTCGCCGCTGGAGGAGGTGGGGTTGGAACGGTGGGTGGGGCGGCGGTTGTAGGTACTGCCGCCACTGCTGCCACTACTGCTGCTGCCGCTGCTGTAAGAGTCGTCGTCCGAGTCGCCGTAGGAATCGTCGTAGGAGTCGTCGCTCCCCGCACCCGATGTCGTCGATCCGGAGCTGTACGAGCCGCCACCCGATGTCGATGACGACGAACTGTCGTGGTTCTGGCTGGAGCTGCTGCAACCGCCACCACCGCTGTGGCCGCCGTGGCCGCCGTGACCGCGTCCCCTGGAGAACCCGGTCAGCGCGAGAACCACCATGGTCAATACCGCTGCGAACTTGAGAGTACGCCCCCGTGTGTACATGCCAGCACCCTACTCAAGGCCACCGACAGCGGTACAAGCGCACACACCCGCGGTGCACGACCGCCGTGTCAGCCGCGGCGCGCGTGAGCGAAGCCGACGACCTGCTCGCCGAGCAGGCCCAGGCGCTGCCGAGGCCCGGCGTCCTCGATCGCCCCGTCGACCACCACCGGTGTCGCGGAGTTGACCGTCACCCCGAGCGGGGTCGGCCAGCCGCGCAGGGCGTGGACGATCCCGCGCAGGCTGGTGAGCGTGGCCACCGTCCCCTGCCAGCCGGCCGCGCACGTGATGCAGCCGACGGCGCGCCCTTCGAGGTAGGGCCGCGCGTCGTCGCGCAGGTCCTCGAAGTAGTCGAGGGCGTTCTTGACGAGTCCCGAGAGGTTGCCGTGGTAGCTGGGCGAAGCGAGGATGAGCCCGTCGCACGCCCTGACGGCTTCGACCAGCGCGACGGCGCGCTCGGTGCGATGGCTGCTCGCGGGCTGGTACATCGGCAGGTCGAGGGCGTCGGCGCTGAAGAGCTCGACGCGCGCGCCGGCCTGCTCGGCCGCTTCGAGTGCCGTGCGCAGGCAGACCTCGGACGAGAAACCGCGGCGTGCCGTTCCCCCGAGCCCGACGATGAGTGGCCGGTCGTCCGCGTGAAGTGCGCCGGACGCCGGGTGGCCTGACAGTACCGTCGACATCATGAGTTCCTCTCGGAGCGTGCCGGGTCCTCGGGCGGCGCGGGATCGGCTTCCAGGAACCCGGGCCCGCGGCTGGGCGTGACGCTGTGGATGGTGATTTCCTCACCGCACACATCGCAGGTGAGCCTCGGATGAGTGACCTCGCCGCAGGTCCGGTGCGTGAGCACGATCGGCGGGCCCTCCGGCCCGGCGAGGTGGGTGTCGCCCCAGCGCATGAGCACCACGATCGCTCCGAACAACTCCCGGCCGGCGGCCGTCAGGCGGTACTCGTAGCGGTCCGGATCGCTGGCGTACTGCACTCGGTCGAGCAGGCCCACGTCGACGAGCTTGCGAGGTCGTCGTGGTGTCCGGCGCCGCCGGAGCGGTCGGCAGCGTCGTCGGGCAGATCGCGAGGATCCACGGCTGCCGGGTCATCGGCGTCGCGGGCGGACCCGAGAAGTGCCGGACGATCGTCGACGAGTTCGGCTGCGACGTGGCGATCGACTACAAGTCCGAGAACCTTCGCGACGCGCTGCGCAAGCACGCGCCGGACGGAGTCGACGTGTACTTCGACAACGTCGGCGGAAAGACTCTGGACTCGGTGCTGACCCGCCTGGCCCGCGGCGCCCGCATCGTCATCTGCGGCTCGATGTCCCAGTACAACGCCACGGAGCGGCCGCCCGGTCCGGCGAACTACATGGCCCTGCTGGCGGCGAGGGCGTCGATGACGGGAATGGTCGTCTTCGACTACGAGGACCGCTACCCGCAGGCGAGCGCCGAGCTGGCCCGATGGCTGAAGGACGGCCGCCTGCGCTCGCGGGAGCACATCGTCGAAGGCGGCGTCCGCGCGTTCCCGGAGACCCTGCTCAAGCTGTTCTCAGGTGAGAACACCGGCAAGCTGATCCTCGCGCTCGGCAACGGATGAACGGCGCCCGGAACGGATCTCCGGGAAGGTCGCCCTCCCCGCTCCTGAACCGATAGCACCGCGGGCCCTGCGCCCAGCCTCCCCGCGCCTGTCCGGGCCTGACCCGCCGGACGGGCGCCGGGCCGTTCCCCGCGCCGGCGCTAGGCGGTCCGCGCCGTCCCCGTCCCCTTCTCCGCGTCCAGTGCGTACACGCAGCGGTCCTTGCTGCACGCGTACACCACGCCGTCCTTGACCACCGGGGCGCCGGTGATCTCGCCGCCCGTCGCCAGCTTCCAGCGCAGCCGGCCGTCGTCCGCCTTCAGCGTGTACAGGAGGTGGTCCGTGGAGCCGAAGTGGATACGGCCCTCGGCGACCGCGGGGGCGCCCACGATGTCGCCGCCCGCCTGGAAGCGCCACTTCGGGGTGCCCGTGACGGCGTCCAGGGTGTAGAGGCCCTTGCCGCTGCCGACGTGGACGTGACCGGCGGCGACCAGGACGGGGTCGAGCGAGGCGCGCGACTCCGTGGCGATGCGCCAGCGGTCACGCCCGTCGGTCGCGTCCAGGGCGTACACCGTGCCGAGGTAGTCGGCGAGGTAGATGCCGCCGCCCGCCACCGCGGGGCCCGGCACGAACGTGGGCGGGGACAGGAACACCGCCGGTGCCTCGAAGTGCCAGCGGACATGGCCGCCCGCGATGTCGACGGCCAGGACCCGGGTGCCGGCGGACACGTACACGTATCCGTCGGGGGCCGGGGTGAGCCGCACGGGTACGCCGCCGCAGGACGCCGCGTCACCGATCGGGTACGACCAGCGCTCCTCGCCGGTACGGGCCTCCAGGGCGCGCAGCCGGGCGTCCTTCCAGACGAACACCGTGCCGTCGTGGACGACGGGGCCGGCCTCCGGGGACTCGAAGTCCTGCTGGGCCCCGGTGATCTCCCAGAGCTTCTGCCCGTTGGCTGCCTCCCAGGCCTGTACGCCGCCGCCGCGCGTGCCGGTGACCACCGTTCCCCGGTCGGCCTTCAGCGCGTACACCCAGGCGTCCGTGGACAGCCGCCACAGGTCGGCGCCCTCGCGGGCGTCCAGGGCGAAGAGCGTCGGCCCGTCGGAGGCGTGGACCCGGCCGTCCGCGACCGACATCGACCAGGCGACGTCGCGCGTCTTGAACCGGCGGCGGCCGGTCGCCACGTCCAGGGCGTGCACCTCGAAGGAGGTGACGTAGACCAGGTCGTCGGCGACGGCGGGCGTGCCCCAGACATCGTTCGACATGCGAAAACGCCAGGGGCGCCAGCCGGACGCGGACTCCGCGGGAGCGACCGGCGGGGCGACCGCGGGGACCGGCTCGGCGCCGTTGACGCCGGGGCGCGGCCGGGACCAGGACGCGGCGAGGCCCGCCTCGGGAGGAGGCGCCTTGACGGCGGCGGCGCGGGCGTCGGCGACGCGCGGTCCCGGCCCGATGGGCACCGGGGCACCGGCCAGCCGCACGGGGCCGGCGTCGGGCGCGCCGACGCCCACCGGAACGGGGTCGTGCGAGGGCGGGGGCGGTACGACGGGCCGCGCTCCGCTGCGGCCTCCGGCACCGCCCTGGCTTCCGCCGGCCGGCGGCTTGATGGCCGGACGGCCGCCGCGGCGGGCCTCGATCAGGCCGACCGCCCGCTCGGGCAGCCACGCGGACGCCGTACCGCTGTCGTCGGAACCGGAGCCGAAGAGGTGGGGGGCCAGCTGGGCCTGGAGGTCGGCGGGGTTGGGGCGGCCGGTGGCCTCCATCTGCATGCAGGACTCGATGAGGGGCCGCAGCTCGTCGGGAAGACCTTCGAGGTCGGGGCCCTCCCGCAGCAGCATGAAGACCGTCTCGACCGGGTTGGCGCCGTGGAAGGGGGCGTGCCCGGTGGCGGCGAAGACGAGCATGGAGCCGAGCGAGAAGACGTCGCTCGCGCCGGTGACGCTGCGCGAGTCCTTCGCCTGCTCGGGCGACATGTAGGCGGGCGTGCCGACGGCGACGTTCGTCATGGTCAGACGCGTGTTCGAAACGCCCGACGCGATACCGAAGTCGATGACGCGCGGCCCGTCCTCGACCACCAGCACATTCGACGGCTTGAGGTCGCGGTGCACGAGTCCGGCACCGTGGATCGACTGGAGCGCCTCCGCGACGCCCGCGGCCAGCCAGCGCACCGCCTGGGCCGGAAGCGGCCCGCACTCGGTCACTATCTCCTCGAGGGAGGGCGCGGGAACGTACGCGGTCGCCAGCCACGGCACCGCCGCGCGCGGGTCGGCGTCGACCACGGTCGCCGTGTAGAAGCCGGAGACCGCGCGGGCCGCCTCGACCTCACGCGTGAAGCGGACCCGGAACAGCTGGTCCTCGGCGAGCTCCGTCCTGACCGTCTTGATCGCCACACGTCGGCCGGAGGCCGAGCGCGCGAGATAGACCAGCCCCATGCCGCCCGCACCCAGCCGTCCCAGCACCTCGAACGGCCCGATCCGCCGCGGATCGTGCTGCGTCAGCTGATCCACCACTTGCCTGCCACCTCCCCGTACGGGCCGCGTCACCCACGTATGTACGCGACCCCGTGCAGCGTCTCACCACCGCACCGCCATGGCGGCACGCACCCTGATTCTTCCTGGCCGGGCGACCTGGTGCGAACCCGGGGGCGGATCGGGGTGTCTCAGGACAAAACCACGTCGACCGCTCCGCGGGCCGCCCTTTTCCACCGGTACGGCACGAAGTCTCACCGCTGGAGCAGTGCGAACGACGCCCCTTGATTGTCCGTGACCACGGCCACACGTCCGTACGACGCGTCGAAGGACGGCACCTGTACGCGCCCGCCGAGCCGGTTCACCGCCCGGATGGCGTCCTCCAAGGCGTCGTCACCCTCCCGGACACCGAAGTGGACGAGGAAGTGGGGCGGCATCTCGGCCGGAAAGACGTCGGTGACGGAAGCACGGCCGAAATCGGGGCGGGCGCCGGGCCCGAAGAGGGCGTCGTGGAAGAGGTCGGCGTAGAAGGAGTCGGCGGCGGCGGTGTCGCGGGCGTACAACTCGGTCCAGCCGAAGGAGCCGGGCTCGTGACGGCGGCCGAATCCGGGGTGCGCACCGGCCTGCCAGAGACCGAAGACGGCGTCCTCCGGGTCGGCGGCCAGGGCGAAGGTGCCGAAGGGGGCCAGCGGGGTCGGCGGGTTGATCACCTGGCCGCCGGCCGTGCGGATGCGGCCCACGAGGGCAGCGGCGTCGGGCGTCGCGAAGTACACGGTCCAGACGGTGGGCATCCGGCCGTCCGCCTTGGGCGCGAGTGCGGCGACGGGGGCGCCGTCCAGGTACGCCCACACGGAGGAGCCGGGTGCCGGGCCGTCCGCCGGGCCGTGTTCCGCCCCGGCCGCCGGCTCGAAGGTCCACCCGAAGAGCTCACCGTAGAAGCGCTTGCCCGCCTCGACGTCGGGCAGCTGGGCGTCGACCCAGCAGGGGACGCCCTCGGGGAAGGCGGCACCGTTCCGGTCGGACGCGGTGGATGGCGGGGTTTCGGCCATATCGCCAAACTAACGGCCTTCCACGCTGCGCGCGCGTGGACGTACTCCCTCCTCAGAGGCCCCCGCGACCCTCGTACTCCCCATTTGCAGTCGGCCGAATCGCGCTCCGATCACCCCTCGGTAAGCTGACGTCATGACAGGACAAGTGCGTACCGTCGACGGCCGTGTGGCGGGTCGGCGTGGGCAGGCGACCCGGCAGAAGCTGCTCGACTGCCTCAGCGAGATGCTCAGCTCATCGCCCTACCGGGACGTCAAAGTCATTGATGTCGCCCGGAAGGCGGGCACTTCACCCGCGACCTTCTACCAGTACTTCCCGGACGTCGAAGGCGCCGTCCTGGAGATCGCCGAGCAAATGGCCGCGGAAGGCGCCGGGTTGACCGAGCTGCTCGAAGGGCGCTCATGGGTCGGCAAGGCCGGCTGGCAGACATCACAGGAACTCGTCGACGGATTCCTGGAGTTCTGGCGCAAGAACGACGCGATCCTCAGGGTCGTCGATCTGGGTGCCGCCGAGGGCGACAAACGCTTCTACAAGATCCGCATGAAGATTCTCAACTCGGTGAACAACTCCCTTTCGGACTCCATCGCCGAACTCCAGTCCAAGGGCAGGATCGACAAGGACGTGAACCCGGCGGCGATCGCCGGTTCACTGGTCGCGATGCTCGCGGCGGTCGCCTCGCACCAGAAGGGCTTCCAGAGCTGGGGCGTCAAGCAGGCCGAACTCAAGCCGAACCTCGCCCTGTTGGTGCACCTCGGCGTCACGGGCAAGAAGCCGACGAAGTAGTACGAAGCAGCACGAAGTTGCACGAAGGCGAGGCACTACGGAGCAGCACCCGGCTCAATTCCTGTCATACGGGCGGCAGTCCACCGGATGGACTGCCGCCCGCTGCGCTGCACGGAAAGTGGTCGGTCCGTCGCTCTGCGCAAGGTCTGTGCCGACGCGTTCTCGGCGGCTAGATTGTGCGGCAGCCCCGGCAGAACATGCCGCGGGCACAACACGCCGCGGGCAGGACACGTCCGCCTTCCACCCCCCGTCGGAGCTCCCCGAATGACGATCACCGACAAGAACCGCCTCACCGGGGAAGCCGACCCGCGCCGTACGTCGCTCTACGGGCCTCCGTCCATGGACGCCCTCACCGAGCGGGCCCTGCACCTGGCCCGGGCCGGGCGGGCACTGCTCGGCATCGTCGGAGAACCGGGCGCCGGCAAGTCCACGTTCGCCGAGCAGCTGCGGGCGCGGCTGGAGAAAGAGCGGCCGGGACTGGCCGTGACCGTGTCCATGGACGGATTCCACCTCGCCCAGAAGGTCATCGAGGCCCGGGGGCAGGCGGCCGACAAGGGCACGATCGACACCTTCGACGCCGACGGCTTCGTCGCCCTCCTGCGCCGTACGCGTGCCGAGACCGGAGACACCGAAAACACCGAAAGCACCGTCTGGTGGCCGGAGTTCGACCGCGACCTCGAGGACCCCGTGGCCGGGTCGATCGAGGTCGCGCCGCACCACCGGCTGGTCATCGTCGACGGCAACTTCCTGCTGTCCGCGCAGGAGCCCTGGCGGCAGGTGAAGGGCCTGCTGGACGAGACCTGGTTCCTGGACGCCCTCCCGGAGCCGAGGCGCGAGCGGCTCACCCGCCGCTACATCAGCTACGGCTTCACCCCGGAGGCCGCGCGCGCGAAGACCCTGGGAGTCGACGAGGACACCAGTGCCCTCATCCGCAGCACCGTCTCACGGGCCGATCTCGTCATCGGCGAGGCCAGGGAGAGCGGCGGGGTCAGCGACTGCTGAGGCGGAAGACCCGGATCTCGCGGGTGATGCGCGCCTGATACGTCGCGTACGGCGGCCAGAACGTGAGCAGCCGCTTCCACGCCTCCGCCCGCTCCGCCCCCTCCAGCAGGCGTGCCGTCACCGGAATGTCTCGCCCGCGCCAGCTGATCCGGGCCTCTTCGGGGTGGGCCAGCAGGTTCGCCGTCCACGCCGGATGGGCCGGACGACCGAAGTTGGAGCCGACCACGAACCAGGCGTCGGGCTCCTGCGGCATGCACGCCAGCGGCGTACGACGCGGCAGTCCGCTCCTCGCGCCGCGGACCGTGAGGACAAGGCCGGGCAGCATCTGCGCGCTGAGCTGCACCCTCCCCCGGGTCAGCCGGTGCACGGTGAGGTCCACGGCGGGGATGATGCGCGGCGCGTATCTGGCGAAGGCGGGGGACGAGGACATCCTGTGCAACAGCCGCAGGCCTGGGGGCATCAGACGGCCACCTCCTCGGATCCGGCCAGGGAGAAGATGCCCGAGCGCTCGGCCGCGTATGCCCGTAGCCGGTGCACCGGGCCGAACAGCAGCTCGTCCCCCGTCGCCCGCTTGAAGTACAGATGCGCCTCGTGCTCCCAGGTGAACCCGATGCCGCCGTGCAGCTGGATGCCCTCGGCCGCGGCGGTCCGCAGCGCTTCCAGGGCCTGGGCGAGGGCGAGCCCACCGACCCGCTCGGTCCGCTCGGTCCGTCCCACCTGTCCCACCTGTCCGGCCCGCTCGGGGCCGGTCCCGGCCGCCCACGCGGCGTAGTACGCGGCCGACCTCGCCGCCTGCACCTGCACGTACACGTCCGCGAGCCGGTGCTTCACCGCCTGGAAGGAGCCGATCGCCCGCCCGAACTGCTCCCGCTGCCGCACATGGTCGACGGTCCGTTCCAGGGCCCGGTCGGCGGCTCCCGCGGCCTCCGTGGCGAGTACGGCGGCGGCCGCGTCGCCCGTCGCCATGAGCGCGTCGGCCACATCGACGTGCTCGTCGCCGAGCAACTCGGCTGGCACGTCCCGCAGTTGGACCCGCGCCTGCGGCCGGCTCACGTCCAGGGAGGTCTGCCGTGCGCGCACCAGGCCCGCGGCCCCCTCCCGCACGAGGAACAGCAGGGTCCTCGGGCGGGCGAACCCCCCGGCGTGCGCGGCCACCACGAGCAGCCCGGCGCTGTGCCCGTCCAGCACCTGCTCCACCTGCCCGTACAGCCGCCACCCGTCCTCGGCGCGCCGCGCCTGCACTCCTCCCGCACGTCCGCCACCGGCCCAGTTCCCCCGGTTGTCGCCGACGAGCCCGAGGGCGAGGGAGAGTGCCGTGCCCGGCACGGCGAGGGCCGCGGTCAGCGCGCCCGCCGCGATCCGGGGCAGCAGTTCGGCGCGCTGCGTCTCGGTACCGAGGGCGAGGAGGAGCGGGGCGGCGAGGACGGCGGTGGCGAGCAGCGGCGAGGGGGCCAGCGCCCGCCCCGACTCCTCGCAGGCGAGGGCGACTTCGGTGACGGCGCACCCGACACCGCCGTAGGCCTCGGGGAGGGCGAGGCCGGGCAGGCCGAGCTGTTCGGCGAGGGCGGACCACAGTGCGGGGTCGTACCCGGCGCCGGCCCCCACCGCCGCCCGGACCTCCTCCGGGCCCCAGCGTTTGAGCAGCAACTCCCTCACCGTGCGGCGGATCTCGTCCTGTTCGGCGGTGAAACGGGCGTCCATGGCCAGGCCCTTTCTCCCGATCTGACGGCGCGTCACATTAGCGCCGTGCGGTACGGATGCCCAGAGCCACGACGGCCTCCCGCGCGCCTCGACATCTGATGTACCGTCAGATTCATGACTCCGGGGAAGCGCAAGGTCGCCGTCGTGGGTGTCTCCCTCTCGGACTGCGGTCGCGTGGACGACGCGACGCCCTACGCCCTGCACGCCCAGGCCGCCAGGCGCGCGCTGGCGGACGCGGGGATGGACCGCTCGCTGGTCGACGGGTTCGCGTCGGCCGGCCTCGGCACCCTGCCACCGGTCGAGGTGGCCGAGTACCTGGGCCTGCGCCCCACCTGGGTCGACTCCACCGCCGTCGGCGGCGCCACCTGGGAGGTCATGGCGGCGCACGCGACGGACGCGATCGCGGCGGGTCACGCGAACGCGGTCCTGCTGGTCTACGGTTCCACGGCCCGCGCGGACATCAGGGCGGGCCGGCGTACCGGGACCCTCTCCTTCGGCGCCCGGGGTCCCCTCCAGTTCGAGGTCCCCTACGGCCACACGCTCATCGCCAAGTACGCGATGGCCGCGCGCCGCCACATGCACGCGTACGGCACGACACTCGAACAGCTCGCCTCGGTGGCCGTCCAGGCGCGGGCGAACGCGGCGCTGAACCCGGAGGCGATGTTCCGCGACCCGATCACGGTGGACGACGTCCTGTCCGGCCCGATGATCGCCGACCCCTTCACCAAGCTGCACTGCTGCATCCGCTCCGACGGCGGCGCGGCGGTCCTGCTGGCGGCCGAGGAGTACGTACGGGACTGCCGTACGCCACCGGTGTGGGTGCTCGGCACGGGCGAGCACGTCTCGCACACGACGATGTCCGAGTGGCCGGACTTCACCGTCTCCCCTGCGGCGGTGAGCGGACGCCTCGCCTTCGGCCGGGCGGGGATTCGGCCGGAGGAGATCGATGTGGCCGAGATCTACGACGCCTTCACCTACATGACCCTCGTGACCCTGGAGGATCTCGGTTTCTGCGAGAAGGGCGAGGGCGGGGCGTTCGTGGAGAAGGGGCGGCTGCTGGTGCGGGGCGGGGAACTGCCGGTGAACACGGACGGGGGCGGCCTTTCGGCCCAGCACCCCGGGATGCGCGGACTGTTTCTGCTGGTGGAGGCGGTGCGGCAGCTGCGCGGCGAGGCGGCGGGCCGTCAGGCGCGGCGCCCGGACGGCGAGCTGCCATGCCTGGCGGTCGCGTCCGGCACCGGCGGCTGGTTCTGCTCGTCGGGGACGGTGGTGCTGGGGCGGTAGGGGCCTGAGGCGATGTGGGAGGTCACGGCAGAACGGTGACAGGAGCGGTGTCGTTGGCCGGGTTCGGGTCGCGGCGGCCGGTGGACGGCTGGGTGTCCTGGAGGGCCGCGCTGCCCTGCCCCGGCCCGTCGAGGCTCAGGGTGAACTCGAAGTCACGGGTCTCGCCGGGGTCGAGTTGGCCCACGAGGCAGCTGTACGCGGGGCCGTCGGAGTCGCAGTACGGCTCGTACGCGTCCTCGTCGATGGCCTCCATGGGTTCTTCCAGCACGGTGCCGGGCGGCGGCGTGAACAGCAGCTTCGTACCGGCGCCGGGGATGCCGGGCCCGTTGTTGCGGACCTTGAGCCGCAGCGAGCGCTTCGTGCCGGGGCTGCCCCGCAGTTCGACGCCGAAGACCTCGTAGTCGGCGTGGGTGTCCAGACGCACGTCGGTGGAGACGTCTCCCTCGGCGAACGTGCCGTCGGTGTCGTCGGCGCCCTGCAAGGCCTCGGCGGTCAGGGGCGGACCGTCACCGTGGTCGCCACCCGGCGGCACCACGGTGTACTGTCCGGGCCCCGAGTCCAGCGGCCAGGCCTCCTGGCTGAAGGAGCCGTACATCCGCTTCGTCGACGCGCGCAGGCGCAGGGCCGGGTGCAGGACGACGGTCCCGCCCGGCGGGACACGCAGGCCGGGAAACCGGCAGACGGCCGTGTGGCCGTGACGCTGAGGCGGGTAACGGCAGTTGGCGTACCGCTGCCGGAAGTCCAGCTCCCCGGAACCGAGTTCGAGGGCGAGCCCCTGCACCGGCACCTCGCCGTCATTGCGGACGACGACCGGTACGGTCACGTCGGCGCCGGGGCGCACGTCCTTGATGACCTTGAGAGTGCGCACCTTCACCTCGGGTTCGCCGACCACGACCCGGGTGCGGGTGGTGAGCGTCTTCCCGCCCTTCGTGGTGAAGGTGAAACGCACGATGCCGGTGTCGCCGGGTTTGCTGCCCTCGGCGGCGACCGGGTGGACGCGGTCCAGGTCCGACCAGCTGTTGTAGGCACCGCTGACGTCGCAGACGGCACGCACGGTGTCGTTGACGCACCGGGTCCCGCTCTTGCGCAGGCCGACCGCCTTCAGCCGTACGACGCCCTCGGACCCGCGCACGTCGACGGTCAGCCGGTGATCCTGCGTGCCGTAGCGGCTGGTCGCCTTGACGTCCTCGGCCTGCAGATGGAACGGCATCTTGGCCTTGGGCCCGGATGTGTCACCGACGGGACGCAGATAGAAGACCTCGGGGGCGGAGATCCAGGACTTGGGGTCCTCCGCGAGGGGGCCGCAGGCGGCGAGGGGGAGCAGGAGGGCGCCGCTGAGAGCGACGCCCGCTGAGCGCCTCAACGGACGGTACGGAGGAAGGCGGTCCAGGTGGTGGGGGTGACGGCGAGGGTGGGGCCGGTGACGTGCCTTGAGTCGCGGATGTGGATGGCGGCGGGGGTGGTGGCTATTTCGAGGCAGGCGCCACCTTCGTCGGTGCTGTAGCTGGACTTGAACCAAGCAAGTTCCGTCACGTTCACAGTTGCCCCGCTTTCCGTTCGATGAGTTCTGCGGACTCCCACGGCGTAAGCGCCGGAGCACGCAGCATGCCGAACAGGTCGAGCAGCCCGTTTGGCCTCTTCCGGCTTGGAGATCAACGTACTGCCTCCCTGGGACCCGACGAAGACCAGATTGCGGCCTTCCGTGCGGAGCGCGACTGGCCACCCGGCGCCCGCCGGTTCACGCGCTCGGCGCGTGACGAGTACGTGGGCGCACCCGCGCCGGAGGGGAACACGTACCCGCTGAACTGGGGGCACGGCGCACCGGAGGTCGGTGAGTTGTGGACGCGGAACTGCTGCACGGAGGGCTCATGGCGCAGCTTTGCCGGGCCCCCGAGTGATACTCGGGGCATGGGAACGGATCTTCACGAGCTGCTCAGGTCACTGCGGGTGTGGGACGTAGAGCTACCCTCCTTCGACCCGGCATCCGCACCCGCCGAACCACTCCCGCTGTTCGTGGAGTGGTTCGCGGAGGCGGTCGCGGCGGGCCAGACCGAGCCGCACACGATGACGCTCGCGACGTCGGACGAGGACGGCCTGCCCGACGTCCGCATCGTGATGCTGCACGGCGCGGACGCGGACGGCTGGGCCTTCGCGACCCATGCCACCAGCCGCAAGGGCCGCCAGCTGGCCGCCCGCCCGTACGCGGCTCTGAGTTTCTACTGGCCCACTCAGGGCCGTCAGATCCGGCTGCGGGGCCCGGTCGAGGTCGCCCCGGCCCAGGAGGGGCAGGCGGATCTGCACGCCCGCTCCACGGGGGCGCTGGCCGCCGCGCTCGTCGGCAGGCAGAGTGAAGTGCTCGGTTCGATGGAGGAGCTGGGGCGGGCCTCGGACGGCGCCTGGGACCGCGCTCAGAGCGACCCCGACGCCCCTGCCCCGACCTGGACCCTCTACCGCCTCCGGCCGGAAGAGGTGGAGTTCTTCCAGGGAGACGCGAGGCGTCGGCACGTACGGCTCGTCTACCGACGCACGGAGGAGGGCTGGCTCAAGGAACTGCTGTGGCCGTGAAGTCGCCCGCGCGGCCGTCCGCGAACGCGTGCTCCCGCGCACCTGGGGGGGCGGATTCACCCCCGGGGCCGGAACACCGGCACCGTGACCTCCCCCGCCGGCCGGAACGCCGCCTCCAGTTCCATGCCCACCCGTAGCTCGGCCGCCGCGCACTCCACCACCTCGGTCATCATCCGCGGCCCCTCGGCGAGGTCGACGACAGCGGCGACGTACGGGGTGCGCTCCCCGAAGGGGGGCAGGTCGTTGCGGTGGACGACGGACCAGGTGTAGAGCGTGGCGCGGCCGCTCGCACGCTCCCAGGTGACGTCGTCGCTCCAGCAGTGCGGGCAGAACTCGCGAGGGTAGTGGTGGGTGCGGCCGCAGCCGGCGCAGCGGCGGAGCAGCAGGACGCCCTCGGCGGCGGCGTCCCAGTACGGGCGGGTGAACGCGTCGGTCTCCGGCTCGTCGAACCGCCGCCCGCTCACTGGAACAGCCCGAACGCGCTGTCCAGCGACCACGTCTGCCACGACATCCCGAACAGCCCGACGACCGAGATCAGCGCCATCATCGAGTTCTGCCCCTGCTCCGCCCAGTCGTGGATCATGAGGACGAGGTAGAAGAGATTGAGCAGCAGGCCGCCGACCAGCGCGAGCGGCGTCAGCAGGCCGACGATCAGCCCCAGCCCGAGGGCGAGCTCTGCGTACACGACGACGTACGCCATCGTGCGCGGCCGGGGCGCGACCACCGCGTCGAAGCCGCCGCGTACGACGCTCCACCGGTGCTTGGCCGCGACGTCCGCCGCCCACGCGATCCCGGTCCCGCGCTCGAACCACGCCTTCTTGTCCTTGTGCCGCCAACTCTCCAGCCACCACAGCCCGAGCCCGATACGCAGCACGGCCAGCCACTCCGCGCCGCCGAGCCAGATCGAGTCCATACGCACTCGCCCTCCCCACCGGGTTTCTGACGGTACGTCAGTTCAGCGTACGAGCAGCGCTCACGCAAGAGGCCCGCGTCACCGATCCCCCACAACCAGAGGCCCTGCGCCACCGGCCCCCCTCACCCCTCCCACAGCCGTGATCAATCCGCAACCAATTCCGGTCTTGACCGAGACCCATCAACGGTGGGCGTGATTACGCTCGCGCTCATGGCCGACTCGACTGCTACTTCGACGCCCCGTGCGGTGCCGTCCCACGAGGACCGCCCCGTCTACGTCATCGGCGGCGGACCGGGCGGCCTCGCCGCGGCGCACGCACTGCGCGCCCAGGGCGTACGGGCCGTCGTACTGGAGAAGTCCGACCGCGTCGGCGCGTCCTGGCGCCGCCACTACGACCGGCTGCACCTGCACACCACCCGGCGCCTGTCGGCCCTGCCCGGCCTGCCCATGCCGCGCTCCTTCGGGCGCTGGGTGTCGCGGGACAACGTGGTGCGCTACCTGGAGAAGTACGTCGAACACCACCAGCTGGAGATCGTGACGGGGGTCGAGGTCTCGCGCGTCGAACCCGCGCCCGACGGCACCGGCTGGCTGCTGCACGCCACCGGCGGCCGTGAACTCACCGGCAGCGCGGTCGTCGTCGCCACCGGCCACAACCACACCCCGCACCTGCCCGACTGGCCCGGCCGCGACGCCTACACCGGCGAGCTGCTGCACGCCGGCGACTACCGCAACGCCACGCCCCACGCCGGCCGTGACGTCCTTGTCGTCGGCGTCGGCAACACCGGCGCCGAGATCGCCGTCGATCTGGTGGAGGGCGGCGCCTCGCGGGTGCGGCTCGCGGTGCGCACGGCGCCGCACATCGTGCGCCGGTCGACCGCGGGCTGGGCGGCCCAGTTCACGGGGATCGTCGTACGACGGCTGCCGGTGCGTCTCGTCGACCTCCTCGCCGGGCCGATGGCCAGGCTCAGCGTGCCGGACCTGTCGGCCCAGGGGCTGCCGCGCCCTGACACCGGTCTGTACTCCCGCGTGCGCGAGGGGTCGATCCCCGTGCAGGACGTCGGGCTCATCGACGCCGTGCGCAAGGGGCGGGTCGAGATCGTCGCCGCCGTCGACGGGTTCGAGGACGGGAAGGTCGTCCTCGCCGACGGCAACCGCATCGGTCCGGACGTCGTCATCGCCGCGACCGGTTACGCCCGCGCCCTGGAGGACCTCGTCGGCCACCTCGACGTCCTCGACGGCCGCGGCCGCCCGACCGTCCACGGCGCCCGCACCCCACGCACGGCCCCCGGCCTGTACTTCACCGGGTTCACCAACCCCATCAGCGGCATGTTCCGCGAACTCGCGATCGACGCGGAGAAGATCGCGAAGGCGGTCGCCAAGGCGCTCGCGAGGACGACCGCAAGAACGCCCGCGTAGACGACGGCCTCACAGGGGGGCGGCCTCACAAGGAACGGCCTTCCAAGGCGCGACCTCGCAAGGGACAGCCTCGCAAGGCGCGACCTTGCAAGGGACAGCCTCGCGAGGGGCGACCTCTCGCAAAGGACGGCCTCCCGCAAAGGACGGCCTCGCAAGAGGCGGCCAGGCCGGCAGTCCCCGTCGGCGCCGTCGCTCCGCCGCGCCGTCGCTCCGCCGTGCCTGAGATTCCCCGGACGCGTTCCCCTTCGGCCCCTGGCGGGTACAAAACCTGTGCCCGCCACACGTCTTTGCGTGCAGACCCGTTCCTGACACCGCGTCAGTTCAGTAATCTGACACTGCGTCAGTTAATTGGCTGTCACACAGGCGGGCGGACCGATGCTTGGATCAACCCACGGCACCCTCACCACCGACTCCCGCCGGGCCCGGGTCATCGCCTGCGGCGAGCAACCCTCTCCGGTCGTGCACGGCAGGCCCGCCGAGGCCGACGACCTGGATGTCAGCGGCCGCCCGCTGTACGCCGGCGTGCCCGACCTCGACCGCTTCTTCCGCCCCGGGTCCGTCGCCGTGATCGGCGCCTCGGACACCGAGGGCCGGCCGAACACCGGCATCACCCGGCAGCTGCTCACCTGGGCCGAACGGGTCGGCGCCCGGCTGCACCCGGTGCACCCCACCCGTCAGTCCGTCTTCGGCATCCCCTGCTCCCCTTCCGTCGCGGACCTGCCCGAACCGGTCGATCTGGCCGTGCTGCTGGTCGCCGACCCCCTTCCCGTGATCGAGCAACTCGCCGGTGCCAAGGTGAAGTTCGCCGTCGCCTTCGCCTCCGGGTTCGCCGAGACCGGCGAGGCGGGCGCCGCCGCACAGGCCCGGCTCGCCGCCGCCGTGGGACGCTCCGGGCTGCGGCTGCTCGGCCCGAACACCAACCTCAACGCCTTCGAGGAGTTCCGCGAGGACCTGGACGGACCGGCGATCGCGCTGATCACCCAATCCGGACACCAGGGCCGCCCGGTCTTCACGATGCAGGAGCTGGGCGTCCGACTCTCACACTGGGCGCCCACCGGCAACGAGGCCGACCTGGAGACCGCCGACTTCATCTCCTACTTCTCCGAACGGCCCGAGGTGGGCGCCATCGCCTGCTACATCGAGGGGCTGAAGGACGGCCGCTCCTTTCTGCTCGCCGCCGACCGGGCCGCCCGGCGCGGCGTGCCGGTGGTCGCGGTCAAGGTCGGCCGCACCGAGACCGGCGCCCGGACGGCCGCCTCCCACACCGGCAAGCTGACCGGCGCGGACGCGGTGGTGGACGCGGCGATGCGGCAGTACGGCGTGATCCGCGTCGACGGGCTCGACGAACTCCAGGACACCGCCGCCCTGTTGGCGCGGGCCCGCGCACCGCAGGCCGACGGGGTCGTCGTCTATGCGATCTCGGGCGGCACGGGCGCGCACTTCGCGGACCTGGCGAGCGAGGCCGGGCTGCGCCTGCCCGTGCTGTCGGACGCCAAGCAGGCCGAGCTGCACGAGTGGATACCGGAGTACCTGAACGTCACCAACCCCGTCGACAACGGCGGGCACCCGGTCGGCGACTGGCGCGGCCGGAAGATCATCGACGCGATCCTCGCCGACCCGGCCGTCGGGGTGCTGATCTGCCCCATCACCGGGCCCTTCCCGCCGATGAGCGACAAGCTCGCGCAGGATCTGGTGGACGCGGCGGAGGCGACGGACAAGCTGGTGTGCGTGGTGTGGGGGTCGCCGGTCGGCACCGAGGCCGCGTACCGCGAGACGCTCCTCGGCTCGTCGCGGGTCGCCACCTTCCGTACCTTCGCGAACTGCATCACCGCCGTCCGCGCCCATCTCGACCACGCGCGGTTCACCGCCTCGTACCGCTCGCCCTTCGACGAGGCGCCGCGCACCCCCTCGCCCTCCTTCCGCAAGGCCCAGGCCCTGATGCGCCCGGGGCAGCAGCTGAGCGAGCACGCGGCGAAACAGCTGCTGCGCGCCTACGGCATCCGCGTGCCGCGCGAGCAGTTGGTGACCAGCGCGGCGGCGGCCGTGCGGGCGGCCTCGCAGGTCGGCTACCCGGTCGTCATGAAGGCGTCCGGCGCGCAGATCGCCCACAAGACCGAACTCGGCCTGGTGAAGATCGGACTGACCTCCGCCAGCCAGGTCAGGGACGCCTACCGCGAGCTGACCGACATCGCGCGCTACGAGGGGATCTCGCTCGACGGGGTGCTGGTGTGCCAGATGGTGGAGCGGGGCGTCGAGCTGGTCGTGGGCGTCACGCACGACCAGCTCTTCGGACCGACGGTGACCGTCGGGCTCGGCGGGGTGCTCGTCGAGGTGCTGCGGGACGTCGCCGTGCGCGTGCCGCCGTTCGGCGAGGACCAGGCGCGGGCCATGCTCGGCGAGCTGCGCGGACGGGCCCTGCTGGACGGGGTGCGCGGCGGGCCGCCCGTGGATGTGGACGCGCTGGTGGAGGTCGTCATCCGGGTGCAGCGGATGGCCCTCGAACTCGGGGACGACCTCGCGGAGCTGGACATCAATCCGCTCATGGTGCTGCCGCGGGGGCAGGGAGCGGTGGCACTGGACGCGCTGGCGGTGTGCCGCTGAGAACCGGAGCGGCCGGACCGGGAACCGGACCAGATGACGGCCCAGAAGCCGGACCAGATGATGGCCCAGAAGATGGAGCGCCCCCATGACAGCCTCCCCCGAGGAATCCGTTGATTCAGTCGATCCAGTCGATCCAGTCGATTCATTGGTACTGCACGCCACTGACAATCACGTCTCGCGGATCACCCTCAACCGGCCCGACGCCCTCAACGCCATCACCCCTGACCAGCGTGAACGCCTCATCCGACTCCTCGGCGACGCCTCCGCCGACCCGGCCGTACGAGCCGTCGTCATCACGGGGACGGGCCGCGGTTTCTGCGCGGGCGCGGACCTGCGCGGCGGGCCACCGGCCGGGGAGCGGACCGCGGGGGACGTGGCCCGCGTGATCCGCTCCGGCGCGCAGCGCCTGATCTGCGCCGTACTCGACTGCGAGAAGCCGGTGATCGCCGCCGTGAACGGCACGGCAGCCGGCATCGGCGCGCACCTCGCCTTCGCCTGCGACCTCGTACTGGCCGCGGATTCGGCCAGGTTCATCGAGGTGTTCGTACGCCGCGGCCTCGTCCCCGACGGCGGCGGCGCCTATCTCCTCCCCCGGCTGATCGGTCCGCAGCGCGCCAAGGAGCTGATGTTCTTCGGCGACGCGCTGACGGCGGCGGACGCGGGACGGCTCGGGCTCGTCAACCGTGTCGTACCGGCGGACGACCTGGAGAAGACGGCACGCGAGTGGTCCGCGCGCCTGGCCGCCGGCCCCACCCGCGCCCTCGCGCTCACCAAACAGCTGGTCAACGCCTCCCTCGACACCGACCGCGGCAGCGCCTTCGCCGCCGAGGCGGCCGCACAGGAGATCAACATGACGACGGCGGACGCGGCCGAGGGCGTGACGAGTTTCGTGGAGCGCCGAAGTCCTCGCTTCGAAGGGCGCTGACCTAGGTGGAGGACCTCACGTCCAGAGGTGCCGATCCCGTACAGCCCTTCACTTCTGACGGGCCGTCAGCTTCAATGGTGACGTGATGGGACACGCAGGGATGGCGGCAGCCGCCGTCCGTTACCTCAGGTCGGCCGGGGCCCCCACCGTCGCGGAGCCCGTCGGGACGCCGCCCCGCCCCCAGCTGCGGGCGGTCCGGGACGACGAGCGGGCGCCGCTCGACCCGACCGAGTTCCGGCGCGTCCTCGGCACCTTCGCGACCGGCGTCACGGTGATCACGGCACCCGGGGAGCAGGGCCCGGCGGGCTTCGCCTGCCAGTCCTTCTCGTCCCTCTCCCTGGACCCGCCGCTGGTCGCGTTCATGGTCGGCCGGACGTCGACGACCTGGCCCCGGATCGCCCGCGCGGGCGTGTTCTGCGTGAACGTACTGGGAGCCCACCAGGCCGATCTGTGCCGCGGCTTCGCGGTGAGCGGCGCGGACAAGTTCGCCGGGGTCGGGTACGACGCGGCGCCCTTCTCCGGTTCCCCGCGGCTGAGCGGCTCCCTCGCCTGGATCGACTGCGCGGTCCACGCGGTCCACCTGGGCGGCGACCATCTGATCGTGGTGGGCAGGGTCCAGTCCCTGGGGACGAGCGACACCCATCAGGAGCCGCTCCTCTTCCACCGCGGCCGGTTCCTCTGACGAGTGCCGAGCGACGAAACTCGAACCGCCACAGCCACCACCCCCCGCATCAGGCCGCCGCAGCCACCACCCCCCGCACCGGCCGCCGCCTGATCACCAGGGCCATCAGGGCCGCCGCCGCGCACAGGGCGCCGGACGCGTACCAGACCACGTCGTACGAGCCGAGCAGGTCCCGGGCGAGGCCGCCGAGGAAGGCGACGAGGGCGGCGCCGACCTGGTGGGAGGCGAGGACCCAGCCGAAGACGATGGCGCTGTCCTCGCCGTACTGCTCACGGCACAGGGCCAGGGTGGGCGGGACCGTGGCGACCCAGTCGAGGCCGTAGAAGACGATGAAGAAGATCATCGGAGGGTGCACGGTGGGGTGCAGGAGCATGGGGAGGAAGAGGAGGGAGATGCCGCGCAGCGCGTAGTAGACCGCCAGCAGACGGCGCGGCTCGAAGCGGTCGGTGAACCAGCCGGAGGCGATCGTGCCGACCACGTCGAACACGCCGATGACCGCGAGCAGCGAGGCCGCCGCCGTGATCGGCATGTGGTGGTCGTGGGCCGCGGGCACGAAGTGCGTCTGGATCAGGCCGTTCGTCGAGGCGCCGCAGATCGCGAAGGACCCGGCCAGCAGCCAGAAGGGTCCGGTGCGGACCGCGGAGAGCAGGACGGTCACCGCGCGCCGGGCGGCCCCCGGCATCGGCGCGGGCTTCTCCACGAACTCCGTCGCCCCGTACGGCTTCACGCCCACGTCCGCCGGGTGGTCCCGCAGCAGCAGCCAGACGAAGGGGACGACCGCGAGGGCCGCGAGGGAGACCGTCACCGCGGCCGGACGCCAGTCGTGCTCGGTGACGATCCAGGACAGGAGCGGGAGGAAGATCAGCTGGCCCGACGCAGAGGCCGCCGTCAGGATGCCCGTCACCAGGCCCTTGCGCTCGGTGAACCAGCGGTTCGTGACCGTCGCCGCGAAGGCGAGGGCCATCGAGCCGGAGCCCAGCCCCACCAACAGACCCCAGCACAGAAGCAGTTGCCAGGCCGCCGTCATCCACACCGTCAGGCCCGAGCCGCCCGCGATCACGACCAGGGCGACCGCGACCACGCGCCGGATGCCGAAGCGGTCCATCAGCGCGGCCGCGAAGGGCGCCGTGAGCCCGTACAGCGCGAGGTTGATCGAGACCGCCGCGCTGATCGTGCCGCGCGACCAGTGGAACTCCTGGTGCAGCGGGTCGATCAGCAGCCCCGGCAGCGAACGGAAGGCAGCCGCGCCGATGATCGTCACAAAGGTGACGGCCGCGACGAACCAGGCGCGGTGGATACGGGTTCGTCGTGGGGCGGGGGGCTCCTGCGAAGCGGCGATGGCGTCCGTTGTCTGGGTCACGTCATAGAGCTTCCGGCGTGCGCCGATCCTGAACGAGTGGCCCGAAGGACAGCATTCGTTAGGATTGGGCCATGGCCGATCCGAAGGCATCCCCGCTGCACCGCGTCGTCGTCCTCGCCCTCGACGGGCTGATCCCCTTCGAGCTGGGCATCCCGCAGCGCATCTTCGGCAAGGCGCGGGACGCGGACGGGCGGCCGCTGTACGAGGTCGTCACCTGCTCGGTGCGGCCGCCGGGCCCGGTCGACACGGACGCCGACTTCGCCGTCCTCGTCGCGCACGGCCCCGAGACCCTGGCCACCGCCGACACCGTCGTCGTCCCCGCCTCCTACGAACTCGGACCCGTCCACGAGGAAGGCGTACTGACCCCCGAACTCGCCGCCGCCCTCGCCCACATCCGCCCCGGCACCCGGCTCGTCTCCATCTGCACCGGCGGGTACGTCCTCGCCGCCGCCGGCTACCTCGACGGCCGCCCGGCCACCACGCACTGGTACCACGCCGAACACTTCCAGGGGCTCTTCCCGAAGATCCGGGTCGACGCCGATGTGCTCTTCGTGGACGACGGCGACGTCCTGACCTCGGCCGGCGTCGCGTCCGGCATCGACCTGTGCCTGCATCTCGTACGCCGCGACCACGGCGCCGCCGTCGCCAACGAGGTGGCCCGCCGTACCGTCGTACCCCCGCACCGCGACGGCGGGCAGGCGCAGTACATCCGGCGTCCCGTGCCCGAGCCGCAGGTCGCGACGACGACCGCCGCCCGCGCCTGGGCGCTCGGCCGGCTGCACGAACCGATCCAGCTGCGCGACATGGCCGAGCAGGAGGCCATGTCGGTCCGCACCTTCACGCGCCGCTTCCGTGAGGAGGTCGGCGTCAGCCCCGGGCAGTGGCTCACCCAGCAGCGCGTCGAACACGCCCGCCACCTGCTGGAGTCCAGCGACCTCTCCATCGACCAGGTGGCCCGCGACGCCGGCTTCGGCACGGCCCAGTCGATGCGCCAGCACCTCCAGGCCGCGCTCGGGGTCACCCCGACCGCGTACCGGCGTACGTTCCGAACGGGGAGCGGCACCAGCCCCGCCGGCCTCGCCTGACGGACCCGGCGCCCGGCACCCGGCACCCGGCACCCGGGCTTCAGAACGTCAGCACCGCCCGCGCCACCCTCCCCTCATGCGCGTCGGCCGCCGCCTTCTCGAAGTCCTCCACGGGGTACGTCGCCGTGACCAACTCGTCCAGCAGCAGCCGGCCCTCCCGGTAGAGGTCCGCGTAGAGCGCGATGTCCCGCTGCGGCCGCGAGGACCCGTAGCGGCAGCCGAGGATCGACTTGTCCAGGAACAGCGAGGAGACGAGGAAGGACGCCTCGGCCGTCGCGGGCGGTACGCCGAGGAGCACCGCCTGGCCGTGGCGGTCCAGCAGGTCGACGGCCTGACGGATGAGTGCGGCCCGGCCCACGCACTCGAAGGCGTGGTCCGCGCCCGTGGGCAGGATGTCCCTCACCCCCTCCGTCGAGGTCAGGAAGTGCGTCGCGCCGAACTGGCGGGCCACCGCCTCCTTCGCCGGGTTCGCGTCCACCGCGACGATCGTCAGGGCACCCGCGATCCGCGCGCCCTGGAGGACATTGAGGCCGATCCCGCCCGTGCCGATGACCAGCACGCTGTCGCCGTGCTCCACGCGCGCGCGGTTGAGCACGGCGCCCACGCCCGTCAGCACCCCGCAGCCGATCAGCGCCGCGGAGGGCAGGGGAATGTCCTTCGGGATCCGGACGGCCTGCACCGCCTTCACCACGGTCCGTTCCGCGAAGGCCGAGTTGGCCGCGAACTGGTACAGCGGCCGGCCGCCGCGCGCGAACGGCTGCTGCGGCCGCCCGATCGCCTTGCGGCACATCGTCGGCCGCCCCCGGTCGCACTCCGCGCACGCACCGCAGTTCGCGAGCGTGGACAGCGCCACATGGTCTCCGGGCCGGACATGGGTGACGCCACTGCCCACGGCCTCCACCACCCCCGCGCCCTCATGGCCCAGCACCACAGGAACCGGGAACGGTATGGTCCCGTCCACCACGGACAGATCGCTGTGGCAGAGCCCGGCCGCGGAGATCGCCACCGCCACCTCGCCGGGTCCCGGCTCCCGTATCTCCAGATCGTCCACGACCTGGGTCTGCTTTCCGTCGAAGACCACTCCGCGCATCGCGCCGCCTCCCTATCCCTCGGGTCCCCTGGGTTCCTTCGGCAGGCCGAGCACGCGCTCGGCGATGATGGTGCGCTGGATCTCGTCCGAGCCGCCGTAGATGGTGTCGGCCCTGCTGAAGAGGAACAGCTGCTGGTACGCGTCCAGTTCGTACGGTGCCGACGGCGACCAGTCCGCCGGACCGACCGCCCCCGCCGCGCCCCGCACCTGCATGGCGAGTTCGCCCAGCTGCTGATGCCAGCGGCCCCACAGCAGCTTGGCCACGCTGGGGGCGCCGGCATCCGCCGCGTTGCCGAGGGTGCGCAGCGCGTTCCAGCGCATCGTGCGCAGCAGCGCCCACTGCCGTACGAGCCGGTCGCGTACGACGGGGTCGTCCGCGGCGCCGTTCGCCACCGCCGTGCGCACCACGCGCCCCAGTTCCGCGGCGAAGCCGATCTGCTGGGCGAGCGTCGACACGCCCCGCTCGAAGCCGAGCAGGCCCATGGCGACGCGCCAGCCGTTGCCCTCGCCGCCGACGACATGCGCGGCCCGCGCCACCGCGCCGTCGAAGAAGACCTCGTTGAACTCGCTGGTGCCGGTCAGCTGGCGAATCGGCCGGACCTCGATACGGCCTGGCTGATCCATCGGCACGAGGAGGAAGGTCAGCCCGTGGTGACGGCGCGAGCCGGGTTCGGTGCGGGCGAGGACGAAGCACCAGTCGGCCTCGTGGGCGAGGGAGGTCCAGATCTTCTGGCCGGTCACACGGTACGCGTCCCCGTCCCGTGCGGCCGCGGTGCGCACGCCGGCCAGGTCCGAGCCCGCGCCGGGTTCGCTGTAGCCCTGGCACCAGAGTTCCTCGCCGCGGGCCACCGGGGGCAGGAAGCGGTCCTTCTGCTCGGGGGTGCCGTGGGCGATGAGGGTGGGCGCGAGGAGGTTCTCGCCGATGTGACCGGAGCGGGCGGGGGCGCCCGAACGGGCGTACTCCTCGGCCCAGACGACCTGCCGCGTCAGGCTCACGCGACGGTTGCCGTAGCCGTCCTCGGGCCAGCCGAGCCCGATCCAGCCGGCACCGCCGAGCCGCCGTTCCCAGTCGCGCCGGCCCATGTCACCGGTGAGCTGCGCCGACAGCCAGCCACGCACCTCGGTACGGAAGACCTCGTCCTCGGCGTCGAATCCGAACTCCACGGCTCTCCCCCTCACCCGGCGGAGCGTTTCGCGGCCGCCCGCGCCATCGCCTCCACCTGCTGGAGCAGCGGCATCGGATCCGTCCCGACCGTCCCGGGCAGAAAGTCCGCGATCTTCTCCGGCGTCCAGGAGCCCTCCGCGTACCCGGCGCGCAGCTCGCGCGGCTGGGCCCAGACGGCGATCTTGGGACCGGCGATCGTGTAGACCTGCCCGGTGATCCGCTCCTGCCGCGCCCGCTCCGAGAGCAGGTACACCACCAGCGCGGCGACGTCCTCCGGTTCGCCGATCTCCTTCAGCTCCATCGGTACCTTCGCCGACATGCGCGTACGGGCCACGGGGGCGACGGCGTTGGCGGTCACCCCGTACTTGTGCAGGCCGAGCGCGGCGCTGCGCACCAGCGAGATGATCCCGCCCTTCGCGGCGCTGTAGTTGGCCTGGGAGACCGAGCCCTGGTGGTTGCCGCTGGTGAAGCCGATGAGCGTGCCCGAGCCCTGCCGGCGCATCACCGCCGAGGCCGCGCGGAAGACGGTGAACGTGCCCTTCAGATGGGTGGCGACGACCGGGTCCCACTCCTCCTCGGTCATGTTGAACAGCATCCGTTCGCGCAGGATGCCCGCCACGCACACCACACCGTCGATACGGCCGTACGACGTCACCGCGGCGTCCACCACCCGCTGTCCGCCCGCCATCGTCGAGATGTCGTCGGCCACCGCGACCGCCTCGCCGCCCGCCGCCACGATCTCCTTGGCCACGCCTTCGGCGACGGCGCTCGTCGGCTCGGCGCCCTCGACGGACACCCCGTGGTCGTTGACGACGACGCGCGCCCCGCCGGCCGCCGCGGCCAGCGCCACCGCCCGTCCGATTCCCCGGCCCGCGCCGGTCACGGCGACGACCTTGCCTGCCAAGAAGTTCCCCACGCCCGGCCCCTTCCCGCGGTTTCTGACGGACCGTTAGATTTTATGACCCGTCGGATACCTGGAGACAAGCCCCGCGGAGGACTCATGTCACGGCCGGCACTTCATCCCGCGTTCCACGACATCGCCAAACGCGTGAACAACTGGGGGCGTTGGGGCGCCGACGACGAGATCGGCACCCTGAACCTGATCACCGACGAGGTGGTACGGGAGGCCGCGGCCACCGTCCGCACCGGGCGCCGCGTCCCCCTCGCCCTCCCGCTCCGCGAGGACGGCGTCCAGACCGGTCTGATTCCGGGGCGGGTCAATCCACTGCATGTGATGGTGCAGATCAACCAGGAGATCTTCGGTCCCGGCACGGTCGCGTGCAGCGACGACGCCGTGACCATGGGACTCCAGGCGGCCACCCACTGGGACGCGCTCACCCATGTCTCGCACTCCGGGAAGATCTACAACGGCCGCCCGGCGGACACCATCACCCCGCACGGCGGCGCCGAGTTCAGCGGGATCGACAAGCCGCGGCACATCGTCTCGCGCGGGGTGCTGCTCGACGTGGCACGCGCGCGTGGCGTGGACCGGCTGGCGGGCGGACACGCCGTCACCCCGGAGGACCTGGACGCCGCCGAGGAACTCGCCGGGACGCGCGTACGGCCCGGCGACATCGCGCTCGTGCGGACCGGGCAGATCCAGACGTACCTCGCGGGCGCCAAGGACGCGTACGGATATCCGTCGCCGGGGCTGTCCGTGCGCACTCCGGAGTGGTTCCACGCACGCGATGTGGCCGCCGTCGCGAACGACACGCTCACCTTTGAGATATTTCCGCCCGAGATCGATGATTTGTGGCTGCCCGTACACGCGCTCGATCTGGTCGAAATGGGGATGTTGCAGGGTCAGAACTGGAATCTCGAAGAGTTGTCCACAGCCTGTGGACAAGAAGAGCGTTACTGCTTCCTGCTGTCGGCGATGCCCGAACCGTTCGTCGGCGGCACGGGGACCCCGGTGGCACCGGTCGCGATCCTGTAGGCAGGGGGAGGCGGGCGAGGGAAGAAGGGTCGGCTGGCGGCGCGGCACTGCTCGCCCCGAGCACGGCACTGCGCGCCGCCATCCGACTCCGGCGTGCCCGCCCTGCTCCTGATGCCCCGGTAGGAGCCGACGCCGAATCGCGACCCGCACTCGCCAAGGGCTCCCGTCACCGAAGCCCTCGACGTCCCCTCGCGGCGAATCGCTGAACACAAGCGTGATCAAACGGACACGTCACGTCAACACCCGTTCGGGGAATTATCACTTAGGCCCTATTTGTGACGGCGCGTACGGGAGCACATCCCGGCGCATTCAGCCATGGCCGCCCCGCGGCAGCAGAGCCCGTGCGGCCGTATGCCCAGGCGCATGCACTCGCGCCCGACCGCCCCCGCGCGCCGGGTCACCCGAACCGGCCGCACGGGCAACGCCCGCTCAGCACCGCCTCGTAGGCGCGTCCCCGCACCGCCTCGTAGGCGAGGTCCCACACAGCCTCGTCAGCGAAGCCTCCGCACGGCCTCGCGCGCGAAGCTCGTACACGGCCTCGTTCGCGAAGCCCTTACACGGCCTCGTAGGCGAAACCCTTGTACGACGTCGCCACTTCCCCGGCGCACGACGCGTCCACACCGCACGACGCGTCCCCGCTGTAGGACACGGCCGCGCCCTCCGTCGCCGCAGCGCAGCGGTCCAGCTCGCACCAGATGCGCTTGCCCGCGCCCTCGGGGGTCCAGCCCCAGCGGTCGGCGAGGCCGTCGACCAGTTCCAGGCCGCGGCCGCCCGTCTCGTCACCCTCCGCATGCCGGGGGGCCGGCGGGCAGGCGCTCAAGTCGGCCACCTCCAGGCGGACCGTGCCCGACGGGGCCCCGGAGGAGTCGTCGCGCACGCCCGTCAGCAGCAGCCGCAGCACGGCCGGGCAGCCGGTGTGCACCACGGCGTTGGTGACCAGTTCGGAGACCAGCAGGATCAGCGTCTCCGACAGCGGCTCGTCGGCCTCTATCCCGGACCCGACGAGCCGCGAACGAGCCCATCTGCGGGCCCGCCCCACCTCTGCGGGGTCGGGCCGGATCTCCAGCTGCACTTGAAGCACCTGCACCGCTCACACCATCCGAACCGGCGGACACATCGCCTCGCGCCTCGCAAGGGCCACGATCGTGGTCATTGTCTGCATGCGCAGAACCATGGGCAGAACTGGGATCACGGACTGTGATTCCCTTACGAGACAGCATGGTTGACGTACAGTCACCCCAACAAGCGCTTCGGGCATATTCCAGCGCGAAGGAGTACGCGTGCGGCATACTGTGCGACGCTTGCCACGGGGAGTCGAACAGGCGGTGACGGGCGACCGCCCCGCCCCGCGAGCGGCGCACATCGCCGGATCCGGCACCGTCACAGGGGCCGCACCGGGATGGCTCGGTCTCAGAACCACTCGCATCCCACACAAGGTACCGGAGCACGACGCCGACTCCAGGCCGTGACAAGTCACGCCTAGGACACAACCCGATATCAACGCTCCGTAGTTCCGGTATGCCACAATCCGCGACATCTGCCGCCGAGCGTCCCGAAGAGTCCCAGCCCAGAGGCCCTGTCAGCCCGTCCCGGACAGCAACTCCCTCGCCAACCTCTCCTCACTCTCCGTGACTGATTCTCCACGTTGCGTCCGCACCCATGCCCGTTTCAGGTACAGATGTACGTCGGACTCCCAGGTGAACCCCATGCCCCCGTGCACCTGGAGGCAGTCGCGGGTGCCGCGCACGGCGGCCTCGTCGGCGAGCAGCCGGGCCGCGGCGATGTCGAGCGGGTCGGCGGTGACGGCCGCCGCGTACACCGCGACACGCGCCGTCTCGACCCGCACCAGCATCTCCGCGCACAGGTGCTTGACCGCCTGGAAGGCCCCGATCGGCTGCCCGAACTGCTCACGGGTCCGTGCGTGTTGCACGGCGAGTTCGCAGGTGCGCGCGGCGGTGCCGAGCTGTTCGGCTGCCGTCAGAAGCATCACCAGGGGGGCCGGCTCAGCGGTCCCCGGTACCCGGTGCAGCGGAGTGAGCGGGTCCACCGACCGCAGGGGCTCGGCTCCCGCCGTGTCCCCCCGTACGACGTCCGCCTGCGTCAGCCACTCCACGAGCCCCCCGTGCACGGCCGTCACCACGGTCTCGCCGGTGGCCGCCCCGGCCACCTCCCCCGCCGCGAGATGCGTGGCCACCAGCGGCCCGGGCAGCAGGAACCGTCCGGCCTCCTCGAACGCCAGCACCGCCTCGGGCAGGCCGAGCCCGACCCCGCCCTCCGCCTCCGGCAGCCGCAGCGCGAAGAACCCCGCCGCGCCCAGCTCCCGCCACAGCGTCCGGTCGAGCCCCGGCGCCTCGACGGCGGCCCGCAGCGCCGCACGGCCGAAGCGCCCCGCCAGCAGCCCGCGCACCCCGTCCCGCAACGCCTTCTGATCCTCGGTGAGTTGGAACCGCACCGGCTTCACCGCCCCTTCGGCAGACCCAGGATGCGCTCGGCCACGATGTTCCGCTGGATCTGGGAGGTGCCGGCCGCGATGGTGTACGACAGCGACGACAGCCGGTCGAGGGTCCACTCCCGCCCCAGGTCCGCCGCGTCCGGGCCGAGCACCTCGGCGGCCGCGTCGTACAGCTCCTGCCGTGCGTGCGAGTACCGCAGCTTGAAGACGGACCCGCCGACGCCCGGCACTCCCCCGGTGCTCTGCGCCTCGCTCACGTTCCACTGCGTGAGCCGCCACAGTGCGCGGAACTCGGCGTTCAGCCTCCCGAGGTGCCGGCGCAGCACCGGATCGTCCCAGCGGCCGTTCCTGTGCGCCTCGCGGGCGAGTTCGCCGAGTACCCGCCGGCAGGCGACGACCTCGCCGACGAACGCCGTGCCGCGTTCGAAGGAGAGGGTCACCATGGTCACGCGCCAGCCGTCGTTCTCGGCGCCGACGCGATGGGCGACGGGTACGCGGACGTCGTCCAGGAAGACCTCCGCGAACTCGGTCGAGCCCGCGAGCGTACGCAGCGGCCGGACCGTGACCCCCGGCGCGTCCATGCGCAGGGCGAGCCAGGAGATGCCGCGGTGCTTCGGCGCCGCCGGATCCGTCCGGACCAGCAGCTCGCACCAGTCCGCGACCTCCGCGTGGGAGGTCCAGATCTTGGATCCGCTCACCACGTAGTCGTCGCCGTCCCGCCACGCGCGCGTGCGCAGCGCCGCGAGGTCCGAGCCGGCGTCCGGTTCGCTGAACCCCTGGCACCACACCTCCTCGCCGCGCAGCACGGGCGGCAGCCATCGCGCCCGCTGTTCGGGGGTGCCCTCGGCGGCGATCGTGGGTCCGGCGTGCAGCAGCCCGACGAAATTGGCCCCTACGTAGGGTGCGCCCGCCTTTTCCGTCTCCTCCAGGAAGATCAGGTGCTGGGTCGGGGTGGCGCCCCGGCCGCCCGCGTCGAGCGGCCAGTGCAGCCCCGCGTATCCGGCGTCGTACAGCATCCGCTGCCAGCCGAGGTCGTACGCCCGTCTGGCCGGCCAGTCGTCGGGGGACGGCTTCGGCGGCAGCGAGGGCAGCGCCTTCGCCAGCCATGTCCTCAGCCCGGCCCGGAACTCCTCCTCTTCGGGCGTGCGGGTCAGGTCCACTACCGGTCCGCTTTGTCGCGGCTGCTGAGGGTGTCGCGGGCGCCGAGGTGGTCGCGGTTGCCGAGGTGGTCGAGGTCGCGGTCCAGGTCCAGGTCCAGCATGCGGATCGCGTTGCCGCGCATCAGCTTGTAGACCGTCTCGTCGTCGAGGCCCTCGACGTGGTCGAGGGCGACTTCCTTGGTGTGCGGGAAGGTCGAGTCGACATGCGGGTAGTCGGTCTCGAAGGTGGCGTTGTCGCGGCCGACGACATCGATCGACGCGACGCCGTGCTTGTCGCGGAAGAAGCAGCAGAAGATCTGCCGGTAGTAGTACGTCGAGGGAGGCTCGGGGATCAGGTCCCTGACCCCTCCCCAGGCGCGGTGTTCCTCCCACACGTCGTCGGCGCGTTCCAGGGCGTACGGGATCCAGCCCATCTGGCCTTCGGAGTAGGCGAGTTTGAGGCGCGGGAACTTCACCAGGACGCCACTGAACAGGAAGTCCATCATCGAGGCCATCGCGTTGTTGAAGGACAGCGCGGCCTGTACGGCGGGGGGTGCGTCCGGGGAGGCCGCCGGCATCTGGGAACTGCTCCCGATGTGCATGTTCACGACCGTCCCGGTCTCCTGGCAGACCGCGAAGAACGGGTCCCAGTAGCCGGAGTGGATGGACGGCAGGCCCAGGTGGGTGGGGATCTCGGAGAAGGTCACGGCCTTCACTCCGCGGGCCGCGTTGCGCCTGATCTCGGCGACCGCCAGGCCGATGTCCCACAGCGGGATCAGACAGAGCGGGATCAGCCGGCCGCCGCTGTCGCCGCACCACTCCTCGACCATCCAGTCGTTGTAGGCGCGTACGCAGGCCAGGGCCACTTCCTTGTCGTGCGCCTCGGCGAAGGTCTGACCGCAAAAGCGCGGGAAGGTGGGGAAGCAGAGGGAGCCCTCGACGTGGTTGGCGTCCATGTCCTTGAGGCGCTCGACGGGGTCCCAGCAGCCGCGGCGCATCTCCGCGCGCGTGATGCCCTCCAGCGTCATCTCGTCGCGGTCGAAGCCGACGGCGGCGATGTTGCGTTTGTACGGGAACTTCAGGTCCTCGTAGATCCACCAGTCGGTGGGTGGCCCCTTTGGGTCCATGGTGATCTGGTACTTGCCGCCGACGTAGGCGAGTTCGCCGATTCCGGCGGTCAGCGGCTTGGGACCGCGGTCCCGGTACTTCTTCGGCAGCCAGGTCTCGAAGAGGTGCGCGGGCTCGATCACATGGTCGTCGACGCTGATGATGCGGGGCAGTTCGGTCATGGGTCCCCTCCGCCTGGCAACAGTTTCTGATGGTCCGTCAGATCACTGGATACCAGCAGGCTAGTGCCGCACCCCTGGACCAGCAAGGCACCGAGCCTTACGCTCTGCCACGATCTGACTGTCCGTCAGTTACGAGGGGGCCGTCGTGAACGACACCGCACACGCGCTCAGCACCTCCGGCACGCTCTGGGAACTCGTCGTCCGCCGCGCCGGCCTCACCCCCGACCGGACCGTCCTCCTCCAGGACGACCGGTCCCTGAGCTTCGGCGAACTCCGCGACCGCGCCGAACGGGTGGCCGCCGGCCTGTACGACATGGGCGTACGCCCCGGCACGGTGGTCGCCTGGCAGCTGCCCACCCGCATCGAGACCGCGCTGCTGTCCTTCGCGCTGGCCCGGCTGGGCGCCGTCCAGTCGCCGGTCATCCCCTTCTACCGGGACCGCGAGGTCGGCTTCGCGCTGCGGGAGTCGAAGGCCGAGTTCTTCGCCGTGCCGGGCACCTGGCGGGGGTTCGACCACACGGCGATGGCACGGCGGCTGGGCGCGAAGGGGATCTTCGAGGCCTACGACGCCCTGCCCGACGGCGACCCCGCGCTGCTGCCCGCCCCGCCCGCCCAGGGCACCGACGTCCGCTGGATCTACTGGACCTCGGGGACGACCTCCGACCCCAAGGGCGTACTGCACACGGACCGTTCACTGATCGCGGGCGGATCCTGTCTCGCCCACGCCCTGCGCCTGACGGCGGACGACGTGGGCTCGATGGCCTTCCCGTACGCGCACATCGCCGGGCCCGACTACACGGTGATGCTGCTGCTGTACGGCTTCCCCGCGGTGATGTTCGAGCAGTTCGCGCTGCCGGACGCGCTGGCGGGCTACCGGGGGCACGGGGTGACGGTGGCGGGCGGGTCGACGGCCTTCTACTCGATCTTCCTGGCCGAGCAGCGGCGACAGCCGGACACGCCGGTCGTCCCGACGCTGCGGCTGCTGGCGGGTGGCGGGGCGCCCAAGCCGCCCGAGGTCTACCACCGTGTCGTACGCGAGATGGGCGTGCAGCTCACCCACGGATACGGCATGACCGAGGTGCCGATGATCACGATGGGCTCCCCGGACGACACGGCCGAGAACCTGGCGACGACGGAGGGACGGCCGCCGGAGGGCATGGAGATACGGATCGTGGACGGAGAGGTACGGCTGCGCGGGGAGGCGGTGTGCCAGGGCTATCTGGATCCGCGGCAGACGGCGGAGGCCTTCGACGAGGACGGGTTCCTGCGTACCGGCGACCTGGGCCATCTCACCGGCAGCGGGCATCTGGTGCTGACCGGCCGCCTCAAGGACGTCATCATCCGCAAGGGCGAGAACATCTCGGCGAAGGAGATCGAGGATCTGCTGCACCGGCATCCGGCCGTCGGGGACGTCGCCGTGATCGGTCTGCCGGACGCGGAGCGCGGGGAGCGGGTCTGCGCGGTGGTCGAACAGCCGCCGGGAGCGGGGGCGTTGACGCTGGACGCGATGACCTCGTATCTGCGGGCGGAAGGGCTGTCCGTCCACAAGCTGCCGGAGCAGCTGGAGGTGGTGGACGCCCTTCCGCGCAACGAGACCCTGCGGAAGGTGCTCAAGTACCGGCTGAGGGAGCGCTATGCGCGGTGAGTCTCACTCCGGCACCGTGAAGTAGCGCGCGAACGCGGAGACGACCTCCGCCTCCCCGATCCGGCCGTCGGCGTCCGCGTCGAGGGTGCCGGCCGCCGCGGCCGCGATCTCCTCGGGAACGCCCAGCGCCTTGAGCACCCGTACGGCCTCGTCGACCGTGGCCGCGCCGTCCCCGTCGGTGTCCGCGACGGCGAGGGCCGCGTGCAGGAAGGGGCGGGCGATCTCCGCGAACCGCTCGGGGTTGTCGCGCAGCCGCTTGACCGCGCCGCCCACGAACTCCTCCCGGGTGATGCGCTGGTCACCGTCCCGGTCCGCTATCCCCGCCATGCCCTGCCAGAAGGCCTCGGCGCCGATATACAGGGACTGACCCTTGTCCGACCGGGCCGGGGTACCGAACTCGGCGAGGACCGCCTTGGTCGCGGCGTTGAAGTCCTCACGGTCGATGTAGCCGTTGCCGTCCTGGTCGAAGCCGGCGAACCGGGCAGCGATCTTGCGCTCGTACTCGGTGCTGACCATGGTGTTTTCGGACCGCCTTACTTCACATCTCAGCCGGTCTCTCCGCGGGACCGGGGGTTCGTCTGGCACGGAGCGTACGACGCCGGGGCCTTCGGGCGAGCGGGAAACCGGCGCTTGTACCCAGACTGCGGGAATTCCGGGACAACAGTGTGGCCGTGCACCCCTGGGCGTGTGAGGGGCATCACGCGGACAGGGGGCGGGCTTCCTCGTCCACGGCCGAGGCGAGGTCCGGGTGGACGTCGAAGAGACGGCGGACGCCCAGGGCGGCGAGAACGCGGTTGACGTGCGATCCGTCCTCGGCGCCCTGCGCGGGCAGGATGAGGCGCAGCCGGCCCTGGCAGGAGCGGATCAGACGGCGGGTCGCGATCAGTACGCCGACGCCGCTGGAGTCGCAGAACAGCACCTCGGAGAGATCGAGGACCAGACTGCGGTGGCCGTCCGCCACCGCGTCGTGCACCCGCTGGCGCATGACCGGCGAGGTCATCAGGTCCATCTCGCCCGCCACCTGGAGGACGGCCCAGTCACCTCGCTTGCCCTCGGTCACCTTGAACACCACCGCCACGCCCCTCCGCTCGCTCGCCCGCCGATCGAAAACGGAATCGATCCCTACGCTTCCTTCCAGCGCGGCTGCCCCACCACCGTTCCATGAAACACCGGTAATCGATCGAAAGCGTGTGGTAGTTAAGCCATTTCAATCACGTACGGTCTGATTCGATCGTGCCTGATCGGAGTGCGCCAGGGTAGACACGGCGCAGCACGGATCGTCCGCACGGGATCCCACGGAGCCGTCATGGAGCTGCCAAGGCCGAGCCCCTACCATCCGCGGCGCGTCAAGGGGCGCACATTGCCGCAAAGGGGCGTGCGCTGTCAGACGTGCGGACTACATTCGAGGAAGCAGTGGACAGAGGCTGGAGCAGGCCGAACACCGGGCACGAGCGCATGTGAGGGGGCCGCATGGCGGCGAAGAACGCACCGCCCCGCTGGGACCGCAAGATGCAGCAGCGGCTCGCACGCGGCGAGGCGGCGGCGCTCGGTGAACTGTATGACCGGTTCGCTTCGCTCGTGCACGGCCTCGCCCACCGGGTGCTCGGGGACGAGCGGGCCGCCGACCGCATCACCCGCGAGGTGTTCGCCCATGTCTGGGAGCACCCGGACGCATATGACCCCAAGCAGGGTCCGCTGCGCTCCTGGGTCGCCGGGCTGACGCACCGGCTGGCGGTGCAGCGGCTGCGCGCCACGGAGACGGCCGCGCTCGCCCGGGGCGGCCGGGGCACCACGGAGGACCTGGAGCGCAGGGTGCGGCGCGCCTCGGTGGCCGCCCGCGCGGACTACATCGTCACGTCCATGCCGACGCCGTTGCGGGCCGCGCTGGAGCGCGCGTACTTCCAGCGCCGTGACTACCGCCAGACCGCGGTCGACCTCGGCATCACGGAGGACGAGGCCCGCCGCCGCCTGCGCCTCGGCCTCCAACTCCTGTCCACGGCCAACGACCCCGGCACGTCCGGGCTACCGCCCGAGGACGGGAGGCCACGGTGAGCGGGGCGGAGGGGTTCGAGGAAGCCGAAGGGTCCGAGGAAGCCGAGAGGCACGACGGGCAGGACGGAGCCGAAGAGGGCAACGGAACGGAGCGGCACGACGGACCCAAGGGGACCCCCGGGACCGAGGGGACTACCGGGACCGAGGGGACTGCCGAGGCCAAGGGGGTCACTGGGACCGGCAGGGCCGAGGGCGCTGACGGAGCCGAGGGTGCCGACGGAGCCGACGGGCTCAAGGGCGTCGGGGGCGCCGGCGGCAGCGGCGGCAGCGGTGTCGGTGGTTCCGGGCGGCTGCCTCGCGTACCGCCACCGCGGGTGTCCGTCGAGGACAGCGGGCGGCCGTTGCCCGACCTCGGGCCCCTGCCGCTCGTGCTCGAGCACCGGGTGCTGAAGTCGTTGCTCGGCGCGTGGGCGCTGACCGCCTGCTCGCCGGAGGAGACCGCGGCCGTCGAGGAGCACCTCGGCGACTGCGGCCCCTGCGCGGAGGAGGCGCTGCGGCTGCGCGACGCCGTCGGCCTGCTGCACCCCGCCGAGAGCCTCGACCTCGATCCCGCCCTGCGCACCCGCGTCCTGGAGGGCTGCCTCGACCGGCGTCCGCCGCGCATCCCGGTGCCGAAGTGGGCGGCCGCGTACGACGCGGAGACCGCGCGGCTCGACGCGCTGCTCCAGGACATCGGCGACGCCGAGTGGCACGCTCCGGTGCGGCTGCGCTGGTTCGACGGACAGCGGCCCGCGAGCCGGCGTACGACCGTGGCCGGAGTGATCGCCCACCTGCTGACCGTCGACGGACTGGTCGCCGTCGCCCTGGGCCTCGACGACCCCCTCGCCGGGACACCGGCGGGCAACGGCACGCCCACGGCCCGCACCGAGGCGTACTGGCGGGCCGCCCACTTCCCGCCCACCCGTTCCGTACGCGGCCCATGGCGGGAGCAGAGCCACAGCCTCGTCCGCACGGTGTCGTTCGCGGGCGGCGGCTCCGGAAAACTGCCCGTGCCCTACGGCGGCTTCGAGCTGTCGCTGCGCGACTCCATGCTGGACCGGGCCTTCGAGTGCTGGGTGCACGCGGACGACATCGCGGACGCGGTGGACTACCCGTACGACCCGCCCGCCCCGCGCCATCTGCACACGATGATCGACCTGGCGGCCCGGGTGCTGCCCGTCTCCCTGGCCGAGCGCCGCCGGGCCGGGCTCGCGGCCCCGCCCCGCCGGACCCGCCACCTCGTCCCGGCGGGCGCGCCCGGCCGCAGTCTGCGCCTGGAGATCGAGGGTCTGGGCGGCGGCGAGTGGCTGATCCCGCTCGACTCTCCGGCCGCGACCGGCTCCGCCGCGCACGAGGTCGCTCATGTCGCGCTCGACGGGGTGGAGTTCTGCCGGCTCGCCGCGGGGCACGTGTCACCGGAGGAGGCGGCCGCCGGGCAGGACGGCGACCGGGAGGCGATCAGGGACGTACTGCTCGCGGCGGCCTCGCTCAGCCGGATGTGAGCCCGGCCAAAAAAGCCCGGACGACGACGAACGGACCCGACGACGAACGGACCCGACGACGAACGGACCCGAGGACGAACGGACCCGACGGCCCGACCGGTCCGGGCGCCCGACCGGTCCGGAGGCCTACGCGAAGACGACCGTGCGGCGGCCGTTCAGCAGGATGCGGCGCTCCGCGTGCCACTTCACCGCACGCGCCAGCGCCTGGCACTCCACGTCACGCCCGATCGCGACCAGCTGGTCCGGCGTCACGTCGTGGCCCACCCGCTCGACCTCCTGCTCGATGATCGGGCCCTCGTCGAGGTCCGCGGTCACGTAGTGCGCGGTGGCACCGATGAGCTTCACACCGCGGGCGTGCGCCTGGTGGTACGGCTTCGCACCCTTGAAGCTCGGCAGGAAGGAGTGGTGGATGTTGATGATCCGGCCGCTGAGCTGCTTGCACAGGTCGTCCGAGAGGACCTGCATATAGCGGGCGAGGACGACCAGCTCGATGTTCTCGCTGCGGACCAGCTCCAGCAGCTGCGCCTCGGCCTCCGCCTTGTTGTCCCTCGTCACCGGAATGTGGTGGAAGGGGATGTCGTACGACGCCACAAGCTCCGCGAAGTCCGTGTGATTGGACACCACGGCCGCGATCTCGACCGGCAGCGCGCCGGTCCGGGCGCGGAAGAGCAGGTCGTTCAGACAGTGGCCGAACTTGCTGACCATGAGGACGACCCGCATCCGGTCCTCGGCCCGGTGGATCTGCCAGTCCATGTGGAAGGCGTCGCCGATCGCCGTGAAGCTCGCGCGCAGCTTCTCCACCGTCACCGGCGCCTCCGCCGAGAAGTGGACCCGCATGAAGAACAGACCGGTGTCGTGGTCGCCGAACTGCTGACTGTCCTCGATGTTGCAGCCGGTCATGAAGAGATAGCTCGACACGGCGTGCACGATTCCCTGCTTGTCCGGGCAGGAGAGGGTGAGGACATACTGCTCAGCGGGCGCGGCGGCGCGGACGGACTGCTCGTTCATGCAGGACAGGGTCCCATATCCGGCGCCCGCGCCGGACGGTCGTCCCGCCACCCGGACGGCCGCCCGCACGAAGGGCTACGCAGTCGGCGACACGCAGTTCGGGTCACGCCGTCCGCGGCACGCGGTCCGGCTCACGCGGTCCGCGTCAGGATCCGCAGCACCTCGAGCGTCCGCGGCGGCACGTCCGGGTCCTCCTCGTCGCTCACGGCCAACCGCACATGCGCGTCGCGGGCGGCCCGGACGGCCTCCGGCCACGCATGGTGGTCGAGGTAGGCGGAGACGGGCGCGTCCGGGCCGACCTGGTGCATGATGCGCAGCACGCGCAGCACGGCCGTGTCGACGAGCGCCGCCTCCTGCGAATCCCGGAATATCGTGCCGACGTATTTCTCGGCCGACCAGTTGTCCAGCCAGGTGTCCTCGACCAGCCGGTACACGGCGTCGGTGACGTCCCCGTACCCGTCGACGCCCGCCAGCCAGACATCACGCTGGAACGCGGGGTCGGAAAGCATGTGCAGCGCGGAGCGCACATTGCTGCGCCAGCGCCACCACGGCATGTCGTTCAGTGGCATGCCGCCCATGGTGGAGGAGCGACGGCCGCGACGGGAAGAGTTCTCCGAACCTTGCACGGTCACCGATCGTACGTTCCCTGCGAAAACCAGATCATCAGCCCCCGTAATTCACCTCAGCGTCACCCCTCGTTGACCAATGGTCACACCTGCATTAGTGATGTGACGGAATCGTGCGTGTCCATGACCGGCAGGCGACGCACCTCCTTTCTCCCTCGTCCCGTCAAGACCGCGGCGCTGTCCGCGGGGGCCCTGGCGGCGTGTGCGGCGCTCGCCGTCGGTTGCGGTGTCGTCCCCGGTGTCACGGGGGGCTCGGGGGACGACACCGTCACCGTCATGACCTGGGCACCGGAGAAGACCACGGCGACCAACGAGCCCGGCATGCCGGCGATGGCGAAGGCGTACGCACGCTGGGTCAACGCCGAGGGTGGCCTGAACGGCCGCAAGCTCAGGGTCCTGACCTGCAACGACCACAACGACACCGTGGATGCGGCGAAGTGCGCCCGGCGCGCCGTCAACGAGGGAGCCGTCGCGGTCGTCGGCTCCTACAGCCAGCACGCCAGCTCCTTCCTCTCCCCGCTGGAGTCGGCGGGCATCCCGTACATCGGCGGCTACGGCGTCACCGACGACGAGTTCAAGAGCGTCCTGTCCTACCCGGTCAACGGCGGCCAGCCCGCGCTGCTGGCCGGCCTCGGCGAGGAACTGGGCAAGAGCTGCGGCCCCGTCGCCCTCATCCGCCCCGACACCTTCGCCGGCGACCAGCTCCCGGTGCTGTTCGGCTCCGGCCTGAAGGCGGGCGGCCACTCGGCCGCCGCCGATCTGCGGGCGGACGAGGACGCCAGCGAGTTCGCGGGACAGGCCCGGCAGGCGCTGCGGCGGGCGAGCGCCGACCCGCTGAACAAGGGCTGTGTGGTGCCCGCGCTCGACGAACGCACCAACACGTTCATGGACTCCTTCCGGCGTCAGCGCGACGACTACCCGACGGTGCGCACCGCGTCCGTGCTCGGCAGCGTCGACCAGTCGGTGATCGACGCGACGGGCGGCGCGTCGGGGCCGTACGAAGGGGCGTACGTCACCGGCTGGTACCCGGTCGCGAGCGACGCGCGCTGGGGGCCGATGAAGAAGGTGATCCGCGAGCACGCCTTCGGCGACAACCGGATCGACCCGGCGGACGCGGGCGTGCAGACGACCTGGATCGCGTACACCGTGCTCAAGAAGGTCGTCGAGTCGCTCGACGGCGAGGTGAGCGCCCGTACCGTCCGGCGGGCCCTGGACGACGGCGTCAAGGTGGAGACAGGCGGCCTCACACCGAGGCTCAGCTGGCGCTTCGAGGACATGACGGCGGTCGTCGACTTCCCCCGCGTGGTCAACGCCGACGTCACCTTCCAGGTCGTACGCGAGGGCCGGCTGGTGGCGGCCCGGCGCGGCTTCGTCGATGTGTCGAAGGTCCTGGAGAGCAACGCGTACTGAGCCCCGGCGCCCGCAGACGCCGGCGCCCCGGGCTCAGAGCTGGGTGGGCTGCCGCTGGGTCAGGCCGTACGTGGACGCGATCGTGTTCCACAGCCCCGCGGCCTTGACCTTCTGGGCGCTGGCCGTGGTGCTCGCCCGGTTGCCGGCCACGGTCTGGCCGGTGGTGCGGGCCTGGCCCTTCTTGCAGCCCTTCTTGCCGTTGACCTGGTCGGCCCAGGCCGCGTAGTGGGTGTCGGCGGAGGCGGAGGCCTGCCAGGCGCTGGTCAGCGCGGCGGTCAGCGCGGCGTGGTTCGGGAGCTTGTCGACGGAGAGGCCGGACAGGCGGGTCACCAGGTCACCGCGCTGCTTGGCCGCGTCCCGCAGATCGCCGGCCGCCTGGTCGAGGTTGTTGCAGGTCCGCACGTTGCCGACCGCCTTGATCACGGAGTCGCGGCTGTTGCCGCTGTCCGCCAGGAGCTGGTCCAGCGCGACGGCCTGTTCCTTCGCCGGGTCGGCGGACGCCGACGCCGACGATTCCTTGGCCGGGGCGCTCGCCGACACGGGCTTGCTGTCGTCGCCCTTGCTCTCGCTGCCGCCACCGCTGCTCAGCAGCGCGCCCGCGCCGATGCCGAGCACGGCGATGCCCACGCCGACGGCGGCGATGAGCGGCACACGCGAACCGGTGCGGCCACCGCGGCCGCCCCCCTCGTCACCCGCGGCGCGCCGGGCGGCCGCGCGACCACCCGGCGCTCCCGGCGCTCCCGCGGCCGGCGGCTGGAACTGCGGCAGCTGCTGGGTGGACGACGCGCCCGCCGAGTCGCTGCGGAAGAGGTTGTCGAACTCGGCCGGCGGCTGCCGCTCGTCGGGCGCGCCCGGCCGTATCCCGTAGGACCCGGCGTCGGGCTCCGCGGGCACGGGCGGGAGGTACTGCGTGGCCTGCGCGTCGGGGTCGGCGGCCGGCCGGGAGCCGGCCTGCGGGCCGTGGCCGAGGAACTGCGTCGCGTCGGCGGACACCTCGGGCGGCAGCGCTCCGGGGGCGACCGGCGGAATGTACTGGGTGGCACCCTCGTCGACGGCCGGGACGGGCGGGAGGTACTGGGTCGCCCCCTCGTCCGGGGCCGCGGGCACGGGCGGGAGGTACTGCGTGGCCCCCTCGTCGACGGGCGGCAGCGGGGCGCCTCCCGGGACGGGCGGGAAGGCCTGCGCGCCCTCGGGGGGCAGCGGGCCGGCACCGCCGGTGCCGTGCGGCGCGGAGAACCCGGGCGCGGGCGCCTGCTGCGACTGCGGCTGGAAGCCGGAGTCGGGCGCGTACTGCGGCTGCGGCTGCGGCTGCGGCTGCGGCTGCGCGGGGAACGCGGAGCCGGCCGCCTGCTGCGGCTGCTGCTGATGCGGTTGCTGCTGATGCGGCTGCTGCTGCTGCTGTTGAACCGGGTACCCGGAGTCGCTGGGCTGCCCCTGCGGGCCGTCCCAGCCCGATCGCAGGTCCTGGGAGGCCTCCCAGGACGGCTGCGCCCCCGAGGTGCCCCAGTCGGGCGCGGGCGCGGACTGCGGGGGCTCGGGCGCCGTCCAGGGCTGTCCCGCGTCCGTGGGCGCGCCCCAGCCCGGCGCGGGCGGGGTCTGCCCCGGGCCGTCCGGGCCCCAGGGCTGACCCCAGGCCTGACCGCCCGCCGGGGCGGGCCGCTGATCGCCGGTCGTGCCCGGCAGGAGGGGCGCGCCACCGTCCGAGGGCAGCACGATGCCTTCGCGCGCGGGCCGCGCCGAGGGCTCCTCGCCCTGTCCACTCTGCGTCACCGGGACTCCTACGAATGGGGGACCTTCGGAATCGTCGGCTCACGCTACCGGGTCTCCACGACCCGATGCCACGCAGCACAGGACGAGACGTCCGCCCCTGTGACCGCGGTAACGAATCCGCCCCGCCGTGCGCTATACATGCCTCCTTCCGTCACCGGCGCACGCGTTTCCCCTCCGTTCACCTCCTCGCCGGCCGTACGTTCACGCCGCCGCCTGCAACTCCATGCGCGCCCCGAACTCCCGTACCACCGGCTCGTCCCGGTACGGCTCCAGGCGCTGCTGGAGGTCGTCCAGGTACTCCGCGCCGCGGTTCGACCGCAGGGTGCCGAGGAGTTCGACCGCCCGCAGCCCCGTGTGGCACGCCTGCTCCACCTCGCGCTGCTGCACCTGCGCTGTGGCGAGGAGCACATATCCGATGGCACGGCGGCGCGCCCGCGACTCGGGGTGCCCGGCCAGGGACTCCTCCGCGCGCCGCGCCGCCGCCTCCGCCTGTCCCAGGTCCCGGTGACAGTGCGCCAACTCGTCGGCCAGATACGCCTCGTCGAAGTGGGCGATCCACGCCGGGTCGTCCCCGGACGAGGGGTCCGCCGACTCCAGCGCCGTGACCGCCCGCCCGGACGCCACCTGGGCCGCCCGCGCGTCGCCCATCAACGCGTGCCCGCGCGCTTCCGCCGCGTAGAACATCGCCTCCGCACGGGGTGTCACGCGCCCGCGTGCCCCCTCCTGCGCCGCCCGCGCCAACTGCGCGATCTCCCGCGGGTTGCCGAGCTGAGCGGCCAGGTGGCTCATGGACGCGGCCAGCACATATCCGCCGTACCCGCGGTCCCCGGCCGCCTGCGCGAGCCGCAGCGCCTGGATGTAGTACCGCTGGGCGAGGCCCGGCTGCCCGGTGTCGATCGCCATGTACCCGGCGAGCTCGGTCAACCGTGCGACCGCCGCGAACAGTTCACGCCCGACCGCCTCGCGGTACGACCCCGCGAGCAGCCCCGAGACGACGCTGTTGAGGTAGTGCACGACGACCGGGCGCACATGCCCGCTGCCGTACGTGTGGTCCAGGTCCACGAGGGCCTGGGTCATCGCGCGCACCGCCGCCACGTCCGAGATCCCGACCCGGGGGCCGGCCGACCGCGCCACCTGCGAGTCCGGCACGGAGATCAGCCAGTCGCGGCTGGGCTCGACCAGCGCCGAGGCGGCGACCGAGGAGCCGGAGAGGAAGTCCCGGCGGCCGACGTCGCTGCGCCACAGCTCACACACCTGCTCGATGGCGCCGAGGACGGTCGGCGAGAACTGCAGGCCCACGCCGGACGCCAGGTTCTTGCCGTTGGCCATGCCGATCTCGTCGATCGTGACCGTGCGCCCCAGCTTGCGGCCGAGCGCCTCGGCGATGATCGCCGGAGCCCGGCCCCGTGGCTGCTGTCCACGCAGCCAGCGGGCCACGGACGTCTTGTCGTAGCGCAGATCGAGACCGTGTTCCGCGCCGCACATGTTGACCCGGCGGGCCAGCCCGGCGTTCGAGCAGCCCGCTTCCTGGATGAGCGCCTGGAGCCGTTCGTTCGGCTGCCTGGCTACGAGAGGCCTTGCGGCCATGGCGTACCCCCTGTGGCTGCGGTGCCTGCCCACGCACCGAGTTGACGTGTCCTCAGTGGCCGGTTCCCCGCCGGAACGAACAAAAGAAGTCGGCCATGAAGATCAATGCCCCGCGGACATACCGAAGATGCGAGACATGCGAGGATTGCCGGGGTAAGGACGCTTGCCCGACCCCCCACGTGGTTACCCACCGGCCGCTGTCGTTGCCCATGCGCGCCCCCACACGTGCATCCATGCGCCCCACGTGCGGAATCGATGCTCCTCCCCCGCGCACGCGCCGGCCGTAACCCAAGGTGACGGCTGGAGTTGAGTTCCTCGTGGAAGAGACCATCGCGGGGCCTCAGGCCGCCCAAATCCCGAAGCAGCGCGGCGAATCGCTGCAGGACACCGCCGTCCGCTACGCCGAGGAACGCCACTGGGACGTGTTCGCCGGGACCTGGCTGGAAGCCGTCGAGGGGGTGCCGCGCTGCTCGTGCGGGGACGCCGCGTGCGCCGTGCCCGGCGCGCACCCGGCGCGCGAGGACTGGGCCACGCAGGCGACGGGCAGCGCGACCGTCGCGCGCCGTATGTGGGCGAAGCAGCCGACCGCGTCGATCCTGCTGCCCACCGGGCGCACGTTCGACGCGATCGACGTGCCGGAGACCGCCGGCTTCCTCGCGCTCGCGCGCATGGAACGCATGGAGCTGACGCTCGGCCCGGTCACCTGCACACCGGACCGGCGCATGCAGTTCTTCGTGCTCCCCGGGGCCGCCGTGAAGATCCCCGACCTGGTCCGCAGGCTGGGCTGGCCGCCCGCCTCCCTCGACCTCGTCGCGCTCGGCGAGGGCATGTACGTGGCCGCCCCGCCCACCCGTTACGGCTCCCGGGGTGCCGTCCAGTGGGCCTGCCGACCGACGCCCGCGAACCGCTGGCTGCCGGATGCGGAGGAGTTGATCTCGCCCCTCGCGTACGCGTGCGGACGGGAACGATAGCCCTGCGGACCGCCTCGCACGCAGATCCGCATAGAACGATATGAGACGGTACGGGACTGTATAGACCCGTAAGGGCAGGTACAGGCAGGTACAGATAGGTACGGACAGGTACGGACCGAGCGGGTCGTCGGGGGCTTGTCGCGCCCGCTTCGCGAAGCCGCAGGATGTCCCGGCCACGCGCCCCTGAGGGGGCACACTCGCCCTTAGGGTGCCTACATGGCTGAGGGAGCAGTGGTGGATGTGCCCGCCGTACGCGTGCGGGGGCTCTGGAAGCGGTTCGGGGAGCAGATCGCCGTCGCGGGAGTCGATCTGGAACTGCCCGCGGGCCGGTTCGTCGGCCTCGTCGGGCCGAACGGGGCCGGGAAGACCACCACCCTGTCCATGGTCACCGGGCTGCTCCGCCCCGACCAGGGCGCCGTCGAGGTCGTCGGCCACGACGTGTGGCAGGACCCGGTGGCGGTGAAGGCCCGGATCGGCGTACTGCCCGAGGGACTCCGGCTCTTCGAGCGGCTCTCCGGACGTGAACTCCTCGGCTACACGGGCAGACTGCGCGGCCTGCCCGGCGTCGAGGTCGACAAACGGGCCGCCCAGCTCCTCGACGTCCTCGACCTCGCGGGCGCCCAGCACAAACTCGTCGTCGACTACTCGACCGGTATGCGCAAGAAGATCGGACTGGCCGCGGCCCTCCTCCACAACCCCGAAGTCCTCTTCCTCGACGAGCCGTTCGAAGGCGTCGACCCGGTCTCCGCGCAGACCATCCGCGGCGTCCTCGAGCGCTACACCGCCTCCGGCGCCACGGTCGTCTTCTCCTCCCACGTCATGGAGCTGGTCGAATCGCTGTGTGACTGGGTGGCCGTCATGGCCGCGGGGCGCATCCGCGCACACGGCCCGCTCGCGGAAGTCCGCGGCAGCGCCCCCTCGCTCCAGCAGGCGTTCCTGGAACTGGTCGGCGCGAACGGCCGCGCCGCCGCCACCGACCTCGACTGGCTGGGCGGCGGCGCCCGGTGAGCGCGGCCGACCCGACGAGTACGGCCGACCCGACGAGTACGCCCTCCCTGACCTCGGTCGTCGTACGGCTGAAGCTGTCGCTCCTCAGGAACGGGCTGCGGCAGTCCGCCGGGCGGCGGGCCGCGTACGTCACCTCCCTCGTCCTCGTCCTGCCCTTCGCCGGCCTCCAGCTGCTCGGCCTGATCGCGCTGCGCGGCACCACACACGCCCCCGCCGTCGCCGTACTGCTCGTGGCGGTCCTGGCGCTCGGCTGGGCCGTGATGCCGCTGTTCTTCCCGAGCGGCGACGAGACGCTCGACCCCACCCGCCTGGTGATGCTGCCCCTGCGCCCCCGGCCGTTGATCAGGGCGCTCCTCGCGGCCTCGCTGGTCGGCATCGGGCCGCTGTTCACGCTGTGTCTGCTGGCCGGTTCCGCGGTCTCGGTGGCGCACGGCACGGCCGCATGCGTCACCGCGGTCGTCGGCGTGGCGCTGGCCCTGCTGGGCTCCGTGGCGCTGGCCCGGGCCGTCGCCGCCGCCAACATCCGTCTGCTGAGCAGCCGCAAGGGCCGCGATCTGGCGGTGCTGAGCGGACTGGTGGTCGCGATCGGCGCGCAGCTCGTCAACTTCGGGGCGCAGCGACTGGGGTCGGCCGGCGGGCTGTCACAGCTCGACCCGGCGGCGGACGTACTGCGCTGGGTGCCGCCGGCGGCGGCGATCGGCGCGGTCGACTCGGTGAGCCGGGGCTGGTACGGGGCCGGTGTCGCCCAACTCGTGCTGAGCGCCCTGGCGCTGGTGGGCCTGCTCGCGCTCTGGTCGCGCAGTCTGACCAGGCTGATGACCTCGCCGGACGGGTCGACACTCCAGGCCGCCGAACCCGGGCGGGACAGGGCGGGGCGGTCCTCGGGGCTCGGCCGGCTGCTGCCCGCGGGCCGCACCGGGACCGTCATGGAGCGCAGCCTGCGCTATGTCTGGCGCGATCCCAAGACCAAGGCGGCCTGGGCGACGTCGCTGGCCATCGGGCTGATCGTGCCGGTGTTCAACGCGCTCCAGGGCACCGGCTCGATCTACTTCGCGTGCTTCGCGGCCGGAATGCTCGGCATCCAGATGTACAACCAGTTCGGGCAGGACACCTCCGCGTTCTGGATGGTCGCGATGACGATCTCGTCCACCCGGGACGCCTACGCCGAGCTGCGCGGGCGTGCGCTCGCCCTGCTGGTGATCACCCTGCCGTACGCGACGCTCGTGTGCGTCCTGACGACCGCGATGCTCGGCGACTGGCCCCGGCTGCCCGAGGTGCTCGGGCTGTCCTTCGCGCTGCTCGGGGCGATGCTGGCGACCGGGGCGTGGTCGTCGGCGCGCTTCCCGTACTCCATCCCGCAGGAGGGCTACAAGAACGTCGCGCCCGGGCAGGCGGGGCTCGCCTGGATCTCGATCTTCGGCGGCATGGTGTCGGCGGCACTGCTGAGCGCCCCCGTCATCATCCTGACCATCTGGCTGAACGTGGCCGCGGGCGGGGGCGAGTGGACCTGGCTGCTGCTGCCGGTGGGCGCCGCGTACGGCGCCCTGCTCACGCTGCTCGGACTCCGGCTCGCCGCACCACGGACGGCACGGCGGCTGCCGGAGATCCTGGCGGCGGTCAGCAAAGGATGACTCCCGGCGGCGGTCGGCAAGAGGTGGCCCCGGCGGTGGCCGCCGGAGTGTGGGCCGGGGCTTGTGCGGGCCGGTCGGACAGGTCCCGTGCAGGCCAGTCAGCCAGGACCCGTGCGGGCCGGTCAGCCACGGCCCGTGCGGGCCAGTCAGCCACGGCCCGTGCAGGCCAGTCAGCCACGGCCCGTGCGGGTCAAGGCGCCAGGACTCCGTCCAGGAACGGCTCGATCGCTGCGCGCCACGCCTCCGGCTGGTCGTAGTGCACGAGGTGGCCCGCCTCGGCCACCTCCGCGTACTGCCCGTACGGCAGCACCCGCACCATCTCCTGGGACTCGGCCCGGCCCAGCTCGCCGTCCAGGCCCCGGACCACCAGCGCCGGGCAGCGGACCTGTGCCAGCTCCTCCCAGTGCGCGTCGTACACCCAGGTCTGGCGGGACTTCAGCATCTGCTCCGGTTCGAAGACGGGACGCCAGCCGTCGTCGGACTCGTGCATCACCTCGGCGTAGAACTCGCCGCGCGACGGGTTCGGACGCTCCACCCAGGGGTCGTCCTCGCCGAACCACTTGCGTACGTCGGCCAGCGTGGCGAAGGGGACGGGCCAGGCCTTGAACCAGTCCTCCCACTCGCGCTGGGAGGCGGCACCGAGCGCGGACGCCCGCATGTCGCAGATGATCAGACCGCAGACCAGGTCGGGGCGCTTGGCGGCGAGCTGCCAGGCGGTCAGGGCGCCCATGGCGTGACCGATGAGGACGGTCGGGGCGAGACCCAGCTGTTCCAGGGCGGCCTCCGCGTCCTCGACGTAGGCCTCACGGGTGTAGGCCGCCTCTGGCGGCTTCCCGCTCTGGCCGTGGCCTCGCTGGTCGAGGGCGACGGCCCGGTGCCGCTCGGAGAGCCAGCGGGCGGTCGACGCCCAGTGTGATGCTCGGCCCATCAGGCCGTGCAGTAACAGCACGCCCGGCGTTCGCTCGCTCTCCCCGTTCTTGGGAGGATCGGCGAACTCCCAGGCCGCGAGGCGTACGCCGCCCGCACCGGTCACATCGATGCGCCGCACCATAGTCCTGGCACCCCCCTGGCTCCGCTCGGACCGCTCGCTCCCGCGTCGAGCCGACCGGTCCACCGCTGTCGTACGGCTGTCGTACGGCTGTTCTGCCGCTGTCGTTCCGCTGCTCCTGCTGGTTGCTGCTCACTGCTCGCGCCATTACTACTCGCGCCGGTTGTTACAGCGCGCGCCTCGCGGGGTTCGTCACCCTCATGCCCCCCACACCCCTCACGCTATCGAATAGCTATTCGAAAATGCTGCTTCTGGCGACAACACCCCTCGTTCGAGTGACCTCTCCCGGGGATTGTTCGCCGTCGCCGAGGGGAGATCTTCAACGGGGGGCGGACCGCTCGGGGAAAACGGTCCGCGGGGAATGACCCTGGGAGCTCGGGGCTCCGGGTCAGCACGGGGGAGGACAGGCCCCGGCGCCTTAGGGCGCCGGGGCCCTCGACACTTCTGCGGCGCATATGCCCGCCCCCTTCCCGCACAGGGACAGACTTGCACGCAACCCGGAGATGCGCTGCGATTCCGCACAGTCAACAGACGGTCAACTACGCGCAAAGCGCGGTCGGTTCGGACACCGGGAGCGTCCGATGCCGCCGCGGGCCGCCCCGGGTCAGCGCTTCGCGACGAAGACGTGGGAGGCCACGTCCGCCTCCAGCTCGGCCGCCTCGCCGCCGCTGCCCACGAGGACGCCGCCCGGCGACTCCGTCACGCTGACCACGGAGCCGGGCTGCACGCCCGCCCGCCGCAGCGTGTACATCAGCTGCGCGTCCGTCTGGATCGGCTCGCCGATGCGCCGCACGACCACGGTCTTGCCGTCCGCGCCCGGGTCCAGCTCGGCCAGCGACACCATGCCCTCGTCGAGGAACGGGTCCGCGCCGTCCTTCTCGCCCAGCTCCTCCAGGCCCGGGATCGGGTTCCCGTACGGCGACTCGGTCGGGTGGCGCAGCAGCTCCAGGACGCGGCGCTCGACCGCCTCGCTCATCACGTGCTCCCAGCGACACGCCTCGGCGTGCACCTGCTCCCACTCCAGACCGATCACGTCGACGAGGAGACACTCCGCGAGGCGGTGCTTGCGCATCACGCGCGTGGCGAGCCGCCTGCCCTCCTCCGTGAGCTCCAGGTGGCGGTCGCTGGCCACCGCCACCAGGCCGTCGCGCTCCATCCGCGCCACGGTCTGGCTCACCGTCGGCCCGCTCTGGTCGAGCCGCTCGGCGATGCGGGCGCGCATGGGGACCACGCCTTCCTCCTCCAGCTCGAGGATGGTGCGGAGATACATCTCCGTGGTGTCGATCAGTCCGGACATTCGTGCCCCTCGATTAGCTCTGCCGGAGACTCGACGGCTTCCGGCGCGTGCGCTGGCCCTGGATTCAATTCTGACGCATACCACTGACAACCGTGCCGCGCCGTCGCAACCACACGGTCAAGACCGCCTTCTGCGGCTGTACGGGCCCGCGGGCCGTATTGACAGCGCGCTGGTCCAGACCGCAACGTGATCCGCGACGCGTCGACGCTGACGAGACTTCGAAGGGGCTTCGCCGATGAGCGAGAGCAAGCTGGCCGAGCAGTTCCTCGACGCCGCGATCGGCCTGCTCCAGCGCGTGCGGGACGAGGACGCCGAGCCCATCGCGGCCGCCGGCACCCTCATCGCCGACACGGTCGCCGACGGGGGCCGCCTGTTCGCCTTCGGCGCCGGGCACTCCTCCCTCGCCGCGCAGGACCTCGTCTACCGCGCGGGCGGCCTGGCCCTGATGAACCTTCTCGCCGTCCCCGGCGTCGTCGGCGTCGATGTCATGCCGGCCACCCTGGGCTCCGCCCTGGAGCGCGTCGACGGCCTCGCGAGCGCCGTCCTCGACTCGAGCCCGGTCCGCTCCGGCGACGTACTGGTGATCATCTCGCTCTCCGGCCGCAACGCCCTCCCTGTGGAAATGTCGATGAACGCCCGTGCGCTCGGGGTCAAGGTCATCGGCGTGACCTCCGTGGCCTACGCCTCGCAGACCAGGTCACGCCACGTCTCCGGCACGTATCTGAAGGACCACTGCGACATCGTCCTCGACTCGAGGATCGCGGTGGGCGACGCGGAGCTCACCCTGGACACGATCGAGGCCCCCTTCGCCCCCGCGTCGACGGTCGTCACGACGGCTCTGCTCCAGGCGGTCATGGCCACGGCCGCGGGCACGCTGGCCGACCGCGGCATCGAACCCCCGCTCCTGCGGTCGGGCAACGTGGACGGCGGCCACGACTGGAACGACCGGGTGATGCGCGAGTACGGCGACAGGATCTTCTACCGCCGCTGAGGCCGAGTCCCACGCGCCGACCGGAGTCGGCGCGGGCCACCCCCTACCGCTCCCCCGCCGGCCCGGCCAGCCCGGCCAGCCCGGCCAGGTCCAACGCGGCGGCGATCCGTACCGCCACGTCCTCCGCGTACACCGCGTCGGCCCGCTCGAACTGGCTCCGCCCGGCCCCCCGCAGAAACGTCACCACCCCGAGCGTCCGCCCCCGGCTGCGCAGCACCGCGCACAGCGCGTGCACCGCGTCCCCGGGCCACTGCCGCGAGATGGCCCACTCCCGCGCCCGCTCCGCGTCGGACACCCCCGCGCTGGCCCGCACGGACCCGGCCCGCTCCACGCACTGCAACGCCGGATGCCCCTCCGCGTACCACACGGGCAGCTCCGCCTTCCCGACGAGCAGGCTCGGTCCGGGCGCCCCCGAGGGCGTGTCGGCGGCCCGTACGAGCCGCACCGGCGGTCCGTCCCCGTCCCTGTCGCCGTCCGCCACCGGGCCCCCGGCCACCCGGTCGATCAACGCGTGGTCCGCGAACCCGGCGAGCGAGAAGTCCAGATGGACGGTGGCCGCCTCCCCCGGGTCCTCGCACTCGGCGGCGGCCCGCGCGGCCCGGTGCAGCTGGTTGGTGCGGAAGCGCAGCAGCGCCGCCTCCTGCTCGGTCTGCTTGGCCTCGGTGATGTCCTGGAAGAGCCAGCCGACACCCAGGGGTACGGGCTCCTCGGCGAGCGGCGAGGCGAGCCGCAGGAACCCGCTGCGCCAGCACCGCCGCTTCTCGCCCTCGGCGGTCCGCACGCTCACCCACATCTCGGCGGGCGCGGGCGGCGCCCCTTCGGCGAGCACATGGGTCAGGGCGCTCTCCAGCTCCTCGACCCCCTGGGAGAGCAGGTCGCCCAGCGGCCGCCCGAGCACCGTCGTGCGCCCGGTGCCCAGCGCCCGCGCGGCATGCGCGTTGACCACCGCGGGCCGCAGGTCGGCGTCGACGAGCACGACACCCCAGCTCGCGTCCTCGAACAGCGCCTCACTCAGGGCGATGGACCGCTCGAGGTCGATCTGGGTGTGCACCTCACTGAAGGCGCAGTACACCCCGGCCGGCTTCCCGTCGGGCCCGTGCACGGCCGCGGACTGGGTCCGTACGAGCACCCGGCCGCCGTCCTTGGTGAGCAGCGCGAACTCGTGCACCTGACGGCCGGGGGCCTGCATGGCGGTCATCAGCCGCGCCTCGACGTCCTCGGCGTCGGCGGTCCGTACGGCCCAGCCGGCGAACCCCCGGCGCCCCACGGCCTCGGCGGCGGTCCAGCCGAGGATCCGCTCGGCCTCCCGGTTCCAGTGCGTCACGACGCCGTCGGCATCGAACGCGCACAACGCCGCGTCCATCCCGTCCAGGAGCGCGGCAAGCAGGTCCGCCCCGTCGGGCCCGTCCCGCTCGGGATCGGGCCCGTCGGGCCCCAGCTCGTCGGTGGTCCCACTACGCCGGGAAGCACTCACCTGGACCCCCTGCAGGCTGCGTCCGCACGTACGGCGCGTCAGTTCGCTCACTCGCCTTCATTCAACTGGAACGTGACCCAGCCCACATCCTGTTCCCGAAAGATTGGACGAAACGTTGTACGCCGGATCCCCTCCGCCGGAGCTCCTCCGCCGACTCTCCTGCCCGTGCCCCGGGAGCCCGTGCGGCAACCTTCGAAAAAAGCGCTTGAGCGATGCCCGATCGGTTCTTAGTGTGTGGTGTACACGAGAGAGGAGGTGGTTCGGCAGATGTATGCAAACCGGACGCGTGAGGTGGCTGCGGGCTAGCGGCCCGTCACCACATCCAGTGCGGTGCCGGACCAGCGCGTGACATCAGCGCGCAGCCGGCCCAATCTCCAGCAGTCACCCGACCCGCGAGCTCGCCGGTACGTCCGGCCGGCTCCTCCGCCGTCAGGCGCAGGAACCCGAGCTCGCGGGTCGTCTGCGTTCGTCGCCGTCTACGCCAGGCTCAGTTTTCCGGTGCGTTGGGCGCGCGACTCCCCGACCCGCAGGATCACGGCCGCGGCCGCCAGCATCAGGCTGCCGGTGAGGGGGAAGACCGCCCCGATCGCCTGGACCGCCGTCGGGAGCGCGAAGTGCGGGAGGCGGACGCCGGCGACGAACCAGAGGGGTGTAGTACGTCGTGGCCAGTTGCAGGATCGGCCAGACGAGCATCGAGAAGACCACCAGCGGGCCGGCCGAAGAGGCGGCGGTGCTGGGCTGACGAACCTTCCGGGGGGCGGCGGCGCTGGAGGCGGGGGCGTCGGTGGCGGCGCCCGCCGGGGGCCGGGGTCTCAGGGGCTGAGTCGCTCCACCCGCCAGGATCCGTCCGGCTCGGCCACGTAGCGCAGGCGGTCGTGGAGGCGGTTCCAGCGGCCCTGCCAGAACTCGACCGTCTGCGGGGCGATGCGGAAGCCGCCCCAGTTCGGCGGGACCGGGACCTGCTCGCCCTCGGGGTAGCGGACGCCCAACTGCTCGTACGCCGCGTCGAGCTCGGCGCGGGAGAAGATCACCGAGGACTGGGCGCTGGCCCAGGCGCCGAGCTGGGAGCCGTGCGGCCGGGTGCGGAAGTAGGCGGCCGTCTCGTCGCGCCCGGTCCGGCGCGCGAGGCCCGTGACGACCACCTGGCGGGCCATCGGATGCCAGGGGAAGAGCAGCGAGACGTACGGGTTGGCGGCCAGGTCGCGCGCCTTGCGTGAGTCGTAGTTGGTGTAGAAGACGAAGCCCTGCTCGTCGTACTGCTTCATCAGCACCGTGCGCGAACTGGGCCGGCCGTCGGCGTCCGCGGTGGAGACGACCATCGCGTTCGGCTCGTACACCACCCCCTGTGCGGCGGCCTGCGCGGCCTGCGCGAACCAGCGGGTGAACTGATCCATCGGGTGCGCGGCCAGCTCGGTCTCGTCGAGTCCCTCCAGCCGGTAGTGCTCACGCATCGCCGCGGGGTCGTGGATAGGGTCACGGTCGGTCACGTGGTCATCTTGCCGTACGCGCCATGGCATCCGGCGGGGTGTCGTTCATCACTGGGTGGCACTGAGTGCCGCACGCTCTCCCCAAAGGTGGCACTCGGGGATAAAGTGCTGCTGCCGCTCCGGTTGGGTGAGTGCCGACCGATCGGGGCATCACCGGGGTGAGATCGAGGTGACCGCTTCGGACCGCGAGTCTTCGGAGACGACCGTGGAGCCGGGAGCGGGAAACCGTGGGCCACCCCTGTAGACAGTTGCACACCAGCAGAGCGTTCCCGCCCGTCCCATACGTGTCGTGCCCATCCGAACCCGCCCGTCGCACACATCACGAGGAGCCGCCTGATGTCCGACTTCGTACCCGGACTCGAAGGAGTCATCGCGTTCGAGACGGAGATCGCCGAACCGGACAAGGAGGGCGGCGCACTCCGGTACCGGGGCGTCGACATCGAGGATCTGGTCGGCCACGTCTCCTTCGGCAACGTCTGGGGGCTGCTCGTCGACGGCGCCTTCAACCCCGGCCTGCCGCCCGCCGAACCGTTCCCCATCCCCGTGCACTCCGGCGACATCCGTGTCGACGTCCAGTCCGCGCTCGCCATGCTCGCCCCCGTCTGGGGCCTGAAACCGCTGCTCGACATCGACGCCGAGCAGGCCCGCCACGACCTCGCCCGCGCCGCCGTCATGGCCCTGTCCTACGTCGCCCAGTCCGCCCGCGGCCAGGGCCTGCCCATGGTCCCGCAGAGCGAGATCGACAAGGCGCACTCCGTCGTCGAACGGTTCATGATCCGCTGGCGGGGCGAGCCGGACCCCAAGCACGTGGCGGCCGTCGACGCGTACTGGACGTCGGCCGCCGAGCACGGCATGAACGCCTCCACCTTCACCGCGCGTGTGATCGCCTCGACGGGCGCGGACGTCGCCGCCGCCCTCTCCGGGGCCGTCGGCGCCATGTCCGGACCGCTGCACGGCGGTGCGCCCTCCCGGGTCCTCGGCATGATCGAGGAGATCGAACGGACGGGAGACGCCGAGGCGTATGTGAAGAAGGCTCTGGACAAGGGCGAACGCCTCATGGGTTTCGGCCACCGCGTCTACCGCGCCGAGGACCCGCGTGCGCGGGTGCTCCGCCGCACCGCCCGCGAGCTGGGCGCCCCGCGCTTCGAGATCGCCGAGGCGCTGGAGAAGGCGGCCCTGGAGGAGCTCCACAACCGCCGCCCCGACCGCGTCCTCGCCACCAACGTGGAGTTCTGGGCGGCGATCATGCTCGACTTCGCCGAGGTGCCGGCGCACATGTTCACCTCGATGTTCACCTGCGCCCGCACGGCCGGCTGGTCGGCGCACATCCTGGAGCAGAAGCGCACGGGCCGGCTCGTACGCCCGTCCGCACGCTATGTGGGCCCCGGTTCGCGCGGCCCCCAGGAGATCGAGGGCTACGAGGACATCGCGCGCTGAGTATTGGGGGACGGGCGTCCGTCCGCGCTGAGTACCGGGGGACGGGCGCCCGTCCGGGCCGAGTCCCCCGGGCGGGTGCCCGTCATCATGCGGGGGTGAGCAGCTCCGCGTGATGGCGGGCGGCGACCAGCGGGTGGGCGCGCAGCTTGCCCTTCAGTTCGTTGAGCCCGTACTCCGCGAACAGCGGGTTGGCGGGGTCGTCGGTGACTCCGGGCGCGGTGGAGGCGTGCGGGAAGGGCAGCGGCTCGACCCGCGCGTCCAGCCGGGGGTTGTAGAAGAAGGGCACGGAGAACCGCTCGGTGGCGCCGGGCGGGCTCACGACCCGGTGGTTCGTCGCGAGCAGATAGCCGTTGGTGGCGACCTCCAGCAGCTCGCCCAGGTTGACCACGAAGGCCCCCGGCAGCGGCGGCACCTCGTGGAACAGCCCGTCCTCGCGCTGCACCTGGAGCCCGCCGACCTGGTCCTGGAGCAGCAGGGTCAGGAAGCCGTAGTCCTTGTGCGCGCCGACGCCCTGGTCGGCGCCGTCGCCCGCGCTGCCCGGATACCGCACCAGCTTCAGATGCGGGTGGGCGTGCTCGCCGAAGACCGGGTCGTAGAAGCCGGCGGGCGCGCCGATGGCGGTGAGCAGCTCGTGCAGGAGCCGCTGGGCGACGGCGCTCAGCTTGTCGATCCAGGCCAGGGCCGCCGTGCGCAGCTCGGGCAGGGCGGCGGGCCACTGGTTCGGGCCCTCCAGCCACCAGTACGCGGGCTCGCCGGGGCCGGGTGTCCGTACGGGCCGCTCGGCGCCTATGTCGAGCTGGTCGCGCCAGTCGCGGCTGCCGCCGGTGCGCTCGTCGCCGGTGCGCGTGTAGCCGCGGAAGTGGGGCGAGTTGACGTTGTCGATCGCCAGCCGGTCGGCTTCGGGCAGCGCGAAGAATGCGTGCATGGCGCGCAGCAGCTCGTCGGTCTCGGCCTGGGTGACCCCGTGCCCGACGAGCTGGAAGAAGCCCACGTCATGGGCGGCGCTGTGCAGCTGCGCGTGGAGCAGCGCGCGGGCCTGCGGGCCTCGGTCGGCCGCGGAGAGGTCGATGATCGGGAGCTGCTGGTAGCGCTGGTACGACGGGGTTGTCGCCGTGTTCGTCATGAGGTGCGTCCGCAGGTGTACGGGGTGCCCGGGCGGCCGCCGAGGGGTGGGGCGGGGCCACGGGTGCCGGTGGAAGAGAGCAGAAAGCAGGCGAGCGAGCCGAAGGCTCGGGCACGCGAAGGGGCTGGGTCAGGCAGAGCGCCGACAGCCCATGCTCGTGACGCGCACGTAGTCCACGTGGCGGCGTCGAACGAGCATCGGAAGCATGGGCCAAGAGTACTGCGGAGCGGGCAGTACGGATGTGACCGGGGTCATAGCCGGGCGCAGGGCGCAATCCGTACACAGGTCGCGTCTCTGTACGGGTGCGGGTACGGGCACAACTACGCCTGCGGGTACGGGTACAGGTACGGGTACAGGTACGGGTCAGAACTTGCCCCACACGTACGCCGTGCGGTGGCCGTCGAGGAGGCGGGCTATGTCGGCGCGGAACCCGGACGTGAACTCCGGCCAGTTCCAGAACTCGAATCCGAGGTGGCCGAAGGCGAAGCAGTCGTCGTTCCACGTCCAGTCGGCGAGGGGGACCGGGTGCGCGCAGGCGGGGCAGGCGACCGTGGCGGCGCCGGTCGCGTGCCAGACCTCGATCGCGGCGGCGAAGCGGTCCCAGACACCGTCGGCCGCGCCCTCGTCCGACTCCGACCGGTCTTCGGCCCCGGCCGCGTCCTCGTAGTCCGCGCCGTCCGCGCCGTCCGCGTAGTCCTCGCCGGCCAGCTCCGTCGTCGCTCCGCAGCGCGGGCAGGTCACCGACTCCGGGCCGCCCTGGCCGGCGTCGAAAGCCGTACGCCTGGTGTGGACGGCGAGACCGTCGGACGGGTCCAGGTCGGGGTTCTCCCCCACCGCCCGCCGCCAGTTCGGCCCCGGCGGATGACCGAGCGGGCGGCCGAGGACGCAGTCGGTCCGCTCGGCCAGGACGATGCCCTCGGTCACGAGCCACTCGATCACGCGCGCGGCGAGCTCCGGTGCCTCCCCGGCGCTCGCGTCCAGGTCGACGATCGTCTGGAAGTGGTCCCCCATGGTCCTGCTCCCCGCTGTCCCTCGCAGTGCGTCACCGGATTCACACGTTACGTGCCGCCACTGACAACGCCCTTCGCGAGGAGGCGAGGCGGGCCCTCAGCCGAGCGTCTCCTCCAGCAGTGCCGCCCACTGCGTCACCACCCGGTCCCGGCGGCTCGCGTCGTCCGTGAGGAGGTTGGCGAGGCCGAGGCCGCGGGCCATGTCCAGCAGGCCCTGCACCGTCTCCCGTACGCCCGGCCGGGATTCGTCGGCGCCCAGCAGGTCGACGGCGATGCGATGGGTCTCGCGGCCGACGCGGGCCTCCAGCTCGGTGACCCGGGGCCGGAGCTGGTCCTCGTTCGACGCGGCCACCCACAGGTGCAGGGCGGCTCGGAACAGGGGCCCCGTGTACAGGTCGACGAGCGCGGAGACCACGGCGCGGCGGTCGGCGGCGCCCTCCGGGAAGAGCACCCGGAGCGCCGTGGAGCGCTCTTCGGCGACGTACTCGACCGCCGCCGTGAAGAGGTCCTCGCGGGTCGGGAAGTGGTGCTGGGCGGCGCCCCGTGACACGCCCGCGCGCTCGGCCACGACGGAGACCGTGGAGCCCGCCCAGCCGTGTTCGGCGAGGCAGGCCACGGCGGCTTCGAGGAGGCGCTGCCGGGTGGCCCGGCTGCGGTCCTGCTTGGGAACACGGTCGGCCGTGTTCACAGCGCCCATGCGGGGTCCCGTCGTTCGAGGAAGGCCGTCATCCCCTCGCGGGCCTCGGCAGTGGCGAACAGCCGTGCGGAGAGCGCGGTCAGTGCCGCGGTGTCCCGGTCGAAGGATTCCAGCACCCTAGCCGTGACCAGTGCCTTCGTCTCGGCCAGGGCTCCCGGGGCGGCCGCCCGCAGCCCGTCCAGGATCGGTGCCAGGGTCTCGTCCACGTCGTCGCCGGACGCCGTCAGCAGCCCGATGCGTACGGCCTCCGCCGCGCCGAAGCGCTCCCCCGTGAGGTAGTAGCGGCGGGCGGCCCCCGGCTCGAGGCGCGGCAGCAGCGGCATGGAGATGACGGCGGGCGCGACCCCGATGCGGACCTCCGTGAACGCGAAGGACGTCCCGGGCCCGCCGGCCGCGATGTCGCAGGCGCCCAGCAGGCCGAGCCCGCCCGCCCGTACATGGCCCGTCACGCGCGCGACGACCGGCTTCGGCAGCTCCACGATCCCCCGCAGCAGCCCCACGAAGGCCGCCGGGTCGGGCGGCTGCCTGAGGTCCGCGCCCGCGCTGAAGGTGTTCCCGGAGTGCGTGAGGACGACGGCGCGTACGTCGGGGTCCTTGCCGCACGCGGTGAGGGCGTCGGCGAGTTCGGTGACCAGGTCGGCCGAGAGCGCGTTGCGGTTGCCGGGCGAGTCCAGGGCGAGGGTCGCGATGCCCCGCGCGCGCGTGATGCCGATCAGAGTCATGAGTGCTCCCGCAGGTCTCGCAGCTGTCGTCGGAGGATCTTCCCGGAGGCGGCCCGGGGCACCTCGTCGAGGAAGGTGACGTGCCGGATCCGTTTGTAGGGGGCGACGCGTTCGGCGACGTACATCATCACCTCGCCCGCGGAGAGGTCGGCCGCGGACGGCTGGCGCACCACGTGGGCGTGCGGGACCTCGTTGTTGTCGTCGTTGTAGACGCCGATGACGGCGGCGTCCGCGATCTTCGGGTGGGTCAGCAGGAGCGCCTCCAGCTCGGCGGGGGCGACCTGGAAGCCCTTGTACTTGATGAGTTCCTTGACGCGGTCGACGACGAACAGCCAGCCGTCGGCGTCCACGCGCCCGACGTCCCCGGTGTGCAGCCAGCCGTCCTCGTCGATCATCGCGGCGGTGGCTTCCGGGCGCCCCAGGTAGCCCTTCATGACCTGGGGGCCGCGGATGGCGATCTCACCGGCCTCGCCGACGGGCAGGTCCTGGTCCGGGTCGTCGAGGGAGAGGATGCGCATCTCCGTGCCCGCGACGAGCTTGCCGACGGTCCCCGGGGGCGGGTTCACGGCGTTCAGCGGGACCACGTGGGTGCCGGGTGACAGCTCCGTCATGCCGTACGCCTGTCCGACCGGGGGCACCCCCAGGCGTCGCGAGCAGGCCGCGGCGGTGTCGGCGTCCAGGGGCGCGGCGGCGCTGATGACGTACTTCAGGGACGACAGGTCGTACTGCGCGACGGCCGGGTGCTTGGCCAGCGCGAGGACGATCGGCGGGGCGACGTACAGGTGGGTGATCCGGTGTTTCTCGATGGCCGCGAGGAACGTGTCGAGGTCGAAGCGGGGCAGTACGACGACCGTGGCGCCGAGCCTGAGGGGCGCGTTCATGAGGGCGGTCAGGCCGTAGATGTGGAAGAAGGGCAGGACGGCGAGGATGCGCTCGCCCGGCCCCGTCGGCACGGCCGGTTCGAGCTGGGCGAGGTTGGTGGCGATGGACCGGTGGGTGAGCATCACGCCCTTGGGTGTGCCGGTCGTGCCCGAGGAGTACGGGAGGGCCGCGACGTCCTCCGCGGGGTCGATGTCGACCCGCGGCTCGGGGGCGGCGGTGGCCAGCATGTCGATCAGTGAGCGGTGCCCGGGCGCGCTGTCGCAGACGAAGATCTCCCGGACGCCGCCCGCGAGTTCGGCCGCCCTGCGGGCGGTGTCCAGGAGCGGCGACACGGTGACGATCCAGCGGGCGGAGCAGTCGCTCAGCTGCTTGGCGAACTCCTCCGCCGTGGCGAGCGGGTGCACGGTGGTGACCGACGCGCCCGCGCGCGTGGCGGCGTAGAACGCCGTCGGGAAGGCGATGGTGTTCGGGCTGTGCAGGGCGAGGACGTCGCCCTTGCGGACGCCCGCCTCGGCCAGCGCCGCGGCGATCCGCCGGTGGAACCGGTCCAGTTGTTCGTACGTGAGGGTGGTGCCGTCCACTGCGTCGACGAGGGCGGGTGCCTCCCCGAACTCCGCGGCCCGGCCCAGCACCGCCTCGTGGATGGGGAGTTCGACGGGCGGGACGTCTGCGTACTCGCTGCGGAACACGGTTCCTCCTCGTACGGCTCGGCGTGTGTCGATACGTCGTACGGCTCGGATGGTCTCAGTAGGACTTCGGCAGGCCCAGGGTCTGGTGGGAAACGTAGTTGAGGATCATCTCCCGGCTGACCGGGGCGATCCGTGCCACGCGCGAGGCCGTGATGAGCGAGGCGAGCCCGAACTCGCGGGTGAGCCCGTTGCCGCCGAGGGTGTGCACGGCCTGGTCGACGGCCTTCACACAGGCCTCGCCGGCCGCGTACTTGGCCATGTTGGCGGCCTCCCCGGCGGCGACGTCGTCCCCGGAGTCGTACAGGTGGGCGGCCTTCTGCATCATCAGGCGGGCCAGTTCGAGGTCGATGTGGGCCTGGGCCAGCGGGTGGGCTATGGCCTGGTGGGCGCCGATGGGCTGCTTCCAGACGCTGCGGTCGCGGGCGTACTCGACGGCCCTGGAGAGCGCGAAGCGGCCCATGCCGATGGCGAACGCGGCCGTCATCACGCGCTCCGGGTTGAGGCCGGCGAACAGCTGGAGCAGACCGGCGTCCTCGTCGCCGACGAGCGCGTCCGCGGGCAGCCGCACATCGTCGAGGGTCAGTTCGAACTGCTTCTCCGCGCCGTGGAGTTCCATGTCGATCGGCCGCCGCCCGAAGCCGTCCGTGTCGCGCGGGACGATGAACAGGCAGGGCTTGAGCCGGCCCGTGCGGGCGTCCTCCGTGCGGCCCACGACGAGGGTGGCGTCGGCGATGTCGACACCGGAGATGAAGACCTTGCGGCCGCTCAGGATCCAGTCGGTGCCGTCCCGGCGGGCGGTGGTGGTGATGCGGTGGGAGTTCGAGCCCGCGTCGGGTTCGGTGATGCCGAAGGCCATGCTGCGGCTGCCGTCGGCGAACCCGGGCAGCCACTGCTGTTTCTGGGCCTCGGTGCCGAAGCGGGCGATGACCGTGCCGCAGATCGCGGGCGAGACGACGAGCATGAGCAGCGGACAGCCGGCGGCGCCGAGCTCTTCGAGGACGATGGAGAGTTCCGCGATGCCGCCGCCTCCGCCCCCGTACGCCTCTGGCAGGTTGACTCCGAGATAGCCGAGCTTGGCGGTCTCGGACCAGAGTTCGTCGGGGTAATCGCCTTCGGCGACCACGCGGGTGAGGTACTCGCGTCCGTAGCGCTTGCCGAGGGCGGCTACGGCGGATCGGAGGGCCTGGTGCTCTTCGGTCTCGATGACTCGGGTCATGAAGGCTCCTGGGGTGAGTGCGGGACGTCTGTGGCCGGTCGGGCCCACGCGACGGAGTCGCATATCGACACCGTCCCGCGCCCCTAAAGGGCGCGCTGTACTACCGCGAGCAGAGTGCCTACCTCGACCTGTTGGCCCGGGGTGGCGTGCAGGGCGCCGAGGGTGCCCGCCGTCGGCGCGGAGATCTTGTGTTCCATCTTCATCGCCTCCAGCCACAGCAGGGGCTGTCCGGCCTCCACCCGGGCTCCTTCGGCGAGCCCCTCGGCGACGCGGACGACGGTGCCCGGCATGGGAGCGAGCAGGGAACCCGGTTCCTGGCGGGCGGCGGGGTCGGGGAAGCGGGGCAGTTCCGTGAGGGCCGTCGCGTTCACATGGACCTGGTCGCCGTAGCGGCTGACCCGGAACTTCCGCTGTACGCCGCCGATTTCGAGGACGACGAGGCCGGCGTCCGCGTGCACGACGCGCACCCCTTCGGCGGTCAGGCCGTGCCGGGTGTGGTGGTAGCGGGCCTCGTGCTCGTCGCCCGCCATCAGGTAGCGCCTGGTCTGCGGCTGGGAGGGCAGGTTCCGCCAGCCGCCGAACCGGGAGCGGCCGTGGGCGTCCGCGAGGGCGGCGGCCAAGGGGGCGTACGGGTCCGGGGCGGGCGCCGTCAGTTCGGTCAGGTGCCGGTCGTAGAACCCGGTGTCCATGCGGGCCGCCGTGAACTCCGGGTGCCGCAGTGACCGTACGAGGAGGTCGCGGTTGGTGACCGGCCCGTGGATCTCGGCCCGTTCCAGGGCGTCCGCCAGCGTGCGCACCGCCTCCGCGCGCGTGGGGGCGTGGGCGACGGCCTTGGCGAGCATCGGGTCGTAGTGGACGCCGACGGGGTCGCCGTCGGTGTAGCCCGTGTCCAGGCGGACGTCCGCTTCCCGCGGCAGGGCGAGCCGGTGCAGCGTGCCCGTCTGCGGGGCCCAGTCCCGGGACGGGTCCTCCGCGTACAGGCGGGCCTCGATCGCGTGCCCACGCGCGCGTGGCGGGTCGCTCTCCAGCGCCGCGCCCTCGGCGACGCGTATCTGCTGGGCGACCAGGTCGATACCGAAGACCGCCTCCGTGACCGGGTGTTCCACCTGGAGGCGGGTGTTCATCTCCAGGAAGTGCGCCCGCCCGTCCGCGACCAGGAACTCGACGGTGCCGGCGCCCGTGTAGCCGACGGCGCGCGCGGCGCGTATCGCCAGCTCGTGGAGTTCCGCCGTGAGTTCGGCGTCCACACCGGGGGCCGGTGACTCCTCGATCACCTTCTGGTGGCGCCTTTGCAGGGAGCAGTCGCGCGTGCCGAGCGCCCACACCGTGCCGTGCGTGTCGGCGAGCACCTGGACCTCGACATGGCGTCCGCCCTCCACATAGGGCTCGACGAACACCTCCCCGTCCCCGAAGGCGCTCAGCGCCTCGGCGCGGGCCGCCGCCAACTCGGCGTCCAGCTCGGCGAGGTCCCGCACGACGCGCATGCCGCGGCCGCCGCCGCCCGCGGCCGCCTTGACCAGCACGGGCAGGTCCGGCGGCGTGACCTCCGTCAGGGGCTCGAGCCCCATCAGCTTCTTGGCGCGCGTCTTGGACGCCATCGCCTCGATCGCCTCCGGCGGCGGCCCGATCCAGACGAGCCCCGCGTCCCGCACGGCGCGCGCGAAGCCGGCGTTCTCGGACAGGAACCCGTACCCCGGGTGGACGGCGTCGGCGCCCGCCGCGAGGGCCGCCTTCACGATCAGGTCGCCGCGCAGATACGTCTGAGCGGGCGCCGCACCCGGCAGCCGTACCGCCGCGTCGGCCACGCGCGCGTGGAGGGCGTTCTCGTCGGCGTCCGAGTACACGGCGACCGTCCGGATTCCGGACGCGCGGCAGGTACGGAAGACCCGGCAGGCGATCTCGCCGCGGTTGGCGACGAGGACAGATGCAATCACTGGAGGGACCTCACATCCGGAAGACGCCGAAGCCGCCGCGCACGCCCTCGTAGGGGGCCGTGTGGATCGCGGACAGGCACAGGCCGAGGACGGTGCGGGTGTCGCGCGGGTCGATGACCCCGTCGTCGTACAGCCGCCCGGACAGGAACATCGGCAGGGACTCGGACTCGATCTGCTGCTCCACCATGGCGCGCAGCGCGGCGTCGGCGTCCTCGTCGTAGGGCTGCCCCTTCGCGGCGGCCGACTGCCGGGCGACGATCGAGAGGACGCCGGCGAGCTGCTGGGGGCCCATGACGGCGGACTTGGCGCCGGGCCAGGCGAACAGGAAGCGGGGGTCGTAGGCGCGCCCGCACATGCCGTAGTGACCGGCCCCGTACGAGGCTCCCATGAGGACGGAGAGGTGCGGGACCTTCGAGTTGGACACCGCGTTGATCATCATGGCGCCGTGCTTGATGATGCCGCCCTGCTCGTACTCCTTGCCGACCATGTAGCCGGTGGTGTTGTGCAGGAAGAGGAGCGGGATGTCGCGCTGGTTGGCGAGCTGGATGAACTGGGCGGCCTTCTGGGACTCCTGGCTGAAGAGCACGCCCTGGGCGTTGGCGAGTATCCCTATGGGATAGCCGTGGAGGGTCGCCCAGCCGGTGGTGAGGCTCGTCCCGTAGAGGGGCTTGAACTCGTCGAAGTCGGAGCCGTCGACCACGCGCGCGATGACCTCACGCGGGTCGAACGGCACCTTCAGGTCGCCGGGCACGATCCCCAGGAGTTCGTCTTCGTCGTACTTCGGGGGGACGGCGGGGCCCGGATCGCCGTACGCCTTGCGGTGGTTGAGCCGGGCCACGACCCGACGGGCCTGCCGCAGGGCGTCCTGCTCGTCGACGGCGTGGTAGTCGGCGAGACCCGACACGCGCGCGTGCATCTCGGCGCCGCCCAGGGACTCGTCGTCGCTCTCCTCGCCGGTGGCCATCTTCACCAGGGGCGGCCCGCCGAGGAACACCTTCGCCCGTTCCTTGACCATGATCACGTGGTCGGACATCCCGGGGATGTACGCGCCGCCCGCGGTCGAGTTCCCGAAGACGACGGCGACCGTCGGAATCCCGGCCGCCGACAGCCGGGTGAGGTCGCGGAAGATCGCGCCGCCGGGGATGAAGATCTCCTTCTGGGACGGCAGATCGGCGCCGCCCGACTCCACGAGGCTGATGCAGGGCAGGCGGTTGGCGTACGCGATGTCGTTGGCGCGCAGGGCCTTCTTCAGGCTCCAGGGGTTGCTGGCGCCGCCGCGCACGGTCGGGTCGTTCGCGGTGATCAGGCACTCGACGCCCTCGACGACACCGATCCCGGTGACGAGCGAGGCACCGACCGCGTACTCGCTCCCCCAGGCGGCGAGCGGCGACAGCTCGAGGAAGGGCGTGTCGGGGTCGAGCAGCAGCTCGATGCGCTCACGGGCGAGCAGTTTGCCGCGCTTGTGGTGCCGGGCGACGTACTTCTCACCGCCGCCGGCCAGCGCCTTGGCGTGCTCGGCGGTCAGTTGGGCGAGTTTGCCGAGCATGGCTTCACGGTTCGCCGCGTACTCGGGGCCCGTGGTGTCGAGCGCGGATGCGAGGACCGTCACAGGAGTGCCTCCGGTATGTCCAGGTGGCGGGAGCGGAGCCATTCGCCGAGGCCCTTGGCCTGCGGGTCGAAGCGGTGCTGGGCGGCGACGCCTTCGCCGAGGATGCCCTCGACGGTGAAGTTGAGGGCGCGGAGGTTCGGCAGGACGTGGCGCACGACGGGCAGCGGGCGGCACTCGGGGAGCAGGTCCCGGAAGCGGTCGACGGTCAGCTCGTGGACGAGCCACCGCCAGGCGTCCTCCGTGCGCACCCAGACACCGGCGTTGGCGTTCCCGCCCTTGTCCCCGCTGCGGGCTCCGGCGACCAGTCCCAGCGGGGCGCGGCGCGTCGGTCCCGGCGGCGGGGCCTCGGGCAGCGGCGGCTCCGCCACGTCGTGGAGTACGAGGGTGTCCTGGGCCGGGGACACAGGGATACGGCGTCCGTCGTAGAGGACGGCCACATGGTCGACGGCGCCATGGGGGACGTACACATCCTCGAAGACGCCATAGGGAGCGCCCTTCCCCGGGGGTGCCAGCACATGGAAACCGGGGTAACTGGCCAGCGCCAGCTCAATGGCAGCCCCGCTCAGGGCGCGGCCGACGGCCTCCTGGTCCGGGTCGCGGACGACGAGGCGGAGGAGGGCGCTGGCCGTCTCCTCCGTGTCGGCGTCGGGCCGGTCGGTGCGCACGAGGTCCCACCGCACCTCGCCGGGCGGGGACTTGGCGAGCGCGTCGGTCAGCTGCGCCTGTACGAGCGCGGCCTTGGCCTCGATGTCGAGACCGGTCAGGACGAAGACGACCTCGTTGCGGAAGCCGCCGAGCCGGTTGCGGCCGACCTTGAGGGCCGGGGGCGGGGCCTCGCCGCGTACGCCCTCGACGCGGACGCGGTCGGGGCCGTCCTGGGTGAGCCGTACGGTGTCGAGGCGGGCGGTGACGTCGGGGCCCGCGTACCGGGCGCCCGCCGTCTCGTACAGGAACTGGGCGGTGACCGTACCGACGTCGACGAGGCCGCCGGTGCCGGGGTGCTTGGTGATGACGCCGGTGCCGTCCGCGTGGATCTCCGCGAGCGGGAACCCGGGGCGGCGGACGTCCGCGTCGCGGAAGAAGGCGTAGTTCCCGCCGGTGGCCTGCGCCCCGCACTCCAGCACGTGCCCGGCGACGACGGCGCCCGCCAGCCGGTCGTACTCCCCCGGCTGCCAGCCGAAGTGGGCGGCGGCGGGCCCGGTGACCAGGGCCGCGTCGGTCACCCGCCCGGTGACCACGATGTCGGCGCCCTCGCGCAGACACGCGGCGATGCCGAAGCCGCCGAGGTAGGCGTGGGCGGCGAGGCTGCCCGGGTGCGCGGCGGTGAGGTCGTCGCCCTCCACGTGGGCGACGCGGGTGGGGATGCCGAGGCGTCCGGCCAGGTTCCGGATGGCGTCGGCGAGTCCGGCGGGGTTGAGGCCGCCCGCGTTGGTGACGATCCGCACGCCCCGCTCGTGGGCGAGGCCGAGGCAGCCCTCGAGCTGGCGGAGGAAGGTGCGGGCGTAACCGGCGGTGGGGTCCTTCAGGCGGTCGCGGCCGAGGATGAGCATGGTCAGCTCGGCGAGGTAGTCGCCGGTCAGGACGTCCAGTTCGCCGCCGGTGAGCATCTCGTGGAGGGCGTCGAAACGGTCGCCGTAGAAGCCGGAGAAGTTGCCTATGCGCAGCGGGGCGGTCGGCTCGGTCACTCTGCCGTTCCCTTCCCGGGGCGGCCGGTGCCGGGTGGCCCCGCGAAGGCCTGGGCGATGTCGAGCCAGCGGTCGGCGTCGGGGCCGGTCGCCCGTACGGCGAGGTCGGCGCGATGGGCTCGCTGGGTGACCAGGAGGCAGAAGTCGAGGGCGGGGCCGGTGACGCGCTGGGGGGCGTCTTCGGGGCCGTACGTCCACAACTCGCCCTCGCCGGTGGGCGCGGTGAGTTCGACCCGGATGGCGTCGGCGGCGGGGACGGGGAGCCCATGGATACCGAAGGCGAAGTCCCGTGCGCGCACACCGATGCGGGCCACATGCTTCAGCCGGTCGGTGGGGGTGCGGACCACACCCAGCGCATCGGCTACGTCCTGGCCGTGGGCCCAGGTCTCCATGAGCCGGCCCGTCGCCATGGAGGCGGCGGACATGGGCGGTCCGTACCAGGGGAAGCGGGCGCCGGGCGGCGCCTCGCGCAGGGCGCGGTCGAGGGCGGCGCGGCTCTCGCGCCATCGCTTCACCAGTTCGGCGCACGGGAGTCGGGAGCCTTGGTCCGCCCCCTCGTCCACGAACGACTCCGGTGCGGTGAGGGCCTTGTCGACCAGCGCGCGGAAGGCGTCCTCGTCCGTGACCGCGAGCAGGGCGGAGTGGTCCGTCCAGGCCAGGTGGGCGATCTGATGGGCGATGGTCCAGCGCGGGGCGGGGGTCGCGAGGGCCCATTGCTCTGGGCTCAACTCGGCTACCAGCCGGTCGAGTTCCTCGCTCTCCGCACGCAGGTCGTCGAGCACGCGTGTCGGATCGGACATGGGGGGAGCATGGCAGCGGGGTCAGAAACAATCAAGCATGCTTGCATGAATTTGTTGCCCGCAACGCGTTCACCGCGTCCGCCCGTCACACCGCCTGGACGGGCGGTGTTCGCCCGTCACAACGGTTGGACCGGCCGCGTTCGCCCGTCACACCGCCTGGACCGGCCGCGTTCGCCCGTCACACCGCCTGGACGGGCCGTGTCCGCCCGTCACACCGCCTGGACCGGCGGATAGACCGGCTCCCACGTCACCGCCCGTACCGCCGCCTCGATGTCGTCGGTGCCGGCTCGGGCGACGTCGTCCTCCGCCGCCGCTCGGGCCACCGCCACGGCCACGGCGAAAGAGGTCTCGCGGAGGTCGCGGACGGGTGGCAGCACGGGCGCGCCCGGGTCCGTCACGTCCGTCTGGTTCGCGACCGCGTCGGCCGCCGCGCGGAGCATGCGGTCGGTGACCCGGGTGGCTCGGGCGACGATGGCGCCCAGCCCCAGGCCCGGGAAGATCAGGGCGTTGTTGGCCTGGCCGATCCGGTAGGTCGTGCCGTTGAGTTCCACCGGGTCGAAGGGGCTGCCCGTGGCGACGAGCGCCTTGCCGTCGGTCCAGGCGAGCAGGTCGGCGGGCTTGGCCTCGGCGAGGTCGGTGGGGTTGGACATGGGCAGGATGATCGGGCGCGGGGTGTGTGCGGCCATCTCGCGGACGACGGTCTCGGTGAAGGCGCCGCCCTGGCCGGAGGTGCCGATGAGGATGGTCGGATGGACCCGGCGGACCACCTCGTCGAGCGGGATGCCGGGCAGGTCGTCGTCGCGCTGCCAGTCGGACACCTCGTCGGCGGGACGGGCGTACGGCACCTGGAAGTCGCGGAGTTTGTCGCCCTGGTCGGCGGTGAGCAGGCCGTAGCGGTCGACGCACCAGAAGCGGGCGGTGGCCTCGTCGGACGAGAGCCCTTCGGCGACGAGGGCGTCCCGGAGCTGGTCGGCGACGCCGATACCGGCGCTGCCCGCGCCGAGGACGACGATCCGGTGGTCGCGCAGGGGCAGGTCACCGGCCTTGGCGCCGGAGAGGACGGCGGCGAGGTTGACTGCGCCGGTGCCCTGGATGTCGTCGTTGAAGGTGAAGACGTCGTCGCGGTAGTGGTTGAAGATGCGGCGGGCGTTGGCGGGTCCGAAGTCCTCCCAGTGCAGCAGAGCGCGGGGGAACAGCTTCGTCGCGGCGGTGACGTAGGCGTCGATGAAGGCGTCGTAGGTGTCGCGGTCGACGCGGGGGTGCCGGTTGCCGAGGTAGAGGGGGCTGTCGAGGAGCTCCTGGCGGTTGGTGCCGACGTCGAGCATGACGGGCAGGGTGCGGCGCGGGTCGACGCCGGCGGCGGCGGTGTAGACGGCGAGCTTGCCGACGGCGATGTCGATGCCGCCCACGCCCCAGTCGCCGATGCCGAGGATGCCCTCGCCGTCGGTGGCGACGATCAGGTCGACGTCGTCGGCGCCGAGGCCGGCGGCGCGCAGGGAGCGTTCGATGTCGTCGGGGGCGTTCACGGACAGGTAGATCCCACGGGGGCGCCGGTACTCGTAGCTGTAGCGCTTGATGGCCGTGCCCACGGTGGGGGTGTAGACGATGGGCAGCATCTCCTCGAGGTGGTCGCCGACCAGCCGGTAGAACAGCACCTCGTTGCGGTCGTGGAGGGCCGTCAGGTAGACGTTCTTGGCCAGGTCGCCGGGCTGCTCCCGGAACTGGGCATAGGCGCGGTCGGCCTGCTCGTCCTGGGTGAGCACGCGCGGCGGCACGAGGCCGACCAGGCCCAGGGCCCGGCGCTCCTCATCGGTGAACGCGGTTCCCCGGTTGAGCCGGGGGTCGGCCAGGACGGCCCTTCCCCGGGCCGTGACCCTCAAGGGCTTGTGGGTGGTGTCCCGCTCGGCCGTCTTGTTCCGGTCGGTCGTCATGGGTCCTCCTGACGGAGCCTCTGCGCCGGTACCGGCCGGTATCGGCCGACACTGACCAGGTATCAGCCGATATCAGTCGTTACCTGCCAGTACAGCCTTTTCATCCGCCTACGCCCCCATCAGGAGTGTGCCGGATGTGCCAGGAGACCGCCCGCCGCCGACCTCCGTTCAGGCGTCCGGCGGCAGCGCCTTGCCCCGGCCCACCTGCGTCCGTACCGCCCCCATGCTCGCCGCGATGACGAGCGCGATCGCGAGGGACTCCAGGACGGACAGCGACTGGTGCAGGACGAGGAAGCCCGCGGTCGCCGCGACGGCCGGCTCCAGGCTCATCAGGATGGCGAAGGTGGAGGCGGGCAGGCGGCGCAGGGCGAGCAGTTCGAGGGTGTAGGGGAGGACCGAGGACAGTACGGCCACGGCGGCGCCCAGCCCGAGCGTGGTCGGCGCCAGCAGCTTCGTACCGGACTCGGCGATCCCCAGCGGCACGAACAGCACCGCCGCGACCACCATCGCGAGCGCCAGCCCGTCGGCCTGCGGGAAGCGGCGGCCCGTGCGCGCGCTGAAGACGATGTACGCCGCCCACATGGCGCCCGCGGACACGGCGAAGGCGACGCCGACGGGGTCGAGGTCGCTGAAGCCGCCGCCGCCGAGCAGGAAGACGCCGCCGAGGGCGAGGCCCGCCCAGACGAGGTTCAGGGCGCGGCGGGAGACGATGACGGAGAGCGCGAGCGGGCCGAGCACCTCGAGCGTGACGGCGGGGCCCAGGGGGATGCGGGCGACCGACTGGTAGAAGAGGCCGTTCATCGCGGCCATCGTGATGCCGAAGACGACGACGGTGCCCCAGTCGGCGCGCGAGTGCCCGCGCAGCCTGGGCCGGCACACCACCAGCAGCACGATCGCGGCCACGACCAGCCTCAGGGTGACGACGCCGAGCGCCCCGGCCCGCGGCATCAGGGTCACCGCGAGCGCGCCGCCGAACTGCACGGAGATGCCTCCGGCGAGGACCAGTCCGACGGGCCCGAGGGCGCCCCGGCGACCGGGGCCGCCGCCCGCCGTGGGTACGTGGTCCGTCGCGGGAACGACGGGAGGAGCCGCCGGGGACGGGACGGCGCTGGGGTTGTTCACGGGGCCTTCCAGGGGACTCAACACAGGGTTCGTTCATCACGCTGCACTGCTCAGTCCAGGGTAGTGGACTCCTGTCAGGCGTGTGAACCCTTTATGGGCCTGTCTCGAATGCCGAGAGCCCATGGTCCCGGGAGCCGGTGGCCTCAGACGCCGTGCCAGGGCACCTCGTCGCGGAAGAGGGGGCGACCGCCGGGGAGTGTGACGGGGAAGTCGGACGGAACGTCGGCGGTGAATCCGTACGGGGGGCTGTGCGGGGAGTTGTACGGGGCGCTGTACGGGGGGTCCGTCGGGATTCCGCCTGCGGCTCCGTAGGAGGTTCCGAACGCGGCTTGGTTCGAGGTTCCGTACGCGACTTGGTCCGAGGTTCCGTACGCGACTTGGTCCGAGGTTCCGTACGCGTTCCCGTTTGCGGCATGGTGCGCGGTGCCGGGGACGGCTGCGTACGCGGTGCCGGGTGCCGCTTGGTACACGGTGCCGGGAACGGCTGCGTACGCGGTCCCGTGCCCGGCGCCGTACGCGGTACCGGGAACGGCGCCGGGTGCGGTACCGGGAACCGCCCCGGGCGTGGCGCCGTGCGCGGTCCCGTACGCGAACTGCTCGGCGCGCCCCTCCGGGCCCGTGAACAGCGGCAGTCGTAGCTCGCCCGTGTCCATGAGGGCGTTGTTCTGGGAGCGGTGCAGGCGGGCGTAGGCGCCCGCGCGGGACAGGAGGTCGTCGTGGCGGCCCGTTTCCACGATGCGGCCGTGGTCGACGACCAGGATGCGGTCCGCGTCGGGGGCCAGGTTCAGATCGTGCGTGATCATGATCGTCGTACGGCCCGCCATCAGGCGGCGCAGCGGCCTGACCACACGGCGGGCGGCCATCGCGTCCAGGCCCGTCGTCGGTTCGTCCAGGACCAGGACCGGCGCGTCACGCAGGATGGCCCGGGCGATGGCGAGGCGCTGGAGCTGGCCGCCGGACAGCCGGGCGGAGTTGGGGTCGACCCGGGTGTCGTATCCGTCGGGCAGCCCGGTGATGAACGCGTGCGCGTCGGCCGCCTTCGCCGCCTCGACGATCGCGTGCTCGCTGGCGCCGGGGCGGCCGCAGGCGATGTTCGCGCGAACGGTGTCGTGCAGGACCAGGGTCTCCTGCGGCAGCAGCGTGACGTACTCGCGCAGTCGGGCCAGCGGGAACGCGTTCAGCGGTACGCCGTCCAGGAGGACGGAGCCCGCGTCCGGGTCGTAGAAGCGCAGGAGGAGTTTGGAGACCGTGGACTTGCCCGCACCGCTCGGGCCGGTGATGATCACCAGCTCGCCGGGGCGGACCGCGAAGGACAGCCCTTCCAGGGCCGCCTTGTCCGCGCCCGGGTAGCGGAAGGAGACGTCCCGCACCTCCACCGAGCCGTCGGGGCGGCCGATGCTCTCCGACGTGCGCGCGGGGTCCGCCACCGCGGGCCGGACGTCGAGGATCTCGATCAGACGCTCGGCCCCCGCCGTGGCCGCCGTGACCGTGAGGCCGAGCTGGGCCAGGCCGCGGACGGGCGGGTAGAGATAGCCGAGGAAGGCGGCGAACGCGAGGAGCTGACCGAGCGTCATACGGCCGGTGGAGATCTCCCACACGCCGAGGCCGATCACCGCCAGCACGCACACCGTCTCGATGACCTGGACGAGTTGCTCGTACAGCTCGTTGAGGCGGGTCGAGCGGACCGCGGCCCGGAACCAGGCGCCCGCCTCCTGGTTCAGCCGCCGGCGTTCGGCGTCCCGGCGGTCATAGGCCTGGGTGAGGACGATGTTGCCGAGGGACTCCTCCACGACCGAGGTGATCGCGCCGTCGGCGACCCGGCCCTCGCGCGAGACGGACTTGATGCTGCCGGAGAAGCGTCGGGCCGCCAGCCAGAACAGCGGTGCGAGGACGAAGGTCGCCGCCGCCAGGTCCCAGCGCAGCCAGAACGCCGCCGCCGCGTAGAAGAGCGCGCTGAAGGCCGCGGACGCCGCGCCCACCATCGCGGACACGACCATCTGTTCGATCGCCTCGACGTCGGCGGTCAGCCTGGACAGCAGATCGCCCTGCCGGTGGCGTTGGAAGAAGTGCGGCGGCAGTTGCTGGACGTGGTCGAAAACGTGCTCGCGCAGCCGCATCACGAAGCGTTCCGTGGCCCATGCGGCGAGGGAGTTGCCCGCGAAGCCGACGGCCGCGCCGGCCACGGCGACGCCCAGCCACTGGGCGGCCGGGCTCCAGAACGCGTCCAGCGAACCCTGTTGCAGGGCGTGGTCGGTGAGGTCGCTGAAGAGCAGGATGGCGACGGTCTCGGTGAGCGCGTTCAGCACCGTGCACAGCCAGACGATCAGCAGAAAGCCCCGAAGCCCCTTGGTCATGGGCCAGAAGCGCCGGAAGGCGACGCGGGCGGGGATGGACGGGGTGTCGGGGTCCTGGCTCCCCTCGAAGTCACCGTCGCCGTCGCCGTCGCGGCCGCCGTCGCCGTGACCGTCGCCGTCTTCATAGTCCGCGTACGCGCCGTGTTCGCTTTGCTGCGGGTGCATGCGATACCCCTCCTATAACCGTGACCAAAGGCACGATGAATTCACCGGCCGGGTACCGGAATGCGGAATTACCACCCTCGCTCCACATCTCGCTCCATATCGCCGCGGCTCGCCGGAATTACGGGAGGCGGCATGCGAAGAGGGCCGATGGTGCACCATCGGCCCTCTTTCTCACCGCTGGATCACTTGCCGTCGACCCTGGGCGGCTTCGGCGCGTGCTTCGGCTTCGGCTTGGGCTTCGGCGGGGGCGGGAGCAGCTTCGACTTGGGCTTCGGGGGCAGCGGGGCCAGCTTCTTGAAGCTCATTCCGACTCCTTGAGAGTTCGTAGTGCGTGGTGCGAACAGCTCGAATAGCTCGAATAGCTCGCGAGAATTCTTTACGCTTACGGGCGGGGATTTCTGGTCGTCACCTGAGAAATCTTTTCCGCCTGACATCGAGAAACTTACACGGTTCTCATCTCACGGCGCAGCAAACAGCGGCTGTGAATAGCTGGGGAAATCCTGGGTGTTGGCCACGAAACCTGGGTGCTGGTTGTACGTCAGCGGCGCGCCATGTAGAGGTCGAGCGCCTTGTGCAGCAGGCGGTTCAGCGGGAAGTCCCATTCGCCCAGGTACTCCGCCGCCTCGCCGCCCGTACCGACCTTGAAGCGGAGCAGGCCGAGGAGGTGGTTGGAGTCCTCCAGGGTGTCCGTGATGCCCCGCAGGTCGTAGACCTCGGCGCCGCGCGCATGGGCGTCGGTCAGCATGCGCCACTGGACGGCGTTGTTGGGCTGGGCCTCGCGGCGACGGCTCGTGGAGGCCCCGTAGGAGTACCAGACGTGGGTCCCGACCGTCAGCATCGTCGCGGCGGACAGCACTTCGCCCCCGTGGTGGGCGAGGTAGAGCCGCATCCGGTGGGGGTCCTCGGCGGTCAGCGCGGTCCACATGCGCTGGAAGTACGGGAGGGGGCGCGGGATGAAGCGGTCGCGTGCCGCGGTCTCGGTGTAGAGGGTGTAGAAGGCCGGCAGGTCGTGGTAGCCGCCCTGCACCACCTTCACGCCGGCCTTCTCGGCCTTCTTGATGTTGCGGCGCCACTGCTGGTTGAGGCCGCGGTGGAGGTCGTCCACGGTCCGTCCGGCCAGCGGGACCTGGAAGACCTAGCGCGGCTGTCCGGCCGCGAACCCGTCCTCGCCGGCCGGCTCGGTCTGCTGCCAGCCCATCCGGCGCAGCCGGTCCGCGACGTCGAAGGCGCGCGGCTCGTGGGCGGTCGCGGTCACGTCCCGCAGGCGGTGCGCGCCCGGGTCGGCGATCGCCGTCTTGACCGCGTCCGCGCTCCATCGCCGTACGACCACGGGCGGGCCCATCTTCACCGAGAACGCCCCGCGCGCCTTGAGGTACGCCAGCATCGGGTCCAGCCAGCGGTCGAGGTCCGGCACGTACCAGTCGATGACCGGGCCCTCGGGGAGGTACGCGAGGTACCGCTTCAGCTTCGGCAGGGGCCGGAACAGCACGAGCCCCGCCCCGACCAGCCGACCGCCCCGTGCGCCGCCGTCGCCCTCGTCGTACCAACCGAGGCTCTCCGCCCGCCAGTCCGGCTTCACATCACCCCAGGAAGGCACCTGCATATGGCTGGCGGACGGGCGGGACGCGACGAACGCCAGATGTTCTTCACGGGTGATGGGCTGGACACGCAGGCTCATACGGGGGTTCCTCGGAGAGTCGGGGGTGCTGGGCGCCGGGCGCCGGGCGCCGGTCGGGCTGCTCTTGCAGCACGACGAGACGGACGACCACACCCGCACCGCCGGTTCTCGCCCCTCCCCCCACCGCTCCTCATCTCTCCCCCGGCCCGCCCCCCGGCCCGCCCCCCGGTCCCTTCCCCAGCACGTCCCCCGGTGCCTCTCCCAGTCCCTCCGCCAGCACCTCCGCCACATGCCGTCCCCGTACGCCGCCCAGTTGCTCCAGCTGGGTGCGGCAGGAGAAGCCGTCCGCCAGCACGATCGTGTCGGCCGTGGACGCCCGTACCGCCGGAAGCAGTTGGTCCTCCGCGCAGGCCGTCGAGATGTCGTAGTGGCCCTTCTCGAAGCCGAAGTTGCCCGCCAGGCCGCAGCAGCCGCCGGTCAGTTCACCGGTGAGGCCCGCCGCCTCGCGCAGGCGGCGGTCCGCCGCGTCGCCCAGGACCGCGTGCTGGTGGCAGTGGGTCTGACCGGTCACCGGGCGGTCCAGTCGGGGCGGGGTCCAGGCGGGGGCGTGGCGCTCCAGTGCCTCCGCGAACGTCACCACCGCCGCCGCGAGCCGGGCCGCGCGCGGGTCGTCGTGCAGCAGCTCCGGGAGGTCGGTGCGCAGGGCGGCCGCACAGCTCGGCTCCAGGACGACGACGGGCAGGCCGGCGTCCAGGACCGGCTCCATCAGGTCCAGCGTGCGGCGCAGCACGGTGCGGGCGCGGTCCAGTTGCCCCGTGGAGACGTAGGTGAGGCCGCAGCAGACGCGCCGGCGGCGGTGCGGCATGAACACGTTGAAGCCGGCCGGCGCCTTCGACACCCCGTCCATGACCGCGGGCGACTTCATGCGGAACGTGGGCGGCAGCAGGACCGCCAGCCCCGCCGCCTCCAGGACCCGTACGGCCGCGCGGCCCACAGCGGGTGAGAGGTGCTCGGTGAAGGTGTCGGGCCACAGCACGACGCTCTCCCGTCCGGCGCCCGGGACCCGCGTGCGCTCCCCCCGCTTCGCCTCCCGCACGAACGCCCGCACCCGGTCCCGGAACCTGCGCGACCACCACCGGCTGAACGTCTCCCGCGCCACCCGCGGAATCCCCCGCTCGGGCGCGATCCCGCCCAGCCGCTTGGCCACGGCCGCCAACGGCCCTACGGAGGCGAGGGCGTTGACCACGGCCCCCGCCCGCGTCCGGGAGACCGCCGACAGCCACACCGGCAGCCACCCCATCGCGTAGTGGGCCGCGGGGCGCCGCCGGCCCTCGTAGTGGTGGTGCAGGAACTCGGCCTTGTACGTGGCCATGTCGACCCCGACCGGGCAGTCCGTCCGGCAGCCCTTGCAGGAGAGACAGAGGTCGAGCGCGTCCCGCACCTCAGCGGACCGCCAGCCGTCCGTGATCACCTCGCCGGCCAGCATCTCGTGCAGCAACCGCGCCCGGCCGCGCGTGGAGTGCTCCTCCTCGCCCGTCGCCCGGAACGACGGGCACATGACGCCCGCCCCGGACACCGACGTCGTACGGCACTTCGCCACGCCCACGCATCTGCGCACCGCCGCCGAGAAGTCCCCGCCGTCGGCCGGGTAGCCGAACTCCACGTCCACCGGCTTCCTCGGCAGCACCGCGAACCGCAGGTTCTCGTCGAGGCGGGCGGGCCGCACGAGCATCCCCGGGTTGAGCAGACCGTCCGGGTCCCAGATGTCCTTCGTCCGCTCGAAGAGGGCGACCAGCTCCGGCCCGTACATCCTCGGCAGCAGCTCCGCCCGCGCCTGCCCGTCGCCGTGCTCGCCCGACAGCGATCCCCCGTGGGAGACGACCAGGTCGGCCAGCTCCTGCGAGAAGCGCCGGAAGCGGCCGATCCCGACCTCGGTCAGCAGGTCGAAGTCGATGCGGACGTGGATGCAGCCGTCGCCGAAGTGGCCGTACGGCGTGCCGCGCAGGCCGTGTGCCGACATCAGGCCTCTGAAGTCCCGCAGATACGCGCCCAGCCGGGCCGGCTGCACCGCGCAGTCCTCCCAGCCGGGCCAGGCCTCCGTGCCGTCCGGCATCCGGGTCGCCGTACCGCTCGCGTCCTCCCGGATGCGCCACAGCGCGTGCTGGCCGGCCGGATCGGTGACCACGAGGGCGTCCATGACGTCCGCCGCCCGCACGATCGCCTGCGCACGCGCGCGTGCCTCCGCCTCCGTCGCGCCGCCCGTCTCCACGAACAGCCAGGCACCGCCCCTCGGCAGATCGGCCGGGGAGGGCACCAGATCCGCCGCCATGCCCTCCACCGTCAGCGGCCCGTACGGCAGCAGTCCGGCCGCCGCGTCGGCCGCCGCGCCCTCGTCCGCGTACGCCAGCACGGCCAGCGCACGCGCGCGGGGGGCCTCGACGAGCCGGACGACCGCCTCCGTCAGCACGCCCAGCGTGCCCTCGGAGCCGCAGAACGAACGGGCGACGTCCGCGCCCTTCTCGGGGAGCAGCGCGTCCAGCGCGTACCCGGAGATACGGCGCGGGAGCGCCGGGAATCCGGTCCGCAGGCGCGCCAACTCGCCGTCCACCAGGGGACGCAGCCCCTCGGGGGCGCCTGCCCAGTCCCGGCCCAGGGTCAGCCGCTGCCCGCGGCCGGTGATCACCTTCAGCTCGCGCACGCTGTCCGCCGTCGTGCCCCAGGCCACCGAGTGCGAACCGCACGAGTTGTTGCCGATCATCCCGCCGAGCGTGCAGCGGCCGTGGGTGGAGGGGTCCGGGCCGAAGCGCAGGCCGTGCGGGGCCGCCGCCTCCTGGAGCCGGTCGAGGACCACCCCCGGCTGCACCACCGCCGTGCGCGCCGCCGGGTCCAGCGACACGATCCGGTTCATGTGCCGGGTGAAGTCGAGCACCACGCCCGTGCCCGTCGCCTGGCCGGCGATCGACGTGCCCCCGCCGCGCGGCACGACCGGCACCCCGTGCGCGCGGCACACGGAGAGCGCCGCCGCCACGTCGTCGGCGTCACGGGGGGCCACCACCCCGAGGGGCACCCGGCGGTAGTTGGACGCGTCCATGGTGGTGAGCGCCCGCGCCGTCGCGTCGAAGGCGACCTCGCCGCGCACGGCCTCGCGCAGCGCCGCGTGCAGCGCCTCGCGCAGGGACGGCGCCGGCGCCGCGCGGTCCGGCTCGCCGCGTTCACCGCGTTCACCGCGATCCCCACGGCTCCTACGGTCCCTACGGCCCCCACGGTCACCATGGTCACCGAGTTGTGTCATGCCCCCAGGATGCATCCGACCACTGACAGTGACCACCGCCAACGCGGCGGACCGCTGCCCGGCCGGGCCCGATCGGATTAGGTGACCAGAATCAGAACCTCCCCAATTCGATCACCAACTCACATATAGTGACGGCAAATTGAGCACCAGGTGTCGACTCTCGCCCAGGACCCGACCTAGGACACGATTCATGACCGCGCCCCTCCCCCCAGGCGAACGGCCCACCCTCGGCTCCATCGCACCCTTCCCGCTGGTCACCGCCGTCGCGGCGGGGATCGCGGTGGCCGGCGCGGTCTTCGCGGCTCCGGACTCGGTACGCGCCCCCCTCGCCTGGGGCGGCGGCGCGGCCGTGCTGCTGCTGTGCACGGCGGTCGCCCTCGCCGCCCACGGCATGCGGGCGGCGAAGCTGGCGCGCGGACGGCTGGACGCCGTGACGCGGGACGCGGGGCGGCTGTTGCAGGAACGGGCCCGGCTGGCCGAGGACTTCAGCCAGGAGCGGGGCCGGCTGACGGACGGGTTCATCGAGGAACGCGCACGGCTGACCGAGGACTTCGCCCGCGAACGCGTCCGCCTCACCGACGAGTTCGCACAGGAGCGGGCCCGGCTCACCGGCGAGTTCGACCAGGAACGCACCCGCCGTACCGAGGAGTTCGACCGCGAACGCGACGAACTCACCACGGACTACACCCGGGAACGCGACCGTCTCACCGCCGACTTCACCCGGGAACGCGACAAGCTCACCGCCGACTTCACCGGCGAACGCGACCGGCTCACCGCCGACGTCACGCGACTCACCGCCGACGTCGCCCGGCTCACCGAGGAGAACGCCCGCCTCGCCGAGCGCGCCCGTCACGCCGCCGGCGCCCGTGCGGCCGCCGTCTCCGTGACCGGCAACGTGGCGGGCCGTATGCAGGCCCTCGCCACCGGGATGCTCGCCGACCTGCGCGGCATGGAGGAGCGGCACGCCGACGAGGAGGTCCTCACCGACCTGCTGTACCTCGACCACCGCACCGCGCAGGCGGGCCGCCTCGCCGACTCCGTGGCCGTGCTCGCCGGCGCCCGCTCGGGCCGCCGCTGGGCACGCCCCATCGTCATGGAGTCGATCCTGCGCGGCGCGATGGGCCGCATCGGCGGCTACCAGCGCGTGCGCGTCCACTCCTCCAGCGAGGCCGCCGTCGCCGGACACGCCGCCGAGGGCGTGATGCACGCACTCGCCGAACTCCTCGACAACGCCGCGAACTTCTCGCCGCCGACCGCCGAGGTCCACGTGTACGTCGAGGAAGTGCCGGCCGGTGTCATCGTCTCCGTCGAGGACAGCGGCCTGGTCATGAGCGACGTGCAGCTGCGCCGCGCCGAACGCGCCGTGTCCGGCGAGAGCTCCGACCTCGGCGGCCTCACCGGCACCCGGCTCGGCCTCGCCGTCGTGGGCCGCCTGGCCCGCAAGCACGGCCTGAAGGTGTCCTTCCGCCCGTCCGCGCGCGGCGGCACGGGCGTCCTGGTCCTCATCCCCCAGGACATCCTGTCGACGGTGCCGGCGGTCCCCCCGGCGCCCGCGCCCGCGCAGCCCGTCACCGCGGCCGCCGCTGCGACCACCACGGCTGCGACCGCCGTCGAACCGGCTGCCACGGATCCGGCCGTCGCGACCTCGACGGACGCGACCTCGACGGACGCGACCACGCCGGACGCGTCTCCCGCGACCGCTCCGCCCGCCGCCGCTCCGCCCGCCGCCGCTCCCTCGCGCCCCCTCCCGTCGTACGCCGCCGCCCGCTCCCCCGAGGACCTCGACCCCGACCCGGTCCCCACCCACGAGTCGGCCGAGCGCGGCGGCGGCGACACGGGCGGCCTCCCCAAGCGCCGCCGGGGCCGCGCCCTCGCCGAGGCCGAACGCGGCCGCCCCCACGCCACCGGCCGGACCGAGCGCGAGCCCCGCACCGCCGACGACGCCAAGGCGAGGGTCGCCCGCTTCAGCAGCTTCCGCCAGGCGGTACGCGGCACAATGCCCGACCAGGCCGCAGTCCAGGGCACGACAACCGATCCGACGCCCGAGGCCCAGGACCGGGACCGCGCCCGGGCCGAGGACCGAGACCGGAACCGGGCCAAGGCCGAGGGCCGAAACCAGGACCAGGCCGAGGGCGGGGACCGGGCCGAGGGCAGGGACCGGGCCAAGGCCGAGGACCAGGCCCAGGACCGGGACCGGGACCGGGACCGGGACCAAGTGCAGGTGCAGGTGCAGGACCGGCACCCCGCCAAGCTCACCAAGCCCACCAAGCCCGCACCCCCCACGACACCCCCGGCCCCCGTACGAGCCACAGCACCCGCCACCCCCGTACAGGACCCGCCGCCCGCCACCCCCTCGCAGTCCCAGCCGCACCCCCAGCCACAGCCGCACCCCCACTCGCACGCGCACCCGGAAGGCGACACCACTTCATGACCGGCACCACCACGGCCGACGAGAAACTCACCTGGCTCATCGAGGGTCTGATCGAGCGCACCCCGGGCACCCGGCACGCGCTCGTGCCCTCCCGCGACGGCCTGAAGCTGTGCCGTACGCCGGAACTGTCCGTCGACCAGGCCGATCAGCTCGCCGCGATCGCGGCCGGCATCCAGTCGCTGTCCCACGGGGCGTCCGTGGAGTTCGGCGACGGCAGCGGGGGCGTGCGCTCGGCCATGGCCGAGTTCTACGGCGGGGTCCTGTTCATCGTGGAGGCGGGCGAGGGCGCACATCTCGCCGTGGTCACCACCGAGGACGCGGACGCGGGTCTGGTCGGGCACAACATGAGCGAACTCGTGGAGCAGCTCGGCGAACACCTGAGCGCGCCGCCTCGTACGTCATGAGCCGCCCGGGCAGAGACGACGCGCCCGACCGGCTGTACACCCTCACGGGAGGACGCAGCCGGTCCGGCGACGACTCCCGCTTCGACCTCGTGACCCTCGTGGTGGCCGAGTGCGATCCGGTGCCGGGCATGCAGTCGGAGCACGCCGCGATCCTGCGGCTGTGCGACCGGCCGACGGCGGTCGTGGAGATCGCCGCCGAACTGCGGCTGCCCGTGAGCATCACCCGGATCCTGCTCGCCGACCTGCTGGCCGCGGGCCGCATCAGCGCCCGCCATCCGCGCAAGGCCGCGCTTCCCGACCCCGACATCCTGGAGCAGGTGCTCGTTGGACTCCGCAACCTCTGAGGACTCCGTGACCTCCGAGACCCCTGACACCCGTACCCCGTTGGGTGCCTCCGCCGACAACGGTCTGAAGATCGTGGTCGTCGGCGGCTTCGGCGTCGGCAAGACGACCCTCGTGCGCTCCGTGAGCGAGATACGCCCGCTCAGCACCGAGGAGACGATGACCCGGGCCGGCGAGACGGTCGACGACATCAGCGAGGTGCGCGGCAAGTCCGCGACCACCGTCGCCTTCGACTTCGGCCGTATCTCGCTCGACACCCGCAACATCCTCTACCTCTTCGGGGCGCCCGGCCAGGAACGCTTCTGGTTCCTGTGGGACCGCCTCTTCGCCGGCACGCTCGGCGCGGTCGTCCTGGTCGACACCCGCCGCATCGACGACTCCTGGTACGCCATCGACCGTCTGGAGCGGCACGGCACGCCGTTCATCGTCGCCTGCAACGACTTCGGCGGCCCCGCGCACACCCCCGAACAGATCCGCGAGGCCCTCGACCTCGACCCGCACGTCCCGCTGATCGACTGCGACGCCCGCTCGCGGGAGTCCAGCAAGCGGGTGCTGATCACCCTGGTCGAGCACCTCAAGAGCCTGTACGTCCCCCGAGCCCCGGAGTTGGCCCTGTGACCCCCGCCCCGGCCCCCGCCCCCGTTCCGCTGAGCGGCCCCCGGTTCCAGACCGACCCCGCCGCCCTGTACCGGGAGATGCGGCGCGAACACGGTTCCGTGGCACCGGTGCTGCTCGACGGCGACATACCGGCGTGGCTGGTGCTCGGCTACCGCGAGCTGCACCAGGTCACCGGCGACCCCGTGCTGTTCAGCCGCGACTCCGAGCTGTGGAACCAGTGGCCGAACATTCCCGCCGACTGGCCGCTGCTGCCGATGATCGGCCACAAGCAGCCGTCGATCCTCTACACGGTCGGCGAGCGCCACCGCGAGCGCGCCGCGATGATCAGCGACGCCCTGGAGGCCGTCGACCCCTTCGAACTGCGGTCCCTCACCGAGAAGTTCGCCGACGAGCTGATCGACGCGGTGTGCGCCAAGGGCGAGACGGACCTCGTCGCCGACTACGCGGCCCTGCTGCCCGTACGGGTCCTCGCCCTCCTCTACGGCTTCGCCGAGGAACAGGGCCCTGGTCTGGTCACCGCGCTGAACGACATGATCGACGGCCGTGACCGGGCGATCGCCGGACAGACCCATCTGGCCACGTCCATGGCGCAGTTGCTCGCCGACCGCAAGGCCGAGCCCGCGAACGACGTGGTCAGCCGGATGCTGGCGGATTCGGGTGGCTTCACGGACGAGGAGATCGCCCAGGACCTGATGGTCATGATGGCCGCGGGCCACCAGCCGACCGCCGACTGGATCGGCAACTCGCTGCGTCTGATGCTGACGGACGAGCGGTTCGCCGCCTCGCTGTTCGGCGGGCGCAACAGTGTCGCCGAGGCCATGAACGAGGTCCTGTGGGAGGACACCCCCACCCAGAACGTGGCCGGCCGCTGGGCCTCCCGCGACACCCAGCTCGGCGGGCGCCGCGTCCGCGCCGGCGATCTGCTGCTGCTCGGCCTCCAGGGCGCCAACAACGACCCGCAGGTACGGATCGACGGCGCCGCCCTGACCGGCGGCAACAACGCGCACTTCTCCTTCGGGCACGGCGAGCACCGCTGCCCGTTCCCGGCGCAGGAGATCGCGGAGGTCATCGCCCGCACCGGTATCGAGGTCGTACTGGACCGGCTGCCGGACATCGACCTCGCGCTGCCGGCCGGCTCCCTGGCCCGGCGGCCCTCCCCCTGGCTGCGGGGACTGACGGAACTGCCCGTGAAGTTCACGCCCATCCCCGCCCTTGGAGGTTCCCCCGCATGACGACTCGTATCGCCCTGGACCCGTTCGTCTCCGACCTGGAGGCTGAGAGCGCCGCCCTGCGCGCCGCGGGTCCGCTCGCCGCCGTCGAACTGCCCGGCGGGGTGCCCGTGTGGGCGGTGACGCACCACGCCGAGGCCAAGAAGCTCCTCACGGATCCCCGGCTGGTGAAGGACATCAACGTCTGGGGCGCCTGGCAGCGCGGTGAGATAGCCCCGGACTGGCCGCTGATCGGCCTGGCCAACCCCGGCCGCTCCATGCTCACGGTGGACGGCGCGGACCACCGCCGGATGCGCACCCTGGTCGCGCAGGCGCTCACGCCCCGGCGTGTGGAGCAGATGCGGGAGCGGATCACCAAGCTGACGGAGGAGCTCCTCGACCGGCTCACCGGCGAGGTCGTCGACCTGAAGGCCGACTTCGCCTACCCCCTGCCCATGTACGTCGTCGCCGACCTCATGGGCATCGACGAGGCGAGACTCCCCCGGCTGGGGGAGCTGTTCGAGAAGTTCTTCTCGACCCAGACCCCGCCGGCCGAGGTCATCGCCACCCTCACCGAGCTCGCCGGGATCATGGCGGAGACGGTGGCCGCCAAGCGGGCGGCACCGGGCGACGACCTGACCAGCGCGCTGATCCTGGCCTCCGAGGACGGCGACCACCTCACCGACGCGGAGATCGTCTCCACGCTCCAGCTGATGGTCGCGGCCGGCCACGAGACGACGATCTCCCTCATCGTCAACGCGGTCGTCAACCTCTCCACGCACCCCGAGCAGCGCGCCCTCGTCCTGTCCGGCGAGGCGGACTGGTCGTCGGTGGTCGAGGAGACGCTGCGCTACTCGACGCCGACCTCCCACGTCCTGATCCGCTTCGCGACCGAGGACGTCCCGGTCGGGGACAAGGTGCTCCCGGCGGGTGACGCGCTGATCGTGTCGTACGGCGCCCTCGGCCGCGACGAGGCGGCGCACGGGCCGACGGCGGGCGAGTTCGACATCACGCGCTCCACGGAGAACCGGCACATCTCCTTCGGCCACGGCCCGCACGTGTGCCCGGGCGCGGCGCTGTCCCGTCTGGAGGCGGGCGTCGCACTGCCGGCCCTCTACGCCCGCTTCCCGAAGCTGGACCTGGCGGTCCCGGCGGCGGAACTCCGCAACAAGCCGGTGGTGACCCAGAACGACCTGTTCGAGCTGCCGGTGCGGCTGGGCTGAGCGGGCTCGCTCCGCGAACTCCCCCGGACCGAGCAGGTCGGCCGGGGCGGCGGGCGGCGGGGGCGATAAAAGGACCAGTTCGTGGACACGGCGTCTCACCCGACGGACTGCGTTACGCCCCCGTTTCCCGGACCGGATACGCTCCGTCCGTGGCTGAGATCCAGATTCCTTCCGACATCAAGCCCGCTGACGGACGTTTCGGCGCGGGTCCCTCCAAGGTGCGGACAGAGGCGCTGGACGCCCTGGCCGCCACGGGCAGCTCCCTGCTCGGCACCTCCCACCGACAGGCGCCGGTCAAGAACCTGGTCGGCAAGGTCCGCGAGGGCGTCAGCGAGCTGTTCTCGCTGCCCGAGGGCTACGAGGTGATCCTCGGCAACGGCGGCTCCACAGCGTTCTGGGACGTCGCGACCCACGGGCTGATCGACAACAAGTCCCAGCACCTCAGCTTCGGCGAGTTCTCGTTGAAGTTCGCGAAGGCCGCGAAGCTCGCCCCCTGGCTCGCCGAGCCCACGGTCATCTCCTCCGACCCGGGCACCCACCCCGAGCCGGCCGCCGAGGCGGGCGTGGACGTCTACGCCTTCACGCACAACGAGACCTCCACCGGTGTCGCCGCCCCGATCAAGCGCGTCGCGGGCGCCGACGAGGGCTCCCTGGTCCTCGTGGACGCCACCTCCGGCGCGGGCGGCCTGCCGGTCGACATCACCGAGACCGACGTCTACTACTTCGCCCCGCAGAAGTCCTTCGCCGCCGACGGCGGCCTGTGGCTCGCGGTGTTCTCCCCGGCCGCGATCGAGCGCGCCGAGCGTATCCACGCCTCCGGCCGCCACGTCCCGGAGTTCTTCTCGATCCCGACGGCGATCGACAACTCCCGCAAGAACCAGACGTACAACACCCCGGCCCTCGCCACCCTCTTCCTCCTCAACGAGCAGCTGGAGTGGATCAACGGCCAGGGCGGCCTGGACTGGGCGGTGGGCCGCACGGCGGCCTCGTCGAGCGCGCTGTACGGCTGGGCCGAGGACGTGAAGTACGCGACCCCGTTCGTCACCGACCCGGCCAAGCGCTCGCAGGTCATCGGCACGATCGACTTCGCGGACGAGGTCGACGCCGCCGCCGTCGCCAAGGCCCTGCGCGCCAACGGCATCGTCGACACCGAGCCCTACCGCAAGCTCGGCCGCAACCAGCTCCGCGTCGCGATGTTCCCGGCGATCGACCCGGCGGACGTCGAGGCGCTGACGAAGTGCATCGACTACGTGATCGAGAAGCTGTAACTCCTTCTCGTACGCCGACGAGGGGCGCCCGGCATCAGCCGGGCGCCCCTCTGTCATGTCCCACGCTCGTGTCGCACGCTCATGCGTTCCACGCTCTTGTGTTCGGACGCTCATGTCCCGCGCAGTCGTGCGACGACCCGGGCGTCAGCCCCTGCGCAACAGCCGCTTGACGCCGAGGCCCAGGGCCAGGGCGACCGCGAGGGCGAGGGCGCCGACCTTGTAGTTCGCGTGTGAGCCGTCGCTGTCGCCGTCCTGCGCGGAGGCCGAACCGCCGCCCCCGGAGGGCGACTTGGCGCCGGAACCGCTGTAGCCCGGCACGCTCCCCGGCTTCACCGCGCTGTCCGCCCCCTCGCTCCCGTACATCAGCTCCGAGCCGTCGGCGGTGTACGTGACGGACTCGCCCTGCCGCTGCAACGGCACGCTGAGCTGCCCCTGCCGTTTGATCTTCCCGCCGTTCCACGTGTACGCGATCCCGCCGAAGTAGCCGCGTACGGCGAGCTGCTTCCCGTCGGGCGAGAAGGCGGCGTCGGTGGCCCACAGGCCGACGGCGCCGAGGGGCTCGAAGACGTTCGTCCCGGAGGCGGAGAGCCGTGCCGGGCCCTCGTACAGGTGCCCGCCGTCCTCCTTCTTGTCGACGATGTAGACCCGCCCGGTCTTCGGATGCACCATCAGCGACTCCGCGTCGCGGGCTCCGTCCGCGTACTTCACGACGTACTGCGTGGCACGGATCGTCTGGTCCTCGAGCACCTTGGGCTCGGGCAGTTCGTAGATCCACACGTGGTCCCACTGGCCGCCGAGGTTGTCGCCGATGTCGCCGACATAGATCTCGTTGCCCGGGCCTATGGAGATGGCCTCGACGTCGCGCGGCGAGCCGACGCCGCTCAGGGTGACGGTGGCGACGGTCTTCCCGGTCCGGCTGTCCACGGCGTAGAGGTACGGGCCGTCGTCGCTGTCGTTGTGCGTCCAGTAGACACCGGGGTGCAGGCGCGAGGCGGCGAGGCCGCTGGACTCGGTGATCCGGGAGTCCCCGATGGTGAACCCCTCGTCCCCGTCGGCGGCGACGGCGGGTGCCGACAGCACGACGAGCAGGGCGGACCCGGCGAGGAACGGAAACGATCGGCGCATGCGCATGGGCTCAAGCCTGCCATCCCGGACGCATGTTCACCCCGCCGTACGCGGCGTTGCGGCGCCGCACCCACGTGTGCAGCCTCACATCACCGGGGGAGGTGCCGGCCGTGCCGATCCACGATGATGAGCGGATGCTCAGGTTCATGCCCGTAGGCGACTCCCAGACGATCGGAAGCGCGGGCGAACACACATGGCGTTACCGGATGTGGCAGCATCTGCGCGCCGCGTACGGCGGACCGTTCCGGATCGTCGGCCCGCGCGAGACGCTCTACGACAAGGCCACGGACGCCCCCGACTCGTACGAGTACGCGGACCCGGACTTCCCCCGCGCCCACCTGGCCGGCTGGGGCGAGGGCTGGCTGCACATGGCCCCGCTGATCGGCGAGGCGGTCCGCACCTGCCGGGCCGATGTACTGCTGGTGGCGCTGGGCCTGATCGACCTGGGCTTCTACACGAACGCGCCCCAGACGGCGGAGAACGTCCGGTCCTTCGTGGCCGAGGCCCGTACGGCGAACCCGCGGATCCGGATGATCGTGCTTCCGGTGATACCGAACGTACGCGCGGAGTCGGACACCGCCTTCGCCGCCGAGGTCGCGTCGTTCAACGAACTCCTGGCCAAGGCGGTCGCCGACCTGGACGAACCCCAGTCGCCCCTGCTGCTGGCCTCGCCGCCGCCGTCGTACGACACCGACTTCGACACCTACGACGGAACGCACCCGAACGCGAGCGGCGAGCACAAGATCGCGGAGGCCTTCGCGGAGGCGATGTACCAGGCCTGGGACGTCGGCGAGCCCTACGCCGCCGCCGACTTCGCCTGACCGGAGGCGGCGGGGAGCGCCGACGTGAAGAGGGGGTCGGCGTCGGGCCCGCGGTCCCCGAGCGTGCTGTCCAGGTGGACGTGGGTCATGAGGGCGTACGACGTCCGCGGTGAGACCCCGGTCGGCTCCACCGAAGGCGCCGGCCCCCTCCCACTCCGATGACATCGCGATCGGTGTACGTGGTCATGCGCCAACCCTCCGACCTGAACCAAGGTCGAGGTCAAGTGCTCCGGGCCGGTCCGCCGGACGGGCCCTGGGTCCGGGCGGTCACCAGCGCGAAGGAGAGGAACTCCCCGGCGTCGGCGGTCAGCATGTCGATGACCGGCTGGTGGGCCGCCCGCCCCTCCGGCAGGTGCTCCGCACCCGCACGGCTCCACAGCAGCCAGTCCCGCCAGGCGTCCTCCTGGAGCCGCGCGGACGTCACCGTCACCAGCTCGGTGATCTCCCACTGGAACCGCCACCACTCGGCGGTGTGCCAGGCGATGGCCTCCCAGCCGACCAGGGCCTTGATGTGCGGGGGTATCGCGCCGAGTTCGCGGATCTCGCGGGTCAACGCGGGCGTGGCGATGCCCAGTTGGCCACCCGGACGCAGGAACTTCACCAGGTACGGCAGGTAGCTGTCCGCCGTACCGAAGTACTCGAACGCGTCGATGCTCACGATCGCGTCGAAACTCCCCTCCTCGAAGGGCAGTTGATGCGCCTCGGCCCGTACGGCCGCCACCTGCCCGCCGACGCCCGCCGCCTCGAAGACGGCCGTCGCCTCGTCCGCCCCGATCCACCAGTCGGCGGCGACGACGTCGACGCCGTACTCCCGCGCGAGGAACACCGACGTCGCCCCCTTCCCGGAACCGAGGTCGAGGACCCGCATGCCCGGTCTCAGGTCCAGGTCCCGCGCGAGGTCCTCCAGCAGCCACAGGGGGTTGGGGCCCATGTCGAGGCCGAGCAGCCAGCCGGGGTCGTAGGCGGAGGAGCGGGGGTAGCGGTCCGGGCGTACGAGTGCGTCGAGAGCGGTCACAAGGGACGAGCCAAGCGGATCAGGGGGTGCGGGACAACCGGGTTTCGGGGGACCGTACGGGTGCCCGGGGTGGACGTCAGCCCATGTGGACCGGGGCCGCGCCCTCGACGTGCCGCTGCTTGCCGGCGTTGACGGCCAGGGCGGTGACGGCCAGACCGGCGAGGAACATGCCGGCGGCCGCGGCGAAGGCCATGGTGTACCCGTGGGTGAGCGCGTCGCCCGCCTCGGCGACCAGGGCGGAGTCCTTGGCCGCCAGGCCCCGGTAGAGGGCTCCGGCCGCCTCCGGCAGCTTGTCGTCGGCCGCGGAGGTGGAGACGGTCGACAGGACGGCGAGGCCGAGTGCGCCGCCGATCTGCTGGGCGGTGTTCAGCAGCGCCGAGGCCACTCCGGTGTCCTCGTGGGAGACGCCGCTGACCGCGCCGAGGGTCATCGGGACGAAGCTCATGCCCAGGCCGAGGGCGGTGACGAACATGGCGGGCATCAGATGCCCGGCATACGAGGAGTCCGGCTCCAGCGTCGCGAACCAGAACATGCCCACGGCCGCGACCAGCAGCCCCGGCCCGGCGATCACCCGCGGCGCGAACCGGGCGACCAGCTTGGAGCTGACTCCCGCGGCGGCCGCCATCCCGAAACTGAACGGCAGAAACGCGAAGCCGGTCCTGACCGGGCTGTAGCCCAGGATCAGCTGCGCGTACAGCGTCAGGAAGTAGAAGGTCGCGAACATCCCCGCGCCGATGAACAGCATCGTGGCGTAACTGCCGGAGCGGCTACGGTTCTTGAACAGCCGCAGCGGCATCATCGGGTGCGCGGTCCGCGCCTGAAGCCACAGGAACGCCGCCAGCAGCACGGCCGCCGCCGCGAAGGAGGCCAGCGTGAGCCCGCCCGTCCACCCGTGTTCGCCGCCGCGCGTGATGCCGTGGACCAGGGCGATCAGCCCACCTGTGCCGGCGATGGCGCCGGGCACGTCCAGACGACCGGGGTGACGCTCGGCCTCGACGAGCGTCCGCGTCCCGGCCAGCACCGCGAGCCCGATGGGAATGTTGACGAAGAACACCCAGCGCCAGTCCAGTACGTCGGTGAGCGTGCCGCCCAGCAGCAGCCCGACCGTCGCGCCGACGCCGCCCATGGCCGCGTACACACCCATCGCCGTATTACGCGGCTTTCCCACGGGGAACGTGGTGGTGATGAGCGCCAGCGCACTGGGCGCGGCGAGCGCGGCTCCGACGCCCTGGAGAATACGGGCGGCGATCAGCAATCCCTCATTCGGCGCGAGCCCGCCCAGCAGGGACGCCAGTGTGAAGACGGCGATGCCCACCTGGAACATCTTCCGCCGCCCGAAGAGATCCCCCGCTTTTCCGCCGAGCAGGAGGAGTCCGCCGAAAGCCAGCGCATACGAGTTGACGATCCACGCCAGGTTCGCGTCGGACACACCCAGGTCCGTCTGAATGGCGGGCAGGGCGATGTTGGTGATCGTGGCGTCGAGAACCACCATCAGCTGGGCCGCGGCGATCACGACCAGGGCGAGTCCGAGATGCCGGCCGGCGGACGGGGAACCGGCGCCGGATGTGTCCGGCCCCGCGGGGGCGACGACAGCCGTGCTGTCAGCAGACATGGAAATACTCCAAAGGTGGGCTGGAAACATTTCCCCGGAGCATGAAAGCGACCCGAAAAGTCAACTTCAATTCCGAGAAGGAAAGCCGGGGCGAACGGAATCCAACGAAACGGGACGCCCACGCAATGCAATCCGAGACGAGGTGCCGACACGGCACAACCCGGCCTCGGGACGAGCGTCCACCATAACAGCCGTACCTCCTTGAAGGCGGCGAATATGGGATTTGCATTTCCGACCTGAGCGTGGTCTCACGAAAAGGCGAACGAAAAATGTGTCCACAATTTCCCCCGAAAAGCAAACCGGTGACCCGACGCTCATTTCACGGCTCCGGTCACCGTGCGTATCGTTGCGGTACGCGCACGGCTGCCCGTCCGGAAGGATTCAGTGCGTGTGACGTACATCACGGGAAGCCGAAGGGTGTGGGCGACAGCTCAACGTTGTGAGCATTCCTTTGCGTACCCGGGTGCGGGCCGGGAATTCGAGCGCGTTCGCGGAGCTGTACGACAGCTACGCCCGCGCGGTCTACAACCATGCCTTCCGGCTCACCGCCGACTGGTCGACGGCCGAGGACGTGATGGCCACGACCTTCCTGGAGGCCTGGCGGCTGCGTGAACGGGTCGACCCCGAGGGCGGCTCCCTACGGCCCTGGCTGCTGGGCATCGCCACCAACACCGCGCGCAACCAGTACCGCAGCAACCGTCGCTACCGTGCCGCCGCCAACGCCGCCGCCGCTGCCCAGCTGTCGGTCCCCGACCACGCCGACGAGGTCGCCGGCCGGATCGACGACCGGCACCGCCTCGCGACCGCCCTCACCGCGCTCGCCGCCCTGCGCCGACCCGAACGCGAGGTCATCGCGCTCTGCCTGGGCGAGGGCCTGGACTACGAGGCCGCGGCGGAGGCCCTGGGCATCCCCGTCGGCACCGTCGCCTCCCGGCTCTCCCGCGCCCGCAAGAAGCTGCGCGCGCTCGCCGGGGCCGAAGCGGACGCCCGCCCGGCAGCCAAGTCGGCGTCGGCATCGGCGTCGGCGTCGGCGTCGGCGAAGAAAGTTCGCGGGAAGCGGGAAGGCGCCCGCCCCGGCCGACAGACAAGAGGCGATCACGCACACGCGATCCGGCCCGCACAGGAAGGAAACCGATGAACGCGAACACGTCCCGGCAGCACCCGGCCGAGTGGGAAGAGGGCGCACAGCTCTTTACCCGGACGGCGCGCGACCTGCCGACGGGCCGTCACCAGTTCCACAAGGAGCGTCTGATGGCCCAGATCCAGCAGGAGCAGCAGGAGCAGCGGGGCGAGCACACGGGCAGGTCCGCGGTCCCGGCGAAGACGCGGCGGCTGCGGCTGCCGCGCCCGGCGATCGTCCTGCCCGCGATGGCCGCCACCGTCGCCGCGGCGGTCGTCGCCGGGGTGGCGATGTCCGACGGCGGCGGGGTCAGGGACGGCGGTGTCGCCACCGGACCGGCCCTGACCGCCGAGGTGGGCGCCGCGACCAGCAAGGGCCTACCCCAGCTGCTCGACCAGATCTCGCTGGTCGCCGCCAAGGAGTCCCACCCGGTCGTCAAGCCCGGCCAGTACGTCTACATCGAGTCCAAGACGGCCGACACCTTCCTGAAGACCGTCGACGACAAGACCAGCCTGGCCAGCCACGCGCTGCACCGCCGCCAGGTGTGGAACTCCCCCGACGGCACCAAGGGTTGGCTCATCGACCCCGCCGTCAACACGGACTCCGCGGGGGAGACCCTGAGCCTGCCCGACGAGCAGGGCAACACCCCCAAGGGCAGCCTCAACTACCCGACGTACGACTACCTCGCCAAGCTGACCACCGACCCCGACCAGCTCCTCGCCCTGATCTACAAGGAGACCAAGGGCCAGGGCAACACCCCCGACCAGCAGGCCTTCACCACCATCGGCGACCTGCTCGGCGAGAGCTACCCGCCGGCGGAGCTGTACTCGGCCCTGTTCAAGACCGCCGCGAAGATTCCCGGCGTCGTCGTGGTGCCGGAAGCGGTGGACGCGGTCGGCAGGACCGGGATCGCGGTGGCCCGCCTGGACGAGACCAGCGGTCAGCGCGAGGAGTGGATCTTCGACAGGAAGACCCACGTCTTCCTCGGCGAGCGCTCCGTCCAGGTGAAGAAGAACACCGGCACGGAGGCCCTGATGAAGCCCGGCACGGTGACCTTCACCAGCGCGATCCTCCACCGGGCCGTCGTCGACGGCATGAAGCAGGCACCGTCACAGGCGGGCTGACCGCCCCACCACCTCGTACCGCGACTCACCGGACTACGCGACCGAGACGAGGCTCTCCTTCGGAGACGACGTGGACCTCGCCGACACCGTCGTCGGCCTCACCCTCAAAACCGACGAGTTCCCCCGCGCCTGAGCCCGCTCACGGCCCGGGTCGTGGTGGCCGCCGTTCCCTCCAGGGCCGTTCCCTCCAGGGGCCGTTCCCTCCAGGGGCCGGCCGGAGCCATGGCGGCCACCACGCGAAACCATCGGTTTACGACGTCACCAGGCGAACGCTTCAGGTGACGGCCCCGGGCCCGGGAAGATCTCGTCCAGGCCGGACAGCAGTTCCTCCGACAGCTCCAGCTCGACGGCGCGCAGGGCGGAGTCGAGCTGTTCGGCGGTGCGGGGGCCGACGATGGGTCCGGTGACTCCGGGGCGGGTCAGAAGCCAGGCCAGTGCGGCCTCGCCGGGCTCGACCCCGTGCTTGTCGAGCAGATCCTCGTACGACTGGATCTGCGCGCGGATGGCGGTGTTGGCCAGGGAGTCGGCGGCCCGGCCGGAGGCGCGTCGGCCGCCCTCGGCCTCCTTCTTGATGACACCGCCGAGCAGTCCGCCGTGCAGCGGCGACCACGGGATGACACCGAGCCCGTACTCCTGCGCGGCCGGGATGACCTCCATCTCGGCGCGGCGCTCGGCGAGGTTGTACAGGCACTGCTCGCTGACGAGCCCGATGGTGCCGTGGCGGCGCGCGGCGATCTCGTTGGCCTGGGCGATCTTGTAGCCGGGGAAGTTGGAGGACCCCACGTACAGGATCTTCCCCTGCTGCACCAGCACGTCGACGGCCTGCCAGATCTCCTCGAAGGGAGTCGAGCGGTCGACGTGGTGGAACTGGTAGATGTCGATGTAGTCGGTCTGGAGGCGCTTCAGACTGGCGTCCACCGCCCGCCGGATGTTCAGGGCGGAGAGCTTGTCGTGGTTGGGCCAGGGGTCGCCGCCGGCGGCCATGTTCCCGTACACCTTGGTGGCCAGGACCACCTTGTCGCGACGGTCGCCGCCCTGCGCGAACCAGTTCCCGATGATCGATTCCGTACGGCCCTTGTTCTCGCCCCAGCCGTACACGTTGGCGGTGTCGAAGTAGTTGATGCCCGCGTCCAGCGCCGCGTCCATGATCGCGTGGCTGTCGGCTTCGTCGGTCTGCGGACCGAAGTTCATGGTGCCGAGGACGAGTCGGCTGACCTTGAGTCCTGTGCGTCCGAGCTGCGTGTACTCCATGAGGTCCCAGCCAACGCCTTCGAGCCCGCTCGAAGCAAGCATGGCGAAGAGCCGGTTCGGCTCGTCAGGGTCGCGGCGGCGCCACCGCGAGCACCGCCTTCCCCCGGTTCGCCCCCGACTGGAGTACCCGGTGGGCCTGCGGTGCGTCGGGCAGGGCGTACTCGTCCGTGATGTCGATGTGGAGGTCGCCCGCTGCGGCCAGGGCGAGGGCCGCGAGGGCGTGGGTGCGGACGAGGGCCGGGTCACGGCGGGCGAGGTCGCCGATGTTGTAGCCGGTCAGGGTGCGGTTGTTCTTCCAGAGGGGGAGGACGGGGAGCCGCAGGTCGGGGTGGCGGCCCGCTTCTCCGTACACCGCAAGGCGGCCGAAGGGGGCGAGCACCTCGAAGCCGGCCAGGCGGGTCGGGCCGCCGACCGGGTCGAGGACGATGTCGACGCCCCGGCCACCGGTGGCCGCGCGGACCGCGTCCCCGAAACCGTCGCGCACGAAGACCGCGTCGTAGCCGAAGCGCTTCGCGTACGCGGCCTTTTCGGGGGTGCCGACCGTGCCGTACACAGCCGTGGCTCCCAGGGCGCGGGCGATCTGTGCCGCCGCCGAGCCGACGCCTCCGGCCGCCGCGTGGATCAGTACCGTCTCGCCGGGGGCGATGCGAGCCGCGCCGGCGAGGACACCGTACGCCGTGGTCAGGACGAGCGCCGCGCCCCCGCCGGTGCGCAGGTCGAGGCCACCGAGGGGGAAGACGAAGGCGGCCGGGGCGACGACGTACTCGGCGTACCCGCCGCCGTCGGGGAGATACGCGGCCACGGCATCGCCGACGGACAGGCCGCGCGCCCCGTCGCCGTCACCGAAGGACCGGCCGCTCACCCCCGTGCCGTCACCGACCGCCGGGCCCGTCACGCCGTCGCCGAGCGCGGCGATGTGACCGGCCGCCTCCAGACCGGTGACCGTCTCGCCCTCGGGCGCGCCGAAGTCGCCCAGGCGGTGCTGGACCTCGCCGTAGTTGACGCCGGCGTAGGCGACGCGGATCAGGACCTCGCCGGGACCGGGCTGAGGGTCGGGGAGTTCGACGAGGCGCAGCACCTCGGGTCCGCCGGTCTCCCTGAACGCGATCGCCTTCATGTGTGTGCCCCCCCAGGGGCGCCGCCGGGCGCCCATGATCCGCACGTCCTGTGTGACGGTCGAACCCCGGAGCCGTACGCCCCTATTCCCGGGCCGGCCCCGGAGGCGTTCGCCTGGCAGCCCCCCGGCGCTCGCCGGGGAAGGCGGGGCAGGCAGGGCAGGCGGGGAACGGCACAGCGGTGGCGGCGGCGGTCTACTGTCCGACCGCCGCCGCCAGCGCCACGACGACGAACATCAGCACAAGCACACCGGCCATGATCCGGTTACGGGTCTTCGGGTCCACGCCCTTGAGCCTAACCGCCCCCGCCCGCCCGTCCTCAGGCGCCCGCTCTCAGGCGCCCGCCCCGAGCGGCCATCCGGCGACCGTCTCGTACCGGGGCTGCTCACCCGGCACCCCCGACTTCGGCAGCCGGCTGCGTACGAGACACAGCTCGCCCACCGTCCACGTGCGGCTCGCGAAGGTGTCGAGGGCCTCGACGTAGGGCCGCGCGTCGACCGCGTCGCGGCTGCGCGCCACCGTCAGATGCGGGCGGTAGCGGCGGTGCTCCCCCATCGGCACGCCCGCCCTCCCGGCCGCCGCCTCCGCCCGCTCGGCCAGCAGCCGCAGGGTGCCCAGGTCGCCCTCCGCGCCCGCCCACAGCGCCCGCCCATGGCCGAACTGTCCTCCGCCCCGCACCGCCAGCGGAAAGGGCGCGGTCCGCCGGGCGGCGCGCTCCAGCCGTACCGAGAGCTCCGGTACGAGTTCGTCGTCGACCTCTCCGTAGAAGGCGAGCGTGAAGTGCCAGCCGGGGCGGCCCGTCCAGCGCAGCCCGTCCGCTCCCGGCAGCCGGTGCAACTCGTCGACGGCAGAGGCGAGTTCCCGGACCACGTCATCGGGTGGCAGCACCGCGGCGAAGAGTCTCATGACGTCACCTTCCCAGAGGCCTACCCTGCTCGCATGAAGATCAGCATGAAGATCAGGAAGGGCACCACCGACGACATCCCCGCCATACTCGGCCTGCTCGACGGCGCGGTCGCCTGGCTCGTCTCGCAGGGGCGCACCCGGCAGTGGGGTACCCGGCCGTGGACCGAGCGGCCCGGGGCGGTGGAGATGGTGCACACGTACGTGGCCGCCGGCACTCCGTGGATCGCGGAGGTCGACGGCGTCCCCGCGGGCACGCTCACCCTCAGCGAGGGCCCCGGCGGCTACGTCGCCCCGGCGGGCGAACCCGAGCGGTACGTGCATCTGCTCGCCGCCGACCACCGGTTCGCCGGCCACGGCGTCGGCGGGGCCCTGCTCGCGCACGCCGCCGAGGAGACACGGCGGGCGGGGGTCTCCCTGCTGCGGGTCGACTGCTACGCGGGGGACGACGGCAAGCTCGTCGCGTACTACGAGGGCAACGGCTTCGTCCGGACGGAGCCCTTCACCGTGACCGTCGACGGCGCCGACTGGCCGGGGCAGGTGCTGGCACGGCGGGTGTAGGCCCGGAGGGTGCGGGCGCGTCGGCCCGCCCTCCGGGCGCGGCTCACGCCGCCGTCGCCAGCTCGCGCTCGCGCGGGACGAAGCGAACCTGCGGATGCCCGTGGTGCCAGCCGACCGACAGGCGCAGACCGCCGACGCGGGCCAGCACCAGGCCGATCGTGACGGCCGCGAGGGCCGAGACGAGACCGCCGGCGGCGAAGCCGACCCTGGCTCCGTACGCGTCCGTGATCCAGCCGACCACGGGCGCGCCCAGCGGCGTACCGCCCATGAAGACCATCATGAACAGGGCCATGACGCGGCCGCGCATGGCCGGGTCGGTGCCCATCTGGACGGCCGTGTTCGCGGTGACGTTCACCGTCAGACCGAACATGCCGATCGGGACCATGAGGAGCGAGAAGAGCCACAGCGACGGGGCGACGGCCGCCACGATCTCCAGCGCGCCGAAGGCCACCGCCGACGCGATCAGGACCCGCAGCCGGGCCGTGCCGCGCCGGGCGGCCAGCAGCGCGCCCGCCACCGAGCCCACCGCCATCAGCGTGTTGAACAGGCTGTAGGCACCGGCGCCCGCGTGGAAGACGTCGTCCGCGTACGCCGACAGCCAGACCGGGAAGTTGAAGCCGAAGGTGCCGATGAAGCCGACGAGGACGATCGGCCAGATCAGCTCCGGGCGGCCGGCGACATAGCGGAGGCCTTCGCGCAGCTGGCCCTTGCCGCGCGGGGCCCGCTCGACGACATGCAGCTCGCGGGAGCTCATGAGGAGCAGGCCCGCGATCGGGGCGATGAAGGACAGGCCGTTGAGCAGGAACGCCCAGCCCGTGCCGACGCCCGTGATCAGGACACCGGCCACCGCGGGGCCGATCAGGCGGGCCGACTGGAAGTTCGCCGAGTTCAGGCTGACCGCGTTCTGCAACTGGCCGGGGCCGACCATTTCGGAGACGAAGGACTGCCGGGCCGGGTTGTCGACGACCGTGGCGAGGCCGACGGCGAAGGCCGCCAGGTAGACGTGCCAGACCTGGACGTGGCCGGAGAGGGTCAGGAAGGCGAGGGCGAGACCGGTGACGCCCATCGCCGACTGGGTGGCGAGCAGCGTGGGGCGCTTGGGGAGGCGGTCGACGAGGACGCCGCCGTACAGCCCGAAGAGCAGCATCGGCAGGAACTGGAGCGCGGTGGTCACACCGACGGCGGTGGACGAGCCGGTGAGGCTCAGCACCAGCCAGTCCTGGGCGATGCGCTGCATCCAGGTGCCGGTGTTGGAGACGACCTGGCCGGTGAAGAAGAGGCGGTAGTTCCTGATCCTCAGCGAGCTGAACATGGAGGAACGCCTGGGTGCGGACGGGGAGTCGTGGGCGGCAGGTGCGGGGGCGGAGTCTGCTCCGGATCCCGTACTCAAACGGATTCGCCTCCTTGTGATGGGCGGCTGCCTACGCGCGGGTGGGGCCGCGTCTTACAGGTGTGCGGTTGCAGGTGGGGCAGTTGCAGGTGGGGCAGTTGCAGGTGGGGCGGTTACACGTGGGCGGTTACAGATGGGCGAGCTTCTCCAGTACGGGGGCGGCGGCGCGGAGTTTCGCCCACTCGTCGTCGTCGAGCCCCTCGACCAGACCGGCCAGCCACACGTTGCGTCTGCGGCGGCTCTCTTCGAGCATCGCCTCGGCCCGCTCGGTCTGCGTGACGACCTTCTGGCGCCGGTCCTCGGGATGCGGCTCCAGCCTGACCAGCCCCTTGCTCTCCAGCAGGGCCACGATGCGGGTCATCGAGGGCGGCTGGACGTGCTCCTTGCGGGCGAGTTCGCCGGGCGTGGCGGAGCCGCAGCGGGCGAGGGTGCCGAGCACCGACATCTCGGTGGGGCTCAGCGACTCGTCGACCCGCTGGTGCTTGAGTCGGCGCGAGAGACGCATCACAGCGGAGCGAAGGGCGTTCACGGCGGCAGCGTCGTCGCCATGGGTCAGGTCAACCATGTTCTTTAGATTAACTCATTACTCTCGCTAAAGACCACCCGGGCGCGCGGCCCCATCCGTGACTCCCGCCACTCCTGCCCACCGGCCCCAAGGAAATCCGGCGGAAACACCCAAGCCGCACGCCTCACCCATATGAGTGACCCGGCAGCGGAAAGTGACACGCCACCCACCCGGGTCCGGCGACCCTCGTCGCATGGGGACCAGCGTGCTCAGCCTGCGGATAGACGGGGAGCTGCTCGAGCGGCTCCGGCACCATGCCGCCAAAAGGGGAATGAGCGTCCAGGACTATGTCGTCCGGACGCTCATTCGGGATGACTTCGACGAGCGGTTTCAGGCCGCCGTCGACGAGACGGAGAAGTTCTACGGGGTCACGTGATCACGTGACCCCCGCCGGTCATGTGAGACCCAGCGCCGGCATCAGGTAGTAGAAGCCGAAGACCGCCGCCACGACGTACATCGCGACCGGGATCTCGCGGCCCCGGCCGGCGGCCAGGCGCAGCACCACGAAGGTGATGAAACCCATGCCGATGCCGTTCGTGATCGAGTAGGTGAACGGCATCATCATCATCGTCACGAAGGCCGGGATGGCGATCGTGTAGTCCGCCCAGTCGATCTCCTTGACCGAGTTGGACAGGATCAGGAAGCCGACCGCGAGCAGCGCCGGGGTGGCCGCCTGGGACGGGACCATCGTGGCGACCGGGGTGAGGAAGAGGGCCACCGCGAAGAGGCCGCCCGTGATGATGTTCGCGAAGCCCGTACGCGCGCCCTCGCCGACGCCCGCCGTGGACTCCACGAAGCAGGTGGTGGCGGAGGAGGAGCTGGCGCCGCCCGCCGCGACCGCGATGCCGTCGACGAACAGGACCTTGTTGATGCCGGGCATGTTGCCCTCGGCGTCGGTGAGCTTGGCCTCGTCGCTGACGCCCATGATCGTGCCCATCGCGTCGAAGAAGCACGACAGCAGCACGGTGAAGACGAAGAGGATGCCGGTCAGCGCGCCGACCTCGCTGAAGCCGCCGAAGAGACTGACCTTGCCGATCAGGCCGAAGTCGGGGCTGGCGACCGGGTTGCCCGGCCACTTCGGGGTGGTCAGGCCCCAGGACGGGACATGGGCGACGGCGTTGATGATCATCGCGAGGACCGTCATCGCGACGATCGAGATCAGGATCGCGCCCGGCACCTTGCGGACGATCAGCGCGAGGGTGAGCAGCGCGCCGAGGACGAAGACCAGGATGGGCCAGCCGTTGAGGTGGCCGTCGGTGCCGAGCTGGAGCGGGACCGTGGTGTGGGCGGCGTCCGGGATGCGGGAGACGAAGCCGGAGTCGACGAGCCCGATCAGCATGATGAACAGGCCGATACCGATCGAGATGCCCTTGCGCAGCCCGAGCGGCACGGCGTTCATGACGCGCTCGCGCAGACCGGTGGCGACCAGGAGCATCACCACCAGGCCGGCGAGTACGACCATGCCCATCGCGTCCGGCCAGGACATCCGGGGCGCGAGCTGGAGCGCGACCACCGTGTTCACACCCAGGCCCGCGGCCAGCGCGATCGGGACGTTGCCGATGACACCCATGAGGAGCGTGGTGAAGGCGGCGGTGACGGCGGTCGCGGTGACCAGCTGGCCGTAGTCCAGCTGGTGGCCGTACATGTCCTTGGCGCTGCTGAGAATGATCGGGTTCAGCACGATGATGTACGCCATCGCGAAGAAGGTGGCGAAACCGCCGCGGATCTCGCGGGACAGCGTGCTGCCCCGCTCGGAGATCTTGAAGTAGCGGTCGAGGGCGCCGTATGCGGGCCGGTCGCCCGGCTGCTCGGGCGCGGGAACCTTGGCGGGGGCCGAGGTGGACATGCGTGACCTCATGCGGGTGCGGGGGATGGGAACGTCGTCAAACGTGATCGAGCTTGATCGAGTCTGGCTGCCGCTCGATCACCAACAGGTTTCCCCCACGTTTCTGTTGGTGTTTCGTACGAACAGAAGGAGCCAGACTCCAACCGTTTCAGTATGAACATATGAGAAAGAAATCTCCATCTCCGCGCGTAGACCCTTGGTATACAACGGCTCCACGGGCGTGGACGTGACCGCCGGAGCCGCCTCGTAAGCTGTGCGCATGGCGAAATGGACCCCCACGCACGAGGCGCCGGAGCCCCTGGAGGGCCCCGTGGTCGCCACCATCACCGGCGGCACGATCCTGTGGTTCGTCCTCTTCCTGGTCCAGCTCCCGTTCTACGGCTGGTTCGACGACCACGGGCACACCTGGTGGGTGTGGACCTGCCTGGCCGGCGCCGGTCTCGGCCTCATCGGCATCTGGTACGTGCGGGGACGGGACGCGGCGATCAAGCGGGACGCCGCGGAGAAGCAACCGCAGGTGAAGTAACCGCAGCGGAAACAGGCGCAGCAGAAGGGGGCGCGGCGGGCACGACCGCCTACGTACGACCACAGCACCACTCTCCGCCGCCCGCCCTCCTCCCCTGGTCGGATCTTTGGGGCACTCGGCAGGTGAAGGTGTATATCCGCACGTACCGTCGAATGCATGACCCACATCGACGCGGGCGCCGAACTCGATCCTGTGCACCCCATGCCCCTCCCCGGGCGGGCGCGAGGACTGAGCACCGCCCAGGTGGCCGAGCGGGTTGCCCGTGGCGAGGTCAACGACGTCCCCGTGCGCAGCAGCCGCTCCCTCGGCGAGATCGTCCGCGCCAACGTCTTCACCCGCTTCAACGCGATCATCGGCGTGCTCTGGCTGGTCATGCTGTTCGTGGCGCCGTTCCAGGACAGCCTCTTCGGATACGTGATCATCGCCAACACCGGGATCGGCATCATCCAGGAGTGGCGGGCGAAGAAGACCCTGGACTCGCTCGCGCTGATCGGCGAGGCGAAGCCGACCGTGCGCCGGGACGGGGTCGCCTCCGAGGTCAGCACCTCCGAGATCGTGCTGGACGACGTGATCGAGACCGCGCCCGGCGACAAGATCGTGGTCGACGGGGTGTGCGTCGAGACCGACGGCCTGGAGATCGACGAGTCGCTGCTGACGGGCGAGGCCGATCCCGTCGTCAAGCACGCCGGCGACTCGGTCATGTCCGGCAGTTTCGTGGTCGCGGGCGGCGGCGCGTTCAAGGCGACGAAGGTGGGCCGGGAGGCGTACGCGGCACAGCTCGCCGAGGAGGCGTCCCGGTTCACGCTGGTCCACTCCGAGCTGCGTACGGGCATCTCCACGATCCTCAAGTACGTGACGTGGATGATGGTCCCGACCGCGATCGGCCTCGTCATCAGCCAGCTGGTGGTCAAGCAGAACGACTTCAAAAACTCCGTCGCCCGCACGGTCGGCGGCATCGTGCCGATGGTCCCCGAGGGGCTCGTGCTCCTCACGTCCGTCGCCTTCGCGATCGGCGTCATCCGCCTCGGCCGCCGCAACGTCCTGGTGCAGGAACTGCCCGCGATCGAGGGGCTCGCCCGCGTCGACACCGTCTGCCTGGACAAGACGGGCACGCTCACCGAGGGCGGCATGGACGTCACGGAGCTGCGGCCGCTCGGTGGCGCCGACGAGGCGTACGTACGGAAGGTCCTCGGCGCGCTCGGCGAGTCCGACCCGCGGCCGAACGCGTCCCTCCAGGCGATCATCAACGCCTACCAGGACAGCGACGACTGGCGCTGCACGGAGTCGCTGCCCTTTTCGTCGGCCCGCAAGTACAGCGGGGCGTCCTTCAGTGAGGGCAACGGCGAGTCCAGTACGTGGCTCCTGGGCGCCCCCGACGTGCTGCTGCCCGCCGACGACCCGGCGCTCGCCGAGACCGAGCAGCTCAACGAGCAGGGGCTGCGGGTGCTGCTCCTCACCCGCGCCGTACGGGACCTGGACGACCGCGAGGTGAAGACGGAGGCGCGGCCCACCGCCCTGGTCGTCCTGGAGCAGCGGCTGCGGCCGGACGCCGCCGACACCCTGCGCTACTTCGCCGAGCAGAACGTCCACGCCAAGGTGATCTCCGGCGACAACGCGGTGTCCGTGGGCGCGGTGGCAGGAAAGCTCGGGTTGACCGGCGGCGTGGTGGACGCGCGCGCACTTCCCGCGGAGCGGGCGGAGATGGCGAAGGGGTTGGACAAGGGCACGGTGTTCGGGCGGGTCACCCCGCAGCAGAAGCGGGACATGGTGGGCGCGCTCCAGTCACGCGGGCACACGGTGGCGATGACCGGCGACGGCGTGAACGACGTACTGGCCCTCAAGGACGCCGACATCGGCGTGTCGATGGGCTCGGGCTCCGAGGCGACCCGGGCGGTCGCGCAGATCGTGCTGCTCGACAACAGCTTCGCGACGCTGCCGTCGGTGGTCGGGGAGGGCCGCCGGGTCATCGGCAACATCACCCGCGTGGCGACCCTCTTCCTCGTGAAGACGGTCTACTCGGTGCTGCTGGCCGTGCTGGTGGTGTGCTGGCAGGTGGAGTACCCGTTCCTGCCACGGCACCTGACGCTTCTGTCCACCCTGACGATCGGCGTCCCGGCGTTCTTCCTGGCCCTCGCCCCCAACAAGGAGCGGGCGAAACCCCACTTCGTACGCCGGGTCATGCGGTACTCGATCCCGGGCGGGGTCCTGGCGGCGGTGGCGACCTTCGTCTGCTATCTGCTCGCCCGCCACCACTACACCGGGCCGGGCGCGCTGGACGCGGAGACCAGCGCCGCGACGCTGACGCTGTTCCTGATCTCCATGTGGGTGCTGGCGATCATCGCCCGGCCGTACACCTGGTGGCGGATCTGCCTCGTCGCCGCGATGGGCGGGGCGTTCCTGCTGGTGCTGGTCGTGCCGTCGCTCCAGCAGTTCTTCGCGCTGAAGCTGGTCGGCGTGACGATGCCGTGGCTCGCGGTGGCCATCGCGGCGGTGGCGGCGGCCACCCTGGAGTTCCTGTGGAAGTGGGTGGACCGCCGCTTTCCCGCGTGAGCGGTGCGGGGTTTACTGCACGTCGATGGCGTCGCCCGCGGAGTCGACCGCCGGGGTCGTGGACGTGCCCGCGAAGGAGTAGCGGAAGGTGCCGTCGGCGGAGGCCGTGACGGTCGTCTTCAGGTTGCCCTTGCTGTCGGACTTGATCGTCTTGAGGGTGGTGAAGGTGCTGCTGCCCTTCTTCTTGAACTGCAGCTTCACGGACTGGCTGGTGTAGCCCGCGTACTTGCCGGTGTCCCAGTTGGCGCGGGTCAGGGCGCCGGTGACCGTGATGGTCCGGCCCTTCTTGACCGGCTCCGGGGAGGCGTTGACGGTGAGCTTCGAGTAGCGCTGGACCTTGGTGGTGCCGAGGTCGCCCTGCACCGTCTCGTCCCCGTCGGCCGTGATGGCGAGACCGCCCGCCTTCCACGTGGCGGCGTCGGCGTTCACCAGGTCGCCGTCGCCCGGGCGGAGGTAGATGGTGCCCACGCAGCTGGCGACGGTCGTCGACGTGGCGGTGCAGGTCGCCGGCTCGTCGCTGATGAAGACGTTCGTCGGCTCGTCGACCGAGGAGCCGCGGTAGATGAGCGGGCCGTTGGCGAAGTTGTCCTCGCTCATGTCGAGGTCGGCGGCGTGCGTCAGGGTGTACGTGACGGGGATCGCGACCTCCTTCGTCGTGCCCACGACGATGTTCTTGCTCTTGTTCACCTTCATGTCGGAGAAGGTGACGTCGAGGTCGGCGGCGGTGCCCGCCGTGGCGGGCCGGAAGCCGGACTTGCCGGAGGCGGCGGTGGACAGCCCCCAGGCGTGGGCGATGTCAGCGCGGGACACCGAGTCGGCGGCCTGCGCGGCCGGTACGGCGAAAGCGGAGAGGGCCAGGGCGCCGGTGGCGGCGGCCACAGTGGCACGTATGCGCATGCATTCCCCAAGTGGAGAGGGGCCCACGGTTCGTCGTCACGTGGGGCCCGAGTTTGGCGTGAGTCTGTTGACTCGCGTGTTCAGATCCATGCCTCATGCGAATGGTTGTACGGGCAGGTGAATCTTTTGTGCCCGCATTACCTGAGGCGCGGTCTGAAGCACGCACGGGAGCACGAACTGCGCGAAAAGGGCTGCGAGGGCCGCCCGTACGACTCCGGTACGGCCCCCGTCGTCCTGCACGACGTCCTGGATGTCGTCCTTCACGTCGTCCTGGATGTCAGTCGAACCAGCGGTCCCGCGCCAGCTCCTCCGTGCGGGACGGGTCCTCGATGAGCGCGGCCACCTCGAACCGCCGCGGCCACTGACCCGCCGCCCAGGCGAGGCCGGCTGCGACGCCCTCCAGGGTGGACGCGTGCAGCACGCCGTCCCGGGTGCGGCGCCAGTCGAGTTCGGTGCCGTCGACGACCAGCTCCTCGTGCTCCACGTACGACGCCGGGGTCGACGGGCCGAGCAGCACCCGCACCGACTCCGGTACGTCGTGTTCGACGCCCTCGGAGTCCACCTCCCCCGTCACCGACTCGCTCAGCCGCCGCACCTGGAACAGCTCGGCGAGACCGGCGGCCCTGGACGGGGGTACGGGGAGCAGCGGCGTCCCGGCGGTGAAGGGCAGCAGGTCGGGCGAGTCGACGACCACGGCGTCGGCCGCGTCCACCACGACGACCTCGCCGTCGACGACGGCCCGCAGCTCGTCCGGCAGGGTCACCCGCTCCGGGTCGAGGTCGGCCAGGAAGCCGTAGAGGGCGTGCAGCTGGGCGCCCGAGACCTCCCGCTCCGGATCGGCGAGCCGGTCGAGCAGCTCGGCGGCGCCGCCCGGCTCGTCGAGGAGGGCGGCGACGGAGGTACGGACGCCCAGCGCCCGCAGTACCTGCTCGTCGTCGAACCCGGTGGCGTCGGCCTCGTCGTACAGGCCGCGCAGCAGCGGATCGCCGCCCGCGGCGCGCAGACCGGCGGGGCGGCGGCCGTCGAGCACGGGGTGTCCGCGCAGCCACCAGGCGGTGTACGGCCGTACGACCTCGTGCGTACCGTCCGGGAGCAGGATCCGTACCGGCTGGATCAGCGCGTCCCGCAGCGGCGGCCGCGACAGCAGGGCGAGGGCCTGGGGCCAGCAGTCGTCGTCGACGAGGTCCAGGTCGCGTACCGCGACGATCTCCGTGGCGACCGGCGGCACCGGCGTGTCGGGCAGCCGGTCCAGGACGTCCTCGCACCACACGTCGACGGCGTCGAGGAGTCCGGCGTCATCGGGTTCCGCGAAGTCGGAGTCGCGGGGCTCCAGTTCGTCCGGGTCGAGGACGACGTCCGTGGTGCGGACGAGGGCGAAGTCGGCGAGCACACCGCAGGCCGCCAGGGGCTGCTCGCCCCAGCGGTCGGCCAGCTCGGCGTCGACGAAGGCGAGCTCGCCGTCCCGCATGACGCGGGCGAACGGGCTGCCGGGCAGGACGAGTTCGCCCGCGGGCGCCGGCTCCCCCTCCTCGTCGGGGAGGGCGAGGGCGCCGAGCCAGGGCTCGTCGCCGGGTTCGAGGCCCGCGTCGCGGACGAGGGCGAGGACGGTGTCGGCCAACTCCTCGGCGTCCGGCCCCTCCTGGTCCCAGGCAGGGGCCTCGTCGTCCAGGGAGGCGGCGACGGCGGCGCGCACCTGAGGGGTGGTGAGGACGGCGCGGGGGGTGGCGGGGAGGGCGCCGAGCTTCTCCAACAGGGGATGGGCGGCCTCCGGGTGCGCCACCTTCAGGCCCAGCCGGGCCAGGGCCTCGGGAGCGGCCTGCGGCCCGTCGGCGGTGGGCAGGAGGACCTGGCGGGGCCCGATGGTCGTACGCCCGTCGGCGAGCGGCACGGGCAGCCCGGACAGCCGGTCCGGGTCGACGCCCGCGAGGCTGTCGTACAGCCGCCGCCACCAGCCGGGGTCCTTCTCCAGCCCGGCCAGCCGGTCCACGGCCTCCGTGAGCGGCACCCGGGCCACACCGAGGGTGCGCAGCTCCACCCGGCGCTCGAGCCCGGCGGGCAGCAGGCTGGGCAGCACCTCGGCGAGGACGCGTACGGTGTCCGCGCCCGCCCCCTCCACCACCTCGGCGTCACGGGGGCGCAGGGCGACGGGGGCTACGGCGTCCCAGTCGGCGGGGTCCTCGGCGGGACTCTCCGCCGGGCCCTCTGCGGCGGCCTGCCGGTCGGCGGCCTGCCGGTCGGCGCCCTCGGCGGCGGGCGGCAGGAACGCGGTGCGCGGCAGCCGGTCCAGGATCGCCTGGCGCAGGGCGCCGTCGAGGACGCCCTTGCCGAGCGGGCCGGGGACGAGACCGATGATGCCGGGGGTCACCGGCCGCCAGGCGGCGAGAAGTCCGGCGTACGCGTCGGCCGCCCGCTCGACGAGGAAGTCGGTGAGCGGGCCCGGGGCGGCGTGCCGGCGGCTGGTGTCCAGCGGCAGGGAGGCGATGAGCAGGGCGGGAACGCCGAGGGGCTCGTCGCTGGGGGTGGGCGCGTGCACGACCGGCGCGGTGCGCGGGAAGGCCGGGACACCCTCGGAGTCGAGGGGGACGGCCCAGGTCACGGACCAGTGCGGACGCAGCCGCTCCTCGACCGAGCGGCCGGCCAGCAGTTCGGGGGCCAGGGGGCCGTGCTGGGAGACGGTGCGCCAGCGGGTGGTGCCGTCTCGGGTGTCCTCGATGCGGACGGTGCGGTGCGCGGTGGTGGTCCGGTCGGCGCCGGAGGGGTCGGGCGCGACCTGCCCGGCGTCCGTACCCGTACGGTCCGCGGCGGCGCCGTGTTCCGTGCCCTCGGTCAGGCGCCGCAGGGTCCTCGCGTCCCCCTCGCCCACCTCCACCACGACCTCCTCCAGGCCCGGCAGGGCGAGCAGGAGGGCATCGTCGATGCCGGTCAGCAGGCGCTCGGCCAGATCCTCCGCGGCGGTGTCGCGCAGCGGCAGGACGACGACGGTGTCGTACGTCTCCGGGGCGGTGCCCTCGGCGGCGAACGGCAGCCTCAGCAGCGGCACATGGCCGTCCCGGCGGCGGACCTCGTCGCCCAGGCCGGGGCTGTGCCGGGCGGTGTCCGCGGCCAGTTCGCGGGCCTCGGCGAGGAACCAGCGGACGCCGCCGTGCCGGCCGAGTACGGCGGGTTCGTCGGTCACGGAGAGCACGGCGGCGAAGCCGACGCCGAACCGCCCGACGGCGCTTTCGTGCCCCTCCCGCTTGGCGGAGGCGCGGAGCGTGGACAGGGACTCGACGCCGGCGGCGTCGAGCGGGGCGCCGGTGTTGGCGGCGGCCAGGACGCCGTCGCGGAGGGTGAGCCGCAGGCGGCCCGGGACACCGGACCGGGCGGCGGCGTCGGCGGCGTTCTGGGCGAGTTCCACGACGAGCCGGTCGCGGTAGCCGCCGAGGACGAGGTCCTCCTCGGCGTTGGCGTCCTCGCGGAACCGGGCCGGGCTGATGGCCCAGGCGTCCAGCACTCCGCGCCGCAGACGCGCCGTCCCGAACGGGTCCGCGCCCTCGGCTGCCGGCCGCACGAACTTGCTCACGTTCACTCCCTCATCGGCGTGCGACGAAGGTACCGCGAGGTGGGGCGACCGTCGCACGCGAAGACGTCCGGCGCGGGTGACTGCCGTCGGCTGGGGGGGCCACGGCCGACGCCGGCTGCGGTGGACTGCCGTCGGCCGGGATCCACGGCCGACATCGGCTGCGGTGGACTGCCGTCGGCCGGGATCCACGGCCGGCGTCGGCTGCGGGGCCTCCCGGTCGGCGTCGGCCAGGGCCCTACGGCTGCCTTCGGCCACACGTGCCCAGGGATCGCGTGGGCCGCGAGCACCCGTGGCTGCGGTCAGCCACGAACCCCGGCAGCCGCCGACGCTGCGCTCGCTGCCATCGCTGTCGCCGTCAGGTACGAGCTGCCGTCACTGCCGTCAGCCACGGGCACGCGTCGCCGCCCTCACTGCCGTCAGCCACGCGCACGCGTCGCCGCCGTCAGCGGCGAACCCGCGCAGCAGCCGCCGTCGGCTACGAGTGCCCCAGTTCCGCCGAGGACTCGTCCGTCGTCTCCGGGACCGAACCCGAGTCGGGGGACGGACGCAGCGGGAACGGGTCCACCTTCGTCTCGTCGATGACCGGCTCGGCCGGACGCGGCGGCTTCGGCATGACCGCCGCCTCCGAGTGCCCCCCGCACCCGTACGCCAGCGACACCACGCGCCCGTCCGCCGGCGAGAACTCATTCGCACAGACACCGAACGCCTGTCCGAGCGATCCCCCGATCCGGTTCAGGAAGCCGCAGCTGACGCACGCCGCGGGCGCGGCCTGCGCCATCGGCGTCTTGGGGCCGAACGCCTCTTCCCAGCGGTCCGCGGCGATGTGCAGCCCGTAGCGCGAGAGGACCCGCGCCCGGCGCATGCCCAGTTCCTCCGCCACCGCCGCGATCGAGCCGCGCGTCGGCGGGATCGGCAGCTTCGCCGGAGCCCCGCCCGCGACCTCCGCGTCCTCGGCTTCCACCAGCTCGGCCATCTCCTCGGAGACCGCGGAGTTCGGCAGTGGCTCGTCCTCGCCCGTGTAGCCGGGCTCCAGCCGGAGGTCGTCCGCCTCGGTGGGCAGAAGATCGCCGGGGCCCATGTCACCGGGGCGCAGCCGCTCGCTCCACGGCACCCACTCCGGTGCGAGCAGCGCGTCGTCGCCGGGCAGCAGCACCGTCTCGTCGAGGGTCACGACCTTCGCGCGGGAGGCCCGGGCGACCGTCACCGCCCAGCGCCAGCCCCGGTACCCGAATTCCTTGCACTCGAAAAAGTGCGTGACAACGCGGTCACCCTCGGAGACGACTCCCACGTGCTCGCCGACGACGCCGGGGGCGGCGGCCTCCTCGGCGGCGGCGCGCGCGAGGTCGACGGCCTCGGTGCACAGGCGGTCGGGGGTGCGGCTTCGCGTTGTCGCTGCGCTCACAGGTATCGCTTCTCTCCTACGCCGTCTCACGAGTGCGCCATCCCTCGGCGGGAGTGCGGACGGAGCGGACCAGGGGGCCGCGTCGACGTCCGCGCCCGATCGCGCTCGGGCGCACCTACGTCATCCATTCTGCGGGATGACCGAGAGGCGCGCGGCCGAGAACAATCGCCGCAGGCGCGCTACGCACGCTACCTGCTCCGAGCCCCTGGGCCCACACCGGCGGGACTCTTCGGCGCTCCGCGGTGACAAAACAACCGACGGACCGGGGCGGGAACCCCCGGTGGATCGGCGGAGGAATCCACACCAGTCGGGCACGCACGACCGCCGCCCCCGGCCCGCACAGCCGCCGGATCGAACACGGCCAGCCGCCCCGAGGCCGCCCCGATTCCACACAGACAACAACCGAATCCGGCACGACCAGCCACCAGATCCGGCCCGCACAACCACCGGATCGGTCACCACCGGCCACCCCGATCCGGCCCTGACAACCACCCCGATCCGACACAGACGACCACCCCGGTCCGGCACCACCACAGCCCTCGACCAGCCCCGTACAGACAGCTCGCCGGGTTCCGCGCGGGTGGTCGCCGGGGGTGGCGGTGGCAGGGGATCCGCTCGGGCTCCGTACAGCCTCGCGCAGCGACATACGCGCGGTAACCGCACTACGTTCGCCCTTCTCGGGGCACTATGACGGGGTGGCAGCCGCGAAGTCGCCCCAGGGAGCCGCCGGGATCGGTGGGGTCAAGGGGAGCAGCGGGAGTGGCGGATCGGGCCGGGTGCGTGGCGCCGTCCGCTCGGTCGGCCGCGCCCTGCACTTCCCGGTCACCGGAACGGCCCGCGGCATCCGCAGGGCCACACACGCGCACGGCGCAGGCGAGTCCGGCCTCGGCAAACTGATCGAGCTGCACGCGGTGAACGGCGCCGGTGACGTCATGATCACCGTCGCTCTCGCCTCCACCGTCTTCTTCTCGGTGCCCACCGACGAGGCCCGCGGCCGCGTCGCCCTCTACCTCGCCATCACCATGGCGCCCTTCACCCTGCTCGCCCCGGTGATCGGCCCGCTCCTCGACCGCCTGCCGCACGGCCGCCGCGCCGCGATGGCCGGCGCGATGCTCGCCCGCGCCCTGCTCGCGCTGATCATCTCCGGCGCCGTCGCCAGCGGCAGCCTCCAGCTGTACCCGGCCGCCCTCGGCGTACTGGTCGCCTCCAAGGCCTACGGAGTCGTACGCAGCGCCGTGGTCCCCCGTCTGCTCCCACCCCGCTTCTCCCTGGTGAAGGCGAACTCCCGCGTCACCCTCGGCGGGCTGCTCGCCACCGGCGTGGCCGCCCCCATCGGCGCGGGCCTCCAGGCCCTCGGCTCCCGCTGGCCGCTCTACGGCGCCTTCGTGATCTTCGTGGCCGGAACGTTCCTGTCGTTCTCCCTGCCGCCGAAGGTCGACTCGGCCAAGGGCGAGGACACGGCACTGCTCGCGGCGGACCCGGAGCACCTGCACGGCCCGCACCGGGGGCAGCTCAAGCGCCCCGGACTGCGCACCGTGGGAACGGCCGTCACCCACGCCCTCGCCGCCAACGCGGCCCTGCGCTGTCTGTCCGGCTTCCTGATCTTCTTCCTCGCCTTCCTGCTGCGCGAGCACCCGCTCACCGGCGAGAGCGCGGCGGTGTCGCTGGGGATAGTGGGCGTGGCGGCGGGCACGGGCAACGCGCTGGGCACGGCGGTCGGCGCCTGGCTGAAGTCACGCGCGCCGGAGGTGATCATCGTGACGGTGGTGGCCTTCGTACTGGCCGCGGCGATCACGGCGGCCCTCTTCTTCGGCGCGTTCCTGGTCACGTGCCTCGCGGCGGTGGCCGGCTTCGCGCAGGCCCTCGCGAAGCTGTCGCTGGACGCGTTGATCCAGCGGGACGTGCCGGAGCTGGTCCGTACGTCCGCGTTCGCGCGCTCCGAGACCCTGCTCCAGGTGGCGTGGGTGCTGGGCGGCGCGATCGGCATCGCCCTGCCGCTCAACGGCTCGCTCGGCCTCTCCGTGGCCGCCGGGATCGTCGCCGTCGGGTGGCTGACGACGGTGCGCGGGCTGCTCGGCGCGGCCCGGCACGGCGGCCCCGCGCGCCCACGCGTCGACTGACCGCACCGATTCCGCACCCGTCGGCCGCACCCACCCGCCGACCGCCCAGCCACACCTACCTGCCGACCGACGCCGCCCATCCACACCCACCCGCCGACCCCGACCACCTACACCCACCCACCCACACCCACCCAGCCGCACCCACCCGCCGCGGCACGCCGCACCCCCACATGAGGGCGGCGCCGGACCCGCCCGATAGCCTTCGGCCATGACCTCCCTGCCCCGCGGCAGAGCCGCTAATGGAAATCGCGCTGTGCGCCGCCGCCGCGCCGTCGCCGCCGCCGGTGCCGTTTCCGCCGGACTGCTCGTCCTGTCCGCCTGCGACAAGCCGACGCCGCTGTCGACGATCACCGTCGGCCAGAGCTCGGTGAGCTCGGAAGCCTCCTGCTACAACGACGGCAAGCCGCTCGCGACCGCGGACCTGGCGAAGTGCCTGAAGGACACGGACATCAAGTCCATCAAGGTCGACCCCGACGAGACGGTCCGCTTCGGCGTGGACCCGGACGTCGCGAAAAAGGGCTGGACGATCCTGATGAACGGCCAGGCGCTGACCGAGGCCAGCAAGAAGACGTACCGCACGATCCCGGGCAGCGTGTTCTTCAACGCGCAGTACGGCGCGAGCGGCAACTCCACGCTGGTCTCCATCCAGGAGGGCGAGAAGGCGCCGTTCACCGGCCTGTGGTCCTTCAAGCTCAAGAAGGACGCGGGCTGACCACGCCCGCCCCACGCGTCCTCGTAGCCACCGCGGTCCCGGCCGAACGGGACGCGGTGGCACGGGCGTTCACGCCCGCGCCGCACGAGGTCCCGCTCCCGGGGGCGACCCTCCACCGGATCCTCCACGGGAGCGGCGGTCACGACCTGCTGGCCGCCGGCGTCGGCCCCGCCCTCGCCGCCGCCTCCACCGCGACCGCGCTCACCGCGGCCGCCCTCGCCGGCACCCCGTACGACCTCGTCGTCTCCGCCGGGATCGCGGGCGGTTTCCAGCCGGACGCCCCGGTCGGCTCCCTCGTCGTCGCCGACACGATCACCGTGGCGGATCTCGGCGCGGACACCGCCACCGGCTTCCTGCCGGTCACCGAGCTGGGCTTCGGAACCGTCACCCACCATCCACCGGAAACACTCGTACGAGCGGTCGCGGACTCCACCGGGGCGCGCGCCGGAGTCGTGCTCACCGTCTCCACGGTGACCGGCACCGCCGAGCGCGCCGCGGAACTCCGTGCCCGTCACCCTCGTGCGCTGGCCGAGGCCATGGAGGGCTTCGGGGTGGCCGAGGCGGCCGCCGCGCACGGCACGCCCGTGCTGGAGATACGCGCCGTCTCGAACCCCGTCGGCCCGCGCGACCGTGCCGCCTGGCGCATCGGCGACGCTCTCGCGGCCCTCACGGAGGGCTTCGGGAAGCTGGCGCCCGCCCTGGAGAGTTGGAACCCGCATGAGCTCTGAAAGCCGACCGCTGCAGATCGCGTACTCCCCCTGCCCGAACGACACCTTCGTCTTCGACGCCTGGGCCCACGACCGGGTCCCGGACGCGCCCGCCCTCGACGTCACCTTCGCGGACATCGACATCACCAACGGCATGGCCGAGCGCGGCGAGTTCGACGTGCTGAAGGTGTCGTACGCCGTGCTGCCGTACGTCCTCGACGAGTACGCGCTGCTGCCGTGCGGCGGTGCGCTGGGCCGGGGCTGCGGCCCGCTGGTGCTCACCCGCGAGGCGGACGCCGACCTGACGGGCCGAACGGTCGCCGTGCCGAGCGAGAAGTCGACCGCGTACCTCCTGTTCCGCCTCTGGGCGGCGGACACGGTCCCCGGCGGGGTCGGCGAGATCGTGGTCATGCCGTTCCACGAGATCATGCCGGCGGTACGGGACGGCAAGGTCGACGCGGGCCTGGTCATCCACGAGGCCCGTTTCACGTACCAGAACTACGGCCTGCACAAGCTGGCCGACATGGGCGAGCACTGGGAGCGCACGACGGGCCTGCCGATCCCCCTCGGCGCGATCATCGCCAAGCGCTCACTGGGTGTGGAGACGCTCACCCGGCTCGCCTCCGCCACCCGCGCCTCCGTCCGAGCCGCCTGGGCCGACCCCGCGGCCTCCCGCCCGTACGTCCTGGAACACGCCCAGGAGATGGACCCGGCGGTGGCGGACCAGCACATCGGCCTGTACGTCAACGAGTTCACCGCCGACCTCGGCGAGGACGGCTACGCGGCCGTCCGCGGGCTCCTCACGCGTGCGGCGGCCGAGGGGCTGGTGCCGCCCCTCGGCCCTGACGCGCTGAACTTCCCGTGACCGTTGGGATGTCGCATCAGATGTCTGACCGGACGCCTGATGCGACGTCCGTTCAGACGTCCAACTGGTCGGCGACCGCCCGCAGCAGGCCCGCGATCTTCTTGCCCGAGGTCTTCTCGGGATAGCGGCCCTTCTCCAGCATCGGCGTGATGTTCTCGAGGAGGGTCGTCAAATCCTGGACGATGGACGCCAGTTCATCGGGCTTGCGACGCTGTGCAGCCGCAACCGACGGGGTCGGGTCCAGCAGGACCACCGACAGTGCCTGGTCACCGCGCTGCCCGGCGACTACGCCGAACTCCACGCGCTGGCCCGGCTTGAGGGCTTCGACTCCGGCGGGGAGGACCGAGGAATGAACGAAGACGTCACCGCCGTCGTCGCGGGAGAGAAAGCCGAAGCCCTTCTCGCTGTTGAACCACTTGACCTTGCCGGTAGGCACGTCTGTCCTCGTCCTCGTACTCGTCGGAAACTGCTCGGAAAACTGCTCTGGATAGCACTACAGCGGGTCCCGGACCCGCCGGTACCAAGGCTAATGGTCCGGCGGCTGGTGACAAGACGTCGCCGAACCATTCCTTCGCGCTGGGAACTACCCTGGTCCGGTGCGTGACAAAACCCAACCGAATTCCGCCGCGGCCGGTGACCGACTGATCCGTGCCGGAGCCATTGTGTTCTTCGTCGGAGCCGCGGCCACTCTGGTCACCGTGGCCCCACTACTGCTCGGCACCACTCCTTTTCCGACATACATGTTCGGGCTGAGCATGCTTATGGGTGTCGGATTCCTGTTGGCCGGAGCCGGAGTCCTCCAGTCCATCGCGGAAGGGCGCCGCCGGGCGCGCGGCTCCCAGGCGCATTGATCACGAGCGCGAGCGGTGGCTCTCCAGCCAGCCGGGGAACTCCGTGAGGTCGGCCAGTACGACATCCGCGCCCGCCGCCCGCAGTTCGGCCGCGTCGCACGGCCCGGTGGCGACCGCAACGGCGTACGCGTCGGCGGTACGTGCTCCGCGTACGTCTCCGGTGTGGTCGCCGACGTAGACGCCCGCCGCGTGCTCGAGCAGCGCCTCCGCCTTGCCCTCGGCCCACAGGTCGCCGATGACCGCGTCGGGCTCGATGCCGAGGTGCTCCAGGTGGAGCTTGGCGTTGGGCTCGTACTTGGCGGTGACGACGATCGCGCGTCCGCCGGCCGCCTGCACGGCCGCTATCGCCGCACGGGCGCCGGGCATCGCGGGGGTCGGCGCGATGGCGTGCGTGGGGTACATCTCACGGTAGACGTCGGCCATGGCCGCGACCTGCTCCGCCGGGAACCAGTTGACGAGTTCGTCCGCCAGGGGCGGGCCGAGCCGGGTGACGGCCAGGTCGGCGTCGATGTACGTGCCCGTCCGCGCGGAAAGCGCCTGGTAGCAGGCGTGGATACCGGGCCGGGAGTCGATCAGGGTCATGTCGAGGTCGAAGCCGACGGTCAGTGCGCGAGAGGTCATATGGGCCATTGTGCCCAGACGCGGCGCTCAGCCCACGCGGGCCCAGACCCTGAGACGGACCGGCCCCGGACCCGCGCCCCCAGCCGGTCCGGCACCGTGCCACCGGCCCGCACCGCCCAGGATGGGCACCGCCCCGGACCGGGGCCCGTACCCACCCGGACCGGCACCCCGCACCGCACCCCGAATCCCGCACCGCACCGCACCGCACCGCACCTGCACCAGACCCACACCCCGCCGCGGACCCGAATCCGTACCGGACCGGCCGTGGCAGCGGAACCGGAACCGGAACCCGCGCGGGCCCACCCGCGCAAGATCACGGCACGCCCCTCCACGCGCCGCCCGCGTCAGCGTCGCCGCTGGGACCGCCACACCAGGAACAGTGCCGAGGCGACAGCCGCCCCCCGCACCACCCACGGCCAGGTCTCCGTGACCGCGTCGTTCATGTGTCCCGTGGCGATCGGATCCCCCCACCGGCGCTCCGTACGGCCCCACAGCCAGACGATCCCCGCGGCCGCGGCCGCCCCGGGCAGGCCCAGGACCGCCCACTTCGACTCGACGGGCGTCAGCCGGCGGGAGGCGTAGGCGATGAGCCAGCCGAGCCCGAGCGCGAACCAGTTGCCGAGGACGGCACCGGCGACGAGAAGCCCGGCGGCCAGCAGGAGCAGCGGGTTGCTCCAGCCGCTGAGCCGGGGCCTGAGCAGCATCCGGCGCGGAGGCGCGGCGGCGGCCTCCTCGCCCGCGGGAGCGCCGGCCGGCGAGGCGTCGACGACCGGTTCGGCTCCCGGCCCCTGCCCGGCCCCGTGCGGCCGGTCCTCCCGCGCGCTGTCCTCCTGCGGCGGCTTGAGTATCTCGGGGATCTCCACGCCCCCGGTGAACCCGGGCACGCTGTCCCCGAGCCCGAACGGACTGCTGTCCGTCCGCCACCAGTCGGGCTGCGTGGCACTGTCCCCCAGCTCGTGCGTGCCGGCGAGGTGCGGCGGGGAGGGCGCGTCCCGGTCCCGTTCGTGAGCGGACCGCCCGGAACCGGTAACCTGAACGTGAACCGGAGTCGGCCGGCCGCGGACGCGGTACGACCCGGCGCAACCCCCTCGGCCGCGCCTCGGGTTCGGGTTCGCTCACCCGCTGGACGGGGACGGCGGCCCGCGCCTCGGCGGCGCCCCCGGCCGTACCGTCACCCGCGGCGGCGACGACCTCGTCGGGCGTGCCCAGGCGGGCGAGGATGCGACGGACGACGGCCGGACTGTCGACCGGGGTCTTCGCCCGGCGCCGGTCGATCTCGTTGCGCAGCTCGGAGACGAGCCGCATCCGCGTCCCCGACGGCAGCTGCCGCTGCTGGGCCAGGTCTCCGACCCGGCTCAGATAGTCGAAGACGAGCTGGTCACTCTCGATCCCCACGAAGTCCCCTCCGGGGCGGGCGCGTTGGATACCCCGTGGTGACGACGGTAGCGCAGGCGGGCGGCAATCGGCCGGTCCGGCGTTCGCGGACGCGCACCCCCGCCGTCACCCCCACCCGCTAACGTGGATCGGATGAGCAACGAGGACAAGCCGGCGGCAGCCCCCCGTTCCCTCGCGGAAGCGCTCCGCGCGCGGGACGACGCGTCCCTGTCCGCCCTCCTCCGCGCCCGCCCGGACCTCATCACCCCCGTCCCCACCGACCTCACCCAGCTCGCGACCCGCGCCGGCACCCGCGCCAGCGTCGTACGCGCCCTGGAGCGGCTCGACCGGTTCACGCTCCAGACGGCGGAGGCCCTCGCCGTGGCCCCCGACCCGGCGACGTACGACGAACTCCTCGCCCTGATGGCGGGCGACGACGCCGACCGGGCCGTCACGAACGCCCTCCCGCGGGCCCTCGCCGCCCTGCGGGACCAGGCCCTCGTCTGGGGCTCCGACGACCGGCTCCGCCTCGTCCGCACGGCCCGCGAACTGCTCGCGCCCTCCCCCCAGCACCCGTCCCCGACCGGCCTCGGCCCCACGGTCGCGGAGGCCACGGCGGGCATGTCCCCGGGCCGGGTGCAGGAGATCCTGACGGCCGCCGGGCTGCCGACCACGCACGACGCGGTGTCGGCCGTGGCGTCGCTCGGCGCCCTCTTCTCGGACCGCACCCGCATGTCCGCGCTCCTGGACGAGGCCCCCGCCGACTCGCTCGACGTGCTGTCCCGCCTGGTCTGGGGTCCGCCGTACGGGCAGGTCACCGCGGACCCCGCGACGCGGCTGCGCTGGCTCCTCGACCGCGGGCTGCTGCTGCCGACGGCGCCCGGCACGGTCGTACTGCCCCGGGAGGTGGCCCTCCATCTGCGGGCGGGCCGCGCGCACCGTTCCACCGAGCCGCTGCCGCCCCAGGTCGAGATCGCCGCGACCCACCGTCCGCCGCTGGTGGACGCGACGGCGGCCGGCCAGGCGTACACCGCGCTCGCGACGGTCGAGGAGCTGCTGAAGGACTGGCACGAGGGCGGTCCGGCCGTGCTGCGGGCCGGGGGCCTGAGCGTGCGGGACCTCAAGCGGACCGCGGTGGCCCTCGACGTGCCCGAGCCGACGGCCGCCTTCTGGGTCGAACTCACTTACGCGGCAGGCCTGTTGGCGTCGGACGGCGAGGCGGAGGAGCGGTACGCGGCGACCCCCGCGTACGACGAGTGGCTGGAGCTGCCCGCCGCCGAGCGCTGGAGCCGGCTCGCCACCGCGTGGCTGGCGGCGACCCGCACGGCGGGCCTGGTCGGCGGCCGGGACGCCAAGGAGCGCACCCTGTCGGCCCTCGGCCCCGGCCTGGACCGCTCGGCCGCGTCCGAGGTCCGCCGCCGGGTCCTGGCGCTGCTCGCCGATCTGCCCGAGGGCGCCTCGGCCGCACCCGCTTCCGTACTGGCCCGACTGCGCTGGGAACGCCCGCTGCGCGGCACCCACCCGTCCCCGTCCCCGTCCTCGGCGCCCTCCTCCTCGGACGATCTGCGCACCCGCCTCGCCGAGTGGACGCTGTCCGAGGCGGAGCAGCTGGGGTTCACGGGCCGGGGCGCACTGTCCTCGCACGGCCGCGCACTGCTGGGCGCGCCGCCCGCGCCCGCGAAACCCCCGGCCCCCTCCGGCCCGGGCGACAAGCTCCCCGTCCACCACAGGCACCACGACATGCCCGCCGAGCCCCAAGCCGCCCCGCTCTCCCCCGCCGAACAGGCGGCGGCCGCCGCCGAGGCCACCCGTCTCCTCGCCCCGCTCCTGCCCTCCCCCCTGGACCACGTCCTGCTCCAGGCGGACCTGACCGCGGTGGCGCCCGGCCCGCTGGAGCGTCCGCTGGCCGACACGCTCGGCGTGCTCGCGGACGTGGAGTCGAAGGGCGGGGCGACGGTCTACCGCTTCACGCCCGCCTCCGTGCGGCGCGCCCTGGACGCGGGCCGTGCGGCGTCGGACCTGCACGCGTTCCTCGCGGCCCACTCGCGGACGCCGGTCCCGCAGCCCCTCGCCTATCTGATCGACGACGTGGCCCGCAAGCACGGCCACCTCCGCATCGGCGCGGCCTCGGCCTATGTGCGCTGCGACGACGACACCCTGCTGAACGAGATCCTCGCCGACAAGCGCTCCGCCGGACTCCGGCTGCGCCGGCTGGCCCCCACGGTGCTGGCGGCCCAGGCCGACCCGGCGACGCTGCTCGAAGGCCTGCGCGCGATGGGCTTCGCGCCGGCCGCCGAGTCCGCCGAGGGCGATGTCCTGATCACCCGCGCCCACGCCCACCGCACCCCGCCGCGCGCGGCCCCGGAGCCGGTCCCCGACGGCCCCCCGGTGCCCGACACGACGCTCCTGACCGCCGCGGTCCGCGCCATCCGCGCGGGCGATCTGGCCTCCACTGCCCCGCGCAAGCCGACCGCCGACCCGGCCGGCGCGGACGGCGGCCTCCCGCGCACCAGCTCCGCCGAGACCCTCGCCACCATGCAGGCCGCCGTCCTCACCGGCGAGGCGGTCTGGATCGGCTACGTCAACGCGGAAGGCACCGCGAGCCAGCGCGTGATCGCCCCGATCCGCGTGGAGGGCGGCTTCGTCACTGCCTACGACCACACGGCGGACGAGGTCCGCACGTACCCGCTGCACCGGGTCACCGGAGTGGCGGAACTGGCCGACGACCAGGCGTGATCATCCTCCGGTACGGCACACTGGAGGTTTGGCCGTACAGAGCCATGCAGAAAGGGTGCCGCGCGTGAATGGTCCACTCATCGTCCAGAGCGACAAGACACTCCTGCTCGAAGTCGACCACGAGCAGGCGAACGAGTGCCGACGGGCCATCGCGCCGTTCGCCGAGCTGGAGCGGGCGCCCGAGCACATCCACACCTACCGGGTGACCCCGCTCGGGCTGTGGAACGCGCGGGCCGCCGGGCACGACGCCGAGCAGGTCGTGGACGCGCTCGTGCAGTACAGCCGGTACCCCGTGCCGCATGCCCTGCTCGTGGACATCGCCGAGACGATGGACCGCTACGGGCGGCTGACGCTCTCCAAGCACCCGGCCCACGGGCTGGTGCTCACGACGACGGACCGGCCCGTGCTCGAGGAGATCCTCCGGTCCAAGCGGGTCGCCCCGCTCGTCGGCGCCCGCCTCGACCCCGACACCGTCGCCGTGCACCCCTCCGAGCGCGGGCAGATCAAGCAGACGCTGCTGAAGCTGGGCTGGCCCGCCGAGGACCTCGCCGGTTACGTCGACGGGGAGGCGCACCCGATCGAGCTGGCCGAGGACGGCTGGGCGCTGCGGCCGTACCAGAAGCAGGCCGTGGAGAACTTCTGGCACGGCGGCTCCGGCGTGGTCGTGCTGCCCTGTGGCGCGGGCAAGACGCTCGTCGGTGCCGGGTCCATGGCGCAGGCCAAGGCCACCACGCTCATCCTCGTCACCAACACCGTCTCCGCCCGCCAGTGGAAGCACGAGCTGGTGAAGCGGACGAGTCTCACCGAGGACGAGATCGGTGAGTACAGCGGTACGAAGAAGGAGATCCGGCCGGTCACCATCGCCACGTACCAGGTGCTGACGACCAGGCGGAAGGGCGTCTACCCGCACCTGGAGCTGTTCGACTCCCGTGACTGGGGACTCATCGTCTACGACGAGGTGCATCTGCTGCCGGCGCCCGTCTTCAAGTTCACCGCCGATCTCCAGGCGCGGCGGCGGCTGGGGCTGACGGCGACCCTCGTGCGGGAGGACGGGCGCGAGTCGGACGTCTTCTCGCTCATCGGGCCCAAGCGGTTCGACGCTCCGTGGAAGGAGATCGAGGCGCAGGGGTACATCGCGCCCGCCGACTGCGTGGAGGTGCGGGTCAATCTGACGGAGACCGAGCGGCTCGCGTACGCGACCGCCGAGACCGAGGAGAAGTATCGCTTCTGCGCCACCACGGCGACGAAGCGGAAGGTGACGGAGGCGCTGGTCCGGAAGTTCGCCGGGCAGCAGATCCTCGTCATCGGCCAGTACATCGACCAGCTCGACGAGCTGGGCGAGCACCTGAACGCGCCCGTCATCAAGGGCGAGACCAGCAACGCGCAGCGCGAGAAGCTCTTCGACGCCTTCCGGGAGGGCGAGATCAGCGTCCTCGTCGTCTCCAAGGTCGCGAACTTCTCCATCGACCTGCCGGAGGCGACCGTCGCCATCCAGGTGTCGGGCACGTTCGGCTCGCGCCAGGAGGAGGCGCAGCGGCTGGGCCGCGTCCTGCGGCCCAAGGCGGACGGCCACCAGGCCCACTTCTACTCGGTCGTCGCCCGCGACACCATCGACCAGGACTTCGCCGCGCACCGCCAGCGCTTCCTGGCGGAGCAGGGCTACGCCTACCGGATCATGGACGCGGACGAGCTCCTGACGGAGAGCTGAACCAGGACGAGCAGCGCGAGCAGGGGGTAGGGCGAGGCCGGCGGCTGCTGCCACCAGGAGAGCTGGAGGTCCAGGTCGCCCTGGTGCGGGAGCAGCCACAGCGTGCGCGCCGTGAAGACCGCGGCGGTGGCCGCGGCCTGGCGCGGGTGGCCTTCGGCGTACAGCACGGCGATCAGCGGCAGGCACCACACCCAGTGGTGCGACCAGCTGATCGGGGAGACGAGCAGGGCGGTGAAGGCGGCGAGCAGGATGCCCCGGCGCTCGCTGGTGGCGCGCCGGGCGAGCCAGAGGCCGGCGCCCGCGACGACCGCGGTGGGCAGCGCCCAGGCGAGGCCGGGCGACGGCTCTCCCAGCACGCGGGCGACCAGCCCCTGAAGCGACTGGTTGTCGACGATCCACGCCTTGCCGACCCGGCCGGTCTCGAAGATCCGCCGGGTCCAGAAGTCGACGCTGGCGGCGGGGAGTAGGAGCGCGCCCAGCAGTACGGTCCCGGCGAAGGCGGCCGCGGCGGTGGCCGCTTCTCGTCGCCGGCCCCTGAGCAGCAGGTACACGATGAAGACGGCGGGCGTCAGTTTCACCCCGGCCGCGATGCCGAGCGCGGCTCCCCTGCACCGGGCGCCGGGGCGGGTGAGGTCCCACAGGACCAGGCAGGCGAGGGCGAGGTTGATCTGCCCGAAGAGGACGGTCTGGAAGACGGGTTCGAGCCAGAGGGCGAGGGCCGTGGCGGCGCAGACGGCGGGGAGCGGCGCCGGGCGGCCCGCGAGCCGGCCGGAGAGCCGGACGAGCGCGGCCAGCAGGGCCACGTTCCCGGCGACGAAGGCCACCTTGAGGGCGCCCGGGGCAAGCCAGGTTGTCGGTACGAACAGGAGCGCCGCGAAGGGCGGATACGTGGCCGGCAACCCCCACTCGGTGACCGTGAACCCGTACAGATCCGCACCGCTCAGCACGGCGGCGCCCGCGGCCCGGTAGACCAGGGCGTCGGCCATGGGCACGCCCTGGAGGAGACAGAGCGCCCCGAAGGAGCCGAGCGAACAGGCGAGAAGGACGACGCTCGCGGTGGCGGGGTGCCGGAGACGGGCGAGGCGGGACAGGGCGGGGGCCGGCGCAGGCGCCGTCGCACGGGCCGTTGCCACGAAGCGGCGCGCACGTGCCACCGCCACGACTGACCGCACAGGGGCCGCCGCAACGGACCGTGTACCGGCCGACGCCACCGACCCCGTACGGGCCGACGCCACCGACCCAGTACCGGCCGACGCCACCGACCCCGTACGGGCCGACGCCACCGACCCAGTACCGGCCGATGTCACCGACCCCGTACCGGCCGACGCCGCTGATCGTGCGCGGGTCATCGCTACTGATCGTGCGCGGGCCATCGCTACAGATCGCGTACGGGCGATCACATTCCGTCGGGTCACGGAAACGGACCCTAGTGCCCGGGCATCCCGGCCCGGCCGCGGCTCACAGACCCGGCGGCGCCCACGGCACCCACCGGCGGAACCGGTGAAGCCCACGGCACCCACCGGCGGAACCGGCGGAGCCTACCGGCGGTGGACGCCCGCTTCTTCGCCGTACTCGCCGAGGAGCACCACGTCCATCGCCGCGCGGGCGAAGACCTTGACGGCGCGCAGGGCGTCGCCGAGGAGGTGGCGGTGGTGGACGTCGGCCCTGAGGGCGGTGGCGCCGGACGCGGGGCTGTGCCGGGCAGGGCCCGGAGAGAAGGTCGCTGCGCTCATACATCCATCATGGATCCGGCCGCGGCGAATGCGTCGGTCCCAGGACGTAACCCGCACGGCCCCGCCGTACACCTCGGGTCCGTCCCCCGTACGCCCACGGAGGGACCCCGCCCCTTAGGGGCTCCGGCCCGGCCCACCCCAGGGACACCCGGTTCCCTGGTCCGGCGCCCGTATAAATCCGTTGGCTCCCGCATCCTCCCGTCACCTACAATCTCCGCTCCTGCCCGCCTCCCTTCACGGAGAGCCGCCGCCCGGACGGAAACCGGGCGGCAGAACCGCCACCACCCACACGCGACCGTCGACCGTCGGCCGACCCGCCCTCGCGGCAGCCGGCCGGCGCACCGCCACGCCCCGGAGGCATCTCCCCGTGTCCAGCCTGTCCGAGAGTCCCGCCGACCCCCTCTCCCGCGAGCGCGCCCACCTCGCCGGCTCCCGTGCGGCCCTGCGTGCGATGCGCGAGGACGTGGAGAACCTCGACATCCGCGACGTCACCGCCAACTGGGTCAACGCCGAAGTCCTCGCCCGCCAGATCGACGACCGCATCAAGGCGCTCGCGGACCTCAGCCACACCCCCCTCTTCTTCGGCCGCCTCGACTACCTGCACGCCCCGGGCGCCGACCGGGCGGAGGGCGCCGAGGGCGAGCGTTTCTACATCGGGCGCCGGCATGTGCACGACGCCGAGGGCGACCCGATGGTCATCGACTGGCGCGCGCCCGTGTCGCAGCCGTTCTACCGGGCCTCGAAGAAGGACCCGCTGGACGTCGGGCTGCGCCGCCGCTTCGGCTACACGGCGGGCGACCTCACTGCGTACGAGGACGAGCACCTCTCCGACCCGGCCGAGGCGGCCACCACCAGCAAGCTGCTCCAGCAGGAGATCGAGCGCCCGCGCGTCGGCCCGATGCGCGACATCGTGGCGACCATCCAGCCCGAGCAGGACGAGATCGTACGGTCGGGACTGTCCGGCTCCGTCTGTGTCCAGGGCGGGCCCGGCACCGGGAAGACCGCCGTCGGCCTCCACCGGGTCGCGTATCTGCTGTACGCCCACCGTGAGCGACTCGCCCGCACCGGCACCCTGGTCATCGGACCGAACAGGTCGTTCCTGCACTACATCGAGCAAGTGCTGCCCGCCCTGGGCGAGTTGGAGGTCAAGCAGGCCACGGTCGACGACCTGGTCGCACATGTCGAGATCCGGGGGACCGACGACGCGGCCGCCGCCGTCATCAAGGGCGACGCCCGGATGGCCGAGGTGCTGCGGCGGGCCGTCCGCTCGCACGTCACCCTGCCCACCGAGCCGGTCGTGGTGGTGCGCGGCTCCCGTCGCTGGCGCGTACCCGCCTACGAACTCGAGCAGATCGTCCGGGAGTTGATGGACCGTGACATCCGCTACGGGGCCGCCCGCGAGGCGCTGCCGCAGCGGATCGCGCACGCCGTCCTGGTCCAGATGGAGCGGTCCGGCGAGGCGCCCGACGACCGGGTGCAGGACGCCGTCGCCCGCAACGCCGCCGTGAAGGCGGCCGTCAAGGCGATCTGGCCGCCCGTCGACCCCGCCAAGCTCGTCCTGCGTCTGCTCACCGACGCGGACTTCCTCGCCGTGCACGCGGACGGAGTCCTCGAGGAGGACGAGCGGAAGGAGATCCTCTGGGCGCGGCCCGTACGCAGCACGAAGACCGCCAAGTGGTCGGCCGCCGATGCCGTACTGATCGACGAGGCGACCGACCTCGTCCAGCGGACGCATTCGCTCGGGCACGTCGTGCTCGACGAGGCACAGGACCTGTCCCCCATGCAGTACCGGGCCGTCGGCCGTCGCTGTACGACCGGTTCGGCGACCGTGCTCGGCGACCTGGCGCAGGGCACGACCCCGTGGGCGACGCGGAGCTGGGACGAGGCGCTGGCGCACCTCGGCAAGGGCGACGCGGTGATCGAGGAGCTGACGGCCGGTTTCCGCGTGCCCACCGATGTCATCACGTACGCGTCCCGGCTGCTGCCGCACATCGCGCCCGGACTGACGCCGGTGGCGTCGGTGCGTGAGAACCCGGGCTTCTTCGAGGTGCGTACGACGGCCACCGACGCCGCGGTGATCGACGCCTGCGCGGAACTGCTCCGCAACGAGGGCTCGATCGGCCTGATCGCCGCCGACGCACGTGTCCCGGCGCTGGCCGAGGCGCTCACGGCGGCCGGGATCGGCCATCTCGGTCCGGGCGAGGAGACGACGCACGACACCCGGCTCACCCTCGTACCGGCGTCGCTGGCCAAGGGCCTGGAGTACGACTACGTGGTCCTGGACGAGCCGCGGGCCGTCGTCGACGGCGAACCGGACGAGCGGACGGGCCTGCGCCGCCTGTACGTGGCCCTCACCCGTGCGGTCTCCGGCCTGATCGTGACGCACACGGCGCCCCTGCCGAGCCAGCTCGGCTGACGCACACGAAGCCCCCGGCGCCCACCGGCGCCGAGGGCCCCGTCGTCGTCACGTCGTCGTCACGAGATCGTCGCGCCGGGCCCGAAGGCCGGCCGCCCTACCTGAAGCCGCCCTACTTGAACTTGTTGCTGGTCGCCAGATAGACCTGCTTGGCGTTCTTGCCCAGGCGCGGTCCGGACACGAAGGTCCGGCGGTCGCTCAGCGAGTTGTTGGACACCAGATACGTACGCCCGTTGTGCGCCAGGAACCAGGGTCCGCCCGACGCCCCGCCGTTCAACGTGCAGCCGAGCATGTACTGGGCCGGGTAGTCGCTCGGGTAGCGGTAGCCGAGCACCAGGCGCTTGGTGGCGCCGCGGCAGTCGTACATCTTCGAGCCGTCGTACGGCGACTCGGCGGGGTAGCCGCGCGCCTTCATCGTCTTGATCTTCTTCGCCGACGGGGCGTTGAACCACACCGGCAGGGCCGAACCGATCTGCTCCTGAAGGGACTTGCCGCCCTTCTCGGGCTTCACGTGCAGCACGGCGTAGTCGTACGCGTAGGCCGTCGTGGCCTGGTGGGCGCCGCCCTTGATCCACGCCCCGGACGTGGTCGCCCAGTCGGACCACCAGATGCCGTACGGGGAGACGCTCTTGGAGCGTGCGTTCTGGGAGGCCTGCTGGATGTTCAGCCGGGCGTCGTTGTTGTACGACGGCACGAAGGCGATGTTGCGGTACCAGCCGCCGCCCTTGCCCGCGTGCACGCAGTGGCCGGCGGTCCACACGAGGTTGGACTTGCCGGGGTGCGCCGGGTCGGTGACCACGGCGGCGGAGCACACCATGGATCCCTGGGGGCTGCTGAAGAACAGCTTGCCGACGGGCGGCGCGGAGTGGTGGTAGCTCGCCGCCACCCGCGTGGCCGACTTCTTCTTCACCGTGCCGTCGGGCAGGTACGTCTTGGTGGTGCCGCTGGAGCCGGAGCTTGCGCTGCCCGCGTCGACGACCGCGGGTGCGTTCGCCTTCGCCTCGGCCATTTTCTCCGGGGTCCAGAAGTTCTCGATGTACGGGTTGGCGAAATCCTCCGCCTTGGAAGCCCAGTTGCTGTAGTCCTTCCAGCCGCCGTTCTTCCACTGCCGCAACGCTTCACCGGTGAGGTCGGTGGGGACGCCGGCCGGGAGCTTGTAGCCCCCGATGGTGGTGTCCCCGTCGTCCTGACCGGTGTCGATCTTCTGGTCCGCCTGGGCCGACGACGACGGCGATGCCTTCGCGTCGTCGGTCTTCTCGCTGTCGCAAGCCGTTGCGGTGACCAGCACCGCGGCGATCACGGCGGTTGCGGCCGTGACGCCGCGGCGGCGTATGGATGGCATGGAGCTTTGTCCCCCTGTGACTGAAACTTGTCATGCCCCGGCTTGGCCGGGAAACGTCCCTACTATGCATGCAGAGGGCGGTTCAGTGATCGCCGGGGGACACTCCGCACACAACAACTACCGGGCGGAGATCCCTCCGTGACATGACGTCACGTCAGGACCCGAGGCCGGGTGGGGCCACGCGCGGTCACGCGTCGACGGCGGTCCGCCACTCCTGTACGGCCTGTGCCGAGACCGGCCCGGACCAGCCGGCCGGGCGGGCCGCGCCGCCGATGTGGAAGGCGTCGATGCCGGCGGCGCGCAGCCGCGGGACGTGGTCGAGACGCAGGCCGCCGCCGACGAGGAGCCGCTGGGTGTAGCCGGGCTCGCCGCTGCGGGCGGCCTCGGCGAGCAGGGTGGGCAGACCGTCGTCCACGCCGTCGGCCGACCCCGCCGTGAGGTACGCGTCGAGCCCCGGCAGATCCGCGAGCTGCTTGCGCAGGGCGTCGCGGTCGGCGGCGCGGTCGATCGCGCGGTGGAAGGTCCAGTGGCAGCCGTCCAGGTCGGCGACCAGCCGCTCCACGGCGTCGAGGTCGGCACCGCCGTCCTCACCGAGGAACCCGAACACGAACTCGTCGGCGCCCGCGGCCCGCAGCTCCCCGGCGGCGCGGACGAGCGCGGCGAACCGGTCGGCGTCCCCCGCCGCGAACCCGTCCGCCGGCCGCAGCATCACGCGCAGCGCGATGTCGACGGCGGCCCGGATCCGGGCGAAGGTCTCCACCGGCGGGGTCAGCCCGTCGGCGGACATGTCCGCGACCAGTTCGAGGCGGTCCGCGCCTCCGGCCTGGGCGGCGACCGCGTCCTCGGCGTCGAGGGCGATCACCTCCAGGACTGCACGCGTGCTCATAGGACCCCTTCCGTTGGTTCTCCTCGGAGCGGCTACAGGTCTAGTCCAATCTCCAAGACTACGCCCGTACGCGCCGCGCCCGCGAGAAGATCACCGGGAGCGGGTCGAACCAGCCACCGCGAACGCCGGCCACCGTGTCCGCCGGAAGCCGAGTCCGCCAAAAGCCGTGCCCGCCGGAAGCCGGCCGGTCAGCGTCCGAAGATGTTCAGCTCCCGCTCCCCCGCCCCCGCGAGTTCGTACCGCGTGCCGACGAGCGGGCGGCCCGCGTACAGCCGTACGAGGGTCGGGGCGTCGCCGATGTAGCGCGCCGGGGTCCGGTCCCCGGCCGCGTCGCCCAGCAGCAGCGGCTCGTCGAGGTCGTCGAGGTCGGCGTGCAGCGGGACGTGCCGCTTCTCGCGGCTGACGTGGGCGAGCAGCAGGAGCGCGTGCGCCAGCCCGCCGCCCCCGTACGCCCCCGGCTCCCCGAACGCCTCGCGCACGTCGCCCGCGTGCACCCACTCGCCGAGCGCGACCATGTCGAGGGCGCCGCCCGCCTTGGCGATCACGGCCCCCGCCTCGGTCATGCCGCGTTCCAGCTCGTCGACGACCTGCGTGTTCGTCCAGTCACCGCGCTCGGCGATGTCCCGCTCGTTCGCCTCGGGACTGAACACGCCCTCCTCGAAACGGCTCTCCACCACCCGCGTCAGCGCGGCCGAACAGTGCGCGAGCACATGCCGCACCGTCCACCCGGGACAGGCGGTCCGCAGCGCGAAGTCGCCGTCGGGACGGGCCCGCAGGAGGGGAATCAGGGCGTCGCGCTCGGTGCTCAGGAGGCGGCCGGGAAGCTCGGGGTCTCGTACGTCGTCATACCGGTCTGCGATCGTCATGCCTCCCACGCTAGGGGCCCACCGGCGCGGACGGGAGAATGAGGCGCATGGTCGATCACGACGCACTGCACCGCCGCTGGCTCGGCGCCCTGGTCGGGGCGCGGGGCGGCGCCGCCCAACCCGATCCGGCGCCGTACGGCGAGAACCTGCTGCGTCGCTGGTCGGAGCCGCAGCGGCGCTACCACACGGTCGAGCACCTCGCGGCGGTCCTCGATCGCGTCGACCTGCTGGCGGAGTACGCGGACGACCCCGACGTGGTGCGTCTGGCCGCCTGGTTCCACGACGCGGTCTACTTCCCCGACCGCTCGGAGAACGAGGAGCGTTCCGCCCGCCTCGCCGAGCGCGCGCTCCCCGAGGCCGGGGTGTCCGGGGCGAGGACCGCGGAGGTCGCCCGCCTCGTCCGCCTCACCGTCACCCACGACCCGGCCGACGACGACCGCGACGGCCGGGTGCTGTGCGATGCCGACCTGGCGATCCTGGCGGCACCGCCGAAGACGTACGCGGCGTACGCGGCCGCGGTCCGCGAGGAGTACGCGTTCGTTCCGGACGACTCGTTCCGGGCGGGCCGCGCGGCGGTACTGCGCCAACTCCTGGACCTGCCCAGGCTGTTCAGGACGCCGTACGGGGAGCGGGAGTGGGAGGAGCGGGCCCGGGAGAACCTGCGGGAGGAACTGGCGCGGCTCGACGACCGCGGGACCAGCGGAGCGGCACAGTGAAGGTGACGAAGACGTCCGGCGCCGTGCGGACACCCTGGCAGCGCGCCCTGGACTCGGCCGGGATCACGACAGCCAAACTGCGCCGCGACTACACCACCGCCGCCCGGCGGCTCCTGACCCGCGAGACCGCCGGCTACGCGGCCGTCCGCGCCCTGCTGCCCGCCCGGTTGCAGCCGCACCTGGTGGCCGCCACCGCGTTCTCCTGCGCCACCGACGACATCGTGGACGCCGAGCGCCCCGTCGCCGTGCGCACCGCTGCGTTCGGGCGATGGCGTGAGGCGACCCGCACGGCGCTGGACACCGGCCGGTCCCGCTTCCCGGTACTGCGGGCCTACGCCCACACCGCGGCCGTGTGCGAGCAGTCCCCGGGCGGCGTCCTGGAGTATCTCGAAGGGACGGCGGGCGACCTGGAGTTCACCGGCTTCGAGACCGAGGCGGCCTACCAGGCGTACGTGGACCGCCTCACGCTGCCGTTCCTGATGATCAGTACGGGGCTCCAGTACCCGGGGGGCGGCGACCCGGCCGTCCGCGCGCGCTGGCGCCCCTTCGCCGACGCCAGCCAGCGCCTGGACTTCCTGACCGATCTGCACACCGACCTGCGTGCGGGGCGGCTGTGCCTGCCGCGCGAGGACCTGACGCGGCACGGGGTCACGGTGACCGATCTGGCGGGGGCGCGGGACACGTACGGGGTACGGCGGCTGATCGCCGAGACCTGCGCCAGGACGCGTGCGGCGCTGACCGAGGCGCACGGCGTCCTGGAGATCGCCACCCCCGACTACCAGCCCCTGGTCCGGGCCGGACTGTCCCTCTGGGAACACCGTCTGAACGAGGTGGAGCGCCGGGGTGCGGCCGTCCTGCGCCGCCCGGTGTCGACGGGAATCCGCGAACCGCTCTCGATCCTGCTGCGCGAGACGCGGGAGCGGGGGCGGGAACGGGAGCGGGGGCAGAGACAGGGACAGGGACAGGGACAGGGTCGCGCGTCGGCCTCGGACGGGGTATTCAGCGACTGACCGGGCCCGCGGGACCCCGGTGCTTCGGCCTGCGCAGCCCGGACGCGTGCAGCAGTCGTACGACCTCGCGGCTGCTGACCTCCAGCGCCCCCGCCCGCACCGCGTCCGCGTACCGGTGGGAGGGAAGGTCGTAGTGGTCGCGCTCGAAGGCCCGCCGGGGGACGCCCAGCCCGTCGGCGAACAGGCGCAGTTCGTCGAACGAGACGTCGCTGACCAGGTGGGACCACAGGTGTCCGTGCCCCGGCCAGGTGGGTGGATCGATGTACAGCGTCACGAGGACGACTTCCCGCCTGTCGCCGACCCCAGCGTCCCCACCGACGCGACCTTCACGCCCGCCTTGTGGCACACCCAGTGCGGGTCGGGGCCGAGCTCCGGCTCGACGTCGAGCGCGTGCGGGTCGCCGGCGCCGCACACCGGGCACAGCGGCCAGCGGCCGTACCGCTCCAGCAGCGCGTCCTGCACGTCCTGCGCGACCAGCCCGGCCACGTAGTCCGCGCCGTCCGGCCACTGCTCGAGCCACCAGCGGCGCTCCACGACGGACTCCTCGACGAGGGAGACGACGTCCGCCTCGGCGACCTGGCCCGCGACCAGATCGGCGAGCACCAGGGCGCGAGCCGCGTGCAACGCCTGCTCCAGGGGGCTGATGGGGTCCATGCATCCATTGTGCGCACTCTTGACCGTAGCTCCGAACAGAAAATATCTTTCATGGCGTGACCCATGACGTGAAGGAAATTTTCGCGGGCACGACCGGCGGGGCGCCGCCCGCCCCCGCCGCGCTCGCGGCCAAGGTGCGCACGCTCGCGCCGTCGATGACCCGCTCCATGCAGCGGGTCGCCGAAGCCGTCGCCGGCGACCCGGCCGGCTGCGCCGCCCTCACCGTCACCGGCCTCGCCGAGCTCACCGGCACCAGCGAGGCCACGGTGGTACGCACCGCCCGCGTCCTCGGCTACCCCGGCTACCGCGACCTGCGCCTCGCGCTCGCCGGTCTCGCCGCCCAGCAGCAGTCGGGCCGCGCGCCCGCCGTCACGGCGGACATAGCGGTCGACGACCCCATCGCGGACGTGGTCGCCAAGCTCGCGTACGACGAGCAGCAGACCCTCGCCGACACCGCGGCCGCGCTCGACACCGTCCAGCTCGGCGCGGCCGTTACCGCCCTCGCGGCCGCCCGCCGCGTCGACGTGTACGGCGTGGGGGCCTCCGGTCTCGTCGCCCAGGACCTCACGCAGAAGCTGCTGCGCATAGGCCTGATAGCCCACGCGCACAGCGATCCGCACCTCGCCGTCACCAACGCCGTGCAGTTGCGCGCCAAGGACGTGGCGATCGCGATCACGCACTCCGGCTCGACCGGCGACGTCATCGAACCCCTCCGGGTCGCCTTCGAGCGCGGGGCGACGACGGTCGCGGTCACCGGCCGTCCGGACGGGCCCGTCACGCAGTACGCGGACCACATCCTGACCACGTCGACGGCGCGCGAGAGCGAGCTGCGCCCGGCCGCGATGTCGTCCCGCACCAGTCAACTGCTCGTCGTGGACTGCCTGTTCGTGGGAGTGGCGCAGCGGACGTACGAGACGGCGGCGCCGGCCCTGTCCGCCTCGTACGAGGCGCTGGCGCACCGGCACCGCAACACTCCGCGGTAGCGCTCCGCGGTAGACCGGAAGGACTGAACGCCGCGGGTCGCCCATGGCCGGTCGCGCAGTTCCCCGCGCCCCTGAGGGGCGCGACACCACACCGCACGTGGAAAGAGCCACCCCAGATGACATCCATGTCCCACCACCGCAGTCTTCAGGCCGAGTTGGAGACGCTGACGACCGAGGCGTTCCGGCCCGAACTCGCCGAGATCGACCAGTTGCCCACCCTGGAGATCGCGCGGCTGATGAACGGCGAGGACGCGACCGTCCCCGCCGCGGTCGCCGCCCGCCTCCCGCAGATCGCCGCCGCGATCGACGCCGTCGCCGACCGGATGGCCCGGGGCGGCCGCCTGGTCTACGCGGGCGCGGGCACGGCCGGCCGGCTCGGCGTGCTGGACGCGTCCGAGTGCCCGCCGACCTTCAACACGGACCCGTCCGAGGTCGTGGGCCTGATCGCGGGCGGCCCGAGCGCCATGGTGACGTCGATCGAGGGCGCCGAGGACTCGAAGGAGCTGGCGGCCGGGGACCTGGCCGGGCTCGGGCTGACGGCGGACGACACGGTGGTCGGTGTCTCCGCCTCCGGCCGCACGCCGTACGCGATCGGCGCCGTCGAGTACGCGCGGGCCCGGGGCGCCCTCACCGTCGGCCTGTCCTGCAACGCGGACAGCGCGCTCGCGGCGGCCGCGGACCACGGCATCGAGATCGTGGCCGGCCCCGAGCTGCTCACCGGCTCCACCCGGCTGAAGGCGGGCACGGCCCAGAAGCTCGTCCTCAACATGCTGTCGACGATCACGATGATCCGCCTCGGCAAGACGTACGGGAACCTGATGGTCGACGTACGCGCCTCGAACGAGAAGCTGCGGGCCCGCTCCCGCCGCATCGTGGCCCTGGCGACGGGCGCGGCGGACGAGGAGGTCGAGCGGGCCCTCGCGGCCACGGACGGCGAGGTGAAGAACGCGATCCTCACGATCCTGGGCGGGGTCGACGGACCGACCGCCGCCCGCCTTCTGGAGGAGAGCGACGGCCATTTGCGCGCGGCGCTCGCGGCGGCGCCCCGCTGAGCAGCACGCTCGGCAGGTGCGTACCACTCCTCACTCAGCCACGGCCGCCGCGATCCTCCCCCTGGTCGGCGGCGCCGCGAACGTCACCTCCGTCGCCCACTGCATGACCCGCCTGCGCCTGGGCCTGGCCGACCGCTCCCTGGTGGACGAGGAATCCCTCAGGGCGCTGCCGGCCGTGCTGGGGGTGGTGGACGACGACACGTACCAGATCGTCCTCGGCCCGGGAACGGTCGCGAAGGTGACCCCGGAATTCGAGAAACTGCTGGCATCGGAAACCACCGAGGCACCGGCGAACGCGCTGCCGGTGACCGCCGGGGCCCCGACGCCCGCAGCACCGACGGCCGCCGAGGGACCGGCGACCTCCGAGACTCCGGTAGCCGCCGAGCCCCCCGCTCGCGGTAGCGCTCCCGGTACCGAGGCCGCCCGGCTCGCGGCGCGCGGCGCCGCCTTGAAGGCGGCTCAGCGGCAGCGTCACGCGACCCCCGTACGCCTTCTCCTGCGCCGGATCGCCAACATCTTCGTCCCGCTGATCCCGGCCCTGATCGGCTGCGGCGTCATCGCGGGCGTGAACGGCCTGCTCCTGAACCTGGGGTGGCTGCCCTCCCTCACCCCCGCCCTCGCCGCCGTCGCCTCCGGCTTCATGGCCCTGATCGCGGTCTTCGTCGGTCACCACACGGCGAAGGAGTTCGGCGGCACCCCGATCCTCGGCGGCGCGGTGGCGGCGGTGATCGTGTACGCGGGGGTGGCGAAGGTGACGGTGTTCGGTACGACGCTGTCCCCGGGCCAGGGCGGTGTCCTCGGCGCGCTGGCGGCCGCGCTCCTGGGAACGTACGTCGAGAAGTGGTGCCGCACCTGGGTCCCGGACACCCTGGACGTCCTCGTCACCCCCACGCTCACGGTCCTGCTGACCGGCCTGGTGACCCTGTACGGCCTGATGTACGCGGCCGGAGCGGCCACGTCGGCCATCGGCACGGCGGCGACCTGGCTCCTGTCCACGACGGGCGTCTTCGCCGGCCTGATCCTGGGCGGCCTGTTCCTCCCCCTGGTGATGCTGGGCCTGCACCAGGCCCTCATCCCCCTCCACACCACCCTCATCGAACAGCAGGGCTACACGGTCCTCCTCCCCGTGCTGGCGATGGCGGGCGCGGGCCAGGTCGGCGCGGCCCTCGCGGTGTACGTCCGGCTGCGCCACGACCACTCCCTGCGTACGACGATCCGGTCGGCGCTCCCGGCGGGCCTGCTCGGCGTGGGCGAACCCCTGATCTACGGCGTCTCGCTCCCCCTCGGCCGCCCGTTCCTCACGGCCTGCGCGGGCGGCGCGGCGGGCGGCGCCTTCGTGGGCCTCTTCTCGATGCTGGGCGACCGGATCGGCTCGACGGCGATCGGCCCGTCGGGCTGGGCCCTGTTTCCGCTGCTGGCGGGGAGCGGGGGCCTGCTCCCCAGCGCCGCGATCTACGCCGGCGGCCTGCTGACGGGGTACGCGGTGGGGTTCGGGGCGACGTACTTCTTCGGCTCGTTCGGCGTTGTCGGTGGCGTGTGCGAGGCTGAACGCACTGATATCGCCGCACCGACCGGCACCGCCGCACCGGCCATGACCACCACCCCGACCGACACCGCCGCCCCGCACGACCCGGAAGGGAACCGCACCCTGTGAACCACGCGCAACTGACCGCTCTGGGCCGCGCCCTGCGACTCGTCGGGGAGCACGGCGAGGCACTGAGCTCACAGACGCCCGACGCGCGCCTGCACGAGGTCAAGGCCGACCTGAAGCGGGCCCTCGACCTGCTGGAGGACAGCGTCAGCGCGGCGGCGCCCAGCACCCGCTGCGCCGAGCATCCGAACGGCCCGGTCGACGAGGACGCGCCCGACCTGTGTCTGCTGTGCGAGACGCGCCGCCGCGCCGCCCGCCGCTCCCAGGTGAACGACACGTACCCGCACGGCAGGCCGCCCGGCGCGGACGGCACCGCCGAGCGCGCCCAGTCCCGCTACGGGGTGCGCGGCGACCGCCCCCAGCCCCAGCAGCGCTGGCTCCCGGAGCTGTGGAACGGCCAGGTCTGGCAGCTGTGCGGCACCCCGCGCCGGGACAAGCGCGAGGCGGAGCAGTACCTCGCGGCGCAGCGCAGAGGCCCGCGCCCGGCGATGGCCTACCGCCTGGTGCACGAGTTCACCGACTACGAGGTCCTGCGCATCTGGGGCGAGCCCCTGAAGGTGGACATCGAGCCGATGGGAAACCTGTAGAAGCGCCGCTGGGAACCCGTAGGAGCGCCGCCGGGAACCCGTAGGAGCGCCGCCGGGAACCCGTAGGAGCGCCGCCGGGCACCCGATGCCTCCTGGTGTGCCCGGCCCGGGTGCGACTATGGGGGGATTCCAGGGTGAGGAGGAACCACCGTGTTGGTTCCGATGTCCAGCGTGCGACGGTCCGAGGACCGCGGGAAATGGGCAGTGGTGGTCCTCACCGGCGAGGTGGACTGCGACCTGACGCCGGCGCTGCGTGAGGCGGTGGACTCCTTGACCGCCGAGGATCACGGACTGATCGTGCTGGATCTGGGACAGGTGTCGTTCATGGACTCCGCGGGCCTCGGCGTGGTGGTGTACGGGATGCGGCGTGCCGGGGCACTGGGCGGCAGGCTGCGGCTGGCGGGCCCCGGCGAGCAGGTCCGCGAGCTGCTGAGGCTGACCGGGCTGGACGCCGCCGTCGAGGTGTTCGGTGACGTCCCGGCGGCGTGCGCGTACGGCCCGACGCCCAAGGGCCTGGAAAGAATCTGAGGCCCAGGAGGGCAAAAATGGGCTGCGTGGAGAGTTCCCCGGGCGGGGACGAGGACTTCGACGCGAACGAGGCGTTGACGTCGGCGCTGTTCGAAGCCGTGGGCGCGGGCATGTACGCCGTGGACGGGCAGGGAAAGGTGATCGCCTGCAACCCGTGGGCGGAGCGGCTGCTGGGCTATGCGCCGGGCACGCTGCTCGGCGTCGACGCCCACCACACGCTGCACCCGATGGAAGGCGACGAGAACGGTCTGCCTGCCCAGCGGCCGGTCCTGGCCGACATCGTGCTCGGCAAGCGGATCAGCGGCGACCGGGCCGTGCTCTTGCGCGCCGATGGCACCCCCGTGCAGGTGTGGTGGTCCGCGGCTCCGCTGCCGGAGGAGATGGGATACGACAAGGGCGCGGTGGTCGTCTTCCACGACGCCTCCGCCAGACGTGCGCGGGACGGACGCCGCGCCCGGCGCTACGCGCACAGCGAGACCATGCGCGAACAGGCCGAGTACGACCTGTCGGAGATCACCTGGCTCAGCGAGCTGACGCTGGCCATGGTCAGCACCCTGGACGCGGACGAGGCACTGGGCCGGCTGGTACGGCAACTGGTGCCCCGCCTGGCGGACACCGCCCTGATCGACCTGACCGCCGGCCTCACGCGCCGGCGCGCCGCCGCCACCCACCACCTGCCCGGCGTCCTGCCCTCCGGACCGCACGACATCGGCGAGCCGTTGCCGGGCCATCCCGCCCACGACGCGGCACTGTCCCGGGTGTTCGGCGGCGCCGGCACGCAGCACCTGACCGCTCCGCTGCCGGCCGGACCCGCATATCCGGGAAGAGACCTGTTCGCGCTGGTGGACGCCCACGAGGCCCTCGTGGTCCCGTTGCGGCTGCGCGCCAGCACGTTCGGGGCCCTGACGCTGGTCCGCGCGCCGGCCAGCCCGCCGTTCAACGAAGCCGACCGGATCCTGGCCGAGGAAGTGGCCCGCCGCGCGGCACTCGGGCTGGACAACACCCGCCTGCACGCCGCCCAGGCCGACATCGCCGCCACCTTGCAGCGCGCCCTGCTCACCGACCTGCCCACCGTGCCGCGCCTGGAGCTGGCCGCCCACTACCAGCCCGCCCAGCGGGCAGCGGAAGTCGGCGGGGACTGGTACGACGCCTTCCTCCTGGAGGACGGCGACCTGGCCATGGCCATCGGCGACGTCACCGGACACGACATCCAGGCCGCCTCCCGCATGAGCGAACTGCGCAACATGCTCCGCGCCCTGGTCGTCGACCGCCCCGAGGAAAACCCCGGCCAGATCCTGCGCCGCCTGGACACCGCCCAGGCCCGTCTGACCCTCGCCGACTCCGCCACCGCCATCCTCACCCGCCTGCACCCCACCGCGGACGGAACCTGGGACCTGGCCTGGTCGGTCGCCGGCCACCCCCCACCCCTGCTGATCACCGCCGACGGCACGGCCACCTACCTCACCGGCCCCCGCGCCATGCTGCTGGGAGTCAGGCCCACCGCGGAGCGCCCCACCGCCCACACCCGTCTGCCCGGCGGAGCCACCCTCCTGCTCTACACCGACGGCCTGGTCGAATCCCGCGCGCAGCCGTTCGACGTCGGCATGACCCGCCTGCGCCAGTACGCCACCACCCACCGCCAGCTGCCTCTGCACCGGCTCTGCGCCCAGCTCGCGCACGACCTCGGCGACACCCGCGACGACATCACCCTCATCGCCGCCCGCACGCCCCCCACCGCCTGACCTCCGGGCCCGCACCGCCACCTTGTAGCACGCCCGAGGGCGGTACCCCCGGGTGCCGGGAATACCGCCCTCGTCGTACCGCGAACAGCTCGGCTCAGTGCAGCGTCTTCAGCGAGGACGCGTCGTACGCGGCCAGCTCGGAGAACCGTCCGGCCAGTACCTTCGCCGCCCACTCCGGGTCCTGGAGCAGGGCGCGGCCGATGGCGACCAGGTCGAACTCCCCGGACTCCAGACGGTCCAGGAGGTCGTCGATGCCCCGCACGGTGGAACCCTCGCCCTGGAAGGCCTTGAGGAATTCGCCGTTCAGGCCGACCGAGCCGACCGAGATGGCGGGCTTCCCGGTGATCTTCTTGGTCCAGCCGGCCAGGTTGAGGTCGGAGCCGTCGAACTCGGGCTGCCAGTAGCGGCGCGTGGAGGCGTGGAAGGCGTCCACTCCCGCCGCCGCCAGCGGGGCCAGGATCGCCTCCAGCTCCTCCGGGGTCTCGGCGAGGCGGGCGTCGTACGCCTGCTGCTTCCACTGCGAGTAGCGGAAGAGCACGGGGAAGGAGGGGGAGACCGCCGACCGGACCGCGGCCACGATCTCCGCCGCGAACTTCGTCCGGGCCACCGGGTCGCCACCGTAGGCGTCGGTGCGGCGGTTGGTGCCCGCCCACAGGAACTGGTCGATCAGATAGCCGTGCGCGCCGTGCAGTTCCACGCCGTCGAAGCCGATGCGCTCGGCGTCGGCCGCCGCCTTCGCGAACGCCTCGATGACGTCGTCCAGGTCCTGCTGGGTCATGGCCTTGCCGGTGACCTCGGCGCCCTCGGTGCCTATGCCGGACGGGCCGACCGGCGGGGCGTCCGCGAACGGCGGCTCGCCCGCGCCGCGCACCATGCCGATGTGCCACAGCTGCGGCACGATCGTGCCGCCGGCGGCGTGCACGGCGTCGGCGACCTTCGACCAGCCGGCCAGCTGCTCCTCGCCGTGGAAGCGCGGAATGCTGTCGCTCTGCCCGGCCGACTCGTGCCCCACGTACGTGCCCTCGGTGACGATCAGGCCGACACCCGCGGCGGCGCGGCGGGCGTAGTACGAGGCCACGTCCTCACCGGGGATGCCGCCGGGGGAGAACTGCCGGGTCATCGGCGCCATCACGATCCGGTTCGGGACGGTCAGGCCGTTGAGGGTGACCGGCCGGGACAGGATCTGTGCGGCGCGGTCGGTGGCATCGGTGGTGACGGTCACGCGGGGCTCCTCGGAACGGGGAAAAAGAGGGCATGAGATATGTGCGTATGCATCAACCCCAACCGCCCCGCGTACCCCCGCATTCCTTCCTACGGCCCCGGCCCGTGTGATCCCGGATACGCTCGCGGGCTCCCCCACCCACTCAGGCGGACAGTCCCACTCACACCCGCCGCCCACCGGCCGCAGCTGCACGTAACCGCCCTCGCGCCCCATGACCTGGCCGAGGCGCCCGTCCCGTACGTCGGCCGCGGACGATCACCCGACCCTGGTCCCCGTCCGCGACTCCAAAACCCCCACGGCCCGAAGCTCCCGTGAAGAGCGGTTCACGCCTGTCTATAAGGTGTGATCGCTTCGAACACCGTGCGAACAAAAGGACCCTGATGGGCAGACACATAAGACGGATGGCGGCCCTCGCCGCGCCCCTGGCGCTCGGCGCGACACTGCTCGCTCCGGCCACCGCCCAGGCGGAGACCGTGGTCTCCGGGAACTACACATCGGTCTTCAACTACCCCAAGCCCACGACCTACGACTCCTCGATCAACACCTCGGTCGGCGACCTGATCGACCTCGCGGCTCCCAGCTCGACCCTGTACATGGGCATGTACTGGTTCAACAGCTCGGACCTGCGGGCGAAGCTCACCGCCGCCCAGACCCGCGGCGTCACGCTGCGCATCATCTCGGAGTCGGCGAACCGGCCCAGCAGCGACCTGGACAGCCTCGCGCTGACCGGCAACTCCACCCTCACCTGGTGCTCCCGCGGCTGCCTGGGCAACGGCTCGGGTGACACGAACGCGATCGACCACGACAAGTACCTCGTGCTCGACTCGCTCACCGACGGACGCAAGAACGTCGTCTGGCAGGCCTCGCAGAACCTCGCGGGCGGCCAGGACGGCGAGATCAACAACGCGGTCGTCGTGTCCGGCAACGCGACCCTCGCGTCCCGGTACCGCGCGCACTTCAACGACCAGGTGAAGCACGCCGGCGACAGCCTGCACACGACGTACGACTACTCCACCGGCGACCCGAGCTCCCCGGTCGAGGCGTACTTCTCCCCGCGCGACACCGCCTCGGACGCCGCCCACTACGGCAACGCCGACATCCTCGCCTCGTTCATCGACCAGGTCGACTGCTCGAACGACGGAAAGATCAGGATCTCGGCCGCCGAACTCGACCAGCGGACCACCCGCCCGGCCGTCTACGACGCCCTGGCGACGAAGCGGTCCCAGGGATGCAGCGTCGACGCGAACGCCCGCGACCTCAGTGACGGCGGCGGCAACGACGGCATCAACGACCTGACCGCCCTCGACATCGCGGCCTACGGCAACCGCCCCGGCGGCTGCCGCTACAAGACCTCCGCAGGGGCCTCCTGCAACCACGGCACCACCCACTCCAAGTACCTGCTGACGGAGTGGAAGAAGAGCGACGGCACCCAGGTCCAGCACGTGTACACGGGCTCCCACAACTGGACCGCGGGCTCGCTGAAGACGAACGACGAGACGATTCTGCGCATCGACGACGCGGGCACCTACCAGGCCTACGTCGCCAACTTCAACAAGGTGCGCGCGAGCGCGGTCGACCTCGACGCCGCGAAGTACGGCTCGACGTCGCAGCACTACTCCCGGGTCAACGTGAACGCGAACGGCGACCAGCACTACAGCGCCGTCGCCTCCGGCGGCACCTCGTCCGTCTACACCGCGGTGGCCTACGAGCAGGGCGACCGGCACGACTCCTCGGACAGCGAGCTGGGCACCGACGTGTACCTGCGCCTGTACAAGGACGGTGCGCCGCTGTGGGACGAGAAGCTGCTGAGCAACGGCAACACCGGTACCGGCACGACCTGGTCGCACCAGAAGCCCGACGTCGGCGTGGACGACCAGGGCAACGCGATCGTCGTGTGGGCCAAGGACGACGACGGCAACAAGTACGCCGACATCGCGGTGCGCAAGGTGACCCCGGACGGCACGGTCACCACCCTGCCGCGTCCGCACGCCTCCGGTGACGGGGACCAGCTGCGGCCGACGGTCGCGGTGGCCGGCGACGGCTCCTACAGCGTCGCCTGGGAGAACACGGCCGACGGCTCGACCCTCAACCAGGTGTACGCGAGCAGTTGGTCCGCGACCGGCGCGCTGCGCTACCAGGACGTCCAGGTCAGCACGATCAACTCCGGTGCGGCCGGATCGAACCGGCGGCCCGACGCGGCGATCGACAACGCCGGGAACACCGTGATCGCCTGGGAGGAGGACGCGGACGGCAACGGCGGCCTCAACATCGGTGTCGCCAAGCTCAACACCTCGGGCGGCTTCACCGTGGCCCGCAAGGTGGGCAACTCCCTCACCGACGGACAGCAGACCAAGCCCGCGGTGGCCTCCGCCGGTGACGGCCGGTTCGTCGTGGCCTGGACGGACGAGTACACCACGGGCGCGGGCACCCTGGTCCGGCCGCAGCGGATCAACCAGCGCTTCTTCTCGGCGGCCGGCAGCCCCGCGGCGGCGGACCAGCGGACCACCGAGGACGGCACGAGCAGCGGTCCCTACGTCGACGGCAAGCGGCCGATCTCCGACCAGACGGACGCCGATGTCACGGTCGCCGACGACGGCACCTTCGTCGTCGCGTGGAAGGAGGCCTTCGACGTGCTCGTCGGCAACCCGGCCACCCTGTACGCGGGCAAGGACGACGTGTGGGCCCGCGGCTTCAACGCCGACGGCACGACGACCGGCAGGTTCCCCGCCACCCGGATGAACGTGGTGACCGGCGGCGGCCAGGGCGGCCCGGCCGTGGCCGTCGCTTCGAACGGCCGGCTCGCGCTGACGTACTCGGACGACTACGACGGCAACGGCCACAACGAGATGCGGCTGCGCGACGCGTTCAGCAACTCCTGATCACCTGTCCCGCCGCGGCCCGGGCGGCCGCGGCGGGAGAGCGTGAACGCCCGAGGGCGGCACCCCCTGGAATGGGAGTGCCGCCCTCGGTCTCGTACTGCGACGAACCGCTGATCCGCGAAGGGATCAGAAGTCCATGTCACCGCCCGGCATGCCGCCCGGAGCGCCGCCCGCGGCGGCCTTCTCCGGCTTGTCGGCGATGACGGCCTCGGTGGTCAGGAACAGCGCGGCGATGGAGGCGGCGTTCTGCAGGGCAGAGCGCGTGACCTTCGCCGGGTCGATGATGCCTTCGGCGATCATGTCGACGTACTCACCGGTCGCGGCGTTCAGGCCGTGGCCGACGGGCAGGTTGCGCACCTTCTCGACGATGACGCCACCCTCGAGACCACCGTTGACGGCGATCTGCTTGAGCGGGGCCTCCAGGGCGAGCCGCACGGCGTTGGCGCCGGTCGCCTCGTCACCCGTGAGCTCCAGCTTCTCGAAGACCGAGGAAGCCTGGATGAGGGCCACGCCACCACCGGCGACGATGCCCTCCTCGACGGCCGCCTTCGCGTTGCGAACGGCGTCCTCGATGCGGTGCTTGCGCTCCTTGAGCTCGACCTCGGTGGCGGCACCGGCCTTGATGACGGCCACGCCGCCGGCCAGCTTCGCCAGACGCTCCTGGAGCTTCTCGCGGTCGTAGTCCGAGTCGGAGTTCTCGATCTCGGCACGGATCTGGTTGACCCGGCCGGCGACCTGGTCGGCCGAGCCGGCGCCGTCGACGATCGTGGTCTCGTCCTTGGTGATGACGACCTTGCGGGCGCGACCGAGCAGGTCGATGCTCGCGTTCTCCAGCTTGAGGCCGACCTCCTCGGAGATGACCTCGCCGCCCGTGAGGATGGCGATGTCGCCGAGCATGGCCTTGCGGCGGTCACCGAAGCCCGGAGCCTTGACGGCGACGGACTTGAAGGTGCCACGGATCTTGTTGACGACCAGGGTCGACAGGGCCTCGCCCTCGACGTCCTCGGCGATGATCAGCAGCGGCTTGCCCGACTGCATGACCTTCTCGAGGAGCGGGAGCAGGTCCTTGACGGAACTGATCTTGGAGTTGGCGATCAGGATGTACGGGTCGTCGAGCGACGCCTCCATACGCTCCATGTCGGTGGCGAAGTACGCCGAGATGTAGCCCTTGTCGAAGCGCATACCCTCGGTGAGCTCGAGCTCCAGACCGAAGGTCTGGGACTCCTCGACGGTGATGACGCCTTCCTTGCCGACCTTGTCCATCGCCTCGGCGATGAGCTCGCCGATCTGGGTGTCGGCGGCGGAGATGGAGGCCGTCGAAGCGATCTGCTCCTTGGTCTCGACATCCTTCGCCTGCTCGAGCAGGGCACCGGAGACGGCCTCGACGGCCTTCTCGATACCGCGCTTGAGAGCCATCGGGTTGGCGCCGGCGGCTACGTTGCGCAGGCCCTCGCGGACGAGCGCCTGGGCGAGGACGGTCGCGGTGGTCGTACCGTCACCGGCGACGTCGTCCGTCTTCTTGGCGACTTCCTTGACCAGCTCGGCGCCGATCTTCTCGTACGGGTCCTCGAGCTCGATCTCCTTGGCGATGGAAACACCATCGTTGGTGATCGTGGGGGCGCCCCACTTCTTCTCGAGGACGACGTTGCGGCCCTTGGGGCCAAGGGTGACCTTGACGGCGTCGGCGAGCTGGTTCATCCCGCGCTCGAGACCGCGCCGTGCCTCCTCGTCGAACGCGATGATCTTGGCCATGTGAAGTGGTCCTCCCGGACTGGGGTGGATTGCTCCGGACCGCGCTGGCGCCCGCGACGGACGGCCTGCCTGCCCCGTGGTTCCTTGCACCACCTGGCCTGCGGGCCTCACCGACCCGGTCCTTCGTTATCACTCTCACCTTCAGAGTGCTAACGCCAATGATTAGCACTCGCCCCTGCCGAGTGCAAGCGGCTCCAGGCAATCCGCAGGTGAACGCACCTGTGCGCCCCACACGTGCGCAGGCGCTCCGGACGCCCCGGGGCAGACCGAAGGGCCCGTACCCCGGAGGGGATACGGGCCCTTCGTCACGTCGAACAGTCAGTCGGCGCGTGCTTCAGCCGGTCGCCAGTCGGACCATGTCCGCCTGCGGCCCCTTCTGGCCTTGCGAGATCTCGAAATCGACCCGCTGACCCTCTTCCAGGGTGCGGTAGCCGTCCATCTGAATCGCGCTGTAGTGGACGAATACATCCGCACCACCGTCGACCGCGATGAAGCCGTACCCCTTCTCCGCGTTGAACCACTTGACGGTGCCCTGAGCCATGCCTAACTCCCCTATTACTGGCCCTTGCACAGGACCGCACTTCGCGGACCCGGGTCAGACCTCACCCCCCAATGGCTTGGGGGTGTGCGCCGGAACGCGTCGACCGCGGCTGAATGTATCTGTCCAACTGCCCTCTGCAACAGGTCAATCGGACGAGAATTCTGGGTCTGGCCGATCGGGAATATGCGGAGAATTCGCAAAGATTCAGGGCAAGTCGGGCCCCATAAATGCCGTATAAGGCTTAAAAGGGTGGGGCACTTTGGCTGTTTCTTGTCGGGCTTCGGATGAGAACTCATATGCATCCGGCAAGAAGAGCGAGGCGACTTCCCCAACTGTACCGTGCTCAACCATGCAGAATTGCCCCCTCCGTTTCTCTCACGGAGGGGGCAATTCGATGAACTCTCGGTAACCGGCGTTACCGACGGTAATAACCGGGCGCCGAACCGGTATCGGTCAGCCGCCGGCGACGGCCGGGATGATCGAGACTCCGGCGCCGTCCGGCGTCACCGTCTCGAGGCCCTGCTCGAAGCGCACGTCGTCGTCGTTCACGTACACGTTGACGAAGCGGCGCAGCTTGCCCTGGTCGTCCAGGACGCGGGCCGCGATGCCCGTGTGGTTCTTCTCCAGGTCGGCGATGACCTCGGCGAGGGTCGCGCCCTGGGCCGGGACCTCGGCCTTGCCGCCCGTGTAGGTGCGCAGGATGGTCGGGATGCGGACGTTGACGCTCATGCGGTGTGACCTCCGGTCGGGTACACGGGAAGGGCTGTTCTCAAGCTGCGGACTGGTGGGGGCCGGTCGCGCCGTTCACGCGAGGCCGGCTTCCCGGAAGGAGTCCAGGCTGGGACGAATGGTCGCGGTCAGCCCGGTCCCGGCCACCGCGTCCAGGGTCTTGAGGCCGTCACCGGTGTTGAGGACGACCGTCGTGAGGGTGGGGTCGAGCAGACCGCTCTCGATCAGTTTCTTGGCCACACCCACCGTCACGCCACCCGCGGTCTCCGCGAAGATGCCCTCGGTCCGTGCGAGCAGCTTGATCGCGTCGACGATCTGCTCGTCGTTCACGTCCTCCACCGCACCGCCCGTGCGGCGCGCGATGTCGAGGACGTACGGGCCGTCGGCCGGGTTGCCGATGGCCAGCGACTTGGCGATGGTGTTCGGCTTCTGCGGCCGCACGACGTCCTGGCCGGCCTTGTAGGCGACGGACACCGGCGAGCAGCCCTCGGCCTGCGCGCCGAAGATCTTGTACGGCTTGTCCTCGACCAGCCCGAGCTTGATCAGCTCCTGGAGCCCCTTGTCGATCTTCGTGAGCTGGGAGCCGGAGGCGATGGGCACCACCAGCTGGTCCGGCAGCCGCCAGCCGAGCTGCTCGCAGATCTCGTACGCCAGCGTCTTGGAGCCCTCGGCGTAGTACGGCCGCAGGTTGACGTTGACGAAGCCCCAGCCCTCGCCGGCCGGGTCGCCGATCAGCTCGGAGCAGAAGCGGTTCACGTCGTCGTAGTTGCCCTCGATGCCGACGAGCTCGCCGCCGTAGACCGCGGCCATGACGACCTTGCCCTGCTCCAGGTCGTGCGGGATGAACACGCAGGAACGGAAGCCGGCGCGGGCGGCGGCGGCGCCCACCGCGCCGGCCAGGTTGCCGGTGGAGGAGCAGGAGAGGGTGGTGAAGTCGAAGGCGCGGGCGGCCTCGATGGCCTGGGCGACGACGCGGTCCTTGAAGGAGTGCGTCGGGTTGCCGGAGTCGTCCTTCACGAAGAGCTTGCCGGCGTCGACACCGAGCTCACGCGCCAGGTTGTCGGCCTGGACGAGCTTGGTCCAGCCCGGGTTGATGTTGGGCTTCTCGGCGACGTCCGCCGGGACCGGCAGGAGCGGCGCATAGCGCCAGATGTTCGCGGGGCCCGCCTCGATCTGCTTGCGGAGTTCCTCGGTGTCGTAGCCCGAGAAGTCGTACGCGATCTCCAGCGGGCCGAAACACTCGTCGCAGGCGAAGACCGGACCGAGGGGCACGCGGTGGCCGCACTCGCGGCAGGAAAGCGCGGCGGCCGGACCGAGGTCGACGGAGTTCGCGGGGGAGGTGACGGAGGTACTTGCGACAGTCTGCGCAGCCATGGAGGCGAGGCCCTTTCTCCTCATCTTCCTCACGACGCACTTCGCCGTGAGACGGATTTGGCACCTTCCCGAGCCGGGAGCCTCGCCACATCAACGTGACAAGACCGGCTGGAGGGTTGCCGGGGCTTCATCGGGCCGTATCCCTCTGCCCCTCTGGATGAGCGGTATTCGGTTGTTTGACTGTGGAGCACTGTGCGCGCCGATGATCGAGGACATGCGATGGTCATCCGCGTTGTTCAAGACTGTAACCGAAGGCCAGGACAGTTGAGATAGTCGTCCGAACAGCGAGATGGATCACGCGCTGATGCGAGTGTGTGATCAGACAGTGAGGAGCCGCAGAGTGCTGAACGAAGTCGAGCGCTGGCTGAGCACCCGCTCCTGGTCCCTGACCGATCGCCCGCTCCACAAGATCATGGCCGCGAAACGCTCCTCGGGCTCCTCGGTCAGCGTCGTGCTGCCCGCGCTGAACGAGGAGGAGACGGTCGGCGAGATCGTCGCCGTCATCCGGCACGACCTGATGCACCAGGTCCCGCTCGTCGACGAGATCGTCGTGATCGACTCGGGCTCGACGGACCGCACCTCCGAGGTGGCCGCGGCCGCGGGCGCCCGGGTCGTGCACCGCGACGAGATACTCCCGCGGCTGCCGGCCGTGCCCGGCAAGGGGGAGGTCCTGTGGCGCTCCCTCCTGGTCACCAGCGGTGACATCGTCTGTTTCATCGACGCGGACCTGAAGGAGTTCTCGTCGGACTTCGTCTCCGGCATCGTGGGCCCGCTGCTCACCGACCCGGGCGTCGACCTCGTGAAGGCGATGTACGACCGGCCGCTGGGCGGCGCGGCGGGCCAGGGCGGCCGGGTGACCGAGCTGATGGCCCGGCCGCTCCTCAACATGCACTGGCCGCAGCTGGCCGGCTTCGTCCAGCCGCTCGGCGGCGAGTACGCGGCCCGCCGCTCGCTGCTCGAACAGCTCCCGTTCCCCGTCGGGTACGGCGTGGAGCTGGGGATGCTCGTCGACGCCCTCCACCTCGTGGGCCTCGACGCGCTCGCCCAGGTCGACGTCGGCGTGCGCAAGCACCGCCACCAGGACGGCCAGGCGCTCGGCCGCATGGCCGCGGCGATCTACCGCACCGCCCAGCTGCGCCTGGCCCGGGGTCACCTGATCCGCCCCGCGCTCACCCAGTTCGAGCGCGGCGAGGACGGTTTCGAGCCGCGCACGTACTCGGTGGACACGGAGGAACGGCCGCCGATGGCGGAAATCGCCGAGTACGCGCGGCGGAAGGCCGCGTAGCCCGCGCCCCCGCGGGGGCGCGGGGCCGTCCCGCGCGAGGTCGTATACGACGCCGCATACGGCCGAAGGGAACGTTTGAGCGTTTCCGACCCGGGCTAGATTTCGAGGCATGGCTTCCACCCGAGGTGCCCAGATCCTCGTCGCGTCCAACCGCGGCCCGGTCTCGTACACGCTGGACGAGACCGGCACGCTGACCAGCAAGCGCGGCGGCGGCGGGCTGGTGTCCGGACTGTCGGCCATCGGCCCCGACGCGGGCGCCCTCTGGGTGTGCTCGGCGCTCGGCGAAGGCGACCGCGAGGCGGTGCGGCGCGGAGTCGGCGAGCCCGGCGTACGGATGCTGGACGTCGACGCAGAGGTCCACGCGGACGCGTACAACGGCATCGCGAACTCGGTCCTGTGGTTCGTCCACCACATGCTGTACCAGACGCCGCTGGAGCCGGTCTTCGACGCGGAGTTCCGGCGCCAGTGGGCGGCCTACGAGACGTACAACCACGCCTTCGCCGCGGCGCTGGCCGAGGAGGCGGCCGAGGGCGCCGCGGTCCTCGTCCAGGACTACCACCTGACGCTGGTCCCGCGGATGCTCCGCGAACTGCGCCCCGACCTGCGGATCGGCCACTTCTCGCACACGCCGTGGGCCCCGTCGGAGTACTTCCGGATGCTGCCCGACGACATCGCGGCGCAGGTGCTGGGCGGGATTCTGGGCGCCGACCGGGCCGCGTTCCTCACCCAGCGCTGGGCGGACGCGTTCACGGACTGCTGTCACGCCGTGCTGGGCCCCGGGATTCCCTCCGGTACCCGGATCGGCGTGCACGGCCTGGGCGCGGACGCGGACTTCCTGCGGGAGCGGGCGCACCGGCCGGACGTCGAGGAGCGGATGGCGGCGCTGCGCGAGGAGGTCGGCGAGGGCCGGAAGACGATCGTGCGGGTGGACCGTACGGAGCTGTCGAAGAACATCGTGCGGGGTCTGCTCGCCTACCGGGAGCTGCTGGCGTCGCGGCCGGACTGGCGCGAGCGGGTCGTCCACGTCGCCTTCGCCTACCCGTCCCGCCAGGACCTGGCGGTCTACCGGGACTACACGGCCGCCGTGCAGCGCCTCGCGGACGAGATCAACGCGGAGTACGGGACGCCGGGCTGGACCCCGGTCGTGCTGCACGTCAAGGACGACTTCGCGCGCTCCCTCGCCGCGTACCGGCTGGCGGACGTGGCCCTCGTGAACCCCATCCGCGACGGCATGAACCTGGTCGCCAAGGAGGTCCCGGTCGTCTCCGACGAGGGCTGCGCGCTGGTGCTGTCCCGGGAGGCGGGCGCGTACGAGGAGCTGGGCGAGGACGCGATCACGGTGAACCCGTACGACGTCGTGGGTACGGCCGTGGCCCTCCACGAGGCCCTCTCGATGCCGGCCGGCGAGCGCGCCGAACGCACGAAGCGGCTGGCCGGGGCGGCGACGGCACTGCCCCCGGCCCGCTGGTTCCTGGATCAGCTGCACGCACTGGACACCTGAACCGGACCCGGGGCGCAGCCGACGGCGTACGCCCCGGGACCGGTCAGCCGAGGCGGGCCGCCAGCGCGTAGAGCAGGCTCACGACTCCGGGCGGGCCGTCGACGACCAGGTCGGCCCGTTCGGCCAGTTCGGTGACCTCGGAGCTGCCGCTGCACACCAGCAGCCCCGGTACGCCGTCCGAGCGGAGTTTGTCGACGGCGGCGAAGGCGGGGAGGTCGCCGAGGTCGTCGCCGGCGTACATGACGGCCTCCGCGCCGGTCTCCCGCGCGTACTCCAGGAGGGCGACGCCCTTGTCCATGCCGGGCGGGCGCAGCTCCAGGACCATGCGGCCGGGTTCGACGATCAGACCGTGGCGGGTGGCGAGGTCGGTGAGGGGTTCGCGCAGGGCCTCGAAGGCGGCCTGGGGGTCGGTGGCGCGGCGGGTGTGCACGGCGACGGCCCGGCCCTTCTCCTCGATCCACGTGCCCTGCCAGGCGCCGATCCGATCGAGGAAGCCGGGGAGTTCCGCGCGGACGGCGGCGACGCCGGGGTGCGGGGCGGGGGCCTTGACGGTGCCGCTGACGGCGTCCCAGCGTTCGGCGCCGTAGTGGCCGAGGACGACGAGGTGCTCCAGGCCGGGGACGCCCGCGAAGCCGCCGTAGCGGACGGCGACACCCGCCGGGCGGCCGGTGATCACCGCGACGGAGGCGACCTTCGGGGCGAGGGCCGCGAGAGCGGGGACCGCGTCGGGGTGCGCGCGGGCCTGATCGGGGTCGGGGACGATCGGGGCGAGCGTCCCGTCGAAGTCGAAGGCGAGAACGGCCCGGCCGGGCCGGGCGAGGATGGCGTCGAGACCGTCGCGCCCGGCCGGGGTCGCGGGCGTCGGCAAAGAGTCCCTGGAGTCCGTGGAGTCCGTATGGCTGCCCATACTCCGACCCTATCCGCGACGGGGCGCGCGCACGCATGGCTCACGCGCGCCCTCATGGCTCAGGGACCTCACGGGGCACGGATGCGCCGGGGCCCCTGTCGTCAGCGCTCCGCGCGGCGGTTCTCGCGGACGCGGCGCAGGCGGTTGACCGTCACCGGGTCGTGGGCGAGGGCGCGGGGGTCGTCCAGGAGGGCGTTGAGCAGCTGGTAGTACCTGACCGGTACCAGGCCCAGCTGCTCGCGTATCGCCCGCTCCTTGGCGCCGGGGCCGCCGAAGCTCCGGCGCTCAAGGGCGAGGACGGCCTGTTCCCGCGGGCTGAGCTCTTCCATGGACGACATGACTGCCAAGGTAACGGCCGGGACCGACAGGCCCCCCGGCGGCGGGGCCCGCGCCCGGGCTCCGGCGGTCGTCCACTCCGCGGTGTCCGACTACTCCGCGATGTCCGACGTGTCCGCCGCGTCCGCCGTGCGCTGGAGCTGCCCCAGGATCGCCGCCGGGTTGCCGCTCGGGCTCACGGCCTTGCCGATCTGCTTCTTGATGTCGGCACTGACGCTCGCCCAGGACGTCTTGCCGACCGGGTACAGCTGGGAGGTCGGGAGTTCCTCCAGGAAGGGACCCATGTCGGCGTCGTCCTTGTCCGCGGCCATCGCCTCCGACGCCGAGTTGGTGACCGGCAGCAGGTCGTACTCGTGGGAGAAGGCGAGCACGTTCTTCTCGTTGTAGACGAAGTCGAGGAAGTCGCCGATCTGCTGCTTGTGGCCGTTCTTGCGGAACGCCGTCATCCAGTCGGCGACGCCCATCGTGGCCTTGGGCCCGCTGTCGACCCCGGGCATCGGCACCATGCCGAACTTCACGCCCTTCTTCGCGGCCATCTTCATCAGCGTCGGATGGCCGCTCAGCATGCCGACCTCGCCCCGCGTGAACGCGGCGAACGCGGCCGCCCGGTTCAGCTTCGCCGGCGCGGTCGGGCCGGTGAGGCCCTTCCCCACCAGCTCGTCCTTCAGCCAGGCGAACGTGGCGACGTTCTGCGCGGAGTCGAGGTTGTAGGTGCCGACACTGCTCAGATAGCCGTCGCCGCCGCTCAGCAGCCACTGCATCGTCTCGGCCTGCGCCTCTTCCGGCCCGAGCGGCAGCGCGTACGGGGTCTTGACGCCGGCCGCCTTGAGCGCCTTCGCGTCGGCGGCCAGCTCGTCCCAGGTCTTCGGCGCGCCGGTGATGCCCGCCTGGGCGAAGAGCTTCTTGTTGTAGAAGAGCAGGCGCGTGGACGCCGCGAACGGCATGCCGTACTGCACCCGGTTCAGCTGCCCGGCGGTGCTCAGTTCCGAGACGAAGTCGGCCTGGACGGGGATGGAGAGCACGTCGTCGGCGGTGTACAGCTTGCCGGCGGCCGCGTAGTCCGCGTACGCCCCGATCTGCGCCATGTCGGGCGCCTTGCCGGCCGCGACCATCTCCTTGACCTTGCGGTCGACGTCGTTCCACGAGTAGACGCTGACCTCGACCTTGATGCCGGGGTGCTTCGCCTCGTACTCCTTGACCAGCGTGTCCCAGTACTTCTGGGAGCTGTTCGCCGACGAGTCGCCGTAATCCGCGGCCACCAGCTTCAGGGTCACGTCGCCGGAGTCCTCCGAGCTGCCGCAGCCCGCGAGTGTCGCTGTCATACCCAGTGCCGACAACACCGCGATCAAACCTGTCGTACGCCGCTGCACTTGCTCTTGCCCCAAACCCTGGTGTCTCACATGCCGATACAAATCAGCTATAAGGTCTACACCACGTAAGTGGACTAGACCTCTTCCGGGTCTACGCGCCACACTGTCCCCGTGAGACATGTCATCGCCCTCGATGTGGGCGGCACCGGGATGAAGGCCGCCCTGGTCGGGGCCTCGGGCGAGCTGCTGCACCAGGCCCGCCGGGCGACCGGGCGGGAGCGCGGTCCGGACGCCGTGGTCGACACCGTCCTCGGCTTCGCGGCCGAACTGCGCGCGTACGGCGAGCGTCATCTCGGCGAACCCGCGGCCGCCGCCGGCGTCGCCGTCCCCGGCATCGTCGACGCCGGCCGCGGCCTCGCCGTCTACGCGGCGAACCTCGGCTGGAGCGACGTACCCATGCGCAAGCTCCTCGGCGAACGGCTGCACGGCGTCCCGGTCGCCCTCGGCCACGACGTGCGCACCGGCGGTCTCGCCGAGGGCCGGATCGGCGCGGGCCGGGGCACCGACCGCTTCCTGTTCGTGGCGCTGGGCACCGGCATCGCGGGCGCCATCGGCATCGACGGCACGGTGGAGGCGGGCGCGCACGGCTTCGCGGGCGAGATCGGCCACATCGTCGTACGCCCCGGGGGGACTCCCTGTCCGTGCGGGCAGTACGGCTGCCTGGAGCGGTACGCCTCCGCCGCGGCGGTCAGCCAGGCCTGGGCACAGGCCTCCGGGAACCCGGACGCGGACGCGGCGAGCTGCGCGCAGGCCGTGGAGTCGGGCGACGAGCGCGCCGTACGGGTCTGGCGCCGGGCCGTGGACGCGCTCGCCGACGGGCTGGTCACCGCGCTCACCCTCCTGGACCCGCGCACCCTGATCATCGGTGGCGGGCTCGCCGAGGCGGGGGAAACCTTGTTCACACCGCTGCGCGCGGCCATGGAACGCCGCGTCACCTTCCAGAAGCTGCCGGCCCTCGTCCCCGCGGCCCTCGGGGACACGGCCGGATGTCTCGGCGCCGGGCTGCTCGCCTGGGACCTGCTCTCGACCCATGACTCTCCGGAGGTAACCGCCTGATGGCCACTAGCAACGTGCTCGCCGGTGCCCGGGTGGTGCTGCCCACGGGGATCGTGGACGGCGGCCGGGTGATCGTCGAGGGAACGCGCATCGCGGGCGCCTCCTCCGAGGACGCCCCGGTCGTGGACCTGTCCGGCCACTGGCTGGTCCCGGGCTTCGTCGATCTGCACAACCACGGCGGCGGCGGCGCGTCCTTCACCTCGGGCACCGCCGAGGAGGTTCTCCGGGGCGTCCACACCCACCGCCTGCACGGCACCACCACCGTCGTCGCCTCCACCGTCACCGGCGAGATGGACGTGCTGGCCCAGCGCGCGGGGCTGCTCTCCGAGCTGGCCGAGCAGGGCGACATCGCCGGCATCCACTTCGAGGGCCCGTTCATCTCGCCGTGCCGCAAGGGCGCCCACTCCGAGGAACTGCTGCGCGACCCGGACCCGGCCGAGGTCCGCAAGCTGATCGACGCGGCGCGCGGCAGGGCGAAGATGGTCACGCTGGCCACCGAACTGCCGGGCGGCATCGACTCCGTACGCCTGCTGGCCGAGCACGGGGTGATCGCCGCGATCGGGCACACGGACGCGACGTACGAGCAGACGGTGGAGGCCATCGACGCGGGTGCGACGGTCGCCACGCACCTGTTCAACGCGATGCCCGCGCTCGGCCACCGCACGCCGGGCCCGATCGCCGCCCTCCTGGAGGACGAGCGGATCACGGTCGAGCTGATCAACGACGGTACGCATCTGCACCCGGCCGCCCTCCAGCTGGCGTTCCATCACGCGGGCGCCGGCCGGGTCGCGTTCATCACGGACGCGATGGACGCGGCGGGCTTCGGCGACGGCCGCTATCTGCTCGGCCCGCTGGAGGTCGAGGTCAGTGAGGGCGTGGCGCGGCTGATGGAGGGCGGTTCGATCGCGGGCTCGACGCTCACGCTGGACCGCGCCCTCAAGCGGGCGGTCACCGTCGACGGGCTGCCGGTCGAGGACGCGGTGGCGGCCCTGTCCGCCAACCCGGCCAGGCTGCTCGGCGTGTACGACCAGGTGGGCTCGCTGGAGCCCGGCAAGGACGCCGACCTGGTGGTTCTTGACGCGGAGTTCACGCTCAAGGGCGTGATGCGCAAGGGCGAATGGGTGGTCGATCCCCAACTGGGGTGATTCATCCACTGGTTGAATGCGGCGGTCGGCCGGGGGACTGGGCCGACCGCCGTCTCCTTTGGCATGATCGAGCCTCCGCAACCGCTGCCGACAGGCGCATCCTGAGAAACGGCTGCGCAGACGAACTTCGAGGGAGGTCGGCCGGTGATCCTCACGGTCACGCTGAACACCGCTCTCGACATCACCTATCGCGTACGGGCGTTGACGCCGCACGCCTCGCACCGGGTGACCGAGATGGCCGAACGGCCCGGCGGCAAGGGCCTGAACGTGGCCCGCGTGCTGGCCGCCCTCGGCCACGAGGTGACGGTGACGGGTTTCACGGGCGGGGCGACGGGCCGCGCCCTGCGGGAGCAGCTCGCGCACACGCCGGGGGTGGTGGACGCGCTCGTGCCGGTCGGCGGCGCGACCCGGCGCACGATAGCGGTGGTCGACGAGACGACCGGTGACACGACTCAGCTCAACGAGCCGGGGCCGACCGTGACGCCCGCCGAGTGGGCCGCCTTCCAGGAGGCGTACGGGGAACTGCTGCGGTCCGCCTCGGCGGTGGCCCTGTGCGGCAGTCTGCCGCCGGGGGTGCCGGTGGGGGCGTACGCCGGTCTGGTCCGCGCCGCACGCGCGCAGGCGGTGCCCGTACTCCTGGACACCAGCGGCGAACCGCTGCGGCGCGGGGTGGCGGCGCGGCCCGACATCGTCAAACCGAACGCCGAGGAGCTGGCCGAACTCACCGGCTCGCACGAGCCGTGGCAGGCCACGCGCGACGCCCGACGTCGCGGGGCGAACACGGTGGTGGCTTCGCTGGGTGCCGAGGGCCTGCTGGCCGTGAACGCGGAGGGCCACTGGCGGGCCACCCCGCCGCACCGGGTCCGGGGCAATCCGACGGGGGCGGGCGACTCGGTGGTCGCGGGCCTGCTGTCGGGCCTGGTGGACCAGCTGCCGTGGCCCCGGCGCCTGGCCCGGGCGGTGGCCCTGTCCGCGGCGACGGTGCTGTCCCCGGTGGCGGGCGAGTTCGACCGCCGGACGTACGAGGAGCTCCTGGACCGGGTCGCGGTGACGGGGGACGCCACCGCGGCGTAGAACCGCCGGACCGCCGGAACCAACGGACCGCTGGAACCGCCGGCCGGGCCGTGGCCCGGCCTCCTGCGGCGGACTAGTCCTTGACCTTGCCTGCCTTCAGCCACAGCTGGTCCAGGAGGATGTTGCACTTGTCGCCGTCCTGGCAGGAGATCGAGATCGTGTTGGTGCCCTTGGTGAGCGTGGGCCACGCGTAGGTCTTCATCCAGCCCTTCGCGGGGTCGGTGGCGCCCGTGAAGTTGCCCAGGTTCAGCTTGCTGCCGAACGTCTTGTTGTTGACCGTGACGGTCATCGACTGGTTCTCGCCGACGACGTTGTAACGCGCGAAGACGGTGTAGAGGCCGTCCTTGGGGATGCCGTTGACGGTCCAGGTGACCTGGGCGCCGACGGTGCTGAGACCCGACACGTAGATCCCGCCGTCGGCCTTGGCGCCCTCGACGTCCGACGCGGTCGTCGCGCCGCCGTCCAGCTTCAGCGCCTTGGCGTCGATGGTGGGCAGCTTGCCGGCCTCCGGCGACTTCTGGCCGGCCGACTTGCTCGGCTCCGCGCTCTGGGCGGCCGTGGGGGTCGAGCCCGCCTCGCTGCCGTTCTTGTCGTCGTCCGAGTCGCCGCCGACCATGACGACGGTGATGCCGATCACCACGGCGGCGACCACGGCGATCGCGCCGATCAGCAGCCCCTTGGTGTTGGGGCCCCGGCCCCGCCCGCCGCCCACCGGCGCCTGCCGGGAGGTGACCGCGCCGCCGGGCACGGTCTCGGGCGCCGCGTAGTGCGCGTTGGGCTGGCCGTACCCCGGCTGCTGCTGCCCGTAGGTCCCCTGCTGCGGGACCTGGCCGTACGCGGCGGTGGCGTTCTGCTGGCCGTACTGCCGCTCACCCACCGCCCGCACCCGGTTCACCGAACCCGGGTAGCCGTAACCGCCACCACCGCTGGGCGGGGTGGCTCCGTTGGCCTGACCATCGGCGTAGAGATAGCCGAACGGGTCGTCGTCCTCGGGCGTGCTCGCGCCGTTGTTGCCGGGCGTCATCCCTTGGTACTCCTCAGCGGTGCGGGTTCAGATGGGTGCGTGGATGAATGGCGAGCCTACCCGCTCCCAGGGGGTCAAACAGGTGGCCTTCACCTCATCAACCCACTGACCTGGTACTTACCCCGCACGTCGATGCTGTTTGGGACGAGACCGTTTCTCCACGTACATCCGCTCGTCAGCGGATTTCAATACCTCGTCCGCCGTCATGCCGCAGTGTGCCCATCCGATGCCGAAGCTGGCGCCGACGCGCATCGTGCGGCCGTCGACCCGGACCGGCTGGATGATCTCGTTGCGCAGCCGCACCGCGAGGTCCTGGGCATCGGCCCGGCCGAGCCCGTCGGCGAGGACTACGAACTCGTCGCCGCCGAGCCGGGCGACCGTGTCCCCGTCCCGTACCGCCCCGCTCAGCCGTCTGGCGACCTCGATCAGCACGGCGTCGCCGGCGTTGTGCCCGAAGCGGTCGTTGATCGACTTGAAGCCGTCGAGGTCGCAGAAGAGGACCGCGAGCCCCTTGGTCCCGTCGTCGGTCTGCCCCTCGGGGGCGACGGTGTGGACGTGGTGGTCGAAGGCGTCGTACGGCCCCGGCCCCTGGGTGAAGTCGAACCCGTGTCCGTGCCCCGGCTGCTCTCCGTGTCCGCTCGTGTCGTACGCCGCCGGGTGCTCCGTCGTGTACTGGCCGTGCGCGTAGGCCGCGTCGAGGGACTCGACGGCGCCCAGCTCCGCGGACTGCGGGCGCCGGCACAGGCGGGCGGAGAGGCGGGAGCGCAGCTCGGCGGAGTTCGGCAGCCCGGTGAGGGAGTCGTGGGAGGCGCGGTGGGCGAGCTGGAGCTCGCGGCGCTTGCGCTCCTCGATGTCCTCGACGTGCGTGAGCAGGAAGCGCGGACCGTCGGCGGCGTCCGCGACGACCGAGTTGCGCAGGGACACCCAGACGTAGGTGCCGTCGCGCCGCCCGAGCCGCAGCTCGGCCCGGCCGCCCTCGGCGGAGGTGCGCAGCAGGGTGCCGATGTCCTCGGGGTGGACGAGGTCGGAGAACGAGTAGCGGCGCATCGCCGAGGCGGGGCGGCCCAGGAGGCGGCACAGGGCGTCGTTGGTGCGCAGTATTCGCCCGTGCTGGTCGCCGCCCATCTCGGCGATGGCCATGCCGGAGGGCGCGTACTCGAAGGCCTGCCGGAACGACTCCTCGCTGGCGCGCAGGGCCTGCTGCTCGCGCTCCAGCCGGACCAGGGCGCGCTGCATGTTCGCTCTGAGACGGGCGTTGCTGATCGCGATCGCGGCCTGGAACGCGTACATCTGGAGAGCCTCGCGCCCCCACGCGCCGGGCTTGCGGCCGTTGCGCGGCCGGTCGACGGAGAGCACGCCGATCAGCTCGCCGCACGAGGCGCCCTGGACGCCGGGGGTGTACATCGGCGCGAAGAGCCGGTCGGAGGGGTGCCACTCGTCCTCGAAGCGGGGCTCGGGGCCGTCGGTGTACCACTGCGGTACGTCGTCCTCGTCGAGGACCCAGCCCTCGGTATGCGGTATGAACCGCAGGTCGCCCCAGGCCTCACCCATGTCGAGGCGGCGGTCCCAGGAGACGCGGGAGCCGACGCGGCCGGTGATCAGTGCCTCGGCGGCGGAGTTGCCGGCGAAGGCGGCGACCACGAGGTCGCCGTCCGGGCGTACGAGGTTGACACAGGCCAGCTCGTAGCCGAGGCCGTTGACCACGCCGTCGGCGACGGTCTGCAGCGTGTCCGCCAGGCTCCGCGCGGTGTTCATGTCCGCCATGACCTGATGCAGCTGCCGCAGGGTCGTAAGGCGGACGTACGGCTCCGACTCGGTCTCCATTCGCCCTCCCCTCGAGACCTCGCAGCAACTCCAGGGACTCTTCGGCGTACTTCTCGCGTACTTCTGCGTTCTACGGTTCTCTCAGCGTCCCCGCCACTGAATCACAGCGCGCTCCCCACTCGGTACACAGGGTCAACAAAATATGGCACCTGTGACTCAAGTCACAGAAGAAGATGAACATTTGAGTAGAGTTTCTGCGTTTCCCTTGTGCGTTTACTGAACACAATTCAGGTCTCTGTGCAGACCCTGTGACCATAAGCGTTCATACGTTTCCGTTCGCACATGATGACCTGGGTCCTGGGACCCGGTACCACGCCGGTACTACGACGGTCCTAGGACCCGGTACTACGACTCGGATCGGGCCTTGGTCCGATGTGGTCCTCGGCGCCGGAGACTAGCGTTTCGGCGTGCTGAACACTCCCCCTGCCCTACCTCCCGCCGCCGTACCCGCCGCCCCTCCCGTGCATGCTGAGGGGGTGAGCAACGACGAGTTCCGCGCCGCCATGTCCCGGCTGGCCGCGGGTGTGGTCCTGGTGACCGCGCACGAGCCCGCGCTGGATCCGGACGGCCCGGGCGGCGAGGACATCGGCATGACGGCGACCGCGTTCGTGTCCGTGTCCTTGGACCCGCCGCTGGTCATGGTCAGCCTGCGCGAGGGCTCCCGCATGGACGACCTGCTCGCCGAACAGCCCCTGTGGGCCGTCTCCGTGCTCTCCGACAACCAGCGGCACATCGCGGGCCGCTTCGCGATGAAGGGCCGCATCAGCGACCGTCTGCTGTTCCAGGACATCCCGTACGTCCGCGGGGAGGCCGCCGGGGCACTCCTGGTGGGCGGCGCCCTGGCGACCCTGGAGTGCCGCACGGAACAGCGGGTGGCGGCCGGCGACCACACGCTCGTCATCGGCCGCGTTCTGACGGCGGACGTACCGGGCGCGGACGGCGGACCGCTGGTGCATTTCCGGGGACGGTACCGGCACTTGGAGTAATCGGCACCCGGAGCAATCGACGCCGGGCGCAATCGGCGCTGGGCGTAGTGCCGGGCGTAATCGGCGCCGGGCGTATTCGGCGCCGGGATCGGCGCCAGGAGTAATCGGTGCTTGGGGCAGGGCGACCGGTGCGTGGGCCGGCCCCGCCTCCTCACTTCTCGGTGAGCGTCGGTGGGCGCTATCCCCAGTCGCGACCCGTGCGTCCGCGCTTGGTGTCGGAGCGCTGCTTTTTCTCGCGCAAACGCCGCTCATTGATGCCGCGCGGAATGCGGGTCGCCCGCCGGGGCTTCGGCGGCGGCGCGGACGCCTCGGCCAGCAGGGAGGCGAGCCGTACGGCCGCCGTCTCCCGGTTGCGCCACTGCGACCGGTGTTCGGAGGCGCGGACGCTGATGACTCCGTCGACGAGCCGCCCGGCCAGCTTGGCGAGGGCCCGCTCCTTCCACACCGGCGGGAGCGCCTCGGTCTTCGCGAGGTCGAAGCGCAGCTCGACCTGCGAGTCGCTGGTGTTGACGTGCTGCCCACCGGGCCCGGAAGACCGCGAGAAACGCCACATGAGCTCGGCCTCGGGCAGGGAGACGGAGCCGCGGATGACGTAGGGACCGGACATGGGTCCATGGTCGCGCGTATGTCCGGTTCACGTCACCAGGTTTTCGCACGGGCCCTTGGCAAAGAAAGTAAAGAGACCCGGAACCTCAGGTACCCCCCTCGGCGTTCATAGGGGTAGCTGTAGCTTCGTGGCCGTACGAAGCCCATACGTACGGGCACAGCGCACGTACGCAACGAGGGAAGGGACTCCCAACAATGGCTGTAAGCCTGTCCAAGGGTGGCAACGTCTCGCTCACCAAGGAGGCTCCGGGCCTGACCGCCGTCACCGTGGGCCTCGGCTGGGACGTCCGCACCACCACGGGTACCGACTTCGACCTCGACGCCTCGGCCATCGCGGTCAACCCCACGGGCAAGGTCTACTCGGACGCCCACTTCGTCTTCTTCAACAACAAGCAGACCCCGGACCAGACCATCGTTCACACCGGCGACAACCGCACGGGCGAGGGCGCGGGCGACGACGAGGCGATCAACGTCAACCTGGCGGGCCTCCCCGCCGACGTCGACAAGATCGTCTTCCCGGTCTCCATCTACGACGCCGAGAACCGCTCGCAGAACTTCGGCCAGGTCCGCAACGCGTACATCCGCATCGTCAACCAGGCCGGCGGCGCGGAGATCGCCCGCTACGACCTGTCGGAGGACGCGGCGACGGAGACGGCGATGGTCTTCGGCGAGCTGTACCGCAACGGCGCGGAGTGGAAGTTCCGCGCGGTCGGCCAGGGCTACGCCTCGGGCCTGGTGGGCATCGCCCAGGACTTCGGCGTCAACGTCTGACGTCCGCCTGCGGCACGCTGAACAAGCAACGGCCGCCTGCCCGGGGAGATCTTCCCGGACAGGCGGCCGTGCCGTTTGTCCGCGGCCCTCACCGGAACTGGGCCGGCGTTCTCCGCCGACCCCGCCGTCACTGACAAGAGGCGGAGCTGAGCGCCCTCTGACGGCGAGCCTCTACCGCCTGCTTTTGCAGTGACGTATCAGGGCCAGCAATCCCCCAGGGGCCAGGGCGATTACGTCGCCGGGGGCGTCGCTCTCGCGGAGGAGGAGGTGGGGTTCGGCGTCAGCGAGTTCGATGCAGTTTTCGGCGTCGATCCCCGAGAAGGATGACTTCTGCCACTGCGTGGGCATGCCTGGACCTCTCATAGTTCTCTTGCGATCCGGTGGATGAGCTGCGCGGACTCCAACTCGCTCAGCGACGACCGCTCGGCGGTGTCGAGCATCCCCACGTACCTCTTGAGTTGGGCGGCCGCAGTGATGAAGACGCCACCCACAGGACTGTCCATCTGAACCGTGTCGAGTTGCGGCACAACTCCCCCCGCGTACAGCAGCGGATACGTCGCCTCGACGAAATCCTCGCAGGTGAACGGGATGACTCGCACTGTCACTGTCGGCCACTCAGATGCTTCGAGCAGATATTCAAGCTGCCCCTTGGCGACCTTGCGGCCGCCGAAGCGCATACGCAGCGCCGCTTCGTGAACGATGACTCGGAACGGGGGCGGAGTATCCCGATCGAAGATGCTCCGGCGTTTCAACCGAAACTCCACACGTGCGTCCACTTCCTCGGCCGGAAGTGGTGGCGTAGCGCTTCGGTGGATCGCCCGAATGTAGTCCTCGGTCTGGAGGATGCCGGGCACGGTCATCACCGCGACTGTGCGCAAGTACGTTGCGTGGTTCTCCAGTTCACCGATGTCCAGGAACCCGGGCGCGAGCACTCCTCGGTACTCGTCCCACCAGCCCTGGCCGCGTGACTCGCGAGCGATGGCGCACAGCGCCTCGATCAGATCCCGGTCGTCGCAGGCGTAGAACACCGCCAGCCGCCGGATCCGTTCCTCGCTGATGCCGATGCGGCCCGCCTCTATGTGGCTGATCTTGGCCTGGTCGGTCGAGAGCAGGCCGGCCGCCTCACGGGCCGTCTTCCCTGCGAGCTCACGCAACTTCCGCAGCTCAGCGCCCAATCGGGCCTGTCGGGCGGTTGGAATGTCTCTTGGCGGCATGGTTCCTTCCCCTTCGGCATCCGAGTCTGCCGGGTCACGCGCCACGGGTCCACTCACTCGGGTGAACCTCACGGACAACCTTGCCCCGTGGCAATCATGCCACTACCTTCGAACGCAACGCGCGGCACGCCAGTGAACCCGCAGAGCAGTCACCCACCGGTGCCCGAGCCACGGTGGCCCACCGCGCAACCCCCCGACAGCAACCAGGAGTTGAAAGCCATGAACGCCACCCTCATCACCCCGGGGACCTACCACCTCACCACCCCCAACTCCCCCCTCACCCCCAAGATCTGCCGCGACACCGTCGCCATACTCCTCGCCACGAACGGCCACGCCCCCGGTCTCGCCGACACCGCTCGCACCCTCGTCTCCGAGCTCGTCACCAACGCCGTACTCCACACCGCCTCGCCCACCATCGACATGGAGACGGCCGTGCTGAGCGACGGCGTACGGGTCGCGGTGTACGACGACAGTCCGGCCGCGCACCTGGAGCCGCTCGCCCCCGCCTGGGACGGGGAGGGCGGGAGAGGATTACTCCTCGTGCAGGCCCTGGCGCAGGCGTGGGGTGTCGCCACGGCGCGCCCCTACGGCCGTAAGCACGTCTGGTTCGAGCTGCGGAGCGGTAGCGGCGGCTAGCCTGCCCCGCATGCGCCTCGATGCCCTCCCTCTCACCCCGGACCACGACATCCCGGCCCCCCTCCTCACCGAACTCACCGCCCTCTACGCCGCCCACCGCGAGTTCCACGCCCTGAGCGGCGACTTCCCCGATCCGGACGACATCCGGCCCGAGCAGGTCGCGGCAGCGCTCGCCGACGAGCTGGCGAACCCGGACGTGGAGGTGCTGCTCGCGCGCAGTGCCGGGCGGCTCGTCGGGGTGGTGATCACCCTCGCGCACCACCCCGACCCCGCCGACCCGGACCCCTGGATCGGCCTGCTGCTCGTGGCTGTGGAGGAGCAGCGCAGGGGGTACGGGCGGGAGCTGGCGGCCCGCGTCGAGGAGCGGTTTCGGGCCGCCGGCCGGACCGCCGTACGCCTCGCCGTCCACGACGACAACCCGGGCGGCCTCGCCTTCTGGACCGCCCTTGGCTACGAGGTCGTCGACCACCGCACGGACCGCCAACGGGGCCGGCCGTGCGCCGTGCTGCGCAAGCCGCTGCCGAGCGCGACGCCACGCACCCCGCGCCGGGCGGCACGCGTCGCCGTGCTCGATCCGGGCGGCGCGGTCTTCCTCTTCCGGTACGACAACGAAGAGGTGGGCGTCCACTGGGCCCTGCCCGGCGGCGGACTCGACCCAGGGGAGAGCGCACGTGAGGGCGCTCTGCGGGAGCTGCGCGAGGAGACCGGGTGGACCGACCTGGAGCCGGGGCCCCCGCTGTGCACGTGGGAACACGACTTCACCCGGGCCGGGGTTCCCGTGCGCCAGCTCGAGCACGTCTACGTGGCGCGCGGGCCGCGCCGGGACCCGGTCGGCGACCAGGTCGGTGCCGCGCACGCCGAGGACGGAATCCTCGGCTGGCGCTGGTGGACCCCGCAGGAGCTGGCCGACTCGCCCGAGGCCCTCTGGCCGCCCCATCTCCCGCGGCTGCTGGCCGAGTTGGACTAGTGAGCTGGTTTTGAGTTCTGCCGTCGCCACTTGAGTCGTGTTCCGTTTCGGATCGGGGCTTGGTCGGTGACGGGGCTGGTGGTTTGCGGTCTGCTGTGGGGATGGGCGACAGCAGGCTTGCGCCGCTGGTGTTATCCGATGCCGAGCGGCGGATGTTGCAGGGATGGGCCCGGCGCCGGACGACTGCTCAGGGCCTGGCGTTACGGGCACGGATTGTGCTGGCCTGCGCGGACGGCGGCAGTAACACCGCGGGTGGCCGCGCGGATGGGCGTCAACCGGGGCACGGTGACCAAGTGGCGGGCGAGATTCCTGCGCGACCGGTTGGACGGGCTGGCCGACGAGCCGCGCCCGGGGGTGCCGCGCACCATCACCGATGCCCAGGTGGAGGAGGTGGTGGTGCGCACGCTGGAGGAGACCCCCGAGGGCGCGACGCACTGGTCGAAGCGGGAGCTGGCCAGGACCGTGGGGATCTCCCCGGCGAGCGTGCTGCGGATCTGGCACGCCTTCGGCTTGCAGCCATGGCGGACCGAGACCTTCAAGATCTCTCCGGACCCGCTTCTGATCGACAAGATCCGTGATGTCGTCGGCCTCTACCTCGCCCCGCCGGCCAACGCTGCGGTGTTCGCGGTGGACGAGAAGCCGCAGATCCAGGCTCTGGAACGGACGGCACCGGTGCTGCCGATGCTGCCCGGAGTGCCCGAGCGGCGCAGCTTCGACTACGTCCGGCATGGCACGGTCGATCTGTTCGCCGCCCTGAACACCGCGACGGGCAGGGTGATCACGAAGCTGTCCGCGCAGCACCGGGCCGTGGACTTCCGGGACTTCCTCGACGAGATCGACCGCCAGACCGAGCCCGGCCTGGCGGTCCACGTGATCTGCGACAACCTCTCCGCCCACAAGGCACCGGTGGTGCACAAGTGGCTGCTCGCGCATCCCCGGTTCCGCCTGCATTTCACCCCCACGTACTCGTCGTGGATCAATCAGGTCGAGCGGTGGTTCGCCGAATTAGAGCGGCGCTGCCTGGAGCGCGGAGTGTTCTGCTCGCTGGACAGCCTTAAGGCCGCGCTTGAGGAATGGATCAAGGTCTGGAACGAGGAGGCCCGGCCGTTCAAGTGGACCAAGACCGCCGACCAGATCCTCGACCGGATCTGCCGTTACTGCTCACGCATCTCCGAACCAGCTCACTAGGGCCTGCCCTACGGGATCGCACCTGTGCCGCGGGGGCCGCTCAGGGCTTCGCCGGCTTGCCCTCCCCGTACAGCCATTCGTCCCAGATCGCGCTGAAGTCCTTGCCGGGTGCCTTCTTCTCCACGTACGTCGTGAAGTCGGCCGTGTCCGCGTTGCCGTGGCGGTGGGTGGCGGCCCAGCCCTGGATGATGTCGTAGAACGTGTCGTCGCCGACCGTCTCGCGGATCTTGTGAATGACCATCGCGCCCCGCTCATACACCGGCCTGTCGGAGATGTGGGCGGCACCGGGGGGCTTGCCCGGCGGAAACGCCCAGCGCGCCTTGTCGGCGGCCCCGTCCCCGCCCCCGTCGCCCCGGTAGAGCGCGTCGAAGGTCTCCTGGGCCGTTTCACCACCGTGGTCCTCCTGCCACAGCCACTCCGCGTACGTCGCGAAGCCCTCGTTGAGCCACATGTCCCGCCACGACTTCGGCGTCACCGAGTCGCCGTACCACTGGTGCGCCAGCTCATGCACCAGGGTCCCGGTGTCGGGCGCGCCCGGGAAGACCGGCCGGTTCTGTGTCTCCAGCGCATAGCCCGCGTCGTTCTCGCGGTCCACGATCGCGCCGGTGGAGGAGAAGGGGTACGGGCCGAAGTTGTTCTCCTCCCACTCCATGATCTCCGGGAGCTTCGCCAGCACCTTCGCGCTCGCCTTCGCCTGCGTCGGGTCGACCGCCACGTACACCGGCAGCCCGCTCTTCGTCGTCGAACGCCGGACGTCGTAGTGGCCGATCGCGACCGTGGCGACGTAACTCGCCATCGGTTCGGGCGTATGCCACGCGAACGTCGTACGGTCCCCGCTCGTCGTCTCGCGCGTCAGCTCACCGTTGGAGACGGCCCGCAGGCCCTTCGGGACGGTGACCTCGATGTCGTACGACGCCTTGTCGGAGGGGTGGTGGTTGCCGGGGAACCACGCCATCGAACCGGTCGGCTCACCGAGCCCGAGCGCGCCGTCGGCCGTCTTCAGCCAGCCCTCCTTCGAGCCGTCCGGGTCGGTGATCGTCACCGGAGTGCCCGAGTAACGGACCGTCGTGCGGAACGTCTCGCCCTTGTCGAGGTCGTCGTGCGGGCGCACGGTCAGTTCCTGCCCGGTGCGGTTCCAGCGCGCCGGGCGGCCCTCGACGGTGACGCCGCCGACGTCCAGCCCGTCGAGGTCGAGGGCGAACGCGGTCAGGTCCTGCTTCGCCCGCGCCGTGATCACGGCCGTTCCGGTGAGGTGGCGGCGCCCGGGGTCGTAGGCGAGGGTCAGGTCGTAGTGGGTGACGTCATAGCCGCCGTTGCCCATCTTCGCGAAGTACGGGTCGCGCAGCCCGGAGCCGCCGGGGGTGCCCTGCACCCCGCCGTCGCAGGCGGTGAGGGCCAGGACCAGGGAAAGGGCCAGGGCAGAGGGCACGGCGGCGGCAGATCGGGGCACGCAGCGATTTTACGAGGCCCGGTGCCGGCGGGTCCCGCGGCGGACGGCGCCGCCGCAGGGGCGTGACACCATCACCTACGTGCTCGACATCGGTTACGCCCTCTCCAACCGCTTCCCCGACCCCCCGCAGACCGACTACCGCCGCGCGGACGTCCACGCGCTGCGGCACGACCTCTTCTGCGGTGACGTCTACCTCGCCGACACCAAGTCGGACCGGGAGCTGTCCACAGCCTGGGGATGGGTGCCGGTGCTCGACTTCGCGTGGGCGCTGTGCGACATCGTCGAGCAGCTCGACCGGGATCCGCGCGGCAGCCGGGCCTCCCGCCCCCAGCACGCCGAACTCGACTTCACCGAGTCCACCGACCGCATGCTCTTCGAGCGCCGCTTCGGCTGGGTGGACATCGAGGCCGACTGGATGCCCGGCGACGAGCCCCCGCTCACCTTCTCCCACGCCGAACTGCGCCGCGAGGCCCGCGACTTCCTGCACGACCTGCTCGCCGACCTCACCGACCTGCACGAGGCGCTCCGCGAGAACCCGGCGATCTGGGCCCTCGAGGCCCGCTTTCCGAGAGTGAGCTAGCCCCCTGGCCCGGGACCGCCCACCCCGTTCCCCGCCACACCCCCTCGCTACGCCCCCGCCGCGGCCACCTTCACCCCCAGCTCCGCCGCCAGCACCGGCGCCAGGTCCATCAGCTGCGTCGGACTGATCACCGCCCCCGCCAGCCGGTCCACCCCGCGCGCGATCCCCAGCTCGGCCGCCCGGCGCAGGTCCACGTCGGTCAGTGTCGCCGCGTGGAAATCGGCTCCCTTCAGCACGCAGTCCACGAACTCCACCCGGTCCAGCCGGGCGCCCCCGAAGTCCGGCTCCACCAGGACACAGCCCTCGAACACGACGTCCTTGAGCCGTGCCGTGCGGAGATTCAGGTAGTCGATCTTGCCGCCGCGCACCAGGACCCGCTCCAGCACGGCACCGTGCAGCTGAACGCCGCCCAACCGGGCGTCCACCAGCTCCACGTCACGCAGCGTCGCCTCCGCGAGGTCGGTGCCCACACCGCGCAGCCCCGTCAGCACGGAGTCCAGTACGCGCGCGTGAGGCAGCCGCGTCTCGTCCACGGCGCACCCCGTCAGCGCGCAGTCCATGAACCGCGCGCCCCCGCCGTCCTGCCCGGCGAAGTCCGCGTCCCTGAACTCCAGCCCGTCGTAGTCCCCGTCGGGCTCCAACTCGCCGCCCGCGTACGACTCGAGCACCGGCAACCGCACCTCCGGCCGCCGCGCGCCCTTGACCACCTTGCCCCTGACCGCCTTGCCCGTCGCCGCCGTGCCCCTCACCGCCGTGCCCCTCACCGCGGCGCCCGCCGCTTTCCGCACCATGCCCTCATCCTGCACGCCCCCACTGACAATCGCCCCGACCTGCGTGTTCACCCCTCCCTGTCACATTCCGCCCCTCTCCCTCGGTCGTACTGAGGACAGGAGCCCCCGACCCGCAGGGAGACCCCACCCATGCAGCGCATCACCCTCACCGTCGTCGGCGGCGGCCTCGCCGGACTCACCGCGGCGGTCACCGCCGCCGAGGCCGGCGCCAAGGTCACCGTGTACGAGGCCCACCACACCCTCGGCGGCCGGGCCCGCACCGCGCAGGGCCCGTACCGGACCAACGAGGGCCCGCACGCCCTCTACAGCTGCGGCCCGCACTGGACCTGGCTCAGGCAGCGCGACCTGATCGGCCCGCTCGCCCCCGTTCCGCCCCTGGAGGCGGCCCGCCTCAGGCTCCGCCACAAGGGCGTCCTGCGCCGCACCCCGCCCTTCGCGATGCTCAAGCTCCTGCGCCGTACCGCCCGACAGGCGCCGGCCGACGTCGACTTCATGACCTGGGCCACCGAACAGGCGGGCGAGGAAGGCGCCCGCGCCGCCGCGAACCACGCCGCCATCTCCCTCTTCCACCACGACCCCGGCTCCCTCTCCGCCGCCTTCGTCCAGGAACGCCTGCGCCGCACCGCCAAGCTGCCGCCGGAGGCGCACCACCCGCGCGGCGGCTGGGCGAGCGTCATCGACCGGATGGCGGCGCGGGCCTGGAACCTCGGCGTCCGGATGGAGACCCTCGCCCGCGTCGACACGATCCCGGAGAACCGGGGCCCGGTCGTCGTCGCGACCTCGCTCGACGCCGCCCGGCGCCTCCTGGGGGACGACTCACTGGCCTGGGACAGCGGCCGTACCGCCCTCGTCGACCTGGCCGTACGCACCCGGCGCGGCGACGCGTTCGCCGTCTCCGACCTGGACGCGCCCGGCTGGATCGAGCGCCGCACGGCCCAGGACCGCTCCCTCGCACCCGCCGGTGAACAGCTCCTCCAGGGGCAGATCCCGATCGCGCCCCACGAGTCCCGCGCCGATGGCGTCGCGCGCGCCGAGCAGTTGCTGGACCTCGCCTTCGCCGGCTGGCGCGAGCGCGTGACCTGGCGGCGGGAGGCGGTCGCGCAGGGCCGTACGGGAGCCGTGGACCTGCCCGGCACCAGCTGGCGCGACCGGCCCGCCGTCGACCGCGGCGACGGCGTCTATCTGGCGGGCGACCAGGTCGCGGCCCCCGGCGTGCTCTCGGAGGTCTCCTTCAACAGCGCCCTCACCGCCGTGTCCCTGGCGCTGGGCCGGCACACACTTGACCTCAAGCAAGCTTGAGGTTGAACGCTGGGCTCACCTGCTCATCAGGAACCCACAGAGGGAGCCCGCCCATGCACGCCGTCCGCCTCCACGCCTTCGGCCCGGCCGAGAACCTCGCGTACGAGAAGGTCGAGGACCCCGAGCCGGGCCCCGGCCAGGTCCGTATCGCCGTCGCCGCCGCCGGCGTACACCTCCTGGACGCGGCCCTGCGCGAAGGCGTACGGGGCCCGGCCCCCGAGCCCACCCCGCTGCCCACGATTCCCGGCCGCGAGGTCGCCGGCACCGTCGAGTCCCTCGGCGCGGGCGTCCCGGGCGACCGGCTCGGCAAGCGCGTCGTCGCCCACCTCGGCTTCGCCCCCGGCGGCTACGCCGAACTCGCCGTCACCGATGCCGACCGCCTCCACGAGATCCCGCGGAACCTCGACTTCGCCCAGGCCGTCGCCATGATCGGAACGGGCCGTACGGCGCTCGGGATCCTCCAGTTCGCCGAGCTGGGCCCGGACTCCGTGGCCGTCGTCCCGGCCGCCGCCGGCGGTATCGGCACCCTTCTCGTGCAGTACGCCAAGTCCGCGGGCGCCACGGTGATCGGCCTGGCCGGCGGCCCGCAGAAGGTGGCGCGGGTACGCGACAACGGTGCCGACCTCGCCGTCGACTACCGGGACCCCGACTGGCCGGAGCGGCTCGCGCAGTACCGCGGCAGGGCCACCGTCGTCTTCGACGGCGTGGGCGGGGACACGGCCCGCACGGCCGTCGGGCTCCTCGGCCCCGGCGGCAGGCACCTCGTCTTCGGATGGTCCGGCGAAGGCATCCAGAACGGGCAGCCGCTGCTCGTCGACGACAAGGACCGGGGGATCGTCTCCGAACAGGTCCTCGGCCCCGTGATGCTGCGCCGGGCGGGCGGCCCCCACCCCCTGCGCGCCCTGGAACTGCGCGCCCTCGCCGAGGCCGCGGCGGGCCGGCTGACCCCGGCCGTCCAGCGCTTCCCGCTCGCCGAGGCGGCAGCCGCGCACCGGGCCCTGGAGAGCCGGCGGACCGTCGGAAAAGTGGTGCTCGAGCCATGACCAGGCACGACAGACACCCGGTAAGCCATGACCAGGCACGACACACACCCGACACCAGGCACGACACACACACCCGATGACGGACGGGATGCGATACCTACCGATTCATGCTGTTCTGAGCAGGTGAATGTCACCCGAACAGGTGAATCCACCTACGTCCTGGACCCCGACCCCCGCCGCTGGTGGAGCCTGGTGGTCATCGCCCTCGCACAGCTGATGGTGGTCCTGGACGCGACGATCGTGAACATCGCGCTCCCCTCCGCCCAGCGCGCGCTGGGCATGTCCGACGGCAACCGGCAGTGGGTCATCACCGCCTACACACTGGCCTTCGGCGGACTGCTTCTGCTCGGCGGCCGCATCGCCGACCTGGTGGGCCGCAAGCGCACGTTCATCATCGGGCTGATCGGCTTCGCCGCCGCCTCCGCGCTGGGCGGCGCGGCCACCACATCCGGGATGCTGTTCGGCGCCCGCGCCCTCCAGGGCGCCTTCGCCGCCGTACTCGCCCCCTCGGCCCTCTCGCTCCTCACCACCACCTTCACCGACCCGAAGGAGCGCGGAAAGGCCTTCGGCATCTACAGCGCACTGGCCGGCAGCGGCAGCGCGATCGGCTTCATCGCGGGCGGACTGCTCACCGAGTACCTGAACTGGCGCTGGTGCCTGTACGTCAACATCCCCATCGCAGTCATCGCCGTCTGCGGCGCGTTCGCCCTCCTGCACGAACAGCCGCGGCACGCGGGCGCCCGTCTCGACGTCCCCGGTGCGCTGCTCGGCTGCGGCGGGCTCGTCGCGATCGTCTACGGGTTCAGCGAGGCGGAGCCGCGCGGCTGGACGGACCCCCGGGTGCTGGCCCTGTTCGCCGTGGGCATCGTCCTTCTCGCCGTGTTCGTGTGGTGGCAGACCAGGGCGCCGCAGCCGCTGCTGCCGCTGCACATCGTCAAGGACCGCAACCGCGCGGGCTGCTTCCTGACCATGGCCCTCGCCGTCATCGGCTTGTTCGGCATGTTCCTGTTCCTGACCTACTACCTCCAGGTCGTCCTCGGCTACTCCCCCCTGAAGACGGGCCTGGCCTTCCTGCCCCTGACGGTCGCGATCATCATCGGCTCGACCCAGATCTCGGCCCGCCTGATGAGCCACGTGGCCCCGCGCCTGCTCATGGTCCCCGGCACGGTCCTGGCCGCGGGCGGCATGCTGGTCCTGACCCGGATCACCGTGCACTCGCCGTACGCGAGCGAACTCCTGCCCGCTCTGATCCTGATCGGCCTGGGCATGGGCCTCACCTTCATGCCGGTCTTCGCCACCGCCACCGCAGGCGTCGCCCCGCAGGACTCGGGTGTGACCTCCGCGACCGTGAACACGGCCCAGCAGGTGGGCGGTTCGATCGGTACGGCCCTGCTGAACACCATCGCCACCACCACCAGCACCGCCTACATCGCGGCCCATCTGCGCGACCCCGCCCGCAAGGAACTGGTCATACGCGAAGGCATCGTCCACGGCTACACGGTGGCCATCTGGTGCGCGGCGGGCGTCATGCTCCTGGCGGGCCTGGCGGCCGGCCTGATGGTCACGACGAAGCCCCCGCGGCACACCCCGTCCGACACCCCCGTACCCGAGTCGGTGGGGTGATCTGGCGCATGATCCGCCGGATGATCCGTCGAGTGACCCGCCGGATGATCCGCCGAGTGACCGTCCGGTGATCCCGCCTCAGGCGCGTGCCCCCAGGGCGGTCAGCGCCCCGTCCGTCAGCCGGTACACCGTCCACTCGTCCTGCGCACGCGCACCCAGCGCCTCGTAGAAGTCGATCGACGGCTTGTTCCAGTTCAGAACGGCCCACTCCAGGCGCTCGTACCCGCGCTCGACGCAGATCCGGGCCAGTTCGGTCAGCAGCGCCTTGCCGTGGCCGCCGCCGCGGGCCTCGGGCCGTACGTACAGGTCCTCCAGGTAGATCCCGTGCACCCCGCGCCAGGTGGAGAAGTTCAGGAACCACAGCGCGAAGCCGACCGGCAGCCCCCGGTCCTCGGCGATGTGCGCGAACGCGGCCGGCCGCTCCCCGAACAGCGCCTCCGCGAGCTGCGGTTCGTCCGCCCGCGCCTCGTCCGGCACCTTCTCGTACTCGGCCAGCTCGCGGATCATGGCGTGAATGACGGGGATGTCGGCGGAAGTGGCGGCGCGAATCATGGGCGCAGTCTCACACAGCCGGGCGCCGGGGCCGCCGAAGGGCGTACTCCAGGCCGCCCGCACCGGCGCCCGCAACGCACAGCCTCGTCAGTGACGTCCCGCCACCCGGTCCGCCATCCGGGCCAGCCGGGACGACTGGACGCTGTGGGTGGTCAGTTCGCGGCGGTCCGCCGTGCGGTACGTGGCGTACATGCCGTGCACGCCGATCCAGCGCAGCGGTTCCGGCTCCCACTTGCGCACCTGGTGGTTCACCCACGGCAGCGCGGTCAGCTCCGTCGCCCCGGCCTGCCCCGAGTCCTGCCGGACCAGGTCGCGCAGGGTGCGGGCGGCCAGGTTGGCGGTCGCCACGCCGGAGCCGACGTAACCGCCGGCCCAGCCCAGGCCCGTCGACCGGTCCAGCGTCACCGTCGCGCACCAGTCGCGCGGCACCCCGAGGACGCCCGACCAGGCATGGTCCACCCGGACGCCGGTGAGGGACGGGAAGAAGCGGATCAGGATCTCGTACAGCGCCTCGACCGTCGCGGCCTGCGTACGCCCGTCGTTGTCCGTCCGCGAGCCGAATCGGTACGGCACTCCGCGCCCGCCGAGCGCGATGCGGTCGTCGGCGGTGCGCTGGGCGTACATGTACGCGTGGGCCATGTCGCCGAGCGTCTCGCGCCCCGCCCAGCCGATCGCGTCCCACTGCTCGGCGGTGAGCGGCGCCGTCGTGATCATGGAGGAGTTCATGGGGAGCCAGGTACGCCGCTGGCCCTTGAGGTTCGCGGTGAAACCCTCCGTGCAGCGCAGGACGTAGGGCGCGCGGACGGTCCCGTACGGCGTCACCGCGTGCTGGGGACGGATCTCCGTGACCGGGGTCTGTTCGTGCACGGTGACACCGATCGCCTCGACGGCCGCCGCGAGGCCCTTGACCAGCTTCACCGGGTGCAGCCGCGCACCGTGCGGGGTCCAGGTGGAGCCGACCGCGTCGGCGACCCGGACGCGCTCGGCCGTCTCGCGGGCGCCGTACAGCTCGCGGTCCTTCTCGCCGTACGCGAGCTCGTGGGCGTGGAACTCCTTGAGGCGGGCCAGCTGGGCGGGCGTGTACGCCACTTCCAGTACGCCGCCCTGGTGGATGTCGGCGTCGATGTTCTCCTGAGCCGCGATCCGGACGACTTCGCCGACCGTGTCGTTCATGGCCCGCTGGAGCCGGGCGGCCGCCTCATGGCCGTGCAGCCGGGCGTAGCGGTCGCGGCCCGCGATGCCGTTGTAGAGCCAGCCGCCGTTGCGGCCGGAGGCGCCGTAGCCGCAGAACTTCTGCTCCAGCACCGTGATGCGCAGGTAGGGGGCCGCCTTCTTCAGGTAGTACGCGGTCCACAGGCCCGTGTAGCCGCCGCCGACGATGACGACGTCGGCGGTCGCGTCGCCGGGCAGCGGCTCACGCGGGGCGGGGAATCCGTCGTCCGCGTACCAGAAGGAGATGCCGCCGTTCACGACACGGCCGAGGCTGCTTGCCGAGCTGCTCATGCCGCGGACGTTAACCCCTGAGAGCGGCCAGTGTCTCCTTCGGATTCCATGCTTTTCCGCGGCCTCTGGCCAGCGGACAGCAGGCGAGACCGATCAGCAGCGCCAGGAAATGCCCGAAATCGGTGAAGGTGGGGCTGGCCGCGAGCGAGCCCCCGTACACCGCCAGGACGACCACCAGATACCCGTACCGCCACGGCTCCGCGATCCGGTACGTGAGCACCGCGATCACCCCCGCGAGCGCGTAACTCACGCCGATGTCCAGGGTGTTGACCGCCGAGCGCGGGGCGACCCCGTCACGGATCGCCTCCAGCAGCGCCCCCTCACTGGCGAGGGTGGCCAGCACGTGCGCGGCGACGCACACGGCCAGCCAGCGCGGCGTGCCGAGCCAGCGCTCCGCCTGCGCGTGGAAGACGGTGAACAGGACCGCGTACGGCAGCCAGTGGCCGCCGTCGATCCACATGGCGCTGGTGATCAGCACGCGCACCGGATCCCGCGACAGCTCGTGGATGTTGGTCGACCGCTGGCGCAGGAAGTCCTCTTCGAAATCCGGCGACATGTGGTGCAGGGCGACGGTGGTGACGAAGAGGATCGCCAGCCACACGTAGGTCCCGGGGGCGCTGCGGACGTACGCCCACACCGCCCACCCGGGACCTCGCCTGACGCGCGTGAGCCGGTTCACGCACCCAAGTATGGTCGGCAGGGTGATCGACGTGCCCGAAGAGCTGGCCGCCTCCCAGCAGAAGTTCAACGGAGCGGCGGGCCGGGCCTTCATCGCCGGGCTGCCGCGCCGGGCGGCGGACTTCCTGGAGCGCTGGGAGCTGCGGGTCGACGGGCCCTCGATGTACGGCGTCTGCGCGCTGGTCCTCCCGGTACTCCGGGCCGACGGGACGCCGGCCGCGCTCAAGCTCCAGCCCCTCGACGAGGAGAGCGCCGGCGAACCGCTCGCCCTGCGCCGGTGGGACGGCGCGGGGGCCGTACGCCTTCTGGAGCACGACGAGGCCACCTGCACCCTCCTCCTCGAACGCCTGGACGAGGCGCGGTCGCTGGCGGAGACACCGGACACGCGCGAGGCCGTTCTGGTCGTCGCGCGGCTGCTGGCCCGGCTGACCGCGCTGCCCGCCCCGGAGGGGATGCGGCGGCTCGGCGACATCGCGGCCGCGATGCTGGAACAGGTGCCGTGGGCCGTGCGGCAGCTCGCGGACCCCGGGGACCGCCGCCTCGTCGAGGACTGCGCGGCCGCCGTGCGCGAGGTCGCCGCCGAACCGGGCGACCGGCTGCTCCACTGGGACCTGCACTTCGACAACGTCCTCGCCTCACACCGCGCGCCCTGGCTCGCCATCGACCCGAAGCCGCTCGCCGGCGACCCCGGCTTCGACCTGCTCCCCGCGATCCGCAACCGGTTCGAGCCCGCCGAGATCCGCTGGCGGTTCGACGCCATGACGGAGATCCTCGGCCTGGACCGGGAGCGGGCCCGCGCCTGGAGCCTGGCCCGCGTCCTGCAGAACACGCTGTGGGACCTCGCGGACGGACGGCCCCTGGAGGCCGCGCAACGGGAGATCGGGCGACAGCTGCGCGAGCGCTGACGAGCACTCCGCCGGAAATCCACCGGCTTCGTCTTCCAGCCGCTGGCAAGTGTGGGAGCCCCCTGTCGGATTCGAACCGACGACCTTCGCTTTACAAGAGCGGCGCTCTGACCAGCTGAGCTAAGGAGGCCTGCACGCGTGCGTGCCGCGTACGTGCCCGTGCAGTGTACCCATCCCGCGGCGCGGCCCGATCGGAAATTTCCGCGAAGTTCACCGCTCCCGGAGTACTGACAGACCAGGTGAACGCCAGGTACCGTCCTGAGCCAGTTCACTCTTGTGGACTACACCACTACGAATCCTCGTGGTGGACACCACCTTTACTCGGATCGTCCGGCACGTTCCTGCCGGTGAAGGGGGCCCCTCACCATGGCCACAGTCTCGTTCGACAAGGCGACCCGCATCTACCCGGGTTCCGAGAAGCCCGCCGTCGATGCCCTGGAGATCGACATCGAGGACGGCGAGTTCCTCGTCCTCGTCGGTCCCTCCGGTTGCGGCAAGTCCACCTCGCTCCGCATGCTCGCGGGGCTCGAGGACGTGAACGCCGGCGCCATCCGCATCGGTGACCGCGACGTCACGCACCTGCCGCCGAAGGACCGGGACATCGCCATGGTGTTCCAGAACTACGCGCTCTACCCGCACATGACCGTCGCCGACAACATGGGCTTCGCGCTCAAGATCGCCGGCGTCAACAAGGCGGAGATCCGCCAGAAGGTCGAGGACGCGGCGAAGATCCTCGACCTCACCGAGTACCTCGGCCGCAAGCCGAAGGCCCTCTCCGGCGGTCAGCGCCAGCGTGTCGCCATGGGCCGCGCCATCGTGCGTGAGCCCCAGGTGTTCCTCATGGACGAGCCGCTGTCCAACCTCGACGCCAAGCTCCGCGTGTCGACGCGTACGCAGATCGCCTCGCTCCAGCGCCGCCTCGGCATCACCACCGTGTACGTCACCCACGACCAGGTCGAGGCCATGACCATGGGCGACCGCGTGGCCGTGCTCAAGGACGGTCTGCTCCAGCAGGTCGACTCGCCGCGCAACATGTACGACCGCCCGGCGAACCTCTTCGTCGCCGGCTTCATCGGCTCCCCCGCGATGAACCTCGTCGAGGTCCCGATCACCGACGGCGGCGTGAAGTTCGGCAACAGCGTCGTGCCGGTCAACCGCGAGGCGCTGAAGGCCGCCTCCGACAAGGGTGACCGCACGGTCACGGTCGGTGTCCGCCCCGAGCACTTCGACATCGTCGAGCAGGGCGGCGCCGCCGCCAAGGCCCTGACCAAGGAGAGCGAGGACGCCCCGGCGGGCCTCGCCGTGTCGGTGAACGTCGTCGAGGAGCTCGGCGCCGACGGCTACGTCTACGGCAGCGCCAAGGTCGACGACAAGCTCACGGACCTGGTCGTCCGCGTGAGCGGCCGCGCGGTCCCGGACAAGGGCGCCACGCTGCACGTCGTGCCGCGGCCGGGCGAGACCCACGTGTTCTCGACCTCCACGGGCGAGCGCCTCTCCGACTGAACCACCGCCGAGGGGTCCAACACCCCGGAGCGGTGAATTCACCCGAGTTGCCGAAGAGGGCCCCGCAGCCAGGCTGCGGGGCCCTCTTCGCTGTCACGGAATACCCCGGCAGAACGGGCCTTTTCGATACGCGTACGTCAACCCGCTACCCAAAAAACATCGCTTCCCCATCCCCCGAACCGGTGACTAAATGTCGCCAAATCATCACCGCGCGCTACCCTCACTCGCGTGAAGCACTCCACCACTAACCAACGGACCCGGCATGGCCGTGGCCCCGCCCGCCGGATCGGTCGCACCCTCGCCCTCGTTCTGCCTGTCGTCCTGGTGTTCTCCGGGACCCTCGCGGTCACCCGAGTCAACTGGTCGGGGAACTCCTCGCACTCGGTGCTCACCGCATCCGAAGCCTCCTCGTCGGACGTCTCCACACGAGCGTCCTCCCGGGCCGCGCAGGACGTCCTGCGGGACAAGCTCCTGGTGGAACTCCAGGAGAAGAACCCGGGCGTGGCCCTCACCCACCTCCAGGAGGCGGTGCACGACCGTCCGTCGCTGGCGAAGCACTGCGTGTCCATCGCCCGTGCGCTGGGCCGGGCCGCGGTCCGCGTGTACGGGCCGCCGCGGGCCCAGTCGTTCGCCCGCCCCGTCTGCGACACGTCCTTCGCGTCGGGTGTGGCCGCCCAGCACACCTGACCGGGCGAGGCCCGGGGGCAGTCGGCCGTAGGCAGATAACGGCTGGTTAAGGAACGGTTGCCGACAGAACCGCGAGCGGGGCGCCACGTACAGTTCGGTCATGACCGATCCGAACGCCGCGTCGCGTCCCGTTCAAGCCGTTGTCCTGGCCGGTGGGCAGGGCTCCCGACTGCGCCCGTACACCGACGACCGGCCCAAGCCGATGGTCGAGATCCCGGGCACCGGGACCCCGATCATCGGCCATCAGCTCACCTGGCTCGCCGAAGAGGGCGTGACCGACGTGGTGGTCAGCTGCGGGCATCTCGCCGACGTCCTCCAGAAGTGGCTGGACGCGGCCGACCTGCCCCTGAACGTCACGACGGTCGTCGAAACGGAACCGCTCGGCCGCGGCGGCGGCCTCAAGTACGCCGCCGCGCATCTCCCGCACCCGGACAAGCCGTGGTTCGCGACGAACGGTGACATCTGGACCCGTTTCTCGCTGCGCGACATGGCGGACTTCCACACCGAGCGCGACGCGGTGGCGACCCTCGCGCTGGCCCGCCCCCGCATCCCGTGGGGCGCCGTCAAGACGGACGGCTTCGGCCGCGTGACGGACTTCATCGAGGCCCCGCCGACGACGTACGAGATCAACGCGGGCGTCTACGTCTTCTCCGCCGAGTTCGCCGGCATGCTCCCGGAGCGCGGCGACCACGAGCGCACCACGTTCCCCCGCCTGGCCCGCGAACGCCTGCTGGCCGGCTTCCCGATCCCGCAGGGCGCGTACTGGCGCGCCATCGACACGGCGAAGGACCTGACGGAGGCGGCAAAGGAACTGGCGTCCCTGGGCCGCTGAGCCCCCCCCCCGGCCCCGGCGTTCCTGAAGCCCCTCCCGCCCTCCTCGCGGACCACGGCCGCTCCCGGCTCAGGCCGACCGCCCGGGGCGCTGTCGGCTCACGACCCGCTGCGCCCGCCAGCCCACGACGAATGGGCCCCGCACACCTGGTGTGCGGGGCCCCATCCGTGTTCCGGCCTAACGGGCGTTATCCGAGGAGCCCGCCGACCAGTCGGTCCGAGCCGCCGCCCGAGCCGCCGCCCGAGCTGCTGCCGCCCGTGCTGCTCGAACCGCCGGCCGCGCTGCCGCCCGTGCTGCCCGAGCCGCCGGAGGACGACGGGCCCGCGCTCGTGCTCGGCGCCTGCTGCACCGGCGCCGACTGCTGGGGCGGTGCCTGACCGGTGCCCTGCGTCTGGCTGGGCTGGCCGCCCGTGGCCGGACCGCTCTCCCGGATCGCGCCCGGCGTCGTGGCAGCGCCCGAGGGCGACGACGTCGCGCCCTGGGTCGGTGTCTCGGAGGCCGAGGGGCTCGCCCGGTGGTGACGCTTGACGGGCTCCTCGGGCAGCGGGGAGCCCGGCAGTTCGTTGCGCGGCGCCTCCCCCGGACCGGGTACGACGACCCGGTCCGCGTCCCGCACCGCCCCGCCGAGCAGCGAGCCGAGGAGCAGGGTGAGCCCGACGGTGATGGCCGTCACGAGGGCGCCGCGGCGCAGGACGTACCAGCGCAGCTCCCAGATGTCGGCGCGCGGCCCGAGCCTGCGCCAGGCGCCGCCCGCGAGCCGGCCGTCCACGGAGTACACGGGCGCACCGGCGATGATCAGCGGCGACCAGGCGGCGAGGTAGATGATGTCGGGCGCGTCGTAGGCGGGCACCGTCTTCCAGCTGACGGTGACGATGAGCGCGGCCGACAGCATCGCGCCGACGACGGCGGCGACCCGCTGCCAGAGGCCGAGAACCGTGAGGACACCGACGATGACCTGGAGGAAGGCGATGACGAGCCCGGCGCCGACGGGGTGCTGGAGCGCGAACTGCCGCAGGGGCTCGGCGACTTCCCAGGGGTGCAGTGTGTTGAGCCAGGTGACCATCGAGCCGCGCTTGCCGCCGTCGAAGTAGACGGCGTCGCAGAGCTTGCCCATGCCCGCGTAGATGGAGATGAAGCCGAGGAAGACCCGCAGGGGCAGCAGCACCACCCCGAGGTTCATCCGGCGGCCGGGGTAATAGGCGTGCCGGACCGGCTCGTTGCCGTGGCGCTTGGAGGTGGTCTCCTCGTCGTCGAGGCCGTCGTCCCCGAAGCCGTCGTCCTCGAAGCCGTCGTCCGCGAGGTCGTCGTCCGCGAACTCCTGGTCCGCGTAGGCGGGTTCGTCGTACGCGCTGCCGGCGGTGCGCATACCGGGCAGGAGCCGGGTCTCGCCGGAGTGACGCGCTCCGTGGGTGCGCCGGCTGCCGGCGCCGGGCGTCGCGACCGTCTCCCCGGGGAGGTTGCCGACGTCGATGCGGGGAATGACCTGGGTCGCGCCGGCGTCCCCGGCGGGGGCCTCACCGTGGCCCACGCTCGTACTGCGCACGGCTTGCAGCAGACGGTGGGCGCCGGTGTCGTCGGGGGCGGACTTCCCGCTCCAGACGACGGGCGCGCGGCGGCGGGCGCCGGCGGCCTGGCCTGCCGCGCCCGCTCTGCCCGCCGTACCGACGACGGGGACGCGTGCGGTGTCTTCGGTGGCGCTCAAGTGGCGCGCGATGCGCGGGGATCGGGTCGTCCACGCGGAGGCGTTGAGCTGCACACGGAAGCTCGCATGATTGACGATGACCTGCGCCGGATCGCTCGGCACCTTCACCATGCTCAGCGCGGGAGTGTCGTCGAATCCCGACGATCGGTCCCCCGTGGGTGTGCGGGGTGTTCTGGTGTCCACACTCATCTAACCGAGCGACGTGTGGTTAGGACACTGCTTTGACCGGGCGGATCTGTCCGGACCGCGTCAAGGTCGTCCCGGCCACCCGGTTTACCCCGAACGGGTGAGGGCGCTCCCGCGACCTTCTCCCGAAAGCACTCAGCCCCGGCGCCGAGCCGCCTCGTACAGCACAACTCCCGCCGCCACACCGGCGTTCAGAGACTCCGCGCCACCCGGCATCGGAATCCGCACCCGGAAGTCACAGGTCTCGCCGACCAGTCGCGACAGGCCCTTGCCCTCGCTGCCGACGACGATGACCACGGGCCCCGCGAGGGCCTCCAGGTCGCCGAGTTCGACCTCACCGTCGGCGGTGAGTCCGACCACGACGAGGCCTTCCTTCTTGTACGACTCCAGGGTCCGCGTCAGGTTGGTGGCGCGGGCGACGGGCGTACGGGCGGCGGTGCCGGCGGACGTCTTCCAGGCACCGGCGGTCATGCCGGCCGCGCGCCGCTCGGGCACGACGACCCCGTGCCCGCCGAAGGCGGAGACGGAGCGGACGACCGCGCCCAGGTTCCGCGGGTCGGTGACGCCGTCGAGCGCGACGACCAGCGGGTCCTCCCCGACGTCGTACGCGGCGGCAGAGAGGTCCTCCGGGTGCGCGTACTCGTACGGCGGGACCTGGAGGACGAGGCCCTGGTGGTTGAGCCCGTTGGTCATCCGGTCCAGCTCGGGACGCGGGGCCTCCATCAGGTGGATGCCGCCGCGCTCCCCGGCGAGCTGGAGCGCCTCGCGAACCCGCTCGTCGTTGTCGATGAACTGCTGGACGTAGAGCATGGTCGCGGGCACGCCCTCGCGCAGCGCCTCGACGACCGGGTTGCGGCCGACGACCATCTCGGAGGCGGACTTGCCGCCGCGGCCCCGGGGGGCGGGCCGCCGCTGGACCTGCTTGGTCTTGGCGGTGGCGATGCGGTTCTTCTTGTGTCCCTTGCGCATCTCGGCGGGCGGGGTGGGGCCCTTGCCCTCCAGGCCCCGGCGCCGCTGGCCGCCACTGCCGACCTGCGCGCCCTTCTTGCCGGACATGCGGCGGTTGTTAGCAGCCATGACCTACCTGTCTCTGTCTCTGTTCTCTACGCCACCGAAGCGTGCGTACGTACGTATATGAAGTGTGCCGCCCCAAGCTCCGGGCGGCACATCAGCGAGTCCCTAGCGCGGACCGAGCGTCCAGCGCGGTCCCTGCGGGCTGTCCTCGATGACCAGGCCCGACTGGTTGAGCTGGTCGCGGATGGCGTCCGCGGTGGCCCAGTCCTTGCGGGCGCGGGCGGCCTCGCGCTGGTCGAGGACCATGCGTACGAGGGTGTCGACGACGCCGTGGAGGTCCTCGCCCCGGTCGCCCTCACCGGCCCATTGCGGGTCGAGGGGGTCGAGACCGAGGACGCCGAGCATGGCCCGGACCTCGGCGAGGCGGGCGACGGCGGCTTCCTTGTCGTCGGCGGCGAGGGCGGAGTTCCCCTGCCGGACCGTCGTGTGCACGATGGCGAGCGCCTGCGGGACGCCCAGGTCGTCGTCCATCGCCTCGGCGAAGGCGGGCGGCACCTCGGGCGAAGGCTCGACGACTCCCCCGGCCTTCTCGACGACGCGCTGCACGAAGCCCTCGATGCGCGCGAACGCCGACTCGGCCTCGCGCAGGGCCTCTTCGCTGTACTCGATCATCGAGCGGTAGTGCGGGGTGCCCAGGTAGTAGCGCAGCACGATCGGCCGCCACTGCTTGACCATCTCGCTGACGAGCACCGAGTTCCCGAGGGACTTCGACATCTTCTCGCCGCTCATGGTGACCCAGGCGTTGTGCACCCAGTACCTGGCGAACTCGTCGCCGAAGGCCTTGGCCTGCGCGATCTCGTTCTCGTGGTGCGGGAAGATCAGGTCGAGCCCGCCGCCGTGGATGTCGAACGCGCTGCCCAGGTACTTGTGGGCCATGGCGGAGCACTCCAGGTGCCAGCCGGGCCGGCCCCGCCCCCACGGCGTCTCCCAGGTCGGCTCGCCGGGCTTGGCCGCCTTCCACATGGCGAAGTCGCGGGGGTCGCGCTTACCGGTCTCGCCCTCGCCGGAGGGCTGGAGGAGGTTGTCGAGCTCCTGGTTGGACAGCTGGAGGTACTCCGGGAAGGAGCGCACGTCGAAGTACACGTTGCCGTCGGCCTCGTACGCGTGTCCGCGCTCGATGAGCGTGCGCATCATCTCGACCATCTCGGTGATGTGGCCGGTGGCGCGCGGCTCGTAGGTCGGCGGCAGGCAGCCGAGAACGTCGTAGCCGTCGTTGAAGGCGCGCTCGTTCTCGTAGCCGATGGCCCACCAGGGGCGGCCGTGGTCGGCCGACTTGGCGATGATCTTGTCGTCGATGTCCGTGACGTTCCGGATGAACGTCACGTCATAGCCGCGGTACTCGAACCAGCGGCGCATGATGTCGAAGTTGAGGCCGGAGCGGATGTGCCCGATGTGCGGTGCGGCCTGCACGGTGGCGCCACACAGGTAGATCGAGACACAACCCGGCAGAAGCGGGGTGAAGTCACGAATCTGCCGGGCGCTGGTGTCGTACAGGCGAATGGTCACCACTCCAGGGTAGTGGCCCAGGGGTAGTGCCCCGCGACCCTTCCGGCTCAAGGGGCATGTATTCGTGACATAGAGGGGGCATCGCAGCCCGTCCGGCGTTTGGGGGCTGGGCCGTTCGGGCCGGAGCAGGGGTCCGCGGGCCGGCCGCCCCCCAGGCGGCAGCCCGCGAATAAGGGGCAGGTAGGGGCAAAGGGGGCAGAGCCTTCGGGCTCAGCCCGCCCGGACCACCAGCGCCGTGGCGACCGCCATCAGTCCCTCGTCCCGCCCCGGGAAGCCGAGCCCGTCGGTCGTGGCACCCGACACCGAGACGGGCGCGCCGACCGCGTCCGAGAGGATCTTCTGCGCCTCGTCCCGCCGCTTGCCGATCTTCGGGCGCGGTCCGACGACCTGCACGGCGACGTTGCCGATGGTGAAGCCCGCGGCGCGTACGATCCGCGCGGCCTCCGTGAGCAGCGTGACGCCCGACGCACCGGACCACTCGGGCCGCCCGGTGCCGAAGTGCTGCCCGAGGTCACCCAGGCCCGCCGCCGAGAACAGCGCGTTGCACGCGGCGTGCGCGACGACGTCCGCGTCGGAGTGGCCGGCCAGCCCCGGGCCCTCGCCCTCCCACTTCAGTCCCGCGCACCACAGCTCGCGGCCGTCCTCGAACGCGTGGATGTCGGTGCCGATGCCCACCAGGGGAAGCACCACGGGGCCACCCGGCGGCAGCCGGACGTCAGAGGCCTCAGAAGCCATCGTTCAGCCTCCTGCGGGCGAGAACCGCCTCGGCGAGCACGAGATCCAGGGGGCGTGTCACCTTGAACGCCTCCTCGTGACCGGGCACGACCACGACCCGGGCACCGAGCTGCTCGACCATGCTCGCGTCGTCGGTGACGTTGTCGGTGACGGTCTCGTGGGCGCGGACCAGCGTGTCGCGGTCGAAGCCCTGCGGGGTCTGGACGGCACGCAGCCGGGCCCGCTCGGGCGTGGCGACGACGGGCTCGGGCTCCCCGGGCACGGCCGCGGGCTCGACCTGCTTGACGGTGTCGGCGAGCGGCAGCGCCGGGACGACCGCGGGCGCGCCGTCCCGTACCGCCTCGATCACTGCGTCTACCGTGTCGACGGGGACCAGCGGGCGGGCCGCGTCGTGCACGAGCACGATGTCGATGCCGGGCGGCAGCGCGTCGAGGCCGAGCTTCACGGACTCCTGGCGGGACTCACCGCCCGGGACGACGACGAAATCCGTGCGCTCGGGCAGTGCGTGCGCGTCGAGCAGCGACTTGACCTCGGCGGTGCCGTCGGGCGGGGCCACGACGACCACGAGGGAGACGGCACGGGACGCGGCCATCGCGCGTACCGCGTGGATGAGCATGGGCGTGCCGTTCAGCGCGCGGAGCGCTTTGGGGGCGCCGGGACCGAGGCGTACGCCCCGTCCGGCGGCCGGAATCACGGCCGCGGTACGTGCACCCGACGGCGAGGGGCGCGAATCGTCAGACATCGGTTCCTGTCAGGTTTGTGTGCTCAACCTACGTGGGTATGGCCTGGGGGTACCCCCTGCTGGGGGAGTACCGGGCGCGAGGCTTGACCGGACCCTTCCGTGACATCCGGTCGAGCCAGCTGCCCGGGCCCGGCACACCAGGTATCGGGACGTGCGCATTCCCGATCGGCGTACGGGTAGGACCATCGCGCAGGTACAAAAAATTGTGCGGGTAAGAACATGCGGGTACGAACATGCCGCAGCGCCCGGCGACAGCAATTGCGTCATCGGGCACCGCGGCATTTCATTGCGCGTCGTTCATTGCGCTCAGCGGGCGTGTTCCTGCTCAGTGGGCTGAGCGGGCGGCGCCTGCGTCAGGACGCGAGAACCTCGTCGAGCAGGGCCTCGGCCTTGTCCTCGTTCGTGTTCTCCGCGAGGGCGAGCTCGCTCACCAGGATCTGCCGCGCCTTGGCGAGCATGCGCTTCTCACCTGCGGAGAGTCCGCGCTCGCGCTCCCGGCGCCACAGGTCACGCACGACTTCCGCGACCTTGATGACGTCGCCGGAGGCGAGCTTCTCCAGATTTGCCTTGTAACGACGCGACCAGTTCGTGGGCTCCTCGGCATACGGCGCGCGCAGCACCTCGAAGACCCGGTCCAGCCCGTCCTGACCGACCACATCACGCACGCCGACGAACTCCGCATTGTCCGCTGGCACACGCACCGTCAGGTCGCCCTGGGCGACCTTCAGCACCAAGTAGGTCTTGTCCACGCCTTTGATCTGGCGAGTTTCGATAGCCTCGATCAGCGCGGCCCCGTGATGGGGATAGACCACGGTGTCGCCAACCTTGAACGTCATGTGACAGGTACCCCTTCCGTGGCTATCAAGAGTAACACGGAAACGGCGTCTTCTGAATGGCGTTTTCGCAGGTCAGGGCATATCTCAGGGCTTGACAACCGCAACAGGGACGTGCTCCAGGGGGGTAGCGGAAGAGGGTATTCGCAGGTCGGAGCGGCTCTGCGGGCAGGGTGAAACGTGCACGTTACACACCTCGGAAGCCCCCGGCCGGCGCCCGAACATCCCCATTTGTCCACCCCCAAGTGCTCGACTTCAGCTACTCCGTTCGATGACTGGAGTCGGGTACGAGACGAATCCAGAATTGATCAAGTCGGCCGATGATCAATTTTCGGGCCGCCATGCATTCCTTACGGGGCCTTACGAGAAAATCCGCAAGCCGATGGCGACCGCACTTATGTGAATGGCAGACGAGTGCGTGGCCAAAGCGGCCGATCGGGTGGGCGTGAACACGGGGCCGGGGAGGGTTCGCGTACGGCGCCGAAGGGGCCGGTGGGCACGAAGAGGCGGGTCGGGTGCGGCGGCGCGGGAACGGCTCGGTAACCTAAGGCCGCTGACAGACACTTAGGGCGGCTTTACAGCCGTAGGACCGCCCCACCCCGTACCGCCCACGTTCTAGGAGTTGCCGCCGCCGTGAGCAGCAGCCTTCGACGCGGCGCCCTCGCCGCCGCCGCCATCGCGTTCTCGATCGCCTCGCTCGCCGCGTGCGGTGCCGGCAACAACGCCCAGACCCTGGAAGTCAAGCCGGACAACGCGGCCACCAGTGTCGGCGACATCATGGTCCAGAACGCGCTCGTGATCACCCAGCCCGACCCGAAGGCCACGGGTCCGGCCGTGATCTCCGCGACCCTCTTCAACAACGGCCGCACCGCCCAGACCCTGGACTCGATCAGCGTCGAGGGCGACGGCACCGCCGAGCTCTCGCCCGCCAAGGGCAAGGGCAAGGTGACCGTCCCGGCCGGCGGCTCCGTCGTCCTGGGCGGCAAGGGCAACGCCTCCGCCGTGCTGGCCAGCCCCGGTGCGGACGTCAAGACCGGCAACGCCCAGAAGGTCACGTTCTCCTTCAGCAAGACCGGTGACGTGAGCCTGCGCGCGTTCGTCGTCCCGGCCGAGAGCTACTTCAGCAAGTGGGGCCCGAGCCAGATCCCGGCGGCGCCGGGCGCCACGGCGTCGGCCACGGCCACCGCGACCACCAGCCCGTCCGGGTCGGCGTCGGGCACCCCCACGGACAAGGCGTCGAGCTCCACGGCGACCGCCACGGCGACGGCGACCGCGTCGAACTCCGCCGGTCACTGATCTCCGTACGGCCGGATCGACTCCGTACGACCGGATCGACTCCGTTCGGCCGGGTCGTCTCCGTACGACCGGATCGGCTCCGTACGGGGACGGCCCTGCCGTACGCACGAAGGGCGGGACCCCTCCTGGGGTGCCGCCCTTCGTCGTGCCCTGCTTCTTGCCGTTGCCCTGCTTCGGTGCGCGCGCCGCGCCGCCGGCCTACGGCTCGAACTTGTAGCCGAGACCACGCACCGTCACCAGGTACCGCGGCGCGCCCGGGTCCGGCTCGATCTTCGCGCGCAGGCGCTTCACGTGGACGTCCAGGGTCTTGGTGTCACCGACGTAGTCGGCGCCCCACACCCGGTCGATGAGCTGCATGCGGGTCAGGACGCGGCCCGCGTTGCGCAGCAGCATCTCCAGGAGGTCGAACTCCTTCAGGGGAAGGTCGACCTTGGAGCCGGAGACGGTGACCACGTGGCGGTCGACGTCCATGCGCACCGGACCTGCCTCCAGGGCGGCCGGGGTGACCTCCTCGGGCTCCCCGCGGCGGCGCAGGACGGCCCGGATGCGGGCGACCAGTTCGCGGGAGGAGAAGGGCTTGGTGACGTAGTCGTCGGCTCCTATCTCCAGCCCGACGACCTTGTCGATCTCGCTGTCCTTGGCGGTGACCATGATCACCGGCACGTTGGAGCGGCCACGCAGCTGACGGCAGACCTCCGTGCCCGGCAGACCGGGCAGCATCAGGTCGAGCAGCACGAGGTCGGCGCCGTTGCGCTCGAACTCGTCCAGACCGTCGGGGCCGGTGGTCGCGATGGCGACCTCGAAGCCCTCCTTGCGAAGCATGTAGGACAGGGCGTCGCTGAAGGACTCCTCGTCCTCGACGACGAGCACTCGGGTCACGGAAGGACCTCCGGGGCAGGGAGCGGTTCATACGTGGATGAGACGGTGGTCGTCCCGTCAGGCTGCCCGTCCTCGTCGTCCTCGTCGAGGCCGGGCGTCAGGAGTGCGCGTTCACGGTCGCGGGCCGTGCCCGCCTCCGGCAGCCGCAGGGTGAACGTGGAGCCCTGTCCCTCGGAGCTCCACACCGTGACCTCCCCGCCGTGCGAGGCGGCCACGTGCTTGACGATCGCGAGTCCGAGGCCCGTACCGCCGGTGGCACGGGAGCGGGCCGGGTCGACGCGGTAGAAGCGCTCGAACACGCGCTCCCGGTCCTTCTCGGAGATACCGATGCCCTGGTCGGTCACGGCGAGCTCGATCAGGTCTCCGCCGGGCGCGGTCACCCGGCGGGCGGCTATGCCCACGCGGGTGCGGGCGGGCGAGTAGTTGACGGCGTTCTCCACGAGGTTTCCGAGGGCGGCGGCCAGCTGGCCGCGGTTCCCCCAGACGTGCAGCTCGGCGGTGCCGCCGGCGGCCATCGTGATCTGCTTCGTACCGGCCTGGTGCCGGCAGCGGTCGATGGCCTCGGCGACGAGTTCGTCGACGCGTACGGGCTCCGCGTCCTCGAGGGGATCGTCGTTCTGGACCCGGGACAGGTCGATGAGCTCCTGCACGAGATTCGTCAGCCGGGTGGCCTCTATCTGCATGCGTCCGGCGAAACGCTCCACCGCTTCCGGATCGTCGGAGGCGTCCATGACGGCCTCCGACAGGAGGGAGAGCGCGCCGACGGGGGTCTTGAGCTCATGGCTGACGTTCGCGACGAAGTCGCGGCGTACGGCCTCGATGCGGCGGGCCTCGGTGAGGTCCTCGACGAGCAGGAGCACCAGCCGGGACCCGAGGGGCGCCACACGCGCGGACACGGCGAGGGCCTCGCCGCGGCCGGTCCCGCGCCGGGGCAGGTCGAGCTCGACCTGGCGTATTTCCCCGTCACGCCGCGTGTCGCGGGTCATCTTGATCATGGGTTCGATGGCGAGTTTCCCGCCCCGCACCAGCCCGAGGGCGTACGCGGCGGAGCTGGCCTTGACGACGGCGTCGGCCTCGTCGAGTACGACGGCCGAGGACCGCAGCACGGACAGCACGGTGTCGACGCCCGGCGGAAGCACGGGGTCCGTGTGCAGGGAGGTGCGAGTGGGGCGCTTCTGGTCGCGCTCGCTCCAGCGGAACGCCAGCATGGCGATGACACCGGTAAGTACTCCGGCGATCGCTGCCGCTGCGGCGACCGCCGCGTTCACGTCCATGCATCCAGGTTAGGCATGTCGTCCCACCTGACCACAGCCATCGGCGTGCGACCTCGAACACTCGTCGCCCAGAGTTCACCTGGGAGCTAGTAATGGTTCATTTGGGGTGACGGAAACGGACGCGTCGGGGCCGGACCGTGGGAGCGTGGGGTTCACAGTGCCGGTCCGACTACGGCGCCGGCTCCCCGGAACCCCTGAAAGAGACGTAAGAGAGGGACACCCTGATGCGGGACGCGTACCACGAGGAACTTGACTCGATCGGCGAGGGCCTGGTCGAGATGGCCCGGCTGGTCGGGTCGGCGATCGGACGCGCCACGACCTCGATCCTCGACTCCGACCTGAAGCTGGCCGAGAGCGTGATCGCGGCCGACCAGAAGGTCGACGACCTCCAGCACGACCTGGAGGCGCGCGCCATAGCCCTGCTGGCCCGCCAGCAGCCGGTGGCGACGGACCTTCGTATCGTCGTGACGTCGCTGCGCATGTCGGCGGACCTGGAGCGCTCCGGCGACCTGGCCCAGCACGTCGCGAAGCTGGCCCGGCTGCGCTTCCCGGAGCGCGCGATCCCGCACGACCTGCACGCGACCATCCTGGAGATGGGCCAGCTGGCGCAGCGCCTGATGGCGAAGGCGGCGGAGGTCATCATCACGAAGGACGTCGACCTGGCGCTCCAGCTGGAGCAGGACGACGACGAGATGGACCTGCTGCACCGCACGCTCTTCCAGCACCTGATGGACGACCGCTGGAAGCACGGCATCGAGACGGCCGTCGACGTCACCCTCCTCGGCCGCTACTACGAGCGCTTCGCGGACCACGCGGTGTCGGTCGCGAAGCGGGTGGTGTACCTGGTGACGGGCGAGCACGCGGACGAGCTTCAGGCGGACATCCAGCCGGTCACCGGGGTGGAGGGGGCGTAGCGGTGGGGGCGTAACAGTCCTCGGGGCCGTGCCCGCGTCAAAGGGGGCGCGGCGGGTTTCCAGGCCGCCCGTCCATGCCGAAGGGGCCGCCCTGTCACCGGGGCGGCCCCTTCGTCCGTACTTATGCGTCTGTACCTACGTCTGTGCCTACGTCTGTGCCTAGGTCTGCACCTGCGTATGCACCTACGCATGTACCTACGTCTGTATCTACGCGGTCAGCCGCACTGGCAAGGATTGCCCGACTGACACCCGCACCCGCAGCCGGAGCCGCAGCCGCAGGCGCCGAACAGGGGCAGGCTCTTGATCTCGGCGGGGTGTTGCGTCTCGCGCTCCTGTGTCGGATCGGGCGTGCTGGGGGTCTCAGCCATGGGTCCCTCCTCGAGACGTGCCTACCCCCATTGCATGCCCGTTCTGCTGGGCGCATCAACGGCGCACGGAGGCGTCCCGCGCCCCCGCCGCAGTCCCGCGCGCCTGCGGAAGCCCCCGGGCGTACGAGCTGCGGGGGCCGGACCTCACCAGGACGGCATCATCACCTCGGGGTAGCGGGACCCCGCCGCGCCTTTCGGCAGGATCTCCTGGACCCGGACGAGATCCGCCGGCGTGAGCGTGACGTGCGCCGCCGCGACGTTCTCGGCCAGGCGCTGCGGGCTCCGGGTCCCCGGGATCGGCACGATGTCGTCGCCCTGGGCCAGCAGCCAGGCCAGCGCCAGTTGCGTGACGGAGATGCCCTTGGCCGCCGCGAGCGTGGTCAGTTCGCTGACGGCGGCCACGTTCTTCTCGTAGTTGCCGGGCTGCCAGCGGTCGTCCCAGCTGCGCATGTCGTCCGCGGGGTATGCGCTGGCGGGCCGCACCGCGCCGGTGAGGAAACCCCGGCCCAGCGGCGAGTACGGCACGAAGCCGATGCCCAGCTCGCGCACCACCGGCAGCACGTCGGCCTCCACGGCACGCTCGAACACCGAGTACTCGGTCTGTAGTACGGACACCGGGTGGACGGCGTGGGCGCGCCGGATGATCTCGGGACCGGCCTCGCTGAGCCCGAAGTACCGCACCTTGCCCTCGGCGATCAGTTCGCCGACGGTGCCCGCCACGTCCTCGATCGGTACATCGGGGTCGACGCGGTGCTGGTAGAGGACGTCGATGTGGTCGGTGCCGAGGTGGCGCAGGCTGTTCTCGGTGACCTCACGGATGTGTCCGGGGCGGCTGTCCAGCGCGACTCCGACGTTGGCCGGGTCACTGAGGTCGAAGCCGAACTTGGTCGCGAGGACGACCTCGTCCCGGAAGCCCTTGACCGCCCGGCCGAGCAGTTGCTCGTTGCTGCCGGTGCCCATGCCGTACAGCTCGGCGGTGTCGAAGAGGGTGACGCCCAGCTCGTACGCCCGGTGGATGGTGGCGATGCCGCCGGGCTCGTCGCCGGCCCCGTACGCCATGGTCATGCCCATCGTGCCGAGGCCGATCGCGCCCGCCTCGAGCCCCTGGGTGCCGAGTGTGCGCTTCGGGAGGGTGCGCTTCGGAAGGGTGTTGTCCTGCTGTGTCATGCCGTCAACGCTAGGAGCGCATGCGCCGGAAGGCATGGGCCGGAGACCGCATAGGATTGCCTGATCCTCTCAGCGCTCATGGCGTCTCAGCGCTCATGGCGTCTCAGCGCTCATGGTGTCTCAGCGCTCATGGTGTCTCGGTAAGGAGCGCTTCATGCCGGAGCACGTGCCTGAGCACCTGCCGGACCGACTCGGCGGGCTCGATTCGCTCGCGGCGGCCATCGCCCGCCACAACGAGGGTCTGTGGTCCGACAGTGCGGTGCCCCGTCTGACGCTGGTCGCGCTCGACGAGCTCATCGCACCCGTCGATCTGCTCTACGCGCCGATGATCTGCTTCATCGCCGACGGCGCGAAGCGCACCCTCGCGGGTGACCGGAGCTGGGTGACCGGGCGGGGCGACATGTTCCTCAACTCACTCGTACTGCCCGTCACCTGTACGTTCGAGCAGGCGCCGTACCGCTCGGCGGTGCTGCATCTCGACGGCCGTCTGCTCGCCGATCTGCTGCTGGAACTGGACGGCACGGATCCGCTTCCGCTCCCCCGGCCCGGTGCTCCCGGCGCGCAGGTCACCGCCTCCATGACGCCGGCGCTCCTCGACGCGGTCACGAGGTGGGTACGGCTGCTCGACACCCCGGACGACATCCGCCCGCTGGCCTCCCGCATCGAGGCCGAAATCCTCTACCGGCTGCTCGCCGGCCCGCTCGGGCCGATCCTGCGCCAGTACACGCTGGCCGACTCCGGCGCGGCCAGGGTGCGCGTGGCGGCCGCGTACATCTCCACCCACTACGCCGAGCCGCTCAGCATCGCCACGATCGCGGCGACGGCGCATATGAGCCCAGCCACGCTGCACCGGCACTTCAAGGCCGCCACCGGCATGAGCCCGCTCAGGTTCCAGAAGCTCCTGCGCCTCCAGGAGGCGCGACGTCAGTTGGTCGCCGGCAACACCACGGCGGCCGTGGTCGCCGAGGCGGTCGGGTACGCGAGCGCGACCCAGTTCAACCGCGAGTACCGCCGCACCTACGGCCTGCCGCCGGGCCAGGACGCGTCGCTCCTGCGGGGCCGGCTGACGGAGGCGCGGGGGCGGGCTGACTGAGACGCGAGAGGCCGGCTGACCGTGACGCGGGGGGCGGGCTGACCGTGACGCGGGGGGGCGGGCTGACCGATGTGCGGGTCACCGGCCGACCGACCCGGGGTCATGTCGCGCTGACCTCGGGCTTCCCCCCGGCCGGGGACGGGGCGGCGGGTTCCTGGACCGGAGCCACCACGGCGGGTTCCTGGACCGGAGCCGCAACGGCGGGCTCCTGGACCGGCAGCCGCCGCATCAGTGCCGCGTACCCCACCCCCGCTCCCGTCCCCACCACCGCACACAGCCCCCACAGCCACTCAGCCCCGAACCGGTCGATGACGAACCCGGCCAGCAACGGGGCCACCAGAGCCGCGACCGACCAGGACAGGGTGTACATGCCCTGGTAGCGGCCCCGGCCGTGGGTCGGGGAGAGGCCGACGACCAGGCCTGTCTGCGTGGGCGCGTTGACGATCTCCGCGAGGGTCCACACGCACACCGTCAGCGCGAAGACGCCGACCGAGCCCGCGAAGGCCGTGAGTCCGAAGCCGTACCCGGCCAGCAGGGACGAGAGCACGAGCAGCCGCCTGGGATCCCGGTGTTCGATGAAACGGGTGACCGGGATCTGCAACGCGACGATCAGTACGCCGTTGACCGCGATCGCCATGCCGTAGTCCGCGGGTGTGAAGCCGGCCTCGCCCATCGCGACCGGAAGCCCCACCGAACCCTGCTGGAACACGAGCGCGACCAGGAAGGACAGGCCGACGACACTCATGAAGCGACCGTCGCGCAGGACGGTCCGGAGGCCGACCTCGGGCTCGGCGGACGCCTTGCCCGTGGGGGCGGGCCGGGACTCCGGAAGCTTGGCGAAGACGACGAGCGCGCAGATCAGCGTCATGCCCGCCTCGATCAGAAACCCGGCGAGGTAGCTGAACTCGGCGATGAAACCGGCGGCCATGGAGGAGATCGCGAACCCGAGGTTGATGGCCCAGTAGTTGAGCGAGAACGCCCGGACGCGGTCCTCGGGCCGGACGATGTCCGCCATCATCGCCTGCACGGCGGGCCGCGAGGCATTGCTCGTCATACCGACGAGGAAGGCCACGGCCGCGATCGCGACCGGGTCGTGCATGAAGCCGAGCAGCGCGACGGAGACGGCGGTGGACGACTGCGCGATGAGCAGCGTGGGCCGCCGCCCGAGCCGGTCGGCCATCACCCCCGCGCCGAGCGAGGAGACGACCCCGCCGAGGCCGTGGAGTGACGCCACCAGCCCGGCGTACGAGGCGGAGTACCCGCGGTCCAGCGTCAGGTACAGCGCCATGAACGTGGCGACGAAGGCGCCGAGCCGGTTGACGAGGGTGCTTGTCCACAGCCACCAGAACTCGCGCGGGAGCCCTGAGACGGTCTCGCGGGCAGCGCGTCTCAGGGAGACGGGTGACATGGAAACCCCCACAGGTCAGACAGGTGCGGTAAGTGGCTCAAGCGGTGATCACACGTTACGGGCGCTGGGTCGGCACGAGCCACTCGATTAACAGAAGCCGTCAACTGGGGGGGCATGGCGGGGCAGGGGCGTCCGCCTGTCGGCCGGGCGCGCGAGCGGTCTGCGGCTTCGATTACGCTCGGACACATGGCCGACGCACCGTACAAGCTGATCCTCCTCCGCCACGGCGAGAGCGAATGGAACGCGAAGAACCTGTTCACCGGCTGGGTGGACGTCAACCTCAACGAGAAGGGCGAGAAGGAGGCTGTCCGCGGCGGTGAGCTGCTGAAGGACGCCGGCCTGCTGCCCGACGTGGTCCACACGTCGCTCCAGAAGCGCGCGATCCGCACCGCCCAGCTCGCGCTGGAGTCCGCGGACCGCCACTGGATCCCGGTCCACCGCTCGTGGCGCCTGAACGAGCGTCACTACGGCGCCCTCCAGGGCAAGGACAAGGCGCAGACGCTCGCCGAGTTCGGCGAGGAGCAGTTCATGCTCTGGCGCCGCTCGTACGACACCCCGCCCCCGCCCCTCGCGGACGGCTCCGAGTTCTCCCAGTCGGACGACCCGCGCTACGCCTCCATCCCCCCGGAGCTGCGCCCCAAGACGGAGTGCCTCAAGGACGTCGTCAACCGGATGCTCCCGTACTGGTACGACGGCATCGTCCCGGACCTGCTGACCGGCCGCACGGTCCTGGTCGCGGCCCACGGCAACAGCCTCCGCGCCCTGGTCAAGCACCTCGACGGCATCTCCGACGAGGACATCGCGGGCCTGAACATCCCGACGGGCATCCCGCTGTCCTACGAACTCGACACGGACTTCAAGCCGCTCAACCCGGGCGGCACCTACCTCGACCCGGACGCGGCGGCGGCGGCGATCGAGGCGGTCAAGAACCAGGGCAAGAAGAAGTAATCACGCACCGCTAAGCCCCCGACCTGCGAGTTCTTCGCGGGGCGGGGGCTTTTTGGTGGGGCTGGGCCGTCTCTGGGCCGTCAGGTGCGTCGACGCCAGCGGCGGACGCGAATGTCGAAGACGATCAGCAGCGCCACGGGAATGGTGACCTGCGGGGGAGCGTCCGCCCAGAGGGCGAGTGCGCCGCCGGCCGTGCCGATGAGTGCGATCGGCCGATCGCGAGGGCAGATGTCGACGGTGACGCCTGCGCGTGGGACCATTGGGCCCTCCAGCTGTGCTTGGTTCACTTGCCAAGGTGATGTCTGAACGCGGCAATGGAGGCGAATGCCGCCCATACCCGGGCGGCATTCGCATGCCGCGGAGACTTTCCCATAGCTGTCACCGGTCACACAAACGTGCAGCTAAAAGACGCGTTGTCCACAAGCGTGAACCCATTGTCCACGGGCGTGGACAGTCGGAGATTCTGATCCCTCCAATAATTCTTGGGGTTCTCCGAGGCTTCCACGCTTCACTCCCCGTGTGTTGTCGACACTCCCCGTGTGTGGCCGAGGCTCCCCGTGTGTTTTCAACGCGCCCCGTGTGTTGTTGACGTTCTCCCAGGTGCCCCGTGTGCTGTCGAGTCTCTACCAGGGGCCCCACCCTGTCGCCGAGGCTCCCGCGTGCCGCCTAGATTCCTTGAGCGGCTATCTCTGAACCGTCTTATCTGGCTGTGAATTCACTTCGTTTGGTGGGGCGATATTCCTGGCTCTTGGTGAGGGATATCGGATTCGCTCTCTCGCAGTTTGATCCTTGCGGGAGTTCTAAGAAGGATTGAGTTTTCGTAGGTGGTGGCGATGGCCTTACGAGTGCGTTCCTGGCTGGAAGGCATGAGGTGTGCGTACACACGCAGCGTGAGGCCTGGGTCCGAGTGGCCGAGGTACTCGGCGAGGGCCTTGATGTTCTCCCCGGCGTCCAGTAGCACCGAGGCGTAGAAGTGGCGGAGGGCGTGCATGCCGTTTTCGCGGGACTCGGCGTACGACTTGCCCGGCTTCCGGTCGGGGATAACCCCGGCCGAGGCCAGCGCCCGCTTCCACGCCTCCTCGTTGAGCGACGTCCGCCAGACGTGACCACCGCGCGGCCCGGTGAAGATCAGCCGCTTGGTGATCAGAGGCCCGTCTGCCACCTTCCACGGCAAGGTGATGTCGACCGGCGGGAACCGCTTCATGTGGGCCCGCAGGGCATCAGCGACCGGCCCGGGAAGCGGCACGTCCCGGAGCTTGCCACCCTTGGGCGGGGCGAAGACGGCCTTGCTTCGGCTCAGCTTGAGTTGCTGGACCACGTGCAACGTGTCCGACTCGAAGTCGATCGCGTCGACGGCGATGCCGAGGATCTCGCCCTGGCGTAACCCGCAGCCGCCACCCAGGTCGACCATGGCCCGGAACCGCTCGGGCATGCCGGCCCGGACGGCAAAGACCCGTTCCGGTGTCCGAGCAACGCGCCTGTCATCGACGGTCGGCGGCCGGACCGATCGAGCCGCACATGGATTCCGGGAAAGGTGCCCGTCGTCCACGGCCGCGCTGAGGGCGGCACGCACGTTGGAGTAGATGGTGCGGGCGTACGAGCCCCGGATGCCGTTCTCGCTCAGCTGCCGCACCCAGTCACGGATGTGCGCAGGCTGGAAGGAGCCGAGCGGGCGTGATCCCAAGTACGGGAAGGCGTGCAGCCGAAGCTGCGACTCCATCGAAGCCTGGGTGTTCGGGTCGGCTCCCTGGGTGGATACCCACGTCTCGGCGTACTGCTGGAAGGTGACCCGAGCGGCACGCGGGTCGATGTACTGCCCGCGTGCCATGTCCGCCTCGGTGTGGGCGAGCCACTGATCCGCAAGCCGCTTCTGCCTGTCGGGGAAGCTCTTGGACTTCTCCGTACCGTCCGGGCCGACGTACCGCGCGCGGTAGCGCGCACCCGAGCCATAGCGGTCGCTCTTCACTCTGCGGGTCTTGCCGTCCGGACCGACCTCGGTCTTGTACCAGCGGTCTTGGATGTGTCCGGCCATCAGGCCGCCGCCCCCTCACGCCGGGAGTCCACCCAGGCGCGCACGTCGGCCGGGTCGAAGCGGAGGTGCCGGCCGACGCGGAACCCACGGGGCCCGGTGCGCTTGCGTCGCCACTGGTAGACCGTCTCGACGCTGGGCAACTCGAACATCTCCACCAGGTCGTCAGGCGTCAGGTACCGCGAGGGCAGGGTGCGCGGTTCGGTGGCCACGTCGGCCAGGGCGAGGCGTCGGCTAGCCACGGGTGAGTTCTCCTTCGGTTCCGGGGGCGGGTTCGATGGACGCGGCCAGCCAGGCTTCGGCGTCGGAGAGGCCGGTCCCGGCGAAGACCCAGTGCGCGAGGACGTACGTCGTCTCGGGGGCGGGTGCGTTCGCTGCTGCCTGTGCTCGTCGCCATTCGGCGCGGGCGTCGCGGAGTGCGCCGAGGGTGGTGGAGTAGCGGCGGGACTTGGTGGAGAAGTGGCCGCGGAAGCCGAGCATGTGCGCCCAGGCGCGCAGGCGGAGGTGTTCGAGGTCCTTGCGTGCGCCGAGCGCCCAGGCGGTTCGGATCAGGCGGCGCGCGTGCTCGCTGATGTCGAGCTGGGCGAGTTCGGCGACGAACTTCAGCGGGCGGTCGAGAGCTCCCGTGGCTGTCTCCGAGCCCTTGGTGGCGTACTTGGCGATGTAGGCGGCGACGGCGCGTTCGGTGAGCTCCTGGCCGTCGTTGAAGTCGGCGGATCGGATGGTGCGGACGTCGAGTTGGCGGCCGAAGGCGAACACGTGGGCGCGGCCGTCGATGGTCGGGCCGTCGACACGGACCTTGGACGCGGCAGCGCCGATGGCATCGGTCAGCAGCTCGGCGGTGGCCCATGACGGAGGCGGAGTCTCGCCGCCGCCGGGGCCGTCGATGCGTATGACCGCGTGGAAGTGGACCGCGCCGCGCTTCTGGTACTCGGCGACCTTGGCGAAGGAGACACGTGCATGGTCGCGGAGCTCCCGCTGTGACAGGCCCGCACGCTTGCTGACCTCTCGGCGCAGGTAGATGGAGAAGCGGCGCCAGAGGGGACCAGCGTGCGCGTTCCAGAGGACGGCGGCCTCGTAGTCGTAGGTGGCCGGGTTGAGCGGGGTGCCGAGTTGCCCGTCCTCCTGGTCGTGCTGGGTGCCGCAACGGCAGGGGCGTCCGTCGGTACGGCGGTTGTGGACCGGGCCGAAGCCGGGGGCGGTGAAGGTGGCGAAGACGCGAGGGTGGGTGGCGACGTGTTCGGGGGTGCCCTTGCCGCCGCGCAGTCCGGCGGTGATCAGTTGAAAGGTGTCGCGGCGGTAGACCTCGGAGCAGGCCGGGCAGCGGGTCGTGCGGCGGTTGTTGCAGCGGACGAGGAGTTGGCCGGCCGGGAGGTCGCCCGAGTCGAGGTGGTGGAGGACGCGGCCGATCTCGCCGGTGGCGGTGTCGACGTCGTATTCGGTGCGGTGGCCGTCGAGGCGGATCGGGTGGGTACAGCCGCCGAGGCCGGAGAGTTGCCGGAGGATACCGGGCAGGGTGCCGCCTGCGGCGAGGTTGCTGAGTTCCGGAAGAGGGGGCGGGGTGGCGCGGGCGAAGATGACGGTTCTCCTTCTGACGGGCACTTCGGGAGGGGTGGGCCGCCGGGGCGGCGGGTACGTGGCTGTGTCACGCCGCCCCGGAGGTCTGGCCGCAGGTCAGCGGCGGTGGTGGTCGCGGAGCAGGGAGCGCAGGACCACGGCGGCGACAGCGACCGAGATGGCCGTGACGGCGACGGCGGCCAAAAGCGCGGTGAGGACGACTCCGCCGACGAGGACGGCCGCGACGGTCTTCTGATCGATGGAGACCGACGGGAGCGAGCGCCGGACCGGGACGGGGGCCGGGTCGGTCGGGGCGTGGGTGTGTGCGGGCGGCGGGGTGGGGTTTTCCGGGTACTTGGGCAGGAACACGGCGGACTCCTTATCTACTCGTCTAGTCATGTGAGCCGTTTACGACGTCCACGCCGGAGCGCGTGCCGGACTCGATGGCGGGGGCGAGGAAGGTGCGCGAGAGCCAGAAGCCGAAGAGGGTGATCAGGACGACGATCCAGATGCGGACACCGAGGTACTTGACGGCCGCCCAGGCGAAGAAGCCGAGGACGACGACGAGCGGCAGGCTGACGGTCACGGGGTACGGGGTCCTTTCAGCGGACGGGGCAGCGGTGGGTGCGGGCGGCCAGCTCGGCGGCGGCTCGGCTGTCGTAGTCGGCGGAGAAGTTGCAGCGCGGGGCGGTGCAGGCGGCGGTGTGCTTCTCGCGGCCGCGGTGGTCGTAGGCGGTGCCCACCTGTACCGGGCCGATACGGGTGACGTTGCGGAAGCGGCGGTTGGCGGTCATCAGAGCTCCCTTTAGAGGTGGGCGGCGATGGCTTCGGCCATGGGTGCCGGGACGCCGAGCCGGGCGCGCAGGGTCGCGACGTCCATGGGAGTGCCGGTCCGGGTGTGGTGTTCGGCAGCGACCTTGCGGGCGTGGTCGATGAGGGCGGCCGGGACTGGGACGGCGGGGCGGTGCGGCGGGGCCTCGATGGCGGGTGGTGCCGGGGTGGGCGGCTCGGGATCGGATTCGGGCTCGTGCTCCTCGTCCTCGGATGACCTCGGCTGTCGTCGGCCGCCTTTGGTGCCGAGTGGGCGAGGAGGGTTCCGCCGAGGAAGGCGAGGGCGGGCCAGCCCGCGACGAGGATGCGCAGCCAGCCCGGGACGTCGCCGAGGTCGAGCAGGCCGTCCCGTGGCGACGTTCGCGCCGAGGGATGCGGCGAGCGCGATGACGAACCAGCACCAGGCCGCACCCTTGGCCGAGCCGGAGCGCAGTCGACGCCAGGCGGCGACGAGCAGCAGGTCGACGGAGACGGGATAGGCCCAGGCCTTCCAGCCGTCCTGTCCGGCCGCCACGGCGACGTCGTGAATGTGGGCGAAGGACAGAGCGGCGGCGATGAGCGCCTGTACGAGCACCGCGTCGACGCGGGCCAGTTGGGCGCGCATGGTGGCTCCTTCCGGGTTCAGACATGGGAGGGGTAGGGACATGGCGCGAGGCGGTCACGCCGACAGGGTGGAGTGGGGTGTCAGTCCGTGACGGGGTGCGGCTGTACGGCGGGGGCCGAGGTCTCGACGGGCCGTACGGGAACGTCGGGCCGGAAGGGCTTCAGCGCGGGCAGCTCTTAGACATGATGCTTACGGATAGCCGCGTTCAGATCCTGGGGACCAGGTGAGCCGTCTCCCGGCAGACGTCGGCGGCGTCGCCGAGGGAGAGGTACGGGGTGCGGATACGCGACCAGCCGCCGGAGGTGTCGCCCGCGACGGCGAGGCCAGGACGCTCAGGGGCGATGGCGCAGGCGGCCAGCGCCGCTTCCGGCGCGATGTCGCCGAGGGCCATCTTCGCGGAGGCTTCGTCATTGACGCGGTGGCAGACGCGGCCGGTCAACTGGGCACGGAGCATGGTCGCGCCCTTGCCCAGCTCAGCGCCGAAGCGCTGCCCGCAGACTTCGAGGTAGATGCCGGCCGCGCGGCCGAGCTGGGCGAGGCGGATGAGCTGGGTGACCATCTCGTCTCGCCGTTCCTCGTCCTTGCGGGTGGCGGTCAGGAAGAGTTCGGCCACCTCGTCGACGAACAGGACGATGGGAACGGGCCGTTCGCTTTCGGGCAGGCCCCAGATGTCGGAGGTGATCTCTTCGTCGGGGAGATTGGGGGCGATGCCTTGCCTGGCCTTGATCAGGTCGTATCGGTCCTCCATCTCCTTGATCAGGACGGGCAGCAGCTCGGCGGCTTCATCCGGATCGGTGGCGAGGGCCGACAGACGCGGGGCGAACGGGGCCAGCTCGACCCCGCGCTTGCAGTCGATGCCGACCAGGGCGACGTCCTGCCGGGCGAGTCCGGCGACCAGGTGTCGGAGGTACATGGACTTGCCCGACAGCGTCGCGCCGAGGGTGAGTTGGTGCGGCACGGCCCGGTAGTCGCGTACGAAGGGCATGGCGTCCTCCCGCAGCGCGACCGGCACTTTGAGGAAGCCGCCCTCGACCTTGACCTTGCGGGGCATCCGCACCTTGCGCAGGACATCGAAGCCGACGAGCCGTAGTTCAACGACACCGGGCTTGACGGTGGAGACGTACACGGCGTGAACGCCCCAGGCGTGCCGCAGCCGTTCGGCCGAGGCGGCGACGTCGGCGGGTTCCTGCCCCGGAGCGAGGCGGAGCCGGAGCCGTAAGCCGGTGGCCGTGGGCCGGATGATGCCCCGGCGGGGCGGCACGGGCCGCACCTCACGGCGGGTGGTGGCTTTGACGGCGAGAATCCGCAGTCGGGAGGGGGCGACGGTCAGGCCGCAGGCTTCCATGACCGAGGCGTACGAACTGAGGAGCCGGAAGGTGGATATAGGCCCGCCGACCGCCGACCAGTAGAGACCCGGGTGGTTGGCCCGGGTGTAGGCAGCCCCGCCACCGAGCGCGGCGACAGGACCACCCACCTCCAGGAGCGTTGTCAGGTCGGACATCAGGCCGAGGCCCCCATGGAGGCCGGGAAGGCGGCCGGAGTGACGGCGGCGGCGCGGTAGGCGATGCCGTGACGCTGCTGCCCGTTGAACACGGACTCCCACGGCCGGGCGACGAGCCCCGGCAGCGAGACGGGAGCCCCGAGGTTCAGCCCCTCGGAGACACCGCCTTCCGGGACGGTGACCTTGATCAGCGAGGACTCCCCGTCCTCGATGTAGACGACGCCGATGGTCATCAGCGCTTCACCGCTGACGGCGTCCTTGGCGATCTCGCCTGTCTGACGGTCGCGGACCTTCGGCTCAGGGGCTTCCGTCAGGAGGACGGTCGCGGCGGAGGTCTCAACACGGATGGTGCGCACAGTGACGTTCCTATCTACTCGTCTATACAAGATTCGATCTGCGAACCCGATCCCTCGGGCTCACGACGATCACCCTGCCACACAACTTGCCCACTCGTCTATACGAGTAAGCGTGTCGGGGTGTACGAGTTCGGGAGAACGGCCCCGCGCACCACCGGCGGTCACCCGCTCACGTGGCCGGGAGCTGGTACGACAGGACGTAGGCGTCCGCCGCCATGACCGTGTCGCAGACCTCGACCGCTCGCCCCTCGGTGTCGAAGGCGGTCCGGATCAGGTGGATCACGGGGACGCCGGCCGCCAGGTGGAGCGTCTTCACCTCTGCGGGAGAGGGCATCCGAGCGCGGATCTCCTCCTCGAAGTGGTCGAGGCGGTGGCCCAGCTCTTCGAGGCGGGCGTAGATGCCGCCGGGACCGGGGTTGGGTTCGGCGATCTGCGTACCGCGGGCGATGTCCAGCGGCAGGTAGGAGGTGGCGAACTCGACCGGACGCCCGTCGAGGAGGTAGCGGCGCCGACGTGCAAGGACCCGCCGCACGGACCCGAGCCGCGTGGAGATGTCCTGACTGGCTTTCTCCTCCTTGACCTCGAGGCTGTCGACCTTGGGGTGGCTACCGACGGCATCGGCCTCGACGATGAACGCGGACTTCCCCTGCTCTCGGTGCCGCCGGGCGAACCGGTCGGAGGCGAGTCGCCGCACGGGCGGACGCGGCCGAACGAAGACGCCCTTGCCGTGCTCGGCGTGCACCAGGCCCTCGCCCTGGAGGATGGAGAAGGAGTTTCTGACCGTCATGCGGGAGACCCCGTAGTGGTCGACGAGCTCGGCCTCAGAGGGGAGCTTCTCCCCCTCCCGGAATCGCCCACGGTCGATGGCCTCACGCAGCTGGTCGGCGATCTGGCGAAAGACCGCACGATCGCTCGTGGGGTCGAGATCACCGAGCAGGCCCGAAGACAGAGGGCTCACGTGTACTCCTTTAGGTATCTAGACGAGTGGGCGAGTGTTGTTGCTACGGTGGAGAGCCTAGCCATCCGAGAGGGCCGAGGAACGTGAGCACAGAACGCCCGCACTCCGTGAGCGTGGCCGGGGTCGTCGTCGACGACCAGGGCCGGGCCCTCCTGATCCAGCGCCGCGACAACGGTCACTGGGAACCGCCGGGCGGCATCCTCGAACGCGAGGAGACCATTCCCGAAGCCCTTCAGCGCGAGGTCCTCGAAGAGACCGGCGTCAAAATCGCGCTCCCCGCGACTCTCACCGGCGTCTACAAGAACATGACGGGACTGATCGTCTCGCTGGTCTTCCGCTGCGAAGCGGCCGACGGGACACCCACGACCGGCGACGAGACCCGCGCCCTGCGCTGGGCAACCCGTGAAGAAGTCTCCGAACTCGCCGACGAGGCGTACGCGATCCGCGTCATCGACGCATTGGACGCGGCGGTCCCGCCGGCCATCCGCGCCCACGACGGCGTGAAACTCGTCTAGCCCGAACCCGCTGCACATGGCGGCCTACCAGCATGAAGGAACTTGTATGCACGAGTATACGAGTACTGCCCGGGTCTGGGGACTGTCTTGCCCAGGTTTTCCGGAAGAGGTCAGCCGGGCCCGCCGATGGACGCGCGACGTCCTGCGCGGCTCCCCTTTTGCGGAGGACGCCGAGCTGATCGTGAGCGAGCTCAGCGCGAACGCGATCCTCCACACGGCGAGCGGCCTGGAGTCCGGAAGCTTTCACCTGGCCGTCGCCGTCTCGGCGCAGGTGGTCGCGGTCTCGGTGACGGACGACGGAGGCACGGGCACGGCCCCCAAGGTCGGCCACCAGGCCCAGGAGCAGGACGCCGAACACGGCCGGGGTCTCGGCATGGTCAGCGCGATCGCTCACCGGGTCGTGATCCACGACAGCGACGGCGGCCACACGGTCACCGCGGAGCTCTTCACGGACGTACGCCGAGGAGGCCACCCATGCTGAGGACGACGACCAGCCCCGGCTTCTGGTGCGAGTGCTGGACGGAAAGGCTCGGCGGGCAGCAGCCGCCGGCGCTCTTCGGATCCTTCGACGCCTACTCGGCGGTCGAGGCGAACAACTGGGTGGCGACGATCCTGCGCACCATCTCACCCGCGCTCGGCACGGCTGCTTCTCAAGAAGCGTGGACACGGCTCCACGACGACCGCATCGACACGAGACGAGCCCTCCTGCGCCGAGAGCCCTGGACGGTATCCGTCACCCACGTCAGTACACGCATCACATGGACGGTCCGACCAGCACTCTTCCTACCGATGGCACACCGTCAGCGCAAGCAACTGCCTTCGTGCGCGTACGACTTCAAGCCTCACAGGTCCCACACGACGGACTGAGTTACAACTTTCTCTACTGGTTCAAGGCGGCTCGCTCCGCTCACCGCGCGCGGCCCGGCCCCCGGCCGGGCCTGCGCTCCTGTCTCCGCCCCGCTCCAGCCCGGCCGGCGCCCGTGCCGCGCGCACAGCAGCGAGCCGAAGGCCACGAAACTACTGCCGCATGAGAGCGGCCACGGTCAGAACGATGCCTCCGGCGGGGGATCGGCCGGCACCGGGATAGAGGGGGCGCCGTTCCCGGCTGCGGATCCGTAGGGGCGTGAGTGGGGTGGCTCCCATCCCGCACACCATCGACCCAGGCAGAGCCGAGCAGACGCGGCCCATGGCGTCCAGGTCGTTCGTACAGTGGCGCGCTCCACCTGGACGCCATGAACCACGCCTGCTCCACGGTGTGTGGGTCGACGGCGTACGGGATGGGAGCGGGGTGGCACTGGCTATAGGGCCACTCGTCTAACTTCTTCCTCGCTTCGCATCCCACCACCCTCAATCACGCCCTAACCTGGTTACTCAACAAAAGAGGCAAAGATGCACATAAATAATCATCAGCAATTGATTCAGCTACACACCAGAGAGCCTGAGGCTAAAAGTGCCCGACCCTACTGAACTGATGCTGGCCGACCTCTCACAGAGGTACGAGAACATGGAAGTCTCGAACGCATTCCTGCGTCTCTACGAGAGTGACGCTCGCTTCGGTCGCGCTTTCGCTAGCATCCACGAGCGACTAAATAAGCATTTCGAATCCATAAATGACAGGGCGGAGACGACCGGCCATTACTGGGCCGAGCAGAGCAGAGAAATGCTCGCACTCCTCAAGGAACTGAATGACTTCCTCCGGTCCCTTAAGCATGCTGGCGTGGTTGTGCACCTCGCAGAGTCCTACATGGCCGCAATGAAGAGCTGCCAGTCGTGGCTGGTGCGCAGCGGCGGCAGCGCTGTTCCAGATGATTTTGAACAGATTGAGATAATCAAGTACGCGCCCGTTCTGTCCCGCCCGGACGCCGAGATCAAACTGAAGAAATCCACGGTGCGTCATCAGTTGCAGTTGATCGGCGAGGGGTCATACGCGAAGGTGTTTTCATTCACAGATCCCGACTATGGAATAAAATTCGCAGTCAAGCGCGCCAATAAAGACCTGGACGACCGCGACCTATATCGATTCCGGCAAGAGTTCGACATCCTCAAGCGTTTGAGCTTCCCTTATATTGTCGAGGTTTATCAATACGATGAAACTCGAAACGAATACAAGATGGAGTTCTGTGAATCCACTCTGCGAAACTACATCAAGAAGCGCAATAGCGAGTTGCAATTTTCATCGCGGAAGAGAATCGCCCTGCAGTTTTTGTACGGCATCAATTACATCCACCATGAAGGTCTACTTCATCGTGATGTAAGCCTTCAGAATGTTCTAGTGAAAACCTTCAGCGGTGGGGCTGTGCTCGTTAAGCTCTCGGACTTCGGTCTCGCCAAAGATAGGAACTCCGAATACACCAGAACGAAGACGGAGATGCGAGGAACAATTCGAGACCCCCTCCTGGCTAGCTTCAAAGAATATGACGTATGCAATGAAATATATGCGATCGGATGGGTGCTTTCTTATATATTTAGCGGTAGGGAAGCCCTGATGTCTCAAACAGACGCCCCAAGTCAGATCGTGCGAAAATGCACAGCGCATGATGTTGGCAAGAGGTACCAGAGTGTGCGTGAACTAATTGGTGATGTTGAGAAGCTGGAAGCGACTCCGGCGCCTACGGACGCGCCCGCTTGACGACTGATGTCAGTCAACGTTAGCGCTCTCGCTGAGAGCAGCTCCAGTCGACTCGCAGCCGAAAAATGGAGACATGATGCATCGCAAGCCGTCCGCCAGAATAGCTAGCATCGGCGTGACGCGGACACAACTCGCAGTCGAGGCCGGCCTAGGTTGGCTATTTCGTGAGCAGCCGACAGAGGATTACGGCATCGACGCGCATGCCGAAGTCGTTGACGCGGAACTAGTCAGAGGCCGACTACTTGCCTTACAGATTAAGAGCGGCTCTAGCTGGTTCAGGGAACAAGGTCAAGGCGGTTGGTGGTTCCGACCAAACGCTGAACACGTGCAGTATTGGACGAATCATTCCTTGCCCGTCGCAGTAGTGCTTTACCACCCAGAGAGAGATCACTGCTATTGGCAGCTTGTCAACCACAACACGCTCATCGAAACTACACGTGGCGGCTGGAAATTGCTGGTTCCTGACACCCAGGTGCTCGACGAGAGAGCCAGGGATGCGCTCAGCCGGGCCGCCGAGGGTGACCCCTACACACTCCGCATTCGCGAACTACAGCTTGCACGACCGTGGATGAGAATGTTGATCGAGGGAAAGCGGCTAGTGATCGACATCGAGGAGTGGGTCAACAAGACTTCGGGGCGAGGCACAATTACTCTCGGCGTAGACAACGAAGATGGTAATGACCCCGAGCAACTTGCCAGTTGGACTGTGTTTCTGGGGCTATCTAGCTACGTCGAAGTAGTTCCGAAGCTTTTCGCTTGGGCAAATGTAAGCCTACACGCCGAAACCTACGATGACGTCGAATACGATGACTATCCATACGAACGTGATGATTGGGGCGCCTTGCACCCCTACATGAACCCCTCCGGCGAGGTTGATTTCTACCGGCTAGAGCTGACGCTGAATGAACTGGGTCGAGCCTTCCCGCTGGTGGATCTATTCGCCACGGAAGGAACAAGGCAGTTGACTGTATAGAGAACGCAGCGCGCTCAGCCGCACCAGATGAACAGCAGTTAGCCGGAGGGAAGAGCGGTCCGGCGCGCCAACCTGCACGGTGGAGCTGACAAGCAGAGAGCCGCGGGGAACCACAGTGAGCGGAGCCCAGCCAGGCGAGGCCACACGCTGGTCATTCGCCTAGGTCAGCCCTTGTTCCGGCCTCAAGTGCCCGCAGCTTCCCAAGCTGATGTTCGTCACCGCGCCTCGCGCTCTCTTGGGCCGGCGTGTGTTGGCACCGTGGCGCGTGCCCTGTTGCTGTGAGAGGTGGCGCACCCAAGAAGGTAAGGGTGCGCCGGCTCTTGGTCGGACCAGGTCTTACCGCCGGACGCGCGGCAAGCTCCCGCGGAGCAGCTTGACGATCTCAATGGCTCGGCGGGCCTTGCCGTCGTCAGAGGTGAATGCTGCGAAGAGAGCGCAGATGGCGACGACCGTCGTGATCAGCAACGGCGAAAGAGCGAACAGGCACAGGAAGGACACGGGGCGACAACTCCATGATGAATGGATATGTCCCGCCGCCTACGGCTCGCCGGTCCGATCCGGCTTCGTAGTGCTGGGAATGAGTGGCTTCAGCGTCCCTGGGCTGTGTGAGGTGCGCTTGAGGCTCGGACCCGACCTCGTACCGCGCGCTTCATCGAGAAGTTTACGCGATCCCTTGAAACGGGGGGCCTGAACTTGGGGCACCACGCCCGTCGTGAGCATGGAGGCACCGCGAGGCGGGCTGAGAGGTCGGGGCTGGGCCGTCCCTGGGCCGTCCGACGTCGCTCGACAGTGGCCAATGACGACCAACGACGACCAGAAGGCGCACGAGCCCACCGCCCCTGACCAGCAAAAACGCAGGTCACCAAGATCCCCGGCAAGACCCAGGGCAAGAAGAAGTAGCCTGCGTGATCATGCCTCCCGCCTGCGCAGACGGCGTGGGTGGGAGGCATTTTCGTGGCCTGGGACCAGTCTGGTCCCTCGTCAGGACGGGACGGCGCCGAGCTGGCGCAGTTGTGTGAGGACATCGACGATGCCCCGGATCTCGGCGATCCGCCCGTCGGCGAAGCGGAGGATGAAGATCTCGCCGTAGGTGACGGTCTTCCCGGTGGGCGCCAAGCCCTGGTACTCGCCCCGGTGGGTCCCGGTCACCGTGTTCCTGGAGACGACCTTGTCGCCCTCCGTGATCATCTCCTCGACGGCGACGTGGATGTCGGGGAACGCGCGCAGGAGCATCTCCCACACCCGCTTCAGGGCCTCCGCTCCCGTCGCGCCCATCGGTACCGGCGCGTGGAAGAGCACGTCCGGTGCGACGAACTCGTCGATGGCCTTCGAGATGATGTCCAGGTCGCCGCTGTTCACGGCGGAGTGAAAGCGGTTGAGCGTCGCTGTGTTGCTTGGTGCCCCGGCTGTCGACATGCGGTCTCTCCTCTGGTCCGTGCCTTCGCCGCGTGCTGGACGGCGCCTCAGCAGTACGGCGCCTCAGCAGTACCTACGGCGTCTATGCAGTAGGACGACACAGCCACTGGGAATGTGACACGACGCGCGGACGACGACCTGGAGCCGCTGCCATGTGCGGTGCATGGGCGTCGGTTGCCGGCGAACTCTGACACCGCTTGGCCGAACCGCCCTAAACTTCGCGGGTGGACTGGTTAATGGCCGCCTTGATCGGAATGGCAGGCGGCGCCTCCATGGAGGCCATCGATGTCATCAAGTCCGTCCGGTGGCACCGGAAAATGCCGTGGCAGGTCAAACCGGACACCATCGACCCGCCCCACCGCAGCCCGGATGTGAGACCTGGGGAAGAACAACTGCCGGCGCCGGGCTGGGTAGCGTATTGCATCGCCGGACTGCTTCGGCTGTTCGTGAGTGGGGCTCTGACCGGTGTCATCGCCAGCAGCCACCCACAGGTGGCAGACCCTCTCGTTTCCTTCCTCATCGGCTTGGGTGCGCTGTCGGGTGTCGAAAAGGTGGCAACGCTGGTGCCGCTGGCAGTCAAGAGCATCGGACGGGCCGCCCTGGGAAGCACCGTGGACGCGGTGCAGGAGCAGCGGCAGATTCCACAGCAGCCACCGCAACCACCGCAGCAGGGTCACGTCGGGTCGGCCGGTCCACAGCAGGGACCCGGAACGGCCGGTTCGCTCGGACAGGGGCCGCAGCCGAACTCGGACATCCCCGCGCAACAGGACCCGACGGGCACCGGAGGTGCGCTGTGACCGTCACTGCCGAGTCCTTCGTCGGGCGCGTCATCGCCGTGTTCTCGCGCCGTTCGCCGGGCTTCCGCCCACCCTCGCCCGGCACTCCCGGCTCTCCCGGCGAGGCACACCGGACTGCGGCCGGGCTTCGTTCGGGTGTGGCCGCGACGGCCGACAGCACCGCGCCTGGCGAGGGCCCGGGCGGGGGGCAGGACGAAGGCGGATCGCAGGGATCGCAGGGGTTGCGGCTGGCCCGGGCGACCAGTCCGTGGAAATCGACGTCCTCCCACACGCGGCTGTGGCAACGCCGTGTCCTCCTGGAACTGTTCGCGTACGTCAGGGCCGCTCACCGACACGCGGCCGGTTGCAACCTGCGACAAGAACTCGACTTCGTCCGCAGCCTTGCCGGCGACCTGGCCCTCGTACACGACGCTGCCGTCGTCCGTACGCTCGATACCGCAGTGGTGCAGAGGCTCGAATCCCTCCGCGGCACGGTCCGTGACCTCGTCCAGGATCTCGGGCAGGCTCGCGAACTTGCTCACGAGCTGGTCCGCAATCTTCGGTCCGCTCCGAGCCCGTCCAACGACCGGAACCTCGCGCAGGTACTCGCCCGCACCCTCGACGAGATCGTCGAGGACACCCTGGCGCGCGACGTGGTGCTGGTCCGCGGCCGCGCTTCCGTCCTCCCTGCCGACCGCGACCTGATCCTCGTCCGTAACCTCGTCTTCGACCTCGTCCGCGTCCTCGACCTCGTCCTCGATCTGGCGCTGGTAAGTGATCTGGCGGAGGCACGTGACAACCTGAGCGACGCGGCCAACAACTTCATGGGCGCCGATGTCACCGATGTGGATCCCGCGGCCATGAATCTGGCCTGGATCCGCTGGAATCGAGAGACACGGTGGCCGACGCGCGAATGGGCTGACCGTATCCGCAGGGCCTCAGTGGAATCCCCGCCGGGTTCGGGCATTTTCACGGTCCTGCCCGAGCAGGAATACGGCCCCGCAGAAGTAGCGCTGGTCCACTGACCCACGTACCGAACCCATGACCGGCTCGTGCGGCACAGATCAGCCCGGCAACGGCCCCTGGGTGCCCCCGGCTTCCCAAGCTGGGCTCGCTCCTTGGTTCCCTCTTGTAGAGCCCCAGAGCAATGTCCTGGGGCTCCAGGCGAGCCGATGCCGACCAGCTGAGTGGGTGGCATCGAACAGAATCGTCATCCGGCCGCCGCGGGTTCCTCGCGCACGGGCGCCCGTCCCGGTCGGTCGGCGTCGCGTCTTGTGGCCGGTCGTCGTACATCCGTGCGAAGTGCTCGTCTACCATCCCTCTTCCCGGCCGAAGGTGCTTCCTGGAGGGGTAGGAGATGGGGAGACGGATGACCCGACTGCGCGTGCTCGTCTGTGTGTCCGCCCTGCTCGCGGCCGGGTCCGCCTGCGCGTCGCCCCAGGTGTGCGCTGGGGTCGGCGTCGAGTCGGGCGTGGGCGTGATGTTTCTGCGGGAGGGATACGGCGACCTCGCCGACGCCTCCTACGAGCTGTGCGCGCGGGGCGAGTGCGCGAAGGGCGAGCTGCGGCAGGAGGACTTGACGCGTGTGCGCCTCGGGCTGCCGGACGACGTGGACCCGGACGGCGGCACGGTGCGTTTCCGGGTCACCCGCAAGGGCGGCACCAGCCCCGTCATCGACGCGTCCGCCGACGTGAGGCTCACCCGCCAGTCCGACGAGTGCGGCGGCGGCGCCTACAACCGGGGGCTCGCGTTCACCAAGAAGGGCGGCCTGACCACGAAGATCCCGCCGAGCGTGACGGCGGCGTGGCGCGAGCAGGTGAGGGAGCTCCGCTCACCGTCCACCGGAGCGACGACCGAGTCTCCCTGAGCCCCCCTCGACCCGGGTGGGCACGGCGAGACCTGGCACGGCGGTACGGAGCCAATCAGCAAGCACGGAGAAGTCGCCGTCGGTGAGGCCTTGGGCCGGGTCGACACGGTGCAGCAGCGAGGGTCCTTGGTGCTGCGCGGCGACCCAGAGGCGGTCCATGGCGCCGATCTCGTCGTCGACCCAGATGAACGGGCGGTGGCCGGCCCACTCGACGAGATGGCGGGTCTTCCAGTGCAGGCCGCGCGGGCCCTCGTGGGTGGAGGCTTCCGGCCACTCCACCACAGGCAGCCTGGGCAGTCCGATCCGTGGGGCGACGGACTCGTTGGCGTCATTCATCCAGGTCGAGGCCCACACCAGCTCACACCCCAGTGCCATCAGACGCGGTCCGACGGCCTGGTCGAGCCGCCCCAGCAGCGGGTTCCCCTCGTCGGAGAACGCCACGGAGCCGGCGGCACGGGGCTGGAGCCGCCGGGACGACGGCCCGAACGGGATGAGGGGTCCGTCGACGTCGAGGAAAAGGACGGGCCGCTCCACAGAGCGGGTCATGACGGCACGATAACCCTGCGCGGGGACGGGTGAGCAGCGGAACGCCGGCGCTGAGCCGGGCCCCTCACGGATGCGTCCAAGCACCTCACGGATGCGTCCGAGCCCCCCGGATGCGTCCTAGTCCCCCACGGATGCGTCCAGTCCCCTCACGGATGCATCCGGGCCCCCTTCAGCACCTTGTCCACCGCATTGCGCGGCCCGTACACCGCGAGGCCCACCACATCCAGTTCCGTCGTCCTTACCGCGCGTACCGCCGCCCTGTTGTCGTGATCGTTGCCCGTTCCGAACAGGTCGGACGTGAACAGGGCGCGAGGGAGGGCGCGGGTGAGGGCTCGGGTGTGGGCGGCCGTCAGGGTTTCCTTCGAGCCCTCGAAGACCAGGACCGGCTGCCGGAACATCGGGAGGTAGCGCACCCCGTCCGCGTCCTCGTACGGGTCGCCGATCACTTCCGGGACCTGGGTGCCCAGGCCGCTGACCAGGAACGCGGTCACGTTTCAGGCGCTGCCAGGTCTCCAGGTCCTCCCGCAGCAGGACGGCGATCTTCGTGTCGAAGCGCGGCGGCGCGGTGGGGGTGACGGGCGTGGTGGGGGTGGTGGGGGCCGGGGCCGCGGAGGGGTCGTTGCTCATGGTGTGAACACTGCCGAAGCCCGTACGCCGTCGTCTTGTACGTTGTTTGCATGGTGGACCGGCGTGAGATCTCCGCCTGGCGCCCGCGGGTGCCGGGTGTCGTGGAGGTCTTTCACGCCCACTACACCGAGTACGCCTATCCGATGCACGTGCACGATGCGTGGACGCTGCTGATCGTCGACGACGGTGCCGTGCGGTACGACCTCGACCGGCATGAGCACGGCACCCCGGACGACACCGTTTCCCTCCTCCCGCCGCACGTTCCCCACAACGGGTCCCCGGTCAGTGAGCACGGCTTTCGCAAACGCGTTCTCTATCTCGACCTCAGCCGGCTCGACGCGAGCTTGATCGGGCCCGCCGTGGACGCGCCCGATGTCGTCGATCCCCTGCTGCGGCTGCGCGTGGGACAGCTGCACACCGCTCTCGCCCACGCCGGGGACGAGCTGGAGGCCGAGAGCCGGCTGGCGTTCATCGGGGAGCGGTTGCGGGGGCATCTGCGGCCCCGGGCCGCACAGCGGCAGCGTCCCCCGGACCGCGGCGTCGCGCCCCGGCTGCGTGAGCTGCTCGACGCGCGGCTCGTCGACGGGGTCTCCCTCGACGAGGCCGCGCGGCTCGTGCACGCGCATCCCGCCCATCTCGTACGGGCGTTCAGCGGGGCCTTCGGGATCGCGCCGCACCAGTACCTGATGTCACGGCGGGTCGAGCGGGCCAGGCGGCTGCTGCTGGAGGGGATGCGACCGGCCGAGGTCGCCTCCGCCACCGGGTTCTACGACCAGGCCCATCTCAACCGCCACTTCAAGCGGTTGGTGGGGGTGGCTCCCGGCCGCTACCGGAACAGCTCGCGCTGAGCCTCGTACAGGTTGCGCGGGCGTACGACGTCCGTCGTGCCGTACAGCTCCACGCGCGCGTGGAGGTCGCCGGTGAAGTCCGGTACGTCGGTCTGGTCGAACTCGGTGACCTCGTTGAGGCCGACGGTGGCGCTGTACGGGGCCAGCCCGTCGATCTTCATCAGGCCCGCCCGGCCGTTGGTGACGCGGATGTTCCAATGGGCGAAGCGGGCGCCGAAGAGCGGGCCGGCCGACGCGTCTCCGCCGTGGCGGCCGTTGTTGTTCACCGTGATGTCCGTGCGGACGTTCGCGAACGGCAGGCCGCGGTGGGAGTCGAACGTGCCCATCCGCATCTCGCCCCGTGACCAGACGTTGTACGAGGACAGGCCCTCGACGTTGATGCCGTGGAGCTGGGTGCCGGCCGGCGCCGGGACCGTGCGCTGTTCGATCGTGAAGTCCTCGACCAGGTTGTCGTGCGAGCCCTCGCGGCAGAAGTACGGGTGGTGCGAGCCCCGGCCGGCCACCGTCGTCCGGCGCAGGGTGCAGGAGGAGGCGGCGACCAGGCCGAAGCCGTTGTCCACATGACGGACGACGACGTCGTCCGCCCAGCAGTCGTACGCGCACTGGAACGCGACCCCGTTGTAGCCCTTGTCGAGGAGATGCGGGGACTGCGGGGTCTCGACGGCTTCGAGCGTGAGACCTTCGACGCCCGCGCCCGTCAGCGCCTCGACGTGGGTGGTGAGGCGCGGGTCCCACTCCGGGCGTACGTCCAGCGGGAGGGGTCGCTCGAACGTGACCTTCCGGCCCCGCACGCGCGCGATGCGTACGGGCCACTCGTAGGGGACGTACGACGTCAGCTTGATCTTGTCGTCCCAGGAGTACGCCTCCGGGCCCGGGCCGCCACCCGACATGTGCTCCAGGAGGGTATGACCGGCGTCGTCCGCGAGGCGCAGGAGCACCAGCTGTCCCGGTCTCAGCAGCCGTGCGTCGGCGACCGTCACCGACCAGGAGCCGCGCCGCGCCGGGGAGACCGTCGTCAGCGTCTCCCACTCGTCCCGCCCGTTGCCCGTCCAGCCCTCGAACGGCCACGCCTTCGCCCTGATCGCTGCGACCAGGGAGTCCCAACGGGCCCTGGGCGCCAGCCAGATCAGCCCGCCCGCCCAGGACCACGAGGACTTGTCGCCGCCGTAGCGGGAGCCGTACACGCCGATCAGCTCGGTGAGGTTCTTCGTCGCGTACAGCTTGGTACGGGAGCTTCCGGCGCCGCGCAGCACCACGTTGTCGTACCCGATGCGGATCAGGTCGTCGATGCGGAAGGTTCCGGGCGGCAGGAGAACCGTGCCACCGCCGGCCCTTCCGGCGGCGGCGATGGCACGGTTGATCGCGGGGGCGGAGTCGGTCGTGCCGTCCGCCACGGCGCCGTGATCGCGGACGTCGGCCACGACGGGGCGGCGGGGGAAGCGCGCCGCCCCACGGCGGTGGCCGGACCTGCCCACGTACGGGATCTGCGGGTGGGTGTAGGGGGCGCGGGTGAATTCGTGCCAGAGGGACGGGACTTCGCCGGACGGCCCGGAGCCGGATCGGGCGGCGGCGGTTCGCGCGGAGCCGGTTCGCGCGGCGGCGGTTCGCGCGGCGGCGGTGGCCGTGGTGCCGGTCGCGGCGACGGCCGCCACGGCTATGGCGCTGCCGAGCAGGCCCCGTCTGCTGACGCCCGCGTGTCCCTGGTTTTCCCGGCTTCCCTGGCTCATACCCGCCCACCCTTCCATCGGCGTCCATGGATGTGAATGACGTTCATATGTGCGTCGGCGGTGAGCATGCCACGACCGCCCCGACCACGGAAGGGGTCACGCAGAGACTGGAAGGGGCCGCGCAGGGCCTAAAGGTGCATACGCAGGTTCAGTTGGCCGTACGCAGGTTCAGTTGGCCGGGCGCTGGGTCAGGTGACTGAACGCGTCCAGATTGCGCGTCGACTCGCCGCGGGCCACCCGCCACGCGTACTCCTTGCGGATCGAGGCGGCGAAACCGAGCTCGAGGAGGGTGTTGAAGGAGCCGTCCGCCGCCTCCAGGACCGAGCCGAGGAGACGGTCGATCTCGTCGGGCGTGACCGCGGCCAGCGGCAGCTTCCCGACCAGATAGATGTCGCCGAGCCGGTCGACCGCGTAACTGACGCCGTACAGCTTGAGGTTGCGCTCCAGGAGCCAGCGGTGGACGCCCGCGTCGTTCTCGTCGGGGTGGCGGATCACGAACGCGTTCAGCGACAGCGAGTGCTTGCCGACGATCAGCGAGACCGTGGTCGACAGCTTGCGGGTGCCGGGGAGCTTCACCACGTACGAGCCCGGCTCGGGGCTCTCCCACTCCAGCTCGGCCTCGCCGAGGACCTGCTCGATGATCGACGCTGCGTCAGCCATGGTGGGAGCGTACGCGACGCCGGTGCGCCTGCATCGCCGCCGTGTACACGTCCGCCGTCGCGGAGGCCGCCGTGTCCCAGCCGAAGCACTCGGCGTGCCGGGCCGCGGCCCGGCCCATCCGGGCCGACAGCGCCGGGTCGTCCGCGAAATCGCGCAGTACGCGCGCGTAGGCGGCGGGATCGTGCCCCTGGACGAGGAATCCGGTCCGCCCGTCGGCGACCGCGACCGGAAGCCCGCCCACGGAGGCCGCCAGCACCGGCGTACCGGCCGCCTGCGCCTCTATGGCGACCAGCCCGAACGACTCGTTGTAGGAGGGCATGACCAGGACGGACGCGGCGCGGAACCAGTCCGCGAGCTGCTCCTGGCCGACCGGCGGCCGGAAGCGCACGACATCGGCGATGCCGAGCCGGGCGGCGAGTTTCTGAAGTCCTTCGGGCTTGGCGAGACCGCTGCCGCTGGGGCCGCCCACCACCGGGACGACGAGGTTCGACCGCAGCTCGGGGCGCTCGTCGAGCAGCACGGCGACCGCGCGCAACAGCACGTCGGGGGCCTTGAGGGGCTGGATGCGGCCCGCGAAGAGCGGGATGAGGGCGTCCTGTGGGAGGCCCAGCCGGGCCCGGGCGGCGGCGCGGCCGTCGGCGGGGCGGAAGCGGTCCAGGTTGACGCCCGGGTGGACGACGGCGACCTTGCCGCGTTCGGCCTCGTAGTGACGTACGAGTTCGTCGGCCTCTTCGGAGGTGTTGGCGATGAGCCGGTCCGCGGCGGCCACGATCTGCATCTCGCCGATGACACGCGCGGCCGGCTCCGGGGTGTCCCCTTCGGCGAGGGCCGCGTTCTTGACCTTGGCCATGGTGTGCATGGCGTGCACCAGGGGGGTGCCCCAGCGCTGGGCGGCGAGCCAGCCGACATGGCCGGAGAGCCAGTAGTGGGAGTGCACGAGGTCGTAGTAGCCGGGGCGGTGACCGGCCCACGCCTGCATGACGCCGTGGGTGAAGGCGCACAGCTGGGCGGGGAGGTCCTCCTTGGCGAGGCCTTCGTAGGGGCCCGCGTCGACGTGCCGCACGAGGACGCCGGGGCTGAGTTCGACCGTGGGCCGGAGGGCGGCGGTCGTCGCGCGCGTGAAGATCTCGACCTCGATGTTGATCGCGGCGAGGCGCTGGGCGAGCTCCACTATGTAGACGTTCATGCCGCCGGCGTCGCCCGTGCCGGGCTGGTGCAACGGCGACGTGTGCACGGAGAGCATGGCGACGCGCCGGGGCTTGCGGAGCATCCTGCGCCGCGTGGGGGCCGCCGGGGAGCGACGCCCGAGCCTGCTGGCGTACTGGCTCACGTGGCGTTCCTCCTCGCTGCGGGCATGCCGGTCGGGACGGCGTGGAGCGCCCTCCAAGACATGCGAACGCCGGAGCGAGCCGCTCCATTTCCCCTTTGCTCATCTTTGCCGAATCATTACCGCGGATCGCTCAACCGTTCGACGAAAGGGTGCGTGAACGCCGGACGTCCCGGAAGCCGGGGCCGCATACCCTCGTACCCATGACAGCCCGCGCAGCCTCCCGCCCCGTGGGAACGGTGACGCGCGGGACCACGAACCCGAACCGCCTGCGCCGCATGGACCGCTGGATCGCGGCGGCACACGGCGCCGAACTGCGCCGCGCCGCCGACCCGGTGGCTGTCGACCTGGGCTACGGGGCCGCCCCCTGGACCGCGGTCGAACTGCTGCTGCGGCTGCGCACCGTCGCGCCCCACGCGCGCGTGGTCGGCGTCGAGATCGAACCGGCCAGGGTCGCGGCCGCCCGGCCCTACGAGCGCGAGGGGCTCGTCTTCCGGCACGGGGGCTTCGAGGTTCCGGTGCCGGGCCGGCCGACGCTGATCCGCGCGGCGAACGTGCTGCGGCAGTACGACGAGGACCAGGTCGCCGCGGTCTGGGAGCGGCTGTGCGCCCGGCTCGCGCCCGCCGACCCGGCGACCGGCTCCCGCGGCGGCCTGCTGGTCGAGGGCACGTGCGACGAGATCGGCCGCCGCCATGTCTGGGTCGCGCTCGGCCCCGAGGGCCCGCGCACGGTCACCTTCGCCACCCGCCTCGGCTCCCTGGACCGCCCGTCCGATCTGGCCGAACGACTGCCGAAGGCACTCATCCACCGCAATGTTCCGGGCGAACCGGTGCACGCGTTCCTGCGTGACTTCGACCGCGCCTGGGCGGCCGCGGCTCCCTACGCCTCGTACGGCGCACGCCAGCGCTGGATCCGTGCGGTCCGCGCGCTGACGGCGGACTGGCCGGTGACGGACGACGCCGGGCGGTGGCGCCAGGGCGAAGTCACGGTGACGTGGGAGTCGTTGGCTCCGCGGGGCTGAGCGAGGGCCCGCGCGACGCCAGTTGGGTGGACCCGAGCCCCACACACCCCGTCTGACCTGCGGGGAACGATCTCCCTGAGTCGTTCGTCACATGGGCGGGGAGATCGACATGCGAAGTGGGGAATGGGGGGAGGGAGTTTCTGCGCCACCAAGTCCGGGCTCTGTCGTTCTGCGCGTCGACATGGCACGATCCCCCAGGCACCCGTAAGTTACTGACGGTAAATCAGCTTTTGGGGAGAGGTATGGGAACCGGCAAGCGGACCCTGACCATGGCAGCCATCGCCCTGGTCTGCGCGGTCACCGTGCTCGGCGCACCCGGCGCGGCCCACGCGAGCCCGTCGAAACCGACCCCGACTCCGGCCCCCACCCCCTCCGGCAGCCCAACCCCGGCTGCCGACAAGGAACTTGAAGAGGTCCGCGGAAAGCTGGAGAAGCTCTACCACGACGCGGCGGTGGCCACGGACGCGTACAACGCGGCCGAGGAGGACACCCAGAAGCAGTCGGGGCAGATCGTCGAGCTGGCCCGGGAGATCGTCAAGGGTCAGGCGAAGCTGGCCGACCTGAAGGACCGCGCGGGCGCCGCGGCCCGGGCCCAGTACCGCGGCGGCGGCCTGCCGCCCGAGGCCCGGCTGTGGCTGAGCGAGAACCCGCAGGCGTACCTGGACGGGGCGGGCCGGGTGCGGCAGGGCGAGCACGCGACCAAGGGCCTGCTCGCCGAGATGACGCGCACGCAGGAGGACTTGCAGCAGTACGCGCGCGACGCCTCCGCCCAGTGGAAGCGGCTGGAGGCCAACCGCAAGGACAAGGCCGCGGCCAAGAAGAAGGTCAAGAAGCAGATCGCCGCCGCCGAGAAGCTGGAGTCCCAGCTCGAGAAGGAAGAGAAGGAGCGGCTGGCGAAGCTGGAGGCGGCGGCCGCGGCCAAGGCGCAGACGGCCTGGCTCGACTCCGGCGTCCTCGACGAGATCAACACCAAGGCGTCCGAGCAGGGCAGGAAGGCCGTGCGGTTCGCGACCGCCCAGATCGGCAAGCCGTACGAATGGGGGGCCGAGGGCCCGAAGACGTACGACTGCTCGGGGCTGACGTCACAGGCCTGGGCGGCCGCGGGCAACGGGATTCCGCGCACCTCGCAGGAGCAGTGGAAGCAGCTCCGGCACATCGACGTGAAGGACATGCGCCCCGGTGACCTGGTCATCTACTTCGACGACGCCAGCCATGTCGGGATGTACGTGGGCGACGGCGCGATCGTGCACGCCCCGCGCCCCGGCCGGACGGTGACGATCACAGGAGCGGGAACGATGCCGATTCTGGGGGTCGTACGCCCGGACGCGGGCTGAGGCCGACGCACCGACCGGAGTCCACCGACGGCACACCAAGCCCGTCGGGCGACGGAGGACAGCCCCGCGGGACGATCGACCCGCACGCCGGCGGACGCCACCCGCGCCACCCGCGCCACCCGCGCCACCCGCGCCACCCGCGCCACCCGCGCCACCCGCGCCACCCGCGGAGCGTGACGCAGCGCACGTGACCCAGCGCACCCCACTCCGCCGCCCAAACCTCCGGTCACGTGACCTTCGTCATCCCCGGCCGAGGCCCATCCTGTCCAAATGCGTTACGGAACGCGGCATATGACGGTGGCCGATTGCCGTACCGCACCCCGCCGAGCATTCCGCTGCGGCGGCTGCTACCGCTATGGTCCCCGTCGGTGGGTCGAGGTCCCTCGCCCCGCCATGCCCTCGGGGGGAGGGAAGGAACCCAGACGATGCCCGTACCCGTACCGCGGCAGAGAGCGATCCCGGCCGCGGAGTGTGGTCAGGCTCAGACCGTGCCGCAGGCCGGCCGCCCGTTCCCGGAAGGACCGGCCGGCCACGCCAAGGCCCCGGTCGACCGCGCCGGCTCCCCCGTCGGCACCACACCCGCCAATCTCACTCTGCTCGTCATCGAGGACGACCCGGGTGGTTCGCCGATCGTGCCCGAGATGCTCGACTCGGCGGGCCAGCCCATCCGTATCCGTACCGCCCGCAACCTCACCGAGGCCGGACGGCTGCTCACCGACGACGTCCACTGCATCCTGCTGGACCTCGCGCTGCCGGCCCCCGGCCGGTCCGCCGACAGTGACGACGAGCTGGCCACGCTCAAGCACGTGCTGAAGATCGCGCCCCGGCACGCCGTACTCGCGCTCACCGCGTCCGGGGACACCGAGCGCGGCACCGAGGCGGTGCGCGTCGGCGCCCAGGACTACCTCTTCCGCGACGAGCTGGACGGGCGGCTGCTGAGCCGCGCGATCCGGTACGCGGTGGAGCGCAAGCGGTCGGACACGGCCGAGCGACGGCTGACCGAGTCCAGGCTGCGGGCGCAGGAGAACCGGCGCCTCGAGCGCGGTCTGCTGCCCACCCCGCTCCTGGACGGCTCCCCGCTGCGGTTCGCCGCGCGCTACCGTCCCGGGCGCTCCCGGGCGCTGCTCGGCGGCGACTTCTACGACACCGTCCGGACGCCGGACGGCACGGTGCACGCCATGATCGGCGACGTCTGCGGGCACGGCCCCGACGAGGCCGCGCTCGGCGTGGAGCTGCGCATAGCCTGGCGGGCGCTGACGCTGGCCGGCCTGTGCGGCGACGAGCTGCTCTCCACGCTCCAGCAGGTGCTGGAGCACGAGCGGTCGGACGACGAGATCTTCGCGACGCTGTGCACGGTGGACATCGCACCGGACGGCCGCCGCGCGGGCCTGTGCCTGGCCGGCCACCCGTCCCCGCTGATCGCCCGCCCGGGCCGGCCCGCCCAGCTGCTGCCGTACGAGAACAACGGCCCGGCGCTGGGGCTGCTCCCGCATGCCCGCTGGCCGCGTATGCAGGTGGAGCTGGGCGCCGCCTGGAGCCTGATGCTCTACACCGACGGCCTGATCGAGGGTCACATCGGCCAGGGCAAGGAGCGGCTGGGCCAGGACGGCATGGTGGAACTGGTCCGCCGCCGGCTGGCCGAGGGCCTGACGGGCGAGGAACTGCTGCGGGCCACGGTGAACGAGGTCCGCGACCTCAACGGCGGAGAGCTGACGGACGACGTCGCGGTCCTGCTGCTGGACCGCGTCGGCTGAGCGGGGCAGGCCCTCGAACCAGAGGGCCGGGCCCCCGCAGAGGGCTCAGGCCCGGACGTCAGCGGCCGCCGTTGTACGGGCCGTACGGGCCGTCGCTGCTGGAGCCGCGGCGACCGCCCCGGCCGCCGCCGGAGACCTGCCGGAGCGCGGGCCGGACGTCCACGATGTAGACGATGCTGGCGATGACGCCGATGATCGGCAGGAACGACAGGATCGAGAACAGCCAGCTCACCACGAGGGCGAGCGCGAGGATCAGCAGCCAGAACCACTTGTTCTGCTTGTCGGCGGCACGGAACGCGTCCTCGCGCCGGAACGCCGCGTCGAACAGCCCGAACGCGGCGAGGGCCATCAGGACGATCTTCAGCACTCCCATGAACCCAGCGAAGCCCAACATCAGCATGCTGCCCACCGCCCGTTCCCACCGACACCTACGCGGTCACCGTACCCGTAGAACGGGCCGGACACCCCAAGGGTGCCCGGCCGTTCCGTGCTGCTCGTGTGCGCCACCGCCGCTTACTTCGCGGGCGGCGTGGTCTTCTTCGCCGTGGGCTTGCGCACCGGGGCCTTCTTCGGCTCGGCCGGGGCCGGGACCGAGGCCTTCTTGGCGGCGGGCTCGGCCGCGGCCGTGGCGGGCTTGTCGTCCTTCACCTCGACCGGCTCCGCCTTCGGCTCGACGGCGATGGCCAGTTCCTCGATCTCCTCGGCGGCCTCGCCGCGCCAGGTCCGCACGGCCTGCTCGCCGTGCTCGGCGACCTTCTCGTACGTCTCACGGGCCTTGACCGCGTACTCGGCGGCGACGCCGACACCGCGCAGGGCGAAGTCCTGGGCCGACTCACCGATCTTCTTCAGATCGGTGTCGAGCGTGCTGATGAACCCCGTGACCTTGCTCTGCAGGGTCTCCTGCGCCTCCTTGGCGCGGGCGGTGGCCTTCTCCTGCACGGCCTTCGGGTCGGTGCTGCGCACGGCCTCGAAGCGGGCCGGCGCCTCGGCGGCGAGCTGCTCGACGATGCCCGGCACCTTCTTGGCCTGCTGGATGGCCAGGTCGGCGGTGCCGGCCGCGAAGTAGAGCGGGGTCGGGTCGCTGAGGGTCTTACGCAGGTCTTCGGTGATGGCCATGGTGATGGTCCTCCCGGATTGGCTTTCGGTTGAGGGTTTTCGATCCGCGGTCGGCCGCCCGATGTGCCGGTCCTCCGCTCAGCCGGCGGCCTGCTGCGGATCGGCATCGCTGCCGCCGGCCGTGCGGGGGCCGCGTACGGGGGTGTCCTGGGCGTCCGCTCTGCCCTGAGCGTTCGTCGGAGCGTCCTCGTCCGCCGTGCCGATCTCGAATCCGTTCTCCTTGCGGAAGGACTCGTAGATCTGGAGCAGCACCTGCTTCTGCCGCTCGTTCAGCGTCGGATCGGCGAGGAGGACGGCGCGTGTCTCCACCTCGTCCCGGTCCCGCTCGGCGTCGAGAATGCCGGCCCGCACGTACAGCGTCTCGGCGGAGATCCGCAGCGCCTTGGCGACCTGCTGCAACACCTCCGCGCTCGGCTTGCGCAGCCCGCGCTCGATCTGGCTCAGATACGGATTGGACACCCCGGCGGCGTCGGCGAGCTGCCGCAGCGACAGTTGCGCGCTGCGCCGCTGCTCGCGCAGATACTCACCGAGATTGCCGACGTTGAGCGATGCCATGTGTCCACCTTGCACACCCCCGCTAACAATTGCAAGCACCCGCTTGCAAAAGTGTGCCACGCCACGCGCGACCGTGAGCCGGGCGGTGACTCGGTGGCGTGAGGGCACGGTGGGCCGTCTGAAGAATCCTCCGTCCGTCCCGTCACACTCGCGCGCCACGCCGGGTCAGAGGAGTGACGAACTCACCGCAGCCGACCGGGGCGAGCCCCGCCGGATGCCGTCCGACGAGGAGCATTCCGATGTCCATCGCACACGTTGTCGTCACTCTTCTTGCCGCTGCCATGGCGGGCTATTCGGCCTACGCCGTCCTTTTCCGCGCCAAGTGGGTCGTGGAAGCGCTGACCGACTACAGCGTTCCCGCGGCGTGGTGGCCCTGGCTCGGCGCGGCCAAGGCGGCGGGGGCCGCGGGCCTGCTGGCCGGCCTCTTCGTGCCGGTCGTCGGCGTCCTGGCCGGGATCGGGCTGGTGCTGTACTTCACCGGTGCCGTCGTCACCGTGGCGCGGGCGCGCTGGTACGCGCACATCCCGTTCCCGCTGGTCTACGCGGCACCGGTGATCGGATCGCTGGCGCTCGGCTTCGCCGCCTGAGCGAAGCGGCCAGGGAGCCGGCGGCGACGGATCACGCGACGGTGAGCGTCGGATAGTCCGTGTAACCCCGCTCCCCGCCCACGTACATCATGAACCGGTCCCGTACGGGATTGACCGGGGCGCCGGTGCGCAGCCGCGTCACCAGGTCGGGGTTGGCCAGGAAGGGGCGCCCGAGCGCGATCAGGTCGGCGCCCGCGGTCAGCAGGCGGCCGGCCGCGTGGGCGCCGCCGTCGGCGGGGAGTTCGGGGCCGAGAACGGGGTTGGCCATCAGCGTCGTCGGCCAGTTCTCCCGGATGTGCCGGAACAGCGGCTGGTCCGGGTCGGCGTGGACGAGGTGCAGGTACGCCGGGCCGAGAGCGGCCAGCGCCTCCACGAAGGCCGGATAGAGGAGCTCGGTGTCGTCCTCCTCGACGCCGTTGACGGTGGTCCCGGGCGAGATGCGTACGCCCACCCGTTCGGCCCCGATCGCGTCGGCGACGGCCTCGGTCACCTCGACCGCGAAGCGGATGCGGGCGGCGACCGAACCGCCGTACGCGTCCGTGCGGCGGTTGGTGTTGGTCGCCAGGAACTGGTGGAGCAGATGGCCGTTGGCGGAGTGCACCTCCACCCCGGCGAAGCCCGCGTCGATCGCGTTGCGGGCGGCGGCTGCGAAGTCGGCGACGGTCGTACGGATGTCGGCCGCCGTCATCTCGCGCGGGACGACGGAGGGGCGGTGCCCGGACGGGGTGAAGATCGTTTCGGGCAGGGGGACGGGCGAGGGGGCCACCGGGGTCAGTCCGCTGGTCGCGGGGTGTCCGACCCGGCCGCCGTGCTGGAGTTGCAGGAACATCCGGCCGCCGGCCGCGTGCACGGCGTCCGTGACACCCCGCCAGCCGGCCACATGCGTCGCGTCGTGGATCGCGGTGATGTTCGGGTACGTCTGCCCGACGGCGTTCGGGGTCGCGGCCTCGGCGATGATCAGACCGGCCGAGGCGCGCTGGGCGTAGTACGTGGCCATGAGGGGCTGCGGTACGCCGTCGGCCGAGGCGCGGTTGCGGGTCATCGGGGCCATCACCAGGCGGTTGGGGAGGTCCAGGGGGCCGAGGCGCGCGGGCTCGAAGAGGGCGGAGGCGGAGGCGGTTCCCGCGGCTGTGTTCGTCATGCGGGTACGGTAGAAGTTGACACCTGTGTCAGCTTCAAGTGCCTTCGGACGCCTGCGAGGTGGGGAATGCGGATCGGGCAACTGGCCGAGCGGACCGGCGTGAGCGAGCGGTCGCTCCGCTACTACGAGAAGCAGGGCCTGCTGGCGGCCGACCGCACCCCCGGCGGCCATCGCGACTTCCCCGACCGGGCGGTCGACCGGGTCATCCTCATCCAGGAACTCTTCGCCGCGGGCCTGCACAGCAAGAAGATCGCCGAGCTGCTGCCCTGCATGCGGGACACGGACGGCGGACCGTCCGAGGTCGCCACACCGCGGCTGGTCGCGGACCTCAGCGGGGAACGCGACCGCATCGACCGCATGATCAACGATCTGATCCGGTCCCGGACCGTCCTGGACGAGGTGATCGAAGCGGCTTCGGCCGGCCTCCGCCGGCCGCACGTCTGAGCCTGACCCTCGGCTCGGCGCGCAGCTGAAGCAGGGCGCCGGTGATCACCACGGCAGCGGGCGCGCGTGCACGACGTCCAGCCGTGAGACCGCCCTGGTCAGCACCACGTACAGCCGGTGCAGCCCGCGCGACTCGGCCTCCGCGATCGCGGCCGGCTCGACGGCGACCACATGGTCGTACTCGAGTCCCTTGGCGACGGTGGCGGGCACCACCGTGACCCGTGCGCCGAGCCGGTCGGGCCCGGCCGGCTCGAGCCCGGCGCAGGACAGCGCCTCCCGTACGGCCGCGACGTCCGCGTCGGCCGCGATGACCCCGACGGAGCCCTCATGGGCGAGGGCCTCGCGCACGGCCTCGGCCACGGCTGCCGCCACCTCCGCCGCCTCCCCGACCCGCCGCATCCTCAACTCGCCGTCCCGGCGCAGTGAACGGGCGGCGGGCACCGCCACATCGAGTCGCTCCAACAGCCGGTTCGCCAGCCCCACGACGGCCTCCGGTACCCGGAAACCGGTGGTCAGCGGGACCACGTGCGCGTCGGGCCTGCCCAGGTGCGGGAGGAGTTCGGACCAGTCGCGGGCCGCCCACGGAGTCGTGCCCTGGGCGAGGTCCCCGAGCACCGTCAGCGATCCGAAGACCGCCCGCCGGGCGATCGCCCGGCACTCCATCGGCGAGAGGTCCTGCGCCTCGTCGACGACCAGGTGCCCGTATCCCTCCGGGTGTTCGATGAGCCCCGCGACCTCGTCGAGGAGCACGAGATCGGCGGCCGACCAGCGCGCCGACCGGTACGAGCGCGGCGGCCCGGTCCACAGCAGCGCCCGCTGCTCGTCCGCGTCGAGGACCCCCTCCGCCGCCGCGGCGAGCGCGTCCGGGTCGGCGAGCAGTCCGGCGACCACCTCCTCGGCCCGCACCCTGGGCCAGACGGCGTCGACGTACGCGCTGACCGGCCGGGCCCGTTCGATCTTCCGCACCCATGCGTGCGTACGCGGCCCGGCGCGCCGTTCGGCCTGCGCCTGGATCCGGCCGACGACCCGCGTACGCACCCGCTCCCGTCCGACGGCGTACGGCGGCTGTTCGGTCCGTACGTCCTCGACGATCCGCGCCAGCGCGTCGGCCGGGACCCGCCAGCGGTACGAACCGTCGGGCACGGTCAGGGAGTCGGCGGCCGTGCCGATCCGGCCGTACAGGGCGCGGCGCAGCACCTCCGCCATCCGCGGGTCGTGCTTGACGACGGCGGTGCGTTCGTCGTCGACGGCGGTGACGCGGTGGCGGGCGCCGATCTCGTCGGCGACGGTGGACTGGCGTACGCCGGTCTCACCGAGGGCGGGGAGCACCTCCGCGATGTAGGAGAGGAAGGTGCGGTTGGGGCCGAGGATCAGCAGTCCGCCACGCCGGATGCGCTGGGGGTGGGTGTAGAGGAGGTACGCGGCCCGGTGCAGTCCGACGGCGGTCTTGCCGGTGCCCGGGGCGCCCTGCACACAGACGGAGGTGGCGAGGTCGGCGCGTACGAGGTCGTCCTGTTCGGGCTGGATGGTGGCGGCGATGTCACGCATGGGGCCGAGCCTGGGGCGTTCGATCTCGTGGGTGAGGATGCGGCTGGGGGCGTGCTGTTCGGCGCCGATGTGCTCGTCCTCCAGGCCGGTGAGATCGGCGGTGTCACCGCGGCTGCCGGGCGCCCAGCCGAAGCGGCGGCGGACGGCGACGCCCTGGGGGGCGCGGGCGCTCGCCTGGTAGAAGGCGCGGGAGACGGGGGCGCGCCAGTCCACGACGAGGGGCGGTGCGGCGGGGTGCTCGGTGATGCGGAGGCGGCCGAGGTGGTAGCTCTGCCCGGCGTGTTCCCGGTCGCCGCTGTCCGGGGCGAAGTCGAGCCGGCCGAAGAACAGGGGGCCTTCGGGGAGTTCACGCATGTGCTTGGCGCGGCTGCGGAGCCGGTGGCCGAGGACTTCGGCGTCGGCACCGGAGGCGGAGACGTCCTCGCCGGTGATCACGTGCTCGTCGGCGCCTTCGACCATGGCGGCGAGGGCGGTGCGGCACGTGTCGTGGTAGGCGCGTTCGCGGGTGAGGGCGTGGTGGAGGGCGGGGTCGGGTGACGTCATTCCAGGGAGGATAGCGGAATAACGTTACCGAGTAACATTTTTAACCAGGTCGCACACGCTGTGGCCACGTCGTCTCAGGCGTTCGCCCCAGGAACGGGTCTCAGGCATTCCTCTCAGGCGTTCGTCTCAGGCGTACGAGGGAAGCCCGTCCGCCAGCCGCCCGAACGCGCGCTCGGCCGCGGCGACGGCGTCGGCGTGGACGTCCGCCGCCCGCTCCCCGCCCGCCACCCGGCGCCAGTTCTCCAGCGCGAGGACGCGCTGCACGGCGACGATCTGGCCGGCGGCGAGCCGGGCGTCGAGGTCGCCGCCGAGGGCCGCGGCGAGCGCGCCCTCCGACCGCTCCAGGTAACCGTGGAGGCGGGCGGCGAGGGCCGGCGTCCCGTAGAGCAGCCGGTGGAAGGCGAGGACGCCCGGACGGTCGTTGAGCCCGGTGACGGGATCCTGCCGGGCGAGTCCGTCCAGGAAGTGCGCCCGTAGCGCGGCGACGGGCGACTGCCCTTCGCCCCGGCTGCCGACCACCCCTGCGGCCTCGGTCTCGTGATCGGCGAACCGGTACAGGACGAGGTCCTCCTTGGCCGGGAAGTACCGGAAGAGAGTGGGCTTGGAGATCTCGGCGGCGGCGGCGACCTCGGCCACGGACACGGCGTCGAACCCCTTCTCGAGGAACAGCCCGATGGCGATGTCCGACACGGCCTGGTACATCCGCTGTTTCTTGCGCTCACGCAGCCCGATCTCACCCATGCCCCGAGCCTACGCACCACCGCGCGGGCCGCCGCTTGACCTCAACCTCGCTTGAGGTCGAAGACTGCACGGCGTAACCGATCGTGAAGCGTGAGGAGACGGCGATGCGTGCGGCACAGGTGAAGGAGTTCGGCGGCCCGGAGGTGCTGGTCCCGGTGGACCTGCCCGACCCGGTACCCGGCCCGGGCGAGGTGGTGATCGAGGTCGCGTACACGGACACGATCTTCGTGGAGACCCAGCTGAGGTCCGGCTGGGGCCGGGAGTTCTTCCCGGCCGAACCGCCGTACGTGCCGGGCGGCGGTGTGTCCGGGGTGGTGGGCGCGCTCGGTCCGGACGTCCCGGCCGAGTGGCTGGGCCGGCGGGTGACGTCGTTCGTGACGGGGAGCTACGCGGAACGGGCGGTGGCGGCGGTCTCGTCCCTGACGCCGGTCCCCGACGCCCTGGACCTGCTGACCGCCGCGGCCCTGGTCCATGACGGCGTGACGGCGACGGGCCTGCTGGAACTGACCACCGTCACCGAGACGGACCGCGTCCTGATCCTGGGCGCGTCGGGCGGCATGGGCACGCTGCTGGTCCAGCTGGCGCACGCGCGGGGCGCCCGGGTGGTGGGAGTGGCCCGGGGCGAGGCGAAGGTGGCGCTGGTGCGGAAGCTGGGGGCGGACGAGGTGGTGGACGCGACGCTCGCGGACTGGCCCTCGCGGGCGCGCCACGCGCTGGGCGGGGACGGGGCGGCGGACGTGGTGCTGGACGGAGTGGGGGGCGAGCTGGGGGCCGCGGCGTTCACGCTGACGGCCGACGGCGGGCGGTTCTCGGCACACGGGGCGCCGTCCGGGGGCTTCGCCGCCCTCGATCCCGACGAGGCGGGGCGGCGCGGCATCACCCTCTTCGGCATCGGGGACGTGCAGTTCGGTCCGGCCGACCTGTCGCGCCTGACGGCCGGCGCGCTGGCCGAAGCCGCGGCGGGGCGGCTGCGGCCGGTGGTCGGGGAGGTGTTCGCGCTGGAGAAGGCCGCCGAGGCGCACGCCGCCATCGAGGGGCGGCAGTCCGCGGGGAAGGTGCTGCTGCGCAGGTAGCGCTCCGCCGCGCGGTCGGTCACGCGGTCAGTCACACAGTCGGCGCTCCGCCGGTACGTCACCCGCCCACGGGCAGCCCGGCCGGTCCGGTGCCGCCCCGGCCGCCGTCCGGCAGGGCGCGGGCGAGGCAGGGTTGCGACAGCCGGCCGAGGGGCAGTCCCAGCGAGGCTGTCGCGGCCCGCAGGGTCATCGCGTACGAGCTGACCGCCCTGCGCACGTTGGGGGCGTCGAGGCCCGCGCCGGTGACGAGCCGGTCGAGGTCCACATAGGCGGAGCGGACGATCTCGATCCACCGGTAGACCCGCCAGTCCCGCTGCCAGTCCTTCGTGTGGGTGGGGGCGAGTCCGCGTTCCCAGCGGCGGAACATGCGGTCGCGGATCTCCGGCCGGGTCGGGGTGAGGTGCAGGTGCCGGACCAGGTCGTACAGCGGGTCGCCGACCATCGCCATCTCCCAGTCGATGATGGTGAGCGCGAACCGGTCGGGCCGGCGTACGAGATTCCAGGGGTTCAGGTCTCCGTGCAGCAAGGACGGTGACCTGGGCGTCACCTCGTGCCGGGCGAGGATCTGCCCCAGCCGAGCCGCGTCCGGAAGGCCCAGCAGACGCGCCAGTTGCTGCGACTCCCTCGGCAGCCCGCGGACCAGCCCGACCAGTTGCCCGCTCAGCCACGTGTAGAAGTCGGGCTCGCCCGCCATCGGGTCCAGGGCGCCGTGGTCGACGTCCGTCAGGGCGCAGAGCTGGTCGACGAGTCCGTCCGCCTCGTGCGGCAGCAGACCGTGCACCGGATGGTTGGGGGGCTGGTCACCGTCGGGCGGACCGACATACGTGTGGATGGCGAAAGGATCCCGCTCAGCGCTCTCGCCCAGCGCCAGGACCCGCGGCGCCGTCACCGCGACCCGGGACGACTCGATGGCCCGCAGCACCGCGTGCTCGCTGAGGAAGCTGGGCTCGCGCCGGCAGACCGACGCGAGCCTGCGCCGTACCACCACGGGAAAGCCGACCCCCGGCACCCGGACCACCGAGTTCAGGTGCGCGGTGCCCTTGAACACACGGGCCGCCGGCGCCGCCCCTTCCGCCATCAGGGCGGAGAGCACCGCGGGGTGGGGGAATTCGGGGTGTTCCGGGACGCGTCTGTCCGGTACCCAGCCGATCGTGGCGCGCCGGGCGCCGGGGCTCCGCTGAGGCGACGACGCCTGCCACCGGTAGAGGGCCCCCCGGATCTCGGCGGTACCCGGGACCTGCGCCAGCCCGAGTGGTTCCGCGGCTGTCCAAAGAGCCCTGTGCACCTCGGCCGTGGCGGCGTCCAGGCTCTTCTCGTCGCGCGAGTCCGTCAGCGACCGCGCCGCCCGGATGACGTCGGGAAACACCGACTGCGCCTGTTCGAAGGCGACGTAGTGGCGCAAGTCGGTCGCGAGTCCGTTCACCGCCGCCGGCCGGGTCGCCCCCATCGCGTCGGCCCAGGCGTGGATCACCTCGTCCCGCTGGAAGGCCGGGTACCGCATCCGTACGAGGTGCGTGGCCAGGTCGTGCAGGGGATCGCCGTACGTCGCCAGTTCCCAGTCGACGCAGACCAGTGGCGGGTCGCCGCTGTAGGGGACGATCACGTTGTCCCGGTGGAGGTCCGTGTGCAGAAGGCTGTACGGGCGACGCGCCATCGCGGGAACCCGCCCGGCCAGCCGGGTGAGGGCGTCTCCGGGGACGCCCAGAGCCGCGAACAGTCCACCGTAGGCGGCCCAGTTGGGCTGACGGATCTGGCGGTCGGCGAGGTGCGCGAGGGTACGCAGGAACGCCTGGCCGTCCTTGTCGTTGCGGGGCCAGTCGGCGGGCAGCGGCGGCAGGGCCTCCCTGCGCACCTGCGCCATCCGGGCCAACAGCCCCGCCAGCGCCTTGAGCATGAGGCCGTCGACCGGTTTGCCGTTGCCGCAGAGGCTCGACAGCGGCACGCCCGGCACATAGCTGTGGATCACGGCGTTCTCGCGCTTGACGAGGCATTCGGGCACATGGGGCAGGACGCCGTGGAGGGCGCCGAGGATCTCCGCCTCGTCCCGCCAGGTCCTGATCACCACGGGCAGCGCCTCGGCGCGGGGAATCCGCACCACCACCGGCGTCCCGGCCGCACGCCCCAGGAGACGCGCGACCGGCTCGGCGAGCGGAGTCACGAAGTTCTGGTGGTGCTGTCCGCTGCTCGGTACCCCCCGCTCGGCCGCCACGCGCACGAACGCGTCGAACGCGCTGTCGGGAAGAACGTCGGCGGCTCGTTCCCGGACCGGAGGACGGGGAACGGGGGGTGCGCCCACTGGCCGCTCCTGGAGGGTCGCGCGGGGTGGTGGAAGGTGAGGTCAAAATAACCGCGAGATGCGCTCCGCACGACCGGAGACCAGGTTCACTGGGCCCATCGAGTGGCTCGCCACTCTTCTCTACGTTCTCGTGCGTCAGGTCGTTCGGCGCTGCGGCGGGTTCACCTTCATGCGCAAGCCCCGGAGCGGTTGCTCCCGCGGTTCGGGCATGCTACAGCACCGTCTGGGCAGCACCCCGGTCACCGACGGCGGCGGCGGGCGCTCACGGCCGGGCGGAAGCGGACTGCTCCCTGAGGACGCGCAGCACCAGCTCCAGCGACCCCACGATCTCCTCGGCGCCGGCCTCCTTCAGGAGCTTCTCCTTGCGGTCGTTGCGCGCGTAGCCCAGGAAGGGAACGCCCGCCCGCTGTGCGGCGAAGTAGTCCGAAGGGGTGTCGCCGATCATCAAGGACGCGGACGGAGCGGCGCCCATCGCGTTCAGCGCGCGGTTGAGGCAGTGCGGATCCGGCTTCAGAAGGTGCAGGTCCTGGGTGCGGCCGTAGATGTGCGGGGCGAAGCACGCGCTGAGGCCACGGCTCGCCACGTACTTGCGGGCCACCCGCGGAGAGTTGTTCGTGGCGATGGCGAGTCGGGCGCCGACCGCCGTCCAGGTGCGGATCAGGGGGTCCGCGTACGCCGTGGGCATGGCCGAGGACGCCGCGCGGAGTTCCTGCTTGGTGAGACGTTCCTCCAGCTCGGCCACCAGGTCGCTGCCGGGGTGTCTGCGGTCCACCGCGCGCAGGACTATGTGCGGGTCCAGAGCCTCGCGTTCCGTCTCCGACAACAGGGCGTGCAGGCCCCGGCCTTCGAGCCACTCCACGAGCTCGACCGCCACCCGCTCCGCCTTGTGCCCCGCGAACAGCCGACAGATCGGCCCATCGAAGTCGAAGAGGACGAAACGGGCCCGCGTGATCAGTTCTCGCAGTTTCTCGGTCTCTGCTGTCACCAGTTCAGTCTGCGTCGCATCAGAAGTCACTAAGAGAGTGTCAGGTCCGTCGTGATGGTTTCCCAGAGGGCGTTGAACCACTTCTGGGATTGGTCCACGAACGCGGCGTCCCGCTGGCCCACCCGGCTCTCGAAGGAGAAGAGCAGGGACTTGGAGCCGAGGGCGTCGTACATCTCCAGGGTCCGGCTCTCCACCTCCTCCTCCCGCTTCGTCAGCATGTAGTAGGCGATCAGCGCCTCTTCCTCGTTGAGCAGGTACAGCTTCACCGGCGGGGTGAACGGCAGGGCGCGGAAGGTCACCCGGACGTCGATGCCGTGCGAGGAGCGCAGGGCCTGGAGGTTGTGGCGCAGGACATGCCCCTGGGCGTTGCGCTGCTCCAGCCAGCGCTTGTGGACGGGGTCGCCCTCGGTGCGGCCGTCGACCTGGATCGGGAACGCGAGGTTGATGTCGCGGGACGGGAGCAGGATGCGGACGTCGATCGACTCCGGGCGGAGCCGGCCCTCATGGATCTGGCGGACCGGTTCGCCGAGCGCCAGCATCAGCGTCTCGGCGGTCAGGCAGGCCGCGTCCACATGGACGTGCGGGACCCCGAACGCCGCCGTGAGCCGGGGGGCCAGGCCCACCATCGTCGGCTGAGGTTCGTCACGGGTGGGCGTGACCTCCGCGATCCGCGGCGGGCTCCCCTTGCTGACGTTGCTCAGCAGGCCGTCCTCCTGGAGTGCGCGCAGGGCCTGGCGGACCGTGCCGCGTTCCACGCCGAACTCCTCCGCCAGTTCGGCCTGGGTCGGCAGGCGGTCGCCCGCCTTCAGGTCGCCGGCGCGGATGCGGTCCCGCAGGGTGTCGGCGATCTCCTGGGGCGAGAGCCTTCTGCTGCCGTTCACTGCAACGTTCTCCTGAGTCACGACCAAACGCTACAACTTCGGTCCATCTATGGGCAGTTGTTTGAAAGTTGTTTATGAGTAGGTACCAACTGGGGATAACTTCACCATAGTTGGTTGCCAACTTAGCAGAGTTGGCGGAGGGTTTGCCTCCACCTCAACCCCGCAGAAGGAGGTACCACCATGCCCGTCATCGCCCTCCTCACCGCCGTCTTCGTCGTCGGATTCGAGCAGATCGTCCAGTGGCGCTACGGTGCGAGCGGTGTCGTCGGCCTGCTGCTGCTCAGCATCGGCGTCAAGGCCAAGAACCCCACGTGCAGCTCCATCGGCGCCGTCGTCCTCGCGCTGACGGTCGCCGGCCCCGCGCTGTGACAGCGCCTAGTTCGTGAACTCCAGTTCCGAACTGATCGTCTCCCACAGCGCGTTGAACCACAGGTGCGACTGCTCCACGAACGTCGTGTCCCGCAGGCTCGCCCCCTGCGCGAAGGCGAACAGCATGGACTGCGTGCCTTCGGCGTCGTACATCTCCAGGTACTCGTGGTCGATCTCCTCGCCGCGCCGCGTCAGCGTGTAGTACGCGAACAGCGCCTCCGACTCGCCCAGCAGGTAGAGCTTCACGGGCGGGGTGAAGGGGAGGGCCCGGAAGGACACGTGGACGTCCACGCCGTGCGTGGCCCGCAGCGCCAGCAGGTTGTGCCGGAGCACCTGCCCCTGGGCGTTGCGCTGGGTCAGCCAGCGGCGCTGGAGCCGGCCGTTGTGCGACGCGTCCACGGGTGCCGGGAACGCCAGGTCGATCTCGCGGCTCGGCAGCAGCACCCGGACATCGACCTTGGCCGGTTTTATACGTCCCGCGTGAATCTCGCGCAACGGCTCGCTCATCGCGAGCGTCAGCGAGACCGAGGTCAGGCACAGGGCGTCTATCTCCACGTGCGGGACCGCGAAGGCCGCCGACACCCGCGGGGCGAGCGCCACCATCGTGGGCTGCGGCGGAGTTTCGGGCCCGGTCGGCACACCGCCTATGTTCTGAGCGACGGTCGCCGGGCTGCCCTTCGAAACATTGGAAAGCAGCCGCTCCGCCTGAAGGATGCGCAGCGCCTCCCGTACAGCCCCACGCTCCACCCCGAACTCGTCCGCCAGCCTGGCCTGCGTGGGCATGCGCTGTCCCGGCCGCAGCACTCCGGACCTGATCCGGCTGCGCAGCTCGTCGGCCACCTCGCGATGTGACGCCTGTGGCTGTCGTGACCTCTTCCGCCCCTTGACGGAGGCATGTTCCGGGTCCACGACAAAACAGTACAACTTCGCGCCATCTTTGGGCAGTTCAGTGAAAGGTGGTTATGAGACGTCCCCAATCGGAGATAAGTCAAATGGAGTTGGTCGCCAACTTGAGCAACATGGTCACACTTCCGAGGGTTGGTTATCGCGGGCGACGCACGTGACAACCGTCCGGCAGCCCCGCTGACCGGGCTCCCTTCCGGAGGGGAGCCGGGAGCTCGGTCGGCCCGCACAGCCACAACTTCATACGGCGTACGCACCACTGGCACAGCCACAACCGCATACGGGAGCACCACCGCACAGCCACAACCGCATAGCTACGGATACGAACGCGATCCCGAACCGGCAGGCACCCGCACGGAAGGAGAGCACCGCCCACCCGGGATCAGAACATGTCCGGGCACCACGGTCGCCCGGACGTTCGCAGCAGGGCGTCGGCAACGGAGGCGGCGCCCTCTTGCTGTTCCCGCACCCGGCCGAGCGCGGCCAGCCGCACCGCCGACGCGTCGCCCAGCCACAGCGCCGCCAACTCGCCCACGTCCAGCGTGAGTCCGGCATCCCGCGTGGTCGGCTCGCAGACCGCCCCGTCCGGCCCCACCGTCAGCCGGTACCGCCCGCCGGCCAGTCCGTGCCGGTCCACGACGTCCAGTACGAGCGTCCCCGACCCGTCGTACGTACGCGCCTCCAGCGCCCGTACGACATCCAGGATCCGCACCCACAGCCAGTCCGCGTGCGTGGTGACGCGGGCGGCGCGGGGATCGGGCAGGAAGTGCGGCAGCAGGTCGTCGGGGGCCCGCCAGCCCGTCCTGACCTTCGTGATCCAGTCGATGGAGCACAGGTAGTGCCACAGGGCGCGCTCCGCGGCCGGGGTCGTCGCGATCAGCCAGTTCACCTTCGCCGTGTTCTGGGGCTGCTTGGCGTCGCCCCAGTGGTCGTCGCACTCGTACGACACCAGGCCCTCGACCTCGCCGGACGCCGAGCGGTACACGGCGTAGAAGGGCTCCGTCCACGGTGAGCGGTCCAGGCGCACGACGCCCGTGTGGACCTGCCACCAGCGCTCGTCGCGGCTGACCGCGCCGGGCTGGGTACGCCTGAGCCGCTCGTGCAGCTCCGGGCCGGCCTTGCGGACGTCCTCGCCGTCGACGAGGTCGATGCGGCCGCCGTCCCCGGGGCCCGACCAGCGGGGGTCGAGACCGGTCCTCGGCACGTCGATCGTCCACTCGGTGGAGTGGGTGGCGGCGCCGAAGCCGTAGCGCCCGTAGATCGGGTACTCGGCGGCGATGAGGGTGGCGACGACGTCCCCGCGCTCCTTCGCGGCCGCGAGGTCCTGGGCCATCATGCGGGTGAGCAGGCCGCGGCGGCGGTGCGTGGCGGTGACGGTGACGTTGGAGATCGCGTCGGCGGGGACGGAGGCGCCGCCCACCGCGGTGAGCTCCTGCGGGAACGATCTGAACGTCGCGACGCAGCGGCCGTTGTCGAAGGCACCCAGGGTGCGGGCCGGGACGAGGTACGAGCTCCGGTCCGCGACCTCGCGTTCCGAGACCTCCGGGGAGCGCAGGAAACCGGTGTTGAGGGCGCGGATCCAGTCGGCTGTCTCGGCCTCGGCGATCGGGCGTACGTCGATGTCGTCGGGGCGGCTCATACGGTCACGCTAGGCGTACGGCGATGGGGTGTCGCGGGAATTTTGCACCCCGCCTCCCCGGCCGCCCTCCCTGTCCCGTCCCCGTCCCGTCCTCTGAGTGCTGCCGCCCATGACGGGCCGGGGTCAGAACGCCGCCCGGATCTCCCCCACCTCGCGCCCGCCGCCGAGCAGCGGCGCCGCCCCGATCCGGGCCACCACCGGCGCGGCCACGCCCATGAGAGCGAGCGCCCGCGCCAGAACCGGCCCCAGCGCGCGCGTCGCCCCGTCGTCCACCTTGAACGCCAGCGCCCGGCCGTCCGGCAGGGCCACCGCCTGGACCGCCTCCGCGCCCATCTTGGACAGGGCGCCCGGCAGCTCACGCATCAGCCAGGTGTCGGGGCGGCGCGTGCCCGCGACGTACTCGGGGTGGGCGCGCATCGCGTCGGCGACGCGGCGTTCGGCGGTGCCGTCGGCCGCCAGCACGAAGGAGCGGAAGGCGCGCGCCAGGCCCGTCAGGGTGATCGCCATGAGGGGGGCGCCGCAGCCGTCGGTGCCCACCGCCGCGACCGGCTCGCCCGCCGCCTCCTCCACCACGGTGTGGATCAGCTGCTGCAAGGGGTGGGCCGGGTCCAGGTACGAGTCCAGCGGCCAGCCCCGCAGCGCGGACACCGCGAGCATCGCCGTGTGCTTGCCGGAGCAGTTCATGGTGACGCGGTCGCGGACGGCGCCCGCGGCCAGGTACGCCTCGGTCTCCACCCCGTCCAGCGGCAGGTCCGGCGGGCACTGGAGCTGCGCCGCGCTCAGCCCGTGCTCGGCCAGCATCTTCTGGACCAGGTCCCGGTGGAAGGTCTCGCCCGAGTGGCTCGCGGCCGCGATCGCGAGGCGCTCCCCGTCCAGTTCCAGGCCGGCCCGCAGGATGCCCGCGGCCTGCATCGGCTTGTTGGACGAGCGGGGGAAGACGGGAGCCGTCACATCGCCGAGCGCCAGCTCCACGGAGCCGTCCGCGGCCAGCAGCACCAGGCTCCCCCGGTGCCGCCCCTCGACGAAGCCGGAACGCACGACCTCCGCGAGGACGGGCGGTACGGCGGACACGGCGGGAGCGGCGGGTATCGCGGGCGTGGCAGGGGCGGACATCGGCGGTGGCCTTCCGGGACGGGACGGGACCTGCCCGGGCGGCGGGCCGACCCGGTCTCCCGGGCGGGCCGGAGGTCTCCCTCCGGCCGCCTGGCGCGAAGGTCTCCCTCCGGGCCCGGCGCCGCGGCCGCCGGAATTCCCGGGGCCGCAGTGGCCACGGGCGGGCCCGGGATCGCCGGGGCCCGCCTTGTCACATGAGCAGGTCGTCTACTTGTGCTTCCCCTTCACGGTACCTGCGGGCGATCTCGGCGCTGCAATCGTCCGCCGTGCGCTGGAGCTGCTGGCGGCTGCGGGAGACCTGCCGCTCGTAGCGCACGAGGCGGCCCATTCCCGCGCCCAGCTCGTCGTCCGTCCGTGCTTCCAGGTCCGACAGCTCGACCTCGGCGAGCATCTCGGACGCCAGTCGCCGGGGCTCCTCGCCGTGCGGCGTGCCCACCGTCACATGGCGGGCCGACGAACGCTGCCGGGCGGGCGCGTCCGTGAGGATCTCCGAAAGCCGCTCCATGACCCCCGCCGGCGTGCCCCCCGCCGGTGCCGCGAGCCCACCGCGGCGCGCCAGCTCGGCCCGCAGGATGTCGATACGCCCCTGGAGCAGCCGCCGCACATAGCTGAGGTCGGCCTCGTCCCGCTGGGCGTCCCGGCGCAGCGTGCGCAGCTCCGGCAGCCGCAGCACGGACAGATCGGGCTCGGGCGGAGCCGCGGGCAGGGGGCTGTCCGTGCGCTGCACGGGCGGCCTGTGTGTGCCGACCCCGGGCAACTGCCCGGTACTCGTAATCGGTGTGCTCATCCGCCTCTACCGTCCCCTCGACCGGATTGTGGGAGCATCGTGCCATTCCAAGTGGCCGCTATGTGACCGAGTGCCCCCGATCGGCCCCAGATGGCGGGTTAAGGCTAATTAAGGAAACCCCCTGACGCCCCCTGACGGGGTCTGCTCACCCGCACGGCATGATGGCCCCCATGCGTGCGGTGGTGCAGAGGGTGGACGGCGCGAGCGTCGTCGTGGAAGGCGAGAACGGGCCGGAGACGGTCGGTGAGATCAACGGCGAGGGGCTCTGTGTCCTGGTCGGGGTCACGCACGACGACACCGAGGAGAAGGCGGCCCAGCTGGCCCGCAAGCTCTGGTCGGTGCGCATGCTGGCCGACGAGAAGTCGTGCAGCGACATCGACGCGCCGCTGCTCGTCATCAGCCAGTTCACTCTCTACGGGGACGCCCGAAAGGGGCGCCGCCCCACCTGGAACGCGGCCGCGCCCGGCGATGTCGCCGAGCCCCTCGTCGACGAGGTGGTCGCCCGGCTCCGCGCGCTGGGCGCGACGGTGGCGACGGGCCGGTTCGGTGCGCAGATGCGCGTATCACTGACGAACGACGGCCCGTTCACCGTACTGATCGAGAACTAGGGCAGAGCTTCAGGGTTCCAAAGCTCTGCGGTTCCGGGGCTCCGGGGCTCTAGGGCTCTACGACGACTTCCTGAGCGGCCGCCGTGTTGTCCGCCACCAGCGGTGCGTCCAGCGGCACGTTCCGCTTCACCAGGGCGAGGGCGATCGGGCCCAGCTCGTGGTGGCGTACGGACGTCGTCACGAAACCGATCTTGCGGCCGTCCGGGCCGTCGTCCGCGAGGCGCAGCTCGGTGCCGTGCGGCGGCAGGTGGACCTCGCTGCCGTCGAGGTGCAGGAAGACGAGCCGGCGGGGCGGCTTGCCCAGGTTCTGGACCCGGGCGACCGTCTCCTGGCCGCGGTAGCAGCCCTTCTCCAGGTGGACCGCGCTGCCGATCCAGCCCAGCTCGTGCGGGATGGTCCGGTGGTCGGTCTCGAAGCCGAGCCGCGGGCGGTGGTGCTCGACGCGCAGCGCCTCGTACGCGAGCAGCCCGGCCGCGGGGCCGCTCCTGTCCGCGTACGACTCCAGCTCGGCGCGGGGCAGGAACAGGTCACGGCCGTAGGCGGTCTCCCGTACGACGACGTCGGCGGGCACGTCGGCGATCGAACCGGCCGGCAGGTGCACGACCGCGAACTCGCCCGTCCGGTCGGCGACTTCGACGCGGTAGAAGAACTTCATCGACTCCAGGTACGCGATCAGCGCCTCCTGGGTGCCGGGCTCCACGTGGGCCCAGGTCGTCGTGCCGTCGTCGACCAGGTACAGGGCGTGCTCGATATGGCCGTGCGCGGAGAGGATCAGCGCCTCGGTGGCGCGGTGGGCCGGGAGCTCGCTGACGTGCTGGGTGAGCAGCAGGTGCAGCCAGCTGAGCCGGTCCTCGCCGGTGACCGTGACGACGCCGCGGTTCGAGAGATCCACGAAACCGGCGCCGCCCGCGAGGGCGCGCTGTTCGCGGAACAGGTCACCGTAGTGGGCTGCGACGCCTTCGTCCGCTCCCTCGGCGGGAACGGCGCCGGGCAGGGACAGCAGGGGGCTCTTCATACGCCTAAGCCTACGACTTGGTAGTTGAACTCTTGAGTGCGCAGTTCTGGCACCGGCCGAAGATCGCGAAGTGCTTCATGTCCGTGTCGAAACCGAAGGTCTCCCGCAGCTTCGCGGTGAACTCGGCGGCCACCCCGATGTCGGCCTCGATGACGTTCGTGCAGTCCCGGCACACGAGGTGGATGTGATGGTGGCGATCGGCGAGGTGGTACGTGGGCGCGCCGTGCCCGAGGTGCGCGTGGCTGACCAGCCCCAGCTCCTCCAGGAGCTCGAGGGTCCGGTAGACGGTGGAAATGTTGACCCCCGACGCGGTCTTCCTCACTTCCACGAGGATGTCGTCGGGGGTCGCGTGCTCCAGCTTGTCCACGGCTTCGAGCACAAGTTGCCGCTGCGGGGTCAGCCGGTAGCCGCGCTGCCGCAGATCGTTCTTCCAGTCGGTGCTCACCACACCACAGAGTCTAGGCCGACTTGAGGAAAGCGACGGCTGCTTGAAGCGATCACTCCTACCTGAAGGGCGATCACTCCTACTTGAAGAAGGCGATGCCGTCGTCCGGCATGTCGTCCGGCAGGGCCTTCGCCCAGCGCTCGACGTCCTCCGGGGTGACGACCTTCTTCAGGTGCGCCGACATGTAGGGGCGCAGCTCGACCTCGGGGGTCTGCTTCTCGCCGACCCACATGAGGTCGCTCTTCACGTAGCCGTACAGGCGCTTGCCGCCGCTGTACGGACCGGCGGCCGCCGTGCGCGCGACCGCGTCCGTGACCAGGTCGATCTGCGGCTTCTTGGCGGCCAGCTCGCCGTACCAGATCTCGACGACGCCGTCGTCGCGGGTCATGACGGCCTCGACCTTGCGGGCGGCATCGACGCGCCAGAACCCGGACTCGGTCTCCAGCGGCCTGACCTTGTTCCCGTCGGCGTCGAGCACCCAGGTGTGCGAGTGGTACTCCAGGAAGTCGCGGCCGTCGTGGGTGAAGCTGACCTCCTGCCCGAAGTTGCACTTCTCGGAGCCGGGGAAGTCGTGAACGCCGGCGCCGGCCCAGTTGCCCAGCAGGAAGGCAAGGGGGACGAGGTCCTTGTGGAGGTCGGACGGGATCTCGATCATGAGCAGCTCAGCAGTCTCGTACGTCTGGAAGGGGGGCGGCCGTGACGGTGACTCGGTCGGTGACGGAGGTCAGCGCTGGCCCTGGTACAGCTTCTTCACGGTCAGCCCGGCGAAGGCGAGAACGCCGACGCAGACCAGGACCAGCAGGGTTTCGAAGAAGATCTCCACGGGGTGCTCCTCGGTGACACGGTGAAGGCGGTGCAGGGCCGGGCCCCACTCTAGTCGGGTGGGGCCCGGCCCTCTCTTTGAGGTACGCCCTGCCGGGCCTTTGAGGTACGCCCTGCCGGGCTCAGCCCAGCATCTGGCTCTGGAGGGTCACCGTCTGCTGGAACGGCACGGCCTTCGCGCCGCCCGCACCGGACTGCACGACGACCGCGAGAGTGTCGGAGGCGCCGAGATACGCCTGGCGGTCCTGTTCGCGCCCGTACGGCCTGGTCTCCGCGAACACGGCGCGGTCGACGCCCTCGACCCAGGTGGACTCGGGGAACTTCTCGTCCCGGCTCAGCTGCGCGGCGCCGCGCAGCGCGTACCGCGGGGCGTCGTAGTCGGTCAGCTCGCTGGAGAGGAGGTCGTCCACGACCGCCGCGGTGTCGAACTGGAGCAGGTAGATCCGGGTGCGGGTGCCGTCCTGGGTGGTCCAGCCGCGGGCGGCGATGTGCCGCAGGCCGTTGTCGGCCAGCAGCTGCCGCACGGTGTCGCGGTCGTCCTTCCCGGCGTACTCCGCGACGAAGGTCTTCGCGGGCAGCCAGCCGTCCTCGCCACGCAGCGTCCTGTCCTCCTTCGCGCCCTCGGGGGCGGGCAGGACGAGGGCACGCAGGTCGGCGTAGTGGGTGCCGGCCTTGTTCGCCTCGGCGAGCGGTCCCGGGCTGCCGGACGGCAGCGGCGGTTTGACGATCTCCGGGTACTCCCACCGCCCGTCCGACGCGGTCGCGAGCCCCGGCACATCGGTCCGCTCCATCGCCGCGATCCCGTACGCGGACGCCGCCCCGACGGCCGCGAAGACCACGACGGCGGCGCTCCACCGGAGCACGGCACGCAGGACGCGGCGGTCTTTTTTGACGGGAGGAGCGGGGGGAACAGGGGGAACTGGGGGTACAGGTGGTGCGAGGGGCTGCGTGTCCGTCTGCTCGGTCATACCGCCTCCCCCGGTTCGGCGATGCGGTCGAGCTGGGTGCGGAGCAGCATCGCCACGCCCTTGGCGTTCAGTGGCTTGGCTCCGTACGCCGTGGCGCTGACCAGCACGTCGCCCTGGTACGCGGAGCAGATCATCGCGTCGAGCTTCTCGTCCGCGTCCTTCGGCGGCAGATAGCACTGCGCGTTCTTGTGTCCCTCGACCTTCGGCCCCTTGCGCAGGACGCCGAGGGCGGTGAGGAACTCGTTCTGGAACGTCGAGATGTCCCGTACGGCCGCCCGGCTCTCCAGCTGGGACAGCACCATGCTCACCGTGAACGCCTTGTCCGCGTAGAGCGTCGAGTTACCGGCCTGGGACGTGCTGAGGTAGCTGCGCATCACCATGCCCTTGATGCGCTGCTTGTCGATCCGCTTCTCCAGCCGGAGTCGCTGCGAGCGGGGCAGATCGCGCAGCGACTCCTTGCGCAGGGCGGTGGCCCGGGCGCCGCTCAGCTCCGCGTCCGCGCCGAACTCGTCGAGGTCCGGCCCCCGGGTGAAGCCGTCGGTCTCGTACGGCACGAGCATGCCGCCGAGCCCCGAAGAGGCGGCCGTCTCCGTCGTGGCCTCCTTCTTCGCCTTGGGCAGGTTCCAGACGGGCGCGCCCGCGTCACGGTCGGCGCCGTTGACGGTCACGACGGTGTAGCCGGTCCCGGCGACGACCGCGGCGGCCAGCAGCACGGATCCCGTGACGGCGGCGACACGGCCACGGCGTACGGGCTTCTTCGGGGCGGTGCCGGCCTCCGGCAGGACCACCGTCTCCGCGGCGGCCGGCTCGACGGGCCCGATCAGCCCGCCGGTGACGGGGCTCTGCCCGACAGGGTTCTCGCTCACAGCCGCCCCATCTGCCGCGCGGCCAGATCCATGATCTTCTCCTTGGGGATCGGCTTGGTGTCGAACACCCAGAGCTGCATGACGATGTCACCGCGCCAGGCGTGCGCCTCGGCCGAGTACACCGGCTGATAGCCCGGCCTGGCGTCCGGTGTCGTGTGGACGTACGCCATGCCGTCCCCCGTACCGGGGACGGTCCAGCTGCGGGTGCCGGCCTCTTTCTCCGCCCAGTACTGGAGGTCGGCGGCGGAGTCGGCCGCGGCGAGGTTCTCCTCCTGGCGGTACTGCACGAGCTGGACCCGGACGTTGTACGTGCTGCCCACGCGCCAGGTGGTGGCGGCGGACCGGCGGAACTCGTCACTGATCGCGCCGCTGAAGGCGCCGGCCGGCTGCTTGAAGCCCTCCGCGTACTCCGCGAGTCCCACCCAGCCGTCGTGGCCCGGCGTGTACGCGGTGTCGCGCGCCCCGGCCGGCCGCTTGAGCAGCAGCTCGCGCAGGTCGCCGTCCGTCCTGACCCGGCGGTCCCGCGCGGCCGACAGCGGCTCGGGGCCCTTCCCCTTGGCCTGCGCGACCACGGGCTGCGAAAGGGACGGCAGCCTGGTTGGCTCGCGGTCGGCCTGGATCAGAAAGCCGGTACAGGTACCGGCGACGACACCGAGGACGGCGGCCGTGGCGATCAGCGAGGTCGTACGCCCGCGCCGCCGCGAAGCCGACGGCGCGGCCTCGGGAGCTTCAGCTAATACAGGCGCATCAGCTGATACAGGCGCTTCAGCCGGTACAGGTACGTCAGCCGATACAGGTACGTCAGCTGCTTCGGGTCTTTCCGGTACTTCCGAGACTTCCAAGACGTCCCCCCACAGAACGCGAAGCGTGGATTCCGTATCCGCGCGCACAGGAGACCCATGGCCCGCTCACGGGGTTGCCCGGGGCTTGATCACGATTCGGACAACGGCCGGACTACCATGCGGACATGGCGAAGAAGCTCGTGATCAAGGTGACGGCCGGTACGGACGCCCCGGAACGCTGCTCGCAGGCGTTCACCGTGGCGGCGGTTGCCGTGGCCAGCGGGGTGGAGGTCTCGCTCTGGCTGACCGGCGAGTCCGCGTGGTTCGCGCTGCCGGGCCGCGCCGCCGAGTTCGAACTGCCGCACGCCGCCCCGCTGCCCGACCTGATCGACTCGGTCCTGGCCGGCGGGCAACTCACCCTGTGCACGCAGTGCGCGGCCCGGCGGGACATCACGGAGAAGGACGTCCTGGACGGCGTACGCATCGCGGGCGCCCAGGTGTTCGTGCAGGAGGCGATGGCGGACGGGACCCAGGCGCTCGTCTACTGAGGCGCCTGAAGCGTCCGGAGCGTCACGGGGCGGTCCGCACCCACAGGCAGAACGGGTGGCCCTGCGGGTCCAGCAGCACCCGTACGTCGTCCTGCGGCTGGTGGTCGGCGAGTGTGGCGCCAAGCCCCAGGGCGCGGGCCGTCTCGGTCTGGAAGGCGAGCGCGGGGCCGCTGCCGTCGGGCGGTCAGGTCAGCACCCGGTCCGGCTCCTCGGAGCGCACCTCGTACTCGAGCAACCGCCCGTAGAACCCGGCCAGTTCCCGCGCGTCGCTCGCGTTGCTCACGTCGAAGACGATGCTGGACAGTCGCGTGCGCCCCATGAGCGCCTTTCTACTGCCGCCGCTTCTTGCCGTCCAGCTCGTCCCACCACTCGTCGGACTTCGGGTCCCCCGACGGGTCGTCCCACCAGCGGTCCTCGGGGCCTCGCCGGTTGGCCACCATGGCGGCGAGCGGGGGGATCACCATGGCCACCACGCACATCCCCACGGCCACGGGAATCGACCAGAGCCGCACGACTGCCCAGGCCAGGACGAAGAGGCCGATGCACGTCCCCATCATGGCGAAGTAGACATGCCGCCGTCGCGCGTACATACGTCCAGCGTAGGCCCGCACATGCCGAAGGGCCGCACCCCGAGCGTCCAACCCGGGGGTGCGGCCCTTCAGCCGTCGGCGGGTGCCGTCAGACGGCGATCGCGACCTCCGCGAGGCCGCCCGTCTGGGCGACGACCGTGCGGTCCGCCGTGGCGCCCGGCACCAGGGCGCGTACGGTCCAGGTGCCCTCCGCGGCGTAGAAGCGGAACTGTCCCGTCGCCGAGGTGGGGACCTCGGCGGTGAACTCGCCCGTGGAGTCCAGGAGACGGACGTAGCCCACCACGGGCTCGCCGTCCTTCGTCACCTGACCCTGGATGGTGGTCTCACCGGGCTTGATCGTCGAGGCGTCGGGGCCGCCGGCCTTCGCTCCACACATATTTCGTTTCCGTCCTTCAGGCCTTGAGGGTTACTTGTTGGCGCCGAGCTCGATCGGGACGCCGACCAGGCTGCCGTACTCGGTCCAGGAGCCGTCGTAGTTCTTGACGTTCTCCACGCCGAGCAGCTCGTGCAGCACGAACCAGGTGAGCGCGGAACGCTCACCGATGCGGCAGTACGCGATCGTGTCCTTGGCGAGGTCGACCTGCTCCTCGACGTAGAGCTCCTTGAGCTCGTCGTCCGACTTGAAGGTGCCGTCGTCGTTGGCGTTCTTCGACCACGGGATGTTGCGGGCGCTCGGGATGTGGCCCGGACGCTGCGACTGCTCCTGCGGCAGGTGGGCCGGGGCGAGCAGCTTGCCGCTGAACTCGTCGGGCGAGCGGACGTCGACCAGGTTCTGCGAACCGATGGCCGCCACGACGTCGTCGCGGAAGGCGCGGATCGCGGTGTTCTGGGCCTTGGCCTTGTAGTCGGTCGTGGCGCGGGTGGGCACCTCGGCGACCAGGTCGCGGGAGTCGAGCTCCCACTTCTTGCGGCCGCCGTCGAGAAGCTTGACGTTCTCGTGGCCGTAGAGCTTGAAGTACCAGTAGGCGTAGGACGCGAACCAGTTGTTGTTGCCGCCGTAGAGGACCACCAGCGTGTCGTTGGCGATGCCCTTCTCCGACAGGAGCTTCTCGAAGCCCTCCTGGTCGATGAAGTCACGGCGGACCGGGTCCTGGAGGTCCTTGGTCCAGTCGATCCGGATCGCGTTCCTGATGTGGTTCTTCTCGTACGCGGACGTGTCCTCGTCGACCTCGACGATGGCCACGCTCGGGTCGTCCAGGTGGTCCTGGACCCAGTCGGCGTCGACCAGGACGTCGCTGCGGCTCATGCTGTTTCTCCTCCGGGGCAGGTGCGGCGGGGTGTGCATCAGAGAGGGGTTGCGCGCGGTCGTCTCGTGCCTGGTGGCGTACGACGCGGCGCACGGGCCCTGGCGATGGGGCCTCGGGAATGCGGAAGTCTGCGCTTCCGCTCAGAAGGAGCGACAGAGCATGGCGGCGACGCGGCACAGGTCTACTGCCCGCCGCTTCGTGAGGTCCGCCTGTCGCTTCATAGAGTCGATCGTAGGGACGGACAGGCGGGCATGTCACCGGCGTGTCGCATGATGAGATGCGATCGTCCGGGATGTGGGACGCCAAGGGGGCCGGGGCGGTGTCCGCCCGGTTCCCGGGCCTCGGTTCGCGTCATCGCATCTGCTGTGCGGACGGGGCCGTCTCGCCTTTCGGACACTTGTCCGTTCGAGGGGGCCCGGCGGATGCCCGAGGGGCCCGGGACGTCCTACCCGACGAGCTTGACGTTCGAACCCTTCACCGAGATCTCCACGCCGTCCTTGGCCGCCTCGACCTTGTCGAGCTTGATGCCGCCGGGAAGTTCGTCGATCTTCTGCTGGAAGTCGGTGATCGAGCGGATCTCGGTCTCGGCCAGCTCGACACCCAGCTTGGGCAGGGAGTCGGCGTGCACCTTGACCGTGTCGCCCTCGACGGTGACCGTGCTCAGCACGGAGACGGGGCGCGGCACCTTGGCGCCGAGGACGGTGGCCTCGACCTCGACCTTGATCTTGCCGTTGCCGCCGTCGGAGAGGCCGACGACCCGGGCGGTGAGCGCGGGGCCGACCCTGGTCGGCTCGGACTTCGCGGCCTTGAGCAGCTCGCTGTACGCGATGGTCGCCGTGCCGGTGGCGCTGTCGGCGGTGGCGGAGCTGTAGTCGCCGGAGAAGACCACACCGTGCATCTCGGCGTTCAGGTCGTCGATGCGGATCTTGCCGGTGCCGCTCGTGGCGGAGCCCGTGTCCGCCTCGTAGTTCTCGATGCCGAGTTCGACGTCGTCGAGCTCTCCGCCGGCGACCTGGGTGAGGAAGGGGAAGCCCTTGATGGACACGTCGGGCGTGCTGGACAGGCCCTCGGTGGTCTTGATCTTCTCGGCCGCCTGATCCTCGGCGAAGCCGACCGCGACCCGGTCCGCGATGACGAACAGACCGCCCAGGATCACGGCGATGATCAAGAGTATTCGCAGTGCTCGCATGCTAGGTGGTCCCCCGCCTCAGCCGTCGTACCAAGTCGTCCTCACACGACCTGAGTGGCCGTCAAACGCGAGCGTAACCCTGTCGGAGGTCTGGCCGGAGCTATACGGAGAGTTGTCGATCACTTGTGACAGGGCGGGCCTGGGGCACGGCCCGCCCCCTCGGCCCAGCACACCGGCCCGGCGCCTCAGCCCGGCGCCTCAGCCCGGCGTCCGGCTGGGGCGCCCGCGCTCAGCCCAGCGCCCGCCCCAGCAGGTAGACCGCCGGAGCCGCGGCCGCCAGCGGAAGGGCCACGCCCGCCGTCATGTGGACGAAGCGGGACGGGTAGTCGTAGGAGGCGACCCGGTGGCCGATCAGCGCGCAGACACCCGCGCCCAGACCGAGGAAGGCCCCCTGGGTGCCCAGGTCGGTGACGCCACCGACCGCGACGCCCGCGCCCGCGGCGGCGAGCAGCGCCACCACCACGGAGGCCGCCGTCGGCAGGGGCAGCGCACGCGCCAGGATCGCCACCGCGACCGCCGCGGCGCCCACGGTGACGGCGTCCGGCGTCGCCGCGAGGTGGCCGGTCGCCACGATCGCCAGCGCCGCCGAGGTGACGGTCGCCATCAGGCCGTACATCCGCTCGTCGGGGTCGGCGTGGCTGCGCAGCTGGAGTACGAGGGTCAGCAGCACCCAGACGCCGAGGGTGCCGAGGATCGCGGCGGGCGCGTTCTCCCGGCCGGCCGCCAGCAGCGCCACGTCGGCGGTGAGCGCGCCGGCGAACGCCAGCGCGATGCCCTGCCGGGCGGGCCACATGCCGTTCAGCCGGAACCAGCCCGCGGCCGTCACCGCCTGGAGGATCACCAGGGGGACGACGAGGGCGTACTCGCCGATCGTGGCCGACACGGACAGCAGGGCCCCGAGCACCGCGGTGAGCGCGGCGGGCTGCATCCCCGGCTCGATGATCGGCGACCGCCCCTCGAGACGGGCCCGCTGGGCGTCGGTGATGCGGGCGTTGCCGGTGGTGGTGGCCGGGCCGTAGCCGGATCCCTCGGCGGGCGCCTGCGGGGTGCTCCGGGCGACGGGGGCGGCGGGTGCGGCATGGGCAGCGTGGGCGGACGGGTCGTACGCCGGGGCCTCATGGGGCAGCGGCTGCCCGGCGATCCCGTACTGCTGCTGCGGCAGATACGTGGTGTCCGCCGCGGAGACCGGCTTCTGCGTCTGCGTCTCCCAGGTCTGCCCCTGCCACTGCTGGGTGTACTGCTGCTGCTGAGCGGCGTCGTCGTACGCCTGCTGCCCGGGCCACGCCTGCGGTTGCTGATGCTGCGGTTGCTGATGCTGCTGCTGTTGTTGTTGCTGCTGCGCGTAGGGCTGCTGGTGCTGATGCGGGTCGTACCCCTCGTACGGCCCGTCGTAAGGCCCGTCGTACGACCCCTCATACGGCTGGTTGCTCATAGGTCCCGTCACCCTCCTGCGAACGGCGGGAGCACCTCGACCGTGCCGCCCTCGGCCAGCCGTACCGTCTCATGTCCGCGGGTGCCCACCGGGTCACCGTCGATGAGGAACGAGCATCGCCGCAGGACGCGGACGAATTCGCCGGGGTGTCGCTCGCGGGCGGCGTCGAGCGCCTCGGCGAGCGTGGCCGCCTCGTACGGCTCCTCGGCGACCCCGGCCGCGGCCTTGGCGGCGGCCCAGTAACGCACCGTGCCCTGTGGCATCTCGTTCCTCAATCAGTGGACTCAGCGGTTGCTGCGAACAGTGGATTCAGCGATTGCTGCGAAAATCAGTGGTTCTTGTGAACACGGTCAGGCTAGCTGGCGTGCGCGGCGGCCCATGCGCCGATGCGGGACAGGAGTGCGTCGTCCGCCGCGTGCTCGGCGTGGCCCATACCGGGCTCCAGCCACAGCTCGGCGTGGTCCTGAGCGGCGGCGGCCAGCATCCGCGGGTGGTCCACGGGGAAGTAGCCGTCCCGGTCGCCGTGCACGATGAGGAGCGGGGTGGGGGCGATCCGCGGGACCGACTCGACCGGGGAGAGCGGCACCGGGTCCCAGTCGCGGTGGTGGATGCGCGTGCGCAGGCCGACGCGGCCCACCGCCCGCCCCACCGGCCGGGTCACCAGCCAGTGCAGCCGCCGCATGGGCGCCGTGCCCCGGTAGTACCAGCGGGCCGGCGCACTCACCGAAACCACCGCGTCCGTACGCGCCTGCGTGCGCCCCTCGTGCTCCGGTCCGTACAGCGCCGCGTGCCGCAGCACCACGGAGCCGCCCATCGAGAAGCCGACGGTGACCACGCGGGTGTGCCCGAGCTCACGTGCCCACGCCACCGCCGCCGCCAGATCGAGGACCTCGCGGTCGCCGACCGTGGAGCGCCCGCCGGAGGCGCCGTGGCCCCGGAAGGAGAAGGTGACCACGGCCCCGTACTGCGCGAAGGCGCTCGCGGCGCGCCGTACGTGGGGCCGTTCCAGGTCCCCGGTGAAGCCGTGCGCGACCACGATCGCCGGACGCCCGGCGGCGGGGGCGGCGTCACGGGAGGCCGTGGAAGGCGGCGTTCCACCGTCGTATACGACGTTCCCCGGTTCGTATACGGCATCGATCGTCACTCCGTCGACCGTGCGCAGAAACCTCCGCAAACGGGTACGACGTGCCGTCTCAGAGTGCGGACGATCGCTGGAACGCGCCGTATGACCTGCCGGACCAGTGCTCATGTGGGCTATTCTGCTGGGAAGAGGACTCGGGCAGCGTAGCCCCCGGGTCCTTTTGTGCTTTCTGAAGCGTTGTATACGAAGCGGGAAACCGCAGGTGTACGGCTCCTAAGAACGCATAGCGGCTCCCAGGGGCGCGGGAGACGCACGTACAGAGCAGTGCCGCAAACGTCCTCGCAGGGACCGAGGAGGAACCAGACGTTATGGGCGAGCGAACCGTGCACGACCGCAAGACGACCCTGGCATGGGGGTCCCCCCTGCTCGAGCGAAACCGAGACCTCGGGGGTGGAGCGCGATGAGTTCTCTGCTGCTCCTGACCAATGCCCTTCAGCCGTCGACGGAGGTGCTTCCCGCTCTCGGCCTGCTCCTGCACAACGTGCGAGTGGCTCCGGCGGAAGGCCCCGCCCTCGTCGACACTCCCGGTGCCGACGTCATCCTGATCGACGGCCGCCGCGATCTCCCCCAGGTGCGCAGCCTGTGTCAGCTGCTCCGCTCCACGGGACCCGGCTGCCCGCTGATCCTCGTCGTGACGGAGGGCGGTCTCGCGGCCGTCACCGCCGACTGGGGCATCGACGACGTACTCCTGGACACCGCCGGTCCGGCGGAGGTCGAGGCGCGACTGCGGCTCGCCATGGGCCGCCAGCAGATCGTCAACGACGACTCCCCCATGGAGATCCGCAACGGCGATCTCTCGGTGGACGAGGCGACGTACAGCGCCAAGCTCAAGGGCCGGGTCCTCGACCTGACCTTCAAGGAGTTCGAGCTCCTGAAGTACCTCGCGCAGCACCCGGGCCGGGTCTTCACCCGCGCCCAGCTGCTCCAGGAAGTCTGGGGCTACGACTACTTCGGCGGCACGCGCACGGTCGACGTCCACGTACGACGGCTGCGCGCGAAGCTCGGTCCGGAGCACGAGTCGCTGATCGGAACCGTGCGGAACGTCGGCTACCGGTTCGTCACGCCGGAAAAGGGCGAGCGTGGCGGCGGCAGCGACGAGGCGAAGGCCAAGGCCGGCGGCACGTCCGGGCCGGCGGCGATCCCGGCAAAGCCGGAGGATGCGGACGAGACGGCACACGTGGTGGCTTCCGAGGTCACAGCCGAGGCATAGCCAGACGGTTACGAAGATGGATACGCCCTGCCCAGGGGCGTTCCATCCGCGTAGACTCCGCGCGTGGCCAAGGTGACTCGGGATGATGTGGCACGACTGGCGGGTACCTCCACCGCCGTCGTCAGCTATGTCATCAACAACGGACCCAGGCCGGTTGCCCCGGCCACGCGCGAGCGCGTTCTCGCAGCGATCAAGGAACTGGGGTACCGGCCCGACCGGGTTGCCCAGGCCATGGCCTCGCGGCGCACGGACCTCATAGGCATGATCGTGCCCGACGCGCGCCAGCCCTTCTTCGGGGAGATGGCGCACGCGGTCGAGCAGGCTGCCGCCGAGCGCGGAAAAATGGTGCTGGTCGGCAACTCCGACTATGTGGCCGAGCGCGAGGTCCACTATCTGCGGGCGTTCCTCGGCATGCGGGTCTCCGGACTGATCCTGGTCAGTCACGCGCTCAACAACCAGGCCGCCGCCGAGATCGAGGCCTGGGACGCCCGGGTCGTCCTGCTGCACGAGCGGCCCGAGCTGATCGACGACGTCGCGGTCGTCACGGACGACATCGGCGGCGCCCAGCTCGCCACCCGCCACCTCCTCGAGCACGGCTACGCGTACGTCGCCTGCCTCGGCGGCACCGCGGAGACCCCGTCCGTCGGCGACCCGGTCTCCGACCACGTCGAGGGCTGGCGGCGCGCGATGCAGGAGGCCGGGATCCCCACCGAGGGCAAGCTCTTCGAGGCGCCCTACAACCGCTACGACGCCTACCAGGTGGGCCTGGAGCTGCTGGCCGGGCCGAACCGGCCGCCCGCGATCTTCTGCTCCACCGACGACCAGGCGATCGGCGTGCTGCGGGCGGCGCGCGAGCTGCGCATCGATGTGCCGGGGGAGCTGGCGGTGGCCGGCTTCGACGACGTCAAGGAAGCGGCACTCACCGATCCGCCGCTGACGACGATCGCCTCCGACCGCTCGGCGATGGCCCGCGCTGCGGTCGACCTCGTCCTCGACGACGGTCTGCGGGTCGCGGGCTCGCGCCGTGAGCGGCTGAAGCTGTTTCCGTCGCGGCTGGTGGTGCGGCGGTCATGCGGGTGTGCTCCGCAGGAGACGCCGGGTTCTTGAGCTCCGGGTTCTTGAGGGGTGCGGGTTTTTGAGCGCCGGGTTCGTGAGCGGTGCGGGGCGGTGGGGGCTGGTCGCGCAGTTCCCCGCGCCCCTGACGGGGCTCGGCCCCGGGTGAATGCTGCGGGGCGGTGGGGGCTGGTCGCGCGGTTCCCCGCGCCCCCGACGGGGCTCGGCCCCAGGTGGACACTGCGGGGCGGTGGGGGCTGGTCGCGCAGTTCCCCGCGCCCCTGACGGGGGCGCGAGGAACCGGCGTTTTCTAGAACAGCAGGTTGTACTGGTTGAAGCCGCTGCCCAGGGCGATCCTTGAGCCGAAGAGGCTGCTGGACGCCTTGTTCGTGCCCGGGTACAGCCACAGCTTGCCGCCCGAGTCGCGGGTGATCACGTCGGCGATGCCGTCGCCGGTCACGTCACCGTTGGCGACGTACGAGGTGAAGTTCCAGCCCGTGCGCGCCTTGATCCGGCTCGACCAGGGCGCCTTCTCCTGCTGGGTGCCCTTGTAGAGCCACAGTGTGCCGTCCGTGGAACGGACCAGCAGGTCGGCGCGGCCGTCGCCGGACAGATCGCCGTGGCCGAAGATCTTCACGTTCTTCCAGGCCTTGTCGACGACCTTGACCCGGCCGTAGAACTGGCCGTTGCCCTTGCCGGGGTACAGGTAGACCGAGCCGTCCGCGTCCACCGCGACCAGGTCGGGGCGGGCGTCACCGGTCAGGTCGCCGGGGACGGCGTACGACTTGTAGCCGCCCCAGACCGAGCTGATCTGCATCCAGGTGAACTCGCCGCTGGTGTGGTCCATGTAGCTGCGGTACAGCTTGCCGTCCGTCTTGTCGCGGACGATCAGGTCCTGGAAGAAGTCCCGGTCCAGGTCGGCCTGGAGGACCCAGCTCGCGCTCTGCCAGCCGTTGCCCTGGTAGGCGCGCTGGGCCAGCGAGGTGCCCTTGCTGTCCTGCTCGAACAGACCGCCGGAGGGCGTACGGGCCAGCAGGTCGGCGCGGCCGTCGTAGGACAGGTCGGTGTCGTCGATGCGCGGCTGGGCCGCCCAGGTGTACGAGGACACCTTGGTGAACACCGGGTAGGCGCCCTTGCCCGTGCAGCCGGCGACGCCCCACGAGACAATGCCGATGATCTTGTTGCCGTAGATCACGGGCCCGCCGGAGTCCCCGTTGCAGGGGCTCTTGGTGGTCGCGTCGGTGCCGCCGGCCGGGGTGCCCGCGCAGAACATCGAGCCCTCGACGAAGTCGTCCTCGCCCAGGACCGACTGCATCGCGGAGTTGCAGGTCGTGTCGTCGACGATCGGCAGGTCGGCCTTGCGCAGCTTCGACGACAGCTCGGTGCCGGCGCCCTCGGTCAGACCCCAGCCGTAGACCGTGGCGGTCTGGCCCGGGGTGTACCAGGGGGTGTCGCCCGCGGCCGCCAGCCGCATCCACTTCTGCTCCAGCGGCCGGTCGAGGGTGAGCACCGCGATGTCGTTCTTGATGGTCACCGGGTTGTAGTTCGGGTGGTTCCACTGGCGCCAGACACCGGCGACGGTGCCGTTGGTGTCGTCGTACAGATCGGTGGTGCCGGCCAGGACGGCGCCGTTCTTGACCCAGTCGAGGCCCGCGACGCAGTGGGCGGCGGTGAGGACCTTGTTCGGGGCGACCAGGGTGCCGCCGCAGAAGTAGCCGTCACCGGTGGCGTCGTCGTAGTAGGCGAGCTGGACCATCCACGGCGCGCCGGCGATGGTCGTCTCGCTGCCGCCGATGATGAACGGCGTGTTCTTCGGCGTCTCGGCCTGGGTCGCCTGGTCCTCGGCCGCCGCGATGACGCGGTCGCGCAGTTCCTTGGTGGAGGCGGTGGGCCGCGGGGTCGCCCGCTGCTGGGCGGCGACACCGGGGTCCGGCAGTCCGCCGGGTCCGTCGGCGGCGGTGGCGGGCTGGGACGCGAGGACGCCGGCGCAGCTCAGCGCCAGCGCGAGAGCGGCCGCGGGAAACGCCGTGACGAGGCGTCTCGGTCTCAGTCGGCCACGCAGGGCAGGTATCACTCAGGGCTCCTGGGGTGGGTGTCGTAGGGGCCCGAGAAGGGCGTACGACGCACCGGTCCGAACCTGCCCACTGAACGCAGATCGGACGAACCCGCGGAGCCCCCCTCCGGCCCGGCGATCGTAGGCCTCACGTGTCACCGCACACACGGGTCGCACAGGAGTCAGACAAGTGTTCGTCCGGCGCGTTCCGTGTCATCACCGTGCGGCAACCCGCTGTTTCCCGGGGCTGAGCGGGCCTGATTCCCGGGCCTGAGCGGGCCCCGTTTCCCGGGCCTGAGCGGGCCTGGTTCCCGGGCCTGAGCGGGCCTGGACCTCCTCCCGGGCGCCTTTGTGCCGTCCCCCCGGGCGCCTTTATATCGGGCATACGAGGTTCTGTCGGGCTTCTCAGCGGGGACTCAGGTGCCTCTCATGATCGCGGGGGAACCTTCTTTCATGACCGAGAGCTTCCGCCGCAGCGGCGAGTACCCCGAGGGCGACCACCAGCAGCCTGCGTACCCCCAGCAGCAGCACTCTTCTTCTCCCGTGAACCCCGAGTGGCCGCCCCCGCCGGCCTACGAGCCGGTCACGCCGGTCGCCGTCGAGCCGGGCACGACGGTCTGGCCGTCCCCGGCACAGGCTCAGGCCCATGGCCACGTCGCGGGCCAGGCCGCGGACCACACCTTCGCGGCGACCGGTGACGGCGGCTACGGCGGCGGCCACGGCGGCGATACGGCTCTCTTCACCACGTCCCCCGAGGGCGCCGGTGCCGCTCCGAAGAAGCGCGCCAGAGGTCCGCTGGCCCTGCTGGCCGCCGTCGCGATAGTCGCGGCCGCCATCGGCGGCGGCACCGCGTACGGCATCCAGGAGCTGACCGGCAACGACACCGCGTCGAGCAGCACCAGCACGAACGTGGTGCCCACCGCCAAGAAGGGCACCGTCGCCGGTGTCGCCCAGGCGGTCAGCCCGAGCATCGTCGAGATCAGCGCCGCCTCGAACGCCGGTTCGTCGACCGGCGCGGGTGTGATCATCACGTCCAGTGGCGAGATCATCACCAACAACCACGTCATCTCGGGTGCCTCCGAGATCAAGGTGCAACTGAACAACGGCAAGTCGTACACCGCGAAGGTCGTCGGCACCGACAGCAAGAAGGACCTCGCGCTCATCAAGCTGGAGAGCGCGCCGTCCGGTCTGAAGGCCGCCACGCTCGGCAACTCCGACGGCGTCCAGGTCGGCGACGACGTCGTCGCGATCGGCTCCCCCGAGGGCCTGACCGGCACCGTCACCAGCGGCATCGTGTCGGCTCTGGACCGTGACGTGACCGTCTCGACGGACGAGAGCCAGGGCCAGCAGCAACAGCAGGGCGGCGGCGGCAACGGCGAGTGGCCGTTCTCCTTCGGCGGCCAGCAGTTCAACGGCGACACCGGCTCGTCGACCACGACGTACAAGGCGCTCCAGACGGACGCCTCCCTCAACCCCGGCAACTCCGGCGGTGCGCTCATCGACATGAACGGCAACATCATCGGCATCAACTCGGCGATGTACTCGGCCGCTTCGGACTCCTCGTCCAGCTCCTCGAGCGCGGGCAGCGTCGGCCTCGGCTTCGCCATCCCGATCAACACCGTCAAGGCCGACCTGGAAACCCTGCGTTCCGGTTCCACCGGCTGAGCACCCGCCGCGATGGGTGTCGACAAGTCGATTCAAACGATTAAAGTCGAGTAAGGAGTACGCCATGATCAAGAACCTTTCGCACACGGTGGCCGACACTGACCCGGCCGAAGTCGCTCGCGCCCTCGCGGTCGCCCTCGAACTGCACGCACCGGCCCCACGGGCGCCCGAGGTGGCGGTCCCGCCGCAGCTGATGGGCCTCCGTATGCCCGCCACGCGCAGGCACCGCCGCAAGGTGGTCCTGAGCCACCTCGGCGGGGTGTGCGTGTGAGCCGGAGCGGACGACGGCCGCTCCCGGCGGGGCCTTCCTCGGCCGTACGCTCGGCCGACCGCACGGCCGGCGCCGGCTGATCCCCCGGCCGACCCCACTGGCCGACTCCCGGCCGGTCCCACTGGCCCACTCCCGACCGGTCCCGGGCTGGCAGCTCGACCGATCCGGGGCCGACCCCCTGGCCGGCCCCGACCGATCCCAGCTGATCCTTCGACCGGCCCCCGACCGATCCCAGCTGATCCTTCGACCGGCCCCCGGCAGACCCCCGACCGACCTCCCGCTGATCCCCGGCCGACCCCCGACCGATGCTTTCCGCCCCGGACCGGAATCGTGCGAGGCTGAATGCGTCCAGAACCGTCCCACCGCACCCATAGGAACCCACGCCCATGAGCCCCGCCGAAGGCGACCGTGAACCCCAGCGCATCCTGATCGTCGACGACGAGCCCGCGGTGCGCGAAGCACTCCAGCGCAGCCTCGCCTTCGAGGGGTACGACACCGAGGTGGCCGTCGACGGCGCGGACGCTCTGGAGAAGGCGACGGCATACCAGCCCGACCTGGTCGTCCTCGACATCCAGATGCCCCGGATGGACGGCCTCACCGCCGCCCGCCGTATCCGCGGCGCGGGCACGACGACCCCGATCCTGATGCTGACGGCCCGCGACACGGTGGGCGACCGCGTCACCGGCCTGGACGCCGGCGCGGACGACTACCTGGTCAAGCCCTTCGAGCTGGACGAGCTCTTCGCCCGTATCCGCGCCCTGCTGCGCCGCAGCTCGTACGCGGCGACGGCGGTGGGCGTGCCGGAGGACGACGCGCTGACGTTCGGCGATCTGCGGATGGACCTGGCGACGCGCGAGGTCACGCGCGGCGGCCGGTCGGTGGAGCTGATCCGTACGGAGTTCACGCTCCTGGAGATGTTCCTGGCGCACCCCCGCCAGGTCCTCACCCGGGAGCAGATCCTGAAGGCGGTCTGGGGCTTCGACTTCGAGCCGTCCTCCAACTCCCTGGACGTGTACGTCATGTACCTGCGCCGCAAGACGGAGGCGGGCGGTGAGCCGCGCCTCGTCCACACGGTACGGGGCGTGGGGTATGTGCTGCGGTCGGGCGGCGCGGAATGAACAGAGCGGTACGCCGTTTCAGAACCCTGCCGATCCGCTCCCGGCTGGCGCTGCTGGTGGCGGCGGCGGTGGCGTTCGGAGTGGCGGCGGTCTCGGTCACCTGCTGGTTCATCGTGCAGGGGAAGCTGTACGACGAGATCGACACCAACCTCAAGGCGCAGAAGGGACCCGTGTCGTACGGATCGGTCAAGCGCGCCGGCTACAACTGCGGCCGGGATCCGAAGAGCAGCGACGAAAGCCTCCACGGACGTTCCGAGTACTACACCCAGGTGGTCAAGGCAGACGGCACCGTCTGCGCCTTCGACGGCTCCGCGGGCACGGTGAAGGTCACCAGCAGCGACATGGCCATGGTCAAGAACCCGAGCTGGGCCGGCGGCGCGCCCCGAACTGGAACCGACAGCGAAGGCAACCCCGTGCGGGTGCTGATCATGCCGCTCATCGTCACCGACGGTCCGGTCCCCGTGCCGACTCCGGTAGACAACACCGCCGTCGTCGTGGCCGCCCCCCTGGAGGGCACCCAGTCCACCCTGAAGGACCTGGCCCTCCTCCTGCTCCTCGTCTCCGGCATCGGAGTCGTCGGCGCCGGAGCCGCCGGCCTGGCGGTGGCCCGCGCCGGCCTCAGCCCCGTCGACAAGCTCACCGACACGGTGGAACATGTCGCCCGCACGGAAGACCTCTCCGTCCGCATCCCGGTCGAGGAGGACAGCGAGGACGAGGTCGCCCGCCTCTCCCGCTCCTTCAACTCGATGACGTCCGCGCTCGCCAGCTCCCGCGAGCTGCAACAGCAGCTCATCGCCGACGCGGGCCACGAACTCCGTACGCCCCTGACGTCGTTGCGCACGAACATCGAACTCCTCACCCGCAGCGAGGAGACGGGACGCCCGCTTCCCCCGGCCGACCGCAAGGCCCTCCTGGCGTCGGTGAAGGCGCAGATGACGGAACTGGCGGCGCTGATCGGCGACTTGCAGACGCTGTCCCGCTCCGACGCGGGTCATCCGGCCGACCGCGTGGAGGTGGTCTCGCTCCAGGACACGGTCGAGGCGGCCCTGCGCCGGGCCCGGCTGCGCGGCCCGGAGCTGACGATCACGGCGGACCTCCAGCCCTGGTACGTACGGGCGGAGCCCAGCGCGCTGGAGCGGGCCATCGTGAACATCCTGGACAACGCGGTGAAGTTCAGCCCGGAGGGCGGCACGATCGAGGTCGCGCTCGACAAGGGCGCCCTGACCGTCCGCGACCACGGCCCCGGCATCGAGACCGACGAACTCCCCCACGTCTTCGACCGCTTCTGGCGCTCCCCGTCGGCCCGCGCGCTCCCGGGCTCGGGCCTGGGCCTGTCGATCGTGGCGCGCACGGTGCAGCAGTCGGGCGGCGAGGTGTCCCTGCGGCGGGCGGAGAACGGCGGGACGGTGGCGACGGTCCGCCTGCCGGGCGCGGCAACGCCGCCGCCGGATCTGGATCCGGACGACGCCGGAAGCCAGTAGTTACTTACCTGCCTTCACCCTTGGCCATCGCAAGGAACGCGGCCCAGGGCTCCGCCCCGAAGACCAACGCGGGGCCCTGCGGGGCCTTGCTGTCGCGGACGGGGACGAGGCCGGGGTAGCCGTCGGCGACCTCGACGCAGTTCGAGTCTCCCCCGTCGCTGTAGGACGACTTACGCCACACAGCGGTGGTGAGGTCGGGGGTTCCGTTCATGATCTGCACTCCTCCAGAAGGCGCTTGATGAACGTCGTCGACTCCGCCGGAGTCAACGCCGCATCCCGGACGAGATCGTAGGACAAACGGTAGGACAGGACCTTGTCCGGATCGTCGACCAGCTCACCAAAGCCATTGCCCTCCACGTAGGCAACGGGCTCGCCGACCCGCTGCCACATCAGCGTGAGGTCGCTGTTCATGAGGTCGTGCACGCCTGCCGTGAAGGGCAACACCTGAAGCGTGACCGACGCCAGTTCGGCTACGTCAACCAGATGTACCAGCTGGTCTGCCCACACCTTCTCCTTGGGAACGCGTCGCCGCAGTGCCCCCTCGTCGAGGATCACGCGGACACTCGGGGCCGGTTGGCGGTGGAGCATCTCCTGCCGTCCCACGCGCGCGGCCACCTGTTCCTCGACCTCCTCGCCGTTGCCAGCCGTTGTCTGTGCTCTGGACAACCCAGACAACACCACACGGGCATAGTCCTCGGTCTGCAACAGGCCCGGCACCCGCAGCTGGAACTTCCACATGACCCGCGCTGTCGCCTCCAGCTCCATGAACGCCTTGTACTTGTCCTTGATGACGTCCTTGCGCGCGTCCCGCCATAAGCGAACCAGCAGGTCACCGGACCCGTGGTACCTGTCCAGGTCCTCCATGACCGCCCGCTTGGAGAGCCGCTCCCCCGTCTCCAAGCGGTACAGATAGCTCTTGTCGTACGACGTCTCCCCGGCCAACTGCCCCAGCGTCTTGCCGGACTTCTCCCGCAGCAACCGCAGCGTCCGCCCGAGCGCGGCACGCCCGGACTCCCGTTCCCCGTCAACAAGTTCGTCCACGTCACCCCTCCCCGTTGCCTGGCGCCCAGACAACACCGACCCTCTTCCGCAGCGTACGGCGAAGCAGTGACGATCGAGACACGAACGGTAATCACCGCTCGTCAGGACGCTGCAAGGGAGCCGACGTGCGCGGACGTAACGCGGGACTCTGGGAATCGCTACTGCTGGCACTGGTGCGGGCGCTGCTGCCCGCCCGGGGCCGGCACCGAGCGGTCCCGCTCCAGGGCCGGGGCCGCGACCGGCTGCTGGCCCCCGCGACCGCGTCGCCGTTACGACCCCGCCGCCCCCTCGACGCACGGCAGCCCATCGAACTCGACACCCCCCTCGTACGCCCGTACCTCCTCACCTCCGAGGAACGCCGCGAACGGAGACTGCGGCGGCAGCGGTGGCACGCCCTCTGGCCGGCCGTACACGGCGTCGATGTCGGTCCTCGCCGGATCCACGGAGTGGAGGTGCCGGCGTGACCAGCGTGGACGGAACGTCCGAACAGCTTCGGCTGCTGCCCTGGACCACCCCCGACGGCAGGCCCTGCTACCTCAGCGCCGCCAGTGACCACAGCCGTCTGTCCCTGCTCGCCGACGACATGGAGGCGGCCCAACTGGACTCCGCCGAGCAGGTGCTGGCCGGAGCGAAGGCCGTGCTCGCCGACCCCAAGGCCGGCGAACGCGCGGTGCGCTTCGCGCTCACCAGGGCGACCGAGTCCCTCGGGGACACCCTCCGCATCGCCGTCAGCCGAGGCGGACGCCTCCCCGGGTAGCAGACCGGCAAGCGCAGGACGGACGGCGACACCGAAGGCACGGTCCCGGCGGAGCCGATTAGCCCCGCCCGGGCAGCCGTAGCTCGCTGACCTTCAACAGCCGGGCGAGGGCGACGTAGACCAGGGCCATCGTCACCGCTCCCGCGGCGAGGGCGAGCGCGGTCGGTGTCGTGGTGGCGGTGGCCCGGGCCGCCGCCCAGCCCGCGCCCGCGGCGACGGCGGACGCGCACAGCAATTTTCCGTACGTGCGCCGCAGCTCCCCGTCGTCGAGGCGGCGGCCGCCGAGCCGCTTCCGCAGCAGCCTGGCGGTGAGAAGGAGTCCGGCCAGGTACGACAGGGTGTACCCGGCCGCCATGCCGGTCACCGCCCAGCGGGCGGGGAGCAGCAGATGGCAGGCGGTGGCCAGCGCGATGTTCACCACGGCGATCCAGACGGCCATGAAGAAGGGCGTCCGGGTGTCCTCGAAGGCGTAGAAGCCGCGCAGCAGGAGGTACTGGGCGGAGAACGGGATCAGGCCGAGGCCGAACGCCTGGAGCATGTGTCCGAGCGGCTGCGCGGAGGCGGCGTCCGCCGCGCCGTGGGCGAAGAGCAGGGTCGCGATCCCCGGGCCCAGCGCGAGGAAGAGGAATCCGGCGGGCACGATGACCACGCCGCTGATCCGCAGCACCCGGGAGAGATCGGCGCGCAGATCCGGCAGGCGGTCCTCCGCGACGGCCCGGCTCATGCGTGGCAGCAGCGCGGTCACCAGGGAGACGGTGACGATGGACTGCGGCAGCATCCAGATCGTCTGCGCGTACGTGTAGGCCGTGTATCCGGCGCCGGCCTTCGGGAGTTCCTGGTCGACGGCGTTGGCGTAGTTGGTGACCACGGTCAGGGCGACCTGGTTGGCCAGCACGAGGAGCAGGGTCCACTTCGCGGCGTGGACGCTCTTGCCGAGACCCGTGCCGCGCCAGTCGAACCGCGGCCGGAACCGGAAGCCGGCCGCCCGCACGAAGGGAATCAGCGCGAGGGCCTGGAGCGCGATCCCGGCGGTGGTGCACACTCCGAGGAAGCGCACCTGCTGTCCGGTGATGTCCTCCACCCGGTCCGGGACCGTCATCAGGCTCAAGTACGCGCCGAACATGCCTATCAGCACGACGTTGTTCAGCACCGGCGTCCACATCATCGCGCCGAACTTCTCGCGGGCGTTGAGGACTTGGCCGAGGATGCTGAACACCCCGTAGAAGAAGATCTGCGGCAGCAGGAACCGGGCGAAGACCACGGTCAGCTCGAACGCCTCATGGCTGTCCGGGGTGTCCCGCATGTACAGGGCCACGATGCCCGGGGCGGCCCACACCGCCAGCGCCGTCCCCACGCCCAGGACGCACAGGACGAGCGTCACCAGGCGCTGCTCGTAGGCCCGTCCGCCGTCCGGCTGGGTCGCGCGGGCCCGCACCAGCTGCGGCACGAGCACGGCGTTGAGCGCGCCGCCGATCAGCAGGGTGTAGAGACTGGTCGGCACCGTGTTCGCCGTGTTGTACGTACTGGCCAGCAGGCCCGTGCCCAGCGCCGCGGCTTGCAGCACCTGCCGGATCAGCCCGGTCGCCCGCGACACCACCGTGCCCAGCGCCATGAGCAACGACGAACGGGCCAGCCCGCCCTTGCCCGCCCTGGCCTTCGGAGCGGCATGCCGCCCCTCCACCAGATCCCCCGCCGACGCGGCCCCCGTCGCGGACTCAGTCCCCTCAACCATCCGGTAAACCTACGTGGTTGACCCGCCGTCTTCGGCGGCGGGAGGCAGGCGGCGGGCGGCGGGCGGCGGGCGGCGCTCAGAGGCGGAGCATCAGGGTGTCCTCGCCGGGCACGGACATGGTCTCCGCCACTGACACGGTCTCCGTCACCGTTTCCGGCAGCGGCGCCGCCAGCCTCGCGTATGCCCCGCCCCGGGCGATGAGTTCCGTGTGCGTGCCCGTCTCGACCAGGCGGCCGCCGTCCACCACGAGGATGCTGTCCGCGTCCGGGGCCAGGCTCAGGTCGTGCGTGATCATGATGGTCGTACGGCCGGACATGAGCCGCCGCAGCGGCAGCACCACGCGGCGCGCGGCGAGCGCGTCGAGGCCTGCCGTCGGCTCGTCGAGGACCAGCACCGGGGCCGGGCGGAGCATCGCGCGGGCGATCGCGATCCGCTGGAGCTGGCCACCGGACAGGGCCGCCGTGCCGGGGGCGATCTCCGTGTCGTATCCGTCGGGCAGGGCGGCGATGAAGTCGTGCGCCGCCGCGTCCCGGGCCGCGCTCTCGATCTCCGTGTCCGTGGCGCCCGGGCGGCCGCACTCGATGTTCTCGCGGATCGTGCCGTGCAGGATCAGGGTCTCCTGGGGCAGCAGGGCCACGTTCTCGCGCAGGAACTCCAGGGGTACGTCCGACAGCGGGACGCCGTCCAGGCAGATCGCGCCCGCCGTCGGATCGTAGAAGCGGGTCAGCAGCTTCGACAGCGTCGACTTTCCGGCGCCGCTCGGGCCCGTGACCAGGACGAGTTCGCCGGGGCCCGCCGTGAACGTCACGTCGTGCAGGGACTCGCGGCCAGAGCCCGGGTAGCGGAAGGACGCGCCGTGGAAGCTGACCCAGCCGCGTACGGGCCACGGGGCGACCGGTGCGGCGGGATCGGTCACCGCCGGCTTCGCATCGAGGATCTCCTGGAGGCGGGCCGCGCCCGCGGTGGCGGCGGTCAGGGTCAGGCCGAGCTGACCGAGGTTGCGGATCGGCGGGTAGAGATAGCCGAGGAAGGCGGCGAAGGCCAGCAACTGGCCCAGCGTCATACGGCCCTGGGAGATCTCCCAGGCGCCCAGGCCGATCACCGCGAGCACGCACAGCGTCTCGACGACCTCGACGACCTGCTCGTACATCTCGCTCGCCCGCGCCCCGCGCACGGACGCCCGCATCCAGGCACGTGCCTCGCGGTCGAGCCGCTTCTCCTCGGCGCCGCGGCGGTTGTACGCCTGGGTGAGGACGATGTTGCCGAGGGACTCCTCGACGACCGAGGTGATCGCGCCGTCGGCGGCCCGCTCGTCCTGCGCGGACTCCTTGATACGGCCGGCGAAGCGGCGTGCGGTGACGAGGAAGAGAGGGGCGAGCAGGAAGGTGACGAGGGCCAGGTCCCAGCGCAGCCAGAGCGCGGCGGCCGCGTAGAAGACGGCGGAGAAGGCGGCGGAGAAGGTGCCGACCACCCCCGATACGACCAGCTGTTCGATGGCCTCCACGTCACCCGTCAGCCGCTCCACCAGGTCGCCCTGGCGGTGCTTCTGGAAGAAGTCCGGCGGCAGGTCCTGGACGTGCCGGAAGACGTTCGCGCGCAGCCGCAGGACGAAGCGCTCGGCGGTCCAGGTGGCGAGCGAGTTGCCGAGGTAGCCGACGAACGCGCCGAGGGCGGCGGCGCCCAGCCAGGCCACGGCGGGACCCCAGAAGGCGGAGAGCGAACCGGCCTTCAGGGCGTGGTCGGTGAGCTCGGCGAAGAGCAGGATCGACGCGGTCTCGGCGAGCGCGGACACGATCACGCACCCGATGATGAGCGCCAGCCACTTGCGGTCGCCGCGCGTCAGCGGCCAGAAGCGCGCGAACGCCTCTTTGACCTCGCGCATGTCACTTCTCCTTCTCGGTAACCCCTGGGACGTGGTCCCGGTACCCCCGGGACATGGCCGAGGCGGGGCCGCCGGAGAGATGTCCGGTGGCCCCGCCTCGTGGCGGACGTCAGCCCTGCTTGCCGACCGGGCGGCGCCTCGGCGCGGCCTTCTTCGGCGCGTGCTTCTTGGGGGCGGCCTTCTTCGGGGCCGGCTTCTCGTTCTTCTTGATGGGGGTGATCTTGTGGAAGCTCATGGGAATGCCTCTTTCCGCGAATTGAATTGCTCAGGTATTTGCTGTGCGTAAGCCCTGAAGGCTGTGAATCAACCCTGGAATCAATCCTGGCTCTTGTTGCCGACCGGGCGGCGGACCTGACGCCTGGCCGGCTTGTGCTGCGCCTTCTTGGGGGCGGGGGCGGCGGGAGCGGCCTTGCGGGGCTTCTTGACCGGGGCGACCTTGTGGAAGCTCATGGGTGTCTCCTTGTTCCGTGCGGGTGACGTGCGGGTGATTTCCCTTTGCCGTTTGCGTTGTTCGCTTTCGACATGGAAAACACTACGGGACCCCGGGGCCGGAAAAGGCTAATTCAGCTGAGACCTCAATGAATTGCGCCTGAGACAAATTTTCAGACGGCCCGCGGAACCGAACCCGTATTCACACAGAATTTAGGACGATGTCCCGTCAGGACCCACGCCCCGTCAGGACTTGCGCCCCGTCAGGACTTGCCGACGCGCAGTCCCGACCCCACGAGCCGCACCCGGATGCCGTCCTTCATCACGCGTACGTCCCGCAGCCACAGGTCCCCGTGCTCCGGCTGCGGGAGACGGAAACCGAAGGAGAGACGGTCGACGAGGACCGGGCGGGTGAGCCGGGACAGGCCGTCGAGGAGCGCGGGGTCAAGACCGAAGCGCTTCAGCAGCTCCGGGTGGGCCGCCGCCACGTCGATCAGGTTCAGGCCCATCGCCTGGCGCGCGAAGCGGTCCGAGCCGGTGAGCTCGGCGAGCTTCGTGTCGTCGCTCAGGGCCGCGCGGACCGCCGCGTCGGGGACCCGCAGGGCACGCACGATCGACGGGACCGACAGCAGCGCCTTCGCCTTCGCCGTCTCGTGGGCGAGCCGGGCCGCCGACCGCCGGCTCAGATGCAGGCCCTCGGAGGGGCGGGTGCCCGGCCGGTAGGTGGCCACGTCCCCGATGTCCAGGCGCATACCGCCGATCCGCGTCGCGATGCCGCGCGCGCCGTCCCGCTCGATCCGGGCCTGCGCCCTCAGCCGCAGGTCGTGGCCCGCCACCGGCAGCGTGCCGCGCGCCAGCACCCGGTCGCGGCCCTCGCCCCTGAACCTCACCTGGGACGCGCCGAGTTCCCGGTCGAGGTCGTCGAAGGCGAGCAGCACCTCGCCGTGCAGCTCGGGTATGCGGGCGCCGCGCGGGGACGTCGGGCCGCCGTTGATGCGTACGCCCGTCGCGGTCGCCGACACCTTCGCCAGCGAGACCCGGTCGGCCGCCACGTCCGGCACGGTCAGCTTCACCGAGTCCAGTCGGCTGTCGCCGAGTTGGGTGAGGAAGGGAAAGCCGTCGATCTCGACCTCGGGCGCCGCGCTCAGACCGAGCCGGTCCTGGAGCGCTCCGGCCGCCCGCTGCTCGGCGTAGAGCAGTGCCCAGCGGTCGGCGAGGGTGAGGAAGGCGGCGAGAACAAGGACTCCGACCACCGCCTTCATCGCGAGCGGCAGCCCGGCGAAGCGACGTCGGCGGCGCCGGGCGCCGCGGCGCCGGTGGTTGGGCGGAGCCCAGTCCTCCACGGGCTCGGGCTCCTCCACCCGGAGGAACTCGTCCAGCGGCAACACTTCCAACGGCCCGTCGTCCAGGGCGCCCAGCTCGTCGTAGGGATTTGTATAGGTGTTCGGGCGGGTATTCGTATGCGGATCCGTATCGGGATCCGCATACGGATCCGTATCGGAATCCGTATCGGAATCCGCATCGGGATGCGTCGCTGTGCGGTGGGGAGTACGCATCGATTCATTCGATCATGCGCACCGGCCCCACACGCAACCGCTACCTCAGGTATGCGACCTACTTCACGACCGTGATCCGGTTCGCCGCCGGCACCGGATAAGGCGTCCCGGCCGAGGAGTTGGCCGTCAGGTACGCCTCGAGCGCGGCCAGGTCGTCACCGCCGACGACGACGTTCGTGCCCTTGCCGAGCTCCGCGAAGCCGTCGCCGCCGCCCGCGAGGAAGGAGTTCATCGCGACGCGGTAGGAGGCGGCCGGGTCGATCGCCGAGCCGTTCAGCTTGACGGAGTCGGTGACCACGCGCGCGGCGCCCGCCTTGGTGAGATCCAGGGTGTACGTCAGCCCGCCGGAGATCTGGAGGATCTTCGGCGCGGCCTCGTTGGACCCGCTCACCTGCTGCTGGAGCGCGGTGACCAGCTGTGCGCCGGTCAGGTTCACCAGGTTCACGGTGTTGGCGAACGGCTGGACCGTGTACGCCTCGCCGTACGTCACCACCCCGTCGCCCTCGCCGCCGCTCGCCGCGTAGGTGAGCGGGGCGCGGATGCCGCCCGGGTTCATCAGGGCCACGTCGGCCTCGGGGTCGACGGACCTGGCGTACGCGAGCTGCGCGTCCGCGATCAGGTCCCCGAGCGGGGACTCGGCACCCGTGTTGCCGATCTCGCCCGCGATGTAGCCGAGGGGCCGGGAGGCGATCGGCGCGGAGAGCGTCTTCCACTTGGTGATGAGGGCCGTCATGTCGGCGGCCTTCGTCACGTCACGGGTGACGACGCGGTTCACCGACTTCGTGGCCTTCACCGCCGTACGCGCGATGTCGCCGGTCCGCCGGTCGTACGTCAGGGTCGTGTCCGTGTAGAGGCGGCCGAAGGAGGACGCCGAGGTGACCATGCGCGGCTTGCCCGCCGGGTCGTTGATCGTGCACGCGTACGCCTGGTGGGTGTGGCCGGTGACCAGCGCGTCCACCGCCGGGGTCACGTTCTTGGCGATGTCGACGATCGGGCCGGAGATGCCGTCGCCGGCGCCCGGGCTGTCGCAGTCGTAGTTGTACGCCGTCGACGCGGGCGCGCCGCCCTCGTGGATCAGTGCGACGATCGACTTCACGCCCTGCTTCTGGAGCACCTTGGCGTACTTGTTGATCGTCTCGACCTCGTCGCCGAACTTGAGGCCCTTGACGCCGTCGGCGGAGACGATGTTCGGGGTGCCTTCGAGGGTCACGCCGATGAAGCCGACCTTGACGCCGTTCTTCTTCCACACCCAGTAGGGCTTGAGGAGCGGCTTGCCGGTCTTCTCGTCGGTGACGTTCGCGGCGAGGTAGGGGAAGTCGGCGCCCCGGAACTTCTCGCTGTCGTCGTCGTAACAGCCGTCCTTCGGGTGACAGCCGCCGTTCTGGAGGCGGGCCAGTTCCTTGGCGCCCTCGTCGAACTCGTGGTTGCCGACGCTCGTCACGTCCAGGTCGAGCTTGTTCAGCGCGGCGATCGTCGGCTCGTCGTGGAAGAGGCCGGAGATCAGCGGGGACGCGCCGACCATGTCGCCCGCGCCTGCCGTGATCGAGTACTTCTTGCCCTTGCGGGCCTCACGCAGATGCGTGGCGAGGTACTCGACACCGCCCGCGTCGACGGTCTTGCTCGTCCCGTCCGCCTGAAGCTCCGTGACCCGCCCCGAAGAACCGGCCGGCGGCTCCAGGTTGCCGTGCAGGTCGTTGAAGGACAGCAGCTGTACGTCCTGGTAGCGGCCGGGAAGGCCGTGCCCGTGGCCGCCGGGCCTGCCGCCGCCGGCGCTCGCGGGCAGCGCGGCGACCAGCGCGCCGACGGTGGCGAGCCCCGCGGCGGTGGAGAGGATGCGGTGGATACGTCTGTGCCGGTACGTCGGCGGCATGGGCCCCCCTGCGTGAGTTGTGTAAAGGCTGTGCCAAGGCGGTGGTTCGCGCAGCCTAGATTCAACGCGCGTAGCGCAACAGGGGGTTCGTGGTTACAAGCAGGTTGCCGTTGCCTCCCCTTTGCCCCCTGCTCCCCGTACCCTCGTACGCATGACCAGCGACGACACCGTATGGCCGGGCGCCGGCCGTTCCATCGAGACCCTTGCCGCGCTCTCCCCCGGGCAGGCCGAAGCCGTGCTCGCGCTCCTCGACGAGGCCGCGCGGGTCGACGGGCAGCCGGCGGTGTCCGAGCAGGGGCGGCTACAGCTGCGCGGCGGCGAGCGGGAGGGCGTACGGCATCTGCTGCTGAGCGCGGGCGACACGCTCGTCGGGTACGCGCAGCTGGAGGACACCGACCCGGTGGAGGCCCCGGCCGCCGAGCTGGTCGTGCACCCCGCGCACCGCGGGCGCGGACACGGGCGGGCGCTGGGTACGGCGCTGCTGGCCGCGACCGGCAAGCGGCTGCGGGCGTGGGCGCACGGCGGACACTCGGCCGCCCGGCACCTGGCGCAGGTGCTCGGGCTGACCCTCTTCCGTGAACTGCGCCAGATGCGGCGGCCGTTGGCCGGGCTCGACCTGGCCGAGCCGAAGCTGCCGGACGGTGTCACCGTGCGCGCCTTCGTGCCGGGCCAGGACGACGCGGCCTGGCTCGCGGTGAACGCGGCGGCCTTCGCGCACCACCCCGAGCAGGGCTCCCTCACCCAGCGCGACCTCGACGACCGCAAGGCGGAGCCGTGGTTCGACCCGGCCGGCTTCTTCCTGGCCGAGCGCGACGGCGAGCTGATCGGCTTCCACTGGACGAAGGTGCACGCGCAGGAGGGCATCGGCGAGGTGTACGTGCTCGGCGTCCGCCCCGGCGCCCAGGGCGGCGGCCTCGGCAAGGCCCTGACGACGATCGGACTACGCCATCTGGAGGCACAGGGACTGCCGACCGCGATGCTGTACGTCGACGCGGACAACAAGGCGGCGGTGAGCGTGTACGAGCGACTGGGCTTCGCCACGCACGAGACGGACCTGATGTACCGAACGGAGTCGTGAGCGGCGGCGGGCACGGAGGCGGGCTCAGCCCCCGTCAGCCCCCGTCAGCCCCGGTTCGTTCCCCTACCGGCGTTCACTTCCCGGAGCGCGGCGGACGGCGGCGCGTACCGGAGGTCAGCCGTCGTGCCCGCAGGGGTTCCGGCCCGGACGCGGCCCAGACCAGCACCCCGACGGCGAGGAGCGCCGCCCACCGCACATGCGCGGCCTGCCACCGCGGGTCGGCCGGGCCGACGTACAGCGACCAGCGCCCGGGAAGCAGCAACAACCCGGCACAGGCGGCGAACAGCAGCCAGGCCGCCGTGGCCGCGCCCGGCTCCGCCGTGTCCGACCAGCGCACGGCGGCGGCCGCGCCGGCCAGGGCGAGCGCCGCCAGCGCGGCCGCCTCCAGGGTCACCGGCCCGGCCGGGGGCCGCCCCGGGGCGAGGAGCAGTACGGCCGTCCACCACAGCGCGGCGACCGGCGCGACGAGCTGCCAGGCGCAGCCCGGTGCGTACCGGCCGCCGGGTCGGCACCGCGGCGGTGGTGTGCCGGGCCGGGTCGTCGAGCAGGAAGGCGAGCCCGAGGGCGAGGCACAGGGCGCCGGCCCGCAGCGGGGGAAGGCTCTCCCAGGGCCACAGCCGCGGCAGCCCGGCGAACACCAGGCCGAGCGCACCGGCCACCGCGAGCGCCCGCCACGGGAGGGTACGCAGCACGGGACCGAGCAGCGCGCGGATCACGGCGTACTCGCCCCCGATCCCCCGCTCCCCGCTACTCGTCCGCACACTCGTCCCCGGTCGCCTTGGGCGCCGCCACCCCCAGCAGCTCGGCCGCCCTCGTGAGCGACGTCTTCGAGGACGTCAGCTCCGTCCAGTGCGTCTTCACCCGGGCCGTGACGCCGTAGCGCGGGCGCTCGAACAACTCCCGTACGACCGTGGTCTGTCCGCGCGTCATGGACAGCCCGTCCGTCGGGGTCAGGGCCAGGGCGGAGCCCTCGACGGAGTCGTCGAGGCGGACGTCGCCCAGCGCGTAGACCGGGTCGGACTCCGTGCCCAAAGCCAGCCACATGATGGTCACCACCCGTGCGTCGCACATCTCGACGGTCGCGTTCTCGTTGCCCGCCACCAGCACCGAGGCGACGGCGACCGCGAACTTCAGACGCTGGTTGCCACCCCACTCGGTGCCGACGGTGACCTGCCGCGGCGTCCGGACGGGGTCGATCGCGGCGTCGCTGGTCAGATCGGAGATGTCCGCGACCCGCTGCCGTACGGTCAGCCGCTCGCCCCCGGCGGCCCCGCCCGCGAGGGACTGGACGCGCTCCACCACCTCGGCCCAGTCGGCACGTTGGCCGCTCCACTCGGGGAAGGCGCAGTACGTCGACCGGCCGAGCGGGGCACACGACTGGACCTTCTCCGGCGTACGGGACGCCGTCGTACGGGCCTTGGCCAGGGCCGCCGAGTCGCCCGGGGACTGCCCGGCGGCACCCGCGACCGTGACGGCGAGCGCGAGGGCGGTCAGCGCCTTCACCCTGCGGGCCCGTCCGCCGCTCAGCAGCACCGCGGCACCCAGCAGCAGACCCGCGAGACCCACCAGATACAGCGCGTGCCAGGCGGCCGGGCGGCCCAGCAGATCGGAGGGCAGCGGAGGGGCGCCGGTCTCGGAGACGGTCGGCCACAGCCACTTCTGCCAGTGCCCGTCGTTCGTGCCCGCGGCCACGAGGACGGCGAAGAAGAAGGCACCGACCACGAGCAGCGGGACGGCCAGGGAGTAGGGGATCAGCCGGGCGAGCAGCACCCCGAGGATCCCGGTCAGCAGCACCATGAGCGGTCCCACGGCCAGTTCGGCCACCGACCCGTGTCCGACCGCGCCCGGCTTCAGTGCCGCCCAGCTGAACTCGAAGGCGACGACCAGCGCGGTGACGACGGCGTACGGGACGACGGACAGGGCGTGCGCGAGGGTGCGCCGCCACGGCTCCATCACCAGCACGTCGAAGTGGCCGTCGGTGCCGTTCCGCCGGGAGCGCAGTACGGTCCGGTTGACGCAGGCGAGCAGGGCGATGGCGAGGAACAGCGGCCCGGACTGGGTACCGCGGTCGACGTCCTGGAGGATCGGGTAGTCGCCCGCCGCGTCGCCGGCGAACAGCTGCCAGCCGGTGAAGCCGAAGTACAGGGGCAGGAACACGAACACCGGTATGTGATGGAGCAGTTCGCGCGCCTCGAAGCGGGCGAGGGCGAGGACGGCGGCCGCGGGGCGCCCGTCGGGCCGTACCGGTTCGTCCATGGCGGGGGCGGCCCCCTCCGTGTCCGCGTCCCTGAGGGCGCTCGGGGTCGTGCTCGTGCTCATGCCGCCACCTCCGCCGGCTCGCCGTCGAGGGCGAGCAGGTAGCCGTCCTCCAGGGTGGGGTCGAGAAGCCGGGCGCCCTCGGGCGGGTCGCCGACGTTGCGGAACGACCCCGTGCCCGTGCGCCAGCCGGCCCGCGCCCCCGGATCGCGCTCCGTGCTGCTCCACACATGGCCCGCCGCCCGTGCGGTCAGCTCGGCCGGGGTGCCCTCGAAGCGGACGCGGCCCCGGGCCATGACGATCACCTGGTGGCAGAGCATCGCGACGTCCTCGGTCTGGTGGGTGGACAGCAGCACGGTCCGGCCCTCGCCCGCCTGGGCGATCAGCTCCCGGAAGCGCATGCGCTGTTCGGGGTCGAGGCCGACGGTCGGTTCGTCGAGGACGAGGAAGCCGGGGTCGCCGACCAGCGCGGCGGCCAGGGCGACGCGCTGCCGCATGCCGCCGGACAGCCGCTTGATGCGCTTGCCGCGTACGTCCGACAGGTCGACGGCGTCGAGCACGCGCCGCACCTCCCGGTGCCGGGTGCCGCGCTCGGTCAGCTCCTTGAGGATCGCCACGTAGTCGACGAACTCGAAGGCGGTGAAGTCCGGGTGGAAGCCGGGGGTCTGCGGCAGATAGCCGAGCTCCCGGCGGACTTCCTGCCGTCCGGCCGCGGTGCCCGGGTCGTGGCCGAGCACGGTGAAGGCACCCCGGTCGGCGGGCACGGCGGTGGCCAGGACCCGCAACAGGGTGGTCTTTCCGGCCCCGTTGGGCCCGAGCAGCCCGGTGACACCCGGGTGGAGGCGGACGGTCACGTCGTCGAGGGCGGCGGTACCGCCGTAGCGGAGGGTCAGGCCGCAGCCCGAAACCGTGGGTGCGCTGGTCACGCGGCACTCCTGAGAAAGAGGTCGAAGGAGGAGGGGCAGGAGGGGCAGGAGGGGCAGGAGGGGCAGGGGAGGGAACTGGGGGACCCGGTGGTCATGAGTCGCCCCCGTCGTCCCCGAAGGTCTGGTGCGAGCGGGTGCCGCCGAGGCCGATCCGGGCGACCGGGCCGAGGACGCGGAGCACCGCGTCCAGGACCAGGAGGGCCGCCGCGGCACCGGTGAGGACCGCCGCGGCGGTCAGCCGGGCCGCCCTGGCCGCCCGTGGTCGCCATCCGCGAAGGAGACCGCGCGGGCCGGGCATCACACCGCACCCCCGCCCGGCAGGTGCGCGAACGGCAGGCGCGCGGCGACGGAGTCGAAACGGTCCCGGGTCCGGTACAGCAGCCCGGCGGCCAGCGCCGCGACCACGGCCGCGGCTCCCTGGCCCGCCATGGTGAACGGCGCGAGCGTCTCGTGGGTCCTCGCCTGCGCGACCAGCAGCAGCCCGATCCACGCCCCGCCGGTCAGGGCGGGCGCGAGAACCGGCCCGAGCCGGGGGGTCAGCGCGAGCCCGGTGCCGGTGAGGGCGAGCGCGGGCAGCAGCCAGGCCAGGGCGCGCAGTCCGTAGCCGGGCAGCGCGAGCGTGGCGAGCCCGTTCAGGAGGAGGCCGGTGGCCAGCACCGCGAGCGTGCGGATCAGCAGCAGCCGGAATCCGTGCAGCGGCGCGACCACGGCCATCTCGTACGTCGGGTCGAGCACGGGGCCGTACGACAGCGCGACCCCGGCGAGCGGGAGCAGCGGCGCGAGTGCGAGGAACAGGGCCGGAGAGTCCACGGTGAGCACGATGCCCACCGTCATGACCAGCAGGAACGCGACCGCGCCCAGCCAGGAGCGGCGCAGCACGGGCGTGGCCGTCAGCAGCCGCGCGGTGTGGTCGGCCACGCCCGCCCGTACCAGCAGCGACTCGAACATTCCGGGCCGGGGCGCGTCCAGCTCGGCGTCGAGCCGCTCCCACGCGGCGTCCAGCGCGACCGGGTCGCCGGCCTCGGCCAGCGCCGCCCGGCACCGCTCGCACGCGGCGAGGTGGGTGTCGGCGGACCAGAGCCGGGGCGGTGCCAACTCGCCCTGTACGTAAGCCCGGAGGTCGTCCTCCGGCACATGCCAGGTCGTATCCCTCATGCCAGCGCCTCCCGCAGCTGCTTCCGGGCCCGCAGGGCCCGTGTCTTGACCGTGCCGGGCGGAATGCCGAGCAGGACGGCCGCTTCCCTGGTGGTGAGACCGTCGATCACCGTGGCCTGGAGCACCGCCCGCAGCTCCGGCGAGAGCCGGACGAGGGCGCCCGCGAGGTCCCCGTGCTCCACCCCCGCGAGCACGCGTTCCTCCGCGGACGCCTCGTCTCGGTGCCGCAGCCGCGCCAGCGCCTGCCGCAGCCGTCCGCGCGCCCCGTCGCCGCGCAGCGCGTCGATGAGCCGCCGCGAGCCGACGCGCCACAGCCAGCCGGCCACGTCCCCGTCCTCGCGGTAGCGGGCCGTGCCGCGCCACACCGCGAGGAACGTCTCCTGAACGACGTCGTCCACGAGGCCCGCGTCGGCGCAGCGTCCGCGCAGCCGGGCGGTCAGCCAGGGCGCGTACCGCCGGTACAGCTCCTCGAAGGCGCGCCGGTCCCCGTCCGCCGCGGCCCGCAGCAGTTCCCCGTCGCTTCTCGTCTCCCTCACGCCCCTTCATCGGACGAGCCCCTGCGATCGGTTCACTCGAACGGACTTGACTTTGCGACGAGTCTTGCACCACCCTTTCACTACTCAATTAGTGAAAGGGTGGTTGAACGGGTGGTCGAGTACCGCATCGACCGGCGCTCCGGCGTCGCCACCTACGTCCAGATCGTCCAGCAGACCAAGCAGGCCCTGCGCCTGGGCCTGCTCGAACCCGGCGACAAGCTGCCCACGGCCCGCGAGGTCGTGGAGGCCACCGCCATCAATCCGAACACCGTCCTCAAGGCCTACCGCGAGCTGGAGCGCGAGGGCCTGGTGGAGGCACGCCGCGGCCTCGGCACCTTCGTCCGCCGGACGCTGGGCGCCGCCCCGGCCGACTCGCCGCTGCGCACCGAACTCGACGCCTGGGCGCAGCGCGCCCGTACGGCGGGCCTCGACCGCGAGGACGTCGCCGCACTCCTCGGCTCCGTACTCGACGAACACTTCCCGAAGGGGGACCAGTGAGTTCCACCCGCACCACCGCGGACGTCGCCCTGGAGGCGTACCGGCTCGGCAAGCGGTACGGCAGGCGCCCGTCCGCGGCCCTGGACGACTGCTCCTTCCGCCTCCCGGCCGGCCGCGTCAGCGCACTGGTGGGCCCCAACGGGGCCGGGAAGTCGACCCTGCTGGCGCTGGCGGCCGGACTGCTGCGGCCCACCTCGGGCACGCTCACCGTCCTCGGCGGGGCTCCCGGCGAAGCCCGCGACCGCGTCGCCTACCTCTCCCAGGACAAGCCGCTGCACCCCCAGCTCACCATCGCCGAGACCCTGCGCCTGGGCGCCGAGCTCAACCCGGGCCGCTGGGACGCCGCCCACGCCGCCTCGCTGGTCGAACAGGGCTCGCTCGACCCCGCGACGAAGATCCGCCGGCTCTCCGGCGGCCAGCGCACCCGCGTCGCCCTCGCCCTCGCGCTCGGCAAGCGGCCCGACCTGATGCTGCTCGACGAGCCGATGGCCGACCTCGACCCGCTCGCCCGGCACGAGATGATGGGCACGCTGATGGCGGACGCCGCCGAGCGCGGCACGACGGTGCTGATGTCCTCGCACATCGTCGCCGAACTCACCGACGCCTGCGACCACCTGCTGCTCCTGGGCGACGGCCGCATCCGGCTCGGCGGCGGCATCGACGACCTGCTCACCGCGCACTCCCTGGTGACCGGCCGCGGAACGCCCGCCGACCTCGCCCCGCACACGGTCGTCGAGTCCCGGGCCAGCGGCCGCGGCCTGACCGCGCTGATCCGCCGCGACGGACCCGTCGACAGCGGCTGGGAGGTCCAGGAACCGTCCCTGGAGGAACTGCTCCTCGCCCACCTGCGCGCCCCGGGCGCCCCGGCCCTGATCACTCCGGGCACGGCCGTCTCCGTGGAGGTGACCGCATGAGCGCCACCACCCTCGCCACGCCCCGGCGCCGCACGCTCCCCGGCCCCCGCGGCCTGGTCTGGACCGTCCTGCGCCTGCACCGCACCGCACTGTGGATCTGGCTCGCCTTCGTGACCGGCACCGCGGGACTGCTGCTCTGGCTGTACGGACCGGGGGCGACGGCGGCCCAGCAGGCGTTCGACACGTACGGGTACTACGTGCCGGGCGGCCTGAACTCGACGAAGGAGGCGTACGACGACCTCTTCTACCGGCCCGCCACCCTGATCAGTGTCGCCACCTTCGTCGTCCCGCTGTTCGCGGGCGGCGCGCTCATCGGCCGCGAGCTGGAGACCGGCACCGCGCAGCTCGCCTGGACGCAGTCGGTGAGCCCGGCGCGCTGGCTGGCCGCGCGGCTCGCCGTGCCCGCGCTCCTCATCGCCACCGGCACCGGCCTGCTCGTGGCCCTCTACCGGCTCCTGTGGTCCGCCCACAACGGCCTGCTGGTGGCCGGCTACGCCCCCCGTGAGCTCTACTTCGCCATCGGCCCGGCGACCGTCGTGCACCCCCTGCTCGGCCTGGCCCTCGGCGCGCTCATCGGCCTGCTGGTGCGCCGCGCGCTGCCGGCGATCGCGGTCGCCGCCGGCACCCAGTACGTGCTCACCGCACTCCACAACCGGCTCTGGCCCTTCCAGCACAACACGCCCTACAGCCCGCCCGCGGAACTCTCCGTGCACAGCGGCGCGTTCACCTCGGGCGGCGCCCTGATCCCCGACCCGGGCTGCTACGACAGCAAGCGGTGCCTCGCCGAACACCATGTCGTGGGCTTCACCCGCGACTACCTCCCGTCCCCCGAGTACTGGCCCCGCCAGCTCCTGGAAACGGGCCTTCTGCTGGCCGCCACGGCGGTCGTCGTCGCGGTGGCGTTCCGCGTCCTGAACAGGAGCGTGACCACCCCATGAGCACCCTTCCCGTGCGGGGCCTGTCATGGACGGTCCTGCGTCTGCACCGCTCGGCGGTGGTCCTGTGGGGCGGCGCGCTGCTCGCCGCCACCGTGGCCCTCATCTGGATGTACGCCATCGGGGACGACGCCCGCGCGGGCATCGGCGCCTGCGCCACGCCCGCCACCGGCCAACTGCCGCCCTGCTCGGCGGTCCACGCGATCACCGCCGACGGCATCTATGCCGACACCCTCGCGTCGGTCGGCACCGCCGTGTCGTACCTGATGTTCCCGGTCGCCGCCTGGGCGGGCGGCGCGCTGACCGGCCGCGAGCTGGAGACCGGCACCGCCCATCTGGACTGGACCCAGTCCGTCACACCGGCGCGCTGGCTCGCCGCCCGGCTCACCGTCCCGGCGGCGCTGCTCGCGAGCGGCACCGCCGCGGCGGTCCTGCTCAACGTCTGGGCCCGCCAGGACGGCAACCCGGACCTCGTCGGCGACTGGTACTACGCGGACGTCTTCGTCTCCACCGGCCCGGCCGCCGTCGCCCACGTCCTCGCGGGCCTCGCCCTGGGCGCGCTCGCCGGGCTGCTCACCAAAAAGACGCTGCCTGCCATCGGCCTGGCCCTCGCGGCGACGCTCGTGCTCCACAACGCGCTGGACTGGTACCGGACGAGCCTGTGGCCGACCGTCACGACCACCGGACGGGCGGCCCTCGACCTCCCGCGCAGCGCGCTGGACCTCGAACACGGGGTCATCACCACCACCGGCGAACGCATCGGCAACAACACGGCCTGCGTCGGCTCCGACAGCCTCGCCGACGTCCAGAGGTGCAAGTCCTCCAGCAATCTGACCGACTTCTGGGCCACGTACCACCCGCGGTCCCACTTCTGGCCCCTCCAGTTCATGGAGACCGGCCTCCTCCTCGCCCTCGCCGCCGCGGCCACCGCCACCGCCTTCTGGCTCCTGCGCCGCCGCACGGCATAGGGCCGGTCCGGGTACGCCCCCGACGGGGGTGGGGGGCGTACCCGGCCACGCCGCTCCCGGCCACGCGGCTCGGCGACCGCACGGCTCGGCCCGGCTCAGCGGCCGCACGGGCTCCCGGTGCCACGGACGCCCGGGAGCCGCCCCCCGCTATCCCGCACGTCATGTCTCCGTAACCAACGATTCAGACGACCTTGCGACCCTCGGCCAATGAACCCCGCCGTGCCCGAGCCCTCGCCGCCTCCGGTGAACGGGGAGAGCAAGCGAACCGGCCGCCAGGTCGTCGCGCTCCCGCCCGCTCGCTCTGACGCGCCCTTCCCCCGCCCGGCGCGGAAGAATGGGGCCATGAGCCAGCCAAATGTCCAGGCACAGGTCCAGCACCCGCAGCCCTCCGTGGGGTCCATCGCCGCGCACCGCCCGCACACCGTGGCCGCCGCGGTCTCCGACCTGGAGCCCGACCTCGATGCCGACCTCGACGCGTACGAGGACACCGACGCCGACGGCGTCCAGCTCCCGCAGGGCCGCTTCCTCGACCGGGAGCGCAGCTGGCTCGCGTTCAACGAGCGCGTCCTCGAGCTCGCCGAGGACCCGAACACGCCCCTCCTCGAGCGGGCGAACTTCCTGGCGATCTTCGCCAGCAACCTCGACGAGTTCTTCATGGTGCGGGTGGCGGGACTGAAGCGCCGCATCGCCACCGGCGTCGCCACCCGCTCCGCCTCCGGTCTCCAGCCCCGCGAGGTCCTGGAGATGATCTGGGCCCGCTCCCGCGAGCTGATGGCCCGGCACGCCGCCTGCTACCAGGAGGACGTCGCCCCCGCGCTGGCGGAGGAGGGCATCCACCTGGTCCGCTGGAACGAGCTGACGGAGAAGGAGCAGGCCCGCCTGTTCACCCTGTTCCGGCACCAGATCTTCCCGGTGCTGACCCCCCTCGCCGTCGACCCCGCGCACCCCTTCCCGTACATCTCGGGCCTGTCCCTGAACCTCGCCGTGGTCGTGCGCAACCCGGTCAGCGGCCACCGCCACTTCGCCCGCGTGAAGGTCCCGCCGCTGCTCTCCCGCTTCCTGGAGGCGTCCCCCGACCGCTACGTCCCCATCGAGGACGTCATCGCGGCGCACCTGGAAGAGCTGTTCCCGGGCATGGAGGTCCTGGAGCACCACACCTTCCGCCTCACCCGCAACGAGGACCTCGAGGTCGAGGAGGACGACACCGAGAACCTGCTCCAGGCCCTGGAGAAGGAGCTCATGCGCCGCCGCTTCGGGCCGCCGGTGCGCCTGGAGGTCGAGGAGTCCATCGACCGGCACGTCCTCGATCTCCTCGTACGGGAGCTGAAGGTCTCCGAGGCGGAGGTCTACCCCCTGCCCGGCCCCCTGGACCTCACCGGCCTCTTCGGCATCGGCGCCCTCGACCGGCCCGAGCTGAAGTACCCCAAGTTCATCGCGGGCACCCACCGCGACCTCGCCGAAGTCGAGTCGGCGTCCGCGCCGGACATCTTCGCCGCCCTGCGCGAGCGCGACGTCCTGCTCCACCACCCGTACGACAGCTTCTCCACCTCCGTCCAGGCCTTCCTGGAGCAGGCGGCGGGCGACCCCGACGTCCTCGCCATCAAGCAGACCCTGTACCGGACCTCGGGCGACTCGCCGATAGTCGACGCGCTGATCGAGGCCGCCGAGGCGGGCAAGCAGGTCCTCGTACTGGTCGAGATCAAGGCCCGCTTCGACGAGCAGGCCAACATCAAGTGGGCGCGGAAGCTGGAGGAGTCCGGCTGCCACGTCGTATACGGCCTCGTCGGCCTGAAGACCCACTGCAAGCTGTCGCTGGTGGTCCGGCAGGAGGGCGAGACCCTGCGGCGCTACTGCCACGTCGGCACGGGCAACTACCACCCCAAGACCGCCCGGCTGTACGAGGACCTGGGCCTGCTCACCGCCGACCCGCAGGTCGGCGCGGACCTCTCCGACCTCTTCAACCGGCTGTCGGGCTACTCACGCCGCGAGACCTACCGCCGTCTCCTCGTCGCCCCCAAGTCCCTGCGCGACGGCCTGGTCTCACGGATCAACAAGGAGATCCAGCACCACCAGGCCGGACGGCCCGCGTTCGTCCGCATCAAGGTCAACTCGATGGTGGACGAGGCCATCATCGACGCCCTCTACCGCGCGTCCCAGGCCGGCGTCCCGGTCGACGTGTGGGTGCGCGGCATCTGCGCGGTGCGCCCCGGCGTCACGGGCATGTCCGAAAACATACGGGTGCGCTCCATCCTCGGCCGCTTCCTCGAACACTCGCGGGTCTTCACGTTCGGCAACGGCGGCGAGCCCGAGGTGTGGATCGGCAGCGCCGACATGATGCACCGCAACCTCGACCGCCGCATCGAGGCCCTCGTCAGGGTCACCGACCCCGCCCACCGGGCCGCCCTCAACCGGCTCCTGGAAACCGGGATGTCCGACACCACCGCCTCCTGGCATCTGGGCCCGGACGGCGAGTGGACACGGCACGCGACCGATGCCGAGGGCCAGCCCCTGCGGAACGTCCAGGAGATGCTCATAGACGCCCGGAGGCGCCGGCGTGGCACAGCGACACCTTGACCCCCCCACCGACCCCACGGCCGGGCCCGCCCCCACCGGAGACGCCCTCGCGGGCTACCTGCGGGCCCAGGCCACGGAGTTCCTCCGCTCACTGCGCCAGCACCGGGAGACCGGCGCGGTGAGCGGCTCGGAGGACTCCGTCGACGCGGCGCGCGCCCTGCGCCGCTCGGCCCGCCGCATCAGCGGCACGCTCCACACGTTCCGCCCGCTGCTGGACACGGACTGGTCGGAGGCCATGCGCCCCGAACTCGCCTGGCTGTCGGGCACCTTGGCCCGGGAGCACGCGTACGCGGCCCGGCTGGAGCGGCTGCTGCTGGCCCTGCACCGCCTGTCGGGCTCGGCGGCGTTCCCCACGCCATCGGCCGGCCCCGCCCCGCGCGCCCAGACCTCCCCGGACCGCGGCAACCTGACGGTGGGCGCGGCCAAGGCGGGCGCCCTGCTGGACCGCCAGCTCACCCTCGCCCGCACCCGGGCCCACTCCGCCGCCCTCCAGGCCCTCGGCTCCTCCCGCTTCCACGCGGTCGCCGACAGCGTCGCCGTACTGGCCAGCGAGGTCCCGCTCACCCCCGCCGCGGCCACCGCCGACCCGCGCCCGTTCGCCGCGGCGGCCGACGAGCGCCTGTGCGACGCCGTGAGCGCCCTGCCCCTGGTCACCGCGGGCCACCCCTACAACGCGGAGGCCCTGATCCACGGCCTCTCCCCCGACACCGCCCCGCATCCCCAGGACGCCCCCTGGCACCAGGTCCGGCTGCTGCTGCGCCTGCACCGCTACGCCCGCGAGGCCCTGTACGGGGAGGAGGACACCGCCCTGCCCGAGCGGGGCCGGGAGCTCGGGGGAGCCCGCGTCGACGTCCGGCTGAGGTCCGCGGGCCAGGCCCTGAACCGGCACCGGGACGCGGCGGAGGCCGCGGCGGCCGCCTCCTCGGCGGCCCGTACCCCGCGCATCGCCCCGGCGACGGCGTACGCCCTCGGCGTCCTGCACGCCGACCAGCGCCACGAGGTGGAGGCCGCCCGCTTCGCCTTCCAGCAGTCCTGGCAGAAGGAGGCGGTGGGCACGCCATGACCGAAAAGGCAGCAACGGCAGTAACGGCAATGGGCACGCCATGAACCGGGAGGCGGTGGGCACCCCGTGACCGACGACATCATCCGCGCGGCCGGCTGCGTTCTGTGGCGCCGCTCGCCCGTCGACGGCAAGCTGGAGATCTGCCTGGTCCACCGGCCGAAGTACGACGACTGGTCCCACCCCAAGGGGAAACTCAAACGCGGCGAGGACCCGCTGTCCGGCGCGGTGCGCGAGGTGGCGGAGGAGACGGGCCGCACCTGCACCCCCGGCGCTCGCCTGCCCACCCTCCGGTATCAGGTGAACGGCCGCCTCAAAGAGGTCGGCTACTGGGCGGCCGAGGCCGGCGCGGGCACCTTCACCTCCAACCGCGAGATCGACCGCATCCTCTGGCTCTCCCCCACCGCGGCCCGCCATCGACTCACCCGGCCGAGGGACCGCGATCTGGTGGACGCCCTGCTCAGCGCGCTGCACCTGGCCTGAGGCCCACACCCCCGCCCCCACCCCGGCGCACCCCATGGGACGCAACCGTTCCGTGACCTAACCACACCGTCCGCAGGGGTTCACCTTCCGTTCACTCTCGGCCATCGGCGGCTTCACCTCTTCTGCCTAATTTCGGCCTTACGCGGTGCGGGACGGCGACCTGAATGTCGCCTCCGCATTACACAGACTTCGCACGCCGCCACCAGTCGGCGGCTCCTGGAAGGAACTCCCGAAAGTGAAGCTTCAGCGCATGAACCGGCGGGCCCTCACCCTCGGTGCTCTCGCCGTCTCCGGCGCCCTGGCCCTCACGGCGTGCGGCTCTGACGACACCGGCAAGAGCAACACCGACGCCACGACGTCGTCCAACAGCGCCATCAAGTGCGACAACGCCAAGGGCCAGCTCCAGGCCTCCGGCTCGTCCGCGCAGAAGAACGCGATCGACGCGTGGGTCAAGGCGTACACCGCGAGCTGCAAGGGCGTGCAGATCAACTACAACCCGACGGGTTCGGGTGCCGGTGTCACCGCGTTCACCCAGGGCCAGACGGCGTTCGCCGGTTCGGACTCGCCGCTGAAGCCCGAAGAGGTCACGGCCTCCAAGAAGGCCTGCGGCGGCAGCCAGGCCATCGACCTGCCGATGGTCGGCGGCCCGATCGCGATCGGCTTCCACCTGTCCGGCGTGGACAGCCTGACCCTGGACGCCGCCACCCTCGCCAAGATCTTCGACGGCAAGATCACGAAGTGGGACGACGAGGCGATCGCGAAGCTGAACCCGAGCGCCAAGCTCCCCAGCACCAAGATCCAGGCGTTCCACCGCTCGGACGAGTCCGGCACCACGGACAACTTCACCAAGTACCTGAAGGCCGTCGCCCCCTCCGACTGGAAGTACTCCGGCGGCAAGGCCTGGCAGGCCAAGGGCGGCCAGTCCGCGCAGGGCTCCTCCGGCCTGGCCCAGCAGGTGAAGCAGACCGAGGGCGCGATCTCGTACTTCGAGCTCTCGTACGCCGCCGACGGCATCAGCACCGTCGACCTGAAGACGGGCGCCGCCACCCCGGTGAAGGCCAGCGTCGAGAACGCCACCAAGGCCATCTCGACCGCCAAGGTCGCCGGCACCGGCAAGGACCTGTCGCTGTCCCTGAACTACAAGCCGACCGAGGAGGGCGCCTACCCGCTCACCCTGGTCACCTACGAGATCGTCTGCGAGAAGGGCAACAAGGCGGACACCCTGCCCGCCACCAAGTCCTTCCTCACCTACATCGCGAGCGAGGACGGTCAGAAGCTGCTGACCGACGCCAAGTACGCGCCGATCCCCGACGAGATCATCTCCAAGGTCCGCACGACCATCTCGAGCCTGAGCTGACCTGAGTGTGCGGCCCGCCTCACCGAGGCGGGCCGCACCGTCCGGTGCACCGCCGCCTGGAGCCGCCACCCCTTACGGCTCCGCAGACCGGAGAATCCTGATGGACATATCGACACAGAACACCGAAGCACCTCCCCCCGCCCCTGGGCCTCCCGTGGCCGCTCCGACGAGCGCGAGCCGCGGCGCCACCCGCCCCGGAGACCGGATCTTCCTCGGTCTCTCGCGCGGCTCCGGCATCTTCCTTCTGGTGATCATGGCCGCCATCGCGGCCTTCCTCACCTATCGCGCCGCCAACGCGATCAGCAAGGACCACACCAACTTCCTCACCACGTTCGAGTGGAACACCAACCTCGAACCGGCGTCCTTCGGCATCGCGGTCCTGGCCTTCGGCACGGTGGTCTCCGCGATCATCGCCATGGCCCTCGCGGTCCCGGTCTCGGTCGGCATCGCCCTGTTCATCACGCACTACGCGCCGCGCCGGCTCGGCGGCCCCATAGCGTTCGTGGTCGACCTGCTCGCCGCCGTCCCGTCCATCGTGTACGGCCTCTGGGGCGCCCTCGTCCTGGTGCCGCACATGGACGGCCTCTTCGGCTGGCTCGACCACTACTTCGGCTGGACCGGCGTCTTCGAGTGGCAGGGCGGCGCGCCCCGCTCGATGCTCACCGTCGGCGTCCTGCTCGCGATCATGATCCTGCCGATCATCACCAACGTGAGCCGTGAGGTCTTCCGCCAGGTCCCGCGGATGCACGAGGAGGCCGCGCTGGCCCTCGGCGCCACGCGCTGGGAGGTCATCCGCATGTCGGTGCTGCCCTTCGGCCGCTCCGGCGTGATCTCCGCCTCGATGCTGGGCCTCGGCCGCGCGCTCGGCGAGACGATGGCCGTCGCCACGGTCCTCTCCCCGACCTTCGAGATCAACGCCAGCCTGCTCGACCCGGGCGGCGGCACGTTCGCCCAGAACATCGCGAGCAAGTTCAGCGAGGCCACCCCGCTCGGCCAGGACGCACTGATCGCCTCCGGTCTCGTCCTGTTCGTCATCACCCTGCTGGTCAACGGCGCGGCGCGCATGATCATCAACCGCCGCAAGGAGTACTCGGGGGCCAACGCATGAGCAACGCAGCCGTCACCGACAAGCGCCCGAGCACCCTGCGCGGTGCCAGCCTGCCGAAGTGGTCGCCGTGGGCGATCGCCGCGGGCTCCGTCGCCCTCGCCGTGGTCATCGGCGTGCTGGGCGGCCTCGGCAGCAAGGTCCAGTGGGGTCTGATCGCCGCACTGCTCTTCGTCCTGGGTACGTACGCCGTCGCCGCCAAGGTCGAGGGCCGCCGCCAGGCCAAGGACCGGGTCGCCACCAGCCTCGTCTGGGTCTGCTTCCTGATCGCCGTCGTCCCGCTGGCCTCCCTGATCTGGGAGACCGTCAAGCGCGGCGTGAAGGTCTTCGACGTCTACTTCCTGACCCACTCCATGGGTGTGGTCGCCGACACCGAGACCGGCGGCGGTATCTACCACGCGATCATCGGCACCCTGGAGCAGGTCGGCATCGCCACCCTGATCGCCGTGCCGATCGGTGTGCTCACCGCGATCTACCTGGTCGAGTACGGGCGGGGCAGGCTCGCCAAGGCCGTCACCTTCTTCGTCGACGTCATGACGGGCATCCCGTCGATCGTCGCCGGCCTGTTCGTTCTCAGCTTCTGGATCCTGATCCTGGACATGGGCTACTCCGGTTTCGCCGGTTCGCTCGCGCTGTCCATCCTGATGATGCCCGTGGTGGTCCGCTCCACCGAGGAGATGCTCAAGCTCGTACCGAACGAGCTGCGCGAGGCCTCCCTCGCGCTGGGCATCCCGAAGTGGCGCACCATCCTCAAGGTGGTTCTGCCGACGTCCATCGGTGGTATCACCACGGGTGTGATGCTCGCGGTCGCGCGCATCACGGGTGAGACCGCCCCGGTGCTGCTCCTGGTCTGGGGCACGAACTTCATCAACACCAACCCGTTCTCGGACCCGCAGGCCTCGCTGCCGCTGTACATCTACCAGCAGTACGCGAACAGTGCCGGTTCGGGCGCGGCCTACGACCGGGCCTGGGCGGCGGCACTCGCCCTCATCGCCTTCGTCATGATCCTCAACCTGGCGGCGCGCGGCATCGCGCGCTGGAAGGCCCCACGGACTCGATGAGCGGCTCTGCCGCGTGGCGGGCCGCTGACGCGGCCAATCAGCGACCCGAATTCTCGAAAGAAGCAGTGATTCACATGGCCAAGCGAATCGACGTGAGCGGTCTCACCGCCTACTACGGCTCCCACAAGGCGATCGAAGACATCTCGATGACGGTCGAGCCCAGGTCGGTGACGGCGTTCATCGGTCCGTCCGGCTGCGGCAAGTCGACGTTCCTGCGCACGCTCAACCGTATGCACGAGGTCACCCCCGGCGGCCGCGTCGAGGGCAAGGTGCTGCTGGACGACGAGGACCTGTACGGGCAGGGCATCGACCCGGTGTCGGTGCGGCGCGAGGTCGGCATGGTCTTCCAGCGCCCGAACCCGTTCCCCACGATGTCGATCTTCGACAACGTGGCGGCGGGCCTGCGCCTGAACGGCTCGTACAAGAAGTCCGAGCTGAGCGAGATCGTCGAGAAGTCCCTCAAGGGCGCGAACCTCTGGAACGAGGTCAAGGACCGCCTGAACAAGCCCGGCTCGGGCCTGTCGGGCGGCCAGCAGCAGCGCCTGTGCATCGCCCGCGCGATCGCGGTGGAGCCCAACGTGCTGCTGATGGACGAGCCCTGCTCGGCGCTCGACCCCATCTCCACCCTCGCGATCGAGGACCTGATCGGCGAGCTGAAGGAGCGCTTCACGATCGTCATCGTGACGCACAACATGCAGCAGGCGGCCCGTGTCTCGGACCGCACCGCCTTCTTCAACCTGGCCGCCGTCGGCCAGCCCGGCAGGCTCATCGAGGTCGACGAGACGGAGCGGATCTTCTCCAACCCGTCGGTCCAGGCCACGGAGGACTACATCTCCGGCCGCTTCGGCTGAGCGACCCGCTCACCAAGACCCCTCGCGGTGCTGCATGGCGGTGCCACCGCGAGGACGAAGAGGGCCCGCCCCTGGCTCCCGGGGGCGGGCCCTTTCGTATGCGTCCGTGTCTGCCGAGCTGGTCCCGGCGGTACGGGGCCGGTCCTGGCGGTACGGGGCTGGCCCTGGCGGTACGGGGCTGGCCCTGGCGGTACCGGGCTGCTTCCCGGCGGTACCGGGCTGGCCCCAGCGGTGCCGAGCTGCTTCCCGGCAGTGCCGGGCTAGTCCCCGGTGGTTCCAGGCTGGCCCCAGCGGTGCCGAGCTGCTTCCCAGCGGTACCGGGCTAGTCCCGGCGGTACCGGGCTGGCCCCGGCGGCACCGGGCTGGTCCCGGCGCTGCCGAGCCGGGTCCCGGCGGTGTCCCGCTACAGGAACGCGAGATTCACGATCCAGAAGCTGCACGCGGCCACCAGTCCGGCGGCCGGCATCGTGATGAACCAGCCGAGGACGATGTTCTTCGCGACCCCCCACCGCACGGCGTTCACGCGCTTCGTCGCGCCTACGCCCATGATCGCGGAGGTGATGACGTGGGTCGTCGAGATCGGCGCCTTGAAGATGAACGCCGTGACGAACATGATCGACGCGCCGGTCGTCTCGGCGGCGAAACCCTGCGGCGGGTCCAGCTCGATGATCTTGCGGCCGAGCGTGCGCATGATGCGCCACCCGCCCGCGTACGTCCCGAGCGACAGCATCAGGGCACAGGCGATCTTCACCCACACCGGGATCGGATCGTCCGCGCCCTGCACGTCGCCGATGACGAGCGCCATGACCACGATGCCCATCGTCTTCTGGGCGTCCTGCAGACCGTGCCCGAGCGCCATACCGGCCGCCGAGACCGTCTGCGCTATGCGGAACCCCCGCTTGGCCTTGTGCGGGTTGGCCCTGCGGAAGATCCACATGATCGCGCACATCACCAGATAACCGGCGACCAGGCCCACGACGGGCGACAGGAACATCGGGATGACGACCTTGTCCAGGACGCCGGACCAGATGACCTCCGTACCGCCCGCGAGCGCCGCGCCCACCATGCCGCCGAACAGCGCGTGCGACGAGGACGACGGCAGACCGAAGTACCAGGTGACGAGGTTCCAGACGATGGCACCGATGAGCGCCGCGAAGAGGATTCCCATCCCCTTGGAACCCTCAGGGGTCTCGATCAGTCCCTTGCTGACGGTGTGGGCGACGCCACTGCCGAGGAAGGCACCCGCGAGGTTCATCACCGCGGCCATGGCCAGCGCGGCCCGCGGCGTCAGCGCGCGCGTGGAGACCGAGGTGGCGATGGCGTTCGCGGAGTCGTGAAAGCCGTTCGTATACGTAAATCCGAGCGCGACACCGATGGTCACGATCAGGGCGAAGGTGTCCATGAAGCTGTCAGGACTCCTTGACGGCGATGGTCTCCACCGTGTTCGCCACGTGCTCGAACGCGTCCGCCGCTTCCTCCAGCACGTCCACGATCTGCTTCAGCTTCAGCACCTCGATGGCTTCGTACGAGCCGTTGAAGAGGTGGGCGAGCAGCTTGCGGTGGACCTGGTCGGCCTGGTTCTCGAGGCGGTTGACCTCGATCCAGTACTCGGTGAGGTTGTCCATGGTCCGCAGGTGCGGCATGGCCTCGGCCGTCAGCTCGGCCGCCCGCGCCAACACCTCGATCTGCTGCTCGACGCCCTTGGGGAGTTCCTCGACGTTGTAGAGGACGACCAGGTCGACGGCCTCCTCCATGAAGTCCATGATGTCGTCGAGGGACGACGCGAGGTTGTAGATGTCCTCACGGTCGAACGGCGTGATGAACGAGGAGTTCAGCTGGTGGAAGATCGCGTGCGTGGCATCGTCACCGGCGTGTTCCGCGGCCCGCATACGCTCTGCGATCTCGGCCCGGGCGGAGGCGTCCGCCCCGAGCAGTTCCATCAGGAGCTTCGAGCCCGTGACGATGTTGTCCGCGGATGCGGCGAACATGTCGTAGAAGCTCGTCTCCCTGGGGGTCAGACGAAAGCGCACGTGGGGTCCTCGGGGTGCTTCGGTTTCGGTCAGGCTGATGCTAGGCGCATCATCCGGCCACGGCTAATGGGCCGTCCCCCAGTGTCGCCCATCGGGCACAGTGCTCAGCACGGGGGCGGCCGAGGCTTTGGCCAAGGGCCCTATACCCAGCAAAGTTGGCTACCATATACCCACCAGGGGTATCTGTCGCCCACGCTCAGCAGGAGGACGCGATGACGACCACCGAGGCCGGCGCGACGGTGCCCTCCGAGGGCACCCCGGCCGTGGTGACCGACCACGACCGCGGCATCCACGGCTACCACCAGCAGAAGGGCGAACACCTCAAGCGCCTGCGCCGCATCGAGGGCCAGATCCGGGGCCTTCAGCGCATGGTCGAGGAGGACACCTACTGCATCGACATACTCACCCAGGTCTCCGCCTCGACGAAGGCCCTCCAGTCCTTCGCGCTCCAGCTCCTGGAGGAGCACCTGCGCCACTGCGTCGCGGACGCCGCGCTCAAGGGGGGCGCCGAGATCGACGCGAAGGTCGACGAGGCGACGAAGGCGATCGGCCGTCTGCTGCGTACCTGAGATCCTCATCGGCTTCCAGGCCGTAACGCCTGACCTGCGCCCCGGCACACCCGACGGCCCTCATTTCGGTGGGGGCCGTGTTCGGTGGGGGCCGTGCGCGTCTATCGGCCGGGCTCGACCTCGTGGGCACGCTCTTCGGCCACTTTCAGCACCTCGTCGATGCTCTCCATGCTGAGCCGGTCCTCGTCGGCGGCCGAGGCCGCGATCATCAGATCGCCGCACAGCTCGATCTCGGCGAGGGCCACGTGGTCCTGAACTGCCGTACCGCCGACCGGAGCCACGCGCATCACCTCTTCCTGCCGTCACCGACTTCCTAGGGTAGGGAGCGGCCTACACAACGCGCATGGCACCAACGGACCATTTCCGGCCCGGCACATTCAGGCCCCGCACCCCCTTCTCCCCGGCCTGCCACGGCTCATTCCCGACCGGTCCCACGCCCTGCTACCCCTCCGCGATCTTCCCCGCGAAGATGTCCCCGGCCTCCGGGAGCCGTACGCGGACGGGCGCCCCGAAGGCGTACAGCAAGGTCGTCGAGGCGACCGCGACCGTGCCCTTGCGCTGCCCGTTGACGAAGCTGAACCGGTGCCGGATCTTGCGGATGCGCCCCTGGTCGTCGAGGTAGGCGTCGAACGGGACCGCGGCGGTGGCGAACCCCCGCGCCGCGGCCCTCAGCTGGGCCCGGTTCACACCCGACGCGCTCTTCGCGGCGAGGCCGAGATCGGCGGTCCCCCGATAGTGCCGCACCGGCTCCCCGGCGACCTCGGTCCTGCCCACGTACGTCGCCGTACGCGCCCCGCGCAGCAACTCGGCGGCGGCATAGGGATCGGTGACACCGCCGGTGACCAGATTGCCGTCGGAGAGCGAGGCCGTGTCCACGCGCACCCATTTGTCGGCGGGCACCCCGGCCCCCCGGTTCTTCATGAACAGGGCGCCGGGCGCGAGCAGCTCGGTGATCGACCGGTGTTCCCGGGCTCCCGCGGGATCCTGCGGCAGCAGCACCTTCAGCTGCCCGACCTGCCTGCGGTAGTCGTAGACGCCCTCGCCGCGAATGGTGACGCGGGTCCCCCCGGTGGCCATCTCCATCGCGGTCCGCGCCTTGGAACTGCCCGCGCTCACCAGGGCACCGGCGGCCTTGTGCAGCACCGCGACGGCGTCGGCACCGGCGTGCGCGTCCTCGGCGTCGGCCGGATCGCCCGCGCAGCCCCCCGTGCAGACGATGAGCCCCGTCGCCACGGCGACCGCCGTGCCCGTCCGCGTGTGCTGCCGCGCCGTCATCGTCCGAGTACCCCCAGCCGGTCCGTCCCGGACCCTCCTGTCGTCCGGTTAACGACGAGTAGGGGGACCCGTCACGCGGACACCGGGCCCATGACCGGGCAGCCGATTCCCGCGTGCTTGCCTTGGGTAACGTTGTTGTCGTGCCCCAGCCGGACCGCTCCGCTCCCGCCCAGGACCACCGAACGACCACGGTGGAACAGGGCCGCTTCTGCGTGGCCCGCTGCATCTGTGGCTGGCGGGGCCCGGCGCGAAGAGCCCGGAGCCTGGCGCGGACGGACGCCGAGGGCCACCCGGGCGCTTAGCGCCCGCCCAGGCCCGTACGCGGCGGCCCGCGGCCCGCTCCTGTACCGGTTCTCGGTCCGGTCGTGGTTCTCGGTCCTGTCGTGGGCTCGGTCCTGTCGTGGGCTCGGTCCTGTCGTGGGCTCGGTCCTGTAGCGGTTCTCACTGCTGGAGCGGTTCTCGCTCCTGTACCGGTTCTCGCTCCTGTAGCGGTTCTGTGGCATGCGCCGGTGGAACCCCCGGCCCCGGTGGCCCGTCTCGTTCCACGGGACCAACTGGAGGCACACATGCAACGGCGGACGTTCATAGGCGGCGGCGCGGCCGCGATAGCGGCGGCGGCCACGGCCGCGTGCAGCGCGGGCAACGGCGGGGGCGGGGACGCGAAGACCTCGGCGGCCGGCGAGGGCGCCGAGACCAGCGGCACAGCCATCCGCTCGGCCACCACCAGCAGCCGCGTCGCCGCGAACTGGACCGCCCTGGCCCGGGACCTGGATGGCGCCCTGGTCCGCCCCGGAGACCGCTCCTGGCCGGCCGCCCACCAGCTCTACAACACCCGCTTCGACTCCCTGAAGCCCGCCGCCGTGGCCTATGTGGCCCACGCCGACGACCTCCGCACCACCATGGCGTACGCCCGCGCGCACGGCGTCAAGGTCGCGATCCGCAACGGCGGCCACTCCTACGCCGGCTGGTCCTCCGGCAACGGCAGGCTGATCCTCGACGTCTCGAAGCTGAACAAGACCCGCGCGAGCGGAGGCACGGCGGTCGTCGGCGCCGGTTCGAAGCTGATCGACGTCTACCGCGCCCTCGCCGCGAAGGGCGTCACGATCCCCGCCGGCTCCTGCCCGACGGTCGGCGTCTCGGGCCTGACCCTCGGCGGCGGCCACGGTGTCGTGTCCCGCGCGTACGGCCTGACCTGCGACAGCCTCACCCAGGCGACGCTGATCACGGCGGACGGCAAGCAGCTCGTCGCGAACGCGACCGAGAACAAGGACCTCTTCTGGGCCCTGCGCGGCGCGGGCAACGGCAACTTCGGCGTCGTCACCGAGCTGCACTTCAAGACCCACCCGGCCCCGCAGGGGGTCTCCGCGTACATGACGTGGCCGTGGTCGAAGGCCGCGGCGGTCGTCAAGGCCTGGCAGGAGTGGGGCCCGGACCAGCCGGACGAGATCTGGTCGTCCTGCCACCTGGCGAACGCGGCCGGCGGCACGCCCACCGTCTCCGTCGCCGCGTTCTCGCTCGGCACCTACGGCGAGCTCCAGAACGCGGTCGACCGCCTCGCCGACAAGATCGGCGCCCCCGCGCGCAGCGTGTCGCTGAAGCGCCGCTCGTACGAGGAGTCGATGGAGGTGTACGCGGGCTGCTCGTCCTTCCCCACCGACGCGCAGTGCCACCTCCCCGGCACGACCCCCGGCCGCTCCCCGCAGGGCGCCCTGGGCCGGGAGACGTACGCGGCCCGCTCGGACTTCTTCGACCGCTCGATCTCGTCGGCGGGCGTCCAGACGCTCCTGAACCAGATGACGGCGGTACGCGGCGGCGCCGGCAGCATCGCCCTCACGGCCCTCGGCGGCGCCGTCAACCGCGTCTCGCCCACGGCGACGGCCTTCGTCCACCGCCGTTCGCGGATGCTGGCCCAGTACATCGCGAGCTGGCGCGCGGGCACGAGCGGCACGACGGCCCAGTCCTGGCTGACGGGGGCCCACGCCGCCATGCAGCGCCACGCCTCGGGCGCGGCCTACCAGAACTACACGGACCCCACCCTCACGAACTGGCGCAAGGCGTACTACGGAGACGCGGCGACCCGCCTGACCCGACTGAAGCACCAGTACGACCCGAACGGCTTCTTCACGTACCCGCAGGGGCTGTAGCGGCTGTAGAGGCTGGAGGCGCTTTTCAGGGGCTGTAGGGACCGCTCGGGCTTCGCCAGGACGGTCCCTACAGCCCCTACCTACGTCCTACGCCGCCAGGTCCCGCTCTTCCGTCGCTGTCCCCGGCCGCGTCCCCGGAATCAGGGTGTCCGCGGGCGCCGTACCGCGTGCCCGGATCAGCCACCCGGCCCGCGACGACCGCTCGACAGCCCTCATCACGGGAGTCAGCAGCGCCATGGCGAGCGGCGACAGCAGCAGCGCCACGGCGGTCCCCAGCGCGAACCCGCCCACCACGTCGGTCGGGTAGTGCACGCCCATGTAGACCCGGCAGAACCCTTCGAGCAGCGCGAGGCCGATGCCCGCGAGCCCGAACTTCCGGCTGGCGACGAAGAGCCCGACCGCCATGGCCATGGTGAGCGTGGCGTGATCGCTCACGAAGGAGAAGTCGGTCTTGCCGGAGACCAGGACCTCGAGCCCCTGATGGTCCACGAAGGGTCTGGGCCGCTCCACGAAGCCCCGTATCGGCACGTTCACCAGGACGGCGATGCCGGCGGCGAGGGGCGCCCACACGAGCGCGGCCACGGACGACGCCGCGTCCTCGCCGCTCCGCCGCCGCACGCCCCACCAGCACCACACCACCAGCAGCACCATGGCGAGAAGCAGCCCGTACTCACCGACGAACTCCATAGCACGGTCGAACCAGTGCGGCGCATCCTTGGCCAGGCCATTGATGTCATAAAGCAGGGTGACGTCGGGGTTCGACCCTGATTCGGCGAGAACAGCCATGGTGCTGCGGCCCCTTCGTCGTCATGTTCCTGCCGGCGCACCCTTTCGTACGCCGTTCGTCCCACCCCCGTGGTAGTCAGAACGCTCCGTGTACAAGGAACGCACAGTCCCCTCCACTACGTTCCACCCTCCACTGAATGATCACGGAGACGTTATCGAAGAGAGACTCATCGCCGCAGCTCAGGGGGTGGGTTCAGACGGTGGTCGGCAATGCTTTCGCGCCATCTTCGGTGACCCGCGTCGCCCCGAAATAGTCGGGAGTGTCGATGGGGTCGAAACGGATGACGGCACCCGTTCGCGGCGCATCGATCATGTATCCGCCACCCACATAAATCCCCACGTGTCGGATGGCCCGCGAATCGGTGAGGTCGTCCGAGAAGAAGACGAGGTCCCCCGGCAGCAGTTCATCCCGCTTGGGGTGCGGCCCGGCGTTGTACTGATCGTTGGCGACCCGCGGCAGCGTCACGCCCACGCTCTCGTACGCGGCCTTGGTGAGCCCCGAACAGTCGAACCGCCCACCCTGGTCAGCGGTCCCGTTCCCACCCCACAGATAGGGCGTGCCGAGCTTCTTCTGCGCGTAGTAGATGGCCGCGGCGGCTTGCTTGGAGGGGTCGACCCGGGTGACGGGAGCGGCGAAGCTCTTCTCGAGACTCGTGATGGTCTTCACATAGTTCTGGGTCTCCTTGTACGGCGGCACACCTCCGTACTTGACGACCGCGTAGGCCCCCGCGTTGTAGGCGGCGAGCATGTTCTCGGTCTGGTTCCCCGGCGCGTCCTTCACGTACGAGGCGAGCTTGCAGTCGTACGACGCGGCCGATGGAATCGCGTCATTCGGATCCCAGACGTCGCGGTCTCCGTCACCGTCCCCGTCGACGCCGTGCGTGGCCCAGGTTCCGGGGATGAACTGAGCTATCCCCTCGGCCTTCGCCGGGCTCTTCGCGTTCGGGTTGAACCCGCTCTCCTGATAAAGCTGAGCGGCGAGCAGCGCAGGATTGATGGCGCTGCACAGATTGCCCCACTTCTGAACGAGCGACTGGTACGCGGCCGGCACGGCACCCTTGGCGAGTCCGACGGACCCTTTGCCCACCCCGTTGGCGAGATTCCCCGCAACCACGTAGACGCCCACGACGAGCAGCATCACAAAGCTGAGCCCGGCCCCGACGGCAGCAAACGCCACGACCCACGCCTTACGCACCGTCAACCGCCCCTCACCGCCCAGGAGTCCGCCCCGTCAGTGTAGGAGCTGTGCCCGCGCGCCACGACGCTCTCGCGCAGGTGACACTTCCCCGCTCGCTCACATCCCAGTCGCCGGTGCCGTACGCTTCACCGCCTTCATCCCTGTCCGCCACGGAATCCCGTGCAACCGAAGCTCTCGTAGTCCGTCGGACTTCCCTTGACGTGATAGAAGACAGCCGTCCAGTCGCCCGGGTCATGGGTGACAGGGATCGCGTCCAAGGTCTCGCCCTTCCAGTGCTGCTGGAAGTCGTCCGGATAGGTGAGCTCGATGGTCCCGCCGGATTTCCAGTGCTTGTAGATGTCCACCGGCTTGCTGCTGTAGCCGATGGTCTTGTTCGCCGCCATCACCTCGTACGGTTTGCCCGTCTCGGAGTCGATGTCATGGGGCGGCTTCACGCCGACGGAGACGTAGTACGGCTCGGGCTTCTTGTTCTTCAGCTCCGCGTACTTGAACCGGAAGGAGATCTTCGCCTTCTCCTTGACATACGCGAGCTGCGGATCGTCCGCGTCCCGCGCGCTGTACTGGAGCTCCTCGGGCGCACTGACCGCACCGATCTGTGCACACTTGCCGATGCCGTTGGCAGCGTCGTCCGGGTTGTCGGAGAGTGTCCAGTTGTCGCGGGAGATCCGGTCGTTCTCGATGTACGCCGGAACCTTCTGCGACGCGGCGCCGGCGCTGCTCGAGGACGACGGCGAGCCGGACGCGCCACCGCCTCCCTTCGCGGACCCGCGGTCGTCGGGCAGCACCTGCCAGGCGACGATCGAGGCTGCGGCCAACACCACCGCGCCCACGATCCCGGCTACCAGCGGCCTACGCCACCCACGCGCCGCCGCCGGAGGCGGGGTGACCGGGGCGAGTGTCGGCACATAACCCGGCCCGACCGTGGGCCGATGGGCGGGGGGTGTCGCCATGCCGTGTCCCACGGGGACCAGACCGGCGGCGACAGCCGCCGGCAGATCGGGCGGCGCGGTGTCGCCCGTACCCGCCAAGGGACGGTAGAAGGGGTCCTCGGTGAGCGCGGAAGTCACCGCACACCGCGCGATGACGGTCTCGAGCCCCGGCCGTTCCACCGGGTCCTTCGCGACGCAAGCCTGGATCAGCGCGGCCAGTTCCGGGTCGACCCCGTCCACGTCGATGTCCTCGTGCACGGCCCGGTAGGAGACAGCATGTGCCGGGCCCGATCCGAAGGGGGGCCGTCCGGTCGCGGCGTTCGCGATCGTCGCGCCGAGCGCGAACACATCGGCTGCCGAGGTCACTTGGTTGTGCGTCAGCACCTCGGGCGCGGTGAAGCCCGGCGTGCCCGGGGCCAGACCGGTCTGGGTGAGCGCCGTGTCCGTCGTGTTCCGGGCGATACCGAAGTCGATCAGCAGGGGTCCCTGCCCCGAAAGGATCACGTTCTGCGGCTTCAGGTCCCGGTGTGTCACGCCGTATCCGTGCACGCTCGCCAGCGCTTCGGCCAGGGCCGCGAACAGTCGCCGCGCGCTGTCCGGCGGAAATGGTCCCCGCTCAGTGACCGCCCCGCCGAGCGTCGGCCCCGACACATACTCCGTAGCCAGCCAGTAAGGAGCCGCGTCCAGCGAAGCGTCGATCAGGTTCGCCGTGTACGCGCTGCGTACCGCCCCCGCCGTCTCCACCTCGCGCCGGAACCGCGCCAGCGCCTCCGGATGGTCGGTGATCTCGTCCCGGATCACCTTGATCGCCACGAGCCGCCCACCGGGCGAACGCCCCAGGTAGACCTGCCCCATTCCCCCCGCCCCGAGCCGGGCGAGCAACGTGTACGCGCCTATCCGCGCGGGATCCCGATCTCTCAGTCCTTCCACCGAACCGACTTTGTCACACTGGTCAGTTAGCCGCCGCCCGGTACAACGCGGCGGCTTCGTCCCCCAGCACAACGCTGTAGGAGACGTCGTCGGTGGACCCACCCTCCTCGTACCCGCCGATGACTCCGACGACCGCACCGTCCCCGTTCACCCAGGGACTGCCACTCGTACCGCCGGGAAAGGCGGGACACTCGATCCGCTGCTGCGTACGGCTGTGAACGGTCGGCTTGTTCGTACAGGTGATCGGCACGTCGAGGGACTTGGGATAGCCGGTGACGGTGACGGCGGTGGCCCCGGTGGCCTGCCCCGTGACGAACGCGTTCCCACCCACCAGATCCTCGACCTCCAGCCCACCGAGGTCCTCCACAACGGCGAAGGCGACATCGCTGTCCTCGTCCTGGCCCCCGCTCCAGGCGTCACCGACGTACGTCTTCGTGACCTGCCAGACCCCGTACGGCGCCTGCCCGTCCCGGTACCCGGGCACGAACCACGTCTTCCCGCCCCCGTCCACACAGTGTGCGGCGGTGACGATCAGGTCATGCGCCGTGCTGCGCACCACGGAGGCCGTACAGAAGTGGTTGCCGAGGAGGTCGCCGTCCCCGCCGAAAAGCGCACCCACACGGACCATCTGCGGACTCGGCTCCGCCTGCACGGTCACCCCGAACGGCCCGGGCCCGCGGTCCGCGGCGGCCACGGAGGAGGTCGTGAGCGCCAACAGCACCACCGCGCCGAACAGCGCGAGCCGGCGGGCGCCAGGGGGGCGTGCGATGCGCTTCATCACGCGCCACTGTGTCCCACCGAGGTGAGAAAGGCGTTGCGAGCGCCCGAAAACATCCCCACGAGCCACCCCTGCCGCGGCTCACCCCACACATTCGGCCCACAACAGCTTTCCGCCCTTCGAGACGCCCAGCTCCCGCAGCACGGACACGCCCCACGAATCCGCGCAGGCCCGCACGAGCTGAAGACCGCGCCCGTTTTCGGCTTCCTGATCGGGTACGACGACGGAGGCGCCCTCCTGCCCGAACCCGGGCGGAACTCTCGGATCGGTGTCCCACACGGCGACACGCAGCCGGTCCGGCTCGGTCGAACGAATCCGCAGGGCGTACGGCCCCTTGGTGTGCAGATGCGCGTTGGTGAGCAGCTCCGAAGCCAACAGCTCGGCGGTGGGCGTGAGTTCGGCGAGACCGTGCGCGGCGAGGACGGTACGGAGGGTGGCGCGGGCGATACCCGGTGCGCGTGGATCGTGCGGGAGTTGAAGGGTGTAGGCCCAGGACGGGGATACGGTTGCCATCGGAAGTCTCCGATCACGGAGGGGAGTTGGACGGTGACGTTGTCGTGACGGTGCCCAGTGACCGCGGCCGCTCCGTCGAGCGGGGTACTTCTGGGCGGCGGCGCCGAGCACTAAGGTAGCGACGTCTGGTAAACACATTCACCAGTTCTCGGGAATCTCATTCACTTCCACCCATGTGGGTGACGATGCACGGCAGGGAGGCGGAAGACGGCGTGAGGAGCAACCCGACAGGACGCCAACTCCGCTTCGGCGCGGAGCTGCGCAAACTCCGCGAGCAGGCGGGCCTGAGCGCCACCGACGCCGGTCAACTCCTGGGCATCAAGCAGACGCAGGTCAGCAACATGGAGGCCGGACGCGTAGGCGTGAGCGCCGATCGGGTACGCACGCTGGCCTGCCACTACGAGTGCTCGGACAAGGCCCTGGTCGAGGCGATCGCGGCGATGACCGGCGACCGCACACGCGGCTGGTGGGAGGAGTACCGCGAAATCCTGCCCGTCGGCCTCCTCGACCTCGCGGAACTCGAACACCACGCCACGCGACTGCGCACCGCGGTGACCGTGCACATCCCGGGTCTGTTCCAGACCACGGAGTACGCCCGCGAGATCTTCCGCCAGGCCGTGCCGGAGCTGCCGCAGCCGGACGTCGAGCACCGGGTCTCGTTCAGGATCAAGCGGCAGGCGATCCTCTTCCGTGATCCCCCGACACCGCACCAGATCATCGTCCACGAGGCCGCCCTGCGCATGAGGTTCGGTGGCTCGGACGTCACTCGCGATCAGCTGAAGTACCTGACAGCCATGAACGAGCGGGAGCACATCTCGGTCCAGGTCATCCCGTTCGACACCGGCGTCCTCCCCGGCTCCGGCCAGTCGATCTACTACGCCGAGGGACCCGTGCCGCAGCTCGACACCGTGAACCTCGACCAGTCGCACGGCCCGGTGTTCCTCGACGCGGGGGCCCAGCTGCGCAAGTACCGAGGGCTGCTCGACCGCATGGAATCCGCGGCCCTCTCCCCCGAGGACTCGCAGAAGTTCATCCACACCATCCTCAAGGCCCTGTGAGGGAACCTACGATGCCCACCACCAAGCTGACCTGGCAGAAGTCGTCGTACTGCCCCGAAGGCAACTCCTGCGTCCACATAGCCGCCGACCCGTCCACCGAAACCCTCCACCTCACGGAAACCGGCGACTCCACCGGAGCGATCCTCACCACCACCCCCACCGCATTCCGCACCCTCCTCCACACCCTCAAGAAGGAAACGCACCGTGGCTGAAGTGCCCTCGAACCTCACCTGGGTCCGCGCCGCCCCGGACGACGCGACGGGCCCGGGCCCCTGGATCGAACTCGCCTTCGGCGACAACGACCTGGTCTACATCCGCGAGACAAGCGACCCGGAAAACGTGGTCACCACGACCCAGCGCAAGTGGGACGCGTTCGTACTGGGCGTACAGGCAGGCGAGTTCGACCACTTCGTGGAGGGCGTGGAGAGCGCGGCGGCGGACGAGAGCTGACGTCCGCCGACGAAAGCACGGTCACCCCCCGTCGGCGTGCCCGTCGGCATGCCACTCTTTCGTCAGCTTTCCGTCCTCGTCCCACTCGCACCGTGCCAGCTGACGCGCCCCGTCGTCACTCATGACCATCCGCACCGCGAGTGTCCCGTTGGCGTGCCACGTCCTCCACACTCCGGCAGGGCTTCCCGTGCGGAGTGTTCCCTCGGACTGCCGCGTGCCGTTCTTGTGCCAGGAGCGGCTGGGCCCGTGCGGAAACCCGTCCGCGTAGGAAGCCAGACTGACGCGAACGCCTCCCAGGTATTCCTCGACCTCGCCGGTGAACAGCTCACCTCGGTACAGCAGCCGCAGGCTCAGATCCATGTCGACCTCAGGGTCGTCGATGTCGATCCGCTTCATCTCGTCAAGCTACCGGCCGCCACCGCTCATTCAAGGGCCAGATACTCGGCTGACGGCTCAACCAGCTCGGGTCGCTCCACCGGGTACCGATACCCGTGAATGGCCAACATCGCCCAGTGCCACGCCTCGTCGTGGAAGACGAGCCCCCGGTACGGCGCATCACCTGGCTCGTACGGGTAGTGCGCCACGGCCGCCTCCCAAGCCTCCGTCACCGTCAGCTGCCCGTACCACCGCATCACCCACGCGTAGCCGCGCCGCTCCCCCTCCAGACACTGGAGGTACTCGGCTTCACTCCACGTCACGAGAATTCACTGGACATAGAAATCCTCCGCGTCGAGATCCGGAAGCCCTTCGACGAACCGAGAAAACGCATCAAATGCGTCGGCTCCCAAGTAGTAGCCCCCCGTGTGGTGCAGATGGAACAAGCGCCCTCTTCCATCCACCAAGAGGATCCCAAACTCCGAAGCTTCGTATCCCACAGGAAACAGCTCCACCCCAAGGCCGGCGCCAAGCTCCTTGATATTCCCTGCGTCTCCGTCATAGCCGATGGTCGGCTTCATGACCCACGCACATCCTGAGGCCTTCGGATGATCCAAACGAAGCATTCCGTAGGTGTGGATGAAACGGACTGCAGCCGAAACCGGCGTGAGAGGCACACCTTGGCGCTCCGAGTCCTGTAGACGCACCCTGACCAGCTCTTCAGCCTGCTCACCGATGTCACGCCCAGGAAACCAACCACGCTCAGTGAGCCAGCCAAGCACTTCCTGTGTCGGCTGCCCCGAAGCCATACCTGTTCCGTTCTCCACTCTTGCCTGCATCAAGAAAGTACGCGAATGTCTCCACCCTTGGCTTTGATCCAGCCTCCAAGTGCGGCACCGGACAGCTCTCGGGAGACGTCCCCCTCAACAATCGCCGCCGGTCCGAAGACCGATCCGGACGCGCCGTCGATCTTGGTGTTCTGATCCAGCGTCACCTGAAACGAATTCTCCTGGAACATGGCATTACTGAGATCCGCGGAACGGAGATTCACGCCCAACAGTGACGCGCCCCTGAATTGTGTTCCGCGGCAGCTTGCGCCCGACGCGTCGACATCGCAGAGGGAAGCCTTCACAAGGTTGGCCAGGTCAAGCGTGGCATCCCGCAAGACCGCGTCGTCGAGGTTCACCCGAACCAACGAGCACCCCGTCAGATCAGCTCCACTGAAGTCGGCGCCCTGCGCATCCGAGCGGTACAACTCCGCCTCCACAAGTCTCGCGTTCACCAACTTCGCGTCGGTGAACCACGATTCGGAGAAGTCACCATAGGAAAGATCCGCGCCGGTGAGGTCGAGACCTACAGCATCGAGACCGCCCGCACCGGCGTCGATCCACTCGCGCAGACGCTGGGACGCGGTCCTGCCCTCCGGGAACTTGCCCGGAGTCCAGTCTTTACACAACTAACGCACACCCGTCAGTTTCTTGGTCACCGCCTCGATGAACGCGGCCGCCTCCCGTTCGGAGATCTGCACGTGATCGACGTCGTTGTGACCCAACTCGTAAAGACGCAGGTACTCCGTCGGCTCCCAGCGAAGATTGCGGGTGAACGCCTCGTCGTGTGTCTCGGCCTCCCTGCCGACCAGGCGCCGGCGCAGAATGCCGCGCGGGCTGCTACGGGGATAGCCCTCACTGATCTTCGCGTAGTACGTGATGCGTCCCTCTGCCCAGGCGTCGAGGGCGTCGAGTGTGCTCGGGGCCAGCGAGAGGAACGGCTCGGCGTTGAGGCTGGAATCGAAATTCCCGTACGGGATCATCACCCCGTACAAGTCGATGAACTCCTCGATCGAGTAACCACCACCTCGCCCGTACATAAGGAGCAAAGGCTCGTACGGATCCGGAAGTGCAGGAAAATCATCCCCTCGCACGGCTCGCAGCGCCGCCCAGCGCACGGCGCCTCGGCACGTCCTTGCCGTCGACGGGGTGCCGACGTTGTGCGCGAGATACTCCTCCAGCTCGGACGCGACTTCCGGGTCCAGCTGGAACGTGGGATCGAGGAACTCCGTGACGTCGAAGAAAGGCCACTCGGCCTCGGCCCCGTACGCCCGTGCCCACAGCGCCGCCCGACGCATGTACTCCCGCATCAGCAGAGCACGAGAACGGGTGTGGCTGTTGGCCACGTCCCAGTCGCCGTGCCAGTCGACCGCGCGCAGGCGCTCCAGGACCGCACGTGACAGCTCGGCACTCACTTCAGTGAGCAGGTCTACAGCATCCAGACCGCCCTCACCGGCGTCGATCCACTCGCGCAGACGCTGGGACGCGGTCCTGCCCTCCGGGAACTTGCCCGGAGTCCAGCCTTCGCACAAGTAACTCACCTGCTACGACTGCACCAGAAGCTTCTCAGGCGCAGCACCATCCCGGGCCCACGCAACGGCAACCTTTCTCGCCACTGCCCGGTAAAGCATGTCTTCCACACCATCTTCGGCAGAGGTCGTCTCGGTCACTTTGCTCAACAGCATGGTTCGCTCATTGCCGCTGATGTCCGTATACCTGTAGCGGACCTGCTCATCGTCTTCCTGAATCTTTTCGATGCGTGCGTAAAGGGCCATCGATCAGTTCTCCCACGTGTAGTTCTCGCGCCGGGGCGGCTCCATGTGACTTGCCCAGTCCGCGATTTTCGTGGCAGCGGCATGCGCTTCGGCGTACGTAGAGCCTGGGTGAGCCTGATAGTACCGATGCTCCGCAAGCTCGTGCTCCAGCAGGAGCAGGTCAGACTCCGTGTGCGTGCCCGACCTCAACCTGATCCAGGCCTCGGCCATATCAGGGTTGGCGTCATACCGAGCGTGAACTATGTCGCCGTCCACCGACTCCAGAGGGTGCTCCTCAGTGAAGACGTGATGCTTGATGGCCTCGATTTCTTCACTGGTGAATCCCGTTCCCCCATCGATTCGTGGGGCGTCCTGCAGATGCGAAGCCATGGCATCGACGTCATCCGCGTCACGAATGGCGTCGTATGCCTCTCCCGCCCATTCCTCGGTCTTCATATAGCTTCGAACGCTGCCGTTGTCCGGCGGACGAACGGCACCGCCCGTTTGACCGGGTACAGCCTCGCCACCATGGGGGTGGCCCGGCGCTGACGAGTCGCTGCTCGGCGTCTCGGCGTGGGTGCCGTCGTGATCGCCCGTGTGGGCGGCGTCGTCGCCGTGACCGGCCATGTCGTCGGTGTGCCCGGCCCCGTCGTGACCTGGCCCGTCGTGACCTGGCCCGTCGTGCCCGGGCCCGTCGTGACCGCCGCCATGGGACGCGTCGTCCGCGTGGCCGGCCGGGGTGTCGTGGCCCGTGCCGTGCGGTGCGTCCGGCGTGTGGCCGCCGCCGGCCGGGAGGTCGTGGCCCGAATGAGGTGTGCCGGACGGGAGGTCGTGCCCGCTGTGCGAGCCCGCGCCGACCAGGGCCGGTTCCTTGACTGGGGACTCCACGTGCGGGACGTCCGACCCGGCGGCCGGGTGGCCGCCGGTGGCCGGCTTGTCGACCACGTCGGTGGGCGCGTTGTCGACGTTGTCGACCACGTTGCCCTGGTGGTCGAGGATGTTGCCGTTCGGGTCCAGGTACTGGGCCGGGGCACCCGGCTCGGTGGGCAGTTTCGTCGTGCCCTCGGGGAACGCCGGTGTGTCGTCGGGGAGTTTGAAGTTGCCGTCGGGCAGCTTGACCGCGCCCTCCGGAATCGCCGCGCCCTCCGGGATATGCACCGACCCGTCGGGGAGTTTGAGTGCGCCCTCCGGGAGAGTGATCGCGTTGTCGGGGAGCTTGGGGATCTCGATGTTGCCGATCCCCTTCAGGCCCTTCGCGATGTCACCGATCTTCGACAGACCCGCGCCCGCGCCCTTGGTGATGTACGTCATCGGGTCGATGAACTTGCCCGCCTTGCCCGCCACGGACAGCACCTTCGCGACCGCGCCCGCCTTCCCGGCACCAGCCGCGGCACCACCCGCACCGCCGGTAAAGACGGTGGTCAGCACATTGAAGGTGACCGCACCGGCAGCACGCCCGGGGTTCTTGCCCCACTCGTCCCACGCCACCAGCGCCTTGCCGGTCTCCTTCATCGCGGTGCGCGAATCCCGCAGCCAGGAGGGCAGCTTGTCGTCCGGCAACGTCCAGAACAACGCGCTCGCACCCGGAATCGAGGAGATCGCCAGACCGGTCGCGAGCTGCGCGAGGCCCTTCCAGGCCTGCCCCATCGCGTCCCAGCCGCCGAACCCGACCAGCGTGCCCAGACCCTTGATCGTGCCCCAGACGCCGTCCACGATCAGGCCGTCCCACACGAACGACTTGACCCAGTGCCCGACCTCCCAGACGTGATGCTTCTCCTCCATCGGGTCACCCCAGGGAAGCTTCGCGTTCTTCAGGTCGTCCGCGTTGAACCCGTACTGGTCCTTACGGTCCGAACCGTCACCGGCCACCATCTGCGTCCCACCGAACAGCTTGGTGATCGCGTTGTGACAGGTGCGCTCCGCAGCCCAGAACGCCGCGACGGTCGCCGTCACGTCATCCCGGATCTTGTTGTGCTTGTCGATCTTGTCCTCGTCGTACTCCCAGTCGTCGTCGTCCTTGACCGAGCTGACGAAATTGGTCGCGTCGATCTTCAGCTGCTTGAGCTTGTCGACGAGGGGGCGGATCTCGGTGCCATACGACGACAGGGCACCGGACACCTTCTCCAGGTCATCCGCGAACCCGTCCGCCCGGTCCGCCACCGGCTTCGTCGACGCGAACAACTGCTCCGCCTCCGGCGCCGTGTAGTACGCCGCAAGCCCCTGGAACTGGGAGTGCACGTCCTTACCGGTGGAACGGATGTGCGACGCGTCCGTCTTCAGATCGCCGTACGCGCTCTCCAGCAGCGCCAGATCCCCCGTGTACTGCGGAATCGCCTCCGGCTTGATCACGACGTCTGCACCCCCGGCTTCATCGGATCAAGATCCGGCGCCGACAACGCCTTGCGCTGCGCCTCCGCGGCCATCTCCTGATCCCCGTTCAGATACGCCGTCGTCGCATCCACCGCACCCTGCAACGACTTGCCCGCCCGCGCGGCAATGAACTTCAGGTCGGTGGCCGCGTGTTCCGCGTACTGGGACAGAGCAAGCGCCACCAGACCCCCGGCCGCCTTCTCCCCGCCCCCGCCGCCCTCGGCGGAAATGGTGCCGGCGTTCGTCGCCGCCGACGTCAGATGCTCCCCGTACGACTTCGCATGCGTCTCGATGTGCGACGCCGTCTCACCCGTCGTCTTCAGCACACCCTGAATACCCTGCGGCTTCAGATCCCAGCCCGACACCACAACCCCCGTGAAACGTAAATCCCCGACAACTACCGCCGGATCAGCCGATGTTGTCGACCGCCGCCTTCGCCTTCGAGATCGTCGACTGCGCCGTCCCGTCGTTCTTCTCCAGCGTCGTCTTCAACAGCTGGATAATGCTCTTCACCTCGGTCGACGCGCGATTCCACCGCAGTTCCTTGCCGTGGTACTCATCCGCCACACCATCAGCCGCGAAATCCGACATCGCCGCCTTCACCTGCCGGTCCCGCGCCGCGATGACCTCCTCCAACCGGCCGATCACCGCCTGGATATTGCCCTGCGCATCCGCCGACGCACCCGTGTCGTACGACCGACGATCCGAACCCGCACCAGCCATCACACACCACTCCCCGTCAAAAGAAGATCAACCACAGCCCGGCCCACCCAAGCTCAACGCCCGGAGAAACGCGCCCCGTCGAAGTTCGCCGCCTTCTCGTTCGTCCGCGCGTTCTCGCCCTGCTCCTGATCACCCGAACCGAACGCCGACTCCATCCCCGACTGACCGCCCAGAATCCCCGAGAGCGCCGAGTTCAAGCTCGCCGTGATCTCGTCCGACCGCCCCTTGAACGAATCGAACGCCACCCGGCCCGCACCGTTGAACTTCCCCTCCAACGGCTGCGCGGCCTGCACCAACTGACGAATCAACGTCCCCAGATCATCACTCGACCCACGCGAGTTACTGATCAACGTCGACAGAACCTGCGACCCCATGTCGAACTTCATCCGGACTCCCCCTGACTGCTCGACTGTCCGTCAAATACCACGGTTCATCGTTCATCACCGTGCACTGCACACGCAACCGTCGGCCGTAACAGGCTTGCCACAGCGAACAGAGGAAACTGTCGCAACGCGTCTGCCAGGACCGCACGCGGACGGAAACCGAACCAGGCGGCCCGCCTGAGACCTGACAGACCGACACGTACGGCGACAGCACCGTCCGGGTGACCTACGACGGCCCGACCGGCTCGGGCACCTGGAGCGAGTCACGACCTCCAAGTGCCGGCTCCGGGCAAACGGGAACCAGCCAAGACGCACGCGGGGACGTCCGGCGGCACACCGACGGGCCGCGGCAACCAGCCGCGGCCCGTTGCGCCATGCCCTGGAGTAAGGGGATAACCTTCCGCACAGACGGGTGACACCCGGACGGAACGGGTCGGATTCTTCTCGGATCGCGTCGGCGGCGGGAACGGCCGGCTCGGCGTAGAAGGGCATAACGACGGAACCACACGACAGGTTCCGCTTCGACCTCATTGCCCGGCGTGACCTGCCGTGATACACAGAGTGACCATACGACCCCGCGCATACCGTCCCGCGCTCCCCGCCAGGGGCCGGCACAGGCCGAAAGCAAGGGATACACAAGAAACCCGCCAATCAATGACGCCAAGTCGACATACGACAGCGTCATTGTCGGCGAGAATGGGCCCGACCTCTGCGCACCGTGGCAGAGGGCGCAGAACTACCCACTAGGGGCGGTGACTTACATGTTCCTTGCAGCCGATAAGGGCGACATCACCACAATCATCGGCGGGATCGCCCCGGACTGGGGTCCCTTCGGCAGCCTGGGCAACGAGGCCAAGGTGATGATCGAGGTCGTGATGGCGGTGGCCATCCTCCTCTGCCTCGGCATCGCGATCTGGGGCGCCGCCAAGCAGCGCATCGGCGCGACGGCCCTGCGCGACACGTTCAGCGCGGAACAGGGCAAGGGCCTGATCATCGCGGGACTCACCGGAGTCTTCATCATCGGTTCCCTGGGCACGCTGTTCACCATCGTGTACGGCATGGCCGTCTAGGCCCGGCCCCGGACCGCCACGCCGCCGCGCGCCCGGTTCCCCTCCGACCCATCCGTCCGTCGCGCCCACCGGCTGAGGTTGCGTTTCCCTGATGTCGAGTCACCACACCGCGCCCGCGCGGCAACCAGCACGGCTACCGTCGTACTTCTACGCATTTCAATGTGAGGTGCTTCGGAGTGAGGTCCGTGAACTCGAGGGGGCGCGCACGGCATGAGTCTCGGTGACGAGCCTGGGTACGGTGACGCTCCGCGGGGCGAGGACGGGGGGTACGGCGGTACGGGGCAGACCCGTACGCGACTGCCCGACCGCGCCGGGGACGTGTACGGGGGCGCCCGCCGCGGCCGCTCCTCCTCGCGGAGCCTGGTCACGGTCGTCGGCGTGGTCGTCCTCTTGATCGCAGCCATCGCCTTCGCGAACCGCGGCGACGACGAGTCCGCCTCGGGCGCCGGGGACAGCGACAAGACGAATACGGCACCTACGGCGGCGACCGGGGAACAGCCGGTGCAGTCGAAGGTGGGCGACATCCCCGCCGGGTTCGCCCACAGCGACCAAGGGGCACAGAGCGCGGCGGCGAACTACGGCGTAGCGCTCGGCTCCACGGGCATGTTCAACGCCAACCAGCGGCACGCGATCGTCAACACCGTGTACGCCCCCGAGGTCGCCGCCGCTCGACAGTCAGATCTCGACAGGGCGTACTCCAGCGAGAAGTTCCTGGCCAACATCGGCCTCGCCAAGGACGGCTCGGCGCCCAGTGGGCAGACCTTCGTCTCACGCATCGTTCCGGTGGGCACCAAGGTCACGAAGTTCAGCACAGACAGCGCAACCGTCGAGCTCTGGTACACGTCGCTCTTCGGCCTGTCCGGCGAAAGATCCACGAACCCCGTGTCGGAGAGCTGGTTCACGACCACGTATGACCTGAAGTGGATCGACGGGGACTGGAAGATCACCGACTTCACGCAGAAGGACGGGCCGGTTCCGGTCGGACGCGACCAGCAGGCCTCCACCGCAGACGACATGACCAAGGCCGTCGAGGAGTACGGAGGGTTCACCTATGCGCGCTAAGCGTCGCGTACTCAGGGTCGCCGCCGCTGTCACGGCCGTACAGACCACAACGGTGCTGTTGGCCACCCGTGCCTTCGCCGAACCCACTCCGAAGCCGTCGAAAAGCGGCGACCCCTGCGACCTCATCCGCGGCCCCGCCAAGGACTACTGCGAACGCGGCAACCCCTCCTCCAAAACCGGCGGAGCCACCGGCGGAGACTCCCTCACCGACTCCACCCTCGACCCCCTCTCCTCCCTGGCCAAGGGCTGCGCGGACGCCGCATCCTGGACCGTCGACAAGCTGTCCGAGGCCGTCAAGAGCACCGCGAACGTCGACTTCACCAACCCCAAATTCCTCCAGCAGTACGCCGTCGTCTTCGCCGCGTCGACCATCCTGACCCTCCTGCTGTGGCTGCTGGCCGTCGCGAAGAGGGCCGTGCGAGGTGTCCCCCTCACCACGGCGATCTCCGAAGCGGTCGGGTTCCTCTGGCTCACCGTGCTCGCCTCCGCCTTCACCCCGCTGATCCTCTACACCGTCGTATCGGCGACCGACGGCGTCACTCAGGTCCTGGCGAAGACGACCGGCAACCAGACGGACACCTTCTTCGGCACGTTCTCCGCCGCCCTCGGCAAGGGCGAGAACATCGGCGGCGGCCCGATCATGCTGATCGTCGTGTCGATGGTGTCGATCCTCGCGGCCGGAGTCCTCTGGCTCGAACTCGTCGTCCGCGCCGCCCTCCTCTACGTCGGCGCCCTCCTCGGCACCGTCGTCTACGCCGGCCTCGTCGACAAGAACCTCTGGGGCCACGTCCGCCGCTGGGCGGGCATCATGATCGCCGTCATCCTCGTCAAGCCGGTCATCGTGATCGTGCTGGGGCTGGCCGGCGCCCTGTCCTCCGACGAGGGCCCCGACGCCTTCTCCGCCGTCGTCTCCGGCCTCGCGATCATCCTGCTCGCCATCTTCGCGAGCGCCATGATCTACCGCTTCGTCCCCGGCTTCGGCGACGAGATCGCGAACTCCCGCAACAACCGCATCATGCAGGGCGCCGAGGGCAAGGCCGCGGCCGTCATCAGCTCCCCGGCGACCCTCGTCGCCCAGGGCATCAAGACCCACAGCACCCGCGCCGACAACAACGGCGGCGGAGGCGGCGGCCAGTCGTCCTCCCCCCGCCCCGCCAACGCGGCGTCCGGCGGTATGGCCGCACACAGCTCGCGCCCGTCGAACGGCGGCGGCGGATCCGGCTCCTCCGCCGCGCCCCCGCCCCGCAGCAGCCCGGCCAACACCCCCCACGCCAGCAACAGCCGCAACAGCAGTAGCAACAGCTCAGGAGGTGACGGGCGTTGACGACCGAGTCCCACGTGTCCCACGTGGTCACGCCCCGCCGTACATATCTGATCGGCCGCGCCCGGCCGAACGCGATCGTCGGCCGCAACCGCGAGTCCGGCGAGATCGCACTGATCATCGCGGGCGCGTTCCTCGGCATGATGTGCGGGCTCCTCGTCCCCGTCCTCGCCCTGCGCATCGTGCTGCTGACCGGCTTCCCGATGCTCGCGCTCGCGGCGGTCTACGTCCCGTACAAGCGCCGTACGTTCTACAAGTGGTTCGAGATCAACCGCAGCTACAAGCGCACCCTGCGCCGGGGAACGACCTACCGCTCGACCGTCATGGAGGCCGGTACGCGCCTCGACGGGCGGGAGATCGAGATCGGCCCGCCCCCCGGTATCGGCCGTATCAGCTGGCTCGCCGCCCCCTTCGGACCCGACGAGATCGCCGTACTCCTGCACGCCGACCGCCGTACGGTCACGGCCGCGATCGAGATCGAGGGGCCCGGCGTGGGCCTGCGCGACAGCGAGGACCAGGAGGCCCTCGTCGACCGCTTCGGCACGCTGCTGAAGCACGTCGCGAACGGCGACGGTTTCGTCACCCGCATCCAGATGCTCGCCCGCACCCTCCCCGCCGACCCCGACGCCCACGCCAAAGACGTCGCCATGCGCGGGGACACGCGCTCGCCCGGCTGGCTCCAGCAGTCGTACGACCAGTTGCAGTCCATGGTGTCCACCAGCAGCGAGCAGCACCGCGCGTACCTCGTCGCCTGCATGCACTACTCCCGCGAACTCGCCGCCGAAGCACAGGCGATGGCCCGCGCCGCCCGGCCCCAGGCGGGTCGGAAGCTCGACCGGGACGCGGGGCTCGCCGTCGTCATGGCGCGCGAGCTGACCGACATCTGCTCGCGGCTCCAGGAAGCCGACATCCGCGTACGACAGCCGCTCGGCCAGGGCCGGCTCGCCTCCCTCGTGCACTCCATGTACGACCCGGACCACCCCATCGACCACATCCAGGCGATGACGAAACGCAATGCCTGGCCCGCCGAGCTGGACGCCATGTCGCCCACCTACCTCCAGGCGAAGACCCGCGAGTCCTCCACCCGCGCCCCCTGGTGCCACGCCACGGCCTGGGTGAAGGAGTGGCCGATGACCCCGGTGGGCGTCAACTTCCTGGCGCCCCTGCTGGTCCACACCCCGGACGTCATCCGGACCGTCGCCGTCACCATGGACCTCGAACCCACCGAGGTCGCCATCGAGCGCATGCTGACCGAGAAGACGAACGACGAGGCGGAGGCCAGCCGCGCCGCCAAGATGAACCGCACCGTGGACCCCCGCGACGTCGCCTCGCACAACCGTCTGGACCAGCGCGGCGAAGACCTCGCGAGCGGCGCCGCCGGCGTCAACCTCGTCGGCTACATCACCGTCTCCTCCCGCTCCCCCGAGGCCCTCGCCCGCGACAAGCGGACGATCCGCGCCTCGGCCGGCAAGTCGTATCTGAAGCTGGAGTGGTGCGACCGCGAGCACCATCGCGCCTTCGTCAACACACTGCCGTTCGCGACCGGAATCCGCAGGTAGGGGCTGACGTGATGATGGAATCCGAAGGTAGGGGCTGATGTGGTGATGCGGGACCCGCTGTCGATCCTCACCGACGCCTTCACGTCCTTCCTGTTCGGCAAGGTCGAGACGACGCGCCTGCCCGTGCGCACCTCCACGGGCCAGGCCCAGGCCGTCTATCTGCCCACCGCCGCCCCCGGCCTCGGCGACTCGGGCGTGATCATCGGCCGGGAGGTGTACTCCGGAAAGGGCTACATCTACGACCCCTTCCAGCTGTACGGGCAGCAGCTGCCGGCCCCGCACTGGCTGGTGCTCGGCGAATCCGGCAACGGCAAGTCAGCGCTCGAAAAGACGTACGTCCTACGCCAGCTGCGCTTCCGGGACCGGCAGGTCGTCGTCCTCGACGCGCAGGGCGAGGACGGAGTCGGCGAGTGGAACCTCATCGCCGAGGAGCTGGGGATAACCCCCATCCGGCTGGACCCGACGGCCGCCCTGGACATGGGCATCCGGCTCAACCCGCTCGACCCGGCGATCACCACCACCGGGCAGCTCGCGCTGCTCCGGACGATCATCGAGGTCGCCATGGGGCACGGCCTCGACGAGCGGTCGGGCTTCGCCCTGAAGGTCGCGCACGCCTATGTGAACGAGACGATCCTCGAGCGGCAGCCGGTGCTGACCGACATCGTGGAGCAACTGCGCCACCCCGAGCCGGAGTCGGCCGAGGCGATGAACGTCGCCCTGGACGACGTACGGGCCTGGGGCCTGGACGTGGCACTGGTCCTGGACCGCCTCGTCGACGGTGACCTGCGGGGCATGTTCGACGGCCCCACGACGGTCGGTATCGACCTGGACGCCCCGCTCATCGTCTTCGACCTGTCCCACATCGACCGCAACTCGATCGCCATGCCGATCCTGATGGCGATCGTCGGCGTATGGCTGGAGCACACCTGGATCCGCCCCGACCGGAAGAAGCGCATCTTCCTGGTCGAGGAGGCCTGGCACATCATCAACAGCCCGTTCGTGGCCCAACTCTTCCAGCGCCTGCTGAAGTTCGGCCGCCGCCTCGGCCTGTCCTTCGTGGCGGTGGTCCACCATCTGTCGGACGTGGTCGACGGGGCGGCCGCGAAGGAGGCCGCGGCGATCCTGAAGATGGCCTCGACCCGGACGATCTACGCCCAGAAGGCCGACGAGGCACGGTCGACGGGACGCGTGCTCGGGCTGCCCAGATGGGCGGTCGAGATCATCCCGACCCTGACCCCGGGCATCGCGGTGTGGGACGTGAACGGCAACGTCCAGGTGGTCAAACACCTGATCACGGAGACCGAACGCCCACTCGTCTTCACCGACCGCGCGATGACCGAGTCGTCCGCGGACCGGCTCGCCGACGACGCGCATCGCGCCGCGGAACTGGAGGCGGAGGAGCGGGCGGCGGCCTTCGTGGAACAGCACCTGAGCGACCTGGACGACTCGTCCGAGTCCACGGTGGCGTGAAGTCGGGCATGAACGCAGGCATGAACACAAACATGAACGCAGGCGTGAACCTAGGCGTGAACACGGGTGTGAGCAGGGCACGTACAGGGGCATGAGCACGGCACGAGCAGGGGCGTGACATGAGCCGGGACAGACAGACGTACCGGGACCGGGGCAGAGAGCACGATCACAGCCAGGGCGGCGTCCCCGACGGCCTGTTGATCGGGGTCCTCGCCTTCCTGCTCGGCATGACCCTGATGGTGTGGTCGGCCACGGGCCTCGCGGGCTGGTTCGCGCGGGGCGCCTGGCCGGACGCCGTGACCTTCACCCGTACGCCGCTGGCGATGCGGCACCTCATCGGCCGACCGCACGACATCCCGGGCGCGTGGCCGGACACCCCGGAAGGCCAGCTGTCGGGGTACGGCCTGTTCTGGGGCCTGTTCATCGGCCAGCTGATGGTTCTGCTCGTACTGACGGTGTTCGTGATGGGCACGGTGGCACGATGGCGAGCGGTACGGGCGGGCCGCAGGGCGTCGAGGAGCACGGCGGCGGTGGCCGCCGCCGATCCCGACCCTACGGGGCATGAGGTCCCGGCGCAGCGGGCCACAACGGAACGGACGGGAACTTCGGATCCGACCGGAACTCCGGATCCGACCGGGGCGGCGGAACCGGCCTGGACGGCGGAGCAGGCCGGGAGCGCGGCGCCGGCCGGGAGCGCGGCGCCGGCCGGGAGCGCGGCGCCGGCCGGCGGGGCGGCCCCCGCCGCTACGGGTGGCGTGGGTGGCATGGCGAAGTCCGCCGAGGAGACCGCCCTCGCCCACCTCATGGCACGTGACCGGGCGGGCGGACGGGAAATCGTCCTCGGCCCCCCGGAAACCCGAACAGCCGCCGCGACCCAGGCCATCCACGACGCGGCCGGCCCCGTCCTCGTCCTCACCTCGAACCCGGCCCTGTGGTCGGAGACGAAGGACGCCCGAGCCAAACTGGGCCCGGTCCTCCTCTACGACCCCACGCACCGTTGCGACACCCCGGCCCGCCTCCACTGGTCCCCCTCCGCCGGCTGTGAGGACAAGCCCACCGCCGTGGCCCGCGCGGCAGCACTCCTCGCCCCGGTCCGCCCCACCGCGAAGATCGACCAGGCGCTCGCCGAGACGGCCGAGACTCTTCTGCGGAGCTATCTGCACGCCGCCGCCATAGAGGGCCGCACCGTCCGCCATGTCCACCGGTGGGCCCAGGGCACCCAGGTCCAGGAGGCCGTACGCGCCCTCCGTGCGAACCCCAAGGCCGCACCCGGCGCGGGCGGCGAACTGGAGTCGGCCCTCACCTCGCACCCCGAACGCCGTGACATGGCGCAGGAGTTGACAGCGCGCGCACTGTCCTCACTCTTCACCGTCAATATCCGCGAGGCATGCACACCCAACCGAAATGACAGCCTCGCCTTGGATTCCTTCGTGGATGAAGGGGGCACGCTTTATGTGGTCGGTGAACCCATCGAGGACCCCAGGCAGCATCCCGGCGCCATGCCGTTCCTGACGGCCCTCGTCTCACACGTGGTCGAGCGCGGCCGTCGCATGGCCGAACGGTCATCCTCCGGTCGCCTCGACCCACCACTTACGCTCGTCCTCGACGACGTCGCGGCGGTGGCTCCGCTTCCCCAGCTCCCGGAGCTGCTGTCGACCGGAGCGGACCGGGGCATGCCGACCCTGGCCCTGCTCCGGTCCCAGGAACAGGCCCGGTCCCGCTGGCCGCAGTACGAACTACCTGTCTGACAAGGCCCTTCGCCCCGGCAGCGGCGCGGAGCAGCCCGCCCGATCAGACCCAGACCCGCCTCATGAGACCTGCTCGATCAGGTGCGCTCGATCACGAATTCCAACTCCTGATCCCCGGAGTCCCCGGGCGCCGGCACGCTCACGCCGCTCGGCATGAACCCTGCCTTGCGGTAGAACGCCTCGGCCCGCCCGTTCTTCTCGTGCACGAAGAGCCGTACGCGTTCGAGCCCAGCGGCCCAGGACCACTCCAGAGCCGCGTCGAAGAGCGCCCGGGTCACCCCGCTCCCCCGATGTTCCGGCCGCACGAAGACGCCGACGACGTGCCCTTGTCGCCGCTCGACCGCGACGTCGAACGGATCCCGTGACCCGGCTTCCTCGACCAGTACGGTCACGCTGCCGGCCCATTCCCCGTCAGGCCCCTCGGCGATGATCTGCTGCCGCTCGGCAACCCCTTCGGCGGCCCCCGCCGTCCGGTCCTGCCAGTAGGAGTCCGGCCTGGCGACGGCGTCGTCGTACGTCTCCAGGAACGCCAGATGCGCAACGGGGTCCTGGAGCGCGACAAGCCGCAGCTTCTTGGCCTCGGCCCACTCGCCGGTGCGTATGGAACGGATCAGGTGGCTCATGCGATCACCGTAATACGCGGTTGCGACACCGCTCAGCCATTTTCTCGACTGGCGTGGACATGACCAAACAGTGAACGCGAAAAAGCCCCAACTCTCGGGCATATAGCCGGAGTTGGGGCTTCTTCTTAAAATTTGTTCGGCGGCGTCCTACTCTCCCACAGGGTCCCCCCTGCAGTACCATCGGCGCTGTAAGGCTTAGCTTCCGGGTTCGGAATGTAACCGGGCGTTTCCCTCACGCTATGACCACCGAAACACTATGAAACTGTCAACCGCACCATCCCGTGACCATGGAATGGGGTTGTTCGTGGTTTCAGAACCAACACAGTGGACGCGAGCAACTGAGGACAAGCCCTCGGCCTATTAGTACCAGTCACCTCCAGCGGTTACCCGCCTTCCAGATCTGGCCTATCAACCCAGTCGTCTACTGGGAGCCTTACCCTCTCAAGGAGGTGGGAATACTCATCTCGAAGCAGGCTTCCCGCTTAGATGCTTTCAGCGGTTATCCCTCCCGAACGTAGCCAACCAGCCATGCCCTTGGCAGGACAACTGGCACACCAGAGGTTCGTCCGTCCCGGTCCTCTCGTACTAGGGACAGCCCTTCTCAATATTCCTGCGCGCGCAGCGGATAGGGACCGAACTGTCTCACGACGTTCTAAACCCAGCTCGCGTACCGCTTTAATGGGCGAACAGCCCAACCCTTGGGACCGACTCCAGCCCCAGGATGCGACGAGCCGACATCGAGGTGCCAAACCATCCCGTCGATATGGACTCTTGGGGAAGATCAGCCTGTTATCCCCGGGGTACCTTTTATCCGTTGAGCGACGGCGCTTCCACAAGCCACCGCCGGATCACTAGTCCCGACTTTCGTCCCTGCTCGACCCGTCGGTCTCACAGTCAAGCTCCCTTGTGCACTTACACTCAACACCTGATTGCCAACCAGGCTGAGGGAACCTTTGGGCGCCTCCGTTACTCTTTAGGAGGCAACCGCCCCAGTTAAACTACCCATCAGACACTGTCCCTGATCCGGATCACGGACCCAGGTTAGACATCCAGCACGACCAGACTGGTATTTCAACGACGACTCCACCCACACTGGCGTGCGGGCTTCAAAGTCTCCCAGCTATCCTACACAAGCCGAACCGAACACCAATATCAAACTGTAGTAAAGGTCCCGGGGTCTTTCCGTCCTGCTGCGCGAAACGAGCATCTTTACTCGTAGTGCAATTTCACCGGGCCTATGGTTGAGACAGTCGAGAAGTCGTTACGCCATTCGTGCAGGTCGGAACTTACCCGACAAGGAATTTCGCTACCTTAGGATGGTTATAGTTACCACCGCCGTTTACTGGCGCTTAAGTTCTCAGCTTCGCCAAACCGAAGTTTGACTAACCGGTCCCCTTAACGTTCCAGCACCGGGCAGGCGTCAGTCCGTATACATCGCCTTACGGCTTCGCACGGACCTGTGTTTTTAGTAAACAGTCGCTTCTCGCTGGTCTCTGCGGCCACCCCCAGCTCACCAAGTAAATTGGATCACCAGTGATGGCCCCCCTTCTCCCGAAGTTACGGGGGCATTTTGCCGAGTTCCTTAACCATAGTTCACCCGAACGCCTCGGTATTCTCTACCTGACCACCTGAGTCGGTTTAGGGTACGGGCCGCCATGAAACTCGCTAGAGGCTTTTCTCGACAGCATAGGATCATCCACTTCACCACAATCGGCTCGGCATCAGGTCTCAGCCTTAATGCGCGACGGATTTACCTATCGCACGGCCTACACCCTTACCCCGGGACAACCACCGCCCGGGATGGACTACCTTCCTGCGTCACCCCATCACTCACCTACTACCACCTTGGGTCAGCGGCTCCACCACTCCCCTTTGCCCGAAGGCTCCAGGGCGGCTTCACGGCCTTAGCATTAATGGGCTCGATGTTTGACGCTTCACAGCGGGTACCGGAATATCAACCGGTTATCCATCGACTACGCCTGTCGGCCTCGCCTTAGGTCCCGACTTACCCTGGGCAGATCAGCTTGACCCAGGAACCCTTAGTCAATCGGCGCACACGTTTCTCACGTGTGTATCGCTACTCATGCCTGCATTCTCACTCGTGAACCGTCCACCACTGCCTTCCGGCGCGGCTTCACCCGGCACACGACGCTCCCCTACCCATCCATACAGGCGTTGGCCCTATTGTATGAATGACACGACTTCGGCGGTACGCTTGAGCCCCGCTACATTGTCGGCGCGGAATCACTAGACCAGTGAGCTATTACGCACTCTTTCAAGGGTGGCTGCTTCTAAGCCAACCTCCTGGTTGTCTGTGCGACTCCACATCCTTTCCCACTTAGCGTACGCTTAGGGGCCTTAGTCGATGCTCTGGGCTGTTTCCCTCTCGACCATGGAGCTTATCCCCCACAGTCTCACTGCCGCGCTCTCACTTACCGGCATTCGGAGTTTGGCTAAGGTCAGTAACCCGGTAGGGCCCATCGCCTATCCAGTGCTCTACCTCCGGCAAGAAACACACGACGCTGCACCTAAATGCATTTCGGGGAGAACCAGCTATCACGGAGTTTGATTGGCCTTTCACCCCTAACCACAGGTCATCCCCCAGGTTTTCAACCCTGGTGGGTTCGGTCCTCCACGAAGTCTTACCTCCGCTTCAACCTGCCCATGGCTAGATCACTCCGCTTCGGGTCTTGAGCGCGCTACTAAATCGCCCTATTCGGACTCGCTTTCGCTACGGCTTCCCCACACGGGTTAACCTCGCAACACACCGCAAACTCGCAGGCTCATTCTTCAAAAGGCACGCAGTCACGACGCACCGAGTAAACTCGATGCGCGACGCTCCCACGGCTTGTAGGCACACGGTTTCAGGTACTATTTCACTCCGCTCCCGCGGTACTTTTCACCATTCCCTCACGGTACTATCCGCTATCGGTCACCAGGGAATATTTAGGCTTAGCGGGTGGTCCCGCCAGATTCACACGGGATTTCTCGGGCCCCGTGCTACTTGGGTGTCTCTCAAACGAGCCGCTGATGTTTCGACTACGGGGGTCTTACCCTCTACGCCGGACCTTTCGCATGTCCTTCGCCTACATCAACGGTTTCTGACTCGTCTCACGGCCGGCAGACCGTAAAAGAGAGATCCCACAACCCCGTATACGCAACCCCTGCCGGGTCTCACACGCATACGGTTTGGCCTCATCCAGTTTCGCTCGCCACTACTCCCGGAATCACGGTTGTTTTCTCTTCCTGCGGGTACTGAGATGTTTCACTTCCCCGCGTTCCCTCCACATACCCTATGTGTTCAGGTATGGGTGACAGCCCATGACGACTGCCGGGTTTCCCCATTCGGAAACCCCCGGATCAAAGCCTGGTTGACGGCTCCCCGGGGACTATCGTGGCCTCCCACGTCCTTCATCGGTTCCTGGTGCCAAGGCATCCACCGTGCGCCCTTAAAAACTTGGCCACAGATGCTCGCGTCCACTGTGCAGTTCTCAAACAACGACCAACCACCCGTCACAACCCGCCGAAGCAGATCTTTACCGGGGCCGGCACTGAAGGCAGCCACAATCGGCCGTACCCTCAGACACCCAACAGCGTGCCCGACACCCTCGCCCTCCCATGTTCGCTTTCCACGCCGAAGCAGTACTTGCCAACCTGAGCAGGTCGAGTGTGCCGAATAATCAACGTTCCACCCTTGAGCAACCAGCATCAGACAGTCGCTGATGTACTGGCCTCTGACCTCACCCCGAAGGGATCGGTAAGAAGTGCTCCTTAGAAAGGAGGTGATCCAGCCGCACCTTCCGGTACGGCTACCTTGTTACGACTTCGTCCCAATCGCCAGTCCCACCTTCGACAGCTCCCTCCCACAAGGGGTTGGGCCACCGGCTTCGGGTGTTACCGACTTTCGTGACGTGACGGGCGGTGTGTACAAGGCCCGGGAACGTATTCACCGCAGCAATGCTGATCTGCGATTACTAGCAACTCCAACTTCATGGGGTCGAGTTGCAGACCCCAATCCGAACTGAGACCGACTTTTTGAGATTCGCTCCACCTTGCGGTATCGCAGCTCATTGTATCGGCCATTGTAGCACGTGTGCAGCCCAAGACATAAGGGGCATGATGACTTGACGTCGTCCCCACCTTCCTCCGAGTTGACCCCGGCGGTCTCCTGTGAGTCCCCATCACCCCGAAGGGCATGCTGGCAACACAGAACAAGGGTTGCGCTCGTTGCGGGACTTAACCCAACATCTCACGACACGAGCTGACGACAGCCATGCACCACCTGTACACCGACCACAAGGGGGGCACTATCTCTAATGCTTTCCGGTGTATGTCAAGCCTTGGTAAGGTTCTTCGCGTTGCGTCGAATTAAGCCACATGCTCCGCTGCTTGTGCGGGCCCCCGTCAATTCCTTTGAGTTTTAGCCTTGCGGCCGTACTCCCCAGGCGGGGAACTTAATGCGTTAGCTGCGGCACCGACGACGTGGAATGTCGCCAACACCTAGTTCCCACCGTTTACGGCGTGGACTACCAGGGTATCTAATCCTGTTCGCTCCCCACGCTTTCGCTCCTCAGCGTCAGTAATGGCCCAGAGATCCGCCTTCGCCACCGGTGTTCCTCCTGATATCTGCGCATTTCACCGCTACACCAGGAATTCCGATCTCCCCTACCACACTCTAGCTAGCCCGTATCGAATGCAGACCCGGGGTTAAGCCCCGGGCTTTCACACCCGACGTGACAAGCCGCCTACGAGCTCTTTACGCCCAATAATTCCGGACAACGCTTGCGCCCTACGTATTACCGCGGCTGCTGGCACGTAGTTAGCCGGCGCTTCTTCTGCAGGTACCGTCACTTTCGCTTCTTCCCTGCTGAAAGAGGTTTACAACCCGAAGGCCGTCATCCCTCACGCGGCGTCGCTGCATCAGGCTTTCGCCCATTGTGCAATATTCCCCACTGCTGCCTCCCGTAGGAGTCTGGGCCGTGTCTCAGTCCCAGTGTGGCCGGTCGCCCTCTCAGGCCGGCTACCCGTCGTCGCCTTGGTGAGCCACTACCTCACCAACAAGCTGATAGGCCGCGGGCTCATCCTGCACCGCCGGAGCTTTTAACCCTCACAGATGCCTGCGAGAGTATTATCCGGTATTAGACCCCGTTTCCAGGGCTTGTCCCAGAGTGCAGGGCAGATTGCCCACGTGTTACTCACCCGTTCGCCACTAATCCACCCCGAAGGGCTTCATCGTTCGACTTGCATGTGTTAAGCACGCCGCCAGCGTTCGTCCTGAGCCAGGATCAAACTCTCCGTGAATGTTTTCCCGTAATCGGGACGACACCACGAGAGCGGAACAGCCGGGCGGAATAAGCCCAGCCGTTCACAGCGTCCTCGCTGTGCGCCTACCGAACAACGTCGGCAGGACTTTTTCAAAGGAACCTCGTCCCAGCCGATCGGCCGGAGACGGGGTATCAACATATCTGGCGTTGATTTTTGGCACGCTGTTGAGTTCTCAAGGAACGGACGCTTCCTTTGTACTCACCCGAGAGACTCTCTCAGGCTTTCCTCCGGGCGCTTCCCTTCGGTCTTGCGTTTCCGACTCTATCAGACCGTTTTCCGATCCGATTTCCTCGGTGCTTTCCAGGTTTCCGCTTTCGCGTTTCCCTTTCCGGCGGTTCCGACTCTATCAGATCCTTTCGGGCCTGATTCCCAGTCAGCGGGTGTTGTCTTCGCGGCTGTTGGGCCGTTCCGACGTCTCAAACCTTAGCGGATTCTCCCGGCGACTCATAATCGAGCCGTGGAATTGAATTCGGGCACGCCGAATTCGACCCCGGTAGGGAGATCGTGCTGGTGGTTTGTTGTGCCGCTTGAGCGGCGGGAGTGCTGTCGCAGAACCGTTACGGCTCCGTGGCAACTCGAAGAATCTTACACATCCAGGGAGTGGCGGTCAACATCCCTGGGCAAGATCTTCAGTCCAGGTCGCTGAGCCGTCCGCCCGCGTCCGGCTGGGCGTGCTCCACGCGCCGCAGGAGACGGGTCAGGACCTCGCCCAGGGCGGCGCGTTCCTCGGCCGACAGGTCCTGGAGGAGGTCCTCCTCGAAGACGCTGGCGAGGCGCATCGCCTCCAGCCACTTCTCGCGGCCCTCCGCGGTCAGCTCGACGATCACGCGGACGCGGTTCGACTCGTCCCGCTCCCTGGTGACCAGCCCCTCCGCCAGCATGCGGTCGATCCGGTGGGTCATCGCGGCCGGCGTGAGCCCCAGTCGCTTCGCCAGGTCACCCGGGCCCAGCCGATAGGGGGCGCCGGAGAGGACGAGGGCCTTGAGGACCTCCCACTCGGCGTTGCTGATCCCGAGAGCCGCGGTCTGACGGCCGTAGGCGACGTTCATGCGGCGGTTGAGCCGGGAGAGCGCCGAGACGATCTTCTCGACCTGGGGATCGAGGTCCTGGAACTCGCGCTGGTAGGCGGCGATCTGTTCGTCGAGTGTCGGCTCGCCGGCGCCGGGGGTGTCGGCCATGGCCGCAGTATGGCACGCGTTCGCTTGGCGTCGAAGTCCTTCTAGGTGTACTGTTTAGGATCTAACTTTAGCTTCGAAGTCTTCAGGGCTAACCACTTCACACCTACATGGGTGCGCGTGGTCGGCCCTCCTCTCTAGGGCAGGTGAACGTGACCAGGGCAATGGGCGCAGCGATGCGCCGGATCCATGTGGGCAACGCACTCAGCGCGTTCGGCCTCGGCTTCACCGTCCCGTATCTGTACGTCTATGTGGCGCAGGTACGGGATCTCGGTGCTGTGACGGCGGGTCTCGTACTCGCGGTCTTTGCCGTGGCCGCACTCGTGGTGCTTCCGTTCGCCGGGCGAGCCATCGTCCGGCGCGGCCCGCTGCCGGTGCTGCTCGCCGCCCTGGTCACCGCCGCGTTCGGCGCACTGAGCCTGGGACTGGCGAGCAGCGCCACGACTGTGTTGCTGTCGGCGGCCGCGCTGGGTGCCGGGCAGGCCGTGATGCAGCCGGCGCTGGCCACGATGATCGTGGACTGCTCGACGGCGGAGACCCGGTCGCGGGCGTTCGCCATGCAGTTCTTCCTGGCGAACCTCGGGCTCGGTATCGGCGGCCTCATCGGCGGCCACCTCGTCGACGCGTCCCGGGCCGGCTCCTTCACACTGCTGTTCGCGATCGAGGCGGTGATGTTCCTGCTGCTCGTCGTGATCATGTCGACGGTACGGATGCCGCACGCCCCGAAGATCGAGGGCTCCGCTCCGCAGGCCGAGGGCAGCTGGAAGCAGCTGCTCGGCAACCGGGCCATGGTGCAGCTGTGCGTCGTGGGCTTCGTGCTGTTCTTCGCCTGCTACGGGCAGTTCGAGTCGGGGCTGAGCGCGTACGGCGTCGAGGCGGCCGGTATCTCCACCTCCGCGCTTGGTACGGCCCTCGCGGCGAACACGGCGATGATCGTGGTCGCGCAGTTCGCCGTGCTGAAGTTCGTCGAGCGGCGCAAGCGGTCCCGGGTGATCGCCGCCGTCGGGCTGATCTGGGCCGTGGCGTGGCTCGCGGCCGGGTACGCGGGGCTCGGGCACGGCAGCCGGACCATGGCGACCGCCGCGTTCATCTCCACGTACGCGCTGTTCGGGCTCGGGGAGGCAATGCTGTCGCCGACCGTGGCCCCGCTGGTCGCCGATCTGGCGCCGACGGGCCTGGCGGGTCAGTACAACTCGGCCTTTGCCCTGGTCAAGCAGCTCGCGCTGGCCATCGGTCCGGCGGTGGGCGGTCCCATGGGGGCGTCCCTGCACGCGCCGTACATCGTGACGTTCCTGCTGTTCTCGCTGGGCATCACGTTCCTCGCGGTGCGGCTCGGGCGACAGCTCACCCCGGTGCAGAACCAGCCGTCCCTCGCGAAGAGCCGGGTGGTCGCCCAGGGCGGGGCGCCCGCGGAGCCGCTCCCCGCGAACGTGTGATCGACGTACGACACCCGTAGGCATCGAGAACCTGTACGACGGCCGCCGCCCACCACGCGTGGGGGCGGCCGTCGCTCGTTCTCAGCGGATGCCTGTGACCAGGGTGGCCGTGAAGGGCAGGGTCGCCGTGCCGTCCGGTGTGGTGCGGTCGGCGAGGCGGGCGCACATCGCGCGGCCCACGCCGGCGAGTGCCTCCGGGCCGCCGGTATCGACGATCTCCTGGCCCCAGGGCAGCGCCGAGAGATGGCCGGGGGCGAAGTCGGCCAGTCGGGGCAGGGCGATACCGAAGGTGACCTCGCGGGCGGTCGTGTGCTGGAAGCCGGCCGAGCGGAACGCGGCCGTGAGCCGTTCGGCCGTACAGGTGAAGGCCTTGGTGTATTCGGCCGCGGTCTCCTCGCCGCCGTACTTCTTGATGGCCTCGTACTGGGCGGCGAAGTACGGGGAGAGGTCCTTGGGTGCCCAGACGGTGGCCGCGAAACGGCCCCCGGGGCGGGTGACACGGGCCGTCTCCGCCGCTGCCGCGTCCAGGTCCGCGAAGAACTGGGCGCCCTGCTGGCAGACGACCGCGTCGAAGGCCGCGTCGGTATGGGGGAGTTTCTCGGCGGAGGCCTCGGTGAACTCGATGTCGGGGTACATGCGCGGACGGTGGGCGGCGGCCACCCTGAGCATGCCTTCATCGGGGTCGATTCCCGACACCCGGCCCGCCGGGCCGACCAGCGGGGCCGCGGCCCGGGCCGCGAAGCCCGTGCCGCAGGCGAGATCGAGCACCGCGGCGCCCGGGAACAGGTCGACGGCGTCCAGGACGGCCGTCACGAAGGGCGCCGCGATCGGCGCGACGTACTGCTCGTAGCGCTCCGGGGCGCTGCCTTTGGACTGAAAGCCCGATTCGTCTGCCATGGGTGAGCTACTAGCACCGCACGCCGGAGATGGCCAGATGACGCGCGGCGGTCTCGCTTGTCCGACGCCGTCCAGCTCTGCCCGTATCCGTCTGTTTCTGCTTCGTGCTCCTATGTGGTGCGCGGGAGTGCGAACTCGCACCACACCGCCTTGCCGCCGCCCGGAGTGCGACGGGAGCCCCAGCTCGAGGCGATCGTCGCCACGATCGCGATGCCCCGGCCCGCCTCGTCCGCCGGTTCGGCGCGGCGGCGGCGCGGGAGGTGGTCGTCGCCGTCGGTCACCTCGACGATCAGGCGGCGGTCGGTGCGGCGCAGCCGCAGACGCATCGGCGGGGTGCCGTGCTGGAGGGAGTTGGCGACCAGCTCGCTCGCGGCCAGCACGCCCAGGTCGTGCAGTTCGGTCGGGAAGCGCCAGCTGGTCAGGACGCCGGAGGCGAAGGCACGCGCGCGTGGCGCCGCTTCCACGCCGCCGAGCAGCTCCAGCGCCGCGTTGCGGAAGAGGTCGCTGTCGGCGCCCGTGCGGGCCGGGTGCTGGAGGACCAGGACCGCCACGTCGTCGTCGTGGTCGGCGGTCACCCCGGCCGAGCGGACCAGCCGGTCGCAGACCACCTGGGGCGTGCCCGTGGCGCCCGCCAGCGCGCGCGACAGGGCGGCGATGCCCTCGTCGAGATCCTGATCGCGGCGCTCGACCAGACCGTCCGTGTAGAGCACGGCCGTGGAGCCGGGGCCGAGCGGGACCGAGCCCGAGGCGTGCATCCAGCCGCCCGTGCCGAGCGGCGGCCCGGTGGGCTCGTCGGCACGCAGGACGATGCCGCTGTCGTCGCGCACCAGGATCGGGAGGTGGCCGGCGGAGGCGTACACCAGGCGGCCCTCGTTGGGGTCGTGGACGGCGTACACACAGGTGGCGATCTGGTTGGCGTCGATCTCCGCGGCGAGGCCGTCCAGGAGCTGGAGGACCTCGTGCGGGGGCAGGTCGAGTCGGGCGTACGCGCGGACGGCCGTACGGAGTTGGCCCATCACCGCTGCCGCGCGTACGCCTCTGCCCATCACGTCGCCGATGACGAGGGCCGTGCGGCCGCCGCCGAGGGTGATGACGTCGTACCAGTCGCCGCCGACCGCGGCCTCGGTGCCGCCGGGCTGGTACGTGGCCGCGATGCGCAGGTCGTCGGGCTCCTCCAGCTCCTGGGGGAGCAGGGAGCGCTGAAGTGTCACCGCCGTTTCGCGCTGCCCGCGCTCACTGGCGCGCAGCCGTTCGGCGGCCTCGGCGTGGTCGGTGACGTCGACGGCGAAGACGAGGACGCCGCCGTCCTTGTCTTCGGACGCGTCCACCGGCGTGCACGTGAACGTGTACGAGCGGCCGCCCGGGGTCTTGCGGGACTTGACCGTGCGCGACTTGGAGCTGCGCAGCACCTGGTCGAGGAGCGGGAGCAGGCCGAGCTCGTCCAGCTCGGGCAGCCCCTTGCGGGCGGGTTCGCCGACGGGACGCTCGCCGAAGGCCGCCGTATAGGCGTCGTTGACGTACGCGATGCGGTGGTCGGGGCCGTGGACGAGGGCGACGAGAGCCGGGACGCGGTCGAGGACGTCCCGTACCGGCAGTTCGTCGACGGCGGGCACGCGCTGCGTGTCGTCGGTGAGCTGCTCGCCCCGGGCTGTGGGCACGGAGCCGTCCCCCCGCCGGTCCGGGGAGACCGTGTGCTCGGCCCGCGCTGCGGCGCGGCGCTGCGTTCCGGGGAGCCGGGCGCTCCAGCGCGTGAAGTTCACTTGGGGGAAGCCTCGTAGGTTCGAAGAGCGAGCGGTCCGCCCGCCCAAGGTCGTGGACCAGTCTGGCCGACCGGGCCGACATCCGTCAGACGTCGGCCCTTCCGGGGGAGTTCCTGGATCCGGTCAGGACGACCCCTTCGGGTCCCGAGAAGGCTTTCCACCGGCCGCGAGTTCGAACTCCGCGCGAGGATGTTCGAGCGAACCGAGGGAGACGATCTCCCTCTTGAAGAGCCCCGCCAGGGTCCATTCGGCGAGCACCCGGGCCTTGCGGTTGAAGGTGGGCACCCTGCTCAGGTGGTACGCGCGGTGCATGAACCAGGCGGGGTAGCCCTTCAGCTTGCGCCCGTAGATGTGCGCGACGCCCTTGTGCAGCCCCAGGGAGGCCACCGAGCCGACGTATTTGTGCGCGTACGTCTCCAGCTCCTCGCCGCGCAGCGCATGGGCGATGTTGTCGCCGAGGAGCTTGGCCTGGCGCACCGCGTGCTGGGCGTTGGGGGCGGTCTCCTTGCCGGGTTCCTTGGCGGTGAGGTCGGGGACGGCGGCGGCGTCTCCCGCGGCCCACGCGTGCGTGGCGCCGTCCACGGTCAGCTGGGGGGTGCACTTCAGGCGCCCGTGCTCGTTCAACGGCAGGTCGGTGGCGGCGAGGATCGGGTGCGGTTTCACGCCGGCCGTCCAGACGACCGTGCGGTTCGGGAAGCGGGACCCGTCACTCAGTACGGCGATCCGGTCGGCGCACGATTCGAGGCGGGTCTCCATGCGTACGTCGATGTTGCGCCGGCGCAGCTCGGTGACCGCGTACTTGCCCATCTCCTCGCCGACCTCGGGGAGGATGCGGTTCGTGGCCTCCACGAGGATCCACTTCATGTCGTCGCGCTTGACGTTGTGGTAGTAGCGCGCGGCGAAGCGGGCCATGTCCTCCAGTTCGCCGAGCGCCTCCACACCGGCGTAACCGCCTCCTACGAAGACGAAGGTCAGGGCGGCGTCGCGGATCGCGGGGTCGCGGGTGGAGGAGGCGATGTCCATCTGTTCGATGACGTGGTTGCGCAGGCCGATGGCCTCCTCGACCGTCTTGAAGCCGATGCCGTGGTCGGCGAGGCCGGGGATCGGGAGGGTGCGCGAGACGGAGCCTGGGGCGAGGACGAGTTCGTCGTACGTGATCTGCTCGGTGCGGCCGGTCTCCTGGGTGGCGAGCGTGGCGACGGTGGCGACGCGCTTGGCGTGGTCGATGGACTGTGCCTCGCCGACGAGGAGGCGGCATTCGGTCAGGACCCGGCGCAGGGGGACGACGACATGGCGCGGCGAGATGTTGCCGGCCGTGGCCTCGGGAAGGAACGGCTGATAGGTCATGTACGGATCAGGGGAGACGACCACGATCTCCACGTCGCCCCGCTGGAGTTCCGGTTTGAGCTTCCGTTGCAGGCGCAGAGCCGTGTACAGCCCCACGTAGCCGCCGCCGACGATGAGAATGCGCACAGGTTCCTTCACCATCCCATGACGCACCCGCCACCGGCGTTTGTCCACAGGCCCGGCAATTTGTGTGACGGGGCGCGGGGGCCGCGCAGGGTTGGCCGAATTGCCGGGCTGCGGGGAAGGTGCGCAGGTCAGTGGCCGTGAGCAGGGGGCCATCGAGGGGAACGATCGAGACATAAACGACTCGTACTCCGATCGGGGGGCGCTCTGTGCGGAACCTGCCCCTTCTGAATTGACCCCCTCTCAACTATGTTCGTGTGACGACGGGGTGTAGGGGGATGCACTCGACGGGTCCGCGACGGGCGGCCTCGTTCGTGATCCATCTCGTTCCTTGCGCTCCGGCTTCCAATGGCGGGGAGAGTCTCCGGGGGGAGACGTCATTACCGGGGGAACGCTTATGCACATTCAGGAATCTCATTGGTCTACCGCGTCTGCCGTCGCACCCGGCGGAGTGGTCGGCGCGGCGGCGGGCAACGGACGCGGGGACAGCTCGCGTACGACGCCGCTGCGCGTGGACGCACAGCGCAATCTGGAGCACGTACTGCGCGCGGCGCGCGAAGTCTTCGGCGAGCTGGGATACGGCGCGCCGATGGAGGACGTGGCGCGGCGTGCCCGGGTCGGTGTCGGCACGGTGTACCGGCGCTTCCCGAGCAAGGACGTCCTGGTCCGGCGGATAGCCGAGGAGGAGACCTCCCGGCTGACCGACCAGGCCCGGACGGCGCTCGGCCAGGAGGACGAGCCGTGGTCGGCGCTGTCGCGCTTCCTGCGCACCTCGGTGGCCTCGGGCGCGGGGCGTCTGCTGCCGCCGCAAGTGCTGCGGGTCGGCGTCGCCGACGAGGGCCTCGGCGAGGCCGTCGCGGACGAGGCACGGGTGCCGCAGCAGCGGCCGGCTCCGGACCTGCGGCTCGTGGAGCAGCGTCCGGCGCCGGAGGCGGAGCAGGACGACGTGGGTGCGGCGACGCTGCTCGAGGTCGTCGGGCAGCTCGTGGACCGGGCGCGCGCGGCGGGCGAGCTGCGGGCCGACGTCACCGTGTCGGACGTGCTGCTCGTGATCGCGACGGCGGCACCGTCGCTGCCCGACGCGGCCCATCAGGCGGCCGCCTCGGCCAGGTTGCTGGACATCCTGCTGGAAGGGCTGCGGTCGCGGCCGGTGTGATCGACACAGGTCGGCCGGTCTGTCGGTCGGCCTGTGTGTCGGTCCGCCTGTGTGTCGGTGGGCCAGCCGGTCGGTCGGTCGAGTGTTCGGTTGACCTGTTGGTCGGTTGGCCGGCCGGATCGTGGGGCAGCCGGTATGCCTGTCTCCTGGGCGTGGGCGCCGCACCGCCCACGTGCGGGGGATGCGCGTCGGCTTCCCCCGATCGAGTGACCGCCCGTACTCCTCTGCGGCGCCGGAATCCCGGTTCACCTGTCGGTGAGGGTGCCTGCGCGCCGCCTTCCCGCTCTACCCGTCGACGGGATACTCCTCGATCGCCTCGGCCAGGTCCCGTAGGACGTCCTCGGCGGTGAAGGACGTGCCCAGGGTGCGTTCGGACGCGAAGCGGTCGGCCCCCAGGGCCTGGCGGGCGGCGGCCTCGGCCCGGTCGGCCTCGGCGCGCTCCGGCATGGCGCGCGGGTGACCGCCGCGCCAGTGACAGGCGGCGGCCAGCAGCCGGACGGTGCGCGGATGGTCACCCAGCTGGGCGAGGACGCTCGCCGCGATGTCCACGAGCCCCGCCGTCACCGGCTCCGCGCACCGGCCCCGCACGGCCCGGCGCAGGGCGTCGGCCGCCCTCGGCAGACCGCGCTCCGGGCCGGACTCGGCGAGCGTCACGAGGGCGTCCATGCCGTCGAGCGCGGCGACGAAATGCGGCGGCGGTGTACCGCGCAAGGTCTCCGCCCGCGCCTCCTCCCACCACACGCGCGCGTGGGCCGTCTCCCCCGCGTCCAGCGCGATCTGCGCGCGCAGCAGCCGGACGTATGCGCGGGAGTCCGTCACCCCGTAGCGGTCGGCGGCGTCGCTCGCTTCCTCCAGCGCGGTCAGCGCCCCGGCCCGGTCCCCGTCGCGGAACGCGATCTCGGAGAGCCGGGCGATGAGGAACGGTGTCTCCGCGTACGCGCCCACCTCGTAGGCGAGCCGCAGCGCCTCCTCGTACTCGCTCTTCGCGTCCCCGAAGAGGCCGCGCGCCATATCCGTCTCGCCGGCCGCGCTGCACACCTGGGCACGCATCCAGCGGTCGCCGACCCGGCGGCTGAGCGTCCGCAGCTCCGCCAGGTCGCCGTCGATGCCGTGCAGTCCGCCGGGGGAGTCGACGACTATGTGCGTACGGAGCATCAAGGTCACGCCGATCTCCCAGTCGCCGCCGTACGCACGGCAGTTGGCGACCACCGCGTCCAGCTGGGGCCGCATGTCCACGTGAGGTGGCCTGTCCTCCACCGCGCCTATGTAGTACTCGGTCAGCGGCCAGACCAGGCCTGGCAGGGTCGCCGCGTCCGGGCCGCCCTTCGCGAAGGCGGACCGCACCCGGGCGACGTACGCCCGCGACCGCTCGTCCTGCATGGCGCCCACCGGCTGCGACTCGGAGAGCAGAAACAGTTGCAGCAGACGGAGCTTCATCCGCGTTCGGTGCAGCGGGTGGTCCTCCTCGGCGTCGGCGAGGTACGCGGCGACCGGATCTATCGTGGCCAGTTCGTCAAAAACGTCGGCGGTCGCGGGAGCGGTGCAGGGGTGCGACCTCCCGTTCACCGCCTCGGGGTCCGGGTTCGCCGCCGACGCGTCCAGGGCCACGCCCAGACGCAGCACGTGGTCCACCCACTCCGCGCCCTCGCGACAGTAGTTGCGCAGCCACCAGAACCAGCCCATGGCCAGGGCGAGGGCACTGCTCTGCTCCTCGTCGCCGGAGACCACCGCGTGGTACAGGGCCGCCCTGATGTTGTCGAGCTCCGTCTCCAGGCGCCGGATCCACGGGAGTTGCCCGGCGGAGCGCAACAGGGGTTCGGCCTCCTCGACGAGGGCGCGGGCCCACGCGCGATGGCGGCGCTCGGCGGCGGCGCGCAGCTCGGGAGCCTCGGCGGCGCGCTCGGTGGCGTACTCGTGGATCGTCTCCAGCATCCGGTACCGCATGCCGTCGCCGTCGTCCGCGCCGTACGGGGTCGCGACGATCAGGGACTTGTCGACGAGCGCCCCGACGAGATCGGCCGTCGGCCCCGTGCACACCGCCTCCGCCGCCGCGAGGTCCCAGCCGCCCGCGAACACCGACACCTCGCGCAGCACCGTCCGCTCCCGCTCGTCGAGCAGGTCCCAGGACCAGTCGACGACGGCGCGCAGGGTCTGCTGGCGGGGCAGCACGGTGCGGCTGCCGGAGGTGAGCAGCCGAAAGCGGTCGTCGAGGCGGCCGGCGATCTGCCGGGGCGTCAGCATCCGCAGCCGGGCGGCCGCCAGTTCGATCGCGAGGGGCAGTCCGTCGAGCCGCCGGCAGATCTCGTCCACGGCGTCGGACTCACGCAGGACGGTCTCCGGATCGGGGCGGACGGCTGCCGCGCGCTCCATGAACAGACGGCGCGCGGGATCCGGCGGCAGCGGCTCGACGGGCCGCACCGACTCGCCCGGCACACCCAAAGGTTCGCGGCTGGTGGCCAGGATCGTGAGCCCTGGGCAGTGCGTCAGCAGGGTCTCCGCGAGTTCGGCCGCGGCGTCGATCACATGTTCGCAGTTGTCAAGGATCAGGAGCTGCTCGCGCGGAGCGCAGTACTCGACGAGCAGGGCGACCGGATCGTCGAGCGGGGACGCCATCTCGCTGCCGATCAGGACGGTCTCGCGCAGGCCGAGGGCACTGACCACCGCGCCGGGCACCGCCTCCGGCCGGTCGAGCGGGGCGAGCTCGGCCAGCCACGCCTGCGGCAGCCCGGCGGCGGCTTCCTCGGCGAGACGGGTCTTTCCTGAGCCGCCCGGTCCGGTGAGGGTGACGAGGCGGGCCCTGTGCATATCGGAACGGATCGCGGCGAGTTCGGGTTCCCGCCCGACGAAGGAATTCAGCCGGGGACGGAGGTTGCCGGTGCGCTCCGCCGCCCGTTGCGCACGGATCCCCCCGGCCGGTGCGGCGGCGCGGGAGGCGCCGGCAGGCGTCTCCGGGGACAGCAACTCCGCGTGCAGGGCCTTGAGCTCCGGACCGGGATCGGTGCCCAGGTCCTCCGACAGGGCACGGCGTACGTTCTCGTACGCGGCCAGCGCGTCCGCGCCACGGCCCGTGTCGCGCAGGGCGCGGACGAGGAGGGCGTGGAGCGGTTCGTCGTACGGGTGTGCCGTGGTCAGTTCCTTCAGCTCCGGCAGGGCGTCCTCGGCGCGGCCCAGGCGCAGTTCGGCCTCCACGCGCGCGCGGGTCGCGTCCAGCCGGAGGGCCTCGGGGCGGGCGGCGGCGGTGCGGTCGGGGAGGTCCGCGAAGGCGGGACCGTGCCACAGGGCGAGGGCCTCGCCCAGGTCGCGTGCGGCGGCCCCCGCGTCGCCGCGCTCGAGGGCTGCCCTGCCGCGCTTGACCAGGTCCTCGAAGCGGAAGAGGTCGACGCTGTCGCGGGCGGTGGCAAGCCGGTAGCCGCCGGGTTCGGAGACGACCGCGTCCCTGCCTATGGCTCGGCGGAGCCGGCCGACGAGGGCCTGGAGGGCCGCCGGCGCGTCGAGCGGCGGTTCCTCCGACCAGACCTCGTCGATCAGGGTCTGCGGGGCGCTCGTGCGGTCGGGGCGCAGGGCCAGCGCCGTGAGCAGCGCACGGACCCGGGGGCCGCCGATGGGTACCAGGGCCCCCTGGTCGTCCTGAGCCTGGGTGACGCCCAGGATTCCGTACCGCACGCACCTATTCTCTCCGGGGCGCACGGCGGGGGCACCGGGTTTCGCACCGCGCGCTGCGGCGCCCCCCCGGCCCCCACTGCTGAAGCGGCTGCCGAGACGGCCCGCAGCCGAGTACGGACGCAAGGGGCCGTGTCGCGGTGCCCGCCCCCGGCCCCCGACGCACCGCGGCTCAAGAAGACGCCGCCCCCAACGCCCGTCCCTGCGGCGCGATCCCCGCCGGCACCGCCCGCTGCCGCGCCGGCGTCCCCGTCCAGCACGTCCCCCGCCGCGCCAGCAACCGCCGCAGCCACAACTCCAGCGAAACCAGGTCCGCCAGCCCGTCCAACGGCACCGGCTCGCCCTGCGCCGCCGCCCGCACCGCCTTGCGCACCACCCGCGCCTCGACCAGCCCCGCCTCCGCCAGCAACGGCGTGTCGAACAGCGCGACGAGAGAATCCACAGCGACCCGCAACCCCGTCCGCGCCGCAACCGCCGACGACGCGTGCGAGGGCGCACCCCAGCCCGGCGGCAGATCCGCCACCCCGGCGCCCTCCAGGACCGTACGCAAGATCGCCGCTCGCGCCCCCGGCTGCACCCGCAGCGCCTCGGGAAGCGCCCGGCACGCGCGTACGACCTGGTTGTCCAGGAACGGCGCGTGCAGCCGCTGGAAGCGGATCTCCGCGGCCTGCTCCAGCACCCGCAGATCCGCCGCATGCCTGGTCAGCGCCGCCCGTGCGCGGAAGTCGCCCGGCCGCTGCCCCGGCCCGACCCCCGGCCGCCCGGTGGCCCCCTGGAGGCGAACCGATACTTCAGCGAGGGCCTCACCGGTCAGCCACCGCGCCGCCGGCCCCGGTCTGGCCCAGGTGAGCGCGGCCAGCGACGCGCCCACCGCACCGCCCGGCTCCTCGAACCGCCGCCGCATCAGCCGGTCGGCCAGCCCGTCCACCCCGGTCCGGTACGGCGTGCGTGCCAGCTTCCGCGCCGCGCCGTACACGCGCGCGGGGACCATCACCGAGCCGTCCGCCTTCGCGAGCGCCGCCACCGGGCGTACGAGATGGCGCCGCTTGCGGTCCATCAGGAGATCCGCGAGCCGCGCCGGGTGCGCGTCCAGGACCTGCCGGGCGCCGTACCCGGTGAAGTGGTCCGCGCTGCCGGAGGCGAGCCGCGCGCGGTGCCGTGCCGCCGTCACCAGGGACGGGCCGGGCTCGTCCGTCAGCGGGCCGTCCAGGTCGGCGTACGGGAGCATCTCCTCGCCGCCGGCGACCACCACGTGGTGCAGCCGGGGGTTCGCGGCCAGGGTCCCCGCGCGCTCCAGTTCGGCCTCCCGCCCGCCGACGGCAAGGTCGTTGAAGGTGACGGCCAGCAGCCGCTCCCCCGCGCCCGTGCCGTGCCCGAGCACCGTCCCCGGCCTGCCCGGCAGCCCCGCCGCGAGCAGCACCAGCGTCCCCGACGCCGGTCCCCCGGAGAGGTCCGCGCCGATGCCGGGCACCGGCATGCCCCGGGCCGCGCGCCGCTCCGCGGGCCCCATCCCCGGGACGGGTCCGGGGTCCACGTCCGGTACGTGCCTCGGCGCGGCCAGACGCGCGCGTACCGCGTCGATGAGGGCGTCGCGTACGGCGTCGACCGCGCGCCCCGGGTCGGCCGGGGGCGCGGCCACGGCGAGGGAGGCGACCGGCTCGTAGCCGGCGATCTCCCGCGCTCCCGCGCGCAGGATCAGCGCATGCCCCGGCGGAATACGTCGCACGCCGTCGTAAGGGGTGGAGTCGTGGACGGCCGCCGGGACGTCGGGGGCCGCGAGCAGGGCCGCCAGGTGCCCGAAGTCCAGGTTCGCCTCGATGAGGTCGGCGAGGGGGAGCGCGGCGGTCGCATACGCCGTGCCGCCCGCCCAGGGGGTGTAGAACACCGGCCTGGCGCCCGCCAGATCGCCGCAGACGGTCACCCGGCGGCCCACCTGGACCACGGCCGTGTAGCTGCCGGACCAGTTGGTCAGATGGCGAAGCGCGCCTCCCCTGGCGGCGAACAGACCGACCCGCAGCTCTTCGTCGGAAGCCCCGCACGTACCGAGGACCGCGATCCGGATCTGCGCGTCGGCCTTCACGACGCGGACCTCGTCGGGGCGCCAGTCGCCGACCGCCCACAGCGGATCGGGGTCGCCCCACAGGAGTTGGGAGCCCACCGGGTGCACGGTCTCGCCGTCGCTTCCGGTCGATCCCGCAGAGCCGATCTCAGGGGCCCTGGCGGTGGTACTGCTCCACCCCACCAACCACCGCATCGTCGCCTCCACAGGCTGTGGACAACCAGTGCACCGTACGAACTCGGCACCATGCTGCCACGAAGAATGCGTGCGGGAGGGGCTCCGCCACCGCTTCCACACACGGGAACGCACCGTCTTGAGGATGCCCGCAAACAGCTGAACGCACCCGTCGGGCAGGCCAGTCGGGGTGAAACAGCGACGCGAATGCGCCCCCGATGCACTCCCCAAAAACACCTAACGCGCCCTCAAGTAGCGTGGTAGAGGCGGTAATCGCCCTCAAAGGGCACCGTCGAAAATCAGCCAAATCGACCGGTCGCCGCCACGGCCGAGCACGCTCCGTACAGGCTCTGCGCACCGTATGCACAACGCACAGTCCGGGAGGCGGAGTTCGCCTCCCGGACCGGTCCGCCGCCCGCGGGGATGTAGGCGGCGGTGTCCCCCAGCCCACTGGATCCAGTACAGCGGGCCGACCCACGCAGGTCCATGGAACCGCTCCCGCGATGGCCGGAGAAGAGCGCACGGACAGGCGCACAGCCACACAGCGGGAGCACGCCGCAACACTCCGTACTGTCGTGCGGACCACAATCCCGCCATCCGGAAGTACAGCCCTTAACGCTTGGGATCGGGCGAACTACGCTGGGTTTACGAATGCCGCATGGTTATGCCAGCGCGGCAGCCGTCTGTGTCGAGGGGTGGCGCATGTCCAGGGAGCAACGCGGGCCGAACGAAAAACTCGGCGCCGTTCTCGCCCTCGCGGGAATCAGCAACGCAGGACTCGCTCGTCGCGTCAACGATCTTGGCGCTCAACGCGGGTTGACTCTTCGCTACGACAAGACGTCCGTGGCGCGCTGGGTGTCGAAGGGAATGGTGCCCCAGGGCGCCGCCCCGCACCTCATCGCCGCGGCCATCGGCCAGAAGCTCGGCCGCCCGGTGCCGCTCCACGAGATCGGACTGGCGGACGCGGATCCCGCACCGGAAGTGGGTCTCGCCTTCCCCCGGGACGTCGGCCAGGCGGTGCGCTCGGCGACGGAGCTGTACCGGCTCGACCTCGCCGGACGCCGGGCCGGCGCCGGCGGCATCTGGCAGTCGCTCGCCGGATCGTTCGCGGTGAGCGCATACGCAACTCCCGCTTCACGGTGGCTGATAACCCCGGCCGACAGTTCGGTGGCGCGCGAGGCGAACCCTGGTGAGGAGGCCGGAGCACCGCTGAAAGTCGGCCACAGCGATGTGCAGAAGCTCCGTGAGGCGGCGGAGGACGCCAGGCGCTGGGACTCCAAGTACGGAGGCGGCGACTGGCGTTCGTCCATGGTGCCGGAATGCCTGCGGGTGGAGGCGGCACCGCTGCTGCTCGGCGCGTACTCGGACGAAGTCGGCAGGGCCCTCTTCGGAGCGAGCGCCGAGCTGACCCGCCTCGCGGGCTGGATGGCCTTCGACACGGGCCAGCAGGAGGCCGCTCAGCGGTACTACATCCAGGCCTTACGTCTCGCCCGCGCGGCGGCGGACGTGCCCCTCGGGGGGTACGTCCTCGCGTCGATGTCGCTCCAGGCGACCTACCGCGGCTTCGGCGACGAGGGCGTCGACCTCGCCCAGGCCGCCCTGGAGCGCAACCGCGGCCTGGCCACCTCCCGCACCATGAGCTTCTTCCGTCTCGTCGAGGCACGCGCCCACGCGCGCGCGGGTGACGCCCAGGCGGCCGGTGGCGCCCTGAAGGCGGCCGAGGGCTGGTTGGAGCGGGCCCGCGACGGGGACAACGATCCCTCCTGGCTCGGCTTCTACTCGTACGACCGTTTCGCGGCCGACGCGGCGGAGTGCTACCGCGATCTCAAGGCGCCGCGCCAGGTCCGCCGCTTCACCGAGCAGGCCCTGTCGAAGCCGACGGAGGAGTTCGTACGCTCCCACGGCCTGCGCCTGGTCGTGTCCGCGGTCGCCGAGCTGGAGTCGGGCAACCTGGACGCGGCATGCGAGCAGGGCGTACGGGCGGTGGAGGTCGCCGGGCGCATCTCCTCGGCCCGCACCACCGAGTACGTGAAGGACCTGCTGCACCGGCTGGAGCCGTACGGCGACGAACCGCGCGTGGTGGAGCTGCGGGAGCGCGCACGGCCGCTGCTGATGGCTCCGGCCTGAGAGCCCGGGCCGGCGCGGGCCGCACGTCCGCGCCGGACCCCGGCTCGCACCGTTCCCGGGTGCCCGACGTGACCGCGTGACCTGCTCGGCCCTCCGGGCGCCTCCACCAGGGTTTGAGGGCATTGTCAGTGGCGCAGTGCACTATCGAAGCCGGGAGGTGGAGCAGGTGGTGCAGAAGATCGCTTACGACTGCGATGTGCTGGTGATCGGTGGCGGGATCGTCGGCCTGTCGACGGCGTATGCGATCACGCGTGCCGCGCCGGGCACGCGGGTGACGGTGCTGGAGAAGGAGCAGGGCCCGGCCCGGCACCAGACGGGGCGCAACAGCGGGGTCGTCCACAGCGGGATCTACTACCGGCCGGGCTCCCTGAAGGCGCGGTACGCGGTGCGGGGCGCCGCCGAGATGGTGAAGTTCTGCACGGAGTACGGCATCGACCACGCGGTCACCGGCAAGCTGATCGTCGCGACGGAGCGGGCCGAGCTGCCCCGCCTGCACGCACTCGTGCAGCGCGGCCGGGAGAACGGGATTCCGGTGCGAGAGCTGGGCCCGGCCCAGATCGCGGAGTACGAGCCGGAGGTCCGCGGCCTCGCGGCCATACATGTGGGCACCACCGGGATCTGCGACTTCGTCGCGGTGGCCCGGCAGCTCGCGGAGTCGTCCGGCGCCGAGATCCGCTACGGGGCGAACGTCCTGCGCATCGACCGGCGCCCCTCGCTCGGGGTCGCCGTCCGCACGGGTGACGGAGCGGTCGTCCGCGCGCGCGTGCTGGTCAACTGCGCGGGACTGCACTGCGACGAGGTGGCCCGGCTCACCGGGGACGACCCCGGGATGCGGATCGTGCCCTTCCGGGGCGAGTACTACACGCTGGCACGCCCCGAGCTGGTGCACGGGCTGGTCTATCCGGTGCCGGATCCGGCGTTCCCGTTCCTCGGGGTGCACCTCACCCGCGGCATCGACCGCAGCGTGCACATCGGCCCCAACGCGGTACCGGCGCTGGCCCGCGAGGGATACGGCTGGGGGACAGTGCGGCCACGGGAGCTGGGCGCGACGCTGGCGTGGCCGGGCTCGTGGCGGATAGCGCGGCAGCACTGGCGGTACGGCGCCGGGGAGCTGCGGCGGTCGGTGTCGAAGGGAGCCTTCACCCAGGCGGTACGGCGACTGCTGCCGGCGGTGACGGAGGACGACCTGCGACCGGCGGCGGCGGGCGTACGGGCCCAGGCGGTGCTGCGGGACGGGACGCTGGTGGACGACTTCCTGATCCGGGAGGGGGCACGGGCGGTGCACGTACTGAACGCGCCTTCGCCCGCGGCGACGGCGTCGCTGCCGATCGGGCGGGAGGTGGCGCGGCGAGCGCTGGCGGCGCTGGCCGACACCTGAAAGCCGCGCCCTGCTCGGGGGTCGGCGTCGGGATCGGGGTCGGCGTCGGGGTCGGGGTCGGCGCGGGCGTCAGGGTGGCCGCCGCCGGTCACCGCTTGAAGGTCGCCCCGAGCCAGCGTCGAGGTGCCCCTCCGACCAGCCCCCGAAAATCCCCCAGGTCCGGCACCGGCACCGGCATCGCCAAAAGGGCCCCTGCCCCGCGCATCCCGAACCGAGCACCCCTGATGCCGCGCATCCTGAACCTTGATACCGCGCATCCCTGATGCCACCTCCCGAATCCCGCCCGGGATACCGCCTCCCGGATACCGCCCGCTCCGGGACGGGCCTCGCCCCCCGGCGGCAGCCGTCCCCGGTGGCAGCCGTCCCCGGCTGGGACAGCCCGTAAAATCGACCTCACTGTGTCTGACTCTCTCCACACCCCCGAAGAGCCCCGGCCCGGCCCCGGTGAGCAGCTCGCGCACGCCCACGACGGCTCGCTCCGTCACACCCGTGCCAAAGGCGAGCCCCGTTTCCCCGACGGGCCGAAGGCCGATCCCGCCGGATCGCACTTCGAGCGCCGGATCCGGAGTTTCCAGCCCCGGCGGAGCCGGGTGACGGCCGGGCAGGCCGACGCCCTGCAACGGCTGTGGCCCAAGTGGGGCCTGGACATCGACGGACACGCCCTCGACCTCACCGAGCTGTTCGGGAACACCCACCCCGTCGTGCTGGAGATCGGCTTCGGCATGGGCGAGGCCACCGCGCGGATGGCCGCCGAGGACCCGGACACCGGAATCCTCGCCGTCGACGTGCACACCCCCGGCCAGGGCAATCTGCTCAACCTCGCCGACCAGCACGGCCTGACCAACATCCGCGTGGCCAACGGGGACGCGATCATCCTGCTCCGCGAGATGCTCCCGCCCGACTCGCTCGACGGCCTGCGCGTCTACTTCCCCGACCCCTGGCCCAAGAAGCGGCATCACAAGCGCCGCCTGATCCAGCCGGAGTTCCTCACCCTCGCCGCGACCCGTCTGAGGCCCGGCGCGCTCGTGCACTGCGCGACCGACTGGGAGCCGTACGCCGAGCAGATGCTCGACGTCCTCACCGCGCACCCCGACTTCGAGAACACGCAGCCCACCGGCGGTTACGCGCCACGTCCAGGCTTCCGCCCGCTGACCCGTTTCGAGGGCCAGGGACTGGACAAGGGTCATGTCGTGAACGATCTGCTGTTCCGGCGCGTACAGCCCAGGGATCAGCACCGAGACCTGCCCCCGTCGGCGACCGAGGCCGACTGAACCAACCGCAGTCGGCGCCAGGCACCGTCGCGGGCAGCGCCCATCCCTCGTTAGGGTCGATGCCGTGGCCACCTGTCCCCCCTATCCGACGCACCCCACCGGCCCCGCCGGAGGTGTGCTGCGACGGCACACCCACTGGTGGCAACGGAGATGGGTGCGGTACGGGGCCCTGGTCACCCTCCTCGCGCTCTCCGGCCTCGTCATCCTGGCGCTCGTACGACAGCAGACGGGCACCGAGGGCTTCCTGGTGGGCCTGGGCCTCGCGGTCCTGCCGGTCCCGCTGCTCATAGCCGCGTTCCGCTGGCTGGACCGGGTGGAGCCCGGCCCCTGGCGCAACCTCCTCTTCGCCTTCGCCTGGGGTGCCTGCGCCGCCGCGCTCATAGCGATCGTCGCCAACAGCTTCGCGACGAGATGGATAGCGACCGCGACCGCCGACCCGACCAGCGCCGACACCCTCGGCGCGACCGTCATAGCGCCCGTCGTCGAGGAGTCCGCGAAGGCGGCGGCCGTACTGCTGGTCTTCCTGTTCCGCAGGCGGGACTTCACCGGGATCGTCGACGGGGTGGTGATAGCCGGGGTCACGGCCACCGGCTTCGCGTTCACCGAGAACATCCTCTACCTCGGCACCGCCTTCGGCACGGACCAGCTGAGCGGCGAGCGCGGCCTCGCCTCGGTGACCGCGGCGACGTTCTTCGTACGCGTCGTGATGTCCCCCTTCGCGCATCCCCTGTTCACCGTGCTCACCGGCATCGGTTTCGGCATCGCCGCGCTGTCGGCGGAGCGCCAGCATCTGCGCCGGGTGCTGGTCCCGCTCGCGGGACTGCTGCTCGCGATGGGCATGCACTCCGTCTGGAACGGCTCGTCCTCGTTCGGGGAATACGGTTTCTTCGCGGTGTACGCGTCCTTCATGGTGCCCGCGTTCGCGTTGCTGACCTGGCTGGTCATCTGGACGCGGCAGCGGGAGCTGCGGACGGTGCGCGAGGAGCTGCCGGCGTACGCGGCCGCCGGCTGGCTGTCCCTGCCGGAGCCGTTCCTCCTCAGCTCCATGCGGGCACGGCGGCTCGCCAGGGAGCACGCCGGGCACCACTTCGGGAAGGCCGCGGCCAGGTCCGTGGCGGAGTACGAGGCGTACGCGACGTCGCTGGCGTTTCTGCGGCACCGGGCGCACCGCGGTCGCGCGGAGGCGAATTTCGCCGTACGGGAGCGGGAGTTGCTCCACGAGCTGTGGAGCCGGCGGGGGGTGGCGCGGCCCGCGCTGGCGTATGCGGGGCGGGCGATGACGCCGGTGGCGGTGCAGCCGCCCTGGCCGGTCTACGGGTACACGGCGCGGTATGGGCAGCAGTCCCGCTACGGGCATCCGGGGTACGGGCAGCCGCCGTACGGAGCGGCGGCGCCGTATCCCGCGTACAACCCGTATCGGGTGTAGCGGGTACGGCACCGCCGAGGCGCGCCGGTGGGCCGTGTCTCAGGCGGAAGCCTGCGTCAGCTTCGACAGCTCCGCGTCCGTCAGGGTCAGCTCGCCCACCGCGAGCAGGGCGGGCAGCTGGTCCACCGTGCGGGCCGAGGCGATCGGGGCCGCCACCGTCGGCTGGGCCGCCAGCCAGGCCAGGGCCACCGTGGCGGCCTCCGCGCCACGCGCCCCGGCGATCTCGTCCAGGGCCGCCAGGACGCGCACGCCCCGCTCCGTCCCGAGGTGCTTGCCCGCGCCCTCCGCGCGGGCGGAGTCGACCTTCGTGCCCGGGCGGTACTTGCCCGTCAGGAAGCCGGAGGCGAGGGCGTAGTACGGGACGGCCGCGAGGCCGTTGCGGGAGGCGACGTCCTGGAGCTGGCCCTCGTACGTGTCGCGCGAGACCAGGTTGTAGTGCGGCTGGAGGGCGACGTACCGCGCCAGGCCCTCGCGGTCGGAGAACTCCAGGGACTCCTGGAGCCGCTCGGGGGAGATGTTGGAGGCCGCGATCGCGCGGACCTTGCCCTCGCGCACCAGCCCGTCGAGCGCGGTGATGATCTCCTCCACCGGCACCGACGGGTCGTCGTAGTGCGTGTAGTAGAGGTCGATGTAGTCCGTGTCCAGGCGGCGCAAAGAAGCCTCCGCCGCCGCCTTGATGTTGGCCGCGGCCAGCCCCTTGAACCGCGGGTGCGCGCCGACCTTCGTGGCGAGGACGACCTCGGAGCGGTTGCCGCGCGCGGCGAACCACCTGCCGATGATCGTCTCCGACTCACCGCCCTCGTTGCCGGGCACCCACGCCGAGTAGGCGTCGGCGGTGTCCACGAAGTTGCCGCCCCCGGCCGTGTACGCGTCCAGCACGGCGAAGGACTGCGCCTCGTCGGCGGTCCAGCCGAAGACGTTGCCCCCGAGGGAGAGCGGGAAGACCTCGAGGTCGGACGGGCCGAGCTTGCGAAGAGAAGTCATGCTCGATATCAACGACCGTGATGGAGCCACGTATTCCGGCCATCCGGCCGAAACGCCCGGCCGCCGAAGGGCCCGCTGAGGCATCCGGCCGAGCGCCCGTCTCCCGGTCACCCGGACTCCCGGACTCCCGGACTCCCGATGGTGGTGCCCTACGGGTTGAGCCCCTTGCTCTGGAGCCAGGCCGTCGGGTCGATCCCGGTGGCGTTGCCGCCGGGGTGCACCTCCAGGTGCAGATGCGGCCCGGTCACGTTGCCGGTCGCGCCCACGCGCCCGATGACGTCGCCCGTGGCCACCTTCTGCCCCACGCTGGCGCTGATCGAGGACTGGTGGCAGAACCACAGCTCGGTGCCGTCGTCGAGGGTGAGGATGGTGCGGTAGCCGTACGAGCCGGCCCAGCCCGCCTCCGTGATGGTGCCGCTGTGGATCGCCTTGATGAGCGTGCCGGTGGGAGCGGCGAAGTCGAGGCCGGTGTGGTAGCCGGAGGACCACATGGAGCCGGAGTCACCGAAGCGCGAGGTCAGCGTGTACGAGGAGGTCGGCAGCGAGTAGCTCTTGGCGAGCTGGGTCAGCCGCGCGGCCTCCTTCTCCGCCTCGATCTCGTCCTCCGCCTTCTTCTTCGCGGCGGCTTCCTTGGCCTTGGCGTCGTCCTGTGCCTTGGCGGCGGCGTCGGCGGCCTTCTTGGCGGCGGCGGTCTCGGCGGCGCGTGCGGCCGCCTGGTCGACCTGGTCCTGCTGCGACTCGGCCTGCTGGATGATGCGGGCGCGCAGGGCCTCACCGGCGTCCGCGCTGCCCGCGACCGTGTCGGCGGTGGTCAGGCCCGCGCTGGTGAGCGGGGTGGACGAGCCCTTGGGGGTGCTGGATTCGGCGCCTACGAAGGCCTTGGCCGATTCGGTGACCGACGACAGGTCGGGCATCGATATGGAGACGGGCGGCTTGCCGGTCTGCGCGGTGGCCATGCCGCCCGCGCCGACGGCGGCGATGACGCCGACGCCCAGAACGGTGGAGCTGCGCGCGAGTCCGCCGCCGCGCTGCTTGGCGACGCGGTGCCGGCCGCGCACGGGGCGAATGGACTCCGCGGTGGGATTCCACTCCTCCCAGGGGCCCTCGTCACCCCGGAAACCGAAGGTCTCCGACTCGTACGACTTCTCACTCGGTGCGAACGAGGTTTGCTGGGCAGGCCGGTTGGACGCCACGTGGGCGCGCTCCTTTCCTTCCTTCTGGCCTACCGGGTTAGCTGACGGGTTCGGAGCAGGAAGGTCTCCTACGCGCGTATACCTGCCGTGTTGCCACGGCGGCATCCGCGTGATTCACCCCAAGTTGATGGTTCCCCGGTTCCCTTGCAGGATTCGGCACACGCGCACGGAGCCATCTCTGGTGACGGCTGGGACAACCGCGCTGCGTTATCGAACGTTAATAGACACGGGCGTGGTATTCCAAGCGCTTCTTACTGATCGTTAACTACTTTTGGCCTGGACTTACGGGTCATGACCGGTGAAAAACGGGCGAGTTGATCGCACCTCAGGAACCCCACAGGTTTTGACGGTGCGTCAGCCGCTCCGCGGAGCGACACCCTTCGCTCACACCTGGTGACAATGAGCGAGAACGCCGTACGGATGCCGGGGCAAACGGCGTCGTACGGATGCCGGGGTACACGACTGAGGGCCGGAATCCATTGGATTCCGGCCCTCGGCCTTCAGTAGCGGGGACAGGATTTGAACCTGCGACCTCTGGGTTATGAGCCCAGCGAGCTACCGAGCTGCTCCACCCCGCGTCGTTGAAACCAGTGTACGCCATCCGCGGGACAGGAAGCACACGGGTTCACGCCCACGGGCCTTCACCACTGGTTTCCCTTGGGCGACCGCCGATCCCGGCCGGGGGCGGGGTCAGCCGAGCAGGTGCCGATTGGGTGCCGTCGCCCTGGCCTCGTACTCCGGAAGGACGACCACATCCGCCCCCTCCGCCACAAGAACCCCGCTCCCGTCCGCCGCCGCCACGAACGTGTCCGGCTCGCGCCACGCCGTGACGACCCGGCGTACGCCCGCGTCGAGGATCAGGCGGGCGCAGGGCCGCGGCCGTGAGGTCCGGCGGGCGCACGGCTCCAGGCTGCTGTAGACCGTGGCGCCGGCCAGCCGGGGATCCTCGGCGTCGAGCTTCGCCAGCGCGGCCTCCTCCGCGTGGACCACCGGGTCGCCGCCCTCCCGGGAGTGGCCGCGCGCCAGCTCCGTACCGTCGGCCGCGACGATCACCGCCCCCACGCTGAACGCGGTCCGGGACGGCGGACACCGGTCCGCCAGTTCGCAGGCGAGCGCCAGCCAGTGCCGGTCGGCGGCGGTGGCGAGCCTCCCGGTGCCCGGTGCCGTGGGGACGTACCGCATGAGGACGACGTCCCCCACCGGCCGTGTCTCCACGAGCCGCATCCGGCCGGGCGGATACCCGCCGGACCCGAACATCCGCGGCGCCTGCGCCTGTCCGACGAACAGCGGCGCGACGGCGAGCTGGAGTTCGTCCGCGAGCCCCTGCTGGAGCAGCTGCGTGTGGACGCGGCCGCCGCCCTCGACCATCAGCCGCCGTACGCCCTTCACCCTCCCCAGGTGGTCGAGGACCGCCCGCCACTCCAGTTCGGCACCCACGGCGACCACATCGGCGGCGATCCCCAGCTCGCGCAGCCGCTCCGCGCCCTTGTCCGTCGTGTACACGGCCTTCTCGCCGCCGGTGTGCCAGAACTGCGCGTCCGGGTCCAGGTCACCGGACGCGGTGACCGTCACCTTCAGCGGATACTCCGGGAGCCCCTCGGCGACCCGGGCCGCGCGCCGCTCCGCCGAGTTCACCAGCAGCCGTGGGTTGTCGGTGCGCAGGGTGCCGGCACCGACCAGGATCGCGTCGCTGGCCGCCCGCACCTCGTCGACCCGGTCGAAGTCGGCCGGCCCGGACAGCAGCAGCCGGTCGGGGCCGGTGTCGTCCAGGAATCCGTCGAGGGAGACAGCGGCGGACAACAGGACGTAGGGGTGGGGCATGTGTGTGCTCTCCATACGGTTCAAGTTTTAAACAATAACTACACTGACGGCATGACGACCCGCTGGCTCACCCCCGAGGAACAACGCGCCTGGCGCGCCTACCTCGCCGCCTCGTCGCTCCTGGAGGACGCGATCGACCGGCAGCTCCAGCAGGAGGCCGGCCTGCCGCACCTCTATTACTCCATCCTGGCCAACCTCTCCGAGGCACCCGACCGCCGTCTGCGCATGACCGACCTCGCCGAGAAGCTGAAGATCACCCGCAGTCGGCTGACGTACGCGGTGACCCGTCTGGAGAAGGACGGCTCCGTATGCCGCGAGGGCTGCCCCTCGGACCGGCGGGGCAGCATCGCGGCGCTGACGGACGCGGGAATGGCCGTCCTGGAGCGTACGGCGCCGGGCCACGTCGAGACGGTCGCCGCCTCGGTCTTCGACCACCTCACTCCGGAGCAGGTGGAACAGCTGGAGACGATCTGTGCGGCCATCGCGCGGACGATCCAGGGGGACGAGCGGCGGCCGGCGTGCGACGAGCTGCCGTGGCGGCGGCGTTCATAGACGGCGCAACCGCTCCCCCCGTTCTCCCCCATCGAGCGTTCTTCCCAATCGGGCGTTCTTCCCAATCGGGCGTTCTTCCCAATCGGGCGTTCTTCCCAATCGGGCGTTCTTCCCAATCGGGCGTTCTTCCCAATCGGGCGTTCTTCCCAATCGGGTTGCTTGAACTTTTAAGCACGAGCTAGAGTCTCGGTCCCACGATGTGCTTCAAATCTGAAGCACGATGGGGCGCGCACCCACCTCACGCACAACCCGTCGGCGCCCCCGTACACCAGCCACCCGCCCGACCGAGAAAGCCGACCGACATGCGTGATCTTCCGAGCGCCACCGTGCGCACCCGCGTCACCGTCCCGCTGCGTTTCGGCGACGGCTACACGGTCACCGGCGAACTGGTGACCTTCCACGGCCTGGCCGACGGCCAGGAACACGTGGCCGTCGTACTCGGCGAGCCCGGCCCGAACCCATTGGTGCGACTGCACTCCGAATGCCTGACCGGAGACGTCTTCGGCTCGGCCCGCTGCGACTGCGGCCCGCAGCTGCGCGAGGCGGTGGAGCGGATAGCCGACCGCGGCGGTGTCCTGCTCTACCTCCGCCAGGAAGGCCGGGGCATCGGCCTCTACAACAAGCTCGACGCGTACGCCCTCCAGGACCAGGGCCTGGACACGTACGAGGCGAACGCGGCCCTCGGCCTGCCCGAGGACGGCCGCGACTACACGGCGGCCGCGCAGATGCTCGGCGCCCTCGGCATCGACGCCCTCGACCTGCTCTCCAACAACCCCGACAAGGCGGGCCAACTGCGCGACCTGGGCCTCACGGTCACCGACCGCGTCCCGACGGGCGTCTTCACCACCGCCCAGAACGTCCGCTATCTGCGCGCCAAGGTCGTCCACACCCAGCACACACTGCCGCTGACGGAACTGACGGAGCTCACCGAGCGCGCGGAGCGGGCCGGACTGGCGAAGCTCACCGAACGGACGGGCCTGACGGAGATGACGGAACTGACGGCAGGCTGAGCACACGTGCTGCGGGCAGCCTGCCGGTAAGCGCTTGAGCCGGCGTCACTCACGTGCCGAGCCGCGGAACACCCGTCCGCGCCTCACCCGTTGATCCTTCGGCAGGCTCAGCAGTACCGCCGTTCGGCCCTGGAATAACCGGAGCTGAAGCCATCGCCGTAGCCACGGGTGTAGTCATCGTTGCTGAAGCTCTGGTGACTGTTCCTGTTCCGGTGGCAGTTGTCCCTGGCGTCGCCCCAGCCGTCCCGGAAGCCGTCCCGGTAGCCCTCCCTGTAGTCGTTTCGGTTGGAAGGGGCTGTGGACGCACTCGCGTGGGTCTCGCTCGGCGCGGCCGCCGAAGCCTGCTGGAGGCCGATCGGGGCAAAAGCGAGGACGAGGGCCGAGCTCAGGACGACGGGTCGCTTCCAAAGGCTGGCGTTCATGACCGTTCCCCTTAGCCACATAGGTCACATACAGGTGATTTCCACTCTAATCACCCAGATGGACCTTGCAACTTGCGGTACGTCAGGAGCCCATGCACCCCATGGATGCCCCGCCCGGCCATCAGGCCGACCGCTCCTCGCGGCCGGCCAACGGTCACCCAGCCCCGAAAAACCTGAAGCCCCCACCTCAGATTGCCTCTGAGCTGGGGGCTTCGCGGTAGACCCTGTGGGACTCGAACCCACAACCAATGGATTAAAAGTCCACTGCTCTGCCAATTGAGCTAAGGGTCCACACAGCGGCTCGCGCCGATGCATCCCCGAGCATAGCCCGCCGCGGCCGGGACTCCGATCGGGTATCGGTGACCCGGCCGCGCCGATGACCGGAACGGGCGGAGGTCAAAGACCAAAACGGGCGGGGAGAGTTGCGAGGAGCGTTACGGATCGACCGGTTCCGGCGCCCCCGCGCGCGCCGTCTCCCGGGCGATGGTCCGTTCGTGCTCGGGGTTGAGGAACCAGTGCCGGGCCGACGCCACCCACCACGCCGCGGCGAAGCCCAGCACGACGAGCACCGCCACCGGTGCGTAGTTGAAGGTCTCCCAGGTGACCGGCGAGACCTGCGGCAGCATGAACAGGACCGTGATCACCCCGACCCAGATCACCGAGACGATCCCGATCAGCCGGGACCAGCGGCCCAGGTGCCAGGGCCCCCGTTCGAACGCCGCCCCCTTGCGCAGCCGCAGCAGCGTCGGGATGACGTACGCGACATAGAGCCCGATGACGGCGATCGACGTCACGGCCGCGTAGGCCGTGTAGTTGATCAGATACGGCAGACCCAGCACCAGGGCCGAGAGCGCGGCCAGCCACACCGCCGCGACCGGTGTCCGGGTCCGCGGGCTCACCGTGTGCCAGACGTGCGAGAGGGGCAGCGCCCCGTCACGCGAAAAGGCGTAGATCATACGGCTGTTGGCGGTCACGGACGCCATCCCGCAGAACAGCTGCGCGCCGATCACCACGAGCAGCAGCAGCTTCCCGGCCGTCGCCCCGAGCGCGTCGAGGAGGATCTGGGCGGGCGGGGCACCCGTCGGCGAGTTCAGCTCCTTGTCGTAGGACTGGATGGCGAAGGTGAAGCCGAGCAGCAGCACGAACCCCGCGATCCACGACGTCCAGATCGACTGCACGATGCCCTTCGGGCCCGCCGTCGCCGCGTCCCGGGTCTCCTCCGTCATGTGCGCGGAGGCGTCGTACCCGGTGAAGGTGTACTGCGCCATGAGCAGGCCGATGAGAACGACGTACGGCCCGCTGCCCCATCCGGTGTTGTCGACGAACTCGGTGAACACGAAGGACGCCGACTGGTGGTGGTCGGGCACGAAGGCGAGTGCGCCCACGATGACTCCGACGCCCAGGACGTGCCACCACACGCTGACACTGTTGAGGAGGGCGACGATCCGGACCCCGAAGGTGTTCAGCAGCCCGTGCAGCACCAGGATCCCGGCGAACAGCAGGATCGTCCGGCCCGGGGTGACCTCGAAGTCGAACTGGAGGTTCAGGTAGGCGCCGAGGAACGACGCGGCGCCGAAGTCGATGCCGGCGGTCACCGCGACCTGCCCGAGCACGTTGAACCAGCCCGTGAACCAGGCCCAGGCCGCCGCGTTCTTGGCCGGCGCGAGCCGGTGCGCCCAGAAGTACAGGCCGGCGGAGGTCGGATAGGCCGAACAGATCTCGGCCATGGACAGGCCGACGAACAGCGTCATCAGTCCGACCGCGACCCACCCCCAGGTGATCACGGCGGGACCGCCGGTGTTCATGCCGAACAGATACAGCGTCAGACAGCCCGACAGGACCGAGATGATCGTGAAGGAGACCGCGTAGTTGGAGAACGCCGACATGCGGCGGGCGAGAACCTGCGTGTAGCCGAGCTGGGCAAGCCGTTCTTCGTCCGACAGCCCACTCGCCATGGCGTCATCTGTCATGCCCCCAGCGATTCCCTCGTCGGGGGCATGACATGCGCCAACCGATTGGCCAAAAAGGGTCCTTACGCCCGGTCGGCCCGTGGCGATCTTCCCGCGCGACGACCCCGTATTTCCCGTGCGAGGTCCCCTGGACGCGTTTCCCGCGCGACGCCCCCGTGGGCGAAAACCGACGTGGCCCCCACCCGAACCGGGTGGGGGCCACGTCGCTTCACTGCTTCAGCCGGCGTCAGCCGTTGCGCTTCCAGCGCGGCTTGTCGTCGCGGCGGCCGAAGGAACCGGTGCTGGTTCCCGTGCCGGTGGTGCCACGGTGGTCGTCACGACGGGCGTACGGACGGTCGTGGCTGCCGGAGCGGGCACCGCTGGAGGGGCGGTTGTCCTGACGGTCACGGTTGAAGGGACGGTCGCTGCCACGGTGGCCGCCACGCTCGTCACGACGCTCGAAGGTACGGCCGCCGCGGTCGTTGTCCCGACGGAACCCACCACGGTCGTTGTCACGACGCTCGAAGGAACGGCCGCCACGGTCGTCACGGCCGGCGCCGCCGCGGTCGTCACGGCGGTCGCGGTTGAAGCCACCCCGGTCGTCACGGCCGGCACCACCGCGGTCGTCACGACGCTCGAAGGAACGGCCACCGCGGTCGTCACGGCGGTCGCGGTTGAAGCCACCACGGTCGTCACGGTTGAAGCCACCGCGGTCGTCACGACGCTCGAAAGAACGGCCACCACGGTCATCGCGACGGTCGTCACGACGGAACCCACCACGGTCGTTGTCACGACGGTCGCGGTTGAAGCCGCCCCGGTCGTCACGACGCTCGAAGGAACGGCCACCGCGGTCGTCACGGCGCTCGTAGTTGCCCCGCTCGTCACGACGCTGACGCGACTGCTCGTACGCGGGACGCTCGGCGGGCTGCTCGGAGACCGGGGCCTCGGCCGGAGCCTGGGCCACGACGGCCTGCTCGGCGACGGCCTCGGCGGCCGCGGCGACGGCCGCCTCCGGGTCCTCGCCCCGCTCGCGCGCGGCACGGGCGACCAGACGGTCGGCCTCACCGCGCAGCTCGGCCGCACGACGCTGCGCGCGCTCCAGCTCCTTCGTGAGCTGCGTGACCTCACGCTCGGCCTGCTGGGCGGCGTCGCCCGCGGACTGGGCCTGGACCTCGGTCATCGAGCGGGCGCCGGTGATCTCGGCGACCTCGGGCTCGAAGGCCGTACCGGAGTTGATGATGTGACGCGCGGCGTCGACGCCCGCGTCCTCCATCAGCCGGAAGATCTGGCGGCGCTGGTGCGGCAGGGACAGCGACACGACGGTGCCGGAGCGGCCCGCGCGAGCGGTACGGCCGGAGCGGTGCAGGTAGTCCTTGTGGTCGCCGGCCGGGTCCACGTTCAGGACCAGGTCGATGCCGTCGACGTGGATACCGCGGGCGGCGACATCGGTCGCGACGAGCGCGTTGACGTAGCCGTCCTTGAAGTCGGCCAGCGTCCGCGTCCGCGCGCCCTGGGTCATGCCGCCGTGCAGCGCGTCGGCCTTCACACCGGCGTCGCGCAGCTGCTCGGCGATACGGTCGGCGCCGAGCTGCGTACGGACGAAGATGATCGTGCGGCCCTTGCGGGAGGCGATCGCGGCGGTGACCGGCGCCTTGTCCTTGGGCTTCACGACGAGGATGTGGTGCGACATCGTCGTGACGTTGCCCTGGGCGCTGTCGACCTCGTGCGTGACCGGGTTGGTCAGGTAGCGCTTGACCAGCGTGGAGATCTCGTTCTCCATGGTGGCCGAGAACAGCATGCGCTGACCGCCGGCCGGGATCTGGTCGAACAGTTCGGTGACCTCGGGCAGGAAGCCCAGGTCGGACATCTGGTCGGCCTCGTCGAGGACGGCGACCTCGACGTTCGCGAGCGAGCAGGCACCGCGGTTGATGATGTCGCGCAGTCGGCCCGGGGTGGCGACGAGGACGTCGACGCCGCGCTCCAGGGCGTAGATCTGGTTGCCCATCGACGTACCGCCGCAGACGACCTTCATCTTCAGGCCGAGGACGTCGCCGTACGGCTGAAGCGCGTCCGCGACCTGCATCGCGAGCTCACGGGTCGGGGTGAGGATGACGGCGCGCGGCTTCTTCTTGTCGGTGTGGCCGCCGGCGAGTCGCGCCAGGGTCGGCAGACCGAAGGAGAGGGTCTTGCCGGAGCCGGTGCGGCCGCGGCCGAGGATGTCCTTGCCGGCCAGGGCGTCCGGGATGGTCGCCGCCTGGATCGGGAAGGGGGCGGTCACACCGTTCTGCGCGAGCTTGCGGACGACGCCCTCGGGCAGGCCCAGGTCGCCGAAGGTGAGCTCGGGAGCGGACTCCACGGTCTCAACGATCTCGACGGTCTCGATGGCCTGGACGCCCTCGTTGGTGTCGCCCTCGTTGTTCTCGGGCACGACGATGTGATCAGTACTGGAAACAGACATGCGAAATGCGAACCTTCCGGAGTTCTTCGGCACGCGCCCAAACTCCGTGAAGTCGCAAACGACCGCCTCTATGCGGTCCGGCCACGGCAAGGGAGAGTACGCGCCACGCGGCGCTCTCTGCGTTGGCGCCGGGCAAATGGGATCAAACGATCTACCACCATACGCACCCTCCCCCTCCGGAGGCAAACCGGTCACGAAAGTGCAGGTGGGGACGGGTGCGCAACCTGCGCGGAGGCCAGGAACCGACACGCGGAGGGCACCACGCCCTTGCGAACGGACACCGGCACGCCCACCCGCAACGAGGACACCCCACACGGGCCGACCGACGCAAGGGGCCGTGTTTCCCACCACACCGTCCCACCGTCACCCGCTGTCCCCCACCGCCCCCGTCGTCACGCACGTCACACACGCCACGCACGCAAACGCCTCCGGCACCAGCTCCCGCTCCCGCTCCCGCTCCACCGACTACGTGCTCTGCTCATGTGCCGACGACGACGGCTCCGCCGTGGTCGGATCGGGAGACGACGGCTCCGCGCTCGGCGTCGGCTCCTCCGTCGTATGCGTAGGACTCGGCTCCCCCTTCGAGGGCTCAGGCTGCTCGCCCCCGCCCGCCGGACCCCCCGCCCCGCCCGTGCCGCCCTTGCCGTCCTTCGACGTGGCCTTGGCGGACGGCTTCGCCCGCCCGGATGCCGACGCGTCCGGCGAAGCCGAACCCGACACGGACTTCCCCGGCTTGGGCGACCCGCCGTGCGCGCCCCGCCCCCCGGGAAACCCGCCATGTCCACCGCTGCCCGCCGCCCTCCCGTCCGGCGCCTCACCACCGTGCCGTCCCGCCGAGTGCGACGCCCCGGGCTTGGCCCCGTCGTCCCCCACGCTCATGCAGCCGGCGGCCGCAACGATGGCCATGACCGTGGCAACCAGACGAACAGGTACGTACAAGGCGCGCACGGGCAGCCACCTCCGACGGCGGGATCGAGAAGTCCCCCTGCCCAACTCCCAGCGCCCACAAGAAGACACGCGCGCCCTACGACCCGACGGCACCGGCGAAGCCACCCGCACCCGGGAAGCGGACGCACCCGACCGCGCCTACACCCGTACCCGCACCCGACGCAGGAAGCCGGGCCGCACCCGCACCCGCCCAGGACGCGGGAAGCCGAACCTCACCCGTACCCCAGCGCATGCAGCCGCTCGTCGTCGATCCCGAAGTGATGGGCGATCTCGTGCACCACCGTCACCTCGGTCTCCGCGACCACGTCCTCCCGCGTCTCGCACATCCGCAGCGTCGGCCCCCGGTAGATCGTGATCCGGTCCGGCAGCACCCCCGCGTACCACTCCCCGCGCTCCGTCAGCGGAGTCCCCTCGTACAGCCCGAGCAGCTGGGGGTCGGACGGGTCGGGCTCGTCCTCGACGAACACCGCCACGTTGTCCATCAGCCGCGTCAGCTCCGGCGGGATCCGGTCCAGCGCCTCGGCAACCAGTTCCTCGAACTCCTCGCGCGTCATCTCCAGCACACGGCCATTGTCAGGTACGACACCCCGCAACGGCGGCCGGAACCGGCACCCACGGCGGCGCACCCGTGGCGACACCGCATATCCGCCCCGGTACGTGGGCAGACGGGACCAATGGCCCGCGTCCCCGCCGCCAAGAGCACCGCCGAGACCACCACCGAGGGCACTGTCACGACCACCGCCACGACCACCGCGCTCCGCCGCACGCTGCACCGCGCCCTGCGCCGCACGGGAAAGACCCCCGGCGCCCTGGCCCGCTACTACCGCGCGCGCCGGGCGCAACCGCGACCGGTCACGGAGCTCACCCCCCAGCCCCACCCCTGGACCCGGGCCCTCGGCCTCGTCGCCGTCGTCCTCCTGGGCGCCTGGCTCGGCCTGCTGGTCGTCGGCAACGTACGGGCCCCGGTCGGCCCCATGAACACCACGATGACCCTGCGCCCCTCCCTCACCGGCGGCACGAAGATCAACGTGTCCCCGCTCGGCGCCCTGGAGCTGCACAGCCACGAGGCCCCCGTCCGCCTCGACGTGAACGTCGACCAGCTCGACCCGGTGCGCGCCCAGGCCCTGGTCGACCACCCCGAACGGATCTCCGGCCTCCAGGACGAGATCACCCAGGACGTCGAACACGGCACCCTCGACCTGGCCGTACGCTCCTGCGCCGCGGTCGTCTCCGGCGCCACGGCGCTCGGCCTCGCCGTCTACCGCCGCCCCCGCCGGGCCCTCGCGGCCGGCGGCCTGGCCCTCAGCCTCCTCGCCGCCTGTGGAGCCACCGCCTACGCCACCTGGAACCCCAAGTCGGTCCTGGAACCGAAGTTCTCCGGACTGCTCTCCTCGGCCCCCTCCCTGGTCGGCGACGCCCGCAGCATCGTCACCGAATTCGACGTCTACCAGAAGGAGTTGGCGCGCCTGGTGACCAACGTGACGAAGCTCTACGACGTCACGTCCACGCTCCCCGCATACCGGCCGGACCCGACCACCATCCGCGTCCTGCACGTCTCCGACATCCACCTCAACCCGGCGAGCTGGAAGATCATCGCGTCGCTGGTGCAGCAGTACGACGTCAACGTCATCGTCGACTCCGGCGACACCATGGACCACGGCACCGCGGCCGAGAACGGCTTCCTGGACCCGATCGCGGACCTGGGAGCCCCGTACGTCTGGGTCCGCGGCAACCACGACTCGCACGCCACCCAGCGCTATCTCGAGCGCATGAAGAACGTGCACGTCCTGGACGACGGCCGGGCGGTCACGGTGGCCGGGCTGCGCTTCGCCGGCATCGGCGACCCGCAGTTCACCCCCGACCGCGCCATCAAGGCGGCGGGCGACCCGGCGGAGGAGCTGGCGGGGGCGCGACTGGCGGCGGCCGTCAGCGACCAGCGGACGGCGGGCACCCCGGTCGACATCGCCGTCGCGCACGAGCCGGCGGCGGCCCGCGGGACGGACGGCGAGGTGCCGCTGGCCCTGGCGGGGCATCTGCACCACGCGTCGATGGAGGTCATGAAGTACGGCACGCGCCTGCGGGTCGAGGGGTCGACGGGCGGCAGCGGACTGCGCGCGGTCGAGGGCAAGTACCCGGACCCCATCGAGGCCTCGATCCTGTACTTGGACCGGGACACCCGTCGCCTCCAGGCCTGGGACGAGATCAAACTCGGCGGTCTGGGCCTGACGACGGCGGAGGTCAGCCGCCACCTGCCGAAGGAGAACACCCCCGGGGCGACCGGCTCCCCCACCCGCACGCCGAGTGGCCGGTGACCACGCCGGTGACCGCGCCGACGCCCCCGCCCGTGGCCACGAATGTGGCCCTCCACAGGCCCCCGGTAAACCGTTTTGGCGATCCCTCCCCCCATCCCATATGCTTCTCACGTCCCCGACGCGCTGAGAAGCGCCCAGGCGGGCCGATAGCCCTCATCGTCTAGCGGCCTAGGACGCCGCCCTTTCAAGGCGGTAGCACGGGTTCGAATCCCGTTGGGGGCACGCAACACCGTGTGCGACACTGTTTTACGCGTCGTACGCAACAGCTTGGTCCTGTGGAGCAGTTTGGAGTGCTCGCCACCCTGTCAAGGTGGAGGCCGCGGGTTCAAATCCCGTCAGGACCGCTGAGGTTTCTCCGGAGACCTCGTGGCTGGGTAGCTCAGTTGGTACGAGCGATCGCCTGAAAAGCGATAGGTCGCCGGTTCGACCCCGGCCCCAGCCACAACCCCGAAGGCCCCGTCCAGCAGGACGGGGCCTTCGTCGTGCCCTCATCCGTTCGACACCTCGACCTCGTTCGTTCGACGCCTCATCCGTTCGACCACCTCATCCGTTCGACTTGGCAGCGCCCGGGTCCGGCGCTACCTTCTGGCTGGCCGAGGCAGTGGCGGGGGAACGGGGCGGGGGAACCATGTCGAAGGGTCAGGGCGGGCCGCGGTCCGGCGAGGACAGCGACCTGGAGCGGGCACGCGCGCGGTACGGCCTGCTCGCCGTCGTCCTCAGCAACCTGGCGATCGTGGTGGTCACCGTCGTCGGCGTGTGGCAACTGGACGGCGACAAGTCGGTGATCGTCGGCGTACTGACCGCCTCCTTCACCGCGGTCAGCAGCATGACGACCGCCTACCTGGGCATCAAGGCCGTCTCGAACACCGCCAAGTCCCTCGCCCAGACCGAGGCCACCCGGCGCGACCGCCCCCAGCAGCCCCAGCTCCCCTCCCAGACAGCCGGCAGCTGAGCGCCCACGTCACGCGCGGAGCCGCAACGGACCCCCGCCCACGCACCGACCCCACCCCAGCCGCCCGGCCCGCGCACAAACCCGCAGCTCAGCCCCGCCTCCGCCGCCACGCACAAAAGCGTTCGCCAGTCATTTCGCCGAGGTGAGATCCTGGACCGCGTATGTCTACGCATCCTGCCCCCGTTCTCGGCGTCCTCGCCCCCCGTCTGGCCGAGCTGTCCCTGCGCGACGCGCACCGGCTCGGGCGCAGGCTCGAAGGCGCGCGCAAGATCCGCAAGCCCGAGGCCCGCGCCGCCGTACTCGCCGAGATCGAGGCGGAGGTCGCCAAGGGCGAGCAGCGGATGGCCGAGCGCCGCGGCCGCCTGCCCGGGATCACGTACCCGGAGCAGCTCCCGGTCAGCCAGAAGAAGGACGCGATCGCCGACGCCATTCGCGACCACCAGGTCGTGATCGTCGCCGGCGAGACCGGGTCCGGGAAGACGACCCAGATCCCCAAGATCTGTCTCGAGCTCGGACGTGGGGTCCGCGGCATGATCGGGCACACCCAGCCGAGACGGATCGCCGCCCGCACGGTCGCCGAGCGCGTCGCCGATGAGCTGGACACCCCGCTCGGCGAGGCCGTCGGCTGGAAGGTCCGCTTCACCGACCAGGTGAACCAGGACTCGACCTTCATCAAGCTCATGACGGACGGCATCCTGCTCGCCGAGATCCAGACGGACCGCGAGCTGCGCGCGTACGACACGATCATCATCGACGAGGCCCACGAGCGGTCCCTCAACATCGACTTCCTGCTCGGCTACCTCGCCCAGCTCCTCCCCAAGCGGCCCGACCTCAAGGTCGTCATCACCTCCGCGACCATCGACCCGGAGCGCTTCTCCCGGCACTTCGGCGAGGCGCCGATCGTCGAGGTCAGCGGACGTACGTACCCCGTGGAGGTGCGTTATCGCCCGCTGCTCGAAGAGGACGGCGACGACGCCGACCGCGACCAGATCACCGCGATCACGGAGGCCGTCGAGGAGCTGGCGGCGGAGGGCAAGGGCGACATCCTCGTCTTCCTCTCCGGTGAGCGGGAGATCCGGGACACCGCCGACGCGCTGACGAAGAAGAACTACCGGTTCACCGAGGTACTGCCCCTGTACGCCCGCCTCTCGCATGCCGAGCAGCACCGCGTCTTCCAGCCGCACACCGGCCGCAGGATCGTTCTGGCGACCAACGTCGCCGAGACCTCGCTCACCGTCCCGGGCATCAAGTACGTCATCGACCCGGGCACCGCCCGCATCTCCCGCTACAGCCACCGTACGAAGGTGCAGCGGCTGCCCATCGAAGCGATCTCCCAGGCCAGCGCCAACCAGCGCAAGGGCCGCTGCGGCCGTACGTCCGACGGCATCTGCATCCGCCTCTACAGCGAGGACGACTTCCTCGCCCGCCCGGAGTTCACGGACGCCGAGATCCTCCGTACGAACCTCGCCTCCGTCATCCTCCAGATGACCGCGGCCGGGCTCGGCGACATCGAGAAGTTCCCGTTCATCGATCCGCCGGACCACCGCAACATCCGCGACGGCGTCCAACTCCTCCAGGAACTGGGCGCGCTGGACCCGACGGAGAAGGACGTACGCAAGCGGCTCACGGAGACCGGCCGCAAGCTCGCCCAGCTGCCGGTGGACCCGCGCCTTGCCCGCATGGTCCTGGAGGCCGACAAGAACGGCTGTGTGCGCGAGGTCATGGTGATCGCCGCCGCGCTCTCCATCCAGGATCCGCGCGAGCGCCCCGCCGACAAGCAGGCCCAGGCCGACCAGCAGCACGCCCGCTTCAAGGACGAGACGTCCGACTTCCTCGCGTACCTCAACCTCTGGCGGTACGTACGCGAGCAGCAGAAGGAGCGCGGCTCGTCCTCCTTCCGGCGTATGTGCAAGCAGGAGTACCTGAACTTCCTGCGGATCCGTGAGTGGCAGGACATCTACTCGCAGCTGCGGACCGTCGCCAAGCAGATGGGCATCCATCTGAACGAGGACGACGCGCCCGAGCAGCACGTCCACATCTCCCTCCTCGCCGGACTCCTCTCCCACATCGGCATGAAGGACGTGAAGGAGACCGGAGGGGAGAGCGGGAGAAGCACCGGCAAGAACGAGTACGTGGGCGCCCGTAACGCCAAGTTCGCGATCTTCCCCGGCTCGGCCCTCTTCAAGAAGCCCCCGCGTTTCGTGATGTCCGCCGAGCTGGTCGAGACGTCGCGCCTGTGGGCGCGGGTCAACGCGAAGATCGAGCCCGAGTGGGTCGAGCCGCTGGCCGGCCATCTCCTCAAGCGCACGTACAGCGAGCCGCACTGGGAGAAGGACCAGGCGGCGGTGATGGCGTACGAGAAGGTCACGCTGTACGGCGTGCCGATCATCGCCCAGCGCAAGGTCAACTACGGGCGGATCGACCCGGAGGCGTCCCGCGAGCTGTTCATTCGCAACGCGCTCGTCGAGGGCGACTGGCGTACACACCACAAGTTCTTCGCCGACAACCGCAAGCTCCTCACCGAGGTCGAGGAGCTGGAGCACCGCGCCCGCCGCCGGGACATCCTGGTCGACGACGAGACGCTGTTCGACTTCTACGACCAGCGGGTGCCCGAACACGTGGTGTCCGGGGCGCACTTCGACTCCTGGTGGAAGCACAAGCGCCATGAGGAGCCCGAGCTTCTCGACTTCGAACGCTCGATGCTCATCAATGAGCGCGCCGGGGACGTCAGCAAGGACGACTATCCCGACTCGTGGCGCCAGGGACGGCTCAAGTTCAAGGTCACGTACCAGTTCGAGCCGGGCGCGGACGCCGACGGCGTCACCGTCCACGTCCCGCTCCAGGTCCTCAACCAGGTCACGGACGAGGGCTTCGACTGGCAGATCCCGGGGCTGCGGGGGGAGGTCGTGACGGAGCTGATCCGCTCCCTTCCGAAGCCGATCCGCCGGAACTACGTCCCGGCCCCGGACTTCGCGAAGGCCTTCCTCGACCGGGCGGCCCCCCTCCAGGAACCGCTCACGCTCACGCTGGCGCGCGAGCTGAAGCGCATGGTCGGCGTGCCGCTCACGGCCGACGACTTCGACTGGAGCAGGCTCCCCGACCACCTGAAGATCACCTTCCGGATCATCGACGAGCGGCGCCGCAAGCTGGCCGAGGACAAGGATCTCGAGGCGCTGAAGCTGCGGCTGAAGCCGAAGGCGCGCCAGGCGATCTCGCAGGCCGCCGCGGCGACGGCGGAGCGCACGGGCGGGGAGTCGCTGGAGCGCACGGGCCTGACGGACTGGACGATCGGCTCCCTCACCCGCGTCTTCGAGACCCGCCGCGCCGGCCAGCCGGTGAAGGCGTACCCGGCCCTGGTCGACGACGGACCGACGACGAACACGGTCTCCGTCCGTCTCTTCGACACGGAGGCCGAGCAGGCGCAAGCCATGTGGAAGGGCACGCGCCGGCTGATCCTCCGCAACATCCCGGTCAACCCGGCGAAGTTCGCGTCGGACAAGCTGACGAACGCGCAGAAGCTGGCGCTGTCGGCCAACCCGCACGGCTCGGTCCAGGCCCTGTTCGACGACTGCGCGATGGCGGCGGCGGACAAGCTGATCGGTGACTTCGGAGGTCCGGCCTGGGACGAGGAGTCGTACCGGAAGCTGTACGACAAGGTGCGTGCGGAGATCGTCGACACGACGGTGCGCACGGTCAACCAGGTGCAGCAGGTGCTCGCCGCCTGGCAGGCCTGTGAGCGCCGTCTGAAGGGCGTACGGAGTCCCACGCTGCTGGCGAACCTGACGGACGTACGCACGCAGCTGGACGCGCTCGTGAAGCCGGGGTTCGTCACGGCGACGGGGCTGCGGCGCCTTCCGGACCTCATGCGCTACCTGGTGGCGGCCGACCGCCGGTTGCAGCAGATGCCGACGGGCGTCCAGCGGGACACCAGCCGTATGGAGAAGGTCCACGAGATGCAGGACGAGTACGCGTGGCTGCTCGAGCAACTGCCGCAGGGCCGTCCGATCCCTTCGTCGGTCCTGGACATCCGCTGGATGATCGAGGAGCTCCGGGTGAGCTACTTCGCGCACGCGCTGGGCACGGCGTACCCGGTCTCGGACAAGCGCATCGTGAAGGCGATCGACGCGGCGGCCCCGTAACGTCCCCGGTACGGTGGGTGAGTTCGACCCGGGGCTCACCCTCCTGTAGAGTCTCTTCTCGCAGCGCAACGCACGAATAAGCGCCGCGAAACCTGGTCCTGTGGAGCAGTTTGGAGTGCTCGCCACCCTGTCAAGGTGGAGGCCGCGGGTTCAAATCCCGTCAGGACCGCATTGATCAGTCGGGCCCCGCATCCGGAACGGATGCGGGGCCCTTCTCATGCCGCCACTCCGCCCCGCCGCTTCCCGGCCCGCCCCGCCGCTTCCCGGGCCGGCGCCGCGTCTTGACGGCGTCACATTCCGCCGGTACTTCAGAAACCAGGGCCCTCGACCCTCGTGGGGCCGCTGGAGGTGACACATGGCGGTGTCCGCTAGGCACGAGACGCGAGCCCTGCTCCGCGCCCATCTGTCGGCCGCTTCCGGGTACCGCCATCTGACCCGGCACTGCCCGATCTGCCGCCAACTCCTGCGGCTGGCCATGGAACCCGCCCCGAACGGCGAGGACGGCCCCGAGACGGCCGCCGAGGAGGAGATCCTCTCCAAGGCGTGATCGACGCCCGTACGCGCCCCAGTCGGGCCACAGAAGCCCGCACACCCGCCCGCACACCCGCACGCCCGATCGCGTGCGTCCGCGCGCCTCCGTGAACGTACGCCCCCCAGACGTACGCTCCTTTAGCGCAGATCAGCAGGACGCAACAAGGACTGCGGCGTGTGACGGGAGTCACCGCATAAGTTTTGGAAAGTGCGGAACTTACACCTCACCTACAACAGGTCAATTTAATATGTGCAATTGCACCGCCCTCCGGGGTGTCCCCACAACAGATCCGACACCCCTCCCCAGACTCCGACAAGCCCGCTCACAGGACGTCCTGCCAGTCCGTCATCAGGGCACAAAAAAAATCGCGCTGGACCCGGCGGAGTCCAGCGCGATCGACGACGCACCCTTGTCGCTTGTGTAACTGGGTCGGGCGTGGGCCCTGTTGGGGCAGAACCCGCGTCGCTTGGAGCTTTGGTCGGGCGTCGCACCAGGTTGGGGGACCTGGTGAAATGCCCCGTTATTCAGTTGTTCAGGCCTCGCTGCGCTGCTGCGGGATGCCCGCGAGCAGTGCGCGGACCTCTGCTTCGCGGTAGCGGCGGTGCCCGCCGAGCGTGCGGATCGAAGTGAGCTTTCCGGCCTTCGCCCACCGCGTGACCGTCTTGGGGTCGACACGGAACATGGTGGCGACCTCAGCCGGGGTCAGCAGCGGCTCGGCATCAGGGGTGCGAGCGGTCATGAGCGGCCTCCTCGGGAGAACCGAACCTTCTCGGTTCTTTCCTCTAAATTCTGCACCTTGACCCGCGTTGCCCGAAATGGCGGACGCGAGTCGAGTCGGTTATAGGACGAACGGCTTGTCCTCGGCACTACAACTACACCATCCGTCCAGCCGCGTAGGCCAAACCGATGGAATTGCCCTCCCAGGTGTTCATCAGCGACGGAAGCCGATGGACCATGCCATAGCGGACAGTCACGCCACTGTGACGATCAGTCACAGGGCGATCAGGAGTCCTAAGACCCCCCATAGCGTGCAATGCTGAGATTCCACCCATAAGTAGGCAGAGGGAGCTTCCCCCGGACTCCTTGTCCTATTTTGGCATGAGGAGGGGCCTACGAGGCAAGACCCACGTAAGTGCGTTCCGTCACGCTTGGGACAAAAGCCCGGATCGGGACCTACGTCCCACCCCACCGAAACTTCGGTACGTCAACCATGGGCCAAGGGTTGCGACTTCACCATGGCTCAGAGGTCACGATTCGTAGAATTCCGGCGCACACGTCACACGCCACCCGTCACGGGCAGGCCGCACCCCGGCCGTGGGTCACACGTCACCCGCCCGGCTCAGTTCGCCGAGCGCCGGTCCCGTACCGACCGCCAGCGCTCCACCAGCCGGCCGTACGCCTCGCCCGCCGCGGCCCCGTCCCCGATGCGCAGCGCCTCGATGCCCGCCGCGACGTCCGCCGCCGAGTGGTCCCCGTCGAGGTGCCCGGCCGGCAGGACATGCACGAGCCCCCCGTAGTCCAGCTCGACCAGTGAGCGCGGGTGGAACTCCTCCAGCCACCGGCCGACGTCCAGCAGACCGTCGATGAGCGGACCCTCGTCGATCGTGTCCTTGAGGGTCCTCAGGCCCCGCGCCACCCGCCGCCGCGCCTGCACCATCGGCGTCCGGTAGCGCAGCACCGGCGGCACCTCGCCCGCCCCCTTCTCGTACTTCCGCTCCTCGTCGGAGACCAGGACGAACCAGTTCAGCGGCACCTGCCAGGTCGACGTGCGGATCCACGGCCGTGCGTCGGGGTTGCGGGCCAGCCAGCGCTCGTAGTCCTGGGCGGCCTGACGGCGTACGAGCGGCGGCAGAACCGCGTCGAGGACCGGTGCCGGAAACTCCTCCGCCAGCTCCCCCAGGGCCTGCCAGCCGCGCAGCCGGGTGCGCCAGGGGCAGACGCAGACCACGCCCTCGACGTCGAGGACGAACGCGTCACCGCTCTCGTGGACGGGCACCGGGATGGGTGGGGTGGGCAGCAGGTCGGCCAGGGACCGCCGCAGCTCGTCCTGGTAGGAGGGGCGCTCCCGACGCCGCGCGTAGCGCGCCCAGTGGCCGCGCTCCGGCTCCGGGAAGGCCGCCAGCGGCTCGTACACGCGCAGGTACGACGCGTACGGGACGATCACCGAGGACACCTTCTTGGGCACGCCTGCTCCCTCCCCCACGGACCCGGCACGAAACCGTCCGCTCCCTGGCCGAGGGAGCGGGAAACCGCTGCAAATCGTCCCACGTCCCGCCCGGACGTACTCCGGAGGAGGGTGATCCTGAGCACGGCGCGGTTGGCAGGCGCATACACGCTCTACCCTCGTGCCACGAGGCCCGCCACCCGTACGGGACTCACCCCTTCAACCGCCGCTACCTGGGAGTCACCACCGTGACCGATGTATCCGACGGCGTCCTGCACACCCTGTTCCGCTCGGACCAGGGGGGGCATGAGCAAGTCGTGCTCTGCCAGGACCGGGCCACTGGTCTCAAGGCCGTCATCGCCATCCACTCCACCGCCCTGGGCCCCGCCCTCGGCGGTACGCGCTTCTACCCGTACGCGAGCGAGGAGGAGGCCGTCGCCGACGCGCTGAACCTCGCGCGCGGGATGTCGTACAAGAACGCCATGGCCGGCCTCGACCACGGCGGCGGCAAGGCCGTCATCATCGGTGACCCCGAGCGGATCAAGACCGAGGAGCTGCTGCTGGCCTACGGCCGGTTCGTGGCCTCGCTCGGCGGGCGGTACGTCACCGCGTGCGACGTCGGTACGTACGTCGCCGACATGGACGTCGTGGCGCGCGAGTGCCGCTGGACGACCGGGCGCTCCCCGGAGAACGGCGGCGCGGGCGACTCCTCCGTGCTGACCGCCTTCGGTGTCTTCCAGGGCATGCGGGCCTCCGCCCAGCACCTGTGGGGCGACCCGACGCTGCGCGGCCGCAAGGTGGGCATCGCGGGCGTCGGCAAGGTCGGCCGCCACCTGGTGCGGCACCTGCTGGACGACGGCGCGGAGGTCGTGATCACGGACGTGCGGACCGACTCCGTACAGCGGATCCTCGACCAGCACCCGACGGGCGTCACGGCCGTCGCGGACACCGACGCGCTGATCCGGGTGGACGGGCTCGACATCTACGCCCCGTGCGCGCTCGGCGGGGCCCTGAACGACGACTCCGTCACGGTGCTCACCGCGAAGATCGTGTGCGGCGCGGCCAACAACCAGCTCGCCCACACGGGCGTCGAGAAGGACCTCGCCGACCGCGGGATCCTCTACGCGCCGGACTACGTGGTGAACGCGGGCGGGGTCATCCAGGTCGCCGACGAGCTGCACGGCTTCGACTTCGACCGGTGCAAGGCGAAGGCCGCGAAGATCTTCGACACCACGCTGGCCATATTCGCACGTGCGAAGGAAGACGGCATTCCGCCGGCCGCCGCGGCCGACCGGATTGCCGAGCAGCGCATGGCGGAGGCCCGCCGGGGCTGATCGCGGGCCGCCGGTACGCCCTTGTCAGGGACTCGCCGACGGGCGCGGGGAGAGAACTCTCACGTCGGTCGGCGGGTCGGGCGCCAAGAAGAGGTTAAAATCGCGGTTGACCAGCGGGGAAAGGGCACCTCGCGGGTTCTGGGCATCGGCACGTGCTGCGGGCGACGTACCGTATGGGCGTGGGCTCAGGTACCGTGGAAGCCCTACGGACCGGTCTCTCCACGGAGAGCCCGTTCCAGATCATGAACGCGTGTCAAGACTCTGGGGCCGTCGAGCCCCGTATCTGAGGGGGTCGAGCCATGGGGCGCGGCCGGGCAAAGGCCAAGCAGACGAAGGTCGCCCGCCAGCTGAAGTACAGCAGCGGCGGGACTGACCTCTCGCGTCTGGCCAATGAGCTGGGCGCTTCGACTTCGAGCCAGCCGCCGAACGGCGAGCCGTTCGAGGACGACGACGAAGAAGACGACCCGTACGCTCAGTACGCGGATCTTTACAACGACGACGAGGACGAGGACGACGAGTCCGGTCCCACGTCGCAACGCCGCGGCGCTTGACCGCGCGGCCTTCGCAGTTCTCATAGCGACTGCACCTCACCCGGTCCGGGGCCTCTGCGCCGGACCGGGTTTCGTGCTGCCCTGCTTCGTGACTGCTTCCTGCCTTGCTTCGCGGCGCCTTTTTCCGCCGGCGCTGCGGTTCGCGCGTCAGTTCGCGTACGAGCCGATGAGCGCCGCGCCCGTCTCGTGGTCGCCGCGGTCGGTGATCTCACCGGCGACCCAGGCGTTCACACCGCGGTCCGCGAGGGTGGCGAGCGCGACGTCCGTGGACTCCTCGGGGAGGATCGCGATCATGCCGACGCCCATGTTCAGCGTCTTCTCCAGCTCCAGGCGCTCGACGTCGCCGGTCCTGCCGACCAGGTCGAAGACCGGGTCCGGGGTCCAGGTCTCGCGGTCGACGACGGCGTGCAGGCCGTCCGGGACGACCCGGGCCAGGTTGGCCGCGAGGCCGCCACCGGTGATGTGCGAGAAGGCGTGCACCTCGGTGGTGCGGGTCAGCGCCAGGCAGTCCAGCGAGTAGATCTTGGTGGGTTCCAGGAGCTCCTCGCCGAGCGTGCGGCCGAACTCCTCGATGTGCTGGTCCAGGCTCAGCTTCGCCCGCTCGAAGAGGACATGCCGGACGAGTGAGTACCCGTTCGAGTGAAGCCCGGAGGCCGCCATGGCGATCACCGCGTCACCCTTACGGATACGATCCGCGCCGAGCAGGCGGTCGGCCTCCACGACGCCCGTACCCGCGCCCGCGACGTCGAAGTCGTCCGGACCGAGGAGGCCGGGGTGCTCGGCCGTCTCGCCGCCCACCAGGGCGCAGCCCGCGAGCACACAGCCCTCGGCGATGCCCTTCACGATGGCGGCGACACGCTCGGGGTGAACCTTGCCGACGCAGATGTAGTCGGTCATGAAGAGCGGCTCGGCGCCGCACACCACGATGTCGTCCATGACCATCGCGACGAGGTCGTGCCCGATGGTGTCGTACACACCGAGCTGCCGGGCGAGGTCCACCTTCGTGCCCACGCCGTCGGTGGCGGACGCGAGCAGCGGGCGCTCGAAGCGCTTGAGGGCGGAGGCGTCGAAGAGACCGGCGAAGCCGCCGAGGCCGCCGAGGACCTCGGGGCGCTGGGTCTTCTTCACCCACTCCTTCATCAGCTCTACGGCGCGGTCACCCGCTTCGATGTCGACGCCCGCGGACGCGTAGCTGGCACCGGTGCCAGGGGACGGAGTCCCCTGATCGAAAACAGCAGACATTGCCTGGGATCTTTCGGGTTGGTGAGGGGGCCTCAGGGGCGACGGATCGCGTCGGCCGCGGCCGTGGCGGCGGGACCCGCCGCCAGCTCGGTCTCCAGAAGCTGCTTGCCCAGCAGTTCGGGGTCGGGGAGATCCATCGGGTACTCGCCGTCGAAGCAGGCCCGGCAGAGGTTGGGCTTGGCGATCGTGGTCGCCTCGATCATGCCGTCGATGGAGATGTACGAGAGGGAGTCGGCGCCCAGCGAGGTACCGATCTCCTCGATCGTCATGCCGTTGGCGATCAGCTCGGCACGGGTGGCGAAGTCGATGCCGAAGAAGCAGGGCCACTTCACGGGGGGCGAGGAAATCCGGATGTGGACTTCCGCCGCACCCGCTTCGCGGAGCATCCGCACCAGCGCGCGCTGGGTGTTGCCGCGCACGATCGAGTCGTCGACGACGACCAGGCGCTTGCCCTTGATGACTTCCTTGAGCGGGTTCAGCTTGAGGCGGATGCCGAGCTGGCGGATCGTCTGCGAGGGCTGGATGAAGGTCCGGCCGACATACGCGTTCTTCACCAGGCCGGCGCCGAACGGAATGCCGGAGGCCTCCGCGTAACCGATCGCGGCGGGGGTGCCGGACTCCGGCGTCGCTATCACCAGGTCGGCCTCGGCGGGCGCCTCCTTGGCGAGGCGACGGCCCATCTCGACCCGGCTGAGGTACACGTTGCGGCCGGCGATGTCCGTGTCGGGACGGGCCAGGTACACGTACTCGAAGACACAGCCCTTGGGCTTCGCTTCCGCGAATCGGGAGCTGCGAAGGCCGTTCTCGTCGATGGCGACGAACTCGCCCGGCTCGATCTCGCGGACGTAGCTGGCGCCGCAGATGTCGAGGGCGGCGGACTCCGAGGCGATGACCCAGCCGCGCTCGAGGCGGCCGAGGACCAACGGGCGGATGCCCTGCGGGTCGCGGGCCGCGTAGAGGGTGTGCTCGTTCATGAAGACGAGGCTGAAGGCGCCCTGGACCTGCGGGAGGACCTTGGCGGCCGCCTCCTCGATGGTCAGCGGCTGGCCCTCGTCGTCCCGCTGGCCCGCGAGGAGCGCGGTGACGAGGTCCGTGTCGTTGGTGGCCGCGACCTTCGGGGAGCGCCCGTTCTCCTTGGGGAGGTCGGCGACCATCTCGGCGAGCTGCGCCGTGTTGACCAGGTTGCCGTTGTGCCCGAGCGCGATCGAACCGTGCGCGGTGGCGCGGAACGTCGGCTGGGCGTTCTCCCAGACGGAGGCACCGGTGGTCGAGTAGCGGGCGTGACCGACCGCGATATGACCCTGGAGCGAACCGAGAGAGGTCTCGTCGAAGACCTGGGACACGAGACCCATGTCCTTGAAGACGAGGATCTGGGAGCCATTGCTGACCGCGATACCCGCGGATTCCTGGCCCCGATGCTGGAGGGCGTAGAGCCCGAAGTAAGTGAGCTTGGCGACCTCTTCGCCCGGAGCCCAGACACCGAAGACGCCACAAGCGTCCTGGGGGCCTTTCTCACCGGGGAGCAGATCATGATTGAGTCGACCGTCACCACGTGGCACGCCACCGAGTGTAGGCGAGATCGTGCACCGTTCCGAATCCGGTGCGTTCTGCAACCAGTTGTCCGGACATCGGGGTGGACTGGGGTCACCTGTCGGCGATCGCTCCGATACCCTCGCCGTTTTCGCTGGTCAGCGTGATGGCGCGGTGGTCGATGCGGTAGCTCACCGTGCTGTCGAACAGCTTCAGCAGGCTTTTCTCGGTCGTCATGAGTGAGCCGGAGCACATCTGGCGGGTGGTGCGGGGGGCGCCGAGGGTGATGTGACTGCCGCGTACGGTGGCCATGGCGGAGACGCGGTTGCAGCCGAGGCTGCCGCTGACGGTGCCGACCTCCTTGTCGCCGCGCTCCTTTTCGCCGCTCTTCTTGTCGCCGCTCTCGCTCTTCTTGGTGAAGGTGAGCCAGGCCTTGCCGTCGGCCGCCGCGGGGAGCGACTGGGCGACGTCGCCGCCGATCAGGGAGTTGACCGTCCACTTGGTGCCGTAGAGCGGGGCGTCCTTCTCCTCGGTGAGGTGGACGCGGTCGCCCTTGGCCGTGGTGAGCGTCAGCTTTCCCTGGCCGGCCTCGGCGGTGAGCGGGCCGGCGGCGAGGGCGCGGGCGAGGGTCGTCTCGAACTCCATCGGACGCTTCTCGCAGGCCATCTCGGTGCTGAGCGTTCTGCTCAGGGTGATGCGGTCGCCCTTGAAGGTCGCGGTCGAGTGGAAGCTGTTGCAGCCGTAGTTGCCCGTGGCCCGGCCGTCCTCGGCGATCTCCACATGGGCGCCGTCGGGTGCCTGGTGGGTGGTGCCGTTCACGGTCACGCTGTCCACGGTCCAGTGGACGCCGGTGACGGACGGTTCGGTGTCCGCGCCGACGGAGCTGCTGCCCGTACCGCCGCCCTTCTCATTGCCGCAGGCCACGGCCAGCGGGAGCAGGGTCAGGGCGGTGAGGGTCAAGGCCGGGAGTGTCAGTCGCTGCCTGTACATGCCGGTTGGACGGGGCGGGTGGGGTGATTGGTTCCGCTCCGGGCGGCCACGCGTGCTCGGGTCAGCTTGTGGCCAGCTCGTGTCAGCTTGTGGCCGGCTCGGGTCAGCTTGTGGCCGGCTGGTGGCCGGCTCGGGTCAACTCGTGACCGGCTCGGGTCAGCTCATGAGGGGGAGCAGTCCGCCCAGGTCGGCCCGCTCGCCGCTCGCGCTGACCTGGGCGTCGTCGAGCGCGGTCGTCCAGTCGAGGCGGCCTGTCGCGAGCCGGATCCAGGTGAGCGGGTCGGTCTCCACGACGTTCGGCGGGGTGCCGCGGGTGTGCCGGGGGCCTTCGACACACTGCACGACGGCGTACGGAGGGATGCGCACCTCGGTGGAGGCGCCGGGTGCCTTCACGGCCAGCGCGTCGGCGAGCAGCCGGGTGCAGGCGGCGAGGGCCTGGCGGTCGTACGGGATGTCGAGGCCGGGGACGGACCGGTTGAGGTCGTCGGTGTGGACGACGAGTTCGACGGTGCGGGTGACGAGGTAGTCGCCGAGGCTCATGGGGCCGGTGCCCGTCAGGAGCAAACGGGTGTCGGGGTGCGCGGCCAGCCGCTCGGTGAAACGCTGCTCGGTGACGGCGAGGAAGGCGTCCAGGTCCGGGTGACCGGCGGCCGGCTCGCGGCTCGTGTCGGCGATCGCTTCGGCGTTCACCGCGGTCACGAACGGCCAGTCCAGCAGCGTGACTTCCTGTTTCGGTGGCGCGGGCCTGTCGATGAACTTGTTGACGGCCTCGATGGCCATCGTGGTGTGCGCGGCCAACTCCCGCACATTCCAGTCCCCGAGGTGCGTGGGCCGCGCCAACTGCTCGTCGTCAAGGGCCCTTACGCCCTCTCGTACGTTCCCGAACTGGGCCAGTACCGCCGCCCGGATCCTGGCGGGGTCGTAGGTGCGGGTGCGCTTCTTGGCCGGGGGCATGATCCTCAGCCTAGGCCCTGACCGCGTATCCGCTCAGGCCCTTCTTGGGTGGCGACCAGGAGATCATGCACCTGACGAGCGAACGGCTCCGGGTTCAACCGAGGGGTCGCGCCTCGCCCATCTCCAGGAACTGACGGCGTACGGCGTCCACGGCGGAGTACGGGCGAAGGCCCTGCCCGGAGTCCGGGCAGGGCCTTCGGCGACGTACCGAATCTCAGGCCAGCAGCGCCGGGATCGTCTCCTCGTGCGCCTTCCGCAGCTCGGCCAGCGGGAGCGTGAACTCGCCCTGCACCTCCACCGAATCGCCGTCGACGACACCGATACGGGTGACGGGCAGCCCGCGCGCCCCGCACATGTCGTTGAACCGGAGCTCCTCCGAGCGCGGGACGGCGACGACCGCACGGCCCGCCGACTCCGAGAACAGGAAGGTGAAAGCGTCCAGACCATCGGGAACGACCAGCCGCGCGCCCTTGCCGCCGAGCAGCGCCGACTCCACCACGGCCTGGATCAGACCGCCGTCGGACAGGTCGTGCGCGGCGTCGATCATGCCGTCGCGGGAGGCCGAGATGAGGATCTCGCCGAGCAGCCGCTCGCGCTCCAGGTCGACCTGCGGCGGCAGCCCGCCGAGGTGGTCGTGCACGACCTGCGACCAGGCCGAACCGCCGAACTCCTCACGCGTGTCGCCGAGGAGGTAGAGCAGCTGCCCCTCCTCCTGGAAGGCGACGGGGGTGCGGCGGGCGACGTCGTCGATGACGCCCAGCACGGCCACGACCGGCGTGGGGTGGATGGCCACCTCGCCCGTCTGGTTGTAGAGCGAGACGTTGCCGCCGGTCACCGGGGTGCCCAGCTGCTGGCAGGCGTCGGCGAGTCCGCGGATGGCCTCGGCGAACTGCCACATGACGGCCGGGTCCTCGGGCGAGCCGAAGTTCAGGCAGTCGGAAACGGCGAGCGGCTTGGCACCGGTCGTCGCCACGTTGCGGTACGCCTCGGAGAGGGCGAGCTGCGCGCCCGCGTACGGGTCGAGCTTCGCGTACCGGCCGTTGCCGTCGGTGGCGATGGCGACGCCGAGCCCGGACTCCGCGTCGATGCGGATCATGCCGGAGTCCTCGGGCTGGGCGAGAACCGTGTTGCCCTGCACGAAGTGGTCGTACTGGGAGGTGATCCAGGACTTGGAGGCCTGGTTCGGGGAGGCGACCAGCTTGAGGACCTGATCCCTCAGTTCCTCGCTCGAAGACGGCCTGGGCAGCTTGTTCGCGTCGTCGGCCTGGAGGGCGTCCTGCCACTCCGGACGGGCGTACGGGCGCTCGTAGACCGGACCGTCGTGCGCGACCGTGCGCGGGTCGACGTCGACGATCTTGCCGCCGTGCCAGTAGATCTCGAGGCGGTCGCCGTCCGTCACCTCACCGATGACGGTGGCGATGACGTCCCACTTCTCGCAGATCGCGAGGAAGCGGTCGACCTTCTCCGGCTCGACGACCGCGCACATGCGTTCCTGCGACTCGCTCATGAGGATTTCCTCGGGCGAGAGGGTGGAGTCGCGCAGCGGTACGTCGTCCAGCGTCACGCGCATGCCACCGGAGCCGTTGGACGCCAGCTCGCTCGTCGCGCACGACAGACCGGCCGCGCCCAGGTCCTGGATGCCGACGACGAGCTTCTCGGCGAAGGCCTCCAGGGTGCACTCGATGAGCAGCTTCTCCTGGAAGGGGTCGCCGACCTGGACCGCGGGGCGCTTCGACGGCTTGGCGTCGTCGAAGGTCTCGGAGGCCAGGATGGAGGCGCCGCCGATGCCGTCGCCGCCCGTACGGGCCCCGTACAGGATGACCTTGTTGCCGGCACCGGACGCCTTGGCGAGGTGGATGTCCTCGTGCCGCATGACGCCGATGGCACCGGCGTTGACGAGCGGGTTGCCCTGGTAGCAGGCGTCGAAGACGACCTCGCCGCCGATGTTGGGCAGGCCGAGGCAGTTGCCGTAGCCGCCGATGCCCGCGACGACACCGGGCAGCACGCGCTTGGTGTCGGGGTGGTCGGCCGCACCGAAGCGCAGCGGGTCCACCACGGCGACCGGCCGGGCGCCCATCGCGATGATGTCGCGCACGATGCCGCCGACGCCGGTGGCCGCACCCTGGTAGGGCTCGACGTACGAGGGGTGGTTGTGCGACTCGACCTTGAAGGTGACCGCGTACCCCTGGCCGACGTCCACCACGCCCGCGTTCTCACCGATACCGACGAGGAGGGCGTCGCTCTGCGGGGCCTTCTCGCCGAACTGGCGCAGGTGGACCTTGGACGACTTGTACGAACAGTGCTCGGACCACATGACCGAGTACATGGCGAGCTCGGCACCGGTGGGCCGGCGGCCGAGGATCTCCACGACCCGCTCGTACTCGTCCTTCTTCAGGCCGAGTTCGGCCCAGGGCAGCTCGACGTCGGGGGTCGCGGCCGCGTGCTCGACCGTGTCCAGAGGCGTGCGGCTCATGCGTTGACCAGCTTCTTGAGGATCGAGGTGAAGAAGGGGAGGCCGTCGGTACGGCCCGTACCGATCAGCGGCTCGACGGCGTGCTCGGGGTGCGGCATGAGACCGACGACGTTCCCGGCCTCGTTGGTGATGCCGGCGATGTCGCGCAGCGAACCGTTCGGGTTGCCGTACCCGTCGGCGGCCGCGCCACCGACCACGTACCGGAAGGCGACCCGGCCCTCGGCCTCGAGCATGTCGAGGGTCCGCTCGTCGGCGACGTACCGCCCGTCCATGTTCTTCAGCGGGATGTGGATCTCCTGGCCGGCCTCGTAGTCGCTGGTCCAGGCGGTGTCCGCGTTCTCCACCCGCAGCTTCTGGTCGCGGCAGATGAAGTGCAGATGGTTGTTGCCGAGCATCGCGCCGGGGAGGAGGTGGGCCTCGGTGAGGATCTGGAAGCCGTTGCAGATGCCGAGGACCGGCATTCCCGACTTCGCCTGCTCGATGACGGTCTCCATGACCGGCGAGAAGCGCGAGATGGCGCCAGCGCGCAGATAGTCGCCGTACGAGAATCCGCCGGGCAGCACCACGGCGTCGACCTGCTTGAGGTCCTTGTCCTTGTGCCAGAGAGCGACAGGTTCGGCGCCGGCGAGCTTGATCGCGCGCTGGGTGTCCCGGTCGTCGAGGCTGCCCGGGAAAGTGACGACGCCAATACGAGCGGTCACTTTCCGGCCTCCACCTTCTCGTCCTCCACCTTCACGGTGAAGTCCTCGATCACGGTGTTGGCGAGGAAGGATTCCGCAAGTTCACGGATGCGGGTGAGCGCGGCGTCGTCCACCGGTCCGTCCACCTCGAGTTCGAATCGCTTTCCCTGACGTACGTCGGAGACACCTTCGAAACCGAGACGCGGCAGTGCACGCTGCACCGCCTGGCCCTGGGGGTCGAGGATCTCCGGCTTGAGCATGACGTCGACTACGACGCGTGCCACTGGCACTCCCGGTGTGTGGTGCTGAGCAGGTCCCTTCAGACTACCCGCACAAAATTTCTACCCGCGTAGATTCGTAGAATCCTACGTGACCGCCATCACGATCACGCATCGACGCGGGGGCCCACACGGAAAATTCTGGGAAAAACCGCAGAAGACCGGTAGGACTCCATTGCACGCAGACACGCTGAGGTATTCAGTCGGTCTTCACAATGCAATGCCGGGCACTGTACAAAGGAATTGGCAATAGCCGATACTTTCCCAATTACAGCCGGACAGTCGACATCTCCCCGACATCTCCATGCCGTCTCAGCACGTCGTGGTTGTGATCACGGAGGTGTCGCACGAAGGGACCGATATTCGTGGCGCAGCGTGTCGTGGTCACTCTCTCCGACGACATCGACGGCTCAGAAGCGGCGGAAACGATCGTCTTCGGACTGGATGGCAAGTCGTACGAGATCGACCTCAATCAAGCCAATGCGAAGAAACTGCGTAAGGCGCTGGCGCCCTACGTCGAGGCCGGCCGCAAGAAGGCGAAGTCCGGGAAGGCGTACACGCACACCGCGTTGACCCCCGATCCGGCCGCCGTCCGGGCCTGGGCCCGTTCCAACAAGCTGGAGGTTCCGCCGCGGGGCCGGATTCCGAAGAAGGTCTACGAGGCGTTCGCCGAGGCGCACTGACTTCGCGCCGGGGCGCACCGGCTCCGCGCCGGCCGTGCACCGGCTCCGTCCGCGGGGCACGCGTGGGCCGTCGGAGGGGGCTCGCCGACGGCCGGTCATCCACCCCCGCAGAGAACCGACTTGCGCTGCCCCCCTGCTGATCAGCTAGAGTCTGGAGCACGCCGAGGGGCAAGGCCGAAAGGCCCGGCTCCCGGAGTCACGCGGGTGTAGTTCAGTAGTAGAACATCCCCCTTCCAGGGGGAAGGCGCAGTGTGCAATTCCTGTCACCCGCTCTGCATCCCTTACCGACCACTCTTGTGGATCAGGTAGGGTGGTGCTCGCGCCGATCGGTGAGAGCCGGTCGGAGGCAATGCGGACGTAGCTCAGTTGGTAGAGCGCAACCTTGCCAAGGTTGAGGTCGCGAGTTCGAGCCTCGTCGTCCGCTCCAGAAAGTGAAGGCCCCGGTCAGTCGACCGGGGTCTTTCTCGTGTTCAAGGCGTTCCTCAGCTCATCCGCGGGCAGGCATTCCCCCGGGGGCTCCGCGCATCTGACATTTGTCATGCGGAGTGATGACACCACGCACTGCTGCGGCGCCTCCCCCGCGGGGACGCTGATTTCATGAACACGAGCGAGCACGAGCGTGAGCACGATCATGTGATTGAGGTCACTGATCTGCGGCGCGTGTACGGGGGAGATTTCGAGGCGGTCCGCGGGATCACGTTCTCGGTGGAGCGCGGGGAGCTGTTCGCCCTGCTGGGGACGAACGGCGCGGGCAAGACGTCCACGGTCGAGCTGCTGGAGGGCCTCGCGGCCCCGTCCGGCGGTCGCGTGCGCGTCCTCGGCCACGATCCGTACGAGGAGCGGGCGGCCGTCCGGCCCAGGACCGGCGTGATGCTGCAGGAGGGCGGCTTCCCGTCCGAGCTGACGGTCGCGGAGACCGTGCGGATGTGGGCGGGTTGTACGAGCGGCGCCCGGCCGGTGGGCGAGGCGCTGTCACTGGTCGGCCTGGAGCGCCGGCCCGACGTACGCGTGAAGCAGTTGTCGGGGGGCGAAAGGCGGCGCCTGGACCTCGCGCTCGCGCTCCTCGGCCGCCCCGAGGTCCTCTTCCTCGACGAGCCGACGACCGGCCTGGACGCCGAAGGCCGCCAGGAGACCTGGGAGTTGGTCCGCGAGCTGCGCGACGGTGGTACGACGGTACTGCTGACCACGCACTATCTGGAGGAGGCGGAAGGCCTCGCCGACCGGCTCGCGATACTCCACGAGGGGCGCATCGCGACCGCCGGTACGCCGGCCGAGGTGACCGCGGCCCAGCCGTCCCGTATCTCCTTCGACCTGCCCGACGGCTACTTCCTGGGGGACCTGCCCCCGCTCGCGGACCTCGGCGTGAGCACCCACGAGACGACGGGCCGCACGGTCCGGCTCCGCACGCACGAACTCCAGCGCACGGCCACCGCTCTGCTGCTGTGGGCACAGCGCGCCCAGGTCGAGCTGCGGGGGCTCGACGTGCGATCGGCGTCGCTGGAGGAGGCGTTCCTGCGGATAGCCCGGGAGGCAGCCGGAGACCGTCCGGGCCGGCCGGGACGCACGGACGTGTCAGGGACCACCGCGAGCGGCAAGGAGGCCGTGGCATGAGCACCGTCGCGCCCACCACCCCGGCAGGGCGGCTGCGCGCCCTGGCGCGGGCCGAGACGATGCTGCTGACCCGCAACAGGGGAGTGATCGTCACAGCCCTGTTCGTCCCCCTGGCCCTGCCGTTCAGTGCGAAGCCGGCAGCCGACCAGATGGACCTCAAGTCCGAGGGATTCACCTTCGGCACGGTGATGCTCACGGCCGCGATCGGCTTCTCCCTGCTCTTCGCGGTGTATTCGGCCCTGGTCAGCGTCTATGTCTCACGCCGGGAGGAACTCGTCCTCAAGCGGCTGCGCACCGGCGAGCTCAGCGATCCCGAGATCCTCGTCGGCGCCGCGCTGCCCGCCGTCTGCATCGGCCTTGCCCAGTCCGTGCTCCTGGCTGTCGGCTGCATGGCGCTCCTCGACGCCGGCGCGCCCCGAGCGCCCCATCTCGTCGTCCTCGGCCTCTCGCTGGGTCTCATACTCTGCGCGGCTCTGGCGGCCGTCACAGCCGCCTTCAGCAGGACCGTGGAAAGTGCGCAGGTGACGGTGCTGCCCATGCTGTTCGTGTCCATGCTGGGCTCGGGCATCACGATCCCGCTGGAGGCTCTGCCCGACCGTGCCGCCTCGGTCTGCGAGTTGCTGCCGCTCTCCCCGGCGATCCGGCTGCTACGCGCGGGCTGGACCGGCGGCCTCTCGATGTACGACACCCTGGGCGCCGTCTGCACGGGCGTGGCCTGGATCGTGATCGCGGTGTTTGCTGTACGACGGTGGTTCCGGTGGGAGCCGAGGCGCTGAGCGCCGCAGTGATGGGGGGAGGCAGAAGATGAGCACACCCAGGGCCTGGTGGCGGGGGAAGACCACTCCGGCGAAGGTCGAGACGTATACGCGGTGGTCGTTCCACTTCTTCGGACTGATCGAGATCTCCGCGATCGGGCTCGTGGCCTTCGGCAGCGTGCCGGAGCCGTTCTCGGTGCTGGTGCTCGTTGCTGTGTGCGCGCACGCCGCCCTGTGCATGGCGACGGCTTCCCAGGCGCTCGACTGGACGCGCGGCCGCCGGGAACAGCCGATACGCATGCTCGGCGCGCTGGGCGCGGCCACCGCGCTGATCGGCATCGGCGCGCTCCTCCTCGCGTCACACGGTCCCGGCGGCACGGACGCGGCGGGCGCGGCGGGCACGGTCTTTGTGGCGGTGCTGGGGTTCGGCGCCGGCACCATGGCGCTCGGCATCCGTAACAGGCGGCGCATGCTGTCGATGGTGGCGGGCTTCGCGGTGGGTGCCGGGAGTGTGTCGTTCCCCCTGGGCCTGTCCGGGCCGGTGGCGCTGGCCACGGCCATCGCGGTACTGGTGACCACCGGGTTCCTCGCCTTCAGCTCGGCGTTCTCCGTCTGGCTGCTCGACGCCGTCTACACACTGGACGAGGCCCGCGAGACCCGGGCCCGGCTCGCCGTCGCCGAGGAACGGCTGCGGTTCGGGCGTGATCTGCACGACGTGATGGGGCGCAACCTCGCGGTGATCGCCCTCAAGAGCGAACTCGCGGTCCAACTCGCCCGGCGCGAGCGGCCCGAGGCGGTGGAGCAGATGATCGAGGTGCAGCGGATAGCGCGCGAGTCACAACGGGAGGTGCGCGAGGTGGTGCGCGGTTACCGCGAGGCCGATCTCGGCACGGAACTCGCCGGCGCGCAAGGCGTGTTGACGGCCGCGGGCATCGACTGCGAGGTCAGCGGATCAGCGGCCGGGCTGCCCGCGCCGGTCCAGTCGGCGCTCGGCTGGGTGGTGCGCGAGGCGACCACCAACGTGCTGCGGCACGGGAACGCCGCACGCTGTGTGGTGACCCTGCGGACGGTGGAGGGCCATGTCGTGCTCACCGTGGAGAACGACGGGGTACCCGACTCCGCGCCGGGCGGCGGATCCGGGCTGGCGGGTCTGCGGGAGCGGCTGTCCGTGGTCGACGGCACGCTGCGGGCCGCGCCCTCCGGGGAGGGGCTGTTCCGGCTGACCGCGCGGATTCCGCTTCCGGCACCGCCCGCGCCCCCACTGTCCACGCCTGTCCTGCCCTCGGTGAGTGAGGTCACTCCATGACGTCCGTTCCGTCCGCCCCGCACTCGTCGGCCCAGGCTCCGGTGCGGGTGCTGCTCGCCGACGACGAGCATCTGATCCGGGGGGCGCTGGCCGCGCTGCTCGCGCTGGAGGAGGACCTGCTGGTGGTGGCCGAGGCGGCGACCGGCCCGGAGGCGCTCGCGATGGCGCGGGCACATGCGCCCGATGTGGCCGTGCTGGATCTCCAGATGCCGGGGGCGGACGGTGTGAGGGTGAGCACATCTCTGCGCGCCGAACTGCCCGGCTGCCAGGTGCTGATCGTGACGAGTCATGGGCGGCCGGGGCATCTGAAGCGGGCGCTTGAGGCGGGTGTGCGCGGGTTCGTCCCGAAGACCGTCAGTGCCCAGCGGCTGGCGGAGATCATTCGTACGGTGCACGCGGGAAATCGTTACGTGGACCCGGAGTTGGCCGCCGACGCGATCTCCGCCGGGGACTCGCCGCTGACCGTGCGGGAGGCGGAGGTGCTCGAATTCGCCGCCGACGGGGCGCCCGTCGCGGAGATCGCCGAGCGGGCCGCCCTGGCGGAGGGGACCGTGCGGAACTATCTGTCGTCGGCCGTGTCGAAGCTCGGCGCGGAGAACCGTCATACGGCGGTGCGCCTCGCGCGTGAACGAGGTTGGGTATAGTTGCTCTCGCGCCACGGCGCCGTGCGGACGTAGCTCAGTTGGTAGAGCGCAACCTTGCCAAGGTTGAGGTCGCGAGTTCGAGCCTCGTCGTCCGCTCCACGAAGAAGCCCCCGACCTCAGGTCGGGGGCTTTTCGTTGTGCCGTTGCGGGCTACGACCAGTTCGCGCCCGTGAGGCGCTCGTACGCCTCCACGTACTTCGCGCGGGTCGCGTCCACGACGTGCTGAGGCAGGGGCGGCGGGGGCTGCTCGCTCTTGCGGTCCCAGCCGGACTCCGGCGAGGTCAGCCAGTCGCGGACGAACTGCTTGTCGAACGAAGGCTGCGCGCGGCCCGGCTCCCACTGGTCGGCCGGCCAGAAGCGGGAGGAGTCCGGGGTGAGGACCTCGTCGGCGAGGACGAGGGTGTCGCCGTCGAAGCCGAACTCGAACTTGGTGTCGGCCAGGATGATGCCGCGGCGGCGGGCGATGTCGCGGGCGCGGGCGTAGACGGCGAGAGTCGTCTGGCGCAGCTTCGCCGCCGTCTCGGCGCCGACCTGGCGGGCGACCTCCTCGTACGAGACGTTCTCGTCGTGCTCGCCGACCGCGGCCTTGGTGGCGGGCGTGAAGATCGGGCCCGGGAGTTCCGAGCCGTCGACGAGGCCCTCGGGGAGGGCGAGGCCGCAGACGGTGCGGGTCTCGTTGTACTCGACGAGGCCCGATCCGGTGAGGTAGCCGCGCGCGACGCACTCCACGGGCTCCATCTTCAGGGACTTGCAGATGAGGGTGCGGCCCTGCCAGTCGGCGGGGGCGCCGGGCGGGAGCTCGGTGCTCAGGACGTGGTTCGGGGCCAGGTCGACAAGCCGGTCGAACCACCAGAGGGACAACTGGGTGAGAACGCGACCCTTGTCGGGGATCTCGGTCGGCAGCACCCAGTCGAATGCGGACAAACGGTCGCTGGCGACCATCACGAGGTCGCCCGCCTCGTTCTGGTACAGGTCGCGCACCTTGCCGGTGTGCAGATGTACCAGACCCGGCACCTGAAGGGGCTCGGGCTTTTCGACGAATCCGGACACGGTTCCTCCCCGTGGTTCTGTCCAAGTGGCTCAATTCTCCCGTATGCGGGGAGTGATCTTGGCCAGGAGCGGATGCGGAGGCGTGGCGGTCGTACGGGCGGGGTCCGGTGGACGTGCGCGGGCGGGGCCTGGTGGTCGTGCGCGGGCGGGGTCCGGTGGACGTGCGCGGGCGGGGCGGGGGCGGTCGGGTCGGAGCCCCGTCGTCAGTCGTGTTTGCAGATGCGGTCCAGGAGGTTGGCCGTGGCCCGCTGGATTCGTGTGTCGACGTGGCCGGGGCGGTCCAGGGCCGGGGACCAGGCGAAGGTTCCGGCCGCGAAGACCAGGGCGCCGGACGGGGCCCGGTAGAGCGAGGTCTCCTGGTGGCGGGTGCTGCCCTCGCTGTCCTGGTAGGGGGAGTGGGAGAGCAGGATGCGGTCCTGGTGCTCCGGGAGCGCGGTGCGCGGGAAGTAACGGTCGGCCTCACCCGCGACCAGGCCGCCGATCTCCTCCCCCTCGTACGCGCCGGACGCCTCCCACAGCCAGTGGTCGGCGTTGCGGACGATCATGGGGTGGGGTTCGGGGACCCGTCCCGCGTACTGGATGCCGATCAGCTGCTGCTCCGGGCGATCGATTTCGCGCCACAGGGCGGGTTTTCCGGGGCCTCGGCGCTTGCGGCAGGTCAGCAGGCGGTCGGTGACGCCGGACGGGGACGGGCCCAACTCCACCTGCCAGTACATGGTGTTGGCGGAGAGGAAGACGAGGGACGTGCCGTGTTCGCGGGCGAGTTCCACGGTGCGGCGCATGTGCGTCGACCAGTACTCGTCGTGGCCGGGGAAGACCAGGCCGCGGTAGCGGGTGGGGTCGACGCGGCCGGCGTGCAGGTCGCGGGCGTCGGCGTAGGCGAGGTCGTAGCCGTAGCGCTCGGCCCAGCGGATGAAGTCGTAGGCGTGGCCGACGTGGAGCGGCAGGCCCGCGCCGGCGTACGGGCGGTCGAAGGAGACCGTGGTGGCGGCGTCGGCCTCGCCGAGCAGGCGGCCGGTCTCGTCCCAGGCGTGGTAGAGGCTGGCGCCCGTGTGGCCGTCCTCCGGGTAGAGGTTGTACGCCTGCCAGGTGATGTCGGGGAGCAGGAGGAGCAGGTCCGCCGGGTGGTTGTCGCGGACCGTGAAGGGGACGTGGGAGCGGTAGCCGTCGGCGGTGGTGAGGACGGCGACGTACGCGCCGATGCTCCAGTACGTCGGGATCTGGAGCCGCCAGGACAGCCACCAGTGGTGGCAGGAGACCGTGCGGTCGGCGGTGAGCGGGGGTGGCTGGACGATGCCGGAGAGCCGGGGGCTGGTGGTGATCTTGCATGCCCCGTCGCCGCCGTAGTGGCCGATGCGGTAGATGTCGACGCTGAATTCCTGGGGCGGGTCGACGGTGATGTGGAAGTCGATCGCCTCGCCGGGGGCGGCCGCGCCGGTGGCGGTGAAGCCCTTGATCTGGCGGTGGACGTCGTCGGCGGAGCGGGGGCCGCCGGCGCGGGGGTGGGGGATGGCGCGTGCTGCGCTCCCCGTGCGGGATGTCCCTCGGCCGTTGTCGCGGGCCGGGGTGTCGCCCTGGAGAGCGGTGGCTCCCGGGGCCGGGTCGATGTACCAGGGGACGACCTGGCCGGTGTCGTCGAAGTACTGCTCGTCGCCGCGCAGCCAGGGGACGGGGCCCTGGCCGAAGGGGTCCGTCACGGCGTGCGCCAGCGCGCCCGACTCCCAGCGGCGGATCTGCTCCGATCCCATGCGCCGTCCCCTCCCTCGTGCCCCCGTCAGCCGTCGTATGCCATTTCCATGTACGCGATCGGTCCCAGCACATCACATTACGCACCCAGTCCGTCACCGTTCGTCGCGAATTGACGTGACCGGAACCGCGGGCTCCGCCTCGGAGCGTGTGGCCCTGGGCCGTCAGACCAGGCGGACCGGCTTTTCCGGGCGGATGCCCGAGTGGTGGAGCCAGGATCGGAGGGGTGTGGGGTCGCCGTCCTCTATCAAGGTGAGGACTCGGGGGGTCAGGTCCGCGGCCCGTTCACCGTTGATCAGGAGGGTGGGGCCGTCGAGCCAGTCGAGGCCGGGTGTCGCACCCGCCGTGTCCATCGCGGCGCAGCAGATCATCGCCGTCACGTGGTCGGCGAGGATTTCCCGGCCCGATCTCGGGGGCTGGAGGGGGAAGAGAGGAAGCATTCCGTCGTCCCAGAGGGTTCGGTCGGGGCCTGTCTGCTCCGTGCCGCCGCCGCGTACCGGGGCCGCCGCCTCCTCGCGGGCCAGTTCCGCGCTGAGACCGGCCGCCAGCGTCGCCGTGCGTTCCGTTCCCAGAGTGCCTTCGTCCCCGTCCCCGTCCCCGTCCTTGTCCCCGTCCTTGTCCCCGTCCCTGCCGCCATCCCTGTCCCCGGTCCCGGTCCCGCTTCCGACCCCGCCCCTGTCCCCGTCGTCTCCGTCCTCGCCGTCGTGGTGGTGCTGCTGGTGCTCGTCGTCGTGGCGCTCGCGCGCGTCGGTGGGGACTGCGGGCTCGGTGGGGTCCGCCGCCGGACCAGCCGCTCCGGTCTTTTCCGGTCGGCCCCCACGAGGAGCGGAAGGAGCGGCGTGCCTGTCCGCGGGGGTGACCGTCAAGTGGTCCAGTACCCGGGACAGGGTCGGGGCGTCGGCGTCCCGGGTCGGCGGATGCGTGGTGACGTGGACGCCCTGGGCGTCCAGGACGCGGTGGAGGCGGGCCGCGTCCGTGCGCCATGTGCGGTCGACGACCTCGTCCGGGTACTCCTGCCACCCCACCGGCGCCCAGTCGGGACCGCACTCGGCGGGCCCTCCGTGGAACAGACGGGCGGCGAGGAGCGAGGCCGCCTCGTCCACCACACCGGGCTCTTCCAACAGGTCACAGGCCGGACGCTCGCCGAGGCGCGAGGTGAAGCCCTCGGCGAGGCGGTCCCGGCGCGAGAGTTCCGTCAGGGCCGCGACCACACCCGCGTCCAGGCGCGACGGCCAGCGGCCCATCCGCCAGGCCGGCAGCGCCACCCTGGTGAGCAGGCGGTCCCAGCCCGCGTACGCCAGGCCCACCTGTTCCTGGGCGACGATCCGCACGCCGTAGTCCACAGTCTGTGCACGCTCGGCCGCCGCGGCCGCCACTCCCCGCTCCATCTCCGCCGCATGGCCCCGGCAGCTGCGCAGCAGCAGGCGGGTCACCCAGCCGACCCCGGCCAGCACCGTACGGGCGAGGGGGCCACGGGTGGGCGCCGCGGTGACGGCCACCGCCGCGTCCAGCCCGCGTACGAAACGGCGGGCCGCGGCTATGTCGGGGTGCGCCGAGGGACCCGTACCTGCGACGACCGGGGCGAGGACCGCCCGCAGCTCGCCGACCCGCATCCACCACAGGAACGGCGAGCCGATGACGAGGACGGGGGCGATGGGCGGGCGGCCGTGCCGGGGGCCCGCGAGGCCTCGTATCCCGTCCGTGTCGTCGCCGGATTCGGCGGCCGGCGGGCTCTGGGCGCGGTGGGTGCGGTCCTCCAGCCAGCTGTCGCAGTCCGGGGTGAGCGCTATCGCCGAGGGGGCGGGGACTTCCAGACGGTCGGCCAGGTCACGCACCATGCGGTACAGATCGGGGGCCGAGTCCTCGGCGATCTGGACCGTGGGGCTCACGGCGGGGCGGGCGCGGGCGACGACCAGCGCGACGCCCGCGGCACAGAGCAGGACGACGACGGCCACGCCTGTGACGATCCAGCGCGTGACGCCCCAGTGACCACCGCTGATGTGGCCGCTGGTGCCGCCGGCGATCAGCACGACGGCGACGGCCGCGGGCAGCAGGGCGACGGCCAGCGCCCTGCTGCGGATGCGCAGCACGGCGAGAGCCCGGGAGCGCGCTGCCTGCACGCCCACCTCCACACCCATACCGGTCACGACCGGAGGTCACCCCCTACTGTTCCGCGCGGCGTGCGCTGTGACAGTCACCGTCACAGCGGTCGCCGCCGGATGCCCTGGCGTTGTTCACTCCCCCACTGTGGCACCCCTCACTGACATCGCAATGCCAGTGGGCCAAGTGCCGGAACGCTTGCGCCGCACCCTAGTTGGGCCCTTCGGCCTCGTCAGCAGGATGGGCCATCGGTCACTCGATGGAATGGCTTTGGGGAAAGGTGGATGACGCAGGGCAATGATCAGGCCTCGGTTCCGGAAACCCGCCGCGACAGCGGCTCCGCCACGACGCAGGCCCCGAATCCTTGGACGGATTCGGGGCCTGCGGGGTTCGTCCTTCGGGGCCTGCGGGGTTCATCTTCGTTCGTCGTCGGCGGGAGGGGGATCAGGCTCCGACGGCGGCCTTCGCGGCGATGTCCGTACGGTGCTGGGAGCCGTCGAGGCCGATGCGGTCCACCGCCGTGTAGGCACGCTCGCGCGCCTGTACGAGGTCGGAGCCGGTCGCGGTGACCGAGAGGACCCGGCCGCCCGCGCTCACGACCGCGTCGCCGTCGTGCTTCGTCCCGGCGTGCAGGACGTACGCGTGCGGGGCGTCCTCGGCCGCGACCTCGTCGAGCCCGGTGATCGGGTCGCCGGTGCGCGGGGTGCCGGGGTAGTTGTGGGAGGCGATGACCACGGTGACCGCCGAGTCGTCGCTCCAGCGCAGGGACGGCAGGTCCGCGAGGGTGCCGTCGGCCGCGGCCAGGAGCACGCCCGCGAGCGGGGTCCGCAGCCGGGCGAGGACCACCTGGGTCTCGGGGTCGCCGAAGCGGGCGTTGAACTCGATCACGCGTACGCCGCGCGAAGTGATCGCGAGACCCGCGTAAAGAAGACCGGAAAACGGGGTGCCGCGGCGGCGCATCTCGTCGACGGTCGGCTGCAGGACCGTCTGCAGAACCTCCTCGACGAGTTTCGGGTCGGCCCACGGGAGGGGCGAGTACGCGCCCATGCCGCCGGTGTTCGGGCCCTCGTCGCCGTCCAGAGCCCGCTTGAAGTCCTGGGCGGGCTGGAGCGGGACGACGGTCACGCCGTCGGTGATCGCGAAGAGCGAGACCTCGGGGCCGTCGAGGAACTCCTCGATGACCACCCGCTCACAGGCCCTCGCGTGCGCCTTGGCGGCGTCGAGGTCGCTGGTGACGACGACGCCCTTGCCCGCGGCCAGTCCGTCGTCCTTCACGACGTACGGGGCGCCGAAGGCGTCGAGCGCCTCCTCGGCCTCTTCCGGCGTCGTGCAGACGTACGAACGCGCGGTGGGTACGCCCGCTCCTGCCATCACATCCTTGGCGAAGGCCTTGGAGCCCTCGAGCTGCGCTGCCTCCTTGGAGGGGCCGAAGACCGGGATGCCGGCCGCGCGGACGGCGTCGGCGACCCCGGCGACGAGGGGTGCCTCCGGGCCCACGATGACCAGATCGGCACCGAGCTCGGTGGCCAGCGCGGCCACGGCCGCGCCGTCCAGGGCGTCGACCGGGTGCAGCTCGGCCACCTCGGCGATACCTGCGTTGCCGGGGGCGCAGTGCAGCGCGGTGACGTCGGGGTCGAGGGACAGGGAACGGCACAGGGCGTGTTCGCGGGCGCCACTACCGATGACAAGGACCTTCACGGGGTCAGCCTAACCGGCTGGGGCGGGTGCTTTTGTGGGGGCCGCCGAAGGGGGACGGCGCGATGGTTTGTGCGTTCGTCCTAGTCGAAGGGTCGGGCGAGGAACGGGCGGGGGCTGTGGGACATCCGCGACGCCGCGAGCCACACCCCTCCTCGCCGGGCCGCTGCCGGCGCCCTTACTCGTGGGAGAACTCCTCCATCACCGTCGCCCCGAGCTCCCGGACGATCAGTTCGTGGCCCGAGAGGGCGGACTCGTCGAGGTCGGGGTCGTCGTCCTCCCCCATGTCGTCCTCGGGGGCGATGTGCCGTGGCGGAGCGGGCGGTGGTGTGGATGCCGGGGCGGGCGCAGTCTGTCTGGCGGACGGGGCCGGAGCCACCGACGCGGCGGGGCCCGGCGCCGGTGGGGCGGACTGCTGCGGCGCGGGGCGCGGGGCGGCCGGAGCTCCGCCGTACCCGCCGCCGAAGCCGGAGCCGCCGCCCGCGTTGAACCCGGCACCGCCGCCGCCGAACCCGGGGGCCGGAGCCCCCGCCCGCCGCTTGGGCCGAACCGCCCGACGGGTCGACGACCGCCTCGATCTTCCACTGCACGTTGAACTGCTCGGCCAGCGCCTGCCGCAGTACGTCCTCGCTGCCGCTGCTCGCGAAGTTGTCCCGCGCGCCCGCGTTGACGAAGCCGATCTGGAGCGTCGTGCCGTCGAAACCCGTGACCTGCGCGTTCTGGCTGAGCAGGATCCAGGTGAAGCGGCGCCGGTTCTTCACCGCCTCCAGGATGTTCGGCCAGAGCATGCGGGGGTCGGGCCCACCGGCAGCCGGGGCGTAGGCCGCGGCGGGAGCGGGCGCCGGGGCTGAGGGCGCCGGAGCGGAAGCCGGGGCAGGGCCGGAAGCGGGGGGAGCGGCAGAGGCAGCGGCGGCCGGAGTCTGCGGCTGTCCCCCGCCCGCGGGCGTGGCCGTCGGCCAGCCACCCGGACGCCGGCCGCTGCCCGCGGCGCTCGCGGTGGGCCAGGCTCCCGGTGCGGGCGCGGGCGCGGCGGCGGGAGCCTGCGGCTGGGTATGAGGTTGTGGCTGTGCCGGTGGCTGGGGCTGGGGCTGCTCAGCGGTCGGCTGGGAAGCGGGCGGCGCAGCCTCCGCGGGCGCCTCCTGGACGGGCGCCGAAGCCGCGCCCGAGCCGGCCACCCCGGCGTCGACATCCCCGTACGCGGCCTCCGCACCCGGTACGCCCTGCCCGGCGGCAGGACCGCCCGCCCCACCGGGCCCGCCCCGCACCGCGGCCCGAGCCGCATCGACTCCGCCCCCCGGCGGCACCTGGGGGGCCTGCTGGGCGTAAGACCCCTGGGACATCTGAGGCATCTGCGGCACCTGAGGCGTCTGGGCCGGCTGAGACATCTGAGGCACCGAAGCCCCGCCGTGCGCGCCGGGCCCGGGCACGTACCCCATGGCCGGCCCCGCACCCCCGCCGGAGAAGTTGACGCCGCGCTCCAGCCGGTCCAGCCGGGCCATGAGCGAACGGTCGTCGCCGTACGCCGCCGGCAGCAGCACGCGCGCGCAGATGAGTTCGAGCTGGAGCCGGGGCGAAGTGGCGCCCCGCATCTCCGTCAGCCCCTCATTGACGAGGTCGGCGGCCCGGCTGAGTTCGGCGGCGCCGAAGACCCCGGCCTGGGCCTGCATCCGCTCCACGACATCGGCGGGAGCGTCGATGAGCCCCTTCTCGCCCGCGTCGGGCACGGCGGCCAGGATCACCAGGTCCCGCAGCCGCTCCAGCAGGTCGGCGACGAACCGCCGCGGATCGTTGCCCCCCTCGATGATCCGGTCCACGACCTCGAAGGCCGCGGCTCCGTCGCCCGACGCGAACGCCTCGACCACCGAGTCGAGCAGCGACCCGTCCGTGAACCCGAGGAGCGAGGTGGCCATGGCGTACGTCACACCGTCGGCGCCCGCTCCCGCGAGCAGCTGGTCCATGACGGACATGGAGTCACGTACGGAACCGCCGCCGGCGCGCACCACGAGCGGCAGCACCCCGTCCGCGACGGGGATGTTCTCCCGCCCGCACACGTCGCCGAGGTACTCCCGAAGGGTCCCGGGCGGCACGAGCCGGAAGGGATAGTGATGGGTCCGCGAACGGATGGTTCCGATGACCTTCTCGGGCTCGGTGGTCGCGAAGATGAACTTCAGATGCTCCGGCGGCTCCTCGACGACCTTGAGGAGCGCGTTGAAACCGGCCGACGTGACCATGTGGGCCTCGTCGATGATGTAGATCTTGTACCGGCTGCCCGCCGGTCCGAAGAAGGCCTTTTCCCGCAGGTCACGCGCGTCGTCCACACCACCGTGCGAAGCGGCGTCGATCTCGATGACGTCGATCGATCCCGGCCCGTTCCTCGCGAGGTCCTGGCAGGACTGGCATGCGCCGCAGGGGGTGGGCGTGGGCCCCTGCTCGCAGTTCAGGCACCTGGCCAGGATGCGTGCGCTGGTGGTCTTCCCGCATCCGCGCGGACCGCTGAACAGGTACGCGTGATTGACCCGGTTGTTCCGCAGCGCCTGCTGCAGCGGGTCGGTGACATGCTCCTGCCCGATGACCTCGGCGAACGACTCCGGGCGATAGCGGCGGTACAGCGCGAGAGACGACACACATACGAGGTTATAGGCGCCCACTGACAACCAGGACCGCCCGAACGGCTCGCCCCCGCTCGCCTCCCCCACGCCCCTCCGGGAACGCAAGCGCCCCCCACGCACCCGCCAGAGCCAACCTACCCTTGCTGACTTCCGGCCCTGGGGGAGTTCAGTCAGATAGCGCCACGTGAGGGGCTGCGCTCACAGTACCCGATCCGAGCGGGGGGAACGAGTTCGCGAGCACTCCTCAACGTCTTGTATTGTTTGCGGCGGAGGATTCGCCTAGAGGCCTAGGGCGCACGCTTGGAAAGCGTGTTGGGGGCAACCCCTCACGAGTTCGAATCTCGTATCCTCCGCCAGTGCCTCACCGGGCACGATGTCGAAGGGCCCCGCTGCTTGCAGCGGGGCCCTTCTTCGTTGTCCGTCCCGGTTTCCGTGTCGGTCGGCTCTTCGGTCGGCCTTCAGTCGGCTTGAGGCGGGCGGCGCCCACCGGGTCCCGGCTTGCCGCCGAAGTCGGTTCGGCCTCGCGCAGAGAGTGTTATGAAGGGTACGTGAAGGTGCCTTTCGGGCGATATCGGACCCCGTTGCGTCCTCCGCCCACCGGACGCTCGCGTGATCGTCGCGCTTTCCTGCTCACCCCGCGCACTACGGCCGGGCAGGTGTTCCTTCTTCAGGTCGTGATCGTGGTGCTGCTGGTCGTGGCCGCGGTGGCGGCCATGGTGCTCGAGGCGGCGCGTGAAGCCGTGCAGCAGGCGCAGCGGGATTCGGTCGTCGCGGCGCAGTCGTTCGCGAGTGCCCCCGGGATGGTCGAGGCCCTGCGCGGCCCGCACCCGACCGCGGTGCTGCAACCGCGGGCCGAGGAGGCACGGAAGAAGGCGGGCGTGGATTTCGTCGTCGTCATGAACACCCGGGGGATCCGTTACACGTACCCCTACCCGCAGGAGATCGGGAAGAAGTTCGTCGGCACCATCGAACCGGCGCTGCACGGCCGTACCGTCGTCGAACAGGCCGGCGGCCCGCCCCTGCCGACCGGGGAGGGAACGGCTGTGCAGGCGGTGGTTCCGGTGACCGATGCGCGCGGCACGGTCGTCGGACTGGTGTCCGCCGGGATCACGGTCAAGAACGTGGCGAGGCTGTGGCTGCCGCAGTTGCCGATCGCTCTCGGCGCCGGCGCGGCCGCGGTGGCGCTGGCCGGGGCCGGGACGACGCTGGTGTCCCGGCGGCTGCTGCGGCAGACGCGCGGCCTGGCCCCGGCGGAGCTCGCGGGGATGTACGAGCACCACGACGCGGTCCTGCACGCGGTGCGGGAAGGCGTGCTGATCATCGACGCCGACGGGCGGCTGGTGCTGGCCAACGACGAGGCGAAGCGGTTGCTGGGCCTGCCCGGGGACGCGCGGGGGTCCCTGGTGCGGGAGCTGGGTCTGCCGGAGCAGATCACGCGCCTGCTCACGTCACCGGAGGAGGTCACCGACGAGGTGCTTCTCGCCGAGGACCGGTTGCTGGCGGTGAACAAGCGGCCCACCTTCCCGGACGAGGGCCGGGGAGGCAGCGTGGTGACATTGCGCGACACCACGGAGCTGGCGACGGTCTCGGGGCGGGCCGAGGTGGCGCGGGAGCGGCTGAAGCTGCTGTACGAGGCCGGGGTGCGGATCGGGACGACGCTGGATGTGAGGTGTACGGCGCAGGAGCTGGCCGATGTGGCGGTGCCGCAGTTCGCCGGGGTCGTCACGGTGGATCTGCTGGATTCGGTGCTTCAGGGGTGGGAGCCGACGGCGGAGGGATGGCGGCGGCTGCGGCGCGCGGCGATCGGCGGCGAGCACGAGATGATGCCGATGTATCCGCTGGACGAAGTCATCACGTTCTCGCCGAAAACCCCGCAGATGCTGGCGCTGAACCAGGGGCAGGGCGTGCTGGAGGCGGACCTGCGGCAGGCGCGCGGCTGGCAGGAACAGGATCCGGAGCGCGCCCGGGCCGTCCTGGAACGCGGGGTGCACTCGCTGGTGAGCGTGCCGCTGCGAGCGCGGAGCGTGTCGTTGGGCGTGGCGAACTTCTACCGGACGGGGGACTCCCCGGCGTTCGAGCCGGAGGATCTGTCCTTCGCGGAGGAGCTGGCCGCGCGGGCCGCGGTGGCCATCGACAACGCCCGGCGGTTCACCCGGGAGCACGCGATGGCGGTGACGCTGCAACGCAGTCTGCTCCCCCGGGGGCAGCCGGAGCAGGACGCGCTGGAGGTGGCCTGGCGGTATCTGCCGGCGGAGGCGGGGGTCGGCGGGGACTGGTTCGACGTCATCCCGCTGCCGGGCGGACGAGTGGCGCTGGTGATGGGCGACGTCGTCGGTCACGGGCTGCACGCGGCGGCGACGATGGGCCGGCTGCGCACCGCGGTGCACAACTTCTCCACGCTGGACCTCCCCGTGGACGAGGTGCTCGGGAACCTGGACGACCTGGTCATACGCATGGACAACGAGGAGAGCGCCGACGACGCCGCACAGGCCCACGAGGGAGAGGGGGTGACGGGAGCGACCTGTCTGTACGCGATCTACGAGCCGGTGACGGGGGCGTGCACGGTGGCCCGTGCGGGACACCCCGACCCGATCGTCGTGCGCCCGGACGGGACCGTCACCTGCCCCGATGTGCCGGCCTCGGCCCCGCTCGGACTGGGCAGCCACCCCTTCGAAACCGCGGAGCTGCACCTGCCGGAAGGCTCACAACTGGTGCTGTACACCGACGGCCTGGTGAGGGACCGCACCCGCGACCCCGATGTCGGGCTGGACGGGCTGCGCCTGGCGTTGAAGGGAGCCGGGGAGCGTACTCCGGGGGAGACGTGCCAGGCGGTGATCGACGCCCTGAAGCCGACGCACCCCTCCGACGACATCGCACTGCTGGTGGCGCGTACTCGGCTGTTCCCACCCTCACACGTGGCCGAATGGGACGTGCCGTCGGACCCGGCGGTGGTGCCCTCGGTGCGGGCACGGTGCAGGGAGAAACTGCGGGAGTGGGGGCTGGAGGAGTCCGAATTCACCACGGAACTGATCCTCAGCGAGCTGGTCACGAACGCGATTCGGTACGGATCTCCGCCGGTCACCGTAAGACTGCTGTACGGGCGCTGTCTGAGCTGCGAGGTGTCGGACGCCAGCAGCACCTCGCCACGCCTGCGGCGGGCGGCGACCACGGACGAAGGCGGGCGGGGGCTGTTCCTCGTAGCGCAGTTCGCGGAGCGATGGGGAACGCGGTACACGCCCTACGGCAAGGTCATCTGGGCGGAACAGACCCTGCACGACAGCGCGTCCGCCGCTCCCGCCCACACACCCATCGACGTTCTCCTCGAGCAGTTCGGTGATCCCGCCATGTGAGCCGGTGAGCCCGTGAGCCTGTGAGCCGGTGAGCCCGTGAGCCCGTGAGCCCGTGAGCCAGGGCAGTGCGCTCGCGGGAGGGGGCAGCGGCTTATAGCCCATCCGAGCGGGTCATACGGGGACATAGATCACCATATGAATGTCTTACTGGCATAGTGCGGCCATGAAGACCCTTGCTGCCCGCCGGTTCCTCCGGTGAAGGCGTCGTTCACGCGGTCCCCGCGGGAATCGGCCGGGCGGGGGCGCCCCCGCCGTGGCCGCCGTACCCGCCGCACGGCTCTCGCTCTCGGTCTCGCCCTCGCCGGTGCCGTCGGGATCACCGGTGCCGCCGTCCTCGTCGGCGCCCTCCCCTACGGGGGCCACCGCTCCCCGGCCCACCCCGGCACCCACGCCCCGGGCGCCTCCGCCGCCTCGTCCGGCGCGGCCCCGTCCCCCGGCGCGCCGGGCATCGGCGACCCGCTCCTGCCGCTCGACGGCAACGGCGGCTACACGGTCGGCCACTACACGCTCGCCTTCGACTGGCGGACACCGAGGACGCCCTTCGAGGCCGCCACCACCATCAGCGCCACCGCCACCCAGGCCCTGTCCCGCTTCGACCTCGACTTCGCGGGCAACACGCTGCACACGGTCACCGTCGACGGCGCGCCGGCGACCGCCGTACGCGACGGTGACGAGCTCGTCGTCACTCCCGCGAAGCCGATCCCCCACGGGAGCGCTTTCACCGTGCGGGTCGCCTATACCGCCGACCCGACGCAGCGACGGCACCGCAGCGACGCGATCGCACACTACGGATGGGTGCCCACGCCCGACGGCACCGTGCTCTATCCACAGCCCAACGGCGCCAAGATGATCTTCCCGGCGAACGACCACCCGAGCCTGCGGGCGCCGGTCACCTTCCGCATCACCACCCCGGCGGACCTCAGCGCGGTGGCCAACGGCCGGCTCGTCGAGCGCGTCCGGCGACCCGACGGACGGGTCCGCTGGACGTACGACTCCGAGCAGCCGCTCGCGGCGCAGCTGGTCCAGGTGGCGATCGGGAAGTTCGCGTTCGCCGAAAGCACCGGTCCGCACGGGCTGCCGGTCCGGGACGTGGTCCCGGACGGCCTGGTCACCGACACCGAGGCGTACCGTTCGCTCACCCCCGGGCACCTGGCCTGGCTGGAACGGCGGCTCGGCCCGTACCCGTTCAGCCGCTACGGCGTGCTGGTCGGGGACACCGACCTGCCGGTGGCGCTGGAGACGCAGTCGCTGTCCCTCGTGCCGAGGGCCGACCTGCTGGGTGCCCGGGTCGGCGCCGAGCGCAACCTGGTGCACGAGCTGACCCACCACTGGACCGGCGACAGCGTAGCCATCCGGCGGTGGTCCGACCTGTGGCTGAGCGAGGGGCACGCCAGCTTCTACGAGCGTCTCTACTCCGACACGCACGGCGGTGACAGCTTCGAGGGGGCGATGCGGGCGGCGTACGAGCAGCACGACCAGTGGCGTCACGACGACGGGGCACCCGCCGAACCCAGCGCCGAGCCGGCCCTGTTCAAGCAGATGCGGTACGACGGCTCGGCGCTGGTGCTCTACGCCCTGAGGGAGAAGGTCGGTGAGGAGACCTTCGACAGGATCGAGCGGGCCTGGGTGACGAAGTACCGGGGCCGGGCCGTCGGCACGCGGGATTTCGTCGCGCTCGCGTCCGAGGTCGCCGGCGAGGACCTGAACGCGTTCCTGACCCCGTGGCTGTACGGGGCGCACACCCCGCCCATGCCGGGGCACCCCGACTGGCAGGTGGACCCGGTCCAGGACTGACCGTCCCTGACCGTCACACCGCCGGTGCCGGACCGCGGCGCGTCGCGCGGGACGGAAACTCGCGCCGGCCTCTCCCCGCCGGAGGGGCCGTGCTGCCGCCGACCGGGCCGCAGGGCTCGTACTGCCGCCGACCGGGCCGCCAGGGCTCGTACTGCCGCCGACCGGGTGGCCTGTGCCGGGCCGCTGGTCCACGCCGGTGACCCTTGGCGCGACAGCGCGTGTCGGGCACGGAAACGTACAAGGGGTGGTGCAAAGGGCAACTCCGTTGTCCTGGTCGCGACGAACCTGGTTGGAGACCCTTTTGATGAGAAGACGTCTCGCCCCCCGTGTCGCCGGTGCCGTCCGCAGGCGCCGCCGGACCGTCCGCGTGACCGCTTCGGCGGCGCTCCTGGTGCCGCTGCTGGCCGGCCCGTCGGCCTGCGTCGGCGGCACGACGCCCGACCGGCACCTGCAGAACGACTTCACCGACGCCGCGGACGACTACCACGTGCCGTTGAGCGTGCTCATGGGCGTGTCCTACCTTCAGTCGAGATGGGACTCCCGGCCGGGCGCCCCGAGCGTCGTCGGCGGCTACGGGCCGATGCACCTGGTGGACACCCACCAGGACCGGACCCCGTCCCCGTCGGCGCCGCGGCGCGGGAGTGCCCAGCCACCCGCGGTGGCGGCGGGGCCGTCGGCCGCGCAGGGGGCGACCTCCTCGGGCAGCCCCTCCGCGCAGCCGGCGGCGGACCTGCGACGGGCCGCCCGCCTGATCGGGGCCCCGGCGGGGCAGTTGCGGACGGACGCCGCCGCCAACGTGCGCGGAGGCGCGGCGCTCCTGGCGGCGACGCAACGACAGCTCGGCAAGCCGCTCAGCGCCGACCCGGCGGACTGGTGGGAGGCGGTGGCGCGCTTCTCGGGCACGGGCGACACCGCGGCGGCGGCGACGTACGCGAACGACGTCTTCTCGGTGATCCGCCGGGGCGCGAACCGCACCACCGTCGAGGGACAGCACCTCACCCTCCCCGCCAGCCCGGGCGTGCGCCCCCACACCCCGCGCCCGCAGGGCGCACAGCGGCCGAAGGAGGTCGAGTGCCCCGCGGAGCTGTCCTGCGACTGGCTCAGCGCGCCGTACGTCGAGATGGACGACGGCCAGTACGGCAATCACGACCTGGCCGACCGGCCCAGGGACCAGAAGATCGAGTACATCGTCATCCATGACACCGAGGCGATCCTGCCGTCCATGCTCAGGACCGTGCAGTATCCGACGGAGGCGTCGTGGCACTACTCGATCCGCTCCAGTGACGGGCACATCACCCAGCACGTCAGGACCAAGGACGTGGCCTGGCACTCCGGGAACCAGTTCGTGAACGCCCGCTCGATCGGCATCGAGCACGAGGGATTCCTCACGCAGCCCGACGCCTGGTACTCGGAGCAGATGTACCGGTCCTCGGCCCGCCTGGTGCGTTACCTGGCGAAGAAGTACGGCATCCCGCTCGACCGGCAGCACATCTTCGGCCACGACAATGTGCCGGCCCCGACCGCCTCGAGCATCCCCGACATGCACGACGACCCCGGCCCCTTCTGGGACTGGCGGCACTACTTCGACCTCCTCGGCGCGCCCCTGCGTGCCACGGCCGGACCGGACAGCGACGTGGTGACGGTGCTGCCGGACTTCGCCACCCACAAGCCGCTGTTCACGGGGTGCGGCAAGAGCGGTGAACCGTGTGCGCAGCACGGCTCCAGCGCCGTCCGCCTCCACACCGAGCCGGACGAGGACGCCCCGCTGATCCAGGACCCGGGCCGGCGCCCGGACGGCGACGACTCCACGGAGGACGTCAACGACCTGGGGTCGCGGGCCTCCGCCGGCCAGACCTACGCGGTCGCCGGGCGCGGCGGCGACTGGACGGCGATCTGGTACCTGGGCCGCAAAGCGTGGTTCAGGAACCCGAAGGAACATCCGACGGCCGTCGGTGCGAGCGGCCGGACGGTGACTCCGAAGGACGGCCTGAGCGAGATCCCGGTGTACGGGCGGGCCCTCCCGGAGGAGGACGCCTACCCGGAGGGGGTGCCGGAGCAGCCCGAGTCGCCGCTTCCGTACAGCCTCCTCGCGGGCCAGCGGTACGTGACACAGTCCCGCGACGTCGGTTCCTACATCGACAGGTCGTCCTTCAGCGACACACCGGACCTGGTGGTGAAGGGCCGGGAGGAGTACTACGAGATCCAGTTCGGCCACCGGCTCGCCTACGTCCGGGCGAGCGACGTGGACGTGGACGAGGTGAGCGCACCGGCCACGGCACAACCGCCGTCAGGAGAGGGGGCGCGCCGGCCCCGGCGGTGACGGGCAGGGCGTGCCGGCGACGCGGCCGTCGCTCATCCTTTTTGCGGAAACACCGCGTTCCCGGCCGACCCATATCTGTGGCCGCGGTGAGAGAAATCGACGCAACGCGCTGTGAGAATTTCTTACGCGACAGGCGGAGGGAAAATATCTGCCACACACAACCGACCGTGCCGTGCTACTGTCGATCTCAGTTGCAGTTGTGGTTCCCAAAAACTTCAAGTGTCCTCATCGGCCTTCCGGGCCGAGGAGAGCACTTCTGTATTTCCGGTCATTCTCCGGGTGGGGCAATCATCGCAGTGACGCGGAGTCCGCACAGTGCGAACTCCGGGAAATGCCCCGAAGGAGATTCAACATGGCTACTGGCACCGTGAAGTGGTTCAACGCGGAAAAGGGTTTCGGCTTCATCGAGCAGGACGGCGGCGGCCCGGACGTCTTCGCCCACTACTCGAACATCGCCGCCCAGGGCTTCCGCGAGCTCCAGGAAGGCCAGAAGGTGAACTTCGACATCGCGCAGGGCCAGAAGGGCCCGACGGCCGAGAACATCGTTCCCGCCTGACGCTGACGCGTACTTCGTAGCTGGGGCCCGCACCTTGGGGTGCGGGCCCCAGCTCGTTGCATTCTCGGACACCCCCGCGCCACACCACGGAGACCGGCCCTCACCGGTCGCCACACCGTGGAGACCGGGCCTCACCGGCGGCGTCGGCGCGAGCGCTCCGCAGTCGCACCGCACGCAGTCACACCGCACGCAGTCACACCGCACGCGGACGCTCCGCCCCGGATTCCGGGTGCAAACCCGCCGGATATTTCGATGTGGATGCCCCACGCATTTCTGTCCGGGGCCCACCATTCATTTCAGCGACGCGACCCGAACATTTTCTTCCGGTCCGATCCGCATTCTTAGTCGATTTGGCTCGTTCTTGCGATTCCCCGCGATGTTCGTTTTCCTCGGGAATTCCTTGATACGTGCCGCATCAAGGAAGGTTCCGCATGAACCGCACACGCACGAACGACCGCTTCGACCGCACCCGCACCAAAAGCTCCGGCGCCGCACGGGGCGGCAGCCGCTTCGGCGCCGCGAAGTCCGGCTCGCCGAGCCGCTCGGGTGGGCACGGCCGTCGGCCGTCCGCGCCGCAGGGCGAGTTCGCGCTGCCGGTGACGACCACCCCCGCGCTCCCCGCCGCCGAGAAGTTCGCTGATCTCGCCATGCCGTCGCAGCTGCTGGCCGCGCTCAGCTCCGAGGGCGTGACCACCCCGTTCCCGATTCAGGCGGCGACCCTGCCGAACTCCCTCGCGGGCCGGGACGTCCTCGGCCGCGGCCGCACCGGGTCCGGCAAGACCCTCGCCTTCGGCCTCGCCCTGCTGGCCCGTACGGCCGGTCAGCGCGCGGAGCCCCGGCAGCCGCTGGCGCTGGTCCTCGTACCCACCCGCGAACTGGCCCAGCAGGTCACCGACGCGCTCGCGCCGTACGCCCGCTCCGTGAAGCTGCGGCTGACCACGGTGGTCGGCGGCATGTCGATCGGCAGGCAGTCCGGTGCGCTGCGCGCCGGTGCCGAGGTCGTCGTGGCGACTCCCGGCCGGCTCAAGGACCTCATCGACCGTGGCGACTGCCGGCTCGACCAGGTCGGCATCACCGTCCTCGACGAGGCCGACCAGATGGCGGACATGGGCTTCATGCCGCAGGTGACCGCCCTGCTCGACCAAGTACGCCCCGAGGGCCAGCGGATGCTGTTCTCGGCCACCCTGGACCGCAACGTCGACCTGCTGGTCCGCCGCTATCTGACCGACCCGGTGGTTCACTCCGTCGACCCGTCCGCGGGTGCGGTCACCACGATGGAGCACCACGTGCTCCATGTGCACGGCGCCGACAAGCACCAGGCGACCACCGAGATCGCGGCCCGCGACGGCCGGGTGATCATGTTCCTGGACACCAAGCACGCCGTCGACCGGCTGACCGAGCATCTGCTGAGCAGCGGGGTGCGCGCCGCGGCCCTGCACGGCGGCAAGTCCCAGCCGCAACGCAACCGGACCCTGAGCCAGTTCAAGACGGGTCATGTGACGGTGCTGGTGGCAACCAATGTCGCGGCGCGCGGCATCCACGTCGACAACCTCGACCTCGTCGTCAACGTCGACCCGCCGAGCGACCACAAGGACTACCTGCACCGCGGCGGCCGCACCGCCCGCGCCGGCCAGTCCGGCAGCGTCGTCACGCTGGTGACGCCCCACCAGCGCCGCGACATGAGCAGGCTGATGACGGTCGCCGGCATCGTCCCGCAGACCACCCAAGTACGTTCCGGTGACGCGGAGCTGAACCGCATCACGGGCGCCCAGGCCCCCTCGGGTGTCCCGGTCACCATCAGCGTGCCGGTCGTGGAACGCCCCCGGCGCAGCGCCTCTTCGTCTCGCGGGCGCCGCAGCCGCACGGCGCAGAACCGGCGCAACGGCCAGGCGGCACGCGGTTCGTCCCAGCGGCAGACCACCGTCAGCGCGGCGGCCTAGGTCCTGTGGCGAAAGTGGCGCCTGTCGCGAATGCAGCGATGACGCCACTTTCGCCGCAGGGTCACCCCCTTCGTGACCGGGCGGATCGTCCATCTCCTCAGGAGGCACCTTTTGACACTGGTTCAGATGCAGCAGCGCTCGGTGGATGCAACTCCCACGGCCGTGGTCGACGTCATGGACACGGCCGGGCCGCAGGTCTGGGCCGCCATGACCGTCGAGGTGGCCTTGTCCGTCATGGCCAGCGCCCGGGCCGAACACTTGTTCCTCTGCGACGAGGACGGCCAGTGCACGGGCCTGATCACCCGGGCCCAGCTCACCGTCGTACGCGACAGCCCCTCCTACACCGATCAGGTCCGTCTTGGGGACATCCTCGGCGACGCCTCGGGCGTTCTCGAGTTCTCCCGCTGATCGACGTACCCCGAGCCGCCGCTCTTCCGCTACCTGTGAGGCATCATGCGCTGTGTCATCGCCCGTTTCCCGTTCGACCTCTCCAAGAGCGGGGTGGTGGCCTCGATGAAGGGCGTCAAGCCCGAGCCCATCGTGGGTGAGTCCGTGCAGATCGGCCGCCGCCACTTTCCCGTCAAGCAAGTGGGCGAGGTCGTCACCCGGCAGGACCGCCGTGACTTCAGCGCCCAAGAAGTCGTCCGGGCCATGACCCGCCTCGGCTTCACCTGCCACGACCTCGCCGAGCCCGCGCCCGCCCGTGTCCTGACTCCGCTCCAGAGCGCGTCGGCACTGCTCGGCACACCGGCGCCCGCGCCCGCGTAGGCCCGGGCCCGCACGGTCACGAGGACGGGCGACGGCCCACACCGCAGCACATGCACGTGAGGGATCTGTCGGCGCGCGCCGACAGATCCCTCATTCGTTCATTTGTTGGGAGTGGCCGAAGTCGCGGGGCGGTGGGTCACGTGTCCGGCGTCGCTCGCGGTCGAGACGAGCCCGCGCCGCGGTCCGGTTCGACGACATGGCCCGGTTCGACGAGATGGTCCGGGTCGACGACATGATCCGGGCCGACGAGATGGTCCGGATCGGCCGCCTGCTCCGGATCAGCCGCCTGCTCCGGACCGGCGACGCGCTCCGGACCGCCCGCGCGCTCCGGAGCGGACCGTGGCAAGAGCCGCGAGCTGTGCGCGGTGAAGCCGACCGCCGCCCCGCCGCCGGGGCGTGGGCGCGCGAAGGCGGTGCCGCCGTGGGCCTCGGCGACGTCGCGGACGATGGCCAGGCCGAGCCCGGACCCGGGCAGGCCACGGGCGGTGTCGGCCCGGTGGAACCGGTCGAACACGCGCTCCGCGTCGGTGGCGCCGATGCCCGGCCCCCGGTCGGAGACGGTGACCGTGCCTCGGTGGATGCGCACCTCGATGGGGTCGAGGCCGTCACGGTCGAACTTGGCGGCGTTCTCCAGCAGATTGCCCACCGCGCGTTCGAGCGCCTCGGGGCGGCCGTGGACCACGGTGTCGTCGGCGTCGATATGGAACAGACGGCGGGTGCGCCGGTGCACGCGGCGGGCGGCGCGGCGGGCCACCTCGGCCAGTTCCACGGGCCCTTCGGGCTCCTCGCGGCTGCGGGCGAGGGCCAGCTCGACGAGGGAGTCGACGAGGTGGCTGAGCTCGCGCGTCTCACCCTCGACGTCGTGGAGGAGCCGGTCGCGGGCGTCCGGGGAGAGCTCCGTGATCCGGCGCAGGACGGTGGCATTGGTGCGCAGGCTGGTCAGCGGGGTCCGCAGCTCGTGGGCGACGTCCTGGACCAGCCGCTCCTGGGCCTCACGGGCGACGGCGAGCCGGGTGAGCATCCTGCCGAACGACGCCGAGAGCCGCCCGACTTCGTCGCGTCTGCCGTCCACCAGGGCCGCACCGTCGACGCGGCCGTCGACGCTGACCTCTTCGGCGACCCCGGCCAGCCGCACCAGGCGCCGGGTGATGCGCCGCGCGAGCAGCCATCCCGCCCCCGCCGCGGCGAGCATGACCACGAGGCCGGCTCCGGCGATCTCCCTGGCCATGCCGCCCAGTACGTAGTGCGTCTGATCGACCTGGACCGCCACCTGGAGAGCCCCGCGGTCACGGCCCAGCGCGGTGGTCAGCTGGCGGTGCGTGGCGCGATCGACGACGACCTCGGTGGTACGCGACTCCCCGGGTTCACCGGAGGCGGCCAGGGCGCGCGCGGCGTCGGACACCGGCAGCGCCACGGGCGGGCCGCCGAGATGGGTGGGCGTGCCGTCGGGCGCCACGGCCTGCACGGTCACCTGCCACTCCGCTTCGTCCCCCGGTCCGGGCCGGTCCGGCCCGGGGAAGAGGTCCGGACCCTGGGTGACCTCGTCGGAGAGGGCCAGCGCCCGGTCCTGGTCACGGGCCAGGGCGACCGTGACCGACCGCAGCGTCCGGTCGATCTCCGCGGTGACGCGGTCGGAGGCGGCGCGGTAGCTCAGCATCCCGACCAGTACCGCCACCACGGCGCCGACAGCGGCAAAGGAGAGCGCGAGCCGCGAGCGCAGACTCATGGCCACCGCCTCACAGCCGCGCCGCCTGACAACCGCGCCTCACAGCCACCGCCCCACAACCGCGCCGCCTGACAACCGCGCCTCACAGCCACCGCCCCACAACCGCGCCTCATGGCCGCCGCACCGCGTAGCCCACGCCCCGCACGGTGTGGATCAGGTCGGGCGCGCCGGCGTCGGCGAGCTTGCGCCGCAGATAGCCGACGTAGCTCGCGAGGTTCTTGGCGTCCACGCCGACGTCGTGGCCCCAGATCCGCCGGTAGACCGCCGCGTGGTCCAGCACGATCCCCTCGTTGCGTACCAAAAGCTCCAGCAGGTCGAACTCGGTCCTCGACAGCCGCAGTTCCTCGTCCGCCCACCACACACGCCGGGCGGCCGGGGCGACCAGCAGCGACGCGATCCGCAGTACGTCACCGGCCCGGGCCACCGGCTCGTCGACGTCCGGCGTCAGATCGCCCCTGCGCAGCAACGCCCGTAATCGGGCGAGCAGTTCGGGTATCTCGAACGGCTTGGGCAGATAGTCGTCGGCCCCGGCGTCCAGGCCGGCGATGCGGTCCCGGGTCCCGGCCCGCGCGGTGAGCATCAGCACCGGGGTGCGGTCACCGTCGGCGCGCAGCACACGGCACACGCCCACCCCGTCGACGTACGGCATCATCACGTCGACCACCAGGGCGCTGAAGGAGCCCCGACGGGCCCGGGCCAGCGCCTGCACCCCGTCGGCGACGGCGACGACGTCGTACCCCTCCAACTCCAGTGCCCGCGCGAGGGATTCGCGGACCGCACGATCGTCGTCGACGACGAGGACACGATTCACCACGTCCACATGATGGCCCACTGCCTCAGGAGCAACGGTCGTTTCCCGACCTCACTCCCGCCGCAGCTCTTACCCAACTCCGGACTTCCTCCCTCCGAGGTCTGAGACCACTCACCCACCATGGGAGCCCCTGACCGCGCCCCCCACGGGAGTCCCCCATGTCGACCGTCAGCGTCCGACTCGCGCGCCGTGCCTCAGTCGCCGCCGCGTGCGTCGCCCTCGCCGCCACCGGCTGCACCGCCCTCAACTCCGCGTCCTCCACGTCGGCCCTGGCGGCCAAGGCTCGGATCCCGGCCTCCGCGGCCCGGCACGGCGCCGGCGGGGCGAACACCGCCCAGGTCGTGGCCGCCGCGAACGCCTTCCTCGCGACGCTCTCCGACGAGCAGAAGGACACCGTCCTCTACGACTTCGACGACGCCGCCAAGAAGACCGGCTGGTCGAACTTCCCGACCCCCGTCGTGGCGCGCAACGGCCTCAAGTTCGGCGATCTCACCGACGAGCAGGAGGCCGCGGCCCTGAAGGTCATGGAGGCCGCGCTCAGCAAGAAGGGGTACGAGGAGCTCGTCGAGATCCGCAAGGCCGACGACTACCTCGCCACGCTGCCGCCCCGCACGCCCACCCCACCGACCAGCACTCCCACGGCCACTCCCACCGGCACGCCGACCGCCACTCCGACCGGAGGCGGCGGCCGTCCCCCGGGCGGCGGCGGAGGCGCCAACTTCGGCTCGGAGTGGTACTACATCTCCTTCTTCGGACTGCCCAGCAGGACAGGTGAGTTCACGGTCCAGTACGGCGGCCACCACGCGGCCTACAACCTCACCTACGCCGGCGACAACGTGAGCATCTCGCCCACCCTGACCGCGGTGGAGCCGATGGAGTTCAACTGGGAGGACCTGTACTACGCCCCGCTGGAGGACAAGCGGACCTCCACCATCGGGGCCATCCAGTCACTCACCGCCGACGAGCTGACCGCGGCCGAGATCGACGGAAGCTTCGACGACCTGTACCTGGGTCCCGGCCATGACGGCCCCTTCCCGCAGCAGCCCGAGGGCGTCCTCGTCAGCAGCCTCACCAAGAAGCAGCGGGCCGAGGTCACCGCGATGCTGAAGGCCTGGGTCGACGACCTGGACGAGAAGGCGGCCAAGCGGCTCATCGCCAAGTACGTCTCCGAGTACGACAAGACGTACATCGGCTGGAGCGGCGGGACGACGCTCGACAACAACCAGACGTACGTCCGTCTCGACGGACCGTCCGCCTGGATCGAGTTCTCCAACCAGCCCGGCGCCTCGACCGACGGGATCCACCAGCACACGATCTTCCGGGACGAGACCGCCGACTACGGCTGGGAATGACCGGAACGAGACACGACAGGGAGATCAGGAGAACAGGGACAAGGGACAAGGGACAACACCATGCGCCGCTTCCTGCCCGCACTCCTGCTCGCGGCACTGATGCTGGTCGGCGGCCTCGCGTCGCCGGCCGGCGCCCACCCGATGAGTACCTCGGCCGTTCTCCTCGACATCGGCGACGACCGGGTCGAGGGAGAGGTGCAGCTGCCCATCGACCGTCTGGCCATCGCCGTGCACCGCGACCTCACCCGGGACAGCGTCCTCGCCGCCGACCGGGCGTTCCTGAAGCGCTACGTCGCCCGGCACATCAGCGCCGTCGGTGAGAACGGCACGCCCTGGGCCGTCACGCTCGGCACGGCGTCGGTCCGGACGATCGACGGGGCTGCGCACCTCGTCCACCCGCTCACGATCCGGCCGCCCGACGGCCACGTCACCGACTTCGACCTGCGTTACGACGTCGTCGTCGAGGAACTGCTCACCCACCGGGTCATCGTCACCGTCCGGTACGACTTCGACCGCGGCATCCTGAAGGCCGACGACGCCAGCACCCTCGGAGTCTTCGACTGGGACACCAGGAGTCTGAAGGTCCCCGCGGGCGAGGGCTCGTGGACGCGGGGGTTCGCCACCACCGCCGGTCTCGGCATCGAGCACATCGGCGAGGGCGCCGACCATCTGCTGTTCCTGCTCATGCTGCTCATCCCGGCCCCGCTGGTGGCGACCGGGGGCCGGTGGCACGCCGCCGCTCCGTCGGCGCGGCGCGGCATCGTCCGCGTGGTCCACGTCGTCACCGCGTTCGCCGTGGGCCACTCACTCACCCTGGCGCTGGCGGCCGCCGGAGTGATCGACGTGCCGGCCCGGCCGGTCGAGACGCTGATCGCCTTCTCGATCGCGGTGTCCGCGGTCCATGCGCTCCGGCCGCTGGTGGCCCGCGGCGAGGTGTTCATCGCCAGTGGCTTCGGGCTGGTGCACGGGCTGGCGTTCGCCTCGCTGATCGGCGACCTCGGCCTCGGCCGAGGGTCGCTCGTGACCACGCTGCTGGGCTTCAACCTGGGCATCGAGCTGACGCAACTGCTCGTCGTCGCGCTGATGATGCCGTCGTTGCTCGTTCTGGCCCGTACGTCCGTCTATCCCGCGTTCCGCATCGGGGTGGCCCTCGTCGGCCTGCTGTTCTCGGTGTCCTGGATGCTGGAGCGCGCGACGCTGACCTCCGCCGACCCGTTCGAGGGCATCCAGACGTGGCTGGTCGGGCACCCGCTGCTCGTCGCCGCGTCGGTCGCCGCACTCGCTGTCGTCGCCCGGCGCACCGCCCCACGGACGCCTCGGGCCACGCCCGAACACTCAGGCGCCCACTGACCGCGTACGCGCGGTGGCCGCGGTCGCTTCGGCGCACCCCGGAGCACTGCGCGGTGGCCGTGGTGGCTGTTGTCGCTGCGGCGCACCCCGAAGCACTGCGACGCACCCCGAAGCGCGGTCGGCCGACGCCGGCCGGTCAGGCGCGCCGTCCCCTTACCGGAGCGGCTGCGGTGCGCGGGCTCGACACCGCGGACTGCGGCGGCAGGAACGCGGATTCTCCGCGGGCCGGGGCACCTGCCTCCGTGCTGCCCGTCCGCCGGCCGGCGCGTCGCCACAGCCGCCCCAATAGGAGGTAGCAGCGGTCCGGCAGGAACACGGCGTCCGCGACGATCATCGCGCCCGAGAAGAGGGGCAGTCCCAGCAGTACCGCGATCCCCAGGTGCATACCCAACAGCACGGTCAGTACCGGGTACTTGAGCCTTCCGAACAGAACGAACGGAAAGGCGACCTGGAGCAGCACCGTCAGGTAGCAGGCGATGGCCATCAGCACGTCGTGCTCGTCCGTCAGGAGGGAGAGCTCGGGCCAGGGGCGGAACAGGTCGAGGTTCAGGACGTAGTGGAGAGCGGTCCCGTTGCCCCAGGAACCACCCTGCACCTTGTAAAGGCCGGCGGACCCGTAGAGGAAACAGACCTGGGCCGCGATGACGAACATCCCGCAGTTGTGCAGCACGGCCGTCAGGGTCCGGCGGGAGGCGCCGAGTTGCCGCCGGAACCCGTCGGCTTCTTGCCGCGCCGGGGGGCTCGCGGCAGGGCTCGCACCTGCCCTGAGCCGGGTTCTGCGGGCATCCAGGGACCAGCGTCGGCCGCAGGCGGTGAAGACGAGGTACACGGCCATGAGGAGGACGAGGTTGTCCCCTCCGTCCGTCATGAAGATCGCCCTGGCGTGGAACGACGCGACCACGACCGCGAACAGCACGGACACCGCTCTGGTCCGCCAGCCCAGCAGGAACAGTGCGCACGTGACCAGGGCCAGCGCGTAGCAGGCCTCGAAGTACGCCCGGCCGTCGGACAGGGTGAGGATGCTGACCCACCCCGTCTGGTCGAACAGCTGCCTCGCCAGCTCGGGCGTCCACGGTGAGCCGGGGCCCCAGATCTCGTCGCGGTGCGGAAACTCGCGCAGCAGGAAGGCCAGATAGAGAAGTCCGTATCCGATGCGCAGGACCGCCGCGGCGTACAGGGAGACCGGCCGCTCGGTCAGCTCACCGAGGAACACCCCGATCCGGCCGGGTACCCGGTGCGGCGCGCCTGCCTCCAATCCCTCGGAGCCGGTCTCGATGGCACGGGGGCGCGGTGCGGGTACCCGCTCAGTTTCCATGGGATTCCACCTTCCACCAGGGCAGATACCGCGTGTCGACAGGCTTCGGCGCGACCGTGGCCGGTCGGGTGCCGTCTGCGGCGGCGGGCGCGGCGACGGGCAGAGTGACCACTCGTAGTTGGATGGACTCGAAGGTCCCGCCACGATGGGCGGCCACGCGGTCCGCCGCGATGTTGGCCAGGTACCGCTGCGTCATCAGCGCCCGCTGCGTGCGCGGCAGGTCGTCGGAACCGTGGGTTTCGAGGTAGCAACTCCAGGCCCGCCGCAGCATGTTCTGCGCCGTGTGACTCGGAAAGGGGTTGTGCCGCACCGCGGCGTCGTCGACGGCGGTCAGATCGGACCAGTCGCTCACCCGCACGCTGCCGTCCGGGGCGGTGTGCATGGTCCTGGCCACGATCTGGCGGTTGACCGACTCCGGGTCCGGGGCGAAGAGTCGCCAGTTCTGCTCGAACAGGGGGAAGACCCATGCGTTGATCTGCCGGCTGTACTGCTGGGAGAGCGGGTTCGGGGGCGCCACGTGCAGAAACACCAGCAGCACATGGACCAGGACCGTCGTCAGACACAGGGCCACGGCAGCCGTCGTCCCCGCTCGCAGGAGGGCCGACCCGGGCTGTGAAGCCCCTGGAAGCGCAACGGATCTCCGGCCCTCCCGCGGCGCCGTCGGCCCGGCCCCGGGCAGCTCCGATTCGTCCGCATCCGCATCCGGTGCCGCGACACCACCCAGCACGGCCCCACCCGGCCTTTCCATCCCGGCTCCCCTCACTGTCTCTCCTGGGCTTTGGTCAGCGGCGCGCGGCGGGATCGACAACGATCCGCCGCGCGCCGCCCGTCCCTCCCGCTCATGCGGACGGCTGCTCCCGAGCACTGGGCCTGCCGGAGGGACGCACCTGTGGCTCAGCTACGGGCGCCGCCATAGCTGTCGTGCTTGCCGGGCTTGCCGCTGTGCTCGCCGTGGCCGTGGTGCTCGCCGGCGCCGGGCTTGCCGCCGTGCTCGTGGCCGTGGTGCTCGCCAGGCTGCCCGCCGTGATCGTGGCCGTGGTGCTCACCGGGCTGCCCGCCATGGTCGTGATCACCGGGCCTGCCCGGCTGTCCGCCGGGGTGGTGGTGTCCGGGTCCGCCGTTGCCGCCACCGTTACCGCCGCCGATCACGCCACCGTTGCCGCCGCCGATCACGCCACCGTTACCGCCGCCGTTGCCGCCGCCGATCACGCCGCCGTTGCCGCCGCCGATCACACCGCCGTTGACGCCGCCGTTGGTGCCACCACTGGTGGCACCCGTGGTACCGCCGCTCGTGGAAACGCCGCCCGTCGTAGTCCCCGCGACGACACCGCCGATGACGCCGCCGATCACTCCGCCGATCGCGCCGGTCGTCGCGCCGCCCGTGACGGTGCCACCGGTGGTCCCACCCGTGGTCCCACCGGTCCCAGCTGCGCACCCACCCTGGAAGATCGTGTTGGTGTCCAGCGTCACGGCGCCGGTACGGGCCAGCAGCCGGCCGTTGATGACCGCGTTCGTGGTGGCTGTGATCGAGGCCTGGGCCAGGATGTTGCCCACGAACGAGGAATTGGTACCGAGAGTGGCCGAGCTGCCGATCTGCCAGTACACATTGCACGGCGAGGCGCCATTGATGAGGGACACATGGCTCGCTGACGCCGTAGTCAGCGTCGAACCGATCTGGAATACCCAGACGGCATTGGGATTGCCCAGGGCGTCCAGGGTGAGTGTGTCGGTGATCCCGGCGGAGACGTTCGCCTTGTAGAGGCCCGGAGTCAGCGTCTGCCCACCGAACTCGTGAGGATCGTCGAGGTACGTGGCGGTCGGTGGAGTCTGTCCGGCAGCCTGGCCGTACGCGATGCTCAGATCGTTCTGGGCGCCGAGAGCCGTGGCGTCACCGGGGTGGAGGACTCCGGGCGCCAGCACCTGACCGGGCGGGAAACCCACGATGGCCGACCCCGGACTCACTCCGACATTGCCCTGGATCACCGAGGGGCCGGTGTTGGTGACCGTCGAACCAGCCAGTACTCCGAAAGTGGCCGCCGTGCCCAGAGGGACAGCTGTGGCGGCATGTGCGCGCGTCGGTGTCAGTACGAGTACGGCAGCGGCCATCACCAAGGCCGTTACCGCCGCGATCCAAACCGACAGGGTGCGCCGTAGAGGCGCTTCAGGGATGTCCAGCGTCATCGAGGGGCCAACTCCTTGAGGGAATTATCTCGGCGGTTCCCGGTCGCTCAGAATCGCCAGATCCTGTCACTGACATATTACTGAGGAAGAAATACGGGGCCGCGATTCATTCCAGCGGCATCGCCCAATTCGACGAATGGATCGGGAAATTCATAGAAATGCTTAATGGGTCGGATGCCGCTGTCCGCCCACCCTGTACCAGCGCATCAGACAGCGCAGAGGGGCCGAAAGCCGCCGTCGCCTGACCTCGACTTCCGCCGGAAAATCGCCCGATCGCGGTCGGCCGGGAACATATCCGAGCCGCATCGACCGCAGTACTATTGATTCCGGGTTGGTTCACTCTCACGTGCAACCGCCCGGAAGGGCGACTCCGGCGTGTCCGCGCCGGAGTCGTTGCCTCAGCCACCGGCTCCTCAGTCACCGTTCCAGAGGCCCGGTCGCGCTGTTCCGTGGGACAGTTCGTACCGACTGGCACCCCGTTCGGAGGGGAGAGCGCATGATTCAGGCAGCCGATATCCGTGAGTGGCGCGACCACGATGTCGTGGACCCGAAAGGGCGCAAGATCGGTGTACTTGAAGCGATCTACGTGGACACCACCACGGACGAACCGGCCGTGGCCACCGTCCGGACCGGGCTGCCCACCCGCCAACGCCTCGTCTTCGTCCCCCTCGACAAGGCAGTCCTCGGACCGGGTTATCTCAAGGTCTCCTACGCCAAGAGCCTGGTGAAGAAGGCCCCTTCGATCGGCACGGACGACATTCTGCCCGCCGAGCAGGAGGAATCGATCTTCCAGCACTACGACATGCCCTACCAGCCGGGCCCGAACGGCGAACGTCAACTCGCGCGCCGCTGAGCGGTCTTGCCCGGTCCGGCCGAAAGCCGAGGCCCGCGGGGTCCGGAGCAGGCACCGAATGCCCCGACCGGCAGGGCGCCGCCCCGACCGGCAGGGCGCCGGCCCGACCGGCAGGGCGCCGCGTCTACTCGATCCGCACCGTCCGCGACACCGTGATCTGGTCGATGTCCGTCGTGCGGACCGTGGCCTTCATCGTCCAGGTGCCCGGCAGGGGGAGGTTGAGGGTGTCCGAGGTCCAATAACCCCCGCGGTCCGCGAGTTTCGCGTCGAGGGGGCCGATGTCCTGCTTCTCCAGGGTGAAGGTGAGGCGCAGTTCGGGGACCGTCGCCAAACCGCCGTCGGGGCCGAAGATCACCGCCTGCACCGAGTTCTCGCCCACCCGGCCGGGCGTCAGTTCGATCTGTATCTTGCCGTGGCCGCCCGGTGTGCCCACGTCGAAGGGGATCACCGTCGTCGAGGCCATGGGCCGCGCCGCCTCCGCCGCCGAAGCCGCCGCCTCCGTGGCCGCCCGGCCCGGCTGCGTTCCCGTCAGCAGCGTCGTGATCACCAGCACCACGATCGCGACGATCGCCTCCGCGAGCACCGAGCGCCGCAATCCACGCCGGTACGCCCCTGGGTCACCGCCAGCGGTGGGCGGGAGCGGCCCCGACTGCGGACCGGTTTCGGTTGCGGTGTCGGAGCCGGTCTCGGTGCCCGTCCCGGTCTCGGCGCCGCTGTCGGAGCCCGTTCCGGTGCCGGTGCCGGCGCTCGTGTCCGTGCCGGTGCCGGCGCTCGTGTCGGTGCCGGAGACCTCGGCGTCCGCCGCGGCCCCCACCGGCTCCAGGACCCGTTCCCGCACGTCCGCCCGCCGCTCCACGGGTGCCGCCAGGCGTGCCGTCCAGCGGCGCGAGTACGTCGCCGCGGCCAGCAGCAGCAGTACCGCGACCAGCTTGGCCACCAGGAGCCTGCCGTACGACGTGGTGGCGAGGGCGTCCAGGGAGCCCAGGCCCCGCCAGGACTGGTAGACGCCGGTGGCCACCAGGACGGTGACGGCGGTGAGCGCCAGGCGGGAGAAGCGGGTGACGGCACTGGCCGGGAGTTCTTCCGGGGCCCGGTACAGGGCCGTGAGCAGGGCGGCCAGACCGCCGAGCCACGCCGCCATCGCCAGCAGGTGCAGAACCGCGGAGACCATCGCCACGGGCACCTGGACCCCGGCGGAGGCGTGCTCGGCCGCCGCCCACGTGCCCGCGAGCGCCAGGGTCAGGAGGCCGCCGCCCGCCTTCCACCACCGGCCCCCGGCCCGTACGGGGAAGAACGCCGCCCCCGCGAGCAGCACCAGCCGGACCAGCAGCGTCACACCCGGCCTGCTCGTCGCCGTCTCAGCGAGGACCGACGGGTCGAAGGCCGCCGCCGGACCGCCGCCGCGTTCGTACGGGCCGCGCAGCAGCAGCAGCGCGATGGTCGACGCGAGCAGCGTCCACCAGCCCGTCAGAAGCAGACCCCGTGCCGCCTCGACCCCGGTGACCAGGGAGAACACCATCGTGCCGAGCAGCAGGGCCAGACCGCCGTACGCGAAGTAGCGGGCGATGTCGTAGAGCGTGGCGGAGGCGGTGTCACCGGCGGCCTGGGTCGGTATGACCGCCGTGGTCGCGGAGGGCTTGCCGATGGAGAAGGTGAGAGCGCCGGAAACGGGGTGGCTGTCCGCCGACACCACCCGCCAGCCCACCGTGAACGTGCCGGTGCCCATGTCGTCGGGGAGGGTGACGCGCGCGGTCTCGGAACGGCCGCCCGCGTGCTGCGGCTCCCCGATGTGCACGCGCCGGTTCTCGGGGTCGAGGACGCGGAAGGAGTCGTCGAGCAGGCCGACGGACTCGGTGAAGGTGAGGGTGATCGCGGCCGGCGCCTTCTTCAGCACGGTGCCGTCCACCGGGTCGGCGCCCTTCAGCGCCGCGTGCGCGAAGGCGCTCCCGGCGCTGCCGAAGAGGATGAGGAGCACCACGGTGCCCAGCAGCGTCGCGGCTCGGCCGACGCGTCCTCCGTCTCGTTGTCCGCCCACGTCACGTCTCCGTATTCGAGCTTCCGGGGTTCCGGGGTTCCGGTTAGGTACGGACGCGGCGGGCGTTCCGCTCAGACCGCCTCCCCAGGTCGGCTCAGACCATCTCACCCGGTCGGCCCGGACCCCGTCATCGGGTCGGCTCGAACCCTGTCGGCGGGTCGGCTCGAACCCTGTCGGCGGGTCGGCTCGAACCGCCTCACCAGGTCGGTCGCGCCGACACCCCGCCGTCGACCACGAGATCGTGGCCGGTGATCCAGGACGCGAGCGGTGAGGCGAGGAACACACAGGCGTCGCCGATGTCCTCCGGGCGCCCCAACCGTCCGGTGGGCACCGCCTGCTGCCACCGCCGCACCCCCTCCGGCCAGGCCTCCGCCAGACCCTCGCGGTCGATGAGGCCGGGCGAGACGGTGTTGACGCGGACGCCGTACGGCCCGTACTCCAGCGCCGCCGAACGGGCGTGCATCACGACGGCCGCCTTGGACGCGGAGTAGTGGGCGTGCAGCGGGGCGGGGTGACGGGCCTCGATGGAGGCGATGTGCGTGATGCTGCCCCCGGTCCCGGCACGCCCCACGATCCCGTCCCCGGCCCCCAGCCCCGTCCCCAACCCCGTCTCCGTCCCCGTTCGCGCGCATGACCTCCGCCGCCGCCTGAGTGCACGCGAAGACGCTCGACAGGTTGGTGTCGAGCACCGCCCGCCACTGAGCCGCCGTCATGCCGGGCAGGGCCTGCGTCGGCTGTACGCCCGCGTTGTTGACCAGCGCCGTCAGCCGGCCGCCGCCCCACTCGGCCGCCGCACGCACCAGGCGACGGCACTCGGCCTCGTCGGTCAGGTCCGCCCGCAGCGCGATCGCCGCGCCGCCGGACTCCCGTACGAGCGCGACCACGTCGTCGGCGGAGCGCGTGCGGTGGTGCACCGCCACCGCGGCGCCCTCCTGCGCGAACCGCAGCGCGATCCCCCGTCCGATGCCGCCCGCGGCCCCGGTCACCAGGGCCACCTGCCCCGCCAGCAGGCCGCTCACGGCCGGCACAGCCCGGCGATGCGAGCCGCCTCGGCGGGATACCGCACGCTCAACTCCCCCGCGTCCCCGTGCTCGTAGCCGCCGTACGTGAATCCGGGCGCCATCGTGCAGCCGAAGAGCGACCACGCCCCGCCCGCGACGACCCGCGCCCCCATCCACGTACCGGCGGGCACGACGTACTGGAGGTCCTGCCCGTCCAGGACGTCCGGTCCCAGCACCGGCGTGCGCGCGCTGCCGTCGGGCGCGAGCAGGAGCAGTTCCAGCGGGTCGCCGAGGTAGAAGTGCCAGACCTCGTCGGCCGGGAGGCGGTGCAGGGCGGAGAAGTCGTCCGGCTCCGCGGTGAGCAGGGCCATGATCGCGGTGCCTTCGGGGCGTCCGTCGGCGCGTTCGGGCCCCGCCCAGGTGCGCCGGAAACGGCCGCCCTCGCGGGGGATCGGCTCCAGGCGGTAGTGGGCGACGAGGTCTTCTGGGGTCACCCGGCAGAGGCTACTTTCCGAACGCCGCCTCCCGGGTGAGGAAGGCCAACTGGGCACGCTTCTCGGGCAGGTACACGTCCGGCAGGTCGATCTCGGGCAGGACCACCCGCGGGCCGGGCACGAAGCCCTGCCGTACGAAGCGGGCGATCGCCTTCGTGTTGCGTTCGTCGGGGTCGACCACGATCCGCCGCCGGTCCAGGCCGACCAGGACGAACGAGGTGAACGCGGTCAGCAGCGCGGCCGACCAGCCGGGACGGCCGCCGCCGGATCCGGCCGGGGCGAGCAGCAGATGTACGCCGATGTCGCCGGGTTCGACCTGGTAGCACTCGCTGACCCGGTCGGCCTCCGGCTCGTACGTCTGGAAGAGGGCGACCGGTTCGCCGTCCTTGACCGCGAGGAAGGCGTGGTGGGTGTCGAGCGTGTCCAGATGGGCGTACACCTCCAGGACCTGCTCCTTCGTCAGCCCGTTCATGCCCCAGAAGGCGGCGCGCTCCTCGCTCACCCAGCCGTGGACCACGTCCACGTCGGCGGGCGGGTCGAGGGGCAGGATGCGGACGGTGCCGAAGCCTTCGACCACCTGTTCGTGGACGGCCCGGCGGGCGGGGGCGTACGGCTCAGCGGTCATCGGAGTTCTCCTTCGTGAGGTGCTCCCAGTCGGTGACGACCGGGGCGAGGTCCCCCTTGAGCCACAAGGGGAGCTGGTCGCGGTGGTGCGGTGAGCCGGGGACACCCGAGGCGCCGAACGGGACCACCCAGCGGCTGTCCTCGCGCCGTGCGAGGTCCCAGACGTAGCGGGCGGCGGGGCCGCGCGCACTGAGGTCGGTCAGCCCCGGGACCGCGGAGGTGCACAGCACGCAGTCGTGGTCGCCCGACAGACCGGGTTCGTCGTACGCGTACGAGGCGGGCGAGGCCGGCGCGGCGTACGCGGCGGTGGGGAGCGCGCGCCAGGGGGCCAGGCGGTGGGTGTCGCCCCAGGTGCCGGACGCTCCCGCCGCCTTGACCGTCTCCGCGGCCGCCTTCCCGGCCGTCTCCGCGGCCACCTCCGCGACGGCCTCCCGGACGACGGCGGCGCGGTCGATGCCGTACAGCTCGTCCGCCTTCAGCAGGTTTTCGAGGGCGAAGCCGACGCGGGGGAGGAGGGCGAGCCAGGGGCGGAAGACCTCCGGGTAGGCGGGCGGGTCGGTCAGCGCGGTGAAGGCGGGGTGCGCGGCCAGGCGCCGTACGACCGCGCCGCGCAGCTCCGCGTACTGGGCCGCCTCCGTGCTGGCGGCCGTCATCCGGCGGTCCCAGCTCAGGAGGCGGTCGCGCAGGGCGGACGCCTGCGGGGTCAGGCCGTCGAGGGCGGCCAGGTGGTCCAACAGGGCTCCCGCGGAGGCGAGATGGGTGTCCATGTGGATGGCCGCCATGTCCGGGGCCGACCAGGTGGGCCGCTCCTCCAGCAGTTCGCGGATGCGGGCCGCGCGGTGGGGCGGGGCGAACTCGACGCCGAGGGGGGTCGCCGGGCCGCGCTGGTTCGCCATCACGGCGAGGCCGTCCTCGACCGTCCCGCGCGGCATCTCGTGCCAGCCGTGCCACTCGTGACCGGGCTCCCAGGCGGGGACGAGCCGCGTGCGGTTGTCCCGGCCGCGCAAGGGCACGTTTCCGGCGACGCGGTGCAGCAGACCGCCCTCGGTGTCCGCCGCCTGGACGACGTTCACCGGCTCGGCCCAGAGGTCGAACGCCCGGTCCACATCGGCGACCTCGCGGGCGCGCAGGAGGGGGAGGAGGGCGCTGAAGCCTAGGTCCTCGGTGACGCGGGGCGGGTAGCGGAGGCTGATCGGATCGTCGCCGCTTCCGGTGACGCCGCCGATGACGACGGGCCCGCGGGCGGTCTCGATCACCTCCACCTCGACCGGGTCGCCCCCGGCCACCTCGACCGTCTCCGTGTGCCGCGCCGCGGGCCGCCACGTGCCGTCCGGGTCCAGGGCCTCGACGCCCGCCCCGCCCCCGGCTCCGTCCCCGGTCCCGGTCCCGTCTCCGATTCCGTTCCCGTTCCCGTTCCCGTCCGGGGTGCGCCGCAGCCGCTCGCGGTACAGGTCCTGGTAGTCCGCCATCGCGTTGGTGATGGCCCAGGCGACCTTGCCCGTGTGGGCGAAGTGGGCGATGCCGGGAACGCCCGGGACGGCGAGGCCGACGACGTCGAACTCGGGGCAGGAGAGGCGGATCTGCTGGTAGACGCCGGGGTCCTCGATGAAGCGGTGCGGGTCGCCCGCGATGACCGGCTGCCCGGTGACCGTCCGTTCGCCGCTCACCAGCCAGCCGTTGCTGCCGGCGGTGCCCGGCCCGTCGGTGGCGAACAGACCGACCGCCTCGTCACCCAGCCGCCGTACGACCTCCTCGCGCCACAGCTTGGCGGGGAAGCCGGCGAACAGGATGTGCGTACCGAGCCAGACGCCCAGCGGAGTCCAGGGCTCCCAACGGCCGGGGACCAGACCGGTGGCCGCGAACTCCGGTGCGCGGCGGGCCCCTTCGGCCAGACCCTCGTTGACACCGTCCACGTACGCCCGGACCCAGTCCGCCGTCTCCGGGTCCGTCCGCTCCAGGGCGGCGAAGCAGCGTCTGGCCGTGTCGTCGAGGCGGGACCGTCTCGCGAACACGTCCCAGGCCGCGGCCTCCGTACCGAGGAAGGACGCCGAGGTGCCCCGCGCGCGATGCCGCTCGACCTCCAGCTGCCACGCCCGGTCGACGGCCGTGACCCGGCCCTGGGCGCGGGCGAGTTCGCGTGCGCCGCCGGCCCGCAGATGCGGGATGCCCCAGGCGTCGCGGTAGATCTCGATGGTCACGAACCGTCCCCAATTCTTTCAGGTTAGGCTAACCTAACTTCGATTGCGGCGAAATCGTACGCGAGGGGTGGGAAACGAGGGGAACAGGGGCAGCACAACGGCCACGGACCCGACGGCGTACGACCGCGGGGAACCGGCTCGGGCCGCGCGCACTCCCCGAAGCGGCGGGCGAGCGCACCGGGGACGGCGCGCGGCCCGAGCCGGTAGGCGCGATCATCGGTCCATGGACCCCAAGCACCCCAAGAGCGTCACGCTCCATCTCGCCCAGCAGCCCGAGGCCGACGAACTGCTGGGGCGCAGCCCGCTGGCCGTGATGATCGGGATGCTGCTGGACCAGCAGGTGCCGATGGAGTGGGCCTTCGCCGGGCCGTACACCATCGCCCAGCGGATGGGCACGGACGATCTCGACGCGCACGAGATCGCGGCGTACGACCCCGAGGCCTTCGCGGAACTCCTGTCCAGGAAACCGGCCGTGCACCGCTACCCCGGGTCCATGGCCAAGCGGATCCAGCAGCTGTGCCAGTACCTGGTGGAGCACTACGGCGGTGACGCGAGCGCGGTGTGGGAGGGCGTGGAGAGCGGCGCGGAACTGCTGCGGCGGCTGAAGGAACTGCCCGGCTTCGGGGCTCAGAAGGCACAGATCTTCCTGGCCCTGCTGGGCAAGCAGTTCGGCGTGCGGCCCCCGGGATGGCGGGAGGCGGCGGGACCGTACGGCGAGCCGAAGGCGTTCCGCTCGGTCGCCGACATCACCGGGCCCGAGTCGCTGGCCAAGGTGCGGGCGCACAAGCAGGAACTGAAGGCGGCGGCCAAGGCGGAGAAGGCCGCGAAGTCCCCGAAGACGGGGAAGTAGCCGGCAGGTCAGCCGGTCGGCTCACCCCGGTGGCAGGGACGGCGGGCGCGTTCACAGCATGGGGCATGACCGAGGCACCGAACGGCTCTCCCAGGGGTCCCCAGTACGACGACCGGCGCGTGCACGCGGCCGCCCGTGATCCGCTGGCCGACCGCTCCGGCCGCGATGCCGTCGAGGGCCCCCTCCACGTACTGTCCCGCACCGCCTGGCACTCCCTCCTGGTCGCCGGGATCGCGGCGCTCGTCCTGGGCGTCATGGTGCTGGCCTGGCCGGAGACGACGCTGGTCGTGGCGGGCGTGCTCTTCGGGCTCTACCTCCTCTTCAGTGGGGTGCTCCAACTGGCCTCCGCCTTCGGGACGCACGTCGCGACCTCCCTGCGGGTCATGGCGTTCATCAGCGGCACCCTGTCGATCCTGCTGGGGCTGTTCTGCCTCCGCGGGGCGATGCAGTCGATCCTGCTGCTCGCGCTGTGGATCGGCATCGGCTGGCTGTTCCGCGGAGTCACCCTGACCCTGGCCGCCGCGTCCGACCCCGAGGCGCCGGCCCGCGGCTGGCAGATCGTCCTGGGCATCGTCAGCTTCCTGGCGGGGATCGTGCTGATCGTGTCCCCGTTCACCTCGGTCGGCGTCCTCGCACTCGTCGGCGGCTGCTGGCTCATCGCGGTGGGCGTCACCGAGATCGTCACGGCGCTCCGCATCCGCCGGATCACCAAGCAGCTGCCGCCCGCACTGTGACGGCGTCAACTCCGTGCCCCGCCCATACGCCAAGACGAGGGATCTCCCGGCCCGCCCGGTGAACCACCCCGGTCCGGCGGGGAGATCACGTCCCATGAGCCCCGACCGGCGCCCCGCGCACTCGCCGCGCCGGCGTCCCCGGCTGCGGGTGCTGCTCATGCTGCTGCTCGCCCTGCTGGTCGCGGGGGCGCACACCGAGGCCCTGGCAGGGCCGGCCGCCGCGGTGTCCACCGAGTCGTACGGCGCGGAGCACGACGTACTCGGCACAGCGCTGCGCCCACCGGCGCGGCCCGGCCATCCCCGGACCGCCCCGCTGCGGCCTGCGCCCCGCGCCGTCGGATGCCCGCAGCCGTCGGCTCCCCTTCCCTTCGCCGTACGGCCGCCGCACTCCCCCGTGCTGCACGCCCTGCGCACGGTGGTCCTGCGCTGCTGACAGGACCGGTTCCCGAACCGGTCAGGTCACCCCATCAGCGACGCGAGGACACAGCCATGCACAGCGACCCGTACGCGGTCCTGCACGCGCTTCTGCGCGCGGAGGCCGTACGCAGTACGCCGAAGCCCAAGGCCCAGCCGAAGCAGTCGGCGAAGAAGCCGCAGCGGACGGCTCCGCACGGACAGGAACGCGAGTAACGAGACGGCGGCCGTCCCGAGGGGACGGCCGCCCGCGCATCATCGTCGCGCGCCCTACCGTCTCCGCTTCGCGGTACCGAAGATCGAGCGGGTGATCTCCCGGCCGAGCTGAGTGCCCAGGGAGCGGGCCAGGGACTTGAAGACCCCGCTGCCGACCACCTGTTCGACGACCGAGGGCTCCTCGGCGGGAGCCGCGGTGCGCCCCCGGGCCGCGGGCTCCTCCTCCCGGCGGCCGGCCGCCTCCGCCTCCCGCGCCGTCAGCTTCTCGTACGCCGATTCCCGGTCGACCGCCCGCGCGTACCGCCCGTACAGGGGCGACGACTTCACCGCCTGGTCCAGTACGGCCGCGTCGACCGGCCCCATCAGCGACTCCGGGGCCCGCAGCCGGGTCACCGCCACCGGCGTCGGCGCGCCCTTCTCGCTCAGTACGGTGACCACCGCCTCGCCGGTGCCCAGGCCCGTCAGGACCTCCTCCAGGTCGTACGCCGAGTTCGGGAACGTCTTCACCGTCGACTTCAGCGCCTTCTGGTCGTCGGGCGTGAAAGCGCGCAACGCATGCTGGACACGGTTCCCGAGCTGGGCCAGGACGTCCGCCGGTACGTCCTTCGGGGTCTGCGTGACGAAGAAGACGCCGACCCCTTTCGAGCGAATCAGCCGGACGGTCTGCGTGATGGAGTCGAGGAACGCCTTCGACGCGTCGTTGAAGAGCAGATGCGCCTCGTCGAAGAAGAAGACGAGCTTCGGCTGATCCGCGTCACCGACCTCGGGGAGATCGTGGAAGAGGTCCGCGAGCAGCCACATCAGGAAGGTCGAGAAGAGCTGCGGCTTGTCCTGCACGGCCGGGAGTTCCAGGACCGAGACCGTGCCCCGGCCGTCGGACGCCGTGCGCAGCAGCTCACTCGTGTCGAACTCGGGTTCCCCGAAGAACGGGCTCATCCCCTGCGCCTCGAACGCCGTGAAGGAACGCAGGATCACCCCGGCCGTGGCCGTGGAGATCCCGCCGAGGGCTTTCAGCTCCTGCTTGCCCTCGTCCGAGGTCAGGAAGGCGACCACGGCCCGCAGGTCCTTCAGGTCCACCAGCTCCAGACCCTTCTGGTCCGCGTAGTGGAAGATAAGGCCGAGCGACTGCTCCTGGGTCTGGTTGAGCTGGAGCACCTTGGACAGCAGGACCGGTCCGAAGCTGGTGATCGTGGCGCGTACGGGGATGCCGTGGCCCATGCCGCCCAGGGCGTAGAACTCGCTGGGAAAGCCGGCCGGCGCCCACTCCTGGTGGACCTCGGCGGCCCGGCCGTGCACCCGGTCGTTCTCCCGGCCGGGCGCCGAGATGCCGGAGACGTCGCCCTTCACATCCGCGAGGAACACCGGCACGCCCTGCGCCGACAGCTGCTCGGCGATCAGTTGGAGCGTCTTGGTCTTGCCGGTGCCGGTGGCGCCCGCGACCAGCCCGTGCCGGTTGAGCATGGGCAGCGGGATGCGGATCTGCGCGTCCGGCAGGCACCGGCCGTCCCACAGGAGGGCGCCCAGATCGAGGGCGGGACCGGCGAAGGCGTACCCCGAAGCGATCTTCAGGGCCTCCTGGGGAAGTGCGGGAGCACTCCCGGCCACCTCGGGGGTCTCGGCCTGCGGCACGGTCTCCCTGTCACTCATCTCAGGCCCCTGTTCCCGATTTGCACCGCTTTGCTGCGTCATTTCCAGCGTCGCACTCCGTCGTGCTGGCTGCGCCCGGAAGGTCTTGACCGGTAGGCTTTCCGTGTGATCTTCAAGCGCATCGGAAACGGCCGGCCGTACCCCGACCACGGCCGGGAAAGCACCCGGCAGTGGGCGGACGTCGCGCCGCGCCCGGTCCGCCTCGATCAGCTCGTGACGACCAAGGGCCAACTCGACCTGGAAACGCTGCTCGCCGAGGACTCCACGTTCTACGGCGACCTCTTCGCGCACGTCGTGAAGTGGCAGGGCGACCTGTACCTGGAGGACGGGCTGCACCGCGCCGTCCGCGCGGCACTCCAGCAGCGCCAGGTACTGCACGCACGCGTGCTCGAACTGGACTGACACCCGCGGCCCGGCCCGAGACCGGCCGGGAGCGCCCGCGCGTTGCCCCTTTCGGGTTGGACTGGGCACCGGGCAATGATCATTTAGTAGGAATCGCAGCGCGGGCACACTACGCTGCGCCCATGAGCATGCTGACTCCCCCTGGCATGGGCGGCGAGTACCGGATCACGGGGGACAAATACCCGCGGATGCGCCGCCCCCGAGGGCGCCGCAGGCTCGTGTTCGCGGTCATCGCGTCCGCGGCCGCGCTGGGCCTGATCGGCTGGGGCACCCTGCAGCTCATCGACGTCTTCACGGGCGGCGGCGACCGGGCGACCGCCGCGAGCTCCAAGGCGCACTGCGCGACCGGGGCGAGCCCCTCCGCCACCCCGACCACAGCCGCGGCGAAGGCACTTCCCGAGCCGGGGAAGATCACCGTCAACGTCTTCAACGCCACGCCCCGCAGCGGGCTCGCCAAGAAGACCGCGGACGAGCTGAAGAAGCGCGGCTTCCGCATCGGCGACGTGGGCAACGCGACGAGTGAGTACGACAAGAAGGTCAAGGGCGTCGGCATACTGTTCGGCCCCGAGGCCTCCCTCGACACCTCGCTGCCGGTCCTCGGCACGCAGCTCGCCGACGCCGAGCGCCGCACGGACGCGGGCCGCAAGGGCACGGCCGTCGACCTGATCATCGGCACCGGCTTCAAGGCGCTGACGAGCAAGGCGGACGCCGACAAGGCCCTGGCCGAGCTGACCGGTCCCGCGCCGACGTCCACCGCCACGAAGAAGAACTGCTAGCAGCCACGCGCACCGGGGCTGCTCAGCAGTGCCGGTCAACGGGGCTGCTCAGCAGTGCCGGTCAACGGGGCTGCTCAGCAGTGCCGGTGCGTCCGAACCGCTCAGCAGTCCCGTACGCCAGAAACCGCTCAGCAGTCCCGTACGCCAGAAACCGCTCGGCGATCCCGTACGCGGAACCGCGCGGCAGCCCCCTACGGCGTCCCGCTGGTGCTCCTACTCGGCAGCCCCGTACATCCGGTCCCCCGCGTCTCCCAGGCCGGGGACGATGTAGCCGTGCTCGTTGAGGCGCTCGTCGACCGAGGCCGTCACGACCGTGACCGGCGTGCCCGCCAGGTCGCGCTCCATGATCTCGACGCCCTCCGGGGCGGCGAGCAGCACCACGGCGGTCACATCGTCCGCACCGCGCTTGATCAGCTCCTGGATCGCCGCCACGAGGGTGCCGCCGGTGGCCAGCATCGGGTCCAGGACGTACACCTGACGCCCGGAAAGGTCGTCCGGCATCCGGGTCGCGTACGTGGACGCCTGGAGCGTCTCCTCGTCGCGCACCATGCCCAGGAAGCCCACCTCGGCGGTCGGCAGCAGCCGGACCATGCCGTCGAGCATGCCGAGACCGGCGCGCAGGATCGGCACGACCAGCGGGCGCGGGTGGGACAGCCTGACGCCCGTGGTCGGGGCGACCGGGGTCACGATGTCGACCTGCTCGGTGCGCACGTCCCGGGTGGCCTCGTAGGCGAGCAGGGTGACCAGCTCGTCGGCGAGCCGACGGAAGGTCGGGGAGTCGGTGCGCTGGTCGCGGAGAGTGGTGAGCTTGTGGGCGACCAGGGGGTGGTCGACGACGTGGAGACGCATGCCCTAACAGTAACCGGGCTCCCCGGGCCCACCACCGGCCCGCCGGGCAAGGCCCCCTGCTGAGGCCGCCCGCCCGTCACCCACAGCCACCTTGCTCGAGGGGATCCACACCCGCCCCTTTCGATCCACGAGGGCATCAAACCGGCCATCAGGGGGAAAGTGGGAGGGACGTACCTGGGGTGGTGTGCCTATGCCGGAGCGGAACGGCAACTCGACGGAACAGCGGGAGACCGAGGCAGAGCGCAGGCGGCGCCGGGCCCAGTTCCTGCGGGAACTCACGGAGGCCCGGGAGCTGCGCGAGCGCGTCCAGCCCCGCCGCGCCAAGGCCGCCCGCCTTCGCCGCGCCATGCGCATGCGCACCTTCCGCTGGTAGCCGCGCCCGGCGCGCGCCCACCGCAAAGGACCCGCAGCGGCGCAATGAGGCCTGCTCCACAGGGTGATCGCGCCCACGCCGTGGTGTGGCCGCATGCATATGCGGCGTCCCCGGCCGCGTACGATCCACCCGTGGCGGCTACGAGTGCGCTGGTGGGCCCGAGAGCAAGCGAACCGTGGGGGCGCGCCCCCGACGGCGACCGAGCGATCAAAACAGCCAGACACAGCAGGCCGAAGACGTCCCCTGAACGCTCTCTTTCTGCCACGATTCCGAGTGGGCGGGGCTCGGAGCAGCACTCCCCGTCCACAAACCTCCGCCGGGGGGACCCCCAACCGGCACACCTATGACCAGTGGGAGAGTCACGGTGTACTTCGCCGCACTGCTCGCGCGCACCGAAGACGGGTGGGAAGCGAGCGACACAGAGCTCGACGATGTGGAAACCCTGTCGGATCTGACCGACCTGGCCCGTGAAGCCTCGGACGAGGACACGGTGCTCCTGCTCATCGAGCAGGAGGACGCGTGGTTCGGGGTCCTCCGCGTGGATGGCGAGGAGGACCCTCGTATCTACGTCTCGGACGCCGCCGCGGCTGCCCGCAGCTCGTACGGCGAGATCCTGCTCACGGACGAACTGCTAGGACGGGAGCCCGGCGACGACGACGTCGCCGACCTGGACTCCCTCGACCTCGACGGCACCGAGGACGGTGAACCCGACAGCGACACGGACACCGCCGACGACGACGATGACGACGGCGCGACCGGCGAGGCCGCGGTGTCGCACAGCCCCGTCGGCGACAGCCAGATCCTCGACGACCTGGGCGTCGGCGAGAAGGAGCTGCGCGCTCTCGACGCCGACGACGCTCTCAGCTCGATCGCCGAGGCCCTGGGAGCCGCGGAGGTCCTGGAGACCGTCCGCTAGGGCGTGTCCTCGCTCGGAGAAGCAACACGTCCGAGAAGAAACAAGCCGAAGAACGAACACGCCGAAGAACGAACACGCCCGAGAAGGAACACGTCGGAGAAGAACACCTCCGGCAAAGAAACACGTCGGAGTACGAACAACGGCGTCCTGTTGGCGCGGGTGAGCGGGGTTCGGCGCGGGCGGCCGCCGGGCGGTGGAGGCGAGGGCCATGTCCCCTCGGCCTCCCCCGCTCCCGGTCCCGGCTGCGCCCGGACGGGACAGCACGGCGGACGCGCGTGCCGGACCCCGCGGCCGCGGCATGACGCCCTGCCGGAGAGGCTCTGGAATTCCGGTGAGCAACGCGGAGGAGACGGCCCGGACGGCCGAGCGGCCCGATCCGGTACGTGACCCCTGGCGGGCCGCGATGCGGCTCGCCCTGACGGAGGCCGTACGCGCCGCCGAGAGCGCGGACGTCCCCGTCGGGGCCGTGGTGCTGGCCCCGGACGGTTCGGTGATCGCCCGCGGGCACAACGAACGCGAGGCGACCGGCGATCCGACGGCGCACGCGGAGGTACTGGCCGTCCGGCGGGCCGCCGAACGGCTCGGCCGGTGGCGGCTGTCCGGCTGCACCCTCGTGGTGACGCTGGAGCCCTGCACGATGTGCGCGGGCGCGCTCGTACAGTCCCGGGTGGACCGGGTCGTCTACGGCGCCCGCGACGAGAAGGCCGGCGCGGCCGGTTCCCTCTGGGACGTCGTACGCGACCGACGCCTCAACCACCGGCCCGAGGTGATCGAGGGCGTACTCGCCGACGAGTGCGCCGGCCTCCTCACGGAGTTCTTCCGCGAACGCTGACCCGGACCCCGGGCCCCCCGATACGGATTTCAGACCACGGCCCCCCTTGGGGTAGGGTCTCCCTCGGTAGCGTGTCCGAGCGGCCGAAGGAGCTCGCCTCGAAAGCGAGTGTGGCGCAAGTCACCGAGGGTTCAAATCCCTCCGCTACCGCAGGTAGGAGAGGCGCACGGTTCATCGAACCGTGCGCCTCTTCGGCTTCCGTCTCAGTTCCCGTCTCAATCGAGACGCTGGGTGCAGGCAGATCTCTATAAACGGCGTGCATCGAGCTTTCGGGGAGCACACTCTCAGTGAGTGAACCGATGCAGGCGCCGAGGCGCCTGAGGGGGGCGGAGCATGGATGCTGGAGTGATCTCACTGCTCATTGGCTGGGCAGCGGTGATCGTTGCTGCGGCAGCAAGCGGCATCGTTCGGGACCTTTTGGCTTCGATCTTCCGCCGCCCGAGGAAAACATCCATGTTCGTCGAGGTTGACGGCAAACGGATTGAAGTAAGCGGCCCCAGCCTCAAGGAAGTCGCAGCGGCCATTGACGAGTACGTACGCGTGGCAGGCCTGGCGAACGAACGCGTACGCCAGGACAACAGCGGCCCTTCAGACGAGACGCCAGAAGTACCCCCAGACGACACACCCTCTAGTCAAAACACCATCTACAACATCAGCACCTTCACGGGTGGTGTCTCCACTGTGCAGTCCTCGAGCACCCAGGGAACACCGGGTGGAGCAGGGGGTGGGTCAGGTGAGTGAGAGCCTCGCGAACACCCGCACCGACGTTGCCACCCCAGCTCTGGCACCTGAGACAGCGCCAGAAGCGGTTGCCGCCGCCCCAGGGGTCACGACGGTAACCGCGCACTTCAAGCTGGTCTTCATCTGCGTGACCGTGATCACAGTGCTCACACTCCTTGCCAGTCTTTACATCGGAATCTTCGTAGAGAAACCGACTGAGGCTGCCAAGTCCGCTATGGACACCTGCTCGACCCTCGCAAATCTGGGCTTCGGCGCCATGGTCGGGCTCTTGGGCGGCAAGGCTGTGCAGTAGCAGGGGGCAGTGACCGTCACCGCCCCCTGCGGCAAACGGCTACTCCCAGATGAGCCCGTCAAGCTGACGAGCAACATCGCTGCGAACTGAGTCCACCATGTGCTGGTACCGCGCAGCCATGGCCGTGGTGGACCAGCCCATGAGCCCCATGACGGCCCGCTCCGAGACTCCGAGGATCAGCAGGACTGTGGCGGCGGTGTGACGGGCGTCGTGCAGTCGGCCGTCTCGGACCTTCGCATCGTCAAGCAACTCCTTCCAGTCGTCGTAATCCGTCCGGGGTGATGTGCCGCGCCCGGTCGGCGTCGCGAAGAGCCATCCTTCGTCCGTCCAGTCGGCGCCGGCCGCCGCTCGTTCGGCCTGCTGCTTGGCCTGGTGCGTCCGCAGCAGGTCTACGAGCTGTGAGGGCAAGCCCACGGCCCGCCGACCGGCGCGAGACTTCGTGTCAGCCGTCTCCGGGTTGGTCCGCTGACGCTGCGAGCAGTACCCGGCTTTCCTCCCGCAGGTGTCCCCGCACCCGTGGGCGTAGCGCGGTCGGCGGCGGCTCCGCCGGACCATGAGCACGCCCCGGTCAAGGTCGACGTCCGCCCACTTGAGTCCGAGCGCCTCACCCTGCCGGAGTCCGAGGGCGAGGGCGACGGCCCACCGGGCGGAGTTCCTGCGGTAGTCGGCCGCCCGCAAGAGCCGCTGTACTTCTTCGACGGTGTAGGGCTCGATCTCCTCTTCGCTGACGCGCGGGGACTTGGCGAGTTGGACGGGGTTCCGGGCAAGGTGGCCGCGCCGTACCGCTTCGTTCAGCGCGGTGCGGAAGGTGCGGTGAATCTGGTGGATCGTCCCCGCCTTCCGGCCGTCGGCGACCATGCGCCCGTAGAAAGCCTCGATGTACTCGGGCTTGAGTTTGTCCAGCCGGTGAGCACCGAGGGCGGGGATCAGGTGCTTCCGCACGGCGACGCCGTACCCGACCATGGTGTTCTCGTTGACTGCGAGCGGGGCAATGTTCTCGACCCAGTGCGTCAGCCACGTCTTGACCGTCCAGGGACGCCCCGCCTTTCGGATGCTCTTGGCGTCGCGTTGCTGCTCCAGCTCGCGGACAGCTGGCGAGATGGCGAGACATCGCCCTCGACGCCGGTGCCACTCCTGTGCTGGTCTACCTCGCAGCCAGCCATGACGAGCTGTGGGCGAGGATCAGCAAGCGCAACGAGTTCCACGCGAAAGATCCCAACTCGATCTACTTCTCGGAGAGCGACCTCCAGCGGTACCGCACCCGGTTCATCCCCCCTCAGGCAGACGAACCGCACCTCGTGTACGACGGCGATACTGCGGCCGTAATCGCGGCTCTGGACGCCTCCGGCCCTGGGTGCGCAGAGGGTTAATCTTTTACGTTGCCGCCGTCTTTTCCTTGCGCTCACAAGAGGTCTGACGCCACCAGCCCCGAGGGGCTAGGACCTCTCGGTGCACCACCATGCGAGCGACAATCCGGCCCACTGTGTGATCTGCATCACGCAAGATGGCCTACCCCCGACGATTCGGCTTGACCCGGGGCCGAGGTAGGGGTATTGGCCACTCCGCCGACGACACTGCACTTCGGCGAGCCGTACGGCCTGACCTGCGCTGCACTACGGGCAGTGACGGGCAATTTTCGATGGCCTAGTTGAACAATTGTGACGCATCACACGTTCCTTGATTCCCTCGTCGCGCTTCGCTGTCATCAGTGCAGGAGGTCCCTACAGGGGTCTTCACGGTGGCCAGCCGCAGCCCTGAAACGGCTGCGGCCCCCTGCTGCGAACAGGGGGCCGCCGGGTCTTCAGCCGATCTCCAGAGGAGTCGTCACCCATGTCCCATCGTAGTGATGCACCTAGAAAGTGCCAGACTGACGAGACGCAGGTCACGGCTCGTCACCCCTGGAACTACACCGCGAGGGCCGCCGCCACCGGAGGCTGCTGTGTGTAATGGCCTCTCCCCTACACAAGTCGCATCCCGGCTCAAGGAGCTAGACCGGATTCAGCGTCGCCTAGAGGCCGCCGGGTTCACCCTGTGCGGGGTGCTCTTCATAAGCACCGCCGGATGCTACGCCGCCGTCATCTTCTCCGCGCAGGCTGCGAACGGGCCGGCGACGACAGCCTGGGTCGCTTTCGCAGTACTCTCCTCCGGCATCTCCGCAGCATTGTTCAAGGCCACCCGGAGTGCGCAGAAGCGGCGCAGGAGCCGTAAAGCTTCACCAGGCGGGGCGGAGGTGCCTGCGGCTGGAACCGCTCCAGCTTGCGCCCATTGACCAGTGCAAACGGGGGGCGGGGTTGGGTGCCCCACCGAGACTCCGCCCGTCTCACTTTCCGTCTCATTCATTGCTGCTCAGAGTCGTCCAGGGTCGTTCAAACCGACCCTCGGGCACGGCGCCAGTACCGAAATGAACGCCCCTGAACACGCGCGTATCGCGCTCTGACCAGCACGAACAGACCTCGAAAGCGAGTGTGGCGCAAGTCACCGAGGGTTCAAATCCCTCCGCTACCGCTTGTGAAGGGCCCCGTCGAAAGACGGGGCCCTTCGTGCGTCCGGGACGGGACCGGGCCCCCGGATTCCCTGCCGCGCCCCGTGTCCGCCCCCACCCCCCACCGCCGGCCGGCCCTCAGCCGCCCCTGTCCCCCGCACGGCCCGGCACACGGCCCGGCAAGGGTCCTCCGCCCTCCGCGCGTTGGTCCGCAAAGGCGCGGTGAGGACGTGGTGGACACGTGATCCTTTAGGGGCCTCCGAACACATGCCCGGGTTACACTCACCGGCGGCAACCGGGCCCCGCGGGGCGCAGGAGACGGGGGAGGCCGCGGTGGCGGTGCAGTCGAAGAAGATCGCTCTCTATGTGCTCGTGGTCTTCGTGCTCTACGTGATCATCACAGACCCGGCCAAAGCGGCCGACTATGTCCAGATAGGGTTCGAGGGCATCTCCAATGCCGCTCAGGCCATCGGCGACTTCATGTCATGGATCGCCGACGGGGCCAAGAACTGAGGCTCCCCGGAGCCGGGCGGCCGACGTCGCACCCCTGGGAGCACCCGTGATCCGCCACTTGGTCCTCTTCAAGCTCAATGAGGGCGTCGAGCGCGACGACCCGCGCGTCGTGGAGGGCGTACGCGCCTTCCGCGCCCTCGGCGGTCAGATCGACGAGCTGCGCTTCTGGGAGTGCGACTGGAACATCACCGACCGGCCCATCGCGTACGACTTCGCGATCAATTCGGCGGTCGAGGACACGGACGCCCTCAAGCGCTATCTGGAGCACCCGGCACACCAGGCGGGCGTCGCACTGTGGCGGGAGTTCGCCACGTGGGTGATCGCCGACTACGAGTTCTGAGCGCCCCCGGACAAGCCCGCACAAGCCCTCCGCCGAACCGGCCGGGGGCTTTTGCGCGCCCTACGCCCCATAACACGCCCAACTCGCCTTCAACACGGAGTTATGCGGTGCTTGCACACAGTGCACATGTCTTGTGATGCTATGACCGCTTTTGACGGTGAGTTGACGGATGCGTTGACGGATGAAGAGGTGGCGTTGACCTTGTCGGCCAGTACTGCGCCACCCCAGGAAGGTGCTCCGGCTCCCGCTCCGGCCCCCTCCGTCCTACCCGCCACCGCCCCCGCCCAGGCCGCCACCCCCGTTCAGACCCCCGTTCAGACCCCCGCTCCCACCCAGTTCCAGGACACCGCCGCCGCCCCCGAGAAGCGCCGCGGCGCCGACACCCGCGCCCTCACCCAGGTGCTCTTCGCCCAGCTCAAGGACTTGCGTCCGGGCAGTCCGGAACACAGCCGCGTCCGCGGGGCGCTCATCGAGGCCAACCTCCCGCTCGTCCGCTACGCGGCCGCCCGCTTCCGCAGCCGCAACGAGCCGATGGAGGACGTCGTCCAGGTCGGCACCATCGGCCTGATCAACGCGATCGACCGCTTCGACCCCGACCGGGGCGTGCAGTTCCCGACCTTCGCGATGCCGACCGTCGTGGGCGAGATCAAGCGGTACTTCCGCGACAACGTCCGTACGGTCCACGTCCCGCGCCGGCTGCACGAACTGTGGGTGCAGGTGAACAGCGCGACCGAGGACCTGACGACCGCCTTCGGGCGCTCCCCGACCACGGCCGAGATCGCCGAGCGGCTGCGCATCACCGAGGAGGAGGTGCTCTCCTGCATCGAGGCCGGACGCTCGTACCACGCGACCTCACTGGAGGCGGCCCAGGAGGGCGACGGGCTGCCGGGACTCCTCGACCGGCTCGGCTACGAGGACCCGGCCCTCGACGGGGTCGAGCACCGCGACCTCGTACGGCATCTCCTCGTACAGCTGCCCGAGCGCGAACAGCGCATCCTCCTCCTGCGCTACTACAGCAATCTGACGCAGTCCCAGATCAGCGCCGAACTGGGTGTCTCCCAGATGCATGTGTCAAGGCTGCTCGCCCGTAGCTTCGCGCGACTGCGATCCGCAAACAGGATCGAGGCGTAACCGACAAGAGCGAATCGCTCATCGGCGCTCTTCCCGACAGTTCTGCGCTGATAAACCGTCAGACCCCCTTTATCCAGGGCGTATTCACCCTCTCCATGTCGACATGTCACTACAGCGTGTTGCCGACATGTGACATTCTGCCGGAAGCGCGTTTGCCGCGGCCTCGCCTCCGGTATTCAGGTGGAGGCTGCGTTCCTCCGACGGGAGCGTCCGCCGCGACCGTCCGCGACCCAAAGGGGGTGGCATGTCCGCAGACCAGGGCAGCTCGAAGGTGCTCACGCTCACGAAGAGCGAATCCGCGCCCGACGTGCTTCATGACGTCCCGGCCGTCCCGGCCTCGGAAGCCCCGACCCTTCCGGCCCCGGACCTTCCGGCCACGGAAGTCCCGGCTCCGCAGACCTCGGGGGCCATCGACACCCGCACCCTGTCCCGCTCCCTCTTCCTGCGGCTCGCCGCACTCGACGAGAGCAGCCCGGAGCGCGCGTACGTCCGGGACACCCTCATCGAACTGAACCTCCCGCTCGTACGGTACGCGGCAGCCCGCTTCCGCAGCCGCAACGAGCCGATGGAGGACATCGTCCAGGTCGGCACCATCGGCCTGATCAAGGCGATCGACCGCTTCGACTGCGAACGCGGCGTCGAGTTCCCGACGTTCGCGATGCCGACGGTCGTGGGCGAGATCAAGCGCTTCTTCCGGGACACGTCGTGGTCGGTCCGCGTGCCGCGCCGCCTCCAGGAGCTGCGCCTGGCCCTCACCAAGGCGAGCGACGAGCTCTCCCAGAAGCTGGACCGCTCGCCGACGGTCGCCGAACTCGCCGCCGTCCTCGGCGTGTCCGAGGAAGACGTGGTCGACGGACTGGCGGTGGGCAACGCCTACACCGCCTCCTCCCTCGACTCCCCGGCCCCCGAGGACGACGGCGGCGAGGGCTCGCTGGCCGACCGCCTCGGCTACGAGGACACGGCACTGGAGGGCGTGGAGTACCGCGAGTCGCTCAAGCCGCTGCTCGCCAAGCTGCCGCCGCGCGAGCGCCGCATCATCATGCTGCGGTTCTTCGCCAACATGACGCAGTCGCAGATCGGCGAGGAGGTCGGCATCTCACAGATGCACGTCTCCCGCCTGCTGACCCGCACGCTGGCCCAGCTGCGGGAAGGCCTCATCTCCGACTGAGGCCTCGCGGACCCGCAGGTGCCTGAGAGGCCGTACAGGTGCCTGAGGGTTCAAAATTGACGGATCGTCAGCCACACTGGCGCGATGCGTCGAGGGCCGAGTCAAAGGCTGAGTCGAGGACTGAGCGGAGGGCCTGGCCGTAGGCCGGGTGCAGCACCGACACATGGCCGCCGAGGCGCTCTTGCGGGCGCCTCGGCGGCTTTGGTCTGCCTGGGAGCCGTACTGGCCGCGTGCGGAAACGGCGGGGGCGGCGGGGGGTATGCCGCGGTGGGCCCCGGGGACACACCCCGGGCGTCCGGGGCGGCGGCTCCTACGGGGGATGTGACGCTGGTGCCGCTGGACGGTGCGTCCGTCTCCGGCAGCCCCGGCCGAAAGTCTTCGGCGGCCGACGGCAACTCACCCGGCGGCGAAGGCGGTTCGGGGCCGTCCGCGTCCGGTGCGCCGGAAGGCTCCGGTTCCGCGCCGTCGGGCGGCCGTGCCGACCCCGGTCGTGCGCACGGAGGTTCGCCGACCCCGTCGGTGTCGTCCGGCGGCGGGGGCGGGGGCGGCGGCGGTGGCGGCACGTCGACGGGCGGGAGTGCGACGCTCGGCGGGCCCGCCGCGCTGAGCGTGAGTACTCCCGTGCGCGAAGCGTCCGACAAGCGGTGGTGCGAGAAGGTGACCGTTTCCTTTCACAACACCGGTGGCGGCGCGGCGCGTTCGGGCACGGTGACCTTCGGTACGCACATCATCGGGGCGCTCGGGATCGACTGGGCGACGATCGAGTCCACCGAGGACCTGCCCGTCCCGATCGCCGCCGGCGCCACCCGGAAGAAGACCTGGACGGTGTGCGTCGACGCCTGGCGCGTACCGCTGGGCATGCACATCGAGACCCGGGACGTGTCCGTCCAGGGGGAGTGAGCTGCCGCCGGCCCGGCCGCCCGGACGATTACTTCAGCGCGAGCCAGGCGACGGCCGCGACGACCACCACGGCGACGACGATGCCGACGATCAGGCCGAGGCGGGGTCCGGCGGGAGCGGGCGCCTGCGGCTGCTGACGGCCCTGCGGGCCCTCGTCGACGAAGGCACGGAACATCTGGGTGCTGCCGGCGGGGTCGTAGTTGCCCTCGGGGCCCTGGGTGTTAGCCATGGCCCAGGACCCTAGCGAATACGCGGGGACTACCCAAGTGGGGCCCCTGCCGGGCCGGACGTCCTCGCCCTCGGCCACGGGACGGGCAGGGCGTCGATCGACCGCTCCTGACCTCCCCACCTGCGGCTTTACGCCTGCCAATACTTGCCTTTGCCAAGTTTTTATCCCTGAAGACCCTATTTAGTTTGCCTGCGGCAACCAACTTTCCTATGGTTGCCCTAAGCAACGAATACGGGAGGTGTGATGGCCGAGCAGACGCAGTACGAGGAACTGGCCCGTCAGCTCAGCGCCTTCGGTGCCGTGAAGCGGGACATGACGCGGATCCTGCCGCACGACTGTCCCGGCGGCTCGGCCGCCGTGCTCACGCTGCTCGGCCGCCACGGCGACATGCGGATGAGCAGGCTCGCCGAGCTGCTCGCCGTGGACATGTCGGTGACCAGCCGCCATGTCACCCACGTCGCGGACCGGGGCTGGATCGAACGGTCCCCCGACCCCGCGGACAAGCGCTCGCGCATCCTGCACCTCACCGCTGCGGGAAAGGAGCAGCTGGGCGAGCTGTCCCGGCGCTCGTCGCAGCTCCTGGCCGAACGGCTGAGCGACTGGTCCGACGACGAGGTCGGTCTGCTCATCCAGCTCATGGCCCGGCTGCGCGAGAGCTTCGGCGACTGCCGCTCCACGCTGCGGCCCCCGCACCCGTATTCGACGGAGGCCGACGACGTAGTCGGCCCGCCCGTTCCGACCACCCGTACACCCGCATAAGACACGTAAGAAAAGGAAGCCCATGGCAACGACCACACCAGCCGGTGTGCGGGGCTCTCACGCCAAGCACGGAGGCGGTCCCGACGGCGCCCCGATGACGCACCGGCAGATCATGGAGGCCCTCTCCGGTCTCCTGCTCGGCATGTTCGTCGCGATCCTGTCGTCGACGATCGTCTCCAACGCCCTGCCCGAGATCATCGGTGACCTGGGCGGCGGCCAGTCCGCCTACACCTGGGTCGTCACCGCCGCGCTGCTGTCCATGACCGCGACCACGCCCCTGTGGGGCAAGCTCGCCGACCTGTACAGCAAGAAGGCACTCGTCCAGATAGCCCTCGTCATCTATGTGCTGGGATCGGCCGCCGCGGGTCTGTCCCAGAACGCCGGCACGCTCATCGCCTGCCGGGTGGTCCAGGGCGTCGGCGTCGGCGGTCTCTCCGCCCTCGCCCAGATCGTGATGGCCGCGATGATCTCCCCGCGCGAGCGGGGCCGTTACTCCGGCTACCTCGGCGCGACCTTCGCCGTCGCCACCGTCGGCGGCCCGCTGCTCGGCGGTGTCATCACCGACACCTCGTGGCTCGGCTGGCGCTGGTGCTTCTACGTCGGTGTGCCGTTCGCGGTCATCGCGCTGATCGTGCTCCAGAAGACCCTGCACCTGCCCGTCGTGAAGCGGGACGTGAAGGTCGACTGGGGCGGCGCGTTCTTCATCTCCGCGGCGGTCTCGCTGCTGCTGGTCTGGGTCACCTTCGCCGGTGACAAGTACGACTGGATCTCGTGGCAGACCTACGCGATGGTCGGCGGCGCGATCGTCCTCGGGCTGCTGTTCGTGCTGGTCGAGGCCAAGGCGAGCGAGCCGATCATCCCGCTGCGGCTGTTCCGCAACCGCACCATCACCCTCTCCTCCATCGCCTCGCTCTTCGTGGGTGTCGCGATGTTCACCGGCACGGTGTTCTTCAGCCAGTACTTCCAGCTGGCCCGCGACAAGTCCCCGACCATGTCGGGCGTGATGACCATCCCGATGATCGGTGGCCTGTTCATCTCCTCCACCGTCTCCGGCCAGGTCATCACCAAGACCGGCAAGTGGAAGGCCTGGCTGGTCAGCGGTGGCGTCCTGGTCACGGCGGGCCTCGGCCTGCTGGGCACGATCCGCTACGACACGGACTACTGGAAGATCGCGATCTTCATGGCGGTCATGGGTCTAGGCATCGGCATGATGATGCAGAACCTGGTGCTGTCGACGCAGAACCAGGTGGCCCCCGAGGACCTCGGCTCGGCCAGCTCGACCGTCACCTTCTTCCGGTCCCTCGGCGGTGCGATCGGTGTCTCCGCGCTCGGCGCGGTCATGGCCAACCGGATCACCGACTACGTCAAGGACGGCCTGACCGACCTCGGCCCGAAGTACGCGGCCGCGGCCGCCGGGTCCAGCTCCTCCAGCAGCATCCCGGACATGGACAAGCTGCCCGCGCCGCTGCGCACCGTGATGGAGAGCGCGTACGGGCACGGCATCGCGGACGTCTTCCTGATCGCCTCCTGCCTGGCGCTGCTGGCCTTCGTCGTCACCCTCTTCATCAAGGAGGTTCCGCTGCGGACCTCCGGCGGTCTGGCGCAGGCCGCTCAGGCCAACGCCGAGGCGGCGACGCCGACCGGTGTCACCGGAACCCCCGAGGTCGCGGAGGCCACCGAGGCCGCCACGGCGTCCGGCGCGGCGCAGGAACAGGAGAAGGTCCCCAGCTGGGCCGTCGCCACCACCGAGGCCGGTCCCGAGGGCACGCAGCCGCTGTCCGCGGTCGCCACGATGGCCGCCGGCCCGGGTGAGCAGGCCTTCGGCGGGATCCCGGTACGCGGCTACGTCCGCGGCACCGAGAGCGCCCCCGTCCCGCAGGCCGCGGTGACGCTGATCTCGCTCGCGGGACGGCAGCTCGGCCGGTCGGTCGCGCAGTTCGACGGCTCCTACGCGGTGGACGCGCCGGGCACGGGCTCGTACGTCCTGATCGCCTCCGCCGACGGCTTCCAGCCGCAGGCCTCCACGATCGTCGTGAACGACGAGCCGGTCGCGTACGACATCCTGCTGAGCGGCACCAGCGGCCTCAGCGGGGTCGTGCGGGCCGTCGAGACCGGGACCCCGGTCAAGGACGCCATGGTCATCGTGACCGATGTGCGGGGCGATGTGCTGGCCACCGGGACGACCGGTGAGCAGGGCGAGTTCTCGTTCGCCGAGCTGGTGCCGGGCGCCGTGACGGTCGCCGTGAACGCGGCGGGTCACCGTCCGCTCGCCCTGCCCGTCGAGGTCGGCGGCACCGGGGTCACCCGGGTCGAGGTCGAGCTCAGCTCCGGCGCGCAGGTCCAGGGTGTCGTCCGGGCACCGGGCGGGCCGCTCGGCGACGCGCGGGTCACGCTGGTCGACGCGGCCGGCAACGTGGTCGGCACGGCCAGGACCGGTGCGGACGGCGCGTACGCCTTCACCGACCTGGACAGCGGCGAGTACACCGTCATCGCGACGGGCTACCCGCCGGTGGCGACGGCCCTGACGGTGGGCGGCCGCGGCGTCGACGACCACGACATCGCGCTCTCCCACCCGGGCGAGTAGGCAGGACCCCGGCTCGTGGGGGCGCGCTCTGAGCGGAGGTGCGCCCCCGCGGGCCGGATTTTTTTGAGCGTTTCACGGGGATTTCCAAGGATTTAGAGGGAGAGCACACGATGGGACTGACCGCACGGATCCGCACCCGGGACGGATGGGCCGTGTCGCACGCGGTCGTCACGGTGACCGATATGACGGGCGCCCAGGTGGTGCGCGCCGAGGCCGACGGGGAGGGCGTCGTCCGCGACGGGACCGCGCTGGCGCCCGGCGCCCACACCGTGATCGTCACCGCCGTGGGGTACGCGCCGGCCGCGTCGAGCGCCATCGTCACGGCGAGCGGCCGGGCCGAGGTCGGCACTGTGACGCTGGCTCGGCAGGGCGGCACCGAACTGCCGCCGCCCGGCGCCTGGACCATCGACCCGGCGCACTCCTCCGTCGGTGCCGTCGCCCAGCACCTGGGGATCTCCAGCGTGCACGGCCGGTTCACCGAGTTCGCGGGCCGCATCGAGATCGCGCCCGACGACGTGGCGAAGTCCCGCGTGGAGGCCGTCATCGGCGCCGCGTCCATCGACACGGGCAACGCCATGCGTGACGGGCACCTGAAGTCGCCGGACTTCCTGGACGTGGAGACGTACCCGCAGATCACCTATCGCTCGACGGGCATCGGCGCGGCCGGTTCCGACCGCTGGACGGTGCACGGCGAACTGACCATGCACGGGGTCGTACGGCCGGTCGACCTGGACCTCGCCTATCTGGGCACGGGCTCGGACCCGTGGGGCGGTACGCGGGCGGCCTTCCGGGCCACGGCGGAACTGCGGCGCGAGGACTTCGCGATGAACTACAACCAGGTGATCCAGGCGGGCATCACGGCGATCGGTACGACGCTGAAGGTGGAGCTGGACATCCAGGCGGTACAGGGCGACACGCTGCCGCAGGCGTAGGCCCAGCAGGGTCACCCTCACCGGGAGCGGCAGCCCGGCACCGGCAGCCGGGGACCCTAAGCTGCCCGCATGGCACCGAACATCGCGACGAACACCTCCGTATCGCTGGACGAGTTGCTGGAATTCGTACGTCCCCGCCACCGCGCGATCCTGCTGACGCGCCGCACCGACGGGAGCCCCCAGGGTTCGCCCCTGACCTGCGGGGTCGACGACTCCGGGCGCATCGTCGTCTCGACCTACCCCGAGCGCGCCAAGACGCGCAACGCCAGGCGGGACGAGCAGGTCAGCCTGATCGTGCTGAGCGACGACTGGAACGGGCCGTGGGTCCAGATCGACGGCACGGCCGAGGTCCTCGACACCCCCGACTCCGTCGAGCCACTGGTGGAGTACTACCGGAACATCGCCGGGGAGCACCCCGACTGGGACGAGTACCGGGAGGCGATGATCAAGCAGGGCAAGTCCATCATCCGGATCACCCCCGAACGCTGGGGACCGGTGGCGACGGGGGGCTTCCCGGCGCGGCTCGCTTCGCAGGAGTAGGGCGCCCGTCCGTCGCCGTGGACGGGCCGGCCGTAGGCGGTCCGGTCCCCCGGGCGGTCCGGCCGTGGGCGGTCAGCCGCGTTCCACCATCGCCTCGATGCCCGCGATCAAGGTCTCCAGGGCGAAGGTGAAGTCCCGTTCCCTCATCTCCTCCACCGTGTCGCCGCCGCGGGCCTCCATGAGGTCCGCGGACTGGTGGACGGCCTCGCCGACTTCGGGGGCCTCGGTCACCGCGCTCATGGCCTGGCGGAAGTAGTCGTCCTGGCTCATCCCGGCCGCCGAGCAGCGCTCGATGAAGTGGCCCTCGATCGTGCCGAAGCCGTACACGAACTGGAAGACCGCCGAGATCGCGCCCATCTGCCCGTGCGCCGGCAGCCCGGTGCGGCGGATCACCCGCTGGACCGTGAGGGAGAAGTCCAGCGAGTGCGGGCCGATGTTGAGGTACGTGCCGGCCAGCGGGGACAGCCAGGGATGGCGCACCAGCAGCCCCCGGTACTCCGTGGCCAGCGCCCGCAGCTGCTCGCGCCAGTCCTCGTCCGCGTCGGCCGCCGGCAACCGCAGCTCGCCGAAGGCCGCGTCCAGGGCGAGTTCGAGCAGATCGTCCTTGGTGTCGACGTACCAGTACACGGACATCGCCGTGACGTTCAGCTCCGCCGCGAGCCGGCGCATCGAGAACTTGGCCAGCCCCTCCGCGTCCAGCAGCCGCATCGTCGCCCGGGTGATGCGCTCCCGGTCGAGCCCCGACGGCTGCCCGCCGCGCGCCCCGCCGCCCCGGGGCACCTTGCCCTCCAGCCAGACGCTGGTCCGTGCCGGACGCTCGGCCCGGTCGGCTGCCCTCACCATGGCGCACCTTCTCGCTGCTGTCGGACTTCAGACTTCGGACTTCGGACTTCGGCGGGCGCGGTTCCGGAATACCCGGATCCGCCCCCTCCCTGATGCTAAGCGGGCGCTACGCGGACGCCGCCACCGCGGAGTCTGCCCGCTCCGCCCGGCGCAGCAACGCCGCCGCCAGCAGTCCGCCGAGCAGCACGGCCACCGCGCCCACCAGCTGGCTGGTCTCCAGGCCCGATGAGAACGCGTCCGTGATCCGTCCGCGCTCCTCGGCCGATCCCGCCGACGCCAGCGCCGCCGGCAGCGAGGACGCCGCGACCGGGATCAGCGCGGCGAAGCGGGAGTTGAGGACCGCGCCGAGCACCGCCACGCCCAGGCCGTTGCCGAACTCGGCGAGCGTGCCGTTGATGCCCGCGCCCACGCCCGCCTTCGCCGGGGGGATCGCGCTCATGATGGCGTACGCCATCGCGGGGTTGGCGAGCGCGCAGCCCGCGCCGATGAGGAGCAGGCCGACGAGCGTGCCGCCGTAGCCGTCGGCGGCGAGCGTCGCGATCGACACCAGTCCGCCGGACATCAGCGCCATGCCGAGCGCGATCGACACCGGCGCGCCCAGCTTCGCCGTCCACTTCGCCGACAGCCCCGAGAAGTTCAGCGCCACCACCGAGAGCGCGAGCGGGGCCGTCCGCAGGCCCGCCTCCAACGCCCCGTACCCGAGGACGAACTGGAGGTGCTGGGTGAGCAGGAACAGCGCGCCGCCCATGCCGAAGGTGATGAGCACCGCCCCGGCGACCGCGCCCGTGAAGCGCCGGTCCCGGAAGAAGTGCAGGTCCAGCATGGGGTACGGGATCCGGCTCTCCCAGTACGCGAAGGCCCCCAGCACGGCCACCGCCACGGCCGCGGTCAGCAGCACCCTGCCCGAGGTCCAGCCGTGCTCCGGCCCCGAGATGATCGCGTACACGAGCGAGGTCATGCCGATCGTGGAGAGTACGGCGCCCAGGGCGTCGGGCCGGTCGCCGCTCGGATTCTTCGACTCGGGCACGAGGGCGATGACCGCGACCAGCCCCAGCGCCGCCACCGGCAGGTTGATCAGGAAGATCGCGCCCCACCAGAAGTGGTTCAGCATGAAGCCGCCGAGAAGGGGGCCGACCGCGAAGCCCAGCGCGTTCACCGCGCTCCAGATGCCGATCGCCTTCGGGGTCTCCTCGGGCGAGAAGATCTGCATCGCCACGGCGAGGGTCGTGGTCAGCAGCAGCGCGCCGCCCACACCCATCCCGGCCCGCGCGGCGATCAGCTGCCCGGTGGAGTCGGCGAGTCCGGCGATCAGGGAACCGACGCCGAACAGCGCGAGCCCCGCGATCAGCATCTTCTTGCGGCCGTAGCGGTCGGCCGCGCTGCCCGCGGTGAGCAGCAGCCCGGACTGCACCAGCGAGTAGGCGTTGATCATCCACTGGATGTCGGAGGTCGCCGCGCCCAGCTCCCGGGTGAGGGAGGGGATCGCCACGTTCAGCACGGTGTTGTCGAGCAGGACGGTGAGCTGCGCGAGGCAGATGACACCGAGGATCAGCCAGCGCTGGGGGTGGCCCTGGGGGACCTCGGGAGCCGGGGAGGTGGACATGCTGTACACCGTAGAACAGTCCCTGTACGCCGTACAACGCACTAAGGCGGTGGCCGGGGCTCTCGCCCCGGCCACCGCCTCGACCGCCTTGTGGGAACCGTCAGGAGACGGTCAGCTGCCGGACTTCTTCGTCAGGTCGTAGAAGGTGGACGAACCCACGGTGACCTTCGTGAAGTTCTTCTCCACCCAGCTGCTGATCCCCGAGGAGGTGCCGGAGCTGCTGCCGCCCATCCCGCCGCCCGTGCCGCTGGAGATGAAGTAGTGGATCTTGCCGTCCGCCACGTACTCCTTGAACTGGGCCAGCGTCGGTGACGGGTCGCTGCCGTTGAAGCCGCCGATCGCCATCACCGGGTCGCCGGTGGAGAGCTGGTAGCTCGCCGCGTTCTGCGCGCCGATGGCCGCCGCGGCCCAGGTGTAGCTGTCGGCGTCGGTCTCCAGCAGCTTCTTGGCCGCGGAGCTGACGCTGGCACCGCTGAGCAGACCGCCCATGCCGCCGCCCATGCCGCCGCGCTCGCCCGTCTGACCGCCGCCGGGCATGCCGCCCTGCTGGTTCTGGCCCTGGGCGTTGCCGTTGCCGTTGCCGTTCTGCTGGTTGCCGCCGAAGCCGCCGGTCGGGGGCTGGCCCATGCCGCCGCCCTGCTGACCGCCGCCCTGCGGACCGCCTCCCTGCTGGGTGTTGCCGGTGCCGCCCTGCTGGTTCTGGCCGGCTCCGGGGAACCCGCCGCGCATGCCGCCACCGCCGCCGCCGGGACCACCACCACGGCCGCCCATGCCGGCGCCGGCCGGACCGGCCGTGACGATCGAACCCGTGTGACCGGTGTTCACCGTGCTCAGCGTGTACGCCGTCGGACCCGCGACCGAGGCCACGAAGCTCAGGCCGACCGCCGCGAGAGCGAGCCGACGGCCCAGCTTGGCCGCGAAGACCAGGCCCAGCGCGCCGGCCAGGCCGCCGACGAGGACGAACCACTTCAGCCAGGGCAGGTAGTCCGAGGTGCGGTTGAGGAGCACATAGCCCCAGACCGCACTCGCCACGACGGCGCCCGCGAGGGTCAGCGAGGCCCAGACCTTCGTCCGCTCCTCCCACAGGACGGTGGCGCCCATGCCGATCAGGGCGGCGATGTAAGGAGCCAGGGCCACCGTGTAGTACTGGTGGAAGATGCCCGCCATGAAGCTGAAGATGAGGCCGGTCATCAGCAGCGCGCCGCCCCAGGCGAGGAACGAGCCGCGGACCAGGTCGGTGCGCTTGGCCTTGCGGGTGAGCCACAGGCCCGCGACGAAGAGGATCAGCGCGGCGGGCAGCAGCCACGAGATCTGACCGCCGATCTCGGAGTTGAACATCCGGTTCCAGCCGGTCTCACCCCACTGGCCGGTGCCGCCGCCACCGCCACCGCCACCGCCGCCGACGCTGCCGGTCTCCTCGCCGTTGATGCGGCCGAGACCGTTGTAACCGAAGGTCAGCTCCAGGAAGGAGTTGTTCTGCGAGCCGCCGATGTACGGGCGCGAGGAGGCCGGCCACAGCTCGACGATGGCGACCCACCAGCCGCCCGCGACGACCATCGCCACACCCGCGAGGGCGAGCTGTCCCAGGCGCTTCTTCAGCTTCACCGGCGCGCAGACCGCGTACAGCGCGGCGAGGGCCGGAAGGATCAGGAAGGCCTGGAGGGTCTTCGTCAGGAAGGCGAAGCCGACCGCGGCACCGGCCCAGAGCAGCCACTTGGTGCGGCCGTCCTCCAGGGCGCGGATCACGAAGTAGACCGAGACGGTCATCAGGAGCGCGAGTATCGCGTCCGGGTTGTTGAACCGGAACATCAGCGCCGCGACGGGGGTCAGCGCGAGCACCGCGCCCGCGATCAGACCGGCCGCGGGGCTGAACCGGCGGCGGATCGCCGCGTACAGCACGGCGACCGTGGCGATGGCCATCAGCACCTCGGGGACGAGGATCGCCCACGAGTTGAGGCCGAAGATCCGCACCGACAGCTCCATCGGCCACAGCGAGGCCGGGGGCTTGTCGACGGTGATGGCGTTGGCCGAGTCGAGGGAGCCGAAGAAGAACGCCTTCCAGCTCTTGCTGCCGGCCTGGACGGCCGCCGAGTAGAAGGAGTTGGCGTATCCGGAGGAGCTCAGGTTGTACAGGTACAGCAGCCCGGTGGCGGCCAGCAGGCCGAGGAACGCGGGACGCGTCCAGCGCGGGTCCTCGGGCCGGCCGCGCCAGAGTCTGCGGAGGAACGGCTGCTCGGGATCGCCGGATCCGGGTGCCGGGGCGCCGGGAAGCGCGGGTTCCCGCACCGCCGTACTGTTCGGCGGCGGTCCCCAGGAGGGGCTCGCGTCCCCCTGATACGTCGTATCGGGCTGAGTGGTCATCGTGCGTTCCTCGGATCGTGATCGTGCGGGCGCACGGCCTGCATCTGCATGGTCGAGTCCCCCCAGGTACGGTCCGCGGCTTCGCCGGCGCGGAACTGGGCTGTGTCGTACGGAGCCGCGGGCGCCGGGGGGCGCTGGGGCTGCGGCGAGTGCTGGCCCTGGTACTGGCCCTCGTACTGGCCCTGGTACTGGCCCGGATGGTGGCCCTGGTGGTGGCCCTGGTGGTGCGGAAGCGCCGTCGAGTAGGTGGGCGAGGACGGGGCGTGGGACGCGACGACGGTCGACTCCGCGTCGGCGTCGCGCCGGTCCGGGAACACCCAGGCGCGGAAGAGCAGGAACCGCAGGACCGTCGCCGCGAGGTTGGCGGCGATGAGGACCGCCAGCTCGGTGGCGTGCGCGGGGCTGGAGGTCGCCGCGTTCAGCGCGGCCAGCGAGCCGCTGGTGAGGGCGAGTCCGATACCGAAGACGACCAGGCCCTGTGCCTGGTGGCGGACGGCGCCGCCCCGGCCGCGTACCCCGAAGGTCAGGCGCCGGTTGGCCGCCGTGTTGGCGACCGCCGAGACCAGCAGGGCGAGCGCGTTGGCGATCTGCGAGCCGGTGAACGAACGGAAGCCGCTGTAGAGCAGCAGATAGAAGAGCGTGGACAGACCGCCGACCACGCAGAATCCGACCAGCTGGCGGGCCAGGCCCTTGGGCACGTCGGCCAGTTCACGATCGCGGGGGTCGTCCCCGAAGGGCCGGGCGAGCCGGTCCAGCGACAGCGATCCCGTGGCGAGAGCCCTTCCTACCCGCCACACCCCCTTGAGGTCGTCGGTCGCGGTCTTCACGATGTGCACCGTCGAGTCCGGGTCGTCGACCCAGTCGACCGGCACCTCGTGGATCCGGAGTCCGGCACGCTCGGCGAGCACCAGCATCTCGGTGTCGAAGAACCAGCCGCTGTCCTCGACCAGGGGCAGCAGCACCTGAGCCACATCACGGCGGATCGCCTTGAAGCCGCACTGCGCGTCGGAGAAGCGGGCTTGCAGCGAACCCCGCAGGATCAGGTTGTACGTACGGCTGATGAACTCCCGCTTGGCGCCGCGCACCACACGCGACGAGCGGGACAGCCGGGAACCGATCGCCAGGTCGGAGTGACCCGAGATCAGCGGCGCCACCAGCGGCAGCAGCGCGTTGAGGTCGGTGGACAGGTCGACGTCCATGTACGCGAGGATCGGGGCGTCCGACGCGGACCAGACGGTGCGCAGCGCCCGGCCGCGCCCCTTCTGCTCCAACCGGAAGGACTTGACCTCGGGAATCTCCGCCTCCAGCCGCGCGGCCACCTGGGGGGTGGTGTCCGTGGAAGCGTTGTCCGCGATCGTGATGCGGAACGCGTACGGGAAGGTGCGCGCGAGGTGCTCGTGCAGTCTGAGCACACATGGCTGGAGGTCCTTCTCCTCGTTGTAGACGGGGATCACTACGTCCAGGACAGGCGTACCGGCGTTTCCGGCCGGGAGGTGCTCCCGCGCCGGCAGGTTGCCGGGAGAAGAGTCGGTTCGCATGCGAACGACTCTCGTCAAACGGCCTGTTGCACCCATGTGGTGGCGCTGTGCTGTGCCTGTGAGTGCGATTGCCAGTTTGTTTCGGGGGCAAGCGCCGGCAGATGCACGGTGAACACGGTGCGGCCCGGGACGCTGTCGACGGTCACCGCGCCGCCGTGCGCGGCCGCCACGGCCTGCACGATGGCAAGCCCGAGTCCGGTCGACCCGGAGGAACGGGAGCGCGACGAATCGCCTCGCGCGAACCGTTCGAAGACATGGGGAAGCAGATCCGGCGGGATGCCCTGTCCGTCGTCCTGGACGTCCACGCACAGCCACGGCCCGTGCCGGTGGACGCGCGCGGTGACGGTCGTACCGGGTGGGGTGTGGGTGCGGGCGTTCGCGAACAGGTTGACGAGGACCTGTTGCAGACGGGCGGCGTCCGCCGACACCAGCGCCGGTTCGTCGGGCAGTTCGAGCCGCCAGTTGTGGTCGCGCCCGGCCGCCCGGGCGTCGCTGACGGCATCGATGACAAGGGGTACGAGGTCGGTCTGCTCGTACTGGAGGGGCCGGCCGGCGTCGAGCCGCGCGAGCAGGAGGAGGTCCTCGACGAGGAGGGTCATGCGGCCGGCCTCGGACTCGATCCGCCCGAGGGCGTGCCGGGTGTCGGGACCGGTCTGTTCCCGGCCGCGGCGGGTCAGCTCGGCGTATCCACGGATCGACGCGAGGGGGGTACGCAGCTCATGACTGGCGTCCGCGACGAACTGCCGTACGCGCATCTCGCTCTGCTGGCGCGACTGGAGGGCGCCGTGGACGTGGTCGAGCATGCGGTTGAGGGCGGCGCCGACCTGGCCGACCTCGGTGTGCGGGTCGGTCTCGGACTCGGAGACCCGCTCGTTGAGGGTCACCTCGCCGGTGTGCAGCGGGAGTTCGGAGACACGGGTGGCGGTGGCGGCGACCTTGCGCAGCGGGCGCAGGGCGACACCGACGAGGACGGATCCTGCGATGGCGGCGGCGACGAGACCGGCGGCGGTGACACTGACCTCGACGAGGATCAGGGTGTTGATGGTGTTGGTGACGTCCTGGGTGGGGAGGGCGACGTAGTACCCACCCTTTCCGTCGGGACTGGCAACGTACTCGACCCGGTACTCCCCGAACGACGGGATGTTCACGTCGTGCGTGCCGCTCTTCGGCACCGAGGTGAGAGCCGCCGTCTGCGCGTCGTCGAGTGTGCCGGCGTCCATTTTCTGACCGGCGGTGTCGGACGACTTGAACTCGGCGACGACCGCCTTGACGACCGTCCCGCCACTGTCCTGGTAGGCGGCCATGGTCTTGACCTGCGGACCTCCCCGCTGGACGAAGCTGGTGAGCCGGGCGCTCGGTGACTGCTGCTCCACCGCGTCCCCCGCGGGGCCGTGGTCCGGGACTTTGCCGCCCGGCGGTTTGGCGCCGCCGGACGCGCGCATGGCGGTCTCGTGCAGCTTGCCGTTGAGCTGCTCGTCCAGATGCTGGTCCAGCGCGATGGTCGTCACCGTGCCGATGACGGCACACACCACGGCGATGAGCGCCACCGCCGAGACGACGAGCCGCGTCCGCAGCGTGCGCGGCTGTCGTCCTCGCCCTCGCCGCTGCGTACGCGGTCGTCGTCGTCCGCTCATGACACCGCGGGCTTGATCAGGTAGCCGGCTCCGCGTCGGGTGTGGATCATCGGCTCACGCCCGGCGTCGATCTTGCGCCGCAGGTACGAGATGTAGAGCTCGACGACGTTGGCCTGGCCGCCGAAGTCGTACGACCACACCCGGTCGAGGATCTGCGCCTTGCTGAGTACACGCCGGGGATTACGCATCAGGAACCGCAGGAGTTCAAACTCCGTGGCGGTGAGGTGGATGTTCTCCCCGGACCGCGACACCTCGTGACTGTCCTCGTCCAGGGTGAGGTCTCCGACGACGAGCATGGAGTCGGAGCGCCGGTCGGCGGCACCGGAGCGGCGGATCAGCCCGCGCAGCCGGGCCACGACCTCTTCCAGGCTGAACGGCTTGGTGACGTAGTCGTCGCCGCCGGCGGTCAGGCCCGCGATCCGGTCCTCGACCGCGTCCTTGGCCGTGAGGAACAGGACGGGCACGTCGGGCAGTTCGCGCCGCAGGCGCCCCAGGACGGTGAGGCCGTCCATGTCCGGCAGCATCATGTCGAGAACGACAGCGTCGGGACGGAACTCGCGCGCGGTCTGCACCGCACCCTGCCCGTCGCCCGCGCTGCGGATCTGCCAGCCCTCATAGCGAAGGGCCATGGACAGCAGTTCGGTGATCGACAGTTCGTCGTCCACCACAAGCACTCGGACGGGGCTCCCGTCCGGCCTCAGCAGTTCGGTGCGCCCCTGGGGCGAGGTCGTGGTCATGGTGGACACCATGTCGGGGCCCCCTGAGAGAACGCTTTCTGGAACCTGTGATTTTCCTAAGAAACGCACAGGCGCCTCTCAGGAAACACCTGAAAACTTGTCCGATCCGCCGGAATTCCGGGGCCCATGGTCCCTCCACGCGGAGCGGGAGTGACCGAGGGCACCCGCTCTCCTCATGAACAGTCTGTGCGTGGGCTGGGAAGGCGTGTGCGGCTATGAGGGTTCATGAGAGTTCCTGCGGCTGCGCGAGCCCGAAGAGTCGCGCTCCGTTCCCGTGGCAGACCGAGCGGAGCCAGTCGTCACCGAGCCCGAGCCGCTCCAGGGCGTACAGCTGGTCGACGTACCGATAGGGGATGTTGGGGAAGTCCGTACCCAGCAGAATGCGGTCGCCGAGGCCGGCGAGCCGGGGGCGGGCCCCCCGGGGGAAGGGCGCGAGCCGCTCGCTGAAGTCGGTGAACGCCATGGTCGTGTCCAGCCGGACCTCCCCGTACCGCTCGGCCAGGTCGAGGAAGTCCTCGTACTCGGGCATGCCCAGGTGCGCGACGACCAGCCGCAGCCGGGGATGCCGGGCGAGCACCTGGGCGACCGGTCCCGGCCCGGTGTGCTTGCCGGGCGCGGGCCCCGATCCGCAGTGCATCACGACCGGGACCCCGGCCTCGGCGAGCAGTCCCCAGACCGGATCGAGCAGCTCGTCGGCGGGGTCGTACGCCCCCACCTGCACATGGGCCTTGAAGACACGGGCGCCTTGCTCGACGGCCTCCAGCACGTACGCCTCGACACCCGGCTCCGGGAACAGGGTCGCCGTGTGCAGGCAGTCGGGGGTACGCCGGGCGAAGTCGACGGCCCAGGAGTTGAGCCATCGCGCCATGCCGGCCTTGTGCGGGTAGAGCATGGCGGTGAAGGCCCGGACGCCGAATTCCCTGATGGTCGCGAGCCGTTGGTCCTCGTCGGAGCGGTAGGTGATGGGCCACTCCAGCCCGCCGGTCAGGGGGCCGAGCCCGTCGAAGTAGTCCCAGACCTTGCGCAGGACGCGCTCGGGCATGAAGTGGGTGTGGACGTCGACGAGGCCGGGAAGCCCGAGGCGCTCCCAGAACCGGCGTACGGCAAGGATCTCCTCGCCGGTTCCGTCAGTCCCGCTACCGCTCCCGCGCACGCTCAAAACTGTGACTCCGCTCGACCTTGGCGACATGGAGGGTGTAGCTCTCGTACCAGTGGGCTCGACCGTACTGCTGCGCCGCGCGGTGCTCCAGGTGGCTCCGCCACTCCTCGACGGCGTCCAGGTCCCGGAAGTACGCGACGGTGATCCCGAGCCCACCGGGCGTACGCGCCATGTCCGCCCCGAGGAACCCCGGAATCTCCTTGACCAGCTCCTCCATACGCTCGGCGGTCTCCCCGTATCCGTTGTCCCCCTCGGTCCGTACGGAGGTGAAGATGACGGAGTAGTAAGGGGGTTCGTGGGCGGGGGTGGGGGTGGGGGCGGAGGCTGGGGAAGGGGCGGAGGCTGGGGAAGGGACGGGGGCGGGGGCGGCGGGTGTACCGCCGGGAGACGCTCCTCCGACAGGTGCAACGCGGTGATCGCTCATGTCACCACGATCGGCCCCGATTTCACCCGCGGTCCAGCGCCTTTCCAAAAGGGATCCAAGAGGGATCCAACTCTTGACCATCACTCCGGAGCGAGGGAAGGACGAGAGAAGGACCGAGGAAGGGCCCAAGGAAACTCCCCTCAGAACAGCCCGTCCTGCACGGTCGCCTCCCTGAACTCCCGCACGGGCACGGTGAATCCGGTGTCCCCGGCGGTCAGCTCCCACCCCGTCATCAGCCGCGTGTCGAGGACGATGACGCCCCGCTCGGTCGCCAGATGCAGATCGGGTCCGGCGACGGCGAGCACCTCACCGCCCACCGCACCGCCCGCGACGAGCTCACTCACCACGCCGTCGGCGGGCGGGAGGCCCTCCAGCCCGAACGCCTCTTCATGGTCGACGACCTGGAACGGCTCCCGCTCCAAGGACTCCGGCCATCCGTCGAGGACCACCGCCCGCGCATGCAGTCCGGCGATCTCGGCGCCCCGCTCCCCGGCCCCGGGCAACGCCGCCCGCACCGCCCGCTTGTCGGCGTACGGAATCCGGTCGGGCACCTTGAGCGCGGCCCGCAGCAACTCCTCGGCCCGCCGCGCGGCCATCAACGGCCCGCGCCCCAGCCAGCTGAAGCAGACGGCCCCCTGTTCCAACAACCGCGCCGACCCGCGCTCGACCGCCGTGATCCCCACCTTGACCATGCCGGTCCCGAACCACGCGAGATACACGTGGTACGGCCGCGGATCATCGGCGAGGGTGTCGGCGGCCACGGAGTGCGCCCGGTCCAGCCGCGCACACTCCTCGCACCGCGCCCCCGCGCTCCGCCCCGACACGGCCGCCCGCACGGGACACGCGTGCCCCCGTGCTCCCACACACGTCCGCGCACCCCCCGTCACCACCCCAAAGGCCACCCGCTTCCCCCGCGGCAGAGCACTCCGCACCCCGCCCTCCCACACCAGAACAGCCCCGTCGCCGCTCCACCGCAGCCCCGTACATCTCCACGCCTGTGCCATCCCTCACGAGATTAGGCGGCACCACTGACAACGCCGGCCGCCATCCCGCCCGCACCGAGCCGCCCGCGCCGAGCCCGCTCTCACTTCAAGTGATCGCGCACCACATCGAGGAACGCCTTTCGGCTGGGACGGATGTATGCCCAGACCTTCTCGTCCTGCGGCTCTCCCGGATCCTCGGGACCCTTTCTGATCACGTCCTGAACGTCGTACGCCAGACGACGGGCCGCCGCGTTGACCTCGGACGCGCACAGCATGTGAATCGTCTTCTGCGCCACCCACATCCTGTCGACAGCCTGCATCTGCCGTGCTTGCCACTGCTCGTCGGCCAGATGGTGGTGATAGCGGTCTACGGCGACCCGTTCGGCTTCCTGCACGACGGCCAGGAAGTCGATGAGATGGGTGACGCGTTCGTTACGGCGCGCCTCGGCGCGCTCACGAGCACTCCGTCGCACTTCGGCCCGCTCCGACGCACGTCCGAGTGAGTACTGGGCCAACGACGACACAACCACACCGAGCACGACGCCGAGGAGCGGCGTGAACCTTGTCCATGTCACACCCCACCGTGGCACCGGCGAGATGTGACATCACCGTTCTTTTGGATATTTCAGACGACACCGCTTCTCATGGTGTATCCACCCCCATCGGCTGCCACCTCCGCCACCTCCGCCGGTCTGCCCGCGCGTGGGAGTACTGACGGCGCGAAAGGTGTGCGCCCACCTGTCGGCCTGCACGGCGGGAGTGGGAGCTCTCGGAACCTGCCCCGGCTTCCCGCTGCGGGCGCCGCCGGTGTACCCCGCGCGCCCGGCACCGCGCTCTGCCCCGACCTGCTTCATGCGGTTGGACTGAAGGTCTCACCCAGGGAGGCCACGATGCCGAACCAGATCACACGGGCTGCTGCCGCGCTTGTGCTCCTCACCAGTGCCCTCGGCGGCGTCAGCGTTGTCGGTGCCACCGCCGCGAACGCCGCCGGCACATGCGACCGCGCCAAGAACTACCAGCACGCCTTCGTTCCCGCCTCCGAGTCGGGAGTGGACTGCCAGCTCGCCCTCGGCAACCGCGGCGACGGCGTCCTGGCTCTGCAACGCACGCTTCGAAGGTGCTACGGGTCAACCATCGTCGCCGACGGCATCTTCGGCCCCTCCACCAGGGACGCACTGAAGTACGCGCAGCACCAGGCCGGGACCCAGGATGACGGCGTCTACGGCCCGAACACCCGACGGGCCATAAAGCACCGCCCGAGCTCCTGGCCCTACGGCTGCCAGCGGGTGAGGTAGCACCCCCAGAAGAACTACACCCCTCGGCGCTTCCAGCCGCGCTGATATCAGCGACTGACATCAACCGCTGACGTCAAAGGCCCCCTGAGATCATCTCAGGGGGCCTTTGATCTGTGTGCACTCGGCAGGATTCGAACCTGCAACCTTCTGATCCGTAGTCAGATGCTCTATCCGTTAAGCTACGAGTGCTTGTTTTGTTGTCCTGCTGTCGTTTCGCTCCCGGTTCTTTCGACCCGCTCGCGGCGACAGGAAGAACATTACATGACTGCCGCCGCCATGTGAAATCCGTTTGCCGCACCCCTTGCGACCTGCGCAAACGTGTTCTGGGGCGTGATGATGACCGTAGACGCGCCGAAGCCCCGGTCCAGCTGGACCGGGGCTTCGGATCTTGCTGCGGAGGCGGAGGGATTTGAACCCTCGATGGGATTGAAGTCCCAAACCGCATTAGCAGTGCGGCGCCATAGACCGGACTAGGCGACGCCTCCCGCACAACCGCCCGCGCGAGACGCGAGTGGTGCGTGCAGATGATGACACAGCCGAGTGGGGTGTCACCAATCGCCCCCTACGGTACTAGGCAGGCGGCCCACAGAGCAAAGTCCGCATCGTTCCGGGAGGCTCCCGGCCCGGCGGCCGGGCAACCGGAGTGCCCGCGACGTTCCCCGGTCGCGCAACCGCCCGGCCTCCGCGCCGTTAGTCAGGCCATGTTCCAGCTCTCGACGCACACCCCACGCGGCGTTCTTCTCACCGTCGCCGCCCTCGCCGCGTACGCGGCGCCCACCACCGCGTACGCCCAGGGTCTCCCCCTTCCCCCGGCGCCGGTCCGCGGCGACGAGGTAGGCGATCACCTCACCGTCACCGTCAGCCACGCGGGCCGTGCCGACGGGACGTACCGGCTGCGCTGTCATCCCGGCGGCGGCAGCCACCCGGACCCCGGCGGTGCCTGCGGCACGCTCGACCGGCGGACCATCTGGGGCCGTGACCCCTTCTCCCCGGTCGCGCCGGACGGCCTCTGCACGATGCAGTACGGCGGCCCCGCCACCGCGTATGTCACCGGCACCTGGGCCGGGCGCCCCGTCAACGCGACGTACGACCGCAGCGACGGTTGCCAGATCGCCCGCTGGAACGACCTCGTCCCCCTCCTGCCCGACCTCCGTTCGCCACGCTCGTAGCGGCAGTCCGGGCTCCGTCCGTAGCGGCACTCCGACCTGCGTTCGACCGGGCACGCGGGTCTCGTGGCGGGGCACGGTGCGGTCACGGTCCGGTCCCGGATGAAGTCGGGGTTCGGCGGGGCGACCTGCGTGGTCACAGGTTCTGCGGGTCTTCTGCGTGCGACCTCCCTCTCATCCGGCGCCGCGAGCGCAACCACTGCCCGTAGACTCCCTCGCGTGACACGCTGCGGGCCGATTGGCAAGATGGCCTCTGCGGTCAGCACGGTGCAGTAACAGGGAGGAAGCGACTCGTGAGCAGCAGGCCATCCCGAGGCGCTGCTCGCCTCGCAGCCATACTGGATGCGCTCCCCGACGCGTTGGTACTGGTCAACGCCAACGGGACCGTTGTCAACGCCAACACCATCGCGCTGGAGGCGTTCGAGACCCCGGGTACGGCCCTGGTGGGTCGCGGGCTGCTGGATCTGCTGCCCGAGTTCGACTCCCGGCTCATCCCGGGCTCCATGCGCCGGCCCGACTCCATGGACCCGCGCGGACGGACCAAGCCGACCCGGATGGTGGCCCGGCGGACCGACGGCAGCGAGTTCCCGGTCGAGGTCACCAGCGCGAACCTCGAGAACGGGCAGCAGGCCTACGACGGTTACGGCTACACCGGCGACGAACTGCTGATGCTCGTCGTACGCGACCTGTCCGGCACCGTCGACACCGAGGCCGAACTCGCCCGCTCGCAGCGCCAGACCGAGATGATCCTGCGTGCCGCCGCCGAGGGCGTGGTGGGTACGGACACCGACGGGCGGATCGTCCTCGTCAATCCCGCCGCCGCGCAGATACTCGGTTTCCGGGCCAGCGATCTGGGCGGCCAGGAACTGCACCCGCTCATGCTGCACTCCCGCGAGGACGGCGAGCCCTTCCCGTACGAGGAGTCCCCGCTCGCCGACACCCTGCGCTCCGGGCGCAAGCACCGGGTGCGCGGGCAGGTGCTGTGGTCCAAGAGCGGGGACAAGGTGCCGGTCGACCTGACGACCGCGCCCGTACGCGACGGCGACCAGCTCGTCGGCGCCGTGATGACCTTCACCGACCGGCGGCCGTACGACACCCTCGCCGAGGAGAAGGACAAGGCCGAGGAGCAGCACGAGCAGGAACTCGCGCGGATCGCCGAGGAGCACGACGAGGAGCTCAAGCGGCTGCGCGAGGAGCACACCGCCGAGCTCACCGAGCTGCGCGAGCTGCACGAGGAGGAACTCGCGGCGGGCGACGAGCGCTATGCCGCCCTGGGCGAGCGGGAGAAGGACCGCCACGAGGTACTCACCGCGCGGCACGAGCAGCTGCTCGCCGTGCTCGGCCAGTCCCTGCGCGGTCCGCTGGACCAGCTCCGCGGTGAACTGTCGAAACTCGCCGCCGACGACGCCGGGCAGCTGTGGCCCGAAGCCAACCAGGTGCTGCACCACCTCGCGGCGGGCTATTCGCGTATCACCACGCTCGTCGACAACGTCCTCGGCTACCAGCGCCTCGACTCCGGCGAGGACGATCTCGTCCGTACGACGACGATGCTCGACGCGGTCGTGGCGGCCGGTGTCGACGGTGCCGTCGAACTGATCGGGCCCGGGCGCGTCCAGTTCGCCGTGCACGCGCCGCCCATCGAGGCCGAGGTCGACCCGCAGCGGCTGGCGACCGCGCTCGCGCATCTCATCGCCGACGTCGCCGGTGTCGACTCGACGGGCAACTCGCCCGTCTCGGCCGGCGGCTATATGGACAACACCGTGGTCGTGGCGGCGGCGCAGCGCGGCGAGGTCGTACGCATCGAGGTGCGCGGGCCGTACGCCGGGGGAGACCTGGTGCACCAGCCGATCGTCCGCGGCATCGTGCGTTCCCACGGCGGTGTGCTGCAGACGCACGAGGTGCCGGGGATGAGCGGCAACGCGTACGTCCTCGAAGTACCGATCGGCGGCGGCGCGGGGACGGTCGCGCCGGGCGCGGTACCCGCTCTTGCGCCCCCTGTGGCGGCCGACGCGTCGGCCGGTGTGGTGACCGGCGCCGAGGTGGCTCTGCCCGAGCAGGCCTCGCAGCAGGGCGGCGGGCGGCGGCGGGCCCGGCGGTCGTCCGTGGATGCCTTCCTGGAGAGTGAGGTGGGGGGCGACTCCCCTTCGGGCGCTGTTCCCGCCACCTCCTCGGACACGGGCGCGGCCGCGCCCACCGGGCGGCGCAGGCGGCGCGCGGCGGACGGGCCGGCGGCCGACGAGGTGTCGGTCCCGGTTCAGGGGTCCGAGGCCGAGAACGACAAAGACGCCGGGCCTTCCGGCGGTACCGGGCGACGCCGTGGGCGGCCGAGCCCGGTCGAGGGCGCCGCTTCGGACGCCGCGGACGGGCTCGGTCAGAGCGTGGCTCAAGGTGTCGCCGAGGGCGCGGTCGTCACGGCGGCCGAGCACGCGGCGGGGACCGCCGCCACCGGGCTGGGCCAGACCGTGCCACCGCAGGGCGTGCCCACGCCCTCGGGCCGACGTGCCCGCCGGGGCGACGAACGACAGGCATTGCCTGCTGCGCTTCCCGCGGCTCCCTCCGGAGCCGGGACCGGAGCCGGCGCCGGCTCCGGAGCCGGCGTGCCCGAGGACGCGAATGGCGCGGCGCAGCCGACCGGACGCCGTCGGCGTGCGCTGGCCGCCGCCAACGAGCGCGCCGCTTCCCCGGACTTGGGCCCCCGACAGGTGTTCGCGCTGCCGCCGGCCGAGGCGGACCGGGGGCCGGAGTACGACGCCGGCCTACCGCACGCGGAGACCGGCGTCGGGGTCGGAGTCGGAGTCGGAGTCGGAGTCCAGGCTGTCGGCGCCGAGGCCGCCCCTGCCGACGGCCATGATCAGGCCGACGAAGGCCGTCACGACGCGATGGCGCACGATCCGGCCGACGACCACACTCCGCCGCAGCCGCATCCGGTAGCCACACCGAGCGGCCGCCGCCGGGCCCGTCCGGCAGCGACGCCGGCCCAGGGGCAGCCGACGCCGGCCCAGGCAGCACCCGGCCAGCCGGTTCCCGGTCAGGGTCAGGGCCAGGTGCCGGGTGGCGCGGACGCACCGGCGGGTATGCCCGTGCCGGGCCAGACCGGTCCGCGCCAGCCCGGTCCTGGCCAGGCGATTCCCCATCAGGTCGCTCCGGGGCAGGTCGCGGCCGCCCAGGGTCTTCCGGCGCAGGCCGCTCCTGGCCAACCCGTTCCCTCGCAGTCCGGGCAGGCGGCCCAGGCGCAGCTCGCCCCCGCCCCGCAGGCACAGCCCGCACCCGGTCAGCCTGTCCCTGGTCAGCCCGTGCCCGCGCAGGTCCCGCCCGCCGCCGACGGATCCGTGAGCGGCGTTCCCTCGGGCGCCGACCCCGCCCTAGGACCCACCCCAGCTCCCCAGGCTCCCCAGCCCGCCGCAGCCCCGCAGCCGCAACCGTGGCCCGCGGGTGCCCACGCCACGTCCGGCGCCGGTACGCCCCTCGTGGCCGGGCAGCAGCCTCCCGCCGCACCGCAGCCCACAGCCACGCCCGCCCCCGGCACCCCGCTGCCGCCGGAGCGCGCCGCTCAGCCCCGGGCCGCGCAGCCGCTGCCCGCCGAGGCCGCCGCGCCCATCGACCCCAACTCGACCCAGGGGCGCGCGATCAGCGTGCGTACCCTCGGGCAGGGCGTACCGTTCGCGCGTCAGGCGGCCGCGCAGAACAAGCCCGGCGCCCAGGCCCAGCCGCGCCCCCAGTCCCAGACGCCGACGCCTCCGCCGCACCAGACCAACGGCTCGGGTCGGCGCCGCAAGCTCGGCACCCCTCCCGAGCCCGCCGCCGAGCGCCCGGAGAACGCGGCCCGGCCGCAACCGCAGGCCGGCCAGTCCCCGCAGGCCCGGCCGGCCGGGGCCACCGACGGCGCCGGACGGTCGTACGCCATAGGAGCCCCGGACAAGAACGCCGACGAAGGCCCCGAGCCGCTCGACGGCCCCGGCGGTGCCGTCGAGATCGCCGACCAGCCCCATCCCCGGCCCGTGGACGACGAACTGCCCCCGGAGCCGCTGGACAACCCGCGTCGGCTGCTCGTCTGGCCCGCACCGGATGTGACGACCCAGCAGGCGCTCAGCGACCGCGGCTACCGGCCCGTGATCGTGCATTCGCGCGAGGAGGTCGACGCGCAGATCGCCGCCTTCCCGGCCGCGCTCTTCGTCGACCCGCTCACCGGGCCGATCACGCGTACCGCGCTCCAGTCGCTGCGTCAGGCAGCGGTGGCCGCCGAGGTTCCGGTCCTGGTCACGGCGGGACTCGGGCAGGCGACACGCGAGGCGGCGTACGGCGCCGACCCCGCCGTACTCCTGAAGGCGCTGGCCCCGCGGGACTCCGAGCAGCATCCGCCGCGGGTGCTGCTCATCGAGGAGCACGCGGAGATCTCGCTGGCACTCACATCGACGCTGGAGCGGCGCGGTATGCAGGTCGCGCGGGCCGCGTCGGACGAGGACGCGGTCACCCTGGCCGGGCAGATGCGGCCGAACCTGGTGGTGATGGACCTGATGCAGGTACGCCGCCGCCGGGCCGGAATCGTCGACTGGCTGCGGGCGAACGGCCAGCTGAACCGCACGCCCCTCGTCGTCTACACGGCCGCCGTCGATCAGGCCGAGCTGCCGCGCCTGGCCTCGGGCGAGACAGTCCTGTTCCTGGCGGAGCGCTCGACGAGCACCGAGGTGCAGGAGCGGATCGTGGACCTGCTCGCACGGATCGGCACCAACTGACGGCCGCCGGGCGATGAAATGACCTCACACCTACGTCGACGGGGGCGCTGTTTCACGTGAAACAGCGCCCCCGTCGACGTACTCGCACCGCTAGATCTGCGTGATGTCCAGCTCGCCCTCGGCGTACTGCCTGCGCAGCACCTTCTTGTCGAACTTGCCGACACTCGTCTTGGGCACCGACTCGATGATCGTCCAGCGCTCGGGAAGCTGCCACTTGGCGATCTTCGCCTCGTCGGCGAGGAAGGTGCGGAGCGTGGCGAAGTCGGCGGTGGCGCCTTCCTTCAGCACGACCGTGGCGAGCGGGCGTTCGCCCCACTTGTCGTCCGGAACGGCGACAACGGCGGCTTCGGCGATGTCCGGGTGCGCCATGAGCGCGTTCTCCAGATCGACCGAGGAGATCCACTCGCCGCCGGACTTGATGACGTCCTTGGCCCGGTCGGTGAGGGTGAGGAAGCCGTCGGGGCTGATGGTGCCGACGTCACCCGTCTTGAGCCAGCCGTCCTCGCTGAACTTGTCGGCGGGGCGCAGGGGCTCGGCGTCCGGGCCGTTGTAGTACGCGCCCGCGATCCACGGCCCGCGCACCTCCAGCTCACCGGCGGACTCGCCGTCCCAGGGGAGCCGTTCGCCGCCGGGGCCGCTGAGGCGCGCCTGGACGCCGGACGGGAAGCGGCCCTGGGTGAGGCGGTAGGCGAACTCCTCGTCCGTACCGACCGCATGGGCCGGCGGCCGGGCCACCGTGCCCAGCGGGGACGTCTCCGTCATGCCCCAGGCGTGGCAGACGCGCATGCCGAGCTTGTCGAAGGCCGCCATGAGGGCGGGCGGGCAGGCCGAGCCGCCGATCGTGACCTGGGTGAGGGAGGAGACGTCGCGGGGCTTGGCGTGCAGCTCGGCGAGCAGGCCCTGCCAGATGGTCGGGACGGCGGCGGCGTGCGTCGGCCGCTCGCTCTCGATCATCTCGGCGAGCGGCGCGGGCTGGAGGAAGCGGTCCGGCATGAGGAGGTTGACGCCGGTCATGAAGGTCGCGTGCGGCAGACCCCAGGCGTTGACGTGGAACTGCGGGACCACGACGAGGGAGGTGTCCTGGTCCGTCAGGCCCATCGACTGGGTCATGTTGACCTGCATGGAGTGCAGATAGATGGAGCGGTGGGAGTAGACGACGCCCTTGGGATCGCCGGTGGTCCCGGAGGTGTAACACATGGCCGCTGCGGAGCGCTCGTCCAGCTCGGGCCAGTCGTAGGAGACCGGCTTGCCGGCGATCAGCTCCTCGTACTCGTGGACCTGGACGCTCGCCCCGTCCAGCAGCGAACGGTCGCCGGGGCCCGAAACGACCACGTGCTCGACCGTCTTGAGGTGCGGGAGCAGCGGTGCGAGGAGCGGGAGCAGCGAGCCGTTGGCGATGACGACCCGGTCGGCGGCGTGGTTGGCGATCCACACCAGCTGCTCCGCGGGGAGGCGGAGGTTGAGCGTGTGCAGGATCGCGCCCATGGCGGGGATCGCGTAATACGCCTCGACGTGCTCGGCGTTGTTCCACATGAGCGTGGCGACCCGGTCGTCGTCCACGATGCCGAAGTCCTCGCGCAGAGCGTGCGCCAACTGGGCGGCACGGGCGCCGATCTCGGCGTAGGAGCGGCGCTGCGGCTCGCCCTCGCCGGTCCAGGTGATCACCTGCGACGAACCGTGGATCGTGGACCCGTGGGTCAGGATCCTCGAGATCAGCAGCGGTACGTCCTGCATCGTGCTCAGCACGGTGTCCTCCCGGGGCGACATTGCCTACGCGGTAGTAAGGGTTGCCGCTGATTCTGCGCACATACCGAGCGGTATGTCACTACTCCCCGGGATGATCGATCAGGGCATGTGACGCGACGAACAGCCGCAGCGATGAACAACCGATGCGCTGGACAAACCGCAGGACGAACAGCCACGGAAGGAACGGCCTAGCGAACCGGCTCCAGCTCCGGGTCCTCACGGAGCTTGCCCAGCGCGCGCGAGACCGCCGACTTGACCGTGCCGACCGACACCCCGAGCACCTCGGCCGTCTGCGCCTCGCTCAAGTCCTCGTAGTACCGCAGGACCACCATCGCCCGCTGGCGCGCGGGCAGCTTCGTGATCGCGCGCCACATCGCGTCGTGCAACGCCTGCTGCTCGGCCGGATCACCGGCGGTGACGCCCTCCGGCTCCGGCAGTTCTTCGCACGCGAACTCGTCGACCTTCCGCTTCCGCCACTGCGACGTCCGCGTGTTCAGCAGCGCCCTGCGTACATAGCCGTCGAGCGCCCGGTGGTCCTCGATCCGCTCCCAGGCCACATAGGTCTTCGCCAGCGCGGTCTGCAGCAGGTCCTCGGCATCGCTCGGGTTCGCGGTCAGCGACCGGGCGGTACGCAGCAGCACCGGCTGCCGGGCCTTCACGTACGACGTGAACGACGGGTACGGGAGGATCCGCGTCGCCGCGTTCGAAGCGCTGGTGCAGACGGGTGTGGTCATGGCTCCACGCTAGGTTCGCCCCCTGTTCCGGCGGATCGGCCGCAGGTCCCGAAGCGGTGTCCGCCTCAGGTTGTAGGAAGGGGGCCGGCTCCACCTCCTGAAGGTGGACGAGCGGTCCCCAGCCCCTGAGGGTTCACCCCTGAGACCTCGCCCCGCCCGCAGTCGTCAGCCCCGCACCCCGTTCATCCGTCCACCCCCAGAATCAGCCCCGACGTGGGGACACCGGTGCCCGCCGTCACCAGGGCCCGGGCGGCTCCGGGTAGCTGGTTCACGGCCGTGCCGCGCAGCTGTCGTACCCCTTCCGCGATGCCGTTCATTCCGTGCAGATACGCCTCCCCCAACTGCCCCCCGTGCGTGTTCAGCGGAAGTCGCTCGGCTGCCACGAAGTCGGCCGCTTCGCCCGGCCCGCAGAAGCCGAACTCCTCCAGCTGCATCAGCACGAACGGGGTGAAGTGGTCGTACAGGATCCCCACGTCGATGTCCGCCGGGGCCAGCCCGGACGTCCGCCACAGCTGCCGGGCCACCACTCCCATCTCCGGGAGCCCCGTCAGGTCGTCCCGGTAGAAACTGGTCATCTGCTCCTGCGCGCGACCCGCCCCCTGGGCGGCGGCCGTGATCACCACGGGCGGACGCGGCAGGTCACGCGCCCGCTCCACGGAGGTCACCACCAGCGCCTGGCCGCCGTCCGTCTCCTGACAGCAGTCCAGCAGGCGCAGGGGTTCGACGATCCAGCGGGAGGCCGCGTGCTCGGCGAGGGTGATGGGTCTGCCGTGGAAGTACGCCGCCGGGTTCGTCGCCGCATGCTTGCGGTCCACGACGGCGACCTGCCCGAACGCCTCCGGGGTCAGCCCGTACGTGTGCAGATAGCGCTGGGCCGCCATCGCCACCCATGACGCGGGGGTGAGCAGCCCGAACGGCAGCGACCAGCCCAGCGCCGCCCCCTCCGCCGACGGCTCCCGGTGCCGCACTCCGGAGCCGAAGCGGCGGCCCGACCGCTCGTTGAACGCGCGGTAGCAGACCACGACCTCGGCCACCCCGGTCGCCACCGCGAGCACGGCCTGCTGAACCGTCGCGCATGCCGCGCCGCCCCCGTAGTGGATCCGCGAGAAGAAGGACAGCTCCCCCATCCCGGCCGCCTGCGCCACGGTGATCTCCGGGCTGGTGTCCATCGTGAACGTGACCATGCCGTCCACGTCCGCCGGTCTCAGCCCCGCGTCGTCGAGCGCGGTCCGCACCGCCTCCACCGCCAGCCGCAGCTCGCTGCGCCCCGAGTCCTTGGAGAACTCGGTGGCCCCGATCCCGACGATCGCCGCACGCCCACCGAGGCTGTCTCTCGTCCGTACGCTCATGACGCGCTCCCGGGTGGGACGGTGACCGTCACGGTTCCCCTGACGTGGGTGCCGATGCCGTTCGCCCCGATGACCTTCACGGTCGCGGTGTCGCCCTCGACCTCCACGACCGTGCCGGTCAGCACCATCGTGTCGCCCGGGTAGTTGGGGGCACCGAGGCGTATGGCCACCTTGCGGAGGACCGCGCCCGGGCCGAAGTGGTCCGTGATGTACCGCCCGACCAGGCCGTTGGTCGTCAGGATGTTCATGAAGATGTCGGGGGAGCCCCTCCGCCGTGCGGACTCCGCGTCGTGGTGCACGTCCTGGTAGTCGCGGGACGCGATCGCCCCGGCGACGATCAGCGTGCGCGTGACCTCGATCTCCAGCGGCGGCAGCTCCTCACCGCGCTTCATCTCTCCACCTCCCCGTACGCGATCAACTCCCCGAGCTCCTGGAGCACTTCGCTCCCGCACCCCAGGTACGCGTCCAGCTGGCGCCCCCAGAGGAAGTGCCGGTGGACCGGGTGCTCGAGGTCGGCTCCCGCTCCGCCGTGCAGATGCTGGCCCGTGTGCACGACCCGCTGCCCCGCTTCCGAGGCCCACCAGGCCGCGGTCAGGGCCTGAGCGGCGTACGGCAGGCCCTCGTCGCGCCGCCAGGCCGCCTCGTACGCCGTCAGCCGTATCGCCTCGGTGTCCATGTACGCGTCGGCGGCCCGGAGTTGCACCGCCTGCTTGGCGGCGAGCGGGCGCCCGAACTGCTCGCGGGTGTTCGTGTGCGCCACCGCCCGCGCCAGCGACCCCGCGCACACCCCGGCCTGCAACCCCGCGAAGGCGGTACGTGCGGTGGCGACCACGTCCGCGTAGACCTGATCGATGTGGTCGTTATCGATCAGATCGTGATCGATGCGGTCGTGATCGACACGTTCGTGATCGACACGTTCGTGATCGACACGTTCGTGACCGGCGCCGTCATGGTCCCCGCCGAGCCGCTCGGCCGGTGTCCCGTCCAGTGTCAGTCGCCCGGCCGACCAGGGCGCCGTCAGCTCCACCGGCTCGCAACGCGCGTCGGCGGTCCGCACCAGCCACAGCCGCCGCCGGTCGTCCGCGACAAGGACATGCGTGGCGTCCTGGAGCCAGGGCACCACCGGCGCGGTGCCGCTCAGCCCGCCGCGCGCGCCGGCCCCTACACCTCCCTGGGCGGGCAACGCCCCGCTCACCACCACCGAACCGTCCCCGATCCCCGGCAGCAACCGCTCGCGCTGCTCGGGCGACCCATGTGCCGCCACCGCCAGCAGCCCGTACACACAGCTCGCCGCGAACGGCACCTGTGCCGTCGTGCGCCCCTGCTCCTCCAGCAGGAGCACCAAGCCCAGGAGGCCGACGTCCGTCACCGCGGCGACGAGCCCCGCCGAGCACAGCGTCTTCCACAGCGTGGCATCGGAGCCGGTCCCCGCGGCCGACAGGCGGTCGTGGGTGGAGAGGTCGCCGAAGATCCGTGCGGCGAGGTCGCGGGCCGCCGCCTGATCCTCCGTCGGCGTGAAATCCATGTCAGCCCCCACCGCCCCCGGCGCCCTCACCGGCCCGGAACACCGGCAGCTCCAGATCGTCGTCGTAGCGCACGAATTCCAGACGTACGGGCAGGCCGATCCGCACCTTGTCGTACGGCACCCCGATCACGTTGCTGACGATCCGCACGCCCTCGGCCAGCTCGATCAGACCGACCGCATAGGGAGGGTCGAAGGCGGGGAAGGACGGGTGGTGCATGACGACGTACGAGTAGACGGTCCCTTCGCCGCTCGCCTCGACCGTGTCCCACTCCGCACAGCCGCACGCGTTGCACCCCGGCAGCCAGGGGAAGCGCAGCGTTCCGCAACCGGCGCACCGCTGGATCAGCAACTGGTGGTGCTCGACACCCGCCCAGAACCCGGCGTTGTCCCGGTTCACCACCGGCCGGGGCCTGCGGGTGCCCTCGTCGGCCGGAGCCTTTCGGGTGTCCGGGGTCCGGTCGGGTGAGCGCTGGGCGTTCGGCGCGTACTTCAGGATGCGGAAACGGTGGGTGCCGGCGAGCTCTCCGTCCGCTCGTACGTCCATGCGGGTCGTCACGAAGTACCCGGTGCCGAGCTTCGTCCGCTTCCGCTCGGACACGGACTCGATGACCGCGTCGAAGGTGATCTCGTCCCCGGGCCGCAGCGGGCGCAGATACTCCTGCTCGCAGTCCGTGGCGACCACCGAGGCACAGCCGGCGTCGTCGAGCAGTCCCAGCAGATCGTCGTACGCGTCCGTCCGCCCTTCGTGCCCGGAGAGGCCGCCCATCGTCCACACCTGGAGCATGGTGGGCGGCGCCACGGCCGCCGGGCCCGCGTACGCCGAACCCGTGTCGCCCATCGCCTCGCACCAGTGGCGGATCATCGGCTCGTTGACCCGGTCCTTGCCCACGCCCCCGACCGCGGCGGGCCGCCCTTCGTACGCCTTCAGGCGTGCGTACAGCTCCTCCGTCACCGCCGCCCCCTCGTCATCCCGAGCCGCATCGTGGCCACGATCTCCCGCTGCACCTCGCTCACCCCGCCCCCGAACGTGTTGATCTGCGCCGCTCTGTTCATCCGCTCCAACTCACCGTCCCCGAGCACTCCCGGCGAACCGGAGCGGATCAGTCCTGCCTCTCCGACAATTTCCTGACACATGCGATACGTCGCGACAGTCGATTCAGTTCCCGCGAACTTCACCCCGCTCGCGTCGCCGGGGGCCGGCCCGCCCGCCCCCGCATCCCCCACCAAACGCCAGTTGAGCAGGCGCGTTGCCGCCAGCCGGGCATGCGCTTCGGCCAGCCGGGACCGCACCCAAGGCTCGTCAACCCGGCGCCGCCCGGTCACCGGATCGGGGGTACGTGCCGCCTTCAGCGCGGCCGTGCAGAAGTCCTCGGCCTGCATGCCGATCGCGGCGAGCGCGACCCGCTCGTGGTTGAGCTGGCTGGTGATGAGCCCCCAGCCTCCGTTCACCTCACCGACCAGGTTCGAGAAGGGGACCCGGACGCCGTCGTAGTACGTGGCCGTCGTGGTCAGGCCGCCCACCGTCTCGATCGGCGTCCACGAGAACCCGGGGGCGTCCGTGGGGACGAGCAGGATCGAGATGCCGTGGTGCTTGGGCGCGTCGGGGTCGGTGCGACAGGCGAGCCAGATCCAGTCGGCGTGCTGGGCGTTGGAGGTGAAGATCTTCTGCCCGTCGATCAGCCAGTCCCCGTCCAGGCCACCGCCTGCGTCCCCACCGCCGTCCCCGATTCCGTCCCCGATTCCGTCCCCGCCTCCGTCCCCGCCTCCGTCCCCGGTTCCATCCCCGCCTCCGTCCCCGGTTCCATCCCCGGCTCCGTCGTCCCGCACGGCGCGCGTCCGCAGGGAGGCGAGGTCCGTGCCCGCCGAGGGCTCCGAGTACCCGATCGCGAAGACGAGGTCGCCACTCAGGATGCGGGGCAGGAAGAACGCCTTCTGCGCCTCGCTCCCGTACCTCATCAGCGTGGGGCCGACGGTGTTCAGCGTGACCATCGACAGCGGTGCGCCCGCCCGGTACGCCTCGTCGAAGAACACGAACTGCTCATCCGCGCCACGCCCTTGCCCCCCGTACGCGACCGGCCAGCCGAGGCCGAGCAGTCCGTCGGCGCCGATGCGACGCAGCAGTGCGCGCTGCCGGCCGGGGTCGTCGGCGGGCGGCGGGCCGTCCGGCATCAGGTCCCGGAAGTACGTACGCAGCTCGGCGCGCAGCCGCTGCTGGCGTTCGGTGGGGGCGAGGTGCACGGCGGCGGCCCTCCCGGACCTCGTACGGGCAACGATTTCTGACTGTCCGTCAGACGCCGTGCACTGTCAAGGTCACGGGAGCTCAGCCCCGGGTCGCGGGGCTCGGGGCTCGGGCCGGAGGCACCCAGGGACCGTCCACGCGCGCGTGGTGCACGAAAACGTCTGCGCGGCGATGCCGAAGCACCGCCGCGCAGACGCTTTACCACTCCACAAAGCACCCCAGCGGTTTCAGGGCCGATGGGAGCGCATCGGCCCTGCGCTCACCAGAGGTTGCCGAAGTTGACGGCGACGTTCTCGTTCTTCTGGTTGATGGTCGTGAACGGGGACCCGTTCACCTGGGCCGTGTTGCTCTGGTTCGAGGCGCCGAAGCCCACCGCCTGCTGATACGTGATGGCCGAGTTGCCGTTGTCCGCCGCGGCAACGCCCGTGAACAGTGCGGCCGCAAGGGGCAGCGCGGCGACGGCGGCGAGGACGCGAGCGGTACGGATGCTTGCCATGTCTTTCCTCCAGAACCAGTGCGTACGGGCCCGGCTTCCGACCGGGACGTACATGAAGTACGGCTTGATCCAGGGCAGTTGGCCGACCGCCTCGGGCTGTGCACGACGTCGCGAATCAAGAGTTGCCCACCGAATCTCCCGCGAACCACCCCGGAAGCCGTGATTCGCCCTCAAGCGTGAGGACATGTCGATAAACCCCTTTCGTGACTCTTGCCACCTACAAACCCCCAGTCCGGGCCGGCGGAGGCGGCTCGGGTCAGGCGCCGCAAGAGGTGAAGCGTTTCGGCGCATCTGCATCCAAAACTCCCTCACCTCCGAGGCGCCCGGCACTCCCTCCCGGCCCTCTTCCCTTTTTCGAACACTCGTACGAACATGGAGGCATGGCCACCACTGACCGGCAGGCCACGACCCTGGCTCTGGCCCACGCCCTGTCCGCCGCCGAACGCGGACTCGCGGTGATCCCGCTGTCCCGCACCAAGCTCCCGGCCCTGCGCTCCCCCCACCGCGCCACCTCCGACCGCACCCCCTCCGACCGAGGCACGCCCCGCCACGACGTACCGGGCCCGACGGCCCCCGTCTGCCACGGCGAATGCGGCCGCTTCGGACACGGGGTGTACGACGCCTCGACCGATCCCCGGCGCATCCGCCGGCTCTTCGCGGCCGCCCCCTGGGCCACCGGCTACGGCATCGCCTGCGGCCTGCACCCGCATTTCCTGATCGGCATCGACCTCGACACCAAATCCGGTACGGACTCCTCGGCTGCCCTGCGCGAACTGGCCCTGCGCCACCTGTTCACCATCCCGGACACGGTGGTCGTGCTCACCCCGAGCGGGGGCCGCCATGTGTGGCTCAGCGGCCCGCCGGACGTCGTCGTCCCCAACTCCGCGGGCCGGCTCGCTCCCGGCATCGACATCCGCGGCGCAGGCGGCTATCTGGTCGGCCCCGGCTCACGCACCCGACACGGGGTGTACAGCACGGCTCCGGGCACCGCCCGCCTGGCGCCCGCGCCCTGCCCGACCGCCCTCCTGCGCCTGCTCACGCCCCCGCCCCGCACGCACCACCCCACGCCCCCGGCGACGGGCGAACACGGCCAGGGACTGGTCCAGTTCGTCCTCGCCGCACACGAGGGCCAGCGCAACACCCGCCTGTTCTGGGCGGCTTGCCGCGCCTACGAGAACGGCATCGGCCCCGATCTGTCCCCCGCTCTGATCGACGCCGCCGTCCACACGGGCCTCTCGGAACGCGAGGCCCGCTCGACGCTCGCGTCGGCGGCCCGGATGACGGGGCGGCGGCCCTGAGCCCAGACCGGCCGGTTTCGCGCGGCCAGATGGGCCCACCTCGAAGCGTTCGGCACCACGACCGAGGGTCAACTGCATGGGGGCTGGCAACCGCGCCTCGTGAGGTTCCGGAAGGCCAGCCCGGGTCGTTCCCCCCTTCCGATAGTCTCCCCGCGCCAAGATCACCAGCCCAAAGTCAGGTTCGGGCCAACTGCGCGACGGGGCTACGTGACTTCGCGGCTCACGTCGTCTCACGGACTGGAGAACACCATGCCCCGATGGGCCGTCGTGGAAGCTCACGGTCAAGCGGAAGCCTCCATCTACGGCGTCCACAGTGAACTCGAAGGGACGGAGGCCGAAGCCGTGGCCGCGCTGCTTCGCGTCGTCGACAGCTATGAAGAGGCCGTCACCGCAGCCGGGCGCCGACGGCAGAGAAGAAAGGTCTTCCGTGTCTCCGATCGCAGCTACCTCGTACGCGTCGAAAACCTGCTGTCGAGCCATGAAGCCCACTTCACCCTCGCCGAACTCATAGCCGACACCCACGACGACGGCCTTCCCAACACCGTGGGCGGGGCACCGAAGAGGTCGTGAATCCTGGCCGCAGGTTGGCCGCACGCGCTGGTCAGAGGTGGGATACCGGCGAAGCAGGGTGAGACAAGGTCACGCGGAAGGGGTGCCCCTCCCGAGAGTGGCACCCCTTCTGACCTGCAACACCTTTGACCTGCGCGGTGGGTGTGGGATTTGAACCCACGGTGACATCGCTGCCACGACGGTTTTCAAGACCGTCAAACGTGCAGTACGAACGCCCTGGTCAGGAGCTGTTTCAGCCTCCGCGGAGAGGTTGCTGGCCCACACATGGCCCACGAACCGTCCTCCCACACGGAGCGATGCGACGCACGGTGCGCGACCCGGTGGTCCCGTGGTACGTCGCCGGCCACCGGCCGCGTCATCTAGATCGGCGAATGCCTACGAGCACCCTAACGAGGCTCACTGAGCGGCCTGGTGGGCCGTCTGAGGGGTGCCGTTCGCGGCGAGCAGGCTTGGGATATCTGCCGCTGGGTGAGGTGCTACTTCCTGGGAGTAGACCAGGAAGCGCCACTATTGCGGGAGTCTGCCCAGTCTCTCCGTCTATTGTCCGACGGTGAGTGCCCAGTGAACGCGGGAGGGAGCAGTCACCGTCACTACGCCGGATTTGCGGGAGCTCTTCAGGTCCAGCTGGTTGAAGGTGCTGCTGACCTCTCCTTCCACGCATTCGAGCGGAAAGCTGAGCCCGACCGGTGCCACGGAGACAGTCAGTGTTCCCTTGCCTTGGCAGTTTACGAGGATCGCCAGGGACCCAGCCTTGATTCCGCCCCGGATTTCAATTTCTTGGTTACCGTGGGCGTTCGCGGCCTGTGCTACGGCCTCCCCGTCCGGGAGGACTGGAGCCTTGGTCACGGTTTCCCCGGGAACGTGCTCGGCACGGTCAGAAGTCGGTGATTCTTTTGGCGAGGTCGTCGAATGAGGCCGGGGCGTGCCGGAAGAGGGCGCAGCGTCATCCTGATCACTGGTGCAGCCAGCCAGCGCCACTACTGCTGCCAAACCTCCGGTGGCCGTCAGCACCCTCAGCCTTCCCATATGTACCAGCCCACCTTGTAGGGGGAGTAGCTGACGACGGTGTGTTTCGGCGATGTCGTGCAGTTTTGGTGGAGCATGTAACTCTGGCCCTTGTGCTTGAGACGGTAGACGCCGTATTTTCCGTTCGTGGTCGAGTGGGGCGGCGTATCTATGGTGAATGTGTTTCCGAGCTTGGCCGTCAATTCCGCTGTCACGGTGACGCTGTACTTGGTTTTGATCGTGGCAAGCATCACGCTGACGGAGGTCTCCAGCTCGCCGTTGAGGCTGATGCCGACCTTGCCCGTCACCTCCGAAATGAAGGTTGTCTTGCCCGTTCTGGAAGTGCCGTTGTAGTTTGAGTTCGTGGGCCCTACACCCTTGTGGTACTTCTTCTTGGATTGCGAGATGGGCTTGTAGACGGGGTGAGCAGGACTGCAATCCACAGCGCCGGGCAAATCCTCTTGGGAAGGCTTGGGTTCTGCCGGCGACTCATCGACCGAGTTCTCGGGAACGTCGGTGACGTCTTCCTCGGGCTCTTCTGGTGGCGCAGTGTTAATAACCGGGTCATCGGCCGAAGCAGATGCCGACGGCAAGGAATCCGGAGTTCCATCAGCGGCCAGCGCGGGGCCGGTCAGGGCCGTGCACAGTATGAGCGCAGTCGAGAGAAACGCTGTGGGCATGCAGGTAATTCCACAAGACACCTATCCGGTGGGGACTGCCCAGTTTGACAGTCGGACACCTTGACCATATGTCGTGGTCATGCCGGAAGCGAAGACTCCGGTGATCTTCTGAGTCGGATCTGAGGTTGGCGTTTTCCAGGTCGAAGGCCGACCGGGCGTTTAGACCGTGTCCTATGTGGTGAGGCGGACCAGTCGTTTGTAGCAGCACAGTGCAGCGGCGAGGCCGAGAAAGGCCAGGTAGTTCCGGAGATTGCGTTCGTAGCGGGGGCTGATTCGGCGGTAGCCGGACAGCCAGGAGATGGTCCGCTCGATGACCCAACGGCGGCGGCCCAACCGTTCGCTGGACTCGATGCCTTTGCGGGCGATGCGCACGCCGATGCGCTTGCCGCGTAACCATTTCCGCAGGTGAGGAATGTCGTACGCCTTGTCCGCATGGAGGCGCTGGGGCTTGAAGCAGCGGCCGCGGTGGGGGTCGTGTCTCGTTTGGTGACCGGCCACCATCGGCTTCAGGCCCTCGCTGTCGTGGACGTTGGCGGCGGAGACGCCGACGACCAGGGGCAGTCCGTTCGCGTCCGACAGGACGTGCATCTTGGAACCCGGCTTACCTCGGTCCACGGGGCTCGGACCTGTGTGTTCGCCCCCTTTTTAGCCCTCACGTGCGCGGAGTCGAGGACGACGCGGGAGACATCGATGAGACGGGCGTCGTCGAGTCGGTGCAGGACCGCTTCGTGCAGCCGGCCCCAGACCCCGGCCCTGGACCAGATCAGGAACAGGCGGTGGGCCGTCGACTTCGATATGCCGAAGCACGGTGGCAGAGCCCGCCAGGCGCACCCACTCACCAGCACGTAGATGATCGCCGCAAACAGCGTCTCATCAGGCGTGTCCTGCGTGCCGCCGCCCTGCGGCCGCACCTTCGACGGTGGGATCAACGGCTTGGCGATCTCCCACAGCCCGTCCGGAACAATCCAACTCCACGTACCCCGCCCCATACACGGAACAACGAGCGATCACCACATAGGACACCGTCTTAGACGTCGTTTCATTTGGTGAGGCGGCGCTGGCAGATGAGGGCTGCGGCGATGCCAGCGAAGGCGAGGCAGTGTTCTGCCTTGCGTTCGTAGCGGCGGTGGAGTCGGCGGCAGCCGGCGAGCCAGGACACGGTCCTCTCGACGACCCAGCGGTGGCGGCCGAGCCGCTTTGGCCCCGGCCCGTAAGGCAGCACGTCAGGCGCTGCGCAGGTCCGCGGCCCACTTCCAGGGGCGCCGCCTGCTCGCCGCGCTGCTCGCGCTGCCGGTCGGTGTGCTGGGCTGCCTGACCACCTGGATCGGCCGCAAGTTCGACATCCCGTCCCTGATACATCCCGGACGGCGGCTGTACCGGCGGATGGTGCAGACCGCGGGCGATCAGCGCGCGGCGCGTGACGAGGCCGCCCGCCAAACCCTGCGCGAGCAGGAGGCCGCCGCGGATGCGGAGGCAGCGCAGGACGGCACGGACGGCATCGCGGACGGTGTCGAGCGTCCGGCCGCGAAGGTTCCCGCCAGCACGAATCCCGAGGTCAGCGAAGGAGAGCACGTGTCCGGATTCCAGTTCGAAGAGGTCGCCTCCGAGATGGAGCAGGCCGCCAACCAGTACGACCCCGAGAACGCCATGGAGATCCTCGCCATGGTCGAGGGTCTGCCGGCCGCGCTGACCAGCGTGGCGAACGTGATGAAGATCCTCGCGGAGCGCTCCGACTCGGAGTTCCCGCTGGAGAAGGAGGTCGCGGACGGCTTCAACGACATCTTCGGCGCCCTGATGAGCGCCGTCGCGGTCGCCGAGGACATGGGGCCGCTGTTCCGGCAGGCCCACGAGCAGGACATCGCCCGGCATGAGGACCCCCGCAACGGCACCGAGGCTGAGAAGGGCTGGAACGTCTGAGATGAGCAGCACCGCCACCGCCAAACAGAACAGCGCGAGTGGCCCGGTGCTGGACTGGGCTGCCGGTCACGGACCCGTGACCGGCGCCCTGTCCGCGACCACCGGAGCCTTCGCCGTCGCCACCACCGGCGCCGCAACCGCCATGCCCCCCGGCTGGGCCCTGGCCGTCGGTGCCGCCGGCGCGCTCGGACACACCGTCGTCGGCCTGCGAGTACGCAACGCCGGCCGCACCCTCGCCACCCGCGCCGCCTCCTGGCTGGTCGGCGCCGGCTGGACCACGTGGGCCATGACGAACGGCCCGCTGACCTGGGCCGCTCTCGGCTCGCTCGCCACGATCGGCGTGGGCATCGGCGCCGCCGCCCGCTCTGCCGCGCTGTACGAGGAGGCACGCGAGGAGGAGGCCATCGCTGCGGAACAGCGGCAGATCGCCGCGGAGTTGTCCACGGAACGCCGCGCGATCGCCGCGGAATGGGTCGACCGCATCCAGCGCGTCTGCTCCATCACCGTGCGCGTGCTGGGGGTGGAGATGTGGGAGACCGGTGCCGGGTTCTCCATCGACGCAGAACTCCCGCCCGGCGGCGCCACCTGGAACAAGATCGCAGCCGAGTCCCCGCGGCTGTCCGCGGACGCCCGGCTGCACCGCCACCACGTCCCCCGGCATCGACCAGGGCCGGGTCATCATCGACGTGACCACGGTCAACGTCCTGGAGCAGGAACGCACCTACCCCACCGACTACAGCACGCTGTCCCTGCACACGGGCATCCCGTGGGGGTATCGCACCAACGCACAGCAGATCCTCGCCTACCTGCGCGAGCAGTGCGCCCTGATCGTCGGCCCGACCGGATCGGGCAAGACGAACATGGTGCACGCGATCCTCGCCGGGTTCGCCCGTGCCGAGGACGTCCTCACGTGGGTGATCGACCTGAACGCCGGATCGGCCGGTCTGCCGTGGGTGCTGCCCGCGCTGAACGGCCAGATCGTGCGGGAGGACGGCAAGCCCGTGCGGCCCGGTATCGACTGGCTCGCCGGCACGTTCGATGAGGCCATGACGATGCTGGATGCGGCCGTGCGCGTGGCCAAGCAGCGCAAGATGGGCTACCAGGCGCTTCTGTCGAAGGCCAACACGGACCTGTTGCCGATCAGCGCCAAGATTCCTCAGATCATGCTCGTGATCGATGAGGGCGCGGAGATCCTGGTCAGCCCCGACCGGCAGGTGCGCAAGCTCGGGGAAAAGATCCTGGAAGTCATCCGGATCGCCCGCGCCATGGGCGTGCGCACCGTGCTCACCGCGCTCGGAGCGACTGGCAGCGTGCTGAGCAACCTGATGATCCGCCGCGAGGCAAAGGTCCGTGTCGCTCTCACGGGTAGCGAGACGGAGGGCATGGACCTGAGCAAGATGTTCCCCGGCAGCCGGGGCCTGCGCGTGGACCAGGCCCCTTACAAGGGCGCCGGGTTCATGGGAACCCCGGAGTCGCCGGCCGCGCTGTTCAAGGCCTGGCGGATCCTCCCGAACCAGATCCGGGAGATCACCGCCGCCACATCCGACCGGCACCCACGGCTGGACGACGTGTCCGCAAAGGCAGCCGGACCCGCATACGCGCGGCGCTGGGATGCCGACCGCACCGCATGGATGCGCGACCAGGCCGTGTCGGACGACGCCGGCGATGACTCGCCCGTGACGCCCGGAGCGCTCCGCCTGTCCGCACTGAACGAGCAGCAGGAGTCTCCCGAGGACGCCCTCGCACGCCGATTCCGGGAGGAGATCGACGCGCAGTTCGGCACCGCACCCGAACCCCACACCACCGAGCAAGACGACGTGGCGGAGCGGCCGGTCGGACTGAACCTGTCGGCGCTGCGGGACGAGCAGGACAGCCCAGCGCAACAGGCCGCGCTCGCCGCACTGATCGCCGCCGGGCCCGCCGGGACGGGAGCATCCGCGATCGCCCGCACTCTCGCCGACGGGTTCGGGACGACGCGTCAGACGGTCGTGGGCTGGCTGAAAACTTGGCTGACCGACGGCACCGCCGTTCGCGTCGGGGAGGGCACCAAGGCCCGCTACGTACACCGCTCCCACACCCCCAACGGCTGATCGCTTGTCGCTTGTCGTCCCTCACGCGCCGCATGTCGTCTAACGGGTCAGTGGGGCCCGAATACGGTTTGTGACCTGGGAGGCGACAAGCGACAAGACAAGCAACGCGACAAGCCGCACGACAAGAGGGACGACAAGCCACGCGACAAGCAACCCACCCCGCCGCATGGGCCCGCGCCACCTGTTGGCGCGGGCCCGCGGCACACCTTGAGGGAGTCAGAAATGCGCCAGCCCACCCCGCCCGGACAGATAGCCCCACACATCCCCGCCGACGTCTTCCAGCGCTCTCAAGCGACCGGACAGCCGGTCGTGTTCGTCGTCAACGACACCCCGCCCGCCGTCCCCTGGGCCCGGCTCCTGATCCCGTTCGCGATCGCCGGGGCCGCCGCTCTTGGCACCTGGGGCGTGGTCGCCGCCTTGTGCTGGCTGATGGACGTGGCCGCGCACACCGCAACCGTCATCGGGGGCGCCGCGGGACCCATCGGAGCCGGCGGCATCACGCTCAAGCTCGCCCGCGGCAAGAACACCTAGCTACGCCAAGGGCGGCCCCACCGTCTCGCCAAAGCCGCGGGGCCGCCCTTGCCAACCAGCATCCGTCTACGGAACTGGAGACCTCCAGAATGACCCAACCTGCCAACGTAAGGCGAGACCCCGCCTTACCGATCAGCACAGATCTCACCCGACTCGGACTGCTCGCCTGGGCAACGCAAACCGCACAGCGCGGCCGGCACGTCATCCCGCTACGGCCGAACGACAAGCGCCCGGCAGGCCACGCGGAGCAGTACTGCCCCGCCACCGGGCGGTGCGCGGATGGACACAAGACACCCGAGCAGCGCGCCACCACCGACGTTGAACTGCTCATCGCCGCATGGGCACAAGCGCCGTACAACGTCCGTATCGCCACCGGCCCTTCCGGGCTACGGGTCATCGACCTGGACGGCTCCATCCGCACCGCCCGCCCGCGGGAGGCCGCATGACCGCCCGCAACTCCCCCCACCTGGAAGGCCTACCGCGCCCCGCCCGACCGGCCGGATCTCAGGCGACTGTGGGCGAACCGAAGGTCGCCGCGCGCGCCGGCCACAGCATCGCTGTGCTGTACCGCTTCTACGCGAAGATCTTGAAGGGGGGCCAGCAGCAGTCCAACAGCCTGATCGCCCGCGCGCTCGACGAGGGGGAATGGCCCTGATCCCGGCCCACAGATGGCCCATACGCACTGGTCAAACCTGGGATATGGGCGAGTCGGGGTGAGACAGGGTGAACGCAGAAGGGGTGCCCCTCCCGAGAGTGGCACCCCTTCTGACCTGCAACACCTTTGACCTGCGCGGTGGGTGTGGGATTTGAACCCACGGTGACATCGCTGCCACGACGGTTTTCAAGACCGTTCCCTTAGGCCGCTCGGGCAACCCACCCCGCGTCGCCGGTGATCGGCGGCGCGGGGACAAGAGTAACGGGTCAGGTGCCCCGCGTGCGGCTCAGCTGTCGCCCACGCGCTCTCCCAGCGTGACGTCCGTCGTGCGGGCCTTGCCGTCCCGGGTGTACGTGAGCTTCACCGTGGCGCCGGGGCGGTGGGTCCAGATCTCGCCGATCAGGGTCGGGCCACTGTCGATCACCATGTCGTCGAGCTTGGTGATGACGTCGCCCGGCTTGAGGCCGGCCTTGGCCGCGGGGCCGTTCGGGGTGATCGCGTCCGAGCCGCTGGCACCCTGCTCAGTGATCTTCGCGCCGCCCGTGCCCTCTTCGAGGGAGACCGAGGCGCCGATCACCGGGTAGACCGGCTTGCCCGTCTTGATCAGCTCCTGGGCGACGTACTTCGCCTGGTTGATCGGGATCGCGAAGCCCAGGCCGATCGAACCGGACTGGCCCGAGCTGCCCAGACCGCCACTGCTGGAGGACTGGATCGCGGAGTTGATGCCGATGACCGAGCCCTGCGCGTCCAGCAGCGGACCGCCCGAGTTGCCCGGGTTGATCGACGCGTCCGTCTGCAGCGCGCTCATGTACGACGCCTTGCTGCTGGAGCTGCCGTCGCTGGAGGCCACCGGCCGGTTCTTGGCGCTGATGATGCCCGTCGTCACCGTGTTCGAAAGGCCGAAGGGCGCGCCGATCGCGATCGTCGAGTCGCCGACAGCCACCTTGTCGGAGTCGCCCAGGGTCAGCGGCTGCAGGTCCGACGGCGCGTTCTTGAGCTTGACGACCGCGACGTCGTAGCCCTGCGCGTGACCGACCACCTCGGCGTTGTACTTCTTGCCGTCGGGGAAGGTCGCGGTGAGCTTGCCGCCGTCGACCGCCTCCGCCACCACGTGGTTGTTGGTGACGATGTGGCCCTGCTTGTCGAAGACGAAGCCGGTGCCGGTGCCGCCCTCTCCGCTGCTGCTCTGGGCCTCGATGGTGACCGTGCTCGGCAGCGCCTTGGCTGCCACGCCCGCGACCGTGCCCGCGTCCCGCTTGACGGAGCCGCCGCTGTCGGAGGCGGAGACCGTCGTCGAGCCGCTCGATCCGTCGTTGTCCTTGGCCAGCGTGTAGCCGATGCCGCCGCCGACTCCGCCCGCGACCAGCGCGGCCACGAGGATCGCGGCGAGCAGTCCGCCGCGGCCGGCCTTCGGCTTCGGCGCGGGCTGCTGGTACGAGGAGCCCCATTCGGCGCCCGCGCCGCCACCGTCGGCGTACGCGGGCGTCGCGGGCGGGGGAGGCGGCCAGCCCGCCTCGGCGGCGCCCGGAGCGTGCTGGGCGAAGCCCTGATGTGCGGGCGGCTCACCGAAACCCTGTCCGGGGGCGCTCGCCGACGGAGCGGCACCGACAGGCGCGGCGCTCTGCACGGGAGCGGGAGTTTCCACCGGCACGGGAGGTGCTGACGGGGCCGGGGGTACCGCGGTGCCCTCGTTCTCGGTGCTCACAGCTCTTCTCCTCGATCCACGGCTGTTGTTCTCGGTCGCACTCGGTCACGCTCACTCACGCTTGTCGTCGGTCCGGCGCGATTCAGCTGTGCATGTGCATTTTTTTGTACGCCGTCAGCTTTTCCCACTGGCCGTCAGAGCACCATAAGCGGTGGCTGTGGGTCCGCGGCCATCCTTTATATCGGACCTGTCGCGCTAAACAGTTATATTCCCGATATCTGTGCGATGCCAGAACGACGCCTCCCCGCTCCGCGCCTACCCCGCCACGGTGGCACCATGACGCGGTGACCCACGCACGACAGCACCCGATCCAGGTCGTCGCCCACCGAGGGGCCTCCGAAGAGGCGCCGGAGCACACCCTGGCCGCGTACAAGAAGGCGATCGAGGACGGTGCCGACGCCCTCGAGTGCGACGTCCGGCTGACTGCGGACGGCCATCTTGTCTGCGTCCACGACCGCCGCGTCAACCGTACGTCCAACGGCCGTGGCGCGGTCTCCGCGCTGGAGCTCGCCGAGCTCGCCGCACTGGACTTCGGCTCCTGGAAGAACGGCGACGAGGCCCCCGACTGGGAGCACCGCCCCGAGGACCGGGAGAACACCTCCGTACTCACCCTGGAACGGCTGCTCGAACTCGTCGCCGACGCCGGGCGTCCGGTCGAGCTGGCCATCGAGACGAAGCACCCCACCCGCTGGGCGGGCCAGGTCGAGGAACGGCTGCTGCACCTGCTGAAGCGATTCGGCCTCGACGCCCCCGAGTCCGCCGCGACGTCGCCGGCGCGCGTCATGAGCTTCTCGGCGCGCTCACTGCACCGCGTCCGGACCGCTTCCCCGATGCTGCCGACCGTCTATCTGATGCAGTTCGTCTCGCCCCGGCTGCGCGACGGGCGGCTGCCCGCGGGTGTCCGGATCGCAGGCCCCTCCATGCGGATCGTGCGCGGGCACCCCGGATACATCGAGCGCCTCAAGCGGGCCGGACACCAGGTGCACGTATGGACCGTGAACGAGCCGGAGGACGTCGATCTCTGCGTTGAGCTGGGCGTCGACGCCATCATCACCAACCGCCCGCGCGCGGTGCTGCATCAGCTCGGCCGCTGACGGCGGAGTGAAAACCCTGGGTCCCTCCCCGGGCGCCATCCCGAAAACACCGTCGGAATCCGGCCACCTGATTACAGGGTGTGCACCGGCGCGTTCGTTCCGTGTTCGATCGTTACGAGTGCGTCAGCGGACGTGGACCGGCCGGTTTCCAGTTCAGTCCAAAGGGGCATTCACACCGTGGCGTGGGGCGAAGGAGGTCTCGGGGGTGGCGTTGGTGGTGGCACAGGAGGTGCCCACGTCGTCGAGCATGGCCGTACCCCATGGCCCTGCGGGCGTGGGGAAAGCAAGACACCGGATGCGTGATCAGTTGCGTACCGGTGGAGTGGCGGATTCGGTCATCGACGATGCCGTACTGATTCTTTCCGAACTGCTCAGCAACGCCTGCCGCCACGGCAGGCCGCTGGGCGACGCCCTCGCGGGAGACGGCGATGTACGCGCCGCGTGGCGCGTCGACGACTGCGGGAGACTCACGGTCGAGGTGACGGACGGCGGCGGTCCGACCCGCCCGGTTCCGGCGACGCCCTCGGTCACCGCGCGCGGCGGCCGCGGGCTGAACATCATCACGGCGTTGGCCGAGGACTGGGGCGTGCGGGATGACGCCCGGGGTGAAGTGACGGTGTGGGTCGTGATGCACGGCGACGTGGACGCCGGGCACCGTCGCGACGACTTCGCTACGCGCGTCACGGCACCGTCGCCGCTTCGGCAGCCGCTGCTGTCGGACTCGGGGATATCCGACCTGGACTTCGCGGACGCCTTCGACGACGTCGACTGAGCCGGCTGGGGCCGGCCGGTGGGCTCCGGGGCGGCCGGGCGGGGACCGATCGCCACCGAGCCGAGTCCTACCGAAGGCGTCCGACCTGGACCGAAGCACCGGTTCCGGGACGAGTGGGTGCGTTGTCCACAGGTCCGCGTCGGCCGTCGCACGAACGGCTAGGCTCGCGCCGTACGAGACGAGCCGTAACCGGGAGACACCCACGATGGCCAAGAAGCGACCCCAGACGAAGTCCAAGCAGCCCCAGCTGAAGGACGGAGAGATCCCGGTCGTCGGCGCTCGCGAACCCTGCCCCTGCGGCAGCGGCCGGCGCTACAAGGCCTGTCACGGCCGCAGTGCCGCGCACGCGGTGACGGAGCTGGTGCAGCGCCCCTTCGAGGGACTGCCGGGCGAGGGCGACTGGATCGCGCTGCGCGAGCTGGTCCCCGCGGCGACCGTCGAGCTGAAGCTCAGGGAGGACCTCCCCGAGGGCGTCCCGTCGGTCACGCTCGCCACCGTCCTGCCGATGGCATGGCCCGCGCTGCGCCGCGACGACGGCTCGGTCCTGATCGGCCTGCAGAACGACACGGCGTCGGGTGACATCAGCCGCGACCTGGCCGACACCCTCCAGCGCGCGCTGACGGCGGAGCCCGGCACTCCGGTCCAGGGCCGGCGCGCTCCGGCCGACGGGCCTCGGCTCCAGGATCTCCTCGACCCCGAAGGCGCGTTCGAGCCAGTTGTGCACAGCGGCTTCGAATTCTGGGTCCCGGACGCCGAGAACGCGACGCCTGAGGTCGCCGCGTCCCTGGAGCGGGCCAACGCTGCCGCCATCGCGACGGTCAAACTCTCCGGCGTGGACGCGGCCTACTGGTGCGAGACCCCCGACAAGAACCACCTGCGCTGGGTCATGCCGTACCCCGAGGAGCAGCTTCTGGACGCTCTCGCGCGGCTGCACGCGGCCGGGCAGTCGGGCCTCGGCGAGGGCACGCGGCTGGTCGGTTCCTTCCGTGCCCACGGCCTGACGGTGCCGGTCTGGGACCTGCCGAGCGGGGTCGGGGCGGAGGACGTGGAGAAGCCGGCGGCCGAGTTCGCCGAGCGTCTGGCGGCCGCTCTCGCCACGGATGCGCCGCTGACCGCGGACGAGCGCCGGGCGCGCGGCGGACTGACCAACCGACAGGTGACACTCAGCTGACTCACAGGGCCCGAACTGACCGACCGGTCAGCTGGTCAGGACCTGCAGAACGGGTGACTCCTGTCACAACTCCCCGTGGCGACAGGTAAATCCGTGTCCGAATAGCCGAGATCGAATTTGCGAACCGCCGATCTCTTGTTACCGTTCGAGTAGCCCGGTTGCTGGTGCATCCCCCGTCGCCAGCAACCGGGTCTTTCTATGCCCGTCGCGTGACACGAAACCGAGGGCGCCGCCAACTGCCTTACGGGCACACGGAGTTGCCTCAGAGGCACAAGGCGGAGAGCCGGGTCCCCCGGCCGGCCGGGGCTCACCGAACGGCCCGAGCCCCCGGCGTCCTACGACCCGCCCGAGTCGCTCCCGGAGCGCAGCAGCAGCGGTCCGCTCCCGGCGCCCTTCGCGAACTCCGCGATCGCCGTGTACGCCCCCACATCCCCCACGGTGCGCTCCCTGGGCGTCTCACACGCCCCCGGGTCGTCCTCCGCGCCCACCACGCAGCGCATCTGCACGGTACGGCCGCCGGGCTCCATGAGGCTCAGGACGGAGTGCAGGTCCTCGCCGGTCGCGTTGCGGTAGTAGGTGCGCGCCCAGGTGTCCCGCCCCTGGGTCATGACACAGGTCTGCGCCTCGATGCCGTCGGCGGAGAAGAGTTCGGGGCCGCAGCGGGCCGCGGTGGCCAGGCCGAGGCCCAGCACCAGGGGGGAACGGGAGGGTACCGGCACCTTGTCGTCGGCTTCGGACGCTCGTAGGGCCGCGCGGCCCTCGTCACCGACAGGGCCCGCGGACGCCACGGCCAGCGGGAGCGCGACCGTGGCCGCCGCTACGGCCGCGAGGGCGAACAGCCGCACCCTTCGGGGGTCCAGCCCGCGACGGCGCGGCGATGACGTTCGCTGTTCCCCGGAATGACGCTGCATGGACGGAACATAACGACCACGGGCCGGTGTCGGGCCCGCCGCGCGCCCGACACCCCTACAACTCGGGCGCGCTCACACCCGTACGAGTGAGGGCCTCGACGACCGCGTCCACGACGGCCTCCACATCGGGCACCCAGGGCGCTGCCGAGCCGGGCAGCGGTGCCCGCTCCCAGCCGATCCGGCCGTGGCCGGTCTCGGACGGGGGCAGCGTGATGTAGCCGCCCTCCCCGTGGAAGCGCAGGGAGCCGGGGACGTAGTCCTTCGCGTAGAGCAGCTCGCCCAGCTGCTCCATGGAGTAGGGCGCCACAAGGATCGCCCAGCGGTGGGGCGTCGCGACGACCGGGCCGAGGCGCATCCCCATCTGGTCGAGCGCGGTGAGGGCCCGGGAGGCCGCCAGGGCCGGCAGGCTCACCGCGCAGGGCGCCTTGCCTCCGGTGGCCAGCACGATGGGGGCCGTGGGCCTGTTCGTCCACCACCAGCGCACCATGCGCTCGTCGGTGGTGGCCGCGAGCAGCCCTGGGTCGAAGGGGTGAGCGCCGGGCACCGTGCACTCCGGGTCGGGACAGCCGCAGCGGGCACGCCCCTGCGGGTCCGGCGCCACACCCGGGAGAACGGGCCACTTCCATTCGGCCGCGAAGGTCAGGGCCGCGCTGATCAACTCAGGCCTCCCGTCGTTCCGCTTGGACAGGAGCCTGCGTCGCCTTCCGAGGATCTCGCGCATGAGCGCTCGTTCCTTTCCGTTGCACGCCTGGCAACACTGTGGACCATCACGTCATGTGTCGATCACTTCACTGTGCGTACCTGCTGGCGCATCACACCCCTGTCTCAGACAAGGGGAACCCCTATGGGCCGAGCGTTGGCTACGTCCGCGTCCATACTGCGTCTGGCAAAAGCATGGGCATGGCGTGGGGTGGCGGCGCCTGGCGTTTTGCCGTCCCGCGTATTTCTCGCCGCCTCCGCCACGGGAGGATGGGGCTCGGTCGTCGGTGGTTAAGACGCCCGGGTCCGTCGCCAGGTTCCGGGTGATTCCCAACCACCCCTGGCCTTCACCGAGTACGTACCCATCACGACCGCTGTGACGCTCTGTCGAACAAGGCCAGTCGACCGCAATATGCCGTTACCCGAGGCAGTTTTAAGCCAACTTTGCCTTACCGCAATAGTCTCATGGACACCAGGAATCCCAGCAGGACAATGCTGGACATCCCCTCACGAGTGCGTGTACATGTGGAGACACTGCTAGCGGCGCAGAATGACATGGGGGTTTGCGATGCTATCGAGCAATACGCACCGGTCGGAAAGCCGGACGCCATGAACGCCCCTCACCTCCCGAAAGTGGCTGGAATCGATTCAACGGTTCCCTCGCCCGCACACACTGTCGCGCCGACGTCCGCCGCCACAGGCACCCCTTCGGCCACGTCCGCCACCGGCCCCGGAGCAGTTCTGCAGGACCGTCTCGCCAGCTGGGTCTCCGACCTCACGACCCTTCACGAACTCACCGAACGCCTGGCACGCACGGACTCGCTCGCCGACGCACTCCAGGAGCTGCTGCGCGCCGGAGCCGCCCTGGTGGGCGCCCGGCGCGGTCTCGTCGTACTGGAACCACGCGACGGGCTCGGCCCGGACACGACCATCGGCCTCGGCCTGGCCCGCGCCGATCTCGGCCACATCGAGACCGTGCCGCGCAGCTCCATGTCGTACGGGAAGATCCTCGACGGACTTCCCGGCGGCGAGCGCGAGATCACCCAGCCCGACCTGTTCTCCGAGGACGGCCTGGACCCCCGCCACCGCGAGGTCGCCGCCCGGCTCGGCTACGCCGCGAGCTACGCCCTTCCCCTGTCCACCCAGGCCGCGGGCCGTCTCGGCGCGGCCGTGTGGCTCTACGACGAGCCCGCCGAGCCGGTCGAGCGCCAGCGCCACCTCATCGGCCTCTACGCCCGCTACGCGACCGAACACCTGGCGCGGCTCGTCGAAATGGAACGCACACGCGCGTGCATGACGACGATCTCCGAGGAGCTGCTTCCGTCCCGGCTGCCCCGGGTCACCGGCGTCCAGCTCGCCGCCCGGCGCCGTACCGGACCGCGCGGCGGCGGCGACTGGTACGACGCGCTGCCGTTGCCCGACGCGGCGCTCGGCCTCGCGGTCGGCTCGGTCACCGGCTCCGGCCCCAGCGCGATCGCCGCGATGGGCCGGCTGAGGGCCTCCCTGCGCGCGTACGCCGTGATGGAGGGCGAGGACCCCGTCGCCGTCCTGTCCGACCTGGAGCTGCTCCTCAGACTCACCGAACCCGCCCGGTCCGCCACCGCCCTCTTCGCCTACTGCGAACCCGCCCTCCGCAAGATCACGCTCGCCGGGGCCGGGCACAGCCCGCCGCTGGTGATCGGCGAGCGGCGCACGGAGTTCGTGGAGACCTCACTGTCGGCGCCCCTGGGGATGCTGGCCTGCTGGGAGGCCCCGAGCGTCGAGGTGACCGCGGCGCCCGGCGAGACCGTGCTCCTGTACACGGACGGCCTGCTGCATCGCACCGGCGACCCCATGGACCGCGCCTTCGCCCGGCTGCACGCCGCCGCGGCGAGCGTTCCGCGGGCGGTGCGCACCGATCCGGGCGCCGTCGCCGACCACGTACTGCGCAGCGTGCTGCCGGACGGCCTGGACGCGGCGGACAGCGAGGAGGACGTCGTCCTGCTGGCGGCACGCTTCGAGTGAGCCACGACAGCGGACCTTTCCGGCCCTGGGGCGGCCTCCGGTACGACCGTACGATGGAAGAGGCCCAGTGCCGTACCAAGGAGGATGACCGTGGCGGAGGAGCTCCCGGAGACCCCGGAGACCGCTGAAGAAGAGCCTTTGAAGCAGCGAAAGAACAGTCTGTACCCGGGCGTGTCCGACGAGCTGGCCGAGAACATGAAGTCCGGTTGGGCCGACACCGAGCTGCGCGACCTGCAGCCCATCGCCCAGGCCACCGAGACGGCCGCCCGCCGCACCGCGCTCTCCGCGCGCTTCCCGGGCGAGCGCCTGGTCGTTCCCGCGGGCAACCTGAAGACCCGCTCGAACGACACCGAGTACCCCTTCCGAGCCTCGGTCGAGTACGCGTACCTCACCGGCAACCAGACCGAGGACGGCGTCCTGGTCCTGGAACCCACCGCCGAGGGACACAAGGCGACGATCTACCTGCTGCCGCGCTCCGACCGTGAGAACGGCGAGTTCTGGCTCTCCGGCCAGGGCGAGCTGTGGGTCGGCCGCCGCCACTCGCTCACCGAGGCGGAGCAGCTGTACGGCATCCCGGCCTCCGATGTGCGCGAGCTGGCCGACAAGCTGCGCGAGGCCACCGGACCCGTCCGCGTGGTACGCGGCTACGACGCCGGTGTCGAAGCGGCGCTGACCGACAAGGTGACCGCCGAGCGCGACGAGGAGCTGCGGGTCTTCCTGTCCGAGGCCAGGCTGGTCAAGGACGAGTTCGAGATCGGTGAGCTCCAGAAGGCCGTCGACTCGACCGTGCGCGGCTTCGAGGACGTCGTGAAGGTCCTCGACAAGGCGGAGGCCACCTCCGAGCGCTACATCGAGGGCACGTTCTTCCTCCGCGCGCGCGTGGAGGGCAACGACGTCGGCTACGGCTCGATCTGCGCGGCGGGACCGCACGCGTGCACGCTGCACTGGGTGCGCAACGACGGCCCGGTCCGCTCCGGCGACCTGCTCCTGCTGGACGCGGGCGTGGAGACGCACACGTACTACACCGCCGACGTCACGCGCACGCTGCCGATCAACGGCACGTACACGGAGATCCAGAAGAAGGTCTACGACGCCGTGTACGAGGCCCAGGAGGCCGGTATCGCGGCCGTGCAGCCGGGCGCCAAGCACCGCGACTTCCACGACGCGGCGCAGCGTGTGCTGACCGAGAAGCTCGTCGAATGGGGCCTCGTCGAGGGCCCCGTCGAGCGCGTCCTGGAGCTCGGCCTCCAGCGTCGCTGGACGCTGCACGGCACCGGCCACATGCTCGGCATGGACGTCCACGACTGCGCCGCCGCGCGCACCGAGACGTACGTGGAGGGCGTCCTGGAGGCGGGCATGTGCCTCACCGTCGAGCCGGGCCTGTACTTCCAGGCGGACGACCAGACGGTCCCGGAGGAGTACCGCGGCATCGGCGTCCGCATCGAGGACGACATCCTGGTCACCGCGGACGGCAACCGGAACCTGTCGGCGGGGCTGCCGCGCCGCTCCGACGAGGTCGAGGCGTGGATGGCGTCCCTGAAGGGCTGATACGGCAGTGATGGCCGGGTACCTACGGGGTACCCGGCCATTCGCGTGTGCGGCCCGCGGACAAGGGTGGCGCACACGAGGGAGTACGCACACAAGGGGGGCGATTTTCTGTGTCCGGGGGACCTGGCTTCGTGGACGACTTCTGGTCCGGTGTCGGAGTGGATCTGCATCTGGAACCGGACGCGGCGGCGGGCCGCAGGGCGGGCCTCGAACGGGCGCTGCGGGACGCCGTGCGCGACGGACGGCTCGCCCCCGGCACCCGGCTGCCGGCCACCCGGCGGCTCGCGGCCGAGCTGGGCATATCCCGGGGCACGGCGAAGGCGGCGTACGACCAGCTGGTCGCGGAGGGGTACCTCACGGCCCGCCAGGGTGCCGGCACCGAGGTGGCGGCACTGCCGAGCGCGTCCTTGGAGACGCGGGACGGCGACGCACGCACGCGTGCACCTCGTTTCGATCTGCGGCCGGGCAGCCCCGACGTCGGCGCGTTCCCGGCGGCGGCCTGGCTGCGGGCGCTGCGCCGCGCCATCGCGACGGCGCCCTCGCTGGCATACGACTACGGCGACCCGCGCGGCCGCATCGAACTGCGGACCGCGCTGTCGGGTTATCTGGGGCGGGCGCGGGGCGTGATCGCACCGCCCGAACGGATCGTGATCACCTCGGGGTACGTACAGGGGCTGGCCCTCCTCACGCGCGTGCTGGACGGCGGGACGGTCGCCATGGAGGATCCGGGACTGCCGTTCCACCGGAACGTGGTGCGGCGGGGCGGCGCGAGCGTCGTACCGCTTCCCGTCGACGAACGCGGTGCGTGCACAGAGGGGTTGGGGACGGAGTCGGCCGTCGTCGTCACGCCCGCCCACCAGTATCCGACCGGGGTCACGCTGCACCCCGAGCGGCGGCGGGCCCTGACGGACTGGGCACGCGCGCGGGGCGGACTGATCGTGGAGGACGACTACGACGGGGAGTTCCGCTACGACCGGCAGCCCGTCGGCGCGCTCCAGGGCATGGCACCCGGTCACGTCGCCTACCTGGGCACGGCCTCCAAGACGCTCGGGCCCGCGCTGCGGCTGGGCTGGATGGTGCTGCCGCCGCACCTGGTCGACGCGGTGGCCGACGCCAAGCTGCACAGCGACCATCACACGGAGTCCATCGGCCAGCTGGCACTCGCCGAAATGATCAACAGTCACGCGTACGACCGGCACGTACGCACCTGCCGCCTGCGGTACCGGCGGCGCCGTGACCAGCTGCTGGACCGGCTGGGGCCGCGGTGGTACGTACGCGGGATAGCGGCCGGTCTGCACGCTCTCGTCGAAGTGCCGGACGAGTCGGCGGTGTTGGCGCGGGCGGAGGCGGAGGGGCTCGCGGTGGGACGCCTCGGGAACCACTGGCATGCGTCGGCGGGGGATGGCCGTGCGGAGAGGGATGGCCACGCGACGGGGGACGAGCGTGCGGCGGGGCGGCCGCAGGGGATCGTGGTCGGGTACGGGACGCCTCGGGAGCGGGTGTATCCGGAGGCGTTGGAGGTGCTGGGGCGGGTGCTGGACACGTGACAGATGTCATCGGCGGCCATGAATCGGGTCATGAAAAGGCGTGAGGATTGGGCCTGTTGAGCGGTCCAATGGGCCCGTAGCGTCGCAGACATGACGAACGACGCCGCAGCAGTCGAGCCCGGAACCCCGGGCACCGGGACCTCGGGCACCGGGACACCGGACGCGGCCCTCGTGGGGGCGAGCCGTGCCGTGGGCGACGGCTCTCCTGGACGGGCGGGCCGTACCGCCTCTCCCGGGCGGGTGGGCCATCTCGTCCCGCCCGCCGGCCCGCGGCGCGTGCTGGCCCTGGCCCAGCTGAGCAACTCCGTGGGGGACGGCGCCTATTACGTGACCTCCGCGCTGTACTTCACGCACGTCGTCGGTCTGCCCGCAGGACGCGTGGGGCTGGGGCTGACCGTCGCATGGGCGATCGGCTCCCTGGTCGGCGTACCGCTGGGCCGGCTCGCCGACCGCCGCGGTCCGCGCGGCACCGCGGTACTGCTCGCGCTCGCGACCGGATTGGCGGTGGCATCCTTCCTGGTCGTACGCGGCTTCCTCCCCTTCGTCCTCGCGGCCTGCGCATACGCGTCCGCGCAGTCGGGGCTGGCGGCGGCCCGACAGGCGCTGCTCGCCGGGCTGATACCAGCCGGCGAGCGCACAGGCCTGCTGGCCCACCTTCAGTCGACGCTCAACGCGGGCCTGGCGGTGGGCGCGGGGCTCGGCGGCCTGGCGCTGCACGCCGGATCGCGGGCTGCGTACCTCGGCGTGTTCGCCGTGGACGCGGTGAGCTTCCTGCTGTGCGCGGCGTTGCTGCTGCGGCTGCCGTCGGTGGCACCGACCGCGACGGGGGTGCGGCGGGGCCACGGCCTCGGGGTTCTCCGCGACCGTCCCTATGCGCTGGTCACGCTCCTCAACACGGTTCTGCTGCTGCGGATGCCGCTGCTCAGCCTCGGCATCCCGCTGTGGATCACGGAACGCACGGATGCGCCTGCTTGGCTGGTCTCCGCGCTGTTCGTGCTCAACACGGGGGCGGTGATGCTGTTCCAGGTGCGCATGGCACGGGGGGTCACCGGGCTGACGACGGCCACGCGGGCGATACGGGTCTCGGGCGTCGTGATGCTGGCGTCCTGCGCGGTGTTCGCCCTGTCGTCCGGCCTCTCGCCGTGGGGCGCGGCGGGGATCCTGGTCCTCGGCGCCGTTCTCCAGGTCGTCGCCGAGATGAAGCAGTCGGCAGGGTCCTGGCAACTGGCCTTCGACCTGGCACCGGCCGACCGGACAGGGGAGTACCAGGGCTTCTTCGGCACGGGTGTCACGGTGGCCCGCACGCTGGGGCCGCTGGTCCTGACGGCACTGCTGGTGGACTGGGGGACGCCCGGATGGTTGCTGCTGGGCGGACTGATGCTGGCTGCGTCGTACGGAATGGGGCCGGCGACGAAGTGGGCTGCCACCCGCGGCGCGGTGACAGCCCAGGACGATCAGGACCAGCAGGACCCACACAACCCACAGGGCCAGCAGGGCGACCCGAACAGGTCGGGCAGGCAGGGCGCGGCCGAGGTCAGGCAGCCTGCGCCGGTGAGCTGACGACCACCGGCAGCGCGTCCACGAACAGCGCCCCCGCCAGCAGCGAGCCGCTCCCCCGCGGGCTCCACCCACGCGCCTGCAGATCGGCGTCGAACGCGGACAGGGCCTCACGACCCGCCTCCGTCGCCGTGCCGCCCGCCTCGAGCACTCCCCGCGCACCGGCCTGCACATGGCGCAGACCGTGCGGACCTGCCGTGTACAGCAACTCCGTGTCCTGGAGGGTGGACATGACCGTCAGCAGAGCATCGAGCCACGCCTCGGATTCGGCGGCGCCGGCCGAGCGCGCCGTGGCCAGGGTGGTCAACGCCCGCCGTACGTGCGGAAATCCGGCTCGCGCCTCCCCTCGCGCGCCCGCCGCCCCGTACTTCGCCGAGACCGACGACCCCCGGGAAGGCCGCCGCGGCGCCCGTCGGTCGGTGTGCGCCGCGATCTTCTTGGCGGTCGCGGCCACGTCGGGCCCGGTGGCCCGAGGCTCCAGGGCGGCCGCCGCGACCAGGAGCCCCAGCACCCACAGGGCGCCCCGGTGTCCCCCGCCGGCGAGCCGCACGGAGTGCTCGGTGGAGCGTCCGATCGCGCCGAGTTCGGTGCGGAGTTCCGGCGTCGCCGTACCGGTGCGGCGCGCGGCCGCCGCCATCGCCGCGAGGCCGGGCGTCAGCGCCTTGGCCGACCAGCGCAGCAGACAGTGATCCTGCCGGGTGGCGCGGGCCCCGAGGTCGCGCGGATCGGGCAGGCCGGGCTTGGGAGCCAGTTCCAATTGCCGGGTCAGTGCGCTCACGGCGGCCTGCGCCAGCGCCTCGTTCTCACGGCTGCTCATGGGCGTACCTTACGAAGACGCCGACGCGGACGGGGAGGTGCTGTCGCTCGGAGCGCCGCTCGGCGGCGTGCCGGTGGGGGCATCGCTCGGGGCACCGCTCGGGGGCGTTCCGCCACCGCCGCTGCCCGCGCCGGTGTTCTCCGCGTCGGGGTCGATGCCGAGGATGATGTAGCCCTTGTAGCCCTTGGACGGGTCCGCCGTGTGGACCGGTTCGAGAGTGAGCAGACCGCTGGCGGCACCGCCGCCGTCGTAGACCATGTCGTCGTCGAGCTTGGTGTAGCTGCCGGTGTGCTTGGAGTACGGCTCCAGGGCGAAGATCTCCTCGGCGGCGTCGTCGGCGAAGAAGAGCTGGCCGGTGTGGTTGACCTTGCCGCCCTCGTACGTGCCGTCCTCCTTCTCGCCGCCCGTGTGGACCTTGACGTGGATGTGGCAGGTGCGCGGGGTGTACCAGCCGGGGAAGATCGTCTTGAACTTGACGACCCCGTTGGCATTGGCGATCTGGTAACCCCGCAGGTATGTCTGGTCGTCGGCGGTCGAGCCGTCCTCGCTCTCGGCGGGTGCGGAGCCGCCGGGGTTGGCGGTGGTGTAGCCGGAGTAGTAGCCCCAGGCGTCGCAGTGCCAGATCTCCACCGCCGCACCGGCGACCGGAGCGCAGGATTCGGTGGTGTCCTGGACGGTGATGCGCAGCGTCAGCGGGACACCGTTCTTGCCCTCGGTGATGTCCTTGCGCACGAGCGCGCCGTCGAGGTAGTACGGCCCCTCGGTGACGCTCGACATCAGCACGCAGGTGCCGCTGCCGGAGCTCGCCGAGGCGGACGCGTCGGCCGCGGTGGCTTCGGTGTCGGCGGTGGTCTCGTCGGCGAAGGCCGACTGGTATCCGGCGACGGCGAGCCCACCGGCCGCGACCGTTCCACCGGTCACCGCGATCGCGCGGCGCCGGGTGATGTTTTTGTCCGTGTGGTTCCCAGTCATGCTCGGGACGCTAGGGACGCCGCCCCTCAGGGACATGGGGTCACGCTGTGAGCAGCCTGAGAATGCCGGCAAAGCTGAAACTCCGGTCGGCCGACGGCCCGCGAAGCCCCGTCGAGCCGGTGTCCCTCACCCGTGCGTGGAGAACAGCCGGTGCAGGGGCACCACCGTCAGCGCGCTGGGCGGGACTTGGGCGACGAGCCAAGTGGCCCCTCCCGCATGCCGGCATTCCAGCGCGGAGGGGTCGGGCACGCACAGGAGGGTGCACGGGCCGTGCCGCCGCCCGGCGCTGAGGGCCGCGGCGCGGTCCGTGGTCAGGTGGACCCACTGCCGGGTCATCGGCCTCAGCCCCTCGCCGCGCTCAAAGATGTTGTGGAGCGCGGTGGTGGGGGTGCAGTGGTAGAGCCGGCCTTCGGGTGCTCTGATCTCGTACTCGATCGCCGTGGGCCGCGAGTGGCCGTAGCGGGCTCGGACGAGATCGCCCCGGACCTCGAAGCGCTCCTCGCTCACCGCGCGCGCGACACTGATCAACTCGTCTGCGGAGACCCTGAGTTTGGGGTCCAGGGCCCGCACGAGGGAGTCGATCGGCACCCAGCCCTGCGGGTTCTGCGTCAGCTCCCGCCCGTGCCGCAGATGGTAGGAGAGCGACCGGCTGATCCGGCGTCTGCGGCCGTCCTTCAGCTCCCGCAGCGGGGCGTCGCCCGGTGTGCCGCGCCGTTTCGCCCAGGCGTCACGGAGCCTGATCGCGAGATCGCGCGTGAGGTCGCCCTTCGGCTGCGAGCTCAGCTCGTCCAGCAGGGCCTCGCCGTGCTCGCGGATCCCCGGTTCGTTGGTCCGGTCGCTCAGGCACCGCACCGCCCGGGCCAGCAGCGAAGCCCGGTAGGCGGCCCAGACCTTCTCGACGTCAATGGGCCGGGAGGGGCCGGCGCACCGCGTGAGCGCCTCCACGTAGCAGGTCACCACATCGCGGCGCAGATCCCAGCGGTCCACCGGAAGGGCCGGCACGTCGTCCGTCAGCTGGGCGAGTTCGTAGCCCATGGGGCGCCAGCGCGCCGCCTCCAGGTCGACCGCGATGATCCGGTCGTTGTCGGTCACGAGCCAGTTGAAGGCGTGGGCGTCCCTGCGGGGCTGCGGCGGCAGGCCGATCCCCTCCAGCAGGGCCCACCACTCCTCGAAGAGCTCGTTGGCCCCGTCGGACGGCTCGTCGGGCAGCACCGCCCGCAGCCACATCCGCACCTCGTTGCGCACCTCCTTGCGCACCCCGCCGATCCGCCCCGATGCCGGGTCGTCGGAACCGTGCACGTAGGCGAGGAACTTCGCGGCACGCTTCAGCAGTTCACAGGACGTGTCCGGGGATGCGGGCGACAGGCACTCGGCGAGCACCGTGCCGTGCTCGAACCGACGTACGGTGATGATCTCCGTACCGATCTGGAACTGCTCCTCGCTGTGCGACAGATCGGTGGCCGAGATGGTGGTGATCAGGTCGATGGTGGCGAATTCGTCCTCGGCGTCCATACGGCGCAGCGTGCGCGCCACCGCGGCCGATTTCTCGGTGTCGCGGTCGAAGCAGAGCCGCGTGGTCGGTTTGAAGACGAGGGTGGAGCTGGTGAAGCCGAGATAGTCGTCGACGGTGACCACGTTGCTGCGGCCGCCGAGGTTGCGGCGCACCAGGTCGGGGCTGCTGATGGCCCGGTCGGCGGCCTCCTCGTAGAAGAGGCCGGAGTCGCCCTCCGCGACCGCCCGGATCCACCGGTCGGCCTGCGGGACGTCCCCCAGCCGGCGGCGCATGTCCGCCTGTTCGGACCGGTTGAGGGTCCCGCCCTTCTCCAGTTCACGGCCGAGCCGTACCAGCGGCACACAGGACGTGCTGTTCGCCGCCGTCTCCCGGATCAGAAGTGAGATGCCGACCATCCAGAACTTGCGGTTGCCCTGCAACTCGGCCGTGGCGAGGAGGTCGTCGGCATAGCGCATCCTGCTGAGTTCGTCCGTCAGCGGAGCGGCTCTCACGAGCGACCTCTCCTGGAGGTCGAGTGCCTTGCGCAGCAGCCGGGCGCGTTCCATCTCACTGACGTCGTCCAGTTGGATGTACGCCCGCAGGCAGTCGGACAGGAGACGGCGGTGCAGGGGTTCGGTGGAGGACTCGAAGCGGCGTTGCAGATGGTGGACGAGCGTGGCCGGGAGCGTCACGGCCGGGTACCCGTCCTCCGCGAACCGGCGCAGATGCTCGCCGAGCCCGAAGGGGTTGTTGAGCCGTCGCAGCCCGAGCCTTATGTGGGGCACCAGTTCGGGGGTCCTGCGGGCGGCGGCCGCGACGCAGTCCAGGAGGGCATGACGTACGGCGTCCTCACCGCCTGGCTCGCCCGCGGCCAGTAACGCCTTCTCGGCTCGTTCGAGATAGGTGCCGAAGGCGTCGCCCTTGGGCAGCCCGTCGGCCAGCCGCAACCAGATCTCGGCCATGTGCAGCATCCATGACGTGCCGCGCCGCTCGCCGGGGAAATCCTTGTCGGTCTTTACGGCGCGGCCGAGATACTCCCGGTTCCCCGTGTGGTCGTGCAGCCGCAGATAGCACTCCAGGAGATAGGGGACGGCGTCCTCGGCGGGGTTCCCCTCCGTGATCGAGGCCCGGATGTGCGCGGCCGACGACTCCAGATCGGCGGCGCCCACCTGTTCGAACCGCGCCAGCAGCACGGTGGCCTGGCCCAGCCGGCCGGAGAACTGGAATCTGCTGCTGCCCTCGGTCAGGGCGTTGTCCCGGACCACATGGACCAGATAGGTACGCGCCAGGCGCAACGCGCGGCAGAAGACAAAGGGGCGCCACCAGTTGATGGAAAGAGCGTGGTCCCACAGGGAGAGAGCCACGCGCTGCCTGACCACGTGCAGGGTCTTGTCGTACCGGAGCCTGCTGGGCATCTTCGCGGACGCCTCGGCCGCGAATCTGCACAGGTTGCTCTCGAAGACAAGCGATTCCAGGACCAGGATGGCCTGGTCACGGGCGTCCAGAACGGCTTTCCACGCCGTGATGACACCGCCTGGGTCCCGCTCCGCGTCGAGGACTTCGTACACCCATCCCGCGCCGCGGTGCTGGACCCAGACGCTCATCCAGTCGTCGAGGGACTCACAACCCACCCACCGCAGCAGCTGGACGACCTCGGGGAAGCGCTGCTCCAGGAGGGCGGTCAGCGTCGGCTCGGACGGCGCGGGCGACGGGGACGCCGTGCGCCTGGGGTGGCTGTCGCTCCTGCTGTGGACCTGAGGAGGAATCGAGGGGCGGATCTGTCGCTGCTCGGTCCTGCCCAGTCTCTGAGCCATGTCCAGTGGCGTGAACCTTGCCGTCACGGCACCCCCCGTTGTCCGCTCACGTGCCTGGCCCTCTGCTGTGCTCGACCAGGGACCTGGAGTGTAGCGGCGGTCACGTTGAGTGAGGAGGGGGTCGGCGTCAGGATCAGGACGCGGTGACCAGTGGCGCGCCCTTGCGCCATTTGAGGATCTTGTCGAAGCTGACCACCGCCCCGCCCCGGCCCGGTTTGTTGCCGATGTGGACGTGGTCGGCGAGTTCCTGGATGAGTCCGAGGCCGCGGCCGTGCTCGGCGTCCATGTGCGCGGCGCGGATCACGGGGCGGGACCGGCCGGACGGGAAACCCGGGCCGGAGTCGGCGACTTCGATGCGGCACTTCTCGCCGTCGAGGTAGGCGGTGACCCGGTACGCCTCGGACGTGCCGCCGAGCGCGGCGTCGCCGCCGTGTTCCACCGCGTTGGCGCAGGCTTCGCTGAGGGCGACCGACAGGTCGTAGGAAATGTCGGGATCGACGCCCGCGGTCTCCATCGTGCCCAGCAGGAGCCGACGGGCGAGCGGCACGCTCGCAGCATCGCGCCGCAAATGGAGTGACCACCAGATGCTCATGCTCCAGCCTCCTGGCTGCGGCTCGACATACCGTTACGTATTGCCGCAAGTACCGGGGTGCAATCGCCCTGTCGCCGTGATACCGCCCATATGGCGGATGCGCGACCGTCGGGATCGGTGTATGTGAGGGCGACTCACCACAGAACATGACGTTCCGGGTCACTCTCCCGGTTCCCGCACGTAGGCCACCTTGCGGACCTGCCGTATGGGCGGGGTAAGGCCAGTGCGATGATGAGCCCGCCATGACTGCCCCCCGCCAGCGCGCGGCGCGCTCCGGATGCGATCTCCGGGTTCTGAGGGCCGCGGTGTTCGCCGCGGTCTGTGTCGTGCTGGCCGCGGCCGGTCATGGTCTCGCCTCCTGCACCGCTGTTCCGCTGTGGACGCTGGGCGCCGGGTTCCTCGCCGTCTTCACCGTCGCCGCGGCGCTCGCCGGGCGCGAGCGTGCGCTGCCGGGCATCGCCGCGGCCCTCGCGGTCGGCCAGTCGGTGCTGCACACGCTGTTCGGGCTCGGGCAGGTCTCCGGTACGTCGATGACGTCGGGCGGCATGTCCATGGGCTCCATGGGCTCCATGAGTTCCATGGCTTCCATGGCCTCCATGGGCGACGGGTCCCTCGTGGAACGGGCCGCACGGCTCGCGTGCGGGAGCTCCGTCGCGGCGATCAGTCCCGCACAGGCCCAGCGGATCCTCGCCGAGGCGCGACTCGACACGGGTACAAGCACGGGCACGGGCACGGGCACGGGCATGGTCTCGGCCTCCATGCACCATGCCGCGGACGCCGTACCGACCGCGGCCGGTTCCTCAATGGCGATGCTGCCGTCCCTGCCCATGCTGCTCGGTCACGTTCTCGCAGCCGTCGCCGCCGGCTGGGTGCTGCGTCGTGGAGACATGGCGCTGCTGCGTCTCATCCGGCTGTCGGCGCACGGCGTCGCGGAGGGCGCACTCGTACGCTCCCTGCGCGGGGCGCTCACGCTCGTACGCGCCCTGTTGGCCGGACTTCCCGGTACGCCCGACACGGCCCCGCGCGCCCCGCGCACGGCACTGCTCGTACCGCCGAAGCCGCCGACCACCGCGCTCCAGCACACGGTGATCCGGCGCGGCCCGCCACCCGCCGCCGCGCTCGTCCTCGCCGCCTGAAGCGACGCACCACTCCCCTCGTCCCACGGATTCCAGCGGAGGGGCTGCCGTCGCGCGGCACGCGCGCGTGCCCGTGCAGGTCCGCAGTCGTCACTCCTTGGGAGTCGTACTCCCATGAACAGTCGTCACTTCTGTGAGCCCATGCCGCCGCGCACGCGCGTCCTCCTTCCGCACGGACTGTTACTCGAAGTGGAGTGTTCTCTGCCATGAAGGCAACCCGTATCGCCGCCGCCGGTGTCGCCGCCGCCTCGGCCGTCCTCGTCCTGTCCGCCCCCGCCTTCGCGCACGTCAGCGTGCAGCCCGAGGGCGAGGCCGCCAAGGGCGGCTACGCGACCGTGAACTTCAAGGTCCCCAACGAGCGCGACGACGCCTCGACCACCAAGCTCGAGGTGAGCTTCCCGGCCGACCACCCGCTCGCCTCCGTCATGCCGCAGCCGATCGACGGCTGGAGCGTCAAGGTCACCAAGTCCAAGCTGGCCAAGCCGCTCACCCTGCACGGCGAGAAGATCGACGAGGCCGTCTCCAAGGTCACCTGGACCGCCACCGGCAAGGGCGTCGAGCCGGGCTTCTTCCAGAAGTTCCCGCTCTCCATCGGCGCGCTCCCCGAGGACACCGACGAACTCGTCTTCAAGGCCCTCCAGACGTACGACAACAAGGAGGTCGTGCGCTGGATCGAGCCGCAGAAGGAGGGCCAGGAGGAGCCCGAGAACCCGGCTCCGGTGCTCGCCCTGTCCGCCGCGTCCACGGACGGCCACCACGGCTCCTCGACCGCCGAGGACGCCTCCGACACCTCCAAGTCGGCCGCCGACAGCAGCACCGAGGCCTCCTCCGCCGACAGCAGCGACACCACCGCCCGGGTCCTCGGCGTCGTGGGCATCGTCGTCGGCGTCGCGGGCGTGGCGTACGGCGTTCTGGCCGGCCGCCGGCGTACGAGCGCCTGAGGCTCAAGCACCTCTCCGGTGCGCACCGCGGAGTCGTACGGCCTGGTCATCGCGTCGTACGACCCCGGTGCGCACCGGGGTCCTCACATCTGGGACATTTTTCTATGCGCAAGAAGACGTATGCCGCGGCCGCGCTGTTCGCCGCCGCCGCTCTGAGCCTCTCCGCCTGCGGCACCGGCGACGACAGCAACAAGCCCATCGCGGATGTGTCCGCCGAGACCGGTTCGGACAAGGCGGCGGTGGTCCTCGACAGTCCGTTCGAGAAGCCCGACCTCGTCCTCACCGACACGCACGGCAAGAAGTACGACCTGCGCGCGGAGACCAAGGGCAGGCCGACGCTGATCTATTTCGGCTACACCAACTGCCCCGACGTCTGCCCGCTGACGATGAACAACCTCGCCGTCGCCAAGAAGCAGCTGCCCAAGGCGACGCAGGACAAGCTCCGCATCGTGTTCGTCACCACCGACCCGAAGCGGGACACTCCCGCTGAACTCGGCAAGTGGCTCAAGGGCATCGACCCCGACGTCGTCGGCCTGACCGGCGACTTCGACACGATCCAGGCCGGCGCCCGCACGCTCGGCATCTCCATCGAGGCGCCGCACAAGGACAAGAACGGCAAGATCGTCTCCACGCACGGCACCCAGGTCATCGCGTTCTCGCCGAAGACCGACGGCGGCTATGTGCTGTACGACGACCAGACCACCGTCGACGACTACACCAAGGACCTCCCCAAGCTCGCCAAGGGGGAGAACCCGTGAGGCGTCCCGCAGGAGCCGCCGTGGGCCTGGCCGTGGCCCTGGCGCTCGCGGGCTGCGGCTCGGACGACGAGGCGGCGTCCGCGTCCTCCGCCAAGCCCGAACTGAAGGTCACCGGCGCCTATATGCCCGCCCCCTCCATGGGCACCATGGCGGCCGGCTTCTTCACTGTCGCCAACTCCGGGGGCGCCGACACCCTGACCTCGGTGTCCAGCGATCTCTCCGCCGACGTCACCCTGCACTCCACCAAGGGCGGCGCCATGGAGGAGGAGACGTCCTTCCCCGTACCCGCGAAGGGACAGCTCGACTTCGCGAGCGGCGGCAACCACCTCATGTTCGAAAAGCTCACCCACAAGCCGGAGCAGGGCGAGAAGGTGTCGGTGAAGCTGCACTTCGCCAAGTCCGGCACGGTCGCGGTGGAGATGCCGGTGAAGGCCGCCACCTACAACCCGAAGACCGGACACTGAGGGAGGGATCACCTTGACGCAGACCACCGCTCCCCGTGCCGCTTCGCGAGGCAATTCCGGCAGCACTTCACGAGGTACGTCCCGCACGCCCTGCGGCGCGTCCCGCGCCACGTCCCAGGGCACTGCCCGCGGTACTGCCCGTGGCACTTCCCGCGGTACTGCCCGTACTGCCCGTGGCACTTCCCGTGTGGGAACGCTGCTGTTGCTGTTCCTCGCTGTCGCCGGCGCGCTCCTGGCCGGCGCCGCGCCCGTCTCCGCGCACGCCGCGCTGACCGGGAGCGACCCCGCACAGGGAGCGGTGGTCGACAAGGCACCCACCCAGGTCTCGCTCACCTTCTCCGAGAAGGTCGCGCTGTCCGACGGCTCGGTGCGCGTACTGGACCCCAGCGGCAAGCGGGTCGACACCGGCAAGGCATCCAACCCGAGCGGTACGACGTACGGCGTCAAGCTGCACTCGGGCCTGCCCGACGGCACGTTCACCGTCTCCTACCAGGTGGTGTCCGCCGACAGCCACCCCGTCTCCGGCGCCTTCACCTTCTCCATCGGCGCGCCGTCCACGACCTCCGTCTCGCTGTCCGACCAGACGGCGGGCGGCGGAGTCGTCGGCGGGCTCTACGGGTTCGGCCGGTACGTCTCGTACGCGGGCTTCATCCTCATGGTCGGCGGCGGTGCCTTCGTACTGGCCTGCTGGCAGCGCGGGGCGGCGGTGCGGGCGGTGCAGCGGCTCGTGGTCTCCGGCTGGGTCGCGCTCACCTCCGCGACGCTCGCGCTGCTGCTCCTGCGCGGCTCGTACACCGGCTCCGGCAAGGTGGGCGACATCTTCGATCTGACGCTCCTCGGCCAGGTCCTGCAGACCAAGGCGGGCGCGGCACTGGTCTCGCGACTGCTGCTCCTCGCGGCAGCGGCGCTGTTCATCGCCGTGCTCTTCGGGGCGTATGTGAAGCGGGACGCCGAGAACGCAGACGCAGAGGGCGAGGACGAGGACGGCGAGACCGAGAAGAGCGGTTCCGACGCCGACCGGGCCGCCGAGAAGAAGGACCTCACCTTCGGGCTGGCGATCGGCGGGACCGTCGTCGCAGCGGGGCTCGCGGCGTCCTGGGCGATGGCCGAGCACGCCTCGACCGGCATCCAGGCCGGGCTCGCGATGCCCGTGGACGTACTGCACCTGCTGGCCGTCGCCCTCTGGCTGGGCGGGCTTACGACGCTGCTCGTGGCCCTGTACCGGGCACCGTCGATCGAGGTGGCGGCCGTACGCCGTTTCTCTCGCGTCGCCTTCGCAAGCGTGGTGGCGCTGACCGTGACCGGGCTCTACCAGTCGTGGCGGCAGGTCGGTTCGTGGTCGGCGCTCACCGATACGACGTACGGACAGTTGCTGCTGGTGAAGGTCGGCCTGGTAGCCGTTCTCGTCGGCATCGCATGGATCTCCCGACGCTGGACGGCGCGGCTGCCGGAGACGCCGGAGGCCACGGCTACGGCCGAGACCGCTGTGACGGCCGACGCAACAGATGCCACGGACGCGACGGACGCGACGGATACGACCGAGACGGCGGATGCGGAAGAGAAGCAGCGGGCGGAGGTGGCCGCCGGTGCCTCCCCGGCAGTCGGCGCCTCATCCATGGCCGCTGCCTCCCCCGGCTCCCACTCCTCAGAGGCCTCCGACGCCTCCGACGCCTCCGACAAGGGTCCGGAAGACGCCGGAGACTCCCGGCGTGCCGCTCAGCTCGCCCGGCAGCGCGTCGCCGTGGCCACCGCCCGCCAGAAGCGGATCCGCGACGCCGACCCGCTCCGCTCCGGGCTGCGCCGCTCGGTGCTCGCCGAGGCGGGCGTCGCGGTCGTGCTGCTCGCCGTCACCACCGCGCTGACATCCACCGAGCCGGGGCGCACGGAGGAGGCGGCCAAGGCGGTCACCGCCTCCGCCTCCCAGCGGTCCGGGCCGCTGTCACTGACGATCCCGTTCGACACGGGCGGCCAGGACGGCAAGGGCACCGCGCGGCTGACCCTCGACCCGGCCCGCGTCGGCGGCAACGAGATGCACGTCTTCGTGACGCGGCCGAACGGCAAGGCGTTCGACGTCCCCGAGGTGAAGGTGGCCTTCACGCTCGACGCGAAGGACATCGGACCGCTGCCCGTGGTGCCCGACCGCATCGCCACCGGCCACTGGACGGCGAGCGGCGTGCAGATCCCCATGGCGGGCGACTGGAAGATCACGGTGACCGTGCGGACCTCCGACATTGACCAGGCGACCGTGAACAAGAACGCGAAGATCGGCTGAACTCCACCATGGCTGACCACTCCACGCCGGAGGCGTCTTCCGCAGGCGTCCCTTCTCCTCAGGGTGCCGTTTCCGCAAAGGGCTCCCCCAAGAACGCTGTTTCCGAAAACAGCACTCCTGGGGATGCCGTTTCCGAAAACACGCTCTCCAGGGGCGTCTTTTCGCGGCGGCGGCTGCTCGGCACCGCCGGGGCCACCGGGCTCGCCCTCGGCGCGGTCGGCGGGGCCGCCGGATACGCGGCGGCGCCCTCCGCCGAGAAGACCGCGCTCCTGGCGTCGCTCGGCGCGGACCGGGTGATGTTTCACGGGAAACATCAGCCGGGCATCACCACCGCCCTCCAGGCCCGCGGCCACGTCGTCGCCTTCGACCTCGCCGCGGGCGCGGGCCGCAAGGAGGCCGCCGCGCTGCTGCGCCGCTGGTCGGCCACCGCCCAGCGGCTGATGGCGGGCGAGGCGGCCGCACTCGACGACACCGACGTCGCCCGCGACGCCGGCCCGTCCTCCCTGACGGTCACCTTCGGCTTCGGCCACAGCTTCTTCGCCCGGACGGGACTGGAGAAGCAGCGCCCGGTCGCCCTCGACCCGCTGCCGGACTTCTCCTCCGACCACCTCGACAAGACCCGCAGCAACGGCGATCTGTGGGTGCAGATCGGTGCGAACGACGCGCTCGTCGCCTTCCACGCCCTGCGCGCGATCCAGAAGGACACGGGCAGTGCGGCCCGTGTGCGTTGGCAGATGAACGGCTTCAACCGGTCCCCGGGCGCCACCGCGCAGCCGATGACGGCCCGCAACCTGATGGGCCAGATCGACGGGACGCGCAATCCGAAGCCGGCCGAAGCAGACTTCGACCAGCGGATCTTCGTGCCCGCGTCCGGCCACCCGGAGTGGATGGCGAACGGCTCGTACGCCGTCGTACGCCGTATCCGCATGCTCCTCGACGACTGGGAGAAGCTCTCGGTCACGGCCCAGGAGCAGGTCATCGGGCGCCGCAAGTCCGACGGGGCGCCGCTGAGCGGCGGTACCGAGACCACGGCGATGAAGCTGCAGAAGACCGACGCCGACGGCAACCTGGTCGTCCCCCTCAACGCGCACGCCCGCATCACCCGGCCCGACCAGAACGGGGGCGCGGCCATGCTCCGCCGCCCCTTCTCCTTCCACGACGGCTTCGATCCGGACGGGGTACCCGACGCGGGCCTGCTCTTCATCTGCTGGCAGGCGGACCCGCTGCGCGGCTTCGTACCGGTGCAGCGCAAGCTCGACCGGGGGGACGCGCTGTCGCACTTCATCCGGCACGAGGCGAGCGGGCTGTTCGCGGTGCCGGGCGGGGCGGCGGACGGCGAGTACGTGGGGCAGCGGCTGTTGGAGGGATGAGGATCCCCCTTTGGGGCCACGGTTTCCACAGGCATGAGCCGAGTTCCGCAAGGCCCATTAGGGTGACCTCATGCCAGCCAGCTATGCGTATCTCGGTCCCGAGGGCACTTTCACCGAAGTCGCCCTGCGCACGCTGCCGGAGGCCGCGACCCGGGAGCTCGTCCCGATGGTGTCGGTGCCCGCCGCGCTCGACGCCGTGCGCAACGGCGAGGCCGAGGCCGCGTTCGTCCCGATCGAGAACTCCGTGGAGGGCGGCATCACGACCACCCTCGACGAGCTGGTCGCGGGCGAGCCGCTGATGATCTACCGCGAGGTGCTGCTCTCGATCACCTTCGCCCTGCTGGTCAGGCCGGACACGAAGCTGTCGGAGATCAAGACGGTCACCGCACACCCCGCCGCGCAGCCGCAGGTCCGCAACTGGATGAAGGCGAACCTCCCGGACGTCGTCTGGGAATCGGCGGCCTCGAACGCGGACGGGGCGCGCCTCGTCCAGGAGGGCCGGTACGACGCCGCCTTCGCGGGCGAGTTCGCGGCGGCCAAGTACGGTCTGGTGCCGCTGGAGACCGGCATCCACGACGCGGAGAACGCGCAGACGCGGTTCGTCCTGGTGGGCAGGCCCGCCCGGCCCGCGGCGCCGACCGGCGCGGACAAGACGTCCATCGTCCTGTGGCAGCGCGACGACCACCCCGGCGGGCTGCGCGACCTGCTGGGCGAGTTCGCCGTACGAGGCGTCAACCTGATGCTGCTGCAGTCCCGCCCGACCGGAGCGGGTATCGGGAACTACTGCTTCTGCATCGACGCCGAGGGACACATCTCCGACCGACGGGTGGCCGAAACCCTGATGGGCCTGAAGCGGATCTGCCTACAGGTGCGATTCCTCGGCTCGTACCCGCGCGCGGGCGTCAGGGCGGAGGACGTCCCGACCGCGCTGCCGGGGACGTCGGACGACGAGTTCGTGAAGGCCTCGGACTGGGTGGCGCGCTGCCAGGACGGCCGGTTCTAGGCCTTCACCGATTCCGGCCCAGCCTTCACCGATTTCGGCCCAGCCTTCACCGATTTCGGCCCGCCGGTCCTACCTGCACATTTTCGCTGTCCACCGCACTGTCCACAGAAGTTATCCACAGGGCTCCTTCTCGACCTGGGGACAAGTCGACAACGAAGCGCTACACAGTCGACAAATCGGTCTACAGACCCCAACTCCGTCCACAGCCTCGCACCTCGCCCTTCGTCCACCCTTTTCCTTTGATCGACTCTTTAGAGGGAACCATTTCCACTCGAAAGTGGGGGTGGGGATGGTTTGAACCGAGAATTCTTTGCCCGGCATGCGGCTTTAGGAACGATCACTTCCGGAGTCCACAGATCTTCCGCACAGCCTGTGGATAACTCCACGGGGGTGTGGATTCCTGTGGACAAGCGACTCCCCAAGTTCCGCCCGCCGCAAGCGAATCCGGTCAACCCGAGATGTCCACCCAGCACCTTTCAGGGGGACGTGTCGCTTTTCATTGACTTGATCAATCTACTCGGGCATTCAGCCCACACCATCACAAAAGTTGCGTACTGCAATTCCGGGTCGTGTGCCCGAACCTCGCACCGGTAGCCTTGAGGGGTGATTGACCTTCGCCTGCTCCGTGAGGACCCCGACCGTGTTCGCGCCTCCCAGCGCGCCCGTGGAGAGGACGTCGCGCTCGTCGACTCCCTCCTCTCCGCCGACGAGCGGCGCAGGTCGTCCGGCGTCCGCTTCGACGAGCTCCGTTCCGAGCAGAAGGCGCTCGGCAAGCTGATCCCCAAGGCCTCCCCCGAAGAGCGCGCCGAGCTGCTGAAGAAGGCCGAGCAGCTCAAGGCCGACGTCAAGGCGGCCGACGTCGAGCAGCACGAGGCCGACGAGGAGGCCAAGCGCCTTCTCCTCCAGCTCGGCAACCTCGTGCACCCCGACGTCCCGGTCGGCGGCGAGGAGGACTTCGTCGTCCTGGAGACGCACGGCACCATCCGTGACTTCGGCGCCGAGGGCTTCGAGCCCAAGGACCACCTGGAGCTCGGCGAGGCGCTCGGCGCCATCGACGTCGAGCGGGGCGCCAAGGTGTCCGGCTCGCGCTTCTACTACCTGACGGGCGTCGGCGCGCTCCTGGAGCTCGCCCTCGTCAACGCGGCGATCGCGCAGGCCACCGAGGCCGGCTTCATCCCGATGCTGACCCCCGCGCTGGTCCGCCCGCGCGCCATGGAGGGCACCGGCTTCCTCGGCCAGGCGTCGGAGAACGTGTACCACCTGGAGAAGGACGACTACTACCTGGTCGGCACCTCCGAGGTCCCGCTCGCGGCGTACCACATGGACGAGATCCTCGACGCCGACAAGCTGCCGATGCGGTACGCGGGCTTCTCGCCGTGCTTCCGCCGCGAGGCCGGCACCTACGGCAAGGACACCCGCGGCATCTTCCGTGTGCACCAGTTCGACAAGGTCGAGATGTTCTCGTACGTCGCTCCCGAGGACGCGGAGAACGAGCACAAGCGGCTCCTGGAGTGGGAGAAGCAGTGGCTGACCGGCCTCGAGCTGCCCTTCCAGGTCATCGACGTGGCCTCGGGCGACCTCGGCGCCTCCGCGACCCGCAAGTTCGACTGCGAGGCGTGGATCCCGACGCAGGGCAAGTACCGCGAGCTGACCAGCGCCTCCAACTGCGACAGCTTCCAGGCGCGTCGGCTGTCCGTCCGTATGCGCGACGGCAAGAAGGTGCAGCCGCTGGCGACGCTGAACGGCACCCTGTGCGCCGTACCGCGCACGATCGTGGCGATCCTGGAGAACCACCAGCTGCCCGACGGCTCCGTGCGGGTGCCCGAGATGCTGCGTCCGTACCTGGGCGGCCGGGAGCTCCTGGAGCCGGTAGCCAAGTGAGCAGCCCCGCTCCGGGTTCCTCCGCGGAGGGGTTTCCCTACAAGCTGGTCGCGACCGATCTCGACGGGACGCTGCTGCGTTCCGACGGGACGGTCTCGGCGCGTACGCGTGCGGCGCTTGCCGCGGTGACCGCGGCGGGCGCCGCGCACATCGTGGTCACCGGGCGGGCGGTGCCGTGGACGCGGCACATCCTCGACGACCTCGGCTACCAGGGCCTCGCGGTGTGCGGCCAGGGGGCACAGGTGTACGACGCGGGGGAGCACCGGCTGCTCACCTCCGTGACCCTGGACCGGCAGCTGGCCGGTCTGGCCCTGGCGAAGATCGAAGCGGAGGTCGGCCCGCTGCTGCTGGCCGCGAGCCGCGACGGCCTGGACGGTGAGGTCCTGGTCGGCCCCGGCTATCGCGTGCAGGGCGGCCCGCTGCCGGTTCAGCCGATCCGGGACGCGGCGGACCTCTGGTCGGCGCCGCTGAACAAGGTGTACGTCCAGCACCCGACGCTGACCGACGACGAACTCGCGGCGGTGGCGACACAGGTCGCGGGCGGGCTCGTGGGCGTGACGATGGCGGGCGAGGGCATAGTGGAACTCCTCCCCCTGGGGCTGTCCAAGGCGACCGGGCTGTCCCTGGCCGCCCGCCGTCTGCGCCTGAAGGCCGCGGACACGATCGCCTTCGGCGACATGCCGAACGACATTCCGATGTTCGCGTGGGCGGCACACGGCGTCGCCATGTCCAACGCGCACGAGGAGCTTCTGGCGGTGGCGGACGAGGTGACACTCTCCCATGAGGAGGACGGCATCGCGGTGGTGCTGGAGCGGTTGCTGGGATAAGCGGTACGGGCAGGTGGGTGCCCGGAACGCTCATGTCTTGCGGAGGATGCGCGGATCGAACGCGCGCAGGGGTTACCCCCCGACCACGGCTTAGCAAGCCGGTGCCTTACCACTCGGCCAATCCTCCGGGTGGGCGGCCCGCGCGGTGATCGCGCGCTCGAAGCGGCCGCCCCGGACAGCTCCCCGTGCGGTGCGGACTCGACGGAGGGGTAACTACTCCGGAGTCCGCCGCGGGCTGTCCCGTCGGGAGCTCGACGTACTGTCGCTGAACATCGTCGGCTCCTCTCCCAGAACGTGGCGCCGGCTCGATCCGGCGTCGGGGACATGACTACTGTGCCCGTACGCCGAGTTGGACGCCACTGAATAAAAGCGGGGCCGCAGGGCTACCGTCGCCGCCACCTGCGGCGACGCGCCTTGCTGAAGAACCACCCCGCAGGCGGCTCGTCGGACCGCCAGGGCTGCGGATCGGGCGCCTCGTCGCGCCAGCGCGCGGCCAGCATCCGGGCCCGCGCGGAGGGCTCCGCCGCCTCGGCGGACCGTATGAAGTCCTCGTCCAGGACCAGGTCGTCCCAGACGTCCTGGAACTTCCCCTGCCCGTCGTCCCGTGGTGCCTCGGCCGTCATCCCCGTTCCTCCCAGGTGTGCAACTACCCGGCCAGTGTGCCCGGGCAGGTGTGAAGTCGATGTCAAAGCCGGAGGGCGGCCGCCCGCGCGCGTGCTCCGTTTCGGAATCCACGCGCGAGAGGCCGCCCCGGGACGACAGGAAACCCTCACTCCTCCCCGGCCAGCTTCAGCGTCCGCAGCTTCTGCCCCGCGTACCAGGTGGCTGCCACGGTGACCGCGGCCAGCAGCACGGTCGCGGTCGTCAGGCTCACGTCCGAGGTGACGAGGGAGTTGCCGGAGACCTTGTGGCCCACGGCGAGCGCCCACTGCTGCACGCTGAGCGTGCGCGCGCCGGACACCAGCGATCCGAAGAGCGCCTCCCAGACGAGCGCGTAGACGAGCCCGAAGACCACCGCGTGCCGCGTGACCGTGCCCAGGAGGAGGAAGATCGCGGCGTACGCGATGGAGGCGACCAGCGCGGCCACCGTGTACGCCACGGCGATCTGCTGGCCGTTGCCGTTGAGGATCATGCCCGCGATGAAGGTCGGCAGCGCGGAGAACGCCATGGTGACGGCGATGGCGACGATCAGCTTGGTGAAGATGATCGTCGGCCGCTTCAGCGGCTTGGCGAGCAGATACACCACCGAGCCGTCGTCGATCTCGGGTCCGATCGCGCCGGTGCCGGCGATGACGCCGATGATCGGCACCATCGTGGCGAGCGCGAATCCGCCGAGCACGTCGGCTGCCACCTGGTCGTCCGCGCCGGTCAGCGCGCGCACGACGGCGGAGAGCACGATCAGCAGGACGGGCAGCGCGCCGAGGATGAGGGCCCGGCGGCGGCCGAGCAGGCCCCGATAGGTGAGCCGGGCGACTGTGGGGTCGTACATCTTGGGCCTCCTACGCCGCGACGAGATACGAGAAGACGGACTCGAGGGACTCGTCGGACGGCGAGACCGTGAGAAGCCGGATGCCGTGCTCGCGCGCGACCCGCGGCAGCAGCGTCGTGAAGCGGCCGAAGTCGACGGCCTGGATGCGCAGCGCGCCCTCCGCCAGGTCCACTTCGATCCCCGACGTCGACGGGTCCGCGATCAGGGCGGCCGCGAGCACACGGTCGTCGCTGGAGCGCACCAGATAGCGGTGCGGGCGGTCGGTCATCAGCCGGCGGATGCGCCGGAAGTCACCGCTCGCCGCGTGCCGACCGGCGACGATCACCTCGATGTGGGAGGCGAGTTGCTCGACCTCTTCGAGGATGTGCGACGAGAACAGCACCGTGCGGCCCTCGTCGCCCATGCGGCGCAGCAGGTCCATGAGCTGCATGCGCTGGCGCGGGTCCATGCCGTTGAAAGGCTCGTCGAGCAGCAGCAGCGACGGGTCGTGGACGAGCGCGGAGGCCATCTTCACGCGCTGCCGCATGCCCTTGGAGTACGTCGAGATCTTGCGGTCCTGCGCGTACTCCATCTCGACCGTGGCGAGCGCTCGCTGTGCGGCCTTCTTGCCGAGGCCGTGCAACTCGGCGTTGGCGACGACGAATTCGCGGCCGGTGAGGAAGTCGTACATCGCCTCGCGCTCGGGGACGATGCCGATGTGCTGGTAGATCTGCTCGTTGCGCCAGACCGGCTGCCCGTCGAGGGTCACCGAGCCCGTGGAGGGGGCGAGGAATCCGCCCATCATGTTGATGAGGGTGGACTTTCCCGCGCCGTTCGGGCCGAGGAGGCCGGTGACGCCGGGGCCGATCGTCATCGTGATGTCGTTGACCGCCACCACGTTGCCGAACCAGCGTGAGACGTGGTCGATGTTCAGCGTGGTCACAGTCCGACCTTTCGGTAGCGGCGCATCAGAAGGCCGTAGCAGCCCGCGATGAGGCCCAGGACGACGATCAGGAAGACGACGCCCTGCGCGGACGAGGGTCCCGCTTCTCCGGGGAAGGAGGAGCTCGCGCCGAGGAAGGCGGTCTGCATTCCGTCGATGAGCGTGACGGGGGAGAAGAGGCCGAGCCAGGGGACGGCCGAGGTGCTGTTCTGCGCGTCGGCGATGGCCTGAACGGTGGAGACGGCCCCGTAGGAGATGGTCAGAACGGCGATGACGGCTGCGATACCGAAGCCGCGCCGGGGGGTCACCGCCGAGATGACGAGGCCGATGCCGGCGAAGAGCAGGGAGAGCAGTGCCACGGAGACCAGCCCTTGGGCGAATCCCTTCGTCTGGTCGGTGAAGTCGAGCTTGGCCAGCAGCGCGCCCACGTAGAGGACGAGCAGCGGCGCTGCCGTCAGGATGAACATCGCCGACGCCAGGGCCGCGTACTTGGCGCGAACGTAGTCGGCGGTCTCGATGGGACGTGAGAAGTACAGCGGTACGGTCTTGAAGCGCAGGTCTCGCGAGACGGACTGCGGCGCCTGGGAGGCCACGTACAGGCCGATGACGGCCTGCATGATGATCGCGTAGCGCGTGTAGTCGACGGGCAGGTCCTTCGCCTTGGTGGCGACGGCGACCGCGACCATGATCAGCGCGGGTACGCACATCACCACGAAGAGCAGCATCGGCAGCACCTTGGACTTCACCGAGCGGCCCAGGCCGTAGGCGCCGCGCAGGGACTGCGAATACAGGGAGCGGCGGGCGTACGCGCGGCCCAGGCGCGGCCCGTCGTAGTTGCGGTAGCCGATGTTGTGGATGCGGGACTGCTCGCCCGCGTGGGCCGGGGACTGCCCGCCCGCATGGGCCGTGGGCTGCTCAACCGCCATGGCCGACCGCCTCCTTCCGCTGCTCGTCGCTGTTCGTGAAGACCTCGGCGATCTGGTGCCTTCGCTGTTCCATCCGGACCAGGCCGAGGCCGAGGTCGGCCACCACGTCGCGGACCAGGTCGTACGTCTCCTCACCCGACGCGGTCAGCAGCAGGACATGACCCGCGCCCGGCAGCCCGCTGCCGTCGTGGGTGTCCACCCCGCGCGCGTGGAGCACGTCGCGGACCGCACGGGTGCCGTCCGGGTGCTCGTCGCTGTCGGTGACCTCGATCGCGAGGGTCGTGGTGGTCTGGGTGAAGTCCGTGGTGGAGCTGGAGCGCAGGAGCTTGCCGCCGTCGACGACGACGACGTGGTCGCAGGTGCGCTCCAGCTCGCCGAGCAGGTGCGAGGTGACCAGCACCGAGATGCCGAAGTCGGTGTGGATGCGGCGGATCAGGCCGAGCATCTCGTCGCGGCCGACCGGGTCGAGGCCGTTGGTCGGCTCGTCCAGGAAGACCAGCTGGGGGTCGTGGACCAGGGCCTGCGCGAGCTTCACGCGCTGCTTCATGCCCGTCGAGTAGCCGCCGATGGGGCGGTAGCGCTCCTCGTACAGGCCGACGTGGCGCAGCGTGTCGGCGGTGCGCTCGCGGGCGGCCGTGGGCGGGAGTCCGGACATGCGCGCCATGTGGACGACGAACTCGGTGGCCGAGACGTCGGGCGGCAGGCAGTCGTGCTCGGGCATGTACCCCACGCGCTCGCGGATGTCGCCGCCCTTGGTGGCGACATCGAGTCCGAGCACCTCGGCGCGGCCCTCGGTGGCGGGGGACAGACCCAGCAGGATCTTGATCAATGTGGACTTGCCGGCTCCGTTGGCACCGACGAGTCCGGTCACACCGGGTCCGACGTCCACAGAGAGCCGGTCAAGCGCGGTCACCCTGGGGTACCGCTTGCTCAGGCTTTCGGTCGCGATCACAGTCACGTCCTCGACGGTAGTGGCGCACACCACAGCAGTCGTCAGACCGGAGAGCTGTCTCCGCGTAAGACTCCAGTCGTACGGGCCCGTAAGGGACCCCTGCCTGAGAGCTAGACCGCAGGGTCCGGGAGTTTTCCACAGGCGGGCAGCGGCCTATTGACGCGACCCCCAACAACTGTCACATTCACCAGTGTCAAGTTACGGGCACGTACCGCAGTCGACGTGGACTGGACGGTGACATGACTGGCATGACTGGCATGACGCGCATGGTCGGCATGACCAAAGGAGCGGCAGCCGAACTCTCCGCGGAGCTGCGGGGGTTCAAAGAGGTGCAGCGCCTCGCGTACGCGTGTGCGGAGGCGGTCGCGGCGCAGCTGAAGCCCGGTGTGACCGAGCGCGAGGCGGCGCGGATGCAGCGGGTGTGGCTGCGCGAGCGCGGCGTGCGGGACTGGTTCCATCTGCCCTTCGCCTGGTTCGGCGACCGCACCGCGTTCGTGAACTTCCGCGTTCCGCTCCAGTTCTTCCCCACCGACCGCCGGCTGGAGCCGGGCATGCCGTTCATTCTCGACATGGCCCCCGTCCACAAGGGCTGCACGGCGGACATCGGCTACTCGGGCTCCCTGGGCCTCAACCCCGTGCAGGACAAGCTCCTCGCGGACCTGGAGGCGCACCGCGAGCTGATCCTGCGCGAGGTGCGCGAACGTCGCCCGCTGCGCGAGATCTACGAGGACGTGGACCGGCTCATGGTCCGCCAGGGGTATGCGAACCGGCATCGCGCGTACCCCTTCGGTGTGATCGCGCACAAGGTGGACCGGGTGAAGGAACGTGCCTGGTCACCGCATCTGTTCGGGTTCGGCACGCAGTCCCTGAAGGGGCTGGCGGGCGACGCGCTCCGTGGTCACCGCGACGGCTGGTCGCCGCTGTGGTCTCCGTACAGGTTCTCCGATCACCCGCCCAGGCCGGGGCTGTGGGCGGTCGAGCCGCACCTCGGCTTTCGGGGCACGGGCGCGAAGTTCGAGGAGATCCTGGTCGTCACCGACTCCCGGGACCCGGAACAGAGCGCCTTCTGGCTGGACGACGATCTGCCGCATGTGCGGCGCTGGGCGGAGGACAGATGAGTCTTGAGGGGGCGCGCGAGCGCTGGGTGCGGACAGGCGGAATCGAGCTGTGCGTAGCCGAGTTGGGGGACGAGACACAGCCCACGGTGGTCCTCGTGCACGGCTATCCGGACTCCAAGGAGGTGTGGTCCGAGGTCGCCGGGCGTCTGTCGGAGCGCTTCCACGTCGTGCTGTACGACGTGCGCGGGCACGGCAGGTCCACGGCGCCGCAGCCGCTGCGCGGCGGCTTCACGCTGGAGAAGCTGACGGACGACTTCCTCGCGGTCGCGGACGCGGTCAGTCCGGATCGGCCGGTGCACCTCGTGGGGCACGACTGGGGTTCGGTGCAGTCCTGGGAGTTCGTCACGGTCAAGCGCACCGAGGGCCGGATCGCGTCCTTCACGTCGATGTCCGGGCCGTCCCTCGACCACTTCGGCCACTGGATCAAGCGGCGGGTGAAGCGGCCGACTCCGCGTAGGGTGGGCCAGCTCCTGGGCCAGGGCGCCAAGTCCTGGTACGTCTACCTGTTGCACACCCCCGTGCTGCCCGAGCTCGCCTGGCGCGGCCCGCTCGGCAGACGCTGGCCCAAGATCCTCCAGCGGGTGGAGAAGGTACCGGCGGACGGCTATCCGACTCCGTCGCTCCCCTCGGACGCGGCGCACGGCGCCTGGCTGTACCGGGACAACGTACGGGCCCGGCTGAGCCGCCCGCGCACCGACGCGTACGCGCACGCGCCCGTGCAGCTCGTCACGCCCCTGGGGGACGCATTCCTGTCGGAGAAGCTCTACGACGAACTGGAACTGTGGGCTCCGCAGCTGGTCCGCCGCACCCTGCCGGCCAAACACTGGATCCCGCGGACGCGCCCCGACCAGCTGGCGTCATGGATCACGGAGTTCGTGATCGCGAGCGAGGGCGGGCGCCCGGCTCCGGTGGCGAGCGGCCCGTACGCCGACCGGTTCGGCGGGCAGCTCGTGCTGGTCACCGGCGCGGGCAGCGGCATCGGGCGGGCCACGGCCTACGCGTTCGCCGAGGCGGGCGCGCGCGTGGTGGCCGTCGACCGGAACGCGGAGGGCGCGGCCCGCACGGCGGAGATGTCCCGGCTGATCGGCGCTCCCGACGCCTGGGCCGAGACGGTCGACGTCTCCGACGAGCAGGCCATGGAGAAGCTCGCCGAGAAGGTCGCCACCGAGTACGGCGTGGTGGACGTCCTGGTGAACAACGCAGGAATCGGACTCTCGGGGTCCTTCTTCGACACGACCGCGGAGGACTGGCGGAAGGTCCTCGACGTGAACCTGTGGGGCGTGATCCACGGCTGCCGGCTCTTCGGGAAGCAGATGGCCGAGCGCGGACAGGGCGGCCACATCGTCAACACGGCGTCGGCGGCGGCGTACCAGCCCTCGAAGGCGCTGCCCGCCTACAGCACCTCCAAGGCGGCGGTGCTGATGCTCAGCGAGTGCCTGCGCGCGGAGCTGGCCGGGCAGGGCATCGGGGTGTCGGCGATCTGCCCCGGCTTCGTCCACACGAACATCACGTCGACCGCGCGTTTCGCGGGCGTGGCGGCGGAGGAGGAGAAGCGGCGGCAGAAGAGGGCGGCGCGGCTGTACCGGCTGCGGGGGTATCCGCCGGAGAAGGTCGCGGACGCGGTCCTGCGGGCCGTCGTACGCAACCAGGCCGTCGTGCCCGTCACCCCGGAGGCGCGCGGCGCCCACCTCATGTCCCGCTTCGCGCCCAGGGCACTGCGCGCGATCGCACGGCTGGAGCCTCCGCTGTGAGCGGTACCGCGAGCCACCCTCCGAGCGAGGGCCACCATGTGATCGCCCCGCGCCGGGTCTCCTTCGACTGGGGCCGGACTCCACTCCACTGGATCCCGGACGAGCCCGTCGCCACCCACGTCATCAACGTGCTGCATCTGCTGCTGCCGGCGGGGGAGCGGTGGTTCGTGAAGGTCTTCAAGGAGGGACTGCCGCTGATAACGGATCCCGGACTCCTCGACGACGTGAAGGGGTTCATGGGGCAGGAGGCCACGCACAGCGTGCAGCACGCGTACGTGCTGGAGCACCTCGCGGCGCAGCGGCTCGACGCCGCGGACTTCACCAAGTACGTCGACTTCCTCTTCGAGAGGCTGCTGGGCGAGCGGCCGCCCCTGAGCGCACCGATACCGGCCCGCGAGTGGCTGCGGTTCCGGCTCTCGGTGATCGCGGCGATCGAGCAGTTCACGGCGGTACTCGGCGACTGGGTGCTCGCCGCGGACGGCCTGGACCGGGCCGGGGCCGACGAGGTCATGACCGACCTGCTGCGCTGGCACGGGGCGGAGGAGGTCGAGCATCGCGCGGTCGCCTTCGACATGTATCAGCACTGCGGCGGCCAGGGCCTGCCCCGGTACGCCCGCCGGGTCGCGGGCATGGCGGTCACGGCACCCGTGATGCTCTACCTGTGGGCGTGGGGCGCCGCGCATCTTCTGCGCCACGACCCACAGCTCGCCGGACGGCTGCGCTACTCGCTCGCCGCGCACAACAGGGCCGTACGCAGGGGGCTGCTGCCCGGCTGGAAGGAGCTGGGCACGGCGATACCCCGGTATCTGCGGCGGTCGTACCATCCCTCGCAGGAGGGCTCGCTGCGCAGAGCCGTCACCTATCTGGCGCAGTCGCCGGCGGCACGAGCAGCGGCGGGGGCGGCCAGGCGGGCGGGTACAGCGTAGGCGGCCGCCGTCCGGCCGGGCAGGATCTGCCGGGGCCGGTCGGGTAGTCCAACGGGCCGGGGCCGTTGCCCGGTGAACGAGAAGGCAGGGAGCGCGTGAGCGAGTCGGGCGGGGTGACGTACCGGATCGAGGACCTGGCGCACCGCAGCGGTGCCACGGTCCGCACCATCCGCGCCTACCAGGACCGCGGGCTGCTCCCCCGGCCCGAGCGGCGCGGCCGCGCCAACGTGTACGCGGACGCGCATCTGGCCCGGCTGCGCCAGATCGCCGGCCTCCTCGACCGCGGCTACACCCTGGCCTCCATCAAGGAGCTCCTGGAGGCGTGGGACTCCGGCCGCGGCCTGGGCGGGGTGCTCGGGCTGGTCGCGGAGGTCGACGGTCCGTGGTCCGACGAGGAGGCGGGGCGGATCTCACGGGCCGAGCTGTCCGAGCGTTTCGGCGGCAGCCCCGACGACGCGGCGGTCGCGGACGCGCTCGAGCTCGGGGTGCTGGAGCCGGTACCCGGGCACGAGGACCTGTTCCTCGTGCCGAGCCCCCAAGAGCTCGCCGTGGCGGTCGAGTTGCATGAGGCGGGCGTTCCGCTGTCCGCGATCGCCGGGCACCTAAGGGAGTTGAGGGGGCAGGTGGAGCACATCGCCTCCCGTTTCCTGGAGTTCACGACCGAGCACGTGTTCGCGCGCTACCTCGGTGAACATCCGCCGAACGAGGTGGACGCGACGGAGGCGGCCTCGCTCGTTCGACGGCTGCGGCCACTGGCGCAGCAGACGGTGGACGCCGAACTCGCCCGCGCGATGCGCCTGTTCGCCACCCGGCACCTGCGCCTGCACCTCGGCGCGGACCAGCCGGCTCCCCCCGAGGAGGAGACCCGTTCCGTGTCGATTCCGGCGGACACGATGCGGGCCGTGGAGAGACTGGTTGGCTCGGACCAGGCCGCCTCCTTCGTCGCGTTGGCGGCCGAACGCGAGCTCCGGGCCAGGGCTTTGGACCAACTCGCCGCAAAGCATATGCATAAGCACATAGTTGACGAAGAGTCCTAAACAGCGGACCACTTGTCCACAGAATCGCCAATTCACCTGTGGATAACCGCACTTGGCTGTGGATCAAACCTCCGGACCGTCATCAGAATGCGTGATCAGCGTCTCGCTCGGGGCGCGCGGGATGAATGCCGGCGAGACGCACGTCACTCGCGCCATCGGTGCGGGCCCGGGACTCCGCCGCCGCACCGTTCACACCGCACCGTCGCGGACCGCTCACGCACTGTCATCACCACATCGCCCGCCCCCGCACCGTGCGTGGGCATTCCGCGGCTGCGCTTACGCTCGATGTATGAGTCTGCGTCTGAGCACCGTGATCCTGCCGTACGTCCGCTGGCACGAGGGCGGGCGTTCCGCATGGCAGCGTGCGGAGCAGCTCGGCTTCCACACCGCGTTCACCTACGACCACCTGTCGTGGCGGTCCTTCCGGGACGGCCCGTGGTTCGGCGCCGTGCCGACGCTGACCGCCGCGGCCGCCGTCACCGACCGCCTGCGCCTCGGCACGCTCGTGACCTCGCCGAACTTCCGGCACCCCGTGACGCTCGCCAAGGAGCTGATCTCCCTCGACGACATCTCCGGCGGGCGCGTCGCCCTGGGCATCGGCGCGGGCGGCACCGGCTTCGACGCCACCGCGCTCGGCCAGGAGCCCTGGACACCGCGGGAGCGCGCCGACCGCTTCGGCGAGTTCGTACCGCTGCTCGACCGGCTGCTGACCGAGGACTCCGTCTCGTACGAGGGCGACTACTACTCCGCGCACGAGGCACGCAACATCCCGGGCTGCGTCCAGCGCCCCCGGCTGCCGTTCGCGGTGGCCGCCACCGGTCCGCGCGGGCTGAAGCTCGCCGCGCGCCACGGGCAGGCCTGGGTGACCACCGGCGACCCGCGGCTGTACGAGAACGGCACCCCTGAACAGTCGGTTCAAGCCATTCGCGGACAGGCCGAGAAGCTGGCCGACGCGTGCGCCGCGATCGGCCGCGACGTGAAGGAGCTGGACAAGGTCCTGCTCACCGGCTTCACCCCGGACCGCGGTCGCCCGCTGGAGTCCCTCGACGCGTTCGTCGACTTCGCGGGCCGCCACATGGAGCTGGGCATCACCGACATCGCGATCCACTGGCCCATCCCCGACTCCGACTTCGCCGCGGACGAGAAGGTCTTCGAACAGATCGCCATGGAGGCACCGGCCCAGCTGCGCTGAGCCGGCCGAGGCAAGCCGCCCGAAGCGCGCGACGGCGCAAGCCGCGCAGAGCCCACCGCACGAGCCGCGCGGAGCTTGACCGGGCGAGGCCGAGCGTACTTTGACGGGGCGAGGCCGGGCGGCAGAGCTTGACGGGGCGTAACAGCGCTGGTGGGGACGGTTATCACTCACATGTGCGGACCACTGCACGGCCGTGCGCGCATATGCGGGAGAATGGGCCGGTGACCTCAGCGACTCGACGGCCCGAGACCCCGGCCTCCACCGTTCCGCCCCGGCTGATCGCCACGGACCTCGACGGCACCCTCCTGCGCGACGACAAGTCCGTCTCCGAGCGCACGGTCGCCGCCCTCGCGGCCGCCGAGGAGGCCGGCATCGAGGTCTTCTTCGTCACCGGCCGCCCGGCCCGCTGGATGGACGTCGTCAGCGACCACGTCCACGGGCACGGTCTGGCGATCTGCGGCAACGGCGCGGCCGTGGTCGACCTGCACGGCGGCCCCGGCGCGCACCGCTTCGTCAAGGTCCGGGAACTGGAGCGGGAGAACGCCCTCGACGCCGTGCGGCTGCTGCGCGACGCCGCGCCGGGCACGGTGTACGCCGTCGAGCAGACGTACGGCTTCTACCAGGAGCCCGCGTACCCGAAGCTGCACATGGAGGTCCCCGACAGCCTCGCGCCCGCCGAGAAGCTCCTGGCGCCGGACGCTCTCGGAGCCGACGAGCCCGTCCTGAAGATCCTCGCGTACCACCCGGAGATCGACCCGGACGCGTTCCTCACCCTCGCGCGCCTCGCCGTCGGCGACCGCGCCAACATCACCCGGTCGAGTCCCAGCGCCCTCCTCGAGATCAGCGGGCCCGGCGTCTCCAAGGCCAGCACCCTCGCGCTGTGCTGCGCCGAGCGCGGCATCTCCCACGAGGAGGTCGTCGCGTTCGGCGACATGCCGAACGACGTCGAGATGCTCACCTGGGCCGGCCGCTCGTACGCGATGGGCAACGCCCACCCGGACGTCCTCGCCGCGGCGTCCGGACGGACCGTCGCCAACAACGAGGACGGGGTGGCCGTGGTGATCGAACGGATACTCGCGGAGCGGTTGTAAGGAACACGCGGTTGTAAGGAACACGCGGTTGTATGGAACAGGATTGCCCCGTAGGCCTGTTGCCACGGCTTCGCGGCCCGTCAGTACGGCGCCTGCCACGTCACCGTCGTACCGGCCCCGTTCTCTCCCGTCCCCGGCCCGAACCAGCTGTCCCCGCCCAGTGACCCGGCGCGCCGCTCGAGGTTCGTCAGACCGCTGCGACGGCCGATGTCGGGGATGCCGACACCGTCGTCCGTGACCGTCAGCCGCACACCCGGCCGGCCGTCGGGCAGCGTCACCGTCGCGTCGACGACGACGTCGATGCGCGAGGCCCCCGCGTGCCGGAACGCGTTGGACAGGGCCTCGCGGAGAGCCGCGATGAGGTTGTTGCGGGTGAGTTCACCGACCGCCGTGTCGACGGGTCCGAGGAAACGGTACGACGGTGTGAAGCCGAGGGGGATCGCGGCCGTCTTGATCTCACGCAGCACCTGGGCCCGCAGCCCGGACGGCACCTCGGCGGGCCCCTGCTGGAGCGCGAAGATCGCCGTGCGGATCTCCTGGATGGTGACGTCGAGTTCGTCGACCGCCTTACCGACGCCTCGCCGCACCTCGGGCACGCCGGACCGGCGCTGCGCGCTCTCCAGCATCATCCCGGTGGCATAGAGCCGCTGAATGACGAGGTCGTGCAGATCACGGGCGATCCGGTCGCGGTCCTCGTACACCGCGAGCCGCTCCCGGTCCCGCTGTGCCTCGGCCATCATCAGCGCGAGCGCGGCCTGGGAGGCGAACTGCGCGGCAAGGGTGCGCTCGGTCTCCGTGAACGGGCGGCCGCCGCGTGCACGGGGGGTGACGAGGGCACCGTGCACCCGGCCGTCGCTCCGCAGCGGCAGCATCATGACCGGCCCGTAGTCGCGGAAGAGATGGGTGATCGTGCGGGGGTCGCCGGCCGCGTCCGCGAGGAACACGGCCCGGCCGTCGAGGAGTTCGGAGGCCAGTTCACTCTCCGGCGGGATGACCGCGCCCAGCGCCTTCGGGCGCTGATCCGCGGCCACGGCGACGATCTCCAGACCGCCCTCGTCCGCGGGCAGCAGCACGATCCCGGCCGTCGAACCGGAGAGCCGCCGTGCCTGTTCGGCGACGACCTGGAGGGCGTCCTCGGGATCGCCGCCGGACAGCAACGCGGTGGTGACGGCCACCGAGCCGTCGATCCACCGCTCGCGCTGCTTGGCGGCCTCGTACAGGCGGGCGTTGCCGATCGCGATGCCGGCCTCGATGGCCAGCACGCGGACCATGTCGAGGTCGTAGTCGTCGAACAGGCCGCCGCCGCGTTTCTCGGCGAGATAGAGGTTGCCGAAGGTCTTCCCCTGTACGCAAAGGGGAACTCCGAGGAAGCTGCGCATCGGCGGATGGTGCTCGGGGAAGCCGCACGAGCGCGGGTCCTCGGTCAGCTCCGCGAGCCGCACCGGCGCCGGGTCGTGGATGAGCGCACCGAGCAGCCCCTTGTGTCCGTCGGGCAGCCGGCCGATCAGGCGGGCGGTCTCCGCGTCGACCCCGTGGTGGACGAAATCCGCAAGACCGTCGCCGTCCTCGGCCACGACGCCGATAGCCGCATAGCGGGCGTTCGCCAGCTCGGCCGCCGTCTCGCAGATCCGGACCAGCGTGGAGTGCAGCTCGAGCCCGCTCCCGACCGACCGCATCGCCTTCAGCAACTGCGGCACCCGCGCGGTCAGCCCACGGGAATCGGCGTCATCCCCTCTGCCCGCTTCGGGCTCGGGGGCGTCGCCTGGCGATACGGGGGCTGCGGGCATGCCCGTAGCGTACTTAGTCCCATTTACAACGGAAAGTCCGAATACAAGTTCCGTCCGTCCCGCGCCCGCTCCACCTAGCGGGCCACCGCCCCCACCAGCAACCCGTCCTCGGTCTCCCGGCCCACCATCTCCCGCAGCGGCCCGTTCACGGCTGCCAGCTCCGCGTAGGCCCCGCGTTGCACCGCGCGCCCGTCCGCCAGCACGATCACCTCGTCGACCGCTTCCAGTCCGGCCAGCCGGTGGGTGATCAGCAGTGTCGTACGCCCCTCCGTCGCGGCCAGCAGGTCCGCCGTGAGCGCGTCCGCCGTCGGCAGGTCGAGGTGTTCCGCGGGTTCGTCGAGGACGAGCACCGGGAAGTCGGCCACCAGGGCACGGGCCAGCGCGAGCCGCTGACGCTGGCCGCCGGACAGCCGTGCCCCGTGCTCGCCGATCAGCGTGTCGAGCCCGTCGGGCAGCCCGTCCACCCAGTTGAGGAGCCGGGCCCGCGCCAGCGCGTCGCGCAGATCCCCCTCGGTGGCGTCCCTGCGGGCAAGGAGCAGGTTCTCGCGCACGGAACTGTCGAAGAGGTGCGCGTCCTGGGCACAGAGCCCGACGAGCCGCCGTACGTCGTCGCCGTCGAGGGCGTACGCATCCGTACCGCCCAGCGTGTACGTCCCCGCACCCGCGTCCAGGAACCGCAGCATCACCTGCGCGAGCGTCGTCTTGCCCGACCCGGAGGGGCCGACCACGGCGATCCTGCGACCCTTTTCGAGCGTGAGGTCGAGCCCGGCGAGCGCGTCCCGGTGCTGCCCCTCGTGGCGGGCGGTCAGCCCCGTGACGACGAGCGGGAACGGCGACGCGGGCGCCGTACGCGGCCGCTCCGGCTCCCGTACGGGCTCGGGGGCGTCCAGCACCTCGTACACGCGCTCGGCGCTCCTGCGCACGCGCTGCCGGTACTGCACGGCCGGCGGCAGTCCCAGCACGGCCTCGAACGCGGCCAGCGGGGTCAGGACGACGACGGCCATGGCCACCCCGCTCAGGCGCCCGTCGACGACCGCCTGCGCGCCTACGAGGGCGGCCGCCACCACGGTCAGTCCGGACAGCAGCGCGGTGAGCCCGTCGCCGAGCGCGGTGGCGGCAGCGGCACGGGAGGCGATACGGGTGAGCGTGGCGTCGGCCCGGCGTGCTCCGGCGATCCGTGCGGGCAGCGCGCCGGCCACCGTCAGCTCGGCCGTCCCGGTCAGCAGATCGGTCACCCGGGTCGCCAGCACGCCTCGGGCGGGCGCCAGCCTGCGCTCCGCGCGACGGGCCACGGCCGCGGTCACCAGCGGGACGCCGACCCCGGCCGCCAGCAGGCCGACGGCAAGGGCGGCCCCGGCCTCGGGCAGCAGCCAGGCGGTGAACCCGACCGAGGCGGCGGAGACGACCAGTGCGGCCCCGGCGGGCAGCAGCCACCGCAGCCAGTAGTCCTGAAGCGCGTCCACGTCGGCGACCAGCCGCGACAGCAGATCACCCCGCCGGGTCGTGCGCAGCCCGGCGGGGGCCAGCCGTTCCAGACGCCGGTAGACGGCGACCCGGGTGTCGGCGAGCATCCGCAGCACCGCGTCGTGCGACACGAGCCGCTCCGCGTAGCGGAAGACGGCCCGCCCGATCCCGAACGCCCTCGTGGCGGTCACGGCGACCATCAGATACAGCACGGGGGGCTGCTGCGAGGCCCGGGAGATCAGCCACCCGGAGGTCGCCATCAGCCCCACGGCGCTCCCGAGTGCGGCCGCACCGAGCAGCAGGGCGAACGTGAGGCGCCCTCGCCGGGGACCGGCCATGGCACGCACGCGAGAAAGCACTCGTCCGTGCCGCAGGGGAGAGCGGCGGACATCGTCCTCGGCGGCCGAGGGCACGGCATCGGCCGCCTCGCGACCGGACGTCTGGTCCCCTCCGCCGGACACAGCACCGGCGGCCCTGGCGGACTCCGCCGACTCCACGGCCGCGGCCGGCTCCGCGAGCTCCATCGCTGCCGACTCGACGGGCTCACACCGCACCACCCGGTCCGCCACCCCGAGCAGCGCCGGCCGGTGCACCACCAGCAGCACCGTCCGTCCCACTGCCAGCCGCCGCACCGCAGCCACCACCTCGGCCTCGGTCGCCCCGTCCAGGGCTGCCGTGGGTTCGTCGAGCAGCAGCACGGGCCGGTCCGCGAGGAACGCCCGGGCCAGGGCGAGCCGTTGGCGCTGCCCGGCGGAGAGCCCGGTGCCGTCCTCGCCGAGCAGCGTCTCGGCGCCCTCGGGCAGCGCGTCCACGAATTCCAGGGCTCCGGCGTCGGCGAGCGCCCGGCGCACCTCGGTGTCGTCCGCGCCGGGACGGGCCAGCCGCACGTTCTCGGCGATGGTCCCCGCGTACACGTGCGGCCGCTGCGGCACCCAGGCGATCCGCGAACGCCACTCCTCCAGGTCCGCCGAGGCGAGATCGGCTCCCCCGGCCCGCACCCGCCCCTCGGTGGGCGATACGAACCCCAGCAGGACGTTCAACAGCGTCGACTTCCCGACGCCGCTCGGCCCTACGAGCGCCACGGTCTCGCCGGCTGCCACCGTGAAGGACACCTTGGACACCGCGTCGGCCGACCGCCCGGGGTAGCGCACGGTCACGTCCTCGAAGGCGATCTCACCCTCCGGTGCCCGCAGTGAGCCGGAGACCGGCGCCGGGGTCTCCAGCACCGCGAAGATCTCCTCCGCCGCCGCGAGCCCCTCCGCCGCCGCGTGGTACTGGGCGCCCACCTGCCGCAGCGGCAGATACGCCTCGGGCGCCAGGACAAGGATGACCAGGCCGATGTACAGGTCCATCTCGCCGTGGACGAGCCGCATGCCGATGGTCACCGCGACCAGCGCGACGGAGATCGTGGCGAGCAGTTCCAGGGCGAAGGACGACAGGAACGCGATCCGCAGCGTCCGCATGGTCGCCTGCCGGTACTCGCCGGTGATCCGCCTGATGGACTCGGCCTGCGCCTTGGCACGGCCGAACACCTTGAGTGTCGGCAATCCGGCGACCACGTCGAGGAAATGTCCCGACAGCTGGGACAGCAGCCGCCACTGGCGGTCCATCTGGGTGCGCGTGGCCCAGCCGATCAGAATCATGAAGAACGGGATCAGCGGCAGCGTGCCGACGATGATCGCCGCCGACACCCAGTCCTCGGTGACGATCCGCGCGAGCACCGCCACGGGTACGACCACCGCGAGCCCCAGCTGCGGGAGATAGCGCGAGAAGTAGTCGTCGAGGGCGTCGATCCCCCGCGTGGCCAGGGCAACGAGCGAGCCGGTGCGCTGCCCGCTCAGCCACCCCGGTCCGAGCGAGGCCGCCCGCTCCAGCAGCCGCCTCCGCAGCTCCGACTTCACCGCCGCGCTCGCCCGATGCGCGGCAAGTTCGGTGAGCCACGCGACAAGACCGCGCCCGGCCGCGACGGCTGCCAGCAGCACAAGGGGCGTGCGGAGCTCAGCGACCGAGTGACCGTGCTGGAAGGCACCGACCACGATCTCGGCGATGAGCATCGCCTGAGCAATGACCAGCACCGCTCCGACAGCACCCAGAACGACGACCGCCGCCAGGAAGACGCGGGTGGCGCGAGCGTATCGAAGCAGACGCGGGTCGATTGGTTTCACGTGAAACACACCCTCGGTTCAACCGGCATGTTTCACGTGAAACATGCCTCTTCGTCGGACTCAGTGCGCAGCGTCGGCAATGTGCTGCGTGCCGATCCGCTTGCGGAACACCCAGTACGTCCAGCTCTGGTAGAGCAGAACGAACGGCGTGGCGATCCCGGCACACCAGGTCATGATCTTCAAGGTGTACGGGCTCGACGACGCGTTGGTCACCGTCAGGCTCCAGTCCGCGTTGAGGGAGGACGGCATGACGTTGGGGAACAGCGTCAGGAAGAGCATCACCACCGCGGCCACGATGGTCAGCCCCGACAGGGCGAACGCCCAGCCCTCACGCCTTACTTGGGCTGCCACCAGCGCGGCGACGAGCGCCAGCACGGCCACGATCATCGCCGCCATGGACTTGCCGTCGCCACTGTCGGCCTGGGTCCAGAGCAGGAAGACGAGCGCCAGCACGGCGGCCACCAGGCCGACCTTGAGCGCCAGCTTGCGCGCCCGCTCCCGGATATCCCCGACGGTCTTCAGGCCGACGAAAACGGTCCCGTGGAACGTGAACAGCGTCAGTGTGACCAGGCCGCCGAGAAGGGCGTACGGGTTGAGCAGATCCCCGAAGCTGCCCACGTACTCGAACTTCGAGTCGATCTTCACTCCGTGCACGATGTTGCCGAAGGCCACACCCCACAGGAACGCGGGGATCAGCGAGGTCCAGAAGATCGCGGTCTCCCAGTTGCGCTGCCAGCCCTCCTCGGGCCGCTTCGCCCGGTACTCGAAGGCGACACCGCGCACGATCAGGCAGACCAGGATGATCAGCAGCGGCAGATAGAAGCCGGAGAAGAGCGTGGCGTACCACTCGGGGAAGGCGGCGAAGGTCGCGGCGCCCGCGGAGATGAGCCACACCTCGTTGCCGTCCCAGACGGGTCCGATGGTGTTGATGAGGACCCGCTTCTCGGTGCGGTCGCGGGCCAGCAGCTTGGTGAGGACACCGACCCCGAAGTCGAAGCCCTCCAGGAAGAAGTAGCCGGTCCAGAGGACGGCGATGAGTACGAACCAGACGTCGTGAAGATGCATGACTCAGCTGCTCCCTGGCCTAGTAGGAGAAGGCCATCGGCTTGTCGGCGTCATGGGAGTCGCCGCCGATCCTGGTGGGCGGGTTGAGATCGGACTCGGTGAGTTCGGGCGGTCCGGCCTTGACGTACTTCGCGAGCAGCTTGACCTCGATGACGGCGAGGATCGCGTAGAGCGACGTGAAGATGATCATCGAGGTGAGGACCTCACCCTGCGAGACACCGGGGGAGACCGCGTCCCGGGTCCGCAGTACGCCGTAGACGGCCCACGGCTGCCGGCCCGTCTCGGTGAAGATCCAGCCCCACGAGTTGGCGATCAGCGGGAAGCCCAGGGTCAGGATCGCGATGCGCCAGTACCACTTGGTGAGCGTCGGACCGAGCGCCTTGTTCTTGAAGAGCACCAGGTGCGGCACCTCGTCGTCGCCGACCCGCAGCTGCTGCGGCAGCATGAACTTCTTCCTGGTCAGCCAGAGTCCGGCCAGTCCGATGGCGAAGGACGCCATGCCGAAGCCGATCATCCAGCGGAAGCCCCAGAAGGCGACCGGGATGTTGGGCCGGTAGTCGCCGGGCCCGTACTGCTCCTGCTCGGCCTTGTTGGTGTCGTTGATGCCGGGGACGTACGAGGTGAAGCTGTCCGAAGAGAGGAAGGAGAGTATTCCGGGGACCTCGATGGCAACGGTGTTGTGGCCCTTGTCCACATCCCCGTACGCGAAGATCGAGAACGGCGCGGAGTCCTGGCCGTCCCACAGCGCCTCGGCGGCTGCCATCTTCATCGGCTGCTGCTTGAACATGACCTTGCCGAGGAAGTCGCCGCTGACCGCGGTGAGCAGTCCGGCGATGACCACGGTGACCAGGCCGAGCCGCAGCGAGGTCTTCATCACGGGGATGTGCTTCTTGCGGGACAGGTGGTAGGCGGCGATGCCCACCATGAAGGCACCGCCCGTGAGGAAGGACGCGGAGAGGGTGTGGAAGACCTGCGTGAGCGTGGTGTTCTGGGTCAGCACCTGCCAGAAGTCGGTGAGCTCCGCGCGCCCCTTCTCCCTGTTGATCCGGTAGCCGACGGGGTGCTGCATCCAGGAGTTGGCCGCGAGGATGAAATACGCCGACAGGATCGTGCCGAGGGAGACCATCCAGAGGCAGGCCAGGTGGATCTTCTTCGGCAGCTTGTCCCAGCCGAAGATCCACAGCCCGATGAAGGTGGACTCGAAGAAGAAGGCGATCAGGGACTCGAAGGCGAGCGGGGCACCGAAGACGTCGCCGACGAAACGCGAGTAGTCGGACCAGTTCATGCCGAACTGGAACTCCTGGACGATGCCGGTGACGACACCCATCGCGATGTTGATCAGGAAGAGCTTGCCCCAGAACTTTGTGGCCCTGAGGTACTTCTCGTTCTCCGTGCGCACCCAGGCGGTCTGCAAGCCGGCGGTGAGCGCGGCGAGGGAGATCGTCAGGGGGATGAAGAGGAAGTGGTAGACGGTGGTGATGCCGAACTGCCATCGCGCCAGGGTCTCCGGCGCCAGAGCCAATTCCACGTCGTTCTCCTTTCGTCGCCGTGGTCACAGCGGCAGTTTGCCGTGCATGTCACACACATCACGGGACAACCCGGACACGCTTGTGAACGCGTTCACATTCACAAGCAATTATGACCCATGGCTGTTCGAAGTCAGAGGGGTGGGGGGTCCCTAAGAACGGACCCCGTCACCTCTCTGCCGAAAACGGGCCCCGCGGATACGGCTCTCCCGGCCCGCAGGACATCTCACCGCGACCCTCGCCGACACCCCGACCGACCCAGGCCCTGCCGAAGGCCCGTACGCGTAGAACACCTGGACAACGGACCGTCTTCGCCGGAGGGCCGGGAAGACCCCGGAGGGCCCCGGAGCGAGCCACGAAAACCCCGGGAGTCCCGGGATTCCCGGAGCCCCCGGAGCCCCCGGAGCCCCCCGGTGCACTAGAGCTCCTTGCGGAACCGTTCCGTCACCTTCAGGAAGATGTCGTTCGCCTCGTTCTCGCCGACCGTCACACGCACCCCTTCGCCGGCGAACGGCCGTACGACGACACCGGCCTGCTCACAGGCGGCCGCGAAGTCGAGCGTGCGCTCCCCCAGCCGCAGCCACACGAAGTTCGCCTGTGTCTCGGGCACCGTCCAGCCCTGCTCGCGCAGCGAGGCGACCACGCGCTGGCGCTCGCACACCAATGCGCCGACCCGGCCGAGCAGTTCGTCCTCGGCGCGCAGCGAGGCCACCGCGGCGTCCTGCGCCAGCTGGCTCACTCCGAACGGGACCGCCGTCTTGCGCAGCGCCGCCGCCACCGGCTCGTGGGCGATCGCGAACCCCACGCGCAGCCCCGCGAGGCCGTACGCCTTCGAGAACGTCCGCAGCACACAGACGTTCGGCCGCTCCCGGTAGATGGCCACGCCGTCCGGCACCTCGGGGTCACGGATGAACTCGCGGTACGCCTCGTCCAGCACCACCAGCACATCGCTGGGCACCCGGTCGAGGAACCGCTCCAGCTCGGCCCGGCGCACCACCGTGCCCGTGGGGTTGTTGGGGTTACAGACGAAGATCAGCCGCGTACGGTCGGTGATCGCGTCCGCCATCGCGTCCAGGTCGTGCACATCGCCCGGCGTCAGCGGCACCTGTACGGAGGTCGCGCCGCTGACCTGCGTGATGATCGGGTAGGCCTCGAAGGACCGCCAGGCGTAGATCACCTCGTCGCCCGGACCGCTCGTGGCCTGGAGGAGCTGCTGGGCGACCCCGACCGAGCCGGTACCGGTGGCCAGGTGCGACAGGGGCACTCCGAAGCGCTCCGACAGCTCGCTCATCAGCCCCGAGCACGCCATGTCCGGGTAACGGTTGAAGGACCCGACCGACGAGGCCACGCTCTCCAACACACCCGGCAGCGGCGGATAGGGATTCTCGTTGGAGGACAGCTTGTACGCCACCGGTCCGGCGGCCGCGGCCGGCTTGCCGGGCTTGTAGGTGGGGATACCCTCCAGCTCGGCACGCAGCTTCGGGCTCGTCTCGCTCACCGCATCCTCCTCACGCACACCGACTGGCTGATGACCGCCACCGGCTTCCAATGCTTCTCACCTTATGAGGATTCGGCGCGCCTGCGTATGGCCGAGCAGGCATCGGACCACGAAGGCGCACGAAATGGGGGCGCGCCCCGCTTCCACGCACGCGCCGGTGGCTCGCGCCGTGGCGCGCATCCCTCGTGAAGGTGAGTTGAGACCTCTTCGAAACATGACCCACTTGGCAGGCCCATGCGCGTCGACAAGTCAGGTATTGCCATTGGATCGTTCAACTCCCTTGTAATCCAAGGTACTTCCACTTATTGATCTTGCAGAAACGTGCCTGTCAACGCGTGCATATGCGTCCGCCCTACCCCACCGCATGAGCCCTACTATCGGCTCGCCATGACAGCAGCAGGGAAGCACCAGGTGAGCCGGGCGGAGACCTCCCGCCGAGGCGGTCGGCCAGGCCGGGCAGGCATCAGAGACGTGGCCGCGGCAGCCGGGGTCTCCATCACGACCGTCTCCGACGCCCTCAACGGCAAGGGCCGGCTGCCGGACGCCACCCGACGCCACGTCCGCGAGGTCGCCGACCGGCTGGGCTATCGCCCATCGGCAGCGGCCCGAACGCTCCGTACCGGCAAGTCGGGCCTCATCGGCCTGACCGTGACGACGTACGGGGATGAACCTTTCACCTTCACGGAGTTCGCGTACTTCGCGGAGATGGCCAGAGCCGCCACCTCGGCCGCGCTCGCCCGGGGCTACGCCCTGGTCATCCTCCCCGCGACCTCGCGCCACGACGTGTGGTCCAACGTCGCCCTGGACGGCACGGTCGTCATCGACCCGTCCGACCAGGACCCGGTGGTCAGCGAGCTGGTCCGGCAGGGCTTACCGGTCGTCTCCGACGGCCGCCCGGCCGGCACGCTCCCGGTGACCGCCTGGGTCGACAACGACCACGAGGCCGCGGTGCTGGGGATCCTCGACCACCTCGCCGACGCGGGCGCCCGCCGGATCGGACTCCTCACGGGGACCACCACGGACACCTACACCCACCTGTCGACGACCGCGTACCTGCACTGGTGCGAGCGCGTCGGCCAGGACCCCGTCTACGAGGCCTACCCGGCCCACGACCCGTGCGCGGGCGCCGTCGCCGCCGACCGGCTGCTGGCCCGCCCCGACCGCCCCGACGCGGTCTACGGGCTCTTCGACCCGAACGGCACCGATCTGCTGGCCGCGGCCCGCCGCTACGGCCTGCGCGTACCGGACGACCTCCTGCTGGTCTGCTGCAGCGAGTCCACCGTGTACGCGAACACCGAACCGCCCATCACCACGCTCTCCCTGAAACCGCGCCGGATCGGCACGGCCGTGGTCCAGCTCCTCATCGACGCCATCGAGGGCCTCGAGTCGGACCAACCGGTCGAGCAGGTGATACCGACCGAGCTGATCGTGCGTACGTCGTCCGAGCGACGTCCGCCGCGTACGACGGTCAGTCCGCCCCGCTCACCCGAGCAGGGGTAGCCGGACAGTGGCCCGCGGGTAGCTCACAGGTTGCCCGCGAGCGACCCAAAGACGGCGGCCCGGTGGGGAAAGCCCCTCCCAATTAGGGCGAAAGCCGCGGTGAACCGGGGTCCTTCCCCGATTCACCACCCCTGGGTCATCACATGGCGCGATCCGCATTCCTATGATGGGCGGACGACACCGCGGGCCGCTGCGACCAGGCAGTCCGATGCGGTGCAGATGCGGCGCGATGGTGGAGGGGTCGATGACTCAGGGGGCCGGTCAGGGACCCGAGGTGGTGCGCACGGAGACGCTGCGCGACTTCCGGGTACCCGCGTACGTCCACGAGACCGGTCCGTACGCGCAGAGCACACCTCCCGACGAGGTCACCGGACCCGTCGCGGAGCCGCGGGGCTACCCTGAGAGTTACCCGGAGGGGTACACGCCCACCCAGCGCGACCTGCCGGTCATCAATCGAGGTGACACGCTTCAGGTGACCATCGACCCCACGCCCCAGTCCGTCCCCCAGTCCGCCGACGGGCCCGGCCCCCTGTACGTCGTCGGTGACGTGCACGGCTATCTCGACCAGCTCGTCGCGGCGCTCCAGGAGCAGGGCCTCGTCGACGCCGCGGGCAGCTGGTCCGCGGGCACCGCGCGGCTGTGGTTCCTCGGCGACTTCACCGACCGCGGCCCCGACGGCATCGGCGTCATCGATCTTGTGATGCGGCTGTCCGCCGAGGCGGCCGCGGCCGGCGGGTACTGCAAGGCGCTCATGGGCAACCACGAGCTGCTGCTGCTCGGCGCGAAGCGGTTCGGCGACACCCCCGTCAACTCCGGCGCGGGCACCGCCACCTTCCAGGCCGCCTGGCTGCTCAACGGCGGCCAGAAGACCGACATGGACCGCCTCCAGGACCACCACCTTCAGTGGATGGCCCGCCTCGACGCCATGGAGCAGGCGGACGGACACCTCCTGGTGCACTCGGACACCACCGCCTACCTCGACTACGGCGACTCCATCGAAGCGGTCAACGACACCATCCGCGAGACCCTCACGCGCAACGACGCGGACGAGTGCTGGGACCTGTTCCGCAAGTTCACCAAGCGCTTCGCGTTCCGCGACGACGGCGGCGCCGAGGCGGCCCGGTCCCTGCTGGACGCCTACGGCGGTACGCGCATCGTCCATGGCCACAGCCCGATTCCCTACCTCCTGGGCGAGGTCGGCTCCGAGGACGACGAGGACGGCACCGGCCCCGTGGTGGAGGGTCCGCACGTCTACGCCGACGGGCTGGCCATCGCCATGGACGGTGGAGTGACCATGGCCGGAAAGCTGCTGGTCCAGCAACTTCCCCTGGATAGCTGAACGTTCACCGGGCAGGCGTCCCACGGCGGAAGACTGTGCTGGCCAGAGGGCAATTTCTGGAAACCCCCTGTCACCGTGTGCCGTCACCGCTCTACCATCGGCTTATCCGTAGCAGGCTCCCCTCCGTTTCTGCCCGACGGCTCGTCAGCGTGCGAGCCCCAAGCCCTACGGAGCATCGGGGGATGCAGATGAACAGCGTTCCGCAGCACCTGCTGAGCGAGGACCGCCAGGAATACGAGCGGATCCTCGGTGAGGTGCTGCGCTCCGCCCCACACCGCCCGGAACTCGCCGCCGTCGACCGGCGGCTCAACACCGAACAGCTGCGCACCATGGCACTCAACGCCACCGCACTCATCACAGCGGCCGCGGCGACCGAGTACCAGCACTATGTGAAGGTCCGCGAGGAACTGCGCCAGCCGGCGCCGTCCACCCCGCCCGTCCGCGAGGAAGCCGGTGCCATGGAGCCGGGCGCGGCCGCGGTGGGGCTCGCCACCACCCTGGGAGAGGCCGCCGAGACCGCCGGGGCCGGCGCCGTCGCCGTCGTCCTCGCCCCCGTCCTCGCCGGCACCGCCGCGGCGATATTCCTGCTCGTCGGCTACATCCTGAAGATGCTCAATCCCGAGCAGGCGTTCACCCAGACCCTCCTGACCACCGGGTGGGTCTTCGGCGCGGTCACCGCGGCAGCGATCCTGGTCGCCGCGGTCGGCCTGCTGCTCACCGCTCTGCGCAACAGCCCCAGCGCCCTGGAGACCAGCGCCCAGAGCGAGCTGACCGATGAAGTGGCCCGGGCCAGGGAGGCCTGGCACGAGGCCCTGCTGGAGCGGGGCCTCCTGCCGTTCCTCCGCGAGGCACTCGCCGACCCCGGCACGGCCGCACTGGGCAGCCCCGCCCCCTCGGAGGCACCCAGCCGCATCCCGCACCTCGGCTACCACCGCCCGGGCTTCACCAGCCCCGACGGCGGGCCCGCGGCGGGCCCCCGCCCCAGCTTCACGAGCCCGGACTTCACCAGCCCGGACTTCGGGGGGCCGGAGCACCAGCCGGAGTAACACCCGGCCGAACCGGCAGTCGGCCGCGACGACCATCGGCCGGTGCGGCCGGGCCCTTCGGACCTCAGCCGGAGTGACCGGGCCGCCGGAGGCCGACCGGCGCAGCCGGAAGCAACCCACCGGAGTCCGGCCCGCGCTCACCGAGAGCGCGGGCCGGAACTTCAGCTCCGGCTCTCTCGTCCCAGTCAGTCCGCCAACGGCAGATAGACCCGGTTCCCGGCCGCCGCGAACTCCTTGGACTTCTGTGCCATGCCTTCCTCGACCTCCGTCCGCGTCCCGCCGTGCTCACGGCGGATGTCCTGGGAGATCTTCATCGAACAGAACTTCGGCCCGCACATCGAGCAGAAGTGGGCCGTCTTGGCCGGCTCCGCCGGGAGCGTCTCGTCGTGGAACTCCCGTGCCGTGTCCGGGTCGAGGGCCAGGTTGAACTGGTCCTCCCAGCGGAACTCGAACCGGGCGTCGGACAGCGCGTCGTCCCACTCCTGCGCGCCTGGGTGCCCCTTGGCGAGGTCGGCGGCATGGGCGGCGATCTTGTAGGTGATGACGCCGGTCTTGACGTCGTCACGGTTGGGCAGACCCAAGTGCTCCTTGGGCGTGACGTAGCAGAGCATCGCCGTGCCCCACCAGGCGATCATCGCGGCACCGATGCCGGAGGTGATGTGGTCGTACGCCGGCGCGACGTCCGTCGTCAGTGGGCCGAGCGTATAGAAAGGAGCTTCATCGCAGATCTCCTGCTGAAGGTCGATGTTCTCCTTGATCTTGTGCATCGGGACGTGGCCCGGGCCCTCGATCATGGTCTGTACGTTGAAACGCTTCGCGATCCGGTTGAGTTCCCCCAGAGTTCGGAGTTCCGCGAACTGCGCCTCGTCGTTGGCGTCCGCGATCGAGCCGGGACGCAGACCGTCGCCGAGGGAGTACGTGACGTCGTATGCCGCGAGGATCTCGCAGAGCTCCTCGAAGTTCTCGTACAGGAAGCTCTCCTTGTGGTGCGCCAGGCACCACGCCGCCATGATCGAGCCGCCGCGCGAGACGATCCCGGTCTTGCGGTTCGCGGTGAGCGGCACATAGGGGAGGCGCACGCCCGCATGGACCGTCATGTAGTCCACGCCCTGCTCGGCCTGTTCGATGACCGTGTCCTTGTAGATCTCCCAGGTCAGTTCCTCGGCCCTGCCGTCGACCTTCTCGAGCGCCTGGTAGAGCGGGACCGTGCCGATCGGCACGGGGGAGTTGCGCAGGACCCATTCGCGCGTGGTGTGGATGTTGCGGCCGGTGGACAGGTCCATGACGGTGTCGGCGCCCCAGCGGGTCGCCCAGGTCATCTTCTCGACCTCCTCCTCGATGGAGGAAGTGACCGCGGAGTTGCCGATGTTGGCGTTGACCTTCACCAGGAACCGCTTGCCGATGATCATCGGCTCGATCTCCGGGTGGTTGACGTTCACGGGCATTACGGCCCGTCCGGCCGCGATCTCCTCGCGCACGACCTCCGCCGAGACGTTCTCCCGGACGGCCACGAACTCCATCTCGGGCGTGATCTCGCCGCGGCGCGCGTACGCGAGCTGCGTCACGGCCTGTCCGTCACGGCCCCGGCGCGGCTGACGTGGCCGCCCCGGGAACACCGCGTCCAGGTTGCGCAGCCCGCCGCGCGGCGAGGTGTGCTTGATCCCGTCGTCCTCGGGGCGAACGGGTCGGCCCGCGTACTCCTCGGTGTCGCCGCGGGCGATGATCCAGTTCTCCCGCAGCGGCGCGAGTCCCCTGCGGACATCGGTGTCGACGGACGGGTCGGTGTACGGGCCGGAGGTGTCGTAGAGCGTCACCGACTCCCCGTTGGTGAGGTGCACCTGACGGACCGGCACCCGCAGATCGGGGCGCGAACCCGCGACGTACGCCTTGTGCCAGCCGATGGATTTCCCGGCCTCCTGGTCGCCCTGGGGCGAGGCGAGCGCCTCGCCCGTCTGGCTGGAGGCAGGCGTGCGTGCGTCCTTGTTGGTCATGAGACCTACTCCCTACGCCGGCATTACCCGGTAACAGGTTCAGCGGTCGACGCAGCAATGTCCGCCCGACGATGTTCCACGTGAAACATCGCGGATGCGGAGGTCAGCGCCCTCTCAGCCCGGTGCTCCGAGCTCCCGCGTGTGCAAAGGTCCTCTCACGCTAGCGTCTGATTGGGCGAGCTGAACAGTGGGCCCCTCCCGTTCTTGCGATGATCGGTCGGTGACCACGACGCAACAGCCCCCATTCCCGCCGTCCGAGCCTCCGCGCGGCCAAGGCCCCGGCGGCGGCCGTGGACAAAGCGACGGTCCGGGGGGCCACAGCCCTGGAGACGGCCATGACCATGGCCAGGGCTCCGGAGGCGGGAACGGTCCCGGCCACTCGCACAGTCACAGTCATGGCCCGGCCGCCCCCGTTTCCCAACATCTGCGCAAGGTCATCGCCGCGATCCTGATCCCGTTCGCCGTGGCGGTCGTAGTGGGTCTCGCGGTGCTGTGGCCGGGCGGTGTCCCGGGACATGAGCGCAGCGGTGTGGGCTTCGACCGGCAGACCCAGCAGGCCACGGTCACCAAGGTCGACGAGGTCGACTGCAAGTCCGTGAACGCCTCGGGTGACACCCCGACCGGCGACACCTCCACCGCCGAAGGCTCCTCTGCCCAGCAGCAGGCCAGTGGCACCTGCAAGAAGGCAACCATCCGCGTCGACACCGGCAAGGACAAGGGCCGTACGTTCACCGAGATCGTCCAGCCGGACCAGACACGGCAGTTGCACCAGGGCGAGAAGGTCGTGGTCGCCTACGAACCCTCCGCACCCAAGAACTTGCAGTATTCGGTCACCGATGTGGAGCGCAAGTTCCCCATGGCTTTGCTCGCCGGCATCTTCGCACTCGCCGTCGTCGTCGTGGGCCGGATGCGCGGCGTCATGGCGCTGGTCGCGCTGGCCATCAGCTTCATGGTGCTGACCTTGTTCATCCTGCCCGCGATCCTGGAGGGCTCGAATCCACTGATCGTGGCGGTGGTCGGGGCGAGCGCCATCATGTTGATCGCGCTCTACATGTGTCACGGTCTTTCAGCCCGGACATCGGTGGCCGTACTGGGCACGCTGCTCTCGTTGGTGCTGATCGGCCTGCTCGGCTCACAGTTCATCGGCTGGGCCGCGCTGACCGGCAACACGGACGACAACACTGGCCTGATCCACGGCCTGTACCCGCACATCGACATGAGTGGTCTGCTGCTGGCGGGCGTGATCATCGGTTCCCTCGGTGTTCTCGACGACGTGACGGTCACTCAGACGTCGGCGGTATGGGAGCTGCACGAGGCCAATCCGACGATGGGCTGGCGCGGTCTGTATCGCGCGGGCATCCGCATCGGCCGCGACCACATCGCGTCGGTCGTCAACACGTTGGTCCTGGCGTATGCGGGTGCCGCCCTGCCCCTGCTGCTCCTCTTCTCGATCGCGCAGAGCAGCGTCGGCACGGTCGCCAACAGCGAACTGGTCGCCGAGGAGATCGTCCGCACACTCGTCGGCTCGATCGGCCTGGTCGCCTCTGTTCCCGTCACCACGGCCCTGGCCGCCCTGGTGGTCTCGGCGGACCGCCCGGGAACGCCCGCACCGGCTGCGGCCGCACCGCTGCGCTCCGGGAGGGGGCGCCGCCGCAAGCGCTGACGTCCACTCCAGGGCGGGGCGCATCCGCGGCTCGGCCCAGGAAGAAGGTGACTCCGGCCCGGCGGAGCGCCCGGCGAGGCGAACTGGCTCAATACCGCCGACACACGGCCGTCGGCGTTAAGCCATGTGAGTGCTGAACCGTTACGCCTCTGTTGACGTCAGGTGCGTCAACCCGCGCTCTGCTCCTCCGCGAGGATGCGGTCCAGCGCCTCGTCGAGATGGGCATCGAAGTCAGCAAGGGAACACTCCTGGCCCAGAGGCACCAGCTTGTCGGTGCGGTCGAGGAACGTCACCAGCGGTACCGCCCCGGACCGGAACAGTGCGTGATCGCCGCCCACCTGAAGCCGGATCAGCACCTCGCCGAACGCCTCGCGATCAGCGGGCGCGATGTGCACATCACCGTCACCGCACGGCCGGCCCACCCCGTCGATCAGCAGCTCCCGGCCGAACGTCCAGGTCACGGGCGCGTCGCCGGGCAGGTGGAAGGTCAGCTGCACGGCAAACGGATCACAGGTCTCGTATCGCAGCTCCACCGGAATGCGGAAAGAGAGCTCCTCCGACACGAGGAAGCTCATCATGACCTCTGCCTGCACCGACTCGCGCATCGCCTACCCCGTCGTTTGCCGTCGACTGGCCAGGAGTCAGCCCCTGACGCTGCAGGCATCTTGCTGAAAGTACACGTGAGATCACAAGGAGTGAGTTTTCAGATGCTGATAGAGATGGAGAGTGTCCCCAGCAGCCTTCCGATCTCTCCCTGCAACTGCCGTGCTGCCGGCAGCAACCGGTCGGCCTGGGAAAGCGGGAGGGAGAGCGCCATGGCCGCGGCCGTCGTGCCGGCCGTGATCGGAATCGCGGCGCAGACCGTACCCAGCGCGTACTCCTGCCGCTCGACCACGGGTTCCATCCGTCCCACGCGTTCCAGCCGCCTCAGAAGTGTGTGTTCGTCACGCACCGTATACGGGGTGATCGACTGCACCGGGTAGCGATCGAGGTGGTCCCGGCGGGCCCCCTCGTCGAGCTGGGACAGCAGACACTGGCCGATCGCGTGCGCATGCCCGGTCTCCCGGAAGTCGGCCCACTCCTCGACCGCCGGATTGCCCGGAGTATCGGCGACGCAGACGACCTCGATCTCGCCGTCGCGGTAGACCGCGAAGTACACGGGTACACCGATCGAATCGTGCCAGTGCGCAAGCACGTCGTTCACCGCGCTGCGACGTTTCTCCTGAGCTCCGCTGCTGCCCAGCCGCTCGGCCGCCTCCCCGAGGAAGAACAGCCCCTTCTCACGCCGTAGATAGCCTTCGTGGGCCAGCGTGCGCAGCAGATGGTAGGCGGTCGGCAGCGCCAGCCCGGCTTCGCGGGCCAGCTGTTTGGCGGGTGCCCCGTACTCGCGGGCGGCGACGGCTTCCAGCAGGCGCATCGCCCGCTGCACGGATCCGATCAGCGTGGTGGGGTGCGGCTCCGAGGGCAGAGCGGCCGATGGCAGAGCGGACGCTTCCGCTCGATGGGTGCGCGGCTCCGCCGGCGAACCGCGCCGCTGTGTGGGTGGGCCGATTGATCCGGTGGGTGCGGTGTCAGCGGTGGCCAAGGGGCACTCCCGAAGCGCGTGGAGGGGCCGCCCGTGCGAGGGAACACGGGAGGGGTGTGCGCCGCCCGCGGGGAGCAACCCCGGGTCGAATTCCGGACTTTAACCGCCCCTCACCGCACACAGACGGCCTCACCGGAAAACTTCCCCCACCCGAGGGAACCTGGCGTTCCTGTTACCGGCCCGCCCGTTACCAGCCGCTCACCCGTTCACGCGTCACCCCTGGCCGCGTGCTGACGGCTCACCAGTCGCTGTGCGACGAGGAGCTCGACATGAACTTCCGCACGACGAAGATCAGTCCGCCGACCAGCGCCACAAAGACCAGCAGCTTGAAAAGCAGGCCGATGACAAAGCCGACGACGCTCGCTATCAGGCCGCCGAAGACGACCAGGGCGATGACCGGCACCGCGACCCACTTAACCCACCACGGCATACCCGCGAAAATCTCTCGCATCGCCCTTGTCCTTACGTCTCCGCCCGTCGCCCCGAGTCCGGGGACCTGTTTCCGGGTCCTTCCATGTCCTGCATCCGATGCTAGGGCCGCAGAAGGCCCGAACGGGGGCCTCGCACCCCTTGTCGTCCCCTGACCGGTCCCCTAGGGAACCCTGAGACGGACATCAGCTCTCGGGCGGAGAGAACACCACCACGACCCGCAGATCCTCGGTGATGTGGTGGAACTTGTGGGCGACTCCGGCAGGCACGTACACGACGCTGCCGCGCGCGACCTGGGTGGTTTCCATACCGACCGTGATCGAGGCGCGCCCGCTGACGACCAGGTACACCTCGTCCTGCTGATGCGGCTTCTGCGGGTCGAGTTCGCCCGCGTCGAGCGCGTACAGGCCGACCGACATGTTCCGTTCGCGCAGGAACTGCAGGTAGGCGCCGTCGTTGGCGGCGCGCTCCGCCTCCAGTTCGTCCAGCCGGAATGCCTTCATCGCCCTTGTCCGCCCTCGTCCGCTCTCGTTCGCTCGCGTTCGCGATCAACCGTGATTAAAGCCGTGATCGCTGCCGTACTCGTTTGCCGATCTGTTCTGCCACGATCAGACACATGAAGAATTTCGTAGTCAAGACGATCGCCAACGCGGGGGCCCTCGCCGTCGCCGTGTGGCTGCTCGACAAGATCACCCTGACGGGCGACAGCACCGGCAAGAAGATCGGCACGCTGATAGTCGTCGCCCTGGTCTTCGGGCTGGTGAACTTCCTGGTCAAGCCGATCGTGAAGGTGCTGACCTTCCCGCTGTTCATTCTCACGCTCGGCCTGATCACGCTGGTGGTCAACGCCCTGATGCTGCTGCTCACCTCGTGGCTGGCCGACAAGCTCGACCTCAGCTTCCATGTCGAGGGCTTCTGGACCGCCGTCGTGGGCGGCCTCATCATCTCCGTCGTCTCCTGGGCCCTCAACGTCGTCCTGCCCGACGACAAGGACTGAGCGTCCCGATGACCTATCGCGTCTGCTTCGTCTGCACCGGCAACATCTGCCGCTCGCCGATGGCCGAGTCCGTCTTCCGCGCCCGGATCGCGGAGGCCGGACTCGACGGCCTGGTGGAGGTCTCCAGCGCGGGCACGGGCGGCTGGCACGAGGGCGACGGCGCCGATCCGCGCACTGTGGCCGTGCTGGAGGCGAACGGCTACGAAAGCGGTCATACGGCACGGCAGTTCCAGGCCTCGTGGTTCTCCCACCTCGACCTCGTGATCGCCCTCGACTCCGGCCATCTGAAGGCCCTGCGCCGGCTCGCGCCCGCCCCGGCGGACACGGAGAAGGTCCGACTCCTGCGTTCGTACGATCCCGCCGCGGACGCCGATCCGGACGTACCGGATCCGTATTACGGACAAATGGACGGCTTCGAAGAGTGTCTTGAAATGGTGGAGGCGGCGAGCCCAGGCCTGCTCGCCGCGGTACGGCAGCAACTGGAGGGACGGGCAGCATGACCTCAGGAGATTTCGTCGCGGAGACCGGTGACGGCACTCGGGCCGTTCGGGCCGGGCTACCGGACCCCGTGAAGCACGAGCCGACCCTCCCAGGCCCCGTCTTCGCCGCCCATTTCCATCTGCCCGGCGAGCCCACCGGCCCGTACACCTACGGCCGCGACGAGAACCCCACCTGGACCCATCTGGAACGGGCGATCGGCGAGTTGGAGGCGCCCGGACAGGACGGCGTCGAGACGCTGACCTTCGCCTCCGGCATGGCCGCCATCTCCGCGGTCCTCTTCTCCCAGCTGCGCGCCGGCGACACCGTGGTCCTGCCCGACGACGGCTACCAGGTACTGCCGCTGGTGCGCGAGCAGCTGACCGCGTACGGCATCGAGGTGCGCACCGCACCGACGGGCGGCGACGCCCAGCTCGACATCCTCGACGGCGCGAAGCTGCTGTGGATCGAGACCCCTTCGAACCCGGGTCTCGACGTGTGCGACGTACGGCGCCTCGTCGCGGCGGCCCACGCACAGGGCACCCTCGTCGCGGTCGACAACACCCTGGCGACCCCACTGGGGCAGCGGCCGCTTGAGCTGGGCGCCGACTTCGCCGTGGCCAGCGGCACCAAGATGCTCACCGGGCACGGAGACATCCTGCTCGGATACGTCACGGGCCGCGACGCGGCGCCGATGGCCGCCGTACGGCGCTGGCGCAAGATCGTCGGGGCGATTCCGGGGCCCATGGAGGCGTGGCTCGCGCACCGCTCGCTGGCCACACTGCAACTGCGCGCGGACCGGCAGAACGCCAATGCCCTCGCGGTCGCCGAGGCGCTGCGCGGCCGGTCCGAGGTGAGCGGACTGCGCTATCCCGGGCTGCCCGACGACCCCTCGCACAAGATCGCCTCGCAGCAGATGCGGCGCTACGGGTGCGTGGTGTCGTTTTCACTGCCCACGCGCGGGCGTGCCGAGCGTTTTCTCGACGCCCTGACACTCGTGGACGATGCGACCAGCTTCGGCGGGGTACGGTCCACCGCCGAGCGACGTGGCCGCTGGGGCGGCGACGCGGTGGCGGAGGGCTTCATCCGCTTCTCGGCCGGAGCCGAGGATCCAGAGGACCTGGTGGCGGATGTGCTGCGCGCGCTCGACGAGTCGGCACACTGACTACTTCCTGAGTGACCGGTCAGTAATCGGCTACGCACAACGGACGGTCCGAGCCTCCCCCCTCGTGGCTCGGACCGTCCCGGTTCCGCGCGCGAAGAACCGCGCGACCAAGGCTAGTTGACTCTGTGTCAGTGTCCAATCACAGTAGCGACAGAGACCTATCGACTTATTTATAGTTGGGCGCCGTCGGAGGTACCGGGAGGGGAGGGAGCGCCGTGGACCTGGCTCTGCTGCGCACCTTCGTGACCGTGCACCGGGCCGGCTCCTTCACCCGCGCCGCCGCCCTGCTCGGCCTCTCCCAGCCGGCCGTCACCTCGCAGATCCGCACACTGGAACGGCAACTGGGCCGCCCTCTGTTTCTGCGCCAGGCCCGCGGGGTGACCCCCACGACCATCGGCGACGAACTCGCCCACAAGGCCGCCCCGCATCTGGACGCCCTGGTGGAGATCGCCGAGACCGGCCTCGACGAGGAATCCTCGCTACGTACGCTCCATCTCGCCGGCCCGCCGGAGTTCACCGCCGAACGGGCCCTGCCCGCGCTCACGGAGCTGACCGGCGACGACGGCCAGGGCTTCGCGCTGCGGGCGTCCTTCGGCAACGCCGAGGAGACGCTGGAGGGGCTCGCCGCCGGACATCATGATCTGGCCATCACGACGGCCCAGCCACGCGGCGCCCTGCTCACCGCCACTCCGCTCTGCGACGAGGAGCACGTCCTGGTCGCCGCCCCTCGCTGGGCCGTCCGCATCGGCCACGGCAAGCTGCGCCGCAAGGGTGCGCCCGCCTTGGAGAACATCCCCCTGGTCGAGGTTCACGAGTCGCTGCCGTTCGTCGCCCGCTACTGGGCCTCCGTCTTCGACTCCCGCCCGGCCGCCTCCGGCACCGTCATCGTCCCGGACCTGCGCGCGGTCCTCGCCTGCGCCACCACGGGGGCGGGCCTCGCCGTACTGCCCCGCTATCTGTGCGCTCCGGCACTGGAACGTGGCGATGTCGTGCCGCTCCTGGACCCCGCGGTGCCGCCGCTGCGCACGTATTTCCTGGTGGTCCGCACCGGCACCCTCGCCATGCCGCACATCGCACGGGCGCACGAATGGCTCCTGCGGGCTGCCGCCGACTGGGTGTGAGGAGAGCTGCGGGCTGAGCACCGCGATGTTTCACGTGGAACAAGCTGGGCCACATTTCACCCATGACCGTTCGCCCCGTGGTCAAGCGCACCGCCCGCGCCATCCTGCTCGATGGTGACGACCTGATTCTGATCAAGCGGACCAAGCCCGGCGTCGATCCCTACTGGCTCACACCGGGCGGTGGGGTCGAACCGGAGGACACGACCGTCGTCGACGCGCTCCATCGTGAGGTGCACGAGGAGCTGGGCGCCAAGATCACCGATGTGGTGCCTTGTTTCGTGGACACCGTGGAACACATCGGGGAGGACGGCGGTGCCACCGGTGTGAAGGTGCAGCACTTCTTCGTCTGCCATCTGGAGTCCATGGACCCGGCACAGCGGCACGGCCCCGAGGTCGAGGACCCGTGCGGCGAGTACGAGATCGTCCGCATCCCCTTCACCCGGGTCGGAATCGCCTCCGTCCACCTCGTACCGCTGTCCCTGCGGCACTATCTCGACGGCAATATCGAGGGTGTACGGGCGATGCACGCGCCCGACCTGGGCTGACCCGTTCCTGACGCGGCCCCGGGTCAGTCCCCGGCCGCCACCAGTTCCTCCACCGAGTCATGGCGGATGCGGTCCGGCGGAATGCCGATGCCCCTCAGGGCGTCCACACCACTACGGATCATGCCTGGCGGGCCCGAGAGGTAGGCGTCGTACTCGTTCCAGGGCCCGTACTCGCGTATGACGTCGGGAAGCTGGAGATGCGCCCGCTGGTCCACGACAGGGCGAACCGAGAGCCAGGGGTGGCTCTGCTGCAACCGCAGCATCGTGTCGATGTCGTACAGGTCATGGTCCCTACGGGCGCCGTAGAAGACCTCGACCGGGCGGCGCTCACCGTGCTCGGCGACGTCCTCGACCAGCGCCTTGATGGGAGCGATACCGGTTCCGCCGCCCAGACAGAGCAATCCGCTCTCGGTGGTGTGGTCGACAGTCATCGAGCCGGCCGGCGGCCCGAGCCGGATGATGTCGCCGGGCCGGGCGCGGTGCACCAGCGCGTTGGACACCCAGCCCGCCGGGACCGCCTTCACGTGGAAGGACAGCAGGCCGTCGGAGCGGGGCGCCGAGGCGAAGGAGTAGTGCCGCCAGATCCGCGGCCACCACGGCGTCTCCAGGCTGGTGTACTGCCCGGCGAGGAAAGGATACGGCTGGTCGGGGCGGACCGTGATCACCGCGATGTCCGGGGTCCGGAGATCGTGCGAGACGACCTCCGCGTACCACCAGGCAGGGGCACGCAGCTCGTCCGCGGCCGCCGCGTCGATCATCACCTGGGAGATCGTCGTGTACGCACGGACCCAGGCCGCCTCGGTCTCCTCGTCCCAGATCCCGGACGCATACCGGCTCAGCGCACCGATGAGGCACTCGCCGACGGCCGGGTAGTGCTCCGGCCGGGTGCCGTACTTGCGGTGGCCGCGACCCAGGTTCTGCAGGTAAGCGACCAGGACTTCGGTGTTGTCGATGTGCTCGGCCGCGGTCAGCAGCGCCTTGAGCAGCCGGTCCCGCTGGGTGTCCATCGCGGCGGGGAACAGCGAGCGCAGATCGGGGTGGCGCACGAAGAGCAGCGCGTAGAAGTAGGAGGTCACCTTGCCGGCGACGGGCCCCACCTCGGCCATGGTGCGGCGGATGAGGACGGCGTCGGGGGACGCCTCCGGCCCCGGAGCGGGCCCCGGTGTGGGCACCTGCGGGTCGGGGCCAGGACGCGGGGAGCCGGGCTCCGGCGGCCCGGGTTCGCGCTGCGGGATGCCACGCTCGGGCAGCGCGGCCGCCGGCTGCGGCTGAACGGGGCCGGACTGCGGCTGTCCAAACTGCGGCTGTCCGGCCAGCGGCCGTAGGGCCTCGTGGGCCGACTCGGGCTGCGACGCCGCGATGGGAGCCGGGGCGGGCCGTGTCTCTTCGGTGAGCGTGGCCCCGAGATGTCGGGCGGGTGCGGGTGCCGCAGGGTCGGGGAGCGACCGGAGCGGCTCGCCGGACATGGGCTGGGTGGGCGCGACGACCGCTTCCTCCGTCGGCGGTATTCGCTGCTGCTCCGTGCCCTCACCCGCGGATGGCCGGCCGACCGGGCGCATCGCCGCGAGACGGCTGCCCTCGGGCGCTTCCTGGCCGCCGCCCTGAGGCGTCTCCGGCTGCTTGCGGGGCGTGAACCAGCCGGCCCCGCCGGTACCGCCGGACGTGCCGTTGTCGGCCGACGTAGTGGTCGGAGCGTCCATGGTGTGCCTCGCCTCGAACATCTTTCGGTCGGTCTGCGCACTTCCTCGGTCGGAAGACGCCTGCTTTCTCCGCAGACGGTCCTGCGCTTATCCCCGTTCAGTCCCTGATGGCCAATGCGGCCACTTTCAACCCGGATTCTTACCGCGTACGGACAAGTAAGGCGAGAGTGTGACATTGGCCGCAGTACTCACAGCGCAGCGTCCCACCCCGGACCAACGCCCGGCCGTGTAACGGAAAATGCGGGTCTTCGATCTCTCCGTCCCGTTAAGCTGCATCGGCCTGCGTTCGCGCCCCGCGGGACGTGCGGACATCACACCGGACGCGAACCGGACTCGACCATACCGGCCGCCGCCCCACACACAAGTCCCCCCTTGCTCCACCATGAATTGACGTTGGAGTGAACGAGCAATTCCTTCAATTACCGGGCGCGCCGCACCAATTCATAGGCATCCCACAGATCCCGGCCCGCGTAGGTGTAGGTGGCGAGGCCCAGCAGATGCCGGTCCGCATTGACCGCGACCGAGACCGGCACCGATCCGAAGAGTTCCGCGTCGGAGAGCGAGTCGCCGTAGGCAACACAGTCGGCCCGCGTCACCCCGAACTCTTCACAGAGCCGGTCGGCGATCTCCACCTTGGCCGCAGGAGTCAAAATCCCGGCCGGGTCCACGGGTTCGCTGAACGGCACGGCCGGGAACCTCGAACCGTACGCGGCGTGGGCGCCCCACCCGATGAGCCGCTCCACGAAGAACGAGGGTGAAAGCGAGACGACCGCACAGTACTCCCCACGCGAGCGGATGTCGGCCCAGGTGTACCGGATCCGCCGCAGCCAGGGTGCCTCTTGGAAGGCCGCCGCGACATGGGCCTCGGTGAGATCTCCCCATAGCGCATGCACACGCCGCGCATACCCGTGCGAGTCGATTCGCCGCGCCACGAAATCGCGCTCGAGATCGGCTATCTCCGCGTCGATACCCAGTTGCCTGGAAATCTCCACAGGGGCCGCCGTGCCGTGCAACAGCGTCCCGTCAAGATCGAAGAGGTGCAGTCGCGTCATGGAGGGCGAGATTAGCGATACCGGCACTCGCCCCTGCCCACCAGATCCGTGCCCGCTGTTTCACGTGAAACATCTGTCCTGGGGCTGTGGGGTGGGGCATGACATGTCCAAAGGCGTATCCGGCTGACGGCAAACCGGTGGACGTCCAGGGTGCCCTTCATGCAGCCTGACCTGCGTGTCGACACCTTCCTCCGCCTCTCTGCCCATCCGTCATCTGACGCCTCGCGATCTCACCGCCTGCGCCGACTTGTCCGAGGACCGGGGCTGGCCCCGCGAAGAGCACAAGTGGGGCCTGCTTCTCGCAGCGGGAAAGGGCTACGGCATCGACGACCCCGAAGGGGGTCTCGTGAGCGCCTGCGTCGTAACCGAGTACGGTCCTCAGGACCGCCCGGATCTGGGAGCGATCGGCATGGTCCTGGTCGCCGAACGGCATGCCCGCCAGGGCATCGGCCGCCGGCTGATGCGCCATGTGATGGCGGAGATGGCCACCACCCCCCTCACCCTGTGCGCGACCCCGTTCGGCCGTCCGCTCTATGAGGAGCTCGGTTTCAAGGTCGTGGGTCATTCCGAGATGGTGCGCGGGTACTTCGCTCCGGGTGGGGCGGAGCCAGCGGTGGTCACTCGGCCGGCCACGGCGGAGGACCTGATCCCGATCCTCCGGCTCGACGCCGAGGTCTTCGGTGCCGACCGCACCCATGTCCTCACCCGGCTTCCCGCCTTCGCCGATCAGCTGCGGGTGGCCGAGGAGAACGGCCGGATCATCGGGTACACGGCGGCCTGGCCCAACATGGACACTCATGTGGTGGGCCCGCTGACGGCCCGCGACACGGAGACCGCGAAGGCCCTCGTCGCCTCGCTCGCCGCTCACACCGACCGCCCGCTGCGGACAGACATCGATGTACGGCACGAAGAGCTGCTGGCCTGGCTGAAGGAGCGCGGGCTCGCGCCGGTCGGTCTCAACGCGGTGATGACGTACGGCATCCCGGACCTGCCCGGTGATGGAACCCGTCGATTCGCTCCGCTGACCGTGGCGGCGGGCTGAGCGTCGGCGCACTGAAAGACGCGTGCCCCCGAGGATCACCTGGGGACACGCGTCTCGTCGTGGAGCCCTGCGCACCGAGTCCGGTGCGCAGGGGCGGGAACGCGGTGGCGTCAGGAAAGCGCCTTCACGGCCGCGGCGGCGAAGCCGTGGTCCTGCTCCGGTGCGCCACCGCCGACCCCGAGCGCTCCGATCAGGCGTCCGTCGCGGTGGACCGGCACTCCGCCCGCGATGAAGAGCAGCGGCCGGTCGAGCGCGGTGGGCAGGGTGTGGAAGAGGCCGCCGGGCTGGACCGCCTCGACGAGGTCGGCGGTGGACGCGTTCAGCTGGAGCGCGGTGTACGCCTTGCGGGTGCTGGTCTCGCCCGAGATCAGCACGGCCCGGTCATCCCGGCGGAAGGCAAGCAGATGCCCGCCCGCGTCGAGGACGGTGATGCTGACCGTGACCCCGGCGGCCTCGGCTGCCCGGCGGGCGGCGGAGACGAGGACCTCCGCGTCCTCGGTGGAGAGCGGGGTGACAGCGGTGGTGCTCATGTGGTGGTTCTCCTTGGGAGGTGCTGCTGAGGTTGCGTGGAAAGTGGATCGAGGGGAGCGGGGCCGGCCCTGGCCCCGCTCCGAGTACGGTCCGGGCCGGCGGCTCGGCTTCTGTCCGGTCAACGGCCCTGATCCGGTCCAGTCAGTGGTGGACGGGGGTCTGCCGCTCTGCGGGCGCGGCGTCCGCGACGACGGCGCTCCGGCCCGTGTCACGGCGCTCCAGGGCGGCCGAGAGGACGGCGAGGACCAGGGCCGCCGCGGCGAGAACGGCGCCGACCCAGTTGGGAGCGGTGTATCCCAGACCGGCCGCGATGACGATGCCGCCGAGCCAGGCCGAGAGGGCGTTGCCGAGGTTGAAGGCGCCGATGTTCACGGCCGAGGCCAGCGTGGGCGCGCCGTGCGCATGGTCGAGGACCCGCTTCTGCAGTGGCGGCACGGTCGCGAAGCCAAGGGCACCGATCAGCATGATGGTGACCGCCGCGAGGACCTTGTTGTGCGCGGTAACGGTGAACAGGGCGAGCACGACAGCGAGGCCGCCCAGTGACACGTAGAGCATCGGCATCAGCGCACGGTCCGCGAACTTGCCGCCGATGAGGTTCCCGCCGACCATGCCGAGGCCGAAGAGGACCAGCAGCCAGGTCACCGAGCCGTCCGCGAAGCCGGCCACGTGCGTCATCATCGGCGCGATGTAGGTGATGGCCGCGAACACGCCGCCGAAGCCGAGGACGGTCATCGCCATCGCGAGCAGCACCTGGACGTTCTTGAAGGCGGCCAGTTCGTGGCGCAGACGGACACCCGGGGGCTTGGGCATCTCGGGCACCAGCTTGGCCACGCCCAGCAGCCCGACCACACCGAGCGCGGCGACCACCGCGAAGGTGACCCGCCAGCCGATGGACTGCCCGATGAGGGTGCCGAGGGGGACGCCGACGACATTGGCGACCGTCAGCCCGCTGAACATCATGGAGATGGCGCCGGCCTTCTTCTCGGGAGCCACCAACTCGGCGGCGACCACCGAGCCGATACCGAAGAAGGCGCCGTGGGCGAGGGAGGCGACCACTCGTCCCACCAGCATCAGCCCGAAGACGGGGGCGACGGCGGAGAGCAGGTTGCCGAGGACGAACAGGCCCATCAGCAGCATCAGCATCCGCTTGCGGGGCACCTTGGTGCCGAGCGCGGTCATGATCGGGGCGCCGAACACCACGCCGAGGGCGTAGCCGGTCACCAGAAGTCCGGCGGTGGGGATGGAGACACCGAAGTCGCCTGCGACCTCGGGCAGCACACCCATGATCACGAATTCGGTGGTTCCGATCCCGAAGGCCCCGATCGCGAGGGCCAGAAGCGCGAGAGGCATGGGGGACACCTTCCCAATGGATTGCAGGAGCGCTTTGCGTGCGTTCACAATAGTTGCAGACACTGGCTATATGCAAACGCGGTCTATTGCGTCCATGCTCTATCCTTGTGTTCAGTCACTCCAGGACGGAGGAAAACGCCATGACAGCGACGGACCCCGCGCTCACCGCCCTAGCCCAGGGCTGGTGCGCCCTTTCTCTGCTGCACGGGAGGATCGAGGGCCACATCGAGCGCGCGCTGCAGGCCAAGCACGGACTGAGCGTGCGGGAGTACTCCCTGCTCGACGTACTCAGCCGGCAGCACGACGGCGAGGGCGGCCATCTGCAGATGAAGCAGGTCGCCGACGCGGTCGTCCTCAGCCAGAGCGCCACCACCCGGCTGGTCACCCGGCTCGAGGACCGCGGGCTGCTCTCTCGCTACCTGTGCCCGACCGACCGTCGCGGCATCTACACGAATGTCAGCGAAGCGGGCCTCAAGCTCCTTGAGGAGGCGCGGCCCACCAACGACGCCGCCTTGCGCCAGGCTCTCGACGAAGCCGCCAGGAGCCCCGAGCTGGCCCCGCTGGTTCGGGTCGTGGAGTCGGTGAACGCGCCCGCATAGGCTGCGAGCATGGAAGATCTTGAGATACGGCCTGCCGTTGCGGGTGACATCCCCGCGATCGTCGCGATGCTCGCCGACGACCCGCTGGGCGCCCAGCGGGAGTCACCGGACGACCTGGCGCCCTATCTGACGGCGCTCGAGCGTCTGGCCAAGGATCCGAACCAGCACCTGGTCGTCGCCGTACGCGAGGACCGCGTCATCGGCACCCTGCAGCTCACGATCATTCCTGGTCTGTCCCGGCGCGGTTCCACCCGCTCGATCATCGAGGGCGTACGCATCCACGCGGACGAACGCGGCAGCGGGCTCGGTACACGGCTCATCGAGTGGGCGGTCGACGAGTCCCGGCGCCAGGGCTGCCAGCTGGTCCAGTTGACCTCCGACGCCACCCGCACCGCCGCTCACCGTTTCTATGAGCGGCTGGGCTTCGAGGCCTCGCACGTGGGCTTCAAGCTGCCACTCTGAGACGACCAGCCACAGCGCCGACACCCACAGCGTCGGCACCCCAGCGCGCCTCGCAGGCAAGAAGCGTCCTGTTTCACGTGAAACAGGACGCTCCGATGAGCTCACAACTGCGCACCGACGCCTATGGGATGCCGCGCCACCCCTCAGGATCCACCCCGCCCGGCACCGGAGCCCCCTCGTCGTACGGCTGCCGCGTGAACACGAACGACCCGAGGTCCAGGTGGCTCACGGACCCGTCAGGCCGTCGTACGGCCTTCAGGAGCTCTCCCGCGTAATAGCCGTCGAGCCCGGTCCAGGTGCCGTCACCGTTCGCCCGCAGGCGCGCCCGACGGCCGACGCCGCTCAGCGGCTCCAGCGAAACCCCTCCGTCGACGGTCAGCCGCAGCACGAAGGCCTGGGTCCCCCAGTACCACTGCCCCGCCAACTCCAGGACGCCCTCGTCGACATCGGGCAGCGGTCGCCACGGCTCGGGAATCCGGGGTTCGGCCTCGGCGACGATGCGCACGAGATCGGCGGCGACGGCCGACGGCATCGGGCCGGAAGTGCAGTTGACCAGCACGACGGCCGCCAGATCGTCCTCCACGCTGACGGTGAGGTTCGCAAGAAAGCCCGGCAGGGAACCGGAGTGCCCGACGAGGAGTCGACCGTCCCGGTACTGGAGCTGCATACCCAGCCCGTAGGCGGAGCCGGACATCACGTCCGCGGCCTCGGCGGGCGCGGCCGGCGTACGCATCTCCCGGACGGAATCCGCGCTCAGTACCCGCTCGTCTCCCTGGGCGAGGAAGACGGCGAAGCGCGCCAAGTCGCCGGTCGTGGACCAGAGCTGACCGGCCGGTGCCATCCTGCCGAGGTCCTCGGCAGGCTCCGGAAGCATCACATCGGCCCACGGATGCACCGCCCAGCCACCCGCATGAGGCGCCCGCGGGTCTCCGCTCGTCCGGCGCATGCCCAGCGGTTCGAGCACCTCGCGCCGCAGCACTTCCTCCCAGGGAGCGCCTCGCAGTTCCTCGACCAGAGCACCCAGAAGCGTGTAGCCGGGGTTCGAATAATGGTGCCGCCGGCCGACCGGATGCCTCAGCGGCAGTTCGCCCAGGACATCGGCAAGCTCCGGGCGAAGGGAGCCGGGCGTGCGCTCCCACCAGGGCGCGGGCGACTCGGCCGCCAACCCGCCCGTATGCGCGAGCAGTTCGGCGATGGTGGCCTCCCCCGCACCCGTGCCCGGCAGATGCTTCTCCAGGGGGTCGCCGAGGTCCAGCACTCCCTCGTCCCGCAGCCGCAGCACGAGTACGGCGGTGAAGGTCTTGGTGATCGAGCCGATCCTGTACTGCACGTTCTCGTCCGGCGCGTGCCCGTCCACCGAGGTCCGCGAGCCGTACCACACCGTCTGCCCGCCCCGTACGACCGCCGCTGCCAACGACGGGGCGCGCCCCTCGGCCTGAGCAACCGCGATCCGGTGCAGCAGAGCCCGGCGGGTTGCCGGGAGCAGCTCTTCTTGGGATGTCTTCATGGCCCCAGTCCACCCGGCCCCTCATCCCACGTCGAGCGCATTTCCTGAGAGGCGACAAAGCCGGCCGGGCGACGGATCAGGTTTGGGCCATGTCCACGAAGCGTGAGTAGTGGCCCTGGAAGGCGACCGTGATCGTGGCCGTCGGGCCGTTACGGTGCTTGCCCACGATGATGTCCGCCTCGCCCGCGCGCGGAGACTCCTTCTCGTACGCGTCCTCGCGGTGCAGCAGGATGACCATGTCAGCGTCCTGCTCGATGGATCCGGACTCACGCAGGTCGGAGACCATGGGCTTCTTGTCCGTGCGCTGTTCGGGGCCACGGTTCAGCTGCGAGAGCGCGATCACCGGCAGCTCCAGCTCCTTGGCCAGCAGCTTCAGGTTTCGCGACATGTCCGAGACTTCCTGTTGGCGGCTCTCGGACCGCTTGCCGCCCGACTGCATCAGTTGCAGGTAGTCGATGATGACGAGCTTCAGATCGTTGCGCTGCTTGAGGCGGCGGCACTTTGCGCGGATCTCCATCATCGACAGGTTCGGGGAGTCGTCGATGTAGAGCGGTGCGGCCGAGACGTCGGGCATACGGCGGGCGAGTCGTGTCCAGTCCTCGTCGGTCATCGTGCCGGACCGCATGTGGTGCAGGGCTACGCGCGCCTCGGCCGAGAGCAGACGCATCGCGATCTCGTTACGCCCCATTTCGAGCGAGAAGATCACGCTCGGCAGGTTGTTCTTGATGGAGGCGGCACGCGCGAAGTCCAGCGCGAGCGTCGACTTACCCATGGCGGGACGGGCCGCAATGATGATCATCTGGCCGGGATGCATGCCGTTGGTGAGCTGGTCGAGGTCGGTGAAGCCGGTGGGCACACCGGTCATCTCCCCCGATCGCGAACCGATCGCCTCGATCTCGTCGAGTGCGCCCTCCATGATGTCGCCGAGCGGCAGATAGTCCTCAGTGGTGCGCTGCTCGGTGACCGCGAAGATCTCGGCCTGGGCCCGGTTGACGATCTCGTCGACGTCGTCGTCCGCCGCGTAACCCATCTGCGTGATGCGCGTGCCGGCCTCGACCAGGCGACGCAGCACGGCACGCTCGTGGACGATCTCCGCGTAGTACTCGGCGTTCGCCGCCGTCGGAACCGTCTGGACGAGGGTGTGCAGATAGGAGGCGCCCCCGACCTTCGTGATCTCACCGCGCTTGGTCAGCTCGGCGGCGATGGTGATCGGGTCGGCCGGCTCGCCCTTGGCGTAGATGTCGAGGATCGCCTGGTAGATCGTCTCGTGCGCCGGCTTGTAGAAGTCATGGCCCTTGAGGACCTCGACGACGTCGGCGATCGCATCCTTGGAGAGGAGCATGCCGCCGAGGACGGACTGCTCGGCGTCCAGGTCCTGGGGCGGTACGCGCTCGAAGGACGAGCCCGCCCCCTCCCATGCGTCGCTGTCCCGACCACGGTCGTGCTGCTCGTCCCGTCCCCGGCCACCTTCGCGGCGCTGGCGGGAGGCAGGCAGACGATCACTGGGACCGCTGTCGGCCCAGGGGTCGTCCAAAGGCTCGGAAAGACTCACCGGGCCACCTCCTCCCGTCCGCCGCGCGGACCTCGCCGTGCCCTTCATTCGTACGGCACGACACTGACAACTAAGAGGCCCAACTCCGGTTCCGGTGCGTCGGTTTTGCCAGGTTTCCGAGGACGGAAGAAGGAGCGGGCGCCGGACCACGTTAGGCCTGTCGGCACCGTCAGCCAATCTGGTTATCCACAGGCCATGTGGACGACGGCCCCGATGCTGTGGAGAACTCCGCAAAACCTGTGCACGACACGGTGGACAGGCCTGTGAACAAGCCCTCAGCCCACCCGAGGGACTCGCTGTGACCTGCGCTTTTACCGTCCACGGGCTGTGCAGAAGAAAAAGTTTCCCCGTCGGCCCAAGATCTCCGCGAACGGTGCACAGCGACACGCCCGACCGACACGTCAGTAAGGGTCATAGCCATATTGCATCTCTTACCTGTGGAAGATTAGATTGGTGGCCATGACACAGGCTCCAGCGAGACCCAGCGCCGCCCGGCGTCGGCACGACCGAGAGATCGTCGCGCTGGCCGTTCCGGCCTTTGGCGCACTCGTCGCCGAGCCCCTCTTCGTGATGGCCGACAGTGCGATCGTCGGCCACCTCGGCACCGCGCAACTGGCCGGCCTCGGTGTCGCCTCCGCACTTCTCACCACTGCCGTGAGCGTGTTCGTCTTCCTCGCTTACGCGACCACGGCAGCCGTCGCACGCCGGGTCGGAGCCGGAGATCTGCGGGCCGCCATCCGTCAGGGCATGGACGGCATCTGGCTGGCCCTGCTGCTCGGCGCCGTCGTCATCGCCGTCTTCCTCCCCACGGCACCCGCCGTGGTGGACCTCTTCGGCGCCTCTGAGACAGCGGCCCCGTACGCGATCACCTATCTGCGGATCTCCGCGCTCGGCATTCCCGCCATGCTCGTGGTGCTGGCCGCCACCGGTGTGCTGCGCGGACTCCAGGACACCAAGACCCCGCTGTACGTCGCTGTTGCGGGCTTCGTTGCCAACGCCGTCCTCAACGTAGTCCTCGTCTACGGCGCCGGTCTCGGCATCGCAGGTTCCGCCTGGGGCACCGTCATCGCCCAGTACGGCATGGCCGTCGCATATCTGTACGTCGTCGTCCGGGGTGCCCGTAAACTCGGCGCCCCTCTGCGGCCGGACATCGCCGGGATACGGGCTTGCGCTCAGGCCGGCGCCCCCTTGCTGGTGCGCACCCTCTCGCTGCGCGCCGTCCTCATGATCGCCACTGCCGTGGCGGCCCGGCTCGGGGACGCGGACATCGCCGCACACCAGATCATCCTGTCTCTGTGGAGCCTGCTCGCGTTCGCCCTCGATGCGATCGCCATCGCCGGGCAGGCGATCATCGGGCGCTACCTCGGCGCGGGCGACACGGAGGGCGCCCGAGCAGCCTGCCGCCGCATGGTCGAGTGGGGGATCGCGGCCGGGGTGGTGCTCGGTCTGCTGGTGGTCGTCGCACGCCCCTTGTTCCTGCCGCTCTTCACCGGCGACTCCGCGGTCAAGGACGCTGCCCTGCCCGCACTGCTCCTGGTGGCGCTCTCCCAGCCGATCTGTGGCGTCGTCTTCGTTCTGGACGGAGTCCTGATGGGTGCCGGAGACGGCCTCTATCTGGCGTGGGCGATGTTGCTGACTCTGGCGGTCTTCACGCCCGTGGCTCTTTTGGTACCCATGCTCGGCGGCGGACTGACCGCCCTCTGGGGAGCGATGACCCTGATGATGACGGTACGCATGCTGACCCTGTGGCTACGCTCCCGCTCGGGCCGCTGGATCGTCACCGGTGCGAGCCGCTGACTGGCGCAGTGCCGATCGGTACGCGTTCGACGGGCGGAGGGATCACCGGGCCGGCTCCCCTCCGTTTCACGTGAAACAGAGCCCATCAGCCGCCCGTTTCACGTGAAACACGAGCGACGTCCGACTCGCTCCAGCCACGAAAAAGGGCCGCACCCGTCCGGATGCGGCCCTTCTCTCAGCTATGCCGAGCGCAGCGTTCAGGCCGCGACGACCTCGATGTTGACCTTGGCGGCAACCTCGGGGTGCAGACGCACGGACGTCTCGTGGGCGCCCAGCGTCTTGATCGGCGAGCCCAGCTCGATGCGGCGCTTGTCGACCTCGGGGCCACCGGAAGCCTTGATCGCCGAGGCGACGTCGGCCGGGGTGACGGAACCGAAGAGACGACCGGCGTCGCCGGAGCGGACGGCCAGGCGGACCTTGACGCCCTCGAGGCGGGCCTTGATCTCGTTGGCCTGCTCGATGGTCTGGATCTCGTGGATCTTGCGAGCACGACGGATCTGCTCGACGTCCTTCTCGCCGCCCTTGGTCCAGCGGATCGCGAAGTTCCGCGGGATCAGGTAGTTGCGAGCGTAACCGTCCTTGACGTCAACGACGTCGCCCGCGGCACCGAGGCCGGAGACCTCGTGGGTGAGGATGATCTTCATTTGTCGGTCACCCTTCCCTTATCGCGCGGTGGAGGTGTAGGGCAGCAGCGCCATCTCACGGCTGTTCTTCACAGCCGTGGCGACGTCACGCTGGTGCTGCGTGCAGTTGCCGGTCACGCGGCGGGCACGGATCTTGCCGCGGTCGGAAATGAACTTCCGCAGCATGTTCGTGTCCTTGTAGTCCACGTACGTGACCTTGTCCTTGCAGAATGCGCAGACCTTCTTCTTCGGCTTGCGCACAGGCGGCTTCGCCATGGTGTATCTCCTGTGTGATCAAGAAGTGTGGGTACGAACCACCCTTGGCCCGGGGGCCTAGAAGGGGGGTTCGTCCGAGTAGCCGCCGCCGCTGCCGCCGCTGCTGCCGCCGGAGCTTCCGCCCCAGCCGCCGCCACCGCCGCCGCCCTGGTTGCCACCGGCGGGAGTGCCGGTCGCCCAGGGGTCGTCGGCCGGAGCGCCGCCGCCCTGCGGAGCGCCGCCGGAGCCACCGCCCCAGCCGCCGCCCTGCTGGCCGCCGCCACCGCCGCCGTAACCGCCCTGGCCGCCCTGGCCGCTCCGGCCCGTGGTCTTGGTGACCTTGGCCGTGGCGTTCTTCAGGCTGGCGCCGACTTCCTCGACGTCCAGCTCGTAGACCGTGCGCTTGACGCCCTCACGGTCCTCGTAGGACCGCTGCTTCAGCCGGCCCTGCACGATGACGCGCATGCCTCGCTGGAGCGACTCGGCGACGTTCTCCGCCGCCTGACGCCAGACCGAGCAGGTCAGGAACAGGCTCTCGCCGTCCTTCCACTCATTGGTCTGACGGTCGAAGGTGCGGGGGGTGGACGCGACACGGAACTTCGCGACCGCCGCACCGGAAGGGGTGAAGCGCAGCTCGGGGTCGTCGACAAGATTGCCGACGACCGTGATGACGGTCTCGCCTGCCATGGGGGAACCTCTCGGCGGGTTTGCTGCTGGCTGCTTTTGGTGCTGCTACTCGAATCCCGAGATCAGCTGAGCGGGAGGCTCAGTGGGTCTCGGGGCGGAGGACCTTGGTCCGGAGGACCGACTCGTTCAGGTTCATCTGTCGGTCGAGCTCCTTGACGACCGCAGGCTCGGCCTGCAGGTCGATGACCGAGTAGATGCCCTCGGGCTTCTTCTTGATCTCGTAGGACAGACGACGACGGCCCCAGGTGTCGACCTTCTCGACCTTTCCGTTGCCCTCACGGACGACGGAGAGGAAGTTCTCGATCAGCGGGGAGACAGCGCGCTCTTCGAGATCGGGGTCGAGGATGACCATCACTTCGTAGTGACGCATGTGGAACCCACCTCCTTTGGACTCAGCGGCCACGGTCGTTCCGTGGCAGGAGGGTTGTGATGCGTACGCAACGGTATCGGCCGCCACTGACAATCGAATCCCACGATCGGAGGACCGAGCGGGATCCCTGTCGTGATCAGGGCTGCGACCTGGGTGGAACCTGGGTCGCGCCCCGGCCATGGGCTGGGCAGACACCGGTGCAGACGGTACACACTACCCGCACACACGCTTCCGGTTGAAATCCGACCGCAGGGACCGTCAGTCTGTACCCATCGGGTGTGTATGGCGCTACGATGCGCCGCCTTCCGCAGGAGGTGCCACATGGCACAGGCATTTCGACCCAACACCGCCGGATCCCTCTTCGCCACGGATGGAAAGGCCCATCCGCTCCAGGACACCTTGCTAGCGGTGACGCTGGTGCTCGGAGTGATCGCCTTCGTCACGGCGATGTTCCACGGTCTGCATCTGATCAGTTCCTGGGCCGGCCTGGTGGGGATCGCCACAGGCGCGTACGGGCAGTTCATCTCCGTGACGACCCGCGAGCGCTTCGGTCTGATCCTGGGCCTGGGTGCGTCCGCGGTCGGCTTCTTCCTCGGCATGGCCCATGGAGGTCTCTTCGGCGGGGTCTTCGGCTGACCCCGGGCCCCTCGGGGCCGGCTCTCCACTCACCATCGGCCGCTTCCGGTCGGAACATCCGGCCAAGCGGCCGATCCACACCGCTCGACGCTCCGGCAACACACCGGTCGGGGCCCAGGTTCGATGCGGCCAGACAGGGCGCTCGCAGGGCGCAGTAGGCTTCGGCGCGAGAGCCGGAGCCCCTGTACCCATGGGGACACACCAGCCCGAGGAGCGCCCCGAATGAGTCTGACCCTGAGGACCATCAGCCGAGAGCAGCATCTGGCATACATCCAGAGCCTGCCCGCGGCTAGTCACATGCAGGTCCCGGCCTGGGCAGATGTAAAGGCGGAGTGGCGCTCCGAGAGCCTCGGCTGGTTCGACGACAGGACCGGCGAGATGGTCGGCGCGGGGCTGGTCCTGTACCGGCAGCTGCCCAAGATCAAGCGCTATCTCGCCTATTTGCCCGAAGGCCCGGTCATCAACTGGTTCGCGCCGAACCTCGACGACTGGCTCCAGCCGATGCTCGCGCACCTCAAGCAGCAGGGCGCCTTCTCGGTGAAGATGGGCCCGCCGGTGATCATCCGGCGCTGGGAGGCCGCCTCCATCAAGGGCGGCATCCAGAACCCCGATGTGAAGCGTCTGCGCGACATCGAGGCGGACTTCATCGAACCGCGCGCCTTCGAGGTCGCCGACAAGCTGCGCCGCATGGGCTGGCAGCAGGGCGAGGACGGCGGCGCCGGCTTCGGCGACGTACAGCCTCGTTACGTCTTCCAGGTGCCGCTCGCCAACCGCTCCCTGGAAGAGGTTCACAAGAACTTCAACCAGCTCTGGCGCCGCAACATCAAGAAGGCCGAGAAGGCCGGCGTCGAGGTCGTCCAGGGCGGCTACCACGACCTGGAGGAGTGGCAGCGGCTGTACGAGATCACGGCCGTCCGCGACCACTTCCGGCCCCGGCCGCTGTCGTACTTCCAGCGCATGTGGACGGCCCTCAACACTGAGGACCCCAACCGCATGCGGCTGTACTTCGCGCGTCACAACGGCGTGAACCTGTCGGCCGCGACGATGCTCGTCGTCGGCGGGCACGTCTGGTACTCGTACGGCGCCTCGGACAACATCGGGCGTGAGGTCCGGCCCTCGAACGCGATGCAATGGCGAATGCTGCGCGACTCCTACGCCCTCGGCGCGACCGTCTACGACCTGCGCGGCATCTCCGACTCGCTGGACGAGACCGACCACCTCTTCGGCCTGATCCAGTTCAAGGTCGGCACGGGCGGCGAGGCCGCCGAGTACCTCGGCGAGTGGGACTTCCCGCTCAACAAGCTGCTCCACAAGGCGCTCGACATCTATATGTCGCGCCGCTGACCCCGCCCTGCTTGGCCCCGCCGGTCCGGCGGATGCACCACACTTTGCCTTGACACCTCTGATCAACCGCAGCCACCAGAAAGGTTCCGGGACCGGCCATGGCGCTCACGCTCTACGTCGACACCGCGCGCTGGCGAGCACACCACAAGCACGTGCAGGAGCAGTTCCCGGGACTCGTACCCGTCTGCAAAGGCAACGGCTATGGCTTCGGCCATGAGCGGCTCGCGGACGAGGCCACCCGCCTCGGCTCGGACGTCCTCGCCGTCGGCACCACGTACGAGGCCGCCCGGATCAAGGACTGGTTCGGCGGCGATCTGCTGGTGCTGACGCCGTTCAGGCGGGGCGAGGAGCCCGTGCCGCTGCCGGACCGCGTCATCCGCTCCGTGTCGTCCATCGACGGCGTGTACGGCCTCGTGGGCGCCCGTGTCGTCATCGAGGTGATGTCCTCGATGAAGCGGCACGGTGTGAGCGAGCAGGACCTCCCGCACCTGCACTCCGCCATAGAGAACGTCCGCCTCGAGGGCTTCGCCATCCACCTGCCGCTGGACCGCACCGACGGCTCGGACGCCGTCGAGGAGGTCATCGGCTGGATGGACCGTCTGCGCGCGGCCCGGCTGCCGCTGCACACGATGTTCGTCAGCCACCTCAAGGCCGAGGAACTCGCCCGGTTGCAGCAGCAGTTCCCGCAGACCCGCTTCCGCGCCCGTATCGGCACGCGGCTGTGGCTGGGGGACCACGAGGCGACGGAGTACCGCGGGGCGGTTCTGGACGTCACGCGCGTCTCCAAGGGCGACCGTTTCGGCTATCGGCAGCAGAAGGCGGCCTCCGACGGCTATCTGGTCGTCGTGGCGGGCGGCACGTCACACGGAGTGGGCCTGGAGGCTCCCAAGGCCCTGCACGGCGTCATGCCGCGCGCCAAGGGCGTCGCCCGCGCCGGCCTCGCGACCGTCAACCGGAACCTTTCGCCGTTCGTCTGGGCGGGCAAGCAGCGCTGGTTCGCCGAGCCCCCGCACATGCAGGTCTCGATCCTCTTCGTGCCCTCGGACGCCACGGAGCCGAAGGTCGGCGACGAGCTCGTGGCACACCTTCGGCACACCACCACGCAGTTCGACCGGATCCTGGACCGCTGAGGACCCCAGGACAGCGCCGCTGAGCCGAAAGGCCGTACACCCCGTGTACGGCCTTTCGCATGTCTTCCCCGCACCCTGTTCGCTCAGGGCGAACTGTCGCCGACCGACATCGGGCCCCTACTGCCCCATTCCACCTGCGGTCCCTCGAAGTGCACCGCGTGACGCGGCGGATGGGCGGCGGCACCGAGCACGAAGACGTCTGGAGCGCCGTCCAGCACGCCGCCGGACGGATCGTCGTCTCCGGCCCGGCGCACCACGTCCCGCTCCGGCATCAGGATGTCGCGTACGACCACCGCGCACAGGTACAGCGTCCCCAGCAGGTGCAGGACGACGGCGAGTTGGTAGCCCTCGGTCGGGAGCCCCTTGTGAGCGTCGCCGCTGGTCGTGTACGCGAGGTACATCCAGATCCCCAGGAAGTACGCGACCTCGCACGCCTGCCAGATCAGGAAGTCCCGCCAGCGCGGCCGGGCCAGGGCGGCGAGAGGGACCAGCCAGAGTACGTACTGCGGCGAGTAGACCTTGTTGGTGAGGATGAAGGCCGCCACGATCAGGAAGGCGAGCTGAGCGAGGCGTGGGCGGCGCGGGGCGGTCAGCGTGAGGGCGGCCAGGCCCGCGCAGACGGCCAGCATCATGACCATGGCCCAGGTGTTGGCCGCATCGGCGGTGATCTGGATGTTCCACCGCTGCGAGAGGACCAGGAAGACCGAGCCGAAGTCGACGCCGCGGTCATGGCTGAAGCGGTAGAACTTCGCCCAGCCCTCCGGTGCCAGGAACATCACCGGAAGGTTCACGACGAGCCAGGCGCCGACCGCGCCGAGCAGCGCGGTCGCGAACTCCCGCCACTTGCCGGCCCGCCAGCACAGCAGGAAGAGCGGTCCGAGCACCAGGAAGGGGTAGAACTTGGCAGCGGTGGCGAGTCCCAGCAGGATGCCGAAAGCGAGGGCCCGGCCCCGCGACCACATCAGCATCGCGGCGGCCAGGAGGGCCACGGCGAGCAGGTCCCAGTTGATGGTGGCCGTCAGCGCGAACGCGGGCGCCAAAGCCACCAGGAGCCCGTCCCAGGGCCGTCGGCGGTGTGTGCGGGAGGTGCACACGGCGATGATCGCGGTGCACACCATCAGCATCCCGGCGTTGGCCATCCAGTAGGCCTGCTCCTGGTGCTGGATGGTGCCGCTGCCCGGTGTGAGCCAGGAGGCGACCTCCATGAACACACCGGTGAGGACCGGGTACTCCAGGTAGTCCATGTCGCCGGGGAGCTTGTCGAAGTACGGCACGAGCCCGTCGGCGAAGCCGCGCCCCTGATAGAGGTGCGGGATGTCCGAATAGCACGCGTGCGTGTACTGCGAGCTGGCGCCGAAGAACCAGGCGCTGTCGTAGCAGGGCAGCTTCTGGACCATACCGAGGGCGAACATGCCGATCGCGACGAGCGCCACGATCCGCACGGGCGTCCACCAGGACGTCCCGAACAGTGCGCGTCGCCCGATGGGGCCGCCGATCAGCTCACTGCCGGCCGCGGCGACCTCGTCCTCCCTGGTCGGCCGTACCGGCTCCGGCTGGTGCACGCTCGCTCGCGTCGTCTCTGCACTGGGCATGCCGCACATCCTGCCGTACGCAGCTAGGAATACGCCGAGGGCCGCCACACCTGGTCGGTGTGACGGCCCTCGTTTCACGTGAAACAGACGGTTTCACGTGAAACACGCACGGTGACGGCTATCCGTTCGGTCCTCCGAAGATGCCTCCGTTGCCGTTGCCTCTGGTGTTCCCGTTCCCAGTGGACTCCGTCGGTGTCGCGGTGACGCCTCCATCGGTGCCACTGGTGTTCCCACCCGTGTCGGTGCCCCCGGTGTCGGTGCAGCCGAAGCCGAAGCAGCTGTCGGTCGGCGTGGGCGTCGGCGAGGTCGTGGTCTTGCTGGGCGTCGGAGTCGGCGTCGGGCTCTCCTCCACGCTCTTCGTGGGCGAGGGGATCACCGTCGGGGTCGGGTTGTCGTCGACCACCACACCGATGGGCTGCGGCGTCGGGAAGTCCTTCGGCGCCGTGTCCTTCAGGGCCTGTTCCATGTAGTCGTGCCAGATCTCGGCCGGGAACGAGGCGCCGTGGATCTTGTCCTGGCCACCCGTCCCGTACATCTCCAGGAACTGGCGCTTCTTGCTGGACTCGTTGTCGTCCATCCGGTACATCGTGATCGACGTCGAGAGCTGCGGGGTGTAGCCGACGAACCAGGCCGACTTGTTGCCGTCGGTGGTACCCGTCTTGCCCGCCACCTCACGGCCGGTCAGCTGAGCCGCGGTGCCGGTGCCCTGGTCGACCACGGTCTTCAGGACGTCGGTCACGTTGTCGGCGACCTTGGCGGTGAAGGCGTCGTCGACCTTGGCGATGTCACTGTGCTGGAAGACCGGACCGTCCTTGCTCGTGACCTTCTCGACCGAGTACGGGTCACGCTGCTTGCCGCTCGCCGCGAACGTGGCGTAGGCACCGGCCATGCGGATCGCGCTGGGGTCGGAGGTGCCGATCGAGAACGACGGGTAGTTGGCACTGGCCAGGCTGGTCTTGAGGATGCCCGCACTCAGGGCGGCATCCCTGACCTTGTCCAGGCCGACGTCCATACCGAGCTGGACGAAGGCGGAGTTCGCGGAGACCCTCATCGCCTCGCGGAGGTCGATCTTGTAGCTGGGCGCGTTGTACGACTCACCGCCGTCGTTCGTCTGGAGCCACTCCTTGCCCTTGTTGTCCGTCCAGACGTTGCCCTTGTAGTCCTCGATCTTGAGCTTGTTCTTGCCGCTGTACAGGCTCTTCGGGGAGACGACGGTGCGCTCGTCCTGCGACTGCGAGTCGTCGAGATCGGGGTCTTTCTTGCCCCACGACATGGCGGCCGCCAGCACGAACGGCTTGAACGTCGAGCCCACCTGGGCGCCGGTCTGGTCGGCGTTGTTGGTGAAGTGCTTGGTCGCGTCCTCACCGCCGTAGATGGCCTTGATCGCGCCGGTGGTCGGGTCCACGGAGGCTCCGCCGAACTGGACGTAGGTGTCCGTGTCCGGGCGCTGCTTGGGCTTGATGTTCTTCTTCCGGACCGCCTTCACCGCGTCCTCGAGCTCGGTGACCTTCTTCTTGTCGAAGGTCGTGTAGATCGAGTAGCCGCCCCGCTGAAGGTCATCGGCGGAGATCTCGCTGTTGTTGACGAGGTACGCCTTGGCGAGGTCGACGAGATAGCCGACCTGGCCGCTGAGGCGGGCGTTCGAGCGCGGGTTCTCGACCTTGGGGAGTTCCGTGTACTTGTTCCGCGTCGCCTCGTCCAGGTGGCCGTACTCGACCTCCTTGTCGAGGGTGTCCTGCATCTGGAGCTTCGCCCGCCGGCTGTTGGCCTCCGAAGTGGCGGCCGGGTCGAGCGACGTCGCACCCGCGGGGTCGTAGTACGTGGCGCCCTTGAGCATCGCCGCCAGGAAGGCGCACTGGCCGGGGTTCAGGTTCTTGGCATCTTCGTCGAAGTAAGCGCGCGCGCCCGCCTGGATCCCGTAGGCCCCGCGACCGTAGTACGCGGAGTTCAGATAGCCGGCCATGATCTCGTCCTTCGGGACCTTGGCCCCCACCTTTATCGCGACGAAGATCTCCTTGAACTTACGCGAGATCGTCTGCGACTGGTCGTCCAGCATCGCGTTCTTGACGTACTGCTGGGTGATGGTGGAACCACCCTGCGTCTCGCCGCCCCTGGCCATGTTGAAGAAGGCCCGGGCGATGCCCTTGGGGTCGACGCCGCTGTCGGTCTCGAAGGTCTTGTTCTCCTGCGAGATGACGGCGTACCGCATCGCCTTCGGGATCTGCGAGATGTTGACGATCTGGCGGTTCGTCTCACCACCGGTGGCAACCATCTGGCTGCCGTCCTTCCAGTAGTAGACGTTGTTCTGCGCCTTAGCGGTCAGAGCGACTTTGGGAACGCCCACCAGCGCGTACGCGACACCCGCGACCGCCACCATGCTGCCGAAGAAGGCGATGCACAGGCCCGTGACCAGCCTCCAGGACGGCAGCCAGCGCGCGGCTCCGTACTTACCGGCGCGCGGGTAGTCGATGAAGCGCTTCCGTTCGGGAACGGAGCGGCCCCTGCCGCGCCCTGGTCCATTCGGACCGCCTGGACCGCCTGGACCGCCTCGGCGGCCACCGCCGCCTCCGGAACCGCGTCCCGCGCCGTCGGCGGCCCTACGCCGGCCGGGCTCACTTCTCTGTGACGCCCGCCGGGCCTCGGCTCGGCCACCGTACGGGCGTTCCTCATCTCCCGCCCCATACGAGTCGGAAGGAGACCCGGTGGCGGCTCGCGGTGCCGCTCGGCGGCCGGAGGGCGCCGACTGGCCGCGTCGGGCCGCGGCACGTCCGCCTTCCTGCGGCTGCGGCAGTTTGCGACGGTGCTCGCTCATCGAACGATTACTCCTCGGGCAGGCGCACCTTTGCGCGCCTGGAAACGGCGGCTGGTTTCCGGTCCCCCCCAAGTACGGATGCGGTCGTTTTCGCATTCACCCGTACTGCACCGAGGACAGGGACGTCCTCGGGCGTCACTTGGTTCCCGGTGGTGTGCATGCCGCACAGACTACGCACCGTCAAAACCCACCGAGGACCGAAGTTCACCCCAAATCAGGCAACTTGCTTCCTACGAATCGGTGATGTGACCCCGTTCACCCTTCCCCCTCTTGTCGCATGCGGAGGAGCGATCTATCGTCATGATGTATCGAGTCGATACATCAGCTCGGCATAAAGGCCGTGCCGACACGGCCGCGACAGGGAGGAGGCGACGATGAGCCGGCGTTCCGGGATCCTCGAGTTCGCCGTACTCGGCCTGCTCCGCGAGTCCCCGATGCACGGCTATGAGCTGCGCAAACGACTCAATACGTCACTGGGTGTGTTCCGTGCGTTCAGCTACGGGACGCTCTACCCCTGCCTCAAGACGCTGGTCGCCAACGGCTGGTTGATCGAGGAATCGGGGAGCGCCCCTGAGGACGCCCTCGCCGCTTCACTCGCTGGGCGCCGCGCCAAGATCGTCTATCGGTTGACGGCGGAAGGTAAGGAGCACTTCGAGGAACTGCTCTCACAGACGGGTCCCGATGCGTACGAGGACGAGCACTTCGCCGCTCGTTTCGCCTTCTTCGGACAGACGTCGCGCGATGTACGCGTGCGTGTACTGGAGGGCCGCCGCAGTCGGCTGGAGGAGCGCCTGGAGAAGATGCGCGCCTCTCTGACACGCACCCGGGAGCGCCTCGACGACTACACCCTTGAGCTCCAGCGCCACGGAATGGAGTCCGTGGAGCGCGAAGTGCGCTGGCTGAACGAGCTCATCGAGAGTGAGCGGGCCGGACGGGACCTCAAAGGTTCCGCTTCCGCAGGCTCCGCTCAGCAGAACAGCACATCTGGAGAGACGGGCGGCCTGCCCCGGCACCGGGACGAGTCCCGGCCGGATCCGTCCGACGACACCACCACGTGAGGCCCATTCGGGGTTTCACCGAGTACACACAGGGAGCAACCGGAATGGGTTCGGTTCGCGTAGCCATCGTCGGCGTGGGCAACTGCGCCGCCTCGCTGGTGCAGGGCGTCGAGTACTACAAGGACGCCGACCCGGCGTCCAAGGTGCCCGGTCTGATGCACGTCCAGTTCGGCGAGTACCACGTCGGTGACGTCGAGTTCGTCGCCGCCTTCGACGTCGACGCGAAGAAGGTCGGCCTCGACCTCTCCGACGCCATCGGTGCCAGCGAGAACAACACCATCAAGATCTGTGACGTCCCGAACAAGGGCATCACGGTCCAGCGCGGCCACACCCTCGACGGTCTCGGCAAGTACTACCGCCAGACCATCGAGGAGTCCGCCGAGGCCCCGGTCGACGTCGTCCAGATCCTCAAGGACAAGCAGGTCGACGTCCTCGTCTGCTACCTGCCCGTCGGTTCCGAGGACGCGGCGAAGTTCTACGCCCAGTGCGCCATCGACGCCAAGGTCGCCTTCGTCAACGCCCTCCCGGTCTTCATCGCCGGCACCAAGGAGTGGGCGGACAAGTTCACCGAGGCCGGCGTCCCGATCGTCGGTGACGACATCAAGTCGCAGGTCGGCGCCACCATCACGCACCGTGTGATGGCGAAGCTGTTCGAGGACCGCGGTGTCCGTCTCGAGCGCACCATGCAGCTCAACGTCGGCGGCAACATGGACTTCAAGAACATGCTGGAGCGCGACCGCCTCGAGTCCAAGAAGATCTCGAAGACGCAGGCCGTCACCTCGCAGATCCCCGACCGCGACCTGGGCGAGAAGAACGTCCACATCGGTCCCTCGGACTACGTGGCCTGGCTCGACGACCGCAAGTGGGCGTACGTCCGCCTCGAGGGCCGTGCCTTCGGTGACGTTCCGCTGAACCTGGAGTACAAGCTCGAGGTCTGGGACTCCCCGAACTCCGCGGGTGTCATCATCGACGCCCTGCGCGCCGCGAAGATCGCCAAGGACCGCGGCATCGGCGGCCCGATCCTGTCGGCGTCTTCGTACTTCATGAAGTCTCCGCCGGTTCAGTACTTCGACGACGAGGCCTACGCCAACGTCGAGAAGTTCATCAAGGGCGAGGTCGAGCGCTAAAGCGCCTGTCCTTCCGGTCTTCGAGGGTCCCTGGGCATTCCGCCCGGGGGCCCTCACCGTATGTGAGGCTGTGCCCCATGGCTGTCGTGCGTGACCTGCGCATCCTCCTGCGCTTCCAGGGCTTCAGACGCCTGCTCGCCGTGCGGCTGTTCTCCCAGACCGCCGACGGGGTCTACCAGGTCGCACTCGCCACCTACGTCGTCTTCTCCCCGGAGAAGCAGACCTCGGCCGCGGCGATCGCCTCCGCGATGGCGGTACTGCTTCTTCCGTACTCCGTCATCGGCCCCTTCGCCGGCGTCCTGCTGGACCGCTGGCGGCGCCGACAGGTCTTCCTGTACGGCAACCTGCTGCGGGCCCTGCTGGCGTGCGTGACGGCTGTTCTGATGCTCGGCCATGTGCCGGACTGGCTCTTCTACGTCTCCGCGCTGTCCGTCACCGCGGTCAACCGCTTCGTCCTCGCCGGGCTCTCCGCCGCACTGCCCCGCGTGGTCGACGACAAGCGTCTGGTGATGGCCAACTCCCTGTCCCCGACCGCCGGAACGCTCGGGGCGACCGCGGGCGGCGGTCTCGCGTTCGCCGTCCGGCTGGTGGCCGCGGACTCCGACGCCGTGGTGGTACTGCTGGGTGCGGCCCTGTATCTGTGCGCGGCGCTCGCGTCGCTGCGCATCGCTCCGGACCTGCTCGGCCCCGACCAGAGGCCGGTACGGCCACGGTTGGGAGCGGCGCTCGTGGGCACCGCACGCGGCCTCGTGCTGGGCGTGCGCCATCTGGCCGAGGCCCCACGCCGGGAGGCGGCCTGGGCTCTCATCGCCATGACGCTGATGCGGTTCTGCTACGGCGCGCTGACGGTCATGGTGCTGATGCTCTGCCGGTACGCCCTGTCGTCGGATTCGGACGACGGTCTCGCTCTGCTGGGGCTGGCGGTGGGCGTCTCCGGGGCGGGGTTCTTCACGGCGGCCGTCCTGACGCCCTGGGCAGCGGGGAAGCTCGGCCCCGGGCGCTGGATCGTCGTCTGCGCCGCTGCCGCCGCCCTCCTGGAGCCCGCCCTCGGCCTGCCGTTCACCACCGTCCCGATGCTGGTCGCGTCCTTCGTCCTGGGGGTGACCACGCAGGGAGCCAAGATCGCCACTGACACGATCGTCCAGTCCTCGGTCGACGACAGCTTCCGTGGCCGGATCTTCTCGGTTTACGACGTGCTGTTCAATGTCGCATTTGTCGGAGCAGCCGCAGTGGCCGCCCTGATGCTGCCCCCTGACGGCCGCTCAGCCACCCTCGTGGTCACGGTGGCCGTTATCTACGGGGCAATTGCTGGCGCTATGGCCCGCTTTGATCTCCAGTAAGTGTCACATCAATGCCACAGCGCCCCTCCTGAGTTCAGAGTTGTCTGTGCGGACCGATAACTTACGGGCGTCTTATTTCGCGCCAACGCGCCCACGTTCGAGGGGGACCCCCAAGTGACCGTTCCGCCGCAGCCCCAGGGCCAGAACCCGTACGCTCAGCAGCCCGCCCCGCCCGAGGGTCAGCAGCCCGGCCAGCCGGGAGTTCCCCCGCAGCAGCCTTACGCGCCGTTCCCCAACCAGGGTGGACCGGTTCCGCCGCCGCCCGCGCCGGCCGGGCGTGCGGGCAAGAAGGTGATGCGCGTCCTCGGGATCATCGTCGTCGGCATAATCGTCATCGCCGTGAAGTTCGGCGCGGGCTGGTTCTTCAGCCGTAGCGATGCAGAGACCACCTCGGTGGGCGCGTGCATGCACAACGACGGCACGGACACCAACGCGGACCTCAACGAGGTCGACTGCTCTTCCGGCGACTCCCAGTACAAGGTCGTCGAGAAGTTCGACGACACCAGCGACGACAGCAAGTGCAAGGCCGTCAAGAGCTCCACGGTCTACTACGTCCAGTCGGGCGGCGGCCACAACGTGGTGCTCTGCCTCAAGGAGACCAAGTAACAACTAGGTCGACAGACGACGGAGGGGACGGTGTTTCACGTGAAACACCGTCCCCTCCGCGCATCCGGGGTCATGTTTCACGTGAAACATGACCCCGTTCCACAGCCCTCCACGGGCCTCAGTTCTGCTCGGCCCACCACTCCTTGAGCGCGGCCACCGCCGCGTCGTACTCCATCGGCCCGTTCTCCAGACGAAGTTCCAGCAGGAACTTGTACGCCTGACCGATGACCGGGCCGGGCCCGACGCCCAGAACCTCCATGATCTGGTTGCCGTCGAGGTCGGGACGGATCGCGTCCAGTTCCTCTTGTTCCTGGAGCTGGGCGATGCGCTCCTCCAGACCGTCGTACGCGCGGGACAGCGCGGCGGCCCTGCGCTTGTTGCGGGTCGTGCAGTCGGAGCGGGTCAGTTTGTGAAGACGGTCGAGGAGCGGGCCCGCGTCACGGACATAACGGCGCACGGCGGAGTCCGTCCACTCGCCCGTGCCGTAGCCGTGGAAGCGGAGGTGGAGTTCGACCAGCCGCGAGACGTCCTTCACCAGGTCGTTGGAGTACTTGAGCGCCGTCATCCGCTTCTTCGTCATCTTGGCGCCCACCACCTCGTGGTGATGGAAGGAGACCCGGCCGTCCTTCTCGAAGCGGCGCGTCCTCGGCTTGCCGATGTCGTGCAAGAGCGCGGCGAGCCTCAGCGTCAGGTCGGGGCCGTTCTCTTCCAGCGCGATCGCCTGCTCCAACACGATCAACGAGTGGTCGTAGACGTCCTTGTGCCGGTGATGCTCGTCACGTTCCAGCCGCAGCGCGGGCAGCTCCGGCAGGACGTGATCGGCGAGACCGGTGTCGACCAGCAGTGTCAGCCCCTTACGCGGGTGCGCGGACAGGACCAGCTTGTTCAGCTCGTCCCGTACCCGCTCCGCGGAGACGATGTCGATACGGCCGGCCATCTCCGTCATCGCCGTGACGACATCGGGGGCCACCTCGAAGTCGAGCTGCGCGGCGAAGCGCGCCGCCCGCATCATCCGCAGCGGGTCGTCCGAGAACGACTCCTCCGGGGTGCCCGGGGTGCGCAGAATGCGCGCGGCCAGGTCGTCGAGCCCACCGTGCGGGTCGATGAACTCCTTCTCGGGCAGTGCCACCGCCATCGCGTTGACCGTGAAGTCACGCCGGACGAGATCCTCCTCGATGGAGTCGCCGTACGACACCTCGGGCTTGCGTGAGGTGCGGTCGTACGCCTCCGACCGGTAGGTGGTCACCTCGATCTGGTAGCCCTCTTTCTGGGCCCCGACCGTGCCGAACGCGATCCCGACCTCCCACATGGCGTCCGCCCATGGACGGACGATCTTGAGTACGTCCTCGGGGCGGGCGTCGGTCGTGAAGTCCAGATCGTTGCCGAGCCGGCCGAGAAGGGCATCCCGCACCGAGCCGCCGACCAGGGCAAGCGAGAACCCGGCCTCCTGGAAGCGGCGGGCGAGCTCGTCGGCGACAGGGGACACCCGCAGCAGTTCACTCACCGCGCGGCGCTGCACCTGACTCAGGGCACTGGGGTTGTCTTCGTTGGCGTTCGGCACAACAGAAAAGGGTACGTGGCCGAGGCCACCGCGGGCGCCTCCATAAATCGCGCACGGACCCCGTCCCCGTGTACGAGCGCCGAACGGGCATCGACTACGAGCACATTCCGAGCACATAGCGGGACAGCCGGACCTTGCGCCCGATCTTGCGGAGCAGACCGCGGCACTTCCCCTCCGCGCACATCGTTACCATGCGTGGACGCACATTCCGACGACCACTGACGACGACGAGGGACGGGCGAGCGCGTGGCCGAGGCGGCAGACTTCCAAGGGATGAGTCCCTCACCTGCCCGCCGGTGGCTGAAGCGCACCGGCGCACTGCTCGCCGGAGCGCCTCTGCTGGCCGGCCTCCTCCAGCTGCCCGTGGCACCGTCCGCGTACGCCGCGGAGAAGGCCTCCCCGGCCGACGCTTCCGGATCCCGCACGGTCGACGTCTCCCTCGACTCGCTCAGCCCCAGCGTCCCCACCGACGGCGACACCGTCACCGTCTCGGGCACGGTCACGAACCACGGCAAGCAGACGATCACGGGCGCCCATGTGGGACTGCGGGTGAACGCGCCCCTGAGCGACCGCACGGCGATCACCGACGCCGCCGAGCGCAGGGGATACCAGCCGGGCGTGGACGGCGCCGAGATCGGCGGCAAGTACGTCGAGAAGTTCCCCCAGCTCGCCGCGGGCGTCTCACAGCACTTCGACATCTCCGTGCCCGTCAAGGAGCTGGACCTCGGTTCCGACGGGGTCTACCAGCTGGGCGTCTCGCTGTCCGGCCAGACCGCGGCTCAGCCGTGGGACCAGGTGCTCGGCATCCAGCGGACGTTCCTGCCCTGGCAGCCGGACGGCGCCGACCCGAAGACGAAGACCACCTACCTCTGGCCGCTGATCTCCACCGTCCACCAGACCGCGGAGACCGGCTCGAACGAACAGCAGACGCCCGTCTTCCGGAACGACGACCTGGCCAAGGAGATCTCCCCGGGCGGCCGCCTGGACCAGCTCCTGTCACTCGGCAAGGAACTCGACGTCACCTGGGTGATCGACCCCGACCTGCTCGCCTCAGTGGACGCGATGGCGGGCAGCTACAGCATCCAGAACGGGAACGGCAGCAAGACGGCGGGCAAGAACCAGGCGGTCGCCAAGCAGTGGCTCGCCGAACTGGAGAAGACGGTCGAGGACAAGGAGATCGTCGCCCTTCCCTTCGCCGACCCCGATCTCGCCTCGCTCGCGCACAACGGCAAGAACGTCACCGGCTCCCTGAGCCACCTGAAGGACGCCACGGACGTGGCGGCGAGCACCGTGGAGACCGTCCTCCATGTGAAGCCCAGCACGGACTTCGCCTGGCCCGCGGACGGTGCCGTCGACCCGTCGATCGTCAAGGTCGCCACCTCCGCGGGCGCCGACAAGGTGATCGCCCGCAGCGACAGCCTCAAGGAGACCGGCGGACTGTCCTACACGCCCTCCGCCGCCCGCCCCGTCGGCGGCGGCACCACGGCGGTCGTCGCGGACGCCCCCCTGTCCACGGCGTTCCAGGGCGACATGACCAAGGCCGACACCTCCACGCTCGCCGTGCAGCGATTCCTGGCCCAGAGCCTGATGATCAGCCTTCAGGATCCGGACAAGCAGCGCAGCATCGTCGTCGCCCCGCAGCGCATGCCGTCCGCGAGTCAGGCCCAGACGATGGCGCAGGCGCTGACGGCCCTCCAGGAAGGCAACTGGGCCCAGCCACAGGATCTGTCCGCGGCCGCGAAGGCCAAGCCGGACCCCGGCGCCACCACGCGGATCCCGTCCGCGTCCGCGTACCCCTCCTCGCTGCGCAAGCAGGAGCTGCCGCAGTCTGCGTTCGAAAAGATCGAGGCCATCCAGAGCAAGCTCGACAACTTCAAGGTGATCCTCACCGCCCCGCCCCGGGTCGTGACCCCCTTCGGGCGGGCCATAGACCGCGGCATCTCCGCCTCCTGGCGCGGCCGCGCCAGCGAGGCGGAGACCTTCCGCGAGGAGGTGGAGTCGTACCTCGACGTGCTCACCGAGCAGGTGAAGCTGATCGAGAAGTCCGACGCCAACCTGTCGGGCCGCAGTGCCACCATCCCCGTCACCGTGCAGAACAATCTGCTGCAAGGTGTCGAACACCTCGTGCTGCGTCTCAAGTCATCGAATCCGACTCGCCTCAAGATCGGCGACGGACCCTACGACGAGAAGCCCATCGCGGTCGCGGGCGGACACAGCCAGTCGGTGAAATTCACCACCTCCGCCAACGCCAACGGCCCCGTGACGGTCGTCGCCCAGCTCTTCACGGAGGACGGCCAGCCCTACGGCCCCGAGGTCGCCTTCGATGTGAAGGTCACCGAGGTCACGCCCACGGTGATGCTGGTCATCGCTGGTGGCGTCCTGCTCCTCGTGCTCGCCGGGTTCCGCATGTACACCCAGCGCAAGCGCGCCGCCGCCCGACGGACGGCGGAGGAACAGGAGGCCGGTCCGGGGGACGAGGGGCTGAACGAGGAACCCGAAGGCACCGTAGACACTGAGGACACCGAAGGCTCCACGGACGGTCCCCGGGACGAGTCCGGCACGGAGCCCGAGGCAGACGACCCGGAGCACCCGAGTGACCCGACACCGGACACCGCACCGGAAAGCGCCGACCCGTCCGGCACGGGTGAGAGAGTGGACCGTTGAGCGATGTCGTGGCCGGTGGGCCCGGGGACGATGAGGTGGGGTAACCATGAACGCGCCGTACGACGGTGACCGCGGCCAGGGCGCCGCGGGCAGCTCGGGGCACCCCGAGGGCCCGACGCCCGAGCCCGGCCAGGTGTCGCCGCAGCCCCCCGCGGACATGTACCTCCAGGACGCCTACGACCAGGACCCCTACCGGGCGCAGGACCTCTCCGCCCAGGACCCGGTCGCCGAGGCGCTCTACGACCGTGCCGCGCACCCCCCGCCGCCTCCGGGCGCGTACCAGCCGCAGCAGCCGCTCTACACGCAGCCGCCCACGTCGCAGTACGCCCCCGATCCGCGGGTGTGGGCCCAGACGCCGGCGCCCGAACCCGAAGGGCCGACGCAGTACCTGCCGTACGGCGACGACCCTCGTACGACCCAGTTCGTGGGTGTCGACGACCTGGTCACACAGGCCGGTGAGGAGCGCCACGAGCCGGACGCCTTCGCCCATCTCTTCCGCGACCAGCAGCAGGGCGGCGGACACCCGCGCACCGAGTCCCCGGCGGTCCCCGGTCCGTCTCCGGAGCCGTCCGCCGCGGGTCAGGGACCGGTGGCACAGGCCCAGGCGCCGGCGTCCGAGCAGACGATGCAGCTCACCCCCACAGCCGCTCCCACAGCCGCTCCGGCCGCCGCCCCGAAGAAGGGCGGGCGTGCCTCAGGTCTGCTGAAGTCGAGCGCGGTCATGGCGGCGGGCACGCTGGTGTCCCGGCTCACCGGCTTCGTCCGGTCCGCACTCATCGTCTCCGCGCTGGGCGTCGGCCTGCTCGGAGACACCTTCCAGGTCGCGTACCAGCTGCCGACCATGATCTACATCCTGACCGTGGGTGGCGGCCTCAACTCCGTCTTCGTGCCGCAGCTCGTGCGCGCCATGAAGGAGGACGACGATGGCGGCGAGGCATTCGCCAACCGCCTGCTGACCCTCGTGATGGTGGCCCTCGGCGCACTCACCGCGCTCGCGGTCTTCGCCGCGCCGCTCCTGATCCGCCTGCTGTCCGACTCGGTCGCCAGCGATCCGGCGGCCAACCAGGTCGGCATCACCTTCGTCCGCTACTTCCTGCCCTCGATCTTCTTCATGGGCATCCACGTGGTGATGGGCCAGGTTCTGAACGCGCGAGGCAAGTTCGGCGCGATGATGTGGACCCCGGTCCTCAACAACATCGTCATCATCATCACGCTCGGCATGTTCATCGGGGTGTACGGCTCCGCGGCGAGCTCCGGGATGAAGGTCACGACCATCCCGCCGGAGGGAGAGCGGCTCCTCGGCGTCGGTGTCCTCCTCGGCCTCGTCGTGCAGGCCCTCGCGATGATCCCGTATCTGCGCGAGACCGGATTCCGGCTGCGGCTGCGCTTCGACTGGAAGGGCCACGGCCTCGGCAAGGCAGCGATGCTCGCCAAGTGGACCGTGCTCTTCGTCCTCGCCAACCAGGCGGGCGCCCTCGTCGTCACCCAGCTGTCCACCGCGGCGGGCAAGGACTCTCCCGTCGACGGCACCGGCTTCGCGGCCTACGCCAACGCCCAGCTCATCTGGGGCCTGCCGCAGGCCATCATCACCGTGTCCCTGATGGCCGCCCTGCTGCCGAGACTCTCGCGCTCGGCCCACGAGGGCGACGCCGGCGCTGTCCGCGACGACATCTCCCAGGGGCTGCGCACCACGGCCGTCGCGATCGTGCCCGTCTCCTTCGGCTTCGTCGCACTCGGCATTCCGATGTGCACCCTGATCTTCGGTTCCTCGGGCACCAGCGAAGCCACGAACATGGGCTACATGCTGATGGCCTTCGGCCTCGGCCTGATCCCGTACTCCGTGCAGTACGTCGTGCTCCGCGCCTTCTACGCCTACGAGGACACCCGCACGCCCTTCTACAACACGGTCATCGTGGCCGCCGTGAACGCCGGCGCCTCGGCCCTGTGCTTCTTCCTGCTCCCGGGCCGGTGGGCCGTGGTCGGCATGGCGGCCTCGTACGGTCTCGCGTACGCGATCGGTGTCGGCGTCGCCTGGAACCGGCTGGGCAAGCGGCTCGGCGGCGACCTGGACGGCGCCCGCGTCCTGCGGACGTACGCGCGTCTCGGCATCGCCTCGTTGCCGGCGGCACTGCTCAGCGGTGCGGCCTGCTACGGCGTCGGTCAGACGCTGGGCCAGGGTGTCGGTGGGTCGTTCGTCGCCCTTCTCGGCGGCGGAGCCGTACTGCTCGGCGTCTTCTACGTAGCTGCGCGGAAGATGCGCATCGAGGAGCTCAACTCAATGGTCGGTATGGTTCGCGGGCGCCTGGGGCGCTGAGGCGGGGGTACGCGCACAACCATCGTCCGCCACCGTGTGTCGTGCATAGCGGCGGACTGTGGGCACAATTGGTTTCTGCGTCGGACAGCGCGCAACGGATGGGGAGGCAGGGACGACGGTGGCGGAACGGAGCACGGCTGCCGTCGACGTGGCAGACAACAGCGGCGATGAGCCGCTGACCGCCAAGGCGGACCAGTCCACGTCCGACGGGGTGGCCCAGAACCGGGAGCGGGACACGGACAGCAAAGAGGCACAGGGGAGCGGCGGGACCGAGAGTCCCGGAAAGGCCTCACCGCCCGAACTGCACAGCGGGCACAAACTCGCCAGACGCTACCGTCTCGAAGAGTGCGTCACCCGTCTGGACGGTTTCAGCAGTTGGCGTGCCGTGGACGAGAAGCTGCGTCGCGCCGTCGGCGTGCATCTGCTGCCCGCCGATCACACGCGCGCCCGCTCCGTGCTGGCCGCGGCCCGCTCGTCGGCGCTGCTCGGCGACCCGCGCTTCGTGCAGGTCCTGGACGCCGTCGACGAGAACGATCTCGTCTATGTGGTGCACGAGTGGCTGCCCGACGCCACGGAGCTGACCACGCTGCTGGCCTCGGGCCCGCTGGAGGTGCACGAGGCCTACCAGATGGTCACCCAGGTTTCCCAGGCCATGGCCGCCGCACACCGCGAGGGCCTTTCGCATCTGCGGCTGAACCCGGGTGCCGTGCTGCGCACCTCGTCCGGGCAGTGGCGTATCCGCGGGCTCGCCGTGAACGCCGCGCTGCGCGGCATCAGTTCCGACACCCCGCAGCGCACTGACACGGAAGCGATCGGCGCGCTCCTGTACGCCGCGCTCACCCAGCGCTGGCCGTACGAGAGCGACGCATACGGTCTCTCCGGGCTGCCCAAGGGCGTGGGGCTCATCGCTCCCGACCAGGTGCGGGCCGGCGTCCACCGGGGTCTGTCGGAGCTCGCCATGCGCGCGCTCGTCAACGACGGTGCGACCGCCTCACGTCAGGAGCCGCCGTGCACCACGCCGGAGGAACTGGTGAAGGCGATCAGCGAGATGCCGCGCATCCGCCCGCCGGAGCCCGCGTTCACCGCCCCGCCGGAGTACCAGCGCACGACGTACCAGCAGGGCACGTACGGCCGCCAGATGCCGCGTCCGGGTGTCACACAGGCCATTCCGGCCCCGCCGCCCCCGCTGCAGAGCCGTACCGGAAAGGCTCTCAAGTGGGCTGTCTCCGGGCTGCTCATCGCCGCGCTGGGCCTGGGCAGCTGGCAGCTCGCGGAAGTCTTGATGGACCACCGCAAGTCCGACGACACCGGACCGACGCACACGACGGACGGCAACGACAAGGGCGGCAGCAAGACCACACCTCTGAAGCCGATCACCATCCAGGATGCGCAGGAGTACTACCCGGACGGGAAGCCGCAGCACGCCAAGGACGTGGGGCTCACCTACGACGGTGACAGCTCCACCTACTGGCGCACCTACTCGTACAACGGCGGGCCGGTGCTGGCGCCGTTCAAGCAGGGTGTGGGCATCGTCTACGACCTGGGATCCGCGCGGAGCCTGTCGGCGGCCTCAATAGGGCTGAACTACGGCGGCAATCACACCACGGTGTCGCTGTACGCGGCCGACTCACTCTCGTCGTCGGCCCCACTCAGCTCCATGAAGAAGATCGACGGCGCCGATGCCACGACCTCCGGTCGGCAACTGAAGATCTCCGCTGCCAAGGCGGTGAAGACGCGGTATGTGCTTGTGTGGATCACCGCAGCCCCCTACTCGGGCAAGGACGAGTACAGCGGCGCCGGCTACAAGCAAGCGATCACCGATGTGAAGTTCACTGGCTGACAGCTCGTCGATGACGGGGAGGGGGTCCGATGGCCGATGAGGCCGCGTACGGCACCGCAAGCGATCAGGACCTCCTCTCCCGCCATGTGGCGGGCGACCCCGAGGCCTTCGGGGAACTCGTGCGCCGCCACCGCGACCGGCTGTGGGCGGTGGCGCTGCGGACGCTGGGGGACCGCGAGGAGGCCGCTGACGCCGTCCAGGACGCGCTGGTCTCCGCCTACCGGGCCGCCCACACCTTCCGCGGCCAGTCGGCCGTCACAACGTGGCTGCACCGCATCACGGTGAATGCCTGCCTGGACCGCGCCCGCAAGGCCGCCTCCAGGAAGACGTCCCCCGTCGACGACACCGAACGCCTGGAACAACTCCTGGAGCCGCACGAGTCCGCATCCGCCCCCGCCGAGCGCAACGATCTGCATCGCGAGCTGATGGAGGCACTGGGTACTCTGCCGGCCGACCAGCGAGCCGCCCTCGTCCTCGTGGACATGCAGGGCTACCCGGTGGCTGAGGCGGCCCGCATCCTCGACGTACCGACAGGGACGGTGAAGAGCCGCTGTGCGCGCGGCAGAGCCAGACTTCTGCCGCTGCTCACCCATCTCCGCGCGGAGAGCGGCGGCGAGGCCGGTAAGAAGTCGGCCGGCGGAAGGAACCGGACGCAGGGTGCATCCGTCCCACCGGCAGCGGGACCACATGATGCAGGGCCAAGCGATTCAGCTGCTGTGAAGGGCGGAGGTGGGCGAGCGTGACATCCACGACCGACACGGCCGGACACCCAGAAGTCGAGGAGATCTCGGACCTCACCGAAGGCCTTCTTCCGCCTTCCCGTACCGCGGATGTGCGTCGGCATCTGGACGACTGCGTCCTCTGTGCCGACGTCTACGACTCTCTGGAGGAGATCCGCGGGCTGCTGGGTACGCTGCCGACCCCGGCTCGTATGCCCGACGACGTAGCGGGGCGCATCGACGCGGCGCTCGCCGCAGAGGCCCTGTTGGACTCCTCCGCACCCGCCCTCGACTCCGGGGTCGCTGCTCCTGCGGAGTCCGCGACCGCTCATGTTTCACGTGAAACATCGGCCGCCACTCCGGCCGACCGCCCCACTGGTCGTCCTCGAGCGGCGACCGGCCCCGGCCGTACGAACGTCAGGCGCCGTGGTCGCCGCCGGATCGCCCTCGGCGCGGTCTTCACCGCCGCCGCTCTGGGGCTGGGGACACTGTGGGTACAGACGCTGAATGACGACACCGGGAAGACCTCCGGTCCCTCGGCACTTCACACCGATGCGGCGCACACCTACTCCGACGGCAAACTGGGGAGTCAGGTCGCGGACCTGCTCTCCACAAAGAAGGCCGGTGGCCGCACCGGGAGCGGCAAGCCGTCGATGGGTATCGAGTCCGACTCCACAGGGGCTACGGGCATGAAGCCGAACAACACCTTCGGGACCGCCACGGTGAAGGTGCCCACCTGCATCGAGCGGGCCATCCCCGATGACCACGTGCTGCTCGCCGCAGACAAGGGTGTCTACGAGGGAGTCGGCGTCTATCTCCTGGTGACCCCGGACTCCTCCGACAGCACGCGCGTCGCGGCCTACGTCGTCGATGCCGCCTGCACGAAGCAGGCCTCGCCAGCCCCCGGCAAGGTTCTGCTGAAGCGCTCGTACGCGCGGTCCTGAGCCCAGCCGCGTCGAATCGCTCTCTTCCCAGGCGCCCCATGGCATCTGTGTGCGGCGCCCCATCTCCGTGTGCCCGGACACACCGGGAATGCTGGCCCCTTAGGATCCGTTGGGTGGGGTGAGAGTTCTGAGAGAGGCTCCCACCGGTAGTACGAAGCAGTCTCCAGAGACGAGGAATCAAGCCGTGAGCGACGTCCGTAACGTGATCATCATCGGTTCAGGGCCCGCCGGCTACACGGCGGCGCTGTACACCGCACGCGCGTCGCTGAAGCCGCTGGTGTTCGAGGGCGCCGTCACCGCGGGCGGCGCGCTGATGAACACCACCGAGGTGGAGAACTTCCCCGGCTTCCAGGACGGCATCATGGGCCCCGAGCTCATGGACAACATGCGCGCGCAGGCCGAGCGCTTCGGTGCCGAGCTGGTTCCGGACGACGTCGTCGCCGTCGACCTGACGGGCGAGATCAAGACCGTCACGGACACCGCGGGCACCGTGCACCAGGCCAAGGCAGTCATCGTCACCACCGGCTCGCAGCACCGCAAGCTGGCCCTGCCCAACGAGGACGCTCTCTCCGGACGCGGCGTCTCCTGGTGCGCCACCTGTGACGGCTTCTTCTTCAAGGGCCAGGACATCGCCGTGATCGGCGGCGGCGACACCGCGATGGAGGAGGCCACCTTCCTCTCGCGCTTCGCCAAGTCCGTGACGATCGTCCACCGCCGGGACACGCTGCGCGCCTCCAAGGCGATGCAGGAGCGTGCCTTCGCCGACCCCAAGATCAAGTTTGTCTGGGACAGCGAGGTCGCGGAGATCAAGGGCGACCCGAAGCTGGCCGGCCTGTCGCTGCGGAACCTCAAGACCGGTGAGATCTCCGAGCTGCCGGTGACGGGGCTGTTCATCGCGATCGGCCACGACCCGCGCACCGAGCTCTTCAAGGGTCAGCTCGACCTGGACGAGGAGGGCTACCTCAAGGTCGACGCGCCCTCGACCCGGACGAACCTGAGCGGTGTCTTCGGCGCCGGCGATGTCGTCGACCACACCTACCGCCAGGCGATCACCGCGGCCGGCACCGGCTGCTCCGCCGCCCTGGACGCCGAGCGCTTCCTGTCCGCGCTCGCGGCCGCCGAGGACGCCGCGGAGCCCGAGAAGACCACTGTCTGACCCCCTTCCCGCCCCACCGCATCACCAAGTTAAGGAGCCCGCCGTGGCCGGCACCCTGAAGAATGTGACCGACGACTCCTTTGAGCAGGACGTCCTCAAGAGCGACAAGCCCGTCCTGGTGGACTTCTGGGCCGCCTGGTGCGGTCCGTGCCGCCAGATCGCGCCGTCGCTCGAGGCAATCGCCTCCGAGTACGGCGACAAGATCGAGATCGTCAAGCTCAACATCGACGAGAACCCGGGCACGGCCGCCAAGTACGGCGTCATGTCCATCCCCACCCTGAACGTCTACCAGGGTGGCGAGGTCGCCAAGACCATCGTCGGTGCGAAGCCGAAGGCCGCGATCGTGCGTGACCTCGAGGACTTCATCGCCGAGTAGTGCGCCGCCGCACACAGGCGGCGGATGTTTCACGTGAAACACGAATGGGCCAACCCTTCCGGGTTGGCCCATTCGCATGAGGGCCGTCGGCAGAGAAAGCACGCGTCCTCGACCACCGAGGAGCGACAGGGGCCATCGGTCACAGCGGGCGCAGGGCGGGTTCCTTCTGTACGGCTCCCAGGAGACGGTCGAGCGCCAACTCCACGTCTTCCTTCCAGGAGAGCGTCGTCCGCAGTTCCAGCCTCAGCCGCGGGTAAGTCGGGTGCGGTCGTACCGTCTTGAAGCCCACCGCCAGCAGATGGTCCGCGGGCAGAACACACGCCGTCTCTTTCCAGTGGGCATCACCGAAGGCCTCGATCGCCTTGAAGCCCCGACGCAGCAAATCCTTGGCGACCGTCTGGACCATCACACGGCCCAGCCCCTGCCCTTGGTATCCCGGCATGATGAAGGCGGTCATGAGCTGAACCGCGTCGGGCGACACCGGGCTTGTGGGGAACGCCGTGGAGCGGGGGACATAGGCCGGGGGCGCGTACAGCACAAAGCCCACCGGGACGTCGTCCACGTAGACCACACGGCCGCAGGATCCCCAGTCCAGAAGGACTGCAGAGATCCACGCCTCCTTCTCCAGTGCGGACGTACCCGCCTTTACCGCGGCCTCGCCGCTGACGGGGTCCAATTCCCAGAAGACACACGCGCGACAGCGCTTGGGAAGGTCCGGAAGGTTGTCCAGCGTGAGCGGTACGAGCCGGCGCCCCATGAAGGCAGTTCCTCGCTTCCTTCGCCCGCAGCGTCGCGGGCGGCCGTCAGAGCGCTCCGCTCCCTGAGGAGGCTGCCGACGAAGCCGCCGACCGCCCCGAGGCCCAGGCCAGCGGTCACCAGTCCGGTACGGCTCACGGTTCGCATGGCCCCCGCCTCCCCAATCACGGTGCCGTCAGGTGGATGCGCCATACCCGAAAGCATCGTATCCACGATGCGATTCCATCGATACCGTCTCAAAGCAAAGAGCGGACCGTGTTCCGGTACACACCGGACACGATCCGCTCTGGTGGTCGGCCGATAGGGAAAACCGTCCTGCCACCCGGCGACTCAGCTCTCCGTCTCCTCGGAGTCGTCCTCCGAGAGAACCTGCTGAAGAACCGGCCCCTCACCGGGGGCGAGGGAGCTGAGGATGCGCTGCAGGTCGTCCATCGAGGCGAACTCGACGACGATCTTCCCCTTCTTCTGGCCGAGGTCGACCTTCACCCGGGTTTCGAAGCGGTCCGAGAGCCGAGTCGCGAGTTCACTCAGCGCCGGGGAGAGCCGGGTACCGGCGCGCGGTCCCTTGGAGCGCGGAGCCGTCTGCGGACGCGATCCCATGAGGGTCACGATCTCCTCGACGGCCCGTACCGAAAGTCCCTCGGCCACGATCCGGTGAGCCAGGCGGTCCTGCTCCTCGGAGTCCTCGACGGACAGAAGAGCCCGTGCATGCCCCGCCGACAGCACCCCGGCGGCGACCCGGCGCTGGACTGCGGGAGAGAGCTTCAACAGACGCAGGGTGTTGGAGACCTGCGGACGGGACCGGCCGATGCGGTCCGCCAGCTGGTCGTGCGTGCAGTTGAAGTCCTTGAGGAGCTGGTCGTAGGCGGCAGCCTCTTCCAGCGGGTTCAGCTGGGCACGGTGCAGGTTCTCCAGCAGCGCGTCCAGGAGGAGCTTCTCGTCATCGGTGGCCCGCACGATCGCCGGGATGGCATCCAGCCCCGCCTCACGGCAGGCCCGCCAGCGCCGCTCGCCCATGATGAGCTCGTAGCGCGCCGGACCCACCTGCCGTACGACGACGGGCTGCAGCAGGCCGACCTCCTTGATGGAGGTGACAAGCTCCGCGAGCGCATCCTCGTCGAAGACCTCACGGGGCTGCCGTGAGTTCGGAGTGATGGCGTCGAGGGGCAGCTCGGCGAAGTGGGCGCCGACCGGCGCCGCGGGCGCCTCCCCGAATCCGTTCGATGACAGCTCGTCTGTTTCATGTGAAACAGGCGGGAGCGTAGCCACCTTCGCGGCCGCCACCCCTCGCTCCGCGGTCAGTACCGGCACCGCTGCCGGCGACGTGGACCCACCACCGCTTGCCGCAGCAGGAACTGCCGCCTTCTCCCCTGTCGGGGCTGCCGGGATCAGTGCGCCGAGACCACGGCCCAACCCCCTCCGTCGCTCGCTCACTGGATCCCCTCCACCATGCTCTGTTCGTTCTCTGCGCCCAGGTGGGCATGCTGCGCGTCGTAGGCCACACCGACGCCGCGCAGTGCGATCTCTCGTGCCGCCTCAAGATACGAGAGGGCACCGCTCGATCCCGGATCGTAGGTCAGCACCGTCTGCCCGTAACTCGGCGCCTCCGAGATGCGGACCGAGCGCGGAATGCTCGTCCGCAGCACCTCTTCGCCGAAGTGGCTGCGTACCTCGTCCGCGACCTGGGACGCGAGACGCGTCCGGCCGTCGTACATGGTGAGCAGGATGGTCGACACGTGCAGGTCGGGATTGAGGTGCCCCCGTACCAGGTCGACGTTGCGCAGCAGCTGGCCCAGGCCCTCCAATGCGTAGTACTCGCACTGGATCGGGATAAGGACCTCCGCGCCGGCGACCAGCGCGTTGACGGTCAGCAGTCCGAGCGACGGCGGGCAGTCGATGAGGATGTAGTCCAGCGGCTGCTCGTACGCCTGGATCGCCCGCTCCAGCCGACTCTCTCGGGCCACCAGGGACACCAGCTCGATCTCCGCACCGGCGAGATCGATCGTGGCGGGGGCACAGAAGAGGCCTTCGACATCGGGGACCGGCTGGACGACTTCCGAGAGTGGCTTGCTGTCGATCAACACGTCGTAGATGGAAGGAACCTCGGCGTGGTGGTCGATTCCCAGCGCGGTGGAGGCATTGCCCTGAGGGTCGAGGTCGATCACCAGGACGCGTCCGCCATGCAGGGCAAGCGAAGCGGCAAGGTTGACCGTGGTCGTGGTCTTGCCCACGCCGCCCTTCTGGTTGGCGACCACCATGACTCGGGTCTGCTCGGGCCGTGGCAGGCCCTCGCCGGCCCGGCCCAGTGCTTCCACCGCAAGTTGGGCAGCACGACCGATGGGAGTGTCGTCCATCGGGGGCGGTGTTTCACGTGAAACATCCTCCCCCATCGACTCGGTACGGGGACCGGGGACCGGATCGGTCATCGGTCCCGCGATGTTGGCGTCGGACCGCAACGATTCACTCTCCTCGACTTCAGGCTCGCAATGAACAGAGCCTCCCATGCCTTCGGGGTCGTGAACCAGCGAGGCCCGTTGTTCTGTGGAGAAATCCACCTCTGTGGACAACTCCGTGCCCTCCACGGGTGACAAAGTCCCGCCGGAAGCGGAGTCTTCTCCGAGAGATCCGAGGGGCTTGCGGTCGCGGGGTTCGGCCGCGGCCCGACCTCGACTGATGATGCCGTGCAGCAATGAGCGACGTTTCACGTGAAACACGATGCACAGCGCTCACGGCCGAACCCTGGCGACACTCCGGCATGCGTAGGTTTGGCAGCTTGTGTGGAGTACGTCTCGTCGTCAGGACGGATCAGCGCCGTCGACGCGTCCGTCCTGTCCGTGCCGCCTTGGCTCGCTTCGCTGCGAAGCGCACACCACCGGGGCTCTCCCCGACCTCGACACGCACCACGGTTGACAGCGGATCCACGACACCCTCACCCACATGCAGTACGGACGTCTCCACGGCGCCGAGCTTGCTCAGAGCCGTGGCGGCGCTCTTCAGCTCCTCCTCCGCCGTGTCGCCCTTGAGGGCAAGCATCTCTCCGTACGGACGCAGCAGCGGGATGCCCCAGGTGGCCAGGCGATCCAGCGGAGCCACGGCACGCGCGGTCACGACATGGACGGGGGGAATCTTGCCCATGACCTCCTCGGCGCGGCCACGGATGACCGTCACGTGGTCGAGGCCCAGGAGCTCCACGACCTCGGTGAGGAAGTTCGTACGACGCAGCAGGGGTTCGAGCAGCGTGATCTTGAGGTCCTCCCGGACGAGCGCCAGTGGAATGCCGGGCAGCCCGGCGCCGGAGCCCACGTCGCACACCGTCACGCCTTCGGGCACGACCTCGGAGAGCACCGCGCAGTTCAGCAGGTGCCTCTCCCACAGCCGGGGCACCTCGCGAGGGCCGATCAGGCCGCGCTGCACTCCCGCCTCGGCCAGCAGCTCCGCGTACCGGACCGCGTCCGCGAACCGATCACCGAATACCTCGCGTGCCTGCTCGGGCGCAGGGGGAAGCTCCGCTGCCTCCGTCACGGGGACCGTCCTTCCGTACCGCATAAGCGCACTGAGCGCTGACCACCAGGACTATCAGGAACCATCAGCTGCCCGGGTTCCACGGCTTCGGGGACTACCAGGCTGACAAACTTCGGCCCCGCCTGCGCAACAGACGGGGCCGGAGGAACGTACGTACCGAATCAGGCGGGAAGCACGACGACGAAGCGCTGCGGCTCCTCGCCCTCGGACTCGCTCCGCAGCCCCGCGGCCTTGACCGCGTCGTGGACCACCTTGCGCTCGAAGGGCGTCATCGGCTTCAGCTTCACGGGCTCGCCAGAGCTCTTGACCTCGGCCGCGGCCTTGGCGCCGAGCTCCGAGAGCTCCTCGCGCTTCTTGGCGCGGTAGCCCGCGATGTCCAGCATCAGACGGCTGCGGTCGCCGGTCTCCCGGTTCACGGCAAGGCGCGTGAGCTCCTGGAGCGCCTCCAGCACCTCACCGTCCCGGCCGACCAGCTTCTGCAGGTCACGGCCGCCGGTGTCACTGATGATCGAGACAGCGGCACGGTCGGCCTCGACGTCCATGTCGATGTCGCCGTCGAGGTCGGCGATGTCCAGCAGACCCTCGAGGTAGTCCGCCGCGATCTCGCCTTCCTGCTCCAGGCGGGTCAGGGTGTCGCCACCCTCGGTGGCGGCGGAGGTGGTGCCTTCCGTCACGGGATGGACTCCTTCTTACTTCTTGGACGGGGACTTGGGCCGCTGCGGACCCTTGCGCTGTCCGGACTGGGCCTTGCTGCGGGTACCGGTGCTGGGCTTGTTTGCGCCGCCGGCCGGCTTGGCGGCGGGCTTGGCGTCGTCCGGTTCATCGGACTTGCTCAGCGACAAAGGGGTGCTCTTCGGCTCGGACTCGCCGGCGGCCTTCGCGCTGCCCGACTGGCGCTGGGACTTGCTCTGCCGCTTGGGCTGCTGCCGCCGGGGAGCGCCACCGGTCGTCTGCGTACCGTCCTCGGTCTCGGCGACGGCGGTAGCCTCGCCCTTCCCGATGGTGCCGTCGGACTGGGCCGCCAGGCCCGCCTTGGTCAGAGCGTTGATGAACTTGCGCTCGAACTCGTTGCGGTCGCGCCCCTTGGCGACGATCGCCTTGACGACGGCCCTCTGGCCGCGGCTGCGGGTCTTGCCGTGGTGCAGGACGTGCTTCTGCAGACGCTCCAGGAACGCGGCCTGGGCCTTGGAGCCCGGAGTCGGGTTGTTGCGGATGACGTACATCTGCTGGCCCATGGTCCACACGTTGGTGGTCAGCCAGTAGACGAGGACACCGACCGGGAAGTTGATGCCGAAGATGGCGAACATGACCGGGAAGACGTACATCAGCATCTTCTGCTGCTGCATGAACGGCGTCTTCACCGTGGTGTCGACGTTCTTCGTCATCAGCTGGCGCTGCGTGTAGAACTGCGACGCCGACATCAGGACGATCATGATCGCGGTGACGACCCGGACGTCCATCAGGGTGGCGCCGAGCTGAGTGACCTTGTCCGCGCTGTCGGTGAACTTCGCCGCGAGCGGGGCGCCGAAGATGTGCGCCTTACGGGCGCTCGCCAGCAGCTGATCGTCGATGACGCCGATCGTCTTGCCGGTCGCGATGCCGTTGAGCACGTGGTAGAGGGCGAAGAAGAACGGGGACTGCGCCAGGATGGGAAGGCACGAGGAGAGCGGGTTGGTACCCGACTCCTTGTACAGCTTCATCATCTCTTCGGACTGGCGCTGCTTGTCGTTCTTGTAGCGCTCCTGGATCTTCTTCATCTCGGGCTGCAGGGTCTGCATGGCCCGGGTCGCCTTGATCTGCTTCACGAAGAGCGGGATCAGGCAGATGCGGATCAGGATCACCAGGGACACGATGGACAGGCCCCAGGCCCAGCCCGTGTCGGCACCGAAGACCTTCCCGTACACCGAGTGGAACTGGACGATGACCCAGGAAACGGGAATCGTGATGAAGCTGAAGAGGCTGGCAATCGTGTCCACTAATCATGCTCCTTGGACATGGGACGGGGTCTCTGCGGCCGGGCTCGAGGGAATGTGCCCCTCGATGGCCGGTTCGGCGGCGGAGGGCCCGCCCTTGCGTGCGCGCCAGGCGTTACGCAGCATTTCGTGCCACCGCGGACGCTTGCGCGGCGGAACATGGTCCACACCGCCCAGCGACCACGGATTGCACCGCAGGATGCGCCAGGCGGTGAGTGCCGTTCCCTTGATCGCACCGTGCCGGTCGATGGCCTGGTACCCGTAGTGGGAGCACGACGGGTAGTACTTGCACACCGGCCCGAGCAACGGGCTGATGGTCCACTGGTACAGCTTGATCAGCGCCAGCAGCGGGTACTTCATCGCGCGCCCCCTCCCAGCAGCCGCTGAAGGGCGGCATCCAGGTCTTGGGCCAGCTGTGCATGGTCGGCGTCACCCGCACCGGGCAGCGCTCGTACGACTACCAGGCTACCGGGGGGCAACAGGGCCACTCGGTCACGCATCAGGTGGCGAAGCCGGCGCTTCACCTTGTTGCGTACGACCGCGCCACCCACTGCTTTGCTGACGACGAAACCCGCACGCGTCGGGGGAGCGCTCTCCCCAGGCGCGTGCGGGTCCGTTGCACCGCTACGTAGATGGACGACGAGAAGCGGGCGTCCGGCCCGGCGTCCTCGGCGTACCGCGGTCGCGAAGTCCTCGCGCCGCCTCAGCCGATTCTCGGTAGGCAGCACGTCATGACCTGATCGGGATCAGGCGGACAGGCTGGCGCGACCCTTGCCACGGCGGGACGCGAGAATCGCGCGGCCGGCACGGGTGCGCATACGCAGCCGGAAGCCGTGGGTCTTCGCGCGACGACGGTTGTTCGGCTGGAAGGTGCGCTTGCTCACTCGGGGGCTCCAGAGAAAATTGGTAGTTGCGGGGTGCCGTCTTGGCTGTCACCGTGCGCCCACGAGTAGCTCGCTTACGCCCGAGTGCACCGCTTCCCGATCACCGGTAAGTGCCCTGGTAGGAGCACTAGCAAGTGATCTATGCCCATCGGAGGCAGGCGGCAGCAGCCATCGACAACTCGACCTGGTCACGGTACGCGGGGCTACGCCATCCGGTCAAACCAGTGGTCACTGGGGGACACTATCCACAGGCTGGGGACAACAACTTGAACCCTACCGGTCGCCCTGACTACCGTGGCTGAACTCCGATTCGTTCCCTTCCCCCCGACCCAGCTGTTTCGTTCCAGACCGCCCCACCCGAGTTACATCCCGACTAGTCCCAGAACCACACGTTCGTGGGACCCCGTGAGAGAGCGTGCCCTGTGGCTGACGTACCTGCCGATCTTGCCGCAGTGTGGCCACGCGTACTCGAGCAACTCCTCGGCGAGGGCCGCGGCCAGGGTGTCGAGGTCAAGGACGAGCACTGGATCAAGCGCTGCCAGCCGCTGGCCCTGGTCGCCGACACCGCTCTGCTCGCCGTACCGAACGAGTTTGCGAAGGGCGTTCTCGAAGGCCGCCTCGCGCCGATCGTCAGCGAGACACTGAGCCGCGAGTGCGGTCGCCCGATCCGCATCGCAATCACTGTCGACGACTCCGCGGGCGAGCCGCCGGCGTCGGCGTCCCCCGCCCCGCCGCGCTACGAGGAGCCCGAGCTCCCCTCCGGCCCCGGCCAGGGCCGTGACCCGTACGAGAGCCGGGGGCGCGAGGGATACGAGGGGTACGGTCGTCACCGCGCCGACGACCACCGGCAGGGCCACAACGACCGCCACCAGGGCGGCCCCGGCGACCAGCTGCCTCCGTCCCGCGGGGACCAGCTCCCGACCGCGCGGCCCGCGTACCCGGACTACCAGCGCCCCGAGCCGGGCGCCTGGCCGCGGCCGTCGCAGGACGACTACGGCTGGCAGCAGCAGCGCCTCGGCTTCCCCGAGCGCGACCCGTACGCGTCGCCGTCGCAGGACTACCGCCCGCAGTCGATGGACCGTCCGTCGTACGACCAGGACCGGCCCTCGTACGACCATGACCGGCCGTCATACGACCATGACCGGCCCTCGTACGAGCAGCAGCGAGCGGACTACGACCAGCAGCGGTCCGACTACGACAAGCGTCCCGATCGCCGCAACATCCCGGACTCGTCCCCCGGCAGTGGTCATGTGCACCGCGGCGGCCCGGTCGGTTCCGCGCTGCCCGCCTCCAGCGGCGCCCCCGGTCCGCTGGCCGCGCAGCCCGCGCCGGCCACCGGACCCGGCGAGCCCACCGCGCGCCTGAACCCCAAATACCTCTTCGACACCTTCGTCATCGGTGCCTCGAACCGCTTCGCGCACGCCGCCGCGGTCGCCGTCGCCGAGGCGCCGGCGAAGGCGTACAACCCCCTCTTCATCTACGGGGAGTCGGGGCTCGGCAAGACGCACCTGCTGCACGCGATCGGGCACTACGCGCGCAGCCTCTACCCGGGCACGCGTGTGCGGTACGTGAGCTCCGAGGAGTTCACCAACGAGTTCATCAACTCCATCCGCGACGGCAAGGGCGACAGCTTCCGCAAGCGGTACCGGGAGATGGACATCCTTCTGGTCGACGACATCCAGTTCCTGGCGGACAAGGAGTCGACGCAGGAGGAGTTCTTCCACACCTTCAACACGCTCCACAACGCGAACAAGCAGATCGTGCTCTCCAGCGACCGGCCGCCGAAGCAGCTGGTGACCCTGGAGGACCGGCTGCGGAACCGTTTCGAGTGGGGTCTGATCACCGACGTCCAGCCGCCCGAGCTGGAGACCCGTATCGCGATCCTTCGTAAGAAGGCGGTGCAGGAGCAGCTCAACGCCCCGCCGGAGGTGCTGGAGTTCATCGCCTCGCGGATCTCCCGCAACATCCGTGAGCTGGAGGGCGCGCTGATCCGGGTGACGGCGTTCGCGTCGCTCAACCGGCAGCCGGTGGACCTTGGGTTGACGGAGATCGTCCTCAAGGACCTGATCCCGGGCGGCGAGGACTCGGCACCGGAGATCACCGCGCCCGCGATCATGGCGGCCACGGCCGACTACTTCGGGCTGACGGTGGAGGACCTGTGCGGCACCTCGCGCGGGCGCGCCCTGGTGACCGCCCGCCAGATCGCCATGTACCTGTGCCGCGAGCTGACGGACCTCTCCCTGCCGAAGATCGGCGCCCAGTTCGGCGGCCGCGACCACACGACCGTCATGCACGCCGACCGCAAGATCCGCGCGCTGATGGCCGAGCGGCGCTCCATCTACAACCAGGTCACCGAGCTGACCAACCGCATCAAGAACGGCTGACAGCCACCGCAGCACGTCGCTGAGGGCGCCCCGGGACGATTCCCGAGGGCGCCCTCTTCGTCTTCCCAAGGGCCCCTTCGGCCTCTCCGAGGGCGGCAAGGCGTCCTCCGCCTGCTGCTGCCGAAGGCCCGCTTCGAAGGCCCGCTCGCTACTCCCAAAGGCCCGCTCACTGCTTCCGAGAGCGTTCAGCGCCGTTCCCCAGGACGTCTTTCGCCGGTCCTGAGGCGTCTTTCGCCGCTCTCAAGGACGTTCTTCGCCGCTTCCGAGGCCGCGTGCGGGGCGCCGACGGGCCGTGCACCGTCCACCCGCTGTTCGAATACGAGCCGAGTTACGGCCGCCCTCCACAGATATGCGGACTTTCTCGCGTCCACACCCTGGGGACTGGGAAGTTGTCCAGATCGTGTCCACAGGGTGTGCTGTTAAAAGACCATCGTCCCAGCTCAACAGCTTGTGGATTGGTGGACAGAAGATCTCCACAGACTGTGGACAGAGTGATGATCCACAGCCTGTGCACCAAGTTGTCCACCGGCGGCCCACAGGCTGAGCCCCGTTGTCCCCAGCAAAACCCAGCTTCTCCACACGGCTGTCCACTGTTCGGCAACGCGACGCGCCTGCTCACCGTGTCGAGTGAAAGGCGTCACACCAAGGTGCCGGGTTGGCCTGTGGGGAACGTGGGTAAAGCTGGGGACGGCGTTGGGGAGAAGTGCCCCAAGCCTGTGCATCGAGTGTGCAGAACTTTTCGCTGTCCACAGATGACCCCGGTTGTCCACCGCCTCCACCCACAGGGTCAGTGGACAAAATTTGGGGCCTGACCTGCGAAAACGAGGTTATCCACGGTTTCCACAGGCCCTACTACTACTCCCAACTAGAGAGAGCTGGGAATCCGCTTCGAAGGGGGCCCTGTGCACAACTCGCTGTCTCGGCCCCGGCTGCCGCTCGACGCGACTTGACCCAGGGCGGCAACGACTGTCAGTGCGGTGCGTCAGACTGGTCACCGGTGTCCTGCCCCTCACAGGGATCGACGACACCGAGTCAGACGACGAAGGCCAGGCAGGGCGAGAGCGCCGGCAATAGCAGGAGGCGGCTTACGGTGAAGATCCGGGTGGAACGCGACGTACTCGCGGAGGCAGTGGCCTGGGCGGCTCGCAGCCTCCCGGCACGACCGCCGGCGCCTGTCCTCGCCGGCCTCCTGCTGAGGGCCGAGGACGGGGCTCTCAGCCTCTCCAGCTTCGACTACGAGGTCTCCGCACGCGTGTCGGTGGAGGCGGAGGTCGAGGAGGACGGCACGGTCCTCGTGTCGGGCCGTCTGCTCGCCGACATCTGTCGCGCCCTCCCCAACCGGCCGGTGGAGATTTCCACAGACGGTGTACGGGCGACGGTGGTCTGCGGCTCCTCCCGCTTCACCCTCCACACCCTGCCGGTGGAGGAGTACCCGGCGCTCCCGCAGATGCCGAACGCCACGGGCACCGTCCCCGGTGAGGTCTTCGCGTCCGCCGCCGCCCAGGTGGCCATCGCCGCCGGGCGCGACGACACGCTGCCCGTCCTCACCGGTGTGCGCATCGAGATCGAGGGCGACACGGTCACCCTGGCGTCCACCGACCGCTACCGCTTCGCGGTCCGCGAGTTCCTGTGGAAGCCGGAGAACCCGGATGCGTCCGCGGTCGCCCTGGTGCCCGCCAAGACCCTCCTGGACACCGCCAAGGCGCTCACCAGCGGCGACAGCGTCACCCTGGCGCTGTCCGGCTCGGGGTCGGGCGAGGGCCTGATCGGCTTCGAGGGCGCGGGGCGGCGTACGACCACGCGTCTGCTGGAGGGTGACCTCCCGAAGTACCGCACGCTGTTCCCGACGGAGTTCAACTCCATCGCCGTCATCGAGACCGCCCCCTTCGTGGAGGCCGTCAAGCGCGTGGCCCTCGTCGCCGAGCGCAACACCCCGGTGCGGCTCAGCTTCGAGCAGGGCGTGCTCATCCTGGAGGCGGGCTCCAGCGACGACGCACAGGCTGTGGAAAGGGTCGACGCGCAGCTGGACGGCGACGACATCTCCATCGCCTTCAACCCGACCTTCCTGCTGGACGGCCTGAGCGCCATCGACTCCCCGGTGGCACAGCTCTCCTTCACGACGTCCACGAAGCCCGCTCTGCTGTCCGGCAAGCCGGCCGTGGACGCCGAGGCGGACGAGGCCTACAAGTACCTGATCATGCCGGTGCGCCTCAGCGGCTGATGCCCGGCGGCCTGGCCGGGCAGACGCCCGGCCGGACCCCGTCGCGCCCGGCGGCGCGCCGCGCCCCCTCGGATGACGCCGCAGGTGAGGGCGTACGTATGAGCGCGTATGCCCACAGGTGTGCATGAGCGTCCGGGTTTAGGCTCGGACGCGGGTACGAAAGTGCCTTTCGCGGGTACGCAGTGCCCTCATGCCACGTCGCAACCTAAGGAACAACTGATGGAGCTCGGTCTCGTCGGCCTCGGCAAGATGGGCGGCAACATGCGCGAGCGGATCCGCCGCGCAGGTCACACCGTCATCGGATACGACCGCAACCCGGACGTCGCCGATGTCCACAGCCTCGAAGAGCTTGTGGGCAAGCTCAAGGGCCCGCGCGTGGTGTGGGTGATGGTCCCCGCCGGTGCCGCGACGCAGTCCACCGTCGACGAGCTGGGCGAGCTCCTGGAGCCCGGCGACATCGTCGTGGACGGCGGGAACTCGCGCTGGACGGACGATGAGAAGCACGCGGAGGAGCTGGCCGCCAAGGGCATCGGGTTCGTCGACTGCGGCGTCTCCGGCGGCGTCTGGGGCCTGCAGAACGGCTATGCGCTGATGTACGGCGGCGACGCCGAGAACATCGCCAAGGTGCAGCCGATCTTCGACGCGCTCAAGCCCGAGGGCGACTTCGGCGCCGTACACGCGGGCAAGGTCGGCGCGGGCCACTTCTCGAAGATGGTCCACAACGGCATCGAGTACGCCATGATGCAGGCCTACGCCGAAGGCTGGGAGCTGCTCGAGAAGGTCGACTCGGTCACGGACGTCCGCGAGGTCTTCAGGTCCTGGCAGGAGGGCACGGTCATCCGTTCCTGGCTGCTCGACCTGGCGGTCAACGCCCTCGACGGGGACGAGCACCTGGAGAAGCTGCGCGGCTACGCCGAGGACTCCGGCGAGGGCCGCTGGACGGTGGAGGCCGCCATCGACAACGCGGTCCCGCTGCCGGCGATCACGGCGTCGCTGTTCGCGCGGTTCGCCTCGCGGCAGGACGATTCGCCGCAGATGAAGATGATCGCCGCGCTGCGGAACCAGTTCGGCGGCCACGCGGTCGAGAAGAAGTAATCCACAGATCCACGGGCCGACGGGCCGTGGATCCACACCCTGGGGGAGGTCGGCGAACGACCATGCACGTCACGCATCTGTCGCTGGCCGACTTCCGCTCGTACGCCCGGGTCGAGGTCCCGCTCGACCCGGGCGTCACCGCCTTCGTGGGACCCAACGGGCAGGGCAAGACGAACCTCGTCGAGGCGGTCGGCTATCTCGCCACCCTCGGCAGCCACCGGGTCTCGTCCGACGCGCCCCTGGTCCGCATGGGCGCCGAACGCGCGATCATCCGGGCCCAGGTCCGGCAGGACGAGCGCCGGCAGCTCGTCGAGCTGGAGCTGAACCCGGGCAAGGCCAATCGCGCTCGCATCAACAGGTCCTCGCAGGTCAGACCCCGTGACGTGCTGGGCATCGTACGTACTGTCCTGTTCGCCCCGGAGGACCTCGCGCTGATCAAGGGCGACCCCGGGGAGCGGCGCCGTTTCCTCGACGAGCTGATCACCGCCCGCTCCCCGCGCATGGCCGGCGTCCGTTCCGACTACGAGCGGGTCCTCAAGCAGCGCAACACCCTCCTCAAGACGGCCGCGCTGGCCCGCCGGCACGGCGGCCGTTCCATGGATCTGTCCACCCTCGACGTGTGGGACCAGCACCTCGCCCGCGCCGGCGCCGAACTGCTCGCCCAGCGCCTGGACCTGATCGCCGCGCTCCAGCCGCTCGCCGACAAGGCGTACGAACAGCTGGCACCCGGCGGCGGCCCGATCGCCCTGGAGTACAAGCCGTCCGCCCCGGGTGAGGCCCACACGCGGGACGCCCTCTACGAGCAGTTGATGGCCGCGCTCGCCGAGGCCCGCAAGCAGGAGATCGAGAGGGGCGTCACCCTGGTGGGTCCCCAACGTGACGAACTTCTCCTCAAGCTCGGCCAGCTTCCGGCAAAGGGATACGCGTCACACGGCGAGTCCTGGTCGTACGCGCTGGCGCTGCGCCTGGCGTCGTACGACCTCCTGCGCGCCGAGGGGAACGAGCCGGTGCTCGTCCTCGACGACGTCTTCGCCGAGCTGGACACCCGCAGAAGAGAGCGCCTCGCGGAACTCGTCGCCCCGGGAGAGCAGGTGCTGGTGACCGCCGCGGTCGACGACGACGTGCCGGGGGTCCTGGCGGGAACGCGGTACACCGTGTCCGAGGGGACCGTGGAGCGCGTATGAGCGACACCCCCGCACAGACTCCCGAGCCTTCGAAGAAGACGCCCGAACCCTCCGGAGTGGACCTCGCGCGCGTGGCGCTCAGAGCGGCCAAGGAGCAGGCACGCGCGCGTGGGGACGCCGCACAGCAGAAGAGGCAGGCGCGGCGCGGCGGCCTGCGCTCCGGCGCGCGCGCCGACGGCCGCGACCCCATGGCGCTCGGCGCGGCGATCAACCGGCTGCTCACGGAGCGTGGCTGGGAGACCCCGGCCGCGGTGGGCGGGGTGATGGGGCGCTGGCCGCAGATCGTCGGGGAGGACCTCGCCAAGCACTGTGTGCCGCAGCGGTACGACGAGGACGAGCGTGTTCTGACCGTGCAGTGCGACTCCACGGCCTGGGCGACGCAGCTTCGGCTGCTGGCCCCGCAGCTGGTCGCCCGCCTCAACGAGGACCTCGGGCACGGCACCGTGCGGCTGCTCAAGGTGCAGGGGCCCGGCGGCCCCGCCCGCCGTTACGGCCCCCTGCGCGCCCCTGGGAGCACGGGCCCCGGCGACACCTACGGGTGACCGGCAGCGGCTCGAGCCCGTCGGCAACGGGTGATCGGGCCGGGTCCCGCCGTCCCTCCAGAGCTGATCAGGACCGGCCTGAGCCGCCGTTCGCGGCGGACCTGGGGCAGGCCCTGGCCGCTGTCCGGGCCTGCCCGGCACCGGGCCCTGACCGACCTTCGGAGCCGCCTGGGACCGGCTCGAACAGTGGTCCGCGGCCGGCGGACACGGAACGGGTCCTGGCCATTGGCCCCCCGCCGACCGGTACGGCGAGCTGTCGGCCCCCGGCCGAACCAGGACGACGGCGGAGCCCTCGGCTCCGGCTGAATCAGGACCGCGGAGCCCTCGCTCGGAGCCGCCCGGGACCGGCCCCGAGTCGTCGCTCATCGCTTGCCACGACCGGCCCACGCCGTCGGCCGGGGCCGACCGCGTGCGGTTGCGAAGATCTTCCTGACTCCGCAGTAGCCAAGGGTTGACACCCGGAAGCGCTGAGTGCCTCTGTGAGCCTCTTGGAGCCCCGTTCCGTATATGGGGAGTCGGCCGAGACCGGTTGAGGGCGGCACATGCGGACTCAGGTACCGGCAAACCCCCATCACTGTCGGCGCTACCGGTAGACTGGAAGCTAATCCCGCCCCACTAGTGGGGACCTTCGGGAAATGGTGTGCAACGCTGACTAAGGCTTACCAACGCAACACGCCGCAGCCGCTCCGGCCACCCGCCGGGAGATCGGCTTGTGCTGTGCCAGAAAGGGCGCTTCGTGGCCGATTCCGGCAACCCCAACGAGAACATCCCGTCCACCGACGCCGGCAACGGCGAGGCCAACACCTCGATCGGCGAGGTCGCAGCCTCGAACGGCGAAGTCACAGCCTCGTACGACGCCAGCGCCATCACCGTCCTCGAGGGTCTGGACGCGGTCCGCAAGCGACCCGGTATGTACATCGGCTCGACCGGTGAGCGCGGACTTCACCACCTTGTGTACGAGGTCGTGGACAACTCCGTCGACGAGGCGCTGGCCGGCCACGCGGACACGATCGACATCACGATCCTCGCCGACGGTGGCGTGCGCGTCATCGACAACGGCCGTGGCATCCCCGTGGGCATCGTCCCCTCCGAGGGGAAGCCGGCCCTCGAGGTCGTGCTGACGGTCCTGCACGCGGGCGGCAAGTTCGGCGGCGGCGGCTACGCGGTCTCCGGCGGTCTGCACGGCGTCGGCGTGTCCGTCGTGAACGCCCTGTCGAGCAAGGTCTCCGTCGAGGTCAAGACCGACGGCTTCCGCTGGACGCAGGAATACAAGATGGGCGTCCCGACAGCCCCGCTCTCCCAGAACGAGGCTACGGACGAGACCGGCACCTCGGTCACCTTCTGGGCCGACGCGGACATCTTCGAGACCACCGAATACTCCTTCGAGACGCTCTCACGGCGCTTCCAGGAGATGGCGTTCCTCAACAAGGGTTTGACGATCAAACTCACTGATGAGCGCGAGTCGGCGAAGGCCACCGCCGGGGCGGACGAGGCGGGTGCGGACGAGAAGGACGAGGTCAAGACCGTCACGTACCACTACGAGGGCGGCATCGTCGACTTCGTGAAGTACCTCAACTCCCGCAAGGGAGACGCGGTGCACCCCACCGTCATCGACCTCGAGGCCGAGGACAGGGACAAGAGCCTGTCCCTCGAGGTCGCGATGCAGTGGAACAGCGGCTACACCGAGGGCGTGTACTCCTTCGCCAACATCATCCACACCCACGAGGGCGGCACGCACGAGGAGGGCTTCCGCGCGGCGCTGACCTCGTTGATCAACAAGTACGCGCGCGACAAGAAGCTGCTGCGCGAGAAGGACGACAACCTCACGGGCGACGACATCCGCGAGGGTCTGACCGCGATCATCTCGGTCAAGCTGAGCGAGCCGCAGTTCGAGGGCCAGACAAAGACCAAGCTGGGCAACACGGAGGCGAAGACCTTCGTCCAGAAGGCGGTCTACGAGCACCTCAACGACTGGCTGGACCGCAACCCGAACGAGGCCGCGGACATCATCCGCAAGTCGATCCAGGCGGCCACCGCGCGCGTGGCGGCCCGCAAGGCGCGTGACCTCACCCGCCGCAAGGGCCTCCTTGAGTCGGCGTCCCTGCCGGGCAAGCTCTCCGACTGCCAGTCGAACGACCCCACCAAGTGCGAGATCTTCATCGTCGAGGGTGACTCCGCCGGCGGTTCGGCCAAGTCCGGCCGCAACCCGCAGTACCAGGCGATCCTCCCGATCCGAGGAAAGATCCTCAACGTCGAGAAGGCGCGGATCGACAAGATCCTGCAGAACCAGGAGATCCAGGCGCTGATCTCCGCCTTCGGTACCGGAGTCCACGAGGACTTCGACATCGAGAAGCTCCGCTATCACAAGATCATCCTGATGGCGGACGCCGACGTCGACGGCCAGCACATCAACACCCTGCTGCTGACCTTCCTGTTCCGCTTCATGCGGCCGCTGGTCGAGGCCGGGCACGTGTTCCTCTCCCGCCCGCCGCTCTACAAGCTCAAGTGGGGCCGGGACGACTTCGAGTACGCGTACTCGGACCGCGAGCGCGACGCCCTGATCGAGCTCGGCCGCCAGGCGGGCAAGCGCGTCAGGGAAGACTCGATCCAGCGCTTCAAGGGTCTCGGTGAGATGAACGCCGAGGAACTGCGCATCACGACGATGGACCAGGAGCACCGCGTCCTCGGCCAGGTCACCCTCGATGACGCCGCCCAGGCCGACGACCTGTTCTCGGTCCTGATGGGCGAGGACGTCGAGGCTCGCCGCGCGTTCATCCAGCGCAACGCCAAGGACGTCCGCTTCCTCGACATCTGAGTCGGTCTCAGCTGACCGCATCAGGAAGGATCTTCACCAGCAATGACCGACGAGAACACTCCGAGCACTCCTGAAGAAGAGGGCGAGATCGCCCTGCGTGTCGAGCCCGTCGGGCTCGAGACCGAGATGCAGCGCTCGTACCTCGACTACGCGATGTCCGTCATCGTGTCGCGCGCGCTGCCCGACGTACGGGACGGTCTCAAGCCCGTCCACCGCCGTGTGCTGTACGCCATGTACGACGGCGGCTACCGGCCCGAGAAGGGCTTCTACAAGTGCGCCCGTGTCGTCGGCGACGTCATGGGCAACTACCACCCGCACGGCGACTCCTCGATCTACGACGCGCTGGTCCGCCTCGCGCAGCCGTGGTCGATGCGGATGCCGCTGGTGGACTCCAACGGCAACTTCGGTTCTCCGGGCAACGACCCCGCGGCCGCCATGCGGTACACCGAGTGCAAGATGATGCCGCTGTCGATGGAGATGGTCCGCGACATCGACGAGGAGACCGTCGACTTCACGGACAACTACGACGGCCGCTCGCAGGAGCCGACCGTTCTGCCCGCCCGCTTCCCGAACCTGCTGATCAACGGCTCGGCGGGAATCGCGGTCGGCATGGCGACCAACATCCCGCCGCACAATCTGCGCGAGGTGGCGTCCGGCGCCCAGTGGTACCTGGAGAACCCCGAGGCCTCCCACGAGGAGCTCCTGGACGCGCTGATCGAGCGCATCAAGGGCCCCGATTTCCCGAGTGGTGCCCTCGTAGTGGGCCGCAAGGGCATCGAGGAGGCGTACCGCACGGGCCGTGGCTCCATCACGATGCGCGCGGTCGTCGAGGTCGAGGAGATCCAGAACCGCCAGTGCCTGGTGGTCACCGAGCTCCCCTACCAGGTCAACCCCGACAACCTCGCGCAGAAGATCGCCGACCTCGTGAAGGACGGCAAGGTCGGCGGCATCGCCGACGTCCGCGACGAGACGTCCTCGCGCACCGGCCAGCGCCTGGTCATCGTCCTGAAGCGGGACGCGGTCGCCAAGGTCGTCCTGAACAACCTGTACAAGCACACCGACCTGCAGACGAACTTCGGCGCCAACATGCTGGCGCTCGTCGACGGCGTGCCGCGCACCCTCTCCCTGGACGCGTTCATCCGCCACTGGGTGACGCACCAGATCGAGGTCATCGTCCGCCGTACGAAGTTCCGGCTCCGCAAGGCCGAGGAGCGCGCGCACATCCTGCGCGGCCTCCTCAAGGCCCTGGACGCCATCGACGAGGTCATCGCGCTGATCCGGCGCAGTGACACCGTCGAGATCGCACGCGAGGGCCTGATGGGCCTCCTGGAGATCGACGAGATCCAGGCCAACGCCATCCTCGAGATGCAGCTGCGCCGGCTGGCCGCCCTGGAGCGTCAGAAGATCATTCAGGAGCACGACGAGCTCCAGGCGAAGATCACCGAGTACAACGCGATCCTCGCTTCGCCCGTGCGCCAGCGCGGCATCATCAGCGAGGAACTCGCCGCGATCGTCGAGAAGTACGGCGACGACCGCCGCTCCAAGCTGGTGCCCTTCGACGGCGACATGTCCATCGAGGACCTCATCGCCGAAGAGGACATCGTCGTCACCATCACGCGCGGTGGCTACATCAAGCGGACCAAGACCGAGGACTACCGTTCGCAGAAGCGCGGCGGCAAGGGCGTACGCGGTACGAAGCTGAAGCAGGACGACATCGTCGACCACTTCTTCGTGTCGACGACGCACCACTGGCTGCTGTTCTTCACCAACAAGGGCCGCGTCTACCGCGCGAAGGCGTACGAACTCCCGGACGCCGGCCGGGACGCGCGAGGCCAGCACGTCGCCAACCTGCTGGCCTTCCAGCCGGACGAGGCGATCGCCGAGATCCTCGCGATCCGCGACTACGAAGCGGTGCCCTACCTGGTGCTCGCCACCAAGGGCGGGCTGGTCAAGAAGACGCCTCTGAAGGATTACGATTCGCCCCGCTCCGGCGGTGTCATCGCGATCAACCTCCGTGAGACGGAGGACGGTTCCGACGACGAACTGATCGGAGCCGAACTCGTATCGGCCGAGGACGACCTGCTTCTGATCAGCAAGAAGGCACAGTCGATCAGGTTCACCGCGACCGACGAGGCGCTACGGCCCATGGGCCGTGCCACCTCGGGCGTCAAGGGCATGAGTTTCCGTGAGGGGGACGAGCTGCTCTCGATGAATGTTGTTCGACCCGGTACGTTCGTGTTCACTGCCACAGACGGTGGGTACGCGAAGCGGACCGCCGTCGACGAGTACCGCGTCCAGGGTCGCGGTGGCCTCGGTATCAAGGCCGCCAAGATCGTCGAGGACCGCGGCTCGCTCGTCGGCGCGCTGGTGGTCGAGGAGACCGACGAGATCCTCGCCATCACGCTGTCCGGTGGTGTGATTCGTACGCGAGTCAACGAGGTCAGGGAGACGGGCCGTGACACCATGGGCGTCCAACTGATCAACCTGGGCAAGCGCGATGCCGTCGTCGGCATCGCTCGTAATGCCGAGGCCGGCCGCGAGGCGGAGGAAGTCGACGGTGGCGATGCCGTGGACGAGACCACCGAGGGCATCGAGGCCGCCGGTACGGACGAGGGCGAGCAGTCCTCGGACGAGTAGCGAGGAGTGAGTCATCGTGAGCGGAGCCACGGGCGCCGGAGCGACCGGTACGGAAACCGGTACGGAAACGGACGGCGGCCGTGGCTCCGCCACGGATTCGACTGACTCCCATGATTCTCATGGATCCCAGGGGGGAACTGTGACGGACACCCGAGGCCCGCAGGCCCAGCAGCCCAAGGCTGGAGCGGGCCCGGCCGCGCCGGGTGCCGCGTCGGCCGGCGCACCGGCCCAGGCTCCGGCCTCCGCCGCCACTGCGGCGGGCTCTCCGCTGCCGGGGGAGCGCCAGCCGCAGCCCGCGGGGCCGTACCACCCGCCGCAGGCCTACCAGCCGGCTCCGGCGGGTGCCGTACGCCGCCCCCGCACCGGCGCGCGCACCGCGCCCCGTACGCGCAAGGCGCGGCTGCGGGTGGCCAAGGCCGACCCGTGGTCGGTGATGAAGGTCAGCTTCCTGCTCTCCATCGCGCTGGGCATCTGCACGATCGTGGCATCAGCGGTGCTGTGGATGGTCATGAACGCGATGGGCGTCTTCTCCACCGTCGGCGGCACGATCTCCGAGGCCACCGGCTCGAACGAGGCCAACGGCTTCGATCTGCAGGCGTACCTGTCGCTGCCGCACGTTCTGACGTTCACGACGATCATCGCGGTCATCGACGTCGTCCTCGCGACCGCGCTGGCGACCCTCGGCGCGTTCATCTACAACCTCTCCGCGGCCACCGTGGGCGGCATCGAGCTGACGCTGGCCGAGGACGAGTAAACGTTGTCGAGCCTGTGAACGGCGCCTGCGAGGTCCCGGGAACTATCGATTTTGGGACTGGCCACGTCGTGCGCTAATCTTCAGAGGTCAGCGCGCGGGACATACACCGCAAGGCGCGGCGGGGCTATAGCTCAGTTGGTTAGAGCGCATCCCTGATAAGGATGAGGCCACAGGTTCAAATCCTGTTAGCCCCACCAGCACAGAGACCCCCAACCAGTCATGGTTGGGGGTCTTTGGCGTCTACGGCTGACATCAGCACCGGCATCGGCGCCGCACGAACAGTGTCGGGCAACGCGGGACCTCAGCGGCCGGCGCCGGGCGGAGAAGGCGTCGGGCATACAGACACGGAGAAGGTGTCGGGCACGGCGACACGGAGAAAGTGTCGGGCACGATGAAGGCCCGGCACCTCTTCCGAGGTGCCGGGCCTTCGTTCCTGGGGTCTTCCTGTGTCGCGTTGTACGCAAGTTCGCCGCTACGTCAGGAGGTCGGACGATCGCGTCGATCGGTCGGTCGGGGCGGAGAGCGGCGTGCTCAGTGCCGCAGGGGCGCGTCCGGCTCGGCGGGGGTCTCCTGGGCGCGCAGGGCGGCGGTGTCCGTGGCGGTGTCGTCCGAGGTCGGGCGGTGGCGGCAGCTCGGGGAGGAGCCGTGCGCCTCGGCGCGGATGCGCTGCTTCATCGTGGGGGGCAGGGACCGGGCGTAGGACCACATCCCGTGGGACAACATCGCCGGTGCGGTCACGGTGGCGTTGCCGTTGCGCGTGGTCCCGCTCTGCGGTACAGCCGCGGCGGCGGTCGTCGTGATGAGTCCGAGCGTCGTGCACAGCGCCAGGAAGGCGGTGACGATGGCGGTCCACAGCTTCATGACCTTGTTCTGGGCCATGGCCCCTCACTTTCGGGTCGGGCGATTTGCGTACTTTCCTCATGATGTGTATGGGGGCCGCGAAGTGGTGGACCGACGCCCGCGGCGCGTCGATCTTCCGATCAACACCACTCGGATGGACGCAAGGGGCCTGGAAAGTCCCTGAAAGCAAGGAAGAGCACGGAAAGTCACAGTCTGTGACGTGTGATCACCCTGAGATCAGAATGACGCCCTCCGGCCGGACAGCTGTATTCCGGGCGGCAGTTGGGGGCCGATGCAGGTCACCGATCGATATCGGTCGGTGTGTATAGTCGGGCGCCAGAGGTCCCCTACGTCAAAGAAAGACGAGGTCGCGCGGTGAAGAAGCTTCTCCTGGTCGCACTGGCCGCCATCGGCGGGCTCCTCGTGTACCGCCAGATCCAGGCGGATCGCGCCGAGCAGGATCTGTGGACGGAGGCGACTGACTCCGTGCCCACGGGTTCGTGAGTAGCCACAGACAACAGTCTCAGAGCAGGCCCCGACCGCCGGTGCGGTCGGGGCTTTGTGTTGTACGGGGGCGGCGGCGCGGCTCGTGGCGGGCACCCGGGTTCACGATGGCAAAGCAAATGCTTGCGACGGCAAATTCCGGCCCCGTGGAGAGGATCGTTTCGGCCGCTCGGGAGGAATGCGCGGGCGGCCGCGTGACGGGCGGGGCAGGATGGTCGACGGTCCGGGCTACGGCGAGGGGGCGCGTCATGGGGCGGCGCACGGGGTGGTGGCGTACGGAAGCGCGACGCGCGGCGGGGTGGCACGGGGTGCTGCGACGCGGCCGGGCGCTGGCGGCGGCGGCCGGAGCGGCCCTGTGCGTCACGGTGGCGCTGCCCCAGACGGCGACGGCGGCCGGCACGCCGACGCCGTACGCCTTCGCCGAGGACGCGCGAACGGTGAAGGGCGCCACCGGCACCACGGACGCCGTACGGCTCGAGCCCGGAGGGACCTACAGGAGCGCCGTACGTGATGGCGGCAAGCTCTACTACCGCCTCGAACTCGACGCCACCGCCGACGCGTACGTCTCCGTGACCGCGGTCCCCGGGACGGCGGCGACCGTCACCTCGTCGGACGGCCTCAAAGTGTCCGTGCAGGATGCCGACAGCCATACCTGCTCCACCGGGGCCGCCCACTTCGGCGCCACGCAGAGCCCGCACCCGATCGCCGCGTGGGCGTCGCGCGAAGTCGGGCCCGACACGTATCTGTGCAAGCAGGCGGGGACGTACTACGTGGTCGTCGAACGCCGCACCACGCCCGGATCCGCGCCGGGCGACTGGGACCTGGAACTCGACTACGTGTCCGAACCCGCCCTCAAGAAAGCGGCGGGCTCCGGTGCGACGAGCGCGCCCGAGGCATGGAACTCCGCCTCCCCGCAAGCCCTCGTGGGCGACGCGACGCGCCGCGCGGGAGGCGCCGGCTTCGCCTCGGCGGCCGCCCTCGGGCAAGGGGTCTGGAAGGACGCGGTCCGGCCCGGACAGACACTGTTCTACAAGGTGCCCGTCGACTGGGGGCAACAGCTCTACGCCACCGCGGAGACGGGCAGTTCGACCGGCGGCGACGGCTTTGTGGGCACCGCGCTCACCATGTCGCTCTACAACCCGGTACGCGGATACGTCGACGACGTGGGCTCCGGCTACAGCGGCGACCAGACCTCGGCCGCGCTCGATCCGCTGCCTCCCGTCGCCTACGACAACCGGCACGCCGTGCAGAACCGGGTGAGCGGGATGCGCTTCGCGGGCTGGTACTACCTCGCGGTGCATCTCGGCGCTCCCGTCGCGGACAAGTTCGGGAAGGGGCCGTTCGGGCTGACGCTGCGCGTGCGGGTGAGCGGTACGGCGGGTTCCGGTCCGTCGTACGCGGGGCAGGCCGAGCCGAGCGGTGTGTTCGAGGTGACCCGGCAGGACCGGGAGGAGGCGGCCGCCGGGGCGGGGGGCAGCACCGCAAACGTGCCGGGCGGTACGACGGGAAGCGCGTCCGGAGGGGCCACGGGCGGTGGCACGGGGGCCGCGGAGACGGGCGCCGACGGTGCGCGAACCGGTGACGACGGCACGATGACGCTGGTCGCCGTGGGCGGGATCGGCACGGGGAGCCTGCTGGTGCTGGCGCTCGTGGTGTGGACGGCGGTGGCCCGCCGCCGGGCGGTGTCCGACGGCGCGGCGATGGGGGCGGCTCCCGTCGTACGAGGGGAGTACGGCCCGCCGCGGGCCTGGTAGTCAGAGCTGTGCCAGTGCCCAGAAGCCCACCGCGAAGCAGGCCAGCGCGAGGAGCAGGACCGGCACGGCGACCTTCGCCGGCGGGCCCGGGCGCTTGGGGCGCCTGCGACGACGCCGGGAAATCGCCTGTGGCCGGGTGTGAACCTGCGCGGCTGGAGCGGTGTGCGCACCGGCGGAGGCGTACGCGTGGTGCTGCACCGAGGCGGCGGGGGCCGCGGACGGGCGGGGAGAGGGCACACGCGTGGGTTCGAGGTGCGGGGCGTAGGCCGGCGACGGGAGCGCGACCGAGGCGGGGGGAGTGGGCGGCCGCTCGGGAAGGGGCTGGGGCCTGACGGGCGTGGACGGCCGGGGCGGCGGCAGATGGAAACTGCCGGTGTCCGACATGGTGAAGGAGCGCGAGGGCGTCGCGTCGGGCAGCGGCGGCATCTGTACGGGGCCGGGAGCGGAACCGGGAGCTGATGCCGGTTGCGGCGGGAGGGGCGCGGAGTTCGGCGGTGGGGGAAGGGGCGTGGGCGGCCCGGGCTGCGGGGGACCGGAATCGGGCTCAGGGGGTATGTGGCTGGAGCCTGTGGTCGGCCTTACCTCACCGCAGTCTTCGGCCGGCCGCACGGCACCGGTGCTGCCCGTCCCCGGCGCGGCCCCCGATGCCGCCCCCGACGCGGCACCCGGGTCGTGGTGCCGTCGGTTCGGGCGCTGGTTCGGCCGTTCCGGGCGGGGGCCGGAGCTGGAGTCGTCGCCGGACGGCGTGCTCCCGGTGGCGTCCCGGCCGGGCCGCTGAGGCACGGCATGCGCCGCCGTCACCCCCGGAGCCCTCTTGAGCGGTCCGTCGGTGCCGAATCCGGGCGGGAGCGGGCCGAGTTGGTCGAAGATCTCGACGAGTTCGTCGTCGGGGCCGGGCTCGGGCAGCAGCTCCGCGGCCGCGGCGAGCGCTTTGCGCGCCCCCGTCGCGGTGCGGAACCGCGCGGCCGGGTCCGGCTGCAACAGCACGGCCACGACCTGCCACAGCGGCTCGGGAATGCCCCGGGGCGCCGCGGGAGTGCCGTTCGCCAGGAAGTACTCGATGAGTGCCCTGGCGTCCGGCTTGGCGCCCTCCAGCAGATACAGGGCGACCAGCCCCACGGCGAACAGGTCGGCCGGGAAGTCCGGCTCGTCGCCCATCAGTTGCTCGGGCGCCAGGTAACCGGGCGTCCCCACCACGTAGTTGGTCTCCGTCAGCCGCGGTTCGCCGAGGCGCATGGCGATGCCGAAGTCGGACAGGCGCAGCCGGGGCCGACCCGTGCCGGTGGCTTCGAGCAGCACGTTGGCCGGCTTGATGTCGCGGTGCACGACCCCCTCCGCGTGCACCGCGGTGAGCCCCGAGAGGAGCTGGTCGAGCAGGGTGCAGACGAACGACGGGGGCAGCGGACCGTAGTCACCGATCAGATGGACCAGCGAGCCCCCGGCGACCAGATCCATGGTGAACAGGACCTTGTCGTCGTCGGCGGCCCAGCTGGCGGGTGCGAGCACATGCGGGTGGTCGATCCGCATGGCCTGCTCGCGTACGAAGCGCAGCAGCGCGTGTGCGTCGCTCTGCTGCAGCACCTTGGCGGCCACATAACGGCGCCGCCGGTGGTCCCAGGCGCGCCAGACCGCACCGACTCCCCCGCGCCCGATGGGGTCGACCAGTTCGTACCGTCCGGCGAAGACCTCACCCATGGTCGTACGTCGTTCCCCCTTCGGCAGTCGGTCGGGCGGCCGTACCTCGGCCCTCGGCTCCCGGCTTCACGGGACGCCGACGCGCAAAAGGTGTCCGGCGAGCCCGGTACCGGAGACCCGCCGGATGCCGTGTGCGGCGTCCGGCGGTGGGGACTTCCACGCACCCCCGCGTGGAAGTCCCCGGTGGCCGGGCGGTGGCTCAGTTCTGGTGGGACTGGTAATGGGCGACCGCGTCGGAGGTGCGGCCCGCGCCGTACACCCGGAGGAACTCTGCCAGTTCCGGGTGGCTCGGGGCGAGAGTGTCCGCAGCGTCGATGATGTCTCCTGCCGCCGCCACCGAGCGCAGCAGCGACTGGATCTCACGAACCACCCGCTTGACGGTGGGCGCGCCTGAACTGCTTGTCGACTGCGTGGTGTTGCTGAGCACCGAGCCCCCCTGCGACTTCTTGATCTCGTCCATCCGCTCGGTCGCCTCGGCGGCGCTGACACTGCCGTCCGCGACCTGCCCCGCCAGGTCTTGCAGGAGTTGCACCCGCTGGACCACCGCGGGGTTGCCGATCTTGGCCCGCTGACCGCTCATCAGCTGCGACAGCATCGGTGCGGACAGTCCCAGTACCCCCGCGAGACGAGCCTGGTTGAGCCCGAGATCCTCGATGAGCCTACGGAAGAGCGCCCCCAGTGGCTCCCCGTACCAGTTCCGCTGCAGCTCCCGCGCTCTCGCGGTTGCTTCCTGCTGTGCGGCGTCCATTGCGTCTCCCCATCGCTTCCCCAAGTACCGTGGTTCGCTGTAGCGAACCACGTGGAGCATCTTACGGAGAGTGGTTGCCCACGGGGACCCCCAATCTTTTTGCGAGATACCGGGGGTGACCCGGTACTCTGGTCCTCGGTGCCCGGTGGGATGTGTTTTCCACTGCCGGACGCTCCTCTTCCGGGGCCTTAGCTCAGTTGGTAGAGCGCTGTCTTTGCATGGCAGATGTCAGGGGTTCGACTCCCCTAGGCTCCACACCTCGGACCGGCCAGACGCCCTCGCGGCGGCTGGCCGGTTTTTGCATGCCCCGCTGTGGCGCGCGTCACGTCACATAATTTGCTGGCTTTGCATTTCATTGCGCAAATGGATGTCGAGCGTCCGATCGGGCGGCGGTGCCGTGAGAGCTCTCGCTGACGTGTCCATGAGGACTGTGCCGATATGAGTGCCCGGCGTGAGCTGGCGCTTTGGTGGTACGTAACCAGAAGAATGCGCTCCGTTAGTGGAATGTGTGTGGAACTTGCGCACATGGGTCGTTGCAAACGTCATCGTGCGCGGGGTACGTAAACGGGCGCTTCTGGTTCCACGTGAAACAGTGCTGTGGGGCAGGAGACTCTCAAGTCTCCTGCCCCACAGCACTGTTGACGCATATGGCCGAAGCCGGACTCAGCGGTGCTCGTCGCGATCAGCCGCGTCCTCCTCGGCTTCCTTGACCTGGACTTCGGGGTCCAGGACGGACTGACCGGTGCCGTCGACCGACGCCAGGCGGTCACTTGCCGGTACTTCGGTCGCGGCGGGCGGTTCGACCAGCCAGTCGGGGTTGGCCTGCTTGTCCCACCACTTCCAGGCGGCGAAAGCGCCGCCTGCCAGGATGCCCAGAATGGCCAGCCCCTTGGCGACGCGGCCGACCCGGGCCCGCCGCTCGTGCTTGCGGACCAGTTTCTGGATCTCCTGAGGTGAGACCTGGCCGCGCAGCGCGGCCAGTGCGGCGACACTCCGGGCCGCGGCCTCCTCGCGTACTGGACCGGCCGCGGCCACTGCCTGCTCGATTTTCGGGCGGGAGTAGTCGGCGGCCTGCCGGGCAGCTTTACGGGTAAGGACAGCGGCGTCGTGCGCGGCCTGGTCGACCTTCGGCGGCACATGAGCGCGGGCCTGCTCCAGTCGCGGCGCCAGATGGACGTCGTACTGGACGCGGGCCTGGTCGGCGGCCTGGGACACCTTGGGCGCAAGCCGTACGCGTGCTTCCTGCGCGTAGTGCGAGGCCCTGTCCTTGGCCGTGTCGGCGTAGGGCGCCACCACTTCCGCGGCGTGCAGCACGCTGTCCTTCGCCGAGCCGGTCGCGGCGCGCACGCTTTCGATGCGGGTCACGGGTTCCTCCTCCTCGGTGGCGTACTTCAGGGGGGCAGGGTGTCCCCCGAAAGACACAGTTCACCTTTCCACCCTTAACGGGATCATGCCCCTCAGGGGACTTTGAGGCATGTGAGGGCAGGCATCCGGGTCATGGAAACGGACTCCGGGGTTGATCTACTAACAAGAGCCGATCAAGTGAGATAGCGGATGAATAAGGTTCAACGGGACCTTGGTGACGACAATGCCACGGATCGTCGTGCCGTGCCCCCGTCCCGGCACTACTCGACTGCTTTTCTGGGTGACCGGCTCCGGTTTTCTGCAAGACCGGCTCCGGGGCATTCGGCCGGAGGTGTCAGTCGGGCCGTGCCTCGCGCCGTGCGTGCGAGGATCGGTGCCCACACAAGGCAACGGAAGGCAGATCGTGGCCGAGCAGCTTTACGCCACCTTGAAGACCAGCCAAGGCGACATCGCGGTGCGGCTGCTGCCGAATCACGCGCCCAAGACGGTCCGGAACTTCGTCGAGCTCGCGACCGGTGAGCGTGAGTGGACCAACCCGGCCACGGGTGAGAAGTCCAAGGACAAGCTCTACGACGGCACGGTCTTCCACCGGGTGATCAGCGGTTTCATGATTCAGGGCGGTGACCCGCTGGGCAACGGCACCGGCGACCCCGGTTACCAGTTCCAGGACGAGTTCCACCCGGACCTGCGCTTCGACAAGCCGTATCTGCTGGCCATGGCCAACGCGGGCCCGGGGACCAACGGCTCCCAGTTCTTCATCACCGTCGCCCCGACGGCCTGGCTGAACCGCAAGCACACCATCTTCGGCGAGGTGACCGACGTGGCCAGCCAGAAGGTCGTGGACGCGATCGCGGGAACCCGTACCAACCCGGGCACCAAGCGCCCCGTCAGCGACATCGTCATCGAGTCGGTCGTCATCGAGACCCGCGAGGGCCGAGGGGCCGTCGAGTTCCGCAAGGGCTGAGCAGAAGCGGCCTCGCACGGCGGGCTCCAGAGGACTTCAAGGGTCTCCAAGGGTCCCCAAGGCATTCCAGGGCACTCCAAAGGACTCAGAAGAGCCGCGAAGGGAACCAAACGCCCCGCTCATCCGTAAGCATGGCGCGGGGCGGTGCGTTGCCCACGCGGAAGCCGGGTGGGCTTTCACGTGGCCGTCACGCAGCCGTCGTACGGAAAAATGAGGGGACCCCACATGGACGACCCCATGAACCAGAAACCACAGAACGCCCAGGGCGTGCCCACCTGCTACCGGCACCCGGACCGCGAGGCCGGCGTCCGCTGCACCCGCTGCGAGCGCCCCATCTGCCCCGAGTGCATGGTCGACGCCTCGGTCGGTTTCCAGTGCCCCGAGTGCGTCCGTGGGGGCTCCGGCACCGGTCACGCTCCGACGGCCACCCAGCCCCGTACGATCGCGGGCGGCACCGTGGCCGCGGACCCGAGGCTGATCACCAAGATCCTCATCGGCCTCAACCTCGCGGTCTTCCTGGTCCAGCTGTCCGTGGGTGATCGCTTCACCGAGCGCTTCGAACTCCTCGGCCGCGCCTACGTGCCACTTCTCGGTTCGTTGCAAGGTGTCGCCGAGGGGCAGTCGTACCGGCTACTGACCGCGATGTTCCTGCACGACCCCCACAGCTATGTCCACATCCTGTTCAACATGCTCAGTCTGTGGTGGATCGGCGGCCCCCTGGAAGCGGCCCTCGGCCGTATCCGCTATCTCACCCTCTACTTCGTCTCCGGTCTTGCGGGCAGCGGGCTCACCTATCTGATCGCCGCCCCGAACCAGCCCTCGCTCGGCGCCTCCGGCGCCATCTTCGGGCTCTTCGGCGCCACCGCCGTCCTCATGCGCAGGCTCAACTACGACATGCGCCCGGTCATCGCGCTGCTGGTGATCAACCTGATCTTCACCTTCGGGTGGAGCAACATCGCCTGGCAGGCGCACATCGGCGGGCTCGTCGGCGGAGTGGTGGTCGGCTATGCGATGGTCCACGCACCGCGTGACCGGCGGACCCTCATCCAGTTCGGGGTCAGCGGCCTGGTCCTGGCCGCCGTGGTCCTCATGACGGTCCTCAGAACCATCCAGCTCACCTGAGCCGGGGCAGCCGCAGACGGGCCCTAGCCCGAGGTTGTACCCAGGGTTGTCCACAGTGTGTGGCGGATCTTGTGCAAGCAGTGGGGAACAAGCGTGCCCCCTGTTACTGACCGGAGTTTCCCCAGGTCAGACAGGGGGCGAACAGGCTTGCGGATACCGGTAAGTCAGTCACACCGGCGTCAACACTCGATGGGTTATCCACAGATCGTCTTTCTTTTCCCCATGTGGACAAGCCTGTGGATAACTCGGTGAACAGCCCTGGGCAGAGCTATTTCGGAGCAGCTACTTCCACTGGGTCGAGACGCCGAATCCAGCGGCGATGAAGCCGAAGCCCACCACGATGTTCCAGTTGTCCAGGGCGTCGATCGGCAGTGACCCGTCGGTCACATAGAAGACGACGATCCAGGCCAGACCGATGAGGAACATGGCGAGCATGACCGGGGCGACCCAGCCGCGGCTGCCCAGCTTGATATTCGTCGCCTGCTTCGACGGCGGCGGCGTGTAGTCGGCCTTCTTGCGGATACGTGACTTCGGCACGAGGGTCTCTCCTGTCGATGCGCTGCGTGGCCGCGCAGGGAACTGGGGCGGGCTCCGGGGCAGCGTACAAGGGGACACTGAGTGCTCCCCCGGGCGTCCGTTAGCGTAGTGCTTCCGCGGCGCCGAAGGAGATAAGGGTACGTTGAGCAATACTGCCGACTCCCACGGAACGGGTTCCGGTTCCCCCGAAACGGGTTCCGGTTCGGACTCCGAGGCGGCCCGCCCCCGTCGTTTCCCGCCCGTCCGCGTCCTCACGGTGGCCGTGTTCGCGCTCGCCGGCCTCATTTTCTTCACCAGCTTCAACACCGCCAAAGGCACCAATATCCGTACGGATGCCTCGATGCTGAAGCTCTCCGACCTCATTCAGGAACGCAGCCACAAGAACGGCCGGCTCGACGAGTCCAATGCCGCGCTGCGCGACGACGTCGAGGCCCTCGCCCAGCGCGGTGGCGGCAACACCAAGGCCGAGGAGGAGAAGCTCGCGGCGCTGGAGAAGAGCGCCGGCACCCAGAAGCTCAAGGGCAAGGCCGTCACGGTGACGCTCAACGACGCCCCGCCGAACGCCACGGCCAAGCTGCCCGGCTATCCCGAGCCGCAGCCCGACTACCTGGTCATCCACCAGCAGGACCTCCAGGCCGTGGTGAACGCCCTGTGGCAGGGCGGCGCCGAGGGCATCAAGGTGATGGACCAGCGGCTGATCTCCACCAGCGCCGTGCGCTGCGTCGGCAACACCCTGATCCTCCAGGGCCGCGTCTACTCGCCCCCGTACAAGATCACGGCGATCGGCGACCCGGACAAGCTCCAGGAGTCCCTCGCCGCTTCCCAGGCGATCCAGAACTACATGGTGTACGTGAATGTGTACGGCCTCGGCTGGAAAGTCACCGAGAACGGGACGGTGACTCTTCCCGGCTACTCGGGCACAGTGGATCTGCACTACGCCAAACCCGTCGAGTAGGCCGCGTAGGCCCGCGTAGGTCCCGCAGGCCCTTCAGGAGCTGCCGGTGCGCGTGATCGTCAGGACCGTCAGCGAACTGTGCATCACCCTCGGCACGTTGATCGTTCTCTTCGTGGTCTACGTCCTCTTCTGGACCGGCGTGAAGGCCGACAGCGCGATGGGCCACCAGGTCGATGTGCTCCAGGAACAGTGGTCGAAGGGGACGGTCCGTCCGACGGCCGCGCCCGGCGCCTCCGCCCGCACGAGTCCCGAGAAGCCCGCCCCCTACACGTACGGCAAGCCCTTCGCCGTGATGTACATCCCGCGTCTTGGTTTCACGTGGAACAAGCCCGTGCTCGAAGGAACCGGAACGGAAGTCCTGAAGAAGGGGCTCGGCCACTACGCGAACACCGCGCGGCTCGGTCAGAAGGGCAACTTCGCGGTCGCCGGTCACCGGCGCACGTACGGCGATCCCTTCAAAGATTTTCCCAAGCTGCGGCACGGCGACGAGGTGGTGCTGACGGACGGGACGACATGGTTCACGTACGTCATCGACACCGGGCCCTACAAGACCGTGCCGACGGACGTTGAGGTCATCGACCCTGTGCCACGTAAATCGGGGTACGAGCGCGAGGGCCGCTATCTGACGCTGACGACGTGTGAGCCGGAGTGGGGACACAGTCACCGGCTGATCGTCTGGGCGCATCTCGACTCCACACAGCCTGTGGAGGCCGGGAAACCGGAGGCTCTACGCCGTTAGTCTGGTGCGGTACGGCGACGGAAGGGACGGCATGTACGGCTGGATCTGGCGGCATCTCCCGGGGAACCTCTGGGTGCGGGCGTTGACCTCACTCGTACTCGTTCTCGCTGTGGTCTACGTCCTCTTCCAGTATGTCTTCCCCTGGGCGGAACCGCTGCTGCCCTTCAACGACGTGACGGTGGACGGCCAGTGAGTACGCGCATTCTCGTTGTCGACAACTACGACAGCTTCGTCTTCAACCTCGTCCAGTACCTGTACCAGCTGGGTGCGGAGTGCGAGGTGCTGCGCAACGACGAGGTGTCGACCGCGCACGCCCAGGACGGCTTCGCCGGCGTCCTGCTCTCGCCCGGCCCCGGTGCCCCCGAGCAGGCAGGTGTCTGCATCGACATGGTCCGGCACTGCGCGGCGACCGGCGTGCCCGTCTTCGGGGTCTGCCTCGGCATGCAGTCCATGCAGGTGGCGTACGGGGGTGTGGTGGACCGGGCGCCCGAGCTGCTGCACGGCAAGACCTCACTCGTGGAGCACACGGGCAAGGGCGTCTTCTCGGGGCTTCCCTCGCCCTTCACGGCGACGCGCTACCACTCGCTGGCGGCCGAGCCCCGGACCGTGCCGGACGAGCTGGAGGTCACGGCCCGCACGCACGACGGGATCATCATGGGGCTCCGGCACCGTGAACTCCCGGTCGAGGGCGTGCAGTTCCACCCCGAGTCGGTGCTGACCGAGCACGGTCACCGGATGCTGGCCAACTGGCTGGTGGAGTGCGGCGACACGGATGCCGTGGCGAGGTCGGCGGGGCTCGCCCCGGTGGTGGGCAGGGCCACGGCGTGACCGCGCTGCGCCCCGAGCGCGAATCCGGCGCGTACGGAGACGCCGGAGAACACGGTTCCTCGTACGGGCAGCAGCCGTACGAGGCCGCCGGTGCGTTCGAGGTGCCCGGCGCGTTCGAGCAGCGCGGTGCGTTCGCGGCCGCGGTCGAGCAGCTGTCCGATCCGCTGAACGATCCGCTCCCGGGGGCAGGGCCCGCGGGGCACCCGGCCTACGAGGGCGGGCAGGGGGCGTACGCGGCGCCGGCGGCGCCGGTGCAGGAGGCCGGGTACTACCCGTCGTACGAGGAGCCGGTGGCCCCGCCGCCCTACACCGGGCAGGTGCCCGCCCCCGTGCCGCAGCCGTACCCCGGGCCGGTGGCCGCCCCCGTACCGCCGCCGCACGACCAACCGGTCGCGATGGCGCCGCCGTTGGACGACAGGACGGTCGCGCTGCGGGCCGCGGACGTCGCCGAGGCGCGGCGCATGGCCGATGGTGGGGCGAGCGGTGCCGGGAGCGCGCCCATATCCGCTCCAGGAGGCCGTGCAGCGCGCCGGAAGGCCGCCCGGAGGCAGGGACGGCACGGCGGCGCCCAGGAGGCGCCCGAAGGGCCTTCTGGGGCCTCTGATGCGCCTGGGGCGGCCGACGGGGCTCCCCGCTCGCGGATGGAGGCACGGCGGGCGGCGCGTGCGAGCAAGCCCGGTGCGGGGGTCATCGCGAGCCGGATGGTCGGCGAGGTCTTCATCACCACCGGTGTGCTCATGCTGCTGTTCGTCACCTACCAGCTGTGGTGGTCGAACGTCAGGGCGCACCAGCAGGCCGGCAGTGAGACGAACCACCTCCAGCAGGACTGGGCGAGCGGCAAGCGGAAGCCGGGGGCGTTCGAGCCGGGCCAGGGCTTCGCCATCCTGGACATTCCGAAGCTGGACGTGGTCGCGCCGATCGCGGAGGGCACCAGCAAGACCAAGGTGCTCGACCGCGGGATGGTCGGGCACTACGCCGAAGGGGCCACCAAGACGGCGATGCCGGACGCCAAGACGGGCAACTTCGGGCTGGCGGGGCATCGCAACACGCACGGTGAGCCGTTCCGGTACATCAACCGTCTGAAGCCGGGCGACGCGATCGTCGTGGAGACGCAGGACACGTATTTCGTGTACAAGATGACGTCGATCCTGCCGGTGACGCCGCCCAGCAACACGAGCGTGCTGAATCCGATACCCCCGGGATCGGGTCTCACGAAGCCGGGCCGCTACATCACTCTCACCACCTGCACCCCCGAATTCACCAGCAAGTACCGGATGATCGTGTGGGGCAAGATGGTGGAGGAACGGCCGCGCAGCAAGGGCAAACCGGACGCGCTCGTCGAGTAAGGACAGATGAACAGTGGCAGCGACGACCGACCAGGAAGAGCGTGCCGAGGCGGGGGTGCCGGAGCCGGGACACCGGTTGCGTGGCCGGATCGCGATGGCGGTCAGCGTCTTCGGTGAACTCCTCATCACGGCGGGCCTGGTACTGGGCCTGTTCGTCGTCTACTCGCTGTGGTGGACGAACGTCCTGGCGGACCGCAAGGCGAACCAGCAGGCCGACAAGGTGCGCCACGAATGGGAGACCTCCGACACCGGGCCGGGGGCGCTGGACACCAAGGACGGCATCGGCTTCCTGCACGTACCCGCGATGAACAACGGCGAGGTGCTGGTCAGGAAGGGCACGTCGACGCAGGTCCTCAACAACGGTGTGGCCGGCTACTACACGGACCCCGTCAAGGCGATGCTGCCGATGACCGGCAAGAACGGCAACTTCACACTGGCCGCGCACCGGGACGGGCACGGCGCGAAGTTCCACAACATCGACAAGGTGCGGAAGGGCGATCCGGTCGTCTTCGAGACGAAGGACGACTGGTACGTCTACAAGGTCTTCGCGATCCTCCCGGAGACCTCGAAGTACAACGTGAAGGTCGTGGCCGGGCTCCCCAAGCAGGCGGGCGTGACGAAGCCGGGCCGCTACATCACGCTCACGACGTGCACGCCCGTCTACACGTCGGAGTACCGGTACATCGTGTGGGGGAAGCTCGTGCGGGTGGACAAGGTGAACGCGAAGCGGACCCCGCCGAGGGAACTGGGCTGAACCCACCAGAAAGCCCCGGCCACCGTGAGCGGTGGCCGGGGCTTTCTCGTGGACGGGGCGGGTCAGTCCTCCGTGCGGAACGCCGTTCCGGTGGCTCCTCCGAAGAACGTGGTGCCGCCGTTGTTGTTCCCGCCGTTGTTGTTGTTGCCGCCCGCGGCCGTCAGATTGACCGCGGTGCCCTGGGCGACCTGGGTGCCCGCCTGCGGATCCGAGGCGATGACGATGGCGTTGTCGTCCTGGGAGCCCGTGATGTTGCCGACGTTCAGACCGGCGTCCTGGAGGGCCTTCTTGGCGTCCTTGAGGGACTGGCCCCCCAGGTTCGGGACGGCGACCTGCTGCGGGGCCTTGCCGACCTGAATGTCCACCGCGGAGTTCTTCTTCACCTCGGTGCCCGCCGTGGGCGAGGTCTGGATGACCTTGCCCGCCTGCGAGGCGTCGCTGGTGTCGACTTCGGTGCAGTTGCCGGTGAGGTTGTTGGCCTGCATCTGCTGCTTGGCCTCGTCACAGCTCTTGCCGGTGACGTCGGGGACCGTGACCTTCTGCGCTTCTGCCGCCACGGTCAGGGTGATCGTGGTGCCCTTCTGCCGCTCAGAGTCGCCCGAGGGGTCCTGGGCAGTGACCACGCCGGGTGTCTGGTCCGACACCTCGGTCTTCTTTTCGACCCTGAAGCCCTTGTCTTCGAGCTGGGACTTCGCCTTGCCGAAAGTGAGGCCCGTGACGTCCGGAACCGCGATCTTGGGTGCCCCGGTCGACAGGACCAGATTGACCAGGCTGTTCTTCTTGACCTTGGTCTTGGCGTCCGGGCTCTGCGAGCAGACGTTGCCCTTCGCCTGGTCCTCGCACGGCTTCTTCGTGATCGACAGCTTCACATCGCCGTTGACGGCCTGTTGCTTCGCGTCGGCCAGCGTCAGACCGACGAAGTTCGGGGCCGGAACGGTGTCGTTGGCCGCGCGGTCCCCGTCGAAGATCCACTTGCCGATCAGGATCGCGCCGATCAGGACCAGCGCACCGGCCACGACCAGCAGGATCGTCGACGTGTTCGACTTCTTCTGGTCCCTCTGGCGGCGCCGGTCCGGGCGGTCGTCGAAGCCGAAGCCGCCGTCGTCCGGATTCATCGGAGGCAGCATCGTCGTGGCGCCGGCGTCCGCGCGCAGGGCGGTCGTCGCCTGGTCGTCGCCGTAGCCGTTGTAGCCGACCGACCCCATGGCCGCCGTGGCCGCGACGGGCTGGCCGTCGAGGCACGCCTCGATGTCGATGCGCATCTCGTCGGCGGACTGGTAGCGGTAGTCCGGGTCCTTGGTCAGCGCCTTCAGGACGATCGCGTCCATCTCGGGCGTGATCTCGGGGTCGAAGACGCTCGGAGGCTGCGGCTCCTCGCGTACGTGCTGGTACGCGACCGCGACCGGGGAGTCGCCCACGAACGGGGGACGTACGGTCAGCAGCTCGTAGAGCAGACAGCCGGTCGAGTACAGGTCGGAGCGTGCGTCGACCTGCTCGCCCTTCGCCTGCTCCGGCGAGAGGTACTGGGCCGTGCCGATGACCGCGGCCGTCTGCGTCATCGTCATGCCGGAGTCGCCCATCGCGCGGGCGATACCGAAGTCCATCACCTTGACCTGGCCGTTGCGCGTCAGCATGACGTTCGCCGGCTTGATGTCGCGGTGGACGATGCCTGCGCGGTGGGAGTACTCGAGGGCCTGGAGGATGCCGATGGTCATCTCCAGGGTGCGCTCGGGCAGCAGCTTGCGCCCTGAGTGCAGCAGCTCGCGCAGCGTGGACCCGTCGACGTACTCCATCACGATGTACGGGATGGAGATGCCCTCGATGTAGTCCTCACCCGTGTCGTACACGGCGACGATCGCGGGATGGTTGAGCGAGGCGGCCGACTGGGCCTCCCGGCGAAACCGGGCCTGGAACGACGGGTCACGTGCGAGGTCCGCCCGCAGCGTCTTCACCGCCACGGTGCGGCCGAGCCGGGTGTCGTGGGCGAGATGCACCTCGGCCATGCCACCACGGCCGAGCACATGGCCCAGCTCGTACCGGCCGCCGAGGCGACGCGGCTCTTCCATAGCTTCCTACCAGCCCTCTCCGTCGGTCCCGACCACACCCTCGTGTGGTCCGGCGGTGTGCTGTCCGGGCTTACCGTACCCGGCTCGCCTTGTGTGACCTGGCCACATCCGCCACCCGATACAGGACCGGTATCGCAACGTGCACTGATGTGAAGGGGACGTGACGGGGTTCACTTCTTGCTGTCGATGACTGCCTTCATCACGCTCCTGGCGATGGGCGCGGCGAGACCGCCACCGGAAATGTCGTCGCGATTGGCGTTCTCGTCCTCCACGACCACGGCGACGGCGACCGGCGAGCTGCCGTCGCTGAGCTTCGCGTAGGAGATGAACCAGGCGTACGGGTTCTCGCTGTTGTTGAGACCGTGCTGGGCGGTACCCGTCTTGCCGCCGACGGTGACGCCGGAGATCTGGGCGTTCGTACCCGTGCCCTGCTTGACGACCGTCTCCATCATGGACTGCAGGATCTGCGCGTTCTTCTCGGAGAGCGGCTTGCTCATCTCCTGCGGGTCGGTCTGCGAGAGCACGTCCAGGCTCGGCGCCTGCAGCTTGTCGACCATGTACGGCTTCATCAGCGTGCCGTCATTGGCGACGGCCGAGGCGACCATGGCCATCTGCAGCGGGGTCGTGGCGGTCTCGAACTGGCCGATCGAGCTGAGCGCGGTCTGCGGCTTGTCCATCTTCTCGGGGAAGTTGGAGGCGCTGGCGCGCACCGGCGTGAACTGCTCCTCGTTGAAGCCGAACTTCTTGGCCTGCGCGAGCATCTTCTCCTTGCCGAGGTCGGCGCCGATCTTGCCGAAGACGGTGTTGCAGGAGTACTGAAGGGCGACCCGCATCGTCGCGTTCTTGCAGGGGATGTTCCCCTCGTTCTTCAGCTCGGTGCGGGTGTTCGGCAGCGTGTACGGCAGCGGCGAGTCGGTCTTCTGGTCCGCGCCGTTGTACAGCCCGTTCTCGAGCGCGGCGGCCGCGGTGACCACCTTGAAGGTGGAGCCCGGCGGGTAGGTGTCGCGCAGCGCCCGGTTCAGCATCGGCTCGTTGGGGTTGTTCTTCTTCTGGAGCTTCGTCCAGGCCTCGCCGTCGGTCTTCGTGGAGTTGCCCGCGAAGGTCGAGGGGTCGTACGAGGGGGTCGAGGCCAGCGCCAGGATCGCGCCGGTCTCCGGGTCGATCGCCACGGCGGCGCCCTTGCCGCGCGCCTTCAGGCCCTGGTACGCGGCCTTCTGCGCGGCGGCGTTGAGGGTGGTGACGACATTGCCGCCCTGCTTCTTCTTGCCGGTCAGCATGTCGAGGGTGTTGCGGAAGAACAGCCGGTCGTCGTTGCCGGTGAGGATGCCGTCCTCGATGCTCTCCAACTGGGTGGCGCCGAAGGCCTGGGAGGCGTACCCGGTGATGGGCGCCCACATCGCGCCGTCCTTGTAGGTGCGCTTGTATTCGAAGTCGTTGTAGCCGCTGCCGGTGCCCTTCGCGGACCCGGTGATCGACTTGCCGTCGACGATGATGTCGCCGCGCGGTGTGGCGTATCGCTCGATGGCGACGCGGCGGTTCTTCGTGTCGGACTTCAGGGTGTCCGCCTGGACGTACTGGATCCAGTTGTCACGGATGAGCAGGGCGAGGACCAGGAGCCCGCAGAAGATCGCGATCCGGCGCAGGGGCTTGTTCACGGGCGGACCACCTGGGTCATCTCGGCGTCGGGGCTGGGCGCGGGTGTGGGTGCCGGGCGGCGGGCGGTGTCGCTGATTCTGATCAGGATGCCCATGAGCGCCCAGTTGGCGATGACGGAGGAACCTCCGTAGGCCACGAACGGCATCGTCATACCGGTCAGCGGGATCAACCCCATGACGCCGCCTGCGACGACGAAGACCTGGAGCGCGAAGCCGCCGGAGAGGCCGACGGCGAGGAGCTTGCCGAACGGGTCGCGGGCCGCGAGCGCCGTTCGGATGCCGCGCTCCACGATCAGGCCGTAGATGATCAGGATCGCCATGATCCCCGCCAGGCCCAGTTCCTCGCCGAAGCTGGCGAGGATGAAGTCGGAGTTGGCGGCGAACCGGATGAGTTCCGAGTGACCCTGTCCCCATCCGGTGCCGAGCGTGCCGCCGGAGCCGAAGGCCCACAGGGCCTGCATGGCCTGCTCGGAGTGGAGGATGCCGTCGTGGGTTCCGGCCTGGCTGAGCTTGTACTCGTGCAACGGGTTGAGCCAGGCCTGGACACGCGTCTGGATGTGCGGTTCGAAGCTCGCCACGCCGACGGCGCCGACCGCCGACATGAGCAGACCGAAGACGATCCAGCTGGTCCGCTCCGTGGCGACGTACAGCATGATCACGAACATGCCGAAGAACAGCAGCGAGGTACCGAGGTCGGTCTCGAAGACCAGGATCAGGATGGAGACGAACCAGACCACCAGGATCGGGCCGAGGTCGCGGCCGCGCGGCAGGTAGAGGCCCATGAAGCGGCGGCTGGCGAGGGCCAGCGCGTCGCGCTTGACCATGAGGTAGCCGGCGAAGAAGACCGCGAGGATGATCTTCGCGAACTCGCCGGGCTGGAGGGTGCCCAGGCCGGGAATCGAGATCCAGATCTTGGCGCCGTAGATGTTGGCGCCGAGGCCCGGAACCAGCGGCAGCAGGAGCAGGAGCAGGGCGCCGAACATGGAGATGTAGGTGTAGCGCTGCAGGACGCGGTGGTCCTTGAGGAAGATCAGCACGGCGACGAACAGACCGATGCCCAGCGCGGTGTACATCAGCTGGCGGGGCGCTGCCTGGGCGAAGTTGGGCAGCGACTGGAGCAGCTTGGACTGGTCGAGACGCCAGATCATCACCAGGCCGAGGCCGTTGAGCAGCGTCGCCAGTGGCAGCAGCAGCGGGTCGGCGTACGGTGCGAACTTGCGTACGCCGAGGTGGCCGACGCCTGCGAGCAGGCCGAGGCCGAGGCCGTAGCTCAGCAGCCCGGCGGGCATTTTGTCGTCGATGGCCAGGCCGACGTTGGCGTACGCGAAGACCGGGATGACGACGGCGAACACCAGCAGCGCCAACTCGGTGTTGCGGCGGCTCGGTGCGCCGATCGAGCCGATGGTCGACGTGTGGTGCGTCGGCGTGTTCGTACTACTGCTCATGGTGTGACAGGGCCCCTCACGGCTTCTTACTGCTTACCGCACAGCGAGACCAGCTTCTGCTCTTCGTCGGAGAGGCTGGGGCCGGGTGTGGGAGTGGGTGCGGTCTTGGACTTGGAGGACGACGGTGCCGACGTCGACGGGTTCGGGGTCGGCGACGACGTGGCCTTGGACGTCAGAGAGGTCTTTGTGGTTCCCGTGGTCCCACCTGCCTCGCCCTCGCCGGTCTTGGCGTTGTTCTGGCTCTCGGAAGCACGGCGCAGGGCGTCCTTCTTACAGGCGGACGCCTGTACGGCGAGTTCGCTGACCTTCGACTCGGCGTCCTTGAGACCGCCCTCCGCGATGGTCGCCTTGACCTGCTTCTGCTGGTACGGCGGCAGGTACTTGAGTTCGATCTCGGGGTGGTCCTTCTGCACCTTCGAGAGTGAGACCCAGGCCAGGTCCTGGCTGATGCCCCGGTACAGGGCGACGTGCTCGCCGCTGGCGCCGACGTAGTACTGCGTCTGCGTCCAGCGGTAGCCACCGTACGTTCCGCCGCCGATGACGGCGAGGGCCAGCACGATGTAGAAGGATCTCTTCAGCCACTTGAGGCCGGTGCGCGGCTTGACGAAGTCCTCGTCCGAGTAGCTGCCGAAGCTGCCCGCGGGGACGTAGCCGGTGGTGTCGCCGGAGCCGGGCGGGCCGAACTCGCCGCCACCGCCTCCCTGCCCGGGCAGCTGGCGCCCCAGGTGCGAGGCGCGGCCCGCGGGCGTCTGCATGGCGCCGTTGTCGTGCAGCTGGTTCTGGTTCTCGGCGACCGCGCCCACCACGACCGGGGTGTCGGAGAGCTGCACGGCGAGGGTGTCACCTGCATCGATGTCGAGGACGTCGGCGACGATGACGGTGATGTTGTCGGGGCCACCGCCGCGCAGCGCGAGCTGGATCAGCTCCTGCACGGTCTCCTGCGGGCCCTGATAGCTGGCGAGGGTGTCCTCCATCGTCTGATGGGACACGACTCCGGAGAGGCCGTCGGAGCAGATCAAGTAGCGGTCGCCGGCGCGGACCTCACGGATGGAGAGGTCGGGCTCGACGTGGTCGCCGCTGCCCAGCGCGCGCATCAGCAGGGAGCGCTGCGGGTGGGTGGTGGCCTCTTCCTCGGTGATGCGTCCCTCGTCGACGAGGCGCTGCACCCAGGTGTGGTCCTGCGTGATCTGCGTCAGCACGCCGTCCCGCAGCAGGTACGCGCGTGAGTCGCCGACATGGACGAGGCCGAGGCGCTGCCCGGTCCACAGCAGGGCGGTGAGGGTGGTCCCCATGCCCTCGAGCTGGGGGTCCTCCTCGACCATCATCCGCAGCTGGTCGTTGGCGCGCTGCACGGCCGTGCCGAGCGAGGTGAGGATGTCGGAACCGGGCACGTCGTCGTCGAGCGCGACGATGGTCGAGATCACCTCGGAGCTGGCGACCTCACCGGCGGCCTGGCCGCCCATTCCGTCGGCGATCGCGAGCAGGCGCGGTCCGGCGTAACCGGAGTCCTCGTTGCCCTCGCGGATCATGCCTTTGTGCGATCCGGCGGCGAAGCGCAGTGACAGACTCATGCGCACCTCGCCCGTCGGCTCCGGGTACATCCGCACGGTGCCCACCCTCCGGTCGGGAGCGCGCCGGGGCCCGTCGTGTGGACCGCCGCTGCGTGCTCGCTCCGCTCGCTCATTGTCGTACTACTTCCGCAGCTCGATGACGGTCTTGCCGATGCGGATCGGCGCACCCGGCGAAATCGGTGTGGGAGTCGTCAGCCGGGTCCGGTCGAGATACGTGCCGTTGGTGGATCCGAGGTCCTCGACGATCCACTGGCCGTCGCGGTCCGGGTAGATCCTGGCATGCCTGCTGGAGGCGTAGTCGTCGTCCAGCACGATCGTGGAGTCGTGCGCACGGCCCAGGGTGATGGTCTGCCCCTGGAGCGCGACCGTCGTGCCCGTGAGGGTGCCCTCGGAGACGACCAGCTTGGTGGGAGCGCCACGGCGCTGGCGGCCGCCGCCGCTCGGCGGCGCCGCCTGCTGGCGCTGCTGTGGAGGCGCGGCCTGGCGGGCCGCGGCCGGCTGCTGCCTGTTGGCGTCCCGGCGCGAGCCGCGCTGTGTGACGCGCGTTCCGAACAGGTCGCTGCGGATGACCTGCACGGCCACGATCACGAACAGCCACAGTACGGCTAGGAAACCCAGCCGCATGACCGTGAGGGTCAGCTCTGACATTGCCCCCGCTTCACCCTTCGGCTTGCCGGTAAATGATGGTGGTGCTGCCCACGACGATCCGCGAGCCGTCGCGGAGCGTAGCGCGGGTGGTGTGCTGCCCGTCCACCACGATGCCGTTGGTGGATCCGAGATCCTGGATCGTCGAGGGCGTTCCGGTCCGGATCTCACAGTGCCGGCGCGAGACGCCGGGGTCGTCGATCCGCACGTCGGCTTCGGTGCTGCGGCCCAGCACCAGCGTCGGGCCGGAGATCTGATGGCGGGTGCCGTTGACCTCGATCCAGTGCCGGATACGGCCGCCGGACTGCGGGGCCGCCGGTGCGCCCGGCCGGTGGGCCGTGGGCGCGGGGCCGGGGCGCCCGCCGGGCGGCGGGGCGGAGGGCATGGGCGGAGCGCCCGCGGGGGCGGCCGGCGGATAGCCGTAGCCTCCCGCCATGGCTCCGCCGCGGCCCGCGGGCGGACCCGCGGGGGCGCGCTCGGGGGCCTGCTGGTTGCTGGTGGAGGCGAGCGTACGGCTGCGCACCCGGTACAGACCGGTGTCGAGATCGTCCGCCTTCTCCAGGTGGACCTTGATGGGGCCCATGAAGGTGTAGCGCTGCTGCTTGGCGTAGTCGCGCACCATGCCGGCCAGCTCGTCCCCGAGCTGGCCGGAGTAGGGGCTGAGACGCTCGAAGTCGGGCGTGCTCAGCTCCACGATGAAGTCATTGGGTACGACGGTCCGGTCGCGGTTCCAGATAGTCGCGTTGTTGTCGCACTCCCGCTGGAGTGCGCCTGCGATCTCGACCGGCTGGACCTCGGACTTGAACACCTTGGCGAAGGTGCCGTTGACCAGACCTTCGAGGCGCTGCTCGAACTTCTTCAGGACTCCCATGGGGCACCTCCTCCTAGAACTGCTTCCGTCCTGTGTACTGCTTGTACCGCTTCTGCCGCCGCCCGCTTGCTGACGTCTTCCTGGTACTGCTTACTGATCGTATCCACGCGCCGGGAAATCGGCTGGTTCCCCCTGTCGGCCCGGTCGACGGGTGTCGAAGCCCACTGAGGTCCTCTGCCGGATTCCCTGCACAGCTGCCCTTCGAACTCCTTATGCCAAGGATCGTAGAGGCGGCCGCAGACAAGTGTCCCGCACCTGACTGTGGACCCTGCCCGCCTCCAGGGGAGACGGGCAGGACCGGTACGAGGTTGATACGTGAACAAGCACACCCTGATACGTGGCGAGAGGGCGTCGGGTTCGAGGTGGTGAGGGGTGTGATGCCGGGGCCGGTGACCTGCGCCCGCTCGCTCTCCGTGCCCCCGGGAAAGCGATGTGAACCCACCCTCTCCAGCGTGCTAATCTTCTCGATGTCGGAAGGCGCCAGCACCGCAAGGGGCAGGAGCCGGAAGGCACACCCAATGCGCGGGTGGCGGAATAGGCAGACGCGCTGGATTCAGGTTCCAGTGCCCGCAAGGGCGTGGGGGTTCAACTCCCCCCTCGCGCACAAGCTGAAAGCCCCGCAGGTCTCAGACCTGCGGGGCTTTCGCGTTGTCGGGACCCGGGGCCCGGGGCGGGGCCTGATCGGTCGTGGTGGGTTGTGGCGGGTTGTGAGGAAGCTCTCAGGCCCGGGCGGGCTCAGGCGGCGAAGCGGTCCGCGAGTTCCTTGGCCTTCGCGGCGGCGTCCTCGTGGGCCTTGGCGCGGGAGGCCTCGGCGAGCGGGACCAGCTCGGACATCGCCGGGTTGTGCGCCGCCATCGTGAGCTCAGGAACGATGAACTCCAGTTCGAGGCCGAGCGCGTCGCTCAGGACGGCCTTCAGGTAGTTCTGCACGTACTCGTAGGGCTCACGCGGGGTGCCCGGCGCGTACGAGCCGCCGCGGCTGGCGATGACCGTTACCGGGGTGCCCGTCACCTTCGAGTTCTCGTTCGCGGCGGTGCGGCCCATGAGGATCACGTTGTCCAGCCACGCCTTGAGCGTCGACGGGATCGCGTAGTTGTACATCGGTGCGCCGATCAGGACCGCGTCGGCCTGCTCCAGCTCCGCGATGAGCTTCTCGCGCTCGGCGAACGCGGCGGCCTGCCCGGGGGTGTGGGTGGCCGGGTCGGCGAAACCGGCGGTGTGGGCGTCGGCGGTGATGTGTGGCACCGGGTTCGCGGAGAGGTCGCGGTAGATCACCGTGCCGTCCGGGTGCTGCTCCTGCCATGCCGTGCGGAAGGTCTCCGCGACGGCGCGCGACGCGGACGCCGCGCTCGGGAACACGGACGAGTCGATGTGGAGAAGGGTGGCCATGGGGGGGCTCCAGAAAGGTTGCCAAATAAAGGGGTGGGTGGTCAGGGCACGGTCCGTGCTTCCGCCCGGGTGTGGTCAGCAGCACTGCGTACTGGACTATAGATAACACAGCTACTTACTTTTTTTCATCCCTATGTGGGGCGCCAGTACGCTGGGGGCATGGCGGTCCAGGAGAGTCACGAGCAGCAGGCGCACCAGCAGCCGTGCGCGCGTGTCGATGACGGCATCACGCGCGTCTTCCAGCTGCTCGGCAAGCGCTGGACAGGTCTGATCGTGGCCGTGCTGCTGGAACGGCCCGTCCACTTCGCCGAGCTGCGTCGGGCGATCCCCGGCATCAGCGAGCGCATGCTCTCGGACCGGCTCACGGAACTCGCCACGGCCGGGCTCGTGGTGCGCGAGGTCGACGAGGGACCGCCGCTGCGGGTGGCCTACCGGCTGACGACCGCCGGCGCCGCGCTCGAAGCCTCACTCGGGGAGCTGCGGACCTGGGCCGGGGTGTATCTCGCGGAGGACGGGCGGTGTCCGGAGGAGTTCCGCACGTGAGGCACCGGACCTCCGGGCGCAAGGCGTAGGCGTAGGTGTTCCGGGCGTAGGCGTAGGCGTAGGCGTAGGCGTTCTGGGCGTAGGGCGGAGGCGTTCCGGGTGTCGGGGATCCGTCGATCGGTGGGCCGGTGGGCCGGTGTGCTTTCGGCACGGGGTTTTCCACAACCGCGGAGTTGTCCACAGGGTCTGACGCGATTTCGCCGGCCGGTTGTACGGTCTGCACGAGTTGATGTTCGCGTGACGTTCGGGCGGCTGCTTGTGCAGCGGGGGAGGCGGTCGCAGTGACCGAGGTCGGTTCAGAGGCGGTTGGTTCGGAGACGGTCGGTTCGGAGGCTGGGGCGGCGGCCGTCGCGGCCCGGGCGGCCAGGATTCCCCCGGTGCGGGGGTTCGCGTCCCGGACCGCGCAGAGCGGCTCGCCCAAGGAAGAGGGCAAGGCGCTGCGCCGCCGGGTGCCGCGCGCCGCGCACGCCGAGCTGGCGCTGGACGTCGACCGGCCGGACGCGGTGACCGCGGTCGAGGAGTCCAACCGCGGCAGACTCCCCGAGCTCACCCCGATCCGCGTGGGCAGGATGGCGGCCACGCCCTTCGCCTTCCTGCGCGGCGCGGCCGGCCTCATGGCGTACGACCTCGCACGCACCCCCATGACAGGCATCGCCGCCCAGATCTGCGGCGACGCGCACGCGGCGAACTTCGGTCTGTACGGGGACGCGCGCGGCGAGCTGGTCATCGATCTCAACGATTTCGACGAGACGGCGCACGGCCCCTGGGAGTGGGACCTCAAGCGCCTCGCCACCTCGCTGGTGCTCGCCGGGCGCGCGGCGGGGGCGGACGAGGACAGCTGCCGGAAGGCGGCGCACGACACGGCGGGCGCGTACCGCCGCACCATGCGCCTGCTCGCCAAGCTGCCGGTCCTGGAGGCGTGGAACGCCATCGCGGACGAGGAGCTCGTCTCGCACGCGGACGCGCACGATCTGCTCGGCACGCTGGAGCGGGTCTCGGAGAAGGCGCGGGCGAACACCAGCGGACGGTTCGCGGCGAAGTCGACCGAGCCGGTCGAGGGCGGCGGCCGCCGCTTCGTGGACGCGTCACCGGTGCTGCGTCGCGTTCCGGACGCCGAGGCGGCGGCGGTGGCGACCGCGCTGGAGGAGTACCTGACGACGGTGTCGGAGGACCGCCTGCCGCTCCTCGCGCGCTACGCGGTGCACGACGTCGCGTTCCGCGTGGTGGGCACGGGCAGCGTGGGGACCCGCTCGTACGTGGTGCTGTTGCTGGACCACCGCGGCGAACCCCTCGTCCTCCAGGTCAAGGAGGCCCGCCCCTCCGCCCTGGTCCCCCACCTGTCGACGGCGGGCCACGCCGTGGCCGATGTCGCCCACGAGGGCCGACGCGTGGTCCTCGGCCAGAAGCGCATGCAGGTGGTCAGCGACATCCTGCTGGGCTGGACGACGGTCGACGGCCGCCACTTCCAGGTACGGCAGTTCCGCAACCGAAAGGGGAGCGTCGACCCCGGCGCCCTCGCCGCCGACCAGATCGACGACTACGGCCGCATGACCGGCGCCCTCCTGGCCCGCGCCCACGCCCACAGCGCCGACCCCCGCCTCATCGCCGGCTACTGCGGCAAGAACGAGGAACTGGACGAGGCGATGGCGGCATTCGCCGTGGCGTACGCGGACTGCACGGAGAAGGACCACGCGAAGCTGGTGGAGGCCGTGCGGGGTGGCCGGATCGCGGCGGAGATGGGGGTCTGAGGGGGAGGCGCGGGCAGATGTTGGTGCGGCTGGTGCTGGCGATGGCAGATGCGGGCGCGGCTGGTGCGGGCGGAAGCGGCAGGCGCACCGTACGGGCGCGCTCGGCGGGGTCCGGCGGGTCGTGTCTTAGGCTGGGCGGGTGACGACGCCCGAAGCCGAGCAGACCGAGTCCGATGCCGCCGCCGAGGAGCCGCAGGAGCGGTCCGGCGAGAGGGACGGCCAGGCGCAGGAACCGTCGGGCGGTGACGCCGTGACCGGGGATGCTGTGACCGGTGACGCCGTGGCTGGTGATGCCGTGGCCGGTGACGGGGCGGGCGAAGGTGCCCCGGGCGGGGCGGCCCAGGGTGAGCCGAGGCCCGAGGAGCGGCTCGAGCGGGCCGTGCGGGTGGCCGAGCAGGCACTGATCGAGTTCGAGATCGCGGTGGAGACCTTCCGCGTCGAGGTCGAGAACTTCTCGCGGCTGCACCACCAGAAGCTCGGCCCGATGTACGCGCGCCTCGACGAACTGGACGCGCAGATCGCCGAGGCGCGGGCTGCCCGCACCGGCGATCCCGAAGACATACGCAAGGCCGACGAGGCCCGTGCCCGGGTGATGCCGATGCCGGGCGTCGAGGAGCTGTTCCACGGCTGGATGGACTCCGACGGGCTGTTCCCCGAGGCGGCGGCGATGCTCACCGAGCAGCCCGTACGGCCGCCGCAGCGCGTCCGCCCCAGCGAGGAGGCCCGCAAGCTCTACCGCGAACTCGTCCGCAAGGCCCACCCCGACCTCGCACAGGACGACGCCGAGCGCGAGCGGCGCGACGAGTTCATCTCCCGGGTCAACGCCGCGTACGGCCGGGGCGACGAGGCACTGCTGCGTGAACTGTCCGACGAGTGGGCCGCGGGCCCCGTCCCCGCGGAGTGGAAGCCGAGTCGCAGCGAGGAGCTCTACGCCCGCCTCGAATGGCTCGCCCAGCGCAAGGAAATGCTCACCTTCGTCGCCCGGGAGCTCGAGGAGAGCGCGATCGGCGCGATGCTCAAGATCGCCCCTGACGACCCCGACCGCCTCCTCGAGGAAATCGCCGAGCAGCTCCTGGCACAGGTCGCCGCACGGGAGACCGAGCTGGCGGAGCTGGCTGAGCTGGAGGAGGGCTGACGGGCTCGGGCCGTCCAGGTGCCGCCGTCAGGTAGCGTCGGGGTATGAGTTTCGGAGCTGCTGTGCCCACGGTCGGGGTCGCGGACCTCGCGGACGGAGACTTTCTGCTGGACGTCCGGGAGGACGACGAGTGGGAGGCCGGTCATGCCGAGGGGGCGCTGCACATCCCCATCAGCGATTTCGTGGCGCGCTACGGCGAGCTGACCGAGGCCGCGCCGCAGGACGGCCGGGTCCACGTGATCTGCCGCTCCGGCGGACGTTCGGCCCAGGTCACGATGTACCTGGCCCAGCAGGGCATCGACGCGGTGAACGTCGACGGCGGCATGCAGGTCTGGGCAGCAGCGGGCCGCCCGGTCGTGGACGACAAGGGACAGCCGGGCTTCGTGCTCTAGCCGGAGCCGAGGCCCGAGCCGGGTCTTGAGCCGAGGCCCGAGCCGGGGAGCCGGGCAGCGCGGAGTTTCCCAAGTCCGAGCTGCTCGCGCGCGTCCATGCCGTGCCCTTCTGTCCTGCCTCGCCGTGCGTCCGTCGTGCGCCAGACCTCACCCAGGCTTCCGCCCCGGCTCCCGGCCCTCACCCCAGTGGATGCGCCGCCAGCAGATCACCGAGCGCCTCCTCGTGCGCGGGCGCAGGGCCGAGCGACAGTTCGAGATGTTTGGCCCAGGCGTGATACCGGTGCAGCGGATAGTCCGTGTCGGCGCCGAAGCCCCCGTGCAGATGCTGCGCGGTCTGTACGACCCGCCGTACCCCTTCCGACGCCCAGATCTTGGCCACGGCCACATCCCCGGCCGCCGGCAGCGCACCCCCGGCTCCCGTGCTGATCCGCCATGCCGCCTGCCACAGTGTGGCCTCCATCGCGCGCAGGTCGATGTACCGGTCGGCGGCCTGCACGGCGACGGCCTGGAACGTGGCGACCGGGAACCCGAACTGCTCCCGCTTGCTCGTATACGCGCTGGTCATCCCGAGCACCCCCTCCCCGAGCCCGAGCGCCAGCGCACATGTGCCGGTGGCGAGCAGCTCGCGCAACCACTCCCACGCCCCGTCGGCGCCGAGAACGTACCGCTCGGAGACCCTTACCGACTCCAGCCGCAGCTCACCCAGCCGCTCCCCGGTGGTGGAGATCTGCTCGGCCAGGACGACCCCCTCGTGCACGCGGGGTACGAGCGCGAGTACGGCACGGCCCGTGTCGTGGGTGTGCGCCGGTACGACGACGAAGTCGGCGTTGTGCGCCCAGGGCACCGCGGTCTGTACCCCGTCCAGGACCCACGACGCGGCACCGTCCTGCCGTGCGGTCACGGCGAGTTCGGCCGGGTCGTGCCCGGTGCGGCCGTTCGCGGCGACCGTCAGCACCAGCTCTCCCCGGCCCGCCTGCGCCAGCAGCTGCCCCTTCAACTCCGGGCTCCCGTAGCTCTGTACGGCCATCGCCGCAGCGGTGCTCTCCAACAACGGAACCCGGGCCAGCACCTTCGCCGACTCCCGCAGCACGAGGCAGAGGGCAATGGCGTCGAGGCCGACGCCGCCGTACTCCGCGTCGAGCGGCAGGCTCAGCAGATCCGCGTCTGCCAGCCGCGCCCACAGCGCCCGGTCGAAGTCGTCGGCGACGGAGCCCGCGGTCAGTGACGGACTCGGCACTCCGTCCGGCGCGACCCCGGCGAACACGGCCTTCGCCGCCTCGACCGCCGCCTGCTGCTCCTCGCTGAAGGTGAAGTCCACGGTCCCGCCCCTCTCCACGCCCACCGGTCACTGGTCGCCGTCACTGGTCACCGGTCCACCGGTCCATCGGGCCGGCGACCAGGCCGCAGGCCCGATCGGACGACCTGATCTGACGGAGCGTCAAGATAGAACAGGTTCTACAAGAAGGGAACGGCAGGGAGGCACCGAGCGGACCTCACCGGTCGAAGTCCAACTCCACCTTCTCCGTGGCCGGATGCGACTGGCAGGCCAGTACGTACCCCGCCTCCGTCTCCTCCGGCTCCAGCGCGAAGTTGCGGTCCATCCGGATCTCGCCCGAGACCAGGAAGGCCCGGCAGGTCCCGCACACTCCGCCCTTGCAGGCGTAGGGCGCGTCCGGCCGGTTGCGCAGCACCGCCTCCAGGAGCGACTCGCCGTCCTGGACGGGCCACGTCCCGCCTCGTCCGTCGAGCCGCGCGGTCACCGTGCTGTGCGTGGGGGCCGGCCCCGCGGGCACCGTCGCCGCCCCGCCGTCCACGTGGAATATCTCCTCGTGGACACGGGAGCGCGCCACACCCAGTCCGCGCAGCGCCCGCTCCGCCCCCTGCACCAGTCCGAACGGCCCGCACAGGAACCATCCCGCCACCCGGTTTACGGGCAACAGCGCCGGAAGCAGCTCGGTGAGCCGCTCCTGGTCGAGCCGCCCCGACGGCAGCCCCGCCTGCTGCTCCTCCCGGGAGAGCACCGTCACCAGCTGGAACCGCTCGGGGAAACGGTCCTTGAGGTCGGCGACCTCCTCGAGGAACATCGTGGAGGCGGACGTCCGGTCGCTGCGTATGAGACAGAACCGCGCGCCCGGCTCCCGGGCGAGCAGTGTCGTCACGATCGACAGCACCGGTGTGATCCCGCTGCCGCCCACCACCGCGGCGTACAGCCCGGGCGCGGGCTCCAGCGTGAAGCGTCCGGCCGGCGTCATCACCTCGACCTCGTCGCCCGCGGCGATCTCCTTGAGCGCGTACGTCGAGAAGGACCCGCCCTCGACCAGGCGCACCCCGACCCGCAGCGTCCGGGGTCCCTCGTCGGCGGCCGCCGGTGCCGGGGAGCAGATCGAGTAGGTGCGCCGTATCTCCGTGCCATCGGCCGTGCGGCGCAGCGCCAGGTGCTGGCCGGCCGCGTGCCGGTATTCCTCGCGCAGCGCCGGCGGCACGGCGAAGGTCAGGGCCACGGAGTCGTCGGTGAGCCGGTCGACCGCGGCCACCGGGAGCGGGTGGAAGCGGGCCATCACAACTCCTTGAAGTGGTCGAACGGTTCGCGGCAGGCCAGACAGCGGCGCAGCGCCTTGCACGCGGTGGACGAGAAGCGGCTGAGCAGCTCGGTGTCGGCCGATCCGCAGTGCGGGCAGCACACGGGGTCGGGCACCGGCGCGAGCTCGGGGGGGCCGGCGACCGGACGGGACGTACGCGTCGGGCCCAGCTCCACCGCCACCGGCTCCTTCGGCCCGGACGCCTGCCGTACGCGCGGCGGCGCTATCCCGAACTCCCGCAGCTTGCGACGGCCTTCGGCGGAGATGTCGTCCGTCGACCAGGCCGGGCTGAGCACCGTGTGCACGGACACCTTCCGCATGCCGTGCTCGCGCAGCACGCGCTCGATGTCCGTGGACATCGCCTCTATGGCCGGGCAGCCGGTGTACGTCGGGGTCAGCTCGACCTCGACCGAGTCCGTGCCGCGTACGTGGACCGCCCGCAGTACGCCCAGCTCCTCCAGGGTGATCACGGGCAGCTCGGGGTCGGGCACGGACCCCGCGAGCCTGCGCAGTTCCTGTTCGAGGGCGGTGTCCGTCACCATGACGCCCCCGGGTGGCTGCGGTGCAGATGCTGCATCTCGGCGAGCATCCGCCCGAAGGGTTCGGTGTGCAGTCCTTGGCGTCCCGCGCCCGCCGTCCACGCCCCGTACTGCGGCCCCTCGGGGAGCTCCAGGGTGGCGCGGCGCAGCACGTCGCCGACGGACTCCAGCCAGGCGGACTTCATCCCGTCCCAGTCGACGTCCACCCCCTCGACGGGCTGGAGCATCTCACCCGTGAACCGCCACAGCGCCCCGCACGCCTGCCGCATCCGCTCATGACTGACCTCGGTGCCGTCGCCGAGCCGCAGCGTCCACTGCTCGGCGTGGTCCTGGTGGTAGGCGACCTCCTTGACCGCCTTGGCCGCGAGACCGGCGAACTCGCCGCTTCCGGCCGCCAGTTGTCCGTACAGCAGCCGCTGGTACGTGGAGAAGTACAGCTGGCGGGCGATCGTGTGCGCGAAGTCGCCGTTCGGCTGCTCCACCAGCTGGAGGTTGCGGAAGGCGCGCTCCTCACGGAGGTAGGCCAGCTCGTCCTCGTCGCCGGCCATCGACAGCAGCACGCGGGCCTGGCCCAGCAGGTCCAGCGCGATGTTGGCGAGGGCGACCTCCTCTTCGAGCACGGGTGCGTGCCCCGCCCACTCCCCCAGTCGGTGGGAGAGCACCAGGGCGTCGTCGCCGAGGGCCAGGGCGGCCGCGGTGTGCACGGTGACGGTCACAGGTGCTTCACCCCTTCCGGGATCTCGTAGAACGTCGGGTGCCGGTACGGCTTGTCCGCGGAGGGCTCGAAGAACGGGTCCTTCTCGTCCGGCGAGGACGCGGTGACCGCGGTGGACGGCACAACCCAGATCGACACGCCCTCGCCGCGCCGGGTGTACAGATCGCGCGCGTTGCGCAGGGCCAGCTCGGCGTCCGGTGCGTGCAGGCTGCCGGCGTGGGTGTGTGACAGGCCCCGGCGCGAGCGCACGAAGACCTCCCACAGGGGCCATTCGTTGGTCGTCATCTCACGCCTTCCCTGCCGTGGTGTGCTTGCCGGCGTATGCGGCCGCCGCGTCCCGTACCCAGGCGCCCTCGTCGTGCGCCCGCTTGCGCTGGGTTATCCGCTGCTCGTTGCACGGGCCGTTGCCCTTGAGGACCTCGCGGAACTCCGTCCAGTCGATCGGGCCGAAGTCGTGGTGCTCCCGCTCCTCGTTCCACCTCGGCTCCGGGTCGGGGAGCGTCAGGCCGAGCGACTGGGCCTGGGGCACGCAGATGTCCACGAAGCGCTGGCGCAGCTCGTCGTTCGAATGGCGCTTGATCTTCCAGGCCATCGACTGCGCGGAGTGCGCGGACTCGTCGTCGGGCGGGCCGAACATCATCAGGGACGGCCACCACCAGCGGTCCACCGCGTCCTGCGCCATCGCGTGCTGCTCGGCCGTCCCCCGGCTGAGGGCCAGCAGCAGCTCGTACCCCTGGCGCTGGTGGAAGGACTCCTCCTTGCAGACGCGGACCATCGCGCGTGCGTACGGCCCGTACGAGCAGCGGCACAGGGGGACCTGGTTGGTGATCGCGGCGCCGTCCACCAGCCAGCCGATCGCGCCGACGTCCGCCCAGGTGAGCGTCGGGTAGTTGAAGATCGAGGAGTACTTCTGGCGGCCCGAGTGCAGCTTGTCGAGCAGCTCGTCCCGGCCGGTGCCGAGGGTCTCCGCCGCGCTGTACAGATACAGCCCGTGACCCGCCTCGTCCTGGACCTTCGCCATCAGGATCGCTTTGCGGCGCAGGGAGGGCGCGCGCGTGATCCAGTTCGCCTCCGGCTGCATGCCGATGATCTCGGAGTGCGCGTGCTGCGCGATCTGCCGGACCAGCGTGGAGCGGTAGGCGTCGGGCATCCAGTCGCGTGGCTCGATGCGCTCGTCGGCCGCCACGGCGGCGTCGAAGGCGGCCTCGTACGCCGTCGCGCGCGCGGACTCCTCCAAAGGCGCGCCCGCGCCTGCCGTCCCGTCCGCCTGTGCGCGGGCCGTCTGGTGCGCTGCTGCTGTCGCCATGCGGTCCCCCTCGACCTCTCATCCCGACCGACCGACCGATCGTTCGGTTCGCTCGATTCAATGGTGGGACGAGGCGCCGTAAGGTGTCAACCGCTGTGGATAACCTCGTGGCCGCTGTTGTGGCCGCTGTGTCCATGGGGCTGTGCCGGGCGGGCGGGGCTGAGTAGCGTTCCGGTGCGAACGCCGCGGTGTGCTCCGTGTGGGTGATGTGCCGCCGCGCGGCCGACGGCGGAAACGGGAAGCGGGCCGGGGTCCGAGGCCATCGGCATCGGACGTCACCGGGATCGGGAAGTTGGGGAGACGGGGCGGAATGGACGTGTACGACGAGGGCTCGGACCCTCGGCAGGAGTCGGGAGGCCCCGACGGACCGGTGCCCGACCGGCCCGACGGCTCCGCACAGAACGCACCCGACGACCCGTCCCCGAGCGGACCGAGCGGACCGGGCGGCCGGGAACCCGCATCCGCAGACCGCGGAGCGCCAGTCATGCCGGCCACGTCGGTCGCGCCAGTCACGCCGGCCGGCGAGCCCGGCCCCCACCAGGTCACCGCCCTTCCGGACGCGTACGCCGTGCCCCGCACCGGCATCGCCGCGCTCTCTCTCCGCTACCAGATCGCCGCCGCCCTCGCCCTCGCGGTCGTCGCGGTCGCGGGCTGTGTGCACGTCGCCATGGTGTTCCTGCACGTCGCGCCCTCGAACACCGTCACCAAGCAGCACGGGCGGGCGATCGACGACTGGATATATCCCGAGTTCGAGCAGAACTGGAAGCTCTTCGCCCCCAACCCGCTGCAACAGAACATCGCCGTCCAGGTCCGCGCGGAGGTGCGCACCGAGGACGGAAGCCACCGCACCACCGGCTGGTACGACCTGTCCGCGCTCGACGGCGCGGCCATCGACGGCAATCTGCTGCCGAGTCACACCCAGCAGAACGAACTGCGCCGCGCCTGGGACTTCTACCTGGCCACGCACGACAACGAGAACCGCCCCGCGGGCATGCGCGGCGACCTCTCCCAGCGCTATCTGCGCAGCATCGTGGGGCTGCGCCTCGAACGCGAGCACGCGGCAGGCCGGGGCGAAGCCGTCGAGCGTGTCCAGGTCCGGTCCAGCACCACGAACGTGCAGCCTCCCCGGTGGAGCAACGAGAAGGTCTCCGACAAGCCCATGTACCGCGTGCTCCCCTGGTGGCCGGTCCCGACGGATTCCGGGACGGGGGCGAACGCCTGATGAACCGCTTCGCCCTGTTGATCTCGCGCGGCATCACCCGCGTCACCGAAGCCGCCCTCGGCCCCTATCAGAGCGCGGTCATCCGGATCGGCTTCGCCGCCACCTGGCTGTTGTTCCTGCTGCGCGAGTTCCCGCACCGCCAGGAGATGTACGGGCCCGACGCCCCGTGGGCCTGGGGCCTCGCCCAGCAGCTCATCGCGAACAACCACGCCTTCACGGCCCTGATGTGGTCCGACAGCCAGGTGTGGTTCGAGATCGTCTACGCGCTGGCCGTCGTGTCGAGCGCCCTGCTGCTGCTGGGCTGGCGCACCCGCGCGATGTCCGTGCTCTTCATGATCGGCGTGCTGTCGCTGCAGAACCGCAGCATCTTCATGGGGGACGGCGGCGACAACGTCATCCACCTGATGTCGATCTACCTGGTGTTCACGCGCTGCGGCCAGGTGTGGTCCCTGGACGCGCGGCGGGCCCGGCGTACGGATGACGCACGCGCGCGTGGCGAGCTTCCCAGGGCGACCGGCGCGGACCGGGTCGGTCCCGTGCTGTGGGCCGTGCTCGGCCTCGCCCTGGCCGTGGCGACGGGCGCGGGCCGGCTCAGCGGCGGCTGGCTGGCGGTCTTCTGGGGGCTGTGGGCGGTTCAGGGCCTGTGGTGGCTCGTGGGCCGCCGCGCGCGCAGCGCCGAGCCGCGGATCCTGCTGGACATCGTCGCCAACACCGTCCACAACGCGGCCATGTTCGTGATCATGGCCGAGGCGTGTCTGATCTACTCGACGGCCGGCTGGTACAAGATCCAGGGCTCGCGCTGGCAGGACGGCACCGCCGTCTACTACCCGCTCCACCTGGACTACTTCTCGCCCTGGCCCGCGCTGTCCGACCTGCTGGCCTCGCACGGCATCATGGTGATGCTCGTGACGTACGGGACGGTCATGGCGCAGGTCGCCTTCCCCTTCACCCTCTTCAACCGGCGCGTGAAGAACGTTCTGCTCGGGGTCATGATGGTCGAGCACGCCGCCATCGCCGTGATCCTCGGACTGCCGTTCTTCTCGCTGGCGATGATCGCCGCCGACGCGGTGTTCCTGCCCACGCCCTTCCTGCGTCGTCTGGGCGGCTGGGCGGCACGGGCGCGTAGGGAGCTGTCGTCGCGCCGCGGCGGTACGCTGCCGGGCCCGCGCAAGCAGGAGCCGCGCACCGAGGAGACGACCGAGCACACGCACGTAGGCTTCACGGCATGAACGATCCGGTACGCGCCTGGCATCGGCTCGCCGACGGCTCCGTGCTGCTCGACGGCTTCCACGCACTCAAGCACGCGGTGCGCTTCCAGGCGCGTGTCCCGGTGGCCGTCACCACCGACCGGCGGGCCGCGCTCGCCCTCGCCGACGAACTCGCCCCCGACGTACGCGAGACGCTCGACGCCCTCCTGGCCGAGGTGCCGGAGGAGACCCTGAAGGCCCTCGTGCCGCGCCCGCACCCCACGGCGGTGGCCGCCCTGGCCGTACGCCCGTCCCGTGCGGCCAATCTGGAGGCTCTCGCGCGCACCCCCCGCAGCGCGCCGGTCGTCGTCCTCGACAACCCGCGCAATCTTGGCAACGCCGGGGCGGTGATCCGGCTCGCGGCCGGTTTCGGCGCGACCGGCGTGGTCACGACGGGCACGCTCGACCCCTGGCATCCCACGGTCGTACGCGGCGGCGCGGGTCTGCATTTCGCGACCGCCGTGGAGCGGCTCACGGTGGACGAACTGCCGCCGGGCCCCGTGTTCGCCCTCGACCCGGAGGGTGACGACATCCGGGGCCTGAAGCTCCCTGACGACGCCGTGCTCGCCTTCGGCTCCGAGCGGACCGGTCTGTCGGCCGAACTCCGTGCGCGCACCGACCACCTGGTGGCCCTGCCGATGCGTCCCCAGGTCTCCAGCTACAACCTCGCGACCAGTGTGGCCATGACGCTGTTCCACTGGAGTGCCACCGGGGGCGCACCGGCCTGAGCCGCTGCCCGGGGGCTACGCCTCCCGGCGCACCTCCACCACCCGGAACCGGTTCGCCACGAACGCCCCGTCGCACAGCGCCGCGTTCGCCGCCGGGTTGCCGCCCGACCCGTGGAAGTCGGAGAAGGCCGCCGTCTGGTTGACGTACACCCCGCCGGTCAGGTTGAGCGACAGCTGGGCGCACTCCTCCAGACAGGTCTCCTGGACGGCCTCCGTCACCTCGTCCGAGGTGGTGTACGCGCCGACGGTCATCGCGCCCTTGTCCCTGATGGTGCGCCGCAGCAGCTCCACCGCGTCCGCCGCCGAGTCGACCGCGACCGCGAAGGAGACGGGGCCGAAGCACTCGCTCATGTAGGCGGCCTCGTCGTCGGGCTTGGCGCCGTCCAGCTTCACGATCACGGGCGTCCGGACGGTCGCGTCCGGGAATTCCGGGTTGACGATCTCCCGTGAGGCAAGGGCGACCTCCCCGAGCCCCGCCGCCGCTTCCAGACGCGCCTTCACGTCCGGGTTCACCACGGCGCCGAGCAGCGCGTTGGCCCTGGCGTCGTCCCCGAGGAGTCCGCCGACCGACCTGGCGAGGTCCGCGACCACCTCGTCGTACGACTTGGGGCCCTCCTCCGTGCGGATGCCGTCGCGCGGGATCAGCAGGTTCTGCGGGGTGGTGCACATCTGGCCGCTGTAGAGGGACAGCGAGAAGGCCAGGTTGGAAAGCATCCCCTTGTAGTTGTCGGTCGACTCCACGATCACCGTGTTGACGCCGGCCTTCTCCGTGTAGACCTGTGCCTGGCGGGCGTTGGTCTCCAGCCAGTCGCCGAACGCCGTCGAGCCCGTGTAGTCGATGATCCGGATCTCCGGGCGCACGGCCAGCGCCTTGGCGATGCCCTCGTCAGGCCGCTCGGCGGCCAGTGCCACCAGGTTCGGGTCGAAGCCCGCCTCGGCGAGCACCTCGCGCGCGACCCGCACGGTCAGCGCGAGCGGCAGTACCGCGCGCGGGTGGGGCTTCACCAGCACCGCGTTGCCGGTGGCCAGGGAGGCGAACAGGCCCGGGTAGCCGTTCCACGTCGGGAACGTGTTGCAGCCGATGACCAGCGCGATGCCTCGCGGCACCGGCGTGAACTGCTTGGTCAGCGCGAGCGGGTCGCGCTTGCCCTGGGGCTTGGTCCACTCCGCGGCGTCAGGGGTGCGGACCTGCTCCACGTACGCGTACGCCACCGCCTCCAGACCTCGGTCCTGCGCATGCGGGCCGCCCGCCTGGAACGCCATCATGAAGGCCTGGCCGCTGGTGTGCATGACCGCGTGCGCGAACTCGTGCGTACGGTCGCTGATCCGCTTCAGGATCTCCAGACAGACCATCGCGCGGATCTCCGCGCCCGCGTCCCGCCACGCACGCTGTCCCGCGCGCATGGCGGGCAGCAGCACGTCGATGTCCGCATGCGGGTAGGTGACACCCAAATCGATCCCGTACGGCGACACCTCGGCGCCCACCCAGTCGTCCGTGCCGGGCTGTCCGAGGTCGAGGCGGGTGCCCAGGAGGGCGTCGAAGGCGGCCTTGCCCTCCGCCGCGCCCAGGCTGCCGCTCTCGCCGTACGCCTTGGGGTGTTCGGGGTGCGGGGACCAGTACGCGCGTGTGCGGATCGCTTCCAGCGCCTGGTCGAGGGTGGGCCGGTGCTGGGCGATCAGCTCGTGCGCGGTCAGTTCGGCGGCCATGAGGGACCAACTCCTCCTCGGACCGACTCTTCTTCGAGTCGGTGAGCTGGGCAGGAACAGGCGGACAGAGTTAGAGTAACCGAACGATCGGTCGGGACAAGGGGGTCCGCCGCATCTGTGGAAAACCCCGTGCGGGAGGATCGCGCACATGACAGCACTCGACCTCAGCAGCCCGGTGGCCGTCGTCGGCACCGGCACCATGGGCCAGGGCATTGCCCAGGTCGCGCTGGTCGCGGGCCACCCCGTGCGGCTGTACGACGCCGTTCCCGGCCGCGCTCAGGAAGCGGCCGACGCGATCGGTGCCCGCCTCGACCGGCTCGTCGAGAAGGACCGCCTAGCCGCGGCCGACCGGGACGCGGCACGGGCCCGCCTGCGGCCCGCCGCCGACCTCGCCGACCTCGCGGACTGCTTCCTCGTCGTCGAGGCCGTCCTGGAGCGGCTCGACGTGAAACAGCAGCTGCTGCGCGAGCTGGAGGACGTCGTCGAGGACGACTGCCTGCTCGCCACCAACACCTCGTCCCTGTCCGTCACGGCCATCGGCGGCGCCCTGCGCAACCCCGGCCGCTTCGTGGGCCTGCACTTCTTCAACCCCGCGCCGCTGCTGCCCCTCGTCGAGGTCGTCTCCGGGTTCGCCACCGACGTCACCTCGGCCACGCGCGCGTACGAGACGGCACGGGCCTGGGGCAAGACCCCGGTCGCCTGCGCCGACACCCCCGGCTTCATCGTCAACCGCATCGCGCGGCCCTTCTACGCCGAGGCCTTCGCGGTGTACGAGGCCCAGGCCGCCGACCCCGCCACCATCGACGCGATCCTGCGCGAGTCGGGCGGCTTCCGGATGGGCGCCTTCGAACTGACCGACCTCATCGGCCAGGACGTCAACGAGTCCGTCACGCACTCCGTGTGGCAGGCCTTCTTCCAGGACGTCCGCTTCACGCCCTCGCTCGCGCAACGGCGGCTCGTCGAGTCGGGCCGGCACGGCCGCAAGACGGGGCAGGGCTGGTACGACTACGGGGAGGCCGCCGAGCGCCCCGAACCGCACACCGCGGAGAAGGCGCAGGCGCCCGCGTACGTCGTCGTCGAGGGCGACCTGGGCCCGGCTTCCGAACTGCTCGCGCTGATCCGCGAGGCGGGTATCCAGATCCGCGAGGACGAGGAGGACCACGGCACGCGGCTGGTACTGCCGAGCGGCGGCCAGCTGGTCCTCGCCGACGGCCAGACCTCCGTCGAGTTCCGGGACGTCGTCTACTTCGACCTGGCGCTCGACTACCGCAGGGCGACCCGCATCGCCCTGTCCGCCTCCCAGGACACCGCCCCGGCGACCGTCGCCGAGGCGACCGGGCTGTTCCAGGCGCTCGGCAAGGACGTCAGCGTCATCGGGGACGTGCCCGGCATGATCGTCGCCCGCACCGTGGCCCGCATCGTCGACCTGGCGCACGACGCCGTCGCCAAGGGAGTGGCCACCGAGGAGGACATCGACACGGCGATGCGCCTGGGCGTCAACTACCCCCTGGGGCCCTTCGAATGGTGCCGCAGGCTGGGCAGGGTCTGGGCGCACGACCTCCTGGAGGAGCTGAGCCTGCGCGAACCCTCCGGTCGCTATGCGCCCTCTCTCGCGCTGTACCGCCACGGGCATGCCGCCGACAAGCGGGAGGGCACCTCATGACCACCGCCAAGCGCGACACGTACACCCCGGAGACGCTGCTCTCCGTCGCCGTCCAGGTCTTCATCGAGCGGGGCTACGACGGCACCTCCATGGAGCACCTCTCCAAGGCGGCGGGCATCTCCAAGTCGTCGATATACCACCACGTCGCGGGCAAGGAGGAGCTGTTGAGCCGCGCCGTCAGCCGGGCGCTCGACGGCCTCTTCGGGATTCTCGGCGAGGAGCACGCGCGCGTGGGGCGTGCCGTGGAGCGCCTGGAGTACGTCGTACGGCGCATGGTCGAGGTGCTCACCGCCGAACTGCCGTACGTGACGCTGCTGCTGCGGGTGCGCGGCAACACGGACACCGAGCGCTGGGCCCTGGAGCGGCGACGCGACTTCGACCACCGGGTCGCCGAGCTGCTGAAGGCCGCCGCCGACGACGGGGACGTACGCGGCGATGTGGAGGTCCGGCTCGCGACCAGGCTCGTCTTCGGCATGATCAACTCGATCGTCGAGTGGTACCGGCCGGACGGCCGGGGCATGGGCGAGCGGGAAGTGGCCGACGCGGTCGTGCGGTTGGTCTTCTCAGGGCTCCGCAGCGAGGCCTGAGGTCACCCCTCCGGCTCCAGGTCCTCCTCCTCGAACACCAGCAGCGTGCGCGTGCTGAGCACCTCCGGGATGGCCTGCAACCGGGTCAGGACCAGCTCGCGCAGCGCCTTGTTGTCCGGCGTGTGCACGAGGAGCAGGACATCGAAATCGCCCCCCACGAGGGCGATGTGGGAGGCGCCGGGGAGCAGCCTCAGCTGCTCGCGGACCGTGCGCCAGGAGTTCTGCACGATCTTGAGGGTGATGTACGCGGAGGTGCCCTGGCCCGCGCGTTCGTGGTCGACGCGGGCTCCGAAACCGCGGATCACGCCGTCGTCGATGAGCCGGTTGATTCGCGCGTAGGCATTGGCACGCGACACGTGGGCGCGCTCGGCCACGGACCGTATCGAGGCGCGGCCGTCCGCCTGGAGCATCTGGAGGATGTCCTGATCGATGGCGTCCAGCGGGCGGGCGGGCGGCAGGGGTACCCCGGGCTCCGCTCCCTCGGCCATTTGTTCAGGTGCCATGTCCTCCGGCCTCCTTACCATGGACGTAGTGCGTTCATTCCAGGCTGTGGAGAACCGTTTGTCCACAGCCTGACGGTGCCTGTAGCCAAAATGTGCCGACGACCGAACAATCGGTAGGTGAGGCGCCTCACACCCGTGGCGCGCCCAAAGCCGCTCCCACGAGGAGGTGCCGTCATGACGGTCATGGAGCAGCGGGGCGCTTACCGGCCCACACCGCCGCCCGCCTGGCAGCCCCGCACCGACCCCGCGCCACTGCTGCCCGACGCGCTGCCCCACCGCGTCCTGGGCACCGAGGCGGCCGCGGAGGCCGACCCGCTACTGCTGCGCCGCCTGTACGCGGAGCTGGTGCGCGGCCGCCGCTACAACACGCAGGCCACGGCTCTCACCAAGCAGGGCCGGCTCGCCGTCTACCCGTCGAGCACGGGCCAGGAGGCCTGCGAGGTCGCCGCCGCGCTCGTGCTGGAGGAGCGCGACTGGCTCTTCCCCAGCTACCGGGACACCCTCGCCGCCGTCGCCCGCGGCCTCGATCCCGTCCAGGCGCTCACCCTCCTGCGCGGCGACTGGCACACCGGGTACGACCCCCGTGAGCACCGCATCGCGCCCCTGTGCACCCCTCTCGCGACCCAGCTCCCGCACGCCGTCGGCCTCGCGCACGCCGCCCGCCTCAAGGGCGACGACGTGGTCGCGCTCGCCCTGGTCGGCGACGGCGGCACCAGCGAGGGCGACTTCCACGAGGCACTGAACTTCGCCGCCGTCTGGCAGGCGCCGGTCGTCTTCCTCGTGCAGAACAACGGCTTCGCCATCTCCGTCCCGCTCGCCAAGCAGACCGCCGCCCCGTCGCTGGCCCACAAGGCCGTCGGCTACGGGATGCCGGGCCGCCTGGTCGACGGCAACGACGCGGCGGCCGTGCACGAGGTCCTCAGCGACGCCGTGGCCCACGCGCGCGCGGGAGGGGGGCCGACGCTCGTGGAGGCGGTGACCTACCGCATCGACGCCCACACCAACGCCGACGACGCGACGCGCTACCGGGGGGACTCCGAGGTGGAGGCCTGGCGCGCGCACGACCCGATCGCGCTCCTGGAGCACGAGTTGACCGAACGCGGGCTGCTCGACGAGGACGGCATCCGGGCCGCCCGCGAGGACGCCGAGGCGATGGCCGCGGACCTGCGCGCACGCATGAACCAGGATCCGGCCCTGGACCCCATGGACCTGTTCGCCCATGTGTATGCCGAGCCCACCCCCCAGCTGCGGGAGCAGGAAGCCCAGTTGCGGGCCGAGCTGGCAGCGGAGGCCGACGGGCCCCAAGGAGTCGGCCGATGAAGAGAGTTGACCATCGGGCCCCGAGAAGCGGGCCGATGACCTCCGTTGGCCTTTGGCCGGAAGGAGCCGGGCGATGACCACCGTTGCCCTCAAGCCGGCCACCATGGCGCAGGCACTCACACGCGCGTTGCGTGACGCCATGGCCGCCGACCCCGCCGTCCACGTGATGGGCGAGGACGTCGGCACGCTCGGCGGGGTCTTCCGGGTCACCGACGGGCTCGCCAAGGAGTTCGGCGAGGACCGCTGCACGGACACGCCGCTCGCCGAGGCAGGCATCCTCGGCACGGCCGTCGGCATGGCGATGTACGGGCTGCGGCCGGTCGTCGAGATGCAGTTCGACGCGTTCGCGTACCCGGCGTTCGAGCAGCTCATCAGCCATGTCGCGCGGATGCGCAACCGCACCCGCGGGGCGATGCCGCTGCCGATCACCATCCGTGTCCCCTACGGCGGCGGAATCGGCGGAGTCGAACACCACAGCGACTCCTCCGAGGCGTACTACATGGCGACTCCGGGGCTCCATGTCGTCACGCCCGCCACGGTCGCCGACGCGTACGGGCTGCTGCGCGCCGCCATCGCCTCCGACGACCCGGTCGTCTTCCTGGAGCCCAAGCGGCTGTACTGGTCGAAGGACTCCTGGAACCCGGACGAGCCGGGGACCGTTGAACCGATAGGCCGCGCGGTGGTGCGGCGCTCGGGCCGGAGCGCCACGCTCATCACGTACGGGCCTTCCCTGCCCGTCTGCCTGGAGGCGGCCGAGGCGGCCCGGGCCGAGGGCTGGGACCTCGAAGTCGTCGATCTGCGCTCCCTGGTGCCCTTCGACGACGAGACGGTGTGCGCGTCGGTGCGCCGGACCGGACGCGCCGTCGTCGTGCACGAGTCGGGTGGTTACGGCGGCCCGGGCGGGGAGATCGCCGCGCGGATCACCGAGCGCTGCTTCCACCATCTGGAGGCGCCGGTGCTGCGCGTCGCCGGGTTCGACATCCCGTATCCGCCGCCGATGCTGGAGCGCCATCATCTGCCCGGTGTCGACCGGATCCTGGACGCGGTGGGGCGGCTTCAGTGGGAGGCGGGGAGCTGATGGCCCAGGTGCTCGAGTTCAAGCTCCCCGACCTCGGGGAGGGCCTGACCGAGGCCGAGATCGTCCGCTGGCTGGTGCAGGTCGGCGACGTCGTGGCGATCGACCAGCCGGTCGTCGAGGTGGAGACGGCCAAGGCGATGGTCGAGGTGCCGTGCCCCTACGGGGGCGTGGTCACCGCCCGCTTCGGCGAGGAGGGCACGGAACTGCCCGTGGGCTCACCGCTGTTGACGGTGGCTGTCGGAGCTCCGTCCTCGGTGCCCGCGGCGTCCTCGCTGTCCGGGGCGACATCGGCGTCCTCCGCGTCCTCGGTGTCATCGGACGACGGCGAGTCGTCCGGCAACGTCCTGGTCGGATACGGCACGTCGGCCGCGCCCGCGCGCCGGCGGAGGGTGCGGCCGGGCCAGGCGGCACCCGTGGTGACGGCAACTGCCGCCGCGGCCGCCACGCGCGTGGCGGCTCCCGAGCGGAGCGACGGCCCCGTGCCCGTGATCTCCCCGCTGGTCCGCAGGCTCGCCCGGGAGAACGGCCTGGATCTGCGGGCGCTGGCGGGCTCCGGGCCCGACGGGCTGATCCTGAGGTCGGACGTCGAGCAGGCGCTGCGCGCCGCGCCCACTCCTGCCCCCACCCCGACCATGCCTCCGGCTCCCACTCCTGCCCCCACCCCCGCCGCGGCACCCCGCGGCACCCGCATCCCCCTCCGAGGGGTCCGCGGTGCCGTCGCCGACAAACTCTCCCGCAGCCGGCGTGAGATCCCCGACGCGACCTGCTGGGTGGACGCCGACGCCACGGCACTCATGCACGCGCGCGTGGCGATGAACGCGACCGGCGGCCCGAAGATCTCCCTCATCGCGCTGCTCGCCAGGATCTGCACCGCCGCACTGGCCCGCTTCCCCGAGCTCAACTCCACCGTCGACATGGACGCCCGCGAGGTCGTACGGCTCGACCAGGTGCACCTGGGCTTCGCCGCGCAGACCGAACGGGGGCTCGTCGTCCCGGTCGTGCGGGACGCGCACGCGCGGGACGCCGAGTCGCTCAGCGCCGAGTTCGCGCGGCTGACCGAGGCCGCCCGGACCGGCACCCTCACACCCGGGGAACTGACCGGCGGCACCTTCACGTTGAACAACTACGGGGTGTTCGGCGTCGACGGTTCCACGCCGATCATCAACCACCCCGAGGCGGCCATGCTGGGCGTCGGCCGCATCATCCCCAAGCCGTGGGTGCACGAGGGCGAGCTGGCGGTGCGGCAGGTCGTCCAGCTCTCGCTCACCTTCGACCACCGGGTGTGCGACGGCGGCACGGCAGGCGGTTTCCTGCGCTACGTGGCGGACTGCGTGGAACAGCCGGCGGTGCTGCTGCGCACCCTGTAGCCGCCGAGTGGCCATCCCCGTCCACATGCTGTGCGCGGGGGTGGCAATGATCCTTCGGGCGCCCATACTCGGGGGATGACCGAGTACGAGCGGCCGCAGACGCCCGGCGTCGTCACCCACGACGCCGTCGTACTCGCCGGCGGCGCCGCCCGACGGCTCGGCGGGGCCGACAAACCCGGCGTACGCGTCGGCGGCCGGGCGCTGCTCGACCGGGTGCTGGCGGCCTGCGCCGGTGCGGCCACCACGGTGGTGGTGGCCGACCCCAGAGCGACCGCACGGCCCGTGGTGTGGGCGCGCGAGGAGCCGCCCGGCGCCGGACCGGTCGCCGCACTCGACGCCGGACTGCGGCGGACCACGGCGGCGTACGTCGTGGTGCTCTCCGCCGATCTGCCGTTCCTGGACGAGGAGACGGTTCGGCGGCTGCTGAGCACACTTCAGGCGAGCGGCACCGAAGGCGTGTTGCTCACCGACCCCGGCGGGCGGGACCAGCCGCTCGTCGCCGCCTACCGCAGTGCGGCGCTGCGCCGGGAGCTCGCGGAACTCGCAGCCGGGCACGGCACGCTCGCCGGACTGCCGCTGCGGGTGCTGGTCGCCGCGCTCGACCTCACCCGCGTCTCCGACCCCGTCGCGTCCTTCGACTGCGACACCTGGGACGACATCGCCGCCGCTCGGTCACGGATCAGGGAGCATGGGAACGTGTTGGATGAATGGATTTCCGCAGTCAAGGACGAACTCGGCATCGACCTCGCCGTCGACACCGGCATCCTGCTCGACCTCGCCCGGGACGCCGCACACGGTGTGGCCCGGCCCGCCGCGCCGCTGACCACGTTCCTCGTCGGATATGCGGCCGCGCAGGCCGGGGGAGGTCCGGAGGCCGTGGCCGAGGCCGCCCGCAAGGCGGCGGCGCTGGCCCTGCGCTGGGCGGACGAGGCCGCCGCCGAGGCCGGGCCGGACGCCGGATGAGCGCGCGTGGCATGCCCGGTCCCACGGACACCGAGGAACTCGACGTGGAGGAGGCCCTGGCCGTGGTCAACGACAGCGGCGACCGGGGCCGTCCGCGCGAGGCCCGCCCGGCCGGACGGCATCAGGAGGAGCACGACCTCGACGTCGAAGAGGCCCTCGCGCTGGTGCGGGAACCCGGCTCCCGCGAGCCGGAGCCCGCCCGGGACACCCCGTCCGCCCCCGCGCCCTCCCCCCGGACCACGTCCCACGCCCAGCACCAGGCCACCCCCTGGCCGGAGGCCCGCGTCACCGCCGAGCGGGCCGCCCGCTCCGTGCCCCGGCGCGCACCCGTCTCCGTACCCCTCGACGCCGCCCTCGGCCTTGTTCTCGCCGCGCCCCTCACCGCACTCACGGACCTCCCCTCCTTCGACACGTCGGCCATGGACGGCTGGGCCGTCGCGGGGCCCGGCCCCTGGGACGTACGCGACGAAGGGGTGCTCGCGGGCCACGCGGGGCCCAGGTCCCTCGGCGACGGCGAGGCGGTCCGCATCGCGACCGGCGCGCGCGTCCCGCAGGACACGACGGCCGTACTGCGCAGCGAGCACGGCACCACGGACGACAAGGAACGGCTGCACGCCACCCGCGAGGTCGTCCACGGACAGGACATCAGGCCGCGCGGCCAGGAGTGCCGCAGTGGTGACCAGCTGCTCCCGGCCGGCGCACTGGCGACCCCCGCCGTGCTCGGGCTCGCCGCCGCCGCCGGTTACGACACCCTCTCCGCGATGCCCCGCCCGCGTGTCGAAATCCTCGTCCTGGGCGATGAGTTGCTGACCGCCGGCCTGCCCGAGGACGGCCTGATCCGGGACGCGCTCGGCCCGATGCTGCCGCCGTGGCTGCGCGCGCTCGGCACCGAGGTCGTGGCCGTGCGCAGGCTGGGCGACGACGCCGAGGCCCTGTACCAGGCCGTGAAGGGCTCGGACGCCGAGCTGATCGTCACGACCGGCGGTACGGCCGCGGGCCCCGTCGACCATGTGCATCCCGTCCTCCGCCGCCTCGGCGCCGAACTCCTCGTCGACGGCGTCAAGGTGCGCCCGGGCCACCCCATGCTGCTGGCCCGCACCAGGGAGAACCAGCACCTCGTCGGCCTGCCCGGCAACCCCCTCGCGGCCGTGTCCGGCCTGCTCACCCTCGCCGAGCCGCTGCTGCGCGTCCTCGCGGGCCGTGCGGCCCCGGAGCCGTACACGCTGCCCCTCAGGGACACGGTCCACGGCCATCCGTACGACACCCGGCTCGTTCCCGTCGTCGTACGAGCCGACCGTGCCGTGCCGCTGCACTACAACGGTCCCGCCATGCTGCGCGGTATCGCGGCGGCCGACGCGCTCGTGGTCGTCCCGCCCGGCGGTGCCCACCCCGGACAGGAGCTGGAACTCCTCGACCTGCCGTGGGCCTGGGCGGGAATCGGGGAGTGTTTCACGTGAAACTTCCGGGCCGTGACGCGATCGCCCGCCAGCCGGACGAACATCTCGTCATCCATCAGGTGAACCTCCCGAGGAAGGTCGTCGACCGCCCGATCCGCCAGGTCGGCAAACGGCTGGCGATGGCCCTGCTGGTGCTTGCGGCGACCGCGTTCATCGTCTGGATCGACCGCGACGGCTACAACGACAACGCGGGCGACGGGGTCGATCTGCTCGACTCCTTCTACTACGCGACCGTCACTCTCTCCACCACCGGCTACGGCGACATCACACCGGTCAGCGACGGCGCCCGGCTCACCAACATCTTCGTCATCACGCCCCTGCGCGTGCTGTTCCTGATCATCCTGGTCGGCACCACGCTGGAAGTCCTCACGGAACGCACCCGGGAGGAATGGCGCCTGAACCGCTGGAGGGCGGCCTTGCGAGACCACACTGTCGTCGTCGGCTTCGGGACCAAGGGGCGTTCGGCGATTCAGACCGTCTGCGCGACGGGGCTGAAGAAGGAGCAGGTCGTGGTCGTCGACCCCAGCTCCAGGGTAGTCGACGCGGCCACGGCCGAGGGGTACGCCGGAGTCGTCGGGGACGCCACGCGCAGCGATGTGCTGCTACGGGCCGAGGTGCAGCGGGCGCGCCAGATCATCATCGCGACGCAGCGGGACGACACGGCCGTCCTCGTCACCCTGACCGCCCGTCAGCTCAACCGCGGGGCGAAGATCGTGGCCGCCGTGCGCGAGGAGGAGAACGCGCCGCTGCTGCGGCAGTCCGGCGCCGACGCCGTCATCACCAGCGCCAGCGCGGCCGGGCGACTGCTCGGGCTCTCCGTGCTCAGCCCCAGCGCCGGCATGGTCATGGAGGACCTCATCCAGCAGGGCAGCGGGCTCGACATGGTCGAAAGGCCCGTCATAAAGGCCGAGGTGGGCAAGGGCGTGCGCGAGACGGGCGACCTGGTGGTGAGCGTCGTACGCGGTCACCGGGTGCTCGGATACGACGATCCGGCGATCGGCACCTTGCAGTTGACGGACCGGCTGATCACGATCGTGCGGGCCTCGCCCGCCACAAAGGCCACGCCCGACACCCGACCGCTGCCGCGGGACTAGCGGACGGGAAGGGGCACGGCGGGCCGGCCGTGCGTGTGTCCACCCGAGCAGTGCCGAGAAGCACCGAGGAGTAGCGTCCCCCTCATGTACGCGATCACGATTCCCGAACCCGGTGGGCCAGAGGCGCTGGTGTGGACCGAGGTCCCCGATCCCGAGCCCGGCGAGGGTGAAGTCCTGGTCGAGGTGGTGGCCAGCGCCGTCAACCGCGCCGATCTGCTGCAACGGCAGGGCTTCTACGCCCCGCCGCCCGGTGCGTCCCCCTATCCCGGACTCGAGTGCTCGGGGCGCATCGCCGCGCTCGGGCCGGGTGTCTCGGGGTGGGCCGTCGGCGACGAGGTGTGCGCGCTGCTCGCGGGCGGCGGCTACGCCGAGAAGGTCGCCGTTCCGGCCGGACAACTGCTGCCCGTGCCCGAAGGCATCGGCCTGCGGCAGGCGGCCGCGCTGCCCGAGGTGACCTGCACCGTCTGGTCGAACGTCTTCATGGTGGCCCATCTGCGCCCCGGCGAGACGCTGCTCGTACACGGTGGCTCCAGCGGTATCGGCACGATGGCGATCCAGCTGGCGAAGGCGGTCGGCGCGAAGGTCGCGGTGACGGCGGGCACCAAGGAGAAGCTGGACTTCTGTGCCGAGCTGGGCGCGGACGTCCTCGTCAACTACCGCGAGCAGGACTTCGTCGAGGAGGTCCGCCGGGCCACCGACGGGGCGGGTGCGGACGTCATCCTCGACAACATGGGTGCCAAGTATCTCGGCCGGAACGTGGACGCCCTCGCCGTCAACGGACGGCTGGCGATCATCGGCATGCAGGGCGGGGCGAAGGGCGAGCTGAACATCGGCGCCCTGCTCCACAAGCGGGGCGCGGTCACCGCCACATCGCTGCGGGCCCGCCCGTTGGGCGAGAAGGCGGCGATCGTGGCGGCCGCCCGGGAACACGTCTGGCCGCTGATCGCCTCCGGCCGGGTCCGCCCGATCGTCGACCGCGAACTTCCGATGAGCGACGCGGCGACGGCCCACCGGGTGCTGGAGGAGAGCGGGCACATCGGGAAGGTGCTGCTGGTGGTCCCGTAACCCCGGGGCACCGCTCGAGCGACTGGTCTCAGCCGCGTCGTACGCGCAGGGCCAGGAAGGCGAGTCCCAGGCCGAGGCCCATGAGGATCAGACCGCTGCCGAGGGGCAGAACCTCGAGCACGGGCTTCGGGGTGCGCTCGCCCGGGCGTACGACGCTCTGGGGCGGGGTGGCCGCGGCGTGCTGTGAGGGTTGCGGGGCGTCGGTGACCTCCGGCCGCACGGACGCGCCGGGGTCGACGCCCGATTCCTCGGCGTCGCCGTCGGCGGGGTCCCGGTCCGTGTACGTGGGCTCCGCGTCCTCGCTCTCCGACCCGTCGTCCGCCCGCCCGGGCCGCATCCGCCCCTCCCCGGCCTGGCTCCCTGCACGAGAGGGGTCGGGGGTGGGGCGACCGGGGGCACCGACGGCCCCCCGGGAGGGCGTGGCGGCGTCCCGGGAGGGAACAGGCCGTGTTGCGGCCGCGGCGGGATCGGCCGGCTCGGCGGGATCGGCTTGGTCTGCCTGCTCGGCGGGCGCGAGACGAGAGGGCGCCGCGGCGGTGGGGGCCGCGGGGGGTGAGGAAGCCGTGGCGACCGCGAGGGAGGACGGCGGCAGGGGGGACGGAGCGGCCGCGGTCGACGGCTGCGCCGGAGCGTACGGGACCGCCGCGGCTGACGGGTGCGCCGGGGCGTACCGGACCGCCGCGGGGGACGCGGGAGTGAGCGCGTACCGGACCGCCGCGGCGTAGGCTGGCGGAGTGACGTACGCGGTGGTGGTGGCGTACACGGCGAGGGCCGCGCCCGTCGACAGAAGCAGCGGGCGTACGGCCGTGCGGAGTGTGCGCGTCGTGCGCGTCCTCGGAGTCACGTGCGTGACCCCCTCCCGTACTCGGGCACCAAGATCAACGCCCCCAGGGTCACACGGGCCGCCGCCTCCGGCATCTCGGCGATCCGGCCGCCGCCCCGGATGACCGGGCCGTGTCCGGCGTCTGACGCGCGCCGCCTCTCCGTGCACGGGGATCCCCCATTACCGGGGGCACCAGGGTGAGGAGGTGCATGGATGGGAGAGAATGGCGGCATGGAGATGCCGAGGAACGAAAGGTCGCCGGAGAACCCCCAGATCCTGGTCGTGGGCCAGGACGGAATGGCTCTCGGTGGCGCCGGGGACGAGGGCTCCCGCGAGGTCCCGGTGACAGAGATGGTCGAACAACCTGCCAAGGTCATGCGCATCGGAAGCATGATCAAGCAACTGTTGGAGGAAGTGCGCGCGGCTCCTCTGGACGAGGCCAGCCGGCAGCGCCTCAAGGAGATCCACTCCAGCTCGGTCAAGGAGCTGGAGGACGGGCTCGCCCCCGAGCTCGTCGAGGAGCTGGAGCGGCTTTCCCTGCCCTTCACGGACGAAGCGACCCCCAGCGACGCGGAACTCCGCATCGCGCAGGCGCAGTTGGTGGGCTGGCTGGAGGGACTGTTCCACGGGATCCAGACGACCCTGTTCGCCCAGCAGATGGCGGCCCGGGCTCAGTTGGAGCAGATGCGACGCGCCCTTCCGCCGGGCGTCGGTGGCCCCGAGGGCGACGGCGACGACCTGAGGGCGGGCGGCCGTTCGGGCGGGCCCTACCTGTAACCCGCGGGCCCGCACGACGGGCCCGCACCCGACGGGACATGCGAAAGGGCCCGGCACACCAGTGCCGGGCCCTTTCGCATGACCAGGGACACGCTGCTCACGAGCGCTGCTCAGGAACGGCGTTCCGAGCGGCGTTCCGAGCGGAGTTCGGAGGGGCTGCTTAGCAACGGCTCACGCCGGGTCGCCCGTCGAGATCTTCAGGACGATGTCGGGCATGTCCTTGGGGTCGACATCGTCGCCGGCCGCGGGGTACTGCTCCATGACCGTCCCCTCGCCGAAGGTGTTCTCGTCGACCTTCTTGGGGTCGTAGGGCCAGCCGGCCGCCTGGAGGCACTTCTTCACCGAGTCGATGTTCTTGAACGTGAAGTCCGGGATCTTGATCTTGTCCGGGTCGTTGTACGACTCGTCCGGCTCCGTGCACTCGGTCGTTTCCATCGTCTTGGTCGTGTCCGGGTCCTTGTGCCCCTCGACCACGGTCGGTGACGCCGATGAGCCGGCGTCACCGCCGCCCTTGTCGTCGTCGCCGTTCAGCGTCAGCGCCGTGGTCAGGCCGCCGATCGCGAGCAGCGCGACCACGATCGAGCCGATGATCACCGCCTTGTTGCTCTTTCCGCCGCCCGAACCGCCCGAGGCGGATGCCGTCGAGTGCGGCGAGAGGTTGTACGGCGGCGGAGTCGACGTGCCCTGCTGCGCCGAGTAGGCCGTGGACTGCTGGGGCGCGTACGCCGAGGTCTGCGGAGGTGTCTGGTAGCCGCCCTGCTGCGGGTAGCCGTAGGACGGTGCGGGGGCGGGCGTCGCCGGACCGTACGGACCCGGCTGGTACGGCGTCTGCACCGGGCCCGTCGGGGCGGGCGTCGACTGGTCGATCGGCGGGAACACCGCGGAGCCGACACCGGCGCCGCTCGGCGTCTGCGCGCCGGGGACGATGCTGGGCGCGGCGGCCTGGAACGACTGGGCCACGCGCAGGCACTCGTCGCGCATGATCTCGGCGCTGGGGAAACGCTCGTTCGGGTTCTTCTTCAGCGCGCGGGCGACCAGGGCGTCGACGGCCGGCGGCAGTGAGCGGTTGACCGACGAAGGAGCCACGGGCTCCTCCTGCACATGCGCGTACGCGATGGCCAGCGGCGAGTCCGCCTCGAACGGCAGCCGCCCGGTGACCAGCTGGAACAGCATGATGCCCACGGAGTACAGGTCGCTGCGGGCGTCCACACCCCGGCCCAGCGCCTGCTCCGGCGACAGGTACTGCGGGGTGCCGACCACCATGCCGGTCTGCGTCATCGATGTGACACCGGACTGCATGGCGCGGGCGATGCCGAAGTCCATCACCTTGACGACGTTCCGCTTCGTCATCATCACGTTGCCCGGCTTGATGTCCCGGTGGACCAGGCCCATCTCGTGGCTGATCTCCAGGGCGGCCAGCACGTCCGCGGTGATCTTCAGCGCCTTGTCGGCCGGCATCGCGCCGTGCTGCTGGATGTCCGCGTCGAGGACCGAGCCGAGCGGCTTGCCCTCGATGTACTCCATGACGATGTACGGGGTCGTCAGTCCGTCGAGGCTGTCCTCGCCGGTGTCGAAGACCGAGACGATGTTCGTGTGCGTGAGCTTCGCCACCGACTGGGCCTCGCGCCGGAATCGCTCCCGGAAGGCCTGCTCGCGTCCCAGCTCGGTGTGCAGTGTCTTGATCGCGACCTGGCGGTCGAGCACCGAGTCGTATGCGAGATGCACCGAGGCCATGCCGCCCTCGCCGAGCAAGTCGCGCAGCTGGTAGCGGCCGCCGGCGACCGCTCGGCCCGCGTACCGGCCCTGTGCGCCGTCCTGGCTCATGTTCTGCGTCCCCCATCGGCGCGACGATCAGCATTCGGTGATCGATTGGCTTATTCCCGCCAAGTCTGCCCGAGGCCACTGACACGTCAAGCTCGGTGCCCGTTCCGTGACCGTACGCGAAAGAAGCGTCGCGGAAGAGTTACAGGGGCTGTACGGGCGGTACACAGGATTTGCACCCCGGGACCCGCGAAGGGTTTGATGACCGGTCCATCTCGATTCCATCTCGGGCCGGAGCCTTGCGCGGAGCCTGTAGCGTGGCCCGACGGAGACCGTAACAACCACCGCGCAGACCGCGGGCAGAAACGACGGCGAGGACTGATGGCACAGACGCAGCGCGCCCAGGGCCCGTCCGACCCCGAGGCGACTGGCGGCGGTATGTCAGATGCGCCGGAGATGTGGGGCAACGGCGGACTGGTCGGGGACGGCCGGTACCGGCTGACGGGCAGACTCGGCCGGGGCGGCATGGCCGAGGTGTTCGCGGCTGAGGACGTGCGCCTCGGGCGCACCGTCGCGGTCAAGCTCCTGCGCTCCGACCTGGCCGAGGACCCGGTCTCCAAGGCCCGCTTCACGCGCGAGGCCCAGTCGGTGGCCGGGCTCAACCACCATGCGGTCGTCGCCGTGTACGACTCCGGCGAGGACGTCGTCGGGCACTCCACCGTCCCGTACATCGTGATGGAGCTGGTCGAGGGCCGCACCATCCGCGACCTGCTGCTCAACGCCGAGGCCCCGGGGCCCGAGCAGGCGTTGATCATCGTCTCCGGGGTGCTGGAGGCGCTGGCCTACTCGCACCAGCACGGCATCGTGCACCGCGACATCAAGCCGGCCAACGTCATCATCACGCACAACGGTGCCGTGAAGGTCATGGACTTCGGCATCGCGCGCGCCCTGCACGGCGCGCAGTCGACGATGACGCAGACCGGCATGGTCATGGGCACGCCGCAGTACCTGTCGCCCGAGCAGGCGCTCGGAAAGGCGGTCGACCACCGCAGCGACCTGTACGCGACCGGTTGCCTGCTCTACGAACTCCTCGCGCTGCGGCCCCCGTTCACCGGTGAGACCCCGCTGTCCGTGGTCTACCAGCACGTGCAGGACATCCCGGTGCCCCCGTCCGAGGTCGCGGAAGGGGCGCCGCCGGAGCTCGACGGACTCGTGATGCGCTCGCTCGCGAAGGATCCCGACGACCGGTTCCAGACCGCCGAGGAGATGCGCGGGCTGGTCCAGTACGGCCTGCAGATGCTGTACGACCAGGGCGGCCACACCGGGACCTGGAACACCGGCCCGGTGGCCGTGCACGAGGGGCGGCACACTCCGGCGGCCGGCTTCGCCAACACGACCGTGCTGCCGCACCCCAGCGACTCCGGCACCTCGCAGATCCCGCAGCCGATCCTGCCCGCGTACGGCGGCGGGGACGACGGCGGCTTCGAGGGGCACGGCAACAGGGGCACCGGCCGTGGCAAGTTGTGGATCCTCGCGGTGCTCGCGGTGATCGCTGTCGCGGCGGGCGTCGCGCTGGCACTGAACAACACCGGCGGCAGCGGCACCGGGACCGATACGACGAAGTCGCCGACCGCCTCGCATTCCAGCAAGGACAAGGAGTCCAGCAAGGCGCCCAGCGACGAGGCGAGCGACGACTCCACGGACGACAACACCGGCACGGGATCCGACCCGGACTACCCAACGCCGTCGTACGAGCAGTCGCATAGCTACAGCAGCCAGCCGTCCGACGAGCCGACGGAGCCGTCCAACGAGCCGACGGACACGACGCCGACGAAGCCGACGCCGTCGACCGATCCGGTGACGCCGTCCGGCGACGCGTCCGACCCGGCCGAGACGGACGGCGGGGGCGACGGCGAGGGCGACACGGCGGGCCCCTGACGGTTCGTCAGACCGGTCTGCCCGGTCGGGACCTTCGACCGGCCTGCCCGGATGGGACCTTCGACCGGCCTGCCCGGACGGGCCGCCGACAGCGGCCCTCCCGACAAGAACACCCTTCACGCGCGCGTGCGCCCCGAAAACGGGCGCCACGCGCGCGTGGCGTTTCCGCCCCTCTCACCGCCCCGGCCCGGTACCGCGCGCCGTTCAGCCGCTGAAGGCCTCGCACACCGCGTCGTACTCCCGCGTCCACCACACCGCCAGCGCCGAGGCGGCCGGGAACTGGGAGTCGGCCCGGGTGTCGCCGCGTTCGTAGTGCCAGCGCAGCATCCAGAAGTCGTTGAGGCGCTCCCACCACACGCGGTGCACGGCGGCCGCGAGCTCGGAGGGCTTGGCGTCCGCGGTACGGCGGTACGCGCGCGCGTAGGCCCGTGCCTTGGGGAGGTCGAGCGTGCCGACGGGACGTACGAAGAAGATCACCGCGGCCCGTACCGCCTCCTCCGCGCGGGGCTGTACGCCGAGCCGGTCCCAGTCCACGATGGCGGCCGGCGCGTCCCCCTTGTAGAGCAGGTTGAACGGGTGGAAGTCGCCGTGCACCCACCCCACCGAGCCGCCCCGCGGCGGCCGTCGGTCCGCGTGCTGCTCCAGCAGCGCGCGCCGTTCGAGAAGCCGGTGCCGGGCCAGTTCGTCGAAGGCGTCCGAGGGCCGGTGGCGGCGTACGCGGCCGAGGAGATCGTCGATGAGTGTGAAGGTGTCGGCGGGGTCGGCGCTCTCGGCCGGCTCGGCGGGTGCCCGGCCCTGCGCCGGCATCACCCGTTCCAGGCTCGCGTGCACCACGCCCAGCAGCGCCCCCAGCCGCCCGCACTGCTCGGCCGTGAGCTGGCCGCCGTGCCGGTGCCGTCCGTCGATCCACGGGTGCAGGGCGTACGCGTGGCCGCCGACGACCGCGACCGTGCGCCCGTCGTTGCCGGCCAGTGGCGGTGCCACTGGTACGCCGAGGTCCGCCAGGCGCTGGGTGGCCCGGTGCTGACGGGCGATCGCGGCCGGGTCGGCGGTCTCGGGGTCGAAGTGGTGCTTGAGGAAGTAGCGGCCACGGGTCGTGGCGACCCGGTAGCCGCGGTTGAGCAGCCCCTGATCCACGGGGACGCAGGTGAGCGCGGACCCGGCGGCGTACTGGCGGAGGAGGGTGCCCAGAGGGGGTGCGTGGGACACAGGGGGCGCGTGAAGCACAGGCAGTGGTACAGATGGGCGCGGCACGCGCCAGATGCTAGGGCACCGGACAGGCCCTTGAGCTGGGCCTTGTCACAGGCAGTCATTTTCGATCACCGGAAGTGCGTGGACTCGATCACGGTCGGCTCCGAAGCGGCGTTCCGGCCACCGGCACGGGGCGATCGTCCATGGAGAGTCCCTCCACGGAGTGATCGTTCATGGAGCGATCGTCCATGGTGTGATCGTCCATGAAGTGCACCGTGCCGAGCTGCGGCTCGATGCGCAGATACACGGGGTCGAAGGGCTCGCCGTCCACGCGGCCCGGCGCCGGGCCGAAGAGCGCGATCTGTGCGGCGGTCGGCTCGATCGCCTCACACCGGCCCACGATCTGCGCGGACCACAGGTTCCCGCCCGGCCCGGGGCGCCCGAGGTTGTCGGAGCCGTAGGCCACCACACTGCCCACGCAGGCCCGGTGGTACCCCCAGCCCCTGTGCAGGCGCAGCAGTACGCGTCCGGCCAGCACGATGTGGCGGACGCACACGAGGAAGGGCAGCGCGCGCATGCTCGTGGCCACCCGGCCGTGGTCGGCGCGGCCGATCAGTTCGACGGCGAGGTGTTCGTTGGTGGGCATGCCTCAAATCTGTGGCACCGAGGGGCCGTGGAAAAGGGGAACCCGCCCCCATTGGCCGGGACGTAAGTCCCGAATCGCCTGACTGATCCGCCGGCCGAGCCCTGACTGGTCTTCCCCGCCGGACAAGCCCTGACCGGCTCTTTTCCGCCGGACAAGCCCTGATCAGCTCTTTTCCGCCTGTATGCGCGCCACATAGGCGGCCGCCTGCGAACGTCTCTGCATCCCCAGTTTGGAAAGCAGACTCGATACATAATTCTTGATCGTCTTCTCGGCGAGGTGCAGCCGCTCACCGATCTCGCGGTTGGTGAGCCCCTCGCCGATGAGGTCGAGGATCCTGCGCTCCTGATCGGTCAGGTGCGCGAGCCGGTCGTCCTCCTTGGGGCCGCCACCCTCGCGCAGCCGCTCCAGGACGCGGGCGGTGGCCACGGGGTCGAGCAGGGACTTCCCGGCCGCGACGTCGCGTACCGCGGCCAGCAGTTCACTGCCGCGGATGTCCTTCAGGACGTACCCGGAGGCGCCCGCCATGATGGCGTCGAAGAGGGCCTCGTCGTCGGCGTAGGAGGTCAGCATCAGGCACTTGACGGCGTCGTTCTGCGAGCGGATCTCACGGCACACCTCCACACCGCTGCCGTCCGGGAGCCGTACGTCCAGCACGGCCACGTCCGGGTGGGTGGCCGGAATCCGTGCCAAGGCGTCGGCGGCCGTCCCCGCCTCGCCGACGACCTCGATGTCGTCCTCCCCCGAGAGCAGGTCGTGCACTCCTCGGCGGACCACCTCGTGGTCGTCCAAGAGGAATACAGTTATTTTTCCGGATTCGCTCACTGGGTAAGTCTCACACAGGACCCCTATGTCCGCCCGGAGTGGACTCTTCCCGCGCCCGGGGTCTCCGGGATAACGTGCCGGTGTTCCGGCCCCCTGCAAGGCTGTAACCAATGGCGTGACCAGCGGCTGTTTCCCGATTGACGCGATTTACTCGGACGTCCTACCGAAAAGTACTTGGAAATCCAAGCAAAATCGCAGGTCAGTAGGGGTTTCACAGAAATGTGGGGCACTGGGTAACGTGCATGGTGCAGGGCGCTCGCCGGGGCACCTGTCACGCCTGTTCCTGGCCGAGTGGCACCCACCCCGTGCACGGGTACTGGAGCAGGCGAGTCGCTTCCCCAAGCTCAAAAAGCGAGCAGGGGGAACCCCCAGCCACCCGGCAACCCCGGGGGCCGGACCGACGGAGGAGCACACGTGACCGTGGAGAGCACTGCCGCGCGAAAGCCGCGACGCAGCGCCGGTACGAAGAGCGCCGCAGCCAAGCGCACCAGCCCCGGCGCCAAGAAGTCACCGAGCACGACCGGCGCCGAGCACGAGCTGATTCAGCTGCTCACGCCCGACGGCCGGCGGGTGAAGAACCCCGAGTACGACGCGTACGTCGCGGACATCACCCCCGAAGAGCTGCGCGGTCTGTACCGGGACATGGTGCTGAGCCGCCGCTTCGACGCAGAGGCCACCTCCCTGCAACGCCAGGGCGAGCTGGGCCTGTGGGCCTCGATGCTCGGGCAGGAGGCCGCCCAGATCGGCTCGGGCCGGGCCACCCGTGACGACGACTACGTCTTCCCGACCTACCGCGAGCACGGCGTCGCCTGGTGCCGCGGGGTCGACCCCACCAACCTGCTCGGCATGTTCCGCGGCGTGAACAACGGCGGCTGGGATCCCAACAGCAACAACTTCCACCTCTACACGATCGTCATCGGCTCGCAGACGCTGCACGCCACCGGCTACGCCATGGGTATCGCCAAGGACGGCGCCGACTCGGCCGTGATCGCGTACTTCGGTGACGGCGCCTCCAGCCAGGGTGACGTCGCCGAATCGTTCACCTTCTCCGCGGTCTACAACGCCCCTGTCGTCTTCTTCTGCCAGAACAACCAGTGGGCGATCTCCGAGCCCACCGAGAAGCAGACCCGCGTCCCGCTCTACCAGCGCGCGCAGGGCTACGGCTTCCCGGGCGTCCGCGTCGACGGCAACGACGTACTGGCCTGCCTCGCCGTCACCAAGTGGGCCCTCGAGCGGGCCCGCCGGGGCGAGGGGCCCACGTTGGTCGAGGCGTTCACGTACCGCATGGGCGCGCACACCACCTCCGACGACCCGACCAAGTACCGGGCCGACGAGGAGCGCGAGGCGTGGGAGGCGAAGGACCCGATCCTGCGTCTGCGCACGTATCTCGAGGCCTCAAACCACGCGGACGAGGGATTCTTCGCGGAACTCGAGGTGGAGAGCGAGGCGTTGGGAAGGCGAGTGCGCGAAGTGGTGCGTGCCATGCCGGACCCGGACCACTTCGCCATCTTCGAGAACGTGTACGCGGACGGGCATGCGCTCGTCGACGAGGAGCGGGCGCAGTTCGCCGCCTACCAGGCGTCGTTCACGACGGAGCCTGACGGCGGCTCCGCCGCGGGACAGGGGGGTAACTGACATGGCCGAGAAGATGGCGATCGCCAAGGCGATCAACGAGTCGCTGCGCAAGGCCCTGGAGTCCGACCCCAAGGTTCTGATCATGGGTGAGGACGTCGGCAAGCTCGGTGGCGTCTTCCGCGTCACCGACGGCCTGCAGAAGGACTTCGGCGAGGAGCGGGTCATCGACACCCCGCTCGCCGAGTCGGGCATCGTCGGCACGGCGATCGGTCTCGCCCTGCGCGGCTACCGCCCGGTGGTGGAGATCCAGTTCGACGGCTTCGTCTTCCCGGCGTACGACCAGATCGTCACGCAGCTCGCGAAGATGCACGCGCGGGCGCTCGGCAAGATCAAGCTCCCCGTTGTCGTCCGCATCCCGTACGGCGGCGGCATCGGCGCCGTCGAGCACCACTCCGAGTCCCCCGAGGCGCTCTTCGCGCACGTGGCGGGCCTCAAGGTGGTCTCCCCGTCCAACGCGTCGGACGCGTACTGGATGATGCAGCAGGCCATCCAGAGCGACGACCCGGTGATCTTCTTCGAGCCGAAGCGGCGCTACTGGGACAAGGGCGAGGTCAACGTCGAGGCGATCCCCGACCCGCTGCACAAGGCCCGTGTGGTGCGTGAGGGCACCGACCTGACGCTCGCCGCGTACGGCCCGATGGTGAAGGTCTGCCAGGAGGCCGCGGCCGCCGCCGAGGAGGAGGGCAAGTCCCTGGAGGTCGTCGACCTGCGCTCCATGTCGCCGATCGACTTCGACGCCGTCCAGGCCTCCGTCGAGAAGACCCGCCGTCTGGTCGTGGTGCACGAGGCGCCGGTGTTCCTGGGCACGGGCGCGGAGATCGCCGCCCGCATCACGGAGCGCTGCTTCTACCACCTGGAGGCACCCGTGCTGAGGGTCGGCGGCTACCACGCCCCGTATCCGCCGGCGCGTCTGGAAGAGGAGTACCTTCCGGGCCTTGACCGGGTGCTCGATGCCGTCGACCGCTCGCTGGCGTACTGAGGAGAGGGTCGTGACGACGATGACTGAGGCGTCCGTGCGTGAGTTCAAGATGCCCGATGTGGGTGAGGGACTCACCGAGGCCGAGATCCTCAAGTGGTACGTCCAGCCCGGCGACACCGTCACCGACGGCCAGGTCGTCTGCGAGGTCGAGACCGCGAAGGCGGCCGTGGAACTCCCCATTCCGTACGACGGTGTCGTACGCGAACTCCGTTTCCCCGAGGGGACGACGGTGGACGTGGGACAGGTGATCATCGCGGTGGACGTGGCCGGCGACGCACCGGTGGCGGAGATCCCCGTGCCCGCGCAGGAGGCTCCGGTCCAGGAGGAGCCCAAGCCCGAGGGCCGCAAGCCCGTCCTCGTGGGCTACGGGGTGGCCGAGTCCTCCACCAAGCGCCGTCCGCGCAAGAGCGCGCCGGCGAGCGAGCCCGCTGCGGAGGGCACGTACTTCGCAGCGACCGTTCTCCAGGGCATCCAGGGCGAGCTGAACGGACACGGCGCGGTGAAGCAGCGTCCGCTGGCGAAGCCGCCGGTGCGCAAGCTGGCCAAGGACCTGGGCGTCGACCTCGCGACGATCACGCCGTCGGGCCCCGACGGCGTCATCACGCGCGAGGACGTGCACGCGGCGGTGGCGCCACCGCCGCCGGCACCCCAGCCCGTGCAGACGCCCGCTGCCCCGGCCCCGGCGCCGGTGGCCGCGTACGACACGGCTCGTGAGACCCGTGTCCCCGTCAAGGGCGTCCGCAAGGCGACGGCGGCGGCGATGGTCGGCTCGGCGTTCACGGCGCCGCACGTCACGGAGTTCGTGACGGTGGACGTGACGCGCACGATGAAGCTGGTCGAGGAGCTGAAGCAGGACAAGGAGTTCACCGGCCTGCGGGTGAACCCGCTGCTCCTCATCGCCAAGGCGCTCCTGGTCGCGATCAAGCGGAACCCGGACATCAACGCGTCCTGGGACGAGGCGAACCAGGAGATCGTCCTCAAGCACTATGTGAACCTGGGCATCGCGGCGGCCACCCCGCGCGGTCTGATCGTCCCGAACATCAAGGACGCCCACGCCAAGACGCTGCCGCAACTGGCCGAGTCACTGGGTGAGTTGGTGTCGACGGCCCGCGAGGGCAAGACGTCCCCGACGGCCATGCAGGGCGGCACGGTCACGATCACGAACGTCGGCGTCTTCGGCGTCGACACGGGCACGCCGATCCTCAACCCCGGCGAGTCCGCGATCCTCGCGGTCGGCGCGATCAAGCTCCAGCCGTGGGTCCACAAGGGCAAGGTCAAGCCCCGACAGGTCACCACGCTGGCGCTCAGCTTCGACCATCGCCTGGTCGACGGCGAGCTGGGCTCCAAGGTGCTGGCCGACGTGGCGGCGATCCTGGAGCAGCCGAAGCGGCTGATCACCTGGGCCTAGCGCCCACCGGCCACGACAAAGGGGACCGACCGCGGACGAGCGGCCGGTCCCCTTCGTCGTGGTGAGTGGGTGCGGATCAGACCGCGAAGCCGTAGTTCAGCAGCTTCTTCGCGTCCGCCGTGCGGTTGGCGACCGACGTCGAGGCGAGGACCGTCCCGATGACCGTCTTGCCGTTGCGGGTGGCGGCGAAGACCAGGCAGAACTTGGCCTCGGGGCCCGAGCCCGTCTTCACACCGATCGTGCCGGTGTAGGTGCCGAGCAGCGGGTTGGTGTTGTCCCAGTTGTAGTAGCGGTAGCCGCCGCTCTTGGTCGTCGCCTTCTGCTTCGTCGACTTCGTCTTCACGACCGTGCGGAAGGTGGAGCTCTTCATCGCGCTGCTGGCGAGCTTCGTCAGGTCGCGCGGCGTCGAGTAGTTGCTGCCGTGACCGATGCCGTCGAACGAGTCGAAGTGGGTGTTCGTCATGCCCAGGCTCTTGGCCGTGGAGTTCATCTTGGAGAGGAACGACTTCACCCGCGCGGCCCGGGTCGAGCCGCTGCCGAACTTGTCGGCGAGCGCGTACGCGGCGTCGCAGCCCGACGGCAGCATCAGCCCGTACAGCAGCTGACGGACGGTGACCTTGTCGCCGACGATCAGGTGCGCCGAGGAGGCGTAGTTGTTGTCGACGATGTAGTCGCTGTACGCCTTCTGGACCGTGACCTTGGCGTCCAGGTTCAGGTTCGACTGCGACAGCACCACCTTGGCAGTCATGATCTTGGTGGTGGAGCCGGTGGAGAGCTTGGTGTCGGCCGCCTTGGTGTACAGGCTCTTTCCGGTGCCGTTGTTCATCACGTAACCGCCCTTGGCGGTGATCGTGGGCTTGGTGACGGCCTGCGCGGGTGCCGCGGTGAGGGCGCCGGTGGAGAGCACGGCGCCGGCAGTGATCACTGCGGCGGCAGCCCTGCGGATCCGCCCGCCCTTAATGCCGGTAATCAAGTTGAACGCTCCGATTGCGTCTCTAAAGCACTGAAATGCCCCTGAAAAGCGGCCAGATGAAGGTGCCGCTTTCTCGTGAGACTCGTGAGTAGCACAAAAGGATGTGCACTTGCTGGAGAGTTTGTTGTGACGGATGCGTTCGGTCCACATCGTGGAACGGCCCCTTCATGCGTACGTGTTGTATCTAAGATGTGTGCATGTCTTCAGCCCCGTCCGCGGCCCCCGCGCCCGAGCAGCCGACCCTCAAGCGGCCGCCCGCCGCCGACCGGGTGTACGCGCACGTCAAGCAGGGCGTTCTGGAACGCCGTTACGAAGGCGGGACGCTGCTCACCGAGGGCGAACTGGCCGAGGAGGTCGGGGTCTCACGGACTCCCGTGCGGGAGGCGCTGCTGAGGCTGGAGGTCGAAGGGCTGATCAGGCTCTACCCGAAAAAGGGAGCTCTCGTCCTGCCGGTCTCCGCCCAGGAGATCGCGGACGTGGTCGAGACCCGTCAGCTCGTCGAGGAGCACTCCGCGCGGAAGGCGGTCCCCGCCTCGCCGCAGCTGATCGCCCGTCTCGAAGAGCTGCTCGCCAAGCAGAAGGAGCAGGCCGCGGCCGGGGACCTGGCCGGCGCCGCCGTCACCGACCGCTGCTTCCACGCCGAGATCGTGCGCAGCGGGGGCAACGAGATCCTCTCCCGGCTCTACGACCAGCTCCGCGACCGGCAGTTGAGGATGGGCGTCGCCGTGATGCACGCCCACCCCGACCGGATCACCAAGACGCTCACCGAGCACGAGGCGATTCTCGAAGCGCTGCGCTCCGGTGACGCGGAGGCCGTCGTCGGCATCATCCACCAGCACGTCAGCTGGTTCTCCAACCTGGCCCGGGGCGAGGTCCGATGAGCGCGGGGCGCGGACCGACGGGCGGGGGGCGCGGACCGATGAGCTCCGGCGGCGCCGTCTCGCTCCCCGGGGACCCGCCCGGCGGGCGCCGCGCCGTTGCCGTCTGGGGCATCGGTGTCTCCGTCTACTTCGTCGCGGTCATCTTCCGTACGTCGCTGGGGGTGGCCGGGCTCGACGCCGCGGACCGCTTCCACGTCAACGCCTCGGCCCTGTCCACCTTCTCGATCCTCCAGCTCCTCGTGTACGCGGGCATGCAGATACCGGTCGGGCTGCTGGTCGACCGGCTCGGCACCAAGAAGGTGCTGGCCATCGGTGTGGTGCTGTTCACGGCGGGGCAGTTGGGCTTCGCGTTCTCCTCCTCGTACGGCATGGCGCTCGCCTCACGCGCGCTGCTGGGCTGTGGTGACGCGATGACCTTCATCAGCGTGCTGCGGCTCGGCACACGCTGGTTCCCGGCCCGCCGCAGTCCGCTGGTCGCCCAGCTCGCGGGTCTGGTCGGCATGGCGGGCAACCTGGTCTCGACGCTCGTCCTCGCCCGGCTGCTGCACGGGGTGGGCTGGACGGCGGCGTTCGCGGGCAGCGCGGCCGCGGGGGTCGTGGTCCTCGTACTCCTGCTGCTGTTCCTGAAGGACCACCCCGAGGGGCACGAGCCGGAGCCGTTCCCGCACCACGGATCGGCGTACGTACGACGGCAGATCGCGGCGTCCTGGCGCGAGCCCGGCACGCGCCTGGGGATGTGGGTGCACTTCACGACGCAGTTCCCGGCGATGGTGTTCCTGCTGCTGTGGGGGCTGCCGTTCCTGGTGCAGGCGCAGGGGCTGTCCCGGGCGACGGCGGGGGAGCTGCTCACCCTGGTGGTGCTCTCCAACATGGTGGTGGGACTGGTGTACGGCCAGGTCGTCGCCCGGCATCACGCGGCGCGGCTGCCGCTGGCGCTCGGCACGGTGGCGTCGACGGCGGTGGTGTGGGCACTCACGCTGGCCTACCCGGCCGACCGGGCCCCGATGTGGATGCTGATCGTGCTGTGCACGGTGCTGGGAGCCTGTGGGCCGGCGTCGATGATCGGCTTCGACTTCGCGCGCCCCGCGAATCCGCCGGAGCGGCAGGGGACGGCGTCCGGGATCACCAACATGGGTGGTTTCGTCGCCTCGATGACGACGCTGTTCGCGATCGGGGTCCTGCTCGACGCGACCGGTGACGACTACGGCGTGGCGTTCTCCGCGGTGTTCGTCCTCCAGGCCGTCGGCATCAGCCAGATCCTGCGACTGCGGAAGCAGGCCGCCCGGCGGGAGCGGGAGCGGCTGGTGGCCAGCCGGGTGGAGACGGTGCACGTGCCTGCCTAGGCACGCGGTCGGCGGGCCGGAGCGGAGGCAGGGGACGAGGCCGGCGGGGACGCCAGCCGACGCCGAGGTTCGCCCGGGCCGGCCCCCGCACCAGCTGAAACCGCGCGCGTGAAGGGTGAGGCGTGAGGTGGGGGACCCGAGCCCCCGCCCCCCGGTTACGGCGTGACCGCGAACGACAGCAGGATCGCCGCGGTCAGCTCCGGGTCGCCCTCCGCCTTGATGCGGTCCTTCACGACGTCCGCCGTCACCCGGCCGCAGGCCAGGCGGTAGTACGTCTCCCAGTCGAGCGTCAGGGTCACCGCCGGGCCGAGCGAGGGGGTGCCGTCTATCGAACCGCGGCCCTCCGCGTCGACGCGTACCGTCCGCAGGAACTCGACCGGACCGTGGACGTCGAAGACGACCGCCGAGCCCGCGGGGGCACCCGCGTTCTTGGCGACGACCTTCGGGAGGGCGGCGAGCAGTTCGTCGCGGGTGATGTACGCACCCGGCGAGTCCAGGTTCCCCGGCCGGCCAAGGGCGGCGCGGAGGTCCTGCTCGTGCACCCACACGTCGAACGCCCGGTTGCGCATGGCCTCTTCGAGGGTCGGCTCGGAGCCCAGCGGCCCGCGCACCTTCGTCTCTGGGGCCCGCGACTCGTTCCGCAGCTGCCGGTTGCGCCGGATCACCGTGTACTCCAGCTCGGACGTCATCTCCGGCGCCGTGTGATGACGGCGGACGTCGACCTGCATCTCCATGTACCGCTGGTGCTCGTTCGTGACGTGGAACAGGTCGCGGGGGAGGGTGTGGATCGGACGGGGGTCGCCGAGCATCTCGCAGTCGAGGCCGATGACATGCGAGACGAGGTCCCTCACCGACCAGCCGGGGCAGGGCGTACGCCGGTTCCACTCACCCTCCACGAGCGGCGTCACCAGCTCGGATATCGCTTCGATCGAGTGGGTCCAGGCGTCGGCGTAGGGCTGAAGAGTGGGATGCAGACTCACGGAACGGGACCCCTCGGGCGGTTGGAACGCGGGCAGTGCGCGGGCGGTGGGTGCCTCGGAACGCTAAGTTACGCTGCTGTGAGGCACCCCGGCAGTGCTTTCGTGTGACGATCGTAGGCCCGTATGGACGGCTCGAATGCCAGGACGGTGGTAGTGTGCGCGCCTCTCTCCTCCAGATCCGTGTAGACGAGGGCGAATCGGTTGATTCGCGTCGGCGGCGTGTGACGTCTCTCGTACGAGAACAAGCCGGTGTCGATCTCGTGGTGCTGCCCGAGCTGTGGACGACGGGTGCGTTCGCCTACGAGTCGTTCGACGCGGAGGCCGAGTCGCTCGAGGGACCGACGTCCGACGCCATGGCGAACGCGGCGAGCGAGGCGGGCGTGTGGCTGCACGCCGGCTCGATCCCCGAGCGCGCGCCGGACGGCACCCTGTACAACACCTCCCTCGTCTTCACCCCCGGGGGTGAACTCGCCGCCACGTACCGCAAGATCCACCGCTTCGGTTTCGACAAGGGCGAGGCCGTGCTGATGGGGGCGGGGAGCGAGCTGGTGACGGTGCGGCTGCCGGAGACGACCGTGGGCGTGGCCACCTGCTACGACCTTCGCTTTCCCGAGCTCTTCCGCGGGCTCGTCGACGCGGGCGCCGAGACGCTCGTGATCCCGGCGGGCTGGCCGGAGCGCCGACGCTCCCACTGGACGCTGCTGGCTCAGGCGCGGGCCGTCGAGAACCAGGCGTTCGTGCTCGCGTGTGGAACGGCCGGTACGCATGCGGGAGTTCCCCAGGCGGGTCACTCGATCGTGGTCGATCCGTGGGGTGAGGTGCTGGCCGAGGCCGGGACGGACGAGGAGATCCTGACGGTCGAGTTCGACCCGGCGAAGGTGGCCGTGACGCGGGAACAGTTCCCGGCGCTGAAGGACCGGGTGCTGGGGTCGACGTCCACCGCCCGCAGGCAAGCGCCGTAGCCCTCCGGCCCTCCAGCGGTCCTCCGGTCCAGTCCTCCGGCCCTCCAGTCCCCCAGCCCTCCAGCCCTCAGTCCTCTCCGCGTTCCTTCTCCGCCAGGTGGATCACACACACCGCCACCGCGATCAGCAGCGCCGGGTCCGCGTCGTCCCTGACGACGTCGACGCCGTACGTCTCCCGGACGTGCAGCCAGCGCCGGGAGATCTGGGCCAGGAGTTCGTCCTCGTAGTCGATGGCGAACTCGCGGTCCAGGATCTTGCCGCTGACGTCGAGTTCCGTGCCGTCGACCAGGGTGACGCGATAGTGGTTGCGCAGCAGGGACAGGCGTTTGCGCTTGATCGTCGCCAGCGGTTCGCCGTCCCGCTCGATCACCATCGTGTCCCGCAGGGCGAACATCTTCTGGTGGATGTCGATCAGCACACGTCCCTGCGTGTCCTTCAGCTCGAAGGTGTCCCGCAGCCGCATCGCCTTGCCGTCGACCAGGAACACCTTGTTGCCGTGCTGGTCCTCGATCCAGTAGTCGTCACCGAAGCCGAGGAGCCGGTCGCGTACGAGGAATCTCATACGGTGAGGGCTTCCCCCGTGGCGGGTCCGAAACGCCGCCGATAGGCCGACGGGCCGAGTCCCGTCCGCCGACCACCCGACTACTTGACCACCCGACTGCTTGACCACCCGACCGTCCGAACCGGACGCGCAGGAACCGGACCCGCCAAAGTCCCCCGCGGCAACCCGCCCGCGGGGGACTCGTCGTGGACCGTGGCTTCCGACTACCGGTAGCCCTCGCCCCGCTTGTTCTCCTCGCCGAGGAGCTCCTCCTCGTCCCGCATCCGCTCCCGCCCCTGCTCGCGGTCGCGCATGTCGTCCTCGCGCCGGGAGCCGCGCGACGGAGGCATCCCCTCGCGGTCGACTATCTCGCCCTCGCCCCGCATCCGGTCGCGCTGCGGGCCGCGGTTGCGGGTGTCGTCGTCGCGCATGTTCGAGTCCTTGGTGTTCCGTGGCATGGAACTGCTCCTTTACAGTGACCCCCCTCCGTGTGCGTCGAGCATCTCTCCGTTACGACCCGAACGCATCCCGGACGGAATCGAGCACGCTGAGTGACCGAGTTATCCACAGGCTCAGTGGCCCCGTTCACCCGGATGGCACCCTTGACGCATGAACGACTCCGCACCCCGCCGCGTCCGTGTGCGCGCCCCCGAGCTGATCGGCAAGGGCGGCTGGCTGAACACGGGAGACAAGCAGTACACCCTCGCTGACCTGCGAGGACGCATCGTCGTCCTGGATTTCTGGACATTTTGCTGCATCAACTGTCTGCATGTCCTGGACGAGCTGCGGGAGCTGGAGGAGAAGCACCGGGACACGGTGGTGATCATCGGTGTGCACTCGCCGAAGTTCGTTCACGAGGCGGAACATCAGGCGGTGGTGGACGCGGTCGAGCGGTACGGCGTGGAGCACCCGGTCCTCGACGACCCCGAGCTGGCGACCTGGAAGCAGTACGCCGTCCGCGCCTGGCCGACGCTCGTCGTGATCGACCCCGAGGGGTACGTCGTCGCCCAGCACGCGGGCGAGGGGCACGCCCACGCCATCGCCGCGCTCGTCGCGGAGTTGGAGGCGGAGCACGAGGCCAAGGGCACCCTGCGCCGCGGCGACGGGCCGTACGTGGCGCCGGAGCCCGAGCCCACGGTGCTGCGCTTCCCCGGCAAGGCCCTCCTGCTGCCCTCGGGGAACTTCCTGGTCAGCGACACCACCCGGCATCAGCTGGTGGAGCTGGCGGCGGACGGCGAGTCGGTGGTTCGGCGGATCGGGTCGGGCATCCGGGGATTCGCCGACGGCCCGGCCGACGCGGCGAGCTTCAGTGAGCCCCAGGGCATGACGCTGCTCGACGAGGACGTAGTGGTCGTCGCCGACACGGTGAACCACGCGCTGCGCCGCCTGGACCTCGCGACCGGCGAGGTCACGACGCTCGCGGGCACCGGCCGGCAGTGGTGGCAGGGCTCGCCGGCCTCCGGTCCGGCCCGCGAGGTCGACCTGTCGTCGCCGTGGGACGTGGCGGTCTTCGGCGGCCGGGTGTGGATCGCGATGGCGGGGGGTGCACCAGCTGTGGACGTACGACCCGGCGGCGGGGACGGTCGAGGTCGGGGCGGGCACGACGAACGAGGGGCTGGTCGACGGACCGGGTGAGGAGGCGTGGTTCGCCCAGCCGTCGGGACTCGCGGCGACCGCGGACCGCCTGTGGCTGGCGGACTCCGAGACGTCCGCCCTGCGCTGGGTGGACCTGGACGGAGCGGTCCACACGGCCGTCGGCACCGGCCTGTTCGACTTCGGGCATCGGGACGGGGACGCCGAACAGGCGCTGCTCCAGCACCCGTTGGGGGTGACGGCGCTGCCCGACGGCTCGGTCGCGGTGAGCGACACGTACAACCACGCGCTGCGGCGCTACGACCCGGCGACGGGCGAAGTGACCACGCTGGCCACGGACTTGCGGGAGCCCAGCGACGCGGTGCTCGTGGGCGACGACATCGTGGTCGTCGAGTCGGCCCGGCATCGGCTGACCCGGCTGCGGCTGCCGGAGGAGGCGGTACGAGTGGCCTCGGTCGCCCATCGCACCCAGCGCGCGGCGACCGAAGTGGCGCCCGGCAGGCTCCAGTTGGATGTGATCTTCCAGGCGCCCGCGGGGCAGAAGCTCGACACCCGTTACGGCCCGTCGACCCGCCTGCTGGTCTCCTCCACCCCGCCCGAGCTGCTGCTGAACGGGGAGGGGGCGGACCCGGACCTGTCCCGCACGCTGGAGCTGAACCCCGCGATACCGGAGGGTGTGCTGCACGTCTCCGCGATGGCGGCGTCCTGCGACGACGACCCCGCGAACGAGTACCCGGCCTGCCATGTCCACCAGCAGGACTGGGGCGTGCCGGTCCGCCTCACGGAAGGCGGCGCGGACCGGCTCCCGCTGGTGCTGGCGGGCATGGACGCCTGACGGACGGGGCCCGGCAGCGTCCGCTGCCGGGCGGGGGGCAACCAGCTGCTACACGCCGTACCCGTCGCTGTAGCCGTCACGGTGGTGGTGCCGCTCCTCCTCGATCACCGGGGCGCTGGGCGGCATCACCACCCGCCTCCGGCGGGCGATGCTGCTGAAGGTCGCGACCCCGATCAGGCCGACGATCATGAAGATGACACCGACCAGAGGGAGGTTGATCCCCTCCATGTGCCAGTCGGTGGCGAACGTGAGGATGGCCCCCACGGCGATCAGAATGATGCATCCACCCAGGCCCATGAGTCCTGCCCTCCCTGTCCCAGCCGGTAGTTCCGGCTGGGACCCGGGTACCCGGGACTCGTACACCCATGCGGAGCCGGTCGCTCCCGACGGCGGGGACCGGCCTGATCCGCCGGACAGGCCCTAGCCCTCCAGGAACGCCACCAGCGAGTTCGCCAGCAGGAACGGGTCGTCGGTGGCGCACAGTTCGCGGGCGCTGTGCATCGACAGGATCGCCGCGCCGATGTCGACGGTGCGGATGCCGTGGCGGGCCGCGGTGATCGGGCCGATGGTGGTGCCGCAGGGCATGGAGTTGTTGGAGACGAAGGTCTGGAAGGGGACGTTCGCCTTCTCGCAGGCGGCGGCGAAGATCGCGCGACCCGAACCGTCCGTGGCGTAGCGGTTGTTGACGTTCACCTTCAGGATCGGGCCGCCGCCCGCGCGCGGGTGGTGCGTCGGGTCGTGCCGCTCCGCGTAGTTGGGGTGGACGGCGTGGCCCGTGTCGGAGGAGAGACAGACCGAGCCGGCGAAGGCGCGTGCCCGGTCCTCGTACGAGCCCGACCGCGCGAACACCGAGCGCTCCAGCACCGATCCGAGCAGCGGTCCGTCGGCGCCCGTGTCCGACTGCGAGCCGTTCTCCTCGTGGTCGAACGCCGCGAGCACCGGGATGTACGCGAGCGAGGCGTCGGCGGCGGCCACCGCGGTCAGCGCCGCCGTGCCCGCGTGCACCGACAGCAGGTTGTCCATGCGCGGGCCGGCCAGCAGCTCGTTGTCGCGGCCGAGGTAGGAGGGGGCCTCGACGGAATGGGTCATGAGGTCCCAACCGGTCACCTCGCCCGCGGACAGCCCCAGCTCCGCTTCCAGGAACGCGATCAGGTCGCCGTCCCGGACGTCGCCGCCCAGACCCCAGATGGGCTGAAGATGACGCTGCTTGTCGAGCTTCAGGCCGTCGGTGGAGACGGAACGGTCGAGGTGAATGGCGAGCTGGGGCACGCGCAGCAGCGGGCGGTCGATGTTCACCAGGCGCGTGGAGCCGTCGCGCAGCGACAGCCGGCCCGCCAGGCCCAGATCGCGGTCGAGCCAGGAATTGAGCAGCGGTCCGCCGTAGATCTCCACGGCGATCTGCCGCCAGCCGTGCGCCCCGCTGTCCGGCCGGGGCTTCACCCGGAGATTGGGGGAGTCGGTGTGAGCGCCCACGATCCGGAACGGCGTGTGGGGGTCGGCGCCCTCGGGGACGTACCAGGCGATGAGCGCGCCGCCACGCACCACGTACTTCCCGCCACTGGTCGAGTCCCACGCGTCCGTCTCGGCGACCTGCCGGAAGCCGGCCTTCTCCAGCCGCTCCGCGGCGTTCGTCACGGCGTGGTACGGCGACGGGCTCGCCGCCAGGAAGGACATGAGGTCGTCGGTGTGGCCGCGGTCGAAGCGGACTGGGTTGCTCATACGTTCACCTTAACGACGAGCGAGGGCCCGCTCCCCGGGATGGGGAGCGGGCCCTCGTAAGGGGGATGTGAAGGGCGGACACCCGATCGGAAGGACGGGTGCGGCTTCGTCGCCCGCCCCGGTGGGGGGAGGGTGGCGCTTTGCCCCTGGTCGGGCTAGAACGCGGCCTCGTCCAGCTCCATCAGGTCCAGGTCGACGCCCTCGGCCAGCTTGCGGGCGCCGGTGACGCCGGGCAGGACGTTGGCCGCGAAGAACTTCGCCGCCGCTATCTTGCCCGTGTAGAACGGCTTGTCCTTCGCCGAGGCCGTCTCCAGCTTCTCGGCGGCCACCGCGGCACCGCGCAGCAGCAGGTAGCCGACGACCACGTCGCCCGAGGCCAGCAGCAGGCGGGTGGTGTTCAGGCCCACCTTGTAGATGTTCTTGACGTCCTGCTCGGTCGCCGCGAGGTCCGTGAGCATCAGGCCGACGATGGCCTCCAGCTCGACGGCCGCCTTGGCGAGCTGCTCGCGGGCCGGGGCCAGCTCCTCGCCGCCGGTGCCGATCGCCAGGAACTTCTTGATGTCCTCGGCCAGCGAGTTCAGCGCCGTGCCCTGGTTGCGGACGATCTTCCGGAAGAAGAAGTCCTGGCCCTGGATCGCGGTCGTGCCCTCGTACAGGGTGTCGATCTTGGCGTCGCGGATGTACTGCTCGATCGGGTATTCCTGGAGGAAGCCGGAGCCGCCGAAGGTCTGCAGGGACTGGGCGAGCTGCTCGTAGCCTTTCTCGGAGCCGTAGCCCTTGACGATCGGCAGGAGCAGGTCGTTGAGGGCCTCGAGGGCGGTGGTGTCCTCGCCGGCGGACTCCTTGACCTGGATGTCGTCCTGGATCGCGGCGGTGTGCAGCACCAGGGCGCGCATGCCCTCCGCGTACGCCTTCTGCGTCATCAGCGAGCGGCGCACGTCCGGGTGGTGCGTGATGGTGACCTTGGGCGCGGTCTTGTCCATGAAGTTCGCGAGGTCCGGACCCTGGACGCGCTCCGTGGCGTACTCCAGGGCGTTCAGGTAGCCGGTCGACAGGGTCGAGATCGCCTTCGTGCCGACCATCATGCGGGCGAACTCGATGATGCGGAACATCTGGCGGATGCCGTCGTGCTTGTCGCCGATCAGCCAGCCCTTGGCGGGGTGGCGGTCGCCGAAGGTCATCTCGCAGGTGTTGGACGCCTTGAGGCCCATCTTGTGCTCGACGTTCGTCGCGTACGCGCCGTTGCGCTCGCCCAGCTCGCCGGTCTCGAAGTCGAACTCGTACTTCGGTACGAGGAAGAGGGACAGGCCCTTGGTGCCGGGGCCCGCGCCCTCGGGACGGGCGAGCACGTAGTGGAGGATGTTCTCCGACATGTCGTGCTCACCGGACGTGATGAACCGCTTCACGCCCTCGATGTGCCAGGAGCCGTCCTCCTGCTGGACCGCCTTGGTGCGGCCCGCGCCCACGTCCGAGCCGGCGTCCGGCTCGGTGAGCACCATGGTGGAGCCCCACTGCTTCTCGACCGCGATCTTCGCGATGTGCTTCTGGACCTCGTTGCCCTCTTCGAAGAGGATGCCCGCGAAGGCCGGGCCGGAGGAGTACATCCAGACCGCCGGGTTGGCGCCGAGCACCAGCTCCGCGTACGCCCAGATCAGGGAGCGGGGGGAGGTGGTGCCGCCGATCTCCTCGGGCAGGCCGAGGCGCCAGTACTCGGAGTCCATGAAGGCCTGGTAGCTCTTCTTGAAGGACGCCGGGACGGGCGCGGTGTTCGTCTCGGGGTCGAAGACCGGCGGGTTGCGGTCGGCGTCCGCGAAGGACTCCGCCAGCTCGTTCTCCGAAAGGCGGGTCAGCTCCTCGAGGATGCTCTTGGCGGTGTCGGTGTCCATTTCCGCGAACGGGCCGGTGCCGTACAGCTTGTCGCGCCCGAGCACCTCGAAGAGGTTGAACTCGATGTCGCGGAGATTCGACTTGTAGTGCCCCATGGCGACGGCTCCGTAAGGGATCGGGGAGGCCGGCGATCTAGCAGCCTCGTACACGTACCAGCAAGTAGCTAAGATGATGCTACCCGTCGGTAATAAGAAGCAAGCCCTCACGGCTCATATGTGGCCCACTAGTCTTTGACGCATGTACGGCTACGAGCAGAGCGCGGGTGCCCAGCAGGGCTACATCCCGCCGCAGCAGCAGATGCCCGGCGGTTACGGGCAGCAGGCGCCGCTGTACCCCGAGCCGTCGCCGCCGTCGCTCGCGGACGCGGTCCGCGCCTTCACCACGGGCTCCATGTCCGCCGAGGACTTCCAGCAGGTCTTCTCGGCCTCGAAGGTGTACTGCCCGCGCGGCGACAACCCCGGCTTCCTCGCGCTGCACAACACCCAGCAGCCCGTGATCCCGATGTTCACCTCGCTCAAGGAGCTGCGCCGGTACGCGGGCAAGGAGTCCAAGTACTTCGTGATCACCGGTGCCGAGGTGATCGACCTGCTGCCGACCGGGTACGGGTTCGTGCTCGACATGGAGGGCGAGCACCGGATGGTGTTCGACGCCAAGGCGGTCGAGCAGATGGTCGACTTCGCCATGCGCCGTATGTACGGCTAGATGTACGGCTAGATCTACGGCTAGGGCTTGCTTCAGCCACCTTCAGCCACCTTCAGTTATCTTCAGACACCTTCAGTCACCGGACGCCCGGAGGGAATTCCCTCCGGGCGTCCGTCGTTGTGGGTGGCAGAAAGTTCAACAGTCAACTAAACTCGAAGCACAAGGAGGTACCGACATGCCTGCAGTGACCGTCGAGAACCCGCTGACCCTGCCCCGCGTGGTCGCGTCGGCCGACGCCGTGGCTCGTCCCGTACTCGCCGTGACGACCGCGCCGAGCGGCTTCGAGGGCGAGGGGTTCCCGGTTCGCCGTGCGTTCGCCGGGATCAACTACCGCCACCTCGACCCGTTCATCATGATGGACCAGATGGGCGAGGTGGAGTACGCGCCGGGCGAGCCCAAGGGCACCCCCTGGCACCCGCACCGCGGCTTCGAGACCGTGACCTACATCCTCGACGGCATCTTCGACCACCAGGACTCCAACGGTGGCGGTGGCACCATCACCAACGGTGACACCCAGTGGATGACCGCCGGCTCGGGCCTTTTGCACATCGAGGCGCCGCCGGAGTCCCTCGTCATGTCGGGCGGCCTCTTCCACGGCATCCAGCTCTGGGTCAACCTGCCCGCCAAGGACAAGATGATGGCCCCGCGCTACCAGGACATCCGTGGTGGTCAGGTCCAGCTGCTGAGCACCCCCGACGGCGGCGCGCTGCTGCGCGTCATCGCCGGTGAGCTCGACGGTCACCAGGGCCCCGGCATCACGCACACGCCGATCTCCCTGGTGCACGCCACGGTGGCGCCCGGCGCGGAGGTCACCCTCCCGTGGCGCGAGGACTTCAACGGTCTGGCGTACGTCCTCGCCGGGCGCGGCAGCGTCGGTACGGACCGCCGTCCGGTGCACACCGGTCAGACGGCCGTCTTCGGCGCGGGCTCGTCGATCACGGTCCGCGCGGACGAGAAGCAGGACGCGAACACGCCGGACCTCGAGGTCGTCCTCCTGGGCGGTCAGCCGATCCGCGAGCCGATGGCGCACTACGGGCCGTTCGTCATGAACACCCGCGAGGAGCTCCAGCAGGCCGTGGAGGACTTCCAGAAGGGCCGCCTCGGCACGATCCCGGCGGTGCACGGGATGGCCGAGGGCGGGCTGTAAGGGCTGTAAGGGCGATAAGAGCTTGTAAGAGCTTGTAGAACCCTGAGGGCCTTGAGGGCCGTAAGGGCCTTGAGAGGGGAGCCGGGGCGGCCAGTGCCCCGGCTCCCCTCTCGGCTGTGGCTGACGCCTCGTCACCCGGGTGGGCCGTTCCGGCAGGACGGCGCGCCCCGGGGGTGATGGGGTGCAGGTGTGCAGCTACTCCCCGAAGGCGCCCGGCGGCTGGCGGCCTGGTGTGCCGTCATCCTGCTCGTCGCCGGGGTCGGGTGGGTCGGGGTCCAGCTGTGCGGGGAGTTGCGCACCGCCGTCGTACCCGTGCTGCTCGCGCTGCTGGGGACCGCGCTCCTCGGGCCCCTCCACCGCAGGCTCGTCAGGGTCGGCGTGAACCGGTCGCTGGCCGCCGGCATCACCTGTGTCGCGGTCGTGGCCGTCGTCGGCGGCGCCGTGTACATCGTCGTCGCCGCGCTCCTCGACACCGGCGACGAGATCGTCGCCTCGCTCAAGCGGGCGGCGCAGTCCGTCGCCGCCCACTTCGGGGCCGCCGGGACCTCGCTGGACGACCTGGCCTCCAACGCGAAGGAACTTCTCACCAAGTTCGGCGGGACGGCCGCCTCCAACGTCATCAGCGGCGTCAGTGTCGTCGGCGAGAGCATCGCCATGGCCGTACTGGCCCTGCTGCTCGTGTTCTTCTTCCTGCGCGACTCCCACCGGGCCGCCGGGCTGCTGCGGTCGCTCGCCCCGGGCGGCACCGCCGACACCGTCGAGGCGATGGCCCGGCGGGCCTTCGAGGCCGTCGAGGGCTTTATGCGCGGCACGACGCTCATCGCGTTCATCGACGCCGTGTGCATCACCGTCGGGCTGCTGATCCTCGGCGTGCCGGGCGCGGTCGGCCTCGGCGCGCTGGTCTTCGTCGGCGCGTACATCCCCTACCTCGGCGCCTTCATCTCCGGCGCGCTGGCGGTGCTGGTGGCCCTCGCCGACCGGGGGTTCGTCATCGCGCTGTGGGCGCTCGGGGTGGTCGCCGCGGTGCAGGTTCTGGAAGGGCATGTGCTCCAGCCGGCGATCCAGAGCCGGACCGTGCAGATGCATCCGGCGGTGGTGATGCTCACCATCACGGGAGGGGCCTCGGTCGCCGGGATCCTCGGCATGCTGCTCGCCGTACCCCTGACGGCGGCCGCGTTCGCGGTCGTGCACGAACTTCGTGCGCGGTACGCGGCGGACACCCCCCAGCCATAGATCCGGGCGTCCAGCCCTAGGTCGCGTAGGTCTCGTAGGACTCGGCGGGCGGTTCGTGCAGTTCGAACCAGATGCTCTTGCCTTCGCCCCGCGGGTCCACGCCCCAGGTGTCCGCGAGCAGTTCCACGAGCATCAGCCCCCGCCCGGAGGAGGCCAGCTCGCCGGGCTGCCGTCGGTGCGGGAGGTCGTCGCTCGCGTCGGTGACCTCCACGCGTATCCGCCGTTCCTTCTTCTCGCCGGTCACCTCGGCCGTCAGGAGCGCTTCGGCGTCCGTGTGCACGAGCACGTTCGTGAGCATCTCGGAGACCAGCAGCACCGCCGAGTCGACCTGGTCCTCGGAGGCCCAGTCGTGCAGGAGCTCGCGCAGCTGCTGCCGGGCGCTCGCGACCCGCTCGGGCTCGGCCTGGGCGACGGTCAGCATGGTGCGGCGCACGCTCGGCAGCAGGGTGTCCGGCTGGCCGAGGCCGAGCCGGTCCCCCGCCCGGCACAGCAGCAGTACGGCGATGTCGTCCTCGCGCCGGTCCGTCAGCGGCCCGGTGGCGTGGTGCGAGGAGGGCCCGTGCACGGCCTGGACCAGCGCGTCGGCCAGCTCCTCCATGTCGCCGTCGTGCTCCTCGAGGATCCGCCGGATCCGCCGCCAGCCGGTCTCCAGGTCGTGCCCGCCGGTCTCGATCAGCCCGTCCGTGCAGATCAGCATCGTCTCGCCGGGCTCCAGGACGAGCCGCGTCGTCGGATAGTCCGCGTCCGGGTCGATGCCCAGCGGCAGCCCGCCCGCGGTGGAGCGGGTGAGCACCGTCCCGTCGGACATGCGGATCGCGGGGTCCGGGTGCCCGGCGCGGGCGATCTCGAGGGCGCCGGTCGCCGGGTCCACCTCGACGTACAGACAGGTCGCGAAGCGCATGTCGGCGCCCGCGTCGCCGTCATCGGCATACGTCATCCCGTACAGGAACCGCGAGGCGCGCGAGAGGACCGCGTCCGGGCGGTGGCCCTCGGAGGCGTACGCGCGCAGGGCTATGCGGAGCTGGCCCATGAGGCCCGCCGCGCGTACGTCGTGTCCCTGGACGTCGCCGATGACCAGCGCGAAGCGGCTGCCGCCGGGCAGCGGGATCATGTCGTACCAGTCGCCGCCGACCTGGAGTCCGCCGCCGGTCGGTACATAGCGCGCGGCGACCGCCATCCCGGGTATCTCCGGGCCCAGCGTCGGCAGCATCGACCGCTGGAGCCCGTCCGTAAGCTCCCGCTCCGACTCGGCGGCGCCCGCCCGCGACAGGGCCTGCGCGAGCATCCGGGCCACGGTGGTGAGGACGGAACGCTCGTCCGGTGTGAAGGTGACGGGGTAGGCGAACGCCGCCATCCACGCGCCCAGCGTGCGCCCCGCGACCGTGAGGGGCAGGAACGCCCACGACTGCCGGTCGAAGTGCTGGGCGAGCGGCCAGGACGCCGGGTAGCGGGCCTTGTAGTCGGCCTGGGAGGAGAGGTAGACGGCGCGTCCGGTGCGCACGACCTCCGCGGCCGGGTAGTCCGTGTCCAGCGGCATGTTCAGAAACGGGTTCTCGTCACCCGGCGCCTGCCCGTGGTGGCCTATGACGGTGAGCCGGTCGCCCTCCGCGCCGAAGACCGCGAGCCCGTCCGGTGAGAACCCCGGCATCGACAGGCCCGCCGCGACCCGCAGCACCTCCGCCGTGGACCGCGCCTCGGCCAGCGCCCGCCCCGCATCCAGCAGGAACGCCTCGCGCGAGCGCCGCCAGTCGCCGGTGACCGGGGTGCGCGCGGCGGTGCCCGGCGGGGGCTCGGTGACCTCCTGAAGGGTGCCGACCAGCTCGTACGCCCCGGTCGTGGGGTCGGTCGACGGCTTGGAGCGGCTGCGTACGGTACGGATCACCCGGCCGTGCTCGTCCATGATCCGCATCCGCACCTCGGCGAGGGTGCCCTCGGCGACGGCGAGCTGGACGACGCCGTCGACCTCGTTCCAGTCGACGGGGTGGAAACGGGCGCGGACGCCGGCCTGGGTGAGCGTCGTCGGCTCGGGGGGCAGACCGAGGAGCCGAGCGGCCTCGGCGTCCACGGTGACCAGTCCGGCGGCGTCGTCCCAACGCCACAGTCCGGTCGCGAGGGCGGTCAGCACGTCCCCCACGGCGGGCAGGGGCTCACCAGTGCGCATGGCCCCACTGTATGGAGAGGGGATCGGGAGCTGCCACCGAAGCGGACAGGCCCGCACGGCACAAATGGCGGGGAGGCGATCCTGCGTGGCCGGTACCCTGGGGTGAAGTTTCACGTGAAACAGCCCCCGATCCGCGAAGACTGGATGAACGACGATGCATCGGTACAGGTCCCACACCTGCGGCGAGCTCCGCGCCTCTGACGTCGGCAGCGACGTCCGGCTGAGCGGCTGGCTGCACAATCGCCGAGACCTGGGTGGCATCCTCTTCATCGATCTGCGCGACCACTACGGCATCACGCAGCTCGTCGCCCGCCCCGGCACCCCCGCCTACGAGGCCCTCGACAAGGTCTCCAAGGAGTCGACGGTCCGCGTCGACGGCAAGGTCGTCTCGCGCGGCACGGAGAACGTGAACCCGGACCTGCCGACCGGCGAGATCGAGGTCGAGGTGAGCGAGGTCGAGCTGCTCGGCGCGGCCGCCCCGCTCCCGTTCACGATCAACGCCGAGGACGGGGTCAACGAGGAGCGGCGCCTGGAGTACCGCTTCCTCGACCTGCGCCGCGAGCGTATGCACCGCAACATCCTGCTGCGTACGGCCGTGATCTCCGCGATCCGTCACAAGATGACGGCGCTGGGCTTCAACGAGATGGCGACCCCGATCCTCAGCGCCACCTCCCCCGAGGGCGCGCGCGACTTCGTGGTGCCCTCCCGGCTGCACCCGGGCAAGTTCTACGCCCTGCCGCAGGCCCCGCAGCAGTTCAAGCAGCTGCTGATGATCTCCGGCTTCGACCGCTACTTCCAGATCGCGCCCTGTTTCCGCGACGAGGACGCGCGCGCGGACCGGTCGCCGGGCGAGTTCTACCAGCTCGACGTGGAGATGTCCTTCGTCGAGCAGGAGGACGTCTTCCAGCCGATCGAGAAGCTGATGACGGAGCTGTTCGAGGAGTTCGGTGGTGGCCGTCACGTCACCTCTCCCTTCCCGCGCATCCCGTTCCGCGAGGCGATGCTGAAGTACGGCTCGGACAAGCCGGACCTGCGGGCCCAGCTGGAGCTCGTCGACATCACCGACATCTTCGAGGGCTCGGAGTTCAAGGCGTTCGCCGGCAAGCACGTACGCGCGCTGCCGGTGCCGGACGTGTCCGGTCAGACGCGGAAGTTCTTCGACGGTCTCGGTGACTACGCGGTCGAGCAGGGCGCGAAGGGCCTGGCCTGGGTGCGCGTCGGCGAGGACGGTTCGCTGACCGGCCCGATCGCCAAGTTCCTCACCGAGGAGAACGTCGCCGAGCTGACCAAGCGCCTCTCCCTGGCCCCCGGCCACGCCGTCTTCTTCGGCGCGGGCGAGTTCGACGAGGTCTCGAAGATCATGGGCGCGGTGCGGGTCGAGGCCGCGAAGCGCTCGGGCAACTTCGAGGAGAACGTCTTCCGGTTCTGCTGGATCGTCGACTTCCCGATGTACGAGAAGGACGAGGACACCGGGAAGATCGACTTCTCGCACAACCCGTTCTCGATGCCGCAGGGCGGTCTGGAGGCCCTGGAGACCCAGGACCCGCTGGACATCCTCGGCTGGCAGTACGACATCGTCTGCAACGGTGTCGAGCTGTCCTCCGGCGCGATCCGGAACCACGAGCCCGAGATCATGCTCAAGGCCTTCGAGATCGCGGGCTACGACCGGGACACCGTCGAGGAGCAGTTCGCGGGCATGCTCCGCGCGTTCCGCTTCGGCGCCCCGCCGCACGGCGGCATCGCCCCGGGCGTGGACCGCATCGTCATGCTGCTGGCCGACGAGCCGAACATCCGCGAGACGATCGCCTTCCCGCTCAACGGCAACGCCCAGGACCTGATGATGGGCGCGCCGACGGAGCTGGACGAGACCCGCCTGCGCGAGCTGCACCTTTCGGTACGGAAGCCGCAGCCGAAGTAGTCCTGAAGTCCGTCCTGTGAGGGTGGCTCGGAACCGACGCCGGTTTCGAGCCACTTTTGCGTGTACATGTGAAATCACAGGTCTTACTTACGTCGCTGACAGGTGACCTTCGTAGCCTCCCCCCTCATGACTGAGACCCCCGAAGGACAGGTAAACAAACGGGATCTGACGCGACGTAAGGTCGTCGTGACCGGTGGCGCGGCCATCGCGGCCGTGGGCGTGGGCGGCGGACTGGCCGTCAACGCCTTCGCGGACGAGGCGACCTCCGACGTCTCCTCTTCGTCGGGCTCCGAGACGTGTTACACCCTCACCTCGGAGACCACCGAGGGCCCTTACTACATCGACGCCGACAAGATCCGCCAGGACGTCACCGAGGACGAGGAGGGCATTCCGCTGACCCTCACCCTCAAGGTGATCGACGCGGACACCTGCAAGCCGCTGCGGAACGCGGCCGTGGACATCTGGCACTGCAGCGCGTTGGGCGTCTACTCGGGCTACGAGTCGAGCGGCAACGGCGGTGGCGGCGGTGGAAACCCGCCGCCGACGGGAGCCCCCACCGGCACCCCGACCGGCGAGCCCCCGACCGGCGGCCCGGGCGGCGGCGGTGGCGGTCACGCCGAGCCGACGGACGACGAGCGCTACCTCCGGGGCACCTGGAAGACGGACAAGCATGGCTATGTCACGTTCAGGACGGTCTTCCCGGGCTGGTACCAGGGCCGTTGCGTGCACATCCACGTGAAGGTGCACGTCGACGGCACCTGGACGGACGCGGGTTACGAGGGCGGGCACACCTGCCACACGGGCCAGCTGTTCTTCGACGAGAAGTCGGTGCTGGCGTCGGCGGAAGTGGCTCCGTACTCCACGAACGCGGCCACCCGCACGACCCTCGACGAGGACACCATCTACCCGGACAACGGGCACGCGGGCGGCTTGCTGTACCTCAAGTACAACAAGAGGCACATCGCGAAGGGCGTCCGCGCCCACCTGACGCTGGGCGTGGCCCCGGACGAGACGCACGACAGCACGGACACGCCGCCGAGCGCGTCGGCGTCCGCCGGCTGAGGTACTTGGGTGGTGAAGGGCCCGGAACTCCAGGAGGCCGGAGTTCCGGGCCCTTCGGGCTGCCGTACCGGGTCAGGCAGGGGCGGCCGGCTCCGCCGCGAACAGGTCGTCTGCCGTGCCGGCGGTGACGGCTCGGCCGAGCCGGTGGCCGAGGGTGTCGAGGTCGGTCAGGCCTGGTCCGGGACGTCCTTCGGATCCTCGGCGAACAGGTCTTCCGCGTCGCTGACCGTGACGGCCTGGTCGAGCCAGCGGTCCAGCGTGTCGGGGTCGGCGCAGTCGGAAACACGCTGACGGACTTCGTCCGGGACCGGGATGCCGCGCCTCTTCAGCACACGCAGGACGCCTTCGGCCTTGCCTTCAGCTTTGCCGTCGGCCTTGCCCCCCAGGTACGTCTCCTCGATGGAAGTTCCCCGGCCCGGGAAGTTGGTGATGACCGCCATCAGCTCTCTCCACTTCTTCCTGGCCGGAGCGTTCTCCAGGCCGACTTCCAGCACTGTGGCGGAACCTAGGGGGATCTTGGACCGGAGGTCCGGGCGACGGGATGGGATCACCCTTTCGGGTGGGGAAGGAACGTTCACGCCGCGGTGGTCAGTTCGCACCAGATGAACTTGCCTGTGCCACCCGGGACGTGGGACCTGCCCAGGTGGTACCAGCCCCAGCCGTTCGCACATCCCTGTACGAGAGCCAGGCCGCGGCCGGACTCTGCGAGTGCTGTTGCCGGAGTCGGAGCCGGGGTCGGTGGGGTGGGGTCCGCGTCCCATACGCCGATGCGCAGGACGCGGTTCGCCCAGCGGAGCCGTATGGCCGCCGGCCCCTTGGTGTGCTGGACGGCGTTGGCGACGAGCTCGGTGGCCACGAGTTCGGCGGACTCCGTGAGATGGGGCAGACCGTGGAGGGCGAGGATCAGGCGGAGGGTGCGGCGGCAGATCGTGACGGCGCGAGGATCGTTGGGGATGGAGAGGGTGTACTCCCACGGTGCGTCGGCCGGGGCGTCGGCCGGTTCGCCGTTTTCGGGCATGCGGACTCCTGGTCAGGGAGGGGAGTGAAGGAGAGCGGCGGTTGGCGGGCGGTGGCAGTGTCGCGCCCGTCATGGCATGACGGTGCGGTGCGCTTCCGGGTCCCCGGGTTCCGCAGCGTGTGCGTCGCGTCACCGACGGTAGGGCTAAATGTTTCGCCCCTGCAAGTCGTTCGCGTAATCTGACACCCGATCGGGGTGACCAACCCTGTGTGGGGACAGTGTTGTTCGGGAAGGGGAGGCGGAGTGCCCGCGAGGATTCAACCGACTGCTCGCCAAGTCCGCCTAGGTGCTGAGCTGCGCAAATTGCGGGATGCTGCGGGTCTGACCTCCCGGCAGGCGGCAGCGCTGCTGGGGACGAACCCGGCGCAGATGAGCCAGATCGAAGCGGGCAACGCCGGAGTCAGCGGGGAACGCGTACGCAAGCTCGGGGTGCAGTACGCCTCTGCCGACATGGAGTTGGTCGACGCCCTGGTGGAGATGGCGACGGACCGTACGCGCGGGTGGTGGGAGGAGTACCGGGACGTGCTGCCACCCGTCTTCCAGGATCTGGCGGAGCTGGAGCACCATGCCACCTTCATGCGGGTGGTCGGCACTGTGCATGTGCCTGGCCTGCTTCAGACCCAGGAGTACGCACGCGCGGTCTTCGCCTATGTCGTCCCGGAACTCCCTGTGGACGAACTGGATTTGCGTGTGAGGCACCGTATGCGCCGCAAGCTGGTTCTCTCGGAGAGGACCGTCCCCTACGAGGCGGTGATACACGAGTCCGTACTACGTACGCGAGTCGCCGACCGCCGAGTGGCCGTCGCTCAACTCGATGAGCTGCTCAGCCAGTCGGAGCGCCCCAACGTCAGCTTGCGGGTGATCCCCTTCGGTGTCGACGGCTTCGCCGGGGCGGGCGCGATGATGCTCTACGCGGGCGGTCGGGTGCCGGCGCTGGACACCGTGCAGCGCGACGCCCCGTATGGCTCCGTGTTTCTGGACGCCTCCGCGCAACTGCTGGCCATGCGAACTCTCTTCCGTAGGGTGGAGTCGGCAGCCCTGCCGCCCGCCAAGTCGCGGGACTACATTCACCGATTGACGAAGGAACTGTGAGACGTGATTCAGTGGCAGAAGTCTTCGTTCTCCGGTGGCGGGGACGGCAACGAGTGTGTGGAACTCGCCCTGAGTAATGACACGGTGTTGCTGCGCGAGAGCGATGCCCCTGCTCGGCAGATAGCTGTCACCCGCGACAGCCTGGCCGCCCTGCTCCGTCGGATACAGGCGGAGCGGCCTTGATCGGTGAGGAGTTCGCCGGGGCTCTCTCCGTGGTGCTCCGGGATCTTCGGGCGCAGTGCTCCGTGCAGCCGGAGGTGCGTGAGGACGAGGAGTATCCCGGCGTCATCCTCTACGCCCCCGACGGCTCCGGACAGGGCGTGTACGGGGAGCCGGACGGCAGGCCCGCGGCCGCGCTGCTCGTCGCCGTCGCCGACCAGGTGCAGGACTGGGCCGTGGAGGCGCTGTGGGGCCAGGGCGAGCCGGCCGTGTGGCCGCACTGTCCGGCGCATCCGGGCGGTCACCCCCTCACGGCGACCGTCGTGGGCGGCGCGGCGGTGTGGGTCTGCCCGGCAAGCGGTAGGCCCGTGGGGCATATCGGCGGGCTGCCCCCCGCGGACGTCGCGGACGTCGCGGACCTCGCGCCTACGCCTCGTACTCGGTGAGGTCGATGGCGTGCACGGTCAGGGGGAAGCCGTGTTCGGGGTGCGTGATCTCGCGTTCCGCGGGCATGCCGAGCTTGCGCAGTACGTTCTCGGAGGCCTCGTCGCCCGGCCGGACGGCGGCGACGACGCGTTCGAGGCCACGGTCCTGGAGGGCGAACTCCAGCGTCGCCTGGGCGGCCTCGGAGGCGTACCCCTGACCCCAGAACTGCCGGCCGAGCCGCCAGCCGATCTGCACGTCGGGCAGCGCGTCGGGCAGGAACTCGGACCAGGACAGGCCGGTGAACCCGGCCAGCTCGCCGGAGGCCAGCAGTTCGACGGCGAAGAGGCCGAGACCTTCCTCGTCCCACTCCTCCTCCCACCGCTCGATGTCCTGGGCCGTGAGCTCCAGATCGCGCACCGAACCGTCCCCGACCCAGCGCATGACCTCCGGGTCCGCGTTGATCTCCGCCATGGGGGCGAGGTCGTCGTCGGTCCAGCGGCGGAGGAGGAGGCGAGGGGTGTGGATCTCGGTCATGACCCCATCTTGTCGAAGGCGGCGGCGCAGGGGTAATCGGGGGCGAGGCCGGTGTGACGTCGGCTGTGGGTCAGGTGTCGTAGCGGCCGTCCCACGGCTCGCCGAAGCCGAGGCGGTCCGGGTAGAGCTCCGCCCAGTGCTCCCCCTCGTCCTCCCCCGTCAGCAGGCCGAAGAGGACGCCGTCGACCGTGAGCCGGAAGGGGCGTATCGCGATGTCGGTGTAGGCGCGCCGGGGGAGGCTGCGCAGGAGTTTGGCCAGGTGGGCGCGGGCTCGGGCGAGGACCGGGTTCTCGCCGTTCTCACCGGCCGGGGTGCGCTGCTGCTCGGCCCAGGTGCCGGCACACCAGATCTCCGAGTCGCGGTAGCGGCCTTCGGCGTCGAAGGTGTGGAGCACCGTGTAGAGACGCTTGTGCTCCTCCCAGCCGTCGGCCGGCCGGAAGCCCTCGGGGAACGCGTACGTGACCGACGCCAGGAACTGGCCGTCCGCGTAGCGACCGATGCTGTCCGTGCGGTGCTTCGGCTGGTAGGCGATCGGGATGACGTGGGGTACTGCCATGGCGAAACCATACGGGCGGACGCGGGCATGTCAGCACGGGGGTCAGGTTCAGGCCAGTGGACGGTGAGGGACGGTGCGGGACAGTACAGAGGGAACCGGCATCATCCGACGCGGAAGGGCCCGGCACCCCACGGTGCCGGGCCCTTCCGCGGCTGCGCCGGGACTTACTCCGGTGCGCCGCCGAAGCGCTCCTTGTACGACTCCAGGTCCTCGTCAGTGATCTTGGCGAAGAGGACCGGGGGGACGGTGAACGGCGTGCCCGCCGGGACCGAGTCCAGGGACTTCGCCTCGTCCTGCGTCACCCACGTCGCCGTGTCCTCGCTCAGCGCGAACGCCGAGCGCATGGCCTTGGAGGAGGCGGGGATGAAGGGCTCCGAGACCACCGAGTAGAGGTGGATCAGGTTCATCGCCGTACGCAGGGTCAGCGCCGCGCCCTCGGGGTTGGTCTTGATCTCCAGCCAGGGAGCCTTCTCCTCCAGGTAGGAGTTGCCCGCCGACCACAGGGCGCGCAGGGCGGCGGCCGCCTTGCGGAACTGGAGCGTCTCCATGTGCGACTCGTACTCCGCGAGCAGGGCCGCGATCTCCTCGCCCAGCTTCGTCTCCGACTCGCCGGCCGGGGCACCCGCGGGGACCTCCTCGCCGAAGCGCTTCTTCGAGAAGGACAGGACGCGGTTCACGAAGTTGCCCAGCGTGTCCGCCAGGTCCTTGTTGACCGTCGCCGTGAAGTGCTCCCACGTGAACGACGAGTCGTCCGACTCCGGCGCGTTGGCGATCAGGAAGTAGCGCCAGTAGTCCGCGGGGAGGATCTCCAGCGCGTGGTCCGTGAAGACGCCGCGCTTCTGGGACGTGGAGAACTTTCCGCCGTAGTACGTCAGCCAGTTGAACGCCTTGACGTAGTCGACCTTCTTCCACGGCTCGCGCACGCCGAGTTCCGTGGCCGGGAACATGACGGTGTGGAAGGGGACGTTGTCCTTCGCCATGAACTCCGTGTAGCGGACCGGGTTCTCGCCGGAGTCGGCGTCGTACCACCACGACTTCCAGTCACGGTTCTCCGGGTCCAGGTCCGACCACTCCTTCGTCGCCCCGATGTACTCGATCGGTGCGTCGAACCAGACGTAGAAGACCTTGCCCTCGGCGGCCAGCTCCGGCCAGGTGTCGGCCGGGACCGGGACACCCCAGTCCAGGTCACGGGTGATCGCGCGGTCGTGCAGCCCCTCGTTCAGCCACTTGCGGGCGATGGAGGACGCCAGCTGCGGCCACTCCTCCTCGTGGCGGGCGACCCACTCCTCGACCTCGTGCTGGAGCTTCGACTGGAGGAGGAAGAGGTGCTTCGTCTCCCGGACCTCCAGGTCCGTCGAGCCGGAGATCGCCGAGCGGGGGTTGATGAGGTCGGTCGGGTCCAGGACGCGCGTGCAGTTCTCGCACTGGTCGCCGCGGGCCTTGTCGTAACCGCAGTGGGGGCAGGTGCCCTCCACGTAGCGGTCGGGCAGGAAGCGGCCGTCCGCCGGGGAGTACACCTGGCGGATCGCGCGCTCCTCGATGAAGCCGTTCTCGTTCAGGCGGCGGGCGAAGTGCTGGGTGATCTCGCGGTTCTGCTCGCTGGAGCTGCGGCCGAAGTAGTCGAAGGCCAGCTCGAAGCCGTCGTACACCGCCTTCTGCGCGTCGTGCGCCTGCGCGCAGAACTCGTCGACCGGGAGGCCCCGCTCCTTCGCCGCCAGCTCGGCCGGCGTGCCGTGCTCGTCCGTCGCGCAGATGTACAGGACGTCGTGGCCGCGCTGGCGGAGGTACCGGGAGTACACGTCCGCCGGGAGCATGGACCCCACCATGTTGCCCAGGTGCTTGATCCCGTTGATGTACGGAAGGGCGCTGGTGATGAGGTGTCGAGCCATCGCGGGCTGCTCCCAAGTCGCTACGCGGGGTGACGATCTCGTGGTTTTCGGGTCGTCTGGAACCTTGAAATCGTAGCCGACATGGGTACGCCGCCCGCTCCCCGTTTTACGGGGTGGGAAGCGGGCGGCGTTTCGGCCGCGTACGGCCGGGGGGTTGGGGGCGGGGCGTTGCGCGCTTACGCGCTTACGCGCTTACGCGCGGAGGGTTACGGGCGCCAGGCTGCCAGTACGCCCTCGTAGAGCTCGGCGTCCGTGAGTTCGCGCGGGGTCGGGCCCGCGTGGAAGAAGGCCGTGTTGCCGGTCTTCAGCTTGCGGAGGTAGTCGAAGGCCTTGTTGTCGTGCTCTCCGAAGGCGACGAAGGAGAAGAAGACGGTGGGGTGGTTCTTGGCCGCGTCCGTGAGGGCCTGGGTGGCCGGGGTCTTGGCGTCCGGGGCGCCGTCCGTCTGGAAGACGACCAGGGCGGGGGCCTTGGGGTCCGCCGACTTCTCGTGGTGGGCGAGCACGGCCTCGACGGCCGCGTGGTAGCTGGTACGGCCCATGCGGCCGAGGGCCGTGTGGAGCTCGTCGATCTTGTTCTCGTGCTCGGTGAGGGTGAGCTCGCCGGTGCCGTCCAGTTCCGTCGAGAAGAAGACGACGTGGACCGTGGCCTCGGGGTCGAGGTGGGCGGCGAGGGCGAGGGTCTGCTCGCCGAGGGCCTGGGCGGAGCCGTCCTTGTAGTACGGGCGCATGGAGGCGGAGCGGTCGAGGACGAGGTAGACCTTGGCCCGGGTGCCGGTGAGGTCGTTCTTCTCGAGGGTGGTGGCGGCGGCCTTGTAGGCGGTGAGCAGGCCGGGGGCGTCGGACTTCACGCGGGTGGCGGGGCCCTGTGGGGCCTGGTCGCCGTCGGCGGCTGACGGTTCCGGGGTGGGCTGCTCGGCCACCGGCTCCGGCTCTGGCTCCGCGGTCTTTTCGGCGACCGTCGGCTCGGGCTCGGGCTCGGGGGTGGTTTCGGCCACCGGTTCGGGCTCGGGGGTGGCTTCGACCGTCGGCTCGGGCTCGGGGGTCGCCTCAGCCACGGGCTCGGGCTGCGGTTCGGGGGTCACCTCGGCTACCGGCTCGGGGGCCGGCTCGACCGCCGGTTCGGGCTCGGAGGTCGCCTCTGCCGCAGGCTCGGGCTCGGGTGCCGCTTCGGCCACCGGCTCCGGTTCGACCGCCGGCTCCGGCTCGGGCTGCGGCTCGGGGGCCACCTCGGCTACCGGCTCGGGGGCCGCTTCGGCCACCGGTTCGGGGTCGGGCTCCGGCTCGACCGCCGGTTCGGGCTCAGGGGCCGTCTCGGCCACCGGCTCCGACTCCGGCTCGACGACCGGTTCGGGCTCCGCGGTCTTTTCGGCGACCGCCGGCTCCGGCTCGGGCTCGGGCTCAGGGGTGGTCTCGGCCACCGGCTCCGGCTCGGGTGCCACCTCGGCCTCCGGCTCGGGCTTCGGCTCGGGCTCGGGTGCCACCTCGGCCACCGGCTCAGGCTCGGGGGTGGTCTCGGCCACCGGCTCGGGCTCCGGCTCGGGCTCAGGGGTGGTCTCGGCCACCGGCTCCGGCTCGACCGTCGGCTCCGGTGCAACCTCCGGTGCCTCGGCCTCCGGTGCCTCGGCCTCTGTGACCTCCGGCTCCTCGGCCTCCTCGGCCTTCGTTTCCTTGGCCTCCGTGGCCTCCGTGGCCTTTTCGGTTGCCTCCGTAGCCCTCGGCTTCGGGACCGCCACGTTGTCGAACGCTGCCGACACCAGTTCGTCCACCACGGACGCCTGGGCCGGTACCTCCGCCGGGGCCTCGGTGGGCCGGTCCGGCTCCGCGGTAGCCTCCCGCTCGCCCGCCGGGGCCGGAACGGTCGGCTCCGACGTGGTCTCCCGCGAGGGCTCCCCGTCGGCGGCACGACCCTTGCGTGAGCGGCCGAACGCGTTCCTCAGGAGAGTAAGAATGCCCATGTGCGCAACCCTTCGCGTGAGTTGAAGCCCGTCAATCCCTGGCCAGGACGGACACGTAAGGTTAGCGGTCACAGCTGGTGATCTTGGGGTGGGTCCGACGGGCGAGAACCGGCCACGACGGGACCCACGTCGACCCGCACGGCAATCCCCTGCCGATCCGACGTCCATCCCGCGTCCACCCCGCGCCAACCCCCGTACGGATCCCGCGGGTTCACCCTCCGTTCAGCCGCACGCCCTCCTCCCGCACACGCGTCCCCATAGCGTCACGCCGAGATCAAGGGAACGTATGGGGAGAGTAAAGTGCGCAGACTGCTGCCGTTGATCGGAACGCCCGCCTCGCATCCCGGTGGCCGGTCCGCCCTGACCTGTCGCTTCCGGTGCGGTGACGCCTGCTTCCAAGAGGTGCCCAACACCAGCGCCAACCAATATGTCGGCGATGTCATCGCGGGCGCGCTCAGCCGGCGCTCGATGATGCGGGCCGCCGCCGTCGTCACGGTCGCCGCCGGCGCGGGTACCGCCGCGGTCGCCCGGGCCCCGCAGGCGCAGGCGCAGGCCGCGACCGGGACCCCGTACGCGGCGCAGCCCACCGCGCAGCCCACCGCGCAGTCCACCTCGTCCCGGCGCGGCGCGCGCGGGCTTCGGTTCACGCCCGTCGCCCCCAACACCACCGACGCCGTCGTGACCCCCGACGGCTACCGGCAGAACGTCGTCATCCGCTGGGGCGAGCCCATCCTGCGCGGTGCCCCGGCCTTCGACCCGGAGAACCAGACCGCCGAGGCCCAGGCCGGCCAGTTCGGGTACAACAACGACTTCCTCGCCCTCCTGCCCCTGCCCGGCGAGCGGGGGCGGCAGCTGCTCGTCGCCAACCACGAGTACACCGACGAGATCCTGATGTTCCGCGGGTACGACGCCGCCAGCCCGACCCGCCGGCAGGTCGAGGTCGCCTGGGCCGCCCACGGTCTGTCCGCCGTCGTGGTGGAGGAGGACCGCGGGACGGGGAGGCTCACCGCCGTCACCCGGCACCACCTCAACCGGCGCGTCACCGCCACCACCGAGTTCCGGCTCACCGGGCCCGCCGCCGGCTCCGCCCTCCTCAGGACGTCCGCCGACCCGACCGGCCGCAAGGTCCTCGGCACCCTCAACAACTGCTCCGGCGGTACGACCCCCTGGGGCACGACCCTCCACGGCGAGGAGAACTTCAACCAGTACTTCGCGAACGGCTCCCGCCCCACCGACACGCGGTACGGCATCGGCACCGGCGCCACCGAGCGCAAGTGGGAGCGGTTCGACCGGCGGTTCGACATCGCCCAGGAGCCCAACGAGGTGCACCGTTTCGGATACGTCGTCGAGTTCGACCCGTACGACCCCGCCTCCACGCCCCGCAAGCACACCGCGCTCGGCCGCTTCAAGCACGAGGCCGCGACCGTGCGGCTCACGGACGACGGGCGCCCGGTCGTCTACACCGGCGACGACGAGCGTTTCGACTACTTCTACAAGTTCGTCGGCAGCAAGCGGATGCGCCACGGCACCTCCCGCTCCGCGCGTGAGCACAACCTCTCGCTCCTCGACGAGGGCACGCTGTACGTCGCCAAGCTGACCGGTGACTCCCCGGCCACCGACATCGACGGCAGCGGGAAGCTGCCGGGCGACGGGGAGTTCGACGGCGGCGGCAGCTGGATCCCGCTCGCCACCGCCACCGCCGGCGGGGCCGTGTCCCACGTCGAGGGGATGACGGCCGAGGAGGTCTTCGTCTTCACCCGGCTCGCCGGCGACAAGGTGGGCGCCACCAAGATGGACCGCCCGGAGGACATCCAGCCCTCGCCGCACACCGGCAAGGTGTACGTCGCGCTGACCAACAACTCCAACCGCGGCAAGACCGGCTACGCGCCCGCCGACGAGGCCAACCCGCGCAACGCCAACAAGCACGGGCACATCCTGGAACTCACGGAACGCCACAGCCGGCCCGAAAGCCTCACCTTCGGCTGGTCGCTCTTCCTCGTCGCGGGCGACCCGGCCGACTCGTCCACCTACTTCGCGGGCTTCCCCAAGGACCGGGTCAGCCCGATCTCCTGCCCGGACAACGTGGCCTTCGACCCGCACGGCAACCTGTGGATCTCCACCGACGGCAACCAGCTCGGTTCCCACGACGGACTGTTCGGCGTCGCGACCAGGGGGGACCGGCGCGGTGAGCTGAAGCAGTTCCTGACCGTGCCGACCGGCGCCGAGACCTGTGGGCCGATCGTCCAGGACCGGCGCGTGCTGGTCGCCGTCCAGCACCCGGGCGAGGTCGACGGCGCGTCCGTCGAGAAGCCCGCGAGCACCTGGCCCGACGGCCCCGGGAAGATCGTCCGCCCGGCCGTGGTCGCGGTGTGGCGCGCGGACGGCTGCGACATCGGGATCTAGTGGACGGCCGCGGCATCGGGGTCTACGGGGTCTAGCGGACGGCCGCGACATCGGGGTCTAGCAGACGGCCACGGCATCGGGGCCCAGTGGCTGGGACGCGACGCGTTCCAGCCACTCGCGGTATGCCGGTGCCTGGCGCGCCGTCTCCCAGTACGCCTCCGCCAGTTCCGGGAAGACGCCGTCCAGTTCCGCCTCCGTGCGGGCCGCCACCAGCAGCCGTACGCCGAGGGGGTCGCCGTGCAGCCGGCGGACCGCCATCTCGGGGCGGGACGGGGAGGTCGGCTGGCAGACCGTGACGACCTCGCCGGTGGCCACCAGGGTCGCGGCCGTGTGGTAATCGCCGTGCAGGATGCGCGGGTTGAGCCCGGCCGCGCGCAGCATCCGGTGCACGGCGTCCCACTCGCCGTCGACGGTCGGGTCCACCATCCAGCGGTCCGCGGCCAGGTCGGAGAGGTGGACGACGGGGCGGCCGGCGGCCGGATGGTCGTGGGGGAGGGAGACGAACTGGGGCTCCCGCTCCACCAGGACGCGCAGCCGCAGCCCGTCCGGGACGCGCAGCGGGCAGCCCTCCACCTCGTGCACGAAGGCGACGTCGAGGCGGCCCTCGGCGACCAGGTTGAGCAGCGCGTTCGCGGAGACGTCCATCTGGAGAAGGGGTTCGCCGCGACGGACGCGCAGGCGGCGCAGCCAGCCCGCGAGGGCGCGGCTCGCGGTGGAGCCGATGCGCAGCTGGGGCTCGTCCGCGGCGGCGGCCCGCGCCTCGGCGACCAGGGTGCGCATTTCGGCCAGCAGCGGGCGGGCCCGGCCCAGGACGGTCCGGCCGAGCGGGGTGGGGCGGCAGCCGGTGCGCTCGCGGGTGAACAGCTCGCCGCCCAGCTCCTGTTCGATGCGGCGCAACTGCGTGCTCAACGAGGGCTGTGCCACGCCGAGTTGGCGGGCGGCACGGTGCAGGCTGCCGGTGTCCGCTATGGCGCACAGCGCGCGGAGGTGCCTGACCTCAAGCTCCATGCCTGCGGAGCCTAAGCCGGAACTTAAAGATTCACCAGACTCACAAACCCCATGCAACACAGGCGAGTCGGCGCACCTCAGGCCCCCACCTCGGACCCGGTGGCCGGGATACGTCCGTCCTATCACCACTTGCCATCATCACAGCCGCCGCACAGGCATCAACACTCACCGATGACGACTTCACCCCCCACCCACAAGGAGTCATCGATGCGCATGTCCACGTCCGCCCTCGCGGCGGCTGCGGTCGGTCTGAGTCTCGCGACCGCCTCGCTGAGCATGGCCGTACCGGCCACGGCCGCGCCCGTCGCACCGGCCGCCGCCACGGCGTACTCGGGCTACACCGGCTCGGCCGCGGAGGCCAAGGCCAACCAGGCGTTCTTCGAGGCCGTCATCAAGTCCGTCGCCGAGAAGCGCGCCGCCCAGCCGAGAAGCGCCGCGGCCGTCACCGTCGTGTACGACGCCTCCCGCGCGCCCTCGTTCAGCTCCGTGATAGCCCGCAGCACCCAGATATGGAACGGCTCGGTGTCGAACGTGAAGCTCCAGTCGGGCTCCGCGTCGAATGCCGACTTCAGCTACCGCGAGGGCAACGACTCCCGTGGCTCGTACGCCTCCACGGACGGTCACGGCAGCGGCTATGTCTTCCTCGACTACGCGCAGAACCGGCAGTACGACTCCACCCGCGTGACCGCCCACGAGACCGGGCACGTGCTCGGTCTTCCCGACCACTACACCGGGCCGTGCAGTGAGCTGATGTCGGGCGGCGGCCCCGGCACGTCCTGCACCAACGCCTACCCGAACTCGGCCGAGCGCTCCCGCGTGAACCAGCTGTGGGTCAACGGCTTCGCGAAGGCCCTCGACAAGGCCCTCCAGAAGGCCGGCCGCCAGGGCTGAGCCCCTCGCGCGGCCGCGCGGACCGCGGCCGCGCGACGCGTCACCGCGCACCTTCACTTGTCCCACCCCCCACGGGTGCGGGCCGTCTCCCTGCACGGGGCGGCCCGCATCGGCGTTGTGCGGGCCTGCTGTCCCCGTCAGCGGGGCGAGGTGATCGCCCGCGCCGCCGCCACCTCCTGCCGCAGCGGCTCCAGCACACTGTCCGCGGGCCCGGTGAGGTCCGTACGCACCCCCACGAGCACGTTCGTCTCGCGCAGCCCGTCCGACAACTCCCGCAGCTGCAGGGTCACCTGGGCGATCTCGGCGGCGGTCGGGGCCGGGGCGCCCTGTTTCACCCGCACCCGCGCCGCCGTCGTCGCGTCCACGATCCGTTCGGTGGCCACGACCAGCGGCCACCAGGCGGCCGCCCGCCGTCCCATGGGCGGCGGTTCGGTCAGCGCCCGCTGGAACTCCGTACGGATGGCGGACAGATCGCGGTAGAGGCGGCGCCGCATCCGGGGGCGGGCGGCGGGGTCGACGCCCGCGCCGAACGCGTTCTCCACGTAGGACGCGGTGTCGGCGACCGCGTTCGCGAGATGCTGCCCGACCCGCGTGTGCCAGCTCTCCGGCCACAGCAGATATCCGGCGACGAGCGCGATCGCGCAGCCCGCCAGTGAGTCGACCAGGCGCGGCACGAGCAGGCCCGTGCCCTGGTGGTTGAGGGTGTCGGAGAGGAGGAGGATCACCGGGGTGATGGCGGCGGTCTGGTAGCCGTAGCCGCGCGGGGTGAGCGCCGGGATGAGCGGGCCGAGGAGCATCATCACCAGCACGTCCCACCAGCCGCGCGGAACGAGGGTGAGCACCCCGGCCGCGACCGCGAGCCCCGCCACCGTCCCCAGCGCGCGCAGCAGCGCCCGGGAGAAGACCGAGCCGAAGTCGGGCTTCAGGACGAAGGTGACGGTGAGGGCCACCCAGTACGAGCGCGGGACCACGACGAGCGACACCAGGGCCTGGGCGATGCCGATGCACAGGGCGAGGCGCAGTCCGTAGCGCCAGGAGGCGGCGGACAGTACGACGTTGCGGGCGGCCCGCGCGGCTCGCACGGGCAGGGCGGCGGGCCGGCCCAGGTCGTCGACGGTGTGCGGGGTGCCCTTCTCGGTGGGCTGGTCGGTGACGACGTCGGCGGTGTGCCGCAGGGCGTGGTCGACGGCGCGGGCGGTCTCCCCCTCCGGCTCGGGCAGGCTGAGCCTGAGGGGGCCGGTGGAGTCGCTCTCCAGGGCGTCGGCGAGGTGGCGTACGGCGGTGGGGATCGCGTCCGGGAGCCGCTTTCCGGCCTGGTGGGCGGCCGGGGCGGCCTCGACGAGCGGGGTGGCGGCGTTCAACTGGGCGAGCAGCCGGACGAGGTCGGGGCTGCGGCCGTGGTGGTGGGCGCGCCGGGCGAGCACGAGGTCGTACGACTGGTTGAGGGAGGCGGTCATGGCGTACCGGGCGTCGTCGTACGCGTCCGTCGCGCAGGCGGCCAGCAGGTCGGCGACCCTTCGGTACGTTTCCGCGACCGCGGCCCGTTCCGGGACGCCCGAGCGCAGGGGCCAGGTGAGCAGGGCGAGAGCGAGGACGAGCAGTCCGCCGCCGGACATCAGCAGGGGTGCCAGCCACCAGGCGCCGGGCAACGTCAGCCCGGCGCCGATCACGCAGTTGAGGAGCAGCAGCAGACCGGAGACGGAGGCGACCGCGCCGATCGACGAGATCATCCCGGACACCAGCGCGACCGCGGTGACGGCGGCGACGGTGACCCAGCCCTGCCCGAACGCCAGTGCGCCGATCGTGACGCCGAGCGCGCCGAAGAGCTGCGGGATCGCGATGTTGAGTATCCGCATGCGGTACGCGTCCGCGGTGTCGCTGATGACCCCGGACAGGGCGCCCATGGAGGCCAGCGCGCCGTACGCGGGTCGGCCGGCAGCGAGCCCGAGCGCCAGCGGCAGGGCCAGGGCCACGGAGGCGCGCACGACGGCGGAGCGGTTGACGGGTGCCTGCTGCGGTTGGAGGTTCCTGACCAGCCAGTCGGGAGGGGTGAGGCTGACGGGGAACGCACGGGACATGGCCCCATTACACACCCGCGGGTACACACCCGCGGGTGGGGCTCATCCGTGCCGTACGGGGCTTATCCGTGCTGGTGGAGGGTGAGATCGACGAGCAGCGCGCGGTGGTCGGTGCCGTCGATGCCGAGGAAGTCGGCGGAGTTCGCCGAGAAGTCCGGGGAGACCAGGACGTGGTCGATCTGGGCGCCCAGGCGCAGACGGCCGCCGGCGGTCCTCGCGGGCCAGCTGGGCGTGCGGTCGGCTCCGGCGAGGCGGGCGCCGTCGCGCAGTCCGGTGTCCAGGATGCGGCGGAAGGCTGCGTGGTCCTGGGAGGCGTTGAAGTCACCGGCGAGGATCGTGGGGTCGTCACCGGCGACGGCGTAGTCCCGGATCCTGCCCAGTTCGCGGCGCCATACGTCGAGCTGCCCGGGCAGCGGGGGCATGGGATGTGCCAGTTGCAGCCGTACGTCGTGGCCGCGCACGTCGGCGACGGCGCCCGGCATGCCCATGGTGCCGGGCACGCCCGCGGCGGCCCTGAGCGGGAACCGGCTGAGGATCACGGACCCGTCGGACCCGGCGCCCTCGACGGCCCGCCGGTAGGGATAGGTGCCGTCGCTCCCGCCGAAGGCCCGCTCCAGGGTCGCCGAGCAGCGGTACTCGCACTCCTCCACGAACACGATGTCGGGCCGTGCGCGGCGGACGGCGGCGACGAGGGAGTCGGTGCCGCGTCCGAACTGCACGTTGGAGGTCAGGACGCGCAGCTCGGCGAGCGGGGTGCCGGTGGGTTCGCCGGTCTTCCCGTACGGCTCGATGAACCAGGCGAGGGCGCCGAGCACGAGGACGCCCCAGACCAGGCCGGTGCGCCGGCGGGCGAGCAGAAAGAGCAGCAGGGCGAGGCCGGTGGGGGCGAGCAGCCAGGGCAGGAAGGCGAGCAGCTGCGGAACGGGGGTGATGCCGTCGCGGCCGGTGGCCCGGCAGCCCATGACGACGCTCACGCCGGTGAGCAGCAGCGTGGCGAGCCAGGCGGCGAGGGTCCGGGCCGGAGACCGTCGGCGGACCTCGGCCGGGCCGGTCCGCTCCGCGGTCGCAGTCTCCACGTGCCGGCCTTTCGCTCGTGGGTCGGGTACCCCGTACCCCAGGGAGTGCCCGAATCCTCCCTCAAAGACGGGGTGCGTGGGGGAAAGGTTGCGAGGTGCCCCCGGCGGTAGGACCGGGTTCGCCCCCGCCGCCCCTACCCGTCCCCTCCCGTCCCTGGGGGCTGCCGCCCCCGGACCCCCCCCGCCTTCGGCCAGGACGGCCTCGTCCTCACACGCCGGACAGGCTGAAGAGGAACTCCCCCAGGGCCGCGTTGAACTCCTCCGGGCGCTCCAGGTTCGGCAGGTGTGCCGCGCCGTCGATCACCCGGAGCGTGGCGCCCGGGAGCGCCGCGTGCATCGCCGCCGCGTCCGCGACCGGCGTGAACGTGTCGTCGGCGCCCACCACGACCAGGGCCGGGACGGAGACACGGGTGAGCAGGTCGCGGTAGTCCGGGCGCTGGGCCCGCCCCCGCAGGGCCGCCGCGGCGCCCTCGGGGTCCGTGCCCGTCATCATCCGGTGGACGTGCGCCTGGACGTCGGCGTCCGCGTACGGCGCGACCATCCGGTGCAGCACCTCGTCCGCGTACCCCCGCATCCCCTCGCGCAGCAGCCGGTCCGCCATGGCGCCCCGGGCCCGCTTCCCGGCCTCGGTCTCCGCGGTCGGGAAGGTGTCCGCGAGGACCAGCCCCGCGATCCGCTCCGGGAAGAGCCGGTAGCACTCCATGGCGATCTGGCCGCCCATCGACAGACCGGCCAGGACGAAGCGGTCCGCCTTCAGCTCGTCCAGCAGGGCGGCGATGTCCTCGGCGAAGACGGAGAGCGGGGTGATGCCGGGGACGACCGGGGACGCGCCGTAGCCGCGCAGGTCCGGGGCGATCACGCGACGGGACGGCGCGAACGCGGCGAGCTGGGGGGCCCACATCGTGCGGTCGAAGGGGTGGCCGTGGACCAGGACAAGCGGCAGCGAGGTGTCACGCTGGGTGCCTTTGTCCTCGTATGCGAGGAAGGGTGCCATGGCCATGACCCTAGGCTCGCCCAACTCCTCGGTGCAATAAGATCTTTGCCCTCGGTGCAATCCGGCGAAGGGGGACCCGGCATGGCGGAGGACTACCGGCGGATCGCCGACCGGATCGCCGCGGACATCGCGTCCGGACGGCTCGAGCCCGGCAGGCGGCTGCCCCCGCAGCGGGTGTTCGCGCGCCGCCGCGGCATCGCCGGGTCGACCGCCGGACGCGTGTACGGCGAACTCGTACGCCGTGGCCTGGTCGTGGGGGAGGTCGGACGCGGCACGTTCGTACGGGCGTCCCCGCTGCCCTCGGGCCGTGCGCTCGCCGAGCCGGCGACCACCGCGCCGGTCAACCTGGAGCTCAACTACCCTTCCGCGCCCGGTCAGTCGGAGCTGCTGGCGGCCGGTCTCGCCCCGCTGCTGCGCCCCGACGTCCTCGCCGAGGCGACCCGCACGGCGTCCGCCGCGGGCACCCGGGCCGCCCGCGAGGCCGCGGCCGGACTCCTCGCCACGGAGGGCTGGCGACCGGCCCCGGACCGGCTGCTGTTCGCGGGCAACGCCCGCCAGGCCATCGCGGGCGCCCTCGCGTCGCTGGTTCCGCCGGGCGGCCGACTCGGCGTCGAGTCGCTCACGTATCCGCTGGTCCGGGAGATCACGGCGCGGCTGGGCGTCGAGCCGGTCCCGCTGCCCATGGACGAGCAGGGCCTTTGTGCCCGACGCGCTGGCCGCCGCCCACCGTTCGGCGCCGCTCGCGGCCGTGTACGTCCAGCCGACGCTCCACAATCCGACATCGGTGACCATGCGGGCGGACCGGCTGCGCGAACTGGCCGACACCGTGAGGGACTTGGGGCTGCCGGTCGTCGAGGACCGCATCTGGTCGTTCCTCCAGGAGGACGGCGACCCGCTGGCCGCGTACGCCCCCGAGCGCACGTACGTCGTCGACGGACTGTCCAAGCGGGTCGCGCCGGGGCTCACGGTCGGGTTCCTCGTGGTGCCGGAGGACCCGGAAGGGCCGGAGGAGGGGGCGGGGCGGGACGAGGCCGCGGCCGCCGGGGCGCTGCGGTCGGGCGGGTGGACGGCGGGGCGGTTCGCGCTGGAGGCGGCGGTGCGGTGGAGCGGGGACGGGACGGTCGCCCGGCTGGTCGCCGCGAAGCGGGCGGACGCGGCCGAGCGGCAGCGGCTGGTCGGCGAGCACCTTGCCGGGTTCACCGTTCGGGCCGATCCGCGGGCGTACTACGCCTGGTGGGAGCTGCCCGAGCCGTGGCGGGCGGACACGTTCGCGGCGGCGGCGGCACGGCGGGGGATCGCGGTGACACCGGGGCCCGCCTTCGGGGCCGGCCAGGGTGCGGCGGACGCCGTCAGGCTCGGGCTCGCGTCGGTTCCGCCGCCCGAACTGGCGCGGGCGCTGCGGACGCTCGCCGGCGTCGCGTGTACACGCCCGTGAGCCAGGCGGCCAGGGCGACCGTCAGGCCGAGGGCCAGCAGCAGCCAGCAGACCGTGCGCAGCGTCTCGGTCAGGGCGTCGTAGATCGCGCCCGCGGCCGGGCGGGAGGCGCCGGGCGGCAGATCCGCGAGGGTCAGCCGGCGGCCCACGGCGACCGCGCCGGCGAGCGACGCTGCGCCGAGGGCCGTACCCAGGCCGGTCGCCAGCACCGCGCGGCGCCGGCACACCGCCGCGAGGATGCCCGTGAGGGCGAACACGACCGTGGCGACAGGCAGCCAGAATCCGGCGATCTCGAGCACGTGGAACCCCTTCCGGAGCGTGGCCAGGTCCCGGGTCCCGAGCAGGGTGATCTCGGTGTGTTCGACCGGGATGCGGTCCGCGAACGGCACCTGGTCCTCGACGAGCTGACGCTTCATCCGCTCCGTGGCGGGCGCGAGGTCGATGGTGACCGGGCGGTCGCCGTCGCTGCGCAGGGCGCGCATCACGGCGTCGTACGCGGCGAGGTTGGCGGTTCCCCAGGCGGTGCGGAAGGCCTCGGTGCCGGTGAACGAGCGCACCGCGTCGTGCACGAAGGAGCGCACCGGCTCCTGGAGCGGCGAACCCACGTGCACCTCCCGCATGATGCCGTCGGTGACGGCCGCGGCGACCGCCTCCCGCACCTCGGCGTCGGCGGCGAGCGGCGCGGTCGTCGCCTCGTACCGGGCGCTGTCCTCGATGCCGTACGTCGCCCAGGCCGCGAGCGCGCCGAGCGGCGCGAGCAGGCAGGCGAGGCCGATGAACACGGCCGACAGGGCGCTCCGTACGCGTAGAGACACCCTTCCAGCGAAGCCCGCGCGGCCCGTCGCGGCGACCGGTTCGACTGCAAATGGGTGCGTATGACAAGCCGAACGGGGGGCAGGCCGGGGTGGCAGGACGCCACCGGGGTCCGCAGGTGCCCGCGGCCCCGTCGATTCCGGGCTCCGGTGGAGGGCTCACCCGAACGGGTGTTTCCTGGAGGTGGGGAACGGAGGGCGATCAGCTCCCGGGACCTGGTCCCGGGTGGTGGGTGAGTGAGGGAGACACGCGGGGCTCCGGCACAGTCGTGCCGGGGCCCCGCGCGCCAGGTCCGGGCCGTCGGGTTCGGGGCCGGGTTCGCGCCGTCGGGTCCGGGCCGTCGTCCGGCACGCGCCGGGTTCGCGTCGTCGGGTCCGCGCCGGGTCCGGGCCGTCACGTCGCCGGGTGGCCCTCCGTGCTCACCGGGGTGCTCACCGGGCGGCCCTGCGCGTTCACCCGGTGGCCCTGCGCGTCCTCGTGCGTGTAGAAGCGGTAGAACGCCACCGCGAACACGCCCGCCGCGACCGCCAGCGACATGAACACGGACCGCAGGACGGACGCGCCGGTCTGGCTGTAGATGAAACCGAACGCGCAGCCCGCGAACGCCGTCCACAGCAGCGCGTGCACTTCGCGCCGCAGATGCGAGGCCGTCTTCGCCACGCCCATCCAGGCCGCCGCGAACACGAAGGCGCACACGAAGCCGAACAGGATGTTCCAGCCCGTGATCGGTCCGGTGTCGCGGTTGATGGCCGCGGCCCAGAAGCCGTAGACGAGCCCGAGCACGACGGGCACCGCCCATCTCGCGGTCGCGTGGACGCGCTCGTCGAAGATGTCGGGCGTGCCCGGTGCCCCGGAGATGGCTGTGCGTGGTGTCCCCGACAGGGGTGTGCGTGGTGTCCCTGACGCGGGTGCCGCATGAGCCATGGGAGCACTCCTCTCTCCTCGCCCCCGCACTCCAGGGCACACCCCGCGGTGACGGCTGGCAAGTCGGGATGCGGCACGGACCGGCCCGTGTTTCGCTGGGCCCCATGAACAGGCGGTCCGGCGCAGGTCAGCAGCGCCGTGCCCGGCGTTCTTCGCTCGATCCGCGGCCCCCCGGCGCCGGGGGGCCGGACGCCGTTCAGCGGCAGAAGCTGCTGCGCGTGCGCGGCCGCAGCGTCGCCTGGATCCCACCGGTGGCCCTGCTCGCCGCGATCGCCGCGTTCGACTGGAACACCACGGGCGAGTTCCGGGTCATCTCCTGGGTCGTGCTCGTGCCCGGTATCGCCGCCGCGATCTGCGGCGTGTGGGGCACGCTGGTGATCGCCGCGCTCGCGCTCGGCACGTTCGTGCTCGAGGACAACTCCTGGCCGCACCAGTACCAGACCGGACTGCCCGACTTCATCCTCGTCGTCGCGGGCGGGGCGCTGGCCGTCCTCGCCTGCGTGGTGCGCGTCCGCGGCGAGCAGCGGATGCTGCACATGCGGGACATCGCCGAGACCACCCGCAGCACCGTGCTGCGCCCGCTGCCGCCCGGCTGGGGCGACCTCGAACACGCCGCCGTCTATCTCGCCGCCGACAGCGAGGCCCGCGTCGGCGGCGACTTCTACGACATCCAGCCCGGCCCGCAGGGCACGCGGCTCCTCCTCGGCGACGTCCAGGGCAAGGGGCTCGGCGCGGTGGCCGCGGCGGCGGCACTCCTCGGCACCTTCCGCGAGTCGGCGTACCACGAGCCCGACCTCGGCACGGTCGCCGCCCACCTGGAGGTACGGATGGCGCGGCACGTCCGGTACTGCGCGGCGGTCGGCCGGGACAATGACGCCGACGCCGACCGTTTCGCCACGGTGGTGCTGGTCGGCTTCCCGGAGACGGACCCCTCGTACGTGGAGGTCGTCAACTTCGGGCACGAGCCGCCGTTGGTGGTCACCCCCGAAGGGGTACGGTCCCTGCCGGCCGGCGAAGGCCTCCCCGCGGGCTTCGGCGAGCTGGCCCACGGGGCGACACCGCCCACGCTCCGGGTGCCGCTCACTCCCGGTGAGACGCTGCTGCTGGTCACGGACGGGGTGACGGAGGCGCGCGACGCGGCCGGGGAGTTCTACCCGCTGCGGGAACGGGTGGCCGGCGCGGTCGCCGCCGACCGGCGCGTCGCCGAGCCCGCGCGCCTGGTGCGCTACGTCCGTGACGGCACGCTGCGCCACTGCGGCGGCCGCCTCGACGACGACACGACGATCTTCGCGGTACGCCGGCACCGCCGCGAGGAACGTTCCGCACGCAGCCCCTTCACGTCCGTTCCGCCCGGCGCCCCCTGAAGCGCAGTCCTTACGAAACGCGGACGTCGGGCCGCGCGGACCGCACCGCCCCGGACCCGGTGCGACGCTGGACGTATGCAGCAGCCGTACGAATTCCGGGGGGCCGAGGCGGTGGAGCGGGGCGCCGGAGCCGGAGCCCGCGTGCTCGTCGTCGACGACGACCCCACCGTCGCCGAGGTCGTCTCCGGCTACCTCGACCGCGCCGGGTACGTCGTGGACCGGGCCGAGGACGGCCCCACCGCGCTCGCCCGCGCCGCGGCGCACTGGCCCGACCTGGTGGTGCTGGACCTGATGCTGCCCGGGATGGACGGCCTGGAGGTGTGCCGGCGGATGCGCGGCCGCGGGCCCGTGCCGGTCATCATGCTCACCGCCCGCGGCGACGAGGACGACCGCATCCTCGGGCTCGAGGTGGGCGCCGACGACTACGTCACCAAGCCCTTCAGCCCGCGGGAGCTGGTCCTGCGGGTGGAGTCCGTCCTGCGCCGCACCCGGCCCGTCACCGCCCCGCGCCCCCTGCACGCGTCCGGTCTCGCCCTCGACCCCGCGGCCCGCCGCGCCACCAAGGACGGCGAGGAACTCGCCCTGACCATCCGTGAGTTCGACCTCCTCGCCTTCTTTCTCCGCCATCCCGGCCGGGCGTTCAGCCGCGAGGACCTGATGCGCGAGGTGTGGGGCTGGGACTTCGGCGACCTGTCGACGGTCACCGTCCACGTACGCCGGCTCCGGGGCAAGGTCGAGGACGACCCGGCGAGACCCCGTCTGATCCAGACGGTGTGGGGCGTCGGATACCGCTTCGGCACCACGCCCCGCCAGGAGGCGGTCTGACCATGCACGACATGCTGCTGATCGCCCTTTTCGCCTTCCTCGGCGCCGCGGCGGCCGGGCTGTGCGGGGCGGGGGTGCTCGTGCTGATCCGGCGGCGGTCGCTCACCGTGTCCCTCGCCGTGGTCTCCGCCGTCGCCGTGACCGCGATGCTCGCCGGGACGCTGGCCGTGGCGTGGGCGATGTTCCTCTCGGCGCACGACCTGACCGTCGTCACGACCGTCGTCGCGATGGCCGCCGTCGTCTCCCTCGCCACCGCCCTGCTCCTCGGCCGCTGGGTCGTCGCCCGCAGCCGTGAACTCGCGCTCGCCGCCCGCTCGTTCGGCGACGGCGGCGACTTCGCCGCCCCCGACGGCCCGGCGACCGCCGAACTCGACGCCCTCGCCCGCGAGCTGGCGGCCACCAGCGCGAGGCTCGCCGAGTCCCGCGACCGCGAGCGCGCCCTGGAGTCCTCCCGGCGCGAACTCGTCGCCTGGATCTCCCACGACCTGCGCACCCCGCTCGCGGGCCTGCGCGCGATGTCGGAGGCGCTGGAGGACGGGGTGGCCGCCGACCCCGACCGCTACCTCCGCCAGATCCGCACGGAGGTCGAGCGCCTCAACGACATGGTGGGCGACCTCTTCGAGCTCTCCCGCATCCACGCCGGCACCCTCGCCCTCTCCCCCTCCCGCATCTCCCTGTACGACCTCGTCGGCGACGCCCTCGCGGGGGCCGACCCGCTCGCCCGCGAACTCGGCGTACGCCTGGTCGGCGACCGCGTCGAACCCGTACCGGTCGAGGTGGACGGCAAGGAGATGAGCCGGGTCCTGGGGAACCTGCTGATCAACGCGATCCGCCGGACACCCGCCGACGGCACGGTCGCGATCGCCGCCGAGCGCTCGCCGGGCGGTGTCGTCCTGTCCGTCACCGACGGCTGCGGCGGCATCCCCGAGGAGGACCTGCCGCGCGTCTTCGACACCGGCTGGCGCGGCACCCACGCGCGTACACCCCCCGCGGGGGCCGGGCTCGGGCTCGCCATCGTCCGCGGCATCGTGGAGGCCCACCAGGGGCAGGCCGCCGTACGCAACATCCCCGGCGGCTGCCGCTTCGAGGTGACACTCCCGACGGCGCGGGCACAACCCCAGCCATAGCCGGGCGTTTGCTCGCTCTCCGTCGCCCCTTCGCAGGCGCAGCGGTTACCGTGCAGACGTACGTGATCGATGGGGAGGAACGATGCCCGGAACCGTGCTGCTGCTCGCGGCCTCGCCGGCGGGCAAGGGGTGCCTGGTGGACGCGGCCTCCGTGCTCCCGGTGCTCGCGGCCGTCGCCCCGTCGGTCCTGTCCGGCACGGACACGGCGAACGTGGTGGAGCTGGCGGACCCGCTGGAGCCACAGGCGGTCCTCACCCGGCTGCGCGCCGCGGCGACCGCCCCCGGCCCGCTCACCGTCTTCCTCGCCGGTCAGCTCCAGCTCGACCGCCGCCAGCATCTGCCGCATCTGGCCCTGGCCCGTACGACGCCGTCCACGGTCCGCTACACGGGTTTCCCCTGGCACTGGATCCGCGAGGAACTGCGACTGCGCCCGCCGGGCACGACGACGCTGTTCGTGGACCTGCACGCGGACGCGGAGACCTGGCAGCACCTGCGCACCGGTCCGCTCGACGCGGGCCGGGCCGCCGCGCTCTACGGACGCGTCGCCCCGCCCCCGCCGCGCCGCACGGTGGCGCCGCCGGCGTACATGAAGGCGGTCGCGACGATCCTGCGCAGCGGTCACCGTCCCGAGCCGGGGGTCCTGCACGAGCAGGCGCTGGGCCGCGTCGCCCACGAGGGTGGTCACGCGGACATCGTGCTGACGCCACCCGGCGGGGGCGCGGCCCTTCCCGGCGGCTTCGTCCCCGGGCCCGCGTACCCGCCCGAACAGCCTCGCCCGCGCACTCCGGACGGGCCGGCCGCGGCGGACGTCCACGCCACGATCGCCGCCGCCGTGCGGGCCGGGCGGCACGGTGAGGCCGACGCGCTCGCCGCGCAGTGGGAGCAGACGGCCGCGAGCACGCACGGCGCCGCCTCCGAAGAGGCACTGCACTGGCGGGAAGTACGCGCGGATCTCGCGATGTTCGCGGGCGACGCGGCCCGCAGCTGCCGCGCCTGGCTGACCGTCGCCGGCACCCGGCTGGCCGCCGGACAGGCCCCCGCGGACCCCGCCGTCGAGGCGGCCGTCGACCGGGCACACCACCAGTGGGGCCGGATCGACGACCCGGCGCGGGCCCGTGAACTCGGGCCCGCGCTGGCCGACCTGCGGCTGCGCGTACCGGGCCGCCGCGAGGGCGCCCTGGACCATGTCCAGCAGCATCTGCGGCAGCTCCAGACGCAGGGCTGAATCAGCGGGTGTGACCCGACGTGATTCAGCGGGTGTGACTCAGCTGGTGAAGATGAGGTACTTCCAGCTGCCGTACGTCGTCGAGTTCACGTTGTCGCCCGACGAGTTGTTGATGTACGCGGACCGGAGCCGGAAGCGGATGCCCGTCGACGGGGTGCCCTCCAGGGTGACCGAGGACTTGCCCGAGGCGCTCAGCGCGAAGTACTCCGACGCCGTCTCGTGCCAGGCGCCGTTGTAGTACGCCTGGACCGTCAGCTTCTGCTTGCGGTTCGGGTACGCCGTCATCGTGGTGTTGACGACGGGGTCCTTGGACTTGTGGAAGTAGGAGTACGTGTGGCCCCAGGCCGACTTGGTCTTGTAGAAGCCGCTGAGCGACGTGGAGACCTTGACCTTGGCGCCCGCCGTGCTGGCCGCCGTCTTCGGCGCGTAGCGCGCGTCGCCCGCGAACTTGGCCGTGACCTTGGTGTCACGGGTCAGGTCGAGGGTGACGGACAGGTTGCCGTCGGCGTTGACCGTGCCGGACTTCACCAGCTTGCCCGGCTTGTCGGAGCCGTACGGGTCGGCCCAGAGCTCGACCGCGCGGTTCTTGTAGGTGGTCCCCAGGTGCGCCGTGAACTTCACGTCGCTGCCGTACGCGTACACCTTGCCGTCGTTGTTCAGCGTCAGCGTGGGCGTGCTGCGCGAGACCTCCACCGAGCCCGTGGCCGTGGCGCCCGAGTGACTCGCGTCGCCCGCGTACGTGGCGGTGTAGGTGACCTTGCCGCCGGCCGGCGGGGTGTCGCCGAACGTGTACGAGCCGTCGGCCGCGACCGTCGCCGTGCCGACGGGCTTGCCGCTCGGCGACTCCATGTCGGTGCGGGTGACGGACACCGTCGCGCCGGCCGGCAGCGCCTCGGCGGACGTCAGGGTGCCGCTGACGGACAGGGCCTTGCCGCGGGTGGCCTTGACCGGCGCGACCATGGTCAGGCTGGTGGCCGCCTTGGTCGGGTCGTCGAAGACGCGCAGCGAGTAGACGTCCTTGTCGTTGTACGACACCGCGAACAGGCGGCTGCCGTCCGGCGACCAGGCGAGTCCCGAGCCCGCGAGCGTGTCGGCGCCGCTGCTGGTGCCGGTGTTGGGGAGGTCGTACTGCCGTACGGGCGTCGAGACACCCGGCTTGAAGACGTGGACGTCGGGGTCGTACCAGGAGAAGGTGCCCGCCGCGACCGTGCCGTCCGGGGCGATGTCCACCGCGTTCGGGTAGGTGTTCGTCTGGTACCTGCCGTCCGCCGACAGGTCCGAGATCTTGTACACGGCCTGGTAGTACGGGGCGCCGCTGGCCGTGACGACGTCCTTGCCGTCCGGGGTGACCGCGAGGTCGGACAGGTTGCCGCCGCCGGTGTTGCCCGGGTCGAAGGCGTGCGCGGTGAGCGTGGCCGTGCCCGACGAGACGTCGTACACGCCGAGCACCACCGGGCTCTGGCCCGGCGCGCCCGCGACGAGTGTGCCCGGGGCGCCCGCGGAGGAGCCCAGGATCGGCGCGTCGTACCAGGTGCGGTTGGTGTCCTGCTTGAGCGTGACCACGGGGTCGGCGCCGGACAGGTCGAGCGAGCCGATGTTGCCCTCGCCCGAACCGCCGTAGCCGAACCAGAGCTTGTCGCCCGCGAGGGCCGGGTACTCCGGGCCGGTGCCGGCGCCCGTCGGGTACCTCTCGGCCTCGGTGGCCGTCGCGGTGTCGATGGCGACGATCGCGTCGGCGCCCGGCACCGCCGCGTAGAGCGTGCCCGAGTCGGCGGACAGTTCGAGGCCGCGCGCGCCGGGCAGCGAGTCGACGGTCCCGAGGACCGTGCCCGCGTAGTCCGTCGCGACGACCTTGCCGCCGGCCGGGTCGCTGATGAAGACGCGCTGGTGGACCCCGTCCACCACGACGTCACCGGTCGAGCGGACCGGGAGGAGCGTGCTGCTGTCGGCCAGCGCGGGCGCGGCCGATCCGACCGCGAGCGCGGCCGAGCTGAAGAGGACCGCGAGCGCCGTCGCGGTCGGCAGGGTGCGGATACGCACGATGATTTCGAACCCCCAGGCACGAAATAGATAAGGAGGCCCGTCCGCGCGCGTCGTGTGCAGGTCGTCGTGCCCCCGCATGAGGTCGTCCTTCACTCCATGCGAAACCTGTGAGCCGCGTGTGACGGGTGAGCGAAGACTAAGTCATGCCACTGACAACCTGGTACGCGAGGTCAGGGGGTGGGGGCGAGCCGGGAGTGCGACGCCTCGTGGGCGGGCGGGGTGGCGGCCCGCGCGGGGCCCGCGTTCGCGGCCGCCACGAGCGCGGCCACGGCGATGACGGCCGCGGCGGCACTCCGGGAGTAGCGGGCGGCTGTTCGTCTGAACACGGCGACCTCGCCTCGCATCAGCAGCGCATTAAGCAGGTTTAATGTGCGGCTTAACGTAGGGGCTGTGGGAGCCGAACGGCAAGGGGGACAAGGGGAGTTGGAATAAAAGTCAAAGTCGGGCAGGTGTAACTCCACTTAATGGCATGCTTGATCCATGGCGGACCGCGACGAGCCGGAGATCATCGGCCGCAGAGTGCAGCGGCTGCGTGCCGAGCGCGGGCTGACCCAACGGCAGTTGGCCGAGCCGGCCTACACGCCCGCGTACATCTCCACCCTGGAGGCCGGCCGCGTCCGCGCCTCCGAGCCCGCGCTGCGGCACATCGCCGACCGGCTCGGCGTCGCCTACGAGGAGCTGGCCACCGGCCGCCCCGCCCACCTCGCCACCGCGCTGCGGCTGCGGCTGACCGACGCCCAGCGGACGCTGGCGACGGGTGAGGCCGAGGCCGCGGCGGAGCAGTACGCGGCGCTGCTCGCCGAGGCCGTGGAGCACGGGCTCGCGGCCGAGGAGGCGGCCGCGCTGCTGGGTCTCGGCGAATGCGCGACGGAGGCCGGTGACCTGGTGACCGGGCGGCGGCGGTTCGAGGAGGCGGAGCAGCGCCTGGGCGACGCCCCGCTGCCGCTGCGCGTCCCCGCCATCCGCGGCCGGGCGGTCTCCCACTACCTGGCGGGCGAACTCCGCTACGCCGTCTACCTGCTGGAGTCCACGCTCGACGAGCTGAACCGGACGGGACTGCACGACCCGGACGCGCTGCTGCTGCTCTACGCCAGCGTCATCGGCCCGTACATGGACATGGGCGCCCACGCGCGGGCCGCGCAGGCGGCCGAGTTCGCGCTCGCGCTGGCGCCGCAGGTCGGCGACCCGGCGCTGGTCGCGCGGATGCACCGGTCGGTGGCCCGGACGATGCTCGCCGAGGGGCGCGCCGCCGAGGCCGACGCGTCCCTGGTCAAGGCGGCCGAGCTCTACCGGCAGCTACAGATCCGTACGGAGCTGGCCAACTGCCACTGGATGCGCGGCTACCTCCACGCCCAGAACGGCGAGCTGGAGCGCGCCGAGGGCGAGCTGCGGCAGGCGCACAGCATGCTCGCCGCCCAGCGGGCCGCGCTCTACAGCAGCCAGGCGGCCGTGGAGCTGGCGGACGTGCTGCACCGGCGCGGCAAGTCGGACGAGGCGGCGGCCCTCCTGCACGAGGTGCTCGGCGACCTCAGCCCCGAGCGGGGCGCGGTCCACTCGGCCGGCGCGCACCGCCTCCTCGGCATCATCGCGGAGGACGCCCACGACACGGAGGCGGCGGAGGAGCACTACGTACGCGCACTGAGCCTGCTGGAGCGGGCGGGCGCGGCGGGCGACCTGGCCGACCTGTGCCGGATGCTGGGCGACCTGCTGCGGCGCTCGGGACGGGTGGAGGCGGCCCTGGACGCGTACCGCACGGGCCTCGGCCACCGCACGGCCCCGGGCACGACGACCCTGGGCCCGGCCCCGGCACAGCCGCCGCTGTGACATCCCGCTCACGGGCGACGCACGACTGCGACCGAGGTCACGACCACGGGCACGGCGTCACGACCAAGGTCACGACCTCGACCATGGGCACGGACCACGGGGTACGGGCACACCACCGGCCCCCGCAACGCGATCCAAGCCGACGAGAAGTCACTGATGGGCAGGCAGCCGTCGGGCGCCTGTGCGGCCGTCGGACCCCTGTGAAGAACGCTGAGAGGCGTCGGGGCACGCCAGGGCGCGCGTGGACGTGCCCTTCGCGAAGGCGCCCGAGTTGTTCGGGCGCCCGCGGGTGTTCCGTGGCCGGTCGGAGCCGGTCAGAGGCTGTGCATACGGGTGTAGGGGGTGAGGATGCGGGCCTGGCTGGAGCCGAAGTCGACGAGCATGGCGATGCCCTCCTCGACACCGACGATCGTCCCCAGACCGAACTGGTCGTGCGACACCCGGTCTCCGAGACCGAAGTGCTTGGCCTCGGGGGCGACCGGGGCAGCGAAGGGGCTGGTAGGCAGGTGGCGCCGGGGCGCGGAAGGCTTCGTCATCGTGACTCCAGTATGGGCCCTCGGCGGACATACGCCAGAGTCGGCGGCCGTCCGTTATCACCTCGTGTACTCACGGGAGCCCGGCGGGGGGTACTTCGAGGGTCTTGGACGAGACGCTCTCGGTGAGTCCGGCGGCCAGGTACGGGGCGGTGTCGGGGAGGTGCGCCGGGCGGGCCGGGCGCTTTCCCGCGGCCGGATATTCCGCGAAAAGGGCCACCGTGACGCTCAGGCGGCCGCCGGAGGTGGTCTGCCAGAGGGTCCGCGCGCCGGGGCCCGAGCCCGCGCCGCCGGAGAAGTGGCCCACGGCGCCGGCGGCGCCGGTGTACTTCGTCAGCATCTGTGCCTGCACCGACGCCACGACCCGCCGCGTGTCCGGGCGCGCCGTGTAGCTCGTCCGGCCGCCACGCGTGATCTTCGCGACCGTGTACGGCTTCGCGTAGGTGCCGCCCGCCACCGTCGCCGCGTACGCGGAGGCCAGCCGGAGCGGGGACGGCGCGGCCGTACGGGAGAGGGCGGCGAGGGGGCCGGTGAACCGGACGGCCCTGAACGGGTCGAGGGCCGTACCCGCCTCCACCGCTCCGTTCACGGCGTCGTTGAACGGCTGACGGGCGTAGTCCGCGCCCCCGTACAGCACCCGCACCGCGCCGTCCCCCGGGACCAGCGCCACGACGGCCGTGTGCAGCCGGGTGCCCTTGCGGGCCGCCGGGGCGCCGCGCACCTGCTCCGCCGTCGCCTGCTGCGCCGCCAGGTCGAACGTCGTGCGGACCGTGTAGCCGCCGCGGGCCAGCTGGTCCGCGGTGATGCCGAGCCGGTCGGCGGCCTCCGTCGCGGCCGCGTCGATCAGATACTGGCGCTGGCCGTCCGTGTTCCCCGGCGGATAGAACCGGAAGGCCGGGAACGCGGCGGCGAGACGCTCCTTCGCCGTGATCGTGCCCGACGTCCGCATGCCGTCCAGGACCCACGACCAGCGCTTCTCCAGCGTCGCCGTCACCTTCGCGTCCGCGCCGGCGCGCTCGTAGTACGACGGCAGGTTGATGATCGCCGCGAGCGCCGCGCCCTGGGCGAGCGTCAGGTCCTTGGCGTCCACCCCGAAGTAGTTGCGCGCCGCCGACTCGATGCCTGCCGCGCCCCGGCCGAAGTACACGGTGTTGAGGTAGCCCTCCAGGATCGAGTCCTTGGAGCGGGTGCGGTCCAGTTTGACCGCGATCAGCGCCTCGCGGGCCTTGCGGGAGAGCGACTGCTCCGGGCTGAGCAGGGCGTTCTTCACATACTGCTGGGTGATCGTCGAGCCGCCCTGGCGCGCGCCGCCGCTCAGCGTGGACACCGCCGCGCGCACGACGGCGCTGGGTGAGATCCCCGAGTCGGTGCGAAAGGAGCGGTTCTCCGCGGCGATCACCGCGTCCTGGACATGGCGGGGGACCTCGGAGAGCGGGACGTCCTGGCGGTCCACCGGGCCGCGCCGGCCCAGGTACTCGCCGTCCGCGTCCAGGAAGACCGTGCTCTGGCTGACCGTCTCGGGGTGCGGCTCGGGGACGCCCGTCAGCAGGTACGCCACCACGACCGCACCGCACAGCAGCATGATCAGCGCGAGCACCGCCGCGAGTGCGCGGCGGATCCAGCGCTCCCGGCGGCGACGGGTGCGGACGCGGCGGGGGATCCGACGCCGTCGGCCCTGCTCCTCGGGGGCGCTCATGATCCGTCTCCGCTCCGCGCGAGAACGGCGCCTCGCGCGTCGTACATCGTGACCCGTACCGTCGCGAACAGCCGCTTCCCGGCGGACTTCGGCTCCGGCGCGATCGCGTACCAGACGCTCCAGCCGGGACTGCCCGCCAGTGTGAGCAGCGTGCCCGCCGTCGTGCCGGACGGTGTCTCCACCTCGGCGCGGGCCGCCTGTCCCGTGCCCCGGTAGGTACCGGAGAGGAGGAAGCGGTCGTGCACCTCCTCCAGCCGGAGGGTGACGGCGGGGCCGCCCGCTCCGCGGCTCTCCTCGGGCAGGGACACCCCGGAGCCCGCCGGCGTCGACCAGTGCTCCCCGTCCTTCGCCAGCCACAACTCCGCCCCGGGCAGCGGCTGTACGCGCTCGCCGGCCGCGACCACCCGCACGGCCTTGCCCGATACGGAGGCGGAGGGCGCCGTCGCGCCGTCGGGCGCGGTCGGGGTCAGGCGCCAGGAGACGTAGGCGAGCGGGGCGAGCACCAGCAGACAGCCGGTCACCAGCGCCGTCGTACGGCGTCTGCGCCGCCGGGCCCGGCCCTCCCGCTCGATCTCCGCCAGCGGGACGGGGGACGGCATGACGTCGTCCGCCATGCGGGCGAACGCCTCGCGCAGCTCGGCGTGGTGCGGGGGCGGGACCGTACGGCTCATCGGGGAACTCCGGAGAGGGGAAGGGCGCTGAGGGCCGCGAGGCCGCGCCGGGCGTACGACTTGACCGTGCCGACCGAGCAGCCCAGCGTCTCGGCGATCTCCGCCTCGGCCAGGCCCTCCCCGTGGCGCAGCACCAGCACCACCCGCTGCCGGGCGGGCAGCGCGGCCAGCGCCCGGGCGAGCGGGGCCGGTGCGGGCGCGGGGCGTCTGCGCCTCAGATGGGCGCGCACCAGCGTCCGCCGTACGTGGAAGTCGGCGTCGTCGCGCGGGATGCGCCGGCGGCGTGCGTACGCGTCGGCCAGCGCGGTCCGCGCCAGGTCCGCCGCCTCGTGCGGGTCGCCGGTGAGGAGGTGGGCGGTGCGGACCAGACGCGGCCAGGCGTGGGCGGCGTACGCGGCGAAGTCCTCGCGTGGGGAGGGGGGTTGCGGGGTCACGTCAGTGCGCTGCCTGCCCGCCAGTCGTCCCAGTCCACGTTCCGGTCGCCGTAGCCGTTGCCCGGCGCGACCGTGTCCTTGGAACCGACGACCTTCACCACGTCACCGGGGATCACCTCGTCGTAGAAGCGCTTCGCCGTGCCGTCCGTGGCGAGGCCGACACAGCCGTGGGTGACGTTCTGGCGGCCCGCGTACGTATGGGCCTTGGGATTCTGGTGGAGGTACGTGCCCGAGGCGGTGAGGTGGACGGCGTAGGAGTAGTAGTCCGCGTACGCGTCGCCGTAGCCGACGGTCCGCGCGTCCATGAAGACGCTGGTCGCCTTGTCGGAGACGACCATCGTGCCGTTCCAGGTGTCCATGCCGGGGGCGCCCGCGCTGATCGGGACCGTGCGGGTCGCCCCGTCCTTCACGACCTTCATGGTGTGGGTGCGCACGTCTACCGTGGCGACGAGCGAGCGGCCGACGGTGAAGTGCCGGGTGATGCCCGCGCCGGCCCGGACGGTGACCGTCAACTGCCGTTCGGTACGGGCGCGTTCGGCCGCCGCTACCGGGTGGTCGAAGGTCACGGATACCGGCATGCCGACGCCCACGGTCCGGCCGTCGGCGATGTTGATGCGCGCGCCGCTCAGCCTCTCCAGAGCCTTGGGGGCGGTCTTGTGCGTGACCGCGGAGGCCGGCCGCCGGGCCGTGTCCGCCCGGGTGTCCGCACTCTGCGCCTGCGCGCCCGGCGAGCAGCCCGCGAGCCCGAGCGCGCACACGGCGGCGGCCCCCGGGGCGGGCGCGAGACGGCCGGTCCTGCTTCTGTCGGCTCTGGTGGTCATCGTTGTTCCCCCCGCGGTGTGTTTCGATGTGCGGCGTACGGGACCTGTACGCACGGCGAAGTCGGCCGGGTTGCAGGGGAATGCGGAAAACTCGTGGCGGGGGCCTGACGGAGGGCGTGGCAGGGGCATGACGGAGGGCCGGGCGGGGGGCATGACCGAGGAAGAGTTCGACGCGTTCTACGCCACCGCGTTCCCTCGCCTGACCGGCCAGCTCTACGCCTTCACCGGGGACCACGGCGAGGCGCAGGACGTCGTGCAGGAGGCGTTCGTCCGGGCCTGGGACCGGCGCCGGGAGTTCCTCGCGGACGGGGCGCCCGAGGCGTGGATACGGACCGTGGCGATGCGGCTCGCGGTGAGCCGCTGGCGCCGGGCGCGACGCTGGCTGGAACTGGTGCGCCGTAATCCGCCGCCGGAGCACACACCCGGGCCGGGCCCCGAGCGCGCCCAACTGGTGGCGGCGCTGCGCAAACTGCCCGAGGTGCAGCGGATGGCGGTGGTGCTGCACCATCTGTGCGACCTGAGTGTCGAGCAGGTAGCCTCCGAAACCGGTGCTCCCGTGGGCACGGTCAAGGCCCGGTTGTCCCGGGGCCGGGCCGCACTGGCGCGGGAACTGGCCACCGGCGACGGGGAGAGGGAGGACGACCGTGTCCGATGACCTCACCACGGAGCTGCGCGAGCTGGCCGAGTCCGGCGAGGCCCTGCCGGTCGTGCCGGGGGCGGAGATCCGCCGCCGGGCCGGAGCGCGCAGGCGCCGCCGTCGTACGAGTGCCGCGGTGGGCGGCGCGGCGGCCGCGCTGACGCTGGGGCTGGCGCTGGTCCTGAACCTCGGTGGTCCGGGGGCCGAGCGGAAGCCGTCGCCCGCCGGGCGCCCGACGAGTACGCCCAGCACCCAGGAGGCCCCCGTCGCGACCGTCCGGCTCGCCAGCCGGATCCTCAGCGTCGACGGCCGCACGCTGTTCGTCTCGCCCGGCACCGCCCGGAGGGACACGCCGACCGGGCGGCTGACCGTCGCGGCCAAGTACGAGGTCAAGCTGGTGTCCGGCGAGGACATCGGCTTCAAGGGAACGTACTCCTACAAGGTTCCCTGGATGGTCGAACTGCGGGCGGACGACGGTACGTCGGTGTACCTCGGAGGCCTGTCGTCCGATGAGAAGGCACCCGGCAACTACGACACCACCCGCGGCTGGATCGGCCTGCGCGTCGTCGACGCGAAGTGGCTGTACGGGCGGCTGGCCGTCGGTGACGCCGTGAACATCGACGGCACCGCCTCCCCGGCGGACTCGGCCACGCCGGACCCGGCCGGGGTGGACACGGCCACGACGGAAACGGCCACGGGGGGCCCGGCCGCGGCGGGGTCGGCCCCGGAGGCATCCGTCCGTATCTCGCCGACCACGGTGACCCCCTCCCCGACGGCACGTAACGGCACGTAGGGGAACCTGTCGGTGCGGATGAGCGTCTCGCCAGCCATGGAAATACTTGGTTTCTTCGTCGTCTTCGCGCTTGTGCTGGCCGGTTTCGCCGGAGTGGAGAGCAAGATCGGCCGAGCCGACCGCAGAGTCGCCCGCGTGGAGAAGAAGCTCGACCTGATCCTCGACCACCTGGGGATCGACCATGTGGACCCGCGCATGGAGCGGGTCGACGCCCTCCTGCGCGACGGCAGGAAGGTCGAGGCGATCAAGACCTACCGCGAACTCACGGGCGCGGGCCTGAAGGAGGCGAAGGAAGCGGTCGAGCGGATGGGGTAGGAGGGGGCGCGCGGTAGCCATCGTCCCGGCCCCCACGCGGGCAGTCTCCGTCCCGACGACACCACGGTCGACCTGCGCGGCGTCGAGTCGAGTCATGTCGTGCCGACGACCCGCTCCGGCGATCACAGCCGCCTCGTGGATCCCTTCCGCAAGTCCGCCGGGGCCCTCGCCCAGGCCACCGGGGCACCCGCAACCACCTGAGAGAACACCTGGTCACAGCCACCCCGCCGACCTGAGTCCGCCGCTCGGCTAAAGGTCGCCCTTGATATACGAGCGAGCCGCCGCCATGACGTCCTTGTGGCGGTCCTCGGCGATGGCCTGGACCGGTGAGTCGTCCTCGAGCTGCGGGTTCATGCCGATCATCCAGGCGCGTGCCGTGTGCGGATTCTCGGCGAGCGCGATCATTCGGAACACCTGGTATGCCGCCCGTAGTCGCAGTTCGGAGTCGATGCGCGGGCTGTTCTGGCCACTGCACCACTTGCCGACCTGCTTGGGGTCCTCGATGCCTGCGACGAACGCGGCCAGCCGCTGGCCGAAGTTCTCCTGCAAGAAGCGCGCGATGTCGGCGACGTTCTTCTGCACGGTGTCGGCGTGGGCGGTGGACTCGGTTCCGGTCTCTCGCAGGGTTTCCATGGTCTCCTCGTTTCCCCGTCGCCGTCCGGCGCTTCTGGCGCCTCGGCCGAGGGTGGTGGGCGGCGCTGCCGTCGGGCCTGACTCAAGGAGATGAGTTTCAGGGATGCCGTGGCCGTCTCGCCGACACGATCGATCCCCGTGTCATCGATCCGGTGTCGGGGCGGGCACTCACGGCTTTCGGGCAGGCCGTACGTGATGGGTGGTCACGGATGCGCGGGCTACGGCGCTGCGAGTGGTCCGTGGGATTCCATGCCCATGAGGCGACGGCTGGGCACGCTGCTGCGCCAGAGGAGTTGATGGCGCGTCAGTATCTGTGGGGCGGGAACGAGTGTGATGACGGCCGGCAGCGGTGGGCCGACGGGTAACCGGTGAATGCTCAACATTGCTTCTCCTCAGTCGTGTTGAAGAAAGCCTACCCCTCGGAGGGTTGGTCACTCCACCGTTTTCCCCCCTTGAATCCCCCGTCAAATCCCCCCCGAATGGCGTGATGTGAAGCGTGAACAGGGGTTTTTCCGTGTCGGGTCGGCGATTCTGTGACGCATCCCGGGCAGACGTGTGACAGAGCTCCGCCCGATCGGGCGACGGTGGTACCGCCGATCGCCGCGTCCGAGGCGGTTGCGGAGCGGTCAGGAGGAGCCGGGAGGGGTCCGGGGGGAGTCCGGGAGGCGTCCAGGAGGCGTCCGGAGGGGCCGACGGAGGCTCAGAAGAGCTTCAGCCCGAACTCCGCCGCGACCTTGCGCAGGGCGGTGTCCTCCAGCCGGATGGGGCGCTGTTCGGCCGTTTCGAGGTCGACGTCGCTCAGCACGGCCCAGCAGCGGTGTCCGCCGTATCCGGAGCGGTACGCGATGCCCTGGGCCAGGCGGTGGCCGGCCCGGTTGCGCTGGGCGACCGTCCAGGCCGCGATCTGGCGGGCGATCCGGCGGTCGCGTCCGTGGATGTGGTCGTCGGTGAGGGGGCTCGCCACACCCCACGCCTCGAACTCGTTGTGGAGTTCCTTCGAGAGGACCGCGCGGGTGGCCTCGGAGTCGACGTCGAGGAACCACGCGTCCTTGGCGGGCACGAGCCTGATCAGGATGTGGTCGTCCCGCCAGCCCGAGCCCAGCCGGCCGAGCCCCATGTTGCCGGACTGGTTGTCCCAGTGGTTCCCGATGAGTCTGCGCATCTTCGGCTGGACTCTGAAGCGGGTCAGGGCCTCGGCGTAGCAGCCTGCCGGGTCGGAGGCGCAGTAGAGCATCCCGTAGGTGGCGAGGCTGAAGCGGCCGGCGCTGGAACCCTGACTGGTCTCGGGTTCCAGCCGGTTGTACTCCACGGGGTGGCCCTTCTTGCCCAGGCGCCACACGCCGCGCTCCGGCGCGGGGACGAGGGTGACGGGGGACTCGTCGGACGAGTGCATCAGGCCCTCACCTCCGATGTGATCACGGGTGCGGGCGTTGAGCCTCGTACGGTGTGGAGCGGTAAGTGGGCGGTGGTCACCGCCGACGGGGCGCGGTTCATACGTCCTCGCTGCTGAGCTGGTGGGTGCGATCGGTTCGCACGGTCAGGGGCCCGGAGTGCCGGGCGGTCGAAACGCTGCGCATGTTCCTCCGGAACATGCGGGCGATCATTCTTTCGCAGTGGGCGGACGCGGGTGTCCACTTCGGCGGGCCGGCGGGGGCGCGAGAGGGGGGCGCCGAGGCATTTGGGCGGCGCACACTCACCTCAATCGCTCCAGGCGTACGTCGAACATGCATACGCCCGCGGTCCCGGCGGCCAGGAGAACGGGGTGCTCCGTGAACGGTTCGCCCGTCTGCCGGGCGGCCAGGGTGCTCAGCGGATTGCCGGTCACGATGCGCAGCAGATGGGTCCGGGCGGCGACGTCCCACAGGTGGATGGTGCCGCTGGGGCCCGCCGCGGCCAGGCAGGGCCGGCCGGCCGGGGTGTGGAAGGACGCGAGCGCGGTCACGGCTCCGTCGCGGGCGTCGAGCGGGTCGCCGACGGGCTGCCGCGTGGTGGGATCCCAGAGGCGTACGGTGCCGTCCTCGCCGCCGGACGCGATCAGCGCGGCCTCGTCCGGATGCGGTGCGACCGTCGTCACGGCGTGCACGACCTGCTGGCCGCAGTGGACCGGCCCCCCTGACGCCCGCCGGGTGCCGGGATCCCAGAGCCGTACGGTCCCGTCGGAGCCGGCCGACACGATCAGCGCGTCCTCCCCGGTGCCGAGCAGCGTGACGTCACGGACGCTCAGCGCGTGGTCGTCCCAGTGGGCCAGCTCCAGCCGGTCGCCGAGGTGCCAGAGGCGTACCGAGCCGTCGGCGCCGCCGGTGGCCAGCAGGGTCGCCCCGGCGTGCGGGAAGGCGGTCATGGCCTGAACGGGCAGGCTGTGGTTGAGGAGTGTGCCGCGCAGGCTCGGGGTCACGGCGTTGCCCGCGTACAGGGACCAGAGCCGCACGGCGGCGTCGCTGTGGGCCGTGAGCAGGACCGGGTCGCCGTGCACGGTGGCCCAGGCGAAGGCCGTCACCGGGGGCTCGCCGGCCGGAAGGGACACATGGCGGCCCGTGCGTACGTTCCACAGCGCGGTCCCCGCCCCGTCGGCGACGGCTGCCAGCAGGGCGGGGACGACGGTCGGACCGGGCAGCGCGGCCGCGGTCACCGGCCGGCGCACGGGACGCCGGGGGCGGGTGCCGTGGCCGGCGAGCTTCCAGCGGCGCAGGGTGTGGTCCGCGGCGGCCGAGACCACCAGCTCCTGCCCCTCGCCCGGCAGCGTGGTCAGGGCGACCGGGGGATCCGTGTGTCCTTCGAGGGCGCCGCCGACCGGCCGGCCGGTGTCGGCGTCCCACACCCGCAGCGTGTGGTCGAGGCCCGCGGAGACGACGGTTTGCCGCCCGTCCACGGCCAGGGTGGTGAGGGCGATGACCGGTCCGTCGTGCGCCGGCCCCGCCGCGACCGTCTCGTGGCCCGTCGACACGTCCCAGAACCCGAGGTACCCCGAGTCGTCGCAGACGGCGTACCGGCCCCCGGACGGCAGGGCCACGACGGCCCGCACCTCGCCCTGGTGCTCCGAGATGTGGACGACGCCCCGCCCCGGCCGCCAGACGACGACCCGCCGCCCCTGAGCGATGACCAGCGCCGTGCCGTCGGCCGTGGCGAGGGGCGTCAGGATCGCCGGTGCCGGGTCGAGGGCCGGCAGCGGAGTGTCGGCCGGCTCGAAGGTGACGGGGTCCAGGGCGGTGAGGTGGCCGTCGCTGTGGGCCACGAGGAGGAACCGCGCGCCGTCCGCCGGTTCGAACAGGGCGAGGGCGCTGACCCAGGTGTGCGGGCGGCGTACGGGCTCGACGAGCTGCTGCCCGCGGGTGCTGTGCCAGACGCGTACGGCCCCGTCGGTGCCGCCGGACACCAGCAGGTCGTGCTGGAGCGGCAGCAGGTGCTGGATGGCGCCGCCGTGGGTGTGCAGCGGAGCTCCGGCCGGTGTGCCGTTCGCCTCCCACATGCGGATCGTGCCGTGGCTGTCCCCGCTGATCAGCAGGGTCCGGCCGGGGGCCGTCGTGGTGTGGGCCAGCGACTCGACGAGGGTGTCCGAGACGGCCAGGACGTTGTCCGGTGCCGTCCAGTCGCTCCACAGGGGGGTGATGCGCGAGCCGGCCAGCCGCCGCTCGGACACCGGCCGCGCGGTGAGCGAGAGACGGCGGCAGGTGGCGGTGTGGTGGGCCAGGTGAAGGCTCGTCAGACGGGAGTCCGGGTCGGCGTCGCGGACGAACGGCTCGATGCCCGCCCAGGCCTCCAGCCAGTCCTGCTGCTGGGTGGCGCCCGTCTGCCGCAGCAGGATGCGGACGTTCCTGCTCGACTCCCAGGGAAGTATGGCCAGGGGCACATGGGTGTCGTCGAGCACGCGGCCCCGGGCGGCGTGCTGGGCGAGATGACGGCTGAGGTAGGGATGCGGCGGAATGGTCGGATCCTCGGCGACCAGCTCGGCCAGCGCCTTCGCGATCAGCCGGTGCGCGTCGTCCGGGGAGTCCCAGGCCCTGGCGTCGCTCATACGGCGTCCCCCGACAGGTCGGTCAGCAGGTCCTGCCGGGGGTCCCGGAGGATCTCGGCCAGTGCTTCGTGGACCGGCCGGTACACGAACCGCTCGTCCTCGTGGTCGTGGGCCAGATATCCGGAGAGCCGGCGCAGCAGGCTGTCGATCATCCGGTCCGGTTCCTCGATCGGCCGCCCGAGGAGGGCGCCCGCCATCGCCGGCCACACGTTCGACCAGGGGATGCCGGCGCCCAGCGCGAAGGCGCTGGCCCGCAGCAGTGCCAGCGCCACGTCCGCCGGAAGCCCCTCGTCGGCCGCCAGCCGCAGGTCGCGTCGCAGCAGGCCGATGGTGCCCGCCTGCAACAGGTCGAGCCACCGCGGGTCGGCGGCCAGGACCGCCGGATCGGTGGTCTCCCTCAGCTGCTCGCCCGCCAGCCGGGCGTCCAGGAACGAGGGCCACACCCGGTCGGCGACGGCTTCGGCGGCCCGGCGCGTGCTCTCGCTCCCGCAGTCCTTCGGGCCGATGAGCGCCTCGACGTAGGCGGCGATGTCGTCCCGGCTGCCGGTGTCGTCCGTGCGCAGGACCGACGCCGTGGGGAAGATCTCGCACAGCGCGGCGAGCAGGCCGGGTTCCTGGGTGACGGGCGGCCGGGTGAGGGCGGTGCGCGGGGCGGATCCCCGGGGGGCCGCCAGATGCGCGGGGGGCCGGCTGCTGCGTACCCCGATGAGCAGCCGGAGGTTGCGCCGCTGCCCTTCGGGTTCCGCGGGCTGCCGCGCCGGGCCGCGCTGGCCGGGCAGGGGAGCCGAGGGAGCGCAGTGGGCGTTCAGCGGGGCCAGCACGTCGCGGACGATCCGGAAGGGCTCGTACGCCTCGTCGAGGCCGTCGACGACCAGGGTGAGCGTCTCGCCGGGCTCCGCCAGGTGGGTGTCCAGCTGGGTGCCCCAGAGGTCGACGGGATCGTCCGTGGGCCCCAGGGGGCGCGGTGCGACGCCGAGGCCGAGCAGGAGGTCGCGCAGGACGTCCGCGGCGGAGCGGTGCCGGGCCAGTACGGCGACGGACACCGAGTTCTCGGGTGGAACGGTCCGCGGCGAGGCCGACCTGACGGCGTCGGCGTAGTCGGCGTTCTCGCGGAACAGCGGATCGCTGAGGGTCACGGCCCGGCCGAGCACGGCCGACTTGCCGCTGCCGGCGGTTCCGGTCAGCAGGAGCACTCCCTCCGGGCGGGTGAGGAAGACGGCGAGTTCGCGGTTGAGGCGTTCGCGGCCGCTGAAGTACCAGCCGGGGTCGGCCTCCTGCGGGCGGCCGCTGGCCCGGTCGAGCCAGATGTCGATGTCCTCGGCGGGCGTGGCGACCTGGCGGCGCGCGGGCCCCACCAGCTGCCGTCTGGGCCGGTAGCCGGGATTGGGCAGGCAGGGGGTCAGCACGGTCTGGCCGCCGCCGTCGATGATGCGCCGCAGCCGGTGCCTGCGCCGCTCGGTGTCGCCCCGTAACTCGCTCTCGAATTCCGTCATCAGATCGCCGACGCTCAGCCAGGGCGTGGTGATCTGGGCGTTGGTCCGCAGCCGTCGCAGGACCTGGCGCATCACGGACGGGAAGCGCCCCACCTGGACCAGCTGGTCCTGGGCGCAGGTGGCGATGACGTCCAGGCTGCCCTGTTCGCGCCTGCTCTGCCGGATCTCCTTGTGCAGCTCGCTCAGTTCGCCGGCGATGGCCTCCGCGTAGCAGGTGTTGACGATGACCAGGACGTGCTCGGCCCGGGAGTCGAGGGCGGCGGCGACGATCTCGCTGGTGCGGATGGCCGTGGCCAGCTGACGCCGCAGCTCGGTCTTCGGCAGTTGCAGGAAGTGCGTACCGGAGGCGCCCAGCTTTCCGTGTCCGGTGACGAACAGGACCAACGCCTGGCCGCCCGTCTCGCGTACCCGGGCCTCGTGCAGGAACCTCTCCACGTCGTAGCGCTCGTGAAGCTCCGGCTGGACCACCCGGTGGAACGGCTCGTCGGCCTCGGGGTCGCACCACCAGTCGGTGACGACGGAGAGCTGTTCGTCAATACCGGCCGTGAAGTCCTCGTCCCCGTCCGGGTATTCACGGACGGCGACGGTCAACAGGGTGCGCTGCGGGGGTGGTTCGTCCCCCGTCCGCGCCCCGGGGTCCCCCGTCCGCGGCTCCGTGGCCCCCGTCCGCGAACCCGTGTTCCCGGCCTGCGTACTGGTGTTCCCCGCCGCCCGCCGTTCGTCCTCCGCCGGTGTCCCGTCGATCCTGACAAGCCCGCCCGCCCGCCGTCGCATGCTCCCTATTCTTCCCGTCATGAACGAGCCGTCGCAGTCATATCCCGCGGGCCGCCTCGCCGTTGAACGGGCCGGTGGTCCGCCGGGCCTGTCCCCGAACACGACCCAGGACGCCGTCGTCGTGGTGCCCGGCATCATGGGCAGCGAGTTGTACGACACGGAGAAGGACGCCGTGATCTGGGGCCTGTCCCCCGGTCTGCTGCTGAAGGCGTGGACGACGCCCGCCGGACTGGGCGCGCTGCACCTCACCCCCGACGAACGGGAGGGGCGGCTGGGCCGGGTACGGCCGTCGCGGCTGCTGAGAACCGCCGGCTGGGCCCCCGTCCTCAAGGGCCAGGAGCCGTACACCGAGCTGGTCAGGACCGTCACCAGGAGCGTGGCCGCCCCGGAGGCGGTCCTCGAGTTCCCGTACGACTGGCGGCTGTCGGTGGCCACGAACGCCCGCTTCCTCGCGCAGGCCGCGCGCGAGCACCTGGAGCGGTGGCGCCGGCACCCCGCGCACACCGCGGCCCGCAGGCACCGGGTGGACGAGCGGGAGGGCCGGCTCGTCTTCGTCGCGCACTCCATGGGCGGGCTGCTGACCCTCGCCGCGCTGAGCACCGGGCCCGACGGCGACCTCGCGGGGGACACCCGTGGGGTGCTCACGCTCGGCACGCCGTTCCAGGGTGCGGTCGCCGCGGCCGTCATCCTCAACACCGGCCGGGGCGCGCCGGTTCCGCTTCCGCGCGGCAGGCTCAGGAGTCTCGCGGTGACCATGCCGGGACTGCACGATCTGCTGCCGACGTACCCCTGTGTGGCCGAGGGCGCGGACATCCGGGCGCTCAGCCCGGTGGACGTCGCGGACCTGGGCGGCGACAAGGATCTCGCCGTCCGGTCGGAGGCGTTCCACGAGGGTCTGCGCGGCCGTACGCTGCCCGGCCACCGTGCCGTCGTCGGGATCAGCCAGCCGACGATGCAGTCCCTGACGCTGCGGCAGGGCGTCGTCACCGCCTACGAGCACTGCTACCGGTACCACCGTGACGGCACGTTGCTGACGGACGGCGGCACCCCGCGCCGCTTCGACGTCGCGGGTGACGGAACGGTGCACAAGGAGTCGGCCTCCCTGACCCGGGGCGCCGTCCCGTTCGCCCTCCAGCACGGCACGCTGGCCAAGGGGGAGGCCGCGATGGAGGCGGTCACCTCGTTCCTGGCGGAGGACGAGCACCTGGGGCCCACGCAGGCGGCCGCGGGGATGGGACTGACGGTGCCGGACTTCGTCACCCCCGGCGCCGACTGGACGCTCCGCGTGCACGGTGCGGACAGTCCGGCGGGCCTGGAGTGCACGGTCGAGGAGGTGGGCACGGGGTCCGCCGTCCCGGTGCGCGCGGCCCTGTACGCCGACGAGGACGAGCTCGCGGCGCGGGTCTCGGTGCCCGCGAGCGGCCTCTACCGCGTGACCCTGGACTCGGGCGACCGCACGCCCCTCACCCAGCTCGTCCTCGCGGGCCCGGACGATCTCGTCGCCGACTGATCAGGGTCGAGGGCCGCCAGGAACGTACCGGCGGCCCTCGACGGAGCAGATGATTCCCCATGTGGTCGAAATGTGATGGCCCGTGAAGTCCTCCTGTATTCAACGAGGTTGACAGTCCCCGCGGGGTGATCGAATATGTGCTCACGCTGTGACTCATGTGACCAGTGAGTCCGGTGTTTCTCTTCGACCACTCATCCCCGGTACGGCCCCCGGTGGCTTCGCGCTGCCCGCCGCCGTCGACCGGGACCCGGCACATGAAGATGGGGTCTGCATGTCCATTGCGAGACGGGTCACCGTAAGCCGCCTGCTGGGGACAGGCGCCGCGGCGCTCACCCTCACCGCCGTCGCGTGCGGCTCGGCCTGGGCCACGGATACGCCCGGCGGCGACGGCTGGGACAACTCCCACCGCGGCTACACGTCCGGGCAGGGCCCCGGCACGGTGACCGAGACCGACCGCTGCCAGTTCTCCCTGGACGGCACCGTCTTCACCGACTCGGTGCGGGTCGACGACCAGAACCTGAAGCCGACCGAGGACGGCAAGGTCCACATCAAGGTGCGGGCGGCCGAGGACGCGACGAGCTGCACGGCCTCGCTGGCCGCGTACCGGGCCCACGGCGCGACCTTCGCGACCTCCGGCGTCCAGGTCTTCCACGACTTCGACTCGGTGACGGTGAAGCGGGGCGAGACCGACTCGCTGGACATCTCGGTGCCGGACGCGGGCTGCTTCGCGCAGATAGACCTGTACCGGGGCAAGGTCAAGTTCGACGGCGAGCTGGATGCCAAGGACGGCTTCGAGCACGGTGACGTGCCCAAGGGTCCGGACCGTCCGGTCATCAAGGACAAGCTGATCGCGGCGTGGAACGGCGGCGCGAAGGACTGCACCGCCCAGCCGCCGAGCACCCCGGAGTCGAAGCCGCCGGCCACGACGCCCCCGGCGTCCACGCCGTCCGCCTCGACCCCGCCGAAGGCGTCGACTCCCAAGCCCTCGACGACGCCCCCGTCCGACGAGAAGTCCAGCACCCCGCCGGCGGCCACCCCGAACGGCGGCTCGTCCACCCCGCCCGGTGACCTCGCCGAGACGGGTGGCGGCAACACCCTGCCGCTCGCGGCCGGTGCCGCGGCCCTCCTGGCGGTAGGCGCGGGAATCGTCGTGGCCGGCCGCCGCCGTACGGCGAAGTCCCGCTCCTGACCGACCCCGTCCCCATGCAGGGCCCGGCGCTCTTCCCCTGTGTATGAGAGCGCCGGGCCCGTTCTTCATGTCCGGTGCCGGGCCGCTTCGCCGTCATGTGCCGGCTCTGTGCCCGGGGAACGCGGTGCTGGTCACCCCACCGTCGGAGACGGGGTCGTGGCGGGCGGGGGCGTGAAGCCCGCGGGCGGGGAGAGGACGACCGTCGGTTCTCCCGGCTGGGGAGCGGGCGGGGTGTGGTTGCTCTTGGCGTCCTTCGGCGGGGTCGTCTCCTGGAAGAGGACCGAGTCGAAGTCGACCAGGCCGGTCTGCTCCATGACCGTGATGTGGTCGAGGACCGTGTCGTTGGCCTGGTCGGCCAGCTGGCGGACCAGCGTGTTCTTGGTGGTGGCCCGGATGTTCGCGATGGCCGGGAAGATCTGGCCGTGGGTCACCCGAAGGATGTTGGCGAGGTCGGAGTCGAACTGCTTGCCGCTGTCCGAGGTCAGCGTCGCCACAAAGCCCTGTTGCTGCGGAGACGCCTGATTGGGCAGGGTGATGTTCAGCTGCTGGGCGATCTTCAGGCAGCTCTTGTCCAGATTGACGTGCCCGTTGATGAGGTGCTGCCCGGCGGTGCGGACGGACGCGATGGTGCCCTTCTTCACGGCCAGTTCACCGGCGGGGAACTCCCACAGCCCCGCCGCGCGCACCTTGACCACGAAGTCGCGGTCGGCCTCGGTCAGCGGCCCGGACTCGGTGTTGGCGATCACGCGCGACGGGGAGCTGGACGTGTTCTGAATCCCGAGCATGCTGGGGTAGGCGAGCGCCGACAGTGTCAGCATCAGGGCGCCACCGACGAAGAGGGTTCCCGCCGCGTTCCGTGAAATGCCCATGGCACCTCCTGGTAGGGGCCACCCGCTCGGGAGCGGGATGCCGTGTCTGACTGCGTGGTGGATCCGCACGGAGCGGTCCGACGTCCGGAGGTACGGCCGGGACGCGGGTGAAGAATCTTTGGAGCAGGCAAAATCCGTGCCGCGGGAAGTGTCCTGGGTCACATGGAGCGGCACGCGGCACGCGGTACGCGGTACGCAGCACGAGGCCCGTCGGCCCGCCACATGCGGGCCACATGCCCGCCACTGGTTGCCCCGCGCCCGGCGGAACGGCACCGTGGAGTGCGCTGTTGGTACCGGGACACTTCGGAGGCCGTCGCCCATGAGCGTGATCGCCTGGATCGTCGAGGGAACCTGGCCCGCCTGCGTGGACGCGGCCCGGCGGTACGCGCCCGAACCGGCCGGCCTCGATCTGCTGTACGTCGGCGGCGGCGACGTACCCGGCATCGCGCACGGCGCCTTCGCCGGACTGCTCGGCCGCGGCCACCCCGAGCGCGACCCCGGCACCCGGCTCGAGGACCTCGGCGCCGCCTCGGCCGCCCGGCTCCTGGACGCGGCCGAGGAACGGCTCGGGCGCCCGTGCGGGCGGATGGAGCGGTACGGGCGCGTCGAGCGGGAGGTCGTGGCCGCCGCCGAGGGCGCGGAGCTGCTGATCGTGGCCCGTGACGGTGACCGTGCCCGGCTCGGCCCGCACAGCCTCGGCCCGGCGAGCCGGTTCGTCGTCGACCATGCCCCGTGCCCGGTGCTTCTGGTCTGGCCGGCCCCGGCGCCCGGCCTGGGGACGATCCCGCCACCGCCGCATCCCTGACGCGCTTTCCCGACGCGCTTCCCTGACACGCTTCCCCCGTCCCGGAGGCCGGCCGGCGTCCCGGAACGGCATTCCAGGGAAGGGGTGTTCCCGCAGGTCAAACGCATTTTTTCCGTTCGAGCGTCCCGTGTCCTCCGAAGATCGTTGCGCGGGTTGCGGCGGGCTCCGCAAGCTGTGACCTGTCAGCGGATCCGGGTCGGCCGGATCTCGTGGAACAGACCTGTGAACGGGGAAGAACACCCATGCGCAAGCACCGCATCCGCACCGTCACCCTGGCCGCCGCCGCACTCGTGGCCGCCCTGTCGCTCACCGCCTGCAACGGCTCCGACGACGCCTCCGGGGCCTCCTCGGCGGGCTCCTCCACCGGCGCCCCGGCGAAGGGCACCGACACGAACGGCACGGCGACCGGCGGTACCGGCGGTACCGGCAGCACGGGGAACAAGGGGACGGGGAACGGCGGTTCGTCGTCGGGCTCCGCCGACTCCGACGACTCCAAGTCCTCTTCGTCCTCTTCGTCGTCGTCCTCTTCGTCCTCGTCCTCCGGCGGCAGCGGCGACAAGAGCGGCTACGGGCAGAGTTGCGGGACCAACGACCTCACCTGGAGCTCCCGTTCGGAGTCGCAGGCCGGCGGTTACATCCTGGTCATGGCGAAAGCCAAGGCGGGCATCACCTGCGTCCTCTCCGGCGATCTGCCGGTCGTGGCGTTCGGCTCCGACGGCACCGAGGCGAGCAACGCCGAGCAGGTGGCCGGCGATCCGGTGACGCTGAGCGGATCCACGGTCGCGTACGCCGGTGTGAACCCGAAGACCACGAACAACGACTACGGCAAGGAACTGACCAGCATCATCGTCAGTGCCAGCAACGACGACCCGAACCCCGTCTCCCTGAAGACCGGCGCCATCATCGTCGACAGGCCGATCGTCACGAACTGGCACACCTCCGCCGCGGACGCCGTCCCCGGCGACGGCACCGACGGCTGACGCCCCGCCCCGCGCCCCCCCGCACCCGTACCCGGGCCGACAGGGGGCTCCTGCGGCGCGTGCGCGTGGCGGTGCCGGGGGTGGCGTACCGGTCCCCGTATGTTCGATCCGAACATCCGACAATCGGAGCGAGCATGCAGAAAACGGATGAAATGGCCGAGGTGGTGGAAGTGTCGGCCGTGACCGTGCCGGCGCCCGGCGGAGCACCGGGGCGGCCCGCGACCCGCCGTCCGCGCACCGCCCGGTTCACGGCGATCGGCCTCTCGCTGGCCGCACTCGCCGTGGCCGCCGCCCTCACCGGCATCGGCCCACGGTGGCTCGACGCCCCGGCCGTCGGGGCCTGGCGCACCGTCTGCCTCGCCATCACCATCCAGGCGCTGCCCTTCCTGCTGCTCGGCACGGTGCTGTCCGGTGCGATCAACGCGTTCGTACCGGCGCAGGTGTTCACCAGGGTGCTGCCCAAGCGACCCGTGCTCGCCGTCCCCGTCGCCAGTGCCGCGGGTGTCGTCCTGCCGGGCTGCGAGTGCGCGTCGGTGCCGGTCGCGAACAGCCTGATCGGCCGGGGCGTCACCCCGGCCGCCGCCTTCGCGTTCCTCCTCTCCGCCCCCGCGGTCAATCCCGTGGTCCTGACCGCCACGGCCGTCGCGTTTCCCGGCAGCCCGGCGATGGTGCTGGCCCGGCTGCTCGCCTCGCTCGTCACCGCCGCGGTGATGGGCTGGCTGTGGCTCTGGCTGGGGCGCGAGGAGTGGCTGCGCGCCGCCGTCCGGCACACCGGACACCGGCCGGGGCACAGTCGCCGGACCGAGTTCCGCCTCGGTTTCCAGCACGACTTCCTGCACGCGGGCGGCTTCCTCGTCCTGGGAGCCATGGCCGCGGCCACCTTCAACGTCGCGGTGCCGCGCTCGGTCCTGGACACGTTCTCCGGCTCGCCCTGGCTCTCCGTGCTCTTCCTGGCCGGGCTGGCCGTCGTCCTCGCGGTCTGCTCCGAGGCCGACGCGTTCGTCGCCGCCTCGCTCACCGGGTTCTCGCCCACCGCGCGGCTCACGTTCATGGTGGTCGGCCCGATGGTCGACCTGAAGCTGATCGCCCTTCAGGCGGGCACCTTCGGACGGGCCTTCGCCGTCCGCTTCAGCGCCGCCACCACCGTCGTGGCGGTCGGGTGCAGCGTGCTGGTCGGCGGCGCGCTGGTCGGGGGTGGTCTGCTGTGAAGCGCCCCGCACAGGTGCTGCTGCTGGTCCTCAGCGGCCTCGGTCTGCTGCACGCCTCGCTCTTCAGCGACCTCTGCCTGCGCTACGTCAAGGAGGGCGTACGCCCCCTGCTGATCGCCTCCGGCGCGCTGCTCCTCGTCCTGGGCCTGGCGGCAGCGGCGTTCGACGGCAGACGCGCCGACGGCCGACACGCCCGCGACCAGGCACACGAGGGCCTCGAGCGCGAGCACGAGGGCCACGGGCACGAGTACGGGGGCCACGGGCACGACCACTCCGCCGCGCCCCGCATCGCCTGGCTGCTGTTCCTGCCCGCGCTGAGCCTGCTCTTCTTCGCGCCGCCCGCCCTCGGCGCGTACACCGCGTCGCGCGCGGGCGACCAGAGCGCGGTGGTGCAGGAGCAGAAGCGCTTCGACCCGCTGCCCGCGACCTCGCCCCTGCCGATGACCCTCACGGACTTCACCGCCCGGGTGCGGCAGGACCGCGAGCGGAGCATCAAGGGGCGGGACGTCCGTATGACCGGGTTCGTCACGCCCGGCAGACAGGGCGGCGGCTGGTACCTGACCCGGATCATCTTCACCTGCTGCGCCGCGGACTCGCAGTCCGTCAAGGTCCGCATGTACGGCACCGCCGCGCTGCCGGCCAACACCTGGGTGTCCGTCACCGGCACCTGGCACCCCCGGGGAGCGCTGGGCACGAGGTCCGCCGAGGCGGCCCTGGACGTCCGGCGGACGACCAGGATCTCCCCGCCGGTCAACGCGTACACGGACGATCTTCCGCTCACACCGTCCTGACCGGCGTCCGGGGCCCGGCGTCCCGCGTCCGGGGCCCGGCCGGCATCCGGCACGGGAGCCGTGAGGCTCAGGCCATCCAGAAGAAGACGGCCGTCATGCGCTTCTCCTCCAGGTCGACGCCCCAGTAACCGGTGGCGCTGTGCATCATGTTGGCCGTGTAGAGCAGCAGCCGGTTGTAGCGCTGCGGCACGCGTACGTCCTCGACGAAGGCGTCGGGCGAGACGTACCGCGTGCCCAGCGCTTCGACCAGATTGGTGTGCGGCGCCGTCACCATGTTCCCGCCGAGGACACCCCCCGGCAGGCTCTGCCGGTAGAAGCTCGTGCCGCAGTCCTTGGGGACGTTCGGGCTGAGATACAGCACCGCGGCATATCGGCACAGCGCCCGCGAATCCGTGTGCGGGCGTACCTCGCCCTCGTCCCTGCCGACGACCTGAACGCAGTTGTGGTTGAGGGTGCCGCCGCCGGGGGCCGCTTCCTGCCAGAGTCTCCGAGCGCCGGTCGCCTTCTTCACCAGCCGCTCCACGCGGGCGAGTTCGCCCGGTTCGAGGCCGGGCATCGTCCGCAGGCCCGGCCAGCTCTCGGGCTTGTAGGGATGGCCTTCGGTCCATTCGTCCTTGGCGAGACAACGGGCCCGCACAGCGTCCACGTCCGGCAGGACGTCGTCGATGATCCAGTAGTCGCGCCCCCGGGTGGGTTTGCGATAGGGGAGAACCGGCAGTTGTGGGGGGCGAGACGGCATGCCGCCGAACTTACGACCGCATGGGCAAGCGATTTCCCCGCGCCTGGTCAATGTTCTGCCTGGTTGGTCAACCGGAGCTCAAAACCGGGCACCGCGGCGGTCCCGGCCGGTGGCTGGGGCCGGTCGGGGAGGGAGACTGGAGGCACACCGGCCGGGCCGAAGGCTTTCACGGAGGCTTTGATGCGCGTCACCGCACTGCCGTACGTCGATGAGCACACGATGGTCGTGGCGGCGGAGGCCGAGGACGTCTGGCGGGGTCTTGGCGCCACTTTGGACCGGTCCTTCTCGGGTCCCGGCGCGGCCGGCTACGCGCGGCTCGTCGGATGCGCCGACCGTACGGCGGGCGGGCCGCGGCCGCTCGCGGAGGGCTCGACGCTTCCCGGGTTCCGGGTGGCCGCCGCCGCTCCGGGGCGGGAGCTGGTACTGATGGGACGGCACCGTTTCTCGTCGTACGCCCTGATCTTCCGTCTCGAAGCGGCCGGTCCCGGCCGGACGCGGGTGCGTGCCGAGAGCCGGGCCGCGTTTCCCGGCCCGGCGGGCGCCCTCTACCGGTGGCTCGTCATCGCGACGGGCGGACACGTGGCCGGGATGCGGCGCCTGCTGTCGGGGGTGCGCCGCCGGTCCGAGCAGGGCGACGGGAGCCTTGGCGGCACCGAAGAGGCAGCCCGCTCCCGAAGGCGGGGCGCGGCCCGCCGCACCATGGGCACCCATGGGCGGCCGACGCCCATCCGCCCGGAGATCACGGAGCACTGATGCCGTGCCCGGCCACCTAGTGAGCTGGTTCGGAGATGCGTGAGCAGTAACGGCAGATCCGGTCGAGGATCTGGTCGGCGGTCTTGGTCCACTTGAACGGCCGGGCCTCCTCGTTCCAGACCTTGATCCATTCCTCAAGCGCGGCCTTGAGGCTGTCCAGCGAGCAGAACACTCCGCGCTCCAGGCAGCGCCGCTCTAATTCGGCGAACCACCGCTCGACCTGATTGATCCACGACGAGTACGTGGGGGTGAAATGCAGGCGGAACCGGGGATGCGCGAGCAGCCACTTGTGCACCACCGGTGCCTTGTGGGCGGAGAGGTTGTCGCAGATCACGTGGACCGCCAGGCCGGGCTCGGTCTGGCGGTCGATCTCGTCGAGGAAGTCCCGGAAGTCCACGGCCCGGTGCTGCGCGGACAGCTTCGTGATCACCCTGCCCGTCGCGGTGTTCAGGGCGGCGAACAGATCGACCGTGCCATGCCGGACGTAGTCGAAGCTGCGCCGCTCGGGCACTCCGGGCAGCATCGGCAGCACCGGTGCCGTCCGTTCCAGAGCCTGGATCTGCGGCTTCTCGTCCACCGCGAACACCGCAGCGTTGGCCGGCGGGGCGAGGTAGAGGCCGACGACATCACGGATCTTGTCGATCAGAAGCGGGTCCGGAGAGATCTTGAAGGTCTCGGTCCGCCATGGCTGCAAGCCGAAGGCGTGCCAGATCCGCAGCACGCTCGCCGGGGAGATCCCCACGGCCCTGGCCAGCTCCCGCTTCGACCAGTGCGTCGCGCCCTTGGGGGTTTCCTCCAGCGCGCGCACCACCACCTCCTCCACCTGGGCATCGGTGATGGTGCGCGGCACCCCCGGGCGCGGCTCGTCGGCCAGCCCGTCCAACCGGTCGCGCAGGAATCTCGCCCGCCACTTGGTCACCGTGCCCCGGTTGACGCCCATCCGCGCGGCCAACCGCGGTGTTACTGCCGCCGTCCGCGCAGGCCAGCACAATCCGTGCCCGTAACGCCAGGCCCTGAGCAGTCGTCCGGCGCCGGGCCCATCCCTGCAACATCCGCCGCTCGGCATCGGATAACACCAGCGGCGCAAGCCTGCTGTCGCCCATCCCCACAGCAGACCGCAAACCACCAGCCCCGTCACCGACCAAGCCCCGATCCGAAACGGAACACGACTCAAGTGGCGACGGCAGAACTCAAAACCAGCTCACTAGACTGAGCCGCTCAGACGCGGGGAAGCCCGCCGGCCTCGTACGGTCCCGCCGTGGGGGCCGCCGCCAGGTGCACTACGTCGACGCCTACGAACAGCCGACCGCACCCAGCGCTCCCGCAGGCCCCGCACAGGAACGGAACATGTCCACTTCTCCCTCCGCCCCCGCCGCACCGCACCCCCACCCGGGCGCGCCCGACATCAGGCTCATAGTCACCGACATGGACGGCACGCTGCTGGACGGCGCCGGCCGGCTCCCCGCCGCCCTGTGGTCCGTACTGGCCGAACTGCGCAGCCGTGGCGTGCTGTTCAGCCCCGCGAGCGGCCGCCAGTACGCCACGCTGGCACGGCAGTTCGCGGACGCGGGTCAGGGCATGGTGTTCATCGCGGAGAACGGCACGTACGTCGTGCGCGACGGCGTGGAGCTCAGTTCCGATCCGCTGGACAGCGCCGTCGCCGCCCGGGTCGTGGGGGCGACGCGGCAGCTCGTGGCGGACGGCGCGGACGTGGGTGCCGTGGTCTGCGGGAAGAAGTCGGCGTACGTCGAGCGGACCGATGCGGCGTTCCTCGCCGAGGCGCGCAAGTACTACGCCCTGCTCCGTACCGTCCCGGACGTGACCGCCGTCGAGGACGAGATCATCAAGGTGGCGGTCTTCGACTTCGGGCCGGCGGAGCGTACGACCGCGCCCGCCCTGAAGCCGTTCGCGGCGACCCACCAGGTCGTCGTCTCCGGTGAGCACTGGGTCGACATCATGAACCTCACGGCCGACAAGGGCGCGGCGATCCGCCGCCTCCAGCAGGACCTGGGCATCACACCCGCCCAGACGATGGTGTTCGGCGACTACCTCAACGACCTCGGGATGCTCGACACCGCCGAGTGGTCCTTCGCCATGGCCAACGCCCATCCGGACGTCCTGCGCCGGGCCCGCCACATGGCCCCGTCCCACACGGAGAACGGCGTCCTGCGCACGATCACCGACCTGCTGCGCCTGCCGCCGCTCGACGGCCGCTGATGTGACGAGCGCGGCCCTGCCCCACCGGGGCAGGGCCGCGCTTCGTTTCCTTCTGTCCGCCACCGGTCCGGCGGCGCGGGCTCACTGGTCCGAGTAGCCGATGTCCCCGATGGTCCAGGCGCTCACGTCCGCCAGGGCGACGCGGTACATGCCGCCGGTGTCGGGGATGCCGAAGCTCCCCTGGAGGATCCGTGCGACGTGGAAGTGGAGGTGCGTGGGCCGGGCACCGCTCCGCGGCGGTTCACCGCCTCTGCCGGACGCGGTGAACACGGCGGAGAAGAACCCGAGCTTCTCGGAGTCCCGCAGCACTTCCGCCACGCGCTCTTTCCACATGGTCTCGGGGGCCAGCCGTCCGGTGATGACGGCTCCGGGGACCACCACGGTGAGGGACATCTGACTGCTTTGCTCCGACTCGACCAGGGCGGCGATGTCGACGAGCAGATCATCAGGGTGCGACATGGATCAGGAGCCTACCGCCAGCGGCGTGGCGGTGGGCATCCGGAACCTCCCGTGGCGGGTCCGGGCGTGACGTCGTTCAGCGGCTGCTTCGCCCCTTGGCGGAGGAGGAAGAGGGGGCGGAGGAGCGGCGGCGGGCCTGGGCGGGGCGGCCACGGCGTCCACGGCTGGAGGATCCCGAGCGCTCGGGGCGTTCGGCGGGCGGGGGCGTCAGGGTGACGGGCACGCCCGAGGGCGCCTGGGCCCCGGTGATGCGGCTCAGCTCGGCCTCGCCCGAGCGGACCTGGGTGGTCTGCGGGGTGATGCCGGCGTCGGCCATCAGGCGGGTCATCTCGCGGCGCTGGTGGGGCAGGACCAGGGTGACGACGGTGCCGGACTCGCCGGCGCGGGCGGTACGGCCGCCGCGGTGCAGGTAGTCCTTGTGGTCGCTCGGCGGGTCGACGTTGACGACGAGGTCGAGGTTGTCGACGTGGATGCCGCGGGCGGCGACGTTGGTGGCCACCAGGACCGTGACGTGGCCGTCCTTGAACTGGGCGAGGGTCCGGGTGCGCTGCGACTGGGACTTGCCGCCGTGCAGGGCCGAGGCGCGGACACCGACGGACAGCAGGTTCTTGGTCAGCCGGTCCACCGCGTGCTTGGTGTCCAGGAACATGATCACTCGTCCGTCGCGGGCGGCGATCTCCGTGGTGGTGGCGTGCTTGTCGGTGTCGTGCACGTGCAGCAGGTGGTGCTCCATCGTGGTGACGGCGCCCGCGGACGGGTCGACCGAGTGGACCACGGGGTCGTGCAGGTAGCGGCGGACCAGGAGGTCGACGTTGCGGTCCAGGGTGGCCGAGAACAGCATCCGCTGGCCGTCGGGGCGCACCTGGTCGAGCAGGGCGGTCACCTGCGGCATGAAGCCCATGTCGGCCATCTGGTCGGCTTCGTCCAGGACGGTGATGGCGACGCGGTCCAGCCGGCAGTCGTCCCGGTCGATGAGGTCCTTGAGCCGTCCGGGTGTCGCGACGACGACCTCGGCCCCACCGCGCAGGGCGCTCGCCTGGCGGCCGATCGACAGCCCGCCGACCACCGTGGTGAGCCGCAGGCGCAGCGCGCGGGCGTAGGGGGTGAGCGCGTCGGTGACCTGCTGGGCCAGTTCGCGGGTGGGTACGAGGACGAGTCCCAGCGGCTGCCGGGGCTCGGCCCGCTGTCCGTCCAGGCGGGCGAGCAGGGCGAGCCCGAAGGCGAGGGTCTTGCCCGAGCCCGTGCGCCCGCGGCCCAGGACGTCCCGGCCGGCCAGCGAGTTCGGCAGCGTCGCGGCCTGGATCGGGAACGGCTCGGTCACGCCTTCGGCGCCGAGCGCGGTCAGCAGGCGCTCGGGCATGTCGAGAGCGGCGAACGCCTCGACCGCCGGCAGGGCCGGGGTGAGGGTGACCGGCAGTGCGAATTCCCCGCCGGTCGCGGCGGGACGGCCTCCGCGGCCGTTCCGTCCGGACTTGGCCGAGCGGGAGGGGGCGCCTTGGCGGCCACCCGTTCCCTGCGAGCGGAAGCGGTTGCCCCGGGCGGAGCCGCCGGAGCCCGCGTCCGTACGGGAGCGGCCGGAGCCATTGTTCGTGCGAGCTGTGCGGTTCATGCGGAACCTTCCTCGATGCGGCACGTATCGAGGAATTCCGTCCAGCGGCGAAAGGCCGCATGAGGATTCGCAAGACTGAGCCGAAGTAAAAAAGCGAAACTGATCCGGGCCGGGAGTGGTGGTCCGGTTCGCCATGACAGGAGCGCCGCGCTGCGCGTTGATCAAAGAGCGGCGGGCGGTTGTTCGGGCGCGAGGGGCGGGGCGGGATTCCGTCCGGCCGGGGATGTGGTGCGGTCCGGCCGTCGGACGAGCAGTCGAGCTTGTCGTTCGCTCACTGCCCGCGCAGCCGGCCCGGACTCACTCGGGGTGAGTCGACGGCGCGCGGAAAAAGCAATGAGCCGGGGCTCGCACCCCAAGAGTGCGGGCCCCGGCCATGTAGTACGCGTCAGCGTCAGGCGGGAACGATGTTCTCGGCCTGCGGGCCCTTCTGGCCCTGCGTGACGTCGAAGTTCACCTTCTGGCCCTCCTGAAGCTCGCGGAAGCCGGAGGTGGCGATGTTCGAGTAGTGGGCGAACACGTCAGCGCCGCCACCGTCCTGCTCGATGAAGCCAAAACCCTTTTCCGCGTTGAACCACTTCACGGTGCCAGATGCCATATTGAATCTCCCTTAGGGGCAGTGCCCGGAGTCCGCACCTTGCAGACCCGGAGTCGCCGCGATGATTACGCCCGGAAAGCTTCCGGAAAGATCCGGAAACAAAAAGAGTGCCCGTCGACGAAGGTCGGAGAGCACTCAAAGTCTCTGGTAACCAAAACTGCAACTGTTATCACGGTAGCACAGGTCGAGGTGGCGGCTCCGGGTGTCTGTGGGGTGTCTGGGTGCTCCGATCCGCCCGGTGCCTGGAATCTCACGGCGCACCGCATGCATTTCTTCAGTAGCCGCACTAGATATCTGGCCCCGGCGGGCGCACGCCATCCCAGGCGCGGGTGGGTGCGATCGCCGCTCGTGCCGTGTCGTTCAGGAGCTTTCGTCCGCGGTGGGCTGGTCGCTGCTTCGGCGCATTTCCTCGTTCAGGCGCAGGGCGTCTTCGAGCTGGTCCTCGAGGATGATGATGCGGCAGGCGGCCTCGACCGGGGTGCCCTGGTCGACGAGTTCGCGGGCGCGGGCGGCGATGCGCAGCTGGTAGCGGGAGTAGCGGCGGTGGCCGCCTTCCGAACGCAGCGGAGTGATGAGCCTGGCATCGCCGAGGGCGCGGAGGAAGGCGGGGGTGGTGCCGAGGATGGCGGCGGCCCGCCCCATGGTGTAGGCGGGGTAGTCGTCGTCGTCGAGGCTGTCGACGACGGGAGAGTTCTCAGCGGGCATAGCACCTTCGTTTCGGGGACGCATCGAGGGGCCCGGGTACGCTTTGGCACCCGGGCCCCGAAGGGTTCAACACCATCTACCGGCCTGTCACAGCGCCGGCCTTCTGTTTCCGCAACGACGCCCGAAGGGGCGGGGATGCGGGGATCGCGAATGCGTGACCGGGGACCACCTTCCGTTCTGGGGCCTGCGGTACCCGGGTGGACACTGCCTCACCCGGGCGATCCTGATGGCGTTCGCTCCTATCTTCCGGGGCAATCTGGCGTTCTGTGCGCGGCCGCCGGGGCCGCGTTCTGCTGGACCTGCACGCGGGGCAGTTCGTGTCTGCCCCGCCCACTCGATGTCTGGCTACAGCAGAAACCCTAACGCCATCGAGATCCAATGTCTACTCTCGCCATGGCAGATTTTGCGCAGGCCTGGAAGGAGGAATCCTCCACGGCCTGACCTCGTCCGCTCAGCGTTCGTTGTGCGTGGTGCGGCTCCGGCGACGGCGCGCCGGGAAGCGGCCGCGGCCTCCGTCGCGATGGTCGTGCCGCTCGCCGGCGCCCGCCGTCCCGGGCTGGTCCTGCCGTGCGGCCGCTGGGGCCGTGCCGTGACCGTCCCGGCGGTCGGGCAGGAGGCTGCTGTAGGTGCGCACGGCGATCCTTTCGGCGTGCTGGGCGTTGAGTCGGTCGATCGCGCCGGAACGGCTGTTACGGGCGCAGGAGTACGGTGAGGGCTACCGAGGGCATGTCGTATGCCGGCTTCCGCGCCGGTCTCGTCCTCAGTCGCGCAGCAGACACGGGCCGCTCCGGTCCGGGGCAGGTTCCGCCCTATGACATCCGAAGCCACGTACCGCCCGGACCGTGCCGAGGCCGACGACCGCCCCGAAGCCCACGACCGTCCCGAGGCCGAAGACCGTTCCCGGACCGAAGACCGTCCCCACGCTGTGGACCGTCCCCAGGGTGTGGACGGGCAGCCGGACAAGCAGGGCAGGGTGGAGGTCCGGCTCGTCTCCGAGGACCCCGCAGCGGCCCGGCGCGTCGCGGACGCGCTCCGGCTGCTCTTCTCCGGGGGCGAGCAGCGGAGTTATCCCGCGGGCGTCACGGGGACGGGTGCGCGGCTGCATCTCACGCTCGACGCCTCGCGGGCCGCGGGGCCGCTCCGCTCCTGGCTCGACAGCAGCAGGCCGCCCGCCGACCGGACGCACCAGGGCGAGACCGCCTCCTGACCGTCCCCGCACCTGATCCAGGTCGCAGCCCCTGACCCTGGCCGCACTGTTCTCCACCTCACCACGGCTCAGGAGTTCTGATGACACTGGCCCCGCCGTCGCCCGGCCCCTCCCCGACCGCTGTGCCCGGCACCTGCCCGACCGCTGTCCGCGTGCGGCTCGCGGTGCAGCCTCCGCATGGCCGGCAGGCCCGGCGCATCGACGGCGCCTGGTGGCCCCGCTCGTACGACCTGATGTCCGAACTCCCCGTGCTGCTCGGCGGATTGCCGCAGGTCTGGGGCCAGATCAGTAGCGTCGTCGTGAACGGCGGGGAGTGGTCCGCGCCGCCCGGCCGGATGCTCGTCGCCGACCACGTCGTACGTGTGCGCCGGACGGACTTGCCGCAGGCCCCGCCCACCGCCTGCCTGCTCGCGCCGGGCCGCGGCCGGTGGGACCTGCTGGTGGTGCCGCCCGGCGCGTCGGAGGCGCAGGCGCGGCAGCTCATGGCCGACGCTTCCGGATTCTGATGTTGGACGGAGGCGACGGACGCCTGTTCTCCTGAGGCCATGACCGACGACATGACCGACGACATGGCTGGCGACACGGCTGGCGACACGACGTGGACCGCGCCGGGACCCGGCCGTCGCGCGGTACTGACCCTCGGCGCGGGGACGATGCTCGCCGCCGCCCTGTCCCGGGGCGGGAGGGCCTACGCCGCGACCCCCGGTGGAGGGGCGTCCGGGGCGCGGTCCGAACGGTTGTACGGGCGGCTGAGGGAACTCGAACGGGAGCATTCCGCCCGTCTGGGCGTGTTCGCCCGCGACATGGCCACGGGCAGAACCCTGCTGTACCGCGCGGACGAACGGTTCCCGGTCTGCTCCGTCTTCAAGACCCTGGCGGCCGCGGCCGTGCTGCGGGACCTCGATCACGACGGCGAGTTCCTCGCCCGGCGCATCCGGTACACGGAGCAGTACGTCAAGGACTCCGGCTACGGCCCGGTCACCGGCAGGGCCGAGAACCTCGCGGCCGGTATGACCGTCGCGGAACTGTGCGCCGCCGCCGTCAGCGACAGTGACAACGCGGCGGGCAACCTTCTCCTGCGCGAACTCGGCGGCCCCACGGCCATCACCGGCTTCTGCCGTTCGATCGGCGACGGGAGGACCCGGCTCGACCGGTGGGAACCCGACCTGAACTCGGCGGAGCCGTGGCGTGACACCGACACCACCAGCCCCCGCGCCATCGGAAAGACGTACGCGCGCCTCATCCTCGGTGACGTCCTCCCGCCCCAGGACCGGACCCGGCTGACGAACTGGCTGATCGCCAACACCACCAACACCGCGCGTTTCCGGGCCGGCCTTCCGGCGGACTGGATCCTGGCGGACAAGACGGGCGGCGGGAACAGTTACGGGGTCGCCAACGACGTGGGTGTCGTATGGCCTCCAAACCGGTCACCGATCGTCATGACCGTCCTGACGACCAAACACGCGGCTGCCGGACCCAGCGACAGCCCGCTGGTGGCGAGGACCGCCGAGCTGCTGGCGGCGGAACTCACCTGACCCGTGACCACCCTGGCGACGGACGTGGCCCGGTGCGCCTGACAGGGTGTCGGGCCATGGAACACCTCTTACGGCGGCTGAAGACCGCCAGCCCCTGGGTCGTGGACGCGGGGATCACGCTGCTGGTACAGATCGCGGTGACGATGCCGTTCGTCATCCCGCGCGGCCCCGAGCTGCCCGCGGCCACCTGGCCGGCGTACGGGCTCACCGCGCTGGGTGTGCTGCCCCTGCTGTGGCGCCGCCGGGCTCCGGTCGCGGTGCTCACCGCGATCTCCGGCGTCCAGATGCTGTACATAGCGACGCTGGACGGGCCGGGCCAGCCCCTGCCGTACGCGGCCCTGATCGCCGTGTACACGATCGCCGTCCTCTCCCCCCGGCGGCGGCGCCTGGCCGTCCTCACGGTGTCCGGCCCGCTGATCTTCATCGGCGTGCGGATGAACACCGGGGACGTACGTGAGCTGCTCTTCTCGCTCTTCTGCTTCTGCGGCGCCTACGCGCTCGGCCGCAGCCAGTTGCGCGCCACACGGGTCGAGGCCGACCAGGCCGCCGCCCGCGAACGGGCCCGCATCGCGCGGGAGATGCACGACGTGCTGTCGCACTCGGTGGCCCTGATGGTCGTCCAGGCCGAGGCCGGCCCCGTGTCGGTGCGTACGGCGCCCGAGCGGGCGGAGGCCGCGTTCGACGCCATCGCCGGGACCGGCAGGGACGCCATGACGCAGCTGCGCCGGATGCTCGGCGTGCTGCGTGAGGACGGCTCCGGCCCGCGCCGGCCGCAGCCGGTCCTCGCGGAACTGGCCGCGCTGGTGCGGCGCGTGTCGGACAGCGGTGTCCCCGTCGCGTACGCCACCACGGGCGAGGTACGTCCGCTGCCGCCGGACATCGAGACCACGGCCTTCCGGGTGGTCCAGGAGGCGCTGACCAACGCGGTCAAGCACGCCGCCCCCAGCCGGATCACCGCCCGTCTGGACTACGGCCCGCGCTCCCTGACCATCACCGTGACGGACGACGGCCGCGGACCGGCGACCGGGGGCGGCGGCACCCCGGGACACGGCCTGATCGGTGTGCGCGAGCGCGCCGCGGCCCACGGCGGCACGGCCCGCACCGGCCCGGGGCCGGGCGGCCGGGGCTTCGAGGTCGAGGTCGCGCTTCCTCTCGTAGGATCTGCCCCGGGGGTGGCACAGTGACGATCAGTGTGGTGATCGCCGACGACCAGGAACTGGTGCGCAGCGGCTTCGCGATGATCCTGGACGCCCAGCCCGACATCGAGGTCGTCGGCGAGGCGGGCGACGGCGCGGCCGCCGTGGCGGCCGTCCGCCGGACCTCCCCCGACGTCGCTCTGCTCGACATCCGCATGCCGGGCACGGACGGGATCGAGGCCTGCCGCCAGATGTGCTCCTCGTCCGGGGTGCGCGCCATCATGCTCACCACCTTCGACGCCGACGAGTACGTGTACGAGGCGCTGCACGCCGGGGCGAGCGGTTTCCTGCTCAAGGACGTGCGCCGCGACGACCTGGTGCACGCCGTGCGGGTGGTGGCGGCCGGCGAGTCGCTGGTCGCCCCCTCGGTGGCCCGGCGGCTGATCGCCGACTACACCCGTCGCGGGCGCAGGACCGCACCCGTCTCCGGCAGGCTGGACGTGCTGACCGCCCGGGAGCGGGAGACCTTGCTGCATCTGGCGCACGGACTGTCCAACGCCGAGATCGCGGCCGCGATGGTGGTCAGCGAGCACACCGTCAAGACGCATGTCGGCAACGTGCTGTCGAAGCTCGCCCTGCGGGACCGCGTCCAGGCGGTCATCTGCGCCTACGAGACGGGGCTGGTCAGCATCTGACTCCCCCGTAGGAGGGATGCCGGAGTTCGCTCCTTCCGGCGATCCGCCGCGCGCCCCCGGACCACAGGATGGGAGTCGTCGCAGCAACCAACTCCCCTTCTGGAGCAGCAGAGATGAACTCCTCCACCCGTATCGCCCTGTGCGCCGCACTGGCCTTCGCGGTCGTCACCGGGCCCGCCGCGTCAGCCTTCGCCGACGCCGGATCACCAGCGGCGGGCACCTCCGCCCGCGCCACCCAGGGTGCCGGGTCCCTGAACAGCACCGCCCTGCGGCAGGCCCTCGCCGGCCTTCCGGACGACGACGCGACAGCCGCCGTCGTCCGGGTGGCCGGCCAGGACGGCACCTGGCGCGGCGTCGGCGGCGTCCACGACACGGAGACCGGCCGCGAGGCGATCGCCGACGGGCGGTTCCGCGCGGGCAGCGTGACCAAGGTCTTCACGGCCGCTGTCGTCCTCCAGCTGGTGGCCGAGCACCGGGTCGGCCTGGACCGGCCGGTCCAGGACTACCTGAAGGGCCTGTTCCCGGCGGACCGGCCGCCGATCACCGTCGCCCAGCTCCTCAACCACACCAGCGGCATCCAGCCCGCCGACGGCGCCGGGGACTCCTTCGCCGACCAGTACGCGCACCGCTTCGACAGCACCACTCCGCGGCAGCTGGTCGCCTCCGCCCTCTCCAAGCCACTGGAGTTCACCCCGGGCACGCAGCAGGACTACCTCAACATCAACTACACCGTCCTCGGCCTGCTCATCGAGAAGGTGACCGGTACCAGCTACGAGCACCAGGTGCAGCGCCGCATCCTCGACCCGCTGCACCTGCGCGACACGTATTTCCCCGGCGACGACATCCGCATCCGCGGCGCCCACAACCACGGCTACCAGGCCACCGCCGACGGGCTCGTCGACGTGACGGAGTGGAACGCCTCGGCCGGGTGGGCCGCCGGGAACATCATCTCCAGCACCGCCGACCTGGAACGCTTCACCACCGCCCTGTTCGGCGGCAAGATCGTGCCGAGGGCTCAGTTCCGGCACATGCTGGAGGTTCCCGCGGGGATCCCGGGCGCCGTCCAGACCATGGGCATGAGCCGTATGGTGCTGCCCGACGGCACCGTGACGTACGGCAAGACCGGGGAGCGCTACGGCTACGCGACCGGCATCGGGGCGATCCTCGACGACCACGGGCGCATCCGGCGCACCCTCGTCTACTCGGTCAACTCCACCGACGCCAAGTCCAAGAACGGCAACGCCCGTGTTCTGCCGATCGTGCAGGCCTGGATGTCCTGAACCGGCCCTCGCCCCCAGGTCGTGGACCTCGCGAGTGCCCTGCTTGGATCAGGCCATGACTTCTGTGGGCTCACCGGACGGGACGCGAGACGCGGCGGAACTCGCGGTCTGGTTCGGCGGGGTGTCCGTGGCGTGCTGGTTCTGCTGCCCGTTCTGGACGCTCGTCTGCTTTCTCGCGCTGCCGACGGGACTGGCCGGTCTCGTGCGGGCCCGCGTCGAGTACCGGGCGTCCACGCAGGGCCGGGCGAGCAGGCCGCGAGCCGTGGCGGGAGGGGTGCTGTCCCTGCTGGGGTCAGTGGCGGCGGTCGCCTACCTGATCTTCCTCGGCACCCACCCGGACCTGCCCGCCCAGGGGTAGCGGTCCGTAGGTCACGCCGCGGTCGTTCGGGCTTCGGCTGTGATGCGCCACAGCGGTGCCTCGTACTGTTCCGGGCGGCTGTTGATCAGCAGGTGACGGAGGCCGTCGCGTTGTGAGCCGTCGAGGCCGAGGGTCTCGGTGATGTGGCGGAACGTCGTGTGGGTGGCTCCGCGGCTTCGGGCCGCGGCCTCGAACCGGCCCAGCTCGGCCAGGACCGCCTCGGGGGCCGGCTTCGCCGACGGCCGTTCGCCGAGCCGTGCCGCCTGGTCGCGCTCGTGGTCGATCTCCGAGCAGCCGCGGATTTCGCGGCTGTGCGCCTCGACCTCGTCGAGGCTCTCGGTCTCCATGATGGCGCGGGCCAGCCGGTTGCGGCCGACGGCCTCGTCCACGTCGACCTCATGGAGAGTCGGGCCTTCGTCCGTGAGCGGTACCGGCGGTCCGGCGTCGCGTACTTCGCAGGCGCCCCGTACCCCGCGGGCCGTGGCCGCGAGCATTCCGGCGGCGTCGGACGGGTGCCACTCCAGGACCGAGCCGATCGGCTCGACGTCCTTTGCCGTGAGCGTGCGGACCAGGGGGCCGAGGAGGCCACGCAGGTCGTCGAGCGGAAGTTCGCCGTCCAGTCCCGGGCCCGCGACCAGGAGTCGGACGGGTGCGTTCACCTGGCAGCACGCGGCGAGTGTCAGGGCGTCCGCGAGGGGGCTCCGCAGTGTCGGCTCGTCGCCTCGGGCGAGGATGTCGCCGCCCACGTCCAGGAGATCGATCGACTCCGGTGCGAAGTGGCTCACCAGCTCCTCGAGTTGGCGGGTGATGCCCTCGGCGCCGTGGTGCGGGTCGATCAGCGCGAAGGTGTGCGGGAGCTGCGCCGCCAGGCGCGGGAGGGTGGAGCCCGCCGGTGCGATCGGGCGGGCGCCGGCCGGCACCGCCCGGACCGCCGGGGTGATCGCTTCGAGGCCGGTGAACTGGTCCGGGCCTCGCGGGCCCGGAACCGGGTCGATCGGCAGGCGGTCCCACGCGTACGTGAGGATCACCGCCCGGTCCCCGTCGCCGTAGAGGGCGGCGTCGACCGTTGCGGCCGCGACCGCGTCGCCCCCTCCCCCTGCTGCGACGATCAACCTCGTCATGCAATCAGCCTACGGCGTCCGGGGCTGACCAGCGAGGGTTGCCCCCGGTCCGCCGACCGCGTCCCCGGTGACATGATCCCCAGGTCACGTACGGACCTGCTGATCACGCGCGGCCCAGGTCAGCGCGAGGACGACAACTCCCCGTGCGCTGATCGCGAGTTCAGCGGATCACGCGTCGACCGACCCGGAACAGCCATGTCACTCCTCATGGTGGGGGGAAGAGCCGACGCCATCGAAGCCCACGATCCTGACAACACCCGGTCAGAAGGCTGACAGAAGACCGATGTGGCCGGAACACGACGATCCGGTCCATGAGATGCCAGGGGACAAACCGGACGATACGATAAAAGCAGCCGCGTCACATCTCACGGGAAACGCCCCGGCGAAAAACGGGACGTACGGCCCATGTGGGGTGATGTGCGCACCGCGTGACGGCGCGAGGCTTTCCCGTATCGGTGTCCTGTGCGGCCGATGCCGCAGGTGACGGCGTCGTCACGCCTCACCGGCCGCACCGGTAGCGCCCAAGGAAGGTAGAACGATGAACCGGACACGTCGTCTCGCAGCACTCACGTTCCTGGTCGTCCCCGCGCTCGGGCTGGGCCCCGCGGCTGCCGCGTACGCGTCGACCACCACCGCACCCGGTGCCGCGTCCCGCGCGACGTGCCACGTCGAAAGGGAGTCGAACGGCAAGTACCACCTCTGGGGTGTGGGATTCACCGGCGGCCAGAAGGTGACCTACTCGGGGTCCGCCTCGGGCACTGTCTCTACGGACAAGTCGGGAAGGTTCGACATCGGCGGTCTCAGCGGGAGCAAGTGGGTCGTCAAGACAGGGAAGACGACACTCACCTGCGCCAAGGTCAAGCACTGAGCATTCGTCGCAGATCCGGCCACATCCCGGAAACAACGCACCCCCAGGTCATCGACCTGGGGGTTTCGCATGTGCTCGTCCGCTCTTTGTCCGCTCTCAAGGGGACCCCTGTGGGCACGACGCCCCCACAAGCGGTGCGGGAACGAATTTCTTCCTCAACAGGCAACCCGGACAACAGGTTTGTCGGTCTCACAGATTGCTCACAGAACCGGCCTCGGCGCGTGGGGGCGCGTCCGTAACGTCGGCCGGTCGTGGGCTGTCCAGTCCGATGCCACTTGACCATGGCACTCGCAGACGAGGAACCGATGACCAGTCAGAAACACCGCAGCCGCCCGAGACGTGTGGCGCTCGCCGCCGGAGCCGCGCTCACCGTCGCCGTCGCCGGGGCCGGGGCCGCTCCCGGAGCCGGGGCGGCGAGCACGGCCGCGAAGCCGAAGCTCAAGCTGATCGCCGCGTCGAACTCCGTGACGCTCGAGCGCTGGGAGGGGGAGCCCGGGGTCTATCTGGACCTCGGGACGTATGTCACGGTCGACGGCGCGCCGCTGGAGTTCAAGGTGACGCGGAAGTCGTACAAGGACCCTGTCGTCGCCCAGCAGATCATCCGCAACGGAACGAGCACGCAGAAGAAGGCACTGCCCGCCGGACTGGTGAAGGACTTCTCCGGTCTGCCCGGCTTTCTCGAGGTGTCGGTCAAGAACGCGGCCGGTGCGGTGGTGTCGAAGAGCAAGGGGACCTTCTGCCCCAACAACGCCTCCGGGCGCCTGCGTCCGGACGCCCCGGCGACCTCGCACTATCCGGAGAGCTGCGCCACCAATCCGTTCACGCTGGGCTCGGTGTGGGGCGTCGAGAAGGGATGGGCGTCCAACTCCAGCACCGTCGACTACGACACGCCGGTGGACCTGCCGACGGGCGAGTACACGGCCAAGGTGTCGGTGGCCAAGAAGTACCGCGACCTGTTCGGCATCCCCAATGACCAGCCGACCATCAAGGTGACGGTACGGGAGCAGAGTGACGGGGGCGGAGAGGGGATGACCTCCTCGCGGTCCTCCGCCCACCACGGTGGCGCGCACTCCGGGCACTCCGCGCACTCCGCCCACCACTACGGTCCCCGTGGCGCCGACGACCCCACGCCGCCCGCGCTCTCCCACGCGCTGGAGGACCGCGGCACGGCACACCACCTGGGCGACGGCCGCGGGCACACCGACGGCTCGCGCATCGCGCCCGCGCTGAAGCCGGCCGCCAAGCGGCCCACCGGCCGTGCGGGCGTCCCGGCGAACGTGCCGAAGCCGGACCTGCGTTCGCTGCCGGCCTGGGGCATCGCCATCACCGACGGCGAGGACGGGGACGTACCCGGCAAGGACTACCTCGCCTTCAGCGCGAACGTCTGGAACGCGGGCCCCGCCCCGCTCGTCGTGGACGGCTTCCGCAGCCCCGGCAAGGACCTGATGGACGCGTACCAGTACTTCTACGACGCGAAGGGCAAGCAGGTCGGGTACACGCCCACCGGCACCATGCAGTGGGACCCGCGGGAGGGCCACGAGCACTGGCACTTCACGGACTTCGCGAGCTACCGGCTGCTGAGCGCGGACCAGACCAAGCAGGTGCGCAGCGGCAAGGAGGCGTTCTGCCTGGCCAACACCGACGCCATCGACTACACGGTGAAGAACGCCAACTGGCACCCGAACAACACCGATCTGTCGACCGCCTGCGGCGAGCAGAACTCGATCTCCGTCCGTGAGGTCCTCGACGTCGGCTCCGGCGACACGTACACCCAGTACCGTCCCGGCCAGTCCTTCGACATCACCGGCCTGCCGAACGGCACGTACTACATCCAGGTGATCGCCAACCCCGAGAAGCGGCTCCAGGAGACCAACCTGAACAACAACGTCGCGTTGCGCAAGGTCGTCCTGGGCGGTACGCCGGGCGCCCGTACCGTGACCGTGCCGCCGCACGACCTGATCAACGCCCCGTAGGGGACCGCGGCGCCCCCAGGGGCACGCACCAGGCCCAGGTCGATGACCTGGGCCTTCGTCATGGGGCGGGGGACGAGCATCCCTTCCGGTGCGGCGCGGCCGGTGGACTCATCAGTCCAAGGCCCTTTCCGTCCATCCGTGAACCCTTTTCACGGGCCTGAGCCGCGACGAACCTATGGGGCACCGGCCAGGCCGAGCGTCACCGCGGGGCGCGACGGCAGACCGGACACCGCAGCTCACCCCGGAAGGACGGAAACAGTCATGCCTCGCACCCGAATCGCCCAGGCCGCCGCGGTCGCCTCCCTCGTCGTCGTGGCGTCTCTCGCCGCCCCGGCTCTCGCGTTCCCGTCCGAGGCGGACGCGGTTCCGGCCTCCTCCGTTCTCGCCGACGCCGGCTGGCAGATCGCCCCGGCGGACGCCGGCCGGCAGCTCGCCCCGGCGGAGGCCGGCCGGCAGTGAGCCGCCCGTTGCGCAGCGGCCGCCCACAGGTGATCGGCCGCGCCTTCGCCATGCCTTCGGGTCACGCCGGCGACCCACCGTTCGACGCCCGCTTGCCTGACCGTAACCACCCCAGGGGGAACGAAAAGTGAAGAACATCCGGAAGACCGGCCGTGGAATCGCGGGCCTGCTGACCGCCGGCGCACTGAGCGCCGGGCTGCTCACGGCGACCGCCACCACGGCCGAGGCGGCCACCACCTGCTCGGGCGGCGTGAACATCTACGGCGTGCTCGACGACGGCAGACTGACGTTCAGCACCATCAACCCGGCCACCGGAAACCTCGCCAAGGTGCTCGTCGGACCGGATCTCGGCTTCGAGCCGAAGGCCATGGCGACCCTCAACTTCAACACCATTCTGGTGACCTCGACCTCCGGCGCCCTCTACCGCGTCGACGTCAAGACCAACAGCAGCAACCTCGCCCTGCTGAACGCGCCGGTGAAGATAGCCGACAGCGGCTGGACCCACGACAAGCTCACCTACGACGGTCACGGCCACCTCTACGGCACCACCGCCGCCGGTCTGCTGCTGCGCTACAACGTGACCGAGGACAAGCCCGCCGGCTCCCAGCACATCGGCGCGCGCACCGAGATCGACACCGGGTTCGTGCTGAAGACCCTCACCGCCACCGGCGACGACCGGCTCAGCGCCACCACCGAGGACGGCAGGCTGCTCGACTACACGATCGCCGGCGCGGGTTCCTGGAAGAGCAACGCCCTGAAGACCTCCGGCTGGTCCGGCTTCAACCAGCTCGTCTCGCCCGGCGGCGGCCTCTACTACGGCCGTCTGGCCACCGGTGCCATGTACTGGTACAAGGACGCCAACCCGACCGACGGCTCCGGCGCCGACATCTCGTACCACCTCGACGACCCGGTCAACACCAGCGGCTGGACGCAGAAGCTGCTGTCCGCGCAGCCGGGCACCTATACCTGCACCACCACCGCGGACACGGTCGACCGCGACAACATCACCGAGGTCAAGGCCGCCGGCCGGCAGCTGATGAACGACAAGGACTCCGCCTGGGCCACCTCCGCGCAGTGGAACTGCTTGGAGACGCTCTGGAACCACGAGAGCAACTGGCGCTGGAACGCGACCAACCCGTCCTCGGGCGCCTACGGCATCCCGCAGTCCCTGCCCGCCTCCAAGATGGACGTCGCGGGCGACGACTGGAAAGAGAACCCGCTCACCCAGATCAAGTGGGGCCTGAGCTACATCGACGGCCGCTACGGCTCCCCGTGCGACGCGTGGGCCTTCTGGCAGGCCAACAACTGGTACTAGAACCAGGACACCGCACAAGGGTGACGCCCCCTCCACGAGGGGGCGTCACCCTTTTTTGCGGGGAGTTGCCGGAGTTGACCACGCCGTCGAGGGTGACCTGTACGCCGTAGGGCTGCTGTGCGCTCCGCCGCGCGTTCCGCCATAGGCCCGCCGGTGCGTGCCGCCGTACGCCCCGCCACAGGCCGCGACCGCGAGGCTGTACGTCGAGCAGCTCGCCTCCGCGGCGAAGTCGGAGGTGACGGCGCCCGCCCGAAACGGTCACCGTCGACGCGGGATTCCGGCGGTCCTCCGCACGGTCGGAACACGAGAGGGCCCCGCCGTAACCGGCGGGGCCCTCAGGGGCGGGAGCGGGGGAGAGAGGGGATCAGTCGACGGGGGAGGTGAAGCCCGCGATGTCGCCCGCGTTCAGCGGGTTGTTGTTGGTCTTCCAGTTGTAGGTGGTCTTCTTCACCATGTCGCTCTCGTTGCCGCCGACCGTGGTGACGTAGTCGCCGTCGACCGCGACGACCAGGTTGACGTGGTTGGCGTTGCCGCCGCCGCTGTAGCCGTAGACAACGGCGTCGCCGACCTTCGGGGTGCTGTGCAGGGTGCCGTTGTTCTGCCCGTAGGTGTAGAGGCTGCCGGCCTCCGGGGTCACGCCGCTGGTCTTGGCCCCCACGTTGGCCCACACGTAACGGACGAACTCGGCGCACCAGGCACCCGGGTAGTGGAAGTCGAAGTCGTTGAAGTCCTTGCCGACCTGGGCGTTGGCGACCTTGGCTATCTTCTCGCCGGTGGTGGCGGAGGGCGCCGGGGGCACGTAGGCGCAGTTGTTCGCGTAGGCCGACAGCAGGCTCTGGGTCCAGCCGGAGGCGTCCACCGGGTCGCTGGAGTGGTACGCGATGTCGGAGCCGTCACCGTCGGTCGGGTCGACGTCGTGGTACCAGTACATGCCACCGTTGGTACGGCCGTAGTACAGGCCACCGCCGGGGGAGGTGAGCGAGTCGACCGCGGACCAGCCGTCGCTCTTGAGCGTGGCGCGCGTCCAGTCGCCCACACCGTCGATCTTGTAGCTGTACAGCTGGCCGCCCGAGGTCGAGGCGATGATGCGGTCGTCGCCGGCCGCGGCGAGGGTCTTGAGGACGAAACCGGTGTCGATCACCACGTGCTGGCCGATGTGCGCCGAACCCGAAGGCTTGGCCTGGGACACGACGTACTGGTGGAGCTGGCCCTCGACCGTGCCGTAGAGGTGGCCTGCGCCGTCGTACACCATCTTGTCGAACGTCCAGCCGCCGTCCCAGATCTTCACGACGCCGGCCACGGTCAGCGAGGTGTTGTTCGTCTGCACGTCGACGCGGTAGAGGTCGCCGGTGGTCGAGGTGACCAGGACCGTGTTGAAGTTGAGGGTCGCCATGGCCTTCGGTGTGAAGCCGAGGGCCGGGCCGATGAGCGTCTTGGTGCGGTCGCCGGTGTTCGGCTCGATCTGCGTGTACGTCAGCCGGCCGTCCGACAGCGTGCCGTAGATCGACACGTCACCGGTGCACGAGGCGGCGGCCTGCGCGGCCCCGCCGGTGACCGTGACCAGTCCGAGGGACATCGCGCCGACGGCGAGGGCGGCGGAGGTACGGCGGACGGCGTTGCTCAGCTTCATGGGATCTCCTGCGGCATGGAAGTCGAGCGGGCGAAGGCACATCCCTGGCCCAGACAGCTGCCCTGCAGGTACAGCTGTGAAGGTTGTCGCGGGTGTGACGCCCGGTGGCAGGAGCTACTTTCGCCGCAGTGGGCGGGGGTGGAAAGAGAGACCGCGTGGACGCAAGCGGCCCTGGCCCGTTGCGTCCTGACGAGGTGTGGGCGCGCCCTGGCCGGCCTGCCGCCGAGGCACGACACAGGGCGCAAGAGCGCGCCCGCTTCGTCGAACGAGCCCTCGCGCTCCCGCGCGCCTCTGACCAGCGCTCACGGAATGTCTGCCACCGGCTGAAACTTGGACGACTTGTGGAGGCGCTGACCGGCGCGGTCATGAGTCGAGACCACGCAGACCGAGGTGATCACCCAGGTCGAGCTGCGCATGCGGGCCACGGGCCCAGGAACCCGGCGACCCGTCTTCTACTGGGACGAGGGCGGCACCTTCACCTACGACCGCACGCTGTCGTACGCGTGGATCGCGGATCCCGGAAGCGAATGCTCTTCGCGAGTGCATCGGCCTTGATGTCGCGATCTGGAAACGTCCCTCCCGCTTGGCGGGCAAATCCTTGAAGCCCTGACCATCAGGGAAACGGAGCAAGTTGTGAAGATCTTTCCAGGCGCGTCGGGGCGTCAGCGGCTGGCGGCCGGAAGCGATTGACCTTCGCTGAAGATGCCCTGAGATGCCCCGGCTTCGCGAGCGAGGCCGGGGCGTGGGCACCGTGATGTGCCCTGGTTGGCAGCGGCTTGACGGCGTGACACCCCGCCGTCGGACGGACTCGGAGGCGATCCGCAGGTTTCGAATTGGTAAAGAGGGGTTCCGCCTAGCGAATCTTTGTTGAATTCTTAAGATCCACAAATGAGGGGAGTTTGTGAAGATCGCTGGCCGTCGTACGTGCACGTTCAGGCAGGGGTCTGGACAAGGCCGGTGACGCGGTGATGGTTCGACGTAGGCGTTTGCTGCAACCCGACGGGGGTTCAGCGCGACGCTCCCACACCGCTCTATGCAGTACCCGACGCCGCGAGCTGCCTGCTTCAGGAACAGGCAGCTCGCATTTCAGGGGCGCCGTTTTCCAGTTCGCGCTTGTTCGCGGACTGGCTGAAGGGGAGGAAACCACCATGCACGTTTGCGTGCTCGGGCAGGGCTATGTCGGCCTGCCCCTGGCCCTGAGGGCCGCCGAGGCCGGACACACCGTGACCGGCTACGAACCGGACCGGAAGCGTTGCGAGCAGCTGGCCGCCGGATCGTCCTACATCGAGGACATCGAATCCACGCGGCTCCAGCGAGTGCTGCGTTCGGGCGCCTACACCGCCAGCTCGGATCCGAAGGACCTCAAGGGCTTCGACGTTGCGGTCATCACCGTGCCGACCCCGCTGACCGACCGTGCCCCGGATCTCAGCTGCGTACGAGAAGCCGGCGGCGTACTGGCCGAGTGGCTGGAGCCGGGCGCCACCGTGGTGCTTGAGTCGACTACGCATCCGGGCACCACCCGTGACTTGCTCATCCCCCTGCTGGAGGAGGGCTCGGGCCTGGTCGCCGGGCAGGACTTCCATGTCGGCTTCAGCCCCGAGCGCATCGATCCCGGCAACGCCGACTGGCGGCTGGAGAACACGCCCAAGATCGTCGCCGGGCTCACGGATGCCTGCCTGCGGCAGGTGAAGGCCTTCTACGACTCGGTCACCGAAGTCACCGTCCCGGCCTCGGGGCTGGAAGAGGCCGAGCTGGCCAAGGTGTTCGAGAACACCTACCGGCACGTCAACATCGCGCTTGTCAATGAACTCTCGCGGATGGCTCACACACTTGGCGTGGACGTGTGGCACACCCTGGAGTTGGCCGCGACCAAGCCGTTCGGGTTCACCAAGTTCCTGCCTGGACCGGGCGTCGGCGGACACTGCCTGCCCATCGACCCTGTCTACCTCAGCCACCACGTCAAGGCACGGCACGGGCAGACCTTCCGGCTCATCGAGCTGGCTCAGGACATCAACGAAAGTCAGCCCGACTATGTGGTGCGTCGCTTGCAGGACTCGCTCAGCCGTCGCTTTCGCCGCAGCGTCCACGGTGCTCGCATTCTCGCCCTGGGTGCCGCATACAAGCCGGGAACCGCGGACGCCCGCCAGTCGCCGGCCGTCCAGGTCATCGACCGGCTGCGCACCATGGGCGCGGACGTCACCGTCGTAGACCCCTACTTGTCGGACGGCGGCTCCAGGGAGATCCCCTTCGCCGCTGTGGAGGACGGCACGAGCGTCGCCGACTTCGATGCGGTGGTCCTGCTCACCCCGCATGGCGAGTTCGACCTCACTCAGCTCGCCGCCGAGGCCGCATACGTGCTCGACACCCGTGGCGTCATGGCGACAGCCCCGCACGTCGAGCGGCTGTAGAGCACAGAGGGACCAACGCCGTGGGGATGAGGGAGCGAGATCCCGTCCCGGCCGAGATCCAGGGCGCCGTGGGGCCGCTGACGGCCCACGACGTGTACGACGTCACGGAGGTCGCCGACGAGGCGGCCCATGTGCCGGTCATACGCGGTGCCATGCCGGCCCGCGACGACATCGGGCGTCTTTGACGCTCGGGAAAGAGGTAAACATGTACGGACAGAATGGTGTGGGTGCCGCGATCGGTACGGCCACCGGGGGAGCGGCGTTGGCCGCCACGGGCGGCACGGCTCTGGGCTGGATCGTGCTGGGGGCCATGCTCCTTGTGGTCAGCGGCGTGGCGGTCTTCCGCCTGGCGACCCGCGGTAAGCGAGTGATCGCTTGAGCACTTCATCACGGGCCCGATTCACCGTGGTGACCGCTGTGGTGGTGGCGGCTCTGGCCGCTGCCACCGTGGTGGTGCACCTCCAGTCGAAGAGCCCGATCCTGACGTTCTACTGGTGGCTGGGCACGATGGTGATCGTGCTCTGCCTGGTCTCTTTCCTGAAGGGCCGGTCCTTCACGCACCTGCCCGTGGCCCCCGGTCGAACGGTGGCCATCATCCCCGCCTTCGAGGAGCCCACGGACAACCTGCACCGAACGGTGTGGTCGCTGCTGGCCCAGACGCATCCGATCGACGAGATCCACGTGATCGACGACGGCTCGAAGCAACACCCCGTGGAGCCCTTCGAACACCCCCGGGTCTTCTGGCACCGGCAGGAGAACAAGGGCAAGCGCGGAGCGCAGGTCACGGTGCTCCGCCACCTTCAGGCGGAGGGCAAGCACTTCGACTTCGTTCTCACCATCGACTCGGACGGCGAGCCTTTCCCGGATGCACTGGAGCAGCAGCTCCGGGCCATGAGCAATCCGAAGATCCAGGCCACCACGGGGATGATCTACATCCGCAACTTCGAGGAGACCTGGGTCTCCAGGGCTGCGGACATCGACATCGGTACCTCGTGCGTGATGATGCGGTCCTCGCGCTCCATGCTCGGAGCGCTGGAGACCACGTCGGGCGCACTCGCTCTCTACCGGGCCGAGCTGCTCTACGACCACCTGGATGCCTACGAGGTGGAGTGCGGAACGGGCGACGACCGTTGGCTGGCGCTGCGGGCCCTCATGCGCGGTGAGGTCGTGGCCGTCAACGAGGCCGGCGTGATCACTGACATGCCGACCACGCTGAAGAAGACCTACCGGCAGCGCCTGCGCTGGGCCCGGTCATGGTGGTGGATGCTGCCGTTCGTCTACTCCCGGCTGTCCCTGAAGCAACTCATCTCGCCGACCTTCGGTCTGCTCCAGCTCGTCATCACCCCTGTGATGCTGGCCTGGACACTCGTGATGACGCTGATGACCCTGGGCGGCCGGTACCACAACCCCGGCGTGGCCCTGGTCTACCTCGGGGTCTACCTCGTGGTCCGGTACGGCCAGTCGGGTCTGTACGTACTCATGCGGCCGGACATGACCACGCGCCAGCGGTGGCGCTCGTGGCTCGTCGGAACCCCGACGGCCGTGTTCATGAACATCGTGCTCCTGTGCCCCACCCGCTACTGGGCTCTGTTCAAGCTCCGCGACAACGCGTGGCAGTCCCGAGGACTGACGGCCAAGACGGCCCTGCCGAAGGGCCGCCACTACGCCGAGGCGAAGGATCTGACGAACGCGTGAGTGCCGACAAGGTGATCACGAGCGAGCCGCCGAGGCCCTTCACCGCCGCCTGACACAAGGCCCAGCCGAGTCGACCGGGCCGACGGCCGCACCCGCTCGGCGTCTGTTTGCCGACGGGCGGGTGCTGGTCCCCATGCCGTCGCGACGGACAAAGCCTGCCTTGGACCCCGGCGCCTCGCAAAGGCGATCCAGGCCGCACGGAGGACGAGGGCACGTACGCGCACGGCAACCGGGTTCCTGGTGACGTCCGGCGACTGGTCCTCCCGCATTCGTCCGGCACGCGACGAGTGATCACAGCGGACAGCAAAAAGGCCCGGGTCTGCGACCTGGGCCTTCGTTGTGGAGCGGGTGACGAGAATCGAACTCGCGCTCTGAGCTTGGGAAGCTCATGTTCTACCATTAAACTACACCCGCGTAAGACGCCGGTTGAGCCGGTGTCTGAATGCTCGCTCACTGTACCTCATGCCCGGCCCCTGGCGCTGAAGCCATGGGGTCGGTGCGCGTTCCGGGTGGTGGACGCGGCTGCGGGGGGCCGGAGTTGGGGCGTACGGTGGAGGTGCTGAAGAGGGCTTGGGCGGGGGCGGAGTGCCGCTTGGAGAGCCATCCTTTTGATCCCGTAATGTGGCTTTCGTCGTCAGTCACGTCAGTGAGACGAAGGCTCTTGGGGAAGGGACTCTGAGGACTTGATGGAGCGCACCGTCGTCCGTTGTGCCGAGGGGCACGTGTTCAGCACCGCTTCGTTCCCGATGCAGAAGGCCGACAGGCTCGGCCCCGGCCGGCTCATCCGGTGTCCGCGCTGCGCGCGGATGCGGCACGCCGTGCCGGTCGCCCTGGAGAGGCAGCAGCGGTAGCAGCGGCAGAGAGAACAGGGCGCGCGGGTCGTCACGATTGTGGCCGGTCCGCGCGCCTTGCGTATCCTCGGGACGTGCTTCTCTCAGACAAGGACATCCGGGCCGAGATCGACGCCGGACGGGTCCGTATCGACCCGTACGACGAATCCATGGTGCAGCCCTCGAGCATCGATGTGCGGCTCGACCGCTACTTCCGGGTGTTCGAGAATCACCGCTATCCGCATATCGACCCTTCCGTCGAGCAGGCCGATCTGACGCGTCTCGTCGAGCCCGAGGGCGACGAGCCGTTCATCCTTCATCCCGGGGAGTTCGTCCTCGCCAGTACCTACGAGGTCATCTCCCTCCCCGACGACCTCGCGTCCCGGCTGGAGGGGAAGAGTTCCCTCGGGCGGCTCGGGCTGGTCACCCACTCCACCGCCGGGTTCATCGATCCCGGGTTCTCCGGGCACGTCACGCTCGAGCTCTCCAACCTCGCCACCCTTCCGATCAAGCTCTGGCCGGGCATGAAGATCGGGCAGCTGTGCATGTTCCGGCTCAGCTCGCCCGCCGAGTTCCCCTACGGCAGTGACCGCTACGGTTCCCGCTACCAGGGGCAGCGCGGACCCACCGCCTCCCGGTCCTTCCTCAACTTCCATCGGACCCAGGTGTGAGCGGGAGCGTCGAGAACGCCATGAGTGACGTACGCGAGAACCTCACCTACGAGCGGTTCGGCACCGCTGTCCGTGAGCTGGCCCAGGCCATCGCCGACGACGGGTACGAGCCCGACATAGTGCTCAGCATCGCCCGGGGCGGGGTGTTCGTCGCCGGCGGGCTCGCCTACGCCCTGGACTGCAAGAACATCCACCTGGTGAACGTGGAGTTCTACACGGGGGTGGGGACGACGCTGGAGATGCCGGTGATGCTCGCTCCCGTCCCCAACGCCATCGACTTCTCCGACAAGAAGGTGCTGATCACGGACGACGTGGCCGACACCGGGAAGACGCTGAAGCTCGTGCGCGACTTCTGCGTCGACGCCGTCGCCGAGGTCCGCAGCGCCGTGATCTATGAGAAGTCCCACTCCCTCGTGAAGTGCGAGTACGTGTGGAAGCGCACGGATGAGTGGATCAACTTCCCGTGGAGTGTCTTGCCCGTAGTACGGAAGTCTGGCGAGCCCGTGACGCCTTCTAAGGAGGCCATCTAGGTTCGATCGTGCGTTCGGCACTGCATGTGGTGACCCCACGAGTGTCAGTGCCAACCGATATGCTTCTGCCGTCCACTTCCGGTCCATCCCGAGCTTCGGACCTAAGAGCCGAAGGCCCCTCTAGCCAGGGGTTCGCACGACCGGACTGGAAGTGTGACATGGCAGATCTGCGAAAGCCGGAAGAGCCGGACCGTGATCCTGGACGGGGCCCCACCAAGGCCGAGATCTTGATCGCGATCCTCACGGCAATCTCGGCGCTCGCAGGCTGTGTGGAGCAGCTCGCGCGGTAGTGCCGCGCAGCGAGGTGGTGCCGGAAGACAGGGCCCAAGCGAAACGGGCCCGACCGTCTGATACTCGGCCGGACCCGCTTCGATAACTCCATGCACGGGCCCGGGCCTGGTCTAGCCACCAGGGCCGGGCCTCCGTGCTGGAGGGCTTGGAGTCTGGGTTATTTGACCAAACTCATTTGGTCAAACGCGCTTGGCCAACCCAGTTTGCTTGGCCACTATATCTACCCTAGCCCCGGCTAGCTCTAGTCGGCCCTAGCGGTTCCTAGCCGTTCCTGGCGGTATTCAGGCACTGGTAGCGGCTACCCGCCCGATGTTTCCGCTGGTCAGAGACCCTGAGATGACGCTACGGGGGCCTCAGTGCCCGGTAGCGATAAGTGCCTATCTCTGCACTCTTAGTTACCGCGGGTCGAATATCACTCCCGTCCCACCACTTGCCCCGTCCCACCACTTGCCCCGTCCACCGTCGCCCCAGGCAGTCTGTACGCGCACCCCCTGCTGCCTGCCATGCGACGGCGCTCTATCAGATGCGGTCTGGCATGTGGGACGGGTGTGGAATCAGGTTCGGTCCGGTGCATCGGCCCTGGTGCCCAGTGCCTGAATCGGCGATCACCTTGGGGCATGTGGTGGCGCGGGGCCGGGGCCGGGGCGGCGCGGGCCGAAGGCAGGAGCGAAGCCCCGAGTCCCGAGCCCGGCGCCGGCCCACTGTGCGGGCTGGTGGTGTGCATCTCGGGTGCGGCGGCTGGGCCGTGTCTCTCAACTTCGTAGCCAGGTGATGACGGCCGCCAGTACGGCTGCAGAGCGATAGACGATCACGAGTGTCATATCGGGTGGCCAGGCCCCGCCACTGCTTGAGCAGGTTGAAAGATCGTTCCACGAGGTTCCTACGCTTGTAGGTCTCGGTGTCCATAGCGCGGGAGGCGTCCGCCGCTGCAGCCCTTTCTCTTGCGGTTGGCCTGCTGATCGGCGCGTTCAGGGATCACGGTGCGGATGCCACGGGCCGCGAGGTCCGCGCGGACCTGCTTCGAGGAGTACGCCTTGTCTGCGAGCAGGGCGTCCGGTGTAGTGCGCGGCCTGCCGCGGCCGAGTCGCGGAACCCGGATGTCGCCCAGCAGAAGGGGCAGGACCTGCGCGTCGTGGACCTGGCCCGGAGTGACTACGACGGCCAGCGGGCGGCCGTTGCCGTCCACGGCGTGATGGATTTTGGTCGTCAGGCCCCCGCGGGACCGGCCTATGGCGTGGCCCGCCGGCTCACTCCTGGTGGCAGGAACTTCGGTCTTGCTGCGGCAGGTGGCGGCGCCGGTGTCCTTCTCCGGCCGGACCGTGTTCGTGGCGTGCTGGTGGGCCCGGTTGATCGTCGAGTCGACCGAGACCGTCCAGTCGACTCTGTGGATCGAGTCCGCCTGGGCGGTCAGCTGCGCCAGAACCGTGTCCCAGGTGCCGTCCGCTGCCCACCTGCGAGGGCGCTTCGACACCGTCTGCCATGGACCGAACGCTTCGCGGGGCAGATCTCTCCAGGGGATTGCGGTGCGGTACCGGTAGATGATCCCTTCGACGATGCGCCGGTGATCGGCGAACGGACACCCTGCCTTCCCCGTGTTGTGGGGAAGGCAGGGCACCAGGCGAGCCCACTGTTCGTCAGTCAGCAGGCGCATGCGCCCGCTCGTGGTCACCGAGGCTGGTAGGCGGTGGCCAGCACGGAGACGGTGACCTGGTCGGACAGGAAGCCGTCATCGTCGAGGTCTGCACGGCTCACATGGCGGGCGCTCGGCGTCATCGCCACCAGGTCCAGGGCATCCTGCCTGGACAAGGTCGCGGGGTATTCCACCTCTTCGGTGACGGCGGCCTCGAAGAAGGGGTCCAGCGCCTGGTGCAGGCGCTGTTCCTTGGCCGGGTCGATCGTGACCATCGCAGGCAGCCGGTCGCGCAGCTCGGCCAGGTGCCGTCCGGTGGGACGGACCACGATCAACCGGCCGGTCGGGCGCAGCACGCGGTGGAACTCGGCCGGGTTGCGCGGGGCGAACACGTCCAGCACGACATCGGCCACCCCGTCGGCCAGCGGGAAGGGACGGAAGACGTCCCAGGCCACCGCGGCGCCTCGGTCGTGGGCACGGGCTGCCGAGCGCAGCGCGCGCACCGATGTGTCCAGACCCAGACCACGGGCGCCGGGCAGCCGGTCGAGTACGCCGGCCAGGTAGTAGCCCGTGCCGCATCCCACGTCCACAATCGTGGCCTGCTCAGGCGCGGTATCGATCGCCAGGCGGGCCCCGACGTTGCGGATGGGCGCGTAGGTGCCGGTGGACAGGAACCGGCTCCGGGCCTGGACCATGGCTGTGTCATCGCCGCTGGTGGCGCGTGTGCCCGTCAGCAGGCCGGCGTAGCCGTGGCGGGCGATGTCGAAGGTGTGGCCGACCGGACAGCGCAGTGCGCCGCGGAGGAGGTACAGATGGCGCGTGCGGCACGTCGGGCAACACAGCAGGTCGAGGGACAGTGCGAGGGCAGGGGGAAGCGACACGGGCACGAGGCACTCCTGGCAAGGGCGAAGGGAAGAGACCGTGCCTGCACGCGCGCTCAGAGCGTCACTGCCTCAGGAAGGAACGAGCAGTGTCGGGAACGTGATTCACGCAGCAGGCACACCAAGGAGGGCGACGCCGTCCGGCATCGCCCTCAGCGCCTTCCTGTCACAGGAAGCAGCAGTGCGGGGTGCTCATGAATGCCACGTCATGAGTTTACGAGCATCGGCGAAGCCCCTGACGCCCCCACGGAGTTGGGAGACACGACCGAGGCCGAAATCCCCGAAGGATGGGGACAAGAAGGGGATGACCACGGACGAGTGGATCAAGATGCATCTTCGCCGTGCACCTGAGCGTGACGAGGAATGGGTGCGCCGTGCGCTCGTCTTGCAAGGGCGTGCGTGATCGTCAGCGCCACACAGGCTCGATGAGGCTGGGGTCGAACCTTCGCCGGCCTTTGCCTGCTGGGTGGATGATCACGGCTGACAGTCTGTGCAGCACAATCTCCTGCTGCCGTTCGATCGGCAGACCGAAGAACTCGTCCAGAGTCAGGTTCGCAGCGTCGCCCTTGGCCTCGGACTGCTTCAGTTCCTTGTAGAACCGGGCGCGCTCCAACTTCAGTTCATCGCGCTGTCGCTCCTTTCCGGGAAGGAGCTGCAAGAGCGTGGTCACAGTGATCTGCTTCGACCGCTCGGCGTTCACTAGCTGGGTGATGTCGTCGTTGACCTGCTCCAATTCGGCATTCCGTGACCACCGTTGGTCAATCGGAACGGTTGTGGCCGCTGCTCTCGCCCGCTGCTCTTCGAGTGCGAGTTCGGCTATCAGCCTGTCTACTGGTTCCCCGACGCGTCCCACCTTCCCGCAGCCGCCATTGACGACTGAGCACTGATAGGTGAACTTCGTCGCTTTGGAACCTGGCTGCCAACGTTGGTTGATCTGGCCTCGGATCTTCGTCTTGCACAGGCCGCAGCGCGCGATACCCGACAGCATGTACTTCCGGGCGAGCGACCTGCCGGGCTGCTTCTGCTTTCGCTCGGCAACTGCGGCGCACACCGCTTCCCATTCTTCGAGCGTGTTGATCGCTTCCCACTCGCCCATGACGGGTCGGCCGTCCTCGTCGTTCAGGACCTCGCCGTGATAGGTCCGGTATCCGACCAGTCGTGGGCTCGTGAGGATGTGCTCGACGTGGTGGTGAGCCATCCGCTTGGTACCTGCGCGGGGGTTGCCCAGGCCCTGCTCCTGCCAGCGCGTACGGATCGTGCCGATGCGAACGCCGGCAAGGATTTCGCGCTGGGCCTCCCGGATGGCTGCGGCTGCTTTCGGGTCGACCTTGCTTCGGTCTTCCTTGAGCCATCCGTAGGGTGCCGGTCCGCCGCTGTCCTTGCCTTGCTGGGCCAACTCCAGATGCTTGCGCTTGATGCGGCGCGAGGCATCGTGCGACGACTTGTTGGCGAAGGCGACCATGATGCGCGACATGGTGCGGCCGTCCGGCGTTCCGAGGTTGACGTCGTTGGTGACCGTCGCGAACTCCAGCCGTGGGCGCTCATCGAAGATCTCGATCAGCCGCTCGAGGTCTCGCGGCTGCCGCGCGAGCCTGTCTAGGTCGTACGCCACGATGCCGTCGATGAGGCCGGCGCCTAGGTCGCTCAGCATCAGTTCGAACTGCTCGCGTACGACGTGGCGCTTGTAGGCCGATACGTCGTTGTCCTCATAGACCTTCACGGCCTGCCAGGAACGGAGATCTGCAAGTCGCTCGCAGTCTCGGTGCTGGCGGGCTACACCCAGCGCATCGCCCTCGTCGTCCCGCGAGATGCGGGTGTAGATCCCCACTCGGCGTGCCACGTCCAGGCCTCCCCAGCCTCAAGAGCGGGGATCAGACTACTACTGTCATCAAGTCAAGTCGGCCTAGAGTGTCGAGCCGCCCGTGATCAGAGCCCCGGGCAGGTTCTCGACGCCTGAGGCGGCAAGCGAGAAGAGGGGCTCCCGGCGTCGCGCCGGGAGCCCCTCTCTCGTACCTGGTAGCTCGTACGTAGTAGCTCGGACGTACTAGAACGTGCCGAGCTTGATGATCGACAGGATCGCGATCAGCTGGATCGCCGACGCGCCGAGCGCCTTCGGCCACGGGAGGTCGTGGGAGCGGCTGACCATCAGCGTCAGCAGGGCGCCCGCCGCCACCCATGTCGCCCAGCCCAGGATCTGGACGAACGACGCGTCGCCGCCGAAGAACATCGCGACGACCAGGCGCGGGGCGTCCGTGAGCGACATGATCAGCATGGAGAGGCCGACCGTGGGCTGCCAGGCGCCGTCGCCGCCGAGCTGGCGGGCGAGGGTGTGGGTCACCACGCCCAGGATGAAGGTGCTCAGCACCATGGCCACGGCCGTGATCAGGACGATCGGCACCGCGTTCGAGAGCGTCGCGTTGATCGCGTCCGCGCGGGCCCCGTCGAAGCCGAAGACGGCGAGCAGGCCGTAGAGGAACGTCACGATGAGCGCCGGGCCCCACATCGTGTAGTCCCGCATCTGGAGGAAGGTCTGGTTGGGCGCGAGCACGATGCCGCGCAGCAGGTCCTTCCAGTGCAGACGGGGTCCGACGGGCGGGGCGGAGGCCTGTCCGGCGCGGTAGGTCTCGCCCTGGCCGTACGGGTCCTCGCCGACCGTGAACGCCTGGGTGTGCCCCGGACTGTTCGCCGCGTACGGATCGGGGCTCTGCGGGTGCCCCTGGCCGTAGCCCTGCTGTCCGCCGCCGTCGCCGAAGTACTCCGGCTCGCCGTGCCCGCCGCCGCCCGGCTGCGGCCAGCCCTGCTGGCCGCCGTACGGCTGTGCACCGCCGTACTGCTGCTGCGGCGGCGCGGCGGGGTAGCCGTACGACGGGCCCTGCGGGGCCTGCTGTCCGTACGGCTGCTGCTGCGGGTGTTGTTGCGGTCGCCCTTGCGGGGCCCGGTTGTCCCGGTCGCCGCGTCCGATCCTGAATCCAGCCACGTAATCGAACGTACCTGGTCCCGAAGAGTCACGTGCCGGGCCCGGGGCAACGGGCCCGGCTTTGCTGCCGACCTGTGACATCCCCTAAGGGGACGGCGGGCCCGGATTCAGTGACTGCTCAGGGTCGCGCCGTACCCATTAATCGCACAGGTGTTCAGAAGGGAACGGCTTTCAGCTCGCACCAGACGTATTTGCCCGCCGTGCCGTTGACCTGGAACCAGCCCCAGTCGTCGGCGTACGCGTCGACGAGGTGCAGGCCGCGGCCCGTTTCACCGTGCGGCTGGGTGGTCGTCGGGGGCGTGGGGTCCGTGTCCCACGCGCCGAGGCGGAACGAGGGGCCCGACTGTCTGAGCTTGAGCGCGGCGGGGCCGTCCGTGTGGCGGATGGCGTTGCCCAGGAGCTCGGAGGCCAGGAGTTCGGCCGGTTCGATGAGGGCGGGGAGGTGGTGGACGGTGAGGATGTCGCGGAGCGCGCGGCGGCAGATGCCTACGGCTCGGGGGTCGTGGGGGATGTAGAGGGTGTACTCCCAGGGGGCGGGCATACGGGTCTCCCGGTGGGGGCGTGAGGGGTGGGCGGCCTGCGGGCGGTGGCTGTGTCGCGACCGTCGTGGCGTGACGGGGCGGTGCGCTTCCGGGTCCCCGGAGGTTTCGCAGTGTGTGCGTCGCGTCACTTACAGTAGGGGTGATGTTTCACCCCGGTCAAGCTGAACTGGGATACTCGTGCTCCCAACTACTGGGAAGGAAGGGCGATATGCCGGCACGGAGCATCGTCACCGCGCGCCAGCAACGGCTTGGCGCGGAGCTGCGAAAGCTCCGGGAGCGGGCGGGGCTGACCGCCAGGGAGGCCGCCCAGGCGGCGGGCATTGCCGAGAGCAAGATCTCCATGACGGAGGCGGGGCGCGTCGGGGTGAGCGAGGAGCGGGTGCGGTACCTCGCGAGCCAGTACGCGTGTGACGACACCGAGTACGTCGATGCTCTGGTAGCCATGGCGAACGAGCGTGTACGCGGGTGGTGGGCCGAGTGCCGCGGTCAACTTCCGCCGAGCTTCCTCGATTTGGCCGAACTGGAGCATCACGCAGCGCGCTTGAGGTCGTTCGAGAGCGTGCACATCCCGGGGCTGTTGCAAACCGAGGAGCAGGTACGGGCGATGTACGCCGCGTCCGTCTCGGGGTTCTCCGAGGAGCAGGTGGACGCACGAACCGAGTTCCGGCTGCGTCGGCAAGGGGTGCTGGACAAGGTCCGCTATGAAGTGGTCATCCATGAGGCGGCGTTGCGCGTCAGGGTCGCCGATCGCAAGGTTGCCCGCAGACAGCTGTTGCACATCGTGGAGCAGTCCGAGCGCGCGCAAGTCACGCTCAGGGTCGTGCCGTTCGACTTGGACGGCTTCACCAGGATCGGTAACGCGATGCTCATCGCGGGTGGTCCTGTGGAGCAGTTGGACACCGTCCTTCTCGACAGCGCGCACGGAGGGACATTCCTGGATGCGGAGGCGCAGCTCAGCCGGTACCGGAGGGTCATCGACGACGTGGAGCGGGCCGCTCTGGGAGTCGTAGAGTCGAGGGACTTCGTACACCGGCTGGCTCAGCACACCTGAAAGGCCCTCACATGGCGGCGGTAAGCGTGTGGCAGAAGTCGTCGTTCTCCAGCGACGAGGACGCGCCCAACTGCCTTGAGGTCGCCGCCACCCAAGGAGCCCTGCGGCTCCGCGAAAGCGAAGAGCCCGGCACGGTGGTGACCACCACCGCGACCGGGCTCGCCGCCCTCATACGTCACATACGCTCGCGTCGCTGATCCTGTCGTGTCGGGCGTTTCCAGGAGCTGACGGGAACGGTCAAGAGGACTGCACGGAGGACCAGTTGGTGTAGTGCTCCTTGGGGAGCCCCACCGCGTTGCCCATGACGCTGTACGAGTTCCTCAGGGACGGGCCGGTCGTGGTTCCCTTGAACACCCAGATGCCGCCGGTGGAGTTGTCCTCGCCGGGTGCGCCGACCACCAGGTCGGGTTTGCCGTCCTTGGTGAGATCGGTGAGGCGGACGGTCGAGCCGAAGGTGTCGCCCCTCTCGGCGGTGCCCGGTACGGCGGTGGAGTTCTGGGTGATCGTGGTGGAGCCGGCGCCTGTGGGGCCACCCGCCCGACCCGGGACGAGAATCACGGACCCGGCACTACGGGCCGAGCCGAGGCGCTCACCGGGCACGCCCACCGCGATGTCGCCATAGCCGTCGCCGTTGACGTCCGCGACGCTCACGTCGGCGCCGAAGGAGTCGTAGGACTCGGCGGAACCCGGCACGCCCGGAGTGTCCTGGTGGATCAGGATCGGCTCGGCGGTGGCGTCGATGCCGTGTGCCCCGCCCGGCCAGATCGCGATCTGGCCGCCCTTGTGGCCGGTGCCCTCCTGTGGAGTCCCGTCGATGACCGTGTCACCGGGGTCGCCGACGACCAGGTCGCCGTAGCCGTCGCCGTTGACGTCACCCAAGGCCACGTTGTCACCGTCGGTGGAGAGCGGGGAGGCGGACGAGGCCGGGGGGTTGACGTACACGCCCCCGGAAGGGTGGTCGGACAGGCCCACGCTGATGTCGACGGACTCGGGGCGTCCGTTGCCGTCGAGGTCGCCCAGGGCCGCGTCGTCGAGCGACGGGGTGGCCGTTCTCAGGCTGGTGCGGGCCGGCTTGCCGGCCCGGGTGAACGGGCCGGTCAGGCGCAGACCGGCGCACCAGCCCGCCACGGAGACCTCGGCGGCGCCCGGCGCGGCCTTCGGATTGACCGCCGCTACTCCGGTGCCGTACGAGCAGCCCTTGGTGTCGCCGTCCGAGAAGGGGCTCGGGGCCGGCAGGACGGCGCTGCCCTTCAGGCCCTGCGCGCCGCCCCACAGCACGGTGACGCTGCCCCGGGTCTTCGCACCGGTCACGTCCTCGTAGGGCGCTCCGACGAGCAGGTCGGCGTAACCGTCGGCATCCAGGTCGGCGGAGGCCACGGAGGAGCCGAAGCCGTCGCCCGCCTCGGCCGCGCCCTCGACTCCCGTGGCGTTCTGCGAGATCAGCAGCTTCTTGGTTGTGCCGGGGCCGGACGCCGAGCCGTAGAGGACGACGACGGCGCCCGCCGACTCCTTGCCCGAGACGGTGGCATCGGGGGCGCCGACGACGAGGTCGCGGTACCCGTCCCCGTTGAAGTCGTCCGCGTACGTCGCGGGGGCCGCCGAGGCCGGGGTCGGCAGGGACAGTGGGGTTAAGGCCGTGGTCAGGAGGGCCGCGAGTGCCGTTGTGCTGCGCATGCGTGTGGGGTCCTTTGGGTCAGCCCGCGAGGTCCGAGCCGAAGGCTCCGGCCTGGGCGGTGGAGAGGCCGAGGTGGGTCGGGCCGAAGGTCGTCGCGGTGGTGGTGGAGTAGAGGGAGCCGGTCGCGCCGGGCAGGTGCCACGCGGCGCCCGCCGGGTCGTTCTCCTGCGCGGCGATCGCGGTCAGGTCGGCGTGGCCGTCGCCGTTGACGTCCGAGGCGAGCAGCTGGGAGCCGAAGCTGTCGACGGACTCCACGGCGCCCGGGACGCCGGGGCTGTCCTGGGTGAGGAACACCGCGCCGGTGGTCGTGAGACCCGAGGCCGAGCCCCGCAGCAGGGTGATCGCACCCGCGCTGGAGACGTAGTGCGCGTCGTCGCCGAAGGCTTCGCCGGGCGCGCCGATCGCCAGGTCCGCCCGGCCGTCCTTGTCGAGGTCCCCGACCGCCACCGCCTCGCCGAAGTCGTCGCCGTACTCGGGCGAGTCCGGCACTCCCGCGCTGCTCTGCGTCAGCGTCGTACGACGGCTGCCGCTGGGGCCCGTCGACGTGCCGTAGACGACGCTGATCTCGCCGCCCTTGGAGCCCGAGGGCTCGTTGTGGGGCTCGTCGGGGTTGCCGAGGACGATGTCCCCGTACCCGTCGCCGTCGAGATCACCGATCGCCGCCGTCGTACCGGCGCGCAGGGCGGCGCCCTTGGTCAGGCCGTTCGACGTGCCCTTGTAGAAGGCGGCGGCGGCGAGGTGTTCGCTGTTGGTCTTCCGGCCGGTGACGACGAGGTCCGCCTTGGCGTTCTTGTCGACCTTGCCCGCGGTCAGTCGCGGCTTGTCGACCCCGGGGGAGTACGAGGAGACACGGCCCGTCGAGCCGGACTTGGTGAACGGGCCGCGGATCAGACGGATCTTGTAACGGCTTCCGGTGGAACTCTGCGTGGAGACGGCGAGGTCGGGCTTTCCGTCGCCGGTGAAGTCGGCCGCCGCGATGCTCAGCCCGAAGGAACTCCCGTACTGCGGCTCGGGGTTCTTGACCGTCGTACCGCCGGAGAGTCCGGACGCGGAACCCCAGACGATGACGACCGTGCCGGCCGACTCCAGGCTGCCCGAGTCCTCCTCGGGGGTGCCGATCACCAGGTCCGCGTAGCCGTCGCGGTTCAGGTCGGCCGTCGCGACCTGGGAGCCGAAACCGTCGTCGGCCTCGGCCGAATCCGGGATGCCCGCGGTGTTCTGGCTGATGACCGTCCGCTTGTCCGGGTTCAGGCCGCTCGCCGTGCCGTAGACGACGGCGACCTGCCCGGCCCACGCCTTGCCGCCGGCCTTGGCGGCGGGGGCGGCGATCGCGACGTCGCGGTACCCGTCCCCGTTGAAGTCGCCCGACCGGCCCGAGGGGGCGGCGGAGGCGGGGGTGGTGGGGAGGGTGGTGAGGAGGCCGGTGGTGAGGGTGGCGGCCAGGAGGAGGGTGCGGCTGCGCATGAGGTGTCCCTTCGAGCGGTGGTCAGCCGGGGAGGGGGGAGGGGGGCGCCCGGCCGGGCGCCCCCGAGGGTGCGGGTGTCAGCCCGCCAGGTACATGCCGAGCTGGGGGTAGTACGCCGTGGACATTCCGAAGGCGCTCGGGCTGTAGTTCGTGGCGCCGGCGGTGGTGACGCCGTCGGCGGTGCCCTTCAGGAAGGTGAGCAGGCCGTTGCCGTCGTTCTCGGTGTCCGAGCCGACGACGAGGTCCGCGTGGCCGTCGCCCGTGACGTCGGTGAGCAGGGTGGCCGTGCCGAAGAAGTTGTTGGTCTCGGCGGTGCCGGGGATGCCCGCGGTGTCCTGGGTGAGCGTCACGACGGAACCGGGCCCGTCCGCGGTGCCCCGGTGGACGACGACCGCGCCCGCGTAGTCGGCCGCGGCGCCGCTCGCCGGGGCGCCCACGGCCAGCTCCGGGAAGCCGTCGCCGTCGATGTCGCCGATCGACGGGCGGCCGTACGCGCCGTCCGACAGCTCCACGGCCGGCTTCACGCCGGTGGCGGTGCCGTACGAGAGCGCGCTCCGGCCCGTCGAGCCCAGGTCGCCCTCGGTCGCGCTCTCCGTCTCGCCGATGACGATGTCGCCGTAGCCGTCCTGGTCGAGGTCGCCGATGGCGGTGCTCTTGCCGTAGGGAAGCTCCAGCTGCCGGGCGGGGGCCGACGTGGTGCCGTAGTAGAGGAAGTTGCGGTCCAGATAGCGCTCGGAGCCGAGCTTCTTCCCGGCGCCGACGACCAGGTCGGCCTTGCCGTCGCCGTTGACCTTTCCGGCGGTCAGGTTCACAAGGCGCGCGGCGGCGAAGGGGAGCGTGTACGTGAGCTTCGCGCCGGTCGCACCCGCCTTGGTGAAGCCGCCCTTGATGATCCACTGGGTGGTGCCGGAGGCACCGACGGCGAGGTCGGCCTTGCCGTCGCCGGTGAAGTCGGCGACGGCGAGGCTCGCGCCCCAGTAGTCGTGCTGGGAGACGGCCGGGTCCTTGACCGTGGTGGCCCCCGACAGACCGCTCGCCGAGCCCCAGACGATCACCACGGCGCCGCCGTTGGTGTCGTCGCCGACCTTCTCGTACGGGGCTCCGACGGCGAGGTCGCTGTACCCGTCGCCGTTGAGGTCGCCGACCGCGGTCGACCGGCCGAAGCCGTCCTCCTCCTCGGCCGAACCCGGGACGCCGGAGGTGCCCTGGTCGATGGACTTCCTGGTGCCGAGGCCGGTGGCCGATCCGTATCCGACGGCCACCGAACCGGCGTCGAACTTGCCGCCCGCCGTGGCGAAGGGGGCGCCCGCAGCGACGTCCTGGAAGCCGTCGCCGTTGAAGTCACCCACCAGGCCGGAGGGGGCGGCCGAGGCGGAACCCGTGGTGGCGAGGAGCGCGCCGGTGAGGGCGGCGGCCGTCAGTGCCGCGAGTGCGGCGGGGCGTATGCGCATGGCGGTTGCTGTTTCCTCGAGTGCGTGGAGAAGGTCAGGGGCGGGGTGTCAGCCGATGAGGTTCGCGCCGAACGCGCCGTACGTGGCCGGGCGGTCGAAGGCGGTGGGGCCGAAGCCGCGGTCGCCGTCGGGGGAGATGCCGGTGCCGTCGGAGAGCATCGCGGTGACCGCGCCGACGCCCTCGCCCTCGAAGGTCGCGGAGACCGTGTAGTCCGCCTTGCCGTCGCCCGTGACGTCCTTCAGCAGGACGTCGGAGCCGAAGTAGTCCATCGCCTCGGCGGTGCCGGGGACGCCGGAGGAGGCCTGCGAGAGGGTGCGGGCACCGGTGGGTGAGACGCCGGCGGCCGAGCCCTTCAGGAGGACCGTGGAGCCGGTGTCCTCGATGCCGTCGATGTCCTCGAAGATGACGCCGACGGCCAGTTCGCCGTAGCCGTCGCCGTCGATGTCGCCGATGGAGACGGCGCTGCCGAAGCCGTCGCCCGCTTCGTCGGCGCCGGGTACGCCGGGGGAGTCCTGGGTGAGTTCGGCCATGGGCGCGTCGCCGTTGACCGGGCCGCCCTCGGAACCGCGGATGACGGTGACCTTGCCGCCGAGGCTGCCCGTGTGGTCGTCCTCCGTGCTGAAGACGTTGCCGAGGGCGATCTCGCCGTAGCCGTCGCCGTCGATGTCGCCGATCGCGATGGTGGTGCCGCCGTTCAGGCCGCGCGGTACGGAGGTCTCCAGGCCCCCGGACGTGCCCAGGTAGGCGACGCCCTTGGACCAGTCGCCGGAACCGTCCTCGTTCAGGGCGGTGCGGTAGGTGAGGACGAGGTCGGCCTTCTTGTCGCCGTTGGTGTCCCCCGCCTTGATGGCGTCGATGCCGTACTTCGCCGTCTGGGGCAGGCCGATCCGCTGCGCGCTGCCGGTCGTGCCGGACCGGGTGAAGCCGCCCCTGACGACATACGCGTGCGAGGCGGTCGTGCCGGACGCCAGGTCCGCCGCGCCGTCGCCGTCGAAGTCGCCCGCCGTCAGGACACGGCCCCACTCGTCGTGCGCGGACGCCGCCGGGTCCTTGACCGTCGTACCGCCCGCGAGGCCGCTCGCACCGCCCCACAGGATCGCGACCGTACCGCCGTCGATGTCGCTGTCGACGTCCTCGCCCGAGGCGCCGACCGCGAGGTCCGCGTAGCCGTCGCCGTCGAAGTCGGCGATCGCGAGCGCGGAGCCGAAGGTGTCCTCCGCCTCGGGGGTGCCGGGCACGCCGGCCGAACTCTGGTCGATCACCGTGCGGTTGGCGGGGTCGAGGCCGGTCGCGCTGCCGTAGACGACGGCCACATAGCCGGCCATGCCCTGGTCGCCGACCTTGGCGTACGGCGCGGCGAAGGCGATGTCGCCGAACCCGTCCCCGTTGAAGTCGCCGGTCAGGCCGGAGGGGGCCGCAAAGGCGGAGCCGGGGAGGGCGCTGAGGAGGCCGGTGGTGAGCGTGGCGGCCAGGAGAAGGGTGCGCTTGCGCAAAAGGGACTCCGGGGTGGGAGGAAGAGACTCCGGGGCGGGAGAGGGCCCGCACCCGGTGGGTGCGGGCCCTGACCGGGCGGGACGGGCTGATCAGGTCGGGCCGCCGCGGTCCGCCAGCGCCCCGAAGGGGCGCGGGGAACGGCGCGACCGGCCACGGTGGTGCAGCGGACGACCGACGGCACAGCGGACGACCGACGGCACATCGCGGCACCTCCAGCGGAGCGCCTAGTCGGCGAAGAGGGCGCCGAACTGCGGCGTGCCCGTCGTCGAGACGCCCGAGGTGCTCGGGGAAAGGGTGCGGGAGCCGGTCGTGGTGATCTTCGTGCCGCTGGAGGGCAGGTAGGTGACCGCGCCGTTGGCGCTGTTCTCGTACGAGCCCACGAGCAGGTCGGCCCTGCCGTCGCCGTTCACGTCGTCGAGCTTCACGTCCGCGCCGAAGAGGTCGCCCTTCTCGTCGCTGCCGGGGACGCCCGCGGTGCTCTGGGCGAAGGCCTGCGTGCCGGAGGCGGTGTTGATGCCGCTCGCCGAGCCGTACAGGACGGTGACGATGCCCGTGTTGGTGACGCCGCCGATGTCCTCGTTCGGGGCGCTGACGACCACGTCCTGGTAGGTGTCACCGTTGACGTCGCCCAGGTCCAGGTCCCAGCCGAAGCCGTCGCCCTTCTCCGAGGTGCCGGGCACGCTGCCGGTGTTCTGGGTGACTCCCGCGGTCGAGGCGGGGCCGGACGCGGAGCCGTAGGTGATGTTCACCTTGCCGCCGTCGGCGGAGTCCGGGACGGTCGTGCCGTCGGTGGTGGTGTGGTCCCAGCCGGCGCCGCTGACGATGTCGCCGAAGCCGTCGCCGTTGATGTCGCCGATGCCCGTGACGATGCCCGGCTTGAGGGCCTGGGCGGACGCCACGTTCAGACCGCTCGCGGTGCCGGGCACGAAGTAGTTCGTGTTCCAGCCGTAGTCGGTCTGGGTCTCGTAGCCGTCGACGATCAGGTCCGTGCGGTGGTCGCCGTTCACGTCGCCGGCGGTGAGGCTCATCGGACCGTACGGGTCGGTGCCGCTGCCCGACACGATCGGCGGCTTGATCGTGGTGCGGCCGCCCGGCGTACCGGTGGAGCTGAAGCCGCCCTTGTAGACGTAGATCGTGCTGGCCGAGCTGCCGACGGCCAGGTCGGCCTTGCCGTCGCCGTCGAAGTCACCGGCCGCCAGGTCCTTGCCCCAGTAGTCGTGCGAGGAGACGGCCGGGTCCGGGACGTCGACTCCCTTGCCGGTGAGGCCGCTCGCCGAGCCCCAGAGGATGCTGAGGGCACCGCCGTTGGTGTCGGTGCCGACCTTCTCCCACGGGGTGGCCACGGCGAGGTCGTCGTACCCGTCGTCGTTGAAGTCGGCGTACGCCGTCTCGCCGCCGAAGCCGTCCCCGGCCTCGGCGGTGCCCGGGACACCGGTGGTGTTCTGGCTGATCGTGGTGCGCTTGGCGGACGACACGCCGGTGGCGCTGCCGTAGAGGGCGACGATCTGGCCGGCGCCCTGGCGTCCGTTCACATAGGCGCCGTGCGCCGAGACGACGACGTCGCCGATGCCGTCGTTGTTGAAGTCGGCCTGCGGGACCGTGGTGGAGTCCGCGGCCGTCGCCGTGACGGCCGTGAACGTGAGCAGACCGCTCGTCAGCGTGGCCGCGGCGGCCGTCGCGAGAGCGAGTCGCAGGTGCTTGTGCATGCGGGATTCTCCTGGGCATGCGGGGACGCCTGGCAGGCGTCCACAGTCAATGGGGTGCCGTACCGCCCGAATTTGCCTGGAGTTGTCCTGGGCATGGCGAGCTGTTCGGCGATCAGGAGACCGATCGTGATCGGTAAGGGTTGTACGTGAAACAGGAAAATTTTTGAGGGACGAGGCAACCTGTAAGGCGAGTTGGGCCTGTGAGGTGTTCCAGGCGCGTGAGGTGTTCCAGGCCTGTGAGGCCAGTGAGGTGTGTGAGGCGAGTGGGGTGCCGCCCGGGGAGGGCCGTGCCGCACCCCACTCGCCGGTCCTGGGCGGCCGGCCCTCAGGGAGCCAGCGCCGAGCCGAACCCCTTCGCGCCGGACAGGCCGAGCGCCTTCGGGGTCAGGGCGCGGGCGCCGGCCGGGCGGGCGTCGTCCGTCGTCGGTACGTACCAGACGCCGCCCTTCGCCGCGTTCTCGCCGGGAGCGCCGATCGCCAGGTCCGGCCGCCCGCCCGGGTGGTACGGGCCCGCCGTCAGCGTCGCGCCGAAACGGTCCGCCGTCTCCGCCGTGCCGGGGATGCCCGGCGTGTTCTGGGTGTACGTGACGCCGCCGGACAACGGGCCCTCGCCCGTGCCGTCGAGGACGGTGACCGAGCCCGCGCTCTTGAGCGAGCCGACGCCTTCGCCGGGCGCGCCCACGACCAGTTCGGGCGCCCCGTCGCCGTCGAGGTCGGCCGCCGCCACGGACGCGCCCCACGCGTCGCCCGGTTCGGCGGTGCCGGGGACGCCCTCGGACGACTGCGAGAGGCAGGTCTTCCGGCCGGACTCCCCGCTCGCCCCGCCCGCGCCGTCTGCCCCGCCGAAGCGGATCAGCACCGCTCCGCTCGACTCGTCGGGGCACGGCGAGGGCTCGTCGGCCTCGGGGTTGTCGTGCTTCTGGCCGAGGACGAGGTCGTCCGCGCCGTCGCCGTCCAGGTCGGCCGCCGCGAGCGACACCGCGTAGTCGCCGGTGCGCCGGGACTCGGCCGCGCTGCCGCCCGACCAGGACCAGACGCTCGTGCCGTACAGCTCCATGCCGGACCAGGTGACCGCGACGTCGTCCGTGCCGTTGCCGTCGAAGTCGCCGGTGGCCAGGGCGCCCGGGCCGCCGAAGTCATAGCCGTCGAGGAGGGTGGTGGCGGCCGGGGACGCCAGCGGGCCGGGGCGGAACAGGAGCGCGCCGCCCTCCTCGCCGCTGACGCCGAGCGCGAGGTCGACGTCCCCGTCGTGGTCGTAGTCGCCGGTCGTGAGGAGGCCGCCGACGCGCTCGTCGCCGTACGCGCCCTTCATGGCGAGCATCGCGTCCGTGCGGAAGCCGGACGCGGAGCCGCGTACGACGGTGATCGTGCCCTGCGCGTCGTGCGCGCTGTCGGTGAGGGACTCGCCGGGCGCGCCGACCAGCAGGTCCCCGTAGCCGTCGCCGTCGACGTCCGCCGTCGCGACCGCCTGGCCGAACAGGTCCGTGGCCTCGGCGTGGCCCGGTATCCCGGCGGTGTTCTGGCTGAGCGTGGTCGAGCCGGCGGTGCCGGGGCCCTGGGGGCCGCCCCAGAGCACGTGCACGTAACCGGCCCTGGCGTGGCCCGCGACGGTCGCGTCGGGCACGCCGACGGCGAGGTCCGCGTAGCCGTCGCCGTTGAAGTCGTCCTTGAGCGTGGACACGGCGGCCGCGGATCCGGCGAGCGGCAGGGTGAGTCCCGTCGCGGCGAGGGCGGCCACGCCCACCGCGACAGCCAGCTTCTTTGCACGCACGAGACTCTCCCAATGCCAGGGGTCAGGATTCCTGTGTGTGACTCGCGACGCGTACGAAGGGTTGTGTGCGGATGTCCACGAGGTGAACCGGTCCTACTTCAGCCGCAGCGGTACGCCGATGGCGTCGGGCGTGAAGAGCTGGACCTTCTTCGGGTCGAAGCCGTCGTCCGTGCCCCGCAGGACCAGGTACGCGCCCTTCCGCTTCTCGTAGAGCGGCCCGAAGACGACCGCGTCCGCGTGGCCGTCGTCGTCGACGTCGAGCAGCGGGGGCCGGTGGCCGAAGGCGTTCCAGTAGTACGGGTTCGGGGTGCCGGGCAGGCCGCCGGTCCGGGCGTCGACCACCTGCTCGCCGGCCAGGGACTGGGCCCCGTCCGCGCCGCCGGGCAGCAGCGTCACCTTGCCGTCGTGCCGCCGGAAGCCCGGGGTGTTCACCACGATGTCCGGCTTGCCGTCGGCGTCGACGTCGCCGACGGAGGGCGAGGAGCCGAAGTCGACGCGGCGCCGGTCGGCGGTGTCCATGCCGCCGATCACGGTCTCCTTCCGGCCGGTGTTCAGGCCGGACTTCGCCCCGTACAGGATCGTCAGGGCACCGCCCGCGCCGGGCATGTCCGCGGGGGCCACGGCCAGCTGGGTGGGCACCAGCAGATCGGTGAGCCCGTCGCCGTCCGCGTCGCCGGCGACCGGCGTGCGCAGGCCGTCGTCGGTTCCCGCCAGGGCCCCGATGCGGGCCTCCTGACGGGTGTCCCGGACCAGACCCCGCCCGCCGCCCTCGTAGTAGCCGACGCCGTGCAGGTCCGCGGGCGCGGTCTCGTCCTCCTCGGGGTCGAAGGAGTACGTGAACACCACCTCGGCCCTGCCGTCGCCGTCGAAGTCGCCGGTGGTGGCTGTGGCGGGGGTGGCGTAGCCGTGCTGGCCGAGGTCGAGCACGGCCTGCCGCTTCGGTTTTCCGGCGCGGTCGAAGGGGCCGTACAGGAGCAGGCCGTCGCTGCCCTTGCCGGTGGAGTTGGGATCACCGGAGCCGCCGTGGCCGCCGTCGAGCAGGTCCACGGAGCCGTCGCCGTCGAAGTCGGCGGCGGCCAGCGGGCGGAAGCCGTCGGGCAGGCCGAGCCGCCTGGCGGGGCCCAGTCCGTGCGCGCCGCCGAACAGCGCGAAGGGCTCGCTCACGGTCTCGTTCACGCCGCGGCCGCCGACCAGGTCCGTGAAGCCGTCGCCGTCGAGGTCGGTGCGCAGCAGCGGTGACATGAACATCGAGAACGGCCGGCTGCCCGCCGGAGTCCGCTGCGCGGTGGCGGTGTTGAGCCCTTCGCGCGAGCCGTAGACGACGACCAGCGTGGCGGCGTACTTCTCCTTGTCCTTGGACGTCGACTCCACGATGTCCGCGAAGTCGTCGAAGCCGTCGCCGTTGAAGTCACCGGAGTCGGGGTGCGCGGCGGCCTTTCCGGCGGTGGGGCGCTGGGGGCGGTCGCTGTCGGAGGGTTCGTCCGAGGCGCACGCCGCGGCGGTGAACAGCAGGGCGCAGCCCAGGACGGCGGCGGCGGTCGGTCGGCGGCGCGTGCGCATGGCGGTTCCAGACGGGGAGTTGGGGTGCGGGCCGGGGGTGCGGAGGTGCGGGGGTGCGGTCGGGGGTGGGAGTGGGGGCCGGGTCGGAGCAGGGGCTCTCGGGGGTGACTCGGGAGGCGCGCGAAAGGTTGCGCCGGCGCTTCGCGAACCCGGCCGGGTCGTTCGGCGTCGTTCTACTGCCCTGCCCGCTCTTCTCGCCTGCTTGTTCGTCTCACTCCTCTTGCTCTTCTCCTCTTGCTCTTCCACCGGAAGGACGCAGTGATGACCGGTTCAACGTCCATGAGGGCCGTACTGGCCGCGGCGGCTCTCGCCGCCCTGGCCGTCGGGTGTATGCCGTCGGACGGCGGTGGTGTCAGCGCGGGGTCCTGCGACGACGTGATGGAGTTCGATCACCGCACCTACCTGAGCGTCGGCGATGTCGAGTTCACGGTCGGGGCCGAGGCGGGCGCGGCGGGCCGGCCGCCCTGCGACGACACGGGCGGAGAGAGCGAGGAGGAGACGCGGTTCGATATGACCGCGTACGAGGTCGAGGGGCTCGACACCGGCGTCGCGATCGCGGTCGGCGACTCACCGCACGGCGCCCGGCTCTACGCGATGTACGAAGAGGACGGGGACCTGCCCGCCGAGGTGCAGAAGTTCATCGGCGGGGGCCAAAAGGACTAGTACGGCGGCAGACAACGCTAAATCGGCGGTGGGGTGAAGGTCCTCAGGACCTTCACCCCACCGCCCGTGGTGCCGTGACCGGGGCGTCGAACCGACCCCTTACTCGGCGGCTCCTGCGTCGCCGGCTCCTGCGTCGGCGCCTCCACCCTGGTCAGCGCCCGCACCCGTGTCGGTACCCGCACCCGTGTCGGCAACACCCTGGTCCGGGGCCTGCTCGGTGCCCGCGTCCGGGGCCTGCTCGGCGCCTTCCTCCGGTGCCTGCTCGGTGCCCTGGTCCGGTGCCTGCTCGGTGCCCGTGTCCGGTGCCTGCTCGGTGCCTTCCTCCGGGGCCTGCTCGGTGCCCTGGTCCGGGGCCTGCTCGGTGCCCGTGTCCGGTGCCTGCTCGGCGCCTTCCTCCGGTGCCTGCTCGGTGCCCTCGTCCGGGGCCTGCTCGGTGCCTTCCTCGGGTGCCTTGCCGGTGTTGTCGTCCGGGGCCTGCTCCGTGCCTTCCTCCGGGGCCTTGCCGGCGTTGTCGTCCGGGGCCTGCTCGGTGCCCTCGTCGGGGGCCTTGCCGGTGTCGTCCTGGGTGCCCTCGTCCGGGGCCTTGCCGGCGTCGTCGTCCGGGGCCTGCTCCGTGCCCTCGTCGGGGGCCTTGCCGGTGCCGTCGTCCGGGGCCTGCTCCGTGCCTTCGTCGGGCGCCTTGCCGGTGTCGTCCTCGGTCTTCTCGTCCGGGGCCTTGCCGGTGTCGTCCTCGGTGCCTTCCTCGTGGCCCTTGCCGGTGTCGTCCTCGGTGCCTTCCTCGTGGCCCTTGCCGGTGTCGTCCTCGGTGCCTTCCTCGTGGCCCTTGCCGGTGTCGTCCTCGGTGCCTTCCTCGTGGCCCTTGCCGGTGTCGTCCTCGGTGCCCTCCTCGTGCTCCTTGCCGTTGCCGTCCTCGGTGCCCGGCTTGGTCCCGTCCGGACCCTTTTCCGGACCCTCGTCCCCCGGCTTCTTATCCGTGTCGTGCTTCTCGACCCAGTTCTCCTCCTTCCAGTTCTTCGTGTCCTTCTCGTTCCAGTAGCACTTGTCGTCCTTGTGCTTCTCCCAGTAGTTGTACTCCTTGTACGTGTTCCAGTAGTAGTACTTGCAGTGCTTTTCCACCACGTAGTAGCAGTCGTAGTGGTAGTCCCAGTAGTACTTGTGGTTGTACTGCACTACGTAGTAGGAGTTGTAGTGGTCGTCCCAGTAGTAGTTGTGGTCGTTTTCTGTGTAGTAGTAGCAGCTGCAGTGCTCTTCGAAGTAGTACGTGCGGTTGTTGGCCTTGCAGGAATACTTCTTGCCACTCTTCTTGTGGCCCTTGCCAGGCTTCTTACCGCAAGGCTTCTTCTGCTCCTTGGCGTGGTGCCCCGGGGCCGTGGGCGGCATCTTGGGCATCGGGGCCGCCGACGCGACGGCGGCCGGCAGAATGACACCTCCGGCGACCACCGCCGCCGACGCGGCCGCCACCGCCATTCCCAGACGGTACTTGGGGCGGACTTTCTCATTGCTGCGCGTCTTGCTCATCATGGCTTTCTCCTTCTGAAGTGAAGGCACCCTTCGTGCCCGGCCGGGCCCCCATTTGCTTTCCGGTGTTTCCGGTGAGCCCGTACTTCAAGTAAGCCCGCAGCGCGCAGAAAGGTCATGTTCCGACAGTTCGGGACTTGACACAGAAGAAATCAACGAGTAGGTCGGCCCGGTGTGAGGGGATCCGGAAACGACGGCACCCCATGTCCCTGGGCTGAACCAGGGGCATGGGGTGCTCCGTGACGGGGCCGTGCCCGTTACTTCACGGGCTCGGGCTCCGGCGCGCTCTCGGCCTCGGCCTCGCCGGCCGGGTCGAGGGGCGTCCTGACGGAGTCGAGCAGCAGCTGGGCGACGTCGACGACCTGGATGGACTCCTTCGCCTTGCCGTCGTTCTTCTTGCCGTTGACCGAGTCGGTCAGCATGACGAGGCAGAACGGGCAGGCGGTCGACACGATGTCCGGGTTCAGCGAAAGAGCCTCGTCGACACGCTCGTTGTTGATGCGCTTGCCGATCCGCTCCTCCATCCACATCCGCGCACCACCGGCGCCGCAGCAGAAGCCGCGCTCCTTGTGGCGGTGCATCTCCTCGTTCCGCAGGCCCGGCACCTTGCCGATGATCTCGCGCGGAGGCGTGTAGATCTTGTTGTGGCGGCCCAGGTAGCAGGGGTCGTGGTACGTGATGATGCCCTCGACCGGCGTGACCGGGACCAGCTTGCCCTCGTCGACGAGGTGCTGGAGCAGCTGGGTGTGGTGGATGACCTCGTAGTCGCCGCCGAGCTGCGGGTACTCGTTGCCGATGGTGTTGAGGCAGTGCGGACAGGTCGCGACGATCTTCTTGGCCGACTTCGGCTTCTTCGTCGACTCGTCCTCGTCATCCTCGCCGAACGCCATGTTCAGCGCGGCGACGTTCTCCATGCCGAGCTCCTGGAAGAGCGGCTCGTTGCCCAGGCGGCGGGCGGAGTCACCGGTGCACTTCTCGTCGCCGCCCATGATCGCGAACTTGACGCCCGCGATGTGCAGCAGCTCGGCGAAGGCCTTGGTGGTCTTCTTGGCGCGGTCCTCCAGGGCTCCGGCGCAGCCGACCCAGTAGAGGTACTCGACCTCGGACAGGTCCTCGATGTCGCGGCCGACGACCGGGATCTCGAAGTCGACCTCCTTGGTCCACTCCAGGCGCTGCTTCTTGGCCAGCCCCCAGGGGTTGCCCTTCTTCTCCAGGTTCTTGAGCATCGTGCCCGCCTCGGACGGGAACGCGGACTCGATCATCACCTGGTAGCGGCGCATGTCGACGATGTGGTCGACGTGCTCGATGTCGACCGGGCACTGCTCGACGCAGGCGCCGCAGGTGGTGCAGGACCACAGGACGTCGGGGTCGATGACGCCGTTCTCTTCGAGGGTGCCGATCAGCGGACGCTCGGCCTCCGCCAGAGCGGCGGCGGGCACGTCCTTGAGCTGCTCCTCGCTCGCCTTCTCCTCGCCCTCCATGGTCTTGCCGCCGCCGGCCAGCAGGTACGGGGCCTTGGCGTGCGCGTGGTCGCGCAGCGACATGATGAGGAGCTTGGGGGAGAGGGGCTTGCCGGTGTTCCAGGCGGGGCACTGCGACTGGCAGCGGCCGCACTCGGTGCACGTGGAGAAGTCGAGGAGCCCCTTCCAGGAGAACTGCTCGACCTGGGAGACGCCGAAGACGTCGTCCTCACCGGGGTCGGTGAAGTCGATCGGCTTGCCGCCCGACGTCATCGGCTGGAGCCCGCCGAGGGCCGTCCCGCCGGTCGCGTTCCGCTTGAACCAGATGTTCGGGAAGGCGAGGAAGCGGTGCCAGGCGACACCCATGTTGGTGTTCAGGCTCACCGTGATCATCCAGATCATGGTGGTGCCCAGCTTGACCATCGCGGTGAAGTACACGAGGTTCTGGAGCGTGCCGAGGCCCAGGCCCTTGAAGGCCAGGATCAGCGGGTACGAGGCGAAGTACGCCGCCTCGAAGTGGTCCACGTGGTGCAGCGCGCCCTCGAGGCCGCGCAGTACGTAGATCGCCAGACCGATGGTGAGGATGACGTACTCGACGAAGTACGCCTGGCCCATCTTGGAGCCCGCGAACCGCGACTTGCGGCCGGGCCGCGACGGCAGGTTCAGGAGGCGGATCGCCATCAGCGTGATGATGCCGAGGGTGGTCATCGCCGCGATGAACTCGATGTACAGCTCGTACGGCAGGAAGCCGCCGATCACCGGGAGCGTCCAGTCGGCCTCGAAGAGCTGGCCGTACGCGGTGATGATGGTCGGCGGCAGCGTCAGGAAGCCGACCGCCACGAACCAGTGGGCGAAACCGACGATGCCCCACCGGTTCATCCGCGTGTGGCCGAGGAACTCCCGCACCAGCGTCACACTGCGCTGATAGGGGTTGTCGGTCCGGGTGCCGGCGGGCACGGGCTGGCCGAGCTTGAAATACCGGACGAACTGGCCGATGGCGCGTGCGAGCAGCGCCACGCCGACCACGGTCAGGACCAGCGACACGATGATCGCGGCGAGTTGCATTTGGGGGCTCCTCGGGCCTGCGAGGCGGTTCTTTGAGAGTGATTACTAAGCGGTAACTTATGCAGTCCGTCTGAGACTACCCACTTCCTGCGCCGCACTGTAGCCAGGCGGGCGGTGATCTGCGTCGCTGAGGTCAGCCTGAGTGGGGATACCGCCGCCCTCTCCGGACGAAGCCCCGGAAGGGGGCGGTAAACCCGATCGTGTTATTCACGCAAAATTGTGACATCAGGCAATAACTTGGACCCGTGCTGTACGGGATCATTGCCGCCACCTCGGCCCTCCTCCTCGCCTCCGCGCTCGCCGCGGTGCTGCGGGTGCCCGCGCTGCGGCTCGGCCTCGTCGAGCGGCGCCGGGGGCGGACGGTGTCGCGGCTCGGGGGCGCCGCGGTCGTCGTCGGGACCGTGGTCGTCGCCGGGGTGGGGGACTGGTCCGGTGTCGCCCGGCTCGGGACCGGGGTCGGGGAACTGCTCGTCGTCGGGGCCGGGGTCGGCGCGCTCGGGCTCGTCGCCGATCTGCGGCCCGTCCCCCGGGTCGTGCGGCTGGCCGGGCAGGCCGCCGCCGCCGCGGCCGTCGTCCCGTACGACGAACTCGGCGCCGGCGCGGGGCTGTTCGCGGCCGCCTGGATCGTCCTCGTGACCAGTGCCTTCGGCTCGCTCGACCAGGCCGACGGGGTCATGGGTACCGTCGGCGTCGTCACCGCCTTCGCGCTCGGCGGGTGTGCCGCCGCCGAGGTCATGGACGGACTCGCGGCGCTGCTGAGCGTGCTGGCCGCCGCGCTCACCGGGTTCCTGATGCACAACTGGGCGCCCGCGCGGACCGTGGCCGGGCGGTGCGGGGCGCTGTTCACCGGGTTCGTGCTCGCCTCGGCCGCGGTCCTCGTGCACGCCGGGCGGGAGCCGCTGGGCAGCGCCGGTGCCCTGTTCGCGCTGACCGCCGTGGCCACCGCCGATGGCGTCCTCGTGCTCGCGGGCCGGCTGCGCGGTGGCCGCCCGGGCCCTGGCGCGGGCCGGCGGGGCCTGGCGCACCGGCTGCGCGGACTCGGGCTCACCGCGCGCGGGGCGGCGGTCGTCATCGGCGCCGCCTCCTTCGCCTCGGCCCTCGTCGGGCTCCTCATCGACCTGGGGTGGGCGGGGCCGGGCGCCGCGTGCTGGGTGGCGGGTGCCGCGGGGGTCTCGGTCCTCGGGCTGCTCCGCGTTCGGGTGCCCTCCGATCGGGGGTTTCGCATGCACCCCGATCGGGGCACCCGACCGGGAGTTGTCCCGCCTCCCGGCGCTTCCTTGCGTGTAAGGAGCGGATAAGACTTGAGTCGGCTCGACTCAGGTCTGTTGACCCAGCGACTTGGGTGATGCACACTTGAGTCCGTTCCACTCAAGTCATTGCTGGAGGAATTGAAATGGCACGTGCGGTCGGCATCGACCTGGGCACGACTAACTCCGTCGTCAGCGTTCTGGAGGGCGGCGAGCCCACCGTCATCACCAACGCCGAGGGCGCCAGGACCACGCCGTCCGTCGTCGCCTTCGCCAAGAACGGTGAGGTGCTCGTCGGCGAGGTCGCCAAGCGTCAGGCGGTCACGAACGTCGACAGGACGGTTCGTTCGGTCAAGCGCCACATGGGCACTGACTGGAAGATCAACCTGGACGGCAAGGACTTCAACCCGCAGCAGATGAGCGCCTTCATCCTGCAGAAGCTGAAGCGGGACGCCGAGGCCTACCTGGGCGAGAAGGTCACGGACGCGGTCATCACCGTCCCGGCGTACTTCAACGACTCGGAGCGCCAGGCGACGAAGGAGGCCGGCGAGATCGCCGGTCTGAACGTCCTGCGCATCGTCAACGAGCCGACGGCCGCCGCCCTGGCCTACGGCCTCGACAAGGACGACCAGACCATCCTCGTCTTCGACCTCGGTGGCGGCACGTTCGACGTGTCCCTCCTGGAGATCGGCGACGGCGTCGTCGAGGTGAAGGCCACCAACGGTGACAACCACCTCGGTGGCGACGACTGGGACCAGCGTGTCGTCGACTACCTGGTGCAGCAGTTCAAGGCCGGCCACGGTGTGGACCTGGCCAAGGACAAGATGGCCCTCCAGCGCCTCCGCGAGGCCGCCGAGAAGGCCAAGATCGAGCTGTCCTCGTCCACCGAGACCTCGATCAACCTGCCCTACATCACGGCGTCCGCCGAGGGCCCGCTGCACCTGGACGAGAAGCTCACGCGCGCCCAGTTCCAGCAGCTCACCGCTGACCTTCTGGAGCGCTGCAAGACGCCGTTCCACAACGTCATCAAGGACGCGGGCATCAACCTCTCCGAGATCGACCACGTCGTTCTCGTCGGTGGCTCCACCCGTATGCCCGCCGTCGCCGAGCTCGTCAAGGAGCTGACCGGCGGCCAGGACGCCAACAAGGGCGTGAACCCGGACGAGGTCGTCGCCATCGGCGCGGCCCTCCAGGCCGGTGTCCTCAAGGGTGAGGTCAAGGACGTCCTGCTCCTCGACGTGACCCCGCTGTCCCTCGGTATCGAGACCAAGGGCGGCATCATGACCAAGCTCATCGAGCGCAACACCACGATCCCGACCAAGCGGTCCGAGATCTTCACGACGGCCGAGGACAACCAGCCGTCCGTGCAGATCCAGGTCTACCAGGGCGAGCGCGAGATCGCGGCGTACAACAAGAAGCTCGGGATGTTCGAGCTGACCGGTCTGCCGCCGGCCCCGCGCGGGGTCCCGCAGATCGAGGTCGCCTTCGACATCGACGCCAACGGCATCATGCACGTGACCGCGAAGGACCTGGGCACGGGCAAGGAGCAGAAGATGACCGTCACCGGCGGCTCCTCGCTGCCGAAGGACGAGGTCGACCGGATGCGCCAGGAGGCCGAGCAGTACGCGGACGAGGACCACCGTCGCCGCGAGGCCGCCGAGACCCGCAACCAGGGCGAGCAGCTCGTCTACCAGACGGAGAAGTTCCTCAAGGACAACGAGGACAAGGTCCCCGGCGAGGTCAAGACCGAGGTCGAGGCGTCCATCGAGGAGCTGAAGGCCGCGCTCAAGGGCGAGTCCGCCGAAGGCGACAACACCGCCGAGATCCGTACGGCCACCGAGAAGGTCGCCGCTGTCTCGCAGAAGCTGGGCCAGGCGATGTACGCCGACGCCCAGGCCGCGCAGGCGGCGGGCGGCGCCGAGGGTGCCGCCGGCGGCGAGCACGCCAAGGCCGCTGACGACGACGTCGTCGACGCCGAGATCGTCGACGAGGACCGCAAGGACGGTGCCGCGTGACGGAGGAGACCCCGGGTTTCGACGAGAAGCCTGACGTCCCCTCCGGCGCCACCCCTGAAGACGCCGAGCCGAAGGCCGCCCCCTCCGAGGGGGCGGCCCCGGCCGGGGACGCGGCAGCAGCAGCCCAGACGGCGGCCCAGACGGCCGGCCTGACGGCCCAGCTGGACCAGGTACGCACGGCGCTCGGCGAGCGCACGGCGGACCTCCAGCGACTCCAGGCCGAGTACCAGAACTACCGCCGCCGGGTCGAGCGCGACCGGATCGCGGTCAAGGAGATCGCCATCGCGAACCTCCTGACCGAGCTTCTGCCCACGCTCGACGACATCGGCCGCGCGCGGGAACACGGCGAACTGGTCGGCGGCTTCAAGTCGGTGGCCGAGTCGCTCGAGACCGTCGCGGCGAAGATGGGGCTCCAGCAGTTCGGCAAGGAGGGCGAGCCCTTCGACCCGACGATCCACGAGGCCCTGATGCACTCGTACGCGCCCGACGTCACGGAGACGACGTGCGTGGCGATTCTGCAGCCGGGGTATCGGATCGGCGAGCGGACCATCCGGCCCGCGCGGGTGGCCGTCGCCGAGCCCCAGCCGGGCGCGCAGACGGTCAAGGCCGACGAGGCGGAGGCGGCCGACGACAAGGAGAGCGGTGGCCCGGAAGAGGGCTGACGTGACAAAGGGCGTACGGAAGGAGGGACGTCGAGGATGAGTACCAAGGACTTCATCGAGAAGGACTACTACAAGGTCCTCGGCGTCCCCAAGGACGCCACCGAGGCCGAGATCAAGAAGGCGTACCGGAAGCTCGCCCGCGAGTTCCACCCGGACGCCAACAAGGGCAACGCCAAGGCGGAGGAGCGCTTCAAGGAGATCTCCGAGGCCAATGACATTCTCGGCGACACCAAGAAGCGCAAGGAGTACGACGAGGCACGCACCCTCTTCGGCAACGGCGGCTTCCGTCCCGGCCCCGGCGCTCAGGGCGGCTCCTTCAACTTCGACCTGGGCGACCTCTTCGGAGGCGGCGCGCAGCAGGGCGGCGGCGCGGGGGGCGGCTTCGGCGGCGGGATCGGTGACGTCTTCGGCGGCCTGTTCAACCGTGGCGGCGCCGGCCCCGGCACCGGCACGCGTACCCAGCCGAGGCGCGGCCAGGACATCGAGTCCGAGGTCACGCTGAGCTTCACGGAGGCGGTGGACGGTGCCACGGTGCCGCTGCGCATGTCCTCCCAGGCCCCCTGCAAGGCCTGTTCGGGCACCGGCGACGCCAACGGCACACCGCGCGTGTGCCCGACGTGCGTCGGCACCGGACAGGTGGCGCGGGGCTCGGGCGGCGGCTTCTCGCTGACCGACCCCTGCCCGGACTGCAAGGGCCGCGGCCTGATCGCCGAGAACCCCTGCGAGATCTGCAAGGGCAGCGGCCGCGCCAAGTCCTCCCGGACGATGCAGGTACGCATCCCCGCGGGGGTCAGCGACAGCCAGCGCATCAGGCTCCGCGGCAAGGGCGCCCCGGGTGAACGGGGCGGACCGGCGGGCGATCTGTACGTCGTCGTGCATGTCGACGCCCACCCGGTCTTCGGCCGCAAGGGCGACAACCTCACGGTGACCGTGCCCGTCACGTTCGCGGAGGCGGCCCTCGGCGGCGAGGTGAAGGTGCCCACCCTGGGCGGCCCCGCCGTCACCCTGAAGCTGCCGCCGGGCACGCCCAACGGTCGTACGATGCGGGCCCGCGGCAAGGGCGCGGTCCGTAAGGACGGCACCCGCGGAGACCTGCTGGTCACGGTCGAGGTCACCGTGCCCAAGGACGTGTCGGGCAAGGCTCGTGACGCCCTGGAGGCGTATCGCGAGGCGACCGCGGGCGAGGACCCGCGGGCGGAGCTGTTCCAGGCCGCGAAGGGAGCATGAGGAGATGGACGGCCGTCGTCGGAACCCCTATGAACTGACCGAGGAAACCCCGGTCTACGTCATCTCGGTGGCGGCCCAGCTCTCCGGCCTGCACCCGCAGACCCTGCGTCAGTACGACCGTCTCGGCCTGGTCTCCCCCGACCGCACCGCCGGCCGGGGCCGTCGCTACTCGGCCCGCGACATCGAACTGCTGCGCACCGTCCAGCAGTTGTCGCAGGACGAGGGCATCAACCTGGCCGGCATCAAGCGCATCATCGAGCTGGAGAACCAGGTCGCCGCGCTCCAGTCCCGCGTGGTGGAACTGGAGTCGGCCCTGGACGGCGCGGCGGCCATGATGCAGCAGCGCGAGGCCGCGGTCCACGCCTCGTACCGCCGCGACCTGGTCCCGTACCAGGAGGTCCAGCAGACGAGCGCGCTGGTCGTGTGGCGGCCGAAGCGCCAGTCCTCGGACTGACGGCTTCGCATCTGCCCGAAGGGCCCGGAGGCCGACGCCTCCGGGCCCTTCGCGTGCGGCTTTCCCGGTCGGTGCGGCATCCCGGGCCGCGTCGGCCGGCACCGAGACTGTCCAGCATGTGGACAATTCCGTGGGCGTCGAGCGGTGGCGCGGCGGCGACGAGCGGGGCGCGTGAGAGCGGCGGGAACGCCGGACACGACACGGGCGGCGGCGCGGAAAGGCGCCTCATGCACGCTCGGTGATCAGGCGAACACCCTTCCTGACCTGGGAAGTTGATGCCTCGTCAACCTCAGGATCTCCATCAGATGAAGGTGTCGAAACGGCTACCCTTCCCCACCTTGCCTTGGTCTTCACTTGACTTACACAGAAATGCTGTTGCCATCTCGTTAACCCGTACTCCTTGACGCTGGGTGCGGTGGCCGCGTTGGCTTTCAGCCACCTGGGTCGCAACGCTGCTCCCCCGCCCGGAAGGCACCTGATGTGAACACTCGTAACACCGGTATGCGCCGTACGCGTCGTACCGTCATAGCCCTGGCCACCTCCACGGCGGCCGTCTCCCTGTCCGCCTGCGGGGTGGTCGACGGGATCGGGAACGCCAGCGGCTCGGCGAGCCCGAAGAAGGGCAACGACATCACGGTGGGCCTGCTTCTCCCCGAGAAGGAGAACTCGCGCTACGAGAAGTTCGACTACCCCATCATCAAGGAGCAGGTCGCCAACCTCACCAAGGGCAAGGGCGACGTCGCGTACGCCAACGCCGACCAGGACGCCGCCAAGCAGAGCCGGCAGCTCGAGCAGATGATCACCGACAAGGTCGACGTACTGCTCGTGGACGCCGTCGACTCCAAGGCCATCGCGAGCGACATCCAGAAGGCCAAGGACGCGGGCATTCCCGTGATCGCGTACGACCGCCTCGCGCAGGGGCCGATCGACGCGTACATCTCCTTCGACAACGAGCTCGTCGGCCAGGTGCAGGGCCGCGCCCTCGTCGGCGCCCTCGGCAGCGACGCCGCGACCGACAAGGTCGTCATGATGAACGGGTCGCCCACCGACCCGAACGCCGCGCAGTTCAAGGCGGGCGCGCTCAGCGAGCTCCAGGACAAGGTGAACGTCGCGAAGTCGTACGACACCAAGGACTGGAAGCCGGCCAACGCCAAGGCCAACATGATGGAGGCGATCCAGGCCATCGGGCTGAGCAACATCGCCGGCGTCTACTCCGCCAACGACGGCATGGCCGGCGCGATCATCGACGCGCTGAAGACGGCGGGCGTCAGCAAGGTCCCGCCGGTGACCGGGCAGGACGCGGAGCTGGACGGCGTGCAGCGGATCGTGGCGGGCGACCAGTACATGAGCGTGTACAAGTCGTACCCCCAGGAGGCCACCGCCGCCGCCGAGATGGCCGTGGCCAAGGTGCAGGGCCGCTCGATCGAGTTCGACGCGCTGACCCGCGACAAGGTCGACAGCCCGACGGACAAGAAGATCCCGGCCCAGCTCGTTCCCGTGGTCGCCCTCACGAAGGACAACATCGAGGACACGGTGATCCAGGACGGGATCTACAAGATCAAGGACATCTGCACGGCGAAGTACAAGTCGGCGTGCTCGGCCATCGGGCTGAAGTAGCGGGACGGGAGCGGCCGGAGCGGCCGGCGCCGCGCCGCGTGACGGCGGTAGCGGCGAGGGCCGCGGGGGTGTGAAGGGGCGTGCGGGCCGGGGCCCGGCGCCGGAGCGCGGGGGCTGTGACGGACTTGTCGCCGGCGCCGGAGCGGTAAGGGCTGTGACGGACCCCGCCCCGGCGCCGGAGGCCCTGTGGGGCCCCGGGCCGGTCAGCCCACCTGTTCCGTCGAGCCGTCCGGATGGACGAGGAGGCGGATCTCGCCGCCGTAGCGGTCGTCCGTGATGACGGCCGGGGTCGGGGCGCCCAGCTGCTGGGCGCGCTGCTGGAGGATCGAGATGACGATGTCCTGGATGTCCCCGTAGGGCGGGGCGGTGACCGGGACGCCGTCGATCAGCCCGGCGTTGGGGGAGAAGACGCGCACCTGGGCGCCCGTCGCCTCCGCGGCGGCGGGCGCGACGGGGCTGACGGGCGGGGTCGTTTCGGTCATCGGTGGGCGTCCTTCTGGCTGGGGCGGCGGGGGAGGCGACGCGGGCTGCACGGGGGCCGGGGTCGAGGCCGGCCGGGGGCGGAGCTGGGGTCGGGTCAGGCGCTCTTCGCCCGCTCCTGACCGTCGGCCGGGCCCGGGCCGCGGTCGCGAGTGTACGTACCCCGGGAAAGCCGTTGCAGGTGACCCGACTTGACCATCGCGGACAGGACGTTGCTGATGGTCTTCGCGGGGTCGCCGTACACGCCGGCCGGCAGGGTGCGCAGGACGTCGCGGGCCGAGAAGGCGCCCGGGAAGGTCTCCGCGGCCCGCTCGACGGCGGCACGGATGCTGGGCACGGACGCGGCACGGCGGTCGTGGCCGCCCTCGCTGGGGTGCGGCGGGGGGCGTAGCGCGGCGGGCGCGGTGTGCGAACCCAGGTGCGGCAGGCGGGACGTGAGCTCGCGCAAGGCCGCGCGTACGGTCTCCAGAGGGGCGTCGTCGGCGCCGTCACCCGGCCCGGCCGTGCGGTCGGAGGTGGCCGCGAGCATGGTGGCGACCTTCTCTATGTTGGCCAGCGAGGAGAGCAGGTCGCGCAGCAGCGGCTCCAGGAAGTCGCGGCGCAGCGCGGCCACGGGGTCGCTCATGGCGAGCTCGACACTGACGGAGCCGGTGAGGGGGCGCAGGAGCGCGAGGGGGACGGTACCGCCGCCCGCGACACCGGCCGCGCCGACGGCGCCGTTCGGGCCCGCTGCATCTGCCGTGCCTGCCGTCCCTTCCGTCCCTTCCGTCCCTTCCGTCCCGCCGTGGTCGGGAGCGTCGTCCGGGAGCATCGAGGTGACCGCCGTCCGCACCTCGCGGATGTCCCGCAGCGTCTCGGGGGTGATGCCGCCCCCGGGCACGGTCAGCAGCATCGCCGCGAGCTGTTCCACGCTCACGAGCGCGGGCAGGGCGGACCGGATGAGCGGACCGAGCACGGCCTGCCGTACGGCCTGGGCGGGATCCGTGAGCGAGAAGACGATCCGCTGCCCGGCCTCGGCCGCTGCCATGGGTTCCTCGTTCCTGCTTTCCCTCGGCGTCCGCGATCTTCGCGAACCGGGGCGAATATGCGACTGCAACGATTCCGGTGCGTCCGTGTCGGATGGTCCGGCCGCCAACAGGTCCTGTCCTGAGGCCAGTTGGTCCTGGAGTGTGTCGAAGGCGTCCAGGACCCGCTCGAGTTCGGGAAGGGCGGGGTCGGCCGGGCGGAGTGCGGTGGCGTCGGATGTACGGGACCTGAGTCGCGCCAGCCGACGGGGCACCGACATGCAGCCGGGTCCGGCCGCCTCGCGGACGGGCAGGTCGCCGTTCTCGTCGCCGAGCCCGAGGGCCAGGCGCAGCCGACGGCGGTCGTCCGCCGTGGTCGCGGCCGTGTACCCGGACGGTTCGGCGTGCGCGACCGCGTCCTGGAGGCATTCCGCCCACAACGGGCAGGATGCGCACAGGTCGCGCGCGGTGCGGAGCAGGATGAGGTACTGACGACGCTGCTGCGGCGTACCGCCCCGTACCGCCTCCGCGTTCTCCAGCAACGGGTGCTGGAAGACGTCCGGACGGCGCCGGCAGGGCAGCGCGGCGTCCGGCACATAGGCCCGTACGGGCCCGCGGGCAGGTGGAGCGGGCATTGCAGGCAGCGTCGTATGGCTCGCCATACGCATTTTTGTTGTCCCCCGTGGTGATCCTTGATCGCGAGGGACTTTAAAACATTCTGTCAACCGCACGCAACGCATCTGCAAAGCCATGGGCGCTCTCACACAGTGACGGCTCACAACATTCACGCGCACATCAACTGTCCGCCCGTTCAGTGGCCTTGGCGCCCGGCTGCGCGGCACGGTCACGCCGTACGCCGGTGAGCAGGGCGCTCACCCCCCGGCGCGCCACGGCGGTGCCGCCGCCGCGGACGGCCAACACCCCCACCACGCCCAGGAATCCGGCGGCGACGCCGGCCTCCGGCACGAACATGCCTAGGACGGAGGTGATGACGAGAATCACATCGGCGAGGACGACGGTGACTCCGCGCCGTCCGGGATGTTCCCTCACCATCCAGGCACCGAGCAGCGCCATGCCGGCCAGCGCCCAGTACCCGAAGACGGCCTGACCGCTGACCGTCAGTCCCTGTCCCCAGCGGGCAGCCTCACCGGCCGCGGCGAAGTATCCGGCGAGCGCGGCGGCGACGGTCGTGGAACCGAGGGCCAGCAGCAACTGCCCGCGCCCGCGCAGCAGCCAGACGGCCAGCCCGAACAGCAGCAGGGCGCAGAGGGTGACGAAGTTCGAGCCGCTGGAGGAGGCGATGACGAAGAGGGTGCAGGCGGCGGCGAGTCCGAAGACGAGGCGGGGGAGGAGGCGGACGGCCCAGGGGTCGGTCTTGTCCTGGTGAAGGAGACGGAGGAGTCGGCTGCTGCTCATGCGGGGGCGGTTCACATTCCCATGTCTGTGTCGTGCGCCTTGGCGGCGGCCGGGGGTGCCTGCTCCGGTTCCGTGGGACGCAGCACGCCGTGCCCTGCCGGGACGACCTGCTTGGGCGTGACGGTGACGCCGGGCATGAAGGGGGTTGCTGCCGCGGCGGACACGGTGGCGGGCGCGGGGGTGGGGTGGCCCGCGGGGGTCGGCTGGGGCTCCCGCACTTCCCGCACTTCCTGCACTTCCTGTGCTTCCCGCGCTTCCTGTGCCACCTGGGTCTGCCGCGCCTCCTGGGCCTGCGGCACCTGCTGAGCCTGCTCCTTCTGCGGCTGCTGCTCTTGCTCCTCGACGCCGGGCGCGGCCGCCTCCTGCTCCGCCCGCAAGGCCAGGACTTCCTCGGTGAGCTTCTCGACGTCGGCTTCGCGTCCGTCCAGGCGGGCCACCCCCGCGCAGAGCTCGAGGACGGCGGCACGCTGGGCTTCCGGAGTGGGCAGGGAGCGCAGGACGTCCAGGTTGAGATAGCCGGCCTTGGTCAGCTCGTTGGCCTTCTCGTCGTAGGCGAAGGTGTGGAGCTGCGCGCGTACGGCGTCGCGGGAGAGCAGCTCCTGCGTCTCGGGAGGGAACCCCTCGAGCTTCGTCGACGGCGGCGGGTACATGAACCGGATGATGTCCAGCTTGCCGTCCTCGCGGAGCTGGGGCGCCTCTGTCTGGTAGGCGACGGTCCCGGGATTGAGTTCGGCCATGAAGAAGAGGGCTTCGTTCTCGGTGCGCGTGGCGTACTTCTGGGAGAGGGCGGACCAGGCGTCGCCGGCCAGTTCCCTGCCGCTGTCCTTGTCCAGCTTCAGCGCCGTACGGACCGCCGGGTCCCACAGATGCAGCTCGCCCAGGGCCTTTCCGCCCGGAGTCCCCTCCAGGTAGCGCACGGACTCCTCGGCCTCGGCATACGCGGCGGCCACGTGCATGCTGTAGAGATCTTCCCCCACGCCGATGTCCGGGTGCTCCTCCAGCTTGTAGGACCAGAAGGCGGACCTGGTGTCGGGGTGGGGCAGCTCGACGTCCTGCTCCGAGGCGATCTCCCGCAGCCGCTCGCGGAGCTTCTCCTTGTACTGTTCGGGCGGGAGTTGGGCGATGCCTTCGCGCAGTTGCCTGGCGATCTTCTTGACCTGGGCCGGTGTCAGCTCGCCGTCCCCGGCCCGCTGCCGGGCACGAGCGTCGTCGAGGATCTCGACCGGCAGTGGCTCCTGGCTCATGGGGCCTCCGGTGGGTAGCAGTTGACCTCGATCAGTACTCCCCGGCTCTCTCCCGGGACGGGAGCGAGGCCGGGGTTGACCGTGAGTACGGTGATGCGTCCTTCAGGGCCGTCCTCCGGCCACATCGCCAACCGGTAGGGATCCATGTCCTCCAGCCGGAGATCGCGGGGCATGAGCCAGTGCCGCTCGTGCGGCGGCTCGGGGAAGTCCGGGGCGTCCCAGGCTCCCGAGAAGGTGGGTTCGCCGAGCACTGTCCGCGCGGCTTCCTCGTACGCGGCCCACACCTCGGCCGCCCGCGCGAGGACCTCGTCGTTCTCGGACGGGTCGTCGGCCCAGAGATTCCAGCTCGTCCAGCCGAGCTGCTTGACGGGAGCCCATCCGCCGCTGCGCACGGGGGAGAGTTCGATGCTCTGTCCCGTGGAGCTGCGCACGCTCAGCACGCGCTCGGCCGAGGTCGGCTGCCAGCCGAACAGCGCGCACCAGTCGTCCAGCGCCTGCCCAGGGCTCGGCGGACCCGCCCAGACCGCGGGCCAGTCCACGTGCTCGAGTCCCTTCAGCTCCTCGGCCAGTTGCTCGGGTGTCCGCTCGATCCGCAGGGTCGTCATCCCATGTCGCCTTCCTCGTGCTCCTGCCGGCCCCGGGTCATCCGAGCCGCTCCCGCCGGGGACTCTCCGCGTGAGCGGGGTCGTGGCAGGCGAGGCTGATCCTCGCATTGGCCGGTGCCGGCCGGGCCTGTGAGCCCTGGTCGAGCGTCGTCCTCAGTTCGATCAGGGGCGCTCCGGGCGTACGGAAACGCCACACCGCGAGCCGGTACGGGTCCCGTTGCCGCCGGCGCCGCTCCGCACTGGGCCATGCCGCCGAACCGGGCAGTTCGGGGAAGTCCGGGGCGTCCCAGGTGCCGTTCCAGGAGGGCCAGCCCATGAAGCCGCGCAGGGCGGTCACATACGCCGCCCAGTGGGCCTCCGCCAGTTCCGCGACCACCCCGTTCTCCCCCGCGTGCCGCCCTCGCGCCGCCCACACCGTGTGTTCGACGCGGGTCACCGGGCGCTCCGGTGCCTGGGCGGCCAGGTACAGCCGGCCGCCCAGGGGTGTGCGCACCCGCAGGCCCGCCTCGAACCACAGGGGCCGCCAGCCGAAGCCCGCGCACCAGTGGGCCCGCTTGCCGGCGTCCCGGGGGACGCCCCGCCACACCGTGGGCCAGTCGACCCCGACGAGCTGCTCCAGCTCCGCGACCAGTTGATCGGGGGTGCGGTCGGTGGTCAGGGCCGGCATCGGGGTTGCTCCTCGGGGTGGTGGGGACGGTCGGGGTGGCGGGCGCGGCTAGTGCCGCAACAGGCAACGTTCGCCCCGTCGCGACGCCCGGCACGCACTCTCGCCGCACCGGCCGAAAGCCCAAGTGCGTCCAGTACGAGGGCCTTCGGCCGGCACGCCGAGAGCACGCACCGGACGCCGCTCCTTGACGGGCAAACGTTGCCTGCCGCGGCACTAGACACGGCCGCTCGGGCCGCGGGGGTCCCGCGGCGAGGCCGGGGCCGGGGCCGGGGCCGGGGCCGGGGACTGCTTGGGCGTGACGGGGGGCTTGGGGGCGGCGGTCCGGGGGCTGGGCATGGTCGGGCGGGGCTGGGGTGCGGGTGCGGGTGCGGGTGCGGACGGCATCGGGCGTGGTGCCGCCGGCTGCGGCTGAGGAGCCGCGGGGCGCTGCTCGGCCGGTGCCGACGACTGCGGAGCCGGCTGCTGCCCGCTGGAGCCGCTGACCCGGCGGCCGCGCCTGGGGGCCGGCTCGGGCGCGGACGCCGACGGCTGCTCCTTCGCCGACGGCCCGTCGCTCTCGTACGACCTGCGTGCCGTCTCCGCCGCCTGGTGGGCGGTCTGCCGCTGCTCGCGCTTCGACTGGCCGAGCCAGCCCCGCTTCTGCAGGGCGGCTCGGCCCCGGCCCTTGTTGGCGAACTTGTCCACTGCCCAGGCCGTACCGCGCACCGTGCTGCCGGCCGCGCGGCCGGTGCCCTTGGCGGCGTTACCCGCCACGCGTCCGGTGGTCCTGGCACCGGCCACAGCCAGGCCCGGGGCCATGACGGCCGCCTTGTTGAAGGTCGCGTCGGCTCCTTCGCGGATGCCCAGCGCGTCCTCGCCGCCCGCGACCTGCGGGGTGAAGTTCCCGGCGAGGAGCTTCTTCAGCATCATGACGACGGCGACGGTGACCAGGAGCAGCATCAGCAACTGCGTACCGAGGGCCACCCTGGCGGGCAGGATCATCTGGTACAGGACGAGCAGCACGGTGAGGATGACCCCGAAGCCCGCGCGCAGGACGAAGCTGTGGATGAAGGTCTCCAGCCAGCTCTTCAGCAGTTTCTGCTGGGAGGGATGGATGCCGAGCGTGGCGACCAGCGGCAGCAGCATGACCAGGATCAGGGTGACCGCGTGCCAGAGCAGGGTGAGGGCGCTGAGCACGAGGACCATCACACCGACGATGAAGGCCGCCACGACGGAGTAGAAGGCGATGCCCACCCGGTTGCTGGAGTTCTTGCCGGCCCAGTCGTTGAACGCGACGGGGTAGATGCTCTTGTCGGGTGCCTTCTCGCCGACGGCGATGTCCTTGCGGATCTCCTGCCACTCCTTGAACTTGTCGACGTGGTCGCGCTGGTCGTCGACGTTGGTCCAGGACTGGGCCGCGGCCTGGCGCACCCGCAGGTCCTCGCAGCGCGCGCCCTTGCCCCAGTAGCAGGACGTGCCGGCGCTCTGCGGGGCGCAGACGCCGTCCGCCGATATGCGCCCGCTCTTGTTCTTGAAGATGCAGGTCTTGCCCACGTCGCCGAACTGCCCGAGGGCCCACGGCCGGAAGACGAGCGTGTCGTACATGGCGCAGCTCGACAGGCGAAGACCTCGTCTTCCGTCGTCGTCCTTGCCGCCCTTCGGCAGATCGCACGGGCTCTGCATCTCGCCCGAAGCGCCGGCGAGCACGGTCGCGGTGAACGCGGAATTGGCCTGGGCGATGTAGTTGTCCGCGCTTTCGACGACCTGGTGGTAGTTGTTTCCGGTCAGGAACGCGGTGACGGCGATGACGGTGAGGGCGGTCCAGGAGATTCCCGACCACACCTCGCGCATGTCTCCCTTGCGCCACTTGGTGAAGACCCAGAGTCCGACCAGCAGAATCATGACCGCGACGGCGGGCTTGAGCACGTTCTCGCGCAGCGTGGTCACGACGTTGTCGCGGCCCGAGTAGAGGCCGGAGAACGGGCTCGGGTTGGAGGCCATTTCCTTGATGGAGATGGAGAACCGGGTGAGAACCTTGGTGCCGTTGAGAATGGTGTCCGCGATGCCGTTGTTGACATAGGCCATGACCTGGCAGGAGTCGGCGCCGCTTCCCCACGTGCCGTTGTCCTGGGAGGCGTTGCCCTTGCCCTTGAAGGTCATGGACCAGTTCAGGCCCCGCATGCCGTTCAGCTCGTACAGGGTGTAGTTCGAGGCCTTGTCGATCGGCATCTTGACGGCGCCGGTGACCATTCCCGTGTCTTCGCTCAGGTTCTGGGCGCTCTCTCCCTGCCACTGCGCGACCGCGGGAATGATGGACTCACCGTTACTGCCCGGCGAGTCCATCTGATAGCTCTCGTCACCGGTGAAGTTGCAGGAGAAATCCGCGTACGCCGAGGTCGGTACGGCCAGTGTGAGGGCCACCAGGGCCAGCACCACGAACAGGCCGGCACGGACTGCGGCGCCGAACCTGCCGATCCTGCGGCGCAGTGCATTGCGCGGGGGCATCTTGATTCCTTTTGGGCGAGAGGAGGGGCTGCGGGCGGCGTCAGTCGGTCGGGAAGTAATCGCTCAGCACGCAGCCGTCGACGAGTCCGGAGACCTTCTTGTAGCCGCTCGGCACGGTGAAGTCCGGGTCACAGGTCAGGAACATCATTTCGGACGAACTCAGCTGCTGGACCGTGGTGTCGTTCTCCGGAACCACCGCGAAGTCCCTGCCGACCGCGAACGCGGGTCGGTCGTCGTCCTTCTTGACGGCGGTCTGGAACTTCTTCATGTCCTTGAGGGTGAACAGCGTGATGTTCCCGCCGTCCTCGCCCTCGCAGGAGGCCCGCTCCTTGATTCCCCAGGCGGGGTCTCCGGCCTCCTCGACCAGGTAGTCCGTCGCGTCCGCTTCCGCGGTCAGGTCGAGGCACGAGGTGTGCTTGTTGAGGTAGTACGCGATCGACGCCATGTCCCCGGCCGAGGGCAGCCCGAGGTCGTCCATCGGGTCGTCGCTGCCGCAGCCGGCCAGGAGGCTCAGGACCACCAGAGCGGCGCTGCCGACGACTGCTCGCTGAAGTCGCATGGGTCTCTCCTCAGGAGGGGACGTAGTCGGTCAGCACGCAGCCCGCGGCGGACGCGTCCTGCTTGCGGTATCCGGTGGGCACCTTCAGATCGGGGTCGCAGTTCTCGATCAGCAGTCCCGTTTCGAGGAGTCCGCTGGTCCGAAGGGAGTTGGTGGGGTTGACCACGAAGTCCGCGCCGATGAGGAAGCGGCCCGTGCGCAGGTCGCTGTACTTGTCGCCGTACTCCTTGTCGGCTGCCAGCGCGGTCTTGCGGTAGTTCTGCTGGAACGCCTTCATGTCCTTGGGCAGGTAGACGATCCAGCCCCCGGCCTTCGCCCGGGTGTCACCGCAGAAGCCGGCCTCGCCGATCTTCCAGGCGGCCGCTTCGCGCTTCTCCTGTGGGCTGTCGTAGTCGTCGGTGGTGCCGAGGAACCCCTCCGCCGGTGTCCCGTGCGCACCCTCGTCCGTGGTCATGCTGGTGCAGGGAAGTCCGGCCTTGGCGATGAACTCCTGCGCCTCCTTCAGCGTCTTGGCGCTGGGCAGGGCCTTCGCGTCGTCCCCGGAATCCGGCCCGCACGCGCTCAGCGTCGAGAGCAGGACCAGGGAAACGGCCGCGGTGACCAGGGACGGGGTGGGGCGCATGCGGGTGCGGCCTCCTGCTTCGGGTCGAGTGAGGGTCATACGGCGGTGGTCTGCGCGGTGCTCTGCGACGAGGCCCGGGCCGGGTCCTCCTGCACCTCCTGGAGGAACGTCCACTCCCACACGCTCAGCGGCGGATTGACGCCCTGCCGGGCCGGACGCGTCGTGCCGTTGGTGTCCGTGGCCGCGAGGATCTCCTGGAAGACCAGGTCGACGGCGACCGTGCCGACGCGCTTGTCCGCGTCGCGCTGGAGACAGACACCGGTGCGCAGCTCCTGGAGGGCCGCGATGACCTTCGGGTCGTCCTCGGGGCGGCCGAGCAGCGGGGCCACCAGGGAGGCCTCCTGGGCGGACTTCTGCTTGAAGGCGAAGACCGTGTGGATCTGGTTGGCGCCGCCGGAGCGGGCCTCGGAGTCCTCGATCTGGACCAGGTCGATGGCCTGCTGGGTGATCAGTACGGTCACGGCCAGATAGGAGCGGCCCTGCTTCAGGGCACGGCGCATCAGGTCGCGCCCGGACTCGGTCGCGGTGACGACGTACGCCTCGTCCACGAAGAGCGCCTTGGGGCGCAGGCCGACCTCACCCGTGACCGGGTTCTTCTCGTAGCCGACGTCCAGCATCTGGCTGCCGAGTTCCACGACCGCCATCAGCGCGGTCGCGGCCAGGCGTTCCGCCGGGTTCCAGTGCCGCGGGTCCGAGGACGCCGGGGACTGGAAGCCGCGGAGCGTGATGACCGTACGCCGCTTGCGCATGCTGGACAGCGGTTGCGGGTGCTCGGCGAAGGAGAGCCGTGCGTAGGGGAGGGTGCGCAGCTCGGTGAGGAGCATCTGCGCGAGCTTGAGGTCCTTCATGGCCTCGCGGTCGCCGGTCGCCACGGCGTGGTCGTACGCGGCCACCACCTCGTCGACGACCTGCCACAACGTCGGCCGTGCCACGCTCTGTTCGGCCTCCCGCGCGGTCAGGCCCTGGTCGACGGCCTGGCGGATCGCGGAGTTGTAGCGGCCGATGACCGTGGCCATGCCCTCGATGACGGGCAGGCGTACGCGCTGGTAGTCCTCGTCGCCGAGGAAGCCGCGCAGCATCGACTCCGCGAGGAGACGGCCCGAGGGGACGTCCCGGGCGATCACCCACGGGTCCAGGACGCCCGCCTGGCCCTTGAGAAGGTCGACGACCTCCGTCTCCGCCCAGAAGTCGGGGTTCACCGGGTGGAACCGGCTGTGCTCGGTGCCGAGCAGGCCCTGCTCGGCGTCCGACGCGAACGACGGGTCGTTGACCTGGGCGCCGAACGCCAGGTAGTAGCACATCTGGGCGAAGTCGGTCTTGGGGTCGATGACCAGGCAGCGGACGCCCGACTCCGACTCTTCGTAGAACTTCTGCAGGGCCAGGGACGACTTGCCACCGCCCGACGCGCCCACGATCGCCAGGCCACCACCGTCGTTGCGGGCCGGGCCCACGTGCAGCGAGTAGTGCACCGGCATCTTGCCCGCCCAGCCGACCAGGTTGCCGACCCAGCCGAGACGCTTGCCGGAGCGGTGCTCCGGGTTGTCGCCCAACTCCGTGCCGGCGGTGGGGAGTCCGGCGCCCAGCTGCTCGACCTCCTGGAGCCGGAGGTAGGGCGCGACGGGCAGCTTCGGCGCGTCGCCGGGGAGCTGGGACTGCAGCAGCCGCCACTGCTGGCGGGTCGGACGCAGCAGCGTGACCTTCAGGTCCTGCTTGAACTGCATCTCCAGGACGCGGCGCCGGCGCTCCAGCTCCTTCAGGTCAGGGGCGGAGACGGTGAAGCGGATCTGCGCCTCCATGCCCGGCATCTTGTGCTCGTCGATGTCGTCGACGAGCTCCTGGGCGCGGGTGACCTGACCGGCCAGCTTGGTGTCCGGGGTGCGGCCGGAGTTGGCCATGTCGTTCATCTCGTCGACGAGGTTGCCGCGGATCTTGTCGGCGCGGTCCTTGAACCTCAGGTACGGGATGAGCGTGAACCGCATGTCGATCTCGACCGGGAAGTCCACGTGCTGGGCGGCGTAGCGCGCCCACGCCGTCGACTGGCGGAAGCGGGTCTCGGCGGGCCAGTTGGCGGCGACCAGGGTGGTGGTGTAGCTGGTCTGCTGCTCGCCGGTGACCTCGTCGTACTGGTGCAGCACGATGTGCGTCTTGCGGTTCTCGCCGGAGAAGTCGACGACCAGGTCGAACTGGTCGGGCCCCCACGCGCGCGAGCCGAGCACCGGCTCGGGCGGCACGGGCAGGTCGCCGTGGAGCGGCTTGCGGATCAGCCAGACCAGTTCCTCACGGGTGAGCGGGGTGCCCTTGAGGCCCTCCAGGCTCTCGTGGACCTCGATCGCGACCTGCGTCCACTCGGCGAGGACGGAGGGGGACAGGTACTCGTCGGCGACCCCGGTGGCGGTGGAGACCGCCTGGTCGGCGGCGCCGCGCGCCCCCGACAGCAGCCCGGGCTCGTCGAACGGCTCGGCGCCGTCGGCGAGGACGCCCGTACCGCCGTTGCGCTTGATCGAACCCAGCTTCACCAGCAGGATGTTGCGCTCCCGCTTGGCGCCGATGCGCTCCTGGTAGTCGGCCTTGCGGAGGTTGTACGCCTTGTAGTTGTCGGTGGGGTCCCAGGCGACGGCGTTCAGGTCCTCCGCCCAGGTCAGGGCGGTGATGGGCTGGTAGAGCTTGCGGTAGTGGCACTCGACGTTGCGGTCGCCGCGGGCGAGGTTGAGCAGACCTCGGGCCGGGCCCTCGGCCATCGCCTGGAGCTCGGAGGCGTTCAGGTACTCGTCGATGGCGGTGGGCAGCACCAGGCCGGTCCACACCGAGTCGCCGTGCACGAACAGCAGGTCGTCGGCGTAGCGGTAGGGCAGGCGGAGGTCCTCGCGGCGGGCGGACTGGCCGTTGCCGCTCGACGAGCGGCTCCGGTTCTGGGACCGGCCCTGGCTCTGGCCCTGCCCCTTCTTCCCGGAGCCGGCGGCCATGATCATGGCGACCACGAAGAAGGCGACCGCCGCGCCCAGAAGGATCATCATGAACATGGAGAAGTCACCCTGCGGTAGTTGATGGGGAGTGGGAGAGCGGTGGGACGGTTCAGTCCTGGGCGGCGGGGTCCTGGGCGGTGAACGGGGAACCGTGCTGGGCTGCCGCCTGCCGCGCGGTGTCGTACCGCGTCTGCCAGCGGTGGGAACCGGGGGTCCAGAGGATGACCTGCCAGTGCAGTTCCTCCGGTTCCTGGTCGGCGGAGAGCCCTTGCAGCCGCTTCGGCTGGAACCAGTAGTCGCCCCACACCACCAGCTGCTGACTGAGAGTCAGGGCGGAGGGCAGCGGGCGGCCCCAGATGAAGTACACGGCGAACGGCGGCCCGAAGTAGAGGACCGACGTCCACATCGACATCCCGAGGAAGGGGAGGAACGTGGACAGCGTGAACAGCGTGACGAGCCAGAGCAGCCCGAAACCGAACGCCGCGCCCAGCGCGGGCAGCAGCAGGCCCGGAAGCGGGATGTTGCCCCAGTTCCAGATCCGCTTCGGGCGGTTCATCAGATCGGTGTGGTCGTACGCGACCAGCGGCTCGGGCGCCTCCTGCGTCAACGCGGTGCCTCCCTCTTCTGCTTACGGTGAGTGGCGGGAGATCAGCTGCCGTTGCCGCCGCCGATCTCGCCTCCGAGGCTGATGAGGAGGCCGGCGAGGCCCGTGGCGCCGCCGATGATCAGGGCGGCGAGCGCGATCATGCCGAAGCCCTGGAAGGCCTCGCGCATACCGTCGCCGCGCTTCATCGACATGAGCATCCGGATGCCAAGGATGAGGAGGGCGATGACGGCGACCATCGTGCCCGCGTTGCGGAGGATGTCCTCGATCCTTCCGAACATCTCGCCCAGTTCGTCGGCGGCCAGGTACATGGTGGTTCCTCTCGATGTGGCTTTCAGCGTGCTCTGGTGATGGTGCTGGGATGCGGTCCGAAGTGCCGCTCGGGCTCAGGGCTTGCCCGGCCGCTTGCCCTTCGACGACTGCGTGGAGGCTGAGGGTGAGGCTGAGGCGGACGGGGAGGCGGAGTCGGTGGCCCCCGTACCGGGGTCCTCCTCGGCGGGCTGGTTGTCCTCGTCCGAGTCGGCCCGGCCGCCCTGCGCGTCGAGCACCCCGCCGCGGATGTCCTTGATGAACCAGCCCTGTGCGGTGTTCACCACGGTCATCCGGTACGCGCGGCGCACGATCCGGCTCTCTCCCTCGCTCCAGTCGACGACCACTCGCACCTGCACGGACTGACCGGCCCGGTAGGCGTAGGGCTTGGTGTCCTGGACGTTCGCGGGGACCAGTGCCTCCGCCGTGCCGACCTTCGGTCCGGTCAGCCGTCCGGCGAGGCCGGCGGTCGCGGAGAGCGTGGCGCCGGGTGCGGTGAAGCGGGCCATGGCGGTCGAGTCCGACGCGCCCCAGGCCTCGAAATAGCCCGGCAGCACCTTCTCCTGGAGCTGCTGCGACAGGGAGGTGTCCACCACCTCGTCGTCCTTGTCGAGTTCCGGGACGTTCGCCCGCCCCGGCATCGGCATCTCGCCGATGTCGCCGGCGACGCGCATGCCCTCGCCGGACGCGAGGTCCTTGACGTAGACGGGAACGGTCAGCGTGGTGAGGTCGCCCTCGTCCGTACGGACCTGGATGCCCAGGTAGCGGCCGTGATCACCGTATTCGGCGAGCTTCTCGGAGGTGCCGTCCCAGACGGCCGAGACGGCCTTGCTGGTCCCCTCACCGCTCCAGCCGCACTCGGGGTCGACGCCCGAGGACGCGTACCGGGCGAGACTGTCCCGCCGCTTGGACGCGCCGTCCGGCGAGTACGTCAGGCAGAGCATCGCGTACTGCTCCGCGAACGTCGCCGCCTGCTGCGTCGGGAACTCGGTCAGCCGGTAGCGGGCGGCGTCCGCGGCGTCGAGGCCGGCGGTTCCGGCGCCCGAGGACCTCCCGACGACCAGACCCATCACGCCGCACGAGCCGAGTGCGAAGAGACAGGTGGTGATCAGCAGGGTCGCGCGGAGGGCCACGTGCGTACGACGGCCGCCGGCGGGGATACGGCCGCCGGGCCTGGGGACGTCGAAGTCGCGGGCGGGCTTCGCGGAAGCCGGGGTGGGGCGTGCGCCGGCGGGGGTGGCGCCCGCCCGGGTCGTGGTGGCCGCGGAGCCGGTCGTGGTGGTTCCCGCGTCGACCGTGTGGGCGGGGGCGGGGGCGGTGGCGGTGGACGGGATGGTGGTAGTGGGAGCGGTGGCCGGCCGGGGCCGGGGCCGGGGTGACGGCGTGGTGAGGGGCGGCCGCCGCGACGGCCGGGGTGGCCGGAGCGGCGGTGTGGGCGGGGGCCGTGGGGGAACCGGTGACCGCCCCGCCCCTCTTGCGCTGCTCCTTCTCCGCCTTCTTCTGCTCGTACGCGGCCTTGCGCGCGGCCCGCTCCCGTTTGCGCTTCTCCTTCTTGGAGTCACTCGGCGGGCGGGTCTCACGCGGCGGCAGGCTCGGTACGGCGGCCTGGCCCGGCGCGCGACGGACCCAGGCGGCGGCGACCTGCGCGCGCGCCGCGTCGGGGGACAGGTGCTGAGGCTGCGGCTGGGGGTAGGAGGGCTGCTGGGCCACCGGCGACTGCGCCTGGGCCTGCTGCCCGTGCACCTGCTGCCCCTGTGCCTGCCAGACCTGCTGGTGCGGCTGCTGGGGCTGTTGGGGCTGCTGGGGAGGACCGAAGGACCCGGGCTGCCCGGAAGGCTGGTCTCCGCCGACCGCGCCAGCAGGGCCGTTGTGGTCTGTCATCGAGTCGGTTACTCCAGCGAGTCGGTTCCCCGTCCGCCGCCGCGCCTACGACCGCGCTGCATGACGGGCCCTGGCCCGGCCAGGTGCGCAGGCAGTGTGACAAAGACAGGTGACGGGACCGGTTGTCCTTTCCCCGCCGGGAGTACGGGCGATTCCCGGCCGCCGGGCCGGGAGGAAAGCGCTGGGAAACGGAAGGACCCCGGGCCGGGAAAGCGGGCCCGTCCCCGCGCCCCGGCCCGGGCGCACTCGGCCCACAATGCGCGGGGCACGTCCCGCCCGACGTACCCCCGCAGCACCCCATGGGCCCACGGATCCGGCGAAGGACGAGAGTTGAGCGAGCACAACGGGCAGCCGCACGAGCCCGACCCGCGTGACTGGGACACATCCCGGCAGGCACCCGAGATCCAGCAGGCCCCCGCCGTACTGGCCCCGCAGGTCTTCCAGACCGACCGCGCCTGGGTCGACGGCTACGAGCCCGGCAACCCCTGGCAGTCCCGGCTGTGCGTGGAGACCCCGTACGGCACGTTCGCGTATCCCCTCACGCCGCACACCATGCCCGAACTCCTCGAGGCGCTCGTCGTGGTGGCCCAGGAGCAGCAGGGCCTGCCGGTGGGCTTCGGCGAGGAAGCGGAGCCGGTGGCGGGCGCGGGCGAGGAGGACGAGGAACAGCAGGGCGGCGGTGCCCGGCTCCAGGGGGGCCGGGCCGCGCGGATGACGGGGTGGGCGGTCGTCCATGACCTGTGGGAACGCGAGGATCCGACGGCGCGGATCGTGATGGGCGCGGTGGTCGTGGGGCTGTTGCTGCTCGGTATCTTCCTGACGTGAGCTGCTGATCAGCTGATCGAGAGGGAAGCGATGCTGACGGAGACGACGGGCCGTACCGCGCAGGACCTGGCGGTCGAGCTGGCGGTGCTGCGGGACGCGGACTGGGCCGCTCTGTGGGCGGGACCGCCGCAGAGCGGCATCGCCTTGGAGCGCTGGTGCGGGAGGTACGGCTGGGAGCCGCTGACCTCCGACCGGCAGCTGGTGGTGCGCACCGGCAACGGGGGCGAGTTGACCTTCGATTCCGGTGGCATCTGGGGAAGCCCGGTCACCAGTGTGTCCCTCAGTGCCTGCTGGCACGTGAAGGCTTCCGCTCCGGCGGAGAACGGTACGGTTCTGACCGCTGCGGCGGAGAGGTGGCCGACGTACCTGGAGGCGGCGACCGGCGCGCTGGGGGCGCCCGTCTGGGCCGGTCCGTGGGACGCCCCGGACTTCCCCGAGCCGGAGGACCACGCGGGTGTCTGGGAGGGCCGGGAGTCCCGGCTGAAGCACCGCAGTCCGTACCAGCTGGCCTTCTGGGGTCCGCTGGGTGAGGCCCCGGTAGAGGCGCTCTTCGTCCTGAATCAGTCGGTTTCCTTCCCGACCTGGACCCCGGACATGCCGGGCGGGTCCACGATCAGGATGGCCGTGCACAGGCCCGTCGGCTTCCGGAGCCGCCGGTGAGCCTGGGATCCCCGCCTGCCAGGGACGAGATAGAGCGGGCGTTGGCTCTGCAGGACGCGTACGAGGCCGCGGCGCCGCGCGATCGTGACGAGGCACGGGTGGCCGTCGGTCGGATGTACGCGGACTGGCGGGTGGCGCACGAGCAAGGGCGGGAGTTTCCGGACCTGTTCTCCTTCGTCCGGGATGTCGCCGGAAACGGCTCCGTCACGCATCCGGACCGGGGCGAGGTACGGGCGTTCTGGTCATGGAAGTCGCAGCCCGAGGGCGCACCGCGTGAGGTGGGACATCGCTATCTCGCGCAGGCGTGCGGGAGTTCACGTGGCATGCAGGTGCTGGAGGACAGTCCGGCCGGCCGGCAGCTGGACTCGTACCACCTCTGGAACACCGAGGTGCAACGTGCCCTGGTGGACGACTTCGAGCTGGACGAAGCCGCGGTGACGGCCCTCGCCCCCGAAGTCTGGAGCACCGTCTCCCAGCGCTACGCCGAGGCCGCCGAAGGCCCGGTCGTCGCGTTCGCCGCCGACATCGGTGCCGCGTCCGTCCTCGGCAAGGACGAACTGCCCCGGCTCCTCGCGCACACGAACGTGGGCAAGGAGAACATCAAGTTCCCGCTGCCCTCGCCCCGGCATGAGCATCTCCCCCCGGAGATCGACGGATTGATCGCGGACGACGCCGTACGGGCCCAGGTGCGGATGGACGACTTCGACCCGGCCGGGTCCCCGAAGGACTTCGCGCGGAAGCTGGGCGGCGTCGACGTACCGGAGCGGCTGCGCGAGGACCACGAGGCCGCGATGTGGCGGCTGGGGCTGGCCGACACCTACGAGCAGTTGCACCCGAAGCCCCCGACGCGGCAGCGTGCGACGGCGAGCGAGTTCCTGCCCGGCGTGGACGTACGTCTCGTCGCCCGCCCCGCCGCCCCCCGCGGCCCCACCGGCCACGGCGTCATGAACCCGGCCGCGGCCCTCTCCGTGCCGCCCCCGGCCGCCGTCCCGGCCCACCAGCCCACAGGAATCGAGCGATGACCACCCCCCGGACCAGCAGCGAGACACAACAGGACGCGGCCGAGCCGGAGTTCTACTTCGCCGACGTCTACCTCTTCGTCTCCGACTACCTCTCCCCGACGGTGCGCCGCCGCATCAACGGTTCCAGTGCCACCTGGTGCCCGAAGTGGTGGGAGCACCCGGAGGCCGGTGCCCGGCTCTCCGCGCTCTGGCTGGCCTGGGAACATCTGCGTCACGACCCGGCGCTCGGCATGTCCACCTGGTGGCTCCACCACGCCGACCCGCACCTGCGTGTCCTCATGGACCCGGATCTGGGCCCGTTCGCCGCCTGTTCACCACGGGACGGACACACGGCGTACCCGTTCGACCCGCTGCCGGTGGACGAGCGCCCGGCCTGACCGGGACCGGGAGAGGGAGCAGGCCAGGAGAAGGCCTGCACAAGCTGTCCCGGACCCTCTTTTCATCTCCTCCTCCCTTCCTCTCTTTCCCGGTGGCGTCCCGCCCCGTTTTCCCGCCGGGAATCCCCGGGCCCCTCCACCGCGGCTCCCCCCTACCGTGTCCCGGTCACCTCACCCGTACCGCCGGACCGGCTCAGCACAAGGGAGGCACGGGAACATGGAGTTGCCTGCGGAGAACAAGCGTGCCGGGCTGCTGGCCCTGGCGGTGCTCGGCATTCTCCTGGTCGCCGTGCTCACCGTGTTCACCGTGTTCGACGGGGACGACGGCGGCGGCGCGGACGAGGCGGCGCCGGCCGGCCCTTCCGGGCAGTCGGACGCGGGATCGGAGCCGGGGCCGGGCGGTCAGGACGACGCGAACGCCGACGAGCCGGCCGGCGGCGCACCCACCCCGATCGTCGCGCTGTCCGAGGTGGCCAAGGCGCACACCGTCATGGCGAGGTACATGGCCGGCCTGAGCACGTACGACCACACGAGCAAGGCCCCGGCCTGGAGCGCCCCGCTGCTCCGGCTGACCACCGACGACACGCAGATGAAGCAGGCGACCACGCTGCCGACCGGCAAGGAGTGGGCGCTCTGCCGGGCCGCGAGGTGCTCGTCGAAGGGCGCGGCCGTCGTCGTGCGCGACGCGGTGATCTCGGACGACGTGGTGCGCGGCAGCGGCCGGACGATCTCCAGCGTGGTGAAGGTGACGTCGGCCCGCGAGGCCGACGGCAAGCAGTCCACCGAGTCCAACCGGTGGCTGGTGAGCGTCAAGGAGAGCGGCGACGGCCAGTGGGCCGTGTCGGGGTTCGACATCTTCGGCCTCGGAGACGTGGGCGCCTCCGACGAGTCCGGGGGCTGAGTCCGAGATGGTGGCACCCGCTGTACTCGCGGCCGCTTCCAAGGCCGCGAAGGTCGCCAAGAAGGCCAAGCAGGCAGGCCGTGCCGCCGCCGGTCCCGGTGGCGGAAAGGGCGGCGACGACGGCAAGAAGAAGAACGGCCTCAAGCTGTGGCTGATCCTCGGCAGCGGCGGAGGCCTGGCCGCCGGGGCGGCCGTCTTCCTCGTCCTGCTGCTCATCGGCAGCATGGTGGGCGGTGTGGGCAACGGCGCCGTCGCCGCCGCCTGCGGTGACTACGCCGACAACGCCGAAGCGGGCAACACGGGCGACGCCGCCGCGACGAACCCGATCATGCCGGCCGGCAAGGTCTACATGCCGAGCGAGACCGCCCGCAACGAGATACCCCCGAGGATGATCCTCGCGGCGATGCGCGGCGCCGCCCGCTACAAGGGCCTCGACTGGACGCTCATCGTCGGGCAGATGTACCAGGAGACCAAGTACGGGCAGGACAAGTCCGCGGCGCCCGGCGGCAAGAACTCCCTCGGCTACATGGGCATCCTCCAGTTCGGCCCGCCCGCCTGGCACGACTACGGCGCCGACGGCAATGCCGACGGCACCAAGGACCTCTACAACATCGACGACGCCGCCTGGGCCGCCGCCAACTTCCTGCACGCCCAGCACGCCGAGACCAAACCCTGGAAGGCGCTCCAGGTCTACTCCGGCTCCACGGCCTCCAACACGATCTACCCGCGCGTCGTGCTCACCCAGGCCGCCCGCTACCGCGGTGTGCTCACCGGCGACGAGGACCTGATCAAGCGCTGGTACGCGCATCTGAAGAAGACCATCGACAAGAACCCCGGCTTCCCCACCCTCGGGAAGCAGTCGGACATCCCCGAGCCGGTGGGCAACGACGCCCAGCCCGGCTCCGCGCTCAGCATCGCGGCCGCGTCGCCGCGCTCGTGGTCGACTCCGGCGCTGGACGGCGGCGACGACAGCGGCGTGACCACGGCGATGGCACCGGCCGCCTACACGGCGAGCACGGCCACGCTCGCCGGTCCCGCCACCGGACTCCTCGCCGCCAGGAAGCACACCGACGGCGGCAAGGACTGGCAGTGGCCGCTGAAGGAGGGCACGTACCAGCTCGGCACCCGCTACCACGAGAACGGCACCATGTGGAGCACCGGCTACCACACGGGCCTGGACCTCGTGGCTTCCACGGGCACCCCGATCTACGCCCCGGCCGACGGCAAGGTCGTCCACGCGGGCCCCGGCGGCGCGTACGGCAACGAGACCGAGATCCAGCACGCGGACGGCGTCATCACGCTCTACGCCCACCAGACCACCATCAAGGTGTCGGTGGGCCAGCAGGTCAAGCGCGGCGACCAGATCGGCACGGTCGGCGCGACCGGCAACGTCACCGGCCCGCACCTGCACTGGGAGGTCCGGCTGCCGGGTGTGGACAATCCGTTCGTCGCGGGCCAGGACCAGGGCCCCGGCATGGTGGACCCCGCGGCCTGGATGAAGGGCAAGGTCACGGCCAGCCCGGACTACGGCACCGTGCCCGGCTCCGGCGACAAGGGCAAGGACGCCCAGTACGCCGACTGCGCCGAGGAGAACGGCAGCGCCGCCGTCGCCCCGGACGGCGCGGGCGCCTCCGGCGTCATCCCGGACGCCGACGACCCGGTGATCCGGGCGGTCCTCGGCTGGGCGCAGCGCGGCATCGGCGTCCCGTACGTGTACGGCGCGCAGCGTCTCCAGGGCCAGAACCCGACCAGCTTCGACTGTTCCAGCTTCACGCAGTGGGCCTACTACATGGCCAGCGACGGGAAGATCGACATCGGGACGACGACCGGTACGCAGGAGCCCTATCTCCGCGCGCACAAGGTGTCGCTGTCCGAGGCCCAGCCCGGTGACGTGATCTTCTTCCGGCCGGAGGCCGACGGCACGTCCGGACACGTGGGCCTGGTCTGGGACGCCAAGGGCCACAAGATCATCCACGCGCCGCGGCCGGGCAAGACCGTCTCGTTCAGCACCTGGGACGTCCAGGACAAGATCACCGGCGTGTACCGCGTGCCGATCCCCAAGGGCACGGACGCGGTCGAGGGCGACGGTACAGAGAACGCAAAGGGAGCATGAGTTGACGAAGCGTCATATCTGGTACGCCGCCGGAGCCGCCGCGCTGTCACTGGGGTTCGCAGCGGGCTGCGGCACGGGCGACGACACGCAGGGGGCCGGTGCGACGAGGTCGGCGAAGCCGAGGACGTCCGCCTCCGCCACATCCACCGGGCCCGCCTACAAGGGGGCCGCGCTGCCCGCGCTGAGCAGGCGGCCCGCGTGGAGCCTGCGAGCCGACAGCTCGACAGGCTGTGCCGGTGACCCCGCCAGGGCCGCGGCGACCTCCACCGTCGGGGACGACCCGGAGACCTGTGTGCTCGGCGACGCCGTCGTCGTCACCCAGGACCTGACGAAGTACCCCGGCTCGTCCTCCTCCGGCGACGAGCCGGACGAGTACCACTTCAGGGCCCGTCTCTACGACGCGGCCACGGGCGGCGTACGCGCCTCGGTCGATGTGGAGATCCCCGACAGCTGGCCGGGCAAGCGCGAGCACAAGCCCTCCGCGTTCCTCACGGTCTCCCAGTGGACGGACGGCTCGCCCGCCCTCCTGGTCGTCGACGGTGATGTGACCGAGGCGAGTGGCCTGAAGAAGGAGTCGGTGGAGACCTCGTACACCATGTACTCCCCCTCCGGCAGGAAGCTGGGCAGTTCTTCCTTCCAGGGCGCCGGCCGCACGGACCTGACCGCCGAGGCGGGGCACGTCCTGCTGGACGAGGGCAGCAAGAGCAGCACGTACGCCCCGATAGGCGGCGGCGACACGGTGCCGGTCCACAACAGGGCGTACGGGCAGCAGCCGATCGGGAGCGGCTTCGGCTACCGGGTCGCCACGGGCAGCGACGTGTGGGACACGAGCGGCACCTGGCTGGTCGTCAGCGACCGGCTCACCGGCAAGGAACTGTGGAACACCAAGGACGACGTCGACGTGCCCGCGGACATCGCGTCGGCGAACGACGACGACGCCAAGCCCGTCCGTATCTACCCGCTGTCGGCCGACAAGGCCCTGCTCGCCTGGGAGCTGTCGGACGACGACCCGTACGACGCGCTCCTCGGCGTGGTCGACCTCAAGACCGGCCGCACTCTCGCGCAGGGCCCGAAGGTGGCCTTCGGCGACGTCGCGGGCGACGACACGGCGGACATCGCCCTGTCCCCGGACGGCACAACCGTCGTCACCCGGTTCGGCGGCGGCGCGGTCGCCTGGAACGTGAAGACCGGCGACGAACTGTGGCGGCAGGAGGACGACGAACAGGACATCACGCCCCTGGCGCTCCCGTCGGCCGACGTGCTCTACGCCTCCGTCGGCGACATGCGGCTCGCGGCCCTGAACATGCGGACCAAGAAGCTGCTGTCCCCCGACCTCGCTCCCGACGTCTCGCTCGCCGAGGACGGCGACGCCCTGCAGTTCACGACGGACGGCTACGGCGTGCTGGCGGGACAGCATCTCTTCGTCTTCGCGCCCGGATCGGCCTGACCCGGCTGCCGGCGTCACCCAGAAAGGACCCCGCAGGTGACCGCAGAACAACAGAAGAAACCCCGCGCCGAGGACGACTGGACCTTCGAGATCGTCGCCCTCGTCGCCGTGGTCCTCCTGGGAGTCGGCGGCGCCTGGCTCGCCGCGAAGCTCGGTGCGGGCTTCGCCGACGCGCCCGGGCCGCCCTCGAACCCGCTGTCGTTCCTCGTGGCCTGCGTCAAGGGCGACTACAGCTGGCCGGGCGGTGCGGCGAGCGCCGTCGCGGCCGGTGAGGCGCTGCTGCTCGGCATCCTGGGTCTGGCGGCCTACCGGGTGCGCGAGCGTTTGCGCAACCGGCCGAAGGTCGACGGCGCGGCCCAGCACCTGGCGCAGGGCGAGGAGTTGGGCAAGCTCACGATGAAGGGTGCGGCGGCCACCGCGGAGCGGCTCGGGGTGAGGTCGAAGACCCCCGGCGTCTTCATCGGACGGTCGGTGAAGGGCAGACAGCCCCTGTTCGGCTCGTACGAGGACATGCACGTCGACATCTGGGGCCCGCGCACCGGCAAGACGACCCGGCGCGCGATCCCCGCGATCCTCGACGGGCCCGGCGCCGTGCTGGTCACCTCCAACAAGCGGGACATCGTGGACGCGACGCGCGGCCCGCGTACCGCCCGCGGCCCGGTCTGGGTGTTCGACCCGCAGCAGGTCGCGCAGGAGACGCCGAGCTGGTGGTGGAACCCGCTGTCGTACGTCACCGATGTCGCCAAGGCCCGCAAGATGGCCGACCACTTCGCCTCCGGCTCGCGGGACGCGAACGCGTCCACGGACGCCTTCTTCGACCCGGCGGGCCAGGACCTGCTCGCCAACCTCCTGCTGGCCGCCGCCACCGCCAAGGCGCCGGTCACCCAGATCTACACCTGGCTGTCCAACCCGAAGGACGACACTCCCGAGCGCATCCTGCGCGGGGCCGGTCACACCATGTCCGCCGACGGCCTCAGCGGCGTCATCAGCGCGCCCGACAAGCAGCGCAGCGGTATCTACGGCGTCGCCCAGCAGATGGCGTCCTGCCTGGTCAACCCGGAGGTCAACCGCTGGGTGACCCCGCCGGCCGACCCGTCGGCTCCGGAGTTCGACCCGCACGAGTTCGTCCGCACCGGCGGCACGCTCTACTCCCTCTCCCGCGAGGGCCGCGACTCGGCGGGCCCGCTGGTGACCGCGCTGACGGTGGCGGTGGTCGAGGCGGCGGAGGAGTACGCGACGACGCAGCGCGGCGGCCGCCTCCCCCTCCCCCTCGTCGGCGTCCTCGACGAGGCCGCCAACGTCTGCCGCTGGCGCACCCTGCCCGACCTGTACTCGCACTACGGCTCGCGCGGCATCATCCTGATGACGATCCTCCAGTCCTGGGCGCAGGGCATCGAGGTGTGGGGCGAGCGCGGCATGGAGAAGCTGTGGTCGGCCGCGAACGTCCGCGTCTACGGCGGCGGTGTCTCCGACACCCGCTTCCTGGGCGACCTGAGCGAGCTGGCCGGCGAGTTCGAACTGCGCGACTACCAGACGAGCCGCTCCTCGGAGTTCGGCGGCTGGTCCGGCAACCGGACGGTCAGCGAGTCCGTACGCCGCGAACGCGTCCTCCAGGTCTCCGACCTGGGCTCCATGCCCCCCGGCCGCGCCCTCGTCCTGGCCTCCGGCACCAAGCCGGTCCTGGTCGAGACCGTGCCGTGGTGGGAGGGTCCGTACGCCCGCGAGGTCCAGACGTCCCTGAAGAAGTACGACCCCGGGGCGCGCTGACCCACCCGTCGCGCCCCCGGCCGCACCACAGCGAAAGGCACCCCACCCGGACCCGGGCTGGGTGCCTTCGGCGTGTCGCTCTCCGCGAGCGGTTCCGTCAGCGTGCCGTCGTACGTGGACGACAAGTCGCCGACCACGGACCGACGTTCGATCTCATTCGAGGGGATCGCCCATGATGCTGACGTTCTCGGCCTTGCCGCAGTCGCAGCCCGAAGGGCATGCCCGGCAGCCGCAGGTGGCGCAGCCGCAGTAACAACGCCGGTCGCACGACATGCAGGCGCTGCAGGACCCGCAGCGCATTCCATACCCGTGCTCACTTCCGCACGTGCTCATCCGTTGTCGCTCCTTGTCGCTGTTCAGGAAAGGGCACTTCCGACGGCCCTCGGGCCGGAACCCACCTTCGCTCCGGAATAAAGAGGCCGTCCTCCCTCCGGACAGTCCGGAGGACACCCCGGTCAGGTAGAGGGAAGGCCTGTCACACTATGACCCGGAGGGGGAACTGCTCCTGGGGCGAGGGGCCGAGTATCCGTACTTGCCCGGTCGAGTGACGGACCGGGGAAGTGGCAGAGGAGAACGGTGATGGCGCGAGGCCCCATCTCTGAGGACCCGGAATTTCGTACGGTCCATGCCCCGGCCCGGAAGCGTGGTTCGCCCGCCGCGAGCGGCCGCGGTGCCGCCCGCACCCCTCGCCGGCGACCCTGACCCCACCCGGCCGTCCCTACCTCTCCTTTCCGGACATCGGCCAACGCGTACGCGTCAAACGTGTCCTCCGTGGCCTGTCGGCACGGGCCGTAGGCGACGCGCCGGTCAACCGGCGATTTCGGCCAGCTCACGCGGCCGGGGCGCGGTTTCGGGGCCTCTTGGGGCGGGGGTGGGAGAGGCCCGACCCGATGGGGGTATCCGGCCAGGGCTGCTCCGGGGACCTTGCGGTACCCGGGGGAAGCGGCACCACCATGCATCCTGCGGTGGGGCGTCACCACCGTCATCTTGTTGCAGCGGACCGTGCGGAGGCCGGGAAATTCCGTGATATTCAGGTGGAATTGGCGGCGGGGCCGAGGTGGAGCCGTGTTGCGGAGGCGGGCGGGGCCGCGCATAGTTGCGCTGCGAAAGGCGTGCGTGGTCGCGCTGTGAAGGGCCTGCGTGGTCGCGCCGCGAGATCGCTGGAGAGCTGTGTCGCGGACAGACCGGAGCACCCCGCTCCGGTCGGCGGAAGACGCTGGAGCCAAGGGTTGGAGCCAGGGGTGGGAAATGGCCGGGCACGGGACGGACGCGCATCCGCACGGTGCTGACCGACTGTGCGAGGCCGGGGATCGCGTGTATTCCCGGGCCGTACGACGGGGCCGCGTGCCCCGCGAGGACGCGGAAACGGTGCCTTGTCTGGTCGACTTGGCACTGCTGCACCCGGACCCCGACGACATGGCGTGGCTGGTGCCGACGTCTCCGCAGGAGGTCATGACGCGGCTGCTGCGGAGCGTGCACGACGAGGTCGGCGCGAGCCAGGCGCGGGTCGGGGCGGCGGTCGCCGCGGTCGAGTGGTACGCCGGGCTCGGCGGGCGGGAACAGGCACCGCAGGAGGGCGTGGCGATCCGGGTCCTCGACGGACTGCCCCGGATCCGCGCCGCGATGGACGAGGCGACACAGGCGTGCACGAGCGAGGTGCTGACGGTGCAGCCGGGCGGCATCCGCCGCGAGGACGAACTGGCGGAAGGGCTGCACCGCGCCCTCGAGCTGCGCCGCCGGGGCGTGCGCATGCGCGACCTGTACACCCATGTGGCGCGGCACGGACAGGGTCTGCACACCTACATGGAGCTGATGGGCGACGCGGCGGAGGCACGGACGCTGGACGAGGTCGTGGAGCGCCTGATCCTCTTCGACCGCAAGGTCGCCTTCATCCCCGCGAGCGCGGACCGCACGATCGCGCTGGAACTGCGCCACCCCGCCCTCGTCTCCTACCTGGTGACGGTCTTCGAACGCCTGTGGCGGCTGGCGATCCCGCTGGCGGCACCGCTGCCGGAGACCGGCATCGACGGGATCACCCACCGCGAGCGCTCGATCGCGGCGCTCCTCGCGGAGGGCCACCAGGACGCGGTGGTGGCGGAACGGCTGGGCATCAGCGTCCGTACGTGCCGCGCGCACATCGCCCGTCTGTCGGAGACGCTCGGCGCGGCGAGCCGTACGCAGCTGGGGGTGCGTATCGCCCAGGCGGGGCTGGACGGGCCACCGCGGTCGCCCGAGCTGCCGCCGGCCACGCGTGCGGCGGGCTCCACGAACGCGGCGGGGCCCGCGAACCCGGCGGGCGCGGCGAGCGCCGCGGGTGCCGCGAGTGCTCCTCGAGGCTCCCGGACCGCCCGATGAGGTAGCCGAGCCGGGCGCCACGGGTGACTCCCTCCCCTCGGCGCTCAGCCGTTCTGGTTCAGGATTCCCGACTGGGCGATGAGGAAGCCGAGTTGGGCCCGGCTGCCACTGCCCAGTGCGGTGGCCAGCTTGGCGATGTGGGCGCGGCACGTGCGGACGTTCATACCGAGCCGTCGGGCGATGGCCTCGTCGACATGGCCCTCCACGAGCAGCTTCGCGATGGAGTGCTGGATGTCGGTGATGCCGTCGGCGGCGGTTTCGTACGGGGCGCCCGCGTCCAGGGGGACCGCGCGGCCCCACATGAACTCGAAGACCTTGATCAGATAGCGGACGAGGCCCGGGTGACGCAGCTCCAGGGCCACTTGCCGGTCGTCGCGGGTGGGGATGAAGGCGACGGCCTCGTCACAGATGATGAGGCGTTCGACCAGTTCGTCGATGGTCCGTATCTCCACCTTGCCGTCGGCGATCTGGTCCACGTACGCCAGCGTCTCCGGGCTGTAGCGGGCCGTGTGCTGATACAGGGTCCGGATGCGCACACCACGTTCGATCAACGGCCGGTCCCGCTCCAGCCCCTGGATCAGGCTGTGCTCGGGGCGGCGGCCGCCCGGCTGGACGGTCAGCATCTCGGTGCGGCACTGGTCCGTGGCGAGGTTGAGCGCCGCGTTGATCCGCTCGAAGCCCTCCAGCACGGTGATGGAGTGCGTGGACACCGTGGCCTGGGCGCTGACCGCCATGAACGGCTCGAAAGCATCGGCCAGTTCGATCGACAGCCGTCTGCGTTCGGTTATCTCGCGCTCGATGGGGTTGAGCCGCTGCGCCAGGGCGACGGACGGAGGTACCGGGCGGAGCCAGTTGGGATCGTCGGGATCGGGGTGGAGGAGCGCGAACTCCATCAGGCAGGGAACGCCCGCCGCGTCCTCTCTGGCGATGCGTCCCGTACGCAGAGCGTTCGCGTAGAGGAGGCCGCCTTCATCACACAGCTCCGTTACAGCGTGGGGATGTTCCGCTTGTGCCCCATTTGTTGCCAAATCTCCACCCCCCAGGGTCCTGAACGTGCAGGAACATGATGCATCGATTGTGTGGCCATGACGTGCCCGAATGAGCCATCGTCTTATTCGACGGGGGAAGAGGAGACCTTCAAGTGAGGACGAAGCCGACTATGCGCAAGAGAATGCTTCGCTCGGTGCTTGCCGCTGCTCTTTCCGCCGTCCTGGCCTTCGGCGCCGTGAGTGGCCTGACAGGTGCGAAGAGCGACGTTCGGGCAGACAGCAGCTGGAGTCTGACGGCTCCGGCCGTTGCGGAGACCCCCCTGACCGCTGACGACAGTTCTTGGGCCTGACTCATGACTACTCCGCCCGACGACCGCACCTTCCGCAGAGAAATGGCCACCGCCTACCGATCCGGCTGGCACTTCATCGACCTGGTCACCGCCATCCCCCAAGGTGGTGACTCGTTGATGGTGACGGTCTTCGGAGAGCCCGTGGTCGTCACCCGGGACGAGGACGAGGACGTGCGGGCGTACCGGTGTCTGCGGCGGCCTCGGGGGGCGCCGCAGCCTGTGCGGTGCGCCGTGCGGTACGGAATGATCTTTGTGAACCTGGACCAGCGCGACCACCAGCTGGTGGAGCCGGAAACCCCGGACGTGCGGACCATCTCAGCCACCCCCCGCAGTGCCTGACGCGATTCCCCCGTCGTTGTAGATCGCGCAGGTACTTCCCCCCGCAGCGGCGTCACCGTGACCTGAACACGGTGACGCCGCTGTAGTTTCTGCTGGGATCTCCAGGTGTCCACCCATGTCCACGGCATATCCACAGTGGCCGGAACCAGCCTCTCCCCACCCCTGAGTGCTTCCCCGCCCCCTCAGCCTCTCCCCATCGCCGAGGTCAGTTCGATCTCGATCACCACGCGTGACGGGTTCGGCGACGGCTCGCGCGTGTAGCGCTCCGCGTACCGGCGCTCCGCCTCCGCGATCCGCGCCGGCTCCGTGCGCACGCACGCCCGTCCCTCCAGCGTCGCCCACCGCCGCCCGTCCACCTGGCAGACCGCGGCCCGGGCCCCCTCGGGACCGGCGGCGGCCAGGACGTTGGCCACCTTCGTGCTCGACTTGTTGGTGATCACTCGAGCGAGTCCCGCCTCGGGGTCGTACGTAACCCCGACGGGCACCACATGCGGGGTGCCGTCGGGTCGGAGCGTCGTCAGGGTGCACAGGTGCCGCTCCCGCCAGAAGTCGAGATACGCGGGGTCGGGATCGCGCGGATTCACGGGGTACGTGGCCATGGGGCCGAACCTAGCCGGTTTCCGTTCCCGGCACCCCCGAAGCACCCCCCGATCGGCCCCCGACCGGGCCCCCCGACCGGCCTTGAGTGCAATAGACTCAACTTTGTGTACGCTTCCAATGTCAGAGACGGCTGACGCCCGAGAGCGAGCACAGGAGGAGACAGCGACCGTGGACGCCGAGCTGACCAACAGGAGCCGGGACGCCATCAACGCGGCCACCAACAGGGCCGTGTCCGAGGGGCACCCGGATCTCACCCCCGCGCATTTGCTGCTGGCGCTGCTGGGGGGCAAGGACAACGAGAACATCACGGACCTGCTGGCCGCGGTCGACGCGGACCAGGCCGCCGTGCGCGCCGGCACCGAGCGTGTCCTGGCCAAACTGCCGAGCGTGACCGGTTCCACCGTCGCGCCCCCGCAGCCCAACCGCGAGCTGCTCGCGGTCGTCGCCGACGCGTCGCAGAGGGCACAGGACCTCGGCGACGACTTCCTGTCGACCGAGCATCTGCTCATCGGGATCGCCGCGAACGGCGGCGCGGCCGGCGACGTACTCTCCCAGCAGGGCGCCAGTGCGAAAAAGCTGCTGGAGGCGTTCCAGAAGACCAGGGGAGGGCGCCGGGTGACGACCCCGGATCCCGAGGGCCAGTACAAGGCGCTCGAAAAGTTCGGTACCGACTTCACCGCCGCCGCGCGGGACGGCAAGCTCGACCCCGTCATCGGGCGGGACCAGGAGATCCGGCGGGTCGTGCAGGTGCTCAGCCGCCGCACCAAGAACAATCCCGTCCTCATCGGTGAGCCCGGCGTCGGCAAGACCGCCGTCGTCGAGGGACTCGCCCAGCGGATCGTGAAGGGCGACGTCCCGGAGTCCCTCAAGAACAAGCGGCTGGTCGCGCTCGACCTCGGCGCCATGGTGGCCGGGGCGAAGTACCGCGGTGAGTTCGAGGAGCGGCTGAAGACCGTGCTCGCCGAGATCAAGGACTCCGACGGGCAGATCATCACCTTCATCGACGAGCTGCACACCGTCGTGGGGGCCGGCGCCGGCGGTGACTCCGCGATGGACGCCGGCAACATGCTCAAGCCCATGCTCGCCCGCGGCGAGCTGCGCATGGTCGGCGCCACGACGCTCGACGAGTACCGCGAGCGGATCGAGAAGGACCCGGCGCTGGAGCGGCGCTTCCAGCAGGTGCTCGTCGCCGAGCCCTCCGTCGAGGACACCATCGCGATCCTGCGCGGGCTCAAGGGGCGCTACGAGGCCCACCACAAGGTGCAGATCGCGGACAGCGCCCTGGTGGCCGCCGCGGCGCTCTCCGACCGGTACATCACCTCCCGCTTCCTGCCCGACAAGGCCATCGACCTCGTCGACGAGGCGGCCTCCCGCCTCCGCATGGAGATCGACTCGTCCCCGGTCGAGATCGACGAACTCCAGCGTCAGGTCGACCGGCTCAAGATGGAGGAGCTGGCGATCGGCAAGGAGACCGACGCCGCCAGCAGGGAGCGTCTGGAGAAGCTGCGCCGCGACCTCGCCGACAAGGAGGAGGAGCTGCGCGGACTCACCGCCCGCTGGGAGAAGGAGAAGCAGTCCCTCAACCGCGTCGGTGAGCTGAAGGAGAAGCTCGACGAACTGCGCGGCCAGGCCGAACGCGCCCAGCGCGACGGCGACTTCGACACCGCGTCCAAGCTGCTGTACGGCGAGATCCCGGCCCTGGAAAGGGACTTGGAGGAGGCCTCCGAGGCGGAGGAGGAAGCCGCCCGGGACACCATGGTGAAGGAGGAGGTCGGCCCCGACGACATCGCGGACGTGGTCGGCTCCTGGACGGGCATCCCGGCCGGCCGGCTCCTCGAGGGCGAGACGCAGAAACTCCTGCGCATGGAGGAGGAGCTGGGGCACCGGCTCATCGGGCAGTCGGAGGCCGTGCAGGCGGTGTCCGACGCCGTACGGCGCACACGAGCCGGAATCGCCGACCCGGACCGCCCGACCGGTTCCTTCCTCTTCCTCGGCCCGACCGGTGTCGGCAAGACCGAACTCGCCAAGGCCCTCGCCGACTTCCTCTTCGACGACGAGCGGGCCATGGTCCGCATCGACATGAGCGAGTACGGCGAGAAGCACACCGTCGCCCGGCTGGTGGGCGCCCCGCCCGGCTATGTCGGGTACGAGGAGGGCGGCCAGCTCACCGAGGCCGTGCGCCGGCGTCCGTACAGCGTCGTACTCCTCGACGAGGTCGAGAAGGCGCACCCGGAGGTCTTCGACATCCTGCTCCAGGTGCTGGACGACGGACGACTGACGGACGGCCAGGGGCGGACGGTCGACTTCCGCAACACCATCCTGATCCTCACCTCGAACCTGGGCAGCCAGTTCCTGAGCGGGCACGGCCCGGCCGAGCCGCAGACCTCGGAAGAGGAGAAGAAGCGGCAGGTCCTGGAGGTCGTACGGGCCTCCTTCAAGCCGGAGTTCCTCAACCGGCTCGACGACCTGGTCGTCTTCTCGGCGCTGAACCGTCAGGAGCTGGAGCGCATTGCCAAGCTCCAGATCGACCGGCTGGCCCAGCGGCTCGCCCAGCGTCGGCTCCGCCTGGAGGTCACCGACGCGGCGCTGGCCTGGCTCGCGGAGGAGGGCAACGACCCGGCGTACGGCGCCCGCCCGCTGCGCCGCCTCGTCCAGACCGCCATCGGCGACCGCCTCGCGAAGGAGATCCTGGCGGGCGAGGTCAAGGACGGCGACACGGTACGGGTGGACGCCTTCGGTGAGGGCCTGATCGTGGGCCCGGCGACCGGCAAGACGCTGTAACGCCCGGCACCTCGCGGTGACGCTCAGTACGTACGGGCGTCGGACGAGACGAGGGCGGTGCCCCCGCGGGCCCGCCCTCGCAGCGAAAACCGGACACAGCCACCACCGGCCCCACAGCACCGTGCGCACCCGCGCCGTCCCCCGTTCGCCACCCCGTCGGCGAAGATCAGCCAGATCCTGTCAGCCCACCGGCGGACAGGACCGGCCAGGGGTTGCCACTCCCCGCCCCGGATGGGGGAGGATGGCGTAATCCGTACGAAGGGAAAAACACGGTGAGCATCGACCCGTCCTCGATTCCGAACTTCGGGGGCCAGCCCGAGCCCGAGCCGCAAGGACCGGCGGGCCCCGTGGTCCCGGATCAGGACCTCGTGAAGCAGCTCCTCGACCAGATGGAGCTCAAGCACCTCGTCGACGAAGAGGGAGACCTCGTCGCGCCGTGGGAGCAGTTCCGTACGTACTTCATGTTCCGCGGTGAGGACGACCAGGCCGTCTTCTCGGTGCGCACGTTCTACGACCGGCCGCACCAGATCGACCAGAAGGCCGCGCTGCTCGAGTCGATCGACGACTGGAACCGGCGCACCCTGTGGCCGAAGGTCTACAGCCACACCCACGACGACGGCACCGTCCGCCTGATCGGCGAGGCGCAGATGCTGATCGGCACCGGCGTCAGCCTGGAGCACTTCGTGTCGTCGACCGTCAGCTGGGTCCGGGCCGCCATCGAGTTCGACAAGTGGCTCGTCGAGCAGCTCGGCCTGGAGCAGGACGTCAACGAGGCCGAGAAGCCCGAGGACGACGAGTAGACCCGAGAGATCTCGGAGGTTCTATAGAGGCGTGCGGGCGAACGCGACCAGATACGCCCCGTAAGCGAACGAGAGCCCGGCCAGGGCGCCGACCACCAGGACGGCGTGCGACGGCCGGGCTCTCGCCGTCCGCACCAGGGCCCGCGCCAGCGGGATGAGCAGCGGGAACGCGGGCAGCAGGAAGCGCGGCTTGCACTGGAAGAAGCCCGCCCCGCCGAGCGCGACCAGCAGCAGTACGCCGCTGTGGACGAGCAGCGGCAGCGGTGTGCGGTCGGCGATCAGCAGCGCGAACAGCAGCACCGCGACCGCGACCAGCAGCAGCGAGATGGGGAACACGAACCGGCCGCCGTGCAGCAGCAGGCGCTTGACGAAGAGCAGCGAGCCGTAGCCGAGGTCGAAGCGCGAGCCCCACAGGCGCTGCACGGTGAAATAGCCGCCGAGCAGATCGCCCTGGCGGTGCCCGGCCCACCCGACGTACCCGCACCAGCCGAGCGGCGCGAGCGCGGCGCCCGTCCACAGCCTGTGGGAAACTCCCCGTCCGCGCGACCGCCAGATCTCGTACGCGGCCGTCACGAGGACCGCGGCAGCCACCGCGCAGCCGTTCGGCCGGGCCAGCCCCGCGCAGGCCGCGAGCACGCCCGCCCACACCCACCGGCCGGTCAGCACCGCGTACAGCGACCAGGCGGCGAAGGCGGTGAGTACCGGTTCCGTGTACGCCATCGACAGCACGACGGAGTGGGGTAGCAGGCCCCACAGCAGCACGAGGGCGGTGGCGATCGCGCGGCCGTACAGCCGGTTGCCGATCAGGTAGATCCCGTAGGCGGCGACCGCGGCCGCGATCCACGAGACCAGCAGGCCCGCCGTCTCCAGGCTCAGCGGGGTGACCTCGGAGACGGACCGCAGGAGTCCCGGGTACAGCGGGAAGAAGGCCGTGTCGCTGCGGACGACGGCCGGCCGGACGTACTGCGGCCCGACGTAGCCGTGGGCGGCGATCCTCAGGTACCAGACGGAGTCCCAGGAGTGCCCCAGCAGCCGCAGGGGGCTCTTGCCGCTGGCCCAGGCGACGGCGGCGAGCACGAGAAACCCGCAGAGCCTGGCGGCGGCGAACAGCCCGAGAGCGGCGGCGGCCGTCGTGGGCAGACGGCGCGCGGCACCGGTCCGGCGGGCACCGCCGCCCGGGGGACCCTCGGGGTCTTCGACGGACGGGGCCGGAATGGTGAAGGCGTGGGTCACACGGGAACTCTCTGTCCCCCCAGGGGCTTGTGCGAGCTGTGCGCGCCCGTGCGAGTACCGCTGCCCCCTGCTCGGCGCGCCGCCGACGGATCGGCCGGGCGGGCTGGTAAGGGTGCGGCTTCTCCGGCGGCCCGGCTCAGGCAGCGGAGCCGGCCCCGCAGCCGGAGCCGGCCTCGCGGCGGGGAGTCAGCCGCGCAGCGTGCCGAGGCGCTTCGCCGCCTCCTCCAGTACGTCCGTGCGCTTGCAGAACGCGAAGCGGACGAAGGGGGCGCCCGCCTCGCGGTGGTCGTAGAAGACCGCGTTCGGGATGGCGACCACGCCGGCCCGCTCGGGCAGCGCGCGGCAGAAGGCGAAACCGTCTCTCTCGCCGAGCGGCCGGATGTCGGTGGTGATGAAGTACGTGCCCGCCGGCCGGAAGACCTCGAACCCCGCCGCCGTGAGCCCGGCCGCGAGCAGGTCGCGCTTGGCCAGCATGTCCGCGCGGAACGCCTCGAAGTACGTGTCCGGCAGCGCGAGCGCCTCGGCGACGGCGTACTGGAACGGCCCGGAGGCGACATACGTCAGGAACTGCTTGGCCGAGCGGACGGCCGTGACCAGGCCCGGAGCCCCGGTCACCCAGCCGACCTTCCACCCCGTGAAGGAGAAGGTCTTGCCCGCGGAGCTGATCGAGACCGTCCGCTCCCGCATCCCCGGGAACGTGGCGAGCGGCAGGTGCTCGGCGTCGTCGAAGACCAGGTGCTCGTACACCTCGTCGGTGACGACCAGCAGATCGCGCTCGACGGCCAGCTCGGCGATCGCCGTCAGCTCCTCGCGCGTGAGCACGGTTCCCGTCGGGTTGTGCGGAGTGTTGACGAGCAGCAGCCGGGTCCGGTCGGTGACGGCGTCGCGCAGCTCGTCGAGGTCGAGGCGGAAGCGGCCGTCCTCGGGGTGCGGGCGCAGGGTGACCGGCACGCGGGTGCCGCCGGCCATCGCGATGCAGGCGGCGTAGGAGTCGTAGTACGGCTCGAAGGCGATCACCTCGTCGCCCGGTTCGAGGAGCGCGAGCAAGGTGGCCGCGATCGCCTCCGTCGCGCCCGCGGTGACCAGGACCTCGGTGTCAGGGTCGTACGTCAGCCCGTAGCGGCGCTGCTGGTGCGCGGCGATCGCGGTCCGCAGCTCGGGGACGCCGGGCCCCGGCGGGTACTGGTTGCCGCGGCCGTCGCGCAGCGCCCGCACCGCCGCCTCGCGGATCTCCTCGGGCCCGTCGGTGTCGGGGAAGCCCTGGCCGAGGTTGATGGCCCCGGTGCTCATGGCCAGGGCCGACATCTCGGCGAAGATCGTCGTCCCGAACTCGGCGAGCCGGCGGTTGAGGAGAGGGCGTGCGCTGGAGGTCATGGCCGCCATCCTGCGCCGAAGCTCTGGAGTTCCTCAACTCTGCTTTGCCACGTGAGACAGGCGGGCATGCCCCCGTCACGCAAGAACATGCAGGACGAACAGCAGAACAAACAGCAGGACGAACAGCAGCACGAAACAGCAGCATGAACAGCAAGGCGAGCAGGCAACGAGAACGCGCATGAGCGAGGCGCCCACGGGGGGTCGCTTCGGGGGAACGAAAGGAGGGTGACGCCATGATCATCGGCATCATCCTGGCGGTCGTCTGTGTCGTACTGGTGATGGTCTTCGTGGCCACCGACCGCGGCAACAAGAAGGCCGGGCTGCGGTCCGGCAGCCGGTCCGGGGGCTCGCGCCGCGGGGCGGGCGGCGACAGCGGCGGCAGCTGGTGGGCCGCCGGAGGAGCGGCCGACGGGTCCTCCGGCGGCCACCACTCGGGCGGCCACCACTCCTGCGGGGGCGGATCGTCGTGCGGCGGGGGTTCGTCCTGCGGGGGCGGCTCGTCGTGCGGGGGCGGAGGCGGATGCGGAGGGGGCAGCTGACACGGGGCAGCTGAGCTCCTCGGGGGAAACGCGCCGTCACGTGAGGAAGTGCCCGTCGGGACATCGGTTCCCGGCGGGCACTTCGACGTGCCGGGGCGCATGACCGACATATCGGGGCGTACGGCCGACATGTCGGCGCGCCAGGCGCGCGCCGTAGTTGAACAGTTGAGCTGTGGAGCCCTCGGGGGGATGGAAACCGCACGAAGTTGGGTAAAAACGCTGTGGTGGTGCCACCGTTCATGATTCCCTCTCAATCACCAACGCAGCCCCTCGGACGGCCTGCGGACATCTTTCACCGACCGGGTCTCCCGGACGTCCTGCCCGATGGGCTGACCGTGCCGATCCCCCAGTGCCGGCCGGGGGCGCGCCGGACCCACTCCCCCTTTGCCCTTTGCGTGCTAGCGGAGCCGATCCATGCTCACGACCCTGAACACCTCGTACACCGACACGTGCGCGGCCGACCTCGCCTGGACCCTGGGACGCGAGCCGCTGCCCGCCCTCGCCACCCTCGACCTCGAACTGGCGGGTGCGAAGCTCCAGATGAGGCTCCTCGGCGCCTCCCACCAGGTACTCCTGGAGGAGAAGCGGGGCAACTGTTCGGAGACTGTCGCCTGCATCTCCGGCAGCAGTACGCCGCTGCCGCTCGGCGTGGCCAAGCGGGTCGGCGACTGGGAGTACGAGTTCGCGGCCCGGGTGGAGGTGCTGTCCCCCGGCTCCTTCGCGGGCCGCGCCCAGGAATTGCTGGCCCTGGTCTCCGACCACCCCCACGGCCTGGCCGGCGTCTTCCCCGGCAGCCCGCACGCGTTCACGGCACTGCTCGCCCAGCACCACGAGGGCCAGGTGCACTGGCGTACGTGGCACGCGTATCCGCAGGACGGCCAGTTGGTGGCGACGCGGACGCGGGTGGGGGCGCGGGTGAGGGCGACCTCGTGAGCGGATGGCAGGGGATGGTCACCCAGGCACCGGGCCGGATGCGGGCGGGCGTCAGTTCCACACGTGTGGGTGACGTAGCGCGCCGCAGGCGTGACGTAGCGTTCCCATCGTGATCGAACCGCACGCGCCTGCACCGCCCGGCGCCGCGCCCCCGTGGGGCGGCCAGAGCCGGCCGTGGCTGCCCGTACGGCCCGGTGTCGGACGGTTCTTCGTCCTGGCCGGCGTTTTCGTCTGCGCGGCCTGTGGACTCGTGTACGAACTCGAACTCGTCGCGCTCGCCTCGTACTTGATCGGTGACTCGGTCACCCAGGCTTCCGTCGTGCTCTCCGTGATGGTCTTCGCGATGGGCATCGGCTCGCTCGCCGCGAAGCGGCTGCGCCCGCACGCCGCCGCCGGTTTCGGCGCGATCGAGGCGGCGCTCGCGCTGGTCGGCGGCTCCAGCGCCATGGCGCTGTACGCGGTGTTCGCCTGGACCGGCGACTGGGGCGGGGTGTGGGCGGGCGGCCCCCGCTGCCTCCTCGTCGCCTTCTCCCTCGCCATCGGCCTGCTGATCGGCGCCGAAGTCCCCCTGCTGATGGAGCTGATCCAGCGCATCCGGCGCCAGGACGCGGGCGGCGCGGTGGCGGACCTGTTCGCCGCGGACTACGTGGGCGCGCTGGTGGGCGGACTGGCGTTCCCGTTCCTTCTCCTGCCCCTGCTCGGCCAGTTGGAGGGCGTACTGCTCACCGGCACGGTCAACGCGCTGGCCGGCGGTGCACTCGTACTGGGGCTGTTCCGGCGGGACTTGACCCGGCGCGGCCGCTGGCTGCTGATCGTCGTCAACCTGGTCGTCCTCGGCCTGCTCGCCACGGCGGCGGTCCTGGTCGACGACTTCGAACGGGCGGCACGCCAGGCCGTGTACGGCAGGGACGTCCGCGTGGCCCTGCAGACGGGCGTCCAGGAGGTGGTGCTGACCGGCGGCACCCGCGGGCGCCCCCTCGACCTCTTCCTCGACGGCCGCCTGCGGGTCAGCGGCCATGACGAGCGCCGCTATCACGAGGCACTCGTCCACCCCGCGATGAGCGACGGCCGGCACGCGCGCGTGCTCGTCCTCGGCGGCGGTGACGGCCTCGCGGCCCGCGAGGTGCTGCGGTACGCGGACGTGGCGCGGGTCGACGTGGTCGAACTGGACGCGGGCGTCGTACGGCTGGCCCGCCGCGACCCGGCCCTGTCCAGCCTCAACGCACACGCGTACGACGACCCGCGGGTGCACGTCGTGACGGCGGACGCGTTCTGCCGGCTGCGGCACACCCGTTCGGCGTACGACGTGGTGATCTCGGACCTCCCGGACCCGGGCATCACGGCGAGTACGAAGCTGTACTCGCAGGAGTTCTACGGCCTGGTGAGCCGGGTGCTGGCCCCCGGCGGCCGGCTGGTGGTCCACGCGGGACCGGTCGCCTCCCGCCCCCGGGCCTACTGGACGGTCGAGGCGACCGTCCGGGCCGCGGGGCTGCGCACCGTGCCGTACCGCGTGGGCGGCCGGGACACGGGCTTCGCGGCGGGCCCCGACCGCTCGACCGACGCGTCCCGGGCACCGCGCGACTGGGGCTTCGTCCTCGCCTCCCGTACGGGCCCGGCCCTCAGCCTCGGCCCGGGCGGGCCGAGGCTGCGTACGCTCACCCGGGCGTCGCTGGCCGCGGACGCGCTGGACCCGGGCCGCGCCCGTCCGCCGGACGTGGCACCGTCGACGCTGGTGCACCCGAGGTACGCGGACTGAGCGGTCGTGGTGTTTCCCGCATCCGCATCTGCATCCGCTGCCACTCGCTGAGCGGTCGTACGCCTGCTCGCTAGGCCGACCGGGAAGCGGGCCGGGGCAATACCGCGATACGTGGGTGCGGTCCGGGCCGTGCTGGGTAGGCTCGGCTGACATGGAGCATGAGGTGTTCGTTCCGGTTCCTGCCGAGCGGCTGCGGGAGACGTTGGCCGACCCCGCCCGGGTCGCCCGGGCGGTACCCGGGCTTCAACAGGACGCGGGGACGCCGCCCGTCGCGGGGCGCCTGAAGGTGCGCGTCGGCGGCCACACGATCACCTACCGGGGTGCGCTGCGGATCGCGAGCCAGGAGGACGGTTCCTTCGCGGTCGAGGGTGACGCGACGGAGGCGCGGGGCGGCGGTTCCGTGAAGCTCGCCCTGACGCTGCGGCTGCGGCCGGCGCAGGACGGCACGACTCTCGCCTTCGACGGCACGGCGACGGCGGACGGCCGGGTGGCGGAACTCCCACCGGAGACGGTGACCTCGGCGACGACCCGCCTGCTGACCCGCTTCGCGGAGAACGTGGCGACGGCGACGGCGACGGCATCGCCGGAGGCGGAGGCGGAGGCGGAGGCGGAGGCGCCGGAACCCGCCGGTTCCGAGGTGACGTCCGATCCGGAGCCGGTGCCCGAAGCCGAGCCTGCGCCGCAAGCCGAAGCGGAGCCTGCGCCGCAAGCCGAAGCCGAGGCCCCCGCGTCCCCGCCGTCGTCCCCCGAGGAATTCGACGAGGAGGACGACCTCGTCGCCGAGGGCTTCGTGGGCGAGGGGGAGCCGCCCACCGATGGCTTCGTGGGGGAGAGCGGGCCCCCCGCCGAGGCGGCGCACGCGCGGCGCACGATGATCGGCCGCAGCGCGGAGGAGGTGGACCACGCGCCGCCCCGCGGCCGTTACGCCCCGGTCCCCGCGCCGGAGACGACCACCGCCGGAGCGACCCTCCGCTGGGCGGCCCCCGCGGCGGCGCTCGTGGTGGCGTCGGCGATCGTCGTGGGACGCGTCCTGCGCCGCCGCCGCTGACACCGGCCCCGCGAGGCCCCGCGCACCCGCAGGATGCCCCCGGCGCCCCGCAGGACGCCCCCGGCGCCCCGCAGACGCCCCGCCGACGACAGGCCCCCTCGAGCCCCCAGTAGGGTCGCCTTCGTGAGTAACGACGAGATCACGCTGACCGCGGGCGACGCGGAAGTGGCCCTGGTACCGGGAAGCGGCGGACGCGTGCGCAGCCTGCGCGTCGGCGGGGTGGAACTGCTGCGGCAGGGCGAGCGCTACGGCTGCTTCCCGATGGTTCCGTGGTGCGGCCGGATCAGGGACGGCAAGTTCCGCAACGGCGCCACCCTCCACCAGATGCCCCTCAACTCCCCGCCGCACGCCATCCACGGCACCGCCAGGGACGGCGCCTGGCGCGTCGCGCGCACCGGCAAGAACGAGGCCGTCCTCACGTACGACCTCGTCGAGCCGTGGCCCTACCCCGGCCGCGTCACCCAGATCGCCGCCCTGACCGAGGACTCCCTCACGCTCACCATGAGCGTGGAGGCGTACGACTCCTCGTTCCCGGCCCAGATCGGCTGGCACCCCTGGTTCAACCGGAACCTGGGGCAGGACGACGCACGCGTCGACTTCACCCCCGCCTGGCAGGAGGAGCGCGGCGCCGACCACCTCCCCACCGGCAACCGCGTCGCCCCCCTCCCCGGCCCTTGGGACGACTGCTTCGGCATGCCCGACGGCGTCCACGTCACCCTCAGTTGGCCCGGGCAGCTGGAGCTCACCGTCGCCTCCCGCGAGGAGTGGGTCGTCGTGTACGACGAACAGCCCGAGGCCGTCTGTGTGGAGCCGCAGACCGGCCCGCCCGACGGACTCAACACCCGTCCGCGCCTGGTCACACCCATCGAGCCGCTGGAAGCCACGACCACCTGGACGTGGCGGACGCTGTAGAGCCCGCCGCGCGGCGCCGTCTACCCTGGCCGCATGGATGACGTACGTGGCGCGCTGTTGCAGCAGATCAAGGACAAGGCCGTGGTGCACGGCAAGGTGACCCTCTCCTCGGGTCTCGAGGCCGACTACTACGTCGACCTGCGCCGCATCACCCTGGACGGGGAAGCCGCGCCGCTCGTCGGACAGGTGCTGCTCGACCTCACCGCCGACCTCGACTTCGACGCGGTCGGCGGCCTGACCATGGGCGCCGACCCGGTCGCCGCGGCCATGCTGCACGCGGCCGCCGCGCGCGGCCGGCGCCTCGACGCGTTCGTGGTCCGCAAGGCCGCCAAGGCCCACGGCTTGCAGCGCCGCGTCGAGGGCCCCGAGATCAAGGGCCGCCGCGTGCTCGTCGTCGAGGACACGTCCACCACCGGCGGCTCCCCGCTCACCGCCGTGGAGGCGGTCCGGGAGGCCGGCGCGGAGGTCGTGGGCGTCGCGACGATCGTCGACCGCGCGACCGGCGCCGCCGAGAAGATCGAAGCGGGTGCCGGAGTCCCCTACCGCTTCGCGTACGACAAGGACGAGCTGGGCCTCGACTGAGCCCGCACCCGCGGTTGTCCACAGGGGGCGCGGGGAGTTTTCCACAGGCGGGACCGTCGTGCCCGAGCATCCGGTCACGTCTGGAAGGATGGGGACGACGATGACGTCGCCCCCCTAGGTCAGGGCCGTAAGCAACACGCCACCCGCACATACAAGGAGCGGTCAGATGCCCATCGCAACCCCCGAGGTCTACAACGAGATGCTCGACCGGGCGAAGGCAGGCAAGTTCGCCTACCCGGCCATCAACGTGACCTCGACCCAGACCCTGCACGCTGCGCTGCGCGGCTTCGCGGAGGCCGAGAGCGACGGCATCGTCCAGATCTCCACCGGTGGTGCGGAGTTCCTGGGTGGTCAGTACAAGAAGGACATGGTCACCGGCGCCGTGGCGCTGGCCGAGTTCGCGCACATCGTCGCCGAGAAGTACCCGGTCACGGTCGCCCTGCACACGGACCACTGCCCGAAGGACAAGCTCGACGGGTACGTCCGTCCGCTGCTCGCGATCTCCGAGGAGCGCGTCAAGGCCGGCCGGAACCCGCTGTTCCAGTCGCACATGTGGGACGGCTCGGCGGAGACCCTCGCCGACAACCTGGCCATCGCGCAGGAGCTGCTCGAGAAGGCCCGCGCCGCGAAGATCATCCTCGAGGTGGAGATCACCCCGACCGGCGGCGAGGAAGACGGCGTCACCCACGAGATCAACGACTCGCTGTACACGACGGTCGAGGACGCGATCCGCACGGCGGAGGCGCTGGGCCTGGGCGAGAAGGGCCGCTACCTGCTGGCCGCGTCCTTCGGCAACGTGCACGGTGTGTACAAGCCGGGCAACGTCGTGCTCCGCCCGGAGCTCCTGAAGGAGCTCAACGAGGGCGTGGCCGCGAAGTTCGGCAAGGCCGACCCGTTCGACTTCGTCTTCCACGGCGGCTCCGGCTCCACGGAGGCCGAGATCCGCACGGCCCTGGAGAACGGCGTCGTCAAGATGAACATCGACACCGACACCCAGTACGCGTTCACGCGTCCGGTCGCCGACCACATGTTCCGCAACTACGACGGCGTCCTGAAGGTCGACGGCGAGGTCGGCGACAAGAAGACCTACGACCCGCGTACGTGGGGCAAGCTGGCCGAGGCGTCGATGGCCAAGCGCGTCACGGAGGCCTGCGCGAACCTGCGCTCGACGGGCACGAAGATCAAGTAACCCCGTTCTCACGCGCTGAGCCCGGCACCCGCTGAGGTGCCGGGCTCTTCCGTGTCCGCCGGGCCCCGCTCTTCCGTATCCTCCGAAGCATGGCCGCCTCCGCGCAGGACCTCCCCGCCGTCAGGATCGCCACCCCCAGCGGCAAGTGGATCCTGCTCACCACGGTCCTGGGCTCCAGCATGGCCATGCTGGACTCGACGGTCGTCAACGTCGCGCTGCCCCGCATCGGCCGCGATCTGAACGCGGACCTCGCGGCCCTCCAGTGGACCGTCAACGCGTACATGCTCACCCTCGCGGGCCTGATCCTCCTGGGCGGAGCCCTCGGTGACCGCTTCGGACGCCGGAAGATCTTCGTCCTCGGCGTGATCTGGTTCGCCACCGCCTCACTGCTCTGCGGCCTCGCCCCGAACGCCGGCGTGCTCGTCGCCGCCCGCGCTCTGCAGGGCATCGGTGGCGCCCTGCTCACCCCCGGCTCACTCGCGCTCATCCAGGCGTCGTTCCACCCCGACGACCGTGCGAGAGCCGTCGGCCTGTGGTCCGGCTTCGGCGGCATCGGGGCCGCGGTCGGCCCGTTCCTGGGCGGCTGGCTGGTGGACGGCCCGGGCTGGCGCTGGGTCTTCCTGCTGAACGTCCCGGTGGCCCTGCTGTGCGCCCCCGTCGCCCTCAGACACGTACCGGAGTCGAAGGACGACCGTATCCACGGCCGCGGCTTCGACGTCCTCGGCGCGGCCCTCGGCGCCCTCTCCCTCGCCCTGGTCACCTACGCCCTGATCGAGGCGCCCACCGGCTCCCCGGCCGTCGCCGTGACGGCGGTCGCGGGGGTGGCCGCCGGTGTCGCCTTCGTGTACGTCGAGAAGCGGCGCCCCGACCCGATGATGCCGCTGGACATCTTCGCGTCCCGCCAGTTCACCGCGGTCAACCTGGTCACCCTGTGCGTGTACGCGGCGTTCGGCGGCTTCTTCTTCCTGACCGCGCTCCAGCTCCAGGTCGTGGCCGGCTACTCGGCCCTCGGCGCCGGCACGGCCCTGCTCCCCACGACCGTCATGATGCTGTTCCTGTCCGCCCGCTCGGGCGAGCTGGGCCAGCGCATCGGCCCGCGCATCCCGCTCACCGTGGGCCCGCTGCTGTGCGCGACCGCCATGCTGCTGATGCTGCGGGTGGGACCGCACGCCTCGTACCTCACCGACGTCCTGCCCGCGCTCCTGGTGATGGGGCTGGGCATGGTCACCCTGGTCGCGCCGCTCACCGCCACCGTCCTCGCCTCCGTGGACAGCGGCCGGGCCGGTCTGGCCAGCGGCATCAACAACGCGGCGGCCCGCGCGGCCGGCCTCATCGCCGTGGCCGCGCTGCCGCTGCTCGCCGGGATGGGCCCGGAGGCGTACCGCTCGGCGGAGCAGTTCAACGACGCGTTCCGGCGGGCGATGCCGCTGTGCGCGGGTGTGCTGGTGCTGGGGGCGGTGCTGGCCTTCACGTCCGTACGCCGACCGGCACCGGACTGCCGACGCCCCGAGTGCCACACACACGGCGCGCTGACCGCCCCACCCCTGGAGCCGGGCCGCCCCCTGCCGACGGCGGCTTCCGGTGCCGGTTCGAGCGCGGGTTCCGGCGCCGGTTCGAGCCCGGGTTCCAGTGCCCCTTCCAGCCCCGGTCCAGACACCCCCAGCCCGTCCGGCGATTGAGGACGAGGCCGTTCAGGCCGAAAAAAGCGGGGTCTGGGGGCGCAGCCCCCAGGGGGACGGCACCCTCGACACCCGCCACCCGACGCCGAACGCCCACCCCACTCCCGCACAACCCCCGGAGGGTGCCGCAGACTGGAACCCATGACGATTCACGGAAACCTTCTCGGGGGCCCGCCCCCGACGCACCTCCCCGACGACCCGGAGCCGCGCGAGCTGCTCGCGAGCGGCACGGCGCCCGCCGACGTCGCGGCCAAGTACCCGACCTCCTCGCTCGCCTGGGCGCAGCTCGCCGACGAGGCGTTCGAGCGCGGCAGCGTCGTCGAGTCGTACGCGTACGCCCGTACCGGCTACCACCGCGGCCTGGACGCCCTGCGCCGCAGCGGCTGGAAGGGCCACGGCCCGGTGCCGTGGGAGCACGAGCCGAACCGCGGCTTCCTGCGCGCCCTGCACGGCCTCGCCCGCGCCGCGCAGGCGATCGGCGAGCAGGCGGAGTACGAGCGCTGCACGCAGTTCCTCCAGGACTCCTCCCCGGCGGCGGCCCAGACGCTGGGCTAGGCCCGGTCCCTGGGCCAGGACTGGCCGCTCAGCCGGGCCAGGACTGGTCGCTGGGCTGGTCAGAGGATGTGTGAGGCCCGTCTGTGATCAGGCGGGCCTTGCCTTTTCGGGGGACGATTGCGGAGGATGCCGGTGGGGACCGGGGCCCCCGTGTCGGTAACGGCAGGGGCGGACCGCTACCCGGAGTACGCATCAGGAGACAGCGATGTCCCATCAGGCTCAGCCCGCAGAGGCTTCGGAGCCCGAGACCCCGCATCTCGACTTCGCAGGGACCACCCCGTACGAGGACTATGTCCAGGCGGACGTCCTCACCCATCTCCAGCACACCCTCTCCGACGACCCCGGAGAGATGGTCTTCCTGGTGACGACCCAGGTCATGGAGCTGTGGTTCACGGTCATCGTGCACGAGTGGGAGACCGCGGCGAACGCGCTGCGCGGCGACGACATCCCGGTCGCGGTGGCCGCGCTGAAGCGGTCGGTCCGGGAGCTGGAGGCGCTGAACGCGTCCTGGCGGCCCCTCTCGCAGCTCACGCCCGCCCAGTTCAACTCGTACCGCTCGGCCCTCGGCGAGGGCTCGGGCTTCCAGTCCGCGATGTACCGGCGGATGGAGTTCCTGCTCGGCGAGAAGGCCGCGTCCATGCTGGTCCCGCACCGGGGCGCGCCGCGCGTGCACGCGGAGCTGGAGAAGGCGCTGCACGAGCCGAGCCTGTACGACGAGGTGCTGCGGCTGCTGTCGCGGCGCGGGTACGGGGTACCGCGCGCCGTGCTGGAGCGTGACGTCTCGCTGCGGTACGAGCCCTCGCCCGAGGTCGAGGCCGTGTGGACCTCGCTGTACTCGGGGAAGCCGGACGACGAACTCGCCCGGCTCGGCGAGGCGCTCACGGACGTCGCCGAGCTGGTGTGGCGATGGCGCAACGACCATCTGGTGGCCACGCGCCGGGCCATGGGCGCGAAGACCGGCACGGGTGGCTCGGCCGGGGTGGCCTGGCTGGAGAAGCGGGCGCAGAAGAACGTGTTCCCGGAGCTGTGGACGGCGAGGTCCCATGTCTGAGCTGGCCGTCAGGGCGGAGAAGTCGGACGCCGCCGACGAACTGGCCGGGCTGCGTGAGCGGTTCGTCCTCGACGAGGCCGTCTACCTGGACGGGAACTCGCTCGGCGCGCTGCCGGCGGCCGTCCCCGGGCGGCTGGACGACGTCGTACGCCGTCAGTGGGGCTCGCTGCGCATCCGTTCCTGGGACGAGAGCGGCTGGTGGACGGCGCCGGAGCGGATCGGCGACCGGATCGCGCCCCTGGTGGGCGCGGCAGCCGGGCAGATCGTGGTCGGTGACTCCACAAGTGTCAACGTGTTCAAGGCACTTGTCGGTGCGGTGCGTCTCGCGGGCGAGGGGCGGGACGAGATCCTCGTCGATGCCACGACGTTCCCGACGGACGGCTACATCGCGCAGTCGGCGGCGCGCATGACGGGGTGCGAACTGCGCCCGGTCGCGCCGGACGAGGTGGCCGACGCCCTCGGCCCGCGTACCGCCGCGGTGCTGCTGAACCACGTCGACTACCGCACGGGCCGGCTGCACGACCTGCCGTCCCTGACGGCGGCGATCCACGCCGCGGGCGCCCTGGCGGTCTGGGACCTGTGCCACAGCGCGGGCGCGCTGCCGGTCGGGCTCGACGCGCACGGGGTCGACCTGGCGGTCGGCTGCACGTACAAGTATCTGAACGGGGGCCCGGGTGCACCGGCGTACCTGTATGTACGCCGTGACCTTCAGGACCGCTTCGACTCCCCGCTGCCCGGCTGGAACTCGCACGCCGAGCCCTTCGGGATGCGTACGGCGTACGAACCGGCGGCCGGTGCCGTGCGCGGGCGCGTCGGCACGCCCGACATCCTCTCCATGCTGGCCCTGGAGGCGGCGCTGGAGGTGTGGGACGGCGTGTCGGTCGAGGCCGTGCGCGCCAAGTCCCTCGCCCTGACGGACTTCTTCCTGGAGTGCGTCGGGGCGTACGTGCCCGAGGGCGTGGTCGAGTCCCTGACTCCGGCCGCGCACGCGGAGCGGGGCAGTCAGGTGGCGCTGCGCTGCCGGGACGCCGGTGCGGTGATGAAGCGGCTGGTCGAGCGGGGCGTGGTCGGGGACTTCCGTTCCCCGGACATCCTGCGGTTCGGCTTCACTCCGCTGTACGTGGGGTTCGCGGATGTGGAGCGGGCGGCGCGGGTGCTCGCCGAGACCGTGGGCTGACGCGCGCCGCCCGGCTCACAGGAACCGGGAGACGAACTGGGAGAGCCCGTTGACGGCGGTGAGTACGGCGGTGACGCCACCGGCTCCCGCCGTCAGCGAGTCGAGCAGACTGCGTACGACGGTCCTGCTCGGCTGCGGGTCCTGAAGCTGGTTGCCCAGCTCCCGCGCCACGTCGCGCAGCCGCCGCGCGTCGGGCAGGGCGGCGGCGTGCTGGGCGAGCAGACCCTGCAACTCCTCCAGGCGGCGCAGGAGTTCGCGGGCGTCGTCGGCGGCCCGGGGGTCGGCGTTGTGGGTGACGCTTCCGTTGTGGGCGTACAGGGTGCCCCGGTTGTCGTTGGCGTAGACCCGGTTGTCGTCGCCGTGTGCCATGTCCTGTCTCCTTCGGTGTCTCGCCGTGTCTCGCCGTGTTTCGCCGTGTGAGCTGTGTCGGTCGTGCCGGTCGTCCGGGTCGTGCCGGTCGTGTCGGTCGTGTGAGCCGTGTGAGCCGTGTGAGCCGTGTCAGCCGCGCTGGGCGGACGGCCCGGGCGCCTGGCCTTTGCCGCCCTGCGGATGCCGGACCCTCTTGTTGTGGGCGTACATGGTGCCGCGGTTGTTGTTGGCGTAGACCCGGTTGTCGTCGCCGAAGTTCTGCACCACGTTCTGCTGGAACCGCTGGAAGTCGTCCGAGTCGATGCCCTTGGCCTCCAGGAAGTCGCCGATCGTGTTCAGCAGGTGCTGCTGGGTCGTGTTGAGGACCCGGCTCAGGTCGCGGCCGAGGAAGTAGTGGCCCTCGTCCAGACCGCGCGCGAACTCGCGGATGCTGAGCTGGGCGCCGTAGTCGAACCGGTAGCCGCCGCCGATCGTGCGCCGCTGCCGGCGCCGCCCCGCCGCCGCGGCCCGGGAGGCGGCCGCACGCCGGGCGAGCGCTCCCGGCGATCCCAGCAGCGCGCGTGGCGTCCACGGAAGCGCCGCGGCCAGCGCACGGACGGCCGCTCCCGCCGCCGTCCGGTGGGGCAGATTGTCGACGGCGTAGTACTCGGGACGCATCGGCAACAGGGCGTACGCCGAGAACTCCAGGTAGAGCGTCCCCTGGACCTGGACCGCGCGCAGGAACATCGTCAGCACCAACTGACCGCTCCAGGCCGGGACTTCGATGCTCACATACGAGCGCCGGGCCGCGCCGAGCCCGTCCGGCATGCCGCGGATGAGGTGCGGCGGGATGCGGGTCAGGGGCGGCTGGAACCGGTCGGGCAGCAGCCGGGGGTCGCGGGCGACGTCGTTGCCGCCCACGAAGAGACGTTCCTCCACACGCAGGTTGGCCAGGCCGAGCCGACAGGCCGCGGCGATGAGCACCTCGTACAGCTCGTCCTTGGTGAAGGGCTGTGGCCTGCGCCGGCCGCCGTCCTCGCGGGGTGAGCCCTTGCGGATGTCGACGGGCCGGTCCCACTCCTCGATCTGGTCGCCGCTGCCCGCGAAGGGCCAGTAGTCGGAGCAGACGACCAGGTTCCCCGCGGGCCGCTCGGCCACGGTGGCGAGCCGGTCGCGGACCCGCCCGCTCAAGGCGTCCGGCGCCTGCGCGGGATCGTAGTGCTGAGGGGCGAGCCGCCGGCGCAGGACGAGGTACTCGGTGACCCAGACGTCCACGCCCAGGACCAGCCAGGCGAGGGCGAGCAGCAGCAGCGCGCCGGCGGCGTACGGGCGCCACCAGCCGCCGAGGTCGGCCGCCTTGATCGCGTCGACGTTGCCGCGCGCCCCGAGCCCGAGCAGCGCGACGAGGCAGCACAGCAGCGCGCACAGCGCGGCGTCGCGGGTCAGCCGGCGCCGGCGCGCGGACAGGGCCCAGCGGGTGACGGTGCCGAGGTCGGCTCCGAAGACCGGGGCGAGGGCGCGGTAGGGCTCGTCGACGACCTGGTGGACCACCAGGTCCGCGAACCACGGGTCGAACTGGGTCGCGGCCGCCAGATGCCGGGTGGTCATGCTCCGGGCGTCGTCCTCGACGGGCGGGGGCGGGGCGTGGCGCGGGGGAGGGGGCGGCAGGTCGGGGTCGGGTCCGTGCCGGCCCGCGAAGCGGCGCCGACGGGCGTCGCCCAGGTCGGTGACGGTTGAGGTGTCGTGCTCGCGGTCGTGGCCGTGTGGCGTCCGGCCGGCGGCGCCGGGAGCCTGCGGGGCGTTGCTGCGGAACACCAACTGCACCGAACCGAAGTGGAGGTGGTCGCCCTCGCTCAGTCTGACCGGTCGGCCGGGGTCGAGTCGCCGCCCGTTGTGCAGGACGCCGTTGCGGGAGCCCAGGTCGCTGAGCCAGACTCCGTCGCTGCCCAGACGCAGCTCGGCGTGGCGCTTGCTCACGTCCGAAGGCGCCAGCCGGATGTCACCGAGCCGCCCGACGATATGCGAGGCGCGCGTCAACTCCCATGTGGTACCCGCGAGTTGCGGCGGAACAGCCGCTACCAGATAGGGCGGACCGCCCCCGTTCCCCACCACAATGCATCACTCCCCCGTTCTGCACCGCCATGCACGGCCATGGTCCGTGTGCGCCGGTGTGCCCCGCAATACGCAAAATTGGGGGTGGGCGAAGGGGAGGAAACGGAGTACTCCGGAGTACTACCCGTGGGGTTGTACTCCGGAGTACTACCCCACGACGTACGCCTCTGCCCTCGCCGCGGCGAGGGCGGCGTCGGCGGCCCGGTCGGCGTCGGCGGGCTCCGGGGCGGTTCCGGTGGTGAGCAGCGCGTAGTAGAGCGGCGCCGACACGGCCCGTACGACCGTCGCCGCATCGGTACCCACCGGCAGCTCCCCGCGTTCCACCCCCCGTTCCACGCAGGGCGCCCACTCCGCGACGCGCACCTCGTAGAACCGCCGCAGTGACTCGGCCGTACGGGCGTCGCACGTCGCGGCGGCGATGACCGCCCGGAACAGCGCGCCCTGGCGGGCGTCCGCCAGCGTCCGCTGCACCAGGTGCGCGTTGGCCCGCAGATCCTCCCGTACGGACCCGGTCTCCGCGCGGGGCAGCGACTGTTCGGCCATGTCGTCCAGCAGGTCGGCGACCAGGCCCGTCACCGACCCCCACCGCCGGTACACCGTGGTCTTGCCGACCTCCGCCCGCCGGGCCACGTCCGCCAGATCGAGATGCGCGAACCCCTGCTCGGCCAGCACGTCTCCGGCCGCCCGCAGCACGGCGGCCCGCACGCGCGCGGTCCGGCCTCCGGGGCGTACGGTGCCGGGTTCGGCGGACATGAGGCCTCCTGCGGTGAGTCGGACGGGGTGGGGACAGCGTAACGAAACGGCAGAACCATTTAACCCTCACCGAGCGTGACATCCCCGTGTTGGCGCACGTCACCGGCCTGATACCGTCCCCGCCAACGGTCGATTAGCCCCGGCCGAGCTGTTCCCAATTCCGTTTTGCCGCTGAGAGGTTGGAGCATGCCGGACGACGCCGCACCCCGCGATGCCGCAGAACCGCGCGATGGGGCGGAACGTGAGGTGGCGAAACGTGCCGCCGCGGAAGAGGCGTCCGTCTTTTCGCACCCGCCCGTCGAGCCCGACTCCACGGCCTCGTACGGCGCTCACCCCGATCAGGTGATCGACTTCTACGCTCCGCGCGGGGTCGAGCCGGAGGCGCCGGAGGTACCGGGAGCGGCGGCGGGTTCCGGGGTGCCGGGGGCTCTCGCTCCCCTCGTGGTCGTTCTGCACGGGGGCGCCTGGCGGGCTCCGTACGACCGGCGCCACGTCACTCCCTTCGCCGGCTTCCTGGCCCGCCGTGGCTTCGCCGTGGCCAACGTCGAGTACCGCAGGGGCGCCGACCCCGTCCCGGCGCGGGGCGGTGCGGATGTCCCGACGGAGGGCGGTGCGGCGGCCGCTCAGGGCGGTGCGGGCCCGGTCGCGGGTCGCTGGCCCGACACCTTCGACGACGTGGCGGCCGCGCTGGACGCGCTCCCCGCCCTCGTACGCGAGGCGCTTCCCCAGGCCGACCTGCGCCGTACGGTGATCACCGGCCACTCGGCGGGCGGCCACCTGGCCCTGTGGGCGGCGGCCCGCCATGTCCTGCCGGCCGGCTCCCCGTGGCGCACCGAGAGCCCGGCCCCGCTGCGCGGCGTCGTGGCGCTCGCCCCGATCGCGGACTTCGGTGTCGCGCGGAAGCTGGACGTGTGCGGCGGCGCGGCCACCCAACTCCTCGGTGGCGAGGCCGCGTTCACCGACCGTCGGCCGCACGCGGACCCGGCGCTCCTGCTGCCCACCGGTATCGCCACGACCCTGGTCCAGGGACGCACCGACATCGTGGTTCCGCACGCGGTCGCCGAGGCGTACGCGGACGCGGCGGCGAAGGCGGGGGAAGTCGTCGGCCTCACGCTCCTCGAGGGGGTCGGGCACTTTCCGCTGATCGATCCGGCGGCGGACGCGTGCGCGGTCGTGGCCGAGGAGATCGCGCAACTGGGCTGGTGACAGCCGGTTGGCAGCCGGTTGGCAACCGGGTTGACAGCAGGCTTGGCAGCCGGTTCGCGTCCTCCCTGTCATACCCGTAATACCTGAGAGCTACGTCCCAGGTGAGCTCCCCAGCATGACGCGGGCGACGTGTCACGCTCCGTAATTTCCCTTCCATGGACGCCCGTTGAGTCAGCGGGCCTGCTGGGAGGGGAAGCGCATCATGGGGTTCCGGGCCAGGAGGTCGGCGGCAGAGGAGACGGCTCCGCCCGCGGACGGCACCGAGCGCGCAGGCGTGCGCGACGGAGGTCGTGGAGGCATACGCGTACGCGACCGGGGTCGTGGCGGTGTGCGTGACCGGGGTCGTCGCGGCGTGCGTGACCGGGGTCGTGGCCGATCGAGCGGACGCGGGTTCGGCCGACTGCGCCGCACTCTGCTCGCGGTGCTGATCGCGGGCGCGGTCGTCGTCCCCGTGTCCGCCGCGGCAGCGCACCCCGAGATCCCCGCTCCGGCACCGGCGACGCTCGCCCCCGTGACAGCGGCGACGCTGGAGGCGACGTACGCGGCCAACCGCGCCAACGCCGCGGAGGCGTCCCGCATGGCCGGGGCCCACGGCGACCACGCCCGCGCCGCGGCCGACCGCTCCATGGCCGCCCCGTCCCGGGACTTCCTCACCTTCGACGGACGGGGCAGGGGCCGGGCGGTCGAGGTCTTCGGCGACCTGGCGACGGCCGACCGCGTCGCCGTCCTGGTCCCGGGCTCCGACACGACGCTGGACACGTACGGCCGTTTCCGCGCGGGCGCCCTCGCCCTGCACCAGAGGACGGGCCCGCGCACGGCGGTCATCGCCTGGCTCGGCTACGAGACACCCCGCACCATCAGCACCATCGCCCTCACCGCCACCCGGGCCAAGGAAGCGGCCCCCCAACTGCGGGGCCTTATCAGCGAACTTCGCGACCTCCACGAGCTCTCCGAGAATCGTGGACTCAACCCCTCCTCGCACCCCGCCCCGCACATCTCCCTGCTCTGCCACTCGTACGGCACGGTGGTCTGCGCCCGCGCCGCCGGTGACCTGGACGTCGACGACATAGCCCTGCTCGGCAGCCCCGGCACCGGCGCGGACTCCGCCGCCGCCCTGCACACGCCCGCCCGCGTCTGGGCGTCCCGCGGCGCCGACGACTGGGTCGAGGACGTCCCGCACACCCACGCCGACCTCTTCGGCACCACCGTCGGCTTCGGCACCGACCCGGTCTCCCCGTCCTTCGGCGCCCATGTCTTCGCCGCGGGTGACGGCGGCCACAGCGACTACTTCAGGCCGGGCTCGGTGTCCCTGGACAACCTCGCCCGCATCGTCCTCGGCGACACCTCGGAGGTGACCCGTGCATAGGCCGACCCTGCGACAGGACGTACGGACGGACGTACGGACGGACGGACGCGTCGACATGAAGGACGGCGCACGCACAGCCGCACGAACAGCGGTACGCGCCATAGCCACCGGCATACGGGACGGTGCCCGCCGGGTGGACACCGCGACGCCCGCGCACCGGGACCGCGCGGTCGACACCCTGCGTGCGTTCGCGATCCTCGGGGTCGTCCTGGGCCACTGGCTGGTGACCGCGCTCGTCGCGGACGGCGGGACGCTGCACACGGCGAGCCCGTTGCAGCACATGCCGTGGCTGGCCCCGATCTCCTGGGTCTTCCAGACGCTCGCCGTGTTCTTCCTGGTGGGCGGTCATGTGGCGACGAAGGGGTACGCCTCGGCACGCGCGCGTGGCACGACGTACGGGCGGTGGCTGCGATCCCGGCTGGCCCGTCTGTTCAAACCCGTGGCGGCGGTACTGACGCTGTGGACGCTCGCCGTGGGCGGTCTGCTCGCGGCGGGCGCGGACTTCGGCACCGTACACACCCTGGTGAAGCTGGCACTGTCCCCGCTGTGGTTCCTGCTGGTCTTCGCGGGGCTGACGGCGGCGACACCACTGCTGACGCGCCTCAACCCGCTGTGGCCGCTGGCCGTCGTTCTCCATGTGGACCTCATTCGCTTCGGACTCGGCGGGCCCTCCTGGCTCGGCTGGGTGAATGTGGCCGCGGGCTGGCTGGTGCCGTACACGCTGGGCGCGGCCTGGACGCGCGGTGAGCTGGACCGCCGTCGCGCGGGCTGGGTGCTGCTGGCCGGCGGCGCGGCGGCGACGGCGGGGCTGGTCGCGTGGGCGGGCTACCCGGCGTCGATGGTGGGCGTCCCCGGCGCCGCGGTGTCGAACCTCGATCCGCCGACTACGGCCGCCGTCACCTTCGGCCTGGCCCAGTGCGGCCTCGCGCTGCTGCTGCGCGCCCCGCTGCGCCGGATCACGCGCCGCCCCCTGGCCTGGGCGGCGGTGGCACTGGTGAACCTCTCCGCGATGACGATCTTCCTCTGGCACCAGACGGCCATGATGGCGACCACCGCCACCGGCCTTCTCGCGGGCCGGCTCCCCGGACTGCACACCACCCCGGCCGGGTTGAGCTGGGTCGCCGCCCGTCTGCTCTGGCTCCCCGCCTTCGTCCTCGTCCTCGCGGTGTGCTGGGCGGCCTTTCGCGTCTACGAACAGGGCGGCCGTCGCAGTGGAGGCCGCCGCTCCCAAGTGGTCCTTGTCCACAACTCGGGCCGAACGCAAGCGCAGGCGACCGACCGTGCCTAGGGTTGACCGGGTGGACGAGGCACGGCAGGCGGACCCCGGCAGTGGACCCCCGCCCCCTTCCGCTTCTCCACTCTCCGCCTCGACGGCCCTCCGCCGCCCCCACGACTACTTCCGTGCCCTCCGCGCCGACCTGTGGACGGTCGCGGCCGACCCGCTGCCACCCCTGTCGCGCCCGCGCAGGCTGCGGTGGTTGCCGCACGTCCTGGTGTGCGTCGTCGCCCTGACCCTGGCACTCGCGGGCACGGAAGAGATCAGAACCGGCTACCACCTGGCCTCCGGGCTCAGTAGGGTGCTCGGGTTTCTGCAGGGCGGAGCCGTCGTTCTCGCCCTGCGGCGTCCGGTTCCCGCCTGGTGGCTGTCGCTGGCGGTCACCGCCGTGTCCGCGGAAGCCGCGCGGATCGCCCAGGACGGCGTCGCGTACGGCGTCTCGGTACTGCCCTCGCCCTCGCCCGTGTCCTCGATCAGGCCATCGTGGCCCTGGACGTCGCAAGGGATCATGGCGTGCGCCTTCGTGCTGTTCCTGCTCGCCCTGCGGGTTCCCGTCCGTGCCTCCATCGGGGTACTGGCCCTGACCACCCTGGTGACGTACTTCCTCCAGGGCATCCAGGGTGCGACGGCGTACTCTCCGACGGGCCTGTTGGCGGTGCTCGTCTTTGCCACCGTCGTCCTCGTCGGCGCCGCGCTGAGGGGCCGCCGCGAGGCCCGTACACAACTGGTCGAGCAGGCCTCGCTGACCGCGGAGGAGCGTGCCCGCCGGACCGTTCTGGAGGAGCGCAGCCGCATCGCGCGCGAGCTGCACGACGTGGTCGCGCACCACATGTCGGTGATCTCCATCCAGGCCCAGGTCGCGCCCCACCTCGTGGAGAACCCGTCCGAGGAACTGAGGGAGAACCTGGCGGGCATCCGGCAGAACGCGCTGGAGGCCCTGACCGAGCTGCGCCGCGTCCTGGGCGTCCTGCGCTCCGAGGACCCGCAGGACCCGTACGGGATCGGCAGCGGCACCGGCGACGCCCCCGACTCCCCGCAGCCGACCCTCGCCCGGCTGGACGCCCTCGTGGAGAACACCCGGGCCGCCGGCCTGACGGTGCTGACCGAGATCAGCGGCGACGCGCGTCCGCTGCCGCCCGGCGTGGAGCTGTCCGCGTACCGGATCATCCAGGAGGCCCTCAGCAACGCGCTGCGGCACGCGCCCGGTTCCACGGTCCGTGTCGAACTCACCCACTTTCCGCGGGGTGTGCAGGTGCGGGTCATCAACTCCCGGCCCCAGCGGCCAGTTCCGCCCTCGCCGGGCGCGGGTCACGGGCTGCTGGGCATGCGGGAGCGCGCGGCGATGCTGGGCGGCACCCTGGTCACGTCCGAGACCTCGTGCGGCGGCTACGCGGTCGCGGCCTTTCTGCCCCGTTCCCGGGACCAGGGCCCGGCGACCGGCGACGACCTGCCGCACCCGCCAGGTCCGAGAGACTGAGCAGCCCGACGACCCGACCGGGTCACGAGGCCCACAGGACCGACAGGACCGACAGGACCGACCGACCCGACCGACCCGACGGGGCTCAACGGGCCCGACAGGAGAAGAGGAACCATGACGAGCAGTGCCATCCGCGTACTGATCGCCGACGACCAGATGATGGTCCGGCAGGGCTTCACGGTGCTGCTCAACACCCAGCCCGACATCGAGGTGGTCGGTCAGGCGGTCGACGGCCTGGACGCGATCGCCAAGGTCGCCGAACTCGCCCCGGACGTCGTGCTGATGGACATCCGCATGCCCGAACTCGGCGGCATCCAGGCCACCGGCCGTATCGCCGTCGACTTTCCGCAGGTCAAGGTCTTGGTGCTCACCACCTTCGACCTCGACGAGCACGTGTACGACGCCCTGCGCGCCGGCGCCTCCGGCTTCCTGCTCAAGGACGCCTCCGCCGACCAGCTCGCCGAGGCGGTCCGGGTGGTGGCGGCGGGCGACGCGCTGCTCGCTCCCGGGATCACCCGTCGGCTCATCGCGGAGTTCTCCCGCCTCGACACCACACCCCGCGCCCCGCTCAAGGTGCGCGTGGGCGAGCTGACCGAGCGCGAGACGGAGGTCCTCGCCCTCATCGCCCAGGGCATGTCCAACGCGGAGATCGCGGACCGCCTGGTGGTGGCCGAGCAGACGGTGAAGACCCATGTCGGCCGCATCCTCGTCAAGCTGAGCCTGCGGGACCGTACGCAGGCGGCGGTCTTCGCGTACGAGTCGGGGCTGGTACGGCCGGCCGGATACTGAGCCGTCTTCCGGAGGCCGCCGGGCCGGTTGCCGAGCCGCCTTCCGGAAGCTGCCGGGCTGGTAGTCGAGCCGTCTTCCAGAGGCCGCCGGGCCGGTAGTCGGGCTGCCACGGAGCCCGCCGGAGCGGCCCCGGGGCCACCCGTAGTACCTGAGACGGATCCTGAAGGACCCCTCTCACTGGTGACGACCACGACCCCGGGTTCGGCCTACCTTTTCCATGTGACCGAGACGACACAGATGCAGATGACGCCACCGGGGGGCGGGGCCACGCAGCGCAGCCCGGAATTCCGGCTGGCCGTGGATGCCCTGCGCGGCCTGCGGCAGGACCTGATCCACGACGCCTTCGCCTACCGCCCGCTCCCGCGCATACGAGTGGACGGACCGCGGATCCGCCGCCTGCCGGAGGGGATCCGGGAATACGCGAGCTGGACCCCGCACGGGATGGTGGCGGCAGCCGGTCTGTTGTCGATGGCGATCGGCGTCAGCTCCGCCGAAGGCTCGGGCACTTCGCTCCTGTTCGGTCTCCTCGCGCTGCTCCCGGTCCTGCTCACCCTGGTCCGGCCGCTCGGTGCCTTCTGGTTCTCCATGGCGGCGACAGCTGTCGTCGGCGTGTTCGCCGACATGTGGGACGACTGGCCGTGGCTGCCCAGCAGCTTCGCGGCCCACCTGACCGTCCTGACGGTCGTGGCACTGCGCACAAGGCCGCGCATCGCCGCGTGGATGTGGTTTCTGACCGCGGTGTACGGGATCTTCGCCGAGACGTTGTTCGGCTCGGGTCACTACGGGACGAACACCCTGCCGCTGCTGTTCGTCTCCGCGCTCGCCCTCCTGGCCATCACCGTGCTGCACACACGCCGCGCGGCCAAGCAGGAGGTGACCGCCCAGCAGTCGGAGACGGCGCACGAGCGTTCCAAGCGCACTCTCCTGGAGGAGCGCACCACGATCGCCCGTGAGCTGCACGACGTGGTCGCCCACCACATGTCCGTGGTCGCCATCCAGGCGGAGGCCGCGCCCTACCGCGTGGAGAACCCGCCGGAGGAACTGGAGAAGGCCTTCGCCACGATCCGGGAGAACGCGGTGGCGGCGCTGACCGAGCTGCGCCGCGTCCTCGGCGTGGTCCGCGCGGAGGACTACGAGGCGCCGGACGCCCCCCAGCCCACCCTCGCGGACCTCGACGCCCTCCTGGCGAACGTGCGGGAGGCGGGCCTGACCGTGGACAAGGCGGTGACGGGCGCGGTCCGCGAACTCCCGCAGGGCGTCGAGCTGTCGGCGTACCGGATAGTCCAGGAGGCCCTCAGCAACACCCTGCGGCACGCGCCCGGCGCGACGGCCCGGGTGGAGATCGGCTACGTCCTGGGCGGCCTCGGCCTGCGCATAGTCAACGGCCGCGCGCCGGGCCTCACCCTGGTGAAGTCCACGCACGGCGCCGGGCACGGCATCACGGGGATGCGCGAGCGGGTCTCGATGCTGAACGGTGAGATGACGGCGGACGAGACGGAAGACGGGGGCTACGAGGTGACGGTGTTCCTGCCGGTGTCCATGCTGGAGGACTCCCCGTGACGAGTGACGCGATCCGTGTACTGATCGCCGACGACCAGATGATGGTCCGGGAGGGCTTCTCGGTGCTGCTCGGGGCGATGCCGGACATCGAGGTCGTCGGGGAGGCGGTCAACGGCCGGGAGGCGGTGGAGCGGGTCCGTGAGCTGGCGCCGGACATCGTTCTGATGGACATCCGTATGCCGGAGATGAACGGCATCGAGGCCACGCGGGAGATCGTCGCCGCGGGCGGGGCGGCGAAGGTGCTGGTGCTGACGACGTTCGACCTGGACGAGTACGTGTACCAGGCGCTGCGGGCGGGGGCGTCCGGTTTCCTCCTCAAGGACGCCTCGGCGCGCCAGCTGGCCGACGGGGTGCGGGTGGTGGCGGCGGGCGAGGCCCTGCTGGCGCCCTCGGTGACGAAGCGGCTGATCACGGAGTTCTCCCGGCTCGCGGAGACACCCCGCCTGTCGGCCTCGGTGCACGCGGCCTACGGGGAACTGACGGAGCGTGAGACGGAGGTGCTGGTACTGATCGCCCAGGGTCTGTCGAACGCGGAGATCGCCGGGCGCCTGGTGGTCGCCGAGTCGACGATCAAGACCCATGTGAGCCGGATCCTGGTCAAGCTGGGCCTGCGGGACCGGACGCAGGCGGCGGTGTTCGCCTACGAGGCACGGCTGGTGACGCCGGGGTAGGGCGTGCGGCGTCCTTTTCCATACGCTCGGTCAGGTCGTCGCCAGCTCGCACCACACGTACTTGCCCCGGTTGCCGAATCTGGACAGGCGCTGCCGGCCCCGGAGGCTGGAGCAGGCGCTGACGAGGGCGAGGCCGCGGCCGTCCTCGGCGTCGGTCAGGTCTTTCAACTCGCCTGGGAAATAAGGTGGTTCGGGATTCGCGTCCCACGCGCCGATCCGTACGGTTTCGGAGGCACCGGTGCCTCGATGATGTACCTGGGAGGTCCGGTGCCCAAGTTGGACACGGGACTGCGTGATTCGCCCACCGGCACCGCGTTCCTCGATGCGGAACCCCAGCTGGAGCACCTCCGCACGTTGCTTCGTAGGGTGGAGAAGGCGTCACTGGATCCGGTGGCATCGCGGGACTTCATCCACCGATTGGCCAAGGAACTGTAATGAACTGGCGGAAGTCGACGTACTCCGGCGGAGGCCAGGGCGACACCTGCGTCGAGATCGCGGCGCTGCACCCCCGAATAGCCATCCGTGACTCCAAGGCCCCCACCCGCGCCACCCTCTCCTTCCCCACCGCCTCCTTCACCGCCCTCATCGAGCACCTCAAGGAACGTAAACCCGCACCCTGAGCGTGCCCAGTGGCTCGGTGCGGACTCAAAGCCCACTCGTGGACCGCGTCCGTGGACGTGACCCTCCGGCCACCGAGCAGACACCCCTGGTCAGGCAGAGGGTCGCCGGGCTAGCGTCCGTTCATGGCAGCTGCTTTTGACCTCGCCTTCGACCCCTGGGACCCGGCGTTCCTCGCCGACCCGTACCCCGCCTACGCCGATCTGCGCGCCAAGGGCCGCGTGCACTACTACGAGCCCACGAACCAGTGGCTCGTACCGCACCACGCGGACGTCTCGGCGCTGCTGCGCGACCGGCGCCTGGGGCGGGCGTACCAGCACCGGTACACGCATGAGGACTTCGGCCGCACCGCACCCCCGGCGGAGCACGAGCCGTTCCACACCCTCAACGACCATGGGATGCTCGACCTGGAGCCGCCGGACCACACCCGGATCAGGCGCCTGGTGTCGAAGGCGTTCACGCCGCGGACCGTGGAGCAGCTCAAGCCGTACGTGGCCAAGCTCGCCGGCGAGCTGGTGGACCGGCTCGTCGCGGCGGGCGGCGGGGATCTGCTCGCGGATGTCGCCGAGCCCCTCCCCGTGGCCGTCATCGCCGAGATGCTGGGCATCCCGGAGTCCGACCGTGCCCCGCTCCGTCCCTGGTCGGCGGACATCTGCGGGATGTACGAGCTGAACCCGCCGAAGGACGTGGCGGCGAAGGCGGTGCGGGCGTCGGTGGAGTTCTCCGACTACCTGCGCGAGCTGATCGCCGAGCGCCGCAAGGAGCCCGGCGACGATCTCATCTCGGGGCTCATCGCCGCCCATGACGAAGGCGACCGCCTCACCGAGCAGGAGATGATCTCCACCTGCGTCCTGCTGCTCAACGCGGGCCACGAGGCCACCGTCAACGCCACGGTCAACGGCTGGTACGCCTTGTTCCGCAACCCCGACCAGCTGGCCGCCCTGCGCGCCGACCACTCGCTCGTGCCCGCCGCCGTGGAGGAGTTGATGCGCTACGACACGCCCCTCCAGCTCTTCGAGCGCTGGGTCCTGGACGAGATCGAGATCGACGGCACGACGGTCCCGAGGGGCGCGGAGATCGCCATGCTTTTTGGCTCCGCCAACCACGACCCCGAGGTCTTCCGGAATCCCGAGAAACTCGACCTCACCCGCGAGGACAACCCCCACATTTCCTTCAGCGCGGGCATCCACTACTGCATCGGGGCACCGCTGGCACGGATCGAGCTGGCGGCTTCGATGACGGCCCTCCTGGAGAAGGCCCCGACACTGGGCCTGGTGGCGGAGCCGAAGCGGAAGCCGAACTTCGTGATCCGGGGGCTGGAGGGGCTCAGCGTCGCGGTCTGAGCCGCCGGAGCAGGGCCCACGCGCCCAGAGAGGCGGCGATTCCGCCGAGGACCGCCAGCGGCAGTTCGGCGTAGAGCACGCTCCAGTCCGGGGCCGCTTCGAATCGCCAGAGCCGCTCCCGGACGTCGACGGCCCATACCGCGAGTCCCGCGCCCGCGCCGACGGCCGCGGTCAGACATCCCGCGGCGGCCTGCGTACGTTGTCCCATGCCCGGCATGGACGTACGCAGGCCGCTTCGGGGTTCCCGCCGCCGGTCAGGTCGTGAGGTCGCGGCGCCGCAGGCCGGTCAGGCCCGCGGCCACTAGGACCGCGGAAAGACCGAGCAGGATCAGTACCGGCGGCCAGTTCATCGCGCCGCCCGGCAGTTTCGGCAGATGACCGAACGGCGACACGTCCAGCACCGCCTGTGGAGCGTCCAGCGCAGGCCCGACCCACCCGATCAACAGCACCGCGCCCGCGACTCCCCAAGCCGCCCCCGCAGCCCGAGGCAGCACCCCGAACAGCAGCACCGCGGCCCCGCCGATCACCCACACCCCGGCCACCTGTACCAGGCAGGCGCCCAGAATCGGCCCGGCCTCCTTGCCGTAGCCGACGGCGAAGCCCAGCCCGGCGAGCAGCATGATCAGCACCGAACCGCCGAAGGCGATCGTCAGGTGCCCGGCGGCCCATCGCAGCCGCCCCACCGCGTTCGCCAGCACCGGTTCCGCCCGCCCCGACGTCTCCTCACCGTTCAGCCGGAGCACCGACGCGACCACGTACAGCGCGGCCACCAGCCCGAGCATCCCGACCATCGAGGCGAGGAAGGCGTCCGTGATCCCGGACTGCCCGCCCATGCGCTCGAAGATCTCGCGGGCGTTCTCGTTGTCGCCGACCAGATCCGCCGCACCGTCCGTCATCCCGCCGTACGCGACCCCGGCGAGGAAGAAGCCGACGCTCCAGCCGAACACGCTGCCCCGCTGCAGCCGCCAGGCCAGGGCGCCCGCGGTCCCGAGGCGTCCTACCGCCGGTCCGGGCCGCGTCGGCAGGAAGCTCATGCCGATGTCGCGGCGGCCGGCGAGTTCGTAGGCGACCGCGCCCTGGATCAGGGACGCCGCGACGAACAACGCCAGTACCCACCACCGTTCGTCGGCATACGGCCGCAGATTCTCCAGCCAGCCGATCGGCGACAGCCAGGTCAGCACCGAGGAACCGTCGTCCGTCGCCGAGTCGCCGGCCGCGCGCAGCACGAAGGCGGCGCCCAGAACGCCCGCCGTCAGGCCGCGGGCCAGCCGTGCGCTCTCCGTCAGCTGGGCGACGATCGCCGCCATCGTGGCGAAGACCATGCCGACGCCCGCGATCCCGAGCCCGAAGGCCACGGCGCCAAAGACTCCGTGACCGGCCAGGCCGGCCGCAACCAGCAGTGCCAGTACGGCATGTGCGACCGCCGCCGTCAGCAGCGCGGCCGTCAGCGAGGCCCGGCGGCCCACCATCCCGGACGCCACCAGCTCCTGGCGGCCGCTCTCCTCCTCGTCCCTGGTGTGCCGTACGACGACGAGGAGGCTCGTCACGGCGGCCAGGGCACCGGCGTAGACGCCGACGCGCCAGGCCGTCAGCGCGCCCAGTGAGTCGTCGAAGACCGGGCCGACCAAGGCGCGCAGGGAGGAGTTGGTCGCCATCTGGTGCATGAGGTCGTCGCGTTGGGCCTGGGTGCCGTACAGGTTCTTCAGGGTGTTCGGCATGGAGAGCACCATGAGCGCGTTGATCCCGATCCAGATCGGGATCGTCGCGCGGTCGCGGCGCAAGTCGAAGCGCAACAGCGTTGCGGTGCCGGCCAGTTGGTGCGTGCCTTTGGACCGTACGGCGGAGGTCGTGGCGGTCATCGGGCCGCCACCTCCGGCTGTTCCTCCTGGTAGTGCCGCAGGAACAGCTCCTCCAGGGTCGGCGGAGTCGACGTCAGGGACCGTACGCCCGACTCGCTCAGCGAGCGCAGTACGGCGTCCAGCTTGTCGGTGTCGACCTGGAGGCGGATCCGGTGGCCCTGTACGTCGAGGTCGTGGACGCCGGGCAGGTGCGCCAGCCCGTTGGGCGGACCCGCGAGTTCGGCGGTGACGCTGGTGCGGGTCAGATGGCGCAGCTCGGCGAGCGAACCACTCTCGACCGTCCGGCCCTGGCGGATGATGCTCACCCGGTCGCACAGCTCCTCGACCTCGCTCAGGATGTGCGAGGACAGCAGGACGGTCCGGCCCCGGTCGCGCTCCTCCTCGACACACCGCTGGAAGACCTCCTCCATCAGCGGGTCGAGGCCCGACGTCGGTTCGTCCAGGATCAGCAGATCGACGTCCGAGGCGAAGGCGGCGACCAGCGCGACCTTCTGCCGGTTGCCCTTGGAGTACGTGCGCCCCTTCTTGGTGGGGTCCAGCTCGAACCGCTCGGTCAGCTCCGCCCGCCGCGCCCGGTCGAGGCCCCCGCGCAGACGCCCGTACAGATCGATGACCTCGCCGCCGGAGAGGTTGCGCCAGAGCGTGACGTCTCCGGGGACGTAGGCGATCCGGCGGTGCAGTTCCACCGCGTCCGTCCACGGGTCACGGCCCAGTAGCCGCACCGTGCCGGAGTCGGCGCGCAGCAGGCCCAGCAGGACGCGGATGGTGGTGGACTTGCCGGCGCCGTTGGGGCCGAGGAAGCCGTGCACCTCACCGCTCTCGACCTCCAGGTCGAGCCCGTCCAGGGCGTGCGTCCTGCCGAACGACTTGTGCAGTCCGGATACCCCGATGGCGGGGTGTGCCTTCGTCATGCTTCAGAACGTACGCTTCTTTCAGAAATTTGTGAAGTTAAGGAATCGTATAAACTTGGGGCCGACGCGGCGGGCGGGGAAGCAGGGGAGATGATCGGGGAATGACGGAAACGAGCGGGGCCGGACGGGACGCGGAAGCGGTCTCGAAGTTCGTCGAGAGCTTCGCCGCGCAGCTCGTCGAGGCAGGCATGCAGCGGATGCCGGCCCGTGTCTTCGCGGCGCTGCTCGCCTCCGACTCCGGCACCCTGACCTCCGCCGAGCTGGGCGAGCAGCTCCAGGTCAGCCCCGCCGCGGTCTCCGGGGCGGTGCGCTACCTCGCGCAGCAGCACATGGTCTCCCGCGAGCGTGAACCCGGTTCGCGGCGGGAGCGCTACCGCGTGCACAGCGACCAGTGGTACGAGCTGCTGACCAACCGGGAGGCGGTGCTCAAGCGGTGGGAGCACGCCCTGCGCGAGGGCGTCGACAGCCTCGGTGCCGGGAGCCCGGCCGGCCGCCGGCTCTCCGAGACCCTCGCGTTCTTCGAGTTCCTGGACGGCGAGATCGCGTCGATGATGGACCGCTGGCGCCTCCACCGCGAAGAGCGCTTCGGCCAGGGCTGAACCCCGCCGAAGCGCTGAACCCCGCGGCCCCGGGGCTGAGGTGCTGGGCCCTGCGGCCCCGGGCTGAAACGCTCAACCCCGCGCCCCCGGGGGCCGAAGCGCTCAACCCCGCGGTCCCCGCCGGGCTACCGCTCCTTCGTCTCCTCCAGCACCGTCCGGCCCAGCAGCGCATACCGTTCCGGCGCGCGCCGCTTCAGGTACTGCGCGTATCCGACGCCGCCCACCGCGATCAGGGCGACGATCCAGGGCGTGGCCCTGAGGATCAGCGCGCCCGACTCGGGGCCGGCCGCGACGCCCATGTTGGACACCAGCAGCACCACGACCGCGAGCATCGCGAGGCCGCCGATGAGCGGAGCGGTGAACGTCCGGAACCAGTGGCGGCTCTCGGGGTGGTTCTTGCGGAAGTAGGCGAGCACCGCGAACGAGCACACCGCCTGGACCACCAGGATCGCCATCGTGCCGAGGATCGCGAGCAGGACGTACGTACCGCTGTACGGGTCCTTGCCGACGGCCCAGAACGCGCCGAGCAGGACCGCGCTGACCACCGTCTGCACCAGCCCCGCGATGTGCGGGGAGCCGTGCTCGGGGTGCGTGCGCCCGACGGTGCGCTGAAGCGAGGGCAGGACGCCCTCGCGGCCGAGCGCGTACATGTAGCGGGCGGCGCAGTTGTGGAAGGCCATGCCGCAGGCGAGCGAGCCGGTGATCATCAGCCACTGCATGACGACCACCGCCCAGTGGCCGACGTAGTGCTCGGTGGGGTTGAAGAACAGGGCGAGCGGGTTGGCGGAGGAGGCGGCCCGGACGGCCTCCGTCTCGCCGTTGCCCGTGATGGCCATCCAGGAGACGAAGACGTAGAAGACGCCGACGCCCAGGACGGAGATCATCGTCGCCTTGGGGATGATCTTCTTCGGGTCGCGCGACTCCTCGCCGTACATCGCCGTCGACTCGAAGCCGACCCACGACCAGAAGGCGAAGAAGAGGCCGAGTCCGGCGCTGGTGCCCTTGAAGGCGTTGACCGGGTTGACCGGGCCGAAGGTGAAGCCGTGCGGGCCGCCGCCGTGCACGGCGACCGAGACGGCCATCGCCGCGAGGACGGTGACCTCGGTGGCCAGCAGCACCACGAGCAGCTTCTCGGCGACGGACACCCCGAACCAGGTACCGGTCGCGTTGACGGCGAGCATCAGGAGCGCGAAGAGCCACCACGGGATGTCGAGGCCCGTCTGGTCCTTCAGCGTGGTGGTCGCGAAGGACGAGAAGATCCCGATCAGGGCCGGCTCGAAGACGACGTACGCGAAGGTCGCGAGCAGCCCGGAGGCGAGACCCGCGGTGCGGCCGAGGCCGTAGGAGATGAAGCCGTAGAAGGCGCCGGTCGAGGTGATGTGCTTCGCCATCGAGGTGAAGCCGACCGCAAAGATTGCCAGTACGACCATTGCGACGAGGTAGCTCGCGGGGGCGCCGATGCCGTTGCCCGACGACACCATGAAGGGCACGTTGCCGGTCATGGCGGTGATCGGCGCGGCGGTGGCGACGGCCATGAAGACCACGCCGAGCAGGCCGATGGCGTTGGGCTTGAGCCGGTGAACGGCCCCTCCGGGTTCGGCGCTTGCGCCCGCCGCCTCGGGGGCCACGCCCTCTTGTACTGCCATCGGGTGGCCCCTTCCCTCGTTCACTCGGTGTGTCCCGCGCGTCGGAACTCTGCCCGGACTCTGCACGGAATATGAGTCGTGTCACCGGTCGCGACGTTAAATGTTTGTCAACCAGACCTTTAGAGCGGCGAGGGAACGAACGTCTGCGTTAACTCTGCGGCGGGGCATGGACCCGCCGCCCGGCCCCTTCGTACGGTCGCGGGCATGAGCACTCACTTCGTACGGCGGTCGCGGGCATGAGCACGTACACCGCCCGCCTCGGCGGCCGCACCCACTCCTTCCCCTCCCTCGCGGCGCTGCTCGCCGCCGCGAGCCCCGAGCGGTCCGGGGACCGGCTGGCCGGGCTCGCCGCCGACTCCGCCGAGGCGCGGGTCGCCGCGCGGTGGGCGCTGGCGGAGGTGCCGCTCGCGCGGTTCCTCGCCGAGCCGGTGATCCCGTACGAGGACGACGACGTGACCCGGCTGATCGTGGACACCCACGACGCGCGGGCGTTCGCGCCGGTGGCCGGTCTTTGCGTCGGCGAGTTCAGGGAGTGGCTGCTGTCGGACGCGGCGGACGCCGGGTCGCTGGCCGCGCTCGCCCCCGGGCTCACGCCCGAGATGGTGGCGGCGGTCTCCAAGCTGATGGGCAACGCGGACCTGGTCGCGGTCGCGCGCAAGGCGCGGGTGGTGACGGCGTTCCGCTCGACCATCGGCCTGCCGGGGCGGCTGGCGACCCGGTTGCAGCCCAATCACCCCACGGACGACCCGGCCGGTGTCGCCGCCGCCCTGCTGGACGGACTGCTCCTCGGCTCCGGTGACGCGGTGATCGGCATCAACCCGGCGACGGACAGCCCGAAGGCGGTACGGGACCTGCTGGAGCTGCTGGACGGAGTGATCCGGCGCTACGCCATCCCCACCCAGTCGTGCGTCCTGTGCCATGTCACGACGAGCATCGACCTGATGGAGCGCGGCGCCCCCGTCGACCTGGTCTTCCAGTCCATCGCGGGCACGCAGGCGGCGAACGCGTCCTTCGGGGTCACGCTGGGTCTGCTCGACGAGGCGTACGACGCGGCGCGTGGGCTCGGCCGGGGGACGGCCGGGCAGAACGCGCTGTACTTCGAGACGGGCCAGGGCAGCGCCCTGTCGGCGAACGCGCACCACGGGGTGGACCAGCAGACGGTCGAGGCACGGGCGTACGCGGTGGCCCGCCGCTACGACCCGCTCCTCGTCAACACGGTCGTCGGCTTCATCGGCCCGGAGTACCTGTACGACGGCCGGCAGATCCTGCGGGCCGCGCTGGAGGACCACTTCTGCGGCAAGCTGCTCGGCCTGCCGATGGGCCTGGACATCTGCTACACGAACCACGCCGACGCGGACGACGACGACATCGCGACGATGCTGACGATGCTCGGTGTCGCCGGGGCGTCGTTCGTGATCTGCACACCGGGCGGCGACGACATCATGCTGAACTACCAGTCGGCCTCGTACCACGACGCGCTGTATCTGCGGGAGGTGCTGGGGCTGCGCCCGGCACCGGAGTTCGAGGACTGGCTGTCGCGCATCGGCCTGCTGGACGATGCCGGGGCGATCCGGGACGTGACGGGCACGGCGCATCCGCTGACGGCGATCGGGCGGGAGCTGGCCGCATGACGAACCGTCCTCCTGCCGCGTACGAAGGTGAATCCGACCGGGCGATGTGGGCGGCTCTGCGCCGCCACACCCAGGCCCGGATCGGCCTCGGCCGCGCCGGCAGCGCGCTGCCCACCCGGCACCGGCTCGAACTCCAGGCCGCGCACGCGGCGGCGCGGGACGCGGTGCACACGCCCTTCGCACCGGACGTCGTCGCGGCGGCCCTGACCGGATTCCCGACGATCCGCGTGCGCAGCGCCGCCCCCGACCGGCTCGGCTACCTCCAGCGCCCCGACCTGGGCCGCCGGCTGGACGCCGCCGACCGGGCCCACCTGCCGCGCGACGACTGGGACGTGGTCTTCGTGGTCGCCGACGGTTTGTCGAGCCGGGCGGTCCACGAGCACGCGGCGGCGATGGTCCACGCGACGACGGCGCTGCTCCCCGCGGACCTGCGGGTGGCGCCGGTGGTCCTCGCGGAGCAGGCCCGCGTCGCCCTCGGCGACGACATCGCGCACGCCATGGGCGCCCGGATGACGGTGGTCCTGGTGGGGGAACGTCCGGGCATGTCGGCGGCGGACTCCCTGGGCGCGTACCTGACGTACGCGCCGCGCCCGGGCACGACGACGGACGCGGACCGCAACTGCCTGTCCAACATCCGCCCGCCCCTCGGCCTGGCCTACGCGACGGCGGCGGCGAGACTGACGGCACTGATGAAGCGGGCCCACGAGCTGGGCCGCACCGGGGTGGACCTGAAGGACGAGTCGACCGAGTCGGCCGAGGCCCCTGCCCTCACTCCGACGACGTAGCCGCCTTTCCGCTCGCGCGGGGTGCGTGGCCGCCCGGCCGGGGTGTGCGGCGGCGCCCCGCCCGCTCACTGAGGCAGCCCGGGCCTCCGGGCCCTTCCGTCGTTCGTCCCGGAGGCTGACCGCTCCCCGGGGGGCGTGGCCGTGCCCCCGCTCTTCCCGGCAGCCCGGGGCCCTTCCGCTCGCGCCCGGGAGCGTAGGCCATGCCCCGCCGCTCTTCGCGGGGGCCCGGGGCCCGGGCCCCGGCCGCTTCCGTTCGCGTCGCGCCCGTGGGGCGTAGCCGCGCCCCTCCCGCTCACCCCGGCAGCACCAGCCCCCAGGCCCGCTCCCGGAGCGTCCACGTGCGGGTGCGTACCGGGCCTCCGACCGCCGCGTCCGCCCGGTACCGGAAGTCGGCCCCGGACACCGTCACGCGCCGCCCCGCCGCCCGCAGCGGTGCCACCTCCGCACCCACCGACACCGGCCGCACCTCCACCCACGCCCCGCCGGACGCGCCCGGTGTCACGGACACCCCCGCCACCGGCTGGTCCAGGTCGACGAGGGTCACCCCGTCGACCTCGATCCGCAGCCGCGACGGCCCGGGGCCGGGCGGCGCGGAGGCGAGCCGCGACGGGCGGGTCGCCAGCGTCCGTACGAGGGACTGACAGGTCCGCAGCCACGGGTGGGCCAGGGCCGGCCCCGGGACCACGCCCTCGGCCGCCAGCTCGGCCGTGCCGCGCGCCCACGGGATCCGCAGATCCCCGAGCACCACCCCGTCACTGTCGTCCACCAGCAGGTCCAGCCACTGCTCCGCCCCGTCCAGCACGGTCCGCGCCGCCGCCACGGCGCCCGTGGGCACCCCCAGCGACCGCGCGAGGGACAGCGTCCGCCCCACCGGCACGAGGGACAGCGCGCACGCGCCGAGCTCCCGCTGCCGGTGCAAATGCGCCACCGCCCGCAGCAGCGCCCGGTCGTCGCCCACCACCACCGGCCGCCGGGACCCCCGCCGGGCCAGTGCGCGGGCGAATTCCTCGGGCCCCTCCGGGAGGCACACCTTCGTGGACGCACCCGCGCTGAGCACGTCTTTTGCGATCCGTACCGACTCACCGTCGCTGTGACGGGCGACCGGGTCGATGACCACCAGGAGCTGGTCGGAAGTCGCCACCTCGGTCATGCCTCGCTTCCTCGGGTAGCATCTTTGTGCAAGAGCCCCTTGCGCTATTGCGCCAGGGGCTTCGTCTATTCCGGGGCATCCGGTCCGACGGTCGCGGCCTGTGAAGGTCGCCGGGGTATGCAGCCAACGCACTCGTGCGCTGGGCGCGTACGCCCCCGACCATGGACATGCCCCGCCCGGAAGGGGTGTACGCGCGTGCCCGCACTTGTGCTGCTCGGTGCTCAGTGGGGTGACGAAGGCAAGGGAAAGGCCACCGACCTGCTCGGTGGTTCAGTGGATTATGTGGTGCGCTACCAGGGCGGCAACAACGCCGGCCACACGGTAGTCGTGGGCGACCAGAAGTATGCCCTCCACCTCCTCCCTTCCGGAATCCTCACACCGGAGTGCACTCCGGTCATCGGAAACGGTGTCGTCGTCGACCCGTCGGTCCTGTTCTCCGAGCTGAACGGACTGAACGAGCGAGGCGTCGACACGTCCAAGCTCCTGATCAGCGGAAACGCGCACATCATCACGCCTTACAACGTGACGGTGGACAAGGTGACGGAACGCTTCCTCGGGAAGCGGAAGATCGGCACGACCGGGCGCGGCATCGGCCCGACCTACGCCGACAAGATCAACCGCGTGGGTATCCGCATCCAGGACCTGTACGACGAGTCGATCCTGACGCAGAAGGTCGAGGCGGCCCTCGACGGCAAGAACCAGCTCCTCACCAAGGTCTTCAACCGGCGCGCCATCGAGGCCGGCCAGGTCGTCGAGGAGCTGCTGACGTACGCGGACCGGCTCAAGCCGTACGTCGCGGACACGGTGCTCGTCCTCAACAAGGCGCTCGACGACGACAAGGTCGTGCTCTTCGAGGGCGGCCAGGGCACGCTCCTGGACATCGACCACGGTACGTATCCCTTCGTCACGTCCAGCAACCCCACCGCGGGCGGGGCGTGCACGGGCTCCGGTGTGGGCCCGACGAAGATCAGCCGGGTCATCGGCATCCTGAAGGCGTACACGACCCGTGTCGGCGCCGGTCCCTTCCCGACCGAGCTCCTCGACGAGGACGGCGAGGCGCTGCGCCGCATCGGCGGCGAGCGGGGCGTCACGACCGGCCGGGACCGCCGCTGCGGCTGGTTCGACGCGGTCATCGCCCGCTACGCGACCCGGGTGAACGGTCTGACGGACTTCTTCCTCACCAAGCTCGACGTCCTGACGGGCTGGGAGCAGATCCCGGTCTGCGTGGCGTACGAGATCGACGGCAAGCGCGTCGAGGAGCTCCCGTACTCGCAGACCGACTTCCACCACGCGAAGCCGATCTACGAGAACCTCCCGGGCTGGTCGGAGGACATCACGAAGGCCAAGACCTTCGAGGACCTCCCGAAGAACGCCCAGGCCTACGTCAGGGCCCTGGAGGAGATGTCGGGCGCCCCGATCTCCGCGATCGGAGTGGGCCCGGGCCGCGACGAGACGATCGAGATCAACTCGTTCATCTAGCCACGGCTGAGGATTCACCCGGCCACCGCTGACGAGAGGGGCGTCCGACCGGACGCCCCTCTCGTATCGGGTGGGGCGTCCTGCCGCTGCACCCCGCGCCGACCCGACACGACGGGCCTATGCTGAAAGTCGCCCGCGAGGCAGACGGCCCACGCCTTGGTGCGAGGGCCGTCCGCGTGTTCCGGCGGCTGAGGACGGGCGTCAGCTGAAGCGGCTGAGGACGGGCGTCAGCTGAAGATGATCATCGATCCCTGGGCGAGGCTGCGCGTGGCGGCCGCATGCAGCCCCAGCCACACGTGCCGCTCGCGCGCGAACGGGCTCGGGTCGTAGGGAGCGGCCACCGCCGGTTCCTCCAACTCCGTGGGGGCGCCCGGCGGCTCGGGTGCGGCGGGCGGGTTCGCCGGGTCGATGCCGATCGACGGGGCGACGAACTCCAGCTCGCGCAGCAGTGTCTGGGACGAGCCCAGCGGGCCGCCGCCCGCGAGGAGTTCGTCGCTGGACAGCGGGTGCGGGAAGTCGACCGGGACGTACGCGCCCGCGTGGTCGTAGTGCCACACCAGGTGGGACTGCTGGGCGTTCGTCTCGAACATCTCCAGCAACTGCTCGTAGTCCCCGCCCAGTTCGTCCACCGGGGTCACCGCGAGACCGCACATCTGGAGCAGGTACGCCCGCCGCAGGAAGTGCAGCGCGTCGTAGTCGAAGCCCGCGACCGGGGCGACCTCCCCGGTCAGCCCGGGCATGTACTGGTACACCGGCACCGGCGGCAGCCCGGCCTCGCCCAGCACCTTGTCGTAGAGGGCGAGTTCCTCGGCGAAGGGGTTGTCGGGGGTGTGGCACAACACGTCGACTAGCGGGACCAGCCACAGGTCACAGGCCAACAGACAGCTCCTCTAGTGGGACGACACGGACGACACCAACGATGGTCAGGGCAGCGTAGTCGGTCGCGAACGGGTCAGCTCCCGTCGTGCAGATCCCATACCCACACCCCGTCGACCCACTTCCCCGGGCGCCCCACGAGCTTCTCCACGGCCGCCCGCAGCGCGTCCTCGCGGCCCTGCGGGGCGAGCACGAGCGCGCCCGCCTTCCAGTAGGCGAAGTCGGCCTTCGCCTGCGCCTGCCAGTCCTCGCCGATCTGCGGGACGACGCCCTTGTAGTAGATGTCGCTCAGGAGACTCGAGGTGGAGCGGGGGGAGGCGCCGTAGATGCCGATGCGCTCCTTGCCGTACGGGCCGTTGAAGTAGCCACCGGGCAGCTTGAACCCGAGGCCCGCCGCGGTCTGCCAGTGCAGCGCCTCCGCGTTGCCGGAGTCGGGGAGCGGGACCGGTACGAGCGTCTCGCCCTTGTCGACGTCGACGTACGACTTCCAGGTCCCGTCCGCGATGAAGGCGGGCACCTCGGCGCGCTCCACGGTCTTCAGCGGCGCCGGGACGATCGGGAGCAGCGCGAGGGCCACCGCCGTGAGTCCCAGGAGCCGTGTGCTCTGGCTCGGGGTCCTTACCAGCCGCTCGATCGCGAGGGCGAGCAGCATGCCCAGCGCGGGCGCGCAGATCATCGCGACCCGCCCCTCGATGACCGACTCGAACAGCGGCTTGTCCGCCAGCAGCGCCCACGGGCCGGGCATGGTGATGTCCGTCAGCGGGATGCGGAACCTCGGGCCCAGGGAGAGGACGGCGGCGGCGATCGTCGTGAAGGCCAGCGCCTTGACGACCGCGTGCTCCCACAGCCGGATGACGATCGCGAAGGCGAGCGCGGCCAGCGGCCAGCCGTAGAAGGCGTTCTGCTCGGTCGGGTTGAGGGACAGCGCGTTCGCCGTCAGCTCGTCGCCGGCGATCGCCGAGCGCTCCGCGAACGACAAGAGCGCGAGCGGACTGTTGCCCGCGTTGTCGCCGTGCAGCACGCTCTTGTAGCTCTGCGGCCCGAAGAACTGCCAGTACAGGGGGAGGGCGACGATCGGGAGGCAGACGGCCGCGCCGATCCCGAGACCCTTGAGCAGGGGGCGCCAGGCGGCCCGCGCGACCTCCCGCCGCGCGGCCGCGTACGCCCCGGCGAAGAGCACCGTCCCCAGGGAGGCGAGCAGCAGCGGCTCCTCGCCGAGGAAGATCTGGTACGCCACCATCAGCCCGAGTACGACGCCGTCCCGGACGACCCGGGCGCCCGTACACAGCCGCAGCGCGCGGTCGATGATCAGCGGGACCATGAACAGGACCACGAAGTTCGGGTGCGCGTTGGCATGGCTGACCATCGGCGGGGCGAAGGCGGCGAGCGCCGCGCCGACGAAGGCCGCGCCCCGCTGCCGTACGACCCGTTTGACGATCAGCCAGTACCAGGCCGCGGCCGTCGCGGCGAGGCCGAGGGTCATGACCAGGGCGAGGGTGAACGCGGGGCCGGCGAGCAGCGTGAGCGGCGCGAGGGGCACCGACAGGCCCAGCATGACCGTGTTGGCCATCAGGTTCACGCCGTCGGGGAAGCCCTGGAAGGTGGTGAAGAGGGGATTGCGCAGCTGGCTGACGTTGTCGGCCGTGACCGCGAAGAACCACTCCCACTGGTTCTGGTCCTGGAGGGAGGAGGGCAGATAGCGGTGGCCGGGGTCGGCCCAGCGGCCCGACTGGAGGGCCACCGCCAGCAGCAGGAACAGGGCCGCGGCCAGGAGGTCGGCGGGGCGGACGGAGCGGGCCTTGAGGAGGGTCAGCTCGGCGAGGACGCGGCCGTAGTCGGCGGGCCGTACCTTCGAGCCGGACTGGTGGGCCCAGCGCACCGGCACCTCGGCGACCGGCCATCCCGAACGCCGGAAGTGCTGGAGCACCTCGACGTCGATGCCCCAGCCGTTGAGCCGGGACGCGGCGAACGCCTCGCGGGCGCGGTCGCCGTCGAACAGTTTGAAGCCGCACTGGGTGTCCCGGATGCCGGGCACGGCTATCCGGCGTATCAGTAAGTTACCGGCCCGGCCGAGCAGTTCGCGCATCCGGTGCTGGCGCCGCTCGATGGCCGCCCCCGCCGTGGCCCGGGAGCCGATCGCGGCCGCTTGCCCGTCGGTGAGCGCCTTGTCGAGCTGCTCCAGCTCGTCGATCGGGGCGGCCAGGTCGGCGTCGGTGACGAGGACCCGGCGTCCGTACGAGGCGAGGACGCCGAGCCGCAGGGCGTGTCCCTTGCCGCGGTTGCGGGGGCTGGTGACGAGCTGGACGCGGGTGTCACGGGCCTTGGCGGCGGCGACCACGTCCCTCGTCCCGTCCGTGGACCCGTCGTCCACGACGATCAGCTCCCACTCGCCCCAGCGGTTCTCGTTCTCGCGCAGATGGTCGACGATCGCGTCGAGTGTGGGGCCGAGCCGCTGCTCCTCGTTGTACGCGGGAACGACTACGGAGAGATCGATGGAGGTGGCCGGCATGTCCTCTATGACGTCGGGAACCTGCGTCGCGCTCATCCGGCGCTCCCGGCGGCCAGCCGTTCGACCAGGTCGAGGGAGTGCGCGTTGTACGCGGTGACGACGGCATGCGCCCCGGCGGGGTCACGGCGGGCGAGGGCGTCGACGAGATCGGTGTGGCGGGACCAGAGGCGGCCCTTGAGGTCGGACACCCTGCGCAGGTGCTGGACCGCGCAGACCCAGGACTGGACGCGCAGCCGGTGCAGGAAGTCGGCGAGATAGGGGTTGCCGAACAGGGCGCTCAGTTCGCGCCAGAAGCGCAGGTCGTAGCCGATGAGGATGTTCAGGTCACCGGCGCCCGCGGCCCGCTCGGCCTCCTCGCCGCGGCGGCGCACGACGGCGAGGTCGGCGGCGAGGCGGGGGTCGGACGGGTCCCGTCCGTCACCGCCGGTGAGCTGGTGGAACATCCCGTCCGTCACGAGGCTGCGGGCCTCGATCATGCCGCGGTAGTCGGCGAGGGAGTACGCGCGGACCTCGAAGCCGCGGTGCTGCACCGCGTCCAGGAGGCCCTGTGCCGACAGATCGACGAGGGCCTCGCGGACGGGGGTCGCGGAGACGCCGTACTGGTCGGCTATCTCCTTCACCGTGAACTCCTGCCCCGGCTGGAGCCGGCCGGCCAGCACCTCGTCGCGGAGCGCGTCCGCGATCTGCTGCCGCAGGGTGCTACGGGTCACGGCGCCATTGCCGCCGGTGCCGGGCATGGTGATCGGGATCTCCCTCCGCGTACGGGTCGTCTATGAGCACGTCACCTTACGCGGTGGGGTTCCCGGGGGGCCTGGCTGGCGCCTGGCCGGTGGTCCTGCGCGACCCACGGCCGGTGGGCCTGAGCGCAGCCGGTCGGGGGCCCTGTTCGCATAGCGCCCAGGGCCCCGACCGGCTGTCGGCGTCGGCGCCGGCTGTCGGCTAAACCGTGTACTCGTCCGCCACCGAGAGGGCCGCGTCGAGGGCCGCCAGGCCTTCCTTGGCCTCGGCCTCCGTGACGTTGCACGGGGGCACGACGTGCGTGCGGTTCATGTTGATGAACGGCCACAGGCCGTTCGCCTTGGCGGCGGCACCGAAGGCGGCCATCGGCGCGTTCGCCTCGCCCGCCGCGTTGTACGGCACCAGCGGCTCCCGCGTCTCCCGGTCCTTGACCAGCTCCAGCGCCCAGAACATGCCGACACCGCGCACCTCGCCCACGGACGGGTGCCGCTCGGCCAGCTCGCGCAGCCCCGGCTCGATGACCCGGGCGCCGAGGTTCGCCGCGTTCTCGACGACCCCCTCCTCGGCCATGACGTTGATCGTGGCGACGGCGGCGGCGCAGGCGAGCGGATGCCCGGAGTAGGTCAGACCGCCCGGGTAGGCCCGCTTCCCGAAGGTCTCGGCGATCTTCCCGGAGATCGCGACACCGCCCAGCGGCACATATCCGGAGTTCACGCCCTTGGCGAAGGTCATCAGGTCGGGTGTGACGTCGAAGAGATCCGCGGCGAACCACTCACCGGTCCGTCCGAACCCGGCCATCACCTCGTCCAGGACGAAGACGATGCCGTACTTGTCGCACAGCTCACGCACCCCGGCGAGATATCCGGGCGGCGGAACCATGATCCCCGCGGTCCCCGGAACGGTCTCCAGCACGATCGCGGCGATCGTGCCCGGCCCCTCGAAGGCGATGGTCGTCTCCAGGTGCTCCAGCGCCCGCTCGCACTCCTGCTGCTCGGTCTCCGCGTAGAAGCGCGACCGGTAGAGGTACGGCGCCCAGAAGTGCACGACGCCCGCCGAGGCGCTGTCGGAGGCCCAGCGGCGCGGATCACCGGTGATGTTGACGGCCTGCTGGGTGCCACCGTGGTAGGAGCGGTAGGCGGACAGCACCTTGGGCCGCCCGGTGTGTATCCGCGCCATGCGCACGGCGTGCTCGATGGCGTCGGCCCCGCCGTTGGTGAAGAAGATCTTGTCGAGGTCTCCGGGCGTCCGCTCGGCGATGAGCCGGGCCGCCTCGGACCGCGCCTCGACGGCGAAGGCGGGCGCGAAGGTGGTCAGGCTCGCGGCCTGCTCCTGAATGGCGGCGACGACCTTGGGGTGCTGGTACCCGATGTTGGTGAAGACGAGTCCGCTGGTGAAGTCCAGGTACCGCCTGCCGTCGTAGTCCCAGAAGTACGACCCCTCCGCACCGGCGACGGCGAGCGGGTCGATGAGCTCCTGCGCTGACCAGGAGTGGAAGACATGCGCACGGTCCGCGGCCTTGACGGCGGCACCGACCTGGGGATTCGGCTGAGGGGTCATGGCGCCGAGGGTAGATGTCCGCGGCACGGACAGGACATCGGCGTCCTGTCTGCGGTCGGGACGGGAACGCGACAGTCTGTCCACCACCGCCTTATTGACAGTGTGCTGTCGTATTGACGGGGTACTGTCGTAATGACAGGATGCTGACAAGTGCTCGGGTCCGTCCCGCAAGCGCTTCGGGGTCCGTCCAAGGAGGAGCCATGACCCGCAAGCCCGCCCACCTCGCCGTCTACGACACCTTCGCCGACTGGGAGACGGGGCACACGACCGCCCACCTCGCCCGCGCCGGATACGCGATCCGGACCGTCGGCCCCACCCGTGAGCCGGTCACCACCCTCGGCGGCATGCGCATCCAGCCCGACCTCGCGCTCGACGGCCTGCGCCCCGAGGACAGCTCCCTGCTGATCCTCACCGGCGCCGACCTGTGGGACTCCGGCGACGACCTCGCCCCCTTCGCCCGCACGGCCCGTGCCTTCCTCGACGCGGGGGTGCCCGTCGCCGCCATCTGCGGTGCGACCGCCGGGCTCGCCCGGGAGGGCCTGCTCGACGACCGCGACCACACCAGCGCCGTCTCCTTCTACCTCGCCGCCACCGGATACGGGGGCGGCGAGCGGTACGTGGACGCCGACGCCGTCACCGACGGCAACCTCGTCACCGCGGGGCCCACCGAGCCCGTCGCCTTCGCACGCGAGGTGTTCCGCCTGCTCGGGGTGTACGAGGGGGAGGTGCTGGACGCCTGGTACCGGCTGTTCCACGACTCGGACGCGGCGGCGTACGCGGTCCTGGAGGAGGCCGCGCGGTGAGCCGGGAGCGCCAGGACCTCTTCAGCCGCGGTGCCCTCGCCGTCTTCCGGCTCAACGGCCAGTTCCTGGGCGTGGCGGAGGAGCTGGCCCGGCCCGCCGGGCTCACCGCCGCCTGGTGGCAGGTGCTCGGGGCGGTGCTCGGCGAGCCGCTGCCCGTGTCCGGGATCGCCCGGGCCATGGGCATCACCCGGCAGAGCGTGCAGCGCATCGCCGACCTGCTGGTGGAGCGGGGACTCGCCGAGTACCGCCCCAACCCCGCCCACCGCCGCGCCAAGCTCCTCGCCCCGACGGAGGAGGGGCGCGCGGCCGTCGCCAGGATCGGTCCCGGTCACGCCGCCTTCGCCGGCCGGCTGGCGCAGGCCCTGGGCGACGCCGAGCTCGCCGAGGCCGTACGCGTGCTGGAACGGCTGTCGAACACGCTCGACGAGATCACGCCTGTTACGGAACCGTAGACACCGCTCCGCCCACCCGCCCGTACGGCCGCACTATCCTCGGTCTGTTGCTGGCGTACGGGGGCACACCGGGGGAAGGCGGCGCGGCGGTGGAGAAGCTGGGAGCGGGGGATCCGCAGCGTATCGGGGCATATCGGCTGCTGGCGCGGCTCGGGGCCGGCGGGATGGGGCAGGTGTATCTGGCCCGGTCCGACCGGGGACGTACCGTCGCCGTGAAGCTCGTACGGCAGCAGCTCGCCGAACAGGACGAGTTCCGGGCGCGGTTCCGGCAGGAGGTGCAGGCCGCGCGGCGCGTCGGCGGGCACTGGACCGCGCCCGTTCTGGACGCGGACACCGAGGCCGCCATCCCGTGGGTCGCCACCGGGTACGTCGCCGGGCCCACCCTCCAGACCGTCGTCGGGAGCGATCACGGCGCCCTGCCCGAGCGGTCCGTCCGGATCCTCGCGGCCGGGCTCGCCCACGCCTTGCAGGACATCCACGCCGCCGGACTGATCCACCGGGACCTCAAACCGTCCAACGTGCTCGTCACCATCGACGGGCCCCGGGTCATCGACTTCGGTATCGCCCGCGCCCTGGAGACCGTCACCGACGTGCGGGCTCAATCACACAGGAAACCGGCGCGCTCGTCGGTTCGCACCGGGTTTCATGGGCACCCCGAACAGGTGCGCGGCGACCGCGTCACACCCGCGTGCGACGTCTTCTGCCTGGGATCCGTCCTCGCGTACGCCGCCACCGGCGCCCTTCCCTTCGGGACCGCGAGCAGCGGGGTGCACGCCCTGATGTTCCGCATCGCCCAGGAGGAACCCGACCTGACCGGCGTCCCCGAGGGGCTCGCCGATCTCGTACGGGAGTGTCTGCGCAAGGACCCGGCCGCGCGGCCGCCGCTGGAGCGGATCCTCGAGCGGACCGGCGCCGAGGACACCGTGGCGGACGGGCGGTCCCGGGACCCCTGGCTGCCGAGCGCCCTCGTCGCCCAACTGGGGCGCCACGCGGTGCGGTTGCTCGACGCGGAGGATCCGGAGACGGACGAGGAGCCGGAACGGGAGGGCGCTCCGACGGCGGGCGCTCCGACGGCGGGCGCTCCGACAGCGGGTGCTTCGGCCGGGGGTGCTTCGGCCGGGGGTGCTCCCGCCGCCCCCGCGGACACTCCCGTGTGGCCCGGCGCCGCCGCCGTGCTGTCCACTCCGGCGGCCGCTTCCGGCACCCCCGGCCCGCCCCACGCCCCGAAGCGGCCCGAGGTCTCCCCCGAGCACGGCCCCGCCTCCGACGCCGGCGCCCCGAACGGCGCCGTACCGCCCCCGCCCGGCAGCCCCGCCCCCGTGGACCGGCTGCCCACCCAGATCGTCGGCCCGGGCCGGACGGCCCCGCCGGCCGCCCCGCCCGCCTACGGCTATCCGCAGCAGCACCCGCAGCAGCACCCGCAGCCCTCCGCGTACGGCTATCCGCAGAACGCCGGCTGGGGCGGTGCCCCGGCGTACGGCGGGCCGGGGCTCGGCTCGACCCCGCCGTACGGGCCGGTCGTCGGCGCCCCCGGGCAGCAGGAGCCGCCGCGAAGAAGCGGGCGCTCCACGGCGGCGCTGGTCGTCGTCGCGCTGGTCGTCGCGCTCGGGGCGGGCGGTTCGGTGTACGCGCTGATGAAGGGCGGGGACAGCGGCACGACCAGTGACGGCAAGCCCTCGCCCGTCGGCTCCGCGTCCACGGACCCCGGCCCCGGCAGCTCCGACCCGTCCGACCCCGCCACCCCGTCCACCGGGGACCGCACCACGCGGTCGACCGCGGGCGGCGCGATCCCGGAGGGCTACCTCGGCACCTGGACGGACGGCATCGACAACTCCAACGGGCACAGCACCCGGCGCCTGGTCATCCGGCAGGGCGAGGTCGGCGACACTGTCCTGTCACTGACCGCGGACGGTCCGGCCGGCAGCGGCACGTACCACTGTGTCTTCAAGGCCGATCTGGCCGAGAAGCCGAGCGGTGACGGCCCGCTGGAGATCGGCCCGTCCACGGTGACCGTGGGCGAACCGGCCTCTTCCTGCACACCGGGCGACGCCTCCGAGATCACCCTCCTCCCGGACGGCAGCCTGCGCCGGGTGAAGAAGGGCACCAGCGAGGCGCTCACGTACACGAAGAGCGACTGAGCCACCCGCACCGGGCCCGCCTCGCAGTCCGGCGCTCCCGCATGGCCCCTCACGGTCCGGTGCTGGCGTGCGGCCTCTCGTGGTCCGGTGCTGCCGTGCGGCCCCTCGCGGTCCGGCGCTACCGCGCCTCGGGTGGCCGCTGCCGAGGCATGTTCGGCCGGGTCCCGGGCGGCGGTGGCACGGCGAACCTCCCCGGCGCCACCCCGTCCATCCGCGCGGCTCCCGCCCCCACCGAATGCATCCCGAGCGGCGCGGAACCCGTCCGGAACTCCACCATCCAGTCCGCCGTCTCCGCCCGCACCAGTTCCGTCACGTCCTCCGAGAACCGCCGCAGCACCCCCAGGCACCGCTCGGACGCCTCCCCGGCGGTCCCCTCGGCCGGCCCCAGCACCTCCCGCACGCTCTCCGACGCCCAGTCGAACTGGAGCGCCTGAAGCCGACGCTGCACCGCCTGCGCCGTGGCCACGTCCCGCATCCACCCGGACGTCACGCCGAAGAACCGGTCCCCGGCCACGCACGCCACCCCGAGCAGCAGCGCCAGATACGCCCACGGCGTCGCCCCGCCGACGACCCCCGTGAGATCGAGCAGCGGCAGCGCGGCCCCGCACACGGCCCCCACCGCCGCACCGGTCCGCAGGGCCCGCGCGCCCCGCCGCTTCCACCTCCGGTCGGCGAGATACCAGGCGGCGGTGTCCAGCGCCCCACGCTCCACCCACCGGTACAGCTCGTCGAGCCGCTCCGCGGGCTCCCCCCAGTCGCCGAGCGGGAACGGCCGTCCCATGAGGTCACCCGACCGCAGCCCCGCGCCGCCGTCGCCCCGACCGTCCTGGGCCGACCCCTCGGGCTGCATCTCCGGCTGGCTCACCCGGCACTCCCTACTCAAGACCCAAAACTGTGTGACAGCCGCAGGACGGAAGCCTGCGTGACACCTGTGCTGAATGGTGCTGGATGGTGCTGAAGCGCAGCCCCTTTCCTACCGCCCAATGGGTGGCGATGACCCGGGTTTCGCCGCTTTTCCGCCCAGAAGAGGGCCTTGATCAGGTATAGGCCACGTGCTGATCTCACCCGAAAGAGTGCCGGGAAGAGTGCTGGAGCGATCGCCCCCATGACCACGTAGGCTCGTGCCAGGCGGCAAACCCGCCCTGACAGCCGTACGGACAGCCGTGCGGACGTCGCACCGACAGTCGTACTGACAGCCGTATGAACCAGGAGCTGATCGTGATTCCCGGTGGTGGCCAGCCCAATATGCAGCAGTTGCTCCAGCAGGCCCAGAAGATGCAGCAGGACCTTGCGAACGCGCAGGAGGAGCTGGCGCGTACCGAGGTCGAAGGCCAGGCGGGCGGCGGGCTGGTGAAGGCCACCGTCACCGGCTCCGGCGAGCTGCGGGCGCTCGTCATCGACCCGAAGGCGGTCGACCCGGAGGACACGGAGACCCTCGCGGACCTGGTCGTCGCGGCCGTGCAGGCGGCGAACGAGAACGCGCAGGCGCTCCAGCAGCAGAAGCTCGGCCCGCTCGCCCAGGGGCTGGGCGGCGGCGGCATCCCCGGCTTGCCCTTCTAAGACGGGCAGCGGCCAACTACCGTACGTACTGAAGCACTCGTACTGAAGCATCCGTACAGAAGCAACTCGTACAGAAGCACCTCGTACGGAAGCACTCCAGGAAGGCAGTCCGTTGTACGAAGGCGTGGTCCAGGACCTCATCGACGAGCTGGGGCGGCTGCCCGGCGTCGGTCCCAAGAGCGCGCAGCGGATCGCCTTCCACATCCTTCAGGCCGAGCCGACGGACGTCCGCCGCCTCGCGCAGTGCCTGATGGAGGTCAAGGCGAAGGTCCGCTTCTGCGCGACCTGCGGGAACGTGGCGCAGGAAGAGCTGTGCAACATCTGCCGCGACCCGCGCCGCGACCTGTCCGTCATCTGCGTGGTCGAGGAGCCCAAGGACGTCGTCGCGATCGAGCGCACGCGCGAGTTCCGCGGCAAGTACCACGTGCTCGGCGGCGCGATCAGCCCGATCGAGGGTGTGGGGCCGGACGACCTGCGGATAAGGGAGCTGCTGGCGCGTCTCGCGGACGGCACGGTGACGGAGCTGATCCTGGCCACCGACCCGAACCTGGAGGGCGAGGCCACGGCGACGTATCTCGCCCGCATGATCAAGCCCATGGGCCTCAAGGTCACCCGCCTGGCCAGCGGCCTCCCTGTGGGTGGCGACCTGGAATACGCGGACGAGGTGACCCTCGGGCGCGCCTTCGAGGGGAGACGACTCCTAGATGTCTGACGCCACGCTGCACAACACGACGCAGGACCCCGACGACTTCGCGGTCCAGATCGCGGATCAGGTGGAGAGCTTCCTCGTCGCCGTCACGGAAGTGGCGAAGGGCGACGAGCCGGACTCGGCCGTCCCCTTCCTCCTGCTGGAGGTCTCCCAGCTGCTGCTGGCCGGCGGCCGTCTCGGCGCGCACGAGGACATCGTCCCCGACGAGCGTTACGAGCCGGACATGGGCCCGGAGCCGGACGTCGACGAACTCCGCGAGCGCCTGGCCACGATGCTGGATCCGGTGGACGTCTACTCGGAGGTCTTCGACCCGTACGAGCCGCGCAAGGCCCCGGTGCCGGCCCGCATCTCGGACGACCTGGCCGATGTGATCGCGGACCTGCGCCACGGCATGGCCCACTACCGCGCGGGCCGCACCACCGAGGCCCTGTGGTGGTGGCAGTTCTCGTACTTCTCGAACTGGGGCTCCACGGCGTCCGCGACGCTCCGCGCCCTCCAGTCCCTGGTCGCCCATGTCCGCCTCAACCAGCCCCTGGAGGAGCTGGACGGCCTGGACACCGACCAGGACCTCAGCGAGGACGCCCTCGCGGAGGAGGCGGGCCGGGTGATGGCGAGTGAGATCGCGGGCCCGCTGGGGTTGCGGACGGTCAGGTAGGAGGCCACTGCCTCACTTGAGGCCTTCTGAGGTCTTTTGGCGCCTTCTGGGGCCTTGAGGCGGGGCCGGAATGTGATGGCGGGCAACAGGAGTACGCGCACAGCCGCACCCCCATGCTTGAAAATTAAGTCACATCGCTTGCGTGTGACGCGGCGCACTTTCCGAGTACCGCTCCCGTGACGAGGGCAGATGCCGTCCTGGAGCGGCCGGAGATTCCCGGAGAAATCCGAGGGGATCGCTGTGTGAGCGGGACATCTCACCATGCGACATCTCGGCAGGGAATTTCGGCTGCTCGTTAGACTGAGCCGACCGCAGTTGTGCGGTGCAGAAACGGATTGAGCGAGGAGCGCACGTGGGCCTTGTCGTGCAGAAGTACGGAGGCTCCTCCGTAGCCGATGCCGAAGGCATCAAGCGCGTCGCCAAGCGAATCGTGGAAGCGAAGAAGAACGGCCACCAGGTGGTCGTGGTCGTTTCCGCGATGGGCGACACGACGGACGAGCTGATCGATCTCGCCGAGCAGGTATCTCCGATGCCCAGCGGGCGAGAGTTCGACATGCTGCTGACCGCCGGAGAGCGGATCTCCATGGCCTTGCTGGCGATGGCGATCAAAAACCTGGGCCACAGCGCCCAGAGCTTCACCGGCAGCCAGGCAGGCGTCATCACCGACTCGGTCCACAACAAAGCGCGGATCATCGATGTCACGCCGGGCCGCATCCGGACCGCGCTCGACGAGGGCAACATCGCCATCGTCGCCGGGTTCCAGGGCGTCAGCCAGGACAAGAAGGACATCACCACGCTCGGCCGCGGCGGCTCCGACACGACCGCCGTCGCCCTTGCCGCCGCCCTCGACGCCGAGGTCTGCGAGATCTACACCGACGTGGACGGCGTGTTCACCGCCGACCCGCGCGTGGTGAAGAAGGCGAAGAAGATCGACTGGATCGCCTTCGAGGACATGCTGGAGCTCGCCGCCTCCGGCTCCAAGGTGCTGCTCCACCGCTGTGTGGAGTACGCCCGCCGTTACAACATCCCGATCCACGTGCGCTCGTCCTTCAGCGGACTTCAGGGCACCTGGGTCAGTAACACGCCACTCGTTCAAAAGGCACAGCAGCAAGGGGAACAGAAGGTGGAGCAGGCCATCATTTCCGGTGTCGCTCACGACACCTCAGAGGCCAAGGTCACGGTCGTCGGCGTCCCGGACAAGCCGGGCGAGGCCGCCTCGATCTTCCGCGCCATCGCCGATGCCGAAGTCAACATCGACATGGTCGTGCAGAACGTGTCCGCCGCCTCCACGGGCCTGACGGACATCTCCTTCACGCTCCCGAAGACCGAGGGCCGCAAGGCCATCGACGCGCTGGAGAAGGCCAAGTCGGTCATCGGCTTCGACTCCCTGCGCTACGACGACCAGATCGGCAAGATCTCCCTGGTCGGCGCCGGCATGAAGACCAACCCGGGCGTGACCGCCGGGTTCTTCGAGGCGCTGTCCGACGCGGGCGTGAACATCGAGCTGATCTCGACCTCCGAGATCCGTATCTCGGTCGTCACGCGTGCCGACGACGTCCCCGAGGCCGTCCGCGCCGTGCACACCGCCTTCGGGCTGGACTCCGACAGTGACGAGGCCGTGGTCTACGGGGGCACGGGCCGCTGATGGACCGCACCGGGCCGCGAGCCGGGAGGCCGACGCTCGCGGTGGTGGGAGCGACCGGCGCCGTCGGCACCGTCATGCTCCAGATCCTGTCGCAGCACGCGGACATCTGGGGCGAGATCCGCCTGATCGCCTCCCCGCGCTCGGCCGGCCGCAAGCTGGCCGTGCGCGGCGAGGAGGTCGAGGTCATGGCCCTGACCGAGGCCGCCTTCGACGGCGTCGACGTGGCGATGTTCGACGTGCCGGACGAGGTCGCCGCGCAGTGGGCACCCATCGCGGCGGCCAAGGGCACGGTCGTCGTCGACAACTCCGGCGCCTTCCGGATGGACCCCGACGTGCCCCTCGTCGTACCCGAGGTCAATCCCCACGCGGTACGTATGCGCCCGCGCGGGATCATCGCCAACCCCAACTGCACGACCCTCTCGATGATCGTGGCGCTCGGCGCGCTGCACGCCGAGTTCGGGCTGCGCGAATTGGTGGTGTCCAGCTATCAGGCGGTGAGCGGCGCCGGACGCGCGGGCGTCGAGACGCTGCGGCAGCAGATGTCCCTGGTCGCCGGTACGCAACTGGGGACCAGCCCCGGTGACGTACGACGGGCCGTGGGCGACAACACCGGTCCCTTCCCGGAGCCGGTCGCGCTGAACGTCGTGCCGTGGGCCGGATCGCTGCGCGAGGACGGCTGGTCCTCGGAGGAGATGAAGGTACGCGACGAGTCCCGCAAGATCCTCGGGCTGCCCCAGCTGCGCGTCGCCGTCACCTGCGTCCGGGTGCCGGTGGTCACCACGCACTCGCTCACCGTCCACGCCCGCTTCGAGGGCGAGGTCACCGTCGACAAGGCCCGCGAGATCCTCGCCACCGCACCCGGCGTCGTCCTCTTCGACGACCCGGCCGCCGGCGAGTTCCCGACCCCCGCCGACGTGGTGGGCACCGACCCGACCTGGGTGGGCCGCGTACGCCGCGCGCTCGACGACCCGACGGCACTCGAACTGTTCGTCTGCGGGGACAACCTGCGCAAGGGCGCCGCTCTGAACACCGCGCAGATCGCGGAGCTGGTGGCGAGGGAGCTGACGGGGGCGTAAGGAGCCCAAAGGGCACAGGGGGGGCAAGTTCTTCGCCTCAGGTGTCCGAAAACCGGAATCACCCTGGCCACCAGCGGATTCGTTTGTAGGATCTGTGTGAGTTCTGTGGTGCGGCCCATGGTCCGGACCACTTGAATCAAGCCCTTTCGGCGTTCGAAGATTTCCCTCCCCGCTCTCCGCAACCGTGCGGACGGCGGGGAGCGTCTTTGCGGTCGCCCTTCGGGGGGCTGGGAGCCACGACACACGGGGCATAGGGGAAGAGCTGGTACGCATGAGGGCCTTTGATGCACTGTCCGTTGCGCTGGGGAGCGCGCGGGCAGGTGTGCAGCCTGACGCAAACGTGATGCCTGTCGCGTACAACCCTGGTGGGGGGAAACGTGTCCAACTGACGTGGCAGAGGTACTGGAATTCACCGCGGTACAGGCAAGGGGCACAGCCCTTCGTCCACCCCGCCGACCCCGCATGCCCGGCGCGCCCGGCGGCATGCCGGTGATCGCCCCCATGCCCGCAGCGCGGCCCGCCCGCATACCGAACCAGCGCGAGGGCGCTGACGAGACGATGGCCGCCGGTACGACGGTCGACCATCTGACCGAGACCTATCGCGCCCACTACCGCTCCCTCCTGGGTCTTGCGGCGCTCCTGCTCGACGACACCGCGTCCTGCGAGGACGTCGTGCAGGAGGCCTTCATCCGGGTGCACTCGGCGCGCAAGCGCGTCCGCGACCCGGAGAAGACGCTCGCGTATCTGCGCCAGACGGTGGTGAACCTCTCGCGCTCCGCGCTGCGCCGCCGCATCCTCGGCCTGAAGCTGCTGTCGAAGCCGATGCCGGACATGGCGAGCGCGGAGGAAGGCGCGTACGACCAGCTGGAGCGCGACTCCCTGATCAAGGCGATGAAGGGCCTGCAGCGCCGGCAGCGCGAGGTCCTGGTCCTGCGGTACTTCGCCGACATGACCGAGGCCCAGGTCGCCGAGACGCTGGGGATATCGCTGGGGTCCGTCAAGGCGTACGGCTCGCGTGGCATCGCGGCGCTCCGCATCGCCATGGAGGAGCCGGTATGAGCGGGTACGACGACAAGCCCTTCGAGCCCTTCGACTCCATCTTCGACTCCATTGACTCCTACGACGATGAACACGCTGGGAACGGCACTGTGAAACACGGCCCCGACGGACAGGGACCTGAGAACACGGACACGGACGGTCGGGGTGGCGGCCGGGGCTTCGACGGGCTCGGCCCGGGCGCGGATCCCGACGGCTTCGACTCGGAGCCCGGCGACGGGCTCGGCTCGGACGAGCTGGCGCTGCGCAGGATGCTGCACCAGGCCGTCCGGGAGATCGAGCCCCACGACGCCACGCTGGAGCATCTGCGGCGCGCGGTGCCGGCCCGGCGGGCGCGCAAGCGGCAGGCCGTGGTGGGCATGGCCGCCGCCGCGCTCTTCATCGGCACGGCCATCCCGGCCCTCGTGCACGTCTCGAACGCCACCGGCTCCGACGCCGACCCGTCCATCGCCGGCCAGGCCTCCCAGGCGCAGGGCGGCGCCGGCCAGGACAAGGGCCCGGACGGAGGCTCCAACGCCGCCGGCTCCTCGGGCTCGTCCAAGGGCAAGGGCAAGGACAGCCAGAAGGGCAAGGGCGACAAGGGCACGGGGGCGAGCGGCGGGACCACCGGCGGGGTCAACCCGCCGGCCTCCGCGGCGAGCGCACCCACGTGTACGGCCACCCAGTTCGGCGTGGTGTCCGCGAACGCGGGCACGCCGGACTCGACCGGCGCCGTCTACGGCACCTTCCGCATCTCCAACATCTCCGCCACGAGCTGTACGGTCTCCGGCACGGGCAGCGTGACCGCGGCCGCGGCGGGCGCGGCGGACCAGTCCAAGATCAACGTGGTGCCCCATGTCGCGGGCGACGCGGCGGCCGGCCTGCCGGACCCGTCCCAGGACGTCGCCTCCCTGGTGCTTCAGCCGGGGGCGGCGTACGACGTGAAGTTCGCCTGGGTGCCGTCGGAGACGTGCCCCACCACGGGTGGTCCCGGTGGCCCCTCCCCGGACCCGACGCCCAGTGACGACACCACCGACAGCGGCGGTACGGACTCGGCCGGCGCCGGCACGGCGCCGCAGCTGCTGAGGGAGGACGGGACCGCCGACGGAAGCGTGACGGTGTCCCACATCACGGCCGCGGGGTCACCCACGGCCACGACGGCGGTGTCCAACGCGTGCGCCGGGACGATCTACCGGACCGGGATACTGCCGGCGGTGTCCTGACCCGGCCTCCGACGCCGCGTGCGCGCCGCTGCGTTTCCGCCGATGTGCGCAGGCGGCGACGGCGGCGACTGCGGCGGCGGCCTTCTCAGCTCTTCGCTTCGGCCTCGGCCTCGACCCGGGCCTCGGCTTCGCCGGTCGCGTCGGTCTCGGGCGGGAAAATCCCCAGTTCCGCGTCCCGGGCGAATTCCGCCTCCCGGCGCAGCAGCCGGAACCACATGAAGACGACGAAGCCCGCGAAGACGAACCACTCACCGGTGTAGCCGAGGTTCTGGAACGCCTTCAGGTCGAGGCCGGTGCCCTGGGCCGCCGTCGCGGGCACCGCCTTCATCCCGCTGTCGGTCTTCGTGAGCGTGATCCACGCGTTGTACACGTCGTACGGCACCAGGTTCACCAGCGCCGCCGAGCTGATCGCGCCGGTCTGGCCCGCGGGCAGCCCGCCGACCGTGCTCACCCCGTTCGACCCGGGGCTCTCGGACGCCTGGAGCGCGCCCGTCACCGTGACCTCGCCGGTGGGCGGAGCCGGCGCCTTCGCCGCGTCGGCGGTGCCGGGCAGCCAGCCCCGCACCACGGGCAGCGCCTTGCCGCCGTCGGTGCGCAGCATCGTCAGGACGTAGAACCCGCGCCTGTCGTCCAGCTCGCGGTCCGGCACGAGCAGTTGCCTGCCGCTGTCGTACCGGCCGGTCGCCGTGGCCTGCCTGCCGGACGTCCTCTTGTCCACGGGCAGCAGCTCGGCCAGCGGCCGGGCCGCGGCCGTCTTGGCCGCCGCGGCCTGCTCGCTCGCGGTCCGGTGGTCCTGTATCCGGTCCTCGAACCTGCTCAACTGCCACGACCCCATGAAGACGCAGAAGGGGATGGCCAACAGCACGAAGACGTTGATCCCCCACCATCGGGGCGTCAGCAGGAACCGGTACACGACGTCAACGGTACGGTGCCGTCGGCCCGGGCCGAGCGTGGGGGTTCGGTCGTACGGGACCGGGATTCGGCCGTACGAGACCGGCGCTCGCCGTCACCCCGGCCCCGCACGCCCCGCTTCACCGGCCCCGCACGCCCCGCGTCAGAGGCTCCGCGCGCCGTGGCCCCCGCGCGTCCTCACCGCCCGAGGTGCCGCTCCGCGAACTCCAGTTCCAGCCGCACCTGCTTGATCCGCTCGTCCACGACCAGCGAGCCGTGCCCCGCGTCGTACCGGTACACCTCGTGCACCGCGTCCCGCGCGGTCAGCCGCTCCACATAGTTCTCCACCTGCCGGATGGGGCACCGCGGATCGTTGACGCCCGCCGAGATGTACACCGGTGCCTTCACCGCGTCGACGTAGGTCAGCGGCGACGACGCCTCGAACCGCTCCGGCACCTCCTCCGGCGTGCCCCCGAGCAGCGTCCGGTCCATCGCCTTCAGCGCCTCCATCTCGTCGTGGTACGCCGTGACGTAGTCGGCCACCGGCACCGCGGCGATCCCGATCGTCCACGCGTCCGGCTGGGTGCCGAGCCCGAGCAGCGTGAGATACCCGCCCCAGGAACCGCCGGTCAGGATCAGCCTGTCGGGGTCGGCGAGCCCGGACGACACCGCCCACTCCCGCACCGCCGCGATGTCCTCCAGCTCGATCAGACCCACCCGGTGCTTGAGCGCGTCCGTCCACTCCCGCCCGTATCCGGTCGACCCGCGGTAGTTGACCCGCACGACCGCGTACCCGTGGTCCAGCCAGGCCGCCGGGCCCGCCGCGAACGAGTCGCTGTCGTGCCAGGTCGGACCGCCGTGGATGTCGAACACCGTCGGCAGCGGACCGCTCGCCCCCGCCGGCCTCTGCACCAGCGCGTGGACTCGCCCGCCGGGACCCTCCACCCACACGTCCTCCACCGGCACCGAACCCGGCGACTTCATCCCGGGCGGATCGAGGACGATCCCGCCCGAGGTGGACCGCACCACCGACGGCTCGGCCGCCGACGACCACAGGTACTCCACGCTGCCGTCGGGCCGGGCCGTCGCCCCCGACACCGTGCCCGCGGGCGTCGGCACCCGGACCAGCTCGCGCGAGGCCAGGTCGTAGCGGAACAGCTCGCTGCGCGCCTCGAAGCTGTGGGCGACCAGCAGCGCGGAACCGTCCGGATACCACTCCGCGCCCACGTCGCCCGGCAGCTCCAGCGCCAGGTCCGTCTCCTCGCCGGAGGCGACGTCCCACACCAGCGGCTCCCAGCGGCCGCGCCGCTGGTGCCCGATGAGCAGCCGCGTGTCCCCGTCGACCGGAGCGAAGCCCAGCACCTCCAGGCCCAGCTCGACCGAGCCACCCTTGGTGTCGTCCAGCTCGGCGACCGTGGAGCCGTCGAGGCGCAGCACCCGCAGCGCCGAGTGCATCGCGTCGCCGTGCTCGGTGTGCTCGACCGCGATCAGCGATCCGTCGTGCGAGAGGTCGCCGACGCCGGCCGACTCCCGGTGGCGGTAGATCTCCACCGGCTCCTGACCGGCTCGTACGACATGGACCGTGGACCCGTCCTCGTCGGTCGACCGCCCCACCACGGCGGTGCCGCCGTCCCGCCCGATCGCGAGACCCGCCGGGTACGAGGGCTCGAGGCCGTCAGCCGCGGGCTCGTCGGGGCCGTCCGCGGTGCCGCCCCCGGTGAACCGCTGCCTTCTCCAGATCCCGAACTCGTCCCCGTCCGTGTCGTCGAACCACCAGATCCACTCGCCGTCCGGCGAGAGCACGCCGTCCGTCGTGCCGTTCGGCCGGTCCGTGACCTGGCGTTGCTCGCCCGTCGTGCGGTCCCACGCGTACAACTCGTACGTCCCCGTCGCGTTGGACACGAACAGCGCACGGTGCGGCGCGTCCTCCGCCCAGTCCGGCAGCGACACCCGCGGCGCCCGGAAGCGCTTCTCCCAGTCCGGCATGGTCTCGCCGCGTACCTGCTGTTCCTGCGAGGTGGACCCAGTGCTCTCAGTCATGGCCCCATAGTGCACGGCCCGGACGACAATCCGCCGGGGAGGTCCCCAGCCTGTGGATAACTTGCCGGCCCTGACGGCCTTCCTCCGTTGTCTTCGCAGGTCGGAGCAGGTGTCAGGGCCGGCTACACGTCGGTCCGCGCCTGGGGCCGCCGGCCGAGGAGCTCCGCGAGGCCGCGGCGGGTGGCGGCCAGCACCACTCGGTCCTCGGCGCGCAGCACGTAGGTGGCGGGCAGGTCCCAGACCAACCCGGAGCGACGGTAGGGAGAGTCCGCGGACGCGGACGCGGACGGGGAGGGGGAGGGGGCCGGGGAGTGGGCCTGGCCCCGGCCACCGCGTGCCGCCGTGTCCAGCGCCAGTACGCGCCACGCCCCCGCGTGGAACGCCTCGCCGACCGTGCGTCCCTCCAGCCGCGGATGCCCGCCCACGTCCACGGCCGCGAACAGCAGCACCCGCCGTTCGACCGGGATGGCTCCCAGAATCTGCCGCCCCATCATGGCCCCGGCGAAAGCGGGTGCGGCCAGGTGCGACACGCTGCGGCTCCGGGTGAGCGCATGGGGGTGCGCCGCGCGCAGGGTGCGGTACACGGCGGTCGCGAAGTCGTCGTCGTACAGACGCAGGACGACCCGCAGATCGGGCCGCACCGACCGCGCGTACAGGGCGGCCTCCAGGTTGGTCGTGTCCGCGCTGGTCAGCGCGAGCAGCGCATGCGCCCGGTGGATCTTGGCGGCCTCCAGGACCCCTTCCTGCGTCACGTCCCCGAGCACCACCGGCACGCGCAGCCGCCGGGCCGTGGCGAGCCCGCGTGCCTCGGGGTCGCCCTCGACGCACACCACGGGGATGCGCAGCTCCCGCAGCCGGGTCAGCACGCGCGTACCGATCTTGCCGACCCCGAGCAGCACCACGTGCCCGGACAGCCCCCGCGGCGGCTTCCGCAGCGCGGACCCGCTGCGGAAGGTGCCGAGCGCTTCCAGCACGGCCGCCAGCAGCACGGGCAGCAGCAGCAACCCGACCAGCCCGGACAGGAGTTGCAGGATCTGCCGGCCGGTGGACTGTCCGACGGCGGGGTCGTTGATGGCGAACAGGTCGAGCAGCGTCAAGTAGGTCGCGTGCAGGGGGTGTTCGCGGGTGACCGCCATCTGCGCGACCGCGAGCCCGACCACACAGCCGACGAGCCCGGCGAACGACCACCGCAGCCGCCGCGACAGCAGTGAGGCGAACGGCAAGGCGTTGCGCCCGGCGGGCAGCGAGGACCCGGAGTACGACACGTTCTCCAGGACGACCGTGCCGCGCCCGGTGGCCGCCGCGATCGCTTCCTCGTCGGGCAGCAGCCGTGGCCCCTGCTCGCCGCTGCTCTCGGAGCCGTCGGCCCCGGCCGGGTCGCTGGCCGTCGCGGACAGCAGCGCCAGCGTGCACAGACCGGGATCGGCGACCTGCCCCGGTTCCGGCGGCGGCCGCTCCACCGCCCGCAGCATCAGTCCGTCGGTCTGTACGACCTTGCTGGTGCCGGTGACCGCGGTCGCGGCCAGCGCGGGTGCGGCGGTGTCGGCGTCGGACAGGACGGTCGTGGACGCGTCGAACTGTGCGGCCGGCCCGTCGGCTCCGGCCGCGGCCAACGTGGCGGCCTGATCGAGGAGTTCCTCGATGTGCTGGCCCAGCCGCCGGTTGTAGAGCCGCAGGACGAGCCGCAGGTGTGGGTTGAGCCGGCGGGCGGTGAGCGCGGCCCGGATGTTGGTCTCGTCGTCGTCGTACACGAGCGCCAGCGCGGCCGCCCGCTCCACACCCGCCTCGGCGAGCACGGCCTCGTTGGCCTCGACGGCCTCCAACAGCCGCTCGGTGCCGGGGGGTTCGGTGGTCCGGCCACCGCCGGTGGATCCGCCGCGCCCTCCAGCGCCGTCACCGCTGCCGCTGTTGCCGTTCCCGCCGCTGTTTCCCGTGGTGCTTCCGGCGCCGTTTCCGTTGCCGGCCGCCCGGGTGACGGCGGCGGACACCCGGTCGAGCAGGGTGGAGGTCCGGGCCCTGCCCACCACGGGCTGCCGCGCGACCCGTTCGGCGGGCGGTACGACCAGGGTCACCTGTTCCCCGTACACCCCTCGCAGCTCGGTGGCGAGCCGGAGGGCGAGGGCGTCGTCCCCGCACACCACCATGTGCGCGGCGGCGTCACTCGACCCGCTCTGATTCGGAAGGCTCACCACGAGGGGAAAGACTGCCCTACCGAGGGAGCTGGTTCCACCGGGGCACGACACGCGGATTTCTTCGCCGGTCCCGGGACTCGGCGTTCAGTCCGCGAACCGCTCCCGCACGTCGGGGCGTTCGGCGAGGCGGGGCGGGTAGCCGGGGCCGAGCCGCGGCCGGGTGTCGGTGGCGGTCATCGGCTCGCCGCACTCGGAGCAGACCACTTCCGCGTGCCCCTGCCGCCCGCACCGTTCGTGGTGGAAGACGACCGGCGCGCCCTGTTCCCCGGCCAGCCAGCGGTCGCCCCAGGCGTTCATGGCCATGAGCACACCGTAGAAGTCCCGGCCCTTGTCGGTGAGGACGTAGTCATGACGTACGGGCTCGTTCTGGTACGGCTGCTTCTCCATCAGCCCCTCGTCCACGAGCCGCCGCAGCCGGTCGGTCAGGGTGTTGCGGGCGATCCCCAGCGACTGCTGGAACGCGTCGAAGCGGCGCACGCCGTAGAACGCCTCGCGCAGCACGAGCGGTGTCCACCAGTCCCCGAGCAGATCCATGGTGCGAGCGATGGAGCAGGGCCAGTTCGCGAAGGAGGTCCGCCTCATGCCTGCCAGCATACGGTCCCTCCCCGGGGTCGGTCTCGGCTTGAGACCTTGCAGGCGGGGGCGGGCCGGGGGCGGGCCGGGGGTAGGCCGGGGGTGGCCCGGGGGGTGGCCCGGGGGCAGGCCGACGGGCGGGTGCGCGGGACCCTCCACGGGGCCGCCGACCGGGCTGTCGGCGGCCCCCGCGAGCGTGGTCGGGCAGCTGCTCGGCCCTGCTGGGTCCTGCTCGGTCCTGCCTGGTGAGCTGCTCGGTCGGCCATACGGCCCTGCTGGCCGCGGCGATGGCGGAACGCCTCGACCTGATGCTCGTACTGACCTGGCTGCCGCACCGGGACGGCCGGCGACGGGACGGCCGGCGACGGGACGGCCGGGCGACGGGGCGGCCGGCGACGGGACGGTGAGACACGGGACGGTGAGACACGGGGCGCGGCGAGTCCGCCCCGCCCGTCAGCTGCGGCTACTCCGGGCTTTCGTACTGGTCGCGCGGAGCCGGGACCGGCGTGGCCCGACTGACGTCGATGAACGGAATGACGCCGTTGTTGACCGGGTCCTTGGTCCGCCTGCTGCTGTAGGTGCCGGTGATCTCGAGCCAGGTGTCGGGCTGGAGGACGGGCGGGGTCCGCCCGGTCAGCCCGACCTTGATGGGCTGGGCGTCGGCGGCGCAGCAGCTGAGGATCATGCGGGTGAGATACGGCGCGCCACCGCGGTCGAGGGCGATGAAGCCGGTGATGGTGACCTTCCGGCCCTTCAGGGAACGTCCGTGGTCGAAGGCCGCACGGCCCGCGTAGTCGTCGACGCTGAGCTTGATGGGGTCGCCGGCCGGCAGGGCGGGAAAGCCCCAGGGCGCCTGGAGAGCCGTACCCGTGCGTACGGCGCTGTAGGAGCCGAGGGCGGGCGGCGCGACCAGGATGAGGGCGAACAGGGGCAGCACGAGAAGCCAGGAGATCCACGACTCGCGGTGCGCATGCCCGTGCCCGTGATCGTGCCCGCGATCGCGATCGTGGTCGTGGTCGTGACTGTCCTCATGGTCGTCGTGTTGTCCGCCCCGCGGCCGTCGAAGCTCGTACCAGACGGTGGCGACGGCGGCGACGATCAGTACGGCACCGGCCACCAGCAGCAGCGGGCGCAGTCCGGCCTTGACGTAGCGCAGATAGAGATCGGTGGAGCCGGCCCGCAGCACCGCCCCGCCGACGAGGAACAGCACGACCGCTTGCGCCTGCCGGTTCACAGCAGCACCGCCCCGACGAGGACCGACACGAGGACGGCCATGGCGAAGGTGGCCGGGGCGAACCGCAGCGCGAACCCGCGCCCGAACGTGCCGGCCTGCATGGCGAACAGCTTCAGGTCGATCATCGGCCCGACGACGAGGAACGCGAGCCGGGCGGTGAGCGAGAACTGGGTGAGGGACGAGACCACGAACGCGTCCGCCTCGGAGCAGATCGACAACAGCACCGCGAGGATCGCCAGCGCGAGGACCGACACCACGGGGTTGGTGGCGGCCATGTGCAGCCAGGCGGCCGGCACCACGGCCTTGAGGGTGGCCGCGGCCATCGCCCCGATGACGAGGAACCCGCCGGCGTGCATCACGTCGTGCCGTACGGACCCCCAGAACGCGGCTCCCTTGCCGGCGCCTTCGAACGACGGGTGGGCAGGGGCCCGCATCCAGTCGGTACGCCCCAGCCGCTGCCACAGCCACCCCATCGCGCACGCCACGAGCAGGCTCGCCCCGAACCGGGCGAACACCATCTCGGGGTTGCGGGGAAAGGCCACGGCGGTGGCGGTCAGCACGATCGGGTTGATCGCCGGGGCGGACAGCAGGAACGCCAGCGCCGCCGCGGGAGTGACGCCCCGGCGCACCAGCGCCCCGGCCACCGGCACGGAGGCGCACTCGCAGCCGGGCAGCACCGCCCCGGCCATCCCGGCGACGGGCACCGCGAGGGCGGGACGCTTCGGCAGCGCACGGGCGAAGAACGACGGGGGTACGAACACCGCGATGACCGCCGACAACAACACGCCGAGCACGAGGAAGGGCAGCGCCTGCACGACCACCGCGACGAACACGGTCGTCCAGCTCTGCATCACCGGAGTGGACAACGCCCGCCGAATCGGGCCCTGCACCGCGACCACCAGCACCAGCAGCATGGTCAGACCGAGCGAGGAGTTGAAGTGCCATCCCTGGGAACCGCCGGCGTCGGGGCGCTCGGCCCTGTCCGGCGCTGCCTTGGTGAGGGTCACGACTGAGGTACCTCCGGTGGTCCGGCAGGGCAGGGCGCTTCGCGGGACGGCGCCCCCCGCCCTTCAGTACGCCGCGGGAAGCCCGACTGCTCATCCGGGACCCACTATGGCCCACCCGGATCCCGAGCCCGACGGGCGCCCTCATCAGCCGGTCGGACGGGCGCCCTCATCAGCCGGTCGGACGGGTGCCCTCACCAGCCGGTCAGCAGCAGGTGGTTGAGGAGCAGGGCGAGCGTGGCCTGTGCGGCGAGCCAGGCGCGCGGTCGGGGGAGGAACGCGCCGGCGGCGAGCAGCCACATCGCGAACGGCAGCCAGATGCGTTCCGTCTCCGCCTTGCTCATCCCGGAGAGATCGGCGGCGAGCAGCGCGAGGAGGGCGGCGTACACGAGCAGGGCGAGGCGCGGTTCGGCGGCGGGGCCGGGCGCATCCCGGCTGCGAAGGACCTGGCCGCGCTGCCGGACCAGCGCGACGCCGGCCCGGCGCAGGCCCGCCACGGTCGCGAGGCCCACGACGAGCACGGTGCACGCCGGATTGGCCCACACCCAGTAGCCGTAGGGCCGGAGGCCGCCGGCTCCTTGGTAGTAGCGCTCGACCAACAGGCGGTACGCCTCCCACCAGTGGAAACCGGCGAGCGTGAACACGAGCGGGACGACGGCGAGTCCGGCGAACAGAAGGGGAAGCACCCGGACCCGCTCCCGCCCGAGCACCAGCACGCCCGCCGCGATCACCGCGAACAGCGTGAGCCCGTACGAGAGATAGCAGGTAAGGCCGAACAACAGCCCCGAGCCGAACGCGGCGGCCCACACCCGGTGCCCCGTCCGTCCCGCTCCACCCGTCTGTCCTGCCCCACCCGTCCGTCCCGCTCCACCCGTCCGTCCCGTCCCGCCCGTCACCGCGAGCGCCAGCAGCGCCACGGCCCAGGCGGCCACCGCCGCGAAGTACCCGTCGGCCGAGGTCCCCATCCACACCGCGGCCGGCGCCAGTACCAGGAACGGCGCAGCCCGCCGTGCCAGGACCTCCCCCGCCAGCACCCGCACCGTCACCAGCACGGCCACGCAGGCCGTGGCACCGACGGTGATGCACCAGACCCCGGCCCAGCCCCCGCCGCCCAGGCCGATCCGGTCGAGCAGGACGAAGGTGAGGGGCGCCGCCGGGGGATGACCCGCGACATGCGCGGGCCAGTGGCCGGGGGAGTCGATCAGGATGTGGTGGGTGAAGTCCCGCAGCGTGCCGGGGATGTCGTGGAAGCGGTCGATGACCCGGAGGTACTCGTACTGGGTGGTCAGCCGCCCGGCGATGCCGCGCTGCCAGCCGTCGACGAGCGCGAGCGAGAACGTCCACGCCGTGGCCGTGGCCCACGCGGCGGCGAGCAGCGCCCGCCAGGGCAGCCGGGCGGCGAGGGCGGGACCGTACGCCACGACGGCGACCGCGACGGCGAGCGCGGCCGGGGTGCCGGCGCCGACATGCGGCTCCGCAACGGCGTACAGCGGCGGCCAGCCCACATACAGCGTGCCGTCCTCGCGCTGGATGACGGTGCCGACCAGCACGGCCGTCACGACGAGCAGTGCGGCGACGAGGGCGGCAGCCAGGTCCCGGAGAAGATCGCGGATCACCTGGGGAACGCTAGGCCGGAAGGTGGCGCACGAGGCCGCACGCGGTGCGGACGTCAGCGTTTCGTCATGGGTTGCGGACCCTTTCGTGGGGTGGTCCCGGCCTACCTTCGGGACATGCGCGCCCCACGGCTCCCCTCCTCACGTGCCCCATGGCTCCCCTCCTCACCCGGCTTCTGGCGCAGTCCTGTGCGCGGCCCCTGGTTCACCTCCGTGCTCGGTGTCGTGCTGCTCGGCGGTATCACCGTGCTGTTCGTGACCGGGCTGCTGTCGTACGCCGCGTACAACCCGGACCTGGCACCGGTGAACGACCAGACTCCGGACAAGGGTCTCCTCGGCTTCTACCTCTTCGCCTGGCCGACCGATCCACCGTGGCTGTACCGCCTCACGCAGGGCCTCCACGTCACGCTCGGGCTCACCTTGATCCCCGTCCTGCTCGCCAAGCTGTGGTCGGTGGTGCCCAAGCTGTTCGAGCTGCCGCCGGCCCGTTCGCTCGCCCACGCGCTGGAGCGCCTCTCGCTGCTCCTGCTGGTGGGCGGCGCGCTCTTCGAGTTCGTGACGGGCGTGCTCAACGTCCAGCTCGACTACGTCTTCCCCGGCTCGTTCTATCCGCTGCACTTCTACGGCGCGTGGGTGTTCTTCGCCGCGTTCGTCGCGCACGCCGTGCTGAAGACGCCCGCGGCTCTGCGCAATCTGCGCCGACCGCGCACCGAGGAAGAGGAGTACGAGCCCGGTTCCCCGCCCCGCGCCGAGCCCACGGTGTCCCGGCGCGGCGCCCTCGGACTGGTCGGCGGCGGCTCACTGCTCCTGTTCGGGACGACGGCCGGGCACAGCTTCGACGGGCCGCTGCGGCAGACCGCCGTGCTCGCACCGCACGGCGGCCCCGAGCCGGGCCCGGGCCCCGGCGGCTTCCAGATCAACAAGACGGCCGCGTACGCCGGGATCGACGACCGTGAGACGAGCGCGGACGCCTGGCGACTGGTCCTCGTCGGGCGCACCGGCACGGTCCGGCTGAGCCGCGCCGAACTGGAGCGGCTTCCGTCGCGCAGCTCGGCGCTGCCCATCGCCTGCGTGGAGGGATGGTCCACCTCGGACCAGCGGTGGCGGGGCGTACGGCTGCGGGATCTCGCGGCGCTCGTCGGACACGACGAACCGCCCGACGTGCTGGTGGAGTCCCTCCAGCGGCACGGCGCGTTCCGCCGGGCCGCCCTGCGCGCCAACCAGGTGGCCGACCCGCGCTCCCTGCTCGCGCTGTACGTCAACGGCGAGGCCCTGACCCCCGACCACGGCCACCCGGCGCGGATCATCGTGCCCGCCGCCCCCGGCGTGCTCAACACCAAGTGGGTGGCCCGGATGACCTTCGGAGACCTGTGATGGGCGGCTTTCGGAAGCTGCTGAGCCCTGTGATGGACGGCCTTCGGAGACAGCTGAGTCCTGTGTTGGCCGGCCTTCGGAAGCTTCTGAGCCCTGTGATGCGCGGGCCCGTCATCGGCAGCCCGCTGCAACTGCTGCTGCTCGCCTGCTCGTTCGCCCTCGCGGGGTATGCGGGGGTGCGGCTGTTCGCGGGGGACTGGTTCGGGGTGGCGATGTGGTTCGTGGGAGCGGCCCTGGTGCACGACCTGGTGCTGCTCCCGTTGTACGCGCTGCTGGACCGTCTCCTCGTGGGGGCGGCGGGCCGTCACCGGGAGCTGGTCGGGTACGTACGCGTACCCGCCGCGCTCTCCGGCCTGCTCCTGCTCGTGTGGTTCCCGCTGATCAGCGGGCAGGTGTCGGCGCGTTACGAGTCCGCCGCCGGCCTGCCGGGCGACGGCTTCCGGGCCCGCTGGCTGCTGATCACGGCCGTACTGTTCGGCGGCTCGGCGCTCCTGTTGGTGCTGCGGCTGCGCAGGGCGACGAAGGAACGGCCGCCGGTGGACCACTGATCGGTGGCGTGCCAGCCCGAGCGCGCGGCGTACTGGAGCAGGGCCGGGGTGCCGAGGCGGGCCCAGGGGAACGGGTCGCCTGGGGTGGCCCGGGCATCGGTGACGTGGACGTGCACGCGTTCGTCGATGTCGTACGGGACGGTCTCGGCGATCAACAGGCCGCCCGGAGCGAGGAGATGGGCGATCCGGTGGAGGAGGGCGTCCGGGTCGCCGCCGATGCCGAGGTTGCCGTCGATGAGGAGGGCGGTGCCCCAGCGGCCCGCGCCGGGCACCGGCGCGAAGACGGAACGGCGCAGCGCCCGGCCGCCGATGCCGCGCGTGTGGGCGACGGCGGCCTCGCTGACGTCGATGCCGAGGGCGCGCAGGCCCCGCGCGCTCAGGGCGGCGACCAGTCGGCCGGGCCCGCACCCGACGTCGAGTACGGCCCCCTCGCACCGCTCCACCACGTCCAGGTCCGCCGCGTCCGCCTCCGCGCACCAGCGCTCCACCTCCAGCGGGAGCAGCCAGCCGTCGGCGCGGCGCAGAAAGAGGGGGCCGCGACCCGCGCGCAGGGCGTCGGCGTAGGGGTCGGCACACCAGGAGGGCGACGCACCGTCGAGCAGACCGCGCAACCGCCGGTTCGAACCGACGTTCTCGGTCTCGGTCATGCTGCCGCTGCCGCTGCCGCTGCCGCTGCCGCTGCGGGTGTGGCTGCCGCTGGTCGGTTCGGCCGCCTCGGTCGCCCACTCGGGCGCCATTTCGCGTGCGGTGCTCATCGGCCGGTGGCCGCCCTGAGCCGGTCCAGCTCCGCGGCGAAGCGGCTGTGGGGCGCCGACGCGGCGACCGACTCGGCGTCGGGGGCCGTGTCCACGTCGCGCAGCCGCGGCAGATCGCGCACCCGCAGCCCCGCGGCGACCAGCCGCTCACGCTGTACGGCGCCCGTCGCGGGCGTCGACATCGGTACGCCCCGCAGAAGACCGGGGTCGGGATCGGCGAGGCCGAGCGCCCAGAAGCCGCCGTCCTCAGCCGGTCCGAAGTACGCGTCGCAGCCGCGGAAGTCCACCGTGAGCAGCTCCGGTGTCACCTGGGGCGTGTCCATGCCGACGAGCAGAGCGGGACCGGCGCACCCGGCGAACGCCGCGGCGAGCCGTTCGTCGAGGCCGCCCGCGCACTGCGGCACGACCTCGAAACCCGGCGGCAGCCAGGGGCCCGGGGTCCCGTCGAGGACCAGCACGCGCCGCCGCGCGGGCGTCGCCGCGACGGTGCGCAGCGTGTCCACGAGAGCGGCCTCGGCGAGCTCCGCGGCCTGCCGGGGCGTGAACGGAGGCGTGAGCCGCGTTTTCACCCGCCCCGGCCGGGGTTCCTTGGCGATGACGAGCAGAGTGGTCACTGGGAGCTTCCTCCTTGGGAAGAGGAGAGGGAACCGCTCTCCGGGGGGCCGTCCTGCGCCGGTTCGGCCAGGACGCGGCTCATGTCGCGTACCGCCTGCCAGGTGCCGCGCCAGGTGCCCGTCACCTTCGAGACGCCGGTGCGCGGGAGGTAGGGGACGTCGTGTTCGGCGATGCGCCAGCCGGCGTCGGCGGCGCGGACCACCATCTGGAGGGGATAACCGCTGCGCCGGTCCGTGAGGCCGAGGGCGAGCAGCGGCTCGCGGCGGGCCGCGCGCAGGGGGCCGAGGTCGTGCAGACGCAGCCCGGTGCGACGGCGCAGCATCCGGGCGAGCGCGAGATTGCCGGCCCGAGCGTGCGCGGGCCAGGCGCCCCGGCCGTGCGGGCGACGCCGGCCGAGTACCAGGTCGGCCGCGCCGTCGCGCACCTCGCGGACGAAGGGGACGAGCAGGGAGGGGTCGAGTGAGCCGTCGCAGTCGCAGAAGCACACGATGTCGGCGGTGGCGGCGGTCAGCCCGGCGTGGCAGGCCGCACCGAACCCGCGGCGCGTCTCGGGGACGACGGTCGCGCCGAGACGGCGGGCGATCTCGGCCGAGCCGTCCGTGGAGCCGTTGTCCACGACGAGGGCACGCCAGCCGGGCGGAATGCGGGCCAGCACCCAGGGGAGGGCGTCGGCCTCGTCGAGGCACGGAAGGACCACGTCGACTTCGGGTTTCGTCGAAGCCAGGGGATCGACGGGATCGAGCGGATCGAAGGGATCGGGAGGATCGCTGGGAGAGGTCGTCACGGCTTTCACCCTACGAACACGAAAGGTTCATATCGGACTTCGACTCCTTACAGAACTGGGACGTCGGGAGGGGCGGCAGGGAAGGGGGCAGCGCGGAGCAACGGCCGTATGGAGCAACGGCCGTATGGAGCAACGGCCGTACGGAACGACGGCCGTACGGAACGACGGCTGTACGGAACGACGGCTGTACGGAACGACGACAGCGGGACCGGCGCAGGCGGCGGCCCCCGACCCCGCGATGGTCACCTGGTCACTCGTCGCGCAACCGCGCCCGCGCGAACTCCCGCATCCCGTCCTCGAACCCGGTCTCCGCCTTCCACCCCAGCTCGGCCCGCAGCCGGGAGGAGTCGGCCGTGATGTGGCGTACGTCGCCCAGCCGGTACTCCCCGGTGACGACGGGCTCGGGCCCGCCGTACGCGGCGGCCAACGCCCGGGCCATCGCGCCGACCGTGTGCGGCTCGCCGCTGCCGGTGTTGTAGACCGTGAGCGCGCCGACGGGTGAACTCGCTTCCAGCGCGGCCACGTTCGCCGCCGCCACATCCCGTACGTGCACGAAGTCCCGCCGCTGCGCGCCGTCCTCGAACACGTGCGGTGCCTCTCCCCGGGCGAGCGCCGAGCGGAAGAAGGAGGCGACGCCCGCGTACGGGGTGTCGCGGGGCATCCGGGGCCCGTACACGTTGTGGTACCGCAGCGACACGGCCGTTCCGTCCGTCGACCGGGCCCACGCCGCCGCCAGGTGTTCCTGGGCGAGCTTGGTCGTGGCGTACACGTTCCGCGGGTCCACCGGCGCGTCCTCGCCCACCAGTCCGGGAGACAGCGCCTCACCGCAGGCCGGGCAGACGGGCTCGAAGCGCCCGGCCGTCAGGTCGGCGACGGTCCGCGGTCCGGGCCGGACCACTCCGTGCCACTCGCACAGGTACCGCCCCTCCCCATAGACCACCATCGACCCGGCGAGCACGAGCCGCCGTACGCCCGCCTCCGCCATGCCGGTGAGCAGCACCGCGGTACCGAGGTCGTTGCGGGAGACGTACTCCGCCGCGTCGGTGAATCCGTTGCCGAGTCCGACCATGGCTGCCTGATGGCACACGGCGTCCACGCCGGCCAGGGCGCGGGCGACCGCGTCCCGGTCCCGGACGTCCGCGCCCGCGTCCTCGCGCACGTCGAACACGACGGGCTCGTGCCCGCGCGCCCCGAGCGCCTCGACGACATGGGACCCGATGAATCCGGCTCCGCCGGTGACCAGTACACGCATACGCCGCACGCTAGGCCCCGGCCCCCCACCACCCCAGCGCCACGCCCGGCACGTCACGGCTCCGTAAGACCTCGGCAGCCCTGAGGATCTCGCCCTCGGTGAAGTGCTCGCACAGCGCGGCGATGCTCACGGGGGAGCCGTCCGACAGGGAGAGGCTGTACGCCGCGACGCTGACCGTGACCGCGCTGCCGCGTCGCTGCGCGAGGGCGCGCGGCGCCGCTCAGCGTGAGGCCGACACTCAGGACGACCCGCGCCCTGGATATACATGTGATGTCGCCTGAGCACGGCGACGCTTGCGGACACACCACCCCGCGAACGCCGCTCCGCTGATGAGTACGCCACTGCCAACACCCAAGAGAATCCACGGGGGTGAACTGTCTCCGCTGCCGGAGTTCGTCGACGCGGCTGGTGCCGCGCCCTCTTGCTTCGATGAAGCGGAGGCTGACACCTCTGGCGTCCTGGACGCGGCGTACTCGAAGTCAGGCAGTGGGTACCCGTCGACGGGACCTGGGTCGCCGGGATCCGTCAATGCGATGCGGGGGCGTACCGCGCCGTAGCCGAGATAGTCCGTGCGTTCCTTGCCGCTCTTGGATTTGCTCGCGGTGTTGACCATGACCCGCAGAACCTGGTTGTTCGTCCAGTCGAGGTGCTTGGACCAGATCAGGGCGGCTGATGCAGAGGCGATGGCGGTGGCGTCGCTGGTGCCGTGGGTCTTGCACAGTTCCGTGCTGCCGAGACAGGCGGCGACCATTTCCTCTCCCGGTGCGACCAGGTCGACTTGGGGGCCGTGCTGGGACTCCTTCGTCGCCTTGACGCCTCTGTCGATCGCCCCGACGCCGACGACACCGGGAGTGGCCGCCGGGTACTCAACTTTGTTGAGGCCGCCGCCGGTGTTGCCCACACCCGCGAAGATCAGCTTGCCCTTGGACAGAGCGTAGGCGACGGACTCGGTCAGCTCCGGTGAATGGGCGGTGCTCGCCAGCGAGATATTGATGACCTGGGCGTCCGAATCGGCCGCGTACCGGATGGCCTTGGCCATGTAGGTGGGGTAGTCGTCCGGGTTGCCGTCGCTGCGGCTCTGTTCGATGAAGTCCGGGATACGGATCGGGAGGATCTTCGCTCCTGGGGCCAGGCCGTAGGAACCCGTCGCTCGGCCTTTGGCTCCGGTGCCAGCGATGAGGACGGCCATGCTGGTGCCGTGGCCGTCGTAGTCCGAGTGTTCGTCCCCGGGGTGATTGGAGAAGTCCTTGCCCGCCACGACCCGGCCGCGCAGGTCGGGGATGTTGTCCTGGATGCCGGTGTCGATGACGGCGACCGTGATGCCCTTGCCCGTGCTGGTCTTCCACATCTGCTCGGCCTGCATGGCGTCCAGGTGCCACTGCTGGCCGCGGACGGTGTCAGCGTGTGCGGGCGTCACGGCGGCGCCCGCCAACAGGACGCCGGCGACGGCCGCCACGACCCGGCCGTACCGTAGGGCCTGCTTGCTGTGGGTGGGCATGGTCATCCTTCTTGTCCTGCGTGTCGGTCGGGCCCGCTGGGTGGACGTGGCGTGGTCGGTCGGCCTTCCTCGTCCTCGGCCCTCTGATTCGTGCGGGAGCGCGACCGTTCGTCATGGGCGGAGCGGTCACCACCGTATGGGGCACGGGTGACCGCGGAGGCGCCGCGGGCTGTTCCGCCGCTCTGCGGCAGTACGTCGTCTGTGCCCGTTCCCCGTACAAGTCCGGCGCCCCCTGAGGTGAACCCCGCCCGTCCGCGCTGTCGGGATGTCCTGGGTTGCCCACCGACGATCCCATCGGACTGCGCAGGCAGGGGGGCGCTCTTCGACGCGCTTTCAGGGTTCGCCGTGCGGCCGTTAGCGCGGGGCGTCGTGGCGCCAAGGCCGGATCCTCCCGGTGCGGTGCCACGACCGATGGGAGGCTGCTGCTGCGGGGTGCCGCCGATAACAGTGCCGCGTGGAATCGCACCAGCGGATCGTCCGCTCGGTGGCGAGACCGGGCGGCCGCCAGTGACTCCGTTGGCGTTTCTGGCCGCGCCGGGAACGGCCGACTCACGACCTGGGACCGGCTGACCACCGGACATGCCGGGGCCGAAGGGGCCGGTGGGTCCGCGCCCGGGTACGTGCGATCCTCCGGGTGTACCTGAGCCGGACGGCGTGGGCAGGGCACTCCGGCCTCCATACACGGAGTGCCCCCCGCCTGCCCGAGGAACCTGCGGAGTCACTGCTCTGCCCCCGAACGCAGGCGGAAGCAACCCGGTCGTCGGCTGTGTCCTGCCGTCCGGGCTGCTTGGTTCCGGGGGCGGCGCCGGTGGGGCGGAAGGAGCTGCTGGAGCGGACGGAACGGTTCTTACGCTGTCGATCGCCGTGTTCGTCGTGTCTGTGTGAGGGCGCGGCGGCGCATCTGGCCCGACGGCCAGGTCCGTCAGGTGGTGCGGCGCGGACGCCCTCGGTGCTGAACTCATGCCGCCCACACCGGAGTCGGCGTCCGTCTCCCGCCCCAGAGCGTCCGCTCGCGCCACCGTCCCTTGGGTACCGCCATCGGCGGTGGGCGCGGTGATGTGGGTTCCACCGTCACGTTCGATCGGCACGAACCGCTTTGGCAACTCCGGAAACTCGGGCGCCTTCAGCGCGTCGATCTGTTCCGTCGAGGCGGTGTACGACTGGGCCAGTTTGATCATCAGCCCGGCCGCTTCAGCGCTGTCATCGGCGAACGACGTCTTGGCCTTCTCCACCGCGGCATCCGAGGGACTGCCGTCGTGGTCGCCGATGTCCGTTGCCTTCGCCGCGTGCGCGTCGAGCACCGATCGCGCGGTGGCACTCTGATTCCGCAGAATCTCCAGCTGGGGCCTGACCTCGTGAAGCGTATCCCCCGCGTGGCCCAGCCATTTGCCCGCGCTCGCGCTGTAATCGCCCAGTCCCAGGGTGGCCAACGCGGCCTGGTGGATCCACTTCCGGAACGCCTCGCCGCCTTCACCCTCCCACTCGACCGCCATGCTGTGGGTCCGCAGATCGGTGCCGATTTCCCCGATCGTCTTCGCGGCCTGGGTCAGCAGTACGCCGAGCTCCGTGGCCGTCGCACCGTCCGCCCCCTCCACCATGGACCACAGCTGTTCGGGATCCTGGGTCAGAAACCGGGACTGCCGGACCGTCCGCCACGCCGAGCTGCCCAGATCAGACATGGAGCCGTCCCGCCTTCCCCACCACGGTCGTGGTGCTGCCGTTCCTTGCTGACACGGACATCACAGACCTCCGGCCTCCGCGTCCGGCGGTTGGGAACCCTGTTGGTCACCGCTCGGTCTTCCCACCCCCCGACTGGTGCGGTTCTCCGCTCCCGGCCCCGGCCTGTCGGCGAGCAGTTCGTCGGCCTCGACCCGGATCCGGCTCAGGCGGTCGCGAACGTCGTCGTCGAGATCGTGATAGCCGGCCTTCGAGGCGTCGACCGTGACGACCAGTCCCTCGATCTGCAACGCCAGCATCTGGGACAGCTGCTCCAGTTGGGAGTGCACTCGGGTGTAGGCGGCGTGCAGCGCGTCGGCCTCGTCGAAGTTGCCCAGACGTCCCGTGGGCAGAGCGCCGTCCGCGATCCTGCGCGGCGCGGCCTTCGACTCCTCCAGCTGAGTCAAGAGGTCATCCACCCTCTTCTTGAAGGCGGTCAGCGTCTCGCCCTCGACACGCAGAACCTGCGCCGCGGCGGCACCGACACCCGCGAAGGGCCCGATACCCGAAGCCGCGATCCCTCCCACAGCAGCCCCCAGGCCAGCGCCGGTTGCCTGCGGATCTCCCGTGCTGTCGACCGCCATCACGTCCTCCCCGTCCGGACAACTTCTCCGTCAGCACCTCGGGGTACTCACTGACAGTGCCAATGACATCCCCGTCTGTAACAGAAGCAACTCCGCAAGATAGCTGTGATCTCGTGTCTTCGCGGAATCCTGTTGCCCCCATGGCGTGGGGCTGGCTGAAAGCCGACTCCGCCGTGCGTCGGGCCACTCCACTGCTGCCATGTCCCGCCTGCTGCAGGGCGCAGCTTGGCGAGAACAGGCCGTCGCCGTGCGCAGATGTCGATCTGTGAATGTCCGATGCGTGACGGTGGTTCGGCTGTCCGCCCGCGCCCGACCGGGCTGTGTCGCAGTTTCACCCCGTTGTTGCCACTGTGGCAGCGGGTCAGGCCCATGGGCATGAGTAGGCATACTCAGTCACTCTGGTGGATCGCACGGATACAGTGCGTTGCGACCACGGGATAACGTCCGCAACAGCAGGCTCAGACAGCGCCGTTGAGCCGTACAACGGGGAAGGATTGCGGATGGCGTGGGACGAGTGGGAACAGATCAAGGCCGCGGCGGCCGAGCGCCGCTCCACCCAGATGCAGCTCAACCAGTTGCCGGCTGATCAGGGCGGCAGCACTCCCACGGGTGGGTCGAAGCCCGGATTGAATGGCGGCTCGGGCACCCTGCGGCACTCGAACGGGCCGTGGACCCACGCGGCAGGCACAGCGGACGACCTGAGGATCAGCACCGAGTCCACGAAGAAGAGCCTGCAGTCCGGCCATACGGGCGTGTCGGCGGGGGCTGAAGGCCTGGCGAGCCTGGGTGCGTTAAAGACGGTACTCACCTCCTGGGAGAAGCGGCTGGAGGCGGTACGGGACGAGTGCGAGTCACTGGAGCCCAAGCTGCGCGCCGTCGCCAAGGACATGGGCGAGTACGACAGTGCCGTTGCCGCCAAGGCGCGCGCTGTGCACGTCTCGGACGGGGGCAAGGGCTAGTGACCTCGGCGTTGACCTGGCAGCAGTTGCGGGACCTGACGCTCTCGGGGCTGGATGACGCGGCCGACGGCTGGGTCAAGGTCTCACACCACGCGGATGCCTCGGCCGAACGAGTGGACGCCGAGATGGCCGGCAAGTTGTCCAAGACGCAGGAGAGTGAATCGGCGACGGCGGCCATCCGGCGGCTGCAGCGACTGAGCCGTAACTATCACTACATCCACGCCGAGTGCGGACTGATCCGCTCCTCGGTGAACGGTCTTGCCTCCGAACTCAGGCCTCCTCAGCGGCGGCTGAAGGAGGCGCTGGACGATGCCACCGCCCTGTCGTACGCGGTGAACGAGGACGGGAGCATCGGGTACCCGGCCGGCGGCAAGAACGAGATGACCGGGGAGAAGATCCCCGGTGGTTCGGCAGTGGGCCACAACGGCATGCTCGCGCCGGGCAACAACGGGCTGTACCCACCGAGCGACAAGGGGCTGCACACGCCCGGCACTGGTCCTGGAACCCCCGGCCTGATCAACCCCAACCCTCACCACGCCAAGGCGCAGGACATCGCTGACCGCATCGCTCACGCCCTGCGCGAGGCCCGGGAGACCGACGAACGTTACCGACAGGCGCTGAGCAAGCTCAAGGCAGGCCCCGGGCTGAAGGTCGACACGAAAACCTGGGCCGACGCTGCCGCCGACGTCAAGGCCGTGGGCGATGCTGCGACGGAATACCTGAAGGACGACATCCCTCTCGACAAGTCCCCCGCCGCTCGCAAGGACTGGTGGGACCACCTCACGCAGGAGCAGCGGGAGGAGTACCTGGCGGTCTACCCGGACGTGATCGGGAACCTGGACGGCATCCCGGCAACCGTGCGGGACGAGGCCAACCGGGAAAACGTCGAGCTCCTCATCGGCAAACTCTCGGGGCAGGATGACGAGAAGTCGAAGACGATACTGGAAGGGCTGAAGGGAATTCAGGGGAAACTGCAGGAAGCAAGCGTGCCACCGATGTATCTTCTTGGTATCGGCGACGAAGGAAATGGTCGTGCGATCGTTTCCTATGGGAATCCCGACACGGCGAATAACGTCTCGGCTTATGTCCCTGGGCTCTCGACGAAACTGGATGGCGAATTCGTCGGCGGCTCGATGAAACGAGCCCAGGACACTGCTCTTGGCGCCAAGGAAGCCGACCCTCACAGCTCAACCGCGTCGATCGTCTGGCTCGGCTACGACGCGCCCCAGCTCTCTCCCACGGACCTCGCCGCCAACACAGACGTCATGTTCAGAGAAAATGCCGAAGCCGGAGCACCGGCATACAACAGCTTTATGGCAGGAATCTCAGCGACGAACGAGAACGAGAATCCGCATATCACCGCCATTGGGCACTCATACGGTTCCCTCACCGTAGGCTTGGCAGCTCAGGAGAAGGGCGGGGTCCCCGGAGCCGACGACATCATCCTCGTCGGTAGCCCCGGCACTGATGCAAAGACCGCCGACGATTTGAACGTCGGCAAGCACCATGTATTCGTCGGTGCGGCAGACAACGACATCGTCACTAAGCTCCCTAATCATAATGAGGCCAGTGGCATGGGAGCCGGGGCTGCTGGTGGCGGATCAGCAGGTCTTGTACTGGGATTGGGGATGGGCGGCCCCGTAGGTGGAGTCGTTGGTGGTGCAGCCGGTACCGTCGTGGGTGGCATCGCCGGCTATATGGCTCAGGACCAGCAGACGGATCCCAGTCAGATCTGGTTCGGAACCGATCCGGCGAACAAGGCGTTCGGAGCCACACGCTTCTTGGTCGACGATGGCCCTCCTGTGACCGACGGTGGGTTTGACGCACACTCGCACTATTTCACCCCCACAAAGGACCAGATGTCAGCCGACAATATTGCCAACATCGTGGTTGGGAAGTCCGACGGAATCGTCTTGGAGCAGCCACGATGAGAGGCGTCAGCGTCACGATCCTGGTAGGAATGCTGCTTTTGACGGGATGCGGAACTTCGGAGCAGCCGGCTGAAGGGAAGCCGAAGATGAACATGCAAGAAGCGGCGGAAAATGCCGATAAAATGCTGGACGGGACTTTCGCTGCCATCAAGCCCGCCGTCCACTGGACCCACGGGGAAACCACCGCGGGCAGCTGTGATGTGTCGCGGCGTCGCGCAGTGATGACCATCATCTCCCCAGAACGCAGGGGTAGTTTCCTCGGGGTGGTGGAGCGCTATTGGAAAGCCGAGGGGTACCGACAGCTTGGTGTGAATCGAAGCACCAAGAGCCCTGCGACGTACTTCGAGACTCCCGACCAGTTCCGTGTGCGCCTCCTCATCGGCGGCAACGGCCAAGCCTTCTTCGAGGTGGCTACACCGTGTGTCACCAAGTCCTCGGTGTCGCCGCCGACAGCCGAGACGGTCGGCCCTAATTATGCGGGAGGATCGATCCCGGACCCCAACGTCCGATCTGATTTCTGGTCATCAACCACCCCGACCCCCTCTGCGTCCCCGAGCGAGAAGAACTGAGCGTGCAGCGCACAGCCACTTCGTACGTGTCTTCGTCAGACGCCCGCGCTCAGCAGCACCTCAGTGAGGCGGTTGGCGACATCCGGGCGTCCCAATGACCGGGCCTGCTGCGCCATGTGCGAACCGCCCAGCCTGCTGTACCTCCGTGATCAAGGCGGCTCCGGCTTCCGGCGGCGACGGCTGTGGGGACTTCGTGGCGCGCTGCGGCGCCGCTTCGTCGTGGACGGGGCTGCGGCTTGCTTCTGCGTGAAGGGGCCGTTCGTGTCCGTTTTTCGGGACCCGTCAACCGGTGCCTGCGCTGAGCCGACTCCGACCGGTTCGGGTGATGGCCGTGCTCCAGATAGACGCCGCTTCCCACCCTGCTTGGGCAAGGCCGCGCCCCTTGAGCGTGTGGGCGGTATCAGCGAGCTCGGGGCTGCCCGACGCGACGGGGTCGTCCCCGATGCGGGTGAGGAGCGCGGGTTGCCGGTCATTTAACGGAGACCATAGGTGCATGGCGATCGCCGTACCGTCCGTGGTCTCCTCGCCACAAGCCGTGGGGTGGCCCTTCCGAGGTGTACGCGGCGCCCAGCGTGCTTCAAGGCGGAACGCCACTTGCTCGGAGCCACCGGGAGCCGCTTCCCGCAGTCGGCTCCCGAATGGCTCCCAAAACGGGGCCGCACAACAAATCAGGCCCGGTGCTGATCTCTCAGCACCGGGCCTGACCTGGTGTTTCACTGTCGGGGTGGCGGGATTTGAACCCACGACCTCTTCGTCCCGAACGAAGCGCGCTGCCAAGCTGCGCTACACCCCGATGTCACTGCTTGTCGCGGCGACGTCGTTTACTTTAGCCCACTGGTGGCTGGAGACGAAATCCGTTTTTGGCGCGGCGGCGGAGCGGGTTCGGGCGGACGCGGTCGAGGGTGACGAGGAGGACCGCCAGGGCGTAGAACGCCAGGCCGAGGAGGAGCGCGTTGCCGAGGACGCTCTTGTAGCCGTGCTGTTCGACGTCCAGGAACGGGTAGAGGTAGCGGCCCGGCGTGCCCGGCAGGATCAGCTCGCCCCGGGCGAGGGTGAGCGCCAGGTACGCGAGGGGGTAGAGCAGCCAGGCGCTGGCCTGGCGCAGGCGCAGGCGTCCCGAGCCTGTCAGGAGCAGCCAGTCCAGTACCACCGCGACCGGGACCGCCGTGTGCAGGAGCTGGTTCGTGAGCGCCTGCCAGCCCGTGAGCGGGCCCGCCTGGCCGGTCATCGTGAAGGGGGCCGGCTCGTGCGCGAGGAGCAGATGGTAGACGAGGCCGGTGATCACGGCGTAGAGCAGTGTGCCGCCGGTCAGGAGCGCGGGCAGGGGGCGGCGGGCCGCCCAGGCCCGCCAGGCCGAGAGGGTGAAGGTCAGGGCCACCAGCACGCTGCTCTGGATCGTGAAGTAGGTGAGGACGCGCAGCGGGCTGCCGAGGATCAGGTCGATGGTCACGCCCGCCGTCGCCGCCAGGGCGACCAGCAGGCGGAACGCGGTCGTCAGCGGACGGCGGGTGGGCGCCACCACCGCCGCCGCGGGGACGGCGGACGGCATCAGTACAGGCATCCCCGGAATGGCGGGCAGGTCCGGTATGTCCTTGGGTATGCGGGCGATCATGCCCTCACGCTAAGCGGATCGGGCAAATCGGGCGATACGGGCAAGCTGTGTGGGTTACTCGCCCGGCCGCTCCTCCCGGGATACCGGCTACTCCCTCTCCACCAACGTCAGCAGCGACGCTTCCGGCGGGCAGGCGAACCGCACCGGCGTGTAGCGGTTCGTGCCGCAGCCCGCCGACACGTGCAGGTAGGACGCCCGCCCCTCGGCCGTGTGCCGCGACAGGCCCTTCACCCGGTCCGTGTCCAGGTCGCAGTTGGTGACGAAGGCCCCGTAGAAGGGGAGGCAGAGCTGACCGCCGTGGGTGTGCCCGGCCAGGATCAGCGGGTAACCGTCCGCGGTGAAGGCGTCCAGGGTGCGCAGATACGGAGCGTGCACCACGCCCATCGAGAAGTCCGCCGAGACCGACGGGCCGCCCGCCACGCGCGCGTACCGGTCCCGCTTGATGTGCGGGTCGTCCAGGCCGGTCAGCTCGATCTCGGCGCCCTCGATCTTCAGGGCCCCGCGCGCGTTCGTCAGGTTCAGCCAGCCCGCCGCGTCGAAGCCGTCGCGCAGGTCCTCCCACGGGTTGTGGATGGCGTCGACGGCCGGCTTGTTGCCGTTCAGCCCGTGGCGGCCCTGGGTCTTCTCCAGCAAGTAGCGGGCGGGGTTGCGCAGTTTGGGGCCGTAGTAGTCGTTCGAACCGAAGACGTACGCCCCCGGGAACTCCATCAGCGGGCCCAGTGCGTCGAGGACCTCCGGCACGCCCTCCGGGTCGGAGAGGTTGTCCCCGGTGTTGATGACGAAGTCGGGGCGCAGTCCGGCCAGCGACCTCAGCCAGCGCTGCTTCTTGCGCTGGCCGCCGACCATGTGGATGTCCGACACCTGCAACACGCGCAGGGGGCGCATCCCCGGGGGCAGGACGGGGACCGTGACCCGTCGCAAGCGGAAGGAACGGGCCTCGAAACCCGCCGAGTAGAGGAGACCGGCGGCGCCGGCCGCCACGATTCCCAGGGGTACTCCGTATCGCGCGCGCATACGTCCATCGTGTCAGACCCCGACGCCGCCGCGTATCCGCCTGTGGACAACCGCGGCAGCCCACGGCGGGCCGCGGGGGCCCGCCCGAAATCAACGGGCGGCAGCCGTGCCACACCTGCGACAATCACCCCATGACCACGCTCAAGTCGAAGCTGCAGGAAGACCTCAACGCCGCAATCAAGGAGCGCGACGAGCTCCGCTCCTCGACGCTCCGGCTGACCCTCGCCGCGATCACCAAGGAGGAGGTCGCGGGCAAGACCAAGCGCGAGCTCTCCGACGACGAAGTGCAGAAGGTGATCACTCGCGAGGCGAAGAAGCGGCGCGAGGCCGCCGACGCGTTCGCGCAGGGTGGTCGCCCCGAGTCGGCCGAGCGGGAGAAGGCGGAGGGTGAGGTGCTCGCCACGTACCTGCCCCAGCAGCTGTCCGACGAGGAGCTCCAGCAGATCGTCGGACAGGCGGTCCAGGAGGCGAAGGCGGCCGGCGCCGAGGGCCCGCGCGCCATGGGCCAGGTCATGAAGATCGTGAACCCGAAGGTGGCCGGCCAGGCCGAGGGCGGCCGCGTCGCCGCGGTGGTCAAGCAGCTCCTCGCGGGCGGCTGAGCAGCGCCCCCGTCGTCGTACCGCGTACCACCGACAGAAGGGGACGGAGCTGGGCGGAACTAGCCGTTCCCGTTCCTGCCGCCGTTCCCGTTCCCGCCGTTTCCGTTTCCGCCGTTCCCGTTCCCCTGGATGAAGCCATCCGGGATCGAGAAGGACGGGAGCGGGACGGTCGTACCGCCGTCGGTGCCACCCGTGACGGTCGTGCCTCCGGTGTTGCCGTTCCCGTTCCCGTTGCCGCCGTTGTTCCCCTCGTCGCCGCCCTTGTCCTTGTCCGCGTTGCTGTCCGGGATGTTGATCAGGTTGAAGTCCGGGGCCGGCTTGCCCTGGAGCGCGCCCGACATCATGTCGCGCCAGATCGGGCCCGGGACCTGGCCGCCGTAGACCTTGGCCCAGGTGGTGCCGCCGATGGTGATGTTGACCATGCGCCGCTTGTGCGCCGGGTCGCCGACCCAGACCGCGGCCGCCATGTTCGGCGTGTAGCCGACGAACCAGGCCGCGTAGCGTCCGTCCGTCGTACCGGTCTTGCCCGCGCTGGGACGGCTGCCGAGGCCGGCCTCCGTACCCGTACCGTCCTCGACCACGCCCTTCAGCAGCGTGTTGATCGTGTCCGCGGTGGTCTCCGTCATCGCGCGTGAGCACGTCGACTTCGGGACCTCCAGGGACTTCTTCTCGTCGCCGACGGTCTGGGTGATCGACTCGATGGCGACCGGCGTGCAGTGCATGCCGCGGGAGGCGAAGGTCGCGTACGCGTTCGCCATCGTCAGAGGCGACATCTCCTGCGTGCCCAGCGCGATCGACGGGGCCTGGGTGATCTTCGCTCCGTCGGCGCGGCTCACGCCCATCTTCTTGGCCATCTGCGTCACCGGGCAGATGCCGATGTCGCTGATCAGCTGTACGTAGTAGGTGTTGACCGACTTCGCGGTCGCTTCCTTCATCCCGTACGGGCCGCGCTCAGACTCGTTCTCGTTCGTCAGCTTGGCCGGGCGGTTCGGGTCGTTGCGCCAGGTCTTGCCGTTACAGGCCGAGATCGGGCTCGGGTACAGCATCTCGTAGGGCGACGGGTACGCCTGCGTGGCCGGCATGCCGCCCTCGACGGCGGCCGCCGCCACGATCGGCTTGAACGTCGAACCGGGCTGGTAGCCCGCGCCGCCGCCCATGTCCTTGTCCACGGAGAGGTTGATCTGCGTCTCGTTCTTGCCGAAGCCGTACGGACGCGACTGGCCCATCGCGAGGATCTTGCCGGTGCCGGGCTCGACGACCGTGGCGGCCGTGGCCACGCCGTCGCTCTTGTTGACGTGCTGCTTGATCGACGTCTGCGCCGACTCCTGCGCCTGCGGGTCGAGCGTCGTACGGATCGTCAGACCGCCCCGGTTCCAGATCTTCGCCCGGGCCTCCTTGGTCTTGCCGAAGACCGGGTCGGTCAGGAAGACCTCGCGTACGTAGTCGCAGAAGAAGCCCGCGCCCTTGACCGCCGTGATGCAGCCGTTCTTCGGCTTGCTCACGTTCAGTCCGAGGGGCTTCTCCTTGGCCGTGTCGGCATCCGCCTGCGAGATGTCGTGGACCTCGGCCATGCGCTGAAGCACCACGTTGCGTCGCTTCTTGGCCTCCGCCTCGTCGTTCACCGGGTCGTACCGGGTGGGCGACTGGACGATGCCCGCGAGGAGCGCCGACTCCTGGACGTTCAGGTCCTTGGCGGACTTGGAGAAGTAGCGGTGGGCGGCGGCCTCGACGCCGTAGGCCTGCTGGCCGAAGAACGTGATGTTCAGGTAGTTCTCGAGGATCTTCTTCTTGCCGAGCTTCTCCTCGATCTGGATCGCGTACTTCAGCTCGCGGATCTTGCGGCCGAGGGTCTGCTGGGTGGCCTGGGCGACCTTCGTCGGGTCGTCGCCCGCCTCCTCCACGAAGTAGTTCTTCACGAGCTGCTGCGTGAGGGTGGAGGCGCCCTGGGCCACTCCGCCGTTCTGCGCGTTCTGGTTCACCGCGCGCAGGATGCCCTTCAGGTCGACCGCGCCGTGCTGGTAGAACCGCGAATCCTCGATCGCGACGATCGCCTTCTGCATGTACGGCGAGATCTCCTTGAGATCCACCACCGTGCGGTCGCGCGAGTAGACCGAGGCGATCTGGCCGCCGGCACTGTCCAGGATCGTGGTGCGCTGGCTCAGCTGCGGGCTCTTCAGGTTGGCCGGGATGTCGTCGAATCCTTTGACGGAACCCTTGGCGGCGAGCCCGAGCGCACCGGCGGCGGGCATCGCGATTCCGGCCATCACCGCCCCCGCGAGCACACTCACTCCGAGGAACTTGGCGGCCTGCTGCACAGGGGACAGTCCCCCGCCCGAGCGCTTCTTTGGCATGAGGGCAGCCTACGTTCTCATTCGCCGGACACGCGTATATGCCTTGGCCTAAGCTGCTCCCAACTGTCACAGCAGTAGGGCCTTGTATCAAATACGGTCGGCGACGCCGAATCGTTCCGGTGTTCCACCAACTTTTTTGTTGAGGGCGTGTCCGAATCCGCCTCGTGTGTCACCGGACGTCCGTTGTGACTCAACTGAACTGCCCCGGTTCGCCGGGAGAGTCGCATATGTCGCCAGCTCACTCCCCCGGGTGATCTGCCGCTTACGCATAGTCCGTTCGGGCCATTCAAGATTGGGCCCGAAGGGGGTGTTGCGCTGTGCCCACCTTCCGTAACGTCCTCAACTGGCGGCGGTGAATATGCCGCTGCCGCCGTGGGGGAGCCTCGATTCGGGAGAGGACGGCGCCGGTATGGGCTGGGTAACCGACTGGAGTGCGCAGGCGGCCTGCCGCACTACCGATCCGGATGAACTGTTCGTTCAAGGAGCAGCGCAGAACAGGGCCAAGGCAGTGTGCACCGGATGTCCGGTGCGCACGGAGTGCCTCGCCGATGCGCTCGACAACCGCGTCGAATTCGGCGTGTGGGGTGGCATGACGGAACGGGAGCGCCGCGCGCTGCTGCGCAGGCGGCCCACCGTCACCTCGTGGCGTCACCTGCTGGAGACCGCGCGTACGGAGTACGAGCGCGGCGCGGGTCTGCTGCCCCTCGACGAGGAAGAGGTGTACGAGAACTACGCGGCGGTGGGCTGAGGGAGTCCCCCCCAAGCACCGCCGTCGGATCCCCGGGCACTGTCATCGGATCCCCAGGCACCGCCAGGGGATCCTCACGCACCGCCAGGGGATGTGGGCAGCTCCGGCCGGTTGGCCGCGAGCCGGTCCCCGATGTCCCGCAGTCCCGTGAGGTCGTGGACGTCACCGGGCAGCGCGGCCACTTCGGCCACGGCCACCTCGGGGTGGAGCGCGGCGAAGCGGTCACGTGTGCGCTGCTCGCGGGAGAGCAGTTGCATGCGCTCGGCGTGCAGTATCAGCAGGCCTGCGGTGAGTTGTTCGACTGCTCCGTCCGTGGCGGGGGAGCCCTCGGAGGAAGCGGGAGTCTGGTCAGCGGGAGTCAGGTCAGCGGGTGATTCTGAACTTCCGTACGTGTCGGGAGAGTTACGAAGTCCAGCTTTCCCGCCCTCCTGATCGACAATGCGGGACTCCTCAAGATTTTCCGTGCTGCCGGGATCGGCGGCGAGGTCCAGGTTTTCCGCGGCGGCGAGCGCCCGCTCGGCGGACAGCTGAGCGGCTCCGCTGCCGTGGACCCGGTTGAGGACGAGACCGGCGAGCGGCATGTCCTCGGCGGCCAGCCGCTCCACGAAGTACGCGGCCTCGCGCAGCGCGTCCCGCTCCGGGGCGGCCACCACCAGGAACGCCGTACCGGGCGCCTGAAGCAGCTTGTACGTCGCGTCCGCGCGCGTGCGAAAGCCGCCGAACGTCGTGTCCATCGCGGCCACGAACGTCTGTACGTCCTTGAGGAGCTGACCGCCGAGCAGCTTTCCGAGCGTGCCGGTCATCATCGACATACCGACGTTCAGGAACTTCATCCCCGCCCGGCCGCCCAGCTTCGCGGGGGCCGTCAGCAGCCGGATCAGCTTGCCGTCCAGAAAGGAGCCGAGCCGCTTCGGGGCATCCAGGAAGTCCAGCGCCGAGCGCGAGGGCGGCGTGTCGACGATGATCAGGTCCCACTCGTCACGCGCGCGCAGCTGCCCCAGCTTCTCCATCGCCATGTACTCCTGCGTGCCCGCGAAGCCCGCCGAGAGCGACTGGTAGAAGGGGTTGCTCAGGATGGCGGCCGCCCGCTCGCGGTCCGCGTGCGCCTCGACGATCTCGTCGAAGGTGCGCTTCATGTCGAGCATCATGGCGTGCAGTTCGCCGCTCGCGGAGTCGTCGATGCCCTTCACCCGCCGCGGGATGTTGTCGAGCGAGTCGATGCCCATGGACTGGGCGAGCCGGCGCGCCGGGTCGATGGTCAGGACGACCACCTTGCGGCCGCGCTCGGCGGCCCGCAGCCCCAGGGCCGCCGCCGTGGTCGTCTTGCCGACGCCGCCCGAGCCGCAGCACACCACGATGCGGGTGCCCGGGTCGTCCAGCAGGGGGTCGACGTCCAGGAGGCGGGCGGAGCCGATCGCGCGCGCCGGGTCCTCGGCGTGGGCCGCTTCCTGGTCGTGGGGGTGGGCCGGGTCGGGCGTGTGGGCCGGGTCCAGACTCATGAGATCCCTTGGGTCCGCAGTTCCTTGGCGAGCTCGTACAGGCCCGCCAGGTCCATTCCCTCGGCGAGCAGTGGCAGTTCGTGCAGCGGCAGCTCCTGCTCCGTGAGCACCGCCCGCTGCTCGCGCTCCAACGCGAACCGCTCGGCGTACTCCTCGGCCTGCCTGAGCAGCGGGTCCACCAGCCGCTCCGCGAGCCCGCCGCGCCGGGCGCCACCGAGGCCGGCGGCGGAGAGCGACTTGGCGATGGCCGTACGGGGCGTGGTGTGCGCCAGCTCCAGGTCCGCCTGGTCCAGGACCGCGGGCCGCACCATGTTCACGATGATCCGGCCCACCGGCAGCTTCGCCGCCCGCAGCTCCGCGATGCCGTCCGCGGTCTCCTGGACGGGCATCTCCTCCAGGAGCGTCACCAAGTGGACCGCCGTCTCGGGCGACTTGAGTACACGCATGACGGCCTGGGCCTGGTTGTGTATCGGACCGATCTTCGCGAGGCCGGCCACCTCGTCGTTCACGTTGAGGAAGCGGGTGATGCGGCCCGTGGGCGGCGCGTCCATGACGACGTAGTCGTAGGCGAAACGTCCGCTCTTGTCCTTGCGGCGCACGGCCTCGCAGGCCTTGCCCGTGAGGAGTACGTCGCGCAGTCCGGGCGCGACGGTGGTGGCGAAGTCGATGGCGCCGAGCTTCTTCAAGGCGCGGCCCGCGCTGCCCAGTTTGTAGAACATCTGGAGGTAGTCGAGGAGTGCCAGCTCGGGGTCGATGGCAAGTGCGTACACCTCCCCGCCGCCCGGAGCGACCGCGATTTTCCGTTCCTCGTAGGGCAACGCCTGCGTCTCGAAGAGCTGCGCGATGCCCTGTCTGCCCTCGACCTCGACCAAGAGGGTGCGTTTGCCCTCGGTCGCGAGGGCGAGCGCGAGGGATGCGGCGACCGTGGTCTTGCCGGTACCGCCCTTGCCACTGACGACCTGGAGCCTGCTCACGTCTTCGAGCCTAACCAGTCTGTGCGCGGCCTACGCAGGAGGCTGTGGACAACGTGCGCGGAAGGCCGTCCACGACAGCGGCTACAGTCGGTCACATGACCAAGTGGGAATACGCAACCGTGCCGCTGCTCGTCCACGCCACGAAGCAGATTCTGGACACCTGGGGCGAGGACGGCTGGGAGCTCGTCCAGGTCGTGCCCGGGCCGAACAACCCCGAGCAGCTGGTGGCCTACCTGAAGCGCGAGAGGCAGGCATGAGCGGGGCAGTCGAGGCGAAGCTGGCGGAACTCGGGCTGACGCTGCCCGCGGTCGTGCCGCCGCTGGCCGCGTACCAGCCCGCTGTGCAGTCCGGCGTGTACGTGTACACCGCCGGCCAGCTGCCGATGGTGGAGGGCAAGCTTCCGGTCACCGGCAAGGTGGGCGCCGAGGTCACGCCGGAGGAGGCGAAGGACCTGGCCCGCACCTGCGCGTTGAACGCGCTGGCCGCGGTGAAGTCGGTGACGGGCGACCTCGACCGCATCGCGCGTGTCGTGAAGGTCGTCGGGTTCGTGGCATCGGCCTCGGACTTCACCGGGCAGCCGGCTGTCTTGAACGGCGCGAGCGAGCTGCTCGGCGCGGTGCTCGGCGACAAGGGCGTGCACGCGCGGAGCGCGGTCGGCGTGACGGTGCTGCCGCTGGACGCGCCGGTCGAGGTCGAGATCCAGGTGGAGCTCACGGAGGCGTAGTGCGCCGCCGGGTGGCGGGGGCCGGGGCCGTGCGGGTGGGCTCCGCCCGCCGCCCCACCTGCGGGTGGTCGCGCTGCCGGGGGGGGGCGCGGGCGGCATCCTGCCCGCGCCGGCGGGTGGACCCACCCCGGCCGGCCCCGGCTCCCGGCGACTGATCGTCCGGGGGCTCTCGAACATCCGCCCGGTACGGGATAGCCTCCGGCCATGGTGAATGGGCAGTGGTATCCACCGGAGTGGCCGGTCCGCATCCGTGCGCTGGCGGAAGGCGCCCTCACCCCTGTCGCCCCCAAGCGGGCGGCCACCGTCATCCTGCTCAAGGACACCGACCGCGCCCCCGTCGTCCACATGCTGCGCCGCCGCACCTCCATGGCCTTCGCCGGAGGCGCGTACGCGTACCCGGGTGGCGGTGTGGACCCCCGCGACGACGAGCGCCAGGTCCGCTGGGCGGGCCCCACGCGCGCGTGGTGGGCGAACAGACTCGGTGTCGACGAGACCTCCGCGCAGGCCATCGTCTGCGCGGCCGTACGGGAGACGTACGAGGAGGCGGGCGTCCTGCTCGCCGGGCCCACGCCGGACACCGTCGTCGGCGACACCACGGGGGACGACTGGGAGGCGGACCGGGCGGCCCTGGTCGCCCGTGACCTGTCCTTCGCCGAGTTCCTCGACCGCAGGGGGCTCGTGCTGCGGTCGGACCTGCTGGGCGCCTGGACCCGCTGGATCACCCCCGAGTTCGAGCCCCGCCGCTACGACACCTGGTTCTTCGTGGCCGCCCTCCCCGAAGGACAGCGCACCCGCAACGCCTCCACGGAGGCCGACCGTACGGTGTGGATCCGGCCGGCGGACGCGGCGGACGGGTACGACAAGGGCGAGCTGCTGATGATGCCGCCCACCGTCGCGACCCTGCGTCAGCTCCTCCCGTACGCCGCCGCCGCCGCCGACGTCCTCGCCGCCGCCCCGGCCCGCGACCTGACGCCGGTGCTGGCCAAGGCGCGTCTGGCGGACGGGGAGGTCGTCCTGTCCTGGCCCGGCCACGACGAGTTCACCAAGCACATCCCGACCGGTGGAGCCCCCGCATGACGGACGCAGCAGCCCTTCCCGGCCAGCCACGCGGCGGAGTCCTCTCGGGCCCCGCCACCCGGCGCGCCGTCAACGTCCTCGCGCCCAACGCCTCCGCGATGACCCTGGACGGCACCAACACGTGGATCGTCGCCGAGCCCGACTCCGAGCTCGCGGTCGTGATCGACCCCGGCCCCCTGGACGACGTACACCTGCGGAACGTCGTCGACACGGCCGAGCGGGCCGGCCGGCGGATCGCGCTGACCCTGCTCACGCACGGGCACCCGGATCACGCGGAGGGGGCCGCGCGGTTCGCCGAGCTGACCGGGACGAACGTGCGTGCGCTCGATCCGGCGCTGCGGCTCGGCGACGAAGGGCTGGCGCCCGGCGACGTCGTCACCGTGGGGGGTCTGGAACTGCGGGTCGTCCCGACGCCCGGCCACACCAGTGACTCCCTGTGCTTCCATCTGCCCGCCGACCGGGCCGTCCTGACCGGTGACACCGTCCTGGGGCGCGGTACGACCGTCGTGGCGCACCCCGACGGCCGGCTGGGCGACTATCTGGACTCCCTGCGGCGGCTGCGCTCCCTGACCGTCGACGACGGCGTGCACACCGTCCTGCCCGGCCACGGGCCCGTCCTGGACGACGCCCAGGGCGCCGTCGAGTTCTACCTCGCCCACAGAGCCCACCGGCTGGCCCAGGTGGAGACGGCGGTCGAGAACGGCTACCGGGCGCCTGCCGAGGTCGTCGCCCACGTGTACGCGGACGTCGACCGCTCCCTGTGGCCGGCAGCCGAGCTCTCCGTACGAGCCCAGATGGACTACCTCCGGGAGCACGGCCTCATCTAAGGCCCGCCTGCCAGTAGGGCACGCCTGTCACATGGATCACGTGGATCACGTGGATCAGGCGGCCGCACCGGCCCTAGTCCGGGCGTGGCTCCTTCACGCCGTGCACGCGCGCGTACTCCTCGGCCAGCCAGGGGCCCAGATCGTCGACGTACCGACGGAGGACGGTGGGGTCGCCGGTCGGGTCGTATCCGAGCAGCGCCGCCTCCCGCAGCTGCCCCGCCCGCTCCGGGTAGTACTCGGCGAACGCCTCGGCCATCTCCCCGAGATCGCTGGTCCAGCCGTTCCAGCGGGGCATGACGAGCGTGAAGCCGGTGCGGACCAGGTGGCGGGACATGAAGCGGACAAGCGGGCGGCGGGCCTCGTCCGTGTCGGCCGTCCCGGCGATCCGCTCGCGCCAGCGCGACAGGTGGAGCGCGAGGTCGCCGTTCGTCTCGCGGGCGAGGTGGGAGTCGGGGCGGTAGCGGGGCAGGAACTCGGCCAGGTCCTCGCCCAGCAGGGGCGTGCAGAGGCAGGCGACGAACCAGCCGAGGTCGTACGTCTCCAGGGCGCTCAGCGTCCGCGTACGGCTGACCAGGAGCGTTCCGACGCCGTCGATCCCCGGGAACTCCTTGTCGAGCGAGTCACCGAGCGCACGCGCCTCCGCCCGGTCCGCCTCGGTGGGCTCGTCGCGCAGGACGAGGAGCAGATCGAGATCACTGCGCCCCACGCGCGCGGTGCCGCGCGGAATCGACCCGTAGAGGTACGCGCTCGTCATGCGCGCCCCGAAGACGTCCGTCAGCCGGTCGCGCGCCGCGGCGACCACGGGCCAGAACGTCTCCTGGATCCGGCCGAGCGAACCCTCGCGTTCGATGTATCCCTGGGCGTCGAGCCCTCCGTGGTGCCCCTGTCCGGCCATGCGCCCACTGTGCCCCGACAGGAGCGTGGTGGCAGATGATTTTTGGATCAGCACGCCAGAAGGTACGCCGATGGGGCCCCGCCGGTTCAACGGCGAGGCCCCATCGGCGTACGGCGTCAGCGCGAGCGCTTCGCGAGGCGCTCCACGTCCAGCAGGATCACGGCGCGCGCCTCCAGGCGCAGCCAGCCGCGGCCCGCGAAGTCCGCGAGGGCCTTGTTGACCGTCTCGCGGGACGCGCCGACCAGCTGGGCCAGCTCCTCCTGTGTGAGGTCGTGCACCACGTGGATGCCTTCCTCGGACTGCACGCCGAAGCGGCGTGAGAGGTCGAGCAGGGCGCGCGCGACCCGGCCGGGCACGTCCGAGAAGACCAGGTCGGACATCTGGTCGTTGGTCTTGCGCAGGCGCCGGGCGACGGCGCGCAGCAGGGCGGCGGCCACCTCGGGGCGCACGTTCAGCCAGGGCTGGAGGTCGCCGTGGCCGAGGCCGAGCAGCTTGACCTCGGTCAGCGCGGTGGCCGTGGCCGTGCGCGGACCCGGGTCGAACAGCGACAGCTCGCCGATCAGCTCGCCGGGGCCGAGGACGGCGAGCATGTTCTCGCGGCCGTCGGGGGATGTGCGGTGGAGCTTGACCTTGCCCTCGGTGACCACATACAGCCGGTCACCGGGGTCGCCCTCATGGAACAGGGCGTCGCCGCGCGCGAGGGTCACCTCACTCATGGAGGCGCGGAGCTCCGCGGCCTGCTCGTCATCGAGCGCCGCGAAGAGCGGGGCGCGCCGCAGAACGTCGTCCACGAGTTCTCTCCTTGTCGACCTGCTCAGGGGATCTTGCTCCCCCGTTACCAGGGGACCGTGTTCCCCATTTTGCTGGACGGTCCAAACAGTGTGATCAGTCACAAGTCTGCCGCACGGTCGTGCGGGGCAGTGCGGCAGGGGGCCAATTGGGGGCTGATCTTCAGGGTCCGGGGCGGATGTCGGTGCAGGGCTTTAGGCTGGCCGGGTGTCCAAATCGCCGGTGAGAGCACAGGCCAAGGGGGCTGGGCGGGTGGTAGTACGTCGCGATTCCGCTGTGGGCGAACAGGTCACGGGTGGAACGAATAAAACGACAAAAGCGGCAGAAGCTCCAGAGGTGGCGCCGGTGAAGAAGGCAGCCCGGAAGACAGTCAAGAAGGCGGCCAAGAAGGCGACGACGGCCGTGAAGAAGGACGCGTCCGCGGACCCCGTCGCCAAGGCGCCCAAGTCCGTGGCCGCCAAGCCGCCCAAGTCCGCCGCCAAGCCGCCCAGGAACGAGTCGCGCACCGCCCTCGTCCGCCGCGCCCGCCGGATCAACCGCGAGCTCGCCGAGGTGTACCCGTACGCACACCCGGAGTTGGACTTCGAGAACTCCTTCCAGCTGATCTTGGCGACCGTCCTGTCCGCGCAGACCACCGACCTGCGGGTGAACCAGACGACGCCGGCGCTGTTCGCCAAGTACCCGACCCCGGAGGACCTGGCCGCGGCCAACCCCGAGGAGGTCGAGGAGATCCTCCGGCCCACCGGCTTCTTCCGGGCCAAGACCAAGTCGGTCATAGGGCTGTCCAAGGCCCTCGTGGAGGAGTTCGGCGGCGAGGTCCCCGGGCGCCTCGAAGATCTCGTCAAGCTGCCCGGCGTAGGACGCAAGACGGCCTTCGTGGTGCTCGGCAACGCCTTCGGGCGGCCCGGCATCACCGTGGACACCCATTTCCAGCGGCTCGTCCGCCGCTGGCAGTGGACCGACGAGAAGGATCCGGACAAGATCGAGGCGGCCGTCGGCGCGCTCTTCCCGAAGAGCGAGTGGACGATGCTCTCGCACCATGTGATCTTCCACGGCCGCCGCATCTGTCACGCCCGCAAGCCGGCCTGCGGGGCCTGCCCCATCGCCCCGCTCTGCCCGGCGTACGGGGAGGGCGAGACCGACCCCGAGAAGGCGAAGAAGCTCCTGAAGTACGAGAAGGGCGGCTTCCCCGGCCAGCGGCTCAATCCCCCACAGGCGTACCTGGACGCGGGCGGCATCCCGGCGCCGCCCCTGGGAGCGCCCCAGGGCACCCCATGAGGGCGCGCGTGGAACGATCCGCGGACCGGCAGGCGTTGGGAACAGCAGAACGGGGGTGGCGATGACGCACGCGAGCAACGCGCAGGACAGCAGGGCAGCGCTGAGCGGCGACGGGCGGGCTGCGCTCGGCGGTGACGGGCGGGCCGCGTTCGGCGAGGACGGCCAGGTGGCGCTGCGCAAGGACGGTATGCCCGACTGGCTCGATCCGGTCGTGCGGGCCGCCGAGACGGTGGAGCCGCTCCAGCTGAGCCGCTTCCTGCCGCCCAAGGACGGCGCGGGACGCCAGTCCGCCGTACTCATCCTGTTCGGCGAGGGCGACCGCGGCCCCGAGCTGTTGCTCATGGAGCGCGCCGGCTCGCTGCGCTCGCACGCCGGCCAGCCGTCCTTCCCCGGCGGTGCCCTCGACCCCGAGGACGGCGACCCGGGGGCCGACGGGCCGCTGCGGGCCGCTCTGCGCGAGGCCGAGGAGGAGACCGGGCTCGACCCGAGCGGCGTCCAGCTCTTCGGCGTGCTCCCCAAGCTGTACATCCCGGTGAGCGAGTTCGTCGTCACCCCGGTGCTGGGCTGGTGGCGCCGCCCCACGCCGGTCGGAGTGGTCGATCCGAACGAGACGGCGCGCGTCTTCACGGTCCCCGTGGCGGATCTCACGGACCCCGCCAACCGCGCCACCACCGTGCACCCCAGCGGCCACAGAGGTCCGGCATTTCTGGTCGAATCGGCCCTGGTGTGGGGCTTCACGGCAGGCGTCATCGACCGGCTGCTGCACTACGCGGGCTGGGAGCGCCCCTGGGACCGCGACAAGCAGGTCCCGCTCGACTGGCGCGCATGACAGGGTGGCACCCGTGCTGTGTTTTCCCGGGGGACGCCGTGTCCTCTTGCCGCTGAGCGGCGGGCCGGGCCCCCGGCCGGACGGCGGGGACCGGAATGCGATGAGGCGAGGCTTGAAGCGGTGAACGTGCTGGACATCCTGTTGCTGGTCGCCGCAGTGTGGTTCGCGATCGTGGGCTATCGCCAGGGCTTCGTCGTCGGCATCCTGTCGGTGATCGGCTTCCTGGGCGGCGGCCTCGTCGCGGTCTACCTGCTCCCCCTCATCTGGGGCTGGGCGACCGACGGCACCAAGGTCACTACGACCGCCGCCGTCGTCGCGGTCATCGTGGTGATCGTCTGTGCCTCCGTCGGCCAGGCCCTCACCACCCACCTCGGCAACAAGCTGCGCCGGTACATCACCTGGTCGCCGGCCCGCGCCCTGGACGCGACCGGCGGCGCCCTCGTCAACGTCGTGGCGATGCTCCTGGTCGCCTGGCTGATCGGCTCGGCCCTCGCCGGTACGACGCTGCCGACGCTCGGCAAGGAGGTGCGGGGCTCCAAGGTCCTCCTCGGCGTGGCGCGGGCCCTGCCCAACCAGGCCGACACATGGTTCGCGGACTTCTCCTCGGTCCTCGCGCAGAACGGCTTCCCGCAGGTCTTCAGCCCGTTCGCGAATGAGCCGATCACCGACGTGCAGCCCCCCGACCCGGCGCTCGCGAAGAGCCCGGTCGCCACGCGCGCGCAGAAGTCCATCGTCAAGGTCATGGGCACCGCGCAGAGCTGCGGCAAGGTCCTCGAAGGCACCGGCTTCGTCTTCGGCAACCGCCGGGTGATGACCAACGCGCACGTGGTCGGCGGGGTCGACGAGCCCACCGTCCAGATCGGCGGCGAGGGCAGGAAGTACGACGCGAAGGTCGTCCTCTACGACTGGCGGCGCGACATCGCCGTACTCGACGTGCCGAACCTGAAGGCGCCCGCGCTGCAGTTCACTTCGACGGACGCGGCCAGCGGCAACGGCGCGATCGTCGCCGGCTTCCCGGAGAACGGGTCGTACAACGTCCAGCCCGCGCGCGTGCGCGGCCGCATCACGGCCAACGGCCCGGACATCTACCACCGCGGCACCGTGCGCCGCGACGTGTACTCGCTGTACGCGACCGTCCGTCAGGGCAACTCCGGCGGCCCGCTGCTCACCCCCGAAGGCAAGGTGTACGGCGTGGTCTTCGCGAAGTCGCTCGACGACGCCAACACGGGGTACGCGCTCACCGCGGACGAGGTCCAGAAGGACATCACCCAGGGGCGTAGGGCCAACCAGCAGGTGGACAGCGACAGCTGCGCGCTCTGAGTCTGGGGCAGCCGCCGGCAGGTGTCAGCCGCGAGGGTGGCGCAGACGAACCGAGACCCAGCGGGCCCGGCGGCGCAGAATGCGCGGGATCCCTACCCTGGGGTCCGTGCCCGGCAGCTGCGGAGCGCCCCTCTGGTGGGAGCTCGGACCAGTGGCCGAGCGGCGGTTGCGTGCTGCGTCACTGTAGTCGTGCGTCCAGCCCATACCCCGACGTCTGCCCCTGCCCCAAGGTCGATAACCGCGCTCACGGCCCCCAATTGGCCTATGCGGCAGGCAAGTGGCCGTTCGTAGGACAGGCGTTCGCGTCCCGGACGCCGGGCGTATCGGCGCGGTCACCGACCTGGCGCGGTCACCGGTCGGGTTCGGGGTCCTTCAGCCAGTTGATCAGCTCGGTGGAGAAGGCGACCGGGTCCTCTTCGTGCGGGAAGTGCCCCAGCCCGTCGAACAGCCGCCAGCGGTACGGGGCTTCGACGTACTCCCCGGAACCGGCCGCACTGCGCGTACGCATCACGGGGTCCAGCGAGCCGTGCAGATGGAGTGTCGGCACCCGCACCGGCCGCTTCATGCGCCGGTTGAACTGGATGCCGTCAGGGCGGGCCATCGAGCGGACCATCCAGCGGTACGGCTCGATCGAGCAGTGCGCCGTCGACGGGATGCACATCGCGCGCCGATACGTCTCGACGTCCTCGTCGTCCGGCAGACGCGGGCCCGACCAGTCCCGGATCAGACGGCCCACCAGGGCGCCGTCGTCCGCGGTGAGTTGGCGCTCGGGGATCCAGGGGCGCTGGAACCCCCAGATGTAGGAACCCGCGGTCGTCTGCTTGACGTCGGCGAGCATCGCCGAGCGCCAGCGCCGGGGGTGCGGCATCGAGGCGACCGCGAGGCGTCGTACGAGCTTGGGGCGCATCACGGCCGCCGTCCAGGCGAGATATCCGCCCAGGTCGTGCCCGACCAGCGCGGCGTCGGGCTCGCCGAGGGACCGTACGACCCCGGTGATGTCGAGTGCGAGGTTGGCGGGGTCGTAGCCGCGCGGGGTGCGGTCGCTGCCGCCGACGCCCCTCAGGTCCATCGCGACGGCGCGGAAGCCCGCGTCGGCGAGCGCGACCAGCTGGTGGCGCCAGGACCACCAGAACTGCGGGAAGCCGTGCAGCAGCAGGACCAGCGGTCCGTCGCCCAGTTCCGCGATGTGGAATCGCGCCCCGTTCGCCGCGACGTCCCGGTGGGTCACCTCGCGCCCGCCGGGGAGGTCGAGTCGTACGACCGAGGTGGATTGCGCCGAAGGGGTGGCCGGGTCCGTCATGAGGACGAGCGTGCCACAGCTTCGACCGCGTCACTCACCGGGGCGGTCCGGGGGTGCGGCTTGGCGTGCTGGAGGACGCCCGCCGTCTCCTTCATCGACGCGGCGACCTTCTGCGGGCCCTGGCTCTTCTTGGCCTTCTTCGCGAAGACCGTGCCGAGCAGCGCCAGCGCGCCGGCGACCAGCACGTTCGCGGCGAAGGACAGCAGGAAGCAGACCGCGAGATTCCAGTTGCTCCAGGTCCGGATGCCGTACGCCAGAGCGAAATTCAGCATCGGCAGGGAGAAGATCAGCACCGCGCCGGCCGCCGAGAAGGCCCCACCGGAGACCGCGCCGCGCTTCACGTCCTGTTTGAGCTGGGCCTTGGCCAGCGCGATCTCGTCGTGCACCAGTGCGGACATCTCGGTCGTCGCCGAGGCGACCAGCTGGCCGATGCTGCGTTCGGCGCCGACCGGGCTGCCGTCGGGTGCGCTCATCGCGGACTCCCTTTTCTGCATGTGTTTGTACCGTCTGGTCAGATCATGCCGGACCATCGTTCTCCGCGCCTGCCCCGCCCGTCACTTCGGCAAGCCTTCGGTGCTCGGCGGCCTTGCGCTCGTAGATCTCGGCCATGCGCAGGTGGTACGCCGGGTTGTCCTGCTCGTAGATGTCGGGGATGCCGTCGCTGTCCTCGTCGCGCTCCTCGTCCTCGCACAGGGCACGGTACTTGGCGTTGCGCAGCTTCAGCAGCGTCGTCGCGATCAGCGCCGCCAGAAGGGAACCGGTGAGGACGGCGGCCTTGACCTCGTCGGTCAGCACCGGATCACCGTCGAACGCGAGTTCGCCGATGAGCAGGGAGACGGTGAAGCCGATGCCGGCCAGCGACGCCACCGCGAAGACGTCGGGCCAGGCGAGGTCGTCGCTGAGCGACGCGCGGGTGAAGCGGGCCGTCAGCCACGTTCCGCCGAAGATGCCGATCGCCTTGCCGACGACGAGCCCGAGGACCACCCCGAGGGTCTCCGGCCTGGTGAACACGTCCCCGAGCGCACCCCCGGAGATCACGACACCCGCGCTGAACAGGGCGAACAGGGGCACGGCCAGGCCGGCCGACAGGGGGCGTACAAGATGCTCGATGTGCTCACCGGGAGCGTGCTCCTCACCCTGGTGGCGGTGGCAGCGCAGCATCAGTCCCATCGCCACACCGGCGATGGTGGCGTGGATGCCGCTGTTGTACATCAGCCCCCAGATGACGAGCGCGAGCGGCACGTACACGTACCAGCCGCGTACGCCCTTGCGCAGCAGCAGCCAGAAGACGGCGAGGCCGATCACGGCGCCGGCGAGGGCGGCGAAGTTCAGGTCGGCGGTGAAGAAGACCGCGATGATCAGGATCGCGAAGAGGTCGTCGACGACGGCGAGGGTGAGCAGGAAGGCGCGCAGCGCGGACGGGAGCGAGGTCCCGATGACCGCGAGGACGGCCAGCGCGAAGGCGATGTCGGTGGCCGTGGGTACCGCCCAGCCGCGGAGGGAGCCGCCACCGGTGAGGTTGGTGAGGGTGTAGACGAGCGCGGGTACGGCCATGCCGCACAGGGCGGCGGCCACGGGGAGCGCGGCCGCCTTGGGGTCCTTGAGGTCCCCTGCGACCAGCTCGCGCTTGAGTTCGATGCCGGCGACGAAGAAGAAGACCGCGAGCAGCCCGTCGGCGGCCCAGTGCTGGACGGAGAGGTCCAGGCCGAGGGGGGCGGGGCCGAAGTGGAAGTGGCTGACGCTCTCGTAGCTGTGGTGCAGCGCGGGTACGTTCGCCCAGATCAGCGCGGTGATCGCGGCGAGGAGGAGCAGGACGCCGCCGACGGTCTCGGTGCGCAGCGCCTCCGCGACGAAGTTCCGCTCGGGCAGCGAGAGCCGTCCGAGGAACTTGCGGGTGCTGGTGCGGGGGGCGGCCACGGCGGGAACCTCCGGGTCGGTACGGCTTGCTGACGGCCGTCGCGAAGGATCGCCGACGGCGTTGCCGACCAGACTTCCCGGCACACCCTGAGGTCGCCAGTTTAACCGATCATTACACGGGAAAATCTCGCTTCACGGAAAAAAGGGGCGCCCGGCGCACTGCCGGGCGCCCCTCGGGAACTCGGGTCCCTACTCAGTCCTGGCTACGGGAACTCAGAACTGAGGGCCGTACTCAGTCCTCGCTCGGCGCCGCCGGGAGCTTGGACTGGATCAGATCCATCACCGAGGAATCGGTCAGGGTGGTGACGTCTCCGAGGGCCCGGTTCTCGGCGACGTCGCGCAGCAGGCGCCGCATGATCTTGCCGGAGCGGGTCTTCGGCAGCTCGGCCACCGGGAGGATCCGCTTGGGCTTGGCGATCGGGCCGAGCGTGGTGCCGACGTGGTTGCGCAGGTCGGCGACCAGGTTGTCGTCCTCGGCGTTCGCCGTCCCGCGCAGGATCACGAAGGCGACGATGGCCTGCCCGGTCGTCTCGTCGGCGGCACCGACCACGGCCGCCTCGGCGACCGACGGGTGGGAGACGAGCGCCGACTCGACCTCGGTCGTCGAGATGTTGTGCCCGGACACGAGCATGACGTCGTCGACGCGGCCGAGCAGCCAGATGTCGCCGTCCTCGTCCTTCTTCGCGCCGTCACCGGCGAAGTACTTGCCCTCGAAGCGCGACCAGTACGTGTCGAGGAACCGCTGGTCGTCGCCCCAGATGGTGCGCAGCATCGACGGCCACGGTTCGGTGAGGACGAGATAGCCACCGCCCCCGTTGGGTACTTCCCGGGCCTCGTCGTCCACCACCGTCGCCGAGATGCCCGGCAGCGGGCGCTGGGCGGAGCCCGGCTTGGTCTCGGTGACGCCCGGCAGCGGCGAGATCATCATCGCGCCGGTCTCGGTCTGCCACCAGGTGTCCACGATCGGCGTGCGGTCGCCGCCGATGTGCTTGCGATACCAGATCCACGCCTCGGGGTTGATGGGCTCGCCGACGGACCCCAGAACCCGGAGGGAGGACAGATCGAACTTCGCGGGGATGTCGTCGCCCCACTTCATGAACGTACGGATCGCGGTGGGCGCGGTGTAGAGGATGGTGACGCCGTACTTCTGGACGATCTCCCAGAAGCGGCCCTGGTGCGGGGTGTCGGGCGTGCCCTCGTACATGACCTGCGTCGCGCCGTTCGAGAGCGGCCCGTACGTGATGTACGAGTGGCCGGTCACCCAGCCGATGTCGGCCGTGCACCAGTAGACGTCGGTCTCCGGCTTGAGGTCGAAGACGGCGTGGTGGGTGTACGACGTCTGGGTGAGGTAGCCGCCGGAGGTGTGCAGGATGCCCTTCGGCTTACCCGTGGTCCCGGACGTGTAGAGGATGAACAGGGGGTGCTCGGCGTCGAAGGCCTCGGGCGTGTGTTCGGCGGACTGCTTGGCCGTGATCTCGTGCCACCAGACGTCGCGGCCCTCGGTCCAGGCGACTTCCTGGCCCGTACGCCGCACGACGAGCACCTTCTCGACCCCGTCCCCGCGGCTGACGGCGTCGTCGACGGCGGGCTTGAGCGCGGAGGGCTTGCCGCGCCGGTAGCCACCGTCGGCGGTGATGACCAGCTTGGCGTCGGCGTCCTTGATACGGGCCGCGATCGCGTCGGCCGAGAATCCGCCGAAGACGACGGAGTGCGCGGCGCCGATGCGGGCGCACGCGAGCATCGCGACGACCGCCTCGGGGATCATCGGGAGGTAGACGGCGACCCGGTCGCCCTTCTGAACTCCCAGCTCGGTCAGGGCGTTGGCGGCCTTGGAGACCTCGTCCTTGAGCTCGGCGTAGGTGATGGCACGGCTGTCGCCGGGTTCGCCCTCGAAGTGGATCGCGACGCGGTCGCCGTGGCCCGCCTCGACGTGGCGGTCGACGCAGTTGTACGCGACATTGAGCTTGCCGTCCTTGAACCACTTGGCGAACGGCGGGTTCGACCAGTCCAGCGTTTCGGTCGGCTCGGTGGCCCAGGTCAGCCGGCGGGCCTGCTCGGCCCAGAAGCCGAGCCTGTCAGCCTTGGCCTGCTCATACGCCTCCGCGGTGACATTGGCGTTCGCCGCCAGGTCGGCGGGCGGCGCGAACCTGCGCTCTTCCTTCAGCAGGTTGGCCAGGCTTTCGTTGCTCACGACATCTCCCTTTCCCAGGGTGTCCGTTGTGTCCCAGGCCACAGCTCATCAGACCCGGGCCCCCGATGACAAGGGTCGGCCGGAAATTGGTTTAGACCTGTGGGTGGGGGTGGCCCCCGCGACGGGGGCCACACGTTCTCACGGACGGGGGAGGGGAGCGGTTCAGGCTCGCGGGGTCGCGAGGCCGGTCGGGCTGGTGGGCCGACCTCGAGGATCAGGCCGCGCCTGGCTGCGATGGGGGCAGGGGCAGGGGCGCGGGCGGGGGCCGCCGGGACGCTGGGTGCGGTTCCGGCGGCCGAGTGCGGTCCGGGCGGCCCGGAGGCCGTTCACGCCGGCATGTCGTCCCGGGCCGTCTCGGTGACCCGGGCGAAGACCCCGTCGGCGGCCGGGTCCTCCGACAGGAGGTACGCCTGTGCCTCGCCCACGTGGAAGTACATCCCGTGCAGTTCGAGCGCACCCTCGCGCAGGGCCCGCGCCACGGACTCGTGCGCCCGCAGATGCGCCAACTGCTGCACCACGTTGGTCAGACACAGCTCCTCGACGGCGTCGGCCGCCGCGCGCCCGGCGAGTCGGGCCCGGTCCTCGGCGGCCATCCGCTCCAGGCTCGGCAGCCCGTACCGCAGCCACCGCTTGAGCGGCGTCTGTGAGCTACCGGGATCGCTGCTCAGCAGGGCCTGCATCGCCCCGCACCCGGAGTGCCCGCACACCGTGATGGACCGCACCTCGAGCACGTCGACCGCGTACTCGATCGCCGCCGCCACGGAGTCGTCCCCGCTCTCCTCGCCCGGCGGCGGCACGAGGTTGCCGACATTGCGCACGACGAAGAGGTCGCCGGGACCACTGGAGGTGATCATCGACGTGACGAGCCGGGAGTCGGCGCAGGTCAGGAAGAGCTGCGACGGCCGCTGCCCCTCGCGCGCCAGCCGGGCCAGCTCGCCCCGCACCAGGGGAGCGGTGTTGCGCTGGAACGCACTGATGCCACGTGCCAGTTGATGTCCGCTCGGCCCGGTCGCGGCCGACTCATCCGGGTCTTCGCCGGGTGGCGCTGGCTGCGGGCGCGCGCACTGGTGGTTGCGCCAGGGCGTCCAGGGGCGGCAGCGGCAGGCGGAGGCCTCCCCGAGCCCGGTGCTCCGCTCGGCCGCCGGAGCTTCCATGGCCGGCAGGGAGATACGGGTGCCCGCCCGCCCGGTGAACTCGACGGAGCCGCCCTGCGCGGTGTGCGCGGTCTGCCAGTCCTGCAACGACTCGTACGCCGCGTGGTCCATGAACGACCCGTCCAACTCCACGACGGCGTCCGCCCCATGGGGCACCAGATGCAGCGCACGGCTCAGCCGCGGCACGGCGAGGAACGTCAACTGTCCTCGTACTTGTACGTAATGGACTCCTTCCTGTTCGTCGTGGGTGATGCGGGTGCGGGCGAGGCGGTTCAGAGCGACGGCGACGGCCACGGCGACCCCCAGCGTCACGCCTTCCAGGACGCCGAGCAGGACGACGCCGAGCGTGGTGACGGCGTAGACCAGCACCTCTCGGTGGCGGGTGACCGTGCGGATGTGGTGCAGGGACACCATCTGGATGCCGACGGCCATCACCAGGGCGGCGAGCGATGCGAGGGGGATCAGCTCGAGGATCGGGACCATCAGCAGCGCGGCAACTACTACCCAAACGCCGTGCAGCATCGTGGAGTTCCGACTGACGGCACCGGCTCGCACATTCGCCGAGGTCCGTACGGCCACGCCCGCCACGGGAAGTCCGCCGAGCGCGCCGGAGACGATGTTGGCGGTGCCCTGGCCGAGCAGCTCCCGGTCGAGGTCGGAGCGCCTGTTCGGGAGGGGGCGCCCGGCGGTCAGCTTGTCCACGGCGACGGCGCCGAGCAGCGACTGCACGCTGCACACCAGCGTGGTGGTGAGCACGGCGGCGGCAATACCGAGCACCGGGCCCTCGGGCAGTGAGGCCAGCGCATGGCTGCGCCAGGACGGCAGGTCGACCTTGGGCAGGGACAGTGCGGCGAGCGAGGCGGCCGTGGTGGCCCCGGCGACGGCGACGAGTGCGGCCGGGATCGTGCGCAGGAGTCGCCCGACGCGCCCCGGGAGCCGCGGCCAGGCCAGCAGCAGGGCCAGTGTCAGCGCGCTCATCGACACCGCGGCGGGCTGTAGGTGCGCCAACTGGGCGGGCAGCGCGTGGAGGTTTGCGAGAACGGAGCTCTGCGGGGTGCCGCCGAGCACGATGTGCAGCTGGGCGACGGCGATGGTGACGCCGATCCCGGCGAGCATGCCGTGCACGATCGCGGGGCTGACCGCGAGCGCCGTACGTGCCACGCGCAGACAGCCGAGGCCGAGCTGGGCGACGCCGGCGAGCACCGTGATGGCGCAGGTCGTGCGCCATCCGTAGCGGTGGATGAGTTCGGCGGTGACGACGGTGAGTCCGGCGGCGGGGCCGCTGACCTGGAGCGGGGAGCCGCCGAGGCGGCCGGCGAGGAGCCCGCCGACGGCGGCGGCGACCAGGCCGGACTGGAGTGGCGCGCCGGTGGCGAGGGCGATGCCGAGGGACAGGGGGAGGGCGATCAGGAAGACCGCGATGGAGGCCGACCAGTCGGCGCCCGCGATGCGGAAGCGCCGGGGCTGGGGCGGCGGGGGGCTGTGGGGCTGGTGGATGCGCTTCGTCCGATTCGAGTCGGCGGCGCGGGTGGGGACGCAGGCGGACATGTTTCCCGTCTTCCTCCGGGGCAGCGCGGTCGCGGAACAGGTGGTCCCCCGGCTCGATGGCCGGGGGTCGGGTCGCGGCCGTGGGTCACGGCGTGCAGCGGCGGGATATCTCAACACTCGGTAAATGGATCGTAATGCAGCGTAAAGGATGAATGCGAATAATAACGGCATTTAGGTCAATAAATCACTCTCGCGAGTGAACGGGTATTTTTATCGGCTTGTCATACAAATTCCTTCCGAGGTCGCGTGCAACGTAGACGGCGCTGTCGGCGCCCTGAGCGGCGTTGCCCCGACTGAAGGAAGAAGGTGGGCGGAAGATGGCCGCCACCCACAAGATCGCCGCGGGCGTCGCACTCGCCGCGGCCTGCGCCACCGCGCTCGCCGGTTGCGCGAGCGACACCACTGGCTCCAAGGAAGGCGCGTACGGCCCCGAGAAGGCGGGTGCCCCCGCACCGAAGAGCGCCGTCCGCCTGATCGGCGACGGCTCCACCTCGTACACGGGCGCGCAGCCGCATCTGCCCAGGCCCGAGCGGCTCAAGCCCGGCCAGAAGCCCCCGCAGTTCGTCGTCTTCTCCTGGGACGGCGCCGGAGAGGACAGCCAGAAGCTGTTCTCGCACTTCCGCAAGGTGGCCAAGGCCAACAACGCCTCGATGACGTACTTCCTGAGCGGGGTGTACCTGCTGCCGGAGGAGAAGCGGGACCTGTACAAGCCGCCTGAGCACTCGCCGGGCCGTTCGGACATCGGCTTCAACGACCAGCACGGAATCAAGGAGACCGCGAAGCAGCTGCGTCTGGCGTGGCTGGAGGGCAACGAGATCGGCACCCACTTCAACGGCCACTTCTGCGGCAAGGGCGGCGGCGTCGGCGAGTGGTCGGTCGAGGAGTGGAAGGACGAGATCGCCCAGGCGAAGTCGTTCGTGAAGTCCTGGAAGACCAACGCGGACCTGGCGAAGGCGGCGCCACTGCCCTTCGACTACGACAAGGAGCTCATCGGCGCCCGCACGCCCTGCCTGGAGGGGCAGGAGAACTTCGTGAAGGCGGCCCGTGACCTGGGCTTCCGCTATGACACCTCGGGCGTCAACAATCAGGTCTGGCCCAAGAAGAGGGAGGGCCTGTGGGATCTGTCGATGCAGCTCGTGCCCTTCCCCGGGCACTCCTACGAGCAGCTCACCATGGACTACAACTTCATGGTCAACCAGTCCGGCACCCAGACCCAGGGCGACCCCGCCAAGCGGCAGCTCTGGGGTGACCAGATGCGTGACGGACTGCTCGAAGGCTTCCGCCGCGCCTACGACGGCAACCGTGCGCCGCTGATCATCGGCAACCACTTCGAGTCCTGGAACGGCGGCACGTACATGCGCGCCGTCCAGGAGGTCATCGAGAGCGTCTGCACCATGGACGAGGTGCGCTGCGTGTCGTTCCACCAGCTCGTCGACTGGCTGGACGCGCAGGACCCGCAGGTTCTTCAGAAGCTGCGCAAGCTGACGGTCGGCGAGGCCCCGAGGCAGGGCTGGGCGGCCTTCCTCCCGGGCCGGCCGCCTGCTCCGGCCCCGAAGGGGGTCCCGGGCGCGCCGGCGTTCAAGCCGTAGCCACGAGACCCTCGCTGAGCACGAAACCGGGGTCGACCTGCGCCGCCAGGTCGGTCCCGGTGCGCTCGTTGCCCCAGTTGCCGGCGTTCTTCAGGTGGAAGTGCACCATCTGGCGGGTGTAGGACTCCCAGTCCCGCAGCTCGTACGTGGCGTCGGCGGCGCTTTGCAGCGTGCGCAGCGCGCGGTGGTTGGCGTCCTCCAGAAGCTCGAAGCGGGGCGGGCGCCCCTTCTCCATGGCGCGCACCCAGTTCGAGTGCCCGACCGTCACGAGCAGGTCCTCGCCGACCTCGGCGCGCAGGAAGTCGAGGTCGTCCTGGCCCTGCACCTTGTTGCCGACGACCTTCAGGGCGACCCCGAAGTCACGGGCGTACTCCTTGTACTGGCGATAGACGGAGACTCCCTTCCGGGTCGGCTCGGCGACGAGGAACGTGATGTCGAAGCGGGTGAACATGCCGGACGCGAAGGAGTCCGAGCCCGCCGTCATGTCGACCACCACGTATTCACCCGGGCCGTCGACCAGATGGTTCAGGCACAGCTCCACCGCTCCCGTCTTGGAGTGGTAGCAGGCGACCCCGAGGTCGGCGTCGGTGAAGGGGCCGGTGACCATCAAACGGACGGCGCCGCCGTCGAGTTCCACGGTGCGCGCGCATGCCTCGTACACGGGATTGCTCTCGCGCACCCGCAGCAGCCGGGAGCCCTCGCCGGGCGGGGTGGTCTTGATCATCGTGTCGGCGGACGCGATACGCGGGTTGGAGCCGCGCAGATAGTCCTTGATCAGGCCCAGTCGCTCACCCATGGCGGGCAGCCCGGCGGCCTCGGCCTCGTCGAGGCCGAGCGCGGCCCCCAGGTGCTGGTTGATGTCGGCGTCGACGGCGACGACGGGCGCCGCGGTGGCGGCGAGATGGCGGATGAACAGGGAGGACAGCGTGGTCTTGCCGCTGCCGCCCTTCCCGACGAAAGCAATTTTCATGTTCACCAAGGGTAGTGGGATGATTGCTCTTCGTGCTCGTCCGACGTGAAGAAGACCACTCCTTCGTGAGGGGCGCGGGCGGGTTGCGTAGTGTCGTACTCATGAGTACGACAGGTGCGGCCGCCGATCCGCTCGCGGCCCTGGGGGCGCTGCCCGGTGTGGCCGAGTCCGTGGAGTCCGTGCGCAAGGCCGTGGACCGGGTCTACGGACACCGGGTCATGCGGCGCCGCAGCAACGAGATCACCTCCGAGGCGGCGCTGCGTGGCGCCCGTGGCTCTGCGGCGCTGTCCGGTGCCGACTGGGCCCTGGAGGAGGTGCGCCGGCGTACCGACTTCAGCGGTGACGACGAGGCCCGTACGGTCGGCGCGGCCCTCAGGCTGACGGCCGAGGCGGGGCAGCTCCTGTCCATCTGGCGGCAGTCGCCCCTGCGGGTGCTGGCTCGGCTGCACCTGGTGGCGGCCGCGGGCAAGGAGGACGAGGTCGGCCGGCCCCGGCAGGACGGTGAGCCGGTCGACGAGCCGCTCGTCGAACTGCCGCTGCCGGACGCGCGGGAGGTCGCGGGCCGGCTCGAAGGGCTCTCGCAGCTGATCATCGCGGGCGGCTCGGCGCCGGCCCTGGTGACGGCGGCCGTCGTGCACGGCGAACTGCTCGCGCTGCGCCCCTTCGGCTCCCACAACGGCCTGGTCGCGCGCACGGCCGAACGCATCGTCCTGATCGGCAGCGGCCTCGACCCGAAGTCCATCTGTCCGGCCGAGGTCGGTCACGCCGAACTCGGCCGTGCGGCCTATGCGGCGGCCCTCGACGGCTATGTCTCCGGCACGCCCGAGGGCATGGCGGCGTGGATCGCCCATTGCGGCAAGGCGATCGAGCTGGGGGTCCGGGAGTCGACGGCGGTGTGCGAGGCGCTTCAGCGCGGCGCCGCGTAGGGGGTGTAACGCCCTACAGGCGTTGAGAAAAGGGTTGCGGCGGTACGAGGTCTCGTACCGCCGCTGGCATGTCCACCGGGTTACCAAGCGTCCTCGAATGTTGCCCATCAGGTCGGGAACTGCTGCCCGTGGCCTGGTGCGGCTGGCCCGTAATCGACGGGTCGACGTCGCGTGGGTGCCTGGTGTTCATGCGCGGTCCGTGTGGCCAAATGCGTTTAAAAGGTAATCCTCTCGGATGTCCTTGGTCTCGCGGGCCGTTAACCCCTTTGTACTCCAGGTGCCGAGTAAGCGGAAGCCCTGGATGCACTTCTTTACTTTTGCATTCAAATAGAGGCGAATCGGGCGAGGGGGTGCTCGAATCCGGCCGGGAGGGTCCCTGTGCGCGCGGCGGGATCACATCGCTGTCGCGCGCCGCCGGTTCGTGTACCAGACAAGGCCGGCGGTGGCCGCCGCGGCGCCTATCGCGGCCGCCGCGACCAGCGCCGGGCGCGGCGGCACCGACAGTGCGGGCAGCCGCTGCTTCAGCCGGACCGGCCGGTGGAAGTCCAGAATGGGCCACTGCCGGGCGATCGCCTCGCGGCGCAGCGCGCGGTCCGGATTCACGGCGTGCGGATGGCCGACGGACTCCAGCATCGGGAGGTCGGTCGCCGAATCGCTGTACGCGTAGCAGCGTGCGAGGTCGTACCCCTCGGACGCGGCCAGCTCCTTGATCGCCTCGGCCTTCGTCGGCCCGTACGCGTAGTACTCCACCTCGCCCGTGAAGCAGCCGTCGTCGCCCACGATCATGCGGGTGGCCACCACTCGGTCAGCGCCCAGCAGTTCGCCGATCGGCTCCACGACCTCGGCGCCGGACGTGGAGACGATCACGACGTCCCGTCCGGCGGTGTGGTGCTCCTCGATGAGGGACGCGGCCTCGTCGTAGATGATCGGGTCGATCAGGTCGTGCAGCGTCTCGGCGACGATCTCCTTGACCTGTCGGACGTTCCAGCCGCGGCACAGTGCGGAGAGGTACTCGCGCATCCGTTCCATCTGGTCGTGGTCGGCGCCGCCCGCGAGGAACACGAACTGGGCATATGCGGTACGCAACACGGCTCTGCGGTTGATCAGGCCGCCTTGGTAGAACGACTTGCTGAACGTGAGTGTGCTCGACTTCGCAATGACCGTCTTGTCCAGGTCAAAGAAGGCTGCTGTGCGAGGCAAGGAGTGGTTTTCCACGGGCCCGAGCATAGGCGCCCACCATTCGGCGTAAGGTGTGGCGCGTGGGTTTGCCTGAGAGGGCTCTCGGGTACACCATGGAAGTCACGGATCGTTCGCGACCGTGCTAACCCGGTCCGACTCCTCCCCCCCCGAGTCGGCCGTGGGGACGACCCCCGCTCTCCCCCCCGGCGGGGGTCGTCGCATGTCCGGATGGGTTTTCCTCCTTCTTTCAACGGTTTTTGAGCCTCGTCGCGGCCTCCCGGGCCGCTCTTTTTTATTCCCGTGATCCGTCACTGTGTGTAGCCGTAGCGCTGCGCTCCGGGAGTCGTACAGGGGTCACCCGTATGGGTGAGGGCGATATTCACAACCACTGGGTTGTCCACAGTTTTCGACCAAGATCCACACGATTTCCGGGATCGCTGCACCGTGATTCCCACGCGTCGGCTCGCGGCGAGTTCATGGCCGGGTCCGTTTGCCGGGCGTTATGGCCGGTTCGCATCGGCCGTTCATATGGAGACCGGTTGCCGGTTCTTCACACGAGAGGGAATCGCGGGTCTGCAGAGAGCTCTGCTGACTTCGCGGAAGAAGCAGCGAAGGGGGCTGGAGATCATGGCGGGAGCCATCACCCACGACCACGCGGCCGCCGCCCAGGGGCGGCAGGGCGGACCGCTGATCGTCACCGAGGACGTTGAACTCCTCGACGACCTGCTGCGCCTGTGCGCGGCCGCGGGCGCCAGACCGGAAGTCCACCACACCGTGCCCGACGGCAGGGGCACCTGGGAGGCCGCACCGCTGGTGCTCGTCGGAGACGACGCCGCGCGGCGCGTCCGCGGGGCCGCGCGGCGACGCGGAGTCGTGCTGGTGGGGCGGGATCAGGACGACTCCGGGGTCTGGCGGCGGGCCGTGGAGATCGGCGCGGACCATGTCCTGCTGCTGCCGGATGGCGAGCAATGGCTGGTCGACCGCATCGCCGACGTGGCCGAAGGAGTCGGCCGGCCCGCGCTCACCGTGGGCGTGATCGGCGGTCGCGGCGGGGCCGGCGCGTCCACGCTGGCCTGCGCGCTCGCCGTCACCTCGGCGCGCCAGGGCAGGCGCACCCTGCTCGTGGACGCGGATCCGCTGGGCGGCGGACTCGACGTACTCCTCGGCGGCGAGACAGCCGAAGGGCTGCGCTGGCCGGCGTTCGCCGCCTCCCGTGGCCGGGTCGGCGGCGGCGCCCTGGAGGAGTCCCTGCCCGAACTGCACGCGTTACGGGTGCTGAGCTGGGACCGGGGTGACGCGGTGGCTGTCCCGCCCCAGGCCGTCCGTGCGGTCCTGGCCGCGGCCAGGCGGCGCGGCGGAGCCGTCGTCGTCGACCTCCCGCGCCGCGTCGACGAGGGAGCCGCCGAAGCGCTCGCCCAGGTGGACCTCGGCGTGCTGGTTGTCCCCGCCGAGCTGCGCGCGATCGCGGCGGCGGCACGGGTGGCGTCGGCCGCCGGCATGGTCCTGGGTGATCTGCGGGTCGCGGTACGCGGGCCGTACGCGCCCGGGCTCGACGACCGCGAGGTGGCTCGGCTGCTCGGGCTGCCGCTGCTCGGTGAGGTACCGGCCGAGCCACCGGTGCCGGACGGCGGCGTGCCGCCCGGGGGAGCGGCGCGGGGGCCGCTCGCCCGGTTCTGCGCGGTCTTTTGGGACCGGGCGCTGGTCGAGGCGGGTGGCGTATGAGCGGGGGATGGGACGCGGGGGCCGGCCTGGACCGCGCGGCGGGCCTGGACGGCGCCACGGGGTCGGTTTTCGGTGGGGGCGCGGGAGGCGTCGTCGGACGGGGTGCGCCGGCCGGCGGGGGATCCGGTGCCCGGGACGATCTGAGCGCGGGGCTGCTGGAGGGGGTGCGGCAGTGGCTGGCCGAGAGCGGGGCCGAGCCGACGCCCGCGCGCGTGGCGCAGGCCCTGCGGGAGCGGGGAAGGGTGCTGGGGGACGCCGAAGTCCTCGGCGCGGCCGAGCGGTTTCGCTCGGAACTGGTGGGCAGCGGGCCCCTGGAGCCGCTGCTCGCCGACCCCTCGGTCACCGATGTGCTGGTGTCGGCGCCGGACCGGGTGTGGGTGGACCGAGGCGGCGGGCTGGAGCTGACAGCGGTGTCCTTCCCGGATGCTGCGGCCGTACGACGCCTGGCGCAGCGGCTGGCCGCCGTGGCCGGGCGGCGCCTCGACGACGCCCGGCCGTGGGCCGACGCGAGGCTGCCGGACGGCACCCGCCTGCACGCGGTGCTCGAACCGGTCGCGGTCGGCTCCGCCTGTCTGTCGCTGCGGGTCGTACGGCCACGGGCGTTCACCCTCGCCGAGTTGGTGGCGGCGGGGACGGTGCCGCCCGGCGGGGACCGGGTCCTGCGGGCGCTGCTGGAGGCCAGGCTGTCGTTTTTGATCAGCGGCGGGACGGGATCGGGCAAGACGACCTTGCTGAGTGCGCTCCTTGGCCTGGTCGGGCCGGGGGAGCGGATCGTGCTGGCGGAGGACTCGGCGGAGCTGCGGCCCGACCATCCGCATGTGGTGCGCCTCGAGGGCCGGCCCGCCAACCAGGAGGGCGTCGGGCTGGTGACACTTCAGGAACTCGTGCGCCAGGCCCTGCGGATGAGACCCGACCGGCTCGTCGTCGGAGAGGTGCGCGGTCCCGAGGTCGTGTCCCTGCTGGCCGCGCTGAACACGGGACATGACGGCGGGTGCGGCACCGTCCACGCGAACGCGGCGGCCCAGGTGCCGGCCCGGCTGGAGGCGCTGGGCACGGCCGCCGGCCTGGACCGGGCCGCGCTGCACAGCCAGTTGGCGGCCGCGCTGTCGGTGGTCCTGCATCTTGTGCGCGACCGGGCCGGGCGGCGGCGCATCGCCGAGGTGCATGTGCTGGAGCGGGACGCGTCGGGGCTGGTGGTGACGGTGCCCGCGCTGCGGTGGGGCGCGGAGACGTTCACGTACGAGCGGGGCTGGGAGCGGCTGCGGGGGCTGCTTCGGGAAGGAGGCGAACCGCTGTGAGGACGGTCGTGGGCCGCTGTGAGGGCTGTTTCAGGAGGGGAGTCGGGCGCTGTGACCGGGATCGATGAGCTGTCGATGGGCGCGGGCCTGGCATGTGCCGGAGCCGCCGCCTGGCTGATGGGCGGGCGCGACGTGGGGATACGGCGGGCACGGTTGCTCTTCGCGGAAGGCGGGGTGGCCGGGGGCGGGCCGCCGCCGTGGGAGCGGGCGTTGGCCGGGCTGCGGCGGCTGCGGGCCGAGTGGTGGTCGGTGGTGGCCGGGCTGGTCATCGCGGTGCTGGGTGCGTCCGTGCTGCCACTGGCGGCCGGGGCCGTCGGGGTGCCACTGCTGCGCCGGGTGCGGGCTGGCCGCGGAGGCGCGGCGGGCACGGGAGCGGCGGGGAGAGGCGGTGATCGGGCTGTGCGGGGCGCTCGCCGGAGAGGTGCGCGCCGGACGGCAGCCGGGCGAGGCGCTGCTCCACGCGGCGGGTGACTCGGGCGGGCTGGGCGACGCGCAGGCGGCGGTGCTGGCGGCGGCGCGGTTCGGCGGGGATGTGCCCGGGGCGCTCGCCGACGCGGCCGGTCAGCCCGGTGCCGAGGGGCTGCTGGGGCTCGGGGCGTGCTGGCGGGTGGCCGTGGACCGGGGCGCGGGCCTGGCGGCCGGGCTGGACCGGTTGGAGGCGGCGCTGCGCGCCGAGCGGGACCAACGGGCCGAACTGCGCGCCCAGTTGGCGGGCGCGCGCTCCACGGCGGTGATGCTCGCCGCCCTGCCGGTCCTGGGTCTCCTGCTGGGCACGGCACTGGGCGCCGACCCGCTGCACGTCGTGCTCCACACCGGCGCGGGCCTGGCCTGTCTGCTGGCCGGCGCGGTGCTGGAAGGCGCGGGTCTGTGGTGGGCGCTGCGGATCGTACGGGGAGCGGAGGCGGCATGAGCGCGGAAGTTGTCCACAGGCTGGGGGTTGTGTGGGGAGCGTCGGCGCTGTGGTGGCTGGCGCGGGCGCTCGCCGCCGCTCGGCGAGAGCGGCGGATGCGCCGGCGGCTGGGTGTGCTGCTGGTCCTGCACGGTGCGCCTGCACGACGGCGGTTCGAGGTGCGGGGGACGGTGCTGCGGTGGCTTCCGGGGGCGGGGGCGCTGTGCTCCGGTTGGGTGCTGTTCGGCGGCCTGGGCGGAGTGGTGGTGGGGCTGATCGCGGGAGCCGGGGTGTCGTGGTGGCGGCTTCGGCGGGAGAGCGGCAGCGCTGTCCCCGCGGAGGAGTACGACCCTGCCGTGGCCGCCCGTCAACTCCCGCTGGCGGCCGATCTGCTGGCGGCGTGCATCGCGGCGGGCGCGAGTCCGGTCACGGCGGCCCAGCGCGGTCGGAGAGGCGCTGCAGGGGCCCGTCGGGGAGCGGCTGGCGACGGGGGCCGCCGAGGTGCGGCTCGGGGGTGAGCCGGCGGACGCGTGGCGGAGGCTGGCGTCGGTGCCGCGCGCCGGGGCGCTGGCCCTGCTCCTGGAACGGGCGGGTGAGTCGGGCGTACCGGCGGCAGGACCGGTCGGGCGCCTCGCGGCGGAGGCCCGCGCCGAATGGGGGCGTACGGCCACGGCACGGGCGCGCCGGGCGGGTGTGCTGATCACTGCTCCGGTGGGGCTGTGCTTCCTGCCCGCGTTCATCACGGTCGGCGTACTGCCCGTGGTGATCGGACTGGCGGGCGGGCTGCTGGAGGGAGGGAGCGGATGACGTCGTACGAAGCGTGCTGAACACGGCGAGGGACCGACAGAAATTGACCGATAGGCGTGGGCCGACGACGTGGGCCGACAAGTGCGGGCCGACAGGGCCTGAAATTCACGGGGGTTGAGATGGGCAGGACAGTACGAGTACGGGTGGGTGTGCTGGTGCGCAGGGTGCGGGCAGCGGTGCATGGCGTACGAGGCAGGGCGCGTGAGGACGCGGGAATGGTCACGTCCGAGTACGCGATGGGGATCATCGCGGCGGTGGCGTTCGCGGCGGTGCTCTACAAGGTGCTGACGAGCGGGCAGGTCAGCGCGGAGTTGCAGGACATCGTGGGGCGGGCGCTCGATGTCCGGATGTGAACGGGGAGCGGCGGGCGCGGCCTGCGGCCCGTGCGGTGAGCGCCGTGGGGCTCGCGGGATGCCTGGCCGGGACGGTGGGTTTGTCACGGCGGAGGCCGCGGTCGTCCTGCCCGCTCTGGTGCTCTTCGCGATGGCTCTCGTCTGGGCGCTGCTGGCCGCGTCCGCGCAGATTCAGTGTGTGGACGCGGCGCGAGCGGGGGCGCGAGCGGCGGCGCGGCAGGATCCGCCCGATGCGGTCACGGCGGTGGCCCGGCAGGCGGCGCCACGCGGGGCGAGGGTCACGGTGAGCCGGGAGGGCGACATGGTGCGCGTGGTGGTCGTGGCGCATCCGCCCGGGCCAAGAGCGCTGACTCCCGAACTCGGCGACGCGGCGGTCGCGTTGGCGGAGGAGACCGTGGAGGTGGACACGGTGGGGGTGCAGCCGTGAGGGACCGGGGCTCGGTGAGGGACCGGGGCTCGGCCAGCGTCTGGGTCGTCTGCGCGATCGCCGGCCTGTGCGTCGTCTTCGGCGCCGTCCTCGCGATGAGCCAGGCGGTGGTGACCCGCCATCGGGCGGCGTCCGCGGCCGACCTGGCGGCGCTCGCGGCCGCGGACCACTGGGCGGACGCCGGCGGGGGGGCGTGCGCCATGGCGGACCGGGTTGCGCGAGCGCAGGGCGGCAGGCTGGTGCGGTGCGCGGTCGAGGGAGAGATCTCGGACGTGACGGCGACGTCGGGGCGAGGGCCTTTCACGGCGGAGGTGAGGGCGAGAGCGGGACCGGCTGGGCCGGCCGACGCGGTGGTGCCGCCCGGTCCGGCAGGACCAGTCGTCCCGGTGCCCCCGGGCGCCGTCTCCCGGACGTCCGCTCGTCCCGGAAGGGAGGCGATGCCTTAGTCCGCGGACGATTCCGCCGCCCGTGCGGGCTCCTTCGGCAGACCCGCCTTCTCCTGCTCCGCCGCCCCTCGCAACAGCACCGACAGCAGCCGCACGGCCCCCCGTTTGTGGAGCGGATCGTTTCCGTTGCCGCACTTGGGGGACTGGATGCAGGACGGGCAGCCGGCGTCGCACTCGCAGGATGCGATGGCCTGGCGGGTGGCGGTGAGCCAGTCGCGGGCCGTGTGGAAGGCGCGCTCCGCGAATCCCGCGCCACCCGGATGGCCGTCGTAGACGAAGACCGTCGGCAGGAGCGTGTCCGGGTGCAGTGGGACCGAGACGCCGCCGATGTCCCAGCGGTCGCACGTGGCGAACAGCGGGAGCATGCCGATCGACGCGTGCTCGGCGGCGTGCAGGGCGCCGCCGAGGATCTCCGGGGTGATCCGCGCCGCGTCCAGCTGATCCTCGGTGACCGTCCACCACACGGCGCGAGTGCGGAGCGTACGTGGCGGAAGGTCGAGTTTGGTCTCGCCGAGCACTTCGCCGGTGATGAGTCTGCGACGCAGGAAGGAGACGACTTGGTTGGTGACCTCGACGGAGCCGTAGCACAACCGGCCTTCGCCCCAGGGAACTTCGACGTCCGTCTCCAGGACCGAGATGGCGGTCGTGTCCCGGGCGACCGTCGAATACGACGGATTGGCCTCCTCGACCAGGGCGACGGAATCCTCCAGGTCCAGCTCACGCACCAGGTAGGTACGGCCCTGGTGCAGATGGACCGCGCCCTCGTGCACGGTGGTGTGCGCGGCGCCCGCGTCGACCGTGCCGAGCAGCCGCCCGGTGCCGGCCTCGACGATCTGCACGGGCCGCCCGCCCTCCCCGCGGATGTCCGTGAGGTCCGCGGCTCGCTCCCGGCGTGTCCAGTGCCACGCCTTGGTGCGGCGGCGCAGCAGCTTCGCGGCCTCCAGCTGTGGCAGCAGGTCTGCGGTGGACGGGCCGAACAGTGCCAGGTCCTCTTCCACCAAAGGCAGTTCCTCGGCCGCAGCGCACAGGTGCGGCGCGAGGACGTACGGGTTGTCGGGGTCGAGGACCGTGGACTCCACCGGCTGGTCGAACAGGGCCTCGGGGTGGTGGACGAGGAACGTGTCCAGCGGGTCGTCGCGCGCGACCAGGATCGCCAGCGCCCCCTGCCCCGAGCGTCCGGCGCGGCCGGCCTGCTGCCAGAGGGATGCCCGAGTCCCCGGGTAGCCGGCGATGACGACGGCGTCCAGCCCCGACACGTCGACGCCGAGTTCGAGGGCGGTGGTGGCGGCGAGGCCGAGGAGTTCGCCGGAGTGCAGGGCGCGTTCGAGGGCGCGGCGTTCCTCCGGTAGGTAGCCGCCGCGGTAGGCGGCCACTCGCCGGGCGAGTGAGCGGTCGATCTCGGCGAGGCGTTCCTGGGCGATCACCGCGATCAGCTCGGCGCCACGCCGGGAGCGTACGAAGGCGACCGAGCGCACGCCTTGCAGGGTCAGGTCGGTCAGGAGGTCGGCGGTCTCGGCGGTGGCGGTGCGGCGGACGGGCGCGCCCTTCTCGCCGTGCAGCTCGGTGAGCGGGGGCTCCCAGAGGGCGAACACCAGTTCCCCCCGTGGGGAGGCGTCGTCCGCGACCTCCACGACCCGCAGGCCCGTGAGACGGGACGCGGCGACCGAGGGCTCGGCGGCGGTGGCGGAGGCCAGCAGGAACACCGGCGACGCGCCGTACCGCGCGCACAGACGGCGCAATCGGCGCAGTACCTGGGCGACGTGGGAGCCGAAGACGCCCCGGTAGGTGTGGCACTCGTCGATGACGACATAGCGCAGGGCACGCAGGAAGGAGGACCAGCGCGGGTGTGCGGGCAATATGCCGCGGTGCAGCATGTCGGGGTTGGTCAGGACGTAGTTGGCGTACTGACGTACCCATTCGCGTTCCTCGACGGGCGTGTCGCCGTCGTAGACCGCGGGGCGCACGGCGGTGCCCAGAGGTTGTGAAAGTTCCTTCACAGAGCGGCACTGATCCGCTGCCAGGGCCTTCGTCGGGGCGAGGTACAGGGCCGTCGCGCCACGCCCATTGGGGGCCTCGGAGCCGTCCAGGAGGGCCGACAGGGCCGGTACGAGGTACGCCAGGGACTTGCCGGAGGCGGTGCCTGTGGCGACGACCACCGACTCGCCGTCCAGGGCGTGCTCGGCCGCCCGTGCCTGGTGGGCCCAGGGGTGTTCGATGCCCGCGGCCTGCACCGCGGCGATGACCTCCGAACGGATCCGGTCGGGCCACACGGCATGGCGACCCTCACGCGGGGGCAAGTGCTCCGTATGAGTGATGCGCGAAGCTCGGCTCGGCCCCGAGGCGAGCCGGTCCAGGACCGTGCCCGGCGAGGGGCTGGATGCGGTGTCCGACGAGGATCGATCGGGTCGGTGATTCTTGGCCATCGGCAACGAGTGTGTCACTGGCATGACGGACAATGGACCCAAGGCGTCGTGCACGCCTGCCGGTAAGTGATTGAATGCCATCGCGGCTGGCGAACCGTCCCGGGGGCTCCGCCGAGGTGTCCCGAGGGGCGACCGCTCGATAGCAAGGTGCTGGAGGATCCGTGGACCTGTCCCTGTCGACCCGTACCGTCGGCGATCGTACGGTCGTCGAGGTCGGTGGCGAAATCGATGTATATACCGCGCCCAAGCTGCGCGAGCAGTTGGTCGAGCTGGTGAACGACGGCAATTTCCATCTTGTCGTCGACATGGAGGGCGTGGATTTCCTCGACTCCACCGGTCTCGGCGTGCTGGTCGGCGGCCTGAAGCGGGTGCGTGCCCATGAGGGCTCGCTGCGACTGGTCTGCAACCAGGAGCGCATTCTGAAGATCTTCCGCATCACCGGTCTCACCAAGGTGTTCCCGATCCACACCTCGGTCGAGGAAGCGGTGGCGGCCACCGACTGACCCCGCCTCGGGCCCCTGTGCCCGGGCGGCAGAAGTCACGCGCCCAAAACGGCAGAAGCAAAAGGACGGGGGGACCGGGCCTCGGCGGCCCGGCCCTCTGACAGCACGCCCGTAGTTTGAGGGGGATGCATGGCCACCGTTGAGCTCCGCTTCAGCGCGCTGCCCGAGCACGTCAGGACCGCCCGACTGGTGGCGGCAGCGGTGGCGCGCAGGGCCGGAGTGGACGAGGCCGTACTCGACGAGGTCAGACTCGCCGTGGGCGAGGCCTGCACCCGAGCCGTCGGACTGCACCAGAGCAGCGGTGTCTCGTCCCCGGTGCGGGTGACGCTGATCGAGGAGGAGAAGCAGTTCTCCATCGAGGTCGGCGACGAAGCGCCACGTTCGGCGCCCGGAGAGAGGGTGCCGGGCACGCGCGCCGCCGAGGATCCCGACGCGGACGGCGACGAGGACGACATGGGCCTCGCGGTCATCAGCGGCCTCGTCGACGATGTCGAGGTCACTGCTGGAGAAAACGGTGGACTGATCAGGATGAGCTGGCCAACCATGCCGCCGGCCACGCTCCTTCCCTGACGCCCCCTCGCGCAGTACCCGTAGTACTTGTAGTACCCGCGGTACCTGAAGGGCCCTGCTCAGCAGGGCCCTTTTTGCATGCGTGGCGCGCCGGACCCCTTTTCGTGAATTGATTCACGATCAATCAGGTGATAATTCGATCAAGCGTCAATGCCTTTGAGGCGTTACCTCTTTTGGGCCCCCTGTGTGCTCGACGATCATTTGCTGAAGAGCATGTGAAGGCTGATTCCGTTTACCGCCCACTGTTTTGATCAGGTTCCGCTACCTACAATCCGTCCACATCTTGAGCTCAGCCCAAGCGTCAAGGAGGACGAATGGCGGGGCTTTCTACCCCTCATCAGTTTGACCACCCCACTGCTCTCGCAGCCGCGGTACTGACCGACGACAATCGTGTGATCGTGATGGTCATCGGGGTCGTCGCGCTCGCGGCGCTCGTGGTCGCCGGGATCCTGGTGCGCCAGGTACTCGCGGCCGGCGAGGGCACCGACAGCATGAAGAAGATCGCAGCGGCGGTCCAGGAAGGTGCGAACGCCTATCTCGGACGGCAGATGCGCACGCTCGGCGTATTCGCCGTCGTCGTGTTCTTCCTGCTCATGCTGCTGCCCGCGGACGACTGGAATCAGCGCGCCGGACGATCGGTCTTCTTCTTGATCGGCGCGTTGTTCTCGGCGACCACCGGTTATACCGGCATGTGGCTCGCGGTACGGAGCAACGTGCGTGTGGCCGCCGCGGCACGAGAAGCGACTCCGGCGGAGGGTGAGCCGGAAAAGGATCTCACCGCCGTATCGCACAAAGCAATGAAGATCGCTTTCCGCACGGGCGGCGTCGTCGGCATGTTCACGGTGGGGCTCGGTCTGCTGGGCGCCTCCTGTGTGGTGCTGGTCTACGCGGCCGACGCGCCGAAGGTGCTCGAGGGCTTCGGCCTCGGGGCTGCCCTGATCGCCATGTTCATGCGTGTCGGCGGCGGCATCTTCACCAAGGCCGCCGACGTCGGCGCCGACCTGGTCGGCAAGGTCGAGCAGGGCATTCCGGAGGACGACCCGCGCAATGCCGCGACCATCGCCGACAATGTGGGCGACAACGTCGGCGACTGCGCGGGCATGGCGGCCGACCTCTTCGAGTCGTACGCCGTGACCCTCGTCGCCGCGCTGATCCTCGGCAAGGCGGCGTTCGGTGACTCCGGGCTCGCCTTCCCGCTGATCGTGCCCGCGATCGGCGTACTCACCGCGATGATCGGCATCTTCGCCGTGGCCCCGCGCCGCGCCGACCGCAGCGGCATGTCCGCGATCAACCGTGGTTTCTTCGTCTCCGCGGTGTTCTCGCTGGCCCTGGTGGCCGTGGCCGTCTACGTCTATCTGCCGGGGAAGTACGCCGACCTCGACGGAGTCACGGACGTGGCGATCCGGGCCAAGGACGGCGATCCGCGGATCCTCGCGATGGTCGCGGTGGCGATCGGCATCGTGCTGGCCGCCCTGATCCAGCAGCTGACCGGCTACTTCACCGAGACGACCCGACGACCCGTACGGGACATCGGCAAGAGCTCGCTCACCGGCGCCGCCACCGTCGTCCTCGCCGGTATCTCCGTCGGTCTGGAGTCGGCCGTCTACACCGCCCTGCTGATCGGCCTCGGCGTGTACGGGGCGTTTCTGCTCGGCGGTACGTCGATCATGCTGGCGCTGTTCGCGGTGGCGCTGGCCGGCACCGGTCTGCTCACCACGGTCGGCGTGATCGTCGCGATGGACACCTTCGGTCCGGTCTCCGACAACGCGCAGGGCATCGCCGAGATGTCCGGTGACGTCACGGGCGCGGGCGCGCAGGTGCTCACCGACCTGGACGCCGTGGGCAACACCACCAAGGCCATCACCAAGGGCATCGCCATCGCCACGGCCGTCCTCGCGGCCTCGGCGCTCTTCGGCTCGTACCGGGACGCGATCACCACGGCGGCGAACGACGTGGGCGAGAAGGTCTCGGGCGCGGGTGCTCCGATGAACCTGATGATGGACATCTCTCAGCCCAACAACCTGGTCGGCCTCATCGCGGGCGCCGCGGTCGTCTTCCTCTTCTCGGGGCTGGCGATCAACGCGGTCTCGCGGTCCGCGGGGGCCGTGGTCTACGAGGTGCGGCGGCAGTTCCGCGAGCACCCCGGGATCATGGACTACACGGAGCAGCCCGAGTACGGCAGGGTTGTCGACATCTGCACCAAGGACGCGTTGCGCGAGCTGGCCACTCCGGGTCTGCTCGCCGTGCTGGCGCCCATCGCCATCGGGTTCACGCTCGGTGTCGGAGCGCTCGGCGCGTATCTGGCGGGCGCGATCGGCACCGGCACGCTGATGGCGGTCTTCCTCGCCAACTCCGGCGGTGCCTGGGACAACGCGAAGAAGCTCGTGGAGGACGGCCACCACGGCGGCAAGGGCAGCGAGGCCCACGCCGCGACGGTGATCGGCGACACGGTCGGCGACCCGTTCAAGGACACCGCGGGACCCGCGATCAACCCGCTCCTGAAGGTGATGAACCTGGTCGCGCTGCTCATCGCGCCCGCGGTCGTCAAGTTCTCGTACGGCGAGGACAAGAACCTCGGCGTGCGGATCGCCATCGCCGTGCTCTCGATCCTTGTGATCGTGGGCGCGGTGTACATCTCCAAGCGGCGTGGGATCGCCGTGGGTGACGAAGGCAACGCGGAGCGGGTGACCAAGTCGGCTGACCCAGCGGTGGTTTCGTAGGCCGTCTTACGACACCTGGCCTCATGCCTGGTCAGATACGGGCCAACGGGCGGGCAGGCGGCGCGCACTGACGCGCCGTCCGCTCGCCCTGCTCATGTTCGCGCCCTTTCCGTGAGCCTTCTCTCGCTTGGTGCAAATGGCTTCAATAGGTTATTAAGCGGACGTTCGACATACGGTCGTCGCCCACTTGGCGTGTATGTTCCGGGGCCGAGAGCCATGGAAGGGACCAATCCGGTGAACAAGAAGCTCGCGGCCGCGCTGTCCGGCGGTGCGGTACTGGTACTGGCGCTGTCGGGATGCAGTAGTAGCGACGACGGTGGCAGCGACAAGCTGAACTCCTGGGCCAAGCAGGTCTGTGACGCGGTGCAGCCACAGGCGAAGAAGATCGAGGCCGCGAATACCGCGATCCAGAAGGAGACCTCGGACAACAGCGCGCCCGCCGACGTCCAGAAGACCGACTCGCAGGCCTTCCAGGACATCTCCGACGCCTACAAGGCGATGGCGAACGCCGTCGACAAGGCCGGGGCCCCCGATGTCGAGAACGGCAAGACCAAGCAGGCGAACGCGGTCAAGGAACTCGACGACCTGTCCTCCGCCTACGCCGACCTGAAGAAGCAGACGGACGAGCTCGACACCAAGAACCAGGCGAAGTTCGCCGACGGTCTCAAGGGTGTCGCCACCCAGCTGGAGAAGCTGAGCAAGAGCGGCAGCGACGCCCTCAACAACCTCGAGGAGGGCGACGTCGGCAAGGCGATGGCCCAGCAGGCGAGCTGCAAGTCCGCGTCGGCGCCGGCCTCGGCGACGAAGGGCTGACCCGAAGAGGGCGCAGGGCTGAGGAGAGCCGGCCTGAAGGGGACGCAGGGCTGAGGAGAGCCGGCCTGAAGAGGGCGATCGTCCGGACAGCCGAAGGAGGTGCCGGTACGCGTGCGTGCCCACACCGCCTTCGGTTGTCCACAGGAGGGCGTGCGATGTCGGCAGGAACGGACACAATGGGGGCGTGAGTAACTCCGCCCTGTCGCCCCTGCCCTCCGCCGACCGTCCCGACGTCGCCGCCCGGCTGCGGGACGCCCTGCTCGGCGCCTCCTTCACCGCCGACGGGCTGCTCGAGCTGCTCGGCGCTCCCGCGTACGCGGCGCTCGCCCGCAGCGAGGTCGTGCCCGCCCTGCGGGCCACCCGTGGCGACACGCCGCTGGAAACGCTCGTGCGGCTGTTTCTGTTGCAGCAGCCCGTGCCGCACGCGCGCGTGGCGGACGTCCTGCCCGTCGACGCCTGCCTGGAAGCCGGCTGGCTGACCGGCGTCGGCGGGGACGAGGTCGCCGCCGCCGTCGACATCCGGCCGTACGGGGGGCCCGACGGCGAGGACTGGTTCATCGTCTCCGACCTGGGGTGCGCGGTCGGCGGGGCGGGCGGGATCGGCAGCCGGGACGAGGGCGTCGTCCTCGGCGTCGGCGGGGCGTCCACCACGCTCGCCGGGATCACCGTGCGTACCCCCGTCGCCGCCGCCCTCGACCTCGGCACCGGCTCCGGGATCCAGGCACTGCACGCCGCACGGCACGCCACGCGCGTGACCGCGACCGACCTCAACCCGCGCGCGCTGCACACCACCGCGCTCACCCTCGCGCTCTCCGGCGCACCGGCCGCCGACCTGCGTGAGGGCTCCCTCTTCGAGCCGATCGCCGCCGACGAGACATACGACCTGATCGTGTCGAACCCGCCCTTCGTGATCTCTCCGGGCGCCCGGCTCACGTACCGCGACGGCGGGATGGGCGGGGACGACCTGTGCCGCACACTCGTCCAGCAGGCGGGCGACCGGCTGACCGAGGGCGGGTACGCGCAGTTCCTCGCCAACTGGCAGCACGTTGAGGGCGAGGACTGGCAGGACCGGCTGCGCTCGTGGGTGCCGCGCGGCTGCGACGCCTGGATCGTGCAGCGCGAGGTGCAGGACGTCACGCAGTACGCCGAGTTGTGGCTCCGGGACGCGGGCGACCATCGCAGCGACCCGGTCGAGTACCAGGCGCGGTACGACGCGTGGCTCGACGAGTTCGAGGCGCGCAAGGTCAAGTCGGTGGGCTTCGGCTGGATCACCCTGCGGAAGACGGGCGCGGTCGAGCCCTCGGTGACGGTCGAGGAATGGCCGCACTCCATCGAACAGCCGCTCGGTGAGGCCGTGCGCGCGCACTTCGACCGCGTCGACTATCTGCGGGCGACGGACGACGCGGCCCTGCTCGCCGGGCACTTCAAGCTCGCCGCCGAGGTCGTCCAGGAACAGGTCGGCCTGCCCGGTGCCGAGGACCCCGAGCACGTGGTGCTGCGCCAGCACCGCGGGATGCGCCGGGCCACCAAGGTGGACACGGTCGGGGCGGGCTTCGCCGGTGTGTGCGACGGCACCCTGAGCGCCGGGCGCATCCTCGACGCCATCGCCCAACTGGTCGGCGAGGACCCCGTGCTGCTGCGCGACCGCACGCCCGCCCAGATCCGGCTGCTGGTGGAGCAGGGGTTCCTGGATCCGGTGGAGTGACCCCGGGCCGGGGCGCGTCGGCACTGCCGTGCGAAGCCGCTGGGGCGGGTCCGCACCACTGAGCCGCATGCGCCCGCTTTGACGGGATTGGTCCGCAAAAGGGCTCCTGTCAGTGGTGCGTGCGAAGCTACCTTCAAGAGACAGAATCCACGCGTCCTCGGGGGAGGCGCGCTGTCTCGGGGGAGGCGCGATGGCGGGGGAGACGCCGGAGCAGGGCGAAGGCCGGATCATCAGCGGGCGGTACCGCCTGCTGCGGACGCTCGGCGCGGGCGGCATGGGCCGGGTCTGGCTCGCGTACGACGCGGAGCTGGCCTGCGAAGTCGCGGTGAAGGAGATCGCGCTGCCGGACCTGCCGATCGACGCGAGCGAGCCCGTGCAGCGCATCGCGCGGGCGCGGAGCGAGGCCCGCAACGCGGCGCGGCTGCGCGGCCACCCGCACGTGGCGACGGTGCACGACGTGGTGGTGCACGAGGGGCTGCCGTGGATCGTCATGGAGCACGTGCCGGACGCGATCGACCTTCAGGCGGTCGTACGGCGGTCGGGACCCCTCACCCCCGCGCGGACCGCACGGATCGGGGTCGCCGTCCTCGACGCGCTCACCGCGGGACACCGGATCGGCATCCTCCACCGGGATGTGAAACCGGCCAACATCCTTCTGGCGCCGGACGCGTCGGGCGACCCCTACGCGCGCGTCCTGCTCACCGACTACGGCATCGCGCTCCAGCCCGAGTCCCGCGAGCCCCGGCTGACCGCCACCGCCGGCATTCTCGGCACCCCCGGCTATCTCGCCCCCGAGCGGGCCCGCGGCGAGCCGCCCACCCCGGCCGCCGACCTGTTCTCCCTGGGTGCCACGCTCTACGCGACGGTGGAGGGACGCGGTCCCTTCGACCGGCACGGCGAGTACGCGACTCTGACGGCCCTCCTCGGCGAGGAGCCCACCCCACCGGTCCGCGCCGGTGAACTGGGCGCCGTACTGCACGGGCTGCTGATCAAGGATCCGGTACGGCGTCTGGCACCCGAGGCCGTCGCGCGGGGCCTGGAGGCGGTGGCGCGGGCAGCGCCGGGGGAGGGATTCGGGCCACCGCCGGGGTGGGGGTCCGCGCCCTCTGTGGGGCAGGGCTTCGGTCCGCCTCCGCAGGGTTTCGGTCCGCCCCCGGACGGCTTCGGCCCGCCGTCCGGCACGCCGTCCGTGAGTCCGCCCTCGGCCGAGGGCGCGACCACGGCACCGGGGGCACCAGGAGCACCGCAGGTTTCGGCTCCCGGGACGCCGCAGACACCGGGTGCGCCGCGGACCCCGCATACCCCGCACACACCACAGACACCGGCGGGCGGTCCTGGTACGCCTCCGGGCAGCCCGTCGGCGTACAACCCCTGGCGGCCGACGCCTCCGAGTGGCCCGTACGACCCCGGGAATCCGTACGCGAGCAGCCCCTCGTCGCCCTACGCGGGGACGGGTGCCCCCGCGGCGTACGAGGGTGGTCCGGCGTACTTCCCACCCCGGCCGTCACCCCGCAGGAAGTCGGCGGCCGCCCTCGTGGCCCTCGTTGTGGCCGCCGCCCTCGTGGTCACCGGTGGCATCTGGGCCGCGCTCTCGCTGACCGGCGGGCCGACGGGCGACGGGGGCGGCACGACGGGCCAGCGGGCCAAGAAGTCACCACCGGTGTCGGGGCCGCAGTCCACGAAGCCGGCGGGACCGGTGCTGCCGTACGGCGAACAGGTCGGTCTCACGGAGCCGTTGCAGGCCGGTGACTGCGTCCGGGCGGTGTGGTCGGGGGCGGCCTTCAAGTCCGTGCCCAACCTCGGCGTCGTGGACTGCGCCGACGACTGGCCGGACGGTCAAGTGGTCGCGGTCGACACGGCCACCGACTACGCCGACGCCCGCGACCGGGGTGCCCGGCGCTGCGCCGGCCAGAGCCAGGCCACCGCCGACGCGCTGCCCGACGCGGGTGTCTACGCCGTTGCGCCGACCAAGGAGGGCTTCACCGCGGCCAGCGGCGGTACGGCATGTCTCGTACTCGGCCGCCATGCCGCGATAGGCGGCGAGGTGGGCCGTTTCCGCGACACGGGCACGGACTTGTGGGTCGGTCAGATGAGCATCGGCGACTGCTGGATCTACAAGGAGGAGAAGGACAGTTACAAGGCGCCGCTCAGCGACTGCGCCCAGCCGCACACCGACCAGGTCATCGGTGCCGTGTCCGCGCCGAAGAACATGGACTACAAGAAGGGCGTCGACAACGGCAACAAGCTCTGCGGCAACAAGTTCGAGTCGAGTTGGGCGCCGGGTCCCGCGCGTCAGGTGTTCGGCTGGGTCGCCGACAAGGAGGACTGGAACGACGGATTCGACAAGGTGGTGTGCACGGTGCGTCGTTCCGACGGTGCCGAGACGAGCGGGAAGATATCCGCGCCCGGCGCGGTATGAGCCGTGACACGGTGCGTCCGCCCTGCGTTCACCCGGGGTTCGCGCGTCCGCTTCCCGCCCGTGCCAGCCTCCCGTTCCTGGGCCGGGTTTCTCCGGGGGACAGCTCACGGAGAGCCGGCCGGGACGGGAGGAAGTGGGGCATGGAGAGCGGACCGGCGATCTTCGCGGGGACGGTATTCGCCCTGTTCGGCGGCGGGCTGCTGACCTGGACCGTGAGCCGGGTCCGGCATCGCGCCCCTGTCGCCCACGATGTGAACCCCGTCGCATCGGCCACCCTCGCGGGTCTCGCCGCGGTGTCCGCCCTCGTCCTCGGCGCGTGGTGCTTCACGCACCTCTGACAGGCCGGTCGTTCAGGGCTTCGGGCCGGGTCCGGGCCGCCGGACGGCCGCCGCTCCAGTAACTGGGAAGTCACCCTCCGGATAGGGGCGACAGGGCTGGTGGCGACGCCGGGCGGCAGGAATGGCGGTAGTCGGGTTACCGTTCGAGTGGCCGTTGCGGGCTTTTCCCGTTTGACACGGGGGCGGGATGTACCGTCACACTCCGCAGCGTCAGCACGACCCGACCCCCGGGATCAAGGCCTGGGGAGAGACCCCCTGCGTCGACCGGAGAGAAGAGCGAAGTTGTCCCCGACCAGCGACACCGCACACGGCGGCCGCCGACTCGTCATCGTCGAGTCGCCTGCCAAGGCGAAGACGATCAAGGGCTACCTCGGCCCCGGCTATGTCGTCGAAGCGAGCGTCGGGCACATCCGCGACCTCCCCAACGGTGCCGCGGAGGTGCCGGAGAAGTACACCGGCGAGGTGCGCCGCCTCGGCGTGGACGTCGAGCACGACTTCCAGCCCATCTATGTGGTCAACGCCGACAAGAAGGCCCAGGTCAAGAAGCTCAAGGACCTGCTGAAGGATTCCGACGAGCTCTTCCTCGCCACCGATGAGGACCGCGAGGGCGAAGCCATCGCGTGGCACCTCCTCGAGGTCCTGAAGCCCAAGGTCCCGGTCCACCGGATGGTCTTCCACGAGATCACCAAGGACGCGATCCGCAGCGCCGTCGCCAACCCGCGCGAGCTCAACCAGCGCATGGTCGACGCCCAGGAAACCCGCCGCATCCTCGACCGTCTCTACGGCTACGAGGTCTCGCCGGTCCTGTGGAAGAAGGTCATGCCGCGCCTGTCGGCAGGCCGGGTCCAGTCCGTGGCGACCCGCCTGGTCGTCGAGCGGGAGCGCGAGCGCATCGCCTTCCGCTCCGCCGAGTACTGGGACCTGACCGGCACCTTCGGCACCGGCCGCGCCGGCGACGCCAGTGACCCCTCGTCCCTGGTCGCCCGCCTGGCCACGGTCGACGGCAAGCGGGTCGCCCAGGGCCGCGACTTCGACTCGCTGGGGCAGCTGAAGAGCGCCAACACGCTCCACCTGGACGAGACCAACGCCCGTGCGCTGGCCACCGCCCTGGAGAACACGAACTTCGCGGTCCGCTCGGTCGAGTCCAAGCCGTACCGCCGCTCGCCGTACGCCCCGTTCCGTACGACGACGCTCCAGCAGGAGGCCTCCCGCAAGCTCGGCTTCGGGGCGAAGGCGACCATGCAGGTGGCGCAGAAGCTGTACGAGAACGGCTTCATCACCTACATGCGTACGGACTCCACGACCCTCTCGGACACGGCGGTCGCCGCGGCCCGTGCCCAGGTCACGCAGCTGTACGGCGCCGACTACCTGCCGGCGCAGCCGCGCACGTACGCCGGGAAGGTCAAGAACGCGCAGGAGGCGCACGAGGCGATCCGCCCCTCGGGTGATCGTTTCCGCACCCCGGCCGAGACGGGCCTGACCGGCGACCAGTTCAAGCTCTACGAGCTGATCTGGAAGCGGACCGTCGCCTCCCAGATGAAGGACGCGACCGGAAACTCGGTCACGGTGAAGATCGCTGGCACGGCGGCCGACGGCCGTGACGTCGAGTTCAGCGCGTCCGGCAAGACGATCACCTTCCATGGCTTCCTGAAGGCATACGTCGAGGGCGCGGACGACCCGAACGCCGAGCTCGACGACCGCGAGCGCCGGCTGCCGCAGGTCGGCGAAGGCGACCCGCTGTCTGCCGAGGAGATCTCGGTCGACGGGCACGCCACCAAGCCCCCGGCCCGCTACACCGAGGCGTCGTTGGTCAAGGAGCTGGAAGAGCGCGAGATCGGCCGCCCGTCGACGTACGCGTCGATCATCGGCACGATCCTCGACCGCGGTTACGTCTTCAAGAAGGGCACGGCCCTGGTGCCGTCCTTCCTGTCGTTCGCCGTGGTCAACCTCCTGGAGAAGCACTTCGGGCGGCTCGTCGACTACGACTTCACCGCCAGGATGGAGGACGACCTCGACCGCATCGCGCGCGGCGAGGCGCAGGCCGTGCCGTGGCTGAAGCGGTTCTACTTCGGCGAGGGCGCGGGCACGGGCGGTGCCGCGGACGCCGGCAACGGCGACGGGGACCACCTCGGCGGCCTCAAGGAACTGGTGACCGACCTGGGCGCGATCGACGCCCGCGAGGTGTCGTCGTTCCCCGTGGGCAACGACATCGTGCTGCGGGTCGGGCGCTACGGGCCCTACATCGAGCGCGGCGAGAAGGACTCCGAGAACCACCAGCGCGCGGATGTGCCCGAGGACCTCGCGCCCGACGAGCTGACCGTCGACCTCGCGGAGGAACTGCTCGCCAAGCCGAGCGGCGACTTCGAGCTGGGCACCGACCCGGCGACGGGCCACCAGATCATCGCCAGGGACGGCCGCTACGGCCCGTACGTCACCGAGGTGCTCCCCGAGGGCACCCCGAAGACCGGCAAGAACGCGGTCAAGCCGCGTACCGCCTCGCTGTTCAAGTCGATGTCCCTGGACACGGTGACGCTGGACGACGCGCTCAAGCTGATGTCCCTGCCGCGCGTCGTCGGCAAGGACGCCGAGGGCGTGGAGATCACCGCGCAGAACGGGCGCTACGGGCCGTACCTGAAGAAGGGCACGGACTCGCGTTCGCTGCAGTCCGAGGACCAGCTCTTCACCATCACCCTCCAAGAGGCGCTGGAGATCTACTCCCAGCCCAAGCAGCGTGGCCGTGCGGCCGCCAAGCCGCCGCTGAAGGAGCTGGGCGAGGACCCGGTCAGCGGGAAGCCCGTCGTCGTCAAGGACGGCCGTTTCGGGCCGTACGTCACCGACGGCGAGACCAACGCGACACTGCGGTCCGGCGACAGCGTCGAGGAGATCACTCCGGAGCGCGGCTACGAGCTGCTCGCCGAGAAGCGGGCCAAGGCCCCCGCCAAGAAGACGGCGAAGAAGGCACCGGCCAAGAAGGCGCCGGCGAAGAAGGCACCGGCCAAGAAGACGGCCGCCAAGACGACCGCGGCGAAGAAGACGGCCGCCAAGAAGACGACGGCCAAGAAGACGGTCGCCAAGAAGACGACGGCTTCCAAGGCCGCGGCCGAGGACTGAGTCCGACGGAGGGCTGAGCGCCGGTGAGGGCGCCCACAGGGGTGCGAGTGCCCCTGGGTGATCCCTCACGGCGAGCACTCACGGCGAGCCCTCATGGTGGGCCCGCACGGTGGGCACGCTTCTGTGAATTGTGGACGCCTCCACACCTTCTGGTGTGGAGGCGTCCACATGTTCGGCCGCCCCTCCGGGGAGGCCCCGCCGCCGGATAGGCTGTCAGGATGACGCGAGCCGAGCAGCCAACGGCCCACCATCCCGCCCCCGACGACGCCCTGGTCGCAGACTCCCGCGAGCGTGCCGTCCGCTCCCTGCTGCGCCGGCCGCAGCTGAAGCGGCTATGGAGCGCGCAACTCGTGGGAGGAGTCGGCGACGCACTGGCGTTGCTCACCCTGGTCGTCCTCGCCCTTCAGGCGGCGATCGTCGAGGGCTCCTTCGGCGGCGACTACCGGGGAGTCGCCCTGGCCGTGTCCGCCGTCTTCGGGGCACGCGTGCTGGCCACCCTGCTCTTCGGGGCCGTACTGCTCGGCCCGCTCAGTTCGCTGACCTCGCAGGAGGGCCCGCTCGACCGCCGCTGGACGATGATCGGCGCGGACGGGGTGCGCGCCGCGCTCCTGATCGTCGCCCCCCTGTGGATCGACTGGACGCCGGACGACGCGCTCGCCGTCCTCCTGGTGACCGCCTTCGTGACCGGAGTCGCCGAGCGCTTCTGGACGGTGTGCCGCGAGAGCGCGGCGCCCGCGCTGCTGCCCGCGCCCCCGCTCGAGGGCGCCACGGTGCGCCCGCTGCCGGACCACATGGACGCGCTGCGCCGCCTGTCGCTGCGCACGGGATTCGTCGCGGTGCCGCTCGCGGCCGCCACGCTCGTCGTCGTGTCGCTGCTCAACAATCTGCTGGGCGCCGGGATCGACTGGTTCGCCCAGCACCAGGCGGCGCTCGCTTCGTATGTCGCCGCCGGCCTGTTCGCGGCCTCGCTCTCGGTGATCACCTTCGTCGAGCTGCCGGACGTACGCACCCCGCGCGCGCGGTCGCCGCTCGAGGGCCTGCGCCGCCCCAAGACGGGCACCGGCATCGACAAGGGGCGCACCGGAGCGATCCCGCATCTGGTCCTGGCCTGCGCGGCCGTCGCCGCGGCGATCGCGGCCGCCGTCGCCGTCTCCGTGCTGCAGGCCAAGGACCTGGGCGGCGGGCCGGTGACCTACGGGCTGCTGGTGCTCGCGCTGACCGGCGGTGTCGTCATCGGTATCCGCACCGCGCCCTCGGTGCTCCCGTCGCTGTCCCGGCGCCGGCTGCTCGCCCTGGCGATCGCCTTCACCGGGATCGCGCTGCTCGCCGCCGGACTCGTCCCGGACGTCACCACCGTGCTGCTGATCGTGGGCCTCGCCGGTGTCGGCGCGGGTGTCGCCGCGAACACCGGGCACACCCTGCTCGACCAGGAGGCCGAGGAATACCGGCGCGCGCGGACCACCGAACACCTCCACGCGGTCGTACGGGTCTTCGTGGCGGTCGCCGCCCTGGTCGCGCCCGTTGTGGCGGCGGCGATCGGGCCGCATCGGCTGGAGAACGGCAAGTTCGTGTTCGCGCACGGCGGCGCCGCCTTCACGCTGATGCTGGTCGGCGCGCTGCTGCTGCCGGTCGCCGCGCTCGTGCTGGCCAAGGTCGACGACCGCTCCGGGGTGCCGCTGCGGCACGATCTGCGGGACGCGCTGCGCGGCGGTGACGACCCGGTGCAGACCTCGGCCGCTTCCGGTTTCTTCATCGCCCTGGAGGGCGGCGACGGGGCCGGGAAGTCGACGCAGGCCGAGGCCCTCGCCGAGTGGATCAGGGCCAAGGGGCACGAGGTCGTGGTGACCCGTGAGCCGGGCGCGACGCCGGTGGGCAAGCGGCTGCGGTCGATCCTGCTGGATGTGTCCTCCGCCGGGCTCTCGCACCGGGCCGAGGCGCTGCTGTACGCGGCCGACCGCGCCGAGCACGTGGACACGGTGGTGCGGCCGGCGCTGGAGCGGGGCGCGGTCGTGATCTCCGACCGGTACATCGACTCCTCGGTGGCGTACCAGGGTGCGGGCCGCGATCTCTCCCCGACCGAGGTCGCGCGGATCTCACGATGGGCGACGAACGGTCTCGTACCGCATCTGACGGTGCTGCTCGACGTCGCGCCGGAGACCGCGCGGGAGCGCTTCACGGAGGCGCCGGACCGGCTGGAGTCGGAGCCCGCCGAGTTCCACGCGCGCGTGCGGTCCGGGTTCCTCACGCTGGCCGCCGCCGACCTCGGGCGCTATCTGATCGTCGACGCCGGGCAGGAGCCCGAGGCGGTCACCACGGTCATCCGGCACCGGCTCGACACGCTGCTGCCTCTCTCCGAGGCCGAGGTGCGGGCCCAGGAGGAGGCCCGGCGCAAGGCGGAGGAGGAAGCCCGGCGCAAGGCCGAGGAGGAGGCCGCGCGCAAGGCCGAGGAGGAGCGGCTGGAGCGCGAGCGCCTGGAGCAGCTCGCCAAGCTCAGGGCCGAGGAGGAGGAGCGCAAGCAGCGCGAGCTGGAGGAAGCGCAGCGGCGCGAGGCCGAACGGCAGGCGGAGGAGGCCCGGCAGCGGGCTGAGGAAGCGCGCCGGCGTGCCGAGGAGGAGCGGGTGCGGCTCCTCGCGGAGGAGCAGGCGCGGGCCGCCGAGGAGGAGCGCAGGCGCGTCGCGGAGGAACGGCGGCGCAAGCAGGCCGCGGAGGAGGAGCGGCTGCGGGCCGAGGCCGAGGAACGCCGACTGGAGAAGCAGCGCAAGGCCGAGGAGGCGCTGCTGCGGGCGGAGGAGGCCCGGAGGGCCGCGGCGGAGGCGGCGGCTGCCGCCACGACGGCCGCGGCTTCCGCGTCCACCGGGGTCGCGCCTGGTAGGCCCGATGCGCCGAAGGTCGCCGGTGCCGGGGTTTCGCCGTCCAGGCCGTCCAGGCCGTCCGAGAACGAGACGACCGTTCCGACGCCGGTGGTGACGCCGTCGAACGCGACGGGTGGGCCGGTGGACGAGACCGCCGTGCTGCCGCCGGTGCGGCCGGGTGCGGCGGACTCGGAGACGACGGCCACGCTGCCGAAGCCTCCGGAGCCTCAGGGCGCGGCCGATGAGACCACGGTGCTGCCGCCGGTGCCGTCGGGCGCCGCCGATGAGACGGCCGTGCTTCCTCCCGTCCGGGACGCGGGGCCGGGCGGGCGTGCGGGTGACCCGTCGGACCGGGTGCCGCCGGGCTTCTTCCGCGACGAGCGTCCGGCCGGGCGGCCCGACGCGGGCGACGACCGTACGCGCGAGCTTCCGCAGGTCGACAGTGAGGGCGTGGCGCGGCGGCGGCCCCGCTCGGACTGGGCGGAGGAGACCCCGCTGGACGATCTGCCCACGCTGGCGGACGAGCTGCTGGGCCCGCGCGACGACGACACGGACGACGAGCGCGGGCCGGGCGGCCGTCGGGGCTGAGGCGTACGGGGTGTGCCGGCTTGTATGCCGGTTTGTATGGGGTCGTACGGATATGTACGGCCCCATACGTATGACAGGCCCGTATGACAGGCCCGTGGCCGGGTCGGCCGGGGCTGAGCGCGGTCGGCGGACGCGTTGTCAGTGGCTACCCGCACAATGGGTGAGGTAGGGCGAAGTGCGACGGACGTGCGACGGAACGGTGGTGCCCCATGCCCGTGTGGGACGACCTGGTGGGCCAGGAGAAGCTGAGCGAGCAGCTCGCCGCGGCTGCCCGTGACGCCGACGCCCTGGTCACCGCGGCCACCGCCGGCACTCCGCCGCCCGAGGCGTCGAAGATGACGCACGCCTGGCTGTTCACGGGCCCGCCCGGCGCGGGCCGCACCACGGCCGCGCGTGCCTTCGCCGCGGCGCTCCAGTGCGTGAGCCCCGACCGCGCGCTGGGCGGCATCCCCGGCTGCGGCTTCTGCGACGGCTGCCATACGGCCCTGCTCGGCACCCACGCCGACGTCAGCACGGTCGCCGCCGTGGGCACGCAGATCCTCGCCGACGACATGCGGGACACCGTGCGCAAGTCGTTCACGTCTCCGGCCAACGGACGCTGGCAGGTGATCCTCGTGGAGGACGCCGAGCGGCTGAACGAGAAGTCGGCCAACGCGGTCCTGAAGGCAGTGGAGGAGCCCGCCCCCCGCACGGTCTGGCTGCTGTGCGCCCCCTCCGTGGAGGACGTCCTGCCGACGATCCGCTCCCGCTGCCGCCACCTGAACCTGCTCACACCTTCCGTGGACGCCGTCGCGGACATGCTCGTACGCCGGGACGGCATCGAGCCGGAGGCCGCGTACGCCGCGGCCCGCGCCACGCAGGGCCATGTCGACCGTGCCCGCCGCCTGGCCACCGACCCGCGCGCGCGGGAGCGCAGGGCCGCCGTGCTGAAAATGCCGTTGCGGGTCGAGGACATCGGCGGCTGCCTCAAGGCGGCCCAGGAGCTGGTCGACGCCGCCACGGCCGACTCCAAGCAGCTCGCCGAGGAAGTCGACGTGAAGGAGACCGAGGAGATGAGGGCGGCGCTCGGCGGGGCACAGGGCGGTCGGATGCCGCGCGGCACCGCGGGCGTGATGAAGGACCTGGAAGACAAGCAGAAGCGCCGGAGAACGCGTACGCAGCGCGACAGCCTGGACCTGGCCCTGACCGAGCTGACGGGCTTCTATCGCGACGTCCTCGCCCTCCAGCTCGGCTCCCGCCTGGCCCTCGCCAACACGGACGCCGAGGACGCCCTGGAGCGCCTCGCCCGCGGCAGCTCACCGGAGGCCACACTCCGCCGCATCGACGCGATCGCCGCGTGCCGGGACGCCCTGGACCGCAATGTGGCCCCTCTGCTGGCGGTGGAGGCGATGACGATGGCACTGCGGGCGGGGTGAGGGCCGTGGCGTCCTCGGGACCTCAGGGGGGACGACAGCGGGTCGAGGGAGTTGGACGCGTTGACGCCATCACTCGTACGAAGTTCATCCGCCACCGATAGCGATCAATCCATCGCTCAGGGTTACGCTCACGAGATGGACACCAGGCGCACTTCCGGGCAGTCCCGCCTCCTCCGGTCCCGGTCCCTACGTTCGACGCGGACGGGGGGCGTGTTCCTCGCCGCCGCCGCGCTGCTCCTTTCCGCCTGCTCCTCCGGGAGTTCGACCGGGACGACGGCCGAGGCGGCGCTGGCCGCGTTGCCCCGGTCCACGCCGTCGACGCTGGCGCCGTACTACGGGCAGAAGCTGACCTGGCGCAGCTGCGGTGTCCCCGGTTTCGAGTGCGCCACGATGAAGGCGCCCCTCGACTACGCCAAGCCGGCCTCGGGCGACGTCAGCCTGGCCGTCGCCCGCAAGAAGGCCACGGGACCGGGCGAGCGCCTCGGCTCGCTGCTGGTCAACCCGGGCGGCCCGGGCGGCTCGGCGGTCGGCTACCTCCAGCAGTACGCGGGCATCGGCTACCCCGCTGAGGTGCGCGCTCGTTACGACATGGTGGCCGTCGACCCGCGGGGCGTGGCCCGCAGCGAGCCGGTGGAATGCCTCACCGGCCGCCAGATGGACACGTTCACGCAGACGGACATGACCCCGGACGACCAGCGGGAGACGAACCAACTGGTCGACGCGTACCAGCACTTCGCGGAGGGGTGCGGCCGGCGCTCGCCGGAGCTGCTGCGCCATGTGTCCACGGTCGAGGCGGCCCGCGACATGGACATCCTGCGCGCGGCGCTGGGCGACCAGAAGCTGACGTACGTAGGGGCGTCGTACGGGACGTTCCTCGGGGCGACGTACGCGGGACTGTTCCCGGAGCGCGTGGGTCGGATGGTCCTGGACGGTGCGATGGACCCCTCCCTGTCCGCCCGCAAGCTGAACGAGGACCAGACGGCGGGCTTCGAAACGGCGTTCCAGTCCTTCGCGAAGGACTGCGTACGGCGCACGGACTGTCCGCTCGGTGGTGCGCACACCACTCCCGAGCAGGCCGGCGACAACCTCAAGGCGTTCTTCCGGCAGCTGGACGCGCATCCCATCGCGACGGGCGACGCGGACGGCCGCAAGCTGGGCGAGTCCCTGGCGACGACGGGCGTGATCGCGGCGATGTACGACGAGGGGGCCTGGGAGCAGCTTCGCGAGGCGCTCACCTCGGCGATGAAGGACAAGGACGGGGCGGGTCTGCTCGCCCTCTCGGACAGCTACTACGAGCGGGACCCGGACGGTAAATACACCAACCTGATGTTCGCGAACGCGGCGGTGAACTGCCTGGACCTGCCGGCGGCGTTCTCGACGCCCGACCAGGTGGAGAAGGCGCTCCCGTCGTTCGGGAAGGCGTCGCCGGTCTTCGGCGACGGGCTGGCCTGGGCCTCGCTGAACTGCGCGTACTGGCCGGTGAAGCCGACGGGGGCACCGCATCGCATCGAGGCGAAGGGGGCGGCGCCGATCGTGGTGGTCGGCACGACCCGGGACCCGGCGACCCCCTACCGCTGGGCGCAGTCGCTGGCCTCCCAGCTGTCCTCCGCGAGGCTGCTCACGTACGACGGCGACGGCCACACGGCGTACGGCCGCGGCAGCACGTGCATCGACTCCGCGATCGACGCGTACCTGCTCCGGGGCACCCCGCCGACAGAGGGAAAGCGCTGCTCATAGGCCCTGCCGCAGCCCCCGGAGGGGCCGCCTCCGGGGGGTGTGCGGAGCACCCCACGAAACTGTGTAGACTTACCGACGTTGCTGATCGCACCATAGTGCGGACAGCGCGCCGCCTTAGCTCAGATGGCCAGAGCAACGCACTCGTAATGCGTAGGTCTCGGGTTCGAATCCCGAAGGCGGCTCTGTGGAAGCCCCAGAACTCACTCGCCGTGATCTGGGGCTTTTGCTTTTGGCGGACGCGGCGCCGACGTCGGGCGCGGGCTGCCTTGCTGTCTAGGGTCTCAGTTCTGGTCTCAGTAGTGGGTTCCGGCTCGGGCAGGAAGACGTCGCCGATGCGACGCATGGCGTCCTTCGAGAGGGTGGACCGACCCTTCACGTAGCGGCGTGTCTGGCTGATCTGCGTGTGCCGGAGGATCTCCATGATCGTAGGCATGTCCACCCCCAACTCGTTCAGGATCGTGCCCGCAGTGTGGCGACTCCCGTCGTACAGGCGCCGATCGCTGATGCCCGCCTCTTCGAGCAGTTCCTTGAATTCCTCCCAGTCGGCGCGGGGGTCGAGTGGTCGGCCGTCCGGGCGTGTGAATACCGCGTCGTTCTCTTGCCGCAACTCACCCGCAGCGCCCCTTGCTCCGCCCTGTTGAGCCTTGTGCTCAAGCAGGTAGGGGATGAACGGCGGCGGGATCGGCACCTCGTTCCGGCTCTTCTTGGTCTTGGGGCGGGTGAAGGCGAGGCCTCCGCCCTTGCGTTCCGGGCACGCGCTCGCGTGCCGCGTGCAGTCCTTTGTGCAGGGCTGCGGGCACCCTCGCGTGTAGTTCCGGTGCGTCGTGCACGTCGGCGGGCACGGCTCGAACCGGTGCAGGAAGGTGACCCTGCGCGGAGCAGACCGTGTCCTGCGTTCACGCACCGTGGACGGCGTCGAGCAGGAACTCTATGCACTTGCTGGTGCTCTACCAGGCCAGCCAGCAGGCCATCGCCGAAGCCGCCACCACCGCTCACCTCGACCCGGACCGGCTGTCGTTGACCACAGCCCTGCACACCGTCCGTCTGACTGTAATCACCGCCAGAACCCCGGACCCGGCCGACCTCGTCTCAGCCCTGGTCCACGTCCGCAACCTCGCACCCGTCAGGCGCCGTTCACGCACCAGCCCACGCTGCGTCAAACGAACCCTGTCGCCCTACGCCTACAACAAGACCAAGGGCAGCGTCGGGCACAAAACAACCGTGACCACCGACGTCACCCTGCTGACCAGCACCGCCAGCCCCTAACTTCCCGGTCTTGGGCTTCAGGCAGCCACCATGGGGCGAGCCTCGAAGATCGGGGCCCACACCGGGCTATTGCGGGCAGGTCCAGAGACTGCCCGATTCGCGACCAGCGTACGGGCCCCGATCTCTCGCCCCATGGCGGCTCCAGCCCAAAGCCGCTCCCGCCGACCTCATCGGGCCCGTGTGCGATCGTCACGCCTCCCAGGTACGTTGAGCCGTCAGCCGAGGGGGAACGCTCGCGAGGGAGCGCCCCGCAACGCGTGGCTGTGGGGCGCCGATCCACTTTCACAACGGGCCCTAGTGGGGTTTAGTCGACCGTCTGCCCGTTGTACATACCGCCTCTGCAGGTCGGGAGCACGGGCGTCGACCGATCGATCGTTCCGCCGCCGTCCGTGCACTCACCCGGGGTGACGCTGGCCGGGGTGACGCTGGCCGGGGTGACGCTGGCGGTGGCGGTGGCGGCGCCTGTGAGGCCGAGTCCGGCGAGGGCTGCCGTGGCGAAGACTGCGGCGAGGATTCGTCGAATGCGCATTTGGTTCGCCTTTCACAGATTGCCTCGGTTGGGACGCTACTCAGCCAATTGTTCATCCATGTGGGCGACACGTCATGTTGGGCCGTTCGGTTGACATTGCTGTCGGGTGCGGGGTCGGTGACGCGACCCGTCAGAGCGGATGGAAGCCCGTGCCACATCCGTGCCAGAAAGAGCGGATCCCAGCGGTCGAGAGCAGTCAAGCGCGACGCCTCGCGATTAATCACCAGAGGCCGTTTGCGCTGGTCAGCGTCAACCCCCTCCGTGACGGCCCGGTGATTCCCAAGCTCAGGGCTCTTCGTTGCCGCGGCGGACAGATCCCGGGTACTGCTCCCCCTCGTCGCCGATCAGCTTCGCGGACAGTCCGGCTGCGAGGTCAGCCAAGCCGACCAGGTCCGCACCAGGTGCGTGGGCCCCGGACAGAATCACTCGTCCCTCGCACCAATGGAGCCCGACCGCGACGCTGTCAAGGCTGCCCCATGTGAACACCGGCTGCCGGCCTACGCTGTGCAGGTCGAGGTGGCCTTCTTGCCGAAGTGCCGCGCTGTTGTGTGCAAACTCAAGCCAGTCGTGCAGCGAGATGGGGCGTTCCTCGCTGTCCAACCAGTCCGAGGCGCGCGTCATGTGCAGTTCGTATCCCATACCCGGGATCATTCACCGCAGGCCTGACACGTCTCCTGCCCTGTCGACGAGGCCTCTGACATCCACGGCTGACTGTGAGTCAAGCGGTTGCGTGTGTCCATGACGGACGGGTTCGTGTGTGGCCGTGGGGTGCCGGGGGGCGTTGGTTCGGCGGGCTTTGGGCGGCGGTCAGGAACCCAGGCCGGTGAGGGGCTCGGAGTTGTCGATGAAGGCGCGGGCCACGTCGGACAACCGGCGGTTGTGGGCGCGGGCGTAGGTGCGCAGTGCGGTGAAGGCCCGTTCCATGTCTACGCCCTGGCGTTCGGCCAGCTTTCCCTTGGCCTGTTCGATCAGCACGCGGCTGTTCAGCGCCGTCTGAAGCTGCTCGTTGAGGACGGTGCTGCGGTGTGCGGTGCGCTGTTGCAGCAGGCTGATGGTGGCGACGTCGGCCAGGGCCTGGGCGAGGGGTGTGGCGGCCGGGTCGAAGGGGCCCGGGGTGGCGCGGAAGAGGTTCAGGGCGCCGACGACCTCGTCCCGCAGGCGCATCGGCAGGGCCTGGACCGCCCCGAACCCGCTGCGGCGGGCCTGTACGGCGAAGCGCGGCCAGCGTGCGGTGACGGCGCTCAGGTCGGGGACTGTCACGGGCGCGCCGGTGCGGAAGCAGTCGAGACAGGGACCTTCGTCGTTCTGGAGCTGGAAGAGTTCCAGGAGGCGTACCTGTTCGTCGGAGGCGGCCATGACGCGGAGTTCGCCGTTCCGGTCCGCGAGCAGCACGCCGGCCGCACTCGCGTCGAGCATGCCGACACAGCGGTCGGTCAGCAGGCGAAGGAAGTCGATCAGGTCGAAGTCGGCGACCAGGTTGTCCGCCAACTCGACGAAGGTTTTGGCCAGGAGTTGCTGATTCATCGTGTGGCACCTCTGTTGAGACTGTTCCCGCCGGGATGGGGCGGGAAGGGCGGCGCATTGCGTCCGCGCAGCGTGTGAGGGCGTCAAGCACTGTCACGGGGATCGTCGTCGTCGCGGGGATCGTCGTCGTCATGCGGATCGGCATCATGCGGATCGGCGTCGCCATGGGGGTCGGGGGCGCGGGGATCGGGGTCGTCGAACGGTTCGTCGTCGCCATGGGGATCGGCGGGGTCCTGGACCGGCTCGGTGCCGGGGGAGAAGCGGAGGCGACGGGCGACCAGGTCGGCGGCCACCTCGGCGAGGCGGCGTTCGTGGGCGTAGGCGTGGGCGCGGAGGCGGACGAAGGCCTCTTCGATGCCGACGCCGAGCTGGACGGTGAGCATGCCGGTGGCCTGGTCGATCTCCGCCCGGTAGGCACCGAGGTCCTCGATGGGTCCGCCGGGTGGCCCGCCCGTCTCGTCGATCCGCGCGTCGAGCAGCACCAGGGTCGCGAGATCGGCGAACGCCAGCGCGTCGGCCAGCTCTTCCGCGTCCAACCGCACTGGGACCTGGGCGTACAGGTCCAGAACTCCGGGGCTGATCGCCCCCACCTGAAGGGGGAGCGCGAAGACGGCGAGTGCTCCGGCGCTCAGGGCGGCGTCGACGAACAAGGGCCAGCGGTTCTGGAGTTCCCCGGTCCGCAGATCAGGTGTCAGGACGGCCGAGCCCTGCGTGAACGCATCCACGCAGGGCCCTTCGCCCAGCGTGAGCTGTAGCTCCTCCAGTTGTTCGCTGATGTGGTCGGTGCTGCACAACGGGTGGCTCGCCCTGCCCCTGGACATCGCGGACAGTCCGGCCCCGCCGATCGGCAGCGCGACCACCGCCGCGGTGCACACGTCCACCACGCCGACCCGCGCACCACGTACGGCCGCCTGCTCGGCGACCAGCAGCCGGATATGGGCTGAACGGCTGTCGGGCATCAGTCGGGCCACCTCGTCCAGGCATGGCGGGCGAGTCCGTCCGGCCGTGCGAGCGTCTGTTCCCCGAAGGGGAGGATCAGTACGCGGAACACCGTGGGGCCGGCCGGCCTCCAGACGTCTCCGGCGTCCAGCCATCCCCACGAGCGGAGGACGGCGAGGGTCGTGACATCCGCTTGATCCACCGATGTCACGCCGAGCGACGCCCGGTGGTCGGTCAGCAGCCGTTTCTGTAATCGACGGGCCAGCTCCCGGCCTTGCGGCGGCGGCCGGACCAGAATGTCGGTGAACGCGAAAGCGCGGCCGGACCGGGTGAGTTGTTCCATGCCGAGCGGCAGCGCGTCGTCGGAATCGAGCCACCATGAGCCGTCGCCGCGTACCGGAAATCCGTAGGCGCATCCCACCAGTCCGTTCACCTCCGCGAGCACCATGGCGAACCCGGGCCGGCGCATGTCCGCGGTGAGACGGGTCAGGAAGCGTGAGCGATCGGGCCGGCGGTATGCGCCCCTGGGTGATTTCTCTCCGGGCGATTTCTCTCCCGGTGTTCTCTCTCCGGGTGTTCTCTCTCCGGGCGATTCCGCGGTGGCCGCCGTTGCGCAGCACTGCATATACAGATCCGCCAGCTCCTCGCGCAGCCCCTCCACCAGCCGGCGGTTCACCCGGCGCAAGCGCACCGCGCCCCCGCCGGACGGCTCGCTGTCACCGGGCTCCTGGGTACGCCTCCGCCGGGCCGTCACCGCGCACCTCCCGAGGCAGCGGTGAGGAGGACCATGAGGTCGACGTTCAACTGCGGTAGGGGCATGACGCCTCGGTTCTGGAGACCGTCCCGGACAGCGAAGACAGGGGGCGCCGGGCTTCCGGCCCCTCTTGGCGCGCTTCCGCTACGGTCGGGCGTACGTTCGGCGGAGGCGGGCGGAGCGGCGGCCGGTCCGGCACCTTCCGCGCCGGACGTGGAAACGGTCCGGTTTCCTCCGGGGCGATGCGCCGGGTGACCGGACCAAGAGCCCGTTGCCCGCAGCCATCTGTGTGGAGCAACCACATGCCGCCGGGGTCTGGGACGTCGCCACCCAGCATAGCTCTCGGCCACGCCGGATCGCCGTCCGTGGACGGTCGGGATCTGGTCGTCCGATCGCGGTACGGCTCGACGGGATCGGGACAGCCGTCTGTTGCGGACCCTGCCGGGCCGCCGCTGTTCCGGACCGCTGCTGTTCCGCACCGTTGCTGTTCCGGGCCGCCGCTGTTTCGCACCGCTACTGTTCCCGGCCGCCGCTGTTTCGCACCGTCCTCGGCCGGACGGTTTGGGATGCGCGAGGCGGGCAACCCAGGAGAGGCGTCCGGCAGTCGGCCCGGGCGAAGGCACCGGAGAGTTGAGCTCACAGCTCCCGGTGCCGCCCGCAGGGCGCGCGCTTCGTCATCTCCGGTCTGCTGTATGAAGGCGCCGCAGTGCCCGGCCGAGCTCCCGCTGGACCTGGTCCGGGAGCACCTCGCCCTTCGTCGTGGCGACCAGGGCGGCAGCCACGTACCGGAGCTTGAGGTTGCAGCGTTGCGAAACGTCCACCAGCAGGTCCCAGGCCCGCTCACTGGAACACGGCGCCAGGGCCATCACCATGCCCCGCGCCTGGTCGATGACCGGCCGACTCGCCAGCGCCCGGCCCAACTGCGTGTTTCTGGCGCGCAGTTCGGCGACCTCGGCCACCAAAGCCGTATCTCCCGCCGAGACCGCGGCTGGTATCGCCTGCTGTTCTTCGCGGTACGTGGTCCCTTGGTGCATGTGCCTACCCCACAACGCAGTCGTAGTTGTAGTCGTAGTCGCTTGTCCGTGAGCGGTCGGCGGCGCGCCGACTGCTCCCCCCCCCGGCCACCCGGCTACCCGGCCACCGCATTGATCACCTACGGTCTTCGCGCGCCCGCCGGTTCTCACGCGCCCGCTGGTTCTCACGCGCCCGCCGGTCCTCACTGTCCCGTCGATCCTCGCGGTTCCAGCGTGCCCGGTGCCGGCGGCTGTAGCGACGGTCCCAGCGGTCCTGACGCTCCCTGTGGTCCCGGTACTCCCGGTATTCCCCGTACTCCCGGTACTCCCCTGAACCGGAATTGCCGCCAGGACTCCGGTTGCTTCCTCGGCCGGACCGGCCGAAGCCGAAGACCAACACGGCCGCGACGACCCACCAGATGGGATTGAGGAAACCGAACAAGATCACGACGAGGATGAGAAGCAGGACGAACACGGTGGGCCTCCCCGGAACGGAACACGTCATCGGTACCGGGGACTGGGGCCTTGTCCGACAGCGTAGCCCTGCCCGAGGGGCACGGACAGCGGGCCACGTCACGCGAACTGTCCGGCGTGGACGGCCGCTTGAAACGGAACCTCGCACGGTGCGCTCCCTGGGGGGCGATGGAACTGGGCGCGGCCCGATGTGCCCCATGAGCCACATGTACCGTGTATGCCCCATGAGTCGCATGCTCCCTATGCGTCTTATGAGTCTTATGAGTCTTATACGGGCAACGGTCCGCCGTCGGCCGTGTCGCAGGCCGCGTTGACACGGGACGTTGTCGGGCGTTGACTGACGACACGGTGTAGGGCCATGCCACTCCGCATTATTCGGGCGACGTATTCCATCTTCCCGCTTCGCCCTGGCCTCGCGGAATCAAGAAGATCCCCGCGATCTGGCGGCCCGGAAATGTTATGGATCCTTCTTCTTTTGCTGATCCTGGTGGTGTTCGGATTCGGCTTCACGACGCAGACCCTGTGGTGGGCCGCGGCCGTACTGCCGGCTTTCCGGATCGATCGTCGGCTTCGCCACGTGGACCACACATCGCACGACGAAAGCGGCACACGATGATGTACGACCAGACACGCGCTCAGCAGCCCGCGGACAGCGTCACCGGCTCCGCCGGACGCCGTACCCCGGGTCCGGAGCCGCTGCTCCCGTCCGATGAACGGGCCAAGCTCGCCCTGCGCCTCCAGCAGGCCCTCAACAACTTCGCCGACAGCCCGCGGCAGTCGTTGGAAGAGGCCGAGGGCGCATTCGACGAAGCCGTCGCCCACCTCACGAACACCCTCGCGGAACGGCGGCGTGCCCTCCATGAGGGCTGGCAGGACCACGACCCCGAAACACAGTCGGACGCACTCCGGCTCGCACTGAGGGAGTACCGGGAGATCACGCAACGGCTGCTGCGCGTGTAAGCGGCCACGGATCCAGCTCACCGGCGTATCTGCCAGGAGTGGAATCGGGTGCCGAATTCGTTCGATCAATTCGACCGGAACCGGATGCCAGTAGTTCGGTACTCCCCTGTTCTGGAATGCCGGAAATGGGGAACGGCTCGCTGAATGCATATGGTCCGAGCCGCACCAGCCGCAGTATCATGGATTGTGGGTCGGCGCACTCTCACGTGCAGCCGCCCGGAAGGGCGACTCCGGCGCGTTTGCGCCGGAGTCGTTGTCAAGATCCCCACCCGCTGAGCGACGGCCCCACTCCCATGGAGGTGTTCGAGTCGTGACGTTCTTCCTGCTGCTGGTCCTCGTGGCCGTCGTCCTGGGGATCATCGGCGTGGCAGCCAAGGGTCTGGGCTATCTGCTGATCATCGGCATCGCGGTTCTCGTGGTCGATGTGGCCGTCGCCGCCGTGCGGTTGTCCCGACGTGCCCGGCGGCGCCCCCTCCGCTGACGGTGGTTGTGGCGGTGGCGGTGACAGCGCGGGATCACTGGCGCCGGGGCGCCGAATCGGAGCCGCTCCGAAATGCACTGAGTCGCTCAGAGCTGCTCAGCGCCGCTTCGAAATGCGTACGGCGCAGGCAGAACCGGAGTACGCGGGGCGCCCTCTTGGTGAACGGCTAGCATCGCGGAAATGATTGTCGGCCGGGATGGGGTGGGTGTGGTGGAGCACGCGGAGCAAGGCCCGCGGATCGCCGTCGCCGTGGTGACCATGGGGAATCGGCCCGCCGAGGTCGACGCGCTGCTCGCGTCCGTGGCCAAGCAGGACCTCCCGCCCGCGCGGATCGTCATCGTGGGCAACGGATGCCCGCTGCCCGAATTCGCCCGGCGCCTGGACCTGCCCGGCGAGGTCACCGGGATCGAGGTGGACGAGAACCTCGGCTGCCCGGGCGGGCGGAACGTGGCCCTGGCGAAGCTGCGGGAGTTCGGGGACGTCGACGTGGTCGTCGAACTCGACGACGACGGGCTGCTCGTCGACGCCGACGTACTGCGGCGCGTACGGGATCTGTACGCCGCAGACCCGCGGCTCGGCATCGTCGGATTCCGTATCGCCGACGAGAACGGCGAGACGCAGCGGCGCCACGTGCCCAGGGTCGGGAAGTCCGACCCCCTGCGCGGTGGGCCCGTGACGGGATTCCTCGGCGGTGGACACGCCCTGTCCATGGCGATGCTCGCCCGGACCGGCGACTGGCCCGCCGAGTTCTTCTTCGCGCACGAGGAGACCGACCTCGCCTGGCGGGCCACCGACGCCGGATGGACCATCCTCTACGCGCCCGAACTGCTCCTTCAGCACCCCAAGACCTCACCCGCCCGGCACGCCATCTACCACCGCGTGACCGCCCGCAACCGGGTCTGGCTCGCCCGCCGCCGGCTGCCGCTGCCGCTCATCCCCGTACACCTGGGCATCTGGATCGCCGTCACGCTCGTACGAACCCGGTCGGCCGGCGGACTGCGCGCCTGGTTCGGCGGTTTCATGGAAGGCGTGCGGACGTCCGGTGGGGAGCGGCGGCCCATGCGGTGGCGCACGGTGTGGCGGCTCACGCGGCTGGGACGACCGCCCGTCATCTGACCGACGGCCCCGGACCCACCTCGGCGGCAACACGAAGGCCCCGGTCGTTCACCTCTGACGACCAGGGCCTCTCGCATCTCCGGATCCGGCCACGGCGGCGACACTCCCCCGAGCTACGCGTGTACGCGCGTACCGTCGGGCCGGACCCGATGAGGTGATCACATCAGGCCACGCCAACGGATCGCTAACATGTGGCCAACGGTTTCAAAGGGGGCCGTGAGTCTCTCGGCGAGAAGTCGCCGAAACTCGGCGCAAAACCGAGGTGAGGCGGGGCAGTTCGCTGCCGCGCGGGAAGGCAGCGGGCGGCATATGCGGTACGGGCTGCGGTACGAACTGCGGTTCGGTCTCCTGGGCCCGCCGGTGCTGTACGACGCCGACGGCGAGGTCCGGCCGATCGGCAGCGGCAAGATGCGTGCCCTGCTGGCCGCGCTGCTGCTGGAGCCCGGACGGGTCGTCTCGGTCGACGCGCTCAAGGACGCCCTGTGGGGCGGTGCGCCGCCGGCGTCCGCGCAGGCGTCCCTGCAGAACCATGTGACCCGCCTGCGCCGCCTCCTCGGCGACGACCCCGAGCGGCTGCGTGCGGTACCGCCCGGCTATCTGCTGCGCGTCGGCGAGGGTGAGCTGGACGTCCGCGTCTTCGAGGACCATGTCGCCGCCGCGCGCGCCGCGCACGCCGGTGGTGACTGGGAGCGGACGGCGCGTGAGTGTGCGGCGGCGCTCGCGCTGTGGCGCGGCACCCCGCTGAGCGGCCTGCCGCCGGAGACGGGCGGGCACGCGCTGGTGCAACGTCTGGAGGAGGCGCGGCTGCTCGCCCGGGAGTGGGGCTTCGACGCCGAGCTGCACCTCGGCGGGGCACGCCTGGCCGCCCTCGTACCGGAGTTGGCCGCACTCGTCGCCGAATACCCGCTGCGGGAGGCCTTCCACCGGCTGCTGATGCTCGTCCTGCACGGCACCGGCCGGCAGGCCGAGGCGCTGGCCGTCCACCGGGACCTGCGGGCACGGCTCATCGAGGAACTCGGGGTCGAGCCGGGCTCCGCGGTGCGCGAGGCGCATCTGAAGATCCTTCGGGAGGGTGCCTGCGGCGCCGGGGAGACCCAGGGGTGCTCGGGCGGGGGCGCGGCCCTGGGCGGGCCTGCCGTGGTCCCGGACCCGGGCGAGGCGGGCAAGGACGCGGGCGCCTACGAGGCGGGGGAGGGCTCGGGTGAGGGCTCGGACGAGGCGGGGAAGGGTGCGGGGGAGGACTCCGACGGGGGTACCGCCCGGGCGGCCGTCCCAGCCGTCCCAGCCGTCCCAGCCGTGGCGACCCCGCCCCGGCCCGCCCAACTTCCCCCCGCGCCCGCCCACTTCACCGGCCGTGGCGACGTACGCGCGGAACTGCTGCGGGCTCTCGACCCAGAGCGCGGCTCGTGCGCCGTCGCCGTGCTCAGCGGCATGGCCGGGGTCGGCAAGAGCGCGCTCGCGCTGCACGCGGCGCATGGTCTGCGGAAACGTTTCACTGATGGGCAGTTGTACGTCAACCTGCACGGCGCCACGCCCGGCATGGCCCCGCTCGCGCCGGGGCAGGCACTCGCCTCGCTCCTGCGGGACCTCGGCGTCGAGGCCCGGCGCATCCCCGAACATCCGGACGCGGCGGCCGCGCTGCTGCGCTCGCTGCTCGCACCGACCCGCACCCTGATGGTGCTGGACGACGCCGCGAACGCCGCACAGATACGGCAACTGCTGCCCGGCGGCCCGGAGTGCGCGGTGATCGTGACCAGCCGTTCGCCGCTCACCGCGCTCGACGGCGCCCGCCGCTTCCCGCTCGCGCCGCTGTCGGAGGAGGAGAGCGCACAGCTGCTGCGTGCGGTCTCCGGGCGGGGGGACGGGCTCGACGGCGCGCACCGTCTCGTCGAACTCGCGGGCCGGCTGCCGCTCGCCCTGCGTATCGTCGCCGCGCGGCTCGCGGCCCGGCGGGCCCTCACCCCCGACGACCTCGCCGGTCAACTCGCCGCCACCGACGGGCGCTTGCATCACCTCGAGTACGACGACCTGAGCGTGCGCAGATCACTGGCCGTCGCGCACGACGCGCTGAGCGCCTCCGACCGGGAGGCCGACCGGGACGCGGCGCTCGCGCTGTGCCGCATCGGCGCGCTCGACCTCCCCGAGTACGGGGCGCCCCTCCTCGCCCGCCTCACCGGCACGGACGAACGCCGCGCGGAAGCCGCCCTCGACCGCCTCGTCGACGTCGCGCTCCTGGAGGAGACGGCGTTCGGGCGCTACGCCCCCCACGACCTCGTGCGGGACTTCGCACGGGAGATCGCGGGGACGGCCGGGACAGCTGTGACGGCCGGGACGGCGGCATCCGTCACGGATTCATACGCCCGGGGTACCGGCCCCGCCGCTCCGGGCGCTCCGGGCTCTGCGGTTTCCGCGGATTCCGCGGATTCCGCGGCCTCTGCGGGTTCCACAGGCTCCACGGATGCCGGTCCCGGTGAGGGCGACGCCGTCCCTGACCTGGCCCTGCGCTGGTACGCCGCCACGGCTGCCCGCTCCTATCAGGCGATCGTCGAGCCGAGCGCCGTCCGGTCGGACCGGCTGCGGACGACGCCGTCGGAGCCGGACGCGCACGCGGCGGACGTGGCGGCCGCGGCCGACTTCGGCTCTGCCGACGAGGCCCACGCCTGGATCGGCCTGGAACTGGCGAACGCGGTCGCGCTGGTCGAGCGGTACGCGCAGGCGTCCGCCTATGTCCCCCTTCTCGCGCGCTATCTCGCCGTGTCCCTCCAACGCGGTGGCCGGCTGGGCGAGTTGGAGGTGCTCGGCGAGGCCGCCCTGGGCGCGGCGCGCCGGCTCGGGGACGAGCCCGCCGAGGCGTTCGCCCTGCTGGACCTGGCGGGGCTGCACTTTCTGAAGGGGCGGGCGAACGACTCGCTCGCCCTGCTCGACCGCGCCCTGGAGATCTGGCGCCGGCTCGACTTCCTCTCGTGCCTGTGCCGGGGGCTCGGCAACCGCGGGCTGCTGCTCGAAGGGCTCGGCCGCTACGAGGAGTCCGGCGAGACCCTGCGGCAGTGCCTGGAGTACGCGCGTGTACTGAACGACCCGCACAGCGAGGCCATCACGTACAGCAATCTCGGCAACCTCTACGAGCACACGGACCCGCGCGCCGCCATCGAGCAGCACCGGCGCAGCCTGGAGATCGGCGAGGCCATCGGGGATGTGGTCGTCCGCCACTCCGCGCACTGCAACATCGGCTACGCCCACCTCACCCTCGGCGAACCGGACGCCGCCGTACCGCACTTCGAGGAGAGCCTGCGCATCCTCGGCGGCCATGACAACCGGCACTGGCAGGGGGAGCGGCAGACCCGGCTCGGTCTGGTGCGCGCGCTGCGGGGGCAGGGGGACGTGGCGCGGGCCGCGCGCGAGTGCGACAAGCTGCTGACCCTCGCGGGCCGCCGCAGCGACCGCTACTCCGAGGGGCTCGCCCGCCACCAGCGGGGGCTGCTGCGGCTCGCGGCGGGCGACACGGACGAGGCGCTCCGTCAGTGGAAGTCGGCACTGGACGCCCTGGACGGGACGGACACGCCGGTGGTGGCGGAGCTGCGGGAACTCCTCATTTGGCGTCGGCATAGCACTCCACCACCGCCGTCGTGAACGAGAACCGCACCGGCGTCTCGCCGAACGTCAGCCGGCCCGCCAGGTCCGCCGCCTCCCGGATCGCCGCGACCACCGTGTCCGCCTCCTCGGCCGGGCAGTGCACGATCACCTCGTCGTGCTGGAAGAAGACCAGCTCGGCCGCCAGGCCGGCGCAGGCGCGCCGGAGCGCGGCGAGCAGCAGCAGGGCCCAGTCCGCCGCGCTGCCCTGCACCACGAAGTTGCGTGCGAAGCGGCCGCGGGCCCGCGAGTTCGTGGAGGCGTAGCCCGGCATCCACTCCTGCGCGGCGCCCGAGGACGGCGCCGGTTCGTCCTGCGGGATGCCCGCCTCCTCCGCGCTGTCCTCGGACGCTCCGGCCGCCGGTGGGCTCGTACGCCCCAGCCAGGTCCGTACGAGGCGGCCCTCCTCGCCCGCGCGGGCCGCGTCGTCGACGTACGCGACGGCCTTGGGGAAGCGGCGGCGCAGCGCGGCGAGGTTCTTGAGGCCGTCCCCGGACGTCTGTCCGTAGATCGCGCCGAGCACCGCCAGTTTCGCCTGGGCGCGGTCGCCGGAGAACGCGCGGTCCGACACCGACTGGTACAGGTCGCTCTCGCGGCCAGCGACCTCCATCAGGCCGGGGTCCCGGGAGATCGCGGCCAGCACGCGGGGCTCCATCTGGTCGGCGTCGGCCACGACCAGCCGCCAGCCCGGGTCGGCGACCACGGCGCGCCGGATGACCTTGGGGATCTGCAGCGCGCCGCCCCCGTTGGTCACCCACCGTCCGGTGACCGTGCCGCCCGGCAGGTACTCGGGCCTGAAGCGGCCGTCGCGCACCCAGTCCTGGAGCCACGACCAGCCGTGGGCGACCCAGATCCGGTACAGCTTCTTGTACTCGAGGAGTGGCTTCACGGCCGGGTGGTCGACGGACTCGATCTCCCACCGGCGCGTGGACCTGACCTTGATCCCGGCCTGGGCGAACGCCTTGACGACGTCGGTGGGGAGATCGGGCCGGACGCGGCGGCCGAAGGCGGCCGACACCTCGTCGGTGAGCTCGGCCAGCCGCCGGGGCTCGCCCCCGCCCGCGTACCGCTCGCCGAGCAGTTCGTTCAGCAGGTCGCGGTGCACGTCCGCGCGCCAGGGCAGCCCCGCGGCGTTCATCTCGGCGGCCACGAGCATGCCCGCCGACTCGGTGGCGGTCAGAAGGCGCATGCGGTCCGGGTGCGCGGTCGCGTCGTGCCGGCGCTGCTGGTCCGCGTACACCTCGATGAGGTCGTCCACGGGTAGGTGGACCGGGCGCGGTTCGAAGAGGGAGGACTGCGATCCGGGCACGGCGGCGCGCTGCGGCGGATCGGGCGGTACGGGGCCGCCGCGCAGTCTGGCCAGCGCGGCGGCGGCCGACCGGGGCTCGCCGAGCCGGCCCTCGTGGCCGAGGAGCAGGGTCTCGGCGGCCTCGATGTCGTAGCACCGCTCGACTCGCACCCCCGCGGCGAGCAGGCGCGGTGCCATGTCGGCCGTGGACCGCCAGACCCACCGGGTCGCCTCGGGCCGCGACCGCACGGCCTCGACGAGATCCGGTTCCCTGCGCACGGGCCCGGAGGGCAGCCCGCCGTCGCCGAGGGCGACGACCTCCGCGCCACCGTCCTCGGCCGGTGCGAGAGCCCAGCGCCCGGTCATGCTGCGAGTGTGGCAGGAGGGTCTGACAACGCCCGCGGTTCACCGCGGGGCAGGCGGCGGGCCCGCGCTGCCGCCCGGTCATCCCTCTTGCCTTGCCCGAGCTGCCCGCTCATCCCTCTTGCCTTGCCCGAGTCGCCCGCTCACTCCCCGCGCTCGTGCGCCTTCGCCAGTTCCTCCAGTGCCTTCGACACATGGGCCTCCGCCGCCTTGTCGACCCAGGCCGGTCAGGACGCCCTTGCCGTTCTCCAGCTCCAGCAAGGCCAGGAGGATGCGCTCGGTGCCGATGTAGTTGTGGCCGAGGCGCAGGGCCTCGCGGAAGGTGAGTTCGAGGGCCTTCTTCGCGGCCGGGCCGTACGGGATCAGCTCGGGGACCGTGTCCGCCGACGGCGGCAGCGCCGCGGTCGCCGCCCGGCGTACGGAGTCCGGCGGGGCCCCCTGCGCGGTGACCGCCTTCGCCGCGAGCGCCTCCGGCTCCGCCAGCAGGCCCAGGACCAGGTGCTCGGGCAGGCTCTCGGCGTTGCCCGCGGCCTTGGCCTCGTTGTGCGCGGCCAAGACCACGTTGCGGGCGCGTTCGGTGTAGCGGCTGAAGCCCTGGCTGGGGTCGAGGTCCACCTCCGCCTTGGGCACGAACCGCTTCTGCGCCGCCTGCCGGGTCACGCCCATGCTCTTGCCGATGTCCGTCCAGGACGCGCCCGAACGGCGGGCCTGGTCCACGAAGTGCCCGATCAGATGGTCGGCCACGTCGCCCAGGTGGTCCGCGGCGATCACCGCGTCTGGAGCTGGTCGAGTGCGTCGGTGTGCACCTTCTTGATGGCGTCGATGAGGTCGTCGAGACGTACGGATGCCGTGTCGAGTGGGTTCGTCGTCATGTGTCAACCGCAGGTCGACACTTGCCGTGCGTCAACTTGAAGTTGACGCTGAACGCTGTCCACGCGCGCGTACCCCCCGTTCCGCCTCCCGCCCGGCGTGTCACGATCGACGCGTGAGTACGACGACCACCGTGGACCGTGCCTTCGAGGCCGCCCTGTACGCCGACACCGACGCCACCCTCGACGCCGGCGCCTCGCTGCTCGCCGCCGACCCCGCGGCCGACGCCGAACTGGCTCGGCGCGGCGAGGAGTTCGTCGCCACGGCGTGGCGGCGCGGCTGGCAGCCCGCCGACCTCGTACGCGTCGTGCGCCGCGAGCTGGACGACGTACACATACGTCTGGTGTCGGCGCTGATCCTCGCCCAGGCGCCACGGCACCCGAACCCGGGACCCCGCTGGGCCGCGCAGCTCGGCGAACTCGACGGCGCCGAGGCCCCGCGCACCGACCGCTTCTCGTACGCGACCGCCGTACTGGAGCTGTACCGGCTCCTCCTGCGCCTCCCCGCCATCGAGCCGGTCGAGCCGCTGGAGCCCCCGGCCGGACGGGCCGCGCCCCGGGACTCGGACTCCCGCATGCTCGCCAGGATCCGCGCCCTGCTCGCGAAGGCGGAGGCGACCGGGTTCCCTCAGGAGGCTGAGGCGCTCAGCGCCAAGGCGCAGGAGCTGATGACGCGGCACAGCATCGACGAGGCGCTGCTCGCGTCCCGCGCGCCCGGCAAGGGCGCGCCCGGCGCCTGCCGGATCGGGGTGGACCCGCCCTACGAGACGGCCAAGGCGGTGCTCCTGGACGCGGTGGCCGGCGCGAACCGCTGCCGGGCCGTGTGGAACGACTCCCTCGGCTTCTCCACCGTCGTCGGCTTCGAACCCGACCTCGAGGCGGTCGAACTCCTCTACACCTCGCTGCTCGTCCAGGCCACGGCCGCGATGACGAAGGCGGAGGCGGCCCAGCGGGCGGGCGGCCGGAAGCGTACGAAGACGTTCCGGCAGTCGTTCCTGGCCGCGTACGCGCACCGGATCGGCGACCGCCTTGCGGACGTGGCCCAGGGGCAGGCCACGCAGGCCGAGGGGGAGCTGCTGCCGGTGCTCGCGGCCCGCGACGTGGCGGTCGCCGACCACCTGGAGCAGATGTTCCCCGAGACCGTGACCACCCGGCTGCGCGGGGTCAGCGACGCGGCCGGATGGGAGCAGGGGGCGGCCGCCGCCGACCGGGCCCAGGTCAGGGGCCGGCGGCCGATCCCCTGACCCCGCCGGCTCAGTCGCCCGCGACCTGGAAGGGGCTGACGGAGGCGTTCGGGTCGTCCCCGGTCTTCAGCGCGACAGCGCCGTACGACCACGGGAAACTCTTCGCGTCGCCGCCGCCGGGGATCGTGATCTTCACGGTCTTCACGGCGGCGCTGTCCTTGGCGCCGGACTTCCCGCGGACGTAGGTGATCGTGAAGGTCGCCGCGGTGTCCGGCTGGAGCGTGACCTTCGCCGCCTTCGCGCCCGGCTGCCTCCCGGCGGTCCAGGAGGCGTCGCCGCTGTTCAGCTCGATGCCGGGGAAGCCCTTGAGCGTGCAGGGGGCCGAGTCGAGGTTGGTCACCGTGACAGGGACGTTGCCGGTGTCGCCGGCCGTGGTGGCGGCGTTGCCGGGCTCGACCTCGATGCCGAACCGGCAGGAGGCGGCCTTGCTGCTCTGGTCGCTGCTGCCGCTGCCGCTGCCGCCGCTGTCGCAGGCGGTCAGGGCGAGGGCCGCCGCGAGGGCGGTGACGGCGATGGGGATGGCGCGCATGAGGATCCTCTGGAGCTACGGGAGCCGAAGCCGTACGTCGTGACGGCGCCCATGGATCATCACGCAGGCGGACGGGCAGGCGTCGCGCGCCCCCCTCCTACCACCGCGCTCCCTGCACGGAGGACCGGAGCCGTTCGTCCACAAGGGCGCCGATCTCCTGCCGGAGTCGCCCGTCGCGCTCACCGAGACCCGCGCAGGCGAAGCAGGCGGCGACGCGAACGCGAACGGACCGCGGCGACGCGAACGCGAACGGACCGCGGCGACGCGAACGCGAACGGACCACGACGGCGCGAACGCGAACGGACCACGACGGCGCGAACGCGAACGGACCGCGGCGACGCGGACCCGAGCGGGCCGCGACGACCCGAGCGGGCCGCGACGACCCGAGCGGGCCACGACGGCGCGAACGCGAACGGACCGCGGAGCCCGAAGGACTCCGCGGCCCGTCGAAGCACGGCCGGCTCAGGAGCTCAGGCTCGCCGTGGGCAGCCCGCTCGGCAGGGCCCCGCCCTTGGACTTCATGTACGTCTCCGCGCCGAGCTTGCCCGTCCACGTCACCTTCATGGACTTGGCGTCGACGGAGTCGACCATGCCGGTCTTGCGGTCCGTGTTCCCGTCGCTGCACTTCAGGTGGATCATCTGCATGCCCGCCTCCTCGCCGGCGGTCCCGCTGCACACCGTGCCGCCGGTCGAGAAGAGCCCGGCCTGCTTGCCGGTGATCACCAACGCCACGGCCTTGCCGTCGGAGGTGGCCAGCCAGCTGCCCTCGAGCTTCCCGGCCGCGGCGCTCGGTGAGGCTTTGCCGGAGCCGCCGCTGTCCGTAGCGGACGAGGACGCGGACGCGCTCGGGGTCGAGGAGTCGCTGTCGCCGGATCCGCTGCTGCACCCGGTCAGCGCGAGCGCGGCCGCCAGACCCGCGGACGCGACCGCGATACGCGCCGGACGGTGCGGGACGTAGGACGCCGAAGTCACTGAAGTCTCCCAACGATGTGCCGGTGATGTCGCCCGAACGGCAGCGGCGAACGACAGCGGCAAGCTACCAGGAGGACTTACGAACGCCCGGGAGAAATCCCGCGTGCGCTTGCTCACGCAGGTTCACCCGGGACAGGCCGAAGGCCCGGTGATAGCCGCGTGGCCGGCCGTCCACGCTGTCCCGGTTGCGTACGCGCGTGGCGCTGGCGTCGCGCGGCTGCCTGCGCAACTCCTGCTGGGCGGCGCGCCGCTCGGCCTCCGGTGTCGACGGCCGGCGGATGATCTCCGTCAGTTCGGCCCGCCGTGTGGCGTACCGCGCGACGGTCTCCTGGCGCCTGTCGTTCTTCGCGATTTTGCTCTTCTTCGCCATCAGACCTTCACCCCGCGGGCCCGGATCCGGGCGACGGCCGCTTCGACGCCGAGGGTGTCGACGGTCTTGATGCCCTTCGCGCTCAGTCGCAGCCGCACATGGCGGCCCTCGCTCGCCAGCCAGTAGCGCTTGCTCTGGATGTTGGGGTCGAAGCGGCGCGAGGTGCGCCGGTGGGAGTGGGAGATCCGGTTGCCGAAGCCCGGCCGGGCGCCGGTCAGCATGCAGTGGGCGGACAGGGTGACGCACCTCTCTCGGTTCGCTGGAGCGACTTGTGGAAATGGAAGTCGTTTTCAGTAAGATACCAGCATGGCACGCAACGAACTCCGTCCCGTCATCAAACTCAGGTCCACGGCCGGAACCGGTTTCACCTACGTCACCCGCAAGAACCGCCGCAACGACCCGGACCGCATGACCCTGCGCAAGTACGACCCGATCGCCCGCCGGCACGTCGACTTCCGAGAGGAGCGCTGAGCGTCATGCGCGAAGGAATCCACCCGGCGTACGCGCCCGTCGTCTTCCGGGACCGCGCCGCGAACCACGCCTTCCTCACCCGCTCGACCATGACGAGCGAGAAGACGGTCGAGTGGACGGACGGCCACACGTACCCCGTGGTCGACGTCGAGATCTCGAACGTCAGCCACCCCTTCTACACGGGCACCGCACGCGTGCTGGACACGGCCGGGCGCGTGGAGCGCTTCGAGCGCCGGTACGGAAAGGGGAGCTGAGCCGATGAGTCACCTCTCAGTGGTGATCGTCGGCGGGCTGCACGCCGACGCGCGGCGGGCCGCCGTCGCACGGTTGCTCGCCGACGTACCGGGCAGCGTCGCGCTCCACCACGACCTCGCGACCGCCGCGGCGGGCACGGTCGTACGCACCGTCCGCGACGCCACCGGCCTGCTGTCGGCCGGTGAGGCCCCCCTCGTCGACGACTGCGCGTGCTGCGCCCTGCGCGAGGACCTGGTGCCGGAACTGGAGCGCCTCGCGGACGCGGGCCGCACCAGGCTGGCCGTCGTCGAGCTGTGGGACTCGGTCGAGCCGAAGGCGATGGCCGAGGTGGTGGCGGGGAGCGGGCTGCGGCTCACCGGGGTGATCACCGCGGTCGACCCCGCGCTGCTGCTGCCCTGCCTCGGCAACGGGGACGATCTCGCGGACGCCGGACTCGCCGCCGCCGCCACGGACCGGCGGACGGTCGCCGACACGTTCGCCCGGCAACTGGAGTACGCGCCCGTCCTGGCCGTCGCCGAGTCCGAGCACGCCGACGACGAGGACCGGGCCCTGCTCGCGCAGCTGCACCCGACCGCCCGCCAAGTCCCCATCGCGGGCGACCGGCCAGAGGGCTCGGCGGGCTCGGGCCACCAGGGCGGGGAGCCCGCCGACGGGCACACGGTCAACGGGCATACGGACGACGGGCACACGGTCAACGGGCATACGGACGACGGGCATACGGACGACGGGCATACGGGCGTCGGGCGCACGGAGGGTATGCGTACGGAGAGCGTGCGCGCCTCGGGACGGACACCCGCGGGCGCGCCCCTCTCGGCGCTCGCGCACGCCGCCCTCGCCGGGTTCGACGTGGAGGCGGCCGCCGCCGCCCAGCACCCGGCGTGCGCGAGGCTGCCCGCCGAGGCCGATGCCCACGGCGTCGCCACCCTCGTATGGCACCGCAGGCGCCCCTTCCACCCCGAGCGGCTGTACACGGCCTTGGAGGATCTGACCTGCGCGGCGGCCCGGAGCCGAGGACGGTTCTGGCTCGCCGACCGGCCCGACACACTGCTGCACTGGGACGCCGCCGGGGGTGCGCTGTGCGTGGAGAACGCGGGGCCCTGGCTGGCCTCGCTGCCGGACGCGGCCTGGGACCTGGTCCCACCGGTGCGCCGGGCCGCCGCCGCGCTGGACTGGCACCCGGAGCACGGGGACTGCTGCCAGCACCTGGTCTTCACCTCGCCGGGCCTGGACCGCGACGGCCTCGAACTCCTTCTGGAGTCCTGCCTGTTGACCGACACCGAGTACGCCGCGGGCCGCGCCGCCTGGCAACAGCTGCCGCCCGCCTTCGACACCCTCCTGGAGGCCTGATGCCCCGCAAGCCCGTCCGCAAGGTCGCGTCCACGCCGCGGCCGAACCCCCTGGACCAGAACGGCATCACCTACATCGACTACAAGGACACCGATCTGCTGCGGAAGTTCCTCTCCGACCGAGGCAAGATCCGCAGCCGCCGGGTCACCCGCGTGACGGCCCAGCAGCAGCGGCTGCTGGCGAGGGCCGTCAAGAACGCGCGGGAGATGGCGCTGCTGCCGTACTCCAGCCGCTGATCCCGAAGCCGGGCACCGGTACACGACGCCTCCGCGCGGTACGACGCCCTCCGCGCGGTACACGACGCCCTCCGCGCGGTACACGATGACGTTCGTGCGGTACACGATGACGTTCGTGCCGCGGCCCCGACTCCGGCTTCTCCGGCACGGTCTACGTGCGGGTTCTCGCGTTCTCGGCCCGGCGGACGCCGCGCGTCCGCCGGGCCGACGCCGACCCCGCCCGTCCCGCGGACTGGACCATTACGTGGACACTGGAACAGGAAGGCCGCGGTACGCGTCTGTTCCTAGTACATGAGGGATTCGATCCGGACGACCCGGCACGGCTGATGGCGCGGAAAATCATGGACGGGGGCTGGAGATCGCATGTGGTGCGAGCTCCGGGGAAAGCGCTTGAGCGACTGGTCAAGCAACCGTAAAAGCTGTAATCGCGGGACCACCCCCCGTGCACGTGCATCTGCTCATGCATCTGCATGTGAACGGAGTTATGATCCGGGGCAGTTGACCACTGCATCAATGGCCACATCAGCCAATGCACCACCCGGGGAGCGACCTGTGGACCACGACGTGTACGACGTGGATGACGTGTACAACGGCATGGCTGCGACGAGGCTGCACGGGGCGGCCTGGCAGAAGAGCAGGCACAGCAACTCGCAGGGGTCCTGCGTGGAGTTCGCCCGGCTGCCCGGGGGTGAGGTGGCGGTGCGGAATTCGCGGTTCCCCGACGGGCCGGCGCTCGTCTACACCCGTGCCGAGATAGAGGCCATGCTCCTCGGCATCAAGGACGGCGAGTTCGATCACCTGATCGTCGGCGGCTGAACCCACGACGCGCGGCAATCGCGCGACGACCCTGCGTGACGCGCGTAGAACCGCGGCGCACAAAGGCGCCGCGGTGTGTAACACGCGTAGATACGGGGCGTCAGAAAACGCCGTGGTGCATTACTCGGAAGCCGGATTGTGGGTCAGCCGGAACAGCGCCCAGACCACCTTGCCGTTGAACGCGGCGGTGACCGCGTGTCCGCGCCCCGACTCGTGGTGCGGGCTCGGTGACGGGTGCCAGCCCCAGCTGTCCGCGAACGAGTCGACCAGGAACAGGCCGCGGCCCGACTCCGCCGAGAAGTCCTCCGACTCCCGTGCGACGGGACTGTCGTGGCTGGGGTCGCGCACGGCGCACACCAGTCGCGAGGTCCAGCGCATCAAGTGGAGCCGCACGGGCGGGTCCTGCTCGTTCGTGCGCGGGGTGTCCGAGGGCAGCGCGTGCCGCAGAGCGTTGGTGACGAGTTCGGAGACCACGAGACATATGTCGTCGAAGCGGTCGCCGGCGTCCCACTGGTCGAGCGTTCTGCGGGTGAACTGCCGCGCCTCGCGCACCGCTTCATAGCGGGCGGGCAGGGCACACGAAGCGGCGTTGGACACGGCCGCGGGATCGAGTGGCGGAAGCCCCTGCCGTAAGGGTTCGAGCATGGTCGATCCATTCGTCCCCATGCGAGGCACTCCCGGGTGTTCGCGGTCGTTGCGATGCAGCGGTGGCGCGAGACCATGGTTTCGGATGCGTACAGCAGATGCAAGGGCAGATGCACGTGCACGCGCCTGAATTGACCTCCCCGTACCGCTTGTTACTCATTTCTTCTGTCACTTTCTTCCCGCCTGCTTGCCTTTTCCTGATCATCCCCTGTGGCTCATCCGTAACTCCTTACTCTTTCTGTAACTGGATGAGTACAGCTCGGAGTGTTTTAGTGGCAGACTTCGCGGTCGGAAGACGGTTGGGGAGGCTGAGGAAGTGAGCGCTGGGGAGTCGAGCGGCTCGGTGGTGCGGCGCATGCTGCTGGGATCGCACCTCAGGCGTCTGCGGGAGTCGCGCGGCATCACCCGGGAAGCGGCCGGCTACTCGATCCGCGCCTCCGAATCGAAGATCAGCCGCATGGAGTTGGGACGGGTGAGCTTCAAGACGCGCGATGTCGAGGACCTGCTGACCTTGTACGGCATCACCGACGACTCCGAACGCACCTCCCTCCTCTCGCTCGCGAAGGAAGCCAACGTCGCGGGCTGGTGGCACAGTTACTCGGACGTCCTGCCGAGCTGGTTCCCGACGTACGTCGGCCTGGAAGGCGCGGCGCACCTCATCCGGTCGTACGAAGTCCAGTTCGTGCACGGCCTGTTGCAGACCGAGGCGTACGCGCACGCGGTCGTCGCGCGCGGCATGCAGGGCGCGTCCGCCGCCGACATCGACCGGCGGGTGGCGCTGCGTCTGGAGCGGCAGAAGTACCTTGCCGCGAAGTCCGCCCCCGAGTTCCACGTCGTCCTCGACGAGGCCGCGCTGCGCCGCCCGTACGGCGACCGCACGGTGATGAGGGGCCAGCTCCAGCACCTGATCGACATCTCGGAGCGCCCCAACGTACGGCTTCAGGTCACGCCGTTCAGCTTCGGCGGGCACTCGGGCGAGAGCGGCTCCTTCACGATCCTCAGCTTCCCCGAGTCCGATCTGTCCGACGTGGTGTACCTGGAGCAGCTGACCAGCGCGCTGTATCTGGACAAGCGCGAGGACGTCACCCAGTACGAGGGCGCGCTGAAGCAGTTGCAGCAGGACAGCCCCGGGCCGGCCGAGAGCCGCGATCTCCTCAGGGGACTGCTCCAGCTTTCCTGAACGCCTCCCCGGGCTCCCCGAGTTGCCCTCAACTCCCTTGAAACACACGTACGATGACGTGTAATCAGACCGTGATGTCGACCGACGTCGATCGGGTGTCCGCCCCGGCTGCAAGGGATTGAGGGATCACACATGTCGTCCTACTTCACCGATCTGGCTCAGCAGTACATCGGTGGTGAGTGGCGCCCGGGCACAGGGTCCTGGGACATCATCGACTTCAACCCGTACGACGGTGAGAAGCTCGCGTCGATCACCATAGCCACGGTCGACGAGGTGGACGAGGCCTACCGGGCGGCCGCCGCGGCCCAGAAGGAATGGGCGGCGACCAACGCGTATGCCCGCCGTGCCGTGTTCCAGCGGGCCCTGCGCCTCATCGAGGACCGCGAGGCCGAGATAACCGAGGCCATCATCGCCGAGCTCGGCGGCACGCATCTGAAGGCCGGCTTCGAGCTGCACCTCGCCAAGCAGTTCCTCCTGGAGTCGATCAACCTGGCGCTGCGCCCCGAGGGACGGATCATCCCCTCGCCGGTCGACGGCAAGGAGAACCGCCTCTACCGCGTGCCCGTCGGCGTCGTCGGCGTGATCAGCCCGTTCAACTTCCCCTTCCTCCTGTCGCTGAAGTCCGTCGCCCCGGCCCTGGCCCTCGGCAACGGCGTGGTCCTCAAGCCGCACCAGAACACACCGATCGTCGGCGGCTCGCTGATCGCGAAGATCTTCGAGGACGCGGGTCTGCCGGGCGGCCTCCTGAACGTCGTGATCACCGACATCGCGGAGATCGGCGACGCCTTTCTCGAGCACCCGGTCCCGAAGGTCATCTCCTTCACCGGCTCCGACAAGGTTGGCCGCCACGTGGCCACCGTCTGCGCCGCCCAGTTCAAGCGCTCGGTGCTCGAACTCGGCGGCAACAGCGCCCTGGTGGTCCTGGAGGACGCGGACATCGACTACGCCGTGGACGCCGCGGTCTTCAGCCGGTACGTGCACCAGGGGCAGGTCTGCATGGCCGCGAACCGCGTTCTCGTGGACCGCTCGATCGAGGCGGAGTTCACCGAGAAGTTCGTCGCCAAGGTGAAGACGCTGAAGTCCGGTGACCCGCGCGACCCGCAGACGATCATCGGCCCGGTCATCAACTCCTCGCAGGCGGACGCGATCTCGGGCGCCGTCGACCAGGCGATCGCGGACGGCGCCATCGCGCTGGTGCACGGCACCACCACGGACAACCTCGTGGAGCCGTCCGTCCTGACCGGCCTGGCCGCCGACGCGCCCATCCTCCAGGAGGAGATCTTCGGCCCGGTCGCGCTCCTCATCCCCTTCGAGGGCGAGGAGGAGGCGGTCCGTATCGTCAACGACACCCCGTACGGCCTGAGCGGCGCCGTCCACACGGCCGACGTCGAGCGCGGTGTCGCCTTCGCCAAGCAGATCGACACCGGCATGTTCCACGTCAACGACGGCACCGTCCACGACGAGCCGCTGGTCGCCTTCGGCGGCGAGAAGTCCTCGGGCATCGGCCGGCTGAACGGCGAGGCGACGGTCGAGTCGTTCACCACGCAGAAGTGGATCTCGGTGCAGCACGGGCGGAGCTTCTTCCCGTTCTGATCCCGGGCACATGCCCTTCGGATCCCTTTCGGATCCCCTCGGATCCCCTTTCTGGTCCCCTTCGGATCCCCTTCTCATCCCGGGCCGACCCCGGGAGTGATTCTTTCGGTACGCCGGGTCCTTGCGGACAGAACCTGACCGCAAGGGCCCGTAGCTTCGTCGGTGTCAGGCAAGAGGAACCGAAGAAAGGCGGCCGGTCATGGTCACCCACGTATCCGCGGAAGCACCCGGCGACGAGCGCGGGGCGCTGCTCTCCTTCCTCGAGGGCGAGCGCGGAGGTATCCGGCGGGCGCTGCTCGGCCTGACCGACGAGCAGGCCGCGACCAGGCCGAGCGCCAGCGAACTGTCCCTGTCCGGGCTGGTCAAGCATGTCGCCGAGGTCGAGCAGAGCTGGATCGCCCGCGCCCGGCAGGAGGCACCCGCGGTCAAGCGGGACGAATCGAACTGGCACGAGTGCTTCGTGCTCGTCGGCGACGAGACCGTCGCGTCGCAGCTCGCGTACTGGGAGAAGGTCGCGGCACAGACGGAGGCGTTCATCCGCTCCGTACCCAGCCTCGACGACACCTTCCCGCTCCCGAACGATCCCTGGTTCCCCCCGGACGAGCGGGTCTCGATGCGCTGGGTGGCGCTCCACCTGATCCGCGAGACGGCCCGCCACGCCGGCCACGCCGACATCATCCGGGAGTCCCTCGACGGCGCGACCGCCTTCGAGCTGGTGGCCCGGGAGCAGGCCGGTTGAGCACCGCGCTCTAACCTGGACCGCATGTCAGCGATCCGTCTCCTGGTGCTCGGCGCGGTCCGCCAGCACGGGCGGGCCCACGGCTACCAGGTGCGCAACGACCTGGAGTACTGGGGCGCGCACGAGTGGTCCAACGCCAAGCCCGGCTCGATCTACCACGCCCTCAAGCAGATGGCGAAGCAGGGGCTGCTGCACGCCCACGAGATCGCGCCGTCCACGGTCGGCGGGCCGCCGCGCACGGAGTACGAGATCACGCCCGAGGGAACCGAGGAGTTCCGCTCGCTCCTGCGTGAGTCCCTGGTCGCCTACGACCAGAAGATGGACATCCAGTCGGCGGGCATCGGCTTCATCGTCGATCTGGCGCGGGACGAGGCGGTGGCGCTCCTGAAGGAGCGGATCCGGCGGATCGAGGAGTGGCGGGCCGCCGTCACCGAGCACTATGTGCCCGAGGACGGCCCCGAACAGCTCGGCCACATCGGCGAGATCATGAACCTTTGGGTCCACCGGGCCGACTCCGACGCCGCGTGGACCCGTGGGCTCATCGAGCGGATCGAGGGCGGTGCCTACACCTTCACGGGCGAGGGCGAGCCGTTCGTCGGCGTGCTGACGGAGGGCGAGGAGAACCCGTACGCGACGGGGGAGCGGCATCCGGAGGACGCTCGCTAATCAAGTTTGACTAACGCCTCGAGCGGGCATAGCCTCCGTCGGCAGTGCACTAGTCAAGTTTGCATACTTGGGAAGTGGGGGATGGCTGATGACCGACGCGATCGTCGTCGAAGGCCTACGGAAGCGGTACGGGGACAAGGCGGCCCTGGACGGGCTCGATCTGACGGTGGCGCGCGGCACCGTCCACGGTCTGCTCGGCCCGAACGGCGCGGGCAAGACCACCGCGGTGCGCGTACTGACCACGCTGCTGCGGCCGGACGAGGGCCGCGTCGAGGTCGCCGGACGCGATGTCCTGCGCCGGGCCTACGACGTGCGTCTGCGCATCGGCCTCCTCGGCCAGCACGCCGCGCTCGACGAGGAGCTGGGCGGCCGGCAGAACCTGGAGATGTTCGCGCGCCTGCACCATCTGCGCACCCGCCACGCGCGCGTGCGGGCCGGCGAGCTGCTGGACCGCTTCGGGCTCGCGGACACCGGACCCAAGGCGGTCAAGCACTACAGCGGCGGCATGCGGCGCCGCCTCGACCTCGCCGCGTCCCTCATCGCCGAGCCCGAGGTGCTGTTCCTCGACGAGCCGACCACCGGCCTCGACCCGCGCGGACGCGCCGAGGTGTGGGCCGCGGTGCGCTCCCTGGTCGGCGGCGGCACCACCGTGCTGCTCACCACCCAGTACCTGGAGGAGGCCGATCAGCTCGCCGACCGCATCTCGGTGGTCGACCACGGGCGGGTCGTCGCGGACGGTACGGCGGACCAGCTGAAGGCGCGCACCGGCGGCGACCGCATCGACGTCGTTCTGCGGGACGCCGGTCAACTGGGCGCCGCGGTCGCCCTGTTGCCGGTCGGTACGTCCGGGGTCCGCGTGGACCGCGACCGCCGTCTGCTCAGCGCCCCGGTCACCGACCGCATGGCGGCGCTCTCCGGGGTCGTACGCGCCCTGGAGGCGGCCGGCATCGAGGCGGAGGACGTCGCGCTGCGCAGGCCGACGCTGGACGAGGTGTTCCTGCGCCTGACCGGACGTGCCTAAGCTACGAAGGAGGCCGTGTGAGCACGTATGCGCTGATCGATTCCTGGACCATGACCCGGCGCGAACTCGCCCACTGGGCGCGGCAGCCGGTCCAGGCGCTCATCGGCCTGGTCTTCCCCGTGATGCTGCTGCTGATGTTCGGCTACCTGGTCGGCGGCGGCCGGGGCGTCGCGGGCGACTACGTCGACTTCCTGGTGCCCGGGATGCTCGCGCTGACCATGGCCTTCGGGCTGGAGGGCACGATGCTGGCCGTCACCCAGGACCTCAACAAGGGCGTGATCGACCGGTTCCGCTCGCTGCCGATGGCCAACGGCGCCGTCCTGGTGGGCCGCGCGGCCGCCGACATGCTCCAGTCGGCGCTGGGCCTGGCCGTGCTGACCGGCGTCGGGTACGCCATCGGCTGGCGGGCGCACGGCGGACCCGGGGCCTTCCTCGCGGCCGTGGCACTGCTCCTGCTCCTCCGTTTCGCGATGCTCTGGATCGGCATCCACCTGGCGATGGTCGCCGGGCGGCCGGAGATGGTGCAGGCCGTGCAGATCCTGGTCTGGCCGGTCGGCTTCCTGTCCAACGCCTTCGCGACCCCCGACGCGATGCCCGGCTGGCTGGGCACGGCGGTCGAGTGGAACCCCATGTCGCACACGGTCACAGCGGTACGGGACCTGTTCGGCGGCCCCGGCGGCGAACCGGGGCACATCTGGGCCGCCGTGGCCTGGCCCCTGGCACTGCTGGCGGTGTTCTTCCCGCTGGCGGTACGGAGGTTCGCGCGCCTGAGCCGCTAGGGCCGGAAGTCCGCCGGGCAGGCCCTAGTGATGGAAACCGGTCGCCGCGTCCTTGTCGTGGGTCTGTGGGCGCGCCTGGCGGCGCAGGTCGGGCAGGAGGCGGCTCAGGTCCTCGACGAACAGTTCGGCGAGGTCGGTGGAGAAGCCGTTGCGGCACACCACCCGCAGCACGGACAGGTCCTCCCGGTTCGGCGGGAACGTGTACGCGGGCACCAGCCAGCCGTGCTCACGCATCCGCCGGGACACGTCGAAGACGTCGTACGAGGCGACCTCCGGCGCGGTCGTGAAGGCGAAGACGGGCAACTCGTCGCCGCGGGTGAGCAGATGGAAGTCGCCCAGCGCCGCCACACGCTCGGCGAGGCTGCGCGCCACGTTCCGCGTCGTCTGCTGCACGGCCCGGAAGCCCTCCCGGCCGAGCCGCAGGAAGGTGTAGTACTGCGCGACGACCTGGGCTCCCGGCCGGGAGAAGTTGAGCGCGAAGGTCGGCATGTTGCCGCCCAGGTAGTTGACGCGGAAGACGAGTTCCTCGGGCAGCGCCTCGCTGTCCCGCCACAGCGCCCAGCCGACGCCCGGGGAGACGAGGCCGTACTTGTGCCCGGACGTGTTGATCGACGCGACCCGCGGCAGCCGGAAGTCCCAGACCAGGTCCTCGTCGAGGAAGGGCGCGATCATGGCGCCGGACGCGCCGTCCACATGCACCGGTATGTCGAGCCCGGTCCGCTCCTGGAGGGCGTCGAGGGCCGCGCACAGTTCGGCGATCGGCTCGTACGACCCGTCGAAGGTGGAGCCGAGGATCCCGACGACCCCGATGGTGTTCTCGTCGCACAGCTCGGCGGCGGCTCCCGGATCGAGGTGGTACCGCTCGCCCTCCAAGGGGACCTGGCGCATCTCGACCTCCCAGAAGTTGCAGAACTTCTCCCAGCAGACCTGGACGTTGATGCCCATGACGAGGTTCGGACGGACGTCCCTCGCGGGGTAGCGGTCCGCGTTGCGCCGCGCCCAGCGGCGCTTCAGCGCCAGCCCGGCGAGCATGCACGCCTCGCTCGAACCGGTCGTCGAACAGCCCACGGCCGCCCCCGCGTCGGGCGCGTTCCACAGATCGGCGAGCATCGCCACGCACCGCTTCTCCAGCTCGGCGGTGCGCGGGTACTCGTCCTTGTCGATCATGTTCTTGTCCTGGCACTCCGCCATCAGCACCCCGGCCTGCGGCTCCATCCAGGTGGTGACGAAGGTGGCGAGGTTGAGGCGCGCGTTGCCGTCCAGCATCAGTTCGTCGTGCACGAGCTGGTACGCCGTCGAGGGCGGCAGCGGCCCGTCCGCGAGCCGGTGCTTGGGCGGGGCCTCGGTCATCCCGCTGACCGGATTGGCCTCCCCGAAGAACGGGTTGAAGGACATCGGGCGTTCGTCGGACTTCACGGGGCCTTTGTGGAGCGGCATGGGGTCTCTCCTCAGCAATTCCGCCAGGGGTTCCTAACGGACCGGGGTTCCGTCTTCGTGAAGCTGCATCTGGGGTCTGCCGGTCACCAGCAGCCAGGCCGGCAGGGACGCGATGCAGAGCAGGGCGATGATCGCGGGCGAGGCCACCAGCACGGCGGCCGTGAACAGGCTCACCCAGCCCTGCCGGGTGATGGCGAGAAGCATCCCCAGCACGCCCGCGGCGACACCGAGGGCCGGGGGAACGGCGGATACGAGGGCATGGGCGAACAGGCCGAACGCCGCACCGATGAAGACGGACGGGAAGATCCGCCCGCCGCGGAACCCGCAGGACGCGGCGACCAGCAGCGCCGCCAGCTTCACCACCGCCATGGTCAGGAACTGCCCGGCCGACCAGCCGTCCGGGTCCTTCGCCAGGTCCCCCACCTCGTCCAGCCCCTTGAAGAGGGTCAGATGGCCGCCCAGGGCGGCCAGCAGGCCGAGGACGAGCCCGCCGGCCGGCAGCGCCACCATGGGGTGCCGCAGGCGTAAGAAGGCGCCGTGGACGTACGGGAAGGCATAGACCGCGACCATCCCGAGCGCCGCGGCCGCGGCGGCGACGACCATCGCGGCCAGGACGTCGGTCCAGCCGGGCCTGGCCAGCGGGGGCAGGCCGAGGTCGAGGGTCGGATGGGCCACCAGGGTGGTCGTGATGGCACCCGCGCCGGCCGCGACCAGCGGGGCGAAGACGCTGTCCCACAGCGGCCCCTTGGCCTGCTGCCCGGCGAGCGCCTCGGACAGGAGCAGTGCCGCGGCGACGGGCGTCCCGAACAGCGCGCCGATCGTCGCCGCCTCGGCCAGCGCGATCCACAGGCCGCCGGGCAGCCGGGGTACGAACCTGCGGCCCAGCCAGTAGGCCAGCGCGATGTTGGAGGCGATGATCGGGTTCTCGGGGCCGAGGCTCGGACCGCCCGCCAGCATCAGCCCGGTCGCCAGCAGCAGCCCCGGCAGGACGGCGGGCGCCAGCGGCGGGGCCCCGCCGAGTCCGAGGGTCGCCGGGTCGGGTCCCGCGTGACCCGGCACCTTCCAGACGATCAGCCCGACCAGCACACCCGTGCAGGTGAGCATGATGATCATCCAGAGCACCGAGTACCGCCCGATGCCCAGCGCGTCGGGCAGGTCCTGCCACAGGACGTTCTGGAGCTTCCCGGCGAGCGCGCTCACCCCCACGAACAGGAGACTGGCCGCGACCCCGACGACCAGTGCCGGGAGGATCTGCGGCAGCAGGACACGCGCGGGGGTCGCCGGAGCGGGTGCCGGGTGCACGGTGTCGTGGGCCACGGGGTCACCTTAAGCGGGCAAAACGGACATGACATTTCCGCTTGCACCTCACGCGGCGTGAGGGCGCAGCCTGAAGCGCGTACCGAGAAGGGAGCGGAAGTGAGCTACTCCGTGGGACAGGTCGCCGGTTTCGCCGGGGTCACGGTGCGCACGTTGCACCACTACGACGAGATCGGACTGCTCGTACCCGGCGAGCGCAGCCACGCGGGGCACCGGCGCTACAACGACGCCGACCTCGACCGGTTGCAGCAGATCCTGTTCTACCGGGAACTCGGCTTCCCGCTCGAGGAGGTCGCCGCCCTGCTCGACGACCCGCAAGCGGACCCGCGCGCGCATCTGCGCCGCCAGCACGAACTGCTGACCGCCCGGATCGAGCAGCTACAGAAGATGGCCGCGGCCGTGGAGCACGCCATGGAGGCACGCACGATGGGCATCAACCTCACACCCGAGGAGAAGTTCGAGGTCTTCGGGGACAAGGATCCGGAGGAGCACGCCGAGGAGGCCGAGCGCCGCTGGGGCGGCACCGAGGCGTACGCCGAGTCGCAGCGCCGTGCGGCCCGCTACACCAAGGACGACTGGAAGCGCATGCAGGCCGAGGTCGCCGACTGGGGCGAGCGCTACGACGGCCTGATGGCCGCGGGCGAGCCACCGGCCGGCGCCCGCGCGATGGACATGGCCGAGGAGCACCGGCTGCACATCGACAAGTGGTTCTACGACTGCTCCTACGACATCCACCGCGGACTCGGCGAGATGTACGTCTCCGACGAGCGGTTCAAGGAGTTCTACGACTCCATGCGCCCGGGCCTGGCCGAGCACCTGAGGGACGCGATCGCGGCGAACGCGGACCGGCACGGGGGATGACGGCAGCGGTAAGGGGCGTTCGCCGTTGCGGACGCCCCTTACCGGCCGGTGCCACTGCCGGCGCTATGCCTTGACCAGCACCACCGCCGTGCCGTAGGCACACACCTCCGTACCCACGTCCGCCGCCTCGGTGACGTCGAAGCGCATCATCAGGATGCCGTTGCCGCCCCGCACGCGTGCCTGCTCCACCAGCCGTTCCATGGCCTGGTTGCGGGTCTCCACGAGCGTCTTGGTGAGGCCCTTCAGCTCGCCGCCGATCATCGACTTCAGACCCGCGCCGATCTGGCTGCCCAGGTGACGTGAGCGGACGGTGAGGCCGAAGACCTCGCCGATGACGTGCTGGACGCGGTAACCGGGTACGTCGTTCGTCGTCACGACCAGGACGTCCGAGTGGGGACCCTGGCCACCGCCGTACTCTTCGATGCCCATGGCTCACAGCTTTGCCCCAGTGGGCGCACAGTGCATCCTGGAGGCGCCGATGGAACCTGGCGTGGACACGTGGCGTTGATAGCTTTGTCCGGCCGTACCAGGACGCCGTACTTCCTTCCACCCCTCAGGAGCCCGGAACCGTGACGACGCTTGCCCTTGGACCAAGCTGGCTGGATCCGAACACGCTCCTGGACAACTTCGGCATCTGGGGCCTGCTGCTCATCGTCTTCGCCGAGTCGGGCCTGCTCATCGGCTTCTTCCTGCCGGGTGACTCGCTGCTGTTCACCTGCGGCCTGCTGATCACCGCGGGCACGCTGGACTTCCCGTTGTGGGCCGCGATCGCCCTGATCTGCCTCGCCGCGATCCTCGGCGACCAGGCGGGCTACATGTTCGGCAAGAAGGTCGGCCCGTCGCTGTTCAACCGCCCCGACTCCCGGCTGTTCAAGCAGGAGAACGTGGTCAAGGCGCACGACTTCTTCGAGAAGTACGGCCCGAAGTCCCTGGTCCTGGCCCGCTTCGTGCCCATCGTGCGCACGTTCACGCCGATCATCGCCGGCGTCAGCGGCATGAAGTACCGCTCGTTCCTCGTCTTCAACGTCATCGGCGGCGTCCTGTGGGGCGCCGGCGTCACGCTGCTCGGCTCCTGGCTCGGCAACATCGAGGTCGTCCACAAGAACATCGAGGCGATCCTGATCCTGATCGTCCTCGTCTCGGTGGTCCCGATCGCCATCGAGTTCCTGAGGGCGCGCTCCAAGTCCAAGAAGAACCCGCCGCAGGACCCCACCCCGGCCCGGCACCCGGACCAGGACCGGCCCGCGGCACCCGTCATGGACGACGCGACGAGGCCGCTGCGAGTGCCCCCGATCCAGCAGGGCCAGGACCAGGCGTACGGCAACCAGGGCCAGGACCAGGCGTACGGCAACCAGGGCCAGGACCAGGCGTACGGCAACGGCCAGTCGTATGGCGACCAGGCTCAGGGCTACCCGCAGGACTACGGCCAGGGTCAGCAGCAGTACTACCCCGAGGAGCAGTACCCCCAGCAGTACCCCCAGCAGGGCTACGGCCAGGGTCAGCAGTACCCGGGGCAGGGCTACGGCCAGGACCAGAACTACGGTCAGGACCAGAACCACCCCTACGGCCAGGGTTACCCGCAGAACTGAGTACGCCGTCAGGAACCGCGCCCCGCCAGGGGCGCGGGGAACTGCGCGACCAGCCCCCACCGCCCCGCGGCGAAACCCAGCCGCCCCCCGCGGGAACCCTCGCTAGAACCCTCGCGTCCGCTTGGCCGCGCGGCGCCCCGCCGCACTCGCGGCCCCCGGCACCCGCAGGAACAGCCGGGAGATCTCCGACCCCAGGTTCACGCCGATCGCGATGGCCATGGCGAGCGCGGCGGCCTTGGTGAGCGACACCAGGCCCTTGTCGACGTTGTTCTGGGCGATCGACAGCAGCCCGAAGTACGTCGCCGAACCGGGCAGCAGCGGCCCGATCGCCGCCGTCGTGTACGGCAGCGCGGACGCGAACCGGTAGCGGGACAGCAACTGCCCGAACAGGCCCACAAGGCCCGCCGCCACGGCCGTCGAGGCAACCGGGGAGATGTCGCCCGCGTAGTGCATCGCCCCGTAGACGGACCAGGCCACACCCCCGTTGAGGGTCACCGCCAGCACAGTGGATCGTTCCTGCTGGAGCAGGATCGCGAAGGTCAGCGACAGCAGCATGGACGCGACGATCTGGAGTACCGGCCGCTCGGAGATGCCCAGCGCCTGGTCCGGGTTGAGCTGGGCGCCCAGCTTCACGCCGAAGTAGAGCACCACCAGCACACCGGCGACGATGCCCACGAAGAAGTACATGACCTCCAGCAGGCGCGCGGACGCGGTGATGTAGAAGCCGGTGAGGCCGTCCTGCACGCCGGCCACCAGGGCCCGCCCGGGCAGCAGCGCGAACAGTCCACCGGTGACCACCGCGGACGCCTTCACATCGACGTGCGTCAGCGTGAGCGCGATGCCGATCGCGGCCGGGGGCATCGCGGCGACCGTGAACTGGTAGAACTCCGGCAGTCCGCGCCCCGCGCACAGCCACGCCAGCCGGTCGCCGAGCATCGCGCCCAGCGCGGCGGCGACGAACACGACCGCGTCACCGCCGACGAGCACGGAGGCCGCACCGGCGAGCAGCCCGCCGGCCGCCGTCAGGACCCAGCCGGGGTACGGGTGCCGGTTGCGGCGGATCTCGGCGAGCCTCCGGTAGGCCTCCTCCAGGGAGATCGCCGTCTCCGGGTCGCTGAGGTCGTCGACGAGCGCGTAGACGGCCGCGAGCCGGGTGTAGTCGGTGACCCGGCGGCGTACCGTCCGGGAGGCCGTCACGGGGTCGTCCACCAGAGACGGCTGGTGCGAGATGGACAGCAGGGTGAAGGTGACGTTCGGCTCGCAGCGGTCCAGGCCGTAGGAGCGGCAGACGGCGAACATGGCCGTCTCCACGTCCTCGGCGCCCTCACCGCCCGCGAGCAGCAGCTCCCCGATACGGAGGGTCAGGTCGAGCACGCGTGGCACCGCGGGCCCCGCCTCGTCCACCTTCTGCACCGGCTCGGGCGCGGGCCGCTCGGTCACCGGCATGCGCAGCATCGTGCGCATCCGGTCCTGCCAGGGCGCTTCCTTGGTCAGTTTGACGACGGGGATGCCGCTCGGCGGGGTGAAGGCGGGCGGCGCGTGCTTGGCGCTGTAGGTGTGCGGGGTGCTGAACGCGGACCCCTCGGCATCGCCGGTGGGCGGCTGCGGTACGTCGAGCCCCTTGGGGAGCGCGAACTCGGACGTCGTGGACGACTCGTCGTCGCTCGACGTGACGCCCACCGGAGCGGCGAACGCACTCCTCGCCTCGTCCGACTGCGGTTTGCGATCCTCCGCCTCCGGCTCCGTCACCCGCTCCTGCCTCACCTTTCGTATGCCTGCTTCTCACACGTACCTTGCGTATGCCTCAGTATGCGTACGAAAGTTTGCGTTCGGATACGCGAACGGGCCGCGGCACTCCCGTGAGGGAGCACGCGGCCCGTCGGGGGGCGGAGACGGTCAGTGACCGCCCTGCTCCTTCAGGCGCTTGTAGGAACGCTCGATCTCGGCCTCGGCGTCCGTGCGGCCCACCCAGTTGGCGCCCTCGACGGACTTGCCGGGCTCCAGGTCCTTGTAGACCTCGAAGAAGTGCTGGATCTCCAGGCGGTCGAACTCCGACACGTGGTGGATGTCCCGCAGGTGCTCCACGCGCGGGTCGTGCGCCGGGACGCACAGCAGCTTGTCGTCGCCGCCGGCCTCGTCCGTCATCCGGAACATGCCGATGGCGCGGCACTTGATGAGGCAGCCGGGGAAGGTCGGCTCGTCCAGGATGACCAGCGCGTCCAGCGGGTCGCCGTCCTCGCCGAGAGTGTTCTCGACGAAGCCGTAGTCGGCCGGGTAGCTGGTCGAGGTGAAGAGTCGACGGTCCAAGCGGATCCGACCGGTCTCGTGGTCCACCTCGTACTTGTTCCGCGAACCCTTCGGAATCTCGATCGTGACGTCGAACTCCACCGGTGGCTCCTCCATGATCAACACATAGTTCTGGTGGTTAAGTGTCCCTCACGCAGGTGTGTGATCGCGAAAGGGGCTGGTGGTCGTGCCAGAGCTGAGGCCTTGGCGGGCCGCGAGACCGCATGTCGTGCGGATCGCGAGGGCCGTGAGACCGCGACTGGCGCGGACCGCCCAAGCCGTGAAACCGCGACCGGCGCGGCTCACCGGGGTCGTGAAACCAGGGCTCGCCCGGCTCACCGGGAGCGTGAAACCGCACGTCGCGCGGGTCGCGCACGTCGTGCGCCCGCGCTCCGGAAGGCTCACGGCCCCGAAGCTCACCACCCCCCAGCTCACGGCCGTTGCCGCCACCGTGGGCCTTGCACTGACGGCCGGGGTGGTGACCGCGGCCGGTCCCTGGGACTCCTCCGGTCAGCGTACGGCCGAGCGCGAGTGGGCCGCCTCCCGGGGCGGAGAGGGTGGCGCAGATCACGGACGTGATTCCCGTACGCCGGCCACGGCGCCCAGGCCCGCGCCGAGCGCCGCGTCGGTGCTGACCGGGCTCGGCGGCGCCACCGGCACGGACGTGACCACGAAGTCGGCGCCGACCGAGAAGGCCCTGGCGGGCGTTCTCGACCCGCTGCTGAAGGACGGTTCGCTCGGCACCCGGCGCTCCGCCGCCGTCGTCGACGTGGCCACCGGCAGGCGGCTGTACGGCAAGGGAGTGGACGAGGCGCTGACCCCGGCCTCCACCACGAAGATCGCCACGGCGGTGGCCGTGCTCTCGGCGGCCGGCGCCGACCACCGCATCAGCACGCGCGCGGTGCTGGAGCCCGACACCAAGGAGCTCGTCCTCGTCGGTGGCGGCGACCCGACCCTCACCGCCCGCAAGGAGGGCGGGGGAGGCTGGGCAAGTCTGCGCACGCTCGCCGACCGGACGGCGGCCGCGCTGAAGAAGCGCGGCATGACCCGGGTGACGCTGTCGTACGACGTCTCCCTGTACGCGGGTCCCGTACTGCACCCCATCGGGGAGAACCCGAACCTCGCCCCGGTCAGCCCCCTGATGGTCGACGAAGGGCGCGTCGACGACACGGTCGGCGGCCCCGCGACCCGCAGCAAGGAGCCGGCGGCGGACGCGGCGCGCGCGTTCGGCGCGTTGCTCCGCGCCAAGGGCATCAGGACGACCGCGCCGGGTCCCTCGAAGGCGACGGGCCGGTCACAGGCGCTGGCCGAGGTCGAGTCGCCGCCGCTGTCCGCACTGGTCGAGCGGATGCTGACCAACAGCGACAACGACATCGCGGAGGCGCTGGCCCGTCAGACGGCCCTCGCCGGCGGCGAGCGGGCGAGCTTCGAGGGCGGGTCGCGGGCGATCGCCGCCCAGCTGAAGAAGCTCGGACTGCCGCTGGGCGGCGCGGAGTTCCGCGACGGCAGCGGACTGAACCGCGAGGACAGGCTGACGGCGGGCCTGCTGACCGCCCTCCTGGCCAAGGCGGGCGACCCCGCCCACGCCGAACTCCGCCCGGTCCTGACGGGCCTCCCGGTGGCGGGCTTCACGGGCACCCTGAGCGACCGCTACGAGGACGGGGCGCAACGTTCCGGCACGGGCGTCGTACGCGCCAAGACCGGCTCCCTGACGGGCGTCAACACCCTCGCGGGCACGGTGGTGGACACGGACGGCCGTCTGCTGGCCTTCGCCTTCCTGACGTACGAGTCGATGGACCAGGAGACGGCGAGGGCGGCCCTGGACCGCACGGCGGCGGCACTGGCGGAGTGCGGCTGCCGATGACCCCCGCGGCACCACCCCCCTGAACCCCACCCCGGTGGCCCGCCCGGCCGTCGTACCCCTAACCGCACTCGCACACGCTCACGTACGGTTGACGCATGACGAGCATCGGTGGTGCTGCTTCTTCTGGGATGGTCGACTGGAATCTCGCGGTGGCGACCGCGACCCGGCTCGTGCGGCCGGGCCCGGAGGTGAGCCGCGACGAGGCCCGGGCCGTCGTCGCCGAGCTGCGCCGGCATGCGAAGGCGTCGGAGGAACACGTCCGCGGTTTCACCCGGATGGGCACCGAGGACACCCACGACACCCCCGTACTCGTCGTCGACCGCCCCGGCTGGGTCCGGGCGAACGTGGCCGGGTTCCGGGAGCTCCTCAAGCCCCTGCTGGACAAGATGCAGGAGCGCAGGGGGAACACCCCGGGCGGCGCCGTGCTCGGGGCCGTCGGCGGCAAGGTCACCGGCGTCGAGCTGGGCATGCTGCTGTCGTTCCTGTCCTCCCGGGTCCTCGGGCAGTACGAGACCTTCGCCCCGCCGACCCGGGACCTCCCGGCGGCCGAGAACGGCGGGGGCAGGCTTCTGCTGGTCGCGCCCAACATCGTGCACGTGGAGCGCGAACTCGACGTGCAGCCCCACGACTTCCGCCTCTGGGTCTGTCTGCACGAGGAGACGCACCGCACGCAGTTCACCGCCGTGCCCTGGCTGCGCGACCACGTCGGGGGCGAAATCCAGTCTTTCTTGGGAGAGACCGAGGTGGATCCCATGACCGTGCTGGAGCGGATCAGGGAAGCCGCCCAGTCGCTCGCCGGCGGTCGTCCCGAGGGCGAGGAGGGCGACGACGGCCGGTCCATCGTGGAACTCGTGCAGACGCCGGCCCAGCGGGAGATCCTCGGCCGGCTCACCGCCGTGATGTCCCTCCTCGAAGGGCACGCGGACTTCGTGATGGACGGAGTCGGCCCCGACGTCGTCCCGTCCGTCGGGGAGATCCGCGAGAAGTTCCAGCAGCGACGGGCGAAGGGCGCCTCCCGGCTGGACCTCGCCCTGCGCAAGCTGCTGGGCCTGGACGCCAAGCTCAGGCAGTACCGGGACGGCGAGCGGTTCGTGCGGGCGGTCGTCGAACAGGTCGGTATGGACGGATTCAACCGGGTGTGGACTTCCCCGAACACGCTCCCGACCAAGACGGAGATCGCCAAACCGGCGGACTGGATCGCGCGGGTGCACCGCAAGGCGGAGTCGTGACGCCCGGTGGAGGGTCGTGAAACGAATCCGGCCGACGGCAGGTGAACGCCCCTTCAATCACCCGTCCGAGGGACCGTGAGGCATGCGTAGGCGTGCAATGCTCGGGGAACGGCCCGTTTCTGTCACCATCTACACACTCTGAGTGACCGATCCTCGGGCTCACCCCCCCCGAAAACTTCATGAAGGGAACCGGACATGGGTCCCCATCCTGCGGTCGCGGCGATACGCCTGGCGGTCCGCCGCGTACTCCACGACATCCTCATCGAACACGCGCCCGGCTCTGCCGACCTGCCGCGCGACGTGCCGCACGATCTGCCGCCCCCGCCGCTCGTGCTCGTCGCCTGCTCCGGCGGTGCCGACTCCATGGCGCTCGCCTCCGCCCTCGCCTTCGAAGCCCCCAAACTCGGCATCCGCGCCGGCGGCATCACCGTGGACCACGGACTCCAGTCCGGCTCCGACCTGCGCGCCGACGAGGTCGTCGGCCGCCTGGTCGATCTGGGTCTGACCCCGACCGAGTCCATCGCCGTCACCGTCGGCCGTGACGGCGGCCCCGAGGCCGCCGCCCGCGATGCCCGGTACGCCGCCCTGGATGCCGCCGCGCGGCGCCACGGAGCCTGTGCGGTCCTGCTCGGCCACACCCGTGACGACCAGGCCGAGACCGTCCTGCTGGGCCTCGCCAGGGGCTCCGGCATCCGCTCCCTGTCCGGAATGGCCGCGGTCTCGGGGACCGGCGGCCGTTACCGCCGCCCCTTCCTCCAGCTCGACCGGCAGACCGCCCGCAAGGCCTGCATGGCCCAGTCGCTGCCCGTGTGGGACGACCCGCACAACGCCGACCCGGCCTATACGCGGTCCAGGCTGCGCCACGAGGGCCTGCCCGCCCTGGAGAAGGCGCTCGGCAAGGGTGTCGTGGAGGCCCTCGCCCGGACGGCCCAGCTCTCCCGTGACGACGCCGACGCCCTAGACGTGTGGGCCGGCCAGGCCGAGGCCTCCGTACGCGACGCCGCCGGCCTCCTGGAGTGCGCCAAGCTCTACGCGCTGCCGCCCGCCGTGCGCCGCCGCATTCTGCGCCGCGCCGCCATCGAGGCGGGCGCCCCGGCCGGTTCGCTGTTCGCCCGTCACATCGAAGAAGTCGACCGGCTGATCACCGGCTGGCGCGGTCAGGGAGCCATCAATCTCCCGGGCAAAGTCGTCGCCCAGCGACAGGGTGGCAGACTGGTGATTCGGCAAGGCTGAATCCGGACCCCCTCGGGCGGAACCGGGCAGCCCCGGTGGGACGACCGAAAGTGATGCGGGTGGACGCGAAAGACATGGGCACCGACCTCAAGTCGGTGCTCATCACCAAGGAAGAGATCGACGCGAAGCTGGCCGAGCTGGCCGCGAAGATCGACGCGGAGTACGCGGGCAAGGACCTGTTGATCGTCGGTGTCCTCAAGGGCGCCGTGATGGTCATGGCGGACCTGGCGCGTGCGCTGTCCACCCCCGTCACGATGGACTGGATGGCGGTGTCCTCGTACGGCGCGGGCACCCAGTCCTCCGGTGTCGTGCGGATCCTCAAGGACCTCGACACGGACATCAAGGGGAAGCATGTCCTGATCGTCGAGGACATCATCGACTCCGGGCTCACCCTGTCCTGGCTGATCTCCAACCTCGGCTCCCGCGAGCCCGCCTCCCTCAAGGTGTGCACGCTGCTGCGCAAGCCGGAGGCGGCCAAGGTCGCGATCGACGTGGAGTGGGTCGGCTTCGACATCCCCAACGAGTTCGTCATCGGCTACGGCCTCGACTACGCCGAGAAGTACCGAAACCTCCCGTTCGTCGGTACGCTCGCGCCCCACGTCTACGGCGGCTGAACCCCCTGGGCCCGGTTCTCGTAAGACGATCGGGAACCCCAGCGGGTTTCGCGCCGTTGTGCATGCGAGGACTGGATTGTCGGCAGTCCCCTGCGGCGTCGGGTGACAATGCTGGGGTACCGTCCGAAGAACAGTCTTTCTAAGTCTTTATCAAACTCACTATGGCAGGAGGGACGGGGCGGCACCGCTCCGTATGGATGGACGTGAAGCGATACTTCCGTGGGCCGGTCATGTGGATCGTGCTGGCCGTCCTTGCCGTGGTCGTGTTGATGCAGGTCGTCGGCTCGTCCGGCGGCTACAAGACAGTGGACACCGGCCAGGTCGTCCAGGCGATCAATGAGAACAAGGTCCAGCAGGCCAAAATCACCACCGGTGACGAGCAGGTCATCAAGGTCGAGCTGAAGGACGGCCAGAAGGTCGACGGCAGCTCGAAGATCCAGGCGAGTTACATCGGCGACCAGGGCGTGACCCTCGCGGGCACGCTCCAGGACAAGTACCAGAACAAGCAGATCCCGGACGGCTATACGGTCTCGCCGTCCAAGCAGAACCCGTTCGTGGGCATCCTGCTCTCTCTGCTCCCCTTCGTCCTGATCGTCGTCGTCTTCCTGTTCCTGATGAACCAGATGCAGGGCGGCGGCTCCCGGGTCATGAACTTCGGGAAGTCCAAGGCGAAGCTCATCACCAAGGACACCCCCAAGACGACGTTCTCGGACGTCGCGGGTTCGGACGAGGCGGTCGAGGAGCTCCACGAGATCAAGGAGTTCCTCCAGGAGCCGGCGAAGTTCCAGGCCGTCGGGGCGAAGATCCCCAAGGGCGTGCTCCTGTACGGGCCTCCCGGTACCGGCAAGACGCTGCTGGCGCGTGCCGTCGCGGGCGAGGCCGGGGTCCCCTTCTACTCGATCTCCGGTTCCGACTTCGTCGAGATGTTCGTCGGTGTCGGTGCCTCCCGAGTCCGTGACCTCTTCGAGCAGGCCAAGGCGAACGCCCCGGCGATCGTCTTCGTCGACGAGATCGACGCGGTCGGCCGCCACCGCGGCGCCGGCCTCGGCGGCGGTCACGACGAGCGCGAGCAGACGCTGAACCAGCTGCTCGTCGAGATGGACGGCTTCGACGTGAAGGGCGGCGTCATCCTGATCGCCGCCACGAACCGGCCCGACATCCTCGACCCGGCTCTCCTGCGCCCCGGCCGCTTCGACCGCCAGATCGCGGTCGACCGCCCGGACATGCAGGGCCGTCTGGAGATCCTCAAGGTTCACCAGAAGGGCAAGCCGGTCGCCCCGGACGTCGACCTGTCGGCCGTCGCCCGCCGCACCCCCGGCTTCACGGGTGCCGACCTCGCCAACGTGCTGAACGAGGCCGCGCTCCTCACGGCCCGCAGCGACAAGAAGCTGGTCGACAACTCCATGCTGGACGAGGCGATCGACCGCGTGGTCGCGGGCCCGCAGAAGCGGACCCGGATCATGTCGGACAAGGAGAAGAAGATCACCGCGTACCACGAGGGCGGCCACGCCCTGGTCGCGGCGGCGTCTCCGAACTCCGACCCGGTCCACAAGATCACGATCCTGTCGCGCGGCCGTGCCCTCGGCTACACGATGGTCCTGCCGGACGAGGACAAGTACTCCACGACCCGCAACGAGATGCTCGACCAGCTGGCGTACATGCTGGGCGGGCGCGCGGCCGAGGAGCTCGTCTTCCACGACCCGACGACGGGCGCTGCGAACGACATCGAGAAGGCCACCGCCACGGCCCGCGCGATGGTCACGCAGTACGGCATGACCGAGCGTCTCGGCGCGATCAAGTTCGGCGGCGACAACACCGAGCCCTTCCTGGGCCGGGAGATGTCGCATCCGCGCGACTACTCGGAAGAGGTCGCCGCGCTCGTCGACGAAGAGGTCAAGAAGCTCATCGAGAACGCGCACAACGAGGCCTGGGAAATCCTGGTCGAGAACCGCGACGTCCTCGACGCCCTGGTGCTCCAGCTGCTGGAGAAGGAGACGCTGAGCAAGGAGCAGATCGCCGAGGTCTTCGCTCCCATCGTCAAGCGCCCGGCCCGCCCCGCGTGGACCGGCTCCTCCCGGCGCACCCCGTCCACCCGCCCGCCGGTGCTCTCCCCCAAGGAGCTGTCACTGACGAACGGGGCGAACGGCGCGTCGCCGGCGATCGCCAACGCGACGGAGTCGGTGCCGGCCGCGGAGTCGGCTCCGGAGGACCGCACCGAGGGCTGACACCCCTCGGCGGCCGCCCTCATCAGGCCCGGAATGAATGCCGCGCCCCCCAGGTTCTAGCCTGGGGGGCGCGGCATGTTCGTATGCTCGTACATCAGGCGCGTGATCCGTGCGCGTCGCAGGTTCAGGAACGAGGCACCAGATGACCGACCCGGTGACGCTGGACGGTGAGGGCACCATCGGCGAATTCGACGAGAAGCGTGCCGAGAACGCCGTGCGGGAGCTGCTGATCGCGGTCGGTGAGGACCCGGACCGTGAGGGTCTCAGGGAGACTCCGGGGCGGGTGGCCCGGGCATACCGGGAGATATTCGCGGGGCTGTGGCAGAAGCCCGAGGACGTGCTGACGACCACGTTCGACATCGGACACGACGAGATGGTCCTGGTGAAGGACATCGAAGTCCTGAGCAGCTGTGAACATCACCTGGTGCCGTTCGTCGGTGTGGCCCATGTCGGGTACATCCCGTCCACCGACGGAAAGATCACGGGTCTCTCGAAGCTGGCGCGGCTCGTGGACGTCTATGCCCGCCGGCCCCAGGTGCAGGAGCGGCTCACCACGCAGGTCGCCGATTCCCTCATGGAGATCCTGGAGCCGCGCGGTGTGATCGTCGTCGTCGAGTGCGAGCACATGTGCATGTCGATGCGCGGGGTGCGCAAACCCGGGGCGAAGACCATCACGTCGGCGGTGCGCGGTCAGCTGAGGGACCCGGCCACGCGCAACGAGGCCATGAGCCTGATCATGGCGCGCTGACGCCGCACGTCGTACGCCGCCCGCTGGAGGGCGTACGCCTGGCGCCCGTTACGCCGCCGGAGCCGTCCCGCCGCCGTTGGTGTCGTCGTCCTCCGGGAGTTTGCACACGCGCTCCAGGAAGAACGCCGCCGCTATGACGCCGACGCCGGCGAGGACCGAGAAGCCGGCGTAGATGGCCTGGTCGCGGCGGGCGGGGATGTCGAGGGATTCCAGGAGGAAGGCGCCGGTGCCGCCGTACATACCGGCGACCAGGGCCGCCACCAGCGCGCTCGCCTGGCCGAAGACCACCGCGCGGGCCGCCATCAGGGGGTCGACGCCCTTGGCGCCGGGGCGGCGCTCCCGCTGGGCCTTGAGGCGGGCGCGCAGCGAGAGTGCCGTGGCCAAAAGGACGACCGCGATCAGAGCCAGGACGATGGGGGCGGCCAGCGGGACGCGGGGCAGTGTGCCCACCGAGTTCCACAAGCGGGCTCCGGCCCAGGACAGTACTCCTGCCACGACGAACACCGCGGCCAGCGTCCTGATGCGCAGCTCTTTCACTTTGCCCCTTCGGTAAGCCGGCCTCTCGGCGTCTCGCGTCTAGACCTTAACGACTACTCGGGCAGCCGGAGTTCCAGGTCGGCGCGCGGCACGATGCCGTCGCGCGTGACGGCCGCCAGCAGCTGCTCCACGGGGCCGCGGCCGGGGAGCTGGGCCTCCGGGTCCACGTCGTACCAGGGGGCCAGGACGAACGCCCGCTGGTGGGCGCGGGGGTGGGGAAGCGTGAGCACCGGATCGTCGGAGACCACGTCGGCGTACGCGACGATGTCCACGTCGATCGTGCGCGGGCCCCAGTGCTCGTCCCGGACGCGGTGGAACGCCTCCTCGACGGCGTGGGCCCGCTCCAGGAGGGACGACGGGGGCAGGGTCGTCTTCAGGAGCACCACCGCGTTGAAGTACGCGGGCTGGCTGCCGGGCTCCACGCCCCACGGCTCCGTCTCGTAGACAGGAGAGACCGCCTTGACGCGGACGCCGGGCGTGTCCTCCAGGGCGTCGATCGCGCCCTGGAGCGTCTCCAGGCGGTTGCCCAGGTTCGAGCCCAGGGAGATCACCGCGCGCTTGGGGTTGGAGAGGGTCGTGTCGGCGGCGTCCACCCGCTCCACCACGGAGGCGGGCACCGGCTGAACGGTCGGGTCGCTCTGACCCTCGGTGTAGAACGCGGTCATACTCGGCTCCTGGTGATGGTGACGGTCACGTCGTCGAAGGGGACCGTGATCGGTGCGTCCGGTTTGTGGACGCACACCTCGACCTCCAGGACCGGTGCGTGTTTGAGGCAGGAGAACGCGATGCGCTCGGCGAGCGTCTCGATGAGGTCGACGGGATCGCCCTCGACGACGGCCACGACCTCCTCCGCCACGATGCCGTAGTGCACGGTCTTCGACAGGTCGTCGTCGGCCGCGGCGGGCCGGGTGTCCAGCCCGAGGACGAGGTCCACGATGAAGGTCTGGCCCTCTTCGCGCTCCTTGGGGAACACCCCGTGGTGCCCGCGGGCCTTCAGGCCGCGCAGCGCGACACGATCCACGCGAATCACTCCTGCAATCGTCGGGACGGCCGGCATCCACCGAGTGCGGTCGGCGCACCAGCCTCAAACGAATCTACCTGCGGGCACTGACAGCACTCGCTCTTGGGGGCGCGCGCCCGTGTGAAGGCCAGGAGGGTTCATCGGGCGTTTCCCCTGGGGCGCACGGCGGCTCACGGGTTGGTAGCCGTCCCTACCCAGGGGTAGGTGATTCCAACCACTACGCCGCGCCCGCCCGCTCGGGCGGGGGATCGCCTCGGGCGAAGATCGTCCTCAGTCGGGAGACTCGTCGCCCTCTTCCGCACCGGTTTCGGCCAGCACGGGGGACGCGTGGTGCGACCAGAGCTTCCAGCCGTCGGGGGTGCGGCGGAACACGTTCGTGGCGACGACCAGCTGGCCGACGAGCGGCCCGAGCTCGTCGCTGTCGTCGGGGGGCGGGCCGCCGCTGAGGATGTTCTCGGTGCAGGTCACCAGGGCGGTGTCACCGGTGACGGAGACATGCACGTCGGTGAGGAAGAACTGGATGTACTCGGTGTTCGCCATGATCAGCGCGTACGACCTGAGGACCTCGCCGCGGCCGCTCAGCACCGGCCAGCCGGGGTGCACGCAGGAGACCACGCCGGCGTCCGCCGGGTCGTGGTACTCCTCGTCGACGCCGAGGTCGGCGGGGGTCAGCCAGAGTGAGGACAGTGTCTCGAAGTCGCCGCGTTCCATCGCCTCGTAGAAGGCGGTGTTGGCGAGTCCTACCTGTTCGACATCGGTGTCGGGGGTGGGGGTGCTCACCGGGCTCCCTCTGCGGCCTGGGCGGTGTCCGGGGCGGCCGCCGCGGGGGCTGCCTGCGCGCTGCGCTCGGAGCGGGCGCCTTCCACGGCGCGGGCGACGCGTACGGCGTCCGCCGTGGCCCGTACCTCGTGCACGCGGACCGCCCACGCGCCCTGGTGGGCGGCGAGCGCGGAGACCGCGGCGGTGGCCGCGTCGCGCTCCCGGGCGGGCGGCGGGGCGCCCTCGGGGCCTGCCAGTACGCGGCCCAGGAACCGCTTCCGGGACGCGGCGACCAGCAGCGGGTGGCCCAGGTCGCGCAGCCGGTCGAGGTGGGCCAGCAGCGTCAGGTCGTGGTCGGCCTCCTTGGAGAAGCCGAGGCCCGGGTCGACGACGATCCGGTCGGGCGCGATGCCGCCTTCCAGAACGGCCTCCACGCGTGCGTGCAGTTCGTCGACCACTTCGGAGACGATGTCGTCGTACGTCCCTCGTATGGTGCCGCCGGCCAGGAAGCCGCGCCAGTGCATCACCACGAAGGGGGCGCCCGCGGCCGCGACGACCGGGATCATCTCCGGGTCGGCGAGGCCGCCGCTGACGTCGTTGACGAGGGCCGCGCCGGCCGCGAGGGCCTGCTCGGCGACGGAGGCGCGCATGGTGTCCACGGAGATCGTGACGCCTTCGGAGGCGAGACCGCGGACGACCGGGATGACGCGCTTGAGTTCCTCGGCCTCGTCGACGCGGGTGGCGCCGGGGCGGGTGGACTCGCCGCCGACGTCGACGAGGTCCGCGCCCTCGGTGACCAGGTCGAGTCCGTGCTTGACGGCGGTCGTGGTGTCGAACCAGCGGCCGCCGTCGGAGAAGGAATCAGGCGTCACGTTGACGACCCCCATGACCGCGCAGCGGTCCCATGTAGGCAGTCCCGCCACTCGGCCGCGCCCGCTCTTCTTGCTCATGCGTCCAGCCTAGGCCTCCCGGTGGTCGGCCGAATCGCCTCGGGAGGGGGGAGGCGTTGCCGCCGGGCGGGTGGGGGCTGCCCGTGGCGGGGGCTCGCCGGCCGCCTCGCGGCCTGTTTCCCACCGCCCTGCCGGTTTCCCACCGCCCTGCCCGTCCCGTGCCTCTGTCTCGCGCCTGCCCGTCCGGCGGGCGGCGTTCCAGGTCGCCTACGCGGCCCGAACGCCCCTCTCCGCCACCCTGTGGGCGCACGGGGTGGGGATCGCCTTCCGGCGGCGCAGCAGGCGCGGCAGGGCCAGGTTCACGAAGCCCTCCGCCTGCATCGCCGCGAGGCCGATGCGCGGAAGGTCGCGCGACGACGCGTAGACCACGAAGCGCGGCTCCCAACGCGGACGGAACTTCGCGTTGAACTTGTAGAGGGACTCGATCTGGAACCAGCGCGAGAGGAACACCAGCAGTCCCCGCCACGCCCTCAGCACGGGGCCCGCGCCGATCTTCTCGCCGCGTGCCAGTGCCGCCCGGAACATCGCGAAGTTCAGCGAGACGCGCACGATGCCGAGCTTCGGAGCGGCCTGGAGCGCCGCCACGATCAGCAGTTCGTTCATGCCGGGGTCCGCCGAGCGGTCCCGGCGCATGAGGTCGAGCGACACGCCGTCGGTGCCCCACGGGACGAAGTGGAGTACGGCCTTCAGATCGCCGTACGGACCGGGATCCGCGTCCGCCTTGTGGGCGGTCGCGATCAGACAGTCGCCGTCGGCCGGGTCGCCGATGCGGCCGAGCGCCATGGAGAAGCCGCGTTCGGTGTCGGTGCCGCGCCAGTCCTCGGCAGCGCGCCGAATGCGCTCCAGCTCGCCCTCGCTGAGGTCACGAATACGCCGTACCCGGGTCTCGTAACCGGCCCGCTCGATGCGCTTCACCATCTGGCGCACATTCCGCATCGCGCGCCCGGCCAGGGAGAAATCCGCGACGTCCACCACCGCCTCGTCACCCAGTTCGAGGGCGTCGAGGCCGGTCTCGCGGGTCCACACCTCGCCGCCCGTCTCGGAGCAGCCCATCACGGCGGGCGTCCAGGAGTGGGCCTGGGCCTCGTCCATGAAGCGCTCGATCGCGCCGGGCCAGGCCTCGACGTCACCGATCGGGTCGCCGCTCGCGAGCATCACCCCCGACACGACGCGGTACGTGACGGCCGCCTTGCCGCTGGGGGAGAAGACGACCGCCTTGTCGCGGCGCAGCGCGAAGTGGCCGAGTGAATCGCGGCCGCCGTGCTTCTCCAGGAGCGCCCGCAGCCCCTCCTCGTCCTGCGCCGTGAGGCGGGCGGCCGGGTGTTCGGGGCGGAAGGCGAGATAGATCGTCGTGACGGCGGTCAGCAGGCCGAGCGCGCCGAGCGAGAAGGCCACCGTCCAGGACGTGTTGCCCGAGTAGTCGACCGGGCCCTCGAAGCCGCACAGCCCGTACAGGACGTGCTCGATGCGGTCGGACAGGCTCGGGTCGCCGACCAGCCGGTTGGGGTGGGCGCTGACGATGACCAGGCCGAGCAGCAGGGAACCGGCGCCCACGAGGACGAAGTTGGCCAGCGCACGCCAGCGGCTGCGGGGGTCGGGAAGGGCCTCGAATTCGCTTCGGTGGCGCAGCAGCGGCGCGAGCAGCGCCAGCGAGATGACCACGCCGATGAGCGAGTGACGGTACGCGAACTGCGCCACGGCGCCGGCCGGCAGCAGCACCACGGCGGCGCGCCACGCCCGGCGTTTGCGCCGGCGCAGGCCGTGCGCGAGGAGCAGCAGAAGCATGCCCGTGCTGATGGCCAGGGCGGCCGCGAACGGGCCCAGCGCGCCGGGCAGTACCTCGGCGATGGCGTGCATACGGCTGTGCCGGAAGCGCGGGAAGACACCCGCGGCGACGTCCAGGACTCCGACGAGTGTGCAGGCACTGGCGACCACGGCGGGGACGGCCTCGGGGCGCGGACCGCGGACTATGCGCCGCAGCACGCCCGATCGATCCGGAACCTCGTCCGACATTTCCCCATCTATCCTGACAGACATCGCATCCCGTAGTTCCGCGAGAGACCTTGAACCCGGTGCCAATTCCGGCATCCGGCGACATTGCGCCCTCTAGGACGGTGTCTCAGGGAGAGAGGTTCACTCCCCAACGGAAAGCTGGTTCAAAGGCGAAGGAAAGTCCGGGGCAAGCCCGCGCGAAGGTATGGAGGCCGGCCTCGGGACGGAATGCGCAGGCGGGAAAGGGACCATGGGTCTGACGAGCAACAAGGTGCTGGTGCTGGCCGCCTTCTTCGCCGTGCTGCTGTTCATCGGCACGGTGTGGCTCTGGCCACGGCTGGCGCGGCGCAACTGGCGGGCCGTCGGCGGACGGGTCGCTCTGCTGCTCGCCACCCAGGTGGCGATCTTCGCGTCGATCGGGGTCGCCGCCAACCAGGCCTTCGGCTTCTACGCCAGCTGGGCGGACCTGTTCGGCCGGGAGAGCGGTCAGGGCGTGGTCGTCGACCACAACGCCGGCGGCGGTTCGGGCGGCGGCCCCCTCCAGATGCTCGGCACCCAGCCGGTGAACGTCACGGGCGGCGGGCGGCCGCAGCTCGGCGGCCAGATCCAGAAGGTCGGCATCGTGGGTCGTACGACGCACATCGCCACGCGCGCGTACGTGTATCTGCCGCCCGAGTACTTCCAGCCGCAGTACCGCACGCGCACCTTCCCCGCGGCCGTCGTCCTCACCGGCTACCCGGGCACCGCCGAGGCGCTCATCAAAGGGCTGCACTATCCGCAGACGGCCCATGAGCTGGCCAAGAACGGCCAGGTGCAGCCGATGATCCTGGTGATGCTGCGGCCGACGGTGGCGCCGCCGCGCGACACGGAGTGCGTGGACGTCCCGGGCGGCCCGCAGACGGAGTCGTTCTTCGCCAAAGACCTTCCCGATGCCGTACTGGCCCACTACAGGGTGGGCAGAAAGCCGGGCAGCTGGGGCATCGTCGGCGACTCGACGGGCGGCTACTGCGCCCTGAAGCTCGCCATGCACCATCCGAAGGTGTACGCCGCCGGGGCGGGCCTTTCGCCGTACTACAAGGCGCCGCTCGACCCCACGACCGGAGATCTCTTCCGCGGCGACAAGGGGCTGCGGAACCGGGCCGATCTGTTCTGGTATCTCAAGAACATGCCGGCCCCGGACACTTCACTGCTCGTCAGCAGCAGCAGGATCGGCGAGGCCAACTACCAGAACACGCTCAAGTTCATGGAGCAGGTGAAGGCCAAGCGTCTGACGAGGGTCTCGTCGATCATCCTCGACAGCGGCGGCCACAACTTCAACACCTGGCGGCGGGAGATCCCGGGGACGCTCCAGTGGATCAGCGGGCGGCTCAGCGACCGCTGAACGCCGTCCGGCGGGCTCTGTGAATGCGCGGCGGAATTCGCCGAGAAGTACGAGTTCGGTTCCCGGAGTAAGAGAACGCCGAACCACTGCCGGATCACTGACGAACCACTGCCGAAGCACTGTCGAAGTGCCACCGAACCGCCGCCGGAAGGAAATGATCAAGAAGGTGGGGCCTTTGTGCGCTCCCGTGGCGGGGTGAAGGTTTCGGGGTGGCTGGGTTTTTACCGCGCGGGGCACCAAGATTCGCCTACGCGCGGTAAGTTTCTGGCCATGCCACGTGGACGTCACCGCCATTCCCCGCCCCTGCACAGGATGTTGCCTCCTTCGGTCATCGCGGGCGTGTCGCTCGTCTGCGCTCTGGGGCCCTGGCTGTTCACGGAGCCGATGGTGCTCCGCGGGCTGGCCGGGGGCGCCGCGGTGACCGCGATCGTCGGCGCCGTCGTCCTGCGCCGCTGGGACACGGCGGCGGGCAAACGCGTCGCGGACCTCACGCGCGCGCGTGCGAGCGACGAGTGGCGTCACGAGGAGCGGGTCGCCAAACTGGAGACCGACCTCGAGGAGTCGCGCGAGCTGCGCGTCAAGCTGGAGCACAAGCTGCGCGCGAAGCGGGCGGAACTGGCGGGCCTACGCAACGAACACGCGGCGCTGCTGCGGCGGTACGCCACGGCGGAGACGGAGCGGGCCACAGCGCTGGAGGGCCGCCGCCTGCTCGAGATAGAGGCCACGACCCCGGCCCGGGCGCTGCCCGCGGCCCCGGTCCGCCCGCAGACGCCGGGCGGCTCGGAGACGCCGGGCGGCTCGGAGACGCAGGGTCGTACGGAGACGCCGGGTGGCTCGGCGGATTCGGGTTCAGCGGACGCGGGAGTGGCGGACGCGGGAGCGGCGGGGACGCCCGAGACGGCGACGGTGGCCGAGCCGGAATCGACCGAGCCGGTCGAGTCGGCGGAGGTCGAGGCGGCCGAGTCGGCCGAGGCGGAGACCGACGAGTCCGTGTCGCCCGCTTCCGCGGTCTTCTCCCCGTCCGGCTCCCCGCTCTTCCTGCGGGCCAACTCGGCGCTGGACGCGCTCACGAAGGCCGAGGCGGCCAAGAAGGCCGCGGCCGACGACACGGCACCGGCGAGCGCCGGGCCCGCGCCGGAGGCTTCCGCGCCGGAGGCCACCTCCGTACGGGACGACGACTCCGTAGGGGCCGATTCGGTACAGGACGACTCCGTACAGGGTGACTCCGTACAGGACGCCCCCGTACAGGAGAGCGCGCCCAAGGACGAGTCCCCCAAGGGCGGCACCCCGAAGAGCGAGGCCCCGGACGCCGGCTCCGTCGAGGAGGCCGTGCGGGAGGACGAGGCGGAGGGGAAGCCCGAGGCGGTCGACGGGAATGAGCGCGCGGCCGCCGTGCCCGCACCCGCCGTTCCCGTATCCGCCGTGCCCGCGCCCGAGGAGCCCGAGCACTCCGCCGTGGCCGCCGCATCCACCGAGGCCCACCCGGCGAAGCCCGCCGAGCCGGCCTCGTCGGCCCGGCGCTCCGGGCACTTCACCGTGCCGACCGCGGTGGCCGTCGTACCGGCGTCGCCCCGGCGGCGGCCCACGGTCGAGGGCGGTTTCGACTTCTTCGGTACGCAGAAGGGGACGTCCGCGCAGGCCCTGGAGGCCGTGCAGAACGAGGACCTCGCGGACGTGGTCGGCCAGGAGGCGCTCGCCCTCCACAAGGCCGAGGCCGAGTCCGGCTTCAAGCCGGCGGGCGAGGGCTCCCGGGGTGTCGGCCAGGTCATCGACCTGACCGCCCACGACGAGACGGAACATATCGACGTACAGGAACTGCGCATCGACGTGAAGGAACTGCGCAGCGCGGTTTCCTGAGCCCGCAGGGCAAGGGGCTGACGGGCGGGCGGCACACAGCCGCCCGCCCGAGTCATTCGGATTCGGCCCGCCCGAGTCACCCGGATCGGCCCGCCCGAGTCACTCGGATTCGGCGCCCTTGGCCATCCACCGGTCCGGTCGGGCCTCCCGTCGCCCCGTCCGGGACCGGTCCGCCTGCGCGTGCAGCAGCGCCGCCGCCTCGCCGGCGTCCCGCAGGCGCGCCGTCACCGTCTTGTTCGCCCCCGTGTCCACATGCACGTCGGCGACCTTCTTGAAGCGCGCCCACGGCCCCTGTTCCAGCCGTACGCTCTGCACCTTCGCGTGCGGGACGAGCGCCAGTCTGCGGCGCAGCAGGCCGTGCCGGGCCGCGAAGACCGTGTCCGTGACGGCGAGCCCGTATCCCCGCCACCACAGCGGCACGCACCACCCCGCCCGCCGCGGCGGGCGCGGCAGCGAGCGCGGCACGGTCACCCCCGGCAGCACCCGGGCGATCACGGCCTCGGCCGCCTCGCGCGGAGCGACGGGCACGAGGACGGAGTTCGACGACCCCGCCACGTCCAGCTCCACCCGCACCCACCCACGCCGCCGCCACAGCAGCGGCTCCACGATCCGCACGGTCTGTACGCGTCCCGGCGGCACCGTCTCGTGCGTACGGTCGAGGAGGCCGTGGTCGATGCGCAGCCCGTCCGGCGATTCGCCCACCGTCCAGTCGTACTCCCCGAGGAAGCGCCCCACGCTGCTCGCGCCCGCCGCGCCGAGCAGCGGCAGCCCGGTCGCCAGGACCGTCCACACGCTGTGGGTGCCGAACCACAGCAGCGGCGGTACGACGACGGCGGCGAGCAGCGAACCCCAGGTGGCGCCGGTGAGCAGCACGGACACGGCGAGCTTGCCCGGCGGCACGTGCAGCAGCTGTCGTACCGGGGCCTCGCCCACCTCGTGCGCGGTCTCCGGTGCGAAACCGGCCGCGCGGGCGAGCAGTTCGGCGCGCAGGGCACGTGCCTCGCCCTCGCCCAGGTAGGCCAGTTCGTCCTTCTTGTCCGTCCCGACGACGTCGAGTTTCAGCTTGGCGACGCCGGCGACCCGGGCCAGCAGCGGCTGGGTGACGTCGACGGCCTGGAGCCGGTCCAGCCGGATGTGCGCGGTGCGGCGGAACAACAGGCCGGTGCGGATGCGCAGTTCGGAGTCGGTGACCGCGAAGTGGGTGAACCACCAGGTGAGGAAGCCGTAGAGGGAGGCGGCGGGTATGAGTACGGCAAGCCCGATGAGCAGCATGGTCGTGGTGAGTCTGGTCAGCTGCTCCTGGGCCGCGTTGGGGTCGTGCACCGCCCAGCCGACGAGCACGGCGACCGGCGCCCACGCCCGCCGGAACGGGGTCACGGGATGCAGCCGCCGTTCGTCCAGCGGCCTCTCCCCGCCCGCCGCCGGCTTCTCCCCGCCCGCCGCCGCCGGCGGCCCGTCCGCACTCACGGCCATCGGCTTCTCCGCGCTCACAGCCCCGCCGATCGGGCCTGGCCCAGCTCCGTGAGCCGGTCCCGCAGCCGCTCCGCCTCGGCCGGGTCGAGCCCCGGGATGCGCGCGTCCGTCGCCGCGGCGGCCGTGTGCAGCTGCACGCTCGCCAGCCCGAAGTGCCGTTCGACGGGCCCGGAGGTCACCTCGACGAGCTGCATGCGCCCGTACGGCACCACGGTCTCCTCGCGGAACAGCACCCCCCGGCTGATCAGCAGGTCGTCCGCGCGTTCGGCGTACCGCCAGGAGCGCCAGTTACGGCCGAGCATGACCCAGCCCCACGCCATCAGGACCGGCGGCAGCAGCGCGAAGGCCGCCCAGCCGGGTCCGGCGAGCAGTCCCAGCAGCAGGCCGACGCCGATGGTCAGCAGCCCCAGCCACACCACCAGCAACAGCCGTCGCATCCGCAGCAGGCCCGGCGGCAGTCCGGTCCAGACCGGCTCGGGCCCCGATCCGCCGGTGGTCGCGGTGTTCCCCGCGTTTTGGGCGCTCCCCGTTTCCATGCCGCAAGCGTACGTACGAGAGACTGTTCCCATGACTCCCACGACGGAGACCATGGTCGGTATCGGCGGCGCCGCGGAGAGCACCGACATGGTGCTCAACATCGGGCCCCAGCACCCGTCCACGCACGGCGTGCTGCGGCTGCGGCTCGTGCTCGACGGCGAGCGCATCCAGCACGCGGAGCCGGTCATCGGCTATATGCACCGCGGCGCGGAGAAGCTCTTCGAAGCGCGCGACTACCGCCAGATCATCATGCTCGCCAACCGCCACGACTGGCTGTCCGCCTTCTCGAACGAGCTGGGCGTGGTCCTCGCCGTGGAGCGGATGCTCGGCATGGAGGTGCCCGAGCGCGCGGTGTGGACGCGTACGCTCCTCGCCGAGCTGAACCGGGTCCTGAACCACCTGATGTTCCTGGGGTCGTACCCCCTGGAGCTGGGCGGGATCACCCCGATCTTCTACGCCTTCACGGAGCGCGAGGAGCTCCAGCACGTGATGGAGGAGATCTCCGGCGGCCGCATGCACTACATGTTCAACCGGGTCGGTGGCCTCAAGGAGGACCTTCCGGCCGGATGGGCCACGCGTGCGCGTGCCTGCGTCGCCGCCCTGCGCTCGCGCCTGGACGTGTACGACGACCTGGTGCTCGGCAACGAGATCTTCCGCGGTCGCACGCGGGGCGTGGGCGTCCTCACGCCGGAGGCCGTCCACGCGTACGGGGTGAGCGGACCGATCGCGCGCGGCTCCGGGGTGGACTTCGACCTGCGCCGCGACGAGCCGTATCTCGCTTACGGGGAACTCCAGGACACCCTGAAGGTCGTCACCCGGCAGGAGGGCGACTGTCTCGCCCGCTTCGAGTGCCTGCTGGAGCAGACGCACAACGCGCTCGACCTGGCCGACGCCTGCCTCGACCGGCTGGCCGAGCTGCCGCCCGGACCGATCAACCAGCGCCTGCCGAAGGTCCTCAAGGCACCCGAGGGCCACACGTACGCCTGGACCGAGAACCCGCTGGGCATCAACGGCTACTACCTGGTCAGCAAGGGCGAGAAGACGCCGTACCGGCTGAAGCTGCGCTCCGCCTCGTTCAACAACATCCAGGCGCTGACCGAACTGCTGCCCGGCACGCTGGTCGCGGACATGGTGGCGATCCTGGGCTCACTGTTCTTCGTGGTCGGCGACATCGACAAGTAGGCCCCTCAGCCGCCTCATCTGCCCGTTCGACATGCCAACGGGCTGAAGCAGCCAGCCGAAGTCGCCCAGGCCGCCGGGCGCGGTCAGCTCGGCGGCCGCCCCGGCGCCCGCGAGGGCACGTACGTACGCCGCAGGGTCCGTGCTCGCCAGGGACAGCGGCGGGCGCTCCCCGCTCACGCCCAGCGCGCGCAGGGCGTCCCGCTGGCTCAGCAGCCGGGCCCCCGGCAGCGCGCACGCGTCCAGGGCGACGTGCGCGGTGAGGTCGCACGAGCCGTCCGGTACGGGGAGGGTCTCCCGGCCCTCCCGGAAGCCGGTCAGCGTCCCGAAGGGCGGGCGCGTGTCCACGAAGTGGGCGTAGTCGACGGCGACCGCCAGACCGCGGTGGACGGTGCCGACGGCCGAGGCCCAGGCGATGTCCCTGGGGAGACCGATCTCGGCCCGCAGGCCCTCCTCGGGGGCAGGGGGCCACCAGCGCGTCAGCCACTGCGACTCCGCCCCCGCGACGGGCTCCCCGTGGCGCTCGGTCCCGTCGTCCCGTACGAGAACCAGCCGGGCTACGCCCGCGGAGTCCACCTCCGCCACCTCCACCGGCACGTTGTCCAGCCACTCGTTGGCGAACAGGAGGCCGGTGATCCCCTCCGGCGGCTCGGCGAGCCACTCGATCCGGTGGTCAAGATCTTCGGGGCGGCCGGCGAGCTCGACGGCGTACCCACGCGCGCGGGAGGCGATGTCCGGGGGGAGGGCGGCGAGGACACCGGTGACCAGCTCGCCGCGGCCCGCCGCCATGTCGACGAAGGCCAGCTCGGACGGGCGCCCCAGGGCTTCGTCGAGGTCGCGCAGCAGCCGGGCCACGGCACCGGCGAAGAGCGGGGACGCGTGCACCGAGGTGCGGAAATGGCCCGCGGGGCCCTCGGGCCGCCGATAGAACCCGGCGGGGCCGTACAGCGCCTCCTGGGCTGCCTCCCGCCACCCGCGCCACTCGCCGCCCGGCACGCGGCCGCCCCCGTCCGTCTCATCTGTCACCAGGCCAGGCTAAGCGCCCAGGTAAACCGGGCCTCCACCTTGCGGAGTACGAGCGCCCGTCCCGGATCGACCCTCCGGTTGACCCCTGCACCCTGCACGCTTCCCTACTCTGGGTTACGTGCAGCGCCTCTATGACTTCCTCCGCAGGCACCCGACGTGGGTCGACAGCTTCTGGGCCGTCGTCCTCTTCGGGATCACCGGCGTGAGCATCTCCAGCGTCAATGGGGCGCCGGACCAGCACGGCTCACTCGCCGAGGCGGTCCCGATCTCCTTCGTCCTGTCTCTCGTCGTCGCGCTGCGGCGCCGCATGCCGGAGAAGATGCTCGTCCTGGCCGCCGCGATGGGGCTGCTCCAGCTGATCCTGGACGTCCAGGTCCTGGCCGCCGACTTCGCCATGCTGGTGATCATCTACACGGTGGCCGCGGACGGCGCCCGCTGGGCCTCCCGGTTCGCCCTGGTCGGCGGGCTGTTCGCGGCGCCGGTCTCGCAGCTGCGCTGGCCCGAGCTGCACTCCAGCACCGCGGGCAACGTCCTGATAGCGGTCTTCCAGACGGTGCCCTTCGTGCTGGCCTGGGTGCTGGGTGACTCCATCCGCACCCGCCGCGCCTATCTCGCCCAGCTCGAAGAGCGCGCCGCCCGCCTGGAGAGGGAGCGCGAGGCGCAGTCCAAGGTCGCCGTCGCCGCCGAGCGCGCCCGGATCGCCCGCGAGCTGCACGACGTCGTCGCGCACAACGTGTCCGTGATGGTGGTGCAGGCGGACGGCGCCGCCTACGTCCTCGACACCGCCCCCGACCAGGCGAAGAAGGCTTTGGAGACGATCTCCTCCACCGGCCGCCAGGCCCTCGCCGAGATGCGCCGCCTGCTCGGCGTGCTGCGCACCGGGGAGCACCAGGAGGGCGGCGAGTACGTGCCGCAGCCCGACGTCGAGCAGCTCGACGACCTCATCGAGCAGTGCCGCAGCAGCGGCCTGCCCGTCGACTTCAAGGTCGAGGGCACCCCCCGGCCGCTGCCCAGCGGTGTGGAGCTGACGGCGTACCGCATCGTGCAGGAGGCCCTCACCAACACCCGCAAGCACGGGGGGCCGAACGCGGGGGCGAGTGTGCGCCTGGTGTACTTCGACGACGGACTCGGACTGCTCGTCGAGGACGACGGCAAGGGCGCCCCGCACGAGCTGTACGAGGAGGGCGGCGCCGACGGCCGGGGCCACGGCCTGATCGGCATGCGCGAGCGGGTCGGCATGGTCGGCGGCACCCTGGACGCGGGACCGCGTCCCGGCGGCGGCTTCCGCATCAGCGCCCTGCTGCCGCTCAAGGCCGCCCATTGACATGACCACTGACATCTGTCCGTGATTGACACCTGTACATACACCTGTACATACACCTGCACATACGTGAAAGGACCCCGATGGCGATCCGCGTGATGCTCGTCGACGACCAGGTGCTGCTGCGCACCGGGTTCCGGATGGTGCTCGCCGCCCAGCCGGACATGGAGGTCGTCGCCGAGGCGGGCGACGGCGTCGAGGCCCTCCAGGTGCTGCGTTCCACCGAGGTCGACGTGGTGCTGATGGACGTACGCATGCCGAAACTCGACGGCGTGGAGACCACCCGCCGCATCTGCTCCGAGCCGAACCCGCCGAAGGTGCTGATACTGACCACCTTCGACCTCGACGAGTACGCCTTCTCGGGACTCAAGGCGGGCGCCTCCGGTTTCATGCTGAAGGACGTGCCGCCCGGCGAGCTGCTCACCGCGATCCGCTCCGTGCACAGCGGCGACGCGGTGGTCGCGCCCTCCACCACCCGGCGGCTGCTCGACCGCTTCGCGCCGATGCTGCCCAGCGCCGGCAAGGAGCCCCAGTTCAAGGAGCTGGAGCGGCTCACCGACCGCGAGCGCGAGGTCATGGTGCTGGTCGCGCAGGGCCTGTCGAACGGCGAGATCGCGGCCCGGCTGGTGCTGTCCGAGGCGACCGTGAAGACGCACGTCGGGCGCATCCTGACCAAACTGGGCCTGCGGGACCGGGTGCAGGTGGTCGTCCTCGCCTACGAGACCGGTCTCGTACGGGCCGGCGGCCAGACCTGACCGGGAGCCCGCGAGCTCGTTAGGGTCTGCTCATGCTCCTGTGGATCAACGGGCCCTTCGGGGGCGGCAAAACACAGACCGCACACGAGATCCAGCGGCGCCTGCCCGGCAGTGTCATCTGCGATCCGGAACACGTCGGCTTCGGTCTGCGCCGCATGCTGCCGCCCGGACTGCGCGCGAACTTCCAGGACCTCGCCTCCTGGCGGCAGGGCGTGGTCGAGGTCCTGGACCTCGCGCTCACCCGGCACGACGGGGTCGTGATCGCCCCTATGACGATCACCGACTCCGGCTGCTTCGCGCAGACCGTCGGCCGGCTGCGCGAACTGGGCCACGACGTAAGGCACTTCGCGCTTCTCGCCGAGCGCGAGACCGTACTGCGGCGGCTGCGCGAACGCGGCTTCGGACACCTCCTGCGGTACGTTGCCGGGAAGGACGCCCCCTTGCGCGGGGAGAGCTGGGCGGTCGGGCAGCTCGACCACTGCCTGGAGCGGCTGCGCGAACCGGAGTTCGGCGAGCACCTGTGGACCGACCAGTCGACCGTGCCGAAGACGGCCGACCGGATCGCCGTACTGGCGGGGCTGACGCTCGCCCCGAACACGGAGGGCGCGCTGCGGACGCGGCTGCGGCAGGTGCGGGTCGGAGTGAAGCACATGCGGTTCGACTGACCGGCCCTACCTGAGGATCCCCTCCAGGAAGTCGCTCCCCAGGCGCGCCACCACCGTCACGTCCAGCTGATGCAGCACGTACCGGCCGCGGCGGCGCGTCGTCAGGAGCCCCGCCTTCTTCAGGACGGTGAGGTGCCGTGAGACCTCCGGCGCGCTCAGGTCGTGCGCGTGCGCCAGCTCTCCGGTGGTGTACGGCGCCCTGGCTATGTACCGGCACAGGCGCAGCCGGACCGGATGGGCGAGCGCTTCCAGGCGCAGCTTGAGCAGCTCCACCGAGGCCGCGCTCGGCAGCTCGGGCGCCGCGACCGGGTAGTGCACGACCGGCCGCCAGCCCGAGGCGTGCAGCACCAGCAGATGCGGCCAGCCGTGGTACGACGGGACGAAGGTGACGCCCGGGCCGACGGCGGGGTCCGTCGCGGTCGCCGCGCCGTGGGCGAGCTTGTCCGCCTCGATGCGGGTGCGGCCCCCGGCCGTGTTCAGCGACAGCGCGGCCGAGACCGAGGTGAGTGCCTCCTCGAGTCCCTTGTGGCGCAGGAGCTCCGTCTTGTGCCGGGCGTCGGCGGCCAGTTGGGGGTGCACCCGGCGCCAGGTGTCGGCGAAGAACGCCTCGTCGCAGTCCTCCAACAGACGGCGCACCCAGGCCCGTACGGTCGGCGGGTCCGCCAGCAGCCGCTGGGTGAAGCCCAGTTGCCTGGGGCCGCGGCTGGCCGCCAGCTCCAGGGCGATGGCGTGGCGCGCGCGGTCGACCAGCGGGGAGGGCAGCCCGGCCGCGTACTGGGAGCCGCAGCTGAACTCCAGAGCCGCCGTGACGAACTCCTCGTCGTCCAGCCGGTCCAGGATGTCCAGGTCCTCGGCGAGCGTCGCCCCCGGCCGGACGTGGCCCCCGGCGACGCCCGCGAAGGGCATGAAGATGTCCGAGAACGTGCTCCGCCACAGGAAGTCCGCCTCGCTCAGCCGGTCGGCCAGGTCCGGCTTCAGCGCGGCGCTGATCGCGGTCGCCCAGCCCTGCGTCGCCGGGTGATGGCCGGGCTCGGCGAGGGCGTGCAGGGCGACCGCCAGCTCGGCCAGCGGCGACGTCTCGAAGACGATCCGCTCGGCCGGCAGCCCCGTGATGTCGATGCACACGCTCATGGCCTCATGGTGCGCCCCGCCACTGACAACGCCGCCGCCGATTGACAGGCCCCGTCAATCGGGACGACGTGCGGCCCGGACAGGCGCAGGCTGAGATCCACCGGGGCCCGCGGCAACCGCTGACGGGCACGGCCGTTGGGCCTTTGGGATCCCCTTTCCCTCGGCCCTTTCCCTTGTCCCTTTCGCCCGTCCCATTCGCCCGTCTCGTTTCCTCGTCCCGTTTCCTCGTCCCGTTTCCCGTCCCGAAGAGGCGATCGGCCATGAGCGCCACCCAGCAGTACCTTCTCGACAGCTACCGCGCTCAGCGGCTCGGCGAGCCCGTGCCGCCCGCGCCGGGCACCCATGACCGGCGGACCGCGCGCGAGCTGCGCGAGTACCGCCGGTTCCGCGCGGTACTGGCGGGCCGTCCGGCCCACGGACGGGTGCGCACGGCCCTGGCCCGGTGGCTGCGCGGGCGGCCGCGGCCCGTCTGCTGAGGGGCGGGCGCCCGGACGCCGGCCGACAAAGGCGCTATCCGTTGTCCGGCAGCTACCCGGCAGCGCTACCCGGCAGCGCCGGGCAGGCGCGTCACGAACTCCTGGACGGCCGCCTTGACGTCTTCGGCCGTCCACTGAAGGCCGTGCGCCCGTACGGAGACCTCGGTGACCGCCAGGCCCGGCCCGCCGCGGGTCCAGGCGTTGGCGAACAGGAAGGTCCCGGTCTCCTCGGCCTGCCGCGTGGCGGCTTCCGTCACCACCTCGGGGTCGTACGGCAGCCAGAGCTGGAACTCATGGGTGTGCGGCTCCTCGGGGTGCACGCGCAGCCAGGGCACCCCCGCCGCCGCGAACCCCTCGCGCAGCGCCGCGGCGACCACGCGCGCGTGCGCCACGTACTCCGGCAGCCGGGGCAGCTCCTCCTCCAGCCCGGCCAGCGCGGACAGCACCGCCGGGAACTGTTGGACGACCATGCCGCCGTACCGGTGCCGCCAGGTCTTCGCCTCGTCGACCAGGGTTTTCGGGCCGGCCAGTGCCGCGCCGCTGAACCCGCCGAGCGATTTGTAGAACGACACGTAGACGCTGTCCGCGAGGCCCGCGATCTCGTCCAGGGGGCGGCTGAAGTGGGGTGTGCACTCCCACAGGCGTGCGCCGTCGAAGTGGACCACCGCGTCACGTTCCCGGGCGGCCGCCACGACCTCGGACAGCTCCTCCCAGGAGGGCAGGACGTAGCCGACGTCCCGCAGGGGCAGTTCGAGCATGAGGGCCCCGAAGGGCTCCTCGAAGTCGCGCACCTCGTCGGCGGTCGGCAGCCGGGGCTCGTCCGTCACGCGGACCGGGCGCAGTCCGCCGACCGTGCCGAGCGCGTTCCGTTCGTGCACTTCGGGGTGGCTCAGCGCGTGCAGCGCCACGGTCGGGTTGCCGGTACGACCCGCCCAGCAGCGCAGGGCCACCTGCTGGGCCATCGTCCCGGTGGGGAAGAACGCCGCGGCCTCCATGCCCAGCAGCCCGGCGACCCGCTCCTCCAGGGCCGCGACGATCCCGTCCCCGTACATGTCCACGGACTCGTCCAGGTCGTACAGCCGCGACGCGTCCTCCAGGAGCGCCAGCCGCTCCCTGATGGTGGCCCGGAACCCGGGGCGCGACAGGACGCGCCGGGCCCCCCGGTAGGCCGCCGTCCGCCGCGCGCGCCGCAGCTGAGCCGACGCCTCCCCGGTCCCCTCCGCAGATGTCTCCCCGGTCCCCTCCGCCGACGCCTCCCCGGCCCGCTCCGCCGCCCGTTCCTCGCCCTGCTCCGCCGTATCGCTCATCCTCGGATCATGCCGCGCGCCGCATCCGCCGGGCACCCCGATTTCCCCGTCACCGCGCGTCGCGGAAACCCACAGCCTGTGGACAACCGGTCGGCCTTCGAACCAATCGCGTTAACATGACGAGAAATCGTCCGGTACCCCGAGCGGACTGGAACGGGAAGGCCGCCTTCGAGTGAGTACATTCCAACAGCCAGACCCCAGGGACCGCCCCGCGCGGCTCACCGTCGGTGTCGTCGGAGCCGGCCGGGTCGGCCCCGCCCTGGCGGCGTCGCTCCAGCTCGCCGGGCACCGCCCGGTGGCCGTCTCCGGGGTCTCCGACACCTCCGTGCGCCGGGCCGCGGCGATGCTGCCCGACGTGCCGCTGGTGACCCCGGCGCAGGTTCTCGAGCGCGCCGATCTCGTCCTGCTGACCGTCCCGGACGACGCCCTGCCCGGCCTGGTCGAGGGGCTCGCCGAGACCGGTGCCGTACGCCCCGGGCAGCTGCTCGTGCACACCTCCGGGCGCTACGGCACGAAGGTCCTGGACCCCGCGCGCAGCGCGGGCGCCCTGCCGCTCGCGCTGCACCCGGCGATGACCTTCACCGGCACCGCCGTGGACGTCCAGCGGCTGGCCGGCTGCTCCTTCGGAGTCACCGCGCCCGACGAGCTGCGCCTCGCCGCCGAGGCCCTGGTGATCGAGATGGGCGGCGAGCCCGAGTGGATCGCCGAGGAGAACCGGCCGCTCTACCACGCGGCTCTCGCCCTCGGCGCCAACCACCTGGTCACCCTGGTCGCCGAGTCCATGGAACTGCTGCGCACCGCGGGCGTCGAGGCCCCCGACCACATGCTCGGCCCGCTCCTCGGCGCCGCTCTCGACAACGCCCTGCGCTCCGGTGACGGGGCCCTCACCGGCCCCGTCGCGCGCGGGGACGCGGGCACGGTCGCCGCGCACGTCGCCGAGCTGCGCAAGCACGCCCCGGGGACCGTGCCCGGCTATCTCGCGATGGCCCGCGCGACCGCCGACCGCGCGCTCGCCCACGGGCTGCTCAAGCCGGAACTCGCAGAGGACCTCCTCGGGGTACTCGCCAACGGCACCGAGGGAGATGCCGGATGACCACCACCCTGCTGCGCACCGCCGACGAACTGCACGCGCGTGTGCGCCACGGCCGCCGGGCCGTCGTGATGACCATGGGCGCCCTCCATGAGGGTCACGCGACCCTGATCCGCACCGCCCGCGAGATCGCCGGGGCCGAGGGCGAAGTCGTCGTCACCGTCTTCGTGAACCCCCTCCAGTTCGGCCGGGGCGAAGACCTCGACCGCTACCCGCGCACCCTCGACGCCGACCTCAAGATCGCCGAGGCGGCGGGTGCCGACGTCGTGTTCGCCCCGTCCGCGGACGAGGTCTACCCCGGCGGCGAACCCCAGGTGCGCATCTCCGCGGGCCCCATGGGCGAGCGCCTCGAAGGAGCCTTTCGCCCCGGTCACTTCGACGGCATGCTCACCGTCGTCGGCAAGCTGCTGCACCTCACCCGCCCCGACGTGGCGCTGTACGGGCAGAAGGACGCCCAGCAGCTCGCCCTGATCCGCCGCATGGCGCGCGACCTCAACTTCGGCGTGGAGATCGTCGGCGTGCCCACCGTGCGCGAGGACGACGGCCTGGCCCTGTCCAGCCGCAACCGCTACCTCGCCGCCGACGAGCGCCGCACCGCACTCGCGCTCTCCCAGGCGCTGTTCGCCGGCCGCGACCGGCACGCCGCCCAGGAGGCGCTGCGCGCGCGGGCCCGCGAAGTGCCCGCCACGCGCGCGCGTGCCGAGGCCCTCAGCGCCATAGGGGAGTCCCGCGCCGCCGCCGACGCGCACGCGGTCGCCAAGGCGACCCCCGCGGGCACCTCGGGGCCCGCCGCCGTCCGGTGCGCCGCCCGCCTCGTGCTGGAGGAAGCCGCCCGGCTGCAGCCGCCGCTGGTCCTCGACTACCTGGGCCTGGTCGACCCCTCGGACTTCACCGAGATTCCCGACGACTTCACCGGCGAGGCGGTCCTCGCCGTCGCCGCCCGGGTCGGGACGACCCGGCTGATCGACAACATTCCCCTCACCTTCGGAGCCGCCTCGTGACCGGCACAGGTACTGGCAGCACAGGCATAGGACCGCACGGCACCGGTACGGGCATACGCCTGCACGCGCCCGCCCCCGGCTGGTCCATCGCCGCCGACGTCGTGGTCGTCGGCTCCGGCGTGGCCGGCCTGACCGCGGCCCTGCGCTGCGAGGCCGCGGGCCTGACGACGGTCGTCGTCACCAAGGCCCACCTCGACGACGGCTCCACCCGCTGGGCCCAGGGCGGCATCGCCGCGGCCCTCGGCGAGGGCGACACCCCCGAACAGCACCTCGACGACACGCTGGTGGCGGGCGCGGGCCTGTGCGACGAGGAGGCCGTACGCATCCTCGTCACCGAGGGCCCCGACGCCGTACGCCGGCTGATCGCGACCGGCGCCCACTTCGACGAGTCCTCCGAGGGCGGCCTCGAACTCACCCGCGAGGGCGGCCACCACCGCCGCCGCATCGCCCACGCGGGCGGCGACGCGACCGGCGCGGAGATCTCCCGTGCCCTCGTCGAGGCGGTTCGCGCGCGCGGCCTGCGCACCGTGGAGAACGCGCTCGTCCTGGACCTCCTCACGGACGCCGAGGGACGCACCGCGGGTGTCACCCTGCACGTCATGGGAGAAGGCCAGCACGACGGCGTAGGAGCGGTCCACGCCCCCGCCGTGGTCCTCGCCACCGGCGGCATGGGCCAGGTCTTCTCGGCGACCACCAACCCGTCCGTGTCCACCGGCGACGGCGTGGCGCTCGCCCTGCGCGCCGGAGCGGAGGTCAGCGACCTGGAGTTCGTCCAGTTCCACCCGACCGTGCTCTTCCTGGGCGCGGACGCGGAGGGCCAGCAGCCCCTCGTCTCCGAAGCGGTACGCGGCGAGGGCGCCCACCTGGTCGACGCGGACGGCGTGCGCTTCATGGTGGGGCAGCACGAGCTGGCCGAACTCGCCCCCCGGGACATCGTCGCCAAGGGCATCATGCGCCGCATGCAGGAGCAGGACGCCGAGCACATGTTCCTGGACGCCCGGCACTTCGGCGCCGCCATGTGGGAACACCGCTTCCCGACGATCCTGGCCGCCTGCCGCGCCCACGGCATCGACCCGGTGCACGAGCCCGTCCCCGTCGCCCCGGCCGCCCACTACGCCTCCGGAGGCGTCCGCACGGACTCCCGGGGCCGTACGACCGTGCCGGGCCTGTACGCGTGCGGTGAGGTCGCCTGCACCGGCGTCCACGGTGCCAACCGACTGGCCTCGAACTCCCTCCTGGAGGGCCTGGTCTACGCCGAGCGCATCGCCGCCGACATCGCGGCGGGCCCCGCGGAGAACGCCCGCCACGCGCGCGTGCCGCAGCCGGTCCCGCAGCCGGAGAAGCCGGCCCACCCGCTGCTGGCCCCCGAGGCCCGTTTCGCGATCCAGCGGATCATGGCGGACGGAGCGGGCGTCCTGCGCTCGGCCGAGTCCCTCGCGAAGGCCGCCGACCGCCTCCAGCAACTGCACACGGACGCCCGCGACGCCCTAGACGAGAACGGCAAGACGGCCGAGCCGGGCGTCGACACCTGGGAGGCCACCAACCTCCTGTGCGTGGCCCGCGTCCTGGTCGCCGCCGCCCAGGTGCGTGAGGAGACCCGCGGCTGCCACTGGCGCGAGGACCACGCCGACCGCGACGACACCACCTGGCGCCGCCACATCGTCGTACGGCTGAATCCGGATCGCGCACTCGCCGTACGCACCACCGACACAGCAGACTTCCCCCCGACCCTCCCCCCGGCGCTCGGCTCCGCCCGAGCGGGGGAGGCCCCCATGGCCCGACCGGCGCGTCCGTCCCGTCCCCAGGAGCAGTGACAGAAGTGAGCACCCCCGACCTTCCCCTCGCCCAGAGCGGCGGCTGCGGCGACGGCTGCGCCTGCGGCACCGGCCCCGGCGAGGAGCACGAGGAGTACATGGAGTGCGGCCTCGACCCCGCGCTCGCCCAGCTCCTGGCCGACGCCGGACTCGACCCCCTGGAGGTCGAGGACATCGCCAACGTCGCCATCCAGGAGGACCTCGACCACGGCGTGGACGTCACGACGGTCGCGACGATCTCCGAGGACGCCGTCGCCACCGCCGACTTCACCGCGCGCGAGGCGGGCGTGGTGGCGGGCCTCAGGGTCGCCGAGGCCGTGATCTCGGTGGTCTGCACGGACGAGTTCGAGGTGGAGCGCCACGTCGACGACGGCGACCGCGTCGAAGAGGGCCAGAAGCTCCTCACCGTCACCACCCGCACCCGCGACCTTCTGACGGCCGAACGCAGCGCACTGAACCTCCTGTGCCGCCTGTCGGGCATCGCGACGGCCACGCGCGCGTGGGCGGACGCCCTGGCGGCCACGGACACCAAGGTCCGTGACACCCGCAAGACGACCCCGGGCCTGCGCTCCCTGGAGAAGTTCGCCGTACGCTGCGGCGGCGGCGTCAACCACCGCATGTCCCTGTCGGACGCGGCCCTGGTCAAGGACAACCACGTGATGGCCGCGGGCGGGGTGGCGCAGGCATTCCGGGCGGTCGGCGAGATGTTCCCGGACGTACCGATCGAGGTCGAGGTCGACACCCTCCACCAGCTGCGCGAGGTGGTGGACGCGGGCGCCGACCTGATCCTCCTGGACAACTTCACGCCGACCGAGTGCGAAGAGGCCGTGGCGATCGTCAACGGCCGCGCCCTCCTGGAGGCGTCGGGCCGCCTGACCCTCGGCAACGCGGAGGCGTACGCGAAGACCGGCGTCGACTTCCTCGCCGTCGGCGCGCTCACCCACTCCTCACCGATCCTGGACATCGGCCTCGATCTGCGAGCGGCGGAGTAGGTACCTCCCATGCTGCTGACCATCGACGTAGGCAACACGCACACCGTTCTGGGCCTCTTCGACGGCGAGGACATCGTCGAACACTGGCGCATCTCCACGGACGCCCGCCGCACCGCGGACGAACTGGCGGTACTCCTCCAGGGCCTGATGGGCATGCACCCGCTGCTGGGCGAGGAACTCGGCGACGGCATCGACGGGATCGCGATCTGCTCGACGGTCCCGTCGGTCCTGCACGAACTCCGCGAGGTCACCCGCCGCTACTACGGTGACGTACCCGCGGTCCTCGTGGAACCGGGCATCAAGACGGGCGTCCCGATCCTGATGGACAACCCCAAGGAGGTCGGGGCGGACCGCATCATCAACGCGGTGGCGGCCGTCGAGCTCTACGGGGGCCCGGCGATCGTCGTGGACTTCGGCACGGCGACGACGTTCGACGCGGTGTCGGCGCGCGGCGAGTACGCGGGCGGCGTGATCGCCCCCGGCATCGAGATCTCGGTCGAGGCGCTGGGGGTCCGCGGCGCCCAGCTCCGCAAGATCGAACTGGCCCGTCCGCGCGCGGTGATCGGCAAGAACACGGTCGAGGCGATGCAGGCGGGCATCGTCTACGGCTTCGCGGGCCAGGTGGACGGCGTGGTCACGCGCATGGCACGCGAACTCGCGGACGACCCGGACGACGTCACGGTCATCGCGACGGGCGGTCTGGCGCCGATGGTCCTGGGCGAGGCCTCGGTGATCGACGAGCACGAGCCGTGGCTCACCTTGATCGGCCTCCGTCTCGTGTACGAACGAAACATCTCCCGCACGTGACGCTCCGCTGAGGGGCGCTGCGAAGAAGCGCTTTTGTGCTGAGGGGCGGGGCCCTCTCCGTCAGGGCCCCGCCCTCTCCGGTCAGGGCGCCGCCCCCACCATCCCCGCCGACCAGGGCACCGGTCCCCGTCCGGAGGGCACCGCCCGCGGTCACCCGCAACAGCCACGGCCCCCACCCACGCCGCACCACGCACCGCCACCCACGCCGCACCACGCACCGCCACCCGGACGCACCGTACGGGTGGCCCGGACGCGCCACGCCTGCCCCCTGTGCCTCTTTTGTCTGATTAGCGCGTACGGTCACTGCATGCCCACGCCATACGGATCCCGCGGCGGCATGGCGTTCGGTGCGGAGGAGCTGCGTGTGCTCCGCCGCTCCCTCGCCCTCGCCCTCCACCCCGGCTCAGCCTCCGCCGAGGACGTGCAGGACTGCCTCCGCCTCGCCGAGTCCGTCGACGAGGCGGCCCGCGAGAGCGCCCGTCTCAGGGCCTTCCTGCTCGCCGACCTCGCCCGCTACCGCGCCGCCCTGCCCGGCACGGTCAGCGGCTTCCTTCCCCTCCTCCAGGACGCTCTCGACGCCGGCTACCGCCCGACCCCGGACGACCTCGCCGCCCTCCGCGCCCTGCGCGGCAACCCCGCCGCAGCCGCCCTGCTGTACCGCTGCCGCATCCTGGCCGAGCGTGGCGTACGCGCCCGCCCGGCCACCCGCCCGACGGCGTCCACAAGCCCCACCGACGCCCGCCCTGCCGCCGCCCCCCTCTCCCTCTCCATCCCCGCCTCCCGCACCCGCCTCCTCGCCCTCCCGGGCGGCCGCGCGGCCGAAGGCCCGGACGGAAAGCCGGCGGAGAAGCCCGCCCCGGCCCCCACCCCCAAGCCCACGCCGCAGAAGACCCCCCGACCCGACCGGCCCATCCCCACCCCGGGCGAGGTCTTCCCTCCGAAGCGCAAGCCCGGCCCGCCCGCCACCGCCGCTCCACCCGTCCCCCAGGTCCCACCCGCGAACCCCCCACACCAACTCGCGGCGGGCTAGCCCCAACCGACCGGCACCGTCCGGCCCTGGCTACTCTGGGGGCATGGACTACGTCTCCGCGCTCGTGCCCCCCGTTGTGATGGCCGTGTTCTTCATCGGTCTGATCGTGACGATCGTGAAGAGCCAGGGCGGTGCCAACAAGGCCAAGGAGGACGCGTTCGTCGACGCGACCCTCGCGCGCGCGGACAGCGCCCGCCAGGCCTCCGGTGACACCGGCGTCTGACCCACCCCGCCCGCCTCATCGGCGTACGACTCATATGCTTTTCGAGTCGTACGCCCTTTTTGTTGCTGTTTATCGCTGAAAGCGCACGTCCGCCATGCCATTGGTGACATCTCCCACTATTGTGCTGAGAGTGCCTCGCCCATTGGGAGAACTCGAAGACGCGGTCATGACGCGGGTGTGGAAGTGGAACCGCCCGGTGACCGTTCGAGAAGTCCTGGAAGATCTTCAGCGGGAACGGTCCATCGCCTACACCACGGTGATGACCGTTTTGGACAATCTCCATCAGAAGGGCTGGGTACGCCGCGAAGCGGAAGGCCGGGCCTATCGATATGAGGCGGTCTCCACCCGTGCCGCCTACGCGGCCGCGCTGATGAACGACGCCTGGTCGCAGAGCGACAACCCGGCCGCCGCACTCGTCGCCTTCTTCGGCATGATGAGCGAGGAACAGCGGCAGGCGCTCCGCGACGCCATGCGCATCGCACAAGGCCCCGAAGCCGCCGAATCACACGAAACCTTCGCCCGCGCCACTGAGAAGCAGGCCGAGAACAGGGACGAGAACCCGGACGAGAAGGCGGCCGGGAAGGCCGGCCGGAACCCGGACGAGAAGGCGGACGAGAAGGCGGACGAGAACCAGGGCCGGAACCCGGAGGGGATCGTCGCCGAGAACCCCGCCTCCGCCGAGGGCGACCCCGGGCGATAGCGTCCCGCTCATGCCAGCAGAGAGCCCCGCGGAGCATCCCGTGGAGAAGCCCGCAGAGCGCGCCCCCGAAGTCAGCGCAAAAGCCATCACCGTCCGGCGGGCCAGGACCAGCGATGTCCCGGCGGTGCGCCGCCTCCTCGACTCGTACGTCCGACGCGGCATCCTGCTCGACAAAGCGACGGTGACGCTTTACGAGGACATCCAGGAGTTCTGGGTCGCGGAACGGGATGACAACGCCGAGGTCCTCGGCTGCGGCGCGCTCCATGTGATGTGGGAAGACCTCGCGGAAGTCCGCACTCTTGCGGTGAACCCGGACGCCAAGGGGCTCGGCGTCGGTCACCAGTTGCTGGGCAAGTTGCTGCAGACCGCCCGCTGGCTGGGTGTTCGCCGTGTTTTCTGTCTGACCTTCGAAGTGGACTTCTTCGGGAAGCACGGCTTCGTGGAGATCGGAGAGACGCCCGTTGACACCGATGTCTACGCCGAGCTGCTGCGTTCCTATGACGAGGGCGTAGCAGAGTTCCTCGGTCTCGAACGAGTGAAACCGAACACCTTGGGCAACAGCCGGATGCTTCTGCATCTGTGATCGTCGGGCGATCCGCAAGGGATCCTCGACGGGTATTCCGCCGGACCGCCCTGCCCAGGCTCCCTATGTCCGAAACGCGCATGTTTCCGGTCTTCCTGTGGCCTGTCGGTCTCTCCCAGGGGTTTGTGTTTTTCCCGCAAAAGCGGTTTGCTTTCCGACGTACTGCAGTACTGCATATAACAGGGGACTCGAAACAGCGGCGTACGCCGCAGGCCCTCGGCCCTGAAGTTATCGATGAAAGGAAATCCGGTGGCACAGAAGGTTCAGGTCCTTCTTGTCGACGACCTCGACGGTGGCGAGGCCGACGAGACCGTGACGTTCGCGCTGGACGGCAAGACGTACGAGATCGATCTCACGACCGCCAATGCGGACAAGCTTCGTGGCCTTCTCGAGCCCTACGTGAAGGGCGGCCGTCGCACCGGAGGCCGTGCTTCGGGTGGACGTGGAAAGGCGCGGGTCGCTTCCGGCGGCAGCCAGGACACCGCGCAGATCCGCGCTTGGGCGAAGGAGAACGGTTACGAGGTCAACGACCGTGGCCGAGTTCCGGCGTCCATTCGTGAGGCCTACGAGAAGGCCAACGGCTGAGCGCACGAGCGCCGCAGCCGGATCCGGTGGCATTGCGTCGCCATCGTGTCCACCAGTCGTACGAGGTCGGGGGCATCACCATCGCCCCCCACGGCCGACAGCGTCGGCAGCGAGGCTTCCACTTCGCACCCCGGCTCGGGGGGCCGCAGCCAGACGGCGGCCCCCTGTGAACCGGCCCGGCCCAGGGGGAGCGGCCGGGACCCGTTGAGGCCCGACGGCCGGGGCGCCTCGATGTGCCCGCCTGTACCGATCGCCGTGAGGTCCAGGGGCAGCGCGCCCCACTCCAGCCAGTCCAGCAGCCCCGGTAGTTCGTCCGCGCTGCCCGCGGCCACGAGCAGCCGCATCCGGTCTCCCTGAAGAGCCACCGGGGTGGCGGGCCCCAGGTGCCGCAGCGCCGGGAATCCCGCCGCGGCGGGCACGTCCAGGACGTCGAAGCGCAGGCCTGTGGCCAGCCTCAGCGGCAGGCCGGGCATGGTGACCCAGCCCAGCTCGTGCTCGTACCACTGCCGCACGCGACCGCCCGGCCCGCCGGGACCGCCCGGAAACCCCGCGCCACCCGGAACCCCTGGACCACCCGGAACCCCCGCACCACCGAGATCCCCGGGGCCGTCGGGACCGTCGGGACGACCCGGGTCAACCGGGGCGAACGGCCTGCGCGGGAGAGGCACGGTGTGGACCATGCCAAGAGCAACCGTCCGAAACCCCTGAGAGTTACGCTGGGTGGTCCTTTGGATGCACAGAGTGCCGAAAAGGAGGACGCCCGGGGGCGTTCGGCGGCGCAAGGATGTTCGCCCATAGCGGAGGGAACCGGGGCGCGCGGCATGGGAGTGTCAGTGCGTACGGGTAAGACATCCCTAGTGGGAGGGGGCGACACGCAGATAAGGGCGTCTCGCGTTCGCCGTCGGCGTACTGATGGTGAGGGTATCTGCCTGGCCTGCGGGAACATCGTCTCGCACCATCAGGTTGGAGCAGATGTCGGCGTTCGGGGTCAGGAGGCCAAGGACGGTGTCGGCAGTTGGAATGAGCGGTCCCCGCTTGCGGGACTAAGCTGCGGAAGGACAGCGAGGGGAGCGTCCCCTCACTGCCTGACCGCTCTGAGGAGCGATTAACGATGTTCGAGAGGTTCACCGACCGCGCGCGGCGGGTTGTCGTCCTGGCTCAGGAAGAAGCCCGGATGCTCAACCACAACTACATCGGCACCGAGCACATCCTCCTGGGCCTGATCCACGAGGGTGAGGGTGTCGCCGCTAAGGCCCTGGAGAGCCTCGGGATTTCGCTCGAGGCGGTCCGCCAGCAGGTGGAGGAGATCATCGGCCAGGGCCAGCAGGCCCCGTCCGGGCACATCCCCTTCACTCCCCGTGCCAAGAAGGTCCTGGAGCTGTCGCTCCGCGAGGCCCTTCAGCTGGGCCACAACTACATCGGCACGGAGCACATCCTGCTCGGCCTGATCCGTGAGGGCGAGGGTGTCGCCGCCCAGGTCCTGGTCAAGCTGGGCGCAGACCTCAACCGGGTGCGGCAGCAGGTCATCCAGCTGCTCTCCGGTTACCAGGGCAAGGAGACCGCCGCCGCCGGCGGTCCTGCCGAGGGCACCCCCTCCACGTCCCTGGTCCTCGACCAGTTCGGCCGGAATCTCACCCAGGCCGCTCGTGAGTCCAAGCTCGACCCGGTCATCGGGCGCGAGAAGGAGATCGAGCGGGTCATGCAGGTGCTGTCCCGCCGTACGAAGAACAACCCGGTCCTGATCGGTGAGCCCGGTGTCGGCAAGACCGCCGTCGTCGAGGGCCTCGCTCAGGCGATCGTCAAGGGCGAGGTGCCCGAGACCCTCAAGGACAAGCACCTCTACACCCTGGACCTGGGTGCGCTGGTCGCCGGTTCCCGCTACCGCGGTGACTTCGAGGAGCGCCTGAAGAAGGTGCTGAAGGAGATCCGCACCCGCGGCGACATCATCCTGTTCATCGACGAGCTGCACACGCTCGTCGGTGCGGGTGCCGCCGAGGGCGCCATCGACGCGGCTTCGATCCTGAAGCCGATGCTGGCCCGCGGTGAGCTGCAGACCATCGGCGCCACCACACTCGACGAATACCGCAAGCACCTCGAGAAGGACGCGGCCCTCGAGCGCCGCTTCCAGCCGATCCAGGTGGCGGAGCCTTCCCTCCCCCACACGATCGAGATCCTCAAGGGCCTGCGCGACCGTTACGAGGCACACCACCGCGTCTCCATCACGGACGAGGCTCTCGTCCAGGCCGCGACGCTCGCGGACCGTTACATCTCGGACCGCTTCCTCCCGGACAAGGCGATCGACCTGATCGACGAGGCGGGTTCCCGGATGCGGATCCGCCGGATGACCGCGCCGCCGGACCTGCGCGAGTTCGACGAGAAGATCGCGGGCGTGCGCCGCGACAAGGAGTCCGCGATCGACTCGCAGGACTTCGAGAAGGCGGCTTCTCTCCGCGACAAGGAGAAGCAGCTCCTGGCCGCGAAGGCCAAGCGGGAGAAGGAGTGGAAGGCCGGCGACATGGACGTCGTCGCCGAGGTCGACGGCGAGCTGATCGCCGAGGTCCTCGCGACCGCCACCGGCATCCCGGTCTTCAAGCTGACCGAGGAGGAGTCCTCGCGCCTGCTGCGCATGGAGGACGAGCTCCACAAGCGGGTCATCGGCCAGAAGGACGCCGTCAAGGCGCTCTCGAAGGCGATCCGTCGTACGCGTGCGGGTCTGAAGGACCCGAAGCGGCCGGGTGGTTCGTTCATCTTCGCGGGCCCGTCCGGTGTCGGTAAGACCGAGCTGTCCAAGGCGCTCGCCGAGTTCCTGTTCGGTGACGAGGACGCGCTGATCTCCCTCGACATGTCGGAGTTCAGCGAGAAGCACACGGTCTCGCGTCTGTTCGGTTCGCCTCCCGGCTACGTGGGCTACGAAGAGGGCGGGCAGCTGACCGAGAAGGTCCGCCGCAAGCCGTTCTCCGTCGTCCTGTTCGACGAGGTCGAGAAGGCCCACCCGGACATCTTCAACTCGCTGCTCCAGATCCTGGAGGACGGTCGTCTGACCGACTCCCAGGGCCGGGTCGTGGACTTCAAGAACACGGTCATCATCATGACGACCAACCTCGGCACCCGGGACATCTCCAAGGGCTTCAACCTGGGCTTCGCCGCCCAGGGCGACACGAAGTCCAACTACGAGCGCATGAAGAACAAGGTCGCGGACGAGCTCAAGCAGCACTTCCGCCCCGAGTTCCTCAACCGCGTCGACGACGTGGTCGTCTTCCCGCAGCTCACCCAGGACGACATCCTCCGGATCGTCGACCTGATGATCACCAAGGTCGACGAGCGCCTCAAGGACCGGGACATGGGCATCGAACTCGCCCAGTCCGCGAAGGAACTGCTCGCGAAGAAGGGTTACGACCCCGTTCTGGGCGCGCGGCCGCTGCGCCGCACGATCCAGCGCGAGATCGAGGACACCCTCTCCGAGAAGATCCTCTTCGGGGAGCTGCGTCCGGGCCACATCGTGGTCGTCGACACGGAGGGCGAGGGCGAGACCAAGACCTTCACCTTCCGTGGCGAGGAGAAGTCGGCCCTGCCCGACGTCCCCCCGATCGAGCAGGCGGCCGGCGGCGCCGGTCCGAACCTGAGCAAGGACGCGTAACCCTCCGGGGTTCGCGGCACCAAGGGGTGGCCCTGGGACTTCGGTCCCGGGGCCGCCCCTTTTTTTCGTGGGCCGTGCTCACAGCACGCTGTCGGTCCTCTCGATGACGGGACGGCTCGGGAAGAGCCCGAGGACGTGGTCCGGTACGCCGGTCACGTCCGGAGCGAGGTGAAGGGTGACCGTACGCACCCCCGGAAAGAGACCGGGTGCTTTCGTCAGGTCCTCATTGCCGGAGAACTTGTTGAGCCGCAGACGGGTGACGCGTGGGAGAACCGGGCCCGCCTCCCACCCGGTCGCATTCCAGTTGACGCGCAATTCCTCCAGCGCGGGCAGCCGGGTGATCTCCGCGAACTCCGGAGGGGTGAGCCTTACCGGAAGGTTGGCGAGGCTCAGCGTCTTCACCGAGTGCCTGTGGCGCAGGCCGCGCAGTCTGGTGAACGCGAGCGCGTTCCTGGTGAATCGTAGATATTCCAGGGGCAGTTCCCTGGGGAGAGCCGCGTCGAGGGAGTCGGTGCGCAGGGGGATGCCGATGTCGAGCGAGTTCAGGGTGGACGAGCCGGACAGGGGGCTCAGGGAGTCCGGTGCTTCGAGGCCCGGCAGCAGGGCGAGCGACAGCCAGGTGAGGGGCAGCTCGGCGAGCGGTGTCAGGTCGTCGAGGGGGAGACCGCTGAGGTCCAGGCGGGTGAGCCGGCCCTGGTCCGACAGGAACCGCAGGTCACGCAGGCCACGATTGTCGCGTACGACGAGCTCGCGCAGCTGGCCGGGGCGGAGGGCGGAGCGGATGTCGGCCGGGTCGATGTCGCCGACGAGCTGGAGCAGGGACGGTCCGCCCAGTTCGCGCAGTACCCGCAGTTCGGAGGCCGACTGCGCGGTGAAGTACAGCCCCTCCGGCCGGAGATGGGCGATGACCTCCTCCGCGTACCGCTCCGTGTCGAACCGGTGCCAGGTCCACGTCAGCTGGGCCCGTACCGGCAGGGAGGGGTGCGAGCGGAAGCGGGCCAGCACGGGGATGGCGGCGTCCGTACCGACCAGGGAGGCGGTGACGACCACGGCCCGCGCCTCGGCGTCGGTGAGTCCGTCGGGCCCGGGGAGGAGTTCCAGGACGAGCGGCCCGGCCTGGGCGAGCGCGCGGGCCTCCTGCGACGTACGAGGAGGGATGAGCGGGGCGGCGTTCCCCTCCACGACGGCTCGGATACGCGGGTCGAGTTCCGTCGCGTGTTCCAGGGAGGCGAGCGCGAGGAGCCGTACGCGGGTGCCGGCCGGTTCGTCGAGCCGCCCCGCCGTCTCGCTCAAGTCGCCCAGCAGCTGGGCCCGTTCACGCGGCCGTGCATGCGCCACCGCCATCCGGATGACGTCCGCCCACTGCTCGTCGACGGCATTGCGGACGAGCATCCCGAAGTCGCCGTCCTCGACCGCGGCCTTCGCTCCCAGATAGTCCTGGAAGGTGCGGTGGACGAACTCGACGGTGCCGAGGGCGGGTTCGCGCAGCAGGCCGCTGCGGACGAGGAGGTGGCGCAGGATCTGCTCGGCGTCGCCCTGTGCGGCGGCGGACGGCAGGGACGGCAGGACGTCGGCCACGATCCGCTGCGCGCGCTCCCGGTCCATCTCGGACTGGTTGTTGCGGATGAGCCAGTAGGCGAGGCGCTGGAGGAGCTGGATCTGGGGGAGCTCGGTGAGGTGGATGCCGTGGTCCTGGCCCGGCAGGAACATGTCCCGCTCCTCGTCGCGGCGCGACAGCAGCATCGACAGGGCGGCGTCGTACAACTCCTGCCGTCCGTGCGGCAGATAGCCGCGCCGGTCGCGGTGCAGGGCGCAGATGAGCCCGCACATCAGGGGGTTGGTGGCGAGGCGGCCGAGGGCGGGCTTGGTCCCGACGGCGTCGAGGAGCGAGCGTTCGTAGCCGTCGAGGCGTTCGGTGTCGGAGGCGTCGATGCGGGCGGCGGTGTGCCAGCGGCGGACGAACGCGGCGACGTCGTCGCGGTCCATGGGGGAGAGCATGAGTTCGGTGAAGCCGTCCGGGGTGAGCCAGTTCTCACGCACGGCGGAGGGGCGGGAGGTCACCAGCCACTGGTTGCCGGGGTAGACGTCCAGCAGCTCGCGCAGCCATCGCCGGGTCCGCTCCCGTTCCCGCTCGGGTATCTCGTCGATCCCGTCGACGAGGAGCAGCCCGCGCCGGGCGCTCAGCACCCGGTCCGCCCAGCCGTCCGGCTGGGTGGCGTGGAAGGGGACGCGGACGGCGTCGAGGAAGCCGTCGGGGGCGGGCAGTCCGCCGGGCCGCCGTACGAGGCTCCGCAGCGGCAGCACGAACGGAACGCGGTCGCCGCGCTCCCCCCGGGCCGTGGTCACGGCCAGCCACTGCACGAGCGTGGTCTTGCCGGAACCGGCGACACCGCGCAGCAGCACCAAGTCGTGCTCCGCGAATGCCTGTTCGGCGGGCAGGGTGGTGTGGGGGGCGGCGATTCCGGCGGTGGTGTCGTTGTCCTCCGCGGGACGCAGTGCCTGGATGCTGAGGTAGGCGGCGTCGAGGGGCCAGCGCTCGGGGGAGTTCACGAGGTCGATGCCGTAGATGGTGAGGCGGCTGTGCTTGGTGGCGACGTAGGCGAGATAGCGCTCCTCGAAGGAGGGGTCCGTGCCGCCGGTCGGGGGAGTCCGGGCGATCAACTCGTCGATCTTCGCGATGAGTTCGCTCTGCCGCCGGGTCTGCTCGACGAGCGTGCGGGCCACAAAGGTGGAGCGCTGGGTGAAGAAGTGCAGGATGTGCAGGCAGGCGTTTTCGAGGAGACGCTCGTAGAAGAGGGTGGCGTCGAGGGAGAGATGGCGGTCGGGGGCCTCGCTCGCGACCCGCAGATGCAGGGCGAGGGTCTGGTGACCGAGCCGCACGGCCTGTACGTCCGTCATGTCGAGGTCGCCGAGGGAGTGCAGGGTGCGGGCGAGGGCGTGCACGACGGCGGGCTCCTCGTCCACCGGGAGCGGCCGCTCGCCCTCCGACTTGACGGCTCTCCGGACCAACTCGGCCGCGAGCTTGGTGAGTTCCTTCTCGGCGAGGGCGCGTTTCTCACCCTTGAACGACACGAACTCCGATACGCGTACGGGCTTTTCGACGAGCCCGGCTCCCGGCCCCTCGGCCACGAAGAGCTTCTTGACGAGCGGGGTGACCACGCTCGAGGCCAGCTTGACGCCGATGGACGCTGCTTCCATGTCGCTCCCCCGCGGGCATGGTGGGTCGGTCGAAGGTGATCAATTGTGGGTCAGCCGACGGCATGCGGGCATCACTCGGTTTCGGCGACGGTGACGTGCGCCGTGCAGACGCAACGTGGTGAGCGCGCGGAGCCCGGCGAGACCGCCGACTCCCCGCGGGGTCAGCTCCCGCAGCCGGAGGGGGCTGGTCAGCACCTCCGGGGCGAGGACCGACAGCATGTCGTGCGTCTCGTACTCGCCGTTGAACCTGGCCCCGGACCGTGGCCCGATGCCGCGCGGCGCCGTCCGCTGTCCGGAATTGCGCACCCCGAGGGCGAGGAGCCTGCGGCTGCGGACGTCCGTGACCGCCGTCTTCTCGTCCGGCGGGAACGGGCGCTCGCCCGGTGAGTCCACCGCCTCCCGGACGAGCCGCGCGGCGAGTTTCGCCACGCCCTTCTCCGCCGGCGACCGCTGCTCGCCGCGGAAGGAGACCAGAGCGGACAGGCGTACCGGCCGGTCCACCGGGCCCGCGCCGGGCGCCTCGCGTACGAAGAGCTTCTTCACCAGCGGTGCGACGAGGCTCGAGGCCGGCCGCGTGCCGAGGACCACGGGATCCATCTGCCGTTCCCCCTGAACACCGTCCCGAAGCAGGGCAGTCAGAGTAGCCCGCGTCACATTGCCAAGTCCCCTGATCTTGGCGGCTGGTGACATGGCGCACAGGCGATTTGTCCGGTACTAGGCCGAATAGTGGATGCGCATAGACGGGCAAAAAGGACTTTCGACCCAGAGTCCCGGGTGGGGTTCCCATGGTGCTGACCGGGTTGTATGCCGAATGTCCGTTCTGTCAAGGGTCGTAAGTTTTCGGGCGAACTACGAGCTTTCGTCGTAGATCACAGGTTTGGGGGTCTGTGGGGGGAGGGGTTACCAAGGGATGGTCCACGCGGCGAGTACGTCGATCGCCGGGTGGTTTCTTGTGCCCCCGCCCCCGTCATCACGAGGTATCCATGTCGAAGCGCGTCACGTCCCGTCTCTCCCGTACGTCCCTGATCCGTAAGCGTGCGGCCGCCCTGGCCGTGGGCCTGGGGGCCTCGGCCGTGCTGGGCGCCGGGGTCGCGTCCGCCGCCGACACCGGGCTCCACGCCAGTGCGGCCGGTGCCGTGCAGACCCAGGCCGCCGCGGCCAAGAAGGCGCCCTCCGCCTCCTGGATCGACCCGGTCAAGAAGTACGCGCTCTCCGCGGGCTTCAACCAGGCCGGCGGCATGTGGGCCCACAAGCACTCCGGTCAGGACTTCGCCGTGCCCAGCGGTACCGAGGTCCTCGCCGCGCACGGCGGCACCGTCGTCAAGGCCGGCGGCAACGGCGCCGGTGACGGTCCCGCGTACGGCAACGCCATCGTCATCAAGCACGGCAACGGCACCTACTCCCAGTACGCCCATCTGTCGCGCATCGACGTGCGGATCGGGCAGGTCGTCGCCACCGGTCAGCACATCGCGCTCTCCGGCAACACCGGTAACTCCAGCGGCCCGCACCTGCACTTCGAGATCCGTACGACCCCGAACTACGGGTCCGGCATCGACCCCGTCGCCTTCCTCCGGGCCCACGGCGTCACCGTCTGACGAGCCCCGGAGGACTCAGGCGGCGCCGTGCGCCTGGGTCACCAAGTCGATCGCGACCTCCAGGACAGCCTTGCGCTTGTCCTCGGGGTCGCCTTCGACGTCTTTGAGGACGAACATCCCCGCGTGCATCGTGAAGAGCGCGCTGACGCAGCGGACCTGGTCGGTCAGCGCGGCCTCCGGCTCCCTGATGATGTCGAGCATGCTGAGCATGCGGTCCTTGAACGTCTCGCCGACGCTCAGTTCGCGCACCGTCGCCTGGTTCTCCTGCATGAAACGGAAGAGCGGCGCCGCGCCGGTGAGGGCCTCGCTGTAGCGGGTCAGGACCTGCTGCTTGGTCTCCAGGGTGTGTGGCTGCTGCCGGCCCCAGTCGATCAGCTCGTCCAGCGGCCTCGTCAGGTCCTCGAAGAGGCTGATGAGGATCTCTTCCTTGGTCTTGAAGTGGTAGTAGAGCGCCGCCTTCGTGACATCGAGGTGCTCCGCGATCTCGCGCAGTGACGTCTTCTCGTAGCCCTGCTCGGAGAAGAGTTCGAGGGCCACGTCCTGGATGCGCTGGCGGGTGTCCCCGCGGCGCTGTCGCTTGGTGCCGTCCATGGTGCCGCCCATCCTCGTACTCCTCGCGCTCCCCTGAAAACTTACTTGCCGCCCGACTAGTGAAGCTAAACTTACTTGACGCCCGGCTAGTTACGGGTCTAGTTTCCCAGCGTAGTCAACTTGCCGGTCGGCAAGTAAGTAGTTCGGGCAGAGGCCGGCACGGTCAGCGGCACCTAGGGGAGTGGGAAAGTGGCGGACAACACAGGAGCGGGTGGCAGCGGCGACAGCGCCGTCGGCACCGAGAAACAGCCGCGCAGCGTACGGGTCGTACTGCTCGCGCTCATGATCGCGATGCTGCTCGCGATGCTGGACAACATGATCGTCGGCACCGCGATGCCGACCATCGTGGGCGAACTGGGCGGGCTCCAGCACCTGTCGTGGGTGGTCACCGCGTACACCCTCGCGACCGCCGCCTCCACCCCGCTGTGGGGCAAGATCGGCGACATGTACGGGCGCAAGGGCGCCTTCATGACCTCGATCGTGATCTTCCTGATCGGCTCCGCGCTGAGCGGCATGGCCCAGGACATGGGGCAGCTCATCGGGTTCCGGGCCGTTCAGGGCCTCGGTGCCGGCGGGCTCATGGTCGGCGTCATGGCCATCATCGGGGATCTCATTCCGCCCCGTGAGCGCGGCAAGTACCAGGGCATGATGGCCGGTGTGATGGCGCTCGCGATGATCGCCGGACCGCTGGTCGGCGGCACCATCACCGACCACCTGGGCTGGCGCTGGTCGTTCTACATCAACCTGCCGCTGGGCGCCGTGGCGCTGGCCGCCGTCAGCGCCGTGCTGCACCTGCCGAAGAAGCGCTCGCAGGCGCGGATCGACTACCTGGGCGCCGGTCTGCTGACCGTCGGCATCACCTCCATCGTGCTCGTCACCACCTGGGGCGGCAGCGAGTACGCCTGGGGCTCCGCCGTGATCATGGAGCTCATCGGGATCGGTGTCGCCGCGCTCGTGGGCTTCGTCTTCTGGCAGACCAAGGCGGCCGAGCCGGTCATGCCGCTGCACATCTTCCGCAGCCTCAACTTCACGCTGATGTCCGTCATCGGCTTCATCACCGGCTTCGTGATGTTCGGCGCCGTCCTCTTCCTGCCGCTGTACCAGCAGTCGGTGCAGGGCGCGTCCGCGACCAACTCCGGGCTGCTGCTCCTGCCGATGCTCGGCGCGATGCTGGCCGTCTCGATGGTCGCCGGACGGGTCACCACCAACAGCGGCAAGTACAAGGTCTTCCCGATCGTCGGCAGCGTGCTGATGACGGCGGGGCTGTTCCTGCTCGCCCAGATGGACACGGACACCAGCCGGTTCACCTCCGGTGTGTACATGGCGGTGCTCGGCGCGGGCATGGGCTGCCTGATGCAGATCACCATGCTGGTCGCGCAGAACAGCGTCGAGATGAAGGACATGGGCGTCGCCTCGTCCTCGACCACGCTGTTCCGGACCCTCGGCTCGTCCTTCGGCGTCGCGATCATGGGCGCGCTGTTCAACCAGCGGGTCGAGGACGAGATGGCCGCGCGGGCCGGGGCGCTGGGCTCCAAGGTGACCGAGCAGTCGGCGCAGCTGGACGCGGCGAGCCTGGCGAAGCTGCCGGTCGCGGCCCGGGAGGCGTACCAGTACGCGGTCTCCGCCGGTACGCACTCCGCGTTCCTGCTGGGCTCGGTGGTCGCCGTGGTCGCGCTGGTCGCCTCGGTGTTCGTGAAGGAGGTCCCGCTCAAGGGGGCGGGGCCGCAGAAGCCGGCCGAGGACGCGGCTGGGGACGCCGCGAGTGACGTGCCGCCGAAGCAGACGGTGGCAGAGTCCGTCTGATCCGACGCACGTCCACCTCGGTCCGAAGGCCCCCGGCGTTGTCCGCCCCGGGGGTCTTCGCCTGTCCGGGGCGGGGCGAGGCGGTGGCGAACCTGGGGTCCGTGGGGCGGTGCGATGCCGGCGGCCCGTAGCGGTGCCGGGCTCGCCCCGGAACCGGGCCGCTGTCAGCCGCCCGACAGTGGCAGCTCAGCCGCCCGACAGTGGCAGCATCGGGAAGCTCCCGGTGTTCGTCGGTGCGTGCTCCGGCAGCCACAGCACCGCCACCGCGCCCTCGGCCGGTACGTCGCCCGGGGCGCCCGCGGGGCGTACGTTGCGGAAGGTCAGCCGGGCGCCGAGCACCCGCGCCTGGCCCGCCGCGATCGTCAGTCCGAGGCCGTGCCCGTGGCCGGCACGGTCCGTGCTGCCCGTACGGAAGCGACGGGGGCCGTCGGCGAGCAGTTCCTCGGGGAAACCGGGACCGTGGTCGCGCACGCGGATCACCCGGCCCTCGACGGAGACCTCGATCGGCGGCTTGCCGTGCCGCGCCGCGTTGGCGAGCAGGTTGAACAGCACGCGCTCCAGACGGCGCGGGTCCGTCGTGACCTCCGACTCGTGGACCACCCGCACCTCGATGTCCGCGTCCTTCGCCGCCACCCGCCGGGACACGAACTCGCCGAGCATGATGTCCTGCAACTCGGCCCGCTCGGACGCCCCGTCGAGCCGCGCGACCTCCAGGACGTCCTCGACGAGCGTGCGCATGGCCTGCGCCCGGTCGCGGACGAGCTCCGTGGGGCGGCCGGGCGGCAGCAGCTCCGCGGCCGTCAGCAGGCCGGTCACCGGAGTGCGCAGCTCGTGCGCGATGTCGGCGGTGACCCGGCGCTCGGCCTCGATGCGCTGCTGGAGCGCGTCCGCCATCGCGTCCACGGCCCGCGCGAGATCGTCCGTCTCGTCGCGTACGACACCGCCGATGGCGTCCCGCACCCGTACGTCGCGCTCGCCCTGGGCGACCTGGTTCGCCGCGGCCGCCGCCTTGCGCAGCCGCCGCGACAGCTGGCCGCCGATGAGCACACCGAGCGCGGAGCCGCCGAAGACGACCGCGATCGAGCCGATGATCAGCGCCTGGTCGAGGTCCTTCATGATGTCCGCGCTGCGGTCCGTGAACCGGGTGTGCAGCGAGAGAACCCGGCCGTCCTTGAGCGGTACGGCGGCCCAGATGTCCGGCACGCCGTGCGGCCCGTCGGCCACGTACGTCGCCCGCCGGCCCTGCGTGACCTTCATCATCAGGTCCCTCGGGATGGCCGGGTCGTCGAGCTTGACCCCGAAGCTCTGGGCCCGGCCCGCCTCGTACATGCGCTCGGCGACCTGGATGCGCTCGTCCGCCAGGTCACGCGCGTTGTCCAGCATCGACACCCGCGCGGCGTTGTGCACGACCAGGCTCAGTGCGAGCGCCACCAGCGCGCCGACCAGCGCGATCGCCGCGCTGATCTTCCACCTCACACCGGTGCGGATGCCCGCGCCGACCCCTACGACACCGGACCGGACGCCCGCGCGCACGCCGGTGCCCGCTCCGGTCCGGGGGCGCGCGCGTCCCCCGTCGGCGCTGGTGCGGATGCCCGTGCGCCCCGGGCCCGCCGTACCGGCCGGACCCGGGCGCCGAAGATTCCCCCGCATACCCCTGCTCAGGCCTTCAACTTGTAGCCGAAGCCACGGACCGTGTCGATCCGGTCCTGGCCGATCTTCGTCCGCAGCCGCTGCACATGGACGTCCACGACCCGGGTGTCACCGCCCCAGCCGTAGTCCCACACACGTTCGAGCAGCTTGTCGCGGGACAGTACGGTGCCGGGCGCCGAGGAGAACTCGAGGAGCAGGCGCATCTCGGTCGGTGTCAGTGCCACCGGCTGTCCGGACCGCCGTACCTCCATGCCCTCGGTGTCGATCTCCAGTTCGCCGAACGTGAGCACGCCGCCGTCCGGTGCCGAGGAGTCCTCGGCCGGCCGGGAGTTCGGCCCGCTCGCGTGGCCGAAACGGCGCAGCACCGCGCGGATGCGTGCGACGAGGACCGCTCCGTCGAAGGGCTTGGTCACATAGTCGTCGGCGCCCGCCTCCAGGCCCAGCACGACATCGATCGAGTCGGCGCGCGCGGACAGCATGATCACGGGCACAGTCGACTCGTCCCGGATGCGGCGGCACAGCGAGACGCCGTCGAGCCCGGGGACCATGACGTCGAGGAGGGCGATGTCGGGGCGGTTCGCGCGGAACGCCTCCAGGCCCGACAGGCCGTCGGGCATGGCGGTGACCGCGAAGCCGTCGCGCTCCAGCGCGAGTTGGGTGGCCTCGCGGATGACGTCGTCGTCCTCGACGAACAGGACGTGGGTCTGCTCTGCCATCCGGTGCTCTCAGTTGCTTTCGGTCGGGGCCGGGGGCGGGCCGTCAGTTGGGGGCCGGGGTGGCCGAGTCCGTGCCGCCCACCGCGTTGCTGTACTCGGTGTGGGTGCGGGACTCCTCGGAGAAGCGGTTCGCCGACCAGCTGTAGGTGATCACTTCCTCGCTGGACGGATAGGAGACCGGGTCGTCCTTCTCGTACATCTGCTGGGTGACCACCAGCTCACCCCGGTCGATCTCCGCGTACACCGGCGGTTCCTCGGCCCTGAACACATTCTCGTACGAGTGGCCCTGCTCGCGATAGACGTACGAGCCGATGCCGACCGCGTCACCGCAGGTCATCACGTTGACCACGATGTCGTCCGCGGACCCTCCGGTCAGATCGCCGTACGACACGTCGACCGGGTACTCGTCGGCGACGCACGGCTTCAGGGCGCGCTTGACCGCCGCGCCGACCTTCGGGTCGTCCTTGACGAGCTTGACCGCGTCCACGGACTTGGGCGCCTTGCTGGGCGAGACCGTGGGGGTGGCCGCGCCCGCCGCCACCGAGTCGCTGCCCGCCGGGCCCTCGTCCCGGGCGCCGGTGCCGCCGGTGCCGCAGGCGGAGACAGAAAGGCCGAGGACGGCGAGCCCGGCCACCGCCGCGATCGCCGCCTTGAGGGCGCCCCTGGCCCGCAGGGACTCCGTTCCTAGGCCGCGCAACGCTCCCGCTCCTCACGCTCCAGCGCGCGTGCGTCCAGGTCGCGGCTCTCCAACTCCTCGCGGAGCCGGGCGAGCGCCCGGTGCAGCGTGCTCTTGACCGTTCCGGCCGACATGCCGAGCGCGGCGGCCGTCTCCTCCGTGGACATCTGCTCCCAGTGTCGCAGCACGACGACACTGCGTTGCTTCGGAGCGAGCACCTTCAGGATGTCCATCAGCAGGGCGCGGTCCGCGTGCTGCTCGGTGGAGTCGTCGACGGACGCGTCCGGGAGCTGCTCGGTGGGGACCTCCTCGAGCTTGCGGGCCCGCCACCACTCCGTCCGCGTGTTGATCATTACGCGGCGCAGGTACGCGTCCGCCAGCCGCTTGTCCGCGATCCCGTCCCAGCGGCCGTACGTCCGTACGAGAGCGGTCTGGAGCAGGTCCTGGGCGTCGACCGGGTCCGGGACCAGGCGGCGTGCACTGCGCAGCAGCGCGTCCTGCCGGGTACGTACGTACTCTTCGAACTCGAGCACCTCGCCGTGCGCCATGTTCAACCGCCTCCCGTTCCCCGTTTCCGACCTGTCCGCTGTCGGCTCTTCATCGCTGCCGCGCTTCTGGCTTTTCGCTTCGAAGCCGCTCGCACCGCGGCGTCCGCGGTACGCCAATGAAGCTACGGAGGTGTTGTCACGGGGTTGTCCGAGGCAGCCTGCGGCGAACGCTCGGCTGTCCGTCGGTTGTGTAACGGATGTAGGAACGGGGTAAGACGGGGCGGCGGATGGGGTGGAATTGGGGGTTTTTGTCGCGGGCGAGGCTGTGTTTCGAAGGCCGGGGGCTGTGTATCGGCAATCGATGGGCTGTGAAGAACGGCCGGCGGTCGGTGGACTCAGCTGTGGGGGAGGCGGTAGAGGCCGCCGGGGAGGGGCTCGACGAGGCCGTCGGCGACCAGGCCGTCCAGGGCGCGGGCGCGCTGCACCGGCTCGTCCCACACGCGGTCGAGCGCCGACTGCGGAACCGGGGTCACGGCTTCCCGCAGGACGGCGAGGAGCCTGCCGCGGACCTGACGGTCCGTACCGGCGTACGTCTGGCCGCGGCGCGGCGGCCCGTCGTGCTCGGGCTTGCCCGCGAGTCGCCAGGCGCACTGGCCGGCGATCGGGCAGCGGTGGCAGGTCTCGTTCTTCGCCGTGCAGACCAGCGCGCCGAGCTCCATGGACGCGGCGGCCCAGCGGGACGCGGTGCTCTCGTCCTCGGGGAGCAGCGCGCGGGCGAGCTTGCGCTCGGCTGCGGTGGTGGCGTTGGGCGGGTACTGCACACCGGTGACGGCGCGGGCGAAGACACGGCGGACGTTGGTGTCGAGAACGGCGTGGCGCTGGCCGTAGGCGAACGACGCGACGGCCGCGGCGGTGTATTCGCCGATGCCGGGCAGCGCGAGCAGCTGGGCGTGCTCCGTGGGTACGTCGCCGTTGTGGCGTTCCGTTATGGCGACGGCGGCGCCGTGCAGGCGCAGCGCGCGCCGGGGGTAGCCGAGGCGGCCCCAGGCGCGGACGGCTTCGCCGGGCGCCTCCTTGGCGAGGTCGGCGGGGCGGGGCCAGCGGGCGAGCCACTGCTCGTAGACGGGCAGCACGCGGTTGACCGGTGTCTGCTGCAACATGAACTCACTGACCATCACGCCCCAGGGGCCGGCGTCGGGGCGGCGCCACGGGAGGTCACGGGCGTGCTCGTCGAACCATGCGATGACCTGGGCGTGCAGGGCCTCGCCTGGGGCGCCGGGGGCGGGGGAGGTGGGGCTCGGGCTTTGGCTTGGCGTGGGCTTCGTGGGTGCAGTCATGGCGAAGTCGATCCTGCCATGCGGGGTGGTGTGGGTTCGCGTTCTGACGGGGGTGGGTCGGGGGTGTGCCGGGGTGGGGCGGGCGGTGCCGGGCCGTGCCGGGGTGTCCTGGCGTCGTCGGGGGCGTTGCGTGTGGGGGCTGTGGGGGCTGTGGGGGCTGTGGGGGCTGTGGGGGCTGTGGGGGCTGTGGGGACTGTGTCTGGGTGTCGTGGGCGGGGCGGGGCGGGGCGGGTGCGGGGCTGTGCGGTTGCGTCGGGGCGCTGGGACCGTGGTGGGGCGCTGGGACCGTGGTGGGTGGGGCCGTGCCGGTGTGCGGGCCCGTCGCGGCGCGGCGCTTCCTCTGTCCTCCTCGCCCGCCCCTCCACCCACCCGGCGTGGCGTCCGCCCCAAAGAGGGCAGGCGCTCGGGCAGTTGATCGGTGGTCGGCGTGGCGCGACCGTGATGATGATCTGGAAAAAGTTGAGGTGTGGGGCGGCGGGTGGGGCGAGCTGCGCTGCCGATCTCTCGTAGAGTTTGCGCCGTGGGATCTATGCGCAATCCGGTCGGGCCGCTTCCCTCCTCCATCTACTGGCGACGGAGGGCCGTTCTGCTGTCCGTGGTCGGTCTGTTGGCACTGCTCGTCGTGTGGGTGGTGGGATCCGGCGGCGGTGGCGGGAAGAACGGCGCGGACGGGTCCAACGGGAAGCACCCCACGTCCTCGATCACACCCGGGCCGTCCAGCTCCGGGCCCGCGATCAGCCAACACCCGGGCGGGCGCGACGAGTCGGGCAGTGGGGACGGCTCGGGTTCGGGTTCGGGGTCGGAATCCGGCTCCGGTTCGGGGTCAGGGTCCGGCGGTTCGGGAGGTGCGGCCGGAGGGTCCGACGACGGATCCAACGGTGGTGGCGGTGCCGACGGTCAGCTGCCCGCCGGTTCCACCCTCCCCAACTGCACCGCGAGCATCGTCAAGTTGACGCTGCGCAGTCTCCGTAACTCGTACGCCCCCGACCGGACGCCGACGTTCGAGCTGACCGCCAAGAACTCCTCGGGCAGCGACTGCAAGGTCGATTTCGGCCCGAAGAACTCGGTATTGACGATCACGCAGGCCGACGGCGACAACGACATCTGGTCCTCGGCCGACTGTCCCAAGGACTCCGGAAGCGCCCTGTTCCGTGTCCCGGCGGGCGACAGCGCGACGTACACGGTGAAGTGGGACCGCAAGCCCAGTGCCCCCGAGTGCGCCACGCCTCCGGCCGGTTCGGCCGCGGCGGGAACGTACCTGGTGGAGGCCAAGGCGCCGGGCTTCAAAAAGGCCCAGACGTCATTCGTCCTGGCGAAGGACTAGCCGGGGGGCCGACCGGATCCGCCCAGCCCCAGGGGGGCGACCGGAATGCACGGCCTCAGGAGGGCGGGCCGGATCCGCCCGGCCCCACGGGGGCGACCGGAATGCCCGGCCCCAGGAGGGCAGCGGGCCGGAAATGCCCGGCCCCAGGAAGGCAGCGGGCCGGAAATGCCCGGCCCCAGGAGGGCGGCAACCCGCCGACGCGAGTAAGCGACCCCACCCCCGTGCGGCCGCCCCCACACACCGCACCCCACCCCCGGCCAAGCCGCCGGCAGGCTAGACGTACCGCTCCAGAATCGAAGACTCCGCCAGCCGCGACAGCCCTTCCCGGACGCTGCGCGCCCGCGCCTCGCCCACGCCGTCGACCGTCTGCAGGTCGTCGACGCTCGCGGCGAGCAGCTTCTGCAGGCCGCCGAAGTGCTCCACGAGGCGGTCGATGATCGCACCCGGCAGGCGCGGCACCTTCGCGAGCAGACGGAACCCGCGCGGGGAGACCGCCGAGTCCAGTGCCTCGGGGGAACCCGTGTACCCCAGTGCCTTGGCCACGGTGGCGAGCTCGAGCAGCTCCGCGTGAGTGAGCGCGTCCAGCTCGTACAGCGCCTGGTCGACCGTGCGGGAGCGCTTGGCCGTCGGCTCGGGCACGTAGTCGCGGACCACCAGCTCGCGCTCGGGCTCCACGCCGGCGATCAGCTCGTCCAGCTGGAGGGCCAGAAGACGTCCGTCCGTGCCCAGTTCGACCACGTATTCGGCGATTTCGGTGGCGATGCGGCGCACCATCTCCAGACGCTGGGCCACCGCCGACACATCCCGGACCGTGACCAGATCCTCGATCTCCAGCGCGGAGAGGGTGCCCGCCACCTCGTCCAGACGGAGCTTGTAGCGCTCCAGGGTCGCCAGGGCCTGGTTGGCCCGGGACAGGATCGCCGCCGAGTCCTCCAGGACGCGGCGCATTCCGTCCACGTACAGCGCGACGAGCCGCATGGACTGGGAGACGGAGACCACGGGGAAGCCGACCTGCTTGCTCACCCGGTCCGCGGTGCGGTGGCGCGTGCCTGTCTCCTCGGTGGGGATCATGGGGTCGGGGACCAGCTGCACGCCCGCCCGGAGGATCTTGGAGAGATCCGAGGAGAGCACGATGCCGCCGTCGAGCTTGCACAGCTCACGCAGGCGCGTGGCGGTGAACTCGACGTCCAGCACGAAGCCGCCGGTACACATGGCTTCGACGGTCTTGTCGGACCCGAGCACGATGAGTCCGCCGGTGTTGCCCCGGAGAATCCGTTCAAGCCCGTCGCGCAGCGCCGTGCCGGGCGCCACGGCGCTCAGTGAGGCGCGCATCAGGCCATCGGCACCGGAGCTCCCGCCGGATTTTCCGGGAGCTGCTGCCCGGTCGTTGGCTGCCACTGCACTCCTCCGGTCGCAGGTTCTGAGGCGCTCCCGTTTCGCACACTTGGTTCGTACGGACGGGCGAGACCAGGGCAAAGTCTACCGGCGGTCCTCCTCGTCCCGTGGGGCCTCTCGCCGACGGGAGCGCGGAAGGACTCGCAGGGCGTCCCCGATGTCCGCCACTTCCAGGACCTTCATACCCGAAGGGATCTTGCCGGGGTCGGTCGGGACCAGGGCGTGAGTGAAGCCCAGGCGGTGTGCCTCGGCAAGCCGGCGCTGGACGCCCGTGACCCGTCTGACCTCGCCCGCGAGGCCCACCTCGCCGATCGCGACCAGGTTTTTCGGCAGCGGGGCGTCGCTCGCCGCGGAGGCCAGCGCGAGGGCGATCGCCAGGTCCGCGGCCGGCTCCGAGAGGCGTACGCCGCCGACCGTCGCCGAGTAGATGTCCCGTTTTCCGAGGGCGCTGATCCGGCCGCGCTGCTCCAGGACGGCCAGCATCATCGAGACGCGGGAGGTCTCCAGGCCGGACGTCGTGCGGCGCGGGGTCGGGATCTGGGTGTCGACCGTGAGGGCCTGCACCTCGGCCACCAGGGGGCGGCGGCCCTCCAGGGTCACGGTCAGGCAGGTGCCCGGAACGGGCTCGGCACGCCGGGTGAGGAACAGGCCGCTGGGGTCGGCCAGGCCCGTGATCCCCTCGTCGTGCAGCTCGAAGCAGCCGACCTCGTCCGTCGCCCCGTATCGGTTCTTGACGCCCCGAACGAGACGGAGGCGTGCGTGGCGGTCGCCCTCGAAGTGCAGGACGACGTCCACCAGGTGCTCGAGGAGGCGGGGGCCCGCGATCGTGCCGTCCTTGGTGACATGGCCCACCAGGAGCGTGGACATCCCGCGCTCCTTGGAGGCGCGGATGAGCGCCCCGGCGACCTCGCGGACCTGGGCCACGCCGCCCGGCGCCCCGTCGATCTCGGGCGACGCCACCGTCTGCACGGAATCCATGATCAGCAGCGACGGCTTCACCGCGTCCAAGTGGCCGAGGACGGCGGCCAGATCGGTCTCGGCCGCCAGATACAGGTGGTCGTCGATGGCCTTGATGCGGTCGGCGCGCATGCGCACCTGGCTCGCCGACTCCTCGCCCGTGACGTACAGCGTGCGGTGCTCGTCGCTCGCCGCCTTCGCCGCGACGTCGAGCAGGAGCGTGGACTTGCCGACGCCGGGCTCGCCCGCGAGGAGGACGACCGCGCCGGGGACGAGCCCGCCGCCCAGGACACGGTCCAGCTCGGGTACGCCGGTGGAGCGGGCGGTGGCCTGGCGCCCGTCGACCTGGCCGATGGGCAGGGCGGACGTGGTGACCCGGCCGGGCGTCGTGGTCCGCACCGCGGGCGTGCCGTACTCCTCGACCGTCCCCCAGGCCTGGCATTCGGGGCAGCGGCCGAGCCACTTGGCCGTCTGCCAGCCGCACTCCGTGCAGCGGTAGGACGGCCGATCCTTCGCGGTCTTCGTACGGGCAGCCATGCACGAACCGTAACCGAGCCCACTGACAACGCCGTCCGCGTACCGCGACCACGGCCGTACGGGGCCCCCGGCCGGGCAGGCCGCACATCAAGAAGCGCAGCCCGCACATCAAGAAGCCGGTCGCGGTTCTCCCGGGGCGGGCGGTGGGCGCGGGGCGACGTCATCGCGCCGGGGAGCGCCCGCCGCGCCCGCCGCCACCCCGCGATTCGGCCACCGTCCACCAGGAACGAGCCACGGAATCCTGGGTTCGTGTCCCCTTATGAGGGATCGTTTCACCCGTACGGAGTAAATGTGCGCAAGGGGGCAGAAGGGGCCACCTGTCGGCGCCTACGGTCGCACGAGTGATGAGCAGCAGTCCGGAAACCTTCACGCACACAACCGGCGCACACCGGGCGCACGGAGATGCACGCAAGCGGGTGACAGCGCCCCGAGGCGCGACGGCCCGCACCACGGCCCAGCGCCCGTCCGCGCGCTACGAGCCCTATCTGGACGGCCTGTTCACCTACTGCCTGTCGGTGCTGTGCGACCACGACGCCGCGACCGCCGCGCTCGGCGACGTCCTCGCGCTCGCCGAGCGCCGTCACCCGCGCGGCCCGGCGGCGGGTGACCGCCGGGCCTGGTTGTACGCCCTCGCCCGCTGGGCCTGTCTGCGCAAGCTCGCCGAGACCAGACGCCACCGGCAGGCCACCCACGCGGTCGGCCGGCGCGCGGCCCGCGAGGACGGCGAGAACCTCTCGACGCGGCCTGCCGCCGACCGGCGCACGGCCGAGCCGACCGGTTCCGTCCCGGCCACCGAGGAGGACCGGGCCCGGCGGCAGCGCGAACTCGCCCTGCTGGCCTGGCCGGAGGCCGCCGGCACCACCCCCGAGCAGCGCGAGGCGCTCGAACTCGCCGTACGCCACCAGCTCGGCGCCCCCGAGGTCGCCGCCGTCCTCGGCATGAATCTCACCGCGGCGCGCGAACTCCTCGCCGCCGCGGCCTGCGAGGTCGAACGCACCCGCGCGGTCCTCGCCGTCGTCGAGACCGGCAGCTGCCCGAGCGTCGCCCGTCTGACCGGCGACAACCAGCTCGTCCTCAGCTCCGCCCTGCGCCGCGAGCTCGTCCGGCACGTCGACGACTGCCCGTGCTGCCGCCGCACCGCGGAACGCGCGCTCCCGGACGCCGCCTGGCCCGGCACCAGCGTCACGCCCGCGGAGCTGCCCGTGCTGGAGGCCCCGCGCGCGGCCCTGCACCTGGCGATGGCGCACGTCCCACGCGCGCGTGGTGGCGCCCCCCGCTTCGACCGGCGGGGATTCCCGATGGACCCCAAGGACCGGGCGGCCCGTCGGGACCGCTTCCGCGCGCGTGCCGTCACGACAACGGTCGTCGCCACCGTCATCGCCGCCCCCGTCCTCGCCCTGTGGGCCGCCTACCGGGGCGCACCGCTCACCGGCGAGGGCGTGGACGGCCGCTCCGCCACCGCGAGCGAGGCCCACGCCACCGACACCCTCGACGGCGAGGAGGCGAGCGGCTACGAGAACGCGGGCAACGCGAGTGCGCGTCCCGTCTCCGGCTTCACCAAGGGCGGCCGCTCGCCCGACGTCTCCGTGGAGGTCGTCAGCGCGAAGACCGGGGGCAGGGCCGCCCACCTTTCCGTGACGGCCGGCCACAACGGCGACACGACCCTCGTCACCCTGACGGCGTCCGGGAGATCACCGGTCCACTGGTCGGCCCGCTCAGGAGCGCCCTGGCTCTATCTGAGCCGGTCCTCAGGAACCCTCGAACCCGGCGAATCGTTCACGATCAAGGTGTACGTCGATCATCTGCGCGAGCCGGTGGGTCCCTGGCACGCGAGCGTGTCGGTGGCACCCGCGGGCGCGGTGGTCACGATCGACGGATACGGGACCGCGGGCCCGCCCGCCCCGCGTCCGACCCCCAGCCACTGGACGCCGCCCGCCCCCGACCCGAGTGCCACGAGCCCGGACCCCACGCCCAGCGACCCGCCCCCCACCGCCGAGCCCACACCGACGCCGACCGACCCGACCCCCTCGGATCCGCCCGGCTCGACGCCTCCGTCCACCGACGGCGGTGCCCCGGACCCGTCCTCGTAGAGCTGTATCTCTCAGTTCACGATCTCTCAGTTCACAGGGTCGGCCGGATGAGGCGCCAACAGCGGCAGCTGCGAGGCCAGCCGCTCCTCGCACAGCTCGACCAGCCGGTCGTATCCCGGCTTGCCCATCAGCTCGATCAGCTCCGGCCGGTACGAGACGTACACCGGGTCGCCCGCGCCGTGCGCCGACGTCGCCGAGGTGCACCACCAGTGCAGGTCATGGCCACCCGGGCCCCATCCCCGACGGTCGTACTCACCGATGGACACCTGGAGCACACGCGTGTCGTCGGGCCGGTCGATCCACTCGTACGTCCGCCGCACGGGCAGCTGCCAGCACACGTCGGGCTTGGTCTCCAGCGGCTCGCGCCCCTCCTTCAGGGCGAGGATGTGCAGCGAGCACCCCGCACCGGCCGCGAACCCGGGCCGGTTCTGGAAGATGCAGGACCCCTGGTACGGCCGCGTCTGCCGGTCCCCATCCTCGTCCTCCGACACCCAGCCGGTGCGCAGGCCCACGTCATGGTTCTGCCAGATCTCCGGCGTGAGCCGCGCCACGTGCTCCGCCACCCGCTTCTCGTCGTCCTCGTCCGAGAAGTGCGCCCCCAGCGTGCAGCACCCGTCGTCCGCGCGGCCCGCCTGGATGCCCTGGCAGCCGCTTCCGAAGATGCAGTTCCAGCGCGAGGTCAGCCATGTCAGATCGCACCGGAAAACCTGCTCGTCGTCGGCGGGATCCGGAAACTCCACCCACGCACGCGCGAAGTCGAGCCCCTTCTCGTCGCTCACCTTCGGGGGCTTCGCCGACTTCGTGGCCGACGGGGACGCCTTCGCCTGCGCAGAGCCCTTGGAACCCTTGGAAGCCCTGGAGGATTTGTCGGCCTTCGCCTTTTTCGTCTTTGGCACGAGACAAGGGTAAGTCGCCGGAGCCCGCTCCGGGGACGGTCGATCGTCCCGTGGGCAGTAGCGTTCCGTACATGAGACTCGGTGTCCTCGACGTGGGTTCGAACACGGTGCATCTGCTGGTGGTGGATGCGCACCCGGGCGCGCGCCCCCTGCCCGCGCATTCGCACAAGGCGGAGCTGCGGCTCGCCCAACTCCTCGACGAGGGCGGCGCCGTCGGCCCCGAAGGCGTGGACAAACTCATCGGCGTCGTCCACGAAGCGTTGCAGGCGGCCGAGGACAAGGGTGTCGAGGACCTCCTTCCGTTCGCCACGTCCGCCGTGCGGGAGGCCACCAACGCGGATGACGTACTGGCCCGCGTCAAGGCCGAGACGGGCGTCGAGCTCCAGGTCCTGACCGGCGCGGAGGAGGCCCGCCTGACCTTCCTGGCGGCCCGCCGCTGGTTCGGCTGGTCCGCCGGAAAGCTGCTGGTCCTGGACATCGGCGGGGGCTCGCTGGAGATCGCGTACGGCATAGACGAGGAGCCGGACGCCGCGGTGTCGCTGCCACTGGGCGCGGGCCGTCTCACCGCGGGCTGGCTCCCGACCGACCCCGCCGACCCGGACGACGTCAGGGCGCTGCGCCGCCATGTCCGGGCCCAGATCGCCCGGACGGTCGGGGAGTTCAGCCGCTTCGGCGCGCCCGACCATGTCGTCGCCACGTCCAAGACCTTCAAGCAGCTGGCCCGCCTCGCCGGAGCCGCCCGCTCGGCCGAGGGCCTGTACGTCCAGCGGGAACTGAAGAGGGAGTCGCTTGAGGGCTGGGTCCCGCGCCTCGCCTCGATGACGGCGGAGGAGCGAGCGGAACTCCCCGGCGTCTCGGACGGCCGCTCCAGCCAACTCCTCGCGGGCGCGCTGGTCGCCGAGGGAGCGATGGATCTCTTCGCAGTGGAAACCCTGGAAATCTGCCCCTGGGCCCTACGCGAGGGCGTGATCCTACGACGCCTGGACCACATGGGCCCGGTATAGGACACCCGCCCCCCGGGCCAGGGGCGCGGCCGGCCAGGGGCGCGGCCGGCCAGGGGCGCGGCCGGACAGGCGCGCCCGGACAGAGGCGCCCGGACAGGGGCGCGGGGAACTGCGCGCCCAGCCCCACCCGACCGGCAGACACCCACGGCGGCGCCTGCCCACGTGGGCCCGGCGCAGGGCACCTGGTCACCCGGTCGACCTGAACCCCGGACAGGGGCGCGGGGAACTGCGCGCCCAGCCCCACCCGACCCGCACACACCCACCGCGCAAACCCGCAACGCCCCCCGGGCAGGAGCCCAGCAGCCTCCGGGCAGGAGCCCACGAGCCTCCGGGCAGGAGCCCACCAGCCCCCGGGCAGAAGCCCAACACCCCCCAGTCCAGCCCCCAACACCCCCCAGTCCCGGTCCCCACCACCCCCCTGGCCGAAGCCCACCACCCCCCACCCAACCGCCGGAGGCAACCCGTACGCTGTCCCTCGTGGCAGAACCAGTGGTGCGCATCCCGGATGCGAAGGTCGCGCTGTCCACGGCCTCCGTGTACCCGGAGTCGACGGCGACGGCCTTCGAGATCGCCGCGCGTCTCGGCTACGACGGCGTAGAGGTCATGGTGTGGACCGACCCGGTCAGCCAGGACATCGAGGCCCTCCGCCGCCTCAGCGACTACCACCGGATCCCGATCCTCGCCGTCCACGCCCCCTGCCTGCTGATCACCCAGCGCGTCTGGTCCACCGACCCCTGGGTCAAGCTCCAGCGCGCCAAGGCGGCCGCCGAGAAGCTCGGTGCCACCACCGTCGTCGTACACCCCCCCTTCCGCTGGCAGCGCCAGTACGCCCGCGACTTCGTCAGCGGAATCTGGCGCATGGCCAACGAGACGGACGTACGGTTCGCCGTCGAAAACATGTACCCGTGGCGCTATCGCGACCGCGAGATGCTCGCGTACGCCCCCGACTGGGACGTCACCAAGGACGACTACCGTCACTTCACGATCGATCTCAGCCATACCGCCACCGCCCGCACCGACGCCACGCAGATGATCGACCGGATGGGCGACCGCCTCGGCCACGTCCACCTCGCCGACGGCAACGGCTCCAACAAGGACGAGCACCTCGTGCCCGGCCGCGGCACCCAGCCCTGTGCCGAACTCCTGGAGCGTCTCGCCCGCACCGGCTTCGACGGCCACGTCGTCATCGAGGTCAACACGCGCCGCGCCATGTCCAGCGCGGAGCGCGAGGCCGACCTCGCGGAGGCCCTGGCCTTCACCCGCCTCCACCTCGCCTCCGCGGTCAAGGTGCCGCGCCGATGACGGAGGCCGACGCCCCCCGCCGCCGGGGGCGCCCCTCCCGTACGCAGACGGAGGCGGCCCCCGCCACCCGGGACCGCATCCTGGAGGCGGCCCGCGAGGAGTTCTCCGAACGCGGCTACGAGAAGACGTCCGTCCGCGGTATCGCCAAGGCGGCCGGCGTGGACTCCGCGCTCGTGCACCACTACTTCGGCACGAAGGAACAGGTATTCGAGGCGGCCATCGAGGTCGCCTTCGCGCCCGCCCTCAACGCCCCGGACGCCGTGGCGGACGGCCCCCTCGACGGCGTCGGCGAACGCCTGACCCGCTTCATCCTCGGTGTCTGGGAGAACCCGGCGACCCGTACGCCCCTGCTGGCGATCGTCCGCTCCGCCGTGAACAACGACACCGCGGCCGCCGTCTTCCGCCGCCTCATCGCCGCCCAGCTGCTGCGCCGCATCGCCGGACAGCTCGACTTCCCGGACGCGGAACTCCGTGCGGAGCTGGCGGCGGCCCAGCTGGTGGGGACGGCGATCCTGCGCTACGTGATCAAGGTGGAGCCGCTGGCCTCGGCGGACCCGGAACAGATCATCGCCAGGCTGGCCCCCGTGGTCCAGGGGCACCTGACAGCCCCCTGACACCCCCACCCCCACCGGCCCCCCCGGACCCCAGGACGTCCACCGCCGACGGCCGCGCGCCAACGCGTACGCACCGCCACCGACCGGCCGCACCCGAGACGTAGGCACCGCCGCCGACGGCCCGTACGTCGAGGCGTGCGCACCGCCACCGACGGTCCGCCCCCCCGAGGCGTACGCACCGCCCCCGACCGGCCGCACACCGAGACACGCATCCCACATTCCGGACACCGGTCCACCTCCCCGAGGCACCGGCGTACGCTCGACTTCAGTCATTACTCTCCGAAGGAGCGAGCGACGATGCCCGAGCTGAGGTCCCGCACAGTCACCCACGGTCGCAACATGGCGGGCGCCCGCGCCCTTATGCGCGCCTCCGGTGTACCGGGCGCGGACATCGGCCGGAAGCCGATCATCGCGGTCGCCAACTCCTTCACGGAGTTCGTGCCCGGCCACACCCACCTCCAGCCGGTCGGCCGGATCGTCAGCGAGGCCATCACGGCCGCCGGCGGCATCGCGCGCGAGTTCAACACGATCGCGGTCGACGACGGCATCGCGATGGGCCACGGCGGCATGCTGTACTCCCTCCCGTCCCGCGACCTGATCGCGGACTCGGTCGAGTACATGGTCGAGGCCCACTGCGCCGACGCCCTGATCTGCATCTCGAACTGCGACAAGATCACGCCCGGCATGCTCATGGCCGCTCTGCGCCTGAACATCCCGACGGTCTTCGTCTCCGGCGGCCCCATGGAGTCCGGCCGCGCCACCCTGGTCGACGGCACGGTCCGTACGCTCGACCTGGTCGACGCGATCTCCGACGCCGTGAACGACAAGATCTCGGACGAGGACATCCTCCGTATCGAGGAGAACGCCTGTCCCACCTGCGGCTCCTGCTCCGGCATGTTCACCGCCAACTCGATGAACTGCCTGACCGAGGCCATCGGCCTGAGCCTGCCCGGCAACGGCTCGGTCCTCGCCACGCACACGGCCCGCAAGGGTCTGTACGAGGACGCGGCCCGCACGGTCGTGGACATCACGCGCCGTTACTACGAGCAGGACGACGAGTCGGTCCTGCCCCGCAACATCGCCACGCACGCCGCCTTCGAGAACGCCATGGCCCTCGACATCGCCATGGGCGGCTCCACCAACACGATCCTGCACCTGCTGGCCGCCGCCCAGGAAGCGGGCGTCCCCTTCGGCCTGGACGAGATCAACGAGGTCTCGCGCCGCGTGCCCTGCCTCGCCAAGGTCGCCCCGAACGTCGCCAAGGACCGTACGTACTACATGGAGGACGTGCACCGCGCGGGCGGCATCCCGGCCCTGCTGGGCGAGCTGCACCGGGCCGGCCTGCTGAACGAGGACGTGCACTCGGTGCACAGCCCGTCCCTCTCCGACTGGCTGAAGACGTGGGACGTGCGGGCGGGTTCCCCGTCCCCCGAGGCCATCGAACTGTGGCACGCGGCCCCCGGCTGCGTCCGCTCCTCCGAGGCCTTCTCCCAGTCCGAGCGCTGGGAGGCGCTCGACGAGGACGCGGAGGGCGGCTGCATCCGCTCCGCCGAACACGCGTACTCCAAGGACGGCGGCCTCGCGGTCCTCAAGGGCAACCTGGCGGTCGACGGCTGCGTCGTGAAGACGGCGGGCGTCGACGAGTCGATCTGGACCTTCGAGGGCCCGGCGGTCGTCTGCGAGTCGCAGGACGAGGCCGTCGACAAGATCCTCCGCAAGGAGATCACCCACGGCGACGTGGTCGTCATCCGCTACGAGGGCCCCAAGGGCGGCCCCGGCATGCAGGAGATGCTCTACCCGACGTCGTTCCTGAAGGGCCGGGGCCTCGGCAAGACCTGTGCCCTGATCACGGACGGCCGTTTCTCCGGCGGCACCTCGGGCCTGTCGATCGGCCACGCCTCCCCCGAGGCGGCGTCCGGCGGCACGATCGCGCTGGTCCAGGACGGCGACCGCATCCGCATCGACATCCCGAACCGCACGATCGACCTCCTGGTGGACGAGGCCGAACTGTCCCGCCGCGACCAGGCCCTGAACGGCGTCTACGCCCCCGTGAACCGCGAGCGCAAGGTCTCCGCGGCCCTGCGCGCGTACGCCGCGATGGCCACGAGCGCGGACAAGGGCGCGGTCCGGGACGTGTCGAAGCTGGGCTGACCCCCGCTGCACCCGTACAGCCGAAAGGGGCCGTTCCTCCGGGAACGGCCCCTTCCGCGTCCCCGGGCCGCTACCGGCTCACCAGCCCGCCGGCTCACCAGCCCGCCAGCCCGCCAGCCCGCCAGCTCACCAGCCCCCCGGCCTGCGCGCGTCGACCGCGAACAACGACCCGTCGGGAGCCGCGGAGTACACCTTCCCGTCGGCGGCGACCGGCGACGGCAGCCCGGAGACGAGTGAGCCGTGTGCGCCGCCCAGCCGCGCCTTGGTCTGCCCGAGCAGCACACCCTTCGAGGCGTCGACGGCAAGGAGCCGTCCGTCCGCGCCCGCGAAGTAGACGCGGTCCCCGGCGGCGACGGGCGCCGAGGCGAAACTGACGGAGGTCTCCAGCCGCCAGAGCTCCTTGGACGTCCGGGTGTCGACGGCGACCAGCGCACCGCCGTTCGCGAGGACGTAGACCGTGTCCTTCCGCACCACGGCCTGGGCTCCCTGGAGCGGGAAACGCAGGCCGACGCGGCGGACCGTACGGCGGGTGACGTCGTAGCGCACCACCGCGTCCGTGTCCGAGTCGGCGGTGGTCGAGGCGAACCAGACCGCCCCGTCATGGGCACCCACCAGGCTCAGCACACCGTCGAACCGCCGCTGCCAGCGCGTGGCGCCGCTCTCCGGGTCCACCGCGGCCACCTTCGTCCCGGACCCGGCCGCCGCGACCGCGTACGCGAGCCCGTCCCCGTACGACACGAAGGCCGGCTGTGGCTGCCCGGGGATCCGGCGGCGCCACTTCTCCTCACCCGTGGCCGCGTCCAGCGCGGTCACCCGCGCGTCGGCGCCGGTGAGCAGGACGACCCCGCCGACCTGGGCGAAGCGACCGCCGTAGGCCGCGAGATCGTGACTCCAACGGGTCTTGCCGGTGGCGGGGTCGAGCGCCGCCAGCCGCTTTCCGCCTTCGCTGACGACGTGCAGCAGTCCGCCCGACAGCACGGGCGGCCGCACGGTGCCGTCGCTGTGCCGCTTCGCGTCGCCGCGTGACCACAGGACCTTCCCGTCGGCGGGATCGACGGCGGCGGCCAGGACACCGGGGCGGGTGCAGTACAGCCTGTGGGGCGCGTACGCGCACTGCGCCATGCCGGTGGCTTTCGAGCCGCCCGCGCTCAGCCCGATGTCCCACGGCTGGAAGGCGGCCTTCGACGGCGCCGCGTCCTGTTCGCGCGGGGCCCCGGTACCCGGGCCGAGGAGGACGAGGGCGCCGGCGACGCAAGCCAGCACGGCGACGGCGACGGCGGGAATCCACAGCCGACGCCCGAGACGCTTCCTGGCAGCCGGTGCGGCGACCGGCTCGGGCTGCCGCACCTGATGGGTCACCACGCGCTCGCCACCGTGCCCCGGTCCCGGCCCCGGTCCCGTCCCTGGTCCCGTCCCCGGTCCCGGTCCCGGTCGCCACGCCGACCCGGAACTCCCGTCCCGCTGCACGGGGATGAACGCCTGGGTGTCGTACGAGGCGGACACCGACCGAAGAGCCGTCATCAGCTCGTCCGGTGTGGGCCGGTCGTCCGGCTCCTTGGCGAGGCACCCGGCGACGAGTTCGGCCAACTCCTCCGGTACGCCCGTCAAGTCCGGCTCGTCATGGACGACTTGATACGCCACCAGATAGGGACTGTCGGAATCGAAGGGCCCGCTGCCGGTCGCCGCGTGCACGATCACGGACCCGAGCGCGAAGACGTCGGCGGCCGGCCCGACCTCCCGTGGCCTGCGGAACTGCTCGGGGGCCATGAACGGCGGCGTGCCGATCAACTTGCCCGTCTCGGTGCGCAGTTCACTGTCGGACGGCCGGGAAATACCGAAGTCGATGACTTTGGGGCCGTCCTCGGCCAGCAGGACGTTGCTGGGCTTGAGATCGCGGTGCACGACACCGGCGCGGTGGATGTCGCGCAGCGCCTCGGCGAGCCCCGCCATCAGGTGCCGCAGCCGGGCAGGAGGCAGGGCGCCGTTCCGCTTGACGTGTTCGGCGAGGGTCGGGCCCGGGATGAACAGCGTCGCCATCCAAGGGCGTCCGGCCCCCGGGTCCGCGTCCACGACGGGCGCGGTGAAGGCGCCGCTGACCCGCCGCGCGGCCGCGACCTCCTGCCGGAAACGCCCCCTGAACTCGGGGTCCTGGGCGTACTGGGCGTGCACCACCTTGACCGCGAGGCGCAACCCGGAGGCGGACCTGGCCAGATGTACGACCCCCATGCCACCGGAGCCGAGTGCCGCCTCCAACAGGTACTGCCCGGCGTACTGCGGATGTTCCGCTTCCGGATCCGTACCGGCGCTGCGCTGTGGCGGCATCACTCACCCCCGTGGGTCCGTCCGCTGCGCGACGCGCTGAGCCTAGTCGATGCTTCGTGCGAATCATCGGCGGCTTGCTAGCCTCGGCGCCCCACACGCATTGGCGTGAACTATTCAACGGGGGAGGCCGACATGGCCACGGAAGACATCCAGATCTCGGGTACGGAAGAGGCGGCCGAAGCCGACTCGAGCGCGGCGGCCACCCGCACCTACCCGGTCGCACCGGGCCACAGAGTCAACGTCCGCAGCGGTCCGGGCACGCACTACAGCATCGTCCGCACCCTGCCCGAGGGCGCGAGCGTTCCCATCTACTGCCAGCGCTCGGGGGACTCGGTCAGCGGACCGTACGGCACGACGAGCCTCTGGGACTGCATCGCCAACGCGCAGTACGTCTCGGACGCGTATGTGAAGACGGGCAGCGACGGGTACGTCGCTCCGCGCTGCTCCTGACCCCGAGGTGCCCCGGCCGGACCACGCGCCCGGCCGGGGGCCCGTCGCGGCCCGGAGCGATAATCGACGCGTGAGCGACGACGAGAACGGCACCCCGGCCACCCCCGCGGGCCCCCACCCCGAACCCCTCCGCTTCTTCGGCACGACCTGGGTGGACCACGAGGGCGGCTACGCGGCCCGCCGCGCCGGCGTGGCCGTCGGCTCGCTCGCGGCGGCGGTCGTCGGCTGCCTCGTCCTGCGGTTCGCCTACCAGGGCCTGGAGATCGCGGCCGTCGGCAGATTCGTGACGCTGATGGTCGTGGGCATGTTCGCGGTGTGCAGTGCGCTCGCGTTCGGTCACACCTGGGGCTCGTTCGGCAAGCGCCCCGACCCCGACCGCCAGGCCTCCCTGCGCGGACTCCTGGCCATCGGCTTCATCGGCTCCCTCCTCGCGTACTTCTTCCGGTCCCTCACGGAGGCCCCCGGCGAGAAACTCCACCGCGAGGAGTACGAGACGGCCCGCGAGCAGTACGCGAAGCGCACCGCCCGCCGCACCCCGCAATCCGTCCCGCATGCAGCGCAGCTCATAGCCCGGGGCCCGGCGTGCGGGGCCGCCCCACCACCGCACCGAAACCACTGGCCCGCATCCCCCACCCCCGCCACCATGGAGGTATGACCACCTCCGCGCACACCGCCCCGGGCCCGCTCCTTCAACGCCGCGGCCGCCCAGTACGCGGCGAACCGTCCTTCCTACCCACCCGCCCTCTTCGACGCGATCGAGGAACTCGCCGGGCGCCCCCTCGCCGGCTCGCGGACCGTGGACGTAGGCGCGGGCACGGGCATCGCGACCGCACTCCTCACCGCGCGCGGCGCCGACGTGATCGCGGTGGAGCCCGGCGACGGCATGGCCGCCCAGTTCCGCCGCACCCTCCCCGGCGTCCCCCTCCTGCGCGGCGACGGCAATGCCCTCCCCCTCGCCGACGCCTCCGCCGACTTCCTCACCTACGCGCAGGCCTGGCACTGGACCGACCCGGCCCGGTCGGTCCCGGAGGCGATGCGCGTCCTGCGCCCCGGCGGCGCGCTCGCCCTGTGGTGGAACACGGACGCCGCCGACGTCCCGTGGATCGCGGAGCAGTCGGAGCGCGTCAGGCGGTACTTCGGCGGCGAACACGGCAGCAAGCAGGGCGGGGGCGGCACCCGTGGCGACGCCGCGTTCGGGGGCGCGGTCCTGCGCCCCGACCACACCCACCGGGTCGTCCGCTGGAGCCGCACGGTCCCCGTCGACACCCATCTCGCCAACATCGGCAGCCACTCGATCTTCCTGCTCCTCGGCGAGGAGAGCACGAACACCTTCCTCACCGAGGAGCGCGGACACCTCCTCGCGACCTTCCCGGACGGCCTCGTCGAGGAGGTCTACGACGTCGTACTCATCGTGGCGACGCGCCCGTGACCTCGTGACGTACTGATCGGTGACGTACTGCTCGTCACGACCCGCCCGTCCCTACGGCGACGTACTGCTCGTCGCGACCCGCCCCTGACCCCCCTGCCGCGCGGCGGCCCATCCGTCCAGTGCCGCCGCGCACGCGTGATCCACATGCCGCAGCCCGCCGAGTTCCAGCCGTACCTCCCGGTCGTGCGGCAACGCCTCCAACGCGTCCAGCAGCTTCGGCAGCCGCAGAAACGTCGCGTGGCCGACGACCCGCACGACGATCCCCGCCGCCCCCAGATCCTCCGTCTCCACGTGCACATGGCTGATGTCCCACGCGGTCTTGGCGACGGCAAGCGCGAGCCCCACGAGTACGCCCTCGAACAGGTTCCCGATCACGATCGCCACCGCCGTCACACCGAGCACCACGGCCTCCCCCCGATGCGCCCGCCACAACGCCCCCAGCTCCCGTACGGGCACGAGCTTGGCCCCCGCGTGCACCAGCAGCCCGGCCAGCGCCGCCACCGGAATCACCCCGAGCACTTCCGGCAGCAGAGCCGTGAAGACGAGCAGCCACACCCCGTGCAGCACCCGTGACGCCTTGGTCCGCGCCCCGGCCCGCACATTCGCCGCGCTCCGCACGATCACCGCGGTCATCGGCAGCGCCCCCAGCACCCCGCACACGGCATTGCCGGTGCCCTGCGCGATCAGCTCCCGGTCGTAGTCGGTCCGCCTTCCCCCGTGCAGCCGGTCCACCGCGGCCGCGCTGAACAGCGACTCCGCGGAGGCGATCAGCGCGAAGGCGACCACCGTCCCGAGCACGCCCACTTCCGTGAGCCGCCCCAGATCACCGACCGAGGGCGGCCGTACGACATCCAGCAGGCCCCGCACCTCCACCCGCCGCACCGGCAGATCGAACAGAGCCGTCGCGGCCGACGCGAGCCCGACCGCCAGCAACGGCGCCGGCACGGCCCGCGCCCCGCGCCGCCAGCGCGGCCACAGCACCAGGACGAGCACGGTGGCACCGCCGGTCAACAGCGCCACCGGAGCCACGTCCCCCGGCAGCGAGACCAGCCCGGCCAGCTTCGCGGCCCCGCTCGCGGGCGAGGGAACGTCACCCATCGCGTACACCTGCCCGGCGACCAGTACGAGCCCGATCCCGGCGAGCATCCCCTGCACCACGGCCACGGACACGGCCCGGAACCACCGCCCCAGCCGCAGCACCCCGAGCGCCAGCTGCACCAGCCCGGCGCCGAGCACGAGCACGCCGAGCGCCTGAGGGCCGTACGTCTTCACGGCCTCGTACACCAGGACCGTCAGCCCAGCCGCAGGCCCGCTGACCTGCAAACTGCTGCCGGGCAGCGCCCCGGCGACCAGCCCGCCGACGATCCCGGTCACCAGCCCCAGTTCGGCCGGCACCCCGGATGCCACGGCGACTCCCACGCACAGCGGAAGCGCCACGAGGAACACGACGAGGGACGCGAACAGATCGGCTTTGCCGGACCGGTTCACGAGCTTGCCTACGGCATCTGCGACATCTACGACACGCATGACAACTGCACCTCCGGCTGCGAACGGATCAAACGGGAGATGCGTGGGCCGCCGAACCGGGGGAGGGCTCGGCGCGAGTTCGCGAGGAACCACGAGCAATCGCGAGGAACCACGAGCAATCGCGAGGAATGGCGGGGATCACGGGGAACAGGGCGCGGCATATGACCGTGCACTGAAATCCATTGTCAGGAAAGGGCGTTGATCGCGCACCGGCCCGTCGCCACCGTCTGGTGAGAGCGGAAGCACAAGCCCGCGGAGTCTCCCCTTCCGATCACTCCGCCGAGCGCCTGCGCCCTCCAGTGCGACCGCACTTGACGCCGCGCCCCCACTTGACGGTGCGGTGCCGCCGGAGCATTATTCATCATGTGATGAATATTCGGCGTCCTCGCCCACCCGACCCCGGCAACCCGGCCACTCCCGCCCTCGCCGTCCGCGCCGAGGGCCTCACCGTCGTACGCGGCACCCGCAAGGTCCTGAAAGGCCTCGACTTCGCCGTCCCGCCCGGTCGGATCACCGGCCTGCTCGGCCCTTCCGGCTGTGGCAAGTCGACCCTGATGCGCTCGATCGTCGGCACCCAGGCCAAGGTCACCGGCACCCTGGACGTCCTCGGCCTCCCGGCCGGCGACCCCGCCCTGCGCTCCCGCATCGGCTACGTCACCCAGGCCCCCTCCGTCTACGACGACCTCACGGTCCGCCAGAACCTCGACTACTTCGCCGCGATCCTCGACCCGGGCCGAGCCGCCGCCGAGCGCCGCCGCGCGCACGTCACCAGCGCCATCGCCGACGTCGACCTCGTCTCGCACGCCGACGCCCTCGCCGGCAACCTCTCCGGCGGCCAGCGCAGCCGCGTCTCCCTCGCGGTCGCTCTCCTCGGCACCCCGGAACTCCTCGTCCTCGACGAACCGACGGTCGGCCTGGACCCCGTCCTGCGCCGCGACCTGTGGACCCTCTTCCACGCCATCGCGGCCGACCGCGGCGCCACCCTCCTCGTGTCCTCCCATGTCATGGACGAGGCCGAGCGCTGCCACCGCCTCCTGCTCATGCGCGAGGGCGAGATCCTCGCCGACGGCACGCCGGACGCCCTCCGCACCCGTACGGCATCGGAGACCGTCGAAGCCGCCTTCCTGCGCCTGGTCGACGAGGCGAGCGCGGCGAGCCCCGCCGCGACAGCCCAAGGAAAGGAGCCGGTCCGATGACCACCACCGCGACCCCGACCACCACCGCCGGCCCCTTCGGCGGAAGCGCGATCAACCACTCCCGTACGACCGCGACGGCGGCCCGCGTCCTGCGCCAGCTCCGCCACGACCCGCGCACGATCGCGCTGATGATCCTCATCCCGTGCGTGATGCTGTTCCTGCTGCGCTACGTCTTCGACGGCAGTCCGCGCACCTTCGACTCCATCGGCGCCTCACTCCTCGGCATCTTCCCGTTGATCACGATGTTCCTCGTGACCTCGATCGCCACCCTGCGCGAGCGCACCTCGGGCACCCTGGAACGCCTCCTCGCCATGCCCCTCGGCAAAGGCGACCTGATCGCGGGCTACGCCCTCGCCTTCGGCGCCCTGGCGATCATCCAGTCGGCCCTGGCCACGGGGCTCGCGGTCTGGTTCCTGGGCCTCGACGTCACGGGCTCCCCCTGGCTCCTGCTCCTCGTCGCCCTCCTGGACGCCCTGCTCGGCACGGCTCTCGGCCTGTTCGTCTCCGCCTTCGCCTCCTCGGAGTTCCAGGCCGTCCAGTTCATGCCGGCCGTGATCTTCCCCCAACTCCTCCTCTGCGGCCTGTTCACCCCCCGCTCCGCCATGCACCCGGCCCTGGAGGCCATCTCCGACGTCCTCCCCATGTCGTACGCGGTGGACGGCATGAACGAGGTCCTGAAGCACACCGACATGACGGCGACCTTCGTACGCGACGCACTGATCGTGGCGGGCTGCGCCCTCCTGGTCCTGACCCTGGGCGCGGCAACCCTGCGCCGCCGCACGCCATGAACCACCGGCCGAGGGCTGTTGCGCCCGGACGGCTGTCCCGCCCAACGGACACCCCGGCAGCACGCCCGCCCCCGGTGCGAGGATGACCCCAGGACGACGCACCCCCCGGAGGGCACCCGCACCATGACCCAGAAAGTCGCAGTCCTCGGCACCGGCAAGATCGGCGAAGCCCTGCTCAGCGGAATGATCCGAGCGGGCTGGGCCCCCACCGACCTCCTGGTCACCGCCCGCCGCCCCGAGCGCGCCGAAGAGCTCCGCGCGCGCCACGGCGTCACCCCGGTCACCAACGCGGAGGCCGCCAAGACCGCCGACACCCTGATCCTGACGGTCAAGCCGCAGGACATGGGCACCCTCCTCACCGAGCTCGCGCCGCACGTCCCCACCGACCGCCTGGTCATCAGCGGCGCGGCAGGCATCCCCACCTCCTTCCTGGAGGAGCGCCTCGCTCAGGGCACCCCCGTCGTCCGGGTCATGACGAACACCCCCGCGCTCGTCGACGAGGCCATGTCCGTCATCTCCGCCGGCAGCCACGCCACCGCCGGGCACCTCGCGCACGCCGAGGAGATCTTCGGCGCGGTCGGCAAGACCCTGCGCGTCCCGGAATCCCAGCAGGACGCCTGCACCGCACTCTCCGGATCGGGCCCGGCGTACTTCTTCTATCTGGTCGAGGCCATGACGGACGCGGGCATCCTGCTGGGACTGCCCCGCGACAAGGCGCACGATCTGATCGTCCAGTCCGCGATCGGCGCCGCGATCATGCTCCGCGACAGCGGCGAGCACCCCGTCAAGCTCCGCGAGAACGTGACGTCACCGGCCGGCACGACGATCAACGCGATCCGCGAACTGGAGAACCACGGGGTACGCGCCGCACTGATCGCCGCCCTGGAGGCAGCCCGCGACCGCAGCCGCGAACTGGCCTCCGGCAGCAGCTGACCCGCCCCGGCGCGGCGGTTACGCCTCCAGCAACCCGATCGCCCGGTACGCCGCGTCGACTCTCGGCCTCGCCAGCTCTCGGGCCCGGCGCGCGCCGTCCCGCAACACGCCCTCCACGTAGCCCGGCTCCGCGCACAACGCCTTGTGCCTCTCCTGGAGAGGCCTGAGGAGCTCGACCACGGCCTCCGCGGTGTCCTTCTTCAAAGCTCCGTACGACGCGTACGCACCGCTCAGGGCTTCGGGGCTCCCACCCTCACACGCGGCCAGGATCTCCAGCAGATTGGACACCCCCGGCCGCGACTCCCGGTCGTACACCACGTCCCGCCCACTGTCGGTCACCGCACGCATGACCTTCTTCCGTACGGCCTCGGGCTCGTCGAGCAGATAGACGATCCCGGGCCCGACGTCATCGCTCTTGCCCATCTTCGACGTCGGCTCCTGCAGATTCATCACCCGGGCCGCCACCTCCGGACGGGTGGCCCGCGGCACGACGAAGGTGTGCCCGTACCGCTGGTTGAAGCGCACCGCGAGATCCCGGGTCAGCTCCACATGCTGAGTCTGGTCGTCCCCGACCGGCACCTCGTCCGTCCCGTACGCCAGGATGTCCGCCGCCATCAGTACCGGGTACGTCAGCAGCGACAGCCGCACACTCCCGCCGCGCTGCTGCTCCCGCGCGGCCTTCTCCCTGTACTGGATCATCCGCCGCATCTCGCCGTCCGTGGCGACGCACTCCATCAGATACGACAGCCGCGCGTGCTCATCGACATGACTCTGGACGAACACGGTGCACAGCTCCGGATCCAGCCCCGCCGCCAGCATCAGCGTCGCGGCCTGCCTACTGAGCCGGCGCACCCGCGCCGGATCGTGGTCCACGGTCAGCGCGTGCAGGTCGACGACGCAGAACAGCGCGTCGGCCCCGTGCTGATCGACGTCGACCCACCGCCGCACGGCCCCCAGGTAGTTCCCCAGCGTCAGATGCCCGGTCGGCTTGACCCCGCTGAAGATCCGCTTCATCTCTCCACCTCCTGGTCGAGACCGCCACCGCCGGCCGGCCGACCCTCTGGAGGGAGAAACGAGAACGGCCGCCGAGGCGGCGGCCGTTGAGTACATACGTGTGTACGGCCGCCGTCAGGCGGCCCACCACTGCTGGGTACACGTACGCGTAGTCATAGGGGCGAGAGTACGCCTCAGAGGGGCCTCCTGGAGTGAAGTTGACACGCCCCGACCCGATCCGTACTGTTCTCCGAGTTGTCCGACGTGAGCGCCGACCCAGGTCGGTCCCCGGACAGCCATTCCGCAGCAAGCACCCAACGAACGGTGACTCGTCATCGCCTCGTTTTCATGCGCGTTTGCGAAATGAGGAATCCGCGTTCGAAAGGACGCAACCCCGATTAGCTCGGGAGCAAGGATTCCGCTAAAGTCTCACTCGTCGGAACGGCCCAACGGCCACGAAGACAACTCCCGCTGACTGGGAATCAGGCCCGAAAGGATCTGATAGAGTCGGAACCGCCGGAAAGGGAAACGCGAAAGCGGAAACCTGGAAAGCACCGAGGAAATCGGATCGGAAAACGGTCTGATAGAGTCGGAAACGCAAGACCGAAGGGAAGCGCCCGGAGGAAAGCCTGAGAGAGTCTCTCGGGTGAGTACAAAGGAAGCGTCCGTTCCTTGAGAACTCAACAGCGTGCCAAAAATCAACGCCAGATATGTTGATACCCCGTCTCCGGCCGATCGGCTGGGACGAGGTTCCTTTGAAAAAGTCCTGCCGACGTTGTTCGGTAGGCGCACAGCGAGGACGCTGTGAACGGCTGGGCTTATTCCGCCCGGCTGTTCCGCTCTCGTGTGTGTCGTCCCGATTACGGGAAAACATTCACGGAGAGTTTGATCCTGGCTCAGGACGAACGCTGGCGGCGTGCTTAACACATGCAAGTCGAACGATGAAGCCCTTCGGGGTGGATTAGTGGCGAACGGGTGAGTAACACGTGGGCAATCTGCCCTGCACTCTGGGACAAGCCCTGGAAACGGGGTCTAATACCGGATAATACTCTCGCAGGCATCTGTGAGGGTTAAAAGCTCCGGCGGTGCAGGATGAGCCCGCGGCCTATCAGCTTGTTGGTGAGGTAGTGGCTCACCAAGGCGACGACGGGTAGCCGGCCTGAGAGGGCGACCGGCCACACTGGGACTGAGACACGGCCCAGACTCCTACGGGAGGCAGCAGTGGGGAATATTGCACAATGGGCGAAAGCCTGATGCAGCGACGCCGCGTGAGGGATGACGGCCTTCGGGTTGTAAACCTCTTTCAGCAGGGAAGAAGCGAAAGTGACGGTACCTGCAGAAGAAGCGCCGGCTAACTACGTGCCAGCAGCCGCGGTAATACGTAGGGCGCAAGCGTTGTCCGGAATTATTGGGCGTAAAGAGCTCGTAGGCGGCTTGTCACGTCGGGTGTGAAAGCCCGGGGCTTAACCCCGGGTCTGCATTCGATACGGGCTAGCTAGAGTGTGGTAGGGGAGATCGGAATTCCTGGTGTAGCGGTGAAATGCGCAGATATCAGGAGGAACACCGGTGGCGAAGGCGGATCTCTGGGCCATTACTGACGCTGAGGAGCGAAAGCGTGGGGAGCGAACAGGATTAGATACCCTGGTAGTCCACGCCGTAAACGGTGGGAACTAGGTGTTGGCGACATTCCACGTCGTCGGTGCCGCAGCTAACGCATTAAGTTCCCCGCCTGGGGAGTACGGCCGCAAGGCTAAAACTCAAAGGAATTGACGGGGGCCCGCACAAGCAGCGGAGCATGTGGCTTAATTCGACGCAACGCGAAGAACCTTACCAAGGCTTGACATACACCGGAAAGCATTAGAGATAGTGCCCCCCTTGTGGTCGGTGTACAGGTGGTGCATGGCTGTCGTCAGCTCGTGTCGTGAGATGTTGGGTTAAGTCCCGCAACGAGCGCAACCCTTGTTCTGTGTTGCCAGCATGCCCTTCGGGGTGATGGGGACTCACAGGAGACCGCCGGGGTCAACTCGGAGGAAGGTGGGGACGACGTCAAGTCATCATGCCCCTTATGTCTTGGGCTGCACACGTGCTACAATGGCCGATACAATGAGCTGCGATACCGCAAGGTGGAGCGAATCTCAAAAAGTCGGTCTCAGTTCGGATTGGGGTCTGCAACTCGACCCCATGAAGTTGGAGTTGCTAGTAATCGCAGATCAGCATTGCTGCGGTGAATACGTTCCCGGGCCTTGTACACACCGCCCGTCACGTCACGAAAGTCGGTAACACCCGAAGCCGGTGGCCCAACCCCTTGTGGGAGGGAGCTGTCGAAGGTGGGACTGGCGATTGGGACGAAGTCGTAACAAGGTAGCCGTACCGGAAGGTGCGGCTGGATCACCTCCTTTCTAAGGAGCACTTCTTACCGATCCCTTCGGGGTGAGGTCAGAGGCCAGTACATCAGCGACTGTCTGATGCTGGTTGCTCAAGGGTGGAACGTTGATTATTCGGCACACTCGACCTGCTCAGGTTGGCAAGTACTGCTTCGGCGTGGAAAGCGAACATGGGAGGGCGAGGGTGTCGGGCACGCTGTTGGGTGTCTGAGGGTACGGCCGATTGTGGCTGCCTTCAGTGCCGGCCCCGGTAAAGATCTGCTTCGGCGGGTTGTGACGGGTGGTTGGTCGTTGTTTGAGAACTGCACAGTGGACGCGAGCATCTGTGGCCAAGTTTTTAAGGGCGCACGGTGGATGCCTTGGCACCAGGAACCGATGAAGGACGTGGGAGGCCACGATAGTCCCCGGGGAGCCGTCAACCAGGCTTTGATCCGGGGGTTTCCGAATGGGGAAACCCGGCAGTCGTCATGGGCTGTCACCCATACCTGAACACATAGGGTATGTGGAGGGAACGCGGGGAAGTGAAACATCTCAGTACCCGCAGGAAGAGAAAACAACCGTGATTCCGGGAGTAGTGGCGAGCGAAACTGGATGAGGCCAAACCGTATGCGTGTGAGACCCGGCAGGGGTTGCGTATACGGGGTTGTGGGATCTCTCTTTTACGGTCTGCCGGCCGTGAGACGAGTCAGAAACCGTTGATGTAGGCGAAGGACATGCGAAAGGTCCGGCGTAGAGGGTAAGACCCCCGTAGTCGAAACATCAGCGGCTCGTTTGAGAGACACCCAAGTAGCACGGGGCCCGAGAAATCCCGTGTGAATCTGGCGGGACCACCCGCTAAGCCTAAATATTCCCTGGTGACCGATAGCGGATAGTACCGTGAGGGAATGGTGAAAAGTACCGCGGGAGCGGAGTGAAATAGTACCTGAAACCGTGTGCCTACAAGCCGTGGGAGCGTCGCGCATCGAGTTTACTCGGTGCGTCGTGACTGCGTGCCTTTTGAAGAATGAGCCTGCGAGTTTGCGGTGTGTTGCGAGGTTAACCCGTGTGGGGAAGCCGTAGCGAAAGCGAGTCCGAATAGGGCGATTTAGTAGCGCGCTCAAGACCCGAAGCGGAGTGATCTAGCCATGGGCAGGTTGAAGCGGAGGTAAGACTTCGTGGAGGACCGAACCCACCAGGGTTGAAAACCTGGGGGATGACCTGTGGTTAGGGGTGAAAGGCCAATCAAACTCCGTGATAGCTGGTTCTCCCCGAAATGCATTTAGGTGCAGCGTCGTGTGTTTCTTGCCGGAGGTAGAGCACTGGATAGGCGATGGGCCCTACCGGGTTACTGACCTTAGCCAAACTCCGAATGCCGGTAAGTGAGAGCGCGGCAGTGAGACTGTGGGGGATAAGCTCCATGGTCGAGAGGGAAACAGCCCAGAGCATCGACTAAGGCCCCTAAGCGTACGCTAAGTGGGAAAGGATGTGGAGTCGCACAGACAACCAGGAGGTTGGCTTAGAAGCAGCCACCCTTGAAAGAGTGCGTAATAGCTCACTGGTCTAGTGATTCCGCGCCGACAATGTAGCGGGGCTCAAGCGTACCGCCGAAGTCGTGTCATTCATACAATAGGGCCAACGCCTGTATGGATGGGTAGGGGAGCGTCGTGTGCCGGGTGAAGCCGCGCCGGAAGGCAGTGGTGGACGGTTCACGAGTGAGAATGCAGGCATGAGTAGCGATACACACGTGAGAAACGTGTGCGCCGATTGACTAAGGGTTCCTGGGTCAAGCTGATCTGCCCAGGGTAAGTCGGGACCTAAGGCGAGGCCGACAGGCGTAGTCGATGGATAACCGGTTGATATTCCGGTACCCGCTGTGAAGCGTCAAACATCGAGCCCATTAATGCTAAGGCCGTGAAGCCGCCCTGGAGCCTTCGGGCAAAGGGGAGTGGTGGAGCCGCTGACCCAAGGTGGTAGTAGGTGAGTGATGGGGTGACGCAGGAAGGTAGTCCATCCCGGGCGGTGGTTGTCCCGGGGTAAGGGTGTAGGCCGTGCGATAGGTAAATCCGTCGCGCATTAAGGCTGAGACCTGATGCCGAGCCGATTGTGGTGAAGTGGATGATCCTATGCTGTCGAGAAAAGCCTCTAGCGAGTTTCATGGCGGCCCGTACCCTAAACCGACTCAGGTGGTCAGGTAGAGAATACCGAGGCGTTCGGGTGAACTATGGTTAAGGAACTCGGCAAAATGCCCCCGTAACTTCGGGAGAAGGGGGGCCATCACTGGTGATCCAATTTACTTGGTGAGCTGGGGGTGGCCGCAGAGACCAGCGAGAAGCGACTGTTTACTAAAAACACAGGTCCGTGCGAAGCCGTAAGGCGATGTATACGGACTGACGCCTGCCCGGTGCTGGAACGTTAAGGGGACCGGTTAGTCAAACTTCGGTTTGGCGAAGCTGAGAACTTAAGCGCCAGTAAACGGCGGTGGTAACTATAACCATCCTAAGGTAGCGAAATTCCTTGTCGGGTAAGTTCCGACCTGCACGAATGGCGTAACGACTTCTCGACTGTCTCAACCATAGGCCCGGTGAAATTGCACTACGAGTAAAGATGCTCGTTTCGCGCAGCAGGACGGAAAGACCCCGGGACCTTTACTACAGTTTGATATTGGTGTTCGGTTCGGCTTGTGTAGGATAGCTGGGAGACTTTGAAGCCCGCACGCCAGTGTGGGTGGAGTCGTCGTTGAAATACCAGTCTGGTCGTGCTGGATGTCTAACCTGGGTCCGTGATCCGGATCAGGGACAGTGTCTGATGGGTAGTTTAACTGGGGCGGTTGCCTCCTAAAGAGTAACGGAGGCGCCCAAAGGTTCCCTCAGCCTGGTTGGCAATCAGGTGTTGAGTGTAAGTGCACAAGGGAGCTTGACTGTGAGACCGACGGGTCGAGCAGGGACGAAAGTCGGGACTAGTGATCCGGCGGTGGCTTGTGGAAGCGCCGTCGCTCAACGGATAAAAGGTACCCCGGGGATAACAGGCTGATCTTCCCCAAGAGTCCATATCGACGGGATGGTTTGGCACCTCGATGTCGGCTCGTCGCATCCTGGGGCTGGAGTCGGTCCCAAGGGTTGGGCTGTTCGCCCATTAAAGCGGTACGCGAGCTGGGTTTAGAACGTCGTGAGACAGTTCGGTCCCTATCCGCTGCGCGCGCAGGAATATTGAGAAGGGCTGTCCCTAGTACGAGAGGACCGGGACGGACGAACCTCTGGTGTGCCAGTTGTCCTGCCAAGGGCATGGCTGGTTGGCTACGTTCGGGAGGGATAACCGCTGAAAGCATCTAAGCGGGAAGCCTGCTTCGAGATGAGTATTCCCACCTCCTTGAGAGGGTAAGGCTCCCAGTAGACGACTGGGTTGATAGGCCAGATCTGGAAGGCGGGTAACCGCTGGAGGTGACTGGTACTAATAGGCCGAGGGCTTGTCCTCAGTTGCTCGCGTCCACTGTGTTGGTTCTGAAACCACGAACAACCCCATTCCATGGTCACGGGATGGTGCGGTTGACAGTTTCATAGTGTTTCGGTGGTCATAGCGTGAGGGAAACGCCCGGTTACATTCCGAACCCGGAAGCTAAGCCTTACAGCGCCGATGGTACTGCAGGGGGGACCCTGTGGGAGAGTAGGACGCCGCCGAACAAATTTTATAGAAAACCCCCGCCCGGGATTCCCGGTGCGGGGGTTTTCTGTTTTCCCGGGTCGTTTAGGGTCGAGCCATGCGCTATGACCTCGTCATCTTCGACAACGACGGCGTCCTCGTCGACAGTGAGCCCCTCTCCAACACGCTCCTCGCCGCCTATCTCACCGAGCTCGGCCATCCGACCTCGTACGAGGAGTCCCTCCGCGACTACATGGGCGCCGCCATGCATCGCGTACACGACCTCGTCCAGGAACGGACCGGGCAGCGGCTGCCCGACGACTTCGACGAGGTCTTCCACGGCCGGGTGTTCGCCGCGTTCGAGCGAGAGCTGGAACCCGTCGCCGGCGCCGTGGACATACTCGAGAAGCTCACCGCCGACGGGGTGCCGTACTGCGTCGCCTCGTCCGGGAGCCATGAGCGGATCCGGGTCGGGCACCGCAAGACCGGGCTCGACCGGTGGTTCGAGGACGGGCGGATCTTCAGTTCGCAGGACGTCGGGCGGGGGAAGCCGGCGCCGGATCTGTTCCTGTACGCGGCCGAGCGCATGGGCGTACCACCCAAGAGGTGTGTCGTCGTCGAGGACAGTCCCCTGGGCGTGCAGGCGGCGAACGCGGCGGGAATGGACGTCTTCGGGTACACCGCCATGACCCCCGCCGCCAAGCTCGCCGGTGCCACTCAACTCCTTTCCGACCTGGGAGAGTTGGCTGACCTGCTCGTATGACGGAGACCATGACGGTGGCCACCGGGCGGCACTGACATTTGTCACGCCCAGCTCCGGACGATCGTTTCTACTGCCGCACGGGGTCCGGCCGCGAAGCTGAGTACATCAGGAAGCGGGACGTACACAGTGACGACGGAGGGACCCGATCATGAGCATCACGGCCATCGAGACCAGCACCGAAGCGACCGCCGCCGCGGCGACCGGCACGGCCGCCGCCCGGCCCAGCTTCCTGCCGCTGATCCTGGACGTGGCGGTGCCGGTCGGGGCGTACTACCTCCTGAAGAACGGGTTCGGCATGAGCACCATGGCGGCGCTCGGCTGGAGCACCGTGGTGCCGGCCGTCCGGACCGTGTGGAGTGCGGTGAAGGAGCGCAAGGTCAACGCCCTCGCCGGGCTGATCCTCTTCGTCAACGTCGTCGCCCTGGCCCTCAGCCTCGTCGCCGGTGACCCGCGGCTGATGCTGGCCAAGGACAGCGGGGCCGGCAGCGCCATCGGCATCGGCATCCTGGTGTCCGTGAAGCTCGGCAAGCCGATGATGACGGCGGGCATGAAGCCGTTCCTCATCAAGGGCGACGCGGCCAAGAACGCCGCCTGGGACCGGCTCATCGCCACCTCCCCGCGGTTCCGGAAGGCCGAGCGGACCTTCTCTCTCATCTGGGGCGTGGCCCTGCTCGGCGAGTGCGTCCTGCGGGTCGTGGGCGCGTACACGCTGCCGATCGACACCATGGTCGGGCTCGGCACGGTCGTCATGATCACCACGATGGTCCTGGCCTTCCTGGTCAGCGGGCGCTTCGGCGTCGTTCCGATGGAGAAGATGCTGGAGGCCGAGCTCGCCGAGCAGGCCAAGTAGAAGCCCAGCCACACCGATCCAGCGCAGAGCTGAGCAGAATTCATCTTCGGCTTGATCTACCCACCGGTAAGTCGGGGCCCTACGCTCGCCGCCATGACAGATGTGCTGCGGCGCGGTAGGGCCTCGTTGGCGTTCGGCTTCTTCGCTCAGGGCGTCGCCTTCGCGCTGCTCGTGACGCGCATCCCGGCCATCCAGGACCGGTACGGGGTCTCCGACGCACTGCTCCCCGCCTTCCTGGCCGCCGTGCCGATCCTCGCCGGCGTCGGGAGCGTGACGACCGAGCATCTGGTGAAGCGCATACCGCCCAGCCGGGTGCTGCGCTGGTCCCAGCCCGTCGTGCTCCTTGCGCTGCTCGGGGTCGGGTGGGGGGACCGGCTCGTCGAACTGGCGGTCGCGCTGGGCGCCTTCGGGCTCGCGGTCGGCGCGCTCGACGCCTCGATGAACATGCTCGGGGTGAGCCTGCAACGGACGTACGGACGCAGCATCATGCTCGGCTTCCATGCCACGTACAGCCTGGGTGGGATCGTGGGTGCCTCGCTGGCCTGGGTCGGGGCGCACTGGCATATGGCGCTGTCGGTGTCGTATCTGCCGCTCGTGCTGGTGCTGCTTCCGGCCACGCTGGTGGGCAGCCGGTGGTACGTCGACGGGAGCGCCCCCTCTCCGCAGGCGCACGAGGCCGCGGCCACCCCGCTCGTGTTCAAGCTGCTGCTGCCGCTCTGTCTGGTGATGACCTTCGCGTACATCGGGGACTCGACCGTCTCGAACTGGAGCGCGAAGTACCTACAGGACGTGTTGGGCAGTTCGGAGCAACTGGCGACCCTGCCGTACAACGTCTACATGGTGACCACCCTGCTGGGGCGGGCCATCGGGGACTTCGGGGTGCGGCGGTTCGGGGCCGTGGCCGTCGTACGGGTCGGCGCGCTGGTGGCGGCGCTGGGTTTCGCGGTGGTGGCGGGCGCGCCGGGGGCCTGGGTGGGGATGCTCGGGTTCACCCTGCTGGGGCTCGGGCTGTGTGTGCTCGTGCCGGGGACCTTCGCGGCGGCCGGGCGGCTGTTTCCCGGGGCTTCGGACGCGGCCGTCGCGCGGCTCAATATCTTCAACTACGTCGGTTTCCTGATCGGCTCGCCGTTGGTGGGGGCGCTGGGGGACACCTGGAGCTACCGGGGTGCCATGCTCGTACCGATGGTGCTCGTCCTGGTGACACTGGTGTACGCCCGCTCGTTCGCGTCCGGAACGGACCGATACGGTGACAGACATGAGCGGCCGCGCACAGCTGATGTGGGACGAGGCAGTAACGGGCTATGACTTCGGTCCGGATCACCCGATGGATCCGGTCCGGCTGGCGTTGACCCGCCGGCTGGTCGACGCCTTCGGTCTCGACCGGGAGATCGAGGTGGTCTCGGCGAAGCCCGCCGGGGAGTCGACGCTGCGGCTCGTGCACCGCGAGGACTACATCGAGGCCGTGAAGGCCGCGTCCGCGGAGCCGGACGCGGCGGACGGGAAGTACGGGCTCGGGACCCTGGACGATCCCGCGTTCGCCGGGATGCACGAGGTGTCCGCGCTGATCGCCGGACAGTCCGTCGGGGCGGCCGAGGCCGTGTGGCACGGGGACGCGCTGCACGCCGTGAACTTCGCGGGCGGGCTGCATCACGCGATGCCCGGGGGCGCCTCCGGGTTCTGTATCTACAACGACGCCTCGCTCGCCATCGCGCGGCTGCTCGAGCTGGGTGCCGAGCGGGTCGCGTACATCGACGTCGACGTGCATCACGGGGACGGCGTGCAGGCGGCCTTCTGGGAGGACCCGCGGGTTCTGACCATCTCGCTGCACGAGCATCCGCAGACGCTGTTCCCGCAGACCGGGTGGCCGACCGAGACCGGGGCCGACCGGGCGGAGGGGTCGGCGGTCAATGTCGCCCTGCCCGCCGGGACCGGGGACGCCGGCTGGCTGCGTGCCTTTCACGCCGTGGTGCCGGAACTGATCGCCGATTTCCGGCCGCAGGTGCTGGTCACCCAGCACGGCGCCGACACCCACTTCGAGGACCCGCTCGCCCATCTCGCCGTGTCGCTGGACGCCCAGCGTGCCGTGCAGCTCGCGTGCCACGACCTGGCGCACCAGTACGCCGACGGGCGCTGGGTGGCGCTGGGCGGTGGCGGGTACGCGGTCGTGGACGTCGTACCGCGGTCCTGGACGCATCTCGTGGCGATCGCGGCGGGGCGTCCGCTGGAGCCCGAGTCCATGATCCCGGAGAGCTGGCGGCAGGAAGTCTTCGCCCGTACCCGGCAGTTGGCGCCGATGCGGATGACGGACGGGCGGTGGCCGGTGTCCTGGGCGGACTGGGAGTCCGGGTACGACCCGGCGGACCGGCTGGACCAGGCGGTGCTGGCGACCCGGAAGGCGGCGTTTCCGCTGCGCGGGATGTTGCCGTAGGGGCGTGCCGGACGTGCCCGGTGCGCCGGCCGTCGTCCCTGGCGCCGACGGCCGGGGCGGCGGGGGCGGCTGACGTTCGACCGCCTCGAACGGAGGCGCCGAGGATCGCACGATTACGCCGACTGTGGGGTGTTTTCCCATTTTGGGCATACGGGAGGGATGGGTGCGTCAGCATCGCTGACGTGTTGAGCACCGGAGCATTACGTGCGCATTTGCTGGCTGCCCGGCTGGCCGGGCCCGTGGCCACTTCGCGTGAGGAGAGCCTGCGCAGCTATCGGCTCTTCGCGGCGCGCGACCCCCGTGTCATGATCGGACTCGATCCCGAATGGACATGGGAGCCCCGGGATCTGATCGAGTTGATGGCGGACAAGTGCGGGGTTTCGGCCGATCCCACCCACACCTCCGGTCACGATGTGATCGATCCGGAGCGGACGCTGGAAGCCCTGGACGCCTTCGCCGCACGGCTCGGGAAAGCCGCACGGGACAAGGTGCCCGTCCTCCTCGGCACCGGCCACCCGCACCGTCTGCTCGGCTTCTACGCCGCCTTGGCGGACGCATTGTCGGCGGCGGGATGTACGGTTCTCACCCCAGCGCAGGGTCACTGTGTCGACATAACGACCCGGTTCGGTCTACGCACGTACAACCTGGACTACGTACGAGGAGTCGCGCTCGTCCGCGAACCCGATGTGCTGACCGCCGGTCGTGAGACCGGCGCACACAGCCATTCCCCCCTCCCGGTTCGCACCGCGCTGGCGGCTGCCGCGGAGGCCGGCGACCCCCTCCCGGAACTGGTCGTCGGGGACCATGGATGGGTCTGCGGGGCAGGTCAGCTGGGGTTCGAGGCCATAGGTCTGGCTGATACGGACGATCCCGCGCTCTTCGTCGGGGAGGCAGAGGGGCGGGTGTCCGTCGTCGTTCCACTTGATGACGCTGTGCGGTCTGATTACTACCGACCGCTTACTCGCTATGTACTCAATCGAGCGTGTCTGTCACAGTAGGCCGCCGATGGCATCCCCTCTTCCCCACTCGCATCACCCGCCCCTACATTGGGGAGTGAGCACGCAACGACGAAGAGTCACCGGAAGGGGAAGCCGGTGGCCGTCGAGTGCGGAAGGTTCAGGTGTGTCATGGCTGCAGCTGGCGAGAGGCCTCTGAACGAGGTTCAGTTCCTGACCGTGGCGGAAGTCGCCTCGGTGATGCGAGTGTCGAAGATGACCGTGTACCGGTTGGTGCACAGCGGTCATCTGCCGGCGATCCGGGTGGGAAGGTCCTTCCGGGTGCCGGAGCAAGCGGTTCACGAGTACCTCCGCGAGAGCTATGTGGGGGTGGAGACCGCCTGACGGCGTCCGGGGGATGCCCGGGAAGGCCCTGCGGGGCTGCCCCGGGATCCCCCGGATCTCCTCGATTACGACCTCAGCGCTCGGGCGGGTAGGCTAGCCCCTCGTAGGTCGTGTGGGCCCCGGCGCCCAGCACCGAGTGAAGAGAAGTGAGCGAGGGTAGTCGTGGGCTCTGTTATCAAGAAGCGGCGCAAGCGGATGGCCAAGAAGAAGCACCGCAAGCTGCTCAAGCGCACCCGCGTTCAGCGTCGCAACAAGAAGTAGGCGACGCCGCGAGAGCGCGTTCTGCCGGCCCCCCACCGTTCTGGTGGGGGGCCGCAGTCATATCCGGAGCCGAACGGGAACTCGTCCGGCCGTACGAGAGCCGTGAAGACCCGCTTTCGGGCGGCCGGAACCCGTTGTGCGTATGTCTGGACGGCGTCTTGGCTTGGTCTGACCGTACGCATGGCCGCCTTCGTCACTTCGTGCATCGGGGGGTCATCACAGCGCAACATCGACCCGCTAACGTGGCCGTACACGGGGAACACGGCAGAGTACGAGCAGCAGCACACCGATGTAGGCAGACGGCTGGAAGGAAGGCGCTGATCTTGGGCAAGGTCGTGCTCGTGACCGGAGTGGCCCGTCAGTTGGGGGGCCGGTTCGTACGACGGATCCAGCGTGACCCGAACGTCGACCGGGTGATCGCCGTCGACGCGGTCCGTCCCGAGCATCATCTGGGCGGTGCGGACTTCATCCAGGCCGACATAAGGCAGCCCACCATCGCGCGCGTGCTCGCCGAGCACTCCGTCGACACGGTCGTCCACATGGACGTGACCGGCACCGCGCTGGGCACCGGCAGCCGGGCCACGGTCAAGGAGACCAACGTCATCGGCACCATGCAGCTGCTGGGTGCCTGCCAGAAGTCCCCGACGGTCAAGCGGCTCGTCGTGAAGTCCAGTACGAACGTGTACGGGTCCGCGCCGCGCGATCCGGCCGTGTTCACCGAGACGACCCCGCCCAAGTCCCTGCCCAGCGGCGGCTTCGCCAAGGACACCGTGGAGGTCGAGGGGTATGTGCGCGGCTTCGCCCGCCGCCGCCCCGACGTGGCCGTGTGCGTGCTCAGGTTCGCGAACATTCTCGGCCCGAGCGCGGACTCGCCGCTCGCCTCGTACTTCTCGCTGCCGGTGCTGCCGACCGTGTTCGGCTACGACCCGCGGCTGCAGTTCGCGCACGAGGACGACGTGATCGACGTGCTGCGCATCGCCTCGTACGAGCCCCGGCGCGGAACTCTCAACAGCGGCACGTTCAATGTCGCGGGCGACGGCGTCCTGCTGCTGTCGCAGTGCGCACGCAGGCTCGGCCGTCCGACGGTCCCGCTGCTGCTGCCGGCGGTCACCTGGGTCGGCTCGGCGGTGCGTACGCTGGGCATGACGGACTTCTCGCCCGAGCAGATCCGGCTGTTGACGCACGGCCGGGTCGTGGCGACGAACCAGATGCGCGAGACGCTGGGATACGTGCCGAAGTACACGACCGCAGAAACGTTCGCGGACTTCGCGCGCAGCCGCGGTCCCGGACTTCTGCCGCCGGAGGCCCTCGCGGGGGCCGTCGACCGGATCGCCGCACTGCCCGCACTGGGCGGTGGCCACCCCCCGACGCAGAGCGCCAACTGAGGAGCGCACCAACGATGGCGGACGCCAAGGTCATTCCGTTCGACGACGACCGGTCCCGTGGGGCTGCCGTGCAGCGGCCGCCGCGGCGCCGGGGTGCGGGGAGCCGGCGAGGCGGCGAGCCCGCGGTGGTACGGGAGGTCCAGCCCCTGCCCGGGCGGGCTCTTCCGCAGGATGATGTTCCCGTGACGCGTGAGGAACAGCCGCCGCAGCGGCCGCAGGACGGCGGTCTGGAACGGCGGATCGCCGGAGGGCTGGCCTTCCTGCGGCGGCGGCTGACCGGGGACTACGAGGTCGACGACTTCGGCTACGACGAGGAGCTCACCGACCAGGTCCTCATGTCGCTGCTGCGGCCGGTGTACGAGAAGTACTTCCGGGTCGAGGTGAAGGGCATCGAGAACATCCCGGCGAAGGGCGGGGCGCTGATCGTCGCCAACCACTCGGGCACGCTCCCGCTGGACGGGCTGATGATGCAGGTCGCGGTCCACGACAACCATCCGGCGGGCCGTCACCTCCGGCTGCTGGCGGCCGACCTGGTCTTCATGCTGCCGGTGGTCAACGAGCTGGCCCGCAAGGCCGGTCACACCCTCGCGTGCGCCGAGGACGCCGAACGGCTCCTGGAGCGCGGTGAGCTGGTCGGTGTGATGCCGGAGGGCTTCAAGGGCATCGGCAAGCCGTTCGGCGAGCGCTACAAGCTCCAGCGTTTCGGCCGGGGCGGCTTCGTCTCCACGGCGCTGCGGCAGGGCACGCCGATCGTCCCGTGCTCGATCGTGGGTGCGGAGGAGATCTACCCGATGATCGGCAACGCGAAGACGCTCGCGCGGCTGCTCGGCTTCCCGTACTTCCCGATCACTCCGACGTTCCCGTGGCTCGGCCCGCTGGGCGCCGTTCCCCTGCCCACGAAGTGGACGATCCAGTTCGGCGAGCCGATCCCCACGGACGGCTACCCGCCGGAGGCGGCGGAGGACCCGATGCTGATGTTCAACCTGACGGACCAGGTCAGGGAACAGATCCAGCACACGCTGTACAAGCTGTTGGTGCAGCGCCGGTCCGTGTTTTTCTGATCCCGTCCGTACGACGGTGGGGCGCCCTTCCTGCGAAGGGCGCCCCACCGTCGTATGAGCTACTTCGTCTCCCCGCTGTCGATGCCCAGGCCCGGGAGGAGGCCCGGGAGCAGGGGCGGCAGGGTGACGTCCGGGGCGCCGCTGGTCGGAGGCTTGCTCGAGGCCGGCGAGCTGCTCGTGCTGTCCTTCGGCGGGTCCAGGAGGCCGCCCGTGTTGCCGCCGAGGAGGCCCTCCTCGCCGCTCTTCGACGTGGACGGCTGGGGCTTGCCGCTGCTGTCGCTGCCGGTGGCGGAGTCGCCGGTGGCGCTGGGCTCGGGCTGGTCCGTGCCGGCGGAGCGAGAGGACTCCGTGCCGGACCCATGCCGCTTGCCGGTGCCGCCGGGGGCCGGGGGCTGCGGCAGCAGTGACTGGAGCGGAGCGACCTCTTGGTCTATGGCGTCGAAGACCGACGAGACCTGCTGACTGACGTCGCCGAGCTGCACGGGCAGCCGGTCGCGCAGGGCGCCCCAGGCCTCGCGGTGCGAGCGGGAGAAGGTGGAGAGGGCCTGGATGGGGCCCAGTGAGCCGTCCCGCTCGTACGCCTCGTGCAGCAGGCGGTGGCCCTCGGCCGCGTCGTGCTGCATGCCGGACAGGGTGCGCCTGACCTCGCCCACGGACTCGTGGTCGAGGGGGCCGCCGCGGTCGCGCTCCATCAGCCGGCGGGCCTCGCTGAGCCTCGTCGAGGCCTGGTCGAGGTAGAGCTGTCCGCGGTCGCTGTCGCCGTGGACCAGCCCCAGTTTGACGTCCTCGATGCCCCGTTTGAGGCCGTAGAGGGAGTCACCCGGCAGGGCGTCGGAACTGGCAGCGGCCACTCCGCCGAACGAGGCCGCGGCCACACCGACGCTGAGTCCACCCGCGGCGAGGCCCTTCGTGAGCCGCGTACGCGGTCGCAACTTCCCCAGTCCGGTCGCCCGGTGAGCGCCCCGGGCCCGATGGGACCGCTGCTCGGGCACCGAAGGGTCCGCCGCCTCGCCTCCCGGCACCGTGCCGTCCCGCAGCATGGCCTCCATCGCGGCCACGAGCTGCGCCCGCTGCACGACCTTGACCTCGGGGTCCAGCTTCGGCTTCGGCAACTCGCCGAGACCGGTGGTGAGGGCCAACATGCGGCCCTGCCCGGTCCGTTCCGCGGCAGTCGGGGGCGGAGCGGGTCCATCGGGCTGCCCGGCCGCCGAGTCCCGGTCGGACTGCTCCTCCAGGGCCTGGGCGAAGGCGTTCGCCCGCCGGTGCGCCGATACGTTCGCGATCACTGGCGGCACCTCCTCTCGTCATGACGGTCGACTCCCCAGGGGGTCCTGAGGGTGCACGCCTTTCGACCGCTTGCACGATCGAGTGATCGTAGACGGCCGGAGTGTGACCACAGGGAGCCTGTATCCCGCGTAACGAGTGGCGCGGCACTTGGGTTACGGACGACGGATGATCGGACCGCGAAGTCAACGGACTTTCACGGAAGGTGAGTTGGGGGTCGCTCAGCGTACGGAGCCGCGATCCGCCGGTGCGGGGACGGATGCGCCGCTCGGCGCGGTGTTCGCTGTGCGGTGCTCACTGTGCGGTGCTCAGCGGACGTCGTCGGGGAGGAGTCGGGCGAGCGTGCGTACGGCCCGGTACTGGAGGGTCTTGATCGCGCCCTCGTTCTTGCCCATCACACGGGCGGTCTCGGCGACCGAGAGGCCCTGGAGGAAGCGCAGGGTCACGCACTCCTGCTGCTGGGGATTGAGCCGCCGTACGGCGTCGAGCAGGGCGGCGTTGGAGAGGGACTCCAGGACGGAGTCCTCGGGGGAGCGCTCGACCTCGTTGGCGTCGAGCATCTCGCCGGTGGTCACTTCCAGCCGGAAGCGGCTCGACTTGAAGTGGTCGGCGACGAGGTTGCGGGCGATCGTGACCAGCCAGGCGCCGAAGTCGCGGCCCTGCCAGGTGAACGTGCCGATGCGGCGCAGGGCGCGCAGGAACGTCTCGCTGGTGAGGTCCTCCGCGGTCGCCTTGCCGCCCACGCGGTAATAGATGTAGCGGTACACGGTGTCGCTGTACTGGTCGTAGAGGCGTCCGAAGGCGTCGGCCTCGCCGGCCTGGGCGCGCTCGACGAGGTCCATCATGCGGGCGCTGTCACTGTCGGCGGCCGGACGGCGTGCGGTGGTGGCGGCCGAGCTCGAACGGCCCCGTCTGCCACCGACCGCGGCGCTGCCCTCGGCCAGTGCGTAGCACGGGCCGAGCGGTGCGGCGGTGGCGAAGGCGGGGACGGCGTACGCGGTGGGGACGAAGCCGCGCAACAGGTCGAGGACCGTTGTGCGCAGCGTAGCCAGGCCCGAGGCGTCAACCCCGACGTGTGGGTACACGGGACTCCCAGAGGCAGAGCTTCCATCACGTGCAGTACGGAACCTTTCACCCGTCGTAGCGACGGAGGGGTACCGGATTGCGTCTGAGGAGAATAACGCTTCGTACAGGCAGCACTACACCCAGTTGCTCAAATCATCGATTACGTCGCTTCTGTTACGCATTGGCGCCTGATCAAGTGCCGAATCGTGAACGGTTGTTGATCGGATGAGTTCGGATTCCGTATGGGTGCGGGGCGTGTTGTGGCCGGGTGTGCGTAAGGGGACTGGCGGGAGCGGTGCGGGGGTAGGACAGAAAGAATGCCGGGCGCCCTCTCGTTGGAGAGGGCGCCCGGCATGGTGCTGAGCTGGGAGTTGTGGTGATCCGCCGTCAGCGGCGCAGCGGCGTCAGCGGCGCAGCGGCGTCAGCGGCGCAGCGGCGTCAGCGGCGTCGGCGGTGCAGTGCGATCGCCGCCGCGGTGCCGCCGGCCACCGCGCCCACGCCGGCCGCCGCCGGAATGCCGACCTTCGCCGCCTTGCGGCCCGTGCGGTAGTCGCGCAGTCGCCAGTCCAGGTTGCGGGCGTGCTTGCGGAGCTTGGCGTCCGGGTTGATCGCGTAGGGGTGGCCCACCAGGGACAGCATCGGGATGTCGTTGTGGGAGTCGCTGTACGCGGCGCAACGCGAGAGGTCCAGGCCCTCCGCCGCCGCCAGCGCGCGTACCGCCTCCGCCTTGGCCGGGCCGTGCAGCGGCTCGCCCACCAGCTTGCCCGTGTAGACGCCGTCGACCGACTCCGCGACCGTGCCCAGCGCGCCGGTCAGGCCGAGGCGGCGGGCGATGACCGTGGCGATCTCCACCGGCGCGGCCGTGACCAGCCACACCTTCTGGCCGGCGTCCAGGTGTGCCTGGGCCAGCGCGCGTGTCCCCGGCCAGATCCGCTCCGCCATGTACTCGTCGTAGATCTCCTCGCCGATCGACATCAGCTCGGAGACGCGGTGGCCCTTGACGATGGACAGCGCGGAGTCGCGGGCGTCCTGCATGTGCTCGGGGTCCTCGACCCCGGCCAGCCTGAACCACGCCTGCTGCCAGGCGAACCTGGCGAGGTCGCGGGTCTCGAAGAACTTCCGCTTGTACAGGCCCCGGCCGAAGTGGAAGAGCGCGGCGCCCTGCATCACGGTGTTGTCCAGGTCGAAGAAGGCGGCGGCCTTGTCGTCGCCGAGCACCGGGAACGCCGGTTCCTGGTCCGTGACGTCGGGCGCGGCTTCGTGCGCGAGTTCCTCCAGCTCCTGGGAGGACTTGCGCGCTGCCTCCGCCGAGGCCTCGCCTGCCAACACGCTCCGCGCGGTGGCGGAGCGCCTACGGGGAGTGAGCCATCCGAGAGCGGCCATGGCGTGAGCATAGCCAGTTTGTTCGGTGCTTCCGGAGTCGAGAGGTTTGGAGGCTGTGAACTCTCTGCGGCCGCACCGTTAAACAAGTGGTCCCGTCGGTGCGCCGCGGGGGCGCCGCGCGGCCGTTCGCGGGGTGAGAATGGCCGACATGAGTCCCATCTTTCGGCGAAAGGCCGCTCAGAGCGCCCCCCAGGACCGGCTCGTCACGCTGATCCGCAAGCCGGGGTGTCATCTGTGCGATGACGCACAGCAGGTCATCGAGAAGGTCTGCGGTGATCTCGGCGTCCCCTGGGAGCAGAAGGACATCACCCAGGACGCGGAGCTGCACCGTGAGTACTGGGAGCAGATTCCGGTCGTCCTGGTGGATGGCGCGCAGCACACCTTCTGGCGCGTGAACGAGGAACGCCTTCGCAAAGCCCTCACCCAGGGCCTGCCGGGCCGGTCCTGACCGGAGGGCCACCCTTCGTGACTGACCGAGTAGTCCAAACAGCCCGGAAAGTCGCTTAGGATCGGGGGCGGTTTGGTCTCGGGGGGCGTGGATCGTTGAGGAGTGTGTGCGGTTTTGCCCCCGTCGAGTGAGGAACGAAGGCGCCTGTGTGCCGGTTCCATACGCATACGCCGGGGGCGCGTGACCCCGGTCACGTTGGCCGGGCAAATCGGACACTATCTTTGTGCACGCGTTCACAAAGACATAGCCTGCTTTCGACGGGGCGGTCTAGGTACGTGTGACCGCCTGCAGCCCCGCGCTACCCGCAGGAGCACCGTGGCAACTGGCCGAACTCACCGACCGGCGACCCGCAGCCGAGGGATTCCCGAGGCCACCGTCGCCAGGCTTCCGCTGTACCTCCGAGCCCTCACCGCACTGTCGGAGCGCTCGGTACCCACGGTCTCCTCCGAGGAGCTCGCGGCCGCGGCGGGGGTCAACTCCGCGAAGCTGCGCAAGGACTTCTCGTACCTCGGGTCGTACGGCACGCGCGGTGTGGGCTACGACGTCGAGTATCTCGTGTACCAGATCTCCCGCGAACTGGGTCTGACCCAGGACTGGCCGGTTGTGATCGTCGGTATCGGTAACCTCGGCGCCGCGCTGGCCAATTACGGCGGGTTCGCCTCCCGTGGATTCCGGGTCGCCGCGCTGATCGACGCCGATCCGGCAATGGCCGGAAAGCCCGTCGCCGGGATCCCGGTCCAGCACACGGACGAGCTGGAAAAGATCATCGACGGCAACGGCGTCTCGATCGGGGTCATCGCGACTCCGGCCGGCGCGGCCCAGCAGGTCTGCGACCGGCTCGTCGCCGCGGGCGTCACCTCCATCCTGAACTTCGCGCCGACCGTGCTGACCGTCCCGGACGGCGTCGACGTGCGCAAGGTCGACCTCTCCATCGAGCTCCAGATCCTCGCCTTCCACGAGCAGCGCAAGGCGGGCGAGGAGGCCGCGGCCGAGGGCGCGATCCCGGCCGCCGCCTCCAAGGAGTCCGCCGACAAGGGGCCTGACGGGGACGTCCCCGCCGTGATGCCGGCATGAGTCTCCTCGTCGTCGGGCTGAGCCACCGCAGCGCTCCGGTCAGCGTTCTGGAGCGGGCCACGCTGACCGCGGACGCCCAGGTCAAGCTGCTCCAGGACACGGTCGCCGCGGAGCCTGCCACCGAGGCCGCGGTCCTTGCCACCTGCAACCGCATCGAGCTGTACGCCGACGTGGACAAGTTCCACGCGGGCGTCGCCGAGCTGTCCACGCTGCTCGCCCAGCACAGCGGGGTCGGGCTCGAGGAGCTCACTCCCTATCTCTACGTGCACTACGAGGACCGGGCCGTCCACCACCTCTTCTCGGTGGCCTGCGGCCTCGACTCGATGGTCGTGGGCGAGGGCCAGATCCTCGGCCAGATCAAGGACGCGCTGGCCACCGCGCAGGAACTGCACACCGCGGGACGGCTCCTCAACGACCTGTTCCAGCAGGCACTGCGGACCGGCAAGCGGGCGCACTCCGAGACCGGCATCGACCGCGCCGGACAGTCGCTGGTCACCTTCGGCCTGGAGCAGCTCTCCGCCGGTACGGCGGTCGAGGCCTGGGCCAAGGGCAAGCGGGCCCTGGTCATCGGTGCCGGCTCCATGTCCTCGCTGGCCGCCGCGACGCTCGCGCGTGCCGGGGTCGCCGAGGTCGTGATCGCCAACCGCACACCGGACCGCGCCGAGCGCCTCGCGCAGATCCTCACGGAGGGCGACGACACGGACGTGCTGGCCCGCGCGGTACCGATGGACGCGGTGCCGGCCGAGCTGACACGTGCCGACGTCGCCGTCTCCTGTACCGGCGCCACGGGTCTCGTCCTGACGGCCGAGGCGGTCGCGGCGGCGGTCGAGGGGCGTACGGGTACGCCGGTCGCCGTGCGTGAGGAGACCCCGGCCTCCGCGGCGGGCGGCCTCGCCCCCGCCGGTACCGACGAGGGCTGCCCCCTCGACCTGTCCGCGGTCCAGGGCGCCACGGGCTTCTCCGTGATGGGAGAGGCCGCGGTCGCCGGGATGGACGCGGCCACCCTGGAACAGCACGCGGCCTGGGTCGACCGGGGAACCGTCGACCGCCGCGACAGCCGCCGCACGCCCGAGGTCGAGGCCGAGCTGATCACCGCGCTCGCCGCCACGGTCGCCGCCGGCGGCCGTCTCCCCGAGCGCCGCCGGCCCGAGCCCGTCGTCGAGGCCCCCCGGCCCGCGCCCGCGCTCGCACTGCTCGACCTCGCGATGCCCCGTGACATCGACGCCGCCGTGCACCGGCTGCTCGGGGTGCGGCTCGTCGACATCGAGTCGCTCGCCGAGGCCTCCGCGGACGCGCCGATGGCCGCCGACGTGGACCTGGTGCGCCGGATCGTCGCCGACGAGGTGGCCGCCTTCGGCGCCGCCCAGCGCGCCGCGCACATCACCCCCACCGTCGTCGCCCTGCGCACGATGGCCGCCGACGTCGTCGCGAACGAGATCGCGCGGCTCGACGGACGGCTGCCCGGCCTCGACGAGAAGCAGCGCGGCGAGATCACCCAGACCGTGCGGCGCGTCGTCGACAAGCTGCTGCACGCGCCGACCGTACGGGTCAAGCAGCTCGCGGCCGAGCCCGGCGGCGCCGGGTACGCGGACGCGCTGCGGACCCTGTTCGACCTCGACCCCGAGACGGTCGCCGCCGTCTCCCGGGCCGACGACAGGGACACCAGTGACAGCACCGAGAACGCCAAGAACCGAGGGCGAGAATGAGTGAGCAGGCACTGCGGCTGGGGACCAGGCGCAGCAAGCTGGCCATGGCCCAGTCCGGGCAGGTGGCCGACGCCGTGAGGCAGGTGACCGGACGGCCCGTCGAGCTCGTGGAGATCACGACCTACGGCGACACCTCGCGCGAGCACCTGGCCCAGATCGGCGGCACCGGTGTGTTCGTGACCGCGCTGCGCGACGCGCTGCTGCGCGGCGAGGTCGACTTCGCCGTGCACTCCCTCAAGGATCTGCCGACCGCGCAGCCCGACGAGCTGGCCCTGGCCGCCGTACCGGTCCGCGAGGACCCGCGCGACGTGCTCGTCGCCCGCGACGGACTGACGTTCGAAGAGCTGGGCGCTCCTTCCCCGAAGGGGACCGCGCGGGTCGGCACCGGCTCGCCGCGCCGCATGGCCCAGCTGAACGCTTACGCGCGCAGCCACGGCCTGGCCGTCGAGACCGTCCCGATCCGCGGCAACGTCGACTCCCGGATCGGGTACGTCCGCAGCGGTGAGCTGGACGGCGTCGTACTCGCCGCCGCCGGGCTCCACCGGATCGGCCGGATCGACGAAGTGACCGAGTTCCTGCCGGTCGACACTGTTTTGCCCGCCCCCGGCCAGGGGGCCCTCGCGATCGAATGTGCCGCGGACAACGCGGACCTGATCGCTGCGCTCGCCGAGCTCGACGACCCGTTCACCCGGGCCGCCGTGACCGCCGAGCGATCCCTGCTCGCCGCCCTGGAGGCCGGCTGCAGTGCCCCTGTGGGGGCGCTGGCCGACCTGCTGGCCGACGGGCAGATTGTCACTGAGATGCGCCTGCGCGGCGTCGTCGGTACAACCGACGGCTCGACGCTGGTGCAGCTGTCCACCACCGGTCCCGTGCCCGAGACGCACGACCAGGCAATGGCGCTCGGTCGCGAACTCGCTGCCGAGATGCTCGCCAAGGGCGCGGCCGGTCTGATGGGGGAGCGAGAACATTGAGCCCCACCACCCTTCCCGCCGGTCCGGAACACGGGCACGTCACCTTCCTGGGTGCCGGTCCCGGAGATCCGGGACTGCTCACACTGCGCGCCGTGGAGGCGCTGGCGAGAGCGGACGTTCTTGTCGCCGAGCATGAGGTGCTCGACGTGGTCCGTACGCATGCCAGGCAAGGCGTCGCCGTGCTGAACACGTCTTCGGATGCGTATTCGGATACGTCGTCAGGTACGTATTCGGCCACAAGCACGCCTCAACTAGCGGTTGTTGACAGCACGTCGACGACCGCTGGGACCCCCGCGTCGAGGGATGCCGCCAATCTTGTCATGGAGGCCGCGCGGGGCGGCAGGCGGGTCGTGCGTGCGGTGTCCGGTGACCCCGGCCTCGACACGTACGCGGCCGAGGAGATGCTGGCGTGCGCCGCCGCGGGCGTGCCGTTCGAGGTGGTGCCCGGCATCGCGGCCGCCGTGGGTGTGCCCGCTTACGCGGGTGTGCCGCTGCGGGACGCGCAGGGCGCCGACGTGCGGTTCGTGGACGCCCGTTCGGCGTCGGAGCGGTGCTGGACCGAGGTGGGCGCGTCCGATGGGACCGTCGTCGTCTCGGCCACGCTGGATTCCGTGGCCGCGGCCGCGGGCGAGCTGGTCGCCGCCGGCCGTAAGCCCGACACTCCGATGTCGGTGACCATCGCCGGTACCACCACACGGCAGCGCACCTGGTCCGCCACGCTCGGGTCCATCGCGCAGACGCTGAAGCAGGCGAAGGTGCTGCCCTCGCCCGACGGCGGCCGACCGGTGATAGCCGTGGTCGGTGAGCGTTCCGCCGCCGCCCAGCGCGACCAGCTGTCGTGGTTCGAGTCCAAGCCGCTGTTCGGCTGGAAGGTGCTCGTGCCGCGGACGAAGGAGCAGGCGGCGTCGCTCTCCGACCAGCTGCGGTCGTACGGGGCCGTGCCGCACGAGGTGCCGACGATCGCCGTCGAACCGCCGCGGACGCCCCAGCAGATGGAGCGCGCGGTCAAGGGCCTGGTGACGGGCCGGTACGAGTGGATCGCCTTCACCTCGGTGAACGCGGTCAAGGCCGTGCGGGAGAAGTTCGAGGAGTACGGGCTCGATGCCCGGGCCTTCGCCGGGATCAAGGTCGCGGCGGTGGGCGAGCAGACCGCGAAGGCGCTGGTCGCCTTCGGTGTGAAGCCGGACCTGGTGCCGAGCGGTGAGCAGTCGGCCGCCGGTCTGCTGGAGGACTGGCCGCCGTACGACCCGGTCTTCGACCCGATCGACCGGGTGTTCCTGCCGCGGGCGGACATCGCGACCGAGACGCTGGTCGCCGGGCTCATCGAGCTGGGCTGGGAGGTCGACGACGTCACGGCGTACCGGACGGTGCGCGCGTCGCCGCCGCCGGCCGAGACGCGGGAGGCCATCAAGGGCGGTGGCTTCGACGCCGTGCTGTTCACGTCGTCCTCGACGGTGCGCAACCTGGTCGGCATCGCGGGCAAGCCGCACAACGTGACGGTGATCGCGTGCATCGGTCCCGCCACGGCCAAGACGGCCGAGGAGCACGGGCTGCGGGTGGACGTCATGGCTCCCGAGCCCTCGGTGCTCAAGCTGGCGGAGGCGCTGGCGGACTTCGGGCTGCGGCGCCGTGCGTCGGCGCTGGACGCCGGGGATCCGGTGACGCGGCCGAGCGAGCGGCGGCCGGGGTCGCGGCGGCGGCGTACGACGTAGCCGGGACGGCGCCGGGGTGGTGCCGGGGCGGGTGTCTCCGGGGGCTTTGCCCCCGGACTCCCTTTGCCCCGGACTCCCTCGGTGATCCCCGACTCGGCGTCGGCAAAGGTGCTCCCGCGGCGGGCGTAGCGTGGAGGGCATGACGAAGTACGGATCCTTCCCCGGTACGCGTCCCCGGCGGCTGCGTACGACCCCCGCTCTGCGGCGCATGGTCGCCGAGACCCGGCTGCACCCGGCCGACTTCATCCTCCCCGCGTTCGTGCGCGAGGGCGTGAGTGAGCCGGTGCCGATCACGGCCATGCCCGGCGTCGTGCAGCACACGCGCGACAGCCTGAAGAAGGCGGCGCTGGAGGCGCTGGAGGCCGGTGTCTCCGGGATCATGCTCTTCGGGGTGCCGGAGGACGCGAAGAAGGACGCCCAGGGGTCGGCGGGCACGGATCCGGACGGGATCCTCCAGGTCGCGCTGCGCGATGTGCGGGCCGAGGTCGGGGACGAGCTGATCGTCATGTCCGACCTGTGCCTCGACGAGTTCACCGACCACGGCCACTGCGGGGTGCTCGACGGGCAGGGCCGGGTCGACAACGACGCGACCCTGGAGCGGTACGCCGAGATGGCGCAGGTGCAGGCCGACGCGGGCGCGCATGTGGTCGGGCCGAGCGGGATGATGGACGGCCAGATCGGTGTCGTCCGGGACGCCCTGGACCAGATCGGGCGCGAGGACGTCTCCATCCTGGCGTACACCGCCAAGTACTCCTCCGCCTTCTACGGGCCCTTCCGGGAGGCCGTCGGCTCCTCGCTCAAGGGTGACCGCAAGACGTATCAGCAGGATCCCGCCAATGCGCGCGAGTCGCTGCGGGAGCTGGCCCTCGACCTGGAGGAGGGCGCCGACATGGTGATGGTCAAGCCGGCCGGTCCCTACCTCGACATCCTCGCGCGGGTCGCCGACGCGGTGGACGTACCGCTCGCGGCGTACCAGATCTCCGGCGAGTACTCGATGATCGAGGCCGCCGCGGAGAAGGGCTGGATCGACCGGGACAAGGCGATCCTGGAGACGCTGACCGGCATCAAGCGGGCCGGGGCACAGAACATCCTGACGTACTGGGCCACCGAGGTGGCGCAGAAGCTGCGCTGAGGACGGCGCCCGGCGTCTGCGGCGCGAACTCCCTTGCGGGTGACGTCAGTACGTGAGCGCGGTGTCCATGGACGACTGCCAGTACGTCACCGTGAGCCGGTCGTCGACGTGGACCCCCCTGGGCGGGAGCGCCGGGCGGGCGGTGCTGCCGTCCTTGAAGGTGATCGTGAGGGTCTTGGCCGTGGAGCCGGATGCGCCGCTGCCGTCGCCCGAGGACAGGAGCACGCCCGCGTAGGCGGACTCGCGGGGGGACAGCCGGACCGCCGCCCGCGGCCTGGTCTCCCGCGCCGCCGGGACGGACCGGGCCTCGCCGAACCGGGTGACCGGGTGGCCGGTGAGGGTGCAGGTCCTCGAACCGGTGTTGGTGAGGGTCAGGAGCAGGTGGTTCAGGGGGCGGGAGACCTCCGTGGCCATGATCCTGGTGGTGTCGGCGGTGCACGGGGGGCTGCCGGCGGTGGTGGTGCCTGGGGTGGTGTCCGCCGTGTCCGGTGCGGTCGTCGGCGTCGAACCGGTCGGCCGGGTCGCCGACTTGGACGCCGCGGACGGGTCCTCGTCGCGTACGCCCTCGCCGTTCTCGCACGCCGTGAGGGCGAGCGCCGCGAGCGCGACCGCGGCGGCGGCGAACAGCCGGGTACGGGCGGTGCGTTCGGACATGGGTCGGCCCCCTCTGGTGTGGCTGGTCGGCGTGGCCGCTCGACCGGTTGCCGGGAGCGGCGTGCTTGGATGGCCCAAGCTTGTGGGGTGATCCGTCCCGGCCGCCACAGTCGTCGGGTGATTCGGGACGCCGGGATGGCGGTACCGGCTCTGACCTGGGGGAATGTCATCCCTCTGGAATACGGTCCGGGACGCGGGTGAGGGAGAGAACGTGGCCGGGGACGAGTTCGCGGGACTGCTGAAGGAACTCAAGGAGCGGTCCGGACTCAGTTACGGGACGCTCGGGAAGCGGCTGCACATGAGTGCGTCGACGCTGCACCGGTACGTCAACGGGGAGGCCGTACCGGCGGATTACGCGCCCGTGGAGCGCTTCGCCCGGGTGTGCCGGGCGACGCCCGAGGAGCTGGTGGAGCTGCACCGGCGGTGGGTGCGGGCGGACGCGCTGCGGGGGCAGAAGGGGGCGCCCGAGCCGGCGGTGGCGTCGGCGGTGGCTGTGCCGGAGCCGGAGGTGGAGGCGGCTTCCGGGACCGAGGGTGCGCCTGAGCCGGATGCGGCCTCCGGGGCCGAAGATGCGCCTGAGGTGGAGTCGGACGCAGGAGCCGAGCCCGAATCGCCGGTACGGCGTCGGCGTACCGTCGTGCTCGCCGGTGCCGCCGTGGCCGCGGCCGTCGTGGCCGCCGCGCTCGTCGTGAACCTCGTGCCCGGCAAGGGCGACGACCACGGCCGCAAGCAGTCGGCGGGTGCCGCCGCCTCGTCCGCCGGCGTGACGTCCGACGGCACCGCGTCGGCCGGTGCGAAGAGCGCGTCGCCCTCGCCCTCGCCGTCCGCCTCGCGCGGCGCCGGTCCTGCCCCGTCCGGCTCCCGGAGTGTCGGGGCGGAGCGGACGCGGGGCCCGGACGACGGGGCCGCCGCGCCGATCGTCGTCGCCAACGCGTACAAGTGGGACAGCCCGTGCAGCCAGCACTACCTGGTGGACCGGGACGCCGCGCGGATGCCGCCACCGCCGACCGAGCCGGACGCGCGCGGGTGGGTCACCGCGCTCGGCGGGGTGCCCGCCGGGCAGCAGATGCTCGCGCTGACCGTGCAGGGCACCGGCAAGGCCACCGTCGTCCTGGAGTCGCTGCATGTGCGGGTGGCCAAGAAGGACGCGCCGCTCGCGTGGAACGACTACGAGATGGGCGTCGGATGCGGCGGCGGCGTGGAGACGCGGTCGTTCGAGGTGGATCTCGACGCCGGCCGGCCGGTGGCCGTGCCCAAGGCCGGTCAGCGGGACTTCCCCTACAAGGTCAGCGAGTCCGACCCCGAGGTGTTCTATGTGTTCGCGGACGCGCGGACCCATGACGTGAGCTGGAACCTGGAGCTGGAGTGGTCCAGCGGGACGAAGCACGGGACGGTCCGCGTCGACGACAACGGCGAGCTCTTCCGCACCAGCGGCAACGTGGGGCGTCCCGCGTACAACTACCCGCTGGGTTCCACAGAGTGGGGCAGGAACGCGTACGAGCCGAACGTCAAAGGCTGAGCGAAGGTGATCGGGTGGGCACCGAGATGATCGGGCGGGCACCAACAAGTCGCCCTGGGAGTTAGGTTGTTGCCCGTTGAATGACGCGACTCTCCAGGGAGAGGCCCTATGCCCGGTGACGCCCTCAGCCACGACCCCGCCGAGCTGAGAAAGAGGATCGACACCACCAAGGCGCATCCGGCGCGGGTCTACGACGTGTTTCTCGGTGGCAAGGACAACTACCCGGTGGACCGTGCCGCGGCCGCCGCGGCGCTCGCGGCGAACCCGCGCGGCTATCTGGACGTGCGGCACAACCGCGACTTCCTGCGGCGGGCGGTGACGCGGCTGGCGCAGGACGACGGCATCCGGCAGTTCCTGGACATCGGCACCGGTCTGCCGACGCAGGAGAACGTGCACCAGATCGCCCAGCGGATCAATCCGGACTCACGGGTCGTGTACGTCGACAACGACCCCGTCGTGCTCGCCCACGCGCGCGCCCTGCTGAACAGCGGCCCCGAGGGCGCCACCGACTACATCGACGCCGACCTCAAGAGCCCCGGGCAGATCCTGGAGGCGGCCGCCAAGACTCTCGACTTCGACCAGCCGGTCGCGCTCGTGCTCGTGGCGGTCCTGCACTTCGTGGAGGACGCGGAGGCCTACCCGATCGTGCGCGAGCTGGTGGAGGCGCTGCCGTCCGGCAGCCGGCTGGTGCTCAGCCATCTCACCGAGGACCTCAACGCCGAGAACATCCGCGCGGTCCAGCGGACTTTCACGGAGCGCGGCTTCACCTTCGTGCTGCGCACCAAGGGCGAGGTCGAGCGGTTCCTCACGGACAACGGCCTGGAGCTCGACGACCCGGGCGTCGTTCCCGCCCATCACTGGCGGCCCGACGACGCCGCTCCGGTGCCCGAGCAGCCGGACGCGTCCTACCTCGCCTCCCTCGACGACATCGAGAAGGTCCGCTACCGCGACATCAACGACGTCACGGACGCCGACATCAACGTGTACGCGGTCACCGGCAGGAAGGCGTAGGGCGCCCGCGGCCGTCGCGGACCGGGACTGAGCCTCGAGGAACGCCCTATCCGTCCGTGCCGAACCACGTCTCGGCGAGCGCGTCGAGGCGTGGGTGCGGCGGGGCCGGCATCTCCCGCAGATACCAGGCCAGATCGCTGTACACATGCAGCAGCGTATACGCGAGCAGTTGGTACGGGTCGTGCGGCGGCCGGCCGTACGCCTGGTAGAACCTCCGGAGCAGGCGGGGGTCACCGCGCGACATGAACAGGCCGACGCTCACGAAGTCGTACGCCGGGTCGCCGATCATGGCCGGCTCGAAGTCGAAGAGACCGGTCAGGCGCCACCCGTCCTGCGGGTCCACCGTCAGGTGCTCGCGCATGAACTCGGTGTGCAGCAGGACGCGTTCCCCCGACGCCGGCAGCCGTACCGCGTCCAGGAAGCCGGGGATCTGGTCCAGCCACGGCTTCGGCAGCCCGGCCGCGCGGTGGTGCTCCAGTACGCCGGCGCGCTGCCGGCGCAGGAACGTGCCCCAGTCCGCCGGTCCGACGACGTCGGCCAGCGGCTTCCAGTCCACGGAGTGCAGCGCGGCCAGGGTCTCGGCCGCCTCGTCGACGATCCGGTCCTGCTCGACGGCCGGGATCCGGGACCAGGCCGTCGAGAGGCTCACTCCGGGCAGCCGGGACATCAGCACGTAGCGCCAGCCGTTCTTGTACATCTCGCCGGCGTGCAAGCGGGGTGTCGGCACGGGCAGTTGACCCCAGAGGTGGGACAACACCCGTGCCTCTCTGACGCCTTCGGCCGCCTCGAAGCCCGGGAACAGCTTCAGTACCAGGGTCCCGCCGACCGCGTACACGGGCAGCGAACCATCGTCGAAACGGACCAACCGGGCACCGGTCAGCCCCAGATGGGCGCAGAGGTCCTGGGCCGCCGGTCGCAGCAGCGCCTCGTCCCTGACCATCGCGTCCAACTCTTCACTTGTGTCCACGCTGGGCAGCATGGGCGGCAGCCTAAGGGGCAACGGACGTCGTCCGCATCGGGAAACAAAACGTATGTAGTCGACATGTAGGCCCCCGGGGTGTCCGCCGGGAATGTCCCCTCACGCACCGGTGCGAAACGGACGTACACCTGCGCGAATCGGTCGTACAAGTGGTCGTATCAGTCCCACCAGAAGGACCAGGTCCGCCGGTTGAGGACCTCGTGTGCCGCGTAGGAGCGCAGCGTCTTGTGGTGGCCCCGCGTGATGTTGTCCGGGCAGAACGCGAAGTGCTCGGCGGCGACCGCTTCCGCCTCGGCCGGTGTGGTGGGCGGGGCCGCCACCGAGAGAACCAGCTGGTCGAAGGTGAGGGCCACGACCCGTATGCCGAAGCGGTCCTCCCAGGAGCGCAGAACGGCACACAGGCGGGCCGGGTCGCTCTCGTGGTTCAGCGGGCCGCTCCAGCCGAGGGCCGCCGGGATGTCCGCGCTGCGGCGGGCCGGGACCAGGGCGAGCCGCGGCTCCTTCAGCCAGGAGCCGTCGGCGGCGAGGGAGTCGGCCGTCCCGGCGGCATGGGCGTCGGGGTCGGCGCTCTCGTCGGGGCCGGCGCCGGCGTCGGTGGTGAGGTGTGCGGCGGGGGCGAGGCCGGGCCATACCGGGCCGAACGGTGCCACCGTCTCGTCACCGGACGCGGGTGTCCCGAAGACCTCCTCGGCCCGCTCCTCGCCCGGCCGGCCCTCGCCGTCGGACAGCTCGTCCGCCGCGTACTCCTCCCAGAACTCGGCCAGCACCTCCTCAGCGTCGTGATCACCCGGATAGGACGCCTCGGCGGGCATCAACTCCCATTCGTCCGGCTCTCCTTGAGGGCCGCCCACGTCCAGGAGCACCGGCAGCAGCCCCGCCGTCCGCCGGGCGGGCGTGAGCGCGGCCCAGGCGCCGGGGGTGGCGGGCCCGTCCGCGCACCACAGCAGCGGCTCGGGCCACGGCCCGTCGTGCGTCGCGTCGATCAGTCGCCCGGCCGGGAGTTCGAGCCCGAGCGTGCGTCCGCTCGGGTCGGCCGCCAGCTTCGGCAGCGGATTGGGAAGTGTCGCCATGCCCGTGACTGTAGGGGCGGCCACTGACAACCGGCGGGAGCCCAGATGGGGAGACCGCAAAGCCGGGACCGCTGCCGAACGCGGCAGAGCACCGGTTCACGGCTCATGCGGCAGTGGTGCCACAGCTGCCGGTACCGGTGCTCTTCGAGCGGGCGTGGGCCGTCAGAGGCGCTCGGGCGTCCTGATGCCGAGGAGGGCCATGCCCTGGTGGAGCGTGCGGGCGGTGAGGTCGCACAGGAAGAGGCGGTTCTCCGCGACCTCCTGCGCCGGCGCCGGCTTGATGACCGGGCACTGGTCGTAGAACGTCGTGTAGAGCGACGCCAGTTGGTACAGGTACGCCGCCAGCTTGTGCGGGGCGTACTCGGCGGCGACCTCGTCCAGCGTCTCCCCGAACCGGTCCAGGTGCAGTCCCAGCGCCCGCTCCGCCGGGGCCAGTTCGAGCTCCGGGTGGGCCAGCGGCGTACGGTCGCCGGCCTTGCCGAAGATCGACCGGATACGGGCGTACGCGTACTGGAGGTACACGGACGTGTCGCCGTTCAGCGACACCATCTGGTCCAGGTCGAACTTGTAGTCCCGGACGGCGGAGGTGGAGAGGTCCGCGTACTTCACGGCGCCGATACCGACGTACCGGCCGTTCTCCTCGATCTCCTGCTCGCTCAGGCCCACCTTCTCGGCCTTCTCCCGTACGACGGCGGTGGCGCGGTCGATCGCCTCGTCCAGGAGGTCGACCAGCCGAATCGTCTCACCCTCACGCGTCTTGAACGGCTTGCCGTCCTTGCCCAGGACCGTGCCGAACGCCAGCTGCTGCGCCTGCACGTCGTCGTTCAGCCAGCCCGCCCTGCGCGCGGTCTCGAAGACCATCTTGAAGTGCAGGGACTGACGGGCGTCCACCACGTAGATGAGGCTGTTCGCCTTCAGGTTGAAGACCCGGTCCCTGATCGCCGACAGGTCGGTCGCCGCGTAGCCGTAGCCGCCGTCCGACTTCTTCACGATCAGCGGGACCGGGTTGCCGTCCGGGCCCTTCACGTCGTCGAAGAACACGCACAGCGCACCGTCGGAGCGGACCGCGACGCCCGACTCCTCCAGCAGGCGGCAGGTCTCGTCCAGCATGTCGTTGTAGCCCGACTCGCCGACCACGTCCGGATCCCGGATCTCCAGGTCCAGCTTGTCGAAGACCGAGTAGAAGTAGATCTTCGACTCGTCCACGAACTTCTGCCACATGGCGAGGGTCTCGGGCTCGCCCGCCTGGAGGTCGACCACCCGGCGCCGCGCCCGCGTCTTGAACTCCTCGTCGGAGTCGAAGAGCGTCCGCGCCGCCTTGTAGAGCCGGTTCAGGTTCGACATGGCCTCCTCGCCGGAGACCTCCGCCGCGCCCTTGTGGTCCAGCTCGTGCGGGTGCTCGATCAGGTACTGGATGAGCATGCCGAACTGGGTGCCCCAGTCGCCGATGTGGTGCCGCCGCACCACGTTCTCGCCCGTGAACTCCAGGATCTGGACCACCGCGTCACCGATGACGGCAGACCGCAGGTGGCCTACGTGCATCTCCTTCGCCACGTTCGGCTGCGCGTAGTCGATCACCGTCGTGCCCGGGTGCTCGGCGAGCGGCACGCCGAGGCGCTCGCCGTCCTCGTACCGCGCCGCCAGGTTCCGGGTGATGGCCTGGTCGGTGATCGTGATGTTCAGGAAGCCGGGGCCGGAGACCTCGATGTCCTTGATCACCTCACCCGACTCGACCCGCGCCACGACCTGCGTCGCCAGGTCTCTCGGGTTCGCCTTCGCCTTCTTCGCGAGAGCCAGGATCCCGTTGGCCTGGAAGTCGGCCCGGTCGCTTCGGCGCAGCAGCGGGTCCGCGGAACCGGCCTCCGGCAGAGCTGCCGAGAGGGCGTCCGCGAGGCGCTGATGGACGGAAGCGGTGAGGGACGTGACCGAGGCCATGGAGTGGCTGCCGTTCTAGTCGGGTTCCAGGGTTTCTGCGTACAGGAAAGCCAGTATCCCACGCGGTGAAAAGCCGTTTTCGCGGTTGCGGCCCGAGCTGGGAGAATGGTCGGGTCAGCCGTACTGGCGTATGAGAAAGAAGGACGTGCCGATCGTGGCTCAGAGCACCGAGACCACCGACTGGGTCTCCCGTTTCGCGGACGAGGTCATCGAGGAGTCGGAGCGTCGGGCCCCGGGCAAACCTGTGGTCGTCGCGTCCGGCCTCTCCCCGTCCGGCCCGATCCACCTCGGCAACCTCCGCGAGGTCATGACCCCGCACCTGGTCGCCGACGAGGTCCGCCGCCGCGGGCACACGGTGCGCCACCTGATCTCCTGGGACGACTACGACCGCTACCGCAAGGTCCCGGCCGGCGTCCCCGGCGTCGACGAGTCCTGGGCCGAGCACATCGGCAAGCCACTGACGTCCGTGCCGGCCCCGAAGGGCTCCGCGTACCCGAACTGGGCCGAGCACTTCAAGGCCGCGATGATCGAGGCGCTGGCCGAGCTGGGCGTCGAGTACGACGGGATCAGCCAGACCGAGCAGTACACCTCGGGCGTCTACCGCGAGCAGGTCCTGTTCGCGATGAAGCACCGCGGTGACATCGACGCGATCCTCGACCAGTACCGCACCAAGAAGGCCCCCGCCAAGAAGCAGCAGGGCCAGAAGCCGGTCGACGAGGCCGAGCTGGAGGCCGCCGAGGGCTCGGGCGCCGCCGCGGAGGACGACGGCAGCTCCGGCTCCGCCGGCTACTTCCCGTACAAGCCGTACTGCGGCCGGTGCGAGAAGGACCTCACCACGGTCACCGCGTACGACGACGACACCACCGAGCTGAGCTACACCTGCACCGCCTGTGGCCACTCCGAGACCGTGCGGCTGAGCGAGTTCAACCGCGGCAAGCTGGTCTGGAAGGTCGACTGGCCGATGCGCTGGGCCTACGAGGGAGTGGTCTTCGAGCCGAGCGGTGTCGACCACTCGTCCCCGGGCTCCAGCTTCCAGGTGGGCGGCCAGATCGTCGGCATCTTCGGCGGCAAGCAGCCCATCGGACCCATGTACGCGTTCGTCGGCATCAGCGGCATGGCGAAGATGTCGTCCAGCAAGGGCGGCGTCCCCACCCCGGCCGACGCGCTCCAGATCATGGAGCCGCAGCTGCTGCGCTGGCTGTACGCCCGCCGCCGGCCCAACCAGTCGTTCAAGATCGCCTTCGACCAGGAGATCCAGCGGCTCTACGACGAGTGGGACAAGCTGGCGGCCAAGGTCGCCGACGGGGCCGTACTCCCGGCGGACGCCGCCGCGTACGCGCGTGCCATCGGCACCGCCGCCGGGGAACTGCCGAGGACCCCCCGCCCGATGCCCTACCGCACCCTCGCCTCCGTCGCCGACATCACCGCCGGCGCCGAGGACCAGACCCTGCGGATCCTGAGCGAGCTCGACCCCGAGAACCCGCTCACGTCCCTGGACGAGGTCCGGCCCCGGCTCGACAAGGCCGAGACCTGGATCAACACGCAGGTCCCGGCCGAGGAGCGCACCGTCGTGCGCGACGAGCCCGACGCCGACCTCCTGAAGTCCCTCGACGACCAGGGCCGCGAGTCGCTGCGGCTGCTGCTGGAGGGACTGGACTCCAACTGGTCCCTGGACGGCCTCACCCACCTCGTGTACGGCGTCCCGAAGGTGCGGGCCGGCTTCTCCGCCGACGCCACACCCAAGGAGCTGCCGCAGGAGATCAAGGTCGCCCAGCGGACCTTCTTCGCGCTGCTGTACCACCTGCTGGTCGGCCGTGACACCGGACCGCGTCTGCCCACGCTGCTCCTCGCGGTCGGGCAGGACCGGGTGCGCAAGCTGCTCGGCGCGTAACCCCGGCGGCTACGACGAAGGGGGCGCCCGGTGTTCGCCGGGCGCCCCCTTCGTCGTACACGAGCTCAAGATCGCCGTACGCCCGCGGGAGCGTACGCGAGCTCGGGAACTACGCGATGTGGTCCTCCTCCAGCTCCGTGTTGAAACGGTTCTGGAAGCGGTTCATATAGCGCTTCAGCTCGCTGTCGGTGAGCGTGACGCCATACGTGGCCTCGACGTTGTTGCCGAACTCACCCTTCGTGGGCAGCCCCTGGCCAGGCATTATCGACTGGCGGAACACCTGGTAGAAGCTCTCCTCGCGGGACTTCTCGTCCGAGAGCGGCGACTGCTCCACCCGCTGGGCGGGGATGGGCAACGGCTCCGGCTCCGGGGCGCCGCCGTCGCCCAGCTGGCGCGTACGGCCGGGGCCCGCCGGGATCGGAAAGTTGCCGGTCTCTTCCGGGTCCGGCTCATTCTGCTCGGGCCCCTGCTCCTCGTACCACTGCTCGTACGCCTCCTCAGGCTCGTACGACGGATCGTAGCCGCCCCCGTAGACGACCTGCTGTTGAGGTGCCTGGAACCACGGGCTCTGGTCCGGCCCCGGCTCCTCGGGGTATTCCGGTTGCTCGGGAGGCCGGTTGTCCTGAGGCGCCGCCGCCTGCTGCGGGGCGGGCGCCGGCCCGGCGGCAAGGCTGCCCGCGGCGGGGTCCGCGGCCTCGAGCTGCGGTTGCGGCTGCGGCGCCGGCGGCAGCAGCACCGGTTCGATACCCGCCGCCGCCAGGCCCGACGGCGCCGTCTGCGCCAGCGGGACGCCGTAGCGCGCCAGCCGCAGCGGCATCAGCGACTCCACCGGGGCCTTGCGGCGCCAGCCGCGGCCGAAGCGGGAGTGGAGGCGCGCCTGGTAGACGAGACGTTCCTGCTCCAGCTTGATGACCTGCTCGTAGGAGCGCAGCTCCCACAGCTTCATCCGGCGCCAGAGCAGGAAGGTGGGGACCGGGGAGAGCAGCCAGCGGGTGAGGCGTACGCCCTCCATGTGCTTGTCGGCCGTGATGTCGGCGATCCGGCCGATCGCGTGCCGGGCCGCCTCCACCGCGACCACGAAGAGGATGGGGATCACCGCGTGCATCCCGACCCCGAGGGGGTCCGGCCAGGCCGCCGCGCCGTTGAACGCGATCGTCGCCGCCGTGAGCAGCCACGCCGTCTGGCGCAGGAGGGGGAAGGGGATGCGGATCCAGGTGAGGAGGAGGTCCATGGCGAGCAGGACGCAGATCCCCGCGTCGATGCCGATCGGGAAGACGTACGAGAAGTTCCCGAAGCCCTTCTTGATCGCGAGCTCACGGACGGCCGCGTACGAACCGGCGAAGCCGATACCGGCGATGATGACCGCACCGGTGACGACCACGCCGATGAGAACCCGGTGCATCCGTGTCAGCTGGAGTGGCGCGGACACCTGTACTCCCCTCCCTGTGCATGTTGTTGCGCGCAACAGGGTGGCACATGCGTACGGCGAACGGGCGGCCGGTACGGCAGGAGCCCGATCCGTGGGAGGACCGGGCTCCGGCAAGTGCCCTGGTGGCGCTACGAATTGAGCGGCATCCGACGGCCAGGATCCGGGTCAGTTCTTCTTGGACGCCGACGCCGACGCCGACGCGGACGGCGAGGCGTCCTTCGAGGCGGACCCGGAGGCCGGCTTCGAGGCCGACTTGGACGGGGAGGCGCTCTTCGAGGCCTCCTTCGACGGCGCCGCGCTCTCGCTCGCCGTGCCGTCGCCCTGGTTCGCGGCGATGACCGCGGCCACCGTCTCCTTCGCGGCCTTCTCCGCCGCCTTCGTCAGGTCGGCGGCGTCGGGGGTCTTCTCACCGGCGAGTCCGGCGCCGTTGTAGTCGAGCGTGACGACCACGTTCTCGATCCGCGTCACGACCGTCTGCTGCTTGAAGGAACCCTCCTTCTTCTTCAGGTCGTACCGCACCGCCGTCGCCTCGTCGCCCGTCCCGGACACCGGCTGCGTCCTGGCGTTCTTCGCGCCCTCCACCGCCTGCGCGTCCTTGACCTGCTTCACGTAGTACTCCTGCGCGAGCTCGTTGCCCTCGCCGCGCGCCGCGTCCGAGTCGAAGCGCAGCAACGACACGTTCAGCCAGCGGAACTGCGAGCCCTTGACGCCGTTGTTGTCGAGGCTGTCCCAGGAGCAGCTGCCCCGCGTCCCCGACTCGTTCGAAGCGCCCGCTTTGCCGGACTTGTTCGCCTTCGGGACGAGATCCGCCAGCGTCTTCTTCGCCAGCGCGTCGCAGGGCTTGGGCAGCGTCGCGTACGCGGCCTCCTGCACGGCCTTCTCCGAGGCGCTCTGCGAGGGCTGCGCACTGCTCGTCGCGGCTTCCTTCTGCGCGTCGTCACCGGAGCCGGAGTCCGAGGAGCAGCCGGAGGCGACGAGCATCACCGGGACGGCGGCCGCGCAGACAAGGGCGACGCGGTGGAGTCGCGAGGTCCGGCGCGCCGGCTCCTCGCGCTGCTCGAGCGGTCGGCGCTGCTCGCACTGGTCTCGCTGGTCTCGCTGTGCAGGTCGGTGCATGGTTCCTTCACTCATGACGCTCGTGGTTCCACTCATGACGCTCGTGGATCGTGCGGTCGGATCGGGTCCGAGGGGCCACGGTACGCGGTGGAGAACCTGTGCGGTTCCCGTTCGGGGGCTTTGCGGATCGGGGCCGCCGACCGGCCCAAGGGGGCTACCCGGCGAACGAATCGGCGAGCTGCTGGGCCAGTTTCCGCACCCTGTCCTGCATTTCCTCGCTGTCGGGGACCGTGCCGGGATGCGCCGACTGCTCGTCGTACCCGATGCTCACGACGACGTTGGACGTGCGGAACACCACAGTCACGGTGCGCTGCCTGGCCGTGCTCAGCACGTCGTTCAGGAACGCCGCGTCGCCGAGATCGTCGAGGGTCCGGGGCTGGAGGTCGGCCGGGGTTCCGGTGGCCGTGGCACCGGCGGTCGCGGTGGCGGAGCCGGACGAAGAGGCGCCGCCGGAACCCGCACTCCTGCTGCTGTCGCCGGAGGGCGTGGGCGACGCCGAGCCGGACGGGCTCGTGCTCGTGGACGACTCGGAACCCTCGGAACCCTCGGAACCCTCGGGACCGGAGCCGCTCGCGGACGGCTCCGGAAGGTTCGCGTCCGTCTGCTTGGCCGCGAACACCTTCTGGGCGCGGGTGTCGTCGCTGACCGCGTTGTCGTACGAGACGACCCGCTCGAAGTCGACGAGCAGATGGTCCGTGGCGTCGGTCGACTCGGCCTTCCAACGGCAGCCGGAGCGGCGGTCGTTGTCATAGGTGGGCGTGGCCTCGCCCTGGTACGCCCGGTCGCGCTGCTCCTGGTCCGTGAGCTGCTCGATGCCGGGCAGCAGCGAGTCGAGCGTGCCCTGGCTCAGGGCGCTGCACGCGTCGGAGAGGGTGCGGTACTTGCCGGGCTGGGCGGCCGTGGCGCTCGGGCCGGTATCGCCGGGCTTCGGGTCGTCCGGCGGGCTGTCGCTGCCGGATCCGCCGGTGCAGGCGGCCAGCAGCGCCGCGAGGAGCACGGCGGCGCCGGGTACGTACGCCTTCCGCTGCACGGTGAGGCTCCTCTCGACGGTTCTCTGGTCCCCGGGGTCGGGGTGCGTCCAGTGGTGACACGGCTGGTTACGGCTGGTGAGGGCCGTAATTCGGTTGCCGCGAGGGGCGGGCCCCTGCAGACAATGTGTATCGCACGCACTGCCGTGAACGCCGGTCCGTTGTCCTGAACGTTGACCTTGGCGCTGGTTTTTGCGATCTGAGACTTCTGTTTGTTTTTCGGGGGAATGAGGACGATATGTCGTACGTGGAGATGCCGGGCGCGAAGGTTCCGATCCGTATGTGGACGGACCCGGCGACGGTCGAGGACGTCGCCCTGCGCCAGTTGCAGAACGTCGCGACCCTGCCCTGGATCAAGGGCCTCGCGGTCATGCCGGACGTGCACTACGGAAAGGGCGCGACGGTCGGATCGGTCATCGCGATGCAGGGCGCGGTGTGTCCCGCGGCGGTGGGGGTGGACATCGGGTGCGGCATGTCCGCCGTCAGGACGTCACTGACCGCCAATGACCTGCCGGGGGATCTTTCACGGCTTCGGTCGAAGATCGAGGAGGCCATTCCGGTGGGGCGGGGGATGCATGAGTCTCCGGTCGAGCCGGGGCGGTTCCATGGCATGGCCACGGCTGGCTGGGACGACTTCTGGGGGCGGTTCGACGGGGTTGCCGAGGCTGTGAAGTTCCGGCAGGGGCGGGCCATAAAGCAGATGGGAACGCTCGGCGGAGGGAATCACCTGATCGAAACTTGTCTCGATGAGTCAGGTTCGGTCTGGTTGATGCTGCACTCCGGTTCCCGGAACATCGGCAAGGAGCTGGCCGAGTACCACATCGGCGTCGCGCAGGGGCTCCCGCACAACCAGGGGCTCGTCGACCGTGATCTGGCGGTGTTCGTCTCGGACACACCGCAGATGGCGGCCTATCGAAATGACCTCTACTGGGCTCAGGAGTACGCCAAGTACAACCGCGCGATCATGATGGCACTCCTGAAGGACGTGATCCGGAAGGAGTTCAAGAAGGCGAAGCCCACCTTCGACCAGGAGATCTCCTGTCACCACAATTACGTCTCGGAGGAGCGGTACGAAGGCATGGACCTGCTGGTCACCCGCAAGGGCGCGATCCGCGCGGGTTCCGGTGAGTACGGGATCATCCCCGGATCGATGGGCACCAGCTCGTACATCGTGAAGGGGCGTGGAAACGAAAAGGCCTTCAACTCGGCCTCGCACGGCGCGGGCCGGCGTATGAGTCGCAACGCGGCGAAGCGGCGCTTCACGGTCCGGGATCTGGAAGAGCAGACGCGGGGAGTCGAGTGCCGTAAGGACTCCGGCGTGCTCGACGAGATCCCGGCGGCCTACAAGAACATCGACCAGGTGATGGAGCAGCAGCGCGATCTCGTCGAGGTCGTGGCAAAGCTGAAGCAGTTCATCTGTGTAAAGGGCTGATGCACGAGGTCCCCGGGGAAAGTCGGGGACCTCGCCCATCTGGTTATTGGTCGCTTGGCATGGGCACCTGGCCGGTGCGCAGGCGCCAAAGACGGATGCAGCAGCTCTTCTCGGTTCGGCCGAGTTCTTTTGCCGCTGCCGCGTCGTTGTTCAGCCTCAGCAGTACGCGGTCCTCCCAGCCGTTCCAACGCCGGCGGTCGGGCGCGACCTTCATGCCTTCCGGACGAACCCAAGCGCCCAGCGAGTCGGCGGCGGTTTGCTTACGCGCCAGCGACAGACAGTCTTTGTAGTAGAGGTGAGCCGCCAGCTCCTGGGCGTTCTCCTTCGTGTAAGGGATGTTGTAGATGCGGTCTCGGGCGTTGCGCTTGAGGGTGCGCTCGGCTCCTGTCACCTTCCCGGCGTAGAAGCACAGGTAGGCGCCGATGGCCGTGCTCTGCGTGGTGAGAGAGACGAACGGGTAGCCCTGGCTCGTGTAACCCACCGAACCGTCGGCGTCGATGACGCCTCGGAGGTAGTCGCGGTGGGAGAACTGTCCTTGTGGCGGGGCGACATCCTTGGAACCTGCGAAGAATCTCGATGTCCCGGACGCTGATCTCGACGGACAACTTGCCCTTCTGTCCCACTCCTTGCTCCAGGTGCCCGTCGGCTTGCAAGAACCCGAACATGTAGGCGTAGTGGGGGTCTTCGAGGTCCATGAACCCCGTCGTGTCGACGCCGAGGGCGTCGGTAAGCGTGCTTCGGTGCGCGCTAGGCTCGCGGTCAGCCATGAGGAAGATGGTCCTTCCTTGCTGGTCAGGCCCTCGGTCGGGATTGCCGTCCCGGCCGGGGGCCGTCCTGTTTGATGTTGTGGCGCGAGCCTAGGTCGGGAGTTCGGTCATCGCCCGGGTGATCGAGACGGTTCATCCGTGTGAGTGAGCCGCCGCGTCGTCGAGTCTTGTGGGGGCGAGGCCACCGGTCTGTCTGAGGGGGCCCATGCCGAGGCGGCTCCCCGGCTGCGCCTACTTCGTGTGGGTCACCGCGTAGATCATCACGAACGCGACGATGTGGATGCCGAAGAGGAAGTACGCGAGGTAGTACCAGACGTAGCGTTCCCGTTTCTTCTCCAGGGCCAGCCGCTGCTGCTCCCCGTCGCCGGCGGGCTCGGCCATCACGACTCCCGGTGGACCTTCGTGTTCGAGGCCTGTGCGCGGGGGCGGACGACGAGGAGGTCGATGTTGACGTGGCTGGGGCGGGTGATCGCCCAGGTGATGGTGTCGGCGACATCGTCGGCGGTGAGCGGTGCGGCCACGCCCGCGTAGACCTTGGCCGCCTTCTCCTGGTCGCCGCCGAAGCGGGTCAGCGCGAACTCGTCCGTCTTGACCATGCCGGGCGCGACCTCGATGACGCGGACGGGCGTGCCGACGATCTCCAGGCGGAGGGTCTCGGCGAGGACGTGCTCGGCGTGCTTGGCGGCGACATAGCCCGCGCCGCCCTCGTACGTGCCGTGCCCCGCGGTGGACGTGAGCACGACCACCGTGCCGTCGCCGCTCGCGGTGAGCGCGGGGAGCAGGGCCTGGGTGACGTTCAGCGTGCCGATGACGTTCGTCTCGTACATCTGGCGCCACTCCGCCGGGTCGCCGCTCGCGACCGGGTCGGCGCCCAGTGCGCCGCCCGCGTTGTTCACCAGGACGCCGATGGTCTTGAAGGCCGTGGCGAACTCGTCGACCGCCGCGCGGTCGGTGACGTCCAGCGCGTACGCCGTCGCCTCGTGGCCCGCCGCGCCCAGCTCCTTGGCGAGCGCCTCGATACGGTCCGTGCGGCGGGCGGTGAGGACGACGCGATAGCCCGCCTCGGCGAGCTGCCGGGCCGTCGCGGCACCGATTCCGCTGCTGGCGCCGGTGACGACGGCGATACGGGAGGCGGCGGACGGGGCGGCGGGGGCGGTCATGGACGTGACTCCTTGCGGTGCGCTTGCTCGTCGCTCTGGCGGGCTCTTGTGGGTATGCCTGCCAGGATAGGCCGGTGCCGTGCGCGCGGGGGCGGGTGCCGTCCCTCGGCTCAGTTGCCGCCCCGCGGCGCGTACATGATCACTGTCATTCCGGCGAGGCAGATGAGCGCGCCGGTGACGTCCCAGCGGTCGGGCCGGTAGCCGTCCGCGACCATGCCCCAGGCGAGCGAGCCGGCCACGAAGACGCCTCCGTACGCGGCGAGGATGCGGCCGAACTCGGCGTCCGGCTGGAGGGTGGCGACAAAGCCGTACACGCCCAGCGCCATGACGCCCGCGCCGATCCACAGCCAGCCGCGGTGTTCGCGCACGCCCTGCCAGACGAGCCAGGCGCCGCCGATCTCGAAGAGGGCGGCGGCGACGAAGAGGGCGGCGGAGCGGAGGACGAGCATGCGGTCACTGTGGCACGCGGTTTCTCGGCACGCGGTTTGTCGGGAGCGACCGGCCCCTGACCCACGAGACGTCTGCGTCGTACGATTTCTGCACCACGCAGACGAAAGGCGGGTGCCATGTCCGGGAAGGCCGACGGCGGCGGAAGCGCGCGGGAGCGGCTGCTCGACGAGCTGTCCGACGTGTCCCGGCGGTACATGGCCTCGTACGCCCTGTTCAACCAGGCCATCGCCGACCACCTGAAGCTGCATCCGACCGATCTCCAGTGCCTGAACCTGCTCGGCCTGGAGGCCGGGCCCGTGACGACCGGGCGGATCGCCGAGCTGACGGGGCTGACGACCGGTTCGGCGACGCGGCTCGTGGACCGGCTGGAGAAGGCGGGCTACGTCGTACGGGAGCGGGACGCGGCCGACCGGCGGCGGGTGCTGGTGGCGACCGTGCCGGAGCGGATGGCCGAGTTCGGGCGGCTGTGGGACCGGCTGGGCCCCCGGTGGTACATGCTCTTCGAGGAGCTGGACGCGAGTGAACTCGCCCTGATCATCGGCCATATGCGGCGCACGGTCGACTTCACCGCCGGACAGGTCGCCCGGCTGCGCGAGGGCGACATCTGAACCGGGGGCCCAACTCCCGCCCCGGCCCTAGTGCTCCTCCGCGTCGTACTGTTCCCGCGCCTCGTTGACCTGCTCGATGTGCAGCTCCGCCCAGTCCTTCACCGCGCTGAGCAGGCAGCTGAGGCTGGTGCCGAGGGGTGTCAGCTCGTAGTCGACGCGGACCGGTACGGAAGGGGTCACGGTCCGGGCGACGATCCCGTCGCGCTCCAGTGCGCGCAGCGTCTGCGTCAGCATCTTGGGGCTGACGCCCGCGATCTTGCGGCCGAGGTCGCTGTAGCGCATGGATCCGGCGGCGAGCGCGCTGACGACGAGGCTGACCCACTTGTCACTGATGCGGTCGAGAAGCTGGTTGGTGGGGCAGCTGCGGATGAACGCGTCGTACTCGCGTCGCGCCTGATCGCGCCGCTGGGCGGCGGTCATGGTCGCCATACGGGTCACCTCCCGGTGAGGTACGCACCTTCAGGTGCCTACTTTCCAAAAGATAGTAGCTCTTCCTAGGGTTGTTGCAACGGGAAAGAAAGCCATGTGAACCCCCGTGAAGCCCTGCAAAACCCTATGAATCTGGAGATGCTTCATGCGTGCTGTAGTCGTGACGTCCTTCGGTGGGCCCGAGGCCGTCGAGATCGTGGAGACCGGGGTGCCGGAGCCGGCTGCCCGGCAGGTGCGGATCAAGGTCGCGGCCGCCGCGCTCAACCCCGTTGACGCGGGCGTGCGTTCGGGTGTCTTCGGTGGCGCGGGCAAGCGGCTGGGGCTCGGCTGGGATGTGGCCGGGACCATCGACGCGGTGGGCGTGGCCACGGGCTGGACCGTCGGCGAGGAGGTGGTGGCTCTGGCGTACGGCGCCGCCAAGTCCCTCGGTACGCACGCCGATTACGTGGTCGTGGATGCGGACGCGGTCGCGAAGGCGCCGGTCTCGGTGGACGCGGTGCACGCCGCCACCGTGCCGCTCAACGCCCTCACCGCCGCGCAGGCCCTGGACCTGCTGGCCCTGGAGCCGGGGCAGCGTCTGCTGGTGACGGGTGCGGCGGGCGCCGTCGGCGGTTACGCCGCCCACCGCGGCATCGCGGTGACCGCGCTGGCCCGCGAGGCCGACGCGGAGCTCGTACGTTCCCTGGGGGCGGCCGAGTCGGTGACCGGGCCCGTGGCGCCGGGGAGTGTGGACGCGGTGCTGGACGCGGCGATCCTGGGCGCGGCGGCGCTGGAGTGGGTGCGGGACGGCGGCGCGTTCGCCGGTGTCATCCCGCAGGCGCAGCCGGCGTCGGAGCGCGGGGTGCGGACGGGCGCGGTCGAGGTGAGCCCCGACGGGGCGCGGCTCGCGGAGCTGGTGGCTCTGGTCGACGAGGGCGTGCTGACCCCGCGGGTGGCCGAGACGTACGCGCTGGCCGAGGTGGCCAAGGCGCACGCCCGGCTGGCGGAGGGGGGCCTGCGGGGGCGGGTCGTGCTGATCCCCTGATCCCTTGATCCCCTGATCTTCCGATGCCCAGGTTCCCTGGCCCCGGCTCCCCCCTGCGACTGCTAATGGTGCTCTTCGCGCGCCTTGCGCGGCAGCAGTCGTACGAGGGAGCAGCACAGCAGGGTCACGGCGGCGACCACGGTGAGGCTCACGGTCATGGCGTGGGTCGCGCCGCCGGCCGTGTGGAAGTAGACGGTGGTGACGGCGGCCGCTCCGACGGCGCCCGCGAGCTGCTGGGCCGCGCCGAGCGAACCGCCGGCGCTGCCCGCCTCCTCGTCCGTGATGTCGCCGAGGGTGACGTCGTACATGCTCCCGAAGCAGGTGCCCATCCCGAGGCCGATGACGAGCAGGGGCGGTACGAGGGTCCAGGCGCCCGTGTCCGTGCCGGAGAGGGCGACGAGGGTCAGCAGGTACGCCGTTCCGGCGAGGGTGATGAGCAGCCCGCCGAGGACCAGTCGGCGGCCGAGCCGGCCGATCAGCCGGTAGCAGGCGATGGACGCGATGACGATGCCGGCGGACAGCGGCATCAGGCCGAGCGCGGCCCCGGAGGGCGAGCGGCCGAGGCCCTGTTGCAGGAAGAGCGAGATGACGTAGAGGAGTCCGGCGACGGCGGCGAAGAAGACGGTGCCGAGAGCGAGTCCGGAGGTGAAGCCGCGGTTGCGGAGGAGGGAGGGCCGGATGAGGGGGTTCTCGGCGGTGCGCTGACGGTGGCAGAAGAGGGCGAACAGGACGAGGCCGGCGGCGGTGAGGAGGGCGGGCGTGGCGGTCCAGCCGTGTGCCGAGCCCTGGATCAGCCCGCCGAGCAGGCCGAGCATGGCGCCGCCGAGGAGGGCCGATCCGGGCCCGTCGACGGTGACCGCGCGGTCACCGGTGTCACGGGGGAGCAGCCGGGCGGCGGCGAGGAGCGCGGCTCCGCCGAGCACCAGGTTGATGAGGAACATCGGGCGCCAGCCGAGTCCGGCGAGGTCGGCGTCGACGAGGAACCCGGCGAGGACCGGGCCGCCGACGGCGGACAGGCCCATCACCGGTCCGAAGCAGCTGTAGGCCTTGCGTATCTGGTCGCGTGGCCAGGTGGCGCCGAGGATGCCGAAGCCCTGCGGGATGACGAGCGCGCCGAACGCGCCCTGGAACAGGCGGGCGACCACGAGCGCCTGCGGGTTCCAGGCGAGCCCGCAGACGAGCGAGGCGGCGGTGAACCCGCTGAGCCCGGCGAGGAACAGCCGGCGGCGGCCGTGGCGGTCGCCGAGCCGTCCGCCGAGGACGAGCAGCACGCCGAGCGCGAGCGCGTAGGAGGCGCCGAGCCACTGGACGAGGGCGGTGCCGCCGCCGAGGTCGGCGGCGATCGTCGGGGCGGCGATGTTCGTGATGGTGCTGTCGAGGAGGTCGAGGACGTCGGCGGCGAGAACGACCCCGAGGACCGCCCAGCGGGTGCGGGCGGGCAGCTGTTTTTCTTTTGCGTCATGCAGTATCTGCGTCACGCAGATAAATGTGGGTGAGGCGCCCGGGTGGTGTCAAGGCGAATACCGCGAATGCCGGTACGGGACCCGGCCCGGACCCCGGCTCGCTAGGGTGCCGGGGTATGAAGATCATCGACCTGGAGCCCGGCGACGCGCGGCTCGACGCCGAGATACTGCCCGTCCTGCGCGAACTGCGTCCGCACCTGACCCCGGAGCTCTTCGCGGAGGTGTACGCCGAGGGGTACGCGCAGGGCCTGCGCTTCACCGCCGCCTACGCCGACGACGGGACCTGTGCCGGTGTCGCCGGCTGGCGCGTGATCGTCAATACGAGCGCCCTGCGCAAGCTGTACGTCGACGACCTGGTGACCGCGGAGAGCGCCCGTTCCGGCGGGGTCGGCCATGCTCTCCTCGCGCACCTGGAGAGCCGCGCCCGCGTCCTCGGCTGCCATGTGCTGAACCTGGACTCCGGCACGAAGCGCACCGCCGCCCACCGCTTCTATCTGCGCGAACGCATGGACATCACCGGGTTCCACTTCGTGAAGCGGCTCGACTAGGTCCTGTCGTCGCGGAGCGGACGGGAGTCTGACGACAGGGCCCAGGGCGCTCGAACGACCAGGACGCTCGAACGCCGATGTTGTCTCCGGTCGACATCAGCCGGTGTGCGGGCCCGCCGCGTACGCCGTCGGTGGCACCCCCACCGTCGCGGTGAAGTCGCGCACCAGATGGGCCTGGTCCGCGTAGCCGAGGTCGGCGGCGAGGCCCGCCCAGTCCACCTCGCGGGAGTTCTCCGCGTGCTCCAGGGCCTGGTGGATGCGGTAGCGGAGGATGATCCACTTCGGGCCGACGCCGACGTACGCGGCGAACAGGCGCTGCATCACGCGTACGGACACGCCCTCCGCGCGGGCGAAGTCGCCGACGCGACGGATCGTACGGTCGGTGCGGATGCGGTCGACGAGGGCCATCGCGAGGTCGGCCTGGGGGTCGGGCCGCGGGCCGATGCTCAGCAGGAAGGCGTCCAGGGCGGCCACGCGCGCGTCCTCGTCGTCCGGGGTGAGGACGGCCGGGAGGTCGGCCCCCGGGGACACCTCCGGCAGGGGGACCCGGCGACCGGTCCACTCCGTCGCCGCGTGGTCCGGCGCGAAGGGGCGGAAGCCGCCGGGCCGGAACTTGATCCCGCACACCCGGCCCCGCCCCTGGAGCTTCTGTGTGAACAGCTCCAGCCCGATGCCCGCGACCTCGCCGAAGCCCTCCTGGCCCGCGTACTTCTGGAAGACGACATTGACGGACGGGTGCGGGACGACATGGGAGGCGTACGGCTGCGTCAGGTCCCAGTCGATCAGCCAGTAGTGCTCCAGATACGGGCGCAGCGGCTCGGCGGGCTCGCGGCGCCGGAAGTCGACGCGCGCGAAGAGCTCCGCGGCGTCGACGATGCCTTGGGTGTCCCGGCGTGGAGCGGCCATGAGGGGATCGTAGGGCGGGCCACTGACGGTCGGGCGGGTGGAAAGCCGCCGAGGGGACTGCCGCCGAGGGGATTGCCGCCGAGGCGGCGCCGCCGGGGCGGAGGGCGTGCCGCGGCGGGGGGTGGAATACCTCGGGGGGTGTGGTCGTTCAAGGGTATAGTTGAATCGTAAACAACCTGCGGAGGGTGAGCGACCATGCAGTTCGGGATCTTCAGCGTCGGCGATGTCACACCGGACCCGACCACGGGTCGGACGCCGACCGAGCGCGACCGCATCAAGGCCATGGTCGCGATCGCGCTGAAGGCGGAGGAGGTCGGCCTGGACGTCTTCGCGACCGGCGAGCACCACAACCCGCCGTTCGTGCCGTCGTCCCCGACCACGATGCTCGGCTACATAGCCGCGCGCACGGAGAAGCTGATCCTCTCCACCTCCACCACCCTCATCACCACCAACGACCCGGTGAAGATCGCCGAGGACTACGCGATGCTCCAGCAGCTCGCGGACGGCCGGGTGGACCTGATGATGGGCCGCGGCAACACCGGGCCGGTCTACCCGTGGTTCGGGAAGGACATCCGCCAGGGCATCAACCTCGCCATCGAGAACTACGCGCTGCTGCACCGCCTGTGGCGCGAGGACGTGGTGACGTGGGAGGGCCAGTTCCGTACGCCGTTGCAGTCGTTCACCTCGACGCCCCGGCCGCTGGACGGCGTACCGCCCTTCGTCTGGCACGGCTCGATCCGCTCTCCCGAGATCGCGGAGCAGGCCGCGTACTACGGTGACGGCTTCTTCCACAACAACATCTTCTGGCCGGCCGACCACACGAAGCAGATGGTCGAGCTGTACCGGGAGCGGTACGCGCACTACGGCCACGGCACGCCCGAGCAGGCGATCGTCGGGCTCGGCGGGCAGGTGTTCATGCGGCACAACTCGCAGGACGCGGTCCGCGAGTTCCGGCCGTACTTCGACAACGCGCCGGTGTACGGGCACGGGCCGTCGCTGGAGGACTTCACGGACCAGACGCCGCTGACGGTCGGCTCGCCGCAGCAGGTGATCGAGAAGACGCTGGCCTTCCGGGAGTACGCGGGCGACTACCAGCGCCAGCTCTTCCTGCTGGACCACGCGGGTCTGCCGCTGAAGACGGTCCTGGAGCAGCTCGACATCCTCGGCGAGGAGGTCGTACCGGTGCTGCGCGAGGAGTTCGCGAAGGGACGGCCGGCCCAGGTGCCGGACGCGCCGACGCACGCGTCGCGCGTGACGGCGGCCGCGGCCGCCAAGGAGGTGACGGTGTGATGAAGCTGGTCGTGGTCTCCGCGGGGCTGAGTGTGCCCTCGTCCACGCGGCTGCTGGCCGACCGGCTGGCGAAGGCGACCGCCGCGAGGGTCCCGGCGGAGGTGGAGGTCGTCGAACTGCGCGACCTCGCCGTCGAGATCGCGCACAACTTCACCAACGGGTTCCCCGGACGCGCGCTGGCCGCCGCGATCGGGGCGGTGACGGAGGCGGACGGCCTGATCGTCGTCACGCCGGTCTTCTCCGCCTCGTACAGCGGCTTGTTCAAGTCGTTCTTCGACGTGCTCGAACAGGGCGTGCTCGCCGGAAAGCCGGTGCTGATCGCGGCGACCGGCGGTTCCGCCCGGCACTCGCTGGTCCTGGAGCACGCGCTGCGCCCGTTGTTCGCCCACCTGCGGGCCGTGGTCGTACCGACGGGCGTCTACGCGGCCTCGGAGGACTGGGGAGCGGAGGGGCTGGCCGAGCGGATCGAGCGGGCGGCCGGGGAACTGGCGGGGCTCATGACGGGGCTCATGTCAGGGGTTTCGGCGGTGGGGCCGGCGCGTGACGCGCAGCCGCGGGCCGGGGCGGAGGTCTCGGCCGACGGCCCGGCGGCGGCCCCGGCGGAGGGGTCCGTACCCCGGCCCCGGGAGACCGTCGCGCAGTCCGCGACCGCCGGCCGCGGGTCTCGCACGGACGGTTTCCAGGTGGTGCCCTTCGAGCAGCAGCTCGCCGCCCTGCGCACGCGGTAGCGGTGGCGGGCTACGGCCCCGGGTGCTGCCCGCCTAGCGGGAGGCACCCGGGGCCGGTGCCAGCCAGGCCGTCCAGCCGTCGGTGCCCGGCAGCGGGTGCCGGGTCCAGTCGCGGGCGTAGCGCGGGGGCCGCTGGGCGTCGGCCGTCAGGACGGCCGTGGGCATCCGCTCGGCCCGCCGCAGTACGGAACTCGGCGTGGTGTTGCGGTTGTTGCCCTTCGTCGCGGCGGAGGCGCAGCCCGCGTCGTACCCCACCGGCTGCGCGTGCGAGCCCACGAGCAGGCAGGGTGCGCGCAGCCCGAGGGCGTTCAGTTCGTCGGCGGCGACACGGTAGCGCTGGTCCAAGGACGCCACCTGAGCGGTCATCCGGTGCAGCACCGGGTACTGCGCGACGAGTTGCAGGGCGACCAGACAGCCCACCGTGACCGCGAGGGCGGGCCGCGGCCGTGCGACACGGGTGAGCAGCCCGCCGACCGGCAGCGCCAGCAGGGCGTACGCGGGAAGCAGGAAGCGCGGCGCCGAGTAGCTGAGCAGGAGCAGGTACGGCGCGGAGAGGCAGACCGCGACGGCCAGCGGGACGAGCGTGCGGTCGGCCGGGACCCCCGTGCGCCGCTCGCGCAGGGCGACGGCCAGCGCGGCCAGCGCGAGCAGGGGCAGCGCCAGCCACCAGAGGGTGAGTTCGGGGTGGTGGACCGGACCCGAGCAGGGGCGGCACAGTTCGGGGCCGTTGAGGCTGCGCCAGGCGTTGAAGAGGTTGAGGTGCGGGTGCATGCCTCCCTCGGTGGCGCCGGAGACGTGCAGCCGCTGCGGTACGCCGCCGAAACGGCTGTACGCCTCCACGGTCCACTGCGTGGCGCCGGCCGCGAGACCGCCGAGCAGGTACGGCAGGGTGCGGCGGTGGGAGCGTACGCACCCGGCGGTCGCGAACAGCGGAAGGCCGAGCCAGGCCGCGTCCGGTACGCGCATCAGGGCGACCCCGGCCAGGCAGGCGGCGAGCCACCAGCGGGCGTTCGGTTCCCGGGGCGCGCGCAGGAACAGGCCGGTGGCCGCGACGGCGCCCAGCGCCACCCACAGGTTGGGCATCGCCTCCGGGCCGGAGATCTGGGCGATCCACAGGCCCGAGAACACCAGCGCGGCGAGGGCGGTCGTGGCGGGGCCGAGGAGCGGGCGCCAGACGCGGTACGCGGCGTACAGCGCGGCCGTCGACAGCAGGGCCAGCGCGATCCGCAGGGCGAGCACCGAGTCGGTCACCGCGAGGACGGGCGACACGAGGACGCTGATGCCGCGGGACCGGGGGGCGCTGAAGAAGGCGGCGGGCGTGCGGGGGTCGACCTGCGAGACGTAGACGGTCTCGTCCCAGCCGAGAACGTGCGCCAGGTGCGGGACGACGAGGGTCAGCTGGACCAGGAGGTAGAGGAGGGAGACGGCTTCGAGCCCGCGGCCCTGGGGGAACCTCGGGCGCCAGGGGGCCGTGGCGGTGCCGGGGGGAAGGGGGGCGGGGCGTTGGGGGGCGGTGCGGGTTTCGGCTCCGGTCGCGGTCCCGGTTTCGGTCCCGGGTTCCCGGCCCCGGTTCCCGGTCCCGGCCCCGGTCCCGGTCCCGGCCCCGGCCCCGGTCCCGGTCTTGGTCTTGGTCCCGGTGGTCCCCGCTCTCGTCTTCGTGCCCGCGGCATGGGCGGGGACCGTGGCGGTGGGGCCCGCGGGGCCGACCGCGATCCCGGCGGCCGCGCCCGCCGTGGCGATGGTCAGCAAGGTGGGCCGGAAGGCGGTCAGCAGGAGGGGCCGAAAGGTTTGTTCGGCGATGGCCCGGAGCGCGGGCCAGGGGGCGGGCCGCCACCGCCGAAGCGCTGCGGCCCACCCCCTCCGCCGCCCAGGCCGCACCCGGGTGGGGGGAGCCCCCGGCCCGGCCATGGGGGTCTGCGCGGGCGGTGCGACGGACGTGACGGGGACCGGTGCGGCCGGGACGGGGATCGCCGCGGTCGTGGCCGTGCTCGCGGGGCGCGTGGCCCCGCCCGCCGCTGTCGCGGCCGTATCGGCCGCGGTGTCCTCGTCCGTCACATGGGCCGTCATGCGCCACCTCTCTCCGTCTGCGGTCCGGCGGTCGGACCCTGGACGGACCGGAGCTCCAGTGCCGGGCCGGCACACCCTGCCGCCCCCGGCGTGCCGTCCGGTCACGTCTCCCGTGCTGTACGCGTCCTCGCCCCCGTCAGTTCAGGGCGGCGGCCGCCACCCCAGGCGCGCAGCCGGCGCCGGGCCGCCCGGACCGTGCGGCGGGCCCAGCCCCGTGCGCGCTCCCGCTGCCGGGACCACGCCCGCCCGGGGCGGGCCGCCCGCAGCTCGGCGAAGAGCCGCTCGTAGTGGTCGACGATCGGCTCGGGGTCGTAGCGGTGGGCGCTCGCGCGGGCCGCGGCGCCCATCGACCTGCGCAGATCGTCGTCCAGGACCAGGTCGAGCATCGCGTCGGCGAGGGCGCGGGTGTCGCGCACGGGCACCAGCCGGCCGTCCACGCGGTCCGTGATGATCTCGGCGGGGCCGAGGGGGCAGTCGGTGCTGACCACGGGCACCCCGCAGCGCATCGCCTCGACCAGCGTCATCCCGAACGACTCCGCGTCCGAGGCGCTGACCACCAGCGACGCCTGGGCGAACTCCGCCTCGATGGGCGTACGCACCCCCATCAGCCGGGCCTGACCGGCGAGCCCCAACCCGTCGATCAGCCCCTGCAACCGCTCCTTCTCGGCCCCGCCTCCATAGATGCGCAGTTCCCAGTCCGGATCCTTGGCGGCCACCGCGCAGAACGCCTCCAGCAGGACGTCGTACCGCTTCCCGGGGACCAGCCGGCCGGCGGCCGCGATCACCTTCGCCGTGCCGTCGGAGGGCGCGACGCCGACCTCCGGCACGATGTTCGGCACCGACACCACACGGACGCCGGGCAGGGGCATCCGCGTCCGGTACACCTCCGCGTCCGCCCCGGTCATCGTCACCACCGCGTCGAGGTCCCGGTAGTGGCGCGCGAGAACAGTGCGCAGCCGCTTGGCGTGCGCGTCGTGCCGCAGGTGCTCCTGTGCGATGCGCAGCGCACGGCGCGGCCCGAGGGCGATGTACACGTTGATGCCGGGCCGGGTGCCGATGACGACGTCCGCGTCGCAGCTCTCCAGATACGCCCGCGCCCGCAGGTCGGTGAGGCGCGTGTACTGGTGGTGGCGCTTGTCGGCCACCGGGAAGTCGACGGCCTCCCGCGCGTACGCCGGGTCCGCCAGGTCGGCGCTGCCCTCGCGGGTGTCCACCAGGGGGACGAGGGTGATCCGCGGGTCGACGGCGAAGCGCGGCTCGGCGCGGTGCCGGGACATCGACACGATCTCCACGTCGTGCCGCTCGGCCAGCGCCGAGGCGAGGTTGAGGGTGGTGCGGACGGTGCCGCCGATGGCATACGCGTTGTGCAGCAGGAACACGATCTTCCTGCGCCCGGCGCGGCTCGTCATGCGTGTCATCCGCTTCATTCAGTGCCTTCCCCTGCGCGGCCTCGGTCCTTCTGGACGCGCCTGACATGGGGGACACAGTGACCGGACGAGGTAAGTCACTGGCCCGGCCGCGGTGAGAGGCGGGTAAGAAGCCCACCCGCGCCCCGGCTCATCAGGTGGTATGCCGCCGCGGCCTTGGCAGACTGGCGGGGTGACCCAGACAGTTCTGCTCGCCGAGGACGACCGCGCCATCCGTCATGCCCTGGAACGCGCGCTGACGCTTGAGGGTTACGCGGTGACCGCCGTCGCCGACGGGGTCGAGGCGCTGGCCCAGGCCCACCGCACCCCGCCCGACGTGCTCCTGCTCGACGTGATGATGCCGGGCATCGACGGCCTCCAGGTGTGCCGCGTGCTGCGCGCCGAGGGCGACCGCACCCCGATCCTGATGCTCACCGCGCTGGTGGAGACGGCCGACCGGATCGCGGGTCTGGACGCGGGCGCCGACGACTACGTGGTGAAGCCGTTCGACGTGGAGGAGGTCTTCGCACGGCTGCGGGCCCTGCTGCGCCGCACCGGGAACGCCTCCCTCGACGCGCCGAAGGAGGAGCCGTCGCCCAGCGGGCAGGTGTCCGTGGCGGGGCTGCGGATGGACGTGCAGGCCCGGCGCGCCTGGCGCGGGGAGCGTGAGGTGGAGCTCACGCGCACCGAGTTCGACCTCCTGGAACTGCTCGTCCGCAACGCGGGCATCGTCCTCGACCACACCACCATCTACGACCGCATCTGGGGCTACGACTTCGGCCCGGGTTCCAAGAACCTCGCCGTGTACGTGGGCTATCTGCGGCGCAAGCTCGACCAGCCGGGGGCTCCAGCGCTCATCCACACGGTGCGGGGCGTGGGGTACGTCTTGAGGGAGGACTGAGTGCCCCTGGTGTCCCGGCTGCCCCGGAGCCTGCGCACGCGCTTGCGCGGCATCTCCTCACTGCGCGCCACCTTCACGCTGTCGTTCGCGGCGGTGGCCGTCGGGGTGACCGTCCTCGTCGGCTTCCTGAGCTACGACGCCGCCGCCCGGCTGGTCCGCCTGGACCAGCAGACCGTGTTCGCGCAGGTCGTGCACGACCTGCGCGAACAGGTGCGGCACGACGCACTGGACCCCGAGGACTTCGCCTCCTCCGACCCCGACCACGACGGCCCGCTCGACGACATCATCCGGCCCAGCCGTACGGACGTGCAGGTGCTCGGCCCCGGTGGCGCGGTCGCGGACCGGGGGCACCCGGTGCTGCCGGTGGCCGCCGCGGACCGGCAGGTCGCCGAGGCCTCCTCGGCCGGGAAGCTGGCGGAGCACAAGGAGGTCGAGGTGGCCGGCGACTTCTACCGGGTGGCGGCCGTCTCCCTCGGCCACGGGCGGGGCGCGGTGCAGATCGCGCAGCAGTTCAGCGACACGGAGGATCTGCTGCGCCAGCTTCAGCAGCGGACGTTCCTGCTGGTCGGCGGCGTTGTGATCGCGGCGGGACTGTTCGGCTGGTGGTTGGCCCGGCGGATAACGCGGCGGCTGGTCCGGCTCACCGCGGCCGCCGAGGACGTGGCCCGCACCCGGCGACTGGGCATTCAGGTGCCGGTCACCGGGCGCGACGAGGTGGCCCGGCTCGGCCGCGCCTTCGACCGCATGCTGGGCCGCCTGGCCCAGTCGGAGGAGGACCAGCGCCGCCTGGTCCAGGACGCGGGCCACGAACTCCGTACGCCGCTCACCTCGCTGCGTACGAACATCTCGATGCTCCGCCGCATCGACGAACTGCCACCCGCCGCCCGCGAGGAACTGGTCGCCGACCTGGCCCTCGAGTCGCGGGAACTGACCGACCTGGTCAACGAGCTGGTGGATCTGGCGGCCGGCCAGTCGGACACGGAGCCGGTGCAGCGGCTGGACCTGGGAGACCTCGCGGAGGACGTGGCGATCGTGGCCCGCCGCCGCACGGGCCGTGACGTCATCGTCCGCGTCACCGGCGACCCGACGGCCGACGGCCGCCCCGCGGCGTTGCAGCGGGCGCTGTCGAACCTGGTGGAGAACGCGGCGAAGTTCGACCGCGACGGCGAGGAGGCGATCGAGATCGTGGTGACGGGCGCGGCGGGGGCCGGGACGGTGCGCGGGCCCGGGACGGCCCGGCCGGACACGGCCCGCGCCTCGGACTCGGCCCGTTCGGAGGCGCTCCGTGCCTCGGGCTCGCTCCGCTCGGACGTGCTCCGCGCCTCGGGCTCGGCTCGTTCGGAGGTGCTCCGTGCGCCGGGCTCGGCCCGTTCGGACGGCGCGGCGCCGTCCGAGGCCGCCGTCGGGCCGGGCAGCGTGCGCGTCGAGGTCCGGGACCGCGGCCCCGGCATCGCGGACGCCGACCTGACGCGCGTCTTCGACCGCTTCTACCGGGCGGCCGACGCCCGCAGCCTGCCCGGCTCGGGGCTGGGCCTGTCGATCGTGCGCGAGGTCGCGATGTCGCACGGGGGCACACCGTTCGCCTACCGGCGCCGCGGCGGCGGGTCGGTCATCGGGTTCACCGTGGGTGGGGGTGCGCCGGGGGAGGGGGAGTGACCGGGCGCCTGCGCACGGCGGCCGGAGCCGGCTCGGGGTCTCAGCCGACGTGCACCCGGGGGCGCCGCCTCCGGTCCGGTTCCGCTTCCCGCAGTACCTCCCGGGTCACCGGCGCCACCTCCCCCTGGCCGAAGAGGAAGAAGCGCAGGAAGTTGGCGAAGGGGCTGCCCTCGGTCCACTCGAAGTAGATGTGCGGGGTGCCGCCGGTGGTGTCGCGGACGTGCAGGAGGAGGGCCGCCAGCGCGTTGGGGATCGAGGACGACTCCAGGGTCAGTACGCGGTAGCGGCCGTGCAGGACCTCGCCCCGTACGCTCAGACCCGCCTCGAACTCCGACGGGTCGAGGACCGTCACCTCGACGAAGACGAAGTCCTCCTGCGCCGGAATGTCGTTGTCGTGCCGGATCTGCTCGATCTTGTCGCGGTACTCGGCGATGTCGCGGTTGTCGGGCTCGTTGGCGATGAACCGGATCTTCCGGCTGGCGATGTCCCGTACGAACCGCTGCGCCAGCTCGTCCAGCGTCACGCTGGTGACGCGGAGTTCGAAGGCGCGCGCCAGCCGGGACAGCAGTGAGACGAGGATGATGCCCGCGATGAAACAGGCACCGATCTTGACGCCGTCCGGGCGTTCGATGACGTTGACGACGGTCGTGTAGAGGAAGACCGCCGAGATCACCGCGAAGCCGATAGCCGCGTTGCGCTGGCCCGCCTTGCGCGCCGCGATGGTCACCGCGATCGCGGCGGAGCTGATCAGCACCAGCACACCGGTGGCGTACGCGCCGCCCTGCGCGTCGACGTTCGCGTCGAAGATCCACGTCACCAGGAAGCCGACGAGCGTGAAGACGATGACCATCGGGCGGACGGCGCGCGCCCAGTGCGGGGCCATGCCGTAGCGGGGCAGATAGCGGGGCATGAGGTTGAGCAGGCCGGCCATCGCGGAGGCGCCGGCGAACCATAGGATGGCGATCGTCGAGACGTCGTACACCGTCCCGAAGGCGCCGCCCAGGTACTCGTGGGCCAGGTACGCGAGGGCGCGGCCGTTGGCCTGGCCGCCGGTTTCGAACTCGCTCTCCGGGATGAGGAGCGTCGTGATGAAGCTCGTGCAGATCAGGAACGCGCTCATGATGACGGCGGCCGTGGTCAGCAGCTTCTTCGTGCCCCGGATGCGGCCGGCCGGCCGGTCCTCCGTGTCGCCGGCGTCGCCCGCGACATGCGGCATGACCGCGACGCCGGTCTCGAAGCCGGAGAGGCCGAGCGCCAGCTTCGGGAAGACCAGCAGGGCCACGCCGACCATGGCAAAAACGTTTCCGTGCTCGGCGGTCAGCGCGGTGGACCAGTCGGTGACCACATGGCCGGCCGTGACCACGTGCCACAGGCCGGCGACCACGACCACCACGTTCAGCGCCAGGTAGAGGCCCACCAGGGCGACCGCGACCCCGATCGCCTCCAGGAAGCCCTTGAGGAACACCGCGCCGAGCAGTGCCACCAGGAACAGGGTGATCGGCATCTGGTAGCCGTGCAGGGCGCTCGTCAGATGCGGGTTCTCGACGAGGTGGGTGGAGGCGTCCGCCGCCGAAAGGGTGATGGTGATCAGGAAGTCGGTGGCGGCGAAGCCCAGCAGCGTCAGGACGAAGAGCTTGCCCTTCCAGAACGACAGCAGCCGCTCCAGCATCGCGATCGAGCCCTCACCGCGCGGGCTCTCCTCGGCGACCCGCCGGTACACGGGCAGCGCGCCCGCCAGGGTGACGATCACCAGCACGATCGTCGCGACGGGCGACAGCAGCCCGGCCGCCAGGGCGGCGATGCCCGGCTGGTAGCCGAGCGTGGAGAAGTAGTCGACACCGGTCAGGCACATGACCCGCCACCAGCGCTGCCCCTTGTGCGCGGGCTCGGGCGGGGCGTGCGGCCCCTGCGGGGGCCTGGCCATGTCGGACAGCCCCTCCAGCATCCACGCCCGCAGTCGCTTCGTGCGGTCGCGTGGGACGGTGGCGGCCATCTGCGGGCTCTCCTGACGTACGGCTTTGCGAACGGTTCCGGCCATCGAGGAGACGGCGGAAACAGCGTATGCAGAGAGTGACCCAGGGGCTCATGGATGCATGGGCCGAACGCATCAAGCTTCCGTTAAGACCGAATGGGCGGGTGGCAGCGGGGCATCGAGGCGGTGGCGTGCCTGGCCGAAAGAGGTCTGGTGCCGGCATGCCGAGCGGCCGGGGGGGGGCGTCGAACGGGCCCGGCGGCCTGCCCCCGACGGGGAGACCGGATGCGTTCCGCCCCTGGCGGGAGATCGGAGGGGCTCCGCCCTCGGCGGGATGGAGCCAAGGACAGCTACTGGAGCCCGCCCTCAAACGCTCAGGAACGGGCCGACTGGATCGCGGCGAACAAGGAGATCATCAAGGCTGCGGCACGGAACTCGGGGCTGCCGCCGGACATGGTGGGCGTGGGTTCACGAACAATCTGGACGAGGCAAGGAACGCACTGCGCTGATGACCAGCCCTTCCCACGTGGACGACGACCGCGGTTGCCTCCGTCTGGTCCTCGCTGTACCCCTCACCCTTCTCACGCTCATCGCCGCCTACTTCTGTTGGACCGCATTGACCATCAGTCCGTCCGGCACCTGGGACGACGACGCGTACGCCGGAATCGTTCTGTCCTGCGTCCTCACCATCGCGGCAGCCGGTGCCGCGGCGGCCCTGTGGCTGGTGCCTTCGGTGCGGAGGGCCACGCCATGGTGGTGGATGCTTCCGGTGCTCTTGTTGGGCGTGGTCGCAGGAGTGCGATGGGCCGTGAGCGGTTAGGCCCGCCGCCCTCGCCGCACCCCTGACGTTCACGGCGGCCGAGGCCCTCGGGCTGGTGATGGCCGTACTGGACGGCGACCATGACGCCGCCGACGCGGACGGCCCCGTGGGCAGCGCCGTCGGCAAGATCATGCGCGTGCTCCCGGAACCGGTCGCGGGCCTGGCCGAGGCGGTCCGCGGGGTGAGCGCCCGGGGCCGGGACCCCGCTGCCGTGAGCCCGCGCCCCGAGACCACGGCCGTCCTCGTCCGGTCGTGCGCCGCGCACCGCCGACTGCGGCTCGGCTACCGGACGCGCCCGGCGGGTCATGGAGGTCGACCCGTGGGGCGTCGTCGTACGCCACGGCCGGTGGTACCTCCTGTGCTGGTCGCACACCTGGTCGCACACCTGGTCGCACACGAGGAACGCCAGACGCGTCCTGCGGGTGGACCGGGTCGCCTCCGTCGACGTACTCGAGGAGACGTTCACCCCGCCGGCCGGTCTCGACCCGGTGGAGACGCTGGAGGAACACTTTGCCGACGGCTGCAAGTACCAGGTGGAGGTCGTGATCGACGCCCCCGCGGACACGGTCGCGGAGTGGCTCCCGCGGAACCTGGGCCGCCGGGAACCGATCGACGCGCACACGACCCGCCTCGTGGCCACGACCGACGAACCGGACTGGTACGCCGAACAACTCACGGTGATCAAGGCCCCGTTCCGCATCGTCGGGCCGCGCGAACTCCGGGAGGCCGCCGAGGCCGTCGGGCGACGCCTCCTCGGGGCCGCCGGCGCCGGCCGCCCGAGCCCGGGGAAGCAGCCGCCGCCGACGGCTGACGGGCCCGTCCCTCGTTCGGGACGGGTTCTCCGCTCCCCGGGCCGGTTTCTCAGGCCAGCTTCTTCAGCAGTTCCGTGGCCAGCGGGGCGGAAGAGGCCGGGTTCTGGCCGGTGACCAGGTTGCGGTCGACGACGACGTGCGGCGCCCACGGCTCGCCCTCCCGGACGTCGACGCCCGCCTCGACGAGACGGTCCTGGAGGAGCCACTTCGCCTTGTCGGCGAGCCCGGCCTGGATCTCCTCGGCGTTGGTGAACGCGGCGACGCGGTAGCCGGCGAAGGCGTTGGCGCCGTCCCCGTCCGTGGCGGCGAGCAGCGCGGCCGGGCCGTGGCAGACGACCCCGAGCGGCTTGCCGGAGCGCAGGGCGAGGGTCAGGAGCCGTCCCGAGCCGGCATGGACCGCGAGATCCTCCATCGGGCCGTGGCCACCGGGGTAGAAGACGGCGGCGTACTCGTCGAGGTCGACGTCCTCCAGCGCGACGGGGTGCTGGAGCTCGGAGAAGGAGGCCAGCGTGGCGGCGACCCGGTCGGCGCCTTCCTGACCGCCGTTGACCTCGGGGGCCAGGCTGCCCTGGTCCACGGTGGGCGCGACACCGCCGGGGGTGGCGACGACGACCTCGTGACCGGCCGCCTTGAACGCCTCGTACGGGGCGGCGGCCTCCTCGGCCCAGAAGCCGGTGGGGTGCTTGGTGCCGTCGGCCAGGGTCCAGTGGTCGGCGCCGGTGACGACGAACAGAATCTTCGACATGGGGTGCGCTTCCTTGAGTGGTGGAGGGGGAGTGCGGCGACGAGCCGAACGTGTCGGACGTGTCGAACGTAGGACGGACGACGGCTGGTTTCCAATGACAGATCCGATGGCTGCCATAGAAATCCGCATGGGTTCTACGCTCGCTGTCGTGAGCCATGAGATTCCTGATGGGCCGGCCGCCGCGCCCGCACCCGCCGACCTCAACCTCCTGCGCACGTTCCTCGCGGTCTACCGGTCCGGTTCCTTCACCGCCGCCGCCCACCTCCTGGGACTCTCCCAGCCCACGGTCACCACCCAGATCCGGTCCCTGGAGCGGCAGACGCGGCGGGAGTTGTTCGAACGGCTGCCGCGCGGGGTCGCGCCGACCACGGTCGCCGACGAACTCGCCGCCCGCGTCGCCGCCCCGCTCGACGCCCTCGCGGCGGCCACGGGACAGGGCACCCTCGAGGAGACGCGGGCCGAACCGGTCCATCTGGCCGGGCCCGCCGAATGGCTCAGCACGGTCGCGCTGCCCGCCCTCGGCCCGCTTCTCGCGCAGGGCGTACGGCTGCGGGTGACCACGGGGCTGACCGACGCGCTCCTCGACGAACTGCGCGCGGGCCGCCACGACCTGGTCGTCGCCACCAGCAGGCCGCGCGGCCGCACCCTGACAGCGGTGCCGCTGGCGGACGAGGAGTTCGTCCTGGTCGCCGCTCCCGTCTGGGCCGAGCGGATCGGGGAGCGGCTCGCGGCGGACGGTCCGGGTGTGCTGCACGAGGTGCCGTTGGTGACGTACGCCGAGGATCTGCCGATCGTCCGGCGCTACTGGCGGCACGTCTTCGGCCGGCGCCTCAACTGCCAGGCGGCCGTCACGGTGCCCGATCTGCGCGGGGTCAGGGCGGCCGTCGCGGGCGGCGCCGGGTTCAGCGTGCTGCCGCGCTATCTGTGCGCCGACGAGCTGACCTCCGGCGCGCTGGTCCTCCTGGCCGACCCCGAGGACCCGCCGATCAACACCAGCTTCCTCGCGCAGCGCCCCGGTGCCTTCGGCAACCCTCATGTGGCCCGGGTGCGGGACCACTTGCTGGAGGCGGCGCGGTCGTGGTGAGCCAGGCCCGGCCGCGGTGATCCACCGCGGGGGCGCACGCCTCGTCGGCCCCGCGCCCTACCGGTCCCGCACCCCCACCGGCCCCCGCTGATCCCCCTGCGGCTCCCCCCGCCGCACCGACCCGGGCGCCCGCGCCGGCGGGTGGTCCGCGCGGGCCGAGGAGCTGAGCTGCCACGGCACGCTGATGACCATCACACCCGGGGTGAACAGCAGCCGGCTCTTGAGCCACAGCGCCGACTGGTTGTGCAGCAGGTTCTCCCACCAGTGGCCGACGACGTACTCGGGGATGAACACGGCGACGACATCGCGCGGGCTCTCGCGGCGGACGGAGCGCACGTACTCCATGACCGGCCGGGTCACCTCGCGGTAGGGCGAGTCGAGGATCTTCAGCGGTACGTCGATGTCGTACTCCTCCCAGCGCCGCTCCAGCTCCGTCGCCGAGTCCCGGTCGACGGAGACCGTCAGCGCCTCCAGCCGGTCGGGCTTGAGGGCATGCGCGTACGCCAGCGCCCGCAGCGTCGGCTTGTGCAGGGTGGAGACGAGGACGATCCCGAACACCCTTGAAGGGGGCCTGAGTTCGATCTTCGGGTCGGTCACCGCCAGCTCCGCCGCCGTGGTGTCGTAGTGCCGCCGGATGCCGCGCATCATCACCCACAGCACCACGGCCGCGAGCACCGCCAGCCACGCGCCCTGCGTGAACTTGGTCGCCAGCACGATCACCAGGACGAGCCCGGTGACGACCGAGCCCACCGCGTTGATGACCCGCGCGACGTGGTGCCGTCTGCGCAGCGCCCCGTCGCGCTCCACGCGCAGCTCGCGGTTCCAGTGCCGGACCATGCCGAGCTGGGACAGCGTGAAGGAGGTGAACACGCCCAGGATGTAGAGGTGGATGAGGCTGGTGACGCTCGCCCGGAAGCCCCACAGCAGCAGTGCGGCGACGACCGCCAGGGCGAGGATGCCGTTGGAGAAGGCGAGCCGGTCGCCGCGGTTGTGCAACTGGTGGGGCAGATAGCGGTGCTGGGCCAGGATCGAGGCGAGCAGCGGGAAGCCGTTGAAGGCCGTGTTGGCGGCCAGGATCAGGACGAGGGCGGTCGCGGCCTGGATGACGTAGAAGCCGACGCTGTGCTCGCCGCCGAAGACCGCGGCGGCGATCTGCGCGATGACCGTCCGCTGGGTGTAGGAGGCGCAGTCGCCCGGCAGCCCCGTCAGGCGGCAGGCGTCGGACGTGATGCGCACCTTGGCGATCAGTGCGAGCGCGGTGACGCCGACGAACATGACGATGGCGAGGGTGCCCATGGCCACCAGGGTCGCGGCGGCGTTCTTCGACTTGGGCTTGCGGAAGGCGGGTACGCCGTTGGAGATCGCCTCCACGCCGGTCAGCGCCGTACAGCCGGAGGAGAACGCGCGCAGCACCAGCATGGTCAGCGCCAGGCCCGTGAGGTGGGCGTCCCCGGGGTCGGGGGTGATCCCGTACCGCGCGCTCTCGGCGACCGGCGGGTCCCCGAGGGCGTACCGGATCAGCCCCGTGACCACCATGACGAGCACGCCGCCGATGAAGAGGTACGTCGGCGCGGCGAAGGCCCGCCCCGACTCGCGCAGGCCCCGCAGGTTGACGGCGGTCAGGAGCGCGACGAAGACGAGGGCCAGCGGGACGCGGTACTCGGCGAGCCGGGGAACGGCGGAGATGATGTTGTCGACGCCGGAGGCGACCGAGACCGCCACGGTCATGACGTAGTCGACGAGCAGTGAGGCCGCGACGACCAGACCGGTCGAGGGGCCCAGGTTCGTGGACACGACCTCGAACGAGCCGCCACCGCTCGGATACGCGTGCACGACCTGGCGGTACGACAGCACGACGACCGCCATCAGGGCCACGACCGCCGCCGCGATCCACGGCGTGAAGTGGAGGTAGGCGAGGCCGCCGAGGGTGAGGACGAGCAGGATCTCCTGGGTCGCGTACGCCACCGAGGACAGCGGGTCGGAGGCGAAGACCGGCAGGGCGAGCCGCTTGGGCAGCAGGGCCTCGTGCAGCTCCTCGCTCCGCATGGCCCGGCCGATCACCAGACGCTTCAGGATCCCGGTCACGTTGAACACGGCGGGAGCGTATGCAGGGGGACGAACCGGAGAGAGCGGACCGTGGGCGTATCCGGTGTTAAGGGACCTTTAGGGTTCCGTCCGGCGCGTGCATATGGAGCAAGGGCGGCCGATTCGACCGCCCGCGCCTGCGACGTCTTCGACCGTCCGCGCCTGCGACGTCGCCCGTGACTCGGGCGGCCGGGGCTGTCGGGGCCGGCTGTCGGTAGCGACCTGTCGGTATCGGCAGTCGGCGGTCTGCGTGGTCAGCCGGGCGGCCGGTGGATCCACACCTCGCGCGGGGCGGCCCCGGGGCCGGGGGCCAGGGTGCCCAGCCGCGACCAGCCCCAGGCCCGCAGCACGTGACCGGCGGCCTCGGTGGGAGCGTCGTCGCCGTCGAGGTCCAGGGTGGTCACCACCAGGTCCGCGGGCCGTCGTTCCAGCAGCCGCTCCCGCAGCCGGGTGGCGATGCCCTGGCGCCGGAAGGCGGGCAGCACCATCAGCTCCGCCAGCACGAACACCCGCCCGGAGGCGGTGAACTCCTCGATGTCCGGCGGGAGTTCTCCGTCGAACCCCGACCACCACCCCCCGGTGCGGGAGGCGTGGAAGCCATAGGCGCAGCCGACGAGCCGCGCCGCCCCGGCGACGACCATGTCGAAGTCGGGACGCCGGACGTCCTGCTCGAACCGGCCGAGGAAGTCCTCCCGGTCCCGGTACTCGGTGCCCACGTCACCGCGGTACACCATGACGTGGACGTCGCCGATGTCGTTGCGCTGCTGCTCGGCCTGCCACCGGCTCAGCCGCCGCAGGAACACCTCCGCCGCCATGAACCGCCTCCCCCCGCCACTGGGGGCGCGCGCCCCTCGACCGGAATGGTGACACCGGAGACCGGCGAGGGGAACGGGGCGGCAGGCGGCCGGCCTCGTTCCCGCCGCGGTGCCACCGCCGCCGTTACCCGTCGGTCGGACGAAAATGTCTGCTGCCGGGGACGGAGGAAACCTGTACGGCGGGTAGACGATTTTTCATTCCCCCGGGTGGAGTGACATTCACAACCGTGCCTCACGCGCCGGTCCGTGCTAGTGTCGATTTCAGTTGCAGTTTTGGTTCCCAAGCATTTTGAGTGTTTTCGCCGGTTAACCCCGGCCATGCATCTCTGGATTTCCGGTTCTCCGGGCAGGGCAATCATCGCGGCGACGCGAGACCTCACACAGTGTGGGGCCTCCAGTACTGCCCCGAAGGAGAATGACATGGCTACTGGTACCGTGAAGTGGTTCAACGCGGAAAAGGGTTTCGGCTTCATCGAGCAGGACGGTGGCGGCGCTGACGTCTTCGCCCACTACTCGAACATCGCCACCCAGGGCTTCCGCGAGCTGCAGGAAGGCCAGAAGGTGACGTTCGACGTCACGCAGGGCCAGAAGGGCCCGCAGGCGGAGAACATCGTCCCGGCCTAACCCGGACGAAGCATCACGTGGCCGAGGCCCGCACCGCAAGGTGCGGGCCTCGGCTCGTTTGTGCGCCGCCGCGGCTGCGATCCGACGGCCCGGAGGAAATGCCGGTGAATCCGCTTGGCCGCATCCGGTGATTGCGGTAGTGCGGTCGACAAATGCTCCGGATACTCCGCCGTAATTCATCTGGCCGACAGGCAGATTCCCGCGCGTATTTTCGTACGGTGTCGGCTCGGTGTATCCGCCGACCCTCGTGGCGACGATCGCGGCCAAGCCGCGCGGCGCACCGGCATGCCAGTGGTGGTGCGCCGCGACGTGTGTACCGGCGATGCGAGTAGGGGCGCGGCGCGCCGCGTACCGGTCATGCCGGCGGTGGTGCCACTGGCATGACCGGGCCCCGAGGATCAGGCCCAGGGTGGGCTCATCGCGGGACGCGAACGGTGCCGCCCCGGATCAGAGCCGGCCGAGGATCCTGTTCATCTTCGCGATCTCGGCCGTCTGGTTCGTGATGACGGTGCCGGCCAGCTTCTTGGCGTCGGCGCTGCGGCCGCTCTTCTGTTCGTCCTCGGCCATGGTGATCGCACCCTCGTGGTGGTCGATCATCATCTGGGCGAACATCTTGTCGAAGGCGGTGCCCTGGGCGGCCTTCAGTGCCGTCATGTGCTCGTCGGACATCATCCCGGCCATGTCCGTGCCGCCCGCACCGTGCTGCATACCGGGCATGCCGCTCGCCGTGGACGAACCCGGCCTGCCCCAGGACTTCAGCCACCCTCGCATGGTGCTGATCTCGGGGTCCTGTGCCTTTTCGATCGCGGCGGCCAGGTCCTTGACGTCCTGGTCGGAGGCGCGGCCTTCGGCCAGTTCCGCCATCTCCACGGCCTGCTGGTGGTGCGGGATCATCTGCTGCGCGAACGTCACGTCCGCGCCGTTGAACCGCCCGGAGGAGGACGACGAGGAGGACGACGCGGAGGACGACGCGGCGGCGGAACCGCTGCCGTGGTGCATCCCGGGCATGGACGAGTCCTTCGGGTCGCCGGAGCCACAGGCCGCGAGCGTCAGCGCGAGAACAGCCGCCGTAGCGGCCGCCGAGAGGGCACGCCGGGGTGCGGAGGAACGCGGGGAAGTGAACATTTCAGGGGTCTTTCCGGGTGGGCGCACCACACCGGTGGCGCGCGGGTGAACAGGACACCTGGCCGGAGGGGCCGAACGGCCGGACTCCGGCGGGCGTCCGTCACGTCCGCGCGACGCACACCTGGAGGAGGAGATGGCGCCCGTATAGGGGCGGGCCGCGCCTGGCCGGTTCCCCGAAGACACCGGACCGCCCCGTCGGATGCCACGCCACCAGGGCCACCAGGCCGAGGAGCGCGAGCAGGCCCGTCGCGGGCAGGGGCGTCCGGTCGCGGGCCGGCGTGGACACGCACAGCTCTCCGCTCATCCCCGGCATGGCGACGCCGTGGGCAGGGGGAGCCGTCGGGGCCATGGCCGAGGCGCCCGGTGCCGTGGCACCCGGGGGACGCAGGGCGGCAGCGTCCATGCGGACGTCCTCGCCGTGCCCCGTGCCCGGAGACATGACCATCGCCGTCGAGCCGTGGCAGCCCTCGGCGGCGTTCGCCGGAGCCCCGTGCATGAAGAACAGCCCCAGCAGGACGGCGCACAGCACGAGCAGCCGAGCCACTCCCGGCCCCCGCCTCCGCCTGCCGTCCACGTCTGCCTTCCTTCTGCCCGTCAGTCGGTCTGCTCGTCAGCTCGTCGGTTCGTCAGCTCATCGAGCACCTGTCCGCCGACGATACCCCCGGAGGGTTCCCCGGACCCGCACATCGGTACGGATCCGCGAGTCCAGACGCTCACCGAACCCCGGACTCCGCCGTCGATTCCGTACCACCGCACCCCGAAGACGGCGCTTCACGAGAGGCGAAGGCCGAGTCTGTCCGCCCAGGCCGAGATGGCCCTGGCGATCAGCACGGGCTGGTCCTCCGGCGTGTGATGCCCGGCGACGGCTTCGGAGTGCTCGATCTCCAGGCCGGCGATGTTCGCCGCGCACCACGCGACGATGCCCTCGTGCATCATCGCCCCCGGTCCGGGCGCGAACGTGAGCAGCAGCTTGGGCACGTCCACGCTGGCCTTCAGCCACCGGTCGTACGCCTCGATCCGGGCCACCACGTCGGCAGGCTCGCCGCCCAGCGGCATCGAGCGCGGCCACCGAAGAAGCGGCAGCCTGCTCTCCCGGGTCGGGTACGGCTTGCGGTAGACATCGAGGTCGCCCTCGGTGAGCGCCGTGGCGGAGCTGCCGGGCAGGCCCTGCTCGATGAAGGCGTTGTCGTCGAGGATCATGGACTCGCCGACGCCCCGCGTCTTGATCGCCCGGAACAGCTCCCGGCCGCCTTCGGGGAACTCGGCCCAGGCCATCGGCTTGACGATGGTCTCGGTGAACGCGATGCCGCGCACCCGGTGCGGGTGGCGCGCGGCCCAGTCGAAGGCCAGCGCGCCACCCCAGTCGTGCCCGACCAGGATCACGTCGCGCAGATCGAGCGCGTCGAACCAGGCGTCCAGGTAACGGGCGTGGTCGGCGAAGGTGTAGTCGAGGGCGGGTTTGCCCGACTCGCCCATACCGATCAGGTCGGGGGCCAGCAGCCGTCCGGATCCCACGGCCGGCATGACGTCCCGCCACAGGTAGGACGACGTCGGGTTGCCGTGCAGGAAGACGATGGGCACCCCGGTGCCGGACTCCCGGTGGTACATGGTCGAGTCGAGGATGTGCTGTACAGGCATGGTTCAGTCCCTTATCGGAGGTTGAGCCGGGTGATGCGATCAACCGCGATCTCGATGACCACGAGGCCGGGCGGGGCGGGAGGCGGCGTTCCATAGCGCGCGGTGTAACGGCGTATGCCTTCGGCCACTCGCCTGGGTGCGTCGTGCACGATGGCGAGTCCTTCCAACGTCACCCACCGGAACCCCACCGCCTGGCAGAGCGCCGCGCGACCGCCCGGCCCGGCGATGACGTTCCTGGCTTTGCGTGTGGTGTCCACGGTCAGGACCCGGGCCGTCCCCGTCCGGCCCTCCCAGGTGAAGCGCACCGCGACGACGTGCGGCGAGTTGTCGGGACGCAGGGTGGTCAGGGTCGCCACCTGCGGTTCGGCGAGGAAATCCCCGACCGGAGTGCCCACCTGAGTACTCATCGGAGTGCACCCCGCGGGCTCACCGGAGTGCCCTCGTGTGCTCATCGCGGCGCCCACGGCGTACTCATCGTGGCGCCCACGGCGTGCTCATCGCGGCGCCCACCGCGCGCTCACCGGAAGGCCGCGGTGTTGCGTTCGGCCCAGGCGGCGAAGGTGCCCGGCGCCCGGCCCAGGACGCGTTCGACATCGGGGCTCACCCGCTGCTCGTCCTCGGTCGGTTCGCCCAGGATCGCCAGCGTGCCCTCGACCACCGGCAGCGGCATGAACCGCGCCATCAGCGCATGGGCCTCCTCCCGGGCCTGGTCGGTGAACCGCACCGGCTCGCCCAGCGCGGCCGCGATGGCCGCGGCACGCTCGCGCGGGGTGGTCGGTGCGGGACCGGTCAGGGTGTAGACGGCGCCCGGGTGAGCGTCCCGGCGCAGGGCGACGGCGGCGACCGCGGCCACGTCGTCGGGATCGATGAACGGCAGGCCGACGTCCCCGAAGGGCGCCGCGGCCTCCCGCCGTGTGCGGATCGACTCGGCCCAGGCGAAGGCGTTGGTCGCCATGCCGCCCGACCGCAGGACCGTCCACGCGAGCCCGGAGTCCCGTACGGCCTCCTCGAAGAGGCGCGGGTGCCGGTAGGTCTCCGGGCGGGTCCCCGCTCCCTGCGAGGACAGCAGCACGACCCTGCGGATCCCGGCGGACTTCGCCTCCTTCAGGACGCCGTGCGGGTCCTCGCCCGCCACCAGCAGGAACAGTGCCTCCGCCCCTTCGAACGCGGACCGCAGGCCGGCCGGCTCGGCCAGGTCGGCGGTCACCGCCCGCACCCCCGGCAGGACGTCGGCGTCGGTGATGTGCCGGGCCACGGCCGTCACCGGCACCCGCGCCTCGGTGAGCAGCCGCACCAGCGCTCGTCCGACGTTCCCGGTCGCACCAGTCACCACGATCATGTCGTTCCCCCAGCTTCGGTGATGAGTTAGTTGGCTGACTAACTCCGTGGGGCAAGACGCTAGCACGGCCGGGTGGGCGGCTGTCTATAGTTAGTCGGGTGACTGACTCAGTGAATTCCCGAAGTCCTCGGGCGAAGGACGCCGGCAAACGGCAGCGGCTCATGGCCGCCGCCGCCCGGATCCTGCACGAGCAGGGCGTGGAGCGCACGACCATCGCCGACATCGCCCGCGCCGCCGACGTCCCGGCCGGAAACGTGTACTACTACTTCAAGACCAAGGACGAGTTGGTCGAGGCGGCCCTCTCCCAGCACACCGAGTACCTGAAGGAACTCACGGGCCGGCTCGACCGGCTTCCGGACCCGCGCGAACGCCTCAAGGGCCTCGTCACGGCCTGGGTCGGCGCGCGTGACGTCGCGGCCCGCTACGGCTGCCCCACGGGCACCCTCGCCGTCGAACTCGACAAACGCGCCGAGGGCGGTCTCGATCTCTCGGTCGGCCAGGTCATCCGGCAGCTGCTGGAGTGGGTGGAACAGCAGTACCGCCAGATCGGGGTGCCCGAACCCGACGGGCACGCGCTGGCGCTCGTCGGCGCCTACCAGGGCATGTCGCTGCTCTCCAACGCTCTGCGCGACCCGGAGGTCATGACCCGCGAGGGAGCCCGCCTCCTTCGTGAACTCGACAGCCTGGCGTGACGCCGGCCCGACTCCGGGCCGTGCCGCGGCCGGGTGTGCGCGGTCCGAACGGTGCCGCCATCGATGATCCCGGGTCAATTTCGTTGACCACGAAGCGACTTCCCTTCCTCACGGCCCGAACGGTAAACGCTCGGTCACCTTTTGAGCGTAAGCCCGAGTGACACCTCTCGTATACGGAAAGTCATGACTCGCACACGCTGTGGGTTGGCCGCTACGACGAAGGGGCTGCGATGGACGCCACCGTGCCGAGGACGACGACGAGTACGCCACCAGGCGGGCCGAAACCCGGGCCGAAACCCGGGCCGAAACCCGGGCCGAAACCCGGGACGGCATCGAGGGCACCGGCGGAGCCGCCCGCGGAGGAGGACGACCTTCCCGCTGGTGCGGTCGAAAGCCGCGTGTTCTCCGCCCAGTTCACGTCGTCACCCCGAGGCGCACGGCTCGCCCGGCATCTCACGGCGCTCTGCATGACCGACTGGGGCTACCCGCCGTCATCGGACACGTCCGGCGTGGCCGCACTGCTGGTCGCCGAGCTGGCCGCCAACGCCGTACGGCACGGCCGGGCGCCCGGCCGGGACTTTCACCTCCGTATCGCCCTCGACGTGCGAACGCGGCTGATCCGCATCGAAGTGGCGGACGCTTCCGCGCGACAGCCCCGGTTCGGCTCGCAGACCGTCGCCCGGCCGGAGGACGAGTCCGGGCGCGGCCTGCTCCTCGTGGCGGTGCTCGCCGCGCGCTGGGGAACGGAACCCCGCACGCCCACCGGCAAGACGGTGTGGGCCGAAGTCGTTGCGGACGCGCCGGAAGCCGGATAGCTCCTTTCGGTGACCGCCGTCGCGGAACGGTCCGTTCGGCTCGGCCGAAGAGTACGCTGAAGGTACCGAGGATATTCCGCGCACCGGCTTCCACGCCTCTGTCGTTTTCGGCGATCGATTACACCGGGCCGGTTCCGGCCGGCCCGGGGCAGGGTTCGCGTCATGACTGCGACCGTTTCCTACCCGCCGCCGACACTCGAAGACCGGACCTCGTCCTCGTACTCCTCGTATCTCCGCCTGTCGCTGGCTCCCGTCGGTCCCGCACCGGCTCTGCTGGACGGCGCCTGGTGGCCCCGTTCCCGCGATCTCGACGCGGAACTTCCCGCGTTGACGGCCGTGCTCGATCCGCTGTGGGGGCGCATCACCCGGGTCACGGTGAATCCCACCTACTGGCCGGTCTTCCCGCGCAAGGTGCCCGTCGCCGGGCATGTGGTGAAGGTGGGCTGGTTCCTGGCCGAACAGGACCCGCACGAGCTGATGCTGCTCTCGTACCAAGTGGGCCGCTGGGACCTCCTGGTGATCCCACCGCGGACGCCTCCCGCCTCGGCCGCCTGGCTGATGGCCGCCGCGAGCGACCCCCTGGGCACATCGACCGCGAGCCGGTTGATGGAGGAGGCGGCACGCCTGCGGACGGTGGCCGAGACCGACCGGGCCGTGGAAGCGGTCTGGGACTCCGAAGGAGGGCATGAGGCGCGCGATCCGGCCTCACGTCCCCGCATTCCGGCAGTCGCCGCCGCGATACCGGGTCAGCCGAAGTGGATGTGAGCGGCCATGGAGATCTTTGTGAACGTGCTCGTGCTCCTGGCGATGATCGCCCTGGGCGTGCTCCTGATCCACCTGCTCAACTCGCAGCACGACGACCGCATCGCCGCCTTCCACTACGCGGACCGCTTCGCCGCCTTCCACCAGGCCCGCTCCCGGCCGACCGGCCCGGGGACCGGCGCCGCACCCGGAAGCGAGAGGGGTGAGCCCGATGCTCCCCGTGAGGCTGCTGGCAGACACCGGCAGTGAGCCGGTGCTCCCCGGCACCGCGGTGCTGCGGATGGAGACGACACCCAAGCGCACGGGGACGTTCGACGGCGCGTGGTGGCCACATTCCCGCGACCTCGCGAGCCAACTGACCGGCCTGCTCACCGCGTTGACCGCCCGGCTCGGTCCCCTCGCCCGCGTCGGCCTCGACGCGAGCGCCTGGGACGAGAGGCCGGGCCATCTGGTCGTCGAGGGGCATACGGTGCGCATCGACTGGTCCGCCGTCGAGGACAACACCATGATCATCACCCGGGGCGACCAGGACCACTTCCTGTTCCTGGTGATCCCTCCGCAGGCGGCTCCCGCGTCCGCACGCGCCGCGATGACCATGGCGGTACGGGACGACAACGACGCGTCGGCCGAACGGATCCTCACCGCGACCGGCGTCACCCCAATCGGCTCCTCCGACTAGGCCGGGATCTTCCCGTGCCCCGCGATCGGCTCTTCCGACTAGGCCGGGATCTTCCCGTGCCCCGCGCTCCCCGTGAAGGGCGGCCGGGCGTGGACAGGGAGCGGGCGCGAAGGGCCGGTTTCGGCCGTCGCGCCCGCCCGGCCCGCGGACTACGCTGCTGAACAGGACGTCCCAGACCCCGGCGGCACACCACCACTTGGACACGATGCCCGCCGAGGCGGACCTTCCGTCCGATCGCCCGGCGCATCCCCGGAAAACGGTCCGGCGACCGCGTCCACCAACTCGGGCTGCCGGACCGGCCGTTCACTCTGTCACCGCGCAGACCCGCACCTCTGCCGGTCGACGCGACGTCCGAACCGAGGAGCCATGGCCCTTCCCCAGCTGAACGTCCACCGGCACGACCGGAACACTCATGCTCTGCTCACCCTTGCGGGAGAGATCGACCTGACCACGGCGCCGTTGGTGCGCGCGGCGCTGACCGAGTGCCTGCGCGACGGCATCCGCACCGTCGACGTCGACCTCACGGCGATCACTTTCTGCGACGGCAGCGGGCTCAACGCCTTCCTCACGGCGTACCAGATCGCCCACGAGGCCGGAACGACGGTCCAACTGCACCATCCGCCTCCGCCCACGGCTCGCGTCATAGAGATCACCGGCTCCGGCTTCCTGCTGCACGAGCTCCACGCCCTCCCTCGGACACCCGCCGCGCGTCGGGTTCCCGCTGCCTCGGGCGGTGCGCTGTGACGGCCCCGCCCCGGCGGGAGCCGCAGCCGCCGGGAGGCGGAAGCGTGCCTTCCCCCAGGGACGCGACGGTGCGCCTGCGCCGGCTGAACCGCTGGCAGGCCGAGACCCTGCGGGAGGACCTGGCCGATCTGTACGTGGAGTCCTTCCAGGCGCGGCCCGGCGAGGAGTACCGGGGCCGGGAGGCGTTTCTGCGACGGCTCACCGGCGACATCCGGCGGCCCGGGTTCGCGCTGCTGATCGCGGAGGACACGGCCTTCGCCGGGTGCGCCTACGGATTCCCCGTACGACGCGAGGGCACATGGTGGCGGGGATTCGACGGCCCCCTCCCGCGGAGCGTCGAACAGCTCACCGCGTCCGGACATGTCTTCGCGATCACCGAGATCGTGGTGCACCCGCACGCACAGGACCCGGACCTCGCCCGCCGACTCCAGGAACGGCTGATCACCGACCACCACGCCTCGCTCGGCGCCACGATGGTGGATCAAGCCGACGCCGCGACCTGCGACGCCTTCCTGTCGTGGGGATGGCGGGACATCGGGGCGGTCCGTCGACCGCCGGACCCGGTGACGCGTCGTCCATCGGACCCAGCCGTCCGCCGGCCGGCGGACCCCGCCGCGCTACGGGTGCTGGTCCTGCCCCTCGGACCGCGCACGGCTACCCGCCCCGACGGGCTCGCTCACGAAAACCGCACCCAACGGCCCGACTGACGAACAACGGCCGGCCGGCCCGGATCACGCGCCGGCGACCGAGCAGGCGGCCAGGCGCGGGCCGCAGCCGTCCTGACGCCACGGACAAGAGCCGTCGGCCGGTCAGCTGTTCCTGCGGGCCACTCCGCCGTAGATGCCGATCGGTGGGGCGTCGAGCTTCGGCGGTTCGTCGGGTTGCCAGTCCGGGACCGGGACCAGGCCCGGGTCGACCAGGGTGAAGTCGCCGAAGAAGTCCAGGACCCGGGCGTGGGGGCGGAGGTTCAAGGTGGCGGTAGCGGCGTTGTAGACGGACGCCGCGTCCTCGCGCCGGTCCTCGTGGACGTCGCCCGTGGCGTGCGACAGGACGAGGTAGGAGCCGGTGGGCAGCGCGTCGCGGAGGGTGGCGACGATGCCGTCCGGGTCCTCCGCGTCGGCGATGAAGTGCACGACGGCGACCAGCAGCAGCGCCACCGGCTGGTCGAAGTCGATGGTCTTGCGCACCTCGGGGTGGTCGAGAAGGGCCCGGGGATCACGCAGGTCGGCCAGGATGACGGAGGTGTCGGTGGCGTCGTCCATGAGGGCCATCGAGTGGGCGCTGACGATCGGATCGTTGTCGACGTAGACGACGCGGGTCTCGGGAGCGATGGCGTGCGCGATCTGGTGCACGTTGGGCTCCGTGGGCAGGCCCGTGCCCACGTCGAGGATCTGTCGGACGCCGCCCTCCGCGACGACGTGCCGGACGGCGCGGTGCATGAAGCGCCGGTTGGCGCGGACGCCCGCCCGCACCTCCGGGGCCACCTTGATGAACTGCTCGGCGGCCTCCCGGTCGACCTCGTAGTTGTCCTTCCCGCCGAGGAAGTAGTCGTACATCCGGGCCGGGTGAGGCTTGCTCGTGTCGATCTTCAATGGCTGGGCGCCGCTGCCGCTGAGGGGAGAGGTCATGATGCCTGGCTCCGTCCTGGACTCGTACCCCGCCACCGGATGAACCGTGGTGAGTGACTGTCAGAACATCATCCTTGAAGTCGCTGTCGTGGGTCAGGACACTGTGGACGGCGGTCTGACGCCGAGGACGTCGAGCATCGCCCGGGTGGCGGGGCTGGGGTTGAATCGGCTCCACGCCAGATACTCGATGCGATGCGGCCCGTCGACCACCGGGACCAGCGCCAGTTCGGGGTCGTCGGCGGCCAGCGGTCGGATGAACGCCGACGGCAGCAGCGCGATGCCGAGCCCGCGCGTGATCAACCGGGTGATCAGCTCGACGACACCGGCCTCGTACGCGACGTCGCGGACCAGGCCCGCAGCGGCGAACGCCTGATCGGACTGGGCCCGGGCGGGTGTCCCGGCCACGAAGTCCACGTACGTCTCCTCGGCGATCTCGCGCAGCGTGACCTGGGAGACACCCGCGAGCCGGTGCCCGGCCGGCACCACCAGTACGTGCTCGTCGTGATCGAGAACAACGGTTTCCACACCGGGTGGCCGTTCGCCCTCCGGCAACCCGAGGAAGGCGATGTCCAGTTCGCCGTTCCGGATCGCCGCCACCAGTTCGTCGCTGCGCCCGGAACGGAGCAGGACATGGACGTCCGGGTGCTGGGCGCGGTACCGCTGCAGCAACTCGGGTACGTCAACGGCAGCCGTGGTCACGATCACGCCGACGGCGAGCCGGCCGCGTACCACGCCGGTCGCGGCCGCAGCATCGGCAACGGCGCGGTCGGCAGCGGCCAGGCACTCGCGCGCGCCGACGAGAAACGCCGCTCCGGCGCTGGTCAGCTCGACGCGGCGGCTGGATCGGGCGAACAGCTTGACCCCGAGCTCCCGTTCCAGGCCGGCGATCCGGTGACTGAGTGACGACTGCACCACGGAGCAGCGCTCCGCGGCGCGGGTGAAGTTGCGGGTTTCGGCGACGGCGACGACGTATCGCATCTGCTGGAGATCCACGCGGCCATCGTTCTGATTCATGGCTGCGATGACAAGCATGCTTTGGAAACATGATGGGTCGCTGCCGAGACTTCGGCACATGCATTCCTCGACCGAGCGGTCACCGGGCTCGCTGCGGACCTCGTACGCGCAGCAGGTGGCGACCGTCGCACTGACCGCACTCGCTCCCGCGTCCTGGGGCACCACGTACGCCGTGACCACGGAACTGTTACCGCCGGGGCATCCGCTGTTCGCCGGGTTGATGCGCGCCTTGCCCGCTGGGCTGCTCGGCCTGGCGATCACCCGCGTGCCCCCGCGCGGGGACTGGTGGTGGAAGGCCGCAGTCCTCGGCGTGCTCAACATCGGCGCCTTGTTCCCCTTGTTGTTCCTGGCGGCCGAACGACTCCCCGGCGGTGTCGCCGCCACCCTCAGCGCCACGCAGCCGCTGCTGGTCGCCGGGCTGGCCATCGCGGTGCTCCGGGACCGGCCGACGGCCTGGCGGTGGACCTGGGGTGCGATCGGCGTGATCGGCGTGGGACTCGTCGTGCTCGGGCCACAGGCCCGGCTGGACGGCGTCGGGGTGCTCGTCGGCCTCGGTGGTACGGCCGCCATGGTCGGTGGGGTCGTCCTCACCAAGCGCTGGGGCCGTCCCGCGGAGGTCGGGCCACTGACCCTGGCCGGCTGGCAACTGACGGCCGGCGGCCTGCTGCTGCTCCCGCTCACCCTCGCGATCGAGGGAGTGCCGCAGCGGATCGACGCCGGAGCGGTCGGCGGCTACCTGTGGCTCGGCAGCATGGGTGGGCTGATCGCGTACACGCTGTGGTTCCGCGGGATCGGAAAGCTGCCGGTCGGCGTGTCCGCACCGCTGGTGCTGCTGTCTCCGCTGGTCGCGACCCTGGTCGGCATCGTGCTGGGCGAGTCGCTGGGCCTGCCGCAGACCCTTGGTTTCGTCCTCGCCCTGGCCGCCTTGCTCGCCACGCAGCTCAATGCCCCGAACGTCTTCGGCCGCATCGCGCGCGGCGGCCCGGCAGAAGACCCCATTCCAGACCGCATTCCAGACCCCAGTCGAGAAGACCAGATTCGAGGAGGACGGATTCGATGAGTACAGGTTCGATGAGGGCGGGCATGACGATCGCTGTGCTCGGCGCCACCGGGATGGTCGGCAGCCGGGTGATCACCGAGGCCGGTGCCCGCGGACACCGGGTGCTTGCTCTGTCCCGGAAGCCTGCGAGCGAGGACCCGAACGTGACGCTGATCGCGGCCGATGCGAACGACCCGTCAGCCGTACGCGAGGCGCTCGCCGGCGTCGCCTCGAACCGCGCCGCGGACGCCGTCGTGCTGACCGTGCGGACCCATCCGGTCGACCAGGAGTTCTTGATCGGCGCCACCCGTACGGTGCTGGACATCGCCGCACAACTCGGGATTCGCGTCCTCGTGGTCGGCGGCGCCGGCGCATTGCGCAGCCCGGACGACCACGATCTGCTGGTCGCCGACAACCCGACGTATGTGCCCGCCGAATGGAAGACCACAGCCGCCGCCGGGATCGCTCAGTTGCGGGCCTGCCAGGCCCATGCCGATGCCGACTGGGTCTACCTGAGCCCGCCGGCCCTGCTCGAGCCCGGTGAACGAACCGGCCGCTATCGGCGCGGCACCGACACCTTGCTCACCAGCGCAGACGGCCGATCGTGGATCAGCGCCGAGGACCTGGCCGTCGCCGTGGTCGACGAACTCGAGACCCCCGGCCGCGAACGTCTCATCACGGTCGCCCACCGCGACGAACCCCCGTCAGCGTGAGCCGGTGAACGGGCACTGCCGAGGGCGGGGCCCGAAATCCCCGCCCACACCGTGAACCCCAGGTCAGGTCAGGGCCACACCAAGCAGTACGGCTGATGCCCCGCCTCATGCAGGCGATGCGAGAAGTCCTGCCACTCGTGCAGCAGCTGGTACACGTTGAACGCGTCCCGTGGGCCGCCCCGGTCCGGCACCGTCGACCAGATGAACGCCGCGGCGCCCACCGCCTCCTCGCCGATGCCGCGCAGTGGGTCCACGACCGTCATGGGGAGTTTGACCACCGCGTAGTCGGGGTGCAGGACGACCAGCTCCAGTGGGGGCACCTTGCTCAGGGGGACGCCCTCGATGCCGGTGAGGACCATCGCGGCCATCGTCTCCGGCTTGATCTTCGTGAACATGCCGTTCATGCCGAGCTCGTCCCCGCCGAGCTCCTCGGGGCGCATCGAGATCGGGACGCGGGCCGCGGTCGCGCCGTCGGGCGCGCCGAAGTATTTGTACGTCACCCCCACCCGACCACCATTCCCGCTCCCTGCCCCGAGCCGGTCAACCCTGCGGTCCCTATAGTCCATACCGTCGATACGGGCCGTGCGGTCGATCCGCTCAGGCTCACCGCGCGAACTCTGGAATCCCGGAGCGCCCGGCAATCCCAAAGATCCCAAAGATCCCTGTGAACCCGCAGCTCCCAGCGGTCCTGTCGCTCCCGAAGGTCCCTGCGGGTCCGCAGCTCCGGAAGGCCCGAAGAGTCCGGAAGGTCCCTGTGACCCCGGAGTGGCTCCCGACGGTCCGGAAGGCCCCTGCGGTCCCGGAGCGGCTCCCGAAGGTCCCGAAGGTCCTTGTGATCCCGGAGGCCCGGAAGGCCCCGAAGGTGCGGAAGATCCCTGCGGTCCCGGAGTTCCGGAAGGGCCGGAAGGCCCCTGCGGTCCCGGAGCGGCTCCCGAAGGTCCGGAAGATCCCTGCGGTCCCGAAGCGCCGGCGGGTCCCGAAGATCCCGACGAACCCGAGGATCCCGACGAGCCCTGTGCCTGACGTCTCTCGGCCGCTTCCTCCGCGTCGCGCCGGTGCCTTCCCCGCCGGGCACGCCGAGGACCGAGGTCATCGGTCCCCTCGCCCAGTCCGCCACCGCGATGCATATCTCCACCCGACTGCTGTTCTGGGACGCGTGGCCCCCGCCGCGCAACCCGATCATCGTGTCAGTGACCTCCCCCACGGCGTCCCGCCGAAACGTGCGGTGAAACACCTGTCCGCGGGATCTTGGCGGCCTCTGACACCATGGCTTGTGTGAGCTATCCGTACGAAGCCCCAGTTTCGCAGACTCTTTTCGAGCGCGCGGCGGCCGTCACGCCCGGCGGCGTGAACTCTCCGGTGCGCGCCTTCCGCGCCGTGGGCGGTACGCCCCGGTTCATGGTGTCCGGTAACGGTCCATACCTGACCGATGCCGACGGCCGTACATATGTCGACCTTGTTTGTTCGTGGGGGCCGATGATCCTCGGCCATTCCCACCCCGAGGTCATCGCCGCCGTCCAGGAGGCCGTCGCGCGCGGCACCTCCTTCGGTACGCCCGGTGAGGGCGAGGTGGCGCTCGCCGAGGAGATCGTCGCCCGCGTCGAGCCTGTCGAGCAGGTGCGGCTCGTGTCCAGCGGGACCGAGGCGACCATGTCCGCCATCCGGCTCGCCCGCGGCTTCACCCGGCGGGCGAAGGTGATCAAGTTCGCCGGGTGCTACCACGGGCACGTCGACTCGCTCCTGGCCGCGGCCGGCAGCGGACTGGCGACGTTCGCGCTGCCCGACACCCCGGGCGTCACCGGCGCCCAGGCCGGCGACACCATCGTCCTCCCCTACAACGACCTCGATGCCGTGCGCGAGGCCTTCCGTGCCCACCCGGGCGAGATCGCCTGCGTCATCACCGAGGCCTCGCCCGGCAACATGGGCGTCGTCCCGCCGGCGCCCGGGTTCAACCAGGGGCTCAAGGACGCGTGCGCCGAGAACGGCGCGCTGTACATCTCCGACGAGGTCATGACCGGCTTCCGGACCAGCAAGGCCGGCTGGTACGGCGTCGACGGCGTCCGGCCCGACCTCATGACCTTCGGCAAGGTCATGGGCGGTGGCTTCCCCGCCGCCGCCTTCGGTGGCCGGCGGGACGTCATGGCGCACCTCGCGCCCGCCGGGCCCGTCTACCAGGCCGGCACCCTCTCCGGTAACCCCGTGGCGACCGCCGCCGGGCTCGCCCAGCTGCGACTCCTCGACGACGCGGCCTACGCGAAGGTCGACGCCGTGTCGGCCGAGATCCGTACGCTCGTCACGGACGCGCTCACCAAGGAAGGCGTCGCCCACCGGCTGCAGAACGCCTCCAACATGTTCTCCGTCTTCTTCACCGACCGACCCGTGAACAACTACGAGGACGCCAAGGGCCAGGAGTCCTTCCGGTTCACCGCGTTCTTCCACTCGCTGCTGGCGCAGGGCGTCTATCTGCCGCCGTCGTCCTTCGAGTCATGGTTCGTCTCCACCGCCCACGACGAGCAGGCCGTCCAGCGGATCGCCGACGCCCTGCCCGCCGCCGCCCGTGCCGCCGCGGAGGCCACCGCATGAGCATCCCCTCGTCCGACCAGGACATCACCGTCGTCCACGTCATGCGGCACGGCGAAGTCGCCAACCCGGACGGGGTCCTGTACGGGCGCCTGGCCGGCTACCACCTCTCCGAGCTCGGGCGGCAGATGGCCGACCGGGTCGCCGAGCACCTCGCCTCACGTGACGTGACCCACGTCGTGGCGTCCCCGCTGGAGCGGGCGCAGGAGACGGCCACCCCGATCGCCAAGGCGCACGGTCTCGACCTCGCCGTCGACGAGCGGCTGATCGAGGCGGAGAACGTGTTCCAGGGCAAGACCTTCGGCGTGGGCGACGGCGCGCTGCGGCGGCCCGAGAACTGGAAGCACCTCACCAACCCCTTCAAGCCGTCCTGGGGCGAGCCGTACGTGGAACAGGTCGTACGGATGATGGGGGCGCTGGACGCGGCCAAGGACGCCGCCCGCGGTCATGAGGCCGTGTGCGTCAGCCATCAGCTGCCGATCTGGACCCTGCGCAGCTTCGTGGAGAAGCGGCGGCTGTGGCACGACCCGCGCAAGCGGCAGTGCACGCTGGCGTCGCTGACGACCTTCACGTACCAGGGCGACAGGATCGTGTCCGTCGGCTACAGCGAGCCCGCCCGGGAACTCGTACCGGCTCATCTCCTCGCGGGCGCCAAGCCGGTGAAGGGGAAGGACAAGGCGTTCGGGGCGTGATAACACGTACGTCCCGCATCAAGGCGTACGCCTCGCCATAAGACGTATTCAGTCACGGCATCCACACTCATCTTCACAAAAACACGTAAATATAAGTGCGATTGACGGAACCCCCGTCTTCGTCGCGCCCTCTCAACGAGTGACCACCGAGAGGGCGCGATGAGATGGGGACGCAATGCGGGACATCAGCCGGCGGGGACTGATCGGGCTCGGAGCGGGGGCCGCCGCGGCGATGGGACTGGCTGCCTGCGGTACCCAGGAGCAGGACGGCGGGAGCCACTCCGGCGGTTCCGGCAAGGGGAAGCCGGGTAAGCCCGAACACACCGCACGTCCCCTCGGTGACGGTTCCACCTCGAACACCGGCAAGCAGCCGCGCCAGCCGGGAAAGCCGGTTCCGCTGGAGCCCGGCCAGACCCCGCCGCAGTTCGTGATCTTTTCCTGGGACGGCGCCGGAGAAGTCGGCAATGGTCTGTTCCCGCGTTTTCTGGAGCTTGCGAAGGAACACGACGCGCATATGACGTTCTTCCTCTCGGGGATCTATCTCCTCCCCGAGTCGAAAAAGCGCCTCTATCGTCCGCCGAACAATGCGCCGGGCGCCTCCGACATCGGTTATCTGACGGACGACCACATCAAGGCGACCCTGAAGAACGTCCGCCAGGCCTGGCTCGACGGCCACGAGATCGGCACGCACTTCAACGGCCACTTCTGCTCCGGCTACGGCACGGTCGCCAACTGGACGCCCAAGCAGTGGCGCAGCGAGATCGACCAGGCGAAGTCGTTCGTGAAGGAGTGGCGCACCAACACCGGGTGGACCGACCTGGCGCCGCTCCCGTTCGACTACGACAAGGAGCTGATCGGCGGCCGTACGCCCTGTCTCCTCGGCCAGAACAACCTGCTGCCGACCGCCCGCGACCTGGGCTGGCGCTACGACGCGTCCTCGCCCGGCGGCCGTCAGCGCTGGCCGGAGAAGAAGGCGGGCGTGTGGGACCTGCCGCTTCAGGCGATCCCGTTCCCCGGGCACACCTTCGAGGTGCTCTCGATGGACTACAACATCCTCGCCAACCAGTCGATCAACTCGACCAAGGCGCCGTCCTACAACTACCCGGGCTGGCGCACCCAGGCGACCAACTCCTACATAGCCGGATTCAAGCGGGCATACGAGACAAACCGCGCACCCTTCTTCATAGGCAACCACTTCGAGGAGTGGAACGGCGGCATCTACATGGACGCCGTCGAGCGGGCCTTCAAATACATCGCGCGGGAGAAGGAGAAGGGCGGCGACGTACGCCTCGTCTCCTTCCGGCAGTTCGTGGACTGGATGGACGTACAGCCGCCCGAGGTGCTGGCCAAGCTCCGGTCCCTGGACGTGGGGCAGCAACCGGCCGGTGGCTGGAAGGCGTTCCTCGGCGAGGCCGGCAAGGGCTCTTCCGCGGGGGCCGGAAACGCCGCCTGAAATGCGGGTTTCCGCCCGCAAGGGGGGTGGGCAAGATCCCCGGAACGGACATGCGAAACTTTTCACATGAGTGCCGCCTGCCGCGTCCACCAGCGCCTGAACCGCACGAACCGCACCCGTAGCCGCGCCGCCCTGCTGAGCGCGGGGGCGGCCGTCGCCGCCCTCGTCCTGTCCGCGTGCAGTTCCGGGGGCACGCACGGGGGAGGGGGCGACACCAACTTCGTCGCCGGCAAGGACGGCATCTCCACCGTCGCCAAGGGCAGCCGGGTCGACGCCCCCGACCTGTCCGGCAAGACGGTCGACGGCAAGCAGCTCGACGTCGCCGACTACAAGGGCAAGGTCGTCGTCCTCAACGTGTGGGGCTCCTGGTGCCCGCCGTGCCGGGCCGAGGCGCCGAACTTCGTCAAGGTCGCCAAGGACACCGCGGCGCAGGGCGTGCAGTTCGTCGGCCTCAACACCCGTGACCCCGGCACCGCTCCGGCCAAGGCGTTCGAGAAGGAGCAGGGGATCACGTACCCCAGCCTGTACGATCCGACGGGCAAGCTGATGCTCCGCTTCAAGAAGGGCACGCTCAACCCGCAGACGATCCCCTCCACGCTCGTCATCGACCGGGACGGGAAGATCGCGGCCCGGACGCTCCAGGCTCTCACCGAAGAGAAGCTGCGCGAGATGCTCGATCCGATCCTCGCGGAGAAGTGACCCGACGTGTCCCTTCTCGTCGCGTCCACGGACCTCGCCGCGGTGGCCGACAAGAACGCCACGGTCTACAGCGGGGCCCTGCTGCTCGCTCTGCCGGTCGCCGTGCTCGGCGGCCTCGTCTCCTTCTTCTCGCCGTGCGTGCTGCCGCTCGTACCCGGCTATCTGTCGTACGTCACCGGGGTCACCGGTACCGATCTGGCGGAGGCCAGACGGGGGCGGATGGTCGCGGGCGCCAGCCTGTTCGTGCTCGGGTTCACCGCCGTGTTCGTCTCCGGCGGGGCGCTGTTCGGGTACTTCGGGACGACCCTGCACGAGTACCAGGACACGCTCAGCAAGGTCCTCGGCGTGCTGATGATCGCGATGGGCGTGTTCTTCATGGGGCTGATGCCCTGGCTCACGCAGCGCGAGTTCCGCTTCCACAAGCGGCCGGTGACCGGCCTGGTGGGCGCCCCCGTTCTCGGCGCGCTCTTCGGCATCGGCTGGACGCCGTGCCTGGGCCCGACACTCACCTCCGTCATCTCTCTCTCCATGGAGCAGGCGAGCGCGGGCCGCGGGGCCATACTGACCGTCGCGTACTGCGTCGGTCTGGGCGTGCCCTTCGTCTTCGCCGCCGTCGCCTTCCGCAAGGCGCTCGGTGCCTTCGACTGGGTCAAGCGCCACTACGCGTGGGTGATGCGCATCGGCGGCGGCATGATGATCGTGACCGGCCTGCTGCTGCTGACGGGTGCGTGGGACAGCATCGTGCAGCAGATGCAGACCTGGTCCGACGGCTTCACGGTAGGGATCTGATCCATGAGCACCACTGACACCGGCAAGACGACGGATCCGGCCGCCGCCGGGCAGCCCGTCGACGGAGGAGCCGACGGCGATCTCGGCGAAGCCGGATCCCAGCTGTCCACCGCCCCGGTGGAGACGGCCATGCCCGGCTCCTTCGGGGGGCCCCGCGCACCCGGTGCCATCGGATGGCTCGCCTGGACCCTTCGCGAGGTCATCGGCTGGTCCCGCTGGTTCTGGCGGCAGCTGACCTCCATGCGGGTCGCGCTGATCCTGCTCTTCCTGCTGTCGCTGGGCGCGATCCCCGGGTCGCTGATCCCGCAGTCCGGGACCGACGCGGCGAAGGTGCAGGAGTTCAAGGACGCGCACACCACGCTGGGCCCGGTCTACGACAGGCTCGGACTGTTCCACGTCTACAGCTCGGTGTGGTTCTCGGCGATCTACATCCTCCTGTTCGTCTCGCTCATCGGCTGCATCGTGCCGCGGACCTGGCAGTTCGTGGGGCAGTTGCGCGGCCGTCCGCCGGGCGCGCCGAAGCGGCTGAACCGGCTGCCCGCGTACGCGACCTGGCGCACCGGGGCCGAGCCGGAGCAGGTCCGTGAGGTGGCGCTCAAGGTGCTCGAGCGGCGCCGGTTCCGGGCGCATGCCGCCGGGGACGCCGTAGCCGCCGAGAAGGGCTATCTGCGCGAGACCGGCAACCTGCTCTTCCACATCGCGCTGATCGTGATGCTGGTCGCCTTCGCCTGGGGCCAGCTCTTCAAGTCCGAGGGCAACAAGCTGATCGTCGAGGGCGGCGGCTTCTCCAACACGCTGGCGCTGTACGACGACTTCAAGTCCGGCAGCCTCTTCAGCACCGACGACCTCACGCCGTTCAGCTTCGACCTGAAGAACTTCACCGGCACCTACGAGCTGACGGGCCCCAACAAGGGCACCCCGCGCACGTACCAGGCGGACGTCACCTACAGCGTGGGCGCCTACGGCAAGGAGAAGAAGACCACCGTCAAGGTCAACGAGCCGCTGGAGATCGGCGACTCGAAGGTCTACCTCACCGCCCACGGCTACGCGCCCGTCGTCACCGTCCGGGACGGCAAGGGCAACGTCGTCCTCCATGACGCCGTGCCGATGCTGCCGCTCGACTCGAACGTCACCTCGCAGGGCGCGATCAAGGTCATGGACGGCTACCGGAACGCGCGGGGCGTCAAGGAGCAGCTCGGCTTCGCGGCCTTCTTCGTGCCGTCCTTCGCGGGTGACGGCAACGGCACGATGTTCTCCCAGTTCCCCGCGCTGCTCAATCCGCGGCTCGCGGTGTCCGCGTACCACGGCAGCCTGGGCGTCGACGCGGGCATCCCGCAGAACGTGTACCAGCTCGACACCTCCCGGCTGAAGCAGTTCAAGACCGCCAAGGGCGCCATCCTCAAGCAGCGGCTGAAGCCCGGTCAGACCATGAAGCTGCCGAACGGCGCCGGCTCGATCACCTTCGAGAAGGACGTCAAGGAGTGGGCGAACTTCCAGGTCACGCAGCAGCCCGGCAGCGACTGGGCACTGGCCGGAGCCTTCGGCGCGATCCTCGGTCTCGCCGGGTCGCTCTTCATCCAGCGCCGCCGCGTCTGGGTGCGGGCCACCACGGGCGCCGACGGTGTCACCGTCGTCGAGATGGCCGGCCTGGGCCGCAGCGAGTCCGCGAAGCTCCCCGAGGAACTCGGCGACCTGGCCGCGCTCGTGCACGAGCAGGCGCCCACCAAGACCGACGAACCCGACCCCGCCGTCGCACCCCCCGTACCTGCCGAAGGGGCTGAGAAGCAGTGACTCTCGCCACCGCAACCAACGAACACCTCGCCAACATCAGCAACACGCTGATCTACTCCGCGATGGCCGTCTACACCCTGGCCTTCTTCGCGTACATCGCCGAGTGGCTCTTCGGCAGCCGCAGCAAGGTCGGCCGCACGGCCGCCGCGCTCACCCACAAGACCGCGGCGAAGGCGCCCGCGGTCACCGTGAAGTCGGCGGGCGGCACCGCCGTCCTGGACCGGCCGCAGGTCGTCACCCGGTCCGCGCCCGGCGCCCGTGACGTGCCCGACGGGCCCGGCGCGCACGGTGGGGACGAACAGGGCGACCTCTACGGCCGTATCGCCGTGTCCCTCACCGTGCTCGCCTTCGCCGTCGAGGCGGCGGGTGTGGTCGCCCGCGCCCTGTCGGTGCAGCGTGCGCCGTGGGGCAACATGTACGAGTTCAACATCACCTTCTCCACCGTCGCCGTCGGGGTGTACCTCGCGCTGCTCGCGCTGAAGAAGAACATCCGCTGGCTCGGCCTCCCCCTGGTCACCACGGTCCTCCTCGACCTCGGGCTCGCCGTCACCGTCCTGTACACCGCCAGCGACCAGTTGGTTCCCGCACTCCACTCGTACTGGCTGTACATCCACGTCTCGACCGCGATCCTCTGCGGCGCCGTCTTCTACGTGGGCGCGGTCGGCGCGCTGCTCTACCTGTTCAAGGACTCGTACGAGAACAAGCTCGCGACCGGCGGGCAGCCCGGCCGTTTCGCGACCTCCGTCATGGAGCGGCTGCCCGCCTCGGCCTCCCTCGACAAGTTCTCCTACCGCGTGAACGCCGCCGTCTTCCCGCTGTGGACCTTCACGATCATCGCGGGCGCGATCTGGGCGGGCGACGCCTGGGGCCGCTACTGGGGCTGGGACCCCAAGGAGACCTGGGCGTTCATCACCTGGGTCGCCTACGCCTGCTACCTGCACGCCCGGGCCACGGCCGGCTGGAAGGGCCGCAAGGCCGCGTACATCGCGCTCATCGCGTTCGCCTGCTGGCTGTTCAACTACTACGGCGTCAACATCTTCGTCTCCGGCAAGCACTCGTACGCCGGGGTCTGACAGAACTCCGACTGAACAAAGCGGCCCGCCCCCCGAGGGGCGGGCCGTTCGGGTTGTCCGGGGGGCCGGGGGCCGCAGGTCAGCGCCCTTCACGCGTGCGGAAGCCCGGTTCGCGGGCCACGCTGGTGTCATGACCCATCCCCTCGATCCCCTCGATCCCCGCGATCCCCGCGATCCCGCTCATCCCGCTGGTCCTACCGGTCCCATTGGTCCCATCGGCTCCATCGGTGCCATCGAGAAGGGGCCCGTCGAGACCCGGGGGAACGCGTACGTACGGCACTACCGGCTAAGTTTTCCCCAGCCTGTGGACAAAGTCTGGGCGACGGTGGCGACCTCCGAGGGGCTGCGGGCGTGGCTGGCCGTCGCCGAGCCGTTCGAGCCGCGGCTCGGCGGTGCGGTCGGGCTCCAGGGCGAGGGCCGGATCACCGCCTGGGACGTCGAGCGGGTCGCCGAGTACACGGTGCAGGGGCGGGGCCGGGTCCGCTTCCACCTGGAACCCGCACACCCCACCGGCACGACGGTCCGCTTCACCCACGAGTCCGACGAGGCCACGGACCCCGGCTGGCACGCCCGCTTCGAGCGGCTGGTCCGGGCGGTCGCGGACCAAGGCCGGTAAGGCAGGGTCCGTAGGCCGGGCTCCTAGGACGGCGGCAGGCACTCCTTGGCCGGTGGCCGGCCCTCCGGCCAGGCCATCCTGAGGAAGCGGGCGCGGGCGTCGGGGGTCAGTTCCACGATCGGCACGGCCTTGTCGTACGGGTTGCCGTGGGCGTCCAGGCAGATCCATCCGCTCGCCCCGTTCACCCGCAGCTGCTTGCCCTTGACCTGCGGCCACTGGAGGCCCACGTCCGCGAGCGCCGGGATCCCGCCGGTCGGTGAGGCCCCGCGGATGCCGCGCACGGCGAGCCGCATGGCGTCGTACGCGATGATCAGCTGGCCGTCGGACAGGTCGACCGAACCGATCGGGCCGACCTCCTTGTCCCGCTTGCCGAGGGCCAGCAGGTCCGTGAGCACCTTCGCGTCCGCCGCGCCGCCGCCCGTCCTCGCCGCGTCCTTCGCCCAGGCGTCCGGATGGGCGAGGGCCGTGTAGCGCACGGACAACAGGGTGTCCCTGAGGGCACTGGGGTCGAGGTCCTTGTCGCCGGTGAGGTACGAGCCCTCGTCGCCGGTGAGCAGGGTGAACCGGCGGTCGCTGCACCCGCGGGCGCCCAACGCGTTGATGAACTGCCGCAGTTGGGTGTGCCGGCCCGCGAACAGCACCGTGTCCGTGCTCTTCGGCGTGTCGCACAGGATGTTGGTGATCTGCGCGAACACGTTGGCGGTGCTGCCCTCCTTGCTGCGGTCCGTGGGCGGCGTGAACGGCTGCGCCCCGTAGCGCGAGCCCTTGAGCATCTTCTCGAAGGACCGCTGGATCGTCCGCGTGTACGGGTCGCCCGTCCGGTCGTACACCAGGAACGCCCTGGTGGCCGAGACCTTGGCGAAGGAGGCGAGCGCGCGGGCCTCGTCGGTGTTGGTGGGGGAGACCCGGGCGAGCCCGGGGAAGGGATCCTTGCCGTTCTGCCCGTTGGCGAGGTCGTCGGCCGTGATGGACGAGCCGACGACGGGGATGCCGCGCGCGGTCAGCGCCTTGACGGCCTTCTTGTTGTTCTCGGTGCTCAGGCCCACCCCGGTCACCGCGCGCAGCCGGTTTCGCCCCTTCGTCATGCCCTCCAGCTGGTCGACCGTCTGCCGCCAGTGCGCGCCCGTGGCACCGGGGTTGGCCAGCACCAGGCGGATCTTCGGCTTCAGGCCGGTGGAGTCGTGGTTGGCCTGGTACTGGGCCAGATAGGCGCCCTGGAGCTCGTGCAGCACATCGCCGAGGTTGTCGGCGTCGGTCGCGGTGAAGGGTTCGAGCAGCGCGACGGTGACATAACTGCCGGGCTTCAGGCGGGCGTTCTCGCGGTGGATCGCCCGTACGGTGTCGGCGAACTGCGGACGTCCGAAGGCGTACGTCGTCCACGAGACGCCCACGCACTCCTGGCTGCCCCGGGGCCGGACGACCCCGGGAGCGCAGGAGCGGTTCTCCTTCGTCGCCGTCATGCCGCCCCACACCCCGAGGCTCACGAGAACGGCCGCGAGCGCCAGGGCGACATACCGACGGAATCGAATCTCCCAGACGTCCTCGCGCAGCCATGTCCACACCCGTGCCATCACCGGCCCCCGTCCCCGCTGTCGTGGTCGTCGCCCGGGATGCGGAAGGGGCGGCCGGCGAGCGCGTCCGACGGCCAGTCCCGCGAGGCCCGCCACAGCAGGGCGTTGCCCGCGGGCCGCAGATTCGACAGCTGCTCCAGCTCGAAGCGCAGCCGCTCGGTCACCTTCGGGTCGGGCAGCACCAGTGGGTCGGTGAGCTGCCAGACGGCGTGCAGCAGCCGTCGTACCCGCAGATGCAGTACGGCGTTCACACTGTCCGGCGGCTGCTGGTCCGCGTCCGTGTGCCCGAGCGCGACGGAGGACCGGTGGTCGTGGCCGTCGAAGTCGCGGCCGTCGGGGTCGTGCGCGTGGTAATAGGGCGCGGACGCGATGAAGACGAGGGACGCCAGCCAGCTGCGGGTGTCGGCGCGCGGGAAGGTGTCCCGCAGGTGCGCCACCGCGAAGTCGGCCTTGCCCAGGGCGAGTTCGTGATGCAGTCGGTAGCGGGCGCTGTCCGGTGGGTCCTCGTCGCCGTAGTGGTCGATGAGCGTGCGGTGCGCGGCCCGCCACCGCTCGTGGTCCGGGTCGCCGTGGTGCAGCCGCAGCAGGAGCAGCGCGCGCAGGAAGGGATCGCCGACGAACTGCCCGGAGGCCGCCGCCCAGCCCTCCGCCCCGAGCCGCTCCTCCAGATCGAGCACGCCCGAGGTGCCGAAGTCCTCCGGGAGCTGGGCCTCGGCGAGCGCGCACGCCGAGTCGCGGTCGTGGGCGGCGGCGAGCACGGTCAGCTCGTCGAGCCGGCCGCCGGGCACGAGCCGGTCGAGGAGTTCCTGGTAGGCGGGGCGGCCGTCGTGGTCCTCGTGCATCGCGACATCGGCGGTGAGCAGTTCTCCCAGGGAGGCGGCCCCCTGGGGCAGGTTCTGCCTCGCCGACTCGGCGAGCAGGGTGATGCCGAGCGGGCTGCCGCCGGTCAGCCGGTGGGTGGCGTGCGGGAGCTGGGGCGGCACGTCCAGGCCGTGCGAGGCGGCGCCCACGAGGTGCAGTGTGTCGTCGGGGGTCAGCGGCGGCAGCGAGACGAGCAGCGCACGGGAGGACGGTGAGGCACCCGGCTCCCAGCCGGTCCCCCGGGCCACCTCGGGCAGGGCGCGGCGGCCCGCGTTGCGCAGCGCCGGGTGGGTGTACCCGCGGAGAGCCGCGAAGAAGACGACCTGGTCGGCGATGCCGTCGGCACGGTCGCGCAGCACCGACTCCAGGACGCCGAGGCCCGCCGGCCGCTGCACGTTGTCGATCAGGACGACCGGACGGCCCAGGCGGTGCGAGCGCTGCATGACGCCCGCGTACGCGTCGTCGAGATCGGCCAGCAGGGCCCGTACGAGATGGCGCTCGGCGTGCGTGCGGGAGTCGCCGCCCGCCCTGAAGTGCCGGGAGAGCAGGATGAGTCCGAGCTTGGGGTTGCCGCCCGCGTTGGGATAGTCGCGGTACCAGGTGGCGGCCCTGCGCAGCCGGCGGGTGGCCGGGCCGATGCCCTCGGCGAACGCCTCCAGGGTGGCCTCGATGATCGGCGCCACGACCGGACCCGTACCGCTCATCGAGGCGATCAGCTTGGCGACGACCTTGCTCACCCAGCGGCCCGCGAATCCCGACAGCACGGACCCCGTCTCGTTCAGCAGCAGGATCCGCTCGGCCTCCTGCCGGATGCGCGGCACGTCCCGGTCGCTCCAGCCGCCCGCCGCGACGGCGAGCAGCCCGGACGCGAGCCGTGGAAAACCGATCCGTCCGGCGCCCCGCACCGGCTCCGCGAGCTGCTCGGCGACCGTGGTGAGCGCCTGGCCCACCGGTGACCAGGCCTCCGCGGGCCGCTCGGGCGGCGGAGCGGCGAACTGCTGCTCCTCGCCGTCGATCAGCGCGACCGGGGTGTGGCCGTGGTAGGCGTCCCGCAGCTCACGCAGTGCGGCGCTCTTGCCGAGCCCGCGACCGCCCGCGAGCACCACGAACGGCAGCTCCCCCGCGTGCTCGTACGGCGACGAGCGGAGCTGGTACGGGCGCAGGCCGATGAGTCGTGGAGCGAGACCGGGCGGATCGCTGTCGAACAGCGCCCCGCGTCCGTGCAGCCCTCTGTGCACCGCATCTCCCCCCGGCGCGGTCCGTCCCGATGTGCTGCTGTGAGGTGTATCAACACCAGCGTAAATAGGGGGACTTGGTTCGGGATAGGGCGCGTGGTGTCCGTTGGGTTACGAAAGTTGCCCGCTGATCAGTCGACTGTGATCGAATTCAGCTTCTCCCGTAGGTACGTGTGGGAGTCGACCGGTTCGTATGCGACGCGGCCCACCGGCGCCGGGACCGACTCCACGAGTGTCCCCGGTGTGCACTCGCCGAAGTAGACCAGCGACATCAGCTCCTCGGCGGGCGCGTCGGCGGGCGGGGGCAGCACGCGGTGCCGTCCCGAGCGCCACCGGTCTCCCGTCCAACGGGCCATCAGATCGCCGATGTTGATGGTGAACGCCGCCGGGTCGAAGGGCGCGTCCGCCCAGCCGCCGTCGTCCGTGTACACCTGGAGACCGCCCTTGCCGGCCTGGCGGTCGAGGATCGTGACCGTGCCGAAGTCGGTGTGCGGGCCGATGCGGAACTGGCCGGGGGCCGGGTCGCCGGTCACCTCCGTGCCCGGGTACCAGTTGATGTTGAAGCCGTAGGTCGGATGGGTCATGTGCTTCGTGAAGAAGTCCGGCTCCAGGCCGAGGGCCTCGCCGAGGAGCGTGAGGAGGCGGTCCTCCAGCCCGGCCATCTCCGCCAGATACTCCTCGCACGGTTCTCGCAGCTCGGGTGCCTCGGCGGGCCAGACGTTCGGCGCGTACCACTCCGCGTTGGTCTCCGGGTCCTCGAACGGCTCGTGCGTCGCGAACGTCAGCGACTCCTTGAGGTCGGGCGGGGTCTCGGTGCCCTCGGAGTAGCCGTTGGCCTCGGCACCGGGACCGAGCCAGCCGCGCCCGCCGACCCGGGCGGCGTACCGCTGCTTGGTCTCGGCGGGCAGCGTGAAGAAGGCGCGGGCGGCCACCCGGATGCGGGTGCGGAGGGACGGGTCCACGCCGTGGCCGGTGACCAGGAGGAAGCCGGCGGTCCGAAGGGCGTCGTCGACGGTGCGGGCGATCCGCGCCCGGGCGTCGGGGTCGCCGGAGAGCCAGGGGCGCAGGTCGACGGTCGGGATGCGGGGGGTACGGGCGTCACTCACCGATGTCCTCGTTCCACAGTGCCGGGTTGTTCTTGATGAAGCCGCGCAGCAGGGCGGTGCACTCGGGATCGTCGAGGAGCACGATCTCCACGCCGTGCTCCGCCAGCCAGTCGTGGCCGCCGTGGAAGGTGGCCGCCTCGCCCACCACGACCCGCGAGATGCCGAACTGGCGGACCAGGCCGGAGCAGTACCAGCACGGCGAGAGGGTCGTCACCATCGTCGTACCGCGGTACGTCCGCTGCCGTCCGGCGCTGCGGAACGCCGCCGTCTCCGCGTGCATCGACGGGTCGTCGTCCTGGACGCGGCGGTTGTGGCCGCGGCCGAGCAGGGCGCCGTCCGCGCCGTACAGCGCGGCGCCGATGGGGATGCCGCCCTCGGCCAGCCCGGCGCGGGCCTCCTCGACGGCCGTGGCGAGCCATGCGCGTGCCTGTGCCTGATCCATGACCTGATCCATGTCCTCACTCGCGTGCGGCGAAAACACGCGGGCGGCGGGCGGCGGCCCGCGCACGGTGGCGTGACCGTCAGCGGCCCCGCTGTCCGTGCAGCCGGGCCAGCGCGCGGAAGGACTCCTTCGGCCCGACGTCGTGTCACCGTCCTGGGACCAGTCCGGGAAGCGGCCCGTGTCCCGCCGTCCGCCGATGGTCTACGGAGGGGCGCCGAAAGTGTGGCCTCCCACACCCGCGGCGCACGGTCAGACGGAGAGCCGGAGGTCGATCCAGGGGACGGTGTCGCCCGGCAGCAGATAGCGCTCGGTCTCGGCGAACCCGTGCTTCAGGGCGAACCGCAGGCCGTCCGGGTTGGAACTCAGGACGACGGTCTCGATCACCTGCGCGCCGAGTGCGCGAGCGTGCTTCAGCCCCCGCTCGTACATCTCCCCGCCGAAACCCCGCCCGCGGTGGGCGGCGAGAACGCGGGCGATCACCGTGGCGGTGGCCGGGGCGTCCGGGGTCGGGGCGTCCGCGGGCGGGCGCACGGTCGAGCAGCCGACCAGGACGTCGTCGAGGTAGGCGACCTCCAGGCGGTTGCGGCCGGCGCGCTCACGTACGTCGTCGAGGGACAGGACATGCGCGGGGATGATCGTGTTGTGGACGTGCCGCCAGTCCTGGAGGGACCGGGGAGAGGCCTCGCCGCCCACGTGTTCGAAGCGAAGAAGGGTCACCGGAGCAGCAAATCGGCGCGCATGACGGCACGTCAACCACGTTTACGGACCGGGTCCGGCCACCGGGCCGCCCCGGCCCCCACCGACCGGGACCGGCACCGCGACCCCGGTCGACCGGTCCCGTCAGTCCTTGGAGTCCTCGCCGCTCTCGCGCCGGCGCAGTTCCTCCTCGCGGCGGCGCAGATCGGCCTCCCAGTCCTTCAGCAGTGCCTCGTCCTTCTTGCTCTCGGCCTTGAGGGACTGGAGGAACTCGGGATTGTCGTCGGGCGCGACGAACTCGGCGCGGTGGTTGCGATGCCATTCGGACGGCGTCGAACCGCCCGCCGGGCCGCGCCGCGCCCGGCCCGCGACGAGCCAGGCGATCGGGCCGACGAGCACCTCGCCGAAGAGCAGGATGATGATCACCCACACCACCTTCGGCAGCCCCCGCACCTCCTCCTCGGGGGTGTTCAGGCAGTCGATGAAGGCGTAGATCCACAGCGCCAGGACCAGCAGGAACGGCAGATACCTGAGCATGGTCGAGCGATCCCCCAGAGAACGACGGCGGGGCGGCTAAGGCCCCGGTGACGGGCACAGGGTAGCGGGTACCGGATACTGGACCGCATGGCTTACGACGATCTTCGCTCGCTGCTGAGGGCGCTGGAGCGCGAGGGCGACCTCAAGCGCATCAAGGCCGAGGTCGACCCGTATCTGGAGGTCGGGGAGATCGTCGACCGGGTGCAGAAGGCGGGCGGCCCGGCGCTGCTGTTCGAGAACGTGCGCGGGTCGGCGATGCCGCTCGCGATGAACGTGTTCGGCACGGACCGGCGGCTGCTCAAGGCCCTCGGGCTGAAGTCGTACGGCGAGATCACCGACAAGATCGGCGGCCTGCTGAAGCCGGAGCTGCCGCACGGGTTCGTCGGGGTGCGCGAGGCGTTCGGCAAGCTGGGCGCGATGACGCACGTGCCGCCGAGGAAGGTGAAGGACGCCCCGGTCCAGGAGGTCGTCCTGCGCGGGGACGACGTCGACCTCGACCAGCTCCCGGCCCTGTTCACCTGGCCCCAGGACGGCGGCTCGTTCTTCAACCTGGGCCTGACCCACACCAAGGACCCCGAGAGCGGCATCCGCAATCTCGGGCTCTACCGCCTCCAGCGCCACGACAAGCGCACCATCGGCATGCACTGGCAGATCCACAAGGACAGCCGGAACCACTACCAGGTGGCCGCGCGGCGGGGCGAGAGGCTGCCCGTCGCGATCGCCTTCGGGTGCCCGCCCGCGGTGACGTACGCTTCCACGGCCCCGCTGCCCGGGGACATCGACGAGTACCTCTTCGCCGGGTTCATCCAGGGCAAGCGGATCGAGATGGTCGACTGCAAGACGGTCCCGCTCCAGGTCCCGGCGCAGGCCGAGGTCGTACTGGAGGGGTGGCTGGAGCCGGGCGAGATGCTCCCCGAGGGGCCGTTCGGCGACCACACCGGCTTCTACACGCCGCAGGAGCCGTTCCCCGCGCTGAAGATCGACTGTGTGACGATGCGGAAGCGTCCGCTGCTCCAGTCGATCGTGGTCGGCCGGCCGCCGACGGAGGACGGACCGCTGGGCCGGGCGACGGAGCGTTTCTTCCTGCCCCTGTTGAAGATCATCGTGCCGGACATCGTGGACTACCACCTGCCCGAGGCGGGCGGCTTCCACAACTGCGCGATCGTCTCCATCGACAAGAAGTACCCGAAGCACGCCCAGAAGGTGATGCACGCGGTCTGGGGCGCGCACATGATGTCCCTGACCAAGCTGATCGTGATCGTCGACTCCGACTGCGACGTGCACGATCTGCACGAGGTCGCCTGGCGGGCGCTCGGCAACACGGACTACGCCCGCGACCTCACGGTCGTCGAAGGCCCCGTTGACCATCTCGACCACGCCTCGTACCAGCAGTTCTGGGGCGGCAAGGCGGGGATCGACGCGACGCGGAAGTGGCCCGAGGAGGGCTACACCCGGGACGGCGGGTGGCCCGAGATGGTGCTCTCCGACGCGGAGACGGCGGCGAAGGTCGACCGCCGCTGGAAGGAGTACGGACTGTGACCTCCGCATCCGCGGCGCTCCCGCAGCAGCCCGGCCGCACCAAGGCCTTCCTGCGCCTGGTGATGATCGAGCACTCCGTCTTCGCGCTGCCCTTCGCCTACATCGCCGCGCTGACCGCGATGTTCCAGTGGGACAGGAACATCCACTGGGTGAGGCTGCTGCTCGTCACGGTCGCGATGGTCGGTCTGCGCACCTTCGCCATGGCGGCCAACCGGATCATCGACCGGGAGATCGACGCCCGCAATCCCCGTACGGCCCACCGTGAGCTGGTCACCGGCGCGATGTCGGTGCGGCACGCGTGGACGGGCGCGCTGGTGGCGCTGGTCTTCTTCCTGGGCGCGGCGGCGCTGCTGAACCCGCTGTGCCTGGCCCTCGCCCCCATCGCGGTGATCCCGATGGTGGTGTACCCGTACGGCAAGCGGTTCACGAACTTCCCGCAGGCGATCCTGGGTCTGGCCCAGGCGATGGGACCGGTCGGCGGCTGGCTGGCGATCAGCGGCGAGTGGTCCTGGGACGCGGTGATCCTGGGTCTCGCGGTCGGCGTCTGGATCGGCGGCTTCGATCTGATCTACGCCTGCCAGGACGTCGAGACGGACCGTGAGGTCGGGGTGATGTCGGTGCCGGCGCGCTTCGGCATCCAGGCCGCGATCTGGGGCGCCCGTGTCTGCCACGCCATCACCACGGCGCTCCTCGTCTGGTACGCCTTCGCCACCGACGCGGGTGCGTTCTTCTGGTTCGGCCTGGTCATCGTCGCGGGCGCGTTCCTCTACGAGCACTCCATCGTCAAGCCGCACGACCTGTCCCGCCTGAACCGGGCGTTCTTCTCTACGAACGGTTTCATCGGGATCAGCCTGTTCGTGTGTGCGCTGGGTGATTTGCTGGTGCGCGGGCTCACCGTGTAGCCGGTTCAGGTGATCGGAGCACCCGGCCGCCCCACGGCGAACCGGCGAGCCGTACGGTTTCGCGGAGTGCCCCCGCACACGCGGGATGGCCCGAGGGCTGTGCCGATGAACCCGTTCACGCTCGATTGCTCCCCGCGCACGCGGGGATCGTGAGGCCCGCTCGCCTTCCGGTGGACCCGAAGGTGTCCGGCCGCTCCTGAACGTCGTCCGACTCGCCGGTAGGCTCAGGGTGTGAACGCAGGAGAATCGCAGCGCGTGCCTTGGATCGTAGGGGTGTCCGGTGCATCCGGTACGCCGTACGCCGCCGCGGTGCTGCGGGCGCTTGTGGAGCGGGGAGAGAGCGTCGACCTGGTCGTCAGCAGGGCCTCCCGGCTCACGCTGCTCGACGAGACCGGTCTGCCCTTCCGGGACGCCCACTGGCGGGACGATCTGCGGGCGTGGCTGGCGCGGGGCGCCGACGGGAAGCCGGACACCTTCGACGCCTTCGAGGACCATCTCGACGCCGTACGGCACTGGAGCGCCGGTGACCTGGCAGCGGGGCCGTCCTCCGGTTCGTACCCCTCGAAGGGCATGCTCATCGTGCCCGCCTCCACGGCCTGCGTCGCCGGAGTCGCCCTCGGCCTGTCGAAGGACCTGTTGCAGCGCGCCGCGAGCGTGACGCTCAAGGAGGGGCGCAAGCTGGTCGTCGCCGTGCGGGAGACCCCGCTGAACGGGCAGACGCTGCGGCACCTGGTCTCCCTGGACGAGGCGGGCGCCACCGTGCTGCCCGCCTCGCCGGCGTTCTACGCGGGGGCCACGCACATCCAGGACCTGGTGGACTTCGTCGCCGGGCGGGTGCTCGACGCGGCGGGCGTCGAGCACCACCTGTACCGCCGGTGGGAGGGCGAACTCGGCGGCGGCTCCCGCGGCGGCACCACCTGAGCAACGCGCAACTCGCACGACCACTCATCACTTTCAGGAACTCTCCAGACCTTTTCAGCGGAAGGCTTCGATCGCATGGACGCGGTGGACAGGCAGCTCATCCAGGCCCTCAGGGAGAACGGCCGGGCCTCCTACGCGGAGCTGGGGCGCCTCGTCGGTCTGTCGGGACCCAGCGTCACCGACCGCATCAACCGGCTGGAGGCGGCCGGGGTCATCACCGGTTACCGCGCCACCGTCGACTCCGCCTCGCTCGGTCTCGGCGTCACGGCCCTGATCGGCATCTCGCTCTCCGACGCCGCCGACCACGAGGACGTGGCCCACCGGCTGCGGGACCTCAGCGAGATCGAGGACTGCTGGTTCATCGCGGGCGACGACTCGTTCATGCTCAAGGTGCGCTCGAGCGACGTGGACGAGCTGGAGAAGACCATCCGCCGGCTGTCCGGAACGAAGGGTGTCTCCCGGACCCGTACGACGATCGTGCTCTCCACGAAGTGGGAGAACCGGGTCGGAGAGTTGCCCGAAGAGGGCTAGGGCACGACGTGCCTGATGGGGGCCCCTCCCGCCCGGAGGGTGGGGGAGTACGGTTTACGAAGGCTGTCTGAGGAAGAGGTAGAGGCATGGATGTCGGGCTCAAGCGCGAGCTGGAGGACAAGGTCCGGGCCGGTGAGCGGCTGACCCGCGAGGACGGCATCGCGCTCTACGAGTCGGACGACCTGGCCTGGCTGGGCGGGCTCGCCCACGAGGTGCGGACGCGGAAGAACGGCGACGTCGTCCACTTCAACGTCAACCGCCACCTCAACATGACGAACGTGTGCACCGCGTCCTGCGCGTACTGCTCGTTCCAGCGCAAGCCGGGCGAGAAGGACGCGTACACGATGCGCATCGAGGAGGCCGTCCGCCTCGCCAAGACGATGGAGGGCGAGAACCTCACCGAGCTGCACATCGTCAACGGCCTGCACCCGAACCTGCCGTGGCGCTACTACCCGCGGTCCCTGAGCGAGCTGAAGAAGGCGCTGCCGAACGTCTCGCTGAAGGCCTTCACGGCGACGGAGATCCACCACTTCGAGACGATCTCCGGGCTGTCCGCCTCCGAGATCCTCGACGAGCTGATCGAGGCCGGTCTGGAGTCGCTGACCGGCGGCGGCGCGGAGATCTTCGACTGGGAGGTCCGGCAGCACATCGTCGACCACCGCACCCACTGGGAAGACTGGTCGCGCATCCACCGGCTGGCGCACGAGAAGGGGCTCAAGACCCCGTCCACCATGCTGTACGGGCACATCGAGGAGCCCCGCCACCGCGTCGACCACGTGCTGCGGCTGCGGGAACTCCAGGACGAGACCGGCGGCTTCCAGGTCTTCATCCCGCTGCGCTACCAGCACGACTTCGTCGACATGAAGGACGGCAAGGTCCGCAACCGGCTCCAGGCGCGCACGCAGATGGCGACCGGCGCCGAGGCCCTGAAGACCTTCGCGGTCTCCCGCCTCCTCTTCGACAACGTCCCGCACGTCAAGGTCTTCTGGGTGATGCACGGCGTGCAGACCGCCCAGCTCGCGCTCCAGCACGGCGCCGACGACATGGACGGCTCGGTCGTCGAGTACAAGATCACGCACGACGCGGACAACTACGGCACGCCGAACAAGCTGACCCGTGAGGACCTGCTCGACCTGATCCGCGACGCCGGTTTCCGTCCGGTCGAGCGGAACACGCGGTACGAGATCATCCGCGAGTACGACGGCCCGGACCCGGCGCGCCGGGAGTCGCCGCAGCCGATGCGGGTCTGACCGCACGATGGCGCCCACCTTCGAACTGGACCCCGCGATCACGCCCGCCCTGCGGGAGGGCGTGCTCGCGCTGTGGGCGGACGTGTCGAACGCGGGCGGCTCCGTCGGCTTCGTGCCGCCGGTGACCGTGGACGACATACGGCCGGAACTGGTGAAGCACTTCGTCGCCCTGGCGGAGGGGCGGACCCGGCTTCTCGTCGGGCGGGACGACGAGGGGGCGGTCGCCGCGACGGCGTTCCTCACGCACAACACCCACCGGCTGATGCGGCACTGGGTGTGGCTCTACACGGTGATGGTGCACCCCCGCCACCAGGGCAAGGGCTACGGGCGGGACCTGCTGGCCGCCGCCGAGGACGCCGCCTCGGGCCTCGACGGGATCGAGGCGATACGGCTCACCTGCCGGGGCGGCGAGGGGCTGGAGAACTTCTACGCGTCCTGCGGCTACAAGGAGGTCGGCCGCGTGCCCGGCGCGATACGGGTGGCGCCCGGGGACGAGCGGGACGACATCACCATGCTGCTGCCGCTGGCGCGCACCGGGTACTGAAGGCCCCCCTGCAAGATCGCGGGGCGATCGTGCTTCACTGGACGGTGCCCTTTGGCATCGTTGGGAACCGTTCGGAACGGAAGAGTGGATTGAGATGCTCCGCTACACACTGATGCGCCTCGGGATCTTCGTGGGCTGCCTCGTGGTCGTCTGGGGTCTCGTCTACTCCGGTATCGCTCCCCGCGGCCTCGGTGACTCCAACTACATGTGGGTCGTCCTGCTCTCGCTCGTGATCTCCGCGCCGATCAGCTTCGTGGTGCTGCGGGGGGAGCGCGACCGGGCGTCGGCCGAGGTGATCGCACGGGTCGACCGGGCGAAGGCGAACCTGGAGGCCAACCGCAACCAGGAGGACGTCGCGGACGACGCGGCGCGGGCACAGGGCCGGGCTTCCTAGCCGACGGCGACAGCGCCACGCCGTTCGGCGGCGGCTGCGGGGCACTCGTTTCCCGGCCGGTCCGTCGGCAGGCAAACCGTACGCTTGCCCGTATGGGCGCAGTGAAGAACAAGCGGATGCCTCGTGCGGTACGCGAACAGCAGATGCTGGACGCCGCCGTGCACACCTTCGGACAGCGGGGGTACCGGGCCGCCTCGATGGACGAGATCGCCGAACTGGCGGGCGTGTCCAAGCCGTTGGTGTACCTGTACCTGAACTCCAAGGAAGACCTCTTCACCGCCTGCATCCGGCGTGAGGCGAAGGCGCTGACCGCCGCGGTGCGCGCGGGCGTACGGCCGGGGCTGCCCGCCGACCGCCAGCTCTGGGACGGGCTGACGGCGTTCTTCACGCACACCGCGCAGAACCCCGACGCATGGTCCGTCCTGCACCTCCAGGCGCGGACGCACGGCGAGCCGTTCGCCGCCGAAGTCACCGCGATGCGCGAGGAGATCGTCGCGTTCGTCACCCAGCTGATCGTGGTCGCCGCGCGTGCCGCACACCGGAACCCGTCCCTCCCGGAGCGTGAAGTGGCCGGGCTCGCGGAGGCGTTGGTCGGTGCGGCCGAGTCGCTCGCGGCCTGGGCCAACACCGCCCCGGGCGTCTCCGCCAAACAGGCCGCGGCCACCTTGATGAACTTCGCCTGGGCGGGACTGGGCGACCTCATGGAGGGCCGCCCCTGGGCCCCGTCGGCCTGAGGAACGACCGGCCGACCGGGACCCTGGTCAGGCGGAGTTCGCGCGATACTCGCGCAGTTCGCCGGTGAGGTGCACCCGCTCCCCGCCCCGCAGCTCGAACCGCCCCCCGTCGGCCGCGTACGTCACGGTGCCCGGCAGCAGCACGGGCGACTTGAACTCGGCCCGCAGTTGGACGGAGGCGTCGGCCGGCTGCTCGGCGAGGCAGCGGGCGACGGTCCACATCCCGTGCGCGATGGCCCGCGGGAAGCCGAACAGGCGGGCGGTGAGCGGGTGCAGGTGGATCGGGTTGCGGTCCCCGGAGACGGCCGCGTACCGCCGCCCGACGTCCGCGGCGAGCCGCCACTCGGCGACCACGGGCAGGGGCTTCGGCTCGGCGGACGGCACGGGTGCGGCCGTGCGGGCGTCCGCTGCGGTGCGGGCGTCCGTCGCGGTGCGCGCGTCCGCCGGGGTGCGGGCGTCCGTCGCGGTGCGCGCGTCCGCCGGGGTGCGGGCGTCCGTCGCCCTCCGGTGCCGCGCCAGATAGGTGCTCCTCGACTCCCATACGAGGCTGCCGTCCACCCGCGCCCCGGTCACCACGGTCGCCTCCGTACCGCGCCGGTGGGGCGTCAGTCCCTCGACGTGCACGGCGAGTTCGTACTCCCCGGTGGCGGCCGGCTCCCGCAGCCGCGTGACCTCGATCGAGGTGTGCACGAGCCCGAGCAGCGGCAGCGGGAAGGCCCGGCTCGCCATGATCCGCATGGCGAGGGGAAAACCGAGGACGTGCGGATAGGTGAGGGGCAGCGCGTCGGCGCCGGTGGGGAAACCGCAGGCGCGCTCATAGGCGGCGAGCCGCGCGAGATCGATCCGCACACCGGACAGGACGAGCCGGCTGTGCGGGAAGGCCGCGTCGGGCCGGGGCCGCTTGAACGGCGACAGCACGGCACCACGGGCGAGAAGGGGAAGCAGGGTCTGCACGGTCGGCTCCCGGCTCGGTCCTAATTTACTCTGGAGTAAGGTTACCGGGGGTAAGGCTACTCAAAGGGCAGGGGCGGGTCGAGATGGGTGACCCCGGCCGAGTGCGCCGACGGCGTTACAGGAGCGCCCGTGAGGTTGCACATCCCCAGCTCCGGACCATCTCGGAACCCGCACGAACTCCCCACTCCGGCCCCGTACGATCCACCTTCTACCACCGGTAACACGGCCGCGGGCGACACCGGCGGTGAACGACCCCCTACGCACGGCACGTACGACAAGCAGCAGAGAACCAGTTCGCTGCCCGCCCCAGGAGCCGCCCTGTGTCCACCCCGTACCCGACCTCGTCGTCGTTCGACCCCGCCGCGCCCGCCTCCGTCGAGCCCGAGATCCGGCGGCTGGACGGGGTGGTGCGCGAGGTGGCCGTGCCGCCGCTCGTCGGGCAGGTGACGCACGGTTCGCTCGCGGACATCCCGTTCGACAACGCGGACGTGGCGCCCGAAGACGTGGTCCTCAGCCGGAAGACGCCGGACGGCGGCTGGACCGATGTGACGGCGGCCGAGTTCGCCGGCCAGGTGCTGGCCGTGGCCAAGGGGCTGATCGCCGAGGGGCTGATGCCGGGCGACCGCCTCGCGATCATGGCGCGTACGACGTACGAGTGGACGCTCCTCGACTTCGCCGCGTGGGCGGCGGGCCTGGTGACCGTCCCCGTCTACCCCACCTCCTCCGTCTTCCAGACCCGCTGGATCCTCCAGGACTCGGGAGCCGTCGCGCTCGCCACGGAGTCCGCGGGCCAGGCGGCCGCCCTCGGCCCGGAGCTCTCCCGCCTGCCCGATCTGCGGCACGTGTGGGTCTTCGACAAGGGACATGTGGAGCGTCTGGCGGAACTGGGGCGCGATGTCCAGGACCAGGAAGTCGCCGTACGACGCGGGGTGCTGGGCCCCGACACCCTGGCCACCCTCGTCTACACCTCGGGCACGACGGGGACCCCCAAGGGCTGCGCCCTCACGCACGGCAACTTCTTCGCGGAGATCGACAACGCGGTCGAACTCCTCTACCCCATCTTCAAGTCGAAGACGAAGGAGGAGGCGTCGACGCTCCTCTTCCTGCCCCTGTCGCACGTCTTCGGCCGGATGGTCGCGGTCGCCTGCGTCCGCGCACGGGTGCGCCTGGGCCATGCGCCGAGCCTCACGACGGAGGATCTGCTCGCGGACCTCGCGAGCTTCCGGCCGACCTGTCTGCTGGCCATCCCGTACATGCTGGAGAAGGTCTTCAACGGGGCCCGGGCGACGGCCGAGAAGGGCGGCCGGGCGTCTTCCTTCGACCGGGCGGTCTCCGTGGCCCGCAAGTACGGCGAGGCGATGGAGACCCGGCAGCAGGGCACCGGCTCCGGCCCCAGCCGGGGCCTGAAGGCGGGCCGCGCCCTCTACGACCCCCTGGTCTACCGCCGCATCCGCAACGCGCTGGGCGGCAGGGTGCGGTATGTGATCTGCGGCGGCTCCCCGCTGGGCCGCCCGCTGGCCGCGTTCTACGCCGGTGCGGGCATCGAGATCTACGAGGGCTACGGACTGACGGAGACGACGGGCGCGGCCACGGTCACGCCTCCGCACAAAACCCGCCTGGGCACGGTGGGCTGGCCGCTGCCCGGCACCCGGGTCCGGATCGCGGCCGACGGGGAGATCCTGCTCAGCGGCGGCCAGGTGTTCCGCGGCTACTGGGATCCGCACGCGGGCGGGGTGGTCCCGGCGACGCCGGACGGCTGGTTCGCGACGGGCGACATAGGCCGGCTGGACGACGAGGGCCATCTGACGATCACGGGCCGCAAGAAGGAGATCCTGATCACCGCGGGCGGCAAGAACGTGGCCCCGGCGCCGCTGGAGAACTGGCTCCGCTCGCATCCGCTGATCTCGCAGGCCTTGGTGGTGGGTGACGGCCGCCCCTATGTCACGGCCCTGCTCACCCTCGATCCCGAGGGCATCACGCACTGGCGCCAGATGAACGGCAAGCACGGCGTCCCGCCGGAACTCCTCATGGACGACGAGGAGTTGTTCTCGGTACTGCAACGCGCGGTGGACGAGGCGAACAAGCTCGTCTCCCGCCCGGAGTCGATCCGCCGCTTCGCCGTCCTGCCGGTGGACTTCACGGAGGAGGCGGGGCATCTGACGCCGTCGATGAAGCTGAGGCGGGAGGCGATCGCCCGGGACTTCGGGCGGGAGATCGAGGGGATGTACGCGCAATAGGGCCGTTCCCGAGGCGGCGAGGCCCGGTTGCGGAACAGCATGAGCATCACAAAAGCGCCCCCGCTAGGGTCGGTACATGAACCCACGACGACGCCTCGCGGCCTACGGCGTGCCCGGCGCCCTCGCGATCGTTCTGCTGCTCGTCGCGGCGGCGTATCTCCGCCCCGGCGGCGAGGTGGAGGCGGCGGTCCCCGCCGTGGACGCGAAGACCGGCCGCATCTGCCGGGCCCTGGCACACGACCTGCCCGACACCGTGGCCGGTCTGAAGCGCCGGGCGACGGACCCCTCGTCGCCGCTCACCGCGGCATGGGGGGACCCCGCGATCGTGCTGCGCTGCGGTGTCCCGCGACCGGCCGAGATGAACAGCGCCGGCGCGGTGGGCGCGGACCTCAAGGGGGTCGGCTGGATGCTGGGCAGCCGCGTCGTGGACGGCCGGCACCTGTGCACCACCACGCTCCGCGAGATCTACGTCGAGGTGAGCGTCCCCACGCGGTACGGCGACGTCTTCGCCCTGGAGGGCCTGGCCGCCGCCGTGCGGAAGAACGTCCCCGAGGGCATCAGCGACCAGTCCTGACACCCTGACCCCGCCCGGCACAAAGGCAGGAGCCCCGACACCTGACGGCGCGGGGCTCCTTGGGTACTGCATCCGTTCCGGATCAAAGCATTGGGCTCAGGAGAGCCGAAGGCTTAGAGCGGGGTGACGTTCTCCGCCTGCGGGCCCTTCGGACCCTGCGTGACGTCGAAGGAAACCGACTGGTTCTCTTCGAGAGAGCGGAATCCGCTCGCGTTGATCGCGGAGTAGTGGACGAAGACGTCCGGGCCGCCGCCTTCCTGGGCGATGAAACCAAAGCCCTTTTCGGCGTTAAACCACTTCACGGTTCCGGTAGCCATAAGCCCTCCTTGGGCCCAAAGGGTTGCCCTGCTCCAGAACCTGCAAGTGTATAAACAACTGCATACGTCTGAAAACGACTAGAGCCCGCGGTCACATGCTCCGCAGGCTCTGTACTGCAAGGGAAACCAAACTGCAACTTGCGGCGAGCCTAGCACGCAGGCAGCCGAATGCAATAGAGGGAAAGATCACGTCACCCGGATGTTTGACCAGGTCGGGTGAAGGGTTGACGACCGGGTGTACGCGCCCTGTCGCAGGCCTTGACACAAGAGGTGCGCGGGGTTTCGAAAACCACACCGGGACCCTGGAGCCTGCACCGTACCTCATGGGGTCTAGCCTCACGATGTGGACAATTCTCGCACCCGGCCGCGCGTCGGCCACATCCAGTTCCTGAACTGCCTGCCGCTGTACTGGGGGCTCGCGCGGACCGGGACGCTCCTCGACTTCGAGCTGACCAAGGACACTCCGGAGAAGCTCAGCGAGAAGCTGGTGCGGGGTGATCTCGACATCGGTCCCATCACGCTCGTCGAATTCCTCAAGCACGCCGACGAGCTGGTCGCCTTCCCGGACATCGCCGTCGGCTGCGACGGCCCGGTGATGTCCTGCGTGATCGTCTCCCAGGTCCCCCTGGACCAGCTCGACGGCGCCCGCGTCGCCCTCGGCTCGACCTCGCGCACCTCCGTGCGCCTCGCCCAGCTGCTGCTGGCCGAGCAGGTCGGCGTGCAGCCCTCGTACTACACCTGCCCGCCGGACCTCCCCCTGATGATGCGGGAGGCCGACGCCGCCGTCCTCATCGGCGACGCGGCGCTGCGCGCCAACCTGAGCGAGGGCCCGAAGTTCGGGCTCGAGGTGCACGACCTGGGCGCCATGTGGAAGAAGTGGACGGGGCTGCCGTTCGTCTTCGCCGTGTGGGCCGCCCGCCGCGACTACCTGGAGCGCGAGCCGGTCGTCACCCGCAAGGTGCACGAGGCCTTCCTCTCGTCCCGGGACCTCTCCCTCGACGAGGTCGGCAAGGTCGCCGAACAGGCCGCGCGCTGGGAGGCCTTCGACCAGGCCGTCCTGGAGCGGTACTTCACCACCCTCGACTTCCGCTTCGGCGCCGCGCAGCTGAAGGCGGTCGCGGAGTTCGCGCGCCGCGTCGGCCCGACGACCGGCTTCTCCGCGGACGTGAACGTGGACCTGCTGACGCCCTGAGAACCGCCCGCGCGTCGCGTACGGCACTACCCTGCTCAGGGAGTGCGGAGCCGGAGCGTACGGGGGAGGGGTGGCGCCATGCAGCCGCTCGAAGTCGGCGAACCCACGGTCGTGGGGCCCTACCGGCTGCTCGGCCGGCTCGGCTCCGGCGGTATGGGCCGCGTCTATCTGGGGCGCAGTACGGGCGGCCGCACGGTCGCGGTCAAGATCGTGCACCCGCACTTCGCCCTCGACGAGGAGTTCCGCGCCCGCTTCCGGCGCGAGGTGGAGGCGGCGCGCCGGGTCGGCGGCGCCTGGACCGCGCCGGTGCTCGACGCCGACCCGGAGGCGTCCGTGCCCTGGGTCGCGACCGGGTACGCGGCGGGTCCCTCGCTGGCCGCCGCCGTCACCGACGGCGGACCGCTGCCCACCCATTCCGTACGGGCCCTGGGCGCCGGACTCGCGGAGGCGCTGTCGGCGGTGCACGGACTGGGCCTCGTCCACCGGGACGTGAAGCCCTCGAACGTGCTCCTCACCCTCGACGGGCCCCTGCTCATCGACTTCGGTATCGCCCGCGCCACCGACGGCACGGCCTCCCTGACCTCCACGGGCGTCTCCGTCGGCTCGCCCGGCTACATGTCGCCCGAGCAGATCCTCGGCAAGGGGATCGCGGGCGCGGCGGACGTCTTCTCGCTGGGCGCGGTCCTGGCGTACGCGGGAACCGGCGCACCTCCCTTCCCCGGCGACTCCTCGGCCTCGCTCCTCTACAAGGTCGTGCACGAGGAGCCCGAACTCGGCTCGCTGGAGGGGGAGTTGCGGGAGCTGGTCGCCCACTGCCTGGCCAAGGACCCGGACGGGCGGCCCGGCCCCGCCGAGGTGGCCGAGCGGCTCGCCCCGCAGGGCGCGGCCCGGCTGGTCACGGGCGGCTGGCTGCCGGGACCCCTGGTGGAGCAGGTCAGCCGCAGCGCCGTGCAGCTGCTGAACCTGGACGTGGCGGGGGCGGCGGAGGCGGTGCCCTCGGGGCCCGTGGAGTTCAGCACTCCTTCGGTGCGGCCGCCGACCGGTGTCTTCGGACCGCCGCCCGACCTGGCCACGCCCGCCTATATGCCGGCGCCCCGCCCCGCGGAGGCGCAGCCGCGCCCCGAGCCGCAGCCGCAACCACAGCCGCAACCGCAGTCACAGCCGCCCGCGCAGCCGCAGGACGCCGTGCCGGGAGTGCCGCTGGCCGTCGCCCCCGAGTCCGGGCCGCCCGGCAGGGTCTCGGTGAGCGTGGCCGCGACCTCGGCGCCCGGAACCGGTGGCCGGGGGCGCCGGGTGAGTTGCACGGTCGCGCTGGCTGTCGCGGGCGCGCTGGCGACCGTGACCGTGGGGTCCGCGTTCCTCTTCGGCCTGCTGGAGGGCGGGGATTCGAGCGGCGGCGACAGCAGCGGGAGCGCGGACAGTCCGCCCGCCGCGACCGCGAGCGCCAGCCGGTCGGACCCCGGTGACGGGGCGGACGGTGCCGTCCCCAAGTCCTACCTGGGCACCTGGGAGGGCGACGCCCTCGCCCTGGGCGGCACACTGCCCGCGGGCACGTTCCGCGTGACCATCGGCGAGGCCGCCGTCGGCAAGGAGATCGGCACCTTCCGGTCGACCGATCAGCTCGGCGGCACCTGCGACGACGTACTCCTTCTCAAGAAGGCCACGGCGCAGCAGCTCGTCGCCACGAGCGTGGCCAAGGACACCAACCCCTCGACGTGCACGACCGGGAGGCACGAGGTGCGGCTGACGCCCGTCGGGGACGACCTCAGCTACGAGACGGACAATCAGGCGGCCGGGAATCCGACATCACGGATGTCGAAGGTCAAGTAGTCGGCGGGGGAGGGCCGTTCGGGGCCTGCCGGCGGAAGTACGCGGCCAGGCCGCCGGCCAGCAGGGCCGTGCCGGTCACGGTCGCGGCGAGGCCCACGGCCCACACGTAGGGGTACTGCGTGTGGACCCAGCAGGCGCCGCCCTCGCGGTAGCAGTCGTACCCGCGGTGGCGTTTCTTCGGCACGAACGCCGCGAAGACCACGAGGAGCAGCAGCGCCGACAGCGCCGCACCGGCCAGGGCCGACGCGGACCAGCCGAGCGAACGGGCCCTGCTCCGACGCCAGTTCACCCGGCCGAACGACGTGAGCGCGGCGGCCGCGGCCCACGGCAGCAGCACGCCCACGGTGGCCGCGAAGCCGTACCCCCCGCCGGGCCAGCCGGGAGCCGTGCCGCGCCAGATGTCCGGCCCCCAGGCCCGGTCCGCGACGGCGAATCCGATCAGCAGCGCGGCCACGGCCAGAGCGACCGCACAGCCCAGTACCGTCTCCCGCTTCGACCCCCGGGACCCTCGCACGGGCCCGCGGTCGCGCACATGCGCGTAGCGGAGTGCGGCACCCGCCGCCTTCCGCCGCTTCGGCCGTGCCGATCCGCCCACGCGTCCCGCCCCTCCCCGTCCCACGGCGACGGCCGCCGCCGGTGACCCATGCTGACGAAATCCGCGCCCTCCCCGCAATGTGATCCGCTCCGTAAGGTGTCGGCGTGGACGTGGACTTCGATGTCTGGCTGACCGGCCCTGCCGCTCTGTGGGGTGCGGCGGCGGGTCTGCTCGTGCCCCGGGCCGCGTATCGCCTCTGCGTGGAACCCGACGAGCCGTGGCGCGACCGGTGTCCGCGGGGGCACCCGATCACCGGTGGCCCCGGCGGCTGGCTCGGACGGGCGCGGTGCCCGGACGGCACGGTGTACGGGCCCTCCGCCGTCCTCGTCTGCGCCGCCACCGCCCTGGTCTGCGCGGCCCTCGCCCTCGCCACCGGCACCCGCCCCGAACTGGCCGTCTGGCTGCTGCTCGCGCCCCTCGCCGTGCTGCTGACGATCGTGGACTTCCGGGTGCAGCGGCTGCCGGACGTGCTCACGCTCCCGCTCGCGGGTGCCGCGGCCGCCCTGCTGGGCGTGGCCGCGCTCGCGCCCGAGCACGCGGGGGAGTGGCTGACCGCGCTGCTCGGGGCGCTCGCGCTCGGCGGCGCGTACTTCGTCCTCTTCCTCGTCAACCCGAACGGCATGGGCTTCGGCGACGTCAAACTGGCGCTGGGGCTCGGGGCGGTGCTCGGCTGGTACGGGTGGAGCACGGTCGTCCTGGGCACGTTCGCCGGGTTCCTGTTCGGCGGGCTGTACGGGCTGGGGCTCGTGGCCTCGCGGCGGGCCGGGCGCAGGACGTCGATCCCGTTCGGGCCGTTTCTGATCGCGGGGGCGTTCGTGGGGCTGCTGATCGGGGCTTACACCAGTTAGTGCCGCTCACGTGGGGCAGCGCTGCTCGCACCCGCTAGCGCTGCCTGACGTCGGGTGGCGGACGGCCCTGGCGTAGGCTGGTTCGGACTGTCCACAACCCTTACGAAAGGGACGCTCCGGTGACCGAGAAGGCCGACCTTCAGTCCGTCCTCGACCGTGCCGCCGCGGGCGGGCGGATCACCCCCGAGGAGGCGCTCGACCTCTACCGGGACGCCCCGCTGCACGCGCTGGGCGCCGCCGCCGACGCCGTACGCCGGCGGAGGTACGCAGGGACCGAGCACATCGCCACGTACATCATCGAGCGGAACATCAACTACACGAACGTGTGCGTCACGGCGTGCAAGTTCTGCGCCTTCTACGCGGCCCCCAAGGACACGGCCAAGGGCTGGACCCGCGACCTCGACGACATCCTGCGCCGCTGCGCGGAGACCGTCGAACTCGGCGGCACGCAGATCATGTTCCAGGGCGGACACCACCCCGACTACGGCGTCGAGTACTACGAGAAGCACTTCGCCGCGATCAAGGAAGCCTTCCCGCAGCTGGTCATCCACTCCCTCGGCGCGTCCGAGGTCGAGCACATGGCCCGGATCTCCGGCGTCTCCGTCGAGGAGGCGATCCAGCGCATCCACACCGCCGGCCTCGACTCCTTCGCGGGCGCGGGCGCGGAGCTCCTGCCCGAGCGGCCCCGCAAGGCGATCGCCCCCCTCAAGGAGTCCGGGGAGCGCTGGCTGGAGATCATGGAGACGGCGCACCGGCTGGGGGTCGAGTCGACGTCCACCATGCTGATGGGCACGGGCGAGACCAACGCCGAGCGCATCGAGCACCTGCGGATGATCCGTGACGTACAGGACCGGACGGGCGGCTTCCGGGCCTTCATCCCGTACACGTACCAGCCGGAGAACAACCACCTCAAGGGCCGTACGCAGGCCACGCTCTTCGAGTACCTGCGGATGATCGCCATCGCCCGCCTCTTCTTCGACAACGTGGCCCACATCCAGGGCTCGTGGCTGACCACCGGCAAGGAGGTCGGCCAGCTCTCCCTGCACTACGGCGCGGACGACCTCGGCTCGATCATGCTGGAGGAGAACGTCGTCTCCTCGGCCGGCGCCAAGCACCGCTCGAACCGCATGGAGATCATCGACCTGATCCGCAAGGCGGGACGGGTGCCGGCCCAGCGCGCGACGACGTACGAGCACCTCGTCGTGCACGACGACCCGGCGAACGACCCGGTCGACGAGCGGGTCATGTCCCACATCTCGTCGACGGCGATCGAGGGCGGAACGGCGCACCCCGAGCTGAAGCTCCTCACCTCCAACTAGCGTCCCGGTGCTGACCATTCACGCCGCCGACGAACTGCGGTACACGTGGGACGACCCGGAGCCGGTCAAGGACGGCGCCGTCGCCGTGCAGGGCGTCCGGGTCGCCGCCACGGGGTCACTGGCCGAGCTCCAGGAGCGGTTCCCGGGGGCTCGTGTACGGCGCTGGCCCGGTGTCCTCGGGCCCGCCCGCGTCCACGAGGGCCCGCTCCCGGACGCGCCGACACCGCGTGAACGCGTTCACGCGGTGCTGAAGCTGGGCGCGGTGGCCGTGCTGGAGGAGTACGCCGGTACGCCCGAACTCCGGGCAGCCGCCGAGCGGAACGACGTCGTCGTCCTGTCCCGCGGCCGGCGCACGGCGATCGTCGACATGGGCCGCGCCGACCTCGCGGTCTTCGACGGGGCGGGCGCGTGCATCGCCACGGTGTGCGCCGGGCGCCTGGTCCACCGCCGCCGTTAGGGTCCCTCCGGCGGGCGGCCACGGGGCCCGGTCACCCCGCGAACGCCTCGGCGAACGCGCCGCTCGTCTGCTTCACCCCGCTGCAGTCGGTCGCCGCGTCGTTCGACTTCGAGCCGTCGTCACACTGCTGGTCCCGGAACGTCGACCACATCGACACCCACGCCACGCCCTTCTCCTCTGCGAACGACCGCACCTGGGCCGCGTCCGCGAGCGTGAACGTCTCGTTGTCGACGTCGTTGACACCGATCATCGAGGTCAGGGCGAGGCCCTGCCAGGCGCCCTTGCTCGACAGCCCGAACACGTCCGCCAGTTGGTCGTGGGCCGCCTCGGCCGAGGTGAGGGCGTAGTCGCCCATGTCGCCGTCGTACGAACTGCCGTAGTTCATCGTCATGATGTTGACGGTGGCGACCTGTACGGAGTTGTCGTTCGCGGACTCCAGCAGGGCGATGCTGTCGTCGTCCAGGCCCGCGGGCATGACCGGCAGCGTGAAGGAGACGCTCAGGTCGGAGCGGTCCTTCTGCAGCAGCGCGATCGCTTGGGAACGCAGCTCGACCGAGGCCGAGTCCGTGAGCGTGTCGCCCTCGATGTCGAAGTCGGCCAGCGTCGCCCCGGCGGCGTCCAGCGCCGCACCGTAGGCCTCCGCGAGCTTCGACGCGCTGGAGCAGGTTTCGGCCAGTTCCTTCCCGGACGCCCCGCCGAAGGAGACGCGGACGCTCGCACCGGATTCCTTCAGCGCCGAAATCCGCGATGCCACCGCCGAGTTGCCGATCGCGTACGTCCCGTTCCACTTCGGCGTGCAGTCGCTGCCGTCCGAGATCACGAAGGCCAGGTTGTACGTCGACGGCGACCCGGCCGGGTCCATGTCCGAGGCGGTCGTGGCACTCACGTACGGGGCGTACGCGGTGCTGGACGTCTGTGCCTGCCGCGTCGGTGAGCCGGTCGGTGAGCCGGCCGGTGAGCTGGTCCCCGACGGCTCGGAGGAGGCCGTGTCCGACGAGCCGTCACCGCCCGAGGAGCACCCCGCACAGGCCATGGTCACCAGGCAAACAATCCCGGCGGCCGGCTTCAGGAAACTCCTCATTGCGCATGCACCCGCTCTCGTGATTTCTGTCTCAGGATGGAAACAAAGCGCGATTCCCAAGTGGAAAGGTGTCACACCCGACCGTGGACCTTGAATGCGGGAGAGGCACGGAATCCCCGTGAGGGAAAGTGCATAAGACGGATAAGTCGGGTGCTGAAAGGGTGCATATCGCCCATATGTGTCGGTCATTGGCTGCGCAGACGTTCTGGGATTCTCTCAGGAAAGTGACAGGATGGACCGTTTCTCATGGGCGCCTCACATGTGAAGCAAAGGAGTCGGCACATAAAGGGCCCCTAATATCCGGGGAATGCAATCCGAGTCCGACATCGAAAACCGTTCCCCTGTGCGCGGCCGCGGCCGCAAACGCGGCAATGGGTCCGAAGAGGGCCCCGTATTCGTTGACAACTCCGGGCGCAGGTCACGACTGCTGCGCCGGTTCGGGATCCTCGTCTGCGTGGCCTGTCTGGGCTACGTGGTCGTGCTCGGCATGGCGTTCATGGGGTGGGGCACCTCGCTGAGCAACTCGATCACGCCCTTCGGCGGCGGCCAGGCCGCCCCCGGCGGCGGGGGTCTCGGGCCGCAGGGCGGCGGCGCTCGCACCGGCACCCCGCCCTCGGGCGTCCCCACCGGAGCGCCCACGGGCGCCGCCCCGTCGGCGGCAGTGACCCCCGGCGCGGCCTCCTCCACCGGCGCCAACTGACCCGGAGCGCAGACACACCCATGACTAAGACGACGCCTTCGCGCGGCCGCCGGCGCGCCCCTTCCCGGATGGAACGGGCCGCCGGCAAGGCCGCCGCGCTGCAGAAACCGCGCGTGATCCTCGCCCTGCTGCTCCTGCTGGGCCTGACGAGTGTGATGCTCCTTGACGGCTACCTGCGGGGCGAGGTTTTCAGCGACCAGCGCGTACGCGACAGCGCCGCCTACGACAAGGTGCCGAAGAAGATCCTCGAAGCGGGCCCGATCTTCACGTCCAGCAACGGCACGGTGGACCCGAAGTCGGTACCGAAGAAGACCATCGTCCTGACCTTCGACGACGGTCCGAACCCCACGTACACCGAGAAGGTCCTCAAGATCCTCCAGGACAACGACGTGCCCGGCACGTTCTTCCTGGTCGGCTCGATGGTCACGCGTTACCCGGACGCCGTGAAGGACATGGTCGACCAGGGCAACGAGGTCGGCATCCACACCTTCACGCACGTCGACCTCTCGTACCAGAGCACCGCGCGCGTCGAACGCGAGCTGAACCAGACCCAGCTCGCCCTCGCGGGGGCGGCGGGCATCACGACGACGCTGTTCCGCGCGCCGTACTCGGCGGAGGCCGACGCCATCGACAACTACAGCTGGCCGGTCTACCAGCGGATGGCCAAGCTGGGCTACACCAGCGTGTTCATCGACACCGACAGCGACGACTGGAAGCAGCCGGGCGTCGCGAGCATCATCAAGACGGCCACGCCGAAGAAGAACAACGGCGCCTCGGTCCTGTTCCACGACGCGGGCGGCGACCGCGACCAGACCCTGGTGGCGTTGCCGAAGTACATCAAGAAGATGAAGGCGAAGGGCTACACCTTCACCACCGTCAGCGGCGCCCTGGCCAAGGACCGGGCGTCGACCGCCGCCGGCAGGGCGGGCGCGGGGACCGGGACCGGGCAGCAGCCGATCGATCAGACGGCGAACGGCGGGGCGGCGAACGGTGGGACGGCGAACGGTGGGACGGCGAACGGTGGGACGGCGAACGGCCGGCAGCCCGGCGCGGCTGCCGGCACGGGCACGGCCACCGGCGCGACCGCGACCTCGATCGAGCAGGCCGCCCACCGGAAGGCCACCGGCGCGACCCTGTACGAGGGCAAGGCCCTGGTCGCGGCGGTCGCCCTCGCCGAGTGGAGCATGCCGGCGCTCGCGTCCGGTCTGGTCGTCGTGGGCGTCGCCGTCATGGGCCGGTTCGCGATGATGCTCGTCCTCGCCCGCACCCACTACCGGCAGCGCAACAAGCGCCGGTTCAGCTGGGGGCCGGAGATCACCAGGCCGGTCAGCGTGATCGTGCCCGCGTACAACGAGAAGGAGTGCATCGAGAACACGATCAACTCCCTCGCGCAGTCCACGCATCCGATCGAGATCATCGTCGTCGACGACGGCTCGACGGACGGCACGGCCGACATCGTGGAGGCCATGCGGATACCCAACGTCCGGGTCCTGCGCCAGGAGAACGCGGGCAAGCCTGCCGCGCTCAACAACGGAGTGCGCAACGCCAGTTACGACATCGTCGTGATGATGGACGGCGACACCGTCTTCGAAGCGGACACCGTGCGCCGGCTCGTGCAGCCCTTCGCGGACGACGAGGTCGGCGCGGTCGCGGGCAACGCCAAGGTCGGCAACCGCGACACCGTCATCGGCGCCTGGCAGCACATCGAGTACGTGATGGGCTTCAACCTCGACCGCCGCATGTACGACCTGCTGCGCTGCATGCCCACCATTCCGGGCGCCATCGGCGCGTTCCGCCGCGAGGCGGTCCTGGAGGTCGGCGGGATGAGCGAGGACACGCTCGCCGAGGACACCGACATCACCATCGCCATGCACCGGGGCGGCTGGCGGGTCGTCTACGAGGAGCACGCGCGCGCGTGGACCGAGGCGCCCGGCTCGCTGAAGCAGCTGTGGTCCCAGCGCTACCGCTGGTCGTACGGCACCATGCAGGCGCTGTGGAAGCACCGCAAGTCCCTGACGGACCGGGGTCCATCGGGCCGCTTCGGCCGGGTCGGGATGCCGCTCGTCGTGATCTTCCAGATCGTCACGCCCGTCTTCGCGCCGCTGATCGACGTCTTCACGGTCTACTCGATGATCTTCGTGGACTTCTGGGCGTCCCTGCTCGCCTGGCTGGCGGTGCTCGTCGTCCAACTCGTCTGCGCCGCCTACGCGTTCCGGCTCGACCGCGAGAAGTACCGGTATCTCCTGATGATGCCGCTGCAACAGCTCGCGTACCGCCAGATGATGTACCTCGTCCTGATCCACTCCTGCATCACGGCCCTCACCGGCGGCCGCCTGCGCTGGCAGAAGCTGAAGCGCACGGGCGAGGTCGGCACCCCGGCGGGGGTGAGCTGATGAGCTGGGGACCCGAGCAGCAACAGGGGTACGGCTACGGGCAGCAGCCACAGCCGCAGTCACAGCCGTACGGGCAGCCCTCGCAGTCACAGCCTCAGCCGTACGGACAGCAGCAGCCACTGGCACAGCCGTACGGGCAGCAGTATCCGCCGCCGTACGGGCAGCAGCAGCCGTACGGGCAGGGGTACGTCCAGCCCGGACCGTACGAGCAGCAGTGGCAGCACGCTCCCGCGCAGCCGGAGGCCGCGGCCGTCACCAGCACGGTCCAGATGGATCCGGTCCCGGCGGCACCCGAAGCGGAAGCGCCCGAGGGCGCGACATCGGGGGCGGACGCCCCGGCACCGGGGGCGGACGCTCCGGAACCCCGGCCGAAGGCGAAAGCCGGCGGGCGCGACCGCTACTTCGACGCGCTGCGCGCCGTCGCGCTGGTCCGTGTCGTGACGTACCACACCTTCGGCTGGGCCTGGGCCGGCCTGGTCTTCCCGTCCATGGGTGTGATGTTCGCGCTCGCCGGCACCCTGATGGCGAAGTCGCTGGAGCGTCCCGCGCTCAAGGTGGTCAAGAGCCGGATGCGCCGGCTCCTGCCCCCCTTCTGGTTCTGGGGAGTCTTCGTCGTGCTGGCGATGATGATCCATGGCTGGATGCCGGGCTGGGAGATCGTCTACTGGATCGTGCCGGTCGGCGACCCGCCGGGCAACGCGTGGGGCTCGCAGGCGTACGAGATCCTCTGGTACCTGCGCACGTACCTCTGGTTCGTCTGGCTCTCCCCGGTGCTCCTGTGGGTGTTTCGCAAGGCGCCGATCCCGGTGCTGCTGCTCTCCCTCGTCCCGATCGTGGTCTTCCAGTTCGGCTGGCAGCCGCCGTGGAACCGCTTCGGCAGCGCGCTGACGGACATCGCCACCTATCTGTTCTGCTGGCTCGTCGGCTTCGCGCACCGCGAGGGCGTGCTCCAGCGGCTGAAGCCCGTCGCGGTGGTCGCGCTGTCGCTGGCCGCGCTCGCGTACGGCGGCTGGTACGCCTTCGCGCACCAGGGGGAGTTCGGCACCTACGACCTGGACGAGAACCCGCTCGCCCAGGCCTTCTGGTCGGCCGGCTTCGTGGCGCTGCTGATGTACTTCAAGGCGCACTACGACGTCGACTTCGCGTGGCTGGCCCGCTTCAAGCGGCTCGACCGGATCGTGACGATCTTCAACGGGCGAGCGGTGACGATCTATCTGTGGCACGAGATCGCGCTGATCCTCGCGGTCCCGCTGATCGACCAGTTCTGGAAGGTGCCCGCCTTCGAGAAGTGGCTGCCGCTGGAGAGCCAGTGGTTCATGTTCGGCATCGGCTGGGCGCTGATCTGGATCGCCGTCCCGCTGGTGGGCTGGGTCGAGGACGTGGCCGCGAAGAAGAAGCCGAAGCTGCTGCCCTGAGGAGCAGTTCACCGACCGGCGTACGGGCCGGGCGCCTCCGACGCGCCCGGCCCGTGCTGCCACAATGGGGGCGTGACCCGCGCATCTCTGGACAAGCAGCCGCACGAAGTCGCCTCGATGTTCGACGACGTGGCGGAACGGTACGACCTGACGAACGACCTGCTGTCGCTCGGACAGGACCGGGTGTGGCGCCGGGAGGTCGCGAAGGCGGTCGACGCCCGGCCCGCGCAGAAGATCCTGGACCTGGCGGCGGGCACCGCCACCTCCTCGCTCCCCTTCGCCCGTGCGGGTGCGTACGTCGTCCCCTGTGACTTCTCCCTCGGGATGCTTCGCGTCGGCAAGAAGAACCACCCCTGGCTGCCGCTCACGGCGGGCGACGCGACGAAGCTGCCCTTCAAGGACGACACCTTCGACGCGGTGACGATCTCCTTCGGGCTGCGCAATGTCCAGGACACCGATACCGCGCTGAGCGAGCTGTACCGGGTGACCAAGCCGGGCGGCCGCGTCGTGATCTGCGAGTTCTCGCACCCGACGTGGGCGCCGTTCCGCACGGTCTACACCGAGTACCTGATGCGCGCGCTGCCGCCGGTCGCCCGTGCCGTCTCGTCCAACCCCGACGCGTACGTCTATCTCGCCGAGTCGATCCGCGCCTGGCCGACCCAGCCCGAGCTGGCCGAGCGGCTGCGCAAGGCCGGCTGGTCGAAGGTGGCGTGGCGGAACCTGACGGGCGGAGTCGTGGCGCTGCACCGGGGATTCAAGGCCGTCTAGCCCCAGATTCCTGAGGTGCCGGTCAATTCATCCGTACGAGGGTGGGGCTGACGGGAACCGGTCAACGAAAATCTCCGTCCGTTGCTTACGTCCGATCACGGCATGAGACTTATGAATGACGGAGCGTTTGCATGGCGTCGTACTGCCCGCACTGCGGGGCACCCTCTCCCGCCGAGGCCCGCTTCTGCATGCGGTGCGGGCGCGAACGGGTAGCGGTGGCGTCCGACGCGTCCGACGTATCCGACGCGTCCGAAGCACCCGACGCATCTGCGCCCGAGGTGTCTGCGGCGCCCGAGGTGCCCGAGGTGTCCGCCGTTTCGCCGGTCGCGCCTCCCGCCGTCCCGCCCGTCGCGCCTCCCGTCGGCCCGCCGCCCCCGGCGTACGCCCCCGGTCCCGCCCGGCCCTCGCCCGTCGGCGCCTTCCTCGGCCGTACCTTCCGCGGTGACTGGGCCGGAGCCGCACAGGCCGCGCTGTGGCCCGTAGGACTGCTGCTGGTCTCCGCCGTGGCCCTGGGAATCCCCAAGTACGGGCAGGACTCCGAGGAATTCGTCGGCTTCGGCGACCGGCTGCGGATCGCGCTGGCGCTGCTGCTCCAGGCGCTCGGCGGCGGCTTCGAGGTGAAGGCCGCGTCGGGCTCCGGCTACGGCTACGGCTCCGGTACCGGGTTCGGCGGCGGCTACGACCAGGGAGCGGCCGGGGACGTCACGGGCGGGGGTTCCTTCTCGCTGGTGCCGCTGACGGTCACGGTCCTGTGGATCGCCGCGCTCTGCGTCGGCGTACGCCTCCTGCGCGGGCGGCTCGCGGTGCGCGCCCCGGGCAGTCCGACCGCCGGACTCGAGGCCGCCGTGCGGGTGGCGCTCCTGGTGACCGGAGCCGTACTGCTCCTCGGCCTCTTCGCCCAGCCCACCATCGCGGGCGTCGAGATCTCCGCCTCCCCGGCGCTCTCCGCACTGGGTGCCCTGCTGCTCTCCCTCGCCGTGGCCTGCGGCGTGCTGCACCGCGTCGGCCCGGACCAGTGGTGGGCCGCTCACCCCGGCGCCCGGACGCTGCTGCGCGCCACGGGTACGGCGCTGCGCGCCCTGACCGTCGTCCTCGCGCTCTGCTCGGTCGTCGCGTTCATCACCGTCGCCCGGCTCGACGACCTGGACCAGGCGTGGAGCGCGGACGGCGTCTCACCGCTCCTGGTCGCGCTCCTCGTACTGCCCAACCTCGCCGTGCTGGCGCTCGGTCTTTCCTGGGGCGTGCCCGTCGGGGCGCGGGCGCAGGGGAGTTCGCCGTACGGCGGCGGCTACGAGCACCACGCCTTCGGGCTCTCCGAACTGGCCGACGTCACCAACGCCTGGGCGGTCGTGGGCGCGCTGGCGCTCGGTGTGGTCTGCGCGCTGATCCTGGGCGTCGTCGCCGCGCGCCGCTCGACGAGCCGCGGGGAACAGCTGCTGGCGGCGGGCGTCTTCCTCGGCCTGTTCCTGATCCTGGCCGGGCTCGGCGGCCTCGGCACCGAGATGTCGGGCAGTACGTCCTCGGACTTCGGTTCCTCGGGCCTGTCCGCGGGCGGCACGCTCGACGCGGGGCTGAGCTTCCCCGAGGCACTGCTCTTCGGGCTGCTGTGGATCTCCGCGGCGACGTTCGTGGCGCCGTATCTGGTGCGGGTGGCCGGCGGACGGACGGGCATGAGCGCACCGCCCACGGTTCCGCCGGGCCCGCCGGTTTCCCCGGTTTCCCCGGTTTCCCCGGTTTCCCCGGTTTCCCCGGTTCCGCCGGTTCCGCCGGTTTCCCCGGTTCCGCAGACTCCGGTGGGCCGGCCGATGCCGCCCGTGCCGCCGGTGCCGAGCACGCCCGCGCACACTCCCACCGCGTACGACCTCCACGCCTTCCCACTCGGCCCGCAGCCGCCCGCCGCCGCCCCGAAGCCCCGCAGCCGCGCCGTGGTCTGGGCTGTGACGCTCGCCGTCGCGTTCGTCGTGGGCGGGGGCGCGGCGGCCGGTGTGCTGGTCTGGCAGGACCACCAGAAGGGCGATACGTCCTCCGGCAAACCGAGGACGAAGCCGACGGCGACGGCCTCCGACTCGCCGTCGGCGACGCCGTTCGCGGACCCGACGAGCGGGGCGACGGACACGGCCACGGACGAAGCGACGGACAGGGCGACGGACGGGGCCACCGGCGAAGCCACTGCCTCCCCCTTCGAACTTCCCGCCGGCTACCACCGGTTGGACGACCCCTTCGGTTTCTCCCTCGCCGTACCCGACGTCTGGGCGCGCGAGGGCGTGAAGAACGGCACGCAGGTGACGTACGCGGGCTCGACCGGTCTGGAGCACGTGCAGGTCGGCGTCATCGCGAACGCGGGCTACACCTCGTACGACAACTTCCTGACCCTGGAGAAGACGGCGAAGAAGAAGGACGCCGGCTACCAGCGGATCAGGCTGGAGCGGAACACCTTCCAGGGCCGCGACGGCGCGATCTGGGAGTACACGTACACCGACGGGTCCGGCCGCACCGTCCACGCGGCGGACCAGGGCTATGTCGCCGAGGACGGCACCGAGTACGCGATCATGCTCGTCGGCAAGGACGAGCTGTGGGAGGGCGGCCTGGCCGAGACGTTCCGGGTCGCCCTCGACTCCTGGCAGCTCACCTGAGGACCTTGAAGGGGTCACCCGGTTCGTCCAGCTCGCGGCGCAGCCCGCCCGGTGGCGGAATGGGCCGGCGCGGCTCGTGCACCCCCGCGCCCCCGCCGCCCCCGCCCTCGCCGAGGTCGAACCACACGGTGACCACGGCACCGCGCGGCACCTCCGTGCCGGGCGGGGGATATTGGCGCACGACGAAGTCGAGGAACGTGAGAGGGGAGTCGGGGCGGTCCGGCGCGGCGAGCAGCACGCCGCCCGCCTCGGCCGTCTCGCGCGCGTCCACGGCCATCAGGCCGACAAGCCGCGGCACGCGCACTTCGGGTGTTTTGGGCGGTATATGCACAGATGTCACCCCCAGCGGTACTGGAAGGGTAACCGCACGGGGGTGTCGGCCGGAAGCGTCAGATGTCTTTCTGTAGCAGTTGGTTACATACAGTCACAGCTCGCGTCGGTAGCAGTGCCCGAGTCGCTGGGCGGTCGGCGTGGTGAAGGTCTCCACCAGCTCCATGCCGAGACGTCGGGTCACGGCGATGGAGCGTTCGTTGCGGGCGTCGACCATGGCGACGACGCCGGACACGCCCGCCGCGCGCACCCGTTCGAGGGTGGCGTGCGCGGCGGCGGTGACGTACCCCTTGCCCCAGTGGGCCCGCCCGAGCCGCCAGCCGATCTCGATCTCGCCCTTCGGGCCCCACTCGTGCGGCCACGGCTGCGCGCCCGTGAAGCCGATGACCTCGCCCGACTCGTCGAGCAAGGTCCACAGACAGAAGCCGCGCTCGGCGTCGTGCCTGCGCTGACGGGCGGTGAGCTCCTCGTAGACCGACAGTTCGGCGGCCTTGCCGCCGTGGAACTCCATGACCTCGGGGTCGGCGAAGATCCGGTGCCAGGCGAAGGCGTCCTCGTCGGTGGGGACGCGCAGCCGTACGTCGGGGAGAGCTCTGTTCACAGGGGCAGCCCTTCAGGCAGGTGGGTCGGTACCGCTGAATAGACTGCCCATGTCCAGTGCCCGTCAGCACGTTGATTTCGAGTCTTGGGGAGCCCCCGCCGTGACCGAGCCCCAGCCCCTCTCCGAACACACCGCCGATGTGATCGTCGTCGGGGCCGGGCCAGCCGGTTCGACGACGGCGTACTACCTGGCGAAGGCCGGTCTGGACGTCCTCCTGCTGGAGAAGACCGCCTTCCCGCGCGAGAAGGTCTGTGGCGACGGCCTGACGCCGCGCGCCACGAAGCAGCTGGTCGCGATGGGCATCGACATCTCCGAGGAGGCGGGCTGGCTCAGGAACAAGGGCCTGCGCATCATCGGCGGCGGTGTCCGGCTCCAGCTGGACTGGCCGGATCTCGCCTCGTTCCCGGACTACGGCCTCGTCCGCAAGCGCGACGACTTCGACGAGCAACTGGCCCGTCAGGCACAGAAGGCGGGCGCGCGGCTGTACGAGCGCTGCAACGTCGGCGCGCCGATCATCGACGACCGCACGGGCCGCATCACAGGCGTCCACGCGAAGCTCGGTGACGCCGACTCGAAGGAGAAGCGCGAGGTCACCTTCCACGCCCCGCTGGTGGTGGCGGCGGACGGCAACTCGACGCGCCTGTCCCTGGCGATGGGCCTGCATCGCCGCGAGGACCGCCCGATGGGCGTGGCCGTGCGTACGTACTTCACGAGCCCGCGGCACGAGGACGACTACCTCGAGTCCTGGCTGGAGCTGTGGGACCGCCGAGGCCCCGGCGAGGACCGGCTCCTGCCGGGCTACGGCTGGATCTTCGGCATGGGCGACGGCACGTCCAACGTCGGCCTCGGCGTCCTCAACACCTCCGACTCCTTCAAGGAACTGGACTGGCGGGAAGTCCTGAAGGCGTGGTGCGCCTCGATGCCGGAGGACTGGGGATACACGCCCGAGAACATGACGGGCCCGATCCGCGGCGCCGCGCTGCCGATGGCCTTCAACCGTCAGCCCCACTACACGCGCGGGCTGCTGCTCGTCGGCGACGCCGGCGGCCTGGTGAACCCGTTCAACGGCGAGGGCATCGCGTACGCCATGGAGTCCGGCCAGCTCGCGGCCGACGTCATCGTCCAGGCCCACGCCCGTGCGACCCCCGCCCAGCGTGAGATCGCGCTCCAGCGCTACCCGCGCGTGCTCAAGGACACGTACGGCGGCTACTACACGCTGGGCCGGGCCTTCGTGAAGCTGATCGGCAACCCGAAGGTCATGAAGATCGCGGCGGAGCGCGGCCTCACGCACCCGCTCCTGATGAAGTTCACCCTGAAGATGCTCGCCAACCTGACGGACCCCACGGGCGGCGACGCGATGGACCGGATCATCAACGGGCTGTCGAAGGTGGCGCCGAAGGCGTGACGCCCCGGTGCGGGCGGCATGACGCAACACGGCTCCACGCCCCGCGTGACCGTCCGCCCGCGCTGCCCGCGCCTTCTCCGCCCGCTGTCCCTCTGCCATGACTCCCGGCGATCCGGGCGTCGAGCGGTGTGCGATCCGGGTGCGCGATCCGGGAGTTGACCGACATGTCCGGTGTGAGGTGATGTGACTGTGGGGCGCCCGTCCCGAAGGAGGGGCGCCCCACAGACGGGACTTCGGCGCGTCGCCGGGTCAGAGCACGCGCACCGCACCGGTCGGCGGGTCGTACGAGAGGGGCTTCTCGACGACGCCGGTGGACGGGTTCTGCGCGCCGACGAACATGCCGTCGCCGACGTACACCCCCACGTGGTACGCGCTGCCCGCGCCACCCCAGTACAGGATGTCGCCCGGCTGCAGGTTGCTCAGCGAGACCTGGGTGCCCGCCGTCGACTGGTCCTGCGAGACGCGCGGCAGACTCACACCGACCTGCTTGAACGCGGCCTGGACGAGGCCGGAGCAGTCCCACGAGTTGGGGCCGGTGCCGCCGGAGACGTACGCGTCGCCGATCTGCGCCTTGACGAACGCGATGACCGCCGCGGCCGAACCGGTGGCCGTGGACGTGGACGTGGACGTCGACGTGCCCGTAGAGGCGCTCGCCGAGGCGCTGAGGGTGGCCCGCTCGGCGCTGCGCGAGGCGGCACGCTCGGCAGCTGCCCTGCGTGCGGCCTCGGCCTTCTTCGTGGCCTCCGCCTTCTTCTTCGCGTCGGCCAGGTCCGACTTGGCCTGCTTTGCGGCCTTGGCGGCGGCCGCGTCACGCTCGGCCTGCAGCTCGTAGTTGGCCGCTGCCTGCTGGGTGGCGTCCGCGGACTGCGCGACCTGAGTGGCCAGGTCGGCCGTCAGGGTGGGCAGTTCCACGGTCTGCGTCACGGGTTCGGCCGCGTTCGCCGCACCGGCAGCGCCGGCCACTGCCAGGGTGCTGAGAACGCCACCGGCGACTCCGGCGCGCACCGAGATTTTCGGGGTGCTGCGGCGGGGCTTCCGATGGCTTCGTATGTGAGCGGTGTGGGACATGGGTACAAGCGGTACCAGGGGCTCCTCCATACCTTCAAGAAACGTGTGGTGCGCCACAGTTGTTCAATCGATGCCCCGAATCCTGGGCGCGCCGTTCTTTATTGACGCCGTAACGGGCATTGCGGACACCGCGGATCAAGCCTGTGATCACGGTCTTTCATCGTTACGCCCGAATTGCCCTGCACCTACCACCGGTTGTGCCCGGTGGCCAAGCCCGGTTTATTTGACCCCCCTGCGGATGTGGCACAGGTCACAGTTCGGCCGCCCGAGCGAGGGCGTCCCGCGCGGGGCCGACGAGCGCGCCCGCTCGTGAATGCGTGCACGCGTCCACTTCCGTCCGCTTCTCTTCCCTCGGGGGTGTGAACGGGCCCCACTATCAAGGGATCTGGTCCAGCACCAATTTGCCCTGAGTGGACGCGCCTTGATAATGCAAGACCGCCTCGACCAGCGGCGACGAGGGAAAATGTCACCGCTTGGTGATCACTCGGATGCTTCGCGTATGAAGATCACCGCTCATCCGGCTTCATGATCCTTCGCCAGGTGGCAGAGATCACAAACTCCTTACTTACCCCCGTGTCGCAGATCACAGACCGCCGGGCATAGGATGCGCAGCAGTTGGGCTTGTGACCTGCTTCACATGTACGCGATCTTCGTCGGGACGCACGGGGTTCGTGGGACGTGTGAGGCGGGAGTGCTCGCCCGACGCAACCTCCCCCAAGGTCTCGGCTCCGCTCGACCAGGGGGGACCCCCATGCAGTCAGTGCCGACTGAGAGGAGCGAGGAGCGTGAACGCGTATGCGCCGATCCTCGTACTGGGAGCCCTCGGGGCAGGCTTTGCGATCTTCTCCGTGGTCATGGCCACGCTGATCGGTCCGAAGCGGTACAACCGGGCCAAGCTCGAGGCGTACGAGTGCGGTATCGAGCCGACCCCCACGCCGGCCGGCGGCGGGCGCTTCCCCATCAAGTACTACCTGACGGCGATGCTCTTCATCGTCTTCGACATCGAGATCGTCTTCCTCTACCCCTGGGCCGTCACCTTCGACGCCCTGGGTGTTTTCGGGCTCGTGGAGATGCTGCTCTTCGTGCTCACCGTCTTCGTCGCGTACGCGTACGTATGGCGGCGCGGCGGTCTGGAATGGGACTGAGGGGCCTTTAACGACATGGGACTCGAAGAAAAGCTGCCGAGCGGATTCCTGCTGACGACCGTCGAGCAGGCCGCGGGCTGGGTGCGCAAGGCGTCCGTCTTCCCCGCCACCTTCGGCCTGGCGTGCTGCGCCATCGAGATGATGACCACCGGCGCCGGCCGCTACGACCTCGCGCGCTTCGGCATGGAGGTCTTCCGCGGCTCACCGCGCCAGGCGGATCTGATGATCGTGGCCGGCCGGGTCAGCCAGAAGATGGCGCCGGTGCTCAGGCAGGTCTATGACCAGATGCCCAACCCCAAGTGGGTGATCTCCATGGGGGTCTGCGCGTCATCGGGCGGAATGTTCAACAACTACGCGATCGTCCAGGGCGTCGACCACATCGTGCCGGTCGACATCTATCTGCCCGGCTGCCCGCCGCGGCCCGAGATGCTCATCGACGCGATCCTCAAGCTCCATCAGAAGATCCAGAGCTCCAAGCTCGGCGTGAACGCCGAGGAGGCGGCCCGCGAGGCGGAGGAAGCGGCGCTCAAGGCGCTCCCGACGATCGAGATGAAGGGGCTGCTGCGGTGAGCGACGCCAACGCCAACGGCAACGGGGTCAACCCCGAGAAGGACCTCGGCGCCTCCAACCTCCCCGGCCAGCGTGGCGAGGGGGGCGAGGAGATCCGCCTCCAGCGCGGCATGTTCGGCGCCAACAACGGCGGCGACACCTCCGGCTACGGCGGCCTGGTCCGCTCCATCCGGCTCCCCGGCCCGGCCGCCCGCCCCTACGGCGGCTGGTTCGACGAGGTCGCCGACGAGCTGGAGGGCGCCCTGGAAGAACAGGGACTCGTCCCCGGGAACGCCATCGAGAAGACGGTCGTCGACCGCGACGAGCTGACGTTCCACATCGAACGCGAGTACCTGCTCCGCGTCGCCCAGACCCTGCGCGACGACCCGGCCCTCCGCTTCGAACTGTGTACGGGCGTGAGCGCAGTGCACTACCTGGAGGACAAGGGCCGCGAGCTGCACGCCGTCTACCACCTGCGCTCGATCACCCACAACAGGTTGATCCGCCTCGAAGTCAGCGCCCCCGACGCCGACCCGCACATCCCGTCGCTCGTCTCCGTCTATCCGACGAACGACTGGCACGAGCGGGAGACGTACGACTTCTTCGGCCTGATCTTCGACGGTCACCCGGCGCTGACGCGGATCATGATGCCGGACGACTGGCAGGGCTTCCCGCAGCGCAAGGACTACCCCCTCGGCGGCATCCCCGTCGAGTACAAGGGCGCCCAGATCCCGGCTCCGGACCAGCGGAGGTCGTACTCGTGAGCACTTCCCACGCATCCGCCGCTTCGGCGCGCGAGACCACGGAAGGGACCGTCTACACGGTCACCGGCGGCGACTGGGACGAGGTCGTCCAGTCCGCCGCCAAGTCCGACGACGAGCGCATCGTCGTCAACATGGGTCCGCAGCACCCGTCCACCCACGGGGTGCTCCGCCTCATCCTGGAGATCGACGGCGAGACGGTCACCGAGGCCCGCTGCGGCATCGGTTACCTGCACACCGGCATCGAGAAGAACCTCGAGTACCGGACGTGGACCCAGGGCACCACGTTCGTGACGCGCATGGACTACCTGACGCCGTTCTTCAACGAGACCGCGTACTGCCTCGCCGTCGAGAAACTCCTCGGCATCGAGAACGAGATCCCGGACCGCGCCTCGATCATCCGGGTGCTCCTGATGGAGCTGAACCGGATGTCCTCGCACCTGGTGTGCATCGCCACCGGCGGCATGGAACTCGGCGCCACCACGATCATGATCTACGGCTTCCGTGATCGTGAACTCATTCTCGACATCTACGAGCTGATCACCGGCCTGCGGATGAACCACGCGTACATCCGTCCCGGCGGACTCGCCCAGGACCTGCCGCCGGGCGCGGTGGACCAGATCCGCGAGTTCGTGAAGAAGATGAAGAAGAACCTCCCCGAGTACGACAAGCTCGCCACCGGGAACCCCATCTTCAAGGCCCGTATGCAGGACGTCGGCTATCTCGACCTGGCGGGCTGTATGGCCCTCGGGGCCACGGGCCCGATCCTCCGCTCCGCCGGCCTCCCGCACGACCTGCGCAAGTCGCAGCCCTACTGCGGCTACGAGACGTACGACTTCGACGTCCCGACCGCCGACACCTGCGACTCCTACGGGCGCTTCCTGATCCGCCTGGAGGAGATGCGCCAGTCCCTGCGGATCGTCGAGCAGTGCCTGGACCGGCTCGCTCCCGGACCGGTCATGGTCGCCGACAAGAAGATCGCCTGGCCCGCCCAGCTCGCCCTGGGACCTGACGGGCTCGGCAACTCCCTCGATCACATCAAGAAGATCATGGGCACCTCCATGGAGGCCCTGATCCACCACTTCAAGCTGGTGACCGAGGGCTTCCGCGTCCCGCCGGGACAGACGTACTCGGCGGTCGAGTCACCCAAGGGCGAACTAGGGGTGCACGCCGTGTCCGACGGCGGCACCCGCCCCTACCGGGTCCACTTCCGCGACCCGTCCTTCACCAACCTGCAGGCCATGGCGGCGATGTGCGAGGGCGGCCAGGTCGCCGACGTCATCGTCGCCGTCGCGTCCATCGACCCCGTGATGGGAGGCGTCGACCGGTGACCACCAGTTCCTCGGAGCAGGGCGTCAGCCTGGGCATGCCCCGACTGCCCGCGCCCGACTACCCGGACGACGTTCGAGCCCGGCTGGAGCGGGACGGGCGCGAGATCATCGCCCGCTACCCGGACTCCCGCTCGGCGCTCCTGCCGTTGCTGCACCTCGTGCAGGCGGAGGAGGGCCATGTCACGCGCACCGGCATGCAGTTCTGCGCCGACATCCTCGGCCTGACCACGGCGGAGGTCACCGCGGTCGCCACCTTCTACACCATGTACCGGCGGCGGCCGTCCGGTGACTACCAGGTGGGCGTCTGCACCAACACCCTGTGCGCGGTGATGGGCGGCGACGCGATCTTCTCCGCCCTCCAGGACCACCTGGGCGTCGGCAACGGAGAGACCACCGACGACGGCAAGGTCACCCTGGAGCACATCGAGTGCAACGCGGCCTGCGACTTCGCTCCGGTCGTGATGGTCAACTGGGAGTTCTTCGACAACCAGACCGTGGCCAGCGCCAAGCGGCTCGTCGACGACCTGCGCGCGGGAGCGCCGGTCGAGCCCACGCGCGGTGCCCCCTTGTGCACGTTCAAGGACACCGCCCGCATCCTGGCCGGCTTCCCCGACGAGCGGGACGGGGCCGTCGAGGCGAGCGGCAGCGCGGGACCCGCCTCGCTGACCGGCCTGCGCCTGGCCAAGGGAGAGAGCGCCCCCGCGCGCGTGGTCCACCCGAGGGGCTCCGGTGCCCCCCAGGACGAGCCGCCGCACGAACCGTCTCCGGCCGAGCACCTGAGCTCGCACGACGCGCCGCAGGACACGTCGGACTCCGACCCGTCCCACCCGGCGGGTCCTGTTGCCGAGGAGGGGGAGTGATGACCTTGGCACCCGAGATCAACGAGACCAGTCCCGAGAAGCTGCTCGCACCCGTGCTGTCCGCCTTCTGGGACGAGGAGAAGTCCTGGACGCTGGACGTCTACCGAAGGCACGAGGGGTACGAGGGCCTGCGCAAGGCGCTCGCCATGTCGCCGGACGACCTCATCGCGTACGTCAAGGACTCCGGTCTGCGCGGCCGCGGCGGTGCCGGATTCCCCACGGGAATGAAATGGCAGTTCATTCCTCAGGGCGATGGAAAGCCGCACTATCTAGTTGTCAACGCCGACGAATCGGAACCGGGAACCTGTAAGGACATCCCGCTCCTCTTCGCGAACCCGCATAGCCTCATCGAGGGCATGGTGATCGCGTGCTATGCCATCCGGTCGTCGCATGCCTTCATCTATCTGCGCGGTGAAGTGGTCCCCGTGTTGCGGCGGTTGCACGAGGCCGTACGAGAGGCCTACGCGGCGGGCTACCTCGGCAAGAACATCCTGGGCAGTGGCCTCGACCTCGAAATCACCGTGCACGCGGGCGCGGGCGCGTACATCTGCGGTGAGGAGACCGCACTGCTCGACTCGCTCGAAGGCCGCCGTGGTCAACCGCGGCTCCGTCCCCCCTTTCCTGCTGTCGCGGGCCTCTATGCGTGCCCGACTGTTGTAAATAACGTCGAGTCGATCGCGTCAGTTCCCGCAATTCTGCACAAGGGCAAGGAATGGTTCAGGTCGATGGGCAGCGAGAAGTCCCCGGGCTTCACGCTCTACTCGCTCAGCGGCCACGTCGCCAGCCCCGGCCAGTACGAGGCCCCGCTCGGCATCACACTCCGCCAACTCCTCGACATGAGCGGCGGGATGCGGCCGGGCCACCGGCTGAAGTTCTGGACGCCGGGCGGCTCCTCGACGCCGATGTTCACCGACGAGCACCTCGACGTGCCCCTTGACTACGAGGGCGTGGGCGCGGCCGGTTCCATGCTCGGCACCAAGGCGCTCCAGTGCTTCGACGAGACCACCTGCGTCGTCCGGGCGGTCACCCGCTGGACCGAGTTCTACGCCCACGAGTCCTGCGGCAAGTGCACGCCGTGCCGTGAAGGGACGTACTGGCTCGTGCAGTTGCTGCGCGACATCGAGGCCGGCAAGGGCGTCATGACCGACCTCGACAAGCTGAACGACATCGCCGACAACATCAACGGCAAGTCCTTCTGCGCCCTCGGCGACGGCGCCGCCTCGCCGATCTTCTCCTCGCTCAAGTACTTCCGTGAGGAGTACGAGCAGCACATCACGGGCCGCGGCTGCCCCTTTGACCCGGCCAGGTCGACGGCCTGGGCCGACCGCACGGAGGTGAACGCATGACTGTGACCACCAGCGCTCCCTCCGGAGGGGGAGAGGCGGCGCTCCCGCCGGAAGATCTCGTCTCGCTGACGATCGACGGCGCCGAGATCAGCGTGCCCAAGGGCACCCTGGTCATCCGGGCCGCCGAGCAGCTCGGCATCGAGATCCCCCGCTTCTGCGACCACCCGCTCCTCGACCCGGCCGGCGCCTGTCGCCAGTGCATCGTCGAGGTCGAGGGCCAGCGCAAGCCCATGGCGTCCTGCACGATCACGTGTACGGACGGAATGGTGGTGAAGACTCACCTCACTTCCCCGGCCGCCGAAAAGGCCCAGCACGGCGTGATGGAGCTGCTGCTCATCAACCACCCGCTGGACTGCCCGGTCTGCGACAAGGGCGGTGAGTGCCCACTGCAGAACCAGGCGATGTCGCACGGCAACTCCGAGTCCCGCTTCGAGGGAAAGAAGCGGACGTACGAGAAGCCCGTCGCGATCTCCACCCAGGTGCTGCTCGACCGCGAACGGTGTGTGTTGTGCGCCCGGTGCACACGGTTCAGCAACCAGATCGCGGGCGACCCGATGATCGAGCTGCTCGAGCGGGGCGCGCTCCAGCAGGTCGGCATCGGCGACGGCGACCCCTTCGAGTCGTACTTCTCCGGGAACACCATCCAGATCTGCCCCGTGGGCGCGCTGACCTCGGCGGCGTACCGCTTCCGCTCACGCCCGTTCGACCTCGTCTCGTCGCACTCGGTGTGCGAGCACTGCTCCGGCGGCTGTGCGACCCGCACCGACCACCGGCGCGGCAAGGTCATGCGGCGCCTGGCATCCCCCGATCCCGAGGTCAACGAGGAGTGGCTCTGCGACAAGGGGCGCTTCGGGTTCCGGTACGCGCAGCAGCGGGACCGGCTCGAGACGCCTCTCGTACGGGGTGAATCCGGTGAACTGGAACCCGCGTCCTGGCCCGAGGCGCTGGAGGCCGCCGCGCAGGGACTGCTGGCCGCTCGGGGTCGCGCGGGCGTTCTGACCGGCGGCCGCCTGACCGTCGAGGACGCCTACGCGTACAGCAAGTTCGCGCGCGTGGCGCTCGACACGAACGACATCGACTTCCGCGCGCGCGTGCACAGCAGCGAGGAGGCCGACTTCCTGGCCGCCCGGATCGCCGGACGCGGCCGCGACCTCGACGGTACGGGCATCACGTACACCTCGCTGGAGAAGGCGCCCGCCGTCCTGCTCGTCGGCTTCGAGTCCGAGGAGGAGGCGCCCGGCGTCTTCCTGCGGCTGCGCAAGGCCTGGCAGAAACACGGGCAGCGGACCTTCTCGCTCGCCACCCACGCCACCCGGGGCCTGGCGAAGGCCGGCGGCACGCTGCTGCCCGCCGCACCCGGTACCGAGCCCGAGTGGCTGGACGCCCTGGCGAGCGGGGCCGGCCTGGAGGGCGACGGCGCGAAGGCCGCCGAGGCGCTGCGCACCGGGGGCGCGGTGATCGTCGTCGGTGAGCGACTGGCCGGCGTGGCGGGCGGGCTCACCGCCGCCGTACGGGCGGCGTCCGCGACCGGCGCCGAACTGGTGTGGATCCCCCGCCGGGCCGGGGAGCGCGGCGCCATCGAGGTGGGCGCGCTGCCGTCGCTGCTGCCGGGCGGCCGTCCGGCCACCGACCCGCGCGCGCGGGACGAGGTCGCGGCGGCCTGGGGAGTCTCCGGACTCCCGCACCGCTACGGCCGCGACACCGGCCAGATCGTCGAGGCCGCCGCCGGCGGCGAACTGCGGGCCCTGGTGGTGGCGGGCGTCGAGGTCGCGGATCTGCCCGACCCGGCACGCGCGCGTGCCGCTCTTTCCGAAGTCGGCTTCCTGGTGTCGCTCGAACTGCGGCCCAGCGAGGTCACCGGACTCGCGGACGTCGTGCTGCCGGTCGCCGCGGTGGCCGAGAAGGCGGGCGCCTTCCTCAACTGGGAGGGCCGGGCCCGCTTCTTCGAGGCCGCGCTCAAGCCCGACCACATGACCCGCAGGCTGGCGCCCACCGACGCGCGGGTCCTGCAGATGCTGGCCGACGCCATGGACGTACACCTGGGGCTGCCCGATCTGCGCACCGCGCGCTCGGAGATCGACCGCCTCGGCGCCTGGGACGGGCTGCGGGCGACGGACCCCCGCGAGGGTTCCGCGCAGCTGCCGCGTCCGGCCGCCGGGGAGGCCGTGCTGGCGGGCCACCGGCTGCTGCTCGACCAGGGCCGTCTCCAGGAGGGCGACGACGCACTCGCCGGGACCCGGCACGCCGCACGCGCGCGTGTGTCGGCCGCCACGGCCGCCGAGGCGGGCGTCAAGGACGGCGACCTGCTCGCCGTCACCGGTCCCGCCGGGACGGTCGAACTCCCGCTGCAGATCACCGAGATGCCCGACCGCGTGGTCTGGCTCCCGCTGAACTCCGCCGGGCAAGGCGTGGCCTCCGACACCGGGGCCCTGCCCGGCGCACTCGTCCGCATCGGTGCGGCGACACTCGCCGCCGAGGCTCCCAAGGAGGTGCAGGCATGACTCCGTACCTCGCCGCCGAAGACCTGTCGATGTTCGGCCGCGACCCCTGGTGGCTGGTCGTCGTCAAAGCCGTCTTCTGCTTCGCCTTCCTGATGATCACCGTGCTGTTCTCCATCGTGTGGGAGCGCAAGGTCGTCGCCTGGATGCAGCTGCGCATCGGCCCCAACCGGCACGGCCCCTGGGGCATGCTCCAGTCGCTCGCCGATGGCATCAAGCTGATGCTCAAGGAAGATCTCATCGTCAAGCGCGCCGACAAGGTGGTGTACGTCCTCGCGCCGATCGTCGCGGCCATCCCGGCCTTCATGGCGATCGCCGTGATCCCCTTCGGGCCGGCCGACAACGAGATCTCGATCTTCGGCCACCGTACGGCGATGCAGCTCACCGACCTGCCGATCGCGATGCTCTACATCCTCGCGGTCGCGTCGGTCGGCATCTACGGGATCGTGCTCGCGGGTTGGAGTTCCGGATCCACGTACCCGCTGCTGGGCGGCCTGCGCTCCTGCGCGCAGATGATCTCCTACGAGATCGCCATGGGCGCCGCGTTCGCCTCGGTGTTCCTCTACTCCGGGTCGATGTCGACCTCGACGATCGTCGAGCAGCAGCACGACCGCTGGTACATCGTCCTGCTGCCGGTCTCGTTCGTGATCTACATCGTGACGATGGTCGGCGAGACCAACCGCGCCCCCTTCGACATGCCGGAGTCCGAGGGGGACCTGGTCGGCGGCTTCAACACCGAGTACTCGTCCATCAAGTTCGCGATGTTCATGCTCGCCGAGTACGTGAACATGGTGACGGTCTCGGCCGTGTCGACGACGCTCTTCCTGGGCGGCTGGCGGGCTCCCTGGCCGATCAGCACCTTCTGGGAGGGCGCCAACCACGGCTGGTGGCCGATGCTCTGGTTCGTGGTGAAGGTGCAGCTGCTGCTGTTCTTCTTCATCTGGCTGCGCGGCACTCTGCCCCGCGTCCGCTACGACCAGCTGATGAAGCTCGGCTGGAAGGTCCTCATCCCGGTCTCCGTGGTCTGGCTGATGCTCGTCGCGACCGTGCGGACCCTGCGGAACGAGAACTACGACTTCGCCGACATCGCGCTGTACGTCGGCGGCGGCGTCCTCGTCCTCCTGCTGCTGTCCTTCGTCGCCGACATGTTCCGCGAGAAGTCGAAGGAGGCCGCCGCGCCCGCCGAGGAGCCCGCCGCCTTCGACCCGATGGCGGGCGGCTTCCCCGTACCGCCGCTGCCGGGACAGACGCTCCCGCCGGTGCCGCGACGCCGCCCGCGCCGCGATCGCGAGTTGATTGTCAGTGGCGGGCCGGATACTGCGAGTGACGGACCTGCGAACGGAAAGGAGGCGTCCGATGGCTGAGGAACCCAAGGAGACCGGTCCCGGTTTCCAGAACCCCGTCGCCGGCTTCGGCGTGACCTTCAAGGCCATGTTCAAGAAGCGGCTGACCGAGCAGTACCCGGAGCAGCAGAAGACCACCGCCCCGCGGTTCCACGGCAGGCATCAGCTCAACCGCCATCCGGACGGCCTGGAGAAGTGCGTCGGCTGCGAGCTGTGCGCCTGGGCGTGTCCCGCCGACGCCATCTATGTGGAGGGCGCCGACAACACGGACGAGGAGCGCTACTCGCCGGGCGAGCGGTACGGGCGGGTCTACCAGATCAACTACGCCCGCTGCATCCTGTGCGGCCTGTGCATCGAGGCATGCCCCACGCGCGCGCTGACGATGACGAACGAGTTCGAGCTGGCCGACTCCAGCCGCGCCAACCTCATCTACACCAAGGAGCAGCTGCTCGCCGGACTGGACGACAACATGGTCGACAGCCCGCACGCCATCTACCCCGGGATGGACGAGCAGGACTACTACCGGGGTCTGGTCACGGAGGCCGCCCCCGGCACCGAGCGCCAGGTCGCCGTCTCCAAGGGCGAGAAGCCTCAGGACGAGGGGGTGGAGGCATGAGCGCGCAGCTCGCCGCCTACTCCACCTCCACCGGTGAGGCCTTCCAGTTCTGGATCCTCGGCACCGTCGCCGTGATCGGCGCCCTGTGCACCGTCCTCATGAAGAAGGCCGTGCACAGCGCCCTCTGCCTCGCCGGCACCATGATCATCCTGGCGGTGTTCTACCTCGCCAACGGCGCCTACTTCCTGGGCGTCGTGCAGATCGTCGTCTACACCGGCGCGATCATGATGCTGTTCCTGTTCGTGGTGATGCTCGTCGGCGTCACCGCGGCGGACTCGCTGAAGGAGACCATCAAGGGCCAGCGCTGGCTGGCCCTGGTGTGCGGGCTCGGTTTCGGCACCCTGCTGTTCGCGGGCATCGGCAACGCGTCCATCAAGGAGTTCGACGGCCTCGGCACGGCCAATGCGAACGGCAACGTGGAGGGCCTCGCCGCCCTCATCTTCACCAAGTACGTGTTCGCCTTCGAAATCACCGGCGCCCTGCTCATCACGGCCGCCGTCGGCGCCATGGTGCTCACCCACCGCGAGCGCACCGAGCGGGCCAAGACCCAGCGCGAGCTGTCCGAGCAGCGCGTACGCGAGGGCAAGCACCTGCCGCCGCTGCCGGCCCCCGGCGTCTACGCCCGGCACAACGCGGTGGACATCGCGGGCCTCCTCCCGGACGGCACCCCGTCCGAGCTGACCGTCAACAAGACGCTGCGGGAGCGCGGCCAGATCCGTGACGTGTCCACCGAGGCGCTGAACGACCTGAAGGCTCTGGAGCGCCGGGCCGAGGAGCGCCTGGAGCGGACCGACGTCGAGCCGGTGAGCCCGAAGCGGACCGAGGAGGCGTCGAAGTGAACCCCGTCAACTACCTGTATCTCGCCGCCCTGTTGTTCACGATCGGCGCCACCGGCGTACTGATCAGACGGAACGCGATCGTGGTGTTCATGTGTGTCGAGCTGATGCTCAACGCCTGCAATCTCGCGTTCGTCGCCTTCTCCCGGCTGCACGGCAATCTCGACGGCCAGATCATCGCCTTCTTCACGATGGTCGTCGCCGCCGCGGAGGTCGTGGTCGGGCTCGCGATCATCGTGTCGCTGTTCCGTTCCCGCCACTCGGCCTCGGTCGACGACGCCAGCCTGATGAAGCTGTAAGGGGCGCTGGACCGTGACTAACCCTGAGAACCTGATCGCGCTGCTGGTGGCGGCGCCTCTGCTCGGAGCGGCCGTACTGCTGTGCGGTGGCCGGCGGCTCGATGCCGTCGGCCACTGGATCGGCACGGTCCTCGCGGCGGCCTCCTTCGTGATCGGCGTGGTGCTCTTCGCCGACATGCTGGGCAAGGGCGCCGAGGAGCGGACCTTCACGCAGCACCTGTTCAGCTGGATCCCGGTCGCCGGCTTCAAGGCCGACGTCGGCTTCCAGCTCGACCAGCTGTCGATGACGTTCGTCCTGCTGATCACCGGCGTCGGCTCACTCATCCACCTGTACTCGGTCGGGTACATGGAGCACGACGAGCGCCGCCGCCGGTTCTTCGGCTATCTGAACCTGTTCCTCGCGGCGATGCTGCTGCTCGTCCTCGCCGACAACTACCTGCTGTTGTACGTCGGCTGGGAGGGCGTCGGCCTCGCCTCCTACCTGCTGATCGGCTTCTGGCAGCACAAGCCCAGCGCCGCCACCGCCGCGAAGAAGGCCTTCCTGGTCAACCGCGTCGGCGACATGGGCCTGTCGATCGCGATCATGCTGATGTTCACGACGTTCGGGACGTTCGCGTTCGGACCCGTCTTCACCCACGTGGGTGACACCGGCGAGGGCAAGCTCACCGCCATCGGCCTGATGCTGTTGCTCGCGGCCTGCGGCAAGTCCGCCCAGGTGCCGTTGCAGTCGTGGCTCGGGGACGCGATGGAGGGCCCGACCCCGGTCTCGGCCCTCATCCACGCCGCGACCATGGTGACCGCCGGTGTGTATCTGATCGTCCGCTCCGGCGCGATCTTCAACGCGGCGCCCGACGCACAGCTCGTCGTCACCGTCGTCGGTGCGGTGACGCTCCTGTTCGGTGCGATCGTCGGTTGCGCGAAGGACGACATCAAGAAGGCGCTCGCCGGGTCGACCATGTCGCAGATCGGCTACATGGTGCTGGCGGCGGGTCTCGGCCCGATCGGCTACGTCTTCGCGATCATGCACCTGGTGACGCACGGCTTCTTCAAGGCCGGGCTCTTCCTCGGCGCCGGTTCGGTCATGCACGGCATGAACGACGAGGTGGACATGAGGAAGTACGGCGGCCTCAGGAAGTACATGCCGATCACGTTCATCACCTTCGGCCTCGGCTACCTCGCCATCATCGGCTTCCCGGGTCTGTCCGGCTTCTTCTCCAAGGACAAGATCATCGAGGCGGCCTTCGCCAAGGGCGGCACCGAGGGCTGGATCCTCGGCGGCGCGGCCCTGCTCGGCGCGGCCATCACCGCGTACTACATGACGCGCGTGATGCTGATGACCTTCTTCGGGGAGAAGCGCTGGCAGCCCGATGCGGAGGGCCATGAGCCGCATCCGCACGAGTCGCCGAGTTCCATGACGATCCCGATGATCGTGCTGGCCTTCGGATCGGTCTTCGCCGGCGGGTTCTTCAGCATCGGCGACCGTTTCCTGCACTGGCTGGAGCCGGTCACCGGGCACTCGGAGGGCAACTCGCCCGTCAGCGCCCTCTCGGTCACGGTGGCCACCATGGTGTTGCTCGTCGTCGGCGCCGGAATCGCGTACGCCCAGTACGGGCGTCGCCCCGTCCCGGTGCTCGCCCCGCGCGGCTCCCTGCTCACCAGGGCCGCCCGGCGCGATCTGCTCCAGGACGACTTCAACCACGTCGTGCTCGTCCGCGGCGGGGAGCACCTCACGCGCTCCCTGGTGTACGTCGACCACACCCTGGTCGACGGCGTCGTCAACGGCACGGCGGCCTCGGTCGGCGGGCTCTCCGGACGGCTCCGCAAGCTCCAGAACGGCTATGCGCGGTCGTACGCGGTCTCGATGTTCGGCGGTGTGGCGGTCCTCATCGCCTTGACCCTGCTGATGAGGGCGGTCTGATACCGATGTCCTTTCCTCTGCTGACAGCGACGGCGGTGCTCCCGGCCCTCGGGGCGCTCGCCACGGCCGCCGTGCCGGCCGCGCGACGCACCGCCGCCAAGTGGCTGGCGCTGGCCGTCTCACTGGCCACGCTGGTGCTCGCCGCGGTGGTCCTGGTCCGCTTCGAGCCGGGCGGCGCCCGCTACCAGCTCACCGAATCCCACCCCTGGATCAAGGACTTCGGGGTGCGGTACGAGCTGGGCGTGGACGGCATCGGGGTGGCGCTGGTCGCGCTGACCGCGCTGCTGATCCCGTTCATCATTCTGGCGGGGTGGCACGACGCCGATCCGTTGGAGACCCGGTCCTCACGCTGGCGGCCGACCCAGGGCTTCTTCGCTCTGATCCTGGCCGTCGAGGCGATGGTGATCCTCTCCTTCGAGGCCACCGACGTCTTCCTCTTCTACATCTTCTTCGAAGCCATGCTGATCCCGATGTACTTCCTCATCGGAGGCTTCGGGGACCGCGCCCACGGCGCGTATCAATCCGCCGTCACCGCGGCGCAGCGCGACGAGGCGGCGGCGACGCAACGCTCGTACGCCGCCGTGAAGTTCCTCCTCTACAACCTGGTCGGCGGCCTGATCATGCTGGCCGCGGTGATCGGCCTCTACGTGGTGGCCGGGAACTTCTCGCTCCAGGAGATCGTGCAGGCGCGGGCCAACGGCTCGCTGCACATGGCGACCAGCACCGAGCGGTGGCTGTTCCTCGGGTTCTTCTTCGCCTTCGCGGTGAAGGCGCCGCTGTGGCCGCTGCACACCTGGCTGCCCAACGCCATGGGGGAATCCACCGCCCCGGTCGCCGTACTGATCACGGCGGTCGTCGACAAGGTGGGCACGTTCGCGATGCTCCGCTTCTGTCTCGGGCTGTTCCCGGAGGCGTCGAAGTGGGCGACGCCCGTCATCCTCGTGCTCGCACTGATCAGCATCGTCTACGGGGCGCTGCTCGCGGTCGGTCAGCGGGACATCAAGCGGCTGGTGGCGTACGCGTCGATCTCGCACTTCGGATTCATCGTCCTGGGCATCTTCGCGATGACCAGCCAGGGCCAGTCCGGCGCGACGCTCTACATGGTCAACCACGGGATCTCGACGGCCGCCCTGATGCTGGTCGCCGGCTTCCTGATCTCCCGGCGCGGATCGCGGCTCATCGCCGACTACGGGGGCGTGCAGAAGGTCGCGCCGGTGCTCGCCGGCACGTTCCTGATCGGGGGCCTGGCCACCCTGTCGCTCCCCGGCCTCGCGCCGTTCGTGAGTGAATTCCTGGTCCTGGTCGGCACGTTCACGCGCTACCCGGCGGTCGGGATCATCGCCACCTTCGGCATCGTCCTGGCCGCGCTCTACACCCTCGTCCTCTACCAGCGCACGATGACGGGCCCGGTGAAGGCGGAGGTCGCCGAGATGCCGGACCTCAGGGCGCGGGAACTCCTGGTGGTCGCCCCGCTGATCGCGCTGCTGATCTTCCTGGGCGTCTACCCGAAGCCGGTCACCGACATCGTCAACCCAGCGGTCCAGCAGACCATGTCCGACGTACACGAGAAGGACCCCAAGCCCGAGGTGGAGGCGGCCAAGTGAGCGCATCAGCCGTCCACAGCCTGTGGACAACGGCGGCCGATCCGATTTCCAAGATCGACGCACCCAAGATCGAATACGGGCAATTGTCGCCCACCCTGATCGTCATCGGGGCGGCTCTCGTCGGAGTGCTGGTCGAGGCGTTCGTCCCGCGCAAGTCCCGCTACTACGCCCAGGTGTTCGTGTCCGTCGTCGCGCTCGCCGCCGCCTTCGCGGCCGTGGTGGCGCTCGCGGCGGGCGGATACGGCACCACGAAGGCGCACATCGCGGCCATGGGCGCGATCGCCGTCGACGGACCGGCCCTGTTCCTCCAGGGCACGATCCTGCTCGCCGGACTGCTCGGCGTGTTCACCTTCGCCGAACGGCGCCTCGACCCGGAGGTACACGGCAACCGGGTCGACTCCTTCGCCGCGCAGGCCGCGTCCGTGCCGGGCAGCGACAGCGAGAAAGCGGCGGTCAAGGCAGGGTTCACCACCACCGAGGTGTTCCCGCTGCTCCTCTTCGCCGTCGGCGGCATGCTGATCTTCCCGTCGGCCAACGACCTGCTGACGCTCTTCGTGGCCCTGGAAGTCTTCTCGCTGCCCCTGTACCTGCTGTGCGCCGTGGCCCGCCGCAAGCGGCTCATGTCGCAGGAGGCCGCCGTCAAGTACTTCCTGCTCGGCGCCTTCGCCTCCGCGTTCACCCTCTTCGGCATCGCGCTCCTGTACGGATACGCGGGCTCGATGTCGTACGCGACGATCGCGCAGGTCGTCGACGGCACCGTGCAGAACGTCGACCCGGCGCTCGCCGGCACCATGGGCAACGACGCGCTGCTGCTCGTCGGCGCCGCGATGCTGGTGATGGGGCTGCTGTTCAAGGTGGGCGCGGTGCCGTTCCACATGTGGACGCCGGACGTGTACCAGGGCGCGCCGACCCCGGTCACCGGCTTCATGGCGGCGGCGACCAAGGTGGCGGCGTTCGGCGCGCTGCTGCGGCTCCTGTACGTGGTCCTGCCGGGCCTGCGCTGGGACTGGCGGCCGGTCATGTGGGCCGTCGCGATCGTCACCATGCTCGGCGGTGCGATCGTCGCGATCACCCAGACCGACATCAAACGGCTGCTCGCGTACTCGTCGATCGCGCACGCGGGCTTCATCCTCGCGGGTGTCATCGCGACGACCCCGGACGGTGTCTCGTCCGTCCTCTTCTACCTGGGCGCCTACTCGTTCGTGACGATCGGGGCCTTCGCGGTGGTCACACTCGTCCGGGACGCGGGCGGCGAGGCCACCCACCTGTCCAAGTGGGCGGGGCTCGGGCGCAGGTCGCCGCTGGTGGCGGCCGTGTTCGCGGTCTTCCTGCTGGCCTTCGCGGGCATTCCGCTGACCTCCGGGTTCGCCGGAAAGTTCGCCGTGTTCAAGGCGGCGGCGGAGGGCGGCGCGGCCCCGCTCGTCGTGGTCGGTGTGATCTCGTCGGCGATCGCCGCGTTCTTCTACATCCGGGTGATCGTGCTGATGTTCTTCAGCGAGCCGCGTCCGGAGGGGCCGACGGTGGCCGTGCCGTCGCCGCTGACGACGACGGTGATCGGGGTGGGCGTGGTGGTCACGCTGGTGCTGGGGGTCGCACCGCAGTACTTCCTGGATCTGGCCGGTTAGTCGGGGGTCTTCGTCCGCTGACGTTCGGTTGAGCTTCGGGACCCGGTCTCCTGCGGAGCCGCCTCCCGACGCATGTCCGGGAGGCCGGTGGTCAGGAGGCCGGTGGTCAGGAGGCGGGTGGTCAGGAGGCCGGGCGCTCGGAGGCAGCCGACGGGCCGGGTCGGCGCCCGGCCGGGATACGTACGGGCGCCGACCGGCTGAGCGGCGCCGGGTACGCGGCGGAGCCGGCGACGGGAGCCGGGCACGCAGGGGAGCCGGCGACCGGAGCCGGGCACGCAGGAGAGCCGGTCGGTCGCAGCCTGTGGATAACTCCGACGGTGTCGGCGCGGAGCCCTATGGTGGCTGTCGTGGGCGAAGCACGACGGACGGGGGACAGGCGATGGGCGGGACGGGTGTGGTGACCGGAATGAGCACGGCGGAGGCACTGGACGAGAGCGAGGCGCTGACCACGCTTCACCGCGTCTTCGGGTACGAGGCCTTCCGCGGTGAGCAGGAAGCGGTCATCGAGCACGTGGTGGCCGGCGGCGACGCGGTCGTCCTCATGCCGACCGGCGGCGGCAAGTCGCTGTGCTACCAGATCCCGGCCCTGGTCAGACCCGGTACGGGGGTGGTCGTCTCGCCCCTCATCGCGCTGATGCAGGACCAGGTGGACGCGCTGCGGGCGCTGGGCGTGCGCGCCGGGTTCATCAACTCGACGCAGGACTTCGACGAGCGGCGCACGATGGAGGCCGCGTTCCTGGCCGGGGAGCTGGACCTGCTCTACCTGGCTCCGGAGCGCCTGCGGCTGGAAGGGACCCTCGATCTGCTCTCACGCGGCAAGATCTCGGTCTTCGCCATCGACGAGGCGCACTGTGTGTCGCAGTGGGGTCACGACTTCCGCCCCGACTATCTGGCGCTGTCGCTGCTGGGCGAGCGGTGGCCGGACGTGCCGCGGCTCGCGCTCACGGCGACGGCCACGCACGCGACGCACCAGGAGATCACCCAGCGCCTGGGCATGCCGACCGCCCGGCACTTCGTGGCGAGCTTCGACCGCCCCAACATCCAGTACCGGATCGTGCCCAAGGCCGACCCCAAGAAGCAGCTGCTGTCCTTCCTGAGCGACGAGCACGCGGGCGACGCGGGCATCGTCTACTGCCTCTCGCGGAACTCGGTGGAGAAGACGGCCGAGTTCCTCTCCCGCAACGGTATCGAGGCGGTGCCGTACCACGCGGGCCTGGACGCGGGCACCCGTGCGGCCCACCAGTCCCGCTTCCTGCGTGAGGAAGGCCTCGTCGTGGTCGCGACGATCGCCTTCGGCATGGGCATCGACAAGCCGGACGTGCGGTTCGTCGCCCACCTCGACCTGCCGAAGTCCGTCGAGGGCTACTACCAGGAGACAGGCCGTGCGGGCCGCGACGGACTGCCGTCCACGGCCTGGATGGCCTACGGGCTGAACGACGTCATACAACAGCGGAAGCTGATCCAGGGCGGCGAGGGCGACGAGGCGTTCCGGCGCCGGGCCGCCGCCCACCTGGACGCGATGCTGGGGCTGTGCGAGACGGCACAGTGCCGCCGCGGCCAGCTGCTCGCCTACTTCGGCCAGGACCCGCAGTCCGGCGGCTGCGGCAACTGCGACACATGCCTCGTGCCGCCCGACACCTGGGACGGCACGATCGCGGCGCAGAAGGTGCTGTCCACGGTGTGGCGCCTGGAGCGGGAGCGACGCCAGAAGTTCGGTGCGGTGCAGATCATCGACATCCTGCTGGGGCGGCGCACGGCGAAGGTGATCCAGTTCGACCACGACCAGCTGTCCGTGTTCGGCATCGGCGAGGAGCTGACCGAAGGAGAATGGCGCGGAGTCGTACGGCAGATACTGGCGCAGGGGCTGCTCGCGGTCGAGGGCGAGTACGGGACGCTGGTGCTGACGGAGGCGAGCGGGACGGTGCTGCGGCGCGAGCGGGAGGTGCCGCTGCGCAAGGATCCGCCGAAGCCGACGGCATCCCGGTCCTCGGCGGGCTCCGGCGCGGGCTCCGCCAAGGGCGAGCGCAAGCCGAAGGCGGCCGTGGCCGAGCTCTCGCCGGAACTTCAGCCGGCCTTCGAGGCCCTGCGCGCCTGGCGCGCCGAGCAGGCGCGCGAGCAGGGCGTCCCGGCGTACGTCATCTTCCACGACGCCACGCTCCGGGAGATCGTCACGGCGTGGCCGTCCTCGGTGGCGGAGCTGGGCACCATCAGCGGGGTGGGCGAGAAGAAGCTGGCGACGTACGGGGAGGGCGTGCTGGGGGCACTCGCCGCGCTGGGCGGGACACCCGGTGATGACACCCAGAAGTCCCCGACGGCCGAAGCCGAGCCGGCTCCGGACTGGCCCGAGATGGACGAGGAACCGGAGCCGGAGGAGTGGATGTAGTGCGGGGGACAGCCCCTGATCAGCCCGCGTCAGCAACCCTGCGGGTCAGTACACCTGGCACGGTGGACCGGCCGTCCGTCACAGGGCGCGTGACGCGTACGCCCTGACGTCCGCGTCGGAGTCGGTGGTGGCGGTGGCGAGGGCCGCGCGGGCGTCGGGGGAGCCGGGTCCCTCGGATTCCGCGTGGCGGACCAACGCCAGTACCGCCGCCTTGCGGACGTCGGCGTTCGGGTCGGCGAGCGACTTGGACAGGGCGGGCACGGCAGCGTCGGCGGCCGCCGCGGACAGTGCGGTGGCGGCGCCGGAGCGGACCTGCCAGGCGGCGTCGGACCGGGCGGCGACGGCCCGGGCGGTCAGCAGCGGCGGGCACCCGGTGGCGGCCAGCGCCTCGAAGGCGGCGGCGCGGACGAGTGCGTCGGTGTCTCCCGTGAGCCGGTCGAGGGCGGCCAGGACACCGTCGTCGGTGGAGTCCGCTGCGGTGGGGCCGGCGGGGTGCTTCGAGCCCAGGGTGGCCAGGGCTTTGGCGACGGCGACGCGGACCTCCCGGGAGGGGTCGGCCGCGGCGAGGAGCAGCGCCCGGTCCGCGTCGACGGAGACCAGTGCCCGTACCGCTTCGATGCGGACCGCGGCCTCGGTGTCGGCCAGCGCGGCGGCGAAGAGGCCGGTGTCTCCCATCCGCAGGGCTCGCAGCACGTCGAGGGCGGCGGCACGGACGACGGGATCGTCGTGGGTGACGGCGCGGGTGAGGGGTTCGCCCAGGGCCGGTTCGGGGGTGAGGGTCTCGACGAGTTCACGGAGGGAGGCCGCGGCGGTGGTGCGTACGGCGGGGTGGAGGTCGGCGAGCGCGGTGGCGAGCGCCGGGCCCGTGCCGGGCGGCACGGTTTCGGTGAGGATCGTGACGGCCGTTCGGCGGACGGCGGGTTCGGGGTCCGCCAAGTACGGTGCGACGGTCGCGAGGTCGGCGTCTTCCTCCGCGAGGGCGAGGAGTTCGAGCAGCCGGGGCGAGGTGACCTCGCTCGCGCCACTCTCGTCCTCGCCGGTGATCCCCGTGGTCCCTGTGGTCCCCGTGATCCCGGGGGTGTCCGTTATCCCGGTCGTGAGGGGCTCCGGCGGTGAGGCCATCGGTGCCGTCTCCCGGGCCCCCGCCGTGGCCACTCCCTCCGGGTGCACCTCGCCCAGATGGCGCGAGGCGCCCCCGGTCGGGGTGAATTCGTCGACCGGGACCAGGTACGGGGCCACGGGTCGGGCCGTGAACTCCATGGAGCCGGAGGGGGACTTGTGCAGGTCGAGGTGGTGGAACCAGGACGCGTCGTCGCGGGCCGGGTGGTCCGTGCGGTCGTGGTACAGGCCCCAGCGGGACTCCGTGCGGGCGAGAGAGGCGCGGGCCGCCATTTCCGCGCAGTCGCGGATGAAGGTGACTTCGGCGCAGCGCATCAGTTCGTGCGGGGTGCGGGCGCCCATCGCGGCGATGTCCGCGCGCATCCGCTCGAAGGACTCCAGGGCCAGGGACAGGCGGGCGCCGGACTTGGGCGGGGCCACGTAGTCGTTCACGAAGCGGCGGAGTTTGTACTCGACCTGGGGCTGCGGCGGGCCGTCCGGGTGGCGCAGTGGGCGGTAGATCAGCTCGTGGGCCTCGTGGAGTTGGCCGGCGGGCAGCTCGCCCTCGTACGCCCGGAACCGGGACGCGTCCGCGCCCGCCAGGTCGCCGAAGACGAATGCGCCGATCATGTAGTTGTGCGGGACGCAGGCCAGGTCGCCGGCGGCGTACAGGCGCGGCACGGTCGTGCGGGCGTGCTCGTCGACACGTACGCCGGAGGCCGAGTGGCCGCCGCACAGGCCGATTTCGGAGATGTGCATCTCGATGTCGTGGGTGCGGTAGTCGTGTCCCCGGCCGGAGTGGAAGGTGCCGCGCGTGGGGCGTTCCGTGGTGTGCAGGATCGACTCCAGCGCGGTGATCGACTCCTCCGGGAGGTGGCTCAGCTTGAGGTAGACCGGTCCCCGGTCGGAGGCGACCTCGGCCGCGAACTCCGCCATCATCTGGCCCGACCAGTAGTCGGAGTCGACGAAGCGTTCGCCGTGCCGGTTGACCTGGTAGCCGCCGAAGGGGTTGGCGACGTAGGCGCAGGCCGGCCCGTTGTAGTCCTTGATCAGCGGGTTGATCTGGAAGCACTCGATGCCGGTCAGTTCGGCGCCCGCGTGGTACGCCATCGCGTAGCCGTCGCCCGCGTTCGTCGGGTTCTCGTACGTGCCGTACAGATAGCCGGAGGCGGGCAGACCGAGCCGGCCGCAGGCTCCCGTCGCCAGGATCACGGCGCCCGCCCGGACGGAGACGAACTGTCCCGTACGGGTGTTGAAGCCCGCCGCCCCCACGGCGCGCCCCTCGGCCGTCAGTACGCGCACCGGCATCACACGGTTCTCGATGCGGATGCGTTCGCGCATCTCGCGCCGCCGCAGCTGCCGGTACAGGACCTTCTTGACGTCCTTGCCCTCGGGCATCGGCAGGACGTACGAACCGGAGCGGTGGACCTGGCGGACCGCGTACTCGCCGTGTTCGTCCTTCTCGAACTTCACGCCGTACGACTCCAGCCGCTGCACCATCGCGAAGCCGCGGGTGGCGGTCTGGCGGACGGTGGACTGGTCGACGATGCCGTCGTTGGCGCGGGTGATCTCGGCGACGTAGTCGTCGGGTTCGGCGCGGCCGGGGATGACGGCGTTGTTGACGCCGTCCATGCCCATGGCGAGGGCGCCGGAGTGGCGGACGTGCGCCTTCTCCAGCAGGAGGACGTCCGCGCCGTGTTCGGCGGCCGTCAGCGCGGCCATCGTGCCGGCCGTGCCGCCGCCGATGACGAGGACGTCGCAGCTGAGTTCTTCGGCGTCGGTGAGGGCGGGGATCTCCACCGGGGTCCCTTTCAGGTACTGGGCTTCAGACAGGGGGTTTCAGGCAGTCAGGTGCTTCAGGTGCTTCAGGGGCCGAGTGACGTGAGGACCTCGCGCCGCAGGGCGTGCCGCGCCGGGTCGTCGTGGGCCGAGCGGTCGCGGGGGCGCGGCACGTCCCGTACGCCGAGGAGGCGGCCCGCGCCGAGCAGGGCCACGCGGTCGCCCAGGAACAGGGCTTCGTCCACGTCGTGGGTGACGAAGACGACGGTGGCGCCGGTGCCGTGCAGCACCTCGACGAGGAGGTCCTGCATGCCGGCCCGGGTCTGGGCGTCGAGGGCGCCGAAGGGTTCGTCCATGAGGAGGGCGCGGGGCCGGCCGGCCAGGGCGCGGGCGAGCTGGACACGTTGGCGCTGGCCGCCGGACACGTGGTGCGGCAGTTGTCGGTGCTGTGCGGCGAGTCCGACGCGGGCGAGCCAGGCCGCGGCCTGTTCCCGTCGCGCGGGACGCCGGACACCCCGTATGGACAAGGGGAGTTCCACGTTCGCGCGCAGGGTGCGCCAGGGGAGCAGGGCGTCCTCCTGGAAGACCAGCGCGCGTTCGGCGCCGGGGGAGGTGAGGGGGCGGCCGTCCTGTTCCACGGTTCCGGCGAGGGCGGGCAGCAGCCCGGCGAAGGTGCGCAGCAGGGTCGACTTGCCGCAGCCGGAGGGCCCGACGACGGTGAGGATCTCGCCGGGGGCCACCTCGAGGTCCACCCCGCTGAGCGCGGGGGTGCCCGGGCGGCCGAGCGTGGCCGAGCGCAGGACGAGCCCGGCTCCGGACGCGGCTCCGGGCGCGGCTTCGGCCCCGGTCTCGCTCTTGGCTCCGAGTCCGGCTCCGGGATCAGCGGACAAGCTGGTCACGGGGCACCTCCTCCTCGGTCTTCGGACCGGCGGTGACGACGGCGGGCGCGACGGGTGGTGCGGTGGCGCGTACGCGTGCGCCGGGGACGTACGACGTACGGGGCAGCCAGCGCGTCAGCCGGCGGCCCGCGACCTCCACGGCGGTGGATGTCGCCCAGCCCAGTACTCCGATCGTCACCATGCCGACGAACACCCCGGGGTAGTCCACGACCGTGTAGTCCTGCCAGGTGCGGTAGCCGACGCCGTACTGGCCGGAGATCATCTCGGCGGAGATCACACAGATCCACGAGACGCCGATGCCGACCGAGAGGCCGCCGAAGATGCCGGGCAGCGCGCCCGGCAGGACGACCGAGCCGAGGACCCGCCACCGTCCGGCGCCCATGGTGCGAACCGCCTCCTCCCACACCGGAGTCAGGGCGCGCACGGCGTGCCGGGTGGAGACCAGCACCGGGAAGTACGCGGCTGTGCAGGTGATGAAGACGATGCCCTGTTCGTTGGAGGGGAAGAGCAGGATCGCGACCGGGACCAGCGCGATCGCCGGGATCGGGCGGAGCACTTCCAGCGGGGGGCCGAGGAGGTCCTCGGCGAGGCGGGAGCGCGCCACCAGGACGCCCGTCGCCACGCCCAGGACCGCCGCCAGCAGAAAGCCGGTGAGGATGCGGGTGAGGCTGTCGGTGAGGTCCGTCCAGTAGTCGTCGCCGCCGAGGCGGCCGGCGAAGGCGCGGGCCACGTCGGCGACCGTCGGGAACTGGGAGAAGCGCAGCCACAGGTCGACGTTCCGGCTGGTCAGCAGCTGCCAGGTGGCGAGCGCGGCCGCCAGGGAGCCGATGCGCAGCGCATAGCGGGTCATGAGGCCGCCCGGGCCAGCGCCGCGGCGTACGAGACGGTGCGCGCGCCCTGGTGCCCGGCGACGTACGCCCGAGCGGTGGCCGGTGCGACGAACGGGAGCAGCCGGTCGCCGTCCGCCACCCACACCGCCTTGTCCGCGAACCACGGGGTGCCGGTGGTGGCGTCGGGGACGTACGCGGCGCGGATGCCGTCACGATGTGCGGCCAGATGGCGCAGCAGCGCGGTCGGGGTGGCGAAGGAACGGGTCCGGGTGGCGCCCTTCGGCCAGACCTCGCTCGCGGCCGGGGCGGGCGCCGCGGTGAGTCCCGCGGTGTACGACGAGCCGAGCGCCTTCTTCGCGTACCGGTCGTCGACAAAGGCGTCCACGTCGACATTTCCGATCAGTTTCGCCGACTTCAGGACCGACACGTCCTGCTTGAGCGCCGAGATCAGCCGCGGCTTCAGCGCCGGGTCGAAGGTGGCGATGCCGTGCGCGCCGTTGTAGAGGTAGACGACCTCGGCGGGCAGGCCGGTGGCTTCGGCGACCTTCTCGGCGGCGGTGACGGGGTGGTCGTTCAGATAGTCCGTCGCCTCTGCCTGGGCCTTCAGGAAGGCTTGGAGTACGGCGGGGCGGCGCTTGGCGAAGTCCTCGCGGGCCGTGACCCCGTGGAACGTCGGCAGGTTCAGTTCCGCGCCGTCGTACAGGGCCTTGGCCTTGCCCTGGTAGGCGAGCAGGCCCGGCCAGGCGACGAACTGGGAGAGGGCGTCCGCGCTGCCCGCGGAGAGTGCCGAAGCACCTACCGCGGGCTGCTGGTTGAGCTTCTCGATGCCCTTGTCCGGGTCGATTCCGGCGCGCCGCAGGGCGCGTACGAGGGTGCCGTCGGCCGCCGAGCCGATGCTCGTCGACACCTTTTTGCCGCGCAGGTCCTTGAGGGACGCGAGGTGCGAGTTCGGCGCGGTGACGATGGTGTTGAGGCCGCCGCGCAGGTTGTAGCCGGTGACCGAGACCAGGTGGGTGGGCTTGCCGAGCTGCGTGCCGCGGGCCGCGTTGATCAGCAGGGGGAAGTCGCCCATCGAGCCGATGTCGATCTTCCCGGCGGTCATCTGGGCGGTGATGGGGGCGCCGGTGGCGTAGTCCTGCCACTTCACCTTGTAGGTGACGCCGTCGCCCAGGGAGTTCAGCTCCCGCTCGAAGGAGCCGAGCGAGCGGAGCAGGGTGCCCGCGGTGACGGTGTTGATGGTCTTGGACTGGTAGCCGACGGTGACGGTGACCGTGTCGCCGGAGCCGGCCCGCGTGTCACCGCCGCAGCCGGTCAGCGGGAGGAGAAGGGCACCCGCCGCTACTGCAACTGTCGTGCGTTTCATGGAAGTTCGGGCCTCTCACCGGAGCAGATAGGGCATGTTGACCGTGACCGCGCCGGTGGGACAGCGGGCCGCGCACGGGCCGCAGTACCAGCACTCGTCGACGTGCATGTACGCCTTGCCGTTGCTCTCGTCGATGGCGAGGGAGTCCAGCGGGCACATGTCCACGCAGAGCGTGCAGCCGTCGATGCACTTCGACTCGTCGATGGTCACGGGCACGTCGGCCCGCTGGGGCGCCAAGGGCATGGCTGTCTCCAGGAATCAGTACGGCGAGGGGATGGCGGGGCTACAGGGATGGCGGGGCTACGGAGATGCCGGGGCTACCGGGAGCGGTGCAGCAGGCCGCTCATCGTGATGCGGTCGCCGCGGAAGCGGATGAACTCCAGGTCGACGGGGCGGCCGTCGGCGAGGTGGGTGAGCCGTTCCAGCATCAGTACGGCCGCGCCGCGTGGTGCCTGGAGTACGGCGGCCGAGTGCGCGTCCGCGTTCACCGCCTCCAGGGTGATCTCGGCGTGCCCGAGGGGCTGTCCGGTGATCGCTTCCAGGAGCCGGAAGACGTCGGTGTTCTCCAGGTCGGCGCCGAGCAGGGCGGTGCCGAGGTCGAGCGGGACGTAGGTGAGGTCGAGGGAGAGGGGGAGGCCGTCGAGGCGGCGCAGCCGCTCGATGTAGAGGACGTCGGCGCCGGGGGGTACGCGCAGGCGTTCGGCGACCGGGGCGGGGGCGGCGACGGGGCCGACCGTACGGATCTCGTTGCTGACCTGGCCGTGTTCGCGCAGGGTCTCCGCGAGTCCCATCAGCCGGTCGAGCCCGTGCGGGTACTTCTGGGCGACGACGACCGTGCCGACGCCGGGGAGCCGTTCCACGAGACCCTCGGCCCTGAGGAGGTCGAGGGCCTGGCGGACGGTGCCCCGCGTGGCGCGGTAGTCGGCGCCGAGGGCGGCCTCGTGGGGGAGGGTGCCGTCCGGGAAACCGCCGGTCAGCACTTGGTGACGGAGCAGGTCGGCGAGTTGCCTGGCCCGGTCCGCGCGCAGCCTTCGCCGGTGGGCGGCGACGGTGGTCGCGCCCTGGCCGGCGTGGTCTCGGATGCGTTCGGCGGGCATGGGTCGGACGATACCGACGGGCTCGCGGGTGTGGTGTTGCCGGAGTGTTGCGCCACCTGCCGCTCCGTCGGACATGCCGTTGACCTGCGGGTTCGGCGGAGCCGGGGCAAGATCTGCCACCGTTCTTCGAAGCGTGCCGTTTTCGAAGCGCGCCGTTTTTCGTGGCATGCCGTTCGTCGAAGCGTGCCGTTCGCCCGAGTGTGCCGCTTCGCGGGGCGATCGCCGAAACGGCTGGAGCTCTGCTGACGTCAAGCCCGTGAAAGTCCCGGACGGACGACGTGCACTCACCGCCGTTGGCGCCGCTGATCGCGGCCTGTGTCAAGACCTGTGTCCAGCGGTGAGTGCAAGGCCCCGTCGGCCGAAGGGTCGTGTCAGACGGTCGGCACCACGCGGCCGGTGACCTCGCCGAGGCCCACCCGCGTCCCGTCCGGCCCCGGTGCCCACGCCGTCAGCGTCACGACATCCCCGTCCTCCACGAACGTCCGCTTGCCGTCGGGGAGTTCGAGGGCGTCCCGGCCGTTCCAGGTCAGCTCGAGGAGGGAGCCGCGCTGGTTCTCCTGAGGGCCGCTCACCGTGCCCGAGCCGTACAGGTCGCCCGTCCGCAGCGACGCCCCGTTCACCGTCATGTGCGCGAGCTGCTGCGCGGCCGTCCAGTACATGGTGGAGAACGGCGGCTCCGAGACCGTATGACCGTTGATCCGGACGGAGATGCGCAGGTCGTAGCCGCCCGGCTCCTCGTCCGCGTCGTCCAGATAGGGCAGCAGCGGGTAGGTGCGCGCCGGGGGCGCCACCCGCGCGTCCTCCAGCGCGTCCAGTGGGGTGATCCACGCCGACACCGACGTGGCGAACGACTTGCCGAGGAACGGGCCCAGCGGGACGTACTCCCAGGCCTGGATGTCGCGCGCCGACCAGTCGTTCAACAGGCACAGCCCGAAGACGTGGTCCCGGAAGTCGCCGAGGCCCACCGACCGGCCCATCGGCGACGGCGTACCCACCACGAAGCCGACCTCCGCCTCGATGTCCAGCCGGACCGAAGGGCCGAAGACGGGCGCCGCGTCCGTGGGGGCCTTGCGCTGGCCGGACGGGCGTACGACCTCCGTGCCCGACACCACCACCGTGCCGGAGCGGCCGTGGTAGCCGATCGGCAGATGCTTCCAGTTGGGGGTCAGGGGGTCGGGCGCGTCCGGGCGGAAGATCTGCCCGACGTTTCGCGCGTGGTTCTCGGAGGCGTAGAAGTCGACGTAGTCGGCGACCTCGAAGGGCAGGTGCAGGGTCACCGAGGAGAGCGGATGCAGGAACGGTGCGACGGCCTCCTGGTGGGCGGGGACCGTCACCCACGCCGTGATCGCGCGCCGCACGTCCGACCATGCCGTGCGGCCCGCCGCGAGGAGCGCGTTGAGGGTCGGCCGCGCCAGCAGGGAGGCGTACGGGGAGCCGAGTGCGCGGGCTGCCGCGCCCGCGTCGAGCACGTGGTCGCCGAGCCGGACGCCCACGCTCCGGTCGGCCTGCTCGCCGGAGCCCGCCGGGGAGAACACGCCGTACGGAAGATTGTGCGGGCCGAAGGGATCGCCCTCGGGGACATCGAAGGGGGGCATCGGGTGCTGCCTCGCTTTCCGTGTGGTTGCGGCACACGTTACGGGTGCGTTGCCGCTCTTGGGCAGTGCCTAAAGAGTTCGCAATGTCCGAATAGGTCTTGTCGGAGGGTTCAATTCCGGCTTAGCGTCCTTTGGGGACATGGACGGGGTGGGTCCGGTCCGTAGGGGGGACACGTGGGGGGACCCGTGGCCAGAAGCACCGGCAGCGTGCCGTTCGACGCGGACCGTGACGTGCCGGGGCTGATCGTCAAGTTCGGCGACTACCCGCTGCATCACGGCGGTGTGGGCGCCATCCGCAGCCTGGGACGGCTCGGCATACCGATGTATGCGATGACCGAAGACCGTTACACGCCCGCGGCGGCCTCGCGCTATCTGCGCCGCGCCTTCGTCTGGCCGACCACCGGAACGGAGGAACCGGAACGGCTCGTGGAAGGGCTGCTGCGCATCGGGCACCTGATCGGCCGTCCGGCCGTCCTCATCCCGACCGACGAAGAGGCGGCCGTCCTGATCGCCGAGCACCAGGAGGCACTGGCCGACCGGGGCCGCTTCCTCTTCCCGCGGGTCGACGCCAAGCTCCCGCGCCGGCTCGCCAGCAAACAGGGGCTGCACGAACTGTGCGTGGAGCACGGCATCCCCAGCCCGGCGGCCGCCTTCCCGCAGTCGTACGACGACATCGTGCGCTTCGCCGAGAAGGCCCGCTTCCCGCTCGTGGCCAAGAACCGCGAAGCGTTCGTCCGCCGGTCCCGGCCCGCGGTGAACGGCACGACGCGGATCGCCACCCGCGAGGGACTGCTCACGCTCGCCCGCGACTGGGGCGACCACCCCGGAGTGATCCTCCAGGAGTACCTGCCGAGAGAGGAGGCCGAAGACTGGATCGTGCACGCCTACTTCGACGCGGACTCGACCCCGCTCGCCATGTTCACCGGCGTGAAGGTCCGCTCCTGGCCGCCGCACGCCGGGATGACGGCGAACGCGTACGTCGTGGACAATCCGGAACTCGCCGACCTCGCCGCGCGTTTCATCAAGCAGATCGGCTTCAGCGGCGTCATCGACCTCGACCTGCGCTTCGACCGGCGCGACGGCCAGTACAAGCTCCTCGACTTCAACCCACGGATGGGCGCCCAGTTCCGCCTCTTCGAGAACGAGTCGGGGGTGGACGTCGTCCGCGCCATGCACCTCGACCTGACCGGGCGCACGGTTCCGGAGGGGGAACAGCGCGCCGGCCACCGCTACATCGTGGAGAACATCGACCTGCCGGCCCTGCTCGCCTACCGCCGCAGCGGCTATACGACGCCGCACGCGCCGGCCCGCGCGAGCGGTACGGAGCTGGCCTGGCTCGCGGGTGACGACCTGCGGCCGTTCTTCACGATGCTCGCGCGCTTCGTGCGGCCGGGCGCGAAGCACCTGTATCAGCTGTGGCGGACCAACCGCCGCGGCGGCACCAACAGTTCCACTGCGAAGTAGGCACGAGTGCGCGCTCCGCGCCGCACCGCACGTCCTGGGGAGGGACTTCGTGATTCAACCGGTAGCAGTCATCGGTGCCGGGCCGTTCGGCCTGTCCACCGCGGCCCATCTGAGGGCGCGCGGTATCCCGGTCCGCGTCTTCGGTGATCCCATGGTGAGCTGGCGCGACCACATGCCCGCCGGAATGCTGCTGAAGTCGACTCCGGCGGCATCCACCATCGACGCCCCCCAACGCGGCCACCGCCTCGTCGACTACTGCGACGCGGCCGGCATCGCCCGGCTCGTCACGGACGAGGACATCATCCCCGTGGAGACATTCATCGGGTACGGGCGGTGGTTCCAGGAGCAGCTGGTGCCCGGCCTGGAGCAGGTGCGGGTCGTCTCGGTGGACCGCAAGGCGGGCGGTGGCTTCGAACTCAAGCTGGACTCGGGTGAGTTGTTCACCGCGCGGGCGGTCGTGGTGGCGACGGGCCTGTCCGGGCTGGCCCATCTGCCCGCCGAACTCGCGGGAGCGGCCGTGGACGGCCCCACCCCCACCGGCCCGGTCTCGCACAGCTCCCAGCACCACGACCTGAGCCGGTTCGCGGGCAAGGAACTCGTGGTCGTCGGCGCGGGCCAGTCCGCGCTGGAGACCGCCGCGCTGGCCGCCGAGGCGGGTGCGCACGTGCGCGTGGTCTCCCGGGGCCGGGGCAGGGTGTCCTTCGGCGCGCCGCCGTGGAAGCAGCCGAGGCTGCGCCCCGAGTCGCCCTTCGGCCGCGCCTGGTCGCTGTGGGCGCTGAGCTACTACCCCCACCCGTACCGGTATCTGCCCGCCGAGGCCCGCCACTACCTGGTACGCCGGGTGCTCGGCCCGCTCGGCGCATGGTGGCTGCGGGACCGCTTCGAGGGCAAGGTGGAGGTGCGTGAGGTGGCGTCCGTCGCCCGCGCCCACGCGTCCGAGGGATCACCGGTCCTCACACTCCGGACACACGGCGGCCGTACGCAGGAGCTGCCGGCCGACCATGTCATCGCGGCGACCGGCTACCGCGTCGACATCGCCGCGATGGACTTCCTCGGGCACGAGCTGCGCACGGAACTGGTGGTGAGCCGGGGCACGCCGAAACTGGGCGCGGGGTTCCGGTCGTCCGTGCCGGGCCTGTACTTCACGGGCCTGCCGGCCGCGGCGTCGTACGGACCGGTGATGCGCTTCGTGTGCGGTACCGAGTTCGCGTCCCCGCGCCTGGCGAAGCACCTGGCGGGGGCGCACGGCTGAGGCGGCGGCCGCACCGAAGGGGCGCGCCGGGAATCGCGCCCCTTCCTCGGCCGGACGCTCGACGACCCGGCGGGTCAGGGCGTCGACGCCGTACGCCCGGTCCGCGACGAGAGCGAACGGCGGGTGGGCGGTCTGCCGGCCGAGCTGTCCCACCGACCCCGCCGGACGGTCAACGGCCCCCGCGGCCGAACGCCCCCGCGATCAACGGCCCCTGTGACGGGCGTCGTTGCGCACGAGATACCGGACGTCGTCCGGTTCCCGCCGGGCCGATGGGGCGTTCGATCCGTATCCTCTCGATCATGGCCGCTCCCACCGCATATTCACTCATCGCCACTGACCTGGACGGAACGCTGCTGCGCCGCGACGACACGTTCTCCGACCGGTCCCTCGCCGCGCTGGCGAGGGCGGCCGGGGCCGGCGCCCAGCACCTCGTGGTGACGGGACGGCCGGCCCCCAGGGTGCGACCACTGCTCGACGCCCTCGGCACCAGGGGGCTCGCGGTGTGCGGACAGGGCGCGCAGCTGTACGACGCCGGCGCGAACCGTCTGCTGTGGTCGGTGACCCTGGACCGTGAGCTGGCCGAGACCGCGCTCGGCAAGATCGAGGCCGAGGTCGGAGAGGTGTACGCGGCCGTCGACCAGGACGGCGTGGACGGGCTGACGCTGATCGAGCCGGGCTATCTCATGCCGCACCCGACGCTTCCGGCCGTACGGGTGCCGCGGCGGGACGACCTGTGGACCGAGCCCATCAGCAAGGTCCTGCTGCGCCATCCCCTGCTCTCCGACGACGAGTTGGCGTCCGAGGCCCGCGGAGCCGTCGGTTCGCTCGCCACGGTCACCATGTCGGGACCCGGCACCGTCGAACTCCAGCCATGCGGCATCACCAAGGCGACCGGGCTCGCCCTCGCCGCCGATCACCTGGGCCTCACCCCGGCGCGGACCATCGCCTTCGGCGACATGCCCAACGACATCCCCATGTTCGACTGGGCGGCCCACGGCGTCGCCATGGCCAACGCCCATCCCGAGCTCAAGGCCGTCGCCGACGAGATCACCACGTCGAACGAGGACGACGGCATCGCCGTCGTCCTCGAGCGGTTGTTCCCCGGCCGGTAAGCGGCCGGAAGGTCGGCTCAGTACGCCCCGAAGACGTTGTCGATCGAGCCGTACCTCGCGGCGGCGTAGTTGCACGCCGCCGTGATGTTCGCCACCGGGTTGTAGGGGTCGAACGCGGTGCCGGGCACGTGGTACGCGGCGAACGTCGGGTCGATGACCTGGAGGAGACCCTTGGACGGGGTGCCCTTCGCGGCGTTGGAGTCCCAGTTGTTGATGGCGAGCGGGTTGCCGGACGACTCGCGGATGACGTTGCGGTAGATGCCGTTGTACGTGCCCGGAATGTTGTGCTTTGCCATGATGTCCAGGGACTCACGGATCCAGCCGTCGAGGTTGTTGGTGTACGTCACGGCGGAGGACGGAGCGGCCGCGGTGGTGGCGGGGGTGGCGGCGGACGCGCCGGTCGCCCCCAGGAGCGGCAGGGCGAGGACGGCGACACCCGTTCCCGCGACGGCGAGGGTGCGGGCGAATCGGGCGGGCATGGCGAACGCGGGCATGTCGAATTTCCTCTCCGGCGCCTGCGAGGTGAGCTGTCGGGTTCGGGCTGGAGATGCCCGGCCGCGTCCGAGGACGCGGCTTCACCCCGAGCCGCTCCGGCGTGGTGACCGGACGGCGACTTACCTGGTTTCCCCGCTCCTGCCGTGCGTGAGTGAGTGGTGGATTGATCGGGCGGCGGCAGGATTTGGCGATCCGCCCGGGTCCGGAACGTATGCGAGAGCACATGTCGGGAACAAGTGGCGAAATCACAGCACGGTGTATTTGACCTTGATGCCAGGCAAAAGGATCATTTGATGCATTAGGGAGACAGGGGTCAACTTGCCTTTCGCAAAGGGGAAGTTGACGTTCCGGATGTGGGGTGGCGATCCACGCCCGCGTGACCCAATTCACGTGCGTGGATGGAATTTTACGGAGCTACCACCCAATACGGGCAACTCGGGCACGGTTTTCCTGGAGCGCCCACCGCGCGCTAAGCGCGGATACTTCATGCCATTTCGGACAGTTCCGGCTATCCCGCTGTCCGGGGAATCCTCTTCCGCCACGTCCGGTGGAACACCACCTCGTCACCGTCCTTGCAGATCACCTCGTCCGAGGTGATGAAGTCCGCCGCGTCGCAGGTGACTTCGGACCGCGTCCGCACGCTCGCGTCCCACGCCAGGTCCGGGCGGTGCAGCCGGATCGACCAGTCCGAGCGGGTGCGGGCCGACAGGGGGTCGGACGCGTCGACCGTGTAGGTCTCCCGGGCGTCCTCGGTGAGCTCCAGCCCGTCGGGGTACACCCGGGTACCGCCGTGACGCGGGTCGTCCTCGAAACGCGGGTCGTCCTCCAGGCGCCACCGGCCGGCCGCCACATCGCGTACGACCAGCCGCTCCGGCCGGGGTTCGTCGAGAGTGACCGGGCTGACGACACCGAGCGGCTCGGCCTGCTCCGGCTCCTCGAAGCGAATGGCCGGGTCCGACTCCCTTGCCCGCACCGGCAGTTGGAGCGCACTGCCCGCCGGGTCCAGTGTGAAGCCGGCCTCCGAGCCCGGCTGCGGCCAGATCCACGGCCAGTACGCGGAGGAGACCGCGAGGCGGATGCGGTGGCCGGGCGGGAAGGCGTGTCCGATGCCGTTCAGCTCGAAGGTCACGTCCTCCGTCGCGCCCGGCTGCCATGCCGTGGCGCGGTCACGGCCGTGGCGTGCCGACAGGTTCAGGACGCCCCGGGTGAGGAGGGTCGACGAGCCGTCGGGGAACACCTCGCACAGCCGCGCGATCACCTGCCCCCGGGGTGCCCACGAGGTCAGCCGCAGCCGCACCCTCGGCCGCCCCAGCACCCAGGTCTCCGCCGCCACTTCGAACTCGAAGCACGCCGACTTCGCGTCCTCGTCGCGCTGGTCGGGCGGCAGGTCGGCGTCGTTCCCCACGGGCAGCAAGCGGCCGGCGTCCACCCCCGTGTGCATCGGCGACCGGACGAGCACGGGCGCGCCCTGGAGCCCGTACGACACCGGGGTCACGGCGGGCGACGGCCACGCGGCGTCCCCCACCCAGCGGCCCGGCAGGACGTCGTACACCGTCGCCGGAGGATGCGAGTCGCCGATGTACGAGCGGAGCAGCGGCTCGGCCATCACTCCGTTCGTGCCTGTGCCTGTGTCCGTGTCCGTGTCCGTGTCCGTGTCCTTGAGCCAGTGGTCCCACCAGCGCAGCGTCTCCTGGAGGAAGCCGATCGCCGGGCCGGGCGGCAGGCCGCGGTCCGGGTACTGGTGCGACCACGGGCCGATCAGCCCCCGCACACGATCGGGCGGAAGGCACTCGACCAGCCGCAGCACCGTGTCGCGGTACGGGTCGTGCCAGCCGCCGACGGCGAGGACGGCGGCCCTGATCGCGCCGTAGTCCTCGCGGACGCCGCCGGGGCGCCAGTAGCCGTCCCGCGTCTGGTGCTCCAGCCAGGTGTGGATGAAGGGGGTCACCGACTCCAGGCGTTCGGTCCACATGTCCCGCCACATCACCGCGCCCACGTGCGCCGGGTCCGGGGGGCGGGAGGCGAACGCGAGCATCGTCGCCGCCCAGGCGTGCATGCCGACCGCGAGGACGGAGCCTCCCCGGTAGTGGACGTCGTGGTCGTAGCGGTCGTCCGGCGAGCAGACCGTGACGACCGCCTTGAGCGGCTCGGGCGCGCGGGCCGCGATCCGCAGGGCGTCGAAGCCGCCCCAGGAGATGCCGAACATGCCGACCCGCCCGCTGCACCAGGGCTGGGCCGCCAGCCACTCGATCACCTCCACCCCGTCGGCCGCCTCCGCCTCCGCGTGGGTGTCGCCCGGCATGCCCTCCGAGTTGCCGTGCCCGCGGATGTCCACCCGGACGGAGGCGTAGCCGTGACCCGCGTACCAGGGGTGGCGCTGCCAGTCGCGGGCGGCGGTCTCGTCCGTGAGGCGGTACGGGAGGTACTCCAGCAGGGCGGGGACCGGCTCGCCGGTCAGCGGGCGCCACACGCGCGCGTACAGCCGTGTTCCGTCCTGGAGCGGGACGAGGAGGTCGTCGTGGGTGGTCTCGTAGGGAAAGGACGTCCGGATGCGCGCGCTCATCGGGGTGACCTACGGGACACTGTATCCACTCCCGTTTGTATCGCTACATATACCTTGTTATCACCTGATCAAGAACATACCGGTCGTGATCCGATACCGCCCGGCCTGGAACCGTGGGCGCTCGTGGTGATCGAAACGTGACCGGATACGCTGACTTGAGTGATGGCAGCGACAGATCGACAAACAGCTCGACAAGCGCGAGTGTTCGACGGGCGACGTCATCGAGCTAGTGACCGACCTTGAGACCGACCGTGTGATCGTCAGTAGACGTCAGCAGACAGGAGACCCCTCGTGACCGTCGTCGGGCCGTTCGGGCTGAGCGTGCGGGACCAGGCTCTCGAAGCCGATGTCCAGGCCGGGTTGGCGGCTGTCGAGGAGGGTTTGCTCGAAGCCACCAAGAGCGAGGTCCCGTTCATCACGGAGGCCGCGCAGCATCTCGTGCGCGCGGGCGGGAAGCGGTTCAGGCCGCTGCTCGTGATGCTCGCCGCGCGGTTCGGTGATCCGTACGCGCCGGGGCTCGTGCCCTCGGCCGTGGTGGTGGAACTGACCCACCTCGCCACGCTGTACCACGACGACGTCATGGACGAGGCGGACGTGCGACGCGGGGTCCCCAGCGCGAACGCCCGCTGGGGCAACTCGGTCGCGGTCCTCACCGGCGACTTCCTCTTCGCCCGCGCCTCGCACATCCTCGCCGACCTCGGCCCGGAGGCGGTGCGCGTCCAGGCGGAGGCGTTCGAGCGGCTGGTGACCGGGCAGATCCTGGAGACCGCTGGGCCGATGGACGGCCGCGACCCCGTGGAGCACTACCTGGAGGTGCTGAGCGGCAAGACCGGGGCGCTGGTGGCGGTGGCGTGCCGGTTCGGGGCGATGATGTCCGGGGCCGACGAGACGGTCGTGGACGTGCTCACGCAGTACGGGGAGCGGCTGGGCGTGGCCTTCCAGCTCGCCGACGACGTGCTCGACATCGCCTCCGACTCGCACGAGTCCGGGAAGACGCCCGGCACGGATCTGCGCGAAGGCATTCCGACGCTGCCGGTGCTGCGGCTGCGGGAGCGGGTGGCCCGGCTCGGGCTGGCCGAGGACATCGCCCTGTGCGAGCTGCTGGACTCCGACCTGACGGACGACGCGCGGCACGCGGAGGCGCTGACCCGGCTGCGGGCGCACCCCGCGCTGGAGCAGGCCCGCAAGGACACCGTGCGGTACGTGGAGGACGCGCGGGCCGCCCTGGCGCCGCTGGCGGAGTGCAACGCGAAGGCCGCGCTGATCGAGCTGTGCGACGCGGTGGTGCACCGGGCCGGGTGAGGCCGGGTTGGTTTCTGCCCGATACCGGCAGGTCGTCCGTGTTGTGATGCAGGTCACATCCTTAGAATGAGTCCAGGCTGAGATTCATTCCGTACTCCCGCACAGAAGCTGACACAGGGGGTGTCAGTCGGTAAACGGGGAGTTTTCCGATCATGGGTACTGACGCTACGTTCGCGAAGCGCCGCAAGAACCTGATCATCACCGGTGTCGCGGTGGCCGCCGCGGCCGGAGTGGCCGCCGCCGTCATCCCGGCGGTCGCCGCCGGCGGGAACGGCGGGGCGGGCCACGGCACGGCCCACACCGGGCACGGGGGCCAGAGCATCGTCACGCAGGGCGGTGCCGTCGGCGGCAGCGGCGGCAGTGGGGGCGCCATCCTCGCCGCCAGTCTCCGAGGGGCCAACGAGGTCCCGGTCGCCGGCGGTCCCGCCGTCGGCGACAAGGACGGCGCGGCCCTGGAGTTCATCAGGGTCAAGGGGGACACCGTGTCCGTCGCCGTGACCTGGCGCGGCACCGGAAAGCCGACCCTGCTCCACATCCACCAGGGCGCCAAGGGGACCAACGGCGGCGTCAAGATCGACTTCAGCGAGCTCCTGGAGAAGGGCGTCCGGCACCACAGCGTCGTCGGGTCCGTCAAGGTCAAGGACGCCGCGCTGCTCTCGCAGTTGAAGACCGACCCGGGGGCGTTCTACGCCAATCTGCACACCGCGCAGTTCCCGGGCGGAGCCGTCCGCGGCCAGCTCCACAAGGTCACCACCGCCTTCGACTTCCGGCACGCCCTGAACAACTTCCAGGCATCGGTGGTCAAGGGCAAGCAGATCTACGAGTGCAAGCCCGCCGAGGGCGGCGGCTACGCGTTCGCCCAGCGGGACGTCGCCGCGCGGCTCGGCGGCGACATCGCGCACTCGTTCGTGAAGCCCAACTCCGGTACTCCACAGTGGGTCGCCCCCGACCGCAGCGCCGTCACCGGCACGCTCATCAGCAAGACGGCCAACGGCGACAAGAACATCCCGGAGCTCGACCTCAAGGCCACCCGGTCCGGCAAGCACCGGGGGCTGCTGGCCCACACGGCCGAGATCCTGCGTCTGAACACCGTGGGCGGGGTAGCCCCGGCCGGCTCCTGCTCGCCGGGCACGGTCGTGGGCGTGCCGTACCAGGCCGACTACGTGTTCGTGCAGCGCTGACCAGGAGGTCACCCGGGTGGCGCCTGCCCCGCACGACCCCTACGGGTCGGGGGAGGCGTCACCCCTGTCATGTCATACCCCAGCAGTACACGGAGTTGAGCCCGGGGTCTGACGCTTCTTCGCGGCCGATTTGGTCATATGGAAGTCACCACTTCACAGCAATTCGGGTGAGAATGGCGGCCAGAGGGTGGGGGCACCTCCCCGCGCGAGCGAAGTCCGAGCTCGGGGGAAGTGCAGGACGGTAGGCCGCCGCCGACGACGGAGGTAAGGCACACATGGCACCGTACGAATCCGACGACAGCACCAGGGCCGACGAGGCCGAGGACGTGCGCGCCGGCCGACGCAAGGCCACGCGGTACGTCGTCCCGGTCACGGTGGTGGGGTTGGCGGCGGCGACCATCGGGCTCGTCCCGGCGCTCGCCGACTCCGGCGACCCGGACCTGCCGAAGATCACCGCACAGCAACTCATCGAGAAGATCGCCAAGTCGGACGTCCAGCAGCTGTCCGGCACGGTGAAGATCAGCACCGACCTGGGCCTGCCGGACCTGGGCGGGCTGGAGAGCGGCTTCCTGTCCGGCGCGGCCCAGGGCTCCGGCGGGGACGGCTCGTCCGCCGACCCCTCGGCCAAGCTGATGGAGCTGGCCTCCGGCACGCACACGCTGCGCGTCGCGGCCGACGGCGAGGACAAGCAGAAGCTCTCGCTCCTGGACAAGGCCGCCGAGTACAGCATCATCCGCAACGGCGCCGACGTCTGGGCGTACGACAGCGCGTCGAACGAGGCGTACCACGCGAAGGACGCGGCGAGCGGCGAGAAGTCGGACAAGGCCCGGCCTGACGACGTGCCGGCCACGCCGAAGGAGATGGCCGACGAGGCGCTGAAGGCGGTCGACGACACGACGTCCGTGGCGGTCGACGGCACGGCCCAGGTCGCGGGCCGCGACGCGTACAAGCTGGTCATCAAGCCGAAGCAGTCCGGCTCCACGGTCGGCGCGATCACCATCGCGGTGGACGCGAAGACGGGGCTGCCGCTGAAGTTCACGCTGACCCCGGCCAAGGGCGGCGCGGCCGTCGTGGACGCGGGCTTCACCCAGGTCACCTTCGCCAAGCCGTCGGCGTCGACGTTCGACTTCACGCCGCCGAAGGGCACGAAGGTCACCCAGGACGGTGACGGGGCGAAGGTCCCCGAGCACTCCGGGAAGCCCGGTTCCGGCAAGGACCTCGGCGCGGGTCTCGACGGTCTCAAGACCATGGGCAAGGGCTGGAGCACCATCGTCCGGCTCGACGACGGAGGCGGCTCGGGCCTGCCGACCGGCTCCGACTCGTCCGGCAACAGCGACGTCTCCGGGTTCCTGAACTCCCTCGGCGACCACGTCAGCGGCTCGTTCGGCTCGGGCACGGTCTTCTCGACCCGCCTGGTCAACGCGCTGATCACGGACGACGGCAAGGTGTACGCGGGTGCGGTCACCAAGGACGCGCTGGTGAAGGCGGCGAACGCCGGAAAGTGAGTGCCGCGTCGGGCTCGGCGAAGTGAGGGAGCGTATGGAGGAACTGTCCGCCGCGGAGCCGGGCCCCGAGCCGGGCCCGGAGCCGGAGTCGGCTCCGGAGTCGGAGTCGGAGCCGGGGCCGGCGGGTGCGGGTGACGCCCCGGGGGACGGGGTGATCGTCACCCGCGCCCTCACCAAGCGCTACCGCGGCGGACAGCTCGCCGTCGACGGGCTCGATCTGACCGTCCCGGCGGGCAGCGTCTTCGGCTTCCTCGGGCCCAACGGCTCCGGCAAGACCACCACCATCCGCATGCTGATGGGCCTGATCGAGCCGACCTCGGGCACGGCGCGCGTCCTGGGGCGGCCCATGCCCCGCTCCGCGCGCACCGTGCTCCCGCACATCGGCGCCCTCATCGAGGGCCCGGCCCTCTACGGCTTCCTCTCGGGGCGCGACAACCTCCTGCGGTACGACGCCGCCGACCCGACCGCCGACCCGCGCACCCGGCGTACGCGGGTCGCGGCCACGCTGGACCGGGTGGGCCTGACGGCCGCCGCCGGCAAGAAGGCGAAGGCGTACTCGCTGGGCATGAAGCAGCGGCTCGGGCTCGCGGCCGCGCTCCTCCAGCCCCGCCGCCTCCTCGTCCTGGACGAGCCGACCAACGGCCTCGACCCGCAGGGCATGCGCGAGATCCGTTCCCTGGTGCGGGAGCTGGCCTCCGACGGCACCACCGTCTTCCTCTCCTCCCACCTGCTCGACGAGATCGAGCAGGTGTGCACGCACGCGGCGGTGATGGCGCAGGGACGTCTGATCACCCAGGGCGCGGTGGCGGATCTCGCCGCCGGGGCGCGCGGACGCCTGGTGGTGACCACCCCGGACGTGACGGATGCGGCACGGGTGCTGAAGGAACAGGGCGTGGCCGACATCGTGGTGGCCGAGGACCGGGTGACCGGGGAACCCCCGGACGGCGAACTCGCCGAGCTGAACGCCGCGTTGGTCACGGCCGCCGTCCGCGTACGCGGCTTCGGCGTCGAACGGGCCTCACTGGAGGACGCGTTCGTGGCGCTGACGGGGGAGGGCTTCGATGTCGCGGGCTGAGGCAGTGACGACCGCGGCGGCCGGAGAGGTACGCCGTCCGAGCCCGCTGTGGACCCTCGGCCTGCTGCGCAGCGAACTGGTCACCACCTTCCGCCGCTGGCGCACGCTCGCCCTCCTCGCCGTCCTGGCGGCCGTACCGGTCCTTGTCGGGATCGCGGTCAAGATCGAGACGAACGACGGTTCCGGGCCCGGCGGGGGCGGCGGCGAGGGCCCGGCGTTCATCACCCAGATCACCAACAACGGACTGTTCCTGGTCTTCACGGCGCTGGCCGCGACACTGCCGTTCTTCCTGCCGATGGCGATCGGTGTCATCGCGGGCGACGCGATCGCCGGCGAGGCGAACGCGGGCACCCTGCGCTACCTGCTGGTCGCCCCCGCGGGCCGCACCCGCCTGCTGCTCACCAAGTACGCGACGACGATGGCCTTCTGCGTCGTCGCCACCCTGGTCGTCGCGGTCTCGGCGCTCGCGGTCGGCGCGCTGCTGTTCCCGCTGGGGGAGCTGACGACGATCTCGGGCACCCGGATCAGCTTCGGCGAAGGACTGGCCCGCGCCCTGCTGATCGCCCTGGTGGTCGCCGCGTCGCTCGTCGGTGTGGCGGCGCTCGGCCTGTTCGTCTCGACGCTGACCAACAGCGGCATCGCGGCGATGGCGACGACCGTGGGCCTGCTGATCACCGTCCAGATCCTCGACCAGATCCCCCAACTGCACGCACTCCAGCCGTACTTCTTCTCGCACTACTGGCTGTCGTTCGCCGACCTCATGCGGGACCCCGTCTACTGGGACGACCTGCTCCACAACCTGGGCCTGCAAGCCCTCTACGCGGCGGTCTTCGGCTCGGCGGCCTGGGCGCGCTTCACGGCGAAGGACATCACCGCGTAACTGCTTCCGGCCGCCGCAGCCGCTTCCGGGCAGCTCTCAGACAGCTTGGTGCGGGAAACGGGCGAGCTCCGGCTCCCGCGCGAAGAACGTCTTCGCGCGCGTCAGCGCCTCGGTGTCCTTGCGGACGTCGCCGGGGGCGCTGCCGTTGCCGAGGAGGACGCCGCCGAAGCGCATGCCCAGGTACGCGGCGGTGTTGTTGAGCGTGCCGGCGAGAGGATCGGCGACGGAGGGCTCGTCGGCGGCGAGCACGGTGACGCCCCAGAGGTTCCGGCCCGCCATGGTCTTCTTGAAGTCGAGACCGGGGACACGCAGCCAGTCGGACCAGTGGTCGAGGTAGCGCTTGGTGTGGCTGGACACCGAGTACCAGTAGAGCGGCGAGGCGATCACCACGTCGGTCGCGGCGACGGTGGCGTCGAGCAGCAGCGCGAGTTCGTCGTCCGCGGGGCGGCCGTGGTCGGTGTCGTGCCGCTGATCCCCGAAGTCGGGCAGGCGGTGACCGGCGAGGCTGATCCACTGCTGCTCCACATCGCCGGGCAGCTGCTCGGCGGCCGCGCGGGCGAGCAGCTCCGTGTTGCCGTTGCTGCGGCTGCTGCCGAGGACGAAGAGGAAGCGGCGAGGCATGACGACTCCTTGGATGCTGGAACGCACGGCGACTATATGCACAGACAATATGTGCATGTGCATGCAGCCGTCCAGGGTGCGCCGGCACGGGCCGGCTGCCGGGGAACCCCTCGGGACGTCAGTGGTGGGTGCTGCCGGGGTACCCCTCGGGACGTCAGTGGTGGGTGCTGCCGGGGTACCCCTCGGGACGGCCGCGGTGGGGAGGTCAGCGCGGCGCTCTTCTCCCGGTCTGCGGAGCCGGTGTGCCGGTCAGGCGGCCCAGTTGTTCGCACTCGCGCGGTGGGGGACCGTCCAGCTCACCGGTCCGCCATGCGGGCACCCACGGCACCCGGTACACATCGATCACCGATTCGATGACCTTGATCCGCTGGGCGAGTTGACGCGGCAGGCGCCCCGGCGCGTCCGCGACCAGGACGACGGCGTCGAGGTCGAGCCCCGGCGGCGCCTCGCCCCGCCGGAAGGTGTCGACGGTGTGCGAGACGGCGTCAAGACCGGCCGCGTGCGTACGCCCGACCAGGAGTACCGACGCCGGTTCGCCGCGCTCGGGCCGGGGCCAGTTCCGTCCGGCGTCGTGGCCGCCGAAGACGTTGGCGAGCGTCGTGGTGCCCGCCCCGCCGTGGGTGGCGACCCAGGAGAACCGCCGCGGGCTGGCGCTGACCTGGGCGGCCTCCCGGCGCGGCTGCGGCTCGCCGCCGCCCACCGGCCCGCGGATCCAGATCTCGGGCCCGCCCGGTCCGTGCTCCGGCTGCGCGCTCCCCTGCATCACCACTCTCCTCCTGGTCGTCCCCCATTCTTCGGGTCCGGTGAACGGCCGAACCAACGGGGTGCCGGTTCCTGGGACGAGTCTGTGACGCCGTGGTGACGCGAGACGCGGGCGGGAACCGGGAGACTTGACTCGGTACATCAGTACATCAGTACAGAGGCCACGGGGACGGCGCGTGCGACGGCCGGGTCCGGCACCGTGGCCGACGCTGAGACGAGGAGGGGAACCGTGGCGCGTACGGGAACGAACGTCGCGCGGTCCGGCCCGCGTACGCTGGCATACACCCCTTCGCCGACCGGTTCCCCAACCGATTCCTCAGCCGACCGACCCGAGTGAGGGAACGATGTCTCGACTCAGCCGCGAACACAGGCGGGGGCGCTCCGCCGCGGGATCCGGGCCCCGGACGGACGCGGACGCCGGGGTGACCCCGATCGAGGTCCGGGTGCCGGTCGCCCAGGACGGAACGCCGGGTGGCGGCGCGACGGTCGGCGGCATGCCGGTCGTCGCGAGAGCGGGGGAGACGCTCCAGGAAGCCGTGCTGAACTACCTCCACCGTCTCACCCTCGCCACCGGCCACCCCGTCCTCGCGTCGGTCCACGACGAACGGATCGGGTGCGTGGTGCCGATCCGGGTGCACGGGGACGGGTCGAGCGAGTTCACGGGCGAGCCGGTGCGGGTGGGAACGCCGGCCGGGGGTACGGGAGCGGCCGGTGGCGGGGAAGCCGCGGCGCCTCCGCCTCCGCCTCCGCCCCCGCCATCGCCCCCGCGGCCGGTGGTCGAGCCGCCCGTGCCGCAGCGGCCTGTCGCCGGTCCGGTGGGCCCGCCCGTGCCGGGTGACGCGCCCCAGGGGCCGCCGCCGCGCCGTGACAAGGCCACGCACCTGCTGCGGGCGGTGGCGGAGCCGACGCCCGCCGCGCAGTGGACGCCCCCGCAGCAGTCCGTCGCACCGGCACCGGCTCCCGCTCCCGCTCCCGTGGAGCGTCCCGCCTCGACGCCGACGCATGTGCTGCGTGCCCTGCCCGAATCGGCTGCGACGCACCAGCCCGAGCAGGTCCAGGCCCCCGAGGCGCCCAAGGGGCCCAAGGTGCCGGAGGGGGCCGAGGCGGTGGCGAGCGAGGCGGAGGAGACGCCCGTACGCGCCGGAGGCACCGTCTCGACGTTCGTTCTGCGTGCCGTGCCGGAACAGGCCCCTTGGATCACTGTGGCGCCCGGCCTCGCACAGGCGCTCCCGGGCGCCCCCACCGGCCAAGGCGCCCCGGCTCCGGCCCCCGGTACCGTCTCGCCCCCGACCGGAGCGTTCGGCCCCGCCCCGACGACGGCCACACCGCCGCCCGGGCCCGCGCCATGGGAACCGGCGCCCGCACCGGAACCGGCACCTGCACCCGCACCGGCACCGGCACAGGGGCGTACGCCCACCCCTGACGCCGGCCCGAACATCGACTCCGGCTCCGGATCCGGCGCTGACCCCGACCTGGACCCGTACGCGGCCCCCGCCTGGAAGCCCACCCCCGCGCCGAGGACCGTCCCCGTGGCCGAGGTCGAGGAGGTCAAGGAACCTCCCGTGCGGGAATTCGACTCGGTGGCCGAGGCCGTACTGGCGCCGGAGTCGGGGTCAGGGCCCGACGGTGCCGCCGCCGGACCGCTCGCCGCACCCATGGCCCGGATCAACGAGGCCGTGAAGCAGGGCCGGATCGAGGAGGCGGCCGCGATGGCCGAGGAGGCCGTCCACGGGGCCGCCGCCACCCTCGGCCCGGAGCATCCGGACGTTCTGCGGCTGCGTGAACTCACCGCGTACATCGCGTACTTGGCCGGAGACGCCCTGCGCTCCTTCCACCTCTCCCTCGACCTGGCCCGGCTCCGCCGCCGCGCTCGCGACCCGCGTGGCGCCTACGGCAACGTCCAGAGCGCGGCCGCCGCCTGGCGTGCCGTCCGCGACCCGGTCCAGGGCCTCCACCTCGGCCGGGACCTCATCGGCGTGTGGACCGAACTCGCCGCCGAGCCGGGCCCCGCCGCCGAGGATCTCGACCAGCTCGAGTCGGCCCGCAACCGCATGGGCCGCCTCGCCGAACGCGCCCGCACCCTCACCGAGAACCCGTAGGACCCACAGGACCCACAGGACCCGTAGACCCGAAGAACCCACAGGACCCGTAGACCCGAAGAACCCGTAGGGCCCGTAGAACTCAGGGCCCTACGGGTTCGGTTCCACTCGGGTTCTACTCCGGTTCTACCCCGGCGTTACGAGGACAGCGACCACACCGCGTACGCCAGCGCGTCCGCGTTCCGGTCGAGTGCCGTGTCGTTGATGTTCGACGACGTGTCGCACGAGGAGTGGTAGCAGGCGTCGAAGGCCTTGCCCGACGTACCGCCCCACTTCGCCGCCTGGGCCGCCGTCTTGATGTAGTCCGCGCCGCTGAACAGGCCGCCGACGGGAATGCCCGCGTTCTTGAACGGAGCGTGGTCGGAGCGGCCGTCGCCCTCGGTCTCCGGCTCCGTCGCGATGCCGAGGCCCGTGAAGTAGGTCTTGAAGGTCTTCTCGATGGTCGGGTCGTCGTCGTAGACGAAGTAGCCGGGGTTCGGCGAGCCGATCATGTCGAAGTTCAGATAGCCGCTGATCGCCGAACGGTTGGCGGTGGAGAGACTGTTGACGTAGTAGCGCGAGCCGACCATGCCCAGTTCCTCGGCGCCCCACCAGGCGAATCTGAGGTGCTTGGTGGGCTGGTAGTTCGTGCGGGCGACGGCCAGCGCGGTCTCCAGGACCGCCGCCGAGCCGGAACCGTTGTCGTTGATGCCGGGCCCGGCCGTGACGCTGTCCAGGTGTGAGCCGGACATGACAACCTGATTTGTGTTGCCGCCGGGCCAGTCGGCGATCAGGTTGTACCCGGTGCGGCTGGAGGACGTGAACTGCTGGACGGTCGTGGTGAATCCGGCCGCGTCCAGCTTGGCCTTCACATAGTCGAGGGACGCCTTGTAGCCGGTGCGGCCGTGCGCGCGGTTGCCGCCGTTGGCGGTGGCGATGGACTGGAGCTGGGCGAGATGGGCCTTCACGTTGGCCACGGGGAGATCGGGCGCGGCGGCGGCCGCCACCGGGGCCGGTGCGGCCCCGGATATCGCGCCGCCGGTGAGGAGCGTGGCGGCCGCGACGACGAGAGCCGTCGAGGCGCGCCCAGGAACGGAGAGCTTCATGTGGGGGGCTCCGAATTCCATGGGGAATCCACGGGTGACCCAGGAGTGGGGCACCGGGATCCCCTGGCGAATGGGGTGCCTGGATGGTGAATGTGCGACTAACTCTCCGTCAAGAGCGATATTCGGTCACGGGTGTTCGTATACCGGCGTGATCTGCTCGTCCGCGACGATGCGGCTCGGCGCCGTCCGGAGCGCGCGCGACGCCCGGTGGGCCGCCCGCAGCGCGTCCCAGGTCAGCAGCGACAGCGCGAGCCAGACCAGTGCGAAGCCCGCCCAGCGCTCCGGCGGCATGGCTTCGTGGAAGTAGAGGATGCCCAGCAGGAACTGGAAGACGGGCGCCAGGTACTGGAGCAGGCCGAGCGTGGAGAGCGGTACGCGGATCGCGGCGGCGCCGAAGCAGACGAGGGGGATCGCGGTGACCACGCCGGTGGAGGCGAGCAGCGCCGCGTGACCCGCGCCGCCCTGGGTGCCGAAGGTCGAGCCGCCGCTCGCCGTCAGCCACAGCAGATAGGCGAGCGCGGGCAGGAACTGGATCGCGGTCTCGGCGGCCAGTGACTCGATGCCGCCGAGGTTGACCTTCTTCTTCACCAGGCCGTACGTCCCGAAGGAGAAGGCGAGGCACAGGGAGATCCACGGCGGCTGGCCGTAGCCGACGGTGAGGACGACCACGGCGGTGAAGGCGACGCCCACCGCCGCCCACTGCCAGGGCCGCATCCGTTCCTTGAGGATCAGGACGCCCAGCGCGATGGTGACAAGCGGATTGATGAAGTACCCGAGCGACGCCTCGACCACGTGTCCGGCGTTCACCGCCCAGATGTAGACGCCCCAGTTGACGGTGATGACCGCCGCGGCGACCGTGACGAGGGCCAGTTTGCGCGGCTGCCGCAGCAGTTCGCCGGCCCAGGCCCAGCGCCGCATGACCAGCAGCGCGACGGCGACGAGGGCGAGGGACCAGACCATCCGGTGGGCGAGGATCTCGACCGCCCCGGCGGGCTTCAGCAGCGGCCAGTACAGGGGGACGAGCCCCCACATGCCGTACGCGGCGACTCCGTTCAGCAGACCTGTCCGCTGCTCGCTCTTCGACCCCGTCGCGCCCTTCGACTGCACGGCCACCGACACCTCCCTCACGCGCGGCTGCTCCCGCACAGCCTCCACGAAGGTAGCGCCGACCACCCCCGGCTGTCATGCCCGTATCGCCATACGGTCATGACAGCCGGGGGTGCGTCCCCGAGTGGCGCGTCAGCCCTTGAGGGCCACCGCGATCGAGTCGGCGATCGGCGTGGTCGGACGGCCGGTCAGGCGGGAGAGGTCGCCGCTGTCGATGACCAGCTCGCCCTTCTGGATGGACGCGTCCACGCCCGCCAGGATCGTGGCGAAGGGCCCGGGCAGTCCCGCGCCGGTCAGGATGCCGACGAGGGCTTCCGGGGAGACGGCGTTGTCGGCGATCTCCTTGCCGGTCTGCCGGCTCAGCTCGGCCGCGTACTCGGCGAGGCTCCACGCGGCGTCGCCGCCCAGCTCGTACGTCTTGTTCTCGTGGCCCTCGCCGGTCAGTACGGCGACGGCGGCGGCCGCGTAGTCGGCGCGGGCGGCGGAGGAGATCCGGCCCTCGCCGGCGGCGTGGGTGACGGCGTTGTGCTCCAGTACCGGGGCGAGCTGCTCGGTGTAGTTCTCGTTGTACCAGCCGTTGCGCAGCAGCGCGTACGGCACTCCGGAGGCCAAGATCGCCTCCTCGGTGCCGCGGTGGTCGTCGGCGAGGGCGGCCGTCAGGCTGCCGGGGGCGCTGGTGTACGCGAGGAGCGCCACGCCGGCGGCCTTGGCGGCGTTCAGGACGACCTTGTGCTGGCCGACGCGGCCCTTGTCGAACTCGTTGCCGGAGATGAGGAGCACGCGGTCGCCGGCGGCGAGGAGGCCGTCGAAGGTCTCGGGGGTGTTGTAGTCGGCGACCGCGATCCGCACACCGCGGGCCGCGAGGGGGGCGGCCTTCTCCGCGCTGCGGACGACCGCGGTGATCTGGTCGGCCGGGACCTTCTCCAGCAGCTGCTCGATGACGAGGCTGCCGAGGTGGCCGGTGGCGCCGGTGACGACGATGCTCATGACGGAATCTCCTTGTGGGCGGGTATGGCACTAACCCTAGGAGGTGCACTAACTCAGCGAAAGTACCCACTTTGAAGTAAGGTACTGGCATGTCCGTAAGCACCCCAGCAGTCAGCGGGGCGCCGGCCGCCACGCAGCCCGCCGCCACGCCGTCCGCCGGCAAGACCGCCGCCACGCAGTCCGCCGGCAAGTACGACATCGCCGAGGCGATGTGCCCGTACCGCCTGGTGCTCGAGCACGTCACCAGCCGCTGGGGCGTCCTCGTCCTCATCGAGCTGCTGGAGCGCTCGTACCGCTTCAGCGAGCTGCGCCGCGCGATCGGCCGGGTCAGCGAGAAGATGCTCACGCAGACCCTGCAGACCCTGGAGCGCGACGGACTCGTCCACCGGGACGCGAAGCCCGTCATCCCGCCGCGCGTCGACTACTCGCTCACCGACGTCGGGCGCGAGGCGGCCACGCAGGTGCGGGCGCTGGCCGTGTGGACCGAGAAGCGGATGGACGACGTGGAGCGGGCCCGCCGGTCGTACGACGAGGCCCGGGCCGCTGGGGCCCGGGCCTCGTGAAGGTGCGCGCGGCTCAGCCGACGACCGTCCAGGTGTCCCCGCCCGCGAGCAGCGCGGCCAGGTCGCCCTTGCCGTTCTGCTCGATCGCCGTGTCCAGCTGCTCGGACATCTGCGCGTCGTAGACCGGCCGCTCCGCGGCACGGAACACACCGATCGGGGTGTGGTGCAGGGTGTCCGGGTCGGCGAGGCGGGAGAGGGCGAAGGCCGTGGTCGGGGACGCGGAGTGCGCGTCGTGGACCAGGATCCGCGCCTCGTTCTCCGGGGTCACGGTGACGACCTTCAGGTCGCCGGTCAGCGGGTCGCGTACGACACCCTTGGCGGCGTCCGCGCCGAAGCGGATCTGCTTCCCGTGCTCCAGCCGGATCACGGCCTCTTCGGCCTGCTGTTTGTCCTTGAGGACCTCGAAGGCGCCGTCGTTGAAGATGTTGCAGTTCTGGTAGATCTCCACCAGCGCCGTGCCGGGGTGGGCGGCCGCCTGGCGCAGCACGTCCGTCAGATGCTTGCGGTCGGAGTCCACCGTCCGCGCCACGAACGACGCCTCCGCGCCGATGGCGAGCGACACCGGGTTGAAGGGCGCGTCCAGCGAGCCCATCGGCGTCGACTTGGTGATCTTGCCGACCTCCGAGGTGGGGGAGTACTGGCCCTTGGTGAGGCCGTAGATCCGGTTGTTGAACAGCAGGATCTTGAGGTTCACATTGCGGCGCAGGGCGTGGATGAGGTGGTTGCCGCCGATGGACAGCGCGTCGCCGTCACCCGTGACCACCCAGACCGACAGGTCGCGGCGGGAGGAGGCGAGGCCCGTGGCGATGGCGGGGGCGCGGCCGTGGATGGAGTGCATGCCGTACGTGTTCATGTAGTACGGGAAGCGGGACGAGCAGCCGATGCCCGAGACGAAGACGATGTTCTCCTTGGCGAGCCCGAGCTCGGGCATGAAGCCCTGCACGGCGGCCAGGACCGCGTAGTCACCGCAGCCGGGGCACCAGCGCACTTCCTGATCGGACTTGAAGTCCTTCATGGACTGCCTGGCCTCGGCCTTGGGGACCAGGGAAAGCGCCTCGATCGTGCCCGTGCCTTCCGTGGACGTCTCAGTCATCGATGGCCTCCTTCAGAGCCGTGGCGAGTTGCTCAGCCTTGAACGGCATTCCGTTGACCTGGTTGTACGAGTGGGCGTCCACCAGGTACTTCGCCCGGATGAGTGTGGCGAGCTGACCGAGGTTCATCTCGGGGATCACCACCTTGTCGTACCCCTTCAGCACCGCGCCGAGGTTCGACGGGAAGGGGTTGAGGTGGCGCAGATGCGCCTGCGCGATGGACTCCCCGGCCGTCCGCAGCCGTCGTACGGCCGCGGTGATGGGCCCGTAGGTCGAACCCCAGCCCAGTACGAGGGCGCTCGCCCCGTCCGGGTCGTCGACCTCGATGTCGGGGACGTCGATGCCGTCGATCTTCGCCTGGCGGGTACGCACCATGAAGTCGTGGTTGGCGGGGTCGTACGAGATGTTGCCCGTGCCGTCCTGCTTCTCGATGCCGCCGATGCGGTGCTCCAGACCCGGCGTGCCCGGGATCGCCCACGGGCGGGCCAGGGTCCCCGGGTCACGTTTGTAGGGCCAGAACACCTCGGTGCCGTCGTCCAGGGTGTGGTTCGGTCCCTGGGCGAACCGCACGCGCAGATCGGGGAGCCCGTCGGTCTCCGGGATGCGCCAGGGCTCGCTGCCGTTGGCCAGATAGCCGTCGGAGAGCAGGAACACCGGCGTGCGGTACGTCAGCGCGATCCGCGCCGCCTCGATGGCGGCCTCGAAGCAGTCGGCCGGCGTGCGCGGCGCGACCACCGGGACCGGTGCCTCGCCGTTGCGGCCGTACATCGCCTGGAGCAGGTCCGCCTGCTCGGTCTTGGTCGGCAGGCCGGTCGACGGGCCGCCGCGCTGGATGTCGACCACCAGCAGCGGCAGCTCGAGGGAGACGGCCAGCCCGATCGTCTCCGACTTGAGGGCCACACCCGGCCCGGAGGTCGTGGTGACCGCCAGCGAACCGCCGAAGGCGGCCCCCAGCGCCGCGCCGATGCCCGCGATCTCGTCCTCGGCCTGGAAGGTGCGGACGCCGAAGTTCTTGTGCTTGCTCAGCTCGTGCAGGATGTCGGAGGCCGGGGTGATCGGGTACGAGCCCAGGTACAGCGGCAGATCCGCCTGGCGGGAGGCCGCGATCAGGCCGTACGACAGGGCCAGGTTCCCGGAGATGTTGCGGTAGGTGCCGGCCGGGAAGGCGGACTGGGCCGGGGCGACCTCGTAGGAGACCGCGAAGTCCTCCGTCGTCTCGCCGAAGTTCCAGCCGGCCCGGAACGCGGCGATATTGGCCGCCGCGATGGCCGGCTTCTTGGCGAACTTGGTGGTCAGGAACTTCTCGGTGCCCTCGGTCGGCCGGTGGTACATCCACGACAGCAGCCCCAGCGCGAACATGTTCTTGCTGCGCTCGGCCTCCTTGCGGGAGAGCTCGAACTCCTTGAGCGCCTCGACCGTGAGGGTGGTCAGGGGGACGGGGTGGACGCTGTAGCCGTCCAGCGAGCCGTCCTCCAGCGGACTCGTGCCGTACCCGACCTTCTGCATGGCGCGCTTGGTGAACTCGTCCGTGTTGACGATGACCTCCGCGCCGCGCGGCAGGTCGCTCACGTTCGCCTTGAGGGCGGCCGGGTTCATCGCCACGAGGACGTTCGGCGCGTCGCCGGGGGTCAGGATGTCGTGGTCCGCGAAGTGCAACTGGAAGGAGGAGACCCCGGGCAGCGTGCCCGCGGGGGCCCGGATCTCGGCGGGGAAGTTCGGCAGGGTCGAGAGGTCGTTTCCGAAGGACGCCGTCTCTGAGGTGAAGCGGTCACCGGTGAGTTGCATACCGTCACCGGAGTCCCCGGCGAACCGGATGATCACGCGATCGAGTCGGCGTACGTCCTTCGCGCCCGCCGGTTTGCGCTGCTCTCCCACGACGGGTTCGTCGGCCTGTTCCGTTGTACTGCTGACCTGGCTGGTCACTGAACTGGACCTCCTTCGAGGCGGCTGTCCGGGAGCGGTCGTGCCGGCGACCTTCCCAGGGTCAACCCTACGTCGGTAAGGGTCGCCTTCCCTCGGCCGTTCGCATGATGGACGCCGATTTGAGACGGCCGGACACCCTGACTTGTCATGATTTACTCGCCCCCCGGCGCTTCCCCTGAAGACGCTCCGCGCTCATCCTTCGGTTCTGGTGCTCAATGGACTGCCGCATGGCATTCGTTGATTGTCGGACGCGTGACTGACACGTGTCTGACACAGTGTCAGTCGATCAGGAGTTCAGATAGGTGAGCACTGCCAGAACACGCCGGTGATCGCCGTCGCTCGGGGACAATCCGAGCTTCAGGAAGATATTGCTGACGTGTTTTTCGACCGCGCCGTCGCTCACGACCAGCTGTCGGGCGATCGCCGAATTGGTCCGCCCCTCGGCCATCAGGCCCAGCACCTCCCGCTCCCTCGGGGTGAGCCCCGTGAGCACATCCTGCCGACGGCTGCGCCCGAGCAGCTGCGCCACGACCTCCGGATCCAGCGCGGTACCCCCCTGGGCCACCCGGACGACCGCGTCGACGAACTCGCGCACCTCGGCCACCCGGTCCTTGAGCAGATAGCCGACACCGCGGCTGGAACCGGCGAGCAGCTCGGTGGCGTACCGCTCCTCGACGTACTGCGACAGCACGAGCACCCCGACCTCGGGGTGCGCCTTGCGCAGCTGTACGGCCGCCCTGACCCCTTCGTCGGTGTGTGTCGGTGGCATGCGCACGTCCGCCACCACCACGTCCGGCAGCTCGTCCTGGGCCGCCAGCTCGCCGATGGTCTTGATCAGTGCGTCGCCGTCGCCGACACCCGCCACGACGTCATGCCCGCGGTCGGTCAGCAACCGGGTCAGGCCCTCCCTGAGCAGCACTGAATCCTCGGCGATGACCACCCGCACCCTGTCCTCCACGATCCTCGGCCCCCCACACCCCGCCCCAGGCCCGTTGTGGCCCGTACGCCAGTCCCAGCATTCCAGCATTCGGACCCGGACGGGCCCTGGCCACGGGAATACAGGGGTGGGGGTTCCCGATTTCGGACCCCGAGCGGCCGATAACGGATCTTCGGTGGCTGATCGGTGGCTGGTCGGGGGTCGCTCGGGGACAGGCCGATGGCAGGGCGGGCGTCGGTCGGTGGCGGGGCTGGGGGGCCTTGTGGGGGGCGATCGGGTTCGTGAGGGGTGGCACGGGGGTGTCCGCGGGGGTGTCCGCGGGGGTGCCGGGCGGTTTCGAGGGTGGCGCGGGCGGTGTGGGGCGGTTTCGAGGGTGGCGCGCGGGATGTGGGGCGGTTTTGAGGGGGTGTGGGGGTGCGGGGGCGGTTTCGAGGGGGCGCGGAGGTGCAGGTAGGGGGCTCCTGCTGGGGCAGAGGGGGGCGCGGCGGCGCGCGGTCGCTCCCTCGGCGTGGGCCCCCGTGCGCCCCCGGGGCCTCACCCCCGCCAGGGCAGCTCCGCGGTGATCCGAGTGGGCCCGGCCACCGGCGAGTCGACCACCAGAATCCCGTCCACCGCGTCCAGCCGTCCCGCGAGCCCGGCCAGCCCGGACCCGCCGGAGACGTCCGCACCGCCCACCCCGTTGTCCACGACCTGGAGCAGCAGCCGGTTCTCCACCCGCCACACATCCACCGTCGCCCGAGTCGCCCGGGCGTGTTTGCTGACGTTCTGGAGCAGCTCGGACACCGTGAAGTACGCGATCCCCTCGATCGCCGGCGCCGGCCGCGCGGGCAGATCCACCTCGACCTGCACCGGCACCGTGCAGCGCGAGGCCACGGCGGACAGCGCCGCGTCCAGCCCCCGGTCCGTCAGCACCGCCGGATGGATCCCGCGCGCCAGATCCCGCAGCTCCTGCAACGCCGTCTTCACCTCGCCGTGCGCCTCGTCCACCATCCGTGCCGCCTCCCGCGGATCCTCCGCCAGCTTCTCCTTGGCCAGACCGAGGTCCATGGCGAGAGCCACCAGGCGGGCCTGCGCCCCGTCGTGCAGATCGCGTTCGATGCGCCGCAGATCGGCGGCGGCCGTGTCGATCACCACGCCACGGTCCGACTCCAGCTCCACCACCCGTGTGGCCAGCCGCGAAGGGCCGAGCAGCCCGTGCACCAGCAACCGGTCGACCGTGGTCAGCGCCCGCACGATCCAGGGCGTCGCCATCGTGAACAACAGCCCCACCAGGGCGGTCACCGTGATCTCGAACGGGTTGTCGAGGTAGATGCTGTGCGCCTGGTCGCCGTACAGCTGAAGGCCGCCCTGGCCGCCGTACATCGGAAAGACCCAGAACCACAGCGGGTACGTCAGCAGCGCCCACCCGTACGCCCAGAAGTTCAGCGCCACGACGAACGCGAACACGGCCCACGGGAACTGGAGCACCGCGTACAGCAGATGCCGCCACGACGCCCCGCTCTTGAGCATCGCCCCCATCCACGCCATCGGCCCGTGGCCCTTCATCCGCAGCGGCTCCGGATCGGCCACCTCAAGGCCCAGCAGCCGCCGCGCCCGCGCCCGCTCCAGCACTCCGAAACCGCGGCATCCGGCCAGTGCCGCCGCCAGCACCGGGATCCCCAGGAACGTGACCAGCAGTCCGGCGCCGAGCGCGAACATCGTGACGGCGTATATGAACATCGCGATGCCGACCGGCAGACCGAGCATCAGATAGCCGAACTCGCGCCAGCTACGGGCCTCGATCGGCGCCCTCAACGGTGCCGGGAGCCGGTGCCGTCGCTCCCCGGCGCCCGGGGATCCAGGGCTGTCCCAGTCTCCGTATCCCTGCCCGTACTGCGTGGCCATCGGCGTCATCCGTTCTGCTCGGTCCTGCTCGGTCCTGCGCGTTCCCACTCGTGTTGCGCGTTCCGCTCGTGTTGCTCGTTCCGCTGGTGCTGCTCGTGTTGCTGGTCCCGCTCGTGCTGCTTCTCGGCTTCTACGTCCACCTTGCTGGCCGCGCGCCCGCCGGACCATGGAGCGCGTCGGCGTCCTGGGCCGGGGGTTTTCCCTACCTCCGCGCCGCGCGTATGAAGAAGCGGCCGTACGCCCCGCGTACGACCGCCCCACCCCGCCCGCTCCGGCTCGTCCTCCGAGTCGGACCGGCTGCCCGTGTCGGTTCGTCCTCCGAGTCGGACCCGCCGGCCTGTGACGGCTCACCCCGGCTCACGCCCGGCCGTGTGCGGCTACGGCCGGGGTTCCTCCCGCCGGTCGCGCCACGGCAGTTCCGCCGTGATCGTGGTCGGGCCGCCCACCGGCGACTCGATGACGAACAGCCCGTCGACCGCGCCGAGCCGGTCCGCGAGCCCCGCCATCCCCGTACCGCCTCCGACGTCGGCCCCGCCCCGCCCGTCGTCCCACACCTGTATGAGCAGCCGCTGGTCCGCCCGCCACACATCGACGGACGCCGAACGGGCCCCGCTGTGCTTGCTGACGTTCTGCAGCAGCTCGGAGACCGTGAAGTACGCGATGCCCTCGATGGCCGCGGCCGGTCTCGTCGGCAGGTCGGCGGTCACCTTCACCGGCACCGTGCAGCGAGAGGCGACGGACGACAGCGCGGCGTCGAGACCGCGGTCGGTGAGGACCGCGGGGTGGATGCCACGCGCGAGGTCGCGCAGCTCCTGGAGCGCGAGCTTCACCTCGCCGTGCGCCTCGTCCACCATGGCCGCGACGCTTTCGTCGGCCTGGCCCTCCAGCAACTTCTCCTTGGCCAGACCGAGCCCCATCGCCAGGTTCACCAGCCGCGCCTGCGCCCCGTCGTGCAGATCGCGTTCGATGCGCCGCAGGTCGGCGGCCGCCGTGTCCACGACGACCCCGCGGTCCGACTCCAACTCGGCGATGCGCTGCTCCAGTTCGTCGGAGGGGGAGAGCAGCACGCGCACCATCGCCCGGTCCACACTGGTCAGCCCGCGCGCGATGAACGGCAGCACCGGCCACGCGACGAACAGCGACACCAACGTGACCGAGAAGGTCACGACGCCCCAGGGCAGCCGGATGAACTCGTACAGGAACGTCCGCCAGCCCACCGGGTCCTTCAGCCCCATCCACAACTGCTGGAACAGCCCACCACTGCCCTTGCGCAACGGCAGCGGACTCGGCTCGTCCACCCGCACATCGAGCAGCAGCCTGGCCCGGGCCCGCTCCACCTTGCCCAGCTGCCGCGCCCCCAACAGCCCGGCCGCGAGCAACGGGAAACCGATCACGGTCACCGTCAGCCCAGCCCCCGTGAACAGCACCGTCACGACATAGGTGAAGCCGATCAGCGCCATCGGCAGGTTCGCGAGGAGATGCGCGATCTCCCGCCAGGTGTGCCCGTCCAGGGCGAGACGCAGGGGCGGCAGCCGCTCGCCGTCCCGGGTGTCCCGGCTGCCAGGGAGCGGCAGCCGCTCGCCTTCCCGGAGGCCGGGGCTTGTGATGCGTTCGGTCATAGCCGTCAGCGTGCCTGGCGGCGAGCCGCGGCGCCATGAGGTGGACCGCCACGATCCACTGGGGAAAACCCCACCCCGGGCTTCACCCTGGGTCCCGCCCCGGACCCCTTGGATCAGGTCAGGGACCCCTTTGATCAGGTCTGGGCACGACGGGCTGCTTACCCTTTCTTTAGCAGGCCCTAGACTCCCGTGCGTACAGATCGTCGAACACAGGGTTCACGCGAGTCACAGGGTCAAGGAGTAAGGGGCTGAGGTGCCGGAGCCGACCGTCGTCACGGGGACCGGGGCTGGGACCGCTGGGAATGCGGTCGCGGCGGACCACCTCCAGTCCTATTTCCACTCCTATTCGGTCGTGGGACTGCTCGCCGTCGTCGGTGTGCTGTTCGTCGCCGTGGCCTTCGGGGCGGGACACCTGCTGCGGCCCGTGGTCCCCACCCCCGAGAAACTCCTGACCTACGAGTGCGGAGTCGATCCCGTCGGCGAGGGCTGGGCCCACACCCAGGTCCGCTACTACGTCTACGCGTTCCTGTACGTGATCTTCGCGGTCGACTCGATCTTCCTCTTCCCCTGGGCGACGGTCTTCGCCGCGCCCGGCTACGGCGCGGCGACGCTCGTGGAAATGTTCATCTTCCTGGGCTTCCTGGCCGTCGGCCTGCTGTACGCATACAAGAAGGGCGTCCTGGCATGGACGTGACCCCCGAACCTGTTCTGCTCCCGGAGCCGAAGCGGCTGGGCGCACTCGCCCGCCTGGCACCCGAGCCGATGAAGGTGGTCCTGAACTGGGGCCGCCGCTACTCGCTCTGGGTCTTCAACTTCGGCCTGGCCTGCTGCGCGATCGAGTTCATCGCCGCGTCGATGGCCCGGCACGACTTCATCCGCCTCGGTGTGATCCCGTTCGCGCCCGGGCCGCGCCAGGCCGACCTGATGGTCGTCTCGGGCACGGTCACGGACAAGATGGCCCCGGCCGTCAAGCGGCTGTACGAGCAGATGCCCGAGCCGAAGTACGTCATCTCGTTCGGCGCCTGCTCGAACTGCGGCGGCCCGTACTGGGACTCGTACTCCGTGACCAAGGGCGTCGACCAGATCATCCCGGTCGACGTGTACGTACCCGGCTGCCCGCCCCGCCCCGAGGCACTGCTCCAAGGCATCCTCAAGCTCCAGGAGAAGATCGCACGGGAGTCGCTGAGCGAGCGGTACGGCTCGCCCCGCCCTTCGGCGGCCGCACTCCAGAGCGACCTGGTCCGGCCGCCGGCCGCGGGCACAGGCGCGGGCACGGCCGAGGGGGGCGCCCGATGACTGCCGTCGGCTGGCTCCCCGCTCCCGCCGAGGAGCTCTTCGGTACGGAGGCCACGGCCGAGGCGTCGTACGAGGTCCTGACGGTCGACGTACCCCCGACCTCCTGGATCTCCGCCCTGGAGACGGCACGCGACGCTCTGGGCTGCACCTACTTCGACTGGCTGAGCGCGGTCGACGAACCGGGCAGGGGATTCCTGGTCTCGGCCCACGTCGTCGCCCTGCCCTCACCCCCGTCCCCGTCTCAGCCCCCGTCCCCATCCCCGTCTCAGCCTCCGTCTCCGTCTTCGGTGCGCCGCCTCCTCGTCCGTACGACGGTCCCGCACGAGGCGCCCGTCCTCCCCACCGCCGTGGGGGTCTACGCGGGCGCGGGCTGGCACGAGCGCGAGACCCACGAGATGTTCGGCGTGACCTTCGAGGGCCACCCGGCGCTGGACCCCCTGCTCCTGCCCGAGGGCTTCGAGGGCCACCCCCTTCGCAAGGACTTCGTGCTGGCCGCGCGGGTGGCCAAGGCGTGGCCCGGTGCGAAGGAACCGGGCGAGTCGGACCACGGAGGCCCGAAGCGCCGCCAGATGCTCCCCCCGGGCGTCCCCGACCCGAACGACTGGGGCCCGCTGAAGGGCCAACTCCCCCCGGCCCCGGCCCGCCCGGCGCGCGGCGCGGCCCGGGCGGCAGGCGAACGCCCGGCCCGCGCCGCAGGCGAACGCCCCGTCCGCCGCACGCGTACGGCGGGGGAGGGCTCGGCGAGCCAGGCGGCGGCGCCCGCGACCCCGCCCCCCACAGAGGCGCCGTCCACGCCCCGCCGCGCGCGAACCGTGTCCGAGGGATCGGTGAGCCAGACGGCCACGCCCGGCACCACCCCCGACGCCTCCACGGAGGTTCCGACTGCACCGCGCCGCGCGCGAACCGCTTCCGAGGGCTCGGTGACGCAGCGCCCGTCGGCTACGGAGCCGACGCCGCCCGCGGCCGGCCCGCGCCGCGCACGCAGCGCGAGCGAGGGCTCGGCGACGCAGCGGGTGCGGCCCGATACGGCCAAGGCGGCCGATACGGCCAAGGCGGCCGATACGGCCAAGGCGGCCGATACGGCCAAGGCGGCCGAGGCGACTGACGCGGCCGACGCACCCGCACCGGCCGACACACCCGCACCGGCCGGCACCGGCGAGGACGCGCCGACGGCGGCGCGCACCACCCCGAAGCCCGCCCCGCGCAGCTCGGACGCCCCCTGGCACCACGCCCGCCCCGCCTTCGACGAGCCCGAAGCCGAAGCCGCACCCGAACCCACCCCGAAACCCCCGACCGAGACCGGCGCGGGCGGGGCGGATGCAGACGCGGATGCGGATGCGAACGCGGATACGGCCGGTGCCGGTTCCGGCGCCGACGCGGCCGACGCCGGTGCCGAAGCCGGTACCGACGCGGCCGACGCCGACTCCGAAGTCCGCCCCGCCGGCCCCCGCCCGGAGACGTCCCCGGACACGACCCCCACCCCCGAAGACCCCACAGGAGGCCGGCAGTGAACGACGCTCTCGACGTCGCCCTGCGACTCCTCGTGGTGTTCGTCGTGTTCCTGACGTTCCCCCTGATCGTGGGTCAGACGGAGCACAAGGTGATGGCGCACATGCAGGGCCGCCTCGGCCCGATGTACGCCGGCGGCTTCCACGGCTGGGCCCAACTCGTCGCCGACGGTGTGAAGTTCGCGCAGAAGGAAGACGTCGTACCGGCCGGCGCGGACCGCCGCATCTTCCAGCTCGCCCCCGCCGTGGCCCTCCTTCCGTACCTCCTGGTGCTCCTCGCCATCCCCATCGGACCGGGCGAAGGCGCCGTCGGCGAGGTCGTCGACGCGGGCATCTTCTTCGTCCTCGCGGTGATGGGCGTAGGAGTCCTCGGCTCCCTCATGGCCGGCTGGGCCTCCGCCAACAAGTTCTCCCTCCTCGGCGGCCTCCGCACAGCCGCCCAGCTCCTCGCCTACGAACTCCCGATGCTGCTCACCGCCGCCTCGGTGGCGATGGCGGCCGGCACAGTCTCCCTCCTCGGCATCGTCGACGCCTTCCAGTGGTGGTGGCTGCCCTGGCAGATCGTCGGCGCGATCGTCTTCTTCGTAGCCGGCCTCGCCGAGCTCCAACGACCCCCCTTCGACATGCCCGTCGCCGACTCGGAGATCATCTTCGGCGCGTACACGGAGTACACCGGTCTCCGCTTCGCGCTGTTCCTCCTCGCCGAGTACGCCGGAATCGTCGTCCTGTGCGGCCTGACCACCGTCCTCTTCCTGGGCGGCTGGCACGGCCCCTGGGGTGCCGACGGCCTCGGCTGGGTCTGGACCCTGCTGAAGACCGCGCTCCTCGCCTTCGTCGTGATCTGGCTGCGCGTCACCTACCCCCGCCTCCGCGAGGACCAGCTCCAAAAACTCTCCTGGACCCTCCTCGTTCCGCTCTCCCTCGCCCAGATCGCCCTCACCGGCATCGTCAAGGTGGTGATCTCGTAACCATGGCCCCCATTCCTGGCTCCGGCCTCGCCAAGGGCCTGGCCGTCACCCTCCGCACGATGACGAAGAAGACCGTCACCGCGCAGTACCCGGACGCCCAGCCCGAACTCCCGCCCCGCTCCCGCGGCGTCATCGGCCTCTTCGAGGAGAACTGCACGGTCTGCATGCTGTGCGCCCGCGAGTGCCCGGACTGGTGCATCTACATCGACTCCCACAAGGAGACGGTCCCGCCCGCCGCCCCCGGCGGCCGCGAGCGCAGCCGCAACGTCCTCGACCGCTTCGCCATCGACTTCTCCCTCTGCATGTACTGCGGTATCTGCATCGAGGTCTGCCCCTTCGACGCCCTGTTCTGGTCACCGGAGTTCGAGTACGCCGAGACCGACATCCACGAACTCACCCACGAGCGCGACAAGCTCCGCGAGTGGATGTGGACCGTCCCGGCCCCGCCGGCCCTCGACCCCGCCGCCGAGGAACCGAAGGAGATCGCCGCAGCCCGCAAAACCGCGGAGAAGCTCGCGGCAGCACAGGCCGCGGCAGCACAGACTGATGCGGCGCAGGCCGAGGCAGCGCAGGCCGAGGCAGCTGCCGAGGCCGGGTCCGCCGCCGAAGGCGCGCCCGACGCCGCCCCGAAGCCGCAGGAGGGAGAAGCGTGACCCCCGCAGCAGCTCACGTCGCGACCGCGGTCGCCGCCGAATCCCACGGCTTCCTCTCCCCGACCGGCATCGAGATCGCCTTCCTCCTCGTCGGCCTCGTCACCTTCGGCGCCGCGATCGTCACCGTCACCACCAAGCAGCTCGTACATGCCGCCCTGTGGCTGGTGGCGACCCTCGGCGGTCTCGCCGTGGAGTACCTCCTGCTCACCGCCGAGTTCATCGCCTGGGTGCAGGTCCTCATCTACGTCGGCTCCGTCGTCGTCCTCCTCCTGTTCGGTCTGATGCTCACCAAGGCCCCCATCGGCCGCTCCCCGGACGCCGACTCCGGCAACCGCTGGGCCGCCCTCACCGTGGCCGTCGCCTCCGCCGCCACCCTGGTCTGGGTCGTCGTCGACGCCTTCCGCACGACGTGGCTCGACCTGAACGGCGCCGCCGCCGGCTCCACCGCCGTCACCGGCGCGAGCCTCTTCCAGAACTGGGTCCTTCCCTTCGAAGCCCTTTCCGTCCTCCTCCTCGCCGCCCTGGTCGGCGCGATCGTCCTCTCCCGCAAGGCGAAGGCGGACGCGGCGACCACCACGAGCCTCCCGAGCGCCCGGAGCGAAAAGGAAGGGGCCCGCTGATGCACCTCGCCTATCCCGCCGTGCTCTCCGCCCTCCTCTTCTCCACGGGCCTGTACGGCGTCCTCGCCCGCCGTAACGCGATCCTGGTCCTGATGTCCGTCGAGCTGATGCTCAACGCCGTCAACCTCAACCTCGTCGCCTTCGACGTCTGGCTGTCCAAGACCGCCCGGGACACCCTTCACTCCGGCCAGGCCCTCACCCTGTTCACCATCGCCATCGCCGCCGCCGAGATCGGCATCGGCCTGGCGATCGTCCTCGCCGTCTACCGAAACCGCGGCACCTCGGACATCGACAAGCTCCGCGACACCGCCGAGGGCCCCGAGCCCGACGGCCCCGGAACCGACGGCTCCGCACCCACCGCGGCCGAGAAGGCTGAGGCCACCGCGTGACCACGACCACCCTCGCCGTCCTCGTCCCCCTCCTTCCGTTCCTGGCCGCCGCGGCCGGCCTCCTGCTGGGCCGCACGGCACCCGGCTTCGTACGCCCCCTCGCCGTCCTGCCGACCCTGACAGCGTTCGCCCTCGCCGTGGTGGTCGCCGTACGCCAGGGCGGCGGCCAGGCCATCGACGCCGCCACCGAGCTCACGCCCACCGGCTCGGTCCCCATCGAGCTCGCCCTGCACATCGACGGCTTCGCCGCCCTCGTCGCCGTCCTGGTCGGCCTGGTCGCGTCCTGCGTGCAGATCTACTCGACGGGCTATCTGCGCGACGACCCGCGCTACCCCTCGTACTCCGCTCTCGTCTCCCTCTTCACCTCCGCGATGCTGCTCGTCGTCTACTCCGGCGACCTGATGCTGCTCCTGGTCGGCTGGGAGATCATGGGCATCTGCTCGTACTTCCTGGTCGGCCACTACTGGGAGACGTCCGAAGCACGCGCCGCCTCCATCAAGGCCTTCCTGGTCACCAAGCTCGGCGACGTCCCCTTCCTCATCGGCCTGTTCGCCCTCGCCACCGACGCCGGGTCCTTCCGCATCACGAAGGTCCTCGGCGCCGTCGCGAACGGCGGACTCGACCACCCGACGCTGATCGCCCTGCTCCTCCTCGCCGGTGTGGCGGGCAAGTCGGCGCAGTTCCCGCTGCACACCTGGCTCCCCGACGCGATGGCCGGTCCCACGCCCGTCTCCGCGCTGATCCACGCCGCGACGATGGTCGCCGCCGGTGTCTACTTCATCGCCCGGCTCCTCCCGGTCTTCGCCGCCTCCTCGGCCGCATTGGTCGTCCTCGCCGTCATGGCCGCCGTCACGATGCTCGGCTCCGGGCTCGCCGCGCTCGCCCAGGACGACATCAAACGCGTCCTCGCGTACTCGACGATCGGCCAGCTCGGCTACATGACCGGCGCTCTCGCCGTCGGCGACCGCGGTGCCGCCGTCTTCCACCTCCTGTCCCACGGCGTCTTCAAGGCGCTGCTGTTCCTCGCGGCGGGCGTGATCATCCACGCGGCCGGTACCAACTCGCTGGCCTCCATGTCCCGGATGAAGGACCTGCGCGCCCGCATCCCCGACGCCTACTGGACGATGACCGTGGCGCTCCTCGCGCTTGCCGCGGTCCCGCCCTTCGCGGGCTTCTTCTCCAAGGAGTCCGTCCTGGGCGCCGCCGAGCACGTCGCCACCGGCCACACCGAGCACGCCCCCGGCGCCGCGGGCTGGATCGTCCTCGTCGCCGCCCTGCTCACCGCCGTACTCACCGCCGCGTACGCGACCCGCCTGTGGCTGCTCGCCTTCCGTGGCCGGGGCGTCGAAGCTCCCGATCACGGCAGGCAGCCCGTGGTGATGACCGCCGTGCTGTGGGTGCTCGCCGTCCCGTCACTCGCCTTCGGACTGGCCTACGGGCTGCTGCCCGACTGGTTCGACGGCCGCGACCTGGCGCCCACCCTCACCACATCGGTCCTCGGCACAGGGCTCGCCCTGACCGGCGGACTCATCACCTACGGCGCCTGGCGGCACACCTCCGCGCTGGCGGTCCGCGTCCCGCTGGGTGCGGTCGTGGCCCACCCCGAGGGCGACGCCGCGCACGTCGAGGCCGAGGCCATCGCCATTCACGAGTCGGTGTACGGAGACGTGGCCTACGCACCCGACCCGGCGGACCCGGGCCGGCTGCTGCTCGGCCCGCTGCACCGCCACGCGGCCGTCGGCTTCCACCTCGACGCCGTGTACGCGACGCTCTTCGTCCGCCCGGTGCAGGCGGCGGCAAGCCTCGTCCGGTTCCTCGACCGTGAGGTCGTCGACACCTACGTAAGCGGCGCGAGCGCCGTGCCCCGGCTGCTCGGCGCGGCCGTACGGCGCGCCCAGACCGGCAATGTGCAGACCTATGTGAGCGCGCTGCTCGCCGGCACCGTCGTCCTGGCGGTCGCCGCCCTCCTCGTCGCCACAGGAGCGTGAGCAGGCGTGATCGATATCAACGAGTCAGTGATGCAGATCCTTCTCGCGTTCATCGTCGTCGGCCCGCTCATCGGGGCCGCCGCCGCTCTTCTGCCGGCCCCGCCCGGGCTGAAGGGGAAGTCGCCCGACCAGGCCGTGCTGCGGCACGGCGTGACCGTCACCGGTGCGGTGCTCATCGCCGCGATCGCCCTGACGCTCGGCTTCGACCACGACCACCCGTCAAAGATGCAGGCCACGACGGACATCAGCTGGATCCCCGCACTCCATGTGCGCATCCACCTCGGCATCGACGGCATTTCCCTCCCCCTTCTGGTCCTGACGGCGCTGCTGACCTTCCTCTGCGCGCTGTACTCCTACTTCAAAATGCCTGCGGGCCCCACCCCTAAGGCCTTCGTCGCGCTCGTCCTCGTCCTCGAGTCCGGCACCCTCGCGACCTTCGCCGTCCTCGATCTGCTGCTGTTCTTCCTCGCGTTCGAGATGGTGCTCATCCCGATGTACTTCCTCATCGCCCGGTGGGGCGGTGCGGAACGCCAGGCCGCGGCCTGGAAGTTCATCCTCTACACACTGCTCGGTTCCGTCGTCATGCTGCTGGGCCTGCTCCTGATCGGAATCAAGGCGGGCACATTCGACATGGTGGCACTCGCCACTGACAACGGCCGGTCGCTGACCACATCCGTGCAGGTCATCGCCGTTTTGGCGATCGGGATCGGGCTCGCGGTCAAGACGCCGATGTGGCCGCTGCACAGCTGGCTCCCGGACGCCCACACCGCCGCGCCGACGGTCGGCTCCGTCCTGCTGGCCGGCGTGCTGCTGAAGATGGGTACGTACGGGTTCGTCCGGATTCTGCTGCCGATCGCGCCCGACGGACTCCGCACCTTCGCGCCGTACCTCGCCGCGTTCGCCGTGGTCGGAATCATCTACGGATCCCTGGCCTGCCTCGCCCTCGCCAAACAGGGCGCGAAGGGCGATCTCAAGCGGCTCATCGCCTACTCCTCCGTCGGCCACATGGGCTTCGTCCTGCTCGGCATCGCGACGATGACCCCGACCGGCGTGAACGGCGCGCTCTTCGCCAACATCGCCCACGGCCTCATCACCGGCCTCCTCTTCTTCCTGGTCGGCGCGCTCAAGGACCGCACCGGCAGCACCGACCTCGACACCCTCGCCGAGAAGACCGGCGCCGCCCTCTACGCCAAGGCCCCACGCCTCGGCGGTCTGCTCGCCTTCGGCGCCGTCGCCTCACTCGGGCTGCCCGGCCTCGCCGGGTTCTGGGGCGAAATGCTCGCTCTGTTCGGCGCGTTCAAGCCCGCCGACGACCTCAGCCGCCCCGCGTTCCTGACGTTCATGGCCATCGCCGCCTTCGGCACCCTGCTCACCGCCGCGTACATGCTCGTCGTCGTGCGCCGCGTCTGCATGGGCGCCGTCCCACAGGAGTCCGGACAGATCTCGACCCTCGCCGACGTGCAGAGCTACGAGTTCGCCGCCTGGACACCGCTCGTCGCCCTCACCGTCGTCGCCGGACTCTGGCCCAGGGCCCTCCTCGGCCTGACCGACCCGGCCGTGCAGCAGCTCCTCGCAGGAGGCACCCGATGAGCTCCCTGGTCCAGTCCGTCGACTGGCTCGCGATCGCCCCGCCCACGCTCGCGGCGGTCGTCGGACTCGTCGTGCTCGTCGCCGACCTCTTCATCGGCGACCACAAGAAGGCGCTCCTCGGATGGGTGTCCGTCGCGGGGCTCGCCGCCTCGGCGCTCCTGCTGCTGCCCCTCCTGGACGGAGACCGCGCCACCTTCTGCCTGACGGGCGACGCGAACACCTGCAGCTACACGGCGGACCACTTCACCCTCGCCATCCAGTTCCTGGTCCTCGGCGGGGCGCTCCTCGCGGCCCTCCTGTCGGTCACCGCCCTGAAGGACGCCGACAGGGAAATTCCCGAAGGGGAATTCTGGTTCCTGCTGCTCTCCTCGGCCGCCGGCGCCGCCCTGCTGCCCGCCTCCCGCGATCTGGCGACCCTCATCGTCGCCCTGGAGGTCGCCTCTCTGCCCGCCTTCGCACTCGTCGGCATCAAGCGCGGCGACAAGAAGTCCTCCGAAGCGGCCCTGAAGTTCTTCCTCTCGTCCGTCACGGCGACCGCGGTCAGCCTCATGGGCGTCAGCTTCGTGTACGCGTCCACGGGCACGCTCTACCTCACCGAGATCGCCCGCAAGATCCAGCACGTCGACGGCCAGCTCCACACGCTCGCCCAGACCGGCGTCGTGCTCACCCTCGTCGGCTTCGCCTTCAAGACGGCCGCCGTCCCCTTCCACTTCTGGGTGCCCGACACCTACGTGGGGGCGCCCCTGCCGATCGCCGCCTACCTGTCCGTCGTCGGCAAGGCGGTCGGCTTCTCCGGGCTGATCCTCGTCACCGTCGTCGCCTTCCCCTCGTACGCGGACGTCTGGGGTCCGGCGCTCGCCGCGCTGGCCGCCCTCACCATGACCGTCGGCAACGTCGGTGCCCTGCGCCAGCAGGCCACGCGCGCGTACAGCGCGGTACGGCTGCTGGCCTGGTCCTCCGTCGGCCAGGCCGGCTACCTCCTGGTGCCGATCGCCGCCGCGGCGTACTCGAAGGACGCCGAGAAGGCCATCGGATCGACCGTGGCGTACGCCCTCATGTACGCGGCCGTGAACCTCGGAGCCTTCGCCGTGGCCGCCCTGGTGGGCCGTACGAAGGTGCTGAACCGCGTCAGCGACTACCGCGGCCTGTACGCCTCGAACCCCCTCGCGGCCCTGCTCCTGGGCTTCTTCCTGCTCTGTCTGGCCGGACTGCCGCCGGGCATCATCGGCCTGTTCGCGAAGGTCACCGTCTTCTCGGCCGCCGTCGACGCGGGCCTTGGCTGGCTGGCCGTGGTGATGGCCGTCAACGTAGTGATCGCGCTCTTCTACTACCTCCAGTGGACGACGCTGCTGTTCCGCGCTCCCGAGGGCGAGCCCGAGAAGCACCGCGTCCCGGCACCGCTGACGGCCGCGATCGCCCTGACCGCCGTGCTGGGAGTCGCCCTCTCCGGAGCGCCCCAGCTGGTCCTGCGCTTCTCGGACACCGGCCTCTTCTGAAATCGGACACCGGCCTCCGCTGAAACCGCGGGGCACGCGCGCGTGGATCGTCATCCGCCACCACCCGGACGGCCCACGCGCGCCGGTGCGCGCACAAGGGAACTAGTGCTCCTCGCCTGGCGTTGACCAGTACGGGAGGGTCCACTGAGAGGTGGAGTCAACAGCATCCGCAGACAAAGGGTTCCCCTGCCGCACCACTTGGAGGGCGTACCGTGCACCGCCGGCACAACGGGCTCAAGACCGCCGTACTCCTCGGGGGACTGTCCGCACTCATCATCGTCATCGGCAGCTTCTTCGGGCGTACGGGTCTGGTCGTCGCACTCTTCATCGCGATCGGCACCAACGCCTACGCGTACTGGAACAGCGACAAGCTGGCTCTACGCGCGATGCGCGCGCGCCCGGTGAGCGAGTTCGAGGCCCCCACGCTGTACCGCATGGTCCGCGAGCTCTCCACCCAGGCCCGCCAGCCCATGCCGCGCCTGTACATCTCTCCCACGGAAGCACCGAACGCGTTCGCGACCGGCCGCAACCCGCGCAACGCGGCCGTGTGCTGCACCGAGGGGATCCTGCGGATCCTGGACGAGCGCGAACTGCGCGGTGTCATCGGCCACGAACTCAGCCACGTCTACAACCGCGACATCCTCATCTCCTCGGTCGCCGGAGCCCTCGCCTCGGTGATCATGTTCCTGGTCAACTTCGCCTGGCTGATCCCGGTCGGCCGCTCCAGCGACGACGACGGCCCCGGCCTCCTGGGCATGCTCCTGATCATGATCCTGGGCCCGCTCGCCGCCACGATCATCCAGCTCGCCATCAGCCGCTCCAGGGAGTACGAGGCGGACGCGTCCGGCGCCCAGCTCACCGGCGACCCCCTCGCCCTCGCCAGCGCCCTCCGCAAGCTCGACGCGGGCATCAAGCAACTGCCACTGCCCCCCGAACCACGTATCGAGACCGCGAGCCACATGATGATCGCGAATCCCTTCCGCCCGGGCCAGGGTCTCTCCAAGATGTTCTCCACCCACCCGCCGATGACGGAGCGCATCGCCCGTCTGGAGCAGATGGCAGGTCGTCACCAGTGAAGACAATCCTGAACGTCATTTGGCTCGTCCTGAGCGGCTTCTGGCTGTTCCTCGGCTACCTGCTCGCGGGTGTGCTCCTCTGCATCACGATCATCGGCATCCCGTTCGGCATCGCCGCATTCCGCATCGGCGTATACGCCCTGTGGCCCTTCGGATATACGACGGTCGAGCGCCGCGACGCGGGCGCGCCCTCCTGTATCGGCAACGTCCTGTGGCTGGTCCTCGCGGGCTGGTGGCTGGCCCTTGCCCACATCGTCACGGGCATCGCCCTGTGCCTCACGATCATCGGCATCCCGTTCGGCATCGCCAACTTCAAGCTGCTCCCCATTTCACTGCTCCCGCTGGGACGCGAAATCGTACGCACGGACGAGCCCTTCGCGACACGCTGACAGAACGGGAACGGGAACGGGAACGGGAACGGGAACGGGGGCCCGGCCGGCGGACCGGAAGGCCCACAGCCCGCCGGTTATCCACAGGCCCGCTCGATTGTCAGTGCCGCGCTGCATGATGAATCCATGACCGAGACCGAGCAGTTGCTGGAGAAGGTGGCGGAAGAGGCCCGCAACACCCGGCCGTGGGGCTGGCCTTCGCTCCCCGAGCCCGTGGACACGGCCGCGCTGGCCCGCGCCGAGGCCGCCCTCGGCTTCCCCTTGCCTCCCCTGCTCGCCGCGCTCTACCTGCGGATAGGAGACGGCGGATTCGGCCCGGAGTACGGCCTGTTGCCCCTGCTCGACAGCCCGCCGTCGGGCGAGCCGGCCGTTGTCCCGCAGTACCTCGCCAACCGCGAGAGCGGCCGCAAGGACCCCGACTGGCCCTGGCCCGAGGGAATCCTGCCGATATCCCACTGGGGCTGTGGAATGTATGCGTGCGTGGACTGCCGCACCCCGCAGGGCACGGTCCTGCTCTTCGAGCCGAACGCCGACGACGCCCACCACGCCTGGTACGTGGACGCGCCCGGACTCGCGGAGTGGCTGCGCACCTGGCTGGACGGAACAGGCTGGTACGACGAGTCCAATGACGATATGGACCTGGCCCCTTGGGCCGACTTCCATATACGCACGGACGCCGCGCGGACCTCCTAGCCGAGCGCCCCACACCCACGTCGGCTACCGGGCCGGCGGCCACGGAGGCCACCGGGTTGCCGCTGCTGCTACGGCCGCCGCGAAGCCCCCCACCGCCGCATGCCGTACGCGGCCGCCCCCAGACCCAGTACAGCCGCGCCCACGCCCACCGACACCGCCGGCAGTGCGAACGCCAATGTCACGCACCCGAGGAGCCCGACCGCCGGAACGGCGCGCGACGCCGGTGCCGAACTCAGGGTCCAGGCGGACGCGTTGGCGACCGCGTAGTAGGCCAGCACCCCGAAGGAGGAGAAACCGATCGCGCCCCGCACATCCACCGTTGCGGCCAGGGCGGCGACCACCGCGCCCACGGCCAGCTCCGCCCGGTGCGGCACCTGGAAGCGAGGGTGCACGGCGGCCAGGGCCCCCGGCAGCTGCCGGTCCCGCGCCATGGCCAGCGTTGTCCGTGAGACGCCCAGGATGAGGGCGAGCAGGGAGCCGAGCGCGGCCACCGCCGCGCCCACCCGCACCACCGGCACGAGACCGGGCACGCCCGCCGCCCGCACCGCGTCGGCCAGCGGCGCCGGTGCGTGTCCCAGCGCGTCGGCCCCCAGTACAGAAAGGACACCGACGGCGACAGCCGCGTACACCACCAGGGCGATGCCCAGGGCCAGCGGGATGGCGCGCGGGATGGTCCGCTCCGGATCGCGTACCTCCTCACCGAGGGTGGCGATCCGCGCGTACCCGGCGAACGCGAAGAACAGCAGACCAGCCGCCTGAAGCACCCCGCCCGCGCCGCCGGAGAGCCCGACGGCCAGCCGCCCGGCGTCCGCGGCCCCGGAGCCGAGACAGACGACCACCACGGAAGCGAGGACCGCCAGGACCACCGCCACGATCGCCCGCGTCAGCAGGGCCGACTTCTGCATGCCGCCGTAGTTCACCGCGGTCAGCGCCACCACGGCGGCGACCGCCACCGCGTGCGCCTGCCCCGGCCAGACGTACGCCCCCACGGTGAGCGCCATCGCCGCGCAGGAGGCGGTCTTCCCGACGATGAACGCCCAGCCCGCCAGGTAGCCCCAGAAGGCCCCGAGCCGCTCGCGCCCGTAGACATACGTGCCGCCCGACGCGGGGTACAGGGCGGCCAGCCGGGCCGAGGACATCGCGTTGCAGTACGCGACGACGGCCGCGACCGCCAGACCGAGCAGCAGTCCGGACCCCGCGGCCCGTGCCGCCGGACCCAGCGCCGCGAAGATCCCGGCCCCGACCATCGACCCGAGCCCGACGACGACGGCGTCCCCGACCCCGAGGGTCCGCCGCAACCCAAAGCCCCCGGATGGCCCCGCCCCGGACTGTGTCATGGACCGCACCCTACTGATCAGCGCAACCGGCAGCCGTCGGCGAGGCGTCCTCAGCGACAGCGGCGGCACATGAACGCGGCACATGAACACAGCCTGGCCGGAGCAGGAGTACAGCGCAGGCACAGTGCGGAGAGGCAGGGTCACGGCATGGGTATCGTCGGCTGGATCATTCTGGGGCTGTTGGCAGGCGCCATCGCCAAATTCCTGCTCCCGGGCCGTGACCCGGGCGGCTTCATCGGCACGACCGTCATCGGTGTCGCGGGGGCCTTCATCGGGGGCTGGATATCGGCACGTTGGCTGGACCACCCGATCACCAAGCAGTTCTACGACGGCGCCACCTGGGCGGCGGCGATCGGCGGCTCGCTGGTCCTGCTGATCATCTACCGCCTCCTGTTCGGAGACTCACGCCGCTGAGTGCGCATCCCCGAGTCGCAGCCGACCGGAGATGACGAGAGACGAGAACGGAAGGGTGGGCACCGCGGGGGTGCCCACCCTTCCGGCGGTGTACGTCGTACGCCGTGGTCGACGCCGTACACGCGGTGATCCAGCGTTGATCTACCGGTAGTTCACGAACTGCAGGGCGAAGTCGAAGTCCTGGCCCTTGAGCAGCGCCTGCACGGCTTGCAGGTCGTCACGGCTCTTCGAGCTGACGCGCAGCTCGTCGCCCTGCACCTGGGCCTTCACGCCCTTCGGGCCCTCGTCGCGAATGACCTTCGCGACCTTCTTCGCGTTCTCCTGGGAGATGCCCTCCTCGATCGACGCGAAGATCTTGTACTCCTTGCCGGACAGCTGCGGCTCACCGGCGTCCAGCGCCTTCAGCGAGATGCCACGCTTGATCAGCTTGGTCTCGAACACGTCGAGGATGGCCTTCACCCGCTCCTCGGAGTTCGCCTGCATCAGGATCTTCTCGCCGGACCAGGCGATGGAGGCGCCCACGTTCTTGAAGTCGTAGCGCTGCGAGATTTCCTTGGCGGCCTGGTTGAGGGCGTTGTCGACCTCCTGCCGCTCGACCTTCGAGACGATGTCGAAACTGGAGTCGGCCATGTCCTGTGGCTCCTTGTATCGGGTTGGTTCGGGGTGTTCCGGGGTGCATGGGGCGCGGCCGTCGATGCCCGCGTCGGACCCGGGCCGCATCCGCATAAGCCTAGCCACCCCCTCCCCTCCGAGCGTCGATCTATCGAGTGGCGAAGCACCCCCGGGCATCGGGTATCGTTTACGTCGTTGCCACGGAGCACCGCCGAAAAGCGGTTCGAAGGGCGGCAAACCCGGCGGTGTGCCCGAGCGGCCAAAGGGAGCAGACTGTAAATCTGCCGGCTCAGCCTTCCCAGGTTCGAATCCTGGCGCCGCCACATGAAGGTAGACCCCCTCCGAACTGCGGAAACGTGGATCGGAGGGGGTCTCTTCGTTATCGAACGCGATCTTTCGATTTGAATCGAAAATCGGCGATTTGCCACACTGTGTCCCGACCGGATCCCATTCCTGATCTCGCCTGCGTCCCCCAGGCGTCCCCCCAGGCGTCCCCCGGGGGACGGGGGCGCGCGGTCACTCCGGCTCGTTCCACTCCAGCAGGGCAGCGTCGTTCCGGCGGTTGCCCGCTCCTGGGTCTGCGCGAGTACCTCCGCGTACACCCTGAACAGCACCGCGATCGTGTGGCCTGCTCGCCGGGCGCACTCCATCGGGTCCACGCCGGAACTCGGCCAGAAGGAGACCCCGGCGCCACGCGGGTCGTAGGGCCGCCGCGCGAGCAGGGAGGCGGCTTCGGACTCGGTGAGTACCCTTTCACGAGCCGTTGCCCGCCCAGAGTTCCCCGTACCCGGTTTCTTGCAGCAGCCCCCCGCGATTGGTTCGAAACAACCGTCCGTCAGGCGCCGTGCCCTGGGTGGCGATGTGCTGCCGGTGCTGCCGGAGCTGCCGGACGAAGTGAGGGAGGGATGGGTACCGGTCGCGAGTCCTTCTCCGCTCGGGCCTTGAGATGCCGGGCTTGGTGCGCCTCCCGTCACCTCTTGCGCCGACTTCGGGACGGTCCACTTCACCGTGGTGAGCAGGTTGACTCAGGCAGGCACGCTTGCGCTTCACGGTGCGGGCCGCAGCCGCTTTGCCATCGAGCTTCAACGCCAGGGCGGCAAGCGGGAGTCGGACGGTTGCGGGGTCTTCGAGGGCAGCGACAGGTGCCGAGTTCTTGGCCATCCAGTGGAGTGTGCGTTCAACGTCCTCCGGTGGTTCCTCGGTCCCGCCGCAGGAGATGGGTCTCCGGCAAGCCTGCTCGGTTCCGGGCTGCACCAAAGGCTTTTCGGACGTCCTGGCGGGCGGCGTCTTTCGCGTCCACGCTGAGGAGAACTCGGGGGCCCGATTCACAAGAGCCGACTCACCTGTCTCGATAAGTCGGCTCTGAACTGGCGAACAGTCGAACCTCGTCGGCTCCCGCCCCGGGCTCTGCGGCAGGGGCGGCGCCATGCCTTGGATCTGACGGCAACGTCGGCAGCCGGGCGCGGCCTTGGGCAGCTCCCCGAGCACACGCCACGTTCTGTCTCGCGCTCGACACGCACCGCGCAAACCGGCGGCTCAGCACTCACCGAGCCGCCGGTTTTCGATTGTCAAGCCACGTCTTGTAGTGACGTGCCGGGAGGCCTCCGGTCCTGGTTTGTTGGAAGCAGTTCCCACCAGGGCGAACCCGGGCAATAGGGAGCTGCGAATATCCCAGATTTCGACGAGGGGTGAATGGCACGCCCCCCCCGCAATACCGAATGGAGAATTCCGATGACCAAGCGCTCCTGGAACCGTCGTCTTGTGGTCGTCACGGCTTCCGTGGCGTTGGCCGGTGGCGGCTTGGCGCTGCCGGTGACTGCCATGGCTGCACCGGCAGCCCTACAGCATGGCCTGGTCGCTTTGGACGAAGACCCTGACGGCGTCAATGAAAGCGGCAGTACCGATTCCGGCGTGGACGACACCGGCGACTACGGAAGCGGCAGCACTGATTCTGGCGTCGACGAGACCGGCGGCGACGACGGAGCCGGCAGCACCGACCCGGGCGCCGACGAGACCGACATTGAGTTCCGCACCAAGGCCGGCTTCTAGTCTGGAACTACCGCGCGAGAGTGACCTACACGGGGACGTCCCGGCAGCGGCTCAGGGCCTCGGCGAGTGCGGCTTCCTGGGTGGGGTCGACAGAGAGCCCCCACTTGGTCTTGTCGGCCACCCAGTCGGTGGCGTACCGGCAGCGGTAGCCCTGCGCCGGCGGCTGCCGGCGCAGGGGTCCTGGTCCGCCTTGCTGCGGTCGCCGGCCGCGGATACGGCGAGCAGGGCGCGGGCGTCGCCGGACGACGACGCCAGCGGGACGGCTCGGCAGCCGGCCCCGGCTCTCCGCGCGGCCGGCCCTACGAGGAGTGGTACCGCGACCGTCACGCGGCCCGGCCGCGACCGCGCCCTCCAGGACGATGACGACCGACATGGGTGGGGCGCAGGTACGCGAGGTACGCGAGGTACGCGAGGTACGCGATGGAGGCGATGGAGGCGATGGAGGCGCGGGACGCGAGCGACGCCGGATGCCCGCTGTCCGTCGCAATCTCAGCGGCCCACGAACTCCGCCCGCGCCGCCTCCAACACCCCCGGATCCAGGACCAGGTCAGTGACCACCCGAGCCAGCCCCGCCGCCGCGACCTCGGCGCGGTCGTGGGCGAGAGGGGTCGCCGCGGCCTCCCGCATCGCGTCGGAGTGACTCGGCGTACCGAACTCGGCGATCTGGATGTACGGATGGATGACCGGCAGCAGCTGGGACAGGTTGCCGATGTCGGAGGAACCGGCGGGGCTGTCGGGGCCGGCGGCCGTGATGTCCAGGCCCAGCGCGCGCACCGTGTCCCCGAAGCGTTCGGCGAGCACCGTGTTGTCGCGGCGCTCCCCGTACAGCGGGCCTGTCTCGTGGACCTCCGCCGTGGTCTCGGTGGCGAGCGCCGCGCCCTCGGCCGCCCTGCGGACCCGCTCGACCAGCGCCTCGGCCGACGCCGCCGTACGGTCCCGTACGTACAGATCCACCGCGGCATGGGCCGGGATCACGTTCGGGGCCTGGCCGCCGTCCGAGACGATGCCGTGCAGTCGGGCGGTCGGCGGTACGAACTGACGCATCGCGTCGATCGCGTTGAGGAACAGCTGCGCGGCCGCCAGCGCGCTGCGCCCCTCCCACGGTGACCTCGCGGCATGCGCGCTCACCCCCGTGAAACCGACCCTCAGATGCGCCGCCGCCAACCCGTGCTGCGTGGTCAGCGAGCGGTCGCCCGGGTGGAACATAACCGCGGCGTCGACGCCCGCGAAGACCCCGGCGTCGGCCAGCCTGACCTTGCCCCCGCCGCCCATCTCCTCACCGGGGGTACCGATGACGGCGATCGTGCCCGGGTGGTGAGGCAGGGCGCGTACGGCGGTGATCGCGGCCGCCGCGCCACCGGCCGCGATGAGATTGTGGCCGCAGCCGTGCCCGACTCCGGGCAGCGCGTCGTACTCCGCGAGTACGGCGACGTACGGGCCCGGCTCGCTCCCCTCGTGCGCCGCCACGAACGCCGTATCGAGGCCGCCCGCTCCCGCCCGCACCGCGAAGCCCGCCTCGGCGAGCCAGCCGGTCAGCACCTCCACGGCATGGAACTCCGCGAACTTCAGCTCCGGCCGTGCATGGATGGCACGGCTCACCTCCTCCATCCGGGGGCGCAGCAAGGAGAGTTCGGCGGAGAGAGCTGCCAGCGGGGGCGCGGTGGCGGACATCGGGACTCCCGTCGTACGAGCGCGAGAAAGGCGGCCATGTTGACGTGTCGTCCCGTACGACGAGCCTGCGGCCCCGGCCCGGCGGATGCCCCCGGGTCACCGTGCCTCAGGCAACTCCCGTAGGGGCGCCCGGTCCGCGCCGCAGTCCCCGTGGCCTGGGTTCCTCCGTACGCTGAGCGGCATGTCGTCTCGTCGCAGGAGTTGTCCCGAGTGCCGTCGTGAGATCGCCGTCGTCGCCGGGCGGTTCGCGCGGCACGACCCGCCGGGGGCGCGGGAGAGCAGGGAACTCGTCTCGTGCCCCGGGTCACGCAAGCAGGCCGAACTCGGCGCGGCACAACCGACGTTGGACGGATACGTCATCCCGGACTTCCCGGGACAGATGCCTCTCTTCTGACTTCCCCTGAGGATCTGCTCGCTCCTCTGAGGCTCTGCTGAGGGGAGTCAGTTCCCCGCCACCGCCTTCACCGCCACCGTGATCGGCGTGGAGCCGCTGATCACTTCCAGTGTCAGGCCGGCCGTCGCGGGGGTGTCGACGAGTTCCGCGAGGGTCGCGGCCACGTCGTCGCGCGGGATCGGGCCGCGGCCCGTGTGCGCCTCCAGGCGTACGAGGCCCGTGCCGGCGTCGTTCGTCAGCATCCCCGGGCGCAGGATCGTCCAGTCCAGGGACGGACGGCTGCGTACGTACTCGTCCGCCTCGCCCTTGGCGCGCAGATAGACGTCGAACACCTCGTCGCCCGGGTGCGCCGGGTCCGCGCCCATCGAGGACACGACGACGTGGCGGCGTACGCCCGCCCGTTCCGCCGCGTCGGCGAACAGGATCGCCGCACCCTTGTCCACCGTCTCCTTGCGGGTGACGCCGCTGCCCGGGCCCGCGCCCGCCGCGAACACCGCCGCGTCCGCGCCCTGTAGATGAGCGGCGACCTCCTCGACGGAGGCCGACTCCAGATCGCAGAGCACCGGCTCGGCGCCGGCCGCCCGCAGATCGTCGCCCTGTTCGGCGCGGCGGATGATCCCCGCGACCTCGTCACCGCGCGCGGCGAGCAGCCGCTCCAGCCGCAGCGCGATCTGACCATGACCTCCAGCGATGACAATGCGCATGTTTCCGACCGTACGCCCGGATGGGCGCGTTCGCCGCACAACACGGGCCGAGGCCCAGCTTTCCCGGCCGACACGGCAGTCACGGCTCTCCCGACCTGGCGGCCACGGCCGTCACAACGGCTCTCCCGACCTGGCGGCCACGGCCGTCACAACGGCTCTCCCGACCCGGCGGCCACGGCCCTCACAACCCCTCCCTCTGCCCGGCGGCGAGTGCTGCGGTCACGGCCGTCCCGCGCGGAGTTCACGACGGCTCTCCCCGCCCCTGCCGAGGCAGGTCCAGCGCCACCGCGGCCGCCGAGTTGCAGTACTCCCGCACCGCGCTGGTCCGCGCCACGACCCGCCCCCGGTGTACGACGATCCGGCTGTACGCGAGCGACAGCGCCCCGGCCAGCCGGTCGCCCCGTACGGCGAGCAGTTCGGCCGGGAATCCCGCCTCCACGCGTACTTCGGGCAGGCCGAGAGCGGCCCGGGCTGCGGTGCTCACGGCGTCGTACGCGTCCTCGGGCCGCAGCCCGTAGCGCGAGGCCAGCAGATACGCGGCCTCCAGCGGATCCCCGCGGCCCACCGGGTTCGACACGTCCCTCAGAGCGCCGCTGCCGGCCGCGACCCGCACGCCGGCCGACCGCAGCAGCCGTACGGGCGCCGTACCGGGCCGGTCGGCGCCCCCGCAGCCACCCTGCGGCAGGCACACCACCGTCACCCCGGCCGCGGCGAGTTGGTCCGCGATGCGTGCGGCGACCTCGGCGGGCAGTCGGCGCAGCCCCCCGCAAGGGCCCAGCGTGACCCCGGGACGCAGCCCGCCGGCCATCGCCGCGAGCCGGGCGAGCCGGGCCGGATCGTCACCGTCCGTGTGCAGGTCGACGGGGCAGCCCTGCTCGGCGGCGAGTTCCAGAACCGTCTCCACGTACCCCGTCGGATCCGGGTCGGCGTCCGGACAGCCACCCACCACCGCGGCGCCCATCTTCAGCGCGTCGCGCAGCATCGCGACCCCGTCCGCCCCGGCGGCCCCGGTCAGCACCCGTGGCATCGCCACCGCCGACAACTCGGCGAGCCCGTGCAGTGACCGTCGTGCCTGAAGCACCGCCGTCAGTGCGTCCAGGCCCTGTACGTCACTCACGTGTACGTGGGCGCGCAGAGCCGTCGCCCCGTGTCCGAGTTGCAGCAACGCGGCCTCGGTCGCGCGGCGCTGGACCTCCGGAGCGCCGTACGACACAGGTCCCGCGCCGTCGGCCGACAGGGCCGTGTCCCCGTGGGCGTGCGGCTCGACGGGGGCCGGCAGGAGCAGATAGCCGGCGAGGTCCACGCGCGCGCCGACCGCGTCCGTCGCCAGACTCCCGGCGGTACCGACCGCCTCGATACGCCCGCCGCCCAGCCGCACGTCCACGGTCCGTCCGTCGGTGAGCCGCGCTCCGCACAGCAGGAGGCCGGCCGGGTCGGTCTGTCCCGACGACGAGTGGGGCGGCTGCGGTCGGCTGTCGGGCATCGAGCTCCTGGGTCTCGGGGCGGCTGCGCAGAAGTGGGCAAGATCACGCAGAGTGGGTCGAGCCTAGGGTGGCCGTCCGCCGGTGCCGGGGAGGAGGGCAATAGTCGTACCGGCGTGGTCAGCGCTCGGGCTGGTGTGGTCCACGGTCCTGCTGAGGCGGTTCGAGGCCGCTGTGAACAGAGGGACGGGCGGCAGGGCTGTCGCCTCCTGACGCTTCCTGTAACCCGCCGTGACCCCTGTCGTTCCTGGGCTCGCGAGAGGGCCTTGGAGCGTTCCGAGATCCACGGGAGAACGCCGGAGAACAGGCCTGGGAGGGTGGCGCGAAACGGATTTGGGCGATCGGCAGGCGACCGTGTAATGTCTTCATCGCTCGCCCCAATAGCTCAGTCGGCAGAGCGTCTCCATGGTAAGGAGAAGGTCTACGGTTCGATTCCGTATTGGGGCTCTGGTGTGAGAGGTCCCCGCCGCAAGGCGGGGCCCGATCTCATCAAAGCGGTGTAGCTCAGTCGGTAGAGCAAGCGGCTCATAATCGCTGTGTCACCGGTTCAAGTCCGGTCACCGCTACTGACAGTAGCCGATTGTGGGGTCGGTCCTTCGATCGGCTACTCTTTTATGCGTTCATCGTCCCATCCGTTCGTCAAGGAGCACTCCTGTGGCTGCCACCGACGTCCGCCCGAAGATCACGCTGGCCTGCGTGGAGTGCAAGGAGCGGAACTACATCACCAAGAAGAACCGGCGTAACAACCCGGACCGACTGGAGATGAAGAAGCACTGCCCGCGTTGCAACGCGCACACCGCGCACCGCGAAACGCGATAAATCAGGCTCGTACACGAGGCCGTCCCCTTCGCGGGGGGCGGCCTCGCGTCGTTGTGCGGCGCCCTTGCGGCGCGGTACGGCGTCCCGCCCGGACCGGGGACAGTGGGCCGGTACATCAGCGAAGACGACGAAGACAACCAGGAGGTGCCGAGCCCATGGCGCTCGACCAGTCCTTCGTGGGGCGGTCCTACCCGCCCACCGACCCCTATGAGGTCGGCCGGGAGAAGATCCGCGAGTTCGCGGAGGCCGTCGGGGACCCCAATCCGGTGTACACGGACCCGGAGGCCGCCAAGGCGCTCGGGTACGCCGATGTGATCGCCCCGCCCACCTTTGTGTTCGCCATTACGTTCAAGGCGGCCGGGCAGGTCGTCCAGGACCCCCAGCTGGGCCTCGACTACAGCCGCGTGGTGCACGGTGACCAGAAGTTCGCCTACACCCGGCCGGTCCGCGCCGGTGACCGGCTCACGGTCACCTCGACCATCGAGTCGATCAAGTCCCTCGCGGGCAACGACGTCGTGGACGTCCGGGGCGAGGTCCACGACGAGGCGGGCGAGCACGTCGTGACGGCCATCACCAAGCTGGTGGCCCGCGCGGCCGAGGAGGGCTGACGATGACCGCGAAGATCGCGTACGACGACATCGAGGTCGGAGCCGAACTGCCGGCGCAGACCTTCCCCGTGACGCGCGCCACGCTCGTGCAGTACGCGGGCGCCTCCGGGGACTTCAACCCGATCCACTGGAACGAGAAGTTCGCCAAGGAGGTCGGGCTGCCGGACGTCATCGCGCACGGCATGTTCACCATGGCCGAGGCGATCCGCGTCGTCACCGACTGGACCGGCGACCCGGGCGCGGTCGTCGAGTACGGCGTCCGCTTCACCAAGCCCGTCGTCGTCCCGAACGACGACCAGGGCGCGACCATCGAGGTCACCGGCAAGGTCGCGGCCAAGCTCGACGACAACACGGTCCGCGTCGACCTCACGGCGATGAGCGAGGGCAAGAAGGTGCTGGGCATGTCGCGGGCGGTTGTGCGGCTGGCCTGACGGCAGCACGGGTAAGGGGCGCTCGCAATTGCGGGCGCCCCTTACTCATTCGCGTCATCCACCCCATCCACCCTTCCATCCACCGGCCCAGCGGCCCAGCGGCCCACCGACCCACCCGCTCATCCCTCCACCCGCACCCGTCCGTCCATCCACCCGCACGCCCCTGCTGCTTACGCGCACGAGCCCACTTGACGTAGTTAGTGATTGAGCACTAACTTAGTCGCATGGTCAGGATGAGCGCAGAGGAGAGGCGCGAGAGCGTCATCCGCGCGGCGATGAGTGAGTTCGGCCGGGGCGGCTACTACGGCACGTCCACCGAGGCGATCGCCAAGCGTGTGGGTGTCTCGCAGCCTTATCTCTTCCGGCTCTTCCCGAGCAAGAAGGCGATCTTCCTCGCGGCGGCCGAGCGCTGCATGGAGGACACCCGGCGCACCTTCGAGGAAGCCGCCGAGGGGCTGCGGGGCGAGGAGGCTCTGCACTCCATGGCGAACGCGTACACCAGGGTCATCGCGGAGCGCCCGGAGCAGCTGCTGATGCAGATGCAGACGTACGTCGCCTCGGCGGCCGCCGAGGAGGCCGGGGACCACGAACTCGCTGAGGCGGTGCGGGCGGGCTGGATGCGCCTGTGGGACACCGTCCATCTGCCGCTCGGCGGCGACAAGGACGAGACGACGACCTTCATGGCGTACGGAATGCTCGTCAACTGCCTGGTGGCCATGGGTTTTCCGCCCGAGCACCGAGTCTGGGAAGGGCTCTATCCGTCGGCGCGGATCACGGGCCGGCTGGAGAAGTAGAACTCGGCTGCGGAAGCGGTACAGGGGAGGCGGATGTCGTCGCCTTTTCATGGGCACAAAAGTTAGTCATCAATAACTAACCATCCGGAGTGCATTCACTCTTTGGGGGAGCGATGTCACAGCAGACAGCACGTCGCGGGGGAGCCGCCTGGGCCCTCGTCATCACCAGCGTCGCCGGATTCATGGCGGCCCTCGACAATCTCGTCGTCACCACCGCACTGCCCTCCATCCGTAAGGACCTCGGAGGAGGGCTGGACGACCTGGAGTGGACCGTGAGCGCCTACACGCTCACCTTCGCCGTGCTGCTGATGTTCGGCGCGGCGCTCGGCGACCGGTTCGGCCGCCGTCGGCTCTTCCTCGCCGGGATCACGGTCTTCACCGGCGCCTCCGCAGCCGCGGCCATGGCACCCGGCATCGACTCGCTGATCGCCGCCCGCGCGGTCCAGGGTGTCGGCGCGGCCGTCATGATGCCGCTGACGCTCACCCTGCTGACCGCCGCCGTCCCGGCCGCCAAGCGCGGAATGGCCTACGGGATCTGGGGTGCCGTCAACGGACTCGCGGTCGCCTCCGGGCCCCTCATCGGCGGCAGCCTCACCGAACACGTGTCCTGGCACTGGATCTTCTGGCTGAACGTCCCGCTGGGCCTGGCACTCCTGCCGCTCGCCCGGCTGCGCCTCTCCGAGTCGCACGGCACCGGCGCACCGCTCGACATCCCCGGCACCCTGCTCGCCAGCGGCGGCCTCTTCGGGATCGTGTACGGCCTGGTCCGCGGGCCCGCCGACGGCTGGACCAGCCCGTTCGTCCTGACCGGCCTCTTCGCGGGTGCGGCCCTGCTCACCGCGTTCGTCCTGCACGGCATACGCGCCAAGAACCCGATGCTGCCGATGCGGCTCTTCCGCTCCCGTGCCTTCGCCGGGATCAACGCCGCGAGTCTGCTGATGTTCCTCGGAATGTTCGGCTCGATCTTCCTGCTCAGCCAGTACATGCAGGGCGTCCTCGGCTACTCGCCGACCGAGGCGGGCGTGCGGATGCTGCCCTGGACCGGCATGCCGATGCTCGTCGCGCCGATCGCCGGCTACCTCTCCGACCGGATCGGCGGCCGCCCGGTCGTCGCCGCCGGGCTCTTCCTCCAGGCCGCCGGGCTTGCGTACTACGCCGCCGTGGTCGCCGCCGACGCCACGTACACCGCCCAGCTGCCCGCGCTGATCATCAGCGGCATCGGGATGTCCCTGTACTTCGCCCCGGCCTCCGCCCTGGTCATGTCCAGCGTCCGGACGCAGGAGCAGGGCATCGCCTCCGGCGCCAACAACGCCCTGCGCGAGGTCGGCGGCGCGCTCGGCATCGCCGTGATGTCGTCGATCTTCTCGGCCCAGGGCGGCTACGAGACCCCGCAGCACTTCGTCGACGGCCTCCGGCCCGCGCTGGTGGTGGGCGCCTCCATGGTGGCCCTCGCGGGGATCGCGGCGCTGGCCATCCCGACCCGGCGCAGCGCGCAGGCGGCCGAGGCCACTGCTTCCGCGTCGGACACGGCCGCCGCCTCCGAGCCGGCCGAGAAGGCGGTCCTGGAGACGGCCGGCCACTGAGTCCGGAAAGCGAACCCTCGTCGCGTACGAACAGAGACGCGCCGCGCACAAGCCGCGTACAAAAGAGAAACGGCCCCGCCCGACCGGCGGGGCCGTTTCCCGTGCGTGCCAAAGCGGCCGACCCCGTCTCGTACTCTGGTGCACGTGCAGGAACTCCACGATGCCCCGCTCGCCCCGCTGACCACCTTCCGGCTCGGGGGTCCCGCGACCCGGCTGATCACCGCAACGACTGACGCCGAAGTGATCGCAGCCGTCCGCGAGGCCGACGACTCCGGTACGCCGCTGCTGCTCATCGGTGGCGGATCCAACCTGGTCATCGGCGACAAGGGCTTCGCCGGCACCGCCCTGCGGATCGCCACGACCGGCTTCGGACTCGACGGTACGAAGGTGGAGCTGGCCGCCGGTGAGGTGTGGACCGACGCGGTCGCCCGTACCGTCGAAGCCGGGCTCGCCGGGATCGAGTGCCTCGCCGGAATCCCTGGTTCAGCGGGCGCGACGCCGATCCAGAACGTCGGTGCGTACGGTCAGGAGGTGTCGTCGACGATCACCGAGGTGATCGCCTACGACCGGAAGACCCACGAGACGGTCACGATCCCGAACGCCGAGTGCGCGTTCTCGTACCGCCACAGCCGCTTCAAGGCCGACCCCGAGCGCTACGTCGTGCTGCGTGTCCGCTTCGAGCTGGAGGACGCGGACGGCCTGAGCGCCCCGGTCAAGTACGCCGAGACGGCCCGCGCGCTGGGCGTGGAGCCCGGCGACCGGGTGCCGCTCGCCGCCGCCCGCGAGACCGTTCTGGGGCTGCGCTCCGGCAAGGGCATGGTGCTCGACCCCGAGGACCACGACACCTGGTCGGCGGGGTCCTTCTTCACCAACCCGATCCTCACGGAGGCGGAGTGCGCCGCGTTCCATGCGCGCGTGCGGGAGCGGCTCGGCGCCGACGCCGTGCCGCCCGCGTACCCGGCGGGCGACGGGCGCACCAAGACGTCCGCGGCCTGGCTGATCGACAAGTCCGGCTTCACCAAGGGGTACGGCAGCGGACCCGCCCGTATCTCCACCAAGCACACCCTGGCCCTCACCAACCGCGGCGAGGCCACCACCGAGGACCTGCTCGCGCTGGCCCGCGAGGTCGTCGCCGGAGTACGCGACGCCTTCGGGATCACGCTGGTCAACGAGCCGGTGACCGTCGGAGTGGAGCTCTAGGACCTGTCCGGTCGATCACGGCGGAGACGCGGGGTGTGGCACGCACATCTGCGGCGTTGTCGTCGGTTGCCGACGCTCCGCGTCGACGCCCTCCTCCGCCTCGCAGCCGCACGCACCACACCCCGCTCACCGGCGCTGACAAGGCGCCGCTGCTTTCCTCCACCGTGATCGACCGGACAGGTCCTAGGTCTCCCCCTTCAGGCGGCCGGGCTCGTCAGCCAGTCGTCGATCCCGGACAGCAGCTTCCGGCTGACGTCCGCCGGCGCCGCCGAACCCCGCACCGACTGCCGGGCCAGCTCGGCCAGTTCGGCGTCCGTGAAGCCGTGGTGGCGGCGCGCGATGTCGTACTGGGCGGCGAGCCGCGAGCCGAACAGCAGCGGGTCGTCCGCGCCGAGCGCCATCGGCACCCCGGCTTCGAACAAAGTCCTCAGGGGTACGTCCTCGGGCTTCTCGTAGACCCCCAGGGCGACGTTGGAGGCCGGGCAGACCTCGCAGGTGATGCCCCGGTCCGCGAGCCGCTTCAGCAACCGCGGGTCCTCGGCCGCCCGCACTCCGTGCCCGATCCGCGAGGCGTCCAGGTCGTCCAGGCAGTCCCTGACCGACGCCGGGCCGGTCAGCTCGCCGCCGTGCGGAGCCGCGAGGAGGCCGCCCTCGCGCGCGATCGCGAAGGCCCGGTCGAAGTCCCGCGCCATGCCCCGCCGCTCGTCGTTGGAGAGCCCGAAGCCGACGATGCCGCGGTCCGCGTACCGCACGGCGAGGCGGGCCAGCGTGCGCGCGTCCAGTGGATGCTTCATGCGGTTCGCTGCCACCAGCACCCGCATGCCCAGACCGGTCTCCCGCGCCGCCGAGTCCACCGCGTCCAGGATGACCTCCATCGCGGGGATCAGGCCGCCCAGACGGGGCGCGTACGACGTCGGATCGACCTGGATCTCCAGCCACCCGGAGCCGTCCTTGATGTCCTCCTCGGCGGCCTCGCGCACGAGCCGCCGAATGTCCTCGGGCTCTCTGAGGCACGACCGCGCCGCGTCGTACAACCGCTGGAAGCGGAACCAGCCCCGCTCGTCGGTGGCCCGCAGCTTCGGCGGCTCTGCGCTGGTCAGCGCGTCGGGCAGCCGGACGCCGTACTTGTCGGCCAGCTCCAGCAGGGTGCTCGGCCGCATCGAGCCGGTGAAGTGCAGGTGCAGATGGGCCTTCGGCAACTCAGAGACATCACGTACGTGCTCCATTCCAGGATCTTGCCGTACGCGGGTGTCGTGCCGGTAGCGCTTTCCCTGTACGAGGGCTTGCCCGAACGAAGAAACGGGCCCGGGCCACTCGAAACCGAGTGGCCCGGGCCCGCACGCGCGCGTGGAGCGCGAAAACGACATCGCCGCCCTGAAGGCGTACGAAAACGTCAGTCCTTCGCCTCGGACAGCAGCTTCTGAATCCGGCTGACGCCCTCGACCAGATCCTCGTCACCCAGGGCGTACGACAGCCGCAGATAGCCCGGCGTGCCGAAGGCCTCGCCGGGGACGACCGCGACCTCGGCCTCCTCCAGGATCAGCGCGGCCAGCTCGACCGTGTCCTGCGGGCGCTTGCCGCGGATCTCCTTGCCGAGCAGCGCCTTCACCGAGGGGTACGCGTAGAACGCGCCCTCGGGCTCCGGGCACAGGACGCCGCCGATCTCGTTCAGCATCCGCACGATGGTCTTGCGGCGGCGGTCGAAGGCCTCGCGCATCTCGGCGACGGCCGTCAGATCGCCGGACACGGCGGCGAGCGCGGCGACCTGCGCCACGTTGGAGACGTTCGACGTGGCGTGCGACTGGAGGTTCGTCGCGGCCTTGATGACGTCCTTGGGACCGATGACCCAGCCCACGCGCCAGCCGGTCATCGCGTACGTCTTCGCGACACCGTTGACCACGATGCACTTGTCGGCCAGCTCGGGCACGACCACCGGCAGGGAGTGGAACTCGGCGTCCCCGTAGACGAGGTGCTCGTAGATCTCGTCGGTCAGGACCCACAGGCCCTTCTCGGCGGCCCAGCGGCCGATCTCCTCGATCTGCTCGCGGGTGTAGACCGCGCCCGTCGGGTTGGACGGGGAGACGAAGAGCAGCACCTTGGTGTTCTCGGTGCGGGCGGCCTCCAGCTGCTCGACCGAGACGCGGTAGCCGGTGGTCTCGTCGGCGACGACGTCGACGGGGACACCGCCGGCGAGACGGATCGACTCCGGGTAGGTGGTCCAGTACGGCGCGGGGACGATGACCTCGTCGCCCGGGTCGAGGATCGCGGCGAAGGCCTCGTAGATCGCCTGCTTGCCGCCGTTGGTGACCAGGACCTGCGAGGCGTCCACCTCGTAGCCCGAGTCGCGGAGCGTCTTCGCGGCGATGGCGGCCTTCAGCTCGGGCAGGCCGCCGGCCGGCGTGTAGCGGTGGTACTTCGGGTTCGAGCAGGCCTCGATGGCGGCCTGGACGATGTAGTCCGGGGTCGGGAAGTCGGGCTCACCGGCGCCGAAGCCGATCACCGGACGTCCGGCGGCCTTGAGGGCCTTGGCCTTGGCATCCACGGCGAGGGTGGCGGACTCGGAGATCGCGCCGACTCGGGCGGAGACCCGGCGCTCGGTGGGAGGGGTTGCAGCGCTCATGGGACCCATCGTTTCAGACCGGAAACGCCCCCGGCACACGGGTTTCACAGACTGAACAAACGGCCGTACACGGAGCGCACACGCGCCGCACACGGATCGAACAGTGGCGCACAATCCCCGTACGGACACTTTCTGTTCGACGACCGGCCGCGGACCACGTACACTCTCACCTCGTTGGCCTTCACCGGCCGCACTCACCCGGTGCACACCGAGCACTCGGGCGGATGCGGTACGTTGGGGACACAGCAAAGGGTCGTAGCTCAATTGGTAGAGCACTGGTCTCCAAAACCAGCGGTTGGGGGTTCAAGTCCCTCCGGCCCTGCTACACACTCCTTCGCCAGGATGTGTGCGCATGTACGTACAGCATTGCACCGCCGTGCGGCTCAACCGGGCGCGGCACGGCCACGACCCGGAATCAGGTGAGGACGAGTGACGGACGCCGTGGGCTCCATCGACATGCCTGATGCCCAGGATGAGGCGCCGGAGTCCAAGAAGAAGACCCGCAAGGGCGGTAAGCGTGCCAAGAAGGGCCCGCTCAAGCGCCTTGCCCTCTTCTACCGCCAGATTGTCGCGGAACTCCGCAAGGTCGTCTGGCCATCTCGAAACCAGCTGACGACGTACACGACAGTGGTGATTGTCTTCGTCGTCATCATGATCGCCCTGGTGACCGTGATTGACTATGGGCTCAACCACGCAGCCAAGTACGTCTTCGGCTGAGCCAGAAGCGAAGGGCGCCGTACCCGGCGCCCCTTTCGCGTGTTCCACCCCCATGTACCCAGGAAGAAGCAGCCACCGTGTCTGACCCGAACCTGAACGATGCCATCGAGTCGGTCGAGTCCGTTGACGACGAGCTCGACATCGTCGAGGGCGCGGACGTCGAGGACGAGTTTGAGGCTGCCGACGCCGATGCCGGCGAGCCCGCCGAAGAGGCGGCCGTGCACGTCGAGGACGAGTCCGGCACGGACCTCGAGGACGACGTGGACGCAGCGGACCTGGCCGTCTCCGACGAGGCCGAGGAGGCCGAGGAAGAGGCTGAGCCGGTCGACCCCGTCACCGCTCTGCGCGAGGAACTGCGCACCCTTCCCGGCGAGTGGTACGTGATCCACACGTACGCCGGTTACGAGAACCGCGTGAAGACCAACCTCGAACAGCGCGCCGTCTCGCTGAACGTCGAGGACTTCATCTTCCAGGCCGAGGTGCCGCAGGAAGAGGTCGCGCAGATCAAGAACGGCGAGCGCAAGACCATCCGCCAGAACAAGCTCCCCGGCTACGTGCTGGTGCGCATGGACCTGACGAACGAGTCCTGGGGCGTCGTCCGCAACACTCCCGGTGTCACCGGCTTCGTGGGCAACGCCTACGACCCGTACCCGCTGACCCTGGACGAGATCGTCAAGATGCTCGCCCCGGAGGCCGAGGAGAAGGCCGCCCGCGAGGCCGCCGAGGCCGAGGGCAAGCCCGCTCCGCAGCGCAAGGTCGAGGTCCAGGTGCTGGACTTCGAGGTCGGCGACTCGGTCACCGTCACCGACGGCCCGTTCGCGACGCTGCAGGCGACGATCAACGAGATCAACGCCGACTCGAAGAAGGTCAAGGGCCTCGTCGAGATCTTCGGCCGCGAGACCCCGGTCGAGCTCTCGTTCGACCAGATCCAGAAGAACTAACACCTTCTGGACGTACGTCTTCCGAACAGGTCAGACGGGCTCTCGCAGCCGGTCTGACCTGCTCGGTTTTTGGCCGCGCATAGATACCCGTTATCGTTGTGCGGTATGCCTCCATCCGGATGATCCGGACCGGACGGCTGAAAACTCTCACTAGGACCCGGAGAGAGCACATGCCTCCCAAGAAGAAGAAGGTCACGGGGCTTATCAAGCTCCAGATCCAGGCCGGCGCCGCCAACCCGGCTCCGCCGGTCGGCCCGGCGCTGGGTCAGCACGGCGTCAACATCATGGAGTTCTGCAAGGCCTACAACGCCGCGACCGAGTCGCAGCGTGGCTGGGTGATCCCGGTGGAGATCACGGTCTACGAGGACCGTTCCTTCACCTTCATCACCAAGACTCCGCCGGCCGCCAAGATGATCCTCAAGGCTGCGGGTGTGGAGAAGGGCTCCGGCGAGCCGCACAAGACCAAGGTCGCCAAGATCACCCAGGCGCAGGTCCGCGAGATCGCCACCACGAAGCTGCCCGACCTCAACGCCAACGACCTGGACGCCGCGTCGAAGATCATCGCCGGCACCGCCCGTTCCATGGGCATCACGGTCGAGGGCTGATCCCCACCTTCGTAGAACCACCGTGGCAGGGCCTGCTCGGCCCGTACCACGACTCCTTTCAGAACACACAGGAGCAGTTGTGAGCAAGCGCAGCAAGGCTCTCCGCGCTGCGGACGCCAAGATCGACCGGGAGAAGCTCTACGCCCCGCTCGAGGCCGTCCGTCTCGCCAAGGAGACCTCCACGTCCAAGTTCGACGGCACCGTCGAGGTCGCCTTCCGTCTGGGTGTCGACCCGCGCAAGGCCGACCAGATGGTCCGTGGCACCGTGAACCTCCCGCACGGCACCGGTAAGACCGCCCGGGTCCTGGTCTTCGCGACCGGTGACCGTGCCGAGGCCGCTCGTGCCGCGGGCGCCGACATCGTCGGCTCCGACGAGCTCATCGACGAGGTGTCGAAGGGCCGTCTGGACTTCGACGCCGTCGTCGCCACCCCGGACCTCATGGGCAAGGTCGGCCGCCTCGGCCGCGTGCTCGGTCCCCGTGGTCTCATGCCGAACCCCAAGACCGGCACCGTGACTCCGGACGTCGTCAAGGCCGTCAACGAGATCAAGGGCGGCAAGATCGAGTTCCGCGTCGACAAGCACTCGAACCTGCACTTCATCATCGGCAAGACGTCCTTCGACGACACGCAGCTGGTGGAGAACTACGGCGCGGCCCTCGACGAGATCCTTCGTCTGAAGCCGTCCGCCGCCAAGGGTCGCTACATCAAGAAGGCCGCGATCAGCACCACGATCGGCCCCGGCATTCCGATCGACTCGAACCGCACCCGCAACCTCCTCACCGAGGAGGACCCGGCCGCCGTCTGAGCCTCCCGCTCACCCCGGTAGCCGCGTCGCGAACGCGTCAAAAGTGCACGGGCCCCGCAACCTCTCGAGATGCGGGGCCCGTCCCTTTTCACGTACACCGGCGCCATGACGGCCGACACGATGCGCCAGGCCGGGGCCACGTCGATGTAAGTACGCGTACGGCTACCTGGCGAAGCTGTCCGGCGGCTCTGGCGCGTACCTCAAGGGCCAGAGGCAGAACACCACACCGAACCGGTCGGTGAAGCTCCTGCTCGCCTCCGGGGACGTGCGGAAGGCCGGAAGGCCGGCGCGGGGACAGCGCGCGGCGAGACCTTCGTCCTCGGCACGTCCTTCCAGGACGCCAAGGACTGCGCCGACCGAGCGGATTTGCCCGACGGCAACCCGTTCGCGTACTCTCCCAGAGAAGCCAAAGACCGCTGGTCGTTGCCACGTGCTCGGATGAGGGCGCGGTGACCGAAGGATCCGCTGAACGGCGGACGACCCGCGCAGGTGACTGTGGAATTGCTCCCGGACAGGCTCCGTAAAGGATCCCGACCGGTCGAGCGAAGCCCCGTGCGCCTGCGCCGGGGCGTTTCGTTTTCCTCAGCCCCTTCTGAGCGGTCCTCATCACCCGGAAGGAGGCCGACGCTCTATGGCAAGGCCCGACAAGGCTGCCGCGGTAGCCGAGCTCGCGGACCAGTTCCGCAGCTCGAACGCCGCTGTGCTGACCGAGTACCGGGGTCTCACTGTGGCGCAGCTCAAGACGCTGCGCCGTTCGCTCGGTGAAGACGCCCAGTACGCCGTGGTGAAGAACACGCTGACCAAGATTGCGGCCAACGAGGCCGGGATCAACACGCTCGACGACCTGTTCAACGGTCCGACGGCGGTCGCCTTCATCACCGGTGACCCGGTGGTGTCGGCGAAGGGTCTTCGTGACTTTGCCAAGGACAACCCGAACCTCGTCATCAAGGGCGGTGTCCTTGATGGCAAGGCGCTGTCCGCCGACGAGATCAAGAAGCTTGCGGACCTCGAGTCCCGCGAGGTTCTGCTCGCCAAGCTGGCGGGTGCCTTCAAGGGCAAGCAGTCCCAGGCTGCCTCGCTCTTCCAGGCGCTTCCCTCGAAGTTCGTCCGCACCGCGGAGGCGCTTCGTGCCAAGAAGGCCGAGCAGGGCGGTGCCGAGTAATTCGGCTCGCGCATTGACCGCCGCCTGAGGCGACGGTCGTAGCGGGCCGAACGTACGCCCGCCTCACCAGTACATCCGGCACCAGCCGAATAGTGGAAGGATCGCCCAAATGGCGACGAAGCTGTCCCAGGAAGAGCTGCTCGAGCAGTTCGAGTCCCTCACCCTCATCGAGCTCGCCGAGTTCGTGAAGGCGTTCGAGGAGAAGTTCGACGTCACCGCCGCCGCCGCGGTCGCCGCTGCCCCGGCCGGCCCCGTCGCCGCCGCTGAGGCCGCCGAGGAGCAGGACGAGTTCGACGTCATCCTCACGGGTGCCGGCGACAAGAAGATCCAGGTCATCAAGGTCGTGCGTGAGCTGACCTCCCTGGGTCTGAAGGAGGCCAAGGACCTCGTCGACGGCGCTCCGAAGCCCGTCCTCGAGAAGGTCGCCAAGGAGGCCGCCGAGAAGGCTGCCGAGTCCCTCAAGGGCGCCGGCGCCTCCGTCGAGGTCAAGTGACCCGACGAGTCCGCACGGACTCCTGCTGAGCTGATACAGCCTCTCCTGGAGAGGCTGTAACGCGAGCGCACCGAAGAGCGATCACCCAACTGGGTGGTCGCTCTTCGGCGTTCCAGGGGGTCGGAGGTCGGTTGCCTTGCACTGTCGGTCGCGACGAGTATGGTGATCTTCGTTGTGCCTCCGGCCGCCGGTGACAGGCAGCAAGACGGGCTGCACGTGACGAGGGCAGCACCCGGTTTGGGCATGGGGGGCCTTGACGAACTGCACGCAGCGCGCAATTCTCAGGACGCGTCGCCACAACGATCCGGATCCGAGGCATGGATCGGCGGCGAAGAGGGCAGTATCGATGTGCATTGAGGGCGTGGCTTGCAACAGGGGTTGAGAACGACGAGGGTCTCAAAAAACCCGCACTGGACATCAGTGTGCCTAGTGGCTACACTGACCCTTTGCGCTGCCTGTTAGCTGCCTCCTGCCCGTCACCAGGGGCATGCCCTCGCTTGAGCACCGATGACCGGATCTCCCTGACCTGGCCTTTTGGCCGAATCAGGAACGGCCTGTCCTGGTGCCCCAGTGGGGGGCCGGTACGCGCGTAGTGAGTCCGAGCCCTCGGAAGGACCCCCTCTTGGCCGCCTCGCGCACTGCCTCGACCGCGAATACGAACAACGGCGCCAGCACCGCCCCGCTGCGCATCTCCTTTGCAAAGATCAAGGAGCCCCTCGAGGTTCCGAACCTTCTTGCGCTGCAAACCGAGAGCTTCGACTGGCTGCTCGGCAACGACGCGTGGAAGGCTCGTGTCGAGGCGGCTCTGGACAGCGGACAGGACGTCCCCACCAAGTCCGGTCTGGAGGAGATCTTCGAGGAGATCTCTCCGATCGAGGACTTCTCCGGGTCGATGTCCCTGACGTTCCGCGACCACCGCTTCGAGCCCCCGAAGAACTCCATCGACGAGTGCAAGGACCGCGACTTCACGTACGCGGCCCCGCTCTTCGTCACCGCCGAGTTCACCAACAACGAGACCGGCGAGATCAAGTCCCAGACGGTCTTCATGGGCGACTTCCCGCTCATGACCAACAAGGGCACCTTCGTCATCAACGGCACCGAGCGTGTCGTGGTGTCGCAGCTCGTCCGCTCGCCGGGTGTCTACTTCGACTCCTCCATCGACAAGACGTCCGACAAGGACATCTTCTCCGCCAAGGTCATCCCCTCCCGGGGCGCCTGGCTGGAGATGGAGATCGACAAGCGCGACATGGTCGGTGTCCGCATCGACCGCAAGCGCAAGCAGTCCGTCACCGTTCTCCTGAAGGCTCTCGGTTGGACGACCGAGCAGATCCTCGAGGAGTTCGGCGAGTACGAGTCCATGCGCGCCACCCTGGAGAAGGACCACACCCAGGGCCAGGACGACGCGCTGCTCGACATCTACCGCAAGCTGCGTCCGGGCGAGCCCCCGACCCGCGAGGCCGCGCAGACGCTTCTTGAGAACCTCTACTTCAACCCGAAGCGCTACGACCTCGCGAAGGTCGGCCGCTACAAGGTCAACAAGAAGCTGGGCGGCGAGGCGCCGCTGGACGCCGGGATCCTGACCGTCGAGGACATCATCTCGTCGATCAAGTACCTGGTGAAGCTGCACGCCGGTGAGACCGAGACCGTTGGCGACAACGGCACCTCGATCGTCGTCGAGACCGACGACATCGACCACTTCGGCAACCGTCGTCTGCGCAACGTCGGCGAGCTCATCCAGAACCAGGTCCGCACGGGTCTGGCTCGTATGGAGCGCGTCGTCCGCGAGCGCATGACGACTCAGGACGTCGAGGCGATCACGCCGCAGACCCTGATCAACATCCGGCCGGTCGTCGCCTCCATCAAGGAGTTCTTCGGCACCAGCCAGCTGTCGCAGTTCATGGACCAGAACAACCCGCTGTCGGGTCTCACTCACAAGCGCCGTCTGTCGGCTCTTGGCCCGGGTGGTCTCTCCCGTGAGCGGGCCGGCTTCGAGGTCCGTGACGTGCACCCGTCGCACTACGGCCGCATGTGCCCGATCGAGACCCCCGAAGGCCCGAACATCGGTCTGATCGGCTCGCTCGCCTCTTACGGCCGCGTCAACGCGTTCGGTTTCGTCGAGACGCCGTACCGCCGGGTCACCGACGGTGTCGTCACCGACGAGGTCGACTACCTGACGGCCGACGAAGAGGACCGATTCGTCATCGCGCAGGCCAACGCGCCGCTCGGCGACGACTTCCGGTTCGAGGAGACCCGCGTCCTGGTCCGCCGTCGTGGCGGAGAGGTCGACTACGTCCCCGGTGACGACGTCGACTACATGGACGTCTCGCCGCGCCAGATGGTGTCGGTCGCGACCGCCATGATCCCGTTCCTCGAGCACGACGACGCCAACCGTGCCCTCATGGGCGCGAACATGATGCGTCAGGCCGTGCCGCTGATCAAGTCCGAGGCGCCGCTCGTCGGCACCGGCATGGAGTACCGCTGCGCCGTCGACGCCGGCGACGTGCTCAAGTCGGAGAAGGACGGTGTGGTCCAGGAGGTCTCCGCGGACTACGTCACCACCGCCAACGACGACGGCACGTACACCACGTACCGCCTGCACAAGTTCTCCCGCTCCAACCAGGGCACGTCCGTCAACCAGAAGGTTGTCGTGGACGAGGGCGCCCGGGTCATCGCCGGCCAGGTTCTGGCCGACGGCCCGGCGACCGAGAACGGCGAGATGGCGCTCGGCAAGAACCTGCTCGTGGCGTTCATGCCGTGGGAGGGTCACAACTACGAGGACGCGATCATCCTGTCGCAGCGCCTCGTGCAGGACGACGTCCTCTCCTCGATCCACATCGAGGAGCACGAGGTCGACGCCCGTGACACCAAGCTCGGCCCCGAGGAGATCACCCGGGACATCCCGAACGTCTCCGAGGAGGTCCTCGCCGACCTCGACGAGCGCGGCATCATCCGTATCGGTGCCGAGGTCGTCGCCGGCGACATCCTGGTCGGCAAGGTCACGCCCAAGGGTGAGACCGAGCTGACCCCGGAGGAGCGCCTGCTCCGCGCGATCTTCGGTGAGAAGGCGCGCGAGGTGCGCGACACCTCGCTGAAGGTGCCGCACGGCGAGATCGGCAAGGTCATCGGCGTCCGCGTCTTCGACCGTGAAGAGGGCGACGAGCTGCCGCCGGGCGTGAACCAGCTGGTTCGTGTCTACGTGGCGCAGAAGCGCAAGATCACGGACGGTGACAAGCTCGCCGGCCGCCACGGCAACAAGGGTGTCATCTCGAAGATCCTGCCGATCGAGGACATGCCGTTCCTGGAGGACGGCACCCCGGTCGACATCATCCTCAACCCCCTCGGTGTCCCGTCCCGAATGAACCCGGGACAGGTCCTGGAGATCCACCTCGGCTGGCTCGCCAGCCGCGGCTGGGACGTCTCCGGACTCGCCGACGACTGGGCGCAGCGCCTGCAGGCCATCGAGGCCGACCAGGTCGCCCCGGGCACCAACGTCGCCACCCCCGTCTTCGACGGTGCGCGTGAGGACGAGCTCGCGGGTCTGCTGCAGCACACGATCCCGAACCGCGACGGAGAGCGCATGGTGCTCCCGACCGGCAAGGCGCCGCTGTTCGACGGCCGCTCCGGCGAGCCGTTCCCGGAGCCGATCTCGGTCGGCTACATGTACATCCTGAAGCTGCACCACCTGGTCGACGACAAGCTGCACGCCCGCTCGACCGGTCCGTACTCGATGATCACCCAGCAGCCGCTGGGTGGTAAGGCCCAGTTCGGTGGCCAGCGCTTCGGTGAGATGGAGGTGTGGGCGCTTGAGGCTTATGGCGCCGCTTACGCCCTCCAGGAGCTGCTGACCATCAAGTCCGACGACGTCACCGGCCGCGTGAAGGTCTACGAGGCCATCGTCAAGGGCGAGAACATTCCCGAGCCCGGCATCCCTGAGTCCTTCAAGGTGCTCATCAAGGAGATGCAGTCCCTGTGCCTCAACGTGGAGGTGCTGTCCTCGGACGGCATGTCCATCGAGATGCGCGACACCGACGAGGACGTCTTCCGCGCGGCGGAGGAGCTTGGCATCGACCTGTCCCGGCGCGAGCCGAGCAGCGTCGAAGAGGTCTGACGGGAGTCCGGTCCGGAGGCTCAGCGATGAAGATCCCTGAGCCTCCGGCCGGCCCCAGGACCCCCGTATCAGACCCCATGACTTACAACCCTGAGAGGGATTGACGCATAGTGCTCGACGTCAACTTCTTCGATGAGCTCCGGATCGGTCTGGCCACCGCTGACGACATCCGTCAGTGGAGCCACGGCGAGGTCAAGAAGCCCGAGACCATCAACTACCGCACCCTCAAGCCCGAAAAGGACGGACTCTTCTGCGAGAAGATCTTCGGTCCGACCCGGGACTGGGAGTGCTACTGCGGTAAGTACAAGCGTGTCCGCTTCAAGGGCATCATCTGCGAGCGCTGCGGCGTCGAGGTCACTCGCGCCAAGGTGCGTCGTGAGCGGATGGGCCACATCGAACTGGCCGCTCCCGTCACCCACATCTGGTACTTCAAGGGCGTCCCGTCGCGCCTCGGCTACCTGCTCGACCTCGCCCCGAAGGACCTCGAGAAGGTCATCTACTTCGCGGCGTACATGATCACGTACGTCGACGACGAGCGTCGCACCCGCGACCTGCCCTCGCTGGAGGCGCACGTCTCCGTCGAGCGTCAGCAGATCGAGAACCGCCGCGACTCCGACCTCGAGGCCCGCGCCAAGAAGCTCGAGACCGACCTGGCCGAGCTGGAGGCCGAGGGCGCCAAGGCCGACGTGCGCCGCAAGGTGCGCGAGGGTGCCGAGCGTGAGATGAAGCAGCTGCGCGACCGTGCGCAGCGCGAGATCGACCGTCTCGACGAGGTGTGGACCCGCTTCAAGAACCTCAAGGTCCAGGACCTCGAGGGCGACGAGCTCCTCTACCGCGAGCTGCGTGACCGCTTCGGCACGTACTTCGACGGTTCGATGGGTGCCGCGGCGCTGCAGAAGCGTCTGGAGTCCTTCGACCTCGACGAGGAGGCCGAGCGCCTCCGCGAGATCATCCGTACCGGCAAGGGCCAGAAGAAGACCCGTGCGCTCAAGCGCCTCAAGGTCGTCTCCGCGTTCCTGCAGACCAGCAACAGCCCCAAGGGCATGGTGCTCGACTGCGTGCCGGTCATCCCGCCGGACCTGCGTCCGATGGTGCAGCTGGACGGTGGCCGCTTCGCGACCTCCGACCTGAACGACCTGTACCGCCGCGTGATCAACCGCAACAACCGCCTGAAGCGGCTTCTCGACCTCGGCGCGCCCGAGATCATCGTGAACAACGAGAAGCGCATGCTCCAGGAGGCGGTCGACGCCCTCTTCGACAACGGCCGTCGTGGTCGCCCGGTCACGGGCCCCGGCAACCGTCCGCTGAAGTCCCTCAGCGACATGCTGAAGGGTAAGCAGGGTCGTTTCCGTCAGAACCTGCTCGGTAAGCGTGTGGACTACTCCGCGCGTTCCGTGATCGTCGTCGGTCCGCAGCTGAAGCTGCACCAGTGTGGTCTGCCCAAGGCCATGGCGCTGGAGCTCTTCAAGCCGTTCGTGATGAAGCGCCTGGTCGACCTGAACCACGCGCAGAACATCAAGTCGGCGAAGCGGATGGTCGAGCGCGGCCGCACGGTCGTGTACGACGTCCTGGAAGAGGTCATCGCGGAGCACCCGGTTCTGCTGAACCGTGCGCCCACGCTGCACCGCCTCGGCATCCAGGCCTTCGAGCCGCAGCTGGTCGAGGGCAAGGCCATCCAGATCCACCCGCTCGTCTGCACCGCGTTCAACGCGGACTTCGACGGTGACCAGATGGCCGTGCACCTGCCGCTCTCCGCGGAGGCGCAGGCCGAGGCCCGCATCCTGATGCTGTCCTCGAACAACATCCTCAAGCCGGCCGACGGCCGCCCGGTCACGATGCCGACCCAGGACATGGTCCTCGGTCTGTTCTTCCTGACCACCGACGGTGCGCTGCGCAACGTCAAGGGCGAGGAGCGCTCCTTCGCGTCCGTCGCCGAGGCGATCATGGCGTTCGACGCCGGCGAGCTCTCGCTGCAGTCCCGCGTGGACATCCGCTTCCCGGTGGGCACCATCCCGCCGCGCGGCTGGACCCCGCCGGCCCGCGAGGAGGGCGAGCCGGAGTGGCAGCAGGGTGACACCTTCCGCCTGCGGACGACCCTGGGCCGCGCGCTCTTCAACGAGCTGCTGCCCGAGGACTACCCGTTCGTCGACTACGAGGTCGGCAAGAAGCAGCTCTCCGAGATCGTCAACGACCTCGCCGAGCGCTACCCCAAGGTCATCGTGGCGGCGACGCTCGACAACCTGAAGGCGGCCGGCTTCTACTGGGCGACCCGCTCCGGCGTCACCGTGGCCATCTCCGACATCGTCGTTCCCGAGGCGAAGAAGGAGATCGTCAAGGGCTACGAGGCGCAGGACGAGAAGGTCCAGAAGCAGTACGAGCGCGGTCTGATCACCAAGGACGAGCGCACGCAGGAACTCATCGCGATCTGGACCAAGGCGACCAACGAGGTTGCCGAGGCGATGAACGCGAACTTCCCGAAGACGAACCCCATCTTCATGATGGTTGACTCGGGTGCCCGAGGAAACATGATGCAGATGCGTCAGATCGCCGGTATGCGTGGTCTGGTGTCGAACGCCAAGAACGAGACGATTCCCCGTCCCATCAAGGCGTCGTTCCGTGAGGGTCTGTCCGTGCTGGAGTACTTCATCTCCACGCACGGTGCCCGTAAGGGTCTGGCGGACACCGCCCTGCGTACCGCCGACTCGGGTTACCTGACCCGTCGTCTGGTGGACGTCTCGCAGGACGTCATCATCCGCGAGGAGGACTGCGGCACCGAGCGCGGTCTGAAGCTGAAGATCGCCGAGCGCGGCGCCGACGGCGTGCTGCGCAAGACGGACGACGTCGAGACCAGCGTCTACGCCCGCATGCTCGCCGAGGACGTCGTCATCGACGGCAAGGTGATCGCGCCGGCCAACGTGGACCTCGGCGACGTGCTCATCGACCAGCTGGTGCACCACGGTGTCGAGGAGGTCAAGACCCGTTCGATCCTGACCTGTGAGTCCCAGGTCGGCACCTGCGCCATGTGCTACGGCCGTTCGCTGGCCACCGGCAAGCTGGTCGACATCGGTGAGGCGGTCGGCATCATCGCCGCCCAGTCCATCGGTGAGCCCGGTACCCAGCTGACGATGCGTACCTTCCACACCGGTGGTGTGGCCGGTGACGACATCACCCAGGGTCTGCCCCGTGTCGTCGAGCTCTTCGAAGCCCGTACGCCGAAGGGTGTCGCCCCGATCTCCGAGGCCTCCGGCCGCGTGCGGATCGAGGAGACCGAGAAGACCAAGAAGATCGTCGTCACCCCGGACGACGGCAGCGACGAGACGGCGTTCCCGATCTCGAAGCGCGCCCGTGTCCTGGTGACCGAGGGCGAGCACGTCGAGGTGGGCCAGAAGCTCACCGTGGGTGCCACCAACCCGCACGACGTGCTGCGCATCCTGGGTCAGCGTGCCGTCCAGGTCCACCTGGTCGGCGAGGTCCAGAAGGTCTACAACTCGCAGGGTGTGTCGATCCACGACAAGCACATCGAGATCATCATCCGGCAGATGCTGCGCCGGGTGACGATCATCGAGTCGGGCGACGCGGAGCTGCTGCCCGGCGAGCTGGTCGAGCGCTCGAAGTTCGAGACCGAGAACCGTCGTGTGGTCCAGGAAGGCGGCCACCCGGCCTCCGGCCGTCCGCAGCTGATGGGTATCACCAAGGCCTCGCTGGCGACCGAGTCGTGGCTGTCGGCGGCGTCCTTCCAGGAGACGACCAGGGTTCTGACGGACGCGGCGATCAACGCCAAGTCCGACTCCCTGATCGGCCTCAAGGAGAACGTCATCATCGGTAAGCTCATCCCGGCCGGTACGGGTCTGTCCCGCTACCGCAACATCCGGGTCGAGCCGACCGAGGAGGCCAAGGCCGCGATGTACTCGGCCGTCGGCTACGACGACATCGACTACTCGCCGTTCGGCACGGGCTCCGGCCAGGCCGTTCCGCTGGAGGACTACGACTACGGTCCGTACAACCAGTAAGGCGTACGTCTGACTGACGGGCGGTCACCCTTCGGGGTGGCCGCCCGTCGGCGTTCCCGGGGGGCCGCGGACCGCCGTGCCCACACCGCCTGTACGGGGCTGTGGGGGCCCTGCAGGGACTGGTCGGGAACCTGTGCCGGAAATGCCTCGTTGGAGCATGATGGAGGGATCCAGCCGTCCGGGGGAGGTGTGCCCGTGTCGTACCCGACGCCATGGCAGCCGTGGCAGGGGCAGAACGGTCCGCAGCCGTGGCAGGGGCAAGGCGCGCCGGCGATGCTCGCCTCGCATGCCGACCGTGAGCGTGCCGTGGATGTGCTCCGGGCGGGCTTCGGGGAGGGACGCCTGGAGCAGGCCGAGTTCGAGAAGCGGGTCGCACGGGCGTACGCGGCCCGTACGGTGGGTGAGCTGGCCGTGCTGGTGGGAGACCTCCCGCAGGGCCCCGTACCCCTGTCGGCGGCCTCCGGGCCGGTGCCGCGGACGTTCCTGCCCGCCCCGCCCCCGGCGACGAACGGCAAGGCGGTCGCCGCCATGGTCTGCGGTGTCCTCACCCTGATGACGGCCGGCGTCACGGGCGTCCCCGCCGTGATCCTGGGCCATACGGCGCGCTCCGAGATGCGTCGCACCGGCGAGGGCGGCGAGGGTTTCGCGATGGCCGGTCTCGTGCTGGGCTGGCTGTCGGTCGCGGGCTGGGCCCTGCTCCTGACGGTCCTGATAGCCGCGGCGCTGGCGTCCGGATGAAGATCCCCAAGGGCTCAGGGCCTTGGCATGATCCGCTCAGTGATGCTAGTGCGGTCCATTTGTTTTGACCGCAGCGTATGAGGTAGGTACGCTCAGACCTTGTGCCTGGGGTGTGCCCTGGCTCTCGTGCGTGCCTTCAACCGCACAAGGGGAGCCGTCACCGGCCACCGTAATCTGCGCCCTTTTGCTTCACGGCGAGAGTCTGCAGCATTCGACACACCCGACCGCGTGGGTCGGCAATGTTCCAGGTTAGCTTCACCATTCGGCACACAGAAACCGGAGAAGTAGTGCCTACGATCCAGCAGCTGGTCCGGAAGGGCCGGCAGGACAAGGTCGAGAAGAACAAGACGCCCGCACTTGAGGGTTCTCCTCAGCGTCGGGGCGTCTGCACGCGTGTGTTCACGACCACCCCGAAGAAGCCGAACTCGGCCCTGCGTAAGGTCGCGCGTGTGCGTCTGACCAGCGGGATCGAGGTCACTGCTTACATTCCGGGTGAGGGACACAACCTGCAGGAGCACTCCATCGTGCTCGTGCGCGGCGGCCGTGTGAAGGACCTGCCGGGTGTTCGCTACAAGATCATCCGTGGTTCGCTCGACACCCAGGGTGTCAAGAACCGCAAGCAGGCCCGCAGCCGCTACGGCGCCAAGAAGGAGAAGTAAGAATGCCTCGTAAGGGCCCCGCCCCGAAGCGCCCGGTCATCATCGACCCGGTCTACGGTTCTCCTCTTGTCACGTCGCTCATCAACAAGGTGCTGCTGAACGGCAAGCGCTCCACCGCCGAGCGCATCGTCTACGGCGCCATGGAGGGTCTGCGTGAGAAGACGGGCAACGACCCGATCATCACGCTGAAGCGCGCGCTGGAGAACATCAAGCCGACCCTCGAGGTCAAGTCCCGCCGTGTCGGTGGCGCGACGTACCAGGTTCCGATCGAGGTCAAGCCCGGTCGTGCCAACACGCTCGCCCTGCGCTGGCTCGTCGGTTACTCCCGCGCCCGTCGCGAGAAGACCATGACCGAGCGTCTGCTCAACGAGCTTCTCGACGCCTCCAACGGCCTTGGTGCCGCTGTGAAGAAGCGCGAGGACACCCACAAGATGGCCGAGTCCAACAAGGCCTTCGCGCACTACCGCTGGTAGTCGCAACCCACATCGAGACCGAGAGAAGACTGAAGCCTTATGGCTACCACTTCACTTGACCTGGCCAAGGTCCGCAACATCGGGATCATGGCCCACATCGACGCGGGTAAGACGACCACCACCGAGCGGATCCTCTTCTACACCGGCGTCAGCTACAAGATCGGTGAGGTCCACGACGGCGCTGCCACCATGGACTGGATGGAGCAGGAGCAGGAGCGTGGCATCACGATCACCTCTGCTGCCACCACCTGTCACTGGCCGCTCGAGGACAACGACTACACGATCAACATCATCGACACCCCGGGGCACGTCGACTTCACGGTCGAGGTGGAGCGCTCGCTGCGCGTCCTCGACGGTGCCGTCACGGTGTTCGACGGTGTCGCCGGTGTTGAGCCGCAGTCCGAGACGGTGTGGCGTCAGGCCGACCGTTACGGCGTGCCGCGCATCTGCTTCGTGAACAAGCTGGACCGTACCGGCGCCGAGTTCCACCGCTGTGTGGACATGATCAAGGACCGGCTCGGTGCCGTTCCGATCATCATGCAGCTGCCGATCGGTGCCGAGATGGACTTCAAGGGCGTTGTGGACCTGGTCCGCATGAAGGCGCTCGTGTGGTCCGCCGAGGCGGCGAAGGGCGAGATGTACGACGTCGTCGACATCCCCGCCACGCACGCCGAGGCTGCCGAGGAGTACCGCGGCAAGCTGGTCGAGACCGTCGCGGAGAACGACGACGAGATCATGGAGCTGTTCCTGGAGGGCCAGGAGCCCACCGAGGAGCAGCTGTACGCCGCGATCCGTCGCATCACCATCGCGTCCGGCAAGGGTGACGGCGTCACGGTCACCCCGGTGTTCTGTGGCACCGCGTTCAAGAACAAGGGCGTTCAGCCCCTGCTCGACGCGGTCGTGCGCTACCTCCCGACCCCGCTTGACGTCGAGGCCATCGAGGGCCACGACGTCAAGGACCCCGAGGTCGTGGTCAAGCGCAAGCCGTCCGAGGACGAGCCGCTGTCCGCCCTCGCGTTCAAGATCATGAGCGACCCGCACCTCGGCAAGCTCACCTTCGTCCGGGTCTACTCGGGCCGCCTGGAGTCCGGCACTGCCGTGCTGAACTCCGTCAAGGGCAAGAAGGAGCGCATCGGCAAGATCTACCGCATGCACGCGAACAAGCGTGAGGAGATCGAGGCGGTGGGCGCCGGCGACATCGTCGCCGTGATGGGCCTGAAGCAGACCACCACGGGTGAGACGCTTTCGGACGACAAGAACCCGGTCATCCTGGAGTCCATGGACTTCCCGGCGCCGGTCATTCAGGTCGCCATCGAGCCCAAGTCCAAGGGTGACCAGGAGAAGCTGGGTGTCGCCATCCAGCGTCTCGCGGAGGAGGACCCCTCCTTCCAGGTTCACTCGGACGAGGAGACCGGCCAGACCATCATCGGTGGTATGGGCGAGCTGCACCTCGAGGTGCTGGTCGACCGTATGCGCCGTGAGTTCAAGGTCGAGGCCAACGTCGGTAAGCCGCAGGTCGCCTACCGTGAGACGATCCGCAAGACCGTCGAGCGCGTGGACTACACCCACAAGAAGCAGACCGGTGGTACCGGTCAGTTCGCCAAGGTGCAGATCGCGATCGAGCCCATCACCGAGACCGATGGTCCGGCGTACGAGTTCGTGAACAAGGTCACCGGTGGCCGTATCCCGCGGGAGTACATCCCGTCGGTGGACGCCGGTGCGCAGGAGGCCATGCAGTTCGGCATCCTCGCGGGCTACGAGATGACGGGCGTCCGCGTCACGCTTCTCGACGGTGCCTACCACGAGGTCGACTCCTCCGAGCTCGCGTTCAAGATCGCCGGTTCGCAGGCCTTCAAGGAGGCCGCGCGTAAGGCCAGCCCCGTGCTGCTCGAGCCGATGATGGCCGTCGAGGTCACCACGCCCGAGGAGTCGATGGGTGATGTCATCGGCGACCTCAACTCCCGCCGTGGCCAGATCCAGGCCATGGAGGAGCGCAGCGGCGCCCGCGTCGTGAAGGGCCTCGTGCCCCTCTCGGAGATGTTCGGCTACGTCGGCGACCTCCGCAGCAAGACCTCGGGTCGCGCAAGCTACTCGATGCAGTTCGACTCCTACGCCGAGGTTCCCCGGAACGTCGCCGAGGAGATCATCGCGAAGGCCAAGGGCGAGTAACACACCCCGTTTACACGCTTTAGGCTTGACACCGACCGCCGGGGCTCACCCGGCAGGGGAAAACCCCGGCGGGCGGCATCCCAGCAAAGATCACCTGGCGCCGATGAGTAAGGCGTACCAGAACCACTCCACAGGAGGACCCAGTGGCGAAGGCGAAGTTCGAGCGGACTAAGCCGCACGTCAACATCGGCACCATCGGTCACATTGACCACGGTAAGACGACCCTCACGGCCGCCATTACCAAGGTGCTGCACGACGCGTACCCCGACCTGAACGAGGCCTCGGCCTTCGACCAGATCGACAAGGCTCCTGAGGAGCGCCAGCGCGGTATCACGATCTCCATCGCGCACGTCGAGTACCAGACGGAGACGCGTCACTACGCCCACGTCGACTGCCCCGGTCACGCGGACTACATCAAGAACATGATCACGGGTGCGGCGCAGATGGACGGCGCCATCCTCGTGGTCGCGGCCACCGACGGCCCGATGCCGCAGACCAAGGAGCACGTGCTCCTGGCCCGCCAGGTCGGCGTCCCCTACATCGTTGTCGCCCTGAACAAGGCCGACATGGTGGACGACGAGGAGATCCTGGAGCTCGTCGAGCTCGAGGTTCGTGAGCTGCTCTCCGAGTACGAGTTCCCGGGCGACGACCTTCCGGTCGTCAAGGTCTCGGCGCTCAAGGCCCTTGAGGGCGACAAGGAGTGGGGCCAGTCCGTCCTCGACCTGATGAAGGCCGTCGACGAGAACATCCCGCAGCCCGAGCGTGACGTCGACAAGCCGTTCCTGATGCCGATCGAGGACGTCTTCACGATCACCGGTCGTGGCACGGTCGTCACCGGTCGTATCGAGCGTGGTGTCCTCAAGGTCAACGAGACCGTCGACATCGTCGGTATCAAGACCGAGAAGACCACCACCACGGTCACCGGCATCGAGATGTTCCGCAAGCTGCTCGACGAGGGCCAGGCCGGTGAGAACGTCGGTCTGCTCCTCCGTGGCATCAAGCGCGAGGACGTCGAGCGCGGCCAGGTCATCATCAAGCCCGGTTCGGTCACGCCGCACACCGAGTTCGAGGCCCAGGCCTACATCCTGTCCAAGGACGAGGGTGGCCGCCACACGCCGTTCTTCAACAACTACCGTCCGCAGTTCTACTTCCGTACGACTGACGTGACCGGTGTTGTGACCCTCCCCGAGGGCACGGAGATGGTCATGCCCGGCGACAACACTGAGATGACCGTTGAGCTCATCCAGCCCGTCGCCATGGAGGAGGGCCTGAAGTTCGCCATCCGTGAGGGTGGCCGGACCGTGGGCGCCGGCCAGGTCACCAAGATCAACAAGTAGTTCTTGTCGGTCTGACCTGGTAGCTCCTCGCGAGCTCATTGATAGGGGTCCGTAATGATTTCGGTCGTACGGGCCCCTTTGCCGTGTCCGACATGACGACGCCGGCCGACGACGCGACGTGCCGGGCGACGACCGGGCGCGAGTTCAGCTCGGTGACCGCGGAGAACGTCATGAAGTGGGAGGTGACTACAGCGTGGAGGGCGTGAACGCGAAATCCACCGCGTACCACGAGCTCGCGCGCACCCTGCGGGCGGTCAGCGGGGCGTGACGGGCGTGCTGTTCGACGGGTCGAGGCACCAGTCGAGGAGCGAGGGCCAGGAGCCGTAGCCCGCGTCCAGGTCGAGGTGGGCCTCGCCGGGCAGGACGTCGACGGGCAGGCCGAGGGGTTCGGCGTACACGGCCGCGGCGCCGTCCGGGCAGTAGGGGTCGTTGTCGGCGGCGACGAGACGGGTGTACGTGGCCGCGGCGGCGAGGTGCGCGGGCGTCACGGGAGGGGGAGCGAAGGCCGCGACCTCCGCGTACCCCTTGAGCACGCTGCCGGACGGCGGGGCGACGAGCAGCACCCGGTCCACGGGGGCGGGGACGAGACCGCGGGCGGCCGCGTGCAGCCACAGCAGGCAGGCGAGGCTGTGGCAGACGACGGTGCGGGGCCGCGAGGCGGTGAGGTGGGTGCGGAGTTCGCCCAGCCAGGTGTCCAGGTCGGGGTCGTCGGGCTCGGGGAGCTGGGGGTGGGTGACCGCGTGGCCCCGGGCGGTGAGGCGGTCGGCGAGCCAGCTCTGCCAGTGGGCGGCGGGGCGGCGGTTCTGCCAGCCGTGGAGGAGCAGGAAGCCGTGCTCGCCGGTGATCGGGGGTGTGCTCATGGCCTCGATGATGGGCCGGAGCGATCATGCAGGTCCAGTTAATGTCTCTGGATGGAACCGGTAAGGAACTCCTTCACGGTCGATCTGCGACGGCTCGGTGTGCTGCGGGAACTGGAGCGGCGCGGGAGCCTGGCCCGTACCGCCGAGGCGCTGCATCTGACGCCCTCCGCCGTGTCGCAGCAGCTGGCGGCGCTGGCCCGGGAGGTGGGGGTCCCGCTGATCGTCAGGCAGGGGCGCGGGGCGCGGCTGACCGGGCAGGCGCGGGTGCTGCTGGAGCACGCCGAGGTGATGGCCGCGCAGTGGGAGCGGGCCCGTGCCGATCTCGCCGCGTGGGAGGAGGGGCGCCGTGGGGCGGTGACGGTCGGGGCGTTCTCCAGCGCCGTCAGCGGGCTGCTGCCAAACGCGCTGGGCCGGTTGGCCGAGCATCATCCGCGGGTGCGGGTCGCGGTGGTCGAGGCCGAACCCCCGGACCTGTTCACCCGGCTCGACGCCGGCGAGGTCGACATCGCGGTGGCGGTGGACTTCGCGGCCGCGCCGCCCCACACGGACCGCCGCTACGCGCGCACCGACCTGTCGACCGACGTCCTGGACCTGGCGCTGCCCCGGGACCACCCCTGTGCGGGCCGGCCGGAGGTGGGGCTGCGGGAGCTGGCGGGCGACGCCTGGATCGTCGGGGACGCCCGCAGCTGCTGCGGGGCGATCACCAGGTCGGTGTGCGCGGCGAACGGCTTCACGCCGGACATCCGGCACGCCGTCAACGACTGGCAGTCGCTCGCCGCGCTCGTCGAGGCGGGTCTGGGTGTCGCGCTGGTCCCGCGCCTCGCGCAGCCACTGCACCGGCCGGGTCTGGTCCTGCGCACCCCGGCCGGGCCGTCGCCCACGCGGCACGTCTTCGCGGCGGTACGGGCGGGATCGGACGACGATCCGGTGCTGACTGCGGTACTGGCGAGCCTGCGGGCGGCGGCAGCGGCGGCAGCGGCGGGCCAAGCCGACAGGCCCTAGGGGGCGGCTCAGACCTTCTGAGCGGAGGATCCGGCGCCCGTGCCCGTGCCCGAGCGGCGGGCCCGCCACAGCCAGGGCCGGGCGTCCGGGGACAGGCCCGCCGCGGCCGGGCCGCGGCGGGTGAGGCGGAGGGCGGGGCCGTCCAGGGTGGTCCGCGCCGGCACCGCCCGGGTGGCCCGGCCGTCGTGCAGGAGCCGGAGCGCGCCGTCGACGCCGCGGCCGAGGAGGTAGGAGCCGGCGGCACTCACCGGACCGTAGCCGGGGAAGACGACGGTGGGACCGTCCGTGGCTATCAGGGACGTCGAGGCGGGCGGCCGGTAGTAGAGGCGGTCGCCGGACACGGCTATCGCGTCGGCCGGCGCGGGCAGGGACCCGGTCCCCGAGGTGCCGGGCGTCACCGGCCCGTCCGGGGTCCACTGGTGGACGGTGTCGCGCCCGGGCGCGTACACACGCACCTCGCCGTCCGAGCCGACGACGGCGGTCAGCCCGTCCTGTATCTGCCCGCCGCCGAGGTCCCGCCACGGCGACCAGCGGCCGTCCCGCCCGCGCACCCGCGTGCTGACGCCGTGATCGGCGTTGCGTACGAAGAGGTGGACGCGTCCGTCGCGGCCGGTGACGGCGACGGGTGTCCCGATACGACGACCGCGGTCGTCGTCGCCTTCGGGGTTCCCGAGCCCGGTCCACGCCCGGAAACCGCCGCCCCGGGCGGCCTGTTCGAGCAGCACGATCTCGCGGACGTCCGGCCCGCCCCGCCCCTCGACAGCGGCCAGCCGCAGCCCGAACAGGAGCTGCCGTCCGTCGTCGAGGGCGGCGGCACCGAGCACGGGCGCGAGCGGCCCGCCGCCCAGGTCGACGGCGTCGCCGAAGGTGCCCTCGGGGGTCTCGCGCCAGCGCACCGCGCGCATCCCGAGCACGCCGTACGCGGTCAGCCGGCCGTCCGCCTCCTCGGCCAGCGCGAGCCGCGGGCCGGGATAGCGGTAGTGGGTGGAGCGCACCCAGCCCTTGCGGTTGCGCAGCGGCCGCTCGCCGCCCACGTTGTAGTCACCGCAGCCGGCCGGGTTCCCGCACTCCCAGTGCGGGGCGGCGCCGTAGGGGACCAGGTGGGCGGCCTTGGGGCGCAGGACGGCCGGGGGGAGGTTGTCGGGCCAGTGGTGGTTGTAGTAGCCGCGGAAGGCGACGGTGGCGAACGGCGGCGGGCCGCCGGCGGAGGTCCGGGCCCAGCGGGCCATCGCGGCCCAGGTGAAGGAGGCGACGGCGGTGTGGTCGGCGTGGTCGGAGTAGCCGGGCTGCTCGCTGTCGTGGATCCGGGTGACGGGGTCGCTGTGCTGGATGTCCGGGTCGGGGTCGAGCGTGTGCACGAGCGTGGGGCGGTACCGCTCGAAGAGGCCGACGAGGACGTCGAGGAGGCCGTCGTGGTCGTACGACTGGACCGTGCTCAGCGGTGAACCGTCGGCGACGACCGTGCCGAGCGCGAGGCCCCGCTCCCGCCAGAGCGCCGGTACGCCCATGTGCCCGAAGGGCGTGTGCATGGCCAGGTTGAGATGGACCAGGTCGACGCGACGCCCTTCGTTCTCAAGGGAGTTGACCTCGGCGAGGTGCCCGCCGGGCAGTGCGGCGACGGACTTGTTCCACGGGGTGAAGAGGGGGAGCCCGAGCTGTGCGGCATAGCTCTGCCGCAGGCCTTGGTGGCGCGCTGAGGAGTAGGCGGCCTTGTCGGCGGGCGGATGCGGCTGCCCGGGGATCTTGTTGACGCCGTCGGCCTCACCGGCGGTGACGTACACGCAGACGAGGGGGACGCCCGCGGCGACGGCGTACTGGGTGTCCGGGTTCATGAAGTACAGGTCGTCGTCGGGGTGCGCGAGGACCTGCATGAGCAGGGCGTGCCGGCCCTGGACGGCGGGCTTTCCGGAGGCGGGGGAGGGCGCGGCGGTGGCTGCCCCGGAGGACCGCGAGGGCCCGCACCCGACCGCCGCGGCAACCGCGGCGACGGCACCGCCGAGCAGTACGGCACGCCGAGTCGTCCTGCGCAGGGGGCCGGGCGGCCCTGGCTCGGTGTCGGCCGTCCCGCCCTTGGGGTCGGTCGTCCTGTGTATGGGGTGGCCCGGGACAGCCCTGAATCGCACGCCGTACTCCGTCCGCTGTTCGCAGCGGTCGGGGGCGCTGCTGTGCTCACTCGTTCCGGTTTTTCACCTGAGGAGAGGGTCGTCAGCGATGTCGGGTTCCATGCACGGACATGTTCTGTTCACCCGGAAGGGGGCTGCCGGGATGAGCACATGTGCTCACGTTCCCGGCCGGCCGGTGGCACCGGGGTCGGACGCGTGTGCCCCGGGCGGATCGGTGTGCGACCCTTGCTGAGTGCCCGGGGTTTGACCTGCGTCACCCTCGGGGTACGATCCTCGGCCCGATTGGCCAGGCCCGTGCCCCGTATGGCAGACTGTCGGAGTTGCTCGGTCGAGTGCCGATGCTGTGCGCCTCCCGCCGGGAGGACTGGAAGCGAGTCCCACAGTACTCGTCGCCCGATCTGTCGAAAGGCAGCGCTGGGGCGGACGTACGGGAATCTTCCGGGAAGTTTCAGCGGGGTGCCGACCAGGCGCCCGGTGGGTGTTGTGCCCCCGGTCCTGCGGTTTTTTTCGGGCCGTGTCCCTCGGTAGGGAAATCCATATCGGATATCTCTGTCAGCAAGAGCGCGACACACCCGACCGCGTGGGTCGGAGGTCAGGACGCGAACCCCCGGGCTCCAGAGCGTTTTATCGAGACGAAGGACTACTGAGTAGCCATGGCGGGACAGAAGATCCGCATCCGGCTCAAGGCCTACGACCACGAGGTCATCGATTCCTCGGCGAAGAAGATCGTCGAGACGGTGACGCGTACTGGTGCGTCGGTCGCGGGCCCGGTGCCGCTGCCCACTGAGAAGAACGTGTACTGCGTCATCAAGTCGCCGCACAAGTACAAGGACTCGCGCGAGCACTTCGAGATGCGCACGCACAAGCGCCTGATCGACATCCTCGACCCGACCCCCAAGACCGTTGACTCTCTGATGCGACTCGACCTCCCGGCCGGTGTCGACATCGAGATCAAGCTCTGAAGGCCGGTGATCTGAAGATGGCTAAGCAGATCAAGGGCATCCTGGGCGAGAAGCTCGGCATGACGCAGGTGTGGGACGAGAACAACCGTGTTGTTCCGGTCACCGTCGTCAAGGCCGGTCCGAACGTCGTGACCCAGGTCCGTACGAATGACTCCGACGGCTACGAGTCGGTCCAGATCGCCTTCGGCGAGATCGACCCGCGCAAGGTGAACAAGCCCCTCAAGGGCCACTTCGCCAAGGCCGACGTCACCCCCCGCCGCCACCTCGTCGAGATCCGTACCGCTGACGCCAGCGAGTACACCCTCGGCCAGGAGATCACCGCCGAGACCTTCGAGGCCGGCGTCAAGGTGGACGTGACCGGCAAGAGCAAGGGCAAGGGCTTCGCCGGTGTCATGAAGCGTCACAACTTCAAGGGCCTCGGCGCCGGTCACGGCACCCAGCGCAAGCACCGCTCTCCCGGCTCCATCGGTGGCTGCGCCACCCCGGGCCGTGTGTTCAAGGGCCTCCGCATGGCGGGTCGCATGGGCAACGAGCGGGTCACCACCCAGAACCTGACCGTTCACGCCGTTGACGCGGAGAAGGGCCTGCTCCTCATCAAGGGCGCGGTTCCTGGTCCGAACGGCGGCCTCGTCCTGGTCCGCACTGCGGCCAAGGGGGCCTGAGGACTATGAGCACCATTGACATTCTGTCGCCCTCCGGCGACAACGCCGGGACCGTTGAGCTCCCGGCCGAGATCTTCGACGTAGAGAAGATCAGCATCCCGCTGCTTCACCAGGTCGTCGTTGCGCAGCTGGCCGCTGCCCGTCAGGGCACGCACAAGGTCAAGCGTCGTGGCGAGGTCCGCGGTGGTGGTAAGAAGCCTTACCGCCAGAAGGGCACCGGCCGCGCGCGCCAGGGTTCGACCCGTGCGCCGCAGTTCGCCGGCGGTGGCGTCGTCCACGGCCCCACGCCGCGTGACTACTCGCAGCGGACCCCGAAGAAGATGAAGGCCGCGGCCCTGCGCCACGCCCTCACCGACCGGGCCCGCAACGCTCGCATCCACGTCATCACCGGCGTGATCGAGGGCGAGACCCCCTCCACCAAGGCCGCGAAGAGCTTCCTCGGCAAGGTCAGCGAGCGCAAGAACGTGCTCCTGGTCATCGAGCGCTCCGACGAGGCCGCGCTGCTTTCCGCGCGCAACCTGCCCCAGGTCCACATCCTGGAGCCGGGCCAGCTGAACACGTACGACGTTCTCGTCTCGGACGACGTGGTCTTCACCCAGGCCGCTTTCGAGTCCTTCGTGTCTGGCGCGCCGCAGTCGTCGGCTGCTGACACCGAAGGGAGCGAAGCCTGATGGCTACGCGTCACCCGAGCATTGCCTCGAAGGCCGCCAAGGCCGCCAAGGCCGCGCGCGTCGCCAAGGCGAAGCGCCACGAGGCCGAAGGCAAGAACACCGTCGAGACGCCGCTGAGCAAGAGCTTCACGGACCCCCGTGACGTCCTCGTCAAGCCGGTCGTCTCCGAGAAGAGTTACGCGCTCCTCGACGAGGGCAAGTACACCTTCATCGTCGCGCCTGGCGCCAACAAGACCCAGATCAAGCAGGCCGTCCAGGCGGTCTTCTCGGTCAAGGTCACCGGGGTCAACACGATCAACCGCCAGGGCAAGCGCAAGCGCACCAAGAGCGGTTTCGGTAAGCGCGCTGACACCAAGCGCGCGATCGTGACCCTCGCTGAGGGCGACCGTATCGACATCTTCGGCCAGGCCTCCTAACGGAGCGCCCTGGTCCGAATATCGGACGAGGACTGAGAAATGGGAATCCGCAAGTACAAGCCGACTACGCCGGGCCGTCGTGGCTCCAGCGTCGCCGACTTCGTCGAGGTCACGCGGTCCACGCCGGAGAAGTCGCTGGTCCGCCCGCTGCACAGCAAGGGCGGCCGTAACAACGCCGGTCGTGTGACCGTTCGCCACCAGGGTGGCGGACACAAGCGCGCCTACCGAGTGATCGACTTCCGTCGTCACGACAAGGACGGCGTGCCGGCGAAGGTCGCGCACATCGAGTACGACCCCAACCGCACCGCGCGCATCGCGCTGCTGCACTACGCCGACGGCGAGAAGCGCTACATCCTCGCCCCGCGCAACCTGCAGCAGGGTGACCGCGTCGAGAACGGTCCTGGGGCCGACATCAAGCCGGGCAACAACCTGGCGCTCCGCAACATCCCGGTCGGTACCACGGTCCACGCGATCGAGCTCCGCCCCGGTGGCGGTGCCAAGTTCGCCCGCTCCGCAGGTGCCTCCGTGCAGCTGCTGGCGCGTGAGGGTGCCATGGCGACGCTCCGTATGCCGTCCGGCGAGATCCGCATGGTGGACGCGCGCTGCCGCGCCACCGTCGGTGAGGTCGGCAACGCCGAGCAGTCGAACATCAACTGGGGCAAGGCCGGCCGTAAGCGCTGGCTGGGCGTCCGCCCGACCGTTCGCGGTGTGGCGATGAACCCGGTTGACCACCCGCACGGTGGTGGTGAGGGCAAGACCTCCGGTGGTCGCCACCCGGTCTCCCCGTGGGGTCAGAAGGAGGGTCGTACTCGCTCGCCGAAGAAGGCTTCGAGCAAGTACATCGTCCGCCGCCGCAAGACGAACAAGAAGCGCTAGGAGCGGGTTTAGATGCCGCGCAGTCTCAAGAAGGGGCCCTTCGTCGACGACCACCTGATCAAGAAGGTGGACGCCCAGAACGAAGCTGGTTCCAAGAACGTCATCAAGACCTGGTCCCGTCGCTCGATGATCATCCCGGCCATGCTCGGCCACACGATCGCGGTGCACAACGGCAAGACCCACATTCCGGTGTTTGTCACCGAGTCGATGGTCGGCCACAAGCTCGGCGAGTTCTCGCCGACGCGCACCTTCCGGGGTCACGTGAAGGACGACCGGAAGTCGAAGCGCCGCTAACAGCGGGGTGGATTGACCATGACAGACACTGGAAGGACAACCATGGAAGCCAGGGCCCAGGCGCGGTACATCCGCGTCACGCCCATGAAGGCCCGCCGCGTGGTGGACCTTATCCGTGGCATGGATGCCACGGAGGCTCAGGCGGTCCTGCGTTTCGCCCCGCAGGCCGCGAGCGTGCCGGTCGGCAAGGTGCTTGACAGCGCCATTGCCAACGCCGCGCACAACTACGACCACACCGACGCCGACAGCCTCTTCATCTCCGAGGCGTACGTCGACGAGGGTCCGACCCTGAAGCGGTTCCGGCCGCGCGCCCAGGGCCGTGCCTACCGGATCCGCAAGCGGACCAGCCACATCACTGTGGTCGTCAGCAGCAAGGAAGGAACCCGGTAATGGGCCAGAAGGTTAACCCGCATGGGTTCCGGCTCGGCATCACCACGGACTTCAAGTCCCGTTGGTACGCCGACAAGCTGTACAAGGACTACGTCAAGGAAGACGTCGCCATCCGTCGGATGATGACGTCCGGCATGGAGCGCGCCGGCATCTCGAAGGTTGAGATCGAGCGCACCCGTGACCGCGTGCGGGTGGACATCCACACCGCGCGTCCCGGCATCGTCATCGGCCGCCGTGGCGCCGAGGCCGACCGCATCCGCGGTGACCTCGAGAAGCTCACGGGCAAGCAGGTCCAGCTGAACATCCTCGAGGTCAAGAACCCCGAGACCGACGCTCAGCTGGTTGCTCAGGCCGTTGCCGAGCAGCTGTCCTCCCGCGTCTCCTTCCGCCGTGCCATGCGTAAGAGCATGCAGTCGGCGATGAAGGCGGGCGCCAAGGGCATCAAGATCCAGTGTGGTGGCCGTCTCGGCGGCGCCGAGATGTCCCGCTCGGAGTTCTACCGCGAGGGTCGTGTGCCCCTGCACACGCTTCGTGCGAACGTCGACTACGGCTTCTTCGAGGCCAAGACGACCTTCGGCCGCATCGGTGTGAAGGTCTGGATCTACAAGGGCGACGTCAAGAACATCGCCGAGGTCCGCGCCGAGAACGCCGCTGCCCGCGCCGGCAACCGCCCGGCCCGTGGTGGCGCTGACCGCCCGGCCCGTGGTGGCCGCGGTGGCGAGCGTGGCGGTCGCGGTCGTAAGCCGCAGCAGGCTCCCGCTGCCGAGGCCCCCAAGGCCGAGGCTCCGGCTGCCGCTCCGGCTGAGAGCACCGGAACGGAGGCCTGACCGATCATGCTGATCCCCCGTAGGGTCAAGCACCGCAAGCAGCACCACCCGAAGCGCCGCGGTCAGGCCAAGGGCGGTACGCAGGTTTCGTTCGGCGAGTACGGCATTCAGGCCCTCACGCCGGCGTACGTGACGAACCGCCAGATCGAGGCCGCCCGTATCGCGATGACCCGCCACATCAAGCGTGGCGGCAAGGTCTGGATCAACATCTACCCGGACCGCCCGCTCACGAAGAAGCCTGCCGAGACCCGCATGGGTTCCGGTAAGGGTTCGCCGGAGTGGTGGATCGCGAACGTGCACCCGGGCCGGGTCATGTTCGAACTGTCCTACCCCAACGAGAAGATCGCCCGTGAGGCCCTCACTCGCGCAGCCCACAAGCTGCCGATGAAGTGCCGGATCGTCAAGCGCGAGGCAGGTGAAGCGTGATGTCGGCCGGTACCAAGGCGTCCGAGCTGCGCGAACTGGGTGACGAGGAGCTTCTCGCGAAGCTTCGCGAAGCCAAGGAAGAGCTGTTCAACCTCCGCTTCCAGGCGGCGACCGGTCAGCTCGAGAACCACGGTCGGCTCAAGGCCGTCCGCAAGGACATCGCGCGGATCTACACCCTGATGCGTGAGCGCGAGCTGGGCATCGAGACGGTGGAGAGCGCCTGATGAGCGAGAGCAACGTGACTGAGACCAACGAGCAGCGCGGTTTCCGCAAGACCCGTGAGGGTCTGGTCGTCAGCGACAAGATGGACAAGACCGTCGTCGTCGCTGTCGAGGACCGCGTCAAGCACGCGCTGTACGGCAAGGTCATCCGCCGTACGAACAAGCTCAAGGCCCACGACGAGCAGAACGCCGCCGGCGTCGGCGACCGTGTCCTCCTCATGGAGACCCGGCCGCTGTCTGCGACGAAGCGCTGGCGCGTCGTCGAGATCCTCGAGAAGGCCAAGTAATTACCTGAGGGGTATCCCTCAGGTTCGTTCCGCCAGGCTCGGGGCGGGACCGTCCTAGAAGACGGTCCCGCCCCGGGAACCGGCAGACAATCAGGAGATAGACGTGATCCAGCAGGAGTCGCGACTGCGTGTCGCCGACAACACTGGTGCGAAGGAGATCCTTTGCATCCGTGTGCTCGGTGGCTCCGGTCGCCGCTACGCGGGCATCGGTGACGTCATCGTCGCCACCGTCAAGGACGCGATCCCGGGCGGCAACGTGAAGAAGGGTGACGTCGTCAAGGCTGTCATCGTTCGCACCGTCAAGGAGCGCCGCCGTCCGGACGGCTCGTACATCCGCTTCGACGAGAACGCCGCCGTCATTCTGAAGAACGACGGCGACCCTCGCGGCACCCGTATCTTCGGCCCTGTCGGCCGTGAGCTGCGCGAGAAGAAGTTCATGAAGATCATCTCGCTCGCGCCGGAGGTGCTGTAAGCATGAAGATCAAGAAGGGTGACACGGTTCAGGTCATCACCGGCAAGGACAAGGGCAAGCAGGGCAAGGTCATTGCCGCTTACCCGCGCGACGAGCGCGTCCTGGTCGAGGGTGTCAACCGGGTCAAGAAGCACACGAAGGCCGGCCCCACCGCCGGCGGTTCGCAGGCCGGCGGCATCGTGACCACCGAAGCCCCCATTCACGTGAGCAACGTTCAGCTCGTCGTGGAGAAGGACGGCAACAAGGTCGTCACGCGCGTCGGTTACCGCTTCGACGACGAGGGCAACAAGATCCGCGTTGCCAAGCGGACGGGTGAGGACATCTGATGGCTACCACCACCACTCCGCGTCTCAAGACGAAGTACCGCGAGGAGATCGCGGGCAAGCTGCAGGAAGAGTTCTCGTACGAGAACGTCATGCAGACCCCGGGCCTCGTCAAGATCGTGGTCAACATGGGTGTGGGCGACGCCGCCCGCGACTCCAAGCTGATCGATGGCGCGATTCGCGACCTCACCACGATCACCGGTCAGAAGCCGGCCGTCACCAAGGCCCGCAAGTCCATCGCGCAGTTCAAGCTGCGTGAGGGTCAGCCGATCGGTGCCCACGTCACGCTCCGTGGCGACCGCATGTGGGAGTTCCTGGACCGCACCCTGTCGCTCGCGCTCCCGCGCATCCGCGACTTCCGTGGTCTGTCCCCCAAGCAGTTCGACGGCCGTGGCAACTACACCTTCGGTCTCACGGAGCAGGTCATGTTCCACGAGATCGACCAGGACAAGATCGACCGCGTCCGGGGTATGGACATCACCGTGGTGACCACGGCGACCAACGACGCTGAGGGCCGTGCCCTTCTCCGTCACCTCGGCTTCCCCTTCAAGGAGGCGTAAGCGAGATGGCGAAGAAGGCTCTGATTGCCAAGGCTGCTCGTAAGCCCAAGTTCGGTGTGCGTGGCTACACGCGCTGCCAGCGCTGCGGTCGTCCGCACTCCGTGTACCGCAAGTTCGGCCTGTGCCGCGTCTGCCTTCGTGAGATGGCTCACCGTGGCGAGCTGCCGGGCGTGACCAAGAGCTCCTGGTAGTCCCCGCAATTCAGGGATTCCAGGGCTCTCGGTAAGCAAAGGGCTCTGTCAGGTGCCCACCTCTCCATGGCTTAGGCTAGGAGGGTTGGGCGCCTGACGCCCGTACGACTTACTACGCCGTAGGTCCCCGCACCGCACCCGTCCCGCCCATGAGTGGGGAGAGGGATGGCGCATACAGGAAACCCCGGCGAGAGAGGCCGAAGGCCAATTCATGACCATGACTGATCCGATCGCAGACATGCTTACGCGTCTGCGTAACGCGAACTCGGCGTACCACGACACCGTGGGTATGCCGCACAGCAAGATCAAGTCGCACATCGCGGAGATCCTCCAGCAGGAGGGCTTCATCACGGGCTGGAAGGTCGAGGACGCCGAGGTCGGCAAGAACCTCGTCCTCGAGCTGAAGTTCGGCCCGAACCGTGAGCGCTCCATCGCGGGCATCAAGCGGATCTCCAAGCCCGGTCTCCGGGTGTACGCGAAGTCCACCAACCTGCCCAAGGTGCTGGGCGGCCTCGGCGTGGCGATCATCTCCACGTCGCACGGGCTCCTCACCGACAAGCAGGCCGGCAAGAAGGGCGTAGGCGGAGAAGTTCTCGCCTACGTCTGGTAACGGAAGGGAACGGAGGAAACAGCTATGTCGCGTATTGGCAAGCTCCCCATCACGGTTCCCGCCGGCGTGGACGTCACCATCGACGGCCGTACGGTCCAGGTGAAGGGCCCCAAGGGCTCTCTCTCCCACACCATTGCGGCGCCGATCGAGATCGCTAAGGGCGAGGACGGCGTTCTGAACGTCACCCGCCCGAACGACGAGCGTCAGAACAAGGCCCTCCACGGCCTGTCCCGCACGCTGGTGGCGAACATGATCACCGGCGTGACCCAGGGTTACGTGAAGAAGCTCGAGATCAGCGGTGTCGGTTACCGCGTCCTGGCGAAGGGCTCCAACCTGGAGTTCTCGCTCGGCTACAGCCACTCGATCACCGTCGAGGCCCCCGAGGGCATCACCTTCAAGGTGGAGGCCCCCACTCGTTTCTCGGTCGAGGGCATCGACAAGCAGAAGGTCGGCGAGGTTGCGGCCAACATCCGCAAGCTGCGCAAGCCCGACCCGTACAAGGCCAAGGGCGTCAAGTACGAAGGCGAAGTCATCCGCCGCAAGGTCGGAAAGGCGGGTAAGTAAGCCATGGCATACGGTGTCAAGATTGCTAAGGGCGACGCTTACAAGCGTGCTGCCATCAAGCGTCGTCACATCCGGATCCGTAAGCACATCTCGGGTACGGCTGAGCGTCCTCGCCTGGTCGTGACGCGCTCCAACCGCCACATCGTGGCCCAGGTCATCGACGACGTTAAGGGTCACACCCTCGCGTCGGCGTCGACCCTGGACACGACGATCCGCGGCGGCGAGAGCGACAAGTCGGCGCAGGCCAAGTCGGTCGGCGCCCTGGTCGCCGAGCGTGCCAAGGCCGCCGGTGTCGAGGCTGTCGTATTCGACCGTGGTGGAAACCAGTACGCCGGGCGCATTGCCGCTCTGGCGGACGCCGCCCGCGAAGCCGGACTCAAGTTCTGAGTCGGTTCCGTAGCTAGCGGAAACAGAGAGAGGTAATTCCAATGGCTGGACCCCAGCGCCGCGGAAGCGGTGCCGGTGGCGGCGAGCGGCGGGACCGGAAGGGCCGTGACGGCGGCGCTGCTGCCGCCGAGAAGACCGCGTACGTTGAGCGCGTCGTCGCGATCAACCGCGTCGCCAAGGTTGTGAAGGGTGGTCGTCGCTTCAGCTTCACCGCGCTGGTCGTGGTGGGCGACGGTGACGGCACCGTAGGTGTCGGTTACGGCAAGGCCAAGGAGGTGCCGGCCGCCATCGCCAAGGGTGTTGAGGAGGCCAAGAAGCACTTCTTCAAGGTCCCCCGTATCCAGGGCACCATCCCGCACCCGATCACGGGCGAGAAGGCCGCGGGCGTCGTCCTGCTCAAGCCTGCTTCCCCCGGTACCGGCGTTATCGCCGGTGGCCCGGTGCGTGCGGTTCTCGAGTGCGCCGGCGTGCACGACATCCTGTCGAAGTCGCTCGGCTCGTCCAACGCGATCAACATCGTGCACGCGACCGTGGCGGCCCTCAAGGGTCTGCAGCGTCCCGAGGAGATCGCGGCTCGCCGTGGTCTGCCCCTCGAGGACGTCGCCCCCGCGGCTCTCCTGCGTGCACGTGCGGGAGCGGGTGCGTAATCATGGCTCAGCTCAAGATCACGCAGACGAAGTCGTACATCGGCAGCAAGCAGAACCACCGCGACACCCTGCGTTCCCTTGGTCTCAAGGGCATCAACACGCAGGTCGTCAAGGAGGACCGCCCTGAGTTCCGCGGCATGGTGCACACCGTCCGCCACCTCGTGACGGTTGAGGAGGTCGACTGATCATGGCGGAGAACAACCCGCTCAAGATCCACAACCTCCGTCCCGCCCCGGGCGCCAAGACCGCGAAGACCCGTGTGGGCCGTGGTGAGGCGTCGAAGGGTAAGACGGCCGGTCGTGGTACCAAGGGCACGAAGGCCCGTTACCAGGTTCCGGAGCGCTTCGAGGGTGGGCAGATGCCCCTCCACATGCGCCTCCCGAAGCTGAAGGGCTTCAAGAACCCGTTCAGGACCGAGTACCAGGTCGTGAACCTCGACAAGCTGACGGCGCTGTACCCGGAGGGTGGCGAGGTCACCGTCGAGGGTCTCGTCGCCAAGGGTGCCGTTCGCAAGAACAGCCTCGTCAAGGTCCTCGGCCAGGGCGAGATCTCCGTGGCGCTGCAGGTGACGGTCGACGCCGTCTCCGGCTCCGCCAAGGAGAAGATCACCGCCGCCGGCGGTACCGTCACCGAGCTCGTCTGAGTCCTTCAGGCGCCTCGATGACTTGAGCGATCCCGACCGGGGATACCCACAAAAGGGGTATCCCCGGTTGGTCGTTCCTAGGGGGCGGTCTCGCCGGTAAGGTGGCTTGCACTGCCAACTTTCACTGCATGTTTCCAATCGGGGGCACGCAGAGCGCCAGTTGACCGTTACGTATTCGTCTGTATCCGTCGAACCTCAAGACCGTCACCCTTGACGCAGTAGCGCGGGGGTCGCAGGAGGCACCGTGCTCACCGCGTTCGCCCGGGCGTTCAGGACGCCCGACCTGCGCAAGAAGCTGCTCTTCACGCTCGCGATCATCGTCGTGTACCGCCTCGGTACGCACATTCCGATCCCGGGCGTCGACTACAAGAACGTCCAGACCTGCATCGACTCAGCGTCGAAGGGCAACCAGGGCCTGTTCGGTCTGGTCAACATGTTCAGTGGTGGCGCGCTGCTGCAGATCACGATCTTCGCGCTCGGCATCATGCCGTACATCACGGCGAGCATCATTCTGCAGCTGCTGACCGTGGTGATCCCGCGTCTCGAAGCCCTCAAGAAGGAGGGACAGGCGGGAACCGCGAAGATCACGCAGTACACCCGTTATCTGACGGTCGCCCTGGCCATCCTTCAGGGCACCGGCCTGGTGGCGACCGCTCGCAGCGGGGCGCTGTTCGGCACCTGCCCGGTGGGCAACCAGATCGTCCCCGACCAGGGGATCTTCACCACCATCACGATGGTCATCTGCATGACCGCCGGTACGGCTGTCGTGATGTGGCTCGGTGAGCTCATCACCGACCGCGGTATCGGCAACGGCATGTCGATCCTGATGTTCATCTCGATCGCCGCGAGCTTCCCGTCCGCGCTGTGGGCGATCAAGCAGCAGGGCTCGCTGGCCGACGGCTGGATCGAGTTCGGCACCGTCATCGCGGTCGGCCTGGTCATGGTCGGTCTGGTGGTCTTCGTCGAGCAGGCCCAGCGCCGTATCCCGGTGCAGTACGCGAAGCGCATGATCGGCCGCCGGTCCTACGGCGGTACGTCCACCTACATCCCGTTGAAGGTGAACCAGGCAGGTGTGATTCCTGTCATCTTCGCGTCGTCGCTGCTCTACATTCCCGCCCTGATCGCGCAGTTCTCCAAGGACACCTCCGGCTGGAAGAGCTGGATCGAACAGAACCTGACCAAGGGCGACCACCCGATTTACATCACGGCTTACTTCCTGCTGATCGTTTTCTTCGCGTTCTTCTACGTGGCGATCTCGTTCAACCCCGAGGAAGTCGCGGACAACATGAAGAAGTATGGTGGCTTCATCCCGGGCATCCGGGCTGGCCGACCGACCGCTGAGTACCTCAGCTACGTGCTCAACCGGATCACCTGGCCGGGTTCGCTGTATCTGGGTCTGATCGCTCTCGTACCGACGATGGCGTTGGTTGGCTTCGGGGCAAGCCAGAACTTCCCGTTCGGTGGTACCAGCATCCTGATCATCGTGGGTGTGGGCCTCGAGACGGTGAAGCAGATTGAGAGCCAGCTTCAGCAGCGCAATTACGAAGGGTTCCTCCGCTGATGCGAATCGTCCTCGTCGGGCCGCCGGGTGCAGGGAAGGGAACGCAGGCCGCGTTCCTCGCCAAGAACCTGGGAATCCCGCACATCTCCACGGGCGACCTCTTCCGGGCCAACATCAGCCAGCAGACCGAGCTCGGCAAGCTGGCCAAGTCCTACATGGACGAGGGCAACCTGGTGCCGGACGAGGTCACCATCGCGATGGCCAAGGACCGCATGGAGCAGCCCGACGCGGTGAACGGCTTCCTCCTCGACGGCTTCCCGCGCAACGTCAAGCAGGCCGAGGCGCTGGACGAGATGCTGAAGTCCGAGGGCATGAAGCTGGACGCCGTGCTGGACCTGGAGGTCCCCGAGGACGAGGTGGTCAAGCGCATCGCCGGCCGCCGCATCTGCCGCAACGACTCGGCGCACGTCTTCCACGTCTCGTACAAGCCGCCGAAGCAGGAAGGCGTCTGCGACGTCTGTGGCGGCGAGCTGTACCAGCGTGACGACGACTCCGAGGAGACCGTCCGCCGGCGGCTGGAGGTCTACCACACGCAGACCGAGCCGATCATCGACTACTACCGGGCGCAGGGCCTGGTCGTGACGATCTCGGCGCTCGGTCCGGTGGAAGAGGTCACCCAGCGCGCGATGGACGCACTCAAGCGCGAGGACGCCAGCAAGTAGGCGTCACACCTGTTCGGCCGCGGTGCCCGTAGGGGTGCCGCGGCCGTACTGTTGTGTAGGCAGAGCGACGGCATGACGTGGCCGCCGGCGGCGAGGTGCGCGGCCGACGGGTCAGAAGACCGAGAAGACGGAGAGCGCAGGACCTCATGGTGCAGATCAAGACCCCCGAGCAGATCGCCAAGATGCGTGAGGCGGGGCTGGTCGTGGCCGCCGTCCATGCGGCCACCAGTGAGGCGGCCGTGCCCGGCGCCACCACGAAGGACCTGGACGAGGTCGCCCGCAAGGTGCTCGCGGAGCACGGTGCCAAGTCGAACTTCCTCGGCTACGGCGGCTTCCCCGCCACGATCTGCACCTCGGTCAACGAGGTCGTCGTCCATGGCATCCCGGACGACAAGACCGTCCTGAAGGACGGCGACGTCATCTCCATCGACGCGGGCGCGATCATCGACGGCTGGCACGGCGACGCCGCCTACACCGCCTTCGTGGGTTCCGGCCACGCTCCGGAGCTGGTCGAGCTCTCCCGGGTGGCGGAGGAGTCGATGTGGGCGGGCATCGCGGCGATGAAGCAGGGCAACCGCCTGGTCGACGTCTCCCGTGCCATCGAGACGTACATCCGCCGCCAGCCGAAGCCGGGCGGCGGCAAGTACGGGATCGTCGAGGACTACGGCGGCCACGGCATCGGCACCGAGATGCACATGGACCCGCACCTGCTGAACTATGTGGAGCGCCGGCGCGGCAAGGGTCCGAAGCTGGTGCCCGGCTTCTGCCTGGCGATCGAGCCGATGGTGTCCCTCGGCACACCGAAGACCGAGGTGCTCGAGGACGACTGGACCGTCATCACCACCGACGGCACGTGGTCCTCGCACTGGGAGCACTCGGTGGCGCTGACGGAGGAGGGCCCGCTGGTCCTCACCGCCCCCGACGGCGGCAAGGCCAAGCTCGCGGAGTACGGGATCACGGCGGCGCCGGACCCGCTCGCATAGGTACGCCTAGGGGCGCTCTCGGTTAATGATCTCCGTAGCTGGGCATTCTCCCTCGATTCGTCTTTCGGAGTGCGCTGACGTAGACTGACTCGTCGGCTCTCGTGCACCCGCATGCCTGCATGCGCTCGTACGAAGTCGATCAAGGTAGTCGATTCGAAAGGCGAAGCGTGGCCAAGAAGCAAGGTGCCATCGAGATCGAGGGCACTGTCGTTGAGTCTCTGCCGAACGCCATGTTCAAGGTTGAGCTCCAGAACGGCCACCAGGTTCTGGCACACATCAGCGGCAAGATGCGTATGCACTACATCCGCATCCTCCCTGACGACCGGGTCGTGGTGGAGCTGTCTCCGTACGACCTGACGCGTGGCCGGATCGTCTACCGGTACAAGTAGATCTTGCCTGTGCCCCGCTTCTGGCGGGGTGGTGGCACTGACCCGGAGAACCTCACCCAATGAAGGTCAAGCCGAGCGTCAAGAAGATCTGCGACAAGTGCAGGGTGATCCGCCGTCACGGCCGGGTCATGGTCATCTGCGACAACCCGCGCCACAAGCAGCGCCAGGGCTGACGCACGACCGCACCCTCTGCATCCGCAGAACTTCGCGCGACGCAAGTAGTACATGTTCATACGCAGATCCCGGACCTGGGCGTTCATTGAGAACACTCGCGTCCGATACCCCCGGTCGGAGGCCGGGGACCCGGTTCGTACCTAGTACGGCGGCCGGGAGCCGGTTCTGTGGAAGACCTCCGAACGACAACTGGAGCCATTGAATGGCACGCGTTTCCGGTGTTGACATCCCGCGTGAAAAGCGCGTGGAGGTTGCCCTCACCTACGTGTTCGGCATCGGCCGGACCCTCTCGCAGAAGACGCTGGCCGAGACCGGCGTCAACCCGAACACCCGCGTCCGTGACCTCTCCGAGGAGGAGCTGGTCCGGATCCGCGAGTACGTGGACAACAACTTCAAGACCGAGGGTGACCTCCGTCGCGAGGTTCAGGCCGACATCCGCCGCAAGGTGGAGATCGGTTGCTACCAGGGTCTGCGTCACCGCCGTGGCCTGCCCGTTCACGGTCAGCGCACCAGCACGAACGCGCGTACCCGCAAGGGCCCGCGTCGCGCCATCGCCGGTAAGAAGAAGCCGGGCAAGAAGTAGTCCTCAGCGGACGCTGCGGAATTCGGGGCTCGCCCCGGAGTGCCGCGAACCAGCGGTCTTCGCTGTAGGACCGACCACCTCCCCGTAGGAGTTATAGATGCCCCCCAAGGGTCGTCAGGGCGCTGCCAAGAAGGTGCGCCGCAAGGAAAAGAAGAACGTCGCTCACGGCCACGCGCACATCAAGAGCACGTTCAACAACACGATCGTCTCGATCACGGACCCCTCGGGCAACGTGATCTCCTGGGCCTCCGCCGGCCACGTCGGCTTCAAGGGCTCGCGCAAGTCCACCCCCTTCGCCGCGCAGATGGCCGCCGAGTCGGCCGCCCGCCGCGCGCAGGAGCACGGCATGCGCAAGGTTGACGTCTTCGTCAAGGGTCCGGGCTCCGGCCGCGAGACCGCGATCCGTTCCCTCCAGGCCACTGGCCTCGAGGTCGGCTCCATCCAGGACGTCACCCCCACCCCGCACAACGGTTGCCGTCCGCCCAAGCGCCGCCGCGTCTGAGGCTCGGTTGTCTTGAGGTTCCGGGCGGTACGGCTCTTCGGAGCGGTGCCGCCCGTACCCTTGCAATACCCGCACCGTGCATCGTGCGGTTCCGTCGGGCGTCAAATAGCGGGCGTCCACGAAAGAAGGATCTGATTCACACATGCTGATCGCTCAGCGTCCCTCGTTGACCGAAGAGGTCGTCGACGAATTCCGCTCCCGGTTCGTGATCGAGCCGCTGGAGCCGGGCTTCGGTTACACCCTCGGCAACTCCCTGCGTCGTACGCTCCTCTCCTCGATCCCGGGTGCGGCGGTCACGTCCATCCGCATCGACGGCGTTCTGCACGAGTTCACCACCGTGCCGGGTGTCAAGGAGGACGTCACCGACCTCATCCTCAACATCAAGCAGCTGGTCGTCTCCTCGGAGCACGACGAGCCGGTCGTGATGTACCTGCGCAAGCAGGGTCCGGGTCTGGTCACCGCCGCCGACATCGCGCCCCCGGCCGGTGTCGAGGTGCACAACCCCGACCTCGTCCTCGCCACGCTCAACGGCAAGGGCAAGCTGGAGATGGAGCTGACCGTCGAGCGCGGTCGCGGCTACGTCTCCGCCGTTCAGAACAAGCAGGTCGGTCAGGAGATCGGGCGCATCCCGGTCGACTCGATCTACTCGCCGGTGCTGAAGGTCACGTACAAGGTCGAGGCGACCCGTGTCGAGCAGCGCACCGACTTCGACAAGCTGATCGTCGACGTCGAGACCAAGCAGGCCATGCGTCCCCGTGACGCCATGGCGTCGGCCGGTAAGACCCTGGTCGAGCTGTTCGGTCTGGCCCGCGAGCTCAACATCGACGCCGAGGGCATCGACATGGGCCCGTCCCCGACGGACGCCGCCCTCGCCGCCGATCTGGCGCTGCCGATCGAGGAGCTGGAGCTCACCGTTCGGTCGTACAACTGCCTCAAGCGTGAGGGCATCCACTCCGTGGGTGAGCTCGTCGCCCGCTCCGAGGCCGACCTCCTGGACATCCGCAACTTCGGTGCGAAGTCCATCGACGAGGTCAAGGCGAAGCTGGCCGGCATGGGCCTGGCCCTCAAGGACAGCCCGCCCGGATTCGACCCGACCGCCGCCGCCGACGCCTTTGGCGCTGACGACGACGCGGACGCCGGGTTCGTCGAGACCGAGCAGTACTAAGAGCTCGGGACCGGCTGCCGGTTCTCGGGTGCGGGTGCGCTGTGGCTTGTCGCGCAGTTCCCCGCGCCCCTTCCGGGGGCGCCTCTACGAGGCTGCCCCCGGATCTCCGACGGGCAATCGCCCGCTCGGACACTGACCTCGGTACCTGATACGGCCGGGGCAGACACCTAGGAGAAACACCATGCCGAAGCCCACCAAGGGTGCCCGTCTGGGCGGCAGCGCCGCGCACGAGAAGCTGCTCCTCGCGAACCTCGCGAAGTCGCTCTTCGAGCACGGCCGCATCACCACCACCGAGGCGAAGGCCCGCCGCCTGCGCCCGTACGCCGAGCGTCTGGTCACCAAGGCGAAGAAGGGTGACCTTCACAACCGCCGCCAGGTGCTCCAGGTGATCACGGACAAGAGCGTCGTGCACACGCTCTTCACCGAGATCGGCCCGCGCTACGAGAACCGTCCCGGTGGCTACACCCGCATCACCAAGATCGGTAACCGCCGTGGCGACAACGCGCCCATGGCTGTCATCGAGCTGGTCGAGGCGCTGACGGTCGCTCAGCAGGCCACGGGTGAGGCCGAGGCCGCCACCAAGCGTTCCGCCAAGGACGCCGAGGCCAAGACCGAGGCTCCCGCCGAGGTCGTCGAGGACACCAAGCCGGCCGACGAGGCCGCCGAGGAGTCGAAGGACGCCTGAGGCTCTGCCTTGCGTTGAGCGGGTCCGCCCTTCGGGGCGGGCCCGCTTTCCCGTTGTGGAGACGTTCTGGCCCTGAGAAGGATCTACGTGTGAGTGATGAAGTACAGCCCGGGTTCGTACGGGTGCGGCTGGACCTGTCGTACGACGGGACCGAGTTCTCGGGGTGGGCCAAGCAGGCCGCGGGGCGCCGGACCGTACAGGGCGAGATCGAGGATGCGCTGCGGACGGTGACGCGGTCGGGCGAGACCACGTACGAGCTGACCGTCGCCGGACGCACCGACGCCGGTGTGCACGCGCGGGGGCAGGTGGCGCATGTCGATCTGCCCGGGGAGCTGTGGGCCGAGCATCAGGAGAAGCTGCTCAAGCGGCTCGCGGGGCGACTGCCCAAGGATGTGCGGGTGTGGTCGCTGACCGAGGCGCCCAGCGGGTTCAACGCGCGGTTCTCGGCCATCTGGCGGCGCTACGCCTACCGCGTCACCGACAACACCGGCGGCGTCGACCCCCTTCTGCGCAGTCACGTCCTCTGGCACGACTGGCCGCTCGACGTCGACGCCATGAACGAGGCCGCCCGACGGCTCGTCGGGGAGCACGACTTCGCCGCCTACTGCAAGAAGCGCGAGGGCGCGACCACCATCCGTACGCTCCAGGAGCTGAGCCTCGTGCGCGGCGACGACGGGGTCATCACCGCCACCGTGTGCGCCGACGCGTTCTGCCACAACATGGTGCGCTCGCTGATCGGGGCGCTGCTGTTCGTGGGGGACGGGCACCGCGGGCCCGACTGGCCGGGGAAGGTGCTCGCCGTGGGTGTGCGCGACTCGGCCGTGCATGTCGTACGGCCGCACGGGCTGACGCTCGAAGAAGTCGGCTACCCCGCCGACGAGCTGCTGGCCGCGCGCAACAAAGAGGCACGGAACAAGCGGACACTGCCCGCGGCGGGGTGCTGCTGAGGTTCTACTTGTTGGCGGCCGCCGAGGCCTGGGCCTCGCCGCGCTGGCGGATCTGGCGGAACGTGTACTCGGCGAGGTCGTCGCCGGTCGTGAAGACCGCGGCGTCCTTCTCCGTCACGTCCTTGCCGTTCGTGAAGCCGGCCAGCGTGAAGTAGGCGTAGCGGCCGTAGGCATTGGTGGTCGAGCGGCAGACCGCCGTACGGCAGAAGGCGGCGACGCCCTGGCCGGGCAGCGAGGTGATGATGCTCTTGTTGTCCGCCGCGGTCTTCGCCTTGCTCGCCTTGGCCTCGGTGTCGAAGACGGCCACGCCCACCGTCACCGCCACGCCGCCCTTGCCGGAGTAGGTGACGCGCATGACGCGGGTGCAGCCGTTGCTGGTGAGGGCCTGCGGAAGCGTGCCCTGCACGGCCGACGCGCAGTTCGTCGTGGAGGCCGTGGCGCCCTTCTGGTAGGCGCGGCCGCCGATCGTCAGCTCGGTGCTCGGGAAGAGGATGTCCGGGCTGAGCGGGGCCGTGTCCTTCTTGGCGCTGGAGATGAAGTCCTTCGGATCCAGCGGGGGTGGGGCCGTCGTCGGGTCGAACGACGGGGCCGGAGCGGTGCTGCTGCTCGGGATGTCCGCCGTGGCCGGCAGGTTGGCGGGCTTGTTCGAGGCCTCGGTGCCGTCATTGGCGGACACCACGGCCACCGCCACGGCGGCACCGATCGCGACCGTGGCGAAGGCACCGCCGACGATCAGCAGCAGTCGACGGCGTTTGTTGCGCGACTCGGACGCTTCGGCGAGCGCCGCCCAGTCCGGAGTCTGATCGGTCTGGTTGCCCCACTGTGGTTGCTGGGAACCCGGTTTCCAGGGATCCCACGGGGGCTCCCCCTGCCCATAGCTCATGGGCCGCATCTTAGACGGGGCTCGGGGGATGCCGTTCCGCTTCGGAAGGCACGTGATTCCCTGGCCTGACCTGACTGCACACGGGCAAAAAAGACATCTCCGGGTGGTTGGTGCAACGGGAAGCGGGCCAGGTACCCTGATAAGCGACATGCGCCTCCTGCTGTCCCCCGTTTTGACCCATCCGGGGCACCGCAGGTATCCTGCATGTTCGTTATGTGTATTGGCTTGCTCATTCTCACGTGAGGGGCCCTTACACCGGTCCACCGGGCCGATGACCAGCGGCAGGACTCGGTTGCGTCACCGAGGTCCGCCAGGGCTGTCGTACATCGTCCGTGGTGGCCATGTCAGGACCCACTCACTGAAGAAGCGAAGGCTACGACCGTGCGTACGTACAGCCCCAAGCCCGGCGACATTACTCGCCAGTGGTACGTCATCGACGCCCAGGATGTCGTCCTGGGCCGTCTGGCGACCACTGCCGCGAACATTCTGCGGGGCAAGCACAAGCCGATCTATGCGCCGCACGTCGACGCTGGTGACTTCGTCATCATCATCAACGCGGACAAGGTCCACCTCTCCGGCAACAAGAAGACCCAGAAGCTGGCGTACCGCCACTCCGGTTACCCGGGTGGTCTGCGCTCCGTCCGTTACGACGAGCTGCTGGCGAAGAACCCCGAGAAGGCCGTCGAGAAGGCCATCAAGGGCATGATCCCCAAGAACACCCTGGGCCGTCAGGTGCTCTCGAAGCTGAAGGTCTACTCGGGCGACCAGCACCCGCACGCTGCCCAGCAGCCGGTGCCGTTCGAGATCACCCAGGTCGCGCAGTAGTTCCGGCCACCCCCTAAGACTGAACAGAATCTGAGGAGAATCGTGGCCGAGACCACCGTTGAGCAGCCGGTCGAAGAGACCGAGGTTGTCGACATCGAGAGCTACACCACCGAGTCCGAGGTCCCCGTCGAGGGCGAGTACACCTCCGAGTCGGTGGCGTCCCGCTTCGGCGAGCCGCAGCCGGCCGCCGGCCTGGGCCGTCGCAAGAACGCCATCGCCCGCGTCCGGATCGTCCCGGGCACCGGCAAGTGGAAGATCAACGGCCGCACCCTTGAGGACTACTTCCCCAACAAGGTGCACCAGCAGGAAGTCAACGAGCCCTTCAAGGTGCTCGAGCTCGAGGGCCGCTACGACGTCATCGCCCGTATCTCGGGTGGCGGTGTCTCCGGTCAGGCCGGTGCGCTCCGTCTGGGTGTCGCCCGTGCGCTGAACGAGGCCGACGTCGACAACAACCGCGGCGCGCTCAAGAAGGCCGGCTTCCTCAAGCGCGACGACCGTGCGGTCGAGCGCAAGAAGGCCGGTCTCAAGAAGGCCCGTAAGGCCCCGCAGTACAGCAAGCGCTAATCGCTGCCTGCTTCGTACGACCGTTCGCCCCGGCGGCACGCTGTGTGCCGCCGGGGCGTTCGTTTATCACGGCCAGGGGCGTATAACGACACAAGGCGCTCAAAGGCTTGCGTGATTGGATGCTTATCGAAACTGACCCTTTGTCGGTTTCCTGAGTCTCTTCAAGCCTCTTCAGGCTTCTTCGAGAATTGCGAATGTTCGGAGGACACCAGTGGGACGACTCTTCGGCACGGACGGCGTGCGCGGTGTCGCCAACGCGGATCTGACGGCTGAGCTCGCGCTCGGCCTCTCTGTCGCGGCGGCACACGTACTGGCCGAGGCGGGCACGTTCGAGGGCCACCGGCCGGTGGCGGTCGTCGGGCGGGATCCGCGCGCGTCCGGGGAGTTCCTGGAGGCCGCCGTGGTCGCGGGCCTGGCCAGCGCGGGCGTGGACGTCCTGCTTGTCGGTGTGCTGCCCACCCCCGCGGTGGCGCACCTCACCGGCGCGCTGGGCGCCGACCTCGGCGTGATGCTCTCCGCCAGCCACAACGCCATGCCGGACAACGGCATCAAGTTCTTCGCCCGTGGTGGTCACAAGCTGGCCGACGATCTCGAGGACCGGATCGAGGCCGTCTACGAGGAGCACCGCACCGGCGCTCCCTGGGACCGGCCCACCGGTGCGGGCGTCGGCCGCGTGACGTCGTACGGCGAAGGCGCCGACCAGTACGTCGCCCATCTGATGAGCGTGCTTCCGAACCGGCTCGACGGGATCAAGGTCGTCCTCGACGAGGCGCACGGTGCCGCCGCCCGGGTCTCGCCCGACGCGTTCACGCGGGCCGGGGCCGAGATCATCACGATCGGTGCCGAGCCGGACGGGCTCAACATCAACGACGGCTGCGGCTCCACGCACCTGGCGAAGCTCCGGGCCGCTGTCGTCGAGCACGGCGCCGATCTCGGTATCGCGCACGACGGTGACGCCGACCGCTGCCTCGCCGTGGACCACACTGGTGCCGAGGTGGACGGCGACCAGATCCTGGCCGTACTCGCGCTGGCGATGCGGGAGCGTTCCGCACTGCGCTCCGACACCGTTGTCGCGACGGTCATGTCCAACCTGGGCTTCAAGCTGGCCATGGAACGCGAGGGGCTGTCCTTCGTGCAGACCGCGGTCGGCGACCGCTACGTCCTGGAGGAGATGAAGGAGCACGGCTACGCCCTCGGCGGCGAGCAGTCCGGGCACGTCATCATCCTGGACCACGCGACCACCGGTGACGGCACGCTGACCGGGCTGCTGCTGGCGGCGCGGGTCGCGCAGACGGGCCGTACGCTCCAGGACCTCGCGTCCGTCATGGAGCGGCTGCCGCAGGTGCTCGTGAATGTTCCGGACGTCGACAGGGCGCGGGTGAAGACCTCCGCCGAGCTGGCCACCGCGGTGGCCGAGGCCGAGCGTGAACTGGGTGCCACCGGGCGGGTGTTGCTGCGTCCGTCGGGGACCGAGCCGCTGGTGCGGGTCATGGTGGAGGCGGCTGACATCGAGCAGGCGCGGTCGGTCGCGGGGCGGCTCGCCGACGCGGTGAAGTCCGCGCTCGGGTAGCGGCCGGGGGTTGTGCCGGTGGGGAGCCGCGGCCGTGCGTGACTGGTCGCGCGGTTCCCCGCCCCCCTCAAGGGGTGCTCGGCCGACCGGCGTTGTGGCGCTGCCGCTGCCTGGTCCAGAAGTACTTCTGGGCCAGCAGGGTGAGGGTGCCCGCGAGGACGATCCCGAGCAGGTTCAGGAGCAGTTGCTCGGTGGAGCCCCAGGCCTGGTGGTACTCGCCGTACGCGAAGGCGACCGCGGCGTTCGAGGCGGCCGGGACCGTGGTCACCGAGATCGCCACGCCGACCAGGGCCCCCGACTTCGCCGAGGTGAGGGAGAGGGTGCCGGCGACGCCCGCGAGGACGGCCACGACGAAGGAGAACGCGTCGGGCCGGTAGATGAAGTTGGTGTTCGGGCGCTCGGCGTCCAGCTTGACCGCGCTGAACAGGTCCACCGCGTCCATGAGGTACGTGAAGCCGACCGTTACCAGCAGGGCGACCGCGAAGCCCACCAGGAGCGCGACCAGCGAGCGCAGGGCGAGGCGCGGGGCCCGCTGGACCAGGGCCGTGCAGAAGCCCGCCAGCGGGCCGAACTCCGGGCCCACCGCCATCGCGCCCACGATCAGGATCGCGTTGTCGAGGACGACCCCGCAGGCCGCGATCATCGTGGCGAGCGTGAGGAAGGCGACGTACGTTATCGACAGCGTCGACTCCTCGTGCGTCGCGCCCTCCAGGTGCTCCCACAGCACCGCGTCCGCGCCCTCGCCCGGTGCCTCGTCCTCCGCGTCGGCGGCGCGCTTCGACAGCGACAGGTCGATGTTCTCGACGGCGATCGAGCCGGTCCTGTCGAGGCCCAACCGGCGGAGCCCGGCGATCAGTTCGTCGCCGGCCTCGCGGGCGACGTCGCACATCACGACATCTCCCGCGGGGTTGCGGGCGGCGCCCGGCAGCACGACCAGGTGGGTGGTGCCGACCGTGCTCTCGATCAGACGGACCACGTCGTCGGTCGTGCCGGACGGGGTGATCAGACGCAGGTGCAGCATGGCCGCAGCGTAGCCGTCACAGTTTGCGCAGGCTCAGGCGCTGCACCTTGTGGTCGGGGCCCTTGCGGACGACGAGGGCGGCCCGGCCGCGGGTCGGGGCCACGTTCTCCAGCAGGTTCACCTTGTTGATGGTCCGCCAGGTCGTGCGCGCGTAGTCGAGCGCCTCGTCCTCGGAGACCTGGGTGTACCTGCGGAAGTACGAGGACGGGTTCTGGAAGGCGGTGGCGCGCAGCTTGCGGAAGCGGTTCAGGTACCAGCGCTCGATGTCCTCGGGGCGGGCGTCGACGTACACGCTGAAGTCGAAGTAGTCGGCGAGTCCGACGCGGGTGCGGCCGTCCTTGCCCGGCAGGGCGGGCTGGAGCACGTTCAGGCCCTCGACGATCAGGATGTCCGGGCGGCGGACCGTGAGCTTCTGGCCGGGGACGATGTCGTAGATCAGGTGGGAGTAGACCGGGGCCGTCACCTCGTCCTTGCCCGCCTTGATGTCGGCGACGAAGCGGGTGAGCGCGCGGCGGTCGTACGACTCGGGGAATCCCTTCCGCGACATCAGGCCGCGGGCCTCGAGCTCCTTGGTGGGGAGGAGGAACCCGTCCGTCGTCACCAGTTCGACGCGCGGGTGTTCGGGCCAGCGGGACAGGAGGGCCTGGAGAAGGCGGGCGACGGTGGACTTCCCGACCGCCACCGAGCCGGCGACCCCGATGACGAACGGGGTGCCGGACTGGGAGCCCTGCTCGCCGAGGAAGGTGTTCAGCGCGCCGCGCAGGCCGTCGGTCGCTCCCACGTACAGATTGAGGAGGCGCGACAGCGGCAGATAGATGTCCCGTACTTCGTCGAGGTCGATGACGTCGCCCAGGCCGCGCAGCTTCTCGACCTCCTCGGCGTTCAGCGGGAGCGGCGTCTTTTCGCGCAGAGCGCTCCACTCGGCACGGGTGAGGTCGAGGTAGGGAGTCGCCTCCGGCCTGGACCGGTGGGCGCTCCGGGGTATCGAGGAGACCGGAGAGATCACAGTCCATTGTTACGGGAGTTTGAACGGAGCGGCGGGTGGGGTGCGTCACCCTCGTCTTGGTGAGAGCTGTGCGCCAGGTATGGACCGCGGTGGCGGACGGGGATAGCTTCCCGCCATCCGGGAGCGAGCCGCCTCCTGGAACGACCGGGGGGTTGGGGTGGCTTCTGCCATGCGTATCCGTGATGTGCACATCCGCGATCTGTTACGCCGTACACCCGCGTGCCCGCAGCCCGATCTCGCCGGAAAGGTGTGCAGCGAACTCGCCACCGATCTGCCGGACGAGGATCTCGGGGAGGACCTCAACGACTGTCTCGCCCTGTACGAGCTGGGCAGCAAGCCGCGCTGCGAGGAGGTCGAGTACCTCGGCATGGTGCAGGACGCGATCGACCGGATCGCGCGTGGGGACCGGGAGTGAGGCGGGTGTGAGCCGGGAGTGAGCGTGGAGCGGCTGGAAGGTCGCTCAGGAGGCTCGGGTGCCGGGGTACGGCTCGGCGGGGCGGCCGTACCCCGGTGAGAATTTCCGATTTCGGGCACGGACTGCCGTGTTCGGGCGGCTCTCGGCGCCTAGGCTGCCGCTCATGTGCGGAATCGTGGGATACGTGGGGTCGCAGTCGGCGCTCGATGTCGTGATGGCCGGACTGAAGCGGCTCGAGTACCGGGGGTACGACTCGGCGGGCGTCGCCGTGCCGGCGGACGGTGGGATGGCGGCCGCCAAGAAGGCCGGCAAGCTGGTCAATCTGGAGAAGGAACTGGTCGAACGGCCGCTGCCGGCCGGTACGACGGGCATCGGGCACACCCGGTGGGCCACGCACGGGGGGCCGACGGACGCCAACGCGCATCCGCACCTCGACAACGCGGGCCGCGTCGCCGTCGTGCACAACGGGATCATCGAGAACTTCGCCCTGCTGCGGGCCGAGTTGGCCGAGCGGGGCCACGACCTCGCCTCCGAGACGGACACCGAGGTCGTCGCGCATCTGCTCGCCGAGGAGTTCTCGGCGAGCGCCGATCTGGCGGAGGCGATGAGGCTGGTGTGCCGGCGCCTGGAGGGCGCGTTCACGCTGGTCGCGGTGCACGCCGATGAGCCGGACGTGGTCGTGGGGGCCCGGCGGAACTCGCCGCTCGTGGTGGGCGTCGGGGACGGCGAGGCCTTCCTCGCCTCGGACGTGGCCGCGTTCATCGCCCACACGCGGTCGGCGATCGAGCTGGGCCAGGACCAGGTGGTGGAGCTGCGCCGGGACGGGGTGACGGTCACCGGTTTCGACGGCCGACCCGCCGACGTGCGCTCCTATCACGTCGACTGGGACGCCTCGGCGGCGGAAAAGGGCGGCTACGACTACTTCATGCTCAAGGAGATCGCCGAGCAGCCCAAGGCGGTCGCCGACACGCTCCTGGGCCGTATCGACGCGGCCGGCTCGCTGACGCTCGACGAGCTGCGGATCTCGGCCGCCGAGCTGCGCGAGGTCGACAAGGTCGTGATCGTGGCGTGCGGTACGGCCTTCCACGCCGGGTTGATCGCCAAGTACGCCATCGAGCACTGGACGCGGATCCCGTGCGAGGTCGAGCTGGCGAGCGAGTTCCGCTACCGGGACCCGATCCTGGGCGCGCGCTCGCTGGTCATCGCCATCTCGCAGTCCGGCGAGACCATGGACACGCTGATGGCGCTCCGGCACGCCCGCGAGCAGGGCTCCAAGGTGCTGGCGATCTGCAACACCAACGGCTCGACGATCCCGCGCGAGTCGGACGCGGTGCTGTACACGCACGCCGGGCCCGAGGTCGCGGTGGCGTCCACGAAGGCGTTCCTGACGCAGCTCGTCGCCTGCTATCTGGTGGCGCTGTACCTGGGCCAGGTGCGGGGCACCAAGTGGGGCGACGAGATCCAGGCCGTGATCCGCGACCTGTCCCGGATCTCGAACGAGGTCGAGCGGGTCCTGGAGACCATGGAGCCGGTGCGGGAGCTGGCGCGCTCGCTCGCCGACAAGAAGACGGTGCTGTTCCTGGGGCGGCACGTGGGTTATCCGGTGGCCCTGGAGGGCGCCCTGAAGCTCAAGGAACTCGCCTACATGCATGCCGAGGGCTTCGCGGCGGGCGAGCTGAAGCACGGGCCGATCGCGCTGATCGAGGAGGATCTGCCGGTGGTGGTCGTGGTGCCGTCCCCGCGCGGACGGTCCGTGCTGCACGACAAGATCGTCTCCAATATCCAGGAGATCCGGGCGCGGGGTGCGCGCACGATCGTGATCGCGGAGGAGGGCGACGAGACGGTGGTGCCGTACGCCGACCATCTGATCCGGATCCCGGCGACGCCCACGCTCCTTCAGCCGCTCGTCGCCACGGTGCCGCTCCAGGTCTTCGCGTGCGAGCTGGCGACGGCGCGCGGCAACGAGGTGGACCAGCCGCGGAACCTGGCGAAGTCGGTCACCGTGGAGTGAGCGGCGGGGGCGCCGCGGTGCGGGCGGCGGTGGTCGCTGTGGCGTGTGCGGCGTGGTCGCTGTGACGTGAGCGGCGTGAGCGGCGTGAGCGGTGTGTGCGGCGAGTTCGCCGTGGCGTGAGCGGGCGGGGTCGCCCGGAAGGGCCCGTACGTCGCCGTAGGGTGCGGGCATGAGCATTATCGGGGTCGGTATCGACGTGGCGGAGATCGACCGGTTCCGGGCGTCGCTGGAACGGACGCCTGGACTGGCCGACCGCCTGTTCCTGGAACGGGAGTTGCTGCTCCCGAACGGCGAACGCCGGGGCATCGCCTCCCTCGCGGCCCGGTTCGCGGCGAAGGAGGCGGTCGCCAAGGCCCTCGGCGCCCCCGGGGGCCTGTACTGGACCGACGCGGAGGTCTGGGTCGAGGACAGCGGCCGGCCGCGGCTGCGCGTGACGGGCACGGTCGCGGCACGGGCCGCCGAACTCGGCGTGCAGTCCTGGCACGTGTCGCTGAGTCATGACGCGGGGGTGGCTTCGGCGGTGGTGGTGGCCGAGGGGTGACATCGCGCGCTTCGCCCGGCCGTGCGGGAGACTCGGGGGCATGCGTACTGCGTACAGCGTGGAGACGGTGAGGTCGGCGGAGCGTTCGCTCATGGCGAGGCTTCCGGAGGGGGCGCTGATGCAGCGCGCCGCCGCGGGACTGGCCGCGGCCTGCGCCCAGTTGCTCGGCCGGGTGTACGGGCGGCGGATCGTGCTGCTGGTGGGCAGCGGGGACAACGGCGGGGACGCCCTGTATGCCGGAGCCCGGCTGGCCCGGCGCGGAGCGGGTGTCACGGCGGTGCTGCTCGCGGCCGGGCGCGCCCACGCCTCAGGGCTGGCGGCGCTGCGCCGGGCGGGCGGCAGCGTGACGGGGACCGGCCCCGCCGAGGAGCTGATCCGGCGGGCCGACCTCGTGGTCGACGGCATCGTCGGCATCGGCGGCAAGGGCGGACTGCGGCCGGACGCCGCGCTCCTGGCCGAGTCCGTCGAGCGGTCCGGGGCGGCCGTCGTCGCCGTCGACCTGCCCAGTGGCGTCGACGCCGACACCGGCGAGGTGCCGGGCGCGGCCGTGCGGGCCGACCTGACCGTGACCTTCGGGACGCACAAGCCGGGGCTGCTCATCGATCCGGCGCGGGAGTACGCCGGTTCCGTGCGGCTCGTGGACATCGGGCTCGAACTGCCCGACGGGCCCGACCTGGAGGCGTTGCAGCACGCGGACGTGGCGCGGCTGCTGCCGGTGCCGGGGGCCGAGAGCGACAAGTACCGGCGGGGTGTCGTCGGGATCGCGGCCGGGTCGGCGCGGTACCCGGGCGCGGCCGTGCTCGCCGTGGCCGGCGCGCTGCGCGGCGGGGCGGGTGCCGTGCGGTACGTCGGGCCGGCCGGGGACGCCGTGCTCGCCCGCTTCCCGGAGACGCTCGTGTCCGACAAGGGGCCGAAGCAGGCCGGGCGGGTGCAGGCCTGGGTCGTGGGGCCCGGCGCCGGGGACGACGCGCCGGTGGTCGCGGAGGTGCTGGCGGCGGACGTGCCCGTGCTGGTGGACGCGGACGGGCTCCGGCTGGCCGGCCGGGACGCCGTACGCGGCCGTACGGCGCCCACGCTGATGACTCCGCACGCGGGGGAGGCGGCGGCGCTGCTCGGGGTGTCGCGCGAGGAGGTCGAGCGGGCACGGCTCGTCTCGGTACGGGAACTGGCGGGGCGTTATGGAGCGACGGTGCTCCTCAAGGGGTCCACGACGCTGGTGGCGGACTCGGGGGGCGGGGCCGTACGGGTGAATTCGACGGGCACGTCCTGGCTGGCCACCGCGGGGAGCGGGGACGTGCTGTCCGGGCTGGCGGGGTCGCTGCTGGCGGCGGGACTCCCGGCTCTGGACGCGGGAAGCGTGGCGGCGTACCTGCACGGGCTCGCGGGGCGGTACGCGGCGGACGGAGCCCCGATGGGGGCCCACGACCTGGCGGAGACGATCCCGGAGGCCTGGCGCGACGTGCGCGACTGACGCGACGTGCGCGACTGAGCGGGCGGCCTGGGCGGAGGCCGCGCGGTAGGCATGCCGCTGAGCGGGCGCCCTGAGCGGGGGCTGAGCGGTAGGCGGGCGGCCTGGCCGGCGGTTGCGGTGCCGGCCGGGCCGTACGTGCGTGGCTGGGCAGGCGGTTGCGGCGGTGGCCGGGCTGTACGTGCGGGGCCGTGTCGTGCGTGCGGGGCCGTGCCGTGCGTGTGGCCGACTCGGCGGCCGGGGCGTACGTACTTGGCCGCGCAGGTCGCCGGGAGCGGCGTCCGGCGGGGTGTACGGCTGCGTATGGGTGACATCGCCGCGCGGCTTCCCCCGGCGCCCCGCCCCGCCGCGTTCGCTGATTGCATGATCAGCACACGAATGGCGTGCCGCGGTGCCGCGGGACTGCTCGCGGTGGCCACCGCGCTCCCCGCACTGACCGCGTGCGGCGCCGTCGCCCAGCCGCCGCCACCCCCCGCCCCCGGCCCGGGCAGCGAACTCGCCGCACTCGTCCCGGGCGTGCCCCCGGGCCCCCAGCAGCCCTGGCAGGTCGACACGCCCGACCAGGCCCTCCCGCCCCAGGTGTACACACCCCATGCCGAAGAGGACGCCGGCGAGCCGCGGGACGCCGCCCGCGGGGCCGACGCCCTCGTCGAGTACGTCCCCCTCGGCGACGCCGTCGCGCAGCAGGCGTGCAGCAAGCGCACCGGCCCCTACCAGCGTCAGGTCGAGCGGTGGCTGAAGCTCAAGGTCGACGGGAAGCAGTCCGGCGCCGACTGCGTCGCCGTCCGCGCCTTCCAGACCCGCTACAAGATCAAGCCCGCCATCGGCTACGCCGGGCCCGTCACCTGGGCCCACATGCAGCTCCTGTCCGCCCGGAAGAACCCGAACGCCGCCGGGAAGTGCCCGGTGCGCACGTACCGCGTCGCCTGCGTCGACCTGGCGCGTCAGCTCACCTGGGTGCAGAAGGGGCAGAAGGTCGTCTACGGGCCCGTGCCGATGCGCAGCGGACGCGCCGGGTACCGCACCAGGACCGGGTGGTTCACGGTCTACTGGAAGCACAAGAACCACGTGTCCACGATCTACAACACCCCCATGCCGTACAGCCAGTTCTTCAGCGGCGGCCAGGCCTTCCACGCCGTCTACGGCGACATCTACAACCCCAACGGCTCCTGGGGCTGCGTGAACCTGCGGCTCGCCGACGCCCGCACGCTGTGGGGCGTGCTGAAGAAGAACGACCGGGTGTACGTGTGGGGGCGCAGGGCCGGCACATGAGCGGGGCGAGCGGCCGAGAGCCACGGCGCTCGGGGCCTGTCGTACCCCTCTGAGACACTGGGGGCGCGATGACGACAAGAGAGACAGCGCCCCTGCGCGCCCGCGCCGAGATCGACCTGGCGGCCCTGCGGGCCAACGTGCGGACCCTGCGCGCCCACGCGCCCGCCGCGGCCCTCATGGCCGTGGTGAAGTCCGACGCGTACGGCCATGGGGCGATTCCGTGTGCCCGCGCCGCCGTCGAGGCCGGTGCCACCTGGCTGGGCACCGCCACGCCGGAGGAGGCCCTCGCACTGCGCGCGGCCGGGCTGCCGGGGCGCATCATGTGCTGGCTCTGGGTCCCCGGCGGCCCCTGGCGCGAGGCGATCGACGCCGACATCGACCTGGGCGTCAGCGGGCTGTGGGCGCTGCGCGAGGTCGTCGAGGCGGCGGCCGGAGCGGGCGCGCCCGCGCGTGTCCAGCTGAAGGCCGACACCGGGCTCGGGCGCAACGGCTGCCAGCCGGAGGACTGGCCGGGGCTCGTCGCCGAGGCGCTGCGCGCCGAGGCCGCGGGGCTCGTCCGGGTCACCGGCCTCTGGTCGCACCTCGCCTGCGCGGACGAGCCCGGGCACCCCTCCATCGAGGCCCAACTCGCCCTGTTCCGCCAGATGGTGGCGTACGCGGAGCGGCAGGGCGTGCGCCCCGAGGTGCGGCACATCGCCAACTCGCCCGCCACGCTGACCCTGCCGGACAGTCACTTCGACCTCGTCCGTACGGGGATCGCGGTGTACGGCATCTCGCCCAGCCCCGAGCTGGGCGTCCCCGCCGACTTCGGGCTGCGCCCGGTCATGACGCTCGCCGCGTCCCTCGCGCTGGTGAAGCACGTACCGGGCGGTCACGGCGTCAGTTACGGGCATCACTACGTCACCCCGGGCGCCACCACCCTCGGCCTCGTCCCCGTCGGCTACGCGGACGGCATCCCGCGCCACGCCTCCGGTTCCGGGCCCGTCCTGATCGGCGGCAAGTGGCGGACGGTCGCGGGGCGGATCGCGATGGACCAGTTCGTGGTCGACCTGGGCGGCGACGAGCCCGGGGCGGGCGCGGAGGCGGTGCTCTTCGGCCCCGGCGACCGCGGGGAGCCCACGGCGGAGGACTGGGCGAAGGCGGCGGGCACGATCGCGTACGAAATCGTGACCCGGATCGGAACCCGCGTGCCGCGCGTCTACGTGAAGGTGAATAACCAACAAGACGGGGAAGCGAACAGGTAGTCGGTAGTCGATCACGCTGACCCGGGTCATGTGAACGACCATGTGTACACGACACGACGAGCGAAGCCGCCTGGCGAGGAGGAGCGGGACGTGAGCGAGAGCAGCGCGGAGGCCGTGGAGGTCGCGGCGGCCGTCGCGAGCGCGGCCTCGGCCGCCTCCGCCGCCGGGAACTGGCGCAGGGCCGGGATCGCGGGCGCCGCGATAGGCGTGGTGGCCGCGGGTGCCGCCGCCGGTGTCGCCATCGAGCGGCTCACCGTCGGCCGCGGCATGCGCCGCAAGGCCAGGCTCGCGCTCGACTCGGCGGCACCGTACGGCACGCTGCGCGGCACCCCCGCCAAGGCGTACGCGGACGACGGCACCGCGCTGTACTACGAGGTCGACGACGTCGAGCCGGACGCCACGCTCGCGCCGCGCCGCCGCCGGCTGTTCGGGCGCAAGGCCCCGGCCCCGGTCACCGTCGTCTTCAGTCACGGCTACTGCCTCAACCAGGACTCGTGGCACTTCCAGCGGGCCGCGTTGCAGGGTGTGGTGCGCATGGTGCACTGGGACCAGCGCAGCCACGGGCGGTCCGGGCGCGGGGTCGCCCAGGTGCAGGACGGGTCCCCCGTCACCATCGATCAGCTCGGAAACGACCTCAAGGCCGTCATCGACGCGGCCGTGCCCGAGGGGCCGATCGTGCTCGTCGGGCACTCCATGGGCGGCATGACGGTCATGGCCCTCGCCGACCGGTACCCCGAGCTGATCCGCGACCGCGTCGTCGGCGTCGCTCTCGTGGGTACGTCGTCGGGGCGGCTCGGCGAGGTCAACTTCGGGCTGCCCGTCGCGGGCGTCAACGTCGTGCGGCGCGTCCTGCCCCAGGTGCTGAAGGCGCTGGGGCAGCAGGCCGAGCTGGTGGAGCGGGGGCGGCGGGCGACGGCCGACCTGTTCGCGGGGATCATCAAGCGGTACTCGTTCGCGTCCCGGGACGTCGATCCGGCGGTCGAGCGGTTCGCCGAGCGGATGATCGAGGGCACGCCGATCGACGTGGTCGCCGAGTTCTACCCGGCGTTCACCGACCACGACAAGACGGCGGCGCTGGCCAGCTTCACGGAGCTGCCGGTGCTCGTCCTCGCCGGCGTCAAGGACCTGGTGACCCCGAGCGAGCACAGTGAGGCGATCGCCGACCTGCTGCCGGACGCGGAGCTGGTGCTCGTGCCGGACGCCGGACACCTCGTGATGCTGGAACACCCCGAGGTGGTCACGGACCGCCTCGCCGACCTCCTCATGCGCTCGGGTGCGGTCCCCGCAGGAGCTACCGTGGGTGGCTATGGAAGCACCAGCAGCAGCGCGCAACCCGGGTGAGATCGTGTCCGTCGAATTGATCGTCAACGCTCCCGACCAGATGCGGGAGCTGGGCCACCGGCTGGCCAAACTGCTGCGCGCGGGCGACCTCGTGATGCTCAACGGGGAGCTGGGCGCCGGCAAGACGACACTGACGCGCGGCCTCGGCGCGGGGCTCGGGGTCCGGGGCGCGGTCACCTCCCCGACCTTCGTGATCGCGCGTGTACACCCCTCCCTCGGTGACGGTCCGCCCCTGGTCCACGTGGACGCGTACCGCCTGGGCGGCGGACTCGACGAGATGGAGGACCTCGACCTCGACGTCTCGCTGTCCGACTCGGTGATCGTCGTGGAGTGGGGCGAGGGCAAGGTCGAGGAACTGACCGACGACCGGCTGAACGTCGTCATCCACCGTGCCGTCGGTGACACCACCGACGAGGTACGGCATGTCACGGTCACGGGGCTCGGGGAGCGGTGGGCGACCGTGGATCTGGGCGTGCTCTCCGCCTGATCGCACGGCGATCACCAGCAGTCACCAGCAGTCACCAGCAGTCACCAATAGTCATCGGAAGCCACCGGCAGTCACAGGCGCTGACTCCAGGCACTTCCGTCACTCCGGTACGCCCGGTGTTCGTATGTTCGACCTAACGTTCCGACAAGCCGTCGGCAAGATGTTGCGTGCGGCGTCCCCGGCGTGGTCACATGGTATCCAGTTCGTAGTTAGGTCTACCTAACTACGTCCGCCCCCGGCCCTCAGGAGGCGTCCATGCCGGCTTCGGAACGAGACGAGGCGCCGCCGCGCGCGAGCGCCGGGGTGTCGATGCGGGACCTGCTGGCGTCGTGCGCCGCGGCGCGGGCGGTCTCCACGCCGCCACGCGCGCCCGCACCCGTGTCCGTGTCCGCGGTGAAGCCCGTGGAGCTCCGGCGCCCCGAAGCGGCCTGACGGGCGCCGGCCCCTGGTTCCTGACGGGCGCCGGCCCCTGGTTCCTGACGGGCGCTGCTTCCTGGTTCCTGGTGGGCGCTGACCTCTAGTTGATGACGACGACCTTCTGGCTGATCGTCGCGAACTCCCACATCGCGTCGCCGTCCGCGCGGGACTCGCGGATGCCGCCCAGCTTCTTGGTGGGCACGGGCGCGGGTGTCGAGCCGTCGACCGCGGCGCTGAAGCCGATCGTGACGCCCTCGTTCGAAGCGAACCGCACGACGTGCTCGATCGGGGTGCCGTCGGAGCCGGAGACGGCGTTGGAACGGGAGGTCACCGCGTAGGTGGCGGGCAGCGGGTCCACCGTGCCCGGCGTGACCTTGAACGTGCGCTGGACCTTGTTGTTCGCGCCCACCAGCCACACCCGGTCGTCGTCGATCGAGTAGACGACCCGCTCGCCCTTGCCGGAGTCCGCGGGCAGCGCCACCGGGTTCTTCTTGTCGCGGGGTGCCTTCGACTTCACCGCCGAGGGGGACTTGGAGGTGGCCGACCTGCCCAGTGTGTCCGGCACGTTCGCCGACGCCTGAAAGGCGAGGAAGCCGACCACGGCGACGGCCGCCACGGTGAGCCCGGCCACGAATCCCGAGCTGCCCTTAGCCACCTGTGCCCACCTCTCGAACCCCTGCGCGGGTGTACTCGTACGTCTTTGCTGTGACGGTAGCAGCAGGTGTACGGCAGACCGGGTCGGCCGTGCGTTGCGCTCGGGCGCCGTAGGCTGTTTGCGTGCTCTTGCTCGCTCTGGATACCGCCACCCCCGCCGTCACCGTCGCCCTGCACGACGGGACGTCCGTCGTCGCCTCGTCGAGCCAGGTGGACGCGCGTCGGCACGGGGAACTGCTGCTGCCCGCCGTCGACCGGGTCCTCGCCGAGGCGGGCACGCGGCTCGACGCCGTCACCGGCATCGTCGTCGGCGTGGGCCCCGGCCCCTACACCGGGCTGCGCGTCGGCCTGATGACCGCCGACACCTTCGGGCTCGCCCTCGGGGTGCCCGTACATGGCCTGTGCACCCTCGACGGCCTCGCCTACGCCTCCGGCCTCGACGAGCCCTTCGTCGTGGCGACGGACGCGCGCCGCAAGGAGGTCTACTGGGCGCGCTACGACAACGCCCGCACGCGGGTCACCGAGCCCGCCGTGGACCGGCCGGGGGACCTGGACCTGCGTGGTCTGCCCGCGGTCGGCGCCGGCGCGCTGCTCTACCCCGACGCCTTCCCGGACGCCCGCGAGCCCGAGCACCTGTCGGCCGCCGCGCTGGCCTCCCTGGCCGCGGAGAAACTCGCCGCGGGCGAGGAGCTGGAGGCGCCCCGCCCCCTCTACCTGCGCCGGCCGGACGCCCAGGTGCCCAAGAACTACAAGGTGGTCACCCCGAAGTGACGGTCGTGCTGCGCGAGATGCGCTGGTGGGACATCGATCCCGTATTCGAGATGGAGAAGGACCTCTTCCCCGAGGACGCCTGGTCCCGGGGCATGTTCTGGTCCGAGCTGGCCCACTCCCGAGGGGCCGGGGCGACCCGGCGGTACGTCGTGGCCGAGGAGGACGGAAAGATCGTCGGATACGGCGGACTCGTCGCCTCCGGCGAGGTGGGCGACGTACAGACCATCGCCGTCGACCGCGACCACTGGGGCACCGGCCTCGGCGCGACCCTGCTGACCGAGCTGCTGCGGGCCGCGACCGCGTTCGAGTGCGCCGAGGTCCTGCTCGAGTGCCGCGTCGACAACGTCCGCGCCCAGAAGCTCTACGAACGCTTCGGATTCGAGCCCATCGGCTTCCGGCGCGGCTACTACCAGCCGGGGAACGTGGACGCCCTGGTGATGCGGCTCCAGGACCCCTCGACCTCCGTACAAGGAACACAAGGAACCGAGATCAATGGCTGACTCACGCGACGAGCCGCTCGTCCTGGGCATCGAGACGTCCTGCGACGAGACCGGCGTCGGCATTGTCCGCGGCACCACCCTGCTCGCGGACGCCATCGCGTCCAGCGTCGACGAGCACGCCCGCTTCGGCGGTGTGGTGCCCGAGGTCGCCTCCCGTGCGCACCTCGAGGCGATGGTGCCGACCATCCAGCGCGCCCTGAAGGAGGCGGGCGTCTCGGCGAAGGACCTGGACGGCATCGCCGTGACCGCCGGTCCCGGCCTGGCCGGCGCGCTGCTCGTCGGGGTCTCGGCGGCGAAGGCGTACGCCTACGCGCTCGGCAAGCCCCTCTACGGCGTCAACCACCTCGCCTCCCACATCTGCGTCGACCAGCTGGAGCACGGGCCGCTGCCGGAGCCGACCATGGCGCTGCTGGTGTCCGGCGGGCATTCCTCGCTGCTGCTCTCCACGGACATCACCTCCGATGTGCGGCCGATGGGCGCGACCATCGACGACGCGGCGGGCGAGGCCTTCGACAAGATCGCGCGCGTGCTGAACCTGGGCTTCCCGGGCGGTCCGGTCATCGACCGGTACGCGCGCGAGGGCGACCCGAAGGCGATCGCGTTCCCGCGCGGTCTCACCGGGCCGCGCGACCCCGCGTACGACTTCTCCTTCTCCGGTCTGAAGACCGCCGTGGCCCGCTGGATCGAGGCCAAGCGGGCCGCCGGTGAGGAGGTGCCGGTGCGTGACGTCTCCGCGTCCTTCCAGGAGGCGGTGGTGGACGTGCTGACCCGCAAGGCCGTACGCGCCTGCAAGGACGAGGGCGTCGACCACCTCATGATCGGCGGCGGCGTCGCGGCCAACTCGCGGCTGCGCGCGCTCGCCCAGGAGCGGTGCGAGGCCGCCGGGATCCGGCTGCGGGTGCCCCGCCCGAAGCTGTGCACGGACAACGGGGCGATGGTCGCGGCGCTGGGCGCGGAGATGGTGGCGCGGGGGCGTGCCGCCTCCGACTGGGACCTGTCCGCGGACTCGTCGCTGCCGGTGACGGACCCGCACGTGCCCGGGCGCGCGCACACGCATGCGCACACGCACGGCCACGATCACGTGCACGAGGTCAGCAAGGAGAACCTGTACTCGTGACCGTCGCGCTGATGTGGGAGGCCCGGGCGGTCGAGGGCCGCGGCGACGAACTGCTGGCCTGGGTCGAGAAGCAGGACCTCCCGGGACGGCCCCTGCGGCGCGAGGTCCTGCGGGCGCCGCAGGACCGGGTACTGGTGATCACGTGGTGGGATGCCGCGTACGACGCCGAACTGCCGGAACTCCCGGACCCCGACGGGGAGTTGGTGACGCGGACCGTGCACCGGTGGCGGTTCGAGTCGGTGGGTGTGAGCTGACCGGAAGCGGCCGCTGACGCCAGGTGGTACGGCCGTACTGTCGGCGGAGTACGCGGGTCCGGGGTGGACAGTACGGTATTGGTGTCGTGACTCTGGGTGCATGGCACATGACATGGGGTGGTCGGCGCAGGGTGGTGAGCCGGAGTCGTCGGACAGCATGAAGACGTTCGGCGGGTTCGTGCAGGGGCTGCGGGAGCATGCGGGGCTGAGCCGGGAGGAGTTCGGGGCGCGGGTTCATCTGTCCAAGCACTCCGTGGCGTCCATCGAGCTGGGGCGACGGCTGGCGGACGAGCGGTTCGTGGAGCTGGCGGAGGGGGCGCTGGGGGATACGGGGGCGTTGCGCAGGGCGTTTCGGTTCATGGCGCGGCAGCCGGGGTTCGCGGCGTGGTTCAAGGCGTGGGCGCGGCTTGAGCGGGAAGCGGTGAGTCTGGCCACGTACGAATGCCGTCTGGTTCCGGGGTTGTTGCAGCCCGAGCCGTACGCGCGCGTGGTGTTCGGCAACAGCATCCCGCCGCTGTCGGACGAGCAGGTGGAGGCTCAGGCCGTCGCCCGAATGGAACGGCAGCGGATGCTCCGCGAGTGCCCCAACACCTCGTTCAGCTTCGTCATCGACGAGCACATCGTGCGGCGGCGCCTCGGCGGCGTCGAGGTCACTCGGAGCTTGCTGGACCACATGCTTGGGTACGCTCAACTCCGCAACGTGGAGATCCAGATCATGCCGCTGGACTGCGAGGTTCACGCGGGGCTGGACGGTCCGCTCGCCCTGTTGGAGACTCCGGACGGCAGGCGCCTCGCCTACTCGGAGGGGCAGAAAACCGGCCGGTTGATCACCGACGCGAAAGAGGCCGCTGTCCTGCACCGCAGGTATGCAACACTCCGCTCGCAGGCTCTCAGCCCCCTGGACTCCGTCGGCCTGCTGGAGCGCATCGGAGGAGAGCTATGAGCACCACCCAACTGGCGTGGTTCAAGTCCAGCTACAGCGGCACAGAGGGCGATAACTGCATCGAAGTCGCCCTGAACTGGCGCAAGTCCACGTACAGCGGCACCCAGGGCGACAACTGCATCGAAGTCGCCCCCACCCCCACCACCATCCACATCCGCGACTCAAAAGACCTCACCCGCCCCCACCTCGCTCTCACCCCCACCGCCTGGGGCGCTTTCGTCACGCACGCCGCAGCCCAGGCGAACTGACCCTCTCCCGCCGCCCCTGTAACCTTCCCGCCGAGCCCGGTTTTCCGGAAGACTCCTGCAAGGTTTCGGCAACGGAGGTGGGCACGTGGCCCGGGAGAGCATGAAGAACAAGGTGACCATCACCGAGATCGCCCGGCAGGCCGGCGTCTCGGTGCCCACCGTGTCGCGGGTGGTCAACGGCCGCTCCGACGTGTCGCCTCAGACCCGCGCCCGGGTCGAGGACCTGCTGCGTCACCACGGCTACCAGCGCAAGTCGTCCGCCCCGGGCGACCGCGCGGCCCTCATCGACCTGGTGTTCAACGACCTCGACAGCCCCTGGGCCGTGGAGATCATCCGGGGGGTCGAGGAGATCGCGCACGCCTCGGGCGTCGGCACGGTGGTGTCGGCCATCCACGGCGCGTCCGGCTCGGCCCGGCAGTGGATGACCAATCTCCGCGCCCGCGCCTCGGACGGCGTGATCCTCGTGACGTCCGTCCTCGAACCCCGTATGCACGAGGAACTGCGCAGGCTCGGCGTCCCGCTCGTCGTCGTCGACCCGGCCGGCTCGCCCTCCCTGGACGCGCCGACCGTGGGGGCCACCAACTGGGCGGGCGGCCTGGCCGCGACCGAACACCTGCTCGGCCTCGGGCACCGGCGGATCGGGTTCATCGCGGGGCCGCCACGGCTGCTGTGCTCGCGCGCGCGGCTCGACGGCTACCGGGCCGCCCTGGAGGGCGCGGACATCGCGGTCGACGACGCCCTGATCGTGCCGGGCGACTTCTACCACGCGTCGGGATTCGACGGCTGCACCCGACTGCTCGACCTGGCCGAGCCGCCGACCGCGCTGTTCGCCGCCAGTGACCAGATGGCGCTGGGGGCGATCGAGGCGCTGCGGCGCAGGGGGCTGCGGGTGCCGGAGGACATGAGCGTCGTCGGGTTCGACGACCTGCCCGAGGTCCGCTGGTCGGCGCCGCCGCTGACGACCGTCCGTCAGCCGCTGGCGGAGATGGGCAAGCTGGCGACGCGGACGGTGCTCAGGCTCGCGGCCGGTGAGGAGCCCGCGTCGCCCAGGGTCGAGCTGGCCACCGAGCTGGTGCTGCGGGCGAGTACGGCCCCGCGCGGCTGACCTCGCCGCGGGGCCCGTCCGGGCCCCGTCCGGGCCCCGTCACGCGTCCCGTCCGGCTCTCGTCCGGCTTCCGTCCGGGTCTCGATAACACCGGTATTTGTCAGGGCCGTTGACACACCTGTCGTACACCCGTAGCTTCCGTGCGCACTCGACCGATAATTATCGGCTCTCTTCCGGAAGGTGTGCGATGCGAGCGTTGGGCAACACCTCTCTCTCCCGCCGCGGTTTCCTGGCGGCCTCCGCGGCGACCGGAGTGGGCGCGGCCGCGCTGAGCGCGTGCGGCTCCTCCGACAGCGGAAACAGCTCGGGCAAGACCACGATCGAGTGGTGGAACATCACCACCACCGAGCCCGCGAAGAAGCTGTGGGCCCAGCGCGCCAAGGAGTTCGAGGCCGCGCACCCCGACGTGAAGATCAAGATCGTGACGCTGGAGAACGAGGCGTACAAGTCCAAGATGACCGCGCAGACCGCCTCGGGGAAGCTGCCGGACATCTACCACACCTGGGGCGGCGGGGTACTCGAGCAGCAGATCGACGCGGGCCTGGTCGAGGACCTGACCGACCGGGTCTCCTCCTGGACGGACACCTACGTGCCCGCCGCGCTCGCCGCCTACCGGTTCGACAGCAGGACGTACGCCGTTCCCTTCGACATCGGCGCGGTCGGCTTCTGGTACAACAAGGCGCTCTTCAAGCAGGCGGGCATCGACACCCCGCCCACCACCTGGTCCGGCTTCCTCGACGCCGTCAGGTCCCTCAAGTCCGCCGGGATCACGCCCATCGCCCTGGCCGGCAAGGAGAAGTGGCCCGGCATGTACTACTGGGCGTACCTCTCGATGCGTGTCGCGGGGCTCGACGCGATGCACAAGGCCGCCACCGACGCCGACTTCACCGGCGACGGCTTCGTCAAGGCCGGCCAGCACCTCAAGGACCTCGTCGCGCTCCAGCCCTTCCAGAAGGGGTTCCTCGGCGCGGGCTACTCCACGCCCACCGGCGAGGCGGCCGCGATGGGCAACGGCAAGGCGGCCATGGAGCTGATGGGCCAGTGGGCGCCGGTCGTCGAGAAGGACGCGGGCAAGGGTCTCGGCAAGGACCTCGGCTTCTTCTCCTTCCCCGCCGTCGAGGGCGGAAAGGGCGCGCTCACCGAGGTGTTCGGCGGGGGCGGCGGCCACGCGGTGCGCAAGGGCGCGCCCGAGGCGGCGGTGGAGTTCCTGAAGTTCTTCGGCGAGAAGGAGTTCGCCGGAAAACTGGTCAAGGAGACCGGCCTGATACCGGTGTCCAAGGACGCGCGCGGCGCGCTGACGGACCCCAACCTCACCGCTGTGTCGGACGCGCTGAACGCGGCCACCGGCTTCCAGCTCTACCTCGACCAGGCCTACGCCCCCGCCGTCGGCCAGGAGATCAACGACAGCGTCGCCGCGCTCGTCGCCGGCTCCAAGTCCCCGCAGCAGGTGACGCGTTCGGTCACCCAGGTCGCCAAGAGCGAGAAGAGCTAGCGGACGCCGATGACGCACTCGACCCCGTCGCCGCACTCGACCTCTACCCCGTCGCCGCACTCGACCTCTACCCCGCCGGCGTACGTGCCGGACCTCGGCAAGTCCCCGGACCCCGGGCCCGTCTCCCCCCGCGCGGGCGGCCCCGCGCCCGCATCGCGCCGGCTGCGCGACTGGCTCGGCGCCTTCGTCTTCACGGTCCCGGCCCTCATCCTGTTCGGCCTGCTCGTGCTGGTCCCGATGGGCTACGCCATCTACATCAGCTTCTTCGACTGGGGCGGATTCGGCTCGCCCACGGACGTCACGGGGTTCGGCAACTACACCCGGCTCCTCAAGGACCCCGTGTTCCTCGGGGACCTGTGGCGGGGCGGGCTGCTGATCGGCTTCTCCGTCGTCCTCCAGCTGCCGTTCGCCCTCGCCATGGCCGTGCTGCTCAACCAGAAGCTGCGCGGGCGGGCCGTCTACCGGATGCTGTTCTTCGCCCCGTACATCCTGTCCGAGGTCATCACCGGCGTGCTGTTCGGCATGATCTTCGCGCCGGGGGAGGGGCTCGCCGACAAAGTCCTCGGCGCGGTCGGGCTCGACGGCCTCGGCGGGGACTGGTTCGCGGGCCGGAACACGGTTCTGCCCACCCTCTTCCTCGTCATGACCTGGAAGTACTTCGGCTTCCACATGATGCTCCACCTGGCCGGCCTCCAGGGCATCCCGGCCGAACTGCACGAGGCGGGGCGCATCGACGGCGCGGGCACCTGGCAGCGCTTCCGCCACATCACGCTGCCGCTGCTCGCGCCGACCCTGCGGATCAGCGCGTTCCTGTCCGTCGTCTTCTCCATCCAGCTCTTCGACCTGGTCTGGGTGATCACCACCGGCGGCCCCGACCACGCCTCCGAGACGATGGCGATCAGCATGGTCCAGTACGGCTTCAAGCGCTATCAGATGGGCTACGCGAGCGCCATCAGCGTCGTGATGTTCCTGATCAGCCTGGTCTTCGCCCTCGCCTACCAGCGCTTCGTGCTGCGCCGTGACACCGAAGGAGCCATCACCACCATGCGAGCGAACCGATGAGCGCGCCGACGGGACCGACGACAGGACCGACGACAGGACCGACGACGGGTCCGCCGACGAGCGTCGTACGGCGCCGGAGGCTGCGCGCCCTCCCCGTGTACGCGATCCTCTGGGTGGTCGGCGTCTTCATGGTCACCCCGCTCCTGTACGCCATCGTCTCCGGCTTCAAGTCCACCGACCAGCTCTCCGGCAACCCGTTCGGGCTGCCCTCGCCCTGGGTGACCTCGAACTACACGTCCCTGCTCGGCTCGGGGGCGTTCTGGCGGTCCATCGGCAGCAGCACGGTGATCGCGGTGGGAGCCACCCTGGTCACGGTGGTGACCGCGGCCCTCGCCGCGTTCGCCCTGGCCCGGTTCGCCTTCCGCGGGCGGGAGTTCATGTTCACCCTGTTCACGATGGGGCTGATGTTCCCGTTCGCGGTGGCGATCCTGCCGCTGTTCATCCTGCTGCGCACCTTCGGGCTCCTCGACAACCCGTGGGGCGTGATCCTGCCCGAGGCGGCCTTCGGGCTGCCGGTGACGATCATCATCCTGCGCGGCTTCTTCCGGGAGATCCCCGGCGAGCTGGAGGAGGCGGCGACCCTCGACGGCTGCTCCCCCTTCGGCTTCTTCTGGCGCGTCCTGCTGCCGCTGGCCCGGCCCGCCCTCGGCACGGTCTCCGTCCTCGCCATCGTCAGCAGCTGGAACCAGTTCCTGCTGCCGCTGCTGGTCTTCAGCGAGCCCACCTGGTGGACGATCCCGGTCGGCATCCAGCAGTTCCAGGGCCAGTACGCCTCCGACGTGGCCCGCATCTTCGCGTACCTGGTGCTCGCCATGGCGCCCGCCCTGGCCTTCTACGCCGTCGCCGAACGACAGCTGATCGGCGGCATCACGCTCGGCGCGACCAAGGGCTAGGGCCCGTCGTACCCCCGTACAGACGTGAGGAGTTACATGACCCACCCCTGGCAGGACCCCGCTCTGCCCGCAGCCGTCCGCGCCGCCGACCTGCTCGCCCGGATGACCCCCCAGGAGAAGACCGCCCAGCTCTACGGCGTCTGGCCCGGCTCCGACGAGGCACCGGGCGGGGACGTGGCACCGCTCCAGCACGCGCTGTCCGAGGGCGTGGACCTCGCCGGGCTGCTCCCGCACGGCCTCGGCCAGCTCACCCGCCCCTTCGGCACGGCGCCCGTCGACCCGGCCGAGGGCGCCGCCCGGCTCGGGTTCCTCCAGGAACGCATCCGCGCCGCGAACCGCTTCCGGCTGCCCGCCCTCGCCCACGAGGAGTGCCTCACCGGCTTCACCGCCTGGCAGGCGACCATCTTTCCGACACCGCTCGCCTGGGGCGCCAGCTTCGATCCGGACCTGGTGAAGGAGATGGCGGCCGCGATCGGCGCCTCGATGCGGGCCGTGGGCGTGCACCAGGGGCTGGCCCCCGTCCTCGACGTCGTACGGGATCCGCGCTGGGGGCGCACGGAGGAGTCGATCGGCGAGGACCCCTACCTCGTGGCCACCGTCGGCACCGCCTACGTGCAGGGCCTTCAGTCGTCCGGCGTCGTAGCCACGCTCAAGCACCTCGCGGGCTACTCGGCCTCACGCGGCGCCCGCAACCACGCGCCCGCGTCGCTCGGCCCGCGCGAACTGGCCGACGTCATCCTGCCGCCCTTCGAGATGGCGGTACGGGAGGGCGGCGCCCGGTCGGTGATGGCGGCGTACAACGACATCGACGGACTGCCCGCGCACGCGCACCACCGGCTGCTCACCCACCTGCTGCGGGACGAATGGCAGTTCACCGGCACCGTCGTCTCCGACTACTTCGGGGTCTCCTTCCTGGAGTCGGCCCACGGGCTCGCCGACTCCCCGGCCGGGGCGGCGGCGCTCGCGCTCGCGGCCGGGGTGGACGTGGAGCTGCCCGCGGTGCGGTGCTTCGGGGCCGGGCCGTTCGACGAGGAACTGGTGGACCGGGCCGCGCTGCGGGTGCTGACGCAGAAGTGCGAGCTGGGGCTGCTCGACCCGGACTGGGCGCCGCCCGCCACCGAGGCCCCGGTCGACCTGGACCCGCCCCATATGCGGGCGCTGGCACGTCAGTTGGCACAGGAGTCGGTCGTCCTGCTCGCCAACGACCGGGGCCTGCTGCCGCTCGCTCCGGGGGCCCGCCGGATCGCCGTCCTCGGGCCGCACGCCGACGACCCGGCGGCCATGCTCGGCTGCTACACCTTCCCCCGCCATGTCCTCCTGGACCGCCCCGGGGTCCCGATGGGGGTCGCCGTGCCGACGCTGCTGGAGGCGCTGCGCACGGAGCTGCCGGACGCCGAGTTCGTGACCGACCCGGCGGCGGCCGAGGTGTGTGTGGTCGCGGTCGGCGACCGGTCGGGGCTGTTCGGACGCGGCACCTCGGGGGAGGGCTGCGACGCGGCGGACCTCGAACTTCCCGACGGACAGGGCGAGGTGGTGGACCGGGCCCTCGCCTCCGGGACGCCGGTCGTCCTGGTCCTGCTGTCCGGGCGCCCGTACGCGCTCGGGCGCTGGGCGGACCGGTGCGCCGCGGTGGTGCAGGCGTTCTTCCCGGGCGAGGAAGGAGGCCCGGCCGTGGCCGGGGTGCTGTCCGGGCGGGTCAACCCGTCGGGCCGGCTGCCGGTGAGCGTGCCGCGCGGCCCGGCGGGACAGCCGTGGACGTACCTCGCCCCGCCGCTCGGCCGGCACGGCGAGGCGAGCAACCTCGACCCGACCCCCCTGTACCCCTTCGGACACGGGCTGTCGTACACGACGTACGACTGGCAGGCCCCGTCGGTCGACGACGCGTCGTTCCCCACGGACGGCGAGACGACGCTGCGCCTGACGGTCCGCAACACCGGGGAACGGCCCGGCACGGAGGTCGTCCAGCTCTACCTCCACGACCCGGTCGGCAAGGTCGCGCGGCCGGTGGTCCGCTTGGTGGGGTACGCCCGGGTGCCCCTCGAACCCGGCGCGTCGGGGGAGGTCCACTTCACGGTTCCGGCGGACCTGGCCGCGTACACGGGCCCCGACGGCGAGCGGATCGTCGAACCCGGGGCGCTGGAGCTGCGGTTGGGGGTGTCCAGCGCGGACGGGGACGTGCGGTACACGGTGCCGGTGACGCTGACCGGGCCCGAGCGGGTGGTGGGACGGGAGCGGCGGCTGCGGTGCGAGGTGCGGGTGAAGTGAGCGGGGGCGTGCCCTGCCGGGGACGGGGCGGCAGGGCACGGACAGGGGGCCATCGAATGTTTCGCGCCAATCCACGAATGTTCCGAGTGCGCGTACCGCCGCAGGGGGTCCGCCGAGCGTTCACCCAGGCCTACGATCCCGCCCATGAAGCCGGAGAAGTCCGAGAGGCCCGGGAAGCCCGGGAATCCCGAGAAACCCGAGAATCCCGAGAATCCCGTGCAGACACAGTCGATGGCCCGCTCGACCCAGACCGCCACGCTCGCCGAGATCGCCCGCGAGGCCGGCGTGTCGGCGCCGACTGTTTCGAAGGTGCTCAACGGCCGCGCCGACGTCGCCCCGGCGACCCGCGCCCGGGTCGAGGAGCTGCTCCGCTCCTACGGCTACCGCCGCCGCCGGGCCGAGGCCACCCGCTCGCCCCTGATCGACCTGGTCTTCCACGAGCTGGAGAGCGCCTGGGCGATGGAGGTCATCCGAGGGGTGGAGAACGTCGCGCGGGACGAGGGGCTGAGCGTGGTCCTGTCCGAGAGCGCTGGCCGGCTGACCCCCGGCCGGACCTGGGCCGACCAGGTCGCCGCCCGCCGCCCGCACGGTGTGATCCTGGTGCTGTCCGGGCTCGACGAGTCCCAGCGTGCGCTGCTGACCAGCAGATCCATCCCGTTCGTGGTGATGGACCCGGCCGGCGACCCGGGTGACGACGTGCCGTCGATCGGCGCCACCAACTGGCACGGCGGGCTGGCCGCGACCCGGCATCTCGTCGAACTCGGGCACACCAGGATCGGCGCGATCAGCGGGCCCTCGCGGATGATGTGCAGCCGGGCGCGGGTGGACGGCTACCGGGCGGCGCTGGAGACGGCGGGGCTGCCGGTGGATCCGGGGCTGGTCAAGGCGGGGGACTTCCACCACGAGGCCGGCTACCGGCTGGGCCTCGAACTGCTGCGGCGGCCGGACCGCCCCACGGCCGTGTTCGCCGGGAACGACCTCCAGGCGCTGGGCCTGTACGAGGCGGCGCGCGAACTGGGGCTGCGCATCCCGCAGGACCTGAGCGTGGTCGGGTTCGACGATCTGCCGGTGGCGCGCTGGGTGGGGCCGCCGCTGACGACCGTACGGCAGCCGCTGACGGAGATGGCGGAGGCGGCCGCGAAGCTGGTGCTGGAACTGGGGCGGGAGGCGGGGGCCTCGGTGGCGACCAGGGTGGAACTGGCGACGAGTCTGGTGGTGCGCAGCAGTACGGGGGCCGCGCCGGCGCCGGTGTAGGCGCAGGCGTAGGCGTAGGGAACGGACCGTGGCTTCCGCGTGCGTGGTTTCCGTATTCGCCGCTTCCGTATTCGCCGTTCCTGTATTCGCTGTTCCTGTATTCGCTGTTTCCGTATTGACGGGTGAGGCGCGCCCCTCCACACTCTCCGAAGCCAATCGGTTGCACGACCGAAACTTTCGGAGGCACCCGCCATGAGATCTCTGAAAAGATCAGGCTTATCCCCGGCGTCCTTGCTCACCGGCATCGCGGCCCTGGCCGCCCTGCTGGCCGCGGCCCCCGCCGCGCACGCCGCCGACACGCCGCTCCGTGACCTCGCCGCCGCCAAGGGCAAGGTCATCGGTACCGCGGTCACCGGCTCCAAGCTGACCGGCACGTACGGCGACATCGCCGGGGCCCAGTTCAACTCGCTGACCCCCGGCAACGCCATGAAGTGGGGCTCGGTCGAGCCCACCCAGGGCACGTACAACTGGACCGAGGCCGACCAGATCGTCGCCTTCGCGCAGGCCCACAACCAGCAGGTACGCGGGCACACCCTGGTCTGGCACAGCCAGAACCCGAGCTGGCTGACGAACGGCACCTGGACCCCGGCCCAGCTCGGCACGCTGCTCCAGAACCACATCACCACCGAAGTCACCCGCTACCAGGGCAAGCTGGCGGCCTGGGACGTGGTGAACGAGCCGTTCAACGAGGACGGCACCTACCGCTCGACCCTCTGGTACAACGGCCTCGGCTCCGATTACATCGCCCAGGCCCTGACCGCGGCGCGCGCGGCGGACCCGAGCGCGAAGCTCTACATCAACGACTACAACGTCGAGGGCGTCAACGCGAAGAGCACCGCGCTCTACAACCTGGTCAAGTCCCTCAAGGACCGCGGGGTTCCGATCGACGGGGTCGGCCTCCAGGCCCACCTCGTGCTCGGCCAGGTGCCGTCCACGCTCCAGCAGAACATCCAGCGCTTCGCCGACCTCGGGGTGGACGTGGCGATCACGGAGCTGGACATCCGTATGCAGCTGCCCGCCACGGACGCGAAGCTGACGCAGCAGGCGGCCGACTACAAGGCCGTGCTGGACGCGTGCGTGGCGGTGACCCGGTGCGTCGGCGTCACCGTCTGGGGCTTCACGGACTCCGACTCCTGGATCCCGGACGTCTTCTCCGGCTACGGCGCGGCGACGCCGTACGACGAGAACTACGCGCCGAAACCGGCGTACCACGCGATCGCGACGGCACTCGGGGGCACCTCGACACCGCCCACGGGCGCGTGCACGGCGACGTACAGCGTCACGAGCCAGTGGAACGCGGGCTTCACGGGCCAGGTGCGGATCGCCTGTTCCGGGGCCTCCCTGTCGGCGTGGAAGGTGAGCTGGACGTACGGCGCGGGCCAGCAGATCACGCAGGCGTGGAACGCGACGTGCACCCAGTCGGGGACGGCGGTGAGTTGCGCGAACGCCTCCTACAACGGCACCGTCCCGAACGGCGGTTCGGTCACCTTCGGCTTCAACGCGTCATGGAGCGGAAGCAACCCGCTGCCGACAGTGACGCTGGGGTAAGACGCGCCTGAGAAGTCTGAGATTTTCGCAAGAATGCCGGTCACACGTCCCCGCTCGTAATAATTCGGACTTATGTTCCTCCGCGTGACTGGAGAAGACGAGCGCGGGGACGACAACGGGGGCGCGGTCAGACGTCCGGGCCGGCGGTCCCGCCTGCTGAAGGGCGTCGGCATCGCGCTCGCCGGCGGCCTCGTCCTCGGCGCCGCCGGGGCGGGCTGGGCGTACTGGCGTCTGAACCACAACATCAAGAGCGTCGACATCAACAGCGCGCTCGGCGACGACCGCCCGGCGCGGTCGGTGACCTCCCCGTCTCCGGCCGCGTCGGCGTCCGCCTCGGCCACCCCCCTCCCCAGCGGCGCCCTGAACATCCTGGTCCTCGGCTCGGACTCGCGCAGCGGCAAGGCCAACGCGACGCTCGGCGGGGGCGACAGCTCGGGTGCCCGCTCCGACACCGCGATGGTCGTCCACATCGACGAGGGCCGGACGGAGGCGACGGTGGTGAGCATCCCGCGCGACACGCTGGTCACGCGCCCCTCGTGCCCGCTGACGTCGGGCGGTACGACGGCGGTGGCGTACAACGCGATGTTCAACAGCGCGTACGCGGTGGGCGGCCCGGTCTGCGCGGTGAAGACGGTCGAGTCATTGACGAACATCCGCATGGACCACTACCTGGAGATCGACTTCTCCGGCTTCGCCAAGCTGGTGAACGCGCTGGGCGGCGTCACGGTGACCACGGACGAGGACATCGACGACGACAAGAGCCATCTGCACCTCAAGGCGGGCGAGCACCACCTCACCGGCAAGCAGGCGCTGGCCCTCGCCCGCACCCGCCACGGCATAGGCGACGGCAGCGACCTGGGCCGCATAGGACTCCAGCAGAAGCTCGTGAAGGCACTCCTGGACCAGATCGCCTCGACGAACCTCCTGACCGACCCCACCGGCCTCTACAAGGTCGCGGACGCGATCACGGGCAGCCTCACCACGGACACGGGTCTCGACTCCCTGGGCGAACTGATGAACCTGGGCGAGAGCCTGAAGGGCCTGTCGTCGGAGCGGGTCAGCACGGTGATGCTGCCGGTGGCGACGGCCCCCTCGGACCCCAACCGGGTGGTGGCGAAGGAACCGGCGGCGAGCGCGTTGTGGACGTCGCTGCGCTGATCCCCTCCCGTGCGACCTGCGGAAACGCCCCGCGCGGAAAATTCTTCGAAGAATTCCGGCGGCCGTGTCGATCCGCGGGGACCCCGTTCGACGCACAGGTGAGAGGCGGGGAGAGACCCCGTCCGGCAGCCTGGACGGCGGGGACGCGCCCCGCCGTCGTGCCGCAGTCGAAGGAGTCACCATGCCGCGTTACCTGTCGCTCATCCAGATCGACGAGAGCACCGCGCCCGCCGAGGGACCGAGCCCCGAACTGATGCAGCGCATGGGGGAGCTGCTCGAGGAGATCACCAAGGCGGGCGTCATGCTCGACACCGCCGGGCTGACGCCGACCGCCCAGGGGAAGCGAGTGCACTGGGCCGGCGGAGAGCTGTCCGTCACCGACGGGCCCTTCACCGAGTCCAAGGAGGTCGTCGGCGGTTATGCGCTCATGCAGTGCAAGGACATGGCGGAGGCCCTGGAGTGGACCAAGCGGTTCCTGAAGGTGCACGAGGAGCACTGGACCGTGACCTGTGAGGTGCGGGAGATCGCCGAGGGCTGAGCCAGGCGCTGAGCCTGCGCCGGGCCAGGCGCCGAGCCGCGGCTCGAGTCGTGGCTTGGCCCGGCCGTCCCCGTGGGTGTGTGATGGTGGGTTGTGGAACAGCAGCCCACCGCCACCGCCGCCATCGAAGCCACCGTCGAAACCGTCTTCCGCATCGAGTCGCCCCGCATCATCGCCGGCGTCGCCCGGATCGTGCGGGACGTCGGTATCGCCGAGGAACTGGCGCAGGACGCGCTGGTCGCCGCCCTGGAGCAGTGGCCGAGGGACGGGGTGCCCGACAACCCCGGCGCCTGGCTCACGGCCACCGCCAAACATCGCGCCATCGACCTCGTACGCCGCCGGGAGCGCTACGCCCGCAAGCTGGAGGAGGTGGGGCGGGACCTCTCGTCGACCGCCCCGCACCACCTCGACGAGCCGGCCGACCCCGACGACATCGACGACGACCTGCTGCGGCTCGTCTTCACCGCCTGCCACCCCGTGCTGTCCGCCGAGGCCCGCATCGCGCTCACCCTGCGGCTGCTCGGCGGGCTGACCACGCCCGAGATCGCCCGCGCGTTCCTCGCGCCGGAGGCGACCGTCGCCCAGCGCATCGTGCGCGCCAAGCGGACGCTGGCGACGAAGGGGGTCGCCTTCGAGGTCCCGTACGGACCGGAACGCGAAGCCCGGCTGGGCTCGGTCCTGGAGGTCATCTACCTCATCTTCAACGAGGGGTACGCCGCCACCGCCGGCGACGACCTGCTGCGCCCCGCCCTGTGCGAGGACGCGCTCCGACTCGCCCGCGTACTCGCCGAGTTGATGCCCAAGGAGCCCGAGGTGCACGGGCTGGCGGCGCTGCTGGAGCTTCAGGAGTCGCGCGCGGGCGCCCGCACCGGACCGTCCGGCGAGCCGGTCCTCCTCAAGGACCAGAACCGGCTCCGCTGGAACCGGATGCTGATCCGCCGGGGCTTCACCGCGCTCGGACGCGCCAACGCCGTCGCCACCGGCGGCCTCGGCCCGTACGCCCTCCAGGCCGCGATCGCCGCCTGCCACGCCCGGGCCTACGCGTACGAGGACACCGACTGGGCGCAGATCGTCACGCTCTACGGACTCCTCGCGGCCCGCTCCCCGTCCCCCGTCGTCGAGTTGAACCGCGCGGTCGCCGTCTCGATGGCCGAGGGCCCCGGCCCCGCCCTGGAGATCGTCGACGCCCTCGCCGCCGAACCCTCCCTGCGTGACTACCACTTGCTGCCCAGTGTCCGCGGCGACCTGCTCGCCCGCCTCGGCCGTACGACGGAGGCCCGCGCCGAGTTCGCCCGTGCCGCCGCCCTCACCCGCAACGAACGGGAACGGGAGCTGTTGCTGGCCCGGGCGGAAGGGCGCGGGCAGTGAGCGGACAGTTGCCGGCCCGGGCGGAAGGGCGCGGACAGGGCGCGCGCGGACAGGGGGGCGGGCAGCGGAGCGGACAGGGAAGCGCCGGTGCGATGCGCGCACCCGGTTCCCGCTACGGGACCGCCGGGTGCCCGATCAGCATCGTCGGGGCGCCCGCGACCCGGGTCAGGAAGACGGTGGCCGAGTTCGGGCCGTGCGGCTTGACCTTCTTGCGCAGCTCCTCCGGTTCGACGGCCGACCCGCGCTTCTTCACGGTCAGGATCCCGACCTCCCGCTCCCGCAGCAGCACCCTCAGCTTCTTCACGTTGAAGGGGAGCTGGTCGGTGATCTCGTAGGCGGTCGCATACGGCGTCGGGCGCAGTTCGTCCGCCGTGACGTAGGCGATCGTCTCGTCGACGAGGCCGCCGTCCAGCTCCTGGGCGACCTCCGCGACGAGATGCGCCCGGATGACGGCGCCGTCGGGCTCGTACAGATACCGGCCGAGCGGGCGCACCGCGGGGTCCGGCAGGCCGCGGCCGCGCAGGACCCGCGGGCCCGGCAGCAGGGTCGCCCGCACCAGCCCCGGCTCGGTGCCGAACCACAGCACCGCCTCCTTCACGTCCCCGCCGTCCGAGATCCACTCCGCCTCGGCCTCGGCGGGGATCGCCTCGTGGGGGATGCCCGGCGCGATCTTCAGCGCGGCCCGCGGTGCCGCGAGGGCCGTACCGATCGCCCAGGAGAGCGGCGGCGAGTACGCCTCCGGGTCGAAGACACGGCCCCGGCCGCCGCGCCGCGCCGGATCCACGAAGACCGCGTCGTACGGGCCCGGGTCGACCTCCGTGACATCCGCCTCCCGCACCTCGATCAGGTCCGTCAGGCCCAGTTCCCCGGCGTTCGCGCGGGCCACCGCCGCCGTGAGCGGGTCGCGGTCCACCGCCAGGACCCGGATCCCGGCGCGGGCCAGCGCGATCGCGTCGCCGCCGATGCCGCAGCACAGATCGGCCACGGACGTCACCCCCAGCTCCCGAAGCCGCAGCGCCCGGTGCGTCGCCACCGCCGCGCGCGTCGACTGCTCGACCCCGTTCGGGGTGAAGAACATCCGCGCCGCGTCCTCGGCCGCGAACTTCGCCGCCGCCCGCTGCCGCAGCCGCGCCTGTCCGAGGGCCGCCGAGACCAGCTCCGCGGGGTGCTCGCGGCGCAGCCGGGTCGCGACGGCCAGCTCCCGCGCCGGCGCGGTGTCGCGCACCTCGTCGAGCAGGGCGCGGCCTTCAGGGGTGAGCAGGGAGGCGAAGGAGAGGTCGTTCACCCGGCCATTGTCGGCCAGTCGGTGGACGGTGTGCGTCCGGCCGAGGTGTCGGCCCGGCGCGAAGGCCCCGGGCTGCGAGGATCCGGCGCCATGCGACCCGTACGACAAAATGATGAAAAGCGCGCGAAGCGGACGGTGGCGCCCCGGGCTGCCGTCGCCGTGCTCGCCCTGGCGGCCCTCGCCTCCGGCTGCGCCGGCGCGGACAGCCCCGTGCGGCCGGCCCCCGGCCCGCAGCCGCTCAAGGCACCGCCCGCCCGCGCCCTCGACTCGTACGCCTCGAAACTGCGCCTCTCGCTCGCCGCCCGGGCCGCGGCCGCCAAGCGCTGGGGGCTGACGAAGACGCCGCTGACCGCGCCGGCACCCCCGGTCAAGAAGCCGGTGATCACGTTCCGCAAGGGCTTCGAGGTCACGGACGGGGAAGGCCTGCCGCCCGTCTTCACGACCGTCCCGACCAAGGACAAGGTCGTCTTCCTCACCATCGACGACGGCGCCGAGAAGGACCCGGCGTTCCTGCGGATGATGAGCGACCTGAAGATTCCGTACACCGCCTTCCTGAGCAACTACCTCGTCGAGGACGACTACGGGTACTTCCGGGAGATGCGCCGCCAGGGCGTCACCCTCAACAACCACACCCTCACCCACCCCTACCTGCCCGGACTGTCGTACGAGGAGCAGGAGCACGAGATCTGCGGCATGCAGGACATCATGGAGAAGCGGCTCGGCAAGCGGCCCGCGCTCTTCCGGCCGCCCTACGGCAACTACAACGGGGACACCCTGCGCGCCGCCAGGTCCTGCGGCATCAAGTACGCCCCGATCTGGAACGAAGAGGTCTTCGTCGACCACTGGGAGTACCGCGAGACGGACCAGAGCCTGCACCCCGGCGACATCGTGCTCACCCACTTCCGGGGCAAGGAGGACTGGCAGGGCACGATGCCCGACATGATCCGCCGGTTCATGGAGAAGGTCACGGACGAGGGGTACGCGGTGGCCCGCCTGGAGGACTACCTGTGACGGCGCGGCAGCTGGTCGCCGGGCTGCTCGCAGCCACGCTGCTGACCGGCTGCGCCCAGTCCGTCGACCCCATCGAACGGCTGGGCAAGAAAGCGGCGCAGAAAGTGCGCCGACCGCAGGAACCCGGCGCGCAGACATACCGCCGCTGGGGGCTCTCCGCCCCGCTCGCCCCCGCTCCCGCCCCCGACCACCCCCCGTTCCCGGTACGTACCGGCCACCGCGCCCTGCCGCCCGTCGTGGACCGCGTCGCCACCCACGACAAGGTGGTCTTCCTGACGTACGACGTGACCTACGACGGCGGCTACTACGGCGCCGAGAAGGACCCCCGGTTCACCGACATGGTCCGTGAACTGCGGCTGCCGGTCAGCGTGTTCGTCACGGACAGTGAGGTCGGACCGGGGTACGCACACGTCGCGCGCCTCAGGTCGGTCGGCGCGACGGTGCAGAACGGCACCCTCGGCGCCACCTCGCTGCGCGGACTGCCGTACGCGGGGCAGCGCGCCGGGATCTGCGGCGGGCGGGACCGGCTCAGGGCGCGCTTCGGCCGGCGCCCGTACTTCCTGCGGCCGCCGGCCGGCGCGTACGACCGTACGACGCTGCGCGCCGCCGCGGACTGCGGGGTCACGGCGGTGGTGCTGTGGCGGGCGTCGATGCGGGCGGACGGACTTTCCTACCGCGGCCGGGCCCACCGGCTGCACCGCGGTGACATCGTCCTCGCCCACCCCGGGAACCCGGACGGCGACTCCCTGACGACCCTGACGGCACGTCTGCTGCGACGCGTCCAGGCACAGGGGTTCACGGTGGGGCGGCTGGAGGACTATCTCTGATCCGGCGGCGCACAGGGGACGCCCGCCCGGGTCGGGCACGGCGGCAGCGGGGCCGGGTGGGAGAACGCGTACGCGTCGTGCCAGACGTTCAGCGTGAAAAGCAGCACGACGGCGCCGAGGGCCAGGTGCAGCGAGCCCGCGTGGTGACATGCGGCCACCGGCGATGGCATCGCCGTGCGCGAGAGCGGGCTCGGGCTGCCGGGAGTCGGGCCGGTCGTCGGAAAAGTGCGGCACACGGGAGTCGGGCCGGTCGTCGGGTGGGTGCGGCATACGGCAACCGGGGTCGCCGGACATATCCGCACGGTCGTACGGAACTTCCCGCTCCGGGGCGACGTTCTCCGAGCCGAGACCACGTCGTACGCCGCCGGAGACCGGACGGATCGGCGCGCCACGCCGCCGCAATTGGCACTCCGCTTGACCGAGTGCTAACCGCGGTCATAGTCTCAGGTCTGGCACTCCCCACTGGAGAGTGCCAGTAGCGACGGGCAGGTCCGGCACCCGCGACGACGGATCGACCTGGTCGCCACCTCAGACAGTTAACCCCGTGAGATCTCCGAAGGGGGAGGTCGGATCGTGACGACCGCCAGCTCCAAGGTTGCCATCAAGCCGCTCGAGGACCGCATTGTGGTCCAGCCGCTCGACGCCGAGCAGACCACGGCCTCTGGCCTGGTCATCCCGGACACCGCGAAGGAGAAGCCCCAGGAGGGCGTCGTCCTTGCGGTGGGCCCGGGTCGCTTCGAGGACGGTAACCGTCTTCCGCTCGACGTCACCGTCGGCGACGTAGTGCTCTACAGCAAGTACGGCGGCACCGAGGTGAAGTACAACGGCGAGGAGTACCTCGTCCTCTCGGCTCGCGACGTGCTCGCGATCGTCGAGAAGTAATTCATCTCGAAGCATGTGCTGTGAGCTGCGCCCCTGGCCCCCGCGACCATCAACAAGCCGGGCGCCCGGGGCGCAGTTCGTTTTCCCAGGCTTTCACTAGCTTTCCGCAGTTTTCCGAGAGGGCTGAATCGCTCCCATGGCGAAGATCCTGAAGTTCGACGAGGACGCCCGTCGCGCCCTCGAGCGCGGCGTCAACAAGCTTGCCGACACGGTCAAGGTGACGATCGGCCCCAAGGGCCGCAACGTCGTCATCGACAAGAAGTTCGGCGCCCCCACCATCACCAACGACGGTGTCACCATCGCCCGCGAGGTCGAGGTCGAGGACCCGTACGAGAACCTCGGCGCCCAGCTGGTGAAGGAGGTGGCGACCAAGACCAACGACATCGCGGGTGACGGTACGACCACCGCCACCGTGCTGGCCCAGGCGCTCGTCCGCGAGGGCCTGAAGAACGTCGCCGCCGGCGCGTCCCCCGCCCTCCTGAAGAAGGGCATCGACGCCGCGGTCAAGGCTGTGTCCGAGGAGCTCCTCGCGACCGCCCGCCCGATCGACGAGAAGTCCGACATCGCCGCCGTCGCCGGTCTGTCCGCCCAGGACAGCCAGGTCGGCGAGCTCATCGCCGAGGCGATGGACAAGGTCGGCAAGGACGGTGTCATCACCGTCGAGGAGTCCAACACCTTCGGTCTGGAGCTGGACTTCACCGAGGGCATGGCCTTCGACAAGGGCTACCTGTCGCCGTACTTCGTGACGGACCAGGAGCGCATGGAGGCCGTCCTCGAGGACCCGTACATCCTCATCCACCAGGGCAAGATCTCCTCCATCCAGGACCTCCTGCCGCTGCTGGAGAAGGTCATCCAGGCCAACGCCTCCAAGCCGCTGCTGATCATCGCCGAGGACGTCGAGGGCGAGGCACTGTCGACCCTGGTCGTGAACAAGATCCGCGGCACGTTCAACGCGGTCGCGGTCAAGGCCCCCGGCTTCGGTGACCGCCGCAAGGCCATGCTCGGCGACATCGCCACCCTCACCGGCGGTCAGGTCATCGCCGAGGAGGTCGGCCTCAAGCTCGACCAGGTCGGCCTGGACGTGCTGGGCACCGCCCGCCGCGTGACCGTCACCAAGGACGACACCACCATCGTCGACGGTGGCGGCAGCTCCGACGAGGTCGCCGGCCGGATCAACCAGATCAAGGCCGAGATCGAGAACACCGACTCCGACTGGGACCGCGAGAAGCTCCAGGAGCGCCTCGCGAAGCTGGCCGGCGGCGTGTGCGTCATCAAGGTCGGCGCCGCCACCGAGGTGGAGCTGAAGGAGAAGAAGCACCGTCTGGAGGACGCCATCTCCGCGACCCGCGCCGCGGTCGAGGAGGGCATCGTCTCCGGTGGTGGCTCCGCGCTCGTCCACGCCGTGAAGGTCCTGGAGGGCAACCTCGGCAAGACCGGCGACGAGGCCACGGGTGTCGCGGTCGTCCGCCGCGCCGCCGTCGAGCCGCTGCGCTGGATCGCCGAGAACGCCGGCCTCGAGGGCTACGTCATCACCTCCAAGGTCGCCGAGCTCGACAAGGGCCAGGGCTTCAACGCCGCGACCGGCGAGTACGGCGACCTGGTCAAGTCCGGTGTCATCGACCCGGTCAAGGTCACCCGCTCCGCCCTGGAGAACGCCGCGTCCATCGCGTCCCTGCTCCTGACGACCGAGACCCTGGTCGTCGAGAAGCCGGCGGAAGAGGAGGCCGACGCGGGCCACGGCCACGGTCACGGCCACTCGCACTGACGCCAGGCATCACTGACGCCGGCCGGTAAGCGTCACCGAGGCTCGGCATCCCACACGGGGTGCCGGGCCTCAGCGCTGTCCGGAACCACTGGTTCCCGGGCGCGCCGAGCACGGTCCGGGCGTCTAGCTCTCGAGCTCGTCGAGCGCGCCCAACTGGGCCAGCAGCCCCAGCCGGTCGTACTGCCACCACCCCTCGACGATCTTGCCGTCCTCGCCGCACCGGAAGACGGTCGTCCCGGTCATCGTGACCTGCTTGCCGGTCGCCAGGATCCCCATGAAGTCCCCCTTGTGGTCGCCCTTCCAGCTCCACCGGGTGCACACCCGGTCCCCCTCGGCGAGCTGGTCCTCGACGGTGAAGGCGAAGTCGAACCCACGGCGCCACATCTCGATCTCGCGCCGCATCGCGTCCAGCCCGATAGCGTCCTGCTCGTTGGCGGGGTCGTGGTCGTGGTAGTTCTCCGCCATCACGTCGTTGAGCGGCGGCAGTTCGCCCTCGGTGGCCACCTCCAGGAGGAACCTGCGGACGGTCCCCGCGTACAGCTGCTCGTCCCGCACCACGTCCAGATCGGTGAACGTGGGCATCTCGTCGCAGAGCGCCACCATCTCCCGGAAGACGCTGTCGGTCTCCGGGAGGTTCGAGTTCCGCACCGCTTCCTCGTACGACGGGAACTCCACGATCTCCACGATGTGCGACGCGTCGGACCGGTCCTTCCCGATCACGCTGTGCGACGCGGTCCGCTTCCCCTTGGTCCGCTCGACCCATGTGTCCATGAGCCGGTTCATCTCGTCGAACCGACTGGTCTTGCAGTCGATGAGCTGAAGAAATGTCATGACGTCACCTCCGGCCCCCCGGGTCCGGTCGAACACCCCCATTTTCCCACCACAGAGGTGACGCCACCTCTCACTGAGGCCCGTACTTCCGCCCCGTCTTCGAGGAGATCCCGCCCAGCAGCGCCCGCGGGGTCACCTTCACCAGTCCCATCAGCGCCTTGTAGCGCGGGTCCGGAATCGACAGCGACTTGCCCCGGGCCAGATCCGCCAGCGCCGCCGCGACCAGCTTGTCCGCGTCCAGCCACATCCACTTGGGGATGTTGTCCGTGCCCATGCCGGCCCGCTGGTGGAACTCGGTGCGCACAAAGCCGGGGCACAGCGCCATCAGGCGGACGCCGGAGCCGGCCAGGTCCTTCGCCGCGCCCTGGGTGAACTGCACGACCCACGCCTTCGACGCCCCGTAGGTGCCGCGCGGTACGAACGCGGCCACCGAGGCGACGTTCACGACCCCGCCGCGCCCCCGCTCGCGCATCGGCTCCGCCGCCGCGCTCGTCAGCCGCAGCACCGCCTCGCAGTGCACCTTGAGCATCTTCAGCTCGTCGGCCATCGACACGTCGAGGTAGCGGCCCTTGTTGCCGAAGCCCGCGTTGTTGACCAGCAGATCGACCGCGTTCTTGCGGTCGCCCAGCCGGGCGGCCACCGTCTCGATGCCGTCGTCCGTCGCCAGGTCCGCGGTCAGCACCTCCGCCTCGATGCCGTGCCGGTCGTGCAACTCCGTGGCCTGCTCACGCAGTCGCTTGGTGTCACGTGCCACCAGGACGAGGTTGTGCCCGTCCGCCGCCAGCCGCCGCGCGAACGCGGCACCGATTCCCGCGGTCGATCCCGTAATCAGAGCCGTTGTCATGGGCCAAGGTTAGTGACCCGGAGTGCGCCGGTCCGCTCTCCGGGCCCGGCCGTTCGGCAACCGTGACGCGCGGTCGGGTGGCGGGGCGGCCGGGGCTGCCGCCAAGGCCCGTTCGCGGAAGACGAGTTCCACGCCTCGTACGACTCCGCTTCCACCCCTCTTCTACGCCTCGTACTTCTCCACGTACTCCCGGGCCCGCGCGAGTGCCTCCGGATGCAGCGCTTCCGCTGCCGCCAGCAGTCGCGGCAGCAGCTCCCGTTCCGTCGTGACGGCCCGGAACTGGAGCGCCACCGTCACCTCGTGGCCGGGCCGGTGCACGATCTCGACCGGGTCGCCCGCCCGGATCTCACCCGGCTCGACCACCCGCAGATACGCGCCCGGCGCGCCCTTGTGCGTGAACCGCTTGACCCAGCCCCGCTCCCCGAGATGCTCCTGGAAGGTCCGGCACGGAATCCGCCCGGAGGTCACCTCGAGGACCACGTCGGGGCCTATGCGCCAGCGCTCACCGATCCGCGCGCCGGACACGTCGAGCCCCTCGGTGGTGAGGTTCTCGCCGAACACGCCGTTGGGCAGCGCGCGGCCCAGCTCGCGCTCCCAGCCGTCCAGGTCCTCGCGGGCGACCGCGTACACCGCCTGGTGTTCCCCGCCGTGGTGGCGGGTGTCGCACACGGCGTCCCCGGCCACGCCGCTCGCGCCGACCCCCTTGGGCCCGGGCGCCGAGATCCGCACCGGCCCGTCCACCGGGCGCTTGTCGATACCGGTCACGCCCTCCGGCTGGTCCGTGTACTCCACGGCCCGTGCCCGGCCCACGTTCAGCGACAGAAGCATCATGCCCGCACGCTAGGTGACGGGCGGTCAAAGTGTCGACGCGATATTCAGAGGTTGGCCCAAGATGCGCTTATGCTCACAGGGTGATCGAGGCCCGACATCTCCGCGTGCTGCGTGCCGTGGCCGCCACCGGCTCTTTCTCGGCGGCGGGGCGCGAGCTGGGCTGCACCCAGCCCGCCGTCAGCCAGCAGATGAAGGCGCTGGAGTCGTCGGTGGGCACACCGCTGCTGATCCGCACGGGCCGCGAAATGCGCCTGACCCAGGCCGGCGAGGCCCTGGTCCGGCACGCCGCGGGCATCATCGCCGGACTCACGGCGGCCGAGGAAGAGGTCGCCGCCATCGCGGGACTGCGCGCCGGGCGCGTACGTCTCGTCTCGTTCCCCAGCGGCAGTTCGGCGCTCGTCCCGACCGCCCTGGCCGCCCTGCGCGCCGCGCACCCCGGCACCCGGGTCTCCCTGGAGGAGGCCGAACCGCCGCGCTCGGTCGAGATGCTGCGCGAGGGCGACTGCGATGTGGCGCTCGCCTTCCGGTACGAGGGTGCGGCCGGCGCCGAGGAATGGGACGACCTGGTCGTACGCCCCCTGCTCACCGACCGTCTCGTCGGCCTGGTCCCCGAGGGGCACCGGCTGGCCCGGACCGAGTCCGTCGCCATCGCCGACCTCGCCGCGGACCCGTGGATCGCGGGATGCCCGCGCTGCCGCGGTCAGCTCGTCGAGGTGTGCGAGAGCGCCGGCTTCACTCCCCGGATCGACTTCGCGACCGACGACTACCCGGCGGTGGTCGGTCTGGTGAGCGCCGGTCTCGGCGTGGCCGTACTGCCGCAGCTCGCGATCGAGTCCGTACGTCCCAGGGGCGCGCGCACGGTGGCGGTGGAACCGCCGGTGCGGCGGGAGATCGTCGCGCTGACGCTCCCGGATCTGGCCCAGGTGCCCGCGGTGGCGGCGACACTGGACCAGCTGGCAGCGGCCGCAACTCGCTGACCTCCCTCTTCTTCGGGATCAGCGCGCTTCTTCGGGATCCGCGCCCTTCCTTGGGGGACGCCTCGGGAATGCCGCGCACCAAAAATAGGGGCACGCGTGTGCGTACCCGTGTGCAGAAACGTTCCTTCAGTTGTTCGAGGCGGTGTCGCGGCTGTTCGTCGCCGCCGACACCAGCCGGTTCCGCGCCCGCCCCATGAGTTCTTCGCGCTCGTCCTCGGTCAGTCCGCCCCACACGCCGTACGGCTCGCGCACCGCGAGCGCGTGGGCCGCGCACTGCGCGCGCACCGGACATCTCATGCAGACCTCTTTGGCCGAGTTCTCGCGAGCGCTCCGTGCCGCACCGCGCTCACCCTCCGGGTGGAAGAAGAGCGAGCTGTCGACCCCGCGGCAGGCCGCGAGGAGCTGCCAGTCCCAGAGGTCCGCGTTCGGACCGGGAAGGCGAGAGAAATCTGCCATTACGTGTCCCCTTGTCGGCGTTCTGGGCTGCTACCTGCCCACGACCGTACATCTACGATCTAAGGAGATGAAAATATGACTCATTGCGAATCTAGCCCCAGACACCAGCAAACGGGAAGAAAACCGGCTAAATGGGGCACGGGTTGTGATGAAACGTTGAGGGTCCGTCGTGCATGTCTGCACTGTGTCCGCGCCCTCACGTAGAGTGCCGAAGATGGCTCACCGCCCCGTAACTCTTTCGAGTGACCGTCGTTGAGAGTGCGAGGCGGTTGAAGGAACAAGCGCTCGGGCAGGCGGCAGTTTCCGTCGGCGAGTGTCGACCGCACCGGTGACGATTCGTAACCAGCCTGGAGGCTCAAGGTGACGCGCATCAGCTGCGGAGGGCGGCCATGACATCCGTCCTCGTCTGCGACGACTCCCCGCTTGCCCGAGAGGCGCTCCGCCGCGCGGTGGCGACCGTGCCCGGCGTCGAGCGTGTCACGACGGCGGCCAACGGCGAGGAAGTCCTCCGCCGCTGGGGTGCCGACCGTTCGGACCTGATTCTGATGGACGTACGCATGCCCGGTCTGGGCGGTGTCGAGACGGTCCGGCGGCTGCTGTCCGCCGACCCGGGTGCGCGCATCATCATGCTCACCGTCGCCGAGGACCTGGACGGGGTGGCGCTCGCCGTCGCCGCCGGTGCCCGCGGCTATCTACACAAGGACGCCTCGCGCGCCGAACTGCGGGCCACGGTGACGCAGGCGCTCGCCGACCCCACCTGGCGGCTCGCGCCACGCAGACTGCGTTCCGCCGAGATGGGCGCAGCGCCGACGCTCACCGCGCGTGAGATCCAGGTGCTGGAGGGCATGAGTCACGGCCGCTCCAACGCGGAGATCGGCCGTGAGCTGTTCCTCTCCGAGGACACCGTCAAGACGCACGCCCGGCGGCTCTTCAAGAAGCTCGGCGCCTCGGACCGCGCGCACGCCGTGGCGCTCGGTTTCCGGTGGGGCCTGGTCCGTTAGGTGAGCTGTAACGGGGGTGCGGAGATCCCCGCTCACCTCATGGTGGGCGGGGCCGGGCGACGCCGGAGAGGCCCAGGAACACCTTCGGAGCCGTTTGGCAAAGAGGCCCGCCGGGTGCCCGCTGCTCGTTTCGCCGCGGATGCCGCATCCTTGAGGTGTGGAGTTCCTTGGGGACAAGTCGGTCGAGCGGGAGGGGAGGGCGCAGGAGATGAGTTCCGGCGCACCTGCTCATAACGCTTCGGTGCACAACTATGGACGCGGTGCCACGGAGCGGTCGACGCCGAGGCACCATGGACCGATGCGTGACGACGAGACGACGGTGATCGGTGCGCTCGTTCATCGCGCGGTCGACGGCGACGAGCAGGCCACACACGACCTGCTCGCCCGCGTTCACCCATTGGCATTGCGCTACTGCCGCGCCCGTCTGTCCCGGCTTCCGGGCGACGCGCGGCACTTCCAGGAGGACCTGGCGCAGGAGGTGTGCGTCGCGGTGCTCCTGGCGCTGCCGCGCTACAAGGACACCGGCCGCCCGTTCGAGGCGTTCGTCTTCGCCATCGCCGCGCACAAGGTGGCCGACCTTCAGCGCGCCGCGATGCGCCACCCGGGTTCGACGGCCGTGCCGTCCGACGAGATGCCCGAGCGGCCGGACGACTCCCTGGGCCCGGAGGAGCGGGCCCTGCTGAGCAGCGACGCCGAATGGGCCAAGAAACTGCTGGCCAACCTCCCCGAGAACCAGCGCGAGCTGCTCCTGCTGAGGATCGCGGTGGGCCTCACGGCCGAGGAGACGGGCCAGATGTTGGGAATGTCACCCGGTGCGGTCCGGGTCGCGCAGCACAGGGCACTGAGCCGACTGCGTGCGCTGGCCGAGCAGTAGTCGGCCGAGCGGCAGCCGGGTCTCAGGGAGCTGCGCTTCTCGCCGGGGCGGCGCTGCGCCCGTCCCCCACAACGGCGAGCAGTGAGGCGGTGTGGACCGGCGGCGGCGAGCCGTCCCCGTCCGGGCTCGGCGCTTCCCCGCGCGCCGGGGTGAACGGGGGCGCCACCCATCCCGTACGAACCTACGAAGCCGCAGAGCAGTCCAAACCGTGGAATGAGAGAGCCGTGCTTCCCGTTAGCATGGACATCCGCACCGATCAAGGCCATTTGGGGAAGGTGTCATGACTGCCAACGTCGACGGAGTGCCCGCCAAATTCGCGACACTCGGGCTGACCTACGACGACGTGCTGCTGCTGCCGGGCGCGTCGGACATGGCGCCCGACCAGATCGACACCGCTTCGCACGTCTCCAAGAACGTGCGGGTGAACATCCCGCTTCTGTCCGCCGCCATGGACAAGGTCACCGAGGCCCGCATGGCGATCGCGATGGCCCGCCAGGGCGGCGTCGGCGTCCTGCACCGCAACCTGTCCATCGAGGACCAGGCCAACCAGGTCGACCTGGTGAAGCGCTCCGAGTCCGGCATGGTCACCGACCCCATCACCGTGCACCCGGACGCCACGCTCGCCGAGGCCGACGCGATCTGCGCCAAGTTCCGCATCAGCGGCGTCCCGGTCACCGACGGCAACGGCAAGCTGCTCGGCATCGTGACCAACCGCGACATGGCCTTCGAGACGGACCGCTCGCGCCAGGTCCGCGAGGTCATGACGCCGATGCCCCTGGTCACCGGCAAGGTCGGCATCTCCGGCAACGACGCGATGCAGCTGCTGCGCCGCCACAAGATCGAGAAGCTTCCGCTGGTCGACGACGCCGGCATCCTCAAGGGCCTCATCACCGTCAAGGACTTCACCAAGGCGGAGAAGTACCCGAACGCCGCGAAGGACGCCGAGGGGCGCCTGCTCGTCGGTGCGGCCGTCGGTGTGGCCGGTGACGCCTTCGAGCGCGCCCAGGCCCTCATCGAGGCGGGTGTCGACTTCATCGTCGTCGACACCGCGCACGGCCACTCCCGACTGGTCGGCGACATGGTCGCCAAGATCAAGTCCAACTCCGGCGGCGTCGACGTCATCGGCGGCAACATCGCCACCCGCGACGGCGCCCAGGCGCTCATCGACTCCGGTGTCGACGGCATCAAGGTGGGCGTCGGCCCCGGCTCCATCTGTACGACCCGGGTGGTCGCCGGTATCGGCGTACCCCAGGTGACGGCCATCTACGAGGCGTCGCTCGCCGCCAAGGAGGCCGGCGTCCCGGTCATCGGCGACGGTGGCCTCCAGTACTCCGGCGACATCGCGAAGGCCCTGGTCGCGGGCGCCGACACGGTGATGCTCGGTTCGCTGCTCGCGGGCTGCGAGGAGTCGCCGGGCGAGCTGCTGTTCATCAACGGCAAGCAGTTCAAGTCGTACCGCGGCATGGGCTCCCTGGGCGCCATGCAGTCCCGTGGTGAGCAGCGCTCCTTCTCCAAGGACCGCTACTTCCAGGAGGGCGTCGCCTCCGACGAGAAGCTCGTGCCCGAGGGCATCGAGGGCCAGGTGCCCTACCGCGGCCCGCTGTCCGCGGTCGTCCACCAGCTGGTCGGCGGTCTGCGTCAGTCGATGTTCTACGTAGGCGGCCGCACCGTGCCCGAGCTCCAGGACAACGGCCGGTTCGTACGCATCACGTCGGCGGGTCTCAAGGAGAGCCACCCGCACGACATCCAGATGACGGTCGAGGCGCCGAACTACAGCCGTAGCAAGTAGTACTCAGGTAGCAGTTCACGGTATCCACGCACGCGTGAAGCACGGACGAGGGCGGTCCCGGAAGGTTCCGGGGCCGCCCTCGTCGTGGGCGTCGGGGATACTGGGAGGCGCAGAAGCGAAGAGGGAAAGGCCTAAGACGTGACTGAGATCGAGATCGGGCGGGGCAAGCGCGGCCGCCGGGCATACGCCTTCGACGACATCGCCGTCGTCCCCAGCCGCCGTACCCGGGACCCGAAGGAGGTCTCGATCGCCTGGCAGATCGACGCCTACCGCTTCGAGCTGCCCTTCCTGGCCGCTCCCATGGACTCGGTGGTCTCCCCGGCCACGGCGATCCGCATCGGTGAGCTGGGCGGCCTGGGCGTGCTCAACCTCGAAGGCCTGTGGACGCGGTACGAGGACCCGCAGCCGCTGCTGGACGAGATCGCGGAGCTGGACGCGGACACCGCGACCCGCCGCCTCCAGGAGATCTACGCGGCTCCCATCAAGGAGGAGCTGATCGGGCAGCGCATCAAGGAGGTGCGCGACTCGGGCGTGGTCACCGCGGCGGCCCTGTCCCCGCAGCGCACGGCGCAGTTCTCCAAGGCGGTCGTCGACGCGGGCGTGGACATCTTCGTCATCCGCGGTACGACGGTGTCGGCCGAGCACGTCTCGGGTGCCGCCGAGCCGCTGAACCTGAAGCAGTTCATCTACGAGCTCGACGTCCCGGTGATCGTCGGCGGCTGCGCCACGTACACCGCGGCCCTGCACCTGATGCGCACGGGCGCGGCCGGTGTGCTGGTCGGCTTCGGCGGCGGCGCCGCGCACACCACGCGCAACGTGCTGGGCATCCAGGTCCCGATGGCCACGGCGGTCGCCGACGTCGCCGCTGCCCGCCGCGACTACATGGACGAGTCCGGCGGCCGGTACGTGCACGTGATCGCGGACGGCGGCGTCGGCTGGTCCGGCGATCTGCCCAAGGCCATCGCCTGTGGCGCCGACTCGGTGATGATGGGCTCGCCGCTCGCGCGCGCCACGGACGCGCCGGGCAGGGGCCACCACTGGGGCATGGAGGCTGTCAACGAGGAGCTGCCGCGCGGCAAGAAGGTCGACCTCGGCACCGTCGGCACCATCGAGGAGATCCTCACCGGGCCCTCGCACATCCCGGACGGCTCCATGAACATCTTCGGCGCCCTGCGCCGCGCCATGGCCACCACCGGCTACAGCGAGCTCAAGGAGTTCCAGCGCGTCGAGGTGACGGTGGCGGACGCGCAGCACAAGCGGTGACGCCGCGCTCGGCCTGAGAAACGATCGGCCTGAGAAACGAAGGGGGCCTTCACCCTAGATGGGTGAAGGCCCCCTTCGCATGCCCAAGGGCGCAGATGGGGCGCGTTGTGCGGCCGGGGGGCGCAGGGTTGCCTTCGAGGCGAAAGCGGGCCGATCGGCGGGGGTGTGAGCGATAGCGTCCGGGTCGGCGCCCCAGGTTTCTGGAGCGCCCCCTTCCAAGGACACGGTTCCGGACCCCGGCCCTCGGGGCCCGGCCCGATTTCCGACGGACCGTCCACCGGGCTACTGGGCGGTGTCGTGGAAGGGGGCGCCCATGGGACGTCATCGCAAGCCCACCCGCTGGGACCGGATCCGTCTGTGGACGGTGAAGTGCCGGAGGAGGTGGATCTTGCGGATTTTCGGATGGTGAGCGGCCACCCCTATAGAACCTAGGGGTGGACACTCCGTTCACCATTCAGGAGCCTGCCGCGGTAGCCGCCGCGGTGGGCTCCACCTGATCTTCGGCTGGTGAGCGGCCACCCCTACAAAACCTAGGGGTGGACACTCCGTTCACCATTCAGGAGCCTGCCGCAGTACCCCCTGCGGTGGGCTCCACCTGCTTTCTTACGGTACCGACGGCGAGCGCCGGACGCCACCAGCCCCCGCAGCCCGGGCCGCCCCGGGCGCCCCCCTTCACAACCGGTGCGCCGCCCCCGTCGGAGTGGCCCCCCGCGTGTCCAGCAGCAGCTGCGCCTTCACGGACAGGCCCTGGAGGTCGTACGTGCGGTGCTGCTGGAGCAGGATCGTGAGGTCTGCGTCTGCCGCCGCCTCGTAGAGGGAGTCGGCGCGCGGGATCGGGCGGTCGAGGACGCTCCAGGCAGGGACGTGCGGGTCGTGGTAGCTGACGGACGCGCCGAGTTCCATCAGACGCAGCGCGATCTCGTGGGCGGGAGAGCCCTGCTGGTCGGCGAGGTCCTGCTTGTAGGTGACGCCGAGCAACAGCACGCGCGCGCCGCGGGCCGATTTCCCGTGCTCGTTGAGGAGGGTCGCCGCGCGCTGGATGACGTACTGGGGCATGTGGTTGTTGACCTGTTGCGCCAGTTCGACCATCCGGAGGGTGCGCCCCGAGTGGCCGGTCAGGTCCTGGGGGACCGCGTGGCCGCCGACACCGGGGCCCGGGCGGAAGGCCTGGAAGCCGAACGGCTTGGTCTCGGCGCAGCGGATGACGTCCCACAGGTCGACGCCCAAGTCGTTGCAGAGGACAGCCATTTCGTTGACCAGGGCGATGTTGACGTGCCGGTAGTTGGTCTCCAGGAGCTGCACGGTCTCCGCCTCGCGGGGTCCACGCGCGCGTACCACCTTGTCGGTGAGGCGGCCGTAGAACGCGGCGGCCGACTCGGTGCACGCGGGGGTCAGACCCCCGATCACCTTGGGGGTGTTGGCGGAGCCGAAGTCACGGTTTCCCGGATCCACGCGGCTCGGTGAGTACGCGAGGTGGAAGTCACGGCCGGCCCGGAGTCCGGAACCCTCTTCGAGGAGCGGACGGAGGAATTCCTCGGTCGTCCCCGGGTGTACGGGCGATTCCAGGATCACGGTGGTGTGCGGGCGCAACCGGGCCGCGAGGGTGCGGGCGGCGGCCTCCACCTGGCTCAGCTCGAGCGCGCCGGCGGCGCCGCGCGGGGTCGGTGCGCAGATGACGGCGGTGCGTACCCGGCCGAGCTCGGCCGGGTTGGTCGTCGTCCGGAAGCCCCCCGAGAGCATCCGGCGCAGTTCGGCGGCGGTGAGGGAACCCCCCTCGGGGCCGGTCTTGTACCCGACCGTGGGGATACCGGCCGCGACGGCGGCCTGGGCCAGGGGCAGGCCGAGATGACCGAGTCCGATGACGGCGAGATCTGCGGGCATTGCGTGGGCCGTCCTTCCCAGTAGCCGAAGCGGGACAGTCGCGCAAGCCCTGTGGACAGAACGAGCGAGCGCAATGTCAGACTAGGAGTAAATATGACCGATTTGCGGGATTGGTTGGGCGAGTTTCCGTGAGTGTTGTCCACAGGCTGCGGGCGGGTGGTGGCCGAAGACGGGCAACACGGTCAGAATTTGGGCAGGGGGGATGCGAGCCGGGCCTCGCCTTACGGGTGTGGCCGGCGCGACGAACTGCGGGAGGCAGCTGTGAGGACAGCGACACTGGGGCCGGCGGAGCGCGCCGAGTCACTGGCGGGAATGGCCGAGCGCGAGCTGGACGTGCTGGTCGTGGGCGGCGGCGTGGTCGGCGCGGGTACCGCGCTGGACGCCGTGACACGCGGCCTGTCCACAGGCATCGTCGAGGCACGGGACTGGGCGTCCGGCACATCCAGCAGGTCCAGCAAGCTGATACACGGCGGCCTGCGCTATCTGGAGATGCTCGACTTCGCCCTTGTGCGCGAGGCACTCAAGGAGCGCGGGCTGCTCCTGGAGCGGCTGGCGCCGCACCTCGTGAAGCCCGTCCCGTTCCTCTACCCCTTGCAGCACAAGGGCTGGGAGCGGCTGTACGCGGGCGCCGGGGTCGCGCTGTACGACGCCATGTCGATGGCGCCCGGACACGGCCGCGGACTGCCCACGCACCGCCATCTGACCCGCAGCCACGCCCTGCGCGTCGCGCCGGCCCTGAAGAAGGAGGCGCTGGTCGGCGCGCTCCAGTACTACGACGCCCAGATGGACGACGCCCGCTATGTGGCGATGCTGGTGCGCACGGCGGCGGCGTACGGCGCGAAGGCGGCGAACCGCGCGCGCGTGACCGACTTCCTGCGCGAGGGCGAGCGCGTTGTCGGTGCCAGGGTGCAGGACGTGGAAGGCGGCGGGGAGTACGAGATCCATGCCCGGCAGGTCGTCAACGCCACGGGGGTGTGGACCGATGACACCCAGGCGATGGTCGGGGAGCGGGGGCAGTTCCACGTACGGGCGTCCAAGGGCATACATCTGGTCGTGCCGAAGGACCGGATCCACTCCACGACCGGTCTGATCCTGCGGACCGAGAAGTCCGTGCTGTTCGTGATCCCGTGGGGGCGCCACTGGATCGTCGGCACCACCGACACCCCCTGGGACCTCGACAAGGCACACCCGGCCGCCTCCAGCGCGGACATCGACTACCTGCTCGAACACGTGAACTCAGTGCTGTCGGTGCCCCTTTCGCGCGACGACGTCCAGGGCGTGTACGCGGGTCTGCGGCCGCTGCTCGCCGGAGAGTCGGACGCCACCAGCAAGCTGTCGCGCGAGCACACCGTGGCCCATCCGGTGCCGGGGCTGGTGGTCGTCGCGGGCGGCAAGTACACGACGTACCGGGTCATGGCCAAGGACGCGGTCGACGAGGCGGTGCACGGCCTCGACCAGCGCGTCGCCGACTGCGTCACCGAGGACATTCCGCTGATCGGCGCCGAGGGGTACCGGGCGCTGTGGAACGCGCGAGCGCGGATCGCGGCCCGCACCGGGCTCCATGTGGTGCGCGTGGAGCACCTGCTGAACCGTTACGGCTCGCTCGCGGAGGAACTGCTCGACCTGGTGGCGGCCGATCCCTCGCTGGGCGCGCCGCTCCAGGCCGCCGACGACTATCTGCGGGCGGAAATCGTCTATGCCGCCTCGCACGAGGGCGCGCGGCACCTGGACGACGTACTGACCCGGCGCACCCGCATCTCGATCGAGACGTTCGACCGCGGCACACGCAGCGCCCGCGAGGCCGCCGAACTGATGGCGCCGGTCCTCGGCTGGGACAAGGACCAGATCGAGCGCGAGATCGAGCACTACGAGAAGCGGGTCGAGGCGGAGCGGGAGTCGCAGCGCCAGCCGGACGACCTGACGGCGGACGCGGCGCGGCTGGGGGCGCCGGACATCGTGCCGCGGTGATCCGGCTGCCCTTCGGTGTCCGCCCCGTCCCCTCCTGAACATCACTCGAACGGGTGTAAGAGGCTGGGATCTCTGCTCGAAACCCGTCCGTTCTACGAGGTGCGGGGGCAGAACTCGGCGGCGAGCACCGCGGGTTCGAGGCCCGGTTCTGAGACCCCGTCCGTGTTCACCCGGAAGGTGAGGACACGACGGCCGTCGACGGTGGCTGCGGTGCGCACGTAGCTGCCGGAGATCCGGCCGTTGTGCCCCCACACCGTGGTGCCGCACGGCAGCTTCACGGGATAGAGGCCCATGCCGTACGAGCCGTGTGCGGTACGGGTGTCGAGCATCTCGCGCAGCCCATGCGCGGGAAGCAGTTCGCCGCCCAGCAGCGCCGCGTAGAAGCGGTCCAGGTCGGCGAGGGTGGTCACGAGCTCGCCCGCCGCGCCGGCCACGCGCGGGTCGAGTTCGGTGACGTCGGTTCCGTCGGCGGCGTACGCGCGGCCGTGCGGATCGGGAAGAGCGGTGCGGGCGCCGGGGAACGAGGTGCCCGTCAGACGGAGGGGAGTCACGATGCGGCGCTCGGCCTCGACGGCGTACGAGTGGCCGGTGACCTGCTGGACGACCATGCCGAGCAGGACGTAGTTGGTGTTGGAGTAGGCGAAGCGGCCGCGGTCGGCCGGGGGGTGGGTGAGAGCGATGCGAACGGCCTGAAGCGGAGTCACGGGGACGGTGCCTGCGGTGTCCGCGGTGAAGTCGGCCAGACCGCTGGTGTGGGTGAGCAGGGCGCGCAGCGTCACGGCCCGGCCGTCGTGTCCCGCGCCGCGCACCAGGCCGGGCAGGTGATCCTCCACGGAGTCCGACAGGGACAGCCGGTGTTCGGCGGCCAGTTGCAGCACGACCGTCGCGATGAAGGTCTTGGTGATGCTGCCGGCGCGGAAATGGTCGGCCCGGTCGATTCCCCGGCCGGCGCGGGCGAAGCGGATGCCGGACTCCTCGCGGGCCAGCAGGGCGGCAGCGGGAGCCCCGCCTCGAGTGACGAGCAGGGGGAGGAGGGCGTCCGTGGCCGGAGTCGTGGGAGCCTGAAAGCCGCCCGGGGCGAAACCGAGGAGGGCCAGGGACACGGGTATGGCCAGCAGTGTCCGAGGTGTCCGGGCTGTCCGGGGCTTCGGCATCGGCGGTCCCTCCGTGTAGCGGCCCATCATGCGGCACGTTCGGACACGGGCGGCGGGCGGTCCCCCCGCGTAGAACCACCCTGGGCGTCGGGCGGTCCTCGCGTGGGTGACAATGGAGGCTCTGTCAGGGCGGGTTGCATGAGGGGACGCATGTCGGAGGCGGAGCGGGCGGGAGCATCCCGTCAGGACAAGAGCGGACGTCTCCTCGCCGGGCGGTACCGGCTGGGAGACGTACTCGGCCGCGGCGGCATGGGCACGGTGTGGCGGGCCGAGGACGAGACCCTGGGCCGTACGGTCGCCGTGAAGGAGCTGCGGTTCCCGACGAGCATCGACGAGGACGAGAAGCGGCGGCTGATCACGCGCACGTTGCGGGAGGCCAAGGCGATCGCCCGGATCCGCAACAACAGTGCGGTGACGGTCTTCGACGTGGTCGACGAGGACAACCGGCCGTGGATCGTGATGGAGCTCGTCGAGGGCAAGTCGCTCGCCGAGGCCATCCGTGAGGACGGGCTGCTCGAGCCGAAGCGGGCTGCCGAGGTCGGGCTCGCGATCCTCGACGTACTGCGGGCCGCGCACCGCGAGGGCATTCTGCACCGTGACGTGAAGCCGTCGAACGTGCTGATCGCCGAGGACGGCCGGGTCGTGCTCACCGACTTCGGTATCGCACAGGTCGAGGGCGACCCGTCGATCACCTCGACCGGCATGCTCGTCGGCGCGCCCTCGTACATCTCGCCGGAGCGGGCGCGCGGGCACAAGCCGGGACCGGCGGCGGACCTGTGGTCGCTGGGCGGACTGCTGTACGCGTCGGTCGAGGGTGTGCCGCCGTACGACAAGGGTTCCGCGATCGCGACGCTGACCGCGGTGATGACCGAGCCGCTGGAGGAGCCGAAGAACGCGGGTCCGCTGAGGAGCGTCATCTACGGGCTGCTCGCCAAGGACCCCGAGCAGCGGCTCGACGACGCGGGCGCCCGGGCGATGCTCAACGAGGTGCTCCACGCGCCCCAGCCCAAGGAGCCGGAGCCGGTGGACGCGACGCGGGTCGTGGCGTTGCCGCCGGTGCCGGAGGAGGGCACGGGCAAGGGAAGTTCGGGCGGTTCCGGAGCCAAGCGGGGCGAGGAGGCCGCGGATCGGTTCCGCGGTGCGCTGCGCTCGGTCCGCAAGGCGGCGGGGGCGGCCACGGCTTCGGCCGCGGCACGCGCCAAGTCCGGCGGTACGGACGTCTCCGGGGGGACCGGGGCCGCGGGTGCCGGTACGTCTTCCGCGGGCTCCTCGGCGAGCGCAAGCGCGCCTGCCCCCGGTAAGCCGGGAGCCGCCGCGGTCGGTAAGCCCAACCCGTCCTCGGCCGGTAAGCCCGGCTCCTCCGCCGCGGCGACGCCGGCGGGCACGGGGAGCGGCGTCGGCCAGGGGACGGCCGTGGGGGGCGGTGGGCGCGAAAGTGCTGTCGTCGGGTCGAACTCCGGTCCGGTGAAACCCAGTTCGGGATGGCCCGTCGTGCCGGAGCCGGACCGGCCCCCCCGGTCCGTGCCCAGGGCGCCGCTCACCGACGTGGTGCCGCGGCGGACGCTGGTGATCGTCGCGGTGGTCGTGGTGCTGGCCGTGCTCGGAGTCGTGCTCGCCCTCACCCTCGGTGGCGACGACGGCAGTTCGAAGGACAACAAGGGCAGCAGCGACACCAAGGCCGCGGCATCCAGCGGGACGTCCAGCGGGACGACCGCGGGCAGCAGCGGCACGCCCAAGGCCGGCGGCAGCGGCAGCGGCAGCGGCGGTACGCACACGGACAGCGGCAGCAAGGACAACACCGGGACCGGGTCGGACGAGCAGGAGACGGACGACAGTTCGTCCGCCGGGACGGCCAGCGGGTCCGGAGGTTCGGACGACTCCGGCAGCGGGTCGGGCGACAGCTCCGTGAAGACGTACAAGAGCAGTCAGGGGTTCTCGATCGGGCTGCCGAAGGGCTGGAAGTACCAGTCCACGGGAGCCGCGGGGGCCCGTTTCACCGGTCCTGACGGGCAGAAGCTGCTCGTCGGCTGGACGACCACGCCCAAGGACGACCCGGTCGCCGACTGGAAGAACCAAGAGCAGTACATGGTGCGCTCGCAGTACAAGCGGATCCGCATAGAGCAGGTGGACTACCGCGGCTGGAACACGGCCGACTGGGAGTTCACCTACACGGAGGGCGGCACGAAGTACCGGTCGATAGACCGCGGATTCGTCGTCAACGCGCATCAGGGATACGCGCTGATGTACACCGCGAAGGCGTCGGAATGGGACAGCGATCTGCGCAAGGACACATGGCAAACGCTTGCCAAGACGTTCCAGCCGAAGTCGTGACGTACCGCGCACCGAGGTGACGTTCCGCCACGCGTGAGGGTGGTGAGATGTTGAATCCCCACATTGTGGCTTGCCTCCGGCACGTATCGTGAGTAGTTGCGGACCGTACGCATCCAGAACGGGACGCAAGGCGAACGGAACTGACCGACCGGGCGGCCGGGGGAGGCATCGTGGACGAATATGCGGGACGGGTACTCGCCGACCGTTACCGTCTGCCACTGCCGCCGTCCGACGAGTACGAACTCGCCGAGACCCGGGCCTTCGACACCTACAGCGGGCAGGAAGTCCTCGTACGGCAGGTGCCGTTGCCCGAGGTCGTCGAGGCGGAGGTGCTCGACGCCGACGGGCTGCCCGCGGGGTTCGTGGCGCGCGACGGCGGGACGCGGCGCGCCTCCGCGCGTACGGCCACGCGCCGGCCCGCCGAACCGGCCGTGCGGCGCGCGATCGAGGCCGCGCAGGCCGCCGCCCAGATACCCGACCACCCCCGGCTCGACCAGGTCTTCGACGTGTTCGCCGAGGGCGGGTCGCTGTGGATAGTGAGTGAGTTGGTGGCCGCCCGGCCGCTGGCGGCGCTGCTCGCGGACAAACCGCTGAGTCCCTACCGGGCGGCCGAGGTCGCCTCCGATGTCCTCATGGCGCTGCGGGTGCTGCATGCGCACGGCTGGGTGCACCGGAACATCACGGTGCGCACGGTGCTCGTCTGCGACGACGGCCGCGTGATGCTGACGGGCCTGGCGGCCGGGGCGGCGGAAGAGGCGTTGTGCGGGTACGACCCCGTGCCGGTCCGGGACTTCGAGCCGCGCGGGGACGACGGAGGCGACGGCACCGGTGGCAACGGCCGTGGTGCGGTGCGCGGCGCGGCGGCGGGCGGCACGCCAGGCATCGGGTCCGGCCCCGGCGCCGGCTCCGGCCGCCCCGGCATCGGCGCGGGCTCCGGTGGTCCGGTGGGCGCGGCCGGAGGTGCCGTCGGCGCGGCGGCCGGGGGCATGTCGGTCGCGGAGGCGGAAGCCGCGCGACGGGCCGCGATCGAGGCGCGGGCGGGCGGTGTGGGCCCGGTGGCGGGAACGCCCGGCGGCGAAGTACCCGCCCGAGGAGCGCGCGCCCTCGAAGGCGGCGGTGACGCGCGTGCGCAGCGGGCCGGGGCGATCGCCGCGTATCGCGCCGGGGCGCGGGCCGCGGCGCGGGTCCAGGAGGCACAGCGGGGCGGGCGGGCGGCGTTGCCCGCACCCCGGCCCGCCGACGCCGAAGGTCGGGCACCGCAGTCCCCCGGACACGGCGTGGAGCACCTCCCCGGTGCGCTGCCGGGGCAGATCGCCGACCCGTACGGCGTGGCCCGGACGAACTCCTGGCCCGGTGGGTTTCCGGGCGACGTCGGCGGAGCGAACGTCGGCGGTGCGTACGGAACCCCGGGCAACGGCAGCGGCACGTACGAGAACGGCAGCGTCCCGCACGCTCCCGCCGACGCGCCCGTCTCCACGCCCACTCCCGCCGACGCGGTGCCTCCCACCCACTGGGACCACCTGGTCTCCGGCTCGTCCGCCCCCTCCGGCCCGTCCGCCGCCTCCGTGCCCCGCCGGGGCCCCACCACCGCGCTCGCCGCCGAGCGGGCGCGACAGGCGCGGATGGCCGTCATCGGGCCCGTCACCGAGCGGTGGGCACCCGAGCAGGCCGGGCCCGTGCACGAGAACTGGCAGCTGGCGGCGCCGATCGGGCCCGCGACCGATCTGTGGGCGCTCGGCGCACTGCTGTTCAGGGCCGTGCAGGGGCATGCGCCGTATCCCGAGGAGAACACGGCCGAGCTGGTGCAGTTGGTGTGCGCCGAGCCGCCCGCGTTCGCCGAGGAGTGCGGGCCGCTGCGGCCCGTCGTGGAGTCCTTGCTGCGTCAGGACCCGACCGAACGGCTCGACTTCGAGGAGGTGCGCGGCTGGCTGCGCTCGCTCGTGCGGTCCGCCCCCGAGCCGGAGGCGGGCGCGCACGTCGTGGCGGCGCCCCCCGTCGACCCCCGTCGGCTGCCGATCGTACGGCGCCGCGGCGAGCTCGTCCGCAGGCGTCGCGCCAGGCTGCCCGCGACCACCCCGCACGCCCGTCACAAGCGCGCCAAGGACGGCCGCCCGCCCAGGCCGAAGAGGCTCGGCCGGAACCTGGTCCTGCTGATACTGCTCGTTCTCGCCGCGGCGGTCGCGTACGCGATGGTGTTCATGCCGAAGGCCTCACCGAACAGCGACAGCGGCAGTCGTTCGGACGGCGACCGGACCGGTGCCGCCGGCGGTGTCAGCCCCGCGCCCGAGCAGTCGGGCGGCGGCAGCGAGCCGCGGCCCGACCAGACTTCCCCGGGTTCGGGCAAGAGCCCCTCCGGGTCCTCGGGTTCGACGCGGGAACAGACCACCGACCCCGACGTCGCCCAGGGCTTCACCCTGCGCAAGGACCCCGAGGGCTTCCGCGTCGCGGTCGCCACCGGCTGGGACCGCGCGCCGAAGAACGGGCGCGGCCGGATCGTCTACTCCCACGGCGACTTCGAGCTCATCGTCGTACCCGGGCGGGACAGCACGGCCGACCACGGCAGCGATCCGCTGACGTACCAGCGCGAGACGGAGAGCGAGTTACAGCCGTTCCGCGACTCGACCTGGGCCACGTCCAGCGGTATGCGGCGTATCGACGTCGGCGGGCGGACCATGGCCGAGGGGCAGTTCACCTGGACCGACGGTCAGGGACGCGAGTTGTTCGTACGCAATCTCGCGATCGTCGTCGGCGGGCGCTACCACGTGGTGCAGTTACGCGGCCCGGAGGCCGAACGCGACGAGGTGACCCGGCTGTACGAGCAGGCGTCGCGGACGTATCAAGTCACCGGCTGATCCGGCTGATCCGGCTGATCGGCTGATCTGGCCGGATCCAGCGCGTCCCGCCGGATCCAGCGAATCCCGCCGGATCCAGCGAATCCCGCCGGATCCGGCGGATCCAGCGAATCCGCGAGTCCAAGTCCGAGTGAATGCGGCTGAATTCGGCTGATCCACGACGTTCGCGCGGGCGGAACGCGCTGAATGCCTGATGGTTCCCTCCCGTACAAGGAAGGGAGAACCGTCACAGTGCGGTCTCCGTACGACCGCGCCGGTTTCCAGTGCGGGGGGCTGCTCTTTAGTCTGACCTCTGTCAAGACCATTGCGGGGAAACGTGAATCAGATGCAGGGCCTGCTCCTCGCGGGCCGCTACCGGCTCGTCGACTCGATCGGCAGCGGTGGCATGGGCCGGGTGTGGCGCGCCCACGACGAGGTGCTGCACCGCGCGGTCGCGGTCAAGGAGCTGACCGCCGCGTTGTACGTCTCGGAGAGCGACCGGCCCAGGCTGCTCGCCCGGACCAACGCCGAGGCGCGGGCGGCCGCGCGGATCAACCACTCGGCCGTCGTCACGGTTCACGACGTCCTGGAGCACGACAACCGGCCGTGGATCGTGATGGAGCTGGTCGAGGGCGGCTCGCTGGCCGACGCGGTCAAGGAGCGGGGACGGGTGGAGCCCGTCGAGGCGGCCCGGATCGGACTGTGGGTGCTGCGCGGACTGCGGGCCGCGCACTCCGCCGGCGTACTGCACCGCGACGTGAAGCCCGGCAACGTACTCCTCGCCACCGACGGGCGCGTGCTGCTCACGGACTTCGGGATCGCGCAGGTCGAGGGCGACACGACCATCACGCGTACCGGGGAGATCGTCGGGTCCGTCGACTATCTGGCGCCCGAGCGGGTGCGCGGCCACGACCCCGGGCCCTCCTCCGACCTGTGGGCACTGGGGGCGACGCTGTACGCGGCGGTGGAGGGGAAGTCGCCGTTCCGGCGGACCTCGCCACTGTCGACCATGCAGGCGGTGGTGGGCGAGGAGCCCGGCGCGCCGCAGTACGCCGGTGCCCTTGCTCCCGTCATCACCGCCCTGCTGCGCAAGGAACCCGCCGAGCGCCCCGGTTCCGACGAGGCGGAGCAGATGCTCGCCGAGGCCGCGGAGGGGCGGCGGCCGCGGGCGGCGCAGGCATATGTGGGGACGCTCCATGGGGAGTTGAGACAGGGGAACACCACCACCCATGTGCCGCGGCCCCAGGGGGCGCAGGGGGTGGACCCGGCCGACGCCACCCCGCGCGAGCCGGTCACGGGCTCCGCGTTCGCGACCGCCTCGGCCGCGCCCGCCGTGCCCCGGAAACGGCGCCGAGGCCGTACGGCCGTCATCGCCCTCGTGCTCGCCGCACTCGTCGGCGGTGGCGGCGCGGCGGCGATGAAATACGCGGACGACTGGAACAAGGGCACGGGCCAGGACAAGGGCAGCGCCGCGGCGAGTACGCACCCGGAGACCACCGCCGGTGCCGTCCCCGACAACTGGGTTCCGGTGACCGACCCCGTGGGCTTCGGCCTGTCCCTGCCCAAGGGCTGGAAGCGGCAGGTCTACGGCATCCAGGGCGACCTCAAGCAGATCGACTACACGCCCGACCGCGGCAAGCACTTCATCCGCATCGCCATCGACGACTCCCCGGACTTCAGCGACCCGTACCAGCACCAGATCGACCTGGAGCAGCAGCTCCAGCGGCTGGTCGACTACAAGCGGGTGGGCATGGAGGTCAACACGTACCGTGACCGCAGGGGTTCCCTCTGGGAGTACACGTGGACGGCGCTGGCCAAGGACATAGAGTTTCCCGGACCGCGCCGCGCCATCGAGGAGACCTACGTCTCCCGGGACGGGGTCGAGTACGCGATCTACATGTCCTCGCCCGCGGAGGACTGGGCGACCACACGCAAGCAGTTCACGACCGTGCTCCAGAGCTGGCGGCCGAAGAGCGCCTGACGGGCGGTCCGCCGCCGGACGCACGGGCGCTGTCGCCGTACGCACGGGCGCGGCCGCCGGACATACGGGCTCGGCCGCCGGACACACGGGCTCGCACGGGGCGCATGAGGCGCACGGGGCGCACATGGCGCACTGACGAAACGCACCGGTCACGTCGTTTGTCGGCCACTCACCCGTCGCTACCCGGAGGGCTTTCGTCCGGTGCGGCATGATGGGGCGCATGGGGACCGAGGGGGAGAACGTCCGCGTCATCGCGGGCCGTTACCGGCTGGATGCCAGGATCGGCCGGGGCGGCATGGGCGTCGTATGGCGCGCGACCGACCAGCTGCTCGGCCGGCAGGTGGCGGTCAAGGAACTCGCCTTCGACACCTCGCTCTCCGATGAGGAGGCCCGGCTACAGCGCGAGCGCACCCTGCGCGAGGCCCGCGCGGTCGCCCAGTTGAGCCACCCGAACATCATCGTCGTCCATGACGTCGTCGTGGACGACGAACGCCCCTACATCGTGATGGAGCTGATCGGCGGAGGCTCGCTCGCCGACCGGATCTCGGCGGACGGCCCGGTCGACGCGCGCGAGGCGGCACGCATCGGCATCGACCTGCTGGGCGCGCTGGGGCGGGCGCACGGCGCGGGGGTCCTGCACCGCGACCTCAAGCCCGCCAACGTCCTTCTGGAGGCCGACAGCGACCGGGTCGTCCTCACCGACTTCGGCATCGCCCAGGTCGCGGGTGCCACGACGCTCACCGAGAGCGGGTCGTTCGTCGGGTCGCCTGAGTACACCGCGCCCGAGCGGATGTCCGGCGTCAGGACAGGGCCGGAATCCGACCTGTGGTCCCTCGGCGCGCTGCTGTGCACCGTCCTGAGCGGTGAATCGCCCTTCCGCCGCGACTCGTTGGGCGGCATCCTGCACGCGGTGGTCGTCGACGACATCCGGCCGCCGGCCCAGGCCGAACCGATCCTTCCGGTCGTACGAGGGCTGCTGGAGCGCGATCCGGACCGGCGTCTGGACGCGGCGGAGGCGGCCCGGCTGCTGCGGGAGTTTCTGGACACGGGCCGTACGCCACGGGTGCCGACGGGGGCCGGGTACACGCCGACACAGCGGGACGTGCCGCGCGCGCAGGCACTGCACGCCGACGCGCCGCCACGGCAGGAGCCGGAGGCCACGCCCACGGCGGCCACGGCGGCGCAAGCCGCCCGGCACTCCAGGCGCGGGGTGCTGATCGCGGCCGCGCTGGTCGCGGCGATGGCCGGGGCGGGCGTGTCGGCCGCCGCGCTGCTGATGCACAAGGGCGTGGACGGCGGCGGTCCCGGGCCCACGAGTTCGCGGCCGCGGACCTCGGTGAGCACCGGCCCCTCGCGGTCCGCCTAGTCCTCGGCCGGGCGGCCGTCGTCGACGCCGACCCCCGCGCCCACCGTGACCGCGACGCGTTCGTCGGACACGGCTGGCGCCCACAATGCGCCCTCAGGATACGGGCTGACCCATGACACCAACGGGTACTCGCTCGCGGTGCCCGAGGGATTCACCCGGGTACCCCAGGGGGAGCGGATCTTCTACATGTCCCCGGGGCAGATCTTCCGCATCGGCATCAGGACGGCGGACCCGGCGGTGGGCGGACCGCTCGCGGTGATGCGGCACGCGGACACCAAGGGGCCGTCCACGAACCCCGGCTACCGCGACGGCCGGGTCACCGAGACCACGCACGGCGACCACCCGGCCGCGCTCTGGGAGTTCACCTGGAACGGCTTCAGCACGGCGGAGGGGCCGCGGCACACGTACGACCTGTGCTGGGAGGAGGGCGGCCGGATGTACGACGTGTGGGTGTCGGCGCCGGTCGGCAAGGTGCGAGAGGCGAAGGAGTACTTCGACGTCGCGGTGGACACGTTCGCAGTTTCGTAATTCCGCAATGCGGGATATGCGGGCCATAAAGGGCGCTCCGCGTCACGAGTCTGTGACTGGAAACGGACGCGGCTGGCTGGCGAAGCGCTTGCCGCGATAAGCATGGAGGCATGAGCAACAACGGGGGAGTCTCCTACGGGGCCGACGAGCCGACGAGTTTCGGTCTGCAACCACCGCGTCCGGGTGTCCCGCACCCGGGAAACCCGTACGCCCAGCCGCAGCCGCAGCCGCAGCCGCAGCCGCAGCCGCAGCCGCAGCCGCAGCCGCAGCCGCAGCCGCAACCCCAGCCCCAGTCGCACGCACACGCGCATGCACACCCCACGCAGCAGATGCCCCCGCAGGCGATGCCCGAGACGCCGCCCGGCGAACCCGGCACCGGCCGCCTCATCGCCGGTCGTTACCGGCTGCTCGCCAAGCTCGGCCACGGTGGCATGGGCACGGTGTGGCGGGCCAAGGACGAGACGGTGGACCGTGAGGTCGCGGTCAAGGAGCCGCGCGTCCCGGACCACCTTCCCGAGCGTGAACGGGCCAACGTGTTCGAGCGGATGCGCCGCGAGGCACGCGCCGCGGCCCGCCTCGACCACCCGGCGGTCGTGAACGTCCATGACGTGGCGGTCGTGGACGGCCGGCCGTGGATCGTGATGGAGCTGGTGCAGGGCCGTTCGCTGGGCGCCGCGCTCCAGGAGGGCACGCTCGGGGCGCGTGAGACGGCGAAAATCGGCCTGGAGGTGCTCGGCGCGCTGGAGGCCGCGCACGCGGCGGGCATCCTGCACCGCGACGTGAAGCCGGACAACGTCCTGCTCGGCCGGCACGACCGGGTCGTCCTCACCGACTTCGGCATCGCCCAGATCGAGGGCGAGACCAATCTGACGGACACCGGCGGCTTCGTCGGCTCGCCCGAGTACATCGCGCCGGAGCGGGTGCTGGGCCAGCGCCCCGGGCCGGCGAGCGACCTGTGGTCCCTCGGCGTGGTGCTGTACGCGGCGGCGGAGGGCGTCTCGCCGTTCCGCCGCAGCAACACCCCCGCGACGCTCCAGTCCGTCCTCAACGCCACGCCGGCTGCCCCGGCCGCGGCGAAGGGAACCCTGGCGCAGGTCATCAACGGACTGCTGAACAAGGACCCGGCGCGCCGCCCGAACGCGGCCGAGGTCCGCCGCCTCCTGGAGGACGCCGCCAGGCCGCCGCAGCAGACGCAGGTCGTGCAGATCGCGGGCCCCGGCGGCAAGGGCTTCCGGGTGGGCCGCAAGGCGCTGTTCGGCCTCGGTGCGGCGGTCGTCGCGGCGGCGGTGGCGGCGTACCTGGTGATCGCGGATCCCTTCGCGGGCCCGCTGCCGGACACCTGGAAGCAGCGCGAGGTCCCGAGGCTGGACGCGACGCTGGCCGTACCGGCGGACTACCAGGTGAGCAGGCCGGAGAAGAGCGACACCGACAAGAACTGGGTGACGTACAGCGACTGGAGCGGCAGCATCTGGATCGGCCTGCACCTGGCGAAGAAGTCCGAGGACACCAGCAACCAGATCAAGGACTCCGCGGCGGCCGAGATGTACGCCGAGAACGGGGAGTTCAAGGAGAGCGGCGCGTACGAACTCTCCATGCCGGAGAAACCGAAGACGCGCACGGCCGAGACCTCGTACCAGGGCAAGAAGGCCGCCGAGAACACGGTGGTCTACACGACCACCGACAGCCAGAACCCCCGCCCGCGCGAGGTGCGGATCTTCTACTACAAGAACTCCGCGGGCAACATGTACAAACTCACGGTGAGTTATCCGGGCAAGGGCGACTTCACCGAGCGCGGCCGCGAGGTGGCGAAGACGGCGATCGCGAACCTGGACGTCGACAAGCTGTGAGCTGGGGTCCACCGGGGCGGTGGACCCCAACCCGACGGGGTTCAGCTGATCTTTGAGGTCTGGGCCGCGATGATCTCGGCCGGGATGTCGTACGCCTTCCCGGACATCATCGCCCCCAGGTTGAGCGTGTAGTACGTGGCGACGACGCTGCCGCGCCGGACGACCTCGCCGTGCACCGTGCCCGTGTCACCGTCCATGTCCCCGGTCACCGCGAACGCCACCGAATCGTCACCTTCGCCGGAGCTCTTCTCCTCGGCAACCTTGGTGAACTTCTGGCTGTCGCCGTCGGAGGAGACCTTGAACCCGTTCGCGCACGCGTCGAGTGCGTCGGAGACGGAGGTCGTGGCCTTCTCGGCGCCGTCCCCCTCGTACGAGGAGAGCGAGACGATGGTCACCGACACGCTCATTCCTTCGGTGAGGGCATCCTCGAACTCCTCTTCCGTCGCGTCTTCGGAGAGGTCCGACGCCGCGCTCGGCGCAGCCTTCTTCTCGGTGACCTGGCGGTTCACGTACGCCGTCGAGTCCCCCGGAGCGAAGCCACTCAGCACGTACGCGAGCGGCTCGCACTTCTCGTCGACGACCTTGATGTCGTCCTTGGAAGTCGTGGCCGCGTCGGCCCGGTCGGCGGACCCGACCTTGTACCCCTTGACGTCGCCCTGGGCGATGATCGACTTCGCCAACTCGGGCTTGCTCAGGGCCTTGGCCGCCCCGGTCGACCGGGAGCCCTTGCCGGAGCCGTCGTCAGCGCTGTCCGACTTGGTCCCGGAACAGCCGGTCGCCAGAGAAAGGGAAAGTATGGACGTGATGACGGCGACGGCGGCGCGGGAGCGAGCGGGTCTATGCATGGCAGTGATCTTTCTGAACAGGAGCGGTATGAGGTGAGAGAAGGTCAGCCGACTTTGAGGGCAAGGTCATTGGTGACGGTGAAGAACGGGCGGACCTGACCCGACCCGCCTGCCGGGGCGGCCGGCTCGGGCTGCCCGGACGCAGTGCCCAGGATTCAGGTCGAACTTCGCAGCGGCGTCCTTGATCCAGTCAATGGCCGAAATTGCATCGTCAGGTCGGGTCGGTCGAGCGGCATCGAAATTCGGCCGACAGTTGACCGAAAATCCCCGCCCACCTGCTGTGACGTCACCGCGGACTGCCTGGGCGCCCGCGGTGAAGAGACTATGAAGCGTAGGTCGAGCAGGCGTCAAACGCTTTAGGAATGAGGATTTCCCGGGCGGCGAGGACGCACCCTCTCCAGGTACGGAGGTACTGGTGGGGTTCCTCCTTCAATCAGGAATTTACAGGGCGGCCCGATTCCGCAGGGCGGATATCAGGGCACTGAGCTGGCGGGTGCCGGTGTTAAGGACGATCTCCGGTTCGTCGCTTTCGCGGAGGAGGATCGTTCCGGTGGGGGTGGTGGCGAGGTAGACGCAGGAAGAGGCTTCCTCGCTGTAGGTGGACTTCTGCCAGTTGAGTTCGGTCACGGGGTCGTCCTTCAAGCGGCGTGGGCGATGCGGTGGATGAGGTCGCGGGACTCATCCGGCTCAAGGGTGGCATTCTCCATGCGGTCCAGGATCAGTCGGTACTTGGTCAACTGTGCCGGGGCGTCGATGAGTTCGCTGCCGTGGGCTGCGTCGAGCTGCGCGGTGTCGAGTGCGCGAACGGGCCCGGAGGCGTAGTCGAGTCCATGGCCGACGGTGGGGAACACGGTGCCGTCGAAGGGGATGACCCGCACGGTGATGTGCGGCTGTTCGCTCACCTCGATGATGTGGTCCAGCTGAGCCCGGGACACCTCGGGGCCTCCGAACCGCATGCGCAGCGCGGCCTCGTGGACGATCGCCGTGTACGACGGTGCCTGCTCGCGGTAAAGGACGGCCTGGCGCTTGATGCGGTGGGAGATGCGGTACTCGATCTCGTGCGGGCGTAGGGCCGGGACCACCTGGCGGAAGAGAGTGCGGGCATGCTCCGGGGTCTGGAGCAGGCCGGGGATGTTGATGACCTGGGCCACCCGCAGGGCCCTGGCGTGGTGCTCCATCTCCGCGACGTCGAGGAAGCGGGGCGGGAGGGTGTCTCGGTACTCCTCCCACCAGCCGCGTTCGCGGTGGGCTGCCATGGCGACGAGGGCATCGATCAAAGGCTCGTCGGTGCAGTCGTAGTTATGGGCGAGGGTGCGAATGCGCTGCTCGCTGAGCCCGAAGCGGCCTGTCTCGATGTTGCTGATCCCGGCCTGGTTGGCGCCGATCATCTCGCCGGCCTCTCGGGCGGTGAGTCCCGCGCCCTCACGCAGCTTGCGCAGCTCAACTCCCAGACGGAGCTGGCGCGCCGTGGGTGTCTGCCGTGGCGGCATGTGTTTCCACTTCCCTTGCCATGAGCAATGCGCGGGTCACCCACACGAGTGGAACGTCGGATGCATCCGCAGATTCCGTAGAAACCATTCTACGGCCACCCTTACGGTGAGTCTCAAGCCGCTCAACTGACCCCACCGGTAAGCCGGAAGCGCACCGCCCTGCCTGCCCAAACGCACGCACGCACGCGACATGCCACCGCCCGGCCGGGGCCGGAGAGCAAACCCAAGTACCGCCACCGCAGGAGGCGTTCATGGTCACCGTATCCCCGCCGAAGTCCGAAGCGTCCCCATCTTGGGCGTACGTGCTTCAGTTGCCCCACGACCGATGTGCCCCGCGCATCGCCCGCGTCACTCTCCGGGCGGTCCTGGCCGGGCACGGGCTGACCGGGCTCACCGACACCGCCGAGCTGGTGACCTCGGAACTCGTCACCAACGCCTACCGCCACACCACCGGCCCCGCCACCCTCCGCCTCCGCGCCCTGGCCGGCGCCCGGCTCCGGGTGAGCGTCTGGGACGCCAACCCCCACATCCCGCCCCCCTTCGACAAGCGCCCGGGCCCGCCGCACCCCGTCCACCCTGCCCCCGTCGAGGCCGACGGCGGGCGTGGGTTGTTCCTCGTATGCCACTACGCGGACGCGTGGGGTGGGTACCCGCTCGGGGGCGGCCTCTTCGGGCGGGGCGGGAAGCTGCTGTGGTGCGAGATCGGACCGCCCGCCGCCGATCGAGTCGCCGCGGCGTGACCGCGCTGGAACGGCGGGCGACAGGCTCCCGCGCCCTACGATGCCCCTGACGACCGCATGACGACCGCATGATCAGGGCGTGACCGGAAGGCGAGGCGACGGCCGTGGGTGTGGTGCTGGAAGAACGGGACCATGCGGCGCAGCGGTGGGCGGCCCGGGGCTCGTTGGGCGCTGCCGTGCTCGCCGTGGTGCTGCCCGTCGTGACCGCCGGGGTCGGCAGCCTGCTGCTCGTCGGGGCCGGGCTGCTCGGCGCGGTGGTCACCGCGGCCGCGCTCTGGTGGGTGCTCACGCGCCGGGGTGTGGTCCGGGCCGCGGCCGCGGTGCTGGCCGTCGGCTCGCCCGTCGGCGTCATCGTGCTCTTCCACGCGGCGCAACTGCTGTGGGTCGTCGTCGTGTCGCTCGTGCTGTGGAGCGTGGCCGTCTGGGCCGGGAAGACCGCGCTCAGCAGTACGCGCTCGCACCACGTGCGGGTGACCGAGTACGAGACGCCCGCTCCCGAGCGGGCCTTCTTCCTGATGAACCCGCGCTCCGGCGGCGGGAAGGTCGAACGGTTCGGGCTGCGCGAGAAGGCGGAGCGGCTCGGGGCGCGCGTCCATCTGCTCGATCCCGAGAGGCCCGAACCCGAAGACGTCGCCGCGCTCGCCAGGGAAGCCGTGGCGAACGGAGCCGACCTGCTCGGCGTCGCAGGCGGAGACGGTACGCAGGCGCTCGTCGCCGCCGTCGCCGCCGAGCACGACATCCCCTTCCTGGTCGTCTCCGCCGGTACCCGCAACCACTTCGCCCTGGACCTCGGGCTCGACCGGGACGATCCTTCGACCTGCCTGGACGCACTCGCCGACGGGGTCGAACTACGGGTGGACCTCGGCTTCGCCGGAGAGCATCCGTTCGTGAACAACGCCTCGTTCGGCGCGTACGCGGCGGTCGTGCAGAGTCCCGCGTACCGCGACGACAAGGTGGGCACCACGCTCGAACTGCTGCCGGACCTGCTGACCGGGCAGCGCGGCCCGCAGCTCACCGCCCGTGCGCAGGACGCCGTGATCGAGGCGCCCCAGGCCCTGCTGATCAGCAACAACCCGTACCGCATGGACGACCCCGCCGGGCTCGGCCGACGTGAGCGCCTGGAGTCCGGGGTGCTCGGCGTCCTGGGCATCAAGGTGGAGAGCGCTGCCGAGGCCGCCGGGCTGCTGCTCGGCCGGCACGCGACCGGCCTCACGGTGCTCACCGCCCGCGAGGTCCTCGTCGACGCCGACCGCCCGCAGATCGACGTGGGCGTCGACGGGGAGGCGCTGGTCCTGCCCACGCCCGTGCGATGCCGTATCGAGCCGGGGGCCCTGCGGGTACGGGTCCCCCGTGACCGGCCCGGGGTGCCCGAGGCGAAACCCCCACTGGACTGGCGCAGACTGCGCAAGCTCGCGGCGACGGTGGGGCGCACGGCGCTGCCGAAGGGGCGCGCGCGGGGTGCGGGGACGCCTCGCTGAAAGCCGTGGTCTGTCCGGTCCCCGCCGGACAACCGTCGGAAATCACCGGCCGACCACCGGCCGACCACCGGCCATCCACCGGCCGACCACCGGCCGACCATCGGACATCCACCGGCCGGCATCGGACAACCCCCTGATCAGCCCATTCGTTGCCACTGATCACTGGCGCCATGTGCGCACTCCGTGAAAGCGCGTTACCGACGGGTACCCAAAGTCTCCGGCCGGGCATACGCTGCCGCTCATGACGGACTCGCAGGCCCCGGAAAAGACCGGCACCGACGACACGACCGGCACCAATCCCCTCGCTCCCGCCCCCGCGGGCGCCCGTACCGCCGCCGACGTGGTCACGCCGGAGCTGGTCGCCCAGCTCACCAAGGGAGTGGTCGGCTCCGGCCGTACCGCCAACCACACGCCGTTCACCGGCGAAAAGCTGGCCGACCTGCCCGAGTCCACCCCCGAGGACGTCGCGACCGCCTTCGAGCGGGCCCGTGCCGCGCAGATCGCCTGGGGCGCGACGCCCGTACGGCAGCGCGCCGCCGTCCTCCTGCGCTTCCACGACCTGGTGCTGGCCCGGCAGGCCGAGGTCCTCGACCTCATCCAGCTGGAGACGGGCAAGGCCCGGCTGCACGCCCACGAAGAGGTGCAGGCCGTCGCGGTCGCCGCCCGGCACTACGGCCGCAAGGCGCCCGCGTACCTGAAGCCCAAGCGGCACGCCGGTGCCATGCCGACGCTCACGCGCGTCACCGAACTCCGCCACCCGCGGGGGGTCGTGGGCCAGATCGCCCCTTGGAACTACCCGCTGGAGCTGTCGGTCGGCGACGCGCTGCCCGCCTTCGTCGCGGGCAACGCCCTCGTCATGAAGCCCGACACCGAGACCTGCCTCACCGCCCTGTGGGCGCGCGACCTGCTCATCGAGGCCGGGCTGCCCGCCGAGGTCTTCCAGGTCGTCATCGGCGAAGGCCCGGTCGTGGGGCCCGAGGTGGTCAAGCACGCCGACTACGTCTCCTTCACCGGCTCCACCCGCACCGGCCGCGAGGTCGCCCAGGGCGCGGCCGCCCGGCTCGTCGGCGTCTCCCTCGAACTCGGCGGCAAGAACGCCATGCTGGTCCTGGAGGACGCCGACATCGACAAGGCGGCCGCCGGCGCCGTCCGCGCCTGCTTCTCCTCCGCCGGGCAACTGTGCATCTCCATCGAGCGGCTGTACGTCCACGAGTCCGTCGCCGACGCGTTCGCGGAGCGCTTCGCCGCCCGGACCAGGGCGATGCGGCTCGGCACGTCCCTCGCGTACGGCGCCGACATGGGCTCGCTGGTCGGCGAGCGCCAGCTGGAGACCGTGACCCGGCATGTCGACGAGGCCGTCGCGAAGGGCGCGAAGCTCCTCGCGGGCGGCGTCGCGCGCCCGGACATCGGCCCCTACTTCTACGAGCCCACCATCCTCGACGGTGTCGAGGCCCCGATGTCCGTGTGCACCGAGGAGACCTTCGGCCCGGTCGTCTCCCTCTACCGCTTCAAGACCGAGGACGAGGCGGTCGAACTCGCCAACTCCACGCCGTACGGCCTCAACGCGTCCGTCTGGACGAAGGACGGCCGGCGCGGACGCGCGGTCGCGGCCCGCCTGCGCACCGGCACGGTCAACGTCAACGACGGCTACGCGCCCGCGTACGGCAGCGTCCAGTCGCCGATGGGCGGCATGAAGGACTCCGGCCTCGGCCGCCGCCACGGCTCCGAAGGCATCCTCAAGTACACCGAGGCGCAGACCGTCGCCCACCAGCGGCTGCTGCCGATGGCGCCGTCGCTCGGCATGGACGACGAGAAGTACGCGGAGTTCATGAGCCGCAGCCTCAAGGCGATGAAGGCGCTCCGGCTGCGCTAGCGCCCCGTAAGGGGCGCGGGGAACTGCGCGAGCGACCACGGACGACCCGCAGCGAGGAGAACACGTGCCACAGGAGAACTCTGCCCAACCGCCGGTGGGCTACCCGTACGACTACGACGTCATCGTCGTCGGTTCCGGCTTCGGCGGGTCGGTCACGGCCCTCAGGCTCACCGAGAAGGGCTACCGCGTAGGCGTGCTGGAGGCGGGCCGCCGCTTCACGCGCGAGTCGCTGCCCAAGAACTCCTGGGACATCAAGAACTATCTGTGGGCGCCCAGGCTCGGCATGTACGGCATCCAGCGCATCCACCTCCTGGGCAACGTCATGGTGCTGGCGGGCGCCGGGGTCGGCGGCGGCTCCCTCAACTACGCGAACACCCTCTACGTACCGCCGAAGGCCTTCTTCGACGACCCGCAGTGGAAGGACATCACCGACTGGCAGGAGGAACTGAAGCCGTACTACGACCAGGCGCGGCGCATGCTGGGCGTGCGGCTCAACCCGACCATGACGCCGTCGGACGTCCACCTCAAGGCGGCCGCCGGGCGGATGGGCGTCGGTGACACCTTCCACATGGCGCCGGTCGGTGTCTTCTTCGGCGACGGGCAGGACGCGGACGGGACGGCGAAGGCCAAGCCGGGCGGCGAAGTGGAAGACCCCTACTTCGGCGGCGCGGGGCCCGCCCGCAAGGCGTGCACCGAGTGCGGGGAGTGCATGACGGGCTGTCGCCACGGGGCGAAGAACACCCTCAACGAGAACTATCTCCACCTCGCCGAGCGGGCCGGCGCCGTCGTGCACCCGATGACGACCGTCGTCGCGGTCACCGACGACTCGCAGGGCGGGTACGCGGTCCAGACCCTGCCCACCGACGAGAAGCGCAAGGGCCGGGGCAGGACCTTCAAGGCGCGGCGGGTGGTCGTCGCCGCCGGTACGTACGGCACGCAGACCCTGCTGCACCGGATGAAGGAGGGCCGTCAACTGCCCTACCTGTCCGGCAGGCTGGGCGAGCTGACCCGTACCAACTCCGAGGCGCTGGTCGGCGCGCAGACCGACTCCCGCCGCTACCGCAAGGCGCACGGCGAGCCCACGGTCGACTTCACGCGCGGGGTCGCCATCACGTCCTCCATCCACCCCGACGCGAACACCCACATCGAGCCGGTCCGCTACGGCCGGGGCTCGAACGCGATGGGCGGCCTGTCCATCCTCCAGGTCCCCTACGCGGAGGGCTCCTCGCGGCTGCTCGCCTGGCTGGCCAACGCGGCGAAACACCCGCTGCTGGTGGCCCGCTCGCTCTCCAACCGCCGCTGGTCCGAGCGGACCATCATCGGCCTGGTGATGCAGTCGCTGGACAACTCCCTGACGACGTATCTGAAACCGAAGGGCGCGGGCAAGGGCCTGCTGACGGCACGCCAGGGGCACGGCGCGCCCAACCCCAAGCAGATCAGGGCGGCTTCGCAGGCCGCGACCGTGATCGCCGAGGAGATCAACGGATTCCCGGGCAGCAACGTGGGCGAGCTGATGGGAACACCGCTGACCGCGCACTTCCTGGGTGGCTGCCCGATCGGCGACTCGCCGGCGTCGGGGGTCATCGACCCGTACCACCGGCTGTACGGCCACCCCGGTATCTCGGTCGTCGACGGCGCCGCGGTCTCCGCGAACCTCGGCGTGAACCCGTCGCTCACCATCACGGCCCAGGCCGAGCGGGCGATGTCGTACTGGCCCAACAAGGGCGAGGCGGACCCGCGTCCGGCGCAGGGAGCGGCGTACGAACGCCTGAAGCCGGTGGAGCCGCGGCACCCGGCGGTCCCGGCGGACGCGTTCGGCGCGCTCAGGCTGCCGTTCCTGGGGATGCCGACGGTGCCGCCGAAGGAGTAGCGGCCCCTTCCCGGGCAGAAGGTCTCCGGGCAAGAAGTCCGGGCAAGAAGAAGGACCTGTGCCCCCCTCCGAGCCCAGGTCCTTCTTCTGTTTCAAGCGCCGCTGGGCACGGATGTGGCCATTGGTTCTTATGTGTGACCGGTGAGATGAGTAAAGGGTTGCCCTCCCCTTCACGGAATTCCCATGTGTCCTGAGTCACATGGGAATACGGGTCGACTCCGCCGCCGACGGCCGATGTCACGCGCCAGAAGTCTGTGCGATCCTGTCGCGCCGGGCCACGACGGGGGCCATGTCGAAGGATGCGTGAGGGTGGGAAACGTGAAGTCAAAGGTGTCGCGGATCGCGGTGGCCGTCTCGGTGGCGGCCGCGCTGGGGCTGACCGCGGCGTGCGGCGGGGGCGGCGGTGACGGCGGCAAGGGGGCGAAGCCGTCGAAGGCCAAGGGCTCGGAGGCGGCCCAGGCCGACCCGAAGGCATCGCCCGCGGGCAGCGGGGCGCTGACCCGGGCCGAGTTGGAGAAGGCGGCCCTGGCGTCCGGTGACGTCAAGGGCTACGGGGTCAAGAAGACGGCCGCGTCGGACATCGGCCTCGACTCCGTACCGGCGGACCCGGCTGCCTGCCAGCCCGTCGCGGACATGTTCCTGTTCACCAGCGACCCGGCCGCGCGGGCCGCCGTGGGCCGCAGCTTCGCCGCCAAGGACGACCTCGACGCCTCGGTCACCTCCCTGGCGCTCCTCGCGTACGGCTCCGGCGAGGCGGAGCAGGTCCTCGACGGTCTGCGCACGTCGACCGGCAAGTGCACCAAGTACGAGCACACCGGCTACCAGTACTCCGGGGTCAAGGTGCTCAAGGACCCGGGTCTCGGCGACGAGTCCGTCGCGTACCGGCTCCTCGGCTCGATCGAGGGCGCCTCGGTGCCGACGACCTTCACCGTCGTACGCGTCGGCACGACCGTCGTCACCTTCACCGCGATGAACATGCTGGACGGGGACAAGGTGAAGGTCCCGTCCGCGATCGTCGACGCCCAGCTGAAGAAGCTCAAGAAGCTGAAGAAGGCGACGGCCTGAGCGCGGGCGTCCGCCGGAGCGAGACCGGGCGAAGGGCCCCGCGGATCCGTCCGCGGGGCCCTTCTTCGTCAGCACCGACGTCAGGGCAGCGCCGGTGCCTGGGAAGCGGCGCCGGGGGGTTGCGCCGCTTGAACCCGGGTCGACCCGATCATCTCGATCACCTGGAACGGCCGCCGTCGTGCGCCCGGCGCACTCGGGGCGTGCGCATGGTGTCGACCATTGGCAGTCAGGCGGTGCGATGCGTGTGTCTGCGGTTGTCTGCTGTGGGACCGGGACCGGGACCCGGACTGGGGACGGCCCGGTTGTCGCCATGGCCGCCGGGGCTGTGCCGCCGTACGGGCTGTTCTACGCATCGTGCTGGATGGTCCGCGGCCTTCGCAACCGTCTCGACCGCCCTTGAACAGATTCCGCCGGCCGGCCCCGGGCGTCCCCGGAGCCGACCGTACTTGGGTGACCGGGCTGCTGTCCCCTGCCGTCCGGTCACAACCCTGGAGCGAGGTCCCACGACGCACAGCACGATCCGTGCGCCTCATCGCTCCATTCGGAGCCACGCGTGGTTCTTGCGAGCCCGCCCCTGGCTGGCACGGACATCGGGACCAACGAAGCCCACGCGGCCCGGTCACGCGCCGTACGGGTGAGACGGCGTACGCACCGGGTACGCCGGACACCCGTCGTACCCGGGCCCGCGCCGTTCTCAGATGCGGCCCCGGCACAGTTCGAGCAGCGTCATGGCCAGCGAGGTGCCGGGCTTGCCGAGGGCGTCCCTGAAGTGGCCGAGGACCTCCATCTCGCGGGAGAGGTTCACCCGGCGGCCGCCCGACGCGATCCGCGCCTCCTGGATGACGGCGGACACGGCCATCCGTTCCTGGACGAGCCCGATGATCCGGTCGTCGAGGGAGTCGATGCGCTCACGGGCACCGCTGATGACATCGGCGGCCTCGACGGTACGGGCGCCGGTCCTGTCGAGTACTTCGGCCATGGTGGGGCTCCTCTGTGGGAAGGGGTGCCCCGGATCGGCAGGACCCGGAAACGCCAGACGCCCCGGGCCTTGTCGGCCCGGGGCGCCTGGGAAGTCGCTTGTCAGTGGCTCAAGCAGCACGACCATGGCAGCCGGTGGGCCGGTTGCCATAGGTAAAGAGGAAGGTCGGGTGCGCGAGCATGAAGTCAGTATGCACGCGGGCCGGGAACCTTCCAAGTCCGGGCCCGCTCCGGTCGCCCGGCAGACGGGAAGGTGACGACAGGGCCTAGCGGATCCGGGGGCTGGACCCGGGCCGGGGTCGCTCGGGTTCCTCCTCAAGGAACGATTCCGCACTCGCTATGGCCTCCCGGGCCGGCAGCGTGCGGAACACCCATGTGCGGTAGGACCAGAAGCGGAAGAGCGTCGCGAGGCCGATGCCGAGGAACTTGAAGATGTTGCTCTGCAACGGGCTGTCCCAGCCGAAGCTGTACGTCGCCACGTACAGCACACCGTTCTCGATGACCAGGCCCACCGCGCTGAACAGCAGGAACAGCGTCAGTTCCTTGGTGCGGCCACTCTTGTCACGGTCCCGGTACGTGAAGTAGCGGAAGCCGATGTAGTTGCAGATGATCGCGACGATCGTGGCGATCACACTGGCGCGGACGACCTGGAGGCCGGTGACACTGCGTACCAGGTTGAACACGAGGAGGTTGACCAGCAGGCCCGCGCCACCTACCGCGCCGAACTTCGCGATCTCGCGCGTGAGCTGGTCGAACTGCCGTCGCACGGAGCCGTGGGGCTTGTCCTTGAGGCCCGTGGAGCCACTGCCCATCGTGTAGCCAGCCCCTGTCGGTCGGATGCGTCGAGCGTTTCGTCGACCCAGCCATGCTAACCAGCGACCGTGTGCCGTGCCTGTGGACCGGCACACGGCCACGCAAAGACCCACCCATGGGCGGCCCCGGAAGCGGCACCCTCAGGTACCGAAACCGGCCACTATGGCGCGGCCGATACTCTTGGAGCGTGACGTTCCCGGTAGTCGGCATGGTCGGCGGGGGTCAGCTCGCTCGTATGACACACGAGGCAGGCATCCCGCTCGGCATCAGGTTCAAGCTCCTCAGTGACACCCCTCAGGATTCCGCGGCGCAGGTCGTCGGCGATGTCGTCATAGGCGACTACCGCGACCTCGACACGCTGCGCGAGTTCGCGAAGGGGTGCGATGTGATCACCTTCGATCACGAACACGTACCCACCGAGCACCTACGGGCCCTGGAGGCGGACGGCATCCCCGTCCGCCCGGGGCCTGACGCGCTCGTGCACGCCCAGGACAAGGGCGTGATGCGGGCGAAGCTCGACGCGATCGGGGTGCCGTCCCCGCGGCACCGGATCGTGCGCGACGTCGACGACGTCGCCGCCTTCGCGGCCGAGGGCGACGGTTTCCCCGTCATCCTCAAGACCGTCCGCGGCGGCTACGACGGCAAGGGGGTGTGGTTCGTGCGCTCGGCCGAGGAGGCCGAGGACCCCTTCCGCGCGGGCGTCCCGGTCCTCGCCGAGGAGAAGGTCGACTTCGTACGGGAACTCGCGGCGAACGTCGTGCGCTCGCCGCACGGGCAGGCGGTCGCCTACCCCGTCGTCGAGTCCCAGCAGGTCGACGGCGTCTGCGACACGGTGATCGCACCCGCGCCCGGCATCTCGGACGAGCTGGCCCTCGAGGCCGAGGCGCTGGCCCTGCGCATCGCGAAGGAACTCGGCGTCGTCGGTCACCTGGCCGTCGAGCTCTTCGAGACGGTGACCGCCGAGGGCGACCACCGCATCCTCGTCAACGAACTGGCGATGCGCCCGCACAACTCGGGCCACTGGACCCAGGACGGCGCGATCACGTCCCAGTTCGCCAACCACGTCCGCGCGGTCCTCGACCTCCCCCTCGGCGACCCGCGCCCGCGCGCCACGTGGACGGTCATGGCGAACGTCCTCGGCGGCGACTACCCGGACATGTACTCCGCGTACCTGCACTGCATGGCCCGCGACCCCCAGCTCAAGATCCATATGTATGGCAAGGACGTGAAGCCCGGCCGTAAGGTCGGCCACGTGAACACCTACGGCGACGACCTGGACGACGTCCTCGAGCGCGCCCGTCACGCAGCCGGTTACCTGAGAGGCACGATCACCGAATGACCGCACCCGTAGTTGGCATCGTCATGGGGTCGGACTCCGACTGGCCCGTCATGGAGGCCGCAGCGCAGGCCCTCGACGAGTTCGAGATCCCGTACGAGGTGGACGTCGTCTCCGCGCACCGGATGCCGCACGAGATGATCGCGTACGGCGAGCAGGCGGCGGAGCGCGGGCTGAAGGCGATCATCGCGGGTGCGGGCGGCGCCGCCCATCTGCCCGGCATGCTGGCGTCCGTGACCCCGCTGCCCGTCATCGGCGTGCCCGTCCCGCTGAAGTACCTCGACGGCATGGACTCGCTGCTGTCGATCGTGCAGATGCCGGCCGGTGTCCCGGTCGCGACCGTCTCCGTCGGCGGCGCGCGCAACGCGGGCCTGCTGGCCGCGCGGATGCTGGCCGCGCACGACGCGGAACTCCTCACCCGCATGCGGGAGTTCCAGCAGGAACTGAACGACCAGGCCACCGAGAAGGGCAAGCGGCTGCGCGCCAAGGTCGACGGCGCGTCGGGCGGCTTCGGCTTCGGCTCGGGGAAGTGACGCGGATGTCCTCGCCGGAGCAGGCCTCTTTGGAGCGCGCCCGCGAACTCCTCGCCGAGTTCCCCGTCGTCGACGGCCACAACGACCTGCCCTGGGCCCTGCGCTCCCAGGTCCGCTACGACCTCGACGCCCGCGACATCGCCACCGACCAGCGCGCCCACCTGCACACCGACCTCCCGCGGCTGCGCGAGGGCGGCGTCGGCGCGCAGTACTGGTCGGTGTACGTCCGCTCGGACCTGCCCGGCGCCCTCACCGCGACGCTCGAACAGATCGACTGCGTACGGCAGTTGATCGCCCGTCACCCCGCCGATCTGCGGGGTGCGCTGACGGCGGCGGACATGGAGGCGGCGCGCGCGGAGGGCCGTATCGCGTCGCTGATGGGCGCCGAGGGCGGCCACTCCATCGACAACTCCCTGGCCGCGCTGCGGGGGTTGTACGCGCTGGGCGTGCGCTACATGACGCTGACCCACAACGACAACATCGCGTGGGCGGACTCGGCGACGGACGTGCCCGCGGTGGGCGGTCTGTCGGAGTTCGGCCGCGAGGTCGTCCGGGAGATGAACCGCGAGGGCATGCTCGTGGACCTCTCGCACGTGGCGGCGACGACCATGCGGGACGCGCTGGACACCACGGCCGCGCCCGTGATCTTCTCCCACTCCTCCGCGCGGGCGGTGTGCGACCACCCGCGCAACATCCCGGACGACGTACTGGAGCGGCTCCCCGGCAACGGGGGAGTGGCGATGGTGACGTTCGTACCGAAGTTCGTGCTCCAGGCGGCCGTCGACTGGACGGCCGCCGCGGACGGGAACATGCGGGCGAACGGCTTCCACCACCTGGACACCACACCGGAGGCCATGAAGGTCCACCGCGCCTTCGAGGAGACGCACCCGCGCCCCGTGGCCACCGTGTCGACGGTGGCGGACCACCTGGACCACATGCGCGAGGTGGCCGGCGTCGACCACATCGGCATCGGCGGCGACTACGACGGCACGGCCTTCACCCCGGAGGGCCTGAGCGACGTCTCCGGCTACCCGAACCTGCTCGCGGAGCTGCTCGACCGCGGCTGGTCGAGCACCGACCTGGCCAAGCTGACCTGGCAGAACGCGGTACGGGTGCTGGGCGCGGCCGAGGACGTGGCGCGGGACCTCCAGGCGAAGCGGGGACCGTCGAACGCGACGCTGGGGCAGCTGGACTGCTGACGCGCCGACCTGGACGGCTGAGACGGTCGAGCGGGCTCAGGACTCCTCGATCCGGCAGAGGCAGAACGGATGCCCCGCCGGATCCGCGTACACCCGGAAGTCCTTCTTGACGTCGTCCTCCAGATCCAGTGGCCGCGCGCCGAGCGCCAGCACCCTCTCGTGGGCCGCGTCGACCTCTTCCCAGGTGGCCCCGGCGTCGAGGTCGAGATGGAACTGCTGGGAGTTCCGGTCGGCCCGCGGCCACTCGGGCGGGGTGTGTCCGGGCGCCCGCTGGAAGGACAGCAGCGGACCGCCCGGGACCTGGAGCACGACCCAGTCGGGGTCCTCGTCCTCGGGTGAGCCGCCGACGATCCCGGCGTAGAAACGGGCCAGCTCCCGGGGATCGGGGCAGTCCAGCACGACGGAGCGGAAACGGGTCACAGCGGCCATCTCGTCCTCCGGCTATCGGTCAGCAGACACAGAGACAGCACGGGTGCCCCGCCGGGCCCGCGTGAACCCGATCCGGCCCGCGAGCGCCTCGTCCAGGCCCGCTACGGACGGCCGGTTGGGTGGTCGCCGCTCGCCGGGCACCCCGGTGGGGCAGAATGCAACAGACACCGGTCCGGCCGACTGAGCCTCGGCCGGACCGGTGTCCTTCGTCCGGTCCGGCCGACAGGCCCCGGCTAGGCGGTGGGGCGGCCCATCGCGCGGTACGTCCAGCCCGCCCGGCGCCACAGCTGCGGGTCGAGGGCGTTGCGCCCGTCGAGCAGGACGCGGGCCGAGGCGGCCTCGCCGAGGGCCGCCGGGTCCAGCTCACGGAACTCGCGCCACTCGGTCAGGTGCAGTACGACATCGGCGCCCCGCACGGCCCCGACCGCCGAGTCGGCGTAGCCGAGCGTCGGGAACAGCCGCCGGGCGTTGTCCATGCCCTTCGGGTCGTACACCGTGACCTGGCCGCCCTGGAGGTGGATCTGCCCGGCGACGTTCAGCGCGGGCGAGTCGCGTACGTCGTCGGAGTCGGGCTTGAAGGTGGCACCGAGGACGGCGACCCGCTTCCCCAGAAACGATCCGCCACCGAGCGCCTCGCGCGCCATCTCGACCATCTGGCCACGGCGGCGCATGTTGATCGAGTCGATCTCGCGCAGGAAGGTCAGCGCCTGGTCGGCGCCCAGCTCGCCGGCGCGCGCCATGAAGGCACGGATGTCCTTGGGCAGGCACCCGCCACCGAAGCCGATCCCGGCCCGCAGGAACTTCTTGCCGATCCGGTCGTCGTGACCGAGCGCCTCGGCCAGCTGGACGACATCGCCGCCCGCGGCCTCGCAGACCTCGGCCATCGCGTTGATGAAGGAGATCTTGGTGGCGAGGAAGGAGTTGGCGGAGGTCTTCACCAGCTCGGCGGTCGGGAAGTCGGTCACCACGAAGGGCGAGCCCTCGGCGACCGGAGTCGTGTACACCTCACGCAGCAGCTTCTCGGCGCGCTCGCTGCGCACGCCGACGACGATCCGGTCGGGGTGCAGGGTGTCCTGGACGGCGAAGCCCTCGCGCAGGAACTCGGGGTTCCAGGCGAGCTCGGCGTCCTCACCGGCGGGCGCCAGCTCCGCGAGCCGGGCCGCGAGCCGGTCCGCCGAGCCGACGGGCACGGTGGACTTGCCGACGACGAGGGCGGGGGCCTTCAGATGCGGGGCGAGTGCCTCGAAGGCGCTGTCGACGTACGACATGTCGCACGCGTACTCACCGTGCTTCTGCGGCGTGTTCACACAGACGAAGTGGACGTCGCCGAACTCCGCGACCTCGGCGAAGTCCATGGTGAAGCGCAGCCGCCCGGTGGACCCCTCGATCCCGGCGACGTGCTTGCGCAGCAGCTCCTCGAGACCGGGCTCGTACATCGGGACCTCGCCCCGCTGGAGCATCTCGATCTTCTCGGGCACGACGTCGAGACCGAGCACCTCGAAACCGAGCTCGGCCATGGCCGCGGCGTGTGTGGCGCCGAGATAGCCGGTGCCGATCACGGTGATCTTGAGGGCCATGGGTGCTCCAGAGTTCAGCGGCCGTGGGTGCGGTGCCCGAGCATAGTCGGGGCATGCCCGGCCGCTTCACCGGGCAACTTCCCCCTGTCGCCAAGCTCACGTATGCGTCCTGTGGGCAGGCCCTTAAAATTTGGGTTACTTAACGGTAATTAGCATCCTTGGAGCGTGAGAGACCTTGGCCGGATCGGCTGATTTCGACCTGTACCGCCCGTCCGAGGAGCACGACATGCTCCGGGACGCGATCCGCGCGCTGGCCGAGGCGAAGATCGCGCCGTACGCCGCCGCGGTGGACGAGGAGGCCCGCTTCCCGCAGGAGGCGCTGGACGCCCTGGTCGCCAACGACCTGCACGCCGTGCACGTACCCGAGAGCTACGGCGGCGCGGGCGCGGACGCGCTGGCCACGGTCATCGTGATCGAGGAGGTGGCCCGCGTCTGCGTGTCGTCCTCCCTGATCCCGGCCGTGAACAAGCTCGGCTCCCTGCCGGTGATCCTCTCCGGCTCCGAGGACCTGAAGAAGAGGTACCTGTCGCCGCTGGCCAAGGGCGACGCGATGTTCTCGTACGCGCTCTCCGAGCCGGACGCGGGTTCGGACGCGGCGGGGATGAAGACGCGGGCGGTCCGCGACGGCGACTCCTACGTCCTCAACGGTGTGAAGCGCTGGATCACCAACGCGGGCGTGAGCGACTACTACACGGTCATGGCGGTCACCGACCCCACGAAGCGCTCCAAGGGCATCAGCGCCTTCGTGGTCGAGAAGGCGGACGAGGGCGTCTCCTTCGGCGCCCCGGAGAAGAAGCTCGGCATCAAGGGCTCGCCGACCCGCGAGGTCTACCTCGACAACGTGCGCATCCCGGCGGACCGCATGATCGGCGAGGAGGGCACGGGCTTCGCCACGGCGATGAAGACCCTGGACCACACCCGCATCACGATCGCCGCGCAGGCCCTCGGTGTCGCCCAGGGCGCCCTCGACTACGCCAAGGGCTATGTCCAGGAGCGCAAACAGTTCGGCAAGGCGATCGCCGACTTCCAGGGCATCCAGTTCATGCTCGCGGACATGGCGATGAAGATCGAGGCCGCGCGTCAGCTGACGTACGCGGCCGCCGCCAAGTCGGAGCGCGGCGACAAGGACCTCACCTTCCAGGGCGCGGCGGCCAAGTGCTTCGCGTCGGACGTGGCGATGGAGGTCACCACGGACGCGGTCCAGCTGCTCGGCGGCTACGGCTACACCCGTGACTACCCGGTCGAGCGCATGATGCGCGACGCCAAGATCACCCAGATTTATGAGGGCACGAACCAGGTCCAGCGCATCGTCATGGCGAGGAACCTGCCCTAGCGGCAGCTCGGCGGCTTCGTTCGGCCCGCGGAGACAGCACGGCCCCCGGCAGCGCGCCGGGGGCCGTTCGCATGGGGTGGTGAGCCGGTCAGAGAAGCGGCGCCAGCGCCCGCTCCAGATCCGTCGCTTCGTGGAAGTGGACGGCGCGCAGGCCAAGGGCGGCCGCCGCGTCCACGTTCTCCCGGGTGTCGTCGACGAACAGGCACCGGTCGAGCCGTACGCCCGCCCGGGCCGCGGCGAGTTCGAAGATCCGCGGATCCGGCTTGACCAGGCCGACGCGGGCGCTGCTGACGACGTGGTCCGCGAGATCGGACAGGCCGAGGGACGCCAGGTCGGCCTCCAGCTGGACCGTCGCGTTGGTGACGAGGACCAGCGGCATCCGGGTCCGGGCGCGGCGCAGGAGCGACACGACCGTCCCGTCGGCCCCAAAAGGCAGCTCGATGAGCGCCTTCCCCAGCTCATGGGCCTGTGTCCCGGACACCAGGCCGGTGAGACCGTCCACGATCGACAGCACCCACTCCTGGGGGGTGATCCGGCCCAGCAGCACCGGCCGGACCGCCTCCGGGGCGAACGCCACCTTGGCCGTGGTGCCCTCGGCCAGCCCGACGGCGCGTTCCAGAGCGGTCAGCCCGGACGGGTCGTAGAACCGGATCACGTTGTCGACGTCGCACAGCACCGCGTCGAACGGCGGCTCGCCGAGGGCTCGGGTCGGGGCGGGTGTCATCAGTTGCCCGACACCGTCACCTTCTCGTCGTTCTTCAGCTCGTTCACCAGGGCCTTGACCTTCGCCTTGTCCCAGACGAGGTTGCCGCCCGAGGAGCCCGAGATCGGCATGTTCATGGACGTGCCGTCGCCGCCCGTGACGCCCTTCATCGCCCAGAACATGTCGGCCAGGTCGAACAGGCCCATGTCCTTGTCGACGATCAGGGTGTCGAGGCCCGAGCTCAGCGTCGGGTACAGCTTGAACGGGTTGAGGACGGTGGACGGCGTCGCCACCTGGTGGGCGAGGGCCGACAGGAACTTCTGCTGGTTCTTCGTGCGCTCCAGGTCCGAGGCCGCGAAGGCGTGCCGGGTGCGGACGAAGGCCAGCGCCTGCTCACCGTTGAGGGTCTGCTTGCCCGCCTTGAAGTCGGCGCCCGAGAACGTGTCCTTGAAGCCCTTGTCCAGGGTCATCTCCACGCCGCCGACCGAGTCGACGATGTTCGCGAAGCCGGCGAAGCCGATCTCCACGTAGTGGTCGATGTGCAGGCCGGTGTTGTACTCGATCGTGCGGACGAGCAGCTCGGGGCCGTCCTCCGCGTACGCCGCGTTCAGCTTCACGTGGCGGCCCGTGCCCGGGTAGGTCTTGCCGGACGTGGAGCCCTTGAACGTCGGTATCTCCACGTCCGAGTCACGGGGCAGGGAGACCAGCGTGGAGCCGTTGTCCCCGGTGTGCAGGATCATCATCGAGTCCGTGCGCTTGCCTTCGGCGGACCCGGTGTGCAGCTTCTTCTTCTCCTCGGCGGACATGCCCGCGCGGCTGTCGGAGCCCACGATCAGGTAGTTCGTGCCCTCGCCCGTGTCGGGCCGGTCGATGACCTTGGAGAGGTCGACCTCGCGGTTGAGCTTGGAGTCGGCCCAGAAGTAGGTGCTGACGGAGACCACGACCATCAGCGTGACCAGCGTGATCGCGGTCCACTTGATCCGCCGGCGCCAGTTCGGTGCGGGCCGCGGACCCCGCGTACCCATGCCGCCCGGTCCCTGCGGGCCGCCGCCGTTCGGCGTGCCGTAGACATGGCCCGTGTTGTAGCCGCTGTCGTATCCGTCGTCGTACCCCTGCCCGTCGACGTACGACGGCTGCTGGGGTACGCCGCCGCCGTACGGCGGCGCGGACTGGTACGGCCCCGGTCCGCCGGAGCCGCGCTGGACCTGCCGCATCACGCGCGCGCCCTCGGGCTGTGCGCCGGCGCTGCCTCGTCCGTAGCGGCCGCCACCGTTGCTGCGGTTGTCGCCGGACCTTCCCTCGGGCCAATCGTTCATGCCGCCCAGTGTGCAGTGCTGGACCACATGCCTTACAAGGGTTGCCGGAAAACCGGGTCAGTGCTGTGGCCAAGCTGACACAAAGTCTCCCGATTGTCGTCCCGGCATAAGGTGGAGGCCATGACACACCAGGCCACCGCTGCGGAATCAGAAATTCCGGGCGCACATCAGGGTGCGGCTCCGGGCGAAGGCCCGGGCGAGATCCCCGGGAAGCCCACCTCCGCCTCCCGGACCACCCTCAGCCACATCATGACCCACAACGACACGAACCTTCTGGGGACCGTGCACGGTGGCGTGATCATGAAACTCGTCGTCGACGCGGCGGGAGCCGTGGCCGGACGCCACTCCGGCGGCCCGGCCGTCACCGCCTCCATGGACGAGATGGTGTTCCTGGAGCCGGTCAGGGTCGGCGACCTCGTGCATGTGAAGGCGCAGGTCAACTGGACCGGCCGCACCTCCATGGAGGTCGGCGTACGAGTCCTGGCCGAACGCTGGAACGAGTCCGCGCCGGCCACCCAGGTCGGCTCCGCCTATCTCGTCTTCGCCGCCGTCGACGCCGACGGCAAGCCCCGCCGCGTGCCCCCGGTCCTGCCGGAGACCGAGCGCGACAAGCGCCGCTACCAGGAGGCCCAGATCCGCCGCACCCACCGTCTCGCCCGCCGCCGCGCGATCATGGATCTGCGGGAGAAGCGCGCGGCGGAGGGGCTCGACGACTGACGCGGCCGGAGCAGCCGCGTAGCCGCGGCCGGAGCAGCCGCGTAGCCACGGAGCCCGCGAAGCTACGGGCACACCACCTGGTCCCCGGTGACCACCCCGAACTCCCCCTGGTGCTGATCCGCCGCCTTCACCCGCTGCACCTTCGTGTGGTCCGCCCCGACGAGCACCTTCAGCGTGGGCCCCTGCCCGGGCACCGCGCGCAGCTCGCAGCCGGGCAGGGCGGCCGCGAGGGACCTCGCGGAGCGGTCCCAGCGGGGGTCGTAGGCCACGACCGTGCGCTTCAGGGTCTGGGCCGCCTTCGTGGGCTGCCGCGTCGTCCGGAAGCCGGTCGCGGCCAGCGCGCGGTCCATCCGGCCGCCGAGCCCCTCCGTAAGCGTCGCGTTCTCCACCTGCACCCGGATCTGCTGGGGAGCGACGTCCACCCGCAGGGTCCTGCTCCTGCTGCGGTGCTGGACGAGCGGCTGGTCGTCGCGCAGCGACTGGAAGAGCTTCTGGGCCTTGGCGTCGTCCCACTTCAGGGTGGAGCCGATGCCCTTGACGACGTGGGTCATGTCCCTGATCGGCACCGTCGTGAACTCGCTGGAGGAGGGTGAGAAGTTCCGCATCGCCCGCCCGAGGTCGAGCAGTTCGTCCGTGCCGAAGCCCCGGTCGGCCCGGACCGAGCCGAGCACGGCCCGGGTCACGTCCCGGAACTTCAGCGGGTTCAGCAGCGCCCCGGAGGACGTCGTCTGTTCGACCAGCGACGCCAGGAAGCGCTGCTGGCGCTGCATGCGGCCCAGGTCGGAGGCGCCGTCGACATGCCGGGCGCGCACGTACTGGAGCGCCTCGCCGCCCCTCAGCCGGTGCGTGCCCGCCGCCAGGTCGAGACCGGTGTACGAGTCCTTCAGCGGCTCCGGCGTGCAGATCTGTACGCCGCCGAGCACATCCACCGTCTTCATGAAGCTGGTGAAGTCGACCTCCAGATAGTGGTCGATCTTGACGTGCGTCATGTTCTCGACGGTGCGTACGGTCAGATTCGGGCCCCCCTGCGCGTACGCCGCGTTCAGCTTGATCGGCTGCGGGCGGCTCCGCCTGCCGGTGATCCCGTCGGTGTGCGTCGGCATCTCGGCGTACGAGTCGCGCGGCAGGCTCACGATGCTGGCCCGCTCCCGGTCCTCGGAGATGTGCACGATCATGATCGTGTCCGTGCAGTGGCAGGGGGCGCCGCCGAGGCGGTACTTCCGCCGTTCGGCCGCGCTGATCTTGTCCCGGCCGTCCGTGCCGACCAGCAGGACGTTCATGCCGGTGCCCGCCGCGGGGCGGTTCTTCATGTCCTTGAAGGGGTCGACCCGCGCGATGTCCGCGTCGAGGCTGGTGACCACGGCGTGGCCGATCCCCGCCGAGGCGAGGACCACCACGGACAGCGTCGTCACCATCCGCATGGACCAGCCGGGCCGCCTGGGCCGCCTGGGCCGTACGGGCGGCCGCCGGGCGGGGGAGGGCCGCGGCCGTCGTGGAGGGCGGGCGGCGGGGGAGCGGGGCGGTGTGGGCATGGGGGGACACCTCCGCGAAGGCATGGGGGTGGGGATCCGTGAGCACCGTAGGCCCATACGATCTGCGGCCCGGTCCGGTGGCCGGGCGGCGCGCGCCCGTGTCCCCCGTTCGCGGTAACGTGACGTCCGATGAGCGAGAAGTCTGACGTGCAGCCCCCCGCCGTATCTGTGATCATGCCCGTCCTCAACGAGGAGCGGCATCTGCGCGGGGCCGTCCAAGCGATCCTGGCGCAGGAGTACGACGGCGAGATGGAGGTGGTGATCGCCATCGGTCCGTCCTCGGACCGGACGGAGGAGATCGCCGCCGAACTCGTACGCGAGGACCCGAGGGTCCACACCGTGCCGAACCCGACCGGCCGCACCCCCGCCGCGCTCAACGCGGCGATCAAGGCGTCCCGGCACCCCGTCGTCGTACGCGTCGACGGGCACGGCATGCTCTCGCCGAACTACATCGCGACCGCCGTACGCCTCCTCGCGGAGACCGGCGCGCAGAACGTCGGCGGCATCATGCACGCCGAGGGCGAGAACGACTGGGAGCACGCGGTCGCCGCCGCGATGACCTCGAAGATCGGCGTCGGCAACGCCGCCTTCCACACGGGTGGGGAGGCCGGTCCCGCCGAGACCGTCTACCTCGGTGTCTTCCGGCGCGAGGCCCTCGAACAACAGGGCGGCTACAACGAGGAGTTCATCCGCGCCCAGGACTGGGAGCTGAACTTCCGGATCCGGGAGGCCGGCGGGCTCATCTGGTTCTCGCCCGAGCTGAAGGTGTCGTACCGGCCGCGCCCGAGCGTGCGGGCCCTCGCCAAGCAGTACAAGGACTACGGGCGCTGGCGGCATGTCGTCGCCCGCTACCACGAGGGCTCCATCAACCTGCGCTACCTCGCCCCGCCGACCGCGGTGTGCGCGATAGCCGCGGGGGTCGTGGTGGGGCTCGCCCTGACTCCGTGGGGTCTCGTCGTCCCCGGCGGCTATCTGGCGGCGATCGCCCTCGGCTCGCTCCCCGCGGGCAAGCGGCTGCCGCTGAAGGCCCGTCTGCAGATCCCGGTCGCCCTCGCCACCATGCACATGTCGTGGGGCTTCGGCTTCCTGACGAGCCCGAAGGCCCTGGCCAAGAAGGTCATCGCCTCGCGCCGGCCCGCGGTGCTCGGCTCCAACTGAGCCGCACAGCGGAGAAGTCGGGGCCCCTTCGGCTCGGGAGGGGGCCCGACTCCGTCATGACCAGGTGTAGTCCGGGTCCACGTGCATGCACGCCCCGGTGTCCGAACCCTTGTCCAGCTTCGCGGACGCCGGCGTCGTGTCGTCGTCCTCCGCCGCCTTGTACGTGGTGCCCGACCGCCAGTCGCCGCCCACGATCAGCGTGACCCCGGAGACGCTCGCCGACTTCTCCACCGAACTCAGCGGGACGCCGAGCGACTTGGCCACCCGCTGGGCGTCGCCCTTCAGATCCGCGCTCGGATAGCGGATGACCGTCTTGTCCTCGGAGAGCACCGTCGAGGAGTCGGCCGCCGCCCCGGTGAAGCCCTTGCCGACGAGGAGCTGCGCCATCGCGTTCGCCCGTCCGCCCACCGGCGCCAGTGCGCTGGTCCGGGTGCCGTTCTGCACCTGCACCGCGATCTTGTCGTCCGCGTGGGCGGGGGCCACCGCCTTCTGGGCCGGGGACTTCTTCTTGTCCTTGCCGTCCAGCGCGATGTCCTCGCGCAGGAGCCGGAAGACCTTCGCCGCGTCGTTCGGCTTGGGCAGGACGCGGTTGCCGTCGGACGAGTACACCCACGGCATGGTGGTCATGGTGATCCGGCTCGTCGGAACCTTCTTCAGCTCCTTGCTCAGGTCGTAGAGCTTCGACACCGTGCCCAGGCCGTCGTCGACGGTGAGCGCGTTGGTGGCGGTCTCGGCGAGCTTGCGCAGCTTGTTCGGGTTGCTCAGTGTGGCGTTCTCGCGCAGCTGGCGGACCATCGAGTTCATGTACTGGTGCTGGGCCTTGGTCCGGCCTATGTCACTGCCGTCCTCGAACCCGTACCGCGTGCGCAGCCACTGAAGGGCCTGCTTGCCCTTGATGGACGTCGTGCCGTCCTTCAGCTTCAGGCCCGAGCCGTGGCCGGTGGAGGTGTGCGAGTAGATGTTGGCGTCCACACAGACCGGGACACCGCCGATCGCGTCGGCCATCGACACCACACCCGCGAAGTCGACCATCATGAAGTGGTCGATGTGGATGTCGGTGAACTTCTCCCAGGTGGCGACGGTGCAGCCGGGTCCGCCGCGGCCGAGCGAGTTGTTCGTCATCGTCGGATACGTGATCGCCGCGTACGTGTGACTGGTCTTCGGGTCGGTGCACTTGGGGATCTCGAGCAGCGTGTCGCGCGGCATGCTGACCACCGACATGTTGCTGCGGTCCGCCGACAGGTGCAGCAGCATCTGGACGTCGGCGCGCGGTGTCCCGCCGTAGGTGTCCTTGGCGCCGCCGAGCTTCTGGTTCGCCGCGGAGTCGCGCGCGTCCGAACCGATCAGCAGGATGTTCAGCGGGGTCTGGCCCGCCGCGTTCGCCTTGGGTTTGGCCGCCCTGTCCTTGTCGTCGCCGAGGTACAGGTCGTCCTTCTTGATGTTGTCGTTGAGGTGCTGGTAGTAGAGATATCCGGCACCCGCGGTGCCAAGTATCAGGACCGCCAGAACCGTCGCCGACCAGCGCAGGACGCGGCGTCTGCGACGTGGGCGCCCCCCGCCCCCGTCCCCTTTGCCGCCGCGCCGGCGCCCGCCGCCGTGGCGGCTGTGGCCCTTCGCCTCGTCGGGTGGACCGTCGCCGTCGCCGCCGCCCTGAGCGGAGCCGCCGCCTCGACCGGAGCCGCGGCCGTCCTGAACAGGCTCGCCGTTGTCGTCGTACAGACTGTCGTCCCAGCCCGGTTCACCGGTCTGCCGGTCACGTGGTCGCGCCCCCTTTCGACGCACACTGCTCTGCACCATCTCCCTGCCCTCCCCACCCTGCGCCCGACAAACGGGTCCGTTCCGCGTCGGGGGAACGCCCCGTCGCGCCCCACCCGATCTGTCTGCCGTGCGGTGCGGCGGGACGCCTCGCGCGCCCCGCCGGTGTAGCCATGCCCAGTTGGACGCTCGGCGCGTCGTACTGGATGTACTGGATCCGCTGGAAGTACTCGTACCGGAGGTACTGGAAGCACTCGTACTGGATGTACTGGATCCACTGGGTGTATCAGCGTCCGGCCGGACGCCCGAGGCGCCCGGCCGGATGTATCGGCGCCCTGTAGGACGCAGGACGGACCCGTCAGGTCATCACGTGGAGCAGACTTGCTTGTCGGCGGTGGCCTTCTGGATGTTCTCGGGCGCCTTCGACGGCGTGGTGAGGGGCTCCCCGGCCCCCTTGAAGTCCTTGCCGAGGGTCAGCACGATCGCGGGCAGACCCTGTGCGTTCTTCTCGCTCTTGCCCGGCTTCATCTGCGCCGCCGGCAGCCCCATGAGGTCGGCCAGCTTGCGCGCCTGGTCGGCCTGGTCGGGAGAGTACTCGAGGGTCGTCTTGCTCAGCGTCTTGCCGGCGTTGCCGAGCTGACTGGACTTCGTCACGCCCTCAGTGTTCTGCAGCCAGCTGAGAGTTTCCTGTGCGGCACCGGAGGGGGCGCCGCCGTTGTAGATGTCGACGCGGACGTCGGAGGCGGCGGAGCGGGAGCCCTTGAGCCGGGCGGCGACCGCGGCCTTCTCCTTCTTCTTCTCCTGCTTGACCGCGGTGAAGGAGACGTCGTCCTTGATCATGCTGAAGACCTGGGGGGCCGTCGTCTGGTTGACGACGACCGTCGCGTGGACCTTCTCGGCGGGGTTGTCGATGACGGGGACCGTGGTGAAGGTGATGTTCTTCGGCGGCACCTTCTTGAGCTCCAGCGCCACGTCCTTGAGCGTGCTGACCTTGCCGATGCCGGTGTCCACGGTGAGCGCCTTGGTGGCGGCCTCGGCCAGGTCCAGCAGTTTCTTGGGGTTGGTGAGGGTGTCGCTGGAGGTCATCTTGCGCGACAGCGCGCCGAGGAACTGCTGCTGCACCTTGATGCGGTCGAGGTCCCCCTGGTTGCCGAAGCTGTGCCGGGTGCGCAGGAAGGCGAGGGCCTGCTCGCCCTCGAGCGTGGACTCGCCCTTGGGCAGCTTCAGGTGCGAGTCCGGGTCGTTGACCGCCTTGCCCACGCAGACCGTGACGCCGTCCACCGCGCTGGTCAGCGTCTTGACCGCGTTGAAGTCGGCCATCATGAAGTGGTCCGGCGAGATTCCGGTGACCGCCTTGACCGTGCGCATGGTGCAGCCCGCGTCGCGGCCGCCCTGGCCGAGGCTCGTGTTGAAGCGGACGTTCTGCGAGCCGCCGATGACCTTCTTGGAGCCGTCGGCCTGCTTGGTCTCGCAGTCCGGAACGTCGACGATCAGGTCACGCGGGATGCTGAGCGCCGTCGCGTTCGTACGGTCCTTGGAGACGTGCAGCAGGATGTTGGTGTCGGCGTGCCCGACGCTGCCCTTGTCGCCGTAACCCTCGTTGCCCGCACCGGTGCGCTTGTCCGTGCCGATGATCAGGATGTTGAAGGCGTCGTCCTTGCTGAAGCTGCTCTTGGCCGCGTCGCCGACGTCCGTCGTCTGGACGTTGCCCTCGAGGTGCTTGAGGTAGAGATAGCCGGCCGCCGTGACGGCGACCAGGACGAAGGCCATGGAGCCGCCCGTCCACAGCACTATCTTCTTGGTTCTGGACTTCTTCGGTTTCGTACGTCCCCGGCGCCGGCCCGGCGGCGGCTCGTCCGGCACGCCTCGACGGCGGCGCGGCCCCGGCACCAGGTCCGGGGCAGGGCTCTGCCGGGTGTCCCGGCCCGGCGCGGCTGAACGGGCGCGGCCCGCCGAGCTGCGCGAGGCGGACCTGCGCGGTCCCGGCACCGACGACTGCGGTCCGGAACTGCTCAGTCGCAGTTCGTATTCGCCGGTGTCCGGGTTCAGTACCCACTGGTCTGCGGGGTCGATGTTGTCCGCCCGCCCACGGCCTTGCGCGTCCACGGTTGTCTGAATCCTCCGTCGGGGCCACGCGGCGCCTTCCCCCTCAAAGGCGCTCGGGTCTCGGTCAAGCAGTGCGCGACCCCAGGACAGTCCTCGTGGCCGGGTGCACCGGATCGCTCACACTATCCGCCCAGTTCAGCGTCAAGCGACGGCGGTGACAAATTACACTTCCCTACAACCGGGCAATCCGCCTTATTTCCCAGAGACTTCTTAGGTTGGGCGTTCCTTGCCTTGATGTGCGCTTTACTCGCAGCCGTCCTCGGCGGCCGTGTTCCCGCGGAAAGTGGGTGTCGGATCCGGGGTGCCGGCGGGTGTGTCGAGCGGCTTTCCGCTCAGTGTTCCGTCACCGCCCGACTGCTCGTCGTAACCGGCGTAGTCCTTGGCGACCTCCAGCGGGGCGTCGGCCCGCAGCCGGGCGAAGAGTTTCTCCGCGTCGGGCTCCACGAGCTGGTCGCGATTGGCGTTGTTCACGTACGACGTGCGCGGCACCGTCAGGAACTGCACGCGTTCGGGGGGAATGTTCCGCATACCGCGCACGAGTTCGTACAGTCCGCGCAGACTCGCCAGATCCGGGTCCGTGGTGAGGGACGAGGTCGCCGCGTCGAGCACCGGATAGAGCTTCACCGGGTTCAGCAGGACGTCATTGCCCTGCACCTTGTTGACGAGCGCCCCGAGGAAGCGCTGCTGGCGGTCCATCCGGTCGGTGTCGCTGCCGTTGCCGATGCTCTTGCGGGCCCGCACATAGCCAAGGGCCTGCTCCCCGTCGAGCAACTGCTTGCCCGCCGGCAGTCGCAGCTTGGCGTCCTTGTCGTCGATCGGGTCCTTCAGGCACACCTCGACACCGTCGACCGCGTCGACCATCTCCTTGAAGCCGCTGAAGTCGACGACCATGTGGTGGTCGATCCGGACGTTCGTCAGCTTCTCGGCGGTACGGATCGTGCAGGCCGAACCGCCCGTCTCGAAGGCCTGGTTGAACATCGCGAAGGTCGGCGCGGTACGGGTGCCGTCCGGGCGGCGGCAGCTCGGTATGTCCACCATCAGATCGCGGGGCAGGGAGACCGCGGTCGCGCTGTGCCGGTTCGCGGGCAGATGCAGCAGGATCGTGGTGTCGGACCGCTCGGTCCCGGTGTCCCGCCCGTACTGGCTGTTGCCGTCCCCCGACCGCGAGTCGGACCCGATCAGCAGAATGTTCTGCGCGTCCCGCACCAGTGAGGTGGGCCGCTCCTTCTCGTACCGGGCGAGTTCGGCGGCGGCGGCCTCGTCCGCGGTGATGTTCGAGTTCAGCTTCTCGTACACGGCCCACCCGGCCCCGGCGGCACCGAGCACCAAGGCTGCGACACCGAAGGCCGTGTGCCGCAGCCAGCGCCGCCGGCGGCGTACGAGCCCGGCGCCGATGGGGGACGCTCCGCCCCCCGGTCCCGGCACGGCCGCCTGCTCAGGCCCGTCGCCGGAGGGCGTGCCCGCGGTGTCGGTCACGGCTGTCCACCCCCTCATGGCGTACGAGCGTGTGGTGCTCCTACGACCATGACCCGGGCCGCGGGCCGGGGGTGGGCGCTGATGGGCCGAACGGGTGAATCCCCGGCCCTGTGCGGTGCTCCTGCGAGGGACGCGGGGAACTGTGGGACCAGCCGCAACGGGCCTGTGGTTCACGGGCGGGCCCGCGGTCGCCGACGGGCCTGTGGTTCACGGGCGGGCCCGCAGTTCGCCGACGGACCCGCGGTTCGCCGACGGACCGCTTCTGTCAGCTCGCGTGGCGGCGCGTAGCCGTCACGCGCTCACTCTCGATCCGTTTCGCCAGCGCGTCCTCACCCAACTGCTCCAGATGCCGGCACAACACCACGGACCCGCCGCTGGCGAGCGGCGCGTACAGCCCCGCGCTCAACCCCTCCCAGGTGCCGTAACCCAGCCCCGACAGCAGACGTGACCCCGGCCCCGTCAGCCCCAGGCCGGCGGCCTCCGCGCGGGCCCGCTCGACCACCTCGGCGCCCGTGTGCTCCGCCCCGGCGACGATCAGCGCGGGCTCCTCCGGGTCGACCGGCGCGTACGGCTGGAAGCGGTCGCCCTGGCTCGGTACCTCGACGGCGTAGTCGGCGAAACCGTCCGGGGTCTTGGGGAACCGGCCGCCGAGCGGGCGCAGCGCCAGCGCGACGCGCTCGCCGGAGCAGGCGCGGGCCGCGTCGAGCGTGTCGGGTCCGCTGACGACGAGGTCGGCGGCGGCCGGGTCACCGCCCACGTCCGCGACGACGCCCGTCGAGGCGCACGCCAGCAGCCACACCGCCGTCTGCCAGTGCGCGGGCAGCAGCAGTGCGAGCCGGTCGCCGGGTTCGGCGGACAGCTCGCCCTGGAGCAGGTTGGCCGTCTTGGCCACCCAATTGGCGAAGGTGGCGACAGAGAGTTCGACGCGTTCGCCCGTGGCGTCGTCGTAGAAGGTCACCAAGGGGCGCGCGGGGTCCGCGGCGAGCGCGGATCGCAGCAGGTCGGCAGGGGTGCGGTCGGTGGCGTTCACGCGCGCAAGCGTACGCGGGGGCGGCGGTCGGGGCAGACGGGCGGGGCCACCGGTTCGGGCGAACGCGGCCTGCCGTGGGCCGACTGGCCGTCAATTCCCCGATGGACAGATTTGCGTGGCTTTGTCCAGGATCAAGGACATGCGTGATTACCTTGCTTCCTCGATCGGCGTCACCTGCGCGGCGGCCCTGGTCCTTCCACTCACCCTGACCGCTCCGGCCCAGGCGAGACCCTCGGCGTCGGCGACCGGCTCGGACCGGACGGGGGCCGCGGCGGACGTGGCGGGCCCCGCCGCGGACCGTGCGGGTCCCGCCGCGGACCCCGCGGGCTCCCCGGTGGCGACCGAGGCCACCGTCCCCGGCAGCACCCAGTCCCTCCCCCTCGCCCCCCTCTCCGGCACCCGGGCCGTCGGTGCGGCGGCCGAACAGGGGCTGACCCCCCGGAACGTACGGCGTTTCTCGCTGGTCGGCGTCGTCTGGAACGACCCGGCCACCGAACTGCACGGCCGGGTCCAGGTCCGTACCCGCGCCGAGGGCACGACCCACTGGTCCGGCTGGCAGGACGTCGAGACACACAGCCACGAACACGCGCCCGACCCGGACACCGCGGAGGGCTCCTCGCACCGGGCGCGCGGATCCACCGCGCCGCTGTGGGTGGGCGACTCGGACGGTGTCGAGGTCCGGGTGCGGGCGGAGGGGGACCGGGCCGCGGCCCCGGACACCCGGGCGCTCCCCGGCGGCCTCCGCCTCGAACTGGTCGACCCGGGCGCGCAGCCCGCGGCCGGCACCCCCAAGGGCTCCTCGCGCGCCGGTCTCGCGCCGCAGGCCGCCACCGAGATTCCGGCCCTGTCGAAGGAGCAGACCGAGCGGGAGCTGCTGGCCGAACAGGGGAGCGCGCCGCGCACACAGCCGTACATCGGCCCGCGCCCGCGCATCATCACGCGCCACGGCTGGGGCGCCGACGAAAGCCTGCGTGCGCGGAGCTTCGTCTACACGAGCAAGGTCAAGGCGGCCTTCGTGCACCACACGGCGTCGGGCAACAAGTACAGCTGCTCGCAAGCCCCTTCAGTCATCCGCGGTATCTACCGCTACCACGTCCTGAGCAGTGGCTGGCGCGACATCGGCTACAACTTCCTCGTCGACAAGTGCGGAAACATCTACGAAGGCCGGGCCGGCGGGGTGACAAAGGCCGTCATGGGCGCCCACACCCTCGGCTTCAATTCCAACAGCATGGGGATCGCGGTCCTCGGCACGTTCAGCTCCACCAAGCCGGCCGCCGCCGCGGTGAATGCCATCGCCAAGCTCACCGCCTGGAAGCTCGGCCTCTTCGGAGCCAATCCGCGCGGCAAGACATACCTGAAGTCCGCTGGTGGCAATCTCTACCGAAAAGGAAAGAACGTACGACTGAACGTGATCTCCGGCCATCGGGACGGGTTCGCCACGGAGTGCCCAGGAAAGCAGCTCTACGGCAAGCTCGGCTCGGCCCGCTCCACCTCGGCCCGCTACCAGGGCCGCTGAGGGCCGGCCGGTGGGCGCCCCGCAGTGGTACAGGCGGCCGTCGGAGCGGCCGTCGGACGGTCTTACCCGGCCTGCGGGACGGTCTTACCCGGTCTGCATACACTGGCCGGCCGAACGCGGTTCCGGCCGGCCCCAGCAGGAAGCAGAGACGACAGGTGACAGAAGCGATCCTCCTGGTCGGCGGCAGAGGCACCCGGCTTCGTCCGCTCACGGTGCACACCCCCAAGCCCATGGTCCCGGCGGCCGGGGTCCCGTTCCTCACGCATCAGCTGGCGCGGGCGAGGGCGGCGGGCGTGGACCACATCGTCCTGGCGACCTCCTATCTCGCCGAAGTCTTCGAGCCGTACTTCGGCGACGGCTCGGCTCTCGGTCTGCACCTGGAGTACGTCACGGAGGAGGAGCCCCTCGGGACGGGCGGCGCGATCCGCAACGTGGCGTCGCGCCTCCACTCCGGCCCCGACGAGCCGGTGCTGATCTTCAACGGCGACATCCTGACGGGCCTGGACATCCGTGCCCTGGTCCACACGCACGAGACGACGGCCGCGGATGTCTCCCTGCACCTCACCAAGGTGACGGACCCGAGGGCGTACGGCCTCGTCCCCACGGACGAGACGGGCCGGGTCACTGCCTTCCTGGAGAAGCCGCAGACCCCCGAGGAGATCGTCACCGACCAGATCAACGCGGGGGCGTACGTCTTCCGGCGCTCGGTCATCGACACGATCCCGGCGGGCCGCCCGGTCTCGGTGGAGCGCGAGACGTTCCCCGGCCTGCTGTCCGCCGGAGCACACCTCCAGGGCATGGTGGACTCGACGTACTGGCTGGACCTGGGCACCCCCGCGGCCTTCGTACGCGGTTCGGCGGACCTGGTTCTGGGCCGTGCCCCGTCCCCCGCGGTCCCGGGCCGCTGCGGCGACCGCCTGGTGCTGCCGACGGCTTCGGTCGCCTCCGACGCCAAGCTGACGGGCGGCACGGTGGTCGGCGAGGGCGCGTTCGTCGGCGAGGGTGCCCGCATCTTCGGCAGCACGCTCCTGTCCGGCGCGGTCGTCGAACCGGGCGCGGTCATCACGGACTCCCTGCTCGGCGCCCGCTCCCGGGTGGGCGAGCGCTCGATCCTGACGGGAGCGGTCATCGGCGACGGCGCGGTGATCGGCGCGGACAACGAACTCCGCGACGGTGTACGGGTGTGGTGCGACGCGAGGATTCCGGCGGGGGCGGTGCGGTTCTCCTCGGACCAGTAGGGGCGCTCAGCCCGCCCGGCGATTGTGCGCGTCCGGGGCTGAGCTCCCGGGGAGGGGACGGGCGGGGGCGGCGGGGGCGAGAGAACCCCGCGCCCCCCGACACGCGGTTGCCCACCCGATGTGGGGCAGCCGCGCCCGCCCCTACAACTTCCCGATGTCCGTACGCGGCATACCCGGCATCCGGCGCGGCGGCGTGCGGCCGGACAGCAGAATCAGCCGGGCCGCACGGTGCCGCTGCCCGGCATACGGTGCGAGCAGTTCCAGCATCGCGGCGTCGTCCGCGTCCCGGTCGCCCGCCAGCGCGTACCCCACGATCCGGGGCAGATGCAGATCCCCGACCGTCACCGAATCCGCCGCCCCGTGACTGCGCTGCACGGTCTCCGCCGACGTCCACGGCCCGATCCCCGACACCACCTCGAGCCGCGCCTGAGCCTGCGCCGGCTCCATCCCCATCGCCTGCTCCAGCCGCGCGGCGACCCGCACCGCCCGCAGAATCGTCGAAGCCCGCTTGTTGTCGACCCCCGCCCGATGCCACTCCCAGGACGGGATCAACGCCCACGTCCGCGGCTCGGGCATCACATGCATCCGCCCCTCCACGGGCCCGGGCGCCGGCTCCCCGAACTTCCGTACGAGCAGCCGCCATGCCCGGTACGCCTCGTCGGCCGTGACCTTCTGCTCCAGGACCGACGGGATCAGCGACTCCAGCACCAGTCCCGTACGCGTGAGCCGCAGCCCGGGCCGCCGGTGCCGGGTCACCGCGACCAGCCGGTGGCGCGGCTCGAAGGCGTCCGGGTCGTCGGCCGAGCCCAGCATCTCCGGCAACTGATGCAGCAGCCACTCCGCCCCCGGGCCCCACGCCTCGGCCTCGACCGCGCCGCCCCGCAGCGCGACCCGCAGGGTGCCGGGCCCGGCGGGCGTACGGCTGGCCCGCCACACGGCCCCGTCCGGTGTCGTACGAAACGTCGGATCGCCGGGCCCGCGCCGCAGCGGCCCGAGCACGATCCCGAGGTCGAGCGGCCAGGGCGGGGTCCACCCGCGCCGCAGCCCGGTGGCGGGAGCGGGCCGCGGCACCGCACCGGACGCCCCGGGCACCACGACATGCCCGCCGCGCACGGTCGTACGCGTGGGCCGAGGGGAGAAGCGTCCAGCCACGGATGAGGTCCTAGTGATGCTCGGGGTGCCTTACGAGGGTAGGCGGTCCCGGCCGCCCCTCGGCCGAATCGTCTCAGCGCACCTCGATGAACGCCCCGGCGTCGCGCGCGGGCCGGTCCCTGGGTTCCTCCGCCGCGTGCCCCACGGCCACGGCTCCCATCGGCTCCCAGCTCTCCGGCAGCCCCAGCGCCCGCCGTACGACATCCCGGCAGAACATCGTCGACGACACCCAGGCCGAGCCCAGCCGCTCCCCGGCGAGCGCGACGAGGAAGTTCTGCACCCCGGCGCCGGTGGCGACCACGAACATCTCCCGCTCGGCCGCGTCCCGCCGCGCGTCGCCGTAGCTGTGGGACCCGTCCATGACCATGCAGGGCACGACGAGATACGGCGCGTTGCGCAGCACGTCCCCGCGTCTGACCCGCTTGGCGATGGACTCCTCGGTCTTCCGGTCCCCGCGCAGATCCGCGATCCACGCGTCCCGCATGGCGTCCAGCAGCCGGGTGCGCGACTCCGCGGACTCCAGGAGCACAAAACGCCAGGGCGTCGTGTGGTGCGGCGCCGGCGCGGTGACGGCCGCGGCCACGGCACGCCGTACGGCACCGGGGTCGACGGGCTCGTCGGTGAAGGCCCGTACGGTACGCCGCTGGGTCACCGCCTCCCGCACGGCCTCCGACGTGCCGAGCCGGAACATGTCGTCACGTCCGCCGCGCACCATCGCGCGCGCTCCCGCTTCGTCGTCCCCGGCGATCACGTGCGGCAGCCCCCGCACGACGGCGACGGGCAGCCCGGCGGCCTTGCCCTTGACCAGGTCACCGGCGGCGGCCAGCTCGTCGGCGGTGGCGACGACGGTGGCGCTCAGCGGATTGCCGTACGCGTCCGTGCCGCCGCGCAGATCGTCGAGTACGCGCACACCGGCGGCGCCGATGGCGACATCCGTCAGACCGGTCCGCCAGGGCCGTCCGAAGGTGTCCGTGACGACGACGCCGACATCGACCCCGAGCGTGTCCCGCAGCCCGTCCCGGATCGCCCGCGCCGACGCGTCGGGATCCTCGGGGAGCAGCAGCACGGTCCCGGAAGGGGTGTTGGACGCGTCGACGCCGGCGGCGGCCATGACGAGACCCTGCCGGTTCTCGACGATCCGCAGCGCGCCCCGCCGCGCCACGACCCGTACGGTCTCGGCGTCGATGGCCGCCTCGCGGTCGTCCGCCCGCACGATCCGCCCCTCGGCCTTGGACACGATCTTCGAGGTGACGAGGAGAACGTCACCGTCGACGAGGCCGGGCTCGACGGCGGCGATGAGCTTGGCGAGATCGTCGCCGGGCGCGACCTCGGGAAGACCGGGCACGGCCCAGACCCGGAAGCCGGGCGCGTGGGCCGGGACGGCCGGGGCGGGATGCCCGGGCGTCGTGGAGGGTGCGTCGGCCGGGGCGGGATGCCCGGGCGCCGACGAGGGTGCGTCGGCCGGGACGCCCGCCGCCGCGGGGGCCGGTCCCTGTCCGTTCGCCGCCGCGGCGGCCGCTCCCTGGCCGCCGCGCGCACCGCGCCCGGCGGCCCCTGCGGGATCCCCGTGGCCCGCGAGCCCCGCTTCCCGGGGTTCCGGGGGAAGCCGTCCGCTCAAGGCGTCCGCACCTCCTCCGCCAGTGCCAGTGCCTCGCGTGCCATCTGCGCCGTCGCGTCCAGGTCGGTCATCATCAGCGGCACCGCCCGGCAGCGGATGCCCGCCGCCTCGACCCGCTCCACCACGGACGCGTCCACGGTGTCGACGAGCCAGCCGTCGAGGAGCCCCGAGCCGTAGTGCTCGGCGACCGCCGCGGCCGTCGACTCGACGCCGACCGCCGCCAGCACCTTGTCGGCCATGCCCCGCACGGGCGCGTCCCCGACGATGGGGGAGAGACCGACCACCGGCACCCCGGCCTCGGCGATGGCCTCCCGGATGCCGGGCACCGCGAGGATCGTGCCGACGGACACGACCGGGTTGGACGGCGGGAAGAGCACGACGTCCGCCTCGGCGATGGCCTCCAGCACCCCGGGCGCGGGCTTCGCCTGCTCGGCGCCGACCGGGACGACGGCCACGGCCGGCACGGAGGCCCGCAGCCGCACCCAGTACTCCTGGAAGTGGACCGCCTTGCGCTCCCCGTCCATGTCCACGGCCACGTGGGTCTCGATCCGGTCGTCGGACATCGGGATGAGCCGCACCCCCGGCTTCCACCGGTCGCAGAGCGCCTGGGTGACGGCGCTGAGCGGATACCCCGCCCCGAGCATCTGCGTCCGCACGATGTGCGTGGCGAAGTCCCGGTCGCCGAGACCGAACCACTCGGGGCCGACCCCGTACGCCGCGAGCTCCTCCTTGAGATGGAAGGTCTCGTCGGCCCGACCCCAGCCCTGTTCCTCGTTGATGCCGCCGCCGAGGGTGTACATCACCGTGTCCAGGTCCGGACAGACCTTCAGACCGAAGAGGTGGATGTCGTCCCCGGTGTTGCCGATGACGGTGATGTCCGCGTCGGGCGCGGCCCGCTGGAGACCACGCAGAAAACGAGCACCGCCGATGCCGCCTGCCAGAACCACAATGCGCATGGCGGCAAGTCTTGCAGGCGGGTACGACAACGTGTCACGCGGTCGTCGGGACGGACGCGCAATGAGCGATGGGGGTCTCCCCTGCCGAACTCGGCTCGGACCGGGGGAGCATCGGCATCTCGGTCAGCCCCGGGTAGTAGACGTGCAGGCTCACGGCCGGTTCGAGGGCGTCGTTGACGACCTCGTGGACGTACCCCGGCGCGAACACCCGCTGCGCCCCGGCGCCCAACGCGCGCGTCCCGCGCTCGGTCCGCTCGGTCAGTGCGCCCTCCAGGACGGTGAGTACGCCGGAGGAGCGGCCGTGGTCGTGCAGCCCGCTGCCCTGCCCGGGCACCCAGGAAAGGAGCCACACCTCGTAGCCGGGCCCGGTGCGCAGCCGGTGGTACCAGCGGGAGGTGGCGTCGTACTGGACGAGGTGCTCCCACTGGGAGCGGTCGGCGGCGATGGAGCGGGCGAGGCCGACGAACTCGGCCACGGTGGCGGGGTGCTCGCGCGGCGGCTGGAGAAGGTGCGGTACTTCGAGGATGTCGCCGGCGATCTGGAGGTCGCTGTCGCTGTTCATGGGTGCGGTGGTTCCTCGGCGTGGGGGTGCTGGGGTGTCGCGGACCAGGACCGTCCGGGTTGCGGACGGGGAGGGGTGCCCGGGTGGGGGCGGTCATTCGCCTCAGTGGCGGCGAGGCAGCCGGAGCGCGGTACGGCTCAACAGCTGGAACAGCAACAGCTACAGCGAGCGCGGGCAGCACCGTGGGACCCGGCGGTGCGGGTCGAGGTGAGTGCCAAGTTCGCGAGCATGCCCACAAGGACATCGGTTCACACTTCCGCTGTCAACTTGGTGTCCGGTATGTGAGAGGTGTTTCACCTCATCCGGTTCATCTCGCTGGCGAAAGGTTTGTTCAGGAGCCGCCGGGGACACATGGCGCACAACCGGGCGCGCAAACCTCGTGGCGGCTCCGTGATCCGAATGTGATCCGGTTCGCTTCGATGTTCGCGTCGGAACGAGATCGAACATACGGGCGTCCTTCCCTGTGGAGGGCTGGAGGTCCGACCTGGGCTCTTGTGGTCACCGATGGCTGTAGGCGTTTATCCCGATTTGAACACTTTCCGCATAGCCTTGGTTCCGCAGAGTGAATAAGGGGCTCAATAGCAGATCTCGGCTTGACTGGCGCGGATCGGCACACTTGTAATTTCACTCGTGTCGTTCAGCCGAAATCGGTAACGACAGCATCACGGGGACGCGAAGACAGACGAGGGGCGCACATGACCGAGCTGGTGCAGCAACTGCTGGTCGACGACGCGGACGAGGAACTCGGCTGGCAGGAGCGCGCACTGTGCGCCCAGACCGACCCCGAGTCCTTCTTTCCCGAGAAGGGCGGCTCCACCCGCGAGGCGAAGAAGGTCTGCCTCGCCTGCGAGGTCCGCTCCGAGTGCCTCGAATACGCGCTCGCCAACGACGAGCGGTTCGGCATCTGGGGCGGTCTCTCCGAGCGCGAGCGGCGTCGGCTGAAGAAGGCCGCGATCTGAGGAGCCGTCTCCCGGAGACCTTCACACGCGCGTTGTCCGCTCCGCTCCCCCATAGGCACACAACCCTTACGTAACGAACGGCCCGTCGCAGGTGGGTTATCCACAGGCGGCGGGCCGCCGTGTTGGCCAGCCGTTAGTGTGGGCCCTCGTCCGAGACGTCCCGCTGTCCCCGCCGGACACAGACGTCCACCGCAGTCCATCGAACCGGGGCCCGCACCTCGATGTCCGTGCACAGTCATACGGCAGCCCAATACGACGCCGCCACCGCGCCGTTCGACCCGGCCAGCCCGCCCGAGTTTCCGCGCCATGTGGTGACGGCGGTGCTCGTCTCCCACGACGGCGCCCGCTGGCTGCCCGACGCGCTGGCAGGCGTGCTCGGCCAGGAGCGTCCCGTGCAGAACGCCGTCGCGGCCGACACCGGCAGCGCGGACGCCTCCGCCCAGCTGCTCACCGACGCGCTCGGCGCCGACCGGGTGCTGCACCTGGCCCGGCGCACCGGCTTCGGTCAGGCCGTCGAGGAGGCCAACCGAGCCGCGGCCGTACTGACCCCGGACGACCTGCCGTACCTCAAGCGCCCCAGCGGCTGGGACCCCGTCACCCGCAGCTGGCGCGACGACGCGTACGACCTGCCGGACCTCCCGCACGGCGAGCCCGAACAGTGGCTCTGGCTGCTGCACGACGACTGTGCCCCCGACCCGGACGCCCTGGCCCACCTCCTGAGGATCGTGGAGAACGAGCAGGAGCTGGGCCGCGAGGTCGCCGTCGTCGGCCCCAAGCTCCGCGGCTGGTACGACCGCAGACAACTCCTCGAAGTCGGCGTCACCATCGCCAACAGCGGCCGCCGCTGGACCGGTCTGGACCGCCGCGAACAGGACCAGGGCCAGCACGACCACGTACGGCCGGTGCTGTCCGTCTCCACCGCCGGCATGCTGATCCGGCGCGACGTCTTCGAAGAGCTCGGCGGTTTCGACCGGCGGCTGCCCCTGATGCGCGACGACGTGGACCTGTGCTGGCGCGCCACGGCCGCGGGCCACCGCGTCCTCGTCGCCCCCGAAGCGGTCGTACGGCACGCCGAGGCCGCCTCCCGCGAGCGCCGCGCCGTCGACTGCGTGGGCCGTACCTCCGCGTCCCCGCACAAGGTGGACAAGGCGGGCGCGGTCTACACCCTCCTCGTCAACGCCCGTACGGCACAGCTGCCCTGGATCCTGATCCGGCTGGTGCTCGGCACCCTGCTGCGCACCGTCGCCTATCTCGTCGGCAAGGTCCCCGGACAGGCCGTCGACGAGATCCGCGGTCTGCTGGGCACCCTGCTGCGGCCCGAGCGGATCATCGCCGGGCGGCGCAGGCGCGGGCGCCCGCAGGTCGACAAGGGTGAACTGCGCCCGCTGTTCCCGCCGCCCGGAGCGACCGTCCGGGCCACCGTCGAGCAGTTCGCCGGCAACCTGACGGGCAACTCCGACCCCGAAGCCTCCTCGGCCGGCCGGCACGGCGGCGCGGTGGAGTCCGGACCGGGCGGCGACGACGCCGACTTCCTCCAGGTCGAACAGTTCGCCCGGCTCAAGCGCATCGCCCGCAAGCCCGGTCCGGTGCTCTTCGTCGTCCTCCTGCTCGTCTCGCTCGTCGCCTGCCGCGCACTGTTCGGCGGTGGCGCGCTCGCGGGCGGCGCACTGCTGCCCGCGCCCGCCGACGCCTCCGAGCTGTGGTCGCGCTATCTCGACGGCTGGCACCCGGTGGGCGTGGGCGGCACACAGTCCGCGCCGCCCTATCTCGCGCTCGTCGCCCTGCTCGCGAGCGTCCTGTTCGGCTCCACCGGGCTCGCGGTCACCGTGCTGCTCGTCTGCTCGGTGCCGCTGGCCGGCATCACCGCGTACTTCGCCTCGCGTCCGCTCGTCGAATCGCGGCTGCTGCGCGCGTGGGTGTCCGTCGTGTACGCCTTCCTGCCCGCCGCCACCGGCGCCCTCGCCGGCGGCCGCATCGGCACCGCGGTCCTCGCGATCCTGCTGCCGCTCATCGCGCGCGCGGGCATCGCCGCCGGCGGCCTCGCGCATGCCTCGGGCACGCGCGGCAGCTGGCGGGCCACCTGGGCCTACGCACTGCTGCTGACGTTCACCACAGCCTTCACACCGATCGTGTGGCCCATCGCGCTGGTGCTCGGTCTCGCGCTCCTCGTGGTGCGCCGCGGCGAAATCACCGCCTACGGGCTGCGGTTCATCGCCCAGTTCGGCACCCCGCTGCTCGTCCTCGCCCCCTGGTCGCTGACGCTGCTGCCGTTCGGCTTCTTCACGGAGGCCGGACTGAAGTTCGGCGCGGGCGCGGCCTCCGTGACCGACCTGCTCGGTGCGGGGCCCGGCGGTCCGGGCACCGTCAGCGGGCTCATGCTCATCGGCATCGTGCTCGCCGCGCTGGCCGCCCTGCTGCGCTCCGAACGCCAGCCGGGAATCTGGACGGCCTGGGCGGTCGCCCTGGTGGCGCTCGTCTTCGCGGTCCTGTCCAACCGCTCCGCCTGGGCCGGCCCCGCCACCCTCGTCTACGGGCTCGCCCTCCTGGCCGCCGCCGCGCTCGGCGCCGACGGGGCACGCGCGCGCGTGGCCGAGCAGAGCTTCGGCTGGCGGCAGCCGGTGGCCGCGCTCATCGCCTTCTCCTCGGCGGCCGGCCCGCTGCTCGTCGCCGCGGGGTGGATGATCGGCGGCGCCGACGGCCCCGTGGAGCGCCGTGACCCGGTCCAGGTGCCCGCGTTCGTCGCCGAGGAGAGCGGCACCCGCGACCAGGCTCGCACCCTCGTCCTCAACAGCACCTCACCGGCCCGCGTCGGCTACACCCTGGTCCGCGGCTCCGGCGCCCGGCTGGGCGATGCCGAACTCGCGGCGGCGGGCGGCGAGAACAAGCGGCTCGACAAGGTCGTCGCCAACCTCGTCGCGGGCTCCGGCGCCGACCAGGCCGACGAACTCGGCGGCTTCGCCGTGCGCTACGTCCTGGTCCGCAAGGGCGCGCCCCGCGAGGTCAGCCGCGTCCTGGACGCCACTCCCGGCCTGAGCCGGCTCAGCCAGGGGGACGGGAGCGCCCTGTGGCGCGTGGACCGGCAAGTCTCCCGCGCCGCCATCGTCACCGGCTCCGGCGAACCGGAGCCCGTCGCGGCCGGCCCCGTCGAACTGCACACCACCCTTCCCCCGGGCGCCGCGGGCCGCGTACTGCGGATCGCCGACACCGCCGACGAGGGCTGGACCGCGACCCTGGACGGCAAGCCGCTCACCCGCACCACGGTCGACGGCTGGGCCCAGGGCTTCGAACTCCCGGCCTCCGGCGGCAAGCTGGACGTCACCTTCGACGCGCCGCTCGGCCACACCGGCTGGCTGTGGGCGCAGGGCGCACTCGCCGTCGTCCTGGTGGTGCTCGCCCTGCCGGGCCGCCGCCGTGACGTGGACGACGACCTTCCCGAGGAAGAGGCGATCCCCGCCCAGGAGACCGCGGGCGAGGGCCGCCGCGCCCGCCGGCTGCGCGCCCAGGCCGAGGCGGAGGCCGAACAGGCCGCCGCGGACGGCTCCACCGCGCCCCCTTCTCCGGAGGAGGCCCCGGCCCACGCCGCGATCCCCCAGCAGCAGCCGTACGACGAGTGGGACGCGGCGAGCTACGGGGGCGCGGAGTACGGCACCTACGGCGGCGACCAGTACCAGGCCGCCCCCCAGTACCCGGCGGGCACGTACGAACAGCCGTACCAGGCGGACCCCTACCAGGGCGGCCAGTACGACCCGTACGCCTACGGGGGCACGTCCACGGCGTACGACCAGAACTACACCCAGGGCTACGACCCGACGGCGTACGACCCGGCGAACCCCCCGCACCCGCCGCATCCCCCGCACCACGGCACCGACAGTGAGCGCCCCGACGGGAGCCAGCAGTGAACCGCACCACCCTGTCCCTGATCGCCGGCGCGACCGCGCTCGCCGCCGTCACCGGATTCGCCGCGCTCAGCACACCGGACACGTCCGGCGACAGCACCGCGAAGGCGGCCGCCCAGCTGCCCGTGGAGCGCACCAGCCTGCTGTGCCCCGAGCCGAGCAGCTCAGACCTCGCCGAGACGTCGTACACGGCCTTCACGCCCGTCACCAAGGGCGCCGGCGGCAGCGGCAAGGCCGAACTCGCCGCGGCGAACGGACAGTCGGCGGACGGTTCGACCGCAGGCAAGAGCGGCAAGAGCGGCAAGAAGAACACCGGAGCGCCCGTCGTGCGGCCCAAGGAGCCCGGCAAGCCGGTCACCGGCACCGCGGAGGGCGCCGAGACGCCCGGCCTCATCGGCACCGCCACGGGCAGGTTCGCTCCCGGCTGGACCGTCCAGGAGACCACCCAGGTCGCCGCGGGCACCGGACGCGGTCTGCTCGGCACCAACTGCACCGCCCCGGACTCCGAGTTCTGGTTCCCCGGCGCCGGCACCGCCGACGGCCGTACCGACTACGTGCACCTGACGAACCCCGACGACTCCGCGGCGGTCGTCGACATCGAGCTGTACGGGAAGGACGGCGCCCTCAAGTCGACGCTGGGCGAGGGCATCACGGTCCAGCCGCACTCCAGCGAGCCGATCCTGCTGTCCACGCTCACCGACGAGACGGACACCGACGTCACCGTTCACGTGACCGTCCGCAGCGGCCGGGTCGCCGCCGCCGTCCAGGCCCTCGACGACAAGCTCGGCGGCGACTGGCTGGCCGCCTCCGCCGACCCGGCGGGCAGTCTCGTCCTGCCCGGCATCCCCAAGGACGCCACGGACGTGCGCCTGGTCGCCTTCACCCCCGGGGACTCCGACGCCGACCTGAAGCTGCGCCTCGCCTCGCCCACCGGGCAGATCACCCCCGCGGGCAACGAGACGCTGCATGTGAAGGCGGGCATGACGGCCGCCGTCGACCTCGGCGACGTCACGCGCGGCGAGGCCGGCTCCCTGCTGCTGACGCCCTCGGACACGTCGGTCCCCGTGGTGGCCGCCCTGCGGGTGGTGCGCGGCAAGGGGGACAAGCGGGAGACGGCGTTCATCCCGGCGACCGCCCCGGTGGGCACGCGCGCGACGGTCGCCGGCAACCGCTCCAAGGGCACCACGCTCGCGCTGACCGCCCCGGCCCGCACCACCCAGGTCAAGGTCACCGCATCGGCCGGCAGCGGGGGCGGTACGCCGGTGACGAAGACGTACACGATCAAGGCCGGCACGACCCAGAACGTGGACGCGCCCGTCCCGAGCGGCCTCAAGGGCACGTACGCGCTCACCGTCGAGCCGGTCTCCGCAGGCCCCGTCTACGCCGCCCGCACCCTCGAGGCGGCCGGTGAGGGCCTACCGGCGTTCACGATCCAGACCCTGCCGGACGACCGTGGGGCGGTGGCGGTACCGGAGGCGGAGCAGGATCTTTCGGTGCTGCAGAAGTAGCGATCCGCCGGGCTTTCGCGAGGGCCGACCGGTCCTCGCGTGGGAACGGGGCCGAGCCGGTGCCGGGGCCCGGGGCCCTCAGTCCTCGCCGTACCGGGGATCCACCGTCTCCGGGGTCAGCCCCAGCAGCTCGGCAACCTGCTCGACGACGACCTCGTGGACCAGCGCCGCGCGTTCGTCGCGGCCCTTGGTACGGATCTCGATCGGGCGCCGGTAGACCACCACGCGCGCGGGGTGCCCTTCGCGAGCGGCGATCGTGCCGCCCAGGGGCACCGAGTCCTCGCCCCAGCCTCCGCCCGGGCCGTCGAGACGCGGCACCTCGAGGATCAGGAAGTCGATGTCGGCGAGCTGCGCCCAGCGCCGCTCCAGACGCTCCACGGAGTCCTGCACCAGATCGGCGAACACCTCGGCGCGACTCGCGGCGAGCGGCACCTGGGGCGGCGCGATGGGGCCGCGCATGCCTCTGCCGTGGCGGTCGCGGCGGCGGGGCCCGGGTGCTGCGGCGCGGGGCGGTACGGGGTTGTCCATCACTGACGAAGCGTAGTCCTCGCCGGGGCCGCGCGCCCGGCCCCCACGCGGCGGCTCGCGCGGCCGCCCGCCCACGCCGCCCGCGCGAGGTTTGGGCGGGACCTCGGAGGGTCCTGCGTCCACCGCCTCCGCCGACGCTGCGCGGCATGTCGTTAGATGACCATTCCAGCCAAGGTTGGGCTCGATTCCGTATCCCTACGAGACCGCCGACCTCATGCCAATTGGCGTGGTTTATACCGAGAGATGACCGGATTCAGCGGCGTTCGGCATTCCGCCCGGAGCCGTCCACGCAGGTCAGTGTGGGGTGTTCGGAGGGGTGTGTGGGGCGTGTCACAGCACGACACGGTGGAGTGACCCGGGGGAGAGTCGTCGCGGCCCGCTCAAGAGTGCGGTACCGTCCAACATCGTGAGCCCTGTACGTCGCTGTTCGCGCACCGCTTGCGGCCGTCCGGCCGTTGCGACGCTGACGTACGTCTACGCCGACTCGACCGCGGTCCTCGGCCCGCTCGCCACCTACGCCGAACCCCACTGCTACGACCTGTGTGCCGAGCACTCCGAGCGCCTCACCGCGCCGCGTGGCTGGGAGGTCGTCCGGCTCCTCGACGGCTCGGCGCCCGCACGCCCCAGCGGTGACGATCTGGAAGCCCTGGCCAACGCGGTGCGCGAGGCGGCCCGCCCGCAGCAGCGCGCGGCGGACGCGGGCGGCGCGCGCAGGGCGGACCCGATGGAGGTCGCACGCCGCGGCCATCTGCGGGTGCTGCGCTCGCCGGACAACTGAGCCCGGACAGCTGAGCCCGGACACGGACGGCTGAGCCCGGCCGGCCTCTCCGGACGCTCGCCGGACAACTGACCCCGGCCGACCCCTCCGGGCTTCCCTCCCCTCTGACTCCGGCCGACTACTCCAGGCCGCCCCTCCCCGGGGCCCCGTTTCGTCGAGTGGTGCACGCCCATTGACGCGGAGTTGTTGCGGACACGACCATTCCGTCACCCGCGAGAAAACGCTTTCCGCATGGCGGAACCCGGGGAGGCGCCCGTGTACGTCCAGGAACTGGAACCCGTCGCCGGCTCACTCGGCCTGTCCGCACTCGTCGCGACCCTGCCACTCGTCATCGTCCTGGTGCTCCTCGGCGGCGTCCGCATGAAGGCGCACCGAGCGGGCCTCATCGGCCAGGCGGCCGCCGCCCTCGTCGCCCGGCTGGCGTACGGCATGCCCCTCGGCCAGACGCTCTCCAGCGCCGCCCAGGGAGCCGTCTTCGGCCTCTTCCCCATCCTGTGGATCGTCGTCAACGCCCTGTGGGTGTACCGGATGACCGTCCGCACCCGGCACTTCGACATCCTCCGCCGCTCCTTCGGGCGCCTGTCCGACGACCCGCGCATCCAGGCGCTCGTCGTCGCCTTCTGCTTCGGCGCGCTCCTTGAGGCCCTCGCGGGCTTCGGCGCGCCCGTCGCGATCTGCTCGGTGATGCTGGTCGCACTCGGCTTCGACCCGGTGCGTGCCGCCGTGGTCGCCCTGGTCGCCAACACCGCGCCGGTCGCCTTCGGCGCGATGGGCACACCGGTCGTCACGCTCGCCCAGGTCACCGGGCTGCCCCTGGACACCGTCGCCTCCGTGGTGGGCCGCCAGACGCCACTGCTGGCCCTCGTGGTGCCCCTCGTGCTGGTCGGGCTGGTGGACGGACGGCGAGGCCTGCGCGAGACCTGGGTGCCCGCCCTGGTGTGCGGAGTCGCCTTCGCCGCCGCCCAGTTCGCCGCCTCCAACTACGTGTCCGCGCAACTCGCGGACATCGGCGCGGCCCTGGCGGGAGCGGGCGCCCTGGTGGCCGTGCCGCACGCGCGCAGGCCCGCCGCCGAACCCGTACGGGCAGCGGTCCTGACCGGCGTACGCAGTGAGGACCTCGACGAGGAGGACCCGCGCCCCGAAGTCCTGCGGGCCTACGCCCCGTACGCGCTGATCGTGACGATCTTCTCCGTCGCCCAGATCCCCGTGGGCAAGGACTGGCTGGCCGGGGCGACGCGCACGTTCGACTGGCCGTTCCTGAACGTCGTCGGCCAGGACGGCAAGCCCGTCGGAGGGAACGTCTTCATCTGGCCGATCGTGTCGACCGGCGGCACGCTCGTGCTGCTCGCCGGACTGTGCACGGTGGCTGTTCTCGGGATGCACGCGCGCGTGGCGGTCGAGGAGTGGCTGGCGACAGTGCGCGAGTTGAGGTTCGCGATCCTCACCGTGACGTCGGTGCTGGCCCTCGCGTACGTCATGAACCTCTCCGGGCAGGCGGCCACGATCGGTCACTTCGTGGCGGCGGCCGGCGCGGGACTCGCCTTCCTGTCACCGGTGCTCGGCTGGTTCGGTGTCGCCGTCTCCGGTTCCGACACGTCGGCCAACGCGCTTTTCGGCGCCCTCCAGGTGAGCGCCGCCCATGAGTCGGGCCTCTCGCCGGAACTGCTCGCCGCCGCCAACAGTTCGGGCGGCGTGCTCGGCAAGATGATCTCGCCGCAGAACCTGACGATCGCGTGCGCGGCGGTCGGACTCGCGGGCCGGGAGGGCGACCTGTTGCGCAAGGTACTGCCGTGGAGTGTGGGGCTGCTGTTGGTGATGTGCCTGATCGTGGCCGGGCAGAGTTCACCGGTACTGGACTGGATGCTGCCCTGACCCGGACGGAACCGCGCCGGTCCCGGCCCCGGGGGAGGGCACGGCCGTTCCGGGCCGGTCGCGGTAGGCCGGCGCGGCCGCTTCGGCAAGGAGGCGGTAGGCCGGCGCGGCCGTTTCGGCAAGGAGGCGGCCCGGACGCCGGGGCCGATCCGGTAAGGACGCGGCCCCACCACAGCCGAGGCACCGCCGACTGTCGGTCTCAGCAGGTAGTTTGGGGGGCATCGTTGAGATTCCAGGAAGGTTGGCCGTGACTGCTGATCTGTCGCAGCTCGTAAAGGCGTACGACGTCCGCGGCGTGGTCCCGGACCAGTGGGACGAGTCGCTGGCCGAACTGTTCGGGGCGGCCTTCGCCCAGGTGACCGGCGCGCGCGCGATCGTCATCGGCCACGACATGCGGCCCTCGTCGCCCGGTCTGTCACGTGCCTTCGCGCGCGGGGCGGCGGCGCGCGGCGTGGACGTCACGGAGATCGGACTCTGCTCGACGGACCAGCTGTACTACGCGTCGGGCGCGTTCGACCTGCCGGGCGCGATGTTCACCGCCTCGCACAACCCGGCGCAGTACAACGGCATCAAGATGTGCCGCGCGGGCGCCACCCCGGTCGGCCAGGACACCGGCCTGGCCGAGATCCGCGAGCTGGTCGAGTCCTGGCTGGACTCGGGCGCCCCGGCCGCCTCGGACGCCACGCCGGGCACGATCACGCAGCGGGACACCCTGGAGGACTACGCGGCGTATCTGCGCTCCCTCGTGGACCTGACCTCCATCCGCCCCCTGAAGGTCGTCGTCGACGCGGGCAACGGCATGGGCGGCCACACCGTCCCGACCGTCTTCGCCGGACTGCCCCTGACGCTGGTCCCGATGTACTTCGAGCTGGACGGCACGTTCCCGAACCACGAGGCGAACCCGCTGGACCCGGCGAACCTCGTGGACCTCCAGGAGCGCGTGCGCGAGGAGGGCGCCGACATCGGCATCGCCTTCGACGGCGACGCCGACCGCTGCTTCGTCGTCGACGAGCACGGCAAGCCCGTCTCGCCGTCCGCGGTCACCGCCCTGGTCGCCGCCCGAGAGCTGGCCAGGCACGGCGGCAAGGGCACGGTCATCCACAACCTGATCACCTCCTGGTCGGTCCCCGAGGTCGTGCGGGAGAACGGCGGCACGCCGGTACGCACGCGCGTGGGCCACTCCTTCATCAAGGCCGAGATGGCCCGCACCGGCGCGATCTTCGGCGGCGAGCACTCCGCGCACTACTACTTCGCCGACTTCTGGAACGCGGACACGGGCATGCTGGCCGCCCTGCACGTCCTCGCGGCCCTGGGCGGCCAGGAGGGCCCGCTGCCCCAGCTGGTCGCCGAGTACGACCGCTACGCGGGCTCCGGGGAGATCAACTCCACGGTCGACGACCAGCAGGGCCGCCTGGCCGCGACCAAGGCCGCGTACGAGGGCCAGGACGGCGTCGAGCTGGACGAGCTGGACGGCCTGACGGTCTCGGCGGCCGACTGGTGGTTCAACGTCCGCCCGTCGAACACGGAACCGCTGCTCCGCCTGAACGTCGAGGCGAGGGACGAGACGAGGATGGCGAAGGTACGCGACGAAGTGCTCGCGATCATCAGGGGCTGAGTCCCGCCGACCGGGGCCGCGGGGGCCGCGACACAGCCCCCGGGAAGAGGCCGAACAGGGGCGGCGGAGGCGAGACAACACCTGCGCCACCCCCGGCCCCGGCCCCGCCCAACCCCGACACCCCGCCCCTTGCGGCGGTACCCTGACCAGGCCACATCACCGCACTACCCGCCCCCCGAAGGGACCCGACATGCCGCTCGAAGCCGGCCTCCTGGAGATCCTCGCCTGCCCGGCGTGCCACGCCCCCCTCAAGGAGGCGGAGAGCGAGCTGATCTGCACCGGCCAGGACTGCGGCCTCGCCTACCCCGTCCGGGACGGCATCCCTGTACTGCTCGTCGACGAGGCCCGCCGCCCCGCGTAACGGACCAACCGGCGATCGGAGGCTGCCGCCCATGCTCGACGAATCGCTGCTCGACGCCCCCGAGGCGCTCGCGGAGGCCGACCGGCGCGGACTGCTCCGCGGCGCCGCCGAAGCCGGCGCCCGGGTCCGCACCGCCGTCCGGCTCGCTGCCGAGGCGGGGATCACCGAGCTCAAGCCCGACGGCCGCCCCCGCGCCGTCCTCATCGCGGGCCCCGGCACCGCGCCCGCGGGCGTCGCCGACCTGCTCGGCGCCCTCGCCGGCGTCGGCTGCCCCGTCACCCGTATCCATCCCACCGGCGTCGCCCCCGCCGCCGGCGCCCTGCGCTGGGAACTGCCCGGCTGGGCCGGCCCCGTGGACCTCCTCCTGGTGGCCACCCCCGACGGCAGCGAACCCGGCCTCTCGCTCCTGGTCGACCAGGCGTACCGCCGAGGCTGCACCGTCGTCGCCGTGGCCCCCGCCCGCACTCCGATCACCGAGGCGGTGGACGGCGCCCACGGCCTGTTCGCGCCGATGGCGACCGCCCCGTACGACCAGGACGCACCCCTCGCCGCGTCCGCGCCCGGCGTCCTGTGGGCGCTGCTCACCCCGCTGCTCGCGCTCCTCGACCGGGCCGGGCTGCTCGCCGCACCGCCCGAGGCCCTGCAGAAGGTCGCCGACCGCCTCGACCACGTGGCCGAACGCTGCGGCCCGGCCATCGCGACCTACAACAACCCCGCCAAGACGCTCGCCGCCGACCTCGCCGACGCGCTCCCGGTGATCTGGACCGAGGGACCCACCGCGGGACCCGCGGGCCGCCGTTTCACCGCCGCGCTCGCGGAGCTGGCCGGCCGCCCCGCGCTCACCGCCGAACTCCCGGAGGCGCTGGCCGCGCACAGCGTCCTGCTGTCCGGTGCGCTCGCCGCGGGCGCCGACCCGGACGACTTCTTCCGTGACCGCGTGGAGGAGGCACAGGCCCTCCACGCGCGCGTGGTGCTGCTCCGCGACCGCCCGACCGGCGGCCTCAGCGCCGCCCCCGCCGCCCGTGAACTCGCCCTCAGCCACGACACGGCGATCAGCGAACTCGAACCGGAGGAGGGCGGCGAGCTGGAGACCCTCGCGGAGATGATCGCCATCACGGATTTCGCGGCCGTTTACCTGGCGCTCGCCTCAGGAGCCTGATCATGGCCCACACGGGGTGACCCACAGGGGTGACCCACCCGGGACGACCCGAGCCTGGTGACCCGCGCCCGCTGAGCAGCGTACGTACGGAGAAGACACTTCGATGGACCGCCTCGACAACACCGTCCGCCCCTACGCCTGGGGTTCGACCACCGCCATCCCGGGACTGCTCGGCGTGGAGCCGACCGGTGAGCCGCAGGCGGAGATGTGGATGGGCGCCCACCCGGGCGCACCCTCGGGCACCGCGCGCGGCCCGCTCAACGAGGTGATCGACGAGGCGCCCGAACGCGAGCTGGGCCCCGCGGCGGTTGCCAGGTTCGGCCCCCGCCTGCCCTTCCTGCTGAAGATCCTCGCCGCGGGCGCCCCCCTCTCCCTCCAGGTGCACCCCGATCTGGAGCAGGCGAGGGAGGGGTACGAGGACGAGGAGCACCGTGGCATCCCGATCGACGCGGGCCACCGCAACTACAAGGACGCCAACCACAAGCCCGAACTGATCTGCGCCCTCACCGAGTTCGACGGCCTGTGCGGTTTCCGTGCGCCCGGAGCGGCCGCCGAGCTGCTCGCGGGCCTCGACGTCGACTCCCTCAAGCCGTACGTCGACCTGCTGCACGCCCACCCCGAAGAGGCCGCCCTGCGCGAGGTGCTGACGGCCGTCCTCTCCGCGGACCGCGAGGAGATGGCCCACACGGTCACCGAGGCCGCGGCCGCCTGCGCCCGCCTCGGCGGCGACTACGCCCCGTACGCCGACATCGCCCACCACTACCCCGGCGACCCCGGCGTGATCGCGGCGATGCTCCTCAACTACGTCCAACTACAGCCCGGCGAGGCCCTCTTCCTGGGCGCCGGCGTCCCGCACGCCTACCTCAACGGCCTCGGCGTCGAAATCATGGCCAACTCCGACAACGTCCTGCGCTGCGGCCTGACCCCCAAGCACGTCGACGTGCCGGAACTCCTGCGCATCGTCCGCTTCGAGGCGAGCGACCCCGGCGTACTGCGCCCGGAGGCGTTCCCCGACGGTGAGGAGGTCTACGAGACCCCCATCGACGAGTTCCGCCTGTCCCGGTACGTCCTCCCGGAGGGCGCGACGCCGCACGACCTCACGCGCCCGACCCCGCAGATCCTGCTCTGCACGGCGGGTTCGGTGCAGGCGGGGGAACATCAGCTCGCCGCCGGCCAGTCCGTGTTCGTACCGGCGGGCGAAAAGGCCGAAGTGTCCGGGGACGGCACGATCTTCCGGGCCACGGTCGTCGCGTAGTGCTGCCCCGGCGGACGGCCTGACGCGCCGCTGTCGGACCGGGCTGCAACAATGGCCCACCGGCAAAGGACGGGCAAAGGCCTGCACGGCGTACGTACGAAGGGACATGGCGAACACATGAGCGCGTCAGGCGGCACCAGGGCGATCGTGGCGGCACTCGGCGCCAACCTCGCGATCGCGGTATCGAAGTTCGTGGCGTTCCTCTTCAGCGGTTCGTCGTCGATGCTCGCGGAGGCCGTGCACTCGCTCGCCGACTCGGGCAACCAGTTCCTGCTCCTGCTCGGCGGCAAGAAGGCCCAGCGCGAGGCGACCCCGCAGCACCCGTTCGGCTACGGCCGCGAGCGCTACATCTACGCCTTCCTCGTCTCCATCGTCCTCTTCTCGGTCGGCGGCATGTTCGCCGTCTACGAGGGCTACGAGAAGATCCGGCACCCGCACGAGCTGGAGCACTGGTACTGGCCGGTGGGTGTCCTGGTGTTCGCGATCATCGCCGAGGGCTTCTCCTTCCGCACCGCCATCAGGGAGTCCAACGAGCTGCGCGGCAAGCTGTCCTGGACGCAGTTCATCCGCCGGGCCAAGGCCCCCGAGCTGCCGGTCGTCCTCCTGGAGGACTTCGGCGCGCTCATCGGTCTCGTCCTCGCGCTCGGCGGCGTCGGCCTCGCCCTGATCACGGGCGACGGCATCTGGGACGGCATCGGCACGCTCTGCATCGGCATCCTGCTCATCCTGATCGCGCTCGTCCTGGCCGCCGAGACCAAGTCCCTCCTCCTGGGCGAGGCCGCGGGCGTCGACGACGTCAAGAAGATCGAGGCCGCCATCGTCGACGGCAACACGGTCACCGGCATCATCCACATGCGCACGCTCCACCTCGGCCCCGAGGAACTGCTGATCGCCGCGAAGATCGCAGTCCAGCACGACGACACGGCCGCCGAAGTCGCGCACGCCATCAACGCCGCCGAAGCCCGCATCCGCGAGGCGGTCCCGATCGCCCGCGTGATCTACCTGGAGCCGGACATCTACAGCGAGGCCGAAGCGGCAAAGGGCCCGGACCGCGAGGCGACGCCCGGGGGACCGGCGCCGACGCAGCCGACCGGGCACTGAAACGGCCCACTGATCCCTCGTCCGGCACGAACCCCCATACGTCCGTCGGCCGAGGGCGGCACCACAGCCGCCCTCGGCCGCACGACCCCAGGCCGCGACAAGCCAGATCGAGACCGGCCACAGCGAGGCCGACCCCGAAGATGATCGCTCCTTCCCAGCCGTAGTGAGCCGCACCCGAAACCCGGCATCCCCCGGCTCCGCCCCTCAGCCATGCATGGTCCGTCCGGCCGCATCCGCCGCGCGATCACTCGCACATCCTGAGCACGCCCCGCGCCCGCGCCCGGGCCTGCGGCAGCCGCCCGGCGTCCGCGCGGCCACCGGCCGGAAGTCGCCGGGCGTCCTCGGACGCGGACTGGGGCCCGCCGCGCCGCCGGTGTAGCTTGGAGGCCGAGCCAGACGTCGCTGCTGATGGCGGTCGGGCGGTCCCCAGCGGACCGGCCGAGGGAGAGAGGGCCTCCGACGGACTGCGCTGCGCGTACGCACGCACCGGGCATTGGTGTGTCCTCCGCGGGCACTCGAGGTGCCCGCGCCGCCGCGCAGACCAGCCGTATCCACCTCGCCCCAACCCCGAGGAGCAGCCCCCAATGACGACTGTCGACAACCGACAGGACTTCAAGGTCGCCGATCTCTCCCTGGCCGAGTTCGGCCGCAAGGAGATCACCCTCGCCGAGCACGAGATGCCCGGCCTGATGTCGATCCGCAAGGAGTACGCCGAGGCGCAGCCCCTCGCGGGCGCCCGCGTCACCGGCTCCCTGCACATGACGGTGCAGACCGCCGTACTCATCGAGACCCTGGTCGCCCTGGGCGCCGAGGTCCGCTGGGCCTCCTGCAACATCTTCTCCACCCAGGACCACGCCGCGGCCGCCATCGCGGTCGGCCCGAACGGCACGCCCGACAACCCGCAGGGCGTCCCGGTCTTCGCCTGGAAGGGCGAGACCCTGGAGGAGTACTGGTGGTGCACGGAGCAGGCCCTGACCTGGCCGAACACCCCCACCGGCGGCCCGAACATGATCCTGGACGACGGCGGTGACGCCACCCTCCTCGTCCACAAGGGCGTCGAGTACGAGAAGGACGGCAAGGTTCCGTCCGTCGACACCGCGGAGTCCGACGAGCACCGCGTCATCCTCGAACTCCTGCACCGCACCATCACCGACGGCTCGCAGAAGTGGACCCAGCTCGCCTCGGAGATCCGCGGCGTGACCGAGGAGACCACGACGGGCGTGCACCGCCTGTACGAGATGCACCGCGACGGCACCCTCCTGTTCCCGGCGATCAACGTGAACGACGCCGTCACCAAGTCGAAGTTCGACAACAAGTACGGCTGCCGCCACTCCCTGATCGACGGCATCAACCGCGCCACCGACGTCCTGATCGGCGGCAAGACCGCGGTCGTCTGCGGCTATGGCGACGTGGGCAAGGGCTGTGCGGAGTCCCTGCGCGGCCAGGGCGCCCGCGTGATCGTCACCGAGATCGACCCGATCTGCGCCCTGCAGGCGGCGATGGACGGCTACCAGGTCACGACCCTCGACGAGGTCATCGACAAGGCCGACATCTTCGTCACCACGACGGGCAACAAGGACATCATCATGGCCTCGGACATGGCCAAGATGAAGCACCAGGCGATCGTGGGCAACATCGGCCACTTCGACAACGAGATCGACATGGCCGGCCTTGCGCAGATCCCGGGCATCGTCAAGGACGAGGTCAAGCCGCAGGTCCACACCTGGAAGTTCCCCGACGGCAAGGTCCTCATCGTCCTCTCCGAGGGCCGCCTGCTGAACCTGGGCAACGCCACCGGCCACCCGTCGTTCGTGATGTCCAACTCCTTCGCGGACCAGACCCTGGCCCAGATCGAGCTGTTCACCAAGCCCGACGAGTACCCGACCGACGTCTACGTGCTGCCCAAGCACCTCGACGAGAAGGTCGCCCGCCTCCACCTCGACTCGCTCGGCGTGAAGCTGACGACGCTCCGCCCCGAGCAGGCCGCGTACATCGGCGTCGAGGTCGAGGGCCCGTTCAAGTCGGACCACTACCGCTACTGATACCGCCGCTGAGTCGGTAACCCAGCATGCGGTAGGTGCGTCCGTGCACTGACGCACCCTTCAGCAGCAGGTCCCAGGCAGGCCCCCGCACCCCCGTGCCGGGGGCCTGCCCGTTTCCGGACCAGCCCGTCAAGACCCAGGACCCCCATGCCCCGCGGCCGATATTCGCTTCACGACCCGCACGACCACACCCCCCTCGGTGAAGAGCACTTCCACTGCGCGCCCGGCCCCTCCGGCTGGCGCTACGTCTCCCAGCTGACCACCCCCTCCGGCGACCACGCCGGCTCCGTCGACCTCGCCCTCGACGACCTCGGCCGCCCCATCCGCCTTGAACTTCACGCCGCGAGCTGGCAGGTCCGCGGCGCCGCCCTCGAGGGCGTCACCTGGGTCCGCACCGACCCCACCGGCACGCATGCCACCGAAGGCAATGTCCGCGCCCACGCCTTCACCGGCACGTCCCCGGCATTCCTCGTCGCCACCGCCCGTCTCCTGCGCCTCACCCCCTCTTCCGCCGCGACCCGCGTACGCCTCGTCGCCTTCACGGACCCCGTCCTCGCCCCCCGCACCGTGGACCAGTCCTGGGCCTTGATCTCGAGAGAAGCACACGCCACTGACAACGGCCCCCTGACCGTGGACGAATACCAGGTCACAGCCCTGGACACGGGGGAGCAGCACACTGTCCACATCTCCGGCGACGTCGTGCTCGCGGCACCCGGCATCGAGCTGGAGCACCTCGAGTCGCCGCCGTCGGCATCCGCGTGAGAAACCGAAAGGCCCGCCCGATCGCCGACACCGGCCCGTGAGCGGCCAACGCCGCTGACGCCGCCCCGGGCCGGCCTGTTCGGCCGGCGTACGCCTACGCGGGCGGCGCGAATCCGGTGGCGGGGCGGTCCGGCCGCTTGTCCTGAGCCGGGTCGGAGGACGGAGCGTGGGGTCGAGCGTGTGCCTGCGGCTGCGTAGGCGTCGCGGGCTGGACCGAGGAAAGCGACGGATAGGACGGATCAGCGGGAACCGTCAGCCGTCGCCCCGCCGTATGGCCTGCGCCCGGCCCCTGAGCCACCGGCCCTCCCACGGCCGGGGCCGCACTTCCGGCGACGCCTTCGCCCATGCCCGCTCCAGCGCCGAACGCGCGCCGAGCCTCCCGCGCCTGCCGTTCCTGCACCACGGCCGCCAGATACGCGGCCGGCGGAACCTCCGGAGGCGCAGGCGTTCCCGTGCACGCCGCGAGATCGGCCGCGAGCCGCTCCGCCATCGTCCAGCCGACCTGCGGATCCAGCTGTTGCATCCGCGTCAGGTACTGACGAATCGCGAGCCACAGCCCGTCCGGGACCGCCGACAGATCGAGGCCGGAGAACCGTCCGGCCAGCCAGGGGGGAGGCGGAGGCACGAAGGCGGCACGCCCGGTCGGCACCCGCTCCCGTACGACCAACGTCCCCGCGAAGACATCGCCGAGCCGTCGTCCTCGCGCCGACACGAGGGAGGCGATGCACGCGACGATCCCGAACGTCATCAGAATCTCGATCACCCCGACCGCGCCCCGCACCAGCGCATGCCGGAACCGGATCGGCCCACCGTCGTCGCGCACCACCCGCAGCCCACAGGCCAGCTTCCCGAGCGAGCGCCCATGGCTGAGCGTCTCCACCGCGATCGGCCCGCCCACCAGCACCAGCACAAAAGCCGCGGCCGACACCGCGAACCGCGCCGCCTCATCCAGCCCGGCCGTCGAAGCCACCAAGGCGATGGTCACGAGGACATAGGCGAGCACCGCCACGGTCAGGTCGAGCAACACGGCCAGCGCCCGGCTCGGCAGCTTCGCGGGGCGCAGCTCCAGCGCCACCGCCTCGCCTGTCACTAGCTCACTCACGCTTGCCGTCCTTCCCTGCCCCGCCCCGTGAACCGCCAGTCTGCCAAGCTGAGGGCACATCGCGCCGCAGTACGACAAGCTGACACGCAGTACGAGAGGACGAGGAGCAGTACATCCCATGGACCTCGACGTCTATGTGTCCGCCCACCGTGCCGAGTGGGACCGTCTGGATGACCTGCTGCGCCGCCGACGTCGGCTCACCGGAGCGGAGGCCGACGAACTCGTCGCCCTCTACCAGCGGACCGCGACGCACCTCTCCGTCATCCAGTCCAGCGCCCCGGACCCCCAGCTCACGGGCCGTCTCAGCCAACTCGTGGCACGCGCGCGCAGTGCGGTGACAGGGACCCGCCGGGCCTCTTGGCGTGATGTCACACGCTTCCTTGCGTACGGATTCCCCGCCGCGGTCTACCGAGCGCGCCACTGGTGGGTTCCCACCGCGTTGCTCTCCACGGTGACAGCGGTCCTCCTGGGGTGGTGGATCGGCACACACCCCGAGGTCCAGTCCTCGATCGCGGCCCCCAGCGAACTGCGCGCTCTCACCCGCCCCGGCGGCGAGTACGAGACGTACTACTCCAGCCACCCCGCCGCGTCCTTCGCGGCCCAGGTGTGGACGAACAATGCTCAGGCTGCCGCGATGTGCCTGGTTCTGGGCATCTTCCTGGGCCTTCCCGTCCTCTGGATCCTGTTCCAGAACATGCTCAACCTGGGTGTGGGCCTCGGCCTGATGTCCTCGGCGGGCCGCCTCGACACCTTCCTGGGTCTCGTTCTCCCGCACGGCCTTCTGGAACTGACGGCCGTCTTCGTAGCCGCCGGCACAGGCCTGCGCCTTGGTTGGACCCTCATCGACCCCGGCCCCCGCTCCCGCCGCACCGCACTCGCGGAAGAAGGCCGCGCCGCCCTGGGCATGGCCGTAGGTCTCGCCCTGGTCCTCTTCGTCTCCGGCGCCATCGAAGGCTTCGTCACTCCGTCGGGCCTGCCGACCTGGGCTCGAATAGGCATAGGCATCGCCGCTGAACTGGCGTTTCTGACGTACGTCTATGTCCTGGGAGGCCGCGCGACACGAGCCGGCGACACCGGTGACATCGAGGCGGCGGAGCGCAGCGCGACCGTTCCGACGGCCGCGTGAGGTGCGAGCGCTGCGCCGATGTGCGTTGCCCTCCGTTGACCTGCTAGTCTCCTGTTCGCCCCGCAGGAGCCGTTGACACGGCTCAGGCGAGGAGGTAGATTTGAACAGTTGCCTAGAACTGGACACGTCCGGTGGCATCGGTTAGAGTCTGCTTGCTTCCGGAGAACATTGATTTCCGAGAAGCCACTCCCGATGATTCGGAAATGGAAGCCGGTAAATCCGGCCCAGAACTTCTGATAAAGTCGGAACCGCCGGAAAGGGAAACGCGAAAGCGGAAACCTGGAAAGCGCCGAGGAAATCGGATCGGAAAACGGTCTGATAGAGTCGGAAACGCAAGACCGAAGGGAAGCGCCCGGAGGAAAGCCTGAGAGAGTCTCTCGGGTGAGTACAAAGGAAGCGTCCGTTCCTTGAGAACTCAACAGCGTGCCAAAAATCAACGCCAGATATGTTGATACCCCGTCTCCGGCCGATCGGCTGGGACGAGGTTCCTTTGAAAAAGTCCTGCCGACGTTGTTCGGTAGGCGCACAGCGAGGACGCTGTGAACGGCTGGGCTTATTCCGCCCGGCCGTTCCGCTCTCGTGGTGTCGTCCCGATTACGGGAAAACATTCACGGAGAGTTTGATCCTGGCTCAGGACGAACGCTGGCGGCGTGCTTAACACATGCAAGTCGAACGATGAAGCCCTTCGGGGTGGATTAGTGGCGAACGGGTGAGTAACACGTGGGCAATCTGCCCTGCACTCTGGGACAAGCCCTGGAAACGGGGTCTAATACCGGATAATACTCTCGCAGGCATCTGTGAGGGTTAAAAGCTCCGGCGGTGCAGGATGAGCCCGCGGCCTATCAGCTTGTTGGTGAGGTAGTGGCTCACCAAGGCGACGACGGGTAGCCGGCCTGAGAGGGCGACCGGCCACACTGGGACTGAGACACGGCCCAGACTCCTACGGGAGGCAGCAGTGGGGAATATTGCACAATGGGCGAAAGCCTGATGCAGCGACGCCGCGTGAGGGATGACGGCCTTCGGGTTGTAAACCTCTTTCAGCAGGGAAGAAGCGAAAGTGACGGTACCTGCAGAAGAAGCGCCGGCTAACTACGTGCCAGCAGCCGCGGTAATACGTAGGGCGCAAGCGTTGTCCGGAATTATTGGGCGTAAAGAGCTCGTAGGCGGCTTGTCACGTCGGGTGTGAAAGCCCGGGGCTTAACCCCGGGTCTGCATTCGATACGGGCTAGCTAGAGTGTGGTAGGGGAGATCGGAATTCCTGGTGTAGCGGTGAAATGCGCAGATATCAGGAGGAACACCGGTGGCGAAGGCGGATCTCTGGGCCATTACTGACGCTGAGGAGCGAAAGCGTGGGGAGCGAACAGGATTAGATACCCTGGTAGTCCACGCCGTAAACGGTGGGAACTAGGTGTTGGCGACATTCCACGTCGTCGGTGCCGCAGCTAACGCATTAAGTTCCCCGCCTGGGGAGTACGGCCGCAAGGCTAAAACTCAAAGGAATTGACGGGGGCCCGCACAAGCAGCGGAGCATGTGGCTTAATTCGACGCAACGCGAAGAACCTTACCAAGGCTTGACATACACCGGAAAGCATTAGAGATAGTGCCCCCCTTGTGGTCGGTGTACAGGTGGTGCATGGCTGTCGTCAGCTCGTGTCGTGAGATGTTGGGTTAAGTCCCGCAACGAGCGCAACCCTTGTTCTGTGTTGCCAGCATGCCCTTCGGGGTGATGGGGACTCACAGGAGACCGCCGGGGTCAACTCGGAGGAAGGTGGGGACGACGTCAAGTCATCATGCCCCTTATGTCTTGGGCTGCACACGTGCTACAATGGCCGATACAATGAGCTGCGATACCGCAAGGTGGAGCGAATCTCAAAAAGTCGGTCTCAGTTCGGATTGGGGTCTGCAACTCGACCCCATGAAGTTGGAGTTGCTAGTAATCGCAGATCAGCATTGCTGCGGTGAATACGTTCCCGGGCCTTGTACACACCGCCCGTCACGTCACGAAAGTCGGTAACACCCGAAGCCGGTGGCCCAACCCCTTGTGGGAGGGAGCTGTCGAAGGTGGGACTGGCGATTGGGACGAAGTCGTAACAAGGTAGCCGTACCGGAAGGTGCGGCTGGATCACCTCCTTTCTAAGGAGCACTTCTTACCGATCCCTTCGGGGTGAGGTCAGAGGCCAGTACATCAGCGACTGTCTGATGCTGGTTGCTCAAGGGTGGAACGTTGATTATTCGGCACACTCGACCTGCTCAGGTTGGCAAGTACTGCTTCGGCGTGGAAAGCGAACATGGGAGGGCGAGGGTGTCGGGCACGCTGTTGGGTGTCTGAGGGTACGGCCGATTGTGGCTGCCTTCAGTGCCGGCCCCGGTAAAGATCTGCTTCGGCGGGTTGTGACGGGTGGTTGGTCGTTGTTTGAGAACTGCACAGTGGACGCGAGCATCTGTGGCCAAGTTTTTAAGGGCGCACGGTGGATGCCTTGGCACCAGGAACCGATGAAGGACGTGGGAGGCCACGATAGTCCCCGGGGAGCCGTCAACCAGGCTTTGATCCGGGGGTTTCCGAATGGGGAAACCCGGCAGTCGTCATGGGCTGTCACCCATACCTGAACACATAGGGTATGTGGAGGGAACGCGGGGAAGTGAAACATCTCAGTACCCGCAGGAAGAGAAAACAACCGTGATTCCGGGAGTAGTGGCGAGCGAAACTGGATGAGGCCAAACCGTATGCGTGTGAGACCCGGCAGGGGTTGCGTATACGGGGTTGTGGGATCTCTCTTTTACGGTCTGCCGGCCGTGAGACGAGTCAGAAACCGTTGATGTAGGCGAAGGACATGCGAAAGGTCCGGCGTAGAGGGTAAGACCCCCGTAGTCGAAACATCAGCGGCTCGTTTGAGAGACACCCAAGTAGCACGGGGCCCGAGAAATCCCGTGTGAATCTGGCGGGACCACCCGCTAAGCCTAAATATTCCCTGGTGACCGATAGCGGATAGTACCGTGAGGGAATGGTGAAAAGTACCGCGGGAGCGGAGTGAAATAGTACCTGAAACCGTGTGCCTACAAGCCGTGGGAGCGTCGCGCATCGAGTTTACTCGGTGCGTCGTGACTGCGTGCCTTTTGAAGAATGAGCCTGCGAGTTTGCGGTGTGTTGCGAGGTTAACCCGTGTGGGGAAGCCGTAGCGAAAGCGAGTCCGAATAGGGCGATTTAGTAGCGCGCTCAAGACCCGAAGCGGAGTGATCTAGCCATGGGCAGGTTGAAGCGGAGGTAAGACTTCGTGGAGGACCGAACCCACCAGGGTTGAAAACCTGGGGGATGACCTGTGGTTAGGGGTGAAAGGCCAATCAAACTCCGTGATAGCTGGTTCTCCCCGAAATGCATTTAGGTGCAGCGTCGTGTGTTTCTTGCCGGAGGTAGAGCACTGGATAGGCGATGGGCCCTACCGGGTTACTGACCTTAGCCAAACTCCGAATGCCGGTAAGTGAGAGCGCGGCAGTGAGACTGTGGGGGATAAGCTCCATGGTCGAGAGGGAAACAGCCCAGAGCATCGACTAAGGCCCCTAAGCGTACGCTAAGTGGGAAAGGATGTGGAGTCGCACAGACAACCAGGAGGTTGGCTTAGAAGCAGCCACCCTTGAAAGAGTGCGTAATAGCTCACTGGTCTAGTGATTCCGCGCCGACAATGTAGCGGGGCTCAAGCGTACCGCCGAAGTCGTGTCATTCATACAATAGGGCCAACGCCTGTATGGATGGGTAGGGGAGCGTCGTGTGCCGGGTGAAGCCGCGCCGGAAGGCAGTGGTGGACGGTTCACGAGTGAGAATGCAGGCATGAGTAGCGATACACACGTGAGAAACGTGTGCGCCGATTGACTAAGGGTTCCTGGGTCAAGCTGATCTGCCCAGGGTAAGTCGGGACCTAAGGCGAGGCCGACAGGCGTAGTCGATGGATAACCGGTTGATATTCCGGTACCCGCTGTGAAGCGTCAAACATCGAGCCCATTAATGCTAAGGCCGTGAAGCCGCCCTGGAGCCTTCGGGCAAAGGGGAGTGGTGGAGCCGCTGACCCAAGGTGGTAGTAGGTGAGTGATGGGGTGACGCAGGAAGGTAGTCCATCCCGGGCGGTGGTTGTCCCGGGGTAAGGGTGTAGGCCGTGCGATAGGTAAATCCGTCGCGCATTAAGGCTGAGACCTGATGCCGAGCCGATTGTGGTGAAGTGGATGATCCTATGCTGTCGAGAAAAGCCTCTAGCGAGTTTCATGGCGGCCCGTACCCTAAACCGACTCAGGTGGTCAGGTAGAGAATACCGAGGCGTTCGGGTGAACTATGGTTAAGGAACTCGGCAAAATGCCCCCGTAACTTCGGGAGAAGGGGGGCCATCACTGGTGATCCAATTTACTTGGTGAGCTGGGGGTGGCCGCAGAGACCAGCGAGAAGCGACTGTTTACTAAAAACACAGGTCCGTGCGAAGCCGTAAGGCGATGTATACGGACTGACGCCTGCCCGGTGCTGGAACGTTAAGGGGACCGGTTAGTCAAACTTCGGTTTGGCGAAGCTGAGAACTTAAGCGCCAGTAAACGGCGGTGGTAACTATAACCATCCTAAGGTAGCGAAATTCCTTGTCGGGTAAGTTCCGACCTGCACGAATGGCGTAACGACTTCTCGACTGTCTCAACCATAGGCCCGGTGAAATTGCACTACGAGTAAAGATGCTCGTTTCGCGCAGCAGGACGGAAAGACCCCGGGACCTTTACTACAGTTTGATATTGGTGTTCGGTTCGGCTTGTGTAGGATAGCTGGGAGACTTTGAAGCCCGCACGCCAGTGTGGGTGGAGTCGTCGTTGAAATACCAGTCTGGTCGTGCTGGATGTCTAACCTGGGTCCGTGATCCGGATCAGGGACAGTGTCTGATGGGTAGTTTAACTGGGGCGGTTGCCTCCTAAAGAGTAACGGAGGCGCCCAAAGGTTCCCTCAGCCTGGTTGGCAATCAGGTGTTGAGTGTAAGTGCACAAGGGAGCTTGACTGTGAGACCGACGGGTCGAGCAGGGACGAAAGTCGGGACTAGTGATCCGGCGGTGGCTTGTGGAAGCGCCGTCGCTCAACGGATAAAAGGTACCCCGGGGATAACAGGCTGATCTTCCCCAAGAGTCCATATCGACGGGATGGTTTGGCACCTCGATGTCGGCTCGTCGCATCCTGGGGCTGGAGTCGGTCCCAAGGGTTGGGCTGTTCGCCCATTAAAGCGGTACGCGAGCTGGGTTTAGAACGTCGTGAGACAGTTCGGTCCCTATCCGCTGCGCGCGCAGGAATATTGAGAAGGGCTGTCCCTAGTACGAGAGGACCGGGACGGACGAACCTCTGGTGTGCCAGTTGTCCTGCCAAGGGCATGGCTGGTTGGCTACGTTCGGGAGGGATAACCGCTGAAAGCATCTAAGCGGGAAGCCTGCTTCGAGATGAGTATTCCCACCTCCTTGAGAGGGTAAGGCTCCCAGTAGACGACTGGGTTGATAGGCCAGATCTGGAAGGCGGGTAACCGCTGGAGGTGACTGGTACTAATAGGCCGAGGGCTTGTCCTCAGTTGCTCGCGTCCACTGTGTTGGTTCTGAAACCACGAACAACCCCATTCCATGGTCACGGGATGGTGCGGTTGACAGTTTCATAGTGTTTCGGTGGTCATAGCGTGAGGGAAACGCCCGGTTACATTCCGAACCCGGAAGCTAAGCCTTACAGCGCCGATGGTACTGCAGGGGGGACCCTGTGGGAGAGTAGGACGCCGCCGAACAAATTTTATAGAAAACCCCCGCCCGGGATTCCCGGTGCGGGGGTTTTCTGTTTTCCCGGGTCGTTCAGAGAGAGGCGAGCCTCATTCAAAAGGCCTTCCTGTCTCTGTGCGGCGTCATAGGCGGCCGGCGGCCTTCAGTGCCAGATACGCGTCGGCCAGGGCAGGTGCGAGGTCGTCCGGAGTCGCGTCGACGACCGTGACTCCGTGACGGCGCAGTTGTTCGGCCGTGCGATGGCGGTCCGTCTGAGCCTGAGCCGCGGCGGCAGCCTCGTAGACCGCGTCCGTGTTGCCGCGTGCCGTCGCCATGTGGGCGATGTACGGGTCCGCCACCGATGCGACCAGGACCGTATGGCGCTGGGTGAGCCTGGGCAGCACCGGGAGGAGCCCCTCCTCGATGGGGGCTGCGTCGAGGCTGGTCAACAGGACGATCAGGGAGCGGCGCGGGGCCGTCCGCAGTGCGGTCGCCGTAAGTCCGCGCGCGTCCGTTTCAATGAGCTCCGGTTCCAGTGTCGCCATTGCGTTGACCAGGGACGGGAGGACGTCGCGTGCCGCGCGGCCCTGGACCAGGGCGCGTACCCGGCGGTCGTAGGCGAGGAGGTCCACGCGGTCGCCGGCCCGGGAGGCCAGGGCCGCGAGGAGGAGGGCCGCGTCCATGGAAGCATCCAGGCGCGGCGCGTCGCCGACTCGGCCGGCCGAGGTGCGGCCCGTGTCGAGGGCCAGAAGGATGTGGCGGTCACGTTCGGGACGCCAGGTGCGCACGGCGACCGTCGACTGGCGGGCTGTCGCCCGCCAGTCGATCGAGCGGGTGTCGTCACCAGGAACGTACTCGCGGAGGCTGTCGAACTCCGTGCCCTGACCGCGGATCAGCACGCTGGTGCGGCCGTCGAGTTCGCGTAGGCGCGCCAGCTTGGAAGGGAGATGCTTGCGGCTCGTGAAGGGCGGCAGGACTCGTACCGTCCAGGGGACTTTGTGGCTCCCCTGACGGGAGAACAGGCCGAGCGGGCCGTATGAGCGGATGGTGACGCGGGCCGCCTGGCGGTCGCCACGGCGGGTGGGGCGCAGCCGGGTCGTCAGACGGCGGCGTTCGCCCGGAGGGACCGTCAGGCGGTGCCGGGACGCGGCTACTTCGGTACCCGGCTCCCAACTGCTCGGCGGCCAGGCGTCGCGCAGACGGGCGCGCAAAGGGCGGCCCGAAGGGTTCGTGACGGTGAGCGTCACGTCGACCGTTTCACCGAGACGTACGGATGTGTCGCCGGAGCGGGTGAGGCCCAAGCGGCGTACGGGGGCGGCCAGCGCGAAGTCGCAGGCGCAGCCCAGTGCCAGGGGAGCGTTGACGGCGAGGATGCCGGCCCAGCTGGGTTCCCAGATGCCTACGGGGAGGGTGCCGAGAGCCGCCAGCAGGGCGGCGCGTCCCGTGAGTGCCATCAGCGGGGGACGGGAACGTGGGCGAGGATCGCGTTGATGACCGAGTCGGCCGTCACGCCCTCCATCTCGGCCTCCGGGCGGAGTTGGATGCGATGCCGGAGCGTGGGGAGGGCCAGGGCTTTCACATCGTCGGGGATCACGTAGTCGCGGCCGGTCAGCCAGGCCCAGGCTCGGGAGGTGGCCAGCAGCGCCGTTGCGCCGCGCGGCGACACACCGAGGGTGAGGGACGGGGATTCGCGGGTGGCGCGGCAGATGTCCACTACGTAGCCGGTGATTTCGGGGGAGACGGCCGTCTTGGCGACTGCGGCGCGGGCGGCCTCCAGATCGGCCGGGCCCGCCACGGGGCGTACGCCGGCGGCGCGCAGGTCGCGCGGGTTGAAACCCTCGGCGTGGCGCGTGAGGACGTCGATCTCATCCTGGCGGGAAGGGAGAGGGATCGTCAGTTTGAGGAGGAAGCGGTCCAGTTGGGCTTCGGGGAGGGGGTACGTGCCCTCGTACTCGACCGGGTTCTGCGTCGCTGCCACCAGGAACGGTTCCGGGAGCGGGCGCGGAGTGCCGTCGACCGTGACCTGGCGTTCCTCCATCGCTTCGAGGAGGGACGACTGGGTCTTCGGCGGGGTCCGGTTGATCTCGTCGGCGAGCAGGAGGTTGGTGAAGACCGGGCCGGGCTGGAAGGAGAACTCGGCGGTGCGGGCGTCGTAGACGAGGGAGCCGGTGATGTCACTCGGCATCAGGTCGGGGGTGAACTGGACGCGTTTGGTCTCCAGTTCGAGCGCGGATGCGAGGGCGCGGACGAGCAGCGTCTTGGCGACTCCGGGGACTCCTTCGAGGAGAACGTGTCCGCGGCAGAGGAGGGCGACGACGAGGCCGGTCACGGCGGGGTCCTGGCCGACCACGGCTTTGGCGATCTCGGTGCGCAGGGCCTCCAGGGAGGAGCGGGCGGTGCCCGCATCCCCGGCGAACCCGGCGTTGTCAGTGGTCGGGGCCATCATGGACGGCGTACCTCTCTTTCGAGGGCGTCGAGTTGGTCGGCGAGTGCGATCAGGGCCGCGTCGTCGCGGGGCGGCGGCCCGAAGAGCAGGGCGTGCAGGGCCTGTCCGTCGTCGCGGAGGTGGGCGGACAGGGCGGGGAGCAGGGCTTCGGGCGCGTGCGCCTGGGCGACGGGGACGCCTACGAGGGGGGCGAGGCGAGTGCGGGTGGTGGAGCGCAGAGCAGCGGCCGCGCGGTCGCGGGCGTTGGCTTTGCGGTAGAGGCGGGCGCGGCCTTCGACGGTTTCGGAGGCGCGGATCGCCACGGGGAGCCGTTCGGGTACGAGGGGGCCGAGTCGGCGTGCCCGCCAGAGGGCGGCCAGCGCTGCCGCGATGAAGAGCTGCAGTGTGCCCCACAGCCAGCCCGAGGGGAGCAGGTCCATGAAGGTGCGGTCGCCCGTGTCGGTGGCCGAGTCGTCGGAGAGCGAGAGGAGGTACCAGACCAGGTGGGAGCGGGAGCCGAGCAGTTGGAGGGCGAGCGAGGCGTTGCCCTGCTCGTCGAGGCGGTCGTTGTAGAGGATGTCGGGAGCGCCGAGCACGACGGTGTCGCCGTTCCCGGACGCGGCCGGTACGCGTACGAGGGTGGGCAGACCGTCGCTGGGGTAGCACGAGTCGGCGTGGGAGACGCTCGTGGTGTAGCGGATGCCGCCCGTGTCGGCGGCGCCCGCGCGGCGGGCGGCCGGCAGTCCGCAGCCGGGGGTGAGCTTCGAATCGAAGCTGAGGGCGGGGTCGGCGGTGACGCCCGGGGCGAGGGTGCCGATCGAGGGGGACTTGGCGGCGATGAGGACCGTACGGCCGCCGGAGCTCTCCGTCGCCGCGTACAGGAGGGACTGTTGGCGGTGCGTCAGCAGATCCGGGACCGCGATCAGGAGGGTCGTGCCGGGGCCGGCGGCGGTGCGTGCCTCGCTGAGTGTGGTGACCACGCGCGTGGAGACGCCCCGGTCGGCGAGGAGTTCGGCGACGGCACGGCTGCCGTAGGGGTCGGCGGAGCGTGGGTCGAGGCGGCCGTGCTGGTCCCCGGAGCGGATCGCGGCGATCGCGACGGCGGCCGCCAGGAGGATCACGAGGGCGAGCACGACACCGCGCGCGCGGGTCCACACCTGGCGGGCGGTGGCGGAGGCCGAGGTGGACGGAAGCGCGGCCTCGGCGGTCATTCGGCGGCTCCCTGGCGGGCGCTGTGGGCCGTGCTGTGGGCGTTGCTCATGAGCACGGGCCGGGTCCGGTCCACGTCGGCGTCGAGGGCGGCGAGGCGCTGGTACGTTCCTTCTCCCGCGGCCCGTCCGCCGTATGTGACGTCGTCGAAGTCCCGGGCCGCGGCGCGCAGTCGCTCGGCGTGGACGGGAAGCGTACGGCCCGCTTCCGAGGCCGCCTCGTCGGCGGTGCGGCCCGGGCGCACGTCGAGGAGGGCGCGTTCCTCCAGGGATCGGACAACGGCACGCATGCGCTCCTGGACGGCCTGGTTCCAGTGGCCCTGGGCGGCGTGGGCCTCGGCGGCCGCGCGGTGTTCGGCGGCGCTGCGGGGGCGGTCCTCGAACAGCGCGGCCGCCGGGAGCGGGGCCCTGCCCGGGGTGCCCAGGCGCCACCACAGGGCGCCGCCGACCGCCAGCACGGCAAGCACGATGACGAGGAGGCCGAGTGCGCCGCCCGGTGTCGCGGTGGACGCGGCGTTGAACAGGCGGTCGACCCAGTCCCAGAAGGCGTTCAGGGCACGTTCGAACAGGCTGGGATCGTTCTTGTGGTACATCCGCTTCGACAGTTCCCGCCGGGCGGCCTCCCGCGCGGGATCGCGCGGGATCGTCACCGGTGGTTCGTCGCCGGAGGGCAACAGCGTGCGTACGACTGTTCCGGCTGCGCGCGGCAGGGCCGGCACCGCTGTGAGAACTCCCCCCGCCAGGCTCACCGCATCAGCTCCCCGCAGTGGTGCCGGGGGCGGTGGAGCCGTAGTCCTGGACGCCGGCGGCGCGGGCCAGGTCGAGGTCGAGGGCTTCGCGGCGGATGCGCTGGTCGATGTAGAGCAGCACGGTCACGCCCGCGGTGATGGGGAACGTGAGCATGGCACCGATCACCGAGCCGACCCCGCTCACGATGAGGAACGTCCAGCCGAGGCCGCCGGTGCCGCTGGTGAGGATGCCGGAGATGCCGTCGCCGCTCAGCGCGGCGGCCAGGAAGGCGAACGGGATCACGACGATCGACGCGACGATGTTGGCGATGATCGTGGCGAGCAGCTGGATGCCGAAGACGCGCCACCACGAGCCGCGCACGAGTTTCGCGGAGCGGCTCATCGACTTCCGGATGCTCTGCCTCTCGAGCATCAGGGCGGGCGAGGCGAGCGAGAAGCGGATCATCACCCAGAGCGCGCACACCGCCGCGGCGAGGCCACCGAGGACGGCCAGCGAGGCGCCCGCGTCCGTCGCGCCGGCGAGGACGACGAGTACCCCGGGCAGTGCGCCGACGGCGATGATGGCGAGGCCGATGAGCGGCAGCAGGAAGGTCAGGCCGAACAACTTCAGCAGCTGGGGCCGCGCGTCGCGCCAGGCCTCGGCGGTCGTCACCGACTTGCCGAGCACCGCCCGGCTGGTCACGGTCGTGAGCAGGGCGGTCGCGACGATGGTGCCGAGGAGGGTGATCAGGAGGACGACGCCGGAGTTCAGCAGGGCCTCGCCCATGGCGCGGCTGAGCTCGCTGACGGTGGCGCTCGGGTCGTTGAGGGTGTCCGTGCCGGCGCTGTCGTCCAGGACGAGCCCCTGGAGCAGGATGACGAGGATCTGCGTGAAGACGGCGACGGCCAGCGAGATGCCGAGGACCGTGCGCCAGTACATGCGCATGGTGGAGACCGCGCCGTCGAGGATCTCGCCGACGCCGAGCGGGCGCAGCGGGATCACGCCGGGCTTGGCCGCGGGCGGCGGGCCGCCCCAGTTGCCGCCCCAGCCGGCCGGTCCCCCCGGACCTCCGTAGCCGGGTCCGCCCCAGGCACCGCTCTGGCCGCCGTGACCTCCCGGGCCGCCGGGATGCCGGCCGCCCCATCCCGGGCCGGGCGGTGGTGGTGGCGGGGCCTGGCCCGGGCCCTGGGGGTGGGGAGCGGTCCACTGCCCGGGCGGGGGCTGCTCCTTGGACCAGTTCGAGGGCGGCTGCGACTGGTCCGCGCCGCTCTGGTCCGAGGGCTGCTCCGGGGGCTGCGCGGCGCCGGAGGCGTCCGGCTCCTGCCCGTCGGAGGAGGCAGATCCGGGCGAGGCCCAGCCCGGAGTGTCTTTCATCGTCGCTCCTTCACGCTGCCCGTGGTCCGCGGTCGCGGCGGCGGGTTGGCAGCCATCGTGCCACGGTGGGCCCGTCGAGGGACCGGGGGCCGGGTGGGCTGCACACCTTCAATTGTCCGCCGGATACGGGGCAGACTGACCGCATGGCTGATCAGTACGCGCAATCAGGCGAGGACAACCGGCCGACGGAGATACCGGCGATTCGTTGGGACGAACCGCCCGAGGGACCTGTGCTGGTCCTTCTCGACCAGACAAGGCTGCCGGCCGAGGAGGTCGAGCTGGTGTGCACGGACGCGCCGGCGCTGGTGGAGGCGATTCGCACGCTCGCCGTGCGCGGGGCACCGCTGCTCGGGATCGCCGGGGCGTACGGCGTCGCGCTCGCCGCCGCGCGCGGCTTCGACGTGGACGAGGCCGCCCAGGCGCTGTCCGGCGCCCGGCCGACCGCGGTGAACCTCGCTGTCGGCGTGCGCCGGGCCCGGGCCGCGTACCGGGACGCGCTCGCCGGGGGCGGTGATCCGGAGCGGGCCGCGGCGGCGGCACTCCAGGCGGCGCGGGCGCTGCACCGGGAGGACGCCGAGGCGAGCGCGCGGATGGCTGAGCACGGCCTTGCGCTGCTCGACGAGCTGCTGCCGGGCGGTGGGCACCGGCTGCTGACGCACTGCAACACCGGGGCGCTGGTGTCCGGGGGTGAGGGAACGGCGTTCGCGGTGGCGTTGGCGGCGCACCGGGAGGGGCGGCTGCGCAGGCTGTGGGTGGACGAAACGCGGCCTTTGCTGCAAGGTGCTCGTCTGACGGCGTACGAGGCGGCGCGCAACGGGATGGCGTACACCTTGCTCACGGACAACGCGGCCGGCTCGCTGTTCGCGGCGGGGGAAGTGGACGCGGTGCTGATCGGGGCCGATCGCATCGCGGCCGACGGTTCGGTGGCGAACAAGGTGGGGAGCTATCCGCTCGCGGTCCTTGCCAGGTATCACCATGTGCCGTTCATTGTGGTGGCGCCGGTGACGACGGTGGATCCGGACACCCCGGACGGGGCATCCATCGAGGTCGAACAGCGTGCCGGTCATGAAGTGACCGAGGTCACAGCACCCCAGGTGCCGGTGGCGGGAGCGGAAGCAGGAGGCGGGATACCGGTGGCACCACTGGGGACCCAGGCGTACAACCCGGCGTTCGACGTGACGCCGCCCGAGCTGGTGACGGCGATCGTCACCGAAGAGGGCGCCGTCTCGCCCGTCACGGCATCGGCGCTCGCCGAGCTGTGTGCCAGGTCACGCCAGGTAACGATTAGCTAATGGGATGATGTCGTTTATGAAGGGACGAGTCCTTGTCGTCGATGACGACACCGCACTGGCCGAGATGCTCGGCATTGTGTTGCGTGGTGAAGGTTTTGAGCCGTCTTTTGTAGCCGACGGCGACAAGGCGCTGGCCGCTTTCCGTGAGTCCAAGCCCGATCTTGTGCTCCTGGACCTGATGCTGCCCGGCCGGGACGGTATCGAGGTGTGCCGCCTGATCAGGGCGGAGTCCGGGGTGCCGATCGTGATGCTCACGGCCAAGAGCGACACCGTCGATGTCGTGGTGGGCCTGGAGTCGGGCGCGGACGACTACATCGTGAAGCCGTTCAAGCCAAAGGAGCTGGTGGCCCGTATCCGGGCGCGGCTGCGGAGGTCCGAGGAGCCGGCGCCCGAGCAGCTCGGCATAGGTGACCTGGTCATCGATGTGGCGGGTCACTCCGTGAAGCGGGACGGGCAGTCGATCGCGCTGACGCCGCTGGAGTTCGATCTGCTGGTGGCGCTGGCCCGCAAGCCGTGGCAGGTGTTCACGCGTGAGGTCCTGCTCGAGCAGGTCTGGGGCTACCGGCACGCGGCGGACACCCGCCTGGTCAACGTGCATGTACAGCGGCTGCGCTCCAAAGTCGAGAAGGACCCGGAGCGGCCGGAGATCGTGGTGACCGTCCGTGGCGTCGGTTACAAGGCCGGACCGAGCTGACATGTCCCGGGACAGTGCCGCTTCGGCACCCGGACAGCCGGGGGCCCGTTCGGGGCGGCCTGTCGGCCGAAAGATGACGGGCTCTCGCTGGGGACGGTTCATGGAGGGCGGGCTGCTGCAGGGCGGAGTCCAGGGCAGCCCGGTCCTCCGGCTCGTCATGCGCTGGGTGCGTCGTCCGCTGCTGCCCGTGATGCGGCTGTGGCGGCGCAACATCCAGCTCAAGATCGTCGTCACCACGTTGCTGATGTCGCTGGGCGTGGTGCTCCTGCTGGGCTTCGTGGTCATCGGGCAGGTGCGCAACGGTTTGCTGGACGCCAAGGTGAAGGCATCCCAGAGTCAGGCCGTGGGCGGGTTCACCGTCGCCGGGCAGAGGGCCGACAGCACGGCGAGCGCGAGCGGCGGGGACGAAAACGCCGGAGCGGCCGGCACCCCCGTGCAGAACGTCAGCGGTTGGATGACTGACCTGGTGGCCTCGCTCTCCAGCGGCGGCCAGGGCGCCTTCGACGTCGTGACGCTCAGCACCAGGGCCGCGGACAACGAGAACAGGGGTCTGGGGCCGCGCGCGTCGGGCGGCGTCGAACCCAGCCTCAGCGTGCCGGAAGGCCTGCGGAAACGCGTCGACGCCGGCTTGGGCGTGGCCCAGAGCTACACCCGCATCGTCTACACCGATCACGGCCGTGAGGCGCAGCCGGCGCTGATCATCGGCAAGCAGGTCAACGACCCCAACGGCGACCCTTACCAGCTGTACTACCTCTTCCCGCTCACCCAGGAGGAGAAGTCGCTCAGCCTGGTCAAGGGGACACTGGCGACGGCGGGCCTGTTCGTCGTGGTGCTGCTCGGGGCCATCGCCTGGCTGGTGGTGCGCCAGGTGGTCACGCCGGTACGGATGGCTGCGGGGATCGCCGAGCGGCTGTCCGCCGGGCACCTGCAAGAACGTATGAAGGTCACGGGCGAGGACGACATCGCGCGCCTCGGCGAGGCTTTCAACAAGATGGCGCAGAACCTTCAGTTGAAGATTCAGCAGCTGGAGGACCTCTCGCGGATGCAGCGGCGGTTCGTGTCGGACGTGTCGCACGAGCTGCGTACGCCGTTGACGACCGTGCGGATGGCGGCCGACGTCATCCATGAGGCGCGCGTGGACTTCGATCCGGTGACCGCGCGGTCCGCGGAACTGCTCGCCGACCAGCTGGACCGGTTCGAGTCGCTGCTCGCGGATCTGCTGGAGATCAGCCGCTTCGACGCGGGCGCGGCGGCGCTGGAGGCGGACGCGATCGACCTGCGGGAGGTCGTCCGGCGGGTCGTCAGCGGGGCCGAGCCGCTCGCCGAGCGGAAGGGCACGCACATACGTGTCGTCGGTGACCAGCAGCCCGTGGTGGCCGAGGCGGACGCCCGGCGCGTCGAGCGGGTGCTGCGCAATCTCGTGGTCAACGCCGTGGAGCACGGTGAGGGCAAGGACGTGGTGGTCAAGCTCGCCGCTGCGGGCGGCGCGGTCGCTGTCGCGGTGCGTGACTACGGGGTGGGGCTCAAGCCCGGCGAGGCGACCCGGGTGTTCAGCCGTTTCTGGCGGGCGGATCCGGCACGCGCGCGTACCACCGGTGGTACGGGCCTCGGGCTGTCCATCGCCTTGGAGGACGCCCGGCTGCACGGCGGCTGGTTGCAGGCATGGGGTGAGCCGGGCGGCGGTTCGCAGTTCCGGCTGACGCTGCCGCGGACCGCGGACGAGCCGCTGCGGGGATCCCCGATACCGCTGGAGCCCAAGGACTCGCGGCGTAATCGTGGACTTAATGGTGCCGGTCTGCCGCTCGGCGGCTCCGGCAAGCTCGCCACGGTGCCCGTCCAGCCCGCCGGTGAGAACGCGCCGCCGCAGATGCCCCCGCGCGCGCCCATGGCGCCGCGGCTGGCGACGGCGACCCCCACAGCCGACCCCACCGCGCTGCCCGGTAACGGCGCGCGGGTGGTGCCGCGGCCCGCGGGCGGCGCACGCAAGCAGAACGACACGCCCCCGGCGAGCGGGGGACGGAGCACACAGGAGCCGCCCGAGAGCGGCAGCGGGCAAGGGGAGGCATTTCGTGGGCGCTGAGGGGGGCGGCCGACGGCGCGCGCTGCGGCTGGGGGCGTACGTCGGCTGTGGTGCCGTGCTGCTGACGGGGTGCGCCTCGATGCCGGACAGCGGGGATCTGCGGGGTGTCGAGTCGACGCCCCGGCAGGACGCGCAGGTCCGGGTGTTCGCGATGCCGCCGCGTGAGGATGCCGCGCCCGCTGAGATCGTCCAGGGTTTCCTGGAGGCGCTGACCAGCGACGACCCGCAGTATGAGACGGCGCGGGAGTACCTCACCGGCGATGCCTCGAAGCAGTGGCGGCCCTACAAGTCCACCACCGTGCTCGCCGACGGGCCGAATCCCGAGCCGGAGCGCACGAGGAACCGGGAGACCGGCGACGACTTCGCGTACACGCTGACGGGCAGCAGGCTCGCCAAGGTGGACGGGCAGCACGCGTATGCGCCGGACTCGGGTGACTACACCGGGACGGTGCATCTCACGCTGCAGCGGAAGACCGGGCAGTGGCGCATCGACGCGCTCCCGCAGGGCGTGGTGATGGGCAAGTCCGACTTCGAACGCAACTACAAGTCCGTCAACAAGTACTACTTCGCCTCGAACGTGCCCGCCGGGACGAGCGGTCAGCTGGGCACCGTCGCGGACCCGGTGTACGTACGCGGCAAGGTGGACCCGGTGACGGCGATGGTCACCGAGCTGCTGAAGGGCCCCACGCGCTGGCTGGCGCCGGTGGCGAGGTCGAGCTTCCCCACCGACACGGGGCTGAAGAAGGGCGTCACGTCGCTGGCGCCCGACGACCAGAACAAGCTGACGGTGCCGCTGAACAAGAAGGCCGACCGCGTCGGACGGGCGCAGTGCACCAAGATGGCGGCCCAACTTCTGTTCACGCTCAAGGATCTGACGCCCACGGGTGTGGACGAGGTGGAGCTGCAGCGGTCCGACGGGTCCACGCTGTGCGATCTCGGGGAGGCCGAGGCCGAGAGCATCGCCTCGCACGGCACGGGCAAGTCGGGCGAGTACGAGTACTTCATCGACGGCGAGCAGCGGCTCGTGCGGTTGTCCGGCAGCAGCAACGGCAAGGACCCGGATCCGGTGCCTGGGGCGCTGGGTGAGGGTGCCAAGAAGCTGCGCGCTGCGGCGGTCTCGCGTGACGAGGTCACCGCGGCCGGGGTCTCGTTCGACGGGAGCTCGCTGTACGTCGGGTCGCTGGTGTCGGGTGCCTCGCTCGGCGAGGCGGTCGTGCACAGTGCGGGCACGACCGAGAAGGACCGGCTGACGACTCCCAGCTGGGACGGCGGAGGTGACCTGTGGGTGGCCGACCGGGACCCGGCGAAGTCCCGGCTGCTCCTGTTGCAGAAGGGCTCGGGCGAACCGCTGGAGGTGCGCACGCCCAGGCTCGACGGGCGCATCGACGCCGTACGAGTGGCTGCCGACGGCGTGCGGATCGCGCTGATCGTGGAACGGGACGGCAAGACGTCTCTGCAGATCGGACGTATCGAGCGGGAGACCAAGGCCGATGAGCGCGCCGATGTGTCGATTCTCGAACTGCACTCCGTGACACCGCAGCTGGAGGAGGTCACGGCCATGTCGTGGGCCGGGGACAGCCGGCTCGTGGTGGTCGGGCGCGAGAAGGGCGGTGTGCAGCAGATGCGGTACGTCCAGGTCGACGGCTCCACGCCGTCGGGCTCGGCGCCCGCCTCGCTGACCGGCGTGCAGCAGATCGCGGCGTCCGAGGACGAGCGGCTGCCGCTGGTGGCGTACTCGGAGGACGGGATCGTACGGCTGTCGTCCGGAGCGCAGTGGCAGAAGGTCATGAAGGAGGGGACGGCTCCGGTCTATCCGGGCTGAGCCCCGTTGTCCCAGGTGAGAGGCCATTCGAGGCTTCCGCGTCACAGGCCGTCCCCCGTGTGGGTGACGGCCTGTGGCGATGGTGGCCGGTTGTCCACAGGGAGTTGTCCACAGGTCTGGCAGGACAGCGCGGGCATTGGCACAGTGGTGGGCATGCGGGGGTGGTGGCAGGACCTCACGGATCTGGTGCTGCCGGCCGAGTGCGGAGGCTGCGGCAAGCCTCGTACGGTGCTCTGCCCGGAGTGCCGTGCCGCCCTTCACGGGGCCGCGCCGTGCCGGGTGCGACCGGAGCCGGAGCCGTCGGGGCTGCCTGTCGTGCACGCGTCGGCGGCGTACGAGGGCGGGGTGCGGGCGGCGCTCCTCGCGCACAAGGAACGCGGTGCGCTGGCGCTGGCAGGACCGCTGGGGACGGCTCTGGCGGGGGCTGTGCGGGCGGGGCTGGGGTCTGCGAGGCCCTGGTGCGGGGACGGGCCGGTGCGGCCCGGAGGCGGCGTCGTGCGGGAGTCCGTGCTGCTGGTTCCGGTGCCGTCGTCGCGGCGGGTGGTGCGGGCGCGGGGGCATGATCCCGCGCGGCGGATCGCGCTCGCGGCGGCGGGAGAGCTGCGGCGGGCCGGGACGGTGGCGCGGGTGGCGGCCGTGCTGCGGCAGCGGCGGTTCGTGGCAGACCAGTCGGGGCTCAACGCCCGGCAGCGGCTGGCGAATCTCGCGGGCGCGCTGGAGGTGGCCGCCGGGGGCGCCCGGCTGCTGGCCGGTGGGGGGCGGGTCGTGCTCGTCGACGACCTGATGACGACCGGCGCTTCGCTGGCGGAGGCGGCCCGCGCGGTGCGGGCCGCGATGGCGGACACGCAGGTGTACGGAGAAGGAACGCGGGAAACAACGGGAGAACGGATGGTGGGAGCGACAGTGACGGAGCCGGAGCGGACAGAAGCCGTACGGAGAATGGCGCGTACGAGCGATGCCGGAGACGGGGTCCGAGCAGCCGTTGTCGCAGCTTCTCCGGACGCTTTCGAAATAAACTGGAACTGACCACGAACTTGCATCGTTGCAGGTAACCAGAGGGTAATTTCACCTGAACGGAGGTACGCCGCGGTAGAGGGTGACGACATCCGTCCAGGCGAGATATGTTCGGTTGTGAGGGAATGGCACAGCCCGCACCTCGCATATCCGAATGCCGTGCCGCGGGTTTTCTGCAATCACCCGCACCGGTGGGGTGGAGATCTCGCCCACGGGGGAGGAGGAGGTGGACGTCACCGAGTCCGAGGTTCCGGTGCTCACCGGGGCCTGGTGCAAAAGGGAGATGCTCCGCCAGGGATGCGGAGTGATCCGGGAACGGAGTTCTGCGTGGACATCGTCGTCAAGGGCCGCAAGACCGAGGTGCCCGAGCGGTTCCGCAAGCACGTGGCCGAGAAGCTGAAGCTGGAGAAGATCCAGAAGCTCGATGGCAAGGTGATCAGCCTCGACGTCGAGGTGTCCAAGGAGCCCAACCCCCGGCAGGCCGACCGTTGCGACCGAGTGGAGATCACGCTCCGCTCCCGCGGACCGGTGATCCGGGCGGAGGCAGCGGCCAGCGATCCGTACGCGGCGCTCGACCTGGCGGCGGACAAGCTCGAAGCCCGGCTGCGCAAGGAGCACGACAAGCGCCACACCCGCCGCGGTGCGGGCAGGCTCTCCGCCGCGGACGTCGCCGACACCGTTCCGGGCGCAGCGACGCTGAACGGGAGCGGCGGCATCGTCAGTGAGGCGGAGTCGGACGGTATCCCGACCAAGAAGATCGGCTCGCTCGAGGTCAAGGGCGAAGGCCCCCTCGTGGTCCGCGAGAAGACCCACGTTGCTTCCCCGATGTCGCTCGACCAGGCGCTCTACGAGATGGAGCTGGTCGGGCATGACTTCTATCTGTTCGTCGACTCCGAGACCAAGGAGCCCAGTGTCGTCTACCGGCGGCACGCATACGACTACGGCGTCATCCACCTCAGCACGGACCCGATGGTCGCCCAGGCGCAGTCGGCCGACGCGGGCGGTGCACTCGGCGGCTGACCTCGCCGGCTGACAACTGGATCGGTGCCCCTGGAGTGCGTGTGCGCCCCCAGGGGCACCGGTGTGCGCCCCGTTCGCACCGCGGTCTGTCACCGCACTGTCGTCCGGGCATGGAATCATGGCCGCACCGGCCCAACCGGTGGGCCGTTGCCTTGGGTTGGCGATGGCACAGGACTACAGGCCACAGCCTTCAGGGGGAGGAACCATGGCGGACAGCTTCGGACCGATGCGGGACGACGATGCCGACGGCGGCGTCGTCGGCATGGGCCCGGACGCGGACTCTCCGGGCAAGGAGCCCATCCGAGTCCTTGTCGTGGACGACCACGCCCTCTTCCGCCGCGGTCTGGAGATCGTGCTCGCGGCCGAGGAGGACATCCAGGTCGTCGGAGAGGCCGGCGACGGCGCGGAGGCCGTGGACAAGGCCGCGGATCTGCTGCCCGACATCGTGCTGATGGACGTACGGATGCCCAAGCGCGGCGGGATCGAGGCGTGCACCTCCATCAAGGAGGTGGCGCCCAGCGCGAAGATCATCATGTTGACGATCAGCGACGAAGAGGCCGATCTCTACGACGCGATCAAGGCGGGCGCGACCGGTTATCTCCTCAAGGAGATCTCCACGGACGAGGTGGCCACGGCCATTCGCGCGGTCGCCGACGGGCAGTCGCAGATCAGCCCTTCCATGGCGTCGAAACTCCTCACCGAGTTCAAGTCGATGATCCAGCGGACGGACGAGCGCCGTCTGGTGCCCGCGCCGCGGCTCACGGACCGCGAACTGGAAGTCCTCAAGCTGGTCGCCACCGGGATGAACAACCGCGATATCGCGAAGGAGCTGTTCATCTCCGAGAACACCGTGAAGAACCATGTGCGCAACATCCTGGAGAAGCTGCAACTGCACTCCAGGATGGAGGCGGTGGTGTACGCGATGCGGGAGAAGATCCTCGAGATCCGGTAGCGGCACCCGACAGGCGTTCGCCCGGGGTCATCCCAGGGTGCGGGCCAGTTCCCTGACGAGGGGCTCGCGCAGTTCCGGGATGTCCACCCGCTCCACTCGTACGTCCGTGCAGTCCACCCAGGTCGCGGCCTCCACCAGGGCCTGCGCCACTCCCGGGACCGCCGTGGGGCCGTCCAGGGTCACCTGCTTGGCGACCAGGGTGCTGCCTTCGCGCGCGGGGTCCACGCGGCCGATCAGCTGCCCGCCCGCGAGCACCGGCATCGCGAAGTAGCCGTAGATCCGCTTCGGCTTCGGGACGTATGCCTCCAGGCGGTGGGTGAAGCCGAAGATCCGCTCTGTGCGCGCCCGCTCCCAGACCAGGGAGTCGAAGGGGGACAGGAGCGTCGTGCGGTGGCGGCCGCGCGGGGCCGTCTCCAGCGCCGCCGGGTCCGCCCAGGCCGGCTTGGACCAGCCCTCGACCGCCACCGGCACCAGACCCGAGTCCGCGATCACCGCGTCGAACTGCTCGCCCTTGAGACGGTGGTAGTCGGCGATGTCCGCGCGTGTGCCCACGCCCAGGGACTGGCCCGCGAGGCGGACGAGACGGCGCAGGCACTCGGTGTCGTCCAACTCGTCGTGCAGCAGCGTCTTTGGGACGGCACGCTCGGCCAGGTCGTACACCCGCTTCCAGCCGCGGCGCTCGACGCACACCACCTCGCCGTACATGAGCGCGCGCTCCACGGCGACCTTCGTGCCCGACCAGTCCCACCACTCGCTGGTCTTCTTCGCGCCGCCCAACTCGGTCGCGGTGAGCGGGCCTTCCGTGCGGAGCTGCTTGATGACCTGGTCGTACGTGCCGTCCGGCAGCTCGTGGTTCCAGTGCGGGCGGGCGCGGTAGGCGCGGCGGCGGAAGGCGAAGTGGGGCCACTCCTCGATGGGGAGGATGCAGGCCGCGTGCGACCAGTACTCGAACGCGTGGGGGTGTGCCGGGGAGGCGTCGGCGGATGCGGTGGTCCAGTACGCCCGCTCGACCGTTTTGCGGCCCACCGCGCCCAGGCGGGCGTACGGGATCAGCTCGTGCGAGCGGGCGAGCACCGAGATCGTGTCGAGCTGGACCGCTCCGAGGTGGCGGAGCACGCCGCGCACGCCCGCCCTACGGTCGGGGGCGCCCAAAAATCCCTGCGCGCGCAGGGCGATGCGGCGGGCGTCGTCAGCGGAGAGTTCGGCGGTGGGGCGCGGCAGGCTCGGCATGGTCACACGGTAGGGGGTGGCACTGACAATGGGGGCTGAGCTGGGGAGACGGGGATCCGGGCCCTAGCGCGGCGTCGGAAGGTACGGCGCTGTCGACGGCAGTCCCAGGTCCGACGGCAACAGGGAGCCGACCCAGCAGTCCCGCCGTACTCCCTTGTTGTTGATCGCTGAGCGGAGGGTGCCCTCGATCGTGAAGCCGGCGCGTTCGGCCACTGCGCGGGAGCCCGTGTTGCCCACTTGCGCGCGCCATTCCACGCGGTCGATCGACATCCGGGTGAACGCCCAGTGGGAGGCGGCGAGGACGGCCTCGGTGATGTAGCCGTTGCCGCGGTGCTCCTTCGTCGCCCAGAAGCCGACCTCGCTCACGCCGAGGGCGCGCATGGAGAGGGCGAGCATGCCGGCCAGTTCGCCGGAGGGGAGGAAGACGCCGAACGTGAACATGGAGCCGTTCGCCCAGCCTTCGGGCACCAGCTGATCCGTGAAGCTCGCCGCGTGCTCCGGAAGGTAGGGCGACGGGATCGTGGTCCAGCGCTGGATCTCGGGGTCCTGGGCTGCCTCGTACACGGCGTCGGTGTCCTGGGTGCCCACGGTGCGCAGGACAAGACGATCGGTGGTCAGCGTGGCGGGTTCCATCGCCCGATTCTGCTCCGGGCGTGACGAGCGGCGCCATCGTTTTGCGCTGTGTCAGGGCGTCGTCACTTTTCGTGCTGTCGACGCGGCACCTTCCGCCACGCCCGCCCGTTGTCCTAGTGGCTGTCAGCGGCAGACCTCCCGGCGCGGCGGGGTCCTCGCTTACGATGGCCGTTGCTCAGTCATGTCAATGGAAACCAACCGTCCCAGGCCCGACCGGCAAGGAGACCAACCCCCGTGTCCGTCCTCTCAAAGATCATGCGTGCAGGCGAAGGCAAGATCCTGCGCAAGCTGCACCGCATCGCGGACCAGGTCAACTCCATCGAAGAGGACTTCGTCGACCTCTCCGACGCCGAGCTGCGGGCCCTCACCGATGAGTACAAGCAGCGGTACGCCGACGGCGAGAGCCTCGACGACCTGCTGCCCGAGGCGTTCGCCACCGTCCGCGAGGCGGCCAAGCGCGTTCTGGGCCAGCGGCACTACGACGTGCAGATGATGGGCGGCGCCGCGCTCCACCTCGGCTATGTCGCCGAGATGAAGACCGGTGAGGGCAAGACGCTCGTCGGCACCCTGCCCGCGTATCTGAACGCGCTCTCCGGAGACGGCGTCCACCTCATCACGGTCAACGACTACCTGGCCGAGCGCGACTCCGAGATGATGGGCCGCGTCCACAAGTTCCTGGGTCTGAGCGTCGGCTGCATCCTCGCCAACATGACGCCGGCCCAGCGCCGCGAGCAGTACGGGTGCGACATCACGTACGGCACGAACAACGAGTTCGGCTTCGACTACCTGCGCGACAACATGGCGTGGTCCCAGGACGAACTGGTGCAGCGCGGCCACAACTTCGCGGTCGTCGACGAGGTCGACTCCATCCTCGTCGACGAGGCCCGTACGCCGCTGATCATCTCCGGACCGGCCGACCAGGCCACCAAGTGGTACGGCGACTTCGCCAAGCTGGTCACCCGCCTGAAGAAGGGCGAGGCGGGCAACACCCTCAAGGGCATCGAGGAGACCGGGGACTACGAGGTCGACGAGAAGAAGCGCACCGTCGCCATCCACGAGTCCGGTGTCGCCAAGGTCGAGGACTGGCTGGGCATCGACAACCTCTACGAGTCGGTGAACACGCCGCTGGTGGGCTACCTGAACAACGCCATCAAGGCCAAGGAGCTCTTCAAGAAGGACAAGGACTATGTCGTCATCGACGGCGAAGTCATGATCGTCGACGAGCACACCGGCCGTATCCTCGCCGGCCGCCGCTACAACGAGGGCATGCACCAGGCGATCGAGGCGAAGGAAGGGGTGGACATCAAGGACGAGAACCAGACGCTCGCCACGATCACCCTGCAGAACTTCTTCCGCCTCTACAACAAGCTCTCCGGCATGACCGGTACGGCGATGACCGAGGCCGCCGAGTTCCACCAGATCTACAAGCTCGGCGTCGTCCCGATCCCGACGAACAAGCCGATGGTCCGCAAGGACCAGTCGGACCTGATCTACCGCACCGAGGTGGCCAAGTTCGACGCGGTGGTCGACGACATCGCGGAGAAGCACGAGAAGGGCCAGCCGATCCTCGTCGGCACCACCTCGGTCGAGAAGTCCGAGTACCTCTCGCAGCAGCTCTCCAAGCGCGGCATCCAGCACGAGGTGCTGAACGCGAAGCAGCACGACCGTGAGGCGACGATCGTCGCCCAGGCCGGCCGCAAGGGCGCCGTGACGGTCGCCACGAACATGGCCGGCCGTGGTACGGACATCAAGCTCGGCGGCAACCCCGATGACCTCGCCGAGGCGGAGCTGCGCCAGCGCGGCCTCGACCCCGAGGAGCACATCGAGGAGTGGGCCGCGGCGCTGCCCGCCGCCCTGGAGCGGGCCGAGAAGGCCGTCAAGGCCGAGTTCGAAGAGGTCAAGGAACTCGGCGGTCTCTACGTGCTGGGCACCGAGCGCCATGAGTCGCGGCGTATCGACAACCAGCTGCGCGGTCGTTCCGGCCGCCAGGGCGACCCCGGTGAGTCCCGCTTCTACCTCTCCCTGGGCGACGACCTGATGCGGCTGTTCAAGGCCCAGATGGTCGAGCGCGTGATGTCGATGGCGAACGTCCCCGACGACGTGCCGATCGAGAACAAGATGGTCACGCGCGCGATCGCGTCCGCCCAGTCGCAGGTCGAGACGCAGAACTTCGAGACCCGCAAGAACGTCCTCAAGTACGACGAGGTCCTCAACCGGCAGCGCGAGGTCATCTACGGCGAGCGCCGCCGCGTCCTGGAGGGCGAGGATCTGCAGGAGCAGATCCACCACTTCATGGACGACACGATCGACGCCTACATCGAGGCGGAGACCGCCGAGGGCTTCGCCGAGGAGTGGGACCTCGACCGGCTGTGGGGCGCCTTCAAGCAGCTCTACCCGGTGAAGGTCACCGTTGATGAGCTGGAGGAGGCGGCCGGCGACCGTGCCGGTCTGACGGCCGAGTTCATCTCCGAGTCCATCAAGGACGACATCCACGAGCAGTACGAGCAGCGTGAGACGCAGCTCGGCTCCGAGATCATGCGTGAGCTGGAGCGCCGGGTCGTTCTGTCGGTCCTCGACCGCAAGTGGCGCGAGCACCTCTACGAGATGGACTATCTCCAGGAGGGCATCGGCCTGCGCGCGATGGCGCAGAAGGACCCGCTGGTCGAGTACCAGCGCGAGGGCTTCGACATGTTCACCGCCATGATGGACGGCATCAAGGAGGAGTCCGTCGGCTACCTGTTCAACCTGGAGGTCCAGGTCGAGCAGCAGGTCGAGGAGGTCCCGGTCGAGGACGAGAAGCCTTCGCTGGAGAAGGAGGACGCGGTGCCGGCGCAGGCGGGCGCCCGTCCGGAGATCCGCGCCAAGGGGCTCGAAGCCCCGCAGCGGCCGGACCGGCTGCACTTCTCCGCGCCGACCGTGGACGGCGAGGGCGGCATCATCGAGGGCGACTTCAGCAGCGACGACGACGAAGAGCCCGTGCGGTCCGAGGCGGACGGCCTCACGCGTGCGGAGCGCCGCAAGCAGTCCAAGGGCGGGCGGCGCCGCAAGAAGTGACGTCGGCCGGGGCTCTGCCCCCGGCGGGTCGGCAGTGACGTGGCGGTTCTGAGGGCCGGGCACCTGTGGGTGTCCGGCCCTCTGCGTTGCGCGTCGCCGGCCCGTGTTGCCGCTTCGGCGCGTTGCTTCGGCGCGTTGCTTTCTGTTCGTCGCTTCTGTTTGTCGCTTCTGCTCGTGGTCCCTGGCCGGGGTTCCTAGTCGTCGTCCATGTGCGGCATGCGGGGACCGCCCAGTTCCACCGCCGTGCAGCGCCAGCGGTTGTCGGGCCCGTACTCCAGGCGGAACGCCATCGCGCGGAGCTGGTCGCCAGCGCCGATGCGCGCGAAGGCCTCGATCGCTCCGGGGCGCGGGACGTAGTAGCCGATGTCGCGGACGACCGGGTTGGTGCCGCGGGCGCGCAGGGGGCCGCGTTCGGCCAGCCAGGCCAGTTCGTCGTAGGCGCGGCCCGCGGTGTGGCGGAGCATGCTGTGCACCGGTCGGCGGCCGCTCAGGACGGAGAGGAGCCGGTCGGCGAAGAGGTCGGTGGGGCGGGGGTGCGGGGCGCCGGCCGACGCCGTCCGCGGCGGGCTGCCGCCGGGGGCCGTACGCCGTGGTGTGCTGCCCGGGCGACGGGTGTCGTGGCGGACGGGCGGGCGGATGCCCGGGTGGCGCTTCGTCCTGGTCATCACCTTGTTCATGCGGTGTCCCCGTTCCGTGAGCGGTTGAGCGGTCCGCGAGCCCGGTTGATACCGGGCGGTAACTTCGCGTTGGGGATCTTGTACGGGGCGGGGGACGGGTGCTGCAAGGACGGCGGGTGCGCGCCGGAGCGGCCGGAATCTTCACCTATCAGAGTGAGTGGCGGGGGCGAAAACCTTGGCGTTCCTGGGGCGCACCGGGTGATCCACGGGGCCGTGGGTGGACGCCCCGGAGGGTGCGGGGCGGGACCCGAAAGGGGACTCGCGCACGTATCCTGGGGTGACTGCCGGGGCGCGGGAACGATCTCCTCGGAGCCCTCCCCACGGGCCTTCCGGCCGCCCCTTACCGACTACGAAAGCGGCTCGCCATGCGCGTCTACGTCCCCCTGACCCTCTCCGGTCTCGCCGAGGCGTACAAGACGGGTGAGCTGGGAGCGGGACCGTTCGTCGCGTACGCCGTCACGCCCGCGTTGCGCGAGTGGTACCTCTCCGAGGACATCGAGGAGCTGGAGTACGCGGCGCTGAACCGGGCCGCGCTCGCCTCCCTGCGGCTGCTGGCGGCGGACCCCGGTGCCGTGCGGCGCCGGGTCGTGGTCGCGGTCGACGTGGCCGACGGCGCGGCGAGCGCCGACCCGGACCTGGGGCTGGACCCGGCGGCGCTCGGCGAGGTGCGGGTCGCCGGGGCCGTACCGCTGGCCAAGGCGGCCGCGGTCCATGTCGACTCCGGCGACGCGGAGGCGGACGTGACCGCCGCCGTGGAGGCGCTGGCCGCGGCGGACGGCGGGGACGACGCCGCGCAGTTCGTCGTGGACGGGGCCGAGGACCACGAACTGCTCTGGTACGCCAGGCAGGAGATCCCGAACCTCGTGGGGCTGGAGGGCTGAGGGGGCCTGCGGGGCGCGGGAGCAGGAGCTGGAGGGGCCTGCGGGGACAGGCCGAGGGCGGTCCGGGGGCGGGGCGCACGGGCATTCGCAGTCGGTCCGACGTGCGCCGACCTTGATTGTCAGTGGGGGCGGGTACGTTCTTGGTATGGGGATGCACGGAGCAGCGCACATCGTCTGGGACTGGAACGGGACCCTGTTCCATGACAATGCGGCGATCATCGGGGCGACGAACGCGGCGTTCGCGGAGTTGGGGCTCGAGCCGATCACGCTCGAGCGGTACAGGGCGCTCTATTGCGTGCCGGTGCCGAAGTTCTACGAGCGGCTGATCGGGCGCCTGCCGACGGACGCCGAGTGGGAGATCATGGACGAGATCTTCCACCGGTACTACGCGGAGCACAGGGTCGGTTGCGGGCTCACCGAGGGAGCGGCGGAGCTGCTCGTGGAGTGGCAGTCGGCGGGGCACAGCCAGTCGATCCTCAGCATGTACGTCCATGACGAACTGGTCCCGCTGGTACGGGGATTCGGGATCGAGCCGCACTTCATACGCGTCGACGGGCGGACCGGCCCCTCCGGCGGCAGCAAGGCCGAGCACATGGTGCGGCACATAGGCGCGCTCGCGGGCGTCGCGGGCGTCGATCCGGCGCGCACGGTGGTGATCGGGGACGCGGCCGACGACGCGGTCGCCGCTCTGCACGTCGGTGCGCAGGCAGTCCTCTACACGGGCGGCTCCCACAGCCGCGCCAGCCTCGAAGGAGTCGGTGTGCCCGTGGTGGACACGCTGGCGGAGGCGGTCGAGGAGGCCGGCCGACTGGCGGCGTGACGCCGTCCGGCGTGCGGCTGCTGCGGGAGGGCGAGGCCAGGGGCGAGGGCGAGGGTGTCAGCACCCTCGCCACAGGTAGGCAGCCGCTGGATGTGCCAGGCGAGCACTGTCATCACGTTGCGGTGCGTTGCGGTGCGTTGCGGCGTGAGGCCTCACGCCACGACCGGACGCGATGCCTCGCGACTGCACACGCCCGATGCCGTGTGCCCCAGCCCCTCGACGGTCGCCGTGCCCCCGCCAGGCGCCACCAGGCCCCGCCCTCCCGGACGGCCAAAACGTGACGGCAGCGCTCAGAACGTGACCACAGGACCTAGTGGGAAAACCGCTCCTCCGCCCCTGTGCAGAACGTCAAAGTTCCACCCCCGCTTTTGTACACATACGGCTCATGACGGGGCCCCCGTCGGGAGCGATAGCCTTGTGGCGTGATCAGCGCGATATCTCGCGGGGGCATTGGCGCCCCTGCCCCGCGCCCGGTGAGCACGGACGACATCCGTGACCGGGCGGTCGCTGGTCTCCGCGGGTGGGACGGCATGCTCGGGGTACCTGGGCCGATGGCGTTGCCGAGAGCAGCGTCACAGCCGCCGCAGGTGCCGAGAATGGCCGATAACCCCCCGCTCATCTCTCCATGCGGCATAGCGTCGGACCAGACCGGACACCCCGCGTCACGGCGTTACGTCGGAGAAGAGACCGTACTTTCTTCTACGTCACGCAACGGCGCGCGACAGGAGCCAGAGGACAATGCAGACCAAGCTGGACGAAGCAAAGGCCGAGCTGCTCGAGAGGGCTGCTCGCGTAGCTGAGAACAGTCCGGTCGGGGGGCACCTACCGACTGGAACGACGGGCGACGGAATCCCGGACCGGGACACCGTGCTCGCGTTCCTCCGGCGCTACTACCTGCACACCGCCCCGGAGGACCTTGCCGACCGCGACCCGGTCGATGTCTTCGGAGCCGCCTTCTCGCACTACAGGCTGGCCGAGAACCGCCCACAGGGCACGGCCAACGTGCGGGTCCACACGCCGACCGTCGAGGAGAACGGCTGGACGTGCAGCCACTCCGTCGTCGAGGTCGTGACCGACGACATGCCCTTCCTCGTCGACTCGGTCACCAACGAGCTGTCGCGGCAGGGGCGCGGCATCCACGTCGTCATCCACCCCCAGGTCGTCGTACGCCGCGACCTCACCGGCAAGCTGATCGACGTCCTCGCCCCGCCGCCCGCCGGGGAGCTGCCGCACGACGCGGCGCTCGAGTCCTGGATCCATGTCGAGATCGACCGCGAGACCGACCGCGCCGATCTGAAGCAGATCACCGCCGACCTGCTGCGCGTCCTGTCCGACGTTCGTGAGGCCGTCGAGGACTGGGAGAAGATGCGCGACGCGGCGCTGCGCATGGCCGAGGAGCTGCCCAAGGAGCCGACCGCCGACGACCTGCGTGACCAGGAGGTCGAAGAGGCCCGCGAGCTGCTGCGCTGGCTGTCGGCCGACCACTTCACCTTCCTCGGCTACCGCGAGTACGAGCTGCGGGGCGACGACTCGCTGGCCGCCGTACCCGGCACCGGGCTCGGCATCCTGCGCTCCGACCCGCACCACGCCGGTGACGACAGCCACCCCGTGAGCCCCTCCTTCGAGCGGCTGCCCGCCGACGCCCGCGCCAAGGCCCGCGAGCACAAGCTGCTCATCCTCACCAAGGCCAACAGCCGGTCGACCGTGCACCGCCCGTCCTACCTCGACTACGTCGGCGTGAAGAAGTTCGACGAGAACGGCGAGGTCATCGGGGAGCGGCGGTTCCTCGGACTGTTCTCGTCCGCCGCCTACACCGAGTCCGTGCGGCGCGTGCCGGTCATCCGGCGCAAGGTCGAGGAGGTCCTCAAGGGGGCCGGCTTCTCGCCCAACAGCCACGACGGCCGCGACCTGCTCCAGATCCTGGAGACCTACCCGCGCGACGAGCTGTTCCAGACGCCCGTGGACGAGCTGCGTTCCATCGTCACCTCCGTGCTGTACCTCCAGGAGCGTCGGCGGCTGCGGCTCTACCTGCGCCAGGACGAGTACGGGCGCTACTACTCGGCCCTCGTCTACCTGCCCCGCGACCGCTACACCACCGGCGTGCGCCTGCGGATCATCGACATCCTCAAGGAGGAGCTCGGCGGCACCAGCGTCGACTTCACGGCCTGGAACACCGAGTCGATCCTGTCCCGGCTGCACTTCGTGGTCCGGGTCCCGCAGGGCACCGAGCTGCCGCAGCTGTCCGACGCCGACAAGGAGCGCATCGAGGCGCGGCTCGTGGAGGCCGCCCGTTCCTGGGCCGACGCCTTCGCCGAGGCACTGAACGCGGAGTGCGGCGAGGAGCGCGCCGCCGAGCTGCTGCGTCGCTACGGCAACGCCTTCCCCGAGGGCTACAAGGCCGACCACACGCCGCGCGCCGCCGTCGCCGACCTGGTGCACCTGCAAAAGCTCACGAGCGACCAGAGCAAAGACTTCGCGCTCAGCCTGTACGAGCCGGTGGGCGCCTCGCCCTCCGAGCGCCGCTTCAAGATCTACCGCACGGGTGAGCAGGTCTCGCTGTCCGCGGTCCTGCCCGCACTCAACCGGATGGGCGTCGAGGTCACCGACGAGCGCCCGTACGAGCTGCGCTGCTCGGACCGTACGACCGCCTGGATCTACGACTTCGGGCTGCGTCTGCCCAAGTCCGCGAGCGGCAACGGGGACTCCCTCGGCGACGACGGCCGTGAGCGGTTCCAGGAGGCGTTCGCCGCCACCTGGACCGGCGAGGCCGAGATCGACGGCTTCAACGCCCTCGTCCTGAGCGCCGGGCTCAACTGGCGGCAGGCGATGGTGCTGCGCGCGTACGCCAAGTACCTGCGCCAGGCCGGTTCCACCTTCAGCCAGGACTACATGGAGGACACCCTCCGTAACAACGTCCACACCACCCGGCTGCTGGTGAGCCTCTTCGAGGCGCGGATGTCCCCGGACCGCCAGCGGGCCGGCGTCGAGCTGACCGACGCCCTGCTGGAGGAGCTGGACGCCGCCCTCGACCAGGTCGCCTCGCTGGACGAGGACCGGATCCTGCGGTCCTTCCTCACGGTGATCAAGGCGACCCTGCGGACCAACTTCTTCCAGGAGGCGCTCGGCGGCAAGCCGCACGAATACGTCTCCATGAAGTTCGACCCGCAGGCCATCCCGGACCTCCCGGCGCCGCGTCCGGCGTACGAGATCTGGGTGTACTCGCCGCGCGTCGAGGGTGTGCACCTCAGGTTCGGCAAGGTCGCGCGCGGTGGTCTGCGCTGGTCCGACCGGCGTGAGGACTTCCGCACCGAGATCCTCGGCCTGGTCAAGGCGCAGATGGTGAAGAACACCGTCATCGTGCCGGTCGGCGCGAAGGGCGGCTTCGTCGCCAAGCAGCTGCCCGATCCGTCCGTGGACCGGGACGCGTGGCTCGCGGAGGGCATCCGCAGCTACCAGACCTTCATCTCCGCACTGCTCGACATCACGGACAACCTGGTCGCCGGCGAGGTCGTGCCCCCGGCGGACGTCGTACGGCACGACGAGGACGACACCTACCTCGTGGTCGCCGCAGACAAGGGCACGGCGACGTTCTCGGACATCGCCAACGAGGTCGCCGAGTCGTACAACTTCTGGCTCGGGGACGCCTTCGCCTCCGGCGGCTCGGCGGGGTACGACCACAAGAAGATGGGCATCACGGCGCGCGGTGCCTGGGAGTCCGTGAAGCGGCACTTCCGGGAGCTGGGCGTGAACACCCAGACCGAGGACTTCACGGTCGTCGGCGTGGGCGACATGTCCGGTGACGTGTTCGGCAACGGCATGCTGCTGTCCGAGCACATCCGGCTGGTGGCGGCCTTCGACCACCGGCACATCTTCATCGACCCGAAGCCGGACGCGGCGACGTCGTACGCCGAGCGGCGCCGGCTGTTCGAGCTGCCGCGCTCGTCGTGGGCCGACTACAACACCGAGCTGCTGTCGGGCGGGGGCGGGATCTTCCCCCGTACCGCGAAGGCGATCCCGGTCAACGCGCACATCCGTGAGGCCCTCGGCATCGAGGCCGGCATCACCAAGATGACCCCGGCCGACCTGATGAAGGCGATCCTCAAGGCGCCGGTCGACCTGCTGTGGAACGGCGGCATCGGCACATACGTCAAGGCGAGCACGGAGTCGCACGCGGACGTCGGCGACAAGGCCAACGACGCCATCCGCGTGGACGGCGCCGACCTGCGCGTCGACGTCGTCGGCGAGGGCGGCAACCTCGGACTGACCCAGCTCGGCCGGATCGAGTTCGCGCGCAGCGGCGGGCGGATCAACACCGACGCCATCGACAACAGCGCGGGCGTGGACACCTCCGACCACGAGGTGAACATCAAGATCCTGCTCAACGCCCTGGTCACGGAGGGCGACCTCACCGTCAAGCAGCGCAACAAGGTGCTCGCCGAGATGACCGACGAGGTCGGCCACCTGGTGCTGCGCAACAACTACGCGCAGAACGTGGCGATCGCCAACGCGCTCGCCCAGTCCCCGGACATGCTCCACGCCCAGCAGCGCTTCATGCGTCACCTGGTGCGCGAGAAGCACCTCGACCGGGCCCTGGAGTTCCTGCCCAGCGACCGGCAGATCCGTGAGCGGCTGAACGCGAGCCAGGGCCTGACCGGTCCGGAGACGGCCGTCCTGCTCGCGTACACGAAGATCACGGTCTCCGACGAGCTGCTCGGCACCTCGCTGCCCGACGACCCGTATCTGCAGAGCCTGCTGCACGCGTACTTCCCGACGGCGCTGCGCACGAAGTTCCGCGAGCAGATCGACACGCACGCGCTGCGCCGCGAGATCGTGACGACCGTCCTGGTCAACGACACGGTCAACACGGGCGGTACGAGCTTCCTGCACCGGCTGCGGGAGGAGACCGGCGCCTCGCTGGAGGAGATCGTCAGGGCGCAGACCGCGGCCCGTGCGATCTTCGAGTCGAGCGCGGTGTGGGACGCGGTCGAGGCGCTCGACAGCCAGGTCGACGCGGACGTCCAGACCCGGATCCGCCTGCACTCGCGTCGCCTCGTCGAGCGCGGTACGCGCTGGCTGCTCAACAACCGGCCGCAGCCGCTCCAGCTCACCGAGACGATCGCGTTCTTCAAGGACGGGGTCAAGCAGGTCTGGGACGAGCTGCCCAAGCTGCTGCGCGGCGCGGACCAGGAGTGGTGGCAGAAGATCTACGACGAGCTGACGGCGGCCGGCGTGCCGGACGAGCTCGCCACGCGCGTGGCCGGCTTCTCCTCCGCCTTCCCGGCGCTCGACATCGTCTCGGTGGCCGACCGCATGGGCAAGAACCCGATGGCCGTCGCCGAGGTGTACTACGACCTCGGCGACCGTCTGAGCATCACCCAGCTCATGGACCGCATCATCGAACTGCCGCGCTCCGACCGCTGGCAGTCCATGGCCCGCGCGGCGATCCGCGAGGACCTGTACGCGGCCCACGCGTCGCTCACCGCCGACGTCCTGGCGGTCGGCAACGGCACCTCCACGCCCGAGCAGCGCTTCAAGGCGTGGGAGGAGAAGAACGCGGCGATCCTGGGCCGCGCGCGGACGACGCTGGAGGAGATCCAGGGCTCGGACGCGTTCGACCTGGCGAACCTGTCGGTGGCGATGCGGACGATGCGGACGCTGCTGCGGACGCATTCGTAGGTCCCGCGTAGGTACGACGCGTACGACGACGGGGGCGCCCCGGGCCGGACCGGCCCGGGGCGCCCCCGTTCGCGTGTCCGGGGACTGTCCGTTTTCTTGCCGAGCCCTAGGGGAATTCCGGCATGAATTTTACCCTTTCCTGCTAAACGGGACATTTGGGCTAGGGTTTGGCCTGATCGTCGGATGAATATGGAGGACCCGGACCCGTGACAGTGAACCTCTCCGAGCGGCGGCCCCAGGTCGCCCACCGGGCCGCCGTGATCCCCGCGCCCCCTCCGGCAAGCGCCCGGCTCCGGAAGCTCGCGCTCGAAGTGGCCAGGTTCGGGGTCGTCGGCGGCAGTGGTGTCGCGGTGAACTTCCTCGTCTTCAACCTCGCGCTGCACGGCATGAAGTGGGCGCCGATGGCGGCCACGGTGCTCGCCAGCGTCATCGCCATGGGCACCAATTACATCGGCTTCCGCTGCTACGCCTACCGCGACCGCGCCTCCCGCACCCGCCGCCAGATCGCGCTCTTCTTCGCCTTCAGCGGGCTCGGCGTCGTCATGGAGAGCGTGCTCTTCTACGTCGGCTACCACGGCCTCGGCATGAGCGGGCCGATCGGCTCCAACCTGGCGAAGGCACTGTCCATCGTCCTGGCCTCGGCGTTCCGCTTCCTGGTGTATCGGACGTGGGTGTTCCAGCACGATGCGCGTCGCGGTTAGGGCATCCCTCGGAGCGGTCCGGACCTCTCTGTGGGCCGCGGTGCCGCTGCTGGTCGTCCTGCTGCTGCTCGTCATCGTCCGGCTGCCCTGGAACGGCGACCTCGGCATGCACGCGGCGACCGTGGAACGGCTGCGGCACCACCTCCTCGACCCCGGCAATCCCCTGGTCGACGCGGACACGCCGAGTCCGTACTACTCGCCGTGGACCGTGCTGCTCGGCTGTGTCGCGAAGGTGACCGGCCTGTCCGTCTTCGTGGTGCTGCGCCTCGGCGCGGTGGTCGGCCTCGGGCTGCTGGTGACGGGCATCTGGCGGTACGCCCGTACGCTGAGCGGCCACCGGTTCGCGCCGCCGCTCGCCGTGCTGTGCGTGCTCTTCCTGTGGGGCACGCAGCTGTTCAACTGGAGCGGTTTCCTCGGGCTCAACTCCCTCGCGCTGACGGTCGCCTATCCGAGCGTGTTCGCCCTGGGGCTCGCCTTCCACTTCTGGGCGCTGCTGACCCGGGCGCTGAAGGCCTCGCCGGACGCTGGATGGGAGGTCTACCTCGGGCTCGGTCTGCTGTGGGCGGTGATTCTGCTCAGCCACCAGTTCACCGGGGTGGTGGCATCGCTCGGCGCGCTGGCGACCGTGATCGGGGCGCGCGTGGGGCGGCACGTGTGGCTGCGGCTCGGGGCCGCCGCCGCCGTGGGGGTGCTGCTGCTCGTCGTATGGCCTTACTACGACTTCTTCGCGCTCTTCCGGGTGGGCGGCCTCGAGGACATCCACCGGGCGCTGTACCGGGATCTGCTCGCGCGGTACGGGCTGGCGCTGGTGGGGGTGGTGGCGCTCGGGGTGCGGGCCCGCCGGGATCCGCGGGATCCGCTCGTCGTGTTCTTCCTGCTGGGTGCGGCCGTGTTCGCGCTGGGCGGGCTGACCGGGCACTACTCATGGGGGCGCGTACTGCCGGCCGCGCTGATCCCGGCGCAGGTCGCGGCGGCCGTGGAGGTGGCCGGGGCGTCCCGGGGGGCCGTGCGGGCCGCGGGGGCGGTGGTGCTCGCCTGCGCTCTGGCCGTGGGGGTGTGGACGCAGATCGGGACGCTGGGGTACGTGGTGGGGCGGGGGGCGCTGCCGGAGGCGGTGGCGGCGAAGTACCGGGAGCCCTGGGCGGGGTACCACTGGATCACGCCGTGGGTGCGGTACGGGGATGTGGTGCTGGCCAAGACGTTTCCGTCCCGGCAGATCCCGGCGTACGGGGCGTACACGGTGGCTCCCGGGTATCCGGACTTCTTCCTGTCCGACGAGGCCCGGCGGGAGGCCGCGGTGCGGCGGTACTTCGCCGCGGGGTCGTCCCGGGACGAGCGGCTGGGGGTGCTGCGGGAGTACGGGGTGCGGTGGGTGGTGCAGCGGCCCGGGGACGGGGGACTCGCGGCCGGCGGGGGTCCGGGGCTGCGGCGGGTGGCCGCGGGGCCGGGCGGACAGGTGCTCTACGCGGTGGTGCGATGACGCCGCGGCGAAGCCGCTGAAGGGGTGAGCGCCGGACGGCTGAAGGGGTGAGCGCCGAACCGCTGACGAGGTGAGCGCCGGACCGCTGGTGAGGTGAACGCTGGACGGCCGAGGGATCTCGGCGTCCGGCGTCGAAGGCTCTGCGCGACGGCCCTACCGCAACGCGCTGCGCACCAGCCGCGCCGCCCTGCGCACCCTTGGTCCCGCCACCTTCCGGGCCACCGGTCCCGCCACCCGCGCCGTGACCCCCACCGGGCGCCAGCGGATCTGGAGACGGCCGGCGGCCTTGCCCTCCGGTTCCACCGTCACCTCGTGCCGAAGGGAGCCGGGGCGGGTCGCCCGCAGGGTCGGGAAGGTCAGGGGGGCCAGGAGCACGCCCGTGTTCGCCAGGCCCTGCTGTTCCAGGCGGAGCAGCGGATGGCGGACGCCGTCGAAGCCCTGGACGGGCAGCGGGGCGGCCGCCAGGTCCACCCGGACCCGGCCCTCGAAGACCCCAGGGCGTACCGGGTCAAGGCGGAAGGGAACCATGAGGCGCCGTCTGCCGGGGGCGACGACCACGCTCGCCCGCTGCGGGCCGACCGGGAGGCGCAGGCCGGGGTCGTACGTGCGGATGGTCAGGTCGACCGTCATGCCCCGGCCGGGGGTCACGGACGTGATCTCGTGACGGAACTGGGCGCTCGGGAACGGGCGCGAGTCCAGCCCCAGTTCCGTGACGTCGAGCTCCCGGCGGGCCCAGTCGGAGGACGGGAGCCGAGGGCCCCAGTACAGGCAGCCGGAATCGTCGGCCGTCGTCTCCCGAGGGGCCACACTGTGGCCGAGGCCGCGCGCCGCGAGCTGGGCCTCGGACAGCCGGCCGTCGCGGACCAGCTGGAGCACCACGCGCTCGGCACGGGGGAGAAGGGCGTACGCGCCGGGGGAAAGGGTTTCCAGGTACGGGGTCACGATCCGCGCGAAGCCCGTCAGCCAGTCCTCGTCCCGGTACGGGAGGTCGCCCGCGTACATCCGGAAGTCGTGCTTGAGGAACTTGTAGTCCTTGTCCTGCCTGAGCGACTCGTGCCCGCTCTCGGCGAGGAAGTCGTCGATCAGCGTCTGGACGTGGATGCGGTCACTGACGTTGCTGAGCTTGTGGCGCTGGTTGGAGATCGACGCCGCGTCCTGAGCCACGTACGGCGCTATGTACCAGCGGTACACCGGCTGCGGGATCACCGTGAACGACTTCGCCAGGCAGTACGCCTGCGCCGAGAACAGCTGGTCCTCGTAGTGGATGCCCTCCGGGAAGCGCAGGGCGTGGCGGTCCAGGAAGTCACGCGTGTACATCTTGCTCGTCGCCAGGTGCTCGAAGAGCAGGCCCGGTTCGGCCTCGATGCCGTCGACCGTGCGGCGCTCGTCGACCAGGTGAGCCATCCAGGTGGAGCGGTGGCCCGTGTCGACGCGTATCCGCTCCACCGCGCCCATCGCGAAGTCGACCTCCCGCTCGCGGTGGGCGGCCAGGAGCAATGCGACGGCGTTCTCGGGGAGTTCGTCGTCGCTGTCCAGGAACATCAGGTACGGCGCCCGGGCGATCTCCAGGGCCCGGTTGCGCGGGGCGCTGCAACCGCCGCTGTTCTCCGGCAGGCGCAGATAGCGGATGCGCGGGTCCGACGCCTCCAACTCCCTTGCCACGGAAGGCGTCGCGTCCGTCGAGTGGTCGTCACTGATGATGATCTCGATGGCGGGGTGCGTCTGGCGCAGCAGGGAGGCGACCGCGCGCGGCAGGCGTTCCGCGTCGTTGTAGACGATGACCGTGATCGTCACGTCCGGCGTCGGCGCATTGGGTGTTGTCGGCGTTGCGGGCGTAGTGGGCGTTGTTGTCATCGGGCCGCCTCCTCCGGGCTCGGCGCGGGCGTTCGCTCGTCCACGGGAATCACCGACGGCAGGGCCTCTTCGCTCTGTCCCAGGAACACCCGGCGTACGACGCGTTCGGCCGCCCGTCCGTCGTCGAACTCGCAGAAGCGGCGCCGGAACGCGGACAGCGCCTTGCGCGCGCCCTCGTCCCGCCAGGCGCCCGACTCGAACACGGCCGCAAGCTCGTCCTGCGTACGCGTCACCTGGCCGGGCCCCTCCGCCATCAGGTCGAAGTAGACGCCGCGCGTCTTGGCGTACGTCTCCCAGTCGTCGGCGTAGATGACGATGGGGCGGTTCAGGTTGGCGTAGTCGAACATGATGGACGAGTAGTCCGTGACCAGGGCGTCGGCCGCCAGGCACAGCTCCTCGACCGGGTCGTACGTCGACACGTCGATGACCCGGCCCGACCTGCGCAGACCGGCCAGCGGGGAGGCCGCACCGCCGTAGAAGTAGTGGCCGCGCACCAGGAGCACCGTCTCCTCGCCGAGGCGGTCGGCCAGGGACGCCAGGTCCAGGCGCGGGGTCCAGCCGGCCTCGTAGTCGCGGTGGGTGGGGGCGTAGAGGATGGCCCGGCGGCCGGGGGGTATGCCCAGGCGGTCGCGGATCGCGCGGATGTCGTCCGCGGTCGCCGAGTAGAAGACGTCGTTGCGCGGATAGCCGTGGTCCAGCGATATGTAGTGCGAGGGGTACGCGCGTTCCCACATACGGGTGGAGTGGCTGTTCGCCGAGACGCTGTAGTCCCACTTGTCGATGCGGGCCAGCAGGGCGCCGAAGTCCAGGCCCTTGGACGCGGCGGGGAACTCCCGCTGGTCGAGGCCCATGCGCTTGAGCGGGGTGCCGTGGTGGGTCTGGAGGTGGATCGCGTCCGGGCGCTTCACCACGGAGTTCGGGAAGTTGACGTTGTTGACCAGGTACTTCGCCCTCGCCATCACCTCCCAGTAGCGGCGGGTGCCCGGGACGATGTGGTCGGTGCCCGGGGGCAGCAGCGCCGCCTTGTTCCGGGCGACCACCCACACCGGGTGGATGTGCGGGGCGAGTTCGGCGAGCTTCGCGGCGATCGCGGCCGGGTTGCAGGACACCCCGCGGTCCCAGTACGCCGAGAACACCGCGAGGCCGGGGTCGACCGGGCCGCTCAGCGCCCGGCGGTAATGGTGGTCGCTGAGCTTCGCGCCGACCCGGCGCTTGCGCGCCACGACCGCCGACTTCAGGTCGCGCCGCTTGTGGTTGGCGGCCTGGAACGCCCGGTACTTCGCGTACGCGTTCTCCTCCAGGAGCGAGCGGCGGATGCCCTCGAAGCCGGCCGGGCGCCGGTGGTTCCTGGGCCGCCACTGCACGGCCGCCCGCGACGCCCGGCGGAAGAACTCCCGGGCCACCGGCTCCGGCATCCCGCTGCGGGCGAAGGTCCGCAGGCACTCGCGGACCATCACCTCGTACAGCACCGCGCGCGGCCGCTCCGCCAGGTCCCGCCCGGCCGCGAGCCGCTGGAGCGCCTCGTGCCGTGAGACGACCGCGTACCGCTCCTCGGCGCCGACCGGCGGCAGGCTCTGCGCCCGCAACTGCCGTACCTCGTACGCGACCTGGTCCAGGCAGGCCACCTGTCGGGCGTGCAGGAGCGTGGCCTGGGCGAGGTACGACTCGTCGTGCGCGAAGGCCTCGTCCGCGAGGTCGTGGTCGCGCCAGAAGTCCGCGCGGATCGCGCGGTTGCCCAGCAGCGGGGCGAGGTGCAGCAGGTTGGGGAAGCCCGCCAGGTCCAGGGAGCGGCGGCCGGTGCGGGCGAAGATCCAGCCGTCGCCGCTCGGCGCGCCGGTCTTGTTCCAGGACGAGCGGATGTGGTCGAACACCACGAGGTCCGCCGTGTCCGGGGCGTCCGCCGTGGCGTCGGCGACCATGCGCAGGGCGCCCGCGGGCAGACCGTCCCTGGCGTGCACGAAGTGCAGCCAGCGGCCGGTGGCCCGGGCGGCGCCCGCCGCACGGGCCGCGCCCTCGCCGGTGCCCTCCGGCAGTGCCAGCGGGACGATCCGGGGGTCGCGTGCCGCGTGCCGCTCGGCCTCCTGCCGGGCCCAGTCGCCGACGGCCGCGACGACCACCTCGGCCGCGGCGAACGGCTGCGCGCCGAGGGAGTCCAGGAGTTCGCCGAGATGGCCCTGCTCGTTGGGGCCGTGGACTATGACACTCAGTCCTGGCTGCACGCGGACCCCTTCCCTGCCGGCTGCACGCTGTTACTTCCCTTTTACGTCCCTTTACGCGCCATCGTGGCACTAATCCGATAAAAGGTGTAAGTGGTGTTACTCCTCAGGAGGGAAGAGAGGCATTTTCTGCCTTTGGTTGCGTTTGCTCCTGCTTCGGGCTCTTCAGGCTCTTCGGACTCTCCGGCTGCATCGACTCCTTCGGCTCCTTCGTCGGATTCGGCAGCTTCGGGGTCTTGGCGGTCCTGGTGGTCTTGGTGGTCTTGTCCGTGCCGCCGGTGAAGGCCTCGTACTCCCGGAGGACGTCGTTCGTCGGTCCGTCCATGCGCAACTCGCCGCGCTCCAGCCACAGCACCCGGTCGCAGGTGTCGCGGATCGACTTGTTGTTGTGGCTGACCAGGAAGACCGTGCCCGCGTGCTTGCGCAGCTCGCGGATGCGGGCCTCGGACCGCTTCTGGAAGGAGCGGTCGCCGGTGGCGAGGGCCTCGTCGATCATCAGCACGTCGTGGTCCTTGGCGGCGGCGATGGAGAAGCGCAGCCGGGCCGCCATGCCGGACGAATACGTCCGCATGGGGAGCGTGATGAAGTCGCCCTTCTCGTTGATGCCGGAGAAGTCGACGATCTCCTGGTACCGCTCCCTGATCTGCTCGCGGGACATCCCCATGGCGAGGCCGCCGAGGTGGACGTTGCGTTCACCGGTGAGGTCGCTCATCAGGGCCGCGTTGACGCCGAGCAGTGAGGGCTGGCCGTCGGTGTAGATCCTGCCGTTCTCCACGGGGAGCAGTCCGGCGACGGCCTTGAGGAGGGTGGACTTGCCGGAGCCGTTCGTGCCGATCAGACCGATGGCCTCGCCCCGGTACGCGGTGAAGGAGACGTTCCTGACCGCGTGCACCTTGCGCACGCCCGCCGCCTTCTCGGCCTGCCCGCGGCGCAGCATGCGGTTCAGGGCGGCGGTGGCGGTACCGCGCCCCGCGCCGGTGCCGTTGACGCGGTAGACGACGTCGACGCCGTCCGCGATGACGGTGGGGATCTTCTCGGTGGTCGCGGTGGTCGCGGTGCTCGCGGTGCTCGTCGTGTTCTCGGTGTTCTCAGCCACGGCCGTACGTCTCCTCAGCCTTCCAGAAGTAGATGAAACCGCCGACGCCGGCGAGCAGCGCCCAGCCCGTCGCCACCGCCCACACGTGCGGCGGCAGCTGGTCCGCGTGGAAGCTGTCGATCAGCGCGAACCGCATCAGGTCGATGTAGACGGCGGCCGGGTTGCACTGGAGGGCGAGCAGCACGGCGTGCGGCAGGTCCTTGTTGTGCATGACCTTCTCGATGCTCCACATCACGCCCGAGACGTACATCCAGGTACGGAGCAGGAACGGCATCAGCTGGGCGATGTCCGGCGTCTTGGCGCCCATCCGGGCCACGATCATCGCGACGCCCGCGTTGAACATGAACTGGAGCGCCAGCGCGGGCACGACCAGCAGCCAGGAGAAGCTGAGCGGCACGCCGAAGCAGAGCAGGATCACGACCAGCGCGCACATCGAGAACAGCAGCTGCTGGAGCTGCTGGAGCGCGAAGGAGATGGGCAGCGCGGCCCGTGGGAAGTGCAGGGCCCGTACGAGGCCCAGGTTGCCGGAGATCGCGCGGGTGCCCGCCATGATCGAGCTCTGCGTGAACGTCCACACGAAAACGCCGGTGACCAGGAACGGGACGTAGTCCGGCACGCCCTTCTTGGTGCTCAGCAGGATGCCGAAGATGAAGTAGTAGACCGCCGCGTTCAGCAGCGGGTTCGCCACCTGCCAGAGCTGGCCCAGCCTGGCCTGGCTGTACTGGGCGGTGAGCTTGGCGGTGGCGAAGGCGGTGATGAAGTGGCGCCGCGCCCACAGCCGGCGGAGGTACCCGGGCAGGGAGGGGCGGGCGCCGCTGACCGCGAGGCCGTACCGCGCGGCGAGCTGCGCCGGGGTCTCGGCCGGCGCGGCGGCCGTGGCGCCCGTGGCGCCCGTGGGGGTTGTGGCGCCAGTGGAGGGCGGGGAGGGCGGTGTGTGGAGGGCCTGGCTCACATCCGCTGCTTTCGCTCGGGGGCTCGGGGTGCGCGAAGCGGTCCCGAGGGGGTCGGATGCGCGAACCGGTCCGTAATCATCCGTCGTCGAGCCCCGGCCGGCGACGCTTTTCCGGCGTTTTCGCACGGTTCTTACGGAGCTCTTTACTGTTCTTTACGTCGGGACGGGACCGTATCGTCGCAACGCGAGCGTAGGGCGTCCTTACGTCGGAACGCAACCGTTTCGTCGTCGCGCCCTATGCTGGTGCGCATGACGACGAACGCCGACGCTTCCCAGGTGACCCCGCGGCGCAGGGCCCCCGCCGGGGCGGCCGTACTCCGCGAGGACGTGACGGAGGCCATCCGGGCGGCGGTCTTCGAGGAGCTGGCGGCCGTCGGCTACGCCCGGATGTCCATCGAGGGGATCGCGCGCCGGGCGGGTGTCGGCAAGACGGCGGTGTACCGGCGCTGGCGTTCGAAGCTGCACCTGGTCCTGGACCTGGTCTCGGCGGTCGCGGTGCAGGGGCTGCCCGCGCCCGACACGGGCTCCCTGGAGGGGGACCTGCGGCTGCTGTACGAGGTGACGTCCCGCGCCCTGCGCCACCCGGTCGCCGGGCAGATCATTCCGGATCTCCAGGCGGAGGCGGCCCGCAACCCGGACATCGCCGAGGCCATGCAGAAGGCGCTGCGGGAGGGGCAGCAGAGCGTCGCGAGCGGCATCGTCGCCGCGGCCGCCGAGCGCGGCGAGATCCGGGAGGGCATCGACACCGAGCTGGCGCTGGATGTGATCTCCGGTCCGCTGTACTGGCGGGCGGTGGTGGTACGGGGGCCGAAGCTGCCGATGGGCTACTTGCCGAGCCTGGCGCGGGCCACGGCGGCGGCGCTGAAGGCGTTGTGAGGCCAGTCCGTCAGGGCGTCAAGTGCGCTAATTGAGGCGGCACTTGGGTGTCGGCTCGCTAGACGCGACCCGCGGCGACGGTGAGTACGAGCTCGCCCGCCTGACCGTCCGGGCTCGCCGGGACCGGTCAGGCGGGTCAGGCCTCTGGCGGATCAGGCCTCTGGCGGATCAGGCCTCAGGCGGGTCAGGCCTCAGGCCGATCAGACCTCATGCGGCCAGCCGGCGGGCCAGTCCAGCCAGTTCGGCGGCCCCCAGAACCCGGTCGCCGAAGCCCGGAAGCGGTACGTGGAGCGGTTCGGTCCAGCGACGCGGGATCGCGTCCGGCCCGTACACGGCCCCGGCCAGGCCGCCGGTCACCGCCGCCACGGTGTCCGTGTCACCGCCGATATCGACCGCGGCGCGCAGGGCTTCCTCGTACGAGTCGGTGGTGCGTAGCGCCCAGACGGCGGAGCCGAGGCAGGGCCAGACCGCGCCGTTGAACTCCGTGGCCTGGTCGGGGTGCCAGTCCGGGGCGAGGACGGTCGCGTAGCGGGCGCGGTGGTCCGGGTGGACGGCGGCCAGGGTGTCCGGGAGGGCGGTGAGCGGATCGCCCCCGGCGAGGGCGACGCGGACTACCTCGTGGAAGATCGCGGTGCCTTCCCAGGCGGCGCGGTCCCCGTGGGTGAGCGCGGCGATACGGCGGCCGGCGTCCATGGTGGCGTCCCGGCCACGGCCCGCGAAGTGCACGGCGGAGGTCGCGGCGCGCATCAACGCGCCGTTGCCCGCGGCCCGTTGGTTGACCTGGAAGTGCAGGGCGGCGGCGCGGTCCCAGGGCTCGCCGTTGGTGAGGACGTCCTCGGTCTGCAGCCCGATGTCCTTGGGCCGGGCGGCGGCCCACCGCTGGAACCGCCGGAAGATGTCGGGGAGTTCCAGTCCGCCGCACTCCAGCAGCGACTCCCCGACGAGTACGGCCATCTGCGTGTCGTCGGTCGCCTCGCCCGGGTCCCAGCCGCCGCCCCCGCACATCTCGCTCCCGTGCCCGGCCCTCGGGAAGCGCGCGGAGAAGGCGCCCCCGGGCCCGAACTCGAAGGGCGCACCGAGCGCGTCCCCGACGGCGGAGCCGAGGACGGTGGCGACCGCGTGCGGGGTGAAGTCGGGGGCGGTGATGTCGTGCGGGGCCGGTCCGGCCGCGGTGACGCGGGGCGGGGCGGGCGCGGTGGCGTCGTGCGCGGTGGGCCCGGGTGCGCGGACGTTGTGGGGTGGGTGGGCGTCGGCGGCGGTCATCGCGTCAGGGTACGAGGGGGGCGGCGGCCTGGTCGGGTGCGCACCCCCGCAGCATGTGTGCGATCACGTCGGCCAGGCCGTGTTCGACCGCGTCGGCGGGCAGCATGCCGCTCACCGCCAGGCTGGCGTAGCCGTGCAGCGTCGCGAAGATCGGCAGCCCGACGCGTTCCAACGGGCCCTCCCGTACCTCGCCCCGGCGCTGACCCGCCCCGATCAGCTCCACCAGCTGCTCGGCCCACTGCTGGGACGCGGTGACCAGGGCCTCGGACGCCTGTGGATCGTGCTTGATCGAGTACATCAGGTCGAGCAGCTCGGCGTTGGCCGTCGCGAAGTCCACGTAGGCGCGGGACATGGTGGCCAGCCGCTCGGCGAACGTCTCGCCCGCCGACTCCCGCGACGCCGCCATGGACGCGGCCAGCCGGCCGAAGCCCGTCAGTGCCAGTGCGTCCAGCAGGGCCTGCTTGTCCTTGAAGTGGCGACTCGGTGCGGCATGGCTGACGCCCAGGTCGCGAGCGAGCTCGCGCAGGGACAGGGCGGCCGGGCCCCTCTCCCTGAGCGTCTCCTCGGCCCGGGTGAGCAGCGCGGCGCGAAGGTCTCCGTGGTGGTAACGGCGGGTCTGCGTAGCCATGGCCGCAGTGTATCGGCCATGTATTCGACGCCAACATTGTTGTCGGCGTCACCATTGTTGTCATTGACAGCATTGTTGTCGGCGCCTACATTGAGGGCATGCCTAAGACACAGAGCGGGACATCGAACAGGACGCGGAGCACGACTGCGGGCGGTAGTGCGCGCGGCAAGTGGAACGCCGGTGACATCCCCGACCAGACCGGCCGTACCGCCGTCGTCACCGGCGCCAACAGCGGGCTCGGGATCGCCACCGTCGAGGCCCTCGCCCGGGCGGGCGCCCATGTCGTCCTCGCCGTACGGGATCTCGAGCGTGGTGAGGCGGCCGCGGCCGGCGTCCACGGCAGCGTCGAGGTGCGCCGCCTGGACCTGGCCGACCTCGCCTCCGTGCGCGAGTTCGCCGCCGGCTGGCAGGGCGACCTGCATCTGCTGATCAACAACGCCGGCGTCATGAACATCCCCGAGGCCAGTACCAAGGACGGCTTCGAGATGCAGTTCGGGACGAACCATCTGGGGCACTTCGCCCTGACCAACCTGCTGCTGCCGCGCATCAAGGACCGCGTCGTGACCGTGTCGTCGGGCGCGCACCGGATGCCGGGCAGCCCCTACATCCACTTCGACAACCTCAACCTGACCGGCGAGTACGCCCCCCTCACCGCTTACAGCCAGTCCAAGCTGGCCAACCTGCTGTTCACGCTGGAACTCCAGCGCCGGCTGGCCGAGGCGGCCTCGCCCGTACGGGCCCTCGCCGCGCACCCCGGCTGGGCCGCCACCAACCTGCAGAGCCACGACGGCAGCGCCCTGCGCCGCGCCCTCATGCGGGTGGGCAACCGCTTCATCGCCCAGGACAACAGGGCGGGCGCGCTGCCCACCCTGTACGCCGCCGTCCAGGACCTCCCCGGCGCGAGCTACGTCGGTCCCGACGGCTTCGGCGAGATGCGCGGTGGCCCGACGCTGGTCGGCCGTTCGGCCGCGGCCGGCGACCCGGTCTCGGCCCGCCGCCTGTGGACGGCGTCCGAGGATCTGACCGGTGTCACGTTTCCCCGGCTGACGGCAGCCGTGAGCGCATAGCCGGCCGGGGGGCGACCACCGCGCGTCCAGCGCCCGGCCCGGAGGAACCGCGGACAGCTGCCGACGGCTATCCCCGCGTCGCCCCCGGATGCAGCCGCACCCAGCCCTCCCATGCCGACGTGATCATGTCCTGGACGTCGTACTTCGCCTTCCAGCCCAGCTCCACGGCGATACGGTCCGCCGAGGCCACCACCCGGGCCGGGTCGCCGGGGCGGCGCGCCACGACGGTCGGCGGGGTGTCGTAGCCCGTGAGCGCGTTGATGCGGTCGACCATCTCGCGCACCGAAACACCCTCGCCGCGGCCGATGTTGAGCGTCAGGCCCGCGCCCGGCGACGCCTCCAGCGCACGGGCCGCGGCCACATGGGCCTCCGCCAGGTCGACCACATGGATGTAGTCGCGTACGCAGGTGCCGTCCGGCGTCGGATAGTCGTCGCCGAAGATGCGGGGCGCGGCGCCCTCCGTGAGCTTCTCGAAGACCATGGGGACCAGGTTGAAGACCCCGGCGTCGGCCAGCTCCGGCGTCGCCGCCCCCGCCACGTTGAAATAGCGCAGCGATGCCGTGGACAGGCCCGTCGCCCGGCCTGTCGCGCGCACCAGCCACTCACCGGCGAGCTTCGTCTCGCCGTACGGCGACATCGGCACGCACGGCGTCTCCTCCCGCACCAGGTCCACGTCCGGCATGCCGTACACGGCCGCGGAGGACGAGAACACGAAGGAGGGGACCGAGGCGTCCGTGACGGCCTCCAGCAGTACCCGCAGGCCCTCCACGTTCTCCCGGTAGTAGTGCAGGGGCAGCTCCACCGACTCGCCGACCTGCTTCTTCGCCGCCAGATGCACGACACCGGTCACCGCGTGCTCCGCGAGCGTGCGGCGCAGCAGGCCGCCGTCCAGCGTCGAGCCCACCACCAGCGGCACGCCGTCGGGGACGCGCTCCGCGATGCCCGTGGACAAGTCGTCGTACACCATCGCCCGGTCGCCCGCTTCGCGCATCGCTCGCACGACATGCGCCCCGATGTAACCGGCGCCGCCGGTGATCAGCCAGGTCATGTGCGGCCCTTCCCTTGTCCCTGAATCCCGTCCCTGAGTCCCGCCCCTGAGGCTTGTCCCTGAGCCCTTGCGGTCATTCACCAGTGAAGCAGGCGCCGGAGCCTTCGACCCATGACGGATGTCACTCCTTGTATCCCGGTCGCCACACGCAGTGCCAGGGCTCCCGAGTGTGTCGCGTACGGCTGGACCAGCAGCACCCCGTGCCGCCCGCTCGGCACCACGCCGCGGCGCAGCAGGCCGGGGCCCGCGACCGCGTGGGCGGTGGTGTCGCGGCTCGTGCCGTCGTGGAAGCGCAGCGTCAGCCGCAGGTCCCAGGTGCCCGACCCGAGCGCCGCCAGGTCCACCGGCACCTCCGCAGACCAGGTGTCGAACTCCGGGTCCGCGAGCAGCGGGGCCGTGGCCGCCGTACCCACCCGGCCGCCCTCCCGGTGCACGAACTCCAGGTTCACCGAGGCCGGTCCCGCGTCCGCCACCCGCCCGTACAGCTCGTGCAGACGCAGCCGCAGCCGGGTGCCACGCGCGCGTGGCCGCAGTTCCGCGTCGACGGCGACGGGCAGCAGGTGCATGGGCCGGACGAGTACGTGGTCCAGCGGGACCTGAGGCAGGTCCGCCGACCACACCGGAGTGCCGTCCGCCGCGCGCGCGTACGGCGGGTGCAGCCGGGCCGGGCGTGCCGCCAGCTCCTTGAGCCGGGGCAGGTCGCGGGGCTCCTCGGCGGCGAGCACCACGCGTGCGATGACCCGCCCGGGCGCCGGCGCCAGCGCGAACTCGGCCGCGTCGAACGCCGACAGGTACGCGCGCGTGAGCGTCCACCACTCGCGCCGGTACTCCGTGCCGCGCAGATCGAGCTCCCGCGTGTACATCCGCAGCTCGTGGTCGAGGAACTTGGCGCGCGCCGCCCGCGCGAGGCGCTTCTCACCGGCGCCCAGCAGGATGTCGTACGCCTGCGCCGCGGCCGCCATACGGGCCTGCCAGTTGTCGATGCCCGCGCGGTCCAGCGAGATGGACAGCCGCTCGGCGGACCTGCGTACGTGCCAGACGTACACCGTGTCCGGGACGAGCGCCATACGCGGTCCCGCCGCCAGCACGCGCGCGGAGAACACGAAGTCCTCGTAAGGGAAGCGGCCGTCGGGGAAGCGGATGGCGTGCTCGCGCAGGAAGTCCGTGCGGTAGAGCTTGTTGACGCAGAGCGTGTCGTGGACCAGGCGCCGCAGCCGGGCGGGGTGCGGGACCAGCGCCGGCTCTGTGTACAGCTCGGGCTGCCAGGGGACCTCGCGGCCCGACGGCAGCTCACGGCGCACGCACAGGCCCGCCGCGACCTGTGCGCCGTGCCGGTCGGCCGCCGCGAGCAGCGCTTCCACGGCACCCGGCGGCAGCATGTCGTCGCTGTCCAGGAACATCGTGTACGGGGCGGTCGCGGCGTCGATCCCGTCGTTGCGCGGGGTGCCGCAGCCGCCGCTGTTGACCTCGCGGCGGAGCACCCGCACCCGCGTGTCCTCGACGGCCAGCGCGTCCAGCAGCCCGGGGCTGCCGTCGGACGAGCAGTCGTCGACGGCGATCACCTCGCGGACGGCCGGACCCTGGGCCAGCGCCGAGCGCACGGCGTCCGTCACGTGCGCAGCGTCGTCGTATCCGATGACGACGACGCTGACCTGTGAAGCGTGAGGCGGCATTGATTCCACGAACCGGGATAGTAGAAGTTGTAGGTAATTTTCCGTTAAGAGGCAGTTAGTGTCTTGTGGGGAAGACGGACAGGATCGGGGCGGAGTTCCGGACGGGGGGTGCCGGATTCGGGGTCTTTTGTGGTGGCTCGCCACAGGCGCACGAACGACAGGCCCGCGGCCGTGGCCAGCAGGCCGTTGCGCAGGAGCATCAGCAGACAGCCCGTCCAGGTGGAGTTGATGACCTCCCCGTAATAGGCGGGGTACGCCACAGTGCTGGCCGCGGAGGCCGCCAGGACCAGCAGGGCGACGGGCCGTTGTGTGGTGTGCCGGGAGGTCAGGCAGACGGCGGCCAGGCCGATCAGCCACACCATGTACTGAGGGCTGATCACCCGGCTCGTCACCGTGAACAGCAGGACCGCCGCGAGCGCCGCGTCGTACGGGGTGGCCGGCGTCCAGCGGCGCGCCCGCAGCCGCCACAGCAGCAGCAGCCCGAACGCGGCGACGGTGAGCCCGAGCGAGACCGCGGCCACCGCGCGCACATGCGGGCCCGCGAACTCCATCGCGCCGAACTGATACCGCGCGCGCCCCGGCCAGCCGGCCCGGCGGGCGAAGGCGAGGGCCGTGCCGCCGAGCGACTCGATCTGCACGCCCCGGCCGCCCTGCTGGAGCAGGAAGTCGAAGGGGTTGCGGAACAGGGCGGTCAGCAGCGTCAGCAGGGCGGCCCCGGTGACCGCGGCCGACGTCCACGCCCGACGGGTGGTCCGGCCCGTCGGCGTGCCGATGAGTGCCAGGGCCGGCCAGACCTTCACCAGGGCGCCGATCGCCGCGAACGCGCCGCACGCGCGCGGGGAGCGCGACAACGTCAACAGGGAGATGACGGCGAACGCCGTGACCTGCACGTCGTAGCGTGCGAGCGGAAGGTGCAGGAGCAGCGGCAGGCCCGCCGTCCACAGCGCCGCACCGTGCAGGCTGCGGCCGCCCGGCCGGGTCCCCGCGCGCGCGAGGAAGAGCATGATCACGGCGTCCGTGAGGAGCGTGAGCACCACGAACGCCTGGAAGTAGGTCAGGGCCGGCAGCAGCGCGGGGGAGAGCAGCACCGGACCCGCGCCCGGCGGGTACTGCCACAGGTGGTCGCCGGCCGGATAGGTGCCGTGCGACAGGACGCCGTACCAGCGGAAGTACAGGTTGCGTACCTCGCTCGACACCCCGCCCCGGCCCAGCAGGGCGAGGCGCTCGTGGGTGAGCAGCCACAGCATCAGGGCGCGGGTGGCCAGCCAGGCCGCGCCGAGGAGGAGCAGGGGGTGGCGTTTCAAGGTCCTCATCAACGCCGGATCGTAAGCCGCATGGATGCCGTTTTTGCGGAGATACGCCGTCAATCTCTATTGAACGTTGGCTAATCGCACAAAATCGGGCGCATGTCGAGCTTGTGCAAGGACCGGCCACCCGTCGCCCGTACCTGTACCCGCACCCGTGCGGAGGTCGCGTCCGCGCTTCTGCCCGTGCCGGTGCATGTGCTCGTATCCGTCCTCGCCCCCGTCCTCGTCATGCTCGCGCTCGGGCTGTGGGGGCTCGACCGCGGCGGCATGTGGCGCGACGAGGCGGTCACCTTCGAGGTCGCGCACCGTTCGGTGCCGCAGATCTGGCGGCTGCTGCACGGTGTGGACGCGGTGCACGGCCTGTACTACCTGGTGATGCGCACGGTCCTGTCCGGGTGGGCCGCCTTCGCTCGCCCCGACGAGGTGGTGCTGCGCCTTCCGTCGGTCCTCGGGGCGGCGGCGACGGCGGGCCTGGTGGCCGCGCTGGGCGTCCGCCTGTGTCGTCCGCGGGTCGGCCTGTGGGCGGGGCTGCTGTACGCCGTCACGCCGATGGCCGGGCACTACGCGCAGGAGGGCCGTTCGTACGCGCTGGTCTCGGCCGGGGTGGCGGGGTCGACGCTGTTGCTGGTCAGGGCCGTGCGCGGCGGGGGCTGGTGGCCGTACGGGGCGGTCGCCGGTGTCACGTGTGTGCTGCACGAGTTCGCGGTGCTGGCTCTGCTCGCCCACGCCTGTGCGCTGGCGCTCGCCCGGGTGCGCGGGAGGGTGTGGCGGGCGTGGGGGTGTGCGGTGGGGGGTGTGGCCGTGGTGCTGCTGCCGGTGGTGGTCGTCTCGCAGGGGCAGGCAGCGCAGGTGGCGTGGCTCGCGGTGCCGGACCTGGGGGCGGCGGGGCGGTTGCTGGAGGGGTTCGCGGGGGCGCCGGGTCTGTTGCTGGTGCCGTGTCTGGTGCTCGCCGGCGTGGGCGTACGGAGAGGTCCGCGCGGGGAGTTGTCCCTGGGGGGTGTCGCGCTGCCGCTGGTGGCCGTTCCGCCGGTGGTCCTGCTGGCGGTGTCGCAGGTTCGGCCCCTCTACGACGAGCGGTACGTGCTGTACGCGCTCGCGGGCATGCCGCTGCTGGTCGCGAGCGGCGCGGATCGGGTGGCGGGGGTCATGGGACGGCTACGGGCCGGGGGTCACTTCGCGCCCGCCCGCACCCCTCTCCTCGGCGTTCTCGCCATCGCCCTCGTCCTCGCCTCCCGGCTCCCCGTTCTCCAGGCCGACCGCAGCGCCGACCGCCGCCCCGACAACCTCGCCGCCGTCTCCCGCGTGGCCGGGCGGGAGACGCGGCCCGGCGACCCCCTGCTGTTCCTGCCCGCCTTCGGACGCCGGGCCGCTCTCACGTATCCCGACGACTTCCGCCGGACGCGGGACGTCGCGCTGAGCGTGCCCGCGCCCGTGGACGGGAGCCTCTACGGGCGGGAGGTCGGGGCCGATGAGCTGCGGCGCCGGCTCGGACGGCTCGACCGGCTCTGGGTGGTCGCCCAGACCTACGCGCTGCGCCCCGGCTGGTCCTCGCGCAGTCCGGTCGAGCGCCTCAAACGGGCGGTGCTGGACGAGGAGTTCGTGCCGCGCGCGGAGTTCGTGCAGAAGGGTTCGACCGTGCGCCTGTACGTACGCCGTCCCTAGTTCCAGACCGTGTCTGAAGTTCCAGGCCGTGTCCGACATTCCGCGTCGGCTGCCCGGCGGGAGTCGTCGGACACGGCCTAACCCTGGGCGCAGCCCGGTGTCTCCTCCAGCGCCGCCTCGTCCAGTGCCGTCGTGAGGCGGTCGAGGCGGGTCCGCAGGTCCTCGATCTCCCCCAGGCCGAGGCCCGTCGCCGTGGCGATCCTGACCGGCACCAGCAGGGCCCGCTCGCGCAGCGCCGTGCCCTCCTCCGTGAGGTGGACGTACACCGACCGCTCGTCCTTCGCGCTGCGCTCGCGCCGTACGAGCCCGGCCGTCTCAAGACGCTTGAGCAGCGGCGACAGCGTGCCGGAGTCGAGGCGCAGATGCTCGCCGACCTTCTTCACGGGCAGCGCGCCGTGCTCCCACAGCACCATCATCACCAGGTACTGGGGGTAGGTGAGCCCCAGGTCCTTGAGGACGACGCGGTAGACGCCGTTGAAGGCGCGCGAGGCCGCGTTGAGGGAGAAGCAGATCTGGCGGTCGAGGCGGAGGTAGTTCTCGTCGGCGGGGGCCTCGGTGCTGGGGGTCGGGATGGCGCTCATGTCTCCAGGGTAGCTCTTGTCCACCATTAAGTTGTGTACAACTGAATTGTGTGCTCTACTTCTACCCGTGAGGCGGTCGAAGACGAAGACCGGCCGCCGTACACGACCTTTGAGAGGGATGGTTTTCCATGGACGCGCTCTACACCGCTGTTGCCACCGCCACCCACGGGCGCGAGGGGCGCGCCATCAGCTCCGACGGCAAGCTCGACGTCCAGCTGGCCCCGCCGGCCGAGCTGGGCGGCAACGGTCAGGGCACCAACCCGGAGCAGCTGTTCGCCGGCGGTTACGCGGCCTGCTTCGCCAGCGCCCTCGGTCTCGTCGGCCGGCAGGCGAAGGTCGATGTGAGCGACGCCGCCGTGACCGCCGAGGTCGGCATCGGCAAGCAGGGTGAGGGCTTCGGCCTCAAGGTCACCCTGCGTATCGAGCTGCCGGACTCCGTGGACGAGGCGACCGGCCGCAAGCTGGTCGAGACCGCCCACCAGGTCTGCCCCTACTCCAACGCCACCCGCGGCAACATCGAGGTCGAGCTCGTCGTCGAGTAGGACGAGCCAGTCGAGCCAGTCGAGCCAGTCGAGCAAGCAGTCGTCGAGCAGGCCGGCCGACCCGACAGGCCCGGCCGGCCGCCACGCACCGCCACTGCCGCTCGCCTTCCGGTGACGGCGGGGCGGGGGTCGGCCCGGCGCGACGACGTACGGGCGGGTGAGGCGGCGGTCGCCTGGGCGGCTGAGGCGGCGGTCGCCCGCGGAGTTCACCGCATCGAGTGCGTGCCGCTCTCGTGCATCAGGGGCCGTGGCACCGGCACCGCGCCCGGTGGTGCCCACACCCGCACCGCCCGCTCCAGCAGCAGCGGCAGCCCGACCACCGGCAGCAGCCACGCCATCACGATCAGCCGGCCGCCGTAGACGGTGATGTCCGGGTGGGCCGCGTGGGTGACGAGGCCGGTGAACGCGGCCGCCAGCAGGAACACCCCGAAGGCCGGGCGCTGCTTCAGCGCTCCCCAGGCCGACGCCACCAGCGAGGTCAGGAACAGCGGCTCCCAGAACTGGCGGCGCAGCCACTCCAGCCAGAAGTTGCCCTCCAGACCGAGGAACTCCGGCCACGGCCGGGCGCGGTCGGGCCGGGCGAAGTGGTCGGTCAACAGGTCCTGGACGCTCTCGGACTCGGACGGGTAGTGCAGTGCCTGCGCCGCCAGCAGGATGCCGGCGACCGCGCAGCCCGCCACCGCGCCCAGGACCACCAGCGGTTGCCCCGGCAGGCGCCCGCGCCCGCGCCGCCGTACGCCGACCACCGCGCACGCCCCCGCCAGGCACAGCGCGAGAAACAGGGCCTGCGAGTGCTTCACCGCGAACAGCAGTACGAGCGCCGCGGTGACCAGCAGCACACCGGTCCCCGGCCGGTTGCCCCGCAGTGTCAGCGCACAGCCCCACAGCGCCACCAGTGTCAGCGCCAGCAGCAGGCCCTCGGTCATGGGGCGCATGGCGGTGGTGCCGCACGGCAGGACGTAGAAGAGGGCCTGGCCGGTCAGCGCCACGCCGGTGGGAGCGCGCAGGGTGCGCAGGATCAGGAAGGCCAGCACGCCCCCGGCCACCGTGACGAGCACACTCGACAGCCAGATGCCCCACGTCACGCCGAACACCGTCACGAACGGCAGCAGCAGCATCGGATATCCGGGCCGCGCCTCGAAGATCCGCATGAACCGCTCGGACGTGAACGGCGCGATGTGCCCGGAGGTCTGTCCGGCGCGCAGCCGCCTGTCCACCCCCGCCCACAGGTCGCGCCGGCACTTCTCGGTGACCCGCCGGGTGGGGTTCGGAGCCTGGAAGCGGTTCACGTCGACGCTCTGCTCGCGGCGTGCCGCGGACGCCCGGCCCGCGCACACGTAGTCGATGGCGGTGGCGGCCGACTCCCGCTTGCTGTCGCCGCGCAGACTCAGCGCGTACGACAGGTAGTTCTTGGTGTCGGGAGTGTCCCGCCCGGTGACGTTGGCGAGTTGCAGGACGGCGAACACGGCGGCGAGGACGACCACCCAGGTACGGGCGTTCGTGCGTGTCGGCCGCGGCAGGGCCCGCACCGCGGCCCTCATGACGAAGCGAGCAGGTCGCGGGCGGCCTGTGCGGGCGCCGGCACCGGCAGGGGCAGGTCCTGTTCGCCGAGCATCAGCGTCCGCACCACCCGCTCGGCCGCCCGCCCGTCGTCGAACTCGCAGAACCGCGCCCGGAACCCGGCCCGCAGCGCCGCCGACTCCTCGTCCCGCCACCCACCGCAGGCGAACAGCCACGCCAGCTCCCGGTGGGTACGCGTCACATGACCCGGCGCGTCGGCGGTGAGATCGAAGTAGGCGCCCCGGCTCGCGGTATAGGTCCCCCAGTCGTCGGCGTGGATCACGATCGGCCGGTCCAGGTTGGCGTAGTCGAACATCAGGGCCGAGTAGTCCGTGACCAGGACGTCCGAGGCGAGCATCAGCTCCTCGACGTGCGGCTCGGTCGTCGCGTCGACCAGGACGCCCCGCCGGTGCAGCTCGGCCAGCCCCATCCCGCGCGCCGGACCGTCCGCGAGCGAGGGATGCAGCCGTACGACGAGTGAGTGTCCCTCGCCCAGATCCTCCGCGAACCGGGCCAGGTCGATCCGGTCGACGTGGCCGCCCCTGACGTAGTCGCGGCGCGTCGGCGCGTACAGCACGACCGTGTGACCGGCCGGGATGCCGAGGCGGGCGCGGACGTCGGCGCCGTCGCCGGGGCGCGCCCGGACGAGGACGTCGTTGCGGGGGCTGCCGGTGCGCACCGAGGTGAAGCGGCACGGATAGGCGCGGTCCCAGACCAGCTCGGAGTGGCGGTTGGCGACCAGGCTGTAGTCCCAGCGGTCGGCCCGGCGCAGCATCTGCGGCACGTCGAGGCCGTGCCGGGCGCCCGGCTTGTGCAGCAGATCGGCGCCCATGTACTTGAGCGGGGTGCCCTGGTGGGTGTGGATGTGCACGCTGCCGGGGCGCTTGGCCAGGGTGCCGGGCCAGTTGACGTTGTTGACGAAGTACGTGGCCCGGGCGGTGACCTGGTGATAGCGCAGGGAGTCCGGGACGACGTACTCGACGCCCGGCGGAAGCGAGGGCACCTGGTCCGCGCGGACCACCCACACGCCCCTGATGTGCGGGGCGAGCTCCCGGGCCGCGCGGTGCACGGCGGCCGGGTCGCCGAGCACCCCGCGGTGCGAGAACGCCGAGTACACCGCGAGATGCGGGTCCAGCGGCCGGTGTCCGTGCACGTTTGACCAGCCGCGCTTGAGCCGTACGACGGCCGCGGCACGGACCTGGCGGGCGCGCAGGTCGAGCGACCTGGCCGCCCGCACGGCCCGGTAGCGGGTGAAACCGCCCTCCAGGACGCGGAGTCCGGGCGGCGTCGGACCGCCCTTGTGCTTGCGGAACAGCTCGGCCGTGCGCCGGAAGAACTCCTCCTTGTCCGACTCGGGCAGCCGGTCCGGCTTGGCGAGGACGTCCAGGCAGTGCTCACCCATCTTGTGACACAGACAGGGCCGCCAACTCGACAGCTCCGGGCGGGAGTCGACGTACGCGAAGACCCGCTCGTACTGGTCGTGGATGTCGAAGTGCTTGCGGCTGGTGGTGGACAGGATGCTGCCCGTGCGGCGCTGCCGGTAGGCGACGCAGATCCGGTCGAGCACGGCGATCCGCTCCGCGCCGAGCAGCGTGGGGAACGTCCAGGGCGTGTCCTCGTAGTAGCCGGGAGGGAACCGGAAGCCGTGCTTCTCCACGAAGTCGCGGCGGTAGACCTTGTTCCAGACCACCATCAGCAGGTCGAGGATCTCGGGACGCTCGGCGGCCGTGAAGGTGCCCGCGCCCGCCTCGGCCAGCACCCGCGCCAGGACGTTTCTGCGGGTGCCGCCCCACCAATAGGTGCGCGCGTAGTCGAAGACGAGCACATCGGGGCCGTCCGGGCCGGGGAGCTCGTCGAGGCGGTCGGCCAGCGCGCGCAGGGCGCCCGGGGTGAGGGTGTCGTCGCTGTCGAGGAAGAAGAGGTAGTCCCCGGTGGCGTGCGGCATTCCGGCGTTGCGTGCCCGGCCCAGGCCGACGTTCTCCGGCAGGTGCAGCACGCGTACGCGCGGGTCGCGGGCCGCGTACGCGTCGAGGATGGCGCCGCAGCCGTCCGGCGAGCAGTCGTCGACGGCGATCACTTCCAGATCCCGGTACGACTGCCCGAGGACCGAGTCGAGGCACTCGCGCAGATAGCCCTGCACCTTGAAGACGGGGACGATGATGCTGAAGCGGGGCACGGTGGTCAGCTCCTCACGAGGGCCGGGGCCGGGGTGCGCTCGGCGAGCGGGACGACGGGCGGGATCGCCTGCGGCGGCTGGCCGAGCAGCACCCGCCGTACGACCCGTTCGGCGGCCCGGCCGTCGTCGAACTGGCAGAAGCGCTCACGGAACCGGGCGCGCAGCACGGCCGACCCGGCGTCCGCGTACGATCCGTCGGCGAACAGGCCGGCCAACTCCTCGGGGGTACGCGCCACGTGCCCGGGCGGGCCCTCCAGCAGGTCGAAGTAGACGCCCCGCGTCTCCCGGTAGACCTCCCAGTCGTCCGCGTACACGACGATCGGGCGGTCCAGGTTGGCGTAGTCGAACATGATCGACGAGTAGTCCGTGATCAGCGCGTCGGCGGCCAGACAGACGTCCTCGGAGGAACGGTGCCGGGTGACGTCGATGATCCGGCCGCCGCCCCCGCGGTCGCCCTCGTCGTAGAAGTAGTGGGCGCGCAGCAGTACGACGAAGTCCTCGCCGAGCGCCTCGCAGAACGCCTCCAGGTCCAGCCGCGCCTCGAAGCCCGCGCTGTGGTCGCGGTGGGTGGGCGCGTACAGGAGGGCCGTCTTGCCGTCCGGGACGCCGAGTTCGCGCCGGACGCGGGCGACGTCGTCGGCGGTCGCCGTGTAGTAGACGTCGTTGCGCGGATAGCCGTATTCGAGGGCTTCCCAGGTGCCGGGAAAGGCCCGTTCCCACATCTCGGTGGAGTGGCGGTTGGCGGAGAGGTTGTAGTCCCAGCGGTCCACGCGGGTCAGCAGCTTGGCGAAGCTGCCGGTCGCCGCCGCCACCACCGGGTACGTCGACTGGTCGACGCCCATCTTCTTCAGCGGGGTGCCGTGCTGGGTCTGGAGGTGCACGCTGCCGGGGCGCTTGACGACCCCGTCGGCGAAGTTGGCGTTGTTGATCAGGTACTTGGCGCGCGCCAGCACGTCCCAGTACCCCTGGCTCCCGATGACCGCGTGCTCGACACCGGGCGGCAGCTCGCCCACCGCGTCCGCCTCGACCAGGAACACCGACCGCAGATGCGGGGCGAGTTCGCGGGCCTTGGCGTGGATCGCGGCCGGGTTGCAGGCGTAGCCGCGGCCCCAGTACGCGCAGTACACGGCGAGGTTCTCGTCGAGCGGGCGGCGCAGCCCCAGGGCGTACCGGGTGCGGGTGCGCGGCATCCGCGGGCGCGGGATCCGTTCCGCTGCCTTCGCCACGCTCCGGTTGGCGCCGCGCAGGGCCCAGAACGCGCTGTACGCACCGGCCGCCAGCAGCCGGTGCTGCACCCCGACGCTGCCCGGCGGCGGCTGGAAGGCGGCCGGGCGATGCCGCCGGTAGAGCCGCCCCGCCCGCCGGAAGAAGGCACGCCGGCGACGGGCGGGCAGCCGCTCGGGACGGGCGGCCGTCTTCAGGACCGCGGCGAACAGCTGTCCGAACAGCGGCCCCGACCGGTAGGCCGGCAGGCCCAGTTCGGCGGCACGGGTGAGCACCAGGTCGATCTGGTCGAGGAGTTCGAGCTGGTGCTCACCCGGCACGGCGAGCCGGCTGCCCTGCCGTCGCAGCAGATGCCGTACGCACACCGAGCGCAGCAGGGCGACCCGCTCGGCGGCGAGCGTGACCAGGCCGCCCCAGCCGATGTCGGTGAACAGGCCCGCGGGGAAGGCGAGCCGGTGCTCCGTGACGAACGCGCGGCGGTAGGCGGCGCTCCAGGCCGGGAGGGTGACGCCGGTCAGGTGCGGGGCCTCGGCGGGGGCGAAGGCGCCGTGCGGGGCCCGGCCGAGCGGGGGCGTGTTCGTCTTCTCGGCCTCCCACCAGTGGACCCGCTCGTGGCCGAAGTACACGGCGTCCACCTCGCCGGTCTCCTTCAGGCGCGCGTCGAGCGCGGCCAGTGCGCCCGGCGCGAGGACGTCGTCGCCGTCGAGGAACAGCAGATACGTGCCGGTCGCCGCCGCGAGGCCGGTGTTGCGCGCCGCGCTCAGCCCGCCGGAGGGCGGTGACACGACCGGGACCACGCGGGCGTCCCGCCCGGTGTACTCGGCCACGACCGCACCCGCCGGGGAACCGGGGGCGTCGCGGACCGGGATCAGCTCGAAGTCGCCGAAGGACTGGGTGAGGACCGAGTCCAGCGACCGGGACAGACGGCCGGCTACGTCATGGGTGGGGACGATGATGCTGAAGCGGGGCATTCCGGTCTCTCTGTCGGGGGCTCATTTCTCACCGGGGTGCTGATGGGTGCTGATCCGCGGGTCAGCGGCCCGGTCGTCCGAAGGGGCGCCGGCTGACGACGGGGGTTCCCCTGTTCGAGCGAAGGTGCTTCACGGACTGTCGACGACGGGGACGGGACCGGCCGGGTGCGGCACCGTCGCGAGCGGCGGCCTCGCCAGAGCCGCCGCGGCCGACGGGACGGGATGGCGCCCGGCCAGCGGCACGACCGGCGGCAGACCCGTCGCCCCGCCGTCGCCCTCGCTGTTCCTTTCGCCTTCCCTTGCGCCTTCGCCGAGCACGATCCGGCGCACCACCCGCTCGGCGGCGCGCCCGTCGTCGTACGGGCAGAAACGCGCGCGGAACGCGGCACGCAGCTGCGCCGCACGCGAGCCGCGCCAGTGGCCGGTGGCGAAGATGTCGATCAGCTCCTCCTCGGTGCGGGCGACCGCGCCCGGCGGGAAGGCGCGCAGGTCGAAGTAGGTGCCGCGGGCCGCCTCGTACGCCTCCCAGTCGTCCGCGTACACGACGATCGGGCGGTCCAGATTGGCGTAGTCGAACATCAGGGACGAGTAGTCGGTGACCAGCGCGTCCGAGGCCAGGCACAGGGACTCGACGCTCGGATGGCCGCTCACGTCGATCAGACGGGCGCCGTCGGAGCGGGTGAGGGGCGCGCCGTACGAGGGGTGCGCGCGGGTCAGCACCACATAGCGCGGGCCGAGCTGCCGCAGGACGCGTTCCAGGTCGAGGAGGTGGCGCTGGGAGCGGCGGTAGTCGCGGTACGTCGGCGCGTACAGGATCGCCACCGAGCCGTGCGGGATGCCGAGCGACTCGCGCAGCCGGGTCACGTCCGCCGAAGTCGCCTGCTGGAAGCGGTCGTTACGGGGCTGGCCGTACTCCAGCGTGGTGAACCCGGACGGGAAGACGCGCTCCCATACAAGGGTGGAGTGGCGGTTGGCGGACAGGCAGTAGTCCCACTGGTCGGCGCCGCGCAGCACCTGGGCGAAGTCCGTGTCGCGGGCCGCCGCCGGCCGGTCCTGGAGGTCGAGACCCATGCGCTTGAGCGGGGTCCCGGCGTGCGTCTGGATCACGATCTGGCCGGGGCGCTTGCGCAGCCGGCGGTCGAAGTCGGCGTTGCTGACCAGGTACTTGGAGCGGGCGAGCGCCGTCCAGTACGCGGCCGAGCCGGGCCGCACCCGGCGCGTCGCGGCCGGGACGGTGTGGTGGTGCTCGGGGCGCGCGATCCACGCCGTGCGGATGTGCGGCGCGAGCGTGCGGAACGCGGCCTCCAAGGCGCCCGGGTTGCAGCCGTGACCCTGCCCCTGGTGGCTGGCGAAGACGGCACGGTCGGCGCGCACGGGCAGCCGGCGCTGGAGGCGGTAGTGCGCCTGGAGCGCGACGCCGGCCAGGCGGCCGAGGACGGCGGTGGCCGACCGCGCGGTGCGGACGCGGGTGCGGGAGGCCAGGGACAGCAGACGGTAGGTGCGGTGGCTGCCCAGGCGGACGAGGACGTGCCGCAGCCGGAACCGGGGACGGGCCGGGGGACCCGGGGTGCGGTGGCGGCGGTAGTGGGCGCGGGCCCGGCGCAGGAACTCGGCGTGGCTGCCGCGCGGCAGCCGGCCGCGCCGGGTGAACACCGTCGCCACATGGTCGACCATGCGGCGGAACAGCACCGGCCGCCAGTGCGCCAGTTCGGGATGCCCGTCGAGATACGCGAAGACCCGGTCGTACTGGCCGAAGATGTCGAAGTGCCCCCGGCCGGTGGTGCCGAGGATGTTGCCCCGGCGGCGCTGGCGGTAGTGGACGCAGACCCGGTCGAGGGTGGCGACCGTCTCCGCGGCCATCAGCGCCGGATACGTCCAGGGCGTGTCCTCGTAGAGGCCGGGCGGGAACGTGAAGCCCTCGCGCTCGACGAACTCCCGGCGGTACGCCTTGTTCCAGACCACCATCAGGACGTTGAGCAGGCCCGGACGGTCGTCGAGGCGGAACGGCGCCGGACCCTGCTCGGTGAGCTGCCCCGCCTCCCGGTTGCGGACGGTCTCGCCCGACCAGAACGTGCGCGCGTAGTCGTAGACCAGGACGTCCGGTTCGGAGGTCTCCTTGATCCGGTCGGCGACGGCCTGGAGTGCGCCCGGCGTCAGGCTGTCGTCGGCGTCCAGGAAGATCAGGTAGTCGCCGGTGGCCTCGGCCAGGGCCGCGTTGCGGGCCCGGCCCAGACCCGTGTTCTGTGGCAGGTGGACGGGCCGTACCCGGGTGTCACGGGCCGCGAACTCGTCGATGATCGCGCCGCAGGCGTCGGGTGAGCAGTCGTCGACCGCGATCAGTTCGAGGTCCGGGAAGGACTGCTCCAGCACGGATTCGAGGCACTCATGCAGGTACGCCTGAACCTTGTACGCGGGGACGATGACACTGAACCTGGGCAACGGACATCCATGGGTCGGCGCGGGCATCTGCCCGGAAACGGCCGAAGGGGTGATCCGGTTACGCCAGATGTGGCATCCGGGGGACGCCGGGGCGCAGGCAGGGGCGGACCGGTCGCCGGCCCGCCCCTGTGACGGCGCACAGGACGCGTTACTTCACCGCGCCCGCCATCACCCCGGACACGAACTGCCGCTGGAACGCGAAGAACACGGCCAGCGGGATCACCATCGAGATGAACGCGCCCGGCGCCAGGATCTCGATGTTGCTGCCGAACTGCCGCACCTGCTGCTGGAGGGCGACCGTCAGCGGCTGCGAGCTGGAGTCCGAGAAGACCAGGGCGACCAGCATGTCGTTCCACACCCACAGGAACTGGAAGATCCCCAGGGACGCGATGGCCGGCGCGCCCAGCGGCAGCACCACGGTCGCGAACAGCCGTGCCTCGCCCGCCCCGTCGAGACGCGCCGCCTCCAGCAGCTCCCGCGGGATCTCCGCGAAGAAGTTGCGCAGCAGGAAGATGGCGAACGGGAGCCCGAAGCCGACATGGAAGAGGACCACGCCGATGATGTCGCCGAAGATCCCGACCTTGCCGAAGAGATCGGAGAGCGGGATCAGCGCCACCTGCACCGGCACCACGAGCAGCGCCACCACCACCATGAACCACCAGTCGCGGCCCTTGAAGTCCATCCACGCGAAGGCGTAGCCGGCCATCGCGCCGATGACGACGACGAGCAGGGTCGCCGGCACCGTGATCCAGACGGTGTTGAACAGGGCGTGCGTGACGTCACCGTTCTCCAGGAGCGACCGGTAGCTCTTCGCGGTCAGCTGAGAGGGGGCCGTGAAGACCTTCCACCAGCCCGAGGCGGCGATGTCGGTCGGTTCCCGGAACGACGAGACCAGCAGACCGAACGCGGGCACCAGCCAGAACAGGGCGACCAGCAGGAGGAAGACGCGCAGCACGCCGCCCGCCGCACCGCTCGCCACCCGGGCGGCCAGGGACCGCTTGGCACGTACGGAGGTGTCGAGGGCGCTCACCGCTCGCGCTCCTTCCTCAGACGGCGGAGGTTGACGAACATCACCGGCAGGACGAGCAGCAGCAGGATGACGCCGATCGCGCTGCCCACGCCGTAGTTGCCGCCGCCGCCGAAGGACGACAGGAACAGTTGCAGGGCGAGGACGTTGGCGTCGTCCTGGGTGGGCTGCGGCGCGATGATGTAGACCAGGTCGAAGATCTTCATCACGTTGATCATCAGCGTGACGAGGACGACGACCAGGACCGGCGCGAGCAGCGGCACCGTGACCTTCCGGAACACCTGCCACTCGTTGGCGCCGTCCACCCGGGCGGCCTCCAGGAGATTGCGGTCCACCCCGGCCAGGCCCGCCGCGATCAGCACCATCGCGAAGCCCGCCCACATCCACACGTACGAGCCGATGATGGCCGGGGTGACCAGGGTCGGGCCGAGCCAGTCGACGCCGTTGTAGGGCGCGGCGAAGTTCGAGCCGGGCAGGCGCAGCCGGGCTCCGTCGGCCCGGTCCGGCAGGCTGAACGTGCCGTCGGCGCCGCTCCGCGCGGAGGCGACCACCGTGCCGTCCTTGACCGCCTCGACCGTGACCCCCTTCAGCGCCTTCTCGCCCGGGTCGACCTTGCCCTTGGTGCCGCCCCCGCCGAGCTTGAAGTCCAGCCAGACGGTGCCGGTGACGCCGCTGCCCGACGGCTCCTCGGCGTCCGCGGGAGTGCCGGGGAGCCTGTTCGGCGCTATGCCGACGAGGGGGAGCAGGGCCGGGGTGCCCGCGTGGACCGTCCCCGTCGTGGTGAAGGAGCCGCCGCTGGACGCCTTCAAGTCGCTGACCTGGGCGTTCGGGCGGGCCTTCGGATAGACGGAGGAGTCCACGAACGCGTCGTGCACGGAGGTGACGACCGCGTTGGCGACGCCCTGGTTCGGATCCTGCTCGTACACCAGCCGGAAGATGATGCCGGCGGCGAGCATGGAGATCGCCATCGGCATGAAGACGATCAGCTTGAACGCCGTTCCCCAGCGCACCCGTTCGGTCAGCACGGCGAAGATCAGGCCGAGGACCGTGACGATCGCCGGGGCGACCGCCACCCAGATCGCGGTGTTGCGGACCGCGGTCAGGGTCCGGCTGTCGGTGAAGATCTCGCCGTAGTTCTGGAGGCCTACGAAGCCCGAGCCGTCGGCGTCGTACAGGCTGCGCCAGACCGAGTACCCGATCGGGTAGACCACGAGCGCGCCGAGCAGCACCAGCGCGGGCAGCAGGAACAGCACCGCCACCCACAGCCTGGTCCCGGTCACGCTCTTGCGCGGGGCGGCGGAGGAGACCGGCGGCGGTGCGCCGGCGCCCTCCGCCTTCGCTACCGAAGACGACATGTCCTGGTGTCCGCGCCGTCAGCTGTTCTTGTACGCCTTGGCGGCGTCGGCCTCCAGCTTGCGCTGGGTGCCCGCGACGTCCTTCGGGTTCTTCAGGAAGTCCTGGAGGTCCTTCCACTCGCCGACGCCCTGGGTGCCGCCGAACGCGGCCGGGGCCTGGTCGGACATGTCGAACCGGAAGTCGTCGCCCGCCGCGAGCAGCGCCTTCGCGATGTCCCGCGTCACGGCGTCCTTGTACGTGGCCGTGTCCATCGCCTTGTTGGGCGAGATGACGCCGCCCTGCGCCGCCCAGATCTCGGCCGCGTCGGTCGAGGCGAGGAAGGTCATCAGCGCCTGGGCGCCCGCACCGCCCTTCAGCGCCACGGCCACGTCACCGCCGCTGACCACCGGCGCCTTCGCGCCGGCCGCCGGGAACGGGAAGACCTTCGCGTCCGTGCCGACCTTCGCCTTGGTGTCGGCGTTGATGTTCGCCGTCACGAAGTCGCCCTCGAAGACCATCGCGGCCGGGGTGTCACCGGAGAACGTCTGGGTGACCGACTTCGGGAACTCCGTCTGGAGCGCGCCGGAGCGGCCGCCCGCGATCAGGTCGTCCTTGCCCCACAGCTGGGCGAGCGTGGTGAGCGCCTCCTTGACCGAGGGATCCGTCCACTTGATCTTGTGGGCGGCGAGCTGGTCGTACTTCTCCGGACCGGCCTGGGAGAGGTAGATGTTCTCGAACCAGTCGGTGAGCGTCCAGCCGTCGGCGCCGCCGATGGAGACGGCGGGAGAGCCCGCGTCGGACAGGGTCTGGGCCGTGGCGAGGAAGTCCTTCCACGTCTTGGGCATCCTGGTGATGCCCGCCGCGTCGAAGGCCTGGGTGTTGTACCAGACGAGGGACTTGTTGGCGGCCTTCACATAGGCGCCGTACTGCTTGCCCTTGTACGCCCCGAGGTCCTTCCAGCCGGTGGAGAAGTTCTTGTCGAGCTGGGCCTGGGCGTCGGCGCCGAGGGGCTTGAGCCAGCCCTTGTCGGCGAACTGGTGCAGCACGCCCACCTGGGGGAGGAACGCGACGTCCGGCGGCTTGCCGCCCTCGATCTTGGTACCGAGGAAGGTGGAGGTGTTGTTGCCGGTGGGTACGAAGTTGACCTTGGCGCCGGTGCGCTTCTCGAACTCGTCCAGCACCTTGGTGAAGTTCTTCTGCTCCGGGCCGGTCCAGACGGCGGCCACTTCCAGCGTCTGTCCGTCGAGCTTGGGCAGCTGAACGGTGGCGCCGCTTTCTTTGCCGCCGCTGCTCTCGGTGGTGTCGTCGCTCTTCTTGTCGCTGCTGCCGCATCCGGTGAGCGTGAGCGCGAGTGCGGCGGATACGACGGCTGCTGCGGCTTGGGCGGACCTGCGGGTACGAGCTGTGCTGCGCATGATTGCCCCGTTCATCGTTCCTCGTCGAACGTCCGAGCGGTGTCCCGTGCGCTCTGGTCTACGCCCCGGGCGACGGGGGCGGCAAGAGCGCCCGCAGTGTCAACCGGGTGATCGTGACCGCGTCGTGACGTACGGTGAGGCGGGCCGGGGCGCCTGGGGGCGGACTCACAGCAGCGACGGCACCTCCGTGGCCGATACCGAGCGTGCCGCGCGCTCCAGGGCGCTGGCCAGCAGGGCCAGGTCCGTCGGGCCGTTGCCGAGCTCGCGGACGGGGCGGCGGGCGGGCGGGTCGCCCATGCGATGCCATTCGAGGGGGACGACCGTGGGGCGGAGGGTGGCCGTGCGGGGGATGCGGCCCGTGACCCGGCCCCCCTGGAAGGGGATCACCCGGCCGTCCGCGAAGGTCAACTGGCCCCGCCCCGGCGCCGGTTCGTCGACGCCCGGCGACACCGCCTCCAGGGTGATCCGCAGCGCGGCCGCCCGGGCCGGCTCCGTCTGAGCCGTACGCCCCTCGAGGCTCGATGCGGTGACCAGATGCACCCCGAGCCGCTCGCCCTCCCGGGCCACCGCCTCCAGCGCCCGTACGACCGAACCGGCCGCGGGCCGTCCCGGTGACCCGAGGGCGGGCGACAGCAGCGCGTCCAGGTCGTCGACCACCACGACGAGCCGGGCCGGCGGCCCGGATTCCGTACGCTCCCGGGTCGCCGCCGGGCGCAGCCGCAGCGTCGAACTCGGGGGCGTGTCCAGGTCCGCGGCGCCGGCCGGGTCGGACGTGCCGGGGGCGCCGGGCGCGCCTGGGGCACCGGACGTGCCCGGGTCCCTGGGCGCGGGCCGTATGCGCGACGTCCGCTGCGGGACGATCCGGGCCGGCACCGCGCGCTGCGCATGCCACTCCGCGAAGCCGAGCCGCCCGAGCAGCTCGGCCCGCCGCTTCAGCTCGGCGCTCAGCGACTGGGCGAACTCCCGCATGCGAACCGGGTCGTTGGCGGCGAGGTGCGTGGTGACATGCGGCAGGTCCGTACAGACGCGCAGCCCGTCGCCGGCGCCCGCCCCGTGCGCACCGCGGTCCCGCCCGTCTATGAGGACGATCCCCAGCCGGTCGGGACGCTCCGCCGCGGCCAGCGACGCGGCCAGGGCCCGCAGCAGCTCCGTACGCCCGCTGCCCGCCGGTCCCTCGATCAGCAGATGCGGGCCCTCGGCGACGAGGTCCACGCCCACCGGTCCACGCGGCCCCGCGCCCAGCACCGCCGCCGCCCGCCCGCCGCGCGTCTCCGGGTCGTCCGCCGCGTCCGCCCAGCGTGCCATCAGCGAAGCCGGGGTGGCGCGGGCGAGTCCCAGCTCGTCCAGCAGCCGCGCCGCCTGGGGCAGCGGCGCGGACACGCGCGCGTGCCGGTCCCCGCTGCCGTCCGTACGCAGGGGAGCCAGCGCCCGCGCGAACCGCTCGGCCCACGCCGAGGAGACGGCGTCGACGGCGGCCACCGTGCCGTGTCCCACGGGGCCCCGGTGCGCGCGGGTCGCGGAACCGTGGTCGGCGCGCCCGGCCGGGGCACGGTCCAGGGAGTCGCGCAGCGCCCGTCCGGTGTGGTCGTGATGCGTCCGCTCGTCCGCGCCCGGGCCGGAGCGCGGACGAGGCGCACCGGCACCGGCGGAGCCGTGGCGGCCGCGCGTGGCGGCCGTGTCCCGGGTGTGTCCGGCGTCCGGCCCCTGGCTCTGACCCGTGGCCGGGCCCCGCGCATGATCTGTGGTCGGCCTCTGTCCCTGCCTCTGTCCCTGCTCCTGGCCTTGCTCCTGGCCTTGCTCCTGTGCGTGACGGGGCGGTTCGCCCGGCGCGACCCGCAGCAGGCGCAGCGCCGTGGCCACGTCACCGCTGAGCAGGGCCACGGCCCCGCACTCCCGGAACGCCGGCGAGACCGCGCACGCCGCCTCGTACGTCTCCGTCACCGGCGACGAGGGCGAGGCGGCCGCCGTCTCGGCCAGGCAGATGACATGTATCCCGGCCTGCGCTCCGTCCTGCACGAGGCGCACCACGGCCTCCCGCACATCGGCGCCGCCGGGATCGCCGTCCACGATCACCACGGTGTACGGGCCCGTGAACGTGTCGTCGCCGTCCTGCTGGTCGTCCCGCGCCCAGGAGGGACGACGGGCCCCGCCGCGCAGGGCGGTGTCCGGTGTGTCCGCCGGACGGGGGAGGTCCTGGGGTGCGTTACGCGTGTGGTCCGTGTCCGCCAGGTGGTCCTCCAGGCGGCGCAGCAGTTCGTCCGTGCGGGCGGCGGTCTGGTCGCGGTCGTACGCCAGCAGCAGGCGGCAGTCCTGGCCGTGGGCCGGTTTGAGATGGGGCAGCCAGCCGAGCCAGGACCACTCGGCGGTGCGCTCCTCCACCGGACGGGACCGGTCCCCGCTGATCAGCACGATCTCCAGGGTGTCGGGGGAGTGCAGCGCGGCGAGCTGCGCCACGACGGCGCGGGCCAGCCCGGCGAGACGCGCCCGCGGGCCGGCCAGGCCCAGCGCGCCGGCCTCGCGCAGCCCGGCGGTCACGGGCACCGCGGGCAGCAGTCCCGAACCGTCCGGCGCCGTCCGGTCGGCCGTGCCCAGCCGCACCGTGAGCGCCTCCGGGTGTCCCGGCCCGCGCTCCCACAGCCGCGGGCCCGGCCCGAGCGCCGTCAGCAGCAGGGCCGCCGGGTCCGGCCACTTCTCCGGCGCCTGCGCCCCGGTGACCGCAGGCTCCGGCACCCGGGCCGTGTCCTCGTCGTACGCCTGAGGCCCGTCCCCGGCCGGCTCCCCGCGCCCGCCGGTCAGCCGCCGCGCCCACGCGGAGAACCCCCCGCGCCTGCGCGCGCCCTGCGGCACGTCGGTGCCCCGCAGCGGGGTCCCTTTGCGGGGGCCCGCACCAGGGATCCCACCACGTAGGTCATCCGGTCCCGGCACCTCACCGGGACGCGCGCCGTACCCCTCGCGGGGGCCACGGTCGGGCCCCTCAGCGGAACCTAGAGGATGCCCGTCACCGGGGCCCTGTCCGGGAACGCCGCCGGAATCGTGGCCGGAACCTCGGCCGGGAACGTCGCCGGGACCGCGATCCGGCGCGTCGCGGCGGCCTCGGCCGTGTGCTTCACCGGGACCTCGGCCGTGCCCCTCACCGGGACCCCGGCCGTGTGCTTCACCGTGTCCATGGCCCGGAACCCCACCGGGGCCTTGGCCCGGCACCTCGCGGCGGCCCCGGTCGCGCCCCTCGCCGGGGCCTTGGCCGGGAAGGTCACGGGGGTCTCGGCCGGGTACGTCCCGGGCGTTTCCCCCGCGCAGGTCACGGGTGTCCGCGCCGGGAACGTCACGGGGCCTTCCGGCAGAAGCCCCGCCGGGCCCGGCGACGGGCCGCCCGTCCGGGCCCGTGCCGCCCGACTCCGGCGTCCGCCTGCTCTCGATCCGGGGGGCGCCGCCCTGCCCCGGCACGACCGGTGCGGGAAAACGGGGCTCCACGGGGCCGTGCTCCTGGGCGCCCGGGGCACCTCCCGCGGGGGCGCTAGGGGCGCCCCCCGCGGCACCCCATGCCGAGGCCCCGAAGGCGTGGTGCGTCTCACCCGAGGGGCGGCCGTCCCCGGAGGCGGCGGCCGACGCGCCGCCGGATGGCGCGCCCCGCCCCGCCCCGCCACCCCCGCGCGCGTGCGGAACGGCCCACACCGGGCGCCGTACCTCCGGAAGCCCCCGCGCCCCGCCCGGCCCCCACGCGAGCCGGAACCCACCGAGACCAGGCGCACCCCCGTCGGTCACCCGGACATGCCCCTCGCCGTCCGGGGCCGTACCGACCGCTTCCACACCGCCCGGCGGAGCCAGCCGCAGCGCCGATTCGCCGAGCCGCAGCAGCGCCCCCGGTGCGAACCGCACCGCGCGGTCGCCCACCCGCCTGCCGTCCAGCGTCGTACCGTTCGTCGAGCCGAGGTCGGCGACCGAGACACGGCCGTCCTCGGCGACCGTGACCGCGCAGTGCAGCCGGGAGACGTCCGGGTCGTCCAGCGGGACATCCGCGTCGGCGGACCGGCCGATCTGGATCTGCCCCCCGTGCAGCAGATGGACCCCGCCCGCGTCGGGCCCCGCCACCACATGCAGCTCGGCCGTGACAGCGGCCACGTCGGGACCCGGCTCCACGGGCGCGCCCAGCGACAGCACCGCACCGTCCGTCAGCGGCGGCTCGCCCAGCGTGCAGCGCTGCGCGTCGAGCCGCTCGGCTCCCGCGTACAGCACCACCGGACCGCCCCCGCTCTCGCGGCTCCGCTCGGGCTGGGCGGCACCCCCGTCGCCCGCGACCGCCGAGGCCAGGCCCGACGCCACCGCGGCCAGCGCCGTCCCGGCGGGCGCGGTGACCAGCACATCGCAGCTCGCGGCACGCGCCCGCGGCTCCGAGGGCGGCCCCAGCGGATCTACGACGGTCAGCCGGATCTGCATCGCCGTCAGCGGTCCCTTCTGCACGGGCGCCCGCACGACGGAGACGAAGCCGCACCGCGATCCCCCACCGCGGACTTCCCCCACCGCACACGAGCACGTCGGCCAGTAACTGGAGGCATCCTCGCACCTGCCACTGACAACCCGCCCCCCACCCACCGACAAGTGATCTTGATTGGTCGGCTCTGCCCGCAAAAGTGCCTGACCAGTGCCCGACCGGCGTCCGCTTGAGATCGGTCACGCCCGGCTCCGGCAACCAAGTGCCGGCAACCGGCGTCTTTCCACCGAACATCTGAGAAGTCCGTGCGAAGTCCTCCGCGCAGCCCTTCGGGAAGCACAGGTCCCCTCGGGAAGCACAGGCCGACGACAGCCCGGTGCCAGGTTCTGCGGCACTACAGTGGGTCGGAACACCTGTAGCAGGGTGGACGGACCAGGCAAGCAAGCAACAAGGAGCGCATGACGTGCGGCCAGTAGGGAGCAAGTACCTCCTTGAGGAGCCGCTTGGACGGGGCGCCACGGGCACCGTCTGGCGGGCTCGTCAGCGCGAGACCGCGGGCGCCGAGGCCGCCGTCGCGGGCCAGCCGGGCGAGACCGTGGCGATCAAGGTCCTCAAGGAGGAGCTCGCGAGCGACGCGGACGTCGTCATGCGGTTCCTGCGGGAGCGTTCCGTCCTGCTGCGCCTGACCCACCCGAACATCGTGCGGGTGCGGGACCTCGTGGTCGAGGGCGACCTGCTGGCGCTCGTCATGGACCTCGTGGACGGGCCCGACCTGCACCGCTACCTCCGCGAGAACGGGCCCTTCACGCCCGTCGCCGCCGCCCTGCTGACCGCCCAGGTCGCCGACGCGCTCGCCGCCAGCCACGCCGACGGGGTCGTGCACCGCGACCTCAAGCCCGCGAACGTCCTGCTCAAGCAGGACGGCGGCCAGATGCACCCGATGCTCACCGACTTCGGCATCGCCCGACTGGCCGATTCCCCCGGACTCACCCGGACGCACGAGTTCGTGGGCACGCCCGCGTACGTCGCGCCCGAGTCGGCCGAGGGGCGCCCGCAGACCTCCGCCGTCGACATCTACGGCGCCGGCATCCTGCTGTACGAGCTGATCACGGGGCGTCCGCCGTTCGCCGGCGGGTCCGCCCTCGAAGTGCTGCACCAGCACCTGAGCGCCGAGCCCCGCCGGCCCTCGACCGTTCCCGACCCGCTGTGGACGGTCATAGAGCGCTGCCTGAGCAAGAACCCCGACCGGCGGCCCAGCGCCGAGAACCTCGCGCGCGCACTGCGCGTCGTCGCCGGGGGCGTCGGCGTGCACGCGAGTGCCGCGCAGATCGCCGCCGCGGAGGGCGTCGGGGCGCTGCTGGCCCCCGATCCGACACCCGCCACGGTGCCCGGCGTGCCCGGCGCGGCCGACCCCACGCAGGTGCTGCCCCAGGGCGCGGGCGCGTACGACCCGAACGCGGCGACCAGCTTCCTGCCGCACACCTCGGGCGACGCCGACCCCACCTCCGTCCTGCCGCACCGCGGCGCCGCCGATCCGACCGCCGTCATGCCGCCGGTGCCGCAGCACCAGCCCGGCGGGCCGAACGGGCAGTCCGGGCCCGAGGAGCCGCACCCCTGGCAGAACCAGCTGCGCGCGGCCCGCGATCGCAACGAGCAGACGCAGGTCCAGTCGTATCTCGACCCGAGTGAGGACCCGCTGCGCCGCCGGCCCCAGCGGCAGGTCGCGCGGCCGCAGCAGCAGCCCCAGCAGCAGCCCGGGCCCGGGTACGGGTATCCGCAGCAGCAGCCCCAGCAGTACGCGCCTCAGGGGCAGCCGCAGCGGCAGCCCCGACGCCAGCCCCAGCCCCAGCAGTACGCCCCCGCGCCGCAGCAGCAGCCGCAGCGGCAGCCTCAGCGGCACCAGCCGCAGCCGCGGCAGCCCGCGCCGCGGCCTGAGCCCGAGCCGCGACAGCCGCGCCAGCGCGGTGCCAACCCGATGAAGATCCCGGGGCTCGGCTGCCTCAAGGGATGCCTGTTCACCGTCATCATCCTGTTCGTCGCCGGGTGGCTGGTCTGGGAGCTGAGTCCCCTTCAGGAGTGGATCGGGACGGGCAGGGGGTACTGGAGTGAGCTCAGCCACTGGTTCAACAAGGTGAGCGGGTGGATCGGCGATCTGGGCGGGGGCTCGGACAAAACCAGCAACTAGCAACCGGCTCCCCGCAGTCAGCGACAAAAACCCCAAGAGCTCACCGACTCTGGGGATTTGTCGACATCTGATGGGTGATTTCCGTCTCCGCGGTGAAGGTTGGCTCTTCCGGCGCGTAGTTTTAGCGACAACACGCGTCCCCTGTAGGAGCAGTCTTGGCACGGAAGATCGGTAGCCGGTACACCGCGAACCAGATCCTGGGGCGGGGCAGCGCCGGCACGGTGTGGCTGGGCGAGGGACCCGAAGGGCCCGTCGCCATCAAGCTGCTGCGTGAGGACCTCGCGTCCGACCAGGAGCTCGTAGGGCGTTTCGTCCAGGAGCGGACCGCGCTGCTCGGCCTCGACCATCCGAACGTGGTCTCGGTGCGCGATCTCGTCGTCGACGGCAATGACCTCGCGCTCGTCATGGATCTCGTCCGCGGTACGGATCTGCGGACCCGGCTCGACCGGGAGCGGCGGCTGGCCCCCGAGGCGGCGGTCGCGATCGTGGCCGACGTCGCGGACGGCCTGGCGGCGGCGCACGCGGCGGGTGTGGTGCACCGGGACGTGAAGCCGGAGAACGTGCTGCTCGACATGCAGGGGCCGCTCGGACCCGGGGGCTCGCACCCCGCGCTGCTGACCGACTTCGGGGTCGCGAAGCTGATCGACTCACCGCGGCGGACCCGGGCGACGAAGATCATCGGCACTCCGGACTATCTCGCGCCGGAGATCATCGAGGGCCTGCCGCCGCGGGCGTCGGTGGACATCTACGCGCTGGCGACGGTGCTGTACGAGCTGCTGGCCGGGTTCACGCCGTTCGGCGGCGGACACCCGGGGGCCGTACTGCGGCGGCACGTCACGGAGACCGTGGTGCCGTTGCCGGGTATCCCCGAGGAGCTGTGGCAACTGCTCGTGCAGTGCCTGGCGAAGGCACCGGCGTCGCGCCTGCGGGCCTCGGAGCTGGGGGCGCGGCTGCGGGAGCAGCTGCCGTTGCTGGCCGGGATGCCGCCGCTGGATGTGGACGAGCCGGACACGGAGCCGGAGGAAGAGTCGCCGGAGGCGGAGGACCCGCCGGGCGAGACGGTGACGGGAGCGCGGGTCCGGCGGGGGTCCGTGCCGCTGGTACCGGGAGCCAAGCCGGACTCCAACCGGGACACGCACACGTCGATGCGGGTGCCGGGGCCCGATGAACTGGCGGGCGGGGCGCGGGGCACGGCTCGCGCGCCGCGCACGCCCGGCGCGCCGCGACCGGGGTCGGCCCGGCACCGGGCGACCGCGCGGCGGCGGCGGATCACGCTGGGGGTGGCCGCGGTCGTGCTGGTGGTCGCGGCGGCGGTCGGCACGTGGGCCGCCACATCCGGGGACGACGCGGGGGCGACTCCGTCGGACACGAGGAATTCGGCGCCGGAGTCTCCGTGAGGCGGTGCGTCGGCGGGGCCGGCACGGCCCCGCACGCCGGTGGGCGTCCGCGGGCCGTCCCGCACGGGGACGAGGGGCGAGCCCCGCTTGTCGTAGCCGTTACGCTGGAGGCGTGGCAGTCGTCGATGTATCCGAAGAGCTCAAGTCCCTCTCCTCGACCATGGAGTCGATCGAGGCCGTTTTGGACCTCGACAAGCTGAGGGCAGACATCGCCGTGCTCGAGGAGCAGGCGGCCGCGCCGTCCCTGTGGGACGACCCCGAGGCGGCGCAGAAGATCACCAGCAAGCTCTCCCACCTCCAGGCGGAGGTGCGGAAGGCCGAGGCCCTGCGCGGCCGGATCGACGACCTCAGCGTCCTCTTCGAGATGGCCGAGGAGGAGGACGACCCGGACACCCGCGCCGAGGCCGAGTCCGAGCTCACCGCCGTCAAGAAGGCACTGGACGAGATGGAGGTCCGGACGCTGCTCTCCGGGGAGTACGACTCCCGCGAGGCCCTCGTGAACATCCGGGCGGAGGCCGGTGGCGTCGACGCCGCCGACTTCGCCGAGAAGCTGCAGCGCATGTATCTGCGCTGGGCCGAGCAGCGCGGGTACAAGACCGAGATCTACGAGACGTCGTACGCCGAAGAGGCCGGCATCAAGTCCACGACCTTCGCCGTCCAGGTGCCGTACGCGTACGGGACGCTGTCGGTGGAGCAGGGCACGCACCGGCTCGTGCGGATCTCCCCCTTCGACAACCAGGGGCGTCGGCAGACCTCCTTCGCGGGTGTCGAGATCCTTCCCGTGGTGGAGACCACCGACCACATCGAGATCGACGAGTCCGAGCTGCGGGTGGACGTCTACCGGTCCTCCGGCCCCGGCGGCCAGGGCGTGAACACCACCGACTCCGCGGTGCGCCTCACCCACCTGCCCACCGGCATCGTCGTCTCCTGCCAGAACGAGCGGTCGCAGATCCAGAACAAGGCGTCCGCGATGAACGTCCTCCAGGCCAAGCTGCTCGACCGGCGCCGGCAGGAGGAGCAGGCCAAGATGGACGCCCTCAAGGGCGACGGCGGCAATTCCTGGGGCAACCAGATGCGGTCGTACGTCCTGCACCCGTACCAGATGGTCAAGGATCTGCGGACCGAGTACGAGGTCGGCAATCCGGAGGCCGTTTTCAACGGTGAGATCGAAGGGTTCCTCGAGGCCGGGATTCGCTGGCGCAAGCAGCAGGAGAAGTAACGCGGCTCGGTCGAGCCGCTTTGTCGACATGACAACTGCCGTCCCATGGACGGCAGTTGTGTCGTTTGTGGGGGTGGATGTCTGGGTTTTACGTCACACTCACAGACCGCTCTGTCCGGCAAATGATCACTTACCTGACATCCCGTGCGTAACAGCCTTGACGTTGCTTTGAAAAATGGGAATGGTGGCGCGTGGCATGCGCATTACTGGGGTGCATGTGAACCGGGGGGCTTTCTGAACCATCCCCGTTGATCGCGGCCCCGGGCGCTGCTCCATTGACGATGAGCTACTGGGGGTAGCAGCCAAATGACGAAGAAGACGCGGATCCGCGTCGCGCGAATAGCCGCGGGTGCCGTGATCGCCGCGGGTGCCTCACTGACCGCCGCAGGTGCCGCTTCCGCTCTCGGCGTCGGTGTCGGCGTCGGTATCGGTGAGGGCGGGGTGTCCGCCGATGTCAGCGTGACGACCGCGGGCGACGCCGACGGCGGCACCTCCGACGGTGGCACCTCGGTGGGTGTGACCGACGGCGGTACCTCGGCCGGTACGACCGACGGCGGCACCACGGACGGCGGCACCACCGACGGTGGTACGACCGACGGCGGCACCACGGTGGGTGCGACCGACGGCGGCGGCGTCAGCATCGGTGGCACCACTGACGGTGGTACGACGGACGGCGGCACCACTGACGGTGGTACGACCGACGGCGGCACCACTGACGGTGGTACGACGGACGGCGGCACGACCGATGGTGGTACGACGGACGGCGGCACCACTGACGGTGGCAGCACCGACGGCGGCAGCACCGACGGCGGCAGCACCGATGGTGGCAGCACCGATGGTGGCAGCACCGACGGTGGCAACACCGACGGTGGCAACACCTCCGGTGGTTCCTCCACCGGCGGTACCGACACCGACGGCGGCGGCAACAAGCCGGTCGAGCAGGGCAAGGGCTCCTCGGCCCTGACCGACACCGGCTCGGACACGTCCGCCCAGGGCAAGAGCGACGGTGAGCTGGCGGAGACCGGTGCCGGCGAGACCGCGTTCCTGCTGATCGGCGCCGCCACGATGATCGCCGGCGGTATCGGCTTCCGGATGCTGCCGCGCCTCGTGAACGGTCGCGGCGCAGCTGCCGCCTGACCTGATCGACACAGCGCATGAAGAAGGGCCCGGAGCAGCCGCTCCGGGCCCTTCTCATACGCCCTGTACGCGCCCCGTACCCGCCTTGAGCGGGCTGTGTGGGCTGTGTGGCTTCCGGCGGCCCTACGCCGTCTGGTGGGCCAGCAGTGCCAGCGCCGCGATCAGCACGGCGAGCAGCGCGATCAGCGCCATCGGGTTCAGTCCCGCGAAGGGGCCCTCCTGCTGGAGCCGCTCCCGGTTCGCACGGCAGACAGGGCAGCGGCCCTCACTGACGGGCGCCGCGCAGTTAGCGCACACCAATCGGTCGTACGTCATGCGCTCGCCCTCCTTGCGCCGTTTCCGGTTACACAACGCTTCGGGGAACGCAACCGTTCCCCACTCCACTGTGCCAGGTTCCGCGGATTTCGGCGCGGCTCGCCTTATCCTGCCCCGTTCCGGCGGGTGTGAGGCCTGAAAGATGCGCCGACGATGTCCCGAAGGAGCTCTTCGAAATCGCCTCTGTGACCCTTCAGAGCCATGACAAAACGCGCAAGCCTCGCGCAACCGTGTACGCCGACTGCGCTCGCACTCCCGGTTCGCGTATGGTCACGCTCACCTACCCCCGGCGACCCGTGGTGCATCCGTGATCCGATTCGACAACGTCTCCAAGGTCTACCCCAAGCAGACCCGCCCCGCTCTCAGGGATGTCTCCCTGGAGGTCGAGCGCGGCGAGTTCGTGTTCCTCGTGGGGTCCTCCGGCTCCGGAAAGTCCACCTTCCTGCGGCTGATCCTCCGCGAGGAGCGGTGCAGTCACGGTCAGGTGCACGTCCTGGGCAAGGACCTCGCGCGCCTCTCCAACTGGAAGGTGCCGCAGATGCGGCGGCAGCTGGGGACCGTCTTCCAGGACTTCCGTCTCCTGCCCAACAAGACGGTCGCCGAGAACGTCGCCTTCGCCCAGGAGGTCATCGGCAAGTCGAAGGGCGAGATCCGCAAGTCCGTGCCCCAGGTGCTCGACCTCGTCGGGCTCGGCGGCAAGGAGGACCGGATGCCCGGCGAGCTGTCCGGCGGTGAGCAGCAGCGCGTCGCGATCGCCCGGGCCTTCGTCAACCGGCCCAAGCTCCTCATCGCCGACGAGCCGACCGGCAACCTCGACCCGCAGACCTCCGTCGGCATCATGAAGCTGCTCGACCGCATCAACCGCACGGGCACGACCGTGGTGATGGCGACCCACGACCAGAACATCGTGGACCAGATGCGCAAGCGCGTCATCGAGCTGGAGAAGGGCCGACTCGTCCGCGACCAGGCGCGCGGCGTGTACGGCTACCAGCACTGACGATCCACGGAAAGGTTTGACCAGACGCCATGCGCGCCCAGTTCGTTCTGTCGGAGATCGGTGTCGGTCTCCGTCGCAATCTGACGATGACCTTCGCGGTCGTCGTCTCGGTGGCCCTCTCCCTCGCCCTGTTCGGCGGTTCGCTCCTGATGAGCGACCAGGTGAGCACGATGAAGGGCTACTGGTACGACAAGGTCAACGTCTCGATCTTCCTCTGCAACAAGAGCGACGCGGAGTCCGACCCCAACTGTGCCAAGGGGGCGGTCACCACCGAGCAGAAGAAGCAGATCAAGAGCGACCTCGACAAGATGCCCGTCGTCGAGAAGGTGACGCCCGAGTCGGCCGACGACGCGTACAAGCACTACAAGGAGCAGTTCGGCGACTCCCCGCTGGCCAGCTCGCTCACCCCGGACCAGATGCAGGAGTCCTTCCGCATCAAGCTGAAGGACCCCGAGAAGTACCAGGTCATCGCGACCGCCTTCGACGGCCGTGACGGTGTGCAGTCGGTGCAGGACCAGAAGGGCATTCTCGACAACCTCTTCGGACTGCTGAACCTGATGAACCGGGCGGCGCTCGCGCTGATGGCGCTCATGCTGATCGTCGCCCTGCTGCTGATCGTCAACACCGTGCGCGTCTCGGCGTTCAGCCGCCGCCGGGAGACCGGCATCATGCGGCTCGTGGGCGCCTCCGGCTTCTACATCCAGGCGCCGTTCATCATGGAGGCGGCCGTCGCGGGTCTGATCGGCGGTGGTGTGGCCTGCCTCTTCCTGGTCGTCGGCCGCTACTTCACCATCGACCACGGCATGGCTCTGTCCGAGAAGCTGAACCTGATCAACTTCGTGGGCTGGGACGCCGTGCTGACCAAGCTGCCGCTGATCCTCGCCGCGAGTGTGCTGATGCCCGGGCTCGCCGCGTTCTTCGCGTTGCGCAAGTACTTGAAGGTGTGACGCACGCCAAGGGGGCCGTACGGGCAACAGACCGTACGGCCCTTCGTGTTGTCCTAGACTCACCGGCATGTCAGGCCCCGACCCGTTCTGTGAACCCCGCCGCTTCGGCCGCGGGGCGGCCCTGACGTTGCTCTTCGCGAGCGTCCTCGTGGCGGGCGCCGCGACCGGCTCGTTCGACGAACCGGACGACTCCGGCCGGAAAGCCTCCTCCGCCCGCCCGGCCCCGGCGAGCCACCGCGAGGACGTCGCCGAGGCGGCCGCCGAGGCCGCGGCCGACGGCAAGTCCCCCGTGGAGGCCGCCGAGCGCGCGGTCAGCCGCAGCGGCGACCGCTGGGGCGCCGTCTACTCCCAGGGCGAGTACGAGGAGTTCGAGGAGGCCCTCGACGGCCAGTACACCGGCGTGGGCCTGTGGGCCCGGCGCGAACGTGACGGCCGTATCGAGGTGAGCCGGGTGCAGTCCGGCTCGCCCGCGGCCGCCGCCGGGATCCGCGAGGGTGACCGGCTGCGCACCGTCGACGGCGAGAACGTCGCGGGCAAGCCCGTCACCGATGTCGTCTCCTTACTGCGCGGCGACGCCGGCGACGCGGCCGCCGGCACCCGGGTCCGGCTCGGCCTGGCGCGCGGCACGCACGCGTGGGACGAGACCGTGCGCCGCGCCCGCCTGTCCACCGACCCCGTCACCGTGCGCAGGCTCGCCGACGACGTCACCGTGATCAAGGTCGCCGCGTTCACCAAGGGCTCCGGCGACCGCGTACGGGCCGCCGTGGCCGACGCGCCCCACGCCGACGGGATCGTCCTCGACCTGCGGGGCAACTCCGGCGGACTGGTCACCGAGGCGGTCACCGCCGCGTCCGCCTTCCTCGACGGCGGCCTGGTGGCGACGTACGACGTCAACGGTGAGCAGTGCGCCCTGCACGCCGACTCCGGCGCCGACACCACGCGGCCCCTGGTCGCACTGGTCGACGGCGGCACGATGAGCGCGGCCGAGCTGCTCACCGGCGCTCTCCAGGACCGCGGGCGCGCGGTCGTCGTGGGCACCAGGACCTTCGGCAAGGGCTCGGTCCAGATGCCGAGCCGGCTGCCCGGCGGCTCCGTCGCCGAGCTGACCGTGGGGCACTATCGCACCCCCTCCGGCCACAGTGTCGACGGCCGCGGCATCACCCCCGACCTGGAGGCGGACACGGAGGCGCTGGAGCGGGCCGGGACCGTGCTGAGCGGTCTCGGAGATCCTTCGTAATCGGCTTTCCCTCCGACCCCCCTGTAGTGCGAAAATGGCCAGCACTATGAGTAAGGGCATGTACGTACCGAAAGAGTCCCAGCCGAAGCAGGGCGGGGGAGCCTCCGGCAAGGTCAAGGACGGCAAGCGCAAGATCGTCGCGCAGAACAAGAAGGCGCGCCACGACTACGCGATCATCGACACCTATGAGGCCGGGCTCGTGCTCACCGGCACGGAGGTGAAGTCGCTGCGTCAGGGACGCGCCTCGCTGACCGACGGCTTCGTCCAGATCGACGGGAACGAGGCGTGGCTGCACAACGCCCACATCCCCGAATACAGCCAGGGCACGTGGACCAACCACACCGTGCGCCGCAAGCGGAAGCTGCTCCTGCACCGCGAGGAGATCGACAAGCTGGCGTCGAAGTCCGAGGAGACGGGTCACACGATCGTGCCCCTCGCCCTGTACTTCAAGGACGGTCGCGCGAAGGCCGAGATCGCGCTGGCACGGGGTAAGAAGGAGTACGACAAGCGGCAGACCCTGCGGGAGAAGCAGGACCGGCGGGAGTCGGACCGGGCGATCGCGGCGGCCAAGCGCAAGCAGCGGGGCGAGTAGGGCGGTCGGCCCGCGGGAATAGGCTGGCATCGTCGTGCGTTGGTCACGTACGATGGGCTCTGCACCTCACAGCGGGTGCGGAGCGGTTTGAAAAATCAACATGGGGATGATCGGTTTCGACAGCGGCTGTTGAAGCAGGGGAAGCGTGTCGAGGAAGCGGCAATGATCTCGTAAACCATATGTCGCAAAAAATAATCGCCAATACCAAGAGCGATTCCCAGTCCTTCGCCCTCGCTGCCTAATAAGCAGTGAGTGAGGGACCCTTAATGGGTGTCAGCCCGGGAGTGTTCCCGACCCGGACCCTGGCATAATCTAGGGGACTAAACCATCGAGCCCGGTCACGGGGTTCGATGGGAAATCAAACAGTGACTGGGCCCGTCGGCGACTTGTTCGCGTGATCGCCGGGGCCGAGAAAATCGCAGCGAACTGCACACGGAGAAGCCCTGATTCTGCACCGGTGGACGCGGGTTCGATTCCCGCCATCTCCACGATCAGGAGGTCCTCCCGGACTTCCACATCCCATGTGGGCAAGGCCCCGTCGCTTTCGAGCGACGGGGCCTTTGTCATGCGCCGAGACGTCAGCGCCGACTCCGGATGCGGAAGGCGGCGACGATGCCGCGGCCCGAGTGGCGGCGCGTGACCCTCCGGGGGCACACGGGGGGCGTCGCGCCCTGCTCGACCAGACGCCGGGTCCTGTTCCGGGTCCTGTTCCGGGTCCTGACGGTCGCCGCGTCCGTCCGTCGACTGGCAGGCCCAGCGCGGCAGCAGGCAACCAGTTCTTCATCAAGCTCGTGAGGGTGCCGAGTACAGCGGGGAAGCATCCCTTCGGCTACTACGTGCAAACCTGCTACCCGATATAAGGAGGTGACATCCAGTGGAGCGCTTCACCGCATTCGATTTCGGTGCCTCGTGGGTGATGAGTTTCTTCCACCAGGACTGGACCTACGACGGGCCCACGGCCGCCGACGTCGTCGCGAAACACCTCTCGGAATCGGCCGACGAGCTGGCACTGGCAGTCCGTCGCGATGCACGGACACTCCTCGACAACCTCCCTTCGGAGACGCTCGAGGTGCTGTGGAACGCCGGAGCGCAGTACATGGCGAGCTTCGAGGGGACCTCAGGATCGGAGTGGACGCGGACGGTCATCGGCCTGTGTGATGCCCGGCTGGCCGCGAAGGCGGACGTACGCCCGCTCACCGGAGCCGATACGGAGGACGGCTGGGCGTGCCAGGACGCCGTCATCGCTGAGGTCGAGCGGGCGGAGTTCCTGGACACCGAGGTGCGCGAGGCGCTCGTCGACTGCGCTCGCCGCTGCACTCCGGACCTGGCGTTCCGGGTGCTGCTCAGCACCATAGTCAACGCCTCTGACCGATCATTGTCTCCGCACCAGTACACAAGGATGCAGGCCATCGGATCCGCCCTCCACTACGGTGAGTTCTTGGTGGACTCCGTCGAGTTCCTGGTCGAAGAGGAGCCGCCGCCGGCGTCGGTGCCGTCTCACTGAACGCATCACAGGGGCCCGCGCTCACCCGAGTGCGGGCCTCATGCATGCCCAGGGCTCCTCGGGACGGTCAGGGCCGGGGTGCCGTGCTGGCCCGCTCTGTCAGGTGGGGGCGAGGAGTGTGGCCGCGGGTACCGGTGCGCCGGACAGCTTTCGCATCAGCAGGTCCACGGCCCCCCGCGCTCACCTCCGCGGACGGGAGAGCGACCGAGGTGAGCGGGATGCGGGCGCTCTCCGCCAGTTCGTCGGGGCAGATTGCCGTGATGGAGAGGTCGCCCGGAACGCCCAGGCCGAGTTGTTCGAGGCGTCGATCAGCGGCTTCAGGACGGGCTCGTTGTGCACGACGACCCCGGTGAGCGCGGGCCGCTCCCGCAGCGGCTGCTCGGCGACCCGGCGGGCGGCGGCGGGCGCGGCCTCGCGGGGGTGCACCGAGGACGACAGGTCGTGCCGGTCGGCGGCTGCCGTGAACCCCTGCACCACGCTGGGCGACCCCCGTCTCGCGCACGTATACCTCCGGCGGCGGGCTGACGAGGGCCACGACCTGGTGCCCGAGCCGTGCCAGCTGCTCCACGCACACCTCGCCCGCCGCCCGGAAGTCGAGGTCGATGCAGGTCGGTCCGGCGGGCCGGGAAGGGAACCCGATCATCACGGACGGCCGGTCCAGCGCCCGCAGCAAGGGCAGGTGCGGATCGTTCAACTGCACATCCATCACGATCAGGGCGTCGACGAGACCGTGTCCGCGACCCTGCGCAGTCCCTCCGTGCCCTCCTCCTGGGTCAGCAGGAGCGCGTCTGGTCGTGGCGCCTGCTGCTGGCCCCAGCGCCCGGGAGCCCGCGTGCAGCCGGTAGCCCAGCTCGCGGATGGCCACCTCGCCCCGCTTCGATGGGCGAGCGGTCCGACAGTAGGCTCGCCGCGATGCGTACCGACGAACTGAATATCGACGTAGTCCTCGTGCAGCGGCTGGTCGCCGGGCAGTTTCCGCGGTGGGCGGGCCTTGGCGTCGAGGCGGTCGATTCCGGTGGCACCTCCAATGCCATGTACCGGCTCGGCGCGGACCTGGTCGTACGGCTGCCGCGCCGTGCGGGGGCCGAGGGCGACGTGGCGAAGGAGCACCGTTGGCTGCCGTGGCTCGCCCCGCGGCTTCCGGTCGCCGTGCCCGTACCGCTGGGCCAGGGGCTGCCCGCCGGGAACTACCCCTTCCGGTGGTCCGTCTACCGCTGGCTGGACGGTGCGACACCGGACGTCGGGCACCTCGTCGCACCCGGCCTGCTGGCCGAGGACCTGGCCGGGTTCATCGATGCGCTGCACCGGGTCGACCCCGCGGGCGGGCCCGATTCCTACCGCAGCGAGCATCTGGCGGTGCGGGACACCGTGACGCGCGAGGCGATCGAGGAGCTGCGCGGGGTCGTCGACGCCGACGCGGCGAGAGCCGTCTGGGAGACGGCTCTGCGGGCCCCGGTGTGGGCGGGCCCGCCGGTCTGGATCCACGCGGACCTGCAACCGGGAAACGTGCTGGTCGACCGCGGGCGGCTCGGCGCCGTCATCGACTTCGGGTGCCTGGGGCTGGGCGATCCCGCCGTCGACCTGATCGTGGCGTGGTACGTGCTGCCGGGCGACGTACGGGAGGCCTTCCGCGCAGCCGTGGCGGCCGACGACGCGTCCTGGGCGCGCGGCCGCGGCTGGGCGCTGTCGATCGCCCTCGTCGAACTGCGCTACTACCGGGACACGAACCCGGTCATGGCGGGCCATGCGCGGCGGGTGATCCGGGAGGTTCTCGACGGGCGCGAGCGGTAGACGCGGCGCGCGGCGACGAGGTCTCGTCGCCGCGCGCCGCCTCAACTCCTGTCACCCGTCGGACTACTGTGACTCGCGCAGGTGTGCGGTTCACAGGGAGGCGGCAGAACATGGCAGCAGTGACGGCCGCCGGTGCGGCGCAGGCGCCGATCGTGGCGGGACACCCGCTGCTGGGCTCCATGAACGACCTGCTGAACGACCCCCTCGCCACCTATCTGCGGGCCCGCCGCGACCACGGCGACGTGGTGCGGTTCCGGGCCGGCCCGCCGGGGCTGCGGGCCGACATCTACGCCGTGTTCTCGGCCGAGGGCGCCCAGCAGGTCCTGGCGACGGAATCCGGCAACTTCCGCAAGGACAACGTCTTCTACGGGGAACTGCGCGACTCGGTCGGCAACGGACTGCTCACCAGCCAGGACGCCACCTACCTCCGCCAGCGCCGCCTCGTCCAGCCGCTGTTCACCCGCCGCCGCGTGGACGGCTACGCGGGGCAGGTCGCCGACGAGGCGGCCGGTCTGGCCGAGGCCTGGCGCGGGATTCCGGGCGGCGGCGTCGAACTGGTCGGTGAGATGCACCGGTTCGCCCTGCGCGTCGTCGGCCGGATCCTGTTCGGGACGGACATGGAGACGACGTTCGAGGTGATCGAGCGCACGCTGCCCCTGCTCCAGGAGTACGCGCTGAAACGTGGACTCGCGCCCGTCAGGACGCCTCGCACGTGGCCCACGCCCGCCAACCGCCGTGCGGCGCGCACCCAGGCGGAGCTGTTCGCGCTCTGCGACGGCATCATCGACAGCCGCCGTAACCGGAAGAACGAGGGGGACGGCGGGGAGGAGAGCGGCGAGGACCTCGTCACCCTTCTCGTCCGGGCCGGGAACGCCGAGGACGGCAGCCTCGACGCCGCCGAACTCCGCGAGCAGGTGCTCATCTTCCTGCTGGCCGGCCACGAGACCACCGCGACCGCGCTGGCCTTCGCCCTGCACCTGCTCGCCCGCCACCCCGAGCAGCAGCGGCGGGTACGGGACGAGGCCGACCGCGTCCTGGGCGGACCCGGCGGACGGGCGCCCACCGCGGCGGACATGGAGGCGCTGCCGTATCTGACGATGGTGCTGAAGGAAGCGATGCGGCTGTACCCGTCCGCGCCCGTCATCGGCCGCCGCGCGGTCGCGGACGCGGAGGTCGACGGGGTACGCATTCCGGCCGGCGCCGACCTTTTCGTCAGCCCGTGGGTCACGCACCGCCACCCCGATTACTGGCCGGACCCGGAGCGGTTCGACCCCGAGCGCTTCACCCCGGAGGCGGAGGCGGGCCGTCCGCGGTACGCCTGGTTCCCGTTCGGCGGCGGTCCGCGCGCCTGCATCGGACAGCATCTGTCGATGCTGGAGTCGGTCCTGGGGCTCGCGGTGCTGATCCGGGAGTTCGAGTTCGAGGCGGTGGGCGAGGAAGAGGTACCGCTGGGGGCGGGGATCACCCTGCTGGCCAAGGGACCGGCCCGGTGCCGGGTCATCCCCCGGTCGTCGGGCCCGCGGTCCTCTTGACGCGCACGGTTCGCCTGACACGTTCGGTCCGCTTGGCACGTTCGGTCCGCTTGGCACGTTCGGTCCGCTTGGTACGTACTGCCCGCTTGGTACGTACTGCCCGTCTGACGCGCATGGTCCGTCTGGCGCGCACCGCAGGAGACGCGAGGCAGATCAGCAGTGCCAGCGCGGCCGCCGCGACCGGCACGCCGTACCCCGCTGTCGCCGACACCTGCTCCACCACCCACCCGCCGGTCGCCGAACCGCAGGCTATCCCGCCGAGGAGCCCGGTCACGGCGAGCGTCATGCCCTCGTTCAACCGGCTTTCAGGGGTGCGCTGTTGCACCAGCGTCATGGCGGTGACCATGGTCGGGGCGGTCGCCATCCCGGCGAGGAGCAGCGCGCCCGCCAGCGCGAGCAGCGAGCCGGTGAGCCGCGCCGCGAGCAGCGGCAGGATCAGCAGTGCCGCCATCGCGGTCAGGCACCACGGATAGCGCCGCTCGGCGGGACCGGCCGGCTTCAGCGCCCCGTACAGCAGTCCCGCCGCACACGAACCGGCCGCCTGGAGCGCGAGGACGACACCCGCCGCCGACTTGTGGCCCCGCGCGTCCGCGTACGCGATCGTGACGACCTCCATCGCCCCGAAGACCGCGCCGATGGCGAGGAAGCCGAGGAGGAGCGGGGGCATTCCGGGGGACCGCAGGGGGGACCTGGCCTTCGTACGTCCCCCCGGTGGCGGCTGAGTCGAACGCTGCGCCGCGAAGACCAGGACGCCCGACATCAGCAGGACGGCGCCCACCAGCGTCCCCGCCTCCGGGAAGAACGTCCCGCACAGGAAGGCCGCGAGCACCGGACCCAGCATGAAGCACAGCTCGTCCGCGGCCTGTTCGAAGGAGTTCGCGGTGTGTACGGCCGCCGGGTCGCCCTTGAAGAGATGGGCCCAGCGGGCGCGTGACATGCCCCCGGTGTTCGGCGTCGTGGCGGTGGCGGCGTACGCGGCGAAGAGGGTCCAGTCCGGGGTCCCGTAGCGCACGCACAGCAGGAGCGCGAGCGAGCCGAGCGCGGCGACCGCCGTCGCCGGTACCGCGATCCGCGCCTGACCATGGCGGTCGATCAGCCTGGCGATCAAGGGGGCGACCAGGGCCGTCGCCGCCAGACCCGTCGCCGTGACGGCACCGGCGAGCGCGTACGAACCCCGCGAACCGGCGATCATGACGACCGCGCTCACGCTGAACATGCCCATGGGAAGCCGGGCGATCAGATTGCCGACGGTGAAGGCACGCGTGCCGGGGACGGTGAAGAGACGTAGGTAGGGGTTGCGGGACGGGGGCGGGGGCGGGGCTGTGGAGAGGGGCGGGGAGGGGGCTTCGCAGGAGGACGGTTGCGGCATGAGGTAACCGTCGCCCGCGTCCTGACCTGCGGTCCAACACTTACTCCGGTGCGATTGACGCACTTGAGTTGTAAGTTCGCCGGATGTCCGTCGACCCCCGCCTTCTGTGCGCCTTCGTCGCCGTCGCCGAGGAGCTGCACTTCACCCGCGCCGCCGTCCGTCTGTACGTCGCTCAGCAGGCCCTCAGCCGGGACATCCGGCGACTGGAGCGCGAGCTCGGCACCGAGCTGTTCCTGCGGACGACGCGCCAGGTCACCCTCACCGCCGACGGCACCCGCCTGCTGCCGTACGCGCGCCGCGTGCTGGCCGCACAGGACGCGCTGCTCGCCGCGTTCGGCCGGGGCGAGGCCGGGCGGCCGCTGTTCGTCGACGTCAACAGCCCGGGGCTCTTCAGCACCCGCATCCTGGCCCGGGCCCGCGAACTCGCCCCCGACAGTGAGCTGATGGCCCGCTTCGAGAGCGGTCTGACCGGCGCCGCCGCCGAGATCCTCGCGGGGCGGATCGACGCGTCGTTCGGGCGGTTCGCCGGACTCGACCCGGCGCTCCGGTCCCGGCTCGAACAACAGCCCGTACGGTACGAGCCGATGGCGGTCATCCTGCCCGAGGACCACCGGCTCGCCGGGCTGGACGAGGTGCCGCTGGACGCGCTCGCGGGCGAGACGGTGTACGCGGGTGCCGGAAATCCCCGGACGCCGGAATGGACCGACCTCGCCCGTCTGCTCTTCGAGGGGCGCGGCATCGAGGTCGCGCCGCCCGCTCCGCTCGCGCTCGGGCCCGAGGAGTTCGAGCGGATCATGGCCAAGACGCGGTGCCCGGTCCTCGCCGTGGTGGACTTCCCGGCCATGCCGCACGCGGTGCTGCGGCCCCTCGTCGACCCCGTCCCGCTGTCGCCCGTGTCGCTCGTGTGGCGCAAGGGGGTGACGCATCCCGGCATCGATGCGCTCCGGTGTGCGGCGACCGAATTGGCGACCGAGGAAGGATGGTTGCTGCGGCCCGCGGAAGGGTGGATTCCGGCCAGGGATGCACTCATCATGATGAACCGCAGCTGACTTCCCCTGTACCGGGTGCCCCAGCGCGCTACATTCGCGGTCCGGGCATCATATGATAAAAGGGGCGCTTCGGTCGGGTGGTGTCCCGGTTCGATGAAATGTACGCAGGCCCGGAGGCGTGCGCGCGCCCGCTATTTGTCCCGTGGGGGGATGTACGTGCGCGTGAAGAACTGGCGGAAAGGCGCCCAACGTGATCGCCGGGGCGTCGACCAGCCGCTCGGGCCCGAGACCGATCCGTCGCCCGGACGTGAAGCCGATTCGCCGCCCGGCGGTGAAACCGGTCCGTCGGGCGGACGGGAATCCCATCGGTCGGGCGGACGGGAATCCGGTCCGTCGGGCGGACGTGAGACCGACCCAACGGGTGGACGTGAGACCGACCCGTCGGGCGGACGGGGAACCGACCCGCTCGATCGGGTGGTCGCGGGCCGGGCCGCCGGGCCCGAGCCGGTCGTCTGGCCGGAAGCCGGTGGCGCAACGGCGGCCTGGCTGACGGCCGGGGCGAGCGGTCGGTCGAACGCCGGGTCGGGGACAGGGCGGAGCGTCGGGTCGGGGACAGGGCGGAGCGTCGGGTCGGTGACCGGGCGGAGTGCCGGGTCCGTGATCGCGCGGAGTGTCGGGTCCGTCATCGGGCGGAGCGCCGGCGCAAGCGCCGGTTCCGCGGCCGGGCCCCGCCCCCGAACGGCCGCCGAGCCCGACCGCGATCGCGTCCTGGACCCCGGCCGGGAGCCCGAGCGCGTTCCCACGCCCCCTTCGGGCCACGTGGACCAGGTGGATCACGTGCCCGTCGCCCCATCGCGGCCCACGGTCCCGTCGACCGTCTGGGAACGGTCCGGTGCCCCCGGGCACAGCCACGACCCCCATGAGGTCACCGTCCAACTCGACGGCAGCGGACGACAGTTGGACGAACCGTTGGTCGAGCGGGGCGGCGGTCTGGTCGGCGATGGTGGCCAGGACTCCGACGGGCCGGTGTTCGTCGACGAGTCCGGTCGCCGCAGGCGCCGCTTACGCAGGCTCGGCATGGTCGTCGGCATCGCCTGCGCCGTCTACGCCGTGGTCATCGTCGCCACGCTCCTGTCGGGCAACTCCAACGCGCCCTGGCTGCCGGTGCCCCGCCAGAAGGACGACACACCGGCCGCCCGGGTCGACACCTCCCCGCCGCCGAGCCACCGGGCGCACCCGTCCGCGCCGGCGGCCTTCCCTCCGAGCGCCGGCGCGACGGGCGACGCGGGCAAGAGGCCGTCGAAGGGCGGTGCCGGTTCGACGCACGGACCCTCGGCCCGAGTCTCGGCCCCGGCCGCCTCGACCGACCCCCGGCCGTCGGCGAGCACCGCCAAGCCGAAGCCGGGCAGCAGCAGCACCAAGAATCCGGCCCCCGGACCGTCCGACCCGGTCGACGGCTCATCGCCGGCCCCCACACCCTCGGGCGGGGTCACCCCCGACCCGTCCCCGTCCACGGCGACCGGCGGCCCAGGCCCCGTCGCGAACGGCTCCGCCGGGAATGTCCCCGTCGCGAACGGCTCCGTCGAGAACGCCCCCGTCGCGAACGGCCCCGTCGGACAGCCGTCAGGGGAGCCCCCCGCCGCCGGCCCCTCACCCTCGGAGTCCGTGCTCTGATGGCACCCCGTACCAACCGGCCCCGCACCAACCGGCCCCGCACCGGCCGTCCTCCCGCGCCCGACGCACCGGCCGCCCCCGACGCCCCGACCGCCCCGGACGCCCGCCGCCGTCGGCTGCCCATGCGGTTCCTGCTGCCCTCGCTCCTCCTGCTCGCCGTCATGGCGATGCTGATGCTCCGCGGCTTCGTGCACAGCGAGATCCTCGCCGACCACCGCATCCGGCCCCCGGCCGCCACCGACCAGGTGCCGGAGAAGATCCTCGACGGCGGACCGGTCATCGACACCCGCGGCGGCCGTACGACCAGCCTGAGCCTCCCCGACCACCGGCTCGTCCTCACCTTCGACGACGGCCCCGACCCCCAGTGGACGCCCAAGGTCCTCGACGTCCTCAAGAAGCACCACGCGCACGCGGTCTTCTTCGTCACCGGCACCATGACCTCACGCCATCCGGACCTCGTACGGCGCCTGGTGGCCGAGGGCCACGAGGTCGGCGTGCACACCTTCAACCACCCCGACCTCGCCTACCAGTCCAAGAAGCGCATCGACTGGGAGCTGTCCCAGAACCAGCTCGCGCTCGCCGGCGCCGCCGGCATCCGCACCTCCCTCTTCCGCCCGCCGTACTCGTCCTTCGCCGACGCCATGGACAACGAGTCCTGGCCGGTGACCGAGTACATCGGCACCCGCGGCTACATCACCGTCGTCAACAACACCGACAGCGAGGACTGGCAGAAGCCCGGCGTCGACGAGATCATCCGCCGCGCCACTCCCCGGGGCGGCAAGGGCGCCGTCGTCCTGATGCACGACTCCGGCGGCGACCGCCACCAGACCGTGCAGGCACTCGACCGGTTCCTGCCCGAACTCCAGCGACGGGGCTACGAGTTCGAGAACCTGTCCGAGGCGCTCGGCGCTCCCAGCGCGCACACCCCGGTCACCGGCGTCGACCGGTGGAAGGGCAACGCGTGGATCTTCCTGGTCCAGGCAGCCGACCGCATCACCGGCATGCTGGTCGTCGGGCTCGCCGTGATCGGGGGGCTCGTCCTCACCCGCTTCGGCCTGATGCTCCTCCTGTCGGGCACGCACGCCCGCAGGGTGCGCCGCCCGGACTTCCGCTGGGGACCGGCCCCGGTCACCGAACCGGTGTCGGTGCTGGTCCCGGCGTACAACGAGGCCAAGTGCATCGAGAACACCGTCCGCTCCCTCACGGCGAGCGAACACCCGGTCGAGGTGATCGTCGTCGACGACGGTTCGAGCGACGGCACGGCACGGCTCGTGGAGAGCCTGCGGCTGCCGGACGTACGGGTGGTCAGACAGCACAACGCGGGCAAGCCCGCCGCCCTCAACCGAGGCCTGGCCAACGCCCGGCACGACCTGATCGTGATGATGGACGGCGACACGGTCTTCGAACCGGCGACGGTCCGCGAGCTGGTCCAGCCCTTCGCCGACCCCCGGGTGGGCGCGGTCGCCGGCAACGCGAAGGTGGGCAACCGGGATTCCCTCATCGGCGCCTGGCAGCACATCGAGTACGTGATGGGCTTCAACCTCGACCGCCGGATGTACGACCTCCTGCGCTGCATGCCGACGATCCCGGGAGCCGTCGGCGCCTTCCGCCGCAGCGCCCTCGAACGCGTCGGCGGCATGAGCGACGACACGCTCGCCGAGGACACCGACATCACGATGGCACTGCACCGCGACGGCTGGCGGGTGGTGTACGCGGAGAAGGCCCGCGCGTGGACCGAAGCCCCGGAATCCGTGCAGCAGTTGTGGTCGCAGCGCTACCGCTGGTCGTACGGCACCATGCAGGCGATCTGGAAGCACCGCCGCGCGCTCGTCGAACGGGGCCCGTCGGGCCGCTTCGGCCGGGTGGGGCTGCCGCTGGTGGCCCTGTTCATGGTGGTGGCCCCGCTGCTGGCGCCGCTGATCGACGTCTTCCTGCTGTACGGAGTGATCTTCGGGCCCACCCAGAAGACGGTCCTCGCCTGGCTCGGCGTCCTGGCGGTCCAGGCGGTCTGCGCGGCGTACGCGTTCCGGCTCGACCGCGAGCGGATGACCCACCTGGTGTCGCTTCCGCTCCAGCAGATCCTCTACCGGCAGCTGATGTACGTCGTCCTGCTCCAGTCCTGGATCACCGCGCTCGTCGGCGGCCGGCTGCGCTGGCAGAAGCTGCGGCGCACGGGCGTGGTGGAGGCGCCGGGATCCATTCCGCAGCAGCGGACGGCGGGGAGCGAGAGCGAACGGAGGCCGGTCGGATGACGGCGCACGAATACCCGGCGACATCGGCATCGGCATCGGTACCGGCTTCGGTACCGGTACCGGCTCCCGCCCCGGCTCCCGCCCCGTCCCCCGAGGCCGCTCCCCAAAGGCCAGGCCGGGACCGCTACTTCGACCTGTTGCGCTCCTTGGCGCTGGTCCGCGTGGTGGTGTACCACCTGTTCGGCTGGGCATGGCTGACCATCCTGTTCCCGTCCATGGGCGTGATGTTCGCGCTGGCGGGATCCCTGATGGCGCGCTCGCTCAAACGCCCGGCACCGAGCGTGATCAGGGGGCGGATCCGACGACTCCTGCCTCCCCTGTGGGCGTTCAGCGCGGTGCTGCTGACCCTGATGTTCGCGGGCGGCTGGAACCCGGCGAAGGACCCGGACCTCGGCGGCACCTGGGGTGTGGTCGAACTGTTCGACTATCTCGTCCCGGTCGGCGCCCCGCCCTACCCCTGGTCCCTCGGCTCCGATTCCGGGCTGCTGGAGAGCACCTGGGCGGAGCAGGCGGTGGGCCCGCTCTGGTACCTGCGCGCGTATCTGTGGTTCGTCGTCGCCTCCCCGCTGCTGCTGTGGGCGCTGCGCCGCGTGCCGTGGGCGACGCTGCTCGCCCCGCTCGCTCTGACCGCGGTGCTCGGCACGGGCCTGGTCACCATCCCCGGTGAAACGGGCAACGCGGTCACCGACTTCGCCGTGTACGGCGGCTGCTGGGTCCTGGGTCTGGCCCACCAGGAGGGGGTGCTCCGGCGGATCCCGCGCTATGCGGCGGTCTCCTGCGCCACCCTCCTGATGGCGTTCGGGCTGTGGTGGGCGTCCGGTCACCAGGGCCCCGAGGGCTGGGACCTGAACGACATCCCCCTGGCCCAGGCGACCTGGTCCTTCGGCTTCGTGGCGATCCTGCTCCAGTACTCCCCGTCGTGGCAGGAACTGCCGGGCCGGCTCGCCCGGTGGGACAGGCTGGTCACCCTGTCCAACAACCGCGCGGTCACGATCTACCTGTGGCACAACATGCTGATCATGGCCACGGGTCCGCTCATCGACCGGGCCTACGACCTTCCCTTCATGCAGAACGAGCAGGCGGTGGCCGCACTCGACTCGACCTACACGTTCTGGATGTTCGTGCTGGTCTGGCCACTGATCGGCCTCGCGATCCTCGCGTTCGGCTGGATCGAGGACATCGCGGCGAAACGCGGCCCACGGCTGTGGCCGAACGGGAAGAAGCGCGGCAGGCCCCGGGCCCGCCAGGTCTGACCCCCGGTCCGGGCGAGGAGGTCCCTGTCCCGCCCGGCCGGGCCGCCCGCCTTCGGTCGCCTCCGGTGACGGGCCGAACGGTGAAACCCAAGACGCGAGGCATCATGGCGGTCCGGGGGGGGGGGGGGGGGGCTGGGGTCGTTCGGCGCGTACGGGGTGGCGGCATGGGGGGGCGTATCGCTGGCCCTGATCACGGCCGTAGCGTGGAGTCATTGCGGGCCACGCAATGAATGCGGTGGCCGAGGTGCGCTGGTCCTCGGGCCGTTCGGCATCGTCTTCGGGATCCTGCTCGAAGGTTTTGCGCAAAGGAAACGGTGCTATCAGGGGCCGTCCGCCTTCATGTCGATTTTCCAGTCCGTCCTCGTGGGATCCGCCGTAGTTTTCGCGCGTTCGGTCTTCCTGGCCGAACCTCCCGTCGGATGGCGCGTTTTCATGGGTGCGCCGGCACTCCTTTCCGCCGGCGGGAGGCCTGGCTGATCGTCAACATGGTGAGGGTCGGCCTGCCGGAGTTGCGAGTCCAACCGCACTGTGTCGAGCCGCTGCGGAACGGGGCCATCGACGTAGTCGAAGGACTGGCCCGTAGTTGAGAACCGCACCGCGCCGAACGGAACGACCCGCGATGTAGGCCTCCTTGAGGCTGGTGGGGCGTGCCATGATTTTCGGATGGACGCTCTGGCATGGGTGTGCTTGTTTCTGGTTGCCTTCCCGGTCCCCTTCCTCTTCTGGTTCGGCTTGATACCGCTATGGGTCGACCGGCAGTTGAGACGGGTGGGCAGGGAAGTGCTGGGGCACTGCCGGACCGTTTCCACCTCGGAAGGGAGATATTCCACGAGCTTCGAATTCTCGACACAATCCGGGGATCGGATCATTTACATTTCCCCGCTCGCCGGCACCGTCTGGGGGACGCCCGGGGAAGAAGCTCTCAGCTACTGAGACCTCTGAACCCGCGGCGATCAGGGAATGGCCCTCAGGGAACGGCCCTCAGGACGCCTCCACCGCCGCCTTGATCCGCTGTCCGAACGCGTTCGCGTCCTTGCGGGCCGCGCCCAGGGCGAAGCCCACCAGGAGCTTGCCGACGCCGTGGCCTTCCAGGACGTTGAAGATCCGCACGCGGGTCGTGCCCGCGCCGGTGGACTCCAGGTCGTAGCCGCCCTCGTCCGCCGTGACGACGTTCTTCGAGATCTCCGTCCAGCGGATCCTGCGGGGCGCCTCGAACTCGGTGATCCGGAATTTCCGGCCCGTCTTCATACCGGCGTCCTTGACCGTGCTCGTGAAGACCGTGCCCACGGCGGTCGGGCCGTCCGGCGTCTTCGTGATCTCCTGCACCCGGGGGCTGAACTCGGGGTCGTTCCTGCCGTCGGCGAGGAAGGCGAAAACCTCCTCGACGGGGCGGCTGATCTCGACGGTTGCCTCGAACTGACCGGCCATGGTTCCTCCTGTGCTGTGACCGCTGGAGCTCCGGCTGAGGGCGCGCGAGTGTGCCGAGCACTTCAGATTACGGTCCCGGCGTCACCGGCGCGTCCTCACCGACGCCCCCGCTCCCGCGTGAGAGCAACGTTCCAACCCGGTCACCCACAGCCACAGCCCCGAAACGCGGTCTCCCTACCTTCGGGATCGTCACTCGTTGCGCGACACCGAGCACCGAGCACATAGCACCGAGCACGAGCACCGAGCCCCGGAGAACCGTGGAGGCGTCATGACAGCCCCGAGCACAGCCCCCGCAGCGAGTCCGCCGAGCAGGAAAGGCCGCTGGATCGAGGAGTGGGATCCGGAGGACGAGGCCTTCTGGGAGGAGAAGGGGGAGAAGACCGCGCGGCGGAATCTGCTCTTCTCCGTGCTGTCCGAGCACGTCGGGTTCTCCATCTGGACCCTGTGGTCCGTGATGGTGCTGTTCATGGGACCCGAGTACGGGCTCACCCCCGCCGACAAGTTCTTCATCGTGTCGATGGCGACGCTGGTCGGCGCGATCGTCCGCGTCCCCTACACCTTCGCCGTCGCCCTGTTCGGCGGGCGGAACTGGACCATCGTCTCCGCGAGCCTCCTGCTCATCCCCACCATCGCGGCCTTCGTGGTGATGGAGCCGGGCACCTCGTTCACCACCTTCCTGGTGTGCGCCATGCTCGCCGGTATCGGCGGCGGCAACTTCGCCTCCAGCATGACCAACATCAACGCCTTCTTCCCGCTCAGGAAGAAGGGATGGGCGCTCGGGCTCAACGCGGGCGGCGGCAACATCGGGGTGCCGGTGGTGCAGCTGGTCGGGCTCGCCGTCATCGGGGCCAGTGGCGGCCCGCGCGTACTGCTGGGCATCTACATCCCGTTCATCGTGCTCGCCGCCGGCCTCGCCGCCGTGAAGATGGACAACATCGCGTCCCTCAAGAACGACACCGGCGCGGCCCGGGAAGCCGTCAAGGACGCCCACACCTGGATCATGTCGTTCCTGTACGTCGGGACGTTCGGGTCCTTCATCGGGTACAGCTTCGCGTTCGGTCTCGTCCTGCAGACGCAGTTCGGCCGTACGCCGTTGCAGTCCGCGTACGTCACCTTCATCGGCCCGCTGCTGGGCTCCCTCATCCGGCCCGTGGGCGGCTGGCTCGCCGACCGCTACGGCGGCGCGAAGATCACGCTGTGGAACTTCGTCGGCATGGCGGCGGCCACCGGTGTCATCGTGATCGCGTCCATGCAGAAGTCGCTGCCGCTGTTCACCACCGCGTTCATCGCGCTGTTCGTGCTCAGCGGCCTCGGCAACGGGTCCACGTACAAGATGATTCCCGGGATCTTCCACGCCAAGGCCGTCGCCAAGGGACTCGAAGGGGAGGAGGCGGCCGCCTACGGACGCCGGCTGTCCGGCGCCTCCATGGGGCTCATCGGAGCCGTCGGCGCGCTCGGCGGGCTCGGCATCAACCTCGCCTTCCGGCAGTCGTTCCTGAGCGTGGGCTCCGGCACCGGCGCCTTCGTCTCCTTCCTCGCCTTCTACGCGGCCTGCTTCGCGGTCACCTGGGCCGTATACCTTCGCCGCCAGGCCGGGGCCGAAGCCCATGCCACCGCCGCCTCCGGGGCGAAGCCGCAGCTCAGCTATGTCGAGGTGTGACGTAACACCGCTGACATGAAGCCGAACCGAGCCTGTCACGCACCGTTGACAGGCTCGATCGGCACGTAAGCGCACCGACTCGAGCGGGACGAGAGCCAGACGCATGTACGACGAACAGCAGCTACCGGCTCAACAAGATCACGGACCGCTCGCCGGGTTCACCGTGGGCGTGACGGCCGCACGTCGGGCCGACGAGCTCGGCGCGCTGCTCCAGCGGCGCGGTGCCTCCGTCGTGCACGCCCCCGCCCTGCGGATCGTGCCGCTCGCCGACGACAGCGAACTGCTCGCCGCCACCAAGGGACTCATCGAACAGGCCCCGGACGTCGTGGTGGCGACGACCGCGATCGGGTTCCGGGGGTGGATCGAGGCCGCCGACGGGTGGGGTCTCGGCGAGGATCTGATCGAGCGGCTGCGGGGGGTCGAACTGCTGGCCCGCGGGCCCAAGGTCAAGGGCGCCGTACGCGCCGCGGGGCTGACGGAGGAGTGGTCGCCCTCCTCCGAGTCCATGGCCGAGGTGCTCGACCGGCTGCTCGAAGAAGGCGTCGACGGTCGCCGTGTCGCCATCCAGCTGCACGGCGAGCCGCTGCCCGGCTTCGTGGAGGCGCTGCGGGCCGGGGGAGCGGAGGTCGTCGGCGTACCCGTGTACCGGTGGATGCCGCCGGAGGACATCACGCCCGTCGACCGGCTGCTCGACGCGACCGTCACCCGAGGCCTCGACGCGATCACCTTCACCAGCGCGCCCGCCGCCGCGTCCCTGCTGTCCCGGGCGGAGGAGCGGGGGCTGCTGTCCGACGTCCTCGCCGCCCTCCACCACGACGTGCTGCCCGCCTGTGTCGGCCCGGTCACCGCGCTGCCGCTCCAGGCCCGGGGCGTCGACACCGTCCAGCCCGAACGCTTCCGGCTCGGCCCCCTCGTACAACTGCTGTGCAAGGAGCTGCCCGGGCGGGCCCGTACACTCCCCATCGCCGGCCACCGCGTCGAGATCCGCGGCCACGCGGTCATGGTCGACGGAGCGCTGCGGCCCGTACCGCCCGCCGGGATGTCCCTGCTGCGGGCCCTGGCGCGCCGGCCGGGCTGGGTGGTGGCGCGGGCCGAGCTGCTGCGGGCGCTGCCGGGGGCCGGCCGGGACGAGCACGCCGTCGAGACGGCGATGGCCCGGCTGCGCACGGCACTCGGCGCGCCCAAGCTGATCCAGACGGTGGTCAAACGCGGCTACCGGCTCGCCCTCGACCCGGCGGCGGACGCCAAGTACGCCGACGCGTGAGCCCTGCCGCGCAGGAACAGCGCGCGGACGAGGAGGGCCAGCGCGAGCGTGGACAGCAGCGCCCGTACGACGTTCCACGCCACCCACGGGCCCTCGAACCTCGCGCGTACGGCGGCCGGATCGGCGACCCCCGCCGGGGCGCCGGCGTGCGCGAGGTCGTTGTTGAGCGGGATGTTCACGACGACGGTGAACAGGAACACGAGCGCGTACGCGATGAGCGCCGCGAACACCCACCAGCGGCCCGGCGAGCCGCGCAACTGCCAGGCGGAGAGCGCCGAGAGCACGAGCGCGCCGAGGAAGCTCAGGAAGAACACCGGGTTCTGGATCACGTCGTTGATGTTCTGCATGACCTCGATGTAGACGCGGTCGTCGCTGCGGGCCAGGGCCGGCATCACGGCGCAGGCGAACACGTAGAAGACCCCGGCGATCAGGCCCGTCGCGACCGTGGCCGCACCCAGTACACCTCCGGCGGTCGTACGCCGCCCCGTGCTGTTCTGTGTCATGCCGGTAAGTCAACCGCCGTGGCCGCGCACGGGACATGGCTGAGGCGCGCGGACGCATAAGCGGGCGTCCACGCCGTCCATGACGTCTACAGCGGGGCCGCGACCGGGGCCGGTATCGGGGCTTCCGGTGGCGGGCGCGGGCGGGCACTGTAGGGAGTACGCACCCTGAGGCACCCCCGGGCGCCTTTCCTCCGGCTGATCTCACCGACCGCTCACTTCCGGCGGTAACCCCAAGGCGGTGACAGGCACATGGCATCGGGCACGGCCACGGCCTCGTACGAGCTGCGGTTCGACTCCGGGCGGATCTGCCTGGACCTGCTGGCGACCACGCACCCCGAGGAACGGCTCGACTCGGCGGACCGGCTGCGTGCGTGGGCCACCGGATCCGGGCTCGTACCACCGGGCACGCCACTGCCGGAGGCGGACGCCTCCTGGCCCGTCCGGTTCCGCGAACTGCGCGGACAGATCGGACAGTTGGTGCACGGGGAGCTGGAAGGGCGGCCGGTGGACGCGGCGTTGGCGCGCGTCAACGCGGTCGCGCTCGGTTCGCCGCCTCCGCTGTGCGCGGTGCGCGCGGACGACGGGGTGCTGGTACGGCGACTGCCGGCCGCGCCCGGGTGCGGGGAACTCCTCGCCGCGATCGCCCGCGACACGGTCGAGCTGCTCACGGACCCGGCCGCCCGGGCAAGCCTGCGCCACTGCGAAGGGGACAACTGCCCCCTCGTGTACCTCGATACGTCCCGTGGCCGACGCCGCCGCTGGTGCTCGAGCGAGACCTGCGGAAACCGCGAACGAGTGGCCCGCCACCGCCGCCGCGCGGCACTGGCCCGGGCCTAGGTGTATTGCCCGCGGGGCCGACACCGGCGTGAACACGTCCCGGCGGGCGGGGTTGGTGCCGGTGTGACGTCGCTCGCCGTCGATGAAGCCCAGGGCGCACGCGCGTACATAAGGTGCAACCTTGGGCAGTGTGCGCATCGGTGCATCCGCTCATGTGCCCCTGGAGGGCACGTGGTTGGGCGGCTTTCCGGACAGGCGGAGGGGCGCCGGCGGGCGTCGAGAAGGATCTTCTCGACAATTCCTCCACCGAAGTCAAGTCAAAAGTTCACACCATCATCGAGCCAAGCCTGAGAGTGAAATCTCCGTCGGCTGTGAAACGGGTCTCCCCTGGTGGGCGGCCGTATGTCCCCTTGGGGGCGAAATGCATGCCCCGTAGAGGCCCGTTCCACACCTGACCCAAGAAATTTCTGGTCTCACTTTGAACACGGGCGGGCCCGTCCGCGTACCCAGTGACGAGCGAATGACTGGGGGAACCCCCGGACACCGGAGGTGGGCGTGCGTAAGGATTCCGCCGTGGCTGATGAACGAAGGTCCAGGGCCCGACATCGCATGTCTCCGTCCTCTTCCTCTCCGTCTCCCGAGCCGGACGAGGAGCTGATGCGTGCGCTGTACCGGGAACACGCGGGTCCCCTCCTTGCTTATGTGTTGCGACTGGTTGCCGGAGACCGGCAGCGCGCCGAGGACGTTGTACAGGAAACACTCATCCGTGCCTGGAAGAACGCCGGCCAGCTCAATCGAGCGACCGGTTCGGTACGCCCCTGGCTGGTGACGGTCGCCCGGCGCATCGTCATCGACGGCCACCGCAGCCGGCAGGCCCGGCCGCAGGAGGTGGACCCGTCGCCGCTGGAGGTCATCCCCGCGGAGGACGAGATCGACAAGGCGTTGTGGCTGATGACACTCTCGGACGCGCTGGACGACCTGACCCCTGCTCACAGGGAAGTCCTGGTCGAAACGTACTTCAAAGGGCGTACGGTCAATGAGGCGGCCGAGACGCTTGGCATCCCCAGTGGAACGGTGCGCTCGCGGGTCTTCTATGCCCTGCGGTCGATGAAGCTGGCTCTGGAGGAGCGGGGGGTGACGGCATGAACATGTACGGGGGATATGGAAGCGGAACCGGAGGTCCGGGGTCCGCGCGCGGAACAGCGGGAGCACAGGGGCCGGGCGACGTGCATGAAACAGTCGGCGCCTACGCCCTCGGCATCCTCGACGACGCCGAGGCGACCGCCTTCGAAGCGCATCTCGCCACCTGCGACTGGTGCGCCCAGCAACTCGACGACCTCGCCGGAATGGAACCGATGCTGGCCGCGCTCGCGGACCTGCCGAGTTCCCAGGGCACCCCTGCCATCGGCGAGTCCCTGTCCGCCAGGCCCAGCCCACGGCTGGCCGAGCGGCTGGTCGACGAGGTGTCCGAGCGGCGCGCCCTGAAGCGCAGGCGCAGCTTCTTCATGCTGGCGGCGGCGGCCGCGATGATCATCGGCGGTCCGCTGGTCGTCATGGCGGTCAACGGCGACGGCGGCGGCAAGGAGCCGGTGGCCAGTGCCACCAGCCCCGCCAAGGACGCCTTCATGCACATGTCCAAGAAGATCTCGGCGACGGACTCGAGCACCAAGGTCAACGCCGTGATCGCGATGGACTCCAAGGACTGGGGCACCCACTCCGTCCTCCAGCTGAAGAACGTCAAGGGCCCGCTCAAGTGCTCCCTGATCGCCGTCGGCAAGAACGGCGAGCGTGAGACGGTCACGTCCTGGGCGGTCCCGAAGTGGGGCTACGGCATCAAGGACGCCAAGACCGAACAGGCCAAGAACCCGCTCTACGTCCACGGCGGCGCGGCCTTCAAGCCCAACGAGATCGACCACTTCGAGGTCATGACCTTCGACGGCAAGCGGCTCGTCGAAGTGAACGTGTGAGCGAACTCGGCACTGCCACGTAGCCTCCAGGGGTCCCCTTCGCGTACGGTTGACGGCTGCCCAGCACGTCAGAAGGGGGCCCGGTGGCCGCTCAGGTTCAACAGGAAACCGCGTTCGGCCCGGTCGACGAGTCCTCCGTCCAGGACTCGGCATCGGACTCCGCTCAGGATTCCGTACGAGACCGGGAAATCAGCGTCGAACAGGAGCACCTGGACCGGGTGTACCGCCGTCTCGAGGAGAAGATCCACGAGGCGGAGTTCCTGATGCAGGACGCAGCTCAGCGCGGCCAGGTCGGTACGCCGGGGGCGCTCGCCGAGCGCGACGCCCAGGTGTTCCGGGCGGGGATCCACCTCAACCGCCTGAACAACGAGTTCGAGGACTTCCTCTTCGGCCGTATCGACCTGCTGCTCGGCAAGGACGGCAAGAAGGGCCCGGACGGGGCGTACACGGCCGTCGAGCCCGCCGAGGGCGTCGTCCGGGACGACAACACGGCGGACATCGCCGAGACCCTGCACATCGGCCGCATCGGCGTCCTCGACGCGGAGTACGCGCCGCTGGTCATCGACTGGCGGGCACCCGCCGCGGCCCCCTTCTACCGCTCCACGCCGGTCGACCCCGGGCGCGTCGTACGCCGCCGGGTCATCCGCTCCAAGGGGCGCAAGGTCCTCGGCGTCGAGGACGACCTGATGCGCCCCGAGCTGACGGCGTCGCTGAACGACGAGCCCCTGGCCGTCATCGGTGACGGCGCCCTGATGGCCGCCCTGGGCCAGGCCCGCAGCCACACCATGCGGGACATCGTGGCGTCGATCCAGGCGGAGCAGGACCTGGTGATCCGCGCCCCCGCCGCCTCCGTGACGTACGTCGAGGGCGGCCCCGGCACCGGCAAGACCGCGGTGGCCCTGCACCGCGCCGCCTACCTCCTCTACCAGGACCGCCGCAGATACGCGGGCGGCATCCTGATCGTCTCCCCGACCCCGCTCCTGGTCGCCTACACCGAGGGCGTCCTGCCGTCGCTCGGCGAGGAGGGCCAGGTCGCCATCCGCGCGATCGGCTCCCTGGTCGACGGCGCGGAGGCGACCCTGTACGACTCCCCGTCGGTGGCCCGCGCCAAGGGCTCGCACCGCATGCTGAAGGTGCTGCGGAAGGCCGCCCGGGGCGCGCTGGAGCTGGGTCCGTCCGTCGCTGGGCCGGCCACCCGTGGGCAGTTCGCCGGTGGGTCCTCCGCCGGTGCCAACGGCTCGCGGACGGGCGGCGCCGGCCGGTCCTCCGCGAGCGCGGAGCGCCCCCTCGCCGACGCCGAGCAGCTCGCCTTCGGCGACGACGACACCGGCCACCAGGCCCCCGCCGAGCCGCCCACCCGGCTCCGCGTCGTCGCCTTCGGGCGCCGGCTGGAGCTGGAGGCCCGCGAGCTGGACCGGATCCGGGAGACCGCCCTCAGCGGTACCGCTCCGGTCAACCTGCTGCGTCCGCGCGCCCGCAAACTGCTCCTGGACGCCCTCTGGGCGCACTCCGGCGCCGGCACCCGGCACAACGACCCCGAGCTGGCCGCCGAACTGCGCTCGTCCTTCGACGAGGACGTCACCTCCGAGGACTCCTTCATCGGGTTCCTCGACGCCTGGTGGCCCGAGCTGACCCCGCGGGGCGTGCTGGCCGCCATGGCCGACGAGCGGCGCCTCGGCCGCTGGGCCCGGCGCATCCTCAACCCCGGCGAGGTGCGCCGAGTGGCCCGCTCCCTCCGGCGCGACGGGCTGTCCGTGCACGACGTGGCCATGCTCGACGAACTGCAGGCGATCCTCGGCCAGCCCGCCCGCCCCCGGAAGAGGCGCGAACTCGACCCCCTCGACCACCTCACCGGGCTCGAGGAGCTGATGCCCGTACGCGAGGAGTCGCAGCGCGAACGTGCCGAGCGCCTCGCGCAGGAGCGCACCGAGTACGCGCATGTGATCGTCGACGAGGCGCAGGACCTCACGCCGATGCAGTGGCGGATGGTCGGGCGCCGGGGCCGGCACGCCACGTGGACCGTGGTCGGCGACCCCGCCCAGTCGTCCTGGTCCGACCCGGACGAGGCCGCCGAGGCCCGCGACGAGGCGCTCGGCAGCCGTCCCCGCCGCCGCTTCACCCTCACCGTCAACTACCGCAACCCCGCCGAGATCGCGGAGCTGGCGGCGAAGGTGCTGGCGCTCGCGATGCCGGGCTCCGAGTCGCCGGCCGCCGTGCGCTCCACGGGCGTGGAGCCGCGCTTCGGGGTCGTACGGGGCTCGCTGGCGCAGACGGTCCGGGAGGAGGCCGCACGGCTGCTCGACCGCGTCGACGGCACCGTGGGCGTCGTCGTCGCCATGAACCGTCGCGAGGAGGCGGCCCGCTGGCTCGCCGGGCTCGGCGACCGGGTGGTGGCGCTCGGCAGCCTGGAGGCGAAGGGCCTGGAGTACGACGCGACGGTCGTCGTCTCGCCGGCGGAGATCGCCGACGAGTCCCCGGCCGGACTGCGCGTCCTGTACGTCGCCCTGACCCGCGCGACGCAGCAGCTGACGGTGGTCTCGGGAGACCGGGACGAGCCGGACGCGAGCGGGGTGCCGGACCTGCTGCGGGACTGAGCGGCGGCCGGGACCGCCGGGGGTGCCGGGACCGGCCGACAGCCCGGGGGTGCCGGGACCGGCCGACAGCAAGAGGCCCACACCATCAAATGGTGTGGGCCTCCGCCACGTTACGACACCGACCCGCCATGCTCGCCTCGCGGCAAGTGGTCGCTCGTAGCGACGAAGGTTGGGCCCGGGGGCTTGGATCGAGCCGGTGTCACGTCCACGGTAACAAACGATTCCCGCAAGGCAATTCCCGTCCCGAAAGTTCATTTACGCGGCGTCGGCCTCCGCGAGGCGGCCCGGCGGCCTTCGGCGGGGTCACCCTTCCACCACCGCAACACATCTCGTATGGTGGAAGTTTGTTTCCGAAAGTGGCTCACTTGGTTGCGAACAAAACGATCGCAATCCGGGGCGGCTACCGCGTACTCCGCGGTAGGTGCGACGATCGGACGGCATAACCCGCAGGTCAGTAATAAGCGCAGTACCAGCGCAGTATCCGGTGAAAGCAGAGGAAGTCGGCCATGGCAACGGCGCCCAGCGTCTCCTACTCGATGACGGTCCGGCTGGAGGTGCCCGCGAGCGGAACAGCGGTCTCCCAGCTCACCACGGCCGTCGAGTCCCACGGAGGCTCGGTGACCGGCCTCGACGTCACCGCGTCCGGGCACGAGAAGCTCCGGATCGACGTCACGATCGCGGCGACCTCCACCTCGCACGCCGACGAGATCGTCGCGCAGCTGCGCACCATCGAGGGCGTCACCCTCGGCAAGGTCTCCGACCGTACGTTCCTGATGCACCTCGGCGGCAAGATCGAGATGCAGTCCAAGCACCCCATCCGCAACCGTGACGATCTCTCGATGATCTACACGCCGGGTGTCGCCCGCGTCTGCATGGCGATCGCCGAGAACCCCGAGGACGCCCGTCGCCTCACCATCAAGCGCAACTCCGTTGCGGTCGTGACGGACGGCTCGGCCGTGCTGGGCCTCGGCAACATCGGTCCGAAGGCCGCCCTCCCGGTCATGGAGGGCAAGGCGGCCCTCTTCAAGCGCTTCGCCGGCATCGACGCCTGGCCGCTGTGCCTGGACACCCAGGACACCGACGCCATCGTCGAGATCGTGAAGGCGATCGCTCCCGGCTTCGCCGGCATCAACCTCGAGGACATCTCGGCGCCCCGTTGCTTCGAGATCGAGGCCCGGCTGCGCGAGGCCCTCGACATCCCCGTCTTCCACGACGACCAGCACGGCACCGCGATCGTCGTGCTCGCCGCCCTCACGAACGCCCTGCGTGTGGCGGGTAAGGCGATCGGCGACATCCGCGTCGTCATGTCCGGCGCGGGCGCGGCCGGCACGGCCATCCTCAAGCTGCTGATCGCGGCCGGCGTCAAGAACGCCGTCGTCGCGGACATCCACGGGGTCGTGCACGCCGACCGCGAGGACCTGGTGAACGCCGCGGCCGACTCGCCGCTGCGCTGGATCGCCGACAACACCAACCCCGAGGGCCTGACGGGCACGCTCAAGGAGGCCGTGCGCGGCGCCGACGTGTTCGTCGGCGTCTCGGCCCCCAACGTCCTCGACGGGGACGACGTGGCCGCCATGGCCGAGGACGCCATCGTGTTCGCGCTCGCGAACCCGGACCCCGAGGTCGAGCCGGCGGTGGCCCGTCAGACGGCGGCCGTGGTCGCCACGGGACGCTCCGACTTCCCGAACCAGATCAACAACGTGCTGGTCTTCCCGGGCGTCTTCCGTGGCCTCCTGGACGCCCAGTCGCGTACCGTCAACACGGAGATGATGCTGGCCGCCGCGGCCGCTCTCGCGGACGTGGTGACCGAGGACGAGCTGAACCCGAACTACATCATCCCGAGCGTCTTCAACGAGAAGGTTGCGGGCGCGGTCGCCGGAGCGGTGCGCACTGCCGCGAAGGCGGCCGGGGTGACGGAGTCGGACAGCAAGGACGCGTAAGGACGGCTGTGACGGGTACCACGCCCCTCCGGGACCGGCGCGTCGCGGAACGTGGGGCCCTGGGCCGCCCTCTAGGGTGGCGGCCAGGCTCAGGCCTTCCAGGCCCTGCGATCCGCTGCCGGGAGCGGACGGAGCGTCACCACACTGAGGCAGTGGCGCTTTCCGTGTGACTCCCAAGGGTGTTCTCGCGACTCCAACGGGTGCCGGATTGGCTTTCCCGCCGCAGGTGGGGGCAGGATGCGTCTTCGGGCGCGAGGGTCTGACGACGGACCCGGGTCCGGGGACTCACCGAGGACCCTGGCAGCATCGGCTTCGATCTCACGCCTCAACGGCAAGAAGAACACGGGAGTAACAACATGAACCGCAGTGAGCTGGTGGCCGCGCTGGCCGACCGCGCCGAGGTGACCCGCAAGGACGCCGACGCCGTTCTGGCCGCGTTCGCCGAGACCGTCGGCGAGATCGTTGCCAAGGGCGACGAGAAGGTCACCATCCCCGGCTTCCTGACCTTCGAGCGCACCCACCGTGCCGCTCGCACCGCGCGTAACCCGCAGACCGGCGACCCGATCCAGATCCCGGCGGGCTACAGCGTCAAGGTCTCCGCGGGCTCGAAGCTCAAGGAAGCCGCCAAGGGCAAGTAAGCCCGTCCGTACGCCTGCGGGACGGCGTACGAGACCCGGCAACGCCAATGGGGCGGCCACCCTCACCGGGTGGCCGCCCCATCGTCGTACGTACGCTTCCCGCGCCTGCCGTGCCTGTCCGGGACCCCGGACCCCCAGCCGGGGCGGTGTCGCCCGCGGCCGGGGTTGGTGGGGCTGGGGTCAGGCGAGTGCCTTGCCGGGCAGTTCGACCTTCGCGCCGAGTTCCACGAGCTTCTCCATGAAGTTCTCGTAGCCGCGGTTGATCAGGTCGATGCCGTGCACCCGCGAGGTTCCCTGGGCCGCGAGGGCCGCGATCAGGTACGAGAAGCCGCCGCGGAGGTCGGGGATGACCAGGTCGGCGCCCTGGAGCTTGGTGGGGCCGGAGACGACCGCCGAGTGCAGGAAGTTGCGCTGGCCGAAGCGGCAGTCGGAGCCGCCGAGGCACTCGCGGTAGAGCTGGATGTGCGCGCCCATCTGGTTGAGCGCGGAGGTGAAGCCGAGCCGGGACTCGTACACCGTCTCGTGGATGATCGACAGGCCCGTGGCCTGGGTGAGGGCCACGACCAGGGGCTGCTGCCAGTCCGTCTGGAAGCCGGGGTGCACGTCCGTCTCCAGCGCGATCGACTTCAGCTGGCCGCCGGGGTGCCAGAAGCGGATGCCCTCGTCGTCGATCTCGAAGGCGCCGCCGACCTTGCGGTAGGTGTTCAGGAACGTCATCATCGAGCGCTGCTGGGCGCCGCGGATGTAGATGTTGCCTTCGGTCGCCAGCGCCGCGGACGCCCAGGAGGCGGCCTCCAGGCGGTCCGGGAGGGCCGCGTGGGTGTAGCCGCCGAGCGAGTCGACACCCGTGATCCGGATGGTGCGGTCGGTGTCCATCGCGATGATCGCGCCCATTTTCTGCAGAACGCAGATCAGGTCCTCGATCTCCGGCTCGACCGCCGCGTTGGCCAGCTCGGTGACGCCCTCCGCGAGGACGGCCGTCAGCAGCACCTGCTCGGTGGCGCCCACGGAGGGGTACGGCAGCTGGATCTTGGTGCCACGCAGCCGCTGCGGAGCCTCCAGGTACTGGCCGTCCGCCCGCTTCTCGATCTTCGCGCCGAACTGCCGCAGCACCTCGAAGTGGAAGTCGATCGGCCGGCCGCCGATGTCACAGCCGCCCAGGCCCGGAATGAACGCGTGCCCGAGGCGGTGCAGCAGCGGGCCGCAGAAGAGGATCGGGATACGGGACGAACCCGCGTGCGCGTCGATGTCCGCGACGTTCGCGCTCTCGACGTGCGACGGGTCCAGGACCAGTTCGCCCGGCTCCTCTCCCGGGCGGACCGTCACCCCGTGCAGCTGAAGCAGTCCGCGCACGACGCGCACGTCGCGGATGTCGGGGACGTTGCGCAGCCGGCTCGGCTCGCTGCCCAGCAGGGCGGCGACCATGGCCTTCGGCACGAGGTTCTTCGCACCGCGGACCCGGATCTCGCCCTCGAGCGGGGTTCCGCCGTGGACAAGCAGTACATCGTCTGAGCCGTTGACGGTCATGTATCTCGCGTTCCGATGAGTTGGGCAGGGGGGCGTCGGCAGGCCAGTTGGGCGGCGCCGAAGAAGCAAGCGTAATGGCCCCCCACCCCCCTTCAGTAAGCCCGAGTAGCTCCCAGCAACGTCATAGCTTTGCCACAACACGAACCGTGCCTAATCGGACACACGGGGTCACCGTTCGGGGCGTGCGCTCGGGGCGCACCGATGCGCCCTGAGCTGCATTCACTCGCGTACCCGTATTGCCTCCCCACTTGAAGGGAAGATGCGGGATCATGTCTGGCATGACCGAGGTGTCCTCGCTCACAGGGCGGCTGCTCGTGGCCACGCCCGCCCTGGCGGACCCGAACTTCGACCGCGCGGTGGTGCTCCTCCTCGACCACGACGAGGAGGGCTCGCTGGGTGTCGTCCTCAACCGGCCCACGCCGGTCGACGTCAGCGACATCCTGGAGGGCTGGGCGGACCTCGCGGGCGAACCCGGCGTCGTCTTCCAGGGCGGCCCGGTCTCCCTCGACTCGGCGCTGGGTGTCGCGGTGATCCCCGGCGGCGCCTCCGTCGACGGGGCGCCCCTCGGCTGGCGGCGTGTGCACGGCGCGATCGGCCTGGTCGACCTGGAGGCACCGCCCGAACTGCTCGCCAAGGCCCTCGGCAGCCTGCGGATCTTCGCGGGGTACGCGGGCTGGGGCCCGGGCCAGCTGGAGGACGAGCTGGTGGAAGGCGCCTGGTACGTCGTGGAGTCGGAGCCGGGCGACGTCTCCTCCCCGTCGCCCGAACGCCTGTGGCGCGAGGTGCTCCGCCGCCAGCGCAACGAGCTGGCGATGGTGGCCACGTATCCGGACGACCCGTCGCTCAACTGATGGGCCCGGGCTTCAGTACCCTTGGCGGCATGAGCACTCTTGAGCCTGAGACCCAGCCCCAGCGAGGCACTGGGACGGGGACCCTCGTAGAGCCGACACCGCAGGTGTCGCACGGCGACGGGGACCACGAGCGCTTCGCCCACTATGTCCAGAAGGACAAGATCATGGCGAGCGCCCTCGACGGCACACCCGTCGTGGCCCTCTGCGGCAAGGTGTGGGTCCCGGGCCGGGACCCGAAGAAGTACCCCGTATGCCCCATGTGCAAGGAGATCTACGAGTCCATGGGCGCCGGCGGGGACAAGGACAAGGGCGGCGACAAGAAGTAAGGCGCGCGCCCCGGCGGGGCGCAGTGACGCCTTCGCGGCCTTCGGCCTGTGCCGTGCGGACCGTGCACGACCGCGGTACTCCCCGATAGGGGGTGCCGCGGTTTTGTCGTGCCTGGGGCAGGGCGCGCGGGGGAGCGGTCGAGAGGATTGGTTGAGACCTCTCTTCGCTCATGCCTCTTGTGGGCATGTTCATGTACTCCATAGCCTCCGGTGTGTTGTGCAGAGCAAAACCGTCATTGCGCATGATGCAACGCCCCCCACCGGAGGAAGCTCGTGAAGCTCGCAGTGCCCCTGGCCCGCACCGCCCGTACGCCTCGCCCGCCCCGAACGGCCGTCTCCCTCGCGGCGCTTGCCGTCGCCGCGGTCCTGACCGTCACCGCCACCGCCTGCGCCCCGCAGAGCTCCGGCAACTCCTCCTCCGGCAAGGACGAGAAGACCGGCACCCTGCGGGTCTGGCTCTTCCAGGAGGTCGACAACAAGCCGAAGCAGCAGGTCGTCGACGAGACGGTCGCCGCTTTCCGGAAGGCCCACAAGGGCACCGAGGTCAACGTCGAGTACATCCCCGTCGAGACCCGCGCCCAGCGCGTCAAGGCCGCCTTCAACGACCCCAAGAGCGCGCCCGACGTCATCGAGTACGGCAACACGGACACCGCCGGCTACGTCAGGGACGGCGGGCTCGCGGACGTCACCCGGGACTTCACCGGCTGGAGCGAGTCCAAGGACACCGACCCGACGGCCAAGCAGTCGGTGACGGTCGACGGCAGGATCTACGGCGCCCCCTACTTCGTCGGCGTACGCGCCCTCTACTACCGCACCGACATCTTCAAGGAGCTTGGACTCGAAGTACCCAGGACGCAGGCCGAGTTGATCGCGACCGCGAAGCAGATCCGGGCGGCGAAGCCGGACCTGTACGGACTCGCCGTCGGCGGCGCGTACACGTACGGCGCGATGCCCTTCATCTGGTCCCACGGCGGTGAACTCGCGCAGGGCAAGGGCGGCTCGTACTCCTCGACCATCGACAGCGCGGCCGCCCGGAAGGGCATCAAGGCGTACACCTCCCTCTTCGGCGACGACAACTGCCCCGCCGCCAAGTGCGCGGGCATGGGCGGCAACGACACGGTGACCGCGTTCGCCTCCGGCAAGGCGGCCATGGCGATCGGCGGCGACTTCAGCCACCAGGCGATCGAGGCGGGCAAGGTCAAGGGCGCGTACGCGGTCGTGCCGCTGCCGGGGCTGAAGCCGGGTGACATCGCGCCGGCGTTCGCGGGCGGCAACAACATCGGTGTCCTGAAGAGCACGACACACCGCACACTCGCCGTCGACCTGATGAAGCGGCTCGCGTCGAAGAAGACGCAGAGCGAACTCTTCGACGCCATGGGCTTCCTGCCGACGTTCTCGGACGTGCGGGAGCAGGTCGCGGCGAAGGAACCGTTCGTCAAGCCCTTCGTCCGGACCCTCGCCGCGGGCGCGAAGTTCGTGCCGGCCTCGCCCGCCTGGGCGGGGATCGACTCGTCGCTGGTGCTGCCGACGATGTTCCAGCAGGTCATCAGCGGCAAGAAGGACGTGGCGGCCGCCTCGGAGGAAGCCGCCAAGAAGATGAACGACGCGTTCAGCTCCGCGGGTTGAGCGGATGACGACGCACAACACCGCCCTCGGTGAACGCACCGGGGGCGCGGTGGCCGACAAGGCCGTCGGGGCTCACCCCGGAAGGCGCCCCCGGGGCGCGGCCCGGACGCCCTGGATCTATCTCGCCCCCGCCCTGGTCGTCCTCGGCGGGCTGCTCGTCTACCCCGTCTACCAGCTCGGCCTGATCTCGTTCCTGGAGTACACGCAGGCCCAGGTCAGCGGCGGGGAGCCGACCACCTTCCAGGGGTTCGGGAACTACGCGACGCTCTTCGGGGACGAGCAGTTCTGGCAGGTGCTGCTGGCCACGGTGGTGTTCGCGGCGGCCTGCGTGGTCTCCACCCTGGCCGTCGGATGCGCGCTCGCCGTGCTGCTGACCCGGGTCCGCGCCCTGCCGCGCCTCGCGCTGATGCTGGCCGCGCTCGGCGCCTGGGCGACCCCGGCGATCACCGGCTCGACGGTCTGGCTGCTCCTCTTCGACCCCGACTTCGGGCCCGTCGACCGGATGCTCGGCCTCGGCGACCACTCGTGGACGTACGGCCGTTACAGCGCCTTCGCGCTCGTCCTCCTGGAAGTCGTCTGGTGCTCCTTCCCGTTCGTGATGGTCACGGTGTACGCCGGGATCCGCGCCGTACCCGCCGAGGTCCTGGAGGCCGCCGCCCTGGACGGCGCCTCGCAGTGGCGCATCTGGCGCTCGGTACTGGCGCCGATGCTCCGGCCGATCCTGGTGGTCGTCACCATCCAGTCGGTCATCTGGGACTTCAAGGTCTTCACGCAGATCTACGTGATGACGAACGGGGGCGGCATCGCGGGCCAGAACCTCGTCCTGAACGTGTACGCGTACCAGAAGGCGTTCGCGTCGTCCCAGTACAGCCTCGGCTCGGCGATCGGCGTGGTGATGCTGGTGATCCTGCTGGCCGTCACCCTCGTCCATCTGCGGCTGTTGCGCGGGCAGGGGGAGGAACTGTGACCTCGATACGAGGGCTGGTGCGCCGGCCCTGGCGGCTCGCCGCCGAGGCGTCCGCGCTGCTGATCGCGGTCGTCGTCGCGTTCCCGCTCTACTGGATGGTGCTGAGCGCCCTCAAACCGGCGGGCGAGATCGAGTCGACGCGGCCGCGGCCCTGGACGCTGTCCCCCTCGCTGGATTCCTTCCGGCGCGTCTTCGAACAGCAGGAATTCGGCCGCTACTTCCTCAACAGCCTGGTGGTGGCGTGCTCCGTGGTCGTCGTCTCCGCATTGATCGCCTTTCTCGCGGCGACCGCGGTGACCCGATTCCGCTTCCGATTCCGGACCACCCTGCTGATCATGTTCCTGGTCGCCCAGATGGTGCCCGTGGAAGCCCTGACGATCCCCCTCTTCTTCCTGATGCGGGACTTCGGTCAGCTGAACACGCTCGGCTCGCTGATCCTGCCCCACATCGCCTTCTCGCTGCCGTTCGCGATCTGGATGCTGCGGGGCTTTGTGAAGGCCGTTCCGGACGCGCTGGAGGAGGCCGCGTACATCGACGGGGCGAGCCGGGCGAGATTCCTCTGGCAGATCCTTTTCCCCTTGGTCTTCCCGGGGCTGGTGGCCACGAGTGTCTTTTCCTTCATCTCGGCCTGGAACGACTTCCTGTTCGCCAAGTCCTTCATCATCAGCGACACGTCCCAGTCGACGCTGCCGATGGCTCTCCTCGTCTTCTACAAACCGGACGAGCCCGACTGGGGCGGTGTGATGGCGGCGTCCACGGTGATGACGATTCCGGTGCTGGTCTTCTTCGTACTCGTGCAACGGCGGCTCGTGTCGGGCCTCGGCGGAGCGGTAAAGGACTGACGTGACCGACGTGACCGACGTGATGGCACTGATTCCCGCGCCCCGGCACGTGGGGGCGTGCGGCGAAGGCTTCTTCGAGTTGGGCCCGGACACCCGGCTGGCGGCGGGTGCCGGGACCGAACGGACCGCGCGATGGCTGCGCGGCACGATCGGGGCGGCCACCGGCTTCCCGCTCGCACCGGGCGACGGCGGGATCAGGCTGTCCGTCCACCCGACGGTGACCAGGGACCTCGGCGAGGAGGGCTACCGGCTCGCGGTCACGCCGGACGCGGTGCACCTGGTCGGCGGCGGCCCCGCCGGGCTCTTCTGGGGCGCCCAGACCCTGCGGCAGCTGCTCGGTCCCGGCGCCCACCGGCGGGCGCCGCTGCCCGGCGGGCAGTGGCGGCTGCCGCTGACGCACATTCAGGATTCGCCCCGGTTCCCCTGGCGCGGCGTCATGCTCGACGTCTCCCGGCACTTCATGCCCAAGGACGGCGTCCTGCGCCACCTGGATCTGATGGCCGCCCACAAACTCAACGTCTTCCACTTCCACCTCACCGACGACCAGGGCTGGCGCATCGAGATCAAGCGGTACCCGAAGCTCACGGAGGTCGGATCCTGGCGGGCGCGCACCAAATTCGGCCACCGCGCTTCACAACGGTGGGAGGAGAAGCCGCACGGCGGCTTCTACACGCAGGACGACATCCGCGAGATCGTCGCCTACGCGGCCGAGCGGCACATCACCGTCGTCCCCGAGATCGATATCCCGGGCCACTCGCAGGCCGCCATCGCCGCGTATCCGGAACTCGGCAACTCCGACGTCATCGACACGACCTCCCTGACGGTCTGGGACGACTGGGGCGTCTCCAAAAACGTACTCGCCCCCACTGACAACACCCTGCGCTTCTACGAGGGCGTGTTCGAGGAACTCCTGGAGCTGTTCCCGGCCGACGCCGCCGCGTTCTCGGCCTTCGTCCACATCGGCGGCGACGAGTGCGCCAAGGACCAGTGGAAGCAGTCGCCCGCCGTCCAGGCCCGCATCGAGGAGCTGGGGCTCACGGGCGAGGACGCGCTCCAGGCGTGGTTCGTCCGGCACTTCGGCACCTGGCTCGCCGCGCGCGGGCGCCGGCTCATCGGCTGGGACGAGATCCTGGAGGGCGGGAGCCGCGCCGCAGGGACACGTGCCGAAGCGACACGCGCCGCAGGGACACGCGCGCCCGGAGGTGAGACGGCGGACATCGGCCTCCCGGAAGGGGCCGCCGTCTCCTCGTGGCGCGGCTACCAGGGCGGCATCACGGCCGCCCGCGCGGGCCACGACGTCGTCATGTGCCCCGAACAGCAGGTCTACTTGGACCACCGCCAGGACGGCGGCGCGGACGAGCCGGTGCCCATCGGGTACGTGCGCACCCTGGAGGACGTCTACCGCTTCGAGCCCGTTCCGCCGCAGCTCACCGAGGACGAGGCGCGCCATGTGCTGGGCACCCAGGCCAATCTGTGGACCGAGGTGATGGAGGACCACGCACGCGTGGACTACCAGGCGTTCCCGCGGCTCGCGGCCTTCGCCGAGGTCGCCTGGAGCGCGCTGCCCGCCCCCGCCGAACGGGACTTCGCCGACTTCGAGCGGCGGATGACCGCCCACTACGGACGGCTCGACGCCCTGGGAGTGGCCTACCGCCCGCCCACGGGACCGCTGCCCTGGCAGCGGCGGCCGGGTGTGCTCGGACGCCCGATCGAGGGGCCGCCCCCGAACGCGTAGGGGAACGTGTGAGGGAAAACCGCACAAGAGTCACTGAAGAGTGGCAATGCGCACCGACGGGTGATGCCGTGCCAAAACGGACCATCTCCCAGGTGACGGGGGCGAATGCCTCCTAGCGGACCCCCGCGTCGACAGTCGGGGAAGATGTGCCAGAGTTGCCACGTCCGCCCTGTCAGCACGTACCGTACGCGCAACACAGGTGGGACCAGGTGGGGCAGCGGGAAGGGGCAGCCGGTTTGACCACGCACGCACCGCAGGCGGCGCAGGCCGTGACGCTGCCCGGTTCACTGGACGAGGCCGTGGCGGCCCTGGCCGCCATGCCGACCGCCGTTCCGGTGGCGGGCGGCACCGACCTCATGGCCGCCGTCAACTCCGGGCAGCTGCGGCCCGCCGCCCTCGTCGGGCTCGGCCGCATCAACGAGATCCGCGGCTGGCAGTACCAGGACGGCCACGCCCTGCTCGGCGCGGGCCTCACCCACGCACGCATGGGACGCCCCGACTTCGCGGCCCTCATCCCCGCCCTCGCGGCGGCGGCCAGGGCCGCGGGCCCGCCGCAGATCCGCAACGCGGGCACCCTGGGCGGCAACATCGCGTCGGCCGCCCCCACGGGGGACGCGCTGCCCGTGCTGGCCGCCCTCGAAGCCACGCTGATCATCGCGGGCCCGGGCGGCGCCCGCCGCGAGATCCCGGTCTCGCACCTGCTCGCCGGCATGGAGATGCTCCGCGGCGGCGAACTCATCGGCTACGTGCGCGTCCCGCTGCTGCACGCCCCGCAGGTCTTCCTGAAGGCGACCGGACGGACCGGGCCCGGGCGCGCCACCGCCTCGGTGGCGCTCGTCCTCGACCCCGCCCGGCGCGGGGTGCGCTGCGCGGTGGGGGCCATAGCGCCGATGCCGCTGCGCCCGCTGGAGGCCGAACAGTGGGTCGCCCAGCTGATCGACTGGGACAACAGCCGCACGATCGTGCCGGAGGCCCTCACGGCCTTCGGGGACTACGTCGCCGCGGCCTGCATCCCGGATCCCGTACCGGCCGAGGACGGCTCCGTGGAGCAGTTGCCGGCCGCCGTACTGCACCTGCGGCGCACCGTCGCCGCGCTGGCCCGACGAGCACTGGGGAGGGCACTGTCGTGACCGACGACCAGCACGGAGAGGGCACCCCTCAGGGGCGCACCCACGGAGCCTGGGAGCGGCTGCCGCAAGGGGACTACGACGACGGGGCGACCACCTTCGTCCAGCTTCCCGAGGGCGGCATCGACGCACTCCTGGCGTCGGACACCCCGCTGGCCGCCCCCGGCCACGGCTACGTGCCCCCGCCGATCACGGCCGCGCCCGGCGCCGACGCCGACCCGTCGGCCCCGGGAGCCTGGGGCGCGCCCGTCGAGGGCGTCCAGTGGCCCGACCCGGGGCCCGCGTCCCCGGACGTCGCCCAGGACGCCTTCATGTACAACCCCGGCGGCACCGGGCAGTGGGCCTTCGAGGAGTCGGCGCGGGGTGACGCCGCCTCCGGGCACGACGTGACCGGGCAGTGGTCGATCCCCGTGGCCGACGGTGATCTACCGGACGAATCGGGTGAGTTCAGCGCCTCGTCGCTGGTCGAGCAGTGGGGCGGCACCCCGCCCGCCACGCTCCCCGGCGGCGCGGCCGCGCCGTGGGCGACGGAGCCCGCCGGGCAGCTGTGGTCCCCGGAGTCGGAGGAAGCGGCGGGTCACCCGGGCCCGGAATTGCCCGCCGAAGCCCCTGTGGAGCCCTCCGGCGGGCCGTACACGGGTTTCGGGGCGGGAGCCGATCCCGGGGCGCCCGAGGCCGCCCAGGAGGCTCCTGAGCCCTCCGGCGCCCTCGATGCGACGGAGACCCACGAGACGGCTGGGGCGGCGGAGGCCGCGGACGCTCCCGACGCCGAGCCGGCCGCCGAGGAACCGCCCGTCGCCGGGGACCCGCAGGCCGCCGTCGAACCCCCGGCCGCGGAGCCGTCCGGTTCCGGCCCCGACCCGTCCGCGGCTTCGCAGGCGCAGGGCGCGTCCGCCGAGGAGACCGGCGCCGACGACCCCGCTTCCGCGCACCACCACGACGAACACCCCGTGGCCTCCTACGTCCTGCGTGTCAACGGCGCCGACCGGCCCGTCACCGACGCCTGGATCGGCGAGTCGCTGCTCTACGTGCTGCGCGAGCGGCTCGGTCTCGCGGGCGCCAAGGACGGCTGCTCGCAGGGCGAGTGCGGGGCCTGCAACGTCCAGGTCGACGGGCGGCTCGTGGCGTCCTGCCTGGTGCCCGCCGTCACCGCCGCGGGCAGCGAGGTGCGCACCGTCGAGGGGCTCGCCGTCGACGGGCGGCCCTCGGACGTGCAGCGGGCGCTCGCCAAGTGCGGCGCCGTGCAGTGCGGTTTCTGCGTACCCGGCATGGCGATGACCGTGCACGACCTCCTGGAGGGCAATCCCGCGCCCACCGAGCTGGAGGCCCGCCAGGCGCTGTGCGGCAACCTGTGCCGCTGCTCCGGCTACCGCGGGGTCCTGGACGCCGTGCGCGAGGTCGTCGCCGAACGTGAGGCGCACACCGAGGCCGAGTCGGCGCAGGACGCCGACGAGGCCCGTATCCCGCACCAGGCGGGCCCCGGAGCGGGCGGCGTCAACCCCTCGGCGTTCGACCCCCCGGACGCGCACCACCGGTACGGCCAGGACGGAGGCCAGGCGTGAGCAACGAAGCCGCCACCGCGACCACGGCGGCCGCCGCGGCCGCCCCCGAACCGCTGCCGCACGGCCTCGGCGTCTCCCTGCCGTCCGCCGACGCCCGCGCCAAGACGGAGGGCACCTTCCCGTACGCGGCCGACCTGTGGGCCGAGGGCCTGCTGTGGGCCGCCGTACTGCGCTCCCCGCACCCGCACGCCCGCATCCTCTCCATCGACACCACCCACGCGCGCGAGATGCCCGGTGTTCGGGCCGTCGTCACCCACGAGGACGTGCCGGGCCAGGTGCCGCACGGCCGCGGCACAGCCGACCGCCCGGTGTTCGCCTCCGAGGTCGTACGCCACCACGGAGAGCCCCTCGCGGCCGTCGCCGCCGACCACCCGGACACCGCGCGCATGGCCGCGGCCGCCGTCATCGTCGAGTACGAGGTGCTCGACCCGGTGACCGACCCGGAACAGGCCTTCGAGGCCGAACCCCTGCACCCCGACGGCAACCTGATCCGGCACATCCCGCTGCGGCACGGCGACCCGGACGCGGCCGGCGAGGTCGTGGTCGAGGGCCTGTACCGCATCGGCCGCCAGGACCCCGCCCCGATCGGCGCGGAGGCCGGTCTCGCCGTGCCCCGCCCCGACGGCGGGGTCGAGCTGTACGTGGCCTCCACCGACCCGCACGCCGACCGCGACTCGGCCGCCGCCTGCTACGGCCTCGAACCCGACCGCGTGAAGGTCGTCGTCACCGGAGTGCCCGGTGCCACCGCCGACCGCGAGGACCAGGGCTTCCAGATCCCGCTCGGGCTGCTGGCCCTGAAGACGGGCTGCCCGGTCAAACTCACCGCAACGCGCGAAGAGTCCTTCCTGGGGCACGTCCACCGGCACCCCACCCTGTTGCGCTACCGCCACCACGCGGACGCCGACGGCAGGCTGGTGAAGGTCGAGGCGCAGATCCTGCTGGACGCGGGCGCGTACGCGGACACCTCCGCGGAGGCGCTGGCGGCGGCCGTCTCCTTCGCCTGCGGCCCGTACGTCGTCCCCCACGCGTTCATCGAGGGCTGGGCGGTACGCACGAACAACCCGCCCTCCGGGCACGTACGCGGCGAGGGCGCCATGCAGGTGTGCGCCGCGTACGAGGCGCAGATGGACAAGCTCGCCAAGAAGCTCGGCATCGACCCGGCGGAACTGCGGATGCGCAACGTGATGGCCACCGGGGACGTCCTCCCGACGGGCCAGACGGTGACGTGCCCGGCCCCGGTCGCCGAACTGCTCCAGGCCGTGAGGGACTTCCCCCTGCCCGCGCTCCCCAAGGACACGCCCGAGGAGGAGTGGCTGCTCCCGGGCGGCCCCGAGGGCGCGGGCGAACCCGGCGCCGTACGCCGTGGCGTGGGCTACGGGCTCGGCATGGTGCACATGCTCGGCGCCGAGGGCGCGGACGAGGTATCCACGGCGACGGTGAAGGTGCACGACGGCGTCGCCACCGTCCTGTGCGCGGCGGTGGAGACGGGCCAGGGCTTCACGACCCTCGCCCGGCAGATCGTCCAGGAGACGCTGGGCATCGACGAGGTGCACGTGGCGCCGGTCGACACGGACCAGCCGCCGGCCGGCGCGGGCTGCCGGGGCCGCCACACCTGGGTGTCGGGCGGAGCCGTGGAACGCGCCGCGAAGATGGTGCGCACCCAGCTGCTCCAGCCCCTGGCGCACAAGTTCGGCATGTCCACGGAGCTGCTGCAGATCACGGACGGCAAGATCACGTCGTACGACGGGGTGCTGTCGACGACCGTCACGGAGGCGCTGGACGGCAAGGAGCTCTGGGCCACCGCCCAGTGCCGGCCGCATCCGACCGAGCCGCTGGACGCGGTCGGCCAGGGCGACGCCTTCGTGGGCCTCGCGTTCTGCGCGATCCGCGCGGTGGTGGACGTCGACATCGAACTGGGCTCCGTACGGGTCGTGGAACTCGCCCTCGCCCAGGACGTGGGCCGGGTGCTCAACCCCGCGCAGCTCGCCGCGCGCATCGAGGCGGGCGTCACCCAGGGCGTCGGCATCGCGTTGACGGAAAACCTGCGCACCGCGCGCGGGCTGGTGCGCCACCCCGACCTCACCGGGTACGCGCTGCCGACCTCGCTGGACGCGCCCGACATCCGCATCGTCAAGCTCGTCGAGGAACGGGACGTCGTCGCCCCCTTCGGCGCGAAGGCGGCCAGCGCGGTGCCGGTGGTGACGTCACCGGCGGCGGTCGCCGCGGCGGTACGGGCGGCGACCGGCCGGCCGGTGAACCGTCTGCCGATCCGCCCGCAGGCGGCGGTGGTGACGGCGCCATGACGCGGCCGCAGCCGCCCGGCGTGCGGGAAACGGAGCCTCCGCGCTACGAACCCGCGCCCGCCGTCGGGAAGCTGCTGCTGGTGGTGCTGCTCTTCGTGCTGGCGGCGGTGGTCGTGGTGCTGGGCGGCGTGTACCTCACGTGATGCCCTGATGCCCTGATGCCCTGATGCCCTGATGGCATCAGGCGCGCCCGGATCGGGCTGTGGCTGGACCAGAAACCGGGGCGGGGCCTGGGTTTTCGGGCGTTGTCAGTGGGGCGGCGTATCGTTCTTCGCGATGGGGGACGGCCGTGGGGGCAAGGCCTTTCCGCTCTGGGGACGAGGCACGCGGGGGAACGATGAGCACGACTGAAGCGGGTGGCGTGATCACGCTGACCGAGGCGGATCTGGACCCGTACGTCACGCACGCGCGGACGCGGCAGTGGCTCACGGGACCCGGGCTGCCGGCCGACAGCGCGCTGCTGGGATTCGACGCCCTGCGCGAGGCGACGACGCCGCCGCGGCCCGGGCTGCGCCGCGTGGCGGACCTGGTGGACGACGCGGAGAAGCTCGCCGGGGAGCTGCGGGACCAACTGGTCATAGGGGCGCTGCGGACCTTCGACCGGGACCTGGAGTCGGTCGTGCTCGACGGCGCGACGGGCGCGGTCTCGACGACGTACTTCCACGGGAGCGCGAGTCTGATGGACCGCTCCCCGCTGGCCCCCTCCCTGGAGGCGCTGGTGCGGTTCGCGGCGGCCACGGAGGAACTGGCGGGCTCCCGCGGGCAGTTCGCCGCGTACGAGGGGCGCCATGGCCCGAAGGCGGTGGCGGCGGCGTCGGAGCAGCTGTCGGCGGTCTTCACCTCGACGGCGGGCGACGACGTGGCGCCGTACTGGCGGATGGCGGCCCTGATCCGCCCCCTCGCCCGGATCGCCGGCCCCGGCGCGGGCCTCGCCCTCGACCTGCCGCCGCGCCTGCTGGACGAGGAGTTCGGTGCCTTCGGGATCGTGCGCTTCGAGGACGTCGACTTCCCGGCCGCGCTCACGCACGAGCCGACCCGGCGCTTCCTGCGCGAGGTGGGCCTGCCGGAGAACGGCTACTGGTTCGAAGTCGACACGGACGTACCGCTGCCGACGCTGGCCGAGCACTACGCGGACGAGCTCTCCGGCGCCTTCACGGACGGCGAGCTCCCCGCCGGGGCGGACCACCTGATACGCCTCGGCCACCTCCTGGAGGACACGAGCCTGGTCGTCGACGGCGCCACGGGAGCGGTCCTGTGCTGGAGCGAGCCCGACGGCATGCTGCGCCCGCTCAACACCGACATCTCCACGCTCGCGTTCACGGCGTGGCTGCTGCACCGCGAGAAGGCGCTCGACGCGGACCACGACCTGACGGGGTCCTACGAGCAGCTGGCGGCCACGATGGCCCAGACCCTGGCCCTGGTCGACCCCATGGCCTGCGACCCCACCCCGGTGACCCCGCAGGACGACGGCCTGCGCTACTGGCCGGACGCGTTCGAGGACCAGGCGGGCGGCGGGCTCTACGCCTAGGCCCGTTCCGCCGGCGGGTCAGAGGCCCGATACGACATCGGGCCGACCACCCGCCAGTGGTCGGCCGCGACGCGGTAGGGAGGCCGTGGCGGGAATTGAACCCACGTACCTCGCTTTGCAGGCGAGTCCCTAAGCCACTCGGGCACACGGCCGTTCTCAGGTGCGGCACGGCTCACTCGTTCCGAACCTGATGGGTCGACCGTAGGGCGGGCGGGCCGTGGGGCTCAAGAGGCGCGGGGGCCCTGCAACAGGACTGCCATACGCCGTTCATGAACGACGGTCGTGCGCCGTTCATGAAGCGACGGTCGTACGGCGTTCGTGAGGCGACGGCCGTGCGGCGTTCGTCTAGGGGTGGATTCGCGGCCTTTGCTGAGCGATGGTCGTACGACCAAGGTCCTAGCCGGTCACCATCTCCCGACAGGGGTCAATCGGGTCTACGGCCCTTACTCTGACCTGCATGAGTGCCCTGGAACCCCGCGACGCCGCCGTCGCAGACACCTCCGCCGCAGACGCCTCCGCCGTCCCGCCCGCGCCCGACGGAGAAGGTGTGCTGGGGCGGTCGTACCGGGCGCTGAGCATCGGGATCGTCTCCGTCGTGCTGCTCATCGCCTTCGAGGCGACGGCGGTCGGGACGGCGATGCCGGTCGCGGCGCGTGAGCTGGACGGGGTCTCGCTGTACGCCTTCGCCTTCTCCGGGTACTTCACCACGAGCCTCTTCGGGATGGTGCTCGCCGGGCAGTGGTCCGACCGGGGCGGTCCGCTCGGCTCGCTGACCGCCGGCATCGCCGCCTTCGCCGCCGGGCTGCTGCTGTCCGGGACCGCCGGGACGATGTGGCTGTTCGTCCTGGGGCGGGCCGTGCAGGGGCTCGGCGGCGGCCTGGTGATCGTCGCGCTGTACGTGGTCGTCGGGCGGGCCTATCCGGGGCGGCTGCGGCCGGCGATCATGGCGGCGTTCGCGGCGTGCTGGGTGATCCCGTCGATCGTGGGCCCGCTGGCGTCGGGCGCGGTGACCGAACACCTGGGCTGGCGGTGGGTGTTCGTCGGCATCCCGGTGCTCGTCGTCTTTCCGCTCGCGCTCGCGCTGCCCCGGATACGGCGGCGGGCGGGCCGTCCGGCCGCCGGCGTGGCGGCACCCTTCGACGCCCACCGCATCCGCCTCGCCCTCGGTATCTCGCTGGGCGCCGCACTCCTTCAGTACGCCGCCCAGGACCTGCGCGCGCTGTCACTCGTCCCGGCCGTCGCGGGCGCCGCGCTGCTCGTTCCGGCCGCCCTCGGCCTGCTGCCCCGCGGCACCTACCGGGCGGCGCGCGGGCTGCCGTCCGTCGTGCTGCTGCGCGGGGTCGCGGCGGGGTCCTTCGTCGCCGCCGAGTCCTTCGTGCCGCTGATGCTGGTCACCCAGCGCGGGCTGTCGCCGACGCTCGCCGGGTTCTCGCTCGCGGCGGGCGGCGGCACGTGGGCGCTCGGCTCCTTCGTGCAGGCGCGGGCGCGCGTGGAGCCGTACCGGGACCGGCTGATGACGCTCGGGATGGTGCTGGTCGCCGCCGCCATCGCCGCCGCGCCCAGCGTGCTGATCGACGCGGTGCCGGTGTGGACGGTCGCCGTCGCCTGGGCGTTCGGCTGCTTCGGCATGGGGCTGGTCATCTCCTCCAGCAGCGTCCTCCTGCTCCACCTCTCCGCCCCCGAGGAGGCCGGCGCCAACTCCGCCGCGCTACAGATCTCCGACGGCCTGTCCAACGTGCTCCTGCTGTCCGCGGGCGGTGCCGCCTTCGCGGCGCTGGGCGGCGGTACCGTCACCGATGCCGCCACGGCGGCGTCCGGCTCCCATCCCGCCGCCTTCGCCGCCGTGTTCCTGCCGATGGCGGCGGTGGCGCTGGTGGGGGCGTGGGTGACGACACGGCTGCGGGAGCGGTGATCCGCCTCGCCGATCCGGCCCGCGCCGCCCAGGTCACCACGTACCCGCTGGTCATCGGCGTGGCCTCCGGCGCGGAGGCCGGCACCGGGGTGATCGCGGGGCTGCGGAGCGTGCTGTGAGCTGGGTCCCATCGACGGGTGACCCGGCGTCTTACGCACGTTGGGACAACCGGGTCGCCGGTAGGGTGGCCCGGTTGTCATACGTAGCCGAGCCGCCTGACCCCCCTCGCCGAGCCGCCCGCCCGTCCCCCCACCGCCTTGCCCGACGCGCCGCGCGCGGCCCCTTCGATTCGACCCCTTTTCTACGGAGACCGTGACTACCACCGCCGCCAGCGCCTCCTCGCACCACCTCTCTCCCGCCTTCCCCGGCCGTGCCCCCTGGGGTACCGCCAGCAAGCTGCGTGCCTGGCAGCAAGGGGCGATGGAGAGGTACCTCCAGGAGCAGCCGCGTGACTTCCTCGCCGTCGCCACGCCCGGCGCCGGCAAGACGACCTTCGCGCTGACGCTCGCTTCCTGGCTGCTGCACCACCACGTCGTGCAGCAGGTGACCGTGGTCGCGCCGACCGAGCATCTGAAGAAGCAGTGGGCGGAGGCCGCCGCACGGGTCGGGATCAAACTCGATCCCGAGTACAGCGCGGGACCGCTCAGCAAGGAGTACGACGGCGTCGCCATCACGTACGCCGGTGTCGGGGTGCGCCCGATGCTGCACCGGAACCGGGCCGAGCAGCGCAAGACCCTCGTCATCCTCGACGAGATCCACCACGCCGGTGACTCCAAGTCGTGGGGCGAGGCCTGCCTGGAGGCCTTCGAACCGGCCACCCGCCGGCTCGCCCTCACCGGTACGCCCTTCCGGTCCGACACCAACCCCATCCCCTTCGTCACATATGAAGAGGGGAACGACGGGATCCGGCGGTCCGCCGCCGACTACACGTACGGATACGGGTCCGCCCTCGGCGACGGGGTCGTGCGGCCCGTCATCTTCCTGAGCTACAGCGGCAACATGCGGTGGCGCACCAAGGCCGGCGACGAGATCGCCGCCCGGCTCGGCGAGCCCATGACCAAGGACGCGATCAGCCAGGCCTGGCGTACGGCACTGGATCCGCGCGGCGAGTGGATGCCCAGCGTGCTGCGCGCCGCCGACCGCCGGCTCACCGAGGTCCGCAAGGCCATCCCGGACGCCGGCGCCCTCGTCATCGCCTCCGACCAGGAATCGGCCCGCGCCTACGCCAAGCTGATCCGCGAGATCACCGGGACCAAGGCGACCCTCGTCCTGTCCGACGACACCGGCGCCTCGAGCCGCATCGACGAGTTCAGCCACAGCGACGACCGCTGGATGGTCGCCGTCCGCATGGTGTCCGAGGGCGTCGACGTGCCCCGGCTCGCCGTCGGGGTGTACGCCACCACCATCTCCACCCCCCTCTTCTTCGCGCAGGCCGTCGGCCGTTTCGTACGGTCCCGGCGCCGCGGCGAGACCGCCTCCGTCTTCCTCCCCACCGTCCCCGACCTCCTCACCTTCGCCAACGAGATGGAGGTCGAGCGCGACCACGCCCTCGACAAGCCCAAGAAGGAGGGCGAGGAGGACCCGTACGCCGAGTCCGAGAAGGAGATGGAGGAGGCGAACCGGGAGGAGGACGAGGACACCGGGGAGCAGGAACAGTTCTCCTTCGAGGCGCTGGAGTCCGAGGCCGTCTTCGACCGGGTCCTCTACGACGGTGCCGAATTCGGCATGCAGGCCCACCCGGGGAGCGAGGAGGAGCAGGACTACCTGGGAATTCCGGGGCTGCTGGAGCCCGACCAGGTGCAACTCCTGCTCCAGAAGCGGCAGGCCCGGCAGATCGCGCACAGCCGCAAGAAGCCGGACGAGGAGGCCGACCTCGTCGAACTCCCCGCCGAACGGCGTCCCGTCGTCACGCACAAGGAGCTGCTGGAGCTCCGGAAGCAGCTCAACACGATGGTGGGCGCGTACGTGCACCAGAGCGGCAAGCCGCACGGAGTGATCCACACCGAGCTGCGGCGCGTGTGCGGCGGCCCGCCGAGCGCGGAGGCGACGGCGGGGCAGCTGCGGCAGCGGATCGCCAAGGTGCAGGAGTGGGCCACCCGGATGCGCTGACCTGCCTGGGCCCCGGATGCGGTGACCGGTCCGGGGAGTCCGGTCCGGGTAGTCCGGTCTGGGTAGTCCGGTCCGGAAGGACCAGGATCCCCATGAGGTACCGCAGAGCGGACGCCCGCGTGTGCGCTGTGTGTGAGAGTGGTGTACGCCGGGTGGTGAGCGCTGGGCGTATCGGGGCAAACACAAGTAGTACGTACCGGTCGGTGACCGGATTCTGGACGGAGCCTTCCGCTGAGCGAACCGGCTCGCTACTGTCCCGCTACGCACACGCCCCGTGGCAGCGCCGCCGCGGAGCGCAGCCGTGAAGCGACTGAGCCCGGGAGGAACCCGGGCCGCCAGCCATCGGCGGCCTCTGAAGCGCGTCGCTGACGGGACTCGGCGATGCATCCGCCGCGAGGAGGCCTGCCGACCTCACCACGAAGGAGTGGGCGTCGTGACCGCGGAGACCTCCCAGACGCTCGACCGGGGCCTCAGGGTCCTCAAGTTGCTCGCCGACACGGATCACGGGCTGACCGTCACCGAGCTTTCCAACAAACTCGGCGTGAACCGGACCGTTGTGTACCGGTTGCTCGCCACGCTGGAACAGCACGCTCTCGTACGCCGTGATCTGGGCGGCCGTGCCCGGGTCGGGCTGGGAGTGCTGCGGCTCGGCCGCCAGGTGCATCCGCTGGTGCGCGAGGCGGCACTGCCCGCACTGCGTGCGCTGGCCGAAGACATAGGGGCCACGGCCCATCTCACCCTCGTGGACGGGACGGAGGCGCTTGCCGTCGCCGTGGTCGAGCCGACGTGGACGGACTACCACGTGGCGTATCGCGCCGGGTTCCGGCATCCGCTGGACCGCGGGGCCGCCGGACGGGCGATACTCGCCGCCCGGCAGGCGCCGGTCACCGAGCCCGGATACACCCTGACGCACGGGGAACTGGAGGCGGGGGCGAGCGGTGCCGCGGCGCCGCTCCTCGGTGTGACCGGGGTCGAGGGCAGCGTCGGCGTCGTCATGCTCGTGGACGCCGTGCCGGAGAGGGTGGGGCCGCGGGTCGTGGACGCGGCCCGGGAAGTGGCCGAGGCGCTGCGCTGACGGTCGCCGAAGAAGAGCGCAGTCGGTCGCTCAGGAGCGGCGTGATCTTGGGCATCGGGCGGGCGCCGAACCTCGCCCTCGCCGCCCTGCCCGGCTTCACCCTGCCCGGGGACACCTCCGCCTGCAGCCGGTACTTCGCCGAGGACCTCACCGAACCGTTCGTCCTTCAGGACGGCCATCCGCCCGTGCCGCGTACGCCGGGCATCGGCACCGAGCCGCCGCCGGACGCGCTGCGGCGCTTCACGAGCGCCCGCCGCGACCTGTACGGAGGTGCCGCGGGGCGGTGACGTTAGATTGATCCCGTGCTCTCTCGCCTCTCTCGCCTCTCGCGTCCCAAGGCCGTCGCCGTCTGCGCCGTCCCCGTCGTGGCGCTGCTCGCCACGGCGGTGTTCGCGCCGCTGCCGTTCTCCGTGGCGCAGCCCGGCATGACGGCGAACGTCCTCGGAGAGAACCAGGGCGACGCGGTGATCACGATCAGCGGCGCGGCGACCCGGAAGACGACCGGGCAGCTGCGGATGACGACGATCGAGGCGACGGGCCCGGACGCCGACGTGTTTCTCGGCGATGTGCTGGACGGGTGGTTCCGTACGGACCGGGCGGTGATGCCGCGCGACTCGGTCTACCCGAGCGGGAACAGCGTCAAGGAGATCGAGCAGCACAACGCGGCGGAGATGCAGCAGTCGCAGGACACGGCCGCCCAGGCGGCGCTGTCCTACCTGAACGAGAAGAACGTGAAGGTCACGCTCAAGCTGGCCGACGTCGGCGGCCCCAGCGCGGGACTGCTGTTCTCCCTCGGGATCATCGACAAGCTGGACGGCGACGGCAGCGGCGGCGATCTCACGGGCGGCCGCACCATCGCGGGTACGGGCACGATCGACGCGAACGGAAAGGTCGGCGCGGTCGGCGGGGTCGCCCTGAAGACCCAGGCCGCCCGGCGTGACGGGGCGACGGTCTTCCTGGTGCCGAAGGCGGAGTGCGCGGACGCGAAGTCGGAACTGCCGAAGGGCCTGCGACTGGTTCCGGTGACCACGCTGAAGGGCGCGGTCGACGCCCTGACGAACCTGGAGAAGGGGAAGGACTCGGTCCCCGCCTGCTAGTGGGCCGGTGTCACCGTCATCCGGGGTGCGGAGGCGATGCGCAGGCCGACCTCGACTAGGGTCCAGCCGAGTCGGGCGCGCAGATTCCGGGGCTGACGGGCTTGATGGGCCTCGGTGGCGAGCCGGTGCGCTTCGGCCTCGGCCCGCAGTTCGGCGGCGCGGGTGTGGTGCAGGGCCAGGTGCGTGACAGGGTCGATCATCGGAGTGCCTTTCAGTTCGTGGTGAAGGGGAAGGCGTGCGTGTGGATGCGCACCTGCTCGGCGTCGGGGGTGCCCTCGGCGGGAGCCAGCGCGCGGTAACTCTCGACCAGGTCGTGCATCTCGCGGATCAGTTCGCGGGCGAGGTCGGGTGTCAGCCGTAGCGTCATGTCGCTCATGTCGGTGGCCCTGATCCACTGCCGGGACCAGTCGTTGCGGGTGCCCAGCCAGGTCGACAGCTCCCTGGCGTGTGTCGTCGCGACCTCATGCAGGAACACGTCGGCGGCGCCGCGCACGGCCGGGTCGGGGTCCTTGAGCAGCGCGTCGTCGAAGTCCAGGCCCTCGTCGGCCGCCTTCCACCAGCGCTCCCGCCCCTTGCCGTGCTCGGGGGCGTCCACGACGAAGCCGTGGGCGGCGAGCTGTCGCAGGTGATAGCTGGTCGCCCCGCTGGACTCGCCGAGGCGCTCGGCGAGCTGCGACGCGGTGGCCGGCCCTCGCTGCCGCAACGCGCTCAGCAGCTGCATACGCAGGGGGTGGGCGAGGCCGCGCAGTGAGCGGGCGTCGAGGGTGCGGTACTGCTGCTGCGGCTTCTGAGGCCGTTCCTGCTCCTCCGTCATGCGTACAAAGATAGCGTTGCAAAGACTCTGTTGCAACGGGTTCTTTGCAAGTCACCCTCCCTTGACGAACCCCTCCTCCTTCATCCAGTCCAACGCCACCTGGTGCGGGTCCTGTCCGTCCACGTCCACCTTGGCGTTCAGGTCCTGGGCCACCGTGTTGTCGAGTTTCCTCGTGACGGGGTCGAGGACCTCGGCGATCGCCGGATACTTCTTCAGCGCCTTCGTGTTGATCTCGGGCGCCACGTTGTAGTTGGGGAAGAACTTCTTGTCGTCCCGCATCACCACCAGGTTCATCGACTTGATGCGCCCGTCGGTGGTGAACACCTCCCCGTACGTGCAACTCCCCTTCGCCACCTGGGTGTAGATGATCCCGGTGTCCATCTGCGTGATGTCGGCCGCGGGCAGCTTCATGCCGTACGCCTTCTCCATGCCCGGCAGTCCGTCCGCGCGGTTGGCGAACTCGCTCTCCACGCACAGCGTGACGGCCTTCGGGTCCCGCTTGGCGAGCGCCGCCACGTCGGACAGCGTCTTCGTGCCGTACTTCTTGAAGTTGGCCTGGTTCATGGCGAGCGCGTACGTATTGTTGAGGGTGGACGGCGCCAGCCAGGTCACCCCGTTCTTCAGGTCCGCGTCACGCACCGCCTGCCACTGCTTCAGCGGGTCGGTGATGGGCTCGCTGTTGCCCAGGTACGTGATCCAGGCGGTGCCCGTGTACTCGTACATGCCGTCCGCGTCCCCGTTCTTGACCGCCTCGCGCGCGCCGACGGACCCCTGGATCCCGGTGCGGTCGAGGACGTCCGCGCCGGCCGCCTGGAACGCGATGCCCATGATCGCGCCGAGAATCAGCTGCTCGGTGAACTCCTTCGACGTGACCGTGAGATGCGCGCCCTTCAATGGCTCGCCCTTGCCGATCGAGCCGGGCCTGACGTCGTCGACCATCGGGGAGCCGCTGGTCAGCCCGCAGCCGGCGGCGGCCACCAGAACCCCGGCCAGCAGCAGACACCCGCGCCTCATGTCTCCACCTCCAGCCCGCGCGGCCGCAGCAGCACTTCCGCCAGCGAGGCGAGCCAGTCGACCAGCAGGGCCAGCGAGACCGTGAGGATCGACCCGAGGACCAGTACCGGCATCCGCTGGTTCGTGATGCCGGTGGTGATCAGCACCCCGAGTCCGCCGCCTCCGCCGAAGGTGGCGAGGGTCGCCGTGCCGACGTTCAGGACGAGGGCGGTGCGTACGCCCGCGAGGATCAGCGGTACGGCCAGCGGGAGTTCGATCCGGGTGAGCACCCCCGGCGAGGACATGCCGATGCCGCGCGCCGCCTCCAGGACCGTGGGATCGTTCGCCTTCAGACCGGCGATCGTGTTGGCCAGGACCGGCAGGATCGCGTAGATGATGATGCCGATCAGGGCCGCCTTCTGGCCGGTGCCCAGCCAGATCACCAGCAGCGCCAGCAGACCGATGGCGGGGGTCGCCTGCCCCATGTTCGCGATGGTCATCGCGATCGGGGTCGCCTTGCGGAAGGCCCTGCGGGTGAGCAGGATGCCCAGCGGGATCGCGATGATCAGCACGAAGAACGTGGAGATCGCGGTGAGCTGGATGTGCTGCCACAGGGCCTTCGACACCTGCCCGTTCGACAGCGCGTTCTCGGAGAGCGGGTCCAGGCGCGCCTGCTGGAACCACACCCAGGTGGCGAGCAGCAAGGCCGTGAGGACGGTGGGCAGAACGGTGAGCTTCTGCCAGGTGAGCCGAGCGGTGCGGGGCTTTGCCGGGGGAGCCGGAGCGGCCTCGGCTCCGTCCTCCTCCCGCCGCGCGGTCCCGTCCTCGTCCAGCCGGGGAGTCGTCACGCCTTCTCCTCCCCGGCGTCGACGCCCTCCTGCTCCGCGTGCGTCTGCTGGGCCCGTGCCTCCTCCAGCTCGTGCTGGTGCTCCATCGCGTCGAGCCGGTCGGCCTCCAGCATCTCGTGCACGGAGTTGATGAGCGTCTCCATGTCCACCACGCCCGTGTACTCCCCGCGCCGCCCGGTCACCGCGACCCGCCCCGCGTTGTCCGTGAGCACCGCCTCCAGGGCGTCCCGCAGCGTGGCGTCCCTGGTCACCGTGTCGGACACCAGGGTGCCCGCGCGGGCCAGCGACCCTTTGGCGCGCATGAGGTCACCGCGCCTGAGCCACTTGTACGGGCGGCGCCGCCGGTCGAGCAGCAGGATCTCGTTCGTACCGGACGACCGGAGCTTGCCGAAGATCTCCTGGAGCGGATCGTCGACGGTCACGGCCGGGTAGTCGTGGATCTCCACGTCCCGTACGCGGGTGAGGTTCAGCCGCTTCAGCGCGGCGCCCGCACCCACGAACCCGGACACGAAGTCGTCGGCGGGGTTGGTGAGGATCGCCTCCGGGGTGTCGAACTGGGCGATGTGCGACCGTTCGCGCAGGACGGCGATCCGGTCGCCCAGTTTGATCGCCTCGTCGAAGTCGTGGGTGACGAAGACGATCGTCTTGTGCAGCTCGTACTGGAGGCGGATCAGCTCGTCCTGGAGGTGATCGCGGGTGATCGGGTCCACCGCGCCGAACGGCTCGTCCATCAGCAGCACCGGCGGATCGGCCGCGAGCGCCCGCGCCACCCCCACGCGTTGCTGCTGGCCGCCGGAGAGCTGACGTGGATAGCGCCCGTGGAACTCCGCCGGGTCGAGGCCGACCAGGTCCAGCATCTCCTCGACCCGCGCCTTGATCCGCGAGCCCGGCCAGCCGGCCATCTTCGGAACGAGCGCGATGTTCTGGGCGACCGTCATGTGCGGGAACAGCCCGGAGGACTGGATCGCGTACCCGATCTTGCGGCGCAGCTTCACCGGGTCCATGTCGGTGACGTCCTCGCCGCCGATGCGGATGCGGCCGCCGGTCGGTTCGATCAGCCGGTTGATCATTTTGAGGGTCGTGGACTTCCCGCACCCCGAAGGGCCCACGAAGACGACCAGCTCGCCGGCCTTGATGTGCATGTTGACGCTGTCCACCGCGGGCTCGTGGCTGCCCGGATAGCGCTTGGTCAGGTTCTCCAGCTCGATGGTGGCGCCGGAGGTCGGGGCCGGGGCCCCGGTGGCCGGGGCGCCGGCGGTCGGACCCTCGTCGGCAGGGGTTTCGGTGGACGTCCCGGACACGTCAGGCACGGATCCCCCTCGGGATGGTCAGCCGTCCGATGAGGACGTACGCGGCATCGAACAGCAGTGCGAGGATGATGATCCCGATCGTGCCGGCGAGCACCTGGTTGAGCGCGTTCTTGCTGCCCAGGGAGGCGAGGCCGCGGAAGATCTCGTTGCCGAGCCCGGGTCCCGAGGCGTACGCGGCGATGGCGGCGATGCCCATCAGCATCTGCGTGGAGACCCGGATCCCGGTGAGGACCGGCGGCCAGGCGAGCGGCAGCTCGACCCGCAGCAGCCGGGCGGCACGGGACATGCCGATGCCCGTCGCCGCGTCGACCAGCGACGGATCGACCCCGCGCAGGCCCACGATCGCGTTGCGGACGATCGGCAGCAGCCCGTACAGCGTGAGCGCGATGACGGTCGGCGGGACGCCGAGACCCACGACCGGGATCAGCAGACCGATCATGGCGAGCGACGGCATGGTCAGAATGGTCGACGTGGTCGTGGTCGCCAGGTTTCCGGCCCATTCGCTGCGATAAGTGACGACGCCGACCACCACACCGATGGCGGTCGCGACGACCATGCACTGGAAGACGGCGCTGGCGTGCTGGTAGGCATCCGTGAGCAACTGTTGGCGGTGGCTGCCGAGGTACTCCAGGAAGTTCACACGCTGTCACCCCAGAAGCTCGGTCACTCCCGTCGGTCGCGGTCCTCCGCGGCCTGCTCCACCAGCGGGATGATCCGCAGCGGAACGGGGTTCTCCATGACGATCGCCGTGGCGGCCCGGACGATGCCATCAAAGCCGACAACCCGGTCGATCACACGCTGGAGATCGGCGTTCGAGCGGGCCACCAGCCGGCACAGCATGTCGCCGCTGCCCGTGGTCGTATGCAGCTCCAGCACCTCCGGCACGGTCGTCAAGTGCGCCCGTACGTCGGGCCCTTGCCCCTGCCGGATCTCGAGCGTCGCGAAGGCCGTCACCGGATATCCGAGCGCCGCCGGGTCCACCTGCGGTCCGAAGCCGCGGATGACTCCATTCGACTGAAGCCGGTCGAGCCGCGCCTGCACGGTGCCGCGCGCGACCCCGAGCCGCCGGGACATCTCGAGCACTCCGATGCGCGGCTCCCGCGCCAGCAGCACCAGGAGCCGGCCGTCCAGATGATCGATCGCCACGGCAGCCCCTCCAGTGGTCATCCTGTACATGCAGCCCCACGCCATGGGCGGTGCACTGAACACATTGTCCAGCGGACAAGCCAACTATTGCGCACCTTGCGGAACGGAGCGACCCTGCCGCCATGACGCAGACCACACACCACACTCCCGACACCGCCCGGCAGGCCGACCCCTTCCCGGTGAAGGGAATGGACGCGGTCGTCTTCGCCGTAGGCAACGCCAAGCAGGCCGCGCACTACTACTCCACCGCCTTCGGCATGCAGCTTGTGGCGTACTCCGGACCGGAGAACGGCAGCCGCGAGACCGCTTCGTACGTCCTCACCAACGGCTCGGCACGCTTCGTCCTCACCTCCGTCATCAAGCCCGCCACCCCCTGGGGCCACTTCCTCGCCGACCATGTGGCCGAGCACGGCGACGGCGTCGTCGACCTCGCCATCGAGGTCCCGGACGCCCGCGCCGCCCACGCGTACGCGATCGAGCACGGCGCCCGCTCGGTCGCCGAGCCGTACGAGCTGAAGGACGAGCACGGCACGGTCGTCCTCGCCGCGATCGCCACCTACGGCAAGACCCGCCACACCCTCGTCGACCGGACCGGCTACGACGGCCCCTACCTCCCCGGCTACGTGGCCGCCGCCCCGATCGTCGAACCGCCCGCCCACCGCACCTTCCAGGCCATCGACCACTGCGTCGGCAACGTCGAGCTCGGCCGGATGAACGAATGGGTCGGCTTCTACAACAAGGTCATGGGCTTCACGAACATGAAGGAGTTCGTGGGCGACGACATCGCGACCGAGTACTCGGCGCTGATGTCGAAGGTCGTGGCCGACGGCACGCTCAAGGTCAAGTTCCCGATCAACGAGCCCGCCCTCGCCAAGAAGAAGTCCCAGATCGACGAGTACCTGGAGTTCTACGGCGGCGCGGGCGTCCAGCACATCGCGCTGAACACGGGTGACATCGTCGAGACGGTACGCACGATGCGCGCCGCCGGCGTCCAGTTCCTGGACACGCCCGACTCGTACTACGACACCCTCGGGGAGTGGGTGGGCGACACCCGCGTCCCCGTCGACACCCTGCGCGAGCTGAAGATCCTCGCGGACCGCGACGAGGACGGCTATCTGCTCCAGATCTTCACCAAGCCGGTCCAGGACCGCCCGACGGTCTTCTTCGAGATCATCGAACGCCACGGCTCGATGGGATTCGGCAAGGGCAACTTCAAGGCCCTGTTCGAGGCGATCGAGCGGGAGCAGGAGAAGCGGGGCAACCTGTAGGCGGCGCGGCCCGGGACGCCCGGGAGGAGCTGGCGGCGCCGGTCACCCGCAACGCCCTGATCGGCACGGCCGCGGTCTGACTCCGGCCGGCACCGAGGGGGCTGCCGCGGGTTCGGCACCGCCGGCCCGTCGGCGGCCCCCGGGCTCAGCGGGCCTCCGGCTCCTGCGGAACCGGCGTCGACGCGCCCGGGGGCGGCACCTGCTCCGTCTGCGCGGGATCCACCGACTCCGCGGCCTCCGGCGTCTGCGCGGCCTCCGCGGCCTCGGCGGCCTCGGCCTCAGCGGCCTCCACTTCCTCGTCACCCGGCAGCCCCTCCGCGGGCGGCTCCCCGAGTTCGGCTAGTGTCTCCTTCGCCATCGGAGCGAACCAGGGCGAGAAGTGAGGGTTGATCCGCAGCGCCTCGGCCAGATGGCGCCGCGCCGGTGCCAGCTGGTCGAGCGCCCGTTCGATCTCGCCGCGGTGGTACGCGTACAGGGCGCTGCGCACCCCGCCCCCGTGCTCCTTGTCCATCGCCTTCGTGGCGAAGCCGAGCGCCTCCTGGTCCTGCCCCGCCCGGTGCAGCGCCCACCCCAGCGCGTCCGCCACCCGGATGCTCGGCTGCCGCTTCCACTCCTCCCGCAACTCCCGTACCGCCACCTCCGCATCCCCGTGGTCGGCCTCGAACTGCCCGACCACCAGGCGGTTGTTCACGCCGCCCGCCGCGTCCTGCCGCACCCGCTCCCGCACCAGGTAGTACTGCACCTGCGCCGCACCCCCGAGCCCCTGCGACTCGTACAGCTCGCCCAGCTCCACCGCGTACGCGGCCAACGGCTGCTTCGCGAGAGCGGCCCGGTACGCGTTCACCGCGTCCGACGTCCGCCCCAGCGCGGCCAGCGCCCGCCCCTGCCCGGCCAGCGCCGCGTGCCGGTCGGGATCCGTCCGCAACGCCGTCTCGAAGTACCGCAGCGCCTGCTCCGGCTCCCCGCGCTCCCACGCCAGCTCGCCCGCCTGCTGCCAGTACACGGCCTGCTCCGCCGGACTGCCCGCCCGCGCCGTCGCGTCCGCGATCGCCGCCGCCGCGTCCTCGCGCCAGCCCCGCGCCCGGTACACCTGAGCGGCCCGCGCCGCCGCCGCCGGCCCCGCGCGCAGGCCGAGCAGCTTGTCCAGCGTCTTCCCCGTGGCCTTGTAGTCGCCGAGGCCGTCGTACGCGTCGATCAGCTGCGCGTACGCCGGCCACTGCTTCGGCGCCATCTTCACCGCCGCCTCCCCCCACTGCTTCGCCTCGCGGTAGTCCCCGCGCGCGTTCGCCAGCGCGGCGAGAGCGCCCAGCGCCTCGGCGTTCCGGCGCGGCGCCACGTTCAGTGACGTACGCAGCGCCTCCTCGGCCTTCGGGAAGTACGCGGCGTCGGCCGTCCCCTTCCCCTGCGCGACGTACGCGGCCCCGAGCACCGCCCACGACCGCGCGTCCCGCGGATGGGCCCGCAGATGTGTCTCGTGATCCGTGACGAGCGCCGCCAGCGCGGGCAGCGCGACGGGCACCCCGGCCCCCACGGCCGCCTTCGCCTGCGCCACCGGCCCCGCCATCGGGCCCGCCGCAGGCGCCGGCGGCGCCGCGGGTTCCCGCCCGGCCGGCGGCAGCAGCATCAGCACCCCGCCGAGGACGAAACACCCGGTGATCGCGCCGATCAGGGCACGCCTGGCAACAGGGGACAGGCCCCGCTCGGAGGGCAACGGCTGTTGCTGTTCGATCTCCATGCCGCTCACTGTGCGTCAATACGAAGACCACATCCCGGGACACGAAGAGCACCGCGGACGGGGTTCACACCGATGGCCCCGGGTGCGAACCTGTGATCATGAGCCGTAGCGAAACGTCGCCCGACGAAGATCCACCAGCGACCGGCAACCTCGTGGACCGCCTGCTGAGCGGTCTGCCCGCAGAGGCCCTCCTCACCGACCCGGACGTCACGGCCTCCTACGCGAACGACATGGCGAGCTTCTGCGCGGCGGGCACCCCGGCCGTCGTGGTCCTGCCCCGCACGGTGGAACAGGTCCAGCACGTCATGCGCACCGCCACCGAGCTGCGCGTCCCGGTCGTCCCGCAAGGCGCCCGCACCGGCCTGTCGGGCGCCGCCAACGCCTCGGACGGCTGCATCGTGCTGTCCCTCACCAAGATGGACCACATCCTCGAGATCAGTCCCGTCGACCGGATCGCCGTCGTCGAACCGGGCGTGATCAACGCGACGCTCTCCCGCGCCGTGGGCGAACACGGCCTGTACTACCCGCCGGACCCGTCGAGCTGGGAGATGTGCACCATCGGCGGCAACATCGGCACGGCCTCCGGCGGCCTGTGCTGCGTGAAGTACGGGGTGACCGCCGAGTACGTCCTCGGCCTGGACGTCGTCCTGGCGGACGGGCGGCTGATGAGCACCGGCCGCCGTACCGCGAAGGGCGTCGCCGGGTACGACCTCACCCGCCTCTTCGTCGGCTCCGAGGGCTCCCTCGGCATCGTCGTACGGGCCACCCTGGCACTGAGGCCGCAGCCGCCCCAGCAGCTGGTGCTGGCCGCCGAGTTCGCGTCGACCGCCGCCGCCTGCGACGCGGTCTGCCGGATCATGGCGGGCGGACACGTACCGTCCCTCCTCGAACTGATGGACCGTACGACAGTGAAGGCCGTCAACGCCATGGCGCACATGGGCCTCCCCGAGACCACCGAGGCGCTGCTGCTCGCCGCCTTCGACACCCTCGACCCGGCCGCCGACCTCGCCGCGGTCGGCGCGCTCTGCGAGGCCGCGGGCGCCACCCAGGTCGTCCCCGCCGACGACGCCGCCGAGTCCGAACTCCTGCTCCAGGCGCGGCGGTTGTCCCTCACCGCACTCGAAGCGGTCAAGGGCACGACGATGATCGACGACGTGTGCGTACCACGCTCGCGGCTCGGGGCCATGCTCGAGGGCGTCGAGCGGATCGCCGAGAAGTACGCCCTGACCATCGGGGTCTGCGCCCACGCGGGCGACGGCAACACGCACCCCACCGTCTGCTTCGACGCCGCCGACCCCGAGGAGTCCCGGCGCGCCCGCGAGTCCTTCGACGAGATCATGGCCCTCGGCCTGGAGCTCGGCGGCACGATCACCGGGGAGCACGGCGTGGGCGTCCTGAAGAAGGAGTGGCTGGCCCGCGAGATCGGCCCGGTGGGAGTGGAGATGCAGCGGGCGATCAAGACGACGTTCGACCCGCTGGGCATCCTCAACCCGGGCAAGCTGTTCTGACCCCGTACGGGTGAGAGTGCGAAAGCCCCCGGATCCAGCGCACGGGTTCGGAGAACTTTCTTTCGGATGGGTTCCGGGTCGGGGCCGAATGGGTTCCGAGTCGGTACCGGTCGTGTGAAGGACGGGTGCGGTGTCGCCCGGAAAGGGGGGCGTGCGGCCGGAGCCGCCCGGGGTTGTGCGCGGGTCTGATAGATGTGTATGCCCAACACGACCCCCGAGCAGATACGGGACGACGGACATGAGCGCCCCAACCCCGGCCCCCGGTGACGACAGGCCCCGCGAAGGGTATTACCCGGACCCGTCCATTCCTGGATATGTCCGTTACTGGAACGGCACCGCCTGGGTGCCGGGTTCGAGCCGTCCGGCGCCGTCGGACGGCGAACCGCTCGCGCCCCCGCCCGGCGCGCGGCACGCCCCGGCCTCCGTCGAGGAGACCGGGCCGCACTTCTTCGACGAGGACCCCGAGCCCGCCGCCGACTCCCGGCGGGTGAGCCCGGCCGAGGCCCAGCACGGCAGCAGGCCCGAGCCCGCCTCCGCCTGGGGCGCCGAGCGCGCCCGGCAGACCGGCTTCGGCGGCGACCCGGACCGCCGGGTCTCCTGGGGCGCGCCGCAGGGCGCCGACCCGCGCGTCCCGCGGGCCGCGGACCCGGCCGACGCGGCGCCCCGCCCCGACGGCCGGGCGGGACACCCGGACGGCACCGCACGTACGGACGGGACGGCGACGATTCCGCCCGCGGAAGCCGATGGTTCCGGTTCCGCGCAGCCGCCGGCCTCCGCCGGCACGGTGGTCTTCCGGCGGCCCGGCCACGGCGACGGTGACGCGGGCCCGCGTGACACCTCCGGCCACCAGGGCACCGGCCCCGCCGAGGGCACCATGACGTTCCGCGCGCGGTCCCCGCGCACGGGGGAGCAGGACGGGAGCACGCCGCCGGCCGCCGCCGAACAGCCCTTCGCCGCGTCCCCGCCGAGCGCTCAGGCCGCGGCACGGCAGGCCCTGGGCCTGGACCCCGAGGCGCCGCCCGCAGGCCCGCAGCAGGCCGGACCGCCCCCGCAGCGGGCCGCCTCGGCCCCGCGCCCGGGCGGCCCCCAGCCGTCCGCGCCGCAGCCCGCGCTGCCGCCGCAGCAGGCCGGCTCCCACTCCCAGCAACCCGCCGGCTCCCTCTCCCCGCAGCCGTCTCCCACCGTCCCGCCACAGGCCGGCGGCGGGGCCTTCTCGGCGACGCCCATGACGAGTGGCGACGGTGGCGGCCAGCCCTCCTGGGCGCAGCAGGTGCACCGACTGGCGGGGCCCGAGGGCGAGCAGCCCGTCGCCCCGTGGAAGCCGCCGGTCGACGACATCTTCCAGGCGGCCGCACGCGCCCACGCGGCGGCGCGGCCCGCCGGGCTCGGCAAGCGGCTGGCGGCACGGCTGGTGGACACCCTGGTCCTGGCGACGGTCACGGGCGTGGCCGCGGTACCGCTCGGCACCAAGGCGATCGACCACATCAACGACAAGGTCGACGCGGCCAAGCTCTCCGGCGAGACCGTCACGGTCTGGCTGCTCGACGGCACGACCGCGGTCTACCTCGGCATCGTGCTGGGCGTGCTGCTCCTGTTCGGCGTCCTCTACGAGGCGCTGCCCACCGCCAAGTGGGGCCGCACGCTCGGCAAGAAGCTGTGCGGTCTGGAGGTCCGGGACATCGAGGGCCACGAACCGCCGTCCTTCGGCCTGGCCCTGCGCCGCTGGCTCGTCTACAGCGTTCCCGGACTGCTCGGCATCGGTGTCGTGGGCGTCCTGTGGTGCCTGTTCGACCGCCCCTGGCGGCAGTGCTGGCACGACAAGGCGGCCCATACGTTCGTGGCGGGATAGCCGCGGGGCGGGGCGGCGGGCGGGAGCAGTGAACCGTACGTCCCGATTCCGTACCCCGTACGGCGGCTCGCCGGATGCGCGGCCGGAGGGTTCGCGGTCGACTCGGGCCATGAGTAGCGAACCGCCGCCCCCGGGCCCCGGCCGACCGGAAGACGACCCGTTCAGGAAGCATCAGCCCCCGCCCGCCGAGGGCGGCGGCTCCCCGTACGGCAACGAGCCTCCCGGGGGCGGGCCGCACGGCAACCAGCCTCCCGGGGGCGACCCCTACGGCAACCAGCCTCCCGGGGGCTCCCCGTACGGCAACGAGCCCCCCGCGGGCGGGCCGTACGGCGGCGATCCCTACGGCGGGGGCGATCCCTACGGCGGGGGCGGTCCCTACGGCGGGGGCCCGTACGGCGGCGCCGACCCCCTCTCGGGGATGCCCCCGCTCGCCGACAGCGGCAAGCGGGTGCTCGCCAGGATCATCGACATGATCCTCGTGGGCATCGTGGTGGTGCTGCTGTCCTGGGCGTTCGGCTTCAGCCCGTACTCGCTGAACGCGGACAGGATGACGTCCGCCGGCGCGTTCGGGCGGGAGGTGATCGCCGCCGTCCTCTACATCGCGTACGACACCTTCCTGATCTCCAAGTCGGGGCAGACGCTCGGCAAGAAGCTGCTGAATCTGCGCGTCGCCAATCTCGACAACGGCGCCACGCCCTCCATGCAGACCTCCCTGATCCGCGCGGCCGTCCTGTGGATCCCGTTCGCGTTCTGCTGCGCCTGCATCTGGACCGCGATCGCGGGTGGTTGGAGCTTCTTCGACAAGCCCTACAAGCAGGGCCTGCACGACAAGGCGGCGAAGACGGTGGTGGTCAGCACCGGTTGACCGGCAGCGCGGCGGCGGCCGGCGGACAGCTCAGCGGAAACCGGCGGGTCCGTGGGAACACGGGCCCGCCGGTGCGTGTGCAGGAACCTTCCGGCAGGTCTCGGGAGCAGGAACCTTCCAAGGTCTCGGGAACAGGAACCTTCCCGCAGGTCTCGGGAACAGGAACCTTCCGGCAGGCCTCAGGAACCCGTCGGCTCGGCCCCGGCGGCGACGGAAGCTGTCTCGCGCTGGACCGGAACACGTTCTTCCGGTGTGGCCGGCCGCGAGACGACGGCGGCGGGCGCCGGCTTCGGTACGGGAACCGTCAGGGCCACGAGCAGTCCGAGGGCGAGCGCGGCGAGGGCGATCACGGCGATCCCCAGGCCCGAACTCGTCTGTGACAGCAGCAGCATGGCGAGGGTGGAGAAGATCACGGTGCAGGAACCGTAGGCGAGCTGTGCGGCGGTCGGACGAGGCATGGCCATTCCTCGGGGTGGGGGTCTCCCCCCGGGCCTCTCGCGATGGGGGAGGGTGCGGACAAGTTTTGGATGGCGCCGGGAATCTGGAAATCAAGGGGAGACAACGGTGTCGACTGGGCAATCCATCGACATTCCGACGCTCCGCCAACCGACTCTATTCGCCTGCATGCCCCATCGGAACGAGTAGTAAGCGTGACCTAACCCACGGTGCCGGTGCATAGGGGGCGCACGGAGTCATGCGGTCCACCAACTGGACACGCCGACGCGCCGGTTGGCGAACCAGGATGCCGTCCGTATAGCGAACGAGCGCTCCGCATAGTGCATTTGATCTGTCCAAGTCAAGGTCTGTCTTTTCCTGTAAACCTCCGGTCAAATGGCGTCACTTGACACACGCGTAGACGCGCGCGGACCTTCCATCACACTGGACCCCCCTTCCGCGCGGACGGACGCGGGGGAGGATTTCAAGTGACCAGCAGACCCTGGACGTTCAGAGCGACCGCGATCGGTGTCGCACTCGCGGCGGCCACCGCCACGTTCTCGACGTTCGCCGTGGCTCAGGCCGACGACGCCAAAGCCACGACCAGCGTGGACCGGCGCGACCCGCAGCCGGCCAAGACCAAGGTCGACCACGACCTCGACGGCCCGCTGAGCAAGACCCGGGCGGCCCAGCGCCAAGAGGCTCTGAACCAGGTCATATCCGGCGACGCCAAGGTGCAGAACCGCGGCGGCTCGCAGGTCGTGAAGCTCAAGAGCAAGAAGGGCGACAGCAAGTACGTCGAGCTGGGCCGGGAGCAGACGGACCAGATCTTCACCGTCCTGGTCGAGTTCGGCGACAAGATCGACAGCACGTACGGCGGCACCGCCGGCCCGCTGCACAACAAGATCGCCGCGCCCGACCGCAAGAAGGACAACAGCACGGCCTGGCAGGCGGACTACAACCAGAAGCACTTCCAGGACCTCTACTTCGGCACCGGCAAGAAGACCGAGTCGCTGAAGAAGTACTACGAGAAGCAGTCCTCGGGCCGCTACTCGGTCAACGGCAAGGTCAGCGACTGGGTCAAGGTCCCCTACAACGAGGCCCGTTACGGCTCCAACAAGTGCGACACCTGCGCGTGGAACGCCGTCGCCGACGGTGTCACCGCCTGGGTCGCCGCCCAGAAGGCGGCCGGCAAGTCCGACGCGGCCATCAAGGCGACCCTGGCGCAGTACGACCAGTGGGACCGCTACGACTTCGACGGCGACGGCAACTTCAACGAGCCCGACGGCTACATCGACCACTTCCAGATCGTGCACGCCGGCGAGGACGAGTCCGCGGGCGGCGGCGCCCAGGGCGAGGACGCGATCTGGGCCCACCGCTGGTACGCGTTCGGCACCGACGCGGGCGCCACGGGCCCGGCCGGAAACAAGCTCGGTGGCACGCAGATCGGCGACAGCGGCATCTGGGTCGGCGACTACACCATCCAGCCGGAGAACGGCGGACTCGGCGTCTACGCCCACGAGTACGGCCACGACCTGGGCCTGCCGGACGAGTACGACACCTCCGGTGGCGGCGAGAACGGCACCGGCTTCTGGACGCTGATGTCGGCCGGCTCCTGGCTCGGCACCGGCAAGAACGCCATCGGCGACCTGCCCGGTGACATGGGCGCCTGGGACAAGCTCCAGCTGGGCTGGCTGAACTACGCCAAGGCGAAGGCGGCGACGAAGTCGACGCACAAGCTGGGTGTCGCCGAGTACAACACCAGGAACAAGCAGGCGCTGGTGGTCTCGCTGCCCGACAAGGCGGTCAAGACCGAGGTCGTCGCCCCGGCGCAGGGCGCCACCCAGTGGTGGAGCGGCAGCGGCAACAACCTCAAGAACACGCTGACCCGTTCGGTCGACCTGACCGGCAAGTCGAAGGCCACGCTGGACCTCGACGGCTGGTGGGACATCGAGAGCGGCTACGACTACCTCTACGCCGAGGCGTCCACCGACGGCGGCGCCAACTGGACCGCGCTCGACGGCACGGCGAACGGCACCGCCATCCCGCGTGACGGCAGCGACAAGCCCGCCCTCACCGGTTCGACCGACGCGTACAAGAAGCTGTCGTACTCGCTGGACGCCTACGCGGGCCAGAAGGTCGACGTCCGTTTCCGCTACCAGACGGACGGCGGCGCGGCGCAGAAGGGCTTCGCCGCCGACGAGATCTCCGTGACCGCCGACGGCACGGCTCTCTTCTCCGACAACGCGGAGACCGCGGACGCGGCGTGGACGGCCTCCGGCTTCTCCCGCATCGGCGCGTCCTTCACGAAGGACTACGCGCAGTACTACCTCGCCGAGAACCGCCAGTACGTCTCGTACGACAAGACCCTCAAGGTCGGCCCGTACAACTTCGGCTTCTCGACGACGCGTCCGGACTGGGTCGAGCACTACCCGTACCAGAACGGTCTGCTGGTCTGGCTGTGGGACACCTCGCAGGCGGACGACAACACCAGCGTCCACCCGGGTCAGGGTCTGATCCTGCCGGTCGACGCGCACGCCAAGGCGCTGAAGTGGGCCAACGGCACGGTCCTGCGGAACAAGATCCAGGCCTTCGACTCGACCTTCAGCACGTACAAGACCGACGCGTTCACGCTCCACAACGCCGACGTCGCGCTGAAGATCAAGTCGCACAAGGGCGTGCCGGCCTTCGACGACCGGAAGGGCTCGTACTACGACGCGGCGAACCCGTTCGGCAGCGTCAAGGTCACTGACACCAACACCAAGATCAAGATTGTGAAGGAGCCGAAGGATGGCTCGACGATCACGGTCCAGGTGGGCAAGTCGACGAAGTAACTGACATTTACGCAGGTCAGAGCATGATCGGCCGCAGCCCCCTGGCGGGTTGCGGCCGATCGTGTTTAGGTGCGTGCTGTGGTTTTCTTATTGACACCGGCTCGCACGGGGGTATGACCGCATGGCCGCAGGAGGCTTCTGCAAGCTGCCGAACGGAAGCGTGGTGGTGGCACTGAACCTGCCCAGCCCGCCCGGCTCGGGCACGGCCGTCGCCCTCGGCGCCGGTGCCGCCATGGGCACCGCCACGGACTGCGTCCGCGTCCTCGTACTCGCCCAGAACCGGGCCCGCGCGCTGACCCGCCTGCGCAACCTGGGCATGCGCGCGGTCTACCTGCGAGGCAACGCGGCACCCCCGACCCCGGACGAAATCACGGCGGTCCTGCACCATCCCGACGGCCTGCTGTGGCGCACGGCCCCGGACAGCGGCGTCACACCCCCGGGACCGACCACAGAACTCTGGCACCCGATCAGAGCGCTCCTGCGCCGCCCGGCACCGCAGGCGTAGGAAATGGGTGCGGCGCGTCCGGGTCGGCCGGGCGGGCCACTCGTGGGCCGGTCCGCCGGAGGCTGCGACCGGGGCGGATGAGCCCGATCTCGGCGCCGGGGGCTGCGCCGCCGCGACGGCTGCCGGACGGCCGCCGGTCACTGCCCCGGCGACGGCTTGCCACCGCCGCGATGCTGCGCAGCCGCGAGCCGTGCAGTGGCGGGCCGCGCAGGCACGGGCCGTGCAGCCACGACGGCGATCAGCCGCGACGGCGCCTTCCCGGGATACGAGCCCGGCCGGCTGCCGCTCCGTGGCATCGGCCGCGACGGCGCTCTCCCGCGGTGCCGAACCGACCGTCTCCCGCTCACCGCTCCCGCTCGCCGGAGGCCTCCGCTCCGCTACAGCTACACCACCGGCTTGCCCGAGAGTTCCACGCCCGCCGAGCGCAGTTCCTCCAGTGCCCGCTCCGTGGATTCCTCGGCCACGCCGGCCGTGAGGTCCAGCAGCACCTGGGTGCGGAACCCCTCTCTCGCGGCGTCCAGCGCGGTAGCGCGCACGCAGTGGTCCGTGGCGATCCCCACCACGTCCACCTCGCCGATCTCCCGGGCCCGCAGCCAGTCGCCCAGCGACACCCCGTTCTCGTCGACGCCCTCGAACCCGCTGTACGCCGCCGCGTACGCGCCCTTGTCGAACACGGCGTCGATCGCGCCGGAGGCGACGGCGGGTGCGAAGTTCGGGTGGAAGCCGACCCCCTCCGTGCCCGCCACACAGTGCGCGGGCCAGGAGTGGACGAAGTCGGGGTTGTCGGCGAAGTGGCCGCCGGGCGCGACGTGGTGGTCGCGGGTGGCGACGACATGGCGGTACCCGGCGGGCGCCTGCCCAATCAGCTCGGTGATCGCGGCAGCCACATCGGCACCTCCGGCCACCGCGAGGCTGCCCCCCTCACAGAAGTCGTTCTGCACGTCTACGACGATCAAGGCGCGGCGCATGGTCGGTGTCCTTCGGCTTGGCAGAGGTGTGGTGGAGGGGAGAGGAAGGCGGGGGGGGCGAGGGGTGCGGACGGGAGTGGCGCGGGCAGGAGGGGTGCGGGCCCGGCCGTACGTATATGAACTACCGAGCCTAGAGACTTCGCGTGCGGGGCGGGAGGGGGCATTCGGCGTCGTGCCGGTGCGCGGGCGGCGCTGCCATTGCATGCCCGCCGGTCGCCCGTTCATTCGCGTTTCCGCCAGGGTGGCCGGAGCCGTACCCTGCCGACGCCTCCGCTTCCCCCGCCGCTTCCGAGGCCCCCGCCCGCCCGGACGGGGGCTCGGTCACACGTACTCCGTCGGGATCACCGGCTCCCCGCGCGACAGCTGGTTCGCCGACAACGGCAGACCGGCACGGGCGGCCGCGTGCCGGTCCCGTACGACGTCGAGGGACTCGCGGGCGACGACCTGGCCGCCCTTTATCAGCTCCACGAGCAGCTGACGGCCCTCCAGACCGGCCGGCACGGGCCCCGTCCCGATCACCTCGGCCTCGGCCACCCCGTGCTCGTCGAGCCGGCGCGCTGCCCACTTCCGCCCGCCGATGGAGGTCTTCCCGCCGGTCGACTTCTTCGCCACCGGCTCCAGCGGAGCCGCCGGGTCCGCCGAGTGGGCGCGGGCCACCAGTTTGTAGACCATCGAACATGTCGGATGGCCGGATCCCGTCACCAGCTGGGTGCCGACGCCGTACGCGTCCACGGGCGCCGCGGCCAGCGAGGCGATCGCGTACTCGTCCAGGTCCGAGGTCACCACGATCTTCGTTTCGGTCGCGCCCAGGTCGTCCAGCTGCTGCCGCACCCGGTGCGCGACGAGCAGCAGGTCCCCGGAGTCGATGCGCACGGCACCGAGCTCGGGCCCGGCGATCTCGACGGCCATGCGTACGGCCTCGGCGACGTCGTACGTGTCCACGAGCAGCGTCGTGCCCCGGCCCAGCGAGTCCACCTGGGCCCGGAAGGCGTCCCGCTCGGTGTCGTGCAGCAACGTGAACGCGTGCGCGCTGGTACCGACCGTCGGAATCCCGTACCGGAAGCCCGCGGCCAGGTCGGACGTGGTCGCGAAGCCGCCGACGTACGCGGCCCGCGCGGCGGCGACGGCGGCCAGCTCGTGGGTGCGCCGGGCGCCCATCTCGATCAGCGGGCGCGCACCGGCGGCGGAGGACATGCGGGAGGCGGCGGCCGCGATGGCCGAGTCGTGGTTGAGGATGGACAGGATCACGGTCTCCAGGAGCACGCACTCCGCGAACGAGCCCTCGACCCGCAGCAGGGGCGAGCCCGGGAAGTAGACCTCGCCCTCGGGGTAGCCCCAGATGTCCCCCCGGAAGCGGTACGAGGCGAGCCACTCCAGGGTCGGCTCGTCCACGATCCGCCGCTCGCGCAGGAAGCCGAGGAGGGCGGCGTCGAAGCGGAAGTTCTCGACCGCGTCCAGGACGCGCCCGGTCCCGGCCACGACGCCGTACCGCCGCCCCTCGGGCAGCCGTCGGGTGAAGACCTCGAAGACCGAGCGCCGTTCGGCGGTCCCGGCGGCCAGTGCGGCCTGGAGCATCGTCAGTTCGTACTGGTCGGTGAAGAGTGCCGTCGACGGAACATCCACCGGCAGCCCAAGGTCCGCTGGGTTCACTGTGCTTTCCTCGCAATTCGCTCCGGACGCCCCCGGTGTCGGCCGGGGGTCCGGGGGTTGTCCCCCCGGGGATTGCCGCATGGTCCGCGATCGTACCCCCATCTCGTCAGTCTGACGATTTGTAGGTCCGATTTGCGCAGTCCATTTGTGCGGGCCCCCCTCTGTGGTGGCAGCATGGGCCGTGTGACGGCTCCCGCACCCCTAGAGATCGAAAAGACCGAGTCGGCAGAGGAGGTCTTCGCCGTACCTGAGCCGGATGTCCCCTGGGTGACGATCGTCCACAACGACCCCGTCAACCTCATGAGCTATGTGACGTATGTCTTCCAGACGTACTTCGGCTACTCCAAGGACAAGGCCACCAAGCTCATGCTCGACGTCCACCACAAGGGCCGCGCGGTCGTGTCCAGCGGGACGCGTGAGGAGATGGAGCGCGACGTGCAGGCGATGCACGGCTACGGTCTGTGGGCCACCCTTCAGCAGGACCGGAAGTAGCGAACTCACTTCATGCCAGGACACTTCGAACCGCTCCCCGGCGGCGGCGCGGCCGTCGCACTCGACGAGGTCGAGATCTCCATCATCCGCTCGCTCGCGGTCCAGCTCCTGGAGCTGATCGGCCCGGGCCCCGCGGAGGACGCCGCCGCCGACCCGCTCGCCGAACTGTTCGCCGAGGGGCCGAGCGAGCCGCCCTCCGACCCCGTCCTCCAGCGCCTCTTCCCGGACGCCTACGGCGGCCCCGGCGGCGAGGGAGGCTCGCCCGAGGAGGCCGAGGAGCAGCGTGCGCACTCCTCGGAGTTCCGCCGCTTCACGGAGAACGACCTGCGCGCAGGCAAGCGCGAGAACGCCCTCGTGGTGATCCGCACCCTGGACGGGATGACGGTCGCGGGGGAGGGCGGCGCGGTCCTCAAGCTGTCGCCGGAGGAGTCCCGGCAGTGGCTGGGCTCGCTCAACGACCTGCGGCTGGCGATCGGCTCCCGGCTCGACGTCGTCGACGAGGAGGACACCGACCTCCTCTACCGGCTGCCGGACGAGGACCCGCGCAAGCCGATGGTGATGGCGTATCTCTGGCTCGGCGGGTTGCAGGAGACCCTGATCGAGACCCTTATGTCCTGATTCACAGGCGTTCGAGCCTCCTCCGGTGTTCGCTCAGAGGACGCTCAAATCCGGATAACGATCCTGTCACCGTTGCGGCCTGTTATGGGTCGATCAGGTCATCTTTGTCCGCTTCTTCCTGAGGCGTGTGCCACACACGTCCCGGACGACCAATGTTGCGGCCGTGATAAATCTTCACGACCGCCCGACGGACACCACCCATGTCCGCTCGGGTGCGCCACCGAGCCGGCGGATCGCCGGCCAGGCACAAGCTCCATCACATCCGGGGGGATCGGAACCCGATCCGAAGCCATGGGACTGGCTCGGGTCGGCGTGGAGAAAGGCGCACCAACATGACCTCATCGCAGGTCGACAAGCAGTACGACGGCAATGGGGCCGTGGGCGGCGACGCCCCCGAAGAGGGGTACGAGCGCGGGCTCGGCAGCCGCCAGGTCCAGATGATCGCGATCGGCGGCGCCATCGGCGTCGGCCTGTTCCTGGGCGCCGGGGCGAACATCGCCAAGGCCGGGCCCAGCCTGATCCTCATGTACGCCCTCGCGGGCGTGATCATCTTCTTCATCATGCGGGCGCTCGGCGAGCTGCTCCTGTACCGCCCGGTGTCGGGTTCCTTCGCGGAGTACTCCCGCGAGTTCCTCGGCCCGTTCTTCGGCTACTTCACCGGCTGGACGTACTGGCTGATGTGGGTGGTGACCGGCATGGCGGAACTGACCGCCGCCGCGATCTACGTCCACTACTGGTTCCCGGCCGTCCCACAGTGGGTGACGGCCCTGGTCTTCCTGGTCGTCCTGTTCGTGGCCAACCTGATCTCGGTGAAGCTCTTCGGCGAGATCGAGTTCTGGTTCTCGATGGTCAAGGTCACCGCGCTCATCGGCATGATCGTGATCGGCCTCGGTGTGCTCACCTTCGGCTTCAGCTCGGCCGGTGACACCGCCTCCGTCGCCAACCTCTGGCAGTTCGACGGCTTCTTCCCCAAGGGCATCGGCTCGTCCCTGATGACCCTCCAGGGCGTCATGTTCGCCTACCTGGCCGTCGAGCTGGTCGGTGTGACGGCGGGCGAGTCCGAGGACCCGGAGAAGACCCTCCCGAAGGCGATCAACACCCTGCCCTGGCGCATCGCCCTCTTCTACGTGGGTGCCCTCACCGTCATCCTCTGCGTCGTGAAGTGGACCGAGTTCGCGCCCGGCGTGAGCCCGTTCGTCAAGGCCTTCGCGATGATCGGCATCCCGGCCGGCGCGGGCATCGTCAACTTCGTCGTCCTCACCGCGGCCCTGTCCTCGTGCAACTCCGGCATGTACTCCACGGGCCGCATGCTGCGCACGCTCGCGGACAACGGCGAGGCCCCGAGGGTCTTCAGCAAGCTCTCCGCCTCGAAGACGCCCGCCTTCGGCATCACGATCTCGGTCCTCTTCATGGGCATCGGCGTGATCCTCAACTACGTCGTCCCGGAGAAGGCCTTCGGCTACGTCACCTCGGTGGCCACCGCGGCCGGCATCTGGACCTGGCTGATGATCCTGGTCAGCCACGTCCTGTACCGCCGCGCGGTCGACGCGGGCCGACTGCCCGCGTCCTCCTTCCCGGCACCGGGCGGCGCGAAGTGCAGCTGGGTCGCGATCGTGTTCCTGCTCTTCGTGACCGGCCTGATCGCGTACGACGCCGACTCCCGGGTCTGCCTCTACGTGATGGCCGTCTGGGCCGCCGCGCTGGCCATCGGCTGGTACGTCCTCAAGGCCCGCAACCCGCAGGTCGCCGAGCGCCACGAGCCGAAGTTCGAGAAGGTCGGCTGACCGCACGGAGTTCCCGCACAAAATCCAGCATGTGGGCCGTCCCGTACCACGCCTCGGTACGGGACGGCCCTTCTGCTTATCCTGACCGACATGCTGACCATCACCCAGGCCCTCGTCGACCAGATCGTCGCGCACGCGCGCCAGGACCACCCCGACGAGGCGTGCGGCGTCGTCGCGGGCCCGGAGGGCTCCGGCCGCCCCGAGCGCTTCATCCCCATGCTCAACGCGGCCCGCTCGCCCACGTTCTACGAGTTCGACTCGGGCGACCTGCTCAAGCTCTACCGCGAGATGGACGACCGCGACGAGGAGCCGGTGATCATCTACCACTCCCACACCGCGACCGAGGCGTACCCGTCCCGCACCGACATCTCGTACGCGAACGAGCCGGGCGCCCACTACGTCCTCGTCTCGACGGCGGACGCGGACGACGCGGGGCCGTTCCAGTTCCGCTCGTTCCAGATCGTGGCGGGCGAGGTGACGGAGGAGGAGGTCAAGGTCGTCGAGGCCTACTGATCTCACCCTCGATCTCACCCTTCGATCTCACGCTTCGGCCTCGCCCGGCGGCCTCACCCCTCGACCTCACCCCTCGACCTCACCCCGCGGTCTCATCCCTCGGCCCCCGAGCGTCCGGAATGCGAGATCACATTCCGGGACCCGGACCGGGAATCGATACGATGACCCCATGGTTTTCCACGACGTGAGCGAGAAGGCGCCGGGCACGCTGCTCGTGGCGCGGCTGCACGTCGACCTGTGCAGGCTGAACAGCGCCCTCTGTAGGCGCTGATCCTGCCGCCGTACGGCCGTGAGCAACCGGCGTAGGCGTAACCCGGAGCTTCTTCGCGCTGCCGCGCGCCCACCGACCTGAATTCCTTCCGACAGGAGCCCGCAACCATGGCCATCGAGGTCCGCATCCCCACCATCCTCCGCACCTACACCGACGGTGCGAAGGCCGTAGACGGCACCGGTGAGACCCTCGCCGAGCTGTTCACCGACCTCGACACCCGCCACGCGGGCATCAGGGCCCGCATCGTCGACGAGGAGAAGGGCGGCGAGCTGCGCCGCTTCGTCAACGTCTACCTGAACGACGAGGACGTCCGCTTCCTGGACGGCATCAGCACCAAGCTCACCGACGGCGACAACGTGACGATCCTGCCGGCCGTGGCCGGCGGCATGGTCTGATCGGCCGCTGATCAGCGATGCGCTACGACTCCCCGCTCGCCGCGGTGGGCAACACCCCTCTGGTGCGCCTGCCGCGGCTCTCGCCGTCCGAGGACGTGCGGATCTGGGCCAAGCTGGAGGACCGCAACCCGACGGGCTCGGTCAAGGACCGCCCCGCGCTCCACATGATCGAACAGGCCGAGAAGGACGGGCGGCTGACACCGGGCTGCACGATCCTGGAGCCGACGAGCGGCAACACGGGCATCTCGCTCGCCATGGCGGCCAAGCTCAAGGGCTACCGCATCGTGTGCGTGATGCCGGAGAACACCTCGCAGGAGCGCCGTGACCTGCTGGGCATGTGGGGCGCCGAGATCGTCTCCAGCCCGGCGGCCGGCGGCTCCAACACGGCGGTCCGTGTCGCCAAGGAACTGGCGGCCGAGCACCCGGACTGGGTGATGCTCTACCAGTACGGCAACCCGGACAACGCGGGCGCGCACTACGCGACCACCGGGCCCGAGATCCTCGCCGACCTGCCCTCCGTCACCCACTTCGTCGCCGGCCTCGGCACCACCGGCACGCTGATGGGCGTGGGCCGTTACCTGCGCGAGCAGAAGCCGGACATCAAGATCGTCGCCGCCGAGCCGCGCTACGACGACCTGGTGTACGGCCTGCGGAACCTGGACGAGGGCTTCGTCCCCGAGCTGTACGACGCGTCGGTGCTGACCACCCGCTTCTCCGTCGGCTCCGCGGACGCGGTGACCCGCACCCGGGAGCTGCTCCAGCAGGAGGGCATCTTCGCGGGCGTCTCCACGGGCGCGGCGCTGCACGCGGCGATCGGCGTGGGCAACAAGGCGGTCAAGGCGGGGGAGACGGCGGACATCGTCTTCGTGGTCGCGGACGGCGGCTGGAAGTACCTGTCGACGGGCGTCTACACCGCGGCCACGACAGAAGAGGCGATCGCGACGCTTCAGGGACAACTCTGGGCGTGACCACACGCTTCGACAGCGGGCCGGGGCTGAGACCTTCAGTCCCGGCCGAGCTGTCGGCGCCGCGTCCTCAGCCTTCTGACAGCGGCCTCAGCCGTCTGACCGCGGTCTCGCCCCACTGACCGCCGTCTCACCCCGCCAAATACCGCACCTGATCCCACAGCACCGGATCCACCACCCCCACCCGCCGGCGGAACTCCCGCAGCGGAACGTCCCGCAGCTCGTCCGTCTCCAGGAAGCTCGCCCTCCCATGGGCGTCGCCCACGGCCCCCGGTGGCAGCGGGATCACGCCCGCCCGCTCGTCGTGGTACTTGCTGGTGATCTTCGCGACCGTCGCCCGGCCGCCCCGCACCGCCAGCACCAGACAGGGCCGGTCCTTGACGCCGGCCCCTTCCTCGTAGGGCACGTTCGCCCACCAGATCTCGGCGGGCTGCGGCCGCCCGGGCGCGCCCGGATGCCCCGGCGGACGCGTACGCCCGGACGGCCTGCGCCCGCGGCGCCCCCAGCCGTCGACGAGCGTCGCGACGAGCGCGAGCAGCACCACCGCCGCCAGCGCCAGCCACCATGACGTGTCCATACGGACGACGGTACCGGCGCGTACGTCCCACCGCCCGCCCTATCCGCATTACCCGTCGGCGGCTCCGGCGCACGCGTGTGCGTTTCCGGTCCAGCCGAACCGGTGACACCACAGGTGAGTTCGCCCACAACGGCCCCTGGCGGAGGAGCGAGCCGCCCTTTTGCGCCTTACGCTCGACGGACCGCACGACCCCTGTTTTCGCGTGCCCGCCCCCTGTATCCGCCCCCTGAATCTGCTCTCTGCATTTCCTGTCAGCGCGGAGGTTCCAGCTCTCATGAAGCTCACCGTCGTCGGCTGCTCGGGGTCGTTCCCGTCCGCGGAATCGGCCTGCTCGAGCTACCTCGTAGAGGCCGACGGCTTCCGGCTGCTCCTCGACATGGGCAACGGCGCCCTCGGCGAGTTGCAGCGCCACTGCGGTCTCTACGACCTCGACGCGATCTTCCTCAGCCATCTGCACGCCGACCACTGCATCGACATGTGCGCGTACTTCGTCGCGCGCTACTACCGTCACGACGGCGGCCGCTGCGCCCCGATCCCGGTCTACGGACCCGAGGGCACGGAACAGCGGCTGACCACCGCGTACGCGGACACTCCTTCCGCCTCCTCGATGAGCGAGGTCTTCGACTTCCACACGGTGAAGCCGAGCACGTTCGACATCGGCCCCTTCACCGTGCACACCGAGAAGGTGCGGCACCCCGTGGAGGCGTACGCCATCCGCATCGAACACGGCGGCCGCTCCCTGACCTACTCCGGGGACACGGGCGTGACCGGGGCCCTCGACGAACTCGCCCGGGACACCGACCTGTTCCTGTGCGAGGCCGCGTTCACGCACGGCAAGGAGAGCATCCCGGACCTGCACCTCAACGGCCGCGAGGCAGGCGAGACCGCCACCCGCGCCGGTGCCCGCCGCCTGGTCCTGACCCACATCCCCCCGTGGACGGACCCCCAGGTGAACCTCGCCGACGCCCGCGAGACGTTCACCGGTCCTGTGGAGCTGGCGGCGCCCCGGCTGTCGTACGAGATCTGACACCCGTAGCGCCCCGCACGCACGAGAAGGCCCCCGGAGAATCCTCCGGGGGCCTTCACGCGTGGCTGGTACGGGCTGCTACTTGGCCTCGGCCTTCTGCAGCTCCGCCAGTTCCTCGTCCGACTCGCGGCCCGGGGTCGGGAGGTTGAACCTGGTGATCGCGAAGCGGAAGACGGCGTAGTAGACGGCCGCGAAGCACAGGCCCACCAGGACCAGGCCCCACGGGTTCGTCGCGATGCCGAGGTTCAGGCCGAAGTCGACCGCGCCGGCCGAGAAGCCGAAGCCGTCCTTCATGCCGAGGGCCCAGGTCAGCGCCATGGAGACACCGGTGAGGACCGCGTGGATGGCGTAGAGGACCGGCGCGATGAACATGAACGTGAACTCGATCGGCTCGGTCACGCCCGTGAAGAAGGAGGTCAGCGCCAGGGAGAACATCATGCCGCCGACGACCTTGCGGCGCTCGGGGCGGGCACAGTGCACGATCGCCAGGCAGGCGGCCGGCAGGGCGAACATCATGATCGGGAAGAAGCCGGTCATGAACTGTCCGGCGGTCGGGTCACCCGCCAGGAAGCGCCCGATGTCACCGCTCTTGCCGTGGTACTCGCCCGCCTGGAACCACGGGAACGAGTTCAGCAGGTGGTGCATGCCGATCGGGATCAGCGCACGGTTGGCGACACCGAAGATGCCGGCACCGACGGCGCCCGAACCGACCAGCCACTCACCGAAGTTGTGCAGACCCGTGCCGAGGACCGGCCAGATGTAGCCGAAGACGATGCCGATCAGCAGGCCCGCGAAGGCGGAGAGGATCGGGACGAGACGGCGGCCGCCGAAGAACCCGGCCCAGTCGGGCAGCTTGGTCCGGTAGAACTTCTGGTACAGCAGGGCGACGACTATGCCCATCACCACACCACCGAGGACCTTGGCGTCCACGGGCGCGTCCACCATGACCACCTTGCCGTCGACGGCCGTGGCGACCTTCGGCAGGTTCTTGTCGGTGAACGTGGCGAGCACGTTCTTGAAGACCAGGTAGCCGACCACGGCCGCGAGGGCGGTCGAGCCGTCCGACTTCTTCGCGAAGCCGATGGCGATGCCCACGGCGAACAGCAGCGCCATGTTGTCGAGGATCGCGTTGCCGCCCGCCGACATGAATCCGGCGATCTTGGTGAAGAACGAGGGGAAGGACGGGCGCCCGAGCATGTCGGCGTTGCCGAGCCGCACCAGGAGGGCGGCGGCGGGCAGGACAGCGACCGGCAGCATCAGGCTGCGGCCGATGCGCTGCAGGACAGCCATCGCGCCGGAGCCCTTCTTCTTCTGCTCGGCCGCGGGAGCGGCGCTGGCCGTGGACACAACTTCCTCCTGGGGATCCCCCCGGCCGGAGGCTGGGGGAGGGCAAGGCGCCGCCCAGGGGACAAAGAGGGGTGGGCGGGGGCCGACGTGGTCTACACCACTCAGTGGTGTAGACCTGTTGTAGCACGGTGAAGGCTGGATAAGGAACCCGCGAATTTTGTGGCCTCGGCCATAGCGTGAGAACGTGCCCGATTCATGACGAAGGCCCCCGGACCGGCAGGTCCGGGGGCCTTCGTGGCCGCCGCGGGACTACGCCTTCGTGATGTCCTCGACCTCCTCCTCCGGCTCCCGCCCCGGAGTGGTGAGGTCGAACTTCGTGATCGCGAAACGGAAGATCGCGTAGTACACGGCCGCGAAGCACAGTCCGATCGGAACGATCGCCCACGGCTTGGTCGCCAGGTTCCAGTTGAGGACGTAGTCGATCAGCCCCGCCGAGAAACTGAAGCCGTCGTGCACACCCAGGCCCCACGTCACCGCCATCGAGACACCGGTCAGCAGGGCGTGGACCGCGTAGAGCAGCGGGGCGGCGAACAGGAAGGAGTACTCGAGCGGTTCCGTGATGCCCGTGACGAAGGAGGTCAGAGCCACCGACAGCATCAGACCGCCGACCTCCTTGCGACGGTTCGGCCGGGCGCAGTGCGTGATCGCCAGCGCGGCGGCCGGCAGCGCGAACATCATGATCGGGAAGAAGCCCGAGGTGAACTGGCCCGCGTTCGGGTCGCCCGCCAGGAACATGTTGATGTCACCGTGCACGACCTGCCCGTCCGGCTTGGTGTAACTGCCGAACTGGAACCAGATGGGCACGTTCAGGAACTGGTGCAGCCCCACGACCAGCAGTGCGCGGTTGGCGACGCCGAACACGCCCGCGCCCCAGGCGTCCAGGCCGTCCAGCCAGTCGCTGAAGTGCTCCAGCGCCGCACCGATCGGCGGCCAGACCCACAGGCACACCACGGCGAAGGCGACGGCGACGAACGCCATGATGATCGGCACGAGCCGCCGGCCGTTGAAGAAGCCGAGCCAGTCCACCAGCTTCGTACGGTGGTAACGCTGCCAGAGGAACGCGGCGAGCAGCCCCATCACGATGCCGCCGAAGACACCCGGATTCTGGTACGTGAACGCCACCATCGTGCCGTCGGCCGCCCGGCAGCCGGTGACCACCGCCTTCGCCCCGCTCGCGCAGTCCTGCGGGAACTGGCGCAGCACGTTGTAGTAGACGAGGAAGCCGGCGACCGCGGCGAGCGCCGTGGAACCGTCCGACTTCTTCGCCATGCCGATGGCGACGCCGACGCAGAACAGCAGCGGCAGGCCGAGCGAACCGTCGAGCAGCGCACTGCCCGCGCCCATCATCACCTTGGAGACATCGGTCCAGCCCAGCCCCTCGGGCCCGAACACGTTCGGCTGTCCCAGCTGGACGAGGAGACCCGCGGCCGGCAGCACGGCGATCGGCAGCTGAAGGCTGCGGCCCATCTTCTGCAGGCCCTGGAACAGGTGGCTCCAGCGGGGCCGGGCGGGCGCGGCGGCGCTGTCGGCACTCATGGGCGTCCTCCCCGCGTTTGGCGACCGTCCGACAGGTGGTGTAGACCAGTTGCCGGACGGTCGTCGCGCTGTCGTGACGTCATCATTCGGCACCGGCACCATGACCGCTCGCGAAGATGGGCCAACTGTGGGTTACTGCGACAAAGCGGTTCGGATCAGGGAGTAGGACATGGCCACCAAGGCTGAGAAGATCGTTGCCGGGCTCGGCGGGATCGACAACATCGAAGAGGTCGAGGGCTGCATCACCCGGCTGCGTACCGAGGTCGTCGACCCGAGCCTGGTCGACGAGGCCGCACTCAAGGCAGCCGGCGCGCACGGCGTGGTCAAGATGGGCACGGCCATCCAGGTCGTCATCGGCACGGACGCGGACCCGGTCGCCGCGGACATCGAAGACATGATGTGAGTCCGGCTCCGCGCCGGGCTCTCTGAACGCTCTCCACACTCATCGGGGGCCGCTTCCGGTAACCGGAGGCGGCCCCTCACCCGTCTGCGGCTAGGCTCATCGGCATGTCTCGAATCGACGGCCGCACGCCCGAACAGCTCCGCCCCATCACCATCGAGCGCGGCTGGAGCAAGCACGCCGAGGGCTCCGTCCTCGTCTCCTTCGGCGACACGAAGGTCTTCTGCACCGCCTCCGTCACCGAAGGCGTCCCGCGCTGGCGCAAGGGCAGCGGCGAAGGCTGGGTCACCGCCGAGTACTCCATGCTCCCGCGCGCCACCAACACCCGCGGCGACCGCGAGTCGGTCCGGGGCAAGATCGGCGGCCGTACGCACGAGATCAGCCGTCTGATCGGCCGCTCCCTGCGCGCGGTCATCGACTACAAGGCGCTCGGCGAGAACACGATCGTCCTCGACTGCGACGTCCTCCAGGCCGACGGCGGCACCCGCACGGCCGCGATCACGGGCGCGTACGTCGCCCTCGCCGACGCGGTCGCCTGGGCCCAGGGCCGCAAGCTCGTGAAGGCGGGCCGAAAGCCGCTCACCGGCACGGTCAGCGCGGTCTCGGTGGGCATCGTGGGCGGGGTGCCGTTGCTGGACCTCTGCTACGAGGAGGACGTGAAGGCCGACACCGACATGAACGTCGTCTGCACCGGCGACGGCCGCTTCGTCGAGGTCCAGGGCACCGCCGAGGCGGAACCCTTCGACCGCAAGGAGCTCAACGCCCTTCTCGACCTGGCGGTTTCGGGCTGCGACGAACTGGCGGTGATCCAACGTGCGGCCCTGGAGGCAACCACACGCTGATCCTTCGCGTTCTTAAGGGTGCGGGCGCACGGTCCAGCCGTGCGTCCGTCGACCACATCATGTCCAGGGGGAGGAACCGTTCCATGGCCGCGCGCCACCGCCGCCGCACCGCCGCATTCGCCGTAGTCGCCGCACTCGTCGCCGTTCCGGCGGTCGTCGGCTGCGACGCCGTCAGCAAGGCTCTCGACTGCGTCCAGGCCGCCGACTCCATCGCCGACAGCGTCACCGACCTCCAGCAGGCGGTGGAGAACGCGGCCGACGATCCGACACAGACCGACCAGTCCCTCGACGCCATAGAGAAGAACCTCGACAAGATCGGCGACAAGACCGACAACGCCGACGTCAACAAGGCGGTCGACGACCTCGAGAAGGCGGTCTCCAACGTCCGTGACGCCGTCAAGAACGGCGACGAGACCCCGGACATCAGCCCGGTCACCGACGCGGCGGGCGAACTGACGAAGGTGTGCACGCCGTAACGGGCACCTCCGCGAGGCCGGGATACTGGACCCCATGACCCGTCTGATCCTCGCCACCCGCAACGCCGGAAAGATCACCGAACTGAGGGCGATCCTCGCCGACGCCGGTCTCACCCACGACCTCGTCGGCGCGGACGCGTACCCCGACATCCCCGACGTCAAGGAAACGGGCGTCACGTTCGCGGAGAACGCCCTCCTGAAGGCGCACGCCCTCGCCCGGGCCACCGGACTCCCGGCGGTCGCCGACGACTCGGGCCTGTGCGTGGATGTCCTGGGCGGCGCCCCCGGCATCTTCTCGGCCCGCTGGTCCGGCCGCCACGGCGACGACCGGGCCAACCTGGACCTGCTCCTGGCCCAGCTGTCCGACATCTCCGAGGCGCACAGGGGCGCCCACTTCGCGTGCGCGGCGGCCCTGGCCCTGCCGGACGGGACCGAGCGCGTGGTCGAGGGCCAACTGAGGGGCACGCTCCGCCACACCCCGACGGGCACGAACGGCTTCGGCTACGACCCGGTCCTCCAGCCGGAGGGCGAGACGCGCACCTGCGCGGAGCTGTCGGCGGAGGAGAAGAACGCGATCAGCCACCGCGGCAAGGCGTTCCGGGAGTTGGTGCCGGTGGTGCGGGAGTTGTTGGGCTGAGACACGAAGAGGGGCCGTCTCGTCGGACGGCCCCTCTGGGTGTGTGCGGCCGATGGGATTCGAACCCACATGGGCGTAAAGCCCAGAGGCACCTAAAACCTCCGCTTATACCATTCAGCAACGGCCGCGTGCGCCAGCCCATGCTACCGGTGATGCGGTGCTCGGCCATGGTCAACGGCGCTTTCCGCCACGGCACTACGTGTCGGTGATCGCGTGGCGGCCGCACGGCCTGTGGCCTCCGAAGGCGTCGGGTCCTCTTACGGTCCGGGCTGACCGCTAGGCGTCGGTACCCCGTGCCGTGGGGATGTCCGCCGCGGTCCGCCCGTCCCGGTACGGGGCCAGGAACGCGGTCAGCGCGGCCAGCATCGCCTCCGGGGTCTCCTCGGCGGGGTAGTGGCCGCACTCGGGGAGGACAAGGCTCTCCACGTCGTCGGCGGCAAGCTTCATCGTTTCGCTGACCGATGCGCCCATGTTCTCCGCTCCCCCGATCGCCAGGACGGGGAGGGACAGCCGTCGGGCCTGGCGCCGCTGGTTCTGCGCGATGGTCGTATCGAGCGCGCGGTAGAACTCGAAGCTGGACCGCAGGGCTTCCGGGTCGGCGGCGAGGATGCCGACGTAGTGCTGGACGGCGTGGTCGGGCAGCGGCTTCGCGGACTTCGTGGCGAACTGGCGGCCGAAGTAGAGATGTTCCCGTCCGCTGACCAACTGCTCGTTGACGTCGGTGAGGCGGTTGAAGGCAAAGTGCCACAGGCGGTCGTTGGCCACCCGGCTGCCGAAGAGGGGCGGTGAGGGGGACAGTCCCGGGATCGCGGCCTCGGCGACGGCCAGGCGGTCGAGCCGGTCGGGGTGGTCCGCGGCCAGGGCATAGCCGGTCCACATCCCGACGTCGTGACCCACCATGGCGAAGCGCTGATGCCCGAGCGCGTCCATCAGCGCCACCATGTCGCGTGCGAGCGTGCCGGTGTCGTACCCGCCCAGGGGCTTGTCTGACAGCCCGACACCGCGCGGATCGACCGCGACGACCTGGAAGTCCTGAGCCAGCGCCGGCATCAGGAGGCGCCAGGCGTACCACGTCTGGGGCCAGCCGGCCAGCAACAGCAGCGCAGGTCCTTGGCCGCCGGTGACGGCGTGCAGGCGCAGTTCACCGGTGTCGACGTACCGGCTGGTGAAGGTTTCGGTGAATCGCGCCGGGAGGTTCGGCACCTGAGAGACGGAACCGGGGCCTTCGGGCGTGGGCAGGTGGGTGGGCGGCAGATTCATGACCGCCACGCTAACCATCTTGGATCGATCGGTCAAAGATCAACCGACCGATCGATCCAAGATGCGGGTAAGCTCACGGCAAGGACGAGAAACGGGAGGTACACGCTGTGTCCGGCCGGAAGCAGTTCGATGTCAGCGCGGCCCTGGACCAGGCCATGCGGGTGTTCTGGCAGCGCGGGTACGCGGACGCCTCACTCGATGCCCTCGGTGCGGCCACGGGCCTCGGCCGCGGCTCCCTCTACGGCGCCTTCGGCAACAAGGACGCCCTGTTCGGCCAGTGCCTCGACCGCTACGCGTCGATCTACGGCGCGCAGTACGAGCAGGCGCTCGCGGCGCACCCCGGTGATCCGGTGCGCGCGGTCGAGGCGTTCTTCGACGTCATCCTGGGCCGTATCGCCGACCCGTCGGTCCCCGTGGGGTGCCTCATCGCCCAGTCCGCCGCGCAGTCACTGACGCTGAAGGAGGAGAGCGGCGTTCACGTGCGTGGCCTGCTCGACACGCAGCGCCAGCGGGTCCGCGCGGCACTGGCGGACTCCTCGGCCGCCCCCCGGACGCTCGACGAGCTCGCCACGTTCGTCATCGCTGTCAACCAGTCGCTGGCCGTACTGAGCCGGGCCGGCACCTCGGACGCCGAGCTGCGCTCCGTGACCCGGCTCGCCTGCACAACGGTGGCGGACACCCTCGCCCGGGTGGCGTCCGAGAACGTCGCCCAAGCCTGACGGGCACCGGCTCGGACGCCGGGGCGGGCCACCTGGCTCGACCTGATCGACGACCGGGCGGCGGGGCTCGGCGGGGAAGACGGCGGCTCCGGCGGTCACGCCGGACCTCGTGCGGGACGCGAAACGGCCCGTACCCGGATGCTGTCCGGTACGGGCCGTGCGGTGGTGCGGCGGGCGTCAGGGCCTAGGCATCGGGGTGCGGCTCTCCACCAGTTCCGCCGCCTCCTCCGGGGTCTCCACCGAGGGGGGTGACCCGGCCAGCGGCTGTTGGGCCGTTTCCTTCATGCAGGCCACCGTGATGATGCCGACCAGGGCCGCCGCCATCGCGTAGTACGCGGGCATCATGTCGGTGCCGGTGGCGCTGATCAGGGCGGTGATCACCAGCGGGGTCGTACCGCCGAAGAGGGACGCGGAGAGGTTGTAGCCGACCGAGAGGGAGCCGTAGCGGACCTGTGTCGGGAACAGGGCCGGGAGCGCCGCGGACATGGTGCCGAGCATGCAGACCAGGGAGAGGCCGAGCATCAGCATGCCCGCCGAGACCGCGACCAGGCTGCCCTGCTTGACCAGCAGGAAGGCCGGGATCGACAGGACGAGGAAGCCCAGCATGCCGGCCATCAGCAGCGGCTTGCGGCCGTAGCGGTCCGAGAGCTTGCCCACCTGGCTGATGACCAGCATCAGGAGCAGCATGGTGACGATGAGGACGAGGAGGCCGTGGGTCTCGCTGTAGCCCATCTCGTCGGACAGGTACGTCGGCATGTACGACAGCAGCATGTAGTCGGTGATGTTGTACGCGCCGACCAGGCAGACGCACAGGATCAGCGTCGGCCAGTGGTTCCGGAAGATCTTCGCCAGGTCGCCCTTGGCGGTGGTCTCCACGGTGGAGGCCGCGTCGGTCGCCTTGCGTGCGGAGTTGTCCTCCAGCTTCTGGAACGCGGGCGTCTCGTCCAGCTTGAGCCGGAGGTAGAGGCCGACGAGACCGATGGGGCCCGCCACGAGGAACGGGACGCGCCAGCCCCAGGACTCCATGCCGCCGCTGCCGAGGACCGTCGTCAGCACCGTCACGAGCCCCGCCGCGCCGACGTACCCGGCGAGCGTGCCGAACTCCAGGAAGCTCCCGAAGAAGCCCCGGCGCTTGTCGGGGGCGTACTCGGCGATGAAGGTCGACGCCCCGCCGTACTCCCCGCCCGTGGAGAAGCCCTGGACGAGGCGGAAGAGGATCAGCAGGACCGGGGACCAGAAGCCGATGGTGGCGTACGGCGGGATCAGCCCGATGGCGAAGGTGCCGATGGCCATCAGGATCATCGTCAGGGCGAGGACCTTCTTACGGCCCACCTTGTCGCCCATCGGGCCGAAGACCATGCCGCCGAGCGGCCGCACCAGGAACGAGACCGCGAAGGTCGCGAACGAGGACAGCAGCTGGACGGTGCCGTTCCCGGACGGGAAGAAGACATGGCCGATGGTGACGGCCAGGTAGCTGTAGATGCCGAAGTCGAACCACTCCATGGCATTGCCCAGCGAAGCCGCCTTGACGGCACGCTTCACCGCCCGCTCGTCGGTCACCGTGATGTCGGTGCGCCGCAGGGGAGGGTTTCTGCGGCGGGCGACGGCACGGAAGAGTCTGCGGTGGCGTTTGACCGCCTCAGGGCCGGCAGCGGCCTCGACGGGGCCGGGCTCGGTGGCCGCCATGGAGTGATCCCTTCGCTTCTGGAGACAAATTTCCAGAGGATCACCTGCTCCGAGGTGGCGAACGCAAACGGAAGTCCCCGCGCAGAGGGACTTCCGTCACAAGAAGACCGTCAGATACCCAGATCCTTCAGATGCCCAGATCCTTGATGATCTTCGCCACATGGCCGGTGGCCTTCACGTTGTACAGCGCCCGCTCGACCTTGCCCTCCTCGTCCACGACCACCGTGGAGCGGATGACGCCGACGACCGTCTTGCCGTACAGCTTCTTCTCGCCGAAGGCGCCGTACGCCTCCAGGACCTGCTTGTCCGGGTCGCCGACCAGCGTGACCTTCAGGTTCTCCTGCTCGCGGAACTTCGCGAGCTTCTCGGGCTTGTCGGGGGAGACGCCGATGACGTCGTAACCGGCGCCCGCCAGCAGCTCCAGGTTGTCCGTGAAGTCGCAGGCCTGCTTGGTGCAGCCGGGGGTCAGGGCGGCCGGGTAGAAGTAGACGATGACCTTGCGGCCCTTGTGGTCGGCCAGGGAGACCTCGTTGCCGTCGGCGTCCGGCAGGGTGAAGGCGGGGGCGGTGTCGCCGGGCTGGAGTCGCTCGCTCATCGGTACCTCACGTGGCAAGGGGCGGGTTACGCGAACGAGCCTAATGGCGCCCGCCGACATGGCCGCGACAGCGCCCGATGGGGGGTGCCGCGGGGTGCGTTCGGCACGAAGCTGACAGACTGTCGACCACGGACGCAGAAAAGCTTGCGGACCACGCACGGAACACGTCGCAACGACCACGGAGGAAACGCGGTGGCGGACACGTCGAGCACGCCGGATACCAGAACTCCGGCGCAGATCGAGGCGGACATCAGGCGCCGCCGCGACACGCTGGCCGAGACGCTCGACGAGATCGGCGTCCGGGTGCACCCGAAGACGATCGTCGGCGACGCCAAGGCCAAGGTCGTCTCCCACATCGACAACACGCTCGGACGCGCGTACGTCGGCGTCAACCGGGCCGTCAGCGATGTGAAGGGCCAGCTGGTCACCAAGGAGGGCGCGCCGCGCCTGGAGCGCATCGTGCCCGTGGCGCTCGTCGTGGTCGGGGTCGTCGGGCTGGTCGCCGTCGGCTCCCGTCGGCGCAAGCGCTGACCCGCCTGCGGACGGAGCGGGCAAAGGCAGGTAGGTTCGGGACGTGAGCGCCAAACTGCACAAGCACAGCACCCATGACGACAAGCTGCCGATCCGGATGCTGCACGACCGCGTTCTCGTGCGGCAGGACACCAGCGAGGGCGAACGCCGGTCCGGCGGCGGCATCCTGATCCCCGCGACGGCGGCGGTCGGCCGGCGCCTGGCCTGGGCCGAGGTCGTCGCGGTCGGACAGAACGTACGGACCGTGGAGACGGGCGACCGGGTGCTCTACGACCCCGAGGACCGCGCCGAGGTCGAGGTACGCGGCACCGCGTACGTCCTGATGCGCGAGCGCGACCTGCACGCCGTGGCCGCGGACCGCTTCGAGGGGTCCGAGGACTCGACGGGCCTGTACCTGTAGGTACCTGGACCTGTCTGTAGGTACCCGGAGGCACCTCCGGATGCCTGGAGGACGTACGGCCGAGGGGCTGGTGACCGCTGTCACCAGCCCCCTTCGCTTGCGCTGCCGAGGTGCTCTCTCTACCGGCCGAACAGGCCCGCCGTCGTACCCCCGGCTCCCGTCGCGTCGCCGCCGTCCGTCGTCCCCCCGGCGCCTGTCGTGCCGCCGCCGTCAGTGGTGCCGCCGTCGGTCGTGCCGCCGTCGTCGGTGGTGCCGCCGTCCGTCGTGCCGCCGTCGTCGGTGGTCCCGCCGTCCGTCGTGCCGCCTGTCGTGGGCGTGCCGCCGTCGGTCGTGCCGCCCGTCGTGGGGGTGCCGCCGTCCGTCTGGCCCTCGGTCGTGGGCTCGGAGGTCTGGCCGCCGTCCGAGGTCGTACCGCCGTTGTCCTGGCCGCCCGTGCCCGGCTCGTCACCGGGTCCGGTCGGCAGGGGCTGCTGCTCCTGCGCGCCGGCCTGGAGCCGGAGGTCGAAGTCGGCGACCGGCTTGCCCTTCAGGGCGGCCTTCGTGAACTGCGCCCAGATCTGCGCGGGCGCGCCGCCGCCGTTGATCCGGGGCAGGCCCATCGCGCCGTACAGCGCCTTGTGCTTGCCGGACTCCGGGTCCTGGCCCATCACGGCGACGACAGTCGCGAGATGGGGCGTGTAGCCCGCGAACCAGGCCGCCTGGTCCTCCTCCGCGGTGCCGGTCTTGCCGGCCGCGGGCCGGCCCGCGGCCAGCGCGGCCGTGGCCGTGCCGTTCTGGACGACGCTCTGGAGGACCGACGTGGTGGTGTCGGCGGCCTCGCGGCTGACGGCCGCCTTGGCGGCCTGCTTCGGCAGCTGTACGCCCTCGCCGTCCTTGGTGATCTTCTCGACGAGCGTGTACGTGCCGTGCTTGCCGTGGTTGGCGAGCGTGGCGTACGCCTCCGCCATGTCCAGCACGCTGGCGGTGGCCGTGCCGAGCGCGACCGAGGGGTACGGGTTCAGGTCGGGTGTGTTCTCGGGCAGCCCCAGTTTCAGCGCCGTCTGCTTGACCTTGGACGGGCCCACGTCCACGGCCATCTGCGCGTACACCGAGTTCACGGACTTGTCCGTCGCCTCGCGGACCGAGATCGGGCCGTACGAGACGCCGTCCTCGTTCTCGGGCGCGTACGTGCCGCCGGTCCAGCCCTGCACGGGACGCCTGTTGGTGCCGTCGTAGCCGGTGTTCGGGGTGATCGTGCGGCCGTCCTGGGTAACTGAGCCGTTCTGCACGGCCGAGGTGAGGACGAACGGCTTGAAGGTGGAGCCGACCTGGTAGTCGCGGCGGGTGGCGTTGTTGACGTACTGCTTGGTGTAGTCGATCCCGCCGTACATCGCGATGACCTTGCCGGTGGCCGGGTCGATGGAGACGCCGCCCGCGCGGACGTAGTTGTCGACCTTGCGGTTCTTCTTGTCGAGCTTGTCCATCACCTGGTCGTCGACGGCCTTCACGAAGGCGTCCTGCTTGGGCTTTTGCAGGGTCGTCGTGATGCGGTAGCCGCCGGTGTCCAGGGTGTCCTCGGCGATGATCTTGTGCTCGGTCAGGTAGTCCTTCACCGCCCGCACCAGATAGCCGCGCTGGCCGGACATGCCGGCCGCGACCACGGCCTGCTTGGGCTGCGGGAACTTCACCTTGTCCCGGGCCGACTGCGTCACCCAGTTCTTCTTCACCATGCCGTCGAGGACGTAGTTCCAGCGGGCGAGGGCCGCGGACTTGTTCTCGGGGTGCGCGACCACGTCGTACTCGCTCGGCGCGTTGAGCAGTGCCGCGAGGTAGGCGCCCTGGCCGACGGTCAGGTCCTTCGCGTCGACGCCGTAGTACGCCTGGGCGGCGGCCTGGATGCCGTACGCGTTGCGGCCGAAGTAGCTGGTGTTGAGGTAGCCCTCGAGGATGGCGTCCTTGCTCTTCTCGCGGTCCAGCTTGATGGAGATGAAGAACTCCTTCACCTTCCGCGAGACGGTCTGCTCCTGGGCCAGGTAGTAGTTCTTCACGTACTGCTGGGTGATCGTCGAGCCGGACTGCTTGCCCTTGCCGGTGGCCGTGTTCCAGGCGGCCCGGATCATCGCCTTCGGGTCGACGGCCGACTCGGTGTAGAAGTCGCGGTCCTCGGCGGCGAGCGCCGCGTGCTGGGCACCCTTGGACATCTGCGCGAGCGTCACGATCTCCCGGTTGACCTCGCCGTCGCGGGCGAGCTGGCTGCCGTCCGCGTACAGGTACACATTGCTCTGCTTGGTCGCGGTCGTGTTCGCCGGCGGGATCTTGACCAGGTTGTAGCCGAGCACGAACAGGCCGACCAGGATCAGGACCACGCCGACGAAGGTACCGAGCACCAGCCGCCAGGTCGGGATCAGCCGGCGCCAGCCGGTGCGCTTGGGCCGTTTCGGCTTCTTGTCCGCGGCGGTGTCCGGAGCGGTCGACTCCGGGTCTGTGGGTGCCCAGCCCTGGCTGCTCTGCTGCGGCTGCGGCTCGTCGCTCATCTTGGTGCCGGACTCCTGTTTCGCCTCGTACGTTCCCGTACGCCCTCGTACGCCTTTTGCGCCCACTCTTGAAGACTGTCGCACCAAGCGTTCCGTTCCCGACACCAGGCACGCGTCGGGCCGGAAAATGCGTGGCACGCCACTTCGCCCGCGCACTAGGCTCCTGCGCTTTGGCCCGGCACGCTGCGGAAGGGGTTCCTCGTGGGGACAGGGCGGTTGTACGCCGCCGTGGCCGCCGGTGGTTTCAGGCGGTACGCGACCTACCGGACGGCCACCGCGGCCGGGGTGTTCACCAACACAGTCTTCGGATTGATCTTGGCATACACCTACATCGCCCTGTGGGACGAGCGACCCCATCTGGGAGGGTACGACCAGGCGCAGGCGCTCACGTACGTGTGGATCGGCCAGGCGCTCCTGATGACGCTGGCCATCGGGGGCGGTGGCTTCGAGGACGAGCTGATGGAGCGCATTCGTACGGGTGACATCGCGATCGACCTCTACCGGCCCGCCGACCTTCAACTGTGGTGGCTGGCGGGGGATCTGGGGCGGGCGCTGTTCCAGCTTCTGGGGCGGGGGGTGATCCCGATGGTGCTGGGCGCGTTCTTCTTCGAACTGGCCCTGCCCGCCGACCCGTTGCGCTGGGCGGCGGCCCTGGTCGCGGTCTTCCTCGCGATGCTCGTCAGCTTCGCGATCCGCTACCTGGTCGCCCTGACCGCGTTCTGGCTGCTGGACGGGGCGGGTGTCACCAACATGGCCTGGATCACGGGGATGTTCTGCTCGGGGATGGTGCTGCCGCTCAACGCCTTCCCCGGCGCGCTCGGCGAGGTGGTCCGCGCGCTGCCCTGGGCCTCGCTGCTCCAGGCCCCCGCGGACGCCCTGATGGGCCGCGCCGGACTGCCGGCCACGTACGCCTTCCAGGGCGCCTGGGCGGTGGCGCTCCTCGCGGCCGGGCGCCTGCTCCAGTCGGTGGCGACCCGGCGGGTGGTGGTCCAGGGTGGCTAGGTCCAGGGTGGCTGGGTCCAAGGAGGCTGGGCCCAAGGTGGCTGGGTCCAGGAGCCGCGCGGCGGGGCAGGGACGGGTCGGGGCGCGGCTGGCGGACGGTCTGCGCGCCTACCGCATGATCGCCGGCATGTGGATCCGCTCCACGATGGCCTACCGCGCCTCCTTCGTGATGACCACCTTCGGCAACTTCGGGGCGACCGCCCTCGACTTCGTGGCCATCCTGCTGATGTTCTCGCAGGTCGACGCGCTCGGCGGCTACACCCTGCCCGAGATCGCCTTCCTGTATGGCGTCGCGGGCATCGCCTTCGGACTCGCCGACCTCGCGATCGGCTCGATGGACCGGCTGGGGCGGCGGGTGCGCGACGGCACGCTCGACACCCTCCTGGTGCGCCCGGCGCCGGTGCTCGCGCAGGTCGCCGCCGACCGCTTCGCGCTGCGCCGCCTCGGCCGGATCACCCAGGGGCTGCTGGTCTTCGGGTACGCCGTCGCCGCACTCGACATCGCCTGGACCCCGCTGAAGGTGCTGATGGTCCCGTTCATGATGCTCAGCGGCGGTGCGATCTTCGCGGCGGTGTTCGTGGCGGGCGGCGCCTTCCAGTTCGTCGCGCAGGACGCCTCCGAGGTGCAGAACTCCTTCACGTACGGCGGCCAGACGCTGCTCCAGTACCCGCCGACCGTCTTCGCCGCCGACCTGGTGCGCGGAGTGACCTTCGTCGTGCCGATCGCCTTCGTCAACTGGCTGCCCGCGCTGTATGTGCTGGGGCGGCCGTATCCGCTCGACCTGCCGACGTGGGTGGCCTTCACCCCGCCCCTGGTCGCGGCGGCCTGCTGCGCGCTGGCGGGGCTCGCCTGGCGTGCGGGACTGCGTTCGTACCGGAGTACAGGGAGTTAGGGATGCCAGACGGTGACTTCATCACGCTCGACCGCGTCGAGAAGGTCTTCGACGTGCGCCGCAAGACCGGCTTCCTGCGCAGCGAGCGGCGGCGGGTGCGGGCGGTGGACTCCCTCTCCTTCACCGTGGCGCGCGGCGAGATGGTCGGCTACATCGGCCCGAACGGCGCCGGCAAGTCGACCACCATCAAGATGCTGACCGGGATCCTGACGCCGAGCGGCGGCCGGCTGCGGGTCGCCGGCATCGACCCGTCCCGCGAGCGGACCCGGCTCGCGGCCCGTATCGGGGTCGTGTTCGGGCAGCGTACGACGCTGTGGTGGGACCTGCCGCTGATCGACTCGTACCGGCTGATGCACCGCATGTACCGCATCCCGGACGGGCGTTATCGCGAGAACCTCGACCGCTGTGTCGAACTCCTCGAACTGGGCGATCTGTTGGACGTTCCGGTCCGTCAGCTCTCCCTCGGCCAGCGGATGCGCGGCGACATCGCGGCGGCCCTGCTGCACGATCCCGAGGTGCTGTACCTGGACGAGCCGACGATCGGCCTCGACGTCATCAGCAAGGCCAGGGTCCGGGAGTTCCTGCGGGAGCTGAACGCCGAGCGGGGCACGACGGTGCTGCTCACCACGCACGACCTCCAGGACATCGAGCAGTTGTGCGGACGCGTGATGGTCATCGACCACGGGCGGCTCATGTACGACGGTCCCCTGGCCGGGCTGCACGAGGTGGGCGACAGCGAGCGCACGCTCGTGGTCGACCTGGCGCGTGAGCTGCCGCCGATCGAGGCGGCGCCCGCGCGCGTGGTGAAGGTCGAGGGGCCCCGGCAGTGGCTGGCCTTCCCCGCCTCGGAGTCGGCGGCCCCGCTGGTGGCCAGGATCGCGGCGGCGTATCCGCTGGTGGACCTGTCGGTGCGGGAGCCGGACATCGAGGCCGTGATCGCGAAGATGCTTCAGTCCATGGGCGACACTCCCCAACCCCCGCCGGAGCAGGCGGAGCACGTGGTCTCGTAGCCCGGCGGGCGGGGAACTCGTAGGCTGCTGTCCATGACCGACGAGGAACCCTCGGAGCTGCGTGCCTCCGACGCCGATCGTGAACGAGTCGCCGAACAGCTGCGGGACGCCGTCGCGGAGGGCCGTCTCGACATGGAGGAGTTCGAGGAGCGGCTGGAGGCGACCTACAAGGCGCGCACCTACGGGGAGCTGACGCCGATCACCCGTGACCTGCCGGCCGCCGGTGTCGGCGCACCCCCGGTCTCGATGGTCAAGCAGCCCGCGCCGAGCGGGAGTTGGGCCGAGCGGATCGTCGGGGGCGACGGCTCGTCCAGCTGGGCCGTGGCGATCATGGCGGGGTTCCAGCGCAAGGGGCGCTGGACGGTGCCCAAGCGGTTCAACTCCTTCGCCTTCTGGGGCGGCGGTGAGATCGATCTGCGCGAGGCGTACTTCGCGGACCGCGAGGTCGTCGTCAACTGCGTGGCGATCATGGGCGGGATGAACGTCGTCGTACCGCCGGGCGTCGAGGTCGTCGTCCGCGGCATCGGCGTCATGGGCGGCTTCGACCACCGTGAGGAGGGCGTCCCGGGCGAGCCCGGCGCCCCCCGCGTGATCGTCACCGGGTTCGCCTTCTGGGGCGGCGTCGGCGTGGAGCGCAAGCTGACCCGGGCCGAGCGGCTGCGGCTGAAGGAACAGCGCCGGCAGGAGAAGCTGGAGCGCAGGGCCGCCCGCAAGGAGCTTCAGGGGTCCGGGAGCGACGGCCGTGACGTCCGCGACACCCTCGATGAGCTGGACGACGTGTACGACACCGCCCGCGAGGCGCTGGAGGAGCACCGCGACCTGGTGCGCGAGCGCCACGAGGAGCGCCGGGAGCGGCACGCGCAGCGCCACGAACTGCACCGGGAGCGCCGGGAGGCCCGCCGGGAGGACCGGGACCGCCGCCGCCACCGGGACTGACTCCGCGGGCCCTTCCCCGGCATGACCGGCCGAGCAGTTTCTACAGCTCGGCCGGGACCGCGCCCGTCAGGTCCGCCAGGTCGATCGCGTCCGCCATCGTGCGGTAGCCCTTGTCGCTCGGGTGGAGATGGTCGCCCGAGTCGTAGTCGGAGCGCAGCTTGCGCGGGTTGTACGGGTCGCGCAGCGCCTTGTCGAAGTCGACGACGGCGTCGTACACCTGGCCCGCGCGGATCTGCGCGTTGATGGCCTGGCGCACCGTCTCGCGGTAAGGGGTGTAGCCGCGGTGGCCCTGGAACGGCATCAGCGTCGCGCCGACGACCCGCAGTCCGCGCGCGTGCGCCTGCCGGACCAGGGTGCGCAGCCCGGCCACGATCCGGTCGGGGTCGGCCCGGCCCGGGTTCCGCAGGATGTCGTTGACGCCGAGGTCGATGACGACCGCCTTGACGTTCGTACGGTCGAGCACGTCACGTCCGAAGCGGGACAGCCCGCTCGGGTTCTCGGCGGGGCGGCCGAGGCCCGCGGCCAGCACCTGGTTGCCGCTGATGCCCTGGTTGACGACGCTGTAGCGGGGCACGTCGCCGGTGCCGGCGGAGGCCCGCAGCCGGTCCGAAAGGATGTCCGTCCAGCGGCTGTTGGTGCCCACGGTCGAGGTCACGCCGTCGGTGAGGGAGTCGCCGATCGCCACGAGGGTGCCGCTCGACTCGTTGCTCAGCACGTCCAGCGCGGTGAGGTAACGCCAGTACGTCGTCTGCTCGGTGTACGCCGTCGCGGTGACGTCCTCCACGCGGTCGCCCTGGGCCGCGTACGAGATCTGCCGCGCCTGCGGGTGGTAGGTGACCGGGCCCGACGGGGTCGGGGAGTAGGTGGTCACCAGGACGTCGCTGTCGTGCGGGATCGTGACGCGCACGGCGTCGCTGAGCACCTGCTGACCCGCGGGCACGATCACCGAGGTGGCGCCGTCGAAGGTGAGCCGGCGCATGGTGCCGGTGCTGGCGGCCGCGCTGTTCGCCGTGGCGGCGACCGCGATCGTGGCGTGGGTGATGGTCAGCGGCTGCTGGCCGAAGAGATTGGAAAGCGTGACGCGGGCACCCGTACCGCCGATGCCGGCGTGGACGACGTTGCGCACGGACCGGCCCGCCAGGCCGTCCGTCTCGGTGCCCGGCTCGGCCCCCGCGGGGGAGGCCGACCAGGCGCCGACCCAGGTGCCGGTGGAGGCCGGGGCGGCGGAGTTGCGTGGGGGGCGGTCGTCGGCGAGGGCGCTCTGGTCCTGGCCGTCGTCCGCCCCGGCGCCTATGTATATGGCGGCTGAGATGGCCACGATGAGTGTGCATATCGCGGCCAGCAAGGCATAACCGTGACGCTTGGTCATGCGGTGCGTGTCTCCTCGGGCAATGGGAGCCCGAGGCTCCGATGTGATGACCCCATGATGCGTCATGGGGTAGGAGGAACCGGAACGGACCCCCGCTGATTCCCCCGCCCGAACAGACGCGGGGAACTCCTGTTCCGTTCCAGGAGTCGGTCAGGAAGGGACAATGTGTACAAGGTCACCGAACGGGTGGAGCGGATGGAACGTACGAACACGGAAGAACTGGGCGCCGCAGGGCAGCATGCCCGGCCCGGCGCCGCCACGAACCGCGCGATGACCTCCTTCAGCCCCGCCGACGAGGAGAAGCGCAGGGGCGTGCGCCGGATGAAGGCCACGGCGACCGCGATGCTGCTCTTCGTCGCGCTCGTGTACGTCGTCGCCAAGTGGGCGTCCCACCAGGGCGCCGGCCCCTGGGCGGGCTATGTCGCGGCCGCGGCCGAGGCGGGCATGGTCGGCGCGCTGGCCGACTGGTTCGCGGTCACGGCCCTCTTCAGGCACCCCCTCGGCCTGCCCATCCCGCACACCGCGATCATCCCCACCAAGAAGGACCAGCTCGGCGTCTCCCTGGGCGAGTTCGTCGGTGAGAACTTTCTCTCCTCCGACGTGGTGCGGAGCCGGCTGCGCGCCGTCGGCATCGGCAGCCGCCTCGGCGCCTGGCTCGCGGAACCCGAGCACGCCGACCGTGTCACCGCCGAGCTGGCCACCGCGCTCAGGGGCGCCCTCACGGTCCTGCGTGACTCCGATGTGCAGGCGGTGGTCGGCGAGGCCATCACACGGCGCGCCGACGCCCAGGAGGTGGCGCCCGGCATAGGGAAGATGCTGGAGCGGATCGTCGCGGACGGCGGCCACCGGCGGGTCGTCGACCTGGTCTGCGCCCGCGCGCACGACTGGCTCGTCCTGCACGACGAGCAGGTCATGGACGCGGTGCAGGGCGGCGCCCCCGGCTGGACCCCGCGGTTCGTCGACAAGAAGGTCGGCGAGCGCGTCTACAAGGAGCTGCTCCGCTTCGTCACGGAGATGCGCGACGCCCCCGCGCACCCGGCCCGTGGCACCCTCGACCGTTTCCTCACCGACTTCGCCTCCGACCTCCAGTCCGACACGGACACCCGCGTCCGCGTGGAGCGCCTCAAGGGCGAGGTGCTCGGCCGCGGCGAGGTCCAGGACCTGATCGCGTCCGCCTGGACGGCCGTACGCTCCATGATCGTGTCGGCCGCCGAGGACGAGCGCAGCGAGCTGCGGCTGCGCGTGCGGGCCTCGCTGCTGAAGCTGGGTGCCCGGTTGGCCACGGAGTCGAAGTACCAGACCAAGGTGGACGGCTGGCTGGAGGGCGCGGCGGTGTACGTGGTGACGACGTACCGGGACGAGATCACCTCCCTGATCACGGACACGGTCGCGAGCTGGGACGCCGAGCACACGACGAAGAAGATCGAGGCGCACATCGGCCGTGACCTGCAGTTCATCCGGATCAACGGCACGGTGGTGGGATCGCTCGCGGGACTGCTGATCTATACGGTGTCGCGCCTTCTGGGGGCGTGAAATACGCCGTCGAGGGCATCCGGGAGTGCGTCACACAGGAGTGGTCACTCGAGGGAGAGAGCCATGTCGGCTTCAGCGCCACAGGCCCATGGTCCGGCCGCCACCGGAACCGTCACGACGGACGTACCGGCCCGCTTGGACCGGCTGCCGTGGTCCCGCTGGCACTGGATGATCGTCATCGGCCTGGGAACCGTATGGATCCTGGACGGCCTGGAGGTCACCACGGTCGGCAACATCGCGGGCAGGTTGTCCGAGGACGGCAGCGGCCTGTCCATCACCTCGGCCCAGGTCACCGGTGTCGCTGCGGCGCTCTATGTGGCGGGCGCCTGCGCGGGCGCCCTGTTCTTCGGCTGGCTGACCGACCGCTTCGGCCGCAAGAAGCTCTTCATGGTCACTCTCGTGGTCTACCTCTCGGCGACCGCGCTGACCGCGCTGTCCTTCAATTCCTGGTGGTTCTTCACCTTCCGGTTTCTGACCGGCTTCGGCATCGGCGGCGAGTACGCGGCCATCAACTCGGCGATCGACGAACTCATCCCCGCCAAGTACCGCGGCCGCGTCGACCTGATCATCAATGGCAGCTACTGGCTGGGCGCGATCGGCGGAGCGCTGTTGTCCATCGTGATGCTGGACACGTCGATCTTCCCCAAGGACCTCGGCTGGCGGCTCACCTTCGCCCTCGGCGTCGTCCTCGGGCTGGTGATCCTGCTGGTCAGGCGGCATGTGCCGGAGAGCCCGCGGTGGCAGTTCATCCACGGCCGCGGCGAGGACGCCGAGGCGCTGGTGTCCTCCGTGGAGCGGGAGATCGAGCAGGAGAAGGGGGAGCCGCTGCCCCGCGCGGAGAGCGAGATCACCATCGAGCAGCGCAAGAGCATCGGCTTCGGCCTCATCGCGAAGACGGTCTTCGGGCGCTATCCGAAGCGTGCGGTGCTCGGCCTCGCCCTCTTCATCGGACAGGCGTTCCTCTACAACGCGATCACCTTCGGCTTCGGCGCCATCCTCACCACGTTCTACGACGTGCCGACCGGCGGCACCGGCTACTACTTCGCCGTCATCGCGGCCGGCAACTTCATCGGCCCGCTGCTGCTCGGCAAGCTCTTCGACACGGTCGGCCGCCGGATCATGATCGCGTCGACGTACCTGCTCTCCGGTCTCCTCCTGTTCGGCACGGCCTGGCTCTTCGACCGGGGCTCGCTGAGCGCGATGACGCTGACGGCCTGCTGGTGCGCCGTGCTGTTCTTCGCCTCGGCGGGCGCCTCCAGCGCCTATCTGACGGTCTCCGAGGTCTTCCCGATGGAGACCCGCGCGATGGCCATCGCCTTCTTCTACGCGCTCGGCACGGCCGCCGGCGGCATCAGCGGCCCGCTGGTCTTCGCGGACCTCACGGAGTCCGGCGTGGTCGGCGACACGGTGCTCGCCTTCCAGATCGGTGCGGGGCTGATGTGTGCGGCGGGCCTGGTCGCCGCGTTCCTCGCGGTGAACGCGGAACGGCGCTCGCTGGAGGACATCGCGGAGCCGCTGTCGGTGGCGCAGACGACGGCGCCCGCGCCCGCGTCGGCGTCGGGGACCTGAGGGCCTGAGGGCCTGAGGGCCTGAGGTTCTGAGTACGTGAGGTGAGTACGCGTACTCTGTCGGCCCGGCGCCCGCACCGTGACCCTCGTACGTATGACCGAGAAGCTGTTGAGCCCTCTGCACACGCGCCCCTGGCCCGAGCGCTGGCTGACCCGCGTGCTCGGCGCCGCCCTCGCCTCGGCGGCGTATCTTCTCTGCCTGCCATGGGACCTGAACAACCGGGCCCCGTCACCGGGGGCCGTCGAGGAGACGACCCCGGTGACGGGTGTGGGCGTCGTCGCGCTCGCCGTGATCCTGCTGGCCCTGGCGGCCTACTTCGGCCACCGGGACTCGCTGGGCTGGCCGGTGCTGCTGGTGGCCGTACCGCCGGCGGCACTGCTGTACGTCTCCCTGCGCACGCACCCGGGGCCGCCGGACGGGTTCGCGGGTGTGTGGCCGCTGGTCTGGGGGTTCTTCACGCTGCTGATCGGGGTCGGAGTGCTGGTCGCGGCGGCGGTGGCGCGGGAGTTCAGGGCAGACTTGGTGGACGAGGAGCTGAGCCTCGCTCACCGCCGGTGACGGCGGGCTACGGGCCGTAGAAGTACCGGGTTACTGGCCGAGATGTACCGGGCCACGGGCCGAGAGGCACCGCTCCACCGGCGCCTACTGGCCGTAGAAGTACTGCGACCCCTTCTCGATGAAGTGCGAGGCGTAGACGCGTCCGAGGGCCGGCTTGCCGCGGTACATCGCCACGTACCGGCGCGCGCTGTCGACCACGACGGGCCGTGTCATGCAGGCGAACTTGAGGCGCTGCTGCTCCTCCGCCCACTGGACGGCGGCCGGGTCGATCCGGTCGCTGACCAGCACGGGGAAGGCGCCGACCCCGTTCTGCAGGCCGACGGGGAGACCGCCCTTGGTGTCCTTGGCGTACTTCATCACCTGGTCGGTGAAGGTGGAGATGACGGGAACGGTCACCTCCGGGACCGCCGCGGCGACGGTGAACAGGTGCAGCCTCGTCGCCATCCAGCTCAGCCGGAAGTCGGCCCGCCGCCCCACCAGGACGGGCACCCCGGCCCAGTCCTCCCACCGGGTGGTACATCCGTCGGCCGACAACTGGCGCTCCACGAACGTCAGGTAGGCCCCCGGCGTCGACTGCTCTTGCTGTGCGTACATGGGCGGGATCCTATGCGCCCGTGGTGGACCCCGGTCGAATGATCATCAGGATGGTGACGGTGGCCCACAGAAGGTTGAAGATTCCGGTGAACATGGCCAGCTGAACCGTCGCCGCGCGGTCTCCCGCGCCCTCCATGATCGCGCTCTGCCGGGGCAGCACCAGCGCGCCGAGGACCACGGCCGCGAGCGCGGTCAGCGCGATCGAGACGATCAGCCAGGCGTCCCCGAGCACACCCATGCTGCTCGCCGTGGCGAATCCGAAGACGGGGACGACGACGCCGACGGTGGCGTACACGCGGCAGATGCTGTGCAGCAGCCGGGTGGTCGCGAGAGCTTGCGCGTCGTCCGGCGCGGCGAGGGCCTTGCGCGCGGTCGGCGGGAACATGCTCGCGGCGACCGTGACGGGCCCGATGGCGACGATCGCGGCGATGACGTGGACGGCGAGGAGGAACTTGGTCACGGGGTGACGGTAGGGGCGGGGAGGATCTTGCAGAAGTGGCGGTTCTGCCAGTAGTCAACGGATTCCCGCCATGCCGGGCGCGCCAGGCTTTTCCCGACAGGATGCTGCACGCGGTTTGCCGGGATGTCCGGGATTTCTGTTTTTCCGGGGCTCCCGGGGCTCCCGGTGGGGGCGCGCGGGCGCGGGCAGGCGGCTTGCGGGTGCCGGCAGGTGGCTTTTCGAGGGCCTGACCCGGCTGACCGTAATCCGTTGTGCGCCTACGCTTCAGCCATGCACACCGTGGCCGTACTGGCGCTCGACCAGGTCATCCCGTTCGACCTCTCCGCCCCGATCGACACCTTCGGCTGGGCCCGGCTGCCGGACGGCCGGGCGGCGTACCGGATCCGGGTCTGCTCGGCTTCGGCGGACGACGAGGTGAGCGCGGGCCTGTTCGCGCTGCGTGCCCCGTACGGTCTGGAGGCGCTGGCCGAAGCGGACACGATCATCCTGCCGGGCGTCGCCGACCCGACCGTCCCGCTCCCGCCGGGCGTGGCGGAGGCGCTGTGCGCGGCGGCCGCGAACGGCACGCGTATCGCCTCGGTCTGCGTCGGCGCCTTCGTCTTCGCCGCCACCGGCCTGTTGGACGGGCTGCGCGCGACCACCCACTGGGTCGCGGCCCAGGACCTGGCGGCCAGGTACCCCGCCGTGACCGTCGACCCGAACGTCCTCTACGTCGACAACGGCCAGTTCCTCACCTCGGCGGGCGCGGCCGCGGCCCTCGACATGTGTCTGCACATGATCCGCATGGATCACGGTTCCGCCGTCGCCGCGCATGCCGCCCGGATGTCCGTCATGCCGCTCGAACGGGAGGGCGGACAGGCCCAGTTCATCGTCCACGACCAGCCGCCGGTACCGGCCGGCACGACCATGGAGCCGCTCCTCGGCTGGCTGGAGGAGAACGCGGGCCGTGATCTGACCCTGGACGACATCGCCGCCCACGCCGGCATGAGCACCCGTACGCTCAACCGCCGCTTCCGCGAGCAGACCGGCACGACTCCGTTGCAGTGGCTGCACCTGGCGCGGGTGCGGCGGGCGCAGTATCTGCTGGAGGCGACGACGTACCCGGTCGAACGGATCGCGTCGCAGGCGGGGTTCGGCTCACCGACGGCGTTCCGGGAACGGTTCCGGCGGGTGGTGGGGACGAGTCCGTACGCGTACCGCAAGGCCTTCCGGGGAGCCGACGACGGCCGGCCCGGACCGCGGGGCGCGCTCGCGGCCCCCGGCGCCCACTCGTCGTCCGGCAGCTCCTCGACGTAGCCCTGTCGCCGACCTCGGGACACCCTGGCCGGACCCGAGGGGCGTTCCGCACCGGAGGCCAGGAGGGGGCAGGAGGTCAGGCGCGCCGGTCCGCGACGGCCCAGGAGGCCAGCGCCACGGCTCCGGCCACCCCGAACACGGCGGGCCACGCGCCCACCTTCTTGGCGAGCGGGTGGGACCCGGCGAAGGCGGCGACATACGCGGCGGTGAGCGCCCCGGCGGCCTTCCCGCCGGCCTGCCGCCGCCACTGCTGCGCGGCCGCGGCCCCGGCGGTGGCCAGGACGACTCCGCCCAGCTGCCGCTTCTTGGTCCAACGGGCCACCCCGTACCCGCCGACGAGCCCGCTCGCGGCGACCACTGCCGTAGGAACCTTCGCCATCACTGCCTCCTGCTGCCGCGTCGCCGCGCCTGTGCCGGTGTTGTTCGGGACGAACCGAGGCTAACGCGCCGGTTCTGACCTTCCGGCGCGACCCCCGGCGCGACGCTTGAGCCGGAGGTTGTCATCGCGATGACTCACCTCTGTGTACGGAGGTGCGTCATCGGCCTGACCTGGACGCCCCCGATGTCATCGAGGCCTTGAGCACGTCGCGTTTCGCGGCGACATGGCGTGCGACGACACCCCTCTCGGCCGCGCTGAGCACGCGCTTCTCCACCGACCGCTGCACCCTGCCGATGGTCTTCGCGAGCTCCGCCCGCGCCTGGCACCGGGCGTCCGCCGTCGCCGTACGGATCTCCTCGCGGCCGAGTGCCCGCAGCGACGTCGGGTCGGCAGCGGCCTTCGCCAGACGACCGTTCAGCCGGGCCCGCGATGCCTGCGGATCGTCGGCGGGGTGTCCCGTCTCCGCCATGCAGGCGGACCAACGCCGGATCGCCGCACGGTAGTCGGGGTCCTTCTCGACGGCGGCCAGAACCCGGGTCGACAGTGCCGCGACCACAGGTTCGGTCCGGTCCCAGTCCGCGCCGTACACCTCGGCGCGCGCCCGGGCCACGCAGCCGTCCGCGAAGTACTCGACGCGGGAGCCGTCCGGCAGCCGGACCGACACCCGGTGCTTCGCGGTGCCGGTCAGCGCCCGTCGCCACGCGGGGGCGCGGGACTCGTCGCCGGAGGGAGGCGGGGAGGACCGGAGGTACAGGTACTCGCCCACGATGCCGTACCCGTCGGCGGCCGCCTTGCGCGGCCCCAGCAGCCCGTACGGATTCGTCTCCTCGCTCCGCGCGGAGGCGACCCGGGGCTGCGGCGTGTAACGCTGACCGCGCGCCGCCATGCACGGTGCGATGGCCTGTTCCTCCAGGTCGTGGAGGCGTACGGCTTGGGCGTGGCTGAAGGAAGCGGCGCCGGACAGCGGACGTACATCGGGCGGCTCGGACGCGGCCGGCCCGTGACCGGCCGCTCCGTCGAGAGAGCAGCCGGCCAGGACCGAGGCGAACAGCACTGCCAGCGCCGTCGGCACTGCGGCACGCCGCGCGGGGAGTGTGCTCACACGCACCAGTCGTTCGAGGCCACGTTGTGCCAGTACACCGTCCCGGCCAGGGTGGGATTCGTGTAGCCGCGGTCGAGAACGTAGCTGGATCCGGTCTTGTTGAGGCCGGAGAAGATGCGCACGTTGCAGCTGTTGCCGTGGTTGTAGAGCGACTCGGCGTTGTTGAACTTGTTGTACTGGAGGAGGTTGTTGTTGTCGCCGGACACGGTTCCGGGGTCCCCCGAGCCGTTGGTGCCGAGGTAGGCGCACAGCGACCCGGCGGGACAGTCCGACCACGCCGCGTTCGCGGGGCCGGCCGTCGCGAGGGCCCCGACAGCGGCCAGCGCCGCACCTCCGAGGGCAATACCGCTCCGCACGAGAATCCGATGCATAACGAGTTCCTTCCACGTAGGGAAAGCTCTGCGACGACGCCACAGTGGATGGCAGCCATGGGCAGCCGGTGGCAGTCATGGGCAGCCGGCGGCAGCCATGGGCAGCCGGTGGCGGTCGATGGCGGTCGTTCGGCAGCAGACTCGCCCAGAAGCGGATGTCCCATCAGGGGAAGGGCGTGGGATGAGACGTCCTGGGACGCTCGCGCCCCTCCTGCCTCAGACGTGGTACGTACGCGACTGCCAGATCGGGAAGCGGGGGACGGCGGAGGGACAGATACACCCGTCGCACGGTCTGCGCGCCGCGGCACCCCGTTCCGACAGGAGGCCGGTGACAGCCGCGGCCAGCGCGCCCACGGCCACCCCGGCGACGAAGGCGCCGAGCGTGACCGGCCGACCGCGCGCACCGCCGCGGTTGCGTCCGCGGTCGTGGGCGGGGCCCTCGTCGGCGGGGCTGTCGGCGGTGAGGCCGCGCCCGGCCACCGCGGACTCGGGGGCCGCCTCCGGGGCACTGCCTCCGCTCAGCAACAGGCTGCCCGCCTCGTCCCCCAGCGCGGAGGCGAACTGCTCCACCGCCGCGCGGGGCACCGGCTTCTTCCCGTTGAGGAACCGCTCCCACGACGACCGGCTGTAGTGCGTTCTCGCGGCGAGCTTGCTGAAACTGAGGCCGGACACCTCCTTGAGCCGGCGCATCTCCCCGGCGACCCGCTCCCGATCCTGCTCCAGGGCCCACCGTTGCGACGGCAGCCGGTCGACGTCTCTCATACGTCCCCCTGTGTCCTACGTGTCCCGCGTAGTACCGGTCGCGGGGACCGAGGCCCCCGCAGCCAGCAAACAGGGAATGGGACAGAAGGGACAGACGTTTCACGGCCGATTCCACTGGCATATGGAGCTGATCCGGCAAGGCGCCCAGAACGCGTCCATTGCCTGCTGTGTCGCCATTCCCGCCTGCCTCCAACGGAGTTACTCCCTCGACCCATGACGCGGCCTGCGCAGGGACCGAGAGACACGGTGCTTGTCACCGGTCACGACGCTAGAGACACCGAGTCAGCCGCCTCCAGCAGTGTGCATAAATGTGCATGGATTCACTCTCCAGCAAGTGAAGGCCACCTCACGCCTCTTGACGACGCACTCGAAGAGGAGGACTTTGATGCACATCAGTGCACATGCAGAAGAAGAGAGGCAGTCATGGCCTTACGGCTCATCGGTATCGATCCCGAGACAGGATAGAGCGGATCACCCACGGCCTGGGTGGACCTGGCGAACGCCGACATCGTGCTGCAGAGCTACATTGCCGACGACCGGACACGAACCGAGTGCGTGGGGAACACCGCTCCGGGGCACGACAAGGGCATCCCCGAGCACGAGACAGTGATCCGCCTTCCCGTGCATCTGGTGCCGCTGCTGAGGGAGGCCTGCGATGCCGCAGAACGAGCTGCGCTTTGACGATCTCCTCGAAGCGGCCCGGCACTCAGCCGTCCACCTGGAAATGCGAGACGCGTATGGAGTCGGCGATGAGGACGCCGATTTCAACGAGTGGCAGCGCAGCGGCAACCGAGACTCCGACCCCAGCTCCCCATACTGGGCGCCCTGGGTTGACCTGATCTCCCGCGCAAGGGACCGCGGAGTCACCGTCCGCAGGGCGCGTATCGTCTCCGAACCCGTAACGGACTACATCCGTTACGAGCACGCCGGAACCCCCGTCAACATTCAGGCAGGCGAGCAGGTCCGCTGGCTGTCGAGGCGAAACGCCAGCGACCTGATGCTTCCCGGCTGTGACCTATGGATCTTCGACGGCGCGCAGGTGCTGTTCAACCACTTCACCGGCAGCGGAGACTGGGCGGACCCGCCGCTCGAGCTGCGCACCGAGCCAGGCATAGTCAAACAATGCGCGGACGCCTTCGAGGCGGTGTGGGAGCGCGCCATCCCGCACGATCAGTACGAGATCCACTAACAGGAAGCACCGGACAGGCCAGTTCATGCCCATCTCCCCCTCGTCATCGGCTCAAGAGGCTCGCAAGAACGTCGCGAGCCGACTGCGCGAGCTGCGGAAGGAGGCGGGGCTCACGGTCGTAGAGCTGGCCGGCCGGTGCGGCTGGCACCACGCCAAGACGTCACGCATCGAGAACGCCAAGACGCCTCCGTCACCGATGGACATCCGCCGATGGTGCTCCGCCTGCCGAGCCGAGAACCGCGCGGACGACTTGATCGCCGCATCGCGGGACGCGGAGTCCATGTACATGGAGTGGCAGCGGCAGGTCCGTCAGGGGCTGCGGCAACTGCAGGACAGCTACGTAAAGCTGTACCGCTCGACCCACCTCTTCCGTGTCTACTCGCCCACCCTGGTCCCGGGCCTCCTGCAAACCGAGGGATACGCGCAAGCCGTACTCAGCACCAACGCCCAACTGCTCGACGTCCCCAACGACGCCGAGCAGGCCGCAGCCGCCCGCCTCGAACGCTCCCAGATCATCCACGAACCAGGCCGTCGGTTCGTGATGCTGATCGAAGAAGCCGTCCTCTACTACCAGTTGGGCGACGGTGACGCGATGGCGGCCCAGCTCGGCTACCTGCTCACCGCCGGAGCCCTCCCCGCGGTCTCGCTCGGCATCATCCCCAGGGCCACGCCGGCCCGTGCCCTGTGGCCACAGGAACTGTTCCACGTGTACGACGACAGCCTCGTATCCGTGGAACTCCTCTCCGCCCAGGTCAACATCACCCAACCATCCGAAGTCGAGCTGTACTTGAAGGCCTTCGAGCGGCTGCGCGGCATGGCGGTCTACGGAGCAGACGCACGCGCCTTGATCTTGCAGGCGATAGAGGCACTGCAGTAGTCGTGAGTCGCGTCGCGAGGCGAACTCGTCCTCCGGTACCGCTCAGTCGCCGGAGCACCCGAAGATGCCCAAGTGGGTCGGCTTTTCATCGGTGTACAGAACGACGTACACGCCGGTCCACCGCATGCGGCACTCGTCGAGAAGCGTCTCCTCAGAGCTGGACGGACCGGTGAGAGCCGCCTCGGCCTGTTCGAGCAGCTCCTGGAACCGGGCGGGCGACGGCCGGTCGGTCCCGAAGTGATGCACGAGACGTTCGCGCCCCAACGGGCGCAGGGTTCCGTAGTCCTTGTCGCTGTGCTCCGAGGGGGCGGCGGTCGTGTGGACGACGCGGTCGATGTCGAGGATCGAGTGGGTCCCCTCCTCGCCCATGAACTCCTCGTCCTCCCACAACTCCGCAAGGCTCCGGTAATCGTCGTCGTCCCCGTACAGCTCCTCGAAGACCTGCGCGTGCAGAGCCTCCAGAGACTCCTCGACACTGCCTTCGTACGCAGTGACGTACTCCCAACCACTGGCACCCATCGCGCCGCCCCTCCCGGTTTGAGATCCATGAGATCGACGCCACCTTAGGGAGGACCACTGACATCGGCAGCCAGCGCTTGTGTGGCGAGCCCGGCGGGGCAAGCGGTCGACGAGGGGCCCAGCCGTCACGCGGTACGCCACCGGCATGGACCCCCTCTGACTCAGCCCAGCTCCCCCCGCTTCAACGCCCGTACAAAGGCGTGCCAGGCCAGTCCTGGAACACCGACGACCGGCCCTCCGAGGCGCTTTGAGTCGCGTATGAGGGCGTTGTCATCGGAACTGGCACACTCGACGCATTCACCACCGGCGCCGTTGCTGTACGACGACGTGAACCACATCGAGCTGTCGTCGACCTTGGACTCTGCAATGCTCACCTGGCGTATTCCTTCAGAACAGATTTGATCAGCCGGCTGGAACGTTGAGGACTCAGGGCCGCTGCCCGCAGACCGTCGAAGGCCCTGGTGTACTCACGTACATGGTGCTCGCCTTCCAGATAGACGGCATCGGTGATGCCGTCCCGGTACACGATGTCCGGGTCTTCCTGATCAGGGAAGCCAAGCATGGTGAACGAGCCGGTGGCCGGATAGGTGCCCGAGTCGAAGGGGAGTACTTGCAGGGTCACGCTCGGCAAATCAGCTGCATCCAGCACGCGTTCGAGCTGTTCCCGCATGAGAGAGCTGTCCCCGATGACATTGCGCAGCGCGCCCTCGTTCACCACGAACCAGGCGTCCGGGGCGTCTGATCGCGTCAGCATGGCCTGGCGCTCCATGCGTACCCGTACCGCCCGGTCGATGACCTCGGCGGACAGGTGCGCACCGGTCTTGTGGAGTTCACCGGCGTAGGCCGCAGTCTGCATGAGGCCGGGCAGCAACTCGCACTGGTACTGGCGAAACGTGGAAGCGTCCTGCTCCAGGCCGATGTAGATGTTGAACCATTCCGGAACACCGGCACCGTGCACCTGCCACCAGCCGCGCGTCTTGGCCTGTCGGGCCAGCGACATGAGGAATTCGCGCAGCTCGTCACTCGTGTCGTAGAACCGACACAAGGCGTCGATGTCGGACGGTTGGACCCGGCCGCTGCCCGTTTCCATCCGGTTGACCTTGGAGCCGCTCCAGTCCAGCGCCTCGCCGACCTGGGCGCAGGTCAGCGCGCCCTTCTCGCGGAGCTTCTTCAGCTCGATCGAGAGACGGCGACGTCGTGCCGTCGGTGAACCGGCCATCTCAACCCTCTTTCGAGTAACGGGTGTTCAGTCTCGCGCCAAGGGGGATGATTGCCAATCACTCAGAAGTGGGAATCCCGCCGTGCACATTGCATGGCGGGATGCGTTCCCGTCATCCTGCCAGTGACGCAACTCGCTGTGAGTGTGCGTAACGCTCCGCTGATCAGGCTGAGTCAGGGGAGACGACATGCGAGGAAGGGGTCTTCGTGATCCAGGAAGCGTGTATGTCACGAAAGCCGTGGGACTTGGCCTTCACGGCTGAACCTGAGGAAGTAGCCGGCCTGCGCCGCGTCATGCGGCTACACCTGAGGGCCTGGGGCCTGTATGAGCTCATCGACGAGGCTCAACTCTGCGTGAGCGAACTCGTGTCGAACGTCATCACTCACGTCGGCCGCGGCACCCCTGCAACGCTCGCCGTGTCCATGAACGGCACCCACCTGCGCATCGAAGTCCACGACCCAGACACGCGTGCCCTGCCGACCCTCGTCCAGGCCGAAGCCGACTCTGAAGGCGGACGTGGCATGGCTCTCGTTGAGGCTGTCGCGGACCGCTGGGGCGTCCAACTCCAACCCGACCGCAAGGTCACCTGGTGCGAGCTGTCCACCAACCTGAGCTCGCCGCATGGCCATAGTGGGGGTGTTCGCGTGGCAAGAGCAGGAGCGATGCTCGGTCTCTACCGGGCAGCGCAGTTGCCGCGCATCACGGGGTCGAGCGCGTTAGGGGTGGGTGTGGCCGTAGCGGAGGAGACGGCGATCAACGTCATTGCCGACGTCCTCCGCTGGCTTCAAGCTCATGGCCGTGACGTGGATGAGGCGTTGGACCGTGCTCAGATGCACTGTGAGGCTGAGCCGGGCGGGGGCGCAGAGTGAGGCTCATCCAGGAGTAATGGCCGAGTACGTCCACACGTCGGCTGGGAGCTCATGCTGAAGACGCCAGGTGATGGCCATCGGCTTGCTGCCGGTGTGCTCCACGTACGTTGCCGGGCCTAGAAGCATCCATGGCTGAGACTTACCGATATCGGTGCTCTTGTAGCGGCGCATGAACAACAGGACGTGGCTGCCTTGTTGCTCGTGCTGTTGGTAGCGCAATCCCGTGCGGGAGTTCGCGGCGATCGCGTTCTGCGACTCCCAGTGGAAGAGCGTGGGGCTCAATGCGTAATCCTTGTAGCGAATGGTGGGAGAGAAGTCCTTCTCGTTCTTCTCCGAGGTGATCAACAGGGCGTCTGTCTTAATCTCCTCGACCCATTGGACTCCTTGCGCAAACGACCGAGGCATCTGGCCGCCGAAACGCGCAACACCAAGGGCGGCCAGGATCTCCGATCGGTTGTAAGAGCTGTGGACCTTCAGAGGGACGCTGCTGTGCGGACCCGACAGCGGGATCGGGAAGTGGTCGGACTGCTCCATGACGTACGACAGCACCTGTCGGAGCTCGTCGCGGAACACCCGCTGAGCGCGCAACGATTCAAGACCCTGCTGGAAGCTGGTGAAGCCTCCGGCGTTATCCCAGAGGTTGAAGAAGAGCATGGCGGCGTACGTCTGCTCGGTCGGAGTGAGCGACTCGTACGGGGGAGCGTCGTCCGCGAGTAGGCGAAGGTAGGCGCGGGCGCGGTCTGGGTCATCGACATGGAGAAACGAGTGGACGCGCTTGAGTAGCTCCGTCTCGCCAGACGGTGCTGCTGCATCAATCAGGCCTGCCCTGCGGAGAATCGTCGTCCAGGAGTTGTCGCTCTTGTAGAGCTCCTTGATCTCTCGGCGACTCTCGCGAAGGTAATCCGATAGACGGGGCGTGCCGTAGTCCTTCACCTCCTTTACCAGCGTCTTGACAGTCGCGCCCAGCTGGGTGCGGATGTTGTCGAGGACGAGGTCCTTGGACTTGCCCTCCAAGATGATCTGGCAACCGGAGGGGAGCTGTGGAAAGTCGTGCTCGATGTGGTCGACGAGTCGATTGCGGGAGAGGTTCGTCAAGGCCCGGAACTGCTCCTCGAAGCGGAACTCCGCTCTGTGTTGGCCAATGAAGTCGAGGACGGTGAGCACAGGCTTCGACTCGGTGCGGCGGAGGCCCCGCCCCAGCTGCTGTAGGAAGACCGTGGCGCTGCCTGTGGGGCGCAGAAGCAGCAAGGTGTCGACGTCAGGTATGTCGAGACCTTCGTTGAACAGGTCGACGGAGAAGATGACTTGGAGCTTTCCGTTGCGCAGGTCGGACAGAGCCTGCGCCCGCACACCGGCGGGTGAGTCGCTGTCCAGTGCCGCTGCCTGGAAGCCGGCCTCCCGGAAGAAGTCAGCCATGAAGTGCGCGTGAGCCTTGTTCACGCAGAAGCCGAGGGCACGCATCGCCCCCGGGTTGGAGACCTTGTCCTGGATCTGCTTGACCACGATGCGAGCGCGCGCATGGTTGCCCGTATAGAGGTTGCCAAGGTCGCGATCGGCGTACGCGCCCTGCTTCCATCCAATGCTTGTGAGGTCAGTTCCGTCCGGGATGCCGAAGTAGTGGAAGGGGCACAGCAGGTCGTTCTCTAGGGCTTCCCACAGCCGCAGTTCGGCTGCGATGCGCCCTTCAAAGAACTCGTCCTGCACGTTGAGGCCGTCCATCCGCTCAGGGGTGGCAGTAAGGCCCAACAGTTGCTTCGGCTTGAAGTGCTTGATGACCCGCCGGTAGGTGGCCGCCGTAGCGTGGTGGAACTCGTCGATGACGATGATGTCGAAGTGATCGGGAGCGAGCTGCTCCAGCCGCTGGACGTTCAACGACTGGACGCTGGCGAACACATGCTGCCAGCGACGAGGATCCTCGCCTGTGTAGAGCAGCTCTCCGAAGGACGCGTCGTCGAGCACCTCTTGGTACATGCGCAACGACTGATTGAGGATCTCCTTGCGGTGCGCCACGAAGAGCAGCCGCGGGGCGCCGCCGTCGTGTTTCTGGCACAGGGCCCGATAGTCCAGGGCCGCCATGACCGTCTTGCCGGTGCCAGTGGCCGCGACCAAGAGGTTGTGGTTCCGGCCGCGGATTTCACGCTCGACACGCAACCGTTCGAGCATGTCGCGCTGGTGCGGAAACGGGCGTACCTCAAGGCCGGACAGGTTGATCCTCAGGTCCGCCGTGCTGCTGGTACCCCCTGCCTGCGACAGGGCTTGGTCGAGCCGCTCACCGTCGTCATCAGGGTTGTATGCCTCAAACGCACTGTCATTCCAGTACGCATCGAAGGTCGCCTCGAACTTATTGAGTACGGCGGGAGTGGCGACCGACGACAGGCGTACGTTCCACTCCAGGCCATCGAGCAATGCGGCCTTGGAAAGGTTGGAGCTGCCGACATACGCGGTGTCGAAGCCGCTGTTCCGCCGGAAGAGCCACGCCTTCGCATGCAGCCGCGTGGACCGGATTTCGTAGTTGACCTTTACCTCAGCACCGAAGTCACGCACCAGGCGGTCAAGGGCATGCCGATCGGTGGCGCCGATGTACGTGGTCGTGATGACACGGATGGGCACGCCACGTTCTTTGGCAGCGCGGAGCGAATCTTCCAGCACGCGCAGGCCGTACCACTTCACGAAGGCGCAGAGCAGGTCAATCCGGTCGGCCGTAGCCAGTTCAGCGCGCAACTCGCTTCCAAGACTGGGATCCTCCGGCGAGTTGGTGATCAGGGCAGTCTCGGAGAGCGGTGTCAGTGGTCGTACGGCGTAGACACCAGGAGCTTCCTGCTCGGCCACAGCCAGGAGCTGGCGAGGTCCGTCAGCGATGAGCTCGACAGCGTCGCTGGTGTTGGGCCAGGGAGGGGCGGCCGTGTCGGCAGCGAGTGACGCCATGATCTGGTTGGCAAGGGCGACCCGTTGGTCGTGCGGCACTTGCTCAAGTCGTTGCGCTATGGCCTGGCTTAGGTGTCGAGCGATCACATGAGGAGAAGATTCCTCGCTGACATCGGCGTCGATGGTCTTCCAACCAGCCGCACTCAGCTGCTTCATCTGTACCTGCATGCGCTGGGTGATGAGCTCCTCGTACACCCCCGCGACAGGCTGCGACAGATTTCCCGCTTGACTCACGCTGGCCCCCCTGATTGCTGATGCGGCTATGACCAGTTGTAACAGGGGCCACTGACACACGGGTGTCGATCCAACGTCATTACGACGCAAGTCGGTCGGAAGTAGGTAGAGAACCGGTCTGCTCTGGACCAATGAGTGACATGAGTGATCGATCCGCTCCAGTATGGCTGAGTGGGAGAGCGAAGAATCGGTCACATAGAAGGCATCGCCCCGGCGGCGGAGTTTCACAGGCGGAAGCAGGTGAAGCGAAACAATCTGCATCGAGACACCATGAGAGGCATCTCGTGGCTCGCCGATGAGGATGGCAGCGATGTCGCCGACGCCATCGTCCTGCACGGGGGCTACGACGACGACAAGGACGACTGGTCTTGGGTGCGGTACACGGGAGCGTCGCCCGACAAGGAAAAGTACAAGGATGGGGGCGTTCCGAAGCTCCGCTGTAGCCAATCTTGGACGTATCAAGACAATGCTGCACTTAAGCGGAGCTATGAGCGCCGACACCCCATTCGTGTTATTCGTGGCTGGAAAGGGGATTCGCGATACTCCCCGATCGATTGCTATCGATATGACGGATTGTACGAGATTACGGAAATTCGTACGGCGCTATCGAAGTGGCCGGCGCCGGATGGCACGCCCATCGAGATATGTCAGTTTGATCTGAGGCGGCTCCCTGATGAGCTTCAAGACCCGACCTCGGTGGAGCAACAGATCGCCGACTTGTTGGACGAGCAGGAAGAGCTGGACCTGCCGCAAGAGCAACTGGAAGCGGCTGAAGGCGAGTCCGAGGAGGAATCGGAGGAAGAGTCCTCACAAGGGGAGAAGTTCCCCAAGACACGTGCTGCGCGGATCCAGCGACTGGTGCGTGACGCTGCGGTGTCAAGGAACGTCAAGGACCTCTATGGCGGGGAGTGCCAGGCGTGCGGTCTGCGATTGGTGGGTCCGGACGGGCGGCCGTATAGCGAGGGCGCTCATATCCGACCCCTTGGCAAGCCGCACTGTGGCCCTGACGTGGAGCCCAACGTCCTCTGCCTCTGCCCCAACTGCCATGTGCGCCTTGATATCGGGGCCATCATCATCGAAGACGACTGGTCGATCATCGTGCGTGCCGGGGAGCTCGGCGGAAACGTTCTGTCAAAGCTCAAGAGGAAGAAAGAGCACCACGTCCACTTGGACTACGTCCGCTATCACCGCGAGTGGTGGCTGGAGAAGGGTGACCCCAGCCAGGAGTAGGGCTGGGGTCGCGGCCGGCTGAGGGGCACGGGGTCGGAGCGGGTTCTCTACTCCGCCCCGTGACACTCCCCATAAACCCGCCCAGACCCACACCAACACTCACCCGTCCGCTGCGGCGGCCAAGCCACTGCCAGTCCGCGCGCCGCCAGTGTCGTCGCGTACTGCGGTAGGAGTGAGCCGTCTGCCGGGGACGAGGCCTCCGAGGCCGCGAACGCCTCGTACGACGGGACCGTGCCCGTGACGATGCCCAGGTTCGGGGTGCCGGAGGCGGACAGTTCCCTCAGGGACGCTTCTATCGTCGCGAGGTGCTGCTCGTGGGACGGGTACTCGGCGGACAGGGACGGGAACGCCGCCAGCAGTTCCGTGAGTTCCTGGGCCGGCCAGTGCAGGACGGCCACCGGGAACGGGCGGGAGAGGGCCTCCCGGTACACGCCCAGTTCCGCTCGGAGGCGGCTGATCTCCGCCTCCAGTTCCGCCGGGTTGTTCGAGCCCAGGGACCAGATCCGCTTCGGGTCGTGGAGTTCGTCCAGGGAGACCGAGGACGAGTTGAGCGTGTCCGCCCGGGTGTCCCACTCGTCGTGCGGTGCGCCCAGCATGCGGCGGACCCGGTGGCGGCCGAAGAGGAGGGGGAGGGTCGAGTACGGGGGTTCCGGTACGTCCGTCAGCAGGAGGGTCACCCCCTGCGTGAACGTTTCTTGCGCCGCCTCCAGCTCGTCGTGCTGCTCCAGCGCCTCGGCCACGATCACCCACGGGGCCGGGTCCCGCGGGGACGCGGCGCGGATTCCGTCGATGATCGCTCGCGCCTCGGCCTCGTGGCCGTACTCCCACAGGTTCGACGCCTTCAGGGCTCGTACCAGGTGGGGGTTCTCCAGGGGTGTGGAAGAGGAGAGCAGGCTGTCGTACAGCGACGTGGCGCGTGGGCGGTGGCCGGCCAGTTCCAGATGGGCCGCGGCCTGCAACAGCAGGTGTTCCGCGTCCTCGGGATACAGGCCGGCGGTCCGCTCCAGGCGTGCCGCTTCGGCGTGGTGGTCGACGTTCTCGGCAGGCGTGTCGGGGCGCATGGTTGACACCGTACTGCCGTCGGCCCGGGAAGAAGAGAGAAGTGCAGGCCAGTGGGGCCACGGGGGCACGCCTTCACACCGGCTCCGGCGGGGCCAGGGAGCGCACCGTCACTCGTGCCGGGCGGGCTCACGGGTCGCACCGTCACTCCGGAGCGGCGTGACCGTGGGTCGTACCGTCACTCCGGGCCGGCGGGGCCACCGGTCATACCGTCACTCCGTCCACCTCCAGCGTCTGCACCGCGCCCGCCGCGAACGGCACGCTCAGTGACTTTCCGCTCAGGTAGGTGTCCGAGTGCGCGGCGTAGAGGTCGCCACCGCCGCCCGTGACCGTGTTCCAGCGGCGGACCAGGCCGCCCGTGCCGCCCGTCACCGTGCTGAAGCGGGAGAGGTCGAAGGTCAGGGTCTGGGCCGACGTCGAGGTGTTCACGGCCACGATCACCAGGCGTCTGGCCGTCGCGTCGTACGCCGCCGCCGCGTAGCCGACCCCCGTGTCGACGATCGTCATCCCGGCGCGGATGTGGCGGCTGAACTGGGCCATCACGTAGTACTTCGTCTGCACCGCGCCCGGCTGGAGCGTGCTCGCGTCGTACGCGATCATCGCCCAGCCGGAGCTGGGGTCCATCACCTGCCAGTAGACCCAGGCCGTCGGGTGCAGCCAGCGGAAGTCCAGGCACAGGTTGCTCGCCAGGGTCAGGCCGGTCCCGTCGCTGTCGCCCGTCTCCGAGTTCCACAGGGCCTTGCCCGCCGTCGTCACCACGTCCGTGTACAGGAGGTCGCGGCGGCCGCCCGAGCCCTGGTAACCGTGCACGTTGACCCGGTTGACCAGCGCCTTCGTCGACGAGCCGAACGAACCCCAGGTCGTGCGGGCCAGGTCGTAGCTCGTCTCGTCCGATGCCGAGATCTTCGTACCCGTCAGGCCCCGCCTGTCCAACTCGCTGCGCAGATACGGGAGTACGGCCGCCTGGACCGACGCGTCCATGTGGCAGCCCTCCTGGGTGCCGGTCGCCGTCCACCAACTGGAGGAGGGTTCGTTGAAGGGGTCGACCGTCGCGAAGTTCACGCCCCAGTTCGACTTCGCGTACAGGGCCACGGCGGCCAGGTGCGAGGCGTGCTGGCGGTAGTTCCAGGACTGGAGGTTGTTGCCGCCGCCGGACGCGCCCGACGGGTTGTGGTTCAGGCACATCCACCACATCGGGGAGTTCGCGAACAGTTCGGTGGTCGCGCCCCGCGCCGTCGCCTTGACCAGCATGGTGCGTTGCGCCGCGTCCGCCGTCCACTTCCAGGCCGAGGACGTCGGGTCCTCGTTGTTCCAGTCCTGCCAGTAGCCCTCGATCTGCTTGAAGGCCGGGATGTTGGCGGAGGCGACCATGCTTTCGCCGCTCACGCTGTTCCAGCTGCACGCGCCCAGGTTGTAGCGGGCGATGTTCAGGCCGAGGCCCGGGAGCGTCCTGCCGTTGTACGTGACCGACTTGGTGGTGAAGAAGAGGTCGGCGAAGTCGTCCCGCGCCCCGAAGACGTTCGCCCACCACGCCAGCGACGTGCCCCAGCCCTCCCACTTCCCGTACGTCGTCGAGGGGTTGACGGCGATCGTCGCGTCGGCCCGTGCGGTGCCTGTCGCCAGTGCGCTGCCGAGGAACGTACCGCCGGCCGCGGCCAGCAGTGTCCTGCGTCGGATCATGACCTCTCCGTCCTGAATCCGTCCTGAATCCGTGCTGGGTCCGTGCTGGGTCCGTGCTGAGTCCGTCCTGAATCCCGTGAGATCGAAGCCTGGATTCGTCGTGGGCATGACGAAGCATCGGGTGTGCCGGGTGAGGTTGTCGAGGGTTGTGACAGCCCTTTCCCTAACCTGTGTATGAAGAGCCCGTCGACGAAGACATGGGGGGTGCGGAGGCGTACGGGGCTGGTGACTTGAAGGGGCAGCCCTTATCGTGCGGGCCCGGTGAAGGAGGCGTACGCATGCGGGCTCCCGGTGTGCCGGTGGTGCAGCAGCGCACTCGGCGGCGACGTGACCTCCGCCGGCGCACGCTCTGGACCGGCGGGGAACTCCTCGTCACCGTAGGGGTCGTCCTCCTGCTCCTCGTCGTCCACCAGTTGTGGTGGACCAACCGGCAGGCCCAGCGGGACGCCGAGCGCGGGGTGCGGGCGCTGGAGCGGGAGTGGGGCAGTCCGTCGGCACCGGAGTCCGCGAGCACGGCGGCGGCGGACGGCGACAGGTCCGGGCGCGACGGGGGCGACGGGGGCGACGGGTCCGCGAGCGCCGGCCCGTCCCGGGACGGAAACGCGGCCCACGCGACCCCGGCCCCCCAGCCCCGTCCCTCCCAGGCGTACGCCGTCCTCACCATCCCCCGCCTCTCCCTCCGGGTCCCCGTCGCCGAAGGCATCGGCAAGGCGAGCGTGCTCAACCACGGGTACGTCGGCCACTACCCGAAGACGGCGCAGCCGGGCCGGGCCGGGAACTTCGCCCTCGCCGGGCACCGCAACACCCACGGCGAGCCCTTCCGGTATCTCAACCGGCTCCGCCGCGGTGACACCGTCGAGGTGGAGACCAGGACGGCCACCTACACGTACGTCGTCGACCGGACCCTCCCGCAGACCTCGGCGAGCGACGGGGGCGTCATCGCGCGGGTGCCCCGCAGCACCGTCCGGCCCGCGTACGGCTACCGCAGCCCCGGCTACTACCTCACGCTCACCACCTGTACCCCCGAGTTCACCTCCCGCTACCGCCTGGTGGTGTGGGGCAAGCTCGCCTCCATGCGTCCTCGGGCTCCTCGCTAAGTCCCGCTCGTGAACCGGCTGGACCCCGTCGTCCTCGGGCTCCCGAAGCCCCGCCACGCTGAACGCCGCTGCCGCCGGCGCCGACAGCGCCGGCGGAGACGACGACCGGGTGGAGCGGATCCTCTGCCGCGGATCCTGTATAAACGGCAGGGAGCCTCAAAAGGATGTGCGAGCAGGAGGGGAGGGGCAGTTCATGATCCGGACCTGGGTCGCCATGCGCCCCGCCGCCGTGCTGCTCGTGCTCCTCCTCGAGCTGGCCGTCCTCGACGCCGGCAGTCTCTCCGCCGCCGTCGCCTTCGCCGCGACCGCCGCGGCCGGCTCCGCGCTCGCCGCCTGCGCGCTGATCGCCGCGCGCTGCGCGCCCGCCGTCCCGCGTACGCGCGTACGGACGGCCATCCGCGACCGCGAGCAGCGCACGGCGTTCCTGCCCCAACGCGATCCCGACGCATCGGGGCGTACGCGCCCCCGAGCGCCCGGACACGCCCTCCTGACGGCCGCGTAGGGATCCCCTGAATCTCCGGTGACCCCGCGCGGGTCGTCATGCCGCCATGCGTATCCCCGGCACGACGAGGCCCCCGGAGGGCTCACCCATGTTCACCTTCATGTCCACTGTCATGTCCGTTTTCGCCGGCTTGGTCGAGCAACTCGCCGACGTGCTCCAGCCGCTGTTCCACGCCTCCGCCGCGGCGGCCGCGATCGTCCTGTTCACCGCGCTCGTACGGCTCCTGGTGCACCCGCTGTCCCGGGCGTCGGCGCGTGGGCAGCGGGCGCGGGCGAGGCTCCAGCCGCAGGTCGCGGAGCTGCGCAAGAAGCACGGCAAGAACCCCGAGAAGCTCCAGAAGGCGCTGCTGGAACTGCATGCCGAGGAGAAGGTCTCGCCGCTGTCCGGGTGTCTGCCCGGGCTCTTCCAGCTCCCCGCCTTCTTCCTCCTCTACCACCTGTTCTCGAACACGACGATCGGCGGCGAAGGCAACGAACTGCTGACCCACACCCTGTTCACCGCGCCCCTCGGCGACCGCTGGGCGGACGCGCTGGGCGACGGCGGGCCGTTCGGGACGCAGGGGCTGGTCTACCTCGGCCTCTTCGCGATCGTCGCGGCGGTCGCGACCTTCAACTACCGCCGTACGAAGCGGACGATGGCGGCGAACCCGCTCCCGGTGGGCGACGGCGAGCAGCAGGTGCCGGGGCTGGGCGCGATCAACAGGTTCATGCCGCTGATGTCCTTCTTCACGCTCTTCACCGTGGCGTTCGTGCCGCTGGCCGCCGCGCTGTACGTGGTGACCAGCACGACGTGGAGCGCGGTCGAGCGGGCGGCGCTGTACCCGGTACCGGAGCGGTCCTCCTGAAGCGGTTCTCCTGAAGCGGTCCTCCTGAGTCCAGTCCGTGAACAAGGTATTGCGGAGTGCACGTCGGCCTTGGAGGATCGACCAGTCCTCCGATGGCTGCACCCATCGGACCGGGCTGCCGCGATCGAGGGAGATTGTGATCATGAAGCTGCTGCGAGTCGGTACGGCCGGGGCGGAGCGGCCCGCGCTGCTCGACGCCGAGGGGACCCTGCGGGACCTGTCGGGCATCGTCCCGGACATCGACGGTGCGCTGCTCGCCGACGACGCGGCGCTCGGCCGGATCCGGTCCGCCGCACAGGCCGGTGAGCTGCCCGCGCTGGACGCGGCCGGGCTGCGCGTCGGACCGCCGCTCGCCCGGATCGGCAAGGTCGTCTGCATCGGTCTGAACTACCACGACCACGCCCGCGAGACCGGCGCCGAGCCGCCCACCGAGCCGGTGATCTTCTTCAAGGCGGCGGACACGGTGGTCGGCCCGCAGGACACGGTGCTCGTGCCGCGCGGGTCGGCCAAGACCGACTGGGAGGTCGAACTCGCGGTCGTCATCGGACGTACGGCCCGCTACCTGGAGTCGCACGAGGAGGCGCTCGCGCATGTCGCCGGGTACGCGGTGGCGCACGACGTCTCCGAGCGCGCGTTCCAGATCGAGCGCGGCGGTACCTGGGACAAGGGCAAGAACTGCGAGACGTTCAACCCGCTGGGCCCCTGGCTCGTGACGGCGGACGAGGTCCCCGACCCGCAGGACCTCGCGCTCAGGCTCTGGGTCAACGGCGAGCTGAAGCAGGACGGCACGACGGCCGAGCAGATCTTCCCGGTCGCCGAAGTGGTGCGGTACGTCAGCCAGTTCATGACCCTGTACCCGGGTGACGTCATCAACACCGGTACGCCGGCCGGGGTCGCGATGGGACGGCCCGAGCCGAAGCCGTACCTGCGGGCGGGTGACGTGGTCGAGCTGGAGATCGAGGGGCTCGGGCGTCAGCGGCAGGAGTTCAAGGATGCGTAGGCGCTCCGCTGGGTGAGGCAGGGGCGGGGGTGGGGGCGGGGGCTGCGGAGGGTTCGTGAGCCGCGGGTTGTGTGTGGCTGATCGCGCAGTTCCCCGCGCCCCTGAAAAAACAGACCCCCGCGCCCCTGACAGGGTGCGGGGGTCTGTTCCGTCGGGTGTTCAGGAACTGCTCCAGGGCCTGGTCATGAACTGCTCCAGGGCCTCCACCACCAGTGCGTGGTCTTCCACCTGCGGGAGTCCGGAGACCACCACCGTGCCGACGACGCCCGCGCCCTCCACCGTGATCGGGAACGCGCCGCCGTGCGCCGCGTACTTGTCCGGGTCCAGGCGCGAGGATTCCTCGAACGTCGTGCCCTTGGCGCGGAAGCGGCAGCCGACGAGGTAGGACGAACTGCCGTAGCGCTCGACGACGCGGCGTTTGCGGTCGATCCAGGCGTCGTTGTCCGGGGTCGAGCCGGGCAGTGCCGCGTGGAAGAGCTGCTGTCCGCCGCGGCGGATGTCGACGGCCACGGGGGCGCAGCGCCGCCGTGCCAGCTCCACCAGCAGGTTGCCGAATGCCCACGCGTCGTCGTATGTGAAGTGCGGGAGCGTCAAACGGCGCTCCTGGGCTTCGAGTTCGGGGATCGTCGGGGGCTTGGCCGCCTCGGTCACCTCGGTCACCTCGGTCATCTGCATTTCCTCAGTCACCTGGGCCTCCTCGGTCTCGTCGGTCTCCTTGGTCACACGATCACGGTCTCGCCGTCGCGGGCGGAGCGGCGGGCCGCCTCCAGGACGTCCAGGGCGTCCGCGGCCTCGTACGCGGTCACCGGGTTGGGGCCGTCCTCGCGCAGCGCCTTCGCCACGGCGTCGTAGAAGGCGGGGTACGCGCCCGGCAGCGTGGGTACGGGGGTGCCGCCGCCGCTCAGCGGGGACTCGCCGGCGCCGACGCGGCCCCACAGCGACTCGGGCTCGACGCCCCAGTCCCCGTCACCCGTGGGCCGATCGCCCTCACGCAGGGCGGCCTCCTGCGGGTCGAGGCCGTACTTCACGTAACCGGCCTGTGAGCCGAGCACCCGGAAGCGCGGGCCGAGCTGGGCCGCGGTCGCGGAGGCGTAGAGGTGGGAGCGGACGCCGTTCGTGTGCGTGACCGCGATGAACGTGTCGTCGTCGGTCTCCGCGCCGGGGCGGCGGACGTCCGACTCGGCGTACACCGAGGCGGCGGGGCCGAAGAGGGCCAGCGCCTGGTCGACGAGGTGGCTGCCGAGGTCGTAGAGCAGACCTCCGATCTCTGCCGGGTCGCCGGACTCACGCCAGCCGCCCTTGGGCTGCGGGCGCCAGCGCTCGAAACGGGACTCGAAGCGCCAGGCGTCGCCGAGCTCGCCCTCCTCGAGCAGCTTGCGGAGGGTCAGGAAGTCGTTGTCCCAGCGGCGGTTCTGGAAGACGGAGAGCAGCAGGCCGCGTTCGTCGGCGAGGGCGGCCAGCTCGCGTGCCTCGGCCGCCGTGCCCGCGATGGGCTTGTCCACGACGACGGGGAGGCCGGCCTTGAGGGCGGCGGTCGCGATCGGGACGTGCGTCTTGTTCGGGGACGCGATGACGACCAGGTCCAGCTCGTCGGCGCGGGACCAGAGGTCGTCGGGGGTCGCGGCGAACCTGAGGCTGTCGCCGAACTCGGCGCGGGCCTGCTCCTGCCGCTCCGGGCTGGTCGTGACCACCGTGTCGAGCGCGAGGCCCTCGGTGGCGGCGATCAGCGGGGCATGGAAGACGGAGCCCGCGAGCCCGTAGCCGACCAGGGCCACGCGGAGGGGGGTGCCGGAGCCGGAAGCTGTGCCAGTCATGGATCCACTCATGGTTCTACTTTCGCAACGCTGTTGCCAAAGTGCAAGCGCGGGGGAGAATGGCCTACGTGAACAGGAGCAACGAGGAGTCGGGTGGGACGGCGGGCGCGAGGCCCGCAGTGGCGTCGGAGACGGGGGCCGGGGTGAAGCCGGGTGCGAAGTCGGGTGTGAAGGCGGGCGTCAATCTGCTGGGGCTGCGCGGGCACAACGCGGCGCTGGTGCTCGATCTGCTGCGCACCGCCGGGCCGGCCGGCATCAGCCGCCTCGAACTCGCCGAGCGGACCGGGCTGACCCCGCAGGCCGTCAGCAAGATCACCGCCCGGCTGCGGGCGGACGGTCTGGTGGCGGAGGCGGGCCGCCGCGCCTCGACGGGCGGCAAGCCGCGAACCGTGCTGTGCCTGGTGCCCGGCGCCGGACACGCGGTGGGGCTGCATCTGGACCGGGACGAGCTGCGGGCGCTGCTCTGCGATCTGACGGGTGCGGTGGTCGCGGAGCGCCGGGCGCCGCTGGACCTGGGGGCGGGCGCCGAGACCCTGGTGGAAGGGGCGGCGCGGGAGGTGGAGGCGCTGCTGGCGGCCGGGGGCTCGGTCTCGGTGCTCGGTGTCGGCGTCGCGCTGCCCGGACCGCTCGACCACGTGCACGGAGTGCTGCACCGGGTCACCGGGTTCCCCGAGTGGGACGGGTTTCCGCTGCGGGAGGCGCTGGCCCGGCGGCTGGGGGTGCCCGTGGTCATGGACAAGGACACGAACGCGGCGGCGCTGGGGCTGGCTGTGGGCGGGGTGGTCGAGGGCGATCACGAGGCCTACGGGGCGTACGGGGTGAACGGGGTGTACGCCCCGCCGTGGGGTTCCGCCGAATCCTCGGGGCCCGCGAGTTCCTCCGCGTCCTTCGCCTACCTGCACCTCGGGACCGGGCTCGGTGCCGGGCTCGTCATCGGTGGGGCCGTGCACCGGGGGGCCAGGACCGGGGCGGGGGAGTTCGGGCATCAGGTCATCCAGCTGGACGGACCGCCGTGCGGCTGCGGCAACCGCGGCTGCATCGAGGCGCTGTGCCTGGCCGCCGTGGCCCGCGGTGCCGTCGACGAGGCCGCGCGGGTCCTCGGCGCGGGCGCCGCGAATCTGGCCGGACTGCTCGACATCGACCTGGTACTGCTCGGCGGGCGTACCGTCGCCGCCCACCCCAAGGCGTTCGTCCGCGGGGTCGGCGCCGTTCTCGACGAACGCGCCCGCCGTGAGGGCACGACCGCGGCCGTTCCGGTACGCATCGCGCCGGGCGGGGAGCGCGGGGTCGCCGAGGGAGCGGCCCAGCTGCTGCTCGCGCCGCTGTTCGGGCGGGCGGACGGGTAACGGAGGGCGGCCGGAAGAAGGCGAGTTGTTCGGCTGACCGGGGGGAATTCGGACATCGGAAGGGGGGTGCAGGGCGTGGCGAGGCCCCGGAGCCGGGGTCCGATGCATATGGCAGTTCATATGTTCATGCGACTGCGCACGCTTTCGTCTCTGCCACTCGCCCTCGCCGCCGCAGCCCTCCTCGCGCAGGCGCCCACCCCGGCAGCCGCTCTCCCGGCGGTCCCCGTATCCGTGGACCGCGTATCCGTGGACCCCGTATCCGTGGACCCCGAATCGGCTGCCCACGAATCGGCTGCCCGCAGATCGACTGCCCTCGCATCAGCTGGCCCCAGACCGGCTGCCCTCGTATCGGCGGTCTCCAGCCCGGCGCCCTTCAGCCCGGCGGTCACCAACCCGGTGGCCTCCAGCCCGGTGGCCACCAGCCTGGCGGTCCCCCTCCCGGCGGACCGTAGCCCCACCTGCACCACCCCCGTCGTCGGCGCCTTCCCCCTCGCCACCCGCATTCACGGCGGCCCCGGCTCCTACGAGGCCGGTGGCGCCGAGGGCACCTGGTTCATCGACCTCAAGAACACCACCGCCCACCCGTGCGGGAACATCCACCCCGTCGTCGTACTCGTCGACGAGAAGCGCGTGCTGACCGTCACTCAGCCCCGGCTGGAGTTCTTCGAAGGGGCCCGCCCGCACCCCGTCACCTTCGAGCGCACCGACCAGGACGAGCTGGTCGGGGTCTTCGACGACGGTTTCCCCGGTTTCACGGTCGCGCCGGGACGGACGCTCACGGTCAAGGTGCGGCTCACGGTCGCCGCGGGCACCGTGCCCGACGCCGTGGTGGCGAACGCGGCGATCGTGCAGCGGCGGGGCGCCGACGGGGACTGGGTGGGGCAGTCGAACGACTACCGGTTCCAGGTCGTCGTCGACGCCGGCAACGGCGACGGCAACGCGAGCGACGGCAATGAGAGCGAGGGCAACGCGAGCGAGGGCAACGGCGACGGCACCGGGAGCGGTGACGGCACCGAGAACGGTGACGGCAACCTGAGCGGTGACGGCAACACGAGCGGTGACGGCGACACGAGCAGTGACGACAGCAACGCCGGTGACGGCAGCGCCTCCCCCGCGCCGACGGGGTCCCCGCTGCCGCGGGAGGACGGGGCCGAGGAGCTGGCCCGGACGGGGCCGCGGGCACCGCACGGGCTCGGGGCGGTGTTCGGAACCCTGCTGCTGGTCGTGGGCGGCGTCCTGCTGGCCGCGGCCGGCCCACTGCTCCACCGCAACCGCCGCTGACCGCCGCCGACCGCCGCCGACCGTCCCCCACCCTGATCGCTACGCTGGACGTCGACGCTGCTGGGACTCACGCAGCCACCGCGTACGGCAGGAGATCGCACATGGCAGAGCGCAAGCCCATCGAGTCATGGCTCACCGACATGGACGGTGTGCTCATCCACGAGGGCGTCCCGATCCCCGGCGCGGACGCCTTCATAAAGAAGCTGCGCGAGTCCGGCAAGCCCTTCCTCGTCCTCACCAACAACTCGATCTACACCCCGCGCGACCTGCACGCCCGCCTGCGGCGCATGGGCCTGGACGTGCCGGTCGAGAACATCTGGACCTCGGCGCTCGCCACCGCCCAGTTCCTCGGCGACCAGCGGCCCGACGGCACGGCGTACGTCATCGGCGAGGCCGGCCTGACCACGGCGCTGCACGACATCGGGTACGTGCTGACCGACCACGAGCCGGACTACGTGGTGCTCGGCGAGACCCGCACGTACTCCTTCGAGGCGATGACCCAGGCCGTCCGGCTGATCAACAAGGGGGCCCGCTTCATCTGTACCAACCCCGACGAGACCGGGCCGTCCGCCGAGGGCCCGCTGCCCGCCACGGGCGCCGTCGCGGCCCTGATCACCAAGGCGACCGGCAAGAAGCCGTACTTCGCGGGCAAGCCGAACCCGCTGATGATGCGCACCGGCCTGAACACCCTGGGGGCGCACTCCGAGACCAGCGCGATGATCGGCGACCGCATGGACACCGACGTGCTGGCCGGGATGGAGGCCGGGATGCAGACGTTCCTGGTGCTCACGGGCCTGACGGGACCCGACCAGGTCGAAAACTACCCGTACCGGCCCTCGAAGGTCGTCGACTCCATCGCGGACCTCGTCGACTGGATCTGATGGATCTCATGGAGCTCATGGATCTCATTGATCTGGTGGATCTGGTGGATCTGGTGGATCTGATGGATCGGAAACCCTGAACGCCGGGTTCGCAACGCGAGGGCCCGGTCTGAAACCCGAAGCACCCGTACGGAGCAGTCGGCCCCGCTCTGCGGATGCGGGACCGCGCCCCGAGGAGGAGTCTCCAGGTATCTGGAGGTTCACGATGGGTTCATTGCGACTCACTGTCTGTACGGGCGCGGTCGTCGCGGCCGCTCTCACCCCCACGTCGTACGCGGCGGCCTCGACGGGCGTCGGCGTGTCCCCGGCGTCCCCCGCCCCGGGCAGCGACATCAGGCTCGCGGCGCGGGGCTGCGACGGCAGGACCGGCACGGCGGCATCGGACGCGTTCGTGGCGGACACGCCACTCGTCGGCAAGGACGGCGTCCTCGTCGGCGAGAGCCGGGTCCGTACGCTGCTGGCGCCCGGCAGCTACGACGTCCTGATCAGCTGCGACGGCCGTGACGACAAGGTCAGGGCCGCGCTCACCGTCGCCGGGGCGTCCCCGGCGACCCCCGCCGAGGCCCCGACGGCGCCCCTTTCCCCGGCCGCGCCCCTCTCCTCGGCCGTGCCCCCTTCCCCCGCGGCGCCCCTCTCTCCTGTCGAGCCCCTCTCCTCTGTCGCGCCCCTCTCCTCGGCCGCGCCCGCCTCTCCGGTCGCGCCCGTGAACGCGGGCGGCGGCGGCACGGCACACCTCGCGTCCGAGAAAGCCCGGGAGACCGGCGCCGGGAACGTCCTCGTCGGCCTCGCCCTCGCGGGCATCGCCGCGTGCGCGGTACGCGGCGCCGCCCGCCGGAACCGCGGAACGAACTGACCGGAGCGGGCCGGGCTGACCGGAACAGGGAGCGGAACGGACAGAGCGAAACGGGCTGAACGCCATGACCGAGATGACGCGGCCGTACGGCCGTACGGCCGGAAGCGGTGAGTGACATGTCCGACCGGGAGCGTTCCTCCGGTAACGGTCGTCTGCTGATGGGCATCTCCTGGGCGGTGCTGCTGCTCGGACTGTGGCTGTGGGGCCGGCAGGTGACCGACGTACCGCCGGGGATGTCCGCGCGGACCACCGGGGACGTGGCGGCGGTCGGGCGGCCGCTCGAAGTGGAACTGCCGCACTCCGCCGAACCGCTCGGGGAGGCGCTGCCGCAGCGCGTCGACATCCCGGCGATGGGCGTGCAGGCCCCCGTGGTGGCGCGCGGCCTCGACGGGCACGGCGCCGTGCAGCCACCGCCGTTCGACCAGCCGGGAGTCGTCGGCTGGTACGCGGCCGGGGTGAAACCCGGGGCGGCCGGGACCGCCCTCTTCGTGGGGCACGTCGACACCGAGACCCGGCCCGCCATTTTCTACAAGCTCAGCACGCTGCGGCCCGGCGACGCGGTCCGGGTGGTCCGTGACGACGGCCGGGTCGCCGAGTTCACCGTGGACGACGTACAGGTCCTCGCCCGCGACCGCTTCGACGCCCAGCAGGCCTACGGACCGAGAAAGCCGGGCCGGGCCGAACTGCGGATGATCACCTGCGGCGGTTCCTTCGACCGCGACAGCGGCGGCTACACGGCGAACGTGGTGGTCAACGCCTACCTGACGGGCAGCGGACCGTAGCGGCTCGCGCACACGTACCTGGCCCGGCCGACGGCCCGCTCCCCCCGGGGCCGCCGACCGGACCGGTCCTCGACCGCGCGCGCACGGGCTGCGGGAGTAACCCGGCGTCGGCGCGGGAGGTGTGGGGGTCGATCCAGGTGTCGCGGATGGCGCGAACAGGCCGGGGGCCAGGGCTGTCGGGGGCCACTCTAGAACGTATGAGCGCTGCGGCCTAGGGGGCGTTCGGGGCTGTAACAGCTCACCGACAAGGGTTGATTGTCGCCTTCGGTGACGCAACACCTATGTCAGGATTGAGACTTCGGGCAGTACACCCAAGGGGGAGTTGGATGTACGGGAAGAGGGGGGCCGGGGCACTGGCGGCCGTGGCGTTGGCGGGGGCCGCGCTGCTGCTGGCGGGGTGTTCCGCTCCCGAGGACAACAGCAAGAAGGGCGGCGGGGGCGCTGACATCGCGCAGCGGCCGAAAGGCTCGGACCCGTTCTGGGTCAACCCCGAGGGGAACGCGGCCGAGCAGCTCGCCACCTACGCGAGAGCGGGCAGGAAGGACGACGCCGAGCAAATCCGGAAGATAGCGGAGCAGCCGACGGGGGAGTGGATCGGGCCGGAGAACCCGGAAGCGGAGGCGCGCGGTTACACGGAGGCCGCGGAGAAGGCGGACCGCACCGCGCTCCTCGTCCTCTACAACATTCCGCACCGCGACTGCGGGCAGTTCTCGCAGGGCGGCGCCGCGGACGGCGACGCGTACCGGGCCTGGATCGACGGCGTGACCAAGGGCATCGGGGACCGGAACACGACGGTGGTCCTGGAGCCGGACGCGCTGCTGCACATCGTCGACGGCTGCACGCCGGACGAGTTCCACGAGGAGCGCTACGACCTGCTCAAGGGCGCGATCGCCAAGCTCGGAGCGCTGAAGAACACCAAGGTCTACCTGGACGCGGGCAACGCGGGCTGGGGCCACCCCGACCAGATCTTCCAGCCGCTCCAGCGGGCGGGCGTCGACCGGGCCGACGGCTTCGCGGTCAACGTCTCCAACTTCTACACGACGCGGGACTCCATCGCGTACGGCAAGCAGCTGTCGGCGAAGGTCGGCGACAAGCACTTCGTGATCGACACGAGCCGCAACGGCAACGGGCCGTACACGGCGGGCAAGGCGGACGAGAACTGGTGCAACCCGCCGGGGCGGGCGCTGGGCGAGACCCCGTCCACGAAGACGGCCGATCCGCTGGTGGACGCGTATGTGTGGGTCAAACGCCCGGGCGAGTCGGACGGCACGTGCAAGGGCGGCCCGAAGGCGGGCGAGTGGTGGTCCGACTATGCGCTGAAGCTGGCCCGCGCGTCCAAGTAGCCAGTAGGTGACGGGTAGCTCGTACGTGACGGGTTGCCCGTACGAGACGGGAAGCCCGTACGTGACTGGGGGCGCCCTCCGCTGCGGAGGGCGCCCCCAGTCACGTATGAGCGCGGGAGGTCAGGGAACCCGCACCCACTGGGCCTTGCTCGGGGTCCCCTGGTCGTCCGTCACGAACAGCATGTACCAGCCGGATTCGACCAGGTTGCGGTTCTTCGGGACGGTCACCGTGATGCCGTCCTTCGACTTCTTGAAGTCCAGCGCGATCGACCGCTGGTCCACGTCCGTGACGTGCGTGGACGCGCTCGGGCGGATCAGGCGCGCCGTCTTGATGGACGACGCGTGCGCCGACTTGAACGTGCCCGACGCCCCGCGTGCGAGGGTCCCCGGGCCGCCCGAGAGGGAGGGCCGTGAGTCCCGGTAGACGTACGGCGGGGTGTAGATCTCGATGCGCTGCTCGAACACGCCGGGCTTGGTGTTCGCCTTGTCCGCGTACAGCGAGTCGGAGCCGAAGAACATCACCCGGCCGTCGGGCAGCAGGATCGACCCCGAGTGGTAGTTGCGGCCCACCAGCGGGTCGGCGACGCGCTTGAAGCCGTTCGTCTTCGCGTCGTAGATCCGGGCCTGGAGGATGTTCGAGTCGCCGCGTCCGCGGTAGTCCTGCGAGCCGCCGGAGACCAGGACCGTGTCGTCGGGGAGGATCGAGGACTGCGGGTAGCGCGTGCCCTTCTCCAGCGTCGGCCCGTCCACGAAGCGCGGGTTCTTCGCCTTGAGGTCGATGAGCCGCGTCCGGTTGCTGGACAGCTTGGACTCGCCGACCCCGCCGCCCCCGACGACCATGTACTTCTCGTCCTGCGCCGGCGGCAGCAGCACGGTCCCGGCCGTCTCCAGCATGTTCTTGTCGCTCAGCCCGGGGAGCTTGGTGAACTTGTTGCTCGCCAGGTCCCAGACGCCGGGGTCACGGCCCACGTCGTCAGGGCCGTATCCGGCGTTCGCGCCCGAGTAGAACAGCTCGCCGTTCTGCATCAGCGAGATCGCCGGGTACGTCGGGAACTGCCGGACGCCCTTCGTGTACGTCCACTTCTTGGTCTTCGGGTCGAACACCTCGTTCTTGCCCGGCACCAGCTGACCGATCTCGTCCAGGCCGGAGAGGCTGAGGACCCTGCCGTCGGACAGGGTGGTCAGCGTCGGATACCAGCGGGCCTCGTTCATCGGGTCGACCTTGATGTACTTCTCGGCGACCGGGTCGAACTCGAAGGCGTCCCTGATCCCCTGGAAGTCCTTCTTGTCGAGGGCGAGCTTCTGGGCGATGCCGTAGGTGTTGCGGGCGCTCGCGCCGGCCAGGCCCCCGATGCGGTAGTTGTCCTGCGTGCCGGTCTCGTACTTCTGCCCGCTGCGCTGCGCCTCGACGTAGATGCGGCCGAGGCCCGGGTCGTTGCGCAGGAACCTGCCCGTCGCCTTGTCGAAGACCTTCTTCGCGCGCGGTACGAGCACCGGGTCCTTCGACACGAACGTCTTGCCGTTCCGCTTGCCGGTGAACGCGGTGCCCGCGGGCAGGGTGATCGGCTTGTCCGGGTTCTCGTTGTGGACGATCATCAGGCCGCCGGCCCTGGTGACGTCACCCTTCAGCTTCTCGTACCGCTTGGTGCCGCCCGCGATGAGCAGATTGCCGTTCGCGAGCTGTGTGTGGCCCGTGCAGAAGAGGTCCTTCGGCGTCGGGATCTTCTTGATGGTGCGCTTTTCCGGGTCCCAGATCCGGGTGTCGAACTTCTTCGCGTCGAAGTTGTCCTGGTTGTTGCCCGAGCCCGCGATCAGCAGGATCTTGCCCGTGTGCAGGAGCGCGGCGTGGATCGTGTTCAGCCGGTACTCCTCGGGGAAGTCGATGACGTCCCAGTGGCCGTTGGCGGCTTTGTACTCGGGCTTGTTGATCGTGTACTGGTGGTATTTCTCCGTTCCGAAGCGGTACAGCCACGGCCCGTTCATCCCGGCCAGTGCGAGGACCACCGCCCCGCTTATCGCGATGCGACGAGCGCGGCGGCGGCCGGCCTGGTCCTTCATTTCTTGTGTCCCCCAAGGGCGATCTGCATGGTCTGGTCATTCCCCGCGGCCGTGGAGTCCGCGGAGCCGGCGGAGCCCGTGGCGTTCCCCGCGTCCGCGGCCCAGCTGGGCTTGGGCCGCGCGTGCGCCGGAGCGGGCTGCGGCGGTGTCACCGGGGCGTCCGGCGGCTCGGCCGGGTCGGCCACGGCGGCCGGCCGCCGCTTCGCCTGCCGCAGCGTCCAGCGCCACGCGAGGATCGGCGACGCCGTGATCAGCAGGGCGAACGAGGCCCAGGTGATCATCGCCGGGTGGGCGTGGCCGAGGAACAGGCCGGCGGCGATCGAACCGGCGAAGACCAGGATGAAGAACAGATGGATCCGGAAGGTCCCGAACAGCGTGTCCGGGCTCGCCGAATCACCCTTGGGGGTCACCACGAACTTGCTCTTGCGCCGCAGCACGGCGTCCATCAGCGAGCGGGCGTAGACCGGCGCGGAGAGCGCCGACATGATCATGCCCGCCACACCGCCGGAGCCCTCGGGCTCGTGCGGGGAGACGTTGTGCCGGCGGTTCCAGACGTACAGGCCGATCTGCAGCGCGGACGCGTTGCCGTACAGCATCAGCCAGACCGTCGGGTCGATGTTCACGCCCGAGGCGCCCAGGCCCAGGAACAGCGCGCAGCTCAGCGCCGCGAGGATCCAGTTGAGGGCCGACATCGGGTAGAAGATGATCATCATGGTGTAGTTGAAGAGCTTGCTCGGCGGCAGCGAGTAGAAGCCCTTCCAGTACTGCTTGAGGATCGTCTCGTACGTGCCCCGGGACCAGCGCAGCTGCTGGGTGAAGAAGTCCGTCCAGGCGTTCGGACCCTCGCCGACCGCGAGGACGTCCGGGGTGTAGACCGAGCGCCACTTCTTGCCCGTGGCGGGGTTCTTGTGGCGGTGGATCTCGAAGCCGGTCGCCATGTCCTCGGTGATCGAGTCGTACAGACCGCCGATCTGCTTCAGCGCCTTGATGCGTACGGCGTTGGAGGTGCCCACGAACATCGGCGCGCCGTAGGCGTTGCCGGCCCGCTGGATCAGGGCGTGGAAGAGGAACTGCTGGGACTCGGCGGCCTTGGTGATCGGGTTGTCGTAGTTGCCGTACACCTGCGGGCCGATGACGAAGCCGACGTCCGGGTCACGGAAGAAGCCGAGCATCCGCTCCAGATAGTTGGGCAGCGGCACATGGTCGGTGTCGACCGAGGCGAAGTAGTCGTAGTCGTCGCCGTGGGCTTCCAGCCAGGCGTTGTAGTTGCCGTGCTTGGTCTTGGCGCGGTGCGGACCCTTGGCCTGGTTCCACTTGGCGACGCCCTTGCGGGAGAAGTGGTGCACGCCCAGGCGCTCGCAGACCGCCTTCACCTCCGCGTCGTCGCCCTCGTCCAGGAGCCAGATGTGCAGAAGGCCCCGGTGGCGCAGCCGGACGGCCGCCTCCAGGGTCTTCGTCACCATCTCCAGCGGCTCCTTGCCGGGCACGAAGGAGGTCAGGAAGGCCACTCTGGTGCCGGTCTCGGGCACCACCGGGATCGGGTCGCGGGCGACCAGGGTGGCGTGCGCGTTCGACAGCACGTTCATACAGCGGAAGAACTCGATCAGACCGATCGAGACCAGCATCACTATGTCGAGAGCCGGCAGGAAGTCGTAGGCGGGATAGTCCCGTTCGGTCCAGTGTTCGGGCTGGAGCAGCCAGCCGAGCAGGACCAGTGACAGCAGCGGTGCCGCGCCCAGCATGAGCGCGGCGCGCAGGCGGTGCGGCTCCTGCGAGAGCAGCGTGCGGTACTGCACCTTGTACGGCTGGTGCGGGTCGGGCTGGGTGAGCGGACCCGCGAGACGGCTGTAGTGCTCGTAGTCGTATCTCGGCAGGTTCTTCTTGATTCTGCGGAAGCTGCCCGTGTTGCCGGATCTGTGACCCGGCACCCTGAGCTGGGTCGTCTCTGACGGATCGAAGTTCTGTCGGGCGCCCGTCGGCGTCGACGTCATGAGTCATTCCCCCCAACACGCAAGGTCAGATGCGTGTTCGTCGGTCTTTCGCCCGCTTTGGTCCCCCTCGACCGTGGCGGACGGATCAGTGGCAGGTCGGTGTCACCACGTCATCCACACGGGAAAGACATGGAAACGAGACCTTCCGGTTGCATGATTCCCACTCTCGGCATCCGCTCATGGGGCCCCCATCCATCCCCATCGCGCGTCGCAACCGGACCGTGCCCCCAACTGCCGTGCATCGGCAGTCCCTTGGAGCCCAGGGTTCTATGGTGTCCGGCTTGATCGCAAGACGCGAAACGCGGTGTTTACCGGTCATACGCGCTAATTGGGACGCCTTGTGGGTGCGATTGGTTCCGTTGAGGCCAGCCGTGTACGGATGTTGCCGAAGTGCTCCCTTATCGCCTCCTCCGCCCGTATGGAATCCCCCGAGCGGACCGCGTCGAGGATCTCCCGGTGCTGCCGACAGGTGACCCGTGGGTCCTGCGGCACGTCCGCCAGATCGGTGCGTACGCGGTGGAAGGCGTCCCAGAAGGCCTCCAGGACCTCGCTCAGCAATACATTGCCAAGGCCCCGGTAGAGGGTGGCGTGAAAGGCGCGGTCCGTCTCGGCGAGGCCGGCTCCTTCGGCGGCCTCCCTCTCCATACGGTCGACGAGGCCATCCAGTTCAACGAGATCCCGCGGCGCGACCCGGCCGGCGAGCCGCGAGACGAGCCCGGTCTCCATCGCCTCGCGCAGTTCCAGGAGCTGGAGCAGGGAGTCCTCGCCGCGACGGTGCCCGGCGACCGTGCGGAAGGCGAGCCCCTCGATCATCGGGGCCATGGACATCGGCCCGACGTACGTCCCGAAGCCGTGCCGGATCTCGACGATGCCCATCGCCTGGAGCGCCTTGAGGGCCTCGCGCACGGAGTTCCGGCTGGCGCCGAGCAGCTTCATCAGTTCGGGCTCGGTCGGCAGCACGGCCCCCGAGGGCAGCCGCCGGTCGATGATGAGCTTCTTGATCCGCTCTTGCAGGTCGCGCGCCATGGCGAGAGGGTATCCGGCCAAACGGCGGAAGGCCCCTCGCTGCTGCGAGAGGCCTTCCGGTCGGTGCGCCGCCAGGGACTCGAACCCCGGACCCGCTGATTAAGAGTCAGCTGCTCTAACCAACTGAGCTAGCGGCGCCCGCTGACCCGAGAACTCTACCCGACTCCGAGCGGTGCTCCCGACGGCAGGGCGGGCCGGGGCGGCGTCCGGCAGCCGTTCGGGAGACCGGCCGGGAGGCCCTCCGGGAGGGCCCGTACATCATTCGGACCGTCAGCATGCGACATCGGACGACAGTTGAGAAACTGCGACCGTGCAGAAGCGAGGTTACTTCCACCGGGATACCCGCCCGGAGTGTGAGGGGAATCGCATGGCGACTCCGGAATTCGAGGAATTCGATCCCGCGAGCGGCTGCGACTGCCCCGGCTGTGTTCACTGGCATCGCGCCGGGGGTGCCCCCTCGGGAGGTCGTCCGAGGGCGGGGGAGTCCCCTTTCGCGCTGTCGGGACAGCTCGTCCGCCCGGCGGCCCGCGGAGCGCTGGTCCTGGCCGCGGTGGCCGGTGCGGTCCTTGGCGCAAGCCACTCGATGCCGGCCGTCGCCGCCGCTCACGGCCCCGTTCGGCCGGGCGTTCCCGCAGGTGACGAGCCCCAGAACCCACAGGGGGGCAAGGCTCCGCTGCATGGCCCCGGCGGCCGCCCCGCAACCGTGAAAGCGCCCCCGACCACCCGGGCCGCGATCATCGACCGGGCCAGGACATGGACCGCCGCGGAGATCCCGTACAGCATGAGCGCCTACTGGTCCGACGGGTACCGCCAGGACTGCTCGGGCTTTGTCTCGATGGCCTGGAACCTCGGCGACAACGAATGGACGGGCAGCCTGGACAAGTTCGGCGTCCGCATTTCGAAGGAGGAGATCAAGCCCGGCGACATTCTCCTCTTCCATAATCCCGACAACCCGGAGAAGGGCTCGCACGTCGTCCTTTTCGGCGGCTGGACGGACTACACGCACACGGAATACCTCGCCTACGAGGAAACGCCCCCGGTCGCCCGGATGCAGGCCACTCCGTACGCCTACTGGAGCAATTCCGACAGCTATGTGGCGTACCGCTACATGAGCGTGCTGGAGGACGTGGGCGTTTCGGGGTCCCCCGCGGCCGTGCCCCTGGAAGTGGTTCCCGACTACCCGGGCGACGCCTACTTCGGGCCGGGTGCCGACAACCGTTACGTCACCCAGCTCGGCCGGCTCCTCGTCGACCGCGGCGGGGCCCGCTTCTACGCCACCGGGCCGGGCCCGCGCTGGTCGGACGCGGACAGCCGGGCCACCCAGGCGTTCCAGGAGGCGCAGGGCTGGCAAGGGGCGGGGGCGGACGGGCTGCCGGACCCGACGACCTGGGCCTACCTGCTGGAAAGGAAGGGGCGGGACATTCCGCCGGCCGACAGCTCCGGGGTCACGGGCAGCCCGGTGGGGGACCGGCGGAGCGTCGAGGCGTTCCCGCGCGCCAAGGGCCGGCGCGGTGGTGCGGCCGACGGCCACCCGGGGCCCGAGGCCTGGCGGCGGCTGTTCGCCTGACGCGGCTCATGACCACACTTCCACGCGCGGAGGCATGGAGGCACGTATGACTACGACAACGTCGAACACGCCGGAGTCCGAAGGCCCGCCGCACAACGGCGCTCCGCGGCCCGCCCGGCTCATCCACAACGAGTCGACCACCGAGATCCCCGTCCATCTCCTCTTCCGGGACGACCCCGACCCCGACCCCGACCCCGTCTCCGTGCCGCCGGCGCCCGCCGTCGTGGGGCGCCGGCGCGGCACCGGTGAACAGCCGCGCCTACGCCGGTCCGTCCCGGTCAGGGAGCGCCCGGTGCCGGTCGTCGATCCGGAGCTGGTGGAACGCCCCGCACGGGTGCTGCCCGGCGCGGCGGGCGTACTGGCCGGCGTCTGCGGGGTGGCCGGCTGTGTCGTCACCTCGTGGTGGTCGGGCGTCCTGCCGCCGGTCGCGGCACGGGTGCTGCAGAGTCTGTCCGGGGACGTCGCGCACCAGTTGGGCGGCGCGCTGCCCTGGTACGAGGGTGCCGGGCTCGGTCCCGCCCAGTGGGCCGCGTACGCCGGAGCCGGGGCGCTCGGTCTGTTCGGCTTCGGCGGCCTGGCCCGCGGCTGCACCGGACGGGCCTGGGTGCTCGGCCTCTTCGGCCGCTACCGGGGCACCATCCGGCGCACCGGGCTGATGTGGGTGAACCCGCTGCTGCTGCGCCGCCGTGTCGACGTAAGGCTGCGGCACTGGCGCAGCGAGCCGATGCCGGCGGTCGACGCCAACGGGGTGCCGCTGCGGGTGGTCGTCCTGGTCACCTGGCGGGTCAAGGACACCGCGCGGGCCCTGCTCGGCATCGACGACCACCAGACCTATCTGCGCGAGTGCGTGGAGTCGGCGCTCGCTCGGGTGCTCCCGCAGGTTCCGGCCGAGGCGCCCGTCGTGAAGGACACGGTGAGCCTGCGCAACGTCGACGCGGTCGGCGACACGCTCACCCGCCTGGTGGCGGCGGACGCGGCGCCGGTGGGCCTGGAGGTGTTCTCGGCGCAGCCGACGCGGATCGAGTACGCCCCCGAGGTCGCGGCGCGGATGCAGCGCCGCCGGATCGCCGCGCTGGACGCCCAGCACCGGGACACGGTGCTCACCTCGGTCGTCGACTCGGTCCAGGACACGGTGACGCGGCTGACCATGCGCGGCCTGGTCGAGCTCGACGACTACGAGCGCAAGGCACTCGTGAAGGACCTGACGGTGGCGTTCTACACGGGACACAGAGAATCGTCGTGATTGGTATGGACATGTTGAACTCACACCAATAATCTGAGACTTGGTCTAGACCTGAACACCGCGCGCGCAGCTCACGAGAACCTCCCCCACGTCCTCCAGGAGCGTCAGCATGCGCATACGGACGACCAGGAAAGAGCCCCGGCGAGCGACCGGGAAAGCGGCCGGGAAGGCCAAGGTGTACGCGGCCGTCATCGGTCTCGCGACGGCGGGCACCTTCGTGCTCTCCACCGGCCCGGCCGGCGCCCACGGCTACACCGACCAGCCCCTCAGCCGGCAGAAGATGTGCGCGACCGGCGGGTCCGTGGCCAACTGCGGTGACATCCAGTGGGAGCCCCAGAGCGTCGAGGGCCCCAAGGGCTTCCCCGCGGGCGGACCGGCCGACGGACAGATCTGTTCGGCGGGCCACTCCAACTTCGGCCAGCTCAACCAGCCCAAGACCCCCGCGGGCACGGCCTGGCCCACGACCAGGGTGACGGGCGGACAGAGCTACAGCTTCCGCTGGCAGTTCACCGCCTCGCACGCCACGACCGACTTCAAGTACTACGTCACGAAGGCCGGCTGGAACCAGAACCACGCGCTGACCCGCGCGGATCTGAACACCACGCCGTTCCTGACGGTGCCGTACAACAACCAGCGCCCGCCGTCCACGCTCTCCCACAGCGGCACCCTGCCCACCGGGCTGAGCGGTCACCACGTCATCCTCGGGGTCTGGACGATCGCGGACACGGCGAACGCGTTCTACTCGTGCGCCGACGTCACTTTCTGAGCCCTGCTTGAGGCTCTCCCGTGGTCCGGGCGGGTAGGTTCCACGCACGTCGACATGACCATGACGACGTGCGTGGAGCCAGTACCGGCCACCGGGGGAGAACGATGGACGTCATTTTCTATGCCATACCCAGCCTGATCATCGCCGGCGTGCTGGCCATGGCGACCGTGGTCGTCAGGCGCTCGCTCCAGCTCAGGAGCAACTGGAACAGCGGACTGGTCGCCGAGGCGCGCTGTCTGCGGGCGTACACCACGACCAGCGGTGGCGGCGGTGACACCTCCGTGAGCACCACCCAGCACCACGTCTACGAGTTCACCAGCGGCGACGGCCTCACGATCCGCTTCGACGAGGCGAACGGCCCGGGGACGACCGTCCCGGGCGACATCGTCACCGTGCACTACACGGCCGAGCGCCCCGACCGGGCCACCGCCCACGCCCCGGCGCGCGGCCTGGCCCTGGCCGGCACGATCGGCATCCTGGTGTTCCTCGGGGTGGTCGCCGTGTCCTGCGTCGGCTTCATGGTTACGTACACCGAAGTCTTCGCGGGGGACGGCGGGTTCAGCACCATGCCGTAGCGGCGGGGAGAAGGGGCCGCACGCACGCGTCTCCACATCTGACGGTACGTCAATTACCGTGCGCGTCCATGGAGTCCATGAGGCGTACCGTCGCGGAGCTGGTGCGGGAACGGTGGGGCGACCACCGGCCGGGGCTGTGGTTCGAAGGGCGGGTGCTCAGCCATCACCAGATGGCGGCGGGCGCGGCGGCCCGCGCGGAGCTGCTGGCCGGCCTGCTGGCGTCCGGCGCCGAACCGCATGTCGGGGTCCTGCTCGACAACACCCCCGAGTACCCGCTGTGGCTGAGCGCGGCCGCCGTCGCCGGTGCGGCCGTCGCCGGCCTCAACCCCACCCGACGCGGCCCCGAACTGGCCCGCGACATCCGGCACACCGAGTGCCGGGTCGTGGTCACCGAGCGCGCCCACCTGCCGCTCCTCGACGGGCTCGAACTGCCCGGCGTACGCCTGCTGGTGACCGACACGGACGCCTACGAGGAACTGCTCGCGCCCTACGCCGACGCGGAGCCGGACGCGTCCCGGGCCACCCCGGACGACCGCCTCCTGCTGTACTTCACCTCCGGCTCGACGGGCGCCCCCAAGGCCGCGATCTGCTCCCAGGGCCGGCTGGCCGCCGCCGGGCACTCACTCGTCGGTCACTTCGGGGTGCGCCCGGACGACGTGCACTACGTCTGTATGCCGATGTTCCACGGCAACGCGGTGATCGCCGACTGGGCGCCCGCGCTCGCGGCGGGTGCGGGGGTGGCGCTGCGCCGGCGCTTCTCGGCCTCGGGCTTTCTGCCGGACGTACGGGCGTACGGGGCGACGTACTTCACGTATGTGGGGCGTGCCGTCCAGTACATCCTGGCCACCGAGGAGCGGCCCGGCGACCGGGACAACCCGCTGCGGCTCGGCTTCGGCACGGAGGCGGGGGCGGTGGACGCGGCGGCCTTCGAGCGGCGGTTCGGGGTGCGGCTGGTGGAGGGGTACGGCTCCTCGGAGGGCGGCGCGGCGATCCAGTGGCGTCCTGGCACCCCGCCGGGGGCGGTCGGCCGGGCGGCCCCCGGGGACGACCTGGCGGTACTCGACCCGGACACCCGCGAGGAGTGCCCGCCGGCCGAGTTCGACGCGGCCGGCCGGCTCGGCAACGGGGCCGAGGCGATAGGGGAGCTGGTGAACCGCGGGCCCAACCCCTTCGAGGGCTACTGGCGCAATCCCGAGGCGGACGCGGCGAGGCGGCGGGCGGGCTGGTACTGGACGGGTGACCTGTTCTACCGGGACGCCGACGGGTTCCTCTACTTCGCCGGCCGCACGGACGACCGGCTGCGCGTCGACAGCGAGAACCTCGCCGCCGCGACGATCGAGAACATCCTCGCCCGGTACGAGGGTGCCGCCGCCGTCGCCGTGTACGCGGTGCCGGATCCGGTGGCCGGGGACCAGGTGATGGCGACGGTCGCCGGTGACTTCGACCCGCTCGGCTTCGCCGCGTTCCTGCTGGCCCAGCCGGATCTGGGGACGAAGATGGCGCCCCGGTTCGTCCGGGTCGTGGAGCGGATGCCGGTCACGGCCACGAACAAGATCCATCGGGCGGGGCTGCGGCGGGAGGGGTTCCGGTGCGCCGACCCGGTGTGGTGGCGGCCGCCCGGGGAGCGCTGCTACCGGCGGCTCACCGGGGCGGATGTGGCGGGGCTGGTGGACGAGTACCGGGCGCGGGGGCGGGAGGAGCTCCTCACCAGGGCGTAGGTCCGAGGGGCGCGGATCGCAAAGAAGCCCCTCGCTCTCGCGAGGGGCTTCTCATCTGTGCGCCGCCAGGGACTCGAACCCCGGACCCGCTGATTAAGAGTCAGCTGCTCTAACCAACTGAGCTAGCGGCGCATGACTCTCGCCTTCCGCTCTCGCGGTCGGCGACAAAAGAAATACTACCTGGTCCGAAAGGGTGCTGATGACCACCCGGGGGTATACCCGGGGGCACCGGAGGCGGGCCGCCCCCGGTGGCCGGATTCGTTCTAGATCGCCAGCGAGAGCAGGACCGGCGCCGCCCCCTTGTTCAGCGTTTCCGCCGCCTGCCGCAGGCGGTGGGCGTGCTCGATCGGCAGGGACAGGGCGAGGCAGCCCACGGAGGAGCCGGCGGTGATCGGGACGGCCGCGCAGACCGTGCCGACCGCGTATTCCTGGAGGTCGAGCACGGGAACCGTCGGCGGCTGGGCGTCCAGACGGGACAGCAGCACCCGCTCGCTGGTGATCGTCCGCGAGGTGAGGCGGGCCATCTTGTGGCGGGCGAGGTGGTCGCGGCGTCCGTTGAGATCGAGCTGGCCGAGCAGGCTCTTGCCGACCGCGCTGGCGTGGGCGGAGGAGCGGAAGTCGACCCACTCGTGCACGGCGGGCGTGGTCGGGCCCTCCGCGCACTGGGTGACGTGCACCTCGCCGTCTATGTAGCGGCTGATGTAGATCGCGGCACCCACGGAGTCGCGCAGCCGGTCGAGGGTGTGCTGGAGCTTCTCCCGCAGGGCCTGGTCATGGCCGTGCGTGGAACCCAGCCTGCTGAGGGAGGCACCGGGGACGTACTCCCCGTCGGCGACCTGTTCGACGTATCCCTCCCTGCGCAGCATCCGCAGGAGGGCGGTCAGCCGCTCCGTGCCGAGACCGGTCCGACGGGCGAGTTCGGTGTCGGTGACGCCGGTGGAGTGTCGGGCCACCGTCTCCAGGACGCGGAGGGCGTCCTGGGCCGAGTGGTTCGGGGCGGTCGGCTCGTGCTTCAGCGCCACGGTTTCCCCCTGCGCTTTTGTGGGCCGTTTCCGGACAGCCTGGCTGTGTCCACGATAGCCGCCAAGAGGGGTGAAGAGGGCAGGGGTTGACAAGATTGGTGGCGCGTTCCACGCCTCTCAGCAGGAACGCGCCACCCTGGCATATGCCCGAGTCATGGTCTGACGGTTGCTTTCCGTCAGCGGACCGCGCTCAGGAACTCGCGGGTGCGCTCGTGGTCGGGGTCGCCGAAGATCTTCTCCGGCGACCCGGACTCGATCACATGGCCCGCGTCGAACATCAGCACCTGGTCGGAGATGTCCCGGGCGAAGTTCATCTCGTGGGTCACGCAGAGCATCGTGATGTCCGTACTGCGGGCGATGTCGCGCAGGACGTCCAGGACGCCCGCGACGAGCTCGGGGTCCAGCGCCGACGTCACCTCGTCGAGCAGCAGCACCTGGGGGCGCATGGCGAGGGCCCGGGCTATCGCGACCCGCTGCTGTTGCCCGCCCGACAGCTGGGTCGGATAGGCGTCCGCCTTGTCGGCGAGGCCCACCAGGTCGAGCAGTTCACGGGCCCGCTGCTCGGCCTCGTCCTTGGCCAGACCGAGCACGGTGACGGGCGCCTCGGTGACGTTGCGCAGCACCTTCATGTTCGGGAACAGGTTGAACTGCTGGAAGACCATCCCGATGTTCTTGCGGACCTCGCGGACGTGCTTCTCACCGGCCGGGACCAGGGCGCCGTTCTTCTCCTCGTGGGTGAGGTAGTCGCCGTTGACCCTGATCGTGCCCGAGTCGGGCTTCGTCAGCGTCATCAGCAGCCGCAGGATCGTCGTCTTGCCGGAGCCGGACGGGCCGATCAGGGTGACGTGCTTGCCGGAGTCGACGGAGAAGTCCAGCGAGTCCAGCACGGTGTGGGACCCGAAGCTCTTGGTGACCTTCTCGAAGCGGATCAGCTCGTCGCCGTCCACCGTGGGGCCGGCCGTCTGTGTCGAGGGGGTGGTGTCAGCGGGCAAGGCGGCGCTCCAGAGCTCGGAGGAGAAGGGAGGCGGGGTAGGCGATGACGATGAAGGCGACGCCGACGAGCACGATCGGCTCGTTCATGTGGAAGGTCCGCGAACCGAACTGGCGGGCCTCGCCCAGCATCTCCAGCACGCCGATGGTCATGAGCATCGGCGAGTCCTTCAGCATCGCGATGACGTAGTTGCCGAGGGCGGGCACGACGCGGCGCAGGGCCTGCGGCAGGATGACCGCGGTCCAGGTGCGCGAACGGGGCAGGCTGAGCGCCGTGGCCGCCTCCCACTGGCCCACGGGAACGCCGTCGATGCCCGCGCGATAGACCTCCGCGGTGTACGTGGAGTAGTGCAGGCCCAGGCCGATCACGCCGGTGGCCAGCGCGGACAGGGTGATGCCCCACTCGGGCAGGACGTAGAAGAAGAAGAAAAGCTGCACGAGCAGCGGGGTGTTGCGGATGAACTCGGTGACGGCCAGGACGGGCCATCGCACCGCCTTCAGCGACGAGCGCTGGGCGAGGGCCCAGACCAGTCCGAGGGCGAAGGCGATCAGCGAGCCGAGGACCAGGGCCTCGAGCGTCACCAGGACACCGTCCCAGAACCGGGGCATGAAGTCGCCGAGCGTGGACCAGTTCCAGTTCACGAGGCACCTCCGGGGCCGGACCAGCTGCGGGCGAAGTCCTGCTGCGGGCCGAGGCCGGTCTTCTGCGTCACGGCGGCGCCGCCGGCCGGGGACTGCCCGATGCCGGCCTTGGCCCTGCGCTCCACCAGGCGCATCACCCGGGTCAGCAGGAACGCGAGCACGAAGTACATGACCAGGATCACCGTGTACACCGGAGCGCTCTGTCCGGTGGCGTTACGCACCAGCTGGGCGGCGAAGGTGATGTCCCCCACGCCGAGGACGGACACCAGGGCGGTGCCCTTCAGCAGCTCGATGAGCAGGTTGTTGAAGGGGGGCACCATCTCGGGCCAGGCCTGCGGCAGGATGATCTTCCGCAGCCGCTGGGCGGGTGTGAAGCTCAGTGCGATCCCCGCCTCGCGCTGGGCCGGCGCGACGGCCGCGACGGCACCGCGCACGATCTCGGAGCCGTAGGCGCCGTAGGTGCAGCCGAGCGTGAGTACGGCGGCCCACATCGGGACCAGCTGCCAGCCCAGGGTCAGCGGCACCACGAAGAACACCCATAGCATCAGGACCAGCGCGGACGTACCGCGGAACACCTCGAAGTAGGCCCCGGACAGGAAACGTACGACCCACAGCCGATGGGTACGGGCCAGGCCGACGGTGAAGGCGACCACGGCGCCGAGCGCGGCGCTGTAGACGGTCAACTGGACCGTGATCCACACACCCTTGAGGAGCAGCTCCCACAAGCCTGCGCTTATCTCACTCATGGTGTGCACTTCTCCTCGGCCGTGATGGTCGTCATCTGGGCCTTCGTGAAGCCGAAGGGCCGCATGATCTCCAGGAGTTCACCGCTTCGCTTCAGCTTGCGCAGCTCACGGTTGTAGGCGTCGCGCAGGTTCCGCTCCGGCCTGCGGAACGCGAAGGCGCCGACGTCGGTGACCGGTTTGCCGTCCAGATAGGGCGTGACCTCGGCGGTCGCCTCCGCCTTGCTGCTCCCGGTCTCCTTGACCACGTTGCGCACCGTGACCGCGGTGCCGACGAACACGTCGACGCGGCCCTGCTCGACGGCGAGGAGACCGGCCAGCTGGTCCGGCAGGGTGTCGACCTTCCTGACCCCCGCCTCCTTGATGTAGTCGATCTCCGCGTAGCCGATGCCGGTGGCCACGCGGGCCTTCGACCTGCCGAGGTCCGCGTAGGTGCGCAGCTTCAGCGGGTTGCCCTTGCGCACGATGAAGGCGTCCTTCATCTGGTACTCGGGATCGGCGAAGACGACCTGCCCGCAGCGTTCCGGGGTGATGTACATCCCGGCGGCGACCACGTCGAACTGGAGGGAGTTGAGGCCGAAGATCAGCGAGCCGAAGTCGGTGGGGAACGGCTCGACATGGTCGATGCCGAGTTCGTTGAAGATACGGGTGGCGATGACCGGCGCCGACCCCGTCACCCTTCCGTCCTTGCCGATGTAGCCGTAGGGCTGCTCGCCCGCGATGCCGAGCCGTACGGTTCCCCTGGCCCTCAGCTGCTCCAGCAGATGGCCCCCGTCCCCGGTGTCGGCGGTGGCCACCCGGCTGCATCCGCTGGTCGCGCCGACCGTGCCCACCGTGGCGAGGGCCGCCGCTCCCGCGAGGAGGGAGCGGCGGCGGAGTCTGTCTCGGGGCATGCTTCCTGAGGTGTTTCCCTGCGGTGAAGCCATGGGCGCCCGGCTACCCGAACAGTCTGAAGATATTCCAGTCTTTTTTTAGCCCCTCTCCCCTCGGGCCCCACAGGCTTGGCCCGTGCCGGACTGGGCAGGCACGAGCGCAAGAGCATCAGGGAGGCACGAATGGCAGACCGATACCTCGAAGTCGCGCTCGACAAGCGCGCAGTGCGCTGCACCGCCCGACTTCTCGACGACCGCGCGCCCCTCACCTGCCAGGCGGTGTGGGACGCGCTGCCCCTCGGCTCCGACGTCTACCACGCCAAGTACGCGCGCAACGAGGTCTACGCCCTCTTCCCGCCCTTCGCGGCCCAGGAACCGCCCCTGGAGAACCCGACGGTCACGCCCATCCCCGGCGACCTCTGCTACTTCACCTTCTCCGGCGCGGAGCTGGGCACGAAGGCCTACGGCTACGGAAAGGCCCAGCAGGAGACGGTGGTGGACCTCGCCCTCTTCTACGAGCGCAACAACCTGCTGCTCAACGGCGATGTGGGCTGGGTGCCGGGCATCGTCTGGGGCCAGGTGGTCGAGGGCCTGGACGCGATGGCCGAGGCGTGCAACGACCTGTGGCGATCGGGCGCGCAGGGCGAGACCCTGAGCTTCCGCCGCGCCTAGTCGCCGGCCGACCGCCACAACGCCGCCCCCTACACTTCGGTCGGTGCCCCGATACCGGCGACTCCCGCCTCGTACAGCGCGTGCGCGACCCGCAGGACCAGGTCGTCCCGGTGCCGGGCCGCCACCACCTGCATCCCCACCGGGAGTCCGTCCCCGTCCACCCCGACCGGGACCGTGGCCGCCGGCTGCTGCGTCATGTTGAACGGGTACGTGAACGGGGTCCACCCCGTCCAGCGGCGCAGCCCCGAGCCGGCCGGCACCTCCGCGCCCGCCTCGAACGCCGTGATCGGCAGCGTCGGCGTGACCAGCACGTCGTACGACTCGTGGAAGCGGCCCATCCGTCGGCCGAGGTCCATGCGGACGTCCACCGCGGCGAGGTAGTCGAGCGCCGAGAAGCGCGCCCCGATCCCGCAGATCTCCCGCAGCCCCGGATCCAGCACCTCCCGCTGCTGCGGCCCGAAATGCTGCGTCACCCGGGCCGCCCCGCTGAACCACAGCACATGGAACGCGTCCACCGGATCCGTGAGGTCGGGGTCGGCCTCGGACACGTACGCGCCCAGCCCCGCCAGCCCCTGCACCGCCCGCCGTACCGCCGAGGCGACCTCGGGCCGCACCGCGACCTGCCCGCCCAGGGAGGGCGAGTAGGCGACGCGCAGCCCCCGTACCCCGCCCGCCAGCGCCTGAGTGAACGACCCGCCGACCGGCCCGAGCCCCGACCAGTCCCGTGCGTCGGGACCGCTGATCACGTCCATCGCCAACGCCGCGTCGGCCGCGTCCCGCGTCATCGGCCCCACATGCGCGAGCGTGCCGAACGCGCTCGCCGGATACAGCGGCACTCGCCCGTACGTCGGCTTCAGCGCGAAGATCCCGCAGAAACCGGCGGGGATACGGACGCTGCCGCCGCCGTCCGTGCCGAGGGACAGCGGCCCCGCGCCCAGCGCCACGGCCGCCGCGCTTCCGCCACTCGATCCGCCCGCCGTGCGCGAGGTGTCGTACGGATTCCGGGTGACCCCCGTCAGAGGCGAGTCCGTGACCCCCTTCCAGCCGAACTCGGGCGTCGTCGTCCTGCCGATGAAGACGGCACCGTGCTCCCGCAGCCGGGCCACGGACGGCGCGTCCTCGCCCCAAGCCCCCTGCGGATCAACGGCCTTGGAGCCGCGCAGGGTCGGCCTGCCGCGTTGCAGGATGATGTCCTTGACGGTGACCGGGACGCCGTCCAGGAGACCGGCCGGTTCCCCGCGCCGCCATCGGTCCGCCGACTCGGCCGCCCGCGCGAGCGCCTCGTGCGCGGCCGGCGGAAACCGCTCCGCCCGGGCGGAGTCGAGAGCGTGGGGGAGTACGAAGGCGTTCACGGCGGGCTGGATGCGCTCGGCCCGCTCCAGGGTCGCCCGCACCGCGTCCACGGGGCTGAATTCGCCCTTGCGGTAGCCGTCGACGAGTTGTACCGCGGTCAGCTCGGTGAGTTCGGTCATCCGCCCGCCCTCCAGAAGGTTCGGCAGCTCAGTGTCCAGGTACGTACCCACGCTGCTTGTCGACCACGTTCGGCAGCGGCCGGCCCGCCTGCCAGCGCTCGAACAACTCGAGGAACTGCGCGCCGAGTTCATCGCGCCAGCCCACCGTGTCCCCGCTCATGTGCGGGGAGACGATGAGGCCGGGCACCTCCCACAACGGGCTTTCCCGGACCAGCGGTTCGTGCGCGAAGACGTCCAGCGCCGCCCCCGCGATCCACCGCTTCGACAACGCCTCGGCCAGCGCCTCCTCGACGACGAGCTGCCCGCGCCCCACGTTGATGAAGCGGGCCGACGGCTGCATCATCCCGAAGCGCCGGGCGTCGAACATGCCGTGCGTGGCCTTTGTCAGCGGCGCCGCCGACACCACCCAGTCGGCGCGCGCCATCAGCCGGTCGAGGTCGTCCGGACCGTGGATGCCGGTGCGCGGGGTGCGCCCCACCAGGGCCGTCCTGATGCCGAGTGCCTTGAGTGTCCTGGCGATCGCCCGCCCGATCGGGCCGGAGCCCACCACGCACGCGCGCGTGCCCGCCACCCGCTGCGACTCGCGGTGGCGCCACTCGTGCTGCCGCTGGAGGTCCCAGGTTCGCGGCAGGTCCTTCGCCATCGCCAGGACCAGCGCCGCGACGTACTCGGCGATCGGCTGGTCGAAGACGCCCCGCGCGTTCGTCACCACCGTGTCGGACGCGGCGAGTTCGGGGCACATCAGATGGTCCACGCCCGCGCTCGCCGTGTGCACCCAGCGCGGCCGCGGGCCCTCACCCGGCCAGGCCCGGCGCACCGCGTGCGAGGTGAAGTCCCAGACCAGCAGCACATCCGCGGACGGCAGCCGCTCGGCGAGCGTGGACTCGTCGGCGTGCTCGATCCGTACCCGCCCGGTGAGTGTGCCGAGCCGGGGCGGCGGCTCGGCATCCAGGACGAGAAGGGTCGCTTCGGACGGGGGACCGGACATCGTCGGGAAACCGTTTCGCAATGCGCGTCCGCTTTTCTGGGGAAATGAAGGTGGGCCGTGGCCGTCTGAGATGCGCGGATTGACCACGCTCGCACCCGAACCTACCTTCGTCAACACGGACCCGCACACGGTCCGTTGCCCACCCGTTTCCCTTCGTGAGACTGGGGTCTGCCGATGGACGTCTCCTTCCTGGGCGGGCCGCGCCCGCAGCGCGGTGTCGGTGTTGTCGCCCCCTTCGACTTCGCGCTCGACCGTGAGCTGTGGCGCTGGGTGCCGGACGACGTCTCGCTGCACCTCACGCGGACCCCGTTCGTGCCGGTCGAGGTGAGCCTGGACCTCGCCCGGCTGGTCTCCGAGCACGAGACGCTCGGCGAGGCGGTGCGCGCGCTGAACGCGGTCGCGCCCGAGGTCGTCGCGTACGCCTGCACCTCGGGCAGCTTCGTCGGCGGCATCGCGGGGGAGCGGGCCATGTGCGAGGCGATGACGCGCGCGGGCGCCGTGCCGTCGCTGACGACCTCGGGCGCGCTGCTCGCCGCGCTGGCGGAGCTGCGCGCCCGGCGCATCGCGCTGGTGACGCCGTACACCGTCTCGGTGACCCAGTCCCTGGAGGACTACCTCGTGGGGGGCGGGGTACGGGTGACGGGACGTGCCTTCATGGGCCTCACCCGGCACATCTGGAAGGTGCCGTACCGCGACGTGGTGGACATGGCGCGGCAGGCGGTCGGCGGGCGCCTGCCGGCGGGCGGCACGGCCGACGCGCTGTTCATCTCGTGCACCAACCTGCCGACGTACGACGTCATCCCCCAGCTGGAGGCGGAGCTGCGCATCCCGGTGATCTCGGCCAACCAAGTGACGATGTGGGCCGCACTGCGTCACCTGGGTACCCGTGCGGTGGGTCCCTATCAGGCGCTGCTCGACGAGTCCGCCCGTCCGGTGCCGGGGCCCGTACTGCCGGAAGAACAGGAAGGTTGGGCATGACCGCACTCGGATTCCTCTACCCGGGCCACTCCGCGGAGGACGACTATCCGCGCATCGAGCAACTGCTGGGCAGTGACATCCGCCTTCCCCTGGTCCACACGGACATCGGCGAGGACGCGCACCGGGTGGACGCGCTCCTCGAGATGGGTTCGGCGGCACGGCTGGCCGCGGGCGTCGAGGAGCTGCGGCTGTCGGGTGCCGAGGCGGTGGTGTGGGCCTGCACCAGCGGCAGCTTCGTGTACGGCTGGCAGGGCGCCCACGACCAGGTCCGCAGCCTCGCCCGCACGGCCGGCCTGCCGGCCTCCTCGACCTCCTTCGCCTTCGCGCACGCGGCGCGCGAGCTGGGCGTCCGGCGGGTCGCGATCGGGGCGACCTACCCGGACGACGTGGCGGCCCTGTTCGCCGCGTTCCTGAAGGACGCGGGCGTGGAGGTGGTCGCGGTCCGCGGCTCCGGGATCATCACGGCCGCGGAGGTGGCGACGTGGGACGAGGAGCAGGTCCTCGCGCTGGCCCGGGCGGCCGACCACCCCGAAGCGGAGGCGGTCCTCCTCCCGGACACGGCCCTGCACACGGCGTCGCACATCCAGGCCCTGGAAGCGGCCCTGGGCAAGCCGGTCCTCACCGCCAACCAGGTCACGGTCTGGGAGGCGCTGCGCCTGGCGGACCGCCGGGTGAACGCCCCGCGACTCGGCACCCTCTTCACGAAGGAGCCGCTCGTGCAGGTCCACTAGGGGCTGTCGCCCGGGAGCGGGGCCTGCCCAGGGAGAAGGCGCGCCCAGGCCGCGCCCGGGAGAAGGCGCGCCGGGAATAAGCGGGGACTGCCTCCTGTTAGTGCGCGGTGGAGACGCAACGCACCAAACAGGAGGCATCCACCGTGACGGCAGACGAGACGGCAGGCGACACGACGGCCAAGACGGCGGACGAGACGGCGGCCGAGACGGCGGACGAGATCCGGGGCACGGCACAGGGCACCGCCCCCGTCCCCCTCTCCGTACTGGACCTGGTCACCGTGGGCGCGGGCCGCACCGCCACCGACGCCCTGCGCACCAGCGTCCGGATCTCCCGCCTCGCGGAGTCCCGCGGCTTCCACCGCTACTGGGTCGCCGAGCACCACTCGATGCCGGGTGTGGCCTCGTCCTCGCCCGCCGTGATCCTGGCCCACCTCGCCGCCCACACGGACCGTATCCGGCTCGGCTCGGGCGGCGTGATGCTCCCGAACCACGCGCCCCTCGTCATCGCGGAGCAGTTCGGCACCCTGGAGGCCATGGCCCCGGGCCGCGTCGACCTCGGCCTCGGCCGCGCGCCCGGCACGGACGGCGCGACGGCCGCCGCCCTCCGCCGCACCGACCGGCTGAACGAGGGCGCCGACGACTTCCCCGAGCAGCTCGCCGAACTCACCCGTTTCCTGGACGACGACTTCCCCGACGGCCACCCCTACGCCCGTATCCACGCGGTCCCGGGCCCGATCCAGTCGACCTCGCCCGGCGGCGTCCAGTCCCCGCACCGCCCCCCGATCTGGCTGCTCGGGTCCTCCGGCTTCAGCGCCCGCCTCGCCGGCATCCTCGGACTCCCGTTCGCCTTCGCGCACCACTTCTCGGCGCAGAACACCGTCCCCGCGCTGGACCTCTACCGCGAGTCGTTCCGGCCGAGCGAGGTGCTGGACGCCCCGTACGCCCTGATCGGCGTCTCGGCCCTGGCGACCGACGACGAGAAGGAGGCCCGCCGCCAGGTCCTGGCCGCGGCCCTCAACATGGTCCGCCTGCGCACCGGCCGCCCCGGCCTGGTCCCGACCCCGGAGGAGGCGGAGGCGTACGAGTTCAGTCCCATGGAGCGCGAGTTCGTCGCCACCTGGAACTCCAACGTCATCCACGGCACCGCGGACGAGGTCCGCGCCGGCCTCGACGACCTCCAGAAGCGCACCGGCGCCGACGAGTTGATGATCACGGGCAACGCCCACAGCGGCGACGTACGCCTGCGCTCGTACGAACTGATCGCGGACGCCTACGGGCTGCCCACGGCCGGCTGAGGCGACGCGGCTCAGGCCGGCCAAGGACCGGTCTGACCGGGTCTGACCAGGTCAGATCGGTTCGGATCTGCTCCGGCGGGCCGGTGTCCGCAGCAGTTCGGAGATACGATCCGGCGCCACCGGACGGGAGTACAGCCAGCCCTGGCCGGTGTCGCAGCCGATGCCGCGCAGACGGGACGCCTGGGCCGAGGTCTCCACGCACTCGGCCGTGACCGTCAGCCCCAGCCGGTGGGCGAGCTGGATCATGGCCTCGACGACGACCTCGTCGGCCGGGTTCGGGCGGGCGTCGGTCCCGTCGTGCTTCTCGGAGGTGTCGTACTGGAAGCCGCGTACGAAGGAGCCGTCCAGCTTCAGCACCGAGACCGGTAGCCGGCTGAGATAGGCCAGGTTCGAGTAGCCCGTACCGAAGTCGTCGATCGCGATGTGCACGCCCATGTCGCTGAGCGCCTGGAGGGCCTGGAGCGGGCGGCCGGCCGAGCCCATGACGGCCGATTCCGTGAGCTCCAGCTGGAGGAGGTGCGGGGCCAGGCCCGTCTCCGCGAGGATCTCCGCCACGTCCGTGACCAGGTCGGAGTCCCACACCTGGCGCACGGCCACGTTCACGCTGACGAACAGCGGCGGTGCGTCCGGGTGTTCCAGCTGCCAGCGGCGGGCCTGCCGGCAGGCGGTCGCCAGCACCCAGCGGCCGAGCTGCACGATCGAGCCGTCCTCCTCGGCCAGTCCGATGAACCGATTCGGCGTCAGCATCCCGAACTGCGGATGGTTCCAGCGGACGAGGGCTTCGACCCCGCGGAGGCGGCCGTCCTCCATGCCCACCAACGGCTGGTACTCCAGTACGAATTCACCGTGCTCGATCGCCGGACGCAGACCGGAGGAGAGGGCCTGGCGGGTCATACGGTGTGCGTTGCGCTCCGGGTCGAAGAGCGTCCAGCGGGACTTGCCGTCGGCCTTAGCCCAGTACAGCGTCGTGTCGGCGGCCTGCATCAGACCGGTGGCGGTGGTGCCCGCCGCGTGCCGCTCCACCACGCCGATCGACGCGGAGACCGACAGTCGCTGGCCGGAGAGGTCGAAGGGGGCCTGGAGCGCCTTCAGCACCGACTCGGCCAGGTCGGCGAGTTGGTCGGTGCCCGTCGAGTCCTCCACGAGCAGCGCGAACTCGTCGCCGCCGAGTCGGGCCACCAGCGGGGCGCTCGGCCTGGCGTATCCCGCCTCTTCCGCGCAGCGCGTCAGCCGTTCGGCGACGGCGGCGAGCAGCCGGTCGCCGATCCGGTGGCCGAGCGTGTCGTTGACCGCCTTGAAGCCGTCGAGGTCCAGATAGCACAGCCCGATGCGGCCGGTGCCACTCTCCTCGTACGCCTCCGCCTCCAGTGCGGCCGACAGGCGTTCGAAGAACAGCGTGCGGTTGGGCAGGCGGGTCACCGGGTCGTGCATCTGCAAGTGCCGCAGCCGCGCCTGGAGTTCACGGCCGGCGCTGATGTCGGCGACCGACAGCAGTATCGCCCGCTCCTCCTCGGGCAGCGGGGAGACCGTCACCTGGACCCAGAACGAGCGCCCGTCGGGGTGCTTGAGCCGGCGGGTGCAGCGCAGCCGGGCCTGCCGGCCGCGCAGCACTTCGCGGTACGCGTGCCAGGCGCGGGGGTCGGAGGAGAGGTCCACCAGGTCGGCGGCGGTCTTCCCGGCCAGCGCGTCCGCGTCGGTGCCCAGCAGCGTGCCCAGCGTCTCGTTGGCCGTGACGACGAGCCCCTCGCGGTCGACGACCGCCATGGCGAGGGGGGCCGCGGCGAAGGCGGCGCCGGTGGAGGAGGGGGACGCGCTGGTCGTGGTCGTACGAGGAGGTGTGTCGATGTGACGCTCTGTGACGGCCGGCCGGATGAGGTCTGCCGTGGGCGCCGGCCCTTCGGACGTTCCGCTCACCGCTCGCTCCCGCAGTGCACTCGTTCTTCGTACGGATCTCGGGGTCTCGCCGGGGTGGTCGGCCGCGTGGTGGGCGGTCGCACAAGCCGTGTCCGTGCAGGAAAGTGTGCCGATCATAGAGGCTGACCCAAGGGCCTTCCAGCCACTGTCCCAGTGTCGCGGAACGAGCCCACGTTCTGACAGATCGTTTCTGCCCGCACCTGGGCCGGTTTCCACGCCTGTCGATCGCTTGTGACGTTCCGTGAGCGTTCGGGGTGTCGAAGTGGTCATGTGCGAGGTCTCCGCCCGGAGCGCCTCACCCTTCTGGTGCAGATAAACAGGGCAAAGTAATACAACTCGGCACAGGCTGGGTGCGGTGTCCCGTGAGCCGCATCCGGAGGTCGATTTGCCGCGCCAACTCCCATTGAAGGGATGTGTCCGTGACGGGGGGCTCCGCTGGCGCAGCACCGCGGCCGTGTTCACCTCCATGGCGGCACTCGCGGCGACCTCGCTGGTCACGGGGCCCGCCCTCGCCGAACCCGGTGCGGCCTGTGAGCTGAGGCGGACCGGGGCGCACCACTCGGAGGGCGTCGACACCTGGAACGCCGCCTATCCGCGACCGACCCGCCCGCTCGACGCGGTGATGGTGTTCCTGTCGTTCCCCGACTCGGCGCCACTGACCGCGCCGAGTGAGCTGACCGCCGACTACTTCCCGGCCACCAGTCAGTTCTTCGAGCGTGCCTCGTACGGAAGGTTCACCCTGCGCCCGCATGCGCTGCCGGGGTGGATCCGGATGCCGCACGCCTCCACGTCGTACGCCATGCGGCGGGACTGGAACGCCGAGCACCGGGCCGCCTATCTGCGGGACGCGCTCTCCGTGGCCGACGGGCAGGTCGACTTCTCGCGGTACGACGTCGTGTACTTCGTGGCCGACCCGGACGCGCCGGGCGTGGACTCGGACGCGACGAAGGTCGTGAATCTGGACGCGCCGTTGCGGGCCGACGGCAAGGACATTCGGCGGGTGGTCACGGTCTTCGAGAAGCATCCGCCGGACCATCTCGTCCTCGCCCATGAGACGGGTCATGTCTTCGACCTGCCCGACCTCTACCACCGCCCCACCGACGGCAAGGGCGACTGGGACACCTACGTGGGCGACTGGGATTTGATGGGCAGCCAGTTCGGCCTCGCGCCCGACCTGTTCGCCTGGCACAAGTGGAGGCTGGGGTGGCTGGATCCGCACCAGGTGGTGTGTGTGCGGAGCCGCGGGAGCACGCGGCTGACGCTGGAGCCGCTGGGGGTGGGGCCGGCACCGGCTGCCGCGGCGGGGGCGACGCCGACTCCGGAGGTGGCGTCGGCGGCGGCGTCGGCGGCTGGAGTGGAGCCGGTGGTGGGAGCGAAGCCGGTGGCTGGAGTGGAGCCGGTGGTGGGAGCGAAGCCGGTGGCTGGAGTGGAGCCGGTGGCGGGGAGCGCGAGTCCGGGTGCGGGCCTTCTCGGTGCGGGCATCAGTTCGGACGCGGTGTCCCACGGCCCGGAGGTGCCGGCGCCCGCCACCGCCTTCGGGGTGGGGCGCGGGACCAAGCTGGCGGTGGTGCGTACCGGTCCCGACAGCGCGCTCGCCTTCGAGGCGCGCGGTCCGGTGGGCAACGACGGCTCGACCTGTTCGCAGGGCATCCTCGTCTACCGGGTGCGCAGCGAGGCCGAGTCCGGTGCCGGGCCCGTGCAGGTCGTCGACGCCCACCCGCACTCCGAGTCCTGCTGGGGCGACTCGGTCTACCCGCCGCTCGCGGACGCCCCGGTGGGCCTCGGCGAGAGCTTCACGGTGCCGGGGGAGGGCGTGAAGGTGGAGGTGGAGGACCGGACGCCGTCCGGGGCGTGGACGGTGCAGATCGCGACGGGGTGAACCGCACTCCGCAACACGCGTACAACGCGTGGCGAAGGCGCGCGAAAACAACGATGGCGAGGCCGGTTCGCGTATTCCGCGAACGTGCCTCGCCATCGCTAGCGTGCGCCGCCAGGGACTCGAACCCCGGACCCGCTGATTAAGAGTCAGCTGCTCTAACCAACTGAGCTAGCGGCGCCTGCTGACGTCGTAGACCTTAGCATCCTGATCGGCGGGAGGAAAAATCGATATCCGTACGGCGGCGGAGGCGGCGGCGCGGGCCGCGCGGACCGCCGCCCAGACCAGGATCTCGGGGCCGGGAAGCCAGGGGCGGCGGGTGTCGGGGGCCACCAGCCACCGGGATTCGGGGCGGCCGGCGGCACCCTCGCCGAGGTCCGTCCCGAGCGCCGGCACGGTCACCGCGTCGCCCGGCCCGTGGCACAGCAGCGGCGGGATTCCGGCACTCCGGCCGGGCCCGGCGGCGCCGCCTGCGCCCCACTCCTCCCAGTCGAGCAGCGAGGGGAGGCGCTGGGCGGTGCCGGGTGCGGCGAAGAGCAGCATGCGGCACCGGTAGGCGGCGACCGGTCCGGAGCCCGGCCCCTCGTCCCACAGCCGGTCGAGCATGCGGCGGCCGAAGATCGTGGGTGCGCTGACGACGTCGAAGGCGGTACCGCAGGGCAGGACGACCGGGGCGGTGGGCCGCTCCTCCCAGAGGGCGAGCGTGCTGCGCGGATACGTTCCCGCCGAGGCGAGCCAGGCGGCTCCCTCCGCGGTGACTCCGGTGACGTCGAAGCGGTCGGGGAGCGGATCGGCTGCCGGGTGCGGTTCGCTGCTCATACCGGTCAGATCTACCGGCAGTGAGCGGTCCGATCCTGAGAGTTGCGCGAATTGGGGACGGGTGGGGGTCAGGTGGGGTATCTTGCCCACCCGGCATATGCCAAACGGCCATTCGAGTGCCGGGGGCCGGGGGCGGGGGGTCCAGGTGCCGGGTGCCCGGGGCTGGGTGCCGAGGGACGGGGCGGGCGCCTCCGGACGTTCAGAGCATGTCCGCCGGTCCGTTCCCTTCCCGCCCCCGCAGCAGATCCCGGCCGAACTCCACCATCTTCTTCGCGTAGTCCTCGGTCCACTCCGCCCGCTCGGCGATGTCCGCCGGTGTGAGCCGGTCGAACCGCCGCGGATCGGCCAGCTGTGCCGCGGCGACCGCCTGGAACTCGACCGCCCGGTCGGCCGCCGCGCGGAACGCGTGCGTCAGCTCCGTCGCCCGCGCCAGCAGCGCCCGGGGGTCGTCGATCGACTCCAGGTCGAAGAAGTGCTCCGGGTCCCCGGCCGCCTCCGTGGGCTCGAAGAGCAGGGGCGCGGGGCGTAGCCGCGGTTCGTTCCGACGCGGCGTGGGCTCCGCCATGTCTTCTCCTCCTCGTACGATTCAGGGCCCGCCCGGCTGAGAGAGGGCCACCGTCCATTGTCCCTTGGCCGCGCAAGTGGGCCCGGGGAGCGCGACGGGCGCGAACGGGAACCCACGGACCACCCCGGCTCGCGCGTCCCCACCCCTTCACCCGACACGCCCCGCCCCAGCCCCCGGCGGGGCACCGGTCAGGGCCGCCAGGTCACCCGGTGTTCGGAGAGGTGGTCCCAGGTGGACATCATGGCCTCCCATCCATCCGGGGCTGTATTCATCGGCCGCCTCCGGCGGCGTGCCGGACTCCGTCCGGCGGTTGGGCGGTGTGGCGCCTGGCGCTTGCCGGTCCGGCGCGGGCGCGCTTCGTCAGGGCCGCCAGGTCACCCGGTGTTCGGAGAGGTGGTCCCAGGTGGACATCATCGCCTCCCAGCCATCAGGAACTTCACCGTCACTCCCAGCTGTACCGGCTCCGTCGAGGGGTGGTCGTCCAGGAGTTCCGGCAGGCCCGCCCGGCAGACCACGATGCACGCGTGCCGGTGCCGGGAGGCCAGGACGCACAGTCGGCCCGTCTCCAGGTGGAACGCCGTCGCGTCCGGGCGGCCCGACAGCGGGTGCAGGATCACCGTCACGTCGAACTCCCTCCCCTGGAGCCGGTTCGCCGTGTCCACGGTGACGTCCGCGACGCCGAGGTCGGCCAGCGCCGTGCGGACGGCCGCCGCCTGGTCCCGGTGGGCCGTGCCGACGGCGATCCGGTCGGGGGTCAGCGGCACCGGACGCGCCGACCGCTCCGACACCGCCGCCCCGCCCCGGTCCAGCAGCCGTCGTACGACCTGGGCGACCGCCCGTACCGCCTCGGGGTCCGTACGCGGCGTGTGCCGGGCCGGCAGCTCGAGGAGCCCCCAGCCCGACTCCGCCGCCTCGTCGATCACCCGGTCGGGACCCGAGCCGTCCGATGCCACGCCGAAGGCCAGCCGCCGGTCGCCGTGGTCCGTGCCGCTGCGGAACGGTGTGTACGGGTAGAACGCCGCCGAGACCAACGGCGCGGCGGACGCCGGCAGCCGCCAGGAAACCGGCAGCCGGTGCTGCGGCAGCTCCGGGTTGTGGGCGAGCAGCGTCGTCACGGCGGAGGCGGACGGGTCGTACGACAGGCCCGCCCACTGCTCCGAGCCGACGATCGCGAACGGGTCGAGCTGCCCCGGGTCGCCCACGAACAGCGCCCGCTCGAACAGGCCCGCCACGGCCAGCAGCGCGTCCGAGCGCATCTGGTACGCCTCGTCGACGATCGCGTGCCGCCACGGCTCGACGTCCTTGACGTGCGCCCACTTCGCGGCCGTCGAGACGACGACGTCCAGCCCCGCGAGATCGCCCGCCTTGGTCGACTTGCGCACGTTCGCAAGGTCGTCCAGCGCCTTGTCGTACGGGTCCGGGTCGCTGCTGTGCAGCCGTCCGACCGGCAGCTCGGAGTCCTTCTCGGCGAGCCGCAGCACCAGGTCGTCGACCTGGGCGTTGGTCTGCGCGATGACCATCAGCGGGCGCCCCGCGGACGCCAGTTCGAGCGCGGCCCGCACGACGAGCGTCGACTTGCCGGCCCCCGGCGGGGAGTCCACGACGACACCGCGGTGCGTGCCGTGCAGCGTGTCGCGCAGAATCGCGTCGGTGGCACGGGTGGCCGCGGCTCCCGGATCGAAGCCGCCGCCCGGCTCCCGCGCGGCCCCCGAATCGAACGCGGTGGTCACAGAACGTCCTCCTCGGTCACCGGGTCCGGCAGCGGTACGGCCTCGGGGTCACCCGGCGGTCCGCCGTGCGTCCACGGTGTCGCCTCCGGATCGGGCAGCTTCGCGCCACCCCGCTGCTCGTGCTCGAAGAGCGTGAAGCAGAGGCGGTCGCCCTTCTCGGGGACGGACCCGGCCTCCGGCTCCTTGCCGCGCCCCATCTTGTCGACGATCCGCAGCACGACGAGGGTGCCGTCGTCCTCGTATCCGACGAACTCGGCGGCCTGCGGCTTCCCGCCGAGCGGGCGGAAGACCTTCGTACGCTCCCCGAGGTGCGGCCGGTCCTCCGTGCGCACGGTGACCAACGGGCGCGGGCTCGGGCGCTTGCCCTCGCTGTACGCCATGACGACATCCGTGACCTCCCCCGCGAAGGCCTCGCCCGCCAGCCGCCGGCCGGCCATGACCAGCGGGTCGTCGAGGGCTTCCTGGGCGTCCAGCCGGGCCTGTTCGCGCTCGCGCGTGGCCAGTTTGTTCGCCGCGGTGACCGCGTCGTCGCGGCGCGGCTGCGGCGGCTCCCCGGCGGTCACCCGGTCCCGGTGTCCGGTGAACGACCAGCGGTCGCGGGTCCACCGGTCGTCGACGTGCGCGCCCTCGGGCAGCGCCCGCAGCAGGTCGAGGCCGCGCCACACCGCGTCCCAGGTGGGCCGGGTGAGGCCGGCGACGAGGGCGCGGATCTCCCGCTCGGCGGAGGTGAGTTCACCGAGCCGGTCGTCGGCCTCCAGGCCGTCCTCGGCGGCGGCCAGCCGCGTCCGCGCACGGTCGTAGCGCTCGATGGCCGGGGCGAGCAGCTTGTTGTCGAACGCGGGGTCGGTGGCGGGTCCGGCGGGCGGGCACAGGAGCTGGCCGCCGGAGTCCCGCTGGAGTTCGGCCCGCAGCGCGGCCGTCGCGCCCGACTCCCCGGCGGGCGGCTCGATCCAGGCCAGCAGCGCGCCCAGATGCTGGTCCTCCAGGCTGCTCTGCCCGGTCGCCCAGTGCCGTCCCAGCACCTCGGTGAGGGCGAGGAGCAGGGAGGAGCCGGGCACCCGGGCCCGCTCCCCGAAGTGCGTGAGCCAGCGGCCCAGCAGCGGTACGCGTGGCGGCGCGGGGTGCGGGGCCTCCGGCTCCTGCTCGGCGGTGCGGCGGAAGCGCATGGAGCGGCCCAGGAGTCGTACGAACTCGACGCCCGCGCGGCTCGGCACGATCAACTGCGGTGCGTCCGCGCACAGTTCGACCTCGACCTTGACTCGCTTGCCGGTCTCCGGGTCGGTCTCGCTGCGCTCGGCGGCCTCGACGACGTCGGCGTACCCGTCGAGGTACGGCAGGACGATGTCCGCCAGCTCGGCGAGGAACGCGAACCGCAGGTCACGGTCGCGCGGCTGCGGTACGACGAGCAGCCGCGGCGCGTGCCGGTCGGTGCCGACGAGCGCCCCGAGCGGGGCCCCGGCCTCACCGGCGGTGGTCAGTGGCACGAACACCAGGGGGTGTTCGGACAGGTGCCGGTGCCGGACCGTGGCAGCGGGCTGGGCGCGGCCGGTCTGCGCGGCCTCCAGCCGGGCGAGGGCGGAGATCAGCGACACGGGGCGCCCTCCGGCCGCTCGGCGCCGAGGCCCTCGGCTCCCGCGTACCCGGTACCGGGCCCGGTCGCTGTCGGCCCTGCGGCGTCCAGTGCCTCGGCCCGCAGCCGAGCGGCCCTGCGCAGGGCCGCCACCGCCGGGTCGTCCGGGTCCCCGGCCGTGCCGTGGGCCGCGGCCAGTACGTCGTCGACCGTCGCCAGGCCGCCCAGCTCGGCCCGCAGCGACCGCCCCAGGGAGGTCACCGCGCCCTCGGCGCGCGCGTGGTCGCGGCAGTGGAAGGCCAGCTCGCAGGCGGCGAGGCACTCGGGCGCGTATGCCGCCGGGACCGACTCCACGGCGGCCGTCAGCTCTCCGCGCGGCAGGTCGGGCGCGAAGCACGTGCCCTCGGGGAGGGCGTCGGCGATCTCCTCGACGCGCGTGAGCCGGGTCAGCTGGCGGCGGGTGACCGAGCGCTGCTTGCGGATGTCGACGGCGGAGGCGGTCGGCAGGTTGGAGAAGTCCTTCGGGCAGACCAGCAGGACGCGGTGGCGGACCGGGGGCGCGGGATCGAGGCGCGCGGCGACGTCCTCCAGCGCCAGCACGTACACCGCGGACTGCCGGGCGGCCGCCCCCACCTTCGCGGGGTCCGCCGAACCGTCCAGCACGGGGAACGACTTGATCTCCACGACCGTCCAGCTGCCGTCCGGGTGCACGACCACCGCGTCCGGCTCCAGGAAGGCGGGCGAGCCCGCGACATCGAGGGCCAGCATGGGGTGGTCGAGGAGCGTCCAGGCGCCGGCCCCGGTCGCCTCGCGCAGGGCGAGCGCCGTACGGGCCGCGCGGCCCTCGGGGCCGCCGGCCGTGAGATCGGGCACGAGCGAGTCGGTGGGCGGCTCGGCACCGGGGTCCAGCTTCTCGTGCACGAGCCGCAGCAGCTCCGCGCCGCCGTCCGCCTTGACCCGGGCCTCGAACGCGTTGCCCCGCATGAAGGCGAACTGCGACTGGCCGAACGCGGACGGCGAACCGAGCGCGTCCGCCAGCACCGCCTTGTTCACGCCCGCGCCGTCCAGGAGCGCACGTCTGCTGCACCCGGGATTCGCGGCGAGCGCGGCGAGAGCGCGCGCGTCCAGCGCCTTGGGCGGTACGGAGGGTCCGCGCAGCTCAGCGAGCCGCTGCCGGAGCGCCGTCCCCCGCGTCCGCGGGAGTGGCACCGGGCTCGGCTCCCGGACCGTGGCGGGATACGCGCTGTCGGGGAATTCGCTCACCCGGGGAAGTCTGGCACTCCCCACTGACAATTGAGGAACCTGCGCCCTGCGAGGCGGCCGCGACGGGTGCGGAGCGGGCGCTCAGGCGCTCCTTGGCCAGGTCCGCGAGCCGCATCATCGCCGGGGTCAGCAGCAGGCCGGCTCCCATCACGGCGGCGCCCGCCGCGGCGTCCAGGAAGTAGTGGTTCGCGGTGCCCATCACGACGATCGTGGTGAGCAGCGGATACGCGATGCCCGCGACCTTGGCGGCGGGGGTGCGGCCGTACCGCCACAGCATCACCCCGCACCACAGCGCCCAGCCCACGTGCAGGCTCGGCATCGCCGCGTACTGGTTCGTCATGCCGCCCAGGCCGCGCGGCGCGCTGGCCTCGCCGCCCCACCAGCCGTACGAGCTGTACTGGGCCATCGTGTCGACGAAGCCGTGGCCCTGAGACAGCAGCCGGGGCGGGCAGGTCGGCAGCAGGGTGAAGCCGATCAGGCCGATGAACGTGGACGTCAACAGCCAGGTCCGGGCGGCTCTGTAGCGCACCGCGCGGGAGCGGAAGAGCCAGATCAGGAGCGCGGGCGTGACCAGGTAGTGCAGCGAGGCGTACCAGAAGTCGGCCGGCACACCGAGCCATGCCTCGCGCGTGAAGAGACGGTTCAGCGGATGCTCGGCGTTGAGATGCAGGGCCTTCTCGATGCGCAGGATCGCCAGACCGTGGTCGACGGCGGTGGAGACATCGCCCCGGGCGAGGAGCCGGCCCGCCGAGTACGAGGCGTACACGAGGACGATCAGCGGCAGTTCGGTCCACCAGCGCAGCCGGGTCTTCGGCACCGCCCTCTCGATGCCTGGTGTCACGGTCTGCGGCATCCGATCGCCCTCCCCCTTCACATCAGCTGCGGTGCCCGGCGGCACGGTCGCATCACTTTACGGCGTATGTGCGCGCCCCCTGCGGGGCGCCCCCGGCTCTCAAAGACGCCGAGATCGCCCGCCGGGTTGCCCCGCTTCAGCGTGCGCGATGATGGAAGGAACCCACCTCTCATTTCTCCCGGAAAGGCCGCTCATGGCACCGCGCATCCTGCTGGCCCGGCATGGACAGACGGAATGGTCCCTGCTCGGGAAGCACACCGGCAGGACGGACATTCCGCTCCTCGAAGAGGGCCGGCGCGGCGCCAAGCTGCTGGGCGAACGGCTGCACCGGGCGCCCTTCGACGGGCTCTTCGACGCCGAGATCCGTACGAGTCCGCTGGCACGCGCGCGTGAGACATGCGAACTGGCCGGTTTCGGTGACCGCGCCACCTCCTGGGACCCGCTCATGGAGTGGGACTACGGGGCGTACGAGGGCATGACGCCGGCCGAGATCCAGAAGGTGCGGCCGGGCTGGTTCATCTGGCGCGACGGCGTCCCCGAGGGCGAGACCCTCGCGCAGGTCTCCGCGCGCGCGGACGAGGTCGTCGCCTGGGCGCGTGCCGAGGACCGCGACGTCCTGGTGTTCGCCCACGGGCACATCCTGCGCTCGATCGGCGCGCGGTGGCTCGGCCTGCCGATCGATTTCGCCGCGCGTATCAGGCTCAGTCCGACGTCCCTCTCGGTGCTGGGATGGGCCTACGGGGAGCCCGCGATCGAGAGCTGGAACGATCTGGGGCATCTGGTGCACCAGGGCGAGCAGCGGATCGCCTGACCGCGTACGGGATCGCCTGAAAGGGGATGGCCGTCCCGGGCCGGCGCGGAGTCTCACGCCATGCGCGGCAGGCTCGCGTGCCGCTCCAGGAACGCCGACACCTCCGACGCCCTCCGGTGCGGCAGCAGGACCCGGGCGGTGCCCGCCAGCATCGTCTGGACGCGGGAGGACTGGACCTGGCCGAGGAGCTCCAGAACCCGCAGGCCCGCCATCGCGGCCTCGTCGGGACGGCCCCCGCGCGCGAGGTCGTCGGCGAGCTCCGCCGTGTAGAGGGCGATGTTGCGGGTGAAGTGCGGGTCCTGGAGGTGCGCGGCCCGGCGGGCGTGGCGGGCCGCACGGGGCCAGTCGCCGAGCGTCGACCAGCACTGCGCCTCCAGGCCCTCCAGTTCGGCCTCTCCGTAGAAGGTCATCCACTCGGGGTCCGTCTCCGAAGGGCCCCGTTCGAAGAGGGCCTGGGCCCGGGCCAGCGCCTGCTCGCAGCCCGCCCGGTCCGCGAGCCCCGCCCAGCCGCCCGCCTCGCGCAGCGCGAGCAGCGACATGAGGCGGGGCGAGCCCAGCGGGCGGGCCGCGCGCTGGGCCGCCTGCGCCGCCCGCACCGCCTCGCGCGGCCGGCCCGCGTCGCGCGCGAGGAACGCCGTGTTGCAGAACGCGTGCGCCTCAAGCCCCGGGTCCCCGGCCATGCGGGCGGTCGCGAGCGCCTCCGCGTAGTGCGAGCGGGCGTCGTCGAAGCGGCCCGAGTCGTGGGCCAGCCAGCCCACCGAGATGGCCAGTTCCCCCGCGCCCATGTAGAGCCGGTCCGCGGTCGACTGCCGGGTCGTCCCCGCGTCGAGCAGCGCGTACGCGGTCCGCAGCGGGGCCGACGCGCGCCGGTAGAGGCCGTCCGCGCCGTGCCGGTCGTCCAGCAGCCGGATTCTGCGCACGGCCTCTTCGAGGGCGCCCGCCTCGGACGAACCCGCCCGGTGGCCGGGACGTCCGGCGGCCGCCGCCGGGCTGCCGAAGGTGAGCCCGAAGGGGCCCAGCGAGGCGGCTGCCACCGTGGCGGTGCCGCCCGTCATGAATGCGCGACGCTGCACGTCGCTCTCCTCGTGGTTCTGATCGTGGTACTCGTGCGTGTCGTACAGGTCTGACGTGTGGTGTGTGTCGTACGGGTCTGGCGTGGGCTGTGGGTTGAACGGGTCTGGCGCGTGCTGCGGGTTGAGCGGGTCGTACGGGTCGTACGGGTCCTGCGGAGCCTGCGTTTCGTGCGACGGATCTGGCATGTCATACGTCTCGCACGCCCCTTCCATCTCATGCGAGGCGCGCAAAGGGCTCTCGGTGCGTGGGGGAGGCGCATCGTCGGTGGTGCGCGCCGCCCCCCTGCCCCGTACCGCGGAGCGGGGTGCGAAACCCAGGTCGGTGAGGGTGCGGCCGGGGAACATGTGCAGGAACACGCGTTCGTAGGCGTAGTTGGGGCAGCGGATCTCGCCCGCCTCCACCCGCCCGATGTAGCGCGCGTCACAGCTGACCCGCTCGCCGATCTCGCGCGCGGCCCGCCGCACCGCCGAGGCGAACTCGCCCGGTGAGCGCTGTCCGCGCAACTGCCGGAAGGCGAGGTTCGGCCGCGGTGGCGTGGGGGGCTGGGACGAGGTCACCGTTGACGACGCCATGGCGGGGCCCTCTCTGCGAACCGTCGAACCATGCCGGATTCGGGATCAGTTGTACGGGTGGTGCCCGGTTGTTCCCTGTGTCCGGCGGTGCAAGAACGTACCCGGCCCACCGGTGCCGCCATGCGATGTTTGGCTACAAACCGGATATCTCATACAGGATCTGCCATGAACTGCCATCCTTTGCGGCGGTGTTATGCCGTAGCCGTTGACGTTCTGGCGCGTTGAACCCGACGGACCGGGAGCCGCCCGAACTCCCGACCCGCTCACTCGTCGAGGAGGGGCTGCCGTGTTGGAGGCCGGGATGCAGACCAGGCAGAGCACCGAGTTCCGTACGTCGTCGACGGCGCAGCACCGGCCGACCCCGGAGAGCAGCGCGCCACCGCGGCCGGAGTCCGCCTGTGACCTCGTGACCGTTCCGGCACGACAGGGTCTGGAGGCGGTCGACATTCTCCGCCGCGGCGCCGGCGACTCCGTCGGCCCCGTGCTCCACGACAACGACTGCGACACCCTCGGCTTCCTGGTGCCGCCCGGCACCGCGGACGCCTGGGACGTGCCCGGCAGTACGTGCACCCAGACCGGCGGACGGGGGCAGAGCCTTGTGCCCGAGCCCCCGGTCGAGGGCTCGGACTGGCTGCTGCCGCCCGGGGACGCGGAGCTGGCGACGGATCCGGCGGTGCTGCGGGCGGCGCTGGGGGAAGCGGCGCGGCTGATCGAGGCCGCGGACAACTGTCGCTGAGCCGGACACCAACCGTGCAAGCAGGGCCGCGCAGCCGTGCAAGCAGGGCCGCGCAGCCCTTCATCGGCCAGCGGCGTACGACCCCCCTCGCTGAGCCGACCCGCTCCCGCACGCCGATAATGGCGGGATGGCGAGGGCGAAGAAAAAGAGGTCCGACGACGGGCGTGGCGGGCGGCGCGGGCAGACCGCGGCCGAGGCCGTCGTCGAGCCCGTCGACGGCGGGCTCGCCGAGCTGATACCCGACCGGGACCGGGCGCGCGCCTGGACTCTCTTCATCGACGGCGCCCCGCAGTCGCACGTCGATCTCGACGACCCGGCCTTTCTGAGCTTCGAGTACCAGCGGCGCCTCGGCCATGTCATCGACCTGGTCGCCCCGCCCGGCAGGCCCGTGCACGTCGTGCACCTCGGCGGCGGCGCGTTCACCCTCGCCCGCTATGCCGCCGCCACCCGCCCCCGCTCCACCCAGCAGATCGTGGAACGCGACGCGGCCCTCGTCCAACTGGTCCGCCGTGAGCTGCCGTTGGACCCGAACGCCCGCATCCGGGTGCGCTCCCTGGACGCCCGCGAAGGGCTCGCCAAGGTGGCCGACGACTGGGCGGACCTGGTGATCGCGGACGTCTTCAGCGGCGCCCGCACACCGGCGCACCTGACGTCGACGGAGTTCCTCACCGAGGTGCGGAGGGTGGTGAAGCCGGACGGCGTCTACGCCGCCAACCTCGCCGACGGCCCCCCGCTCGCCCACCTCCGCGGCCAGATCGCCACCGCCGCGGTCGTCTTCCCCGAGCTGGCGCTGGTCGCCGATCCGACCGTGCTGCGCGGCAAACGCTTCGGCAACGCGGTCCTCGTCGGCTCCGGCCACCCGCTGCCGATCGCCGAACTCACCCGCCGCGCGGCCTCGGACCCGCACCCCGCGCGCGTGGAGCACGGCAAGGAACTGACCGACTTCACCGGCGGAGCCGTACCGGTCCTGGACGCGGTGGCGGTGGCGTCACCGCCGCCACCGCCCTCGGTGTTCCGGTGAGCGCACAGAGCAGGTCCGGCATGATCCGCCGTACCGGGCCTAGTAGTTCTGGACGTCCACCCGCGGCGCGCTGTCGTGCCACGTGCAGAACACCGTCACCCGGTCCGCGCCCGAGCTGAACTCCACGCGGATCCACGTCTCCGTCTTCCACACCTGCATCGACCAGCCGGATCCGGGCGTCGCCGAGACGAGGGTCGCGGACGTCCTGCCGAGGTCGAAGACCACCCGCCCGCCGTCGGTGTCGTAGCTCTTGACCTGGCCGGAGGTGGTGGGTGAGGGGGAGGAGGACGCCGTCCGGGACGGCGTCGGGGCCGGCTTCCCGCTCGGCGCCCGGCGGTGCGAGGGGCCCTTCGACGGGCTCTTCGACGGCTGCGCCCGCTCCGTCGAGGAGGCCAGCGGTTCCGGCTTCCGTGTCGCCGCGTCACCCGCGGTGATGGGCAGGGCGCGCGGCGGGTCGTACGCGGTCCCCGCCATCACCGTGTGGACACCCCACCACGACAGCGTGACCGCCGCGCCCGTGGCGAGCGACCAGGCCAGAACGTGTACAAGTCCTCTGCGCATCCCGGTCATATCGCGGGTCATACTGCCTCACCCGCCCCACGGGTGTCTCCGGGCATCGCACGGATGTCTGATGGATCACGCACAGCCGGAGTTGTCCGGCGCGTGCCCTGTGGAGTTGTCCACAGGCTCCGGATGCCCCTGACCCGTATGGCGTACGGTGCCGCCCATGGCAAGTGTGCTCGTGGTCGAGGACGACCAGTTCGTACGCTCGGCCCTCATCCGGCATCTGACCGAGGCCGCGCACACCGTGCGCAGCGTCGGCACCGCCCTCGAGGCGCTGCGCGAGGTCGCCCACTTCTCCTTCGACGTCGTGATCCTCGACCTCGGACTGCCCGATCTGGACGGGTCCGAGGCGCTGAAGATGCTGCGCGGAATCACCGACGTACCGGTGATCATCGCCACCGCGCGGGACGACGAGACGGAGGTCGTCCGGCTGCTCAACGCGGGCGCGGACGACTATCTGACCAAGCCGTTCTCGGTCGAACACCTGGCCGCGCGCATGGCGGCGGTCCTGCGGCGGGCACGCTCGGCCGCCGGGGAGGCGCCGCCGTCGACCGTGATCCGGGTCGGCGGGCTCGCCATCGACCCGCTGCGCCGCCAGGCCGAGCTGGACGGCGTACGACTCGATCTCACCCGGCGCGAGTTCGACCTGCTCGCCTTCCTGGCCGGACGGCCCGGTGTGGTCGTGGCGCGGCGCGAGCTGCTCGCCGAGGTCTGGCAGCAGTCGTACGGGGACGACCAGACCATAGACGTCCATCTGTCGTGGCTGCGGCGCAAGTTGGGCGAGACGGCGGCGAAGCCTCGCTATCTGCACACCCTGCGGGGCGTCGGAGTGAAGCTGGAACCGCCGCGGGGCGAGCCGTCGTGGGGTGCGCGATCACAGGGGGAGCCGCTGCCATGAGATGGGCACTGGTCAAGGTGTGCGTGGCGGTCACCACGATGGTCGTGGTCGCCTTCGCGGTCCCGCTGGGCCTGGTGATCAAGGAGATGGCGCGCGACCGGGCCTTCTCGAACGCCGAGCGGGAGGCCGCCGCCGTCGCGCCCGCGCTCTCCATCACCACCGACCGGGACCAGTTGGAGCGCGTCGTCGCCTCCGCGGCCTCGGACGAGGGGATGGCCGTGCACCTGCCGGCGAGCGACGGCAAGGCGGCGTCCGACATCGGGCGGCAGCGCGCCGCCGACAAGGACATCACCACCACCCGGAAGCTGGGCCGCGCCTCCACCGCGGAGGTCGCGGGCGGCTCCACGCTGCTCCAGCCCACCGCGCTCAGCTCCGGCGAGATAGCCGTCGTCGAGGTCTACGTCCCCGAGTCCGAGGTCAGCAACGGCGTCGGCACGGCCTGGGCGGTGCTCGCCGCCGTCGGGGTCGCACTGATCATCGGCTCGGTCGCGGTCGCCGACCGGCTCGGCGTGCGGATGGTGCAGCCGGCTCAGCGCCTGGTCGAGGGCGCACACGAACTGGGGGAGGGAAAGCTGGGCGCACGGGTGCCCGAGGAAGGGCCGACCGAACTGCGGCTGGCGGCGGTCGCGTTCAACTCGATGGCCGATCAGGTCGTTCAACTGATGGCCAATGAGCGGGAGTTGGCGGCCGATCTGTCCCACCGGCTGCGTACGCCGCTGACCGTGCTGCGGCTGAACACGGCCTCGCTCGGCGACGGGCCGGCCGCCGAGCAGACCCGGGCGGCCGTCGCACAACTGGAGCGCGAGGTCGACACCATCATCCGTACGGCCCGGGAGGCCAAGCCGCAGACCGCCGCGCCGGGCTTCGGCGCCGGGTGCGACGCGGCCGAAGTGGTGCGCGAGCGGATGGACTTCTGGTCGGCGCTCGCGGAGGACGAGGGCCGCAAGGTCCGGGTCGCGGGCGCGGACCGGCCGGTCCGCATACCCGTCGCCCGCGCCGACCTCGCCGCCGCCCTCGACGCGCTGCTCGGGAACGTGTTCCGGCACACCCCGGAGGGCACGGCGTTCGCGGTCGACGTGCACAACGGCGAGGACGCGGTGATCGTGCTGGTGTCGGACGCGGGGCCGGGAATCCCCGACCCCGAGGCGGCGATGGCTCGGGGCCGCGGCTCGGGGAGCGACGGCTCGACGGGGCTCGGGCTGGACATCGTGCGCCGCCTCGCGGAGTCGACGGGCGGCGATGTGCGCATCGGCTCGTCGGTGCTCGGCGGGACGGAGGTCCGGATCTGGATCCAGCTGGACGGCCGGGCGCCGGTGCGACGCGGACACCGGGGGTCCGTACGGCGTCGGTGGCGCATGGCGGCGAGGTGACGCTTCCGCGTGAGCGGCAGCGGCGAGGTGATGCTTCCGCGTGAGCGGCACCCAATTGGTCTCTACCTTTAACCGCCCCCGATGCCTTCCTTAAGCGCACCCTAAGATCCGCAACCCCCGCCCGGATCAAGCGGTTTGCCCGATTCCGGATCGCTAGCGTGCTGCCGCACCCACCCCTGGAAATCCCGTGTGGACCCCCGGGGCACCCCGTGAGCAGCGAAGGCAGGCACGCGATGAGCAGTACGCACCGGCGCAAGGTCAGCGGTCGGAACAAGGCGATAGGCGGCATCGTCGCCGCGGCCGTGGTCGGCGGCGGCGCCCTCCTGTTCACCGGCACCGCCCAGGCGGCGAGTGTCGGCGCCGCGTACACCAAGACCAGCGACTGGTCGACGGGGTACACCGCGCAGTACGTCATCACGAACGACACCGCGCAGACGAAGGCCGACTGGACGCTCCAGTTCGACCTGCCCTCCGGTACCAAGCTCAGCTCGCTGTGGAACGGCGAGTCGAGCGTGAGCGGGCAGCACGTCACCGTGAAGCCGCCGACCTGGGACAAGAACGGGCTGGCGGCGGGCAAGTCGGTGACCGTCGGCTTCGTCGTCAACGGCAGCGCGAACCCGACGGGTTGCCTCATCGACGGCGTCAAGTGTTCCGCCGACGACGGCGCCACGCCCGAGCCGAGCGGCCGCCCGACCCAGTCCGCGACACCGACGCCGACGCCGACACCGACGCCCACTGCGACCGCCTCGCAGAGCACGAAGCCGACTCCCACCCCGTCGGCCTCCGAGACCCCCGGCAGCGGCACCACCACCAGCGCCGGCTTCGCCCCCTACGTCGACACCTCCCTCTACCCCGCCTTCGACCTGCTGGCCGCCGCCGGCGCCACCGGCGTGAAGGACTACAACCTCGCGTTCATCACGGACGGCGGCGGCTGCACGCCCAAGTGGGGCGGTGTGACGGACCTGGGCAGTGACGGAGTGGCGGCCCAGATCGGCGACCTGCGCGCGAAGGGCGGTGACGTCCGCGTCTCCTTCGGCGGCGCCTCCGGCTCCGAGCTGGCCACGACGTGCTCATCGGCCGACGCGCTGGCGACGGCGTACGAGAAGGTCGTGAACGCCTTCAAGCTGACGAAGGTCGACTTCGACGTGGAGGGCGGCGCGCTGCCGAACACGGCCGCCAACACGCGCCGGGCGCAGGCCATCGCGAAGCTGGAGAAGGCCCACCCCGGCCTCGACGTCTCGTACACGCTGCCGGTGATGCCGGAGGGCCTGACCCAGGACGGCGTGAACCTGCTGGCCGACGCCAAGTCGAACGGCGTGTCCATCAACACGGTCAACATCATGGCGATGGACTACGGGCCCGCGTACAGCGGTGACATGGGCACCTACGCCGAGCAGGCGGCCACGGCCACGCAGGCGCAGGTGAAGAGCGTCCTCGGCCTGTCGGACAGCGCGGCGTGGAAGGCCGTCGCGGTCACCCCGATGCTCGGCGTCAACGACGTGGCGTCCGAGATCTTCAAGGTCGACGACGCGACCCAGCTGGTGAACTTCGCCAAGTCCAAGGGCCTCGGCTGGCTGTCGATGTGGTCGGCGACGCGCGACAAGCAGTGCGCGGGCGGCGCGAAGCCGTCGGCCGACGCGACGTGCAGCTCGATCGTCCAGGACGCGAACGCCTTCTCGAAGGCGCTCGGCGCGTACAAGTAGGCCCCGCACCGCGCGGACCTTCCTCCACGGGGGAACGCGCGCCCCGGCCGGACCTCCCCCCACCCGGCCGGGGCGCGGCACCCCCCTCAGGTGCCGCGCCCCGTCCCCCGCTTCCCCCCCCGTATCCCCCGGGCAATGGCCTACTCGGCGGCTGTCGCCCCCGGCAGCGTCCCCGTCCGGGCCGCCTGCGCGTACCACCGCGCGCTCGACTTCGGCGTACGGGCCAGCGTCGCGTAGTCCACGTACACCGCGCCGAAACGCTTGCCGTAGCCGTACGCCCACTCGAAGTTGTCCATCAGGGACCAGAGGTAATAGCCGCGGACGTCCGCGCCGTCGGTGATCGCCCGCCGGACCGCCGTCAGATGGCCGTGCAGATACGCGATCCGCTCGGGGTCGTGCACCCGGCCCTCCGGGTCCGGCTTGTCGTCGTACGCCGCGCCGTTCTCGGTGATGTACAGGGGCAGCCCGGGCGCCTCCCGCGTGTAACGCATGATCAGTTCGTGCAGGCCGGTCGGGTCGATCGACCAGCCCATCTCCGTGCGCTCGCCGGGGGTCAGGTGGAACACGACGTCGTCCGCGCCCGGCCAGGGGGAGAAGGAGCTCGCTCCGTGGCCGTCCGCGCGGGGGCCCGCCGGGGCCGACTCCGTCGCCGAGACCAGCGTCGGCGTGTAGTAGTTCAACCCCAGCGCGTCCAGCGGCTGGTTGACCGCCTCCAGGTCGCCGTCCTGGACGAACGACCAGTCCGTCACCGAGGCCGTCGCCGCGAACAGCCCCGCCGGATACGCGCCGTGCAGCATCGGGCCGTGGAAGACCCCGTTGGCCAGGTCGTCGATCCGCCGGCCCGCGGCCACATCCGCGGGACTGTCCGAAACGGTCCTGACCACCGATGAGTTGAGGCTCACCGCGACCGTGTTGCGGGCCGGCATCGCGGCCCTCAGCGCGGAGGTGCCCAGGCCGTGCGCCAGGTTCAGATGGTGCGCCGCGCGCAACGAAGCCGCCGCGTCCGTGCGGCCCGGCGCGTGCACCCCGGAGCCGTAGCCCAGGAAGGCGCTGCACCACGGCTCGTTCAGCGTGATCCACTGCTCGACGCGGTCGCCCAGCGCGTCACCCACGATCTGCGCGTACTCCGCGAACCGGTACGCGGTGTCGCGCTCGGGCCAGCCGCCCGCGTCCTCCAGCTCCTGCGGCAGGTCCCAGTGGTAGAGGGTGAGCGCCGGTTTGACGCCGTGGGCGAGGAGTTCGTCCACCAGCCGGCGGTAGAAGTCCAGGCCGCGCTGGACCGCGGGGCCCCGGCCCATCGGCTGCACCCGCGACCACGAGACCGAGAAGCGGTACGCGCCAAGGCCGAGCTCCGCCATCAGCGCCACGTCGTCGCGATAGCGGTGGTAGTGGTCGACAGCGATGTCACCGGTCTCGCCACCGGCCGTCTTTCCCGGCGTATGGCTGAAGGTGTCCCAGATCGAGGGCGTGCGGCCGTCCTCCCGCACCGCCCCCTCGATCTGGTACGCGGAGGTCGCCGCGCCCCAGAGGAAGGCGGGAGGAAACGTCACGGGCGACACAGGTGCCGCGGAGGTCTCGGCGGATGCCACAGGCGCCGCGGAGGTCTCGGCGGGCGACACAGGTGCCGCGGAAGTCGAGGCGGGCGTCACGGACTCAGGCATGGAAGCGCTCCCATCGGAGGTCGGGGAGACCGACGAAAGTAGGGGAAGTGAAGGAGGGGCCGGGGCGGCGGTGACCCGGCCCCTCCGGAGCGGGGCGTCAGCCCTTGACGGCGCCCTGCATGATGCCGCCGACGATCTGCTTGCCGAAGATCGCGAAGACCAGGAGCAGCGGCAGCGTGCCCAACAGCGCGCCCGCCATGATCAGGGACTGGTCGGGCGTGTATCCGCGGCCGAGGCCCGCCACCGCGACCTGCACGGTCGGGTTGCCGGTCTGTGTCAGGACCAGGAACGGCCACAGGAAGTCGTTCCACGTCTGCACGAACGTCAGCATGCCGAGGACCGCCATCGCGGGACGCGCCGCCGGGAACACGATGTGCCACACCACGCGCCAGCTGCTCGCGCCGTCCACCCGGGCGGCCTCGATCAGCTCGTCCGGCAGGGCCTGGATCAGGTACTGGCGCATGAAGAACACGCCGAACGCGCTCACCAGGGAGGGCAGGATCACCGCCTGGAGCTGGTCGGTCCAGTCGAGCTTGGCGACCATCATGTACAGCGGGATCACGCTCAGCTGCGGCGGCACCATCATCGTGCCGATGACGATCAGCATCAGGGCGCCGCGGCCCCGGAAACGCAGTTTGGCGAAGGCGAACCCGGCGATCGTCGACATGATGACGACGGCCGCGGCCGAGACCCCCGCCACGAACGTGGTGTTGAAGAACGCCTCGCCCAGGTTCGCGTCCGTCCAGGCCACGTCGAGGTTGCGGAAGAGGTTGGAGCCGAACCAGAACGGCGGCGGGGTCTGCGCCAGCCGGTTGTTGTCGCGGGAGGCGGCGATCGCCGTCCACACCAGGGGGAACAGCGAGCCGAGGGTGAACAGGATCAGGATCGCGTACGCGATCGGGCCGCCGTGCAGCGTTCCGCCGGCCCGAGCGGAGCGCGGGCGGCGCGAGCGCCGGGGTGCCTTGGCGGCGTCGGCGGCGTTGTCCGCGCTGTCGGCGGGGGGCGTCAGGGTCGTCGTCACGGCCGGTACTCCTTAACTACTGGCGCGCAGCCGGCGCGAGATGACGTAGTTGACGATCCCGACCAGGATGAGGATCAGGAACATCGTCCAGGCGATGGCCGAGGCCCGGCCCAGGTGCTGGTTCACCCAGCCCTGCTCGTACAGGTACAGGCCCAGCGTCTGGAACTGGTGTTCCGCGCCGCCGGACGCGCCCTTGTTCGCGTCGAACAGCAGCGGCTCGCCGAAGACCTGGCTGGCGCCGATGGTCGACACCACGACGGTGAACAGGATGGTCGGCCGCAGCGCCGGCAGCGTGACGTGCAGGAACTGCCGCCAGCGGCTGGCTCCGTCCAGCGCCGCCGACTCGTACAGGTCCTGCGGGATGGCCTGCATGGCCGCCAGGTAGATGAGCGCGTTGTAACCGGTCCAGCGCCAGATGATGATCGAGGAGACGGCGAACTGGGACGGCCACTTGTCGTTCTGCCAGTCGACCGCGCCGATCCCGACCTGGTGCAGCGCCCAGTTGATCATGCCGTAGTCGCGCCCGAAGAGCAGCACGAACACCAGCGAGGCCGCGGCGATGGACGTCGCGTACGGCGCGAGCATCGCGACCCGGTAGAAGGTCGAGGCGCGCAGCTTGTAGTTGAGGATGTGGGCCAGACCCATCGCCATCAGCAACTGCGGCACCGTGGCGATGATGCCGATGGTCAGGGTGTTCTTCGCCGCGTTCCAGAAGAAGTCGTCGTCGAAGATCCGCGTGTAGTTGCGCAGACCCACCCACTCCATGTCGGTGGGCGCGGTCAGCTCCACCTGGTGCAGCGAGGCCCAGCCGGTGTAGATCAGCGGAAACAGGCCGAACGCGAGGAACAGCAGGAAGAACGGCGAGACGAAGGCGTACGGGCTCCACCGGATGTCCCGCTGCCAGCGGCGGGACAGCCGGGCCCGGTGCCGCTGCTCAGCCTCGGTGGGCGCGGCGTCGGCCGACGCGCGGGCCGGGGCCGCGCCCCCCTCCTTCACGGGGGGCGCGGCGGTGTCGTGCCGGGTGGCCATGGCGGTCACTTGTCCAGGTTGTTGTCGATGGTCTTCGTGGCCGTGTTCCACGCCTCCTCGGGCGACTTGCCCTTCGTCACGAGGATGACGCCGTTGTCGGTCAGGCCCTGCTGGATGATCTGGTCCTTCGGGCCGATCGTCTGCACCGGGCTGGACTGGGCGGCCTTGGCGAAGATCGTGCCGATCGGCGAGTCACCGGTCATCTCGTTCTTGGCGCCGGTGACCGCGGACGAGCTGTACGCGCTCGGCGCGCTCGGGAAGCTGCCCTGCACCTTGAAGAGCTTCGCCTGCTGCTCCGGCGCGGTCAGCCAGGTGATGAACGCCTCCGCCTCCTTCACGTGCTTGCCGCTCTTCGGCACGGCGAGGAAAGTGCCGCCCCAGTTGCCGGACTTGGGCGCGGCGGCCACGTCCCACTTGCCGGCGGACTCGGGCTTCGACTTGCCCTTGATGTAGCCGAGCATCCACGGCGGGCAGGCCACCGTGGCGAACTTGCTGTGGGCGATCGTGGTGTCCCAGGCCGGCTGGAACTGCGTCTGCGCGCCGACCAGCCCCTCCTCGGCGGCCTTCGCGGTCAGGTCGAAGGCGCTCTTGACGGCCGGGTTCGTCTTGTAGGTGACCTTGCCGGAGGAGTCGTAGAACTTCTCCTTCTCACTGCTGAGGATCGCGTTGATCAGACCGCCGGGGGAGTCCATGAACGTGGTGCCCTTGGGCGCCTTCGCCTTGTACTTCTCGCCCGCGTCGACCAGCTTGCTCCAGTCGCCCGCCCACAGCTTGCCGACCTCTTCCCGGTCGGTGGGCAGACCGGCCTTCTCGAAGAGGTCCTTGCGGTAGCAGATCGCCATCGGGCCGACGTCGGTGCCGAGGCCGACCGTCCTGCCGTCCTTGGTCGTGGCCTGCGCCCACTTCCAGTCCAGCCACTTGCTCTTGTCCACACCCGAGACCTTGGACATGTCCACGAGCTTGTCCGCCTGGGTGGCGACGATCTCGGCGATGTTGCCGACCTCGACGGCCTGCACGTCCATCAGGCCGCTGTTGGTGGTGAGGTGGTTCAGGAGCGCCGGGTAGTAGTTCTCGTTCCGCTCCACGACGTTGTCAGTGATCTTGATGTCGGGGTGGAGCTTCTCGTACTCGGTGTAGAGCCCGGCCTCCTTGAAGCCCTGGGTGCCGAACAGGCCCAGCGTGAGGGTGGTTTTCCCCTTGCCGTCCGACGACGAGCCGTCGGAAGCGCCGTCGCCGCTGTCGTCGGCGCAGCCGGCCAGCAACCCGGCGCCCAGCGACGCGACCGCCGCCAGGACCACCGCCCGGCGGACGATGGGGGTCCCCCCGCTCGAGCGAAGCCGAGAGGGGGGGAGGGTGAATGCTCGCATGGCGTCCTCCTGTTGCCCTGACGTGCCGACCCCCCGGCCAACTGCATGGTTGGGCCCGTTAGTTGTTCGCTGCGGCTCGGGCGGGGAACGTGCGGGATGTGTATGTGTCAGGTACCGTGGGAGCGCTCCCACAAGTGATGTGTTGAAGAGTCGTCGGTCCGGGCGGGGGTGTCAAGGGAGCGGACATGGCGAGATGCGTTCAGTTATCGGCCTGTTAACTAACTCCGCGAGGTGGCGCCAACTCGCTCCGGGCGGGCGGTATTCAGGCCCGTCGGCGGGTGCCGATGAGGCCTTTTCGGCCGGTGCGGGGCTCGGGGAGGGCCGCACCGGGGCCGGTCGCCGGCCCGGATGGGACTGTTAGATTCCAGGCCAGTGTGGGTCGACGGGAGGCGGAGCCAATGGCAGGCCACGGAGCGCGGGGCCGGAGCGGCGGGCGGCCGACCCTTGAGGAGGTCGCCGCGCGCGCCGGGGTGGGCCGCGGCACGGTCTCCCGGGTGATCAACGGGTCCCCCCGGGTCAGCGACGCCACCCGCGCGGCCGTCGAGGCGGCCGTCGCGGAGCTCGGCTATGTCCCGAACACGGCGGCCCGTGCCCTCGCCGCCAACCGCACGGACGCGATCGCCCTGGTCGTCCCCGAACCGGAGACCCGCTTCTTCGCGGAGCCGTACTTCTCCGACATGCTCAAGGGCGTGGGCTCCGCGCTGTCGGAGACCGAGATGCAGCTGCTGCTGATCTTCGCGGGCAGCGACCGGGAGCGGCAGCGGCTGGCCCAGTACCTGGCGGCGCACCGGGTGGACGGTGTCCTGCTGGTCTCGGTGCACGCGGACGACCCGCTGCCCGACCTCCTTGCCCAGCTGGAGATCCCGGCGGTGATCAGCGGCCGCAGATCCGCGGAGGAGACGCTGCCCTCGGTCGACTCCGACAACTTCGGCGGCGGCCGGGTCGCCGTGGAACACCTGATCGACCAGGGCCGCCGCAACGTCGTCCATCTCGCCGGCCGCCTCGACGTCTACGGCGCCCAGCGCCGCGTCGACGGCTACCGCGAGGCGCTGCGGGACGCGGGACGCCCGGTCGACGAGAGCCTGATCGTCGCCGGTGACTTCACGGAGGAGGGCGGCCGGCGCGCGATGACCGAACTGCTGGCCCGCTGCCCGGCGCTGGACGCGGTCTTCGCGGGCTCCGACGTGATGGCGGCCGGCGCGCGCCAGGTCCTGCGGGAGGCCGGCCGTCGTATCCCGGACGACGTGGCACTGGTCGGGTACGACGACTCGGCCATCGCCCGCCACATGGACCCCCCGCTCACCAGCGTCCGCCAGCCGATCGAGGAGATGGGCCGCGCGATGATCGACCTGCTCCTCGACGAGATCGCGGACCGGCGCCCGGCGGTGTCCCGGGGCCTGGAGCGACGTCAGCTGGTGCTCCCGTCGGAGCTGGTGCGGCGGGCGTCTTCGTAGACCCGGCCCCGCGGTGGCTGGTGCCCCTGCCCGGACAGCCGCTGGTCAGGCCCGTACGGTCAGGCCCTGGTCGGCACCCCTGGTCAGGCCCGTACGGTGAGCTCCCACCGAATCTCGCCGTCCTGCTCCCGGTCGGTCGGTGACAGCCCGGCCGCGGCGGCGACGGACGCGGAGGCGTGATGGTCCGGGTGGACATGGGCGACGACGATGCGTACGGACCCGGACTGCCGGGTGAGCCGGTCGACCAGGCCCTGGGCCGCCTCCGAGGCGAAGCCCCGCCCCTGCCACGGGGTGCCCACCACCCAGGCGATCTCCGCGACCTCGCCCGTGACGGTCGCCTGCACGGTCCCCACCAGACACGCGTCCGCACGCCGCCGCAGCACCCAGTTGACCCAGCGGACGCCGGGGTGGGGCGAGCCGGCGGCCAGGCGTGCGTAGCGTGCGCGCAGGGCGGCCGGGGTGTCGGGCACACCGCCGATGAAGGCATGCAGCGCCGGGTCGCCGAGGACCTGGGCCATCTCCTCGGCGTGCTCGACGCGCAGGGGGAGGAGATCGAGGCGGGCGGTGCGGATGATCCTGGCGGTCCCGGTGGTCCCGGTGGTCCCGGTGGTCCCGGTGGTCCCGGTGGTCCCGACGGACGCGGCGGGGCCGGGGGGCTCGGGGGGTTCGGCGGGTTCGGGGTGCGCGGGCATCGGGCGAAGCCTACGGGGCGGCGCGTCCCGCTCCGAAGTGCCCGCCACGGTAGGGGCCTTGTCCCGGCACGCCGGGCAACGTCCGCCACCCGTCGGCGGGATGCCGGGACACCTGGATGCGTCGCAACGGGTCCCGGACCCTACGCGTGGCTCCAGATCAGGCCGCCCTTGTCCTTGGTGTCGTCGCCTCTGACGGTGACCGCGTAGACGGCGACCGGCGCGCCCTCGGGGATGTCGCCGCTCTTCCACGCGGTGCAGTACGGCGCGGTCCGCCCGCGGGTGGAGGCGGTGCGGTCGATGGTGCCGTCGCGGTTGATGTCGAGCCGGGCCTCGATGCCCCACCCGTCGGTCGTCGTGTCGCAGGCCCGGACGGAGTCGCCCGGGGTGGCGCCGTCCGGGTCGGCGTTCCACAGGGCGTACCCGCCCTCGGTGTTGGCCCGCTGCGCGGCGGCGGTGGCCGTGCCCTGCGCGCCGAGGAGAAGGGCGGTGGCGGCGAGGACGGTGGTGACGACACGGCCTCTGGCGGAGCGGAGCACGGAGAGTCCCCCTGGTGCGGGTGAGCACGGTGAGAGTGGTGATGGCGCTGGGTGGAACGAATCCATGCCCCTTGATCGTCCGCCCACTGTCCCGTGTTACAGGTCACACGACTGCTTGCAGGTCACACGACTGGTTGCAGGTCACACGACTGAGGCCCCGGTCCGCTTTCGCGGACCGGGGCCTCTTGCAGGGTGAGTGACGGGACTTGAACCCGCGGCATCCTGGACCACAACCAGGTGCTCTACCAGCTGAGCTACACCCACCATGACCGGTGGTTCTCCGTTTGGTCTCTCCGACCGGCCGAGAAAAAGTGTACAGGGTCCGAGGGGGTGCTCGCGCCCGCCTTTCTTCGGGGCCCTCGAAGGGCCCCGTCGGGGCGGCTACTGCGCGGGCAGCACGTGCTTCGCGGCGATCGTGCGGGCCGTCTCCGAGTCGGGGCCCGGCTGCGGTACGAAGATGGCCTCGCGGTAGTAGCGCAGCTCCGCGATCGACTCGCGGATGTCCGCCAGCGCGCGGTGGTTGCCGCTCTTCTCGGGGCTGTTGAAGTACGCCCTCGGGTACCAGCGGCGGGCCAGCTCCTTCACCGAGCTGACGTCCACGATCCGGTAGTGGAGGTAGGTCTCCAGCGCCGACATGTCGCGGGCGAGGAAGCCGCGGTCGGTGCCGACCGAGTTTCCGCACAGCGGAGCCTTGCCGGGTTCCTTGACGTGCTCCCGTACATACGCGAGCACCTGCGCCTCGGCGTCCGCCAGCGTCGTGCCGGCCGCCAGCTCGTCGAGCAGGCCCGAGGCGGTGTGCATGGTGCGCACCACCTCCGGCATCGTCTCCAGCGCGGCGTCCGGCGGGCGGATCACGATGTCCACCCCCTCGCCCAGTACGTTCAGCTCGGAGTCGGTGACCAGTGCGGCCACCTCGATGAGCGCGTCGTCGGACAGCGAGAGACCGGTCATCTCGCAGTCGATCCACACCATGCGATCGTTCATGTGTCTTACCTTATGGCCCGCCCCGGCTCCGCGGACCGCCCGTGCACCTCCGTGAGCGCGGCCGCACCCGGCCCGGCACCACGGAAACAGGGCGGGCGGGGGACCGTGGTACGACCCACGATGCCTCGCCCGCCCTGCTGTCACGGCAGTCCTACGGCGCGCTCCGCTGCCCCGGCAGGCTGGGCCGCCCGGCCGCGTACAGCTCGGATCCATGTGACCCATGTGATCCATGCGACCCGTGAGACCCATGAGATCCGTGGGACCCGTGTTTGCCCGGTTCCGTGGACAGGGACGCGGCCGGACCCAGTGAGCTCGCGGCCGCCGTGCGGCGCGTCTGCATCGGGACCGGGGCCTCCTGCGGCAGCGCCGGTGGCGGTCCCACGACGCTGTCCGGATCCACGGGCCGTTCACCCTGCGGACGGCGGGCCCGGTAGGCGGCCCGGTAGGCGGCCGGCGAGGAGCCGAGCTGGCGGCGGAAGTGCCCGCGCAGCGCCACCGGCGAGCGGAAGCCGCAGCGGCCCGCGACCTCGTCCACCGAGTAGTCCGACGTCTCCAGGAGCCGCTGCGCCTGGAGCACCCGCTGGGTGATCAGCCACTGCAGGGGAGCGCTCCCGGTGAGCGAGCGGAACCGGCGGTCGAACGTACGCCTGCTCATGTACGCGCGGGCGGCGAGCGTCTCCACGTCGAACTGCTCGTGGAGGTGCTCCAGGGCCCAGGCGACGACCTCGGCGAGCGGGTCGGCGCCGATCTCCTCGGGTAAAGACCGATCGAGGTAGCGCTCCTGCCCGCCGCTCCGGCGCGGGGGGACCACGAGCCTGCGGGCGAGCGCGCCCGCCGCCTCGTTTCCGTGGTCCGTCCGCACGATGTGCAGGCACAGATCGATTCCGGCCGCCGTACCCGCCGATGTCAGTACGTCTCCGTCGTCCACGAACAGCTCACGTGGGTCGACATGGACCGACGGGTAGCGCTTGGCCAGCGTCGGTGCGTACATCCAGTGGGTCGTCGCCGGACGGCCGTCGAGCAGCCCGGCCGCGGCCAGCACGAAGGCGCCGGTGCACAGCCCGACTATGCGGGCACCCTCCTCATGCGCCCGGCGCAGTGCGTCGAGCGCTTCCTCCGGCGGTGGCGAGGTGATCGACCGCCAGGCCGGCACGACGACCGTGCCCGCCCGGGAGATCGCCTCCAGGCCATGTGGTGCGGTGAGTTCAAGCCCTCCTGTGGTCCGCAGTGGGCCTTCCTCACCGGCGGCCACCAGCAGCCGGTAACGCGGCACGCCGGCGTCCTGACGGTCGATCCCGAACACCGAAAGCGGTATGGAACTCTCGAAGATGGGGCCGCCGCTGAACAGCAGCACCGCGACGATCTCCTTGCGGCGTCGCCCGGAAAGTTTCCGGGCCGCGGCATCCGGCGCGGCAGTGGAGTCGTGGCTCATACTGCTAAGCCCCCCTCGGTGGTCGCGGCTCCTCGGTTGTGTCGCTCCTGCACGTTTCCCCTCGGTCCTGCACGAGTCCCCCGCCGTAAGACAGTCATGATCGAATCTACTGTGTCGTGTGGTGCCGGCGTGACCAGTTCACCATCCGGCAGATTGTCGACATGGCAACTTGGCGTGAAGCATTCGATCACGAAGCGTTGCACTCGTGAGCCGTGCAGGGAAGTGCGCCTTGTCCCAGTGGCCGGTCCCCGTAGGGTGCGCGGGTCCCCGGAGACCCTTTCGGCCCAGGTGGAACGGGGGGTGAGGGGGTGTTCGAGCCAGGGGTGCACGGTGGTCAGAAGTTGGCTGAAAGTATGCGGGCGCGTGCGCGGAAACCGGTCAGTCGACCGGCGTATTTCCCGCCGTGTGGCGGCCGCCTCTGTGCGCCCCCGAGCCACTCTTCCCGTGTGCCCCGCCCGTCCCCTGCCAACCGCTCCTGCCGTGCCGCCCCCGGTGCGGGACGCGCTGCCGGGCCGCCTCGTCCGACAGCCGCGCCGCCCCTCGCTCGGACTGCCGCAGCAGCATCCGGCAGACCCCGGTGACGGCCGCGAGCCCCAGCGCCGTACCGGCCGCCCCGGCGAGCGAGGTGCCGTACCAGACGAGGACCACGGGCACCAGGGCGCAGCTGAAGACCGCCCAGCGGACGACATCGCTCGCCGTGTCCGACGGCGGTGCGGCCGAAGGGCGCGCCGGGGACGGGGGCGCCCCCTGGGCGGGAGTCCGGCGCAGGTCGTCGGGGGAGGTGCGGGAGGTGGGGGAGGTGCGGGATACGGGCATGGCGTGCTCCCTGTGGCGGTGGCACGGGGTTCAACGCGTGTTCGATCGGTCGGTCACTGTGGTGCCCGGTGGTACTCCTGGCGGTACGGCCGGCGGTACCGCCGGCCGCGGGGCGTACGGCTGTGCGACCCCTGTGCAAACCGCCTGTACGGGGCAGCAACCATTGCGTTACGGGCACCCCCTCATGCATGCTCCCTGGAACCCCGCGCAGCGTGTGCGGGGCCTGGGCAGAGGAGGCGTGCCGCCGTACCCTTGGGGGTATGGGGTTGGGAAGATGATTCCCGGACACAGCTCCGCCGCACACTGTCGTCCCACCCACGAGGATCCAAACGCCGAGACACTCATGGCCGGTCACGAATTCTTCGAACCTGCGGACCGCAAGCGCCCCGTCGCCGATCCCACGGCGGCCGAGCCCTTGGCGGCGGAAGAGCCACGCCATTCCTGCGACCCCGCCTTCAAGCACGGGGTCGTCGTCGGCTTCGACGGCTCGACGTCCAGCGAGCGCGCCCTCGCGTACGCGATCGGCATGGCCCATCGCTCCGGGTCGGGCCTGATCATCGTGCATGTCGCCAACCGGCTGCCCACCACGGTGTGGGCCGGCTGCGAGCCGCCGGTCTTCGTCGATGTGCCGGACCACCGGACCGAGGTCCTCGGGCTCGAACTCGCCTGCGCGGAGTATCTGGCCGAGGTGCCCTGGATCCTGGTCGAGCGCGGCGGCGACATCTGTCACGAACTCGAAGAGGTGGGGCGGGAGTACGAGGCGGACGCGATCGTCGTCGGCTCCACGCACGGCATCGTCGGCCGTCTCTTCGGCTCGGTCGCGGGGCGGCTGGCGAAGCGCGCCCAGCGCCCGGTCATCGTTATTCCGTAACTCGCCGTCGTCCCAGGTGAGATGAGACCTGGGAGCGGCCGACTCCCTTGTGCAGATGCCCGAATCTACTCACACGTAGAGGTGTTTGTGCCCTTGTGAAGGGCATAACTCGGTCACCGCACCATCGCACATGTACGAAGGGAGCCCGCCGTGGACAATGACGTCTCCGCGGGAAGCACCACCACGGTCGTCGGCCGACTCACCCTCGGGATCACCCTGTTGGCCTTCGGGCTCGGGTACGCCGACGTGATCGACGGAGTGACGGCGGCTGACGCCGTATCAGTGGCCCACTACGTCGGCGGCGTGGCGCTGTTCGTCGCGGGCCTGTTGGCCCTGCGCGAACGCGACGCGGCCTCCGGTACGGCCTTCTCGGCGCTCGGCGCCCTGTGGTTCACCTGGGCCGTCACCGCCGGCAGCCGGATGTCCGACAACGCCGCGGGCCTCTTCCTCCTGCTGTTCGCCCTGGTCGCACTGAGCCTGACGCTCGGGGCGGCGGGCGGCGTCCTCGACCAGGGCGCCTACGGCCTGTTCGCCGTCTCGCTCCTGCTGCTGGCCATCGCGCACTTCGCGGGCAACGACGGTCTCGGCAGGATCGGCGGCTGGTTCGCGGTGGCCGCGGGCGCGGTCGCCTGGTACGCGGCGACGGCGGCCCTGGCCCACTGGCCCACCGCCCTCCCCCGACGCGCTGCCGGCCGGGGGGTGACGGCCGCCGGCTGACAGCCGCGGGCCGGGGATGGGCGCCCCGGCCCCTGTGGGAACGGGTCCCTGTGCGCTTGGTGACACGCACAGGGACCCGTTCGTACTGCTGTCGGAGGTGACGCCTACTCCACCGTCACCGACTTGGCGAGGTTCCTGGGCTTGTCGATGTCCCGGCCCAGCGCCAACGCCGTGTGGTAGGCGAGGAGTTGCAGCGGGATGCCCATCAGGATCGGGTCCAGCTCGTCCTCGTTCTTCGGGACGACGATCGTCTGGTCGGCCTTCTCCTGCTCCTGGTGCGCCACCGCGAGGATCTTGCCGCTGCGGGCCTTGATCTCCTCCAGGGCGGCGCGGTTCTTCTCGAGGAGGTCGTCGTCGGGGACGATGGCCACCGTCGGCAGCGCGGGCTCGATGAGGGCCAGCGGGCCGTGCTTCAGCTCGGAGGCCGGGTAGGCCTCGGCGTGGATGTACGAGACCTCCTTGAGCTTCAGGGAGGCCTCACGGGCCACCGGATAGCCGCGCACACGGCCGATGAAGAGCATCGAGCGGGCCTCGGCGTACTGCGCGGCCAGCTTCTTGATCTCGTCCTCCTGGTCGAGGATCTCGGAGATCTGGGCGGGCAGCTTGCGCAGGCCCTCGATGATCCGCTTGCCGTCGCGGACCGACAGGTCACGGGTGCGGCCCAGGTGCAGCGCGAGCAGCGCGAAGGCGACCGTGGTGTTGGTGAAGCACTTGGTGGAGACGACACAGACCTCGGGTCCGGCGTGCACGTACATGCCGCCGTCCGCCTCGCGGGCGATCGCCGAGCCGACGACGTTCACCACGCCGAGGACCCGCGCGCCCTTGCGCTTCAGCTCCTGCACGGCGGCCAGCACGTCGTACGTCTCACCGGACTGCGAGACCGCGATGTACAGGGTGTCGGGGTCGACGACCGCGTTGCGGTAGCGGAACTCGGAGGCCGGCTCGGCGTCCGCGGGGATGCGGGCCAGCTCTTCTATCATCTGGGCGCCGATCATGCCCGCGTGGTACGAGGTGCCGCAGCCGAGGATCTTCACCCGGCGCACGGCACGCGCCTCGCGGGCGTCCAGGTTCAGGCCGCCGAGGTGCACGGTGGAGAACCGGTCGTCGATCCGGCCGCGCAGCACGCGGTCCACGGCGTCGGCCTGCTCGTGGATCTCCTTGTGCATGTACGTGTCGTGGCCGCCCATGTCGTACGAGGCGGCCTCCCACTCCACGGTGGTCGGCTCGGCCGTCGTCCGGGTGCCCTCGGTGGTGTACGTACGGAAGTCGTCGGCCTTCAGCGTCGCCATCTCGCCGTCGTCGAGCGTGACGATCTGACGGGTGTGGGTGACCAGCGCGGCGATGTCCGAGGCGACGAACATCTCCTTCTCGCCGATGCCGAGGACGACCGGGGAGCCGTTGCGGGCCACCACGATGCGGTCGGGGAAGTCGGCGTGCATGACCGCGATGCCGTACGTGCCCTCGATCACGCGCAGCGCCTCGCGGACCTTGTCCTCCAGCTTCTCCTGCTGGGAGCGGGCGATCAGGTGGGTGAGGACCTCGGTGTCGGTCTCGGAGAGGAACTCGACGCCGTCGGCCTCGAGCTTCTTCCGCAGGTCGGAGGCGTTGTCGATGATGCCGTTGTGGACGACGGCGACCTGGTTGTCCTGCGACATGTGCGGGTGCGCGTTGAGGTCGGACGGGGCGCCGTGGGTGGCCCAGCGGGTGTGGGCTATACCGGTGGTGCCCTTGAAGCGCGCGGGGACCTTGGCCTCCAGGTCACGGACCCGGCCCTTGGCCTTGACCATCTTCAGGCCGGCCGTCTTCGGGCTGGTGACGACGATGCCCGCGGAGTCGTAGCCGCGGTACTCCAGGCGCTGGAGTCCCTCGAGGAGCAGCGGAGTGACGTCACGCTTCCCGATGTATCCGACAATCCCGCACATACAGGTGGTCCCCTAGTTGTAGACAGTCGCAGGCGATCTAGCCGTAGACGATGCGGCGCAGCTGCCTGAGCGTGAGCTCCGGCGGCGCGACCGCGCGGTACTTCAGGTCCGCCTCGATCCGTTCGAAGATCGTCGCGTTCACCAGGCCCTGGGCCTGGAGTTCGCGGTGGCGGCGACGGACGTATTCCTCGGTCGTCTCGTCGAAGTAGGCGAGCACGTCCTGGATCACCCGCAGCGCCTCGCCCCGGTTGAGGGGCGTGGACCGCGTCAGATGATCAACAAGTTCGTCGTGCACCCGGTAGATCTTGGGGTACTGAAGGCCGATTCGCAAGAATCCTGCCCGATTTCGGGCAAGTGGCTGTTGAAACTCTTATGGGGCCCTGTTCGAGCGCTGTCCATCCTGTGTCCTGCGCCCCGTTGCCTGTGCGGAGCAACTTCTGACTCCATGGACATCCCACGCATGGGCGTACCGGAGAAGCTCGCCGAGCGCATGAGCATGGCCGAGCAGCACGAATACCTTCGCGCCAGGTTCTCGCGGCGCAACATGATCAGAGGCGGCGCCGTGACCCTGGGTGCCGTCGCCGGTGGCGCCTTCGTCCCGGGGGCGACCGCGCGGGCCGCGGTTCCCGCGCAGCGGGCGGCCGCCTCGGCCGAGAAGGTCGACGGCGCCCTCGTCGCCCCCTTCGGCCGCCACCTCGCCTACGGCACCGACCCGCGCACGGAGATGACGGTCTCCTGGCAGGTCCCGGTCGCGGTGAAGAAGCCGTACATACGGATCGGCGCCCACCCCTGGGACCTCTCCCGCAAGATCGAGGCCGAGGTCCGCGCCCTCCACACCCCGGCCGGCGTCGGCGCGAGCGGCGACCACACCCAGTACTACCTGCACGCCCGGCTCACCCACCTGCGCCCGGGCAGGACGTACTACTACGGCGTCGGCCACGACGGCTTCGACCCGGCCGCCCCGCACCTCGTGGGTACCCTCGGCACCTTCACCACCGCGCCCGCGCACAGTGAGCCGTTCACCTTCACGGCCTTCGGCGACGAGGGCGTCGGCTACCACGGCCTCGCCAACGACGCCCTGCTGCTCGGCCAGAACCCGGCCTTCCACCTGCACGCCGGCGACATCGCGTACGCGGACCCGGCCGGCGCGGGCAAGACCGGCGACACCGGCTTCGACTCGCGTATCTGGGACCAGTTCCTCGCCCAGACCGAGTCGGTCGCCAAGTCCGTCCCGTGGATGGTGTCGTACGGCAACCACGACATGGAGGCCTGGTACTCGCCCAACGGCTACGGCGGCGAGGAGGCCCGCTGGCAGCTGCCGGAGAACGGCCCGGACAAGGCGAACCTGCCCGGCGTCTACTCCTTCGTGCACGGCAACACGGCGGTCATCTCGCTGGACGCCAACGACGTGTCCTTCGAGATCCCCGCCAACCTCGGTATCTCCGGCGGCACCCAGACCAAGTGGCTGGAGGCGCGGCTCAAGAAGTACCGGGCGGCGAAGGACATCGACTTCATCGTCGTGTTCTTCCACCACTGCGCCTACTGCACCTCGACCGCGCACTCCTCCGAGGGCGGCGTGCGCCAGGAGTGGGTGCCGCTGTTCGAGAAGTACACCGTCGACCTGGTGATCAACGGCCACAACCACCAGTACGAGCGCACGGACGTCATCAAGGGCGACGAGGTCACCAAGAAGCTGCCGATCGGCGGCACCGCGTACCCCGAGACGGAGGGCGTCGTCTACGTGACGGCGGGCGCGGCGGGCCGCAGCCTGTACGCGTTCACCGCCCCGGACTCGTACGAGGGCCACGAGAACGACGTCGAGTCCGTGTCGGCGTTCGTCAACCTCAAGGGCGGCAAGCAGAACGAGACGGTCGCCTGGTCGCGCGTGCGCTACCTCGACTACTCGTTCCTGCGCGTCGACGTGACGCCCGCCGCCAAGGGCCGCACGGCCACGATGAGGGTGCGCGGCATCGCCGAGAGCGGCGTGGAGATCGACCACTTCACGGTGGCGCGCCGGGTCTGACCGGCGGGAGCGGCGCGGTCCTCACCTCCGCTCGAGGACCGCCTGCTTGGCTGGTTCCTGCGGCGGTACGTCCGCAGCGGGCGCCGTCGGACGCGGCGGCCGCGCCTGCACCCCTGCCCCGTTCTTCTGGATGACTTCCGCCATGAGGGGGATGGTTCCACCGGCTCTGCGGGAGAGTGGTCTATACCCATTGGGGTTCATCCCCAGTGCGGCCCATAGCCGTTGGGGCCCATGCCCGTTGGGGTCCATGGAAGGGAGCGCATGTGAGACAGCACCACAGAACGCCCCGTCTTCTCGGCACGCTGCTGCTCGTGGCGGCTGCCGGCTTCTCCGTCGCCGGCTCGGCGCCCGCCGCGGCCGCGAAGACGGCGAGCCCGCTCGGCCAGGTCGTTCCGGCCCCCGCCTCGGTCGACCCGGGCGGATCGCCGTACCGCATCACCCGGGACACCCGCATCCGTGTGGACGACTCGCGGGAGGTACGACAGGTCGGCGAGTACCTCGCGGGCATCCTGCGGCCCTCCACCGGTTACCGGCTGCCGGTCGCCTCCCAGGGCGGCGGAGGCATCCGGCTCCGGCTGGGCGAACGCTCGCTGGGCGACGAGGGATACCGCCTCGACAGCGGCAGGAACGGCGTCACCATCACCGCCGCCGCACCGGCCGGGCTCTTCCACGGCGTGCAGACCCTGCGCCAGCTCCTCCCGGCCGCGGTCGAGAAGAACTCCGTACAGCCCGGACCCTGGCTCGTCGCGGGCGGCACCATCAAGGACACCCCGCGCTACGGCTACCGCGGCGCGATGCTCGACGTGTCCCGGCACTTCTTCGACGTCGGCCAGGTCAAGCGCTACATCGACGAGTTGGCGCTGTACAAGGTCAACAAGCTGCATCTGCACCTCTCCGACGACCAGGGCTGGCGCATCGCGCTCGACGACTGGCCGCGGCTCACCACCTACGGCGGATCGACGCAGGTGGGCGGCGGCCGAGGCGGCTTCTACACGAAGGCCCAGTACACGGAGATCGTGCGGTACGCGGCCTCCCGCCATCTGGAGGTCGTCCCGGAGATCGACATGCCGGGCCACACCAACGCGGCCCTCGCCTCCTACGCTGAGCTGAACTGCGACGGCACCGCGCCGCCGCTCTACACCGGCACCGACGTCGGCTTCAGCTCGCTGTGCGTGGGCAAGCCGGTGACGTACGACTTCGTGGACGACGTCATCCGTGAGCTGGCCGCGCTCACACCCGGCCGCTATCTCCACATCGGCGGTGACGAGGCCCACTCCACCAGCCACGCCGACTATGTGGCCTTCATGGACAAGGTGCAGCCCGTCGTCGCCAAGTACGGCAAGACGGTGATCGGCTGGCATCAGCTGACCGGGGCGACCCCGGCGAAGGGCGCGCTCGCCCAGTACTGGGGGCTCGACGACACCAGCGCCGCGGAGAAGGCGCAGGTCGTGAAGGCCGCGCAGAACGGGACGGGGCTGGTCCTCTCGCCGGCCGACCGGATCTACCTCGACATGAAGTACACCGCGGACACCCCGCTCGGGCAGGACTGGGCGGGTCTGGTCGAGGTGCGGCGGGCGTACGACTGGGATCCGGGCACCTACCTCGCCGGAGCCCCCGGCGCGTCGATCAGGGGCGTCGAGGCGCCGCTGTGGACGGAGACGATCGTCACCGGCGCGGACATCGACTACATGGTCTTCCCGCGGCTGCCCGGCGTCGCCGAACTCGGCTGGTCGCCCGCGTCGACCCACGACTGGGACACGTACAAGGTGCGGCTCGCGGCGCAGGGGCCGCGGTGGGAGGCGCGGGGGATCCGGTACTACCGGTCCCCCCAGGTTCCCTGGCCCGGTGCGTAGGTGAGGAAGGCGGGGCTCAGGAGGACCGTCTCCTGAGCCCCACCCGGCTTCAGAGTCCCGCGATCGGGTTCTTCAGGTTGCCGACCAGTTGCAGTGCGCCGGACGGATCCGCCAGATCCACCATCTGCTTGTTGTCGCGCAGCTGGAGCCGGTTCAGGCAGGACAGCGCGAACTCCGGCGCGAACATGTCGTACTGCCGGAACTTGTCGGCGAGTTCGGGCGTCGACTCCTGGTACTCGCGTACGGACTCGGCGACCGTCCGCCAGAAGTCCTCCTCGCCGAGGACGCCCTCGTCGGCCAGGTCGGCCGCCAGGAAGCGGAAGAAGCAGTCGAAGACGTCCGTGAAGATCGACAGGAGCTTCTTGTCCTCGGGGACCTCGACGCGGATCCGCTCGACCGCGGGCGGCAGCACCGCCTGCGGGTCCAGGACGGCGATCTCCTCGGCGATGTCCTTGTAGATCGCGCGCTGTACGGCGCCGTCCTTGAGGACGAGGATGACGTTCTCGCCGTGCGGCATGTACACGAGGTCGTACGCGTAGAAGCTGTGCAGCAGCGGCGTGAAGTAGGCGCGCAGATAGCGGCGCAGCCACTCCACCGGCGACAGCCCCGAACGCTCGATCAGCGCGCCCGCGAAGGAGGCGCCCGCGTGGTCGACATGGACGAGGGAGGCCATGGTGGCCAGGCTCTCGCCCTCCTGGAGCGCGGGCACGGGGCTCTCGCGCCACAGGGCGGCGAGCATCTTGCGGTACGGGGAGTAGCGGTCGGTGGCGGCCTCGTACTCCAGGTGGCGATAGCCGACGGCCGCGCGCTCGCGGATGACCGACAGGCCGGTGGACTTGAGCACCGGGTCGTTGTCGACGAGCTGGGCCAGCCAGTCGTTGATGGCCGGGGTCGCCTCCATGTAGGCGGCCGAGAGTCCGCGCATGAAGCCCATGTTGAGGACGGACAGAGCCGTCTTGACGTAGTGCTTCTCGGGGGCGGACTTGTTGAAGAACGTCCGGATGGACTGCTGGGCCAGGTACTCGTCGTCGCCCTCGCCGAGGCAGACGAGACGGCGCTGGGCGACCTCGGCGGCGAAGGTGACGGAGAGCTTGTTCCACCACTGCCAGGGGTGGACGGGGATGAGGAGGTAGTCGTCGGGGTCGAGGCCCTGGTCGCGCAAGGTGGCAGCGAAGCGGTTCAGTGTCTGCTCGCCCAGTTCCTCGCGCAGGAACGACTCGTACTCGATCCCCACGCCCGCCGTGAACGCGGCCCGCGAGCGGTGCGCGGCCAGCCACACCAGCCGCACCGGGCTCGCGGTCTCGGGGGCGTACGAGAGGTACTCGTGGACCCCGAAGCCGAGCCGGCCGTTGTTGGCGACGAAGCAGGGGTGGCCCTCGGTCATGCCGGTCTCGATGGCCTGGAAGCCCGCTTCGGCGAGCTCGGCGACGGGGATCTGCGGCTTGGTGAGCTTGAAACAGGTGCCCGAGAGGGTGGAGGAGATCTCCTCCAGATAGACGGGCAGCACCTCGTCGCTCAGGCCGAGCGACTTCTTCAGCTCGATGAAGAAGTCCAGGGCGGCAACCGGGAGTTCGGCGCCGTCCCGGTGGCGGGTGATCGACTCGGCGTCGACCTGCCAGTGGTCGAGGGAGCGGAGGCGGGCGGTGAAGCGGTAGCGGGTCAGGCCGTCGTCGCTGCGGACGACGTACGCGCCGTCACCGGCGGCCTCCGGAGTGAGCAGCCGCTCGTGGGCGAACTCGGCGAGCGCCTTGCGGACGAGGAGGCGGTTGGCCCGCTCCCAGCGCTCGGGGGAGAGGTGGGCCACGGCGTCGGACTGGGTCATACGGCTGCTCCTCGCACCGCTGCTGCGAACTGCTCGCGTGTGCAGAAACTCAGCAGCGCCTTCTTCTCCGGCTTCTGGATCTCGCGCTCGGGCACGAACCCGACGGCTTCGTTCAGGGCGTGCACGGCCTTGTTGCCCACGTCGGGTTCGACGACGACACGCCGGGTGGCCGGGTCGGCGAACAGGTGCTCCATCACCGCGGTGATCACGGCCCGGGTGAAGCCGTGCACGGGCGTGTCCGTCGGCGCGACCAGGAAGTGCATGCCGACATCGCCGGGCTCGGGCTCGTACAGGCCGACCAGCTCGACGTGCGCCGGGTCGTACTTCTCCATCAGGAACACGGGCTCGTCGTCCAGCAGTCCGAGGAACGCGTCGTGGTACTCGCTGGCCGCGATGGCCATGTACTCGCGCTCCACGTCGTGCAGTCTCGCCTCCTGCATCATCCAGAAGGCGGACTTGGGGTGGGTCACCCAGCCGTGCAGCAGCTCGGCGTCCCGCGTCGGGTCGAGCGGGCGGACGGTGAAGGTGCCTATGTCAGGGGTGCTCATACGGCGAACTCCTGGAACGCGATCGTCTTCTCGACCGGGTAGTACTCGGTGCCGAGCAGCTCACGGATGATGTACGCGTTGCGGTACGCGCCCATGCCCAGGTCGGGGCTGGTGATGCTGTGCGTGTGCACGCCGGCGTTCTGGAGGAAGACGCCGCGGCCCGTCGTGTCGATGGCGTAGTTGCGGGCGATGTCGAAGTTGCCCTGGGCGTCGTAGCGCAGCCGGTCGCGTACGGGCTTCAGGAACTCCGGCTCGGCGTATCGGTAGCCGGTGGCCAGGATCAGGCCCTGGGAGCGCAGTTCGTACTCCTTCTCCTGCTCCTCCTGGCGGAGGGTGAGGGTGTACGTGCCGTTCTCGTACGTCGCCCCGTTCAGCGCCGAGTTGGTCAGCAGGCGCGTGGGGACCGGGCCACCCAGGTTCTTCTGGTACAGCAGGTCGAAGATCTCGTTGATGAGGTCGCCGTCGATGCCCTTGAACAGGCCCTTCTGCTCCGCGGTGAGGCGGTAGCGGGTCGGCTCCGGCAGCGCGTGGAAGTAGTCGATGTACTCCGGGGAGGTCATCTCCAGCGTGAGCTTGGTGTATTCGAGGGGGAAGAAGCGCGGGGAGCGCGTCACCCAGTTCAGCCGGTATCCGTGGACGTCGATCTCGCTGAGCAGGTCGTAGTAGATCTCGGCGGCGGACTGGCCGCTGCCGACCAGGGTGATCGACTCCTTGGCCTGGAGCTCCTGCTTGTGCTGCATGTAGCGGGAGTTGTGGATGTGGTCCCCGCCCAGGCCCTGGACGGCCTCCGGGAGGTACGCGGGCGTGCCCGTGCCGAGGACCAGGTGGCGGGCGCGGTAGAGGTCACCGGCCTCCGTGCGGACCACGTACACGTCGTCCTCGTACGTCACCTCGGTGACCGTCGTGCCGAAGCGGATGCTGGAGAGCTTCGAGGCGGCCCAGCGGCAGTAGTCGTCGTACTCGACCCGGAGCGGATAGAAGTTCTCCCGGATGTAGAACGAGTACAGCCGGCCCGATTCCTTCAGGTAGTTCAGGAAGGAGTACGGGGAGGTCGGGTCGGCGAGGGTCACCAGGTCCGACATGAAGGGCGTCTGGAGGTGCGCGCCCTCCAGGAACATCCCCGAGTGCCATTCGAAGTCCGGCTTGGACTCCAGGAAGACGCCCTCCAGTTCGGCGATCGGCTCGGTGAGGCAGGCGAGGCCGAGGTTGAAGGGGCCGAGACCGATCCCTACGAAGTCGTACGTCTTGCCTGCGGACGTCTTTTCCATGGCTTCAGGAAGCGCGGTCAAGGGATTCTCCCAGGTACTGCTCGGCGTGGCCGGCGATCAGATCGAGCACGGCGGTGATGTCGTCCGCCGTGGTCTCGGGGTTGAGCAGGGTGAACTTCAGGTAGTGGCGGCCGCCGACCTTGGTGCCCGCGACGACGGCGTCGCCGGAGGCGAAGATGGCCTTGCGGGCGTACAGGTTGGCGCGATCGATCTCGGCCGGGTCGGTGACGGCCGCCGGGATGTAGCGGAAGACGAGGGTGGACAGGGACGGCTCCACGACCACGTCGAAGCGCGGGTCGGCGGCGAGCAGTTTCCAGCCCTCGGCCGCCAGGTCGCAGACCTCGTCGAAGAGTTGGCCGATGCCGTCGGCGCCCATCACGCGCAGCGTCATCCACAGCTTGAGCGCGTCGAAGCGACGAGTGGTCTGGAGGGACTTGTCGACCTGGTTGGGGATGCGCTCCTCGACCATGCGGCGCGGGTTGAGGTACTCCGCGTGGTAGGTGGCGTGGCGCAGGGTGGAGGCGTCCCGGACCAGCACGGCGGACGAACTCACCGGCTGGAAGAAGGACTTGTGGTAGTCGACGGTGACCGAGTCGGCGCGCTCGATGCCGTCGATCCGGTCCCGGTGCTTCAGGGAGGTGAGCAGCCCGCAGCCGTAGGCCGCGTCGACGTGCATCCAGGCGCCGAACTGGGCGCACAGCTCGGCTATCTCGGGCAGCGGGTCGATGGAGCCGAAGTCGGTGGTGCCGGCGGTGGCGACGACGGCCATGGGGAGCAGGCCGTCGCGCTTGCAGCGATCCAGCTCGTGGGCGAGCGCGACCGTCTGCATGCGCTTGTCGTGGTCGACGGGGATCGAGACGACCGAGTCCGCGCTCAGGCCCAGCAGTTTCGCCGACTTCTTCACGCTGAAGTGGCTGACCTCGGAGGCGAAGACACGCAGTCTGGCGAGGTCGTCGGACTTGGCCTCCTCGCGGGCGAGGAGCAGCGCCTGGAGGTTGGACTGGCTGCCGCCGCTGGTGAACACGCCGTCCGCGGCGGGGCCGAGGCCGATGCGCTCGTTGGTCCAGTCGATGAGCTTGCGCTCGATCAGGGTGCCGCCCGCCGACTGGTCCCAGGTGTCGAGGGAGGAGTTGACGGCGGAGAGGATCGCCTCGCCGACGACCGCGGGGATGACCACCGGGCAGTTGAGGTGCGCGAGGTAGCGCGGGTGGTGGAAGTAGACGGCGTCGCGGAGGTAGACCTCTTCCAGCTCGTCGAGGACCGCGGTGGTGTCGTGCAGCGGGCGGTCGAGGTCGATCCGCTCGATCCGGGGGGCGAGGGCGTCGACCGTGATGCCGGTGAACGGGCTTGCTGTGGTGGCGAGTTTGGCCGCCACCCGCTCTATTCCTTCGGTCACGGAACGGCGGTACCGATCCGCGGTCGTGTCATTGAGCAGGTGCGAGCGCATGTGGGGGTCCTCCGAGGGGACAGTCCGTGCGGAACAGAGGAGAGGGGCAGGGGAGAGGGCGCAGCGCCCCGACATCAACTTAGGCTAGCCTAACCTAAGTTATTGCGTGCTAAACCTGCCCCTCGCCGTGACCGCCGTCACTCCTGTTCGCGCAACTGCTCCTCGCTCAGGCCCTGTCGCCAGTAGCCGACGAACGTCACCTGCCGTCGGTCGATCCCGCGCTCGCGTACGAGATGGCGGCGCAGCTCCTTCACGCAGCCGGACTCGCCCGCGATCCAGGCGTACGGGCGCTCGGCGGGCGGGAACGCGGCGGCTCGGACGGCGTCGAGGGCCATGGGGGAGCCCTCGCCCCGCGTCTCGCGCTCGCTGTGTACGAGCCAGGTGATCTCGGCGTCCGCCTCGGTCGTCAGGTCCTGGATGTCTCCGGCGTCGTGGACCTCCAGCCAGACCTTGGCGCGGGTGCCCGCCGGCAGCCACTCCAGGATGGCCGAGGCGGCGGGGACGGCCGTCTCGTCGGCCCAGACGACCACCAGGTCGGTGCCCTCGGGCGGGCGGAAGCGGATCGCCCGGTTGTCCGCGACCGCGGGGCCGAGCAGCAGGACCCGGTCGCCGGCGGTGGCGCGTGAGGCCCACCGGGAGGCGGGGCCTGCCGGGGCGGCCGCGCCGGGCTCCACGCCGTGCAGCACGAAGTCGATGTCGATCTCGACGGTGTTGCCATGGGCGTCCTGGCGCAGGGCCCGGAGGGTGTACGAGCGCATCACCGCCCGTACGTCGTCGGGCAGTTCGCGCCAGCCCTGCCACCAGTTGTCGCCCAGCTCGATCGGGACGGCCGGCTCGGTCTGCCCCGGGTGCGGCAGGAACAGCGACAGGCTCTGGTCGCGGCCGTCGGAGGCGAACGCGTGCAGGTCGGCGCCGGTGAAGGTGACGCGGAGCAGAGACGGGCCGAGCCGCCTCGTCCGTACGACCTGGAGGGAGAAGAAACGGAACGGGGCGGCCACAGCCGTCGTCATGAGTGCTCCTGAGTCATCGTCAGGGGGCGGTGATCCGGCCGGTGGGGCCCGGCCGGAGCGTCACCGGCGGGGGTGTCAGCTGACCTTCTTCGCCTTCTCGATGGCCTCGGCGAGGTCCTCGAGCAGCGGGGCGCACTTGTCGTACGACAGGATCGGCTCGGGGTTGCGGGCGGTGACCTGGCCGGCCTTGACGGCGGGCAGCTTCTTCCAGGTCGCCTTGGTGATGTCGGCGGGCTGGATGGTCGAGGAGCGGTTGTCCATGATGATGACGTCGGCCTTGTACTTGTCGACGTTCTCCCAGCTCAGGTTCTCGAACCAGCCGCCGCTCGCCTTCAGCGCGGAGGCGGAGGGCTCGACGAAGTTCACGCCGAGGGCCTTGAAGTACTCCAGGTCGATGGAGAGGTTCGAGGTCGAGACGTAGAAGATGTCCTGGCTCGCGGAACCGGCCAGCACCTTGATGTCCGGGTTGGCCTTGGTGGCCGCGCGCAGTCGGGCGGCGGCGTCCTCGAAACGCTTCTTGGCCTTGGTGATCGTGGCGGAGGAGGTGTCGGCGCCGAGCGACTTCGCCAGCGCCAGCATGCGCTGGAGGGGCTCGGTCAACTGGCGGTCGTAGACGGAGATCCCGACGCTCGGGGCGCCGACGGCGAGGACCTTCTTCTTGGACTCCGCGGGCACGTACCAGAGCGAGCCGGCGTCGTCGAACATCGTGGTGATCAGCAGGTCGGGCGCGAGGGCCGCGTACTTCTCGATGTTGAACTGGCCGTACTCGTTGCCGAGGATCGTCACCTTGCTGATGTCGAGGTCGCCGGCCTGGACGTCGGCCTTGCCGTCCTTGGTCTTCGTCGGGCCGAAGACGCCCTTGACGTCGACGCCGTAGTCGTACAGCGCGGCGGCGACACCGGTGAAGGCGACGATGCTCGACGGGGTCTTGTCCGCCTTGGCGGTCTGGCCGCGGTCGTCCTTGAAGGACCAGGGGCCGGACTTGGCAGCCGCCGTCCCGCTGTCCGAGCCACTGTCTTTCGCCTTGTCGTCCCCGCAGGCGGCGAGCGCGGCACCGAGGCCGAAGGCGCCGCCTGCCGCGAGGATGCCGCGACGGGTGAGATGGGTGGCACGGGCGTTGGACATGAGTGTGACTGCTTTCGAACGGGGCGGAGCGTCCGCCGGACAAGTTCGAAGGTAGGTTAGCCTAACCTCACTGTTTGTCCAGAGGGCGGGCGCCCCGCGGCCGCACCTGTGAGCAGCCCGTGCGCGACGGGACTCAGCCCACGAGCCCCAACTCCCTTGCGATCAGCATCCGCTGCACCTCGCTGGTGCCCTCGCCGATCTCCAGGATCTTGGAGTCGCGCCACATCCGGGCCACCGGGTACTCGTTCATGAAGCCGTAGCCGCCGTGGATCTGGGTGGCCTCGCGGGCGTTGTCGACGGCGACCGTGGACGAGTAGAGCTTGGCGATCGCCGCCTCCTTCTTGAAGGGCTCGCCGGCGACCAGGCGGGACGCGGCGTCACGCCAGCCGACGCGGGCCATGTGCGCCTTCATCTCCATATCGGCGATCTTGAACTGGATGGCCTGGTACGCCCCGATGTTCCGCCCGAACGCGTGCCGTTCCCCGGCGTACTTCACCGACTCGTCCACGCAGCCCTGGGCGAGCCCGGTGGCCAGGGCCGAGATGGCGATCCGTCCCTCGTCGAGGATCCGCAGGAACTGCGCGTACCCGCGGCCCTGTTCGCCCAGCAGGTTCGCGGCCGGGACGCGGACGTCGGCGAAGGACAGCTCGCGGGTGTCCGAGGCGTTCCAGCCGACCTTCGAGTACGGGGCGGCGACCGTGAAGCCGGGCGTGCCGGACGGGACGATGATCGAGGAGATCAGCGGTTTCCCGTCGGGCTTCCGGCCGGTGACCGCCGTGACCGTCACCAACCCCGTGATGTCGGTGCCCGAGTTGGTGATGAAGCACTTGGTGCCGTTGATCACCCATTCGTTCGTCGACTCGTCCAGGCGGGCCGTCGTGCGCGTCGCGCCCGCGTCCGAGCCGCCGTCCGGCTCGGTGAGACCGAAGGCGCCGAGGATCTCGCCGGAACACAGCCGGGGGAGCCACTCCGCCTTCTGCGCGTCCGTCCCGAAGAGGTGGATCGGCATCGCGCCCAGTGAGACCCCGGCCTCCAGGGTGATGGCGACGGAGGAGTCGACGCGGGCGAGTTCTTCGAGGGCGATGCCGAGCGCCAGATAGTCGCCGCCCATGCCGCCGTACTCCTCCGGGAACGGCAGCCCGAACAGGCCCATGCGGCCCATCTCGCGGACGATCTCGTACGGGAACTCGTGCCGCTCGTAGAAGTCGCCGATCTTGGGGGCGACGACGTCGTGCGCGAACTCCTCGACCGTGCGGCGGAGTTCTTCCAGCTCGGGGGTGAGACGGTGGTCCATGGCGGTCATTGCTCCTTGTGGGAGAGGGCGCGGACGGTGCGGGAGGGGCTGGGCCGGCCCAGTCGCTCGGCCATCCACACGCTCGTGGCGGTGAGACGGGCGAGGTCGACTCCGGTGTCGATACCGAGGCCCTGAAGCATCCACACGAGGTCTTCGGTGGCGAGGTTTCCGGTCGCGGACCTGGCGTACGGGCAGCCGCCGAGGCCGCCCGCGGAGGCGTCGACGGTCGTGACGCCGTGCTGGAGCGCGGCGAGGGTGTTGGCGAGCGCCTGGCCGTAGGTGTCGTGGAAGTGCACGCCGATCGCACGGGTCGGCACGCCCTCCTCGGTCAGTTCGGCGAGGAGGTCCTGGACATGGCCGGGGGTGGCGACCCCGATCGTGTCGCCGAGGCTCAGCTCGTCGCAGCCCATGTCCAGGAGGGACTTGCAGACCCGCACGACCTGGTGGATCGGGACCGCGCCCTCCCAGGGGTCGCCGAAGCACATGGAGAGGTAACCGCGCACCCGCACGTCCGCGGCCTTCGCACGGGTGACCACCGGCTCGAACATGGCCAGCGCCTCGTCCACCGTGCGGTTGAGGTTGGCCTTCGCGAAGGACTCGGTGGCGCTGGCGAAGACGGCGACCTGACGGGCGCCCAGGACCAGTGCGCGGTCCAGCCCGCGTTCGTTCGGCACCAGGACCGGGAGCGCCACGGGGAGGTCGCTCACGAGCGGGAACAGCTGCTCCGCGTCGGCGAGTTGGGGCACCCACTTCGGGTGGACGAAGCTGGTGGCCTCGATGGTGGTCAGCCCCGCGTCGGCGAGGCGGCGGATGAACTCCGCCTTGACCTCCGTCGGGACCGTCCCCTTCTCGTTCTGGAGGCCGTCGCGCGCGCCGACCTCGTGGATGCGGACGCGGGCGGGGAGGTCCTGGGCCGGTACGACCATGGGGAGGCCCGACTCGGGGGTGCTCATGCCGTCTCCTCCTCTGCGGGGGTGATGACCGCCAGCACCTGATCCATGGCGACGGTCGTGCCCGGTGTGACGTCCAGCTCGCTGACGGTGCCGGCGTGCGGGGCGGAGATGACGTGCTCCATCTTCATCGCCTCGACCACCAGCAGGCTCTGCCCGGCGGCCACTTCGTCCCCGACGGCGACCTTCACGACGGTCACCGTGCCGGGCATGGGGGCGGTGAGGGAGTCGACGCCGGAGTGGGCGGCGCCGGTGAGGGACGCCGCGACCGGGTCGTGGTCGCGCAGGTGCCAGGAGTCGCCGTCGCGGCCCAGCCAGGTGCCGTCCGGCAGGGCGGCGAAGGTGTGGGTGACGCCGTCGAGCCGGAAGGCGAACCGGGACGCGGCGCCCCCGCGGGCGGCCACCGCTACGGGGAGCGTGCCCCGCAGGGGCGGCAGTCCGTCGTCGAGTAGCAGCTCGACGCCGCCGTCCGCCGTGGCGCGCACGCGGACGGTCACGGGATCCTGCCCCGCCGGCCGCATGTGGTGAGCCGTCCAGGCACGCTCGCCGCCCAGACGCCAGCCGTCGGGCACGGAGAACGGATCGACCCAGGCGGAGGCCCCGGACGAGCCGGAGGCCCCTGAGGTCCCGGGGGACCCGGATGTCCCGAAGGACCCGGAGGAATCCGAGGTCCCTGAAGCCTGGGGGCCGAGGGCGGCGTGGCGCAGCAGCGCCGCCGCCGCGTACACCTCCGGCGGGACCGCCTGCGCGACGAGCCCGTCCACCTCCCGCTCCACCAGGCCCGTGTCCAAGTCCCCCGCCACGACCGCCGGGTGGGCCAGCAGCCGCCGCAGGAACCCGGCGTTGGTCTGCACGCCGAGTGTGACCGTCTCCGCGAGCGCCGCCCGGAGCCTGCGCAGCGCGGTCGGGCGGTCGGGGCCGTACGCGATGACCTTGGAGAGCATCGGGTCGTACAGGCTGCCGACCTCGGTGCCCTCGGAGAGGCCCGAGTCGGTGCGCACCACGTCGCTCTGTGGCTCGTGCAGCGCGAGCACCGTCCCCCCGGAGGGAAGGAAGCCGCGCGCGGGGTCCTCGGCGCAGATGCGGGCCTCGACCGCGTGCCCGGTGAGTTCGATGTCCCGCTGCCCGTACGGAAGGCGCTCGCCCGCGGCCACCCGGAGCTGCCACTCCACCAGGTCGAGGCCGGTGACCAGCTCGGTGACCGGGTGCTCGACCTGAAGGCGGGTGTTCATCTCCATGAAGTAGTACGAGGAGGGGTCCCCGCCGGGGACGATGAACTCGACGGTGCCCGCGCCCTCGTAGCCGCAGGAGCGGGCCGCCTGGACCGCCGCCTCGCCCATCGCGGCGCGGGTCGCCTCGTCGAGGAGCACGCTGGGCGCCTCCTCGATGACCTTCTGGTGGCGGCGCTGGAGCGAGCACTCGCGCTCGCCCAGGTGCACCACGTTGCCGTGGCCGTCCGCCAGGACCTGGATCTCGATGTGCCGGGGGCGGTCCACCCAACGCTCCACGAGGAGCGTGTCGTCGCCGAAGGAGGCGCGGGCCTCGCGGCGGGCGGCGGCGATCTCGTCGGCGAGCAGCCTCTCGTCGCGCACCAGCCGCATGCCCTTGCCGCCGCCGCCCGCGCTGGGCTTCAGGAGTACGGGCATGCCGATCTCCCGTGCCGCGTCGACCAGCTGGGCGTCCGTCAGGCCGCTGCCCGAGGAGCCGGGGACCACCGGGACGCCGACCGCCTGCACCGTCTCCTTGGCGCGGATCTTGTCGCCCATCAAGGAGATCGCGTCCGCGGGCGGCCCGATGAACACGAGCCCCGCGTCGGCGCACGCACGCGCGAAGCCGGCGTTCTCCGCGAGGAAGCCGTACCCCGGGTGCACCGCCTGCGCGCCGGTCCGGGCGGCCGCCTCCAGCAGCCGCTCCACGGACAGATAGCTCTCGGCGGCCGGCGGCGGACCGATCCGTACGGCCGTGTCGGCCTCGCGGACGTGCCGTGCGTCCGCGTCGGCGTCGGAGAAGACGGCCACCGAGCGCACGCCCAGCGCGCGCAGGGTACGGATGACGCGGACGGCGATCTCACCCCGGTTGGCCACAAGAACGGTGTCGAACATTCCCACCCTCACATCCGGAAGACGCCGAAGCCGGGCGCTGTGTAGTCCTTTTGGGGAAGCGGCGCGTTGGCGCACGCGGTCAGGGCGAGGCCCAGTACCTGCCGGGTCTCCAGCGGGTCGATCACGCCGTCGTCCCAGAGGCGGGCCGTCGCGTAGTAGGCGCTGCCCTGCTGCTCGTACTGGGCGCGGATCGGGTCCTTGAAGGCCTCCTCGTCGTCGACGGGCCAGGACTCGCCGCGCGCCTCCAACTGGTCGCGCTTGACGGTCGCGAGGACCGACGCGGCCTGCTCGCCGCCCATCACGGAGATCTTGGCGCCGGGCCACATCCACAGGAAGCGCGGCGAGTACGCCCGGCCGCACATCGAGTAGTTGCCCGCGCCGTACGACCCGCCGATCACCACGGTCAGCTTCGGCACGCGGGTGCAGGCGACGGCCGTGACCATCTTGGCGCCGTGCTTGGCGATGCCCCCCGCCTCGTACTGCCGGCCGACCATGAAGCCCGAGATGTTCTGGAGGAACACCAGCGGGATGCCGCGCTGGTCGCACAGCTCGATGAAGTGGGCGCCCTTCTGGGCCGACTCGGAGAACAGGATGCCGTTGTTGGCGACGATGCCGACCGGGTGGCCGTGGATCCGCGCGAACCCGGTGACCAGGGTCTGCCCGAACTCCGCCTTGAACTCGGCGAAGCGCGAACCGTCCACCACGCGCGCGATGACCTCACGGACGTCGTAGGGGGTGCGGGAGTCGACCGGCACCGCGCCGTACAGCCCGTACGGATCCACCTTCGGCTCGACGGACGGCTCGACCGCCCAGGGCAGCGGGCCCCGCGCCGGCAGGGTGGAGACGATGTTCCGCACGATCCGCAGCGCGTGCGCGTCGTCCTCCGCCAGATGGTCCGTCACGCCCGACACGCGCGCGTGGACCTCGCCGCCGCCCAGCTCCTCGGCCGTCACCACCTCGCCGGTGGCCGCCTTCACCAGGGGCGGGCCGCCCAGGAAGATCGTGCCCTGGCCCCGCACGATCACGGCCTCGTCGCTCATCGCGGGCACATACGCGCCGCCCGCCGTGCAGGACCCGAGGACGGCCGCGATCTGGGGGATGCCGGCGCCCGACATCCGTGCCTGGTTGTAGAAGATCCGCCCGAAGTGCTCGCGGTCCGGGAAGACCTCGTCCTGCATGGGCAGGAAGGCGCCTCCGGAGTCGACGAGATACACGCACGGGAGGCGGTTCTCGAGGGCCACCTCCTGGGCGCGCAGGTGCTTCTTCACGGTCATCGGGTAGTACGTGCCGCCCTTGACGGTGGCGTCATTGGCGACGACCAGGCACTCGCGGCCGCCGACCCGGCCGATCCCGGCGACCACCCCCGCGGCCGGGGCCTGCCCCTCGTACATCCCGTCGGCCGCCAGCGGGGCCAGCTCCAGGAACGGTGATCCGGGGTCCAGCAGCGTGTCCACGCGGTCCCGGGGCAGCAGCTTGCCGCGCGCGGTGTGCCGCGCCCGTGCCCGCTCGCCGCCGCCCAGCCGGGCCGCCGCCAGCTTGGCGCGCAGCTCCTCGCCCAGCGTGCGGTGCGCCGCCTCGTTGGCCCGCCAGGCCTCCGACGCGGGGTCTGCCGCGCTCGTCAGCTCCGGTGCCTCTTGCATCCTGCGGTCCCCTCACCCAGTGGTCCACCAGTTAATGAGCGTTAACGCATTTCCTTCAGGTTAACGACCGCTAACCTCCCTGTCTAGAATTGCTTCCATGGCCACGAGAACCGACGCCCCCACCCGCCGCGAGCAGATCCTCAAGGAGGCTGCCCGGCTCTTCGCCGAGCGCGGCTTCCACGGTGTGGGGGTCGACGAGATAGGTGCCGCGGTCGGCATCAGCGGCCCCGGTCTGTACCGGCACTTCGCGGGCAAGGACGCGATGCTCGCCGAGCTGCTCGTGGGGATCAGCGGGCAGCTGCTGACGGGCGGCAAGCGCCGGGCGGCCGAGGCGGAGGGCGACCCCGAGGCGCTCCTCGACTCGCTCATCGAGGGGCACATCGACTTCGCGCTCGACGACCGCCCCCTGATCACCCTGCACGACCGTGAGCTGGACCGCCTCCGGGACAGTGACCGCAAGCTCGTGCGGCAGCTCCAGCGCCAGTACGTCGAGCTGTGGGTGGAGGTGGTGCGCAACGTGTACCCGGGCCTCGACGAACCCGCCGCCCGTTCCGCCGTGCACTCCGTCTTCGGCCTGCTGAACTCCACGCCACACCTGGGGCGTCCGGGCGCGCTTCCGGGGCGCGCGGGGACCGCCGCACTCCTTCACCGTATGGCGCGAGGTGCCTTCGGGGCCGCCGGGGCGTGACGAGCGTCTCGGGGTGGTTGCCCTGGACGACTGTCGCAACCGGTCGGTAACCTATGTCTGAGCAAGCGCTTAGACATAACCCAAGGTGGAGGTAGCGGTGCGCCGTACGGTGTTCAACGAGGATCACGAGGCGTTCCGGGAGACCCTGCGCGCCTTCATCGAGGCCGAGGTCGTCCCGGTCTACGACGAATGGTTCGCCGCCGGCCAGGCGCCGCGCGACTTCTACTACAAGCTCGCCGAGCTGGGCGTCTTCGGCATCCGCGTGGACGAGGAGCACGGCGGCGCGGGCATCGACTCGTACAAGTTCGAGGCCGTCCTGTACGAGGAGACCGCCCGCGCGGGTATCTCCTTCGGCGGCTCCGGTGTGCACGTGCTGCTCGGCCTGCCCTACATCAAGCTGCTCGCCACCGACGAGCAGAAGAAGCGCTTCCTGCCGAAGTTCGTCTCCGGCGAGGAGATGTGGGCCATCGCGATGACCGAGCCGGGCACCGGCTCCGACCTCGCGGGCATGAAGACCACCGCGAAGCTCTCCGACGACGGCACGCACTACGTGCTCAACGGCGCCAAGACCTTCATCACGGGTGGCGTGCACGCCGACCGCATGATCGTCTGCGCTCGCACCTCCGCGCCCACCAAGGAGGACCGCCGCCACGGCATCTCCCTCTTCGTGGTGGACACCAAGGCCGAGGGCTACTCGGTGGGCCGCAAGCTCGACAAGCTCGGCCTGAAGACCTCGGACACCGCCGAGCTGGCGTTCGTCGACGTGAAGGTCCCGGTCGAGGACCTCCTCGGCGAGGAGAACAAGGGCTTCTACTACCTCGGCCACAACCTCGCCTCCGAGCGTTGGGGCATCGCCTTCGGCGCGTACGCGCAGGCCAAGGCCGCCGTCCGGTTCGCCAAGCAGTACGTGCAGGAGCGGGTCGTCTTCGGCCAGCCCGTCGCCGCCTTCCAGAACACCAAGTTCGAACTGGCCGCCTGCCAGGCCGAGGTGGACGCGGCCGAGGCCGTCGTCGACCGGGCCACCGAGGCCCTGGACGCCGGTGAGCTGACCCCCGCCGAGGCGGCCAGCGCCAAGCTGTTCGCCACCGAGGTCGCGCACCGTGTCATCGACCGCTGCCTCCAGCTGCACGGCGGCTACGGCTTCATGAACGAGTACCCGATAGCCCGCCTCTACGCGGACAACCGCGTCAACCGCATCTACGGCGGCACCAGCGAGATCATGAAGACGATCATCGCCAAGGACATGGGCCTGTAAGCTCCGCGAAAAAAGTTCAAGGTACAACTGACCTATGAGTCAGGCACTTGAGTCCCTGCTCGATCTACTCGACCTCGAGCGGATCGAGCAGGACATCTTCCGCGGCCAGTCCCGGTCCGCCGTCGTCCCGCGCGTCTTCGGCGGGCAGGTCGCGGCGCAGGCACTGGTCGCCGCGGGCCGCACGGTTCCCGAGGACCGGCTCGCCCACTCCCTGCACGCGTACTTCCTGCGTGCGGGGGACCCGGGCGCGCCGATCGTCTACACCGTCGACCGGATCCGCGACGGCCGTTCCTTCACCACGCGCCGTGTCGTCGCCGTCCAGCACGGGCAGCCGATCTTCCACCTCTCCGCGTCCTTCCAGACGTACGAGGAGGGCATGGAGCACCAGGCGGACATGCCGCCCGCACCCGCTCCGGAGACGCTGCCCACGGCGGCGGAGATGCTGCCGCGGTACGCGCACCTGTTCACCGAGCCCGTCGTCATCGACCGGCTCCTGGAGGCCCGCGAGGCGGTCGACCTGCGCTACGTCGACGCACCGCCCTTCGGGACCGTGGGCGAGCCCCGCGAACCCCGCTCCCAGGTGTGGTTCCGCACGAACGGCAAGCTCGTCGACGACCCGCTGCTGCACGTCTGTCTCGCCACGTACGTCTCCGACATGACGCTCCTCGACTCCGTGCTCCTCGCGCACGGGCGTGGCGGCTGGGTGACCGGGGACGTCGTCGGGGCCTCGCTGGACCACGCGATGTGGTTCCACCGGCCGTTCAGGGCCGACGAATGGCTGCTGTACGACCAGGAGTCGCCGTCCGCGTCCGGCGGGCGCGGGCTCGGGCAGGCCCGGATCTACACGCAGGACGGGCAGTTGGCCATCTCGGTCATCCAGGAGGGCGTGGTCCGCGTTCCCCGCTGATGTGGTCCGGATTCCCCGCTGACCCGGACCGCTGCCGACGCTCCCGGCCCCACCCCCGTAACCCCGGGGCGGGGCCGGCCGCCGTTTACGCCAGGCCCGCCCCGGAGAGCAGATACGCCGTCATCGGGTCGTAGTGCCGGGGGCTCTTGACGTGGTCGTCGAGGGGGACCGTGACCTGGACGGTGCCCTCGGACTCGGCGAGGAAGAGAGCCGGGTCGTTGCAGTCGGCGTAGCCGACGGAGTCGACGCCCAGCTGGCCCGCGCAGCCCGCCCAGCCGTGGTCCGCGACCACCAGGTCGGGCAGCGGGCGCCCCGCACGCTCCAGACCGTTCAGGACGGCGCGCATCGGCTCTCCCGAGTGGGTGTGCCAGAGGCTGGCGCCGTGCTCCAGCATCGCGACGTCCGCGAGCTGCCAGACGTACCCCTCGTCCGTCTGGAGCCCCTCCGGGATGACCACGATCTCGCAGCCGGCGGTGCGCAGCGCGGCGGCGGTGGCGCGGTGCACGTCGAGGAGGCCGCCGGGGTGGCCGGTGGCGAACAGGACGCGCTGCCGGCCGGCCGCGGCCTTGCGCAGCCGTGCCGCCATGCGGTCCAGGGCGTCCACCGTCAGCTCCGGGTCGATGGTGTCCTGGCCGTAGCGGTACTCCGGGTCGTCGTTCACGCCGCAGCGCTCGGCCATGACGGCCAGCACGTCCTGCTCGTCGCTCCAGCGGTCGCCGAGTTCCAGACCGAGCCAGTAGTTGCGGTCGCCGTTGGCCAGTTTGCGGTAGTGGGAGAGGTTGTTCTCGCGGGGCGTGGCGACGTCGCCCGCGATACGGGTCCGTACAAGGTGGTCGACGAGCTCGGCGCGGCTGGGGGTCCCGGTTATCGGCATGGGTCCATTCTGCCGGGGTGCCCCGCCGGGTGGCGCCGGTGTTCCGCGGCCTGGGACGGGAGTCACTTGGTTCGGGCCGCCGTCAGCCGTGCCGCAGCGCGAACCACAACTCCATCCGCACATCCGGATCGTCCAGGTCCGCCCCCAGCAGCGCCGCGCACCGGGTGATGCGCTGACGGACCGTGTTGCGGTGCACGGACAGGGCCACCGCCGTACGGTCCCAACTGCCGTGCAGGGAGAGCCAGGTGCGCAGGGTCTCGGTCAGCGCGGGGGTGTCGGCGACGGGGGCGAGCAGCGTACGGGCGTGGGCCGCCGCGTCCGCCGGCGCGACGAGGTCGGTGAGGCCCGGGCGCTCGCCGTGCCGCACCAGCGGTGAGCGGGTCGCGCGGGCGCGGGCCAGCGCGCGGGCCGCCTGGGTGTCGGCGGCCGCCCACTCGTGCGGGGCCACCGCCACGCTGGCCCCGAGCGTCCAGCCCGACTGCGCGGCCGGTGCCCGGTCGCCGGGCACCAGGACGCGTACGACGTCCCCGCCGGCGTCGACGAGCGCGGAGCCCAGCGCCGCGCCCAGGGCCGACGCCGCGACGGCGTCCGGAGCGGGACCGTCCGCCACCGGGCGCGCGTGCACCACGACCCACCGCTCCCCGCCGAGCAGCGGCGCGACCGCCTCCGGGGCGGCGCCCAGCAGAAGCCGTACGAGCGCCGCCGAGCGGGCCGCCCCGCTGCCGCTCTGGTGCTCGCCGGTGAGGAGCGAGAGCAGCACCGCGGCCACGGAGGCGATGGTGTGGTCGCCGGAGTCCCGGCGCGCGGAGGCGACCCCGAGGACGAAACCCTGGCCGGTGCCGAGCGCGTAGGCGGCGAGGTGGACCCCGCCGACGCTGTCCGTGGCGGAGGACGGGGTGGGGGACGGGGCGGGAGCGGGGGAGGCGGGTGATGCGCTCGGCTCGCTCGGCCGTACCACCGCCGCGAGCTCGGCCAGCGCCTGTGCGGTCGGCGTGTCCGGCGCCTCCGGGATACGTCCCGCCCGCGCCAGTTCCGCCCCGTCCGGGCCGTACAGCGCCGCCCAGCCGCCCACCCGCTGGGCGAGCTGGCGCAGCACCGAGGGGACCGGGTCCGGGCGGGCGGCGGCGGCCGCGAGGCTCCGCTGGGCCTCCGTCACCCGCCGCAGCTCCGCCAGCCGGGCCTGCGCCATCAGCTGCCACACCGCACGCGCCACACCCGAGAACGTCGTCTGCGGCGGCACTTCGAGCAGCGGCAGCTCGTACGCGTCGCAGGCCGCCACCAGCGCCCGCGGCACCGTGTCGTGCACCGGGGCCAGGCCGAAGCCCAGCGCCGCGCCGCCCGCCGCCACGATCCGCGAGACATAGTCCTCGAAGTACGTCCCCGAGCCCGCCGCCTCCGGAATGTGCACCCCGGCGGACAGCAGCAGCTCGCCGCCCAGCAGATACGGGTACGGGTCGGCCATCTCCGAGGTGTGTGCCCAGTGGATCACCGTGTCGCGGTCGGTCGGCCCGGCGATCTGCCGCAGCGCCAGGTCCTCCCGGGCCAGCAGCGCGGCGAGCGGGACGGGCGGGGTGGGCGGTACGGCTGGTGTTCCTGGGGCCGCTGAGGTCTTTGGTGCTGCTGGTGTTCCTGGTGCCGCTGTTGTTTTTGGTGCGGATGATGCTGACGATGCAGATGGTGCGGATGGGTCCGGCATGGTGGATGTTCCCTCCATCCGGGATGGCGGTGATGGATGAAACGTACACTTCAGTGTCGCTTTCCGGCCACCTAGTGTCAGTGCCACCGGCAGCCGCGGGTACGGGCGTATGTCCCCGCGATCAGCCACCGGTCATCCCCCAATCATCTGCACGACACGCCACCGAGAGTGCGCGAAGGAGGGCCCCATGGCCGTCGACTACACAGTGATCGTCGTCTATCTGGCCGGCATGCTGGCCATGGGCTGGTGGGGCATGCGCCGCGCCAAGTCCAAGAGCGACTTCCTGGTGGCCGGGCGCCGCCTCGGCCCCGCCATGTACTCCGGCACCATGGCCGCGATCGTCCTCGGCGGCGCGTCCACCATCGGCGGCGTCGGCCTCGGCTACAAGTACGGCCTCTCCGGCGCCTGGATGGTCTTCGCCATCGGCCTCGGCCTGCTCGCGCTCTCCGTCTTCTTCTCCGCCCGCATCGCCCGCCTCAAGGTCTACACCGTCTCCGAGATGCTCGACCTGCGGTACGGCGGCCGGGCCGGCGTGATCTCGGGCGTCGTCATGTGGGCGTACACCCTGATGCTCGCGGTGACGTCCACCATCGCCTACGCCACGATCTTCGACGTCCTCTTCGACATGAACCGGACGCTCGCGATCATCCTCGGCGGCTCGATCGTCGTCGCGTACTCGACGCTCGGCGGCATGTGGTCGATCACGCTGACGGACATGGTCCAGTTCGTGGTGAAGACCATCGGCGTCCTGCTCCTGCTGCTGCCCATCGCCATCGTCAAGGCGGGCGGCTTCAGCGCGATGAAGGCCAAGCTGCCCACCGAGTACTTCGACCCGCTGGGCATCGGCGGCGAGACGATCTTCACCTACGTGCTCATCTACACCTTCGGCATGCTGATCGGACAGGACATCTGGCAGCGCGTGTTCACCGCGCGCAGCGACACCACGGCGAAGTGGGGCGGCACGGTCGCCGGTACGTACTGTCTGGTGTACGCGCTCGCCGGCGCCGTCATCGGCACCGCGGCCAAGGTCCTCTACCCCACGCTGCCCAGCGCCGACTCCGCCTTCGCGACCATCGTCAAGGACGAACTCCCGGTCGGCGTGCGGGGCCTGGTGCTCGCCGCGGCACTGGCGGCCGTCATGTCGACGTCCTCCGGCGCGCTCATCGCCTGTGCCACCGTCGCCAACAACGACATCTGGTCGCGCCTGCGGGGGGTCTCCTCGCGCAAGGGCGACGACCACGACGAGGTCCGGGGCAACCGCCTGTTCATCCTGGTCATGGGCGTCGCGGTGATCTGTACGGCGATCGCGCTCAACGACGTGGTCGAGGCGCTGACCGTCGCGTACAACCTGCTGGTCGGCGGTCTGCTCGTCCCGATCCTCGGCGGCCTGCTGTGGAAGCGCGGCACCGTGCACGGCGCGCTGGCCTCCGTGATCGTCGGCGGCCTCGCGGTCATCGGCCTGATGGCGACGTTCGGCATCCTCGCCAACGAGCCCGTCTACTACGGACTGCTGTCCTCGCTGGCCGCGTACGTGATCGTCTCCCTGGCCACGCCCGCCACCGACGCCGCGGTCCTCGCCGCCTGGCGTGAGCGCCTCGCGGGCCGGACCCCCGAACCCCTGGCGGAGCCGGTCCCGGCCCCCCAGTAGAGTCAAAACGCAACGAAGCGCAGGAAAGGTAACCCCCCATGAGCAGCAACGAGACGCCCCGCGGCCCCGTCGACTCGTCCCGCGTCCCGCGGTACGCCGGCCCCGCGACCTTCGCCCGGCTGCCGCGCCTCGACGAGGTCGGCACCGCCGATGTCGCCGTGGTCGGTGTGCCGTTCGACTCCGGCGTCTCGTACCGGCCGGGCGCCCGCTTCGGCGGCAACGCGATCCGCGAGGCGTCCCGGCTCCTGCGCCCGTACAACCCGGCGCAGGACGCCTCGCCCTTCGCGCTCGCCCAGGTCGCGGACGCGGGTGACATCGCGGCGAACCCGTTCAACATCAACGAGGCCGTGGAGACGGTCGAGGCCGCGGCCGACGAGCTGCTCGGCACCGGCGCCCGGCTGATGACCCTCGGCGGCGACCACACCATCGCGCTGCCGCTGCTGCGCTCGGTCGCCAAGAAGCACGGCCCGGTGGCGCTGCTCCACTTCGACGCGCACCTCGACACCTGGGACACCTACTTCGGCGCCGAGTACACGCACGGCACCCCGTTCCGCCGGGCCGTCGAGGAGGGCATCCTCGACACCGAGGCGCTCTCCCACGTCGGCACCCGCGGCCCGCTGTACGGCAAGCAGGACCTCACCGACGACGAGAAGATGGGCTTCGGCATCGTCACCTCGGCGGACATCTACCGCCGCGGCGCCGACGAGGTCGCCGACCAGCTGCGCCAGCGCATCGGTGACCGTCCGCTGTACATCTCCATCGACATCGACTGCCTCGACCCGGCGCACGCGCCCGGCACGGGGACGCCGGAGGCGGGCGGCATGACGTCGCGCGAACTCCTGGAGATCCTGCGGGGCCTCGCGTCCTGCAACCTGGTCTCGGCCGACGTCGTCGAGGTCGCCCCGGCGTACGACCACGCCGAGATCACGGCCGTCGCCGCGTCCCACACGGCGTACGAGCTCACCACGATCATGTCCCGTCAGATTGCGGAGGCCCGGAACAAGTGACCCACGACCACGACCTGGTGCTTCGCCCCACGGCCGCCGAGACGTCAGCCGCGTTGAACCCACCCCCGGGGCGCAATGGCGGGGACCTGGTCGTGGAGACCCTCACCGGTCTCGGCGCGACGACCGTCTTCGGCCTGCCGGGCCAGCACGCGCTCGGCATGTTCGACGCGCTGCGGCGGTCGGACCTGCGGTACATCGGCCTGCGGGTGGAGAACAACGCGGGTTTCGCGGCGGACGCGTACGGGCGGATCACCGGGGAGGCGGCCCCGCTGCTGCTCTCCACCGGCCCCGGCGCCCTCACCTCCCTGGCCGCGCTCCAGGAGGCGGCGGCGGCCTCGGCGCCCGTCCTCGCGATCAGCAGCCAGATCCCGACCGCCGGACTGGGCGGCGGCCGCCACGGCTATCTGCACGAACTCCCGGACCAGCAGGCGTCGTTCCGGGGTGTGGTGAAGTCCGTCCACACGGTCCGTACGCAGTCGCAGATCCCGTCGGCGATCGCGGCGGCCTGGGAGTCGGCGCTGACGGTTCCGCACGGCCCGGTGTGGGTGGAGATCCCGCAGGACGTCCTGCTCGCCGAGACGAGCCTGCCGGTGGTGACGGCGCTCGACGCGACACCGGAGGACGTGGTCCCGCGCCCCGAACTGACGGCGGTGGCGGCCCACCTGCTGTCGAACGCCGCCCGCCCCGCGATCATCGCCGGCGGCGGGGTCGTACGGGCGGACGCGGCCGGAAAGCTGAGGGCGCTGGCCGAGAAGCTGGACGCCCCCGTGATCACGACCTTCGGCGGCAAGGGCGCCTTCCCCTGGGAGCACCCGCTGTCGCTCCAGTCCTGGCTGGAGGACCGTCACACGACGGACTTCCTGGAGGACGCGGACGTCCTCCTGGTGGTCGGCTCGGGGCTCGGCGAACTGTCCTCGAACTACCACACGTTCAAGCCGCGCGGCCGGGTGATCCAGATCGAGGCCGACCTCGGCAAGCTGGAGTCCAACCACCCGGCACTGGGCATCCACGCGGACGCCCGGCTGGCACTCTCCGCGCTCCTGGAGACGGTCGGGGAACGCACCGACCCGACGGCGGCGGACCGCGTACGCACCGTCCTCACCCGCGTCCGTGAACGCATCGCCGCCCAGGAACTCACCCTGGAACAGGACGTACTGGCGTCCGTGCGCCGGGCCCTGCCGGACGACTCCCCGTCGTTCTGGGACATGACGATCCTGGCCTACTGGGCGTGGTCCGCCTTCGACCCCCGCGGCTCCAACTCCATGCACTCCGCGCAGGGCGCGGGCGGTCTCGGCTACGGCTTCCCGGCGGCCCTCGGCGCGGCCGCGGCCGACCCCACCCGCCCGGTCCTGGCGGTCTCGGGTGACGGCGGAGCCCTGTACTCCATCGCCGAACTGGCCACGGCGAAGCAGTACGACCTGAACGTCACCTGGCTGATCGTCGACGACGGCGGCTACGGCATCCTGCGCGAGTACATGACGGACACCTTCGGCGAGGCGACGGCGACCGAGCTGTCCCGCCCGGACTATGTGGCCCTCGCGGAGTCGTTCGGGGTGTCGGGGGTGCGGACGACCCGCGAGACGCTGGAAGTGGACCTGGCGAAGGCGCTGGCGACCCCGGGGCCGTCGGTGGTGCTGCTGCCGGCGGTGCTGCGGATGTTCGCGCCGACGCACCTGGGCTGACGGCGCGGGTACGGCGGGGGCGGGTACGGCGGAATGGCCGACCGCCCCGCCGTACCCGGTTCAGCAGGTCACCGCAGGAACGAGCCGAACAGCGCGTTCGTGTAGGGGGCCGACAGGGTCTTCGGGCCGAAGGCGAAGGCCGACTTGGCGGAGAGGCCGGCCGCGTCGCCGCGCAGCACCCAGACCGCGCCGTTGCTCGCGTTCTCGGCCGTGGAGGCCGCGGCGAGGTCGGGGTGGCCGTTGCCGTCGACGTCCAGGAGGGCGGCGGCGACACCGAACCGGTCGTCCTGCTCGGCGACTCCGGGCACCCCGGCGGTGTCCTGGTGGAAGACCTGGGTTCCGGCGCCCGTGACGCCGGAGGCGCTGCCGTGGACGAGGGCGACCGAGCCGGTGTCGGCGATCGTGCCGACGTCCTCGCCCGGTATGCCGAGCGCGATGTCGGCGTAGCCGTCACCCGTGACGTCGCCGACCGAGACCGAGGCGCCGAGTTCGTCGCCCTCCTCCTGGGCGCCCGGGAAGCCGGCGAGGTCCTGGTCGAAGCTCTGGACACGCGACTCGGACAGGCCGGAGGCCGAGCCGAGCGCGACCCGCACCTTGCTGTTCCAGCCGTCGGCGCCGACCACCACGTCGTCGAACCCGTCGCCGTTCACGTCCCCGATGCCGGTGCCCGTGAGGTCGCCCACGCCGTCGCCGGGTACCCAGCCGCCGGTGAAGCCCTTGCTGCCGCCGCCGTACAGCAGGCGGTTGCCCCAGGTGCCGTCACCGGTGTAGATCCACTGGACGATGTCGTCCTTGCCGTCGCCGTTGATGTCGCCGGCCTGGCTGGACTTGATGGGACCGCTGATCGAGCCGGCGGACGTGGCCAGGACGGGCAGGGTGGCGGTGGGCTTTCCGGCACGCGAGACCGGGCCCTTCCACACGGTGGCCGCGCCGCTCGGGGGATCGTCGCCCTCGACCTGCTGGTGGGCGAACAGGGCGAGGTCAGTCTTGCCGTCGCCGTCGAAGTCACCGGCCTGGGGGCTGTCCCCGTACCCGGCGATGCTCGTGCCGCCGGTGAGGCCGGAGGCGGAGCCCCACAGCACGACGGAGCCCGCCGTGCCGCCCGCGATCACGAGGTCGCTGAAGCCGTCGCCGTCCAGGTCGCCCTTGGTGAAGGTCGACCCGAAGCGCTGGCTCGCGGTGGCGGCCCCGGGGACGCCGCTGGTGGAGCGGCTGACGATCTTCTTGTCGGCGGCGGACAGGCCACTGGCGGAGCCGTAGGTGACGGCCACGTAGCCCGCCTTGGCCTTGCTGGACACCGTGGCGTTCGGGGCGCCGACGACGAGGTCGGCGTAGCCGTCGCCGTTGAAGTCGTCCTGGGCGTCCGCGGTCCCGGTGGCGGCCTGGGCCGAGGCCCCGGTCAGCGCCCAGGCACCGACTCCGCCGGCGAGCAGCACCGCGGCGGCCAGAGGGGCGGTCAGCCGCGCGGAACGGGTTCTGCGTCGTGCTCGGGACATGCAACTGCCTTTCGAGACGTTTGAGTTCGGCGCGTCGGGGCGCCGCGTCCAGGGAGTACGACTCGAACGGCGGGTCACTGGTTGTATGCCTGGGCGTCATTGGGGGGACACCGGGCGGAAGGCTGCCCTTCATGCCAGCGGCATGGCCCCTTCGGGCACCGCGAAGGGCAACCCGCCCGGACTCAGCCCGGCCTCCGCGCGCCTCGGCCACGAGACGCCCGGCTCAGCGGAACCAGAAGAAGATGCTGTCCAGTGTCTGCCCGAGCTGCTGGGCGCTCTCCCACTCCTCCGCCTCGAACCGCATGAGTTCCGCGAACTTGCGCGCCGTGGCCCGGTAGTCGGGTCCGAGCCGGTCCGCGACGGCCTCGTACGCGGTGGCCAGGGGGGCGGCCCGCGGTGTCGGCAGGACGCCGATCTGGGGAAACGCGTCCCCGGGGTGCGGCAGCCGCAGCGGCGGTCCACTGAACAGGAACGAGCCCGGCAGCAGGTCCGCGGGGATCCCGTGCCGGGCCAGTTCGTCGTCCAGGGCGAAGAACCACGAGGGCCGGCTCCAGACGCCGAGATCCGTGGGGTCGGAGAAGTGCGCCGCCACCACCTCGTGGAACGCGTACGTGTACGCGGCCCCCCGAGCCCCGCCGGGCACCCCCTCGATCAACTCGTGGAGTGCCTGCTCCACGGACACGTCGAGACCGATGCCCTGCTCCCGGAACCGGGCGTCGGTCTTCGCGCATCCCTCGCGCACGATCCCGAGCGCCCGCTCCTGCTCCGGGGTCCGCTCCACCGCCGTGAGCAGCCGCATCACATCGCGCATGTCACCGGTGCTCATCTCGAGGCAGTAGCCCAATGTCCCATCCCTTCGCCGGACGTCCGCGTCCATGATCTCCAGAGTGGATCAGGAGACGCCCGGCGGGGGCCACGCGGCGGGGCCGCGTCGGGGGGACTACCAGATCGCCTCCACCCACTCCGGGTGGTCGATGAACGGGTTGCGGTTGTGCTGGTAGGTGTCGTAGATGGCCTGGTTGCGCTTCTCCTCGAAGGCGCTCGGCGGGTCCTCGTCGTTCCACTGCTTGAGGACGGACAGCTTGCCGATGTACGGGTTGCTGCCGTTGTTCACCTTCTCGTTGGGCTCGAGGTCGGCCCAGCCGTCGTCGCCCTCGTACCGCACGGCCATGTAGAGGATCATGCGGGCCACGTCGCCCTTGTCGGCGTCGCGCGGCTCGAAGGAGTCGGAGTCGACAAGGCTGCCGCCGCCGCCTGTGACCGTGCTGCCGCCGTTGTCGAAGTCCAGATTGCCCCGGATGCTGTTGACCTGGACATCCGCCGGGCGCAGGTGGTGCAGGTCCGTGCCGGGACCGGTCGCCTCGCCGAAGTCGCCGTGGGACTTGGCCCACGTGTGCTCGCGGTTCCAGTCGCCGACGTCGCCGCCGTTGAGGGACTTGCTGCGCGAGACGCCGCTGTACAGCAGGATCACGTTGTTGCTGTTGTTCGGGTCCTGGTCGGTGACCTTCAGCGCGTTCCAGACGGCGGAGTACGAGATCTTGGTCTGGCTGCTGATGATCGTGTGCAGCGAGGACTTCAGGCTCGTGCCGGTCTTGCCGACGGCGTTCTTGTAGTACGTGCTGTCGTACGCGGTCGTCGTGGCGCTCGCGGGAGCCGCGGTCAGCGTCGGCAGGGTGAGGCCCACCAGTACGGCGGAGGTGGTCAGCGCCAGCGTCTTCCAGCGGCGTATGTGCGTTGTCGCGGGCATCGTGGGGAGTCCGTTCTACGCGTGTTGATTGAGCGGGCAACCGGATCGTGACATGGACATGAGGTCCGGTCAATGAACGGGAGGTGTCGGTTCCATGTCGGAAACCGGCAAGTCGCTTGATGTGCACGCGATGCGGCAGGTGTTGCGCACGCGATGCGGCATGCCGAACGGCCCCCGACCGGGAGAGCGGTCAGGGGCCGTGGTTGCCGGAGCCGGGCTGGTGGTCAGCCGACGTCCGACGGATCCAGGCGGTAGAGGGTCGACGTGGACTGGGCCGACTGGCCGTTCTGCGAGTCGGAGTTCGTGCCGGCGTTCGAGTCGGAGTTCGTGGTCGCACTCGACTCCGAGGTGGTGGTCTTGCTGTAGGCGCTCTCCTTCACCGCCGTGGCGTTCTTCTGCACCCACGCGGTCACCGCGGCACTGACGCTGTTGCCGCCGCCCATGCCGCCGCCCATCCCCGAGCCGCCGACCTGGATGTAGTGCAGCTCGCCCTTCTTCACCAGTTCCTTGAGCTTGGCGACCGTCATGCCCTTGTCGGTGCCGGTGAAGCCGTACATGGAGATGACGGGCTTGTGGGTGCTGAGGATCAGCTGCCCGGCGGACTGTGAATTGGACACCGCGAGCAGCCACTTGGCGCCGTCCTGGTGCTTCTCCAGGTACGAGATCAGTTCGCTGCTGGTCTCTCCTCCCATGCCGCCACCCATGCCGCCACCGCCGCCGCGCTGACCGCCTGTGCCGCCCGGAGCCGTGCCGTTCTCGCCGCCCGTGCCGCCGCCTGGGCCCTCGCCCGTGCCGCCGCCGGGGAAGCCGCCGTTCCCGCCGCCCTGCGGGGCGCCGCTGGGCAGTTCACAGGTTCCGCCGCCACCGGGCGCCGTCGGACCGCCCTGCTGGCCGCCCTCCTGGCCGGCCGCCTGACCGCCCTGCTGGGTGCCGCCGGGCATCCCGCCGCCGGGGCCGCCCGCGTTGCCGCCGGGGCCGCCCCGGCCGCCGCCGAAGCCGCCGTTGCCGGTTGACGGGCCGGCGGTCGGGTTGGTGCCGCCCATGCCGCCGCCCGCACCCCCCGCACCGGCCGGTACGGCGAACGAGTACGCCGCCGGGCCCGCGAGAGCCGCGACGATCGCCGCCGCCAGGGACGCGGCCAGCAGCCGTACGCGGGTGCCGGAGCGGAAGACGAGCAGGCCCACGACGGCCGTCGCCATGACCACCGCGATGGCCGGCCACAGCCAGGTGTTCCAGCCGTCGGCCCGGCGCAGCAGCACGACCGCCCAGATGCCGGTGACCGCGAGCCCGGCGGGCAGGACCCAGGACCAGCGGACGTCACCGCCGCGGAAGGCACGGAACAGCAGGACGCCGCCGCCTCCGCACAGCGCCGCGATGCCCGGGGCGACCGCGGTCGTGTAGTACGGGTGCATCGTCCCCTCGGCGGTGGCGAACGTGACGTAGTGCAGCAGCAGCCAGCCGCCCCAGAGCACCAGCGCGGCCCGGGTCCGGTCGGTGCGCGGGGCGCGGCCGCACAGCACCAGGCCGCCGACGAGGGCGATGCCCGCGAAGGGGATCAGCCAGGAGATCTGGCCGCCCAGGATGTCGTTGAACAGCCGGCCGAGGCCCGCGGTACCGGAGAAGCCGCCGCCACCGCCGCCACCGCCGCCTCCGCCGTTGCCCTCGCCGCCGAGGACGCGGCCCAGGCCGTTGTAACCGAAGATCAGGTTCCAGGCGGTGCCGTCCGTCGAACCGCCGATGTACGGCCGGTCGTCGGCGGGCACGAGCGAGACGGCGGTCGCCCACCAGAAGCTCGACACGGCCAGGGCCACGGCGGCCAGCGACAGGTTCCGGATCCGCTTCGCCCAGCTGAGGCCCGACGCGTACAGACAGACCGCGAAGACGGCGGGCAGCGCGATGTAGCCCTGGAGCATCTTCGTGTTGAAGGCGAGCCCGAAGCACACCGCCGAGCCGAGCAGCGGCAGCAGCCTGCCGTCCCGGGTCGCGCGCAGCCCGAGCGCCGCGGCCGCCACCATCAGCAGGACGAGCAGCGTGTCGGGGTTGTTGTCGCGGTTGATGGCGACGGTGATCGGGGTGAGCGCCAGCACGAACGCGGCGATCGTGGCCGCCGCGTGGCCGAACACCCGCTTCACCGAGGAGTGCAGGATCCAGATCGTGCCGAGCGCGGCCACGATCATCGGCAGCATCATCTGCCAGGTGCCGAAGCCGAAGACCCGGCACGACAGGCCCATGACCATGAGCGCGAGCGGCGGCTTGTCGACGGTCAGGAAGTTGCCCGCGTCGAGCGAGCCGAAGAACCACGCCTTCCAGCTCTGCGTACCGCTGAACACGGCGGAGCTGTAGAAGCTGTTGAGGCCCGAGGAGGACAGGTTCCAGGAGTACAGCACCGCCGCCAGGATCATGATCGCGACCAGGGCGGGCAGCGACCAGCGGGGTGTGGCGGGGGAGGGGGACGGCTCCTGGGCCGGCTCGGCGGCCGGTGCGCCGGGGGTCGTGGAGCGGCCCGGGGCCGGGGCCGGGGCCGAGGACAGTGGGTCGGTGGCAGATGTCACCAGTGCACCTTGCACACGCCCGATGGGCACGGGCTGTGCCGTACCTGGGCGCAGGCTGTGGATGAATGAGATACGGGTAAGAGAACGGCCGGCCCTCCGGGGACACCGGCCGCCGGTACGTGGACCTCATACCTGTGTGTCTGCCCGAGGCCGCTGCCGCCCCACCTGGGGGAGCCTCGATTCAGTCGTCACCCGGGAGCGGTTTGCCGACCCGGACCGTGGTCTTGGACCTGACGTCCTTTTTCAGTCATAACTCTGTTGTGTGGCCGAATCGAGTGCAATGCTGTGACAGCGGTGATCCTCTCTCCCCCGGTGAGGCACCCACCCCTGGCCCCGCCCGCGTGTTGCCACCTGGGCGGGGCCGCGCCGTCCCTCCCGGCCTCCCCACGGGAGGGCCGACGCCTGCCCGCAGCGGCGTCCCCGAGCCGAGAACGGGCCTACTGCCGGGAAGTTGCTCGTGGTCCAGGGGGTTCATCGCGTCGATGTGCCTTCGAGAACCCAGGAGCGTGCACGGTGCCCTCTGCCGAGCAGCAGTTCGCCGGATTCCTGCTGTCGCTGGACCGCTTCCAGAAACAGCTCGCCGAGTTCATGCTCGGCGCCTATCTGGCGTGCGACTTCGGCGGTGATTCCGGCGACGACGGCGATTCGGCGCTCAGCCCGCAGGTACGGCTCGACGTCGTGGACGGCGCACCGCAGGTGACGCTCGACCACGCCGTCATCTGGATGGACCTGGCCCGGGACCAGGAGCCGAACGAATACCGTCTCGCCGTGACCCTCACCTTCACCGAGGCGGGGATCGCGCTGGAGGCGTTCGTCCGGCTCGACCTGGACCGGGACATGGGCGAGTGGCCGGCCGGGGTCCATGTCCCGTACCGGCAACAGGCCGACGGTCTCGGCCTCGACGAGGCGCTGGCCTTCGTGGAGGCCCGGGTCGAGGAGATGTGCCGCCGCTACGACGACGTGACCAGGCTGGGCCTCACCCCGCGGCACTGATGCTCGAACCGCATCTCGTCGAGGTCGTGGAGCAGTTGCGTACGCCGTTCCCCGACGGGGTCCGGGAGGACGATCGCCTGAGCAGCGCCGGTACCCCGGGGGCGGGCCGGGCGTGATCCGGAGCCGGGGAGGCGATATGACGGGCGGTGCGCGTCATGGGAGTCCGTTCGTGCCGGCCGCCGGCATCTCGGCACCGCGTCGGGCGCGGTATGTGACCGCGTGCGGCGTTGAGTTGAACATGACCGAAGGTAACGGTTTACGGTGTTTGCGACCACGCGTTTGACACGCACGCAGCACGAGGGCGGCCCGACCGCCCAGGGGGAAGCGCGGACCCGCGCCGTCGAACGGCGCCCTGGGGTCCGCGCCCTGAGGAACACATGTACCTGCACGTAAAACAGAAGATCGTCACGCTCGCGACCGCCTTGTGCCTGACCGTAGGCGCGGGCGTGGGCACGGCCGCGGCGGCCGGACCCGCCCCGAAGCGGGAGCCGGAGCCCACGCTGCTGGAGATCGCGGCCAAGGTGGCGAAGTACTCCGACTGCGGTTCCCAGCCGCTGCTGGAACGGCCCGCCTGCCTGAAGGAGTTCGCCCTCAAGTCCGCCAAGCTCGGCCTCGGCGTGGGCGTCTTCCTCTACGTCACCCGTGACGCGATGAAGGACGAGGGCACCTCTTTCAAGGGGCTGGAGAAGGAGCTGACCGAGCTGCACAAGCTCAAGCCCCTCCTCCTGCTCGACCCGGACAAGGAGACCGACCCGGAGAAGAAGAAGCAGATCTACGAGCAGACGGTCAAGGCGCTCAAGGCCGCCAAGCCGCACGTGGACAAGCTGCGCACCGACGTCGTGAAGGCGTCCCGGATACTCGACGCCCACACGGAGTCGGTCGAGGCCCTCGCCGTGCTCGCCGTCGCGGTGGGGGACTACTACCCCGACCCCAAGCCCGTCGACGACCGGCCGCCGAAGGACACCTGGGACATCGCGGGCTTCTTCAAGGACATCAACAAGAGCCTGGACCAGATAAACGCCGGCTTCGACAAGATGAACGGCGCCCTCGATGACATGAACAAGGCCACGGCCGAGGTCAACCGGGGCCTGGACAAGGCCAACAAGGGCATCGAGAAGGCCAACCGGGGGATGGACAAGCTCAACGAGGGCATCAAGGAGGCCAACAAGGGGCTGAACGAGACGAAGAAGGCCGTCGACGGCATCGGCAAGGCCGCGTCGAAGCTCCACGAGGTACCCGAGTTCGACTTCGACTTCTCCGGCATCGCCGACAAGATCGGTTCGAAGGACACCACTCCCGGGGAACGGGCCGCGCAGGAGCGCCGGATGTCGATGCTGCTCAACCTGCTGCCCGGGATCGGGGACGGCAAGGGCGTCATCGAGGCCATCACCGGCACCGACCTGGCCACCGGTGAGAAGGTGAGCAGCACCGACCGGGTGCTGGGCTCGCTCGCGGTCATGCGCTGGCTCAAGTACGGGGGCAAGCTGCTCCCGGAGGACATCCGCGCCGCCCGCAAGGGCGACAAGGTGCCCGACTGCAACAGCTTCCCGGCCGGCACGCGGGTCCTCATGGGCGACGGCACCACCACCCTGCCCATCGAGCAGATCACCGTCGGCGACAGCGTCCTGGCCACCGACCCGGAAGCGGGGACCACGGGCTCGCGCCCGGTGGACGACACGATCTACACGCCCGACGACGAGGACTTCACCGGCGTCACCCTGGCCGGCGACGCGGCCGACGGGCCGCCCGCGCTCACCGCGACCGACCGCCACCCCTTCTGGGTCGAGAACCGGGGGCGGTGGGCCGACGCCCGCGACCTCAACTCCGGTGACACCCTTCGTACCCCCGACGGCACCGGGGTCCGGATCGACAAGGTCACGCACTGGAAGGAGCCGCAGGGCGCCTACAACCTGACCGTCAACGACCTCCACACCTACTACGTGCTCGCCGGTACGGTGCCCGTACTGGTGCACAACGCAGGATTGTGCACCGAGAAAATCGACAGCGTCTTCCATAACCCCAGCGGCAGGTCCTCTCAGGATCAGTTCGAATACCACTGGGAAAAGCATGCGAAGGCGCGCGGTGTCACGCGTGAGCAGTACCTCCAGGATGCGAAAGGCTGGGCGACGGGCATTGCCCGGCCAGGAGGGAAGAGAGGGCTCAACGCCAGCTTGGAGGAGTTGGCGGACGGGTCGCGCGGGATAAAATACGTGGACCCCCAGACGGGTAAGGGCGGGATCATCGGCCCCGACGGCAAGGTCGTAACCTTCTGGTATGGCGCCGACTAATGAGAGGATGAGTCGTTGTCGGACTTTATGGAGGACTACGCTCTCTGGCGACGCTTGCCGTTCCCCGGTCTACGCCGCGGCGAGAATGTGTTGCGCGCAGGCGAGAACCTGGCACTCATTCATGGCGACCTAGCTCTCGCTGACGAACATGTGACCCAGGTGATCCTTTTTGTCGACGAGGGGATATTCAAGCCGGCCCGGGGGGACGTCATGGGTTTGCTTGAAGGGATCATCTCTCGCTTGGAACGATTCGGCGAAGGCGCGACCACGGAAGAGCGAGAAGTTGTCGACGCCCATTTTCGGTATGCAGTTCTGCTGCATCGAATCTATGGTGAATTTCTACGCATAGGAGCTCCGTAGCCCGTGACCTGACCAGCAGGAAATGATGAAGAGCCGCTCACAGCGTGTGGGCGGCTCATCGTCAATTCATGCGGCAGAACCGTGACACGCTGGTTCAGGGAGGCAGTCAGGGTATGTATGAGATTCGCGGCTACGTCAACGGGGCTCCGCCGGGAATGCTTGACCGTTCCGACGAAACACAGGTACCGGCCGTGAGCGCGTTCCGGATGTACCTGAGGGTGGTCAGCGAGTCCCTGCAACCGGAGGAGATCTCCGCGCGGCTGGGGACAGGGCCCGACGAAGCGACCGCGATCGGCAGCCGCAGACGCCCCCAGTCGCCGCCGCGCGCGCATGCGACCTGGATCCGGCACGTCCTGGCCGCGGGCGGGCCCGGGCGGCCGGAGGATCTCGAACCGGTGGTCCTCGGGTGGGGGCCGGAGTTCGCCGCGGCCCTGGGGCGGCTGGCCGGCTCCGGGGAGGCTGACGTCTGCCTGGTGGTCGTCCAGGAGTTCACCGACCCCGAGGACCCGCAGCAGAAGGGCATCTTCCTGAGCGCGGCCCTGCTGGCCTGGCTGGCCGAGGCCGGGGCGTCGCTGGACATCGACCAGTACGTGTACCTCGACCGCGACGACCAGTAGCGCCGGTCTTGCGTAGTGCTGGTCAACCGGGCGTCGCCGGTTGTTCAGGCGGGGAACTCGCCGTCCTTGACGGCCGTGACGAACGATGCCCAGTCGGCGGGCGAGAAGACCAGCGCGGGCCCGTGCGGGACCTTGGAGTCGCGGACGGGGACGCCGGAGGGGTGGCCGTCCAGCACCTCGAGGCAGCTGCCGCCCTCGCTGTTGCTGTAGGACGACTTGCGCCAGCCTCGCAGCGTCGCGGCGTTCGGGATTATCTGGTCAGCCATGGTGTCCGTAGTCCTTCGCTGTTGCCCTCAGCAGAGCCACTGACTCCTTCAGCGGCAGTGCGTCGCTCAACGCGAGAGCGTAGCGACCCTGCAACTCCTGAACCACGGACGGGGAGTCGTGCACTTTTCCCATGCGGAGGCCCTCGCTGTACGCCACCGGCGGCTGGTCCTCGAACCACATGAGACTGAGCATGCTCTCCATCAGCGGATGGAAGCCCAGTGCGAACGGCAGCACGTGGACGCGGACCCGGCGACACTCTGCCAAGCACACGAGGTGCATGAGCTGCTCCGCCATGACTTCTCGCCCGCCCACGACGCGACGTAGCACCGCCTCGTCCAGCGTCGCCCAGACTACGGGCGCCCCCGGGGCATCGAGAATCTTCGCGCGCTCAAGGCGTGTGACAACGAGCCTGTCACATTCCTCATCACTCGCAGGAGGGAAGGACTTGCTCAGAACCGCACGTGCGTACCTTTCCGTCTGGAGGATGCCCGGAACGAACGACAGGGCGAACTCGTTGATCCTCACCGCCTGTTGTTCGAGCAGCAGCGCCGCTTCGAAGTAGTCGGCGACCGCCGCGTCCTCCCGCGGCAGAAAGCTGCTCAGCACATTCCCTGTGTTCAGGACCTCGTCCAGGCGTCGCGCGTCCTCCTTGGACGGGGTCCGTCGGCCCGCCTCGATGTGCGCGATGTGCGAGCGCGTCATGACCGCCGCGTCGGCCAGCTGTTGCTGCGTCAGTCCCGCCGTCTCGCGCTGCTGCTTCAGCCAGTCACCGTACGTGCTGGTCATGGCCAACTCCTTTGTGACAAATGCCTGGTCACACCCCGCCCTCTGGCGAGCCTAGCCCGGCCCGTCGCACTCTGTGAGTGGATCGCCACACAAAGCGAGACCCCCGCGACCGAGCGACCGGTCCGGGGGCGTGGCCATCAACGAACCCAACGGAGTTGACGACATGAGCCACCGTATCGCCCGCCTCTTCGAGCCGCTGCTGCGGCTTCTGCTCCCCGGCACGGGACGCCGTCGCCGCGCGGTCACCGCCCCGGCGCACCGACGCCCCACCCCCTCGTACGCCCCTGGACGGACCGCCCGTCGCGACGGGTCCCGCCCCCTGCGCGGCGAGGACAACGCGATGGTCCGCCCCTATCTCGTCGCCCATGAGCGGAGCGAGGAAGCGCGGCGGCAGCGAGCCCGGCGACGCGCCCTGTGGCTCGCCGTGCACGGCATCGACGTCGGCCCTCGGATCATTCACGGCATCGACATCGGCCCGCGGATCATCCACCGTGTGGAGGTGCCCGCGTGACCAGCGACCGGACGGAAACCGTGCGGCTGCTCCCGTGGTCCGGCCCGGAAGGCAAGCCCTGTTACGTCGTCGGCGACGGGACCGGATACGTCTCCCGCATGGCCGACAGCGTCGAGAGTGTGCAGCTGGGCATGGCGGCCCAGATCCTCGACCACGCCGCCGACATGCTCGCCGACCACAAGGCCACCGCCGCGCAACTCCGTTTCCTGGCGGCCCGTATGGCCGAGGCACTCCGCGATGTTCGCCGCATCGCGGAGAGCAGGGGCGCCCGGCTCCCCGGGCCGGCCGGTGAAGGCCCCGAGGACGACACCGAAAGCCCTGCGACAGACGTCTGATTCACCCGCGTCCGCTTCACCCGCGCCTGATCCCCTCGCGTCTGGTGCGGCGCGCACGGCCGGAGGGCAGGCGTCGGCCCGGGTGCGCACAACACTCGGGCCGCACCGAACCCCTGTCCGTGGAACGCGCGTACAACTTTCGGTCATCTCCGTGAGTCAAGGGAGGCGAGTGCGCCCGTGGCGCGCTCGTACCGCTTCAAGGGGATGGGAAGCCTTCATGACTCACCGGATGTCCCGGGGTGCCCGTGTGCTCGCAGTGAGCCTCGGTGCCGGGATGCTCATACCGCTCGCGGCCGCCGCGACGCCCGCCGCTGCCGTGGGGACACCCCAGGTCAGCTGTACCTCGGAGAAGGCAGGCCTGGCCGCCAAGCTCCAGAGCGACATCACCGCGGCTCTCGCGAACCGCAAGGGCACGATCGCGGTCGGCCTCTACGACCGCACCACCAAGACGAGCTGCACCCTGCGTTCCAGCACCGCCTACGACTCGGCGAGCGTCGTCAAGGTCACCGTGCTGGCCACGCTGCTGTGGGACGCCAAGAAGCACAACCGCTATCTCACGTCGCGCGAGACCGACCTCGCCACGGACATGATCACCAAGTCCGACAACACCGCGACCAGCACACTGTGGAGGCAGCTGGGCGTGACCAAGGTGAAAGGTTTCCTCGCTGCCGCCGGGATGACGCAGACGAAGCCGGGAGCGGACGGCTACTGGGGCCTCACCCAGATCACGGTCCGCGACGAGCAGAAGCTGCTCGCCCTCGTCACCGCCAAGAACTCCGTCCTGACCGACAACTCCCGTGCCTACATCCTGAAGCTGATGGGCAAGGTCGTCTCCTCGCAGCGCTGGGGCACCCCGGCCGGCGCGCCCTCGTCCGTCGCCGTGCACGTCAAGAACGGCTGGCTGTCCCGGGCGACGCACGGCTGGCGCGTCCACAGCGTCGGCACCTTCAACGGCGGCGGCCACGACTACACGATGACCGTGCTCACCCACGGCAACAGCACCATGGACTACGGCGTCGACACCATCCAGGCCGTGGCCAAGGCCATCCACAAGGACCTGGTGCCGGCCACCAGCAGCGCGAGCGTCCAGCGGTACGTGCCCACGGACACGCCCAAGGAGGCGTTCCCGGCGGTGCCCGCCACCGGCTGACGTCACCGCCGGCCCCGGCGGCGGCCACCTGTCTGTCCGCCGCCGGGTCCGCCCACGCTCGCGCTCACGCGGACCGAGCCCGTTCGTCCTCCGTCACCCTCGACAGCTTCTCCGACGCCCTCGACCGGAAGACGCTGCGCCTGGTGAACTGTCCTTCACTGGGCGCCCAGGTCTGCGTACTCCCTGCGTGCAAGCCCGCCGATTGTTGCGGAGGGATGAAATCCGGTTCGTTGTGCGTTGGTGCCTTCCGGAAGATCAGGACGGATGGACGGACGGAAAGGCACCGGCGTGACAGCGCACGAGGGGGAGACAGCGCACGAGGGGGAGCCGCGCGGCTGGGCGTATCGGCTCGCGGGATACGCCTGGCGGTATCCCAAGGACGTCGTCCTCGCGCTCGGCTCCTCGCTCGCCGGCATGGCCGTCATGGCGCTCGTCCCGCTGATCACCAAGGTGATCATCGACGACGTCGTCGGGAACCACACCCGCGACATGGCCCCCTGGGCGGGCGCGCTCATCGGTGCCGCCGTCCTCGTGTACGCCTCCACCTATGTCCGCCGCTACTACGGCGGACGTCTCGCCCTCGACGTCCAGCACGACCTCCGCACGGCGATGTACGGGACGATCACCCGGCTCGACGGGCGGCGGCAGGACGAGCTGTCCACCGGCCAGGTCGTCGGCCGCGCCACCAGTGACCTCCAGCTGATCCAGGGCCTCCTCTTCATGCTCCCGATGACCATCGGGAACGTCCTGCTCTTCCTGATCTCGCTCGGGATCATGGCCTGGCTCTCGCTGCCGCTCACCCTGGTCGCGCTGGCGGTCGCCCCCGCCCTCTGGTTCGTCGCCAGGCGCAGCCGCTCCAGGCTCCACCCCGCCACCTGGTACGCGCAGGCGCAGGCCGCCGCCGTCGCGGGTGTCGTCGACGGCGCGGTCAGCGGCGTACGCGTGGTGAAGGGCTTCGGGCAGGAGGACCAGGAGACCGGGAAGCTCCGGGAGGTCGGGCGCCGGCTCTTCGCGGGGCGGCTGCGCACCATCCGCCTGAACGCCAAGTACACCCCGGCTCTCCAGGCCGTCCCCGCCCTCGGCCAGGTCGCGATGCTCGCGCTCGGCGGCTGGCTCGCCGTGCGCGGTCAGATCACGCTGGGTACGTTCGTCGCCTTCTCGTCGTATCTCGCGCAGCTCGTCGGACCGGTGCGGATGCTCGCCGTGGTGCTGACCGTCGGGCAGCAGGCCCGGGCCGGCGCCGAGCGGGTCCTGGAGCTGATCGACACCGAGCCGTCGATCGAGGACGGGAAGAAGACCCTTCCGTCCGACGCGCCCGCGACCGTCGAGTTCGACGACGTGTTGTTCGGCTACGAGGAGGGCCGCCCGGTCCTCGACGGGCTGAGCTTCGAGATCCGCCCCGGCGAGACCCTCGCCGTCGTCGGCTCCTCCGGCTCCGGCAAGTCGACCGTGTCGCTGCTGCTGCCCCGCTTCTACGACGTCACCCACGGCGCGGTCCTCGTCGGCGGCCACGACGTGCGCGAGCTGACGACCGAGTCCCTGCGGGCCGCGATCGGGCTCGTCCCCGAGGACTCCTTCCTCTTCTCCGACACCGTGCGCGCCAACATCGCGTACGGCCGCCCGGACGCCACCCGGGAGCAGATCGAGACCGCGGCCCGTGCCGCCCAGGCGGATCGTTTCATCGCCGAGCTGCCGGACGGGTACGACACCAAGGTCGGCGAGCACGGCCTCACCCTCTCCGGCGGCCAGCGCCAGCGCGTCGCCCTCGCCCGCGCCATCCTCACCGACCCGCGCCTGCTCGTCCTCGACGACGCCACCTCCGCGGTGGACGCCCGAGTCGAACACGAGATCCACGAGGCGCTCCAGCAGGTCATGCGGGGCCGTACGACGCTCCTCATAGCCCACCGCCGCTCCACCCTGAACCTCGCCGACCGCATCGCCGTCCTCGACGCCGGCCGCCTCGCCGACATCGGCACGCACGAGGAGCTCCAGGAGCGCTCGTCCCTGTACCGGCGGCTGCTCACCGACCCGGACGAGCTGGGCGGGGTCTCGCCCGGCCACGCCCAGCCCTTCCCGGTGCGGGAGGACACCTCCGTACGGGACGAACTGGACGCGGAGTTCGACGCCGAGCGGGGCGTCACTCCGCACCTGTGGACCGGCGACCGCGAGCCCAAGGACACCGCGCTCGCCGGAATGCCCGCCACTCCCGAACTCCTCGCCCAGGTCGAGGCGCTGCCCCCGGCCGGCGACCGCCCCGACATCGACGAGGCGCGCGCGGTCACGCCCGAACAGTCGTACGGGCTGCGCAGGCTGTTGCGCGGTTTCGGGGCGCCGCTGCTCATCAGCCTCGGCCTGGTCGCGGTCGACGCGGTGATGAGCCTGCTGCTTCCGGTGCTGATCCGGCACGGCATCGACCAGGGGGTGACCCGGATGGCCCTCGGCGCGGTGTGGGCCGCCGCCGGGCTCGGCCTGTTCACCGTGCTCGTCCAGTGGGCCGCGCAGATCGGCGAGACGCGGATGACGGGCCGGACGGGCGAGCGGGTCCTGTACTCGCTCCGGCTGAAGATCTTCGCGCAGCTGCAACGACTCGGGCTCGACTACTACGAGCGGGAGCTGACCGGGCGGATCATGACCCGGATGACCACCGACGTCGATGCGCTGTCGACGTTCCTCCAGACGGGGCTCGTCACCGCGTTCGTCTCCGTGGTCACCTTCTTCGGCATCATGGTCGCGCTGCTCGTGATCGACGTGCAGCTCGCGCTGGTGGTGTTCGTGACGCTGCCGCCGCTGATCATCGCCACGTTCTTCTTCCGCCGGGCGAGTGTGAAGGCGTACGAACTCGCCCGCGAGCGGGTGTCGGCGGTGAACGCGGACCTTCAGGAGTCGGTCTCCGGGCTGCTGATCCTCCAGGCCTTCCGGCGCGAGCGGTCGGGCCGGCAGCGGTTCGCGGACGGCAGCGACAGCTACCGCAGGGCGCGTATCCGCGGGCAGTGGCTGATCTCGGTCTACTTCCCGTTCGTACAGCTGCTGTCGTCGGTGGCCGCGGCCGCCGTCCTGATCATGGGCGCGCACCGCGTCGACGCGGGAACGCTGACGACCGGTGCGCTGGTCGCGTACCTCCTCTACATCGACCTGTTCTTCGCGCCCGTGCAGCAGCTCTCCCAGGTCTTCGACGGCTACCAGCAGGCGACCGTGTCGCTGGGCCGGATCCAGGAGCTGCTCCAGGAGCCGACGTCGACGAAGGCCGCGGACGAGCCGCTCGAGGTGCTCTCGCTGCGCGGTGACATCGTCTTCGAGGACGTCGACTTCGCGTACGGGGACGACGAAGAGGCCCTCAGGGAGGTCTCCCTGGCCATCCCCGCCGGGCAGACCGTGGCCTTCGTCGGTGAGACCGGCGCGGGCAAGTCGACGCTGGTGAAGCTGGTCGCGCGGTTCTACGACCCGACGGGTGGCCGGGTCACGGTCGACGGCGCCGATCTGCGGGCCCTCGACCTGACGTCGTACCGGCACCGGCTGGGCGTCGTGCCGCAGGAGGCGTATCTGTTCCAGGGCACCGTCCGGGACGCCATCGCCTACGGCCGCCCCGACGCGACCGACGCCCAGGTGGAGGCCGCCGCTCGCGCGGTCGGCGCGCACGACATGATCGCCACGCTCGACGGCGGCTATCTGCACGAGGTCGCCGAGCGCGGCCGCAACCTGTCCGCCGGACAACGCCAGTTGATCGCCCTGGCCCGCGCCGAACTCGTCGACCCGGACATCCTCCTCCTCGACGAGGCCACCGCCGCGCTGGACCTGGCGACGGAGGCCGTGGTCAACCAGGCGACCGACCGCGTCGCCGGCCGCCGTACGACCCTGGTGGTCGCCCACCGCCTGACGACCGCGGCCCGCGCGGACCGGGTCGTGCTCATGGACCACGGCCGCATCGCCGAGGACGGCACCCACGAGCAGCTGCTCCAGCTGGGCGGCCGGTACGCGCAGTTGTGGCGGACGTTCGTCGGAGCGGCCGAGCCAGGGGAGCCGGTGGCGTCCTCCGCCTGACGACGGCGCCCGTCTCCGCGCGCCTTCGCCCGTCGAACGTGCGCCCGTCTCCGCCTGACGGGCGTGCGCCCGTGTCCTGCCTGACGACGGCGCCCGTCTCCCTCCTGATGGCGGCGTCTGGCCTCCGCCCGCTGGGGGCGCCCGATGCGCAAGGCCTTCACGCCTGGGCGCACAACCGGGGCGCAACCATCCGGTGTACGCCGTGCGTCCGTACATCAGTACGCTGTTTTGCGGCGGGAGGGACCACAGTGGACAAAGGTGCGATACGTCGGCGGCTGGCGCTGGGCACGGCAGTACTGACCGCGTCCGGCTTGCTCGCCCTGGCGAGTCCGGTGAGCGCACAGGCAGCCGCCGCCGACCACTGCTCCGGGCGCAAGGTCCGTACCCTCTCCTTCTCCACCGGCTCCGTACAGGTCTTCAAGCGCAACGGATACGTGTGCGCGATGACCTTCCCGAAGAAGCGGAGCGGGCCGAGGTGGATGTCGGTGAGCGTGCAGGCACGCGGCAACCGGCCCGTGGTCGACCAGGGCCACTACACGCATCACGCGGGCCCGGTGACGGTTCACGCCGGACACCGCTGCGTGTGGATCAAGGGGCGCGTCGGGTCGGCCTCGGTCAGCTCGGGCTGGATCCTCTGCTGAGCCATTTCACAGGTTCGGCCAACTTTCCCTGGTGTTACGCCAGTTGATTCCGCTAAGTTCCGGCGGACATCTGCGTAATTTCCAGGGGAGGGTGTATGCGCAAGGCGCTCAGATGGCTGCTGGCGCTCGCGGTGCTCATAGGCACGCTGAGCACGGCCGGGGCGGCCACCGCCGCTCAGCCGGAGGCCACGGGTTCCGCCAGTGCGGCCGACACCGACATCAAGGACCGGCTGCTCGCGATACCGGGCATGAGCCTGATCCAGGAGAAGCCGTACACGGGTTACCGCTTCTTCGTCCTGAACTACACCCAGCCGATCGACCACCGGCACCCGTCCAAGGGCACGTTCCAGCAGCGCATCACCGTGCTGCACAAGGACACCTCGCGCCCGACGGTCTTCTACACCGGCGGCTACAACGTCTCCACGACCCCCAGCCGCCGCGAGCCCACCCAGATCGTGGACGGCAACCAGGTCTCCATGGAGTACCGGTTCTTCAACCCGTCCCGGCCCGACCCGGCCGACTGGTCCAAGCTCGACATCTGGCAGGCGGCCAGCGACCAGCACCGCATCTTCAAGGCCCTCAAGGCGGTCTACGGCCAGAAGTGGCTGTCCACGGGCGGCTCCAAGGGCGGCATGACCGCCACGTACTACGAGCGCTTCTACCCGCGCGACATGGACGGCGTCGTCGCGTACGTCGCCCCCAACGACGTCGTGAACGACGAGGACTCGGCGTACGACCGCTTCTTCGCGAACGTCGGCACCAAGGAGTGCCGCGACAAGCTGAACGCCGTGCAGCGCGAGGCGCTGGTGCGGCGGGAGCCGCTGGAGAAGAAGTACGCGGCGTACGCGGCCGACAACGGCTACACGTTCACCACGATCGGCAGCCTCGACAAGGCGTACGAGGCGGTCGTCCTCGACTACGTCTGGGGCTTCTGGCAGTACAGCCTGCTGTCGGACTGCGACGCGATCCCGGCGGACGCGGCGCACGCGACGGACGACGCGATCTGGGACTCGGTCGACACGATCTCCGGGTTCTCGGCCTACGCCGACCAGGGCCTGGAGACGTACACGCCGTACTACTACCAGGCGGGTACGCAGTTGGGCGCGCCGACGATCCACTTCCCGTACATCGAGAAGAAGCTGGTCCGCTACGGCTACCAGCCTCCTCGGAACTTCGTTCCGCGCTCCATCCCGATGAAGTTCCAGCCGGGGGCGATGCGGGACGTGGACGGCTGGGTGCGCCACCACGCCCGGCACATGCTGTTCGTCTACGGCCAGAACGACCCGTGGGGCGCGGAGCGCTTCCGCCTCGGGGCGGGCGCGCGTGACTCGTACGTCTTCGCGGCACCGGGCCTGAACCACGGCGCCAACGTCGCGGGCCTGGTCGCCGACGAGAAGGCGCTGGCGACGGCCCGCATCCTGGAGTGGGCGGGCGTGGCCTCGACAGCGGTCCAGGCGGACCCGTCGGCGGCGAAGCCCCTGGCGAAGTACGACGCGAAGCTGGACCGCCGGGACGTGGACCGCGAACCGACGCTGCGCCCGTAACGCGACCGACCGCGCCGTCGCGGCACGGTCCGGCGAAACGCCGGACCGCGCCGCGCCGGCCGACCGTGCCGCGCTGCGCCGGGCGCGCGTCCCTGGTGGGCGCGCGTCCCGGCCGTGGTGACTGGCGGCCGCCGACGGGCGCGCAACCCTGACGGGTGCGCAACCCTGACGGGCGCGGACCCCCGACGACGGTGACCGGCGAGCCCCGGCACCGTACGCCGCCCAGCCCGTCTGCAACAGCCGGACGCCGTCCGCGTCGCACCGGTCGGCGTGGCCCGTCCGCATCGGCCGGATGCCGCCCGCCTGGCACCGGTTGGCGCAGGCCGCCTCGCGCCGCCCACCCCGCATCAGCCGGGCGCCGTCCACCTCGCGCCCGCCGGGTGCCGCTCGTCTCTCAGCCGTCGGTTCACACAGGCCGGGCGCAGCCCACCGGGGTGGGGCCGCCCAGTTGGACGTACAGCGCTGTCGACCTCGGGCAGTCGGAGCGTTTCGGGACCGCCGAGGTCACCCGGTACTCGGGGGGTTTCCTGCCCTTGCCGTCGCACGACGTCTCGCGGACCTCGCCCCGGCCCGCGCCGTACACGCAGTCGCCGACGATCGTGCGCGGGCCGCCCCCGCCCCCGGGATCACCCGGGTGCGGCGGCTCCAGATTGCGCATGCACGCGTATCCCCGCGGCACCGCGCCGTCCCCGTCCTCGTCCGACGCGGGCCGCGTCTCGCTGATGTGCAGGACGAAGTCCGTCGTCGCCGGGCAGGCCGGGCCGTCCGACGGCTTCCCGTCGTACCGGGCGATCACCCGCGCCGCCGCCCGTTCGCTCGTGCACGGCACTTCCGTGAAGCTCGTCGTCCCGAAGGAACTGCACTCGTCGACCGCGAGGAACACCGCCCCGTACCCCGAGGGCCGCGTGGACGTCGTCCCCTGTGTCGGCTGACCGGCCTGGCCGCCGGACTGCTGCGAGCACCCGGAGACCACCGCCGCCGACAGGAGCGTCAGCACAGCCGTCAGCAGCCCGCCCGGCAGCGCCGGTCTCGCTCGCATGGTCATTCCCCCGATGCACCCCCGGTCCAGCGTGACCCGCGACACGGGTCCACGCCAGACATCCGGGGTGCTTTGCGACAGTTGGGGGCGTTGCGCCGGATAAGCGGCGTAGGGCTAGTACGTCAGCCCGTACCCGATCGGATACAGCACCTGCTCCGGCGCGTCCGCGCGCTGCACCGCCACCGGAAGCTTCCCCCGCGGTGTCACCCGCCCGCCGATCACCCGGGCCGCCGCGCGCAGTTCGACGTCGGTCCAGGAGTACGAGGCCAGGCAGGCGCCGACGTCGGGGAGCTGGGCCACGTCGTACGGGTTGCGGATGGCGACCGCGACCACCGGGACGCCCGTGGCGACCAGCTTGTTCACCAGGGTGCGCTGAGAACTGCCCGCCGTCACGTTGTACGTGCCCACCACCACCGCGTCGGCGCTCCCGGCCGCCGCCACCGCCTTGGCGATCGTCGCCGTCGACGGTGCCGTGCCGGTGGACAGGGCCGTCGCCGTGAAGCCCAGCTCGGTGAGGGCGGCGGCGAGCACGGTGGTCGGTGGTCCGTCGGTGCCGGACGGTGACGCGGGGTCGGCGCCCACGACGAGGACCCTCGGGCGGGTACGGCGGGACAGCGGGAGCAGGCCCTGCTTGTTGATCAGCAGCGTGGTCGTACGGTCCGCGATGCGGTCCGCCGCGCGCAGGTGTTCCGGGGTGCCCACCGTCCGGTCGACGCCGCGCTCGGTGACATAGGGGTCGTGCAGCAGCCCGAGCTTCGACTTCAGCCGCAGGACGCGCAGGATCGACTCGTCGAGGCGGGCCTCGGTCAGCTCGCCGCCGCGCACCGCGTTCAGCACCGCGTGCCACGCGATGTCGATCGACGGCGGGTTGAGGAGCTGGTCGACACCGGCCTTCAGGGCCAGCACGGGCACGCGGTCGTCGCCGTACTTCTGGCGTACGCCCTCCATGCCGAGGGAGTCCGTCACCACGACCCCGTCGTAGCCCAGTTCCTCGCGCAGGATGCCGGTGAGGATGGGGCGGGAGAGCGTCGCCGGATCGCCGGAGGCGTCCAGGGCCGGGACCATGATGTGCGCGGTCATGATGGAGTCGATGCCGGCCCGGACGGCCGCCCGGAAGGGGACCGCGTCGAGCTCCCCCCACAGTTCGCGGCTGTGTGTGATGACCGGGAAGCCGAAGTGGCTGTCGACGGCGGTGTCGCCGTGCCCCGGGAAGTGCTTGGCGGTCGCCGCGACGCCGGACTGCTGATACCCCTTCACCTCCGCCGCGACCAGACCGGCCACCGCGTCCGGATCGGCGCCGAAGGACCGTACGCCGATGACCGGGTTGGCCGGGTTGACGTTCACGTCGGCGTCGGGGGAGTAGTCCTGGAGGATGCCGAGCGCGCGCAGCTCGGCGCCGCCGATCCGGCCGAGCGTGCGGGCGTCCGAGCGGGAGCCCCCGGCGCCGATGGCCATCGCGCCGGGGAAGAGGGTGGCGGGCTTTCCCACGCGCGCGACTATCCCGTGCTCCTGGTCGGTGGCGATCAGGACGGGCAGTCCGCGCGGCTGGTCGAGGGAGGCCTTCTGGATGCCGTTGGACAGGTCGGCGATCTGGTGCGGGGTGCGGGTGTTGTGCGCCCAGGTGAAGTAGATGATGCCGCCGACGCGGTACGTGGCGATCAGCTCGGCGGCCGTCCGTACGCCGAGCTCCTTGAGGTTGGCGTCGATGTCGGCCTGGTCGGGCGCGGTGGCCGAATGGCCGTACACCCGCATCACGAAGAGCTGCCCGACCTTCTCCTCCAGCGTCATACGGGAGATGAGGGCGCGGAGTTTCCGGTCGCCGCTCGGGCCGGCGTGTGCGGTCCCGCTGACGGCGAGAACGGCGCCGGCACCCGCGGTGGCGGCGAGGACGGTACGTCTGGACGGCTGTGCGGTGTTTCCCGTGTTTCCCGTGTTTCCCGTGCTTCCCGTGCCGGAGTCGCGCATCTGCGCACCTTCCCTCATGAAGGAAACTTCCGAGGGGTCACGAATATCCGGGAAGTTTCTTCCAGTCAAGAGGGTGCACAGTAACGCGGGATGGGGCCGCAGCCCGGTAAGGGGCCGTCACCGGCGCTGTCGGAGGGGGGCGCGCCGGTGACGGCGTGCTGCCGGCCGCGTGCGGCGGAGAGGGAGGTCAGCATTCGCAGCCAGCAGCGAGGCCGACACCGCACCGCGGAGACTCATCCGGCAGCATGCGCATTGGACGAAGCGGGGCGGGGCCGGGTTCCCGGGTTTCGCGGGACGCCGGGAAGTCGGTACGGGGGTGACCGGCGGGACGGGCGGGGTGTGCCGCCCCGGCTCGGCTCGCGCAGGCGGTGGGGCGGGCGTGTTGCGGGCGGGCCCGCGGGCCGGGCGTGGTGCGGGCTCACACGTCACCCTGGTGGGCCGGCGTCCGCTCCTCCGTCCAGTGGGCCTGGAGCGTGCGTACCGTCTCCGCGATCGCGGGCCGACGTGCGGCACCGGCGCGCCACAGGGCGTACAGGCGCCGTACGGGCATCGGGGCGAGCGGCACCGCGACGACTCCGTCGGGGAGCGGGCCGCGGCCCAGGCGGGGGATCAGGGCGATGCCGAGGCCGGCCGCGACCAGGGCGACCAGCGTCGGGTTCTCGTCGGCCTGGTGGACGATGTCCGGCTCGCAGCCGGCCGCGCGCAGGGTCCGCACCAGCCAGTCGTGGCAGACCCGGCCGGGCGGCTGGCAGATCCAGCGCTGACCGGCGAGTTCCGCACGTCGCACGGACGCCCGGCCGGCGAGGGGATGCCCGGCGGGGACGAGCAGATCGCACAGGTCGTCCCCGATGACCGCCTGCTCCACCCCCGGCGGGGCCGGCAGCGGCGCGATGTCCCAGTCGTGCGCGACCGCGACGTCGACCGCGCCCTTGGCGACCAGGTCGACCGACAGATGCGGATCGACCTCGGTCAGACGGGTGTCCAGCGACGGATGCCGCGCGGCCAGGTCGGCGAGCACACCCGGCATCAGCCCCCGCGCCGCACTCGCGAACGCCGCCACCGTCAGCCGCCCCGCGGGCAGCCCGCGCCGCTCCTCCAGCTCCGTCTCCGCCCGCTCCACGATGGCGAGCAACTCCTGTGCCGTGGCAGCCAGTTGCTCGGCCTGCTCGGTGAGACGCACCCCGCGCCCCTGCCGTTCCAGGAGTACGGTCCTGGTCTCCCGTTCCAGCTTGGCGATCTGCTGGGACACGGCGGACGGTGTGTAGCCGAGGGCGGCCGCGGCGGCGCCGACCGTCCCGTGGACGGAGACGGCGTGCAGGGCGCGCAGCCGTTGGAGATCGAGCACGTGAGTCCCTTTCATCAGGGATGCTTCATCCAACCATGCAGTAATCATCGCTGGTGCTTCACGGTCTCCGGGCGTGATCCTCGACGCATGCGACCCGCTCACATCTGCCTCGCCGTCCTCGTCGCCGCCGTCTGGGGCGTGAACTTCACCGTCATCGAGGTGGGCCTGGCGCACTTCCCGCCGCTGCTCTTCTCCGCCCTCCGGTTTCTCGCCGCCGCGCTTCCGGCGGTCTTCTTCGTGGGCCGCCCGAAGGTGGCGTGGAAGTGGATCGTGGCGGTGGGGCTGGTGCTCGGCGTCGCGAAGTTCGGTCTGCTCTTCATCGGCATGGACGCGGGCATGCCGGCCGGGCTGTCCTCCCTGGTCCTCCAGATCCAGGCGGTCTTCACGGCGCTGATCGCCTTCGCGGCGCTGGGTGAGCGCCCCACCGGCATACGGCTGGCGGGCATGGCGGTCGCCCTGTGCGGGGTGGGGCTCGCGGCCGTCGACGAGGGCACGGGCGGCCCGCTCGGTGCCTTCGCCCTGGTGATAGGGGCGGCGGTCTGCTGGGGCGCGTCCAACGTCCTCACCCGCAAGGCGTCCCCGCCGGACCCGCTGAACTTCATGGTGTGGGTGAGTACGGTGCCGGTCGTGCCGCTGCTGGGGCTGTCGCTGCTGACGGAGGGGCCGTCCGCCGACCTGAACGCGCTCGGCTCACTCGACTGGCAGGGCGCGGGCGTCATCCTCTACGTCGCCTGGATCACGACGGTCTTCGGCTTCGGGGCGTGGGGCTGGCTGCTCCACCGTCACCCCGCGTCCACGGTGGCGCCCTTCTCCCTCCTGGTCCCGGTCTTCGGCATGTCGTCGGCGGCGCTGTTCCTGGGGGAGCCGATCGGTCCCATGCGCTGGGGCGCGGCGGCGCTGCTGGCGGGCGGGGTGGCGCTGACGTCACTGGCGCCCGGGAAAGAACGTTCCGGCGGCCCGAACACCTTGGACCTCCGCGGCGTCGGTATTCATGAGGCCGGACGGTGATGTGCGGCCTCCGCACCGTCCACGGAAGCGGAAACGCTCCAAGAGGAGGCGTACCGATGAAGGCCGTAGAGATGAAGGCCGTAGAGATGAAGGCCGTGGCGATGAAAGCCGTACTCCCGATCGGCAGGACCGGATCCGTGTGGATGCTGCCGGCGGCGTTACTGGTCACGATGTCCGTCGCCTGTACGTCGTCCGACGGCGGCGCGTCCGCGTCGTCCTGCGCGTACCTGGTCGAGTACCAGAGCCGCACGTACGCGGGCTCGGCGGCCAGGGACTTCACCCTCGGGGACGAACTCGGTGCCGCCACCCTTCCGCCGTGCGACGACACGCCGAACGACGACAGCGACGGTCGAACGACGCCGACCTCGACGACCGCCTATGCGATCGAGGGAGTGGACCCCGCCATCGCCATCGCGTTGGAACAGTCGTCCGACGACGTCATCTTCATCGACGTCGACTCCGACTGGACGCTGCCTGAGATCAAGAAGATGATCCACGGCACGTGATTCAGTCCACGAGGCGGACGTCACCGTCGATCGTGTCGTCCGTGTCGTCGTCCATGGCGTCGGATTCCTTCGTCAGTACCGGCCTCTCCTGGCCCGGGTCGACCGGCCGCCCCCCGTGCAGGTTGCGCAGCCGGGCCAGGAGGTCCTGCTTGACGGTCAGCGGCAGCATCTGGACGTATTCCGAGATGTCGCCGCCCCCGCCGACGTACTGCGGGACGTCGAACTTGGCGAACTCCCCCACGACGCGGATCAGCGTGACGTTCTCCCGGCCCAGCAGTTCCACTTCCTTCTGGAGTTCGAGGCCGACGCGCCGGGCTTCCGCCAGCGCCTCGTACGTGTCGATCAGGTCCTTCAACTTGGCTTGCTCCACGCCCACTTCGAGGTTGGCGAGCCGCGCCTGTTCGGCGAACTTCTCCTTGAGCTTCTCGAGCAGGGACGGATCCCGGGGGATGAACCTGCCGAGGGCGGTGCCCTGCATGCCCACGCCCCACTTCTCCAGCGCGTGCGTGACCTGGTCGGTGAGGTCCTTGCGGATGTCCTGGTAGGTGCCGAGGAACTCCAGCACCGAACTCGTCACGGCGATCTCGTTGAAGTACCCGGCGACCGTGTTGCCGAGCACGTTCCTGACGAACCGCTGCATGGGGGTCGGGTCGTCGACGAGGCCGCCCAGTCCGGAGGTGCGCACGCCGCCGAACTGGCTGACCAGGCGCGGCGCCACGCCGCGCGGGATCTGGAGGTTCTGCGTGAGGTCGACGTCCAGGTCGAAGCCCTGGACGTTGACGGTGATCTGTCCGAGGTCCGCGTCGTAGTTGTCGGACTCGGACTCCCGCTTGTTGTGCCACGTGAGGTACAGGACGCGCGTGGGGATCAGCATCACCCGTACGAACCAGGGGTTCAGGGAGTAGGTGGTTCCCTCGCCCAGCGTCTCCTCCTGGATGCCCCGCTCGCCGCCCTTCGCGAGGAACACCCAGGGCCGACGGAAGCTGCCGTGGCCCTCCACCCGAGGTGCGACCGTGCCGGTGGTGTCCTGGCGGGGCTCGGCCCCGTCCAGCGTGATGACCACCCCGGTGCAGCCCTCCTCGATGGACACGTCCTGGAGGTGGGCCTCGGTCAGTCCGTCGCGGGAGGCCGTCACGTTGTCGACCGTGATGACGTCGAACAGCTCCGGGTTGATGTCGTAGTACGCCCCGCCGCCGAGGATGGCCAGCTGCCTGCCCTGCTCACCGCCGCCGAGCAGGAACGCCTCGCCGTCCTGGAAGCTGTTGCACTCGACGTGCCGGCCGAACCGCTGGTCGGGGGGCCGGACGGCACCCGCCTGCGCCTGGACCAGGCCGACCGTGCCCGGCGGCACATAGGTGCGCGGTACCGTCTCGACGCGGAACAGCCTGGTGTTGATGTAGTACGACTGGCCGCCGCTGAGCGTCGTCACCTGCACGCCCTGCTCGCCGCCGCCGCGGAGGAACGCCTCGCCGTCCTGGAAGCTGTTGCACGCGACGTGCCGGCCGAGCGGGCGGCCTTCGGTCCGGGTACGGCCCTCGGTGGCCGAGACCAGGCCGAGCATGCCTGCCGGAATGTGCAGCCTGGGCACGCACTCCACCGAGTACAGCAGCGGTGTGAGCCAGTGAAAGCCGCCGGGGAGCAGTGTGCGGGCCCGTACCCCGCGTGCGTTGTCGGGGTTGACCTCTTTGAACGAGGGGTCGGAGTGTGCGGCGCCGAAGTTCCGTTTGACGATGCCGACATGGTCGGCCGGCACGACGACGCGCCCCGTCCAGCCGATCCACCCGGCGGCCGACAGCAGGACCAGCAACACGAACAGAGTCAGCATGGGGCGGCCTTCCACTCTCGCAGCCGTGCGTGCACCGCCAGCACGGTTGAGCTCCAACGGTCGTACCAGTCGGGGTTGTTCTCACGGCCCGGATCGCGCAGCGTGGGAAAGAACCCGGCCCGTCTGCCGGGTCCCGCCCGCCGTGCGAAGTCCTGGTAGAGCCGGGGTACGGCGGCCTCGGCCGAGTCGCGCCAGCCCAGCGCGGCGCCCAGGTCGGGGAAGCGCGAACCCCGCCCGCCCCGGTCCATGGGCGCCAGTGCGCGCTGGCGCCCAAAGCCCTGCCGGCCGTGGGAGTGGGCGGTCCACAGCGCGTCGATGCCGGCCAGCAGCTCCAACGGCAGTGCGGCGGCGTGCCGTTCGCTCAACCAGCCCTCGCCGAGGCGGCCCGCCGTCTCCAGGACGAGCCGGGTGGTCAGCAGGTCGGCATGCTCGTACTCGTCCTCGGCGAGGTGGGCGCGCAGCCGCTCCAGCGCGGCCGGGGCCGTCATGCGCGCCGCCGGAGCCGTCGTGCGTATCTCCGGAGCCGTCGTGTGTACCGCCGGTGTCGTCATACGGACGGCCGGCGGCGCCATACCTACGGCGGGTGTCGTCATACGGACGGCCGGGGCCGAGCCCCGGGCGGGGGCCGCTTCGGGGAGGCGGGCGGGTCGGCCCTGTGTCACGTCCTCGTGCAGCAGGCGCAACAGGCCGAGCTCGGCCTCGTCGAGCAGGCCCCCGTGACGGGCGTCCACATGCCAGGTGGCCGCCAGGTGGTAGTTGACCTCACCGTCCAGCAGGACGGGGACGAAAGCCCGCCCGTGCACCTGGCCCTCCAGGATCATGCGGGTGACGTCGTCGGAGTCCTGCGACTGAGGAGTCATCACCACGACGACTGCCACGGCGTACCGGAGCTGCTGTCTGATCGTCCAGAACTGGGCGTCCCCGGGCCGCAGATCCCCCGTCGACCAGACCGGCAGCCCGGCCGCGCGCAGCTGCTCGGTCAGCCGCCCGCCGTACGCGGCGTCGGCGGGCGCGCAGCACACGACGAAGGCGGGTTCTTCCGGTGCGGTGAGCGGCCGGGGCGGGGAGGGGTGGACGGCGGCCAGGTTGTCCCGGGACGACGCGGCGCCGGCGCCGGTGGGGGCGGGGCGCCGGGCGATGACGGCCGCGAGTTCGGCGACCTTGTCCGTGAACTCCTGGCCGGTCGCGTCGCTGAAGTCACGCCAGACGCGCTGGGCGGCGAACGGAGGCGCGGCCACCTGCCCGAGCAGCACCGGTATGAACCGCAGTCCGTGGGTGGCCGACGCGCCCGCCAGCACCGCGTACTCGTTCATGGCGGGGGCCGAGCGGACGGACGCCGGGCTGATCACGGCGATTCCGTTGGTGGACGCGAGGAGAGCTGCCTCCAGCTCGTGGATCACCACCTGGCCGGGTTCGATGCTCCACTGGTCGAAGAACACCGACAGCCCGTGCCCGGCGAGATGTTCGGCCAGCTTCGTGGCCCAGACGGCGTCGGCGGCCGCGTAGGAGAGGAACACGTCGTTCAACCGCTGGACCTCCTGCGCGCGGCGGTCGGACCGAGTCGTCGGCTCCGGGGAGCGACCAAGGTAAGGGAGGAGCCTCTCCTTCCGCCCTGTTGTCACATCATCAGCACACCTTCGTGTGATGAGTCGGCGTGTGGACGGTCTTCCGCACTCGGCGATGTCAGAGGAAGCGCCTCGGTCAGGGGTGCGGCGAGGGTCCTCAGCGCCGAGCCGCCCCGCTCCTCCCAGTCGCGGCCGAGCGCCGTCCGCGCCGTCCGTTCCAGGTGGGCCAGCAGGGCCTCGGCGCCCGGCCGCAGTGCCGGATCCTTGGTCAGCCCGGCGGCGAGCGGAGCGCGCAGCGGCCCGGGGACTGCCTCCATCGGCACCTGCGCCGTGGTGTGCCGCGCCATCAGACTGAACAACTGCCGTACAGGAAAAGGGAGTTCGCCGGTCAGGCAGAGGTGGAGCACGCAGGCCGTCCCGTACACGTCGCCGCCGGGCGTCGCGGCCCCGCCGCCTCGCCACAGCTCCGGCGCACGCAGCCCGGCGGCGCCGGTGGTCAGCGCGGCCAGCCCCAGGCCGGTCACGGCCGGGACCCCGTCGGCGTCGATCAGCACCTTGGCGGGCCGCAGGTCACCGTGGACCACTGCACGCCCGTGTGCGGCGGCCAGCGCCCGCAACGCCCTGTGGACGACGAGCAGCGCGGCGGCCGGGGGCAGGGCTCCGTGCCGGTCCAGCACCCGCGACAGGGTGACGCCCTCGACCGCGTCGCTGACCAGCGCACCGCCGACCGCCTCGACCGCCCCGGCCGAACGGGTGTACGCGGCCGTGAACCCGGGTGCGTGAACGTACTGCCGGAACGGGACCGCCTCGGGCGCTTCGAGGCCGGTCAGCCGTGCGACGTCCGTCCAGAAGGCCTCCGCCCGCGGGCGGTGGATCAGCAGCCCGGCCGGTATATAGCGCACCGCCACCAGGTCACCGACTTCGCCGACTTCACCGGCCTCGCCGTCGAGCCGGGCCAGCACGGTCCGCCCGTACCGCCCGCGACGCACTTCGCGCACCTCCGTGCTGCGCGGCAGCCGCCACGGCCGGGTCACCACCATCGCAGCCGTCCGTCCATCTCAGGCATCCGTCCCTTTCAGACGCCCGCCCATTTCAGACGTCCGTCCTTCGCCGCAGCCTGAGTGCGGTGTCCGCCAGCCGGGCGACCTCGCCGTCGTAGCGCGGAGTGCCGGGCTCCCGCAGATCCACCGGCCGGCGGATGTCGGCGAACGGCGGGAGTTCGACGCTCCCGGCCCGCGCCGGTACGAACCGGAAACCGCCTCCGTGGACGCGCTGGAGCAGGACCGCGTATTCCTCCCTGATCCGCGAGTCGGCCATCGTTCCGGGTCCGAACAGCAGCACTCCGAGGGTCGCACCCACCAGGGCCCGTTCGGTCTCCAGCAGGGGGACCAGCCCCGGCTCGACCCAGCGCACCAGGAAGACCGACACGCCCGCCTCGCGCAGCCGCTCCGCCAGCCGCTCCGCGGCGTTCGGCCTCCGCGTCCGCGTACGACACGAACACGTCGTACGGGCCCTGCGTCTGTGCCTGCGGTGGCGGAGGGGTGGGGCGGGGCGCGGGGTCGGGGCCCGGGTCGCGACCGCGGCGCCGGCCGGGACCGCCCCGGTTCCGCAGCGGAACCCAGGCGAAGTACGTGGACGCCACCGTGGCAATCAAGCCGACGAGAGCGATCGCCAGGTTGGCCCCTTCCATGTCCGGAATTCTAGGGTAATCAGCCCTCAAAGCAGCGGAGTTGCCGGACATCGCAGGGGAGCTGCCGGTTATGGCCGTGCGGTCGGGGTGCGTGTTACGCCGACTCGTTGAGCAGCCGGGCCAGGTGGTTCCGGCCCGCCCGCAGCAGACCGGGCAGCGGCGCCGCCTGCTCGTACCACCGCTTCTCGTACTCCCAGCACAGCCAGCCGTCCCACCCCTCCCGCGACAGCAGTTCCACGCACTCGGCGAGCGGGAGGACGCCGGTGCCGAGCGGCAGCGGGGTCGTGTCCTCGGCGGACGCGATGTCCTTCACCTGCACGTATCCGAGGTGCGGGGCCAGGGCCGCATACGTCGAGGAGGGCTGTTCGCCGCCCAGCCAGGTGTGCATCACGTCCCACAGCGCGCCCGCGTGGCGGTGGCCGACGGGGCCGAGGACGCGGATCGCGTCGGCGCCGGTGCGATGGGAGTCGTGGGTCTCCAGCAGGATCCGTACGTCGACGTCGGCGGCGTACTCCGCGGCCGTGCCCAGCCGCCGGGCCGCCGTCGCGTCGGCTTCCGCGCGGCTCTGCTCCGCAACCGCGCCGGGGAACACGCGTACGAAGGGGGCGCCCAGGTCGCGGGCCAGGTCGAGGAGTCCGCGGATCTCCGTGAGGACGGGGTCGTCGTCGCCCGGCGCCGCGACCCGCGCGTATCCCGCCAGGCCCAGGATCTCGATGCCGCCCGCCCTGAACGCGGCGGCCACCTCGGCCCGCTCGGCCGGGCCGAGGCCGGGGTGCACCGGTTCCTCGGGGTGGGCGCGCAGCTCGACACCGTGGTAGCCGTGCGTGGCGGCGAGCCGTACGACGTCGGGGACGGGGAGGCCGGGAACACCGAGGGTGGAGAAGGCCAGTTTCATGCCTGAGGACCCTATGCCTTGTGATCCCGTCCGTCACTCATGTGCTTCGTGCAGGTCCAGCCGCCAGTCCTGCCCCACCAGGTCCGCGCCGAAGGAGCGGTGCGGCTTCTCGGCGAGGAGGACGAAACCGTGGCGCTGGTAGATGTGGCGGGCGGCGGACAGCACGTCGTTGGTCCACAGGAGCACCTCGCGGTAGCCCGCACCGCGCGCGAATTCGACCACCGCGCTCACCAGGCGGTCGCCGATGCCCAGACCCCGTGCGTCGGGTTCGACCAGGAGGAGGCGCAGGCGTGCCGCGCCGGGTGCCTCGTCCCGTACGCACATCACACAGCCCGCCGGACGGCCGTCCACCTCCGCGATCCACACCCGCTCCAGATGCGGGTCGTGGTCCTGCGCGAAGTCCGCGACGATACGCGCCACCAGGCCCTCGTAGTCGGTGTTCCACCCGTACTCGGCGGCGTAGACGGCGGCGTTGCGCTGCACGATCCAGCCGAGGTCGCCCGGGGCCGGCTCGCGCAGCAGCACGTCCTCGCGGCGCGGCGGGCGGCCGGCGGAGAGGAGCTCCTGGATCGTGCGCATCGCCTCGGTGAGGCGGGGGTGGTCGGCGGCGGGCACGGTGGAGAGCAGCGCGCCGACGGATGCGCGGGCCCGCTCGGCGAGCAGGTCGGCCGCGTCCCGGCCGCGTGCGGTGAGCGTGATGTGGCGGCGGCGCGGGTCACGCTCCGAGGGGGAGCGCCGGATCAGCCCGTCGTCCTCGAACTTGTTGAGAATGCGGCTCAAGTAGCCCGCGTCCAGGGAGAGTTCGGTCCGCAGGTCGGCCGCGTCGGTGCGGGGTGAGTGCGCGAGCTCGTACAGCACACGGGACTCCGTGAGCGTGTACGGGGCGTAGAGGTGGCGGCCGTAGTCCAGCGCGCCGATGACGTTCGTGTAGAAGCGGTTGAACGAGCGGATGTCGTGGACGGTCATGATCGCCCCCCGGAGACAGTTGACTCAGTCAGAGATGCGATCCGAGCGTACGACCGCTTCGGCCCGTCGTCCATCGGCCGGCGAGAGCCGCCCAGAGCGACCGCTCACGTACCGGCGACGACCGCAGCGGATCGGGGGCGGTCGGACGGGGCGGTTCGGCCTCGCGTACCGACGACGACCGCTCACGTACCGGCGACGACCGTTCACGTACCGGCGACGACCGTTCACGTACCGGCGACGACCGCTCGCGAACCGGGGGCACCCGCCCCCGCCCCCGCCCCCGCACCCTCACCCCCGCGGTGCCCCCGTGGACCCTCGGACCATCAGTTCTCCGCGCACCGTGGCGATCCCGCCCGGCGGTGGTTCCTCGCGGCCCATCGCGATCCGGCCGGCCCGGGCGCCCGCCTCGGTCAGCGGCAGTCGTACCGTCGTCAGCGCCGGTACCGCGTCGATCGCGAACGGCAGGTCGTCGAAGCCCGCCACCGACACGTCCTCCGGGATGCGCAGCCCCGAATCCCGCAGCGCGGCGCACGCGCCCAGGGCGACCGTGTCGTTGGCCGCGACCACCGCCGTGAGCGACGGGTCGCGGCGCAGGAGTTCGAGCGTCGCCTCGTAGCCGGAGCGGCGGTCGTAGCGGCCGAGGACCGTCAGCCGCGGGTCGTCCTCGACGCCCGCGGCCTCGAGCGCCTCGCGGTGGCCCTCCAGACGGTGGCGGGTCGTCGTGCGTTCCTCCGGGCCCGCGATATAGCCCATGCGCCGGTGGCCGAGCCCGATGAGGTGCTCGGTGAGCTGCCGGCCGCCCCCGCGGTTGTCGAAGGTGAGCGCGACCGCCTCCGGCGCGGGCGGCCGTCCGCACAGCACCACCCGGGTCCCCGCCTCCGCCAGCTTCCGCAGCTTCGCGGAGACCGCGGCGGCGTGCGCCGTGTCCTCGACCGCGCCGCCGGTGAGCACGACGGCCGCGGCGCGCTGGCGTTGCAGCAGCGTGAGGTAGGTCAGCTCGCGCTCGGGCGAGCCGCCCGTGTTGCACACCACCGCGAGCCGTTCGCCGCCCGCGCGTCCGCCGGGCCCTCCGATCTCCGACTGGATCGCGCTCGCCATGATCCCGAAGAAGGGGTCGGCGATGTCGTTCACCAGGATTCCGACCAGGTCGGAGGTCGCGGCGGCCAGGGCGCTCGCGGGCCCGTTCAGGACGTAGTCCAGTTCGTCCACCGCCCGCAGCACCCGCTCCCGAGTGGACGTGGCCACCGGGTAGTTGCCGTTCAGCACACGCGACACGGTCGCGGGCGAGACCTGCGCGCGTGCCGCCACGTCCGCCAGGGTCACCGTCATCGTCGTCGTCCTCCGGTCGCGCATCTCGTCGTCCTCGGCCGCGGATCTTGGGACCCGCGTGAGATGTACCGCAGCCTGCGCATCCCGTCGTACCCGACTGCGCGCATCTCGTCATCCACGCGGTCTTGTCCGATCCGCCGCACAGAGGCTAGCGTCTCCTTTCATAGAAAGCGCTTGCTGCGACGCTTACCTGTCGGGGCGTACGCGGCGCCGGACGCGTACGAAGGGAATGACGTGACACGCAAGACGGTGCGTATCGCCATGAACGGGGTGACGGGACGCATGGGCTACCGCCAGCACCTCGTCCGCTCGATCCTCGCCCTGCGCGATCAGGGCGGCCTCGACCTGGGCGACGGCACCGTGCTGTGGCCCGAGCCCGTCCTCGTCGGCCGCCGCGAGCACGCCCTGAAGGCGTTCGCCGAGCGGCACGGCCTGGAGCACTGGTCGACGGATGTGGACCAGGTCCTCGCGGACGACTCCATCGACATCTACTTCGACGCGCAGGTCACCTCCGCCCGCGAGGAGGCGATCAAGAAGGCCGTCGCCGCCGGCAAGCACATCTACACCGAGAAGCCGACCGCCACCGGGTTCGAAGGTGCCCTCGAGCTGGCCCGCCGCGCGAACGCCGCCGGCGTCAAGCACGGCGTCGTCCAGGACAAGCTCTTCCTCCCGGGCCTGCTCAAGCTCAAGCGCCTCATCGACGGCGGCTTCTTCGGGCGGATCCTGTCGATCCGCGGGGAGTTCGGCTACTGGGTCTTCGAGGGCGACTGGCAGGCCGCCCAGCGCCCGTCCTGGAACTACCGTGCCGAGGACGGCGGTGGCATCGTTGTCGACATGTTCCCGCACTGGGAGTACGTCCTGCACGAACTCTTCGGCCGGGTGACGTCCGTCCAGGCGCTCACCGCCACCCACATCCCGCAGCGCTGGGACGAGCAGAGCAAGCCGTACGACGCCACGGCCGACGACGCCGCGTACGGCATCTTCGAACTGGAGGGCGGCGCGATCGCCCAGATCAACTCCTCGTGGGCGGTGCGCGTCAACCGCGACGAGCTCGTCGAGTTCCAGGTCGACGGAACGGAGGGCTCGGCCGTCGCCGGCCTGCGCAACTGCCGGGTCCAGCACCGCAGCGCGACCCCGAAGCCGGTCTGGAACCCCGACATCCCCGCCACGTACTCCTTCCGCGACCAGTGGCAGGAGGTCCCGGACAACACCGAGTTCGACAACGGCTTCAAGGCCCAGTGGGAGCTGTTCCTCAAGCACGTCTACGCGGACGCGCCCTACCACTGGGACCTCCTGGCCGGCGCCCGCGGCGTCCAGCTCGCCGAGCTGGGCCTGAGGTCCTCGGCCGAGGGCGTCCGTCTCGACGTGCCGGAGATCTCGCTGTGACCATCCGACTTCCCGGCGTGGGAGGGGAGTTGCGCACGTACGTCCCGCGCACCGAGCCCCTCGCCCCGACCGCGGGCGCGCCCTTCACCTCCCGTACGGTCTTCTCGGCGGCGCACGTGGTCGCCGACCCGTACGCGGACACGACCCCCGACTCGCCCGCCGCGGTCGACTGGGACGCCACGCTCGCCTTCCGGCGCCATCTGTGGTCCCACGGGCTCGGCGTCGCCGAGGCGATGGACACCGCGCAGCGCGGCATGGGCCTGGACTGGGCGGGCGCGGCGGAGCTGATCCGCCGGTCGGCGGCGGAGGCGAAGGCGGTCGGCGGCCGTATCGCCTGCGGGGTGGGCACCGACCAGATCGCCGGGGGGACGCCGGCCGAGGTGCGGGCCGCGTACGAGGAGCAGCTCGCCCTTGTCGAGGAGTCGGGGGCGCAGGCGATCCTGATGGCGTCGCGCGCGCTGGCCGCGTCCGCCTCCGGACCCGAGGACTACCTGGAGGTCTACGGCCAGCTGCTGCGCCAGGCCACCGAGCCGGTGATCCTGCACTGGCTGGGCCCGATGTTCGACCCGGCGCTGGCGGGCTACTGGGGTTCGTCCGACCTGGACGCCGCCACGGACACCTTCCTCGAGGTCATCGCCGCGCACCCCGACAAGGTGGACGGCATCAAGGTCTCCCTGCTGGACGCCCGGCGCGAGGTCGAGCTGCGGCGCCGGCTGCCGCGGGGCGTGCGCTGCTACACGGGCGACGACTTCAACTATCCCGAGCTGATCGCGGGCGACGAGAAGGGCTTCAGCCACGCCCTGCTCGGCATCTTCGACCCGCTCGGGCCTCTGGCGGCGGAAGCGGTACGGGTACTGGACACGGGTGATGTGAAGGGCTTCAGGGAACTCCTCGACCCCACGGTCGACCTCTCCCGCCACCTTTTCCGGCCTCCCACCCGCTTCTACAAGACGGGCGTGGTCTTCCTGGCCTGGCTGGCCGGCCACCAGGACCACTTCACGATGGTGGGCGGCCTCCAGTCGGCCCGCTCGCTCCCGCACCTCGCGAAGGCGTACGAACTCGCCGACGGCCTGGGCCTGTTCCCGAAGCCGGAACTGGCCGAGGCGCGGATGAAGACCCTGCTGTCGCTGTACGGAGTGAGCCGATGAGCGCGGCCCTGGAGCGTTTCTCGATCAACCAGATGACGGTCAAGCAGCTGGACCTGCCCGAACTGGTCGACGCCTGCCTGGAGTCGGGCGTCCCCGGCGTGGGCCTGTGGCGCGCGCCGGTCCAGTCGTACGGCGTCGAGGCGACGGCGAAGCTGATCCGCGACGCGGGCCTGTCGGTGACGACCCTGTGCCGCGGCGGCTTCCTCACGGCGATCGAGCCGGCCGAGCGGGCCCGGGCGCTGGACGACAACCGCCTGGCCGTCGACGAGGCGGCCACCCTCGGCACGGACACACTGGTCCTGGTGTCGGGCGGCCTCCCGGCGGGCTCGAAGGACCTGCACGGCGCCCGGGAACGGATCGCGGACGCGCTGGGCGAGCTGGGCCCGTACGCGGCGTCCCGGGGCGTACGCCTGGCCGTCGAACCGCTGCACCCGATGTACGCGTCGGACCGCTGCGTGGTCTCCACCCTGGCCCAGGCCCTGGACATCGCGGAACGCTTCCCGGCGGAGCAGGTGGGCGTCACGGTGGACACGTACCACATCTGGTGGGACGACACGGCTCCCGCACAGATCGCCCGCGCCGGTGCGTCCGGCCGTATCCACACCTTCCAACTCGCCGACTGGACGACGCCGTTGCCCGAGGGCGTCCTCAACGGCCGCGGCCAGATCGGCGACGGCGCGATCGACATGCGGGAGTGGAAGGGCTACGTGGAGGCGGCGGGCTACTCGGGCCCGATCGAGGTCGAACTGTTCAACGACGCGCTGTGGGCACGCGACGGCCGCGAGGTCCTGGCGGAGACCGCGGCACGGTTCGCGGAGCACGTGGGGTAGGGCTTGCCGGGCACTTTCGGGTTACGTGTGCCCTGGTTCGCCGGCACGCCGAAAATTTCTCGGAACACCGTGCAACCCTTCCCGTACTCCGCGGGTCGTACTTGGCATCAGGACTTCTGGAGGGGGATCCGGGGGGATCGCGGGGGTTCTGATTCGGAGGGGAAAGCAGAGGGGCCCGGTCGACAAGACCGGGCCCCTTGACGTTGTACGACGCCTGGGCGAAGCCGTACGACGCCTAGAAGAACACTCCGCAGCGCAGCAGCACGTTCGCGTACGGCCGTGCCTCCCCGGTGCGTACGATCAGCCGCGCGTTCGCCGACAGGGACTTCAGTTCCTCGTGCGGGACCAGCTCCAGCGCGGGGAAGCGCGTCTGGAGGAGCGCCGTCGCCCCGGGGTTCGCCTCCCGGACCTCGCGCGCGGCCGTCGCGCCTTCCACCACCAGCTCGTCCAGCAGCCCGTCCAGCACCTCCGCGAACGACGGCACCCCGGCCCGGAACGCCAGGTCCACCACCCGCGGCCCCACCGGGATCGGCATCCCCGCGTCGCACACGAGCACTCCGTGCCCGTGCCCCAGTTCGGCCAGCGCGCCGGCCAGGTGACGGTTCAGTATTCCGGCCTTCTTCACAGCGCCGCGACCTCCTCCGCCGTCGGGAACGACGCCTGGGCGCCGGAGCGGGTGACGGCGGACGCCCCCACCCGGGCCGCGTACGCCGCGGCCCGCACGAGCGACTCGCCGAGCCCCAGACGCCACGCCAGCGCCGCCGTGAACGCGTCGCCCGCACCCGTCGTGTCCACCGCGTCCACCCGCACGGACGGCACCCGGGCGGTGCCCTCGGCGGAAGCCACCAGCGCACCCTCGGCGCCCAGCGTCACCACCACCGAACGCGGCCCCAGCGCCAGCAGCGCCGCCGCCCAGTCCTCGGGGGAACCGTCCAGCTCACCGCCCGCGATGACCCGCGCCTCGTGCTCGTTCACGATCAGCGGATCGCAGGCCGCCAGCACCTCCTCGGGCAGCGGCCGGGGCGGCGACGGGTTCAGTACGAAACGGGTGCCGGGCGCCAGATTCCGTACGACCTCCACGACCGACTCCAGCGGGATCTCCAGCTGCGCCGAGACCACGGCGGCGGACCGGAGGAGGCTGTCCGCGGCCCGTACGTCCCGCGGCGCCAGCCGGCCGTTCGCCCCCGGCGAGACCACGATGCTGTTGTCCCCGGACGGGTCCACCGTGATCAGCGCGACCCCGGTGGGCGCCCCGCCGACCAGCACGCCCACGGTGTCGACGCCCGCCCGCCGCTGCGAGTCGAGCAGCAGCCGGCCGTGCGCGTCGTCGCCGACCCGCGCCAGCAGGGCCGTACGGGCCCCGAGGCGGGCGGCGGCGACCGCCTGGTTCGCGCCCTTGCCGCCCGGGTGGACGACCAGATCGGAGCCGAGCACGGTCTCTCCCGCCGCGGGCCGCCGCTCGACCCCGATCACCAGGTCGGCGTTGGCCGATCCCACGACCAGAAGGTCGTAGTCGTACATGAACTGTCTCCCTACAGAGGTGAGTTGGAGCAATGGCCGAGCGGCCGGACGACTCCCGTCGTCCGGCCGCCCCACCGGTGTCAGCCGCCGAAGGCCGCCACGTTCTTCGCCGTGACCACCTTCACCGGCACCTTCACCGTCTTGTCGACCTTCTTGCCCTCGGCCGCCCGCAGCGCGTTCTGCACCGCGATCCGGCCCAGCTCCTTCGGCTGCTGCGCCACGGACGCGTACAGCGTGCCCGACTTGACCGCCGTCAGCCCATCCGGCGTGCCGTCGAAGCCCACGACCGAGACCGACTTTCCGGCCTTGGCACCCAGCGCCTTGATCGCGCCGAGCGCCATCTCGTCGTTCTCGGCGAAGACGCCCTGGACGTCCGGGTGCGCCTGGAGCAGGTTCGTCATGACGTCGAGCCCCTTGGTGCGGTCGAAGTCCGCGGGCTGCCGGGCGACGACCTTGATGCCGGGGTAGGCCTTCAGGCCCTCGGCGAAGCCCGCCCCGCGCTCACGGCTGGCGGAGGTGCCGGCCAGACCCTGGAGGATCACGATCCTGCCCTTGCCGCCCAGCTTCTCGGCCAGCGCCTTGGCGCCCAGCCTGCCGCCCGCGACGTTGTCGGAGGCGACCAGCGCGGCCGTGTCCGCCTTGTTGACGCCCCGGTCGACGCCCACGACGGGAATGTCGGCCTTGTTGGCGGAGCGCACCGCCGGGCCCGCCGCGTCCGAGTCCACCGGGTTGACGATGATCGAACCGACGCCCGAGCTGGTGAAGTTCTGCACCTGGTTGGCCTGCTGCGAGGCGTCGTTCTGCGCGTCCGTGACCGTCAGGTCGGCGCCCTGCTTCTTCGCCTCCTCCTGCGCACCCGTCTTGATCTGTACGAAGAAGGGGTTGTTGAGGGTCGAGAGGGACAGGCCCATCTTCTGCGTCGGCGAAGCCGACGAGCCGTTGTGCAGGAAGGACATCGCCCCCACGACGGCCGCCGCGACCACGGCCGCGATCACATACGTCATCGCCTGCTTGCCCTTGCCGCCACTCGAGGCACCGGCCACCGGAGTCGCCCCGGCCTTGCGGCGCAGCGTGTCGAGGAGCACCGCCAGCGCGATCACGACACCGATGACGACCTGCTGCCAGAACGCGGACACGGACAGCAGATTCAGCCCGTTGCGCAGCACCGCCAGGATCAGCGCGCCGATCAGCGTCCCGGACGCCTTGCCCGTACCGCCCGCGAGCGAGGCGCCGCCGATGACGACCGCGGCGATCGCGTCCAGCTCGTACCCCTGTGCGGCCTGCGGCTGCGCGGAGGAGAGCCGGGAGGCGAGCACGATGCCCGCGGCGGCCGCGAACAGACCCGACAGCGCGTAGATCGCGAGCTTCTGCTTCTTCACCCGCAGGCCCGACAGGCGCGCGGCCTCCTCGTTGCCGCCGATCGCGTACATGGAGCGCCCGATGTACGTACGGCCGAGGATCAGGGCGGTGATCAGACCCATCACGATCATCACCAGGACGGGCACCGGCAGCCAGCCGCCGAGCGTGTCACCGAGGTGCGAGACCGAGTCGGGGAAGGGGATCGGGCTGCCCTGCGAGATCACCAGCGACAGACCGCGGCCCACCGACAGCATGGCGAGCGTCGCGATGAACGGCGGTAGTTTCCCGTACGAGATCAGGAAGCCGTTGACGAGACCGCACGCTACGCCGGTGGCGACCGCGAGGGCCACGGCGACCACGACCGGCAGGCCGTGCGAAGTCGCCGTCCAGGCAAGGACGGTGGCCGAGAGCGCCGCGACCGAACCGACCGACAGGTCGATGCCCGCCGAGACGATCACGAAGGTCACACCGAAGGCGAGGATGGCGGTCACGGCCGCCTGGACGCCGATGTTGAGCAGGTTGTCCGTCGTCAGGAAGTCGCCGGACAGCGCCGACATCGCGACGACGAGGACGATGAGCGCGGTGAGCGCCCCGTTGTCGAGCAGGAGCCGGCGGACCGCCGAGGCGCCACTCGCGCCCGTTGTGCTCTTGAGCGTGTCAGTGGCCACGGGGGGCCTCCTTCTGGTCTGTCTTGCCTGCACTCGCGTCTGGCTTATCTGACTTATCTGGCTTGTATTGGTTCGTACTGACGGCGAGTGCCATCACGGAGTCCTGGGTCGCCTCGTCGGCCCCGAGCTCGCCCGCGATCCGGCCCTGGGCCATCACCAGCACCCGGTCACTCATGCCGAGCACCTCGGGCAGATCGCTGGAGATCATCAGGACGGCGGCGCCCGCGGCCGTCAGCTCGTTGATCAGCTGGTAGATCTCGACCTTGGCGCCGACGTCGATACCGCGCGTCGGCTCGTCGAGGATCAGCACCTTGGTGTCCGCGAGCAGCCACTTGCCGATGACGACCTTCTGCTGGTTGCCGCCGGAGAGCGTGCGCACATGTTGGCCGAGCCCGGCCATCCGCACGCCCAGCTGTCCGGCGACCCGGGCGGCGGCGTCCCGCTGCCCCTTGAGGTCGACGAGCCCGCCACGGGTGGCCGCCCGCATGGTCACGAGCCCGAGGTTCTCCTCGACGGAGGCGTCGAGGACGAGCCCCTGACCCTTGCGGTCCTCGGGTACGAGGCCGATGCCGGCGCTCATCGCCGCGCTGACGTCGTGCCGCGGCACCCGCGCGCCCGCGACCTGCACGGACCCCCGGTCGTAGGGATCGGCCCCGAAGACGGCCCGTACGACCTCCGTACGGCCCGCCCCGACGAGCCCCGCGACGCCGACGACCTCACCGGCCCGCACCTCGAAGCTCACGTCGTGGAAGACGCCGTCCCGGGTGAGCCCCTCGACGCTGAGCAGCGCGGCCCCGGAGTCCGGCCGTTCGCGCGGATACTGCTGTTCGATCGAGCGTCCCACCATGAGGCGTACGAGTTCGTCCTCGCTGGTGGATGCGGGCACCTGTCCGACGCTCTTCCCGTCCCGGATGACGGTGACGCGATCCCCGAGGGCGGCGATCTCCTCGAGATGGTGCGTGATGAAGACGATCCCGACGCCGTCCTCGCGCAGCTGGCGCACGATGGCGAACAGCTTCTCCACCTCTTCGGAGGTGAGCACGGCGGTCGGCTCGTCCATGATCAGGACACGGGCGTTCAGGCTCAGCGCCTTCGCGATCTCGACCATCTGAAGGCGTGCGATACCGAGTTCACGCACCCGCGCGCGTGGCGACACCTGGACGCCGACCCGCGCCAGCAGTTCGGCGGCGTCCGCCTCCATCTTCTTCCGGTCGATCAGACCGAGGCGGCGCGGCTGCCGCCCCAGGAAGATGTTCTCGGCGACCGTCAGATCGGGAACGAGATTGAACTCCTGGTAGATGGTGGCGATGCCGAGCGCCTCGGAGTCCTGCGCCCCATGGATACGCACCTCCTCGCCCTCGACGAGGACGCGCCCGCCGTCGGGCCGGTAGGCACCCGACAGCATCTTGATGAGGGTGCTCTTGCCCGCGCCGTTCTCGCCGAGCAGTACGTGCACCTCGCCGCGGCGCAGATCGAAGTCCACGCCGTCGAGCGCGACGACGCCGGGGAACGTCTTGCGTATGCCTTCGATGCGCAGCAACTCGTCCGCGTTGCTCACGACTGGCTCCTGTTCGTTACGGGGGACGGCTCTTGGGAGGTCGGTTCTTGGGACGTCTGCTCTTGGGAGGCCGGCTCGCCGCACGAGCGGCGTACGACGAGCCGGGCGGGGAGGGTCACGGACTGCGGGGGCCGTCCCTCGATGCGGTCGACGAGCGCGCGCACGGCGGCCCGCCCCAGCTCGCCGGTGGGCTGGGCGACGGCGGTGATCGGCGGATCGGTGTGCACGAACCACCGGATGTCGTCGAACGCGGCGAGCGCGATGTCCTCGGGAACCCGCAGGCCGCGGGCGCGGATCGCGTCCAGCGCGCCGAGCGCCATCAGGTTGTCGGCCGCGAAGACGACCTCGGGCGGCTCGGCCAGATCGAGGAACCGCTCGGTGGCGCGGCGCCCGCTCTCGGCCTGGAAGTCGCCCTGGCCTATGTAGGCGTCGGGGAGGGGCAGCCCGTACTCGGCCATGGCCTCCCGGAAGGCCTCGACGCGCTCGCTGCCGGTCGTGGTCGCCGCCGGGCCCGCGATGATGGCGAGCCTGCGGTGCCCGAGCCCGTGCAGATGGGCGACGAGATCGCGTACGGCCGCCCGCCCGTCGGACCTGACGACCGGTACGTCCACGCCCGGGATCCACCGGTCCACGAAGACCATCGGGGTGCCGGCCCGCGCGGCGTCCAGCATGAGCGGCGACCCGCCGTCGGTGGGGGAGACCAGCAGCCCGTCGATACGGCGGTCGAGGAGCGTACGGACGTGGTGGTCCTGTAGCTCGGGCCGCTCGTCGGCGTTGCCGATGATCACGCTGTAGCCGTGGGCGCGGGCCTCCTCCTCGACGGAACGGGCCAGCTCGGTGAAGTACGGGTTCAGTACGTCGCTGATGACCAGGCCGAGGGTGCGCGTCTGGTCGGTGCGCAGGGAGCGGGCCACGGCGTTGGGCCGGTAGCCGAGCTCCTGGACGGCGGCCAGTACGCGGGCGCGGGCGTCGTCGCTGACCGACGGGTGGTCGTTCAGCACACGGGACACCGTGGCGACGGACACCCCCGCCGCGGCGGCGACGTCCTTGATGCTCGCCATCGCCGGACCACCTCCTTGTGAGTCCGTGAAACCACGCGAAACCAGCTCGTGGAATCGATTACATCGGTTACATGGAGGATTGGAATCGATTACATCGGGGTTAATCAAGACCTGCGGGGGGCGTCGAGATCAGATCGTGATGTGGAGTGCTCAGATGAGCGGGGGTTGTGAGTGGGGTTATGAGCGGGGGTCCCCCGTGGGATGTGGGCTGTGGGATGCGGGGTGTGGGGTGGCTGGGGCGGTAAGGCCGCTGTAGCAGGGCTGTGACTTCAGATGGTTGCGGGTGTGACGCCCGTTGGCGAACATGGTGAGTGGACAAACGTTCTGTGGCGTCAACTCGCAATAGGGGGAGTCCGGATGAAGTTCGACATGGGGTCGCAGGTTCTGTCGACGTTGATCAGTAACTCGCGTGGGTCGAGTGATGATCTGGGGACGTTGATTCGTCAGTTGGTGCAGGCCGCGCAGCCGTTGGAGGGGAAGTTCAACGGTGCGGGCCGGGTGGCGTTCGATTCGTTCAAGGGGCGGTCGGACGAGATCACGGCGAGCTTGAACTCGGCGCTCTCGGGGATTCTGGGCGGTCAGTCGGGGATGGAGTCGGCGTTCGGTTCGGGTGATCAGGAGCAGGGCGAGAACGCGCGGACGCAGGAAGCGGCGGCGAACTTCGACGGGGCGCGTTTTTCGGGCCGGTAGGCCGCTGGGCAGGGTGTCCGGGTCTCCGAGTGTCTGGATCTCCGGGTCTCCGGGTCTTCGGTCAGTGAATTGATCTTCTTCTCACGGGGAGTGGTGTGTGATGGCTGGTGCGGGTTCGGATCGTCGGTCGTACGACACGGGTGCGTCGGCGGATGCGCAGGGCAATATCCAGGCGGTGATCGGCCGGTTGGAGGAGGTCATCGCGGCGCGGGACCGGCAGGTGAAGGCGGCGATGTCGGATTTCGCGGCTGATGGTGTGGCGGATGAGTACCACGGCAAGGAACTGCGGTGGAATCGCGCGTCGACCGAGGTGAAGAGCATTATCCAGCTGTTGAAGACGACGCTGGAGAAGAACGACGGGACGGCGCAGTCGACGATCTCGAAGGCGAAGGCGGCGGTCGACAACATCGGCTGAGCCGGCGGTAGGTGTCGGGGATTTACGTTTCACGGGGGTTGTGGTGCCGGGCTGGGATCTGAAGCCGCAGGGTATTCAGGGTGTGCTGAAGACGACGGGTGAGACGGCGTCGCACATCGAGACGCATGCGAAGTCGTACGGGGAGCATCTGACGTCGGCGGCGACGAACGCCGGCACCATTTCCGCCGAGGGCGGCGGGGGCGGGGGCGGGGAGAAGGCGGCCGGGGGTCTGGTGGCGCTTGCTCTGTCCCAGTACGCGGAACACGCGGCCACCGACCTGAAGTTCATTGCCGCGCGGGCGGGCAAGTCGTTGCAGGGTGCGGTGGATGCGACGACGGCGTATCTGAACGGGGATCAGGAGATGGCCGCGGAGGCGCAGCGCAAGGCGTTGTCGGCGCCGGATCTTGATCCGATGAAGCCGGGGGTGCAGACGTCGTGATCAAGCCGGAGGCGATTCCGCAGTACACGGGGGATCTGGCGCTGCTGGAGAGCGCGTACGGCGATCTGAAGACGGACGCGTCGCACATCCGTTCCACCGGTAAGGACGTGCACTCCCAGTTCCAGGGGCTTGCGGCGTACTACACGGCGCCGGAGGCGGAGCAGTTGTTCGCGTCGACGAAGCCGGTGGCGGACCGGGCGGACGGGTTCGCGGATGATCTGGAGAAGGTGTCCGGGGCGCTGTCGTCGTATGGCACCGAGATCCGCCCCCTCGTCGACAAGCTCAAGCAGCTGAAGATCGACGCGACCAATTTCGTCAGCTCGGTCAAGGACGACGACGACTGGGAGTACGACGAGGACAAGATCGACAAGCACAACAAGATCCGGGATGACGTGACGGCGACCGTCGCGGCGTTCTGGGCTGCGGAGCGCACCTGTCACAACGCGATCACCAAGCTGTTCGGTGGCACGCAGATGGTGGCCGGTGACGGTTCGGACCGCAAGGACCAGTACGGGTTCAACGCGGACGACCTGAAGAACGCGAAGCTTCCCTGGGGTGACCCGATGGAGGAGAAGCATCACGTCTGGGAGGTCGGGCACTGGGTCAAGTCGTTCGTGTGGGACGGCCTGATCGTGGACGGCGTCTGGGGCACCATCAAGGGCCTGGGCACGCTGGTCGGGTTCGGCGGCTGGGACGCGATGGGCCAGGCCTGGAAGGGCCTCGCACAGCTGGCGACCGGTCTGGCGATTTCCTCGATTCCGGGTGCGAGCGCGCTGTTCTGGACTCTGCCGGACGACAAACTCCCCTCCTGGCTGCGGGATTCGCGCACCGCGATGAAGGAGACCGGCAAGGCGCTGGTGGCGTGGGACGAGTGGGGCAAGAACCCCGGGCGTGCTGCCGGTGCGGTCACGTTCAATGTGCTGACCACCGTGTTCACGGGTGGTGCGGGTGGTGCGGCGGCCGGTGCCGGGAAGGCGGGCGCGGTCGCGAAGGTGCTGTCCGTCGCGGGCAAGGCGGGCAAGTTCATCGACCCGATGACGTACATCACCAAGGGCGCGGGCGCGGGGCTGTCGAAGATCGGGGACATCGCGAAGGGTCTGAAGGGGATCGGCAACATCGAGATCCCCAAGCTCCCCGACAACGCGATCACTCTCCCGGAGGGCGCGCTCAAACTGCCCGACGGGTCGGTGCATATCCCGGAGGGCGCGGCGATCCCAGAGGGCGCGGTCAAGCTCCCGGACGGCAACTTCCAGCTGCCGCACGACACCCCGGCGTTCCCCGAGGGCACGACGAAACTGCCGACCGAGCCGGGTGCCCCGGCGCAGTACCTGGACCCGAAGGGCAACATCCTCGACCACCAGGGCAACGTGGTGGACAACGTCGACCACGCGCCCACCGACGTGGTCGACAAGCCGACCGGAGGGAACCCGGCCGCGGGTTCGGACGTCCCGCACACGCCCTCCCCGATCAAGGAACCGGCCCTGGTCGGCGCGGGTTCGCACACCGCGGACAACGCCGCTCACGTCGGCGACAACGCCGGCCAGACGGTCCGCCTCGGCGACAGCCTGGACAACAACCTCGGCGACGTAGGCCGCACCGGAGACAACGCGGGCACCCCGACCGTGCACGCGGGCGACAACCTCCCCGGCCAGGCGGGCCACGACCTCCCGGGCGGCAATGTCGGAGACAACCTCCCGGGTGGCCGCGCGGCCGACAACCTCCCCGGGGGATCGGCGGACCATCTCCCGGGTGGTACCGCAGGCGATCACCTCCCCGGCGGCCGAGCCGACGACCTCGGCACCGGTCCGTCCGCCAGCCACGAGCCGCCCACCGGCGGTCACACGGACGGCCACACAGGTGGAGAAACGGGCAGCCACGGTGATGGTTCGAGCCCTGGCAGCCACGAAGGCCCCACTACGGGCGGCGACGGACCTGGTGGCGACGGACCTGGCGGTCCTCACGATCCTGGCGGTCCTCACGATCCCGGCGGTCCTCACGATCCCGGCGCCGGTGGTGCCGACGACGCAGGTGGTTGGGAGAAGGCAGAGGACTCCGGCCCGTTCGAGCGCGGCGGTGAAACCGAACAGCAGATCCGTGATCAGCTACGTGGGTCGAACGTGAAACCGGCGGACCTGGACCGGGTCCTGGCAAACCTTGCCGAGAACCCCGCCGGCAAGGAGATCGCCGACACCATGGCGTCCGGCCGGTTCAACGGGCTCAAGAATTACGACCAGGTGATCTCCAGCCTGAGTCACGCCGACAAGATGTCCGGCGGCATCGAGCAACTGCGTCTCGGCAATCGACTGTACGAGAGCGGAGTTCACGACATCTCGTTCGAGCTCAAGGGCGGTTCGGAGATCAAGCCGGGTGTCAGGGCAGGAGAAGGCACGGATCTTGACGTGATGGCCAGGGATGCAGAGGGCAAGGTCCACGGCTATCAGTTCAAGGAAGTCCAGAACCCGAAGAGGCTTGTCAAGAAGATCTTCGATAACATGAAGCAGATGGAGTCGTCGGGTGCCGACTTCAATACCTTTGTGGTCGACACGAAGGGCACATTGGCCGACCACCTGGCCCTTCGGACCGAGCAGCGTCTCACGGACGTTTACGGAAAGTCCGGGATCCAGTTTGTCATTCGCGTCGAGGACGGGGTGCTGACCATCCCGCCCGGAGGCAAGTTCATGCCGGAGGGAACACTGTGATCGCCACCACTCCTGTCGCTCGGTGGACCTGGGGGCGCGAACACCAGGAGCAGGACAATGTGGTCGCCTGCCTCCACGAACTGCTTGCTGCCTATGAGGTCCTGAATGCGCACGAACTCATGATCGGCATTCCGAAAGTCTCGGTGGCCGTGCATGAGGCGGGCAAGCCGAACAGCTATCTGTTCCAGGGGACGGTCGAGCTCGATGCGACCGCCCCTCCGGGAGAGGTCGCGCGTCAGATGGCCGCACGGATCGCGGCCGCAGCGCATCCGGGAGAGGTCGGCTCGGTATATGCCGACGCGAAGAGCGACGGCATCGTCATGCGCGCAGGCGAGGCGATCCGTGAAGAGGGGCTGTTCCGGCTCGGGGCGTCCGCTCTGCTCGATTACGTCAGTGTCGAGTTGGTGACGTACAGCGACGTCTGGATGCCGTATGACCTCGAGGGGCGTGCTCAGCCCTCTGTGTTCGCTGAGAACGGTTCTCGGCTGTCCGCAGCCCTGCGTGATCTCTCGGAGGCGCTGGACACGGAAACCGATCCGGACGACCCGACGTATTTCGGGAAGCCGTCCGAAACAGGCGTCGAAAACTACTTCGAGGAAGACGGTTCAGCTTCGGACGTGTGGTCTCGGTTCGAAATCCCGTATCGGTACCAGGAGTTCACACACGCGCCCGGGTTCGGACGTATCGGCTACAAGCGTACGGCGACCGGAGAAGTGCAGTACATGCCGGTGCATGCTGAGCAGACACTGCTTGGTCATATCTGGGCCAGCGACGTGGAGAATGCCGCGAGCTTCGAGCCCGTGGATGTCGGGGATGAGGAAGCGTACAAGGCGGGGCTGCTCTGGCTGGAACGGCTGCGCGCCGCGCACGACCGCGGTCTTGCGCCGTCGGCCGCTCTGGACGAGTTGTCCCGTCTTCCGGACGAGAACGGCACGGGGAAGGTGGACACCACGACCGAGCAGCGTCGTGCGAGCCTCGCTGACCTGCGGGAACGAACCCCCTGATGTGGCCCTCGATTTCGGTCTGCGCAGCGCTTACGGTTACCGGGTCTTCGAAGTTGAGCGGTGCCTGACCTGGCGGCAATCCGCTTGCGGATGCCGATCAGAGCGCAATTGGCAGATCTGGGCCAGTTCTGACGGCTGTGATCAGGCCTGGTTGAAGACTCGGGTTGCCCAGATCTGCCAATCCCACCACACCCCCTCCAAGGGGCACTGGCGCTCGCGGTGAGGTGCAACATGAGGCGGATCGACATCGACGGCCCTGAGGTCGACATGGATATGGGCCAGCGGCTGCTCTACCGCGGAGAACTGTTCACCGGGGAGGTTGTCGAGTACCAACGGGGTGCGCTCGTCAGTCTCAACACCTATAAGGACGGTGTCGAAGACGGGCCGACCCGTGAGTGGTACATGGACGGGACCCTACGGTCGGAGGGAGTCATGCGTGACGGGGTTCCCGTGGGAGAGCTTCAAAGTTGGCACCCCAACGGCAGGCTGGCGGCACGGATGACTATGAGCGACAACGGGTTGCGTCAGTTGGCGTTGTTTGAATGGGACGAGGACGGAAACCTGACGAAGGAATGGCATGCCGAGCGCAACTGACCGCCGATGGTCGAGGTGAACTGAAACGTATGTCCGCCTTGATGCGCGCACCCGAGGAATGCGCATCCTGGTTCTGGGACCTGGAGGACTACGCGCCGCCCGGGTTGCGCTCAGCGCTCGTTACGGCTGCTCACATGTCGGCTGTGCTGCTGAAACACGACCTGATGAAGCCGGCTTCCCTGGAATGGTATTGGGTCGTACCCGAATTGGGCGGTGCGATCGCGAAGACGCGTTTGCGGCTTTTGTGGCCGCTTGACGACGAGCAGGTGGCCCAGCGCGTCGAGGCGTTGCGCCCTGTCGGATTTCCGCAGGCCGAGTTCAGTGGCTTCCTCGTCACGGGACCCGGGATGTGGCTCGATGAGCATGGCGCGCAGCGTCATGAAAACCGTCTCGTGGAATTGACGGTCTCCTCGGAGCCGCTCGGGCTGTCGGCCGATGTCTCCGTCTTCCACGACATCTGGGGCCCCTTCGACTTTCGTGGCACACCGCATCCGGAAGTGCACCAGCAGAACGCTCCGCGGCTCGCAGTCGCGTTGAAGGAGCTGGACGCGTTGGTGGGGGTGGCGGCGGAACCCGGTGAACCCACCTACTTCGGGAGGGCCGAAGGCCACGGAGTCGGCACTCCGGACGCGGAGGACGGACGCGGCCCGGACCTGACCGATCAGCTCTGAACACAGGCACGCAGGCATCAGGATCCCTGCGTGCCGAGCAGGTGCACAAGGCCGGCCTGCTGTGGCTGGAGCGCCGGCGCTCCGCGTACCACCGTGGTCTGACTCCGTCGGCAGGATGAGGAGAGCCCCCGTATGCGTCGCATCGACATCGACGACCCCGAGGTCGACATGGATCCGGGACAGCGGCTGCTGTACCGCGGGGAGCTGTTCACGGGCGAGGTCGAAGAACGCCTCGGCGGTGCTGTCGTCAGCCTTGAAACCTACGCGGACGGAGTGCTGCACGGTCCGAACCAGGAGTGGTACAAGGACGGCACTCTTCGGTCCGAAGGGATGGCACGCGGGGGACGCCCTGTCGGCATCACACGGGATTGGCACCCGAACGGCACGCTCGCTGCCGAGAGGGAGTTCGCCGAGGACGGGTTGACCATGTTGTCGGACCGGGAGTGGGACGAGACCGGGCAGCCGACGAGAGCGTGGCGCAAGGACGGCGACTAGGTCTCCGGAACGCCGACGGCGGACCGCCCGAGCCATCCCTCTGTCAGTCCCGCACGGTAGCGTCGGATCATGGCCAGTGGGGCGAGTCGGGCGGCACAGCCAGGTACCGGAGAGCGGCACCTGGCCGTGCTCGAAGGCGTACTGGAGCGGATCACGTACGCCAACGAGGAGAACGGATACACGGTCGCGCGCGTGGACACCGGCCGTGGCGCCGGCGATCTGCTGACCGTCGTCGGCTCGCTGCTCGGCGCCCAGGTGGGGGAGTCGCTGAGGATGGAGGGCCGTTGGGGTTCCCATCCCCAGTACGGCAAGCAGTTCACCGTCGAGAACTACACGACCGTGCTCCCGGCCACCGTCCAGGGCATCCGCCGCTATCTCGGCTCCGGCCTCGTCAAGGGCATCGGCCCCGTCTTCGCCGACCGCATCACCCAGCACTTCGGCCTCGACACCCTCCAGATCATCGAGGAGGAGCCCAAGCGGCTGATCGAGGTTCCCGGGCTCGGACCCAAGCGGACGAAGAAGATCACCGAGGCCTGGGAGGAGCAGAAGGCGATCAAGGAGGTCATGCTCTTCCTCCAGACCGTCGAGGTGTCGACGTCCATCGCGGTCCGCATCTACAAGAAGTACGGCGACGCCTCCATCTCCGTCGTCAAGAACCAGCCCTACCGCCTCGCCACCGACGTCTGGGGCATCGGCTTCCTCACCGCCGACAAGATCGCCCAGTCCGTCGGCATCCCGCACGACAGCCCGGAGCGCGTCAAGGCCGGTCTCCAGTACGCCCTTTCGCAGTCCACCGACCAGGGCCACTGCTACCTCCCCGAGGAGCAGCTGATCGCCGACGCGGTGAAGCTGCTCCAGGTGGACACGGGGCTGGTCATCGAGTGCCTCGCGGAGCTGGCGGCGCCGAGCGAGGAGGACGGCGAGCCCGGCGTCGTACGGGAGCGGCTGCCCGGCCCCGACGGAGGGGACCCGGTGACGGCCATCTACCTCGTCCCCTTCCACCGCGCCGAACTCTCCCTCTCCGCCCAGCTGTTGCGCCTCCTGCGCACCGACCAGGACCGGATGCCCGGCTTCCACGACGTCGCCTGGGACAAGGCGCTCGACTGGCTCAAGGGGCGTACGGGGGCGGAGCTGGCCCCCGAGCAGGAGGAGGCCGTCCGGCTCGCGCTCACCCAGAAGGTCGCGGTCCTGACCGGAGGCCCCGGCTGCGGCAAGTCGTTCACGGTCCGTTCGATCATCGAGCTGGCCCGCGCCAAGCGGGCCAAGGTCGTGCTCGCCGCCCCCACCGGCCGCGCCGCCAAACGCCTCGCCGAGCTGACCGGCGCCGAGGCCTCCACCGTGCACCGGCTCCTGGAGCTGAAGCCCGGCGGCGACGCGGCGTACGACAAGGACCGCCCGCTGGACGCCGACCTGGTGGTCGTGGACGAGGCCTCCATGCTCGACCTCCTCCTCGCCAACAAGCTGGTCAAGGCGGTCCCGCCGGGCGCCCACCTCCTCTTCGTCGGCGATGTCGACCAGCTGCCCAGCGTCGGCGCGGGCGAAGTGCTCCGGGACCTCCTCGCGGACGGCGGCCCCATCCCCGCCGTCCGCCTCACCCGCGTCTTCCGCCAGGCCCAGCAGTCCGGAGTCGTCACCAACGCGCACCGCATCAACTCCGGCCGGCACCCGCTCACCGACGGGATGAAGGACTTCTTCCTCTTCGTCGAGGACGACACCGAGGAGGCCGGCCGGCTCACGGTGGACGTCGCGGCCCGTCGCATTCCCGCCAAGTTCGGCCTCGATCCGCGGCGGGACGTCCAGGTGCTCGCCCCCATGCACCGGGGCCCCGCCGGCGCGGGCACGCTCAACGGCCTGCTCCAGCAGGCGGTCACCCCCGCCCGCCCGGACCTGCCCGAGAAGCGGTTCGGCGGCCGCGTCTTCCGCGTCGGCGACAAGGTCACCCAGATCCGCAACAATTACGAGAAGGGCGAAAACGGTGTCTTCAACGGCACCGTGGGCGTTGTCACCTCCCTCGACCTGGATGAACAGCGCCTGACGGTGCTGACCGACGAGGACGAGGAGGTGGCGTACGAGTTCGACGAACTCGACGAGCTGGCGCACGCCTACGCGGTGACCATCCACCGCTCGCAGGGCAGCGAGTACCCGGCCGTGGTGATCCCGGTCACCACCGGCGCCTGGATGATGCTCCAGCGCAATCTGCTCTACACAGCGGTGACCCGCGCCAAGAAGCTGGTCGTCCTCGTCGGTTCGCGCAAGGCGATAGGCCAGGCGGTGCGCACGGTATCGGCCGGACGGCGTTGCACGGCCCTGGACTTCAGGCTTTCCCCGCGGCCTCTCGCCCCCTGATCGACCGGCCCGACGCCCCGTGGCGGAAGGCGTCGCAAAAAATGATCGATCAAACGAGTCGTGAAGGTCACAGAGCACTTCCAGAACCAGGGCGAAGGGGGCAGGATGAGCAGGTTGGCGGCACTCAGTGCCGCCAATAGGCCCAATGGTCGACCCCGAGTGCACTCTCCTGCGCCAAATGGGGGATGGTAGAGACAGTCAGGGCACCTCGAAGAAGAGGCACAACGTCGGTGAGGGATGACGTGAGCGACAACTCTGTAGTACTGCGGTACGGCGATGGCGAGTACACCTACCCGGTGATCGACAGCACCGTCGGCGACAAGGGCTTCGACATCGGGAAGCTCCGCGCTCAGACCGGTCTGGTGACTCTGGACAGTGGGTACGGCAACACTGCCGCCTATAAATCCGCGATCACCTATCTCGACGGTGAGCAGGGCATCCTCCGGTACCGCGGCTACCCGATCGAGCAGCTGGCCGAGCGCTCCACCTTCCTGGAGGTGGCGTACCTGCTGATCAACGGCGAGCTGCCGACCGTCGACGAGCTCTCCACGTTCAAGGGCGAGATCACGCAGCACACCCTGCTGCACGAGGACGTCAAGAACTTCTACCGCGGCTTCCCGCGTGACGCCCACCCGATGGCGATGCTGTCCTCGGTGGTCTCCGCGCTGTCGACGTTCTACCAGGACAGCCACAACCCGTTCGACGAGAAGCAGCGCAATCTCTCCACGATCCGCCTTCTCGCCAAGCTTCCGACGATCGCGGCGTACGCCTACAAGAAGTCGATCGGTCACCCCTTCGTCTACCCGCGCAACGACCTCGGGTACGTCGAGAACTTCCTGCGCATGACCTTCTCGGTCCCGGCGCAGGACTACGACCTGGACCCGGTCGTCGTCTCCGCGCTCGACAAGCTGCTGATTCTGCACGCGGACCACGAGCAGAACTGTTCGACCTCCACCGTGCGTCTGGTCGGCTCGTCGCAGGCGAACATGTTCGCGTCGATCTCCGCCGGCATCTCCGCCCTCTGGGGCCCGCTGCACGGTGGCGCCAACCAGTCCGTCCTGGAGATGCTCGAGGGCATCCAGACGAGCGGTGGCGACGTCGACACCTTCATCCGCAAGGTGAAGAACAAGGAAGACGGCGTGAAGCTCATGGGCTTCGGGCACCGCGTCTACAAGAACTTCGACCCCCGCGCGAAGATCATCAAGGCGGCGGCGCACGACGTCCTCTCGGCGCTCGGCAAGTCCGACGAGCTGCTGGACATCGCGCTGAAGCTGGAGGAGCACGCGCTGGCCGACGACTACTTCGTCGAGCGCAAGCTCTACCCGAACGTGGACTTCTACACCGGTCTGATCTACCGCGCCATGGGCTTCCCGACCGAGATGTTCACGGTCCTGTTCGCCCTCGGCCGCCTTCCGGGCTGGATCGCCCAGTGGCACGAGATGATCAAGGAGCCGGGCTCCCGCATCGGCCGCCCGCGCCAGATCTACACGGGCGAGGTCCTGCGCGACTTCGTCCCGGTCGAGGGCCGGTAACCAGCCGGAACACCGAGGACTGCCTCCCGGTCACTCCGGCTCGCCTCGGCGAGTGAGCCGAAGGGGTGCGCCGGCGCCGGGAGGCCGAACGCGCGAAGGCCCGAAGGGCCGAGCCCGATCGGCCTCCGACACCGGCTGTGGCGCCCCGGAGGCGAACCGAGCCTGAAAAAACGGAAAGCGCCCCGCTACCGGTCCCCCCACGGGCCGGCAGTCGGGGCGCTTTCCTTGTCCCGGTACGGATTCCCCCCACGGGATCCGGCCGGGCGTCTGTGGGAACAGCGCCTGAATCGCTGCGAGCTAAACGAGCAAAACCCCCTGCGCTACCGCGGTCTGCCGGGACGCGTACGGATCGGGAGGGCCGCTCAAAGCTCCCCGGTGTACGTGCCCCGGCAACGCAGTTCCGGGAACGTCCCCCAAGACATCCCCAGATGCCAGTCACGCCCCCCAAGACGCTTCTGACATCGCCAACTTAGACTCACGAACCCCTTCGGTGGTTACGTTCACATCACTGTGATCTGCGTCTCTTGCATATGTCCTGAAGGTGCGCAAGAGAACCGATACGGCGATCGAGGCCCAAGCGTAAGGATGATGCGCGAGCCTTGTGAAGAGCTTATGTGAGGCCCGCGTTGGACTCTAGAGGGACTCCTGCCTCAACGTCATGAGAATGTCCTGAGCCGAAGGCTGTTCGTCACCACGAACACCGAGGAGAAGGCCATGGCCGCCCCCGCGATCATCGGGTTGAGCAGCCCGGCCGCGGCCAGCGGCAGCGCGGCCACGTTGTAGCCGAAGGCCCACACCAGGTTCCCCTTGATCGTGGAGAGCGTCCTGCGCGACAGCCGGATCGCGTCCGCCGCCACCCGTAGATCCCCGCGCACGAGCGTCAGGTCGCTCGCCTCGATCGCCGCATCCGTCCCTGTGCCCATCGCGAGCCCCAGATCGGCGGTGGCGAGCGCGGCCGCGTCGTTGACCCCGTCGCCGACCATCGCGACCGTACGGCCCTGTCCGCGCAGCCGTTCGACGACGGCCACCTTGTCCTGCGGCAGCACCTCGGCGATCACCTCGTCGATGCCGACCGCACGGGCGACCGACTCGGCGACCGCCCGGTTGTCACCGGTCAGCAGCACCGGCGTGAGCCCCAGGGCGCGCAGTTCGCGTACCGCCTCGGCGCTGGTCTCCTTGATCGCGTCGGCGACGGTCAGGACGCCGAGCGCCACGCCGTCCCGGGACACCACGACGGCCGTACGCCCCTCGGCCTCGGCCGTCGCCTTGGCGCGTGCCAGGCCCTCCGGGAGGGCCACCTCGGGAAGCCGGCCCACCAGGACCTCATGACCTTCCACGCGCCCGCGTACGCCGAGCCCGGGGACGTTCTCGAAGCGCTCCGGCGCGGGAAGGGCCCCTGCGCGCTCCTGAGCGCCCGCGGTGATCGCCCGGGCGATCGGGTGCTCGGAGGCGTGTTCCAGGGCTCCTGCGAGCCGCAGGACCTCCTTCTCGGCGGCGCCCTCGGCGACGTACACCTCCTGGAGGGTCATACGGCCGGTCGTCACCGTTCCGGTCTTGTCCAGGACGACGGTGTCGACGCGGCGTGTGGACTCCAGGACTTCGGGGCCCTTGATGAGGATGCCGAGCTGGGCGCCGCGGCCCGTGCCGACCATCAGCGCGGTCGGGGTGGCCAGGCCCAGGGCGCACGGGCAGGCGATGATCAGCACCGCGACGGCCGCGGTGAACGCGGCGACCGTGTCATCGGTGACCGCGAGCCAGACCCCGAACGTGCCGAGCGCGATCAGCAGGACGACGGGCACGAACACGCCGGAGATGCGGTCGGCGAGGCGCTGCACCTCGGCCTTGCCGTTCTGCGCGGCCTCGACGAGCTGTGCCATCCGAGCGAGTTGGGTGTCCGCGCCGACTCGCGTGGCCTCGACGACGAGGCGCCCGCCGGCGTTCACGGTCGCGCCCGTGACGGTGTCCCCCACGGTCACGTCCACCGGTACCGACTCGCCGGTCAGCATGGACGCGTCGACCGCCGAGTCGCCCTCGACGACGGTGCCGTCGGTGGCGATCTTCTCGCCGGGCCGTACGACGAAGCGGTCGCCGACGGTCAGCCGGGTCACCGGAACGCGTACCTCACGACCGTTCCGTACGACGGCGACGTCCTTCGCGCCCAGCTCCATGAGGGCGTGCAGGGCCGCACCCGCGCGTCGCTTGGAGCGGGCCTCCAGATAGCGGCCGAGGAGGATGAACGCGACGACACCGGCGGCGACCTCCAGGTAGATCGTGGACGCGCCGTTCCCGCGGGAGACGGTGAAGTCGAAGCCGTGGCGCATGCCCGGCATCCCGGCGTGCCCCCAGAACAGCGCCCACACGGACCAGCCGAAGGCGGCGAGCGTGCCCACCGAGACGAGCGTGTCCATGGTGGCCGCGCCGTGCCGGGCGTTGGTGAACGCGGCCTGGTGGAAGGGCAGCGCGCCCCAGACGACGACGGGCGCGGCGAGGGTCAGCGACAGCCACTGCCAGTTGTCGAACTGGAGGGCCGGGATCATGGAGAGCAGGACGACGGGCAGGGCGAGCAGGACGGAGACGGTGAGCCGCCCGCGCAGCGACGTCAGCTCGGGGTCTTCCTCGGATGCCCGGGACGGCTGGGGTTCCTCGGGCGCCTCGGGCCGCGGTGGTGGCGGCTCCGTCGCCGTGTAGCCGGTCTTCACCACGGTGGCGATGAGGTCGGCGACCTCCACCTCCGCCGGGTAGGAGACCCTCGCCTTCTCCGTCGCGAAGTTCACCGTGGCTGTGACGCCGTCCATCCGGTTGAGCTTCTTCTCGACGCGGGCCGCGCAGGAGGCGCAGGTCATCCCGCCGATGGTGAGCTCGACCTGCGAGGCCGGGCCTATCGGTGCCTCTGCGGTGGTGCTGCTCATGTCCGTACTCCAGAGAATGTGCCGGACCGCACGGATCCAGTATCAGCTGGTCGGTACGGCCCGGTGTGGAGAGTGGGGAGAGGGGAGGTCCAGGGGGCTCGGTGCTCAGGCCCTGCCGGCGAGTTCGAAACCCGCCTCGTCGACCGCGGCGCGCACGGCCTCGTCGTCGAGGGGCGCGGCGGAGACCACGGTGACCTCGCCGGTGGACGCGACGGCCTTCACCGAGCTGACGCCGGCGATCTCGGCGATCTCGCTGGACACCGAACCTTCGCAGTGTCCGCAGCTCATCCCGCTCACCTGGTAGACGGTCGTGGTGGAACCCGGGGTTTCGGTCTCGGCGGTCATGTCGTTACTCCTCATCGAGGCGCGTGGGGCTTAGGTGACTTACAGTATACCCCTAGGGGGTATTTACCCAAGAGGGGGCGCGATGGGTCGACGGGTGCGCTCGGTTCACTCGAATCAGTGAGGCGATGAGGGCCGAGCGCCCGCGGGAAACGCCGGGGGCGCGACGGTGGGGATGCGTCGGTCGGGTGAGAGCCCGCTGGGGAAGCGAAGGAAGCGTCCGTCGGGGTGAACCCCGCTGGGGAGGCGTCCGCTCGGTGGCGGTGGCGGTGAGCGAGCCGGTGGACGCCGGTGGACGGCCGGGTGGGGCGGGTCAGCCCGCGGTGTCCTCGACCAGGGGCTTCAAGTAGCGGTACATGACCGTCTTCAGCTCGGCGATGTACGCGTCCCGCTCGGCGCCCTCATGGGACATGACCAGGTCGAGGCCCGCCTTGAAAAGGGTGACCGTCATCGTCGCCGTGCGGGTGCGCTCGTCCGGCGGGGCGTCCGGCAGATAGCCCGCGATGATCTCCTCGACGCGGGTGAGGATCGCGCCCCCCAGGACGCCCTTCTCCTCGGTGATCCGGCAGGGGGTGTCAGGGCCGTGCATCAGGACGCCGAAGGCGGGGTTCTCGACGTTGAAGGCGATCAGCGGGTCGAGGACCGCGTCGAGCATCTCGTCCAGCGGGAGCCCGATGTTCTCCGCGGCGAGCGCCTGCCCGTGCGACTCCCGCCAGTCGTGGAGCAGCCGGTCGCTGAGGCCGACGGCGATCGCTTCCTTGTTCGGGAAGAACTGGTACAGCGTGCCCGGCGAGACGCCGGCCTCGCGGGCGATCGCGTTCGTGCTCGCGCCGGTGTAGCCGGCCCGGCAGAAGACCGAGGCCGCGGCTTCCAGGAGCTGGACGATACGGCGCTCGCCGCGGGCCTGGCGGCGGCGCGGTCTGTCCTTGTCGCCCGGCCGCTGCTCCTCGGAAGTGTCCTGTTCGTCGGAGGTGTTCGGCCGCTGCTCCTCGCTCTGCTGACTCTCGGGCACGAGTTATCCCCAGCTCTCGGGACGCGATTGACAAACGCGAGTGGTCACTCGCATTCTTGAAAAACGCGAGCGACTACTCGTGTTTGCCAGTCTATGGCAATGGACGACCCATGCTGCCTGCACGGATGTACCGGGACGCGGGGTCACGGTGAAGGGGACACCGCGTCATGTCCGAAGTCAACAGCGCAGATGACGGAGAGCGACCCGACCGGGGCGGTGGGCCGGGGAGGGATCCGGGCGGTGGCGTGCGGCTGGGTGGCTGGACCCGGTTCGTGACCGCGCGGCCACGGCTCTCGCTGCTCGTCGCGCTGCTGCTCACCGCCCTCGCGGTGGTCGCCGGCGGCGGGGTCGCCGACCGGTTGGGCAGCGGGGGCTGGGAGGACCCGGCCGCGCAGTCCACCTACGCGACCAAGGTGCTGGAGCGGGAGTTCCCCGGCTCACAGCCCAACCTGCTGCTCCTCGTCGACTCGGGGCGCCGGTCCGTCGACGCTCCTTCGGTCGCCGCGGAGGCGAAGCGGCTGGCCGCGCGGCTCGCCGCCGAGCCGGGCGTCACGGGCGTCGGCTCGTACTGGCAGTCGGGCGCACCCACCCTGCGCGCCGAGGACGGCCACGAGGCGCTCGTCGCGGCTCGCATCACAGGCGACGAGAAGACGGCGAGCGAGACCCTGGACCGCTTGGCGCCCACCTATCGGGGCGCGCACGGGCCGGTGAAGGTCAAGGTCGGCGGCCCGGTGGCCGTCCGGCACGAGATGCAGACAACCATCCGGGAGGATCTGACCCGGGCCGAGCTGATCGCCCTCCCGGTGACCTTGGTCCTCCTGGTGATGGTCTTCGGCAGCGCGGTCGCCGCCCTGCTGCCGCTCGGCGTCGGCATCGTCGCCATCCTGGGGACCAACGCGGTGCTGCGCGGCATCACGGAGTTCACGGACGTGTCCGTCTTCGCGATGAACCTCACCACGGCCCTGGGGCTCGGCCTCGCCATCGACTACGCCCTGTTCATCGTGCGCAGGTTCCGCGAGGAGCTGGCGACGGGCGCGGAGCCGCCGGCAGCCATCGCCGCCACCCTGCGCACGGCCGGGCGCACGGTCCTCTTCTCGGCCCTCACGGTCGCCGTCTCGCTGGCCGCCATGCTCCTGTTCCCGCAGTACTTCCTGCGCTCCTTCGCCTACGCGGGCATCGCGGTGGTGCTGCTGGCGGCCGGTGCGGCGCTGATCCTCCTGCCGGCCGCCCTCGTCCTGCTGGGACACCGGGTGAACTCGCTGGACCTGCGGCGGGTGTTCCGACGTGGGAAGTCACGAGAGACGACCGGGGCGGGAGCCGCCGGGGAGCGGACGGCCGCCGGGGAGCGGACGGCCGACGGAGGAGCCGCCTGGGGCCGGATGGCGTCGCTCGTCATGCGCCGGGCACCCCTCTTCGCCGTGGCCACCACGGTCGGCCTCGTCGTCCTCGGACTTCCCTTCCTGGGCGTGAAGTTCGGCACGGCGGACGACCGCCAGCTGCCCTCGAGCGCCGAGGCCCATGTGGTGCAGCAGCACATCCGGGAGGGCTTCCCGGGCAGCCCCGGCGGCGGTCTGGAGGTGCTCGCCGAGGGACGGGCGACCGAGACGCAGTACACCGCCTACAAGGAGCGGATCGCCGCACTGCCCGAGGTGCGCCGCGTGGACGGTCCCCTGGTGAAGGGCGACACGGCGTACTTCGCGGTGCAGCCGAAGGGCGAGGCCGTCGACGAGGGCGCCCAACGCCTGGTGGGCGAACTCCGCGCGACGGACGCCCCGTTCGACACCTCGGTGACGGGCACGGCCGCGGTCCTGGTGGACTCGAAACACGCGATAGCCGACCAGCTGCCCTGGGCAGCGGGCTTCATCGCCGTGGTCACCCTGTTCCTGGTCTTCCTGCTGACGGGCAGCGTGCTGATCCCCGTCCAGGCGGTGCTGCTCAACGCACTGAGCCTGACGGCCATGTTCGGCGCGGTGGTCTGGGTCTTCCAGGACGGCCATCTCTCCGGCCTGCTCGGCTTCACCAGCTCCGGCTCGATCGAGACGACCCTTCCGGTCCTGATGTTCTGTGTGGCCTTCGGCCTCTCCATGGACTACGGAGTCTTCCTGCTCTCCCGGATAAAGGAGGAGTACGACCGCACGGGCGACCACCGCGACGCGGTCCGCTTCGGCCTCCAGCGCACCGGGGGCCTGATCACCGCGGCGGCGGTCATCCTGGCCGTGGTGATGGTGGCGATAGGCACCTCGCGAGTGACCAACACCAAGATGCTCGGCCTGGGCATCGCGCTGGCGGTCCTGATGGACGCGATGGTCGTACGCAGCCTGCTGGTACCGGCGGTCATGCGGCTGACGGGCCGGGCCACCTGGTGGGCCCCGGCGCCACTGCGGCGCTTCCACGAGCGGTTCGGACTGAGCGAGGGGGAGCCTCCGGCGGCGCCCGAGGAGAAGGAGGCCGACCAGGAGCGGGACAAGGTCGCGGCACCCGGCTAGCGTTCGGCCGAAGAGACGATCTCCAGGCTCTCCGGTCGGTGGGAGGTCCTGGACGCGGGCGGAAGGCTTGGGCGTATGCGTGCGGTGGTGTTCGAGCGGTTCGGGGAGCCGGCCGAGGTGCGGGAGGTGGCGGATCCGGAGCCCTCGGAGCACGGGGTCGTGGTGCGGGTCGAGGCGACCGGGTTGTGCCGGAGCGACTGGCACGGGTGGGTGGGGCACGACCCGGACATCACGCTGCCGCATGTGCCGGGGCACGAACTCGCGGGCGTGGTCGAGGCGGTGGGCACCCGGGTGAGCGGGTGGCGGCCCGGCGACCGGGTCACCGTACCGTTCGTCTGCGCCTGCGGAAGCTGCGCCGCGTGCGCGGCGGGCGATCAGCAGGTGTGCGAGCGGCAGGCCCAGCCGGGATTCACGCACTGGGGCTCCTTCGCGCAGTACGTGGCGCTGGAGCACGCGGACGTGAACCTGGTCGCGATGCCGGACGAGCTGTCGTTCGGGACGGCGGCGGCGCTGGGCTGCCGGTTCGCCACGGCGTTCCGGGCGGTGGTGGCGCAGGGCAGGGTGGCGGCGGGGGAGTGGGTCGCCGTGCACGGCTGCGGCGGCGTCGGACTGTCGGCGGTGATGATCGCGGCGGCCTCCGGCGCCCGCGTCGTCGCCGTCGACGTCTCGCCCCAAGCCCTCGACCTGGCACGGAAGTTCGGCGCGGCCGCGAGTGTGGACGCCTCGCGCGTCGAGGACACGGCGGCGGCGGTCCGTGAGCTGACCGGCGGCGGCGCCCATCTCTCCCTCGACGCGCTCGGCTCACCCGTCACCTGCGTGGCTTCGGTGAACGGGCTGCGCCGCCGCGGCCGGCACGTCCAGGTGGGCCTGCTGCCCTCGTCCACCGGCTCCACCCCGGTCCCCATGGCCCGGGTGATCGGCCTCGAACTCGAGGTCCTCGGCAGCCACGGCATGGCGGCGCACGCCTACCCGCCGATGCTGGAGCTGGTGCGCGCGGGGGTGCTGCGCCCCGACCTCCTGGTCACCTCGGCGATCCCGCTGGACACGGCCCCGATAGCGCTGGCGGCCATGGGGACGGCCCCGGGGGCGGGGGTGACGGTCATCGAACCGTGGCGCTGAGCCCGTAGTCCGAGGGCGCCGGTGCCGGCGCACGCACCCCGCCCACGTCGGGGGCAGGGTGCGGCAGCGACGCGGTCAGAGGTCTCTGCGGCCGCGGTTGCCCGGCCGGGAGGCGACCCAGGCCCGGACGGTGTCGGCGTACCAGTAGGGTTTCCCGCCCTCCACATGGTCGGGCGGTGGCAGCAGACCGTGCTTGCGATACGACCTCACGGTGTCCGGCTGGACCCGGATGTGCGCAGCGATCTCCTTGTACGACCAAAGGCGACGGTCGGTCATCAGTGGCACCTCCCCGCGCGCGCCGCGGCGTCGGCCGGGACGGCCGTCGGGGGAGCCGGACGCTGCGCTGGCGATCACAAAGCCTGTGCCCCGTGAACGACAGAGAGTGAGGAGAGGAAAGCGTCTGTTGACCGAGTGTGACCCGGGACCCGCCTACACGTGACGGATGTGACAGGAAGAGGGACTTTGTGACACGAGCGAGGTATTTCCCCGGCACGCAGGACGGGCCGGACCCGCCGCGCCGTATCCGGCCCGCCGGCTCCCCGCTTCCCCCGGGCTCCCGCTGAACGCGCAGCGTGCCGTCAGCCGATCCTCCCGGTCTCGGAAAAAGCGCACGGTCCCCCCGAGCGCCGAGCGCCGAGCGCCGAGCGCCGAGCCCCGAGTCCCGAGCCCGGTCCGCCGAGCCCCGAGTCCCGAGCCCGGTCCGCCGAGCCCCGAGTCCCGAGCCCGGTCCGCCGAGCCCCGAGCGCCGAGCCCCGAGTCCCGAGCCCGGTCCGCCGAGCCCCGAGTGCCGAGCCCTGAGTCCCGAGCCCGGTCCGCCGAGCCCCGAGCGCTCGGCGGACCGCAGAGCCCGCAGAGTCCGCACAGCCCGCAGAGTCCGCAGGGGCCAGGAACCCGGAGCCCCGCGCCTCCCGCGGCCCCTCTACGCCCCGCAGGACCGCAAGAACGCCCGGGTTCGCTGGGCGATCGGCAGTGGCTTGTCCGGCTCGCACGGGTACATGTCCTGCTCGACGATCGCGAAGAGGTCGACGTCCAGCTTCTGCGCGGCCGCCAGCACCGGCTCCAGTGCCGGTACGCCGGACGGCGGCTCGCACATCACGCCACGGGCCACGGCCGGACCGAAGGGAACCTCGCCGGCCCGGACGTCGGCGAGGATCTCCGGGTCCACCTGCTTCAGGTGCAGGTAGCCGATCCGCTCCCCGTAGGTCTCGATGAGCTTGACGCTGTCGCCGCCGCAGTACGCGTAGTGCCCGGTGTCCAGGCACAGCGACACCGCGGACGAGTCGGTCCCGTCGAGGAACCGGGTGACGTTCTCCTCGCTGTCGATGTGCGTGTCGGCGTGCGGGTGGACGACGATTTCCAGCCCGTAGCGCTCGCGCACCTCACGGCCGAGGCGCTCGGTCCCCGTCGTGAGGTGCCGCCACTGCTCAGCGGTCAGCGTGCTCGGCTCCAGTACCTCGCCCGTCTTGTCGTCGCGCCAGAAGGACGGGATCACGACGAGGTGCGACGCGCCCATCGCCTGGGTGAGTGCCGCGATGTCCGACACATGCGCCCAAGTGGACTCCCACACGTCCGGCCCCCGGTGCAGCCCGGTGAACACCGTGCCGGCGGAGACCTTGAGCCCGCGCCGCGCGGTCTCCTCGGTGAGCACCGCGGGGTCGGTGGGCAGATAGCCGTACGGGCCCAGTTCGATCCACTCGTACCCGGAGCGGGCGACCTCGTCGAGGAAGCGCTGCCAGGGCACCTGCCGGGGGTCGTCGGGGAACCAGACGCCCCAGGAGTCGGGAGCCGACCCGACGCGGATGCGGGAGAGTGAGGACTGTGGTGACAACGACGTCATGGGCGCCAGCTTCCGACCGGGAGAAAGCGCTGTCAAGGTGTCGTCCGAATGTCTGGACAAAACATTGACAGGGCTCCCGCGACCCGACTAGACCTGTGGGCAGCCGATTGCGAAGGGGAGTCGATGGCGTACGACCTGATCACCATGGGACGGATCGGAGTGGACCTCTATCCGTTGCAGACGGGCGTGCCCCTCCCACAGGTGACGTCCTTCGGGAAGTTCCTCGGCGGCTCGGCGACGAACGTCGCGGTGGCCGCGGCGCGGCTCGGCCGCAGCACCGCGGTTGTCACACGGACGGGTGATGACCCGTTCGGCACGTACATCCACGAGGCGCTGCGCGGCTTCGGTGTCGACGACCGCTGGGTCACGCAGGTCGCCGGGCTGCCGACACCGGTCACGTTCTGCGAGATCTTCCCGCCGGACGACTTCCCGCTCTACTTCTACCGGCAGCCCAAAGCGCCGGACCTGGAGATCGACGCGCACGAGCTGGACCTGGACGAGATCCGCGCCGCGCGCATCTTCTGGATGACGGGCACCGGCCTGAGCGAGGAGCCCAGCCGCACGGCCACCCTCGCGGCCCTCGCCCACCGCGCCAAGTCCGGTACGACGGTCTTCGACCTCGACTGGCGCCCCATGTTCTGGGCCGACCCCGCACAGGCCCGCCCCTTCTACACCGAGGCCCTGCGCCACACCACGGTCGCCGTCGGCAACGTCGACGAGGTGGAGATCGCCACGGGAGAGCGGGACCCGCACTCGGCCGCTCGCGCGCTGCTGGCCGCGGGTGTCGAACTCGCCGTCGTCAAGCAGGGCCCCAAGGGCGTCCTCGCCGTCCATCGCGACGGTACGACGGCCGAGGTCCCGCCCCTGCCCGTCAAGGTCCTCAACGGCCTCGGCGCAGGTGACGCCTTCGGCGGCTCGCTCTGCCACGGGCTCCTCGACGGCTGGGACCTGGAGCGGCTCATGCGGTACGCGAACGCGGCGGGCGCCATCGTCGCCTCCCGCCTGGAGTGTTCCTCCGCGATGCCCACCCCGGCCGAGGTCGAGGACGCGCTCACGGCGGGAGCGGTCCTGTGAGGGCGGGGCAGGTCGGCGGGGGCCGGCACGGAGACGAACAAGGCGCAGGAGACGGCGGCGCGCCGGCGCGAGGCAGCGACGGCCCCGCACGCGCACGAAGCGGAGACGGCCCCACGCACGCGCGCGTGGGCGACGGCACTCCGCACGCGCGCGTGGACGTCGCCCACCTCGTCCGCACCCGCACCCACCACCCCGAGGCGATCGCCGAGGCCGCCGCGCGCCGCCCCCGCCGCGCCCTCCTCGGCAACGACACCGGCCGGCTGATGATCGTCGCCGCCGACCACCCCGCCCGCGGTGCCCTTGCCGTCGGCGACCGCACCCTGGCGATGGCCAACCGTGCCGACCTCCTGGAGCGGCTCTGCCTCGCGCTGTCCCGCCCCGGCGTGGACGGCGTGCTCGCCACCGCCGACATCCTGGACGACCTGCTGCTCCTCGGCGCCCTCGACCGCAAGGTCGTCATCGGCTCGATGAACCGCGGTGGACTGGCGGGCGCCTCCTTCGAACTGGACGACCGTTTCACCGGCCACCGCCCGCAGGACATCGAGCGCCTCGGCTTCGACGCGGGCAAGCTGCTCCTGAGGATCGACTACGACGACCCGGGATCCCTCAACACCCTCGAATCCACCGCCCGGGCCATCGACGACATGGCCGCGCGCAGACTCCCCGTCTTCGTCGAGCCGTTCCTGTCCCGACGCGGGGCGGACGGCAAGCTCCGCAACGATCTGAGCGCCGAGGCCGTGATCAAGTCCATCGCCATCGCCGCCGGCCTCGGCGGCAGTTCGGCGTACACCTGGCTGAAGGTCCCCGTCACCGAGAACCCGGACGACATGGCCCGGGTCATGGAGACCTCGACGCTGCCCGCCGTCCTGCTCGGCGGCGACGTCGGCGAGGACCAGGAGGGCGCGTACGAGAAGTGGCGCGGCGCGCTGCAACTTCCCACCGTTCAGGGGCTGGTGGTCGGCCGGTCGCTGCTGTACCCGGCGGACGGCGATGTGGCCGCCGCCGTGGACACCGCCGTAGGACTGCTGTGAGGGCCGCATGACCACCAACCTGTACGTCCCCCAGGGCGCCACCTCGGGCCCCCAGTACGTCCTCGACATCGACCCCGAGCGGGCCGGCTGGACGTACAGCAGCCTGCGGATCGTGGAGCTCGCGCCGGGCGGCACCCACACCTTCACCACCGGTGACAGTGAGTGGATCGTGCTTCCCCTGGGCGGCGCCTGTACCGTGGAAATCGAGGGCAAAGAGTTCCAACTCCTGGGCAGGGAAAGCGTGTTCGCGGGGGTCACCGACTTCGCGTACGTGCCCCGTGACGCCCGGGCACAGATCGCCTCCGGCGCGGGAGGCCGCTTCGCCCTGGCAGGAGCGAAGTGCGAGCGCCGACTCCCCGCCCGCTACGGCCCCGCGCCGGAGGTTCCCGTCGAAGACCGAGGCAGCGGCAACTGCGCCCGCCAGGTGCGCAATTTCGCCTCCGCCGACGCCTTCGACTGCGACAAGCTCATCGCCGTCGAGGTCATCACCCCCGGCGGCAACTGGTCCTCGTACCCGCCGCACAAGCACGACGAGAACCGGCCCGGAGCCGAAACGGAACTCGAGGAGATCTACTACTTCGAGATCGACGGCCCGAACGGTTTCGGGTACCAGCGCGTATTCCCCTCACGCGTGGGCGGATCCGACGTCCTCGCGGAGGTCCGCACCGGCGACGCCGTCCTCGTCCCCGACGGCTGGCACGGCCCGTCGGTCGCCCAGCCGGGCCACGCCATGTACTACCTGAACGTCATGGCGGGGCCGGGTCAGGAGCGGCAGTGGCGGATCTGCTTCCACCCGGACCACGTAGAGAGCACAGGGGGGTACCGATGACCTCGACGACGAGGCTGACGGTCGCACAGGCGCTGGTGCGCTTTCTCGCCGCCCAGTACACCGAGCGCGACGGCATACGGCAGCGGCTGATCGGCGCGACGTGGGGCATCTTCGGCCACGGCAACGTCGCCGGGATCGGTCAGGCGCTCGTCGAGTACGCCGACGACATGCCGTACCACCAGGGCCGCAACGAGCAGGCCATGGTGCACGCGGCGGTCGGCTACGCCCGGCAGTCGAACCGGCTGTCCACCCACGCGGTCACGACCTCCATCGGCCCGGGTGCGACGAACCTCGTCACCGGCGCCGCCCTCGCGACCGTCAACCACCTCCCGGTCCTGCTCCTGCCCGGCGACACCTTCGCGACGCGCCCGGCGGACCCGGTCCTCCAGCAGCTCGAAGTCCCGTACGCGGGCGATGTGTCGGTCAACGACTGTCTGCGTCCGGTGTCGAGGTACTTCGACCGCGTCACCCGCCCCGAGGCGCTGATCCCGGCCGCGCTCCAGGCGATGCGGGTGCTCACCGACCCGGTCGAGACGGGCGCGGTCACGCTCGCGCTGCCGCAGGACGTGCAGGCGGAGGCGTACGACTGGCCGGAGGAGTTCTTCGCCGAGCGGACCTGGACCGTGCGCCGTCCGGGCGCCGACCCGACCGAACTCGCGGAGGCCGTGCGGGCGATCCGGGTGGCCCGGCGCCCCCTCCTGGTGGCCGGCGGCGGCGTCCACCACAGCCGGGCCGAGGAGGCGCTCGCGGAGTTCGCCGAGGCCACCCGCATTCCGGTCGCCTCGACGCAGGCCGGCAAGGGTTCACTGCGCTGGGATCACCCGCAGGACGTCGGCGGCGTCGGCCACACCGGCACCGCGACCGCCGATGAGCTGGCCCGCACGGCGGACCTGGTGATCGGCGTGGGCACCCGGTACACCGACTTCACCACCGCCTCGCACACCCTCTTCACCGGCGACGGCGTCCGCTTCCTCAACCTGAACATCGCGCCCTTCGACGGCCACAAGCTCTCCGGCCTGCCGCTGATCGCGGACGCCCGCAGCGGCCTCCAGGAGCTGACCGAGGCGCTGCTGATGCACGAGCACCGCGTCCCGCCCGCGTACGTGAGCGAGTACACGGAGGACAAGGAGCGCTGGGAGTACCGGGTCGACGCGGCGTTCGAGGCCGAGGATCCGGACATCCGGCCCACCCAGCCGCAGGTCCTCGGTGCCCTCGACGAACTGGTGGACGAGTCCGACATCGTGCTCAACGCGGCCGGCTCGCTCCCCGGTGACCTGCACAAACTGTGGCGGACGCGCTCCCGCGACCAGTACCACCTGGAGTACGGCTACTCCTGCATGGGCTACGAGATCCCGGCCGCGATCGGCGTACGGCTGGCCGCCCCCGACCGCCCGGTGTGGGCGCTGGTCGGCGACGGCACGTACCTGATGATGCCGACGGAGATCGTCACGGCCGTGCAGGAGGGCATCGCGATCAAGGTCCTGCTGATCCAGAACCACGGGTACGCGTCCATCGGCGGTCTGTCGGAGTCGGTGGGCGGCGAGCGGTTCGGCACCGCGTACCGCTACCGGTCCGAGGACGGCCAGTACACGGGGGCTCCGCTGCCCGTCGACCTCGCCGCCAACGCGGCCAGCCTGGGCATGCGGGTCCTGCGCGCGAAGACGGTCCGTGACCTGCGGGCAGCGCTCGCGGAAGCCCGCGCCGCCGACACTCCCACATGTGTCTACGTGGAGACCAAAACGGCAGACACAGTGTCGGGCGCGCCTCCGGCACAGGCCTGGTGGGATGTACCTGTGGCCGAGACCGCGACCCGTTCGTCGGCGGTCAAGGCACGTGAGCTGTACGAACGGCACGTCTCGACCCGACGCCGCCATCTGTGAAGGAGTACTCGGTCATGACGAAGATCGTCAACCACTGGATCGGCGGCAAGACCGTCGAAGGCGCGTCGGGCACGTACGGGCCGGTCACCGACCCGGCGACCGGCGCGGTCACCACGAAGGTCGCCTTCGCGACGGTCGACGAGGTGGACGCCGCGGTCGCCGCCGCGAAGGACGCCTACGCGACCTGGGGCCAGTCCTCGCTGGCCAAGCGGAGCACGATCCTCTTCAAGTTCCGGGCGCTGCTCGACGCCAACCGGGACGCGATCGCCGAGCTGATCACCGCAGAGCACGGCAAGGTGCACTCCGACGCGCTCGGCGAGGTCGCGCGCGGGCTGGAGATCGTCGACCTGGCGTGCGGCATCACCGTGCAGCTGAAGGGCGAGCTGTCGACCGAGGTCGCCAGCCGGGTGGACGTCTCGTCGATCCGGCAGCCGCTGGGTGTCGTCGCGGGCATCACGCCGTTCAACTTCCCGGCCATGGTGCCGATGTGGATGTTCCCGCTCGCCATCGCGTGCGGCAACACGTTCGTGCTGAAGCCGTCCGAGAAGGACCCGTCGGCGGCCCTGAAGCTGGCCGAGCTGCTGGCCGAGGCCGGTCTGCCGGACGGCGTCTTCAACGTCGTACACGGGGACAAGGTCGCGGTCGACCGCCTCCTGGAGCACCCGGACGTCAAGGCGGTGTCCTTCGTCGGCTCGACGCCGATCGCCCGCTACATCCACACGACCGCCTCCGCGAAGGGCAAGCGTGTCCAGGCGCTCGGCGGCGCCAAGAACCACATGCTGGTCCTCCCGGACGCGGACCTGGACGCGGCCGCCGACGCCGCCGTCTCGGCCGCGTACGGCTCGGCCGGCGAGCGCTGCATGGCGATCTCCGCGGTCGTCGCGGTGGGCGCCATCGGGGACGAGCTGGTGGAGAAGATCCGCGAGCGCGCCGAGAAGATCAAGATCGGTCCGGGCAACGACCCGGCCTCCGAGATGGGTCCGCTGATCACCAAGGCGCACCGCGACAAGGTGGCCTCGTATGTGGCGGGCGCGGCGGCGCAGGGCTCCGAGGTCGTCCTCGACGGCACGGGCCACACGGTCGACGGCTTCGAGGACGGCCACTGGATCGGCCTCTCGCTGCTCGATAAGGTGCCGACGTCCGCGGACGCGTACCGGGACGAGATCTTCGGCCCGGTGCTGTGCGTGCTGCGCGTGGACTCGTACGAGGAGGGCCTCGCCCTCATCAACGACTCGCCGTTCGGCAACGGCACCGCGATCTTCACCCGGGACGGCGGCGCCGCCCGCCGCTTCCAGCTGGAGGTCGAGGCGGGCATGGTCGGTGTGAACGTGCCGATTCCGGTGCCGGTGGGCTACCACTCCTTCGGGGGCTGGAAGGACTCGCTCTTCGGCGACCACCACATCTACGGCAACGACGGCACGCACTTCTACACCCGCGGCAAGGTCGTCACCACCCGCTGGCCGGACCCGTCCGAGGCCCCGGCGGGCGTCGACCTGGGCTTCCCGCGCAACCACTGAGCACCCCCGTAGGGTCTCCGAGGCCGTCCGCATCGCGGACGGCCTCATTTTTTTCGGGGTGCGCGCTGCGGTTCCCGCACGGGCGGAAGAGAGCGCACGGACTGACCATCCGCGACGCAAATCACATGTGGATCATCTTTCAGCTACGGATTCCGTAGATGAACACCTATTGACGCGACGGTTTTCGTCAAGGTTCCATCAGCGCCGGGAGCGGACGAAGTGACGTACGACGCGAGCCGCCGGAGGCGATAGCGCTCCCGCCCGAAACACCTGACGCACGAGTCGATCGGAACCGCTTCATGACCGACACGCTCCGCCCCGCAGAGACTCCCGTACTGGACGCCGGCCCCCTGACGTCCGACGGCCCTCAGAAGCTCAAGCGCTCCATCGGCATCGTCGGCGGCACCCTGCTCACGCTCTCGTGCGTGACGCCCGCCTCCACGCTCTTCGTGGTCGTACCGGACCTCTTCGGTTCACTCGGCACCGCGACCGCCCTCACCATCGCGATCGGCTCGCTGCTCTGTATCGCCGTGGCGTTCTGCTACTCCGAGCTGGGCACCCTCATCCCCAGCGCGGGCGGCGAGTACGCCATGGTCTCCACGATGGCCGGGCGGCTCGCGGGCTGGCTGGTCTTCGTGCTCTCCCTGCTCGTTGTCATGATCGTGCCGCCGGTGATCGCCATGGGAACGGCGGACTACCTGGCGCCGATCGTCCACCTGGACCCGGCCGTCGCCGGCGCCGGCGTGATGCTCCTCGCCACCCTCGCCGGCCTGCTGGACCTGCGCGCCAACGCCTGGATCACCGGAGTCTTCCTGGTCCTCGAAGTCATTGCGGCGGCCGTCGTGGCGGTGCTGGGCTTCGCCCACAGCGAGCGCGGAGCCGGCAGTCTGGTCTCGATGCAGGTGGCCGGCTCCGGGGGCCACACGGACACCGTGACGGGCATGCTGGTCGTCTCGGGGCTCGCGATCGCCCTCTTCGTCACCCAGGGCTTCTCGACCGCCGTCTACCTCTCCGAGGAACTGGAGAACCCGCGCCGCAACGTCGCCCGTACGGTCCTCGCTACCCTCGCCATCTCGACCGTGATCATCCTGGTGCCGGTCGTCGCGATCACCATGGGCGCCTCGGATCTCTCCACGCTCACCGGCGGCGACATCAGCTCCATGGTCACCGCCTGGTCCAACTCCGCCGTCGGCACCTTCGTCAGCCTCTGCGTGGCCCTCGCGATCATCAACGCGGGCATCGTCATGGTCATCCAGAACTCCCGCGTCCTGTTCGCCTCGGCCCGCGACAAGGCCTGGCCCGAGCCGGTCAACCACGGCCTCGCCAAGCTCGGCCGCTTCGGCTCGCCCTGGGTCGCGACCCTCGCCGTCGGCGTCCCCGGCGCGCTCCTGTGCTTCGTCAACCTGGACACCCTGTACGGCGTGACCGGCGTCTCCGTCACCGGCATGTACCTGCTCGTCGCGGTCGCCGCCCTGCTCGCCCGGCGCGGCTCCCACGCCCACACGCCGGCCTGGCGGATGCCCCTGTGGCCCGCGATGCCGGTCCTGCTCATCGTGGTCCTCGCCTACATCCTCAGTCAGCAGGAGACCGGTTACCTCCTGTGGACCGGCGGCATCACGGCCGTGGCCACCTTGTACTGGGCCTTCTACCTGCGCCCGCGCCGCGACACCCGCTGGCTGGTGTCGATCCCGGAGGACACACAGGAGTAGGCCCCGCGGAGCCCGGCCCTGCCCAGGGCGGCACGGGCGACGTCGTTCGGGCGGTCCTCTCCCCGTGTACCACGCTTGCGGTACGCGGGGAGGGGACCGTACGCCTGGGGGAGGGGCACCACTTCCGCCCGGTGGCTGCATCGCTTGTCGGTGGCGGCCCGTACGGTTGACGCATGGATCTTCGACTGCCCGCATTCCGCAGGCCGCGCCGACTGGTGGCCGCGGTGGCCGCCGTCGTCGTGCTGGCCGGTGCCGGTACGTGGACGGCCGTCGCCTCGGACGAGGCGCCACCCGTGCACCGCACCGACAGAGCCATGGCGATGGGCGACGGGGTGAAGATCAACACGTCGTACTTCACCGCGGGCTCCGGCCGCCGCCCCGCCGTCCTCCTCGCGCACGGCTTCGGCGGCAGCAAGGCCGATGTGCGGGACCAGGCGCAGAAGCTCGCCCGCGACGGATACGCGGTGCTGACCTGGTCGGCGCGAGGCTTCGGCGGCTCCACGGGCAAGATCGGGCTGAACGACCCCAAGGCCGAGGTCGCCGATGTGTCGAAGCTCATCGACTGGCTGGCCCGGCGGCCCGAGGTCCAGCTCGACAAGAGCGGTGACCCGCGCGTCGGCGCAGCAGGCGACTCGTACGGCGGCGCGGTCTCGCTGCTGGCCGCGGGGTACGACGACCGGGTGGACGCCATCGCCCCGGCGATCACGTACTGGAACATGGCGGACGCTCTGTTCCCGAACGGCGTGTTCAAGAAGCTGTGGGCCGGCCTCTTCATCAACTCCGGCGGCGGCTGCGACAAGTTCGAGGCGCAGCTCTGCGCGATGTACAACCGGGTCGCCGAGTCCGGGAAGCCGGACGCGCAGGCGCGCGCACTGCTCGACGTCCGCTCGCCGTCCGCCGTCGGCAAGCGCATCAAGGTGCCCACCCTGCTCGTGCAGGGCCAGTCCGACTCCCTCTTCTCCCTCGGCCAGGCGGACGCCGCGGCCAGGGCGATCCGCGCCAACGGCGCGCCCGTGGACGTCGACTGGATCGCCGGGGGCCACGACGGCGGCAACATGGAGACGAACCGTGTCCAGGCCCGCGTCGGGGCATGGTTCGACCGCTATCTGAAGGACGAGAAGGGCGTCGACACCGGCCCGGCCTTCCGGGTCACGCGCACCGGCGGCGTCAACTCGACCGACGGAACGGCCCAGCTGCGGGGCGCGAGCGGGGAGACGTACCCCGGCCTTCGGAGCGGGCGGCGGACGATCGCGCTGAGCGGCCGCGAGCAGAACTTCGCCAACCCGGCGGGGGCGAACCCGCCCGCGCTCTCCGCCCTCCCCGGCCTGGGCGGCTCCGGAGGCCTCTCCCAGCTGTCGTCCCTCGGCATCGGAGCGTCACTCGACTTCCCCGGGCAGTTCGCGCGGTTCGACTCGGCACCCGTCACCCGCGACCTGCGGATCAGCGGATCGCCGACCGCGACGGTGCACGTGAAGTCGACCAGCGAGGACACCGTCCTGTTCGGAAAGGTGTACGACGTCGGCCCGGGCGGCACCCAGAAGGTGCTGCCGTCGCAACTGGTCACCCCGATCCGGGTCGAGGGCGCCAAGGAGGGCAAGGACGTCACCCTGAGCCTGCCCGCCATCGACCACGAGGTGCGGAGCGGGCACCGGCTGCGCCTCGTCCTGGCCTCCACGGACCTCGGCTACGCGTCACCGACGGCACCGGCGACGTACACGGTGTCCCTGAAGGGCGACCTGTTGGTGCCGACCGCGCCCGGCGTGACGACCGCGGCCGCGCCGCTGCCCGCCTGGGTGTGGTGGCTGCCCCTGGCCGGAGTGGTCGTGGCGCTGGCCCTGCTGCTGTCGGGCCGTCGTCGTACGGCGACCCCGGCACCCGATCCCGCACTCGCCGAAGTCCCCTTGGAGATCACGGACCTGAGCAAGCGGTACGCGAAGTCCGCGGACCGGTATGCGGTACGGGACCTGTCGTTCCGGGTGGAGAAGGGCCAGGTGCTGGGCCTGCTCGGACCGAACGGCGCGGGCAAGACCACCACCCTCCGCATGCTCATGGGCCTGATCAAGCCGGACGCCGGCGAGATCCACGTCTTCGGGCACGCGATCCGGCCGGGCGCGCCGGTGCTGTCCCGGGTGGGCTCCTTCGTCGAGGGTGCGGGTTTCCTGCCGCATCTGTCGGGCCGCGAGAACCTGGAGCTGTACTGGCAGGCGACCGGCCGCCCGTCCGAGGACGCCCACCTGGACGAGGCGTTGCAGATCGCGGGCCTGGGCGACGCGCTGGCCCGCGCGGTGCGCACGTACTCCCAGGGCATGCGCCAGCGTCTCGCCATCGCCCAGGCCATGCTGGGCCTGCCGGACCTGCTCATCCTCGACGAACCGACCAACGGCCTCGACCCGCCGCAGATCCGCGAGATGCGCGAGGTGATGATCCGGTACGCGGCGGCCGGCCGCACGGTGATCGTCTCCAGCCACCTGCTGGCGGAGGTCGAGCAGTCCTGCACGCATCTGGTGGTCATGGACCGCGGCCGCCTCGTCCAGGCGGGCCCGGTGCACGAGATCGTCGGTTCCGGCGACACCCTGCTCGTGGGCACGGGCACGCCGGTGGACGAGCCCGTCGTCGAGAAGGTGGGCGCGCTGCCCGGGGTGGCCTCGGCGGTCCGCACGGACGAGGGACTTCTCGTCCGCCTCGACACCGACGGCAGCGCCGGGCGGCTGGTCGTGGAGCTCGTACGGCTCGAAGTGCCCGTGGAGTCGGTGGGACCGCACCGCCGGCTTGAAGACGCCTTCCTCACCCTGATCGGAGGTGCCGCATGAGCACGCTCGTCGAGCGGACCGAGACGGCCGACGGATACCGCGCGCGGCGGACGCTGCCGCTGCGGGTCGAGTTCGTCCGGCAGCTGAAGCGGCGCCGCACTCTCGTCATGGGCGCGATCCTCGCCGTGCTGCCGTTCGTGCTGGTCGCCGCCTTCGCGATCGGCGGCGAACCCGGCGCACGCAACGGGCGGGTGACGCTGATGGACACGGCCACCGCGTCCGGCGGGAACTTCGCCGCGGTGAACCTGTTCGTGTCCGCGGGCTTCCTCCTGGTGATCCCGGTCGCGCTGTTCTGCGGTGACACGATCGCCTCCGAGGCGAGCTGGTCGTCGCTGCGCTATCTGCTGGCGGCCCCGGTGCCCCGGGCCCGGCTCCTGTGGTCCAAGCTCGTCGTCGCGCTCGGGATGAGCCTTGCGGCGATGGTGCTGCTGCCGGTCGTGGCGCTGGCGGTGGGCACGGCCGCGTACGGGTGGGGCCCGCTGGAGATTCCCACCGGCGGCACCCTGCCCGCGGGCACGGCGGCCCAGCGTCTGCTCGTCGTGGTGGCGTACATCTTCGCGTCCCAACTGGTCACCGCGGGGCTGGCGTTCTGGCTGTCGACCAAGACCGACGCCCCGCTGGGCGCGGTCGGCGGCGCGGTCGGCCTGACCATCGTGGGGAACGTGCTGGACGCGGTCACCGCCCTCGGCGACTGGCGCGACTTCCTGCCCGCGCACTGGCAGTTCGCCTGGGCCGACGCCGTACAGCCGCAACTGGAGTGGAGCGGCATGATCCAGGGCACGGCGATCTCCCTGACGTACGCCCTGGTGCTGTTCGCGCTGGCCTTCCGGGGTTTCGCCCGCAAGGACGTGGTGTCGTAGGTCGACGGAGGATCACCCACCGGTCTCGACGAGCCTTGCCCGCGCCCTCTTCGAGACCCATCCCCAACGCTCCGTAGCGCACGTTCCCGCCGCGGCCCGCACGGACGAGGGAGCGACGCCGAAGACGGCGGCTTCGTAGCGCGCCGCGGGCGCTCACCGCGGCGGACGGTCTGCTGCTGACGGGTTGTGTGCCGTGCCGGAGCGGAGACCCCGCACGGCACGCAGCGGACCGGCTTCCCACGCAGCGCGTCCGGCCGGTGCCCGTACGCCGACCATGCCGCGGCCACCGGCCGAGCGCCGGCCCCACCTCCGTGACGAGGCCGGGCGCTCGGTCGGCCACTCCTCCCATCGGGCCTTGCTGCCTGGCCTCTTCTGCGCCGGCCTGCCCACGGTCACTGGCCTCCCGAGGGCTGCCCGCAACAGTCGCCGCCTGCCGCAGTGCGGTCCGCGCCTCCGGTATGACTAAAGGGCATATAAAACATTTAGTCGCACTCAGCCCGATCTGCCGGGAATGAAGTGGTAAGTGAGCCCTGTGTTATCGTCTGTGACTGTCCGAGCACGGTCCGTAAGGGATCCGGGCGCGCGAAGAAATCGGAGAAGTGATGAGCAAGCTCAAGAAGGTCGCGGCCGTAGCGGTCATGGTCGGTGGCATGGCTCTCGGTGGCGGGGTCGCCAACGCAGCCGGCGGCCACGGGTACGACGACCCGGCTGACGTCATCATCGGCAACCTGCAGCCTGTGAACTGCCACCAGGACTTCGAGGGTGGCCTCGCGTTCGCGCCCGTTCAGCTCGCGTCCACCGAGGGCAACTCCCAGAACATCGGCAACTTCTGCACGGTGGTCGGTCCCGTCGAGGACTGATTCCAGGGTGCTGGGAAGAGCTGGTCTCGCACCTTGGGGTGCGAGACCAGCTTGCGTTGTGCGGCCTGTACGGCCATCGCGACGCTGGTTCTCGCGGTCCCGGCTCCGCTCCGAATGGTCACTCACTATTACGGCGCAGCCTGAGAAGTCATTTGGATTAAAAAGCATATATAGACACAAACACTCACTCAAATGGATGTGCCGGAAATGCAGCGTTAAGTGAGCCCTGTGTTAACGTCTGTGACTGTCCGAGCACGGTCCGTAATGGTTCCGGGCACGCGAAGAAAACGGAGAAGTAATGAGCAAGTTCAAGAAGGTCGCGGCCGTAGCGGTCATGGTGGGCGGCATGGCTCTCGGTGGCGGGGTCGCCAACGCAGCCGGCGGCCACGGGTACGACGACCCGGCTGACATCATCATCCCCAATCTGCAGACCGTGAACTGCAACCAGGAGTTCGAGGGTGGCCTCGCCTTCGCGCCCATTCAGGGTGCGGCCCTCGCCGGCTCCAACAGCCAGAACATCGGCAACTTCTGCACGGTGATCGGGCCCAGGAACGACTGATTCCGGGGCGTTGCGAAATGCCGGGTCTCGTGCTTTTGGTGCGAGGCCCGACATCCGCTCCTCGCCCCTTGGCGCATCGGGCGCCCCGATTCAAGGCCCAGTGCCGGCTCTCCCCTTCTGAGGCGCGGGTCTCGCGCCCCTCAGGGAGCCGTCCTTGGATTTCCATGACGTCGGCTCGTCGGCCAGCCCTCCACCCCGCACTTTCCGCGGGCCCGGCTCTCACCCAAATGGTCGCTCGCTATCGCGACGCAGTTCGGTGAGCCCGATGGGGGAAAGCGCATATGGGCATGAGTCATTACTCAATATGGAGTATCAAGAAATGCAGCGTTAAGTGTGCTGCATGTTATCGTCTGTAACTGTCCGAGCACGGTCCGTAAGGGATCCGGGCGCGCGAAGGAAAACGGAGAAGTGATGAGCAAGCTCAAGAAGGTCGCGGCCGTAGCGGTCATGGTCGGTGGCATGGCTCTCGGTGGCGGGGTCGCCCACGCCGGCGATGGCCCCCTGTACGACGACCCGTCCGGCGTCATCATCGGCAACCTGCAGCCCGTGAACTGCGACCAGGAGTTCGCGGGTGGCGCCCTCTTTGCGCCCGTCCAGGGGGCGGCTGCCCTCGGTGACAACCACCAGAACATCGGCAACTTCTGCACGGTGGTCGGTCCCGTCGAGGACTGATTCCGGGGCGCCGTGAAGAGCCGGGTCTCGCACCTCCGTGCGGGACCCGCTCCTCGGCCGGTCCTCCATCCCTTGGTTCTCACGGGCCCGACTCTCCCCCGAACGGTCGCCCGCTATTGCGGCGCAGTTCGGCGAGCCGATGGGAAAGACGGATATGAGTATGAATTACTACTCAATATGGAGTATCGGGAAATTCGGCGTTAAGTGTGCTGCGTGTTATCTTCTGTAATCGTCCGGGCACGGTCCGTAAGGGGCCCGGGTGCGCGAAGAAATCGGAGAAGTGATGAGCAAGTTCAAGAAGGTCGCGGCCGTAGCGGTCATGGTCGGTGGCATGGCTCTCGGTGGCGGGGTCGCCCACGCGTGTGATGGCCCCCTGTACGACGACCCGGCCGGCGTCAGCATTGACAACCTGCAGACCGTGAACTGCCACCAGGAGTTCGAGGGTGGCCTGGCGTTCGCGCCCGTTCAGCTCGCGTCCACCGATGGCAACAGCCAGAACATCGGCAACTTCTGCACGGTGGTCGGTCCCGTCGAGGACTGATTCCGGGGCGCTGTGAAGAGCCGGGTCTCGCACCTCCGGTGCGAGACCGCTCCTCGGCCCTCGGCGCGTCGGGCGCCCCGATCGACTGCCGACTCGGGGCAGCAGGGCGGAGGGGGAAGCTTTCATGGCACACGGGATGTCGAGGCGACAACAGCTCGACGTCCCCTTTTGCGTTTCGTAGTTGCCCTGAGTCAACACATGGAGATGTATATGCACAGGTTCAAGAAAGTCATGCTGGTGACCGCCGCTGTCAGCGGCATCGGTCTGACGGGTGCCGGGACAGTCCAGGCCGACGACCGCGGTGGCGACCCGCACGCCGCCGTCGACAACACGCAGCTTCTGCAGTGTGAACAGGCATTCAACGCCTCCCTGATCACGATCAATGCGCCGATCACCGTGTTGGGCGACAACATCACGAATATCGGCAATTTCTGCTCGCAAATCGGTCCACGCCAGTGAACGGGTGATCGCCCGGCAGTCGGTTCAGGGGACGCGTCCTGTTGATGTGAACGCGGGCCAGTCCCCTGTGCCCGGCAGGTGTGTCGCGCGACCCGGCGTCTCAGGGAATCACGGTCTCCGCGAAGTCTGCGGCAGAGCGCACCTTGTCCGGACCGGCCGGCGGGGCGCCGAATAGAGCCGGATCCTTTCATGTATGCGCAGGGTTAATCCAATACTGACAGCGGCCATCCTTCTATTGGCCGCTGACCCTTTTTCGGGTCCTTTGAAGTAACGTTTTTTCTGCTGCTCCAGCCCCCTCCGATGACCGCTTGTACGTAGGCCATCGCTGCGCCGCTGATCGACTCCAGCCCGCCACGCGAGTCACAATGACTCCCCGTCGCGCCGAACGGAGCAGCCCGTACCCGCTTGCCCGGTGCAATATCATCCGATCAGCTCAATTTACTTTCAGTTGCCATACAGGGCCATGCGGATGAATTTCGATGGCCATTCATCCGCAAGAATGGCACTTGGTTGATGCGGGCTTTCCTGCTGTTGCAGTATTGATTCCCTCCTTCTAGTGAAGAGGAATGTGAGTCGAATCGCGCCTCGGAGGGAATATGAGTGATACGATCATCTTGCCGCGTTGTCCGGAGACAGGGAAAGCATCTTTCCGTACTGAATCCGAGGCGAGGATCTGGCTGATCAAACAGCCGCTGTTAGAGAGAATCCCGGACCGTATCTACCGATGTTCGGATTGTCGGTACTGGCACTTCACCGGATCCCATCACTGGACTAGCCAGAAGATCAAGCGGAGGCGAAACCACGGGAGGCGGGAAGCTGTCTCGGGTCACAGCCGTAGGAAGAGGGGAAAGAGCTGACGAGAGAGTCAGCCCTCTCGCTTCCTGTGTGCGCGGATCCGAACCCATGCCTCACCATGCAGGACACGATCTCAGGGCTCGTACGCGACTGGCGTCGATGATGCGGTGCGACCAGTCGAGCCGCGATGCGGGGTGCAGCTCGCGAGCAGGACTCGCGCAGTCGCTGCTCCCATCAGATCGCGGTGTGCAACGGCCTGTTCCTTCGGTCCGGGGCCGGCTTTTCCCACTTATTCGAGCAGGAAGACGACGAGATTGCGCAAGAACCTGAGCAAGGGAATGGTCGTGGCCGCCGCCGCGACGAGCATCCTGTCCCTGTACGCCATCCCGGCGTTCGCGGACCCGCACTCCGAGGGGACCACCGGGGGATCGCACGGCGCCCTGTCGGGTGACGCCGTCCAGGCTCCGGACGTTCCCGGAGCTTCCCACGGCTCCGACCGTAGTGACGACGACCGCGAGCACGGCGGCTACGGCCACGACAGTGATTACGGCGATGACGCCGATTACGGCGACGCCGCCAGCAGTGTTCCGACGGCGGAGGCGTCGTCGACGGCGTCCCACGACACCTACGGCAGTGGCCACAGCGAGCACGGCGACTACAGCCACGACAGTGGTTACAGCGATGACGCCGATTACGGCGACGCCGCCAGCAGTGTTCCGACGGCGGAGGCGTCGTCGACGGCGTCCCACGACACCTACGGCAGTGGCCACAGCGAGCACGGCGACTACAGCCACGACAGTGGTTACAGCGATGACGCCGATTACGGCGACGCCGCCAGCAGTGTTCCGACGGCGGAGGCGTCGTCGACGGCGTCCCACGACACCTACGGCAGTGGCCACAGCGAGCACGGCGACCACAGCCACGACAGTGGTTACAGCGATGACGCCGACTACGGCGATGACGCCGTTCGCAGCGACGCCAGCAGCACTGGCGGGGCTCCGAAGGCGAAGGCGCCGTCGACCGCGGCCCATGTCTCCGGCCGTGGTGACGACGTCCGTGACCATGGCGTTGCCCGCCAGGACAGTGGTTACGGGGATGACGCCGTTCGCAGCGACGCCAGCGGTACCGGTGGGGTTGCGAAGTCGGGCGGGTCGTCGGCGCCGAAGTCGGGCGGAGCGTCGGCCGCGCCTCGCGACTCCGGCCGTAAGCACGGCGGCGTCGGCGCCGTTCACGGCGACGCCAGCAGCACCGGTGGGGCTCCGAAGGTGAAGACGCCGTCGGCTGCGGCCCATGTCTCCGGCCGTAGTGACGACGACCGTGACCATGGCGTTGCCCGCCAGGACAGTGGTTACGGGGATGACGCCGTTCACGGCCATGACGCCGTTCACGGCCATGACAACGGCAATGGCGGGGTTCCGAAGACGCAGGCGCCGTCGGCTTCGTCCCACGAGTCCGGCCGCAAGGACGACGACCGTGAGCAGGGCGATGCCGGCCACGACAGTGGTTACGGCGATGACGGCGTTCACGGCGACGACAGTGGCAATGGCGGCGGCGACGTCGGCTACGGCGACGACAGTGGCAATGGCGGCGACGCCGGTTACGGCGACGACGGCGGCTATGGCGACGACGCCGGCTATGGCGACGACGACGACAGCGACAAGCCGCCCACGAAGCCCACGAAGCCCGCGAAGCCCACGACGCCGCCCACCACTCCGCCGACGAAGCCGCACACGTGGACGCCACCGGCCACCACGCCCGTGGCGGAGCGGCCTTCCCTTCCCGACACCGGCAGCGGGGAGCAGATGCTCGCGGCTTCGGGTGTCGCCGCGCTGCTGCTGACGGGCGGCGCCATCCTGTACCGACGAGGCCGAGCCGCGTCCCGTCGTTAGTCAGTAGTCAGTGCTTCACCTCGGGTGCCGGACGAATCGCGTCCGGCACCCGAGTGCGTTCGCGGCCGCTTATTCGGTCGGGAAAAGCAGCGACCGTTCGGCCCAGTGCTCACTCGTGCGGGTGGTCAGGGGATGCAAAGACAGAGAATCTGTTCACAGGATGGGCATACATATGACTGATTGTCGGAGGGATACGAAAAACAGGCGGCGCACACGCGTAAAGGCTGCTGCCGATGAGTGGATAAAGGATCAGTCATGGCCGCACAGCAACGGCGCCGCGGAAGATGGCCCGTGTACATCGCGGCCGGCATTGCCGCGTCGGCCGCCCTGATGCCGGGACTGGGATACGCCGTGGGCGCCCGGGAGGAAGCGGCCGCCAAGTCACCGGTACCGGTGCCGGTGCCGACGACAGCGGCGACGGCGGCGGCGACGGCGGTGCCAACGGCATCAGCGTCGGCATCACTACCGGCACCGGCACTGGCAACAGCACCGGCAACAGCACCGGCCACCGCCGAACCGCCCGCCCCGCCCCCCGCATTCGGCGCCTACCTCGACTACGGCCCCCGAGGCGTGACCCGGATGGCCAAACTCAGCCGGTGGCTGGACGGCGCCGAGCTGCGCGTGGGGCACACCTACCTGCCGGGCGACCGCTGGAGCAACATCGAAGGCGCCCCCCGCTTCCTCGACACCTGGGCGAACTGGCGTCGGGAGAGGGACGACCGGATCCTCGTCCTCAACGTGCCCATGCTGGAGCGCAACGAGGAGAGCCACTCCTACACCGAGGTACGCACCTTGCTGCGCCAGGGAGCGGCCGGGGAGTTCGACGAGCACTACCGCCAACTGGCCCAGCGGCTGGTCGACTTGAAGGTGCCGGACACCGTCCTCGTGCTCGGCTGGGAAATGAACGGCACGACGTACACCCATCGGTGCGGGCCGGACCCGGAGGCCTGGAAGACGTACTGGAACAGAATCGTCACCACCATGCGCGCGGTGCCGGGCCAGAAATTCCGGTTCGACTTCGCGCCGAGCCGCGGGCACGACGCCGTTCCCTGGACGGATTGTTATCCGGGCGACGACACGGTCGACATCATCGGCATGGACACGTACGACCAGCCGCAGGGAATGTCATTCGACGAGCAGGTGTCGGAGCCGTACGGGCTACAGAAACACGTCGACTTCGCGAAGGAACACGGCAAGCCCATTTCGTACCCGGAATGGGGACTGTTCCGCAATGGCGACAACGCGGCGTACATGCGGCGCATGCTGACCTGGATGGACGAGCACAAGCCGCTGTACAACACGCTCACCGACTACTGCCCGCACGGCGTGTGGCGGTGCAGACAGAACCCGAAGGCGGCCGAGGAGTACCGGTCCGCGCTCTCCGGCCGCACCGAGCCCGAGCCGACGTCCCCGGTGCCGACGCCGGCGCCCACCCCGGGGTCGACGTCCCAGCCCACCCCGTTGCCCCTGCCTCTCCAGGCATGCTCGCCGCTGGACCTGGGCACCTGGGCCGAGTACCTGCTCGGCGGAAAGCTCTGCGTCCGCTTCGACTGGTGGTCGCGCATCCGGTGACCCCATGACCCGGCGAGCCGCCGGTGGCGGCGGGCGGCTCAGGTCCCGCCGCCACCCCGCTCCCACCACCCGCGCACGAGTTCCTTGCCCCGGCTGCGCGCGGCGACACCGCAGACGATCGCCGACAGCAGCGGGGCGGTGCGCCGCCGGGCCAGCAGCAACCGCTGGTTGACCACGGGCTCGGGGCGCCAGTTGTACTTGTACGGCTCGTCGCCGCGCAGCAGGCTGAGCGTGTCGTGCCCACCGGTGGCGGTGTGCCGCGCGCAGGCGTCCAGCAGCATCGCGGCGACATCCGCCTTCCGCTCGCGCAGCCGCGGATGGGCGCCGTACAGATAGCCGCCCGCAAGACGCGGCGACAGCAGCGTCAGGTCGACCGCCATCACCTCGCCTTCCAGCAGGAACTCGGTGACCACGGCGTCGCCGGAGCGCACCATCGGGCCGACCGCGCGCACCAGATGCGCGGCGAACCGCTCGTGGAGGTGCTCCGGCGTCACCCTGCGGCCCTGCCACTGCAACCGGTGCAGCGCGAGGAGGAGCCGCAGCGCCGCGTCCACCCGGTCCGGGTCCGTGGTCCGGCGCTCCACGCCCAGCGCGGTCAGTTTGCGCAGCTTGGCCCGCGCCCGCTGGGCCTTCGCCGCGGGCAGCCGGGCCGCGAGCTCCGCCATCGGTAGGGCGGGCAGTTCGAGGCAGAGCGAGTCGCCCGCCCGGCGGCGCGGTCCGCGCCAGCACTCGTAGACGCGCTCGACCGCGCCGCCCGGCCGGACCTCCCGGAAGTCGATCAGTGTGGTGCGGGCGGCCCTCGACAGTGCCTCGGCGAGCGCGGCCGCCGCCTGGTCGGCGTGCTCGTCGTCGAGCAGCACATCGCCGTAGTCGGAGATCGTCCCGCCCAGCGGGACGAGCCGGGGCAGCGGACGCCCAACCCGCATCAGCGGCGCGACCGCCCGCAGTTCGCCGCCGTCGCGCACCAGTACCAGCCGCAGCCGGCCGGGCCTGCCGTACGACGTCCACCAGGAGTGCAGCCAGGCATGGCTCTGGAACGGGGTCGCCGCACCGCACCTGCGGTACAGGCGCCCCCAGGCCGGGCCCAGCGCGGCGAACTCCCGCTCGTCGGTGCACAGTTCGGCCCGCAGAGTGCCGCCCTCGGCCCGCGGCGCCCCGCTCACAGCTGGCCGTGTGCGTCGGCGGCGGTGGCCGGGCCGGGCACGGCGGCCGGACGCGCGTCGTCGTCGGCGGCGCGCCGCGGGCGGACCAGCAGCGCGAGGCCGCCCAGCAGGCCGCCCGCGCTCGCGCCCACCAGACCGGTCAGCGCCGGGGACGCCGAGGACGGCTTGGCGGGCTTGACGGCCCGGGAGAACTGGAGGAGTTCGACGTGCGTGGCGTTCTTGGTGTCGTTGGCGTGCCGGATCAGCGAGCGGGAGACCGCGTTGGCCATGTCGGTGGCGAGATCGGCGCGTGCGGAGGTGGCCGTCACGGCGACCATCGGCGCGTCCGGCGAGGTCGCCGACTGCACATTCTCCCTCAGCGTCTTCACCGGCACGCCCGCCCACACCTGGGCGTCGCCGAGTACCGCGAGCTGCGTGGCGACCCGGCCGTACGCCTGGGCGAGGCCGAGCGCCGCCTGCGGATCCGATGTGGCGGTCGGTACGGCGATCACGTAGGCGGTGGCCGAGTAGGCGGGCGGCGTGAGGACGCCGTACGCGCCCCCGGCGAGGGCTCCGGCGAGAGTGCCGGCCGCGAGCAGGGACCACGGCGGCAGCGCTCGCAGGCGCCGGTGCGCCGGATGCCGCCGGGCCGGGGGTGTCGCGGAATCGGCCATGGAGGTCATGAGGTTCATCAGACGGTCACTCCCAGGGGTGACGGGGACGGGGACGAACAGGAGACGGCGGCCGCGTACACGTCCATGAGCTGTGCGGCGCTGCGGGTGATGCAGTAGTGGCGGGCAGCGACGGAGACCGTGCGGCTCGGCGGGCACGAACTCCGGGCCTCGGCCAGGGCGCGCGTCTGCGCCAGTGCGTGGGCGAACGCGTCGGCACCACCCCGCACCCGGCGGGCCTCGGCGGAACGCGGCGGCAGGTCCTCGATGGCCGGACAGGAGGCGTACAGCACCGGCAGCCCCGCCGCCAGGCCCTCCACGAGAGCGAGGCCGAAGGCCTCCTCCGGGCTCGGCGAGGCGAGCACGTCCATCGCCGAGGTCAGCGCCGGCAGATCAGAAACGGGGGTGCCGTCGGGCTCGTACGGCCGCTCGCCCGTGAACAGCACCCGGTCGGTCACCCCCGCCCGCTGGGCGGCGCGGCGCAGCACGTTCTCCTCCGGGCCACCGCCGACCAGCAGCAGCCAGCAGTCACCGGGGAGGTGGGCGAGCGCGCCGATCAGGACGTCGAACCGCTTGCCCGCGGTCAGCCGGCCGATGCCGCCGACGACATACGCGCCCTCCGGCAGCCCGAGCCGGCGGCGGGTGCGTTCGCGGGTGACCGGGTCGAAGCGGAAGCGGGCCACGTCGATGCCGTTCGGCACCACCTCGATGCGCGGCTCGGGTACGCCCCAGCGCCTGAGCCGGTCGGCCACCGGGCCCGAGACCGCGACCGTGGTGCGGCCCAGCCGCTCGCTGGCCAGGTACAGCGCGCGCACGCCGGCGCTCAGGGCGCGGCCCTCCAGCTGCGTTTCGCCGAGGGAGTGTTCGGTGGCCACCACGGCCCGGACGCCGGCCAGGCGCGCGGCCGTCCTGCCGTACACGCAGGCCCGGTAGAGGTGGGTGTGGACGAGGTCGTAGCCGCCGGACCGGATCAGGCGCACGAGGCGTGGCAGCGCGGACAGGTCGCGGTTGCCGGTCATGCCGAGGTGGACGACACGGACGCCGTCCGCCGTCAGGCCGTCGGCGACCGTGCCGGGGTTGGTGAGCGTCACGACGTCGCAGTCGACGGGCAGGTGGCGCAGCAGCAGCCGGAGTTGCTGTTCCGCGCCGCCGACGCCGAGGCCGGTGATGATGTGCAGTGCCTTGAACTCGGGCATCGCGGGAGGCTCACACCCTCTCGGCGGGGCGGTGGTGCAGCCGGCGCAGTTGGTGCAGCCGGTGCTTGAGATGCAGCCGCCAGGCCGTGTCGTGCTCCCCGACGTGGACGCGGGGCAGGGCGAGAGGGCCGGTCAGGTCGCCGGGACCGGTGGCGCAGGCGTACGTGTAGCCCGCTTCCCGTACGGCGTCCACGGCGCGGCGGTCGACCCTCCCGTACGGGTAGCAGAAGCCGTCGACGAGAGCACCGGTCATTTCGGAGAGCAGTGCTCTGCTGTCGCTCACCTCGGCGCGGAGCAACGCGTCGTCGGCCCGGATCAGGTCCACGTGCGTGAGGCCGTGCGAGCCGATCTCGACGCCCTCGGCGGCGGCTTGCCGGATGCCCGCCGCCGACAGCAGCGGCTTGCGCGGGCCGAGCGGGTCCCAGGCGTTGTCCCCGTCCAGCCTGCCCGGCAGCACGAACAGGGTGGCACCGCAGCCGTGGCGGCGCAGCAGCGGCAGGGCGTGCGCGACGAAGTCGGCGTACCCGTCGTCGAAGGTGAGCCCCACCAGGTCCTGCCCCGCGCCGCGGGCGCGCGCGGCGAGCAGCTCGCGCACGCCGACACCGCGCAGACCCCGGCGACGCAGCCAGCCCAGCTGCCGGTCCAGGCGGCGGGGCGAGACGGTGACGCGGTACGGGTCGTAGGAGCAGTCACCCACGGAGTGGTACATCGCCACCCACGGGGGTGGGCCGGGTCTGCGCCGGGTCGGGTCGGGCGCCGGGCCGGCGGACGGTGCGGGGTCAGCGGATACGGGCATACGGCAGCCTTCGGGTGACGGTACGGAGTGCGGGTGCGAGGTCCTGCACGCCCAGGACCCGGGCGAGCAGGAGGAAGACGACGGTCACGGCCGTGCCGCCGGCCGCGAGCCCGAGGGCGGGGGAGTCGATACGGCTCGCGCAGAACCCGCCCACGACACAGGCGACCACCGCCGCGCGCAGCGGCTTGCTCATCTCGGCCAGCACCCGCCGGGTACGGATCGGCACGCTGCGCGCCCCCATGCCGTACAGCAGGATCAGTGCGGTGAGGGTGATGCCGGCCGCGTTGGCCGCGGCGATCCCCAGCACGCCGAACGAGCCGACCGCCCACGCGCCGAGCCACGACGTGGCGACGATGCCGGCGGTCATGGCGGCCATGGGGTACCAGGTGGGCCGCCCCGCCGAGAAGTACGAGCGGACGAGCGCGCCCACCAGTGCCTGGCCGAGCAGCCCGAGCGCGTACACCCGCATCACGGCGGCGGTGGCCGCGGTGTCCCGCGCGGTGAACGCGCCCCGCTGGAAGAGGAGGTGGACGAGCTGCGGGGCACACGCGACGATGGCCGCCGTGCCGAGCAGTACGACGCACGACACCACCCGGAGGTCGCACTCGACGCGGTCGCGTGCCCGCTCGGTGTCGCCCTCGGCCAGCGCCTGCGCCACGACCGGAAAAGTGACCGTGCACAGCATCAGGGAGAGCACCATCGGCATCTGGGCGACCTTCTGGGCGTAGTTCAGATGCGAGATGGCGCCGGCGGGGAGCGTGGAGGCCAGGAACCGCTCGACGAGGACCTGGGACTGGCGGCACAGGGCGAAGAGCAGGACGGTGACGATGAGGGTGAGGTTCATGGTGCGCCGGTCCTTCGCCGGGGCTGCCGCGTCTGCCGTGTCCGCCGGGTCTGCCGTGACTGTCGTGTCCGCCGGGTCTGCCGGGTCTGCCGTGACTGCCGTGTCCGCGGCGTCCGTCTTGTCCGTCGGATCCGCCCTGTCTGTCGCGGGCGCCGTCTGCCTGCGGTGCAACTGCCTCAGCAGAGAGGGCAGTTGGGTGACGACCATGAGGGCCCCGCCCACCGCGACACCGACCGCGGCCGCCCGTACGCCCCAGCGCGCGCCGAGGGCGAACATCGCCGTGATGATGGCGGTGTTGTACGCGACGTAGATGGCCGCGGGCGCGACGAACCGGCGGTGCCCGCGCAGGGCCGCGCTGCAATATCCGGCGAGCCCGAAGGTCAGGACACAGGTGCCGGTCAGCCGGGTGCAGTCCACCGCGAACCCCGGGTTGTGGAGCCCCGGCGCCAGCGCCTCGACCAGGTACGGCGCCCCGAAGACGAACAGCGCCGACGCGACGGCGAACGCCAGTGACAGGCGGGGCAGGGTGCTGCGGACCAGGGCGCGCACCGGGTCGCCCGTATCGCCGTGGGTACGGCGGCGGGCCACGGCCGCGCTGAACGCGGGGACGAGCGCGAAGGCCAGCCCGTCCTCGATCAGCAGCGTCGCCGCGAACTCCGGTACGGTCCAGGCGACCAGGAAGGCGTCCGTCTCGCTCCCGGCCCCGAAGAGGCGCGCCAGCACCTGGTCCCGGCCGAGGCCCAGCAGGGCACCGGCCAGGGAGAGGCCGACGGTGACGAGCGCGGCCCTGGCGAGGAAGCCCTGTGAGACGGCCCTGGCGCTGCCGGGGTCCGGGCGGTCCGCGCCGAGGCGCGCCGGGGGAATCGTGGCGTCCCCCGCCTGCGGAGGGGTGACCGTCATCGTGCGGCGGCCTCCTCGGCGACAGCCGTACCGGGGTACGCCGGCGCCGCCTCGGCGACAGCCGGACCGGGACTCGCCAGTGCCCACCACGCCGTCAGTCCGAAGCAGACGGCGCTGAGAACGGTCGAGGGACCGCCGATGTCGGCGTACACGAAGTCGATCAGCTGCCAGACCAGCAGGCCGCAGGCGATGAGCGCGCAGTCGAGGCCGGGGTCGTTCGCCCCGCGGGCGCGGACCAGCCTCCGCAGCCCCAGCACCAGCAGCGCGAGCCAGCTCCCCGCCAGCGTCAGCAGCCCGATGAGCCCCTGCTCGCTGAGCACCAGCAGATACATGTTGTGCGGTGACAGCAGCGGCTGCCTCCGGTACGCCGCGTTCGCGCCCTCGGTGTCGCTGCCCGACGACAGTGCCAGCGAGGCGTGCCCGTCGCGGTGGTCGGGGAAGCCCTTGAGGCCGATGCCCGTCAGCGGCCGCTCGCGCCACATGTCGGTGGCCGCCGCCCACATCGTGTACCGGTCGGTGACCGACTGGTCGGGTGCGTCGGCGACCTGCCCGATGCTGCTGAGCCGCTGCTCCAGCAGCGTGGAGCCGACACCGAACCCGCCGACGAGGATCACGGCGACGGCGGCCACCACCGCGCCCGCCCTGACCGCCCGGCGCAGGCCCGCCAGTACCAGTTGCGCCCCGCAGGCGAGGGCCGTCGCGATCCACGCGCCCCGGCTGAAGGACACCGCCAGCGGCATCACCAGCAGCAGCGCGCACACCCCGGCCCACACCCTCTGCCGTGCCGACGCGGGTCCCAGCGCCAGCCCCACCGCGCACACCAGCCCGAAGGAGACGACGGTCGCCATCCCCATGATGTCGCCCGGCCCGAAGGTGCCGACGGCGCGGATGTCCCGGCCCGTGTACGAGGCGCCGGTCCCGGTCGCGTACTGGTGCACCCCCAGGGCCCCCTGCCACACCGCGAGCCCCACCATCGACCAGACCAGCAGCCGCAGGTCGCGCCGGTCGCGGACGAGCAGCAGCACGGCGGCCGGGACGAGTACGAAGATCTGCAGATAGCGCCCGAAGCCGGCGACCGCCGCGCCCGGCGTCGCGGCCCCCGTCGCCGCCACCGCGAACCCGACCACGGGCAGGCCCAGCACCACGGCGGCGGTACGCGACAGGGGGCGCCGCCGATGCCGCAGCAGACGTACCGCGCAGCACAGCACGACGACACCGGACGCGGCGTCGGCGAGGGTCGCCCCGCCCTCGCCCCCCGGCGCGACGGGCAGCGCGAGCAGGGCGACCACCGCCACCACCGGCAGGACGGGCGTCAGCCCGCGCGCGGCGGGCGGGGCGCATGCGTGGCTCACCGGCGTTCAGCTCCCCGTCGCGCGGACCAGCGCGGCGGCCGTGCGCAGCAGGACGCAGATGTCCTGCCACAGGGACCAGTCGTCGATGTAGGCGTTGTCGAAGCGGGCGCGGTCCTCGATGGACGTGTCGCCGCGCAGCCCATGGATCTGGGCGAGCCCGGTGACGCCGGTCCGCATACGGTGGCGGGCGGCGTAGCCGGGGTGGAGCTGGCTGAACTTGGCGACGAAGTACGGGCGCTCGGGGCGCGGCCCGACCAGGCTCATGTCGCCCCGCAGGACGTTCCACAGCTGGAGAAGCTCGTCGAGCGAGGTGCGGCGCAGGAAGCGGCAGAAGCGGCTCATGTTCCGCTCGTCCGCCACGCTCCAGCGGGTCGCGGCCTCGTGCGCGTCGGCCGGGCGATGGGTACGGAACTTCAGCAGCGTGAAGGGGCGGCCGTCCTTGCCGACACGCTCCTGGCGGAAGACGACCTTCGGCCCGTCGCTGACCCGCAGTACGACCGCGCAGGCCAGCAGCGCCGGGCCGACGAGAAGGAGCAGGACCCCGGAGACCAGGACGTCGAAGGCGCGCTTGGCGGGACTGCCGAGGTGTCGGCGGACATCCAGGCGGCGGCAGCGGAAGCCGGCGATCCGCTCGCCCGGGGCCCGGTCGCGGGTCGTGCGCCCGGCCCCTTCGTACGCGGCTCTCCCCGCCCGGTCGTACGCCGGTACGTCCGCGTCGACCTCCCACAGCGCGCAGCCCGACTCGGCCAACGCCCGCAGCAGTGGGCCGTGTTCGCCGACCGGGCCCACGATGAGCACGGCCCGCACGCCGTTCTGGATGACGGCCCGCTGCGCCTCCTCGCCCGTGCTGAGCTCCGGCAGCCCCTCGCCGCCGGCCGCGTCGTCGGCGAGGATGCCCACCGGCCTGAGGCCGCATCCGGGGCGGCGCAGAAAGGCGGCGGCCACGCGCCGGGCGGTGGCGGCCGGGCCGACGACGAGGGCCGCGGCGGGGTGACGGACCAGCGTCCGGCGGCGGCGCCAGTGCAGCGTGCCGCGGCCCGCGCAGCTCGCCGCCGCCTGGAGGACGCAGCCGGTCAGCAGCGTGCCGGCGGACAGGATGTGGGCCGGGGAGAGCGCCGCGACCAGAGCCGCGAGCGCGCACCAGCCCACCGCGATCCGGGCGCAGACGGCGGGGAGTTCGTCCAGGACGGCGGGCACGGCGGTGGGGCGGTACAGCGCCGCCCGCGCGTTCAGACAGAGGACGGCGAGCAGCAGGGGGGGAACGGTCAGCAGGGGGTGGGGGAGCGCCAGGGCGGCGGTGAGCGCGGCGGCCGCGTCCGCGGCGAGCAGGGGCAGCCCATGGGGGCGCCGCGCCGCGGTCCGCTGCCCGGCGGGGAACCGGAAGCCGGCCGTGGCATCGCGCGGGGGGATGACCGAGACGGGCGGGAATCCGTGTACCGGTGGCTGGCCGCCTGGGGGAGGAAGGGTACGTTCGGCGGTCACGAGCGGATGGACTCCCTGCACTCGGTGTGTTCCGCGAGGTCGGCGCACTGGGTGTGTTCCGCGGGGTCGGCGCACTCGGCGTGTTCCGCGGGGTCGGCCGAAGTGCGCCCGGTGCCGAGGAGTTCGCGGTAGAGGGCCGCGACCGCCTCGGCCGAGTGCCGCACGTCGTGCGCGGTCAGTACGTGGCGGCGCCCCTGGTGGCCGAGCGATTCGCGCAGCAGCGGATCGAGCAGCGCCCTGGTGAGCGCGTCGGCCAGCGGGCCCGGCCGGCCGGCGGGCACCAGACAGTGCTCCCGGTGGCCGGGCGGCAGACTCTCGCGCGCCCCGGCCACGTCCGTGACCACCACGGGACGCCTGCACGCCATCGCCTCCAGCGGGGCCAGCGCCATGCCCTCCCAGCGGGACGGCAGCACCACCAGGTCGGCGGCCTGGTACCAGGGGACGGCATCGGCGACGGCCCCGGCGAACAGCACGCCCTCGGGCGCGAGGTGACGCAGTGGCCGCTCCTGTGGCCCGTCCCCGACGAGCGCCAGCCGGGCCCCGGGCACCCGCCGCCGCACCGAGGACCACGCCTCGAGCAGCACGTCCTGCCCCTTCTGCCGGCACAGCCGTCCCACGCAGACCACCAGCGGAGCGGCCGGATCGAGGCCGGCGAGCGGTGCGAGGGCGGCTCGTACGGTGGTGACGGCGGCGGGGTGGAAGCGCCCCGGGTCGATGCCGTTGGGGATCACCCGCCAGTGGGCGCGTACCCCGGCGCGTACGCCTCGCGCGCGCTCCGCCTCGCTGACGCACACCACGCGGGCGGCCCACCGCGCCCCCCACCGCTCCCACGCCGTGGCGACCGCCGCCGTGACCCCGCCGACCGCCTCGAACGACCAGGCGTGCGGCTGGAACACCGTCGGGATCCGCCCCCGTACCGCCAGCCGGGCGGCGAGACCGGCCTTGGCGCTGTGGGCGTGCAGCACGTCGGGCCGGACCTCCTCGACGAGGCGAGCGAGCCGGCGCACCTCACCGGGGAGCGACGGTCCCGGCGCCCGCGTGGCGGACCAGTGCCGTACGCCTGCGCCGAGTTCCCGTACTGCCTGGGCGAGGCCGTGGCCGGGACACGCGACCGTGACGTCGAAACCGGCCGCACGCTGCGCACGCACCAGCTCGGTGACCACGCGGGCGACGCCGCCGTCCACCGGCTGGGTGACGTGGAGGACGCGCGGCGAAGGGGCGGTTGCTGGCTGGTACATGCGCGGATCCCTCACGTACGGGCGGAGCCGGGGGCGGTGGGAGCGAGCGTCATCGCTTCGCCTCGACGGCGACGAAGAGCGCTCCGGCCCGCTGCCACGTGGCGCCGCACGGCGATCCGGAAGGCCGGCTGGTCACCACCGTGCGGGACCACCTGGAAGGCGTCCGGCCCGCCCTGACGGCCCGTCGGACAGGCGGACCCCAGTGCGTGTCGTGGTGGAAGACCCCGGGTGTGAGGCATGACCGGCGTTGCCTTTCACGAGAAACGTCAACTTTTCGGTTGATTCGGGAACGCGTCACTCTATCCCGCTGTTCCGTATTTACCGGGCAAGAGCGACAAGTAAAATGAAAGCGGATGATTTCGTGTCAGGTGTCCCGCCTGGCTGTTGTGACAGCCGAGGGGCCTGCCGAACTGCGGTCGGCACCACCGGCGTCACCCACCGCCCGCGACGCCCACGGCGCCGACCGCGCTCGTGAACACCGTCACCGCCGACCTGCTCGGCACCGGTCCGGCGCATCGCTTTCTCGCGTTCATAAGAAGATGAGAAACGCGGATGAGATACGGCCTTCATTCGGGTGAACCCTCGTGCGGCGTGCCGGAATTTTCTATGTACGGGGTTTCCGCGACGTTCGGGGCTCGTTAGGGGCGGTGAAGCAATTCCCGCTGGTGACTTCCGAGTTGCCGAAGAAAGGAACACGATGAAGTCTCTGAAGGCTGCCGCCGTCGTTGCCGGTTCCATGGTTCTGGCCGGTGCGGTCGCGCCCGCCGCTGCCCACGCCGCCACGGAGGTCCCGCCCGCCAGCCTCACCGGAGCGGTGAACCAGCTCACCAAGGGCCCCGTCAACCTGTCGCCGCTGCACGCGGACAACAAGGGTTCCGCGCTCGGCACGGTCAAGGGGGCGGCGGACTCCCTCACCCAGCAGGGGAACGCCCGGCTGATCGGCGGACTTCCCCTGGGCTGAGCGGTTCGGGCGCTCTTCGGTCTCAGGCCTTTACTCGGAGGCCGTCCCGGGCTTTCACTCCGGCTTTCTGCCGGACTTGCGCCTCAAGAGCCTGTGGACGAACTGGGGTCGATTCCGCCGCATGCGGGATCGGCCCTTGCTCTCGGCTTTTCATGGCGGCCCGTCGGTTTGTCCGGCGGGCCGCTTCGATGTCACGGCCTTGCCGAGGGGAAACAGTAACTCCACTTGCATTTAGGGGAAGTTATGGGTCGGCGGCCCTGCCGGGCGGGCGGAGGCCGGAGGTGCGGGCTGTCCGGACTGCTCGGCCTGTTCGGTCTGCTCGGTCGGTTCAGTCTGTTCGGTGTTCGGTGTTCGGTGTTCGGTCTGTTCGGCTGTGGGTGGTCGGAGAATCCCTCATTCGTGTGGTCGTGTTGGCGCGGGTGGTCCGCTCGGGTGAACGAGCGCATGGGTATGTTCCGGTGCGTCGATACAGTTCCGCGGTGACCTCAACCACCAGCGAAACGTGCCCTTTTCGAGCCGCCGACCTGCCGCCCCTCAAGGCCCGGTGCGCCACGCCGGCGGAGGGACCGGCCTCCTTCGGTCATCCGCGCTCACCGGGTCTGACTCCGGGAGAGCCGTGGCCGGGCCTGCGGTCGCCGAGGTCGCGTCCGGGGGAGCGGTGACCGGGGCGGTGAACACAGCGGCCGACTCCGCGAGCCCTGTGGCCGACTCCATGTGTCCGCGGCCCGCCGTCAGCCCCACGGAGGTCACGGGACGGCGGCGGGTGCTGCGGGTGCTGTTCGCGCTGGGGGCCGGAGTGACGCTGGCGCCGGTCTTGGCGGCGTCGGGGTCGGCCGGCCCGGAGGAGGCGCGGTTCGACGAGACGTATCGCGGGCGCCGTATCGTCGGCGACAGGTACGACGCCCAGCGGTCCGGGGACGCCTACTCCGGCGCGTGGCACGTCACCGTGGACGGGCGGCCGCTGCACTTGATGCGCCGGGCCGACGGCAGCTGGATGACCATGGTCGACCACTACCGGTCGTATCCGACAGTGCTCGCCGCCGCGCGCGCGGCCGTCGACGAACTCGGCCCCACCGCACGGCTGGGCGTGCCGCACGGCGGTGGCGGCCACATGGACGACAGCGGTACGCCGGGCGGGCGCAAGGGAGCCGAGAGGGATCATGGCAGTGGTGTACACGCGTAAGGACGTCAGCACGCTCACCCGGTCCGAGCGGCGTCGGCTCGTCGCCGCACTGCTCGAGGTCAAACGCCGCGGCGAGTACGACGAGTTCGTGCGCATGCACATCAAGTACTACGTTGCCGACGGCGAGACCGGCCTGCGCGCCGCCCACATGGCACCCTCCTTCCTGCCCTGGCACCGCATGTTTCTGCTGGACCTGGAGCGGGTGCTGCGCCGGGTGGACGAGTCGGTGACCATGCCGTACTGGGACTGGACGCGCAGCCGCAGCCGGACGGCCGCACCGTGGACCGAGGACCTGCTCGGCGGCACCGGGCGGCAATCCGACCGCCAGGTCACCACCGGCCCCTTCGCCTACCGTCACGGTGGGTGGCCCATCAAGGAGGGGATCACCGACGCCGAGTACCTCATGCGTGACCTGGGCCGCTCCCGGGACCCGATCGCGCTGCCGACGGCCAGGGATCTGCAGGGCGCCCTCGACGATCCCGTCTACGACACGGCCCCGTGGAACTCCACGTCCGCCAAAGGATTCCGCAACAGGCTGGAGGGGTGGGGTCCGGGGCGGGGAGCCGCTTCGTGGCGCAACCACAACCGGGTCCACCGTTGGGTCGGCGGCCACATGGTGAGCGGCGCCTCCGTCAACGACCCCGTCTTCTGGATGCACCACGCCTTCGTCGACCTCCTCTGGTCCCGCTGGCAGCAGAGGCACCAGGGCGCCCGCTATCTCCCCGAGCAGCAGCCCGCCCGGGGCGACGCCCAGCGTGGCCGCATCGTCGCGCGGCACGAGAGGATGCCGCCGTGGGACGTGACACCGGACCAGCTGGAGGATCACAGCGGGATCTACCGGTACGCGTAGCACGTACGAGCACGGGGAAGCCCCTGGCGGTCGCGTACCGTCGGGGGCTTCTCGGCTGTGGTGCCGGCTCGGACGCCGGTTCATCGAGGACGCGCTTGGTCTCAGCGCTGCGCGAACCGGACACGAAGAAGCCCCATCGGCGTTTCCGCTGGTGAGGCTGGGTTTGCGCCCCCGGCAGGACTCGAACCTGCGGCCAAGCGCTTAGAAGGCGCCTGCTCTATCCACTGAGCTACGGGGGCCGGGTGTGGTGGCCTCTGTCCTGGTGCCCGGGTGTGGGCGGGATCCGCGACCTTGCCGGGACAAGGATAGGGCTCCCGGGTCCTTGTCCCTGGCGCTTCCCCTCCGTGGCTCGATGTGGAGGTTCAGTGAAGCGGTCCTGATAATCGCAGGCAGGTACGAATCGTGCACCGCTTTTGGCGTCTGGCGCACCGGGTGTTGTGCACTCGTTATGCCTGCGCCCCAGTCGTCCCTTCCGTCCCCTGTGTCCTGTCGGCGCGCAGACATGTCTATATGCTTCAGAAAGCCTCCAAAATTGGGCATTCTTCGCATGTGGTGACCTTGGACGTACGGCCTCAGCTGCTCGACGCACTCTCCGCCCTGCGCGACCGTGTCGCCGCCGCAAGCTTTCCGCTGCCCCTGGCGGGGGCTCCACGCGCGCGTGCCAACCGCGACGAGCTTCTCGCGCAGCTCGACGACTACTTGGTGCCCCGGTTGAGGGACCCCGAAGCGCCGTTGCTGGCCGTCATCGGGGGATCCACCGGGGCCGGCAAGTCGACCCTCGTCAACTCCCTCGTCGGGCGCAGGGTCAGCGAGGCGGGCGTGCTGCGGCCGACCACCCGTACGCCGGTGCTCGTATGCCATCCGGAGGACCATCACTGGTTCAGCGGGATGCGCGTACTGCCCGACCTCACGCGCGTGTGGGTGCCCCATCAGGAACCCGGGGACGATCTGCACGCCCTGGTCGAACGGGGGGAGCGGACGCTGCGTATCGAGACCGCCGAGACGCTGCCGCCCGGGCTCGCCCTCCTCGACGCGCCCGACGTCGACTCCCTCGTCGCCGACAACCGTGTCCTCGCCGCCGAGCTGATCTGCGCCGCGGACATCTGGATCATGGTCACCACGGCCGCCCGCTACGCCGACGCGGTGCCGTGGTATCTGCTGCGTACCGCCAAGGAGAACAAGGCGACCCTGGTCACCGTTCTCGACCGGGTGCCCCATCAGGTGGTGTCCGAGGTCTCGCGGCAGTACGGGGCCCTGCTCGCCAAGGCCGGGCTCGGCGACGTCCCCCGGTTCACCGTGCCCGAGCTGCCCGAGTCCGCGTGGGGCGGGGGGCTTCTTCCGGCCACCGCGGTGGCGACCCTGCGGACCTGGCTCATCCAGCAGGTGCAGGACCCCGCCGCCCGGCAGCAGGCCATGGCCCGTACGGCGTACGGAGTCCTCGACTCGCTCAAGTCGCGCATGCCCGAGCTGGCCGGCGCGGCGGCCGCACAGTACGCCGCCGCGCTGCGCCTCACCGCGGCCGTCGACGGGGCGTACGACAGCGAGTACGCGCGCGTGAAGGGGCGTTTGCAGGCCGGGGCCGTGCTCGCGGGTGACGCGCTGAAGCGATGGCGCGCCTATCCGCTGGACTGCACCGCCGGCGAACTGCTCGACGCGCTCGTCGAAAGCCTCGGCTCGCTCCTGCTGTGCGCCGTCACGGCCGCGGACGAGCGCGTCGACGAGGCCTGGCGGCGCGAGCCCGCCTCGGGTGCCCCGGAGCTGACGGACCGTGATCCCACGCTGGAGAGCGCCGAACACCGGATCGGGATGGCCGCGCGACGCTGGCGGCGCGTCCTCGAGGAGTACGCCGAGGAAGAGGTCCGCAACCTCGACAAGAGCCTCGCGCCGGACGCCGAGGTGGTGGCCGCCCTCGTCGCCACGGCGCTGCTGGGTGGCCGGCGGGCGCGGGCCGCCGGAGAGGGGCTCGCCGAGCGGATCGGCGCGCACGGCGCCCTCAGACTGCGCGACCGGGGCGGACGGCTGCTCTCCGAGTACGTCGACACGACACTGCACATCGAACGCGAGCGCCGTCTCGCCCCCCTCGACGCGCTCGACGTGCACGCCGAGCCACAGGCCGAACTCATCGCCGCGCTGTCCGTACTGCAGAAGGAGAGGTGACCGCGGTGACTGCCGTCACTGACCACACGGATCACGCCGATCATCCCGAGGACGAGCCCACGGCGGCCGAGCGCATGGGGGGTGACGGCGCGAGGGGCGAGGGCGAAGGCACGGGAGACGTAGCTACGGGAGGCGAAGGTACGCGGGATGAACCCGTGACGGACCGGCCCGGGAAGGACCGATCGGGGAAGGACCGGCCCGGGAAGGATGAGCCGACGGGGGAGGGCTCCGGCGGGGACAACGCCGCCGGTGACGCAGACGGCGGGCACGCACGTGTGGAGCGCGATGCGCTTCACACACGCGTGAAGCGCGGTTTCCCGCCCCCGTCGGCCGCCGACGCCGACGCGTCGGGCCGTACGGAGTCCACGGAACCCGCGGATTCCACGGAGTCCGGCGAGCCCTGGGGCGACGGGCTGATCGCCCGGCGCGTGTCCGAGACGGCCGACGGGCAACAGGAGGTGGCCGCCCTCCTGGAGACCAGGAGCAAGGCCGTCCAGCCGCCCGAGCCCCTCGCGTACGACGGGTCGTTGAGGTCGCGGTTGGACGCCCTGCGCGAGCTGGTGGGGCTGTCGCGGACCCGGCTGGACAGCCGGACGCTCGCAGAGGCAGGCCGGGTACTGGACGAGGCGGTGGCGCGGCGCCGGCTGTCCGGGGAGCACACCGTCGTCGCCATCGCGGGCGCGACCGGCAGCGGCAAGTCCCAGCTCTTCAACGTGCTCGCCGGAGTGACCATTTCGGAAACCGGCGTACGCAGGCCGACCACCGCGGCGCCCATCGCGTGCAGCTGGAGCGACGGCGCGGCCCCGCTCATCGACCGGCTCGGCATCCCCGGACGGCTGCGCAGGCGCCCCCTCCAGAGCCCTGAAGGAGAGGCACAACTGCGCGGGCTCGTCCTGGTGGACCTGCCCGACCACGATTCGGCGGCCGTGCAGCACCGCGAACAGGTCGACCGGATCCTGGCGCTCGTCGACGCGGTCATCTGGGTCGTCGACCCGGAGAAGTACGCGGACGCCGTCCTCCATGAGCGCTATCTGCGGCCCATGGCGGGACACGCCGAGGTCACCTTCGTCGTCCTCAACCAGGTGGACCGGCTGCCCGGCGAGGCCGCACACCAGGTTCTCGACGACCTCAGGAGGCTGCTCGACGAGGACGGGATCGCTCTGGGGGAGTACGGCGAGCCGGGCGCGACCGTGCTCGCGCTGTCCGCCCTCACCGGGGACGGCGTCGGCGAACTGCGCGAGTCGCTCGGGCAGTTCCTGGCCGAGCGCGGGGCCGCCGCGCGCCGCATCTCCGCCGATGTGGAAGCGGCCGGTGCGCGCCTGCGGCCCGTCTATGCGACCGGTCGGCGTACCGGCCTCAGCGAGGAGGCGCGCGACGACTTCGCCGGCCGGCTCGCGGACGCGGTGGGTGCGACCGCTGCGGGCGAGGCCGCCGAGCGCGCGTGGCTGCGCAACGCCAACCGAGCGTGCGGCACGCCCTGGCTGCGGCTGTGGCGGTGGTACCAGGACCGGAGCGAACCCACCACGGGTCGCCTCAGGGTGGGCGCGCCCGCGGACGAGGAGGCGACCGCCCGACAGCGCGTGGAGCAGGCCGTACGTACGGTGGCGGACCGGGCCGCGGTAGGGCTGCCCGCGCCGTGGGCACAGGCGGTGCGCGAGGCGGCCGTACGGGGGTCGCAGGGGCTGCCGGAGGCGCTGGACGAGCTTGTGGTGCGTACGGGGTCGCCGGCGGGGCGGCCGCCGCGGCCGGGCTGGTGGCCGGTCGCCGTGCTCGCTCAGGCGTCGATGACGCTCCTCCAGGTCTTCGGCGGCCTGTGGCTGCTGGGGCAGGTGATCGGGTTCATGTCGCCGAATCTCGGGGTGCCGGTGCTGTTGATGGTCGCGGGCATCGTCGGGGGACCCGTTGTGGAGTGGAGTTGCAGGCTGGCGGCGCGGGGGCCGGCCCGGCGGTACGGACTCGAGGCCGAGCGCCGGCTGAGGGAGGCGGCCGGGGGGTGCGGCAGGGCGCGGGTGCTGGATCCGGTGGCGGCGGAGCTGCTGCGGTATCGGGAGGTGCGGGAGCAGTACGCGAAGGTCATGGGGGCCGGGGCTGGGGCTGGGGCCGGCGCGGCTGGGGTCGGCGCGGGAGCCGGAGCCGGGACGGGAGCGGGGGTGCAGGCTCGGGTGGGGTGAGGGGGGACCCGTTCGGGTGACGGAGTTGTCCACAACCGGGCGGTAGCACACAGCGCTCAGCGGGCTCGGGCCGACGGAGGCAGTCTGAACTCGCGGCGATCGCACGGACGCGGTCGTCGCGGCAGACGCAGCCGTACGGGACGGGCCCGTACGCGTATCCGCCCGGCGTGGGCGCCGGGACGAGGGAGGGGTTCGCGATGAACGAGACGATCGTGTGCGTGGTGGGGAACGTCGCCACGCGGCCGGTGTACCGGGAGCTGGCGTCGGGCGCATCGGCGCGGTTCCGGCTGGCGGTGACGTCGCGGTACTGGGACCGCGAGAAGAGCGAGTGGAAGGACGGGCACACCAACTTCTTCACGGTGTGGGCGAATCGAGCCCTGGCCACCAACGTGGGGGCGTCTTTGTCCGTGGGGGATCCGGTCGTCGTGCAGGGCAGGCTGAAGGTGCGCACCGAGGCGCGCGAGGGGCAGAACTGGACCTCGGCGGACATCGACGCGCTGGCGGTCGGCCACGATCTCTCGCGCGGCACGTCGGCATTTCGCCGTCCCTCGGCCAAGGACGGGGAAGCGGGAGTGAGCCCCGCCGCGCGGCCGGAGCCCAACTGGGAGACAGAGCCAGGAAGTCAGCCCTCGGTGGAGCACCAACCCCAGCCGGAGCCCGCTGGAGTGACGTGATGTCAGGTGCCGTCGGGTGGAGTCGACCGAACTGCGGCTTATCGGCGAAAGCGTTCCGAACGGTCCCATTGATTCGTCGATAAGCGCAGCTCACAGCCTGTGCAAGCGATAACGATTCCGAGTCGGATCGGTTATCCGATGACATGTCCGGGGAGAGCGGTGCGCCGCGTCCTTAGGATGCCGGGCATAGCTCTCGGGGCTTCTGATTCTGCTGGCGGGACCACACCCCCCACGTCAACCGGTCCTGCTCGAAGGGGAATTCTGTGTCATTTGCGTTCTCTGCGTTCTCGGCGCTGTCCGTGCGTGGACGGGGGGCCGCCCGCCTCGCCGCCGCGACGCTGGTGTCCGGCCTCGTCGCCGCGGGTGCCCTGGTCACCGCGGGCCCGGCCGTCGCCGACTCGACACCGCAGAGCGGGGGCGGCGCGACCGCCACCATGGGCGGCCTCAAGACGTACGGGGACGCGGTGATCCACGACAACGGCGGGGACGAGCAGGTCTCCGCGGGCCTGTTCGAGATGGCCGTCGACGGTGGCGGCATGCTGCAGACGTACTGCATCGACATCCACAACCCGACACAGAAGGACGCCAGGTACCAGGAGACCCCCTGGAGCGGCACATCGCTGAGCGGCAACGAGAACGCGGGCAGGATCCGCTGGATCCTGCAGAACTCCTATCCGCAGGTGAACAACCTGACGGCGTTGGCGCGGCAGGCGGGCGCGAGCGGCCTCACCGAGCAGGACGCGGCGGCCGGAACGCAGGTGGCCATCTGGCGCTACTCGGACGGCGCCGACGTGGACGCGGTCGACCCCCAGGCGGAGAAGCTCGCGGACTACCTGGAGAAGGCCGCGCGGAATCTGGCGGAGCCCGCGGCTTCACTGACCCTGGACCCGCCCGCGGTCTCGGGGCATGCGGGCGAGCGCCTCGGCCCTGTCACGGTGCACACGAACGCGGACAGCGTGACGGTGACGCCGCCGGTGGACGCCACGGCGAACGGGGTGAAGATCGTCGGCAAGGACGGCAAGGCGATCACCTCCGCCGCCGACGGCAGGCCGATCTACTTCGACGTGCCCAAGGACGCCGCGGACGGCTCGGTCGCGCTGACGGTGCAGGCGTCGACCACCGTGCCGGTCGGCCGCGCCTTCGCCTCCGAGTCCCGCAGCCAGACCCAGATACTCGCGGGCTCGAGCGAGTCGACGGTCTCCGCGACCGCGACGGCGAACTGGGCGGTCAAGGGTGCGATACCCGCGCTGTCCGCGGTGAGGAACTGCGCCAAGGGCGGGGTCGACATCACGGCGGCCGACGAGGGCGACGAGGCGTTCACGTTCGAACTGATGGGGAGCGAGTACACCATCGAGGCGGGCAAGTCGCAGACGGTGACGATCCCGCTCCAGGAGGACCAGGCGTACGACTTCACCATCAAGGGGCCGGGCGGCTTCGAGGAGCGCTTCAAGGGAATCCTCGACTGCAAGACCGAGAGCGGCGCGGGCGGCGACGCGACCCAGACGCTCAGCGAACCCAGCCCGGCCACGGTGGGCGGCACGTCCACGGACACGAACCTGGCCGAGACGGGCAGCTCGAGCGCGACGCCGTTCATCGCGGGCACGGCGATAGCCCTGGTGGTCATCGGCGGCGCGGCACTCGTCCTCGTCCGCAACAAGAAGACATCGACGCAGGACTGAGCAGCACACAGCACCTTGGTAACTCAACAGCGAGTGACGGGCCGTGACGCCATGAGCAGGCTGCGTATCGACGACTCCGGGCCGTCCCCGGGCCGGGCGAGGGCGCTCGGCAGTGATCGACGGCGACAACCAGTGACAGAGCAGCTACCGGGGCGGTCGGCGAACGTCCAGGTCACGGACCCCTGACCGAACGGGTTTCCTTCGAGGGGTGGCAGTCAGGCAAGATGGGGTGTATCTGCCCACTGCCGATTTCAAGCGTCCGGACGGTTTCTCTTGGCTGAGTTCATTTACACCATGCGCAAGACGCGCAAGGCGCACGGCGACAAGGTGATTCTCGACGACGTCACCCTGAACTTCCTGCCGGGTGCGAAGATCGGTGTGGTCGGTCCGAACGGTGCCGGTAAGTCCACCGTTCTCAAGATCATGGCGGGCCTTGAGCAGCCCTCCAACGGTGACGCGTTCCTGTCGCCCGGCTACACGGTCGGCATGCTGCTCCAGGAGCCGCCGCTCGACGAGTCCAAGACCGTTCTGGAGAACGTCCAGGACGGCGCCGCCGAGATCATGGGCAAGCTCAAGCGCTTCAACGAGGTCGCCGAGCTGATGGCGACCGACTACTCGGACGCGCTCCTGGAGGAGATGGGCAAGCTCCAGGAGGACCTGGACCACGCCAACGCGTGGGACCTGGACGCTCAGCTGGAGCAGGCCATGGACGCCCTGGGCTGCCCGCCCGGCGACTGGCCGGTCACGAACCTCTCCGGTGGTGAGCGCCGCCGTGTCGCGCTGTGCAAGCTGCTGATCGAGGCCCCCGACCTGCTGCTCCTCGACGAGCCCACCAACCACCTGGACGCCGAGTCCGTGCAGTGGCTGGAGCAGCACCTCGCGAAGTACGACGGCACCGTCGTCGCCGTCACCCACGACCGGTACTTCCTCGACAACGTCGCGGGCTGGATCCTGGAGCTCGACCGTGGCCGCGCCATCGGCTACGAGGGCAACTACTCCGTCTACCTGGAGAAGAAGCAGTCCCGCCTCAAGGTCGAGGGCCAGAAGGACGCCAAGCGCGCCAAGCGGCTCAAGGAAGAGCTCGAGTGGGTGCGGTCCAACGCCAAGGGCCGGCAGGCCAAGTCCAAGGCGCGTCTGACCCGCTACGAGGAAATGGCCGCAGAGGCCGACAAGATGCGGAAGCTGGACTTCGAGGAGATCCAGATCCCGCCGGGCCCGCGCCTGGGCTCCATCGTGGTCGAGGTGAACAACCTCTCCAAGGCCTTCGGGGAGAAGGTTCTCATCGACGACCTCTCCTTCACGCTGCCGCGTAACGGCATCGTCGGTGTCATCGGCCCCAACGGTGCCGGCAAGACCACGCTCTTCAAGATGATCCAGGGCCTGGAGACCCCGGACACCGGCACGATCAAGGTCGGCGAAACCGTCAAGATCTCGTACGTCGACCAGAGCCGCGAGAACATCGACCCGAAGAAGTCCCTGTGGGCCGTGGTCTCGGACGAGCTGGACTACATCAATGTGGGCCAGGTCGAGATGCCCTCGCGTGCGTACGTCTCCGCCTTCGGCTTCAAGGGCCCGGACCAGCAGAAGCCGGCCGGTGTCCTCTCCGGTGGTGAGCGCAACCGCCTCAACCTGGCGCTGACCCTCAAGCAGGGCGGCAACCTGCTGCTCCTCGACGAGCCGACCAACGACCTCGACGTGGAGACGCTGTCCTCGCTCGAGAACGCGCTGCTCGAGTTCCCGGGCGCCGCGGTGGTCGTCTCCCACGACCGTTGGTTCCTCGACCGGGTCGCCACGCACATCCTCGCCTACGAGGGTGACTCCAAGTGGTTCTGGTTCGAGGGCAACTTCGAGTCGTACGAGAAGAACAAGGTCGAGCGGCTCGGCCCGGACGCCGCGCGTCCGCACCGCGCCACCTACAAGAAGCTGACTCGGGGCTGATCTTGCGGCACATCTACCGCTGCCCGCTGCGCTGGGCGGACATGGACGCGTACGGCCACGTCAACAACGCGGTCTTCCTCCGCTACCTGGAGGAAGCACGTATCGACTTCCTGTCTCCCCCCGGCAAGCAGTTCAAGCAGGGGTCCGTGGTGGCGCGCCACGAGATCGACTACAAGCGGCAGCTGGTCCACCGGCGCGAGCCGGTGGACATCGAGCTGTGGATCACGGAGATCCGAGCGGCGTCGTTCACGATCACCTATGAGGTCAAGGACGCGGATCAGCTCTACGTCCGGGCCGCGACGGTGGTCGTGCCGTTCGACTTCGAGGCGCAGCGGCCGCGCCGGATCACCGCCGAGGAACGGGAGTTCCTGGAGGAGTACCGGGACGACGTGACCGAGACCGTCGCGGCATGACCGTCCTGTACCTGGCCGACGAGGGGGAGGCGGCGGACCTCGCCGCCTTCCTCGCCCGGCTGATCCACTACGACCGCGGGGCGGCGGTGCGGCTTCAGGCGTCCGGGACCGCGCTGGCGGTCTTCGGACGGCCGCCGTCCTTCGACGTCCTCGCGATCCGGACGGCGCGGCTCGGCAAGCCGTACGAGGACGGCCTCGACGTCTCGCTCGATGTGACCGTCTCGGCCGGTGAACTCCTGGAGTCCATCGACGAGTCGGCGGCCACGGCCGTCGTGCCCGCCGCGGTCACCGGGCCGCCGTGGGCCGGACTGCTCCCGCCCCGGGGCGGCTGGCAGCCGGAGCCCGGACTGCCCGCGCCGGACGCGCTGCGGGCGACGGTGGCCGCCGCGGTGAGCGAATTCCGCTCCCGCACCCAGCAGTTGCCGCCCGAAGGACGTACCCGGGCCGAACTCGACCGGATCGGGCGGGAGATCTGGTCCCGGACGCTGGGCGACACACGCCTCCCGGTGCGGGCCGCGCACGCGGCTCAGTCGCTGGGTTTCCTACGCCCTGCACCGGGCGGCACGAGCACGCCCGACGAGGCGCCGCTCGGGCTTTTCTCGTCGGGCGCGTGGCTGCGGCTGCGTACGCCGTACGGATCGATCGCGGTCCGCAGGGCGGGCCTCGGCGCGCTGGACGTCAGCGTCCGCTGACCAGGCCGCACCAGGAGCGGGCCGGGCGTCAGCTCTCCGTGTTCACCATCGAGGCCGCGGCGTACGTCAGGTAGTTCCACAGCGTGTGCTCGTGCTCCTCGGAGAGGCCGAGCTCGTCGACGGCGACCCGCATGTGCTTGAGCCAGGCGTCGTGCGCGGCCCGGTCGACGGCGAAGGGGGCGTGGCGCATCCGCAGCCGGGGGTGGCCGCGCTGCTCGCTGTATGTCGTCGGGCCGCCCCAGTACTGGATCAGGAACAGCGTGAATCGCTCCTCGGCCGGACCCAGGTCCTCCTCGGGGTACATGGGCTTCAGCAGCGGGTCCCCGGCGACGCCCTCGTAGAAACGGTGGACAAGACGCCGGAAGGTCTCCTCGCCGCCGACCTGCTCGTAGAAGGTCTGCTCCTGAAGCGTGCCGCGCCGAATCTCATTCACCCGTCCATGGTCTCAGACGCGGTGACCGAGGACTGAAGGCTTAGGACCAGCGGTCTCAGGAGGGGAGAGGCGCACCCGGTCCGAGGCGCCGGTTCCGGATCCGTCGGGTGTGGCGCTCGCCTCACGGCGTCTGCCGCAGCACAGTGGAGACATGAGCGCGCACGCACTCGACCACGACCTGGAGGCCCTCGCCGCGTCGGCGCGGGCGGTACTTCTGCGCGAGATCGACGCGAGCGGGGCCTGGGATGCCGATCCGCGGTGGCGGGAGGCGTTCGAGACGGTCCCGCGCCACCTCTTCGTGCCGTACTACTACGCGGGCGCCGTCGGCGGCTACGAGCGCCTGTGGCGCGACAGCCCCGACCCGCGCGCCCGGGAGCGCTGGGTGCGCGGCGCGTACGCCGACGCCCCGCTGGCGACCCGGGTGCGCGACGGGGAGCTGGTGTCCTCCAGCAGTCAGCCCTCCCTGATGGCGAAGATGCTCGTCGAGTTGGACGTGCGGGACGGGGACGCCGTCCTGGAGATCGGTGCCGGCACCGGGTACAACGCGGCCCTGCTCGCCCACCGGCTCGGCGACGAGCAGGTCACCACCGTCGACCTCGACGCCGAGATCACCGAGTCGGCGCGGCAGCACCTGGCCGCCGCCGGACACCACCCGGCGGTCGTCACCGGCGACGGCGCGCGGGGAGTGCCCGCCCGCGCCCCCTTCGACCGGATCATCGCCACCTGCACGCTGACGTCGATCCCGCGCCCCTGGCTCGCCCAGTGCGTTCCCGGAGCCCGCATCCTGGCGCCGTTCGCGACCGGTCTGATCGCCCTGCGGGTACGGGACGCCGGGTACGCCACCGGGCACTTCCTGCACACGCCCGCCTACTTCGTACCGCTGCGCGGTGTCGTACGGCCCGAGCAGGAGCCCCCGAACCTGGGCGGGCTGCCGCGCCGGGCCAGGGGCCACGAGCTGTTCCGGTTCCTGCTGACCCTGACCGCCGGCCGCCTCGACCCGCAGGAGGCGTACACCCTGTGGGAGCGCGAGGGGCAGCCGGGGCGCGAGCGGTACGGGGTCACGGTCGGCGACGGGCGCTCCTGGGCCTGGCTGGACGACCCCGAAGGGCCGTACACCTGGCCACTGCCGTGAATTCCGTACGCCTGCGCGGACGAATGCCGCCGCTCAGCCCCGGCGAATCGTGATCGTCGTCCACGCCCCGACGTGCACCCGGTCCCCGTCCTGGAGCGGGATCGGCACGAAGGGCTGAATCGGTTCCTCGGCGCCGTTGACCGTGGTCCCGTTGGTGGAGTTCTGGTCGACGACCGCCCAGGAGCCGTCCGGCTGCTGGACCAGGACCGCGTGCTGGTGCGAGACGCCCGGGTCCTCCGGCGGCACCGACAGGTCGATGTCGGGGGTGTCGCCGGTGGAGTGACGGCGGCGGCCGATGCTGATCTGGTTGCCGGTGAGCGTGCGCTGCTGCTCCGGCGAGTACGCGGGCAGGTTCAGGCCCGCCGCCTCGGGGCCCGAGCGCTGCATCATCGCCATGAAGTAGTCACGGTCGGGGCCGATCGTCGCGCTCCAGGTCAGCGGCTGCTGCTGGTAGCCGGGGCCGGGGGGCGCCTGGGTGGAGCCGGGCTGCGGGTAGCCGTAGCCGCCGCCCTGAGCACCGCCGGGGCCACCAGGGGAGGACGACGACGGCGGGGAGATCACCCAGTCGTCGTCACCGCCGCCGAAGGACGGGCCGCCGGGCTGCCGGGGTACGGGCGGTTGCCCGGTCTCCTGCGGGAACGCGGGCGGAGCGGGCGGACCCGGCCGCTGGAACACGGGCGGCGGTCCGGCCTGCTGGAACGACGGCGGGGCACCGGGACCACCGGTGCTCTCAGGCCCACCGGGCGCACCCGGCCCACCGGGCGCACCCGGCCCACCGGGCGCACCCGGCCCACCGGGCCCGGGCGGCGGCGGGACGGGACGAGACGGGTCGCCGCCAAAAGCGGACGGACGCGAGGAATCCCCACCGAAAGCGGAAGGACGTGATGAATCGCCACCGTAGCCGGGAGGGCGCGACGGGTCACCGCCGAAGCCGGGCTGGCGCGAGGGGTCGCCGCCGAAGCCGGGCCGGCCGGACGGGCCCGAGGGGTCACCGCCGTACGGCGGGCCCGGCGGGATCGGCTCCGCGGGCCGGTTCATCTGCGACGGGCGCGAGCTCTGGTACTCGTACGGGTCCCCGCCGGGCCCGGTCGGCTGCCCGGGGCCGCCCTGCTGGAAGCGCGGCGCGGGATTGGGCGTCGACGGACGGGGGGCCGCCGGCGTGTACGAGGTGGCCGTGTTGGTGAGGAAGTTCCACCGGCACTCCTCGCAGAACGGCGCACCGCCCTCACGGGGCGTGCGGCACTGCGGGCACAGCTCCGGCTCGGGCCCCGAGGACAGGTGCGGGCGCCCCCCGGGCTGACCCCCGGGCTGGCCTCCCGCGCCCGGAGGCGGCGGAGGCGAGCCGGGCGGCGGATAGCCGTATCCGGAAGCCGGCGGTGGTGGCGGAGGCGGCGGGGGCACGGCACCTGCCATGCGGTGACCGCAGATCTCGCACCAGTCGTCGGAACCCGACTGGTGTCCGTTCGGGCAGGTCGGCATGTCGGCGCTTCCCCCTTTCCTGTTCCGGCCGTTATGGCCGGGTTTCTCCAACCCCTCGGGATGGCCCCAGGGGGTCGGGCTCGCTGCTGTCAGTGTCCCTCTAGGTCACTTCTTTACACGAACAGTCTTTGTGGACCGTGTTTCGAGGGTCATTTCGTCGGCCTCTTCCACCTTGGCCTTCAATCGCACAGTACCTGCCGCGGCATCGACCACGTCCACCACCTTCGCAAGCAGTTTCGCAGTATCCGTGTTCCCCGACGCACTGGCGAGTTGGACGGCCCGGCCCAGTTTGGCCGTTGCTCCGTCGACATCTCCCGATTTGCGGGCGTCCAAACCCTGCTGGATGACTTGCGCCAGTTCGGCCTGACCTGTGTAGTGCGCTACCTGGGGGTTGATCGACGTGGACGCCTCCATGTCGTCGGTCCAGACCGCCCGTACGAGCCCTTGCGCGCCGAGGTTCTGGGTGCTGCCGTCGCTCTGTGGGACGACCAGGGAGATCCGGCCGGCCAGCATCTCCTGGCCGAGGCCGGCGGCGGGCACCTCCACGCACACGTGGTAGTCGCGGGACTCGTCGCCCCAGGAGCCGGTGGGGTAGTCCCCGGCGCGCGGGCCCGCCTCGGTGCGACGGTCGGTCAACTCCTCGACCGTGGGGGCCACTTGCTTCACGAACTTGATGGCCGTGCCGACGGGTGTCCACAGCCGCAGCGCGACGTCCGCGACCTCCTTGCCCATGGCTGTTTCCATCATCCGCGTGAAGTCCTCGGACAGGGCGGCCGGGTCGGCGACGATGTCGGCGGTGCCGAGCAGCGCGGACGCGATCCCGGTGACCTCCTTGACCTCCCAGTCGGTGCCGACTCCACGCGCGTCACAGGTGAAACGTCCGGCACAGGCATCGAGTGCGGCCCTGAGGTCCTGGGGCGACTCGTGTTCGTTGCGGCCGTCGGTGAGCAGGATGCCGTGCCGTATCGACACGTCCGCCGAGGACAGCAGCCGGTCGGCGAGGCGCAGCCAGGTGCCGATCGCGGTGCCGCCCCCCGCGCTCAGCTTGCGCAGCGCCTGCTTGGCCTGGTCGCGGGTGCGCGCGTCGGCGACGGCGAGGCGTCCGCCGCCGGGGTAGACCTCCTTGGCCACATGGGTGCCGCCGATCACCGCGAAGTGCACGCCGTCCCGCAGGGTGTCGATGGCCGCGGCCGTCGCGTCACGGGCGTTGCGCATCTTGGTCGGCGGGTAGTCCATCGAGCCCGAACAGTCGACCATGACGGCCACGGCCGCGTCCGGGGCAGCTCCCGACGCGTACGGACGGGGAGCGGCCACCGCGCTCTTGGTCGTGCCGCCGCCGGTCGCTGTCACCGTGACGATGGCGTTGACCTCGCGGCCGCCCTCCGGCAGGTACTCGTTCTGATAGACGTCCACCGAGAACTGCGGCGCGTTCGACTTCGAGAAATTGGCCATGCCTTCTCTGATCCCCCTCAAGAACCCCATCGCTGTGAGGTGATGACTGGTGGCGGACCGGTCCCCTCCGGTCCTGGGGTCGACCCCCGTCGCTCCCCGAGCCGGCCCCCGCCGGCCGGGAAAGCACCGTCGCGGCCCCTCAGGCGGATCCGTCCCTCAGGCGGATCCTGCCCCCTGCGGCGGGGCCGGGAACGGGAGGACGGCCACTGTTACGTTGTCGTGGCCCCCGCCGTCCAGGGCGTGGCCCACAAGCACCTGGGCGCTGTGCAGCGGCCTCAGCGCGGCGTCGAGGGGCACGATCTCCGCCATCTCCTCGGCGGCCTCCGCGTAGTTCCACAGCCCGTCGGTGCACACCACCACCACGCCCGGCCGGTCCGGCTTGAAGGAAGCGGTGTGCGGCTCCAGTTCGTACGCGTCCGCGCCGAGCCAGCCCGTGATGGCGTGGGCGCGCTCGTCCGCGTACGCCTCCGCCTCGCTCATCAGACCGGCGGCGACCATCTGCGCGGCCCACGAGTCGTCCTCGGTGAGCCGGACCGGCGGGAGCGCCCGGTCCACCGGGATCCAGTACACGCGGCTGTCGCCGACCCAGCCGACGACCAGCAGACTCGTGGTGACGACGGCGCCGACGAGCGTGCAGGCGGGCGCGTTCTGGTGCGGGGAGTGCTCCTGGGCCGTCTCCGGTTCCGTGGCCAGGGAGTTGACGGCGTGCGACGCGGCGATGATCGCCTCGTGCATGGCCTGCTGCGGATGGGTGCCGCGGGGCAGGGCGGCCAGCAGCGACTCGCCCGCGGCGCGGGAGGCGGCGAGGGACGCCTCGTCGGGGCGGGTCGCCGAGGAGACCCCGTCGCAGACGACCGCCACGACGGCGGGGGAGCCGTCGGGCAGGGCGGTCGAGGAGACCGCGAACGCGTCCTCGTTGCGGTGGTGGCGCAGGCCGCGGTCGCTGACGGCGGCGACCGCGTCCAACTCCTGCTCCATGTGGTCGCGTTCGCGTGGCTGTGCGTGGCCGCAGTTCTCGCAGTAGCCGTCGCTGTCGACATGGCCCGCGCGGCAGGCCACGCAGAGCTTGGTGCCGGCCGGGGGAGTGGGCAAGTCGGCCGTCCGTGGGTCGGCGGCAGGGCGGGGCGCTGCCAGTGGATAGTCGTCGGGCTCGGCGGGCCGGTCGAACCGTACCCCCGTCGAACCGCTCATGGCGGGTTTCCCGGCGGGCAGTTCGGAGCCGCCGGAGTCCGTGCCCGGCAGGTCGGTGGGCAGATGCACCGCGGCAGGCGCGTGGGAGCCGTCCACCTCGGGAGCGATGGGCCAGTCCACGGACGCGACCTGTGAAGGGGGCCGCGGCGTCGCGCCGTTCATGGTGAGCGTGGGCGTGTCCTGCGGCGGCACGGGCACCGCCGAGAGGTCGTACCCGCACGCACCGCAGAAACGGTCACCGGACTCGAGGGGCTCCGCGCAACTGGGGCACCTCGAAAGAGCCGTCGGCTGAGGCATCTGCGACATCAATCACACCCACGTCCGGGGGCGGTAGCGGTTGGCACGCTCCACCAGGTCGATCCTTTCCTCGCCGCCCTGCGCCAGCCGGGCCAGCGTCCGGTACGAGCGCTCCAGGCCGAAGCGGAGGCCGCGCTCGTCCAGTTCATTGCCGAGCAGTGCGCGTCCGCCGTCCGGAGGCGGAGCGGAACCCTGGCTACCGGAGAGTACCCAGTCCAGCGCGCAGCCAAGGACCTCTGTGGACAACTGCTCACGGCGCACCGCGTCCAGACCGTAGCCGTTCAGCGCCTCGACCTGCCCGGCGGCGGCGCCGAGGTCGTCCAGGAAGGACGCTTCCGGCGCTTCGTTCGTACGGTGTCTCAGGCGCGCCCGTACGGCGGCCACGCGGGCCGCGGTGTAGTGGATCGACGACTCGGGCACCGACTCCAGCGTCCGTACGGCACCGCGCCGGTCGCCGGCCGCGAGCTGGACGCGGGCCAGGCCGAACGCCGAACCGACATAGCTCGGGTCGGTCGTCCACACCAGACGGTAGTACTCGGCGGCGTTGTCCAGCTGGCCGAGCACCTCCGCGCACAGCCCGAGGGCCAGCTTGGGGGCCGGCTCACCCGGGAAGGCGTCGTAGATCGCGTCGAAGGAGAGCGCGCCGACCTCGTGGTCGCCGGTGACGAGCGCGGCCACACCGCGGTACCAGACGACCCGCCAGTCGTCGGGCCGCTCGTCCTCCAGCTTCGCGAGGACCTCCAGCGCCGTGTGCGAGTCGCCGTTCTCCAGCCGGGCGCGGATCTGGCGCAGCCGGGTCTCGACGGAGGGCGAGGGGGCGTTGCCGAGCGCCGCGACGAGCTCCAGCGGGCCGGACGTCATGAGCCCGGCGAGGAACCCGGCGTTGGGGTCACCGGGGTCGACCCGGGGGACCGGCAGCGCGAGGGCGGCGGCGGCCGTGTCGAGGGGCTTGACGAGGGTGCGCGTGCCGCGGCCCGGGACGACACCCGACGCCGTACTCGCCGCCCGGCCCCGCTTTCCGACCGGCACCACGCGCGCCCCCAGCCGCGACACGTCCCCCTCCAGCTCCGCGAACAACACCGTGTCCGTGACCTTGGTCTCGGGCCCGAACAGGGTCGACAGGGCCGGCCGGGCGCGGCCCGTCTGCAGGGACACGACCTCCCTCAGCACACCCGTCAGCTGCTCCGTCATCTCCTGCGCGGAGGCGAACCGGCGGACCGGGTCCGGGTCGGTGGCGCGGACCAGCAGCCGGTAGAACGACTCGTACTGGCGGAAGACCTCGATGTGGTCCGGGTCCGGCAGCGAGTCCACGAAGACGTTCGTGTACCCCTGGAAGTCGAAGGTCAGTACGGCGAGGGTGCGGGCGACCGTGTACAGGTCGCTGGCGACCGACGGGCCGACGTCCGCGACCTCCGGCGCCTGGTAGCCCACCGTGCCGTAGATGGCCGACTCCTCGTCGTCCATCCGGCGCACCGCGCCCATGTCGATCAGCTTCAGCTGGTTCTCGGTCTGGATCGCGTTGTCGACCTTGAAGTCGCAGTACAGCAGGTTGCGGCTGTGCAGGTGTCCGAGCGCTTCGAGCGCCTCGATGCCGTACGCGCACGCCTGCTCCACCGGCAGCGGGTCCCGCTTCCCGGTGGGCGTACGGCGGTCGTTGGCGATCTCCTTGAGGGACTTGCCGCCGACGTACTCCATGACGATGTAGCCGTCGAGCGAGCCGGTGCGCTGGTCCAGGTGTTCCACGAAGTTGTAGATCCGCACGATGTTGGCGTGCTCGATCTCCGCGAGGAAACGCCGCTCGGAGATCGCCGCCGCCATCGCGTCCTGGTCACCGGTGTCCAGCAGGCCCTTCAGCACGACCCAGCGGTCGGACACGGCACGGTCCACGGCGAGATAGACCCAGCCGAGGCCGCCGTGCGCGAGACAGCCCACGACCTCGTACTGGCCGTGCACCACGTCACCCGTGTGCAGCTTCGGCACGAACGAATACGGGTGACCGCACTTCGTGCAGAACCCCTCCGTGCGCCCCGGATGCTCGCCGCGCGCCCGCCCCACCGGCGCCCCGCAGTCGGAGCGCGAGCAGAACCGCTTGCGCTCGGGCACCTCCGGGTTCTCCAGCACCATCGCGCGCGGATCGGGCCGCGGCACGTCCGGCACCTGCACCAGGCCCATGCCGAGCCGGCTGCGCCCGGAGGTCCCGGCGGTCGAACCCGAGCTGCGTACCGACACCGAGCGGCCGGACGTCTTCCCCGACAGGGCACGCGACAGCCGACCCGACACCGAGCGCCGGGACTGCGAGGAACGCGAGGACGCCCGGGAGCTGGCGCGGGAACTGCTCCCCGAACCCCGGGAGCCCCGGCCACCGCCGGTGATCCCCGTCGCCGGCGAACCGACCATGCCGCCCGCCGCGACGACCGGCGCCAGCCCGCACATGTCGCAGTACAGCTCGCCGCCGCCCACGTCCTCGTACGACCCCGTGCAACCGGGGCGCTGGCACTTCTGCTGCGCCTCACTCACGCCGCACCACCTCCACCGCTCACGCGACGGGCCCCCTCCGGTCGGTCGGACCGCCCTGGTCGGGCACCCGCGGACTCAACAGGTCGGCGGCCGCCCGCTGATAGCGGAGCACCGCCTCCTCGGCGACCCGCAGGTCGCAGGGCGCGCTCCACAGCATGCGGCGGGCCGCGTCGTACCGCTCGATCAGCAGCGGGTCCTCCGCGAAGCCGAGCCGGGCGACCTTCGCCTTGTACGCGTCGAGGCGGCCGCGCAGCTCCGCACGGACCGCCAGAGGCGCGGTGACGGCGGTCAACGACTCGCGGGCGCGCAGCAGTTCGTCCTCCGCCCGCTGCTCCAGCGACTCCAGGAGCGGCGACAGACGGTGCCACTGGGCGTGTCTGCGGTACTCGGCGGCCGTCTGCAACTGCTCCTGAAGCGCGGTCGGCGGACCGCTGACCGCGGGCACCTCCGACGCGGCGATCTTCGCCAGCACCTCGCCGCGTGCACTGCGCGCCTCCGCGAGGGTGCGGTCCGCGCGGCTGAGGACGTCCCGCAGCCTGACGAGCCGCGCCTCCGCGTCCTGCCGGACGGTGAGCACGGCGTCGATCTCCCGGCGCACGTCCTCCAGGGCGCGCGCCTCGCGGTCGTACGTCGTCGTGTCCGGACGTCCGCCGCCGGGCGCCGAACTCCCCGGCGCCGGAACCCAGTACGTCAGCGGGTCGGAGATGACCTCCTCGCGCAGCCGGGTCAGCGTGCGGGTGATCCGCTCCAGGTCGTCGCCCGCCGGGTGCTCGCCGGGGCGCACGCCCACCGAGTGCGCGAGTCGCCGGGTGCGCTGCAACTCCGCGGCCAGTAAATCGATCCGCGCGGGCAGCGCCGACCACACCGCGTCGGCGGCGACGACCATGTCCAGCGACGATGCGTACAGCTCGTTCATCCGGTCCACGAGCGCCGCCAGCGTGAACTGCTCGCTGAGCTTGCCGGTGCCCGCGAGTGTCGGCGCGTTCGCCGTCGCCGTCGTGCTGCCCGCCACCGTGACGGTCGCGCCGCGCAGGATCCCGGTCAGCTCGACCAGGTCCTCACGGCTCGACCAGCGCCGGCGCGAACGGATGTCGCGCGCCGAGCGCAGCGCGTCCGAGTACGCGTCGAAGTACGCCCACAGCAAGGTGATCGACGCCTCGGCGGCCGTCCAGCGCTCCTTGGTCGTGCCCGTGAGCTCGGCGCCTTCGAGGAGTCTGCGGCCCGCGTGGTCCTGGAGGGCGAGGAGCGAGGTCTCGATGGCCTCGTGCTCCGCACCGAGCCGCGCCAGCGCACGGTCCACCTCGTCCCGGTCCAGCACCGGCTCGGGGGGTCCCGTGACGCCCATCGATCACCTCTCGCTCTCGGTCGTTCCCTGCGCGCCTGTCCGGTGCGCCCGGGTAACTCTCGGGTGGTATCAGGTCGGTTGCTTCTTCTAGGAGGCGGGCGGTTTCGACGGTCCCGAGTTCTTCCCCAGGGTCGGGGACAGCCAGGTGTCGTACGAGGCCTGCCAGCCGCTCCTGCGGTAGTCCACGAGTACCTGGTTGACCCGGCGTACCAGATCCTTGGCGTCCAGTTTCATCGCCACGCCGTAGTACTCGTCGGTGAAGGCGGCGCCCTTGAGCTCGACCGTCGGGTCCTGCGCGGCCTGGCTCGCGGCGAGCGCGCCGTCGGTCACCACCGCGTCGACCTGGCCGAGCTGGAGCCTTACGAGGCAGTCGAGTTGATTGGGGACGGGTTCGGACATGCGGGCGGACACGACGAGCCTGCCCGCCTTCCGGTCGGCGGTCAGCGTGTCGAACGCCGTCGAACTCGCCGCCGTGCAGATCCTCTTGTGCGCGAGCGACTTGTCGTACCCCGTGATGCCGGACTTCTTCGGGGCCAGGACCTGCTGGCCCGTGCGGAAGTAGGGGTCGGAGAACGCCACGTCCGCCAGCCGCTTGCAGGTGATCGTCATGGTGCGTACCACCATGTCGACCTGCCCACTCCTGATCGCTTCGATGCGCTGGTTGGTGGGGATGGCGTGGAACCGGACGTCGGCGTTCGGCTTGCCGAGGATCTCGTCCGCGATCCGGTGGGCGAGGTCGATGTCGAAGCCCTCGAGGTCGCTGCCCTTCTTGGTGCTGTTCGGGTCGCGGTAGCCCCAGCGGTAGCTGTTCTGGTCGACACCGACCGACAGATAGCCGCGCTTCTTGATGGCCTTGATCGCCGCGCCGCTCTCGTCGTTCGAGGCCGGCGGGCTCTTGCGCTCGGGGTGGTCGCAGGTCTCGTCCCTCACCTGCGTGCCCTCGGCCACGCCCTGGCCGCCGACGCCCGCACCGCCTTCCCCGCTCGCACGGGTGAGCGGCAGCAGGACGAAGACGGCGGTGAGGAGGCAGGCGACGGCCATCGCCCCTACGCCGCCCCAGCCCTTCAGGCTCGCCCTCAGGCGTCGTGCGGTCATCGCGGCTCCCCCTCTCACCGGTACTCCGAAAGCCTGCGCCCGATGCCCAGCACCGCGCCCGCCGCGCCCAGCACGGCCAGCACCGCGGCGCCCACCGAGAGCCCGGTCATCGCGTCCCGGCCGTCGCCCGCCGCCTGCTTGAACTCGGTCTCCTCGTGGGCGAGGGCCAGCTCCAGGTTGTGGTCGACGCCGTCGAAGCACTCGCCCGTCGGCTTGTCCGCCTTGGAGCCGATGACCTTGTCCAGCGCGGCCTGGTAGTTGCCGGAGTCGTCGGCCGCGCGCGCTTCCCGGTGGCGCGACTGCCACTCCTCCATGTTCCCGGTGGCGGCCGTCACGGGCTGCCCGCCCGCCTGGTCGTCGGCCAGCGACTTCGCCTCGGCGAGGCCCGCGGAGAGCTTCTTCATGTCCTGCTTGAAGTTGTAGTCGAAGACGTCCTCGACGCTCTCGTCGGGCAGGGTCTTGGTCTCGGCGCCGCGGCTGACCAGGGTCAGGTTCTCGTTGCCCCGCGCGTTCAGCGACGCGATCCGGGCGTCGTGCAGCACGTTGAGCGAGCGCACTCCGTGGTCGTACGACGAGTCGAGGCCGGCGCGCGCGACGGTGTGTCCGACGACCAGCCAGAGCAGGACCACCGCGGAGGCGGCCGTGGCGGCGACCAGGCCCTGGTTCAGCACCCGGTTCGTACGCCGGTAGTTGCGGCGCTGGGCCCAGCCGAGCGCGGCGAGAGCGAGGACGCCGAGGCCCATCGCGGCCCACGGGTACGGCGTCGCGCTGTCGTAGTCCGAGCGCAGCCGCTGGTTCTCCTTGGTGTAGAGATCCTGCGCGGCCGGCAGCATCTTCTGCTGCATCGTGTCGTTCGCGTACCGCAGATAGGCCCCGCCCAGCGGGAAGCCCTGCCGGTTGTTGGCGCGGGCCCGCTCGATCAGGCCCTTGTACTCGGGCAGCAGTTTGTTGAGCTTGGCGATGGTGTCCGCGGAGGGCGAGCCCGGCTCGGAGTTGGCGGCGGCGACGACCAGCTTGTCGGCGGCCGTCCTGATGTCGTCCTCGAAGCGCGTGCGGGAGCCCGCCGGCTCCTCGCCGCCCGCGAGGAAGCCGCTGGACGCGGTCGTGTTGGCGTCGGCGAGCGAGCGGTAGATGTCCGCCGCGCCCGCGCTCAGCGGCTGGCTGCTGTGCAGCACGTCGTCCGCGGCGGCCGAGCGGTCGGTCATCTGCCAGGCGGTGACCGCGCCGAACGCGACCACGAGCAGGGCCAGGACGGCGCCGATGAGGCGCAGCCGGCCGGGCTCGGTCGTCGCGGCGGCCCGCAGCTGGTCGACGCCCTCCGCCCAGGCCGTGCGGCGGGGCGGGGCGGGGTCGGGGCGGCCCTGTGACGCACGCGCGCCGGGCGCTTCCCGCGCGCCGGGCACGCCGGACCGCGGCAGGGCCGGCGTCGTCGGTGCGGCCTGGGCCGGTGGCGCGCTGCCTTTCTGCGGGTGTGTCACTTGACCTCCCCCATGGTCATCCGCCGGTCACCCCCGCCCGGTGCCGCGGGGGCACGGACAGAGGTGCACGGCCGCAAGTATCGCCGCCGGGACTGACATCCGCACAGGCCTTCACACGATCTTGTTCGGATCGCGGCGCGGTCGTGCGGATTCCGGCGCACGGCAGTACTCCCCGCGCCATCCTCCGGTCATGAATACGCGACCCTGTATCTGTTCGGTTCCCGTACGAACGGGGAGGTTCACGCCCTCATGTCCCGCCCGCCCCGCCCGCCCCGCCCGCCCCGCATGCACCTCACGCCCCTACGCCCCTACGCTCCTTCGTAGTGTGCCCGTACGCGCGCGTGGACCTCCTCCGGGGCGTGCACGTGGTCGAGGCCCAGCAGGGCCGCGCCGAGGACCGGCCCTGCGGTGACCACCCGGGGTACCGCCTTGGGGGCGCGGGCCGCCAGCAGGTCCCTTATCCGGTCGTCGAGTTGGGGGTGGCGGGCCGCGAGGACGCTGCCGCCGAGCAGCACGGGGGTCTCCTCCGCGAGCAGGTCGAGGCGGGTCAGGGCGACCACGGCCATCGCCACCACCTCGTCCGCCAGCCGGTCGACGACGGCCCGCGCCACCGGGTCGCCGTCGCGAGCCGTGGCGAACAGGACGGGTGTCAGCTCATGGCGCCGGGAGTGCTCGATGTGCTCCAGGTGGAGCGCCTCGATCAGCGCGTACATCGACTCCAGGCCGAAGTGCGCGGGGAGCGTACGGGCCAGGGCCGTCGGGCCGCCCCGCCCGTCCTCCGCCCGCGCCGCATGCCACAGGGCCTCCTCCGCCAGGGCCCAGCCGCCGCCCCAGTCGCCGGAGATGCGGCCGATGGCCGGGAAACGCGCGGTGCGGCCGTCGGGGCGCATGCCCACGCAGTTGATGCCCGCGCCGCACACCACCGCGACCCCGTGCGGCTCGGCGACGCCCGCCCGCAGGATCGCGAAGGTGTCATTGCGCACCTCCACACTCGTGCCCCACGCGCGCGCGTGCAGGGCGGCCGCCAACTGCTTCTCCTCGACGGGGAGATCGGCGTTCGCCAGACACGCCGAGACATGCGTGACCGAGGTGACGCCGGCCGCGGCGAAGGCCCGGCCCACCGCGTCGGCGACCACGTCCACCGCCGTCTCCACCCCCACCGCCGGGGGACGGAACCCGCCGCCGCGCGCGGCGCCGACGACCGTGCCGTCGGCGGCCACGACCGCGACGTCGGTCTTGCTGTTCCCCGCGTCGATCGCGAGCACGCTCGCTCCGTCGAGGGCGGGGACGTCTGTGCTCACGCCCACGCGAGGTGCTCCCGGTTGTGCGCGATCAGCCGGTCGGTGAGGGCGTCGGCGTACCCGTACTGGCCGATCAGCGGGTGCGCGAGCAGCGCCCGGAACACCCGGTCGCGTCCGCCGCGCAGCGCGGCCTCAAGGGCCAGGTCCTCGTACGCCGTGACGTTCGCCATCAGCCCCGCGTACAGCGGGTCCACCGGCGGCACCGGCAGCGGGGTGGGGCCGTGCGGGCCGACCGCGGCCTGCACCTCGATCACCGCGTCGTCGGGCAGGAAGGGCAACGTGCCCTTGTTGTAGGCGTTCACCACCTGGTACGGGCTGCCTCCCCCGCCCAGCAGCGAGGCCGCGAGGTCCACGGCCGCCTCCGAGTAGTACGCGCCACCCCGCTCGGCCAGCAGCGCCGGCTTCTCGTCGAGCGCGGGGTCGCCGTACATCTCCAGCAACCGCCGCTCCATCCGCGCGACCTCCGCGGCCCGCGAGGGTTTGGTCCCGAGCTCTCGTACGACCTCGTCGTGCGCGTAGAAGTAGCGCAGGTAGTACGAGGGGACGACGCCGAGCCGGTCGACGATGCTGCGCGGCAGGCGCAGGTCGCCCGCGACGGCGTCACCGTGCTCGGCGAGCAGCTTGGGCAGGACGTTCTCGCCCTCGGGGCCGCCCAGGCGCACCCCGGTCTCCCAGGTGAGGTGGTTGAGGCCGACGTGGTCGAGGTGGACGTCGGCGGGGGCGACGCCGAGCAGCCCGGCGAACTTCCGCTGGAAGCCGATCGCCACGTTGCACAGCCCGACGGCCTTGTGACCGGCCTGGAGCAGGGCGCGCGTCACGATCCCCACCGGATTGGTGAAATCGATGATCCAGGCGTCCGGGTTGGCGCGGCGGACGCGCTCGGCGATGTCCAGCACCACCGGCACCGTGCGCAGCGCCTTGGCGAGACCGCCCGCGCCCGTCGTCTCCTGGCCGACGCAGCCGCACTCCAGCGGCCAGGTCTCGTCCTGCTCGCGTGCGGCCTGTCCGCCCACGCGCAGCTGGAGCAGCACCGCGTCGGCGCCCTCGACGCCCGCGTCCAGGTCGGACGTGGTGACGATCCTGCCGTCGTGGCCCTGCCTGGCGAAGATGCGCCGGGCGAGGCCGCCCACCAGTTCGAGGCGGTCGGCGGCCGGGTCGACGAGGACCAGTTCCTCGACGGGCAGCGTGTCCCGCAACCGGGCGAAGCCGTCGATGAGTTCGGGGGTGTACGTGGACCCCCCGCCCACAACTGCCAGTTTCATACGTCAGCCCTTCACTCCGGTGAGCGTGACACCCTCGACGAACGCCTTCTGCGCGAAGAAGAACACGAGGATCACGGGGGCCATGACCAGGACGGTCGCGGCCATGGTGAGATTCCAGTCGGTGTGGTGCGCGCCCTTGAACGACTCCAGGCCGTAACTCAACGTCCAGGCGCCCGGGTTCTCGGACGCGTAGATCTGCGGGCCGAAGTAGTCGTTCCAGGCGTAGAAGAACTGGAAGAGCGCGACGGCCGCGATGCCCGGCCTCGCCATCGGCAGGACGACCTTCAGGAGGGTCCTGAGGTCCCCGCAGCCGTCGACCTTCGCCGCGTCGAGGTACTCGTTCGGGATGGTCATCAGGAACTGGCGGAGCAGGAAGATGGAGAACGCGTCCCCGAACGCCATCGGGATGATCAGCGGCCACAGCGTGCCCGACAGATCCAGCTGCTTCGCCCAGAACAGGTACATCGGGATGATGATCACCTGGGGCGGCAGCATCATCATCGAGATGACCAGCATCAGCGACAGATTCCGCCCGCGGAAGCGGAACTTGGCGAGCGCGTACGCCACGGGGATCGACGACACGACCGTGATGACGGTGCCGGCACCGGCGTACAGGAGTGTGTTCTTCCACCAGGTCAGGAAGCCCGGGGTGTCGAACACCTTCCGGTAGTTGCCCCACTGCCAGGTGTGCGGGATCAGATCGCGGCTGAGCGCCTGGGTGTCGCTCATCAGCGAGGTCAGGAACACGAACACGAAGGGGAGGACGAAGAAGAGGGCCGCCGCCACGCCCAGCGAGTGGACCGCGACCCACTCCAGCAGGGCCCGGCGCCGGGCGGTGCGCTCGGCCGGGGAGACCGTTGTCGTCAACTCCACCGGCTTGTCCAGCACTTGGGTCATGGTCAGTCACCTGCCTGGATGAGGCCGCCCCGGCGCCGCATCAGGAACGCGGTGAACACCATGGACAGGGCGAACAGCACGAGCGCGACCACACAGGCGGAGCCGTAGTCGAAGCGCTGGAAACCGAGGTTGTAGACGAGCTGGGGCAGGGTGAGCGTCGACTTGTCGGGGTAGCCCGGCTCGAACTGCGTACCGGCGCCCTGGATGACGCCCGACGCGACCTTTCCGGCGATCAGTGGCTGGGTGTAGTACTGCATGGTCTGGATCACGCCGGTGACCACGGCGAACATCATGATCGGCGAGATGTTCGGGAGCGTCACGTACCGGAAGCGCTGAAGGGCCGACGCGCCGTCCAGCTCCGCCGCCTCGTACTGCTCCTGGGGGACGTCGAGCAGTGCGGCCATGAAGATGACCATCAGGTCGCCGATGCCCCACAGGGCGAGCAGGGTCAGGGCGGGCTTGGACCAGGTGGGGTCGTTGAACCAGCCGGGCGCCGGGATGCCCGCCTTCTCCAGGATCGAGTCGACCGGCCCGGTGCCGGGGTTGAGGAGGAAGGCGAAGGCCATGGTGGCGGCGACGGGCGGGGCGAGGTAGGGCAGGTAGAAGAGGGTGCGGAAGACGCCCGTGCCCGTCTTGATCTTCGTGATGAGGAGCCCGACGCCCAGCCCGAAGACGACGCGCAGGCTCACCATGACGAGGACCAGCCACAGGGTGTTGCGCAACGCGGGCCAGAACAGCGGGTAGTGCTCGAAGACGTACGTCCAGTTCTTCGTCCCGCTCCACGTCGGCGGCTTGAAGCCGTCGTAGTGCATGAACGAGAAGTAGACCGTCGAGATCAGCGGATACGCGAAGAAGACCGTGAAGCCGATCAGCCAGGGCGACATGAAGGCGGCCGTCCTGAACGCCGCCCGGCGGCGTTTGGCACGCAGCGTGTACGTGGTCATGGCTACTTGGCCTGCGCGATGTCCGTGTCGATCTGCTTCGCGGTCCCCGCCAGGCCCGCCTTGAGGTCCTTGGCCCTGCCGCTCTCGTAGGCGTAGCCGAACTCCTGGATGGTCACGAGGTACACACCGCCGTTGACGGAGGCGGGAGTCGTGGTCGAGTTCGGGTCGGCGGCGATGTCCAGGAACGTCTTGAAGCGCGGGTCGTACGTCAGCTTCGGGGACTTGAGGGCCGCGAGCGTGGAGGGCACGTTGTGGATGTCGTTGGCGAAGCCGACCACCGCGTCCGTGTCCGTGGTCATGTACTTCACCAACTCCCAGGCCGCGTTCTGCTTCTTGCTGGTGGCGGCGATGCCGGTGATGGTGCCGGTGATGTAGCCCTTGCCGTACTGGTCGGCCCGGTCGTCGGGGACGGGCAGTGGCGCGACCCCGATCTCGAAGTCAGGCTTGGCCTCCTCGGCCATGCCCAGGCGCCACTCGCCGTCCAGCTGCATCGCGACCTGGCCGGTGTGGAAGGGGTGCTTGGGGCCCCACTCGTCACCGAGCGTGGCGCGGTAGGTCTCCAGCTTCTTGTAGCCGCCGAGCTCGTCCACGAGCTTCTTCTGGAGTGTGAACCCGGCCTCGAACGCGGGGTCCTCGGCGACGTTCGACTTGCCGCTCCGGTCGAAGTACGTCGGCGAGAACTGCGCGAAGTAGTGCTCGGTGGTCGATTCCCAGCCGTGGTAGTTCGGCATGAAGCCGAGCTGCTTGTAGGAGTCGCCCTTGGTGAGGGTGAGCTTCTTGGCGTCCTTCTCGAATTCCGACCAGGTCTTCGGGGGGCTGGTGATCCCGGCCTTCTTGAAGGCGGTCTTGTTGTAGTAGAGCCCGTACGCGTCGCCCAGCAGCGGCGCCGCGCAGCGGTTGCCGTCGAACTGGGTGTACTCGTTCATCGCCTTCGGGAAGGTGGTGGCCGGGTCGACGCCCGCCTTCTTGAAGAAGGGGTTGAGGTCGACGAGGGCACCGGAGGAGCAGAACTTGCCGACGTTGTTGGTGGTGAAGGAGGAGATGACGTCCGGGGCCTTGTCACCGCCGGCGCGCAGCGCCTGGTTGATCTTGTCGTCGGTCATGTTGGCGACGATGTCGACGTGGATGTTGGGGTGCGCCTTCTCGAAGCCCGCGACCAGCGACCGCACGGCCTTGACCTCGCCCGGCGCGCTCCACGCATGCCAGAAGTTGATCGTCGTGTCCTTGGACGCGTCGTCGTTCGCGCCGGCGTCGGACTGGCCGGTACAGGCGGTGGCGAGGAGGGCTATCGAGGCGGACGCGGCCAGCGCGACAGCCACCTTTCTGGACATTGCGGGCATGACGGGGTCTCCCTCGGAGGGGCGGGCGGGACGGGGCGAGTGCGGGCTCGGGCTTGGGGGTGATTCGGCGAGAGGTGCGCTCGACGGGAGGTGTACTCGGTGGGAGGTGCGCTCGACGGGAGGTGTGCTCAGCGGGAGGGTGTACTCAGCGGGAGGTGTCGAAGACCTCGTCGCGGGTGGCCGCCAGCGCGCTCTCCAACGCGCCGCGCAGCACGGGGTGTTCGTGGACGTCGCCGACGACGAGGCGCGGCCGGGACGCGGCCAGGTCCTCCAGCTCGGCCTGCACCAGGGCCCGCAGCGGCTCGCCGCCCCTGCTGAGCGAGGTGCCGCTGAGGACGACGAGTTCGGGGTCGAGTACGGAGACCAGCGAGGCGAGACCGGTGGCGAGACCGGTGGCGTACGTGCGCAGCAACTGCCGGTAGGGGCCGTCGTCGTGGCCGGCGGCCCGCTCGACGAGGGTGGCGGCGACCTCGGCGTACGGGCCCGGCGGTATGTCCTCGATGCCGAGCTCGCGGGCCAGCTCGGGTATGGCCTGGGAACCGGCCAGCTCCTGGTAGCCGCCGCTGTTGGCCCGGGTCACCTGGCGGACCAGGGGTGCGCCGGGCACGGGCAGGAAGCCGACCTCGCCGGCGCCGCCGGTCCAGCCGCGGTGCAGCCGGCCGCCGAGGACGAGGGCGGCGCCGAGTCCGCCCTCGTTCCACAGCAGTACGAAGTCCGCGTGCCCGCGCGCCGCGCCCAGCCGCTGCTCGGCGATCGCGACGAGGTTGACGTCGTTCTCGTACTCGACCGGCATCGGCAGTGCGGCGGCGAGTTCGTCGAGGAGGGTGGGGGAGTGCCAGCCGGGGAGGTGGGAGGCGTAGCGCAGCCGGCCGGTGTTGGGGTCGAAGGCGCCGGGGGTGCCGATGACGAGCCGGTGGATGTCGTCCCGGGCCAGGCCGGCGGCCTTCACCGCGCCGTCCAGGGCGTCGGTGACCTGCCGTACGACGGGCTGGGCCGGGCGCCGGCCGGGGGTCGGCAGTTCGTACGCGCCCACGGTCCGCCCGGTGACGTCGGCGACGGCGGCGAGGATGCGCTCGGGGGTGACGTCGAGCCCGGCCGCGTGGGCCGCGCCCGGATTGACCACGTAGAGCTGGGCGTTGGGTCCGGGGCGTCCTTCGCTGGTGCCGGTCATCAGGACGAGCCCGGCGGCTTCGAGGCGGGCCAGGAGCTGGGAGGCGGTGGGCTTCGACAGTCCGGTGAGCTTGCCTATGCGGGTGCGGCTGAGCGGGCCGTGCTCGAGGAGCAGGTCGAGGGCGGCGCGGTCGTTCATGGCGCGCAGGACGCGCGGGGTGCCCGGCGTGCCGGCGGATCCTGCCATGTGTGTCGCCACCTGCCTTTCGACTGCCCAGCTTCCCAGCGTGACCGCCGGGAAGTCCATCGCGAGATCATTGTTAGGAAAGTTTCCTATTGGTGGGAGGAACGTAGGCCGGGGGTGGCGGAGGCGTCAATACCGGCCACGGGCGGGCAACCAAGTCGTTACGTGGCAGCCCGCGGCCGTGCGGGAGATCTCCCCCCTCCCCAGCCGGTGCACGACGGGGCAGACGCGCTCGGCCCGGCGGAAAGGGGCGCGCGGGGGCGCAGTTGCCGGAACGCACGCCCTTTGACCGGCTGAGAGCGCGACGCGCGGAGAGGTGGCTACGGGTTCCCTGTACGCGCGGAGAGGCGGCGACGGGTTCCCCGAACATGCCGAGAGGCGGCGCCCCGTGTGTCCCGGGCGCCGCCTCTCTCGTACGGCCTGCTTCTCTGTAGGGCCTGTTTCTCTCGTACGGCCTGTTTCTCTCGTGCCGCCTACTTCGGCGCGGGGCGCACGGGCGGCGTGAGCGGGGATGCCGCCTCCGCCTGCGGGGACGCCGTGTTCGAGTAGACCGAGGGGGCCGCGACCGTCGCCGTCGGGTCGGGGACCGGGTCCCCGTCCGGCTGGGACGGGAGGCCGCCCACGATGCGGATGTCCGCCGCGTCGAAGGCGCGCTTGATGCGCCAGCGCAGCTCGCGGGCCACGGCTGCAGCCTTGCCCGGCATCGTCTTCGCCGAGACATGGACCACCATCGAGTCCAGCAGGACGCTGTCCAGGCCGAGGACCTCGATCGGGCCCCAGAGGAGCTCGTTCCAGGGCTCCTCCTTGCTCATCCGCTCGGCGACGTCGTCGAGCGTGGCCTTCACCCGGTCCAGATCCTCGGAGGCGCGGACGGTCACGTCCACGCCCGCCGTCGCCCAGCCCTGGGAGAGGTTGCCGATGCGCTTGACCTCGCCGTTGCGGACGTACCAGATCTCGCCGTTGTCGCCGCGCAGCTTGGTCACGCGCAGGCCCACCTCGATGACCTCGCCGGACGCGACGCCCGCGTCGACCGTGTCGCCGACCCCGTACTGGTCCTCCAGGATCATGAAGACGCCGGAGAGGAAGTCGGTGACCAGGTTCCGGGCGCCGAAACCGATCGCGACACCCGCGACACCGGCCGACGCCAGCAGCGGGGCCAGGTTGATCTCGAAGGTGCCGAGGATCATCAGGGCGGCGGTGCCGAGGATCAGGAACGACGCCACCGAGCGGAGTACCGAGCCGATCGCCTGGGAACGCTGGCGGCGGCGCTCCACGTTCACCAGGAGACCGCCGAGCGCCGTGCCGTCGACCCCCTCCGCCGTGCGGCTCATGCGGTCGATCAGCTTGGTGATCGCCCGCCGCACCACCACTCTCAGCACGCCCGCGATCACCAGGATCAGCAGGACGCGCAGACCGATCGCCAGCCACGTGGACCAGTTCTGCGAGACCCAGCTCGCGGCGTTCGTCGCGCTGTGCTGGGCGTCCTGGAGCGTGGCGGTGGCCGGGTCCGTCGTCTGCGAGGGAGACGGGGACGGTGTGACACCGGCGGCCAGTAGGACGGCGGGCAAGGACACGGCAGGTACCTCCAGGTGCTGCGTCTGCCCCCGGCGAAGCGGTCAAGGTCGTCAAGGTCACGGAAATGTCACCGGACGGGCAGACCCACCACACTAACGGGGCATCGTGTGTGGATCGTTGCGATGTTCGAGGGAGAGACCGTGCTCACCTGGGGATGAACGGGGTGTGGTCCCGGGGAGCAAGAAAGGTGTGGTCGAAAACACTCCCAGCCCGTTACCGGGACATGGTGGCGCTTCCACCAGGCAAGAGGGGAGACTGACTGCAGATCGTCCCGGCGCGAGCCACGCGCCGCCGGCGTACAAGGAGGCATCCGTGCCGCATGTCCTGGTCCTCAACGCGTCGTACGAGCCACTCGGCGTCGTACCGCTCCGCCGCGCGCTCGTCCTCGTCCTTGAGAACAAGGCAGTCTGCCTCGAGGAATCCGGCGCCTTCATGCACAGCGCAACCGTTACTGTCCCCGCACCCAGCGTGGTCCGGCTGAAGAGGTTCGTACGGGTCCCTTACCGGGGGCCCGTTCCGCTGACCCGGCGGGCGTTGTTCGCCCGCGACGGCGGCCGGTGCATGTACTGCGGTGGCGTCGCAACCAGCGTCGACCACGTCATCCCGCGCAGCCGCGGGGGTCAGCACGCCTGGGACAACGTGGTGGCGTCCTGCCGCCGCTGCAACCACGTCAAGGCCGACCGCCACCTCTTCGAGATCGGCTGGCGGCTGCGCCACAAACCCGCTCCGCCCACGGGTCTGGCCTGGCGCATCATCGGCACCGGGCATAGGGACCCGCGCTGGCTGCCCTACCTACAGCCGTACGGCGCGGACGACGCGATGGCCCGGATCGACGGCATCTCCGCCTGACGACCCGGGCCTTCGTATTGCCCGCCCGCCTTTGGCCCGCACGCCTTTCGGTCCGGCCCCGGAAGTCCCCTGTGCCCCCGGGGCCGGACCGTCGCGCGTCCGGTGTCGGCCGGGTCCGGTGGCGGCCGGGCCGGACGCATCCCGTGCCGGACAGTCAGGCGTAGCGCAGTTCCGCCGGGTGTACCGAGCGGCGCAGACGCGGCAGGGAGGCCGCCGCGGCGAGCAGGCAGGCCGCGTACACGGCCGGCGGCACCAGCAGCGGCAGCACGGGTATGCCCTCACCGAACGCCGCCGCGTACAAGACGCCGATGCCGATGCCGCCGAGGCCGGCCAGCGCCACCGCGGGGGCGAGCGGCAGGGCGGTCTCCAGGAGCAGGGCCTTGGCCAGGACCGGCCTCGGCACCCCGGCGGCGGCCTGCGCGGACAGGCCCCGGCGGCGCGCGGCGAGCGATTCCGCGGTGCCTACGGCGAGCCCCGCGAGCGTGATCCCCAGGGCGACGAGGATGGCGGCTCCCGTCAGATTGATGCCGGTGGTGTAGAAGGACATGTTGTCGGCGAACATCCGCCTGTCGCGCCCGGTCAGGCCGGCGAGCAGCGTTTGACGGATGCCCACGAATGCCGTCCCGACGACGGTCACCAGCAGGACGGCGGCATGGGTGCGGGCGGCGGCCCACGGGTCGTCGCGCAGCCGTTCCGCCGCGATCAGGGTCGCCGGGTTCCCGGTGCGCGCCGCGAGGAGCCGGCCCGTGAGCCGGGCGGTGGCGCCGGTCAGCCAGACGGCGCCCATACCGGTGACGACCACCACGGTGAAGATCAGCAGCGGGGCCGTGCCGAACCCGCCGAAGGTGCCCGGAGTGATGACGAGGCCCACGGTGAGGAGGACCAGCGCCGCCGCGATGAACGCGAGGCCCGGACCCCGGCCCTTGCCCGGTTGCGGGCGCACCCGGCGCACCCAGCCCAGCGGGGAGGCGATCACCCGACGCAGCGCGAGGGTGCTCACCAGCACGCCCAGCAGCGGTACGGCCACCATGACCAGCGCGAACCCGGCCCAGACCGTCGCCGGCGGATGCTGCCACTGGCTCAGCAGGAGCAGCGCGGCGAAGACGGTGGCGACCACCGAGCCGAGCAGACAGGTGAGCCCCGCCTCCAGGGCGGCGATCCGCCGCACCTGGCCCGGCGTGGCGCCCGCGAGGCGCAGTCCGGCCAGCCGCCGGTCGCGGTGCAGTGCGCCGATGCGGGCGCACTGCCCGAGGAAGCCGAGCACGGGGACCAGCAGGAGCAGCAGCGTGAGGATCACGCCCGAGCGCTCCCCGGGCTGGTTCAGCAGCCCGTTCGCGAGGGGCACGTTGTACTGCCCCCGGAGCGAGACGATCGCCGTCGCGCCCAGGGCGAGCCCCGTGGCGCCCATCGCGCCCACCGCCGTGAGCGCGACCCGCCACCACTCACGCCGGTCGGAGCCGCGGATCAGCAGCAGGGCGAGCCGGAGATCGGTCCTCATCGAGTCACCTCCGCCGACGTGTCGGCCCCGCTCGGGAGGTGTCCGGCGGCGATCACGACCCCGTCCCGCAGCGACACCTCCCGGTCCGCGTACGCCGCCACCTGCGCGTCGTGCGTGATCAGCAGCACCGCCGTGCCGGACTCGCGGGCCGTGTGGGTCAGCGCGGTCATCACCTGCTCCCCGGCGAGGGAGTCGAGCGCGCCGGTCGGCTCGTCCGCGAAGACCGCCTTCGGGCCGGTCACCAGGGCCCGCGCCAGGGAGACCCGCTGTGCCTGGCCGCCGCTCAGCTCGCCGGGCCGCGACTCCTCCTGCCCGCGGACGCCGAACCGCTCCAGCCATTCGCCCGCCCGCTCCTGCGCCGCCTTGCGTGAGGTGCCCGCGAGGAGCAGGGGCAGCGCCACGTTGTCGAGCGCGGTCAGCTCGGGGATCAGCTGTCCGAACTGGAACACCACGCCGAACTCCGTGCGCCGCAGCTCGCTCAGCCGGTTCTCCGGGAGCTGGTCGAGGCGTTCGCCGCCGTAGACGACGGCACCCTCGTCCGGGCGGACTATCCCGGCGAGGCAGTGCAGCAGCGTGGACTTGCCGCTGCCGCTGGCCCCGGTGACGGCGAGGATCTCGCCCGCCCGGAGCTCCACCGAGGCGCCGCGCAGTGCCGGGGTGGAGCCGTGGGCTTTGACGAGTCCCCGGGCCGCGAGGAGTGGGTTGCTCATGCTGCGTCGACCTCCGCGGTCAAAGTGGTGAGCCGGGCGCCTGTGGTGGTCATCCAGCGCAGATCGGCGTCGAGGTGGTTGAGGGCGTAGTCGGCCGAGAGGACGGTCGCCAGATCGGCGCCGGATGCGGTCTTCACGGCCGTGAGCTCCCGCATCCGTGCCATGTGCGCGGCACGCTGTGCGCTCAGGTACGCGGCCGGGTCCCCCGAGGCGAGGATCGCGACGACGACCTTGGCGAAGATCTCGTTCGTCACGAAGGGAGCGGGCGGGGTGATCTCACCGGCCCAGCGGGTCAGCTCCAGGGAGCCGTCGTCGGTGGAGCGGTACAGGGTGCGCTCGGGGCCGCCGTCGGAATCGGTCCCGTCGACCTCGGCGAGACCGTCGCGGACCAGGCGCTGCAACGTCGTATAGACCTGCCCGTAGGCGAGGGGCCGCGCTTGCGGGAACCGCTCGTCGTGCCGCCGCTTGAGGTCGTAGCCATGGCTCGGCCCTGCGGCGAGCAGTCCGAGCAGGATGTGGCGGGTGCTCATGCAGATCATTATGCACTGGATATATGTAGCGAGTGAATAGCGGAGTTCGTGAGAGTCTTTCGTGCACGGTCGGTGACCTGACGCACGTTGTCCGGCCTTGCACGTCTGCAAACGCGTCGACTGGGTAGGGCTGATTTCACCCGCTTCCCGACGACGCCAAGGAGGCCCCCGTGGCCGCATCGGCACATCTTCTGCTCTCGGCCCTGTCCAAACCTGAGGCGGAGCCGTCCGCCGGACCCGAGCACCTGCTGTACGCCTTCAGCGCCGAAGGGGCCGGCGCCGAGGCGCCGCTCACCAGCGAGCCGCCCCTGCCCGACGCCGAGCCCCTCACCAGCGAGCCCCCGCTCGCCGACGCCACCCCCCTGACCAGTGAGCCCACGGCCACGGGTACCGCCGCCGGCCCGGACCCCGCGGGGTTCTAGATGCCCCCGGCCGAGACGGGTGAGAGCGAGACGGACGAACCCGGTGAGGCCGACCGGGCTCATGCGGCCGACGGGATCCATGGCGCCGACGAGACCGATGGGGCCCACGAGGCCCACGGTGTCGGTGAGGCGCCGCTGGCGCGGCTCGCCGCGCTCCATGGCGTTGCCACCTCCTACAGCCCCTCCCCGGGCCGGACGGTCGCCGCTTCGGACGCCGCCGTCACCACGGCCCTCGCCGCGCTCGGCGTCGACGCGGGCACCCCGGACGCCGTACACCGTGCCCTCGCGGCGCGCGAGACGGAGCTGCGCCGGCGGCTGCTGCCGCCGACCGTCGTGTGCTGGGGCGAACAGCCGCCCGCCGCGCTGACCGACCTGCCGGACGGCACCCGCCTGCGCATCGAGACCGAACAGGGCGAGACCCGCGCCTCGGCCGAGCAGCTCCCGCCCGGTGTCCACGCGTTACACATCACCGCACCGGACGGCCGCAGCGCCGACGCCCATCTCGTCGTCGCGCCCGCCCGGCTGTCCGCGCCGCCCGGACGCGCCTACGGACTCCTCGTCCAGCTCTACTCCCTCCTCTCCCAGCGCTCCTGGGGCATGGGCGACCTCGGTGACCTCGCCGAGCTGGCCGCCTGGGCGGGCCGGGCGCTCGGCGCCGGATTCGTGCAGCTCAACCCGTTGCACGTGGCCGTGCCGGGCGACCCCACCGACCCGTCCCCGTACCGCCCCTCCTCCCGCCGCTACCCCGACCCGGTGCACCTGCGTGTCGAGGACGTTCCCGAGTTCGCGTACGTCGACGACCCCGGTCCGGTCCGTACGCTCCTCGACCGCGCCGCCCGGCTGCGCGAATCCGTCCTGCGAAAGGGCGCGTTGATCGACCGCGACGCCGTATGGGAGCTGAAGCGGGAGGCGCTGGAACGCGTGCACGCCGTGCCCCTCGGACCCGGACGGCGCGCCGCCTACGTCGACTTCCTCGCCGAGGAGGGCGAGGCGCTGGAGGACCACGCGACGTGGTGCGCGCTGGCCGAGGTGTACGGGGCCGATGGGCACGGCTGGCCGGCCGGGCTGCGCGACCCGCGCTCGGCCGAGACCGCCCGGGCGCGCGGCGAGTTGATGGACCGCGTCGACTTCCACGCCTGGCTCGCCTGGCTGACCGACGAGCAGCTCGCCGCCGCTCAGCGGGCCGCGCGTGACGCGGGCATGGCGGTCGGACTCGTGCACGACCTCGCGGTCGGCGTCCATCCCGTCGGCGCCGACGCCTGGGCGCAGCAGGAGTACTTCGCCGCGGGCATGTCGGTGGGCGCCCCGCCCGACGCCTTCAACGCGCTCGGCCAGGACTGGGGCCTGCCGCCCTGGCGACCGGACCGCCTCGCCGAGTCCGGCTACGCCCCGTACCGCCGTCTGCTCCGCGCCCTCTTCCGATACGCGGGCGCCCTGCGCATCGACCACGTGATGGGGCTGTTCCGGCTGTGGTGGGTGCCGCAGGGGCGGCCGCCCACGGAGGGAACGTACGTCCGGTACGACGCCGAGGCGATGCTCGCGATCCTCGTCCTGGAGGCATCGCGCACCGGGGCACTGGTGATCGGCGAGGACCTCGGCACGGTCGAACCCGGGGTGCGCGAGACGCTGCACGCGCGCGGCGTGCTCGGCACGTCGGTGCTGTGGTTCGAACGGGACTGGGAGGGGGACGGGCTGCCGCTGCCGCCCGAGCGCTGGCGCGCGGACTGCCTGGCCACCGCCACCACCCACGACCTGCCGCCGACCGCCGCCCGGCTCACCGGCGCGCACGTCGAACTCCGCGACCGTCTCGGCCTGTTGGCCCGGCCGCTGGAGGAGGAGCGGGCCGCGGCGGCGGCGGACACGGCGGAATGGCTGGCCCTGCTGGCCCGGCTCGGACTGCTCAAGGGTGCGAGCGGGGGCATCTGCTCGGTGTCCGAGGAGGCCGAGATCCAGGCCGTGCACGCCTTTCTGCTGCGCACCCCGGCCCGGCTGGTCGGCCTGTGGCTGCCGGACGCGGTGGGCGACCGGCGCCCGCAGAACCTGCCGGGTACGTGGGACCAGTATCCGAACTGGCGTCTGCCGATCGCCGATGCGCGGGGCCGTCCGGTGACGCTGGAGGAGCTGGCGGCCGCGCCGCGGTTGCACGCGTTGGTGGATGTGCTGCGGGGCCTTCCGGCGGGGGGCGGGGCGCCGGGCGGCGCGAGGTGCGGGGAGCGGGGCTGAGGTCGGGGGAGGGGCGCGGCGGCGGGTCTTGCGCGGTTCCCCGGTCTCCCGAACGGCACCCCGGGCGCGCGGTTCGTTCGGGCGTTCGCTACGTTGGCACCGTGGACAAGAAGAACGCCCTGCGCGCCGGCGCCCTGGCTGCCGGTACGACGCTGATGATGCTGCTCATGTCGTCCCCCGCGCTCGCGGTGGTCCGCGACGACGGCGACGACCCCGGCCCGGGGCTGAGCGTGATCGACACGCTGGGTCTCTTCGTCGCGGCACCGATCGTGCTGTTCGTGGTCATCGCCGGTCTCGTGATCGTCGGCGAGAAGTCCCACAAGCAGCCGAAGCAGGGCTGACGACTCACCACCCTTCTCACTTCCGTCGAGGGAGCCCGCGCACCCAAGGGTGCGCGGGCTCCCTCGACGCGTTTCACCCCGGCGTGCGCGCCGGGCGGCCCCGGCGCCGACGGAAGCCCCGGCATGTCGGCATCAGGAGGCCATCTACGTCGCCTGGGCGGCGCACGCTCGCGACGCCGCTCAGGTCGAGGCGGCGCTGGTCAGTTCCCTGGGGCGGGGCTGACGGTTCCGGCGAGCAACTGACGCAGCAGGTCGGCCAGTTGGCCGGCCTGCTGCGCGTCGAGGGCGTCGAGCGCCTCCGTCTGGACGGCGAGCCCGGCCTCCACCGCCTCGTCGATCAGCCGGAACCCCTCGTCCGTGAGCGTCACCTGGAGCCCGCGCCGGTCGTGCGGGTCGGGGGAGCGGCGCAGCAGCCCCGCCCGTTCCAGCTTGTCCAGGCGGCCGGTCATCCCGCCGGTGGTGAGCATCAGCGTCGCCGAGAGCTGGCGGGGCGAGAGGGTGTACGGCTCGCCGGAACGGCGCAGGGTCGCCAGCACGTCGAACTCGCCGCGCGAGATCCCGAACCGCTCGTACGCCTTCTCCATCCGGTCGCCCATCGTCCGCGAGAGCCGGAAGACGCGCCCGAAGACCTCCATCGCGGCGGTGTCGAGGTCCGGCCGGGCGGCGGCCCACTGCTCGATGATCGCGTCGACGGGGTCCTTGGGGGGTGTGATCGGGCGGCTCGCGTTCATGGAGGGAGTATCCGTCGCCGTTCGGTCACCCGCAAGAAAGTGGGTTGCCAGTAAGTAGCTTAGCGCTAAGCTACTTACCGCCAGTCCATATCGACCGAGGGTGTGCCCAGATGACCAAGAACGGCTCCACGCGTGCCCCGCTCATAGCGCTCACCGCGCTCGCCCCCGTCTCCTGGGGCAGCACCTACGCCGTCACCACCGAGTTCCTGCCGGCGGACCGTCCGCTGTTCACGGGCCTGATGCGCGCCCTGCCCGCCGGGCTGCTCCTGCTCGCCCTCGCCCGGGTGCTTCCGCGCGGCGCCTGGTGGTGGAAGTCGGCGGTGCTGGGTGCGCTGAACATCGGCGCCTTCTTCCCGCTGCTGTTCCTCTCCGCGTACCGGCTGCCCGGCGGCATGGCGGCGGTCGTGGGCTCGGTGGGTCCGCTGTTCGTGGCCGGGCTGGCGGCGGCGCTGCTCAGTGAGCGACCGACCGTTCGTACGCTGTTGACCGGTATCGCGGCGGCCCTGGGTGTCAGCCTGGTCGTGCTGAAGGCGGCCGGCGCGCTCGACCCCCTCGGTGTGCTCGCCGCCCTCGCCGCCACCGCCTCCATGTCCACCGGCACCGTGCTCACCAAGCGGTGGGGGCGCCCGGCCGGGGTCGGCCCGCTGGCCCTGACCGCCTGGCAGCTCACCGCGGGCGGACTGCTGATCGCCCCGATCGCCCTGCTCGTCGAGGGGACGCCGCCCGCGTTGGACGGCCGGGCGATCGGCGGCTACCTCTATCTCGCGCTGGCGAACACGGCGGTGGCGTACTGGCTCTGGTTCCGCGGCATCGGCCGGCTCACCGCGACCCAGGTCACCTTCCTCGGCCCGCTCTCCCCGCTCACCGCGGCCGTCATCGGCTGGGCCGCCCTCGGCCAGGCGCTGACGCCGGTGCAGCTGGCGGGCATGGCCGTGGCCTTCGGCGCGACGGTCTTCGGCCAGCTCAGGCCCCGCGCCCAGGACCGACGCCGACACCGTGAAACCACGGCGGTTCCGCTGGACGCCGGGCCGAACTCGAACGCCGCAACCACCGCGCCGGGCGCGGCCGCTGTGCCGGGCGCGCCGACGGCGACCGCTGCGCCGAGTGTGCCGACGGCGACTGCCGCGCCGACTGTGCCGGGTGCGACCGCTGCGCCGAGCGCGCCGACCGCGCCGACCGCGACCACCGCAACGACCGCGACCACCCCCAACGGCTCCTGAGCGCGGCAGAGGGCGCCCGGCGGGATGCCGGGCGCCCTCGTTCACGTAACTCCGGTTACGCCGCGGCCGCGTCCGCCGCCTGCGCCTTCAGGGCCCGCTCCACGCCCGACCGGGACTCCGAGACCAGCCGCCGCAGTGCCGGGCTGGGGTCGGCCGAGGCCAGCCACTCGTCCGTCTTCCTGAGCGTCTCCTCCGAGACCTGGACCGCCGGGTAGAGCCCGACCACGATCTGCTGCGCCATCTCGTGCGAGCGCGAGTCCCACACGTCCTTGGCCGCCGCGAAGTACTTGTCCGTGTACGGGGCCAGCAGCTCACGCTGGTCGGTCTGCACGAAGCCCGAGATCACCGCCTCCTGCACGGCGTTCGGCAGCTTGTCCGACTCGACGACCGAGGCCCAGGCCTCCGCCTTCGCCTCCTCGGTCGGCCGCGCGGCCCGGGCGGTCGCCGCGTGCCGCTCACCGGCCGCCGTGCGGTCCCGCTCGTACTCGCCGGCGATCTCCGTCTCGTCGTACCGGCCCACGGCCGCGAGCCGCTCCACGAACGCCCACCGCAGCTCGGTGTCGACGGCCAGGCCCTCGATCGTCTGCGTGCCCTCCAGCAGCCCCTCCAGCAGGTCCAGCTGCTCCGGCGTACGCGCGGTCGCCGCGAAGGCACGCGCCCAGGCCAGCTGGTGGTCGCTGCCCGCCTCGGCCGCGCGCAGATGCGCCAGCGTGGCGTCCGTCCAGCGGTTCACCAGGTTCTCGCGGGCGGCCGGGTCGGCGTACAGCTCGATCGCCAGCTTCACCTGGCGGTGCAGCGACTGCACGACACCGATGTCGGACTCCTTGCCGATGCCCGACAGGACCAGGGACAGGTAGTCGCGGGTCGCCAGCTCGGCGTCACGCGTCATGTCCCAGGCCGAGGCCCAGCACAGGGCGCGGGGGAGGGAGGCCTCGAAGTCACCGAGGTGCTCCGTCACGAACGCGAGGGACTCCTCGTCGAGGCGGACCTTCGCGTACGACAGGTCGTCGTCGTTGAGCAGGACCACCGACGGACGGCGCTTGCCGACCAGCTGCGGAACGGCGGTCAGCTCACCGTCCACGTCCAGCTCCACCCGCTCGCCGCGCACGACCTTGCCGCTCGCCTCGTCGAGGTCGTACAGGCCGACCGCGATGCGGTGCGGCCGCAGCGTCGGCTCGCCCTTGGCACCGGCGGGCAGGGCCGGCGCCTCCTGGCGAATGGCGAACGAGGTGATGACACCGTCCGCGTCGGTGGCGATCTCAGGACGCAGGATGTTGATACCGGCCGTCTGGAGCCACTTCTCCGACCAGTTCTTCAGGTCACGGCCGCTGGTCTCCTCCAGCGCCCCCAGCAGATCGCTGAGCCGCGTGTTCCCGAACGCGTGACGCTTGAAGTACGCCTGCACGCCCGCGAAGAACTCGTCCATGCCGACATACGCGACGAGCTGCTTCAGGACGCTGGCGCCCTTGGCGTACGTGATGCCGTCGAAGTTGACGAGCACGTCGTCGAGGTCGTTGATCTCGGCCATGATCGGGTGGGTGGAGGGCAGCTGGTCCTGCCGGTACGCCCACGTCTTCATGGAGTTGGCGAAGGTGGTCCAGGAGTGCGGCCAGCGCGAGCCGGGCGCATACGCCTGGCAGGCGATGGACGTGTACGTGGCGAACGACTCGTTCAGCCACAGGTCGTTCCACCACTCCATGGTCACGAGGTCGCCGAACCACATGTGGGCCAGCTCGTGCAGGATCGTCTCGGCGCGCACCTCGTACGCGGCGTCGGTCACCTTGGACCGGAACACGTACTGGTCGCGGATGGTGACGGCGCCGGCGTTCTCCATCGCGCCCGCGTTGAACTCCGGCACGAAGAGCTGGTCGTACTTGCCGAAGGGGTACGCGTAGTCGAACTTCTCCTGGAACCAGTCGAAGCCCTGCCGGGTGACCTCGAAGATCGCGTCGGAGTCGAGGAACTCGGCGAGCGAGGGCCGGCAGTAGATGCCGAGCGGAACGGACTGGCCGTCCTTCTCGTACACGCTGTGCACCGAGTGGTACGGCCCGACGATGAGCGCCGTGATGTACGTGGAGATCCGCGGCGTCGGCTCGAAGACCCAGGTGTCGTCCGTGGGCTCGGGCGTCGGCGAGTTGGAGACGACGGTCCAGCCGCTCGGCGCCTTCACGGTGAACTGGAAGGTCGCCTTCAGATCGGGCTGCTCGAAGGAGGCGAAGACCCGGCGGGCGTCCGGCACCTCGAACTGGGTGTAGAGATAGGCCTGCTGGTCGACGGGGTCGACGAAGCGGTGCAGACCTTCACCCGTGTTGGTGTAAGCGCAGTCCGCCACGACGCGGAGCACGTTGCGGCCCGCCAGCAGGCCCGCAAGCGCGATCCGCGAGTCCTTGAAGACCTCGGCCGGGTCGAGCGTGTCGCCGTTGAGGGTCACCTCGTGGACCGTCGGCGCCACCAGGTCGATGAAGGACTCCGCGCCGGTCTCGGCGGAGTCGAAGCGCACCGTGGTCACGGACCGGTAGGTGCCGCCCTCCTGCGCGCCGGAGAGGTCGAGATCGATCTCGTACGAGTCAACGGTGAGCAGCTGCGCCCGCTGCTGCGCCTCTTCGCGGGTCAGGTTTGTGCCAGGCACGCGGTCATCTCCTCGTTATGTGTGGGTTGCGTCATCCTTCCACGGGAGCTGCACGGAATGCGATGTCCGTTTCCCGCCGGTGCCCGGACGGCGCGGGCGCGAGCCTGGACGCATGACGACGTACCCGACGCACACGGCACGCACGACGTACACCGCACGCCCGATCGGGCCGAGCGCCCTGAAGGAACTCCGCGACACCGACGACGCGGGCCGCCCCCGCGTACCGTTCACCGACGACGAGGGCGGTGCCCCGCTCCGCTGCTGCCTGCGCCGCAGCGAACCGGGCGAGCACATCGTCCTCGTCTCGTACGCCCCGCTGCGCCGCTGGGCCGCCGAGACGGGCGCCGAGCCGGGGGCGTACGACGAGCGGGGGCCGGTCTTCATCCATGCGGCCGAGTGCGAGGGACCGGCCGGGGACGGCCACCCGTTCACCGGCGCCCACCGCACCGTCCGCCGCTACTCCGCCGACGGCCGGATCCTCGGCGGCCGTCTCGTGGAGGTCCCGGACGCGGCCGCCGCCGACCAGGCCTTCGACGAAGCCTTCGCGGAGGCCTTCGGCGACCCTGAGACGCGGCTCGTCCATGTGCGGGCCGTGGAATACGGCTGCTTCCTGTACGAGGTGCGCAGGCCCTGACGCGGCCGGCCGACCTCAGCCGCACAAGCGACAGGCGGGCGTCAGCCCTTCAGCTCGGCCGCCACCAGCTCCGCGATCTGTACGGCGTTCAGCGCGGCGCCCTTGCGGAGGTTGTCGTTGGAGATGAACAGCGCGAGGCCGTTGTCGACGGTCTCGTCCGCGCGGATGCGGCCCACGAACGAGGGGTCCTTGCCGGCCGCCTCCAGGGGCGTCGGGATCTCCGAGAGGGCCACGCCCGGCGCGCCGCCCAGCAGCTCCGTCGCGCGCTCCACGGACAGCGGACGCGCGAAGCGGGCGTTGACCTGGAGGGAGTGGCCGGAGAAGACCGGGACGCGGACGCAGGTGCCGGAGACCTTGAGGGCCGGGATCTCCAGGATCTTGCGGGACTCGTTGCGGAGCTTCTGCTCCTCGTCGGTCTCGTGCAGACCGTCGTCGACGAGGGAGCCGGCGAGGGGCACGACGTTGAAGGCGATCGGGCGCTGGTAGACCTGCGGTTCGGGGTAGTCGACCGCCTCGCCGTCGTGCGTGAGCTTGTCCGCGTCGGCGATCACCTTCTGCGCCTGGCCGTGCAGCTCCGCCACGCCCGCGACGCCGGAACCGGACACCGCCTGGTAGGTGGCGACGATCAGCGCTTCGAGGCCCGCCTCCTCGTGCAGCGGCTTCAGCACCGGCATCGCGGCCATCGTCGTGCAGTTCGGGTTGGCGATGATGCCCTTGGGGCGGTCCGCGATCGCGTGCGGGTTCACCTCGGCGACCACCAGGGGTACGGCCGGGTCCTTCCGCCACGCCGAAGAGTTGTCGATCACGACCGCGCCCTGGGCGGCGACCTTCTCGCACAGCGCCCTGGACGTGGCGCCGCCCGCGGAGAAGAGCACGATGTCCAGGCCCGTGTAGTCGGCCGTGGAGGCGTCCTCCACCGTCACACCGTCGACGACCGACCCGGCCGAGCGGGCCGAGGCGAACAGGCGCAGCTCGGTGACCGGAAAGTCCCGCTCCACGAGGATCCTGCGCATGACCGTGCCGACCTGACCGGTGGCTCCGACGATTCCGACCCTCACGGTGACTCCCTTTGCGTGCGTATGACGTGGTCCAGCCTTTACATCATGCGTCTGACCGGTGGCCGCGTGTCCAATCCTTTCCCGTCCCGCCCGAGGAGTGGGACGCGCCACGCACGGCGGCCGGGCCCCGATCCTGCGGCGGCCGGGCGGCCCGCCTCGAAGATATGCGCCCGTCGGCCGCCCCGCACCGGAAGCCGTACGGAGCGGCCGTACCGTCGTCGTCCGGACCTGTGTGCCGGTGTGACGTACGCCTCTGCCACCGATCCGGAAACCGGGCCGAACGGCGCCGAACGTTTCCGGCGCCTGCGGCGTCATAGGGGAAACGCGGGGAGGGGTGGCTGTGCTGCGCAGAATGGCGCGCCGTGCCCAGGGGGCGTACGCCGGTGCGGACGATCCCCTGGACGCGGCTCAGGAACGGCGGGTGCGAGCGGTGCTCGCGCTCGGCGGGGTGCCGCAGGCGGACCTGCCGGACGGGGTGCAGCAGGTCCGTCTGCGGCTGCTGGAGCGGGTGGCCCGCGGGGACGAGGCACCGCGTGACGTCTCCGCGTGGGCGGCCGTGGTCGCCTCCAATCTGGCGATGGACTGGCACCGGGCCAAGCGCCGCCAGGAGCGGCTGGGGGAGCGCCTGGCCTCGCTGCGGCAGCTGGAGCACCCCTCCGGCGAGGACTCCAGCGTGCTCTCGCTCGCCGTCGCGCAGGGCCTGGACGAGCTGCCCGACGCCCAGCGCCAGGTCCTCGTCCTGCGCTTCTACGCCGACCTGCCCGTGCGCGGGATAGCCGAGGAGCTCGGCATCCCCGAGGGCACGGTCAAAAGCAGGCTGCACACGGCGGTCCGCGCCCTGCGCGACCGTCTGCACGAGGACGAGGTGGTGTGACGTGGCCGAGAACGAGAGCGACGCGGGCGAGCGGGCCGTGGACGCGCTGATGGCCGCGATCACCGACGAGCCGCTGCCCGCGGGGGCGGAGACCGACGGTGCGCTGATGGCGGAGCACCGGGCGGCGCTGGCGGACGTGGCGGTGCTGCGGGAGCAGCTGGGGATCATCGGAGCCGCGCTCGCGGAGCCGGAGGGAGCAGCGGAACGGCCGGCACCGGTACCGGCGCCCAGGGAGCACGCGGGCCGTCCCCCGGGCCGTCCCGGCAGGCGCTCCCGGCGCCCCGCCGCCCGGGCCGTCGCCTTCGGCACCCTGGTCGCGGCCGCCGTCGCCGGTGCCGTCGTCGGGATGGGATGGCTCGCCGCGTCCGGCGGGGACGGGGTCTCCGCCGACTCGAAGGCGAGCGGCGGGAAGGCGGACGCCTCGTCCCGGACCGCGCCGGGGTACGTCGCCTGTGCCCGGCTCATCGTCGAGGGGACGGTGGCGGACGTGGAGCCGGTGCCCGGTGCCGACCAGGACCGCATCGCCCTCGCCGTCGACCGCTACTACAAGCCCGCCGCCGGCAAGGACCAGGTCACCTTCGTGATGGACCACGACGTCGACCCACGGCTCCACCAGGGCGACCACGTGCTGATCGGCATCCCGCGCGACTCCGCGGTGCCCGACATCTGGACCACGGGCGAGAAGGACATCGCCCATGAACGCGCCTGGATCCGCAAGGCGTTGCCCGAGTCGCGGAACCTCATCTGCGAATGAGAAAGGGGCGGGCGCCCGTTCCCGGACGCCCGCCCTCAAGACCGCACCACGACTACGGCGTGGCCTTGACTACGGCGTGACCTTCTCGATCTTCACGCTGCCCAGGCCCGCGACCGTGCCGCGCGCGTTCACCAGCTGGACCTGCCCGAAGAACTCGCGTCCCTCCGGCGCCGCGGCCGCGGCGGTGACCGAGCCCGACACCGTCGCCGAGTCACCCGTGCCGAGCTTCACCGGCGCGGACTCGTCGACCGTGACCTGGCCGAGCGAGGACGAGAAGAACACGTCCTGGTAGTCGTACGCCGTCGAGCCCGACGGGACCGAGTAGCCCGCGACCTCGATGGTGTACGTGCCGGCGGCGGGCGAGGCGACGGAGACGGCCTCCTCGGAGTCGCCGTCCGCGGACGACCCGACGACCGTCCCGGCGGCGTTCTTCACCGTCAGGTCGAGGTCGGCGGCCGCGTCCGAGACCTTGCCGATGGCGACGTCGAGGGACTTGGCGCCCGTGGGCACCTCGACCGTGGTGACCTGCGTCGCGCCCTCGGCGATGGTCGGCCGCGCGTTCTTCGAGGAACCGAGCGGGCCGCCCTTCAGCTTGCCGTCGAGCGCGGCGAAGTTGTTCGTCACCTTCCAGGCGGCGGCGGCCGGGGTGCCGACCTTGGCCTCGGGAACGGTCACGACCGCCGGGTCGAAGGCCGCGCCGAGCACGGCGACGTCGAGCTTGTACGGGTTGTCGAGCAGCGGCGACGTACGGCGCGACTCGACCTCGATCTCCCAGACGCCGGCCTGCGGGTCCGCGTACGCGCGCACGTCGGGCTTGCAGCCGTTGCCGTCGAGGTAGTTCGGGTAGCAGTACGGGGTGCCGGTGTTGTCGACCGGAGTGCCGTACGGGTGGATCGCGATGAACCGGGTCTGGCTCTTGTCCTTCAGCCCGCCGATCGCGACCTCGAGGGACTTGGCGCCCTCGGGGACCGTGACGAAGTACGACGTGGTGCTGTTGCGCTGCACCGAACCCGACGCGGAGTACGTGTACTTGACCGGCGCGGAGACCACGACGGTCGACAGGATCTGCTTGTCGACGCCCTCGGTGCGCGGGTCGTCGACCTCGAGGATCGCGCTCTTCAGGCCGGCCGACTTCGGGGCGGCCTGGACCTTGACGGTCACCGGCTGGTTCAGCGGGAGCTTGACCTCGTCCGAGCCGACGATCCGGAAGGTACCGGCGGCGTTGTTCTCGAAGTACAGCTCGTGCCGGATCGCCCTGTCGGCGCCGGACGTACGCGTGATGGTGACGTCGTACGTCTTCTTGTCACCGGCCTTGAGCCCGCCCTCGCGGTCGTACAGGCCCGTGCCGAAGCCCGGCGTCTTCAACGCGTCGTCGATCGCGGTGTCGACCGGCGCCTTCACGGTGTAGTCGTGCGCCGTGGCGTCGTCCTTGATGGACTCCCACGCGTCCACGATGTTGATGAGGCCCGCGCCCTCCTCGTACGCCTGCACACCCTTGATGTGGTCGGCGGTCGAGGCCAGCGCCGTGCGCAGGGTGGCGGGCGTCAGCTCGATGCCCTTGTGCTTGGCGGCGCTCAGCAGCAGCGCCGAAGCGCCCGCGGCCTGCGGGGACGCCATCGACGTGCCCTGGAGCATCGAGTAGCCGGCCGGCAGCGAGTAGCCCGCCTCGGCGACCGGGGAGCCCGGCAGCCAGGTCTGGGTGGAGTTGATCGAGGCGCCGGGCGCGGTCAGCGTCGGCGTGAAGCCGCCGTCCTCACGCGGGCCGCGCGAGGAGAACGGCATCATCGCGTACGGCTTCTCCACCTGGGAGCCGTAGTTGGCGGCCCAGGTCTGCTTGGAGATGGCCGCGCCGACCGAGATGACCTTGTCGGCCAGGCCGGGGTCGCCGATGGTGTTGGCGCCGGGGCCGGAGTTGCCCGCGGAGATCACCAGCTGGACGCCGTAGGTGTCGATGAGACGCGTGTAGAGCTCGGCGCGCGCGTTGTTGCCGTCGTTCAGCGCCGGCAGACCGCCGATGGACATGTTGACGATGTCCACGCCACGGTTGGCGACGAGGTCGATCATGCCCTCGGTGAGGGCGACGTTGGTGCAGCCGCCGGTCCAGGTGCAGGCACGCGAGGAGACGATCTTCGCGCCCGGGGCGGCGCCGTTCATCTTGCCGCCGAACAGGCCGTTCGCGGCGGTGATGCCGGCGACGTGCGTGCCGTGCTCGGACTCGATGACGCCGATGTTGACGAAGTCGGCCTTCTTGCCGACCCAGGTCCCGCCGAGCGGGTCCATCGGGACGTCCTTGCGGATCTCCACGACGAACGGCTGGCGCTCGACGACGTCCGTCGTCGGGTCGTCGGTGCCGAAGTAGCCGATCTGGTGGCCGTCCTTGTACGGCTTCATCGGCTGGTCGTCGGAGAAGTCGGCGTTGTTGTTCAGGTCGACGGTGACCTTGCCGGTCGCGGCGTCGTAGAGGACGCCCCAGGAGTCGGTGGTGTCGCCGTCGCGGTTGGCGTCGCCCTTGGCGTCGCCGCCGGTCGTCGCGGACTCCTTGAACGTGCTGATCTGGTACGAGCCCGCGGGCGCCGTCCAGGTCTTGCCGCTGTAGGTGAACGTGGGGCCGGCCACCGAGGTGACCATCGGGCGCCAGGTGGCGTCGCTGTCCAGGAGCGGGTCGGTGGCCGTCACCCAGTCCACGATCTTTCGCTCACCGGTGGTCGTCTTCTGGAGCGCCGGGTGGCCGAGGTCCACGCCCGAGTCGAGGACGCCGATGGTGATGCCCCGGCCGTCCGCCTTCGGGTGGTCCTTCACGAAGTCGACGGCGCCCGTCTCGAAGGACGGGTTGTACGGGTTCTCGGCGGGGGTGCTCTTGGACGGGCCGGAGTACGTGCCCGTGGCCTTCGAGGACGCGCCCTTGGCCGTGTCGGCGCTCGGCGCCGGGTCGTCGAGCGCGATCTCCTGGCGCAGGTCGATGCCGTGCACGGAGGAGAGCTTCGCGGCGGCGGCGATGGCCGCGTCGGCCTTGGCCGTCGGGACGGTGGCGCGGACGTAGCCCAGCTTGTCGTAGGCGCGGCCCACGGAGCCGCCCTTCACCGCGTCCAGCTGGTCGGCGACCTGCTCGGTCTGGCCGGCCGCGGTGGCGATCATCATCGTGACGTTCTTCGCGCCGTCGGCCTTGGCCTCGGCGAGGAGGTCCGCGTCGTTCGAACCGAGCTTGGCCGTCGCGGACTTGGTGCCCGGGTCGGGTGTGGCGGGGGCGTGGTCCGCGGCGAGGGCCATGGGTATCGGCCCGGCCGCGGAGAGCGCGGCCACCAGGCCTGCGGCCACGGCTATGCGGGCCACGCGTCTCGCGCCCGAAGTCGGAGCGGGCTGAGGGTCGGGGGTCATCAGCATCCCTTGTAGGTAAAGGAACGAGCGTGGAGCGACCGGTTCCGCTGGTCTGGCGGGACACGATCGCGACAGTCCGGTATGTGAACCCGGATGACCGCTCAGCTTTGCCTAAGGGGCGGTTGTTTGGGGAGAGTTGACCGGGGTGGGATGGACTCGTGGCGTACTTCCGCCATACGTCACAGCGGACACATAGGTTCAGGCCCGGGCAATTCGGCGGCGCGTCTGCGACCTACGCGCGTAGCCGGCCGGGGCTCAGGCCTCTCTTGTGCGCGCGTAGTGGCGGGACGCTTTCGCACGGTTGCCACAGGCGGCCATCGAGCACCAGCGCCGCGTGCCGTTCCGCGAGGTGTCGAAGAAGTGCAGGATGCAGCTGTCGTGGGCGCAGTGGCGGATGCGGTCGGGGGCGGTGTTCAGCAGCTTCAGGTAGTCGCGGACGGCGAGCCAGGCCGGTCCCCAGGACGCGTCCTCGAACTCGACGCTCTCGCCGGGCCCTTCGGCGGTCAGGGTCGCCCGGATCCGCCCGTGACCGAGAACGGCGTCGACCCGCCCGGCCCCCTCGTCGAGAGACCCGTCCACCACCGCCGCGAGCGCGTCCCGCGCCTGGAGCACATGCCGGAGCACCGTGTCGTCGGCGGGGAAGTCGAGCGCGTTCGCGGCCAGCCACACCGCCAGCCCGTCCGTGTCCGTCAGCAGGTCCTGCGTCGCGCCCTCGCGATTCCACCGGGTGTTGAGGAGATCGAGCGAGACCGGCTCACCGGTCAGCGGACGCGGGTCACGGGTGACGGACATCTGACGGCTCCCTCTGCTGCTGACCTGGGCTAACCACTCAAGAGTACGTGACCGGTTGACGCTCTCCTGTTCTAACCCCTAATGTCATCGATAGAGGTTAGCTTCCAGAGGGGATCACCATGGCACTCCGCACCGGCCACGTCGGCCTGAACGTCACCGACCTCGACCGCTCGCTCGCCTTCTACCAGGTCGCGCTCGGCTTCCGGCTGCTCGGCGAGAGCAAGGAGGAGGACCGCAGGTACGCGTTCCTGGGCGCCGAGGGCGAGGACGACCGCCCGGTCCTCACGCTCTGGCAGCAGGCGCAGGGGTCGTACGACACCACGCGCGCCGGCCTGCACCACCTCGCCCTGGAGGTGGACAGCGTCGAACAGGTGAGGGCGTACGAGAGCTCCCTGCGCGCCTACGGGGTGGAGTTCGCCTACGAGGGAGTCGTCGCCCACCGCGAGGGCTCGGCGTCCGGCGGCATCTTCTTCCACGACCCCGACGGCACCCGCCTGGAGATCTACGCGCCGAGCGGCACGGACGGCGCGCCGGCCCCCTCGGCGACCGCTCCGACGTGCGGATTCTTCTAGAGGGGCGGCCGTGTCATGACGTACCACTCAGGCTCGCGCGCCGTACAGGACCGACTCGGCGTCCGGGAGTTCGCCGATCATGTGGGCCGGGGCATCGGGCAGGGCATCCGGCCGGTGGCCGCCGCCTTCCTCGGACTCCAGCCGCTGCTGGTGCTGGGCGCCGCCGACCCGGCGAGCGGTGCGGTGTGGGCCTCGCCGGTCACGGGCGAGCCCGGATTCGTACGGGCCACGGGCCCCCGGCAGATCTCGGTCGCCGGCGGAGTACGGCCGGACGACCCGCTCGCACCGGCGCTCGCCGCCGAGGGCACCCCCGTCGGCACGATCGCCCTCGACCCGCGCACACGCCGCCGGATGCGCCTGGACGGCCACGCCCGCCCGACACCCCGCGGCTTCGCGATCACGGCCGACCAGGTCTTCTCCAACTGCCCGAAGTATCTGCAGAGGAGGGAGTCGTACGAGCGCCTGGACCGCGCACCGAAGCCGGCCCGGCGGTCCACCGAACTGACCGCTTCACAAAGCGAGTTCGTCGCGAAGGCCGACACCTTCTTCCTGGCCACCGTGCACGAACACGGCGCGGACGCCAGCCACCGGGGCGGCAACCCCGGCTTCGTACGCGTCGATTCCCCCGGCGAGCTGAGCTGGCGCGACTACCCGGGCAACTCGATGTTCCTGACCCTGGGGAACCTGTCGCTGGACCCCCGCGCCGGACTGCTCTTCCTGGACTGGGAATCCGGCACGACCCTCCAGCTCACGGGCACGGCGAGCACGGAGTTCGCCGCGGACGGGGAGCGCACGGTCCGCTTCCGGGTGAAGGAGGCCGTCGAGACCCCGTCCGCACTGCCCCTGCGCTGGTCCGCCCCCGCATACTCCCCTGCCAATCCGGAGCCGGCACGCTAACGTCACGGCGTGCGCAAGAACTTGAGGGTGGCGGCCTACGCCATCTGTGTCCGCGACGGGAAGCTCCTGCTCGCCCGGGCGCAGGACCCCGACGGCAAGCCCGAGTGGACCCTGCCCGGCGGCGGCATGGAGCACGGCGAGGACCCCTACGACACCGTCCTGCGGGAGGTGGAGGAGGAGACCGGCTACCACATCGAGGTCACCGGGCTGCTCGGCGTGGACTCCGTCCGGCGCACGTTCCCGCGCCGCCTGCGGACCCCCACCGACCACCACGGCGTACGGCTCGTCTACGAAGGACGGGTCGTCGGGGGCGAACTGCGCCCGGAGGTGGGCGGCACCACCGACCTCGCGGCCTGGCAGGACCTGGACGCCGTACCCGGGCTGCCCCGGGTCGGGGTGGTCGACATAGGCCTCGCGCTGTGGCGGCGGCGTCCGGTCACGGGACGGGTCGCCCGCCCGGCAAAATAGGGTCGCTACCCCGGAAGATGAACACGGAGTGACCGCCTCCAGGCCGTTCGGAGAGGGGTCGTGGGCGCGTGGGGTGGCCGCGCGGCAGTCCAAGATCCACGTACGGTGATCGGCGCTGCGCGTTGCCGCCTCGTTAACGTGCAGGCCATTCCCGGTGCCAACGATCCAGTGTGAGCGGGGAGTTTGCGTAACGCGCCCCCCGCGACCACTGCCGAAGCGTTCGCACTCGGGGAGACCGCGCCATGTCGCGCATACGCTCTGTCGCTGCCGCCACTGCCACCGCCGCCCATGCCGCTGCCGGCGCCCTGGACCGCCGCTCGCTGCTCGCCGCCACCGGAGCGGTGTCCCTCTCCGCCGGTCTCGGCTTCGCCCTGCGTCCCGGCTCCGAGGTGCCCGCACCCGCCCACGCCGCCACGGGCGAGGCACTCGCCGTGTCCCGCCAGGCGCCGGCCGCGCCACTCGCCCCGTACACCCGGGGCACCACCCTGAGCAGCGTCGCCGCCGCCCGGTCCGGCTCCTCGGGCTACCGGCGGCTCGGCGACGGCGCCGCCTGGAAGCGCGTCGTGCGCGGCGACCTGGCCACGCCCAAGGCGGGCCGCGCGGGACGGCGTACGGCCCTCGCCTCCTTCGTGCAGTTCACCGACCTGCACCTGGTCGATGTGCAGCACCCCCTGCGCTACGAGTATCTGCGCTCCCAGACCGCCAGCGCCTGGCGCCCGCAGGAGTCCCTGTCGGTGGCCGGCGCGGTCTCGCTCGTCGAGCGGGTGAACGCGCTGCGGGGTGCCCCCGTCACCGGCACCCCGCTGCACTTCGTGATGACCACCGGCGACAACACCGACAACAACTCCAAGACGGAGCTGGACTGGTTCCTGAAGGTGATGAGCGGCGGCAGGGTCACCCCCAACTCCGGTGACCCGCGCCACTACGAGGGCGTCCAGAGCAGCGGGCTCAAGCTCTACTGGCAGCCGGACGCGGCGCTGCGCGACGCCGACAAGCAGCTCGGCTTCCCCCGTATCCAGGGCTTCCTCGCGGCGGCCATCCGCGAGCTGCGCAGCCCGGGCCTGAACCTCCCCTGGTATTCGACGGTCGGCAACCACGACGCCCTGCCCGGCGGCTGCTACGCGCCCGGCGACTCCTACTTCGCCGAGGTCGCGGTCGGCGGCAAGAAGCTGATGACGCTGGACCAGGCGGCCGGAAAGGCGATCTGGGACAACGTGAAGAAGGGCGGCGACCCCAAGGGCGTCGACTTCAAGGCGATGCTCAAGTCCCAGGCCAGACACATGCGTTCGGTCACCCCGGACGAGGCGCGCGCGCCCTTCACCCCGGCCGAGTACCTCAAGGCGCACCTCGACCCCGCGCACACGGGCCCGGGCCCCATCGGCCACGGCTACTCGGAGGCCAACCTCTCCGCGGGCACCCAGTACTACGTCTTCCGCATCGCCGACGACGTCCTCGGCATCAGCCTCGACACCACCGACCCGGGCGGCCACTACGAGGGCTCGATCGGCACCGCACAGCTGAAGTGGCTGGAGAAGACGCTGCGGGACAACAAGGACTCGTACGTCATCGTCTTCAGCCACCACACCAGCAAGACGATGCGCAACCTCAACACGGACCCCGCGCACCCGGGCGAGAAGCGCCACGGCGGCGCCGAACTGGTCTCCGTCCTCGGCAACCACCCCAACGTCGCCGCCTGGGTGAACGGCCACAGCCACAAGAACGACATCACCGCGCACGCGGCGCCGAACAAGGGCTCCAAGGGCGCCTTCTGGGAGATCTCCACGGCCTCGCACGTCGACTTCCCCCAGCTGGCCCGCATCATCGAGCTGGTGGACAACAAGGACGGCACGATCTCCCTGTTCACCACGCTGATCGAGTCGGCGGCCCCGCACCGCACGGATTTCGCCGACCTCACCCAGACGGGCCTGGCGGCGCTCTACCGGGAACTGGGCTTCAACGCACCCGGCGCCCGGTCGACGCTGTCGGGCACGGCGGAGGACCGGAACACGGAGCTCGTCCTGACCAAGGGCTGACGACTGACGACGAGGCGGAACCGAGGCACAGGTGAAGAGGCGGGGAGAACGCGAGGGGAGGACGCGATCACCCTCCGGACTCGTCCGCGTGACCGCTGACGAACCGAAGGGTGATCGCGTCCTGGATGTGGGTGCTAGGTCTCACCGTCGATCAGGCGGACCCCGCCTAGACGTAGGTGTAGGCGAGGGTGTTGCTGGTCCCGCCGGGGGTGGTGACTTGCACCTGTACCGTCCCGGTGCCGGCCGGGGCGGTGGCTGTGATCTGGGTGGCGGAGTCGACGGTGAAGCTGGTTGCCGGTGTGCCGCCGAAGGTCACCGCTGTAGCGCCGGTGAATCCCGTGCCGGTGAGGGTGACCACGGTGCCGCCCGCGGCCGGACCCGACGTCGGGGTCAGGCTGGTCAGCGTCGGTACCGGTGTCCCGGTGTAGCTGTACGCGGCGCCGTTGCTCGTGCCGCCGGGCGTCACCACCGTGACGAGGACCGTACCGGCTCCGGGCGGAGACACGGCGGTGATCACGTTGTCGGACAGCACCGTGAAGCTCGTGGCGTTCGTGGCGCCGAACTTCACGGCGGTGGCGCCGGTGAAGCCGGTGCCGATGATCGTCACCGACGTGCCGCCCGCGGCCGGTCCCGAAGCGGGGGCCAGTGCGATCACGACCGGCACCGGGATGTAGGTGAACGGGAGGGAGTTGCTGGTACCCCCGGGGCCGGTGACCGTGACCGCTGCCGTCCCCGCGGCGTGAGCCGGAGCGGTCGCCGTGATCTGGGTGTCGGAGTTGACCGTGAAGCTGGTCGCCGGTGTCCCGCCGAAGGTCACCGCCGTCGCACCCGTGAATCCCGTGCCGGTGAGGGTGACCACGGTGCCGCCCGCGGCGGGGCCCGAGGCCGGACTCAGGCTGGTCAGGGTCGGGACGTAGTTGTACGTGGCGCCGTTGCTGGTGCCGCTGGGTGTCACCACGGTGACCTGGACCGTGCCGGTTCCCGGTGGAGACACGGCGGTGATCACGTTGTCGGACAGCACGGTGAAGCTCGTGGCGTTCGTGGCGCCGAACTTCACGGCGGTGGCGCCGGTGAAGCCGGTGCCTATGATCGTGACCGACGTGCCGCCCGTAGCCGGTCCCGACGTGGGATTGATGACCGTGATGACCGGCACGGTGTAGGCGAAGCTGACGCCGTTGCTGGTGCCGCTGGGTGCCACCACGGTGACCAGGACCGATCCGCTGCCGGGCGGGACCACGGCCGTGATCACGTTGTCGGACAGCACGGAGAAGCTCGTGGCGTTGGTGGCGCCGAACTTCACGGCGGTCGCACCGGTGAAGCCGCTGCCGACGATCGTGACCTGCGTACCGGCCGGTGCCGTCGATGGTTGGACGAGGGAGATGGTTGTCATCGTGCAGCCTTCTTCTTCTGGGGGTCGATTCCAGACGGAAGCCCGCTGGCCCTGCACGAGTGACTGGTCAACTCCGTGCCCTTACGAGGCAACACGGCAAAAGATCGAGACGCGTGCGAAGGGATGGGACGAAAAGCAGACCGCCGCGTGACTCGATTGAACCGACCGGAAAGACGGCACCGGAAGAGGTGAAAGAGACCTACCGAGGCAAAGGTGGCGAATACGATAATCCGATGAAGAATCGCCGTGAGTCGTTCCCGCGCCGGGAGTACATCAACACCGAACCGGCCGCCGCGGCGTGCACTTCAGGGAGAAACTCAGGCCGAGTGCGCCCCGCCGCCGGCCAGCAGCACCGCCAGGCGCATGGTCACGTACGGATGCCCGTGACGAAGGCGGACCACGCCGCGGCCGGTACGAGGAGGGAGGGGCCGGTCGGGTTCTTCGAGTCGCGGATGGCGATGTCGGTACCGGGGGTGGGGGCGGCTATTTCTACGCAGTTCTGGCCGGCGTCGCTGTAGGACGACCTGAACCAGGCCTGCTCAGGGACGATTTCGGGTGCAGTGGGGCGCGGGTGCATGGGTCTACAGCTCTCGTTCCAGTCGGTGGAGGAACTCGGGGGTGTCCTCGGGCGGCAGCGCCGACGCTGTCATGGTGTCGAACCGGCGGCTGAAGCGGTCGACCTCACGGGGCTTGTCCGAGGTGGAGACGGAGCCCCAGGCGCTGTCCGCCTGGACCCGGGGCGGCAGATTGTTGCCGAAGTCGAGGATCGCGAAGTCGTTGATCGAGCGGTAGCTCGGGCGGAACGGCAGCACCTGAACGGTGATGTGGTCCCACCCCGACAACTCCTCGATCCGCGCGCACTGTTCGCGCATCACCTCAGCGCCCCCGATCGGATACCGCAAGGCTGCTTCTCCCAGGATGACGTGCAGCTTGACGGGGCTCTCCCGGGTGAGAACCTCCTGGCGCTTCATCCGCAGCTCCACGCTACTTCGGATGAACTCCGTGGTGTACTCCTCGATCGGCTTTTGCACCTCGTGCACGGCACGGGCGTAGCGCTCAGTCTGCAAAAGGCCGTACACCAGCGTCGGGTGATAGGCCTTCATGGCGTGTGCCTCCGGCTCCAGTCCGACGAACCCCGGCATCCCCGAGGGCATCAGGCCCCGGTACTGCGTCAGCCAGTCCTGCTGGTTGGACTCCCGGTTGAGGCTGATCAGCGAGTCGACGACGTCCTCGTCGGTGACGCCGTACTTCGTCAGGAGCTTCCTCAGGTCGCCTACAAACCGGAAGTTCAGAGATCCCGTTTCGATCCGTTGCAGAGACGCTTCCGAAATGCGCAGTCCCTGAACCGCTTGCTTGCGGGTGAGGCCGACGCCTCGGTCGCCCCCGTCGCAGTTTTCTCGTAGTTGGCGTAACTGCAAGCCGAGTTCGAGCCGCTGGGCCGTCCGCCCGCGCTTCGCTGCCATGTGCACCGCCTTTGTGCCGCAGTACGTGTTGCTGCTCTTGCAGCGCCGAGTGTGACACTCCGTGTTGCCCGCGCGCAGCCGCTTGCTCAGATTCGGGCATAGTCCAATATCGGCGGGATTGAATATTCAGGGCATGTTCGATTGTGGGGTCCTGTCAGCTCTAACACGCTAGTTGGACACATTGCGGATGAAGGGACCCCACATGCCCACCCCCGAACCCCCCACCCTCCTCGCCCACGACTGGAGCATGGGCTACCCCATGACCCTGCGTAGTGTCCGGCTCGCCCGGCTTCACGTCCGTCGGCGGCTGACGATGTGGCAGTGGGGCGGCGATATCGACGACGCCGTGCTCGTGGCGTCGGAGCTCGTCGCCAATGCCGTACGGCATGCGCGTGTGGTTGGGCGCGAATTGTGGGTGCGGATCGCCGAGTTGGAGGGAGATGGGCTCCTCGTCGAGGTGGCGGATCCTGTGCGGGCGTTTCCCGAGGTTGCCGCCGAACCCGACGGCGAGGGCGGTCGTGGGCTCCTCGTCGTGCGGCACCTCACCGCCGAACTCGACTGGTTCCTCCGCGCCGATGTCGGCAAGACTGTACGCGCCCGTTTCGCCCCGCACCCGCACCAGAACTCGGACCCGCACCCGCACCCGCACGCACGAGGAGGGGCCGCCGGCGGACCGGTGACCCCTCCACTCCCCTCCTGATGCTTCCGCTCCTGATGCCTCCGCCCGCCCCCTATCGGGGAAGCACCACGACGTGTGCCGCCGGATCCCGGTCCTCGGACGCCATCATGGCCGTACGGATCACCGCCGCCTGCTGTTCCATCGCGTCCCTCAGCTTCTTCGGGGTGATGTGGACGACCGTGATGCCCAGCCGCTCCAGAAGCTCGCGCTTGCGGGCGTACTCCGACCACGACGCGTCCTCGGCGTCCTGCCGATGGCCCTGGCGCGGAGCCCGGGTGTCCAGTTCCACCGCCACCGCCTGTTCCGGCCAGTACGCGTCCAGGCCCCCGAGAGGGGGCCCTCCGGGTAGCCGCAGATCGACGTTCCACACCGGGTCGGGCAGGCCGTGCTCGCGGACCATCCGGTACAGGCGGCCCTCCGCGATCGCCCGGCCCTCCGCCAGCAGCGAGTCCACCGCGTCCACCACGTGCGGGCGCCCCAGCAGCCGCGCCTGCGTCAACTCCCGCACCACGGACGCCGGTTCGCAGTGGCCCGCGCGTACCGCCTCCGTCAGCAGCCGGCGTACGACACCCGCGTCCGACAACTCCGCCACCGCGTCCGCCAAGGCGCGCGGGACCGGGGCCACCGGCACGCCCGCGACAACGGACGCGTCCGGCAGCGCGGAGGCGCGGACGATCCGCGCGTAGCCCGTCGAGCGCAGCCGGCGCGGCTTCGGCACCAGTACGTCGATCTTGTCGAGGGACGGAAACGGCGGCGCCGACGCGAAGCCGTGCAGCGCCAGTGCCGCCAGGCCCGTGATCATCGCGTCCTGGTAGGGCTGCGGCGCGTGCGGCTCCTGCGCGCCCGGCTGGGTGGGGATGGCGGGCGGCGTCGGGCGAAAGGGGGGCGCGGGCCGCGTACATCAGGACCGAGTGGAGGCACTCCTCGGAGGTGGGCGGACCGGCGTGGAGCAGGTACACGCCCGGGAGGACCTGCTGCCAGGGGCCGCCCGGCCGGCACTGCTCGTGCGTCTCGGCGGCCGTGACTCCGTGGGCGCGCAGCTGGGTCGCGGTCAGGACCCGGCGCTGCGCGTCGGACAGGTGGTGGAGGGGGCGGGGGGAGAGCGGGGTGTTGTGGTTCATGAAGCGGGGTTTCCCGCGCCCGATCCGTCCCCTAACCGCTGTTACACGCCCGTCGACAATTCGGGACAAGGTGACACTAAAGTACGGGCGTTCGACTGCCGAAAGGGGCTGGTCCGGAGGGGAGACGGTCCGGGTTACGGCTTTGGATGCCTGTATTTCGTAACCGCCGCCCCCAGGCCCCGCATGCCCTGCGCGCCCTACACGGCCGCCGCCCTGTCGCACGCCTGTCCGCGCAGCGTGCGCGCCAGGTCGTCCCGTGCCTCCAGGACCAGTCGGCGCAGCGCCGGTGCGGCACCCTCGTGCGCCGCCAGCCACGCGTCCGTGGCGTCCAGCGTCTCCTGCGAGTCCTGGAGCGCGGGGAACAGGCCCTTCACCACGTCCATCCCGATCTGGATCGAGCGCTCCGTCCACACCCGTTCGATCGCCGCGAAGTACTTCGCCGCGTACGGCGCCAGCAGCTCCCGCTGAGACGGCTGCGTGAACCCGGCGATCGTCGCCTCGACCAGCGCGTTGGACAGCGCGTCCGACTCCACGACCGAGGCCCACGCCTGCGCCTTGACCGCGGCCGAGGGGCGTGCGGCCAGGCAGCGGACCTGGTGGCGCTTGCCGGAGGCCGTGTCGTCGCGGGCCAGTTCGGCGGCCAGGACGCTCTCGTCCGCCGTGCCGTGGGCGGCGAGGGGTTCCAGGAGCGTCCAGCGCAGCTCCTGGTCGACGTCCAGTCCGTCGATCTTCGCCGTGCCCTCCAACAGGCCCTGGAGCAGCTGGAGATCGGCCTCGCTCGACGCCACCGCTGCGAAGAAACGCGCCCAGGTGAGCTGGTGCTGGCTGCCGGGTTCGGCGAGCCGCAGCTCCTTCAGCGCGCCGTCCGCCAGCAGGCGCGCGCCGGTCTCCCGCCACTCCGGTGCCGCGTAGAACGTCAGCGCCGAGTTGGCCCAGGCGTGCAGCATCTGGAGGACGCCGATGTCCGACTCCCGGCCCGCGAAACGGAGTACGAGATCGATGAAGTCCCGCCCCGGCATCAGCGCGTCCCGGGTCAGGTTCCACAGCGCCGACCAGCACAGGGCCCGCGCCAACGGGTCCGTGATGTCGCCGAGATGGGACCTGAGCGTCGCCAGCGACGTCTCGTCGAAGCGGATCTTGCAGTACGTCAGGTCGTCGTCGTTGACCAGGACGAGGTCCGGTGCCGCGCTGCCGGCCAGCTCGCCCACGACCGTACGCGGCCCGAACACGTCCACCTCGGCCCGCGCGTACCGCGTGAGCGCACCCGCCTCGCTGCGGTACAGGCCCACCGCCACCCGGTGCGGGCGCAGTTCGGGGTGGGACTCGGCCGCCTCCTGGAGGACGGACAGCTCCGTGATCCGGCCGTCCGCGCTCAGGATCACCTGCGGGGTGAGGGAGTTGACCCCGGCGGTCTCGAGCCAGGCCCGCGACCAGGTCGCCAGGTCGCGCCCGGAGGTCTCCTCCAGCACCGACAGCAGGTCGCCGAGACGGGTGTTGCCGTACGCGTTGCGCTTGAAGTAGCGGCGGGCGCCCTCCAGGAACGCGTCCCGGCCCACGTACGCCACCAACTGCTTCAGCACGGAGGCACCCTTGGCGTACGTGATGCCGTCGAAGTTGAGCTTGGCGTCCTGGAGGTCGCGGATGTCGGCCGTGATCGGGTGGGTGGACGGCAGCTGGTCGGCTCGGTAGGCCCACGCCTTGCGGCGGTTGGCGAAGGTGATCCAGCCGTCCTTGAAGCGGGTCGCGCCGACCAGCGAGAACGCCCCCATGAAGTCGGCGAAGGACTCCTTGAGCCACAGGTCGTCCCACCACTCCATGGTGACGAGGTCGCCGAACCACATGTGCGCCATCTCGTGCAGGATGACGTTCGCCCGGCCCTCGTACGACGCCTGCGTCACCTTGCCGCGGAAGATGAACTCCTCGCGGAAGGTGACGAGTCCCGGGTTCTCCATCGCGCCGAGGTTGTACTCGGGCACGAACGCCTGGTCGTACTTGCCGAACGGGTACGGGTAGTCGAAGTGGTCGTGGAAGAAGTCCAGCCCCTGCTTGGTCACCAGGAACACGTCGTCGGAGTCGAAGTGGGGGGCCAGGCCCTTGCGGCACATCGCGCCGAGGGGGATCTCCAGCGTCGTACCGTCGTCGAAGGTGCGGGAGTAGGAGTCGGTCACATAGTGGTACGGGCCCGCCACGACCGCCGTGATGTACGTCGAGATCGGCTTGGTCTCGGCGAACCTCCATACGCCGTCGGTCAGTTCACCGACCCCGTTGCTCCACACGACCCAGCCCTCGGGCGCCCGGACCTCGAAGCGGAAGGGGGCCTTGAGGTCCGGCTGCTCGAAGTTGGCGAAGACGCGACGCGAGTCGGCGGGCTCGTACTGCGTGTAGAGGTACACCTCGCCGTCCTCGGGGTCGACGAAGCGGTGCATGCCCTCGCCGGTGCGGGAGTAGGCGCACTGGGCATCGACCACCAGCTCGTTCTCGGCGGCGAGGTCCTCCAGCAGGATCCGGGCGCCGTCGAAGACCTCCCCCGGGTCGAGGTCCCTGCCGTTCAGCGAGACGGCCGTGACGCTCGGCGCGATGAGGTCGGCGAAGCTCGTGGCGCCCGGCTCGGCGCAGCGGAAGCGGATCGTGGTGACCGAGCGGAAGGTGCGCGGCGCGCGCTCGTCGTCCCTGTCCCCGACGGCGGAGCGCAGGTCGAGGGACACGTCGTACCCGTCGACGGACAGCAGTGCGGCCCGCTCCTGGGCCTCGTCGCGGGACAGATTCTCACCGGGCACGGGCGGCACTCCCTCGTGATGACTTGTACGTGGCGTCTTGCGCGGGGCTGAACAGGACCGATCCTGCCATGTGCCCCTGACGCCGGGCATCCGGGAATGGGACGGGCGGCCGGTGGTGTTGCCCCGGGAAAGACCGCCTTCCGAGGAGAGCCATGTCCGAGAAGACCCCTGTCGACTTCTGGTTCGACCCGCTGTGCCCCTGGGCCTGGATGACTTCACGCTGGGTGCTGGAAGTGGAGAAGGTTCGGGACATCGAGGTCCGCTGGCATCTGATGAGCCTCGCGGTGCTCAACGAGCCGAAGCTGGACGAGCTGCCCGAGGAGTACCGCGAGCTGCTGGAGACCAAGGCCTGGGGGCCGGTACGGGTCGTCATAGCGGCCCAGCAGGAGCACGGGGCCAAGGTGCTCGGCGACCTCTACACGGCGCTCGGGACCCGCTTCCACAACCAGGGGGAGGGCCCCACGAAGGAGGCCGTCGCCGCCGCCCTGGACGAGGTCGGCCTGCCGGCGTCGCTCCTCGACCACTGGGACTCCACCCCGTACGAGGCCGAGCTGCGGGCCTCGCACAAGGAGGGCATCGAGAAGGTCGGCCAGGACGTGGGCACGCCGGTCATCGCGGTCCCCGGCGCCGACGGTGAGCAGATCGCCTTCTTCGGCCCGGTCGTCACCCCGGCGCCCAAGGGCGAGGAGGCCGCCAAGCTCTGGGACGGCACGCTCCTCGTCGCCTCGGTCCCGGGCTTCTACGAGATCAAGCGCTCGCGGTCGCAGGGGCCGGACTTCAGCAACCTGTAAGTCCCACCCCCGGGGGTCGGCGGCGCGGTTCACTCAAGCTTGTCAGGGAGCCGTTTCGTGTCCCGGAAGTGCTTCTCGTGCCCGTGCGTACGGAGATTGCGGCAGATCTTCTCGTCGGAGAGCCTGTTGACGCACTTGTAGTAATTGTCCCCGATCGGATTGCCGAGCTGCCCGCGCAGCCACGCCTTCTCGTCCGGGGTCAACGGCTCATGCATCTCCCTGCTGCCGCAGGTCTGGCAGGTCAGGGGCTGTGGATTCGGCATCCCGCCACCATGGCCCGGAGCCGTCCGTACCGGAAGCCCCCCGCGCCCAAGTGCCTCCATACCGGAAAACCCCCGCGAGTCACGTCCTCGCGGGGGTCTTCCTCTTTTCCGCCTGCCCGGTGAACGGTGAGAAGACGATCACGAGCAGGACGTTTCATATATCCCGCTCAGGGGGCGAGCAGCAAGACGTCCGTGCGCGACTTGGCCGCTTCGTAGCGGCGGGCCACGTCCTGCCAGTTGACGACCTGCCACATCGCCTCGATGAAGTCGACCTTCTGGTTCCGGTACTGGAGGTAGAAGGCGTGCTCCCAGGCGTCGAAGACCAGGATCGGCGTGGCGGCCTGGCCCACGTTGCCCTGGTGGTCGTAGACCTGCTCGACGATCAGCCGGCCGCTCAGCGGCTCGTACGCGAGGACGCCCCAGCCGGAGCCCTGCGTCGTCGCCGACGCCTTGGACAGCTGCGTCCTGAACGCGCCGAACGAGCCGAAGGACTCCGTGATCGCGTCCGCCAGGTCGCCCACGCCGTCCGCGGCCAGCGGTTCGCCGCCGCCGGTGCCCGTCATGTTGTGCCAGTAGATCGAGTGCAGGATGTGGCCGGAGAGGTGGAAGGCCAGGTTCTTCTCCAGCCCGTTGACCGAGCCCCACGACTCCTTGTCGCGTGCCTCCGCGAGCTGCTCCAGCGTGTCGTTGGCGCCCTTCACATAGGCCGCGTGGTGCTTGTCGTGGTGCAGCTCGATGATCTCGGGGCTGATCACGGGCGCGAGCGCGGAGTAGTCGTACGGCAGTTCAGGGAGTGTGTAGACGGGCATGCGGGGTCCCCTCCGACCTCTTATTGCAAAGTGCTTGCAAGTGCACGCTAGCAGCAGGAGAGTGGATGTGCGTGCGAGGGCACGCAAAAGGGCCCTCGCACGAACCGTCCTCCGTGCGAGGGCCCTTCAGTGGCTGACCGTCAGGCCCGCGCGCGTGCCCGCTGCCAGGCGTAGCCGACGGCGGCCAGGACCAGCGTCATGGCGCCCGTCGAGTAGAGCTGTACGCGGGTGTCCGGCTGCCGGGCCATCAGGATGAAGATCGCCGCCATGCCCGCCAGGGCCACCCAGGTCAGCACCGGGTACGCCCACATCCGCACGACCAGCTTCTCCGGTGCCTCTCGCTCGACCTTGCGGCGCAGCAGCAGCTGCGAGACCGCGATGAAGATCCAGACGACCAGGATGACCGCGCCGATCATGTTCAGCAGCCAGGGGAAGACGTCGTTCGGCCGCCAGTAGCTGAGGACCACGCACACGAAGCCGAACACGCAGGAGACCAGTACGGCGATCCTCGGGACGCCCCCGGAGACCCGGCCCAGCGCCTTCGGGCCCTGTCCGCGCTCCACCAGCGAGTAGGCGATGCGTGAGGAGCCGTAGATGTTGGCGTTCATCGCCGACAGGAGCGCGACCAGCACGACCACGTTCATCAGCTGACCGGCGCCCGGGATGCCCAGGTGGTCGAGGGCGGCGACGTACGGGCCCTTCTCGACGACCTCCTTCGAGTCCCACGGGACGAGCGTGACGATGACCGCCATGGAGCCGATGTAGAAGAGCGCGATGCGCCACATCGCGGTGCGCACGGCGCGCGCGACGCCCTGGACCGGGTTCTCGGACTCCGCCGCCGCGATCGTCACGGTCTCCAGACCGCCGTACGCGAAGACCGACGCGAGCAGACCGATGACCAGGCCCTCGCTGCCGTTCGGCAGGAAGTCGTGGAGGTTCGAGGCGCCCGGAGAGTCCGTGCCGGGCAGCACTCCGGTCATGGCCAGCACGCCGAGGACCAGGAACAGACTGATCGCGCCGACCTTCAGCGCCGCGAACCAGAACTCGAACTCGCCGAAGTTCTTCACGGCGGCGAGATTGGCCACGCAGAAGACGACCATGAACAGGGCCACCCAGCCCCACTCGGGAGTGCCGGGCAGCCAGCCGGTGACGATCTTCGCGGCGCCGATGCCCTCCAGGCCGACGGCCGTGCACAGCAGCACCCAGAAGGACCAGCCGGCGGTGAAGCCCGCCCAGGGGCCGATCGCCCGCTCGGCGTGCGCCGAGAAGGAGCCCGACGAGGGATAGGCGGCCGACATCTCGCCTAGCATCCGCATCACCAGCATGACGAGCAGGCCGGAGACCGAGTAAGCGATGACGATCGACGGCCCGGCGGCGGCGATACCCGCGCCGGAGCCGACGAACAGGCCCGCGCCGATCACTCCGCCGAGAGCGATCATCGACAGGTGGCGCTGCTTGAGGCCGTGGGACAGGGGGGCGTCGGCAGCGGATGTCTCCGGTGCCGTGTCAAGGGTGGTGCGGGAGGACATGGGCGCGGCTCGTCCAGTCGTGAGATGGGTAAAAACGCCCACAGTCTGGGCAGCCTCTCCGGTCGAACGGAAAGGCTGCCCACGATACGGACGGCGACGACACGGAGCGTGAAGGTCCGGTCACCCCGCGCCCGGCGGCGTCTGCCGCGCGACTTGGGCTACGCCGCGACCGCGACCGGCGTGTAGTGCGAGGCGTCGCCCGCGATCGAGTAGCTCTCCTTGCCCTCGATGCCGACCGGTACGTCGCCGGCGACGGTCACCCGGTTGAGACGGCGCGGCCGGCCGTCGTAGTTGTCGATGGCGTAGTGCTGGGTGATGCGGTTGTCGAACAGGACGAGCTGGTTCGGGGACCAGCGCCAGCGCAGGATGTTCTCCGGCCGGGTGACGTACGACTGGAACAGGTCGAGGAGCTTGCGGGACTCGCCCGTCGACAGGCCGACGATCCGCTGGGCGAAGCCGCCGATGAACAGACCGCGCTCGCCGGTCAGCGGGTGGACGCGGACGACGGGGTGCGCCGTCCGGTAGGTGATGGAGGTGAACTGGGCGCGCTGGCGGGCCTGTTCCTCGTCGACCGCCTCGTCCGGAACCGCGTAGTCGTAGTCATTGGTGTGCTCGGCCCAGAGCGTGTCGGCGAGGGCGCGCAGCGGCTCCGGCAGGTCCCGGTAGGCGGCCGCCGCGTTGGCGATCAGGGTCTCGCCGCCGTACGGCGGGATCGTGATGCTGCGCAGGGTGCTGGCCTGCGGCGGGTTGAGGACGAAGGTGACGTCGGTGTGCCAGTGGTTGGCACGGCCCCGCTCGCTGTCCACGGGCAGCACGTTCGGGGCGCCTTCCACGGCGGGCACGGTGGGGTGGGCGGTGGTGAGCGCGCCGAAGTGGCGGGCGAAGGCCTGCTGGCCCGCGTCGTCCAGGTCGACGTCGTCGAAGACCAGGGCCTTGTGGGCGTTCAGCGCGTCACGCAGGGCGGTGACGGTCTCCTCGTCGAGCGGTTTGCCGATGTCGACGCCGGACACCTGGGCGCCGATGTGGGCGGTGACCTTGCGGATCTCGATGGCGGTCATCTGGGACGGTCCTTTCAGCGGGTGGCGAGTGCGGAGAGTGCGGAGAGTGCGGTGGCGTACTGGTTGGCGGGGCGCGGAAGGCCGTAGCGCTCCCGCAGGGTCCGGCGCGGGCCGTACTCCGTGCGGAGCAGGCCGCGGGCGCGGAGGATCGGCACGACGTGGTCGACGAACAGGCCGAGGCCGGACGGCAGGACGGCGGGCATGATGTTGAAGCCGTCGGCGGCGCCGTGCCGGAACCACTCCTCGATGGCGTCGGCGACCTGCTCGGGCGTGCCGGCGAACGTGAGATGGCCGCGCCCGCCGCCGAGGCGGCCGATCAGCTCGCGGACGGTGAGCCGTTCGCGCCGGGCCAGCTCCACGACCAGGGTGTAGCGGCTCTTGGCCCCCTCGATGGCGCTCTCCGGCGGCAGATCGGCGGGCAGCGGGGCGTCGAGCCGGAGCGTGCCGGGCTCGAGGTGCAGAAGGTGTTCGAGGCGCTCGACACCGTGCTCGTGGACGATGTGGTCCTCCAGGACCTGCTCGTTTCGGCGTGCCTCGGCCTCGGTGGAACCGATCACCGGGACGATGCCGGGCAGGATCTTGACGTGGTCGGGATCGCGGCCGGCCTCCCGCGTCCGGGACTTGAGGTCGGCGTAGAAGTCCTGCGCGTCCTTGAGCGTCTGCTGCGCGGTGAAGACCGCCTCCGCGTACCGGGCCGCGAACCGCTTGCCGTCGTCCGAGGAGCCGGCCTGGACGAGGAGGGGGTAACCCTGCGGTGTGCGGGGCACGTTGAGCGCGCCCTCGACACGGAAGTACGGCCCCTGGTGCCGGGGCGGATGGATCTTGCGGTCGTCCCCCCACACGCCCGCCGCCTTGTCGGCGACGATCAGGTCGTCCTCCCAGCTGTCCCAGAGCTTCAGCGCCACGTCGAGGAACTCGGCGGCACGCTCGTAGCGGGCGGCGTGGGCGGGCTCCTCGTCGAGACCGAAGTTGCGGGCGGCCTCGGCGCCCGCGGTGGTGACGATGTTCCAGCCGGCCCGGCCGCCGCTGAGGTGGTCGAGGGAGGCGAGTCTGCGGGCCAGGTTGTAGGGGGAGTTGTAGGAGGTCGAGGCGGTGGCGATCAGGCCGATGTGCTCGGTGGCGGTGGCCAGGGCGGTGAGCAGGGTGATGGGTTCGAGGGCGCCGGAGGGGCGCTGGCCGACGCGGTTGAAGAGGACCGGACCGTCGGCGAGGAACAGCGAGTCGAAGGTGCCGCGTTCCGCGATACGGGCCAGTTCGACGTAGTGCGCGAGGTCGACGCTCGCGTACGGGTCGCTCTCGGGCAGCCGCCAGGAGGCCTCGTGGTGGCCGGTGTTCATCAGGAACGCGTTCAGGTGGAGCTGGCGCGGGGCGGTCACTGGTGGTCCTCCTGGGCGCCCTGGTGCTCCGTGACACCGAGGGCGGTGAGCAGGCGTTCGCGGTACTCGCCGAGGAGCGGGTCGCGGTAGGAGCGCGGGTGCGGGCGGTCGATGGTCAGGTCGAGGCCGATGCGGCCCCGTTCGAGCACGAGGACGCGGTCGGCGAGCACGATCGCCTCGTCCACGTCATGGGTGACGAGCAGCACGGAGGGCCGGTGGCGTTCCCACAGCTCGCGCAGCAGGGTGTGCATCCGGATCCGGGTGAGCGCGTCCAGGGCGCCGAACGGCTCGTCGGCCAGCAGGAGCTCGGGTTCGCGGACCAGCGAGCGGGCCAGCGCGGCGCGCTGGGCCTCGCCGCCGGACAGCTCGCCCGGCCAGGCCCGTTCGCGTCCGGCGAGGCCCACCTCGGCGAGGGCGGCCCGGCCGCGTTCGGCGGCCTCCTTGCCGTCCGTGCCGAGCAGGACGTTGTCGAGGACGCGGCGCCAGGGCAGCAGCCGGGAGTCCTGGAAGACGACGGACACCCGCTCGGGGGCGGTCAGCTGCCCGCTGCCGGTGACCTCGTGGTCGAGTCCGGCGACGGCGCGCAGCAGGGTGCTCTTGCCGGAGCCGCTGTGGCCGAGCAGCGCCGTGAACTGTCCGGCCGGGAGGTCGAGGTCGATGCCGTCGAGGACCGTACGGTCGGCGAAGGACCGGGTCAGGCCCTGGAGCCGGACGGCAGGACGGGTCAGTTGCTCAGTGTGCGTCGCCATGACAGCACCCTCCGTTCGAAGAGGCGGACCGCGCTGTCGGAGGCCAGGCCGAAGACGCCGTAGATCAGCAGGCCGACGAGGATGATGTCCGTACGGCCGTAGTTCTGGGCCTGGAACATCATGTAGCCGAGGCCGCTGGTGGCGTTGATCTGCTCCAGAACGACCAGCGACAGCCAGGACCCGGTGACCCCGAGCCGGAGACCCACGAAGAATCCGGGCAGGGCGCCGGGGACGACGATCTCGCGGATGAACCGGAGCCTGGACAGCCCCTGGACCTCGGCGAGTTCCACGAAGCGGTGGTCGATCCCGGACAGTGCGGCATGCAGGTTGAGGTAGATCGGGATGTAGACCACGATGGCGATGATCGCGATCTTGAAGGTCTCGCCGATGCCCAGCCAGAGGATGAACAGCGGGATCAGACCGAGGGTCGGGATCGCCCGGTTGAGCTGCACCGTCCCGTCGATCAGCGCCTCGCCGACCCGGCTGAGCCCGGCCGTGAGGGCGAGGAGCACCCCGGCGCTCAGGCCGAGGGCGAAGCCGTATGCGGCGCGTTCCAGCGAGGTCAGTACGTCGGTGGGGAGCGTGCCGGCGCTCCACAGCTGACCTGTGGTGCGGAGCACCGTCCAGGGCGCCGGGATCGCGCCGGGGTCCAGCTGTCCGGCGGCGGAGGCGGCGGCCCACAGGGCGAGGAAGAGGGCGGGGCCGATGAGGCGCGAGGCGGGCAGGCGCTTGCCGGGGGCGAGGGTCCGGCGCCTGATCCGTTGGTCCCGGCGGGACTTCTCGGCGGGCGCGGGGCGGGGTTCGGTGGTGGTGGGCGCCGTGGCTGTCGGCACATCGGTGGTGGTCATGCCGGTCACCTCCGGTATTCCGCCGGCACGGCCTTCGCGGCGATGCCCTCGAAGCGGCGGTCGAAGAGCGAGCCGACCTTGAACGCCTTCACGAAGCCGCCCTCGGCGAGCAGATCGGCGGTCTCCTGCTCCCACGTGACGGCCTCGTCCCAACTCGGCGGGAACAGCGGCTTGTTGGCGAGCTTGGTGATCGACTCGGCCTGGGCGAGGGTCAGGTTCTGCGTCTTGACGTAGAACTCCTTGTTCCACTGGTCGGGGTGCTCGTACGCCCACACCTGGCCCTTGGCCCAGCGCGGGATGTACGCGGCGACCGCGGCCGCCTTCGCGGAGTCGGCCAGCACGGAGGTCGGCGCCCACAGCAGGTTGAGGAGGTCGACGACGTCGGTGGGGATGGTGTGGGCGCCCTTGGAGCCGTACTGCTTGAGGTAGGCCGGGGACTGCTGGTTGGCGAGCGGGGCGATGTCCACCTGGCCGGCCTGGAGGGCGGTGAGGAACTGGTTGCTGGTCAGCGGCACCAGGTCCACTTCGTCGTACTTCAGCCCGGCCTTCTTCAGCGCGCGCAGCAGGACCACACCCTGCGCCTGCCCCTGCGAGAACGCCAGCCGCTTGCCCTTGAACTCCTCGACCGTCCGGATGTCGCTGCCGGGTTTCGTGGCGAAGACGTAATTGGGCTTGCGGGTGATGTTGATCGCGACGATCTTCGCGTCGAATCCCTGGAAGTGCGCCTGGATCGGCGGAATGCCCGCGTTGTTGGCGACGTCCAGCGACTTGGCGCGGAAGGCGTTGATGACATCGGGTCCCGCGCCGATGTTCGCCCAACTGGAGACCGTGAACGGCAGCTTGGACAGGCCCGCGAGCCTGAACTGGGTTTGCTGGACGTTCTGGTACGAGGCGATTTTCAGGCTCGTACCGGACGGGATCTTCGTGGCCAGCGGGGCGGACGGGGATGAGCCCTTGGCGGCGGCGGCACTGCTGTCCGCGCAGCCGCTCAGTCCGGCGGCGGCGGCCGTGGCGCCGAGCAGGGAGGTCAGAAAGAGCCGCCGGTCGACGCCGGGCGTGGACGGGGACAGAGGTGGCATGACAGGACTCCATGAGGTGGCAGGGCAGGAATGCGCGCGCCGAGGTGGCAGGGCAGAAATGCGCGCGGAATTCCGGGCAGGGCGAAGCCGGAAAAGGGGAATGCGGGGGGGGGAAGCGGCACGCGCCGGGGGCGCGGCAGGAAATCGCCTGACGGATCACCAGTAAGTGGCCAGGCGGCCGAGGGGCCGTGTGACCTGGCTGGTCGTCCTGGTCGTCCTGGTCGTCAGTGCGTCAATGTGTCAGCAACAGAGGGTGCGACAGTTCATGAGCGGGCTCATGAATACGATGCTCCTGGCCTGGTGCAATGCCTGTCAACATTCCGAGTTTCTGAATTAAGTCGCCCCCGGTGACACGCCCAGCGGATCTCGGTACAGCACGTCGAGAGCCACCGAACCGCCCGCCACCGCGAGCACCGAATCCGGAAAACTGGTCGGCACGACCGCCGCCGCCCGCTGCGGACCGACCGCCTCGCGCAGCGCCGCCAGGCAGTCCTCCCGGTGGATGATCCCGATCTCGGTGACCACGACGGTGTCCGGATTGAGAATGTCGAGCAGCAGCCCCGCCGCCCGCCCGATCATCCGGGCCCGCTCCACCAGCAGCCGTACGGCCACCGGGTCGCCGCCCGCCGCCGCCTCGACCACACGCACCGGGTTCACGCCGACAGCCAGGCCCGCCGCGCGCGCCCGCCGGCACAGCGCCCGCTCGCTCAGCTCGACCTGGAGGCAGCCGACACGCCCGCAGTCGCACGTCTCCGCACCGCCCCGCAACGGCAGATGGGCGATCGCGCCGGCCTGGGAACGGGGACCGTGGTGCACCTCGTCGTTGGTGGCGAAGGCGGCGTCCACCACATTGCCGACGAACAGGTGCAGCAGGCTCCGGCTGCCGCGGGCCCGCCCGAACAGCCGCTCCGCGCCGACCAGGGCCCGCGCGTGCCCGTCCACCTGGACCGGCAGGCCGGTGTGCGCGCCGAGCACGTCCCGGACGGGGATGTCGCGCCAGCCCAGCAGCGGGTGCTCCACGATGGTCCCGGAGTCCCGGTCCACCCAGCCCCCGGCCGCCACGCCGACACCCAGCGGCGTACGGTCGGCCGCCGCCGAGAGCAGCGCGGCCAGGCCGTCGGCGGCCCGCGCCAGCACCAGGGAGGGCTCGGTCCGGTCGTGTTTCAGACGGCGCTCGGCCACCACCCGGCCGCGCAGATCGAGCAGCGCGACCGTGGTGTACGGCACCGCCACATGCACCCCGCCGACGACGAACCGCGAGTCGTCCAGGTCGACGGGGACGTGCGGACGCCCGACCCCGCCCGACCGCCGGGGCACGGACGCCTCATGGAGCAGGCCGAGTTCGGCGAACCGGGCGCAGTAGTCGGTCACCGACGCGGGGGAGAGCCCGGTCAGCCGGGCGACGGTGCTGCGGGCGACCGGCCCGTGCTCGAGCACGGACCGCAGGACCGCGCTGGCGCTGGTCCTGCGGCGCGCGCTGTCGGCGGCCCGCAGAACGGTCGTAGGGGGCTGAGGGGGCTGAGGGGGCTGAGGGGGCAGGAGAGTGGGTGCCGCGGTACGGGGCATGGAGATCTTCCTCGGGAGCCGGTCCGACACTGCGCTGTTTCGGTCAGCGAGCCGGATCCGTTTCCTGGTGGTCTCCGCCCCGCCTCAGCGGCGACAGGTGGCCGTGCCCTGGCGTCGCAGGTCGACATAGCGACGCGACGCGAAGTTCTCTGCCTGGGGGACCATGGCTCGAAGAGTAGGCCCTGCCTGGCGGATCCGGCCAGGGGGCCCGCCCGGTTTGGTGGGACCCTACAGTCCCCGCCCCGGTCGCCGACGTGCGGAGAATCGATCCACCTCAGTGACCGGCGTCACCTCGTCGCAGGTGTATGTCGCATCCTTTGTGTGAAGCCCACCAAGAGTGCGATCTCCGCTTTGTGGACGGCTGACGGTGATCGGCCGCGGACCCCTGGGATAGCGTCACCGTGTCCTTCAGTGCCCACACCCGCGGAGTCCCCATGAGCACGGCTGTCGCCAGCGCCCCCCGTTCCGGCCAGGTTCTCGCCGATCTGCTGCCTGCCTCCCGCGTCCGCGATGCCGCGCTCGTCCTGGGTGGCGCCGCGCTCACCGGGCTCGCCGCGCAGATCTCGCTGCCCGTGCCCGGCTCTCCGGTGCCGGTGACCGGCCAGACCTTCGCCGCCCTCCTCGTCGGCACCGCGCTCGGCGCCGGCCGCGGTTTCCTCTCGCTCGCCGTGTACGCGCTGGTCGGCATGGCCGGTGTGCCGTGGTTCGCCGGCGGCGGCTCCGGCGCCGCGGCCCCGTCCTTCGGCTACATCCTCGGCATGCTCCTGGCCGCCACCGTCGTGGGCGCGCTGGCCCGCCGCGGCGCCGACCGCTCCGTGCTGCGCACGGCGGGCGCGATGCTGCTCGGCGAGGCGATCATCTACGCGATCGGCGTCCCGTACCTGGCCTTCGCCACCGGGATGTCCCTGACCGCCGCGATCGCGGCCGGTCTGACCCCGTTCCTGATCGGCGACGCGCTCAAGGCCGCGCTGGCGATGGGCGTGCTGCCCACCGCCTGGAAGTTCCTCAACCGGTGAGGTTGTAGTTCCTGCGGAAGAGGTTCGCCGGGTCGTGTTCCGACTTCAACCCGGCGAGCCTCTTCCGCGTTTCGGGGTCGTACAGGCCTTCCGTACGGTCCCCGGCCCCGAAGGCGAAGTTCAGCGCCCGCCCGATCGTCCACGGCGCGAGCCGGGCAAGGGCCGGGTCGAGGAGTTCGCGGGCCGTGTCCCGGTCGGCCATGGCGAGCAGCCGCACCAGGAAACGCCCGTCGCGGTGCGGTACGGAGTTCGGTGCCCGGCGCGCCAGCGCCCCGCCCAGATGGTTGATCTGTACGACGCTCATCACGGGGGCGTCCGCTGCGGCCAGGGCCGGCACCGAGGCCGCCGCCTCGACGTCCAGCTCGCTCAGCACCGCGCTGTCCCCGTAGTACGTGTGCGGGAAGTCCGGGTCGCTGTGGATGGTGTGGCTCTCGGCGTACGGCATCACCCGGAGGGAGTCCGCGAGCACCGGGCCGGTCTCCCGCAGCGGGGCGACGAGCCGCTCGCCGTCGCTGCCGGTGTACGCGACGCGTACGGAGAGAACGTGCCGGCCGCGCAGGTGCGGCGGCAGCCCCGGCAGGTCCGGGTAGGGGACGGCGGCGAAGGACGAGGTCAGCCCGTCGGGCACGGTCCGCGTCCAGCGCTCGTACGCGCGCAGCACGGCCGCCGGGTCCACCTCGCGCCCGTCGAAGGCGAGCGAGCCGCCGTACAGCCTGGCCACCGGGACGAGGCCGATCTCCAGCTCGGTGACGACGCCGAAGTTGTGGCCGCCGCCGAGCAGGGCCCAGTACAGGCCGGGATCCGACTCCCGGGTCACCTGGCGCAGTTGCCCGTCCGCGGTGACGACGTCCAGCGCGCGCACATGGTCGGCCGCGTACCCGAACTCCCGCGCCAGGATGCCGAGTCCGCCGCCCAGCGTGTACGACACGGCGCCGACGCCCGGCGCGGAGCCGTTGAGCGGGGCGAGCCCGTAGGGCTGGGCGGCCGCCACGACCTGGCCCCAGCGGACGCCCGCCTGGACGCGGGCGGTGCGGGACACGGGGTCGACGCTCACCCGGTCCATGCGCTTCGTCGTGATGAGTACGCCGCCCTCGGCGCCGCCCGGCAGGCCGTGTCCGGTGGCCTGGACGCCGACCGGCAGGTCCTCGGCCGCCGCGTACGCCACGGCGGCGGCCACGTCGGCGGCCGAGGCGGCGGCGAAGACCACGGTGGGACGCTGGGTGAATCCGGTCTGGAAACCGGCGAGTTCCTCCTCGAAGCCGGGGTCCGCGGGCCGGAGGGCGAGAGGTTCGGTGGTGTCTGCGGTGTTCGAGTCCATGAGCGCATCGTGGCCACATAACCTGACACTCACCGTCAGCCTTTTGAGTCGAAGAGGAGGGCTGGGGCGCTCGGCTCGGCGCCCCAGCCCCTCGGGTGGGTCAGGGCTGTGGCTCGGGCCGGCGACGGGTCCACCACAGGCCCGCCGCGCCCGCCGCCACCAGCGTCACGCCCGCCGCGGCCAGTGGCAGGACGTCCTCCGTGACGCCGGTGTCGGCCAGTCGGTCACCGCCGGGGGCGACCGGCTTGTTGTCGGTGCCGAGCAGCAGCGGGGTGGCCGGGGCGTTCGGTGACGGGTTCGTCGTACCGAACGGCACCGGGCCCTGCTGCCAGTAGGTCTTCTTCCCGTCGCTCGTCTGGACCGGAAGACAGATCTTCCCGGTCTTGCCGGTGTCGAACGTCGCGTCGACGGCGTACGACGTCGACTTGCCGGCCGCGAGGTTGTCGATGGCGCAGCTGAATGCGCTGTTCGAACCCGGCGGAAGATCCGCTTTGGCAATTGCCGTGCAGCCCTTGACGTTCTTGACCACGAGACCGTCAAAACCGGCTACCAAAAGCCTGATCTTTCCGCTGTCCTTGGTTCCCCCGTTCTTTACCGTGGCCGTAATCGCCGTTTTGTGCGAACTGTTGTCGACCGAGATCTTCGAGGGCAGCAGCGTGGTCAGCTTTACACCCGCCGGTGCCTCGTCGACGGGCTTTCCCCCTTTGCCGCTCGCCGGTCCCTGGTCATCCGCGGTGGCGGTGCACGCGAAGATCATCACTGCCGAGAAAGATGCAGTGAGCAGCGATCCCGTGATGGCCGTCATGTGACGAGAACCCATGTTCGTCCCCCTTGGCTGCGCCTGAATTCGCAGTACTTGAAGAGGTACCACAAGATTTCTCCGCACTATGCTGGTACTGCCTGAAGTGTGACCATTGTGTTTCTGCTGGGGCGTGTGTGGGGAAGTGCGTCGGGGTGCGCGCCGAGGTGGGCGTGGAGGGGGTGCAGGGGATTGCCGGGTAATTCGGGTGGCGGTGTTCCGGGGTTATTGGTGACGGGTCGGTATCGGCTGGTCGAGAGCATCGGGCAGGGGGGAATGGGGCGGGTGTGGCGTGCCACCGACGAAATGCTGGACCGTCAGGTGGCCGTCAAGGAAATGCGGATAGACGGACTCGACGCAGAGGACACGCGCACCCGCCGCGAACGCACGCTGCGCGAGGCCAGGGCCACGGCTCGGATCAGCCATCCGAATGTCGTGCGCGTCTACGACGTGGTGGACGAGAGCGACCGGCTGTGGATCGTCATGGAGCTCGTCGACGGCCGCTCGCTGGAGCGGATCGTGGTGGAGGACGGACCGCTCGGGCCGGGGGAGACGGCACGCATCGGACGCGAACTGGTGGCGGCGCTGCGGCAGGTGCACGCGGGGGGTGTGCTGCACCGGGACATCAAGCCGGGGAACGTCCTGGTCGAGAACCTGGGGCACCGGGTCGTCCTCACCGACTTCGGCATCGCCGCGATCCAGGACGCCAAGGCGCTCACGATGGTCGGCATGCTGGTCGGTTCGCCCGACTACATGGCCCCGGAGCGGGTGTCCGGCCGTCCGCAGGGCCCGCCGTCCGACGTGTGGTCCCTCGGGGCGACGCTGTGCGCGGCGCTCGGCGGCCACTCCCCGTTCTCGCGCTCGACGACCCTGGCGACGCTGCACGCGGTGCTGTACGAGGAGCCCGAACTGCCCACGGAGGCGGGAGGGTTACGGCAGATCCTGGCCGCGCTGCTGGAAAAGGAGCCTTCGGTCCGGCCCGGCCTCGAGGAGGTGGCGGCGGCACTGGAGGCGCTGGTGGCCACGGGGACGAGTGTCGCCGGGGCGGGTGATGCCGGGGCGGGTGCCGCCGGGGCGGGTGTCGAGGCGGCGGGTGTCGAGGTGGCCGGGTCGGGTTCTGGGGATGGAGGGAATGGAGGGGATAGAGGGGAGGGAGCGGTCGGGGAGCGGGGGGCTGGGCTGGGCGCCGGATCGGGGGGTGAGCCGGGCGCCGGGTCGGGACCTGAGTTGCGGGTTGGGCCGGGAGCCGAATCGGGAGCCGGGGCGGGCGCGGAGTCGGAAGTCGGGGCGGTGCCGCGGGGAGTGCGGCAGCCGGGGGAGGAGGGCGAGCCCGAGCAGGGCGGACCGGACGCCGGCTCCGGAGGCCGGCGGCTGGAATCCCCGACGCGCGCGCTCCTGGACACGGCCCTGATCCGCGCGGCCCGGACGGCCCCGGAGGAGACGCGGCCGGATGCCGATCCGCGGTGGTCCGAGCCCGTCCAGGACGCCATACCGGGGCGGCCCACCCGGGCCGTCCCACCGGAGGCCCCGCCGACGAGGGAGACGCCCGCCGTCGGACCCGGCCATACGGCAGTCACCCAGCCCAGCCACTCCCCGGCCCCCGCCCCCGCTCTCCCCACGCCGCTCCCGTTCCCCGCACAACCCCACCACCCCGAAGCCCCCCTCGTACCCCCCACCGCGTCCCCCACCGCGTCCCCCACCGCGTCCCCCACCGCGTCCCCCGCCGTGGGCAACGCCTCCACCGAGGCTCCCTCCGCAGGCCGTGCCGAGCCGCTTGCCTCGGGAGTTCCGGAGCGGGCGGGGGCCGGGGAGCGCCCGTCCCGCGGCGGTGCCGCTCCCGGTACGGGAAGTCACGCCGCACTGGCCAACGCGGTCACCGCGAGCCGACTGCCCGGGTGGCCCGGCGCCGCCCCGACGTCGTCCCCGATGTCGCCCGGTGAACTCCCCGGCCCGGCCCTGCCGTCCGCGCCCAGGCCGCCGCGTCACCGGCGCCGTATGGGGCTGGCGGCAGCCGGAGGTGTCGTCGCGGCCGGTGCCGTAGCCGTCGTCGTCATCGCCGCGACCGGCGGATCGCCCGGCCACGACCGCGACGCGTCCTCCGCCACGTCGTCGGCGCCGTCCGCCTCGTCCGGCGGGCCCTCGCGGTCGCCCACGGTCGACGGCACCTCACGCCCGCCGAGCTTGCCGCCGGGGTCACGCACCGAGGCCGGGATGTACGCGTGGGTTCCGCCCAAGGGCTGGAAACGAGTGGTGCAGAGCGGCACCGAGGTGCACTACACCTCGCCCGACGCCCAGCAGGAGATCCTGGCGAACGCGACCCCGGCCCGGGGCGACCTGCTGAAGCAGTGGCAGGTCGCGGAGGAGGACCGCGAGAAGGGCCTGAACTACCGGCGGATCCGCCTGGAGCGGACCACGTTCCGCGGCGCGCCCGCAGTGGTCTGGGAGTACAACGTCACGGCCAAGGGGCAGTACTGGCACGTAAGGCTGCTCGGCTTCCGCAGCCGCGGCACGTCCTACGAGCTCAGCACCTGGTACCACCCGGACATCGAGGGCAGCGCGGTCCCGGCCTACGAACGGGTCAAGAAGAGCTTCACGCCACTGTGAGAAAGAAGCCGTGAGAAAGAGAAGGGGAGCCCGGCGGCGTGTGCCGCCGGGCTCCCCTTCTCTACGTACCTCTATGTACTACCGCTCAGTGCGCGTCGGCCACGGCCTCGGCCACAGCCGGCTCGTCGGCACCCGCGGCAGCCACCGCCCGGGAACCGTCCAGCTTCTGCTTCACCACGGCGATCACCAGCACCACCGCGGCCACGAGCAGCGACAGCAGCACCGTCTCGCGCCCGTCGTGCTCCGTGTCCGTCAGCATGTAACCGAGCACGAACACGATCAGCGCGGCCGTCGCCCAGGTCAGGTACGGGTACAGCCACATCTTCACGACGAGCTTCTCCGGCGACTCCCGCTGGATGATCTTGCGCATCCGCAGCTGCGAGAAGCAGATCACCAGCCAGACGAACAGGGCGACCGCACCGGAGGAGTTGACCAGGAAGAGGAAGACCGAGTCCGGGAACTTGTAGTTGAAGAAGACGGCGACGAAGCCGAAGACGACGGACACGACGATCGCGGCCAGCGGCACACCGCGGGACGTGGTCCGCGCGAACGCCTTCGGCGCGTCCCCGCGCTGGCCGAGCGAGAACGCCATGCGGGAGGCGGTGTAGAGCCCGGAGTTGAGGCAGGACAGCACCGACGTCAGCACGATGAAGTTCATGATCTGACCGGCGTGCGCGATGCCGAGGGAGTCGAGGGCGGCGACGTACGAGCCCTTGTCCTTGATCGACGGGTCGTTCCACGGGAGCAGCGACACGACGACCAGGATCGAGCCCAGGTAGAAGACGCCGATGCGCCAGATGATGCTGTTCGTCGACTTGGTGACCGCGCGCTGCGGGTCCTCGGACTCACCGGCCGCCAGCGTGGCGATCTCGCTGCCCATGAAGGAGAAGACGACCAGGAGCACACCGGTGAGGATCGCGCCGGGGCCGTGGGGCAGGAAGCCGCCGCTGTCGGTCAGGTTGCCGAGGCCGGCCTTCGGGGCGTCGACGCCCGGCAGCACGCCGAAGATCGCGAGGCCGCCGACGACGATGAACGCGCCGATCGCCACGACCTTGATCCCGGCGAACCAGAACTCGAACTCGCCGTACGAACCGACGGAGACCAGGTTGGTCGCGGTGAGCACCACCATCACGATGAGCGCCCAGCCCCACTGCGGTACGCCGGGCATCCACCCTTCGAGGATCTTGGCCCCGGCGGTCGCCTCGACGGCGAGCACCACCACCCAGAAGAACCAGTACAGCCAGCCGATCGAGAACCCGGCCCAGCGGCCGAGCGCGCGGTCGGCGTGCGCGGAGAAGGAGCCGGACGTCGGGTTGGCCGCGGACATCTCGCCGAGCATGCGCATCACGAGGACGACGAGCGTGCCGACGAGGGCGTACGAGAGAAGGATGCCTGGGCCCGCGGTGGCGATGCCGGTGCTGGAGCCCACGAAGAGACCGGCTCCGATGACGCCACCGATGGCGATCATCGAAAGGTGACGGTTCTTGAGTCCGGCCTGGAGGCCGCCGCCGGGTTCTCCGGGTCGGTCCGGGCCGTTTTCGGCCTTCGACAGGGTCGGCTGCGAGGTCATGGAGGGAATTCCTTTGCGCCGTTGAGCAGATTCCCGTACGAGCGGTGTACGGGGCACTCGCACGAGCGGTGGTACGAGCTGGTCCAGTGAATCCGAGGCAAAGGAATTCGTGAACCTTTGAATCCGGATCGTTACTTGAGGTTTCCTTGAGGTTTTGTAGTGAGGCTCACACTTTTCCTGCTGGGCACCCGGGGCGGCCGATCCGAAACGGCCGTGTCACACTCGGAACCATGCGCGTGTACCTCGGCTCTGATCATGCCGGTTTCGAACTGAAGAACCACCTCGTCGAGTGGCTCAAGGCGGCCGGCCATGAGCCCGTCGACTGCGGGCCCCACATCTATGACGCCCAGGACGACTACCCGCCGTTCTGCCTCCGTGCCGCAGAGGGGGCGGCGGCGGACCCCGACGCCCTCGGCATCGTGATCGGCGGCTCCGGCAACGGTGAGCAGATCGCGGCGAACAAGGTGAAGGGGGTGCGCGCGGCGCTCGCCTGGAGCGAGGAGACCGCGTCGCTGGGCCGGCAGCACAACGACGCGAACGTGGTCGCGGTGGGTGCGCGCATGCACACGCAGGAGGAGGCGACGAAGTTCGTCGAGACCTTCCTGAACACGCCGTTCTCCGGTGACGCCCGCCACATCCGCCGCATCGACATGCTGTCGGCGTACGAGACGACGGGCGACCTGCCGGCCATCCCGGCCCACCACCCGCAGCAGTAGCCGCACCTTTCACCGCCGGCCGGGCTGATTCTTCGGTCCGTCCGGTGATCGAGTGAGGGCGGAGGGGACGAAGACTCTCCTCCGCCGTACGGCAGACCGTACGAACAGGAGGCGTCCGTGCCCGAGGGGCACACGATTCACCGCCTGGCCGACGACTACGAAGCCAGGTTCGGCGGCGCGGCCGCACGCGTGACCAGCCCGCAGGGCAAGTTCGCCGACGCCGCCGCCCTCCTGGACGGCACGGTCCTCGAAACGGCGGACGCCCACGGCAAGCACCTCTTCCTCGGCTTCCGCCGGGCCGACTGGATCCACATCCACCTCGGCCTCTTCGGCAAGGTCGGCTTCGGCGACGCACCCGCCCCGCCCCCCACGGACACCGTCCGGCTGCGCCTCGCGAACGACACGTCGTACGTCGACCTGCGCGGCCCCACGACCTGCGCCCTGATCACCGACGGCGAGAAGCGCGCGATACACGACCGCCTCGGCCCCGACCCGCTGCGGCCCGACGCCGACCCGGCCCGCGCGTACGACCGTGTCTCCCGCAGCCGTACGAGCGTCGCCGCCCTGCTCATGGACCAGAAGGTCATCGCGGGCGTCGGCAACGTCTACCGCGCCGAGGTTCTCTTCCGGCACGGCATCGACCCGTACCGCACGGGCAGGGAGCTCACCCGCCGCGAATGGGACGCGATCTGGGCGGACCTCGTCGCGCTCATGCGCGAGGGCGTCCGCAACAACCGCATCGACACCGTCCGGCCCGAGCACACCCCCGAGGCCATGGGCCGCCCGCCGCGCGTGGACGATCACGGCGGCGAGGTCTACGTGTACCGCAGGGCCAACCTGCCCTGCCACATCTGTGGCGGCGAGATCCGCACCGCCGGTCTCGCCGCCCGCAACCTGTTCTGGTGCCCGACCTGCCAACAGGCGTGACCACGGGCTGCCGCCGGGGGCTGCCGCCGAGGGTTGGCGCCGGGGGCGACGCCGGTCGGCCGCCGGGGGCCCGGTCGGCCGACGGGTGTCACTCAGGTCTGGAACCGCGGGCGGCCGCCCCGGTGGTCTAGAAGCCGTGCGGTAGCCATGGTGCGATTGCCGAGGAGAACGCCGACGTCGCCTCCGTCAGCGCGCCCGGTCGCAGCTCCCGTACCCGCCCGGCCGCGCCCAGCGACACGAGGGACACCCCGCCGAGATAGGCCGCCCCCAAGTCCCTTACGGACAGGGCGAGATCGACCGAGTCACGGGTACGCACACAGGTCGCGCCCTTGCCGTCGCCCGTCAGCCGCCAACGCCCCTCGTTCCAGGGGCAGAAGGCGTCCTCGACCTCGAACACCACGTCCACCGGCGCCTGATACGTGCGCGCTTCGAGCGCCGCGCCGACGTCGACCAGCCGTACGTGGAGCGAGTCCCGTTTCCGCAGATTGCAGCGGCGGATGTCCGACACCAGGTGCAGCCACGCCTCGTCGAGCGGCCGGTTGCGCGCGTTGAGGTGCGACGTCAGATCGATGTCGAAGAGGAACCGCCACAGCGCCGCGTGGGCGGCCGGGTCGAGCGCCTCCAGGTCCTGGAGGACGACCGTGCCCTTGGGCCCGGACGGCTCCCAGTCGGGCTTCACCCGGAACCGTGTGTACCCCACGGTCTCGCCGTCGCGCTCCGCGACCACGCACTGAAGCGGCGACGCCCCGTCCCGTCGGCTCTCCGGGTCGAGCACCATCAGCCGGTCCCAGCCCGGCCGCCGGGCCGGCATACCCGGCCGCCCCGGCACCAGCCGTGCGTAGACCGCCTCGCACACGTCGAGTACGTCGGCGGGGACGGCGTACCGCAGTCGTACGTCGTCCGTGCCGGGCGGTACGGACAGCCGTACGCGGCTGGTGTCGACGTCGGCGGTGAGCTGGTGCGTACCGATGCCGTAGCCGAACCGGCCGTAGATCGCCGGCTCGGACGCGGTGAGTACGGCGAGGGGCTCACCCCAGGACCGGATGTCGTCCAGCTGCCGGCGCATCATGGCCGTCAGAACCCCGCGGCGGCGGTGCGTGGCCGCGACGCTCACCATCGTGATGCCCGCGGCGGGCACCGACGCGCCGCCCGGCACCGTGACACGGAAGCTGAACGCTCCCGCGGTGCCCACACAGGCGTCGCCGTCCCACACACCGATGGAACGGTCGCATTCGGTGAGCGTCTGCCACAGCTCACGCTCCTCGGACGCCTCCGCGACCCCACCGAACGCACGGATCAGGGTGTCGTACCAGAGATTCCAGTCGTCCTGCCGCAGCACGCGCACATCAGTGGTCATGGAGCATGCCTACCAGGGCAATGCGGGGCGAGCGAGGGAATTTCGCCCCGGCCGTGCGGGCCGGACCTGCCGGTTTTCTGTGAAGTTCAGCGCTCGGACGGGGGACAAGTGGGACCTCCCGTGCCAAGGGGCTGGTCCGATGGATAGGGTCCCGAGCAATGGCAGCAGGACGAGAGCGGCGCGCCGCAGCCGAGACGTTCACGGCCCGGTTGAAGAAGCAGTGGCACCGGGCTCGCACCGGCGTGCGCAGATCCGCTGTCGACTACTTCCGCGGGGACGGCTCGGACTGGATCGCGCTGGCCGGTCTGCTGCTGACGATCCCGCTGATCGCGGCGACGACCCTGATGAACTCCGTGTGGTGTTCGCCGGCCGCGCTGGTGCTGCCGATCGTGGCGGGCGGGCTGCTGCTGCGGCCGTCGAGCCTGCTGGGGCTGTACGCCGCTGCCGCCAGCGCGCTGATCGTCGAGTCCGTGAAGCTCGGCCCGTACACGGAGGGGCCGTCGCGGGTCACGCCGGGTGTGGTGCTGGTCGTGGCCGCCTGCGGCTTCTTCGGCCTGCTGATCGCGCAGTTCCGCAGCCGGGTGGGCGTGCCGTGGCGGCGGGGCGGCACGATGCTGTTCGACCTGCGGGAACGTATCCGGGTGCAGAGCAAGTTGCCCAAGCTGCCGTTGGGGTGGCACCGGGAGATGGCGCTGCGGCCGGCCGGCGGGCAGTCGTTCTCGGGCGACTTCGTGGTGGCGGCCCGCACGAACGGGGGCCGCACGCTGGAGGTCGTCCTGACGGACGTGTCCGGCAAGGGCATGGACGCGGGGTCGCGGGCGCTGCTGCTGTCCGGGGCGTTCGGGGGGCTGCTGGGGTCGCTGCCGCCGCACGCGTTCCTGCCGGCGGCGAACGGCTATCTGCTGCGGCAGGACTGGGACGAGGGCTTCGCGACGTCGATCCATCTGGTGCTGGAGCTGGACTCCGGGGACTACGAGCTGTTCTCGGCCGGGCATCCGCCGGGGTTGCAGCTCAGTGCGGGCAGCGGGCGGTGGGAGGAGAAGGCCGCCGAGGGGCCGCTGCTCGGCGTCTACGACGGCGCGCAGTTCGATCCGGTGAAGGGGTCGCTGCGGCCCGGTGACGTGCTGATGCTGTTCACGGACGGTCTGGTGGAGACGGCGGAGCGGGACATCGTGGAGGGCATCGACCGGCTCACGGGGGAGGCGGACCGGTATGTCGCCGGCGGTTTCCACGGGGCGGCGTGGCATCTGATCGAGGCGGTGGCGAAGGACGTGAACGACGACCGGGCGCTCCTGCTGGTCTGCCGGGACGGCCCGACCGCGGCGGCGCGCTGAGGGTCCCCCTGGGGGGGCGAGCAGGCGTCCCGGGCCGGGCCCCCGCACTCCACGTCCCGTGTCGTGCCGGACGGCCGGCGAGCAGCAGCACCGGGGCGGGCGCGGAGGGCATCCGCGGGGCCGGCCGGTCCGATACCGGCACCACGCATGCGGGCGGGCTCGGGTTAACCCCACCCCCGATCCGGCGGCGGTCTCCATGGTCCGCGGAGGTCCCGAATCCGTACGTTCGACATCTCGACGGACGGACGGAAGGCGGACCAGGTCATGGGCCTGCGCAAGAGGCGGCGCGAGATCGACGAGCGGGCGTCCGGACGGATCCCCGGGCCGATCCCCGGCCGGACACCGCTCGCCTCCGGCGCTGACGGGGCCGACCCGGGCGCTTACGGGGCCGTCCCCGGCGTCGACAGGACCGCCCCGGGCGTCGACAGGACCGCCCCCAGCGTCGGCCGGGCCGTCTCCGGCGCCGACTGGGCCGTCGAGCTGCGGGGTGTGCGGCGGCGGTATGGGCGTGGTGGTTCCGCCGTGCATGCCCTGCGCGGTGTTGATCTCGCCCTGGCGCGCGGGAGTTTCACGGCCGTCATGGGGCCCTCGGGGTCCGGCAAGTCCACGTTCCTCCAGTGCGCGGCGGGCCTCGACCGGCCGAGCGGCGGGACCGTACACCTCGGCGGCACCGACATCACCGGCCTGAGCGAGAACAAGCTGACGGCGCTGCGCCGTTCGCGGCTCGGGTTCGTTTTCCAGGCCTTCAACCTGCTGCCGTCGCTGACGGTCGAGCAGAACGTCGTGCTGCCCCTGCGGCTGGCCGGGCACCGCCCCGACCGCCGCCGCGCCGCCGAGGTGCTCGCCCAGGTAGGCCTCCAGGACAAGGGGCGGCGCCGGCCGGGGCAGCTCTCCGGAGGGCAGCAGCAGCGGGTCGCGATCGCCCGCGCCCTGGTCACCCGGCCCGACGTCGTCTTCGCCGACGAACCGACCGGCGCCCTCGACACCACCACCGCCGCCGAGATCCTGGGCCTGCTCCGCCAGGCCGTCGACGTCCATGGCGCCACGGTCGTCATGGTCACCCACGACCCGACGGCCGCCGCCTGGGCCGACCGCGTCCTCTTCCTCGCCGACGGCTCGATCGTCGACCACCTGGAACGCGCCACCGCCCCGCGGATCGCCGCCCGGGTGGCCGCTCTCACCACGCCGTCCTTCGAGGGAGCGGCGGCCTGATGTTCGTGCCCAACGGCCTGGCCCGCGCCGCCGTCCGCTTCAAGCCCGCCGCGTTCGCCGGTACGTTCGTCGCCCTCGCGATGGCCGCCCTGATCGTGTCGGCCTGCGGCATCCTCCTGGAGACGGGACTACGCGCCTCGGTGCCGCCGCAGCGCTATTCCGGTGCCCCGGTGGTGGCCGCCGCCGACCAGCGCGCCCACCTCGTCACCGGCCACGGCGACGACCGCGACGACGAGGCCCAGCCCCTCCCGGACACCGCCCGGATCGACAACTCCCTCGTGGCCAGGGCCGGTTCGGTGCCGGGGGCGCGTACGGCGATCGCGGACGTGACCTTCCCCGTGCTCGACGAGAAGGGCGCCGCCCGCACCGCGCACGGCTGGGGATCCACCGCCTTCACCGGCGAGAGGCCGATGTCCGGACGGGCGCCGGGCCCTGGCGAGGTCGTCCTCTCCGGCGCCGGGCGCGCCGCCGTGGGCGGCCGGGTGACCCTCACCACCGCCGACGGACCCCGCACCTTCCGGGTGTCCGGCACGACGGCCGAGCAGGCCACCCCCACCGTCTGGTTCGCCGACACCGACGCCGTACGCGTCTCGGGCCACCCCGGTCGCGTCGACGCCATCGCCGTACTGCCGAAGGAAGGCGTGACCGCCGCAGCTCTCGAAGCCCAGGTGGCCAAGGCCCTCGGTGACCGCGCACAGGTCCACACCGGCGACGACCGGGGTGCCGTCGAGGACGCCTCGCTCGCCCAGGCCAAGGAACTGCTCGTCGGGCTCGGCGGCTCCTTCGGCGGTGTCGCCACCCTGGTCGCCGTCTTCACGGCGGCCGGCACCGTGGCGCTCTCCGTCGGCCAACGCGCACGTGAGTACGCCCTGTTGAGGGCCATCGGCACCACCCCTCGGCAGGTGCGCCGCAGCATCGCCACCGAGACCCTGCTCGTCGCCCCCCTCGCCGGAGCAGTCGGCTGCCTGCCCGGAATCGCCCTGGCCCGCTGGTGGTTCGGCCAACTCCAGGACAAGGGCGCCGTCCCGCACGCGGTGCGGCTGTCCGTGTCGTACATCCCGCTGCTGTCCGCGATCGGCGCCGTACTCCTCACCGCACTCCTCGCCGGCTACCTGGCCGCCCACCGCACCTCCCGCATCAAGCCGGGCCGTGCGCTCAGCGAGGCCTCCGTGGAACGGCTGAGGCCCGGCTGGATCCGCACCCCGCTGGGCATCGCCGCGGCGGTCGGCGGCTTCGTCTGCGCGGGGCTCGCCGACTCCCTCGACGGCGAGGACGCGGCCAACGCCTCGCTCGGCATCGTGATGCTCTTCATGCTGGCCGTCGCCCTGCTCGGCCCGCTGGTCGCGCGCGTCTGCGCCGCCCTGTTCGGACTGCCGTTGCGCGGCGCGGGCGCCCCCGCCGTCCTGGCCGCCGCCAACTCCCGTACCAACGCCCGCCGGCTGGCCTCCGCCCTCACCCCCATCGTGCTCGCCATGGCCTTCTCCTCCGTACTCGTCTTCCTGCACACCAGCGAGGAACGGGCCACACGCGACCAGCAGCGGGCCGGCATCACCGCCGACCACATCGTCACGTCGGACGCGGGCCTCGCCCCGGCCGCCGTCCACGAGGCAGCCGCGTCGCCCGGTGTCACCACCGCCGTGGGCGTGCTGAGAACGGCGGTACTGATCCCGGCCGCGGGCTCGCTGGAGTCGGCGACCACGCAGGGCGTCACGGGCTCGGCGGCGGACCTGGCCCGGGTCCAGGACCTGGACGTCGAGCACGGCGCGCTCAGCCTGAAACCGGGCCGGGTGGCGCTCGACGCCTCGCTCGCGGACAGCGCCCATGTGCGGGTCGGCGACCGCGTGCACCTGCGGCTGCCCGACGGCACCAAGGCGTCTCCGATACTGGCGGCCACGTACGGGCGCGGCCTCGGCCTGTCCCAAGTGACGCTGCCGCGCGCCGACCTGGCGACCCATGTGACCTCCGCCCTGGACACGGAGATCTGGACGAAGGGCGGCCGGGCGGGAGCACTCGCTCCGCTGGGCAGGGTCCTGGACCGCGCCGACTACACCACCGCGGAGTCCCTGGACCGCGCGCTCAACGCCTGGGCGAACACCGTCATGGCGGCCGTGCTCGGCGGCTTCGCGGCGGTCGCCGCGGTCAACACCCTGGTGATGACGGTCCTCGGACGCCGAAGCAAACTCGGCACGCTCCGCCTGATCGGCACCACCCGGCGTCAGGTGCTGCGCATGGTCCGCTGGGAGGCCCTGCTGGTCGCCCTCTCGGGCATCGTCCTCGGCACGGCGATCGCCCTGGCCACCCTGGTCCCGATGGTGAGGGGCCTGACCGGGCGGTCCCCGTACATACCGCCCCTCGTGTACGGCTCGTTCGCGGGCGCCGTCCTCCTCCTCGGCCTGACCGCCGTCACCCTCCCGGCCCGGGCCGCCCTCCGCCCGGCAAGGGAGCGATAGCGCGACGCCCGCCTGAATGTCGGCATTGCGGCGCAGGGTTGGGGTTTGTCTCGTCACCCCAGGTGAGAGCTCGGTCGCCTTTGTCGCAGGACTGTAATCGTCGATTGCACAGGCAATCCGCATGTTGATAGAGATGACTTCTGGTACGACGAAAACCAGCCGCCGGCTCCCTGGCCGGCCAGCCCGGACGGGGGAGTCCAGATGAAGTTCGACATGGGGTCGCAGGTTCTGTCGACGTTGATCAGTAACTCGCGTGGGTCGAGTGACGATCTGGGGACGTTGATTCGCCAATTGGTGCAGGCCGCGCAGCCGTTGGAGGGGAAGTTCAACGGTGCGGGCCGGGTGGCGTTCGATTCGTTCAAGGGGCGGTCGGACGAGATCACGGCGAGCTTGAACTCGGCGCTCTCGGGGATTCTGGGCGGTCAGTCGGGGATGGAGTCGGCGTTCGGTTCGGGTGATCAGGAGCAGGGCGAGAACGCGCGGACGAACGAGAAGGCGGCGAACTTCGACGGGGCGCGTTTCTCCGGGCGTTGAGCTTGGGTGGGCCGGGCTGTGGTTGATCTTCTTTTGACGGGGAGTGGTGTGTGATGGCTGGTGCGGGTTCGGATCGTCGGTCGTACGACACGGGTGCGTCGGCGGATGCGCAGGGCAATATCCAGGCGGTGATCGGCCGGTTGGAGGAGGTCATCGCGGCGCGGGACCGGCAGGTGAAGGCGGCGATGTCGGATTTCGCGGCTGATGGTGTGGCGGATGAGTACCACGGCAAGGAACTGCGGTGGAATCGCGCGTCGACCGAGGTGAAGAGCATTATCCAGCTGTTGAAGACGACGCTGGAGAAGAACGACGGGACGGCGCAGTCGACGATCTCGAAGGCGAAGGCGGCGGTCGACAACATCGGCTGAGCCGACAGTCGACGGCTGACACGGGCGTGGGCAACGGGGAACGCGGAGGACGACGCGGATGACCGGCTGGGATCTGAAGCCGCAGGGTATTCAGGGTGTGCTGAAGACGACGGGTGAGACGGCGTCGCACATCGAGACGCATGCGAAGTCGTACGGGAAGCATCTGACGTCGGCGGCGACGAACGCCGGGACGATCTCCGCGGAGGGCGGCGGCGAGCAGGGCGGCGAGAAGCCGTCGGGCGGTCTGGTCGCTCTCGCCCTGTCCCAGTACGCCGAACACGCGGCCACTGACCTGAAGTTCATCGCGGCGCGGGCGGGCAAGTCGTTGCAGGGTGCGGTGGATGCGACGACGGCGTATCTGAACGGGGATCAGGAGATGGCCGCGGAGGCGCAGCGCAAGGCGTTGTCGGCGCCGGATCTTGATCCGATGAAGCCGGGGGTGCAGACGTCGTGATCAAGCCGGAGGCGATTCCGCAGTACACGGGGAATCTGGAACAGCTGGAGAAGGACTACGGCAGTCTGAAGACGGTTGCCGGGAGTATCCGGACCACCGGCAAGGACGTGCACTCGCAGTTCCAGGGGTTGTCGGCGTATTACACGGCGCCGGAGGCGGAGCAGTTGTTCGCGTCGACGAAGCCGGTGGCGGACCGGGCGGACGGGTTCGCGGACGATCTGGAGAAGGTGTCCGGTGCCCTGTCGTCGTACTCGACCGAGGTGCGTCCGCTGGTCCAGAAGCTGGAGCAGCTGAAGCTGGACGCGACGAAGTTCGTCAGCTCGGTCAAGGGTGACGACGACTGGGAGTACGACGAGGACAAGATCGACGAGCACAACAAGATCCGGGATGACGTGACGGCGACCGTCGCGGCGTTCTGGGCTGCGGAGCGCACCTGCCACAACGCGATCACCAAGCTGTTCGGTGGGACGCAGATGGTGGCGGGGGACGGTTCGGACCGTAAGGACCAGTACGGGTTCAACGCGGACGACCTGAAGAACGCGAAGCTTCCCTGGGGTGACCCGATGGAGGAGAAACATCACGTCTGGGAGGTCGGGCACTGGGTCAAGTCGTTCGTGTGGGACGGCCTGATCGTGGACGGCGTCTGGGGCACCATCAAGGGTCTGGGCACGCTGGTCGGGTTCGGCGGCTGGGACGCGATGGGCCAGGCCTGGAAGGGTCTCGCACAGCTCGCGACCGGTCTGGCGATCTCCTCGATTCCGGGTGCGAGCGCGTTGTTCTGGACGTTGCCGGACGACAAGCTGCCCTCCTGGCTGCGGGATTCGCGTACCGCGATGAAGGAGACCGGCAAGGCGCTGGTGGCGTGGGACGAGTGGGGCAAGAACCCGGGCCGGGCCGCGGGTGCGGTCACCTTCAATGTGCTGACCACCGTGTTCACCGGCGGTGCGGGTGGTGCGGCGGCTGGTGCCGGGAAGGCGGGCGCGGTCGCGAAGGTGCTGTCCGTGGCGGGCAAGGCGGGCAAGTTCATCGACCCGATGACGTATGTCGCCAAGGGCGCGGGCGCGGGCCTGTCGAAGATCGGTGACATCGCGAAGGGCCTGAAGGGGATCGGCAACATCGAGATCCCCAAACTCCCCGACGGTTCGGTGCAACTCCCCGACGGCCGCCTCCTGGAGCCGAACGGCGATCTCGTGGGCCCGGGCGGTGTCGTCGACACGACGCCGGTCCCGCACGAGCCGGTGCTCCCGGCCCACTGGACCATCCAGGAGCCCGCGCTCTCCGGGGTGCGTGCCGGTGACGGTCTGCCTGGTGGCGTGGCGCATGCGGGCGATTCGTTGCCGACGGGCGGTCACTACGACACGTCGTTGCCGAGCGGTGCCGCGGACCATGTGCCGGGCGGAACGGCCGGGCACACGCCCAGCGGTACGGCCGCGCACACGCCGAGCGGAACGTTCGACGGGACACCGACGTCGTACGACCACACCCCGACGGCCACGCCGCACGACGTGCCGACGGGCACCCCGCACACCGGGCACGACCTCCCGAGCGGCGGCGGCCACCCGCCGGAGCCGCACGGCACGGGGCACGACACCCCGGGCGGCCACACGGACGACGCGTCCCACGGCTCCGGGCACGACGGGCCGGGTCACGGGCACGACGGCACCGGGCACACGGACGACGCGGCGCACGTCGGCGACCACGCGGGCGTCGACCACGCCGCCGTGGACGCCGCCGCGCACCACGGCACCGACACTCCGGTCGCGCCGGGGCACTCGGGTGCGGATGCGGCGGGGCACGGCGGGGCCGGGGAGCCGTTCGAGTACGAGCCGCACATGTCGGGGGACGACTTCGAAGAACTGGCCACCGACGCGGAGAAACACGCGGTGGCCACGGCGGAACTGGAGCGGGGCACGAACCCCGCGGCCAGCCTCAGCGACGACGCGGGGCAGGCGTACGGCGACGCGTACTGGAACGACTACGTGGACAACCTCGACCCCTCCGGGAGAGAGGCGCTCCGCACGTACACCGGTCACGACTACACGGAGATCAACAGCCACCTCCGGGGCGAGAACCCCGATGTGTATCCCGAGACGCTGCACACCATCGACGAGATGGACCGCGTCATGGGCACCCGTCCCGTGCCCGAGGACATCATGATCGTCCGCGGTACCGGGATCGAGCACCTCAAGCTGAGGTCGCCGCTCGACATGCTGGGCAACACCTACGGGGACGGCGCGTACACCTCGTCGGCGCTCGGCAGGACGGTGCCGCCCGCCTTCGCGTGGAAGCCGGTCGTCATGCACTGGCGGGTACCGAAGGGGACGCCCGCCCTCTGGCTGGACAAGATCTCCAAGCACCCCGGGGAACGGGAGCTGCTCCTCGCCCGCGGTACCCAGTACAAGGTGACGCGCGTCTTCATGGACGAGGCGGGCAAGTGGCACGTCTACGGGGAGGTCCTGCCCAGGCCGTAGCGAGCGGCGTCGGCGGACCCTCGTTGCGGATCAGGCAGAGGTAAAGGAATGTGGACTTCATGAGCAGTGAACAACCGATCAACCCGCGCTTCGACGACGACCTGAGGTTCGTGGAGAGCCCGGGCGGCCCGCCGCGCTATCGGGACTGGACCGAGAAGCCGGTGCAGTACTTCACGGTGGTCGACAAGCAGGGCGGCGGGGTCCTCGGGTACGTGTGGGCCGGCGACGAGGACGACGCCGCCGCGTACGAGCCGCGGCAGGCCGCCGGACCCCGAGGGGTGAACGCGGGCATCTCCTGGGGCAGTCGGCTGCGCAAAGCCAAGGAACGGGGCATCCGACCGTCCGAGGCCCTCGCCGAGTTGGTGGCCGACCCGGAGCCGGGCGGCACGGGACGGCCCCTGCCCGGCTCCCTCACCGACGCCCCGAACGCCGCCGCGGTCGACGCCCTCGCCAAGAGCGACTAGCCGACGGCCGGTTCCGGGCCGTGGCGGAAGGCCCGCTGGACGCCGTCGCGGAGTCGCTGAGGCCGAGGGCCCTGAGTTGGTGTCGGCGCGCTCCGCGCGGTACACATATCCGCTCAGGTGATCAGAAACATTGCAGACTCCACGGGGGACAAGCACCATGACCACGCCGCCGGCACCCAACCCGCACCAGCAGCCGCACCCGCAGGCCAATCCCTACGCCCAGCCGCAGGCCAACCCCTATGCCCTACAGGGCGGTCACCCGCAGGCCCCCGGGTACGGCGCCCCCGGGTACGGCGCCGTACCTCCGCAGGCCGGCCCCCAGTGGGGCGCCCCGTACGGGCCCGGTGCGTACCTTTCGTGCAAGTTCTGTGGAGGTGCGCCCGCCGTCGACGTCACCTTCCGGGCCCATCGGGGCCTGTTGATCCTGATGTCGTTCCAGAAGCTGTCCGGGCCGATGTGCGCGACCTGCGGGCTGGGCGTCCAGCGGGCCATGACCACCCAGACCCTGTGGCAGGGCTGGTGGAGCCCGTTCTCGCTGTTCCTGTTCACGCCGTTCACGCTCGTCTGGAACCTCATCGCCCGCGGCAAGGTGACGAAGCTCCAGCCCCCGCAGCCCGGGCAGCACGGCCCGCAGGTCGACCCCGGTGAGCCGGTGCACCGGCGGGGCCTCGCCTACGTGGCACTCGTCCCGGTCCTGTGGATCTGCTTCATGATCGCGCAGGGTCTGACCCAGTCGTAGCACCCGTACCTGGGGTGTACTGCCCGCTCATGCATGCCTTATGTTGCAGAGGCAAAGTTAGGGGGAGCCTGCTTTATGCCGCAGGAAGGGCGAGCACAGGCGCAGCCGCGGCTCATGGCCTTGGCGGAGGTCGAGGCCGTCGCGCGCACCGCGCATGCCGCGCAGAAGGACAAGGCCGGACGGCCGTACGCGGAGCATCTGCAGGCCGTCGCCGAGGGAGTACGGGCTCGCGGCGGAGCGGACGAACTCGTCGCCGCCGCCTGGCTGCACGACTCCGTGGAGGACGGCGTGCTCAGCGAGCGGTGGCTGGCGGACGCGGCCCTGTCGCAGCGCACGAAGGACGTCGTCCGGGCCGTGACCAAGCGCGCGGGGGAGGATCCCGAGGCGTACGCCCGGCGCATCCTCGCCACCCCCGGGGCCCGGCTCGTCAAGGCGGCGGACCTCGCGCACAACGCCGACCCGCGGCGGCTCGCCGTACTCGACGGCCCGACCGCCGAGCGGCTCACCCTCAAGTACGCCGCCATGCGCGCGTATCTCGGCCTCGGCGCCGAGGACTGACGGCGGGCGGACGAAGACGTGCGACCACTGGACGTGCGACCACTGAAGGACCGGGACGACTGATGGCACGGGACTACGACAGCCAGCTGCTGGAGTCGGTGGCGGTGCGCCGGCGGCGGATGCGCGACGCGCTGCTGTTCGGCGCGCAGCGCGGCCGCCGCACGGTGGACGAGCGGTTCGGCAAGGTGTTCGCCGGGATCGCGATCGCCGCCGTCCTGTGCGCCGGATGCATCGGCTGGTCCTTCCTCCAGGCCACCCTGGCGAAGCAGAAGGCCGAGCAGAAGAAACAGCAACAGCAGCAGGAGCAGCTGTACAACCCGTCGGGGCAGAGCGCCACACCCAAGGCCTCGGGCGGGACCCCGACACAGGGTTCGGAGAAGAAGTGAACGAGGCCGCACGAGCGGGCATGAACGCGTCATGGAAGGCCCGTTCCCGAAACTTCGCGATGATAGGTTCCCGTAAGTGGTGAGCACTGCAACGACTTCCCGGGCCCAGCTGAGCCGAGTGACCCTGGTCGGCGAGCGACGGCGAGCCGACATCGTCCTGCCGTCGGACACCCCGATCGGTCAACTGCTTCCCGACATCCTCCAGTTGCTCGACGACCGGGCCGCCGCGCGCCCCATGACCCGACAGCTGATCACCTCCGACGGCTCGGTGCTGCCGCACGACGCCACGCTGTCCTCGGCCGAGGTCGCCGACGGCGCGGTACTCCAGCTCGTACGCGCCCACTCCGCGCCGCCCGCCCCGGTCGTGCACGACGTGACCGACCAGGTGGCCGACGACCTCGACCTGCGGGCCTGGCGCTGGCGCCCTTCCGCGCGCCGGGCGAGCGCCGGGGTGGCGACCGTCGCCTTCGCGGTGCTCGCGGCCGTACTCGCCCGCCGCGAGTTCGCCCTGGAGTCCCTCACCGGAGGCCTGGTCGCCGCCACGCTTCTGTTCCTGGTGACCGGCGCTCTCGTCGCCAGGATCGGGGACGGCAACCGAGGCCTCGCCACCGCCCTGCTGCTCGCCTGCGGCGGACTCGGGCTGCTCACCGCGTGGACCGCGGCCGACGCGTACCACTGGCCGGGCACGGCCCGCCTCGCCGCCGTCGTGGCGGCGCTGGTGCTCACGCTCGTCCTGCTCGCGTTCTTCTCGCCGCTGGGCCGCGGCGGACTCATCGGCGCCGGAGGGACCGCCGTCATCGCGATCGTCTGGGAAGCCGTCGCCGCGGTACAGGACCAGCCGGCCCGGCTCGGCGCCGTGATGGCCGTCTTCTCCGTGGTGCTGCTCGGGCTGCTGCCCCGGTTCGCGCTGATGGCGTCCGGGCTCACCGGCCTCGACGACCGCCGCTCCGGGGGCGTCTCCGTCAGCCGCCACCAGGTGGGCAACGCCCTGGCCGCCACGCACCGCGGGCTCGCCCTCGCCACCATCGCGACCGCCGCCTCGGCCGCCGCCGGGGGCTGGCTGGTGACCACCGCCGGGACGCCGACCGTGTGGACCGTGACCCTCGCCTCGCTGACCGCGGTGGTGCTGCTGTCGCGGGCCCGGGCGTTCCCGCTGGTCGCCGAGGTGGTGGCGCTGTTCGCCGCCGCGGCCCTCCTCGGCGTACGCCTGGTCATGGTGTGGCTGGACCACGACGGCGGTGCCGCGCCGCTCATCGTGCTGTGCGCCGCCTCGGTGCTGCCGTTGCTCGTGCTCGCCGTGCAGCCGCCCGAGCACGTACAGGTCCGGCTCCGGCGGAGCGCCGACCTGATCGAGTCCATCGGCGTCATCGGGCTCTTCCCGCTGGCCGTCGGCGTCTTCGGTATCTACGGGCAACTGCTCAACAAGTTCTGAGTCGACGTCGGCACACCGGCACACGCGGTGAGTCGGCACACGGGCGCTGCGGTGGCGGGGCCGCGCCGCAGGGGAAACAACGCAGGAGAGAGCAGGAGAGAAGGGCGACATGCCGAACGGCGACAACTGGCAGAGCGATGTGCTGCGCGATCTGAAGGGCGGTGCCGCGCGGCAGCAGAGCGCGCAGGGGCCGGCCGCACAGGCGCAGGGCACGCCTGCCGCGGGGGCTCCGCGGCCGCCGCAGGGCGACCCCGCCACAAGGTACCCGGCGTGCCCGCACCAGGGTCAGGGCGGCCACGGAGCTCACCCCGTACCCGGCGCACCCACCAGCCCTCCGCACCCGCCGAGGCCCAGGCCCAGGCCCAACAGGCGTACACGGCCCAGCAGCCGCACGCCCCGCAGCCGCAAGCCCGGTCCGCCGCCCACCTCCCCGGCGCACGTCCCGCCCGCACCCCCGACTCCCGCCCCGTCGTGGACAAGACCCTCGCCGGGGCCGGCCTCAAGCCCCGGCACGGCGAGCCCTTCGCCACCCGTGCCGTGCGCGCCGTACGCCGTACCGTCTCCTCCTCCGCCGCCCGCGAGGTCGCCGAGACCACCGCCACCGCCGAGGTCCTTCAGCAGGCGGTGACCACGGGACGGCAGATCGCCGTCACCTCGATCCGCGGCGGCGCCGGCAAGTCCACCATCGCGGCGCTGCTCGGCACCACGTACGCGCACTACCGGCACGACCCCGTCCTCCTCGTCGAGGCCGACCCCGCGCTCGGCACACTGCCGCTCCGGCTCGGCGCCGAGACGCTGCGCTGGACCACCGGGGACGTCGCCGGCATCGTCGAACCGCAGATGTCACTGCTCGACGTCACCGGCTACCTCGTCCAACTCCCCGACAACGCCTGGCTGTTGCCGGGCAGCCAGGGGCAGATCGGCGCGATGCTCGACCTCAGGTCGTACGAGAAGGTCATGGTGTCGCTGCGCCGCTACTTCGGCGTGACCGTCGTGGACTGCGAGACGCTGCCCGCCGAGGTCGCCCGCGTCGCGTTGTCCGCCTCGCAGGCGCGGGTGCTGGCGGTGCCCGCGACGCTGGAGGGCGTCTCCAGTACGTACGCCGTCCTGGAGTGGATGCGCGGGCTGCCCCGGCATGTCATCGCCGGGACCGTCGTCGTGCTGACCGAGACGGTGCCGCACTCCGGACTCGACCTCGACAAGGCCGCCGAGAAACTGAGGGCGACCGGCGCGAGCGTCCAGCTCCTGCCGTACGACCGGCATCTGGCGGCCGGGGGCGTGATCCGCACGGAACTCCTCGCGCAGCCCACCCGCCTGGCGGCCACCCGCCTGGCGGCCCAGGTCTTCGAGCTCTCCCAGCAGCGCCGCTGATTCAGGGGGAGGAGAAGGAAGATGAGCACCCGACTGATCCACCGCCCGGCCCGGACCACCCGTCCCGCCGCCGCGTCCGAGCCGCGCACCATCGAGGCGCCGCCCAACCTGCCCGAGGGCAAGTCCGGCAGCATCGCGACCTCGCTGCTGCCCGTCGCCGGCGTCATGTCGTCCGTCGTGATGATGACCGTCGTACGCAACAGCCAGTTCGCGGGGCTCGGCGCGATCATCCTCGTCGTCACGATCGTCGGTTCCATGGCCCTGGTCTTCTCCCAGCGCGGCAAGGCCCAGCGCACGCGCCGAACCCAGCGCGAGGCCTATCTCGCCTACCTGGAGGACCTGCGCGAGGAACTGTCCAAGGAGGAGCGGGAGCGCCGGGAACGCGCCGGGGTCCTCAATCCGCCGCCGGACGCGCTGTACGACATAGTGCGCGACCCGGCGCGGCTGTGGGAGCGCCGCCGGGTGGACGGCGACTTCCTGCGCGTCCGCGTCGGCACCGGCGAAATGCCCGTACGCGACCTCAAGGTCGCCCAGCAGGGGTCCTCCGTCCTCACCCCGCCCGACCAGTTCATGTTGAACGAGGCGTCCGCGCTGATGTCCCGCTTCAGCACCGGCACCGAACTCCCGCTCACCGTCCCGCTCGACCGCGTCGGCAACATCAGCGTCATCGGCCCCCGCGAGGACACCCTGCGCGTCGCCCGCGCCCTGCTCGTCCAGGCCGCCGCCACGCACGCCCCCGACGACGTCGCCATGGCGCTCGCCGTGCCGGGGGACCGGCTGGCCGACTGGGAGTGGGCCAAGTGGCTGCCCCACCTCCTCGACACCGAGCAGTTCGACGGGCCGGTCGCCGCCCGGCGCATCGCCCCCTCCACGCCTCAACTCGCCCGCCAGATCGGCCCGGAGCTGCGCCGACGCGCCTCCTTCGCGGCCGAGGTACGCCGCGGCCTGTCCGGCAAGGACGCCCTCTCGATGTCCTCGCGGCTGCTCGTCGTCACCGACGGGCACGGCGAGGACGCCGTCGACCTGCCACGACCCGACGACGCGGTCGGCCTGCGCGACATGGGTGTCACGGTGCTGCACCTGCTCGACCAGCGGGTGCAGGAGCCCGGCAGCGTCGGGGTCCGGATCACCGTCGACGGCGACCGCATCGTCATCGAGGACCTGCGGGAGGCCGAGCCGATCGGTGCGCACGGCACCGTCGACGAGGTCAGCGTCCCGTTCGCCGAGGGCCTGGCCCGGATGCTCGCCCCGATGCGGCTGTCCGCCGAGTCGATGGTCGACGCGCCGCTGACCGGCCCGGTCGACTTCGCCGAACTGCTCGGCATCGACGACGTCGCCCATCTCGAACTCGACCAGCTGTGGGCGCCGCGCGGCGAAAGAGCGTTCCTCCGCGTCCCGATCGGCATCAGCGACTCCCGCGAGCCGGTACTCCTGGACCTGAAGGAGTCCTCCGAGCTGGGCATGGGCCCGCACGGCCTGTGCGTCGGCGCCACCGGCTCCGGCAAGTCCGAACTCCTGCGCACCCTCGTCCTCGCCCTGGTCGCCACGCATCCGCCGGAGGACCTCGCCCTCGTCCTCGTCGACTACAAGGGCGGCGCCACCTTCGCCCCCTTCGCGGACCTCCCGCACGTCGCCGGCGTCATCACCAACCTGGAGAACCAGGCCGGTCTGGTGGAGCGTGTGCACGCGTCACTGGCCGGCGAGGTCAAGCGCCGCCAGCAGGTCCTCAAGGACGCGGGCAACGTCGCCGACATCGGCCACTACGCCGCCCTGCGCGCCGAGAAGCGCCCCGACCTGGACCCGCTGCCGCACCTCTTCGTGGTCATCGACGAGTTCGGCGAACTCCTCACCGCCAAGCCCGACTTCATCGACCTGTTCCTGTCCATCGGCCGCATCGGCCGGTCCATCGGCGTCCACCTGCTGCTGTCCAGCCAGCGCATCGAGGGCGGCAAGCTCAAGGGCCTGGACACCTACCTCTCCTACCGGCTCGGTCTGCGGACGTTCTCCGCCGACGAGTCGCGTACGGTCCTGGACACCACGGACGCCTTCCACCTGCCGCCGCTGCCCGGCTTCGGCTACCTCAAGGTCGACACCAGCCACTACGAGCGCTTCAAGGCCAGCTACGTCTCCGGCGGCTACCGGGGCCCCGTGCAGCGCGAGACCGAGGACACCGGACCGCTCGCGCTCGAGTACCAGGCCTTCAACACCCTCGGCGAGTCCCAGAGTTCGGGACCCGACGAGCCGAAGATGCGGCGTCGGGAGACCGGGCCGACCGAGATGGGCGTCCTCGTCGAGCAGATCGAGAACGCGGACACCGCGCCCGTACGCCAGATCTGGCTGCCCCCGCTGCCCGACGCCATCGCCCTCGACAAGGTCGCGGGCCCGCTCGACGTCGGGGCCCGCGGCATGCAGCTCGCCAAGCGCCGCGGCCCGCTCCAGGTGCCGCTCGGCGTCCTGGACGACCCGACCAAGCAGTGGCAGGGCCAGTGGTACCTGGACCTCACGGTCGCGGGCGGCCACGCGGCGGTCATCGGCGGCCCCCAGTCCGGCAAGACGACCCTCCTGCGGACCCTGGCGCTCTCCCTCTCGCTGACGCACACCCCGCAAGAAGTCGGCATCTACGGCCTCGACCTGGTCGGCGGCGGCCTCCAGGCCCTCTCCGGGCTGCCGCACGTCGGCGGGGTCGCCGGCCGCGCCGACCGGGAGCGCGCCGGACGCACCATCGACTCCGTACGCGGCATGCTCAACCAGCGCGAGGAACTCTTCCGCGTCCACAACATCGACTCGCTGGAGCAACTGCGCGACCTGCGCGCGGCGGGCCGCCTGCCCGAACTCGCCTCCACCGAGATCGTGCTGCTCATCGACGGCTTCGGCGCGCTGCGCGACGACTTCGAGGAGCTGGACGACGCCGTCGTCGACATCCTCAAGCGCGGCGGCGGCTACGGCATCCACGTCGTCGCCGGCATGCTCCGCTGGAACGATGTGCGCATCGCCACCCAGTCCCAGTTCGGCACCCGTGTCGAGCTGCGCCTGAACGACCCCAGCGAGTCCAGCATCGACCGCAAGCTCGCCGAGACCCTCGCGCCGGAGGAGAAGGGCCGCATCCTCACCGACGGCAAGCTGTTCGCGCAGGTCGCCCTGCCGCGCACCGACGGCCTCCCCGACAAGGCGGACCTCGGCGCGGTCCTGGAGCGCACCGCCCGCACCGTCCGCGCCACCTGGACCGGCGAAGTCGCCCAGCCCGTAAGGGTGTTGCCGCACATCCTGGAACCACAGCTGCTGCCCGGTCCGGCCGCCGAACCGCGCCGGGTGCCCATCGGCCTCGACCAGACCCAGCTCGCGCCGGTCCTGCTCGACCTGTTCGCGCACGACCAGCACCTGGTGATCATGGGTGACAGCGAGTGCGGCAAGACCAACCTGCTCAAGGTGATCGCGGACGGGCTCATCGAGCGCTACAGCGAGGACGAGCTGGTCTTCGCGGTGATGGACCCGCGGCGCGGTCTGCGCGGGGCGATCCCCGAGGAGTACCGGGGCGGGTACGCGTACAACTCCAAGCTGTGCGCGGGCCTTTCGGCGGGTATCGCCACCGAACTGGAGAAGCGGCTGCCGGACGAGAGCGCCGACAGCGAGGACCTGGAACCGGGCAGCTGGGGTTCGGGCCCGCGCATCGTGATCCTCGTCGACGACTACGACGTCCTGACGACCGCGGGCCAGCAGCCGCTCGCCCCGTTCATCCCGTACATCCCCTCCGCCGTCGACATCGGCCTCCACTTCGTCCTCACCCGCCGTGTCGCGGGCGCCGCGCGCGGCCTGTACGAGCCGCTGCTCCAGGGCCTGCGCGAGTCGGGCGCCTCGGCGCTGGTGATGGCGGGCGACCGCAGCGAGGGCCAGCTCTTCCCCGGCGTGTACGCCACCCAGCAGCCCTCGGGCCGCGGGGTGCTGGTCCGCAGGGGCGAACCGAACCGGCTGATCCAGACGGTGTACGCGGCCGGGTGATCCGGAGGGGAAACCGTCCGGGGCGCACGAGGCGTCCCGGACAGCAGAGGCGTACGACACCCGAGCCAGCCGTACGCCGCCAGCCGTATGCCGTACGACACCCAAGCCGAGCGACGCGAAGGACCGGCCCACCTCATGACCAAGGACGTCATCGCCCTCACGAAGAAGATGCCCGACCCGCTGAGCGTGCTCGCGGGCCTGCTCTCCGGCGGCCCCGACAAGCTGGTGGGCGCCGAGGGCGAAGGCGCGGTCGTCCAGCTCTGCGACGAGGAGGGGCGCCCCCTGGTCTCCGTGGAGGCGCCGCTGCTCGTGCAGGTCAGGGGCGAGGCCCAGCGGCTGCTCGGCGCGACGGAGCCCGAGGTGCCGTACTGGTGGACCGAGGCCCGCGCCACCACCGGCGTCAAGGAGGCCGAGCAACTCGCCGGAACGTTCGCGGCGCGGCTCGCCTCCCTGGTCGGGGGCACCGCCTGGCCACCGCAGGCCGCGGGCTCGCTGGCCGTGGTGAAGGCGGACGGGGTGCGCGCCGCGCCGACGCCGGCCGCCGCGCAGCCCGCCGTGGACGTCCTGACCGACAAGGTCGCCGTCGTCATCCAGGACCGCCCGGTCGTCGCCATGACGGCCTGGCTCTCGGACGCGCTGCGCGCCGCCGCCAACGCCGAGCTCGGCCTCCAGATCGTCACCCCCGCGGGCACCCGCCTCTCCCCCGCCGTCCGCAACAGCCTGCCGGGCTGGCCCTCGCGGTGGGTCGTGCAGGACGAGAAGGACGGCTACTACGACGGTCTGTCGGGCGCCGTGCTCCAGTGGACGAACGGCCTGTTCGCCACGGTCGAGTCGCCCGACGCCACCCCGCAGGACCCGCACACCCCGGTCGCCGACGCCTTCAAGAAGGGCCTCGCGGAGGAAGGCGACACGGGAGAGCGCCAACTGGCCATCTCCTTCCGCACGATCCACCCGGCCGACGACCGCCTCGTGCTCGGCGGTGCCCTGGAGTCCGTATGGCGCGGCATCACCGGTGAACCGCCGGCCGGCTGGGGCACCGAGGAACCCGCCAACCTCCCCTGGTCCCTGCGGCAGTTGACGGACGTGGCCTTCGAGCGGTCGCCCGCGCCCACCTGGCTGGTGGTCGTCGGCAGCCCGGAGCGGCCGGGGCTCGCGACGGTCCGCGTCAGCCGTACGACGGGCGGTGTGGAGGAGGACGTCACACTGGCGTTCGGCTACGGCCCCGGCGAGGAGCCGCCGGTGGACGCCCTGCCGAAGGTCGCGGAGACCCTCGCGACCCGGCACGACCTCCAGTCGATGCTCGTCCAGATCCGCAAGGCCCGCCGCGACCTGTCCGTGCCGCCGCGCTTCGAGGGCCCCGGCGTCCCGCTGGCGTTCGCACTCGGCGCCGAGGAGGTCCGCGCGATGCCCGGCGACCGTGCCCGCCGCACCCCCCTGGCGCAGCCGCCCGTCCAACTCGGCCCGAAGACCCGCCCGGCCCTGTACTACCCGCTGCCGGGCGACCCGTCGGACCTGTCGGGCTGGCAGGACTTCGAACGGCTGATGCGGCACCTGAAAGGCGCGTGACAGCAAGGTGGCCGGGGTCCGTTGAGGACCCCGGCCACCGACGCACGACTCATAAGTACAAGCACAAGCACAAGCACAAGTACAAGTACAAGCACAGGTGCAGGTGCGGGTACCGGTACTAGGCCTTGGCCCGCTCCCGCGCGATCTCTGTCGCGTCCCGCTTGAACGCCCACTCCATCTTCGGCTCCATCGCGAACCGGAAGATCCGCTGCACCGGAGGCGTGCACAGCACGGTGATCAGCGTGGCCGCGAACACGGTCGCGATGACCTCGCCGTACGGCGTCTGCAACCACGCGGCGTCGTACCAGTCCCAGAACCGGGAGCCCTTGGCGATGAAGCCGTGCAGCAGATAGCCGTACAGCGTGCCCGCGCCGAGCGCCGTGAACCACATCTTGCGGCGCGGCACCCAGGCGAAGAAGCAGCTGGTGACCACCAGCGAGCAGCCGAAGAGCGCGAGCGTCATCACGACACCGGCCCACCAGGGCGCGCCCAGCTCCTGCGCGCTGTCCCGGTGGTAGAACCAGGCCGAGTTCATGCGCGGACCCGCCCAGTACGCCACCGCCAGCGCGATCGCGAAGACGGGCACCGACAGGACGCGCACCTCACGGCGGCGCAGCAGCTGGAAGTGCTCGGGCTTCATGAACAGGCCCACGACGAAGAACGGCAGGAACTGAAGCACCCGCTGAAGGTCCAGGTCGTCGCCGATGTCGGGTGAGACGGAGGCGAGGACCGCGATGGCCAGTGCGAGCGGCACCGGCCAGCGCACGACCTTCCACAGCGGGGTGGTCAGCCGCCACACGAACAACGCGACCAGGAACCAGGTCAGATACCAGGGGTCGAGCAGGCTGATCGGATGCCCCGGGTCGTTGTCGGCCCAGCGCTTGAAGAGGGAGTACGCCACCTCGAAGAGCACGTAGGGCACGGCGACGCCGGTCACCAGCCGCTTGAGCCGGTCCGGCCGCATGTCGAAACTACGTGAGAAATAGCCGGATATGAGGATGAAGGCCGGCATGTGGAAGGTGTAGACGACCATGTACAGCGCCTCGGCGGCGCGGCTGTGGTCGGTCAGCGGCTCCCAGGCGTGCCCCATCGCGACGAACACGATGGCCAGGTACTTGGCGTTGTCAAAGAACGCGTCGCGTTGTTTGACCGGTTTGCTCTCGGGGGAGGCGGCCTGTGAGGCACCCCGTGAGGTCTGTGAAATCTGCGAGGACGACGAGTTCTGCGGGGCACGAGGACTCGGCACTCCGTCCACCGGCGGCTGTGCCGGGGGGAGCGGCGCTCCGTGCTGGCCGTGCGGTCGTAGCGAGTTCGTCACAGAGCCTCCCACCGGGAACTCGGCGGGACGGTCCGGGACCTCGCTGCGCATGCGGGGGACGAGGCAGCGGTGAACATCTGAGGCACCCTAGCGTTGTCTATGGGATTTCGTAAAACCCTCGATGTGAATCCTGCTTTCGCCTGCGCATACCCCGGATTTGAGGAAGTCGACATCGGTGGGTACGTGCTCTAGCTCACACCGATCCGCAGGTATGCGCGTCGATTGGCCTACCCCGGGCGGGTGTTGTGTCCGCATTCATCCGTACTAAATGGTGCATAGCGTCCGCAGGCGACTCTGGTGAAATGTCCGGCTGATTACCTCATTCGAATTGTCTGCGGACAAGTTGTGTGGACATGGAAACGATCACTTTGAATTTCCTGTCGGGTGCACTCTCGAATTGCTGTGCGGGGCAGTCCTGTTCGGCGCCCTCGCCCCGCTGTCGGGCCGCCGTCGCGCGTTCGTCGAGGGTGCGGGCCTGCGGGCCTCCGGGCGGGCTCCCGGGACTGAAGTGGTCGACGATGCCTCACCGGCCGCATATGGAGGGCCGGTTGGTGGCACGATGGTTCTGGCGGGGGTGTGCTGAGTTGGCGCCCCCGGGCCGGGAGTGCGGACCGACCGAGGGTGTGATCAGTTGTGGCCATTTCGCTGTCAGTGGTACTGCTGTTGGCGATCATCCTGGTGGTGTTGATCCGAGGGGGATCGATCAAGGCGGGCCCCGCGATCGTGGCGGTCCTCTTCGGCTTCTTCCTCGCCTCGACCGGCATGGCTCCGTCCATCAACCGGTTCCTCGACTCGATAGCGGAGACGATCAACTCGATCAGCTTCTGAGCGGGCGCGCGGAGGGAGTCGCCGGGGTCGGCGGCCCGGGTCGTCCGCGAGCGGTACGCGGACGCCGCCGCGCCGCGCTGTGCCGAGTCACGCCATGCCCGGTGATCCCGGTCGTCGACGCGCTGTATACCCCCGGGCGACCTGTATACCCCCGGACGCCCCGCATGTCCCGTGTGTCCCGTGCATCGCGTGCGTCGTGCACGGGTTCCGCTCGTTGTACTCCGTTGCGGTACGACACCAGCGGCCGGCTGACACTCCACGGACGCGGCCTTCGCCCTGCGCCTCCACCTGCGCAGCCGCCGTGCCGCGGCCCGGAAGGCTTCCGAAACGCCTCAGGCCCGGCGAGGGAATGGATCCCTCGCCGGGCCTGAGGCGAATGGAGCGGGCGACGGGAATCGAACCCGCGTAGCTAGTTTGGAAGACTAGGGCTCTACCATTGAGCTACGCCCGCACAGGTCGCGCCGCAGGTCAGTGACCGCGGCACTGAAGGCATCGTAGCGGGTCGTGCGGCCCTGTCGCACACCCCTTTCCCGCCGCGCGCCGGAGCCCGCGAAATGCGGCAGCCGCACTGCCTGCGGGCATGTACCCTACGTGTCGCACCAGACGGGGTGTGGCGCAGCTTGGTAGCGCGTCCGCTTTGGGAGCGGAAGGCCGTGGGTTCAAATCCCGCCACCCCGACCATCGTGCCGGTCCACCGGCAAGATCACCTTTTGGGGCGTGTACCGCCTGCGGTTACTATGCAGGTTGCGCGCCCGTGTCTGCATTCTTATGTCTCTCAAGGGCCCGCGAATCCGCTGAGGCACTGCCGACTCGGCAGAACCAAGCAGTAGAACCCCCCAAGAAGTCAGCCACAAGGAGACCGAACCGTGAAGAGCGCCGTGGAGACCCTGAACCCGACTCGGGTTCGGCTCACTGTTGAGGTGCCCTTCGAGGAGCTCAAGGACAGCCTCGACGCGGCGTACAAGAAGATCAACCAGCAGGTCACGGTGAAGGGCTTCCGTAAGGGCAAGATCCCGGCCCGCGTCATCGACCAGCGGTTCGGCCGCGGTGCCGTGCTGGAGGAGGCCGTCAACGACGCGCTCCCGAAGTTCTACACCGAGGCGGTCAACGAGGCCGAGCTGAACCCGCTGGGCCAGCCCGAGGTCGACATCACGGAGCTGAAGGACGGCGAGACGCTGAACTTCACCGCCGAGGTCGACGTCCGCCCGACCATCGAGATCCCGGACTACTCCGGCATCGAGGTCGAGGTCGACGCGGTCGAGGTCAGCGACGAGGACGTCGAGAAGGCCGTCACCGAGCTGCGTGAGCGCTTCGCGTCGACCTCCCCGGTCGAGCGCGCCGCCGAGGACGGCGACGTCGTGACGCTCGACCTGGAGGCCAAGGTCGACGGCGAGGTCCTCGAGGACGGCGTCGCCGAGGGTGTCTCCTACACCATCGGCTCCGGCGAGCTGCTGGACGGCATCGACGACGCCGTGAAGGGCCTGGAGGCCGGTGGCGAGACCACCTTCACCTCCGAGCTCAAGGGTGGCTCGGCGGCCGGCAAGGAGGCCGAGGTCACCGTCAAGGTCAGCCAGGTCGCCGCGCGCGAACTGCCCGAGCTGGACGACGACTTCGCGCAGCTCGCGTCCGAGTTCGACACCCTGGAGGAGCTGAAGGCGGACAGCCGCAAGCGCCTCGAGAACATGAAGCAGTACGACCAGGCCACGCAGGCCCAGGAGCGCGTCCTGGAGAAGCTGCTGGAGCTCGCCGAGGTGCCCGTCCCCGAGAAGCTGCTCGAGGACGAGATCAACACCCGCAAGCACAACCTGGAGCACCACCAGCTCGGCCAGATGGGCCTCGACCTCGAGAAGTACCTCGAGATCCAGGGCAAGACGGTCGAGGAGTTCGACGCCGAGACCAAGGAAGCGGCGGTCAAGGGCATCAAGACGCAGTTCGTCCTCGACGAGCTCGTCAACAAGGAGAAGCTCAACGTCAACCAGGAGGAGCTCACCGAGCACCTCATGCGGCGTGCGGCTTCCTCCGGCATGTCCCCCGACCAGTTCGCCCAGGCGGTCGTCGAGGGTGGCCAGGTCCCGATGCTGGTCGGCGAGGTCGCCCGCGGCAAGGCGCTGGCCGTCGTGGTCGAGGCCGCCACGGTGAAGGACACCAACGGCGAGATCGTCGACCTGGACGACGAGGACGAGACCGAGTCCACCCCGGAGACGACCGAGGCCGCCGAGGCTGCCGAGGAGTCCACCGAGGACAAGCCCGAGGCGTAACCCTCAGGCGCACCACCAGTCACACACCGGGCCCCGGGACGCATCACGCGCCCCGGGGCCCGGTGCCGTGTGCGCCGTCTTGCCGGAGGCCTCGTGCGGGCCCGTCGGCTCGGTCCGCGGCCGCCCCGGGGCCCGCCGCGGACCGAGCCGACGGGCCTGTTGCCGTCTGGGCCGGCAGGCCTGGGGGGCCTGTCGCCGGACGCGTCGAACGGCCCGGTACTCGTGGCTGCCCGCCGGTGCGGCCACGAGCCCGCGGCCCGTCGCCGCACGCTGCGGGCAGAAGACGCCCGTGGTCGCCGAGGCCCGCAGGCCGCCTCTTCCCCGCCGGGGCGACGATCGGCCCGTACGCCGCCGCCCGACGGCGCCGAACCGCCCCCGCCCGATGCTCGAGCCGGCCGCCGGCCCTGGTCCCCTGACTCCCGGAGCAGGGCCCCGGACCGGGGCCTGGGCCCCTGGCTCCCGGGGCCTGAGCCCTGGCCCCCGCATCGGGGCCTCGGTCCCCGGGCCTGGGACTCCGGCTTGCGGAGCCGGGCCCCCGGACCCCCTCGGTCCCCGGGCCTGGTCGCCTGACTGCCGGAGCCGGGCCCCGGGCCCCGGACCCAGGCCCCGGGCCCCCGGATCCTGGGCCTGGGAGCCCGGCTTGCAGAGCCAGGCCTCGGCCCTGACTCCCGGAGCCGGGCCCCCGGACCCCCTCGGTCCCCGGGCCTGGGAGCCCGGCTTGCGGAGCCAGGCCTGGTCCCCTGACTCCCGGAGCTGGGCCCCGGACCGGGGCCTCGGTCCCCGGGCCTGGGACCCCAGCTTGCGGAGCCGGGCCTGGTCCCCTGACTCCCGGAGCCGGACCCCCGGACCGGGCCCTGAGCCCCTGGCTCCCGGGCCTGAAACCCCGGACCGCGGGCCTGAGACCCCGGACCCGGGCCTGGGTCCTCGGCCCCCGGGCCCGACCCCGGCCCCCGGAGCCGGGCCTCGGTCCCGGCCTGGGACCCCGGCTCCCGGGCGGGGCCTCCCGGCTCCCGGGCGGAGCCCCACCAGGCCCTCCGGGCGGACCCCCCGTGCCGGGGATCACGCAGGCACCCCCACCGGAGCACACCCGCCCCGCCTACCGGAGCGCACCCACCCCCGCCCACCCGAGCGCACCCGCCCCGCCCACCCGAGCGCACCCACCCCCCAACGCAGCGCAGCGCACGCGCATGCGCTCACAGCGAACAGTCGTGGAAGCGGGATGGCCTCCGCCTGCCTGCGCGTTAGGGTCCATGAATACGAGGGCAGGGGAGTCCCCGAAGCCGCCCCGAGCGGTGTTGCACCGGGGTCCCACGCCCCCAGCAGAAGACGTGAGACGGCCCGGCGCCGTCGTAAGACGAGCAGGTGGATACGTGACGAATCTGATGCCCACAGCTGCCGGCGACCCTATCGGTGGTGGCCTCGGCGACCAGGTCTACAACCGGCTGCTCGGCGAGCGGATCATCTTCCTCGGCCAGGCGGTCGACGACGACATCGCCAACAAGATCACGGCGCAGCTGCTGCTCCTTGCCTCCGACCCGGACAAGGACATCTACCTCTACATCAACAGCCCCGGCGGATCGATCACGGCCGGCATGGCGATCTACGACACCATGCAGTACATCAAGAACGACGTGGTGACGATCGCCATGGGCATGGCGGCCTCGATGGGCCAGTTCCTGCTCAGCGCGGGCACCCCCGGCAAGCGCTTCGCGCTGCCGAACGCCGAGATCCTGATCCACCAGCCCTCGGCCGGCCTCGCCGGTTCCGCGTCGGACATCAAGATCCACGCCGAGCGGCTGCTCCACACCAAGAAGCGGATGGCGGAGCTGACCGCCTTCCACACCGGCCAGACGGTCGAGCAGGTCACCCGTGACTCGGACCGCGACCGCTGGTTCGACCCGGTCGAGGCCAAGGAGTACGGCCTCATCGACGACATCATGCCCACCGCTGCCGGCATGCCGGGCGGCGGCGGCACCGGGGCGGCGTAACCGGCGTACGCGGCGCGCGGTGGCACAAGCCGGCGCGCGACCACGTAGACAAGCCCCTCAAGCCCCCCAGTCGACCGCCTAAGCCCCTTTCAGGTCTCAGGAGACATCCAGTGAACGACTACCCCGGCAGCGGCCTCCACGCCCGCACGCAGGCCGAGTACACCGGCGCCCGCGCGGAGTCCCGCTACGTCATCCCGCGCTTCGTCGAGCGCACCTCGCAGGGTGTGCGCGAGTACGACCCGTACGCGAAGCTCTTCGAGGAGCGCGTGATCTTCCTCGGCGTGCAGATCGACGACGCCTCCGCCAACGACGTCATGGCGCAGCTGCTGTGCCTGGAGTCGATGGACCCCGACCGTGACATCTCGGTCTACATCAACAGCCCCGGCGGCTCCTTCACGGCGCTCACGGCCATCTACGACACGATGCAGTTCGTGAAGCCCGACATCCAGACGGTCTGCATGGGCCAGGCGGCCTCCGCCGCCGCGATCCTGCTGGCCGCCGGTACGCCGGGCAAGCGCATGGCGCTGCCGAACGCGCGCGTGCTGATCCACCAGCCCTACAGCGAGACCGGCCGCGGCCAGGTCTCCGACCTCGAGATCGCGGCGAACGAGATCCTCCGGATGCGTTCGCAGCTCGAGGACATGCTGGCCAAGCACTCGACCACGCCGATCGAGAAGATCCGCGAGGACATCGAGCGCGACAAGATCCTCACGGCCGAGGACGCGCTGGCGTACGGCCTGATCGACCAGATCATCTCCACCCGGAAGATGAACAACTCGGCGGTCGCGTGACGCGGCGCTGTATCGTCTGCCGCTCCTTGGCACGGTGCACGTCAAAGTGAACCGTGCCAAGGGGGGCCCGAACGGGGGGCCCGGCAAGGTACCGTCGGACATAAGGCAGCACCAGGAGCCGCTGGACCTAGGCGTCTCCCAGGCGAAGGGGAAGCACACCGTGGCACGCATCGGTGACGGCGGCGATCTGCTCAAGTGCTCGTTCTGTGGCAAGAGCCAGAAGCAGGTCAAGAAGCTCATCGCAGGCCCCGGTGTGTACATCTGCGACGAGTGCATCGATCTCTGCAACGAGATCATCGAGGAAGAACTCGCGGAAACGAGCGAGGTGCGCTGGGAGGAACTTCCCAAGCCCCGCGAGATCTACGAGTTCCTCGAGGGGTACGTCGTGGGCCAGGAGGCCGCGAAGAAGGCTCTCTCGGTCGCGGTGTACAACCACTACAAGCGGGTCCAGGCCGGTGAGAACGGCGGCGGCCAGAGCCGCGAGGACGCGATCGAGCTGGCGAAGTCCAACATCCTGCTGCTCGGCCCCACGGGTTCCGGCAAGACGCTCCTCGCCCAGACCCTGGCCCGCATGCTCAACGTTCCGTTCGCCATCGCCGATGCGACGGCGCTCACGGAGGCGGGCTATGTGGGCGAGGACGTCGAGAACATCCTGCTGAAGCTCATCCAGGCAGCGGACTACGACGTCAAAAAGGCCGAGACCGGCATCATCTACATCGACGAGATCGACAAGGTCGCGAGGAAGAGTGAGAACCCCTCGATCACTCGCGACGTGTCCGGTGAGGGCGTCCAGCAGGCCCTGCTGAAGATCCTCGAGGGCACGACGGCCTCGGTCCCGCCCCAGGGCGGCCGCAAGCACCCGCACCAGGAGTTCATCCAGATCGACACGACGAACGTCCTGTTCATCGTGGGCGGCGCCTTCGCGGGCCTGGAGAAGCTCATCGAGTCCCGGGCCGGCGCGAAGGGCATCGGGTTCGGCGCGACGATCCGCTCGAAGCGGGAGCTGGAGTCGAAGGACCAGTTCGAGGACGTCATGCCCGAGGACCTGGTCAAGTTCGGCATGATCCCCGAGTTCATCGGCCGGCTCCCCGTCATCACCTCGGTCCACAACCTGGACCGCGAGGCCCTGCTCCAGATCCTCGTCGAGCCGCGCAACGCACTGGTGAAGCAGTACCAGCGCCTCTTCGAACTCGACGGTGTGGAGCTGGACTTCGAGCGCGAGGCCCTGGAAGCCATCGCCGACCAGGCGATCCTCCGCCAGACCGGCGCGCGTGGCCTGCGCGCCATCATGGAGGAAGTCCTGATGTCGGTGATGTACGAGGTCCCGTCCCGCAAGGACGTGGCCCGCGTCGTCATCACCGCGGACGTCGTCCACTCGAACGTGAACCCGACGCTGATCCCGAGGGACGCCCGCGGCCGGGGCCCGGGGGAGCAGAAGACGGCGTAGCCGCCGGTACGTACGTGCACACGAAGGGGCCCCCGGTCTAGCCTGTCCTTGGCCCCCCCCCTTCGACGCCTCAAGCCGTACCGCGCGTCAGGCCGCGCAGCCGTGCGGTGTCAGGCCTTGACGCGGACCTGGTCGCGGAGCTTCGTGGTGATGTCCGCCGCGACGTCCTTCGACACGCTGCCCGTGTTGTCACCGGGCGAGACCATGGCGATCGTGCTGTAGTCGGCCCAGGCGCAGAACCAGTCGGTCGACACCTTCTTGGTGAGCGAGTTGGTGCTCTTGGCCGACTGGCACTTCATGACCGCACCGTCGAGGTCGACCGACTCGGGCGAGCCGATCAGCTCGGACTTGCTGCCGGAGGAGCTCTCCTCGGCGTTCTTCTTGAGCGCGGCGAAGAACTTGTCCAGGGCCGCCTTGGGGTCCGCGATCGTGCCGTAGCCGCCCGCCATCGTGACGCCCTTGGCCGTCAGGAGCTCGGACTGGCTGGGCAGGTCGCTGGTGTCCGAGGGGTTCTCGGGGTCGTAGTTGCCGAAGTCGGCCGTCGAGTAGAAGCCGACGACGGACTTGCCGTTCTTGACGCCGCTCTCCGCGAGGTCCTTCACGGTGCTGTTGCTGGAGCTCTCCCCGCCCTTGCCGACCCGCTTGTACTCGCTGAGCACCGTCTGCGGAGTCGTCAGCTTGTGGGCACCGTCGTCCGCGAGGCCCGAGCCTCCGCCGCTCCCGATGACGAAGTACGCGCCGACCGCGACCGCGGCCACGACCGCCACGGCACCGATGATGAGGCCGGTCTTCTTCTTGCCGCCGCCCGGAGCCGGCGGCTGCGGGACGCCGTAGGGAGGCTGCTGGCCGTACGGCGGCTGCTGGCCGTAGCCGGGCTGCTGGCCGTACGGGGGCTGCTGCGGCGGGGCACCCTGCGGAGCCTGCTGGGGGTAGCCGTAGCCGGGCTGCTGGGGCGCCTGCTGCGGGTAACCGTAGCCGGGCTGGGGGGCCTGCGGCGGCTGGCCGTAGGGGCCCGGCTGACCGTACGGCCCGGGCTGCTGAGGCTGCCCGCCGTACGGGCCCGGCTGGTTGAAGCTCATTTCTGGGTTCCCCTCCAGATATTTATGTGGTCCGAACATCCTGGCGTAGTCACCGGGGCACCGGGGCACCGGGGGGCTTACCGTTACCAAAGAATCGTGTTTCGGGACGGGGCGGTGACACCCCTAAACTGGCTCCGTGACCGAGAACTCTCAGCAGCAGCCACCAGCGTCCGAACCCGAACTGCCGACCCAGTACGCGCCGGCCGATGTAGAGGGGACGCTGTACGAGCGCTGGGTAGAGCGCGGTTACTTCGAGGCCGACGCGAAGAGCGACAAGCCTCCCTTCACGGTCGTCATCCCGCCGCCGAACGTCACGGGCAGCCTGCACCTCGGGCACGCCTTCGAACACACCCTCATCGACGCCCTCACCCGCCGCAAGCGCATGCAGGGGTACGAGACGCTGTGGCAGCCCGGCATGGACCACGCCGGCATCGCCACGCAGAACGTCGTCGAGCGGGAGCTGGGCAAGGAGGGCAAGTCCCGGCACGACCTGGGGCGTGCGGCCTTCGTCGAGCGCGTCTGGCAGTGGAAGGCCGAGTCCGGCGGGCAGATCTCCGGTCAGATGCGCCGTCTCGGTGACGGTGTCGCCTGGTCGCGTGAGCGCTTCACCATGGACGAGGGGCTGTCGCAGGCCGTCCAGACCATCTTCAAGAAGCTCTACGACGACGAGCTGATCTACCGCGCCGAGCGCATCATCAACTGGTGTCCGCGCTGTCTCACGGCCATCTCGGACATCGAGGTCGAGTACCAGGACGACGACGGCGAGCTCGTCTCCATGAAGTACGGGGAGGGGGACGACACGATCGTCGTCGCCACCACCCGTGCCGAGACGATGCTCGGTGACACGGCCGTCGCCGTTCACCCGGACGACGAGCGGTACAAGCACCTCGTCGGCAAGACCATCCGCCTCCCGCTCACCGAGCGTTTCATCCCGGTCGTCGCCGACACCCACGTCGACCCCGAGTTCGGCACGGGCGCCGTCAAGGTCACCCCGGCCCACGACCCGAACGACTTCGAGATCGGCCAGCGGCACAACCTGCCCAACATCGCCGTGATGGACGAGCACGCGGTCATCACGGTCTCCGGCCCGTTCCAGGGGCTGGACCGCCTGGAGGCCCGTTCCGCCATCGTCGCCGCGCTGCGCGCCGAGGGCCGGATCGTCGCCGAGAAGCGGCCGTACGTCCACTCCGTGGGCCACTGCTCGCGCTGCAAGACCACCATCGAGCCGCGCCTGTCCATGCAGTGGTGGGTCAAGGTCGGCCCGCTCGCCAAGGCCGCCGGTGACGCGGTCCGCGAGGGGAAGGTCAAGATCCATCCGCAGGAGATGGAGAAGCGGTACTTCGACTGGGTCGACAACCTCCACGACTGGTGCATCTCGCGCCAGCTGTGGTGGGGCCACCGCATTCCCGTCTGGTACGGGCCGAACGGCGAGGTCGTCTGCGTCGGCCCCGACGACGAGGTGCCCACGGGCGAGGGCTGGTCGCAGGACACCGACGTCCTCGACACCTGGTTCTCCTCCGGCCTGTGGCCGTTCTCGACCCTCGGCTGGCCCGAACAGACCGAGAGCCTCGCGAAGTTCTACCCGAACTCCGTCCTGGTCACCGGCTACGACATCCTCTTCTTCTGGGTCGCCCGGATGATGATGTTCGGCCTGTACGCGATGGACGGCACCCCGCCGTTCCACACCATCGCCCTGCACGGCATGGTCCGCGACCAGTTCGGCAAGAAGATGTCGAAGTCCTTCGGCAACGCGGTCAATCCGCTGGACTGGATGGACAAGTACGGCTCGGACGCGCTCCGGTTCACGCTGGCCCGTGGCGCCAACCCCGGTGTCGACGTCCCGATCGGCGAGGACTGGGTCCAGGGCTCGCGCAACTTCGCCAACAAGATCTGGAACGCCACGCGCTTCGCGCTGATGAACGGCGCGACGGTCGAGGGTGAACTCCCGCCCGTCGAGCAGCAGTCGGCCACCGACCGCTGGATCCTGTCCCGGCTCAACGCCACGGTCGCCGAGGTCGACGCCCTCTACGACGACTACCAGTTCGCCAAGCTGTCGGACGCCCTGTTCCACTTCGCGTGGGACGAGGTCTTCGACTGGTACGTCGAGCTGTCCAAGACGACGTTCATGGGCGGCGGCGAGGCCGCGAAGGTGTCGGGCCGGGTCCTGGGTGAGGTCCTGGACGTCACGCTGCGCCTCCTCCACCCGATCGTCCCGTTCGTCACCGAGACGCTGTGGACCACCCTCACGGGCGGCGAGTCGGTCGTCATCGCCGACTGGCCGGTTGACTCGGGCTTCCGTGACCAGGCCGCCGAGAAGGAGATCGAGACCCTTCAGTCGGTCATCACCGAGGTCCGCCGGTTCCGCGCCGACCAGGGGCTCCAGCCCGGCCAGCGCGTCCCGGCCCGGCTGACCCTCGACGATACGGCGCTCGCCCCGCACGAGGCGGCCATCCGTCAGCTGCTGCGTCTCCAGCCGGAGGGCGAGGACTTCGCGGCCACGGCGACCCTGCCGGTCGCGGGTGCCACGGTCGCGCTGGACCTGTCCGGCACGATCGACATCGTGGCGGAGCGCAAGCGGCTCGCCAAGGACCTCGCGGCGGCCGAGAAGGAGAAGGCACAGGCGGGCGCCAAGCTCGGCAACGAGGCGTTCCTCGCGAAGGCGCCGGACCACGTCGTGGACAAGATCCGCGGCCGCCTCGCCAAGGCGGACGAGGACATCGCCCGCATCCAGGCACAGCTGGACCGGATGCCGGAGGCCTAGCCGGCCGGTGTACATGAGCGCAGGCCCCGGAACTCCTTGGGTTCCGGGGCCTGCGTGTGTCGTCTTGGCTGCGGGGTCTGTGTGTGGCGTCCCGGCCGCGGGGTCTGTGGGTGGCGTCCGTGCGTCGTTGCGGCTGCGGGCAGTCGTGCGGCCGGGGCGAGGGGGCCTGGCGCGGGCGAGGTGGTGAGGCGGGGAGGGCGGGCGGCTGGGCTGTGTGTCGTTCCGGCTGCGGGGCGTGTGTGCGTCGTCCCGGCCGCCGGGCCTGCGCGCGTCGTCCTGGTTGTGGGCAGTCTCGGGCAGCCGTGCGGCCGAGGTGGTGGGGCCCGGCTCGAGCGAGGCCGTGGGCCGGGGGAGGGCCGGCGCGTGCGGCAGCCTGCCGGCGCTCTTCCGGCGCCCGTCGGCGACACCCACCCCGGCCCGCACCAGCCACCCGCGCCTGTGTCGGTCCCGCTCCGTAGACTGGCCCCGTGAGTGAGCTCCCACCGGACGACAGTGACCGCTTCGAAGAGATCGTCGACGCCGAGACCGATCGCGACCCCGATCTCGCCGTGATCGAGGCCGGCAGCCGCACCCTGCGCACCCAGGGCGGCCCGCCGGAGGCCGACGTGCCCGCGCGTCCCGCCGACCCCGAGACCGACAAAGCGCTGCGCGAGGTCGAGGCCGAGCTCGCCACCCGCTGGGGCGAGACCAAACTGGAGCCCTCCGTCAGCCGTATCACCGCCCTGATGGACGTGCTCGGGGACCCGCAGCGCGCGTACCCCTCGATCCACATCACGGGGACGAACGGCAAGACCTCCACCGCCCGCATGATCGAGGCCCTCCTCGGCGCCTTCGACCTGCGCACCGGCCGGTACACCAGCCCGCACGTCCAGTCGGTCACCGAGCGCATCAGCCTCGACGGCGCCCCGATCTCCGCCGAGCGCTTCATCGAGACGTACGACGACATCAAGCCGTACATCGAGATGGTCGACGGCCAGCAGGAGTTCCGGCTCTCCTTCTTCGAGGTCCTGACCGGCATGGCGTACGCGGCCTTCGCGGACGCGCCCGTCGACGTGGCGGTCGTGGAGGTGGGGATGGGCGGCAGCTGGGACGCCACCAACGTCATCGACGGTGACGTCGCCGTCGTCACGCCCATCGACCTCGACCACACCGACCGGCTCGGCGAGACACCCGGCGAGATCGCCTCGGAGAAGGCCGGCATCGTCAAGCAGGACGCCACCGTGATCCTGGCCCAGCAGCCGGTGGACGCGGCGCAGGTGCTGCTGAAGAAGGCCGTGGAGGTCGACGCGACCGTGGCCCGGGAGGGCCTGGAGTTCGGGGTCGTCTCACGTCAGGTCGCCGTCGGCGGACAGCTGCTGACGCTGCGTGGCCTCGGCGGCGAGTACGAGGAGGTGTACCTGCCGCTGCACGGTCCGTACCAGGCGCACAACGCGGCCGTCGCGCTCGCCGCCGTCGAGGCGTTCTTCGGCGTCGGCTCCCAGCGGCCCGAGCCGCTCGACCTCGACACGGTCCGCAAGGCCTTCGCCGCGGTGACCGCGCCGGGCCGCCTGGAGGTCGTACGCCGCTCGCCGACCGTCGTCCTGGACGCGGCCCACAATCCGGCGGGCGCCCGCGCCACCGCAGAGGCCGTCGGCGAGGCCTTCGACTTCAGCCGGCTCATCGGAGTGGTGGGGGCCAGCGGCGACAAGAACGTCCGGGGGCTGCTCGAGGCCTTCGAGCCGATCTTCGCCGAGGTCGTGATCACCCAGAACTCCAGCCATCGCGCGATGGACGCCGACGAGCTGGCCGCGATCGCCGTGGAGGTCTTCGGCGAGGACCGCGTCCAGGTCGAGCCGCGCCTCGACGACGCGCTGGAGGCCGCGATCACACTCGCCGAGGAAGAGGGCGAGTTCGCGGGCGGCGGCGTCCTCGTCACCGGCTCCGTCATCACCGTCGGCGAGGCCCGACTGCTCCTCGGGAGGGGCTGACCACTGTGCGTACGCTCTGTGCTTCGACCCTGATCGGCGAGGTCTTCGTGATCGGGTTCGCCGGGCTGGTCGCGATGAAGGACCCGGACCTGTCCACGGGCACGGTCTGGACGGTCAGCGGCATCGCCATGGCGGTGTGCGTCCTGCTCTGCGGCATGATCACGCGGCCCGGCGGCGTCCAGCTCGGCTGGGCCCTGCAGATCGCCCTGATCGCCTCCGGCTTCATCGTCCCCAGCATGTTCTTCCTGGGTGCGATCTTCGCGGCCCTGTGGTGGGCGTCGGTCCACTACGGCCGCAAGATCGACGAGGCGAAGGCGAGATTCGCGGCGCAGGCCGCGGACCACCCCGCTCCAGTACCACCTGACGCTGCGTGACGAGCACCCCGACACGCCCTGTAACCTCGGTCACCCGCACATATGTGACCTGAAGGAGCCACCACCGTGAGCCAGCGCACCCTCGTCCTACTCAAGCCCGACGCCGTTCGTCGCGGCCTGACCGGCGAGATCATCAGCCGTATCGAGCGCAAGGCCGGCTGGGCGATCACCGCGCTGGAACTGCGCACGCTGGACCAGGACACGCTGGAGCAGCACTACGGCGAGCACAAGGGCAAGCCCTTCTACGAGCCGCTGGTGGAGTTCATGGCGTCCGGCCCGGTCGTGGCCCTGGTCGTCGAGGGCGAGCGGGTCATCGAGGGTGTCCGCGCGCTGGCCGGTCCGACCGACCCGATCGCCGCCGCGCCCGGTTCCATCCGCGGCGACTACGGTGTGATCGTCCGCGAGAACCTGATCCACGCCTCGGACTCGGAGGAATCCGCCGAGCGCGAGCTGAAGATTTTCTTCCCCGGCCGGGTCTGACCGGACGAATAGTTTTTGAGGGACCGTCACATCATTTGGATGCCGACCTGGGGCGGCCGTAGAAATCGGCCGTCCTTTGGCATATGCGTGTCGATCGGGGGAACGCCTACCCCCGATCGCCCGTCTCCAGAAGCGAGGCGGTGCATCATCTGCTGACAATGGCGAAGACCCTCGCACAGTGTTCGTGCAGGCGAGACTACGATGTAAGCCTTCACGTCACAGCACCCACTTCGCCACCCCAACCAAAGCCATCAAACGCTCCACTTGGGAAGGCCAGACGAATCCTGATGGGGAACTCAATGTCGTTCATCGGCCGTGACATGGCTGTCGACCTCGGGACCGCCAACACGCTGGTGTACGTCAGGGGTCGCGGGATCGTACTCAACGAGCCGTCCGTCGTCGCGATCAACACCAACACCGGTGGCATCCTCGCGGTCGGCTCCGAAGCGAAGAAGATGATCGGGCGCACGCCCGGCAACATCGTTGCCGTGCGTCCGCTGAAGGACGGTGTGATCGCCGACTTCGAGATCACCGAACGCATGCTCCGCTACTTCATCCTGAAGATCCACAAGCGGCGCTACCTCGCCCGCCCCCGCGTCGTCGTCTGTGTGCCCTCCGGCATCACCGGTGTCGAGCGCCGCGCGGTCATCGAGGCGTCGTCCCAGGCCGGTGCCCGCCAGGTGCACATCATCGAGGAGCCCATGGCCGCGGCCATCGGTTCCGGCCTGCCGGTCCACGAGGCCACGGGCAACATGGTGGTGGACATCGGCGGCGGCACCACGGAGGTCGCGGTCATCTCGCTCGGCGGCATCGTCACCGCCCAGTCCATCCGCGTCGCCGGCGACGAACTGGACAACGCGATCATCCAGCACATCAAGAAGGAGTACTCGCTCCTCCTCGGTGAGCGGACGGCCGAACAGATCAAGATCACGATCGGTTCGGCGTACGACCTCGACACTGACGAGCACACCGAAATCCGCGGCCGGGACCTCGTCTCCGGGCTGCCGAAGACCGTCGTCATCTCCGCGGCCGAAGTGCGCAAGGCCATCGAGGAACCGGTCAACGCGATCGTGGACGCGGTCAAGACGACTCTCGACAAGTGTCCGCCGGAGCTGTCCGGCGACGTCATGGACCGCGGAATCGTTCTGACCGGCGGCGGAGCCCTGCTGCGCGGCCTCGACGAGCGGCTGCGCCGCGAGACCGGCATGCCGATCCACATCGCAGAGGACCCCCTGGACAGCGTGGCGCTCGGCTCCGGCAAGTGTGTCGAGGAGTTCGAGGCGCTCCAGCAGGTCCTGGACGCCCAGCCGCGCAGATGACGTAACTCTTCGATTCCGCCGTACGAGACGCTCCCTTCTCGTACGGCGGATCGTTGATATTGAGGCTTAAGCTCCCCCATGACACCCGTTGGTCCGCCCTCCGGGGTACTTCTGGGTGAGCCATACACGAATTCCGACGAGGAAGGCACGGCCGCCGCACGTGAGGGACACACGAGAGAGCCGGCTGCTCCTGGTGCTGCTGGTCGCCATCGCGTTCGCGCTGATCACGGTGGACATCCGTGGCGGGCAGGACTCACCGGTCGACGGTGCCCGCCAGGCCGCCGCCACGGTCTTCGGCCCGATCGAGAACGGGGTGTCGTCGGCGGTCGACCCCGTCGGCAACGCGGTCGCGGCCGTACGCGACTCCGGCAGCCGGCACGACCGCATCGCCCAACTCGAGCACGACAACGCGGCCCTGAAGGCGAAGCTCGGCAGCGACGACCGCAACCGCAGCCGCCTCAAGCAGCTCAACAAGATGATCAGGGTGGCGGGCGAGGGCCAGTACGGGATCAAGGGCGCCGAGGTCATCGGGATAGGAGCGGCCCAGGGCTTCTCCTGGACCGTCACCATCGACGTCGGCGCGAACGACGGCATCAAGCGCGACATGACCGTCCTCAACGGGGATGGTCTCGTCGGCCGGGTCACCACGGTCGGCCCGAACGCCGCCACCGTGCTGCTCGCCAACGACCCCGACTTCACGGTCGGCACGCGCATGGAGTCCAGCGACGAACTCGGCTTCGCCTCCGGACAGGGCGACCGCCCGCTGCGCGTGCAACTGCTCAACGGCAAGGCCAAGGTGGTGAAGGGCGACCGTCTGGTCACCTTCGGCTCGCAGGCGGACCGGCCGTTCGTGCCCGGTGTACCGGTCGGCGTGGTCTCCCGGGTCGATCCCTCCGGCGGCGACCTGACCCGCACGGTCTACGTCACGCCGTATGTCTCGTTCACGAAGCTCGACATCGTCGGCGTGGTCGTCGCGGCGCCCAAGAAGGACCCGCGCGACGAGGTGCTGCCTCCCAAGCCCAGACCGACGCCCACGCCGACCGTGACCGTGACGGTCACCCCCTCCGCGAACGCGTCCGCCGACGGCCAGCAGCAACAGCAGTAGGAGCTGAACCCCCATGCGCTTCAACCGGATGCTGCTCTCCACCGCCCTGGTGGTGGTGGCCCTGGTGATCCAGGTGAGCGTCCTCGCCCGTCTCCACCTCCCGGGCGCCGTCCCCGACCTGGTGCTCCTGACCGTCCTCGGCCTCGCCATGGTCTACGGCCATGTCGGCGGCGCCCTCATCGGCTTCGGCGCCGGCCTGCTCGCCGACCTCGTGCCGCCCGCCGACCACGCCGCGGGCCGCTACGCCCTCGTCCTGTGCGTCATCGGCTACCTCGCCGGGCTGGCCAAGCCCGAGAACGGCCGCCTCAAGTCCGCGTCCGGCCCCATGGCCGTGGTCGTCGCCGCGGCGATCGGCACGACCCTGCTGTACGCGGGCGTCGGCGCCCTCGTCGGCGACACCGCCGCCCGACATGTGGGCCTCGTCAGCCTGTTGGTGACGGCCGCCGTGTACGACCTGCTGCTCGCGCCGTTCGTGGTCCCCGGGATCATGGCACTGGCCCGGCGCGCCGAGAACGACCCGCTCGCCGAGGGCGGCTCCGGTGCCAAGGCGGCCGACGTCTCCTCGGGCTGGCTGTCCTCCGGCACCGGTCTGCGCATCGGCGGCCAGCGTGGCGGGCTGCGCGCGAAGGCGGTCAAGGCACGGGTGGCCCGGGCGGGACGCATCAAGGGGGTCAAGCGGCTGTGACCACAAGGGACTTCACCGCCCGTGTCCACAGGTTCGCCGTGTACTCGTATGTCTCGTACGCGCACTGAGAGGGGGAGGCAGCAGCAGTGACCAACATCCCCGAGACCGGTCGGACCCCACGGGTCCAGATCCGCCTCGTCGTCATCCAGATCCTCGTCTTCTCCCTGCTCGGCACCCTCGGCGGCCGCCTCTGGTATCTCCAGATCCGCAACGGCGACGAGTACGCCAAGGAGGCCTCCGGCAACCACGTCCAGCAGGTCGTCCAGCCCGCCGTACGCGGCTCGATCCTCGATGCGCGCGGCGTGCCGATCGCCGACAACGAGACCCGCCTCGTCGTGTCCGCCTCCCGCACCGATCTGCTGAAGATGAAGGACGACGGCAAGGCCGTCCTCACCAAGCTCGCGGGCGTCCTGGACCTCAAGCCCGAGGACGTCATAGAGAAGGTCCGGCTGTGCGACGCCAAGACGCCCCAGCCCTGCTGGAACGGCTCGCCCTACCAGCCCATCCCGATCACCGACGAGGCCACCGCCAAGCAGGCCCTGCAGATCCGCGAGCGCTCCGAGGATTTCCCCGGCATCACCGCCGAGCCCGAGGCCGTGCGCCGCTACGCCGCCCCCGGCGAGGCCAACACCGCGCAGGTCCTCGGCTACCTGTCGCCGGTCACCGACAACGAGCTCCAGCAGGCCAAGGACTCCGACTCGCCGTATCTGCGCTCCGACCAGGTCGGCCGCTCGGGTCTTGAGCGCCAGTACGACAAGGAGCTGCGCGGCAAGGCCGGCGTCACCCGCTACGAGGTCGACAACCTCGGCCGGGTCATCGGCAAGGCCAAGAGCGACGCGGCCGAGCCCGGTTCCAACCTCGTCACCAGCATCGACGCCCGTGTGCAGCGCGTCGCCGAGTACGAGCTCAACGACGCGATGAAGGTCGCCCGTACCCAGTTCGACAAGAACACCAACGAAAACTACAAGGCGGACTCCGGCGCGGTCGTCGTGATGGAGGCCAAGACCGGCCGTGTGGTCGCCATGGCGTCCAACCCGACGTACGACCCGAACGCCTGGGTCGGCGGCATCTCCGCCAAGGACTACGCCAGGCTCACCGGCAAGAAGTCCAACTACCCGCTGCTGAACCGCGCCATTCAGGGTCAGTCGGCGCCCGGCTCCACCTTCAAGGTCATCTCCACGGCCGCCGCCGTCGAGGCGGGCTATGACTTCAACGGCCACTACCCGTGCACCAGCTCGTACTCGATCGGCAGTCAGGTCTTCAAGAACTTCGAGTCGGAGAACTTCGGCCCGATCTCGCTCGGCCGCGCCCTCGAGGTCTCCTGCGACACCGTCTTCTACGGCCTCGCCCACAACGAGTGGAAGAGGGACGGGGGCATCAACCCCAAGAAGAAGACGAACGACTGGTTCTTCAAGGCCGCCCACCAGTTCGGCCTCGGCAAGGAGACCGGCATCGACCTCCCCAACGAGGTCACCGGCCGTATCCCCGACCGCCAGTGGAAGCAGAGCTACTGGAAGGCCAACAAGGACGCCTGGTGCAAGTCCGGCAAGAAGGACGGCGACTACGTCGAGAAGATCGCGTACGAGAACTGCCTCGAAGGCAACAAGATGCGCGCCGGTGACGCGGTCAACTACTCCATCGGTCAGGGCGACACGCTCGTCACTCCCATCCAGATGGCCACGATCTACGGGGCGATCTCCAACGGCGGCACCCTGTACGACCCCACCGTCGGCAAGGCGGTCGTCAGCGCCGACGGTAAGAACGTGCGGGAGATCAAGCCGAAGTCGCACGGCAAGCTGCCCATAAGCAAGTCGACGCGGGATCAGATGGACGAGGCCCTCGCGGGCGTCGCCACCCGGGGTACGGCCGCCTGGCGGTTCGGCGGCTGGCCGCAGGACAAGATCCCGATGCACGCCAAGACGGGCACGGCCGAGGTCTACGGCAAGCAGACCACCTCGTGGTTCGCCACGTACACCAAGGACTACACGGTCGTCATGACGATCTCCCAGGCCGGTACGGGCTCCGGCGCCTCGGGCCCCGCGGTGCGCAAGATCTACGACGCGCTGTACGGCGTCTCCCAGGACGGCACGATCGACCGGAAGAAGGCGCTGCTGCCCACCCCGGAGAAGAGCCTGCCCAAGATCCAGAACGACGGCTCGATCGACGCCCCCAAGGTCGAGAAGTACGACCCGAAGGCGGACCAGACGAGCGAGGAGGGCGGGCAGCCGGCGGCCACCGACAGCCCGGCGGCCACCACGCCCTCACCGACCACCGGCAACCGCGACACCCGAAGGCGCACGGCCCGCCCCAGGAAGCGGCGGAGGATGCTGACATGACCCGCGGCCCGAAGAACAGCCGGAGGATCCCGATATGACCGGCAACAGCTTCTCCGTCTCCGGTTACGGGCCCGACCGCGCCGGCTGGACGCGGATCTTCGCCCGCGACTCGCTGGCCCGCCGCCTCGACTGGCCGATACTGCTCTCGGCCGTCGCGCTCTCGCTGATCGGCGCGGCCCTCGTCTACTCGGCGACCCGCAACCGCACCGAGATCAACCAGGGCGACCCGTACTACTTCCTGATCCGTCACCTGATGAACACCGGCATCGGCTTCGGCCTGATGGTCGGCACGGTCTGGCTCGGCCACCGCACCCTGCGCACCGCCGTGCCGATCCTCTACGGCCTCTCGGTGTTCATGATCCTGCTCGTGCTCACCCCGCTCGGCGCCACGGTCAACGGGGCGCACGCGTGGATCGTGTTCGGCGGCGGCTTCTCGCTCCAGCCCTCCGAGTTCGTGAAGATCACGATCATCCTGGGGATGGCGATGCTGCTCGCCGCCCGGGTCGACGCGGGCGACAAGCCGTATCCGGACCATCGCACGGTCGTGCAGGCCCTGGGCCTGGCCGCCGTACCGATTCTGGTCGTCCTGCTCATGCCCGACCTCGGTTCGGTCATGGTCATGGTGATCATCATCCTCGGCGTGCTGCTCGCCTCCGGCGCCTCCAACCGCTGGGTGTTCGGCCTGCTCGGCACGGGCGCCCTCGGCGCGATCGCGGTCTGGCAGCTGCACATCCTGGACGAGTACCAGATCAACCGCTTCGCCGCCTTCGCCAACCCCGAGCTCGACCCGGCCGGCGTCGGCTACAACACCAACCAGGCGCGTATCGCGATCGGCTCGGGCGGTCTCTTCGGCACCGGCCTCGGACAGGGCTCCCAGACCACCGGCCAGTTCGTGCCCGAACAGCAGACGGACTTCGTGTTCACGGTCGCGGGCGAGGAGCTGGGCTTCGTGGGCGCCGGACTGATCCTCCTGCTGCTCGGCGTCGTGCTGTGGCGGGCGTGCCGTATCGCCCGTGAGACGACCGAGCTGTACGGCACGATCGTCGCCGCCGGGATAATCGCCTGGTTCGCCTTCCAGTCCTTCGAGAACATCGGCATGACCCTCGGCATCATGCCGGTCGCGGGTCTGCCACTGCCGTTCGTCTCGTACGGCGGCTCGTCGATGTTCGCGGTCTGGGTGGCGGTCGGACTGTTGCAGTCGATCAGGGTGCAGCGGCCGATGTCGGCCTGAGCGCTCCGCCGGAAGTGCCGCGATGTGCCGTCGGTCGTCTGCCGCGCCGTCGTGGCTGATCGCACGGATCCCCGCGCCCCCTCGGGGCGCCGCCGAACCCCAGCGGACTTTCCCGACCTGCCCGGTTTGGACCGCTCGGCCTGGAATGCGTGGCGGGGCCGCGGGCGGACTGCCCTCGGCCCCGATTCGCGTCTAGATTCATTTCATGGCGGACACGAAGCGAGAGATCGAGCGAAAGTACGAGGGACCCGCGACCGGCAGCGGCGCGGGCCTGCCGGGCCTGACGGCGGTCCCCGGAGTCGCGAGCGTCGTCGGCAAGGGCGTCACCGAGCTGGACGCCACCTACTTCGACACGGCCGACCAACGGCTCGCCGCCCACTCCATCACCCTGCGCCGCCGCATCGGCGGCGAGGACGAGGGCTGGCACCTGAAACTGCCCGTCGCCGACGACGTACGCGACGAGATCCACGCCCCCCTCGCCGACACGGTGCCCCACCACCTCTCCTCCCTGGTGCGCTCCCGCATCCGGGACGCCGAGCTCGTTCCCGTCGTACGTCTGCGGTCCTCCCGCGACGTCCACCATCTGCTCGACGCCTCGGGCGCCCTGCTCGCCGAGGTCAGCGTCGACCGGGTTCGCGCCGAGCGCCTCGACGGCGGCGAGGGCGCCACCCAGTGGACCGAGATCGAGGCGGAGCTGGCGGACGGCGGCGACCCCGCCTTCCTCGACCGGGTCGAGAAGAAACTCCTCAAGGCCGGCCTGCACCGGTCCACGTCCACGTCCAAGCTGGCCAGGGCGCTGGAGGAGACCGGAGCCGCGGCGAAGCGGCTCACCGGAGCACCGGCGGCCCCCGAGCCCCCCACCACCGCGGGGGACCACGTCCTCGCCTACCTCCGCGCCCAGCGCGACGCCCTCGTCGAACTCGACCCGGCCGTCCGCCGTGACCTGCCGGACGCCGTGCACCAGATGCGGGTCGCCACCCGCCGCATCCGCAACACCCTGCGCTCGTACACCGCCGTCCTGGACCGCACGGTCACCGACCCCGTCCGCGTGGAGCTGAAGTGGCTGGCGGGGGAGCTGGGCGTGGACCGCGACCAGGAGGTCATCACCGAACGGCTGTCGGCGGAACTCGACGAGCTTCCCAGGGCACTCCTGTCGGGGCCGGTGCACAACCGCGTGCGCAGCTGGTCGCAGCGGCGCCATGCCGGCTCCCGGAAGGCGCTGATCGCGGTGCTCGACGGCCGGCGCTACCTGTATCTGCTCGCCGCCCTGGACGCGCTCGTCTCCGATCCTCCCCTGCGCAAGGCCGCCGGCCGCAAGCCGCGGAAGGTGCTCGGCAAGGCCGTACGGAAGGACTTCGAGAAGCTCTCCCGGCTGGTGACGAAGGCCCTGGAGCTGCCGCCCGGCAAGGAACGCGACCTGGCGATGCACGAGGCCCGCAAGAAGGCCAAGCGGACGCGGTACGCCGCGGAGGTCGCCGCCCCCGCCCTCGGCAGGGCCGCCAAGTCCCAGGCCAAGTCCATGAAGGACGTGCAGAAGCTACTGGGCGACCACCAGGACAGCGTCATGTCCCGGGACGCCCTGCGGGACCTGGCGGAGAAGGCGCAGGAGGCGGGCGAGAGCTCCTTCACCTACGGGGTGCTGTACGGCCGGGAGGAGCAGCGGGCGGCGGCCGACGAGAGCGCGCTGCCGAAGGCGTGGAAGAAGGCCCGGCGCAAGGCCCGGGTCTGAGTGTGCGGCGGGTCTCTCCGGCCGCGTTACGCTGAATGGTCACCCCTGTCAGCTCACGAAAGTTCGCGAGATGCCTGCCGAAACCGCTGTATCGGTGTTCCCGCAGCTCGAAGCTCTGCTCCCGCATGTGCAGAAGCCGATCCAGTACGTCGGCGGAGAGCTCAACTCCACGGTCAAGCCCTGGGACGCCTGTGACGTCCGCTGGGCGCTCATGTATCCCGACGCGTACGAGGTCGGGCTGCCCAACCAGGGCGTCATGATCCTCTACGAGGTGCTGAACGAGCGCGAGGGCGTGCTCGCCGAGCGCACGTACAGCGTGTGGCCCGACCTCGAGGAGCTGATGCGGGAGCACCAGCTCCCGCAGTTCACGGTGGACAGCCACCGTCCCGTCAAGGCTTTCGACGTCTTCGGTCTGTCCTTCTCCACGGAGCTGGGCTACACGAACATGCTCACGGCCCTGGACCTGGCGGGCATCCCGCTGGAGTCCAAGGACCGTACGCTCGACGACCCGATCGTCCTGGCCGGCGGCCACGCGGCCTTCAACCCCGAGCCGATCGCGGACTTCATCGACGCGGCGATCATCGGCGACGGCGAGCAGGCCGTGCTCGACATGACCGACATCATCCGCGCCTGGAAGGCGGAGGGCCGTCCCGGCGGCCGCCAGGAGGTCCTGTTCCGTCTCGCGAGGACGGGATCGGTGTACGTCCCCGCCTTCTACGACGTCGAGTACCTCCCGGACGGGCGGATCGGCCGCGTCGTACCGAACAAGAGCGGTGTGCCGTGGCGGGTCAGCAAGCACACGGTCATGGACCTGGACGAGTGGCCGTACCCCAAGCAGCCTCTCGTCCCGCTCGCGGAGACGGTCCATGAGCGCATGTCGGTCGAGATCTTCCGCGGCTGCACACGCGGCTGCCGCTTCTGCCAGGCGGGCATGATCACGCGCCCGGTGCGTGAGCGCTCCATCACGGGCATCGGCGACATGGTCGAGAAGGGCCTGAAGGCGACGGGCTTCGAGGAGGTCGGCCTCCTGTCCCTGTCCTCGGCGGACCACTCGGAGATCGGCGACCTCGCCAAGGGCCTGGCGGACCGGTACGAGGAAGACAAGATCGGCCTCTCCCTCCCCTCCACCCGGGTGGACGCCTTCAACGTCGACCTGGCGAACGAACTGACGCGCAACGGGCGGAGGTCCGGTCTCACCTTCGCGCCGGAGGGCGGCTCCGAGCGCATGCGCAAGGTCATCAACAAGATGGTCTCGGAGGAGGACCTGATCCGGACGGTCTCCACCGCGTACGGCAACGGCTGGCGCCAGGTGAAGCTGTACTTCATGTGCGGCCTGCCGACGGAGACGGACGAGGACGTCCTCCAGATCGCCGACATGGCGATGAACGTGATCGCCGAGGGCCGCAAGGTCTCCGGTCAGAACGACATCCGTTGCACGGTGTCGATCGGCGGTTTCGTCCCCAAGCCCCACACCCCCTTCCAGTGGGCCCCGCAGCTGTCCGCGGAGGAGACGGACGCCCGTCTCGGAAAGCTCCGCGACAAGATCCGCGGCGACAAGAAGTACGGCCGCTCGATCGGCTTCCGCTACCACGACGGCAAGCCGGGCATCGTCGAGGGCCTGCTCTCCCGCGGTGACCGCCGCATCGGCTCCGTCATCCGCGCGGTCTACGAGGACGGCGGCCGCTTCGACGGCTGGCGCGAGCACTTCTCGTACGACCGCTGGATGGCCTGCGCCGAGAAGACCCTCCCCGCCTTCGGCGTGGACGTCGACTGGTACACCACGCGTGAGCGCACGTACGAGGAGGTCCTTCCCTGGGACCACCTGGACTCCGGCCTCGACAAGGAATGGCTCTGGGAGGACTGGCAGGACTCCCTCGACGAGACCGAGGTCGAGGACTGCCGCTGGACGCCGTGCTTCGACTGCGGTGTCTGCCCGGCGATGCAGACCGAGATCCAGATCGGTCCGACGGGCAAGAAGCTGCTGCCGCTGACGGTCAACAAGCCTGCGGTCAGCGGTCACAGCCACTGAGGCGAAGCGGGCCTGCGGGCTCCTGAGGCCCTCTCGGTCGAGAGGGCCTCAGTCATTCTCCGGCCGTGCGGGCCGCAGTCGTGCGGGTCTCAGTCGTGTTCGTCGGCCTGCGTGCGGATGTGGCGGGTGTTTCGCGGTCTACCGGGCCTTCGCGGCCTACCGGGCCGGGCAGGCGTCCGGTCCGCCCTTTTCGAACGTGGCCTTGGCGCAGTACGTGATGGTCGGGTAGTACGGGCCCATGACCGTGGCCGGGTCCTGTCCCTTCTGGATGTTCTGCACGGCGTTGTGGAAGTCCCCGGCCGGGAGCATGTTCCGGAAGAGCAGGATGCCGTTGACGTCGGTGGGGCCCCAGGAGATCCAGGTGACCTTGTCGGTCGTGGTCGCGTTGGTGGGCCGGTCCTGCGGGGTGGAGACCACGAAGGTGTACTGCCCGTCCTTCAGGGCCGTTTGGTAGTCGGCGGCGCAGGAACTCGACGGGTAGGGAAGCTGCCACTGGTTCTGGCAGAGCGACCAGTACCTGAGTTGTGTCTTGGTGAGGACCGACTGGCCCTGGATGGTGTCGGGGAAGGTGGGTGCCTTGCCGCGGATGACGGCGATGCGGCCGGATTCATGGCTGACCGGGGTGCACAGGTACTTGTTGTAGGGGTTGGGGAACAGCCCTTCGGCTTTGTTGGGCACGGCGAAGTCCGGAGCGCTCGGAGTCGACTTCCCGCATCCCTCGAAGCCCCCCGGAGGCGCGTACTTCTTCACCAGTTGCCGGAGGAACCCGGCCAGTGGTCCGGCGTCGCCGTGGGCAGATCCGGCATTCGCGCAGGTGTCAAAGGTGCTCGTGCTGCCGCCCTGGTGCTGTAGGGAGAGCGCGGGGAGGGGAACGCCGCCCGTGGGGTCGGACTCCTCGTCCGGCACGTAGATCCTCAACGCGAGAAACCCGGCGCCGGACGCGGCGCTGTCGGCGGTCGCGGCCAAGGTGTTGTGGCCGGGGGTGGCTGCGACTCCGCTCTGGACGGTGACGCGGTACCGGTGCTCGGCAGGGTTCGTGCCGGCGTTGGCCTGGGCGAACGGGTTCTTGCTTCCCGAATTCGGGGTGATCGCCTTGTCGGCGAGCGAGTCGACCGTCGATCCCTTGACGTCGTACGTCGTCAGCGATGTGAAACGGGCTGATGGATAGGTTCCGTCCACCACCAGCCGGTCACCCTTGGCCAACTGGTACGGCATGACCCAGTAGGTGGCGTTGGTCTCGGGGAACGCGAAGTTCAACCTGCTGGGGCTGACCACCGCCGGCCATCCGCAGGAAACCTTGGGAAAGTCCGCCTGACCGGCTCCTGCCGGGACCGCGGCGTCGGCCGAGGGCACAGCCAGCACAGCAATGAAGCCCACCGCAAGGGAACAAACTCCCAGCCTTCGCCTCAGAGAGTGCATGGCTCCGCTCCGTCCAGTGAGGGGGAAGGCGGCGGGCGCCGTGCGCTCAGGGGAACGCGGATGATGCATCGTGCTGCACGAGCCGTGACGTCAAGGACCCTGGCCCACCGGGTCGCCGCTGCTCTAAAAGCGGCTTGTGCACGTCGTTTCCGTCGCCGTTTCGGTACTGCCGTCGGCCCGACGGATGCCTTCCTGCCTCGCGCTCCGCTGAAGAAGGCACCGGTTTCAGTTTCCCGCCGCCACCAACGGCACGCAACGCGGCACCGAGGTGAGCGAGGCGGTGGTGCGTGTCGGTGGTGCGTGTCGATGTGATCGAGGCCGACCGCGTGGAGTTCGGGGGACGAGTGGGGCGGAACGTTGCGGTACTGGAATCCGCCGGCCGCATCCATGCAGCTCGCTGACGCGTCTTCGCTGACATGGATCTGGAAAAGCCGTCCACCCAGCAGCCCCCGCCCGACGGGTGCCTCGTCGTCGCGATCCGTCTTCCCGTGCGGATCGTCGTGCTTGTGCTGGTCGTGCCCGTGCGGATGGTGTGGGACGCGCTGGTCGTCGGCGGGCGGTTCCTGAGGGACACCGTGCTGCGGCCGGTGGGGCGGGCACTCCAGTGGGTCGCCCGGGCCGTGTTCGTCTGGCCGTGGGTCACGCTGTGGCGGTACGTCGTCGTGCCCGTGGGCAAGGGGTTCGCCCGGCTCGGGTACGTGCTGTTCGTCGTCCCCGCCGGGTGGCTGTACCGGAACGTCCTCACGCCCCTCGGGCACGGGATCACCTGGGTGCTGCGGGGCCTCGGGGCCGGACTCGGCTGGGTCCTCGTCAGGATCGGGGCTGGGACCGCCTGGGTGCTGCGGGGCATCGGCGCCGGGCTCGGCCGGGTCCTCGCCGGGATCGGCGCCGGGCTCGCCTGGGTGTACCGGACCCTGCTCACCCCCGTCGGACACGGCATCGCCTGGCTGCTCCGCGGACTCGGGCTGGTGCTCGCGACGGTCGGCCTCGGGGCGTACGCGGCGGTGGCGTGGCTGGTGCGCCACCTGCTCGTCATACCGGCGCTGTGGTCGTACCGCCATGTGCTCACACCCCTCGGGCACGGCATCGCCTGGGTCGCGAGGGGCGTCGCCTGGCTGGGCGGCATGGCCGTCACCGGGATCGGCGCCGTCCTCCACTGGACGCTGCGCATCCTGTTCGTCCTGCCCGCGCTGGCCGTCCGGCGCTGGATCCTCACGCCGGTCGGACGCGTGCTGGCGGTCGTCGCGCGGGAGATCGGCGATGCGCTGGGGCACGCCTGGCGCGTCGCGGGACGCCTCTCGCTCGTCGTCGGACGTTTTCTCGGCACCCTCTTCCGGTGGATCTTCGTGGAGCCCGTGCGGTGGGTGTACCGGTGGGTCTTCGTGGAGCCCGTGCGATGGGTGTACCGAACCGTGCTGACCCCGGTCGGGCACGTCGTGCGCGACATGGTCCTGCGGCCCGCCGCCGAGGCCGCGCGCGGCGTGGGCAGGGTCACCCGGCAGGCGCTCGCCACCGCCCGCGAGTCCGCCCGGCAGGCGCGCGCCGACTTCCGGCGGATGCTCTTCGGCGGTCCGCGTGAGCCGCAGCCGGTCGCCCGGCGGGAACCGGGAGCCGCTGAGGCACGTACTCTAGGTAGCAGTACGACCGTTCTCACGAAGGACTAGGACACTGGGCAAGCGACAGCCCGAAGGCCCGCCGCCCGCACCCGCGGTGCAGCGCATCCGACTGCGCTACACCAAGCGCGGCCGCCTCCGGTTCACCAGCCACCGAGACTTCCAGCGCGCCTTCGAGCGTGCGCTGCGCCGTGCCGAGGTGCCCATGGCGTACTCGGCGGGGTTCACGCCGCATCCGAAGGTGTCGTACGCCAATGCCGCACCCACCGGCACGGGCAGTGAGGCGGAATATCTGGAGATCGCGCTCACCGAGGCGCGTGACCCGGACAAGCTGCGCGAGCTGCTCGACGAGTCGCTGCCCACCGGGCTCGACATCGTCGACGCGGTCGAGGCCCGGACGTCCGGGCTCGCCGACCGGCTCACCGCTTCCGTGTGGGAGCTGCGCCTCGACGGCGTGGACCCGGCGGACGCGGAGCGCGCGGTCGAGGCCTTCAAGACGGCCGAGACCGTCGAGGTCCAGCGCAAGACCAAGAACGGGATGCGCACCTTCGACGCCCGTGGTGCTGTGGCAGGCCTTGACGCACGTGTCGAGACGCACAGTCCACAGGCTGATAGGCCGACGGACCAGCCCTGTGCGATACTGCGCCTGGTTGTTCGGCACGTGACGCCTGCCGTACGACCCGACGACGTCCTGTCCGGTCTTCGCGCCGTGGCCGACCTGGCGCCGCCGGTCCCCGCAGCGGTGACCAGGCTGGCGCAGGGGCTGTTCGATGAAGAGACCGGCACGGTGACCGACCCGCTCGCGCCCGACCGCGAGGCAGCAGCGACCGCGCCATCCATGGCCGCCGCGACTGCCGCCGCGAAGGCGCCGGTGCCGGAAGGTTCCGCGTAGGGACGGACGTCGTAGCGTCGCCCTTGTACTCGGGAGCCACCTGGGTCGGGCAGCGCACCGACCACAAGACTTTCGCCAGGCCGTACGCACACATGGCGTGCGGAACCGGCGAGACAGGACACAGAGAGCTCCCGTGCGGCGCCCGCGCCCCGGACGGCGGCACCGCGCAACGCGCGAGCCGCGGACGTCACCGGTACTGCCGGACCAGGCGCGGCGCCCGGGAGCCTGACGGGAGATCCACCCGCATGCTCGAGCCCATCGAACCCACTGAGGGTTCCGACAACAACACTCCCAGCGACACCCTGCCGCCGCGTCGTCGGCGCCGTGCCGCATCCCGCCCGGCGGGCCCGCCGGCGGCAGTCGCCGAGACGGCGACCGGGGCGACCGCGCCGGCCGAGGCCGCGGCGGAGACCACCGCGCCGATCACACGGCCCGCGGACATCGCGGAGACCGCAGAGGACGCGGAGGCCGCGGAGGCTGCCGGGACGGAAGAGACCGAAGAGGCCGCCGTCGCCGAGCCGGCCGAGGTGGCGGCTGCCACCGAGGACGCCGCTCCGCGCCGTACCCGCCGTCGCGCCACGCGCCGGGTGTCCGCACCCGCGGGCGCGCCGGAGGCCGCGGAGAGCGCCACGGCCGCCGAGACCGACTCCGCGGCTGAGTCCGTGACCGCCGCGACCGGTTCCGCCGAGGTCTCCGCGCCGGAGACCGGTGAGGCCGCGGCCGAGGAAGAGGCCGCTCCCAAGGGACGTACGCGCCGTCGCGCGACCCGCCGGGCATCCGCGCCCGCCGGTGCGCCCAAGGCCGCCGAGGCGACTGAGGCCACCGAGGCTGCCGAGGCGCCGGTGACCACCGAGGCCGAGGTGACCGCCGTCGCTCCTGAGGTTGCTCAGGAGGAGACCCCCGAGGCAGAGGACGCGGCCCCGCGCCGTGCCCGCCGTCGTGCCACCCGCCGGGTGACCGCGCCCGCCGCCGCGCCCACGGGCGACGCCGCCGAAGAGCGCGTGGAGGCGCCCGTGACCGCCAGCGACAAGACCGAGGCCCAGGCCGCGACGAAGGCCGAAGCGAAGGCCGAGGCGAAGGCCACGAGCGAGACCAGGGCCGCGGCCCAGGCCGAGGAGGCCCCGGCCGCTGAGGCCGCGGCCGAGACGGCGGAGGACGCCGGTCCGCGCCGTTCCCGCCGTCGTGCCACCCGCAAGGCCGCCGTCGGCTTCTCCGCGCCCGCGCCCAAGGTCACCGGGGACGACTCCGGTCGCCGGCCGGCGCGGCCCGCCGTCGCCGTGTTCCAGGCGCCGGTGTTCACCGAGCCGATGTTCCAGACGCCGGAGCGGGCGGCCGCTGCCGCTGCCGCCGAGGCCGCGGTGGAGCGGCCGGCGGAGCCCGTCGAGGAGGAGACCGCGGAAGCGGCCGCCGAGTCGGGTGCGGGTGCCGCCGCCGGATCGGGCGCGGGTTCGACTGCCAGGTCGGGCGCGGGTTCGACCGCGGGTTCGCGCCGTCGCCGTCGCCGTGGCGGCGCCGAGGACGAGCCGGCCGCCGTGACCGCCACCGAGGATGTCGTCGAGGAGACGGAGGAGGCCGAGGAGGCCGAGGACTCCGTCGACGGTGACGAGGCCGAGGAGACCGGTTCGCGCCGTCGCCGTCGCCGTGGCGGCCGTCGTCGCCGTCGTGGCGAGTCCGCCGACGCGGACGACGAGTCCGGCGAGTCCGACGACCTGGCCGCCGAGCAGGCGGAGCAGGACGTCGAGGACACCGCCGAGCAGGTCGAAGAGGACGACGAGGAGGCGGACGAGCGCGAGGAGTCGGGCGGTGCCGGCTCCAGCAGCAGCCGTCGCCGTCGGCGCCGCCGTCGTCGCGCCGGTGACTCCGGCACCGACGCCGAGCCCGGCGAGAGCGACCCCGAGCGCACCGTCGTGAAGGTCCGCGAGCCGCGCAGCAGCAAGAAGGACGAGCACCCGTCCGACGAGGTGCAGTCCATCAAGGGCTCCACTCGCCTCGAGGCCAAGAAGCAGCGTCGTCGGGAAGGGCGCGAGCAGGGCCGCCGCCGTGTTCCGATCATCACCGAGGCCGAGTTCCTGGCCCGCCGTGAGGCCGTCGAGCGTGTGATGGTCGTCCGCCAGAGCGGCGAGCGCACCCAGATCGGCGTCCTCGAGGACAACGTGCTCGTCGAGCACTACGTCAACAAGGAGCAGTCGACCTCGTACGTCGGCAACGTCTACCTGGGCAAGGTCCAGAACGTGCTGCCGTCGATGGAGGCCGCCTTCATCGACATCGGCAAGGGCCGCAACGCCGTGCTCTACGCCGGTGAGGTCAACTTCGAGGCGCTCGGCATGGCCAACGGGCCGCGCCGCATCGAGAGCGCGCTGAAGTCCGGCCAGTCGGTCCTCGTACAGGTCACCAAGGACCCGATCGGCCACAAGGGCGCCCGCCTCACCAGCCAGGTCTCCCTGCCCGGCCGTTACCTGGTCTACGTGCCCGAGGGCTCGATGACCGGCATCAGCCGCAAGCTGCCGGACACCGAGCGCGCCCGCCTGAAGACCATCCTCAAGAAGATCGTCCCCGAGGACGCGGGCGTCATCGTGCGCACCGCCGCCGAGGGCGCGAGCGAGGACGAGCTGCGCCGTGACGTCGAGCGGCTCCAGGCGCAGTGGGAGGACATCCAGAAGAAGGCGAAGAGCGGCAACGCCCCGACCCTGCTGTACGGCGAGCCGGACATGACCGTCCGGGTCGTCCGCGACATCTTCAACGAGGACTTCACCAAGGTCATCGTCAGCGGCGACGAGGCGTGGGAGACCATCCACGGGTACGTGGCCCACGTCGCGCCCGACCTGTCCGACCGCCTCTCGAAGTGGACCTCCGAGGTCGACGTCTTCGCGACGTACCGGATCGACGAGCAGCTGATGAAGGCGCTCGACCGCAAGGTCTGGCTGCCCAGCGGCGGTTCGCTGGTGATCGACAAGACCGAGGCCATGGTCGTGGTCGACGTCAACACCGGCAAGTTCACCGGTCAGGGCGGCAACCTCGAAGAGACCGTGACCAGGAACAACCTGGAGGCGGCCGAGGAGATCGTGCGCCAGCTGCGGCTGCGCGACCTGGGCGGCATCGTCGTCATCGACTTCATCGACATGGTGCTGGAGTCCAACCGGGACCTGGTGCTGCGGCGCCTGCTGGAGTGTCTGGGCCGGGACCGTACGAAGCACCAGGTCGCCGAGGTGACCTCGCTGGGGCTCGTCCAGATGACGCGCAAGCGCGTCGGCCAGGGCCTGCTGGAGTCCTTCTCCGAGACCTGTGTCCACTGCAACGGACGCGGTGTCATCGTGCACATGGAGCAGCCGACGTCCGTCGGTGGCGGCGGCAAGCGCAAGAAGCGCGGGCGTGGCGGTGCCGAGCAGGAGCTCCCGCACGAGCACGAGCACGAGCTTGCGCAGGAGCCGGAGCCGGACGAGGCTGTCGCGGAGACGGAGGCCGAGGTGGCCGCCGAGGTCGCTGCCCCCGTCGCGCTGCCCGCGCCCGGCTACGAGCCCGACGAGGAGCTGTACAGCAGCGCCGCGGAGGCCGAGGCCGCCGCTTCCCGGGGCCGTTCGCGGCGCCGGGCGACCCGGCGGGCGTCGGCTCCGGCGGGTGCCCCGCGGGCCGAGGAGCGTGCGCCGAGGTCGCGGGCCGAGGAGCGCGCGCCTAAGTCGCGGGCTGCCGCGGAGGCGGAGCCGATGGCGGTCGAGGACCCGGTCGTCGAGCCGCCCGTGGCCGCCGAACCCGTGGTCGCCGAGCCCGTGGTCGCCGAGCCCGTGGCCGTCGCCGAGGAGGAGGCCGCTCCCAAGGGGCGTACGCGTCGTCGTGCGACCCGGAAGGTGTCGGCGCCCGCCGGTTCGCCCAAGGCCGCCGGTGAGGCGGAGACGGTGACGGTGGTGGCGTCCGCGCCGGAGGCGGAGGAGCCGAAGGCCGAGCAGCCCGCTGAGCCGGTGGCCGAGCCGGCCGCCGGGCCCGAGGCGCCCGTGGAGAGCGCGGCTCCGGCCCGTCCGCGCCGGCGCGCGGTCCGCAAGGCCACGGCGCCGACCTCGTCCGAGGAGACGGCCGTGGTGGTCGTACCGTCGAGCGAGACGGCTTCGGCCGACACCGCTGCCGGTGCGGCTCCGTCTGGTGAGGCCCCTTCGGCTGAGGCCCCGTCGGCTGAGGCTGCTTCGAGTGAGGCCGAGGAGGCCCCGGCCAAGAAGACGGCCGCTCGCAAGACGGCCAAGAAGGCGACCGCGAAGAAGGCGGCGACGAAGAAGACCGCGGCCACGAAGACGGCCGCCAAGAAGACGACGGCCAAGAAGACGACAGCCAAGAAGACGGCTGCCAAGTCGACGTCGAAGAAGACGGCGGCGGCGTCCCAGCCGGCCCCGTCGACGGTCACCGCCTCCACCGACGAGGCCTGACGTTCGGTCCCGATGCCCCGCCCGGCGCGCCAAGCGCCGGGCGGGGCATCGGCGTTCAGCGGGGTGGTCCGGGATGATTTCGCCCGTTATCGAATCCCCCTCAACACCCCTGACTGCCACCCCCCTCTTGGATCACGGCGAGCTACCTGTAAAACTCACCTAGTCACATGAAACGTTTCCGCGGATGAGCGTTGGGGAGAACGCTCACCCGCGCAGGGGGAGGGGATCGCAATGGCGCGCGTGCGCCTGAAGGGCACTGGGCGACACCGTGCTGTGAAGCCGGTCAAGGGGGGACGCCAGGCCGTGGCCCTGGCGACGGTGCTGTCCGCGGCGGGAGTCCAGGCCGTGGCGTCCGCGGGTACGGCGGAGGCCGACAACCCGACGTGGACCGAGGGGCCGATCTTCAACGACCCGCTCGGCACGACGGACCAGCAGTACGCCATCCGCACCCGCCTGATCGAGCTGACCGGCGCTGCGCTGCCCGGCTCGACCATCAAGGTCGCGGTCTACCACGTGTGGGAGGCGTCCGTCGTCAACGCGCTCGTGGACGCCAAGAACCGCGGCGTCAACGTGCAGATCCTGCTCGACGAGTCCTCGGTCAGCGACCGGCCCACCAACACCTCGTACAGCACGCTCGCGGCCGCGCTCGGCACCGACCGCGCGCAGGGCTCGTACGTCACCACGTGCCCGGCGAACAAGTCCTGCCTCGGCGATCCGAAATTCGGGCAGTCGATCATGCACAACAAGTTCTGGCTGTTCTCCGCGGTCCAGGGCGCCACGAACGTCGTCGTCGAGACGACCTCCAACTCCACGCCCTCCGCGCACACCCGCTTCTTCAACGACGCGCTACTGCTGCCCAACAACCCGACGATGTACGACGCCTACTCCGACTACTTCAACACGATGGTCACCAAGGACTGGGCGTCCTGGAACTACCGCACGGTCAGCAACGGCCTCTACAAGGCGTACTTCTTCCCGCGCGCCGGCAACACCCGGGACACCGACACCGTCTACTCGGTGCTCAACAACGTCCAGTGCACGTACAAGGACAGCGCGGGCGTCAAGCAGCAGACCAAGGTGCGCGTCGCGATCTTCAAGCTCACCCGGATGGCGATCGCGGAGAAGCTGCTCGCGCTGAAGAAGGCGGGCTGCTCGGTGAGCATCGTCTACGCCGAGACCGACAGCGCGAAGAGCTCCGGCGGCACCAAGGGCACCTGGGAGAAGCTGCACACCTCCGGCGGCCCGACCGTGCGCTGCTACAACGACGACCGGGACCCCCTGAACCCCGGCCAGAAGCTGGCGACGCCGTTCATCATCCACTCCAAGTACATCCTCATCGACGGCATGTACGACGGCGTGAAGAACAAGGTCAGCTTCACGGGATCCGGCAACTACACGGGCCCGGCCCTGCGCGAGAACGACGAGTCGATCGTCAAGGTCGACGACGACACCGTGCACGACATGTACAAGACCCACTTCGACCGGGTCACGAAGGTCGCCTATCCCGGCACCGCGGACACCACGGACCTGTGCAAGGGCGTGAAGCCGCTGCCGGACGACGGCGAGAAGACCCTGACCTGAGGCGTGCCGGGACGGGCGGCGGACCCCGGTTTGACCCTTTCGGGGGCCGCCCCGTAACCTTGGCCGTCGGCGTGTCCACAGATGCGCCTCTTCCTCGTAAACCTCATCCTCCCGGCGCCTGGCGCCAGGGAGAGGCCGCTTGCGGTGCGTGCGGCTGGACTGCGGGGATTCCGTTCCGAGCGAGAGAGTGAGATCCGCTTGTACGCCATCGTGCGCAGCGGTGGCCGCCAGCACAAGGTTGCTGTCGGTGACATCGTTGAGGTTGACAAGATTTCCACTGCCCAGGTTGGCGACACGGTCGAGCTCTCGACCCTGCTCGTTGTCGACGGCGACGCCGTGACGAGTGACCCGTGGGTCCTGGCCGGCATCAAGGTCCAGGCCGAGGTCGTGGACCACCACAAGGGCGCGAAGATCGACATCCTTCGCTACAAGAACAAGACCGGTTACCGCCGTCGTCAGGGCCACCGCCAGCAGTACACGGCGATCAAGGTCACTGAGATCCCCACGGCTGCGAAGTAAGGGACTGAGGAGAGATGGCACACAAGAAGGGCGCATCGTCCACTCGGAACGGTCGCGACTCCAATGCTCAGCGGCTCGGCGTGAAGCGCTTCGGCGGTCAGGTCGTCAACGCCGGTGAGATCCTGGTCCGCCAGCGTGGCACCCACTTCCACCCCGGCAGCGGTGTCGGTCGTGGCAAGGACGACACGCTGTTCGCGCTGGACGCCGGTGCGGTCGAGTTCGGTACGCACCGCGGCCGCAAGGTCGTGAACATCGTTCCGGTCGCCTGATCGGAATCTTTCGCGAGGCGGACCTCACTTCCCGAACGGGAAGTGGGTCCGCCTTTCGCATGTTGTAGACAGAACGCAGTACGCGAGTACGCAAGAGACATCTCGTACGCAATGCGCAATACATTGCGTACGCAACCGAAGTGACTGAAAGTGCTGGAGGCACCCCACCATGACCACCTTCGTGGACCGCGTCGAGCTGCACGTCGCCGCGGGTAGCGGAGGCCACGGCTGTGCCTCCGTACACCGGGAGAAGTTCAAGCCGCTCGGCGGCCCCGACGGCGGCAACGGCGGCCGTGGCGGTGACGTGATCCTGGTCGTCGACCAGTCCGTGACCACGCTTCTCGACTACCACCACAAGCCGCACCGCAGCGCCACCAACGGCAAGCCCGGCGAGGGCGGCAACCGCTCCGGCAAGGACGGTCAGGACCTGATCCTGCCGGTCCCGGACGGCACGGTGATCCAGGACAAGGCGGGGAACGTACTCGCGGACCTGGTCGGCCACGGCACCTCGTACGTAGCCGCCCAGGGCGGTCGCGGCGGCCTCGGCAACGCGGCGCTGGCCTCGGCCCGCCGCAAGGCGCCGGGCTTCGCGCTGCTCGGTGAGCCGGGCGACTTCCAGGACATCGTCCTGGAGCTGAAGACGGTCGCGGACGTGGCCCTCGTCGGCTACCCGAGCGCGGGCAAGTCGTCCCTGATCTCCGTCCTGTCCGCCGCCAAGCCGAAGATCGCGGACTACCCGTTCACGACCCTCGTCCCGAACCTGGGCGTGGTGACGGCCGGCTCGACGGTCTACACGATCGCCGACGTGCCGGGCCTGATCCCGGGCGCCAGCCAGGGCAAGGGCCTGGGCCTGGAGTTCCTGCGCCACGTCGAGCGCTGCAGTGTCCTCGTGCACGTCCTGGACACCGCGACCCTCGAGTCCGACCGCGACCCCGTCTCCGACCTCGACATCATCGAGGAGGAGCTGACGCAGTACGGCGGCGGCCTCAACAACCGTCCGCGGATGGTCGTCCTCAACAAGATCGACGTACCGGACGGCAAGGACCTGGCCGAGATGGTCCGCCCCGAACTGGAGGCGCGCGGCTACCGCGTCTTCGAGGTGTCGGCGGTGGCGCACATGGGCCTCAAGGAGCTGTCCTTCGCCCTCGCCGAGCTGGTGGGCGCGGCGCGCGCGGCCAAGCCGAAGGAGGAGGCGACCCGGATCGTCATCCGCCCGAAGGCGGTCGACGACGCCGGCTTCACGGTCGTACTGGAGGAGGACGGCCTCTACCGCGTGCGCGGCGAGAAGCCGGAGCGCTGGGTGCGCCAGACCGACTTCAACAACGACGAGGCCGTCGGCTACCTCGCCGACCGCCTCAACCGCCTCGGTGTCGAGACGGAGCTGATGAAGGCGGGCGCCCGCGCGGGCGACGGCGTCGCCATCGGCCCCGAGGACAACGCGGTCGTCTTCGACTGGGAGCCCACGGTCATGGCCGGCGCGGAGATGCTCGGCCGCCGCGGCGAGGACCACCGCCTCGACGAGCCGCGGCCCGCCGCCCAGCGCCGTCGCGACAAGCAGGCGGAGCGGGACGACGCGGAGAAGGAGTACGACGACTTCGAGCCGTTCTAGGACTCCGGCGCGGTGCTGGTCCGACCTCATCGGAGGCCGGACCAGCACGTTTCGAAGCCAGGCGATGCGAGGTCGGGCGATGCGAGGTCAGGCCATGCGAAGTCAGGCCTTGCGAGGTCGGGCGATGCGAGGCCAGACCGTCCGAGGTCGGGCGATGCGAGGCCAGACCGTCCGAGGTCGGGCCAATTGCGGTCGGGCCGATCGAGGTCAGTGAAATGCCGAGGACCCGGGCGAAAAGCCCGGGTCCTCGGCATTGGTGCGTCGGTGCGTCGGTGCGTCGTCTGGGCCGCGTGGCCGACGGCTACGCGTTGACCGAGTCCTCCGCCCCGTCGTCCTCGGCCTGGAGCCCCTGCGTCGATTCGTGTGCCGTCTCCTCGGCGGCGCCGCGCGGCGACGGGATCTCCACCGCCAGGCGCGACTCCATCCGCACCCGCCGCTCGTCCGCCTTCGTGCACAGGTCCGCGATCGCCGCGTTGAAGCGGGCCAGGGACGGCGGGTCCGACGGGCCGAGGAGGTGTTCCTTCAGTTCGGCGCGGGCCGCGGTGAAGAGGTCCTTCTCCGGGTGGCGGACCGACTCCAGCAGCGCCGGGACGCCGTCCGCGGCGGGGGTGAGGATCACGCCGGCGGAGACCGTCGGGAAGCCCACGCGGAACGCCGTCTCGGACATGCCCGACGTGTTGGCGACCGCGTACGGCTTCTCGCTGGACAGCCAGTCCGAGACCACCGACGAGACGTCGCTGATCAGCAGGTCAGCCTGGTTGAAGCAGGCGAAGATCGCCGGGCGCGCGTCGGTGATGATCTGGTGCTCCCACTCCGGGAACGACGCCCAGTACGCCTTCTCCCAGGCCAGCGTGGCCTCGGCGATGGCCGCCTCGCGGTCACCGCTCGGCGTGCCCTGGAGCATCATCCGCTCCAGTTCGTCCGCGCTCACACGGAACGCGGTGGAGGTCAGCTTGTCCAGCTCGGCGGTGCGGCGGGCCAGTTCGGCCGCGGCCTCGGAGCCCGGCCGGGCGCCCGAACGCCTGGTGTTGGCCTCGCGGATCATCGCCTTCATGCGCTCGTTCGCCGCGCCCGCGCGCGGGTCGACGGAGCCGGTCATCGGGTGCGGCTTGTAGAGCAGGCGCACGCCGTCGTCGGCGAGCAGCTGCTTCACGATGTTCTCGCCGGCCAGGACCACCGAGGTGTTGCCCGGGTTGCCGTCCCAGCCCTCCCAGGTGGGGGCGTACAGAACGGTCGTGTACGTTCCCGTCGGCGCCCCGGAGTAGGGGCGGATCGGCGCCAGCTGCGGGCGGCCGACCTCGACGATGTCCTTGTCCTCGACGCCGACCTCGGCCAGCGCGTAACGCTCGCGCGCGGCCGGACCCGCGACCCACACCTCGTCGTACGCCTTCGCGTACGGGTTGCAGGACGACAGCTTGTCGCTCTCGCCGTGGTTGATGAACGCGTGCTTGATGGTGGGGATGCGCAGCACCTGCGAGGTCTTCGCGGCGTTGGCCGGGTGCAGCATCATCTTCAGCGTCGAGTTCTCCAGCGAGAACATCGTCGACACCTTCGGGAAGCAGATGACCGGCACGTCGGTCGCCTCGATCTTCTGCACCATGAAGCGCTCACGCAGCACTATCAGCGGCTTGCCCTCGACCGCGGAGAGCGTGGAGAGCCACATGTTCGCCTGGTACGCCGACGACGTACCGCCCGAGAAGTACATGGCGACCGTCGGCTTGTACTTCGCCAGCCACTTGTCCAGCCACTCCATCACCTGCTGCTCGCTCTTGGCGCGCTTCTTCTTCGTCAGCCAGGTGCCGAGGTACGCGATGCCGCCGAGCAGCAGGGCGATGGCGATCCCCACGCCGATGCCGCCCCAGAGCGCGTCGGTGGTGGCCGCGGTGATCAGCAGGCCGATCGTGGTCGGGATGGAGAACGTCAGCAGCCGGTGGCCCTGGCGGCGGGCCAGAATGCGCGGCGGGGCGGCGGACAGGCGCAGCGCCGACGCGTCGATGTTGCGGGTGACGACCGGGAGCGTGCGGGAGCGGCGGACCAGGACCGCGACGGCCTGGCAGGTGAAGTGCAGCGCGTAGAAACCGCACAGGGCGATCACCAGGGGCGCCTGCTCGTTCAGCGGCTCGATGTCGTCGATCCGCTGCAACCCCACGAGGATGAGCATGTCGCGCAGCAGCTGGCGGACCGTGACGTCGAAGCGGACCTTGCCGAGGAGGGCGAGCAGACCGGGGTCCCGGTACTGCAGGTACACGTCCAGGGCGAGGCCGGCCGCGCTCGCCGCGATGAACACCGGGACGTTCGGCAGCAGCGCGGAGACGATCTGGGCCGTGAAGAGCGCGAACATCGCGAGCAGCGTGGACAACTGCGCGATGCGGCGTGGGGCGAGGCCTGCGGAGGGCACTGGCTGGGCTCCTGCGAAGGGTGCGGCGGATGGGGGGAAGCGGGGGTGGTGTCGACCCGCATAACCAAGGTCGACCACTGACCGTATGGCTTCCGCGGCCCGGCAAGCAATCTTCGTGAGAACACTCACCGTAAAACGGACATCGCGGTCCGGGTTCGGTGCGCGGCGTCACTGTCCGCACCTCGAAACGCGGCGGCGCCCGACGCCGGCGTTCCCGTAGATTGCAGACACCGGGCGGTTCGGAACATTGGGGAAGACGTGTCAGCGGCAAGGCAGGGTGTGGCTCAGGCCCGCAGGATCGTCGTCAAAGTGGGCTCCTCGTCCCTGACCACCGCCGCGGGCGGACTGGACGCCGACCGGGTCGACGCCCTCGTGGACGTACTCGCCAAGAGCCGCAGCGGCGGCGAGAAGGAGATCGTCCTCGTCTCCTCCGGAGCCATCGCCGCCGGTCTGGCGCCCCTGGGGCTGCGCAGGCGCCCCAAGGACCTGGCCCGGCAGCAGGCGGCCGCAAGCGTTGGCCAAGGCCTTCTGGTGGCCCGCTACACCGCTTCCTGCGCCCGCCACGGCATCCGCGTCGGTCAGGTGCTGCTCACCTCCGACGACACCAGCCGCCGCGCGCACCACCGCAACGCCTCCCGCACCCTCGACAAGCTCCTCGCGATGGGCGCCCTGCCGGTCGTGAACGAGAACGACACGGTCGCCACGGACGAGATCCGCTTCGGCGACAACGACCGGCTCGCCGCCCTCGTCGCCCACCTCGTACGAGCGGACCTGCTGGTCCTGCTGTCCGACGTGGACGGCGTGTACGACGGCGATCCCAGCAAGCCCGGTACGTCGCGGGTGGCGCAGGTGCACGGCCCGCAGGACCTCGCGCACGTGGAGATCGGCAGCGCGGGCCGGGCCGGGGTCGGCACCGGCGGCATGGTCACCAAGATCGAGGCGGCCCGGATCGCCGCCGCGGCCGGCATCCCCGTGGTGCTGACCAGCGCGGTCCATGCCGCCGACGCCCTCGCGGGCCGGGACACCGGCACCTACTTCCACCCCACCGGCAAGCGCTCCGCGGACCGGCTGCTGTGGCTTCAGCACGCGTCCACTCCACAGGGCGCGCTCACCCTCGACGACGGGGCCGTGCGCGCGGTCGTCGAGCGGCGCAAGTCGCTGCTGCCCGCGGGCATCGCCGCGGTCGAGGGCGAGTTCACCGCGGGGGACCCCGTCGAGTTGCGCGACAGTGAGGGGCGCGCGGTGGCGCGGGGGCTCGTGAGCTTCGACGCCAAGGAGATCCCGCAGCTGCTCGGCCGCTCGACGCGGGAACTGGCGCGCGAGCTCGGTCCCGCGTACGAACGAGAGGTCGTACACAGGGACGATCTCGTCCTGCTGCAACCGTGACGGACGCCACACATACGCGGCCGAATCCCGGCTTCGTGGCGGGGGACGTTCCGTAAAACCGCCACGCGGAGGTCTCCCGCCTGCTCAACTTTGTCTCAGGGACACATTCCGCACGACCATTGCGTAAAGGAGGCCGTCGTGAGACGAGTGCGCCCTGGGGCGGCCGCGTCCCGCGATGGTGGCACCTCCCGGAGCGTCGGCGCCACGCGCGCGGTCGGTGAGGAACGCGCCCTGACGAGCGTCGCGGCCGGGGACACGTACGACGGCGACACATACGACGGCGACACGTACGACGGCGACGTGTACGAGGGCGACTCGTACGAGCGCGAGGAGCCGGTGGAGGTGCCCCGCCTGTGGCACGTCACGCTCAGCGTCTCGGGCGGTGAGGCTCCGCTGAAGGAGGTACGGCGCGGCCTCGAACAGCTCGCCCACGACCATCCCTTTCTCCTGACCAGCCGCTACGCCAACGACCACGCGGAGATCCGCTACTGGGAGGAGGCCCGCGACCTGCACGACGCCGCCGCGGTCGCGCTGCGCCTGTGGGGCGAACACCGCCAGACCGCCAAGCTGCCGCCGTGGGAGATCGTGGGCCTGGAGGTCATCGACCGCGAGACCTACCACCACCGGGTCGCGGAGGGGTACGGACCGCTGCCGGCGACGCCGGTCGGAGTCCATCCCTTCTGACGGGTCATGAGGTCCATGGGGACCTTGAGGACCTTGAGGACCTTGAAGACGGTGGGGACGGTGGGGGCCTTGAGGACCGTGGGGGCTCCGGAGGCCTTGAGAACCGTGGTGATCTTGGGGGCTTGAGGGGCCGGATGGCCGTTCCGGGCCTGTCTCGCGGTGTGGGATAGCCGGTGGACGGGCCCGTCCGTCGCACTACCCTTCCCTCATGACCACGCTTTCGCCGTACGACTCCATGACCCCGGTCACCCAGGCCGCCTACCGCGCCAAGGCCGCCGCCGCGGACCTCGCGCCGCTGCCGCGGGCCGAGAAGGACGACGCGCTGCTCGCCATCGCGGACGCGCTGGAAGTCCGTACGAGCGAAATCGTCGCCGCCAACGCCAAGGACGTCGAGCGGGCCCGTGAGGCCGGCACCAGCGAGGCCATCATCGACCGGCTCACGCTCACCCCGGAGCGGGTGCGCGCGATCGCCGCGGACGTGCGCGACGTCGTGGCGCTGCCCGACCCGGTCGGTGAGGTCGTCCGCGGCTCCACCCTCCCCAACGGCATCGACCTGCGCCAGGTCCGCGTGCCGCTCGGCGTCGTCGGGATCATCTACGAGGCCCGGCCGAACGTGACCGTCGACGCGGCCGCGCTCTGCCTGAAGTCCGGCAACGCCGTGCTGCTGCGGGGCTCGGCGTCCGCGTACGAGTCGAACACCGCCCTCGTACGCGTCCTGCGCGACGCGGTCGGCGGGGCGGGGCTGCCCGCCGACGCCGTGCAGCTCGTGCCCGGCGAGAGCCGCGACTCCGTACGCGAGCTGATGCGCGCCCGCGGCCTGGTCGACGTGCTCATCCCGCGCGGCGGCGCCTCCCTGATCCGCACGGTCGTCGAGGAGTCCACGGTCCCGGTCATCGAGACCGGCACCGGAAACTGCCACGTGTACGTCGACGCGCAGGCCGACCTCGACATGGCGGTCGACATCCTGATCAACTCCAAGGCGCAGCGGCCCAGCGTCTGCAACTCCGCCGAGACGCTCCTGGTCCACCAGGACATCGCCGCCGAGTTCCTGCCGCGCGCCCTGGACGCCCTCGCGGACGCCGGGGTCACCGTGCACGCCGACGAGCGCGTGCTGGCATACGCCAAGGACTCCAAGGCCACCGTCGTCGAGGCGACGACCGAGGACTGGGACACCGAGTACCTGTCGTACGACATCGCCGCCGCCGTCGTCGACTCGCTCGACAGGGCCGTGGCGCACATCCGGCTGTGGAGCTCCGGGCACACCGAGGCGATCGTCACCACCTCGCAGCAGGCCGCGCGCCGCTTCACCCAGTTGGTCGACTCGACGACGGTGGCCGTGAACGCGTCCACGCGCTTCACGGACGGCGGCGAGTTCGGCTTCGGCGCGGAGATCGGCATCTCCACGCAGAAGCTGCACGCCCGGGGCCCGATGGGGCTGCCGGAGCTGACCAGCACGAAGTACATCGTGACCGGGGACGGTCACGTACGGCGCTGAGCCGCTGCTGCGGACACACCGGTGAGTGCTGATGACTACTGGTGCGTACCGGTGCGGCTGTTTCCTGACCCTCACCTGTGAGTCGTCTCGTCAGGTGGATGAATTTCCATACCGTCTGCCCAAATTGACCCCCCAGGTCTACTCTGGATCCGTGCCGGAGGACGTGGGGGGCACGCCGTCGTTCCCTGACGGCGGGGAGCCCGACGACGACCGCGACCGCGGGGGTATGGACGAAGAGTTCGCCTCCGTGGTCTTCGACGAGGCCTTCGTGCGGGCGGCGGTGGTCCATGAGCCGACCGCGGTCGAACGCCTCCTGGCGGCCGCCCAGGCCCGCGCGGAAGCGCAGGAGGCCGAGGCGCGCCGGGCGCACACCCGTGGCGTACGCGGTGACGACGAGCGCTATGAGGACGGCTTCGGCCCCGACGGCGGTGATTTCGGCCACCACCGGGATCTGGACGACCTCGACGACACGGAGGTCCTGGAGGGCCGCTACGGAGCGCCGGGAACCTACGGCCGGCCCTACGGCAGGCAGGTCCGCTGGCACCGCCCGGTCGCCTGGATTCTCGCCCTCGTGATGGGCGTTGGCATGGTCGCGCTGGCCTTCGCGGCGGTCTACCGGGGCGCCTCCTCGGGCCGCCAGGAGCAGGTCCCGCCGCCTGCCTCGACGGGCCTTGAGCAAGGTCAGGAGGCGGGCACGGGGACAGGCACGGGGACGGGCCCCTCGGCCTCGGCCGAGTACTCGCCGCCGGCGGTGTCGGCGGAACCCCGCACCCCCTGAGCGCGAGTGGCCTCCCGCACCCCCTGAGCGCGAGTGGCCCACGTACACGCCCTGAGCCGCAGATTCCGCGGGCCGGAGGCTGCCCGCACCCGCCCTGACCCGGGGTTCGACACCCGTTCGACACCCGTTCGAAATCCTGGTGGGAACCTGTCAGAACTTGTCGTGTACCAGGGCGTTTACCGGGGCTCCGGGAGACCTACCCTGAAGGTATGGGCGGGCCTGGAAACCCACCGGAGGGGACACCCGAGGGCGCTCCCGGAGGTGGGGAGGACGAGTACCGATCCGTCGTTTTCGACGAGTCGTTCGTCCGTGCTGCCCGCCTCCAGGAATTCTCCGCGCAGGAGCGGATGGGGGACCACGCCCCGGCGGTACGGCGCCGGCCGCCCCTCCACCGCGGTCTGTCCCGGCAGGCGCTGATACTCGTCCTGCTGATCGCCGTCGCCTTCGGCACCGCGATCTACATGGGCGTCCGCCACCCGTACCAGACGCCCAAGGCGCAGCCCGTGGAGCCGCTGCGGATGACGGTCATACCCCTGGCGCCGCAGTCCGCCGTCCCCGGCGCCACGGACGCCGAGGCGCTGTACGCGCACAGCCCCGCCGCGCAGTTCCGCATCGGCGCCGAGGGCATCACACTGCCCGCCTCCCGGCGTACCGCGCACTTCTCCGACGGCCAGGTCGTCACCGCCCTGACGACCGTCAAGGACTACCTCGTGGAGTCGTCGCTCGACCCGGCAGTGCTCACCGGCGGCGCCACCCGGCCCGTACGCATCCTGCTCGACCCGCAACAGCTCGACCAGTTCGACCAGAGCTTCGACCACCCGGCCGCGGACGGCCGGCACGCGCCCACCGGCTGGCTGGTCCGCTTCGACCCCTCCCGCGCCGAGCTCGCCGACCGCAAGATCCGCGTACAGGGCACCCTGCAGGCCGCCGAGACCAGCTCCGACACCCTTGAGGTCACCGCCGACCACACCCTGGTGTACGCACTGCGGCCGACCGGCTCCGACACCAAGGCCCAGACGTCGTTGTTCACCGTGCGGCGCGAGCTGACCTTCCGCTTCGACCGCGACGACCTGCGCATGCACCAGGCCGAGCTGCTCGTCTCGTACGTCCAGGCCGGGCCGCTCGCCTGCGCGGAGGACGCGGCGGACCATCTCCACCCGCTGCTCGCGGGGCAGACGGCCAAGGCGGGCGGCCCGGCCGGCACCGATCCGTACGCGACCGGCAGCGCCACGGCCCTGTGCGGCTCGCTGGCGGCGAGCGCACAGCCGAAGGTGTGATCCGCCCGGACTGCCCGGACTGCGCGGATCTGCTGGATCCGCTGCCGACCGCTGTGAGGCTTGCCCTTCTGGATCCGGCCGCCTGGGCCTGGGCCTCGGCCCGTCCGAGCCTGGGCCTGGGCCTCGGCCCTCCTGAGCCCCGGGGTCAGCCGTTGCCGTTGGGGCTCTCGTCGTCCGGGTGGGCGTCGTGGGGCGGGGCGTCCTGGGCGGAGCCACCCGCGTCCCCGGGGGAGCTGCCGGCGAAGCCGCCGAAGCCGCGCCGTACCCGTCCGCCGAGGTCGCCCGCGCCGCCCGCGATGTCGCTGACCAGCTTCATCAGCGGGTCCTTGGAGTTCTTCACGTCGCTGGCGTAGCTGGCCGCCGACTGCCGGAAGGAGTCGCTGACCGAGGCGTCCTTGTCCTCGGTCCGGCGCGGGTAGTGACCGTCCATGATCCGCTGGTAGTCGCGGGATTCGCCCCACTTCTTCAGCTCGGCGGCCCGGACCGTGGTGAAGGGGTGCGAACGGGGGAGGACGTTGAGGATCTTCAGCACGGAGTCGCGCAGGTCACCTCCGGCCTCGTACTCCTCGGCCTGCGCGAGGAACGCGTCCACGTTCATCTCGTGCAGGTGGTTGCCGCCCGCGATCTTCATCAGACCGCGCATCGAGGCCCGCAGATCCTGGCCGACCAGCAGACCCGCGCGGTCCGCGGACAGCTCCGACTTGCGGAACCACTCGCGCAGGGCCGTCACGATGGCCATGATCGCGAGGCTGCCCAGCGGGATCCACGCCACCCGCAGCGCCAGGCTCGTCAGGAAGAGCAGGATCGTGCGGTACACCGAGTGGCCGGACAGCGCGTGGCCCACCTCGTGGCCGATGACCGCCCGCATCTCCTCCTCGTCCAGCAGCTCGACGAGCCCGGTCGTGACGACGATGATCGGCTCGTCCAGGCCGATGCACATCGCGTTCGGCTGTGGGTCCTGGTTGACGTACATCGGCGGGACCTTCTCCAGGTCCAGGATGTAACAGGCGTCCCGCAGCATGTCGTTGAGGTGCGCGAACTGTGCGTCCGAGACCCGTACGGAGTCGGACAGGAACAGCAGCCGAAGGCTGCGCTCGGGCAGCAGACCGCTGAGTGCCTTGAAGACCGTGTCGAAGCCGCTGAGCTTACGCAGGGCGACAAGCGCCGATCGGTCGGCCGGATGTTCGTACGCGCGCGAGGAGATCCCCGCAAAGCGCCTGCGCTGCCTGCTCGGCACGTTCTCGTGCCCGTTGTGCTCATGGCTGTCGTCGGACATGTGTTCCCCCATGTGCGTCTGTTTGCCCAATGTGCCCCCGAAGCGGGGTCCAGCCTAGGCGGAGATACCGTTGACGGGCAGTACAGCGAAGGAGTCGTCGTCATGGAACACATCCCGACAGCCGAGTGGCTCACCCAGGCCGCGAGCGCCGCCGAACGCGAGGGGTCGGGCAGCCTGCTCCGCGTCGTACTGGTCGTGATGGTCGTCGGCTGCGTACTCACGGCGTGGTTCCTGCTGCGGGGCTACAAGCGGGACGACTGACGGGCCCCGCGCGGGCCGTCCCCCGTACGGGCCCCACGGCAACGCGTGTCCCCAACGGCGGAGTCGAGGTGATCGGTCCACAGGCGCCCGCTTACGATGAGCCGACATCTTTATCCCGCCCACACCGGATAGGTCCTGCCGAAGATGAGCTTCCACAGCACCGCTGCCCAGTTGGTCACCCTTGCCGCCGAGGGCGAGGAGCACGGCGGCAACCACGAGAGCCTCAGCCCCTACATGACCGGCGGTGGCGCCCTCGTCATCCTGCTGCTCCTGCTGTGGATCACCACCCGCTTCAACCGCGACCGCTGATCTCCGGTAAGGGCCCTTCCGGTACGGGGCTTTCCGGCACGGGGACCGGTCCCGGCCGCCCGCAGGCGCCCGGCTGCGGCCGCCCCCGGGGCCCGATACCGGCTGTTCGCGGGGGCCTGTCGAACAGAGTCCGCCGACCGGGCCGGTAGGGTCTGCACGCATGGGAGAGCAGGACATGCCTACCGGTCCGGCGAGTGGCACGGTGCACGGCGCGCGGCGCGGCCCGGGCAACGGCCCGTCGAATCCGGGCAAGCGCCGCCTCGGCGTCATGGGCGGAACGTTTGACCCGATCCACCACGGGCACCTCGTGGCGGCCAGCGAGGTCGCCGCGCAGTTCCACCTCGACGAGGTGGTCTTCGTGCCGACCGGACAGCCGTGGCAGAAGACCGACCGCAAGGTCACCCCGGCCGAGGACCGCTATCTGATGACGGTCATCGCGACCGCCGAGAACCCGCAGTTCTCGGTCAGCCGCATCGACATCGACCGCGGCGGCCCGACCTACACCACGGACACCCTGCGCGATCTGAGCGCCCTCAACCCCGACACGGACATCTTCTTCATCACGGGCGCCGACGCGCTCGGCCAGATCCTCACCTGGCGGTACACGGAAGAGCTGTTCTCCCTCGCGCACTTCATCGGGGTCACCCGCCCCGGCCACACCCTGGCCGACCCGGGTCTGCCCGAGGGGGGCGTCTCGCTCGTCGAGGTCCCGGCGCTCGCCATCTCGTCCACGGACTGCCGTGCGAGGGTCGCCAACGGCGCCCCCGTCTGGTATCTGGTGCCGGACGGTGTGGTGCGCTACATCGACAAGCGTGAGCTGTACCGCGGCGAGTGAGTCGAGAGGGGCACCGGTGAACGACCGATACGACGGATACGCGGGCGGCGACCAGTACGAGCTCGTCGGCTACGACGAGTTCGGGCAGCCTGTGTACCGGCAGGTGCCGTCGCAGCCCCACCAGGGGTACGAACCGTACGCCGGGCAGCAGCAGCAGCAACAACAGCAGCAGCAGCAACAGGGATACGGCTACGACCCGTACGCGAACGGCGGTCAGCAGCCCTCGCCCTCGTACGACACCGGTCAGCAGCAGCCTGTGTCGTCCTATGACACCGGTCAACAACAACCTGTGTCTCCTTATGACACCGGTCAGCAGCAGGCCGTCCCTCCGTACGACTCCTACGACCCGTACGGCACCGCCTCCACGGGGACCGCGTACGACCCCTACGGGCGGACCGCGACCGGCGGGCAGCAGCCGCGGGTCGCCGAGCAGACCGCGTACATCCCGCAGCAGGCGGGTCCGGCGGAGAGCGGAACGGGGGGCGGTACGCGGTCCGCGCAGGCCGCGCCCGACGGCGGGCCGGAGAGTGACGGCCGCGCCGACCGTGACGACGGCACCGAGCAGTTCGCCTTCGTCGAGGAGCCCGACGGCGACTCCGAAGACGTCATCGACTGGCTGAAGTTCACCGAGAACCGCACCGAACGACGCGAGGAGGCCAAGCGCCGTGCCCGCAGCCGGGTCGTCGCCCTGGTCGTGGTCCTCGCCCTGGTGGCGGTCGGCGGGGTCGGCTACCTCTGGTACGCGGGCAAGCTTCCCGGCACGTCCTCGGACGCCAAGACCGGGACGGCGACGGCCACGGGCGCCCAGAAGCGCGACGTGGTCGTCGTCCACCTGCACAACACCAAGGGCGGCGGCACCTCCACCGCACTCCTCGTCAACAACACCACCACCAAGCAGGGTGCCACCGTCCTGCTGCCCAACTCCCTTGCCCTGACGGGCGAGGACGGCACCGCGACCACGCTCGCCAAGTCCGTCGACGACGACGGCTCGTCCGACACCCGCGACGAGATCGACACCGTCCTCGGCACCGACATCGAGGGCACCTGGCGTCTCGACACCCCGTACCTCAACAACCTCGTCGAACTCGTCGGCAACATCGACATCGACACCGACACCGATGTGCCCGACCCCGACTCCAAGAAGAAGGGCACCGCGCCCCTCGTGCAGAAGGGCGACGACCAGACTCTCAGCGGCAAGATGGCGGTCGCCTACGCCACCTACCGCGCCTCCGGCGAGTCCCAGAACGCCCAGGTGGAGCGGTTCGGCCAGGTCATGCAGGCCGTCCTGCGCAAGCTGTCCTCCGACGCACAGGCCGCCACGACCACCGTGCAGACGCTCGCCCAGATCCTCGACCCGTCCCTGAGCGACAAGGACCTCGGAACCTTCCTCGCCAAGCTCGCCGACCACGCCAAGGGCGGCGACTACAAGACCGCGCTGCTGCCGGTCCAGGCCGACGGCACCCTCAGCACCACCGACAGCGTGGTCAAGGACCTGCTCGGCGGCACCGTGAAGAGCCCCCAGGCCGGCGACGCCGTCCGGGTCGGCATCAAGAACGCCACCGGCAACAAGGACGCCACCGAGAAGGCCCGCGTCGTCCTGGTCAACGGCGGCTACACCTTCGTCGAGGCCGGCACCGGCACCGCCCAGACCCTGTCCCGGATCACCTACGCGGACGCCGCCGACAAGGCGAACGCGATCGAGGTCGCCAAGACCCTGGGCCTGCCCACCAGCTCGGTGAAGAAGGGCAGCGTCACGTCGAACGCCAACGTCTCGGTGATCCTCGGCCAGGACTACCAGGTGAGCGGCTCCACGGGATGACCGACGGCACGCCCCGGCAGGTCCGGGGCGTGCTCCGTCCATCACGTGGGGTGGCGTCGGCGGTCCGTGAGACCCTTGAGGTAGTGATTTTGCGTGGGGGCGGCTCCATCAGTGGCTTCGCCATCCGCCCCCGCACCCCCCTGACCGCCGACCGAAAGCCTTGTAGTGACCGCCACGGACCGCTCTCTGGAGCTCATCAATACCGCCGCGCAGGCGGCCGCCGACAAGCTCGCGCACGACATCATCGCGTATGACGTCAGCGACGTACTGTCGATCACGGACGCCTTCCTGCTGGCCTCCGCCCCCAACGACCGCCAGGTCAAGTCGATCGTCGACGAGATCGAGGAGCGCCTGAACAAGGAGCTCGGCGTCAAGCCCGTCCGCCGCGAGGGCGACCGCGAAGCCCGCTGGGTGCTGCTCGACTACGTCGACATCGTGGTGCACGTCCAGCACAGCGAGGAGCGCGTCTTCTACGCACTGGAGCGGCTGTGGAAGGACTGCCCCGAGCTGGCGCTGCCCGCCGACGCCCAGGCGACGCGCGGCAAGGCCGCCGAGCACGCCAAGCTCCAGGACGCGGAGGAGGCCGCCGAACTGGATGGTGAGCTCCGGTGAGCAGCGGCGTGGGTCCTGACGCCGGGAAGAAGCCGGGCCGGGGCCGCCGCGTCATCCTGTGGCGGCACGGCCAGACGTCCTGGAACGTGGAGCGCCGCTTCCAGGGCACCACGGACGTCGAGCTCACCGAGACCGGCGTCGGCCAGGCCCGCCGAGCCGCCCGGCTGCTGGCCTCCCTGAAGCCGGACGCGATCGTGGCGTCCGACCTCAGGCGCGCCGCCGCCACGGCCACCGAGCTGGCCGCGCTCACGGGTCTCGATGTCACCCACGACGAGGGTCTGCGCGAGACCTACGCCGGCGTCTGGCAGGGGTTGACGCACGAGGAGATCATCGCCCAGTTCGGGGACCAGTACGCCGCCTGGAAGCGCGGGGAGCCGGTCCGCCGCGGCGGCGGCGAACTGGAGACCGAGGTGGCCGACCGCGCGGCCCCCGTCGTGCTGCGGCACGCCGAGAAGCTCCCCGAGGACGGCACGCTCGTGGTGGTCAGCCACGGCGGCACCATCCGCACCACCATCGGACGCCTCCTCGGCCTGGAGTCCCACCACTGGGAGGGCCTGGGCGGCCTCTCCAACTGCTGCTGGTCGGTGCTCGGTGAGGGCGCCCGGGGCTGGCGCCTGCTGGAGCACAACGCGGGCACGCTGCCGGAGCCGGTGCTCGGCGACGACGACTGACGCAGCCTCATCACGGGCCGGGACCCGGATTTCACTTTCCGGCTGGTCGCAGGCTAAAGTTCTTCTTGTTCGACCCCGCCGAGCGGGAAGAACACAAGGGGCTATAGCTCAGTTGGTAGAGCGCCTGCATGGCATGCAGGAGGTCAGGAGTTCAATTCTCCTTAGCTCCACAGATCGACACTCTCGATACGCACTCTTGAGTTGTCAAAGATCGATTACAGAAGGTCCCGTTCCCGTCAGGGAGCGGGATTTTTTGCTGCCCCCGGCTCACCCAGCGTCGGCAATCGCGGTCTCCGTACGGTGGCCGTCGGAGGGCGGCCACAGCTTCTCCCTGCGCTCCCGGAGCACCGCCACCTTCCTGCGCGCGTCCGCGTCCTCCGGCGTGTACGCCACGATCCGGCACTCCGGCAGTCCGTTGATCGACAGCGACACCGAGGTCATCCGCAGCTCGCCCACCGCCGCGTGCCGGAACGTCTTCACCCGCGGCCCCGGCGGGATCACCTCACCGCTCGCCCACAGCTCGGCGAAGTACGGGCTGACGGCCGACAGCCCGCGTATGAAGTCCTCCCAGGCGGGCTCGCCGACATGTCTGCCGTACGAGGAGCGCAATGTGGCCACCATCACCGGCAGCTCCTTGTCCCGGTACACCACCGGGCAGTCCTTCTCGGGGACGCTGAACAGTGTCCACAGCACGTTCGGCGCGGCGACCTCGATCGTCGCCGGCACCACGAACAGGTCGCGGTAGGCGGGGTTGGTGGCGAGGACGTCGTAGCGCGAGTTGTAGACGACGGCCGGGTGAGGGTCGAGGGCGTCGATGATGTCCTGGATCTCCGGCTCGATCTGCTGTGCGAGGCCTGCCGGGCCCGGCTCGTAGGGCACCTCCGCCAGGTGGTACAGATGCTCGCGCTCGGGATGGTCCAGGCGCAGCGTGCGTGCCACCGCGTCCAGGACCTGCGGCGACGCGTTGATCGGGCGGCCCTGCTCCAGCCAGGTGTACCAGGTGACGCCCACGCCGGAGAGCTGCGCGACCTCCTCGCGGCGCAGCCCCGGTGTGCGGCGCCGGAAGCCCGGCGGCATGCCCACGTCGGCCGGTGTCACCCGGGCCCGCCTGCTCCGCAGAAAGGCCGCCAGCTCCGGCCTGCGGCGTTGTGTCGTGGTCATCGTCACATCCCCCGTCATCCATTGTGGGCCGCGAGCCGTCCGCTGCCAGGTGCTGTCAGTACCAGCATCGGCGGGCTCTCGTTACCCGTATCCGGCCGCCGCCAGGCTCGATGGCATGACGACGACAACCCCCGCGGGACCGGGTTCCGTGCCCGGTCCAACTCCTGCAACCAGTAAAGACCCTGGCACTGACAATCGCCCCGGACGGCTGCTCGCGGTCGTGCTCGCGGCCCAGTTCATGGCCATGCTCGACGTGTTCATCGTGAACGTCGCCGTACCCACGATCGGTTCCGAACTCCACGCCTCCGGCGCCGGACTGCAACTGGTGATCGCCGGATACTCCATCACGTACGCCGTCCTGCTGATCACCGGCGCCCGCCTCGGCGACCTGCTCGGCCACCGCCGCGTCCATCTCGCCGGTCTCGCGCTGTTCACGGCCGCCTCGCTGGCCTGCGGACTGGCCCAGGGCACGGGGGAGTTGATCGCCTTCCGTCTCGTGCAGGGCGCCGGATCGGCCGCGATGATCCCGCAGGTGCTCAGCCTGATCCAGCGCAACTTCACCGGCGAGGCACGGGCCCGGGCGCTCGGCGCCTACTCCGCCGTCCTCGCCACCGGCGCCGCCGCCGGGCAGGTGCTGGGCGGCCTCCTCGTCAGCGCCGACCTGTTCGGCACCGGCTGGCGGCCGGTGTTCCTCGTCAACGTGCCCGTCGGCATCGTGCTCCTGGCCGCCGGCAGCCGCGTACTGCCGCGGGGCGACGCCCGGGCCCTGGAGCGTTCGCGCGGGCTCGACCTGCCCGGTCTGGTGCTGCTCGCCGCCGCCGTCTCGCTGTTCACCGTGCCGCTGGTGCTCGGCCAGGAGGAGGACTGGCCGCTGTGGTCCTGGCTGTCGCTCGCCGCGGCCGCTGTGTTCTTCGTCCTGTTCTGCGGGTACGAGTCCCGGCTCGCCCGGCGCGGCGGGGCGCCGCTGATCGCTCCGAGGGTGCTGCGTCACCCCGGCATCGGCCTGGCGGTCCTCCGGCTCATCGCCGTGATGGCGGTCAACGCCGGGTTCCTGTTCGCGCTCACGCTGCACGTCCAGGGCGGTCTCGGCTACAGCGCGCTGCACGCCGGGCTGACCTTCGCGCCGACCGCGGTGGTCTTCGGCCTGGTGGGTCTGACCTGGCGCAGCTGGCCGGCCTCCTGGCAGGGCGCCCTGATCCCGACCGGCTTCGCGGTCGCCGCGCTCTCCATGGCCGGCGTGGGCTGGTCGCTGCACGGCGGCGGAGACGGCGGAATGCGGCTGTACGCGGCCTTCGCGGGCGTCGGGGTCGGCCTGGCGCTCGGTTTCAGCCCCACGCTCACCACGGCGCTCGCCACCGTGCGGCCCGAGGACGCGGCAGACGCCAGCGGACTGCTCGCCACGGTCACCCAGCTCGGTCAGCTGATCGGCATCGCGGCCTTCGGCACACTGTTCTTGAACCGGCTTGAGTCACTTGGGGCACCTGGGGCGTATACCTCTGCGGACGCGCTCCTCGTGTGCATGTACGCGCTGGCCGGGACGGCCGCGACGGGTGCCGTGTCCGGACTGGTACGAAGGCGTCGCTGACCGTATTGCTCCGGCCGTGGCAGAATCAAACGGCCGGAAGGGGGCGCGGCCCGACGGGAGGGAGTAGCGATGCCTGCGAGCATCCGCGGGGAGATCCACGATCTCCTCGCAGTGGCGGCGACCCGGAAGAGAGCCGCCCTCCTCGACTGCCCTTCCTGCGGCTCGGCCCACGTTGCCCAAGTCCTCGGGGACAACGGCGGTGTTTCCTACGTGTGCACGGCCTGCGGCCACAGCTGGAGCTGATCGATGGGTGCACACAGGCGAAAGTGCGACTGGTGTGGCAGCGGCACACCGATCGTCCGCGACATGGAACCGGTCAACCACGACTACCAATACTGGTGCGAGGAATGCGCACGGGCGCTGATCATAAAAGGCGACCCCATCGAGACGTACCGCGAGCTTGAGGGCGAGCCGATCTACGGCCGTCTCCTCGACGAGCACTGCACACTCAAACGCTTCTACTCCTTCGCGACCGCCTGATCCGAGCGGGGCGTGCGTCCGAGCGCGCCCCCCACGAGGGACAGGAAGACGAAAGCCGTTCCTCCGTAGAGGGCCGACAACGTCAACTCGGCTCCGCTCTGGTGCAGTTCGAGTCGTCCGGCGCCGTGCGGCACCCACCACAGGGCGTACGAGCAGAAGACCAGTGCCGCACCGAGGACGAACGCCCCGTTCAGCGTCGCGAGAACCACCGCCATGGGTACGCACCACACCCAGTGGTGCGACCACGACACCGGGCTGACGAGCAGTGCCGTCATCCCGCAGGCGGTGACCGCCCAGGCCCGCTGGCCGCGCAGCTCCGCGGCCACCGCGACGGCGAGGCCCGCCGCACCCGCCACGGCCGCGACCGCGGCCCACCACAGGCCCGGCTCGGGCGTGTGCAGCAGCCGCGCGAGGACTCCGCGCAGCGACTGGTTCGCGGTGTCCTCGGCGAGCCCGGCCCGACCCGTCTGGAACACCACGCGGGTCCAGAAACGCCAGGAGTCGTACGGCAGGACGGCGGCCCCCAGCAGCGTCGCCCCGGCGAACGTGGCGGCCGCGGCACGCGCGTGCCGCAGCCACGGCCCTCCGGAGCGCTGCCTTGTGTGCGCCATCACTCCGGTGGCCAGCAGGAACACGGCGAACAGCGCGGGCGTCAGTTTGACCGCAGCCGCGATGCCGATACCGGCTCCGGCCCAACGCTGCCCGGGCCCCCGGGCCAGGTCCCACAGCACCAGCACGGCGAGCAGCAGATTGATCTGCCCGTACCGCAGTGTCGTCCACACCGGCTCGCACCACACCGCCGCCGCCGAGACCCACCAGAGGGTCTCCACGCGTGCGTGGCCGACGATGCGCAGGGTGAGCCACACGAACAGCACCAGGAGCGCGAGGTTCCCCGCCGTCGCCAGGGTGCGCAGGTCCGCCGGGTCCAGCACCGTCAGCGGGGTGAACAGCAGCGCGGCGAAGGGCGGGTATGTGGCGGGCAACCGGGCCGAGGTCGTACGCAGCGTGTAGAGGTCGCCGCCCGCGCGTACCGTCGCGCCCTCGGCCCGGTACACCATCAGGTCGATCATCGACACGTGTGCGGCCCGCTGCGCGATCCAGAACGCCGTGAACGACAGCAGGCACGCCCCCAGGGCGACGGGCGTACGGCGGCACACCCGGGGGAGGTCGATCAAGGTCATGACGGCCGACACTATCCCCCATGTCCGTATTGTCCGTGCAGCACGGAAACGATTTGGTGGTGCACCCGTCGGACCGTGTAATGTTGGCGTCGCCGCCGGGGAGACCGGGCGACACGGTCAACATGCGGCTTCGCCGCGTGGCCGCAAGGGGCTATAGCTCAGTTGGTAGAGCGCCTGCATGGCATGCAGGAGGTCAGGAGTTCAATTCTCCTTAGCTCCACAGGAATTGAAGGCGGGTCGTCCGATCAGGACGGCCCGCCTTCGTCATGTGTGACGCATTCGGGGGCCGCGCCCCCGGGCGTGCGGAAGGCGGGCCACCCGACTCGGGCGGCCCGCCTTCGACGTGTTTCAGCGGCCGAGGGCCCGGCGGCCGCGTCCCTGGGAGAGGACGGGCAGGTTGTTGCGGGCCGGGGCGGAGCGGGTGTCCTCCTCGAGGCGCAGCGCGAGCGCGGGGCAGCGGCGCACCGCGCGCAGTGCCTTCGTCTCCGCGTACCGCGGCACCTGTGCCTGTGCGACGGTGGGGAAGCCGTCGGCGCCCAGCTCGAAGACCTCGGGGAGGATGTCGGCGCACAGGCCGTGTCCCCTGCACAGTGTCCAGTCGACGTAGATCTTCTGTCGGCTGGGACCCGACTCCTCCTGCTGCTGTCCGCTCGAGATGCCGGCGGGGAGCTGGCCGTCCTCGAAGAGCGGCAGTACGCCTTCCACGGGCCTGCCGCAGCCGTTGCCCAGGACATGCGCGGCCAGGTCGTCGGTGAACGCCTTGACGGTCGATTCCAGGAACATCGCCGAGCCGTCCGGGTGCGAGCACGCACCGCGCCGCTTCACGGCCTTGGCGACCTGCTTGAGGGCCTCCAGGGCGGCCGGGCCGCCACCGTTGAGGATGTCCGCCATGCCACGTGCCGCGGCGGGCAGGCCGAGGTAGCAGGGACCGCACTGCCCCGCGCTCTCGTCGGCCAGCCACTGCGCCACCCGCAGCGACTCGCCCAGCGGGCAGGTCTCCTGGCTGATCGGAAGGATGGCGCCCGCGCCGAGCGCGCCGCCGACCGCGTCCAGGGAGTTGCGCGAGACGATCGCCTCGTTGACCGTCGCCGCGTCGATCCACTTGCCGTGGTAACCGCCGGTCAGCACCCCCTGCGGGACCGGCGGGGCACCGGCGAGCTGGAGCACGTACCGCAGCGGCACACCGGTCGGGACCTCGAGCACCATGGGGCGGGCCACCGCGCCGGAAACCGTGAGCATGACGGTGCCGGGCTCGTCGTACAGGCCGGTGTTGCAGTAGCGCTCGGCGCCGATGCGGGCCGCGATCGCCAGCTGGGCGAACGTCTCGGCGTTGGACAGCAGGGTGGGTGCGCCGCCGACGCCGTTCTGCGAGGCGCTGACCTTGCGGCCCGGCGGGATGGCGGGACCGCCGTCGATGGAGCGGATCAGCGAGGCTGCCGCGCCGGTCACCATGCGGATCGGATTGCGCTGCACGCGCGCGCGTATGGCCGCGCCGCGCCGGTTGCTCAGGCCGCGCTCGGAGAGCGCCGCCTCCATCGACCGCTGGGTCGACTCACGGGTCACACCGATCACCAGGGTGCGGGCGCCCAAGGCCTCCGCGACCAGCAGGGCGCCGTCCAGGATGAGGTGCGGGGCACGGTTGATGAGCACCGTGTCCTTGCGGCAGGCGGGCTCGTCCTCACTTCCGTTGACGACGACCACGGGCCGCACACCGCGTTTGATCGCCGCCTCGGCGACCGACCGCAGCTTCTTGTGGAAGGGGAAGCCCGCGCCGCCGCGGCCTTTCAGGGAGATGCGCTCCGAGAGCTGCGCGAGCTGCTCGCCGCCCATCGGCTCGAGCGGGCCGTGCACCTTGAGGTGCATCGGTAGATCGAGTCTTTCGACAAGGTCGAAGCCCGACGTGAGCTGCGGAAGCCCGACCACGCGGACTTCTGGGACGTCGGGCAGGGCCTCGTTCACTAAAAGCCTCCGGAAGGCGCGTTCCAGGGTTCGCCGGAGCCCGGCGCGTCGTAGGCACCGGGCAGCGTTTCAGTGGCGGGACCGCTGTTGTACGTGTCGTTCGTGTTGTACGTGCCGTAGGGGACGTTCGACTCACCCTGCGCGTAGGAATTGTCGTAGCCCTGGTACGAGATGCCGCCAGCATAGGTGTCGTTCATCGGGTCGAACGAGGACCGCGGGGCCTCACCGACCGGCGGCGGGGACGGCGCGGGCCAGCGGGGAGCGTTCGAGGCGCCGTCGTCGACACGCGGCATGGCCTCCGTGGCCTGCATGTCCATCGGCAGGTCCATGCGTTGGGTTCCGTCGGCCCCGAACGGGTCCTGCGCGCGCGGTGTGGCGGATGTCGCACGATAGGCGGCCGCGAACCCGTTGCCGGGCTCCGGGGTCATGCTGCGCGACGCCGGGGGAGCGTCGTACGGGGACGCGGAGGACGCAGCCATACGCTGCGAAGCGGCCAGGATGGACTCCTCGGCGTCCCGGCTCCCGGAGCCGCCGGAACGGCCACCGGAACGGCCACCGGAGCCCGCCATGGACTCCGCGTTGCGGGCGCGGCTCGCCTCCAGATCCTCGCGTCCGAGCGGAGCGCCGTTCCCGATGATGGCGACGATCCGGTCGGCCACCTTGCGCTTGAACGGGCGCGGGGCGGCGCGCAGGGCGAGCGCGCCCATGACGCCGATCAGGCAGAGGCTGTACAGGATCACGAAGATCGGCTTCGCCTCACGGCCCGCGTACAGGCCGTGGACCAGGGCGCAGCACCAGGCGGGGTAGGCCAGCATGTGCATGGCGCGCCAGCGCGCGGCGACGGGGTAGGACGTCGCGAAGGCGTTGCGCAGCGCGCCGGTGATGGCGGTGAAGATCATCAGCAGCCCGGCGACCGAGCCGAAGCCGATGAGGCCGGCGGAACCGGTGACGCCGAGGCTGAAGGGGATCAGCGCGGCGATCAGCTGGGTGTGGTCGAGCGCCAGCTTCACCGTGACGTGCAGCAGCAGGAAGGCGACCGAGGAGATGGCGGTCGTCCGGTGCACGGCCTGCGCGACGATGCGCTGGCGCGTGTTGAGGAACAGCCGGTCCGTTGCGACCAGGCCCCAGATCACGGAGCAGGAGAGGGCGACCAGCGACAGCACGCCGGCGCCGAAGTTGAGGAAGTCCCGGAGTCCATCACCTCCGACCAGCACAATCACGGGTATGAGCAGCAGAGTGGCAGCCGTCGCCGCACCGTAGGCCGATCGGCCCGGTGTGGGGAGCGAGCTGTTACTACGACGAGGGTTCATGGGGGCAACTCCGAGCAGTTCGGGAAAGCGGTCCCGCTGCCGCACTCTAAGTGGCTGCAAACCGAGCGGTACGAGGTTTGAGTTATTGCGTTGTTATCAAAGGGCAATGTGATGCTTGCGATGTCCCTTAGCGACCGTTACGCGGAGTAATATTTGAATCTCGTTCAACTTTTCTGGATCTTCACAACTCGCGCTCGGCGTCGGGCGCAACGAGTGATACGTCCGGAGCAGGCTCTCCGTTCGGCGTCACCGGTGTGAAACGTGTCGCCGTGGAAGCCCGTCGCGGCGTGCTCGGGCCCTGCGGTACCCTGACGCCATGCGTGCCGTACGCCTTCTGCTTAGCGAGCCGCGCTGATCAGCCCAGACCACTGACGATTCGTGGTCGGAATCGGCGCGGCGTCCCCTCCTGTGCGAGGGGTTTTTTCATTTCCAGGCCGCTGGCAGAGACGATCGATGGAGCTTTGAGGATCATGAGCGAGACGAACCCCGCTGCCGCCTCCGAGGTGGCCGCGCCGCACCGCTACACGGCCGCCGTGGCCGCGGAGATCGAGGCACGCTGGCAGGACTTCTGGGACGCCGAGGGTACGTACGAGGCGCCCAACCCGACCGGTGACCTGGCCGGGGGTCCCGCGCTGGTCGCCAAGCCCAAGAAGTTCGTCATGGACATGTTCCCGTACCCCTCCGGTGCGGGACTGCACGTCGGTCACCCCCTGGGCTACATCGCCACCGATGTATTCGCCCGGTTCCAGCGCATGACCGGCCACAACGTCCTGCACACCCTGGGCTTCGACGCCTTCGGCCTGCCCGCCGAGCAGTACGCCGTGCAGACGGGCACGCACCCGCGCGTGTCCACCGAGGCCAACATCGAGAACATGAAGGTCCAGCTGCGCCGGCTGGGCCTGGGCCACGACAAGCGCCGGTCGTTCGCCACGATCGACCCGGACTACTACAAGTGGACCCAGTGGATCTTCCTGCAGATCTTCAACTCCTGGTACGACGAGGAGGCGAACAAGGCCCGCCCGATCGCCGAACTGGTCGCCCAGTTCGAGTCCGGCGAGCGCGCCGTCCCGCGCGCTGACGGTGCCACGCGCGCGTGGCGGGAGCTGACCGCCGCCGAGCGCGCCGACGTCCTGGGCGAGTACCGCCTGGCGTACGCCTCCGAGGCGCCGGTCAACTGGAGCCCCGGACTGGGCACCGTACTGGCCAACGAGGAGGTCACCGCCGACGGCCGTTCCGAGCGCGGCAACTTCCCCGTCTTCAAGGCCAAGCTGCGCCAGTGGAACATGCGCATCACCGCCTACGCCGACCGGCTGCTGGACGACCTGGACGCGCTGGACTGGCCCGAGGCCATCAAGCTGCAGCAGCGCAACTGGATCGGCCGCTCCGAGGGTGCCCGCGTCGACTTCCCGATCGACGGCGAAGCCGTCACGGTCTTCACCACCCGCCCGGACACCCTGTTCGGCGCCACCTACATGGTGCTGGCGCCCGAGCACCCGCTGGTCGAGAAGTTCACCCCGGCCGCCTGGCCCGAGGGCACCCACGACGTGTGGACCGGCGGCCACGCCACGCCGGCCGAGGCCGTTGCCGCCTACCGTGCCCAGGCCGCCTCGAAGTCCGACGTCGAGCGCCAGGCCGAGGCCAAGGACAAGACCGGCGTCTTCACGGGCGCGTACGCGACCAACCCGGTCAGCGGCGAGCAGGTCCCGGTCTTCATCGCCGACTACGTACTGATGGGCTACGGCACCGGCGCGATCATGGCCGTCCCGGCGCACGACACGCGTGACTTCGCGTTCGCGCGCGCCTTCGAGCTGTCGATGCGCTGTGTCGTCGAGCCTTCCGACGACCGCGGAACGGACCCCAGCACGTGGGACGACGCGTTCGCCTCGTACGACGCGAAGATCGTCAACTCGTCGAGCGGTGAGATCTCCCTGGACGGCCTGGGTGTCGTCGAGGCCAAGGCACGCATCACCGAGTGGCTGGAGCGCAAGGGCCTCGGCGAGGGCACCGTCAACTTCCGGCTGCGCGACTGGCTGTTCAGCCGCCAGCGCTACTGGGGCGAGCCCTTCCCGATCGTCTACGACGAGGACGGCATCGCCCACGCCCTGCCCGAGTCGATGCTGCCCCTGGAGCTGCCGGAGGTCGAGGACTACTCGCCGCGCACTTTCGACCCGGACGACGCCAACACGTCTCCGGAGACCCCGCTGTCCCGCAACGAGGACTGGGTCAACGTCACCCTGGACCTGGGTGACGGCCGTGGTCCCCAGAAGTACCGTCGCGAGACCAACACCATGCCCAACTGGGCGGGCTCCTGCTGGTACGAGCTGCGCTACCTGGATCCGCACAACGACCAGAAGCTGGTCGACCCCGCCATCGAGCAGTACTGGATGGGCCCGCGCGAGGGGCAGCCGACCGGTGGCGTCGACCTGTATGTCGGCGGCGCCGAGCACGCCGTGCTGCACCTGCTGTACGCGCGCTTCTGGTCGAAGGTCCTGTTCGACCTGGGGCACATCTCGTCGGCCGAGCCGTTCCACAAGCTGTTCAACCAGGGCATGATCCAGGCCTACGTCTACCGCGACAGCCGTGGCATCGCGGTGCCGGCCGCCGAGGTGGAGGAGCGCGACGGCGCGTACTACTACCAGGGCGAGAAGGTCTCCCGACTGCTGGGCAAGATGGGCAAGTCCCTGAAGAACGCGGTCACTCCGGACGAGATCTGCGCCGAGTACGGGGCGGACACCCTGCGCCTGTACGAGATGGCGATGGGTCCCCTGGACGTGTCGCGGCCGTGGGACACGCGCGCGGTGGTGGGCCAGTTCCGGCTGCTGCAGCGGCTGTGGCGCAACGTCGTCGACGAGGCCACCGGCGAGGTCACGGTCGTCGACGCCGAGCCGGACGAGGAGACGCTGCGTGCTCTGCACAAGGCGATCGACGGCGTCCGCCAGGACCTGGAGGGCATGCGGTTCAACACCGCCATCGCCAAGGTCACCGAGCTGAACAACCAGCTGACCAAGGCCGGTGGGCCGGTGCCGCGCACCGTCGCCGAGTCCCTGGTCCTGCTGGTCGCGCCGCTGGCCCCGCACATCGCCGAGGAACTGTGGCGCAAGCTGGGCCACAATGACTCGGTCGTCCACCAGGACTTCCCGGTCGCCGACCCGGCGTACGTCGTGGACGAGGCCGTGACCTGCGTCGTGCAGATCAAGGGCAAGGTCAAGGCACGCCTGGAGGTCTCGCCCGCCATCTCCGAGGAGGAGCTGGAGAAGGTGGCGCTGGCCGACGAGAAGGTCGTGGCGGCACTGGGCGGCGCGGGCATCCGCAAGGTGATCGTGCGGGCGCCGAAGCTGGTGAACATCGTCACCGCCTGATCAGGGCGTCGTCTCGGCGGAGGTGTCGGGGTAGTCCCTTACGGGCAGGTTCAGGGTTCTTCTGGAACTCCGGGCCTGCCCGTTGCGTTTACCGTTGAAGAGCGACGCGGCAACTGCCGCGGCCGACCGGAGGAGGAGCGTGGTGGAAGCCGTGATCGCAGTCGTCGCCCTTCTCTTCCTGCTCTTCGTGGCGCTGGGCGCCTACGTCACGGTGAAGGCGGTCGGCGCGGCCAAGCGCGGCGTGGACCGTACGCTTTCGCAGGCCCGCCGCACGGTCGAGGACACCACTCTGCGGGCCAGGACCTTTGCCCAGCCCGGCCCCGTGGGCGAGCTGGCCCAGCTCCGACTGAAGCTGCGCACCTCGATGCGTGCGACGCAGGACGCGCTGCACGCGGGCGTGGCCGAGGACGAGTCCCTGAAGGAGTCGCTCGCCCTCTTCGACCGACTCAGCGCACACGGGCACGAACTGGACGGCGAACTCAGGCGCCTGGAGACCGAACCCGACCGCACGAAGCTCGCTCAGCGGCTGCCCGGTCTGCGCGAGCGCACGGAGCAGATCATCCACTCCGCGGACTCCCTGCGCTGGGCCGCACGCGACCGGGCCCGCCGGTTCGCGGACGACGACCTCGCCTCGCTGAGTGCCCAGATCGACATGGAGGCGGGTGCCCTGCGGCACTGGACGACCGAGCGGACCACCCCGGCGTCCACCTGGCCCGAGGCACCGGCGCCCGAGGACGCGACCTCCGGCGGACAAGCCTGGCCCGAGACGCCCGAGTCCGGTACGGCGGAGGAGCAGACCCGGTCAGCCATCACCCCGCCGGGCCGACGGCCCACGTATCCCTGGCAGAAGAAGCCTCGTCCCGAAAGCACGACTTGATCTCCCCAGCGTCACCGCCGGGGGGAGGGGCCGGGCTGCCGTCCGCACGTTCCGGCAGGTAACCTCCAGCTCATGTCCCGCCATGTCGCGATCGTCACCGATTCAACGGCCTACCTGCTGCCACGGACGATGGAGCGCCATGGCATCACCGCGGTGCCGTTGACCGTGGTGCTGGGCGACCAGGCGCTCGAAGAGGGTACCGAGATCTCGGCCCGCTCCCTGGCCCAGGCCCTCCAGAAGCGACGGCCCGTCACCACGTCCCGGCCCAGTCCCCAGCTCTTCGCCGAGACTTATCGCAAGGCCGCGGAGGCCGGCGCGACCGAAATCGTGTCCCTCCACCTCTCTTCCGAGATCTCGGGCACCTACGACGCGGCGGTCCAGGCCGCGCGCGAGGCGCCCGTGCCCGTGCGCGTGGTCGACACCGGGATGGTCGCGATGGCCCTCGGTTTCTGCGCGCTGGCGGCAGCCGAGACCGTCGGGGCGGGCGGCACGGTCGACGAGGCGGTCACGGCCGCGGAGAAGCGGGCCGCGGGCACCTCCACGTACTTCTACGTCGACAACCTGGACTATCTGCGCCGGGGTGGCCGGATCGGAGCCGCGCAGGCGCTGCTGGGCTCGGCGCTCGCCGTCAAGCCGCTGCTCCAGCTGGACGACGGACGCATCGAACTCCTGGAGAAGGTACGGACGGCGTCCAAGGCGATCGCCCGCCTCGAGGAGATCATCGCCGAGCGTGCGGGCAGTGCGCAGGTCGACATCGCCGTCCACCATCTCGCCGCTCCCGAACGTGCGTCGGCCCTCGCGGATCGGCTGCGGGCGCGGGTGCCGGGGGTGGCGGATCTGCATGTGAGCGAGGTCGGTGCGGTGATCGGCGCCCATACCGGGCCGGGTTTGCTGGGGGCGGTCGTCTCGCCTCGGTGAGGAGAGGTGGGGCGGGCGGGGCGTCGCGCGTGGCAGGCGAGGTGTGGCCCGTGAGGTGTGGCGAGGCTGCCGGTGACGGTGTGCCATATGTGGCTCGTGTGGGTGATGGAGTTATCCACAACTGGGCAGTAATCCCCGGGAATTGAGCATGATCATCGCGAGGATGGCGAGGTGCCGGATCCTCGTCGCATGGCACTTCGATCACGTTCACGCACAGCGAGTCCCACCAGCGGACCAGGCCGCGGGCCGGTCTCCGACGGCCGTACGCGCCATCGCCACCACCCGCGAAACCGGGCCGGCCGTCGCCATGCGTCGGCCGAGGTACTCCGCCTGCGAGCGGAGGCCCTCTTCGCGGAAGAAGGCGGCCCGCGACCGGAGTGGGGGAACGGACCACCGGAAGCGGACCGGGATGTCGGGGGACCGTCGGCAGGCACGGCCTTGGGCTTCGGCGTCGCTCGGGTGCGCGAAGGGCGAGGCCCGGACGCTGGTGGCGTCGCTGAGGATGAGGCTGCTTGCTCGGGCGTCACTGTAGGCGAGGCCGGTGGCTCGGGCGTCGACGCGGGCGGGGTGGTGGGGGCCGCCTGGCGGGAGCGGGTCGGGCTCGCCGTGCGGGAGCGGATGCCGTTGTGGTTGCAGTCGAGGTGTGGGCTGGAGCGGCGGAGCGTGGCCGCGCTGACCGTGCTGCTCGTCGTCGCGGCCGTCTTCGCCGCACAGCACTTCTGGTCCGGACGGACCCAGGAGGTCAGGGCACCCGAGGTCGTGCGAGCGGCGGCTCCTTTCGGTGGAGAAGGAGAAGGGGGCGGCCGGGAGGCGAAGCCCGGGGACCCGGCTGGAGCTCGTGCTACCGGCGATGGCACCAGCTCCGGAACCGCATCGGGAACGGGAAACGGAACTGCGGCTGGTGCCGGGGCAGTGATCGTCGTGGACGTCAGCGGCAAGGTCCGTAACCCCGGTATTCAGCGGCTCCCCGCCGGGTCCCGGGTCGCGGACGCCCTGCGGGCGGCGGGCGGGGTGCGTCCCGGCACGAACATGCAGGGACTCAATCGCGCGCGACTTCTCGCGGACGGCGAACAGGTGGTGGTCGGCGGCCCGGCACCCGCGCCGGACCCCGGAACGGCCGCAACAGCCACCGGCGGCTCAGGGGCGGGCACCACCCCCTCGACCCCCGTGTCCCTCAACACGGCGACCGCCGACCAGCTCGACACATTGCCGGGAGTCGGCCCGGTCCTTGCCCAGCACATCATCGACTACCGCACCCAGCACGGCGGCTTCCGCTCGGTCGACGAGCTCCGCGAGGTCAACGGTATCGGCGACCGCCGCTTCGCGGACCTGCAGAATCTCGTGCGGCCATGAGGACGACGCAGGAGCGGGGTCCCGCCGAGCCGGGGGCATCGCAGGCGCCCGCGCCCGGTGCTTCCCGACCCGCGGGCCCCCTCGCCACCATCCTCGGCAGCCGACCGGTGCACGTCGCCTCCGGCAGCAGAGCGGGGAACTCGCATCCCAAGCAGGATGGGCCGACGGACCTGCGGTTGGTGCCGCCCGCGCTGGCAGCCTGGGCGACGGCCGCGCTGGCGCTGGATGCGTCGGCCGGGTGGGTCACGGGCGTGGTGCTGCTCTGTGTGGCGGTCGCTGGTGGGTTGCTCGCCGCCCGGCGCACGGGTGCACAAGGCGCCCCGGCCGGCGGCCTGAGAAGGCCATCGGGTGAGCGGGACCGCTGGGGATCGTGGCCGAAGGCATCCGTTGCCGCCGTGTTGCTGTGTGTCGCCGCGGCCGCCGCCTCGGCCGGGCTGCACGGCGCGGATCTGCGGCGCGGACCCGTACCGGCGCTCGCGCGTCAGTACGCCGAGGTGACCGCGGAGGTCGAGGTCACCTCCGATCCGCGGCTCACCCGGCCCCGGATCAAGGGGGACCACACGGCGCCGACGGCCGTCCTGTTGGACGCGGAGGTGCGGCGGCTGACGAAGGCGGACGGGACGGTGGTGGCGACCCGTACGCCGGTGCTGGTGATCGTCGACGCGCACTCGCGGACGCTGGCCGGGCCGAGGGGAGCACCGGCCTTCTCCGGGGGAGGGGCGCGGACCGCGGTCGAGAGCCGGCGCTCACCCTGGCTGTCGTTGCTGCCGTCGACACGACTGCGCGTGTTCGCGCGGCTCGCGCCACCGCTGGCCGCTGGGGACCGGGTCGCGGCCGTGCTGCGGGTGCGGGGCGGGGCACCGCCCGAGGTGACCGGGGAGCCGTCCGGGGCACAGCGGCTCGCGGGGCGGCTGCGCGCGGGGCTCCGGGAGGCAACCGACGGGCTCGACCCGGATCCGCGGGCGCTGCTGCCGGGGCTCGTCGTCGGGGACACCTCGCGGGTGACGTCCGAGCTGGACGAGGCCTTCAAGGAAACCGATCTGGCGCACTTGCTCGCGGTCAGCGGAGGTAACTTCACGATCCTGCTCGCGCTGTTCATCGGGCCTGCCGGACTTGCCCAGCGGGTCGAGCGGCGCGGGCTGGCCCCCTGGCTGGGCATCCCGCTGCGGGGGACGGCGCTGTTCGGCGGCGTGCTCACCCTCGGCTTCGTCGTCGTGTGCCGCCCGGACCCGAGTGTGCTGCGGGCCGCGGCGTGCGGGACGATCGCGCTGCTGGCCATTGCCACGGGGCGTCGCAGATCGCTGATTCCGGCACTGTCCACGGCGGTGTTGCTGCTGGTGCTGTACGACCCGTGGCTGGCCCGTAGTTACGGCTTCCTGCTGTCCGTGCTGGCGACCGGCGCCCTGCTCACCGTCGCCCCGCGCTGGAGCGCCGCGCTCCAGCGGCGCCGGGTGCCGCCACGGCTGGCGGAGGCGCTGGCCGCCGCGGGCGCCGCACAGGCCCTGTGCGCGCCGGTTGTCGCGGTGCTGTCGGCCCGGGTGAGTCTGGTGGCGGTGCCGTGCAATCTGCTCGCCGAGTTCGCGGTGGCGCCGGCCACGGTGCTGGGTTTCGCGGCCCTGGCGGTCGCTCCGGTGGCGATGCCCGTCGCCAAGGGGCTCGTCTGGTGCGCGAGTTGGCCCGTCGGCTGGATCGCGGACATCGCCCGTACCGGGGCCGCGCTGCCCGGCGGAGGTGTGGACTGGCCGGGCAGTTGGACGGGGGCGTTGCTGCTCACCCTGGTCACGGCGGCTGTGGTGCTTGTCGGGCGGCGGCTGGTGAGACATCCCTGGCCGGCCGGTCTGTGCGTCGGCCTGTTTCTGCTCGTGGTGGTGCAGCCGCCGCCGCTGACCAGGGTGATCACGGGGTGGCCGCCACCCGGCTGGCGGTTCGCGATGTGCGACGTGGGGCAGGGCGACGCGACGGTACTCGCGGCGGGCGACGGCACCGGGGTGGTGGTGGACGCGGGACCCGACCCGGCACTGGTCGACCGGTGTCTGAGCGCGCTCGGGGTCGACAGGATCCCGCTCGTCGTACTGACCCACTTCCACGCGGACCATGTGGCGGGGCTGCCGGGTGTGCTGCGCGGACGTTCGGTGGGTGCCATCGAGACGACCGGTTTCGAGGAGCCGCCGGACCAGGTGGAGTTCGTACGCGCCCACGCGGCCGCCCGGCACATTCCGTTGACGCGGGCCGCGGCGGGCGAGCGGCGCCGCGCCGGAGCGCTCGACTGGCAGGTGCTGTGGCCACCGTCGGATCGGGCCCCGGCGCCGGACGGCCCGAACGACGCGAGTGTCACCCTGCTCGTGCGGTCGGCCGGGTTGAGCCTGTTGCTGCTGGGCGACCTCGAACCTCCGGCCCAGCAGGCGCTGTTGAGATCGCCGGCCGCGGCGGGCCTGGGTTCCGTGGACGTCCTCAAGGTCGCCCACCACACTTTCCTTGTAGGACATTTACTTGAGAGTTTTCGGCGTCAACTCCGATGATCCCCGGCGGCTCGCTGGTGCTGCGGATCAGACTGGTCGTCCAACGACGAGGGAGGGCCCGTGGGCGTCAGGAAGATCCTCACGATCAAGCTGGAGATCGAGGTCAACGAGAAGGTGACCCGGTACAGCCGCCTGGAGAACACGTACGGGGAGGTGGTCATCGCTGCCATGGAAGCGGCTCGCGCCCACATGCCGACCGACAGCATCGAGCAGATCACCTCTCACGCGCGATGGGAGTACCGCCACTGGGACCCGAAGTCGATCACCTATGCCAAGGGCGAGATCCCGGAGATCGAGGACCTGACGGACGACGAGATCGAGTGGCTGGCCGAGGACTGATCCTCCGGAGGCCCCGGTCACCTCTCGGAGACCGGGGCTCTCTTCACGCCTCGGGCGCCTGACGGTCCGGACGGAATGAGGGTTTGCGAATCAGGGTATCGGGAGGCGCTGTACGCCATCTGAATATGCCCGGATATCCCTCGGATCCCTGAGGACAGATCGAGCCCCTCAGTGCTCTTCCTCTAGCGTTCGTCGTATGTCTTCAACGAATCCCTCGGGCACTCCTCCATTCCCTTCGGAGCCCCCGGGGAGGCCAGGTTTACGAAGGGTGCTGTCAGCCCGGAAGAGGGTCGTCGCACTCGCTCTGTGTGTCGTCGCCGCTGGCGCTGTAGGGGGTGTCATCGCAGCTCAGTCGGATGGAGGGGGCGCCACAGCTTCCGCCTCGGATGACGGCAAGGCCGACGTCGTGGACTCGCCGGACGAATCTCTTCAGGCATGCGCGGATAGTTGGAACGACGGCAACGCGAACAAGGAGAGCGTCGCCTCGATTTCCACCGCCGCACAGGCCGAAAACCCGACTGCCTATGTGCATGTCGGGTTCAGTTCGGTATTCCCGGACAAGTGCATGATCACGGTCGCTAACCCGTCCACGATGTACGCCCAGCAGTACCTTCAAGGGGGCGGAGGCGAATGGTCTCTGGCCCCCGCCTGGACCGGGTCGGTCAACGACCTCGACGGCTCGACCCTCCCGTGGAACGCGCGCATGGCCCAGGACGGCACGATCATCGTCCTGTGACAGAGGCCCCGATCGCCCTCACCTCAAGAGCGACCGGGGCCTCCTCTCGACCTCCCAGGGCCGGGGGAGCCGCTAGGGCATGACCCCGTGAGGGAGTGTGGGGGTGGGCGCGTGCTGGCCCACGAGAACGTCCAGCGCGTGGAGAAAGGCGGTGTGGGTCCCGGCCGCCTGGGCGGCCTCGATCACCTCACCGAGGAACTCGTACGCCTGCTCGTCGGTCAGGTCGCTCAGCCACGGGAAGGCGCTGCTGTGCAGGCGACGGGGCTCCGCGAGCAGGTCGTCCCATGCGAAGTGGGGAGGGTTCCACAGCAGGGTCACGCCGTGCTCTTCGCAGTAGGCCCCCGTCTCGTCCTCGAACGGGAACTCATGGTCGCCATGGATGCACTTCGTCATCGTGCCTCCCTCATGGCCCGGCGCAGAGCGGCTCCCTCGGCGCAGCCCTGCAAGCAGTTCGGGCACTTCAAGACGTGGTCATAGAGGGCCTTGTACGCCCTCAGGTACTCATCGGTCATTGCTCCGTCCCCTGCGTCTTAGAGGTGAGCTGAGCCCACAGTCCCTGCCCGTCGGTGTTCACGCCGGAGAGGGCCGAGAGGCCGCTGATGATGCGGAAGCCGGGGCCGTAGCTCTGGAGGGCGCTCATCTCGACTGAGCCGGCCGCCGTCATCCGTGCGCGAGAGCCCGCCGTGGAGAGGGTCATCTCCACCACGGGGCTTCCCGTGGACAGGACCGAGACGAAAAGCTCGTTGGCCACCTGGGGCGCGTCCGGGTGCTCCAGGCGACAGGCCACCCATCGACGGACCGAGTCGGCTTCTACCGGATGCGCCTTGAACTCCCGGCGCCACGTATGTCCTGATTCGGGCATGCTTGTCCCTCAGCTCCGTGGCTTTCTGTGTATCACATACTCGCTTTCTGTTGCACAGATTGGCGGGCGGGGTTGGCGCTGGTCAAGCTGAACGGTGCAATATGTGTGCAACAGATTGCGGCGATCACTCGAAACGGTGGTGTGGCAGTGGAAAGGCCCGGGTACCTGCGGATCGCCGCTGAGCTGCGGAAGCGCATCTCGTCAGGGGAGTTCGGAATCGGGGATCAGATCCCGACCCTCCCGGCTCTCGCGGAGGAGTACGGGGTCTTGGAGACGACGGTCCGCAACGCCCTTGCGCTGCTCCGGAATGAGGGCCTGATCGAGACACGGGCCCGCGCTGGGACCCGAGTTCGCGAGCGGCCTCCGATCCACCGGCTGACCGCCGACCGCTACCGCAACAAGGCCGGGGTCCCCTCCACGCCGTTCACCCGGGACCAGGGCATCGGCTGGAGTGAGTACCGGCTCGACAAGAAGTACGAGCAGGTAGAGGCCACGATGGAGCTGGCGGCCCTCTTCGAATGCGAGGTGGGAGAGCCGCTGTTGGCCCGCCACTTCGTCTTCCACGACAACGACCAGCCCACCCAGATGAGCGTCTCGTACCTGCGCTGGAGCGACGTGGAGGGATCTCCGGTCGCCGACCCCATCCACGAGCCGTGGCCGGGAGGGACTCAGGCCCAGTTGGCCTCTATCGGCATCCGGGTCACTGAGATCACTGAGTCCTTCACCTGCGGGATGCCGACCGACCACGAGTCCAAGACGCTCAAGATCGGCTCCGGCGTACCGGTGCTGCGGTACACGCGGCGCCACATCGCCGAGGACGGCCGGATCGTGGAGGTGGCCCACCCGATCGTGAGGCGGGGCGACACGACCGTGGTGGACTTCGTCATAAAGCTCGACTGACCCTGAACGCACGAAAGCGCCCCACTCTCCCGGGAAGGAGAGTGGGGCGCTTGTGTGTAGGCTGGTCGTCGCACGGCAAGGCGTGACTGGACACCGCATGACGGGGCCAGGCGAGGCAGGACTTGGGAGGGACGTACGAGCCCTCAGAGGACCCACTCCTTCGGGACTGGGTCCTCATCCATGTGTCAGCCCTTCGGAACGTGCAGAGCTTCCCAGGTCGTCTTGCCCGGGGGCCACTTGGCGGCCGAGCCGGTGAAGCCCTGGAGCCGCTGCCACGCCTCGTAGGAGGCGACGTCGCCGGAGCCGATGGTGTCCTTGTTCGCCGAGGACTTGTACCGGTTGCAGCCGACCGCCACGAGGCGGTCGTGCATGCGGGCCACGACGGGGCTCTTAAGGCCCTTGGAGAACCAGGCGGCCCCGGGGAAGGGCTCGTACTGCTGCGCCGGCTCAGTGCCCGTGGGGCGGGGAGCGCCCTTCTTCACCCAGGCGTAGAGCGGGCCGCCAGGGCAGGAGGTCGCGTACCCGTCACGGTGGCCGAGGATCTCGTCCCCGGCGCCGTGCTGGCGGAGCAGCTCGATGCCGTCGCGTATCGCGGAGAGCATCTCGTCCGTGGGTTCGGTCAGGCCCTCGCTGCCCACCAGGCCCACGATGGCGTAGTGCGCGACGTTCAGCGGCTGGTTGCCATTGGCCCCTGTCCGCTTGCCGATGCCCCGGCCCTCCAAGAGGAACCCGTGGGGGCATGCCGCGTAGTTGTACGCCACGTCGGAGTAGTTCTCGCGGACGTTGGCCAGGTGGCTCTTCCGGATCGCCTGCCACTCGGCCAGGCACCTGGCGTGGTCCTTGAGCAGGTCGACCGAGACGGCCGTCCCCTCGTAGTGGACCTTCACGCCCTTGGTGGAGGTTTGGGTCGGAGCGGCCGAGGCGGGCCATCCGAGCTGGCGTCGTGTCACGAGCTTCATAGCGGCTCCTCAGGGGTCTGGCGGGCATGAAGAAGCCCTCCGGGCCAATGGCCGGGAGGGCGGGGGAGGAGAGGTCTCAGGAGCGCTTCTCGGGGTGCTCTCGCAGGTACCAGAGGTATGAGAAGAAGCGGACCAGGAGGAGAACGTCGATCGCGGTAAGGAACCCGATCGAGATGGCGCTGTCCCACCAGGTCTCGCCGGGTCGGGCACCGCGGATTCCCAGGAGCATGAGGGAACGCGCGTACAGCAGGCCGACGATGATGACCCACCAGGACGCGTTGATCTCGGTGACCCGGAAGAACCGCCGGGGGCGGTGCAGGACCAGGAAGCCGACCGATGCGGCGAGTCCGATCCCCAGGAGGACGTACAGGGTCAGGGTGTAGAGCACGGGGTCCTCCTCGTTCAGGCGTCGCGGTGGAGACGGCCGAGGACGATGCCCTCGATGAAGTCGCTGTAGGCGTTCGCCCTGTTGTGGGCCTTGAGCTGCTCCGTCACCCGGCGGCTCTCGTTCAGCCGGGCCTGGGCCTCAGGCATCCCGGCCTGGGCATCCTTGAGGGACTTCTCGGCGGCCCTCTTCGCGGTCTCCGACTCGGGAGACACCTGGTTCCGACGGGCGAAGGGCCACATCTCAGGCGCTCCCGGGGGCTGTTTGCGGCCGGTGGCCGAACTCTTCGAGGAGCCGGACCATGGCCTGGCCCTGCTCGTTGGCGACGTCGGCACTGGCCTGAGCGGCGGCGAGCTGCTGCCGCGTGAGCTGGTGGGCTTCGCGCTCCTTCTCGAAGGCGTCACGCCAGGCGTCCTTATCCGTCAGGAGGTTGGACATCACGTACTTCGGGACGATGACGCCGATGATCAGGAGGACGACGATCAGGCCGACGACGCCGTACTGGGCGAACTGCCCGAGCAGCTTGCCTATGTCGGGCCCGCCGCCTGCCTCCTGGGCTACGGCCAGGGCCCTGATCAGCTCAGGTACCACGGGGTCTCCTTGCGGGGTCTGCGCAGGAAGATCCGGCGCGGGTCAGGACATGCGAAAGCCCCGGCCGGGGGACCGGGGCTTCATGGCGGATCAGCGGGCGGCGGACACGTTCTCGTCACCACCACCATCGGGGAACTGGTGCCAAAGGGCTTCTTCGGCTTCGGTGAGCACCCGCTCTCCGTTCGCCTCGACAAGCGGCACCCGACTGTCCATGCCAGCGGACGTCAACTCCTCAGGGGTCCTCAGGTCGAGTTCGCAGATGGGGCAAAAGAACCTCCTGGGGAACGCCTCGCCAGGCTTCCCGCTCGTGATCAGGACCGGAGGGCCGGTGAGCAGCGCTCCGAGGTTGCCACAGGCCGGGCACTTGTGTGGAAGGAGCACGGTTCGGCTATTAGGCCAGGTCATAGCCACATTGATCGAGCGCTCCTTCAGGAGCGCCTCCATGGCGGTCTGGGGAAGGGCCTGGGCCCGCTGGGCCACTCGATAGCGCGCCTGTTCGACGAGCCTGCTGAAGTGACGGGCGGCCTTCTCCCCAGCCTCACTCAAGGTCAGCTCCACCAGGCCATAGTGAGGCCCCCAGTAGTGCTCTGGGCCGGATCTGCCCCAGGCCGTCAGCAACGTTGTGCTCGTTCCCACGAACTTGGCCAGGGCGTCGAAAGACCCATCATGCGCAGCCGTGAGATGAGCGACACCGTTCCGTAGCTCGATCAGTTCGTCCAGCTCAGTGTCCTTGGTCTGCGGGAGAACGCCGAGACGCTTGAGTCGGGCGATGGCCGTCGCCGCTCCGATGGTGCGGATCTTCTTTCCCTGCTCCAGGCCAGCGATCTGGAAGAGGGCGTCTTCGTTCCCGTTCCCCTTCGTCTCCAGTAGGAGGAAGGGACTCTTCTGTGCCAGCACCGCCTTGGCGAGTCGCTCGATGCTGACGCCCGCGTGCAGGAGGAAGACCTGTTCGTCGTCCTTCGAAAGAGCGTCCAACGCAGACTGCGCGAACTGTCTGGCACCCGGGAACAGCTCGCCGAAGATCCTGTTGACATCCACACAGGGACGGTAACCGCCCCTGTAGTACAGGGCGATGGAATTTAAAAAGACCCGGCCCCAGGGCGAACCACACCCAGGAACTCCCGGGGCCGGGGGCTTGTGGTCAGTCGTTGTGGGAGTGGCCGCCGTCCTCGCCGTGCGAGTGGCTGTGGCCCTGCTCCTCCGCCGGGGCGAGCTGGGCCCGCAGGGAGGCGTTCTCGGTTTCCAGGGCGCTCACGTGGCGGCGGGTGAGGTGCAGCTCCAGGACGGTGTCCCGGTACTCCTCTACGAGCTGCTCAGGGGTCATCTGCATGGTGTTCTCCAAGGGGTGTGGTTCAGCCCGGATCAGGCCGGGGCGATGGTGGTGACGGTGCCGGACGATCCCCGGTACTTCAGGGCTCCGGCCTCGACGTACAGGACGCCGCCGCTGGTGGGGTTGGCTGTGGGGACCGTCGTGGCGTTGGCGATTCCCAGCACGCCGACGCCCGCGCCCACCGAGGTGGTATTGATCAGGAGGTTGGTACCGACCGAGAACGCGGTGTCCGTCTTCAGCCGTCCGGCTGCCGATCGGTACAGGTTCGCGTCACGCGTGGCCGTGCCGTCGCCCCACTCGGTCTTTCCGTCAGCGAACACGACGAGGCGCCTGTTGGCGTCGCCGATGACGTTCGCCTGGTACGCCCGGTCGGTGGTGGCCGTCATGACGGCGTCGAAACCGGCCGCTGCGCCCGGGGAGGACGACGGCTGAGCAGAGAAGCCCTGCACCGCGTTGGTGCCCCACACCAAGGCGAGACGCGCCCCCTTCGCGGCGGGCGATCCGGTGGTGATCTGACCGTCCGCGCGCTGGACGAACAGGGCGGTTCCGAGCTGAGATCCGTCGTCGGCATAGCGCAGGAGCTGGAAGTTCGTGCCTGCGTTGCCAGTGGACTCGGTGTCCGTGTTGGCCCGGAAGCCCCAGCGGCGGCCGGAGTTCTGCATATCCGAGGAGATGGACAGCAGGACGTCCTTGTTCACCGTGTTGTTGCCGCCGATCCGCAGCGCGGTGTTCTGCCCTGCGTAGTCGCCGCTGGTGATGTTCTGGGCTCGGATGGAGAAGTCCGCCAGGTTGGTGCGAATGTTTGTCCACGCGATGCCGATGGTCGTGGTGTCGACCGCGTTGCTCAGCTTCGACTGGTCGATGAAGGGGATCTCCAGGCGCCCCTGGAGCGCACCGGTAGCGTCGGCGACCTCCAGCTCCCAGTGCCCGTGGACCGATCCGTGGTCGTTGGCCTCGTAGTGCGCGCCCTGCCAAACCACCGGCTTCCACGAGACGCCCGTGGAGAGCGGGTCGCGGGTGGTGGCGTCGTACCCACCCTTCTTGTTCGAGGTCTGCACCGGGATGTAGAACGCCTGCATCGTCTTGGCGTCCGAGCGCATCATGAAGTGCCGGATGTTCTCGCCGAAGCTGCCGACGTTGGCGCGCTGGTACGAGTAGAGGTTGAGCCGGCCGGTGGAGTCCGTGCCGGTGCCGTCGTCGTCCCCGCCGATGTACGAGGAGCCGATGATCAGGCCAGCATTCTCGGAGCGGCCCGCAATGCCCTTGGGCAGACTCGCGTAGCTCGGGCTGCCGCTGCCCAGATTGACCGTGGCCGGGCCGGTGGTGTTTACGACGCCGCCCACGGTGAGGTCGGATCCCGTGCCCGAGAGAACGACCGGACCGGTGAAGGTGTCACCAGCGAGGTTCGCTTTGTTCGTCTGGAGGTCGTCGATGGCGTTGCCCAGGTCTGTCGCCTGCATCAGGGCCCGCCCCCCGGAGAAGCCGAAGTCCAGGTAGATGGTCGTGACGCCGTCCGGCCCGTAGAAGCCGATCACGGAGTACGAGTCGGACGTCACGGTGGTGATCGGCGTGCCGCTCAGGTCGGTCAGGTCAGTGATCTGGGTACCGCCGGAACGGGCGTCCCAGGCAGTTCCGACCGAGCCGGGCTGAAGGACCAGCGAGGTCCCGGACTGGGACACGGTGACATCGGCCGGGGAGAGGCCGAACAAATGACGGGCCATGGCCCCTCCTTGATTCTGTGAGTCGGGGGTCAGGCCGCTTCGAAGGTGCCGGTGATCGTGAGGATGTCGCCGTTCTGGATGTTGAAGGGCGAGTTGGTCAGGATGTTCCGGCTGTTGATCCCGCCGCTGGTGCCGGAGATGCCCTCGGAGAGCGGCACCCGGATACGCGCGATCTTGTTGTTGGCCTCGGTCGGGAACGTCATGCCGGTACCGACGAAGGAGAGGCCGCCGTTGGCAGTGGCCTGGCTGAAGGCGACGTTGAACAGATCGCGGGTGGAGCCCTGGAGTGTGAAGGGCAGCGTCACGCGGATGGGGTCGTCGTACGCCGGAGGGTTGCCGGTGGGTTGGAGCTGGATCTTGACCCAGTAGAGGTTGCCCGAGATCCGCTTGTACCGGCCGATGTTCGTGCTGCCCGAGCCCCAGCTGATCGCGGTCCCACCGGCGTCCCACACGGGCGTGTAGGTGCTTGCGGCAGGGTCCTCGGCGGTGCCGAGGTACTTCCAGCTCGTCCCGTCGCCCAGGTACACGTCCGAGCCGTTGTCGACGTGGAGCTGCCCACGGACCGGGGGACGGCGGTACGCGGCGCTGCCGACGACCGGGGGGCGCCCTACGAACCAGCGGACGTCCGTGACTCCCGCCGGAGGCACGACAGACGCTCCAGCAGCCACGGTGACCCGCGCGAGGGGGATCTCCCAGGTGCCGTTGAGGGTCTGCGTCAGGGACGGGAAGCTCGTGCCGCCCGTCTTGTACTGCACCGTGGTGGCGTCGGCCGATGGGTCCCGGCGCAGGACAATCAGGTCGTTACGGGCCGAGCCGCCACCGGAGTTGGTCGGGACGCTGACGTTGAGCGCGGCGGTGTTGGCGTAGTACGTGCCCTGCACCACGGCCTCTCCGGCCCCCAACGAGACGGTGGAGGCGTTCGAGGCAGTGACCTTCAGGTCCGTGCCGTTCTCGCTGGTGGCGAAGACACCGTCCACCTGGAACATCCGGAAGTAGCTGGACCACTGGTCCTCGGTGGTGATCTGCGAGGAGCCGAACGGGAAGGACGACTGAGTCACCGAGACCTCCAGGTCATGAGGGCTTCCTGGTTTCCAGGCGCCGGAGCTTGTTGAAGATGCGGGCGATGTACTGGAACTGCCGGGCCAGGACGTCCTGGTTGTTCGTGGAGTCCGAGGAGCCGATGACGGCCTTAGCGAGGTATCCGCCCTGCGCGTCGAAGCTGATGCTGACCTCGCGGACCACGTCGGCGAAGAAGTCGCCCTTGACCTGGCACGAGACCTGGTCGCCCACCGTGTAGTCGCGCCCGAACTGGAGGCGCGGGGTGTCTATGGGCGTCATGGTCAAGTTGCCCTGGGCCGCGCCGGAGGTCAGGGCCTCGTTGGCGGCCTGGTTCATCTGGGCCGTGAGGTCCACGGATGCGGTGTCGACGCTCGTCAGGTCGACGAACTGCTCGATCCACGGGCCGGGGAAGGCCGCGTCCGCCCGGGTCGTCACGGAGACCACGCGGGGGCTGCTGCCGCCTCCCGCCACCACGACGGCCTTGGTGCAGGTCGGGGCGGTCACGGAGTACGAGGCGTCCGTTAGGTTGCCCAGGCCGAAGGAGAACTTGGCGGAGGCCGAGAGGTCCGCCGGCTCATAGACCTGGAACTGGAGGTTGCTGCCGACCTGGACGATCCGGAAGCCCAGGCCCGCCGTCTTGGCGATGTCCTGGAGGGCCGTCAGCAAGTTGTCGAACTGGTTGACCTGCTTGGTGATGCTCGCCCCGTGGGCGCCGTCAGCGGCCAGCGTCAGGTTCGAGATCTTCCGGGCCGCCTGGGCTCCCGGCCCGATGTTCAGGTTCACCAGGGCCCGCATGGCCGTCTCGGCCACGACCCCCGAGATCTTGTACACCGAGTCCGTCTGGGAGCCCGGAGCAGCCGTCGGGTTGGGCCAGCAGGTCGCCCCGGCCAGGAGGGTCATGTCGTCGACCCCGTTGACCGTCAGGGTGCCGCTGCCGCCGTCGTTGTCGGAGCGGGTCCAGTTCGGCTCCCGGATGGGGCCGGACATCAGCACGTCGGCACCGCGACGGATCACCAGGCCGTTGCCCGGGACGAGCAGATGGGCCTTGGGGGAATCCGCGGCGATGTTCAGGACGTACGCCCCGACCGCGTTGAAGCGCGGCGTGATGGTCAGCGCGGTGAAGTCGTCGACCACCCCGACGATGTCCAGGCTGTCGTCCCGGACTTGGACGGTGACACGGGGCTGGTCGAAGGCCATCTCCACCCCCTACGCGGTCAGGAAGCGCGGCTGGTAGTCGAGCTGGACCGTGGTGTTGCTGTCCGTACCGACGAGGGTCAGCGAGACGTCGTTCTCGCCGGGCTCCAGGCCCCACAGGTCTGAGTCGGTGGCTAGGTTGGGCCACCAGTTCTGGCTGGAGTTCAGGACGGCCGTCTGGACGCGTTCACGGGTGTCGACGACCAGGACGTCCGAGGAGCCGAGAGAGGCCGTCACAGAGAAGTTCAGGCCCGTTGTGTTGTTCGTGATGACCGCTGACGTGGCTGGGCCGTGGATCGTCCAGACCGGGAAGCTCGTGGCGTCCCCCGGGTTGTCGATCGTGGTGTTGCCGAGGACCTGGGAGTCCCGGACCTTCACCGGCAGGACCGGAAAGAAGCTCCCGGTGGCCCCGGCCGCGTACTCCTGGTGGACGGCCGCCCCGAGCCAGTACGGGCTGGGGCAGGAGAAGGTCAGGCCGACGGTCTGCCAGTGGAGACCGGAGGTGTCCTGCCCGAAGTCGCCTTCCGCGCCGGAGACGTAGTACGCCTCGATGCTGCGGAAGGAGCCGTCCGACTCGGTCAGGGTCAGCGTGCCCAGCCCCAGGGAGGGATTGAGGGTACGGAAAAAGGACCGCTTGCGGGCCATGAAGCCGGAGCGGTCGACGTCGAAGAAGGCCAGTGGGAGGAAGACCTCTCGGGCCTGGGCTCGAAGCCCTCGCAGGGCGTTGCCGTCGATGCCCGGCGAGGCGTCGGTGTAGAAGTCGTACCCGGGCAAGTCCAGGCCCCGGATACCGGGCTGGAGGACCCAGCCGCTCTCCCAGTCGGACAGGAGCGTCGTGCGCCCCCTGGCGTCCGTCCAGGAGAGGCTGGGCACCTCCAACGGCTGTACCGGTGGCGGGTTGATGCCGCCCGGGAGAACGATCCCGGAGGGGCGTACGAAGATCGGCATGCGTGCCCCTCCGGGATCTGATCAGGCGACGAGCGGGCTGTACAGCGCGTGGCTGTCTCGAAGGGCGTCCATGACGGTCTGCCGGGTCGGCTTGTCCGTCGTGTGGGCGTTGAAGATGACCGTCCTGCCCTGCTCGGCTCGCTGTGCCGGCTCAGTTGCCACGCCGCGCTGGACGGCCGTGGCCATCCGGTTCGAGCTGGAGACGATGGCCGCGTGAGTCGCGTCCATGCCCATGACCAGGCCCTGGCCGACGTGCTCGCCGATCTCGGCCATGACCCTGGACGGGGACTTGATCTTCAGGGCCTTCTTGATGGCCGCCTGGATCTTCTTGGCCAGGTCGGACATCGAGTTTTCGATGGCCTTCTGCTGGGCCTTGAGCCCGGTCAGGAAGCCCTTGCCCGCCTGGCTGCCCGCGTCGTACATGATGTCCGCTGCGGAGTTGCCGTACGACGAGCTGACCTTGGCGATCTGGGACTGGGCGCTGTTCAGCGCCTTGAGCTGATCCGGAGTCGCCTTCACCAGAGCAGCGGCGTAGGCCGCTCCGCCATCCGGGCCAGCCGCGATGATCTGACCGATCAGGTCCTTGGACAGGCCCATCTTGGCGAGCTTGGCGACGTTGCCCGAGAAGGTCTTGAGCTGGCCCAGGCGAACCTTCAGGCCCGAGAGGATGCCTCCGGCGTCGAAGGTGTTCCCGCCGTTCGGCAGGGAGGTCATCGACGCGAAAGACAGCCCTGCGGCCTTCTGGTCCTTGGCCATCTGCTGGCCCGCCGCGAGGGACGACGCCACCTTGTCCCGCTTGGCAGCGAGGTCCAGCAGCTTCTTGGTCTGCTGGTTGAGCGTCGCCACGAGGCGGTTGTCCGTGGACCCGCTGAAGGTTGCCCAGATCGACTTGGCCAGGGACGCCGACGTCGACTTGATCTGATCCCGGGACCCGGTGAGTCCCTTGATCAGGCCAGCACCGATCTCCTTCGCCAGCGCCTGCATTTTCTTCGAGGGGCTGGCGATCTGGAGTTCGGTACGGACGCCTGCTTCAACGGCAGCCGCCATGACCCGGGCAGCGTCGTTGACCTTCGACATGCCGTTCGTCATGCCGCTCGCGAGGCCGTTGGCGACCTCCGAGCCCGCGAGACCGCCGGATGCCAGTCGGCTGATGCCAAGGGACCCCTGGTTGACCGCGTTCAGGAACGCCATGCCGTACTTGGCGACGCTCTTCGCGCGGATCACGTACTCGCCGTTGGAGAGCATCGCCGGAATCGAGTCGGACGTACCAGTGCCCGGACCGCGCACTAGGCCGCTGGGATTCCCACCGGCCGCCAGCTTGATCGGCCCTCCACGCGCACGGAACTTGGGCGCGTTCTGTGCCTCGACCTTCTCGTAGACGGTCTTGACGTAGGTCGTCGCCGTCTTGCCGTCCAGGCTGTCGAGCTGGCCCCGGGCAGAGCGGATCTTGGCTTCCAGGTCCTTGATGGTCGCCTTCAGCGCGGACTGCTTCGACGGTGGCACCGTGGCCAGCTTCCGCTTCGCCTCGGCGAGCTGATCCGACCAGTTGTTGATGTTCAGCTTCAGCTTGCCCGCAGCCAGCTTCGGAGCGGTCGACGCAGCGAAGTGGCTGGCCTTGGACTCCGCGGTGGTCAGGCCCTCGATGTAGGAGTCCTTGAAATCTCCGAACGCCTTGTCGGCGGCCTTCAGCTTCCCGCCGATGCCCGGCACCCATCCGAACGCCAACGCGGCACCGTGCGCTACCCCGCTCAGCGCGCTCAGGATGCCGCCCGAGACGAGCGTGAACGCATGGATGATCGTCGGTGCTGCGGTGATTGCCGCGCTCGTCATGTCGATCACGGCGTTGCCGAACTGGCGGGCGCCTTCGAGGATGCCGATCTTGTTCGCGGCGATGGCCTGGTTCAGGCGCTGCAACGGGCCGACCGCCCCGTTGACGGAATCACCGACCGGTGCGAACGCGCTGAAGATCGCAAGGCCCGTGTCCCGCAGGGTTGGGCCGATAATCGCAGCGATGTCGCGGACCGACTTGAGTCCGAAGGTGATGTCCTTGAAGACGGGCCGCAGCAGCACCATCGCGCCGCGTATGGCGTCCATCGCACCCGTGACGATCGACCCGGACAGTGCGAACTGTTCACCGAAGACGGGGCCGAGGTCGCGGGCCACCTCGCCGGACAGCCGGCCGAGGCCGCCGAGCACGTCGTCGATCGCAGAGAACAGGCCGTCCAGCATCTTCGCCGCACCGGGGATCCCGGCCCTCAAGCCGCTGAACATGCTGGGCAGTCCCTTGCTCAGCAGGCCGCCGATGCCGTCGCTGAACGCACGCAGGGTCGGACCGCTAGCGGCGCCGAAGTCGAGCAGACTGCGGGTGAAGGGGCCGAGCGAGGATGTCATCTCGCGGACGAACTGCGAGCCGAGCTTCAGGTTGGCCTGCAAGTCGTCCTGGAAACCGGAGTCCTTCAGCATCCGGCCGACGCCCTCGGCAGCATCTCCGAAGGCCTCGCCCATCTCGGTCATGTGCTTGCCGAGGATCTTGACCACCGGCCCGGCATCCTTCACCGCCCGGGTGAAGCCGGGAAGCATGGCCTTCTGGACCTCGCGCCCGATCGGCGCGAACTCCTTCTTCAGTCCCACGACGGCCTTGGTGAAGGCGCGCTGCGCGGGGCTGAGCTTCTTGAGGGCCTCCTCGTACTTCTTCTGGTCCTTGCCCGCCTGCTCCAGCGCGTCGCCGACCCCGGCGAACCCGAGCTTGAGGGTGCCTGCGGCGAGCCCCGCCCCGGCCATCATCGGAACCAGGGCACCGAGAGCGGGGAGCGCGGACAGGGCGGCGGCCACGCCCACGCCCTTCAGGGCCCCCATGAGGCCCCCGGCCCCACTGGCCGAGCTGAGGGACTCGGTGGCCCGTGAAGCGGCTCCAGAGGCGTCGTCGGCAGCCCGGCGGAAGTCGAGCAGATTGCTCCGTGCCTCGTCCGTCCGGAGGTTGACCGTGACGGTTTGCGTTCGCGCCCGGGTGAGGAGCGCGAGATCGTCGGCCGCCACACGGGTGTCCGCGTCGGCGTTGATGGAGACCGTGCGGGGCCGCGTCAGGTAGTTCAGATCGGCCTGTACGGCCCGGTAGGCGCCCCGGTCGATGACGGGGCGGATGGTGACGTCCAGCGTCCCCTGGAGGCCGCGCAGCTCGGTGGAGAGCCCGGCCTTCATGGCCTGGCCGTACCGCTTGCCGATCTGGTGGCCCTTGGAGGCGGCAGACGCCTCGGCCGTGTCCAGTGAGCGACGGAGAGCGTTGTCGATGCCCGAGAAGTCGAGCGCCTGGGTCATCGACCGGGACAGGGTGCGTCCCAGCTTCTGGCCCAGGCGCTCCATGGCGGGCGTCAGTGCGGCATCGGCCTGAGCGGCGAAGCCCGAGGTTTCGGGGACGATGCTCACTTCGACACGGCCGACGGTGGTGGTCATCGCCCCTCCGATTCAGTTGTCGGGCGGGGCCTGGCCTTCACCGTCAGGAAGCCGCTGTTTCTTCGGCAGCCACCCGTTGGTGCTCCGCGAGGGCAGCCGCCAGCTTCTTTGCGTACTCGGTGTCCTGAGAGCCGGGCTTGGTGGCCTCGTGGTACTTGCGGGCCCGTTCGGCCCGTGCCACGGCAAGCTCCCGGTCCGCCTCGATCTGCTCGGGGGAGCGGCGGTCCGGCTCTTCCCACAGAGGGAGGTCGGGGACCTTGCCCTCGATGTGGTGTCCGGCCCAGGCGATGCGGGCTTGGAACTGCGCCACGGCGAGCAGCTCCCGCAGCATGTAGTCCGATTCGGTCCAGCGGCGGCGCCCATGGTCGCCAGCCATGGCGGACTTGGTCATGGAGTCGTACGGGAGGGCGAGCACGAACTCCCACAGCTCCAGCCAGGACATGGTCCCGGTGCCGGACTCATTGCGGTGGAACTCGTTGAGGGACCGCCCGGGGAAGTACCGGGCGATGTCCGCTCGCAGGTCGGAGGGGTGCTCCTCGATCAGTCGGAGGAGCTGGTCGATTCCCCCGTGCTCACACCGGCGTCGGCCTGGAGCGCGTCGAAGATGTCGAGCAGGTCACCGGTGGTGAGCCCCAGCTCGAAGAGCCGCTCGGTCTTCTCCTTGCCGAGCAGGATCTCCGTCTGCGCGATCAGGTCGTTCTTGTCGGGGAGCGACTGGATCTTCTTGTACGTCGCGATCGGGAGCCAGTTGAACAGGGGGAAGACGAACTTCTCGTCCTCCACGATCACTTCCAGCTCCTTGGTGCCGGTGGCCTCCAGACGCTGGGCGCGCAGGGTCTCCAGCTTGATGCGCTTGCGGTTGGGCTGAGTCATGTCGGCACTCCTCGTGCTCTCGCGGGTCTGCGCGGGTCAGGGGAAGCACTGGCCGAGGAGCAGACCCGCGAAGGACTCCCCGGCCAGTGGATTGAGGTGGACGCATGGGGACTTCACGGCAGAGGCCGTGATTCACTGCGCGTCCAGAAGGGGTCAGGCCGGGAGCGGGACCTTCCCGAGCATGTAGTTGATGGCGCTGACGCCGGACGCAGCCTCCAGGGCGGTGAACGTCAGGTCGTAGCTGACGGTCTGGTCCGCCTTGTAGACGATGTCGCCCTTCGCGGTGACCTCGGCACGGGCGACGGTGATCCGCTTCGGGTAGTCGCCGTCGATCACGTCCATGCCGAGTGCGTAGTACAGCGGCTCCGGGTTCTCCGGCTCGTTCCAACTGATGAACTGGGTGTCGCCAGTGCCGGACGAGGTCATGTCGGCGATGTCCACGCCGTAGAAGAGCGAGACCGTGTGGGCCTTCGTCTCCTGCGTGACGATCTTGAAGGTGTTGGTCCGGTTGGTGATCTGGGTCCGGAGGGGGCGCTTCCTGCCCCAGCCCTTGAACTCCTGGCGGTCCTCGTTGAGGGATTCCGTCAGGCCGTCCTCGGTGCAGTAGCCGAGGTCGATCCAGTTCGCACCCCAGGGGGTGTACGGCTCGGTGGGTGCGGTGGTGCCGACCGGGGCCACGTAGACCGCGCCCGTGACGCCAACCCTCACCTGCGTGTTGTCAGCAGACATGGATTCTTCTCCTGTGGTTGTCGCCATCACGAAGACGGGCATGGCCAGTTCCGTTCGAGGCGGGGATGCCTGACAGGCCGGGATGGCCCATGGCGTCGCGGGTCAGACAGGGCGAACGCGGAGGCCGACGATCAGGCCGATCCGCGTGACGTTGGTGTTGGGCTCCTCGGGGCGAACCGCAGGGCCCGTCTCCTCCCAGGTGCGCAGCACGAAGCCGCCGTCCCGGGAGGTGCCGTGCATCTGCTCGAAGGCGGCACGGACTTGGGCGACCGCGTCAGTGGCGGCCACCCGGCTGGACGTGTTGGCGCCCTCAGTTGCGTAGACGTCCAGGGAGATCCGGGCCTCGTCGTGGAGGCTCCGGCCCTGGGAAGTCCTGGTGACGCGTACGCCCCCGATGCGGTTGACCCAGATGAAGGGGAGCGCCTCGGTGAAGGCGCCTCCGTCCGGCCGCACGGTGGAGGCTTCGTACCCGAGCACTTCGAGCAGGTGGTTCACGACCATCTGCTCCGTGTCCGGGAAGACCAGAGAGGTCAGGGGAACGGTCACCGCGGCCTCCTGGTCCTGCTAGTCGGCCGAGGTCTTGCCCCGGCGCTTGACGGGCTCCGGCGGGGCCTCAGTGGCCTCGTGCGGGGCTTCGGGGGGTTGGACGACCTCGGGGAGCCGCCCGAGCCGGAGCACAGGCTCAGCGCCCTCCAGGTGGCCGATGCCGCTCTGGACGAGATCCCTGACCTCGTCGTCGCGGACCTCGACCACGTCACCGGGCCATCGGCCCTTGTACGGGAAGGTGAGCTTGAAGGTGGCCATGGATCAATCCCTTGCGGCATCGAGTGCGGTGGCGATCGTGTTGTGCGGGGCCTGCTCCCGGGTGCCGAGTTCGACGTACACCGAGTACTCCAGGTCGGAGACCACGAGGATCTCTCCGTCGGAGCCGTCCTCGGCGTGAATCGAGTCCCGGAAGCGACCGGAGTCCACGGGGGCAGTCGCTTGAGCGACGTCCACCACGCGGCCGGCTCGCTCGTGCAGGTCCTGCTGGACGAAGTCCTCGAAGCCCAACGCCTCGATCGCGACCTTGTTGGGCTGGAAGGCGCCCATCAGCCGGTGACCTCTCGCAGGACGATCCGCATGTGGTCGAGCTGGGCGATGGGCCCGGCTCCGCGCTGGACCTGGGGCTTGCCGTGAACCCTGTACGTGACGCCGTCCACCTCGGCCTGGTCGACAGCTGTGACGACGGCCTCGGGCGGGAGGAAGACCTCCAGGTCGGTGATGACCTGATCGCCCTGCTGCTCGGTCTCGGTGGAGCTGAGGAACTGCACGCGGGCTCGGTAGGTCGTCCGCTCCGCGTCGGACCAGTCGACGACCCGGTTGTTCTGGCGGTCCCTCGTGGCTTCGGGCCGGGTCAGGATCGTCACGTCGTCAGTGGGGAGGAGCAGCATGGCTCACCCCCAGACGCGCGGGAAGACGGGCAGGAGCCCCTTCACCTGGAGCAGGTCCAGCAGGTCCTGGGAGACCCGGGGGGTCGTCCCCTTGCCGTCACGGCCTCCTAGGGCCCGGACGATGCTCTGGTTCCCCAAGGTCATGGAGGCCACGTTGGCGTTGGCCCCCGTCTCGTCTCCAAGGGCGCCGATGTACTGCGCTTGGATGCAGACGGCCTCCCGGAACACTGCCGCGAGGGCGGGGTCCGTGGGGAGGCCGTCTGCGTTTGTCTCGTACACGGCTCCGGTGAGGAGCCTGTCGAGCTTGGTGGACGCTCGGTCCAGGAGCCGGGAGGCGTTGGCCGGGACCGGATCCGGATCGAGGTAGTCGGTGAACTCCTCCACCGTGGCGTACGCCATGGCGGCCTCCTTCCTGACGTCAGAGCGACAGGCAGGCGACCGTCACGGAGGCCACGGCGCTGAAGTCGACGAACACGGTGTCCGTGCCGTCCGGCTGCTCGTAGTCGTCCGGGAAGGGGCCGAAGAACCTCTCGGCACTGGCGGCCACCGTGGCGGTGGGGGCGGTGACGGCCTGGCCCTGCACGGTGCGACCGATCTTGAGCGTCACGGTGATCGAGGCCCCCGAGGCGTTCTTGACGTGGAGCACCTGCTTGCCGCTGGAGCGGAGGGAGACCCCCGCCACGTCCGGCGTCACGTAGGTCGCGGTCAGGCCGGTGGTGGCGAACCGCTGCGGGGTCAGCGCAGTACGCGCCATGGTTGTCCTCCTTGGAGGCGGCTGACGCCGCTACTGGACCTTGATGTTGCGGAAGACGGCCGCCGCCTTGGTGGCCTTGAGGACCACGGCGATCGGGCCCATCTCGACCTCGCCCTTCTTCACGGCGCCGGCGGTGGTGAAGTCCGGGAGGTAGGTGGAGACGATCTGGCCACCGACCGTGGTGACGCCGTGGAAGCCGTCCAGGCCCATGCGGACCGCGTACAGGTCGGTGAGCCCCGAGACGGCGCTGTTGCCCGTCTGGGCCACCGCGACGGCCGGAGAGGTGCCACCGGTCAGGGAAGCGCCCGAGGCGGTCACGCCGACCGACAGGTCCGCGAGGTCACCGGTGAAGGTGAGGGTCTTCACGGTCGTGCCGGAGACGGTCGCGTTGCCGGTGCCCACGTTGGAGAGGCCGGTGATTGCGCTCTGCACGGTGGAGGCGTTGGCGTTGTACGCGATGCCCGAGGTGGTCTGGGTGCTGCCGCCGACGGTGACGCTCACCGTGTAGGTGCCGCCCGTCGGGGACCCGGTGACCTCCAGGGTCCAGGTCGAGCTGTCCGGGTCCCGGGTCTCGATCGGGATGATCGGGGCCGAGGTGCCGGGCTTCTCGCCGGGGTCGACGAACACGATGTTGCCGTACTGCTCGCGCACGATGGGCCGGCCGCCGGGGCCGAGGAGACCGTCCACCGGGCTCTGGACGTACTGACCCGCACGCCGGGCGAGCGCACGCACACGGGCCAGGGCGGTCTTGTTGCCGAGGACCATGGTCGGAGCGCCGTCCAGCAGGGAGAGCCACTCGTCCAGCGTGTCCAGGGCCACCTGGGCCGAGGCCGGGTTGGTGTCGAAGTCCGACCAGTTGGTGGTCTGGGTCGCGCGGAACTCCGTGTCGGAGCCCCGGAGCGCCTTGTCCAGGCCGTCGAAGCCGTTCTCCGCGTCGGCGTCCTCGCCGCCGTCCACGTCGCCGTTGATGACGGCGTCCTGGAAGCGGGTCTTGGTCGCCTTGATCTTCTGGGCCATGTTCAGCGCCACGGCGCCGGACGCGGCCGGGCCGACCTTGGCGATGACGCGGTCAACCTCGAAGCTGCCACCGAGGACGGCCAGGTCGACGCTGTAGCGCTGCGTCTGGACGTTGCTCGGGGCGTACTCGGTGTTGAGCGCACGGAAGGCCGCGGTGGGCTGGGTGACCAGACGGCGGTAGCCGTAGGTCAGGGTTGCGCCGCCACCGGCAGGGTTCACGACGTCGTCGAAGGTGAGCGCGTCCAGGACGGCGCTCTCCTTCCGGAACTCGTCGATGACCTGGACGTCTACGGCGTCCGTGGCGTTGTTCTTCGCCTCGCTCAGGGTGACGGGCATGGGTTCTTCCTTTGATCAGTTGCCGCGCATCCGTGCTGCCACGGCGTCGGCGAGGTTGGTGGGCTTGCGGGCTCCTTCGCCGCGCCCGGACATCTCCGTCCCGCTACGGGCGGGAGGGGCGGGGGCGGTCTTGAGCTTCGGGTTCGACTCGACAGCTGCCTTGATCGCGTCGCCGACCTTCGTGGCGAAGTCGTCGGCGTCCGGGTCCAGGTCATCGACCTGCTTCAGGAAGCCCCGGCTGTCGAGCAGGGCGTCCGCGTCCGCGCTGTGCTTGGTGGCGGCTCGGTACACCGCCAGCTCCACCGCGCTCTGTCGGGCCTTGCCCTGCGTGGCGGTGAGCTGCTGTGTGAGCTTCTCGGCGTCCGGCTTGCCGTCGTCGAGCTTGATGCCCGCCTTCTCGGCCAACTGGGCCAGCAGGGCGGACTGTCGCTGGAGTTCGGTGGTCGTGCTCTTCGAGCGGTCCTCGTGCTTGCGGGCCTGGGCCTTCCACTTCTCGGCCTCGGCCTGCCAGTTCGTCTCGCCGCTCTTGCTGCCCTTGTCGTCCTTGACGGACTCGGGCTGGGCCGTGCCCTCGGGAGGCGTGGTGCCCTCCGGGGGAATGCCGGGGTTCTCCGCGCCCGTGCCGGGCTCTGCGGGTGTCGCCATGGTCGTGCTCTCCCTTGTCGGGTGGGGGTGCCCATGCGGGCTCAGCGGGCCACCAGCGGCTCGCTGACGTCTTCGTTGACCTGTGAGCCCTCGGGGCTCTTCTCGGGCTGTCCAGCGGGCTCCTGAGCCCTCGCGGGGTGGGTCGGCTGGGGCTTGGCCTCGGCCTGGTCGGCCTTGATGCGCGCGACCTCTTCGAGGACCTGCTCATCCCGCCAGTCGGGGTTGAGGCGACGGACCTTCTCGTACGTGGAGATGGCCCCGGCGGTGTTCAGGTCGTTGAGCTGACGGGCGGTCTCGCCCGGGTCGGGCGTGACGACGTCGGGGAACTCCACGTCGGGGATCTGGGGGACGACCTGGGACCGGAAGACGGTCCGGTCGATCTCCAGCAGCACGCCGAAGAGGTGGGCTAGGGCGGGACGCCAGTAACTGGTCTTGTTCGCCCGGGTCGTGAGGGACTGACGCTCCCGAGCAGCGATCTCGGTCGCCGTCGGGTTGCCGCTGCCCTCGCTCGTCACGCCGAAGGTCTGAAGGCTGTACCCGGCACCGAGGATGATTCGTTCGGCCAGGTCGGCACAGAGGGCGCGGTGCTCCTCGGTGCGGATGTTGAACTGGACCTGCTCGATGACCGAGCCCTTGTCCTCGCCGGGCTCCAGGTTCAGCGGGGCGAACAGCTCACGGTCGATGTCGAAGTGAGCACCCTGGCCCTTGCCGAGGTTCTCCAGGACCTCTGTCCCGACCAGGAGTCGGGCTTTGCCCGTACGCAGGTCGCGCATCCAGTCGCTGTACGCCTCGTCCAGAGCGTCCATAAGCGCTTCGACACCGGAGAAGTCCGAGCGGCCGAGGTTCGCGGCTGCGGGGAGGTGACGCCAGAGCTTGTTCGGCTTCAGGTTCGGGATGTACTGCGCCGTGAGCTTCGGCGTCCCGGTCGGGATGCCGTCGCCGTCGATCACCAGGTCCGCGAGACCAGCCGTCTCCGGGAAGTCCGTCAGGGCCATCTGGACACCCAGCTCGTTCGCCGAGCCGATCCACACGGAGTGCCTGATCCAGCCCGGCTCGTGCCGTTCGAGCTGCCGGACAACGGTGTTTGCGTCCTCGCGGATCACGTTCCAGAACGTGACAGCGCTCAGCCGGCCCCACTTCCACTCGGGGACAGCGATGTCGGGGGAGGCCGCGACCAGCCAGGGCTTGTCCTGGATGCTCTGGTCCCAGACCACACGGAGGTACACCCCGCCGAGGGCGGCCGACATCTCGGCGGCCTCCCGCAGGACGGCGTACGTCGTGTCGTCGGCGAGCTGGTCCAGGCGCTCCTGGGTGGCCGCGTCGTCCACGGTGAGGTTCAGCGGTGCCCCGAAGAGCAGGTTGGCGCTGACGGCGGCGATTGCCCCCGCGAGCGGCACATGGAGCTTGGAGGGCCGCTCACCCATCGGGGTGGGCTGACCCCAGAACCACCGCCCCAGACGGGCCAGGAGGCCCTTCCGGCGCGCGGCGGGCCTGTCGTTCGGGGCGTTGAGGTACGCGTCCGTCAGGCCCTCGGGGGTCCCGGCATACCAGGCGCTCCAGATGTCCTGTTGGGCGAAGACATCGGCGAGTTCCGGAGGAGGCCATGCGGTGCCCATCACGCCACCTCCTCGAAGTTGAGTTCGACGTGGGGACGCCAGATGTGCTGAGTCGTCTTGATCGCGTAGCGGAGGGCATCCACGCTGTGGTCGTCCTGCTTGAGGGGCTTGTCCTCGCCGAGGAGGGACGCCTTGGGGTCCCAGACGTACGAGGCCATCTCGTCCAGCAGGTGAGTGCAGCCGCGATGGATGCGGAGCTTGTCGGCGGCCAGCAGGTTGGCCACGATCCGGATGCCCGACAGGACCTTGTTGTGGGCCCGCATCGAGCCCAGGCCGTCTAGCTGGAGCTGCTTCCGGAGGGAGGCGGCCGACGGGTCAACGATCAGCCGGGGCGGCTCGATCCCCTTGTCCCTGCTACCGGGGACGGTGAGGGTGCGCATCCAGGTCCGGAGGCGCTGGGAGATCTGCCCGTCGCTGAGCTGCTCCTCGGTGTGGCCGTCATGACGCCACTCGTTCGTGACGTAGACGCACCCGTCGGAGCCGATGCCCACCAAGAGGGCGGCCGTGGCGTTGCTCGTTCCGTAGTCGAGTCCGACCCCGAGCCACTGCACGATCTCCGGGACGATGTCGACCACGTGACGTTGGTCGTCGAAGACCTCGTACACCGCGCCCTCGGCTATGCACCACTCACCGAGGATCAGCCGCTTGTACAGCAGCGGCGTGGCCGCGTACTCCGCCTTGCGCTGCTGCACGTACGTCGGCGTCAGGGTGGGGTTGTCGTCGATGACGAACGTCAGCCGGGCCAGGTCCAGGTCGTTGCCGGGCGTCCGGACCTCACCGGTCCTCGTCAGGTGCACCCGGGCCTTGTCGAGGTACTTCTTCTTCAGCCAGTGGTTGGCGCTGTCCGGGTTGCTCGTCCCGATCAGGCGCGGGTTCGCGTCCGACATGCGGGAGGTGAGCATCGAGAAGAAGCTCTCCGGCATGGTGGACAGCTCGTCCACGTACGCACCGACCAGGGAGAGACCCCGGATCTTGTCCTTGCTGCTCTCGTCGTTGCCGCTCGCGATGATGATGCGGCGGCCCAGGAGCGTCAGGACGCCCTTGCCCTCGTTGTACGAGCAGAGCTGGGTGCCGAGAATGCTTACGAGTTCGTCGATGCAGTTCTGGCGAAGGGTCCTGGTGGTCTTCCCCGCCATCAGCAGGTTGCCGGGCGGCCCGTTGCGTACGAAGTCCAGCCAGTCGATCAGGGACGTGATGGTCTTCGCGGAGCGAACCGATCCCTCGTAGATCGTGATCTGGTGCTGACGGCTGATCTGAACACCCAGGCGCTGCTTTGCGGTCAGCGGCTGGAGGTCCACGGCCTACTCGTCCTGCTCGGGACGCTCGCTCAGCATCGCTCCGAGGAAGCGGTCCATGGCCGAGAGGTTCTTGTCGTCGTGCTCCGCGTCGAACTGGGCGAGCTTCAGGGCGCGGTCCAGGGCCTGGGTCGCTGCGGACGTCAGGTCCTTGGTCTCCCGGGCCGGAGGCTCCTGGAGCCACTCGGCAACGGGCGCCCCGGTGTGGGTCCAGCCCGTCACCAGGTACCGGCTCTCGGCACGGTCGAGCTGGTGGTTGAAGAAGTCCATCAGGCGCTGCTGGGCCTGCTGACGCTGGTCCTTCAGATCGACCTGACGGGCGTCCGTGGCGGCCCTGACGGCCTCCCTGTCGAAGGAGAGCCCGAGGCGCCGCGCGTGGTTCGTGATGGTGCCGACGGCGAAGCCCATCTGACGGGCGATGGCGTTGCGGCTGACGCCGTCAGCGTGGAGCTGACGCAGAGTCGCTTCGTCTGCTTCGGAGAAGGTGCGGGCCATGGCCGGCTCACCCCCTCACGTGCGTGTGGTGACGGGTGACCGGTCAGGGGCTGACGGCCGTCAGGAGGTCTTCGCTCCAGAGATTGTTGATGTTCAGGCTCGGGTAGGTCCTGTTCGTAGGGCTTCCAGGAGGGGGCGTAGCGCCGGAAGCTCACCACTGCTCGTCAGACGAAAGGACTGACCGGTTCCTTCCGAGAGTCGGAGGAACCCAGTCGGGCGGGCGTGACCAAGGAACCCAGGCATGTACAGACGTGCCGGGATCTTGGCACGCCTGTTGGCCCAAGGTCCCGGGGAAAGGGACCAAGCAGTGCACACCCTTAACGCGGCTCTTGGTGCAGCCGCCGCAGCCCTCGCGCTCGGAGCCGAGGTCATCCGCTTCCTTCGTGACCGCCGGGACCAGAGGAGGTCCCAGGCGTCCGAGGAGGCTGAGGACGAGAGCTGACTGAGCCGGCCGTCTGGCGCTCCGGGGCAGGGCGTCAGGCGGCCGTCAGATGAGGGTGGTCTTCACGGGCCTGTCATGGCCCCAGGCCTTGAACTCGTCCAGGCTCTCGGCCTTCGCCTCGTCCCGAACCCTCTTGGCGAACCGGGCCAGCTCCAGGAGCGTGCAGGTGACCTTGGAGTCCAGAGGGGTCCGGCTGATGCGCTTGACCTCATCCGGGTACTTCAGCTCGATCTCGCTCACGCGGGCCGATTGGAGGAACTCGTACAGGTTCTGGTTCTCGACGGTGGCCATGGGGCCTCCTTGCTGTTCGCGGGCCGGGTGTGCTGACGGCCGTCAGACGAAACTCACGGCTAGATCACGACTCGGACGTATGTGTAGATCGCATGTATGTCTCATGCATACTCTGTGCCGCCCGACTCCTCGTGCACGACGTAGTTGCCGGTCAGGGCTCCAAGGAGGCTGTCGTGGAGAACCCGTCGCCACTTCCCCCGAACGTTCCCCCGCGCCCGTCTGGCGCTCCTACAGCGCACACCACGGCTAACTCGACGGACTCGCCGGACGGCTGGCGGGACGAGTACGAGAACGACCCGGAGTACCAACGCATCCTGGCGGGGGTGGAAAGGCCTTGGTGGAAGCGGCCGGTGGCCCTGTGGGGTGGCGTTGTCGCCGTTGCCGTTGGTTCGTTCTTCCTGGGCGGTGCAGTCCTGGGGTCCGGCGACAACTCGGGCAGTCCTTCCCAGGATTCCTGGGTGCAGGATCAGGTGGACGACCAGCCGCAGGGCAACCAGCCGGCCGGGATATCCCTCGCGCAGAAGAGTCAAATCCTGAGCAAGTACTGCAATCGGCAGGCTGGCGGTCCGTACAACGTGTCGGAGGCTGCGCTCCTGGAGTGTCTACAGAGCTACGAGGTGACGGACCAGGGCATGGTCATGCCGAAGTAGCCCAGGGCTCCTGGATCAGGCGGCACGGACCAGCACGCGTCCGGCCTTCGCCCTCGTGGCCATCTCGGCCCTCGCGACGTCCAGATGGCGGAAGAGCTTCTGGCCTCGGTGATCGAGGCCCTCGACTTTCAGGTGGCCTCTGCGGATCCACGAGTAGACCGTCTGCGGGCTGACGCCCGTCAGGTCGGATGCTTCTCGGATCGTCAGCCAAATCTCGTCCTCCACTGAAGCCCTCCCGTGCACATGCGAAAAGCCCCGCATCTCCAGAGGAGTCGGGGCCTGCATGAGGACGTACGTGTCCTGTTGATCGCGATTATGCGGTGCACTAGTACAAAGTGCAAGCACCCGTTCTGACGGGCGTCATGACGCCGGACCGTCGTCGTCGGCGTCCTCCTCGCGGGGGTCGACGTTGGCGGGGTCGGGGTCCTGCATCAACTCGAAGCGCCGCCGTTCGGCCAGCTCGTGCTGGGCGGCCCTGCGCTGCTTCTCTTCTGTCCGCTCGGAGAGCGACGGAAGGGGATCGGAACGGATGTAGGCCGACAGGAGGTCGGTCAGCTCGTCCGTCAGCTCCGCGAGCCAGCTCACCGCGAAGAAGTGCCGGACACCGGCGGCCCTGAACCGGCGCATGACGATCAGGAGGGACTTCACGCGGTTGCGGAGTTCCCGGTTCGGGATGCGGGCCACAGCCCTCTCGACGTTCTCCATGTGGCCGAACACGGTGTCCAGGTACGACGCCCGCTCGTCCGTGGGCATCGTGGCGACGTCGCTCCTGACCGAACCCAGGAACTCCCCGAGCGTGATCAGCTCGTTCAGGGCCTTGTCCGCTGCTTCCTGGCCGATCTCCGCGAGGCGGGCCTCCCGGGCCAGCTTCCTCTGGTGGGACAGGGTGAGCCACACGCCCCCGAAGGACGCCGCACCACCCACGAGGGCACCGCCGAAACCGATGAGACCGGAGAGCACTTCAGGTTGCATGACGATCATCATGCCGACGGGGCCAACCTCATGGGGCTGAACCCGTCAACTCCTCCACCGTCGGCCCAGTTGCCGAGGACGGGCCATTTGCACGAGGGACGTCGTGACGGTCAGAGTCGGCTGTCCGCGTCGTAGGCCCAGAACTCGCTGATGTTGCCGATGGCCGTTCTGAAGGCTTCGGTCTCCTCGGGGAGCCGGCGTGCTCCTCGTCGGACTGCACCTATGCAGTCGACGGCGTGTTGGAGTACCTCCCGGATCACCGGAGCGGATTCGGGATACTCGTGACCGCCAGGGCCATCGAAGACCACGTAATGCCAGTCCGCCAAGATGTCGACCGTGGAGTTCAGCCGCTTCCTCAAGTCCTTGTGGTGGAAGAGCGGGATGGTGAGCTTGAGGACATCCACTTGGTCTGTCATGTCGCTCTTCCAGGACTCGGGCGCGTCCCCGCTCACGTACTCGGGCTCCTTCCTGAACAGTCGGAGCAGGGTCAGCAGCGCTCTCCCGCACTCCTTGGTGGCGTGGTCGAGTTGCTTTTCCCGCTCCTGGCGATTTACCTGCCATCGGATGCCCAGGAAGGCCACCACCGCACCGAGGAGCGTCCCTGTGAGGCCCACCAGGGCGACGGTGTAATCCTTGTTCAACCCGAAGAGGGCGATTGTCATGTGATTCACGCCGTCATCATGCCGACGGTGGCACCCTCAAGGGCTGATCCCGTCAACTTTTCCGTACTGGCTCACCGGTTGGCCGACGAGTCCGTCGACTGACGGCTCGGGCGAGGTGCGTCTCATCCGAACGGGTTGCCGCCTTGGGCCTGGACTCCGGCGGTAGCCGCTGCCAGGTAGGCCGCGAAGGTCTCTCGCTGGTTCCACGTGAAGAGGACGGTTCGCGAGTTGTTCGCGATGGCCTTCTGTGCCTCGGCCGTGGCGATCCTGAGCTGTCCCCGGTCCTCCTCGGTGGCGAGCTGTACGTACCCGTTCACGAGTCGAGTCGGCTCCTTGGACTGCACCTTGATGACGTCACCGAGGGGGATCACGGCGTCTTTGGCGCCGGTCACCTTCCCCATGAGCTTGCGCTTGATCTGAGCGCGATCTGCGTAGAGCGTCACGGTCGCGACGTAGCCCTTGAAGATCTGTGCTTCGGGCTTGGGTGCGGGCGCACCCTTCGAGAGGTCGTATGCCATCGGGACAGTGTGCCGCTTTGCCTGTCGCGTTGTGGACGCTATGCCCGAAGCCCTGGCGTCTGCTGGCCGTTCACCCGTTCCTGGAGCGGTCAGCTCTGGTGCGGGCAGCCGGATACCCACCAGCCGCAGGAGGAGCAGTACTGGTACGTCGGGTCGGCTTCGCAGTAGGTGGGTGCGAGGCGGACGAGGATCTTCTTCAGCAGGTTCATCAGCCCTCCTCGTGCGCCTTGATCTCGTTCACGAGGTCCCGAAGCTCCTCGGGGCTCACGCCTCCGGCCTCGGCGGCCTGGGTGGCGGAGACGACGATCGTGTGGGCGTAGTCGGTGGAGCCGTCCGCCATCGCCTGGCGGTACATCGCTGCGTAGTCCATGAACTGTCCTCAGTCTTCGGTGGGCCGGACGACGGTCACGTGCGTCCGGTTGGGCTGTTGGGGGTCGGGGGTGAAGGTGGCCGTAGCCCCTCCCCCGAGGTCGCGGACGTAGGGCGTAGTAGCTGTAGCCGTAGCTGGGTTGACCTGCGGCTCTACGCCTTGGGGAGAGGGGCTCACAGGGGCGGGGGAGGGGCTGCCGGGGATGTCCTGGCGGTGGACCCCCACGGCCACCCCGATGCCCTGCACACGGACGCTGTGGCGCGTGGGGATCCCCGCGGCCTCCATGAGGCGCCGGACGTCCTTGACGCTCCAGGTCCTCCCCGGGGTCTCCTTCGTGAGCTGCTGGGCGACCTGGGAGAGGTGGACTCCCTTGCGGTCTCCGGCCAGCTCCCAGAGGAGATCCGCGAGGTCGTCGGGGTGGAGGTCGGGCTCCTTGGCCTCGGACTTTTCCTGGGCCGGCTGTGCTGCTCGCCAGGCGGCGATGCACCAGATGACCACCAGGAGCCACATGAAGGCCCGGGAGGCGGACAGGAGCCCCCAGAGGACTCCCCCGGGGATCGTGAGGAATATGACGCGGACCACGTAGTCCGAGACCTTCTCGCCCGCCTTGAGCCACGCGGTGATGCCTCGGGCCGTACCGACGGTCAGGGCCGAACTCCCCTTGGCGAGGCGCTCCATGACCTTCCGGAACCTGGTCACAGGACCACGCCCGTGATCTTGTCGCCGACGGTGTTCGTGATCGTCACGAGGGCGACCGAGGCCATCCCGCTGAACCCGGCGCTCAGGCCGAGCATGACGCCCGCCGTGACGCCTGCCGCGATCTTCCCCTTCAGGAGCTTCGCGCCGCTCTTCCACAAGGCGACACAGACCACGAAGTAGATGCACAAGAGTGCGCATCCGCCGGGCGACAGGGCCTTGAGGCCGGACCGCGTCACCTCGGGCGTCACGGTGCCCGTCGCGGCCGTCAGGGACCAGTTGCCGATCAGGCTTCCGGTGTTGAGCAGGAACCCGGCAGCCGTGCCGATCAGTCCTCCGGCAGCCGTGATCGCGATCATTCCGAGGGACATCGAGCTGAGCAGCGGGATCAGGGCCTTCGGGTCCCGGCCTCCTCCGCCACCGGGTCCAGGACCCTTCCCGCCACCGCGCCACCACTTCGTGAGGTGCCAGGCCAGGATCCCCAGGCCGATGGTGACGGCGCCGAGACTGACGGTCGCCGTGGTGACGCTGTTCATGCGGGGCTCCCGGTCATCATGCGGACGAAGGCAGAGAGCAGGGGCAGGGCGCCGACGGCCCCCAGGGCTGCGGTCCACACGAAGACGCGGGTGACGAACCGCTGACGGATGTGGTCGAACCACAGAGCCGCACAGAGGGCCGCTCCGGCCATGAACCAGGCGCCGGGCTGGCCCTGCTCCGTGCGGACGTCCCGGAGGGCTCCGGCCCACCAAGGGGCCGTGATGACGGAGACGAGCAGGCACTTGGTGTTCCGGCCGAGCTGGAGCCAGCGGAAGTCCCAGCGGCTCTCCTCGGGCTGCTCGGTGGTGAGGTGGACGTGGACCTCGGTCGGAGCGCACCCGGCGCTGTACGGCGGGTAGTTCGGGGGATCGGGGATCTTGTCGGTCATGGCGACCTCCGGGCAGGTGGGCGCGCGTGCTCAAGCTGATGGCGAGCGCAGCGCGCCGATGGGTGTGGTTCAGGCCGCGATGGCGTCCGGGAGGTCCTTCAGGTGGGGCTCAGCCAGCTCGACGCGCTTCCTGCTCTCGCGTGCGGTGCCTTCGCTGTTGGGGAGACCCGCGTCAGTCAGGGCCGCCACCATGTGACGGGTGGCCGGACGCCGGTTGCCCAGCTCGTCGTAGAGAGCCCGGATGACCTGGTCGATCCGGTCCCGCTGCGTCAGCTCCTGACGGGGCTTCTCCGGCTCCGTGACGGGCTCCGGCTCCTCCGTCACCTCGGGCTCGTCCTCGGGGGCCTCGTCGGCCTCCTGGGGCTCCTCCGAGGCCTCGTGCTCGTCGGCCTCCATGACGGGCGTCACGAGCGGGACTGACGGCACTGGCGGAGCCGTCAGGGCGTTCTGGCGCGAAGGTTCGGGCGCCACGGTCTCCAACGATTCCTGGACAGCCGGCGCAGGCACGCTGACGGGTTCCTCCACCCTCACGGCCTTGGGCGTCAGGCGCGTCGCGGCGGCCGTCAGGTGCAGCGTGTGAGCGGCCACCAGAGGAGGCACGGCGCTGACCGCCACGACGACGGCGGGGGACTTGTCCAGGTACCCGGCCTCGATCAGGTGGGAGGCGACTTGGGCCGTCATGGCCAGTGCGAGGGCGATCAGGGCACCGGCGTTGGCCTGCTTCCGCTCGGTGCTGCCCTTCGGGAGGGAGCCCGCGATGGCAGCGGCGACGGAGGCGTACAGGCTCAGGACGCCCGGCATGATCAGGGCGAAGCGCCAGTCCCACCCGGCCAGTACGGCGAGGCGGTACTCACCGGGGGCGCTGAGGGCGAGGGCCGCCGCGAGGACGGCAGGGCGTCCACCGGTGATGGCGGCGCGGACGAGTAGGGGTAACGGGGTTGTCGGAACGGCAGTTGACCCTGACGGCGTTAAGGGCGCCAGGGTAGGTTCGAGCTTGGGCACGGGAGGACTCATCTCCGGTGTCTAGGGGGCCGGGCTCAGCCGCCAAGCACGCGCCCGGCCCCCGCTGACGGTCTTCGGTTATCTGTGCAACAGATTAGCGGTATCCGCTGACGGGCGTCAGGGGTTGACGCTCAGGCCGTCAGGCCCTGCGCCTGGCTCTGCACCAAGAGCCGGTAGTCGCGCTCGTCCAGCCGGACCGAGGGACACAGCGCGCACTCAGCCGACCAGTCCCCGGGAAAGTGCCTGACGAGCGTCAGACCTTCGCATGACGGGCACGTGACGCCCCTAAGCAGCTCCTTGCGCGGCTGTGTCATGGTGATCCGCTGGACCGTGTGGACCAACGCCCTGATCTCCTCGGCGAACTCGACAACCCAGGGCTGATCGCAGATCCAGGGGAGGTGGGCCGTCAGCATGGCCGTCATGGCCGTCACGTTCGTCTTGACGTGGTCCAACGCCCTTTCCTCGGAGACCGCCTGGCACCACGATTCCAACAGCGCGAGGAACGGCGTCTCGCCCGTCTGGTCCCGGGCGTCAGTGACGGGCTGACGGCTCGCGGGACCGAGCAGATTCAAGACCCTCTCATCGCCCGGTACAGGGGCGTGCAGACGCTTCGAGGAGCGCCCGTCACCGCCACCGTTCTGTCCCCGCTGACGGCACCCCTCCAGCCCCCGGTACAGCTCGGGGAGGGCGGAGAGGTCACCGCGGATTCGACTCCGGCACCGGTCGCACGTCTTGGCCTCCTGCGGGGTGCCGCAGACGAAGCACTCGTACAGGTTCATGGGTGGACCTCCAGGACGGTAATTCGGGCGATTACACGAACGGCCTAAGCGAAGTGGCGGGCGTCGAAGCGGCTCGCAATCATTTTGACCATGTTCAACGCCGACATCCTGCCCATCTTCATTGCGTCGCCGAGTGATGTGAAGGAAAGGGATTACGTGAGGAGGGTGGTGGCGGAATGGAACGCCCGAAGGTGTTCATTGCAAAAAGTGGCATTCATTCCGATTGCCTGGGAGACGCACGTCTTCCCAGATCTAAGGACTCCCGGCCAGCGTGTTATTGATCAACGCTTGGTAGATACCTCCCATGCATGCGTTGCTCTGTTCTGGATGAAGTACGGCGGAGCCATCGACGGCACATCAGGCACAGAACATGAGATTGACCGGTTCTGTGCGGCAAACAAGCGAGTGATGGCCTATTTCTGCAGACGAAAGAGGGATCCATTCGATGCACATCATTACGCCGACGACATTCGGAGGGTAGAGGAACTGCGCAAGCGGATGCAGTCGCTCGGGATCACGGGAAAGTATTCGTCGCGGCAGGAACTCAAACGGAAGCTCCTTGACGCGCTTGACGACGTAGCGATCGAACATAGCCAACAGAAGGGCAGCAATTCCCCTTAGATGCGTAATGGGTGGACCTCCAGGACGGTCAGGCGGAGCAGGGCGGCGTACTCGCCCCGGGTGGCCCCCTCAGGGATCTCAGGGGTCTGGCTGAGGACCTCATGGATCCGAGCCGGCTGGCCCTGGGCGACCTGGTGGGCCAGGGCCAGGAGGACTCCGAGATGCATGGCGGTCTCCGAGTCCTCCAGCGCGAGGGCGTCAGCCACTGCGGTCAGGTTCATGCGGGTTCGAGGGCCTCGCCCGTGACGGCCTCGACCACCATGGCGACTAAGTCCCGGGCGGCCGGGGGCGTGACCCCGTTGCCGATCAGCTTGACCTTGTTGCGCTTGGACGTCGGCGTGAGGATGTAGCCGTCCGGCAGCGCCATCGCACGGGCGTACTCCGAGGGCTCCAGCATCCTGAACCTCAGGTCCTCGAAGTGCTCGATCTCTCCACCCGGCAGGACCGCGTGACGGTCCAGCGTGGTGACCGTGCCGAGCGGCTCAGCGGCCGGACGGGCCTTGCTCGTGGAGTAGTAGGGCAGCGTCATCGCCGGGGCCTGGACGAGACCGTGGTGAGTGCCGCCCGCACAGACGGCCGCCAGCGGCTCCGTGATGGCCCGGTGGGAAGACGCCCCACCCCGCAGCTCGACCATGTACCGCAGCGCGAGTCCGGTCTCGTTCCGGGTCGTGCAAGTCCTCAACGGCAGATGGGCCGGACGTGCCACCTTGCCCTGACGTCCCTCGACCGGGACGAGCAGGTGGTCGCTGGCGAACGCCTGGTACCCCGCCCTGATCCGTCGGAGCGTCGACTCAGCCAGAGGCCGCTTCCGTTCTCCGAGGGTCTTGGCCGGGAGGCTGAAGTCGATGGCCGCGGCAGCCGCGCGGGCCTTCGGCTCCAGGGCCTGGTCAGCACACGACGTGTACGGGCACCTGAAGGTGTACTGGGAGCGGAACTTCCCGTACAGGCGGTCCGGCCGTTTGAAGCGCTGGACGACTCGCACAGGGCCATGGGTCGGGCACTCGGCCTGGGGCCTCAGCCACTTGTCGAAGTCGGGGGCCCTCTCGCCGCTCCTCCAGAAGATCGCGTAGAAGCGGTCACGGCTCTGAGGAGCGCCGGGCCCGAGGGCCTGGGCGAACATCGAGTTCAGGAAGATCAGGCGGTGCTCGTACCCCCAGGCGCGGATCGAGTCGAGCCAGGCCTTGAAGACCGCTCCGGGCTTCCCCGGCGGCCCCCACTGCATGACCTCGACGACGTTCTCCACGATCATCGCGCGGTACTGGTGGGACTCGGCGAAACGGACGACGTCCCACATGGTCGCGCGGCTTTTGATCGCGGCCTCGTCGATGCCGCTCGTGGCCTTCACTCCGTCCACGTACTCGCCGTGGCCCTGCTTCTTGCCAGAGGCGAGGGAGTGGGCGGTGCAGGCCGGAGAGGCCCACAACAAGTCCGTCCTCGGATACCGGGTCGGCTCCACCTCGGAGATGTCGGCCAAGTCGTGATCGGCGTCCGGGTGGTTGGCCTGGTGGGAGTCGATCGCGTCCCGGGCGTGGTTGGCGGCGAAGGCCACCTGAACGCCCGGGACCATCGCGGCACCGGTGGAGGACCCACCGGCACCGCAGAACAGATCGGTCAAGCTCAGGGTCACCGGGCCCTCCGCATCTGGCGGACGACCGCGGCGATCAGGCCGGTGACGATGCCGAGGGCGAGGAGATGGAGGGCGTAATTGGCGTACTGGATCGCCTGGGTGTGGTTCGCGCTGAACATCAGCCCTGCGCCCCCTCATCCGGGTAGCGCCACTCGATGATCCCGTCCGGGGTATTGAACGGCTCGCCGTAGACCCCGTGCATGGCCCTGACGTCGGAGAAGTGGATAAGTTCGCTGGCGTTGAAGCCCCAGATCGGGTCCAGGTGATCGAAGGGGATCAGCTCCCGCTTGAACTCGTCCTCCGGGAACGTGGGGTCCTCGGGGCAGCCGAGGAGTTCCTTGGCGACCTGGTACGGCACGAGCGGCTCTCCGCAGACGCCGTCTCCGTGGTTCTGGTGGCAGCTCCACTGCTCAGCGACGACGGCATGTCCGACTTCGAGCCACCTGGCCTCTCCACTCGGCACCTGCATGACGCGGTGGTTGGCCCAGAGGTCCTCGGCGATCTCCTCGATCCGGGTCCGGATCAAGTCGTTCAGGCTGACGGTCGGCTGGTTCATCGGTCGTTCCCCCCGCTGATGTCGTTCAATTCGTTGAAGCGCTCGACGTCCTGCCAGAAGGCGGTCAGCGCGCGGTCCTTGTCCGGGCCGAACAGCTCCTTCAGGGAGCGGTCCGCCTGGTACTCGAAGACCCGGATCTCGCGGGTCGTGACGGCCTCGATGCAGCCGTCCTCCAGGACCACCAGGTCCTGGACCATCTCCGGGCCGGAGCAGACGAGGTACTGGTCCAGGGCGCTCACTGGGGCACCTCCGGCAGCCAGACGCCGTTACGCCTGCGGACCAGGCCCCGGTCCTTCAGGGCCCCGATGTGGTGGGAGACCGTGGAGTGGCAGAACCCGAGGTCATGACCGATGGAGCTGCTGTTCTGCGGCTCGGCGGCGACGTTCAGGTACGCCCAGACCAGGCGGGTGGACGGAGCCAGCTCCGTGTCCGTGAGGACCTCACGGATGGCCTGGGCGTTCACGCGGCCACGCCCGAGCCGGCTCGGCGGGCCCGCAGGGAGCGCATGTGGGCGCCGAAGTCCAGAGCAGCGCCCTTGATGTCGTCCAGGGTCATCACGCCGTCCGGGCACTGGAGGTTCAGGACCGACGTGATGTAGTTGACCCCGTCGTCCAGGGCCTTGAGCTGCTCCTTGGTCAGGAAGTCCTTGGCGACCTTCGAGGGCCGCAGATCCCCGGCCTTCGCGCTTCGGTACTCCCGCTTGTAGCGCTCGCCGCTCACCTGAGGCTGGCGCTCGCGGACCGTCTGAGCGGTCATGCCGAACAGCCCGAGGTAGATCATGTTCTGGACGTCCGCGAAGTCGCGGTCCTGACCACCAGCGTCCCGGACGGCCCGGATGATCGAGCGGTAGTCCTTGCGTTCCTGGAGACGGGCCTCCAGCAGCTCGTCGATGGTCTGCTCGACCAGGGGCTTCATGGTCTTGAGCTGCTCGACCGGAGCGCTCGCGTTGACCACGAAGCCCTCGCGCTCGATCTGCTCCAGGAGGTCGAAGACCTGGTCCCGGTACTCGGCGGCCTTCGGGAGGTTGGACCTCATCATCAGGTGGAAGGCCCCGCGCTTGTAGATGACCTTCATGGTCTGAAGCCCGCCAGCGGTCGGGATCAGCTCGTTGCCCACGTAAAGGGTCCGGGAATCTCCCGGACCCTTTACCAGGGACCGGATGAACGACTCGGCGTCGGCCTTGTAGTCGATGGCCTTGCCGAGGTCGGCAGCCACCACGAAAGCCGCCTTGTGCTCGGTGCTGAAGCCCATGCGGAGGGCGGTGTCCGGGAAGATCTCCTGGACCGCCCTGAAGATGCTGGGCAGGTGCGAAACGCTCATTGCAGAGAACTCATCTCGCTCGTAGAACGCCCGGCCGGTAGTCCAGTGGGCGGAGCAGTGATGAGTCAGTTCTCTGGCGGGAGATGCCGCTTGCGGCGACAAATGAAATGTAGCACTAACGGGCCGCCTATTTCTACCCGACCTACATTCTGGGGCCTCCGGGAAATCTCTCGGACTATTCTTCGCACACAGGAAAGTCCGAGTAATTCGGAGGTTCGCCAACGTGGTATCTGGGTGCTTATGCTGGGGCCCAGACGCGACGAAGCCCCCGGGGCTGGTAACCCCAGGGGCCGCGTCAGAGGAATTTAAATTCCTCGGGTCCAGGAGGCTCCTACACCTCTCAGGACCAGCAGTCCCCGCACACCTTCACGAGACGGGAACCACCTTGAAGAACGTTGCCAATTCTAGCGGCTCCTCCCCTTCGGGTCACGTTGACCTTGACGCCGTGAACTCCCTCCACCTCGTCGAGATGGCCGCGCGCTCCGTGGGCCGCTCCGAGACCCTGATCGAGCACCTGCTCTCATGGCAGATCGAGACCCGCCCCTTCCTGTCCGGGACTCGTGGACTCGCCCGTTGGACCAACCTCTCCGACAAGACCGTCCGGGCGACCGTCGGTCCCGAGGGTGGCCTGAGCGAATTTAAGTTCCTCTGGACCAGGACCCGTGGGTCCTCCTCCGCCCTCGCCGAGGAGCGCGACTCCATGGAGGTCCGCTTCCGCTCCAATAGCGGCGGTGACTACCGCAGTACTTCACCTAAAGACCTTCAGGCCCCTGGTGGCCCCCTGGCTGGGGGCCTGGGGGACCTGGACAAGAAGCAGGGGAAGGAAGGAGCTTGGTGGGGTAATGCGGTAGTCACCGCCGCAATCAGCGAGAGGGCCCAGGAGGTCCTGGCCAACGGCTTGAAGACCCTCTCGGAGCTGGACACGATGAAGGGCATGGAGCAGAAGGCGAGGACCCTGCGGGCCCTGGATGCCTCCCTGGACGTCTGGAGCGAGGTGCAGGGCCCGGACGCCCCGGAGTTCGCCCTCGGCCGCCAGGCGTGGAAGCTCGCGGTCCTGTGCGGTCTCCGGGACGTGACCCTCTCCACCGACGACATCGCCGGACTGCTGGGCCTGGCCCCCAAGAGCGTCCGGGACCTCCTGGCCCGGATGACCAAGGCGATCCCCGGTCTCGTCCGGAAGGTCCGTCAGGGCCGCTCGTTCGTCTACGAGATCGCCTGGGCGCAGGTCTTCGACGAGGCCATGGGGGACATGTACGACGAGCGGGTCTCCCGCCACGACATCCGCAACCGCAGGGCGGCCCAGGACAAGGCTCTCCAGGCCACGGCGGCCCGACGGGGCACGGGTGCCGGATACCTCGCGTACCGCCTCTCCATGGCTAATCCGAAGCGCGCCGAGTACCTGGAGCGCAACCCCCTCCCGGAGGGCGCTGACGGGGCCTGGAGGGCCCTCGTGGAGGCCGGGGACGAGCTGGCCCTGTACGAGCACCTGCGGGCCCAGGAGGCCGAGGCTGGACCGGTCCCGAGCACCCCGGCGGTGCTGGTCGAGGAGGCCAAGGAGGTCACCTCGTTGAACCCCCTTCTGGGACAGCCGGCTCAGGAATCCTTGGAGGCTCCGCAGCGGATCGACCCCGAGGTCCTGGCGGCCATGCGGGCCCGCATCTGCGCCAGTACGTACGCGTGAAACAGGGCGGTGACCATCGCTTCGGGAGATGCCGAAGTGATGGCCACCCCTTCCGTACGTAACTACGTAGCGAATTACGTATCGAGTAGGTATTCTGTACGTATGCAGACCTTCACCAGCACCGAGCTGAACCGCAAGAGCGGCGCCATCCTCCAGGCCGCTGAGGAGCAGGGATCTGTCAAGATCCGCAAGGGCTCCAAGGTCTACGTACTGCAATACGTACGTACGGAATCCGAGCCCTCTACGTACGTACGTAACGAGCCCACCCCGCTGGGTGGAGACGAGGTCGTGGAGCTGCTGCGGGAGCAGACGGCTCTGCTGCGGGAGCTGGTGGATCAGGGCCTGCGAAACACAGGCCATGCTCAGGCCGCCGAGGTTGCCACCTCCGGCATCGTGACGGCCCGGGTGGACGAGGAGCCCGCCGCAGAACAGGCCCGTGGTCATCCCGGAGGCCGTGAAGGCCCCGGAGCCGGAGAAGCCCGGCGAGCCCTCCCAGGACGAGCTGAGGGCCGCGTACGACTATCTCGGCCTCCGGGAGACGTCGGAGGGCCTGGAGGTCACTCAGAGGGGCGTCCAGAGCGCCCTGGGCACCGTGAAGAAGATCGCCCGAGAGGACCCCTCCTCGGCCGAGGCCCGGGTGATGGCGATGGGTGCAGCCGATGATGACCGCATCGAGTTCCTGCGGTGCGTGCAGCTCGACAAGCTCTCGAAGGTCATGGCCAAGAGGGCTGCTGGTGACCCCCGCTGGTTGGGCGTCGCGACTCCTCCTCGAATTTAAATTCCGCACTCCTCTCCAGGATTCCTTGGGGTACTAACGGTGACCTTTGAGGGGCACCAACAAAACCTGTACCCTGATTCCCGTAGACCCTCGCCCCACTTCCCCCCGGGCGAGGGTCTCGTGCGTTCCCAGGGGGTGGAATTTAAATTCGGGGAGGTCGTCATGGCGGAGGACCGCTGCGTCTGTGACACCGAGACATGCTGGTGCGGATACATCCCGCCGGGCGGCACCGCAGAACAGGCCATGGCGATGCTCGCCGACGACGAGCCCGAAGTATTCGACGGGGATTGGTGAACGATCGTGCAGCACGTAGCACCGTCCAACTCTCCGTACATCACCTGCATCCAGTGCGAGAGCACGTGGCTGACCGAGACGTACGAGGCGGCCAACGGAATCGGCGGTTCGTACTCCGATGAGTTCACGTACGAATGCCCGACCGACGGATACCACGTCCCGGAATGCACCTGCGCCTGTTGCGTGTACAGCGACTGCGGCCATGACAACGACAAGACCTGTTTCGACCCGAACCGAGAACTGAAGCACTAGGGGGCCGCATGAGTTTGGAATGGACGCAGAAGGCGTATTACGAGGCGAGCGGAGGGGACCGGGTCGGTCTCCTGTCGCTGGATGACGGCCACTCGGCGGTGGTGTGGGCGTATGCCGATCCGCACTGCTCGATGCAGGTGATCTCCTTCGACCCGGACAAGGCCCTGGAGGTCTTCGAGATCTCCCGTAACGGCGCTGAGAACCGCGAGGGTCTGCGGTACGACTCCCGCCAGGCGTGGGACGGGGGTTCCCTGTGAGCGAGCAGCTCTACACCGTCACCGCGTTCTCGAACGACTACGAGCACAAGCCGAGTCGGGGCGTCGTGTACCAGGTGGTCGACGCCACCGAGGAGTACGTGGAGAAGCTGAAGGCCCGCGAGGCCGAGGAGCACCCCGACCGCTGGCTGAAGGTGGAGGCCCAGGGGTGAGCGCCAGGTGCCCCGAGTGTCATGAGCCGGCGCAGGAATCCGCGGCGACCGACATCGCCCCGTGCTGGGGTGCCCCGCCCGCCTGGAGTCACGAGGACGGGAGCGCCTTGTGCCCGATCGTCGGTCCGAACGGATACGAGCCCGCTCAGCCGGAGTTCCTGACGTGAAGGGCCTCGTCGTCATCGACCCGGAGGCCCCCGGCGGCTGCCGGAAGGTCTCGTACGGCCCCGTCGTGAACGGCCGCCCCCTTCGCTCTCCGGCCATGCGGAAGCTCATCGGCAACCTGGTGAAGGACCAGGTCCGTTGGGCCGAGAGGGAGGCCAAGGAGGCCGCCTGGGTCGAGCGTCAGATGGCCACCGCGCCCCCGCTGACCATGGTCCAGACCCAGATGCTCCGCCGGGTGAAGACGGACCTCACCCGGGCTGCCCAGCTCTGAGTTGAGAGCCTTTGTCGGAAAAGGTCATGACGATGTCAGGGTCTACTCGTATCTTCAGACCATGACCGTCACTGCCCGCCGGGAGCTGGTGAGCGCAGCAACCCGTAACGCGTTCCGCTCTCTTGCCACGGATCTGACCATCCGGATCGTGGCCGAGCTGTGGGAGGACCATGGGTTCGCGCCCATCCCGCCCGAGGAGCTGAAGTACGACGACCCCGGGCAGCGGCGGACCACCTTCATGCTCTATGCGGAGGGCGTGGACTGGGGCGATCCTGAGCATGTCCGCCGGGCTCTCCTCGTCTTCGAGGACTTCATTCGCGCGTACCGAGACCCCGACCAGCAGGGCACCCCGAAGTGGCTTGAGGACATCGGTGTTCGACTGGAGCGGGACGGATTCCTGCTCGACAAGAGCGGCCGAATCTCATGGGAGCGAGCGCCGGTCCGTCTCCTGGATCGGGACCTGAGCACCCTGAGTGACGGCTCGGGGATCGCGGTCGAACTGGAGCGAATCAGGCGGGACCTGACGACCGATCCTCACGGGGCGATCGGGGCCGCCAAGCAGCTCATCGAGGCCACGGCGAAGACGGCTCTCCGGGAGCTGAGCATCGAGATCGACAAGAATGCCGCGCTCCCGACTCTGGTCAGCACCGTCCAGAAGGCACTGAAGCTCGACGCCGGTTCGGCTCCCGACGGGCCTGACGGCAGCAAGGCCGTGAAGAAGATCCTTTCCGGCTCGGTGAACATCGCCGTGGGCGTCGCGGAGCTGCGCAACCAGGGCTTCGGTAGTGGTCACGGGCAGGCCAGCGCGCCGTCCGGGCTGGGGGTTCGTCATGCCCGCCTGACCGTCAACGCAGCCGTGACCTGGTGTGAGCTGATCCTCGACACTCTGGCCGACCCGGCCGCGCCGTGGCGCAAGGGCCAGGTCTGACCTACTTCCAGAACACCTCGACCCGGTCCGGGTTCCAGACGTTGAAGGGCCGGGTCGCGGGGTGGATCAGGATCTCTCGGATCAGCCCCCGGTACGTCGACTGCTTCCGGGCGACGGAGTAGTCCTTCCACGCCTTCCGCAGCTCGGCCGCGCTGACCTCGGAGAGGTTGGCCTTGACCCCGTACTGAGCGATCTCCTTGCGGGCCCCGGCCATCCGGCCGTTCAGGGTGTCGATCGCGTCCCGGATCTCCCGGGCCGGGCGGTCGCCGTCCAGGAGTTCGTCCCCCAGCTCCTTCTTCCGCCGCTCCCAGCGGGCGAGCTTGGCCTCCAGCGCTGGGCGGGGGTCGTTGTCGTCCGCCTCGGCCGCCGCCTCGACCTCCTCCAGGCGCTTGAAGAGGAGCTTCTCCAACAGCGGCTCCAGGTCGGGGATCTGGATCGTCCGGCCTCCACAGCCGCCCCCGTCCTTCTTGCACGTATAGATGGGCATGTCCTTGTCCCCGCGCTGCCCCGTGCTCATCCGGTGGTGCTTCTTCCCCTCTTCCTTGCAGGAGCAGGGCTCGCCCGCGACGTGCGAGACCTTGCACGTGCACTTCACCAGGCCGCTCAGCGGGTACTTCAGGGCCGGGGTGTCCCGCTCGCCGTACTCCGCCTTGAACTCCTCGGAGCGCTCGGCGAGTAGGGCTCGGATCATGTCGCTGTCCTCGGGCTCGATGATCTTCGGCCAGACGGCCTGACCGTAGATCTCGCCCCTGTGCTCCTTGCGGCCCGAGATCCGGCCGGACATCAGCAGGAACCGCATGGCCTGGTACGACCAGGCCCCGCCGGTGGACGTCTTGATGCCCGCCTCGTTGGCCTCGGCCACCAGGGTCCCGAGCTTCTCGCCCTCCAGGACGCGGCGGGCCCACTTCTTGATGTGGGCGGCCTCCTCCTCGTTCAGGATCTCGCCCAGGATCTTCCGGCGTGAGCCCTCGCCGTCGAAGAGCCGGGTGTAACCGAAGGGCCGGTGGCCGGAGTTGTGGATCTTCCCGGCCTCGACCAGCTCCTGGATCTTGCGGAGGATGCGCTCCTGCTTGTGCTCGACCTCGTACTTCGCGATGGCCCCGAGCATCCGGGCGACCAACCGGCCCGTGGGGGTGCTCAGATCGAGGTCGCCCGCCTTGACGGTCGCGATCTCGGTCTTGTGGTCCTCCACGATGTTGATCAGGTGCTCCAGCTCCACGGGCTGGCGGTACACGCGGTCCGGGTGCCAGGACACGATGGCGTCGATGCAGCCCATCTCGATGTCGGCCAGCATCCGCAGGTAGTCCTTGCGCTTCTTCCGGCGGTCCGCGGCCGTCACGTCGTTGTCGATGTAGACCTCGATGACCCTCCAGCCGAGGGAGGCGGCGAGGAGTCGGCAGTCGTCCTCCTGGCGCTTGACGCCAAGTCCCCCGCCCTCGCGGTCATCTGAGATGCGGACATAGATCCCGACGCGGCGAACCCGATCTCTGGCGGAGGTCTTCATGCCCTTGACGGTAGCTGAGCTGGTGGGGTCCAAGGAAGGTGTGGCACCATGGCTCGGCCTACCAGGACCCGGAGCTCATACGCAGGGTGGCCCCACGGCTCGCGTTGATCTCGTGCGGCCGGGACAACCCGAAGACTCGTGACTTCCAGTTCTAGCACGTCGCCCCTGGTCAGCGCACTGCTTCGGCCACAGGGGCGGGGGTGCCGAGGGTCCGAGCGCCGCTCATTCACGCGACTACTGAAGTCCTCATCCGCGTAGCCTGATTGGGCCAGAAAGACAGTGCCCCGGCGGGAAGGGTGAAGGCTTCCGCACCGGGGCTTACCGACTGAATTGGAGTCGGCATGACGGAGCCTATCGCCGCTGGAAAGCCCGAGTCCCTGCGCCGCCTACCGTGGACCGGACCCGAGGGCAGCGCGGAATACGCAGCGCCCGAGGACGGCGTCGAGCAGATCGCAGACCGCACCGAGGCACACCTCATCAGAATGGCGCGCAACGATGCCGCCTACGCGCTGACCATGGCGGAGCGACCGGAAGTCTCGCGCACTGATCTCTGCCTGCTGGTACGGAAGTTGGCCGGTGCTGTGGGCGATGTTGCCAGCGTCGCCGAACTGCGCGGTGAACGACTCAACGAACCGATCTACGCCCCTGCGGTTCGGGCACTGGAGGAAGCCTTGCGCGCGGCTCTGAGCCAGCGCTGATCAACCAGTAGCCCCGCAGCGCTCCGGGACGTTCCCAGGGGCGCTACGGGGCCTTTTGCTGCGGTCAGTGCTTACGTGGCTGGACAGGGGAACGGGTGGAAGCATTGCGCCGCCACCACAACCCCTTGCACGTGGACGGAGAGAGGTTGAAGAAGTGCCCGCACTGTGCGCACCAGGGCAACCCGTTCTCGGGGTCTGTAGGGCACTCGGCGGCACAGCGGGGGCACTTCTCCACGGGACCTACTCTCAGGCGCTCAGATCGAACTCTCCGGCCTTGACAGCGTCGGTGAGCGTCACCCACTGGTCGGGCGTCATGGTGACGATGGTCTCGGGGCGCTCGCTGTCCCGCAATGCCACCACGCCCGGCAAGTTCACGGCCACCTGCGGGCAGTTGCCCACTTTCTTGTCACGGCAGGCAGCCGCACTGACGAATTCGTACTCGGGGATCGCGTTCATGGTGCCTATCCCTTCGCTGAACTGCTGCGGGGAAACGGTCCCCGTGCCGTCTTGCAATCCGCCCCGGTGAACGCTCGACCTGTCCGGCGCTCACTGGTGCGGAAGTCAGGCCCGGCGGACGTTGCGCGGGTCGTTCGGATGGCCCCACACCATGTGGACATGCATGGCGCGAACAGTTGCGGCAGCCGCTTTCGGATCACCCGTCTTGACTGCCTCGGTCACGCCCATCCGTAGCAGCGCGCAGACAGGGCACGTCTCCGGGTCGACCCTTCCGGGGCGGGGGGTCCGAAGATCAAAAAGGATCATCGGGGGCACTCGAAATGCCGATAGATAGCGGCCGGTGGACCGGATCGCCTCTCAATGCAGGAGCGGCGGCAGGGCTCAAGGCGGTTGATCGTCTGCTTGCAGTCAGCACACGTGGACCCGGCAGGGGCGTACGTCACGTAATCCGCCGTGTCTACCTCAGTCTTGGGCGCTGCGCTCGCTGCCATGCCGTCCCCTCACGTCGACTGTCCGGCGTTCAGCCTCCGCCTGGGATTGATCAGTGACTAGTGGCCCCCTGTAGGCCCGGTGTCGGCCAGAATTGAGGCATGACCAATGCCATCGGGGCCAACATCAAAAGGCTGCGGGAAGCGCGCGGCTACAGCCAGGCACGGCTAGCCCATGAGGTGTGCCGGGCAGCCGGGGTCATTGGTGATCCGGTCGGCCGCCAGGAAGTCAGCCGGTGGGAGACAGGGAAACGCACGCCGCGGGAATGGCTGCCGTTCATCGCTGCCGCTTTAGGCGTGTCCGCGGATACCCTGCGCGCGCCCCTGGCGCCCCCTGAGCCGCCTTTGCCGACGCTGGCCGACTTCCTGCCCGAGGGTGACCCACTGAGCCCGCTACAGGGCCACTCAGGGCGCCGGATCGGAATGGGCGCAGTGGAGGACCTACAACAGCGGGTGCATGGCCTACGGCTTGCCGACGACGTCCTAGCCGGTGGAGACCTGATCCGCCCCGCGCTGCGTGAACTGCGCTCCGCCGTGAAGCTGTACCGGGAGGGCAGTCACACCAGCGAGGTAGGGCGTCAACTCCTGCGGCAGATAGGGGAGGTGGCACAGATTGCAGGATGGATTGCAAGCGACGCTGGCCAGCATGCGGAAGCTGAGCGGATCTACCGGCTCGGAATCAGCGCTGCGAGGCAGGCGGAGGATCACACCCTTGCCGGGAACATTGCCGGAAGCCTGGCCTACCAACTCAGCAACACAGGCAGGGAAGTTGAGGGGCTGAAACTGGCCCGTGCGGCGGTCAATGAGACTGGTCCCGACGCTCCGCCAAAGGCTCGCGCGCTGTACCTGGACCGGGTGGCATGGGCGCACGTCAAGGCGGGCGGAATAGAGAACGGGCAACAGGCAATGCGGGCCCTGGGGGAGGCCGGGCAGGCACTCAGCGACGACAGCGCCGGTACGGAATCGCCCGCCTATATGTATTGGGTCGACGCTGGCGAACTGCGGGTCATGGAATCTCGCGTCTACACAGAGCTGCACCGGCCCTTGCGCGCCGTGCCATTGCTGCGGGAAGTGCTCAGCGGATACGACGCGACCCATACCCGCGAAATGGCCCTGTATCTGTCATGGATGGCCGTTGCGCTCGCTGATGCCAATGAGCCCGAGGAAGCGGCAGCAGTAGCCGAACGGGTTGTCTCGCTAGCCTCTGACATTCCCTCGGAGCGGACAGCGGAACGGGTCCGGGTGATCCTTCAACGCTTGCGCGAATACGCGGACGTGCCGGAAGTTGCAACGCTACTCGCTGAACACCAGGTCACTTAGCTTGTGCGCACGACGCTGCAACTCCACTTCCCCGCATAATGCCAGGTCAGAGCCACCGAGGGGCGCAGCCGGCTGAGCTTATGATTTCCAATTGCTAACATGTCGTGAATGCAGGAAAGCCCCGACCCTGGAATATCCAGGATCGGGGCACTTGCTATTCCGTCTCGGCCAACTCGGTCACGCGCTCATCAGCCTCAGCGAGTAGGGCATGCGAGTACAACTCAGGATCGGCATTCAGAACGCGACGGCGCGCACGCTGGACCAACGACACATCAAGCGGCGGGAAAGTCCACAGGGGAGCGCTCAATTCCTCAGCGGACAGGGACAGGTAGTGGCGTAGGTCGCTCATTCGCCACCGGCCAGCGCGAGGTACCGGCGTCCGGTCCGCTCGGACACGCTGTAATGGTCGGCCAGCATCCGGCCGGTAACCGGTCGGCCATTGTCCGCAGCGAGTGAGGCCATGACCGTGCGCACGTCCTCGGCGGTCGGGGGAGTGACCGGGTCATCCTGCGGAGCATCCGGCGCGCTGGCTTCGAAGTCCTGCCATAGGTCGGTGTCCGGCCAACTGTCCGGCAGGGGCTCAGTGGCCGCAGGAGCGACTATCGGGGGCGCAGGGTCCGCGGGGACCGGTACGGCCACGGCAGGCGCCTGAGCGGTCACCCATGGCCGGTGCATCCGGTACAGGGTCACGGGGAACACGGCGTGCAGTCCGGCCGAAACCCACGTGTCGACGCTGGCGAGTGATTCCGCGGTCAGCACTCCGGCCACGTTGGCGGACACGGCCACGGCCACGGCGAACAGGACGTCACGGCGTGACCGGACTGCCCAGACTAGGAACAGGTCGACGGCCACCGGCACGGCATAGGACGGCCAGCCTGGAACTCCGTGCGTTTCAGCGAGGTGCTGCTGTGTGGCGAACGATATGAGCATGGACGCCAACAGGGCTGCGTACCGGGCGTAGTTGGTTACTGAATGGCGAGTCAGCAAGAGGTCTCCAGGGCATTAAAAAGGTGCCCCGGCTCAGTGAGTCAAGGCACCTACCAGAACTGGTATGTGATCAGTCGGTGGGGAAGTCATTTAGGCGGCAGTGAAGACACCCTGAGCCCCCAGGCTGAATGCCGAAGTCATGGCGCTCGCAGATGACCCAACCGGCGCCGTCCCGGTCATTCCAGGGGCCGAAACTGGAACGTCTTTCGGAAGTGGCAGGGGCATTTCGCTGCGCTGCTGCTCGACGCCGAGCCTGGCTCACGTGGGCCACCCCTCAAGTGCGTAACCAGCGGCAGACAGGGAGCCGGGAGTCAGTAGAAGGGTCTCGGAAATGCGGCGAACCTCGGTCAGTTGAGCGGCATTCACGCCTGTTCCGAGCGCCTCAAGTTCCACCAAGAGGGCGACCATTCCGACGCATGCGTCATCCCAGAGATTTGCGCTGGGGCCCTTCCAGAGTGACGACCATCGAGACAGCATTCCATCGGTCCAATCCTCGGCTCGCTCGGGAGGCATGGGCACAGGCAGGCTGCATTCAGGAGGTAGAATCACGCGGCTGATACCGGGGCGCGAGCGGCCACGGCGAAGGTTTTCGCTATTCACGTTGAGTCACTTTCGGTTGGTTACTAAGGGGCGTCGCATGCGGTTTTTGAACACGCTGCGTATTTTTCCCCGAGCGCACCAGGCGGAGACCTCCCCTGCGCCTCGGAGGTCCAAGGGCCGAGTTGATCACCCCCCACCCCCCAGGACCCTTTCAGGCACACAAAGTGACGAGTGAAATGGGCCAGCGCTCACGTTCCGTTTCCCTGGTCGCGCATGGTTCGCCTGTTGTGGTGAGCAGTAGTCATTGCCCGGAGATTGGTCCAGTCATGGGCGCGGGGACCCAATGGGCCGAGTCCGTCAATGTGGTCAACGACCTGCGCCCTAGGCCTCAGGATTTCCGGGGTCAACATGCACTCGTCGCATTCACAGTGCCAGTGCTCGCGGAGGAATGCCGTTCGTGTCCGCTGCCATTCCTTGGACCGGTACGCCCTTTGATGCGCTGAGCTATTGCGGTGCCTGCCGTGCGCTCGCTTGCATTCCAGACACTTCCCCTTGGGCACCTGACACGGGCACCTCGGCACGCTGCACACGGACTTGCGGCCGGAGTCCGGAGGCTGGCACGGCTCATGCGCCACGTACTCACCCGGCTTGGCCGCTGGCTTCGCTGTATGGCTCTCAGCGGGCTTAGGTGGTGGCTTGGGTGCTGGCGTCGCATCCTCGGGCCAGACGCCATCAGCAGGCACCACCAAGCCCGTACGGAGCCACTGAGGGGCGCTCTCGTCCGACACGACGAATTCGTCTCCGGGGCCGTGTTCGGTGCCCTGGTAATCCAGGCGGCAGAACGAGCCGACACGCAGCCTCATTAGTGCATTTTCCTTTCTCGGCAAAGGGGCCCAGCGGGAATGCCGGGCCCCATGTCCAGTCGCTCAGTCAGCGGGCAGAAAGGCGCTCAGCGGCTCAGGCATCATCAAGTCGTGCAGCCACGCCAGCGCTGATCAGCTTCTCTGCCGTCTCGGCCGGTAGCTCTCGGATGCGATCGTCAATGCGCACACGGATAAAGTCGCCCGAGTCCACGCTGATGGTGTTGACCTTGAGCCAGTCACGGCCCAACCGGATCAGCGAGCCGTTATCGGCGGGACTGGACGTGAACACAGGGGCGTTGCCCGGCCTGCCTCGTTCCATGTGGTCGACGGCAGACAGCGCAGAGACAGCCGTGCGGATAGCGCCACGGGTTCGGTAGTACTCCCGCTCGGCCTCCTCGGCCTGCGCCTCCGAAGCCTTCAGCGCCTCTACAACCCGCTCTCGCAGTTCGGGCAGGCTCGCCACCCAGGCACGTTGCACGACAGCGCCAGCGGCCCGGATCTGCTGCTCTAGAGCCTCTATCACGCCAACGCCGGTGCCGCGCAGAGCAGTTACCCGGGAAACCTCGGACTCGCCCTTAGGGACTGGCTTACCGGCCAGCGTCGCAGCCTTAGCGGCAGCAGCGTCACGGGCCTGAGCGCGCTCCAGGTAGCCGTCATCGAGAGCGTCGGCGTATTCGATCTGCGCCTCGCCATAACGATCCCAGGCGGCATCTAGGGCAGCCTGCGCCTTCGCGACGGCGTCCGGAATTTCAATGCCAGCGGGTAGGGGAATAGTCATGAGTAATCTCCGATCAATGAAGGCCCCGGGTGATTCCCAGGGACACAATTAGTATTTGGGTCGTTAGGGAGCTAGGCGGACGTCGTGTACGTGCTGTCGGCGGGATTCGCCGCCGTTCCCCAGTCGCACACCGGTACGTCGGACAACTGCCTTGACCTCTCCCATTGGGGCGCTGAGTCCATAGGTGTTCAGCAGGTGGCTACGGACAGCCGCGAAGACGTCAGAGAAAGCGACATGCTCACCGGGTGCCGGTTCGAGCACCTCGGCTAGTGCGTAGGCAATAGCGGCATCGTCGTTCACGCGGAAGCCTTTCGATCACGCTGCACATTCAGCAGAGCCACATACGCAGCGAGTAGGCCCGTAAGTACCTCGACACCATCTAGGTCTATTTCCTCGGCCGAATCCAGCGCGTCGGCCAGGCTGACCACCAGCGCGGAAAGCGTGGTCCGTTCACGTGCGGTCGCGCTCAGCTTGGCGCCGGGCATGTTCGCGGGGGTCGGCACAGTGGCCACCTCTCGGGGTTTGCATTAGGAGAACGGTTGAGGGGGCGGGGCGCAGCGCGCTGATCAGGCACAATGCCCGAGCCGGCTGAGCCCGATCGTTTGCGCACGGAGACAGTGACTAAGCAGCGCGTATCCCGACGCGCCCCGGTTCGGTTAGCAGTGGCGACATGGGAACCTCCCTTTCAGCGGTAGCCGTGAATTCGACCTAGACGCGCGGCAGGCGCACGCACCTTTGCCTCATGCGCTCTCTGTTCATCGGTGACAGCGGACCAGGCGGCCTCACGTAGGCCCTTGACCCGCTTGCGTAGTAGGCACCGGTCGTAGCCGCTCTCGCGGAATGTGCGGTCTAGCTGCCTGTGATGGCGCTGGCACATGGGCCGGTAATGCGACGTGTCGGCGGACCACAGTTGGCGCGCCTCAGCGTCGAAATGCTCATCAGCGTCAGGGTGATGGGTGTAGCTCCAAGAATCGGCAGTGCGCCCGCACCAGTCACAGGGGTGCAGTCGCGCCGACCCATGGAGCCTGCGTAGTCGCTTGTGTACGGAACCGTAGCTGGGTAGGTGAGACATCCTGAGCCCTTTCGGGAATACAAAAAGGCCCTACGGCCTGAGGAACTGAGACCCGGCCGCCAGGACGGGTTACAGCTCAACTCAGGCCGTAGGGCCTTTGGTCTGTGAGCGTGCGCAGGATCGATGCTGGCGGCATCCGTAGCGCACTGCGAGGGGCGTTACCGCTGCCCTCTAATTAGGGTCTGTCGAGTCGATTGCATGGCCCCGCGGGAGGCTCGGTGACAGTGGTTGGGAGTGTAGAAGTGTAGGAACGGAGGCCAGTTTCAGTTTCGCCGCTAGTTATTACTGCGATATCTGATTTAGGTACTCAAACTACACTTCTACATTGAGGAAGTAAAAGACCAGGTCAGAGTAGGTGTGTCTGATGGTGTGTCAGATTCGGGGGTGTAGTTTGCGCCCTCTCCGCTGTCCCGCTACAGCGAAAAGCCCCGCTCGACCGAGTCAGTGACTGGCCGAACGGGGCTGTGTCTCGCTGGCTACGCGGCGAGTTGCTCGGGGAAGCCGCACAGTGCCTGCTGGAGGGCCTCAAGGCGCCCTATCCGCTGCCTGGTGTAGACGGAGGTGTCCCCGGCCCGCATGGCGCCGTACAGGGCTTCCAGTTGGCGCGTGATCCGCTGCCACTCAGCCTTGCGGAACCAGGCGGCCTCTGCGGCTTCCTGTGTCGTCTCCCACTGCTCGCGTGTCATGCTGGTGCCTTCCCATTCAGGGACACCGGTCCGTCTACTCGCCAAAGTCCGGCCGGACCGGTGCCATTCGTTTTCGGTGGTTCAGATAGAGTCAGCCGTTCGCGGCCAATTCGTCTCCCATGGACGTGAGTTCGCTTGCTGCCTCAGCGAAGAATGGGTCGCGGACTGTGAAGTCGACCCGCCGCTCATCCAGCTTGCGCCAGCCGCCCCGAGAACTGCGCTTGACGTTCAGATGCGCCCCGGCATCCTGGAGCATCTTGCGCTTGCCTGCGGTATCTGCACTTGCCCAGATTCGCGAATACGTTTTGCCGGACCGGATTTCCTCAACGCGTGGCGGAGTCTTTTCCCGGCTCTCAAGGTCAGCGAGTCGCGCGTCGAGGGAATCGGCGTGCCGTTGCCATGCCGCCTTGCCTGCGTTGGACTTTTGACGTCCCCTCTGCGCCTGGTGCTCTTCGAACTCAGCGAGGGTGGCGTCAATCTCGGGCTGCGGGTCGTATCCCGGAATGGTGCGGGTGTGCGTTACTTCCAGCGCGCCGAGCATCCATAGGAACTGACGCTCGACGTATTCCTCCGCCCATTCGCGCTTGATGATGGACGGGGCATCGCACTTTTGCCCCCTGGTGAGTGCGCCGCACTTGTACGTCTCCGTCTTGCTGGTGCTCTTGCTGTTGGCGGACGGTCGGTGCAGGTACATGCGCTGTCCGCAGCCTTCGCAATGGATGATGCGGAGCAAAAGCGCCATGGTGTCTACGCGGTCGACCTTTTTGTTATCGACGGATCGCTCGGACAACACTGCGCCGATTGCGTCGAATTCCTCACGGGTGAGGATCGGCTCAGCGGTAGCCATCACGGGCTTACCCTCGCTGTCCCTCACGGGCTTGTTGTCCTGTGTCTTCCAGCCCAACATGCGCTCAGAGGTGAGCAGTTCTTTGATGCTGCCGTGGCGCCACGTGAAGCGCCCACGGGTCACGGTCTCGCCTGCCCGGCCGCCTGTCTTTCCGCCTGTGTCGCGCCCTTTCTTGAGGCTCCAATGGTCGCGGGGGGACGGAATGCCATCCGCGTTAAGTCCTCGGGCGACGTCTGCTGCGCTTTTGCCGAGCACACTCTTACTGGGGTCTCCCATGAGCTCCAGGATGATGCGCTCAATGACTGCCACAGCTTCCGGGTCCTGAGCCAGGGTCCATCCTCCGCCGTCGAGTGGCGCGGGCATGTAGCCGTACGGCGGACGCGAACCACGCCAGCGCAAGGGCATGACTCGCATTGCATCCTGCGCGCTGATGACTCGCTCTCGGATGGACTGAGCCTCGAACTGCGCGGCGAAAGCGAAGATCTTCAAAATCAGTTCGGTAATGAGGTCGACACCGTTACGGAAATCGAGCGTCAACCGTCCGCCCGGTCCCTCGGCAAAGACGATCACTTTCTTGTTTTCTCGCGCCCACTTGACTAGGTCGTCCATGTCAGCCATTGACCGGACGGCACGGTCGAAACGCCAGAAGCACAGCGCGTCGAAATCGTCCGGACGGCGGAGCCACTTGCCCAACTCCGGCCGCTCAAAAGGCGTTGTCTTGCTTGCGCTTACTCCCAGGTCGACGGCTTCCCGGTCGCCCAGGTCGATACCGAGACCAGCGGCGGCAGCAGCGTTGGCAGCGCGCTGACGTTCGGGGCTGGTGGTCTCATCGGTCAGTACGGACAGGCGGAGGACGGACACGCCCCTGAGCTGAGTGGTCACGGGCGTGCTCTGTCGGGTCGATTGCGCGGGGCCGCTGACCTGCTGTTTTGCTGCCACGGTGGGGCTCTCCTAGAACTACTAGTCGAGAGCCTTCGGAAACCCGTACGGCCATCCCGCGCCGAGCACGGTCAAGGCGCTGCGGGACGAGGGCGCGCTGGTGCTGCGGACGGACGAGGACGGGGCGATCGCCGTCGCCGGTGCGGGCGCGGAGCTGCGGGTGGCGAGAGACTGATGCCATGAATTCCGCCCAGGCTGACGCCTACCTCCGTCGTATCGGCGTGACACACCCCGCGTGGCCCACCGTCGATGTGCTGCGCGAGCTTCAACTGCACCATCTGCGCACCGTGCCGTTCGAGAACCTGTCGATCCATCTCGGCGAGGAGATCGTGCTCGACGAGAAGCGGCTGCTGGACAAGGTCGTGGGCGCGCGACGGGGCGGCTTCTGTTACGAACTGAACGGGGCGTTCGGGGCGTTGCTGGAGTCGCTCGGCTTCGACGTGACGCTGCTCGCGGCACGGGTGTACGGGGAGGAGGGTCGGCTCGGAGTGCCGTACGACCATCTCGCGCTGCGGGTGCGGACGGTCGACGGCGGCGACTGGCTGGCCGATGTGGGCTTCGGGGCGCACAGTCACTATCCGCTGGCCTTCGGGGAGCGTGGTGAGCAGGTGGATCCGGGCGGCACGTTCCGGGTGATCGAAGCGGGGGTGGACGCGGCGGGAGCGCGGAGCAGCGGTGGGTCGGCGGCATCCGGGGACCTCGATGTGCTGAGGGACGGCAAGCCCCAGTACCGCCTGGAGACGCGACCGAGGGTGCTCGGGGACTTCGTGGCCGGGCTGTGGTGGCACAGCACGTCGCCGAAGTCGCATTTCACACAGTCGCTGGTGTGCTCGCGGGTCACGGAGGACGGAGGGCGGATCACGCTCAGCGGTCGCAGGTTCACGGTGACGGCGGCCGACGGCCGGAAGGAGGTGTCGGATCTGGGCACGGACGAGGAGGTGCTGGGGGTCTATCGGGAGCGGTTCGGGATCGAGCTCGATCAGGTGCCGACCGTGCAAAAGAGGGGCGAAATCGGGTAATTGGGGTACTCGGCGGAGGGGTGTGCAGGCTGGGGGGCGGGCCTCGCCGAGGTCGGGATGCGGATGGACCAGTAGCGGTCCGCGCCTGCGGCTTCCGTGGCCGACCCGGGCGTCGGTAATGCCGGGCGTAGCGGGAAAATGGCTCCGTGAGTGATGTGAGACATGTGCTGGTGCTGCCCGACCGTGATGCCGCTCAGGAGGCGGCGGAGGCGCTCGGGGAGCGGTTCGCACTCGACGAGGAGCCGCAGCTCGTACGGGATGCGCTCGCTGGTGAGGACGACGCCGAGGATGCCCAGTGGCTCCTCGTGCTACGGGACGAGAGGGGGCGGCTCGATCCGAAGGAGCTGGATGAGTTCGCGGGGGAGTGGGACGGGTGGCGGGAGGAGCCTTAGACCGGGCACTGAACGAGGTGCCCGTCGGCCCGGCGCTGGGCGACGCGGCCGTGGGCCCGGCGCCGGGCGAGGCGGCCGTGGCCCGGATTTGGGGTGAGCCGGGGGAGGTCGGGCGTGGGTGCGTTGTCAGTGGCGCGTGGGATGCTTGGCGCGATGGCCAAGAAGACCGCACATGACGACCCTCTCGCCCCCGTCACGCTTGCCGTGGGCCAGGAGGACCTCCTGCTCGACCGTGCCGTACAGGAGGTGGTGGCCGCCGCCCGGGCCGCCGACGCCGACACGGACGTACGTGACCTGACCTCGGACCAGTTGCAGCCCGGCACGCTCGCCGAGCTGACCAGTCCGTCGCTCTTCGCCGAGCGCAAGGTCGTGGTCGTACGCAACGCGCAGGATCTCTCGGCCGACACGATCAAGGACGTGAAGTCGTACCTGGGGGCGCCCGCGGAGGAGATCACCCTCGTGCTGCTGCATGCGGGCGGCGCCAAGGGCAAGGGCCTGCTGGATGCCGCGCGCAAGGCGGGGGCGCGGGAGGTCGCGTGCCCCAAGATGACGAAGCCGGCGGACCGGCTGGCCTTTGTGCGCGGGGAGTTCCGGGCGTTGGGGAGGTCCGCGACGTCCGAGGCGGGCCAGGCACTTGTCGACTCCATCGGGAGTGATCTGCGGGAGCTGGCGTCGGCGGTGTCCCAGCTGACGGCGGACGTCGAGGGGACGATCGACGAGGCGGTGGTCGGGCGGTACTACACGGGGCGGGCCGAGGCGTCGAGCTTCACGGTGGCGGACCGGGCGGTCGAGGGGAGGGCGGCGGAGGCGTTGGAGGCGTTGCGCTGGTCGCTGTCCACCGGGGTTGCGCCGGTCATGATCACCAGCGCGTTGGCGCAGGGTGTGCGGGCCATTGGGAAGCTGTCGTCCGCTCGGGGTGGGCGGCCGGCCGATCTGGCGCGTGAGCTGGGGATGTCGCCGTGGAAGATCGATCGGGTTCGGCAGCAGATGCGGGGGTGGACGCCGGACGGGGTGGCTGTGGCGCTGCGGGCGGTCGCGGAGGCCGACGCCGGAGTGAAGGGCGGCGGGGATGATCCCGAGTACGCCCTGGAGAAGGCGGTCGTGGCCATTGCTGGGGCGGCGCGGTCTCGACGCGGGTAGGGAGTACGGGGCTGTGGGGCCCGCCTCGTTTGGGGTGAGCGAGCCAGTCGTATGTGCGTGAGCGGGCCGGTCGTATGTGCGTGAGCGAGCCGGCGGCCGTGGTGACGGCTGCGCGGGATTCGCCCCCGCCGCCCCTACCCGTCCCATCCCGTCCCTGGGAGCTGCCGCCCCCAGACCCCCGCTTCGGCCTGCACGGCCTCGTCCTCAAACGCCGGACGGGCTGAAAGCGCCTGAGGCGGCCCGAAAAACGCAAAGGTGTCGGCGGACTGGGTGCAGGAGGCGGCCGAGCAGCGTCAAGGCGTCGGTAGCCCGGGTGGGTATGCGAAAAGCCCCGCGCCCGTCCTGGGGAAGGACAGACGGCAGGGCCTTCGGGTCAAGCTTGTGGGTCCGTACCCGCGTGGCGAACGCAGTCGCGTACAGACCCGGGGTGCTGGACGGGAGCGGATGAGAGGGCCCGCTCTGGTTCCTCCAGCGGTTGGATCAAGTGTCAGCCCTTGAGGGGCGCGACCTTGGAAGCAAGCGCCGACTTCTTGTTGGCGGCCTGGTTCTTGTGGATGACGCCCTTCGAGACGGCCTTGTCGAGCTGACGCGCGGCAGCGCGCTGGTACTCGGTGGCCTTCTCGACGTCACCCGCGGCAGCAGCCTCACGGGCCTTGCGGATCGCGGTCTTGAGCGAAGACTTGACGGCCTTGTTGCGAAGGCGCGCCTTCTCGTTCGTCTTGTTCCGCTTGATCTGGGACTTGATGTTCGCCACGAATGAGCCTTTTCAGGTTCAGGCGCGCGAGGGGATGCCTCACGCACCGTTTGATTTCTTCAGGAGTGCCTCGTGCAGAGAGGGCAGGAGACACAGCCACCCAGGCTACCAGTCCTGGTCCGACCGGCCTAAACCCGAGCTCGGACCCCCTTCAACCAGCCCAAACCGGTCGCACGGCCCCGCCCGTGGGACCATGGAGCCTACGTATCGATCCGACCCGAGGCGACAGGCGCCTCAAGAGACAGGACCCTGCGTGCCCGCGACCCCTAACAATGTGCCCGAGCCGAGCCGTACCGACCCGGCTCTGATCCGCAATTTCTGCATCATCGCGCACATCGACCACGGCAAGTCCACGCTCGCCGACCGCATGCTCCAGCTGACCGGGGTGGTCGACCAGCGGCAGATGCGCGCTCAGTACCTCGACCGCATGGACATCGAGCGCGAGCGCGGCATCACGATCAAGTCCCAGGCGGTACGGCTGCCCTGGGCGCCCACCCAGGAGCCGGGTAACACCCACATCCTCAACATGATCGACACCCCTGGGCACGTCGACTTCACGTATGAGGTGTCGCGGTCCCTCGCGGCCTGTGAGGGCACGGTCCTGCTCGTCGACGCCGCCCAGGGCATCGAGGCCCAGACTCTCGCCAATCTCTACCTGGCGATGGAGAACGACCTCAAGATCATCCCCGTACTGAACAAGATCGACCTGCCGGCCGCTCAGCCGGAGAAGTTCTCCGAGGAGCTCGCCAACCTCATCGGCTGCGACCCGGAGGACGTTCTCAAGGTCTCCGCCAAGACCGGCCTGGGTGTCGAGGCGCTGCTCGACAAGGTCGTCGCCGAGGTCCCGGCCCCGGTCGGTGTCGCCGACGCGCCCGCCCGCGCGATGATCTTCGACTCCGTGTACGACTCCTACCGCGGTGTCGTGACGTACGTACGAGTCATCGATGGTCAGCTCAACAAGCGCGAGCGGATCCGGATGATGTCCACCGGCGCGACCCACGAGCTGCTGGAGATCGGTGTCTCGTCTCCCGAGATGAAGCCGGCCGACGGCCTCGGCGTCGGTGAGGTGGGCTACCTCATCACCGGTGTGAAGGACGTCCGGCAGTCCAAGGTCGGTGACACCATCACCACCCTGAACAAGGGTGCGACCGAGGCGCTCGGCGGCTACAAGGACCCCAAGCCCATGGTCTTCTCGGGGCTGTATCCGCTGGACGGGTCCGACTACCCCGAGCTGCGCGACGCCCTCGACAAGCTCCAGCTCAACGATGCCGCGCTGGTCTACGAGCCGGAGACCTCGGCGGCGCTGGGCTTCGGTTTCCGCGTCGGCTTCCTCGGGCTGCTGCACCTCGACGTGATCCGCGAGCGGCTGGAGCGCGAGTTCGGGCTCGATCTCATCGCCACCGCGCCCAACGTGGTCTACCGCGTCCTCATGGAGGACGGGAGCGAGCACACGGTCACCAATCCGAGCGAGTTCCCGGAGGGGAAGATCAGTGAGGTGTACGAGCCCGTCGTACGCGCCACGATCCTCGCGCCCTCCGAGTTCATCGGCTCGATCATGGAGCTGTGCCAGACCCGGCGCGGCACCCTCCTCGGCATGGACTACCTGTCCGAGGACCGGGTCGAGATCCGGTACACGCTGCCCCTCGCGGAGATCGTCTTCGACTTCTTCGACCAGCTGAAGTCCAAGACCCGCGGCTACGCCTCCCTCGACTACGAGCCGACCGGCGAGCAGGCCTCCAGCCTGGTCAAGGTCGACATCCTGCTGCACGGCGACAAGGTCGACGCCTTTTCGGCGATCACGCACAAGGACGCGGCGTACGCGTACGGTGTGCGGCTGGTCGCCAAGCTGCGCGAGCTCATCCCGCGGCAGGCCTTCGAGGTGCCCATCCAGGCGGCCATCGGCTCCCGGGTCATCGCCCGCGAGACCATCCGCGCCATCCGCAAGGACGTCCTCGCCAAGTGCTACGGCGGTGACATCTCCCGTAAGCGGAAGCTGCTGGAGAAGCAGAAGGAGGGCAAGAAGCGGATGAAGATGGTGGGCTCTGTGGAGGTTCCGCAAGAGGCCTTCATCGCCGTTCTGTCCAGCGACGACAGCGGCGGCTCGGCCAAGGGCAAGAAGTAGCCACCCGGCACCCCCCGTATCCCGGCTTCAAGGGCCCGTTGCGCTCCGGCGCGGCGGGCCCTCGCGCGTCCGCCCGGTGGTTCTTGGGAGGAAGTGACAGGGCGTCGCCCCTTACGCACCGGCCGGACGCGCTCTACTCTGATCTCTGCTCGGTAGTTACTCGCGAGTTAAACAACAGCCGCAACCAGCCAGCCGCACAGCAGTCGATGCAGTCGATCGAGCCAGTCGCACGCACTGTCGCGGGCCCCGGAGGATGTCGTGAGCGACACACAGACCCTGATCGAGAACCGTCCGCCGTCCGTGGCGGCCCTCTTCCTGGAGCGCGTGGCGGCCACGCCGGACGCCGAGGCCTACCGCTACCCGGTACCGTCCCCCAAGCTCTCGGCTTCGCCCGAGCAGGGAGGCGCCCCCGCGGGCCAGGGCCCGGACGACTGGAAGTCGCTGAGCTGGGCGCAGGCCGCCGAACGGGTCTTCGCGGTGGCGGCCGGCCTCATCGAGCTGGGTGTGCAGCCGGAGCAGCGAGTGGCCCTCGCCTCCTCGACGCGGGTCGAGTGGATCCTGGCCGACCTGGGCATCATGTGCGCCGGCGCGGCCACGACCACGATCTACCCGCAGACCAACGCCGACGAGTCCGCGTTCATCCTCGCCGACTCCGAGAGCAAGGTGCTGATCGCGGAGGACGCGGCGCAGCTCGCGAAGGCGGTGGAGAAGCGCGCCGAGCTTCCCGCGCTGACCCATGTCGTGGTGATCGACCCCACGGGCGTGGAGAGCAGTGACTGGGTTCTCACCCTTGCCGAGCTGGAGGCCCGCGGCGCCGCCCACCTGGAGAAGAACCCCGACCTGATCAAGGAGAAGGTCGGCGCGATCACCTCCGACCAGCTCGCCACCCTCATCTACACCTCCGGCACCACGGGCCGCCCCAAGGGTGTCCGGCTCCCGCACGACAACTGGTCGTACATGGCGAAGGCCACCGCCGGGACCGGTCTGATCAGCGCGGACGACGTGCAGTACCTGTGGCTGCCGCTCGCGCACGTCTTCGGCAAGGTGCTCACGTCCGGGCAGATCGAGGTCGGGCATGTCACCGCCGTCGACGGCCGCGTCGACAAGATCATCGAGAATCTGCCGGTGGTGCAGCCGACGTACATGGCTGCCGTACCGCGCATCTTCGAGAAGGTCTACAACGGGGTCGCTGCCAAGGCGCGGGCGGGTGGCGGCGCCAAGTACAAGATCTTCCAGTGGGCGGCCGAGGTCGCCCGCGAGTACGCCAAGGTCAGCCAGGACAACTTCCGCCGTACCGGCGCGGCCTCCGTGCCGTTCGGGCTCGGCGCCAAGTACAAGGTCGCGGACGCGCTCGTCTTCGCCAAGATCCGCGAGGCCTTCGGCGGCAACCTGCGCGCGTGCGTCTCGGGCAGTGCCGCGCTCGCGCCCGAGATCGGCTACTTCTTCGCCGGCGCCGGCATCCACATCCTGGAGGGGTACGGCCTCACGGAGTCCTCCGCGGCCTCCTTCGTGAACCCCGGCGAGGCGTACCGCACCGGCACGGTCGGCAAGCCGCTGCCCGGCACCGAGGTGCGGATCGCGGACGACGGCGAGATCCTGCTGCGCGGCCCCGGCATCATGGAGGGGTACCACGGGCTGCCGGAGAAGACCGCCGAGGTGCTGGAGCCGGACGGCTGGTTCCACACCGGCGACATCGGCGAGCTGTCCCCCGACGGCTATCTGCGCATCACGGACCGCAAGAAGGACCTCATCAAGACCTCGGGCGGCAAGTACATCGCGCCCGCCGAGGTCGAGGGCCAGTTCAAGGGTGTGTGCCCGTACGTCTCCAACATCCTGGTGCACGGCGCCGACCGGAACTTCTGCACGGCCCTCATCGCCCTCGACGAGCCGTCCATCCTGGAGTGGGCCAAGGAGAACGGCCTGGCCGGCAAGTCGTACGCCGACGTGGTCGCCGCGCCCGCGACGGTCGCCCTGGTCGAGGGCTACGTCACGGAACTGAACGGTGGCCTCCAGCGCTGGCAGACCATCAAGAAGTTCCGCCTCCTGCCGCGCGACCTCGACATCGAACACGGCGAGATCACCCCGAGCCTCAAGCTGAAGCGCCCGGTCGTCGAACGCGAGTACAAGCATCTGATCGACGAGATGTACGCGGGGTCGCGGGAGGCTTAGGCGTCGGGTTCGGGTGGTCTCGGGGTCGGCTGGGGGTGCGGGGGTCGTCCCCCGCGGTGATGCAGCCGAGCACCTGATCGATGAGATGTACGCGGGGTCGCGGGAGGCCTGAGCGGCCCTGGAGGGGCGGGGGGTCACACACCCCGCCCTGAGCGCAGGTTCGTGGAGGGGCGGGGCGTCAGACGCCCCGCCCCTGGCGCATCCCCCGTAACAGCTCCTCCATCTGTTGCACGTGGTGGCGTAGCTCCAGGACCTCCTGGTGGTCGCTCGACGCCACCCGTGTCCCTATCTCTCTCAGGCGGGCCGCCAGCTCGTCGAACCGTTCCTGTTCGCGGGCGAGCATCCGTTCCAGTTGGCGGTTCTTGCGGTGCAGGTCGAGGAAGACGCTCACCTTGGCGCGCAGCACCCAGGGATCGAAGGGCTTCGTCAGATAGTCGGCCGCGCCGGTCGCGTATCCGCGGAACGCGTAGCCCGCGTCGGCGTCCGTACCCGTCAGGAAGATGATGGGGACGTCCTTGGTCTGGTCGAGCCGTTTGATGTTCGCGGCGGTCTCGAAGCCATCCATACCGGGCATGCGGATGTCGAGCAGGACGACGGCGAACCGCCGCCGCAGCAGCGCCTTCATCGCCTCCTCGCCCGACCGTGCGCGTATCAGCGGCTCGTTGAGGGACCCCAGGACGGCCTCCAGCGCCATCAGGTTGTCCTCCATGTCGTCGACCAGGAGGATGCTGGCGCGCTCGTCGGTCGTTTCCTCAGCGCTCATGGTGACTGTGCCTCACTCCGTCAGCGGCGGGACCGCGGGCTCCCCGGATGTGACCGGCCCCGGATCGGTGGGTTCGGCGAAGTCGTCCCGCTCCTCGGCGTCCGCGCCCTCGGGGTCCAGGAGCGCGCAGACGACGGTCAGCAACTGATCGACGTCCACCGGCTTCGGTACGTAGTCGTTGGCGCCGCGCGCGATGGACTTCTCGCGGTCTCCCGGCATCGCCTTCGCGGTCAGCGCGACGATGGGCAGGCCCGCCCAGCGCGGGGTGCGGCGGATGACGGAGATGGTCTCGTAGCCGTCCATCTCCGGCATCATGATGTCCATCAGGACGAGTTCGACGTCCGGATTGCGCTCCAGCGTCTCGATGCCTTCGCGGCCGTTCTCCGCGTACAGGACGGGCATGCCGACGCGGCCCAGCACATGGGTGAGCGCGAAGACGTTGCGGATGTCGTCGTCCACGATCAGCACCCGCCGGCCGGGCAGCACCTGCCCCGCGCGCCCCACCTGCCACTCCTCCAGCTTGGTGGGCGCAGGCCAGGAGTCCTCCGGATCGTGGGTGATGTACGACTCGGTGGACAGCTGCTCGGGCGTCGGCAGCGGACGTTCCTCGGGCGCCGGCCCGGTCGCCGCGTGGCCCGGGCTGACGACCGGGACGTACAGCGTGAAGGTGGACCCCTTGCCGGGGACGCTCTCGGCGATGATCCGGCCGCCCAGCAGACCGGCGATCTCCCGGCTGATGGACAGCCCGAGCCCCGTACCGCCGTACTTGCGGTTGGTCGTGCCGTCGGCCTGCTGGAACGCCTCGAAGATCACCGGGAGTTTCTCCGGCGCGATGCCGATGCCGGTGTCGGAGACCGCGAAGGCGATCACTTCCTCGCTGTCCTCGCGGGTGTAGCGGTGCTCGGGGTCCTTGACCCGGCCCACGCGCAGCTCGACCCGGCCGCTCGCGGTGAACTTGATCGCGTTGGACAGCAGATTGCGCAGGATCTGCTGGAGGCGCTGCTCGTCCGAGTACATCTCGCGCGGTACGTCCTCGCCGACCGCGACGTCGAAGGCGAGCCCCCGGTCGATCGTGAGCGGGCGGAACGTGGCGTGGACGTAGTCGAGCAGCTTGATCAGCGGGAGCTTCTTCGGGCGTACGTCCATCCGGCCGGCCTCGATCTTCGACAGGTCGAGGATGTCGTTGATCAGCTGGAGCAGGTCGGAGCCCGAGCGGTGGATCGTCGTCGCGAACTGCACTTCCTGGTCGGAGAGATGGCCGTCCGGGTTGTCGGAGAGCAGGCGGGCCAGGATCAGCAGCGAGTTCAGCGGCGTACGCAGCTCGTGCGACATGTTCGCCAGGAACTCCGACTTGTACTGGGACGATGTCGCCAGCAGGGCCGCCTTCTCCTCCAGTTCTGCGTTGGAGCGCTGCAACTCCGCCTGCTGGGACTGGAGTTCGTCCGAGCGGTCCTGGAGCTGGATGGCGAGGCGCTGGGACTCGCCGAGCAGGGACTCCGTGCGGGAGTTGGCGATGATGGTGTTGATCGCGACGCCGATGGTGTTCACGAACTGGTCGAAGAACGCCAGGTGGACATCGGAGAAGCGGGAGAAGGAGGCGAGTTCGATCACGCCGAGGAGCTTGTCCTCGAAGAGGATCGGGATGATGACGACGCTCGCGGGGGCCGCCTCCCCCAGACCGCTGTTGATCTTGATGTAGTCGGGTGGGGCCTCCTCCACCAGGATCCGCTTCTTCTCCCGCGCGGCCTGGCGGACGAGGCCGTGGACCGGCATGCCGCCCGTGTCGACGGTCACCGAGTGCGCCGAGCCGTATCCGGCGATGAACGCGAGCCCCTTCGCGGGGACGGTCGTGCGCAGAGAGGCGCCGTCCTCGTCGGGATCGGCCAGGAAGAACGCGCCGTACTGGGCGTTCACCAGCGGCGTCAGCTCGCGCAGGATCAGGTCCGCGACCTCCATCAGGTCCCGGTGACCCTGCATGAGCGCGGCGAGACGCGCCAGGTTCGACTCCAGCCAGTCCTTCGCGCGGGTGGTCTCGCGGAGGTTGGCCACCATCAGGTTGATGTTGTCCTTCAGCTCGGCGACCTCGCCACGCGTTTCCACGGAGATGGACCGCGACATGTCGCCCTGCGCCACCGCGGACGCCACCTCGGCGATCGCGCGGACCTGGGTGGTGAGGTTGAGCGCGAGCTCGTTCACGTTCGTCGTCAGGCGCTTCCAGGTGCCGTACACGCCCTCGACCCGTGCCTGGCCGCCGAGCTGGCCCTCGCTGCCCACCTCGCGGGCCACCCGTGTGACCTCCGAGGAGAAGGAGGACAGCGTGTCGACCATCGTGTTGATGGTGGTCTTCAGCTCCAGGATCTCGCCGCGCGCGTCCACGTCGATCTTCTTGGACAGGTCGCCCTGGGCCACGGCCGTCGCGACCTGCGCGATGTTCCGCACCTGCGAGGTCAGGTTGTCGGCCATGTAGTTCACGTTGTCGGTCAGATCGCGCCAGACGCCGGAGACGCCCAGCACCTGCGCGCGCCCGCCGAGCCGCCCGTCGGTGCCGACCTCACGGGCCACGCGCGTCACCTCGTCGGCGAAGGCGCGCAGCTGCTCCACCATCGTGTTGACGGTGTCCTTCAGTTCGAGGATCTCGCCGCGGGCGTCGACGGTGATCTTCTTCGACAGGTCGCCGTTCGCGACGGCCGTCGTCACCTGCGCGATGTTGCGGACCTGCGAAGTCAGGTTCAGGGCCATGAAGTTGACGTTGTCGGTGAGGTCCTTCCAGACGCCGGACACGCCCCGGACCTGCGCCTGACCGCCCAGGTTGCCCTCCGTGCCGACCTCGCGGGCCACCCGGGTGACCTCGTCGGCGAAGGCGGAGAGCTGGTCGACCATCGTGTTGATCGTCGACTTCAGCTCCAGGATCTCGCCCTTCGCCTCCACCGTGATCTTCTTGCCGAGGTCGCCCTGGGCCACGGCGGTCGACACCAGCGCGATGTTGCGGACCTGCGAGGTCAGGTTGTCCGCCATGAAGTTGACGTTGTCGGTGAGGTCCTTCCATACCCCCGACACGCCTCTGACCTGGGCACGGCCGCCCAGGTTGCCTTCGGTGCCGACCTCGCGGGCCACCCGGGTGACCTCGTCGGCGAAGGCGGAGAGCTGGTCGACCATCGTGTTGATCGTCGACTTGAGTTCGAGGATCTCGCCCTGTGCGTCGACCGTGATCTTCTGGCTGAGGTCGCCGTTGGCCACGGCCGTGGTGACCTGGGCGATGTTGCGGACCTGCGACGTCAGGTTCGACGCCATGAAGTTGACGTTGTCGGTGAGGTCCTTCCAGACCCCCGACACCCCGCGCACCTGCGCACGGCCGCCCAACTGGCCCTCCGTGCCGACCTCGCGGGCCACCCGGGTGACCTCGTCGGCGAACGCGGAGAGCTGGTCGACCATCGTGTTCACGGTGAGCTTCAGTTCCAGCAGCTCACCCGTCGCCTCGACGGTCACCGTTCGGGTCAGGTCGCCGCGGGCCACCGCCGTGGTCACCAGGGCGATGTCGCGGACCTGCGCGGTCAGCCGGGACGCCATCGTGTTGACCGCCTCGGTCACATCCCGCCAGCTCCCCGACAGGCCCTGCACCTTGGCGCGCCCGCCGAGCCGCCCCTCGGTGCCGACCTCGCGGGCCACCCGGGTCACCTCGCCGGTGAACAGCGACAGCTGGTCGACCATCTTGTTGACCGCCCGGCCCAGGCGGCGCAGATCTCCGCGCAACTGCCGGTTGCCGTCGTGCAGATCGACCCGCTGGGTCAGATCGCCGCCCGCCACCGCGTCCAGAACCCGCGTCGCGTTCGCCGCCGGAGCCACCAGCGCGTCGAGCAGCTGGTTCACATCGCTGACCCGGGCCGCCCAGTAGCCCTGCCCCGGGCTCGCCGACAGCCGCTCGTCGAGCCGGCCGTGCCGCACCAGCTCCCGCCGTACGCGCTGCACTTCCGAGTTGAAGTGGGCGTTCCGGTCCATGATCTGGTTGAAGGCCGTGCTCAGCTCGGCCACCAGGCCGTGCCCCGTCTCCGGCACCCGGGTGAAGATTCCGTCCCGGGCGGCGGTCATGGCGGCGAGCAGCGGACGCAGATCCGATGCTCGAATCTGTCCGTCTTCGAGCACTCGCGTAGCACTGTTCTCACTCATGGCGGCCCACTTCGGTAACTCGACGCTTATGGGCGCGGCCAGTCTGTCACTCTGTCCGCATCAACTGAGGTGTATTCGTCCGATCTGCTCGGGGAGCTGTCCATGGGGGCCTTTCCCACGCAACGGGAGACGCAGCGGGACGCGGTATCCCGCGCCCCCGGCGCGCCCGCGCACCAGGGGGCGGGACGGCGCACGACTGTGCGTACGACGCTGCCCGGCGGTTCTCTCGCGCCCGGCGCCGCCCGCCGCTTCGTCCGCGAGGCGCTGGCCGACTGGGCCGAACTCGGCCTGTCCGGCGCCGCGTCACTGCCCGGCCGGCTCTCCGACGACGCCGTGGTGGTGGTCAGCGAACTCGTCACCAACGCCGTCGTGCACGCCGGTACGGACGTCGACCTGGTGTGCCGCATCGACGAGTCCGAGGAGGAGCCGGCCGGGCTGGTCGTCGAGGTCTCCGACCGCCACCCTTCGCGTGCGGTACGGGACGAAGCCGCGGGCCACCCCTACGGCACCGCGGCCGCCGAACGCCCTTACGGCACGCCCGAGTACGGGCGCGGCCTGCGGCTCGTCTCCGCGCTCTCCGAGGCCTGGGGCATCACGTACCGCACCGGCGCCAAGACCGTCTGGGCCCGGCTGCCCGTCGACGGGGCGCTGCCTGTCGACGGGGCGCCGGCCGGCGACGGCGTGCTGCCCGTCGAGGGGACACCGGTCGTCGAGGACGGGATCGGGGCGTACGCCGGGGAGCGCTCCCTCGGACGCGGGCTGCGGGCGGACGAGATATTCGGGCCGGAGCACCCCGGGTATCCCGGCCATTTCGGGCACGTCGGGGGCTCCGAGCACTTCGAGCCCTTCGAGGGCCCCGAGCACCCCGACCGCTCCGGGCTCGATTCCGGGCTCGATTCCGGGCTCGGTATCGGGCTCGGTATCGGGTTCGCCGAGAATTCCGGCCACCCCGAGGCCTCCGGTCCACGCGGCACGCAGGACCACGACTGGCTCAACCGGGGCGCGCTCTCCTTCCTCGCCGAGGCCTCCGACCTGCTGGCCGGACAGCTCGACGAGGACCTGGTCGCCGCGCTCGCCGGCCAGCTCCTCGTACCGCGGCTCGCCGACTGGTGCGCGGTGTGGCTGGAGGACGAGGCGACGGGCTGGCGCGGCCCCGAGACGGGCATGGCTCCGGGGCCGCGGCTCGCCCGCGTCTGGCACGGCAGCGAGAACCGCATCGAGGACCTGCGCCGGGCGCTGGAGAGGCACCCGCCCCGGCTGCCCGAGTCGGTGCGCACCCGGCCCGTGCCCGCGCCCTGGCCCGCCGAGGCACTGGGCCCGCACGGCGCGAGCGGCTCGGCGCTCGCGTACCGGCTGATCGCCGGCGGCCGTCCGCTCGGCACGTTGGTCATCGGGCGGGCCGGGCTGCTGCGCTACCCCGACGAGATCACCGGCCTCGTGGAGGACCTGAGCCGCCGGGTGGCCCTCGCCATCGGGGCGGCCCGCCAGTACGCGCGCCAGGCCACCATCAGCCGGGTCCTCCAGCGCGGACTGCTGCCCGGCGCGGTCGCCGAGATCCCCGGGGTTCGCAGCGCCCTCGTGTACGAGCCGCTCGACAAGGGCGGACCCAGCGGTGACTTCTACGACCTGTTCCCGGCCGGGGACGGGCGCTGGTGCTTCGCCGTCGGCGATGTGCAGGGCAAGGGGCCCGAGGCCGCCGTGGTGATCGGGCTCGCCCGGCCCTGGCTGCGGCTCCTGGCGCGCGAGGGCTACCAGGTCGCGGACGTCCTGGACCGCCTCAACCAGCTCCTCCTCGACGACGCGACCGAGGCGGCGGACGCGGCGGCCAGGGCGCTGGTGGCGGCGGGCGGACCCGGTCTCGGCGCCGACGAGGGCCCGCAGAACCGCTTCCTGTCCCTCCTCTACGGCGAGCTGGTCCCCTTCGAGGGCGGGGTGCGGTGCACGCTCGCCTCCGCCGGGCATCCGCTGCCGCTGCTGCTGACCCCGGACGGCGACGTACGGCCCGTGGCTCAGCCGCAGACGCTCCTCGGGGTCGTCGAGGACGCGACGTACACCTGCGAGACCTTCGAGCTGCACCCCGCCGACACGCTGCTGTGCGTCACGGACGGGGTGACCGAGCGGCGCAGCGGCTCGCACCAGTTCGACGACGGCGACGGTCTCGCGGCGGCGCTGGCGGGGTGCGCGGGGCTGAGCGCCGAGCTGATCGCGGAACGCATCAGACGGCTGGTGCACGAGTTCGGGGCGCGCCCGCCGGAGGACGATCTGGCGCTGCTGGTGTTACAGGCGGAGCGCGGAGCACCGAGCCGGGGAGAAGGAACGTAAACGGGCATCCCCGCCGGTGCTGGACAATGGAAGGCATGCCTTCCGCACTTCCCGACGGCGAACCCGTCCCCGACGACGGTTCGCTGCCCGCGCACGCCCTGGCCGGGGCTGCCGAGCGTCCCCTCGGGTTCTACCTCCATGTGCCGTACTGCGCGACCCGCTGCGGCTACTGCGACTTCAACACCTACACGGCGACCGAGCTGCGCGGCACGGGAGGCGTTCTGGCCTCCCGCGACAACTACGCCGAGACGCTGATCGACGAGGTACGCCTGGCCCGCAAGGTGCTCGGTGACGACCCCCGCCCGGTGCGCACGGTGTTCGTCGGCGGCGGTACGCCGACGCTGCTGGCCGCCGACGACCTCGTACGGATGCTGGGGGCGGTCCGCGACGAGTTCGGCCTCGCCGACGACGCGGAGGTCACGACGGAGGCGAACCCGGAGTCGGTGGACCCGGCGTACCTCGCGACCCTGCGGGCCGGCGGCTTCAACCGTGTCTCCTTCGGCATGCAGAGCGCCCGGCAGCACGTACTGAAGGTGCTCGACCGCACGCACACGCCCGGCCGTCCCGAGCGGTGCGTCGCGGAGGCGCGGGCGGCGGGCTTCGACCACGTCAACCTGGACCTGATCTACGGCACACCGGGGGAGACGGACGACGACTGGCGGGCCTCGCTGGACGCGGCGCTCGGCGCGGGCCCGGACCACATCTCCGCGTACGCCCTGATCGTCGAGGAGGGCACACAGCTCGCCCGCCGCATCCGCCGCGGCGAGGTCCCGATGACGGACGACGACGTCCACGCCGACCGGTACCTGATCGCCGACGAGATCCTGTCGTCGGCGGGCTTCGACTGGTACGAGGTGTCGAACTGGGCCACCTCCGAGGCGGGCCGCTGCCTGCACAACGAGCTGTACTGGCGGGGCGCCGACTGGTGGGGCGCGGGACCCGGCGCGCACAGCCACGTGGGCGGGGTGCGCTGGTGGAACGTGAAGCACCCGGGGGCCTACGCGGGCGCCCTGGCGGCGGGGAAGTCCCCGGGCGCCGGACGCGAACTCCTCTCCGAGGAGGACCGCCGCGTCGAACGCGTTCTTCTCGAACTGCGGCTGCGTGAGGGCTGCCCGCTGTCGCTGCTCCGCCCCGACGGCCTGGCCGCCTCCCGCCGGGCACTGTCGGACGGCCTCCTGGAGCCCGGCCCGTACGACGCCGGCCACGCCGTTCTCACGCTGCGGGGGCGGCTGCTCGCGGACGCGGTGGTCAGGGACCTGGTGGACTGAGCCGTCGGCGGCCGGGGTCCGGCGCTTGTCCGGGGGTCAGGCCGGACCTCCGGCCGTGACGAAGTCGATCAGCTCCTCCACCCGGCCCAGGAGCTCCGGCTCCAGATCCTTGTAGGAGCGCACGCGGGACAGGATGTGCTGCCAGGCCGCGCCCGTGTTCTCCGGCCAGCCGAGCGCGCGGCACACGCCCTTCTTCCAGTCCTGGCCGTGGGGGACACGGGGCCAGGACTGGATGCCGACCGACGCCGGCTTCACCGCCTCCCACACGTCGATGTAGGGGTGGCCCACCACCAAGGCGTACTCGCTCGTCACCGACTCCGCGATGCGGGACTCCTTGGTGCCGGGGACCAGGTGGTCGACCAGGATGCCGAGGCGCGCGTCCGGGCCCGGGGCGAAGTCCGTGACGATCCGTGGCAGGTCGTCGACGCCCTCCAGGTACTCCACCACCACCCCCTCGACGCGCAGATCGTCGCCCCACACCTTCTCGACCAGCTCCGCGTCGTGGCGGCCCTCGACGTAGATGCGGCCGGCGCGGGCCACCCGGGCGCGGGCGCCGGGGACGGCCACCGAACCGGAGGCGGTACGGGTGGGGCGTACGGGAGCGTTGCCGGACGGGCGGACGAGGGTCACCACGCGGCCCTCCAGCAGAAAGCCCCGCGGCTCCAGCGGGAACACCCGGTGCTTGCCGAAGCGGTCCTCCAGCGTCACCGTGCCCGCCTCGCAGCGGATCACCGCCCCGCAGAAGCCGGTGCCGGGCTCCTCCACCACCAGACCCGGGTCCGCCGGGACCTCGGGCACGGGCTTGGGCTTCTTCCACGGCGGGGTCAGATCCGGCGAGTACTGGCGCATTCGCATGACGATAGGAGAAGCGCGGCGGGAGACGGAGGAGCGGGGCGCCCCGACACGCCGGGAGTCCCGCAATCCGGCGTGCCCACGCCGTCCCGAAGCGGGTCGCTACGCGATGCCGAAGCGGGCCGCCAGTTCGTCCCGCTGGGTCCGGACGAATGCCGCGTCCACCGTGGCTCCGTGGCCGGGGACGTACACAGCGTCCTGTCCGCCCAGGTCCAGCAGCCGGTCCAGGGCCGCCGGCCAGTGTGACGGGATCGCGTCCGGCCCTGCCTGGGGCTCGCCCGACTCCTCCACCAGGTCGCCGCAGAAGACGACCTCCGGCGAGGAGGACACCAGGACGGCCAGGTCGTACGCCGTGTGACCGGGACCCACGTTCGCCAGCAGCACCTGCACCTCGCCGCCCAGGTCCAGGGTCCACTCGCCGAAGACATGGTGGCGGGGGCGTACGAGCAGGTCCGCGGCCCCCTCCGCCGCGCGCGGGTCCAGGCCGTTGCGCACGGCGTCCGCGCGCAGCTCCTCGCGGCCGTGCGCGAGGGCCGTGTCCAGGCCGACCGCGCCGAAGACCTCCACCCCGGAGAACGCCGCCGCGCCGAAGACATGATCGAAATGGGGGTGTGTGAGCGCGAGATGCGTCACACGGCGGCCGGGTCCCAGCAGCCGCTGCGCCTCCGCCCGCAGCAGCGCGCCCTCCCGCAGACTCGACCCCGCGTCGATCATGAGGGCCGCGCTGTCGCCGATCACCAGCCCGACCGTGCAGTCCCACCCCGGAAGCCGGCGCCGCCCGACGAACGGCGCCACGCTCTCCCATCCCGCCTCTTCCCAAGTCACCCGCATACGGAGACGCTAGCCCCAGCCGCCCCGCCCGGCAGGACACCACCGGACAGGTCGGTCACCTCGGCACGACTTCGCAGGACCGCCCTTGCCGGGGCCGTACCTCACAGCCGTACACTGGGCGCGGGGATGCTGGCACTCGCGCGCGCTGAGTGCCAGGAGAAACGGCGAGCGGACGACTGGAGGTGTGCGCGATGCTCAGTGAACGCAGGCTCGAGGTGCTGCGCGCCATCGTCCAGGACTACGTCGGCACCGAGGAGCCGGTGGGTTCCAAGGCGCTCACCGAGCGGCACAACCTCGGAGTCTCCCCGGCGACCGTGCGCAACGACATGGCGGCGCTGGAGGACGAGGGCTACATCGCGCAGCCGCACACCAGTGCGGGCCGCATCCCCACGGACAGGGGCTACCGCCTCTTCGTCGACAAGCTCGCGGGCGTCAAGCCGATGACCGGGCCCGAGCGGCGCGCGATTCAGAACTTCCTCGACGGCGCCGTCGATCTCGACGATGTCGTCGGCCGGACCGTGCGGCTGCTGGCGCAGCTCACCCGGCAGGTCGCCGTCGTGCAGTACCCGTCGCTGACGCGGTCCACCGTGCGGCACGTGGAGCTGCTGTCGCTCGCCCCCGCGCGCGTGATGCTGGTACTGATCACGGACACGGGCCGGGTCGAGCAGCGGATGATCGACTGCCCGGCGCCGTTCGGGGAGACGTCCCTCGCGGATCTGCGCGCGCGGCTCAACAGCCGGGTCGCCGGCCGTCGCTTCGCGGACGTGCCGCAGCTCGTGCAGGACCTGTCCGAGGCGTTCGATCCCGAGGACCGGGGTACGGTCACGACCGTGCTCTCCACTCTTCTGGAGACGCTCGTCGAGGAGACCGAGGAGCGGCTGATGATCGGCGGCACCGCCAATCTCACCCGCTTCGGACATGACTTCCCTCTCACGATCCGGCCGGTCCTCGAGGCGCTGGAGGAGCAGGTCGTGCTCCTCAAGTTGCTTGGTTCGGCCGGGGATTCGGGCATGACCGTACGGATCGGTCACGAGAACGCGTATGAGGGACTCAACTCCACGTCCGTGGTCTCCGTCGGCTACGGTTCGGGCGACGAGGCAGTAGCCAAACTCGGCGTGGTCGGACCGACCCGCATGGATTACCCGGGAACGATGGGAGCGGTACGCGCAGTGGCACGGTACGTCGGACAGATCCTGGCGGAGTCGTAAGTGGCCACGGACTACTACGCCGTACTCGGCGTGCGCCGCGACGCGTCTCAGGACGAGATCAAGAAGGCATTCCGGCGGCTCGCTCGCGAGCTGCACCCGGATGTCAATCCCGATCCGAAGACGCAGGAGCGCTTCAAGGAGATCAACGCCGCCTACGAGGTGTTGTCGGACCCGCAGAAGAAGCAGGTCTACGACCTCGGCGGTGACCCGCTCTCGCAGAGCGGCGGCGGAGGCGCGGGCGGCTTCGGCGCCGGTGGCTTCGGCAACTTCTCCGACATCATGGACGCGTTCTTCGGCACGGCGTCGCAGCGCGGACCGCGCTCGCGCACCCGCCGGGGCCAGGACGCCATGATCCGGGTGGAGATCGAGCTCGACGAGGCGGCCTTCGGCACGACGAAGGACATCCAGGTCGAGACGGCCGTCGTCTGTACGACGTGCAGCGGCGAGGGTGCCGCCCCGGGGACGAGCGCGCAGACCTGTGACATGTGCCGCGGCCGCGGTGAGGTCTCGCAGGTGACGCGGTCCTTCCTGGGCCAGGTCATGACGTCCCGCCCCTGCCCCCAGTGCCAGGGCTTCGGCACGGTCGTTCCGACGCCGTGCCCGGAGTGCGCGGGCGACGGCCGGGTGCGTTCCCGCCGGACCCTGACCGTGAAGATCCCGGCCGGTGTCGACAACGGCACACGGATCCAGCTCGCGGGCGAGGGCGAGGTCGGCCCCGGCGGCGGTCCGGCCGGTGATCTGTACGTCGAGATCCACGAGCTGCCGCACCAGACCTTCCAGCGGCGCGGCGACGACCTGCACTGCACGGTCACGATCCCGATGACGGCGGCGGCCCTCGGCACGAAGGTCCCGCTGGAGACGCTGGACGGCATGGAGGAGGTCGACATCCGCCCGGGCACGCAGTCCGGTCAGTCGATCCCGCTGCACGGCCGGGGCATCACGCATCTGCGGGGCGGCGGCCGGGGCGATCTGATCGTCCACGTCGAGGTCACCACGCCGACGAAGATGGACCCCGAGCAGGAGCGCCTGCTGCGTGAACTGGCCAAGCTGCGTGGCGAGGAGCGGCCCACGGGGCAGTTCCAGCCGGGGCAGCAGGGACTGTTCTCGCGGCTGAAGGACGCGTTCAACGGCCGCTGACATGGGTGCGGTCCGGTGGCTGCCGCCCCGGACCGACGGACGGGGCGCGAGTACGGTCGCAGGGCCGGATGGCCTGATCTCGCCCCCGAAGGACGGTGCCCGCGCCGCCTGACGCGAGCCCATTCCGCCGGCCTATGCCAGCAGCACGGCCGGATTCGGACTTGTACGGAGGACGTGACAACATGCCGTCATGTCCTCCGCGCTGACCGATCTCTTCCCACATCCGATCGTGCAGGCCCCCATGGCGGGCGGCGTCTCCGTGCCGCAGCTCGCCGCCGCCGTGTCCGAGGCCGGCGGGCTCGGGTTCCTCGCCGCCGGGTACAAGACCGCCGACGGCATGTACCAGGAGATCAAGCAGCTACGCGGGCTGACCGGCCGCCCCTTCGGCGTGAACCTCTTCATGCCGCAGCCCGAGCAGGCGGACCCCGCCGCCGTCGAGGTCTACGCCAACCAGCTCGCCGGCGAGGCGTCCTGGTACGAGACCGAGCTCGGCGATCCCGACAGCGGCCGCGACGACGGCTACGACGCCAAGCTCGCCGTCCTCCTCGACAACCCGGTGCCGGTCGCCTCCTTCCACTTCGGCTGCCCCGCCCGCGACGTCCTGGAGGCCCTCGCCCGCGCGGGAACCTTCACCCTGGTCACCGCGACCACCGTCGACGAGGCCCTCGCCGTGCAGCGCGCGGGCGCCGGCGCGGTGATCGTCCAGGGCGTGGAGGCCGGCGGCCACCAGGGCACCCACCGCGACAACCCGGAGGCGGACGGGGCGGGGATCGGCCTCCTCTCGCTCCTCGCGCAGGTCCGCGAGGCCGTGACGCTCCCGATCGTCGCCGCCGGCGGCATCATGCGGGGCAGCCAGATCGCCGCCGTCCTCGCGGCCGGCGCGAGCGCCGCCCAGCTCGGCACGGCGTTCGTCGCCACGCCCGAGTCCGGCGCCAACGCCCTGCACAAGCAGGCGCTGACCAACCCGCTCTTCGTCCGCACGGAGCTGACCCGCGCGTTCTCCGGGCGTCCGGCGCGCGGCCTGGTCAACCGCTTCATGCGCGAGCACGGGCCGTACGCGCCCGCCGCCTACCCCGAGGTCCACCACCTCACCTCGCCGCTGCGCAAGGCGGCGGCCAAGGCGGGCGACGCGCAGGGCATGGCGCTGTGGGCCGGCCAGGGCCACCGCATGGCCCGCGAACTGCCCGCCGGACAGCTGGTGCGGACCCTGGCCGACGAGGTCGAGGCCGCGAAGACAGCGTTGTCGGGCGGTGGCGCGCGATGACCGCACCGGTGTTCGTGGTCGAGCATTTCAACGCGGGCGGTGGCGGACACTACGTGCTCGACGGCGCCGAAGGACGGCACGCCGTCTCCGTGAAGCGGCTGCGGCCCGGTGAGGACGTCGTCCTCACGGACGGGGCCGGACGGTGGGCGGACTGCGTGGTGCTCGGCACCGAGGGCAAGGACCGGCTGATCGTCCAGATGGACTCGGTGACCGAGGAGCCGCCGGAGGAGCCGCGCATCACCGTCGTCCAGGCCCTGCCCAAGGGCGACCGGGGCGAACTGGCCGTCGAGACCATGACCGAGACCGGCGTCGACGCGATCGTCCCGTGGGCGGCCGCCCGCTGCATCACGCAGTGGAAGGGCGACCGGGGCCAGAAGGCGCTCGCCAAATGGCGGTCGACGGCGCGCGAGGCCGGCAAGCAGTCCCGCCGGGTCCGCTTCCCCGAGGTCGCGGGCGCGATGACGAGCAAGCAGGTCGCCGCACTTCTCGCCACGGCGGATCTGGCGGCGGTGCTGCACGAGGACACGGAGCACGGCACCGAGCCGTTCGCGACGGCCCAACTGCCCACGTCCGGGTCGATCGTGCTGGTGGTCGGCCCCGAGGGCGGGATCTCTCCCGAGGAGATCGAACTCTTCACCGGGGTGGGCGCGAAGACGTTCCACCTGGGGCGCACCGTGCTGCGCACATCGACCGCCGGGACCGTGGCGACGGCGCTGCTGCTCGCCCGTACGGGCCGCTGGTCCTGACCTCCGCGGGGGACAGCGTGGAACTCGCCCAAGTACGGCTGCTCGTCGCGGACTGTGCCGCCTGCCTGCACCCATGACCGACCGCAGGCGCGGCGCCCACCTCAAGGACCCCGAGGGCACGGGTGGGCGGGGCGGGGCGAGACTCGATTGTGACGTGGGCGCGCCCCGAGTGGCCGCATGCGGTCTACCGCGACGCGCGGGACGGTGGGAGGCTGCCCTCCATGGGGGCATTGAGGCTGATTTGGCGGCGTCCACTCAGGCAGCGTCCGCTCACGCAGCGTCCAGGCGGGCGGCGATCGCGCGGGCAGCGCCCGCCCGGGCGCCGGCTGGCCGCGGCGGCCGGACTCGCGGTGGTCGCCATGGGCGGTGCCGTCGCGTGCCAGCCCGGCGATCTGAGCACGGCCGCGGTGGCGTACACGACCGACCGGACCGCGACGACGGAACTCGAACGGCAGCATGTGAACGTCCGCTGGCTCAGCTGCACGGCCACGTACGGGAACGGCAACAAGGCCTACACGCCCGGCAAGTCGTCCTCGCCGACCGCGAGCACGAACACCGTCGCCACCGTCGACTGCCGGGGGCAGACCTCGGACGGCAAGAAGATCACCGTCAAGGGGAAGGTCACCCGCGCGGTCGACGGCAAGTGCGTCCGCGGAAACCTCACCGCCACGGTCGGCGGCAAGGAGTGGTTCCACGTGAACGGCCTCGGCAACTGCGACGCCGCCAGTACGCCCACGTACACCCCGCCCGTCACCTACCGGCCGAGCCCCGGACAGCCGGGCCCCACCGTCACCGTGACGAGGACCATCTGGTGCCAGGGCGACCCCACCTGCTGGCCGGTCCAGGGGAAGTGACGTGCGGAGCCGATGAGGGCAAGTGATCCAAACCCCTCCCCGAGGGCGCGGTCGCTGCTTAGGGTGATTGGGTGACACAGCCCGCATCGCCCGCGTATCTCCGGTTCCCGCACCTCCATGGCGAGTTGGTCGCCTTCACCGCCGAGGACGACGTGTGGGTCGCCCCCCTCGACGGCGGCAGAGCCTGGCGGGTGAGCGCCGACAACGTTCCGGTGACCCACCCCCGTATCTCCCCCGACGGCACGACCGTCGCCTGGACCTCCACCCGCGACGGCGCCCCCGAGGTGCACATCGCCCCGGTCGACGGCGGCCCCGCCCGACGCCTCACCCACTGGGGCAGTTCGAGGACCCAGGTGCGCGGCTGGACCCCAGCGGGACAGGTGCTCGCCATCAGCACGGTCGGGCAGGCCTCACTGCGCCGCAGCTGGGCCCGCGCCGTCCCGCTCGACGGCGGCCCCGCGACCACCCTGCCGTACGGGCCCGTCGGCGACGTCTCGTACGGCGGCCCCGGCGTCCTCCTGCTGTCCGCTCCCATGGGGCGCGAGGCGGCCTGGTGGAAGCGCTACCGCGGCGGTACGGCGGGCAAGCTGTGGATCGACCGGGACGCCGAGGGGGAAGAGGCCGGCGAGTTCGTACGCCTCCACGCGGACCTGGACGGGAACATCGAGTACCCGTCCTGGGTGGGAGAGCGCGTCGCGTTCCTCTCCGACCACGAAGGCGTCGGGGCGCTGTACTCCTCCCTCGCGGACGGCTCGGACCTGCGCCGGCACACCCCGATCGACGGCTTCTACGCCCGGCACGCGGCCACCGACGGCACCCGCGTCGTCTACTCCTCGGCCGGTGAGCTGTGGCTCCTCGACGACCTCGACGGGGCCGAGCCGCGACGCCTCGACATCCGGCTCGGCGGACAGCGCGCCGACCTCCAGCCGCACCCCGTGAGCGCGGCCCGCTGGTTCGGGGCCGCCGCGCCCGACCACACCGGACGCGGCAGCGCGATCTCCGTCCGCGGCGCCGTCCACTGGGTCACCCACCGCTCCGGGCCCGCCCGCGCCCTCGCCGCCGAACACGGCGTACGCGCCCGGCTGCCGCGCACCTTCCGCGTGGACGGCGAGGAGCACGTGGTGTGGGTGACGGACGCCGAGGGCGAGGACGCCCTGGAGTTCGCCCCGGCGACCGGTGCCGCGCCCGGCGCCATCCCGCGCCGGCTCGCCGCCGGGCAGCTCGGCCGTGTCGTCGGGCTCGCGATGGCCCCCGACGGCAGCCGGGCCGCCGTCGCCTCGCACGACGGGCGGGTGCTGCTCGTCGAACAGGAGACCGGAGAGGTGCGGGAGGTCGACCGCAGCGAGGACGGGGACGTCACCGGCCTCGTCTTCTCACCCGACTCGGCGTGGCTGGCCTGGTCGCACCCCGGTCCGCGACCGCTGCGCCAGCTCAAGCTCGCCAACACCGCCGACCTGTCGGTGACCGAGGCGACGCCGCTGCGGTTCCGGGACTACGCGCCCGCGTTCACGCTCGACGGCAAGCACCTCGCCTTCCTGTCGGCACGCTCCTTCGACCCGGTCTACGACGAGCACGTCTTCGACCTCGCCTTCGTCGGCGGCTCGCGCCCGCATCTGATCACCCTCGCCGCCACCACCCCGTCCCCCTTCGGGCCGCAGCGGCACGGACGCCCCTTCGACGCGCCCGACAAGGACGAGACGCCCGACAGCGAAGGCGCCCCGAGCACCCGGATCGACCTGGACGGGCTCGGCGACCGCATCGTGCCGTTCCCCGTCGAGGCCGCCCGCTACTCGGGCCTGCGGGCCGCCAAGGACGGCGTGCTGTGGCTGCGCCACCCGGTACGCGGAGTGCTGGGCGCCTCCCGCGCCACCCCGGACGACCCGGACCCGAAGACCGAACTCGAACGCTACGACCTCGCCCAGCAGCGCATCGAGCACCTCGCCGCGGACGCCGACCACCTCGCGGTCAGCGGCGACGGCAAACGGGTCCTGCTGTGGACCGACGGCAAGCTCAAGGTCGTACCCAGCGACCGCCGCGCCTCGAACGACGACGAGAGCGACACCAACATCACGGTGGACCTGTCCCGGGTACGGCAGACCGTCGACCCGGCCGCCGAGTGGCGGCAGATGTACGACGAGGCGGGCCGCCTCATGCGGGACAACTTCTGGCGGCCCGACCTGGCCGGGGTCGACTGGGAGGGCGTACTGGCACGCTACCGGCCGGTCCTCGAACGGGTCGCGACACACGACGACCTGGTCGATCTGCTCTGGGAGGTACAGGGCGAGCTCGGCACCTCGCACGCCTATGTCTCCCCCGCGGGCGGAGGCTGGGCCGGCGACCGGCAGCAGGGGCTGCTCGGGGCGGACATCTCCCGGCACGAGGACGGGAGCTGGCGCGTCGACCGGGTGCTGCCCTCGGAGACCTCCGACCCCGACGCCCGCGCCCCGCTGGCCGCGCCGGGCGTCGCGGTGCGGGCCGGGGACGCGGTCATCGCCGTCGGCGGGCGGCCGGTCGACCCCGTGACCGGGCCGGGGCCGCTGCTCGTCGGGACGGCGGGCAAGCCGGTCGAGCTGACGATCTCGCCGTCCGGCGGCGGGGATCCGCGGCACGCGGTCGTGGTGCCCATCGCGGACGAGGAGCCGCTGCGGTACCACGCGTGGGTCGCCGACCGGCGGGCGTACGTCCACGAGAAGTCCGGCGGACGGCTCGGGTACCTGCACGTGCCCGACATGGTCGGCTCCGGATGGGCGCAGCTCCACCGCGACCTGCGCATCGAAGTCGCCCGGCAGGGACTGGTCGTGGACGTCCGCGAGAACCGCGGCGGCCACACCTCCCAGCTGGTCGTCGAGAAGCTGGCGCGCCGGATCGTGGGGTGGGACCTGCCGCGCGGGATGCGGCCGTACAGCTACCCCGAGGACGCGCCGCGCGGACCGGTCGTCGCCGTCGCCAACGAGTTCTCCGGATCCGACGGCGACATCGTCAACGCGGCGATCAAGGCCCTGGGGATCGGACCCGTGGTCGGCACGCGGACGTGGGGCGGCGTGGTCGGGATCGACAGCCGGTACCGGCTGGTCGACGGGACGCTGGTCACCCAGCCCAAGTACGCGTTCTGGCTGGAGGGTTACGGCTGGGGCGTGGAGAACCACGGCGTCGACCCGGACGTCGAGGTCGTCCAGACCCCGCAGGACCACGCGGCCGGCCGGGACGTCCAGCTCGACGAGGCGATCCGGATCGCCCTGGCCGCCCTCGAGGAGAACCCGGCGAAGACGGCCCCGTCGTTGCCGGAGTCGTAGCGCACGCGGCGCCGGGGTGACCGCCCTTGGGAGTGGTCGCCCCCCGCGCTCGATACGATGCCGAGGTAACGATCATCCGGTTCGAGGGAGGCACGCACATGGCGGGAGAGCCGCAGGACGACTGCCTGTTCTGCAAGATCGTCGCGGGGCACATTCCGGCGACCCTCGTGAGGGAGACGGAGACCACCGTCGCCTTCCGCGACATAAACCCCCAGGCACCGACCCACGTGCTGGTCATCCCCAAGGTGCACCACCCCGACGCCGCCGCCCTCGCCGCCGCCGAACCGGCGATCGCCGCCGATGTGCTCCGCGAGGCCGGCGAGGTCGCCCGGGACGAGAAGCTCGAGAGCTACCGGGTCGTCTTCAACACCGGCAGCGGCGCCGGACAGACCGTCTTCCACGCCCACGCCCACGTCATCGGCGGGCGCGGCATGCAGTGGCCGCCCGGGTAACTCGACATGTCCGTACGTGAGTTGGTGGTCCTCGGCACCGCGAGCCAGGTTCCCACCCGGCATCGCAACCACAACGGCTATCTGCTGCGCTGGGACGGCGAGGGCATCCTCTTCGACCCCGGCGAGGGCACCCAGCGGCAGATGCTGCGCGCGGGGGTCGCCGCGCACGATCTGCACCGGATCTGTGTCACGCACTTCCACGGGGACCATTCGCTGGGGCTCGCCGGGGTCATCCAGCGGATCAACCTCGACCGGGTGCCGCACGAGATCACCGCGCACTATCCGGGCTCCGGGCAGCGGTTCTTCGAACGGCTGCGGTACGCCACGGCGTACCGGGAGACCGTGGCGCTCACCGAGGCGCCGGTCGCCGCCGACGGCGTGATCGCCGACACGCCCGCGTACGTGCTCGAGACCCGCAGGCTCTCCCACCCCGTCGAGTCCTTCGGGTACCGGCTCGTCGAGCCCGACGGGCGGCGGATGCTGCCCGAGCGGCTCGCCGCGCACGGGATCAAGGGGCCCGACGTCGGGAGGATCCAGCGGGAGGGGGCCATCGGGGGCGTCTCGCTCGAGGACGTGAGCGAGGTCCGGCACGGGCAGCGGTTCGCGTTCGTCATGGACACGCGGCTGTGTGAGGGCGTGCACGCGCTCGCCGAGGGGTGCGACATGCTCGTCATCGAGTCGACGTTCCTCGACGGGGATCACCAACTCGCCGAGGACCACGGGCACCTGACGGCAGGCCAGGCCGGGCGGGTGGCGAAGGACGCGGGGGTACGTCATCTCGTACTGACCCACTTCAGCCAGCGCTACTCCGACCCCGACGCATTCGAGCGGGAGGCGCGGGCCGGCGGGTTCGAGGGTGAGCTGACCGTGGCGCACGATCTGCTGCGAGTGCCGGTTCCGAAACGCCACTAAAACGCCCGTACGATACGTCGATGCCCCTCCCCAAAGCTGAACTGCACCTCCACATCGAAGGCACCCTGGAGCCCGAGCTGGCCTTCGCGCTGGCCGCGCGCAACGGTGTCCCGCTGCCGTACGCGCACACGGACGAGCTCCGCAAGGCGTATCAGTTCGACGACCTTCAGTCGTTCCTGAACCTGTACTACGAGCTCATGGCCGTGCTGCGGACCGAGCAGGACTTCGAGGACCTCGCGAACGCGTATCTCCCGCGGGCCGCCGCGCAGGGCGTGCGGCACGCGGAGATCTTCTTCGACCCGCAGGCCCACATCGCCCGGGGGGTGGCGATGGGGACCGTCGTCGAGGGGCTGTGGCGCGCCCTCGGCAGGAGTACCGAGAACCACGGGGTCTCCACCCAGCTGATCATGTGCTTCCTGCGGGACGAGTCCGCCGAGTCGGCGCTCGAGACGCTGGAGGCCGCGAAGCCCTACCTCGACCGGATCATCGGCATCGGTCTCGACTCCGCCGAGGTCGGGCACCCGCCGGCCAAGTTCCGCGAGGTGTACGAGGCCGCCGCGGCCCTCGGTCTGCGCCGCGTCGCGCACGCCGGGGAGGAGGGGCCGCCCGAGTACATCACCGAGGCGCTGGACGTGCTGGGTGTCGAGCGGATCGATCACGGCCTGCGGTGCATGGAGGACGACGCGCTCGTCGAGCGGCTCGTCCGGGAGCGGGTGCCGCTGACGCTGTGCCCGCTGTCGAACGTGCGGCTGCGCGCCGTGGACGTCCTCGCGGAACACCCGCTGCCCGCGATGCTGGACGCCGGGCTGCTGTGCACGGTCAACTCCGACGACCCCGCGTACTTCGGCGGGTACGTCGCGGACAACTTCCACGCTGTACGGGACGCGCTGGGGCTGGACCAGGAACGGATGCGGGAGTTGGCCCGCAACTCGTTCGTCGCGTCCTTCCTGGAGCACGACGAGGAGCGGCGGGCGCGGTATCTCGCCGAGGTCGAGGCGTACGACTTCCCGGGCCGGCCGTAGCGGGGCGCGTTCTCAGGAGGCTCCGGGCCCCGGTGCGGCTGCTGCCTGCCGGGGCCCTGCTGTGTCGTACGCGCCCCGGTTCGGCACGGCCGGTGTGTCCAGGGGGATCTCCAGGACCGCCGGCTGCGCCGGGGCGCCGCCGCGGCGGCGGATCGTGCTGGGCAGGAGCGGGCGGCCGCCGGTGTGCAGGGCCACGGCGGTCAGCGGCAGGGCGACCACCAGCAGGCCGACGGCCAGGATCGCGCCCATGGCGGGGTAGCCCGCCCGCGCGGAGAGCAGGCTGCCGGCGAGGGGGCCCGCCGCCGTGCCGAGCGAGGAGGCGGAGCCGACCAGGACCGCCCAGCGGCCGCGCGGGTCGAGCGAGGCGGCCAGGCCGATCAGGTACGACAGCACGACCGGGTAGAGCGCGTTCCAGGCGATCTCGCCCGTCGCGAAGGTGCGGAGATCGGTGGCGGAGGCGCTGACGGCGATGCACACCGCGATGAGCGCGGTGCCGGCGCCGATGGGCAGGGCGCGGCCCAGCCGCGGGCCGAGCGCGCCCGCGGCCGACACGCCGAGGAGTCCCGCGCCGAGCGCTGCCGCGAAGACCGCGCCGACCGTGACCTCGGTGAGGCCGGCCTGGGTGAGGCCGATGCGGCCGCTGACACCCCACAGGGAGTTCTGGGAGAGGGACCAGAACAGGATGCCCGTGGCGAGCAGCAGGCCCGAACGGGGGTGGGGCAGGCGGCCCGTCCCGCGGGGCGCGGTGTGCGGGGTGGGTGCGGTGGCGGGGAGACGGTGGGTGGCGGGCCAGGTGAGCAGTGCGGTGAGGGCGAGCGCGGCGAGCGGGAGGCCGTGGCCCGGGCCGAGGTGAGGGATCGTCAGATAAAGCGCGCCGGCCAGGGCGGAGACGCTCAGGAGGCCGAGGGTGGAGGCGCGGTGGGGGTCGTGCCGGGCGGCGATTCCGGTGGCCGCCACGGTGGTGGCGGTGCCGGAGCCGAGCCCGCCGAGGACCGCTCCCGCGATGACCGCGGGGACGGTGTGGGTGAGGGCGGCGGTGCCGTAGCCGGCGGCGGCGAGAAGGAGGCCGGCGCGGGCGAGGCGCCGGGGACCGCCGGGGAAGCGGTCCACCTTGGCGGCGAGGACGAAGCCGGCGGTGGCCGAACTCAGCAGCAGGGCGCTGCCGATGGAACCGGCTTGGGTGGCGGAGAGGGGGAGACCGGCGTCGAGTCTGCCGACGGTGGTCGGCAGCAGGTACGCGGCGAGGTACCCGGCCGTGAAAAGGGCGACGAGGGGCCAGGGCGTGGTGGTGCGGGCGGACACGGGCGTTCCCAGGGCATGCGAAATGAGCGGCTCAAGAAGGGGGGTTGGGCGACGCCCGTCGACGGACAGGAACGCGCGGGCAATTTGTATCAAGCACGCGGTGGGGGGAGAAGGGCGGGGGGTGTGATGTGGGGCACATTGCGTTTGGGGTGGGGGTAGCCGGGTAAATGCGCCCGTTTTGGCTGGTGGGCGGCCGGGGCCGGGCCGGGGTGCCGGACGGCGAAGTCCCGGTCACCGCCAGCGTGGTGCCCCTGCCGGGCCCGGGGCCGCCGCCTCCGCCTTCGCCCGGATGTCGCGCATCACCGTCACGATCTGCTCCTCGTGTGCCGGGGTCAGCCGGGCCACCGGCACCGAGCAGCTGATCGCGTCCTGGGCGGGAGTGTCGTAGCGCAGGGCGAAGCCGAAGCCGACGATGCCGAGGACGCCCTCCTCGCGGTCGACGGAGTAGCCGCGGGCCCGGGTGCGGGCCAGGTCGGCGGCGAGGGCCTCGCGGGTCGTGAGCGTGTGGGGTGTGGCCTGCTCGTACGGGCCCTCGGGCAGTGCCTCGTCGGGGCGTTCCGCCAGGAGCGCCTTGCCCAGGGCGCCGACGTGGGCGGGGAGACGGCGGCCCACCCGGCTGATCGTGCGCAGGTACTCGTGCGACTCGCGCGTGGCCAGGTACGCCACGTCGGTGCCGTCGAGGCGTCCCAGGTGGATCGTCTCGCCGAGCGCCTCCGAGGCCTCGTCGAGGTAGGGGCGTACGACGCGGACGCGCGGGTCGGAGTCCAGATAGCTCGTGCCCGTCAGCAGGGCGTGGATGCCGATGCCGTACAGGGAACCCGTGACGTCCGTGCGGACCCAGCCCCGGGTGACGAGGGTCTGGAGCAGTGCGTACATCGAGCTGCGGGGGACGTCGAGTTCGTCCGCGAGTTCCGTCAGGCGCGCGGGGCGGTCGCCGCGGGCGGCAAGGAGTTCCAGCAGGTCGACCGTGCGCGCGGCCGACTTGACCTCGCGCACGCCGCGCTCGTCCGTGGGTTCCGGCATGCGGCGATCGTAAACGCGGGGGCGAGGCGCCATTGACGGTCGGTGTTCGCGTATCTAATCTCCATCTCCATATATGGATGACATCTACATACGGAGATGATCCGGAGATGATGACGGCGGTGAGGGTGAGCGCGGACACGGATACGGACACGGATACGGGCACGGGCACCGGTCCCGATACCGATACCGGTACGGCGGCCGTCGTCGAGCGGCTGCGCGGCGGGATGGCCCGCGGGGTGCTGTCGTTCCCGCTGACGAGCTTCCACGACGACGGCTCCCTCGACCTCGACGGCTTCCGCGCGCACCTGGAGACGCAGCTCGCCGCTGGACCCGGCGCCGTCTTCCCCGCCTGCGGCACCGGCGAGTTCTTCTCGCTGGACGAGGACGAGTACCGGCAGGTAGTGACCGCGGCGGTCGAGCTGACCGCGGGGCGGGTCCCGGTCGTCGCCGGTACGGGGTACGGGTGGGCCCAGGCCGCCCGGTTCGCGCGGATCGCCGAGGACGCGGGGGCCGATGCCCTGCTCGTGCTGCCCCACTACCTCGTCGCCGCGCCGCAGGACGGGCTCGTCGGGCAGCTGGAGCGGCTGGCGGAGCGGACCCGGCTGCCGCTCATCGCGTACCAGCGTGGTCAGGTCACCTACAGCGTCGAGTCGCTGCGGCGCATCGCCCGGATTCCGGGGGTCGTCGGGCTCAAGGACGGGCACAGCGATCTCGACCGGTTGCAGCGCCTCACCCTGGCCGCGCCCGAAGGGTTCCTGTTCTTCAACGGGGCTGCCACCGCCGAGATCCAGGCACGTGCCTACGCGGCCGTCGGCGTCCCCGCCTACTCGTCCGCCGTGCACGCCTTCGCCCCCGAGATCGCCGGCGCCTTCCACGCGGCCCTGCGGGACGGGCACGGCAAGGCGGTGGAGAAGCTGCTGCGTGAGTTCTACGTTCCGTTCGTCGAGCTGCGCGACCGGGTGCCCGGCTACGGCGTGTCGCTGGTGAAGGCGGCCGCCCGGCTGCGCGGCCGGCCGGTGGGGCCCGTACGCGCCCCCCTCACCGACCCCTCGGCCGCCGATCTCGCCGACCTCACCTCCCTCCTGAGCACCGGACTCGACCTCGTAGGAGCCGCCCTGTGACCCGCGACCTGACCATCACCGAAGTCCGGCTGACCCCGATCCTGGTCGCCGACCCGCCCCTCCTCAACACCCAGGGCGTGCACCAGCCGTACACCCCCCGGCTGATCGTGGAAGTGGTGACCGCGGACGGGCTCACCGGAGTGGGTGAGACGTACGGCGACGGCAAGTACCTGGAGCTGGCCCGGCCGTTCGCGGACAAGGTGATCGGCCGTCAGGTGTCCGATCTCAACGGGCTGTTCACCGTCGCCGACGAGGTCGCCGTCGATCAGGCCCGGGTCGACCACCAGGTCGACGTCGGCGGGCTGCGGGGCGTGCAGACCGCCGACAAGCTGCGGCTGTCCGTCGTCTCCGGGTTCGAGGTCGCCTGCCTGGACGCCCTGGGCAAGTCCCTCGGGCTGCCCGTGCACGCGCTGCTCGGCGGCCGGGTGCGGGACGCCGTCGAGTACAGCGCGTACCTGTTCTACAAGTGGGCCGGCCATCCCGAGGGGGTCGCCTGCGAGAAGGACGACTGGGGGGCCGCCGTCGATCCGGCCGGAGTCGTCGAGCAGGCACGGAAGTTCACCGAGCGGTACGGGTTCACGTCCTTCAAGCTCAAGGGCGGTGTCTTTCCGCCCGAGGAGGAGATCGCCGCCGTACGGGCGCTCGCCGAGGCCTTTCCCGGGCAGCCGCTGCGGCTCGACCCCAACGGGGCCTGGTCCGTGCGGACGTCGCTGAAGGTCGCTGAGGAGCTCGGAGACGTGCTCGAGTATCTGGAGGACCCGGCGCTCGGGACCCCGGCGATGGCCGAGGTGGCCGCGGGTACGTCCGTGCCGCTCGCCACCAACATGTGCGTGACGACCTTCGCCGAGATCAAGGAGGCGTTCACGCGCGACGCCGTCCAGGTGGTGCTCTCCGACCACCACTACTGGGGCGGGCTGCGCAACACGCGTGAACTGGCCGCCGTCTGCCGGACGTTCGGCGTCGGCGTCTCCATGCACTCCAACACCCACCTGGGGATCTCCCTCGCCGCGATGACCCATGTCGCGTCGACCGTCCCGAACCTCCACCACGCCTGCGACTCCCACTACCCGTGGCAGTCGGAGGACGTGCTCACCGAGCGGCTGACCTTCGAGGGCGGCAAGCTCGCCGTCTCCGACGCGCCCGGCCTCGGCGTCGAACTCGACCGGGACCGGCTGGAGTTCCTGCACCGGCGCTGGCTCGACGACGACGGCTCCCTGCGCGACCGCGACGACGCGGCGGCGATGCGCGTGGCCGATCCGGGGTGGGTCACGCCTGCGGTGCCGCGCTGGTACGGGGCTGCGGGCTGCGGGCTGCGGGCTGAGGGGCTGCCGGTGGCCCGTGGCCGGTGGTTCTTGGGGGCCGTGGATCCGGGGGCCGGTGGGCCGGTGCCCGGGGGCCAACGGACCCCGTGCCCGGGGGCCCGAGGGCCAACGGAACCGGCCGCCCGGCCCCGTCCCCCGGGACCGGCGGGGGCCTCCGCCCCCTCCGCCCCGCGGGACGGTACCGGCGTGACCGGCGCCGCCCCGCGAGGCGTTTGGTGCACACTGGCCTGGATCCGCACCACCCCAGGGAGCGCACCGTGATCGCGTCCAACGGAGAGGGACCGCACCGCCAGACCCACGTGGACCCGCTGGCCGCCGTGCGCGCCCCGGGCGACCCGCCCTGGGACGTCTACCTCACGGGCCCGGTCTTCCTCGACATCATCTTCACCGGGCTGGACTCCGCCCCCGTGCGCGGGACCGAGTCCTGGGCCCGCGGGATGGGGTCGAGCCCCGGCGGCGTCGCGAACATGGCGACCGCGCTGGCCCGCCTCGGTCTGAAGACCTCCCTCGCGGCCGCCTTCGGCGACGACCACTACGGGGAGTACTGCTGGGACGCGCTCGCCCAGGGCGAGGGCATCGACCTCTCCCCGTCGCGCACGGTGCCCGGCTGGCACTCGCCGGTGACCGTCTCGATGGCGTACGAGGGCGAGCGCACGATGGTCTCCCACGGCCACGAGCCGCCCCCCGAGGAGACCGCACCGGACTGCCCGCCCAGGGCACGGGCCGCGGTCGCCTCCCTCGCGCCGGGCAGCCGGGCCCCCTGGATCGCGCAGGCCGCGAGCGAGGGCACCCGGATCTTCGCGGACGTCGGCTGGGACGACACCGGCCGCTGGGACCTGGCGGGGCTCGCCGACCTCGGACACTGCGAGGCGTTCCTGCCCAACGCGGACGAGGCGATGCGCTACACCGGCGCCGACTGCCCGAGGGCGGCGGCGCACGCGCTGACCGAGCACGTACCGCTGGCCGTCGTCACCCTCGGCGCCGACGGGGCGTACGCCGTGGACCGCCGTACCGGCGAGGCCGCGGAGGTTCCGGCGATCGCCGTCGAGGCCATGGACCCCACGGGCGCCGGCGACGTCTTCGTGGCGGGCTTCGTCACCGGCACGCTCGCCGGCTGGCCGCTGGCCGACCGCCTGGCCTTCGCCGGCCTGATCGCCGCCCTGTCCGTACAGGAGTTCGGCGGCTCCCTGTCGGCCCCCGGCTGGTCCGAGATCGCCGCGTGGTGGCGCCGGGTCCAGTCGTACGACGACCAGGATCCGACGGCGCTGCGCCGGTACGCGTTCCTGGAGGGGCTGATCCCGGAGGTGACGCGCCCGTGGCCGCTGCGGCGGGCGGTACCGACGATCGGGTTCGGCCGCTCGGCGTGAGCGGGCGCCGGCCGACACCGGCAGGAGTGAGAAGCCCCGCGCCTGTCCACACCGGCCCGGGGGAAATGCCCTGCGCCCGCCCATACCGAAAACTCCTACGGCACTGTCACTCCCGCGTCGTACTCTTGGAACGCGAGGCCGCTCACAGCTACGCGGCCGTGACGAGGAGGAACCGCAGGCCTCAAGAGCCGGCCCATGACTCAGACACCCACAGCTCAGACCCCCGCGCAGGGGCAGGCACGAGCGCACTTCACGGTCCCCGCGAAGCACCCCATGGTCACCGTGCTGGGATCCGGCGACGCCCTCCTGCGCGTGATCGAGAAGGCCTTCCCGGCGGCCGACATCCACGTCCGGGGCAATGAGATCAGTGCGGTCGGCGACGCCGGTGAAGTCGCCCTCGTCCAGCGCCTGTTCGACGAGATGATGCTGGTGCTCCGCACGGGGCAGCCGATGACGGAGGACGCAGTGGAACGCTCGATCGCCATGCTCAGGGCGAGCGAGAACGGGGAGGGCGACGGCCAGGAGACTCCGGCCGAGGTGCTCACGCAGAACATCCTGTCCTCGCGCGGCCGCACCATTCGCCCCAAGACGCTCAACCAGAAGCGGTACGTCGACGCCATCGACAAGCACACGATCGTCTTCGGCATCGGCCCCGCGGGCACCGGCAAGACCTACCTGGCCATGGCCAAGGCGGTCCAGGCCCTTCAGTCCAAGCAGGTCAACCGCATCATCCTGACCCGCCCGGCGGTGGAGGCGGGAGAGCGGCTCGGCTTCCTGCCCGGCACGCTCTACGAGAAGATCGACCCCTACCTCCGCCCGCTGTACGACGCGCTGCACGACATGCTCGACCCGGACTCGATCCCCCGCCTGATGGCGGCGGGGACGATCGAGGTGGCGCCGCTCGCCTACATGCGCGGACGTACTCTCAATGACGCCTTCATCATCCTGGACGAGGCGCAGAACACGAGCGCCGAGCAGATGAAGATGTTCCTCACCCGTCTCGGCTTCGACTCGAAGATCGTGATCACGGGTGACGTGACGCAGGTCGACCTCCCCAGCGGGACGAAGTCGGGTCTGCGGCAGGTCCAGGAGATCCTGGAGGGCGTCGACGACGTGCACTTCTCGCGTCTCACGTCGCACGATGTCGTCCGGCACAAGCTGGTCGGCCGTATCGTCGACGCGTACGAGAAGTACGACAGCGAGAACGGCTCCGAGAACGGCTCCCACAAGCCCCGTGGCAAAGCCGGACACAAGGGGTTGTGACATTTAGCAGCAGGAGACAAGCCAGCACCATGTCGATCGACGTCAACAACGAATCCGGAACCGAGGTCGACGAGCAGGCGATCCTCGACATCGCCCGCTACGCGCTCGCGCGGATGCGCATCCACCCGCTCTCCGAGCTCTCGGTGATCGTCGTGGACGCGGACGCCATGGAGCAGCTGCACATCCAGTGGATGGACCTGCCGGGCCCGACGGATGTCATGTCCTTCCCGATGGACGAGCTGCGCCCGCCCATGAAGGACGACGACGAGCCCCCGCAGGGCCTGCTCGGCGACATCGTGCTCTGCCCCGAGGTCGCCGAGCGGCAGGGCAAGGAAGCACCCACGCAGCACTCCATGGACGAGGAGCTCCAGCTCCTGGCCGTCCACGGAGTGCTGCACCTGCTCGGTTACGACCACGAGGAGCCGGACGAGAAGGCCGAGATGTTCGGCCTCCAGGCCGCCATCGTGGACGGCTGGCGCGCGGAGAAGGGCCTGACCGGCCCGTCCCCGGCCCCGACCGTGTCATGAGCCCCCAGCTCGTCATCGGCGCCATCGCCCTCGTGGTCGTCGCCTGGCTCGCCGCCTGCGCGGAGGCGGGCCTCGCGCGCGTCTCCAGCTTCCGCGCCGAGGAGGCCGTACGGTCCGGGCGGCGCGGCAGCGCGAAGCTCGCGCAGATCGCCGCCGACCCCACCCGCTATCTCAATGTCGCCCTGCTGGTGCGCGTGGCGTGCGAGATGGCGGCCGCCGCGCTCGTCACCTACGCCTGCCTGAAGGAGTTCGACCGGACCTGGCAGGCGCTGGCGGTCGCCATCGGCGTCATGGTCCTCGTGTCGTACGTGGCCGTCGGCGTCTCCCCGCGCACCATCGGCCGCCAGCACCCGCTGAACACGGCGACGGCAGCCGCGTACGTGCTGCTCCCGCTGGCCCGGATCATGGGCCCGATCCCGCCCCTGCTCATCCTCATCGGCAACGCGCTCACCCCCGGCAAGGGCTTCCGGCGCGGCCCCTTCGCCTCCGAGGCCGAGCTGCGTGCGATGGTCGACCTCGCCGAGAAGGAGTCCCTCATCGAGGACGAGGAGCGCCGCATGGTGCACTCGGTCTTCGAGCTGGGCGACACGCTCGTGCGCGAGGTCATGGTGCCGAGGACGGACCTGGTGGTCATCGAGCGCTACAAGACCATCCGCCAGGCGCTGACCCTGGCCCTGCGCTCCGGGTTCTCCCGCATCCCGGTCACGGGCGAGAGCGAGGACGACATCGTCGGGATGGTGTACCTGAAGGACCTGGTCCGCAAGACGCACATCAGCCGGGACGCCGAGTCCGAGCTGGTGTCCACCGCGATGCGCCCGGCCACCTTCGTGCCCGACACCAAGAACGCGGGCGATCTGCTGCGCGAGATGCAGCAGGAGCGCAACCACGTCGCGGTCGTCATCGACGAGTACGGTGGCACGGCCGGGATCGTCACCATCGAGGACATCCTGGAGGAGATCGTCGGCGAGATCACCGACGAGTACGACCGGGAGCTGCCGCCCGTCGAGGACCTGGGCGACGACCGCCACCGGGTCACCGCCCGCCTCGACATCGGCGACCTCGGCGAGCTGTACGGCATCGAGGCCTACGACGACGAGGACGTGGAGACGGTCGGTGGACTGCTCGCCAAGGCGCTCGGGCGGGTCCCGATCGCCGGTGCCTCCTCGGTCGTCGAACTGCCCGACGGCCGTGAACTCCGCCTGACCGCGGAGACGTCGGCGGGCCGCCGGAACAAGATCGTGACGGTCCTCGTGGAGCCGATCGACCCGGCCGGACCCTCGGCGGAGGGGGCGAAGGAGGAATGACCCCGCAGGAACTGCGCGCGTTCTGCCTGTCCTTCAACGCGACCGTCGAGGACTTCCCCTTCACCCCGGAGACCTCGGTCTTCAAGGTGCAGGGCAAGCTCTTCGCGCTGACCCGCCTGGACGCGCGGCCCCTGACGGTCAATCTGAAGTGCGACCCGGATGACGCGGTGCGGCTGCGGAGCGAGTACGAGGGACTGATCATCCCCGGCTACCACATGAACAAGCGGCACTGGAACACCGTCACGGTGGACGGCGAGCTCCCGGACCGTCTGGTCCGGGAGCTCGTCGAGGACTCGTACGACCTGGTGGTCGCGGGCCTACCGAGAGCCGACCGCCTCCGCCTCGACCGCCCCTGAGGCCGCGCCCGGGGCCGTCGCGGGCCGCCGGCCCAGTCCCACCGCGATCAGTACCGCCGCCGCCAGGACGATCACGGCGTCCAGGGCCAGCACCGTGTGCACCCCGGCGAGCAGGTCCGAGGACGTGGTGGCCAGGACGCCCAGGAGCGGGATGCCGATGGTGATGCCGACCTGCTGGGTCGACGTCACCAGGCCGGTGGCCAGGCCCTGTTCGTCGTCGGGCACGCCCGAGGTGACCGTCAGGCCGTACGAGATGATCGCGCCCAGGTGGCACATGCTGGCCAGGGACACCGCGGCGGTGGCGAGCCACACGGACCAGCCGCCGTCGCCGAGAGCCACCAGCGTGGCCACGAACGCGCCCTGTCCGGCCAGGGAGACCACCAGCGTACGGCGGGCGCCGAGCCGGCCGATGACCTTGGAGGCGTTCGCCCCCGCCACCGCCGACAGCACGCCCTGGACCCCGAAGACCAGGCCCGTCTCGAAGGCCGAGAGGCCCAGGGTCTCCTGGAGGTACAGGGTCAGGACGAAGACCACCGTCGACATCATCGAGAAGGTGATCAGACCGCCCAGGTTGCCCCAGGCCACCGTGCGGCGGCGCAGCATGGGCAGCGAGACGAGGGGTGCCTCGGCGTGGGACTCGACGGTCACGAAGGCCGCCAGCAGGAGTACGCCCGCGACCAGCGTCGCGATGACGTCGGTGCCGCCGAAGCCGCGTTCGGCGGCCGTCGACAGGGCGTAGATCAGGGACAGCAGTCCGCCGGTGACGGTGACCGCGCCGGGGATGTCCAGCCGCGGGCGGTCCGGGGTGCGGGACTCGGGCAGCAGCCCGGGCGCCAGCGGCAGCACGATCAGCGCGAAGAGGGTGAGCAGCCCCATGGTGGAACGCCAGCCGAACGCGTCCGTCAGTACGCCGCCCGCGACCATGCCGACCGTGAAGCCGAGCGACAGCAGCGTGCCGGAGATGCCGAGGGCGCGGTCGCGGGCGGGGCCCTCCGGGAACGTCGTGGTCAGCAGCGACATGCCGGTCGGCACGATCGCCGCCGCGCCGAGGCCCTGGAGGGCGCGGCCCGCCAGGAACGACGCCGGGTCCCAGGCGAAGGTCGCAAGGAGCGAGGCCGTGCCGAAGAGGGCCAGGCCGGTCAGGAACAGCCTGCGACGGCCGTAGAGGTCGCCGATGCGGCCGAAGAGGAGCAGGAAGCCGCCGGAGGGCAGCGCGAACGCGGTGACCGCCCACTGGAGCGCGGACTGGCTCATGCCCAGGTCCCTGCCGAGGACGGGCAGGGCGACGTTGAGTACGGAGAAGTCGAGCGCGACCATGAACTGCGCCGCGCACAGGACGAAGAGCACGAGCTTGTCGCGGGTCGACAGCCGGGTGTCGAGAGGGGGTTGCGGTTCGTGGACGGGAGCGGATGAGGTGGTGTCGATCGCCATGGCAAGAGCTTCGGGCGATCGGAATATCCGTGGGGAGTCAGAACTTATGGTGGTGCTGGCACCACCAGGCACCACCAGGCACCACCAGGCACCGTCAGGCGCCACCAGGCACCCCACACGTGCCACCAGCACACCGCCAGGCACCGCCGAGAGACAGCACACACATCGCACGCGCAACGCGCGCACATCGCAAGGGGGATGCGTACGTGGCCGAGGACGCGCTCAAGACCCATCGGCTGCGGGAACTGCGCGAGTTCCTGATGAGCCGCCGGGCCCGGGTCACACCCGTGGAGGCCGGTCTGCCGGACGGCGGCGCGCGGCGCCGCACCCCCGGGCTGCGCCGTGAGGAGGTCGCCGTGCTCGCCGGCGTGGGTGCCTCCTGGTACCAGTGGCTGGAGCAGGGGCGGGACATCTCCGTCTCCCCGCAGGTCCTGGACGCCGTCGCCCGCGTGCTGCGGCTCAGCAACGCCGAGCGACGCCATCTGTACGTCCTCGCCGGCCTGAACCCGCCGGCGCCCGAGCCCGCGAGCAGGGACGACTGCGAGGGGCTGCGGCGGCTGATCGACACGTGGATGCCGTATCCGGCGCACATCATGGACATCTACTACAACTGCGTGATGTACAACGACGCGGCCGGTGTGGTGCTCGGCATGCGGCCCGAGAACACGCAGAACTGCCTCATCGACTTCTTCACCGACCAGCTCTACCGGGGGCGTTCCCACAGCTGGGAGCGGAACGCGCGCACGGTGGTCGCCCAGTTCCGCGCGACGTGCTCCGCCTGCCCCGACGACGAGGGGTTCCAGCAGGTGCTGGCGCAGGCGAAGGCGGCGAGTGAGGAGTTCGCCGCGCTGTGGGACGAGCGGGACATCCAGGACGCCGGGCTGATCCGCAAGGAGCTGGAGCACCCGGTGGTGGGCCTGCTGTGCGTGGAGTCGACGGCGATGAAGGTGCCGGCGCGGCCCGATCTGACGGTAGTGCTGCACACACCGCTGCCGGAGGCGAACACCGCGGCGAAGCTGGAGTGGCTGGCGTCGCCGGAGGGGCGGCGCGGGACGATGTACCCCGTCGCCGGGTAGCCGCTCGCTCTCGCCGCACCGGTTCTTCGTATGCTCGGGGCATGACCGAAAGCAGCGCGCTTGACCCCGAGGACCGCAAGATCGTCACCCTGGCCCGCTCGGCGCGGGCCCGCAACGGTGTGCCCGAGGGGGCGGCCGTACGGGACGAGACGGGCCGTACGTATGTGGCCGGAACCGTGGCCCTCGACTCGCTGAAGCTGAGCGCGCTCCAGACCGCTGTCGCGATGGCCGTGGCGTCCGGGGCGAAGTCCCTGGAGGCGGCGGCGGTGGTGACGGAATCCGCCGAGGCGTCCGCGGAGGACCGGGCGGCGGTACGTGATCTGGGCGGCCCCGGGACGCCGGTGCTGGTGGCCGGTCCGGACGGGGCCGTGCGGGTCACGGTGACGGCGGGCTGATTCCGCCCTTGCCCCCAGCCCTCGCCGCCCCAGCCCGTCCCATCCCCGGGGCCGAAGCGGGGGTCTGGGGGCGGCAGCCCCCAGGGACGTAACCCTTCCCGCGTCACCGACAGCGTTCTTCGGCCACTTTTTCCAACCCCTGGAAGAATCCGTCGGCATCTCTTGCAATCCCACGCCCCCGGCGCCTCAATGGAATCGTCAATTCCGACGGACCGTCAGATTCGCCGCCGCGTGGCGTGCCGCACCCCGCTCGCGGGCGGTCCGCGTACACCTCTCCCCGCACCCGTCACCGTGCCCCGGCGACGCGTTCGTGTGCGCGGTCCACGGCGGGCCCCAGGTCCGTCCCCCCACATGGCAATTCCCGTATCAGGGAAGGGAATCCGATGAGAAGCAAGCGACTCGGGACAGGCGTGGCGCTGGCCGCGGGCACCTTGGCGGTGGCCGGCCTCGCCTTCGCGCCCACCGCTCAGGCCGTCACTCCCCAGACGGCCACGATCGTCGCGGACTGCGGCACCTACGGCGGTGGTGAGGCCACCCTCACGGCCACCCAGAGCGGCACCGCCGCCACCATCACCCTCTCCTCCTCCGAGATCACCTCTCCACTGGCGCTCTCCCAGGACTCGATCACGTCCACGCTCACCCTGGTGAAGGCGAGCGGCGGCACCACGGCCTTCACCGGCACCAAGAACCCGGCCGTCGCCGCCGGTGCCGGCGTCACGGTCGGCCCGCTCAGCGGCACCGTGGCCGCCGGCGACAGCCTTCAGGCGTACGGCGGCTCCCTCAAGATGGTGATCTTCGGGTTCGTCACCATCACGTGTACGGCGCAGGGGCTCCAGTCACCCGGGCCGTTCGTGTACGAGTAGGCCACCGCGGTAACCAAGCCCGCACGTACGGACCGGTGCCGCCCGCGCACGTCGCGGCACCGGTTCCTTCAACTTGCCTGCGGGCAAGCCAAGTTGGCGACATACGTGACATTGACAGAACCTGATGGCCCATCAGTCGGTGTGCGGCGGGTCCATTGACTATTCACACAACCTGCACATCAATGACCCCCTGTCGGCGCAGAAAGAGCCGCTGCGCCCGCATCTCCCAAAAGGGGGCAACATGGCTGCCAGAACCCGAAGACACCGCTGGGCGGCGGTGCTCGGAGCGACCGCGCTCGCGCTCGCCGGGGGAGGGGCGCTGGCCTGCCCGGCCGGTGCCGTCTCACAGCAGGTGGACTTCGCCACGCACTGCATACCGCCCGCGATCGCGGGCATCCCGCCGATCGACGGCACGACCGCCGCGAAGATCGACGTCGACAACACCGCGCCCAAGGTGGGCGACACGGTCACCGTGACCTACACGGTGGTCACGCCCGCCGCGAGCAACCCCACCGACCTGGCTCTCCCGGCCGACATCATGACGCCCACCGGCAAGGTCACCCTGGGCGGCGCGCAGACCGGCGCCGTCACGGTCACGGGACCCAAGAAGAACGATCCCGTGCCGGGCAAGGGTGCCTTCCCGTCGTTCAGCATGACCGGCACCTTCACGGTCACCTCACCCGGCGCGATCACGCTCGCGCCCGGCGACTACAACATCCACACCAGCTACATCCTGGAGCTGGACACCCCCTGCACGGTCATCAGCCCGCCCGCGCCCGTCTCCCAGACGATCACCGCCGCCGACACCACGCCGGTCAACAACCGTGCCATCACGCTCGGTTCGGCCTCCGGGAAGCCGGGGGACGGCGTCACCGTCACCGGCAGCAACTTCACCGCGGGCGCGACCGTCACCCTCGCCGGGCGGGCGGGGACGGCCCAGACCGCGGACACGGCGACCGTCACCGCCAACGCGCAGGGCGCCGTCAGTGGCTCGCTCGTCGTGAACGACAAGGCGACGACCGGTGTCGTGGCGTACGAGGGCAGTGCCTGGAGCGACACCAAGGGCGCGGGCCCGGCCGCGTACGTCGTCATCGACGACACGCCGGTCCCGGCCGGCAGCCAGAAGATCAACACCAAGGTCACGGCGGGCACCCTGTCCATGTCGCAGGCCGGTGACACCGTCGACCTCGCGGCGGTCGACTTCGGCAAGGGCGGCTTCTCGCGCGGCTCGCTGCAGACGGTGACCGTCAAGGACTTCCGCGGCGGCGCGGCGGGCTGGTCCCTGACCGGCAAGGTCACCGACTTCACCGGACCCGGCGGGGCGAAGATCGACGCGGCCAAGCTGGGCTGGACCCCGGTGTGCCTCACCAAGGCGGGCAGCCCGAGCACCTGCGCGGCCGGTTCGCCCGGTTCCGTGGGCAGCGCCGGAGCGACTCTGGCGTCCGCTCCCAACGGCACGGTCACCGGCGGTGAGTTCACCGTCGACGCCCGGCTCTCGCTGAACGTGCCGGCGTTCACCCCGGCCGGTTCGTACTCCGGTGTGCTGACACTCACGCTCACCTGAACCGGCCCGTCCCCTAGTGCCGTGACAGGCAACGTTCGCCCCGTCGCGGGCAAACATTGCCTGCCACGGCACTAGGTGGGCCGGGCGCGCACCCGCCCGCCCACCATGTCGTCGACGTCTGCCTCCGGGGGCCCGCACCCATGCTGCGCAAGCCGTACGTCCTCCTCCTGACCGCCCTGCTCGCCGCCGGCCTCGCCACGCCCTCGTACGCCGCCGACAACGGCAGCTGGTCCGTCTTCCCCGTCGCGACGCAGCTCGCCTCGCGCCCGTACTTCTACCTCTCCGCCGACCCCGGCACCACCATCAAGGACAAGGTCGAGGTCGCCAACAAGACCGGGAAGCCGCTGACCTTCCGGCTGTACGCGGCCGACGCCTACAACACCGCGCGTGACGGCGGCTTCGCGGTGCGCACGAGGTCGGAGCGGCAGCGGGGGGTGGGGGCCTGGGCGAAGCCCGCGCGCTCCCGGGTGACCGTCCCACCGCACGACACGGTCACCGTGCCGTTCACACTGCGCGTACCGGAGCGGGCCGAACCGGGCGACCACCCGGGCGCGTTGGTCGCCCTGGACGAACGCGTCGACCGGGGCGACGGCTCGGTCGCGGTCGGGGTGCGGCGGGCGGTGGGCGCACGCGTCTATCTGCGGGTGAACGGCCCGACCGTCCCCGCCGTCGCCGTCGAGAACGTCCGCTTCAGCCACCATCAGCCGCTGATCCCCGGCACCGGAGCCGGCACGGCGACGATCTCGTACACCCTCCGCAACACCGGCAACGTCACCCTCGGCCCCAAGGTGCGGCTGACGGCGAAGGGCCTGTTCGGCCGTACGCTCCTGTCGCGCGGCCTGACGAGGATCCCCGCCGAGCTGCTGCCGGGACAGCGGGTGCGGCTGACCGAGCCGTGGCGCGGATCCCCTCAACTCGACTGGGGCGACGTGACCTTGACGGCCAGCGCCCCGCACACGCGGGAGTCGGCGAGCGTCTCGTTCTTCGCGCTGCCGTGGCCGGCGGCGGTGGTGCTCCTGCTGACGGCGGCCGTGGGGGCGGCGCTGGTGATCAGAGCGCGTCGGGGCCGCGCTCGCCCGTCCGGACCCGTACCACCGTCTCCACCGGAACCGACCACACCTTCCCGTCCCCGATCTTCCCCGTCTGCGCGGCCTTCACGATCGCGTCGATGACCGCGTCCGAGTCCGCGTCCTCGACGACGACCTCGATACGGACCTTGGGGACGAGGTCGACCCGGTACTCGGCGCCGCGGTACACCTCGGTGTGGCCGCGCTGGCGCCCGTACCCGCTCGCCTCGGTCACGGTCAGGCCGTGCACGCCGAGTTCCTGGAGGGCCGTCTTGACCTCGTCGAGGCGGTACGGCTTGACGATCGCGGTGATGAGCTTCATGCCTGGCTCTTGACCTTCTGCGCGGTGGGGACGACGGACGCGGAGCTTGGGGCGCCGTGCCCCAGAATCCCGTGATCGTAAGCGGTCTCGGCGTGCACCGTAAGGTCCAGGCCCTGGTGCTCGTCGTCCTCGGCCGCCCGCAGGCCCATGACCTTGTCGATCAGCTTCCCGAGGCCGTAGGTGACGGCGAAGGCGTACGCCCCCACGGCCACGACCGCCACCAGCTGCTTGCCGAGCTGTCCGAGCCCGCCGCCGTAGAGCAGGCCCTCGGTGCCGCCCGTCATCTCCTTGGCCGCGAAGACCCCGATCAGCAGGGTGCCGATGATCCCGCCGACCAGGTGGACGCCGACGACGTCCAGCGAGTCGTCGTAGTTCAGCTTGAACTTCCAGCCCACGGCGTACGAGCAGACGACACCGGCGGCGAGCCCCACGACCAGCGCGCCGAGCAGGGAGACCGCGCCGCAGGACGGGGTGATGGCGACCAGGCCCGCGACCGCGCCGGAGGCGGCGCCCAGCGTGGTCGGGTGGCCGTCGCGCTTCTGCTCCACGAAGAGCCAGCCGAGCAGGCCGGTGCAGCCGGCGGCGAGCGTGTTGAGGAAGGCCGCGGCGGCCAGTCCGTTGGCGCCGAGCGCCGAACCCGCGTTGAAGCCGAACCAGCCGAACCACAGCAGACCGGCGCCCAGCATCACCATCGGCAGGTTGTGCGGGCGCATGGCGTCCTTCTTGAAGCCGAGGCGCGGCCCGAGGACCAGGCACAGGGCCAGGCCCGAGGCGCCCGACGTGATCTCGACGGGGAGTCCGCCCGCGAAATCGAGGGCGCCGAGGCGGTCGAGGATCCAGCCGCCGGGGCCCCACACCCAGTGGGCGACGGGAACGTATACGAGCAGCGCCCAGAGGGGGACGAAGACCAGCCAGGCCGCGAATTTCGCCCGGTCCGCGATGGCGCCGCTGATGAGGGCGGCGGTGATGATCGCGAAGGTGAGCTGGAAGGTGGCGAAGAGGAGGGTGGGGACCGTGCCGTGGACGTCGGCGGGACCGAGGTCCGCCAGGCCGGCGTGGTCCAGGCCGCCGATGAGTCCGCCCGCGAGGTCGTCGCCGAACGCGAGCGAGTAGCCGGCGGCCAGCCACACGACCGTGACCAGGGCGATCGACACGAAGCTCATCATCAGCATGTTGAGGACGCTCTTCGTGCGGACCATGCCGCCGTAGAACAGGGCCAGGCCGGGGGTCATCAGGAGAACGAGCGCGGTGGCGGCGAGCAGCCATGCGGTGTCGCCGGTGTCGATCCGGGCGGCGGCCAGGGTCACGGTCTCTCCAACGGTGTCGGGGCGTCGTCAGAGCGTCACCGGCGCGCGTTTCGGGTCGGGCACGTACGCGTTTCCGGCGTGTTTCGTGTTGCGTGGGCGTTTCCGTCCCCTCACCGTGCGCCTCCGGAACGCACGGCGTGCGGCGGGCGCTCGACGATCAGGGACAATGGGCGCCATGAGCGTTCGTACCCAGTCATCCGAGCCGTCCGAGGGTGGGGGCACCTCCCACGCCACTAAGGCAGTGGGGGACCACCGCGCCGGCTTCGCCTGCTTCGTGGGCCGCCCCAACGCGGGCAAGTCCACCCTCACGAATGCTCTGGTCGGCCAGAAGGTGGCGATCACCGCCAACCAGCCGCAGACCACGCGGCACACGGTGCGAGGCATCGTGCACCGGCCCGACGCGCAGCTGATCCTGGTGGACACGCCTGGACTGCACAAGCCGCGCACGCTGCTCGGTGAGCGGCTGAACGACATCGTGCGCACCACCTGGGCCGAGGTCGACGTCATCGGCTTCTGTCTGCCCGCGAACGAGAAGCTGGGCCCCGGCGACCGTTTCATCGCGAAGGAGCTGGCGTCGATCAAGAAGACGCCGAAGATCGCGATCGTCACGAAGACCGACCTGGTGGACGGCAAGACGCTGGCGGAACAGCTCATCGCGATCGACCAGCTCGGCCAGGAGCTGGGCTTCGAGTGGGCGGAGATCATCCCGGTGTCGGCGGTCGGTGACAAGCAGGTGGACCTGCTCGCCGACCTGATCGTCCCGCTGCTGCCGGAGGGGCCCGCGCTCTACCCCGAGGGCGACCTGACCGACGAGCCCGAGCAGGTCATGGTGGCCGAGCTGATCCGGGAAGCCGCCCTGGAGGGCGTGCGCGACGAGCTGCCGCACTCCATCGCGGTGGTGGTCGAGGAGATGATCCCGCGCGAGGACCGCCCCGCGGACAAGCCGCTCCTGGACATCCACGCCTTCGTCTACATCGAGCGCCCGAGCCAGAAGGGCATCATCATCGGCCCCAAGGGCAAGCGCCTGAAAGAGGTCGGCATCAAGTCCCGCAAACAGATCGAGGCGCTCCTCGGCACGCCGGTCTTCTTGGACCTCCACGTCAAGGTGGCGAAGGACTGGCAGCGGGACCCTCGGCAGTTGCGGAAGCTGGGGTTCTGAGGGGCTGCGTCTTCCGCTCGGAGGCCACCCGCGTCGACGACCTCGACGCGGGTGGCCCGTAGCCGCTACTCGGCGGGCCCCGCGGGCTCCTCGGGCTCCGCAGGCTCCTCGGGCTCCGCGATGAGGGCCGTGGCCACCCGGGTGAATCCCAGCCGGCCGTACATACGGGCCACGTCCTCGTCCCCGGCGGACAGGAACAGCGTGTCCACGCCGGCCGCCCGCGCGTCGGCCACCAGGGCTGCGGTGACCGCGAGGCCGAGCCCGCGCCGTCGCGCCGAGGGCAGCGTGCCGACGCCCGCGATCTCGCTCACCCGGCCGACCGGCAGATGCATCCCGGAGCAGAGCGCGACACCGTCCTCGACGGCCGCGGCCAGTACCGTGCGCCCCGCGCGGATACGGTCCGCGGCGCCCGGGACCTCACCGGCGCGGTCGGTGATCGCCGCGGCCAGTTCGGCGAGCCCGGCCTCGCCCACCGCGGTGCCGGGGGCCGCGAAGGCCACGTGCGGGACGGCCAACGCGCTTGCCAGGAAAGGGTCCTCGGGGCCCAGGACGCGGACGAGCGGATGCGGTTCGGGCAGCGGCAGGTCCTCGGTCAGGACCATCAGCGGGTGCGCGTGCACCCGCAGCCCCGTCGCCGCGACCGCCTCCCGCAGTCCCGGCGACACCTCCGCCACCCACTCGAACGCCTCGGGCACGCCCAGTTCCCGCTGCCGCTCCCGGACCCGCTCGACGTCCTTCGCGGTGGCCGCGGGGCCCGTCCAGTCCAGGGTCGGCCGCGCGTAGTACGGCCAGCCCGCCGTCTCCCGTACGAAGAGGGTGAGCGGTCCGAAGTCCTCGGCCCGGCCGGCTGCGCGGGGCACGGAGTCGTAGTAGCCCTCGAGCAGGTCGAGGGGCTGGTTCTGAGTAGTCATCGCGGCCATCCAACAGGTAACTCGCCGCCACGGCACCTGAATTCAGTCGACCCCGCGAATCCGCCCCACCAGCACGGCCCCCGCCAGTCCGATCACCGCCGCCACCAGATACAGGACCCGGTAGCCGCCGAGGTACGTGACGATCGGCGCGGCGAGGGCCGGGGCGGCCACCTGGGGGAGGGCGTTGGCCACATTGATGACGCCCAGGTCCTTGCCGCGGTCCAGGGCCTTCGGCAGGACGTCCGTCATCAGCGCGAAGTCGACCGAGGCGAAGACGCCGAAGCCCACGCCGAGCACCGCCGCCGCGACGACCGCGCCGGGCCAGGTCTGCCAGGCCGCCAGGGCCGCCGTCGCCACCGCCATCAGGACGCCCGACCAGATCACGAAGGGCTTGCGGCGGCCGACGCGGTCCGACCACACCCCGCCGACGACGACCGTGGCCAGGAGGGTCACACCGTTCACCGCCGTCAGGATCAGCACCCCCTGTCCGGGGTCGTCGTACCGCAGGCGGTCCCGCAGGTAGTAGAGGAGGTAGAGGAGCACGAGCGCGTTGCTCAGGTTGATCAGGAAGCGGGTCAGCCAGGCCCAGCCCAGATCCGGGTGGCGGCGCGGGCTCAGCCAGAAGGAGGTCACGAAGGCACGCCAGGACCAGGGCGGGCGCGCGGCACGGGGCAGCCGCAGGTCCCGGTACCTCAGTACGTACGGGAGGACCCCGGCGGCCGTGAACAGCGCGCACGCCGCATACCCCGCGCCCACCCCGCCCGCCACCGTCGCCAGCCCCGTGCCCCCGACCACACCGAGGATCTGCGCCGCCCCGAGCCAGCCGCCCACCGCGCCGCGCTGCCGTCTGGGCACCCGGTCGGGCACGGCGGCCGTGACCGCGGCGAACGCCGCGTTCAGCGTCAGCTGGACCAGACACCAGCCCGCCGCCATCGTCCACACCCCGCCCGCGCCCGCGAGCAGCAGCAGCGACAGCGCACCGCCCGCCGCCCCGGCCACGATCCACGGCGTACGGCGGCCCCGGCGCGCCGTCGTGCGGTCCGACAGCGCCCCGAAGAGCGGATTCGCGACCAGCGACACCACCGCGCCCGCGCCCGTGACCCACGCCAGCATCGTCTCCTTCGACATGCCGGTGCCGGGCGCGAAGTCCTCGGCCTGGGAGGCGAGCAGGATCTGGAGCGGGCCGTACCAGCCCACCCAGATCGCCCCGTTGGCGAGTGAGAGCGCGAAGGCCCAGCCACGGCCGACCCGCTCGACGGGCTCGGCGAGGGCCTCCACGGAGGAGGTGACGGGCTCGGCCGCGGTCATCTCCGCGCCCGCAGCGCGTCCCGCAGCCAGCCGTACGAGGCCTTCGGCGTCCGCTCCAGGGTGTCGTAGTCGACGTGTACGAGCCCGAAGCGGCGCTCGTACCCCTCCGCCCACTCGAAGTTGTCCAGCAGCGACCACACGAAGTAGCCGCGCACGTCGACGCCCGCCTCCACCGCGCGGTGGAGCGCCCGCACATGGCCGTCGAGGTAGGCGATCCGCTCCTGGTCGTCGATGCCCTCGTACGAGCAGCCGTTCTCGGTGATGACGATCGGCGGGAGCCGGTCGCCGAACCGCTCACGGAAGCCCGTCAGCAACTCCGTCAGCGCCTGAGGCACCACCGGCCAGCCGAAGTCCGTCACCGGGTGACCCTCGATCTCCCGTACGGAGAAAGGGAGTTCCGCGGGAAGGGTGAGCCCGCCGAACTCGATCTCCGCGCCCTGGGGAGCGCCCACCTTCGTCGGCGCGTAGTAGTTGATGCCGTACCAGTCGATCGGCTCCGCGATGACCTTCAGATCGGACTCGATGCCTGCTGAGCCTTTGGGCATCAGCTCACCGATCCCCTCCGGGTACCGGCCGAGCAGCAGCGGGTCGGAGAACAGGCGGTTGAGGAGGAGGTCGTAGAAGGCCGCCGCCTCCAGGTCCGCCGGCTCCTGGGAGGCCGGCCAGGTCGGTCCGTGCGAGTTCGCGATGCCGATGTCGGTGACCCCGGCCGCGCGCAGCGCCCGTACCGCCAGACCGTGGGCGAGGAGCTGGTGGTGGGCCGCCGGCAGCGCGTCGAAGAGCAACTGCCTGCCGGGGGCGTGCGCACCGAGCGCGTGGCCCAGCAGGGTGTGCTCGGCGGGCTCGTTGAGGGTGATCCACTTCGTCACCCGGTCGCCGAGGCGCTCGGCCACGCGTGCCGCGTACTCGGCGAACCGCGCCGCCGTGTCCCGGTCGAGCCAGTCCAGCGCGAGGGGCAGATCCCAGTGGAAGAGCGTCGGCACGGGGCGGACGCCCGCCGCGCACAGCTCGTCGACCAGGCGGTCGTAGAAGTCGAGGCCGCCGGGTGAGTTCACCCGGGGCCAGGACACGGAGAAGCGGTACGCGTCCACGCCCAGGTCGGCGAGGAGCGCCACGTCCTCGGCGTAGCGGTGGTAGTGGTCGCAGGCCACCGCCGCCGTCGAGCCGTCCTTCACCCGGCCCGGCTCGGCCGTGAAGGCGTCCCACACGGAGGGCTCGCGCTCGTCCGCGGCTCCCTCGATCTGGTGGGCCGAGGTGGAGACACCCCACAGGAAGCCGGCCGGGAACTGAGATATCGGGTTCGTCGCCATGCGCCGGATCATCCGTACCGGCGGTAACGTAAGTCAACGCCCCGGCGTGAACTGCGAGTTACGCCCCTTCCTTGAGTACCCGCGAGACCAGTTTCCGCTGCTCCTCGGTCAGCCGGGGATCCGCGGCGTACACCGTTGTCCCGTCCACGGTGATCTCGTAGCCGAAGCCGTCCGGCACTCCGATCGGGGGCGTGCCCCGGCCCGCGGCGACCGCCCGCTCGGCCAGGGCATGCCACTCGGGTGCGTCGGCCCGCCCCGAGGTGTCCACCTCGGCGTGGCGCTCGATGCCCGCGAACCCGCCCGTACGCTTCACCTGGATACGCATGGGTCCTGTCTAGTACGCGGCGGCCCGAAGAGCTACGACGCAGGCCCGAAGAGCTACGACGTCGGCACGCCGACCTGCTCCCACGCCTTCAGCACCCCCTGCTGCTCCTCGCCGTCCCCGTACCGCGCCTTCGCCGCCGCCACCGTCAGCTTGGCGAAGTCCGCGAAGCTCGCCTGGGACTGGAGCTCGCCGCCGGTCAGCACGTCGTACCAGATCTGCCCGGCCCGCTCCCAGGCGTGCCCGCCGAGCGTGTTGGCCACCAGGTAGAAGGCGTGGTTGGGGATGCCGGAGTTGATGTGCACGCCGCCGTTGTCGCGGCCCGTGCGCACATAGCCGTCCATCGTCCCGGGCTGCGGGTCCTTGCCGAGCAGGTCGTCGTCGTACGCGCTGCCCGGCTCCTTCATCGAGCGCAGCGCCGTGCCGGTGACGCGCGGCGCGAGCAGCCCGGCGCCGATCAGCCAGTCGGCCTCGGTGGCGGTCTGGCCCAGCGTGTACTGCTTGATCAGCGAGCCGAAGACGTCCGACATGGACTCGTTGAGGGCGCCCGGCTGGCCGAAGTAGGTGAGGTTCGCCGTGTACTGCGTGACGCCATGGGTCAGCTCGTGCCCGATGACGTCGACCGGGATGGTGAAGTCGAGGAAGATCTCCCCGTCACCGTCGCCGAACACCATCTGCTCGCCGTTCCAGAAGGCGTTGTTGTAGTTCTCGTCGAAGTGCACGGTCGCGGTCAGCGGCAGGCCCTCGCCGTTGATCGAGTTGCGGGTGTAGGCGCTCAGATAGAGCTCGAAGGTCGCGCCGAGTCCGGCGAACGCGCGGTTGACCGTGGCGTCCTTGCCGGGCTTGTCGTTCTCGCCGCGCACCTTCTTGCCGGGCAGGTCCTGGTGGTGCCTGGCGTCGTAGATCGTGCGCTGCGGCTTGTCCGCGGCCGCGTCCCTGGGCGGGGCCACGGTGGGCGCGCCGAGGACCGTGGTCAGCCGGCGGTGGGTGCGCTCGAGGGCGTCGCGCTCCAGGGTGCGGCGCGCGGGCTCGGCGACCGCGGGGTCCTCGTGCTGGGCGAGCGTGTCGAGGACGTGCGGCGGGACGATGGTGCAGAAGACGGGCTCGAAGCCCCCGTTGGTGGTCATGTCCGGCACCCTTGCACTGGGTGACGACTCTGTCACCACCCGCAACCATGATTGGTGAAATGCGGAGATAAGGAACCCCGGAGTCCGCCCGGGAGTGGTATCGGGGCCTCCGCGGTGGTGCGGGAGCCCTCCGTGGCGGTGCGGAAAGTGGCATTGCGCACTATTTGTCCTATTCCTGGCCACGGTCCCGCATACTGATACGGGCCACGCGCATCCGGCGCGGCTCGGCTAGCATGCGGAGCATCATGCGTTTCGGGCTGCTCCTCCTTAGCTGCCGCGGCGAGGGCCTGTAAGCAGAGGCCGACCCCCTCCCCGCGGAGTCTGGCGTTGCGCCGTCGGCCGTCCTTCCGGACACCACGAGGAGCCCACGCATCATGGCGAACCGCCAGCAGCCCACGTCCATGCCGATCCACAAGTACCGCCCGTACGAGCAGGTCGACATCGCCGACCGCACGTGGCCGGACAACCGGGTCACCGTCGCTCCGCGCTGGCTCTCCACCGACCTGCGCGACGGCAACCAGGCCCTGATCGACCCCATGTCGCCCGCCCGCAAGCGCGAGATGTTCGACCTGCTGGTGAAGATGGGCTACAAGGAGATCGAGGTCGGTTTCCCCGCCTCCGGGCAGACGGACTTCGACTTCGTGCGGTCGATCATCGAGGACGAGACCGCGATTCCCGACGACGTCACGATCTCCGTACTGACCCAGGCCCGCGAGGACCTGATCGAGCGGACCGTGGAGTCCCTGGTCGGCGCCAAGCGCGCCACCGTGCACCTGTACAACGCGACGGCCCCCGTCTTCCGGCGGGTCGTCTTCCGCGGCTCCAAGGACCAGATCAAGCAGATCGCCGTCGACGGCACCCGGCTGGTCGTGGAGTACGCGGAGAAGCTGCTGGACGAGCGCACCACGTTCGGCTACCAGTACAGCCCCGAGATCTTCACCGACACCGAGCTGGACTTCGCCCTGGAGGTCTGCGAGGCCGTCATGGACGTCTGGCAGCCCGGACCGGACCGCGAGATCATCCTCAACCTGCCTGCCACCGTCGAGCGCTCGACGCCGTCGACGCACGCGGACCGCTTCGAGTGGATGAGCCGCAACCTGTCCCGCCGCGAGTACGTCTGCCTGTCCGTACACCCGCACAACGACCGCGGTACGGCGGTGGCGGCGGCCGAGCTGGCCCTGATGGCCGGCGCCGACCGCATCGAGGGCTGTCTGTTCGGGCAGGGCGAGCGCACCGGCAACGTCGACCTGGTCACCCTGGGCATGAACCTGTTCTCGCAGGGTGTCGACCCGCAGATCGACTTCTCGAACATCGACGAGGTCCGCCGCACCGCCGAGTACTGCAACCAGATGGAGGTCCACGCCCGCCACCCGTACGTCGGCGACCTCGTCTACACCTCCTTCTCCGGCTCCCACCAGGACGCCATCAAGAAGGGCTTCGACGCGATGGAGGCCGACGCGGCCGCCAAGGGCGTCACGGTCGACGACATCGAATGGGCCGTCCCGTATCTGCCGATCGACCCCAAGGACGTCGGCCGCTCCTACGAGGCCGTCATCCGCGTCAACTCGCAGTCCGGCAAGGGCGGCATCGCGTACGTCCTGAAGAACGACCACAAGCTGGACCTGCCGCGCCGGATGCAGATCGAGTTCTCGAAGATCATCCAGACGAAAACGGACGCCGAGGGCGGCGAGGTCACGCCGAAGGACATCTGGGCGGTCTTCCAGGACGAGTACCTGCCGAACCCGCGGAACCCGTGGGGCCGTATCCAGGTCAAGACCGGCCAGACCACGACGGACAAGGACGGCGTGGACACGCTGACGGTCGAGGCCTCGGTCGACGGCGTCGACACCGTCCTGACCGGCAGCGGCAACGGTCCGATCTCCGCGTTCTTCGACGCGCTGCAGTCCGTCGGCATCGACGTACGTCTGCTCGACTACACCGAGCACACGATGAGCGAGGGCGCCTCCGCGCAGGCCGCCTCCTACATCGAATGCGCGATCGACGGGCAGGTCCTGTGGGGGATCGGCATCGACGCGAATACGACACGCGCGTCGCTGAAGGCCGTCGTCTCCGCGGTCAACCGCGCCGCCCGCTGACGTCTCTGACCGGCACTTTTCCGGCCCCGTCCGCCGTTTTACGGCGGGCGGGGCCGTGTCGTATCCCGGCCAATCACCGGCCCGGTCACGAACGGGTCTCGCCCGAGGTACTGACTCCGCATCAACAATGTGGCTAACATCACGCCAACGCGGCGATGTTGCCGCGGCGTTACGGAGGTGCGACGTGCTGCCAGGACGGGGACGAAACGGCCGGGTTGTCCTGAGAGGCCGCGTGCCACAGATCCTTGGCATCCGTACGTCGATCCTCGGCACGCGGACGTCCTGGACTCCCGTCGGTGACGGCGAGTTCTTCTGCCCGGGGTGCGGGGGTGACCGCAACTACCAGCGGCTCACCGGCCGCCGCCGCTTCACGCTCGTCGGCGTCCCCGTACTGCCGCGCGGTGAGACCGGGCCCGTCGTCGAATGCGCGGCCTGCCGCCACCACTACGGCAACGACGTCCTCGACCACCCCACCACCGTCCGCTTCTCCGCGATGCTGCGCGAGGCGGTCCACACGGTCGCGCTGGCCGTGCTGGCCGCGGGCGGCACCTGTGCCCGCGCGTCCCTGGAGACGGCCGCGTCCGCGGTGCGCTCCGCGGGCTTCGAGGACTGCACGGAAGACCAGCTCAGCGCGCTGGTCGAGGCCCTCGCCGCCGACACGGGCCGCGTCTTCGGCGGCCCCTGCGACCCAGGTCTGGCCATAGAGCTCCACGAGGCCCTGGACCCGCTCGCCCCGCACCTCGCCGCCACGGGCCGGGAGGCGATCCTGCTCCAGGGCGCCCGCATCGCCCTGGCGGACGGCCCCTACACACCGGCCGAGCGGGATGCGCTGGCCACGGTGGGCGCGGCGCTGACGATCTGCTCGGACGACGTGACACGGTTGCTGGCGGCGGCGCGCACGCCTTCCTGACCCGCGCCTCCGCCGCACCGCGGGTTCCCCGGTCCCGGGGCCCCCTCGCGCTGCGCCGAGCGCCTACGGCCGGAGTACTCCCCGGGGAGTAAGCCCGCCCGGGGGCCGCCCGCCGGAGTAGGCGACAACTCGCCCTCGCGCCGGAGGAATCCCCCCTCCCGCGACGGAAGTCTGGTGTGTGTCCAGACACCGTCCAGAGGGAGTTCAGTCCATGGGGGCCAGAAATACGAGTGTGACGCGTTCACGGCGGCGGGCCGTGCCCTGGCTGGTGCTCGGGCTGTGGGTGGCCGCGCTGGCCGCCGTCGGACCGTTCGCGGCGAAGCTCGCCGAGGTGCAGCACGACCGGGTCGTCGACTATCTGCCCGCGAGCGCCGACTCCACCCAAGTGGCCAGGATCCAGGACCAGTTGCCCGGCGGCGAGACCACCGAGCTGGTGCTCGTGTATCACCGTGAGGGCGGGCTGACCGCCGCCGACCGGACCGTGGCGGGGGAGCAGGTCACCGAGATCGCCGGGCGGCACCGGCTGACCGGGACACCCCGCGGGGTCCCGTCGACGGACGGTACGACCCTCATGTACCCGGTCGCCAGCAACGAGCCCGGTGCCGACGAGGACGAGCGGGACGCCCTCGTCGACGACATACGCCACATCGCCCACGGTGAAGGCGGGCTGAGCGTCGAAGTCGGAGGGACGGCCGCACTCGCCACCGACGCCGCCGGGGTCTACGCCTCACTCGGCGGGCCCCTGCTCTACACGACCGTCGCCGTCGTCGCCGTGCTGCTCGTTCTCATTTACCGGAGCCCGGTGCTGTGGCTCGTACCGCTCGCCGTGGCCGGTGTCGGCGACTATCTGGCCATGGGCGTCGCGTACGGGCTCCACCAGGCCTTCGGGACGACGATCTCGGGGCAGAGCCAGGGCATCATGACCATCCTCGTCTTCGGCGCGGGGACGGACTACGCGCTGCTGCTCGTCTCCCGCTACCGGGAGGAGCTGCGGCGCTTCGAGCGGCCCTACGAGGCCATGCGCGCCGCCCTGCGCGGCTGCGGGCCCGCCGTGCTCGCCTCCTCCGGAACCGTCGCCGCCGGGCTGCTGTGCCTGCTCGCCGCCGACCTCAACTCCAACCGGGACATGGGGCCGCTGGGGACGGTCGGCGTGCTGTGCGCGCTCGTCGCGATGCTGACGCTGCTGCCCGCCGTGCTCGTGCTGCTCGGACGTCGGGTGTTCTGGCCGCTCGTGCCCGCGTACGGGAGTGAGCCGAAGGCGCGGCGGTCACTGTTCGCCGCGATGGGCTCCTCCGCCGGGCGGCGGCCCCTGGCGGTGCTCGCCGGCGGTGCCGTGCTGCTCGGCGCGCTCGCCCTGGGCGCGCTGAACCTGCCCGGTCCGATCAAGCAGCAGGACACCTTCGTCGACAAACCCGAGTCGATCGCGGCGATGGAGACCCTCGCCGAGGCCTACCCCGAGCGGTCGACCCAGCCGATCGCCGTGATCACACCGGCCGGACGCGCGGACGGGACGCTCGCGCGGATCCGTACCGTGCGGGGTGTCGACAGCGTGCGGGAGGGGCGCACGGGGGACGGCTGGACCGAGATCTCCGTCATCGCGAAGGACGTGCCCCAGTCGGCGGGTGAGACCGCGACCATCGAGCGGCTGCGGCACGCGCTGACGGGCTCGTACGTCGGCGGGCCCAGCGCCCAGCGGATCGACCTGTTGGACACCAACGCCCGGGACCGGGGGGTCGTCGTACCGATCGTGCTCGCCTCCGTGCTGCTGATCCTGGTCGCGCTGCTGCGCGGCCTCGTAGCGCCGCTGCTGCTGGTCGGCGCCGTGGTCGCGGTGTGGGGTGCGGCGCTCGGCATCGGCGGGCTGGTCTTCGGGCCGCTGTTCGGCTTCGAGGGCACGGATCCGGGGCTCGGGCTGCTGTCCTTCGTGTTCCTGGTGGCGCTGGGCGTCGACTACGGGATCTTCCTCATGCACCGGATGCGGGAGGAGTCCACGGCGGGCGCGGAACCCGCGGCGGCCGCGCTCACCGCCCTGCGGACCACCGGGGGTGTCATCGCCTCGGCCGGTCTCGTCCTCGCCGCCACCTTCGCCGTGCTGACGAACATGGGGCTGGTGCAGCTCGTCGAGCTGGGCTTCGTGATCGCGGTCGGGGTGCTGCTCGACACGTTCCTCGTCCGTACGTATCTGGTGACCAGCGCGAGCGTGGCGCTGGGCCGGAAGGTGTGGTGGCCGGGCGGGCTCTCCAAAGAACCCGATCCACCGCGGCCCGAGCGTCAGCCGGAACCCGTATGAACCCTCATGAACACGCATGACACCGCATGAACTCCTGTGAATCTCCATGGATTTCTATGAGCCACCGGGCGCCCCTCCCTGCCGGAGGGGCGCCCCCCTGGCGGAGGATGGACCCGTGCAGGCAACCACCACAGCGGCGCGGCCCCGCCGGGGCGAGCGGATCATGGCGGCGGTCAACCGCGACCCCCGGACCGCCCCGCACGCCCTCCGCAACGACGCGCTGCTGGCCGTGGCGGTCGCCGTCCTCGGCACGGCGCTCGCCCTGTTCACCGACGAGGGCCGCCGGCCCGACACGCTCGGCTGGGTGCTGCTGCTCGCCGCCCAGGTGCCGCTGGTGTGGCGGCGGCGCCACCCGATGCTCGTCCTGGCCGTGGTGGTGGCGCTGGTCGTGCCCTATCACGCCCTCGACAACAACCACGCCGCGCCGACCCCGGCCTCGTACGTCGCGCTCTACACGGTCGCCGTCACCGGCCGCCCGCTGCGCACGCTCCTGACCGGCATGACCGTCCTCGCCATCTCCGTGAGCGTGATGCTCACCGTCAACACCCACCAGGCCGTCGAACTGCTGCGGATCTCCGGCTGGATCGTCGCCATGCTCTTCTTCGGCGTCGACGTCCGCTTCTACCGTCAGTACGTCGCCTCGATCGTCGAACGCGCCGAACGCGCCGAACGCACCCGCGAGGAGGAGGCCCGCCGCCGCGTCGCCGAGGAACGGCTCCGCATCGCGCGCGACCTGCACGACCTGCTCGCGCACAGCATCACCCTGATCGGCGTCCAGACCTCCGTGGCCGCGCACGTCCTCGCCGCCGACCCCGAGCGCCTCGACCGGGCGGCGGTCGCTAAGGCGCTGGACGACATCGCGGAGACGTGCCGTTCGGCGCGGGGCGAGTTGCGTACGACGCTGGAGGTGCTGCGGGAGCACACGGCGGACGACTCCTGGCAGGCCCCGTACGGCGCGCACGGACCGCTGCCCGGCCTCGACGGCCTGCCCGACCTCGCCGGGGCCGCCCGGGCCGCCGGCGCCGAGGTCGAGCTGTCCGTACGGGCCGACGGTGTCCCGCCCGCCGTGGGCGCCGCCGCCTACCGGATCGTGCAGGAGGCGCTCACCAACGCGGTGCGGCACGGGGGCCGCGCGGACCTCACGGTGCGGGTGGGCGTGGCCGACCGGGACGGCGCCCTGCGGGTGAGCGTCACCGACGACGGCGCGGGCACCGGCGGGGGCACACCCGGCTTCGGGCTGGTCGGGATGCGGGAGCGGGCGCGGAGCGTGGGCGGCACACTGGACGCCGGGCCGGGTCCGGAGGAGGGGTTCGAGGTGCTCGCCGTACTACCGCTGACCAGGGGCGATGTCCCATCGGCCCGCACAGCGGGGCCATTGCGCCCGGAAGGAGTCCGATGACCCCGCCGACCGTGCCGCCCACGCCCGTCCGGGTACTCCTCGCCGACGACCAGACCCTCGTCCGCGCCGCCTTCGCGATGCTCGTCGAGTCGGCCACCGACATGGAGGTCGTCGGGCAGGCGGGCACGGGACGGGAGGCCGTGCGGCTGGCCAGGTCCGAGCGGGCCGACGTCGTCGTCATGGACCTGCGCATGCCCGACCTGGACGGCATCGACGCGACCCGGCTGATCGCCGCCGACGACGACCTCGCCGGGGTCAGGGTCCTCGTCCTCACCACGTACGACACCGACGAGTACATCGTGGAGGCGCTGCGCGCCGGCGCCTCCGGCTTCCTCGTGAAGGACACGAAACCGGCCGAACTCCTCGACGCCATCCGTACGGTGGCCGCCGGCGAGGCCCTGCTCTCCCCGGGCCCCACCGCCCGCCTGATCGCCCGCCTGCTGCGCACCCCCGTCCCGCCCCCGGCGGCGGCCGTCGGCCCCGAGTGCCTCTCCGGCCGGGAGCGCGAAGTGCTCACGCTGGTCGCGCGCGGGCTCAACAACACGGAGATCGCCGAGTCGTTGGGACTCAGCCCGCTCACCGCGAAGACCCATGTCAGCCGCATCATGGGCAAGCTGGGCGCCCGGGACCGGGCCCAGCTGGTGATCGTGGCGTACGAGTCGGGGCTGGTCACACCCGGTACCGCCCAGGGCTGACGTCACTTCAGAACATCAGTGCCGTACGGCTCTTGTCGTGTCACGCGGGACGCCTTACGTTGCCCGGGACATCCTACGTCCCATGTCCGCCGCGCCCCCGGGGAGAGCCATGTCCGTCAGGAGCCGTACGACCCTGCTCGCCGCCGCGGTGGGGCTGGTGACCGCCCTCGCGGTCACCGGCACGGCGGGCCCGGCCGCGGCCGCCCCGCCGCCCTCCCGCGGCTGCACGTCCTCCGTGCCGTACACCGCGGGCCAGTACGGCTACGACACCTACCGCATCCCGGCGACGCTCAGGACGAGGGCCGGCACGCTCCTCGCCTTCGCGGAGGGACGGCGAGGCGGCGCGGGCGACACCGGCAACATCGACGTGGTCCTCAGACGCTCCTTCGACGGTGGCTGCGCCTGGGGCCCGCTGACGGTCGTCGCGGCGGGCCGGGGCGACACCCGGGGCAACCCCGCGCCGGTGGTGGATTCGAGGACCGGCCGGATCGTCCTGGTCACGTCCTACAACGGCGGTGCCGTGACCGAGGCGCAGATCATGCGCGGGGAGGTGACCCCCGAGCAGAGCCGCCGCGTCTTCGTCCAGACGAGCCGCGACGACGGCCGGCACTTCTCCGCGCCCCGTGACATCACGGCGCAGGTCAAGCCGGCGAACTGGCGGTGGTACGCGACCGGCCCGGGCCACGCGGTGGCCCTCACGCGGGGCCCGCACGCCGGCCGCCTCGTCGTCCCCGCCAACCACTCCGCCGCGCCGCCCGAGGGTTCGGCCGACACCGGGCGGGAGGCCAGGTACTACGGCGCGCACGCGATCTACAGCGACGACGGCGGGCTCACCTGGCGGCTCGGCTTCGTCGACGACTCCTACGACGGCGTCGACAACGCCAACGAGAACGCCGCCGCCGAACTGCCCGACGGACGGCTCTACTTCAGCGCCCGCGACCAGAACGGCACGAGCGCCGGCAACCGGCTGGACACGTACTCCGGCGACGGCGCGCAGACCCTGGACCGCCCGTACGCCGTCCAGCCCACCCTGAACGACGTCCCGGTCGTCCAGGGCAGCGTGCTGCAACTGACGGGGAACGGGGCGCCCCTGCTCTTCTCCGGGCCCTCCGTGCCGACCGCCCGCCGGTCGATGGCGATCCGGCGGAGCGAGGACGGGGGCGGGACGTTCGTGACGGTGAAGACCCTGTCGGCACTGCCGGCGGCGTACTCGGACCTGGTGCAGGTGAGCGCCACGAAGGTCGGGATCCTGTACGAGACCGGGGTGGCCGGGCCCTACGACTCGATCGAGTTCCGGCGGGTGCCGGTGGGGGAGCTGTGAGGGGCCCACCTGCCGGACGGGCTGGGGGACTCACAGCAATCCCGCCGCCGCCAGATGCTTCCCCACCCGCTCCACCTCTTCCTCCGAGAGCGGCACCTGCGGCTCCGCCGTCGCCGCGCACGCGATCACTCCCCGCAGGAACAGCGCCGCCTTGAACGCTCCGAGTGCCGACGAACTCCCGCCCATCCGCGCCGGATCCCCGGCCCCGACCATCCCGTACAGCGCGCACAGCCGCTCCTGCTCGGCCCGCGCCCGCTCCCCGTCGCCCGCGCGGCACAGACGGTCCAGGCGGACGTACCCCTCGGGGTCGACGTTCGCCAGCCCGGGCACCGCCCCGGCCGCGCCCAGGGCCAGCGCCGAGTCCACGAACAGCTCCGACCCCGTCAGAACGCTGAAGCCGGTGATGTCGGGACGCGCGCGGGCGCCGGTGACGACGGCGCGGAAGCCGCCCAGGTCGCCGCTGGAGTCCTTCAGGCCGGCCAGGACGCCCTCGGCCGCCAGCTCGAGGACCAGCTCGGGGTCCAGTTTCGTGTGCACGGCGACCGGGAGGTCGTACGCGAAGACCGGTACCGAGGAGCGGGCCGCGATCAGACGGTAGTGGCGGGCGATCTCCGCCGGGTGCGTCCGCGTGTAGAAGGGCGCCGTCACGACGATCGCGTCCGCGCCGGCCGCCGTCACGTACTCCACGTGGTCCAGCACCCGGGGCGTCGTCATGTCGATCGCCCCCGCCAGGACGGGGACGCTCCCGCCGACATGCGCGGTCACCGTCTCCACCACCAGCCTGCGGTGGCGGTCGGTCAGGTACGCCGCCTCCGAGGACGAGCCCAGCACGAACAGGCCGTCCACACCCCCGTTCACCAGGTGGTCCACGAGCCTGATGAGCGAGGGGACGTCCACCTCGCGATCCGGTGTCAGGGGGGTGCAGACGGGCGGTACGACACCGGTCAACGGGGTGGGCAGGGTCATGAAGGCTCCCGGGGGACGTGCTGGACGGGTACGTCGGCCATGGCGGTGGCCGGGGAGGCGGACGCGGCCTGGCCCACGAGGTCGTGGGTCGACTCGCCCTCCTGCACAGGATGGTGGCAGCGGAACCGGTGCTCCGGACCCGACACGGCCGTGAAGTCCGGCATCTCGCCGGCGCACCGGGCGTCGGCCTTCCAGCACCGGGTACGGAACGGGCAGCCGCTCGGCGGGCGCGTCGCCGACGGGACCGGACCCACCAGCGGGATCGGGTCGATCGGGTCCAGCAGGCCGGGCGTCGCGGAGAAGAGGGCGCGGGTGTACGGGTGCCGGGAGCCGTCCGTGACCTCGTCCGCCGGCGCCTCCTCGACGATCCGGCCCAGATACATCGTGATCACCCGGTCGCTCATCCGGCGTACCGTCTGGATGTCGTGCGAGACGAAGACCAGGGCCAGCCCGAGCCGTTCCTTCAGGTCCAGCAGGAGATTGAGGATCTGCGCGCGTACGGACACGTCCAGCGCGCTCGTCGGCTCGTCCGCGACCACCAGATCCGGGTCGAGCGCCAGGGCCCGGGCGATGGCGACACGCTGCCGCTGGCCGCCGGAGAGCTGGCCGGGCAGCCCGTCGGCCAGGGCGCGCGGCAGACCCACCAGCGCCATCAACTCCCGTACCCGGTCCTCCCGTTCGGCGGGCGTGCCGCGCCGGTGGACGTCCAGGGGATCGCGCAGGATCCGGCGGACCGTCAGACGGCGGTTCAAAGCCGTCGAAGGGTCCTGGAAGATCATGCCGGTGCCGCCGCCGACCACCGTCCTGCGCTCGGCCGGCTTCATCGACCACAGGTCGCGGCCCCCGAAGGACACCGTCCCGGACGTCGGCCGTTGCACCCCCACCAGCACCTTCGCCAGCGTCGACTTGCCGCATCCGGACTCGCCCACCACGCCCACCGTCTCGCCGCGGGCGACGGCGAGGTCGGCGCCGGTCAGCGCGTGGACCCGGTCCCGGGTGAACAGGCCGCCGCTGCGCGCCTTGTGAACGACATGGACGCCGGACAGCGAGACCAGCCCGGTCACGTCACCGCCTCGCTCTCCGTGGTCACCAGGTCGACGGCCGGATGGTGGCAGGCCGCCGTGTGCGTACGCGTCCCGGCCAGACCGGGTGCCGTCGTCCGGCACACCTCGCTCGCCAGCGGGCAGCGGTCGGCGAAGCGGCAGCCCGCCGGGAAGTCCGCGGGGGCGGGGACGACGCCCTCGATCTGTGTCATCCGCCGGGCCGCCGACTCCAGGGACAGCACGCTGCCGAGCAGCCCGCGCGTGTAGTGGTGGGCCGGTGCCTCCACCAGGTCCGCGGTCACCCCCGTCTCCACGATCTGACCGCCGTACATCACGACCACCCGGTCCGTGACGTCCGCGACGAGGGCCAGGTCGTGCGAGACGAGGATCAGTGCGAAGCCCAGCTCCGCCCGCAGCCGCAGCAGCAGCTCCATGACCTGCGCCTGCACCGTCACGTCCAGGGCGGTCGTCGGCTCGTCCGCGACGATCAGCCTGGGGCTGCGGGACAGCGCCATGGCGATCAGCACGCGCTGGCGCTGGCCGCCGGACAGCTCGTGCGGATAGCTGCGCAGGGTGCGCTCGGGGTCGAGGCCGACCAGCTCCAGCAGGGCCGCCGGGGACCGCTTCCCGCCCCTGCGCACGACCTGCTTCAGCTGCGCCCGGACGGTCATCGCGGGGTTCAGGGACGACAGCGCGTCCTGGTAGATCATCGCCATCTCGTGGCCGAGGAGCCTGCGGCGCACCCGCATCGGCTCGCCCACCAGTTGCCGCTGACGGAAACGGACCTGGCCGCGGACCCGTGCCCCCTTCGGTTCCAGGCCCATCACCGTCAGCGCCGTCAGCGACTTGCCGCAGCCCGACTCGCCCACCAGGCCCAGGACTTCGCCGGGGCGCACCTCGAAGCTGATGCCGTCGACGATGTCCACGCCGCCGTGGCGGGCGTCGAAGCCGATGGCGAGGTTCTCCACGGCGAGGACCGGCCGGCCCTCGGGCAGGGGCCGGGCGCGGGAGCGCAGCCGCAGGGCCGCCTCCGTCAGGCCGGGCAGCCGCAGCACCTCCCCGCTGCCGGGCCGAGGCGTCTCCAACCGGTCGTCACGCCCCTGCACGTCCCGGGCGGCCGGGGCGGCCCAGGCGTCGGAGACACCCTCGGAGAGGATGTTCAGCGACAGGACGGTGACCAGCATCAGCAGACCGGGGAAGACGGTCGCCCACCAGCCACCGGTCAGCACCATGTTCTTGCCGTCCGCGATGACACTGCCCCACGACGGGTCCGGGGGCCGTACGCCCGCGCCGATGAAGGACAGCGACGCCTCGAACACGATGGCCTCGGCGACCTGGACCGTGCAGAACACCAGCACGGGCGCCGCGCAGTTGACGGCGACGTGCCGCAGCACGATGTGCGGGGTGCGCGCGCCGATGACCTGTTCCGCGGTCACGTAGTCCTCGCCGTACTGGTCGAGGACGTTGGCCCGTACGACCCTGGCGACCGGCGGGGTGAACAGGAACGCGATCGCGCAGATCAGGACCGTGACGCCGCCGCCGAACACCGCGACCAGGACCGCCGCGAGCGCGATGCCGGGGAACGCCATCACGACGTCCAGGCACCGCATCAGCGTCTCGTCGACCGCCTTGCGCGAGGTCGCCGCGACCGCGCCGAGGAGTGCTCCCACGAGGAGGGCGAGCGCGGTGGCGCCGAGGCCGATGGCGAGGGACCAGCGGGCGCCGTACATCAGCCGGCTGAGGATGTCCCGGCCGAGGCTGTCCTGCCCCATCCAGTGCCCGGCGGACGGGTGCCCGCTGCCGTCGGCCGGCGGCTGCTGGTCGAGCGGGTCGTGCGGGGCGAGCAGCGGGGCGAACAGGGCCGCCAGGACCACGACGGTGAGGAGCCCGAGGGCGATGCGCGAGAGCGGGGGCAGTCGGCGCAGCCGGACGCCGGGCCGGGACAGGGCGTGGGCGAGGCGCGTACGAGTGATCATCGGGCCGCATCCCTCAGTCGCGGATTGACCAGCAGATACAGGATGTCGATGACGAGGTTCACCACGACGAAGCCGGTGGCCGTCGTCAGCACGACCCCCTGGACGACCGCGGGATCGCCGTTCTGCACGGCGTCGATCATCAGTTTCCCCATGCCCGGCAGGGAGAAGATCGTCTCGATGACGACCGCGCCGCCGAGCAGATAGCCGACGCGCAGGCCGAGCACGGTGAGCGGATTGATGAGGGCGTTGCGCAGGACGTTGCGGCCCACCACGACCCTCGGCGGCAGCCCGCTCCCGATCGCCGTCCGTACGTAGTCCTTGTCGAGCTCCTCGACGACGGCCGTGCGCACGATGCGGGTGAGCTGTGCCGCGACCGGCAGGGACAGCGCGAACGCGGGCAGCGTCATCGTCCTGAGCCAGCCGCTCGGCGAGTCGGCGGGGTTGATGTAGCCGCCGGTCGGGAACCAGCCCCGGTCGACCGCCAGGTACTGGATCATCAGCAGCGCCAGCCAGAAGCCGGGGGCGGCGACGCCGGTGAGCGAGACCACCCGGACCAGCTGGTCGGGCAGCCGGTCGCGGTAGATGGCGGCGGTCACTCCGCCGGTCAGGGCGAGCACCACCGCGATGCCGAGGCCCAGGAAGGTGAGCTGGAGCGTGAGCGGCAGCGCGGTGGTGACCTGCTCGACCACCGGCGCCCGGGTCAGCGCGCTGATGCCCAGGTCGCCGTGCAGCAGGTCGCCCACGAAGTGGACGTAGCGCACCGGCAGCGGGTCGAGCAGGCCGTTCTGCTGCCGGAAGTCGTGCAGTTGCCGCGGTGTGGGGTTCGCGCCCTGGAAGAACGCGGACGCCGGGTCGACGTCCGAGAACCGCATCACCAGGAACACGAAGAGCACGATGCCGAGCATCAGCGGGACGAGCAGGACGACACGGCGGGCCAGGATTCTGGCGATGGCGATCACTGCGGCGACTCCCCTGTACTTACGCCCACTTGGCCTGGAGGAGATTGACGCCGGGGTAGGGCTGGGCCCTGATCCCGCTGAGCTTCTCCGGGTCCCAGGCGGTCATCAGCTCGTTGTGGACGACCGGGTAGAGCACGGCCTGTTCGGCGACGACGTCGATGTAGTCCTGGATCATCAACTTCTTCTTCTCGGCGTCCGGCTGCCGGGTGGCCAGGTCCATGTCCCTGAAGAGCTGCTTGGCGACGGAGTCGCCGGCCCAGCGGGCGTACTGCATCCACAGGTTCTGGGGGCCGTAGTTGTAGTGCATGATCAGGTCGGCGTCGAGGCCGAACTGGTTGGGGTTCGAGGCGGCGGCGACGACCTGGTAGTCCTGCTTCTGGTCCATCTTCGTGAAGACGGCCGTGGTCTCCTGCGGGGAGAGCGTGGTCCGCACGCCGATCGCGTCCCAGGACGCCTTGATGGTCGGCAGACAGTCCACGATCCAGCTGACGTTCACCGAGAGGATCTCGATCTCCAGTCCCTTGACGCCGGCCGCCTTCAGAAGCTCCTTGGCCTTCTCGGGGTCGTAGTCGTAGACGGTCTTCGCCTTGCGGTAAGCCGGGTTGCCCTCGTTGAGGAACGAACTCGAGGGCTTGCCATGGCCTTTGAGGGCGACCTCGACCATCTTGCCGGTGTCGATGGCGTAGTGGAGGGCCTGGCGCACGCGCACGTCGTCGAACGGCTTGTGTTTGGTGTTGAACATCAGGAACAGGTTGTTCATCCCTGCCCCGCCCTCGACGGTCATCCCGTCCTTCTTCAGCTGCTGGATGTTGGCGTACGGGATGTTGTCGGCGAGCTGCGCGCCGGCGCTCGCGCCGGAGACCTTCGCGACGCGCGGGGCGGCGTCGACGATGGTCAGCCAGTTCATCTTCTTGAAGGCCGGCTTGCGCGGGCCGTTGTAGCCGGCGAACGCCTCGAACGTGGTGTTGGACTTCGGGTGGTGCGCGGTCTGCCGGTACGGCCCCGAGCCCACCGCCTTGCCCTTGATCGCGTCCTCCCAGGCGCCCGGCCGGGAGAAGACGTGCCGGGGCATGATCTTGGCGAGCGTGAGCCGCGAAACCCCTTCGGGGAAGGGGAACTTGAGCACCAGCTCGACGTTCTGTGCGTCGATCTTCCGGACGTCCTTCAGCCAGCTCGCGAAGAACCCCTTGACGAGGGTCTGGGTCTTCGGGTCGAGGATCCGGCCGAAGACGAACACCACGTCGTCGGCGGTGACCGGCTTCCCGTCGTGGAACGTGGCCCCGGAGCGCAGCGTGAACTTCCATGACGTGCCGCCGAGATCCTTCGGCACCTGGGTGGCGAGCGCCGCGTAGGGCTCGCGGGAGATCGGATCGGTGTCGAGCAGGCCCTCGTAGATGTGGTTGTTGGCGGCCATGCTGAAGGCGGACGCGGTCTGTGTCGGATCCCAGCTGCCGTCGTTCCCATAGCCGATGACGGCGGTCAACGTCCGGTTCCCGCCGCTGCCCCCGCCGCCGGTGTCGTTGGTGGACTCCGGGCCCGAGGAGCAGGCGGCCAGCGACGAGGAGAGCGCGGCGGCCGCGCCCAGCGCGCCGGAGTACTTCAGGAACGAACGGCGGTGCAGCGCCGGTACGTCGTGGGTCGCGTCGCGCACGGTTCCTCCAGCGGGAGAGTCTGGAAAGGGTGAGGAGATACGACGTCCTACGTCCTGGGTCAGCGTGACCATAGGAGGGGCCGTGAGGGCGGTCAAGGGCTCGCACACGAATGGCGTATCTGCCACAGGTGCGACCAATGACGGTGCGGACGGACGGGAGTTGACGCCGGATCCACGGAGTCCGGACCAGAGGTGGGACGTGGGACGTCCGGCGCGCGTACGATGCGGCGCATGTCCGAGGAGACCGGGAACAGTCGGATACGGCGCGAGGTCGTGCAGCTGATCCTCGACCGCAGGCTCCGGGCCGGCGCGCCGCTGCCCACCGAGACGGAGCTGATGGAGGATCTCGGTGTCAGCCGCAACTCCGTGCGCGAGGCGCTGAAGGCGTTGCAGGCCCTGGACATCGTGGAGATCAGACACGGCTACGGCACCTACGTCGGACGTGCCTCGCTGACCCCGCTGGTCGACGGCCTCACCTTCCGTACGCTCTCGCGGCCCGACGACGACACGGACGCGCTGGCGGAGATCCTCCAGGTCCGGGAGGTCCTGGAGGAGGGTCTGATCCGCCGGGTCACGGCGACCCTCTCCGAGGCGGAGCTGGACCGGCTGGAGTCGGTGGTGGCGCGGATGGAGACGGCCGGCCGGGCGGGCCGTTCGTTCGCCGAACTGGACCGGGAGTTCCACGAGTTGCTGTACGCGTCCCTCGGCAACGCCTTTGTGCCGCAGCTCCTCGGCGCCTTCTGGACGGTGTTCCGCCGGGTCGCGGGCGCCCGTGACTGGACGGACGACCCGGCCCCGGCGGTGACGGCCCGCCGCCACCGCGACATCCTCACGGCCCTGCGGGCCCGGGACGTCGAGGGCGCGCAACGGGCGATGGCGGACCACTTCAGGGGCATCGAGGCGCGGGCGGCGGAGGAGTCGCGGGGGGTGGGGTGAGCGGGGGAGTGCCTAGGCTGGGCCGATGACCGACACCTGGAGTCCCACGGACGTGGGTGTGCTGCGGCTGCCGTCAGGGCGCCTGGTCCGCGGCCGAGGCCTGCGCCGCCCTCTTCCGGAGGGGCAGGAACCGACGTACGCCGTGTATCTGCTCGGCAAGCGGCCGCCCGAAGTCCCCTGGGAGGCGCACTGGTTGCGCTGGCCGGACTTCCGCCTGCCCAGCAGCCGTACACAGGCCCGGGAGGTGCTGACCGACGCCTGGCGGCGGGCCGCCGCCGAGCGCGTGGAGATCGCCTGCGGCGGGGGCCGGGGGCGGACCGGTACGGCCCTCGCGTGCCTGGCGGTACTCGACGGCGTACCCCCTCAGGAGGCCGTGGCGTACGTCCGCGCCCACTACGACCGGCATGCGGTGGAGACGCCCTGGCAGCGGAGGTACGTACGACAGGCGGGCTGCTGGTAGCGGTCCCGGCCCACCCCGCGCTCACCACGGGTGCGGTCACCCCGTATGCGGTCAGGTCGCCGTGAGGGGAGTGTGCCGGGCGGATCGGGTGGTGAGGGACTGCGCGTAGCGGCGCAGGAGGAGGACGGCGGTGGTGGCGAGGCCGGTGAGGAGGCCGAGCCAGATGCCCAGGGTGTCGAGTTCCAGGGCGTAGGCGAGGAGCCATGCGGCGGGGAGTCCGACGGCCCAGTAGCCGATGAGGGTGATGCGGAAGCCGCTCCTGGTGTCGTCGAGGCCGCGCAGGAGTCCGACGCCGATGTTCTGGGCGCAGTCGAAGAACTGGAGGAAGGCGGTGACGACGAGCAGGTGGGTGGCGATCGTCAGGGCCTGCCCGGAGCCGGATTCCAGGAACGGGGCCAGGACCAGCTCGGGGAGGGTGAGGTAGACGACGCCGACGACGGTCATGACGGCCGCGGCGCAGGCGAGCGCCGTGTTCTTGATGCGGCCGGCGTCTTCGTAACGGCCTACGGCGAGTTCACGGCTGACGTTGATGGACGCGGCGTGCGAGAGGCCCACGGCGACCTGGAAGACGATGTAGACGAGCTGGTTGACAGCGGTGTGCGCGGCCAGAGCGGCCGGTCCGAAGGATCCGGCCATGAGCGCGGTGAGGGAGAAGAACCCGGCCTCCGACCCGTAGGTCGCGGCGATCGGCAGCCCCAGACGCAGCAGCCGCCTGAGGACGGCCGGGTCGGCCTTCATGACGTCCAGGGCGAGCAGCGGGGCGAGCGCGCCGTCCTTCCTCGCCGAGACGTAGAGGGCGATGCAGGTGAGGACGTACACGCTGGAGGTGGCGACACCGACGCCGGTCAGCCCCATGCGGGGCAGGCCCCAGGTGCCGTGGATGAGGACCCAGTTGAGGCCGGCGTTGACGGCGACGGAGGCGACGGTGATCCGGAGCAGGGCCTGGGGGCGCCGCATTCCGACCGTGAACTGGCGGATCGCCTGGAACCAGAGACAGGGCAGCAGGCCGGGAGCGAGCGCGAACAGCATCGTCTGGGCCCGGTCGGCGACCGCGGCGTCCTGGCCTAGCCAGGGGAGGGCCTGCCCGATGAGGATCATGAGGACGGCACCGGCGAGGCCGGCGAGGGTGGCCAGCGCCAGGCTGGCGCGCACGATGCCCCGCATCTCCTCGTGTGCCTCTTCCTGCGCGTGGCCCCGGCCGTCGTCGTCACGGCCGGCCGTCCGCTCGGCCTCGGCCTGCTCGGCCTGTTCTGCCCGGGCCCCGGCGGCGGCGATCTGGTTGCCGACCGAGGTGACCAGGCCGACGCCCATGGTGCGCAGCTGGTTGAAGATGACGAGGGCCAGCCCGCCCGCCGCCAGCTCCCGGGTGCCGAGCAGACCCATCATCACCGTGTCCGTGGTCGTCAGGGCGACCTGCGCGAGCTGGGTGAGGATCAGCGGGACGGCGAGGGCGGCGAGCGCGCGGCTGTCGCGGAGGAGGGTGGTGAGCATGAGGGTCATCGGTTCCCGCGGAGCTTGGTGAGGAGTTCGTCGACTTCCCGTTCCGCCGCGGGATCGAGGAGGTCGCGGGCCCGCATCCAGTCGTCGTTGAAGACGGTGTCCATGTACTTCTCCCCGCCGTCATTGATCAGGGCGACCATAGTCGTGCCGGGCGGAAGTCCGGGCAGGCGGGTCAGGGCTTCGTGGACGACGCCGCCGGCGGAGCCCCCGATGAGCAGGCCGGTGCGGGCCACGGCCCGGCAGGTGGCGAACGCCTCGACGTCACCGACCTTGGCCCCTTCGTCGATGAGGCCGAAGTCGACCAGAGCACCGATCGGGGCGCCCTCGGGCGTGCCGGTGCCCGACTGGTAGTAGTCGTGCGCCGGGCCGCCGAACGCGATCGACCCCTTCGGTTCGACGCCGATGGTGGTGAAGCCGGGTATGAGGGTGCGCAGTTCACGGGCCGTGCCGCACAGGCCGCCGCCGGTGCCGACGGCCCCGACGAGGACGTCGAGGCGGCCGTCGAGTGCCTCGTGGAGTTCGTGGGCGACGGGGAAGTAGCCGACGCCGTTGCTGGGGTTGTTGTGCTGCTCGGTGAAGATGGTGTTGTCCTGGCCGCGCGCCATCTCCTCGGCGAGTTCCTCACGGGCGGCGGTGGCGAGTTCGTCGGTTCCGTCGTCCACGACGTGGACCAGTTCGGCGCCCAGGGCCTTCATGGCCCGCAGCTTGTCGACGGCGGCGTGGTTGTCGACGACGGCGGTGAAGGTGTAGCCGCGTTCGGCGGCGATGACGGCCAGGCCCAGGCCGGTGTTGCCGGAGGTGGACTCGATGATCCGGCCTCCCGCGCGCAGTTCGCCGCGCTCCTCGGCATCGGTGATCATCTGGCGGGCCATGCGGATCTTCGCGGTGCCGGTGGGGTTGAACATCTCCAGCTTCAGCAGCAGGCGGCTGCCGGTCTCCGTGGCCGCGAGTTCCAGCAGCGGGGTGTAGCCGATGAGGTCGGACACGCGGGAGACCACGGACGGGCGCCGCAGGGATCCGGGCATCGAAATTCTCCTGGGGAATCGGTGGGGGACGTCGGCTCGGGATCAGGGGGCGTGACGGTCGAGGCGCCAGCGCGGGCGGGCCCGGTCGGTGTGGTCGATGACCACCTTGGGCGGCAGCGCCAGGTCGTGGAAGGGGGACTCGTTGGAGTCCATCTGGTAGCCGGCGGTGTTCGGGTAGACCAGCAGGTCCCCGGTGCGCGGTCTGCGGGGGAAGGGGACCTTGCGCCACGTGAGCATGTCCGATTCCAGGCAGGTCGCGGCGCCCACGGCGGCCGGCCACACCGCGTCCGGTGTGTCGGGGTGGGCTGACAGCAGGTGCGGGTCGGGCAGGTACTCGCTGTTGAACCACTGCTCGGACAGGCTCAGGCTGGTGCCGTTCACCGTCAGGAGCTGGTATCCGTCCCGGTCCTTGACCCCCTGGACACGGAAGACGGTGCCGCCGGCCCGGTCGAGCAGAGCGCGTCCGGGCTCCAGCAGAAGCGTGATGCCGGCGTCGTTCAGCAGCGCCGCGAGGCTTGGACGGTGCCCTTCGGGGCGCGTGGCCAGGATCCGGCGCAGGGCGTCCGCCCCGGCGACCGGTGAGTGGTAGGGGTAGAAGCCGTCGGGGTCGAACGTCCTGTCCGCGTGGTAGTGGCCGCCGTTCTGTCGCGTCAGGAAGGTGTTCCAGTCGGCGGCGGAGCTGTAGCTGACCGGCAGGCCGCCGCCGATGCTGATGCGGTCGGCCTCCAGTCCGAGGACGCGGGCCTTGAGGCACAGTTCGACGAGGTGCCCGGCCAGGTCGGCGCGGAGCTTCACGTCGTATCCGGACAGGTGGAAGCTGAAGCCCTCCATACGGACCGCTTCGCCCGCCGTGACACAGCGCTCCAGGGCGAGGGCCACTTCGGCCTCGCCCAGGCCGAAACGGCTGTGGGGCTGAGCGGGCGGCAGGCAGCGCAGCAGCAGCCGGGCCGGGCGCGTGCGGTCCCCGGACACGGTGGTGATGAGCGTGTCGAGTTCGTCGAGCGCGTCCACGGCGATCAGGGCACCGTGCCGGACGGCCAGTCCCAGCAGTGCCAAGTCCTTGGCCGGACCGGTGACCACGAGGTGCTCCCCGCGCACACCGTGCCCCAGGGCCTGGCGCAGTTCGGCGGCGGAAGCGACGTCGACTCCCGCCCCGCCGGCGGCGGATCGTTCCGCCCACACGGCTGCCTTGTTGGCCTTCTTCGCGAAGTACACGAAACCGTCGACGCCGGTCTCGTCGAGGACGCTGTGCAGGGCGCGCAGGTTGGCGTCGAAGGCGTCGGGCAGCAGGAAGTGGAACGGGCCGCCGAGCGCGTAGGCGAGTTCCTCCAGCAGCCCGCTGCCCAGCACGGCGTCGGCGGCCGGGTCGGGCAGGGCGGGAAGGGTGGGAAGGGCGGGGGGCCCGGTCACCGCCACAGTGCCACCTCGGTGCCCAGGCCCTGTTCGAGGGCGAGCTGTGCGAAGCGGTGCCCCAGCGCGATATCGGTGACGACGAGTCCGCTGTTGTAGGCGAAGATCCGCTCCGTCGCGGTGCGGCGGCCCGCGGTGTCGCCGGTGATCACGGGCGGGAACTCGGCGTCGACCGCGCGGAGTTCGCCGTCGGCGTCGGCCATGTCGATGCCGGTGACCTTCATCTGGGCCTCGCTGGTGGCGATCACCCGGTCGGCCCGGTGCAGGGCCGACGGGGCGAGACCGTGGCCCACGAGGATGGACAGGGAGCCCGGCTTGAGCCGGTCCGCCCCGACCGCGGCCGGGGTGTGGCCGCCGGCCGTGGCCACGATGATGTCGGCCTCCGAGGCCGCGGCCCCCGCGTCGGTGACGATCTCCACGTCCCGGTCCGGGAAGTGCGCCCGAAGCCGCTCGCGCACCGCGGTGACGCCCTCGGGGTGGGTGCCGAAGAGCATCAGCCGGTCCAGCCCGGGCAGCGTCGTCAGCAGGAAGGGCAGCGCCAGACGGCCCTGGGTGCCCGTACCGATGACCAGGGCGCTGCGCGCACCGGGGGCGGCGCATTCGCGGGCCAGCAGCGCGGAGACCGCCGGGGTGCGCAGCGATCCGATCCGGGAGCAGTCCATCATCGCCACGGGCAGCCCGGTGACATCGTCGTAGAGGGTCAGCGTGGTGTAGTAGTGCTGCTCCTCGCGCCCCTTGTCCAGGCCGTGCTTGTAGGAGGTCTTGACGGCGACGACGTCGCGGGAGCCGTCCCGGCCGAGCATCGCGTACGCGACCGAATGCCCGTCCCGCGGCTTGACGGTGAGCTTGCGGGGGTTGTCGGACTCACCGGCGTGCAGGGTGCGGTAGGCGTCCTCCACGGTGGACACCACGTCGGCCAGGGAGATGTCGATCCCGGCCAGATCGCCGGTCGAGAGGATCCGCAGGTGCCGGTCGGCGCGGGGTATCGGTTCGGCGGCGGCGGTGGTCGAGGCGTCAGGCATGGTCATTCCTCCAGGAACGGGGCGGGGTTCAGCGCGCGTGGGCTTCGATCGCGCTCTGGCCGTAGCCGTGCTCGTGGGCTTCTGTCAGGGGGCGGGTGCGGCGCCCGGGAACGCGGACGGAGGCGCGCTTGAGCCACCGGTCGGTGCCGTCGTAGCGGGCCTGGAAGGGAACACGGCCGTGGACGACCAGGTCGTTGTCGACGACCAGGACCTCACCGGGAGCGAGGCTGACCGCGACGGAGACACGGGCCAGTTCTTCCCCGAGCCGCCCGTACGCGCTCCGGTAGGCGTCGTCCGCCTGGTCGAGGGGGGTGTAGGCGGGGTCGAAGCGCAGCGTGATCCCGTCCTCGCTCGCGAACAGGGCGGGCACGGGCGGCGGCTCCTCGGCGTAGCCCTGGGCCTCGGCGTAGGCGTCGTCCGGCAGGATGGGGAGCACCGGGCGGGTCAGGGTGCGCACGTCCCGCTCCGACAGCCGCGTCTTGCGGACGCTCGCCGCGGTGGTGGCGATGTCGTCGTGGTTGCGCATGCAGCCGAGCATCAGCAGGTGGGCGCGGCCGGGGTGGAAGGCGTCCTCGGTGTGGGGGCTGAGCAGCACGGTGCTGCTGGCGCCGGTCTGCTCGGTCTCGTGGCCGGGCGAGGGCACGATGTTGTGGACGAAGCGGCCGTCCTGCTGCCCCTCCCAGGCGATCGGGTTGCCCATCACGGTGGCCAGCAGCAGGAGCGTGATGTCGTGGGCCGCTCCGCTGTCTCCGGCCGTGGCCCAGCTGTCCGGCGTCGGACCGGCCGCGGCGTCGTCGATGTCGAGGCCGCGCAGGACGAACAGTCCGTCGTCGGTGTCGACGGGGCGGCAGTGGTGACGCAGGCCGTCGCCGAACGCGTTCGCGGTCGTCGCGATCCGCTTCAGCAGCGCGGGGGTCGTCGCCGAGGTGCCGAATTCGGCGTGTATGTGCTCTGTGGCTTGGCGGAGTTCACTCACGGAGTCGGGGTCGAGCTGACGGGCAGGTGCGGCTGCCGTGCTCATGGCGAAGTGGTCCGTTTCGTGTGGGGGCAGGGGTGTCGGGCGCCGTACGTCCTGAAGGTGCGGCGACGGTCAACCAGTAGGAGGGCAGCAGGAGTTCGGCCCACGCGGCGGGCGGCTCAGCTCTCGGGGGGGCGTTCGAACGCTAACACCGAACTTAGGTTAGGCATACCTAATTCACAGGCCATATGATGTGGCCGGAAGCCGGCGGGGGGATGCGGCGGGGCGCCCCTGTGAATGCACGCGCCCGGCGTGCGCCCCGTATGCCCAGCGCGCACCCTGCATGCCGAGATCCCCTTGCGGGAACGATTGTCATTAGGGTAGGCAAACCTAAGCACCACTGGGGTGCTCGGGACGGGGATCGGGGACGTACGTGAACATCAACAGGCGTCAAGTGCTGCTGGCCGGCGGGGCGATGGGCGCGTCGGCGCTGCTGGCCGCCTGCTCCGGGGGCGGGGACGACACGTCGGCCGCCTCCTCCGACAAGGGCGGCAAGCCCCGCAAGGGCGGCACGCTCCGCATCGGGGCGCTCGGCCGCGCCGGCGCCATCACCCGTGACCCGCACGGCACTCAGGGCAACGAGAGCGACTACCTGATCCTCGCCCTCGTCTACGACACCCTCACCGTCCCGGGCGCCGACCCCAACACCAAGCCTCGGCTGGCCGCTTCGTGGGAGCCGTCGAAGGACCTGAAGACCTGGCGCTTCAAGCTGGCCGAGGACGCCGCCTTCCACGACGGCAGCCCGGTCACCGCCGACGACGTCGTGTGGTCGCTGCGGCGGCTGCGCAACACCCCCTCCGGGGCCGCCCGCCTGCCCGGCATCAAGGCCGAGAACATCACCGCCGACGGGAAGGACACGGTGGTGCTGGTCTCCGACTACGCGAACGCCGAACTCCCGCCCCTGACCCGGCTGACGACGTTCGTACTGAAGAAGGGCACATCGGACAAGGAGTTGGCGAAGGCGCCGGGCACCGGGCCGTTCAAGCTCGACCGGTACCGCGCCGGCAACGCGCGCCTGGTGCGCAACGACCAGTGGTACGGCGGCACCGTGTACCTCGACGCGATCGAGGTGACGATGTTCGAGACGCCGCAGGCGATGGCCAACGCGCTGCTCGCCGGGCAGATCGACGTCGCCTCCAACGCGGGTGCGGTCGCCGCGCGCACGGCAAAGTCCCGCAAGGACGTCCAGGTGGTGCGCCGCCCCGACGACATGTCGATGCCCCTCGTCATGCGCACCGCGGACGGCCCGTTCGCCGATGCCCGGGTGCGGGAGGCGATGCGTCTGGTGGTGGACCGCGAGGCCATGGTCAAGCAGGTCCTGTCCGGATACGGAACCGTCGCCAACGACATCATGGGAACCGGCGACCCCGGCTACGCCAAGGACGTCCCGCAGCGGGAGCGTGACCTGGCCGAGGCCGAGCGGCTGCTCTCCGAGGCGAAGTTCGACCTGTCCAAGACCTACGAGCTGGTCACCACCGAGGACATCTCGGGGCTCGCCGAGTCCGCCACCCTGTTCGCCTCCCAGGCCCGCGAGGCCGGAATCAAGATCAAGGTCGTCAAGCAGGAGTCCGGCGCGTTCTACGAGAAGACCTGGCTCAAGGGCGACCTCTACACGACGTACTGGGGCACCAACGACTCGGTGGTGTTCTTCGCGTCCAAGACCCTGGTCAGCGAGGCCGGGCAGAACGAAGCCGGCTTCGCGGACAAGAAGTTCGACGCGACCTACCGCAAGGTGATCGCCACCGCGGACCCGAAGGCCCGCGCCGAGGTACTCAAGGAGCTCCAGCGGATCGAGTACGACCGGTCCGGCTATCTGCTGTGGGGCATGGCCGACGGCATCGACCTGGCCGCCTCCAAGGTCCGTGGTCTGCCCGAGCTCGCCGGCTACGGCCGCGTCCAGCTCGAGAACGTGTGGCTGGGTTGAGCCGGTTGTCCAAGGATGGCGTGACGGCCGCCCCGCCGTGGGCGGCCACCGTGTCGCGTCGCGTGCTGCCGCCGCTCGCCCGCGCGGGTGCGGCGCTGGCCCGCCGGGTACTCATGCTCGCGATCCTGATCGCGGCCGTGTTCGCCGCGGTGGAGCTGTTGCCCGGGGACGCGGCGAACGCGACCTCCGAGCGTGGGGACAGCGCCGCGGATGTCGCGGCACGCCGTCATCTGCTCGGCCTGGACCGGCCCCTGTGGGAACGCTTCGCCGACTGGATGACGGGTCTGCCCACCGGCGACCTGGGCACCAGCGCCCGCGGCCAGAAAGTCACCGACCTGCTGGCCGACCCCTTTCCCAACACCCTGCTGCTGGCGACGGTCGCCTTCGTCCTCACCGCCGCGCTCTCGCTGGCGCTCGGCTGCTGGACCGCCGCCCGGCCGGGCTCGATGACCGACCGGATCGTCGGCCACGCCGCCACCTCGGCGTTCGCCATCCCCGAATTCGTCGTCTCCGTCGGCCTGCTCATCGTGCTGTCGCTGTGGACGGGCTGGCTGCCCGCCGTGACCCTGACCGGTGCCGACGGTGCCCCCGCCACCTGGACCATGCTGATCATGCCGGCCCTCGCGCTGGTCATCCCGCAGACCGGATGGAACACCACCATCGTGCGCGGGGCGCTCGCCGACCAGGCGGCCACCCCGCACGTCGAGGCCGCCCAGCTCGACGGCCTGTCGCCGCACCGCGTCATCTGGCGCCACGCGCTTCCCGGAGCCGTCCCGGCCGTCGCCACCGGCCTGGCCACCTCCACCGGGATGCTGCTGGGCGGCGCGGTGGTGGTGGAGACGCTCTTCAACTACCCGGGCATCGGCAGTGTGCTGGCCGGCGCCGTCGCCAACCGCGACACCCCCCTCATCGCCGGCGTCGTCGTCTGCGCCGGCGCCGCCATCAGCCTGGTCCTGCTGGCCGCCGACGTCATCCGCGCCCGAGTCCTGGGAGCCTCCTCATGAGCGTCGCCACGACGGGCCGCAGGCCGGCCACGGCCGACGGGCGAGGCCGTGTGCTGCCCCGCGTCACGCCCGCCATCCTCCTGGTCCTGCTCGCCCTGACCGGCCCGTACCTCGCCGCCCACCCCCTGGACAAGCCCGTCACCGCCCCCTTCGCTCCCCCCGGCGACGGGGCGCCGCTGGGCGGGGACCAGCTCGGCCGCGATGTGCTCAGCCGACTGCTCCACGGCGGCACCGCCCTGATCGGCAGCGCCCTCCTGGTCGCCTTCGTCGTCACCCTGCTGGCCGCCCTGATCGGCTGTTTCGCCGTCCTGCACCCCGTCGTGGGACGCGCCGTGGAGCGGACCGCCGACGTGTTCATCCTGCTGCCGCCCGTCCTGGGCATCATGCTCATCGCACTGGCCTGGCCCGGCGGCGGTCGATGGGCCGTCATCAGCGCAGCCACCGTCCTGGGCATCCCGTACGCCGTACGCGTCGTCGCAGGCGCCGCCGCCCCCCTGGCCACCGCCGGATACGTCGAAGCCGCCCTGGCGCGCGGGGAAAGCGTCACCTACACCGCCACCCGCGAACTCCTGCCGAACCTGCGGGGCACCGTCCTCGCCCTGTTCGGCCTGCGCTTCGTCGAAGCCGTCTACGTCATCTCGATGGCCGGCTTCCTCCAGATCGGCCCCCAGCCCCCGGCCGCGGACTGGGCGCTGATGATCCGCGAGAACGCCCCGGGCATCCTCCTCAACCCGTGGGCCGTCGTCGCCCCCAGCCTGACCATCGCCCTGCTCGCCATCAGCGTCAACCTCGCGGCCACCTCCCTCGCGCCCCGCTCCGCACGCAAGGCGGTGACCACCCCGTGACCACGCCCACCCCCGCTCCGGCCACCGGCCACACCCCCGACACCCCTGCCTCCGGCGCGGCCGGAACACCCGCGACCCTGGTGACGGCGACCGACGTCGGCATCCGCATCCCCGACGGTCCCGTCCTCCTGCCCCCCACCAGCCTGACCGTCCGCGCCGGCGAGATCACCGCCCTGACCGGGGCCTCCGGTTCCGGCAAGACCACTCTGCTGCGCGCCCTGATCGGCCACCTGCCCGCCCGAGCCGCACTGGCCTGCACCGCGCTGGACGTCCTCGGCCACCACGTCCCCGGCCTCTCCCCGGCAGCACTGCGTGCACTGCGCCGCAGCAGGATCGCCTACGTCGGCCAGGACCCCGGCTCCGCGCTCAACCCGCGCATGACGATCCGCCGGCTCATCGCCGAGACCGCCACGGACGCCGGCGACCACGTCGTGCCCGACCTGCTGCGCGAATGCCGCCTCCCCACCGTGGACGGATTCCCCGACCGAAGGCCCACCGCGCTCTCCGGGGGCCAGCAGCGCCGCGTCGCGCTCGCCCGCGCCCTCGCCCGTACCCCGGACATCCTGCTTCTGGACGAGCCCACGGCCGGACTCGACGCCGCCCTGCGCGACGACATCGCCGACCTGCTGCGCCACCTGGCCACCGCACGCGGTCTGGCCATCGTCATGGCCTGCCACGACCCGAAGCTCGTCGACACCTGCGCCGACCACGTCGTACGCCTGACCGCCCCCGCACGGCCCGCCTCCGTGGCGCCTGTCTCCGTGGCGCCTGTCTCCGCGGCGCCCGCCCCCGCACCGCCCCGCGTCCCGGGCCGGCGCAGGCCGGCACCGGCACCGGTGGTGGCGGCAGGCCCGGCGAGCGCCGCGGACGAGGGGATCGCCGCACGGTCGGTCAGCGTGGTGTTCCGCGGCCGATATGGCGTACAACAGGCTCTCGACAGCGTCGACTTCACCGCTCCGCCCGGCTCGGCCACCGGGATCGTCGGGCCTTCCGGCTCGGGCAAGACCACCCTGCTGCGGGTCCTGGCCGGCCTGCACCGCCCCGACTCCGGGACGCTCACCCTCGAAGGGCAGCCGCTCGCCCACACCGCCCGCGGGCGCAGGCCCGAACATCACCGGCGCATCCAGTTCGTTCCGCAGAATCCCCTCGCCGCCCTCAACCCGTCCCGCACCGTCGGCGCCGCCCTGACCCGGCCCCTTCGCCGGCACACCCGCCTCGCCAGGGCGGAGATACCCGGCCGGATCACCGCGCTGCTCGAACAGGTGGAACTGCCCGCCGACTTCGCCCGCCGCTACCCGGCCGAACTCTCCGGCGGACAGCGCCAGCGCGTGTCCATCGCCCGGGCCCTCGCCGCCGAGCCCGACGTCCTGCTCTGCGACGAGATCACCTCCGCGCTCGACCCGGACACCGCCGTCGCCGTCATGGAAGTCCTGCGACGCCTGCGGACGGAACGCGACATGACCGTCGCCCTCGTCAGCCACGAGATACACCTGGTGGCCGCGTACACCGACACCGTGCACCTGCTCGACGCCGGACGGGTCACCGCGTACGGACCCACCGCGGCACTCCTCCCGACGGCCTGAGCACCACCGGGTGCCCCCAGTGGCCGCCCGCCTCACACATCCCGCAGGTCCACGACCACCGCCGTCACCGCCGCCGCGCCCTCCGCGGACAGCACCGACGTCAGACCGACGGCCTCCGGGGTGCGCCGCCTGCAGTCCAACGGCACGGCTGTCGACCCTGGTTGTACGTCCGCGGTCCGATGACCGCCCGCGACGGCGCGCCTACGATCGCCGTATGTCCGCCACACCGCCGCTTCCCCTGCTCAAACGCCTGCCCCCGGCTGTCTGGGTGGCCGTGACCTGGTGCGCGAGCACGCTGTTCACGCTCCTGACGACCGTCAGGTTCCCGGGCGAGACGGAGCCGGGCAAGTGGCCCGCGGCGCAGCTGTACCGCTGGGACGGCCTGACGTTCCTGGTGCTGGCCGCCGCCCTGGTCCTGACGGGCAGCCGCCGGCTGCCCGGACGGCCCCTGACCGCCCTCGCCCTGCTGCTCACCGCCGCCGGACTGGTCACCACCACCCTGGGCGTGGGGGAGGTCCCGCTGGCCCAGTTCCTGGTGGTCGACGTCGCCCTGTACTTCATCGCGGCCGGCCACCGACGCCGCACCGGCGTCATCGCCCTCTCCATGGCGCTCGCCATGCTGGTGACATGGATGGCCGTACGCCTCCTGAGTAGCTGGGACGTCGGCATGTCGGCCGAACTGGCCGTCGCCCTCGTGACCGTCATCGCCTGGCTGCTCGGCAACGCCACGCACCGCACCCGCGAGTACGCCGACAAGCTCAGCGCCCGGGCCGCCGAACAGGCCGTCACCGCCGAACGGCTGCGCATCGCCCGCGAGATGCACGACATGGTCGCCCACAGCATCGGCATCATCGCCCTCCAGGCGGGCGCGGCGGCCCGGGTCGTCACCACCCAGCCGGAGGCCGCGCGCGAGGCGATGACGGCCGTGGAGAACACGGGCCGCGAGGCACTGTCGGGGCTGCGCCGCATGCTGGGCGCCCTCCGCCAGGCCGACCACGGCGAGGCCCCGGAGGCGGCGGGTCTCGCGGACGTCGACGGCCTCGCCGCCGCGACGACGGCCGCGGGCGTCCGCGTCGACGTCCGCCGCCTGGGCGAACGCCGTCAACTCCCGCCGGACATCGACCTGTCCGCCTTCCGCATCATCCAGGAGTCCGTCACCAACGTCGTACGGCACGCCGCCACCGACTCCTGCGAGGTCTCCATCGACTACGGCGACGACGACCGGCTCTCCATCGAGGTCGCCGACCGCGGCCGTGGCAGCGGCACCCGCACCGACACCGGGTTCGGCCTGTCCGGCATGCGTGAGCGAGTCGCCCTGCTGCACGGCGAGTTCACCGCCGGCCCGCGCCCCGAGGGAGGCTTCCGGGTGACGGTCCGCCTGCCCGTCCCGGCGCCTGCGGCGGCACGATGAGCGCCGTCCGCGTCGTCCTCGCCGACGACCAGCAACTGATCCGTACGGCACTGCGCATGGTCATCGCCGACCTCGCGGACATGGACGTGGTGGGCGAGGCGGCGAACGGCGAGGAAGCGGTACGCCTCGCCGACGAACTCCGCCCCGACGTCGTCGTCATGGACATCCGCATGCCCGGCACGGACGGCATCGAGGCGACCCGCCGGATCACGGAGGCCCCCGGTGACGTCCGCATCCTCATGCTCACCACCTTCGACGACGACGACTACGTCTACGGGGCGCTGCGCGCGGGCGCGTCCGGATTCCTGGTCAAGGACATGGGTCTCGACGACATCCTGGCGGCGGTGCGGGTGGTGGCGGCGGGCGACGCGCTGATCGCCCCGGGCGTGACCCGCCGGCTGATCCAGGACTTCGTCGCCAGTCCCGAACAGCCGCGCGCCCGGCGCGAGTTGACCGAAATCACGGAACGGGAGCGGGAGGTCCTGACCCTCGTCGGCACGGGCCTGACCAACACGGAGATAGCCGAGCGCCTGTTCATCAGCGTGGCGACGGCGAAGACGTATCTGACCCGGCTGCTGGCGAAACTGGACGCGCGGGACCGGGTGCAGCTGGTGATCATCGCCTACGAGGCGGGCCTGGTGGCCCCGGCTCGCGGCGGGCGGTCCGACGATCACCGGGGAGCGGGCGGTGCGGTCACGCCGTTACGGCGCCGATGAAATCCGTCCAGGAGGCCGAGCCGATGAGGAGGACCGGGCCGTCCGGCACCTTGCTGTCGCGGACCGGGACGACGCCGGGGACTCCGTCGGCGACCTCGACGCACTCGCCGCCGTTGTCGTCGCTGTACGTGCTCTTGCGCCAGCGGGCGGCGCCGATGAAGTCGTACGCGACCTCGACGCACTCGCCGCCTTCGCCGTTGCTGTACGTGCTCTTGCGCCAGCGGGCGTTGCTCAGGTCGTACTCGCGCATCGTCTGTAGTCCTCAGCCGCCGATTCGATCAGGGCTAGGGACGTCTTCGGCGACAGCGCGGCGCCCCTGAGCAGATCGTATGCGCGCTGCGCTCGCTTCACCACCGCCGGGTCGTCCAGCAGTTCGCCCGAAAACGACGTCTCTGTATAGAGGGTTGGGGGAGCGTCGTCGAACTCCATGAGCTGCATCATCGCCGCCATTGACGCGCAGGCCCCCTCCTCGCGGGGGACCACCGTCACCAGCACCCTCCGCCCGTCCGCCAGCGCAGCAATGTGCTCCAGCTGCATGACCATGGCTGCGGGGCCTCCCACGGGTACTCGCAGGACGTTCTCGTGCAGGATCGCCCAATACTCGGGCCTTGTAGCGTCCTTGAGGATGCGGGCCCGCTCCAATCGGGCGGAGACCTTCTCTTCCACATACTCGTCGGTGACGAACGGGTTGGCCGCGATGGTCACTGCCCGCGCGTACGCGGCCGTCTGCAACAACCCTGGGATCACCGACGGAGCGAACTGACAGATCTTCGTCGCCGCCCGCTCCAGCTCCACAACCTCCGCGAAGTAATCCGCGTACCGCTTGTCGTCAATCAGCTTTCGCCATGTGCGTTCGAAAAAACCGTCGGTTTGCAGGATCTCGTCGATCCGCTGTGCCACATCCAACTGCGGTTTGCGAATGGCCTGTTCGAACTGTCCGATGTAGCCGCCCGAGACGAAGACCCGTGATCCCAACTCCACCTGGGTGAATCCCGCGTCTTCCCGGCGTCGTTTCAGCTCCGCTCCGAAGAACTCCCACGCCGCCTGTCGCGAACCGTTGGCCATGGCCAACCCCCCTTTGTGCTGCCCCGCATTTGTAGAGCACAGACTCCTGTCGAGTCTAAGCGCAGAGCGTCACCATGGAGATGCGAAGAGTGAAACCTGAAAGGGAAGGGGAGCACGGTGACGGCAGAACACACACCACTCGGGGGACGACACTCGGCGCTCTGCGTCGAAGAGGCGGAGGAAGCAGTGCAGGAATTGCGGGCAGCACTCGCAAATGTCGGAATCACGTTGCCCTCACTGCGGCTCGACCCGGCAGTCCTTGCGCGAGAGGCACCCTGCTCGCTCGTCGAACTGGGCGGCTGTTCCGTCGACGTCGCCGTCCGGCTCGCGGCGGCGCTGCGGTGAAGCCACATAGCTCACGGAACCCGCGGAACCCGCAGGACTTACGGAACCCGCAGGACTTGCAGAACCCGCAGAACCCGCCGATCGGCTCGTACGCCGTCGACACCAGAAACGGAAGAGTGGGCATCGTCATGGGGTACGAGGGACCGTACGTACAGCTGAGGCCGTACGGCGGAGGCAGGGAGTGGGACGTCGAGCCGGAGGCCGTCCGGGGCGCGACCCAGGCCGAGCGGCTCAGCGCGGCGACGGCGTACGCCAACGCACGCAGCCGGGGCGAGCTGCCTTGAAGGGAGGCCCGGCAGGGACGGAACATGCCGCCCCGGGCCGATGCGCGGGCGCCGTAGGCGAGAATGGGCCTCATGAGTCTGTTCCGCGACGACGGCATCGTGCTGCGCACCCAGAAGCTGGGTGAGGCGGACCGGATCATCACCTTGCTCACGCGTGGTCACGGACGCGTACGCGCCGTGGCGCGCGGTGTGCGGCGGACCAAGTCGAAGTTCGGGGCGCGGCTGGAGCCGTTCTCCCACGTGGACGTGCAGTTCTTCTCGCGCGGGAGCGAGCTGATCGGGCGCGGCCTGCCCCTGTGCACACAGAGCGAGACCATCGCTCCGTACGGTGGCGCCATCGTGACGGACTACGCGCGGTACACCGCCGGGACGGCCATGCTCGAGACCGCCGAGCGGTTCACCGATCACGAGGGGGAGCCCGCCGTGCAGCAGTATCTGCTGCTGGTCGGCGGGCTGCGCACGCTCGCCCGGGGGGAACACGAACCCCACCTCGTGCTCGACGCCTTCCTGCTGCGCTCCCTCGCCGTGAACGGGTACGCGCCCAGCTTCAGCAACTGCGCGAAGTGCGGAATGCCGGGGCCGAACCGGTTCTTCTCGGTGGCCGCGGGCGGCTCCGTCTGCGTCGACTGCCGGGTGCCCGGCAGCGTCGTACCCTCGGCGCAGGCGCTGGTGCTGCTCGGCGCGCTGCTGACGGGAGACTGGGAGACCGCGGACGCCTGTGAGCCGCGGTACGTCCGGGAGGGCAGCGGCCTGGTGTCGGCCTATCTGCACTGGCACCTGGAGCGCGGCCTGCGCTCCCTGCGTTACGTCGAGAAGTAGAGAAGCACGGAAGCGCAGAAGTACGGAAGCACAGAAGTACAGACACAGCTCAAGGAGACGAGAAGCACATGGTCGTACGCGGGATCCTGGGACGCCAGCGCCGCGAGTACAGGGCGCCGGAGCCGCACCCGTCCGGTGCCCGCGCGCCCAAACTCCCCGGCGAGCTGATCCCGAACCATGTCGCGTGTGTCATGGACGGGAACGGCCGGTGGGCCAAGGAGCGCGGGCTGCCGCGCACCGAGGGGCACAAGGTCGGCGAGGGCGTCGTCATGGACGTCCTCAAGGGCTGTATCGAGCTGGGCGTGAAGAACCTGTCCCTGTACGCCTTCTCGACGGAGAACTGGAAGCGGTCGCCCGAGGAGGTCCGCTTCCTGATGAACTTCAACCGGGACGTCATCCGGCGCCGGCGGGACGAGATGGACGCGCTCGGGATCCGGATCCGCTGGGTAGGCCGCATGCCGAAGCTCTGGAAGTCCGTCGTCCAGGAACTTCAGATCGCCCAGGAGCAGACCAAGGACAACGACGCCATGACGCTGTACTTCTGCGTCAACTACGGCGGCCGTGCGGAGCTCGCCGACGCGGCGAAGGCGATGGCCGAGGATGTCGCGGCCGGCCGTCTCGACCCCGCCAAGGTCAGCGAGAAGACCATCCAGAAGTACCTGTACTACCCGGACATGCCGGACGTCGACCTCTTCCTGCGCCCCAGCGGCGAGCAGCGCACCTCGAACTACCTGCTCTGGCAGTCGAGTTACGCGGAGATGGTCTTCCAGGACGTGCTGTGGCCCGACTTCGACCGGCGTGACCTGTGGCGCGCCTGCGTCGAGTACGCCTCCCGTGACCGCCGCTTCGGCGGCGCCGTTCCGAACGAGCAGCTGCTCGAGATGGAGCGGGACATGAAGGGGAGCGAAGGCGTCCAGGACGCCTGACCGTCACGACGACGGCAGCGGCACCCGGCGCTCGAAGGCGCCGGGTGCCGCTGCCGTCGTTCGTACGGGGTCAGCTGGTCGTCAGCGCCGTGTCGTCGATGACGAAGCTCGTCTGGAGCGACGAGTCCTCGACACCGCTGAACTTGAGGGCGACCGTGGTGCCCGCCAGCGAGGACAGGTCGAAGGTCTTCTGGGTGTAGCCGGAGGCGGCGTTCAGGTTGGAGTACGTCGCCAGGGTCGTCGATCCGGCGGTCACCGTCAGCTTGTCGTACTGGGTGCTGGTGGTGGTCTCCGCCGTGTCGATGTGCAGGTAGAAGGTCAGGCTGGCCTTGCAGCCGGACGGGATGGTCACCGACTGGGAGAGCGTGTCGGTGTGGGTGGAGCCGTAGCCGTCGAGCCAGGCCTTGTAGGAGCCTGCGTGGGCCGCTTCACTGCTGGAGTTGGTGATGACTCCACTGCTCGCGGTCCAGGTGGTGTTGCCTGATTCGAAGCCCGGGTTGCCGAGCAGCTGGGTGGAGGCGCAGGTGCCGCCGCCTCCGCTGGAGCTGACGGTCCAGGTGAAGCTCGCGGTGCCGGTCGCGCCGGTGCTGTCGGTCACCGTGACGGTCGTGCTGTAGGTGCCGGCCGTGGTCGGGGTGCCGGAGATCACGCCGGTGGAGCTGTTGACCGACAGGCCGGTGGGCAGGCCGGTCGCGGCGTACGTCAGTGAGCCGCTGTTGGTGCTGCTGGCCGAGACCTGGAGACTCACCGCGGTACCGACGGTGGACGACTGGCTGCCCGGGTTGGTGACCGTCACGCCGCTCGTCGGCGGGGTGACGTGGCTGCCGACGTTGATGCCCGCGAAGGCGTTCGCCACCCCCGCGTACTGGGTGGAGCTGGCGCCGTACAGGGCGGTCGCCGCGTTCAGGGCGGCGGTGCGGGCGCCGGCGTAGTTGGTGCTGGACGTCATGTACGTCGTCAGCGCCTTGTACCAGATCTGCAGGGCCGCGGCCCGGCCGATGCCGGCGACGGCGACACCGTCGGAGGTCGGGCTGTTGTAGGTGACCCCGTTGATGGTCTTGGAGCCGCTGCCCTCGGAGAGCAGGTAGAACATGTGGTTCGCCGGGCCCGAGGAGTAGTGGACGTCCAGGTTGCCGACGCCGGAGTACCAGCTGTCGGCGGAGCCGCCGTCCTTGTCGGGCTCGTCCATGTAGCGCAGCGGGGTGCCGTCGCCGTTGATGTCGATCTTCTCGCCGATGAGGTAGTCACCGACGTCGCTGCTGTTGGCGGCGTAGAACTCGACACCCGTGCCGAAGATGTCGGAGGTCGCCTCGTTCAGACCGCCGGACTCACCGGTGTAGTTCAGGCCCGCGGTGTTGGAGGTGACGCCGTGGCTCATCTCGTGGCCCGCGACGTCGAGCGAGGTGAGGGCGTGGGTGCTGCTGGTGCCGTCGCCGTAGGTCATGCAGAAGCAGTCGTCGTCCCAGAACGCGTTGACGTACGCGGTGCTGTAGTGGACGCGGGAGTAGGCCGCGACGCCGTCGTTCTTGATGCCGCTGCGGCCGAAGGTGTTCTTGTAGAAGTCCCAGGTCGTCTGCGCGCCGTAGGCGGCGTCCGCGCCGGCGGTCTGGGTGTTGGAGCCGGAGCCGGTGCCCCAGGTGTCGTCGGCGTCGGTCATCAGGGTGCCGGTGCCCGACGTGCCGTTGTTGAGGCTGTACGTCTTGTGGCCGCCGCGCGTGGTGTCGTACAGCTGGTACGTCGACCCGGACAGGGTCGTGCTCAGCGAGACCGTGCCGCTGTACTGGGTGTTGCCGGTGCCGGTCTTGACGCCCTGGTAGCGGTAGAGCTCCTTGCCGGTGGTGGCGTCCGTGATGACGTGCAGCTGGCTGGGCGTGCCGTCGTCCTGGAGTCCGCCGATCACCGTCTCCCAGGCGAGCTTGGGGGCGCCGCTGCCGGCCCAGATCACCTTGCGGGCGCTGTCGGTGGTCGCCTTCTCGGCGGCGAGGTCCTTGGCGGCCTTCAGCGCCTTGGTCACGGCGGCCGACCTGGTGAAGGACGCGGTGGTGGAGGCGACCTTGATGGTGCGCTTGTTGTTGAAGGTGCTGCTCACCGTGCCGGCGGCCAGCGAGGCGGGCGGGGTGTGCACGACGACGTCGCCGCCGAGGACCGGCAGACCGGCCCAGGTGCGCTCGTAACGCGTGTGCAGCGTGCCGTCGTTGTCCTTCACGACGTCCCGGACGACCAGCTTCTCCTTGGCGCCGAGGCCCAGGGTGGCGGCGGTCGTCGTGGTCTTCTTCGCGGCGCTCTTGAGCAGGGCGCTGTGCTGCGCGGGCGTGAGCTTGGCTTCCTGGCCGCCGGTGCGCAGGGGGCTGGGGTGCGGCGCGGCGGGCTTGGCGGTGGCCGGGACGGCCTGTATGCCGACGGTCAGAAAGGCGGTGGCGGCCATCAAGGCTCCGGCGGCGGTCGCCTTACGGGGGGTTCGTCTCACTCGTTCGTACTCCTACTGCGGCGGCCGCGTGGGGCGGCCGGTGACAGACCGGACAGACGGGGGTGTGCAGCCCGGGACGAGCTGAGCAGTGAGGTGCGCGGCCGTGGTGACGGCCAGAAGATGTGCGCGAGACGTGGGGGATGGCTGGGGGAAGGGTGGCACCATTGACCGGGGCATGTCAGCAAGGTGGCGGCAGGTCAAGGGTTATCCCTCTGCCTCCCGCCCGGACCGGCTGACCGCCGGTAGCGCGATCCGGCCATGAAGGCGGGGCGGAATGCCGCACGGGGCAGGGCGAGCTGGTCTACCGGCCGGCCGTCGGGGACTTCTCGTCGGCGCCGACGGCGGGCGGGGGAGTCGGCCGGGCGCGCTGTCCCGCGCACCCGGCGCTCATTGTCGTAGCAGCCGCGAGCGGCCTACGGGGTCTGTCCGGCAGGGCATGTTTCCGCACCGCCGTCACGGCCGCCGGACCGGCCGTGGGCACCGAAACGACGGACGCGGGTCGGGTTGCGGTCGATCATCGACCGCAACCCGACCCGCGTCCCAAGTCCCGGGAGGTCCCGGCCTCAGCTCTTCGCCGCGGCGCACTCCGCGCACGTACCGAAGATCTCCACCGTGTGCGCGACGTTCACATAGCCGTGCTCCGCCGCGATCGCCTCCGCCCACTTCTCCACGGCCGGGCCCTCGACCTCGACCGCCTTGCCGCAGACGCGGCAGACGAGGTGGTGGTGGTGCTCGCCGCTGGAGCAGCGGCGGTAGACGGACTCGCCGTCGGAGGTGCGCAGCACGTCGACCTCGCCCGCGTCGGCGAGGTTCTGCAGCGTGCGGTACACGGTGGTGAGCCCTACGGAGTCGCCTTTGTGCTTGAGCATGTCGTGGAGCTCCTGCGCACTGCGGAACTCGTCCACCTCGTCGAGCGCCGCCGCCACGGCGGCACGCTGCCGGGTGGAGCGGCCCCGAACGGGCGATCCAGCGGTTGTCACCGTTGCCTCCTCACGTCTGCCCTTGCCCGGCCATTGTGCCAGCCCGGACTGTGCGTGGTCAGACGCCGACCTTCCGTTCCGGGCTACGGGTGGCCGGAATCGTGCACTCGGCCGGGTCGCCGGTCTCCTGTGCGGCGGCCCGTGCCCTGCGGCGCGCCAGTGGTGTCGCCAGCGCCGTCAGCAGGATGAACGCGCCGATGGCCAGCAGGACGATCGTCGCGCCGGGCGGCACGTTCCGGTAGTACGTGGTCACCGTGCCGCCGATGGTCACGCTCACCCCGATCGCCACCGCGATGGCGAAGGTGGCGGCGAAGCTCCGGCTGAGCTGCTGCGCGGCCGCGACCGGCACCACCATCAGGGCGGAGACGAGCAGCAGGCCGACGATCCGCATGGCGACCGTGACGGTGACCGCCGCCGTGACGGCCGTGAGCAGGTTCAGGGCGCGCACCGGAAGGCCGGTCACCCGCGCGAACTCCTCGTCCTGGCTGACCGCGAACAACTGCCGGCGCAGGCCGAGGGTGACGAGCAGGACGAAGGCCGCCAGCAGGCAGATGGCCGTCACGTCCTCCTGCGAGACCGTCGTGAGCGAGCCGAAGAGGTACGACATGAGGTTGGTGTTGCTGCCGCCCGGCGCGAGGTTGATCAGCATCACACCGCCCGCCATGCCCCCGTAGAAGAGCATCGCGAGCGCGATGTCGCCGCGCGTTTTGCCGTACCAGCGGATCAGCTCCATGAGGACCGCGCCGAGCACGGAGACGGCCGTCGCCATCCACACCGGGGACCAGGACAGCAGGAAGCCGAGGCCGACGCCCGTCATCGCCACGTGGCCGATGCCGTCGCCCATCAGGGCCTGGCGGCGCTGCACCAGGTAGATGCCGACGGCGGGCGCGGTGATGCCCACGAGGACGGCGGCGAGCAGGGCCCGCTGCATGAAGGCGTAGTCGAGGAAGGTCATCAGCTCAGCAGTCCCGTCCGGATCGGTTCGGCGTCGTGAGCCGCGTGCGGGTGTACGTGGTCGTGGCCGGGCAGCGCGTGCTGGCCGACCGCCTGCGGGGGCGGGCCGTCGTGCAGGACGCAGCCGTCGCGCAGGACGACCGCGCGGTCGATCAGCGGCTCCAGGGGGCCCAACTCGTGCAGGACCAGCAGCACGCTCGTGCCCCGGGACACCTGCTCGCGCAGGGTCGCCGCGAGGATCTCCTGGCTGGCCAGGTCGACGCCCGCCATCGGCTCGTCCATGATCAGGAGTTCGGGTTCGGAGGCGAGGGCGCGGGCGATCAGCACGCGCTGGTGCTGGCCGCCGGAGAGCGCGTCGACGGAGTCCTTGGCGCGGTCGGCCATGCCGACGAGTTCCAGGGCCCGCCGCACGGCCTGGTGGTCGGCCTTGCGCAGCATGCCGAAGCGGGCGCGGGAGAGCCGGCCCGAGGCGACGATCTCGGTCACCGTGGCGGGCACGCCGCCCGCCGCCGTGGTGCGCTGCGGCACGTATCCGACGCGCTTCCAGTCGCGGAAGCCGCGGCGTGGGGTGCCGAACAGCTCGATCTCGCCGCCGCTGACCGGTACCTGGCCGATGATGCTGCGTACGGCGGTGGACTTGCCGGAACCGTTGGCGCCGAGCAGCGCGACGACCTCACCGCGGTGCACGGCGAGGTCGATGCCGCGCAGCACCGGGCGCGAGCCCAGCTCGGCGCGTACACCGCGCAGGGATATGACGGGGTCGTTCGCACCGCCTATGCCGTCCACGCCGTCCATGCCGCCCACACCGTCCATGCCGTCCTCCGTAAAGATCACTTGGCACCCAGGGCTGTCCGCAGCGCCTTGAGGTTGGACTCCATGACCTGGAAGTAGTCGGTGCCCCGGGACTTCTCGGTGATGCCCTCGATCGGGTCGAGGACGTCCGTCCTGAGCCGGGCGTCCTTGGCGACGGTCTTCGCGGTCTTGTCGCTGACGAGCGTCTCGTAGAAGACCGTCGAGACGCCGTCCGCCTGCGCCATCTTCTCAAGCTCCTTCACGCGGTTCCCGCTGGGCTCCGACTCCGGGTCCAGGCCGCTGATGGCCTCCTCGGTGAGGCCGTAGCGCTCGGCGAGGTAGCCGAAGGCGGCGTGGGTGGTGATGAAGACCTTGGTCCCGGTGTTCTTCAGCCCGTCCGCGTACCGCGTGTCGAGGCCGTCCAGCTTCTCGACCAGCGCGGCGGTGTTCTTCCGGTAGTCCGCGGCGTGCTCGGGGTCGGCCTTCGCGAGGGCCTTGCCGACGCCCTGGGCGACCTCGGAGTACTTCACGGGGTCGAGCCAGATGTGCGGGTCCGTGCCGCCGGACTCCTCGCCCTTGGTGTCGTCGTGCGCGGCCGCGTGCCCGCCGACCTCGTTGCCGTGCTTCTCCAGCGTGGTCAGCGACGCGGCGTCGATCTTCGTCCTGACCCCGGACTGCGCGACGGCGTCGTCGACGGCGGGCTGGAGGTTCTTGAGGTAGAGGACCGCGTCCGACTTCTCGAGCTGCACGGTCTGCTGGGCGCTGATCTCCAGGTCGTGCGGCTCCTGGCCGGGCTGGGTCAGACTGGTGACCCGCACATGCTTCCCGCCGATCTGCTCGGCGAGATACTGCATGGGGTAGAACGACGCCACCACGTCGAGCTTTCCGCCGTTCCCGCCGTCGGCCGCGGTCGAGTCCGAGCAGGCGGAGAGCGTGCCGAGACCGAGAAGGGTGGTCGCGGCCACGGCGGTCCCGGGTATGAGGCGTCGTCGTACGTTCATGACAGTCATTTTCAACAAAACTGGAAACGATTGTCAACAAGGCTTCTGTCCCGGATGGTGACCCCAACCGATTTGATACGGGGGTGGGCGGCGCCGGTAACCTGAAGCATTCGCTGCCGTCCGTTCGTAATGAAGAGAGCACCGTGGCCGCCGACAAGATCGACACCATCGTCAGCCTGAGCAAGCGCCGTGGCTTCGTTTTCCCCTGTAGTGAGATCTACGGTGGCCAGAAGGCCGCCTGGGACTACGGCCCGCTCGGCGTCGAGCTCAAGGAGAACATCAAGCGCCAGTGGTGGCGTTACATGGTCACCTCCCGTGAGGACGTCGTCGGTATCGACTCGTCGGTGATCCTTGCGACCGAGGTCTGGGTCGCGTCGGGGCACGTCGCCACCTTCTCCGACCCGCTCACCGAGTGCACCTCCTGCCACAAGCGCTACCGCGCCGACCACCTGGAGGAGGCCTACGAGGCGAAGCACAACCGCTCCCCGGAGAACGGCCTCGCCGACATCAACTGCCCCAACTGCGGCAACAAGGGCCAGTTCACCGAGCCCAAGCAGTTCTCGGGTCTGCTCTCCACGCACCTCGGCCCCACGCAGGACAGCGGCTCCGTCGCCTACCTGCGCCCCGAGACCGCGCAGGGCATCTTCACCAACTTCGCCCAGGTCCAGCAGACCTCGCGCCGCAAGCCGCCGTTCGGCATCGCGCAGATGGGCAAGTCCTTCCGCAACGAGATCACGCCCGGCAACTTCATCTTCCGCACCCGCGAGTTCGAGCAGATGGAGATGGAGTTCTTCGTCAAGCCGGGCGAGGACGAGAAGTGGCAGGAGTTCTGGATGCAGGAGCGCTGGAACTGGTACACCGGCCTCGGTCTCCGTGAGGAGAACATGCGCTGGTACGACCACCCGGCCGAGAAGCTCTCGCACTACTCCAAGCGCACCGCCGACATCGAGTACCGCTTCCAGTTCGGCGGCAACGAGTGGGGCGAGCTGGAGGGTGTCGCCAACCGCACGGACTACGACCTGTCCGCGCACGCCAAGGCCTCCGGCCAGGACCTCTCCTACTTCGACCAGGAGGCCGGCGAGCGCTGGACTCCGTACGTCATCGAGCCCGCCGCCGGTGTCGGCCGCGCGATGCTCGCGTTCCTGCTGGACGCGTACGTCGAGGACGAGGCGCCGAACGCCAAGGGCAAGATGGAGAAGCGCACGGTGCTGCGCCTCGACCCGCGGCTGTCCCCGGTGAAGGTCGCGGTGCTGCCGCTCTCCCGCAACCCGGAGCTGTCCCCGAAGGCCAAGGGCCTCGCCACCGCGCTGCGCCAGCACTGGAACATCGAGTTCGACGACGCGGGCGCCATCGGCCGCCGCTACCGCCGCCAGGACGAGATCGGCACGCCGTTCTGCGTCACGGTCGACTTCGACACGCTCGACGACAACGCGGTGACGGTCCGCGAGCGTGACTCGATGAAGCAGGAGCGGGTCTCTCTCGACCAGATCGAGGGCTACCTCGCCGCGCGCCTGATCGGCTGCTGACCTCCGTTCCGGCGCGAAAGCCCCCGGTTTCCCGTGAGTACGGGAAACCGGGGGCTTTCGCATGGGAGGTCAACGGCGTTGCAAGCCCTTGTGACGGCCTCGCGGGGGCTTCAACGGCCTTGCAGCGCCTTCACGTTGTCGCCGAACGTCCAGTTCTTCGAGCCGTCCCAGTTGATCGACCAGGTCATCAGGCCCTTGAGGCCGCTGCCGTAGTGCCGCCAGGCCTGGGAGACGAGGCTCGGTGACATATAGCCGCCTCCGGCGCCCGACTGGGCGGGCAGACCCGGGACCTGCTTGTCGTACGGCACCCTGACGGTGGTGCCCTGGACGACCAGCCCCTTGTTCAGGCAGTCGGTCTGGGCGGTGAAGCCCTGCACGGTGCCGGCGGAGTACGAGTCGCCGGAGCAGCCGTACATGCTGCCGTTGTAGTACTGCATGTTCAGCCACCACAGGCGGCCGTTGTCGGCGTACTTCTTGACGATCGGCAGGTACGCGCCCCAGATCGAGCCGTAGGCGACGCTGCCGCCGGTGACGTACGCGGTCTCCGGGGCCATGGTCAGCCCGAAGTTGGACGGCATCTGGCCCAGCACCCCGTCGATGATGCGGATCAAGTTGGCCTGCGAGGCGGAGAGTTGGCCGATGTTGCCGCTGCCGACGAGACCCGTCTCGATGTCGATGTCGATGCCGTCGAAGTTGTACTTCTTCAGGAGGGGGACGATCGTCGCGACGAACCTGTCGGCGACGGCGGACGAGCTGAGGTCGATCCCGGCCGCAGCCCCGCCGATGGACAGCAGGATCGTCTGCCCGGACGCCTTGGCCTGGCACATCTCGGCCGGCGTCGCGACCTTCACGCCCGTGTCCATGCCGTCCTCCCACAGCGCGGTGCCGTCGGAGCGGATGACCGGGAACGCGGCGTTGATCACGTTGTAGCCGTGCGCGGCGATACGGGAGTCGGTGATCGGGGTCCAGCCGAAGGGCGGGTGCACTCCGTTGGAAGAGCCGTCCCAGTTCTCCCAGTAGCCCTGGAGAACCTTGCCGGACGGGCGGGACTTCACGGCGCAGGTGTCGGCCGCCGATGCGGTGGGGGCGGTGGCGATCGACAGTGGGGTCAGGACGGCTGCGGTCAGCGCGACGGCGAGCAGGCGCAGCTTCCGACGGATCATTCGGGCCTCCCGGTGGGGGTGCGGTGAGGTGTCGTAGGCATGACACTGCTCTTGGTCCAGACCTTTCGTCAATAGGTCTGGACCAGAGGGGCAGGGCGTCCGGTCTCGAGTGGCAGGTGAGAGGTAACAGATGACAGCTGACAGATATTGAAATCTGTCAGCTGTCATGGCAGGGTGGATGACACGACAGCCCACCCGGCGACCCCCCTCCCGCCGGGAAACCCCAAGGAGCCCTCATGCGCACCCGCCCCCTCGGATCCACCGGCCCCCAGGTCTCCGCCCTCGGCCTCGGCTGCATGGGCATGTCCTCGTTGTACGGCGAGGCCGACCGGGCCGAGTCCGTCGCCACGATCCACGCCGCCCTCGAAGCGGGCGTGACCCTGCTCGACACCGGTGACTTCTACGCCATGGGCCACAACGAGATGCTGATCGGCGAGGCGCTCCGCACGGCGCCCGCCGGCCTGCGCGAACAGGCTCTGACCAGCGTCAAGTTCGGCGCGCTGCGCGGCCCGGACGGCAACTGGATCGGATACGACGGCCGCCCCGCCGCCGTGCAGAACTTCGCCGCGTACTCGCTCCAGCGCCTCGGCGTGGACCACATCGACGTCTACCGGATCGCCCGGGTCGACCCCGACGTACCGATCGAGGAGACGGTCGGCGCGATCGCCGAGCTGGTGGAGAAGGGATACGTGAAGCACATCGGCCTGAGCGAGGTCGGCGCCGAGACGATCCGCCGAGCCGCGGCCACCGCCCCGATCTCGGACGTCCAGATCGAGTACTCCCTCATCTCCCGCGGTATCGAGGACCGCATCCTGCCCACCACCCGGGAACTGGGCATCGCCATAACCGCGTACGGCGTCCTCTCCCGCGGTCTGATCTCCGGCCACTTCACCCGCGACCGGCAGCTGGCCGCGACGGACTTCCGCGCCTTCTCGCCCCGCTTCCAGGGGGAGAACCTGGACCACAACCTCACTCTGGTCGAGGCGCTGCGGAAGATCGCCGAGCAGAAGGGCGTCAGTGTCGCGCAGCTCGCCATCGCCTGGGTGCTGTCGCGGGGCCAGCGGCACAACACGGACATCGTGCCGCTGATCGGGGCCCGTACCCGGGAGCGGCTGTCGGAGGCGCTGGGCGCGCTGGAGGTGACGCTGGACGACGCCGACCTGAACGCGATCGAGGCGGCCGTACCGGCGGACTCCGCCGCGGGCGAGCGCTACCCGCAGGCGCAGATGGCGCACCTCGACAGCGAGCGCTGACGGCAGCGCCGGGTACGGTCGTCGTCATGGCACCGAGTACCGAGACCCTGACCGCCGAGCGCATCCTCGAAGCGACCGAGGAGGTGCTGCGCCGCCACGGTCCGGCGAAGGCCACGGTGGTGGACGTGGCCCGCGCGCTCGGCGTCAGCCACGGGAGTGTGTACCGCCACTTCCGTACGAAGGCCGCACTGCGGGAGGCGGTGACCCAGCGCTGGCTGGACCGTACGGCCAAGGCGCTGTCGGGCATCGTCGCGGAGGACCGTGATCCGCAGGAGCGGCTGCTGGACTGGTTCTCGGCGCTGTTCGCCGCCAAGCGCCACAAGGCGGGCGACGACCCGGAGCTGTTCGCCACCTTCATGGTGCTGACCGGTGAGAGCAGTGGGGTCGTCGACGACCACATAGCGGACCTGACCGGCCAGATCGCCGCGATCGTCCGCGACGGTGTGGCCCGTGGCACGTTCGCGGCGTCCGACCCGGTGGTCGCGGCCCGCGCCCTCTTCCAGGCCACGGGCCGCTTCCACGACCCGTGCTACGCCCGGGAGTGGGAACAGCCCGGCATCGAGGCCGAGTTCGACGCGCTCCTGGAGCTGGTACTGCGGGGGCTGCGGGCCTGACCGGCCGGCTCCCCGGCGGTGCGACCGTCAGGGATTGCGGCCTGCTACCAGGGATCGCGTCAGGGCTTGCGGGCGAGGCCGCCGTGCTGACCGATCGGGGCGGGGGCGGGGGCGTCGGCCCCGGATTCCTCCGGACGCCACAGCGGTACGGAGACGACGCCCGGCTCCACGAGTTCCAGGCCGTCGAAGAACGCCTCGATCCGCGCCACCGGCCGCAGGAAGTACGGGACCGCGCCGGTCTCGTTGTAGCCGTCCTGGGCTCGCTCGTAGTCCGGGTCGGTCCCCCGGGAGCCGTCGTTGACGGACAGATAGCTGCCGGAGGGCAGGCCGTCCAGCAGGCGCCGGACGATGGAGCGTGCCTCGTCGTAGTCCGGGACGTGCCCCAGGATGCCGCTGAGGATGAGGGCGGTCGGACGGGTGAGGTCCAGCGTCTCGGCGGCGGCCGCCAGGATGCGGTCGGGCTCGTACAGACTGACGTCCACGTACGAGGTCGCCCCCTGCGGGGTGGAGCGGAGCAGGGCGCGGGCGTGCGCGAGGATCATCGGGTCGTTGTCGACGTAGACGATCCTGGACTCCGGCGCGATTCCCTGGGCGACCTCGTGGGTGTTGTCCACGGTCGGCAGCCCCGTCCCGACGTCCAGGAACTGCCGGATGCCCGCCTCGGCGACCAGATGGCGGATGCTGCGGCGCAGGAAGGCGCGGCTGCTGCGGGCGATGGTCACGATGCCGGGGTACACGGCGCTGTAGGCGTCGCCGGCCGCCTCGTCCACCGCGTAGTTGTCCTTGCCGCCCAGCCAGTAGTTCCAGATCCGGGCCGAGTGCGGCACCGAGGTGTCGAACTCCGGCCGCGCCTGCGCGCCGGGAGCGGTCGTGTGGTCGGTCATGGGGCGGGGTCTCCTCGGCCGGGGCGATGACGGTGGTGACTGCGGTCGGCTTCCAACGTAGAGCCCAACGTCCGCCGCACGCAGGACAGTTCCTGGGGCCTGATGCCGCCGTTGTGATCCGGCGGTCGTGTTCATTGGGCCATGCGGGGCTCCGGAGACTTGTCGGCGTGACGTGGGTTTTCGGGTCTCGTTGAGTGACTGGCCCCCTGTTCCTGCCGAACGAGGAGAGCGGAGTGCGCGGACCGGCGGCGGCTCGGCAGAGGCCGTGGCGACGGGCAGTGATACGAACCCCGAGCAGCCCCGGGACCGACGTCGTCGACCCGGGGGGGGGCGAAAGGCCGACTCGGCCGCAGCGTCTCCTCACCGAAGCGACGGGTAGCCCCCCGGGGCCGCCCGAACCCCTCCCTCGGGCGGCCCGCCATCACATGGACATGGACGGACCATGACTTTTCGACCGGCCGGGCGTTACCCGCCCATGACGAGTGCTCCGGCCACGCGCGGCCGGAGCACTCGTCATGGCGGGTAACGCAGGCCCGACGGACACCGACAAGGAGAGCTGGCATGGGACAGCGAGGACGGCACGCGGCGCCCAGGGCAGGAATGCAGAGAGTCCGCCGGGTGGCGGCCGTGGTGCTTGCCGCCGGTGCACTGGCATCCGCCGGCACCAGTGCCGCGTTTGCCGACATGCTCGAAGACATCCCCCTGAGCGGTGAGCAGAACATCGACCAGGTCGGGGCGCAGAACCTGGCCTGCGGCAACTCCGCCCGGCTGGTCAGGCTCAACGTCGCGCAGATCGAGCACCGCGACCGCGTCTGCACCGATGACGACGGCCACACCGGCCACAACAGCGCCCACGCCGGCGGGGCCCGGGCCGAGGGGGGTACCACGCTGGGCCCGCAGGGCAACACCGCTCAGACGGGCAAGCAGAACCTCGCCTGCGGCAACTCCGCCGACCTGGTCACCGTCAACGTGACCGGGGACATGTACTGGGACACCACCTGCGTGGTCACCGACGACGGCCATCACCACCACGGCGGCCACCAGCAGGGTGCGCACGCCGAGGGGGCCCGGGCCGTGGGTGGCACCAGCGTGGGGCCGCAGGCCAACACCGCCCAGACCGGTCGGCAGAACCTCTACTGCGGCAACTCCGCCGACGCCCTCACCGTCAACGTGATGGGCACCATCAGCAAGCACACCACGTGCGCCGCCGCCGACCGCTCCTCCCACGGTTCCGGCGACACCGACCACGGTCGGGCCTCGGTCCTGCCCGGCCAGGCGGTCGGCCCGGAGGCCAACGCCGCCCAGAACGGCAACCAGAACCAGACCTGCGGCAACCCCGGTACCGGCGTGGACGTCCCCCTCGGCCGGACCACACGCCAGACCAGCTGCACCGTCCACGCAGGTGCCTGATCAACCCGTACCGGCTCCCTGAGCCACGCACCCTGGCGTACGCCGCTTTCCGCCACTTCGCCGCTGAGCCGAGGCGTGCGTCGAGGACCTCGGTCGGCAGGCGGAACTCGCCGTGTTATGGGGGTAATTCCACTACCGTCCGAGTTAATCCGGACAAGGACCCCGTGTCCGTCTTGTCCTTTCGGCGTTGCCTGGTGAGTGACGGCCGTCGTACGGGCCGTCGAGGAGATCAACTGAGCTGGGAGGCGTCGTGCGCGCGGGAAAAGCCAGGTGCGTAGCGGTTGCGGTGGCCGTCGTTGGCGGAGTGATGTCGGTGGCCTGCGGGCCGGCCGGTGCGGACACTCCTGGAGCCAGGGCGGAGGGAGGAAGCGGCACGGGGGATGTGTTTCAGACGAACGTCGCGCAGGAGGGGCGTCAGAACAACCACTGTTCCAACGTGACCGGTGACGAGACGGTGGATCTGACCGGCGGGCGGCTGCAGGGGCGCTGCGTGACCGAGGACGGCTCCTTCAATGGGTTCTCCAAGGTGCACACCGGTCCCGCCGACGCCAAGGGCGGGGGCGGGACCACCCGGCTCGCCCAGCAGAACGTCGCGCAGCGTGGCCGCCAGAACAACGACTGCGCCAGCCGGAACACGTTTTCGCTGACGGCGAGCGGTGACAAGATCCAAAGTAACTGTGCCGACGAAGACACCTCCGTCAGCGACCACACGTACTCCCAGGGGCGCGGGGCCTCCGCCGAGGGCCGCTCGGGCGGGAACTTCGACCAGCAGAACGTCGCCCAGGCAGGTCGGCAGAACAACATCTGCGACAGCCCCGACTATGTGTTCCCCGACCTGACGGGCAGCCGGTTCGACACCGACTGCACGAACAAGGACGCCTCGGTGAGCCGGCACACCTCGGACAAGAGCGGTGGCGCCCAGGCCCGTGGGGCACAGGCAGGCTCCTCCGAGGTGCAGGACATCGCCCAGGAAGGCCGGCAGAACAACTTCTGCGCCAACCCCAACTCCACGGACGCCGACCCGGTGTCGGACAGCCGTGTCGACGCCGACTGCGCGAACAAGGACGCCTCGCTGAGCGAGAAAACCCGGCACAAGGGCGGTGGCGCCCAGGCCAAGGGAGGAGCTCTGGCCCAGGAGCAGCAGAACATCGCCCAGGAAGGCCGGCAGAACAACAGCTGCGCCAACCCCAACGTCTCCACTCTCGACCTCAGCGGTGCGCGGACCGACACCGACTGCGTGAACAAGGACGTCTCCCGCACCAAGCACAGTCTGGTCAAGGGCGGCCCGGCCCGCGCCGAGGGCGGTTCCGGCGAAGACGTGTTCCAGCAGAACATCGCGCAGGAAGGCCGCCAGAACAACGCCTGCGACAACGCCAACGACTCGGACATCACCGCGACTGGTGGGCGGTCCAAGAACCGGTGCGCCACGGTCGATGGCTCCAAGAACCGCCACACCGTGGAGACCAGCCGTGGCGCCGCGGCCGTGGGAGGCTCCGGCGTTGCGGACCTGTCCCAGCAGAACATCGCGCAGTCCGGTCGGCAGAACAACGCCTGCGCCAACGCCAACGACTCGGACATCACCGCGACTGGTGGGCGGTCCAAGAACCGGTGCGCCACGGTCGATGGCTCCAAGAACCGCCACACCGTGGAGACCAGCCGTGGTGCCGAGGCCGTGGGAGGCCCCAGTGCGGCGGACCTGTCCCAGCAGAACATCGCCCAGGAAGGCCGGCAGAACAACGCCTGCGCCAACCACAACGGCCTGAACGCGGACGTCACCGGTGCCCGCCAGGACACGGCGTGCGTGACGGTGGACCGCTCCGTGAACGCGGGCACGAAGAAGTCCAGCGGCGGTGCGAGCGTTGAAGGCGGCTCCAGCGTGGCGGACCTGTTCCAGCAGAACATCGCCCAGGAAGGCCGGCAGAACAACGCCTGCGGCAACACCAACAACCTCACCCTCACCGCCAACGGCGGCAGCACTCAGAACCAGTGCGTCGCCGTCGACCGTTCCGTCAACATCGGGACGCAGGAGGACTGAACTCCTCGGTGAGCTCGCACGTCTGGGGCGGCACCGAGCCCTCGGGCAGGGTGGCCGTCCACCCGCCCGCGGACCCGGCGCCGCCCCAGACGTGTCCGCGCCCCCTCGCCAGGTCGCCGGTCGCCCACGGCCACTGAGGCACATCGCACCTGCTCGTCCAGGTGACTAGGCGACGCAGAACTCGTTGCCCTCCGGGTCCCGCATGATCCACCAGTGTCCCGCCGGTCCCTGGTCCACCTCGCGCAGACGGTCGGCGCCCAGGGACTCCAGACGCGCGACGAGTGCGTCCCGGCCGCCCGGTTCGGCGTGGACGTCCAGGTGCAGACGGTTCTTCACCGTCTTGGCCTCGGGGACGTCCTGGAAGAGGATGCGCCGGCCCTGGCCGATGCCGGTCGCCTTCTCGTGCGGGTCCTGCGGGTGGCGGATGGCCGCGAAGCCGCGGAAGACGCGGCGGCCGTCGTGCTCCGTGACCGCCGCCTCGGGGAGCCGGCCCGTCGCCAGCAGGCCGGCGATCAGGTCGCTGTTGTCCTCCACCTCGTACTCGAGGGCCGCCGCCCAGAAGTCCGCCAGGGAGAGGGCGTCCTGCGTGTCGATGACCAGTTTCCAATGGAGTGCTGTCATGTCATCGGTTATATCTCGTGTACGTCGACGCCTCGCCGTGCCGGGGAACGGCGGGCGCGGGCACGGGCCCTGGCATGGACCCGGGTGCCGGGCTCACGCCCCCGTCGGGTCCACCGTCGCCTGATGGGCCTCCGCGAGGTGTTCCTCCGCCTTCAGCCACGGCAGGAACTGCGCCCCCTGGCGCCAGCCGCATGTGCCACACCTGATCACGCGCTGCACCCCCGCCCGCTGGACGTGCACGATGTGCACGCGTCCGTGCTGGTCCCAGCGGCTGACCTTGCTCGTGTTGATCTGCGGCATGACGCCTCCAGCGTCCAGGAACACCTGTCTGCGATCCGGTCCGATGCCTGCCCGCACATCCGTCCGTACTGTCCGTCCGTACTGTCCGCGTGCGCTGCCCGTCCGCTCGCGCAGCAAGGAGTGTGCAGCATCGGAAAGATCAACGGGGTTAATTGCGCGGCGAGTTGACCGCCGTCACGGTGTGCTCATCGCCTGTTGCGCCGCGTCGTCCCGCGTGACGATGCGCCGCATCAGGCCGATCAGGGTGTCCCGTTCCGTCTCCGTCAGCGCGTCGAGGAACTCGGTCTGGGAGCGGCCGGCGAGCGCCTTCAGCTCGCCCAGCCGCTCCGTTCCCTCCGAGGTGAGGGCGACCCGCTGGCGGCGGCGGTCGCGCGGGTCGCGTTCACGGCGTACGAGCCGCTGCGTCTCGACCTGGTCGAGGTAACCGACCAGATGGCTGCGGTTGAGGCCGAGGCGGTCGGCCAGTTCGTGCTGGGGGAGCGGGCCGAAGTCGCCGAGCCCCACCAGTACCGCGAAGTGCGGGAGCCGCAGGTCGTACTCCTTGAGCGCCTCGACCAGCGCCCGGTGTCCGATCCGGGCGACATGGCCCGCGAGATAGGAGGGGAGTGCGAGGAGCGTGGGCGGGCGCAGGGGGGTGAAGTCTGCTTCTTCGGATTTCTCGGATTCTTCGGGCTTCACTGCCATGCCGTGACCCTACCCTCGACGTAATCGTGTCGTCATGTAATGATTTCGTGGCGACCCGACATGGGGCGGCTCGACCGCCCGATCCCGGCCGGCGCAAGGACCTCCCATGCCCGACTACGGTCACGACCTCCTCTTCGGCGCCGTCCTCACCCCCGACGCCCAGAACCCGCGCGCGGTGCTGGAGTCGGCGCGGCTCGCCGACCGCTCGGGACTCGACCTCGTCAGCGTCCCCGACCATCCGTACCGGCCGGACTTCCTGGACGCCTGGACCCTGTTGTCCGTCATCGCGGCGCACACCGAACGCGTACGGGTCTTCCCGAACGTCGCCAATCTGCCGCTGCGGCCCCCGGCCGGCCTCGCCCGCGCCGCCGCCGCGCTCGACGTCCTCAGCGGCGGCCGGGTGGAGCTGGGGCTCGGCGCCGGGGGTTACTGGGACGCCATCGCCGGTGAGGGACAGCCCCGGCGTACCCCCGGCGAGGCGGTCGAGGCGCTGGCCGAGGCGATCGACGTGATCCGCGCCCTGTGGGCGAGCGGGGGCGCCGGCGCGACCGTCGACGGAACGCACTACCGGCTCGACGGGGCCCGGCCCGGACCGCCCGCCGCGCATCCCCTCGGGATCTGGGTCGGCGCCCTGGGCCCCCGCATGCTCCGGCTCATCGGGCGCACCGCCGACGGATGGCTGCCCAGCGCCACCCGGGTGCCGCCCGCCGAACTCGCCGTGGGGCAGCGGATCGTGGACGAAGCGGCCATCGCCGCGGGACGGGATCCACGGGCGGTGCGTCGCCTCTACAACCTGCCGGGACCGGTACCGGCCGAGCCGCTCGCCGAACTCACCCCCGCGGTTCGCGCGGGAAGTCGTCCCGGAGGTGAGGGAGTTGGTGGCCCGAGGCCGCGCTAGCTGATCGAGCGCGGCAGACGCAGGCTCAGCGCCGTCGTCAGTGCCACCCCGGCCAGCTGGACCAGGAGCGTCGTCACCAGCGCGTCCCGCATGCCCCAGCCGGGCACCAGGGCCAGGAAGAGCGAGCCGAGCGTCGCCACGCCCAGCGCCAGCCCCGACTGCTGGGTGGTGATCATCACGCCGCCGCCCACGCCCGCCCGGGTCGGCGGCACCTCGGACAGGATGATCCGGAAGAGGACGGGCAGCTGGAGCGCCTGGCCCGCGCCCGCCACCGCCGCACCCGGCAGCAGCTCCAGCACGCCCAGGTCCGGCCAGGACCGCAGGGCGGCCAGGACGATCAGGGTCACCCCGACCGCCTGGATCAGGCCGCCCGCGGTCACCACCCGGGTGCCGTACCGGGCCACCAGCCGCGGCCCGCACAGCGAGACGGCGAAGAACACCACCGCCATCGGCGCGAGGGCGAGCCCAGCCGGGACCGGACCCAGTCCGGCGCCACGCTGCAACGCCACCGCGATCACGAACATGAACCCGCTGAAGCCGATGGAGAACGGCACGATCATCACCAGACCGCGCCGCAGAGACGTCAGGGCGAACAGGCTCGGCGGGACGAGCGGCGTACGCCCCTGCCGGTCCGCCCGGCGCTCCACCGCGTAGAACGCCCACGCCGCGAACGGGAACGCGGCCAGCGCCGGCCAGGTCCACAGCGGCCAGCCCGCCGCCCGGCCCTCGGTCAGCGGCACCAGCAGGGTCAGCAGCGACACGGCCAGGAGCACCGTGCCCGGGCCGTCCACCGGCTCCGGGCGCTGCGAGCGGGTCTCCGGGACGGCACGGGCGGCCAGGAACAGACCGACGACCACCACCGGCACGTTCACCAGGAACACGGAGCGCCAGCCGGTGCCCGCGATGTCCGCGGCCACGAGGACGCCGCCGAGGATCTGGCCCGCCACCATGGACAGCCCGGCGGTCGCGCCGTACAGGCCCATGGCCTTGGCGCGGCGCGGCCCCTCGGTCGCGGACTGGATGGTGGCGAGCACCTGCGGCAGCATCGCCGCGGCCGCCGCGCCCTGGGCGACACGCGCCGCGACGAGGGTCCACGCGCTCGGCGCGAGGCCGCACGCCAGCGAGGTCAGACCGAACGCCGCCATGCCGCCGAGGAAGAACTCACGGCGCCCGAAGAGGTCGCCGAGCCGGCCGCCGAGGACCAGCAGAACGGCGTACGAGACTCCGTACCCGGCTACGACGAGTTCGAGGACGGTCTCGCTCGCGTGCAGGTCGCGGCCGATGGTCGGCAGGGCCACGTTGACGATGAAGAAGTCGATGAGGGGCAGTGCCGCACCGAGCAGCACCGTGAAGAGTCCGAGTCCGCCGAGCACGGGCGGTGCCACCGGGGAGCGAGTGGTGGGTGAGGTGAGAGTTTCGGTCACGTTCATCAGCCTCTGCCCACTCTCAGGCTGGTACCAGAGTCTCCTTATCCTGGTAGAAGGACTACCTGGAAACAGGGTCCGGCGGGCGGCAGGCTGGAGGCATGGCGACCATGGTGCGGGAGACGGCGGTGCGGGCGACGGCGGTGCAGGCGACGGCGGTGCGGGCGGCCGAGGAGCGGGCCCGCGCGACGCAGGACACCCCGCGGGCACAGCACACGCGGGAGGCGGCGATCCGGCGGCATGAACTGGCCGCCTTCCTGCGCCACCGGCGCGAGCACATCACCCCCGAGCAGGTCGGCCTGCCCCGGGGCCGTCGGCGGCGCACCCCGGGTCTGCGCCGGGAGGAGGTCGCGCAGCTCTCCGCGGTCGGCGTCACCTGGTACACCTGGCTGGAACAGGCCCGGGACATCCAGGTCTCGGTGCAGGTGCTCGACGCGCTGGCCCGCACCCTGCTCCTCGACTCCAGCGAGCGCGCCCACCTGTTCAACCTGGCCGGCACGGCCGACCCCGAGCCCGGCGCGAACTGCCCGTCGGTCACCGACGCCCAGCGTGCCCTGCTGGAACAGCTGGAGCCGATTCCGGCGTGCATCCAGAACAGCCGGTACGACATCCTCGCCTACAACCGGACCTACGGGCTGCTGCTGTGCGACCTCGACGCCATCGCGCCGGTGGACCGCAACTGCATGCTGCTGTGCTACACGAACGCGGACTGGCAGGCGTCCATCGTCCGACTGGACGACACGATGCGGCTCATGGCCGCCAAGTTCCGCGCCTCCATGGCCGACCATCTCGCCGAGCCCGCCTGGAAGATGCTGCTCAAGCGGCTGAGCGGCGAGTCCCCGGAGTTCCGGGAGGCCTGGGAGCGGCACGAGGTGGTGAGCGCGCGCAGCAAGCTCAAGCAGTTCCGCAACGCCCACGTCGGGCTGCTCTCGCTGAACCACACGGACCTGTGGCTGGGTCCGCACAACGGCCCGCGCATGGTGACCTACGCCCCCGCCGACGAGGAGTCGCGCCGGGGGCTGGAGAAGCTTCAGGAGATCGCGGTGGCCCGGGAGGGCTGAGCCGCGCTCACGCGTTCACCCCCGCCTCGTCCCGTACCTCCGTCGACTCCAGGCGTTGTGCCGTGCGGCGGGCCGTGGCCCTGGCCCAGGCGCCGCTCGACAGTGCGCCGAGGACGAGTACCGACAGACCGCAGCCCGCGATGATCCACCAGCCGGGCCGGGCCGCCGACTCGAAGACCTGTCGGTACGGGCCCGTCCGCACCCCCGACGCCAGCACCGCGCCGACCACGGCGACGCCGAGCGTGCCGCCGATCTGACGGCTGGTCGAGGCGATCGCGGCGGCGACCCCGGCCTGGGCACGCGGCATGCCGGAGACGGCGGTGTTGGTGATGGGGGCGTTCACGAAGCCGAAGCCGACGCCGAAGAGGACGTAGCCGATCACCAGCGTGACGTCGGAGGTCTCCGCCTCGAACGCGGCGAAGAGCACCCCGCTCGCGGTCATCGCGATCCCGGCCGTCAGGAGGGAGAAGCGCGGGCCGCGGCTGCCGACGAGGCGGCCCGACAGCGGTGCGCAGACGAAGCACATGACCGCCATGGGGAGCATCCACAGGCCGGCGTGCAGCGCGGACAGACCGCGCACGTTCTGGAGGTACAGCGTGGAGAGGAAGAGGAAGCCGCTGAGCGCCGCGAACGCGCTGATCGCGACCACCGTCGCCCCGCTGAACGGGACGGAGCGGAAGAAGCGCAGGTCGATGAGGGGTTCGGCGCGCCGGGGCTCGTACCACAGGAGGGCGATCAGCGCGGCGAGCGCGGTGCCGCCGAAGGCGAGGATCTCGGCGGCGCCGGAGCTGGGCGCCTCGATGATCGCGTAGGTCAGGGAGCCGAGCAGGGCGATGACCAGGAGCTGGCCGACCGGGTCGGGGCGGCGGGCCTTGGGGGCACGGGACTCGGGGACGTAGCGCCAGGTGAGCAGGAGCGCGACCAGGCCCACCGGCAGGTTGATCCAGAAGATCGAGCGCCAGCCGACCGAGTCCACGAGCAGGCCGCCGACGATCGGTCCCGCGGCCATCGATATGCCGACGACGCCGCCCCAGACGCCGATCGCACGGGCGCGCTCGCGCGGCTCCGTGAAGGTGTTGGTGATGATCGACATCGCGACCGGGTTGAGCATCGAACCGCCGACCGCCTGCACCATGCGGAAGGCGACGAGCGACTCGAGGTTCGGGGCGAGGGAGCAGAGCACCGAGCCGATGGTGAAGAGCACGAGTCCCGTCCGGAAGACCCGGCGCCGTCCGATGCGGTCCGCGGTCGAGCCCGCCAGCATCAGCAGCGAGGCCAGGACCAGCGTGTACGCGTCGATCGTCCACTGGAGGCCGGCCACGCTGGCGTGCAGTTCCTTCTGCATCGAGGGCAGCGCGACGTTCAGGACGGTGTTGTCGAGGCTCACGATCAGCAGGCTGAGGCAGCAGATCGCGAGTACCAGCAGACGCCGGCGGGGACTGAGCTCGGGCATTGCTCCATCGTACGACGACTTCGATAGTGCGCCTAACTAATGAGTGATACATGGTCATTGCCGGGCGCCTCGCGGCTTACGTGATCTCGTGCCGAGCACGCGTCGTGATCTCGTGCCGAGCACGCTTCGTCCACTCGTGCCGAGCACGCGTCGTCGTACGTGACAATGGAGGAATGTCCACGCCCGCAGCCACGATGGTCTCCCCGTTGCAGATCGGTCCGCACACCGTCCAGCCGCCCGTCGTCCTCGCCCCCATGGCCGGGATCACGAACGCGCCCTTCCGCACCCTGTGCCGGGGGTTCGCCGAAGGCCATGGCTGGGAGTCCGGGGGCCGGCCCCCCAAGGGCGCGGCCGATGGCGGCAAGGGCCTGTTCGTCAGCGAGATGATCACCACGCGGGCGCTGGTCGAGCGCAACGAGAAGACCATGCAGCTGATCCACTTCGACGCGACCGAGAAGCCGCGCTCGATCCAGCTGTACGGCGTGGACCCGGCGACCGTCGGCAAGGCCGTCCGCATGATCGCGGAGGAGGGCCTCGCCGACCACATCGACCTGAACTTCGGCTGCCCGGTGCCCAAGGTGACCAGGAAGGGCGGCGGGTCCGCGCTTCCGTACAAGCGGAACCTGCTGCGGGCGATCCTCCGGGAGGCCGTCAGCGGGGCCGGGAACCTCCCCGTCACCATGAAGATGCGCAAGGGCATCGACGACGACCACATCACGTATCTGGACGCCGGACGCATCGCCGTCGAGGAGGGCGTCACCGCGATCGCCCTGCACGGCCGCACCGCCGCGCAGCACTATGGCGGCACGGCCGACTGGGACGCCATCGCGCGCCTCAAGGAGCATGTGCCGGAGATCCCGGTCCTCGGCAACGGCGACATCTGGTCGGCCGAGGACGCGGTGCGGATGGTGCGTGAGACCGGGTGTGACGGAGTCGTGGTCGGGCGCGGGTGCCTGGGGCGGCCGTGGCTGTTCAGCGACCTGGTGGCGGCCTTCGAGGGGCGAACGGACGACAGTGCGCGCCCCACGCTCCGTGCGGTCGCGGACGTCATGGTCCGGCACGCCACCCTGCTCGGCGAGTGGATCGGCGACGAGGCGCGTGGGGTCATCGACTTCCGCAAGCACGTGGCCTGGTACCTGAAGGGCTTCGCGGTCGGCTCCGAGATGCGCAAGCGGCTCGCGATCACCTCCTCGCTCGTCGAACTCTCCGACGGTCTCGCCGAGCTGGACCTCGACCAGGCCTGGCCCCTGGGCGCCGACGGGCCCCGCGGCCGCACGTCCGGCAACAACCGGGTGGTGCTGCCGGACGGCTGGCTGAAGGACCCGTACGACTGCGCGGGGATCAGCGAGGACGCGGAGCTGGACACCTCCGGAGGCTGATCAGCCCTTCGAGGGGCGCGGGGTGGAGCCGTACGCCGTCAGGAAGCGGTCGCGGAAGGAGCTCATCTTCCAGACCGGGGCGTCGTGCGCGGGCCGCAGCCCGTCGGAGTAGCCCCAGTCGGTGATCTTGTCCAGCACCTTCGGGTCGTGGGCGACGATCGCGACCGGCACGTCCCGGCTGGCCTTGTCGCCGCTGACCCGGGCCATCGGCTGGTGGTCGCCGAGGAAGACGAGCACGGTGTTCTTGTTGCCGTACTTCACCACGTAGTCGATGAGGCTGGTCACCGAGTACTGGATGGACTTGCCGTACTCCTGCTTCACCTTCGTGGAGTTGTAGAAGACGTCCGCGGGCTTCTTGCCGGCCTTCTCGACGGCGTCGTAGACGGAGCCGTCGCCGACCTGGTCCTCGGGAATCGTCTTCGGGATGGGCGCCCACGGCTGGTGGCTGGAGGTCAGGATGATCTCCGACATCAGCGGCTTGTCGTGCTTCCTGCCGTGCTCCAGGCGCTGGAACGCGGCCAGCGTGTACTGGTCGGGCATCGTCGACCAGCTGAACTTCGGGCCCTGGTAGCCGAGGTGATGGGCGTCGTAGAGATGGTCGAGGCCGTAGAACTTCGCCTCCGGCCAGCCCTTCTGGACACCCGGCATGATGCCGACCGTGCGCCAGTCGCCGGTCTTCTTGAAGGCGCTGGTGAGGGTGAGGTGGTCGCCCGCGGTGACGGTGCGGTAGCGGTTCTGGTTGTCGATCCACAGGCCGGACAGGAAGGTGGAGTGGCCCAGCCAGCTGCTGCCGCCGTACGTGGCCGACGTCAGCCAGCCGCTCTTGGCGTGGAAGCCGGCCTTGGCCAGTTCCTTGGTCTTGGCGTCGAGGGTGGCGTCGACGCCGGGCGACATGATCGGGTCCTCGACGGCACTGCGGCCGTAGCTCTCGATGAACGTGAACATGATGTCCTTGCCGCGCAGATCGGGCACCAGCTCGCTGCCGGGGGTATTGCCGAAGGTGTCGGCCTTGGCCTCCCTGGCGAACCCGCGCTCGTCCCTGATGGTCGCCTTCACCCGCGCCGCGCGGTCCCGGACGACGGCGGCGGTGTGCTCGGAGGCGATCGGCACGCCGCCCACCTGAAGGCTGAGGCTCGCGCAGGTCATCCAGACCGTGCTGAGGACCAGGGTGGCCCGGGTGGTGATGGCGGTGTGCCGGGCCATGAGGTTGCCGAGCCTGACGACCGCCCACGCCATCACGGCCGGCACGGCGAGCACGAGGACGACGACGGCGACCGTGGCGCCGAGCGCGCCCGCCTCGCCGGCCGAGTCCTTGAGGTACGACTGGGCGTCGCCGAGGAGGGACCAGTCGAGTACGACGTTGAAGCCGCGGCCGAGGAATTCGTTGAAGCCGATGTCGAGGAGGTTCAGCAGGGTGAGCACGCCGAGGCTCAGCCCGCCGAGCACCGCCGCGAACAGCCGCGGCCTGCGCGGCAGCGCGATGAGCACGGCGGCCCCGAGCAACGCCTCCACCGGGATACGGGCGAACTCGGAGGGCCGGAAGTCGGCGGGCTTGTTGGGCAGCAGCAGCGCGACGACTACCAGCGCACCGGCGAGCAGGGTCACGGCCCAGGAGAGAACGCGGGCGGCTACGGGGTGGCGGGCACGGAGTCGGGCTCGGCGGGTGCGCGGGGCAGCCTGTGCCACGGCCCCCGCGCCCTCCGGCTCGGGCTCGGGCTTCCCGGCGGTGGCGTCGGACGGCGGTGCCGCCGGTTCCTCCGGCGTCGCATCCTCGGCGTCCGCCGACGGCAGACCCTCGTCCGTGGCTGCCCCGGCCCTGTCCGGTGTCTGATTGGAGCGCGTGAAGAGAGGCAACCCGAGGGTCCTTCCATGCGAAGCCCGAGATGGAGCGGCGGCTCACGCTGGGGAGGCTGGACCCGCCGTCATCCCGTACGGCAGGCCGAAGAGGTGCGTTCAACCCCCTCCGGCCACCACTCGGCAAACACCCGGCAAACGCCTCGTCAACCACCCGGACCGGCGACCGGACCGGCACCCGACCGGCTCCGCCCGCCGGTCCGGCGCTACGCGCCCCCGACCGCCGTGAGCAGCGCCAACGGCGCTGCCGCCGACCGTGACTCCCGCACGCACGCGTGCGGGTACGGCACCGGCTCCGCATGCGTGTCGCGCCCGTACCCGGCGAGGACCTCGGGAAGCCGGTGGCCCGCCGCCGTCGCCGCGTCGACCAGCGCGTGGGCGACCGTACGGGCCTCGTCGTGCAGCCCGTACCGCGCGAGCCCCAGCGTGATCAGCGCGTTGTCGTGCGGCCACACCGAACCCCGGTGGTACGACAACGGGTGGTACGCCGCCTGGTCCGCGGCCAGCGTCCGCACCCCCCAGCCCGAGAAGAAGTCCGGTTCCAGCAGACGCCGGCCGACCATTTCGCCGTACTCCTTGTCCAGCAGCCCGGACCAGAGCAGATGCCCCGCGTCCGAGGCGAGCGCGTCCACCTGGCGGCCCTCGCCGTCCAACGCCAGCGCGGGGAAACCCTGTTCGGGCATCCAGAAGTCCCGCTGGAAGCGGTCGCGCAGATCCCCGGCCGCCTGTTCGAGCAGCGCCGCGTACACCTCGTCGCCCCACACAGTGCGCGCCAGCTGGGCGGTGCGGCGCAGCGCGTCGTACGCGTACCCCTGCGCACCCGCCGCGGTCACCGCGCCGGTGGCCCGGCTGCCGTCGGCGGAACAGATCGCGCCGGGGGAGTCCTTCCAGTTCTGGTTGGCGAGGCCGCCCCCGTCGGCGCGGTAGACGAGATAGCCGCGGGAGGTGAGCCCGCCGTGGTCGAGCATCCAGCCGACCGCCGCGCGGGCGTTGGGCTCGAGGCGGCGGGCGAGTGCCACGTCACCGGTCTGTTCGACGTACGCGCCGAGCAGGACGAGGAACAGCGGAGTGGCGTCCACCGAGCCGTAGTAGCGCCCGAACGGCACCTGCCCGAAGTGCGCCAGCTCCCCGTGCCGCACCTCGTGCACGATCTTGCCGGGCTGGGCCACCGATCCCACGCCGACCTCGGTCGCCTGCGTCGCGGCGAGCGCGGGCAGCGTGGCGGCGGCGAGCTGCGGCCGGTAGGGGAGTGCGAAGAGGGAGGTGAGCAGCGCGTCGCGGCCCAGCAGCGTGAGGAACCAGGGGGCGCCGGCCGCGGGGACGCGCAGCTCCTCACCGTCCGGGCCCGTCGCCGGGACCTGGAGCGCGGCGAGGTCGGACAGGCCGCGCGCACAGGCCGCGGCCAGCTCCGGCCAGCCCGTCGGGAAGGGCACGCCGCCCAGGAACTCCCCTTCCAGCGCGAGGAGCCGGGCACTGGCGTCGGCGGGCGAGGCCGGCACCTCCGCCGGGTGCGCCGCGCCGTGCGGACGGGCGGCGACCCGCAGCGACAGCTCCGCGGAACCGTGCGGTTCGAGGTCCAGCGTCCAGACGAGGCGACGGGCGCCCGTGCCCGTCTCCTCCACGCCGTCGGGGGCGGGCTCGGAGGTGACCCTCGTACCGGACCGCCACTCGCCGCGCTGATAGCTGAACTCCACGCCGTCGTCGAGGACCTGGCGGGAGCGCACCGCGCCGGCCTTGCTGTACGTGCGGTGGTCGGACCGCAGCTCGAACTGGTCGGTGAAGTCGGCGTCCGCGGTGACCGCGATACGGACCGTCGTCGGCGCCGGGCGGTTGCTGGTGACGCGCAGCGACTCGACGAACGCGCCCTCGGTGACGGCCTGTTCTCGGAAGAAGGTGTACGCGGGCGGCTCCTGACGGCCACCGCGCGGTACGAGCACGCAGCGGGCCGTGTCCCCGGCCCTGACCGGCGAGAGCGCCTCGGGCACCGCGCCGTCGACGGTGAGCTGCCAGCGGCTGAGGTGCCGGGCGTCCCGGACGAACAACCCGTCCGGTGAACCGGAACCGCCGCCCCGCACCCCGCTGATGTCCCCGCCGTCGCCCACTGCGGCGAACGTCCCGCCGTGCACGAGCAGATGATGCCGGTCCGTCATCCCCGGTCCCCTCCCATGTCCTTCATGTCCCTCATGCCCCTCATGTCATTCATGTCACTCGTGCCGAAACGTGCCGATGCCCATGGGGGACACGTCGTGTCCGAGGGGCTCGTCGGGCTCGTGCGGCTCGTGCAGCAGATCGAGCGCGAGCGCGGCGGTCCAGCTGAAGCCGAGCGCCCCGCACGCCTCACCGGTGTACGGGTCCACGTACTCGGCGAACCCGGACGCGTCGGCGGTCCGCAGCGCCGCGTCCCGCAGCGCGTCGGCCCGCCCCCGCTCCCCGTGCAGCCGCAGCCCGCGCTCCAGCAGCCAGTTGGTGTTGAACCAGGCGGGCCCGCGCCAGTACCGGTGCGGATCGAAGGCCTCACCGGTGAGGTCGTAACTGGGCACGAGCCGGGTGGTGTCACCGAGACCGAAGTGCGGCCCGCAGGCGGTACCTACGAGGGCGGCGGCGATGTCGCGGGGGAGGGCGGGCAGCAGCAGCGGGATCAGCCCGGCGACGCTTCGTTCGGGAACGAGGTCGCCGGTGCGCACGTCCCGGCAGAAGAACATCCCCTCCGCCGGGTCCCACAGCCGGTCCACCAGGGCCGCCGTCAGGCGCTCCGCCCGCGTGTGACGAGCCGTGCCGGCCGCCCCCAGCTCGCAGGCTATGCGGGCCAGCGCGTGCTCCGACGCGATCAGCAGCGCGTTGAACGCGGGGTCCTCGACCGCGAACTCCCCGCGCCCGTCGGCGTACTCCCCGTCGCGGTAGTCGGTGGCCAGGCGCACATACCGCCCGTAGTCCAGATCCGTCGGCCGGTCCTCGGCGGCGCCGTGGTCGAGGTCGGCGCGGCGGAAGGAGCGGGCCGGGGCCGGGGTGACGCGCGAGAGCGGCTCGTCCCAGGTCGGGCTGTTGTCCATGCCCTGCTCCCAGGGGTGGACCACCGACACGAGCCCGCCGCCGCCCAGGTCACGCCGGTGCAGCAGATAGCGGTGCCAGGCCGCGAGGTGCGGGTATACCCGGGACAGGAAGCCGCGCGACCGGGACAGCCCGGGGTCGGACAGGTGCACCAGCCAGGCCGCGAGCGCGTGCACCGGTGGCTGCACGATGCCCGAGGTCTGTACGGTGCGCGGGGCGCCCGCGGCGCGCCCCGCGGTCGAGGAACGCCAGAAGTCGGGGCTCGGGAAGTACGCGTCCAGCGGCACGGAGGGGTTGAAGACGATGTGCGGGATCCGGCCGTCGCCCCACTGGGCGCCGAGCAGCGTGTCCAGCTCCGTCTGCGCCCGCAGGGGAGACAGATGGCGCAGGCCGATCGAGATGAACGCCGAGTCCCATGACCACTGGTGCGGGTACAGGCCGCGCGAGGGCACGGTGGACGCGCCCGTCCAGTTGTCCTCCAGCACCCGGGCCGCCCTGAGGTGCAGCGAAGCCGCCGACCGCACCGGTCCGGCGGTCCGCGCCTGTCCTGCCGTCCGCACGGCTGAGGCCGGATCGTATACATCGGGCTCGGACCGGACGATCTCACCCGCACCGGGTGCGGGGGGTGGGCCGGAGGTGCGCCCGGGACCCGTGAGGTCCGTACGGCGGGCGGTGAGTTGGGTTGTGCGGTCCACTCAGGTCTCCCCGAAGACGTCCGGCCAGGCGGTTCGGCAGTAGCTACCGTAGGGTTACGTCTATTTAACACGCAAAACTCAATATGTAATGCAGAGTTGGTGAACGCAAGAGGGTGTGCATGAACGGAAGGGCCGGACGAGTGGGCAATCAGGCCAGCGCCGGGGATCTGCTCGAACTGGTGCGCAGCGGTCGTGCCACGACCCGTGGTGCGCTCCAGCAGGCCACGGGCCTGTCGCGGGCCACGGTCGGCCAGCGCCTGGACCGCCTCTTCCGGGCGGGCTGGCTGCGCGAGGGCGCGGGCGGACCGGTGGACTCCCCGCTCGGCGGCCGCCCCTCGATCACTCTGGAGTTCGACGACGCCCACGCGGTCGTCCTGACCGCCGACCTCGACACCCGCCACGCCCGCGCCGCGGTCCTCTCCCTCACCGGCGAGATCCTGGCCGAGCAGGCCGGGCTCCTGGTCCTGGGCGACGGCCCGGACGCCGTGCTCGGCGAGCTCGGCCACTGGTTCGCCGAGCTGCTGCGGAAGGCGGGCCGGCCGGCGGACGAGGTGTGCGGCATCGGGCTCGCGGTCCCCGGACCGGTCGACCGCGACACGGGCCGGGTCGTCCAGCCGCCGATCATGCCGGGCTGGGACGGCTACGACATAAGGGGCCGCCTGGGCCGGGCCTTCGCCGAGCACGCGCACGGCCGGGCGGACGTCCCCGTCCTGGTCGACAACGACGCCAACCTGATGGCGTACGGGGAACAGCGCACCGCCTACCCGGACTGCTCGGCGTTCGCGCTGGTCAAGGTCTCCACCGGGATCGGCGCGGGCGTGGTCGTCGGCGGCACCATCTACCGGGGCATCGACGGCGGCGCCGGGGACATCGGCCACATCCGGGTGCCCGAGGGCACCGACGCGCTGTGCCGGTGCGGTTCTTACGGCTGCCTGGCCGCCGTCGCGAGCGGGGGCGCCGTCGCCGCGCGGCTGGCCGAGGCGGGGGTGCCGGCCGCGTCGGGCTCGGATGTGCGCGAGCTGCTGACCGCCGGGCATCCCGAGGCGGTGGCGCTCGCCCGGGAGGCCGGGCGCCGGGTCGGCGACGTTCTCGCGACCGTCGTGACGCTGCTGAATCCCGGGGTCCTGATGATCGCCGGGGATTTGGCCGGAACACCCTTCCTCACGGGCGTACGGGAACTGCTGTACCAGCGGGCTCTGCCGCGCTCCACCGCTCATCTGGACGTGGTGACCTCCCGGCTGGGGGACCGGGCGGGGCTGATCGGGGCGGGCGCGCTGGTCGTGGAGCACTTGTACGCGCCGGAGCGGGTCGAGGAGCGGCTGCTCGCGCTGGGCGTGTGACCGGCCTCCGCGGGGGGACTCGGGGGCGTATGACGGGCGTGTTTCCGTCCGTGAACCGGTCCGCATGGTGAAATCGCGCCGCCTCAAACGGCGTGATTCTTGCCACCCTTGATAGGGGTTGCGCTCAGATGAGCGGTTCTTGGCTGACTGTACTTCTCGGAGGGGTGGCACTCAGTGCCACTGCTCGATCATTCATGATCTTAACTCAGACGAAGAGATGGGCGCTCATGTGAGCGAATACTCGCAGTCTACGGGCGTTGATTCGTTCAAGAAGTGAACGCATCGACGGGAAGTTCGCGGCAGATCCTTGACTTTCGATCTGGTGGCGGACGAGTGGTTACAGGCGCATGACGCGCAAGTGGACGTACCCAGGTGCCTTCGATCTGGGTATGTTCCTCGCCGTCAGGGCAGCCACCGCGTCCTCGAGGAGTCGAGACCCGTGTCGGAAAACAAAGATCCCCAGGTAGCTGACGTAGCCGAGAGCGGCGTCGCGGGCGTGAAGTTCGTTTATGACTTCACCGAGGGCAACAAGGACCTCAAGGACCTCCTCGGCGGCAAGGGTGCGAACCTCGCCGAGATGACCAACCTGGGCCTTCCCGTCCCTCCGGGCTTCACGATCACCACTGAGGCGTGCAAGACCTACCTCGACAGTGGCGAGGAGCCGGCGGCACTGCGTGACGAGGTGAGTGCGCACCTCGACGCCCTCGAGGCGAAGATGGGCAAGAAGCTCGGCCAGGCCGACGACCCGCTCCTGGTGTCCGTCCGTTCCGGTGCGAAGTTCTCCATGCCGGGCATGATGGACACGGTCCTGAACATCGGCCTCTCCGACAAGTCGGTGCAGGGCCTGGCCAAGCAGGCCGGCGACGACCGCTTCGCGTGGGACTCGTACCGCCGCCTCATCCAGATGTTCGGCAAGACGGTCCTCGGCGTCGACGGCGAACTCTTCGAGGACGCGCTGGAGGCGGCGAAGGCGGCCAAGAAGGTCACGATCGACACGGACCTCGAGGCGGCCGACCTCAAGAGGCTCGTCACCAAGTTCAAGAAGATCGTCAAGACCGAGGCGGGCCGGGACTTCCCGCAGGACGCGCGCGAGCAGATGGACCTCGCCATCCACGCGGTCTTCGACTCCTGGAACACCGACCGCGCCAAGCTCTACCGCCGTCAGGAGCGCATCCCGCACGACCTCGGCACGGCGGTCAACGTCTGTTCGATGGTCTTCGGCAACCTGGGCCCCGACTCGGGCACGGGTGTGGCCTTCACCCGGGACCCCGCCTCCGGCCACCAGGGCGTCTACGGCGACTACCTCCAGAACGCCCAGGGCGAGGACGTGGTCGCGGGCATCCGCAACACGGTCCCGCTCGCCGAGCTGGAGCAGATCGACAAGAAGTCGTACGACCAGCTGATGCAGATCATGGCGACCTTGGAGAACCACTACAAGGACCTCTGCGACATCGAGTTCACCATCGAGCGCGGCCAGCTGTGGATGCTCCAGACCCGCGTCGGCAAGCGCACGGCGGGCGCGGCCTTCCGGATCGCGACGCAGCTGGTGGACCAGGGCCTGATCGACGAGGCGGAGGCGCTCCAGCGGGTCAACGGCGCCCAGCTCGCGCAGCTGATGTTCCCGCGCTTCGACGACCAGGCGAAGGTCGAGCAGATCGGCCGGGGCATCGCGGCGTCGCCGGGCGCCGCGGTCGGCAAGGCGGTCTTCGACTCGTACACGGCGATCAAGTGGTCGCGTTCGGGCGAGAAGGTCATCCTGATCCGCCGGGAGACGAACCCGGACGACCTGGACGGCATGATCGCGGCGGAGGGCATCCTGACCTCGCGCGGCGGCAAGACGTCGCACGCGGCCGTCGTGGCCCGGGGCATGGGCAAGACCTGTGTGTGCGGTGCGGAGGAGCTCGAGGTCGACACGAAGCGGCGCCGGATGACGGCTCCCGGCGGTGTCGTGGTCGAGGAGGGCGACGTCGTCTCCATCGACGGTTCGAGCGGCAAGGTGTACCTGGGTGAGGTGCCGGTCGTGCCCTCCCCCGTGGTGGAGTACTTCGAGGGCCGGATGCACGCGGGTGCCGACGACGCCGACGAGCTGGTGGCGGCGGTGCACCGGATCATGGCGTTCGCGGACCGCAAGCGCCGGCTGCGGGTGCGGGCGAACGCGGACAACGCGGAGGACGCGCTGCGGGCGCGCCGCTTCGGGGCGCAGGGCATCGGCCTGTGCCGCACGGAGCACATGTTCCTGGGCGACCGCCGGGAGCTGGTCGAGCGCCTGATCCTCGCCGACACGGACGCGGAGCGCGAGGAGTCCCTCAAGGAACTGCTCCCGCTCCAGAAGAAGGACTTCATCGAGCTGTTCGAGGCGATGGACGGCCTGCCGGTGACGGTCCGGCTCCTGGACCCGCCGCTGCACGAGTTCCTGCCGGACATCACGGAGCTGTCGGTCCGTGTCGCGCTCGCCGAGTCCCGCAAGGACTCCAACGAGAACGACCTGCGCCTGCTCCAGGCGGTGCACCGGCTGCACGAGCAGAACCCGATGCTGGGCCTGCGCGGTGTCCGTCTCGGCCTGGTCATCCCCGGCCTGTTCACCATGCAGGTGCGGGCGATCGCGGAGGCGGCGGCGGAGCGGAAGGCCGCGAAGGGCGACCCGCGGGCCGAGATCATGATCCCGCTGGTGGGCACGGTCCAGGAGCTGGAGATCGTGCGCGACGAGGCGGACCAGGTCATCGCGGAGGTGCAGGCGGCGACGGGTACGGAGCTGAAGCTGGCCATCGGCACGATGATCGAGCTGCCGCGCGCCGCGCTCACGGCCGGTCAGATCGCCGAGGCGGCCGAGTTCTTCTCCTTCGGCACGAACGACCTGACGCAGACGGTGTGGGGCTTCAGCCGGGACGACGTGGAGGCCTCCTTCTTCACCGCGTACCTGGAGAAGGGCATCTTCGGTGTCTCCCCGTTCGAGACGATCGACAAGGACGGCGTGGGCAAGCTGGTCCGCGACGCGGCGGTCGCGGGCCGGGCGACGCGGCCCGACCTGAAGCTGGGCGTGTGCGGCGAGCACGGCGGCGACCCGGAGTCGGTCCACTTCTTCCACGAGGTCGGCCTCGACTACGTGTCCTGCTCGCCGTTCCGGATTCCGGTGGCCCGCCTGGAGGCGGGGCGCGCGGCCTCGCAGTCGGCGGGAAGCGACCACCGGTAAAGGCTCCGGAGCCCTTGTCGGTCACCTGACCCTCACCGACACGGCGACGGCTCCGGCGTGCAAGACGAAGGGGCGGCACCCTTGTGCGGGGGTGCCGCCCCTTCGGCGTGGGCCGCCTGCGAGTGGCCGACGTCGGAGACGCTCAGGCCGGCACGGCCGGAGCCCCGCGGCGGCGCCGGCCCTCTCTGCCGGAGGGGTGGCTGTGGGCGGGCGGTCGCGCGGACGGCAGGCGGACCACCGCGTCGAGGCCCCCGCGCCGCGCCGGCCGCAGCTCGACCTCGCCGCCGCTCGCGTGGGTCAGCCGCTGGACCAGGGCCAGGCCCAGGCCCGTACCGCCCTTGGGCGCGTCGGGGGCGCGCCAGAAGCGGTCGAAGGCGCGGCGGCGCTGTTCCTCGGTCATGCCCGGTCCCTCGTCCATGACGTGGAGGGCGACCCGCGACGGCCGGGACGGGTCCGGCGGGCGGTGGTGGAAGCGGCGCTCCGGGGCCGGCGGGCGGCGTACGTCGAGGGTGACCGCGGAGCCCGACGGCGCCACCCTCAGCGCGTTCGACAGCAGGTTGTCCAGGATCTGCTCGATCGCCCCGGGCACCGCCAGCACCTGTCCGGCGGGGTCGCCGAGCAGGACCAGCCGGACGCCGTGCTGCTCGAACAGCGGGGTCCAGGTGCGGTGCCGTTCGGCGCAGACCCGGTCCAGGTCGACCGGTTCGCGGGTGGCCGCGCTCTCGTCGAGGCGGGCCATCGCCAGCAGCCCCTCGACCATCCGCGCCAGTCGGTCCGTCTCCGTCATCGCGGCGGTCAGGCCGGGGCGGGCGTGCGGCGCCATCCCGGACTCCAGGTTCTCCAGGCGCAGCCGCAGCGCCGCCAGCGGGGTCTTCAGCTGGTGCGAGGCCTCCCCGGCGAAGGCGCGCTGCGATGCCAGCAGATGTTCCAGGCGGGCCGCGGTGCGGTTGAACGTGGCCGCCAGACTGCGCACCTCCGGCGGTCCCGTGGTGACCGCCACGGGCGTCGCCGTGCCGCCGTCGGCCAACTGGTGTGTGGCGCGCTCGAGTTCGCGGATCGGGTGGCCCGTCCAGCGGGCGATCGCGAAGCCCACGACCGCGACCGCGGTGAGCACCGCGAGCCCGCCCAGCGCCAGCAGCAGCCAGACGTGGTGCACTCTGGAGTGCACCGTCCGCGTGGGAAGCGTGATCCACACGGCGCCCTGCCGGTACGCGCCGTGCCGGACCGGGGCCGCGACGGACAGGTACTGCACACCGCCGATCGTGGACGTCCGTACGTCCACCGTCGACGTGCCGCGCAGCGCGGCCGCGATGCCGGGGCGGGCGGCGAGTCCCCGCACCTCGGCGGTGGACAGCGGGTGCGACGTGGCCAGCAGGCCGCCGGACTCGTCCACGATCACCACCTTGCCGCCGATGCGCTCGGCGCAGTGGGCGGCCCGGTCGGGCAGGTCCCGCTCGGCCCGGCCCGCGGTGATGGACAGCGAGGCGTACATGGACACGGACTCGGACTCGTCCCTCGCCTTGCCCACGACCCGTTCCCGTTCGCCCCGCGAGTAGACGAAGCCCAGCGGTATCTCCAGGCAGAGCAGGACGAGGGCGGCGAGGCTGAGGTAGCTGAGCAGCAGCCGACGGGTCACGGGTAGGCCACCTGCTGATGCCGCCGCCTGCTCGGCTCGGTGTGCACGGCCAGCCGGAAACCCACTCCACGCAGCGTCTGGATCCACGCCGGGTGGCCCAACTTCCGCCGCAGCGTGGCGACATGGACGTCGAGCGTCTTGGTCGGGCCCTGGTAGTGCGGATCCCACACGCGGTCGAGGATCTGCTGCCGCGAGTACACGGCGCCCGGGTCCTCGGTGAGCAGCGCGAGCAGTTCGAACTCCTTCGGGGTGAGCACGACGGGCTGCTCGCCGACCCAGACCTGGCGGGTCCTGCGGTCCACGACGAGCGGGCCGGGTCCGGGGGCGGGGTGCGGCGGGGGCTCGTACGAGGGCCGCGGTGCCGGTTCGTGCGACGGCGGGGGTGCGGTTTGGTACGCGGGGGCGGACGTGGGCTCGTACGAAGGTGCCGGGGGCGGCGACGGTGTCGATGTCGGTGTCGGCGGTGTGGGCTCGTGGGCCGGTCGGGCGCGCTGTGTTCGCCGTGTCACCGCCCGCACCCGGGCCACCAGCTCCCGCATGCTGAAAGGTTTCGCCAAGTAGTCGTCGGCGCCGAGCTCCAGGCCCAGCACCCGGTCGGCCTCCTCGCCCCGCGCGCTGAGGATGACGATGGGGACGCCGGAGACCTGCCGGATGCCCCGGCAGACGTCGATGCCGTCCATGTCCGGCAACCCGAGGTCGAGCAGGACGACATCCCCGTACGGACCTCTCAGGCCCTCGGTGCCCGTGGCGACGTGATCAACCGTCAGTCCGAAGTGCCCGAGCCCTTCGGCGAGTGGTTCGGCGATTGTCTCGTCGTCCTCGATGAGCAGCACTCGTAGGCCCATACGTCGCGTCTCTCCTTGACTTGGCCGGACCGCACGAACAATTCCATTTCCGTGCGGTGGAGTTGAGCTGTGGAGTTGAGCTGTGAAGTTGACACGCTACAAGAAGAAGGTGCGCCGGGCGAGGCCGGACAAAGAATGGACTATTCCTGGCGGCGCTTTAGTGTTGGCTTAACCTTCGTCTGGTCATGACCCCTCTACGGTGGCACCACCTGGTCGAACTCCCTGTTCAGGAGGTGTCGTGAAGGAATTGCTTGACCATGCCCGGTCGTTCAAGCGGCAGGTCGATTTCGAGAGCGGTGAATACCGGAAACTGGCCGAGGGGCAATATCCCGAGGCGCTCTTCATCACCTGTTCGGACTCACGGGTCATACCCGCCCTGATCACAGGCGCACGGCCCGGAGAGATATTCGAGCTGCGGAACGCGGGAAACATCGTTCCGCCGCACGGACAGCACGGGGCCTCAGGCGAGGCCGCCACCATCGAGTACGCGCTGGAGGTGCTCGGAGTTCAGAATGTCGTGGTGTGCGGTCACTCACACTGCGGGGCGATGGGAGCGCTGAAGTCCGGCGACGACCTGTCCATGCTGCCGGGCGTGGACGCCTGGCTGGAGCTGGCCCGCCCGGACCTCGCGCCGATGCTCGGCACGGCCTGCGACGACCCGTCGCTGCCCGACGTGGCGCAGTGCAACATCGTCAACCAGCTCTCCACGCTGCGGAGTTACCCGGTGGTGCGGCAGCGGCTGGAGACGGGCCTGCTGCGGCTGCACGGCTGGTACTACGAGGTCGACACCGGCCAGGTGTACGAGCTGGACGACGACGGGCGCTTCCGGGTGCACGCCGGATGAGCGGGTCGCATGCGCGTGGCCGCGTTCCGGCGCACACCAGGACGGCCGCGAAGACGGTGACGAAGACGGCGACGAAGACGGCCACGAAGACCGCTACCGACGCGGCCACGGAGACCGTGCCGGAGACAGCCACGAGGACCGCCCCGAAGGCGGGGGCGAAGGCTGACCTCGGTACGGAGATCACCGCCTCCCTCGTCGTCTTCCTCGTCGCCCTGCCCCTGTGCATCGGGGTCGCCGTCGCGTCCGGCGTCCCGGCCGAGCTGGGGATCATCTCCGGGGTGATCGGCGGGCTGGTGGTGGGGGCCGCCCGGGGCAGCACCCTCCAGGTCAGCGGACCCGCCGCCGGGCTCGCCGCGCTCGTCTCGGAGACCGTCCTGGAGCACGGGGTGGCCATGCTCGGCGTGATCGTCCTGGGCTCCGGCATCCTTCAGATCGTCCTCGGACTGGTCCGGCTCGGGCGACTGTTCCAGGCGATCTCCCTCGCCGTCGTCCAGGGCATGCTGGCCGGCATCGGACTGCCGCTGATGTTCAGCCAGGCGTACCCGATGGCCGACACCAAGGCCCCCGGCACCCCCATCGAGAACATGGCCGGGATTCCCGGACTGCTCGGCGAAACGGTCACTCATCCCCAGGCCGCCATCGCCGCCCTGCTCGGCATCGTCACCATCGTGCTGAGCTTTCTGTGGAAGAAGATGCCGGGCCCGGTCAAGAAGATCCCGGCCGCGCTCGTCGCCGTCGGCATCGGCATCGCGGTGGCCGCGCTGCCCGGCGTGAACGTGAAGACCCTCCAGGTCGGGAATCTGCCGGCCGCCGTGCGGATGCCGGGACCCGAGCAGTTCGCGGGGCTGGCGGACGCGGCGATCATCTCGTCCGTCCTCACCTTCACGGTCATCGCGTCGGCGGAGAGCCTGTTCACCGCCGCCGCCGTGGACCGGATGCACAGCGGGCCGCGCACCCGTTACAACGCCGAACTCATCGCTCAGGGCGCCGGCAACACCGTGGCCGGCATCCTCGGGGCGCTCCCCATCACCGCGGTCGTCGCACGCAGTTCGGCGAACGTGCAGGCGGGCGCCACGACCCGGCTCTCCCGCGTCCTGCACGGCCTGTGGCTGCTCGCCTTCGCGCTGCTGCTGCCCCAGGTCCTCGCGCTGATCCCGATCTCGGTACTGGCCGGGGTCCTCGTGCACAGCGGCTGGAAGCTGTTCGCGCCCGAGGAGTTCCCGAAGATGTGGCGCCAGGACCGGGGCGAGTTCGCCGTCATGACCCTCACCACGCTGGTCATCGTGGCGACCGCGCTGCTCGAAGGCGTCCTGATCGGGCTCGCCGCCGGGATCGTGCTGGCGGCGCTGCGCATGTCGCAGACGGTCATCAGGCAGCACCTCGACGAGGACACGGCCAAGGTCGTCATGGCCGGCAACGCCACCTTCCTGCGGCTGCCGCAGGTGATCGAGGCACTGGAGGCCGCCGCCGCGTCGGGCAGGCCACGGATCCGGCTGGATCTGACCGGGGTGACCCATCTGGACCACGCCTGCCGCAACCAGGTCGAGGACTTCACCGCGCAGCAGCGGGGGCTGGGGCTGCGGGTGGAGCTGCTGATGCCGGGGCCGGCGAAGGCGGGGCCCGCGGAGACTGGGCCCGTCGGCCGGGCCGGGGCGATGGCGTCCGCGCCGGGTTCCGGGGGCGCGGACACACCGTCCGCGCGGGATTCCGGGGCCGGGGCGATGACCTCCGCGTCGGGGGCTTGGGCGCAAGCGGCGGCCCCAGGGTCCTGGACCGAAGCATCGGCGCCGGGCTCCTGGGAGGAGGCGAGGACGTCGGGCTCTTGGGAGGAGGCAAGGCCGCCTGCGTCGCCCCCGGCGGGCGCGGCGGGCGCGGCGGAGTCGTTCCGTCAGGGCTACCGCCACGGGTCGCGGGGCTACCGCACAGCGCCGCTCCCCAGGCGCCGCCGCGCCGCTGCCCCCGTCGAGGAGAGCGCCCCGGTGGAGGCACCCGCCATGGCCGAGGCGCCCGCGACGGCCGAGGCACCCGCCCCGGCGCCGAGCCCCACCGCCGAGTGGTTCTACCTGGACACGAGCCTCAGCGACCCCGACGACTGCGCGGGACGCCTAGGCTGAGGCCACTCCACTTGTCCGTCTGCGGAGGGAGCTGGGCCATGGCCGACTGGAACACGAGCGACATCCCCGATCAGCGGGGGCGCGTCGTCGTGGTCACCGGCGCCAACAGCGGGCTCGGGTACGTCACGGCCCGCGAGCTGGCGCGCAAGGGGGCGCGGGTGGTGCTCGCGTGCCGGAGCGAGGCACGGGGTGCCGAGGCCGGGGACCGACTGGCCGCCGAACTGCCGGGCGCCGAGGTGGAGCTCGGGCGGCTGGACCTCGGGGACCTCGGCTCCGTAAGGGACTTCGCGGCCTGGTTCCCGTACGAGCGGCTCGATCTGCTGGTCAACAACGCCGGGGTGATGGCGCTGCCGTACGGGACGACGGCGGACGGGTTCGAGACGCAGTTCGGCGTCAACCACCTCGGGCACTTCGCGCTCACCGGGCTCCTCCTGCCGACGCTGCTCGGCACGCCCGGCGCGCGGGTGGTGACGGTCTCCAGCGGCATGCACGCCCTCGCCAACATCGACATCCACGACCTCAACGGCGAGCGCCGCTACCGCCGTTGGATCGCCTACGCGCGCTCCAAGACCGCCAACCTGCTCTTCACGCACGAGCTGACTCGCAGGCTGGCGGCGCACGGGTCGGAGGTGCTCGCAGCCGCCGCCCATCCGGGGTACGCGGCCACCAATCTGCAGACCGCCGGGGTGCGGATGGAGGGGCGCCGCGCCGCCGAGCGGATCGTGGAGCTCGGAAACAGGGTCCTCGCGCAGCCGGCGGAGGCCGGCGCCCTGCCCGTCCTGTACGCCGCGACCGCTCCCGAGGTGCGCCCCGACTCCTTCACCGGCCCGTCGTTCGCGGGGTGGCGCGGGGCGCCCGCGCCGTCCTGGCGGGCACCCTGGACCCTCAACGACGCGATGGGGGAGCGGCTTTGGTCCGCCTCGGAGCAGCTCACGGGTGTGACGTACGAGGCACTGAAGGTCTGACGAGCGTCGGAGACGACGAGGAACCCCCGCGAACCCGGGACGGACACGGCGGCCTCGGCCGGCTCGGCTGCCTCGGTGGCGGCGTCGCTACGAGGTACGCACCTCGTACGTGGCGATGCGGACCGACTCGTCGTCCAGGCACTGCCCCGACTCCAGGTCGAACCGCTGCTTGAGGAGCGGGGAGGCGACGAACGGGCGGCCCTGGTGGGTGCCGGTGAGGCCGCGGGACAGGACGGCCGCGCCGCTGAACGGGTCGCGGTTGTCGATGCCGTACACACGGCCCGCGCGGTCGAGGAAGAGGGCCACCTGGCAGCCGTCGGGCAGCAGCGCGGCCACCCCGCGTCCCGGCGTCAGCAGGGACAGGTCGCAGATGGACAACCAGTCTCCCCCCAGGCTGAGGTGAACCTTCAGGGCGGTCGTCTCGGGTGCCAGGGTCATCGCTGGGCGCTTCCTTCCAGGGGTCGGTGGCCGATGGTCAGCAGCGGCAGGTCGGGCTTGATCTGGTCGCGCTCGGGGACGAAGCCGACGACCGGGTCGGGGGTGTCGGGCGCGTTGACGAACGACACGAACCGGGCCAGCTTCTCGGGGTCGTTGATGGTCTCGGTCCACTCGTCGCGGTAGTTCGCCACGTGTGCCGTCATCAGTGATTCCAGCTCCTCGCAGATGCCGAGCGAGTCGTGCACGACCACGTCGCGGATGTGGTCCAGGCCGCCGGGGATCCGCTCCAGCCAGACCGATGTGCGCTCCAGACGGTCGGCCGTACGGATGTAGAACATCAGGAACCGGTCGATGAGACGGACCAGTTCGGCGTCGGACAGGTCCTGGGCGAGCAGGTCCGCGTGGCGCGGGGTGGCGCCGCCGTTGCCGCCGACGTACAGGTTCCAGCCGTTGGCCGTGGCGATGATGCCGAAGTCCTTCGACTGGGCCTCGGCGCACTCACGGGCGCAGCCGGAGACCGCCGACTTGAGCTTGTGCGGAGACCTGAGGCCCCGGTACCGCAGCTCCAGGTCGATCGCCATCCGGACCGAGTCCTGCACGCCGTAGCGGCACCAGGACTGGCCCACACAGGACTTGACCGTGCGCAGCGACTTCCCGTACGCGTGACCGGACTCGAAGCCGGCGTCCACCAACCTGGTCCAGATGAGCGGGAGCTGTTCGACCCGGGCGCCGAACAGGTCGATGCGCTGGCCGCCCGTGATCTTCGTGTAGAGACCGAAGTCCCGTGCCACCTCGCCGATCACGATCAGCTTCTCGGGCGTGATCTCGCCACCGGGAATGCGCGGCACGATCGAGTACGAGCCGTTCTTCTGAAGGTTGGCGAGGAAGTGGTCGTTGGTGTCCTGGAGGGCCGACTGCTCGCCGTCGAGGACATAGCCGTTCGCGCCGATCGTCGGGGCCAGCGAGGCGATGATCGAGCCGACCGTCGGCTTGCAGACCTCGCAGCCGTCACCGCCGCGCGCACCCTCGCGCCCGTACCGGTCGAGCAGGCTCCGGTACGAGGTGATGCGCAGGGCGAGGACGATCTCGTACAGCTCCTCGCGGGTCTGGGTGAAGCAGCCGCACAGACCGTGGTCGACCTCGACGCCGCTCGCCGTCAGCTCGTCGTTGACGAGCTGGCCGAGGACCTTGACGCAACTCCCGCACCCGGTACCGGCCTTGGTGCACTTCTTGACCTCGGGGAGCGTCGTGCAGGAGTGCTCGGTGACCGCGCCGCGGATCGCGCCCTTGGTGACGTTGTGGCAGGAGCAGATGACGGCGGAGTCGGGCAGCGCGGAGGGTCCGAGGGCCACGCCGCCGCCCCCGCCCGCCGGCAGTACCAGCTGCTCGGGGGAGACGGGCGGCACGGAGCCGGTGAGCGCGCGCAGGGTGCCGTACGCGTCCGCGTCGCCGACCAGGATCCCGCCGAGCAGTTCGCCGTCCCGGCCGATGACCAGCTTCTTGTACGTGCCCGAGCGGGAGTCCGCGTAGACGACGTCGAGGCAGCCGGCGGTCGCTCCGTGCGCGTCGCCGAAGGAGGCGACGTCGACACCGAGGAGCTTCAGCTTGGTCGAGAGGTCGGCTCCCGTGAAGGAGGAGTCGGCGGAGGCGATCGTCGCGGCGGCCGTCTCGGCCATCTCGTACCCCGGCGCGACCAGCCCGTACACCCGGCCGTCCGCCGCGAGCGCGCACTCGCCGATCGCGAAGACGTGCGGGTCCTCGGTACGGCACTGCGCGTCCACCGCGATGCCGCCGCGCTCGCCGACCGGCAGTCCGCAGTCCCGCGCGAGCTGGTCCCGGGGGCGTACACCGGCCGAGAACACCACCAGATCCGTGGCGAGTTCGGAGCCGTCGGACAGCTTCATGCCGGTCACCGCGCCGTCGTCACCGGTGACGATCTCCTGCGTACCCGTGCCGGTGTGGACCGTCAGCCCCATGTCCTCGATGGTGCGCAGGAGCGCCGCGCCACCGCCGGCGTCCACCTGTACGGGCATCAGCCGCGGCGCGAACTCCACGATGTGCGAGGTGAGTCCGAGTCCCTTGAGCGCGCCGGCCGCCTCGAGTCCGAGCAGCCCGCCGCCGACGACGGCACCCGTGGTGGCCCGTGACTTCGCGTACGCCTCGATCGCGAGCAGGTCCTCGATCGTGCGGTAGACGAAGCAGCCCTCGGCGTCCTTGCCGGGGACCGGCGGCACGAAGGGGTAGGAACCGGTGGCGAGGACGAGGGTGTCGTACGCGATCACCAGCCCGGAGCGGGCCGTCACGGTCCGCGCCTCCCGGTCGACCGTCTCGGCCGGATCGCCGAGGCGCAGGTCGATGCCGTGCTCCGTGATGAACTCCGCGTCCGTCATGGAGAGTTCGTCGGGAGTCGTGCCCGAGAAGTACGAGGTCAGCTGGACCCGGTCGTATGCGGGGCGTGGCTCCTCGCACAGCACGACCACGCGGTGCGTGGCGGTCAGGCCGCGCTCGGCGAGCGCTTCGAGGAAGCGCTGGCCGACCATGCCATGGCCGACGAGCACGATCGTGGGGCGGTGGCCGGTCCCCACAAGTGCGGTCGTGGACATCAGGAGCCTCCATCGTTGGTGAGCAGGTGGTGCGGTGGTGCGGTGGTGCGGTGGAGCGGTGCTGCGGTGTCGCGGTGCTGCGGTGGTGCGTCGGCGGCGGCGGCGGGAGCGGAGCGGCTCTGCTCCCTCACAGCGCCGGGGGAGTGCCCCGACGGTGCCGAGTTCGCCGAACAGTCATGACCGCAGCGTGCGATGCCGGTGTTACCCGGCCGCATCACACCTGTTTCCCGGGGGGAACGCTGCCCTCAGCGGGGGCGCGGTGGAGGTGTGAGGGTTCGGCGCGGGCGTCGGGAGACCGGTGTGAGACGGGGACGTGGCGCCGGGCCGAACCTCAGAAGACCCTCAGGTCCGTGGACGGCACACCTACCCCGTCCCATAAGGTCCCGATCATGCCTGACATATCGCTGACCATGGTCGTCGTCCTGTGTTTCGCCGCGCTCGCGGCCGGCTGGATCGACGCGGTGGTGGGTGGCGGCGGGCTGTTGCTGCTGCCGGCGATGCTGCTCGGGCTGCCGGGCGGCACCCCGGCCGCGTACGCGCTCGGCACCAACAAGGCCGTGGCGATCGTCGGGACGGCGGGTGCGGCGGTGACGTACGCCCGCAAGACCCGGGTCGATGTGGGGACCGCCGTACGGATCGGCCTGGCGGCGCTCGCCGGGTCCACGGCCGGCGCGTTCGTGGCCGCCGGGCTGAGTACGGCCGTGCTGAAGCCGGTCGTCATGGTGGTGCTGCTCGGCGTCGGCACCTTCGTGATCCTGCGGCCCGCCTTCGGCATGGCCCCGTCGACCGAGCCCGTCTCGGTGCGCCGGATGCTCGCGGCGATCGGCCTCGCGGGCCTCGGCATCGGCTTCTACGACGGGCTCATCGGCCCCGGCACGGGGACGTTCCTGGTGCTGGCCCTGACCGCGCTCCTCCACCTCGACCTGGTGACGGCCTCCGCCACCGCCAAGATCGTCAACTGCTGCACCAACGCGGGTGCCCTCGCGACCTTCGCCTGGAAGGGCACGGTGTTCTGGCAGCTGGCCGCGCTGATGGCCGTCTTCAACCTCGTCGGCGGCATGGTCGGAGCCCACACGGCGCTGAAGAAGGGCAGCGGGTTCGTCCGGGTCGTGCTGCTGACCGTGGTGTTCGCGCTGGTCGCCAATCTGGCCTACAACCAGTGGATCGCGTAGCCCTCAACGGTCTTCGGACGGCTCCTCAACGGTCCTCGGACGGCCCCTCATCGGTCTTCGGACGGCTCCTCAACGGTCCTCGGACGGCAACTCAACGGCCCTCAGTGGCTGCCCGTCAGATGGGCGAAGACGACGACGTTCCCCTGATAACCCGTCGTCTTCGAGTAGCCGCCGCCGCAGGTGATGACGCGCAGTTCGGGGCGGCGGGCGGCGCCGTACACCTTCTCGTCGGGGAAGTTCCGGGCCTCGTACACCTCGACGGCGTCGACGGAGAAGACGGCCGTGGCTCCGTCGCGGCGCTGCACCTCTATGGAGCTGCCTTTCTTCAGGGCGCCGAGGTCGTAGAAGACGGCGGGCCCCTCCGCGTTGTCGACGTGCCCGGCGACGATCGCGGTGCCCGTCTCGCCGGGGGTGGTGCCCGCCTCGTACCAGCCCGCGAGGTTCTTCTTCTCGGCGGGCGGTACGTCCAGGCTGCCCTGCGGGGTGAGGAGGAGGCCCATCAGCGGGGCGTCGACGCGGATCGAGGGGATGCGGATGCGGTCGGGCGGGGAGGGCGGCAGCGCGGGCGCCGCGGACTGCTCGCGATCGGCACGGGCCGACGCCTGTGCGGCCGACGGCTGTGGTGGTGCGTGGCTCTCGGCGCCGCTGCCCAGCAGCCATGCGCCGGAGCAGAGGGCGGCCACGGTCACGGACGCTATGGCGATGTTGCCGAACCTGGGCACGCGCGCCTCCTGACTGGTCCCGTTCGCGCCCCACTGCCCCCTCCGGGCCGCGAGGGGCGTCGGACCCGGAGGGGGAGGGGACGGCGGTACCGGTGGACGGACAGCGGAGGGTGTCCGTCAGATCCCGTCGCCTCTCGCCCGGCGATGCAGGAGCCAGGTACCGCCCGCGGCGGCGACGGCAAGAGCCGCCACGCCGGCCGCGGTCTGTACGGGGTCGGTGCCGAGTGCGCCGCCGACCCCAGTCTTCACACTTCCTTTCGGCTGCACCTGCTGCTTGGTGGAGGTCAGTGTGACCATCAGGTCACCCGTCACCTGCCGGCCGCCGGAGCACTTCACGACGATCTCGTACGTCCCCGGCTGCGCGCTCGGCGGCACCCGGAACTGCCCGATGAGGTCATGCTCGTGCGCGCTGGGCGCCAGCGGGAAGGTGCCCGCGCCGACCGCGCTGGCGTCACCCGTGGCCGCGCCGCACGCCGCCGTGTTCGCCGTGATGGTGCCGCCGGGTACGACGGTGGACGGATACACCTCCAGGATGCCGCTGTCGCCGCCGTACGCGGGCGACGCGGCGAGGCCCGCGGCGCCGACGGCGAGCGCGGTGCCGGTCAGCAGACGGGCGGTACGTCGCATGGTGCTTGCTCCTCCGAGAGGGCACGGCCCGCGGCACCCCCATGTGCCGCTGCGTCGGTCGTGCCCCTGCCCTCCCGAGGTAAGTGGCACATGGCCGCGTCCGCTTCCTGACGGAACGTCAAAACTACGCAGAATGGGTGCAGGAGGGGCTCCCCGGAGATCGGCGCCAGGGGAAAAAGTGGCAGGTCACCGGGGTGGGACCGAGGTGTCGCGGAGAAGAACCGGAAGGGTGCGGGGGTGGGCTGTGAACGGGTGACCCGAGTGGTGTGCGGGGGTGCGGCCGAGGGGTTCGGCCGGGGGTGGGGTGCGGTCGGGCGCGGGGCGTGACTTGACCTCAAGATTGGTTGAGGTACCAGGCTGTGCGCCATGAAGACCACAACGACCGTGGAGTTGTCCTCCGCCCCCGTCTCTGCCCCTGTTCCTGTTCCTGTTCCTGCTCCCGCCGCCGCTGCGGCCGACGGCCCGGTCCGGGTCGCCGTCCTCGTCGGCAGCAACCGCCAGGGCCGCTTCGGGCCCGTCGTCGCCGAGTGGCTGCTCGGTCAGGTCCGTGAGCGCGACGACCTCGTGCCCGATGTCGTCGACGTGGCGGAGATTCCGCTGCCGACGACCATGTCCCCGTCCCCCGCGGCGACCGCCGCGCTCGCCGAGGTCACGCCGAAGCTGGCCGCGGCCGACGCGTTCGTCGTCCTCACTCCCGAGTACAACCACTCCTTCCCGGCCGGCCTGAAGAACCTCATCGACTGGCACTACGCCGAGTGGCGCGCCAAGCCGGTCGCCCTCGTCTCCTACGGCGGCGTCTCGGGGGGTCTGCGCGCCGTCGAGCACCTCCGTCAGGTCTTCGCGGAGCTCCACGCGGTGACGGTGCGCGACACGGTGTCGTTCCACGGCGCGAGCGCGGCGTTCGACGAACGGGGCCGGCCCCACGACCCCGCCGGTCCGTCCGCGGCGGCGAAGGTGATGCTGGACCAACTGGTGTGGTGGGCGCAGGCGTTGCGGGAGGCGAAGCGGACGAGGCCGTACGGAGGCTGACGGGCCGGAGCCTGCGGGCGAAATGCCCGCTCAGCCGGCCGGAGTGGAGCGGATGGCGGCGATGTCGAACTGGAGGCGGACCTTCTCGCTCACCATGGCGCCGCCCTCGGCCAGTCTGGCGTTGTAGGTCAGGCCCCAGTCGGAACGGTTGATCGTGGTGGTGCCGTCGAAGCCGACCCGCTCATAGCCGAACGGGTCCATGACGTGACCGATGTAGGTGAGCTCCAGGACGACGGGGCAGGTGGCGTTTCTTATGGTGAGGTCGCCGGCCATGCGGTAGACGTCCGGGCTCGCGAGTTGTACGGCCGTACTCGCGAAACGCAGGTGCGGATACCTCGCGGCGTCCAGGAAGTCGCGGCCGATCAGGTGGGCGTCGCGTTGTTCCACGCCGGTTTGGACGCTTGCGGTGGACAGCACTATCTCGGCCCGGGAACGAGCCGGGTTGCGGCCGTCGAAGTAGAGGCGGCTTTCGTATTCCGCGAAAGCCCCGCGCACGGTTGTCACCATGGCGTGCCGTACGGAGAACCCGATCCTGCTGTGTGCGGGGTCGATGACCCATTCTCCGCTCAGCGCCGCCAGGGCGGGATCCGGCGTGACGGTGGTAATGGGGGCGGAATAACCGGCGGGGGCCGTCGAACCGGCAGGGACTGTCGGAGCGGCGGGGGTGGTGGCGCGGCGGGGCGAGGAGTTGCGGCTGAACAGGTTCATGGTTCACCTGCCTACTGCACGGTATGTATTGCCGCAAGCCCTGATCGGGAGGTGAAGTTTTCGGGAAGCGTATTGGAGGATTTATGCGGCATGGCCGCCCGGTCCGCGACTACAGAATCCACACAGTCGCCGCAGAATCCTTCACAAGTGCCGACTTGTGCCATGTGGCGGCGCACGCGGAAATCATCTCGAACAATTCACCGAACCGCTGCACCACCGAACCGCTGCCTCGGTGCACCACCGAATCGGTGCACCACCGAACCGCTGCACTACCGAATCGGTGCATCGGTGCATCGGCGCATCGCGGAATCGGTGCATCGTCGAATCAGTGAATCGCCGAGTCGTTATTCGTCGGGCGCCTCGTCGCCGAGGCGCCGGAGCAGATTCAGCAAGGTCGTGCGCTCGGCTTCGGACAGTGGTGCGAAGCATTCGGCCAGTACCTCCTCGGCGACCTGGTGCCCCGCCTTCAGGGTCTTCTCGCCCAACGGGGTCAGGTGGTGCTCGATGCGCCGGCCGTGACCCGGACGGCGTTCGACCATGCCCTGGGTCACCAGCCGGCCGGCGAGGGTGCCGAACGCCTGCTCGCTCTGGAACGTCGCCGCGGCCAGCGCGCGGGCGGACGCCCCCGGTGAGCGGCTGATCGCGCGCAGCGCGTCCCACTGGGCGAGCGTCGTGCCGACGCCCGCCAGTCGACTGTCCAGCGCCCGGTGCTGACGGTACTGGGTCTGCTTGACGGCTCTTCCGAGAAGGTGCAGTTCAGCGGCCATGGGTCCAGGTTAGCACCTGACTAAGCTTGCTTATATAAACATGCTTAGTTAGGGTCCTGGTATGACTTCCGAACTGCCCTTCACCCTGTCCGAGGCCGGCACCGGCCGGCCCGTGCTGATCCTCCACGGCGGCGGCGGCCCGGCCACCGTCGCGCCCCTCGCCGGCCACCTCGCGCGAACCGCGCACACCCTCGTCCCCACCCACCCGGGCTGGAACGGCACCCCGCGCCCCGACCGGTTCGCCGGCGTCGACGACATCGCCCTCGCCTACCTGCGCCACCTCCAGGACCGGGGGCTGCGGGACGTGCTCGTCGTCGGCTCCTCCCTGGGTGGCTGGATCGGCGCCGAGCTGGCCGCGCGCGACGACCTCGGAATCATCACCGGGCTCGTCCTGATCGACGCCGTCGGCATCCAGGTCGACGGCGAACCGGTCAGGGACTTCTTCGCCCTCGACGCGCGCGGAGTCGCCGAGTACTCCTACCACGACCCCGACCGCTTCTACGTCGATCCCGCCGACATCCCCGCCGGGCAACTCGCCGCCCGTCAGGCCAACATGGCGACCATGCGCGCACTCGCGGGCGACCCGTACATGCACGACCCCACCCTCCGCGGCCGCCTGGCCCGCGTCCCGGTCCCCACCCTGGTGCTGTGGGGGGAGAGCGACCGGATCGTCACCCCCGCCTACGGGCGCGCGTACACCGATGCCTTCCCTGACGCCCGGTTCGAAGTCATCCCCAAGGCGGGCCACCTGCCCCAGCTCGAACAGCCGGAAGCCACCTTCGCCGCGATCGACGCGTACCTCGCGCGCTGAGCGGGCCCGCCGCGGCGCGCGAACGGCCGCCTCGACCCGAAGGTGAGACGGCCGTATGCAGCGGTGATACGGGGGTACCGGGGGGAACTCCGAGGGCTCAGCCCACGGACACGGCGCTCCACGCGGCGGCCACCGCGTTGTACTCCGTGCTGCCGGCGCCGTACAGGTCCTTCGCCGCGCTCAGTGTCGCGGTCCGCGCCCCGGCGTAGTTCGTCGAGGACGTCATGTAGACCGTCAGGGCCCGGTACCAGATCGCGCCGAGCTTGTCCCGGCCGATGCCCGTCACCGTGGAGCCGTTGCAGGTGGGGGAGTTGTAGCTGACGCCGTTGACGGTCTTGGCGCCGCTGCCCTCGGCGAGCAGATACGCGAAGTGGTTCGCGACCCCCGAGGAGTAGTGGACGTCCAGGTTCCCCACCGAACTGCTCCAGCAGTCCGCCGAGTTGCCGTCCTTCGACGGCTTGTCCATGAAGCGCAGGGCCGCCTTGCCGAAGCCGGAGCGGACGATCTTCTCGCCGATCAGGTAGTCACCGGCGTCGGAGGAGTTGTTCGCGTGGAACTCCACCAGGGTGCCGAAGACGTCGGAGGTGGCCTCGTTGAGGCCGCCCGACTCGCCCGAGTAGGTCAGCGCCGCCGTCTTCGACGTGACGCCGTGGGACATCTCGTGGCCGGCCACGTCCAGCGCCACCAGCGGGCCGAAGGTCGTCCCGTCACCGTCCCCGTACGTCATGCAGAAGCAACTGTCGTCCCAGAAGGCGTTGTTGTAGTTGCTGCCGTAGTGGACGCGGTTGTAGGAGCCCTTGCCGTCGCCGGCGATGCCGTTGCGGCCGTGGACGTTCTTGTAGTAGTCCCACGTCTCGTTCGTGCCGTACTGCGCGTCCACCGCCGCCGAGGAGCGGTCCGAAGCGGCCCCCGTGCCCCAGTGGTTGTCCGCGTCGGTGAAGAGGGTGGCGGGGGCGCGGCTGAAACAGATGCCCAGGATGCACAGATCCGTCTTGTTGGCCGCGTCGCCCGTGTACGTGTTCCCGCGCGTCGCGTCCTTGAGCTGGTACGTCGATCCGGACAGCGTCGACTCCAGCGCGACCGTGCCGCTGTAGAGGGACTTGCCGTCGCCCGTCGCCGTCTCGATGCTGTCCCAGGCGTCGATCTGCTTGCCGGAGCGGGCGTCGGTGAGGACCGTACGGGCGACCGGGTTGCCGAGCGAGTCCTGTCCCACCACGTTGGTGCGCCAGGCCAGTTTCGGCGCGCCGTGCAGGGCGTCGACGACGAGTTGGGGCTTGGCGGTCACCTTCTTCAGCAGCTCACCGGTGTTCGCGGCGCGCAGCGCGGCCGTGGCCAGGTCGGCGGCCTTCGGCGCGGAGAGGGCGGGCGTGATGTCGGCGAGCGAGATGGCGCGCCTGGTGGACCGGTCGGCGCCGCGGTAGGAGCCGTTCGGCGCCAGGTGGACGACGAAGTCGCCGCCCAGCACGGGGAGGTGGCGGTATGTGCGGTCGTAGCGCACATGCTGGCCGCCGTCCGCGTCAACGACGACATCGCGCACGCTGGTGCCCTGGGCGGCGGTGAGGCCCAGGCGTGCGGCCTGGTGCGTGAGCACCGCGGCCGCGTTGTCGATCACGGTGGCCCTGCTGGGGCCGGTGTCCGCGCCCGCGGTCGGGGCGAGTGCCGTGGCCAGCAGCGTGGCGGTCGCGGTGGCCACGCCGGCGGTGGCCCAGCGTGCGCAGAAGGATGTGACGGAGACACCCGGATGTGCCGTATTTGACTCAATCGGTCTCGTTGATAGGACGTACAGGGAGTGTGCGGGGAAGTGGGGGGTGGGGCGGTGGGGAGCGGGAGAGAGGGGAGTGGCGGATGAAATCGGCCACTGATGTCCGCTCAGATTTAAGGGGCCATGACATGTCATGTCCAGAGCGCGTGCGTGGAGATGTGTGAGAGGTGAGAATCGTTTCTGCAACGCTCCCGAGGAGGCCCCGGAGGGGCGCCGATCATGGTCACGGCGCACGGCGATGATGACCCGGTGACACTCCCCTTCTTCGTGTACGGCACCCTGCGCCCCGGCGAGCACAACCACGACCTCTTCCTTCGCGGACGCACGGAGTCCGAGGAGCCGGCCCGGCTGCGGGATGCCGTGCTCTACGAGGGGCCCGGATACCCGTACGCCGTGGAGGAGCCGGGCGCCGGGCCCGTGTGCGGGGAGTTGGTGACCGCGCTGCCCGAGGCGTACGGGGAACTGCTCGGGGCGCTGGACCGGCTGGAGGAGTACGTGCCGGGCGACCCCGGCAACCTGTACGAGCGGGTGGCCCTGCACGTCACCCGCGGCGACGGCGCGGCCGTACGCGCCTGGGTGTACGTGGCCGCGCCCGCCGTCGCGGCCCGGCTACGGGCGCGCGGCACGCTCATCGGGGGCGGCGACTGGCACGCCCGCCGCTGACGGCCCGTCCACTCCCCGGACCGTGCGGGTGCTCCGGCGTCGTTCCCGTCGTGCGGGTGCTCCGGTGTCGCTCCCCTCGTGCGGGTGACCGCGGGGGCGGTGGCCCGTGCGGCGTCACGGGCCGCCGGGGCGGCGCCCCTAACCTCGCCGCCATGACCGACAGCGACAAAAGCGACATCACTCGTCGACGGGTCCTCGCGCTGGGCGGCGCGGCAGCAGGCGCCGCCATGGGGCTCGGCATCAGCTCCTGCTCCTCGGACTCCGGCGCGCGCACGTCGGGTTCACCGGCGCACGGTGCCTCCGGCACCGACGTGTGCGTACTCAACTCCAGCGCCACGGAAGGGTCGTACTACCTGGACGGCGCGCTGTTCCGCCAGGACATCACCGACGGCAAGAAGGGCGTCCCGCTCACGGTGCGGCTGACCGTGCGCGACCGGACCGGGTCCTGTGCCCCGCTCGGGGACGCGGCCGTCGAGATCTGGCACTGCGACGCCGCGGGCCACTACTCCGGTTACCCGACCGCCGGCCCGGCCGGCACCGCGCCCGGGCCGGCCGGCGGGAGCACGGATACCAGCGGCGCGGACGAACGGACGTATCTGCGCGGCTACCGGACGACCGGCGACGACGGCACCGTCGAGTTCACGACGATCTTCCCCGGCTGGTACCCGCCGCGCGCCCCCCACATCCACGTCAAGGTGCACACCGGCGGCACGAGCACCGACCGTACCTACCAGGGCGGCAAGGTCAACTGGACCGGGCAGCTCTTCTTCGACGACCGATACGGCGACGAGGTCTACGGGACGTCCCCGTACACCGAGCACACCGGTACCCGCACCCGGCTCACCGAGGACACGGTCTACGCGGGCGGCGGCGCCAGGGACGGGCTGATGGCCGTCACCGGGGACGTGGTCAAGGGGTTCACCGGCACGCTGACGGTCGCCGTCGACCCGGAGGAGGAGGGCAGGGGCGCCGACACCGTCGGCGCGGGGAGCCCGCCGCCCGGCGGGGCACCGAGCGGGTCCCCGTCCACCGGGACGCCGAGCGGGCCCTCGCCCACCGCGACGCCGACCGTGACGCCCGGCGGCACGCCGACCCCGCCCCCGGACAGCGCCGCGAGCGCCTCGGCGACCGCCACGCCGTGAGCCACTCCCCGGCGGTCAGCCGCACCAACGGCACCGCCGGGGTCCGTGACGGTACGACCCGACTCCCGACTCGACGTCACCGGTCGGCGGCCAGCGCCTCGCCCACCCCTGGTTCCTTCGGCCCGAGGAACCGGGGATCCGGCTTGAACACCGCGTCCAGGGCGGCCTTGCCCGCCGCGAAGATCTCCCGGGTGCCCCCGTAGTACCAAGTGGCGTCGTGCTTGGCGTCGACGCCGATGCCGTACGAGTCGACCCCCGCCGCCTGGCACAGCGCGACCGCGCGACGGATGTGGAAGCCCTGGCTGATCAGGACCGCGTGGTTCACGCCGAAGATCTTCTTGGCGCGTACGCAGGAGTCCCAGGTGTCGAAACCGGCGTAGTCGCTGACGATGCGGCCGTCGGGGACACCGTGCCGCGTCAGGTACGTGCGCATCGCGTCCGGCTCGTCGTAGTCCTCGCGGCTGTTGTCGCCGGTGACGAGGACGACCTCGATGCGGCCCGCCCGGTACAGCTTCGCCGCCGCGTCGAGCCGGTGCGCGAGGTACGGCGACGGCTCGCCCGCCCACAGGCCCGCGCCGAAGACGACCGCCACCTCGGTGCGCGGCGCGTCCTCGGTCGTGCGCAGCCGGTCGCCCGCCACCGCGAACATCCAGGTGGCGGGGAGCAGCGCGAGCACGCACCCGAGCATCACGACCTGTACGGCCCGGCGCCGCCCGGCACGGGTGCGTGGCAGGCGCGGTCTGCGAATTCCCAGGCGCGGCAGGCCCATCGAAGGTGTCCCCCCAGGTCGACGGTGTCGGCAGTGGAGACGCGGCGAACGGTGATCCGGTTCGTGGCCGGGGCCGAGGTGCTCCTCACACCGTGGGCGCCGCCCGCGTGAAGCACCGGCAAACACCCGTTATCGCCGCGCAACGGCCCGGCAACCTCGTACCGTCAGGATCGGTCCATGACGGCGTCGAACCCTTCTCGCGACGAGTCCTCGTTCCGCCCCGGCGGTCGGCCGCCACGGGCCGTTCCCCTCGACAGTACGGCGCAACTCATGAACGCGATCAGCAGTCAGCTCGGCAGTCAGCTCAGTCTCGTCTCGCTCAACGGTGCCCGTCGGCCGGCGCCGCCCGCGCTCGTCCTCGTGGGCCACGGCAGCCGCGACCCGCGCGCCCTCAGCACCGTCCGCACCCTGATCGACCGGGTCCGCGAACTGCGCCCGCACCTGCCCGTGCACCTGGGCCACATCGAGCTGAACGAGCCCCTGCTGCCCGACACGCTCGCGGCTCTTCAGGACGACAGCCGGGCAGTCCTCGTACCGCTGCTGCTCAGCCGGGGCTACCACGTCAAGCAGGACATCCCCGACGCCGCGGCCGCCGCCACCCGGGTGCGCACCCATGTCGCCGCCCCGCTCGGCCCGCACCCCCTCCTCGTGGAGACCCTGCACGCCCGTCTGACCGAGGCCGGCTGGCGCACGCGGATGAGCGACTCGGCCCGCCGGGCGAGCGCTGTCGTACTCGCCGCCGCCGGGTCCCGCGACCCGGAGTCGGCCGTCGACACCCGCCGTATCGCCCAGCTCCTCGCCGAACGCCTCGGCGTTCCCGTCGTCCCCGCCTACGCCTCCGCGGCCGCGCCCACGGTGCCCGCCGCCCTGCGCGCCCTCGCCGCCCGCGGCCGCCACCGGGTCGCCGTCGCCTCGTACTTCACCGCCCCGGGCCGCTTCGCCACGGCGTGCGCCGAGGCCGCGCCCTGGATCGCCGCCGCCCCGCTCGGAGCCCACCCGGCGATGGCCCGCCTCGTCCTGCACCGCTACGACCAGACCCTCGCCGCCACCGGATCCGCCACCGGCCCCGCGTCCGTGCCGGCCCTGGCCACGGCCTGAAACGGACGCTGACGTCCCGATTGTCACTGCCTGCGTCTAGTGTCGGGGCATGGAAGGCACCACGCCCGGGACCCCGCAGGCATACGAGGACTACGAGGAAACCGTCTCGTACGAGGACGCCGTCACGCGCGTCGGCTACGACGAGAGCGCTGTCGAGCGCTGGGCCGTGGAGCCCGACAAACGGCCCGGGCGCACCGCCTTCCAGCGTGACCGCGCGCGCGTGCTGCACTCCTCCGCGCTGCGCCGTCTCGCCGGCAAGACCCAGGTCGTCACCCCGGGCACCCGCAGTCGCGCCTGGGACGCCAGCCCGCGCACCCGGCTGACCCACTCCCTGGAGTGCGCCCAGGTCGGCCGGGAGCTGGGCGCCGCCCTCGGCTGCGACCCCGACCTCGTCGAAGCGGCCTGCCTCTCCCACGACCTCGGCCACCCGCCCTTCGGGCACAACGGCGAACAGGCGCTCAACGAATTCGCCGAGGACTGCGGCGGCTTCGAGGGCAACGCGCAGTCTCTGCGGCTGCTGGCCCGCATCGAGCCCAAGCGTTTCGTCCGGTCCGAGGGCTCGGGCGAGCTGGTGAGCGTCGGGCTCAACCTCACCCGCGCCGCCCTCGACGCCGCCACCAAGTACCCCTGGCCGCGTCGCGCCCACCCCACGGACCCCACGTCACCGAAGTTCGGGGTCTACGAGGACGACCGCCCCGTCTTCGACTGGATCCGCAAGGGCGCCCCCGGCCACCGCACCTGCTTCGAGGCCCAGGTCATGGACTGGGCCGACGACGTGGCGTACTCGGTGCACGACGTCGAGGACGGCCTGCACGCCGGCCACATCGACCCCAACTGTCTGCACGCCGAGCCCGAGCGGCAGGCGGTCTTCGCCGTCGCCATCGGCCGGTACGTGCCCGCCGACACCGACCCCGCCGAGCTGGCCGAGGCCCTCGACCGGCTCCTCGACCAGGAGTGGTGGCCGCACGGCTACGACGGGTCGGCCGTCGCCCAGGCCCGGCTGAAGGACGCCACCAGCCAGCTCATCGGCCGCTTCTGCCTGGCGGCGGAGGGCGCGACCCGGGCGGCGTACGGCAGCGGCCGCCTGACGAGATACGCGGCCGAACTCGTCGTACCGCGCGCGGCCCGTCTGGAGTGCGCGGTCCTCAAGGCGGTCGCCGACTGGTACGTCATGCAGCGCGCCGAACAGGAGCGGCTCCGCGCCGATCAGCGTGTCGTCGTCGCCGAGCTGGCCGAGGCGCTCACCGCCCGCGCGCCGGAGGGGCTCGACCCGCAGTTCTGGGCGCTGTTCGACGAGGCGGCGGACGACCGGGCACGCAAGCGGGTGATAGTCGACCAGATCGCCTCACTGACCGACGTCGCGGCACGGTCGCTGCACGCGAGGCTCACGGGGCATCTGTGACCTGGGGGACCCCAGGAGGTCTCTGGGTGCTCCTGCCGCCGTGAAATCGGTGTCAGTGTGACCCAGCGTGGCCTGATCGGGCCACTCCCTCTTCCCCCATCACGCTGCGTGCGGGACGCTCGCATGTGGCGACATCCTTACGAGGAGGAATCAAGTGGTCGACGCGGATCAGACATTCGTCATCGTCGGAGGAGGTCTGGCCGGCGCGAAGGCGGCCGAGACGCTCCGCGCGGAGGGGTTCACCGGGCGGGTGATACTGATCTGTGACGAGCGTGACCACCCGTACGAGCGCCCACCGCTGTCCAAGGGGTATCTGCTCGGCAAGGAGGAGCGCGACAGCGTCTTCGTCCACGAACCCGCCTGGTACGCGCGGAACGACATCGAGCTGCACCTCGGCCAGACCGTCGACGCGGTCGACCGCGCCGCGAAGACGGTCCGCTTCGGCGACGACGGCACCCTGGTGCACTACGACAAGCTGCTCCTCGCCACCGGCGCCGAGCCCCGCCGCCTCGACATCCCGGGCACGGACCTCGCCGGGGTCCACCATCTGCGACGCCTCGCCCACGCCGAGCGGCTCAAGGGCGTCCTCGCCGCCCTCGGCCGGGACAACGGGCACCTCGTCATCGCGGGCGCCGGCTGGATCGGCCTGGAGGTCGCGGCGGCGGCCCGCGAGTACGGCGCGGAGGTCACCGTCGTCGAGCACGGGCCGACCCCGCTGCACGGCGTTCTCGGCCCCGAGCTGGGCCAGGTCTTCGCCGAGCTGCACCGTGAACACGGCGTCCGCTTCCACTTCGGCGTCCGGCTGACCGAGATCGTCGGGCAGGACGGCATGGTGCTGGCCGCGCGTACGGACGACGGCGAGGAGCACCCGGCGCACGACGTGCTCGCCGCGATCGGCGCCGCCCCGCGCACCGGTCTCGCCGAGGCCGCGGGCCTGACGCTCGCCGACCGCGCCCACGGCGGCGGTATCGCGGTCGACGGGCGGCTGCGCACCTCCGACCCCGACATCTACGCCGCCGGCGACGTCGCCGCCTTCCACCACCCCCTCTTCGACACCCGGCTGCGCGTCGAACACTGGGCCAACGCGCTCAACGGCGGGCCGGCGGCGGCGCGCGCGATGCTCGGCCGCGACCTCACGTACGACCGGATGCCGTACTTCTTCTCCGACCAGTACGACCTGGGGATGGAGTACTCGGGCTGGGCACCCCCGGGGACGTACGACCAGGTGGTGATCCGCGGGGACGCGGGCAAGCGGCAGTTCATCGCGTTCTGGGTGAAGGAGGGGCGGGTGCTGGCCGGGATGAACGTGAATGTGTGGGACGTCACGGAGCCGATCCAGGCCCTGATCCGCTCCGGAACCCCGGTGGACACGGAGGCCCTGGCAAACCCGCACGTCCCACTGGAGACCCTGACCCCCTGACACAGGACCGCGCCCTGGGAACCCGTCGCGCCCTGGGGTCCGGGCCCCGGCCGCGTCGCGGAGACCCCGGCCGCGACGCGGAGCGGAGACCCCGACTGCGCCCCGGAGCCGGCGGTCCGCCTCCGTGCTGTGGTTCCCCGGGGGCGGCGCGTCCGACGGTGGCTGTGCGGCGAGCAGCGCCTGGGACCCCCCGGCGTGGAGGTCGTCGTGTCCCCGAGCCGCGGTCCGCCTCCGTCCTGTGATTCTGGGGGGCGGCGCGTCCGACAGCCGCTGCGCGGTGGGCCGCCCCCGGTCGGGAGGGCCGTCGCGTCAGGAGTGTCGGTGCGCCCCCGTAGAATTCACGCGTGGCAGGACGGATCAACGACGAGGACGTGAAGGCGGTTCGGGACGCGGTCCCGATCGACGCCGTCGTCTCCGAGTACCTCCAGCTGCGGAACGCGGGCGGCGGCAACCTGAAGGGCCTGTGCCCGTTCCACGACGAGAAGTCACCGTCCTTCCAGGTCAGCCCGAGCAAGGGACTCTTCCACTGCTTCGGCTGCCAGGAGGGCGGCGACACCATCACGTTCGTGATGAAGGTCGACCACCTCACCTTCTCGGAGGTGGTCGAGCGCCTCGCCGCCCAGGCCGGCATCACCCTGCGCTACGAGGAGGGCGGATACAACCCCTCCCACCAGCGCGGCGAGCGCATCCGCCTGGTCGAGGCCCACAAGATCGCCGCCCAGTTCTACATCGAGCAGCTCGACACCGGCTCCGAGGCCGACACGGGCCGCAAGTTCCTCGCCGAGCGCGGCTTCGACCAGGCCGCCGCCGCACACTTCGGCGTCGGCTACAGCCCCCAGGGCTGGGACCACCTCACCCGCTATCTCCGCGGCAAGGGCTTCACCGACAAGGAGCTGCTCCTCTCCGGCCTCTCCCAGGAAGGCCGCCGCGGCCCCATCGACCGCTTCCGCGGCCGGCTGATGTGGCCGATCCGCGACATCGGCGGCGACGTGGTCGGCTTCGGCGCGAGAAAGCTGTACGAGTCCGACAACGGACCCAAGTACCTCAACACCCCCGACACCGCGATCTACCGGAAGTCCCAGGTCCTCTACGGCATCGACCTCGCCAAGAAGGACATCGCCAAGGTCAGCCGGGCGGTCGTGGTCGAGGGCTACACGGACGTCATGGCCTGCCACCTGGCCGGCGTCACCACCGCGATCGCCACCTGCGGCACGGCCTTCGGCACCGACCACATCAAGATCCTCCGCCGGCTGCTGATGGACAACGGCAGCGCACGCGTGATCTTCACCTTCGACGGCGACGCGGCGGGCCAGAAGGCCGCCCTGCGCGCCTTCGAGGACGACCAGAAGTTCGCCGCCGAGACCTACATCGCCATCGCACCCGACGGCATGGACCCCTGCGAGCTGCGCCTCGCGAAGGGCGACGAGGCGGTCGCCGACCTGGTCGAACCCCGTACGCCGCTCTTCGAGTTCGCGCTGCGCCAGATCGTCGCGCGCTACGACCTGGAGACCCCGGCGGGCCGCGCCGCCGCACTGGACGAGTCGGCGCCGATCGTGGCCCGCATCAAGAACAGCGGCGCCCAGCACGAGGTCGCCGTCCAGCTCGCGGGCATGCTCGGCATCCTCGACACCCAGTTCGTGGTCAAGCGGGTCAGCCAGCTGGCGCGTTGGGCGCGCGACCGGGGCGGCAAGGGCCCCGCCCCCGCCCAGCAGCGCCCCCAGCAGTCGTACGCGGCCGTCCAGGTCCCCTCGGGCCCCGCCCTGCACCTCCGCAACCCCGTCTACGCCACCGAGCGCGAGCTGCTCAAACTCGCCCTCCAGCGCCCGGAGCTGGTCTCCCCGGCCTTCGACGCGTACGGGATCGACGAGTTCACCGCCCCGCAGTACGCGGCCGTACGGGAGGCGATCATCGAGGCGGGCGGCGCGGAGTACGGCGTCCAGGACCCGCAGGAGTACCTGGTCCGCGTCCGTGAGGTCGCGCCGGACGACACGGTGCGCGCCATGGTCACGGAGCTGGCCGTCGAGGCGATCATGCGCCGGACGGTCGACGAGGCGTACGCGGGCGACCAGCTGGTCACCGTGCGCCGCCGCGCGGTGGAGCGGCGCGTGCGCGAGGTCCAGGGCAGCCTGGCCCGCCTGAGCGCGGGCGGCGACCCCGCCCAGCTGGCCGCCGTGCAGAACGAGTTGTGGGTGCTCCAGCAGTACGACCAGGCGCTGCGCGAGCGAGGCGCCCAGGCGCTCTGACCGGGCCCGGCCTCAGACCTCCGGCCGCCCGTCGAACGTCGGCGCCACGGCCCGCACCAGCCGGTCCGCGAAGAGCTGCTCGTCGTCGGTGAACTGCGGATACTCCTTGACGAAGTGGTTCCACTCGACGTACCCGACCGCCTCCACCACGTCCTCCAGGAGGATCTTCTCGCGGAACGGGTAGGGCCACTCGCCCGAGAGCCGGAACACCTCGTGCAGCAGCTCGTACGGGAGCGGATGCCGCTCGGCCAGGAGGACGGCGTCGTACAGGTCCTTGCCCTGCGCGTACATGTCGTTGATCACCCACATGAGCTTCCAGGCCAGCGACAGCGCGGGCGTCGCCGCCTGCACGATCGCGCCGCCGGGCAGCTCCACCGGCTCGGCCGGCTCCGGCAGCCGCTCGTTGAAGACGAAGTCGAGCTGGACATGGCCGCCGGGCAGCCCCGGCGTGGACCAGGGCAGGACCATACGGCGGCCCGGCACCCGCTCATAGGTCCAGATGTCCTCCACCACCGCCCCCCGCGCCGAGATCCCCAGACGCGGCCCGCGCTCCGCGGCCAGCTCCTCGGCAGCCGCCGCGATCCCTTCGAGCATCCGGTCCGTGCGGCCGTCGCCGATCTTCCATGTGTGCGGTACGACGACGAAGTCCAGGTCGCCGGGCTCGCGAGCGGCGTCGCCGAACCACGCCGACATCAGCACGCTGCCGCGCAGCACCAGCGCGTCGACCCAGGCCGAGTCGGCGATCGCGGCCAGGACGAGCTCCAGGGCCCGGCGTCGCGCGGCCCGCCAGGCGTCGCCCCTGGTCGGGTCGGTGAAACCGGGGTCGGTCGCCCGGTAGGCGTTCTCGTACTGCTTCAGGGCCGGGTCGAAGACCGGGCGCTGCGTCACCTCGTCCGCGACCACCGGGCGCAGCGTCCGGGGCAGCTTCGCCGCCTCGCGGGTGGCGTCGTCCAACGGCACCCGCGGCAACTCACCGCTCGCCCAGCCGAAGCCCCGCCACGTCCCGCTCATCCCCGCACCTCCTGCGGTACCGCTGTCGCTGCCCCTGTTGCTGCCGCTGCCGCTGCCGCCGTCCACCGGCCGCCGACTTCCTCGATCCACCCGTCGTCGACGGAGACATCACTGTCGAAGAGCACGAACTCCCGCTCCACATCGACCACTTCAAGCCCGTCCAGCTCCCGGAGCAACCGCTCCAGCGCCCGCCCGGCCCCCTCCGCGTCCACGCCCCGGCACCGCTGTGTCACGAACCGCTCGTGCCACCCGCCGCCGTGCGCCCGCCGGGCGTTCCACGACAGATGCGCGCCGTGCGGGACGACCCGCGCCGCGAGCGCGCCGAGGTCGCTGCCGGCCGCCAGCAGCAGCTTCACATGATGCTCGAAGTACCGTTCCCCGCCGCACGGTTCGCGGGGCACCTCGGGCGCCCACGGCGTCGACTCGATCTTGACGCGGACGGGTTCGAAGCCGTCCGCCCGCAGCCGCGCCGTCACTTCGTCCGCCCGCGCGGATTCGTCGGCGTACGACGGGGAACCCGTCAGGGTGAGCATGGGCTGCGAGGGCATCCGGCCCCGCGCCAGCACGATGTGCGTCAGCTTGAGACCGGCCGCGGCCGCCCAGCGGCTGAGCCGTCCGGACTCGGCGGCGCCGTCGCAGCGGACGGTCACGTGGGTTTCGTAGCGGGAACCGGGCACCTGGGGATCGTGCCAGATCAGGGCACGAACAAGCACTCGGGTTTCCCCCGAGGGTCAGCACGTGGTCACGGAACGGACGCAAAAAGTCACCGCACGCCCCTCGTGGCGGCGATGTGTCGTACTCCACACTGGGTTCCGGTGCCTGAGTCCTCGGAGCGCGGCCGGCCCGCCCACAGCGGGTCCCACACCCCCGCGGTTCCGCTCAACGACTACGGGATGGTCGGCGGTGAGGCCGTCGACCCCATCCCCGACGTACCGCTGCCGCATCTCCCAGCAGCGACATTCCTGGAGGTCGCCCCCGTGCAGACCCAGACCCTCGCCCAGACCGACATCAGTGCCGAAAACGCGGAGCCGGACGCGGAGACCGACGTCATCGCGGCGGTACCCGCGCAGAGCCGGGCCGCGCACCACCCCGAGACGGAGACGGAGCCCACGGCCCCGCCCGAGCCGGACGAGCCGCCGGCCGGCGCGGTGGAGAGCGTCGACGTCGTGGAGACGGTCGAGCTCGTCGAGGCACCGGAGCCGCCCGCGCCGCGCGCCCGCAGCAACGACACCGGTGGCCCTTCCTCCGACCTGTTCCGCCAGTACCTGCGCGAGATCGGCCGCATCCCGCTGCTCACGGCCGCCGAGGAGGTCGAGCTCGCCCGCCGCGTCGAGGCCGGCCTGTTCGCCGAGGAGAAGCTGAGCAGCACCCCCGATCTCGACTCCCAACTCGGCCTGGATCTCGACAAGCTGGTCGTCATGGGCCGGATGGCCAAGCGCCGTCTGATCGAGGCCAACCTGCGGCTCGTCGTCTCCGTCGCCAAGCGGTACGTGGGCCGCGGCCTGACCATGCTCGACCTCGTCCAGGAGGGAAACCTGGGCCTGATCAGGGCAGTCGAGAAGTTCGACTACGCGCGCGGCTACAAGTTCTCGACGTACGCGACCTGGTGGATCCGCCAGGCCATGTCCCGCGCCCTCGCCGACCAGGCCCGCACCATCCGGGTCCCCGTCCATGTCGTCGAGCTGATCAACCGCGTGGTCCGCGTCCAGCGCCGCATGCTCCAGGAACGGGGCTACGAGCCGACCCCGGAAGAGGTCGCCGCCCACCTCGACCTGCCGGGCGAACGCGTCAGCGAGGTACTGCGCCTCGCCCAGGAACCGGTGTCGTTGCACGCCCCGGTGGGCGAGGAGGACGACGTGGCCCTCGGCGACCTGATCGAGGACGGCGATGCCACGTCACCCGTGGAGTCGGCCGCGTTCCTGCTGCTCAGGGAGCATCTGGACGCGGTCCTGTCGACGCTCGGCGAGCGGGAGCGGAAGGTCGTCCAGCTCCGCTACGGGCTGGCCGACGGCCGCCCCCGCACACTGGAGGAGATCGGGCGCATCTTCGGCGTCACGCGTGAACGCATCCGCCAGATCGAGTCGAAGACCCTGAACAAACTCCGCGACCACGCGTTCGCGGACCAGCTGCGGGGCTACCTGGACTGAAAGGGGGCCGCCGTGCGGCGGCCCCCTCGGCCCAGGAGGTCAGTCCACCTCGGCCACGGCCTGCGCGAACTGCGCCTGGTACAGCCGCGCGTACGCCCCGTCCGCGGCGAGCAGTTCGGCATGCGCCCCCTGCTCGACGATGGACCCGTTCTCCATCACCAGGATCGTGTCGGCGTCCCGGATCGTCGACAGCCGGTGCGCGATCACGAACGACGTACGGCCGTGTGCGAGCTTCGCCATCGCCTTCTGGATGAGCACCTCGGTACGGGTGTCGACCGAGCTGGTGGCCTCGTCCAGGACCAGGATCACCGGGTCGGACAGGAACGCCCGGGCGATCGTGATGAGCTGCTTCTCACCCGCGCTCACCCCGGACCCCTCGTCGTCGATCACGGTGTCGTAGCCGTCCGGCAGCGTACGGATGAACCGGTCGGCGTGCGCGGCGCGCGCCGCCTCCTCGATCTCCCCGCGGGTGACGTCACGCGCGGCGCCGTACGCGATGTTGTCCGCGATGGTGCCGCCGAACAGCCAGGTGTCCTGGAGCACCATCCCGATCCCGGCCCGCAGTTCGTCCCGCGACATCTTCGCGACGTCGACCCCGTCGAGCGTGATCCGCCCGCCGCTGACCTCGTAGAACCGCATGAGGAGATTGACCAGCGTGGTCTTGCCGGCGCCGGTGGGACCGACGATCGCGACCGTGTGCCCCGGCTCCACCTTCAGCGACAGGTCCTCGATCAGCGGCTTCTCGGGGTCGTACCGGAACGAAACGTTCTCCAGCGCGACCCGGCCCCGCAGCTCCTTCGGACGCACGCCCGGCACCGGGTCGGCCTGCTGCTCGTCCGCGTCGAGCAGTTCGAAGATCCGCTCGGCGGAGGCGACGCCCGACTGGACCAGGTTGGCCATCGACGCGACCTGCGTGAGCGGCATCGAGAACTGCCGCGAGTACTGGACGAACGCCTGCACATCACCGATCGACAGCGAGCCGGACGCGACCCGCAGGCCACCGACCACGGCCACCAGCACATAGTTCAGGTTCGACACGAACATCATCAGCGGCTGCATGACCCCGCTGTTGAACTGCGCCTTGAAACCGGCCTCGTACAGCTTCTCGTTCTCCTCGGCGAACTGCGCCGCCGACTCCTCCTGCCGCCCGAACACCTTCACCAGCGTGTGGCCGGTGTACATCTCCTCGATGTGGGCGTTGAGCTTGCCGGTGGTGCGCCACTGCTGCACGAAGTGCGGCTGCGACCGCTTACCGACGCGGGTGGCGACGAAGAAGGAGAGCGGCACGGTGACCAGCGCCACGAGTGCCAGCAGCCACGACACCCAGAACATCATCGCCAGCACGCCGACGATCGTGAGCAGCGAGTTGATGAGCTGACCCATCGACTGCTGGAGCGTCTGCCCGATGTTGTCGATGTCGTTGGTCGCCCGGCTCAGCACCTCGCCGCGCTGCCGCTTGTCGAAGTACGACAGCGGCAGCCGCGACAGCTTCGACTGCAGGTCCTCGCGCATGCGGTAGACGGTCTTGTTGACGGCCCGGTTCACCAGCCGGGTGGCGACCGCCATCAGCAGGCCGGCCACCAGGAACGTACAGAGCGCGAGCAGCAGTACGTTGCCGACGGCGGTGAAGTCGATGCCCTTGCCCGGGGTGAAGTCCGTCCCCGAGAGCATGTCGGCGACGCCGCCCTCGCCCCGCTCGCGCATGGACTGAAGGACCTGCTCCTTGGTGGCCCCGGCGGGCATCTGCCGCCCGATGATCCCCGCGAAGACCAGGTCGGTCGCCCTGCCGAGGATCTTCGGTCCGACCACCGAGAGCCCCACGCTCACGACCACGGCGACCAGCATCCCCGCCATGGTCGCGCGCTCGGGCTTGAACTGGGAGAGGAGCCGTTTGCCCGACCCCTTGAAGTCCATCGAGTGCTGATCAGGGCCGCCCCCGGCCATCATCCGCCCCATCGGCCCTGCCATCAGGCAGCCTCCGCTTCCGTCAGCTGGGAGAGCACGATCTCCCGGTAGGTCTCGTTGCCCGCCATCAGCTCGTGGTGGCGGCCGGTGCCGACGACGCGGCCCTCGTCGAGGACCACGATCCGGTCGGCGTCCCGGATGGTCGACACGCGCTGGGCGACGATCACGACGGTCGCCTCGGCGGTCTCGCGCGCGAGCGCCGCCCGCAGGGCCGCGTCGGTCGCGTAGTCGAGCGCGGAGAACGAGTCGTCGAAGAGGTAGATCTCCGGGCGCTGCACCAGGGTGCGGGCGATCGCGAGCCGCTGCCGCTGACCGCCCGACACATTCGTGCCGCCCTGCGCGACGGGGGAGTCGAGGCCGTTGTCCAGCCGCTCCACGAAGTCCTTGGCCTGCGCCACCTCCAGCGCGTGCCACAGCTCCTCGTCGGTCGCGTCCGGGTTCCCGTACCGCAGGTTCGTGGCGACGGTGCCCGCGAAGAGATACGGCTTCTGCGGTACGAGGCCGACGGTCCTGGCGAGCAGCTTCGGCTCGAGGGTCGTCACATCCACACCATCGACGAGCACGGCGCCGTCGGTGGCGTCGAACAGCCGGGGGACCAGCCCCAGCAGCGTGGACTTGCCACTGCCGGTCGACCCGATGACGGCGGTCACCTCGCCGGGCCGCGCCGTCAGCTCGATGGCCTTGAGCACCGGCTCCTCGGCACCCGGGTAGCGGAACCCGGCACCCCGGATCTCCAGGTACCCGTGCCGCCGCAGCTCGACGACGGGCGCGGTCGGGGGAACGACACTGCTGGAGGTGTCGAGGACCTCCTGGATGCGCTCGGCGCAGACCTCCGCGCGCGGCACCATCATGAACATGAAGGTGGCCATCATCACGGACATCACGATCTGCATCAGATAGGCGAGGAACGCGGTCAGGTCGCCGATCTGCATGCCGCCGCTGTCGATGCGGTGCGCACCGAACCAGACCACGGCGATCGACGACACGTTCACCACCGTCATGACGATGGGGAACATCAGCGCGAGCATGCGCCCGGTGCCCAGGGACACCTCGGTGAGGTCGGTGTTCGCGCCCCGGAAGCGGTCCTTCTCGTAGTCGTCGCGGACGAAGGCGCGGATGACACGGTTGCCGGTGATCTGCTCGCGCAGCACCCGGTTCACGGTGTCGAGCCGCTCCTGCATGGTCCGGAACAGCGGGCGCAGCCGGCGCACGATCAGCGTCACGGAGATGCCGAGCACCGGCACCACGGCGACCAGCACCCCGGACAGCGGCACATCCAGACCGAGCGCCATGACGATGCCGCCCACACACATGATCGGCGCGGAGACCATCAGGGTGAACGTCATCAGGGCGAGCATCTGCACCTGCTGCACGTCGTTCGTCGTGCGGGTGATCAGCGAGGGCGCCCCGAAGTGGCCCACCTCACGCGCGGAGAACGACTGCACCCGGTCGAAGACGCTGCCCCGGATGTCGCGGCCGACCGCCGAGGCCGTACGGGCGCCGTAGTAGACGGCGCCGATGTTGCAGATGACCTGGACCAGCGAGACGCCGATCATCAGTCCGCCGAAGGCGAGGATGTAGCCCGTGTCCCCCTCCACGACACCGTTGTCGATGATGTCCGCGTTCAGGGTGGGCAGATACAGGGTGGCGCAGGTCTGCAGGAACTGCAGCAGCACCAGCACGGCTATGGGTTTCTGGTACGGACTGAGGTAGGTACGAAGCAATCGTATGAGCACGCGGGGTCTCTCGGAGTCGTCGGCGACAGGGCGGGTAGTGGTGCACCACCCCCTATCGTCGAACACTCCACCCGTGTTACCTCAACTGATTAACCCAAGTGCGGTCCAAGAACGGACAGGCGTCAGCCCCGAGACGTAGGACCGTGCCCCTCCGTTCGCCCCTTATGCCCTGAACGCCCCCGGATGGGTCTGTTCGCGCACCGACACGTACTGCTGCCGTACGGCCTGCCCCACCGCGAGTTCCTCGCCCGGCTCCAGGACCTGGGCGGCCGCGCCCTGCCACACGGGCGGGGCCCCCGGGGAGAGCGTGCCCTGGGAGACGCCGAGCGCCCAGGCCGCCTGCCGGGCCGCGCCGATCGCCGCGTAGTCGGCCGGCTGGGGGACGACGACCTGCACGCCGAACAGCGCCGGCGCCGCGGCCTGCACGGCGGCCAGCTCCGCCGCCGCGCCGAGGAGGAAGATCCGCCGTACGTCGACCCCGCGCCCGCGCAGCACGTCCAGCGCGTCGGCGAGCCCTCACAGCATGCCCTCGAACGCGGCCCGCGCGAGGTGCTCGGGCCGCATCGACTCCCGGCGCAGCCCCGCCAGCGTCCCGGCGGTGTGCGGCAGATTGGGCGTCCGCTCGCCCTCCAGGTACGGCAGCATGACGAGCCCGTGGGAGCCCGGCGTCGACTTCATCGCCAGGTCGGACAGGCCCTCCAGGTCGGACACGCCGAGGAGTTCGGCGGCACCGCGCAGCGTCCGTACCGCGTTCATCGTGGTCACGACCGGCAGATGCATGCCGGTCGCGTCGGCGAGCGAGGTGATCATTCCGGAGGAGTCGACCAGCGCCTCGGGGTGGACGGCCATCACGGATCCGGAGGCGCCGAGCGACACCACGGCGTCCCCGAGCCCGATCCCCAGCCCGAAGGCCGCCGCCATGGTCTCGCCGGTCCCGGCGGAGATCAGCAGCCCCTCCGGTGTCGTACCCGCCGCCTCGGACGGCCCGAGCACATCGGGCAGCAGCGCCTGGTGCCCGAGCGCCAGCTCGACGAGATCTGGCCGGTATGCGCCGGTCGCCGCCGACCAGTACCCGGTCCCCGAGGCGCCACCGCGGTCGGTGGTCCTGCGCGCCGGCCGCCCGAGCAGCTGCCACACGAGCCAGTCGTGCGCCTGGAGCAGTCCGGCGGTGCGCAGCGCGGCGTCGGGCTCCGACTTGGCGAGCCAGCGCAGCTTGGTCACGGGCTGCGCGGCCTGCGGCACGCAGCCCACGGCCTCGGCCCATGCCTGACGCCCGCCGAGCGTGTCGATCAGATCGGCGGCGGCGACCTGTGCGCGCCGGTCCCCGCCGACGATCGCGGGCCGCACGGTGTTGCCCTGGGTGTCCAGCGGGATCAGCGCGTTCTGCTGCGCCGAGACGCCGATGGCCTGCACGCCCTCGAGCAGCCCGCCGCTCGCGGCCTCGCCCAGGGACAGCAGCCAGGCCTGCGGATCGACGTCGGAGGGACGCCCGCCACCCTCGGTCTCGACCGGGTGCGGCGCATAGCCCTGCCTGAGTACGGCCCCCGTGTCCGTGTCGCAGACGACGATGCGAGTGAAATCGGGCGAACTGTCCAACCCGGCGACTATCCCCATGGCGGAAATTCTGCCGTACGGAGAGAGGTGGGCGTGCAGCGCGGACAGACGGGGCGGCGCGGGGCGGCCGGTGGGGGCGGTGCGGCGCGGCTGGTGGGGGTGGTGCGGGGCGGGCTGGGGTGGCGGTGCGGCGGGGGCTGAGGTGGCGTTGCCGCGGGCTGGGGTGGTGGTGCGGCGGGGGCAGAAGCGGCGGTGCGGCGCGGGCAGAGGCGGCGGTGTGGTGCCGCCCGCTTGCCTCTCTCCGCGCCGCCCCGCCGGGTGTTGTCGGCGTCCCGCTAGGTGTTACTGGTGCCCCAGTCGTCCTCGCGGCTGCGGACGCTGCCGTTCGCGTTGCGCTCCCGCAGGGAGCGCACGCGGCCGGCCACGGAGTCGGGGACGTGATCGCCCACCTTCTCGCTCACCGTGTGGTACGCCTTGCCGGCGAACTGGCGGCCCTGAAGGGCCGCCGTCTCGGCGGTGTTGCGCACCGCCGGGTTCTGCGCGACCTGATGTGCGGCCTTCTTCAGCTGCTCGTAGCGCTCGCGCCCGGCACGCGTGCCGAGCACGTAACCAAGAGCCAGTCCGGCGACGAACGTGAGCCGGTAGCGCATGGCGGCCACCCTTTCCCTTGTGTAGGTCCCTGGTGTCGGCATCGATGATCGGCGGTCGGTCATCGGGTGCGGGGAGTACCGATTGGCGGAGCACCCCCCTGCTTGCGCTAATGTATGTGTCGCAGAGAGCGCGCGCCCCCTGGCGAATACCCAGGTAGGTGCGTTCGATGCAACGAGGCATTCCTCCGTAGCTCAATTGGCAGAGCAGCCGGCTGTTAACCGGCAGGTTACTGGTTCGAGTCCAGTCGGGGGAGCTCGGTCCTCCGTAGCTCAATTGGCAGAGCAGCCGGCTGTTAACCGGCAGGTTACTGGTTCGAGTCCAGTCGGGGGAGCAGCCTGAAGAGGACCCTTAGGGGTCCTTTTTCATGTCCGGGGGAACCGCGCAGGCCACGGCGAAGTCCTCATGGTCATGCGAAGTCGACCATCCGAAGCAGGAGATCGTATGAGCGGCTATGCTGCGGCAGACGGCGCGCACACATGTGCGCGACGCGCCGTAATGGGGCGGTAGCTCAGCCGGTTAGAGCAGCGGACTCATAATCCGTCGGCCGTGGGTTCGAGTCCCACCCGCCCCACCTGTGCAGGTCTTTGACCTGCGGAAACGTTCATTTTTGGGTGTCTGTCCGTCAACTTTGCCTGAACGGACTGAATCCGCTGCTCGTGGGTTTGGAGTCCGGAGGCTCGGGGGAGCCGTAAAACCTCTGACCTGCGGCGGAGTAGGTGTTCGAGGTTCCCGCTCGCGGTGCGGGCGGCCGCCCTGAGGGACTGGTGCCAAGATTCCAGGGGCCGTACAGGGGCCGGGAGGGCGCGGCCGTGGCCAGGCTCATGGTTTCTCCGGGCTGATTCGGCCGCCGCAGTCGCGGAACTGCAGAAGATCGCCACCGCCGGCCGACCGGCCAGCACCGCCCACCCATGCGCTGACCGGACCCGCGAGCGCCACCAGGCCGTGCACGCCCTGCTCGACCAGAGCCGCGCCTCGGACTGTGCGGTGCGCTGCGCGTGCGGGTACAGCCCGTCGAAGCGGCGGTCTGCTTCGGCCGTCACGCTGTGCGCGATGCCGCCGGTGGACTCGTAGCCGTCCACGGTGAGTACGTGGCCTGCCCGGCGCAGCCAGGTGACCCGCAGCGCATGGGCGAGCAGTGGAAGCCGACCGATCTCGTAGGCGTCGGCTTCGTCCGTTCCCGGGTGTGGGTGGTCCGGTGCCGGTGCCCCGAGGTCGCGCAACAGGCTCTGCACGAGCCCCGGTTCGACCTCCAGTCCGACAGCGCGGGCGGGATGCAGGATCGCCTCCCGCGGCCCGGCCCGTGACAGCGGCCCGACGATCACCTGATTACCTTCCACCGCTTCGAGGAGCCTGGGATGGGTGGCGCACTGGGTGTAGAAGTCGGAGCGCAGGCCGAAGATGACCAGGCCGACGGGAGCTTCGCCGTCTGCACCTGGGCCGCCACACCCAGGACCGCGGCCAGGAATTCCCGCCGCTCCCGCCCGCCGGGGCACAGCGTGAACAGCTCCTCCAGCTGGTCCACGACCAGCACCAGGCGGCGTTCCTCACCGTTCCCGCCGTCGTCCACCGCGAGTGAGCGCCGCAGTACGTCGGTGTCGGCGGCGCCCCTGTCCAGCCGCGTGATCCCGACGGCGTTCTCGTGCGCCGACGCGGCCACCACGACCACCGCGATCACCAGCCCCAGAACATCAACAGCCAGGCCGCGCTTGCGGGCCGGTACTTTTTGCCGCATCACACCCCGTCGACTCTGCGGGCGCGCCAGCCGCCGCGTGCACGCTCTGGGTGTTGAGCACCACCAGGCCCGGGTCCGCCTTCCGACGCGCCATTTCCCGCACCTGCCGGCGCAGCAAGTCGTGCGGGAGCAGCTCCCACTGGCTGCCGCACCGCCACACGTTCAGGTGAGGAAAAAATTCCTATGCACTCTCTTACCGCCCTCTCAGAGGGCGGTAAGAGACGTGTTGCCCGTTTCGTGCTTGCGGCTGGGGCTGTCGGGCTGGTGGTGGTCTTTGTGTGTGGCTATGGCCGTGGCTGGGTGAACAACCCCCATCACGCCTCGCCCCCCCGAACCATCGAGTACCCACACTGGCTCAGCGCGGAAAGCTCGCCCGGTTCACAGTGGGCTGTGCGGATGGCGCGCGGTCGTCACGGGGGAGGGCGGGGTGGCGGCCGGCCGAAGCATTTGGCCGGCGGCCAGTTCGCGGTAAGTGGGGCTGCTGGTGAGTAGTTCCTCGTGACGCCCGCAGGCGACGGCTCTGCCCTCGTCCAACACGATGATCCGGTCCGCGTGCTGGACCGTGGAGAGCCGGTGTGCGATGACCAGCAGGGCGCATTCCCGGGCGACGTCCTTCATCACGGTGGTGAGCGCGGTTTCATTGAGGGTGTCGAGGTGGGAGGTGGGCTCGTCGAGCAGAAGGATCGAGGGGCGGGCGAGCAGGGCGCGGGCCAGGGCCACGCGCTGGCGCTCTCCCGCGGACAGCCTGCTGCCGCGCTCACCGAGCATTCCCGACAAGCCGCCCGGCAGTCGCCGTACGACCCCTTCCAGCTGGGCGAGCTCGACGGCGCGTCGCACTTCGGCCTCGGTGGCGTCGGGCGCGGCGTAGGTGATGTTGTCCCACAGGGTGCCGTGGACGACGTGGGTGTTCTGGTCGACGACGGCGATGCGCCCGCGGCATGCGGCGCGGCTCAGTTCGGTGGCGGGCAGGCCGTCGAAGAGCAGGGTCCCGGAGTCCGGTTCGTAAAATCTGGAGATGAGGGCGAAGATCGTGCTCTTTCCGGCACCCGACAGGCCGACCAGGGCTGTCTGGCACCGGTGAGGGGCGGTGAAGGAGAGGCCGCGCAGCACCGGCCGGCTCGGGTCGTAGCCGAAGCCGATGTCCCGCAGGGCGAGGGCGGGTTTCTCGTACGAGACGGTCTGCCGGGCCGGTTCGCGTGTACGTGCCCGGACGGTCGGCGTCTCCTGGGAGGGCTCCGCCGGCAGGGACAGCGCCTGCTCGATGCGCTGGTAGGCCCCCATGCCACGCTGGATCAGGCCGACCGCCCGGAAGACCGAGGACAGCGGAAGGACCAGGTAGGAGGCGTACAGCAGGAAGGCGACCAGGTCGCCGAGGGAGTTGGCGTGGCCGTTGACCCGCAGGCCGCCGATGACCAGGACGATCAGGAAGGAGCCCTGTACCGCGAGTTCGACCGCCGGGCTCATCACGGAGGCAAGTTTCGCGGTGCGTACGCCGGCGCTGTACGCCGATTCGACACATTCTCCGATGCGGCCCGCTTCACGGTCCTCGGTTCGGTGAACCCGGACCATCGGCAGGGCGCCGAGCGCGCGTTCGAGGTCGGCGGCGATCGCGCCGACGGAGGTCTGCATGCGTTCGGAGGCAGCCCGGATTCCCTTGAGAAGCGAGGCGACGATCGCGGCGGCGGTAGCCACGGTCGCCGCGATCAGGAGCAGCAGCAGCGGGTCGATCCACGCCATGAGGACGATCGCCCCCGCCGCGACGAGGGCACCCGTCAACAGATCGACCAGTGCTTGGGAGACGACTTCTCTGAGCAGGGTGGTGTCGGTGGTGACCCGGGAGATCAGGTCGCCGCTGCGGAGCCGGTCGTACTCCCGCATCTCCAGCCGGAGCAGCCGCCCCACCAGGCTGTGGCGCAGCCCTCGTACGATGCCTTCGCCCATGCGCTCCAGAACGAAGCGGCCTACAGCGCCGGTCGCCGCTTCGGTGACGAAGAGCCCGGCGAGGAGAAGCAACAGTGGCCACAACACCTGTCCGCGCCCGCTCGCGTCCACGACCTGCTTGGCAGCGAGCGGCTGGGCGAGCCCGAGCGCGGAGCCGACGAGGGTGAGTACGGTGGCGAGGGTGAGGGACGCCCGGTGGCCGGTGGTGAGCCGGTACATGGTGGCGATCGCGGCCCGGGTGGAGCGGTCGCCCTCGGCCGCCGACTGTGTCTGATCCACGACGGTGTCGGTCATCGGCCTGATCGGCTCGCGACGGCGACCGTGATGAGCCGGGTGAAGTAGTCGTCGGGTACGCCCTCGTCCACAGGGCGGCCGTCCGCCTCGATCCAGGCGTGCGCCGTGAACGGCGGCACCACGCGTACCCCGGTGCACCAGGTCGGCCAGCTCCCTCCCAGGCGGCACAGCAGCGCGGCTCCCAGAGAACGGGGCAGGCAGCCTTTCGGGCCTGCGCAGCGCAGGCTCACCGCGCACATCGCGTCCCGTGCGTTCTTTGCCTGGGCGGCGGTGGCCGGCATGGCTCCGCGACATGCGAAGTGGAGCACGGCGCGGAGCCGGCGGGGCGGCAGGAGCGAGAGCGCGAGGGCGGGGGAAAGGACGAGACGGGCGGCCATGCGCCGGGCGAAGGGCACGCCGGTGGGCCGCTCCAGGGCGCTGGGGGTCGTCATTCGGCCAGCCCCGAGGTCCGCAGTTGCTGTACGAGGGCGTCGACGTCCTGCTTCGCCTGGACGAGGTCGATGTCGAACTCGTCGGCGAGCGCGACGACCGCGGCGGCTTCGTCACCGCCCGCCATCAGGGTGTTGACCACCAAGGTGCCGGTGGGATTCAACTCCCAATATTCCCCGGCGCGTTCGTCCAGCAGGACCGTGCCGTAGTCCGTCTCGGCAGTGGAGACATTGGCGCCGAACTTCAATGCCATGCGGGTGTCTTTCTGCTGGGGAACGGTGGTCATGAGGAGGCGGGGGCCTTGGGCTCGCTAGTTCGGTGGAGGCCGCGCAGCCACACTTCGGCGGCGATGGTCGAGTAGAGGATCGCGTCGCGCAGTTCGGGTGTGGCCGGACGCTGGGCGAGCCGGCGCAGGGCCGTGCCGTCGACGAGGCCGAGCTGTTCCAGCCGGGAGCCCTCCCAGAGCGCCAGCAGATCGGCGCGGTGTTCGCGCAGTCCGTTGGATGCGTCCATGGAAGCGGCGGCCTTGTTGGTGCGCCGCAGGCACGCATCGGGCACGATCCCGCTCATGGCGGCGGTCAGGAGGGGTTTGTACTGCCAGGGCGTGACGCGCTCGCTCGGGCGGACGGCGAGGCATGCCTCGATGACGCGGTCGTCGAGGAACGGCGATGCCATCGGAACTCCGGCCCGGGCGGCCATCCGGTCCCACTGGCGGATGATGCGGGTGCAGGAAAGGATCTGTTCGAGGTCGGTGTGCAGGCCGCGGTCCGGGTGCAGCGGTACGGCGGTCATGGCGGCCTCGCGCAGCGCCCGTTGGGCCATCCGTTCGGCGTCGGCGGTGACCCAGTCGAACAGGCGAGGGGGCATGCCCCAGCCGAGGCTGGTGCTGACGGTGGCGGGGAGCGGGTCTCGCAGGCGGCCGCTGGAGTCGGCCAGCCACTTCCCGTACGGCCGCGAGTCGGCCAGCGCGCGTGCCGTGCCGCCAAGTGGCCACTGCCACAGGGCCCTGAAGCCGCGCAGTTGGCGCAGCGCGAACAGCGGGCGGGTGCGGAGCAGCCGGTGGTAGTACGCCTCCGAGCACCAGGCCACGTGGTCGCCGCCGATGCCGGTCAGGTGCAACCGGCTGCCCCGCTCCGCCAGGCCGGGCAGATGGTGCAGGACCCTTGATCGGTCCATGACGCCGATGGTCGGCTCGTCCAGCAGGTCATCGATGTCGAGCAGGCCGGTGTAGACGAGCGGCGAGGTATCGGCGTCCCAGACCACATGGTCGATTTCCGGCAACGAGCGGGCGGCCTGTTCAGCCCAGTACAGATCGGTGTCGGCGGGGTCGCGACCCGGCCAGGTGCTGGCCACCACCCGGGCCGGTGAGCGGTCCGCCAGGAAACAGATGGAGGTGGAATCCAGGCCGCCCGACAGGTCGCAGCTGACCACGCCACCCTGCCGGGTACGGGCGTCGACCGCCGCCGCCAGGGCTTCGCGGACGAGCGGGGCGCCATCGGCGAGCGTGCGTACCGGTTCCGGCGGAGTCCACCAGCGCGAGCGGCGTACGGTCCGGCCGTCCGGCGAGATGATCAGCGCGTCCTGGGGGGACACGGCGGTGATCCCTCGCCACATGGGTGCCTCGGCGAGTGTATGGGGAACCGGCCACAGCAGCCGGATGGCCAGTTGCTCCTCGTCCGGGTCGGTGCCCAGCGCGGCGGCGAGTACGTCGGCGCGGGTGGCAGCCACCTGCGTTCCGTCAACGGGGGCATGGAATACCAGCCGGAGCCCGGAGGCGGTGCCCTGCACCCTGAGCCGCCCATCGAGCGCGGCGACGAGATGGAAACTCCCTGGAAGGGAGCGGGCCAGTGCGTCGAGTTCGGCGAGATCACGTAGCCGCCCGGCTTGGCGCTCGAGCTCTACGGCGTCGATCGGACAGCAGCCGATGACGGCGAGGGCCGTGTGGCCGGCGCGCGCGGTGACGATCTCCTGGTCGTGCCACTGCCCCACCAGCCAGGGCCGGCCCGAAGCGTGCTGCAGGATTCGCGTTCCGGGGCGGGCGAAGGAGCGGGCCACGGCGGTCGCGTCCTCCCGGTCGGTGAAGACCGTGAAGTGCGCGTCGCCGGGGCCCGTCCCCGCACTTTCGTGCAGTTCAGTCATGACGTCGGGTCAGGAACCGTCGCTCGTCAGTTCTTGCTCAGGATGAGACGGTCGTTGCCGGAGCGCCCCAAGAGCCCGGTCTTCTTCCGGAACGTTCCGAGCCGGACCAGCGTCGGAGCCTCGTAAGCCTTCTTCATGACTTCTCCTGACGTACAGGTGTCACGACCGCCCCTCCTGGCCGGCAGGGAACCGGAGGCCGATTCACTGCCGTCCTGTCCAGGCTCATCGGGAGCCGGAACAAGGAAGCGGGTGCACGCAATAGCTACGTGCATAGCGGATTCCGTCGCAAGGCCGTCAGAGAAAATAGGATCATATGTGAAATTCTAAAGTAGCCAGAGAGCTTTACTGTGGCCCACGATGTTCGTCAAAAATAGAACATTAGGCGAGCGGGGTGCGCACAAGGACAGAAAATCGTTTCGACCTCTGCGTCGAGAAGCGCACGGTGGGTGTGGCGAAGGGGCGCACGGCGGGAGCCGGACGGAGCCGCCGGGGCGCACTCCGATAAGGCCACCGTGCTCCGGTGCCCTCTGCGGTGAAGGCACGCCTGACAATGAGGTTTTTTCGATGAAATGATTTTCGCTAAACTGATCAAAGTGACTTGAAGCGGGATGTTCCCTGCGGTGGTCGAGTAGGGCGCCCTGGCTGCTGACAGCCGCAAAGCCCCTGGTAGGACGGTTCTCCCCACAAGATCGTCCGTTGAACCAGAGGCTTCACGTTGGTCACCTGTGTTGCCATGCCCGACGTCCCGTGCCGCATAGTGAAAGGGGGCAGATCCCATGAGGGTGCTGTCGATCAGGCAGTGGTTATGGCCTGGTCGCGGTAGCGCGTCTGGTGGTTGTGGATGGATTCCTGCTGCTGGTGCCACGCCCAGGAGGCGACGAAGTCGCCGTTGGCGCGGACGGCACGCAGTTTGAGCACGGTTTCAGCTCCGGACAGGCCCCAGCGGGCGCCGGTGATGTCCAGGCGGTCTTTGACCAGGTGTCGGCATGCTCCCTCGATGATTCCGGTGGAGATCGGCCAGCCGCGTTCAAGGGCGGTGTCGTAGCGCAGGTGCTCGGCCTTGCCGGACAGGTAGTTCATGGCCTCGTCGATGCTCTTGCGCTGGGTGCCACGCTGTCCGGCGGCGTGGGCGGCTTTCTCGAGTGCGGCGGTGGAAATGCTGTCATGCAGGCACCAGGCTGCTCGCCACAGGTATTCGAGCACGTGGATCAGGTCGACGATGATGTGGACGTCCACGCTGCGCTGTAGTGCTTCGGCCTTGAGGAGGTCGATCTGATGGCGGGCCCCGTCGACCAGGACGTCCCAGCAACGACGGTGGCCGGTGTCGCGGTGCTCTGCCTGGTCGAACACGGCGGCCACCACCTGCGCGGCGGTGTCGGTCACCGAGCCGCACAACCACTTCGACCGGGCCTTCGGCCCCTGGCGGCGCTCGGGCGCCGCGCCGCGGACGGCGTCGTCTTGCCGTCGTCGACTGTGCGCGGAGCGGGTTCGGCATCGTAGACGGCTCCCAGGGTGGCCATCCGTTTCCTGCCGTGTTTCTCCCCGGAGGCCAGCCGGGTCTTCATCGCGTTGCCACCCTTGGCGGCCGCAGCCCTGGCGGTGTCCTCGCGCAGGGCTTCGGGCCTCATCATCATGCCCTTGCCGTCGACCGACAAGATCAGTGGCGTGGTGTCGGTGCAGGGAGCGGGCACCAGGGCGTCGTAGAACGCGTCGATGTCCGCCGCGGCACTGACAGCGAGTTCCTGGACCTGCCGGAGCCGGTAACGGCGTTGATCCGCTCGCAGGCGTCGGCGTAGCTTCCGCGGGCGGACTCGATCGCGGCGAGCCTGGCCAGCCCGTGCGAGTGCATTGCGTCCGGAAGGTTCAGCACCGCGTCGGCCGGGTGCAGGTCCGCCACGCCGGTGCCGCGGTAGGCGATCCGGACCGGCACTGTCCACTCTCGCGGTGGAGCACCATCGCATTGGGAAGGGAGTCCGCCGCCTTGTGCCTCCCCAGCCGGCGCAGTCTCCACGGTGCGAGAGGCAGTGCACCGCCTCAGGGGGCTGCTCTTGGGTGGTGACCTCAATGTTGGCAATGTATCTTGATGACATACATCGTGGATGCTGGAGGTGCTCGATGTCCGTCACACAGATTGATCTCGATGACGAGGCGCTCGCTGAGGCTATGCGGCTGATGGGCGTCACGACGAAGAAGGAGACGGTCAACGCGGCCCTGCGGGACTATGTGGCCCGGATCAAGCGCCTCGACGCCGCCGAGAAACTGGCCGCGCGCGGTGCACGTGGCGAGTTCGAGCAGGCTGCGGCGGCGTATTACGCAGGCAAGCGTGCCCGACGCGAGGCCTTCGAGTGATCACATACCTGCTCGACACCTCCGCCCTGTGGCACCTGTTCCGCACTCCCGGAGCTCTGGCACCCTGGGAGGGGCACATCGCCGCCGGGGTGTTCCACCTCTGCGAGCCGACACGTGCCGAATTTCTCTACTCGGCAACCAGTCCGACTCACCGGGACGAGCTCGCGGAGGAGCTGGACGCACTCTGCCTGCTCTCTCCCGTTCCGAAGAATGCCTGGCGTTGGGTCGATACCGCCCAGTACAAGTTGACACAACAGGGTCAGCATCGTGCGGCAGGAGCGATCGACCTGTTGGTGTGTGCGACCGCGGTCCACCACGGGCACACCGTCCTCCATGTGGACAACGACTTCGCGACGGTCGCCGGAGTGCTCAAGGAACTTCAGCAGCGAGACGTGCGAGCCTGATCACTAGGGCCGCCTCCATATTGTTGGTCTGTTGGCCCTTTTCGTGGTCGAAGCCCAAGTCATTGTTCCAGGGGTCACCGCGTCACCGTCCCCACCGATCGCAGGCTGGGCCCTGCGGACCCACTGCCGCAGAGCCCAGTGCTGGCCCCGAGGTCCATGGTGACGAGCCGATCGAACGGCCGCTGGACAGCGCCGGCTGAACCGCATCCCGCGCGTCCGCCGAGTTGGAGCGACGTCCGGGTGTATTGGGCGGGCATTCAAGGAGCGTCAGGGGCCATTGAGGGGCCACAAGGACAGGAACGCATCGCCAAGCACCACACAGGACTGACACTGATCAGCGCGTCTGACCTGGGAAGACATCAAGGATGAGCATGGATCGACAAGGGTCGCCGAGATCCCCAAAGGACTCATAAACCGTCGGCCGTGGGTTCGAGTCCCACCCGCCCCACCTGTGCAGGTCTCTGGCCTGCGGAAACGTTCCTTGCGAGGTGCTGGAGCGTCAACTTTCGTCCAACGGACGGAATCCGCTCCTCGCGAGTTTGACGCCAGGGCGGTCTGCATCGGCGGATACCTGCCTGACCTGCATGGACGCGTCGGATGGGTAGCTGGTGCGGGCTGCGGCAGGTGAGCACCCGGCCCTCTCGTGCGGTGCCCCGTGGCTCGGTTGGCAGAGCGGAGGGGGTCGGCGGCCTCGACGGATCGCCCTCGCGGCGGCGGTGCTGACGGGCGACGTACATGTCCGATCTGAAGACGGCCCGGCCGCATCGGCGAATACGTCGAATACGTCGAATACGTCGAATACGTCGAATACGTCGAATACGTCGATGATGTCGGGGACATCAATGTCGACGGTGCGCAGGCCACCGCCACTCGTGGGCGGGCCGACCGGCCGGCCGATGGGATGTGGCAGGGCCATCGTCCACGAACGCGCGCAGATCGTCGACGATCCCATCATGTGACGAGGAGTTGACCATCCAGTCGTTCATACGCTGATGCCGTGACGGAACAGCTGGTGGTGGACGGTCCCGGAGCGGGCTGGACCTCGGTGGTCACCGGGCATCTGCGGTGGATCGAGGGGCTGCTCGACAGCCTCGGTCTACCGGCCGAACGCTCCGACGAGCTGCGGGCCCGGCTTCTCGCGGTTCAGGCGCGGGCAGCCGACCCGCAGTTGCGGGTGGCGGTCTTCGGTGAGACGTCCAGCGGCAAGAGCACGCTGCTCAACGCCTTCCTGCGACGCCGGTTGCTGCCGTCCTCCGCCCTCGTGACGACACGTACGACCACGGTGCTGGAATACCGCGAGGGCGCCGAGGGCCTGATGGTGAGTACCACGGACGACTCCGTCCTGGAGTGGCCGTCCGCGCCGTTCGCCGGGTGGGCGGGGCGGGGGCGGGAGTCCGGGCCTGACACCTTGGAGCGGGCACTGCGGCGGGTGCTGACCACAGCACTGGCGGACGAGGTGGGCAGTCTGCGGGTGCTCTCGCCGGTCCGGCTGCTGGGCCCCGGCGTCACGGTGATCGACACCCCGGGGTTCAGCGTGACGGAACGTGGACACCGGGAGCTCGCCGAGGCCGCGGCGCGGCAGGCGGACGTGGCGCTGGTGGTGGTGCCCGCCGTCGCGGCGATGTCGCTGACCCTGGTGGACTTTCTCACCGGGCCGCTGCGCGACCATCACGACCGGTGCGCGTTCGTCCTCACCAAGCTCGACCTGCTCGACGAAGATGAACGCTCCGAAGCCGTCGAGGTGGTCGAGCGTCGGCTGAGGGATCTGGGATGCGCGGATCCGCTGCTGCTGCCCTGCTCCCCGGGCAAGGCGCTGGGCGAGGTCACCGCTGTCGGCGTCCGCGAGCCGGGTGGGTCCGGCCATCTCGCGTCGTTCCTCGAGGTGGAGGCGCGGATCGCACGGCTCGCGGCGGACAGCCGCCGGTCGGCCGTCGCCGCCACGGTGCTCGGGTTGCTCTCGGAGCTGCTGTCGGCGGTGGAGGAGACCGCCGAGGCCCGGCGCGCCGCCCTCAGCCGTGGCGAGCGCGAACTGGCGGCCCTGACGCTGCCGGACCTCCCCGCCTTCCTCGACGCCTGGGCCGCGCGCACCCGGGACCGGGCCAGGACGGAGCTGAACGCCGCCACCCTGACCCGGACTTCGGCGCAGTCCCGTACGACGCTCGAGGTGAAAGTCGGCAACACGGTGGCGGGCGAGAAGATCAACGACCTGGCCGGTGCCGCGGAGGAGGTGTCCCGGCTGGTCCGGCGCCACTTACGGCGGGACGCCCAGCAAGCCGTCCGCACGGCGGTGAAACGGGCCGGCGAGGTGCTGACCGCCGCTGCCGAGGAACTCGCCCGGGACTTCGCGGCCCAGTACAGCGTGCTGACCGACCTGGCCGGCGAGGCCCGGACGGCTCCCCCGGTGCCCCAGGTGGTGTGGCCGGAGCCCCCGGCCCCGGACATGTCCGGCATCGACCGGGCGCTCACCGCGATCGGCACCCAGCTGACCAGCAGTGGCAACTGGCGCACCGGCGGCGGCGCGATGGCCGGTGCCCTGGCCGGCAGCCTGGTCGCCCCGGGCATCGGCACCGTCATCGGCGGCGCGCTCGGCGCGCTCATCGGGCGCCGCGGCCCCGACGCGACCCGGGAGCAGTTCCTGCGGCAGGCCCGTCCCGTCATCGCCGCCGCGCACGATGAGATCGGCGCCCTCGCCGCCGCCTGCCTGCCGCGCGTCGCGGAGGGCCTCAGCGACAGCGTCGCCGCGCTCCGCCGGCAGTACGACGAGGAGTGGCGCGACGAGATCGCCCGCCTCACCGCGGCCCACGACCGGCGGCGGGCCGAACTGGCCGCCGGGATCGCCCACGCCGAGAAGACCGCGACGGATGCCCGGCGACGCCGCGACGCAGTCGCCTCCCTGCGCCGGGAGACCAGCCGGACCGTCCCCGACCTCAAGGAGTCATGACCCGTGAGCAGCGCATCCCGATCCGAGGCAGGCCCCCCGCCGGCGGCCGACCCCTCCGCCCACGTCGGCGACGTCGGCGCTACCGCCTCCGGCTCGCTGCGGGAGGCCCGCAGGCTCGCCGAGGACTACGGACAGGACCACATCCGGGAGGCCCTGGACCTGCTGGCCGCCGGACGCGGCCGACCCGCGTTCCGCATCGCGGTGGTGGGCGAGTTCAACCGCGGCAAGTCCACGCTGATCAACCGGCTCCTGGGCCGTGATCTGCTGCCGACGGGATCCCTTCCGGTCACGCGGGCGCCGGTGGTGATCCGGGTCTCCGACGCGGAGGGGCTGACCCTCGGCCGGCCGGACGGCCGCCGTGAACTGCGCAAGCTCGACGACGACACCCTCTGGGACGGGCTGACCGGCCCCCCGGCGGAACGGGAACCGGGTGCTCCCGCCGGGCCCCCGGAACCCACCGTGACCTTGGCGGTGGCCGATGACTGGCTCGCCGGTCTGGACGCCGAAGTGGTGGACACGCCGGGGGTCAACTCCGGTACGGAGGAGCAGTTCGAGCAGGTACGCCGGACCGCGGCCGGAAGCGACGCCGTGCTGTTCGTCGTCTCGGCCCTTTCCCCGATGAGCATCACGGAGCGGCGCCTCCTGGAGGAGGAGGTCCTGTGTCGGCACGTACCCTTCGTCGCCGTCGTCGTGACCATGCTGGACCTGGTGGACGGCGACGACCGCGAGGAGTCCGTACGGGACCTCAAAAATCGGCTGTCCGGCCTGGCCGGCCTGCCCGTGCTGATCGCCCCCGTGCCCGGCGGCGGAGAGTCCGAACTCGCCGCCCTGCGCGTGCTGTTGGAGGGGTTCGCGCGGGACAGTGAACGGGCGCTGTGGCGCGACCGGGGGATCGCCGCCCAAGTGGCGGACCACTGCGAGGCCATGGCCCGGATCGCCGCCGAGGCCGACGCGGTCGGCCGGCTGCCGGAAGAGGAGGTGGCGGAACGGGCCAGGCTGGCGCAGGCGCTGCGGGAGAGCGAAGACCGGCAGTGGGAGCAGCTCCGGACAGACATGACGGGACGTCAGCTCCATCTGGGCGCCCGGCTGCGTGAACATGTCCAGAAGGGGCGCGACGGCATCATCGAACGGCTGCGCTGGGACCTGGAGCGCGCCTCCGAACCGGGAACCTGGTGGGAACGCGACCTGCCGGTCCGGCTGGGGCACGAACTGTCGCTGCTGGCCCGGAGCTCCGAGCGCACGGTCCTGCTGCCGGCCATGGCCGCGGACACCGACTGGCTGGACAGGGAAGTGGCGCGCAGGCTGCCGGGCGCGGCACGCAGCCCGCTGCCCGCCACGCTGGAGCTGTCCACCGATCCGGACATCTCCGGCGAGGTCTCCAGCCTGTCCAGGACCCGCCTGGTCACCCGGCTGGGCGCCCAGGGCGGTTCGATCCTCGGTTTTCTGATCGCTGCCACCCGCCAGGGCCCGCGATCGGACTCCGACCGGTCCGGCCCGCCGCCGATGGTCTACAGCAGCGTCCTCAGCCTGGTCGGCGGGCTGCTGGCCGAGGCGTACGTCAGGAACGCCACCGAGGAGCAGCGCCGCCAGGTCGACGCCGTCCTGGTGCGGGCGGTCGACGAGAGCGCGGGGGTCTTCCAGCGGCGGGCCGTCGACGCGCTCGGCGATGTCTACGCGGACATGTTCGCCCGGCTCCGCGAGTCCCACCAGGCCTGGGCGGACGCCCGACGGGCGGCGGTCGAATCGACATCGGCATCCGGTACGGACTGGCCGAGCCTGGCGAGCGCGGCGGCGGAGCTGGCCGCCGGCATCCGCTCCGCACTCGCCGACGGCGTACGGGCCGAGGAGGAACAGGAATGAACCAAGGAGAGGACGGCCTGCCCATGACGACCGTAGAAGGCGGGTACGCTGCCGCCGCCGAACAGCGGCTGCGGCTGGCCGAGATGTGCCGCCGGACGGAGAAGGCCGCCGAACAGATCGGCAACAACGGCGCCGTCCGGGATGTGACGGCGTTGCTCGAACGGATCGAGAACGAGGCCTTCCACGTGATGGTGGTCGGCGACTTCAACCGTGGGAAATCCACCTTCGTCAACGCCCTCCTGGGAGACCGGGTGCTGCCGGTCAAGGCGGTTCCCGCCACCGCCGTTATCACCGAGGTCAGGTTCGGCGAGTCGCCGGCCGCGCTGCTGTGGACAGCGGACGCGGCCGAGCCCGAGGCCGTCGACCCGGACCGGCTCATCGAACTCATCACGGTGAACAACGCGTCGGCCGACGAGCGCAGCCCGTACGTCAAGGCCGAGGTGGTCTGGCCGCTGGAGCTGTGCCGCCACAACGTCGTACTGATCGACTCGCCCGGCCTCAACGCGTACGAGACCCATGACGACATCACCCTCACGCATCTCAGCAAGGCCGACGCGGTGATCTTCCTGCAGCACGCGATCGCCCCGATGAGCATCAGCGAGTCCACGTTCCTGAAGAAGTACCTGAGCGCGCACGACCCGTTCTTCGTGTTCACCTACTTCGACGCCATCGACGATCACGAGCGCGACGACGTCACGGCCTCCGCCCGGCGACGCGTCACCGATCTGCGGGGCGAGGACCGGGACCGGAGCCGGTTCTTCTTCGTCGACGGCAAGTCGGCGCTGCGCGCCCGGATGGCTGAGGACGACGAGGCGTTCCGCCGCACCGGCGTGGAGGCGGTGGAGAGGGAACTGGAACGGTACCTCGTGACCGAGCGGCACAAGGTCAAGCTGCTCGCCCCGGCCCGCTCCGTGCGCGGCGTCGCACGGGAACTGCGCCGCAACATCCCCTCCGAGCTCCAGATGCTCGAAGCGGAGAGCGGTGACCTGGAACGGAACTGGGCCGCCGCCCAGCAGCCCCTCAGGGAACTGGAGGCGCAGGCCCAGCAGATCACCCTGGACATCCGCAACGAGACCCGGGTGCTGCAGGACCGGGTGGAGACCCTGCTCGGGGGCTTCCTCGCGGCCGTCGCCGACGAGGCGCCGCTGGTCGCACAGGACGTGGAGATCACCACCAAGCTCGGCCTGAACCTCCTGAAAGCCAAAGTGCGTGCCCAGCAGGTGGCGGAGGAGATCGCCGGCGGCACGGCGAAGGCCATGGAGGAGAAGGTCGCCCTCTGGGTGGGCGAGTCGCTGAAACCCGTGATCGAGCAGGACCTGGAACGGCTCGCCGAGCGGATGAACGCCGAACTGACCTCTTTCGAGGCGGCCCTGGAGAAACTCCGGATCGACCTGCACGGGGCGTCCGGGGCGGCCGACGCGGGAGAGGGCCGGGAGGACGAGCCGCTGACCAAGTTCCTGGCGGGCTTGGGCGGGTTCGTGCTCAGCGGGCCGGCGGGCGCCCTGGTCGGAGCGCGGTTCGGGGCGAAGGAGGCGCTGCGTACCTTCCTGCCCGCCTTCGCCATCGGCGCGGCCTGGGCGCTCACCCCGTTCGGGCTGCCCGTGCTGGTGGCGGCCCTGATCGGTCAGGGCTTGTTCCAAGGCAAGGGCGCCGGTGAGCGCGTGGAGAAGAAGATGCGGGAGGAGATCGGCCGCGCGATGGCCACCCAGTTGCGGTTGGCCGCACCGAAGGAGGCCCAGAAGGCCGCCCGGGCCTTCGCCGCGGACACCATGGAGCCCATGCAGCGGGAGATCACGCAGGGCATGTCCTTCCGGATCGAGGAACTCACCCGCAGTGTGGCCTCCGCCCGCCAGGTCCTGGACCAGGGCGAGGAGGCGGTCGAGCGGCGCCGCGGCGAACTGAACCGGCTGGACGGGCTCCTGGGCCGCGCCGACGACGAGATCGGTGACCTGGTCGCCGAGTTGACGAGGATGTGATGGCCCGTTACCGCAGGCGGCTGTGCCTGGCCGTGGACCTGCGCCAGTACAGCCGTCACGGCTACCGCGCGCAGGAGGACGCGCAGTACCGGCTCCGGCTCGTGGTCGAGCACGCGCTGCGCCGGGCCCGGGTGCTGCGCGTCCGTGCCCAGCAGCAGGTGCAGGGGGACGGCCAGTTGGTCGTCTTCCCGGCCGGGATCGACGCCGTACGTGTGGTCCCGGCGCTGATCCTCGGCCTGCGTGACGGCCTCTACCAGGCGAACCGCACGCCCGGTGCCTTCGGCCGGATGCGGATGCGGGCCGCTCTCGCGCTGGGGTCGGTCTCCCGGGCCGACCGCGGTTACCTGGGCGACTCCGTGGTGCTGGTCAACCGGCTCGTCGACGCGGACGGACTGCGCGACGCCCTCGAAAACGAAGACGGCAGCGACTTGGCGCTGGCCGTGCCGGACGAGATGTACCGGGACGTGATCCTGCCCGACGGGCGCGGTCTGGCCGCCGGGTTCCACCGGATCGACGTGGCCGTCGTGAAGAAGGACTTCGGCTGCGGTGCCTGGCTGCATGTGCCGCCCTCGGCTCCCGTCCGGGATTCCCGGCCGGAGCCGGTGATCTGGGGACATTCGCCTGGCCGTACGGCGATGCGTGAGTTCGTCGTACCGGCGCTGGGTGCCGCTCACGTGGCGGCCGCGGTGGTTTCGCACGGTCAGACGCTGCGGGAGTGGGCGCTGACCGGCCCTGACACCGGTGTCTCGTACGGGGGCGGGGGCGGGGACTTCGACGGCCCGGACGAGGCGGATCCGCGCGACGCCGATCGCACCGACGGCCACTACCCGGGGCGGCAGCGGCACCAGCCGGGCGACCACCACGGGAGCGGTCATCACGCGAGCGGTCATCACGCGAGCGGTCATCACGCGAGCGGTCCCCCTGGAGCCCCCCGGCTCCCGGGCCCGCATCATGCTGCCGCGCATCACGGGGACCCGTACCACTCCGATCCCCATCACACCGGTCCGCACTATCAGGACGCGCATCACGCCGACCCGCATCACCCGGACCTGGGTCACGCTGACCCGCACTATCAGGACGCGCATCACGCCGACCCGTACCACCCGGACCTGCATCACGCCGACCCGTACCACCCGGACCTGGATCACGCCGACCCGTACCACCCGGACCCGTACCACCCCGATCCGGGCCACCACGATCTCCATCACGACGATCCGGGACACCACGACCCCGGCCACCACTTCCATCACGGTGGCCACTGAGTGATGGCCGAACACGACCCGGCTGCCCGGGAGTTGGCGGCGGCGGTTGCCGCGATGGCGTCGTTCCAGCAGGTCACGCAGCAGGCGGATGCCAAGGCGGGGACCCTGGTCACGGTGCATGTGGGGCTCGCGGCAGTGGTGTCCGCGCAGATCGGGTCGGTCGGCGCTCCGGCACCGACCGACCTGCCGGCCGTACTGTTCTGGCTGGCGTCCCTCGCCTACGTGGTCACCTTCACCGTGTCGGGATACCTGCTCGTGCAGGTGATCCGGCCACGTACGGGGCGGCACTCGGAGCCGAACAGGTTCTCCCTGGACGCGGCGGACCACGCGGGGGCCGACAACGGTCGGCTGGCGGCCCAGGCATGGGCGACCGCGCACGCCATCGCGAGGATCGCCGCGCTGAAGAACGTCTACACCAGCCGCGCTCTCGCCTGGGTGGGCGCGATGGTTGTCGCGGCGACCCTGTGGCTGGTGCTCGCGGGGACGATCCGTTGAGCGGCGTCCCCGTCGGCGGCGATCGTGAGTTCTGGGAGGTCCCTGACCAGGACCCGGCGGTAGCCGGTCTCGACGACGCCCCGCTCGCGCAGGGAACGCAGTACCCGGTGCACACTCGGTTCGGAGGCGCCGACCAGCTCCGCCAACTCGGGCTGGGTCAGCGAAACCCCGATCGAGACCCCGGTCGCGCAGGGACGCCCGTACGCCCGGGCCAACTCCAGCAGGACCCGGGCCACCCGTGTCCCCACCGGGCAGCTGCCGAAGTCCTGCCGTCGCCGTGTCGCCCAGCGCAGCTTCCCGGCCACCGCGCACATCACGGCCTGCGCCGACTCCTCGTACGCCGCGAGGAAATCCAGGAACTGCTGCCGGCCTATCAGCTTCGCGCTGCCCCTGCCGGCGGCCACGACCGTGGCGACCCGGGGCTGGGCGTCGAAACAGGCCAGCTCGCCGACGAGGTCACCACCTGCCCGGACCGCCAACAGCGCCTCGCGATCGTCCGGCGTCCTGGCCAGCACCTTGTACCAGCCGCTCAGCAGGAGGAACACATAGGAACCGTACTCGCCCTCCCGTAGCAGCCGTTCGCCCCGCTCGAAGCGCACCCGCCGCCCGAGCCGGATCATCTGCTCGCGCGGTTCCTCGGAGAGTCCGCCGAGAAGACTCGCCGCCGGCCAGTGACCGTGCCCCGGCCGTTGAGCGGATCCGCCGCCCCCCATAGGTAACGCCATGTACGGACCCTTCGAATTGCTGTTCGTTTTTGGTGGAGATGCCTCCTGCTGGCCCATTATGTGCGGACCGGATGGTTTCGGCCATGAGAATCCCCGTTTTGCTGTCGCTCTGGTGCGGCCCGCGCCCCCACCGGCGGGACGGTGCCCGGTGGCGGCGCGGGTGGCTTCGCGGACGCTCAAGACATGGGGCAGGCCCCGGCCGGGGTCCCCTCCAGCCGGGGCCGCCTCGGCCGGGGGCGAGATCAGCGCCCAGGCGCTGTGGCTGTGTTCACTCGAAGACGTCCCGCGTCGAGAACGCCGCGCGCCTCCCACCCCGACGGCGTCCGTCGGTGGCGCGGGGCGTGCGGCGTCAGGATGCCGATCACCTGGTGCCGGCAGCCGTGCGGTTCGGTGCCGACTCCAAGTCACGCTTCCTGTAACGCGGGGACGGGGAGTTCGCCCGAGCCTCGGACGATCAGGTGGGTGGGGACGGTGATGGTGCGGGCTCGGGAGCGGTCCCCGTCCAGGCGGGTCAGCGCGGTGGTCGCTGCCGTTCTGCCGATTTCTTCCGCGTCCTGGGCGACGACGGTCAGGGCCGGCTCGAGTGCCTCGGCGAGTGCCACGTCGTCGAAGGCGACTACGGCGACGTCCTTGCGCTTGCTGCGGGCCAGTTCGGCGACTATGCCCAGCGCCATGATGTTGTTGCCGGCGAACAGGGCGGTGGGGGGATCGGCCAGGCCGAGGAGTTGGGCGGTCGCGGTCTCGGCGCCCCGCTGGTCGTGGGCGTTGGTGACGAGCGAGCGGTCGTAGGGGATGTCGGCTTCCTGTAGTGCCGAGCGGTAACCGGCCTGACGCTCGCGACGGGTGTACAGCTTCGGGGGCAGGTCGCCGACGAAGCCGATGCGCCGGTGTCCGTGGGCGATGAGGTGGGTGACGCCGTCGTGGGCGCCGGCACGGTTGGAGCTGACGATGCTGTCCGTGGCGAGGCCGACTCCGGGTCGGTCGAGGAAGATCACGGGTAGTCCCGCCGTGCGATGGGACTTGAGGTGGGAGTGGTCGGCGCCGACGGACGGAACGACGATCAGGATGCTGACGCGGCGGGCGAGGAACTTGTCGGTCAGGGCACGTTCGCGCTCGGAGTCGTCCGCGGAGGAGCCCATGAGCAGGGTCAGTCCGCGTTCGCGGACGGTGTCCTCGATGGCACGGGCCACAGCTCCGAAGAAGGGGTTGGCGAGGTCGGGAATGACCAGGCCGATGGTGGTGTCCGGGCCGCCGACGCGGATGTTGCGGGCCATGAGGTTCGGCTGGAAGCCGAGCTTGGCCACTGCGGCGAGTACCTGTTCCCTGGTCTGCGCGGAGGCGGGTCCGTCCTCGTTGAGGACGCGTGAGACCGTCTTGGCGCTGACGCCGACTTCTCGGGCGACGTCGGCCAGGGTAGGGCGGCGGTTCGCTGCCATGGAGGAAACCGTCTCCTGAGGGCTCTCGATTCCGGCCGCGGCCTCGGCCGGAAACTGCGAGAGCTGGGTTGTGCTGTCAGGTGGCCTGTACTCCGGCGGCCTTGGCGGCCTCCGAATCCGCTACGACAGTATCTCCGGCCTCGTCGATGCTGAGCGCGCCGGTCATGATGGCGACGACCTCGGCCATGGAGTAATCGGAGGGCTTGATCAGGGCGGCACGCCGGCCCAGCCGGTGGACGTGGATCCGGTCGGCGATCTCGAAGACGTGGGGCATGTTGTGGCTGATCAGAACGACCGGCATGCCCTTGTCGCGGACTCGGCGGATGAGGTCCAGGACCTGGCCCGACTCCTTGACGCCGAGAGCGGCGGTGGGTTCGTCCATGACGACGACGCTGCGGGCCCAGGCGACGGAACGGGCGACCGCGACGGCCTGCCGCTGTCCGCCGGAGAGCGTCTCGACCGACTGCGTCAGCGAGCGCAGGCCGATCTTCAGGTCGGCCATGTGCTCGGCGGCCTCCTGGCGCATGCGCTTCTTGTCCAGCATGCGGAAGACACTGCCGAGAACGCCGGGTCGGCGCAGCTCGCGCCCGAGGAACATGTTCGAGGCGATGTCCATGGAGGCGGCCACGGCGAGGTCCTGATAGACCGTCTCGATGCCGTGGGCGCGGGCGCTCTGCGGACCGGAGAAGGTGATGGGCTCGCCGCCCAGCCGTATCTCGCCCGCGTCGGGGACCACCGCGCCGGTGAGCGCCTTGATCAGGCTGGTCTTGCCGGCACCGTTGTCGCCGATGACGGCGAGGACCTCGCCGGGCAGCAGATCGAAGTCGGCGCCGTCGATGGCGGTGACCTGGCCGTACCGCTTGACCAGGCCGCGGGCCTGCAGCACGGGCGTGGGGGAGGAGGTGGCGGTCATCGGGCCTTCTTCCGGGAGAGCTGGTCGACGGTCACCGCGAGGATCACCAGGACTCCGGTGATCAGGGTCTGGTAGATGGAGGCGACGCCCATCAGCTGGAGGCCGTTGCGGAACACGCCGACGATGAGGACGCCGATGAAGGTGCCCAGGACCGATCCGCGTCCGCCGAAGAGGCTGGTGCCGCCGAGGACCACGGCGGTGATGCTGTCGAGGTTGTCGGTCTGTCCGGCCTGCGGGTCGCCGACTCCGGTGCGGGAGATGAGCAGCAGGGCGGCGATGCCGTACAGCAGGCCGGCCACGGTGTAGATGCCGATGGTCAGGCGGGAGGTGCGGATGCCGTTCAGCCGGGCGGCCTCGGCGCTGTTGCCCAGGGCGTAGACGTGCCGGCCCCAGCCGGTGCTGCTCAGCGCGTAGGCGAGGAGGAGGAACAGGGCGATGGTGACCAGGGAGCCGTAGGTGATGTCGGTGTGGCCGAGCGGGAAGGTCTGCCCGAGAGCCGTCAGCGGGCCGGGCAGGTTGGTGACCGTCTGCTCCTCGGAGTAGATGTGGGTCAGTGCGAACGCCACGTTGAGCATGCCGAGGGTGACGATGAACGGCGGCAGCGGGATCTTCTGCACCAGCAGCCCGTTGAGCAGGCCGAAGCCGCCGCAGACGACCAGGCCCAGAGCGATCGCGACAAGCGGTGGGACGGAGCCCTCGGCCGCCATCTTGGCGATCACGATGCTGCCGAAGGCCATCACCGCCCCGCACGACAGGTCGATGCCCGCGGTGAGGATGATCAGGGTCTGTCCGATGGCGAGGGTGCCGACGACCATGACCTGCTGCACGATCAGCGAGAAGTTGCCGCCGGTGAGGAACTGGTCGGTCGAGAGGGAGAAGAAGGCGCAGGCCAGGAGAAGGGCGGCCAGCGGGCCGGTGGTCGGCGCCGTGAGCAGTCTGCGGGCCGTGGTCGGTGCTTTGAGCTCGGCGTACGGCGAGGTCGTGGCTGTCATGCGAAGTCCTTGTCGGAAGACAGATGGTCCTTGTCGGAGGACGAGGGCTCAAGGCCCCGCCGCCGGGACAAGGGGGCGGTCGTCCCTGGTCGGGGAGCGGGCCGACCGCCCCGCTGAGGGGAGGGGCGGTGTCGCGTACGGGCCTAGGGGGCGGCTCAGCCCCAGCAGTTCTCCAGGCCGTAGCCGGTGTCCTTCGCCGTGACGCCGTCCTGCGCCTTGTCGGTGATCAGGGTGACGCCGGTGTCGGTGTAACCGGACGCCTTCTTGCCGTCCTTGGCGTACGTCACGACGGCCTTGACGCCCTCGGCGGCCATCTTCAGCGGGTACTGCTGCGACGTCGCGGCGATCTTGCCGTCCTTGACGGCCTGGGTGCCGGTGCAGCCGCCGTCGACGGAGACGATCAGCACGTCCTTCTCCCGGCCCTTGGCCTTCAGCGCGGTGTACGCGCCCAGGGCGGCCGGTTCGTTGATGGTGTAGACGACGTTGATGCCGGGCGCCTTCTGCAGGCAGTTCTCCATCGCGGTCTGGCCCTTGGCCTGGTCGCCGCCGGTGTCCTGGGCGCACACGACGTCCTTGTCGGTGGCGCCGAAGCCCTTCAGGAAACCGTTGTGCCGCTGGACGCCGACGGAGACGCCCGGCGCCAGGTCGAGGGCGGCTATCTTCGCCTTCTTGCCCTTCATGACGGCCTTGGCGTACTCGCCGATCAGCTGGCCGGCCTTGAGGTTGTCGGTGGCGAAGAGTGCGTCGACCGCGCTTTCCGGCTCGGTCGGGGTGTCCAGGGCGATGACCAGGACACCCTTGGCGCGGGCCTTCTGAATGGCGGGCACGATCGCCTTGGAGTCGCTCGGGGTGATCAGGATGCCCTTCACCCCGGCGGCGACCATGTTCTCGATGGCGGTGACCTGCCCGGCGTTGTCCCCGTCGAACTTGCCCGCCGCGGTGGACAGTTGGACACCGTTCTCCTTGGCGGCCTTCTCCGCGCCCTCCTTCATCTTCACGAAGAACGGGTTGGTGTCGGTCTTGGTGATCAGACCGACCTTGACGCTGCCCGAGCCGGAGCTCTTGGAGCCCGAACCGGAGCCGGAGCCGGAGCCGCAGGCCGTCAGAGTGAGGGCCGCGACGCCCGTGACCGCGGCGGCTCTGAGGAGCGAGGAGGACAGGCGAGTGGTGCGAGACATGATCGACTCCTGTGGGATAGCGGGCGGCACGGGGTTGGGATCAGGACACGCCGCCCGGGGTGTCATCGTTGACTTATGTCATCGTTGACACTGCCTGGCGAGGATGATGGACTCCGGATCCAGGCAACGTCAATGCCTTCCACTCGTCACAAATCGGCAACGTCCGTAGCCGTGGTCTCCGTGCGGCAGGTCTCTGGCCGCGTCGCCGCGAGGCCCCATGCCCGACCTTTCAGAGCCGTTCAGAGCCATTCAGAGTCGTTCAGAGCCGTTCCGATCCGTTTCGAGCCTTGCCGAGAGAGAGCAGCCCATGAGCCCGCGTCAGATCACTGTTCTGGGAGAGTGCGTCGCGGACGCCTTCACCGAACCGGCAAACGCCTCGAACGAACTTGCTCTGCGGGTGCTGCCTGGCGGCGGACCCGCGAATACGGCGGTGGCCCTGGCCAGGCTGGGCACGCCGGCCCGCTTCCTGGCGCGGCTGTCCGGGGATGTGTTCGGCCGCCTGTTCCGGGCCCACCTGGAGGAGTCCGGCGTCGACCTGTCGTACGCCGTCGCCGCCGCCGAGCCCAGCACGCTGGCCGTGGCGGAGCTGGATGCCACCGGGCAGGCCGCGTTCTCGTTCCACGCGCAGAACACGGCCGACTGGCAGTGGACTCCAGGGGAACTGGCGGGGGTGGATCTGTCCGAAACGGCCTGTGTGCACACCGGGTCGCTGGCGCTGGTCCGTGAACCCGGCGGGGCGGCGGTGGAGGAGTTCCTGGCAGCGGCGGCTCCGCGGGCCACCATCAGCATCGATCCCAACGTCCGGCCGCTGCTGGTGCGCCCCGAGGTCTACCGCGCCCGGCTGGCGCACTGGTGCGCTCTCGCCGACATCCTGCGCCTGAGCGAGGACGACCTGGAACTCCTCCTGCCGGGCACCCCGCCCGAGCAGGCGTGCGACATCTGGCATGCCGCGGGGGTGCGGCTCGTCGTGATCACGCTCGGCGCCGGCGGCGCCCTGGCCTCGCTCGACGGCGAACGACTGCGGGTGCCCGCTGTGGCCACGCGGGTGGTCGACACGGTCGGCGCGGGGGACTCCTTCACCGCCGGCCTGCTGCATCACCTCGGCGCCCGCGGACTCCTCGGTGGCCGGCTGACCGATCTCGGTCTCGACGAGGTCGCGGAAGCCTGCCGGTTCGGTGCCCGGGTCGCGGCCCTGACCTGCTCGGTCGCCGGTCCCAATCCGCCGTGGCGTGACCAGTTGGCACAGCTGACGACCGCCGGTGGCGCCTGACGGTGAAGCCGGACAAGGCCGTCGTCCGGCACCTCGACTCCGCCGACAAATGACGCCCTCAAGTGACGCCCACAACTGACAAGGACACGAGACCGTGAAGAAGACCCTGCTCGCCGAGTTCACCGCCCGCGAGGGAGCGCAGGACGAGGTTGCCCGCCTGATCGGCGACTACGCCCTGAAGGTGCGCGAGGAAGAAGGCAACATCACCTTCGACGTCTACACCAAGGCAGCCGCCCCGCGCGCCTACTGGATCTTCGAGGTGTACCGGGACGAGGACGCCTTCCAGGCGCACCTGAACGCCCCGTACGGCGGCCCTTTCAACGCCGCCCTCATTCCGCTGATCGAAGAGGACGCCTCGGTGCTGACCTTCCTCGATCCGCTGGCGTGACGACGTCGGGCACGCCTCACGCGCGTGACGAGCGGTCGAGGCCGTTGACATCACAAGACAGGCACAACGCCCCCACAGGGCTTTCACGCGACGCATGATGATCCCTCAGCACGCGTCAGTCCTGGGGGTACTTTGCACGCCCGCACCACCATCTGCGCCGTCGTTCTGCTGCTCGCCGCCACCGCTTGCGCAGGTCCCGGCCACACCGACGAGCCGGATGCCAGGCCGAAGCAGGCCACGGCCAAGCCCGTACCCGCCGCCGGGGCGCTCAAGATCGGCGTCGGACACCACTGGAGCGACACGGACACCGACGGCAGCCACATCAGTGGCACCACGACCGTCATGGGCTACACCCAGCCGGCGAAGGGCGCCACCCTGTCCGACGACGTCACCGACGTCCCGCACCCCGTGTGGGCCACCCTCGACGTCCGGCTCTGCGCCGACGCGACCAGCACCACGGTGATGGCTTCCCAGACACCCTGGTCCCTCGGCTTCCCCGACGGGACCCGGGGCCGGGCCCCGCTGTTCAGCGGATCCGGCGTGCCGAAGCCTGAGTACCCCACCGGAAGTGCCGCCGTGCGGCCCGGCTCGTGCCTTCGCGGGAAGATCACGTTCGCTGTCGAACGGGGCACCCGTCCCGACCAGGTGATCTACGACGTCGAAAGCCGCGACCCCGTCGGGTGGGCTGTGCCCGCGGCATGACAGCAGGACGTCGCGATCGATGCCGTGAGCGGTCGACCCGTCCGGTGGTAACCGGGCCCGGACCTGTGAGGTCCACTCGCGCAGCGTCTGCGAGAGCGGTGCGACGGAACGAGATCGACGCCCCGGGCTCGGGCCCGGGGCGTCTCCTTGGGTCACTGGATCGGGGCGTCGGGCGGGGGGAGGTGGACGGTGCGGTCCCTGTCGACGGATTCGATGCCGGCGACCGCCTTCAGGGCCGGGATCCGGTCCTCCGCGATGGTGCCGGAGAGCGTGCCGAGGATCGCCTGCTCGCCCGTGACCGTCAGCCCGGCCCCTCGCGCGGCCTCGACCACCTCCGCGAACCGGTCGGGGTCGACCGAAAGGATGACCCCGACCGGCCCGGAAGAGGGCGACTCGCTCACGGGGCCTGGAGCAGGCCCGAGCCGACGTCCCTGACGGGCTGCGTCAGCGGGAACGCACTGGACAGCAGACTGGCCTTGAGATCCTCCGCAGAGGCGTTGGGGGCGGCCTGGGCGAGCAGCGCGAGGACACCCGCGACGTGCGGTGTGGCCATGCTGGTGCCCGACATCGACTGGTACCCGCCGCCAGGGGCCGCCGAGTGCACGGCCCTGCCGGGCGCGGCGATGTTGACCTCGCCGCCCTGGCCGTTGATGCCCGCGGAGGAGAAGGACGACACCGTGAGTGCCCTGTCCAGCGAGGCCACCGCGAGGATGGAGGGACAGTTGGCGGGTCGGCCGACCGGCCTGATGGCCTGGGGGCGGCTGCTTTCGTTGCCCGCGGCGGCGACGATCACTGTCCCGCGCTGGAGCGCACGCTGGGCCAGCTGCTCGTAGGTCTGGGGGAAGAGCTCACCCGGCTGGACCGCGGCGCCGAGCGACATGGAGATCACCCGCGCGCCGTGGGCGACGGCCCAGGCCATGGCCGCCAGGATCTGGCCGTCGGTACCGCTGCCCGCGTTGCTGAGCACCTTCGCGGCGAGTACCCGGGCCTCGCTTGCCACGCCGTAGCGGGGCCCCTGCTGGGGACTGGCCGGACCGGCGGCGGTGCCGATGCAGTGCGTGCCGTGGCCATGGCCGTCCTCGACGGTCTCGCCGGGCACGAAGGAGACCGTCTCGTCTATGCGCCCGGCGAGGTCCGGGTGGTCGGTGTCCACGCCGGTGTCGAGCACGGCGATCTTCACACCGCGCCCGGTCAGGCTGGACATGTTGGCCCGGATCGCCTGGAGGCCCCAGGTCCAGTTCCGCTCGTCCCAAGCCGGGCCCTGGGCCGCGGCGATTTCGGCCTTGGTGTGGCGTTCCACCACTCCCTCGTCGCTGCGGTAGGCCGGGAAGAACGCGGTCGGCGCCTGCTGGGGAGCGGTGATCACCGAGGCGTAGACCATGCGCTCCGGCTCGGCCGCGATGATCGAGGGCTCCGCCTCGGCCGTGGTCACCAGCGCGTGGCGCTGGTCGGGCCGCACTTCGACGACGGCGGCGCCCAGTTCTTCGAAGAGCACCGAGACGTCGGGGCGCTCCAGGAGTTCGGCGACGTTCGCGGCGTCGGTCCCGCGTATACGCTCCACCGGCGCGATGTCGGCGGAGGCACGCAGGGCCTCCAATCCGCTCTCCTGGTTGCTCTGGTCGAGCAGGATCACGTACCGCCCGGTGTACTCCGCGCCCCGTCCCGTGAAGGGGGCATCGGGCCGATCCGGCTGCTCGCCGAAGGCGCGCCTGTCCATGGGTCCGTTCGCCATTGAATTTCCCGCTTTCTGTGCGCATCCCCCGGTTCGTGGACGCGCGCCGACTCACGGGGTGCCGGGCGCCAAGGATGGTGGGGCGCGCTTCAGCCGTGTATCGACGCGTGGTGCCGTCGCCGGCAAGGCTGTCCCCTGCCAGGCCGCTACTTCGGCAACGCCCCCTGGTACACCGTCGCACCGGGTACGGGGGCCCGCAACACAGCGTCGCCGCGCACCGGCAGAGCCCGGCGTCAGCGCAGGGTGTCGATCACCTCGTCGTCGGAGAGCTGCTCGAAGTCCTCGTACCACTCTCCGACGGCGTAGAAGAGTTCCGGCTCGTAGAGGCAGATGACGTCGTCGGCCTCCTCGTGCAGCGTCTCGACGGCGCGGGAGCCGACCGGTACGGCGAGGATCAGGCCGGCGGCCCCCTGTCCGCGCAGGTGACGAAGGGCGGCCCGGGCGGTGACACCGGTGGCGAGTCCGTCGTCCACGAGGATCACGGTGCGGCCGCGGATCCGCGGCGCGGGGCGTCCGGCGCGGTAGCGCTCCTCGCGGCGGTGGACCTCCGCCCGCTGATCGGCCACGGCCTGAGTGAGCTGCGCCTCGGTGAGCCCCAGAACGGCGAGCGAGCTCTTGTCGAAGAACGGCGGATCGTCGCCCGCGACGGCACCGATCCCGGACTCCGGACGGCCCGGCGCTCCGATCTTGCGCACCACCAGCACGTCCAGCGGGGCCTTGAGGGCGTGGGCGATCTCGGCGGCGACGGGGACACCGCCACGGGGCAGGGCCAGGACGAGCGGGTCGGTCAGCTCGCCCTTCTCCGCCCGCCTCAGGAGTTCGGCGGCCAGCTCCCGGCCGGCCTGCCGGCGATCCCGGAAACGCATGACACCCGCCTCCTCCCGGCCCGGGTTCCCCACCGGTGGGGGGCCAAACGACGGGGCCGAACGACGGGGCCGAACGACGGGGCCGAACGAGGGGGCCAAGTGACGGGACCGAACGACGGTACCGGCGGGCGGCGCCTGAGGCGATGCCACGTACCGGACGCTCCCGTGATCTCCGCCGATCTCCGCCGTGAGCATCCGTGCGGGGGCCGTCGTCAAGTGGCCTGATATGGAGCCGTATCGACCTGCCGGTTCGTTTCATGGGTCTGCCCCTTGGGCAGGCATCGGGCAGCGTGTTCTCGGCCCATGGGCCGAGGGAGGGGGAGCGCTGTGCAGACTCAGACGCGCATGCTCGACCAGGTCCGGACGACGGACGGACGACTGCTCAAGGTCGAGATCTCGGGGGATCCACGCGGCCGGCCGGTGTTCCTGCTGCACGGCATGCCCGGCAGCCGCGTCGGCCCCCGGCCTCGCCCGATGTTCCTCTACCAGCGCGGCGCCCGCCTGATCAGCTACGACCGCCCCGGCTACGGGGGCTCGGACCGCAAGGCGGGCCGCCGCGTCGCCGATGTCGTCCAGGACGTGGCCGAAGTCGCGGACGCGCTGGAGCTGGACCGGTTCGCCGTGGCCGGGCGCTCCGGCGGGGCGCCGCACGCGCTGGCCTGTGCCGCGCTGCTGCCCGACCGGGTCACCCGGGCCGCCGCCCTGGTCACGCTCGCCCCGCGGGACGCGAAGGGGCTCGACTGGTTCGCGGGCATGGCCCCGTCCAACGTCCATGAGTTCCGCACCGCGTTCAACGATCCCGAGCGGTTCGTGGCCCGGCTCATCCCGCGCTCGGCCAAGATCCGCAGCAATCCGGCACGGCTGCTCGAAGAGCTGCGCGGCGACCTGACGGCCGACGACCGGCAGATCGTCGCGGACGGCGCCATCCGCTCCATGCTGCTGCGCAACTACCACGAGGCGCTGCGCAGTTCGCCCTACGGCTGGGTCGACGACGCGCTCGCGCTGACCGGCCCCTGGGGGTTCGACCCGGCCGACATCCGGGTGCCGGTGCTGCTGTGGCACGGCGCGCAGGACGTCTTCTCGCCGGCCGCGCACTCCACCTGGCTGGCCGGCCGTATCCCGCGCGCCACCGCGGTCCTCGAACCCGCGGCGGCGCACTTCGCGGCCCTGCGTGCCCTGCCGGCGGTCCTGACCTGGCTCCTGGCGGACGCCGCGCGGCAGGGCTGAGGGCTCACACCGCCAGCGGCTCCAGGTCCCGGTAGATCCGCCGCTCATGCCCCGTCAGCTGGATGATCCCGTTGTTCTCGCCCAACTGCCGCCCCTGGCGGTTCAGTTCGGCCAGCGTCTCCTCGCGCAGCCGGCGCGCCTCGTCCGTACGGCCCAGGGCGCCCAGCGTCAGCGCGCAGTTGCTGACCACGGCCAGGGTCTCCGGGTGCTGCGGTCCCAGCACCGTGCGCAGGGTGTCCATGGCCCGCTTCTCCAGCGCCCAGGCCTCCTCCAGACGGCCCTGATCGGCCAGTACGTTGGCGAAGTTGGCCTCCGTGAACAGGGTGTGCGGATGCCGGTCGCCGAGCACGTCCGACATCCTGGGCAGTACCTGCCGGAACACGGCCTCCGCCTCGACCGCGTCCCCGCAGCCCCAGTGGAAGATGCCCAGGTTGTTCAGCGCGGCCTGGGTGTAGGGGTGTTCCTCGCCCGGCACCTTCATGTACTCGGTCAGCGCCTCCTTGGCGACCTCGCGCGCCGCCTCCCGCTCGTCGGCCGCGTACAGGTCGGCCGCCATGTTCAGGTCACAGGCGAGCGAGTCCGGGGTGTGGGCGTCGTACTGGGTCCGGTACTGGGCGCGGGTCGCCGTCGTCAGCCGGCGGGCGTCCTCGAGGCGGCCCGTCCTGCGCAGTGACACGGCGAGGGACTTGGCGCAGCTCAGCGTGCCGGGGAAGCCCTTGCCGAGGATGCGCTTGTGGGCGTCGTACGCACGCGACAGCAGGGACACCGAGTCCTCGTACCGGCCGACCTCGCGCAGGTCGCGCCCCAGGCGGCCCGCCGAGGCCAGCGTGTACGGGTGGTCGGGGCCGAGCACCTCCATACGGCGGTCGTAGGTGTCCTGGTCGAGGGAGCGCGCGTCGCCGTAGCGGCCGACCATCCGCAGCGCGAGGGCGAGGTTGTTGGCCGCGCTGAGGGTGCGCCGGTGGGATTCGTGGAAGATCTGGCTGAACCCGTCGTGCGCCTCGCGCGCCAGTTCCACCGCCAGGGTGTACTCGCCGAGCGCGGCGAGGTCGCTGGCGAGGCTGGACATGGTGACGTACGTGTGCGGATGTGCGGCCCCGAGCACCCGGCGCTGCTGCTCGAGCAGCTCGGTGTTGATCGCCCGGGACTCCACGTAACGCCCCTGGGAGCGCATCACGTTGGCGAGCTGGCAGCGCAGATACAGGTACTGCACGTCCTCCTCGCCCAGCAGTGGCTTCCAGTGTCCGAGCAGGTCCTCGGCGAGCTGCTGCGCCGCCGGGAAGTCACCGCGCTTCCACAGGTAGCGGACGCGGTCGATGAGCAGACGGCGTGGTTCGTTCTCGGTGCAGTTGCGGACGTCGGAGGCGCTCAGGTGCGGCCAGATGACGCCGAACCGCGGCCAGGTCTCCGGGTCGTCGATCGGCTCGTCACCGTCCGGCCGGGCACCGGCCAGGACCGTGTGGACGACGTGCCGGGCGTGCCGCTGCTCCTCCTGCGTCAGCTGCGAGCGGATCACCGCCTGGACCAGCCGGTGCACCTGGATGCTGTTGCTGACCTGGTCGACCTTGGCGAGCGCGAAACGGGCGATCTCCCGGATGACCCGGCCGAGGAGCAGGCTCTCCTGGAGGGTGGGGTCGACCTTGCGCAGCTCGTCGATCATCTCCTTGCTGTAGAGCAGATGGGAGGAGATCGGCTCGGGCGCCAGGAACGCGCACAGTTGCAGCAGCCGTACCGAGGCGGGCGAGCGGTCCTTGAGGCGGGCGATGGAGATGTTCCAGGTCGCGGCCACCGTCTCGGGGTAGTCGGCGGGCTGGTTGAGGTCGAGGACGTCAGTGGTCTGCTCGGCCAGCTGTCGCAGATAGTCCTCGATCGGGGTGGCGGTCTCGGCCAGCCACGCCGCCGCCTGTTCCACGGCCAGCGGCAGGTCGCCCACCGCGGTCGCCACCCGGTCGGCCTCGTGGGCGGTGAGCCCCGGCGCACGGCGGGAGAGGTGCTCGATGCTCTCCTGGCGCAGGAACACGTCGACGGGCAGGGACTGGCCCTGGGTCGCCCACGCCTGGTTGCGGGAGGTGACGAGGATGTGCCCGCCGCCCCCGGCCGGGAAGTAGCGGGTGAGCTGCTCGGGGTTGTCGGCGTTGTCGAAGATCAGGATCCAGCGCTTGGTGGGCACCCCGCGGGCGAGCATCTGCACGGTCTCGCGGCTGACCAGGGCCATGTCCTCGCCGCCGGGCGCGCCGATGCGGGCGCCCAGCTCGGCGAGCGAGGCGACGACGTTGTCCACGGACTCGGCGGACGTCCACCACACCAGGTCGTAGTCGGCCATGAACCGGTGCACGTACTCCAGCGCCACCTGCGTCTTGCCGACGCCGCCGAGGCCGGTCAGGGCCTGCGGCTGCGGAAGCACGACGGACATGCCGGAGCGCAGCTGCTCGCGGACCTGCGTGAGGATGACGTTGCGGCCGGTGAAGGTCTGGTTGCGCTGGGGGGCGTTCCAGGTGGCCGGGGTGCTGCCCGGGAAGCGGGGGGCCGCCGGGGCGCCGTCGGTGGGCTGGGCGGGCAGCTCCAGGGCGCTGAGCAGGCCGGCGACGCACTGGGCCTCTTCGAGGCGGTGCAGATCGACGGGCTCGTGGGCGAGGTAGGAGTCGGGCAGCCGCACCTCGTCGACGCGCAGCGGGACCAGCGCGGGGTGGGCGCCGTCCGGGTCGCCGCCGGTGAAGGCGCGCCAGACGTCCTCCCCGTACCGGGACTTCTGGAAGGCGTTCGACAGCAGGACGAGCGCGCGGGTCGCCGCGTCGGGGCGTTCGACCGGGCCGGCGGACACGTCGTACAGCGTGACGTTGCAGCCGGAGTGCTTGAGGACGGCCTCGATCCAGTCGGCCCACATGCGGTTCTCGGCCGCGTACGCGACGACGACGTCGGCCGCCGTGGTCAGCGGCCGGCGCCGGGTGAACGCGTCCAGGCAGCGCAGCCGCACCGGCTCGGGCACCGGCGGCAGCGAGGCGACCTCGCCGTCGGAGATGACGTTGGTCAGCCGCTCGAACGCCGACAGCAGCGAGTTGGCGATCCCGCTCTCGTCGCCGACCGTCGCGAGTGTCTCCTCGTACGCGTAGTAGGGGCGGTACGGGATCTCGACGGCGCCCCAGTACTGGGACAGCTCCTCGGGGCTGAGGTCCTCGCCGCCGAGGCCCTTGGGCAGTCCGTCGAACTTCAGCCGGGCCAGCGCCCGTCCGGCGTCGACCTTCTCCTTCTCGCCCTCGTCGATGCGCATCGGCACCGGCAGCACCCGGATCTTGCGCTTGCGGTAGCCGTCCTCGACGCTGCGCGCCACGGCCGCCGCGCCGTCCAGGGACTGGTCGCTGAGCGTGAAGCAGTCCACCAGCATGTCGGGCATCTGGATGGTGCAGATGTCGGCGTTGTCGGACAGGCCGGTGCGGGAGTCGATCAGGACGTACTCGTACGACGCCTTCATGTCGTCGCGCAGCGCGTCCAGGAAGAGACCGCCGCCGAGCCGCTCGTAGAAGTTGTCCCACTCGAAGGAGGACACGGTCGCCGAGTACGAGCGGTCCTGGCGCCCGGCGGAGAGGAAGTCGAGCGAGCCGCCCTTCGCGAAGCGCAGACCGTGCCGCTCGGGGGTGAGTGAGACGGCGTGCTGCTCGACGTGGGCGTACTCCTGGTGCCAGGCCCCGGAACGCTGGCTGCCGCTGGTCGCGGCCCAGGCGTACTCGTTGATGATGTCGATGATCCCGGAGGTGGCCGCGAGCGCGTGGGGGTCGAGGAACGGGCGGAAGAAGCGGTCCAGGCCCGGCGCCTCCAGGTCCCAGTCGACCGCCAGGACCCGTTTGCCGTTGGCGGCCAGGATCCACGCCGTGTTGGCGAGGGCCATCGTGCGCCCGGTGCCGCCCTTGTACGAGTAGAACGTGATGATCCGTCCGTCCTGCGCGGCCGTCATGCCTCTCCTCCGTTGTCGGGTCCCGCGTCCGGGGGCTGCGGGTGGATGGGGCCCATCAGTCGGGGCCTGGGCAGGTGGGGGCCCGAAGGCGGATGGGCTTCCGCGTGTTTCAGGTACTGCCGGGTGGTGTGGGCGACCACGGCCGGGAGCAGGTCGATGAAGGTCTTCAGGGTGGGTACGCCGGTGACGGCCATCCGGCAGTCGGTGCGCCGGCCCCGCTCAAGGATCAGCGGCAGGGTGCGGTCCAGCTCCTCGGTGAGCTGGCGGCCCTCCTCGCCGTGGCACTGGAGGTCGGCGCGGTTCCAGGGCACGATCGCGCTGACCCAGGGCCGGGCGCCCGCGTCGAACTCCTTGAGTCTGTGCCGCCGTTCCTCGTCGAGGAGCGCCCAGCGGTCGACGAGCAGGATGCCGGGGCGGGTCGGCGGCACCTTGTCGGCGGCGTCCTCGCCGTCCTCGGTGACCGAGGCGGCCGGGATGTCGCCGGTCGGGTCCTCGTCGTCGAAGGAGGAGACGGTGGTGCGGTAGTCCAGCGAGCGGATCAGCTCCTCGGCCAGTGAGGGGAGCGCCCGGGTGGACTCCGAGTGGTACGGGTTCCAGTCCTGGGCGTCCTCCCCGTAAGGGCGGGCGTCGCGGTGCTCGGGGATGGTGTCCCGGGTGGGTGCGGCCACCGTCAGATGTATGCGCCGGGGTCCCTCGCCGCGCGGTTTGAAGGCGCTGGGCGTGGACTCGTAGGGGCGGGGCCGGCTGGAGGGCAGCGGGGAGTCGTGGGCGACCTGCACGATGCGCTGGGCGAGACCGAGGACGGTTTCCTTGTACTCGTCGTGAAACCGGTTGAGTTTGATCAGACCGTAGAATCCCTGGGCCGCGTAACGGTCCCCGAAGGCGGCGTGGTCCACGTGTATGTGCCTTACGGAGTCGGGGAGTTGGCTGTATTCGACGTGTGTCCACAAGGCCGGCACGATCGCGGGCACCGCCCCTGAACCGGTGGCGCGGGCCCGCAGGATCCTCTCGTGGAAGGCGAACCACTCGCGCCCGCACATCTCGCTGGTGAAGTACCTCGGCGAGAACAGGGGTACGAATACCCGGCAGGTGGCCAGGTTCTCGCTGAGCTTCTCCGGCCAGCCGTCCCCGGAGCGCATCTCCCGGTCCATGAAACCCGCGGGTGCCCCGCCCGGCAGATCGGTGAGCGCCATGATGTCGTTGCACAGGTCGGCGAACAGGACGTGCACCCAGTGGTCGGGGTTCGGGCCGCCCGAACCCCAGGACGGCGTGTGGGCATAACTGAGAAAAAAGTACGGCCTGTTGTCCGAAGTCCGTTCAACTGCGTCCACGCGCCCCCCTGCCCATGAAGCCCCGCCTCACCCCGTCGAAGGCGTCATCTGGCCGGACACCATAATGTGCCCGACCGACGGCCCGCAGGGGCCGTTTGTTTCACGTCATTTCATAGCGATATCCGGACATCCGAACAGTCGCCGCGTCGACGACGTCCCGCATGGCGAACAGAACGGCCGTCTTTCCCGAAAATGCCCGTTCCGACAGAAGATCACGCGGCAGCAGCGCCCCGATCGACGCGAAGTCGCCGTCATTCAGGGCGAGATCCTCGTACGAGGTCCAGTTTCCCCGCTCTTCGACCACACAGCGGTACGTGCGCGTCGGCGGCACCGGTGTCATCCGGTACTCGGCCAGATGCAGCGCGCTGCACACCTCGAACCCCACGCGCAGCAACAGGACTTGGGCCCCGGCGGCGTACAGCCTGGCCAGCGGTGAGCGTTCGCCGAGGTGGCAGGTCGGGTCGTGGTGCGACAGCAGCTCGGCGGCGCGCGGCCCGAGTCCGGCCAGCGAGGTCTGCGGGTGCGCGCTGCGGACGGCACCGGGCGTCGTCCGTACGCACTCGGCGAGCACGCCCATGGTGGGGCAGGGGGTGACGTCGGGCTCGTACGGGGGCATGCCCGCCCGGAACGCCGCCTTCTCCCGCTCGTCCATCCCCTCGGTGAGCGCCCGGTACGCGCGGGAGGTGTCCGAGTTCTCGGGCGTGAACGTGGGGACGACGAGTGTGCCGTGCGGGCCGAGCGCGCCGAGAAGGGCGTCCCGGACATCGGTGTCGCGCAGCCCGGTCCCGCCGAGGGAGGCGTGGACCAGCAGGGTGCCGCCGGAGCGCACCCCCAACTCATCGCACAACGAACTCAGTTGCCGCACGTCAGTCATGGAGGCGCTGCCACTCCGTCCGCAGCTGGGCCGCGAAGACGGCGCCGCTCTCGGTCAGGTCCCGTTCCGGAAGGGCGGCCAGGGTCCGCAGGGCGCGGTCGGCCCCTGCCAGTGCCTCGGCCCGCAGCTCGGGCTCCTGCCGCCAGTACGAGGCGGTACCGAGCTGTTCGCTCGCCTCTTCGAGCAGCCGTCCGGCCCGGTTGCCCGGCACGCTCAGATCCGCCACCTGCCGCAGCGCCGTGAGCCGGGCCCGGCGTCCGGCGCGGGACAGTTCGCGGACGAACTCCTCCGGTTCGAAGTCGACGGCCACGCCCAGGGCGCCGATGCCGTGGTCGCCGAGCCGCACGCCCGTTCCGGCCATCAGCGGGGTGACCGTGGTGACGACGAGCGCGTCCACGCGGTCACGCCGGCCGGGCTCGCGCTCGTCGAGGAGCTCGTACGCGGCGCGCAGCCGCTTGCGGAAGACGCGCAGGTCGCTGGAGCCGAGGGGCGGAGCGACGGGGACGGGGTAGCAGTCGCGGTGCGGGTCGGCGTCGTCGATGAGGAAAGACGTGCCGTCCGTGAGCGGCAGGGTCTCCAGCGGGCGCCATTCGGCGGGCGGCTCGTCGGGCGTGGCGTCGGCGCCGCGGATGCGGAAGCCGTCCCGCGTCACCGTGAGCTCGACCCGCCCCGGCCGCGCCAGCCGTACCGTCCCCAGCGTCGGAAGGTGCAGTTCCCGGTCGGGCTGGTGCCAGGCGAGGGTCACGCCGGCCTCCGCGTGCACCGCGGCCGCCGCGGCCACCGTCATGAACCGGGCGAGACCGGCGCGCCCGTCCCAGGAGCCGTGCAGCGAGGGGCGCAGATAGGGGTGGGCGAGGACGGAGTTGAGATGCGGGGCGGTGGCGTCGTCCGTGTCCAGACGTACGAGCGCCCGCCAGGCCTCGTCGGCGTCCGGATCGCCGGCGAGGCGGTCGTGCGCCCGCGCCAGCACCTCTCGCCCCAGCCTGAGCTGCGCCAGCCGGAGTTCGTCCCCGCCACGCACCGCGGGGGACAGCTCCCGCTCCGTGATCCGCTCGGCCACCCCGTCCACGAAGGCCCGCAGATCCGCACAGAACACGGACGGATTGTCGAATCCCCGTTCGGTGCTGTAGCGGTGGGCGTAGAGGCCGCCGCCGCACGACTGGACGACGGGGCAGCCGCGGCAGGTCTCGCTGACGCCCTCGATGCCCAGCTGCCGGGCCCGGACGCCGGGATGCCGCGCGAACTCCTCGAACGTGTGCCGGAAGACGTCGTATCCGGTGGCCGGGGCGCCGTCGTACGCGGTCTTCAGGGAGTCCGCCTGTTCGAACGTGCCGTCCGTCTCCACCACCGCGAGGTCGGAGGGGGCGAGCCCCATCGCCTCGGTGAGGCTGGGCCCGCCGCGCAGGGTGCTGAGGACGGAGTCGAAGGTGCGCACCGGGACCGTACGCCCCTGCTCCAGCCACCGGTCGAAGATCTTCAGCAGCCAGTCGGCGTACGGAGTGGGCGAACCGGACGGGCCGGAGGGCGGCGGATTGTCCCAGGTGGAATGCGGAAGCAGATAGTCGATACGCGGCGGGTCCAGCGCCGACAGCGCGTCATGTACCACGACCGGATCATTGGCCACATCCACCGTGCACAAAAGGCCCAGGTAGAGATGGCGGTATTCCTCGGTGCGCAGAAGTTCGACGGCCTGGACGACCCGGTCGTAACTGCTGCGGCCCCGGTGGTCGAGGCGATGACGGTCATTGGCCGCCCGGTCACCGTCGAGCGAGATACCGACCTTGACGTCGAATTCCTTCAGGATCTCCAGATGCGCCCTGTTCAGCCGCACGCCATTGGTGTGAATTCGGAGATCCAGGGTGGTCAGTGGGTCCAGAACGCTCCGGAGCTGCGCACAGATGTTCCGCAGTCGGGTCGGTCCCACGAGGAGCGGTTCGCCGCCGTGAAGGATCACGGAAACCGATTCGAGTTTCCGGTCCACCGTGTATGCGGCGAGCCGGTGGGCGACTTTGTCGAGGGTTTCCTCGGCGATCAGGACCGGGCGTGCCTGCCAGCTCTGGTCCTCATGCTCGTACACATAGCAGTGATCACATGCGAGATTGCACCTGCTATGGATTTTCAGAACCAGCTGCTGGATCGAGGAATCCCTGTCCGTGTCCGTCACTTACCACAGTCTAGGGCCTTAAAACACCCCGCGATGCCACCAACTCGCTTGTTGATCAAGGGAGTTGGCGGATCACGGGCGTGGGTGCGTCCGGTGCGTTACAGTGCCGAGTCGAATGTGATCGGTTTGGTGGGGCGCCTGCCTGGAATATCGGTCACTCGGCCGGTCGACCGCAGGGCGGCGGCCTCGTGGGTGTTGATGGCCGAGAGGGGCGCGAGCTTCTTGTGGGTCGGCTGAGCGGCGGCCGAACCGCGCTTCGTCTTGGTGACCGTGAGGTTCATGGGTCTAGCTCCTGAGTTCGGGTCTGTCGCCGTGCCCCACGGGGGACCACGTCCCGAGAGGGATCGAGCATGAGACCCGAGACAGAGTGCTATTACGCGACCCTTCTATCACGGCCTCTCAAGCTTCTGCGAGTGGCTTGCTGCTGCGAGCGGGTGGTACTGGTCGGCTCCTGGGGGTAGTGCTGGGCGCCTTTCGGGAGGAACATGGCGACACTGTCCTCATAAGTCTGCCTCCGCGAGGTGTCAATGCGCGCGGTGACGCCCGGACCGAGTACGACGCTCACCGAGGACGACCTGCCGCCGCTCTATGCCGTCAACGATCGCCGCGCGTTGAGCCGGCAGAGTGAGTCGTTCCGCGCCGTCCGTACCCAACTGGTCGTTCTGCTGCTCGCCACCGGTACCGCAATGCTCGCCGAGCGACTGAACAGTCATATTCCGGCAGCATGTGCGGCGGTCCTTTATGCGTTGACGATCGCCGTCGGCCTGCACTCCTCCCGCCGCCGGGCGCGCGCCCACTGGCAGGCGCACCGTGCGGCGGCCGAGACCCTCAAGTCGCTGGCGTGGATGTACATGGTCCACGGCGGCCCCTTCCACTCCGGTGTCACCCACCCGGACGCCCTGTTCGCCGAGCGGCTGGAGGAGCGGCTCCGGGAACTGCGCAAGGTGGGGTGGGAGGACTCCCGGGACGGACCGGCGACGGTCGGGGCGGGGCAGATCACCCCGGTGATGCGGGCCGTTCGGGCCAAGCCGTTCGGGGCGCGCCGGGACCTCTATCTGCGCGAGCGGGTCCTGGAGCAGCTGACCTGGTACGGCAACCGGGCCTCCCAGGCCCACCGCTCGTCCGTGCGCTGGTCCTCCGTCACGGCCCTGCTGACGCTGCTCGCGCTGATCGCGGCCGTGCTCAGGGCCGCCGGGGTGATCGGCCGCTGGGACCTGACCGGGCTGCTCAGCGCGTCCGCGGCGGCGGGCGTCGCCTGGCAGGAGGTCCGCAGACACCGCCCGCTCACCTACGCGCACAAGCTGATAGAGCAGGACCTGGACACCCTGCGGATCGCGATGGGGACGACGGTCACGGAGGAGGGGTGGGCCGAGTCGGTCGCGGAGGCGGAGCGGCTGGTGAGCCCCCAGCACACGGACTGGCTGGTGCGGTTCGGTTCCTGACGGGGTGCCGGGTGGGCGCGTCAGCTCCGCAGGACGCCCGAGCTCCACAGGACGCGGACCGGGACGCCCGTGCGCCGGGCGTACGCCACCACGTCGGCCGTGCCGCCCAGCCCCCGGGCCGGCTGCCCGTCCCAGACGGCGACCAGCCGGTCCGCGTGGTCGACGATCCAGCGGCCCGCCGCGTAGTACGCCTCCTCGTGCGTCGGTTCGACGGGCAGATCCACGCGCGCCGTACAGGACTTGAGGAGCCTGCGGTACGACGCCTGCACCTCGTCGCCGCCGAGATGGGCCTCGTAGTCCATGCCGGGGATCACGGCGGTCAGCGGGACGCCGCTGTCCAGGGCGAGGTCGGCGAAGAGCTGGTCGGCGCCGGCCGCGAGGCAGCTGAGCGCCTCGACGGCGGCGTGACGGCGGAGTTCCCCGGTGATGCCCGCGAGCACGGCGGGCAGGACGACGGCGGGGATCCGGCGATGCCCGGTGACGCCGATCCGAGTCACGAGAACCACCTCCGCGGCCGCGGTCGTCGTCCAACTCACCCTAGCGGCGGGGGCCCGGTACGGCGACGTACGTTCGCCGGGTGCCGGGGGCTCGTGGGAGTGACGGCGCGGCGACGGTCGTACGCGCGGCGCACCCGCCGGGCCGCGCGGGGCTCAGAGAGGGTACTGCCAGGTGACCGTGGTGCCGGTGCCGGTGCCGGTGCCGGTGCCGCGCGAGGCGCCGTCGCCGTGCTCGGCCGCCCGGCCGTCGTTCTCCGGCACCCCCTCGCGCTCCTTCGGCACCCCTTCGTGGTCGTCCGGCACCCCGTCGTCGTGCACCGTCAGCCGGACGCCGGCGCGGCCGTCCGGGAGGGTGGCCGTCGCGTCGACCGTGACCTCGACGCGGGCGACGCCCGGGCGGTGGGACGCGGCGGCCAGGGCGCGGCGCAGCGCGGCGAGGAGATGACCGGCGACCGCCTCCGGGACCAGGCTGTCCACCGGGCCGATGAACCGCGTGCTCGGCCGGAACCCCGGCACCCCGGCCGCGCCCGCCGTCTCGCGCAGCACCTTGCCGCGGAACGTGGTGGGCGCGTCGGCGGGCGGCTGCTGGAGCGCGAAGATCGCCGTACGGACCTCCTGGACGGTGGACCGCAGGGCGTCGACCGCCCGGCCGAGCGTCTCGTGCACGTCCTCCTCGGCGGCCCGGCGCTGGGTGGACTCCAGCATCATGCCGGTCGCGAACAGCCGCTGGACGACCAGATCGTGGAGATCGCGGGCGATGCGATCGCGGTCCTCGTACACCGCCAGCCGCTTCCGGCTGTGCCACATGTCCGCGAGGACCAGCGCCAGCGCGGCCTGCGAGGCGAACTGCGCGGCGAGCTGCTGTTCGACCGGGGTGTACGGGCGGCCGCCGCGGCGGCGGGGGAGCGCGAGCGTGCCGATGAGCCGGCCCTCCGCTTCGAGGGGGAGCATCATGCTGGGCCCGAACCGGTGCCGTACCCGCGTCGTCATACGCGGGTCGGTCGCCGTGTCGTCGATGAACACCGCTTCCCCGCCGAGGAGTTGGGCGAGGACCGGGCTGCCCGGCTCGATGGTCGTACCGACGATGTCGCCGGGGTCGTCGGGCGTGGACGCCGTGACGATCTCCATGCCGCCCTCGGGGGTGGGCTTCAGGATGACCCCGGCGGCCGCGCCGGCGAGGATCCGGGCCCGCTCGGCGACCGTCATCAGCGCGTCGGTGGCGTTCTGGCCGGTGAGCAGCGCGGTGGTGACGGCGGCGGCGCCCTCGATCCACCGTTCGCGCTGCCGGGCCGTCGCGTACAGCCGGACGTTGTCGATGGCGATGCCCGCCTGGGCGGCCAGGACGCACAGCATCCGTTCGTCCTTGTCGGTGAAGGGGCCGCCGGACTTGCCGGTGAGGTAGAGGGTGCCGAACTCCTGGTCGTGGACGTGGATCGGGACGCCGAGCCAGTCGTCACCGCGGCCGGGGCGGGCCGGACCGTGGGGTGCCGGGCCGCCCCGCGCCGGTCCCGCCCGGTGCACCCGGGCGAGTTCTTCGTGCCCGGGGTCGGCCGTCGCGAGCGCCGCGTACCGGGCGCCGGTCAGCTCGGCGGCGCTGTCCACGATGTGCTGGAGCGTGGGCTCCAGTTCGAGGTCGGTGCCCACGCCGAGGACGGCCCTCAGCAGGGGGACGGGCAGGCGGGGAACCGTCTCCATCGGCGGGACCGGGGTCGGGGCGCGGCGTCAGCCGGCGACCCGTTCGAGGAGCAGCGGCTCGATCCGGCCCTCCAGCATGGCCCCGAGACCCTGTATGGCGCATACGTCGGGCCGCTCGGCGATGGACACCGGCATACCGGTTGCCTGCCGCAGCATCTGGTCGAGCCCCGGCAGCAGGGCACTGCCGCCCACCATCATGATCCCGCGGTCGGCGAGGTCGGCCACCAGGTCGGGCGGGCAGTCCCGCAGCACCTTGCCGATGCCGTCGAGCACGGCCGTGAGCGGGGTCTGGATGGCGTTGCGTACGGCGGCGGTGTCGACCAGCACGGAACGGGCGAGCCCGGTGGCCACGTCGCGTCCGTGGATCTCGGTCGAGGTCGGCCCGTGGGGCGTGAGCCCGTTCCCGGACAAGGCGATCTGGAGCGGCCGTACGGACTGACTCGGCAGCATCAGCTCGTGCTGGTGCCGCAGATGCTGCACGATCGCGTGGTCGACGGCCTCGCCGCCCACGGGGATCCGGTCGGCGGTCACGATGGACCCCAGCGACAGCACCGCGATCTGGGTGGCCGCGGCCCCGCACACCATGATCATCGACGCCTCGGGCCGCTCGACGGGCAGCCCGCACCCCACGGCGGCGGCGACGAGCGTGTCGACCAGTTCGACCCGCCGCGCGCCGAGCCCGACCAGCGTCTCGATCGTCGCGCGCTGGGCCAGCGGATCGGCGTCGTGCGGGGTGCAGGCGGCGGCCCGCAGCCGGGGCTTGCGGCGCAGGGCACGGCGGAGCTTCTCGCCGAGCAGATGACGCAGCATGCGCTGGGCCATCTCGATGTCGACGACGGTACCGCCGGACACGGGCCGCACGACCCGGATGTATGCGGGCGTACGCCCCGTCATCTTCTCGGCGAACTCCCCGACCGCGATCAGCGCGCCGGTCCGCGTGTTGATCGCGGCGGCACTCGGCTGGTCCACGACCAGCCCGGCGCCCTTCACATAGACACGGGTCCTGGCGGCCCCGAGGTCGACGGCGAAGTGACAGCGGCGCAGTCGGTCCAGACTGACGGTCATGGCGGTTCCTCCCGAGAGTGCGGACCGTGGGGCTCCGCCGGGCGGCGGTCCTCTCTGGCATCGTGCGGTCGCGGACGGGGCGTCGCCCTTTGTGGGGGGCCGGGTGGGGGGCCGCCGGACGGGTGGATCGGCCGGGCCGCCGGACCGGGGGGACCCACGCGTCGGGCCCGCGGCTGCGCGGATACGCCTCCACCGCGCGCGTACGGCGCGGCCAGGGGCCGTCGAAGCCGAGGATCACACCGTCGGCGTGTTCAGTGACACGCTCCGGCGGAGGGCGTACCCGGGCAGCGGCATGTCCGCTCAGCAGGCCGTCGAGGGCGGCGGTGGGCCCGGGACAGGTGTGAGCGGAAGTGCGTGACGGCGAGCCGGCGGATGCCCGTCAGCGGGGGGCGCCCCATTGGCACGGACGGCACTCGGGGCTGTCCCGGTTTCCGCTCGTACCCCGCCGCCCTGGCGGAAAGCCGCCAGGGCGCCTTCCCGCCAGGTCCCGTCAACTCCCTTGCCGCACAAGCCCCCCGACACTCTTCGCAGCACCCGGGCCCGGCGCCGACGAAGAGAGGGCATCGATGACCAGAGGACCAGCGAGACGCGGGGCGGCACTGCTGTCGGCCGGGCTCGTGTTCGCCCTGCTGCCCATGGGGCGGGCGGCCGCGCGGGACGCCGGCACCCCGCCGTCCCCGCAACCCGCCTCCACCGCCCGCACCGTCACCCTTGTCACCGGTGACACCGTGACCGTCACCGACCTCCCCGGCGGGAAGAAGACCGTCACCGTCGAGCGGCCCCGAGGGGCCACCGGAGCGGTGCGCACCCAGGTCGTGGGCGGCGCCGTCAGCGTCGTACCCGACGAGGCCCTGCCCTATCTGCGGGCCGGCACGCTCGACCGGCGGCTGTTCGACGTGAGCGCGCTGATCCGGCAGGGGCTCAGCGATCGGAAGACCGGCGAGACCCCGCTGATCGTGGGCTACGGCAAGGGCGCGCGGGCCGTCACACCGAGCGGTGCCACCAGGACGCGCTCGCTCACGAGCATCGGCGCCGCCGCCGTCGACGCCGACAAGGGGCGGACCTTCTGGCGGTCCTGGACCCGGCAGGGCGGCATCGAGCACGTCTGGCTCGACGCGCGGGTCGAGGCCGACATGGCCGAGAGCAACGCGCAGATCGGTACGCGGGCCGCGTGGGACGCCGGGCTCACGGGCGACGGCGTCACCGTCGCCGTGCTCGACACCGGCGTCGACACCACTCACCCCGACCTCGCCGGCCGGGTGTCCCGGAGCAAGAGCTTCATCGACGGGGAGGAGGTCGCCGACCGCAACGGCCACGGGACCCACGTCACCTCGACCGTCGGCGGCAGCGGCGCCGCCTCCGACGGCACGGAGCGCGGCGTCGCGCCCGGTGCCACGCTCGCCGTCGGCAAAGTGCTCAGCGACCAGGGCGCGGGAAGCGAGTCCCAGATCATCGCGGGCATGGAATGGGCCGCGCGGGACGTGCGTGCCAGGATCGTCTCGATGAGCCTCGGATCGACCGAGGCCAGCGACGGGACCGACCCCATGGCCGAGGCCGTCGACACCCTCTCCGAGGAGACCGGCGCCCTCTTCGTCGTCGCCGCGGGAAACACCGGTGCCCCCTCCTCGATCGGCTCGCCCGGCGCCGCCGACTCCGCGCTGACCGTCGGCGCCGTCGACTCATCCGACCGGGCCGCCTACTTCACCAGCGCCGGCCCGCGCCACGGCGACAACGCCCTCAAGCCCGACCTCGCCGCACCCGGCGTCGACATCCGCGCCGCCCGCTCCCAGCTCGCCCCCGGCACCGGCTACTACACCTCCATGAGCGGTACGTCGATGGCGACGCCCCATGTCGCGGGGGTCGCCGCGCTCCTCGCCGAGCAGCACCCCGACTGGACCGGCGCGCGGCTCAAGGACGCGCTGATGTCCACGTCCGAGCAACTCGACGCCTCCGTATATCAGTTGGGGGCGGGTCGGGTCAGTGTGCCGGACGCCGTCGGCGCCCGCGTCACCGCGACGGGCAGCGCCGACCTCGGCTTCCACCGCTGGCCCCATGACGCCGATCGACCCGTCACGAAGACGGTCACCTACTCCAACTCCTCCGACACGACGGTCGAGTTGAGCCTCGCCGTGCGGGGCGCGCCCGCCGGTGTCGCCACCCTCGCCGACACCGCACTCACCGTGCCCGCCCACGGCACCGCCGCCACCACCGTGACCGGCGACGGCTCCAAGGCTCCGGTGGGAGAGACGAGCGGGCAGATCGTCGCCTCGGCCGGCGGCGCGCCCGTCGCGCACACCGCCTTCGGGCTGGTCAAGGAGGCGGAGCGGTACTCCCTCACCGTGCACGTCAAGGACCGCGCCGGGGCCGCGACCGCCGCCGGCCTCGTGGTGCAGCGGCTGGCCGCCGGGACCGACCCCTATCCGGCGTCCGTCGGTGATTCCGGCACCCTCGCGCTGCGGCTCGCACCGGGAACGTACAGCCTGACCTCCTTCCTCGACGTGCGCGGCGGCCACGGCGCCGACTCGCTCGGCCTCGGCTTCCTCGCCGCGCCCGAGATCACCCTCGACCGGGACCGTGCCATCACCCTGGACGGCAGCAGGCTGCGGGAGGTCGAGGCCGACGTCGACCGGCGCACCGAGACCCGGCAGCTGCTCATGGAGTACGACCGCAGCGGCGGCGGCTCCGACCTGTTCGGCGCCGTACAGGTGCCCCTCACGTACGACAGCGTCTTCGCCGCGCCCACCCCGAAGGTCACCGAGGGCAGCTTCGAGTACCGGACCGTGTGGCGGCTCGGGAAGCCGCTCCTGGAGGTCAGGGGGATACGGGAGGCGGTCGTGCAGTCCGGCGGCACACTGACCGAAGGGCGCAGCCGGCCGCCGCTCGTCGATGTCGGGTCCTTCACCGGCGGCGTGCTCACCGGCGTCCGGGGCAGGGCCGTGCTCGCGCGGCTCGGCGACGGCGTCGAGCCCACCGCCCTCGCCCAGGCCGCCCAGGACGCCGGCGCCAAGGCCCTGTTCGTGACCGACGACAGCGCCGGACGCCTGACCGCCTGGTGGGGGACGGACGACAACGCGGACCGGCCGTTGCAGATCGCCACGGTGAACGCGGCGGACGCGGCCCGGCTGCGGGCGGCCGGGGGGAGGATCGACATGACCGGGACGCCGAACACGCCCTATGTGTACGACCTCTCGGAAGGTCACCGGGGGCGGATTCCCGACCGTGACCTGACCTATCGGCCGGGCAGGCGTGAACTCGCCACAGTGCGGGCCAGGTTCCACGCCGTGCGGCCGGTGGGCGGCGGCGAGTTCCGGTACTCGCTCACGGACGCCTTCCCCGTCGGGATCGGCTTCCGGGAGCGGATCGACTACCCGGCCGAGCGAACGGACCACGTGTCCACCGGCCCCGGTCAGCTGTGGCACGAGTCGGTGACGGTCGGGGACGGCACGCTGGAGGAGCGCGGCGGGCTCAACCGCTACCAGGGCGGGGCGCACACGGCCCTCGACTGGTTCAAGCCGGTCTGGCATCCGTGGCTCGGCACCGGGCTCGGCTGGGGGCAGGAGCGCTCCGGCGCCATGATGCGGTTCAACACGCCCGGCTGGGGGGACTCCGGGCCCGACCACACCGGCTTCGGCGACGTGTGGAGCGACGACAGCGGCATGACCCAGGTCACCGCCGTCCACCAGGACGGCACGCTCGTCGACCGGCGGACCGGCTCCGGCGCCTACGTGTGGGACGCGCCGGCCGACGAGCACACCTACAAGGTCGTCACGGACACCACCCTGGACCCGGACCGCTGGAAGCTGTCCACGAAGGGCCACGCCGAGTGGACCTTCAGGTCCTCCGCCACCCCCGACGACCGCTGGACCTTCCTGCCGCTGCTCAACCTCGCCTTCGACATCGGCACCGGCCTCACGGGCGACGTGCGGGGCGGCGGCCGGGTGCCGGTCGGGCTCTTCGCCTCCTACGTCGCGGGCGCCCCGGACACCGGGACCATCGGCGCCGGGCACCTCGAAGTGTCGTACGACGACGGGACGTCCTGGCAGCCGGTCCGCCTCTCGGGCGGCACCGCCTCCTGGCACGGGACGCTCACCGTGCCCGGCACCGCCCACCACATCTCCCTGCGCGCCTCGGCGCGCGACGACCGGGGCGGCTCGGTCGAGCAGGAGATCATCCGGGCGGTGGGGGTGAGGTAGCGGCGCCACCGGGCACGATGCCGCGTACGACCCCCAGGGCGACCAGGTCCTGGGGGCGGACGCGGAGCTGGTCGGCGGTGCCGGGCGCCTCCTCGGGCGGGCGTTTGAGGATCGCGGCCGCCAGTTCGGGGGCTATGACCGAGAAGTAACTGTCCGGCGTGGCCCAGGTGTTGCCGGGCGCGGCCAGGGCGAGCGCGCCGCCCGAGCCGCCCTCGCCGATCAACAGCGTGGTGAGGGGCGTACGGGCGGTCGCCACCGCGCCGAACAGCTCCGCGATCGCGGCACCGACGCCCTGCCGCTCCGCCTCGGCGTCGTTGGCCGCACCAGGTGTGTCCACCAACGTGAGTACGGGGATGCCGAGTCGGTCCGCCAGCCGGATCAGCCGGGTGGCGGTGCGGTAGCCGGCGGGGCGGGTGGCGGTGCCGGTCTGGGCGGCGTACGCGACGACCCGCCCGCCGTGCTCGCCGGAGCCGGAGCCGGAGCCGGAGCCGGAGCTGAAGCCGAATCCGCAGAGCATCCCGTCGTCGGTGCCGCCGCAGCGGTCCCCGGCGATGGCGGCCCGGCGCGTGAAGTACGCGTCCAAATAGGCCTGCGCGCGGGGTCGTTCGGGAGAACGGGCACGCTGGACGGCGCTCCAGCCGGTGTCCGGGAGCCTGTCGGAGGTGCCGAGCGCGGGCGGAGGCGGCGCGGGCTCCGTCGACGGTGCCGTGAGCAGGGCCAGCCACAGGCCGACCGTCTCCCGCAGCTCCTGAGGCCGGACGACCGCGTCGATCGAGCCCGCCGCCAGCTGTGCCTGAGCCGTGTACGCGGCCGGATCCGCGTCGGGCGGGCGGACCCGGGAGCCGGCGAAGCCGACCTGGACGCCCGGCAGGGCCAGGACGACATCGGCGCCCGCGCCCAGCGTGGCCCAGCCGCCGCCCGTCGTCGGATCCCGCAGGACCGCGAGCTGCGGCAGCCCGGCCGCGCGGGTGAGCGCCGACTGCCGTGCCACGCGCTGGAGTTGGGTGAGCGCGAGCATCCCCTCCTGCATCCGGCTGCCGCCCGTCGCGACGAGCGAGACCACGGGCAGCCGGTGCGCCCTGGCGTAGGTGTACGCCGCCTCCAGCCGGTCCCCGGTGCGCTCGCCGAGCGAGCCGCCGAGGAAGCCGAACTCGAACGCGATCAGCACCGCCGGGGTGCCGTCGATCCTCGCCCGGCCGCAGACGACGGACTCGTCCTCGCCGGTGCGCTCGGTGGCGCGGGCGCGCGAGGCGTCGTAGCCCTGCCAGGACAGGGGGCCGTCGGGTGCGTACGCGCCTTCCGCGACGGGGAGCCGGTCGAAGTCGTCGCTGAGGAGGGCGATGGCTTCGCGGGCCGAGAGCCGGTCAGCCATGCGTCAGTGCCCGCTTCCCTGCGGCAGCGCCCGCTTCATGATCTTCCCCATGTCGTTGCGGGGCAGCGAGTCGAGGAAGCGCACGGTCCGGGGCCGCTTGTGCGGGGCGAGGCGGCGGGCCACATGGCCGGCCAGCTCGTCGGCGTCCGGCGGGGTGCCGGGGTCCGCGGGCACCACCCAGGCGACGATCCGCTCGCCCAGATCGTCGTCGGGCTCCCCGGTGACGGCCACCTCGCGCACCCCTGGGTGCTCCAGGAGCGCGTTCTCGATCTCGCCGGCGCCGATCTTGTAGCCACCGCTCTTGATGAGGTCGGTGGCCTTGCGGCCCACGATGCGTACGTACCCGTCGGCGTCGCGCACCGCCATGTCGCCGGTGCGGAACCAGCCGTCCTCGGTGAACGCGGCGGCGGTGGCGTCGGGCCGGTTGAGGTACTCGGTGAAGAGGTTCGGGCCGCGGACCTGGATCTCGCCGACGCTCTCGCCGTCGCAGGACGGGACGGGCGAGCCGTCCTCCTCGACCAGCCGCAGCTGGACGCCCGGCAGCGGCACGCCGACGGTACCGGCGCGCGGTTCTCCGTCCGCGCGGACGCTGGTGTTCATGAGGGTCTCTGTCATGCCGTACCGCTCGATGACCCGGCGCCCGGTCGCGGCGGCGATCCGCTCGTGGTCGTGGACGGGCAACGCGGCGGAACCGGAGACCAGCAGCCGGGCCCGGCCCAGCGCCTTGGCCAGCCCGGGGTCGTCGGGGAGGGCTTCGGCGATCCGGTGGTACATGGTGGGGACGCCGAAGACCATGGTCGCGCCGTCGTTCAGCTCGCGCGCCACACCGTCCGTGCCGAACCGCCCGAGGTGCCGTACGGAGCCGCCGCGGCGCAGCGGACCGAGGATGCCCAGGATCAGCCCGTGCACATGGAACAGGGGCAGCGCATGCACGAGGACGTCGTCGGCGGTCCACTGCCAGGCGTCGGCCAGCGCGTCCAGGGTCGTGGCGATGGCGTGGCGGGGGAGGACGGCACCCTTGGGCGGGCCGGTGGTGCCGGAGGTGTAGACGATGAGCGCGGGGGCGTCGTCCGTGACGCTCCCGGTGGCCGGGGCGGGGGCGCCGGCGGCGGGTGCGTTCACCTCGACGTCGACGCGCTCCAGTCCCCGTACGGCGGACGGGAGTTCGTCCCCGGCCGCGGCCAGGATCAGGGACGGCGCGCTGTCGGCGAGGATGTGCCCGAGCTCGCTCTCTCCCGACCTGGGGTTGAGCGGTACGGCGGGCACCCCGGCGAGCAGCGCGGCCACGACGCCGACGGCGGTCTCCAGAGTGGGGGTCGCCCAGACGGCGACCCGCCCCGAGCCGCTGATCCGGGCCGCCAGACAACCCGCGGCCGCGGCGAGTTCCGCGTAGGTCAGTGCGCGGTCGCCGAAACGCAGGGCGGGCCGCCGCTCGGCCGCACCGCCTGACAGGGCCGGGAAGAGGGAGGACACGCGGCGTACTCCTTGCCTGGACGTCGGGGAAAGCCTGCGGAACACCAAGAACGTTCCTACACCAGGGCCGGCGCAACCGTCCCTCGTAAGTGATGTGGGCGACCCCGGCCGCCGTTCACCGGGGCGGTGTGAAGCGGTCGATCAGGAGGGTGAGGCGGCGGGCATGGGCCTCGCGGGGCAGGCGGCCGCTGCGCATGAGCGTGACCAGGCCGTGCAGACCGCTCCAGAAGGTCTCGGTGAGCAGGCCCGGGTCGTCGTCGCCGGCGAGCGGTTCGACGGCGTGCAGCAGCCCGGCGAACGCGCCCTGGAGGGCGGCGGGCGCCTCGGGTGTCGCGAACGGCAGGTCGACGGCGTGGGTGAACATCGCGTCGTACAGGGCCGGGCGGCGCTCGGCGAACGCGGCGTAGGCCGTGGCGACGGCGGCGAGGGTCCCGTGCGTGCCGTCCGCCGCGGCGCGGGCCGCGCTCAGTTCGACCGCCAGCTCGGCGAAGCCCTGCACGGCGACGGCGGCCATGATGGCGTCCTTGCCCTTGAAGTGGCTGTAGAGGACGGGCTGGCTGTACTCGATCTCGGCGGCGAGGCGACGCGTGGTCACCGCGTCCCAGCCCTCGGTCTCGGCCAGCTCCCGCGCGGCGGTGATGATCAGCCGCTCGCGCTCCGCTCGTTCGCGTTCCCGACGCGTCTGGATGGACATGCTTGGAATTCTAGCAGCGCTAGCGAACATGTCGACGCTATGCTAGCGTCGATTTCATTGCTAGCGCCGCTAGAAAACAGTCTGGAAGGCAGGCGGCGCCGCGCCGAAGCGACGAGCGAGAAGGCCGCGGAAGCGCCCGGCACCAACAACCGCAGAAGCACCGAGCAAGGGGGATCCGGACATGCTCACCGCCACCGCCTACGGCCTCGCCGCCGTCCTCGACCTGTTCGTTCTGTTCATCGGCGCCCGTTTCCTGTTGCGGCCCCGGCCCGCGGCGGCCGGCTACGGCGTCCCCGCCAAGCCGGACGGGGACGCCGCCTACCTCGAGATCAAGGGCCTGCGCGACGCCACCTTCGGCATCCTGGGCCTGGTCCTGCTGGTTTTCGCCGGTGCCCGCCCCGAGGCGTGGTTCATGCTCGTCGTCGCGCTGGCGCCGCTCGGCGACACACTGATCGTGCTGCGCCACGGCGGCACCAGGGCGGTCGCGTTCGGCATCCACTTCGCCACCGCCGTCGTCGTCCTCGCCAGTGCGGCCCTGCTGTTCGCCGTCTGAGCCCGGTCACCCCTTCACACCCAGGAGTCATGAGATGACGCTCATCGTGCCGGACTTCGACGAGTCCGTGATCGTCCGTTCCGTGGACGCCGAGGTCGTGGGCCGGGCCCCCACCACCGTCCGGCTGCTGGCCGACAGCAGCTCGACCGGCGGCGCGCTGTCCATGCAGCGGGTCACGCTCACCAACGGCGCCGACGGCGCCAGGCCGCATCACCACGCGGGCTCCGCCGAGCTGTTCTATCTGCTCGACGGCACCGCCCAGATCCTGTCCGGCGAGCAGGTCGTCACCCTGGAGCGCGGCGACCTGGCCGTCGTACCGCCCGGCCTGCCGCACGCCTTCGCCGCCGCGCCCGGCTGCGACGCCGACATCCTCATCGTCATCACGCCCGGCGTCGAACGGTTCGAGTACTTCCGCCATTTGGAGCGCATCGCCTACGGCAAGGTGCCGCCGGAGAGCCTGCTGGAGGTCCAGGAGCTGTACGACACCCACTTCCTGAAGAGCCCGGCCTGGGACGAGCGACGCTGACGGTCCCCCTGGCCCGGCGGGCCGGGCGGCGTTCCTACTGCCGCCCGGCCTCCACCACGTCCGCCACCACACAACTGACGTTGTCCGGACCGCCGGCGGCGTTCGCCGCGTCGACCAGGGCCCGAGCCGCCGCCTGGGGAACGGGAGCGGCGGCCAGGAGCCGCCGGATCTCCTCGGTCGGTACGACGGTGGACAGGCCGTCCGAGCAGAGCAGATAACGGTCGCCCGGGCGGGCGTCGTGCAGCTTCAGGTCGGGGTCCGGCACCGGGCCGCCACCCAACGCCTTCAGAAGCAAAGCGCGTTGGGGGTGGACGGTGGCCTCCTCGGGCGTCAGCCGGCCCTCGTCGACCAGCGACTGCACGACCGTGTGATCGTGGGTGATCAGGAACAGCTCGCCGTCGCGGAGCAGATACGCGCGGGAGTCGCCGATGTGGACGAGGGCGAGCTGGGAGCCGGTCCACACGGCCGCGGTGAGGGTGGTGCCGATCTCGTCCCGGGCGGAGCCGCCCACGGCGGCGGCCACGTCCTGGACCGCCCGGCCCGCGCCCTGGACCGCGTCCTCCAGGATGTTGAGGACGCCCCCGGCGGGGAGCGGCTCCTCGTCCAGGAACTTCAGGGCCTCCACCGCCGCCGTACTGGCCGACGCGCCGCCCGCGCCGCAGCCGTCGGCCACGGCGAGGACGCGGGCGCCCGCGTAGGCGGTGTCCTGGTTCGCGTCGCGGACCAGGCCGATGTCGGAAAGGGCTGAGTAACGCAGCTCCAGCATGATGGTGTCCTTCCTCGATGACGGAGATGACTGAGATGACTGAGGCGACGGGGATGACGCGGACGACTGCGACGCCTGGGGCGCCTGCGACGACTGGGTGAGGTGGTCCACGAGAAACAGGGCCAGGTCCCGGCGCGCGGTCGTCTCGGCCTCGACCCGGGCCCAGTACGCCCGGATCTCCCGCGCCGCCCCGCCCGGGTCCAGCGCGCACACCTGCCGGATGCGGGCCAGCGGCATGCCGAGCCGCCGCAGCCACGCCACCAGACGTGCCCGCTCCAGCTGCTCGGGCGCGTAGTAGCGGTAGCCGGTGTCCGGGTCGACCCGGGCGGGGCGCAGCAGGTCCAGTTCGTCGTACAGCCGCAGCGCCTTCGGCGAGAGCCGGCACGCCTTCGCGAAGGCTCCGATCGTGAGCATTCCCGCTTCCCCCGTGGTCTCGTTCCTCGGTCCTCGTTCCGCCACCGATGCTGGGGCTTCACCGAAGGGGAAGGTCAAATGGGTTGCGCCGGTTGCGCGGCCGCTTGTTAGCCTGCGGCGGCATCCGACGTACGAAGAGGAGAGTCCGACGTGGCCCGTATCGCGCTCGTCACCTACCGGCCCGACGAGGGCGAGACCAGCGCGGACCGCGACCTCCCGGTGCTGGTCGAGGCCTTGCGGGCGGCCGGGGCCGACGCGGCGTCCCGGTACTGGGACGATCCGGACGCCGACTGGGGCTCGTACGACCTCGTGGTGATCCGCTCCACGTGGGACTACAGCTGGCGGGCGGCGGAGTTCGTGGCCTGGGCCGAGCGGTGCGGACAGCTCACCCGCCTCGCCAATCCGGCGGCGGTCGTGCGCTGGAACACCGACAAGCGGTACCTCGGGGAGCTGGCGGGGGCAGGGGTTCCCGTCGTCCCGACCCGGTATCTCGCGCCGGGTGACCCCCTCGGCCTGCCCGACGACCACGAGTACGTCGTGAAGCCCACCTCAGGCGCGGGCGCCCGGCTCGCCGCCCGCTACACCCCGGGCGAGCGGGAGACGGCCGTACGACAGCTCGCGCGGATGCACGAGCAGGGGCTCACCGCGATGGTGCAGCCGTACCTCACCCACATCGACACCACCGGCGAGCGGGCGCTCCAGTTCTTCGGCGGTCGCTTTCTGCACGCCAGCCGAAAGGGGGCCGTACTCGCCCCCGGCACGCCCTACGACGCCGACAAGATCCCCCACCCCCGGCTGCGGCCCTGGCAGCCGACCCCGGACGAACTCGCCGTCGCCGAAAGCGCGTTGGCCGCCGTACCGGACGCCCCCGAACTGCTCTACGCGCGCGTGGACCTCGTCGACGACGAAAAGGGCCGTCCGGTCGTCATGGAGCTGGAACTCGTCGAACCGAACCTCTTCCTGTGGCTGCACCCAAACTCGCTGCCCGTGGTCGTGGACGCGGTCATCGCGGCTGCCCGGTGACCGACACCCGCTGAAGCAGCCCCCAGGTGAACTCCGCCGCGCACTCCCGTCGGACGCCCTCCGCGTCCGCGGCCGTGAACGACAGGCCCCAGCGGGTGGGGGCCGTGCCCTCCAGCGGGCGGGCGGGGGCGAAGGCGCGGGCCACCTCGTCGACCGTGCAGCACCAGGGGCGCAGGTCCGCCGACGTGCGCAGCTCAGGGGCCGGCGCGCCCGGTGCCCGTACCAGCCACTCGTTCCAGACCGCGCCCTTCTGGGCCACCAGGACCTCGAAGCGCAGGTCGGGCCAGAGGGGGAGCGGCCACTGCCAGGCCTCGCAGGTCAGGTCGCCGATCCGGCGCTCGGTCACGGATTCGGGGGTGCCGAGGACCGAGCGGTAGCGCGAGGCGGCGGCCCGCCCGCGCGGCGCGTGCAGCATCGCCTGCCAGCGGCGGTTCGCCTCGCGCATGTCGGCGGCCGAGACGCCCAGTTTCCGGCGGGCGTCGTCGACGAGGTCCGGGTTGTGGTCGGCCATGCGGCGCAGCAGGACCAGCTGGAAGTCGAGAGACGTGAACGGGCCGGCGGATCCGGCGGCTCCGGTGGACCGAGCGGGCCTAGGGGGAGGACCGGATCGGTCGGGTCGCTTTGCGGAGGGCATGCGGTCCATCGTCGCGCACCCGCCGGGCGCCCGGGCGGCGGCCGTCCGGGAGGAAGAGCGCCGAGTTCACATAGCGCGGGCCGCGGAAGGGGAGGGCCCGGCGCAGCAGGCCGTGCGAGACCACGTACGACGTCCGGGCCTGGTGCGCCTCCAGGATCGCCCGGTCCAGCGGCAGCCAGGTCCGGCCGGGGAGGACCCAGCCCGCGTAGCCGAGGCCGGCGAGGAAGTCGACGACCGGGCCGATCGGCTGGATCCTGGTCTCCAGTTCGATGAACAGGGCCGGCCGGTCGCGGGTGAGTAGGGTGGTCGCGCCCCGCAGGACCGCCAGCTCGTTGCCGTCCACGTCGATCTTGACGAAGCCGACGTCGCGCAGGCCCAGGCCGTCGAGGGTGACGCACGGGACCTCCAGCGCGCGGGCGTGGATGTCCCGGCGGACCAGGGAGGAGACGCCCCGGTCGCCCGCGTCGTCCGGCGGCAGCCAGAGAGGGGCCGTGCCCGGACGGTCGGACGCGGCGGCCCGGACCACGCGGACGTTGGGCGGGGCGACGGCGGCCAGCAGCCGCGCCAGGTGGGGGACCGGTTCGATGGTGACGACCCGGTCGGCCCGTCTCGACATGAGGCGCGTCCAGGGGCCGTACCAGCCGCCGACGTCCACCGCCGTGCGGCAGTCCGGCGGGCAGAGGTCGCCGAGGCGGGCGAGTTCCGGTTCGAAGCGAGGGTAGAGGAGCCGGGCGGCCGCCGCGACCAGGCGGGTGGGCAGGAACGGGGCGAGCCGGGCGGCCAGTGTGAGGGTCATGGGGTCATCCGCCTCAGCAGCTCCTCGTGCTCGTCCTCGGTGACCTGTTCGCCCGAGGACGGCAGCAGCTGCGGGATGCCGTCGACGATGGGGTAACGGCGGTGCAGGCGCGGGTTGTAGAGCACCCCGTCCTTCTCGGAGTCCGGTACGAGCAGGTGCAGCGGACCCTTGTCCAGCGGGCAGGCCAGTATCTTCAGCAGCGGGTCGTCGGGGTTCACGGTGGCGTCAACTCCTTTGGCGCGGCGGAGGGTTGGGGTGCGGTGTCGTGCTTCGGCATGGCCAGCAGGACGGAGACCGCGAGCGCCGTGCCCGCCAGGCGCAGAGCCAGCCGCAGCGGTTCGTGCGGCAGCGCCTCGCCGAACGCGAGCGTGCCGAGCACCGCCGTGAACAGACACGTCACCGTGGTGCACACGGGCACGATCAGCGAGGCCCGGCAGCGCTGGAGCGCCGCCTGCGACATGACCAGGCCGAACACGCCGGTGAAGAGCAGGAGGTACGGGTAGGGGGAGCGCAGCAGGCCGACCACCGCCCCGCCCAGCCCGTCGGCCGGCGTCAGATAGCTCGACACCCCCTTGATCGCCAGCGAGCTGACCCCGTACAACAGGCCCACCGCCACGCCGTATTCGACCCCGGTCGTGGGCATCCGGTGCCGATGGCGGGCGCGGCGCTCGGCGGACCCGTACAGCCAGACGCCCATCGCCAGCGACGGCACGCAGACGAGGAGGATCAGCGGAACGGGGGCGCTTCGGCTGACCTTGTCCGAGCCCTCGCGCAGCGACAGCACCACCATCAGCAACGCGGCGAGGATGGCGCCGAGCGCGTACCGCTCGCGGCCTGTCGTCTCCTCGCCGAGCAGGCGCGCGGAGAGCAGGACCAGGAGGACCAGGCCGGAGACGAAGATGCCCTGGGCGGCGGCGATCGGCAGGGTGCGGTAGACCGCGAGCTGGGCCCCGAATCCGGCGGCCAGGGACAGCGAGCCGCCGATCCACAGCGGGCTGCCCAGGACCAGGCGCAGCAGTCGGGCGGGGCGGCGGATGTCCACCTCAGGCAGGCTCGCGAGCGCCCGCTTCTCCAGGACGAACCCGGTGCTGTAGAGGACGTTCGCCAGCAGGGCCGCGGCCACTCCCCACCACACGGCCTACGTCCTTCGGGCGTGCAGAAGCAGCAGCGAGGCCGCCGACGGGACCGCGCAGGCGAGGCGGTCCAGCGGGCGCAGGGGGCGCGGTACGCCGTGGAAGGGCGCACCCCGCAGCCGTACGACCTCGAAGCCCGATGCCGTCATCAGCTCCCGCAGCGCACGGGCGGTGCACAGCCGCAGATGGCCCACCACCTCGGTGCCCGGGCGGCCGTGGATCGCGCGCAGGCTGACCTCCGAGAAGACGGGCTGTACGCCGGCGAGCAGCAGCGCCCGGTTGTACCAGGCGGCCAGGTTCGGGGTGGAGAGCATGAGATGACCTCCGGGGCGCAGCACGCGGCGGATCTCGTCGAGGGCGCCGTCCGGGTCCACGAGATGCTCGATCACCTCGCTGAACAGGACGGCGTCGGCGGTGGCGGACGCGAACGGCAGCCCCCCGTCGGTGAGTTCACCGCGCACGGCGTACGGCAGCCGGGTGTGCGCGCGCCTGAGGGCGTCCTGGGACCAGTCGACACCGACGAGCCGGTGCCCGGCGAGGAACGGGGCCGCGGTGGCGGCCGCGGTGCCGTCGCCGCAGCCGATGTCGAGAACGGTCTTCGCGCCCGCGGTGGCCGGGCCGAGGGCGGCGGCCAGCATGCGGGCCTGCCGCAGGCTGCGCGGGGTGCCGGAGGCGACGGGGACGGCGGGATCCTCATAGAAGTCCCGAAGTCCATTGCGTACGGGGGTGGTTGTCGTCATGGGTGGCGCTCCTGCGTGGCGTGCAGACTCTGCTCGAACAGATCGCGGAGGTGGGCGCCGTCGCCGTGGCTGAGCAGGGTGCGCGACCAGCGCAGGGCCAGATGGAGGCGGCCGGCGGTGGAGGCGGTGGTGACCGTCAGGCCCCGGGGCATCCGCGCGGGCGCCGAGAACCACACCGCGCGGGCCCGGCCCGCCGTGTCGCCGAAGTCCAGGGCGTACGGGATGCGGCCGATGTTGCTCAGCAGGGTGGTCGACGTCCAGGGTGCGGCGGCCCTGCGCAGACCGCGGGTCAGGGCCGCGCGCCAGGGGACGGGGACCACGGGCGCGGTCAACAGAGCAGCACCGTGCCCCAGTTGGGGGCGCGGAAGGGATTTGAGGGCGCGGGTGCGGTCGGCGGTGCGGCGGAGCAGGTCGGGCATGGAACCGCGGTCGACGGAGGTCAACTCCGCGGGAGCGAAGGGGACTTCGACCAGGCGGGTGCCGTTGCCGATGGGCATGTCCGTGCCGCGCGGGCGGTCGTCGACGGGCATGGTGATGCGCAGGGGGCGGGGGCGGGCGCCGTGTTCCCGGTTCCAGTGGGCGATCATCAGGGCCGTGGCGACCATGAGCTGGTCGTTCACGGTGTAGGGGGCGCCCTTGGGGCGGTGCGGGACGGACAGTTCGGTGACGAGTACGCCGTTGCCGGGGGAGGGCTCGGGAGCGCCGTGGGCCACGCGGGCGGGCGGGGTCCAGGTCGACGGGGTGTCCACCTGCTCCAGGGGAGCGTCCGGCGTCCGTACGGGAGGCGCCGACGGGGAGTTGTCGCGGCCGCCGTACAGCTCCGCCGCGGTGGCCAGGACGCGCAGGCACGCGGGGCCGTCCAGGGCGGTGTGGTTGATGGTGAGGAAGAGGACGGTGCCGTGCGACGGGTCGTCCTCGTCGACCACTTCGAGGCGGATCGGCGGCGAGGCGGTGAGCGGCGGGGCGGCGCCCAGGGCGCGGTCCCGGGCGTGTTTGAGGGCGTCCCGGTCCGGCGGCGGGAACGACACCACGTCCACGTCCGGGTCCGGCGTCAGCTCCCACTCGTAGCGACGGCGGTACCAGGGGCCCTCGGCCTCGCGCATCAGGATGCGGGGGTGGCGGTGCAGGGCCCGCGTGAACGCCGTGCGCAGGCGGGCCGGGTCCAGGCGGCCCGGCAGATGCACCTCGATGTGGACCGTCTCCGGCTCCTCCTCCTGGAGACAGTGCCGGGCCACCTCGTCGACCACGGGGAACGGGATGCGCCGCGGCCGCCGCGCGGGGCCGTTCGTGCCGTCGCGTGCCGGGTGCTCCACCGCGGTCATGGGGTATCTCCCTTCCCCGTGTCGTCGTCCGGCGCGGCGTCCCTGAACCCCGGCCCGCGCAGCGGCGGACGTGCCGTCGGCGGATCGGGCTCCTGGCGGCCGGGACCGCGCGCGGAGACGGTGTGGCCGGCCGCGGGCTCACCCTGCGGCGAGCCCGCGGGCTCGGCATGCGGTGTCCTTGCGGGCCCGGCGCCCGGTGCGCTTGCGGCCTCGGCGCCCGGTGCGCCCGTGGCCCCCGGCTTCTCCTCGCTGGGCTTCGCCCCCGGCTTCTTGCCCAGGAGGCTCCCGCCGCGAGGCCGCCGCGGCAACGGCTCCGTCCGCAACGGCTCCGCCGGGGCCTGCGCCCCGGGCGGTACTCCGCCCCGGTGCGTCGTCCCGTCACCGCCGGAGGCAGCGCCCCGGTGCGTCGTCCCGTCACCGCCGGAGGCAACCGGCTCCGGGATGCTCACCAGACCGGCGAACAGCCCGATCAGCGCGAGCAGTTGAGCCACCGGACCGAACGCGCCCTCGCTCGCCGACACCGGCGACCCGGCCCCCGTCGCCGCCGCGATCCCCGCCCCCGCGAGCGCCAGGAACGCGATCGGTACGAGCAGCGCGTGCCGTTTCCACGCCAGCAGCGCCAGCACCGGCACCAGCAGGGCGAAGAACCCGGCGATCACGACGCCGACCAGCGTCAGCGCCACCGTGCCGAGCCAGAGGCCGGGCGCCGGCGGCAGCGGCTGCGGCTCGTCGGCGTTGGGGGCGCGGCGCCGCCACAGGGCGAGGCCCACGAGGGCCGCCACACCGGCCCCGCCGCCGATCAGCCCGGCCTCGTACGTCGTCGAGGGCGCGTACGACAGCTTGACCGTGCCGCCCGCGCCGGCCGGGACGCGCCAGCCCTGCTGCCAGCCGTCGAGCCGTACCGGCGTGAGTTTCCTGCCGTTCAGGGTGGCTTCCCAGCCGTCGTTGTAGTTCTCGTACGTCGTCAGGTACGAGGCCGCGCCCCCCTCGACCGTCACCGCGCGGCGGTCGCCCAGCCAGTCGGCGATCCGCAGCGCCCGCCCGGCGGCCGCGGCCTCGGTGACCGTCCCACGGGTCAGCGTCACGTCCGTCACCGCCAGCGGCCCCGCGTCCCCGGCCTCGACCCGGTGCGCTCCCGAGCCGAGGTCCACCGCCGCGCTCGCACGCCCCTTCCGGCAGAGCGTCAGCTCGATGCCCCGGCGCTCGACCAGATCCCGTACGGTCCCCCTCGCGCTCGTCTCGTACAGCTTGCCGTCGATCGCGAGCACCGGCCCCTTCCCACACGGCAGCGAGAACGTCCGGGTGCTCGACGGCTGCGGCGTCCGGTACTGGTCGAGGGCCGGGATGTACGCCTCCGTGAGGCCCACGGGGAGTTGCAGGTCGTCGTCCGCGACCGGGTTGTGCACCGTGACGGGGGCCGTCTCCGTGACGGTGATGTCCAGCCGATCGGTGGTGATCGGGTCGAAGCGGACCCAGCCGTTCTCGTCGACCCCGGCGATCGCCGCCCCGTCCGGGGAGCTGATCGACACCTTCGTCGGACGGGACGAGAGCCCGCCCGCCGGGGCGAGGACGAGGGAGCCGACCGCTTGCTTGCCCGGCCAGCTCAGCTGGATCGTCGGGTTGTCCCCGGCGATCCACGCGGTGGTCAGATCCCCGTCGGTGAGATTGCGCGCCGACAGGCCGGCGCCGAGCTTCGCCGTCGAGCCGGCCGTCGCGGTGATCCGGCTCCGCTGGTCCGGAGCCACCTCGTACAGCAGCCGGTCCAGCCCCTCGCCCGCGATCGGCACCGCGCTCGCCTTCACCTCGTACGTCCCCGCCGCCGCCGTCGAGAAGCGGCGGTGCAGGCCCGCCTCCGTGCCCGTCGGGGAGAGGCCGGTGGGGTCGGCGGCGCGGTGCAGCGACACGATCTCGGCCGCGGCGTCGGACCCGGAGGCGTCCGTGGGGAGCCGGAGCATCCGGGTCACCTGCACACCCGGGATCCGGATCTCCGAGAAGCCCGCTCCGGTGAGCCCGGTCCGCCGCTCCACCGAGTCGAGGATCGTGATCTTCAGCCAACTCGTCGAGCCGGGACGGACGTTGATCTTCTGGGTCATGCCGTCGGGCTGGAGATAACTGGTGACGGAACCCTTCTCCGTCTCCACGCGCACCCGCGTCGCCGCCGACCGCACCCCGCCCTGCGGCAGCGGGGTCACCTTGAACGACGACGGCAGGTCCACGGACCCGGTGAAGGCGATCCGCAGCCACTGCCCGTCGGCCGAGCCCGCCGCGCCCTCCGCCCACGCCGTGTCCGGGTTGCCGTCGAACGCGTTCACCGGGTCGTACTGCGGGAGGTGGAACAGCCAGTTGCCGCTGGAGGACGCCGTCACCGAGCGGGCCCCGCGCAGTTCGGCCACCGTCTGACGGTCGAGGCCCTTGGCCGGCAGGATCTGGTGCGGTGGCCTGCCGGGATCCTGGGCGCTGTCGCTCGCGTTCCGCTCGTCACGCGTATACGTGTACGAGGTGTTGGAGTTGACCAGCCCGAAGCGGGTGTCCGCCCTGCGCAGCCCGTCGCCCACCACCTGCATCTCCGGGGCGCCGAGGCCGGGGTGGCTGTCGCCGGTCAGCACGGCCGCCCGGTCGCGCATCGCGGGGTCGGCGGACAGCGGCAGCAGCGACTCCGGGCCGCCGGAGACGACGGCGGTGCCCGCGACGGGGGTGAGCCCGGCCTGCCCGGGCCGGGGTACGTCCGTGCCCGGCTCGTAGATCTCCACGGCGCGCTGGCGCGGATACAGGCCCTCGACCTGCATGGGGGTGTCGTCCGCGATCCGTCCCCCGGTCATGACCGGGCCGAAGCCGGTGACACGCTGGAAGCCGGACTGCTCCAGCGTGCGCTTCACGGTCGTGGTCGGTACATAGCCGATCTGGTCGGGGTCCAGGTCGTTGCGTACGACGACGTAGTAGAGCCCGGCCCGGCTCAAGTAGTCGGCCAGGCCCGGGACTTCGCCACCCGTCATCAGGGCCTGCTCGACCGCGTCCAGCGCGCGCCGGTTGCCGGGGGTGCCGAAGGGCACGTAGTCACGCTGGGCCCAGCGGGAGTCGGCGAGCACGTCGAGGGGCTGGTCGATGGGGGAGCCCCAGGTGTAGATGCCGTGCGCGGTGGCCGGGACGACGAGCGCCCGGGAGTCGGGCGAGTACTTCTTCAGCCAGTCGGCCGTCGTGTGCCAGTACCGGGGGAGTTCCTGGAAGGAGCCGGGCTGCAGGACCGAGCCGTTGAGGTAGGGCCAGGCGAGTCCCGGAAGGATCAGCACGGCGGCGATCAGCGGAGCGAACCGGCGGCCGCGCACGGGACGCGCCCCGCGGGCCTGCGCGGCGACCCCCAGCAGATGGGCCAGGCCGAACACGAGCGCGAGAGCGAGCCCCGTCTGGAACTTGTAGATGTTGCGGAAGGGGACGAGCCAGCCGTTCAGCCAGTCCTGGACGACCCCGTGGAAGGGCGCGCCGAACGAACCGCCGTACCCGGCCAGGGTGATGAGCGCGACCGCCAGCACGGTCAGCACCAGCCAGCGACGCTCGGGCAGATCCCGTCTGGCGAGCCCGGCGAGACCGAGGCCGGCCGCGAGCGCCGAGCAGACGATCACGAGGACGGAGGACGCGACGGTCCAGCCGGCCGGCAGCCAGGCCTCGCCGAAGTGCAGATACGCCACCCAGTTCCCGGCGCCGCGCAGCGACTCGACCGCCGACATGGTGTCCGTCGTGGTCCGCGCAGTCTCCACGTAGGGAAGGAAGTTCTCGCCGTAGATGCCGAGCATCAGCAGCGGGACCACCCACCAGGCCGTCGCCAGGAGCACGCCGAGGACCCACCAGCCGATCAGCTTGCGCCGGCGTGGTCCGCGCGGGCGGGACAGCAGGTAGAGGCCGACGGGCAGGAGCGAGGCGAGGGTCGCGGCGGCGTTGACGCCGCCCATGAACGGGATGAACAGGGCCGAGCGGAAGGCCGCGACCCGGGCGCTGTGCCGCTCGTTCGTCAGCGGCAGCAGCACCCACGGGAGGAACGCGCCGGGCAGCGCGGCGGCCGAGGTCGAGCCGACGACGACCGTGAACACCGGCCACAGCGCGTACGCCACGGCGGCGAGCAGCCGTGCCGGGCCGGTGCCGATCCGCAGCCGCTCGGCCAGCCGCAGCGCGCCCCAGAAGGCGACGGACACGACGAGGGAGAACCACAGCCGCTCCGCGAGCCACACCGGGAGGTGGATCAGCTTGCACAGCCCGTAGTACGGCAGCATCGGCCAGGCGTAGCCGACGTACTGGTCCTGGATGCCGCCGAAGCCGCCCCGGTCGTGCCACAGCTGCCCCAGGTCGGACAGGAACTGCCAAGGATCGAGGGCGACACCCAGCTTGGTGTCGAACGTCGTCCGCCCGGGGTGCACGGCCAGGAACAGGACGAACACCACGGCCCAGAACCCCAGCAGCCAGCGCCGCGACCGCGGGCCTTCCGGCGGCCCCTCGGCGGTCCCTACAGGTCGTACCGGCGCGGGAGGAGGGGCCTGGACCGTGCTCGTCATGGTGGACACCGCCGGAGGATGAGGAGGAGGTTCCAGGTGGCGAACTCGCGCAGCCCCGGCGCCTTCGCGACGGCTTCCGCGAGGAACGGCCAGTAGCGGGAGCGCGCCGAGACGACCGTGACGTCGTCGCGGGCGCGCACCTGCCGCAGGGTGGGTCCGATGTGCACGGCGAAGAGGTTCTCGCCGAGGGTGTGCTTGGCGGGCCGTCCGGTGCGCCGGCGGTAGCGGGCGCGGGCCCGCTCGGCGCCCAGGTAGTGCCATGGCGCCCACTCGTGACCGCCCCACGGGGACAGCCAGTTGGTGAACGACACGTAGATCAGCCCGCCGGGCCGGGTCACCCGCACCATCTCGCTGAGGAAGGTCTGCGGATCGGCCACGTGTTCGAGAACGTTGGAGGAGAAGCAGACGTCGGCGACCGCGTCCGCGAGGGGGAGCAGATATCCGTCCGCGACGACGGACCCGGCGGGGGGCTTCGGGCCGAGCTCCCCTACGTCCGGCTCGAAGAGGTAGGCGCCGGCCCCGCGCCGCCGGAACTCCTCGGTGAAGTAGCCGCCCCCGCCGCCGACGTCGACGACGGTACGGGCCTTCACCGGGCCGCCGTACGCCTCCACCTGGTCGGCGGCGTCCCGGGCGAGCAGGGAGTAGCAGGCCTCGGGGTCCTCCTGCTCGTGCCGGAAGGCACGGAAGAGGGCGAGGGAGCGGCGTATCGAGGGATCCTTCATGGGGTCCGGCCCCTCACCGCCTCCGCCGCCACCGCTCTGAACTGGCGGACCGTGTGCTTCCAGCGGTACTGGGCGGCGCGGTCGCGGGCCGCCTTGCCCATCAGTTCACGGCGGTGGGAGGAGAGCGCGAGGGCGCACCAGGCCGCCGCGAAGGACGACTCGCCGCGGGCCAGCACTCCCGTCTCGCCGTCGGCCACGGAGTCCCTGAGACCGGGTACGTCGAAGGCGATCGCCGGGGTCTCACGGGCGGCGGCCTCGGTCACCACCAGGCCCCAGCCCTCGACCGCCGAGGGGTGCAGCAGGAGCCAGGCCGCGCACAGCAGCCGGTGCTTCTCGGCCTCGGAGACATGCCCGGCGAACTCCACGCCGGGCCCCGCGAGCTGCTCCAGGCGCGCCCGTTCGGGTCCGTCGCCCACGATCACCAGGCGGCCGCCGGTGACCGGCCGTACCCGCTCCCACAGCCGCAGCAGCAGATCGATCCGCTTGTACTCGACGAGCCGTCCCATCGCCACGAACAGCGGCTCGGGCGAACGCGGCGCGCGCGGCCCCGGTTCCTCGACCCCGTTGTGCACGACCCGGATGCGCTCGCGCTCGACGCCGATCGCGCGCAACGCGTGTGCCGTCGACGGCGAGACGGCGACCAGCAGGTTCCGGCGCTGCGCACCGGCCAGTGCCCAGTGTTCGAGTCTTCGGCCCAGCCGCGCGGCCGGCGCCAGGGGCCCGCCGAACCGCATCCGCCACAGGTCCGTGTGGACGTGGTTGACCAGGCACAGGGTCGGCCCGCGATGCCACAGCGGAGCCAGGTACGGCATGCCGTTGCACACCTCGACGAGCAGGTCGCAGGCGCCGACCCGGCGGTGGAAGGCGGACCGGGCGCGCAGGTAATGGCCGAGGTCGCCGCCCGCCGAGACGACGCGGTAGTCGTGCCGGGGGGTACCTCCCCGCTCATGGGGGTCCCCGTTCGAGCGAGGCCGAGAGCCCGGGGGAGGAGCCGGGAGCCCCGGGGAGGCCGGTCCGCCGCACAGCAGGGTGACCTGATGTCCGAGGCGGGTCAGTCCGTCGGCGAGCCGGTCGACGAGCAGTTCGGAGCCGCCCGCCGCGGGATTGCCGAGATCGCGATGGGCGAGGAAGACGATACGGCGCGGCTGTGGGGGGAGCGCCGGAGGGTCCGGAGGGTACTGCGCGGCAGGCGGGAAGGCGTCGCGCAGTGAGGACGGCACGTGCTGGGGCATGGGTGCTCCAACTCGTCTCGGGGTGCGGAACTCAGCGTGGGGAGGGCGGGCGGGCAGCTCGCCGGTCGGCCGTGCGGGGGGACCTTCTGGGGGGTCTGAGCTCTTCTTGTCGCTCGGGTGTGGCCGGGTTGTGCTCGGGTGGGGTGGGACAGTTTTCGCCGAGCGGTCCGGCGCGGCTACTCACCGAGGTGACAATTTCCGGGGTTTGTGGAGCTGACGCCACGTCATATCGTGGGCGGAGGCGGGGAGGACTCGGACGTATCGGGATGTGAGCGCCCGCGTACCACCAAAACGGCACCCACCACAGCGAGGACGAATCCCGCCACACCGGCACCGATGGGCAACGTCCGCCCCACCATGCGCAGTTGACCACTCTCCTTCTTCGCCTGCTCGACCTGGTCCTTCTGGGTGGCCGCGGTGAAGGCGATCTTCCGGCTGTCGAGGAGGACGACCGCGTCCTTCTTCGCGCCCGGCGCCCGCAGCGTCTTGCGGGGCCCGACCTGGGCGTAGAGCACCCGTCCGGTGCGCTGGTCGGCGACCAGTTCGATCCCGTGATTGGCGTACCACTCCTCGGCCAGTACCTGGCTGCTCTTCGGGCGGCCCACCAGGGCGCCCGGCACCAGGCGGGTTCCGGTCCGCGTCGCGGGCACGGTGCCGGTGAAGCGGTAACCCTCGTAGCCCTGGATCTTCTTGACGCCCGAGTAGGTGAGGGTCACGGTCGCGCCGAGGGAGTTGTCCCACCAGCGGTAGGCGTGTTTGCGCACGTCGAAGGGGAACTTCAGATAGGCGTCGCCCTCGAAGTAGGGCTTCTCCCGGCAGCAGTGCGCCGGCCGGTTGGTCTTCCGGTCGGTGACCCAGCGGCCCGGCATGAACTCCAGCGCGTCGTGCGGGTCGGCGGCCGGCAGCGACTTGTCCGTGTCGACGGTGGTCGTCACGTCCCAGACCGCCTTGCCGCTGCGCTCGCTGTCGGCGACGTTCCCGCGCACGCGCTGGGTGACGGTGATCTTCTGGCCGGCCACGGTGTCGACCTTGTCGACGTCGAAGACGCTGCCGGTGCCGGTGTAGACGGCGGTGGTGTCGATGTCGATCGGATTCACGGCGGCACGCGGTTTCACGTACCAGGCGAGCAGCGGGGCCAGCACGAGGAGGAACGTCCCGAGGCCCAGCAGGATCAAGGAGACGGGTGAGGCGGTTCGGCGCATCCGGGCACTCCAGGGGCGTGAGACGGCTCGACACACCAGGTGAGGCGGATGGTACGGGTGGATATGCATGTCCACGGGTGAGTCGACACCGAGAGGGAAAGTGCGCGTGCGGTACGGGCCGGGAACCGTAGGCGCACCCTTGACGGGGTGTCAATGCATTGCCGAGACTGAGGACTTGCCGGACGGGACCGGCAAGCCGGGCAGGGACCACGGGGCCGTGCGCCTTCGGTCCCGTGGAGCGCTGGGGTGGGGACGACCTCCGACAGAGAGGCTCACCCTGCGATGTCCAGACTGCTTGCCGCCGCTCTCACCGTCGTGGCCGCCACCGCACTCGCCGTGGGCGCCGCGCTCGGCATCGTCGCCCTGCTCGACGCGACCCCGGACCAGCCGAACACCCCACTGATCACATACGAGCACACCGGCCAGGAGCGCTGACGGTGCCTGCCCGCCGGGAGAAACCGACTCCAGGAGCAGCCCCGTGACCGCCCGTCCGTCGGCCCTGCCGACCCGTTCGGCCTGGCGGGATGTGCCGCGTCTCCAGGTGCGGCAGTTCGCGGCGCTCGCGATGGCCGAGGCACCCTTGCTCGCCGAGGAGATCCTGTGCGAGATCCGCCGTGAGTACCCGCATCTGCCCGTCGTTCTCGACGACTCCGGCGAGCCCATGGCACTGGTCGGCATCCGCCGCGCCATCGAGGTCTTCGTCCAGCACCTGGAGACCGCCGAGGGCCGCCCCCGCGTCCCTCCCGAGGTCTTCCAGGAGTTCGGCCGCGGCGAGGGACTGAACGGCCGCAGCCTCGACTCCCTCCAGGCGATCTACCGGCTCGGCGTACGCCTGGCCTGGCGCCGCTTCGCGGAGATCGGCCAGCAGGTCGAGATCCCGCCTCCGGCGATGTACGAACTGGTCGACGCGGGCTACGAGTATCTGGACGGCCTGGTGGACCAGTCCGTACGCGGCTACGCCGAGGCCGCGGCCCGGCAGGCGGGCGAGCGCCTGCGCCTTCAGCGGCGTCTCATGGAGCTGCTGCTCGCCGAGCACCACCGCGGCGACCCGGCCGACGCGCTCGCCGAGCGGGCCGCCCGGGTGGGCTGGCCGCTGCCCGACAAGGTCGCCGTGGGCGTACTGCTGCGTCCGGCGCGCGAGGCCGTCGCCCCCGCGGTCGGGCAGGGTGTACTGCTCGACATGGAGTACGAGCAGCCCCACATGGTCGTGCCGGAGCCGGACGCCGCCGGGCGTCCGGAGCTGCTGCACCGCGCCCTGACCGGCTGGGCGGGCGCGATCGGCCCGCCCGTCCCCCTGGCCGAGGCGGCGAAGTCGCTGCGCTGGGCGGAGGCGGCGGTACGGCTCATGGAGCGCGGGCTGCTGCCGGGCGGCGAGGTGCTGCACTGCACGCAGCACACGGAGGCGCTCGTCCTGTTGCAGCCGGAGGAGCTGATCGACGACCTGGCGTCACGGTGCCTGGCACCGCTGGCCCACTGCGGCCCCACGCACCAGCGCCGCCTCGCGGAGACACTGCTGGCCTGGCTGGAGACCCGGGGCGGGGCTCCGGAGGTCGCGGCCCGCCTGGGCGTCCACCCGCAGACCGTCCGCTACCGCCTCCGGCAGATCCGCGAACTGTGGGGCGGCGAGATCGACGACCCCGACCGCCGCTTCGAGCTGGAGCTGGTGCTGCGGACACAGCGGCTGCGCGGCGAACTCGGCGGCCCCAGGGCCCGCCGGTAGCCGTGGACGCCGACAGCCCGGGCACGCCGACCGTCAGAGGTATGCGGTATCGGTGCACGCCGACAGCCAAAGGCACGCCGCAGAGCTGCACCCTCGTCACTTCCCGCAACGTCCGCACCGCAGGGCCATTGCCCGGCCAAGCCACTATGACTAGCCTGTGTTCGTCATGCCGATCGACTGTTGAGATTTCGAACACAGTCACCACAGACGCAAGGAGGGGGCCGGTTGTGGGACGCCTCGTACCTGCCGTGACCCGGGCTCTCGACATTCTCGAGCTCTTCCTCGACGGGGACGGCACGCTCTCCGCCCCCGACATCGTGCGCAGACTCCAGCTGCCACGCACCACCGTGCACGAGCTGGTCACCACGCTCGCCGCCCGCTCCTACATCGTCCAGGTGCCGGGGCAGCCGGGACGCTACCGCCTCGGCGTCCGGCCGTACCAGCTCGGCAGCCGCTACGCCGAGCAGCTGGACCTCGCCGCAGAGGGCCAGCAGGTCGCCCGCTCCGTCGCCGAGACCTGCGACGAGACCGTGCACGTGGCGATCCTGGAGGGCACCGACGTCATCTACATCGCCAAGGTGGACTCCACGCACGCGGTGCGCATGGTCTCCGCCGCCGGCCGGCGCCTGCCCGCCCACTGCACGTCCGTGGGCAAGATGCTCCTCGCCTCCCTCTCCGACCCGGAGCTGACCTCGCGGGTCCCGGACGGCGTCGAACTGGCCGCGATGACACCGAACAGCATCACGGATCCGGCCGTCCTGCGCGAGGCCCTCGCCGAGATCCGCAGCCGGGGCGTGGCCGTGGAGAACCGGGAGTCCAATCCGGACGTCAGCTGCGTCGCCGCGCCCGTGCGCGACCGGGCGGGGCAGGTCGTCGCCGCGCTGTCCATCTCCATCCCGATGATCCGCTGGAGCGACGAGCGCCGGGTGGAGCTGGAGCAGCTCGCCGTGAAGGGCGCGGCCGAGCTGTCGGAGCGGCTCGGGCACCGGAGCGTGGGGTGACCGGCCTCGACGTCGCGGTACGCGCGCATGCGGCCCTCGGCGAAGGGCCGACCTGGGACACCGCCGCCCAGCGGCTGATCTGGGTCGACATCCTCGGGTCCAGGGTGCACACCTACGACCCCGCCTCCGGCCGTCGTACGGTCCTGGCGACCGAACAGCACGTGGGCGCCGCCAAGCCGCGCGCGGGCGGCGGCCTGGTGGTGAACCTCCGCGACGGCGTCGGCCTCTACGGGCCCGAGGGCCCCGGGGGCCGCGACTTCCGGTGGCTGCACCGCGAGCCCGTCCCCGGCCGCCGGGGCAACGACGCGGCGGTCGCGGCCGACGGCTCGCTGTGGGCGGGGACGATGCGCTACGACGAGGCGCCGGGCGGCGGCACGCTGTCCCGCCTCGCCCCCGACGGCACGGCCCGGACGGTGCTGGACGACGTCACCATCAGCAACGGCGTCGGCTGGAGCCCCGACGGACGGCTGATGTACTTCAACGACACGCCCACCCGTCGGATCGACGTCTTCGACGTGGACGAGGACGGGCGCCCGGTCGGCCGGCGGACGCTGGCGACCGTCGAGGAGGGCGCCGGATTCCCGGACGGCCTCACCGTCGACGCCGACGGCTGTGTGTGGGTGGCGCTGTGGGACGGCGGCGTGGTCCGCCGCTACACGCCGTCCGGCGCGCTGGACCGCGTGCTCGAACTCCCCGTGCGCCGCCCGACGGCCTGCGCGTTCGGCGGCGCCGGCCTGACCGACCTGTACATCACGACGGCCCGTACGGGCCTGGCCGCCCCGCACCCGATGTCCGGTTCGCTGCTGGTACTCCCCGGCGCCGGAAAGGGCCTGCCGCAACCGGCGTTCGCCGGCTAGCGCGAGCCGCCGCCCCTTCACGGCCCGCACTCTTCACCACGACCCCCGCCCGGCCATCGGGCGGGGGTCGACTTTTGCGCAAAGCATTGACGCGAAAGCGCTTACTCCTTACGGTCCCGTTCGAAGTTACGAGCATGATCCGGAATATCGAACAGTAAGGGCAGGGCATGGGACGACCTGACCTGAACCGCAGCGTGCCGCTGTCGCTCCCGTCCCGAGGCTCAGCCTGAACAGGCTGCACACTCCCGAAAGGACACCATGCGCACTGCCCGCTTCGCCCTCGACCCCGCCTTCACCGTCGGCGAGGTCGACCCCCGTCTCTTCGGATCCTTCGTCGAACACCTCGGCCGCTGCGTCTACACCGGAGTCTTCGAGCCGGGCCATCCCGCGGCCGACGAGGCGGGTCTGCGCACCGATGTGCTGGACCTCGTACGGGAGTTGGGAGTCACCGCGATCCGCTATCCCGGCGGCAACTTCGTCTCCGGCTACAAGTGGGAGGACTCGGTCGGCCCGGTCGACGAGCGCCCCCGCCGCCTCGACCTCGCCTGGCGCTCCACCGAGACCAACCGCTTCGGCCTCTCCGAGTACGTCGCCTTCCTGAAGAAGGTCGGCCCGCAGGCCGAGCCGATGGTGGCCGTCAACCTCGGCACGCGCGGGGTCGCCGAGGCCCTGGAACTCCAGGAGTACGCCAACCACCCCTCGGGCACCGCCCTGTCGGACCTGCGCGCGGCCCATGGCGACAAGGACCCCTTCGGCATCAGGCTGTGGTGCCTCGGCAACGAGATGGACGGGCCCTGGCAGACCGGCCACAAGACCGCCGAGGAGTACGGCCGCCTCGCCGCCGAGACCGCCCGCGCCATGCGCCAGATCGACCCCTCCGTCGAACTGGTCGCCTGCGGTTCTTCGGGCCAGTCCATGTCCACCTTCGCGGAGTGGGAGGCGACGGTCCTGGCGGAGACGTACGACCTGGTCGACCACATCTCCCTGCACGCGTATTACGAACCTCTCGACGGCGATGTGGACTCCTTCCTCGCCTCCGCCGTCGACATGGAGTCGTTCATCGAGAACGTCGTCGCGACCTGCGACCACGTGGGCGCGAAGCTCAAGTCGAAGAAGAGGATCAATCTCTCCTTCGACGAGTGGAACGTCTGGTACCTGTCCCGCCACGAGGAGTCCGCCCTGGCCGACCCGCTGGACTGGCCCGAGGCCCCGCGCCTCCTGGAGGACAACTACAGCGTGCTGGACGCGGTCGTCTTCGGCTCGCTCCTGATCGCGCTGCTGCGGCACGCGGACCGGGTGACCGTCGCGTGCCTCGCCCAGCTCGTCAACGTCATCGCGCCGATCATGACCGAGCCGGGCGGCGCGTCCTGGCGGCAGACGACGTTCTTCCCGTTCGCCCAGGCCGCCAGGTACGGGCGCGGACAGGTCCTCGACGTACGGGTGGACTCGCCGCGGTACGAGACGAAGAAGTACGGCGAGGCGGACCTGCTGCACGCCACGGCGGTCCGCGCGGACGACGGCACGGTCACGGTGTTCGCGGTCAACCGCAGCCGCACCGAGCCGCTGCCGCTCGAAGTGGCCCTGAACGGCCTGGAGTTGACGTCGGTCGTCGAACACAGCGTGCTGACGGACACCGACCCGGACGCCCGCAACACCCTCGACGACCAGGAGCGGGTCGCCCCGCGAACGGTCTCCGGGACCGCACTCCAGGACGGCACCCTGACCGCTGCCCTCGCGCCGCTGTCGTGGAACGTGATCCGGCTGGCGTGAGGCAGGCATGACGTAGGCATGACGCAGGCGTGAGGCAGGGCGTGCGGCCGAAGCCCGTCCGGGAGGTGCTCCCCGGACGGGCTTCGGTTTGACGGACGGTCACCGTCACCGGTGTGGCGCGGCGCGGCGGGCCGGCGCGTACGTCAGATGTCGGGTTCGGAGACGTAGGTGAACGTTCCGGCCGGGGCGCCGCCGGGGCCTGTGACGGTGACGCCGACGGGGCCGGCGGCGCCACTGGGCGGGGTGGTGGCGGTCAGGGTGCTGTCGGAGACGACGGTGAAGGCTGCCGGGATGCCGTTGAAGGTGACCTGCTCGGTGCCGGCCAGGCCGGTGCCGGTGATGGTCACCTCGGTGCCGCCGGTGGTCGGTCCCGAGTCGGGGCTGACGCCGGTGACGGTGGACGGGTCGAGGTACGTGTAGGACAGGCCGCCCGCGCTCCCACCGGCGGTGATCACGGTGACGGCGGTGCCGCCCGGTGCGGGGGCGCCGGCGGCCCTGACGGTGACCTGGTTGTCGGAGACGGTTTGGATGACGGCTCGGGTGGTGCCGAAGTACACGTCGATGGCTCCGGCGAGATGACGGCCGGTGAGGACGATCTCGTCATCGCTGCCCGCGACGGGACCCGCTGCGGGGTTGATGCCGCTGAGGGCGGGGACCGGCACGTAGTAGAAGTGTCCGAGGGTGCCGGTGCCACCCGCGGTGGTGACCGTCACGGGAACGGCACCGGATCCGGCGGGAGCGGTGACGGTCATCGAGGTCGCCGTGTTGGCGGTGATGACAGCCTGGGCGGTGCCGAAGTGCACGGCGGTGGCGTTGGCCAGGTGGTGACCGGTGAGGGTCACGGTGGTCCCGCCTGCCGTCGAGCCCTGGTCGGGAATCACGGTCGTCGCCATGACACCGACCGTGCCCGCCACCGCGTTGGTCACGTAGGCGCGCGTTCCGTCGGGCAGGAGCGCGATGCCGGTGGGACCGTCTCCCACGCCGATGTTCTCGACGACGGTCTGGGTGGCGGTGTCGATCACACTCACCGTGTCCGGGCCGGAGTTCGCCACGTACACGTGGAAGCCGTCCGGGCTCACTGCCGCGAAGCGCGGCTGAGCACTGACGCCGACGGTGGCGATGACGGCGCTCGTGGCCGTGTCGATCACGCTCACCGTCGAGTTGCCGACGTTCGTGACGTAGACGTGTGTCCCACCGGGGCTGACCGCCAGCAGGATGGGAACCGGACCGACGGGGATCGTGGCGATGACGGTGTTGGTGGCGGTGTCGATCACTCTGACGGCATTCGCGAACAGACATGCGACGTAGGCGCGCGTCCCGTCCGGGGTGATGACCAGTCCGAGTGGCGTGCCCGCGGCCGGGATGGAGGCCGTGACGGTGTTGGTGGCGGTGTCGATCACACCCACCGTGTCCGAACTCTGCAGGGTCACGTAGACGCGACTGCCATCCGGAGTGACGGCCACCCCCGTCGCTCCCGCCCCGACGGCGATGTCCGTGACGATGGTGTTCGTGGCGGTGTCGATCACGCTGACGAGGCCGTCGTCGGCGACGGTCACATACGCCCGGGTACCGTCCGGGCTGAACGCTACGGCGTTGGGCCCGCCCCCTGTGGCGATGGTGTCGATGACGGTGTCGGTGACGGTGTCGAGCACACTCACCGTGTTCGAGCCGTGATTGGCCACGTAAGCGCGGGTCCCAGTGGGTGTGAGAGCGATTCCCCCGGGGGTGTCGCCCACGGGAATGACGGCCCCTGCCGCGAACGCGGCACTCAATCCGGAGCCCCGGGCCTGGGCGAGTGGCGGCGGCGTAGGCAAGGCGAGGGTGAACATGGCACTCCCTGAGGTGGGTGGGGGGTCTTGTCCCGCACACGGAAATGTCTGCTCCACCGCATGGGCCGACAGCGGGCGGACGACCGGTCCGAGACTGGACCGGCGAATACACACACTGCGCGAATTACCCTACCTGTGAAGGGTTTTAACATTCCTTCCATATGTCCGATTCTCTGCTTATCGCTCTACCGGGAGCCGGTGCGGGCCGGCCAGGGAGCGTGCATCCCGGCCCGGCAGTCCCCGTACCGCGATCCGCGCGCACACCCCCGCCAACGGCAGCTCGACACAGACGGCCAGCAGGCCGGCCGTCAGCAACTCGACGCCCGCCCGGGCCGTCAGGACGTCGAACCACGCGTCCATCACTAGCAGCGCCGACGTGGCCGCCGCAGCCAGGACATGACGCCGGTCACGGCGCCGCAGCAACAGCCCCGTACCGGCCAGCCCGACGGCGAGGGCCGCGTCCAGGCCCACCCATGCCGAAGACCAGTTCCGTACCTCCGCCGTCGCGGGCAGCGTCCTGGCGAGCACCACCATCCACGGCAGAAGAGCGGCACCCCCGCACACCAGCGCCGTGGACAGCGGACCCCCGGCGGCCGGCAGAGAGCGGGCGGGCGTCGCACAACGGGGCGGCGTCACAAGGGTGGACATGGCGTCTCCTGCTTCCGGTCGGGTACGCCCTCAAGCCAAGCCGCCCGGCCCACCCCGGGTCAGTAGCGCACGGTTCCGACCCCGGGGTGGTGCCAGGTACACCCCGGCCCTGAACCCCACTGCATGGCACCGCCCTGACCTGGCCGTCTACGGTTGTCTCATGCCAACCAACGGCCCGCGGCGGCGCGCACTCGACTGGGCCGCGGCACACGCGCCCTGGTCGGCCTGGGCGTGGCGCAACACCGCTTTCGTCACCGCCGGGTTACCCCTGGCGCTGCCCGCGGCGGCCGCCCTCTGGCTCGCCCTGTGCGCCCCCTGGAAGACCGGAACCGCCCTCCTGCTGATGCTGCTCGCCAGCGGGGTGCTCACCGCCCTGCAACGCGGCCGCTTCTGGTCGCTCCTCGAACTCGACGTGCCACGCGTCCCGGCGCCCGCGCCCTGGTACACCTGGCGCGGAGTGACCGGCCGGCTGCGTGCGGAGTCGACGTGGCGGCAGTGCGCCTATCACCTGGTGGCTGCGCCCCTGGCCGCCGTCGGAGGTGTCGTGGTGGTCGCCGCCTGGGGCGTGGGACTGGTCTGCACGCTGGTGCTGTCGTGGCTGTGGGCGGTGCCGCTGCGGGCCTCGATGCCCGACTGGTCCCGGCAGTATGTACCGCTCACGGTCCTCGGTGTCCTGCTGCTGCTTCTCACCCCGTGGGTGGCGGCCGCCGTGGTCCGGCTCGACACCGGTGCGGCGGCGGCGCTGCTCGGCCCCAGCCGGGCCGGTGAACTGCGGCGCCGGGTCGAGGACCTGGCCGTCAGCCGGGCCGGAGCCCTCGACGCGGCCGATGCCGAACGCCGGCGCATCGAGCGGGACCTGCACGACGGGGCCCAGCAGCGGCTGGTCTCCCTGGCGATGAACCTGGGGCTCGCCCGCGCCACCCTCACCGATCTGCCGCCGGAGGCGAGGCGGGTCATCGACGAGGCGCACCGCGAGGCCAAGGAGGCCATCGAGGAGCTCAACAACCTGGTGCGCGGCCTGCATCCGGCGGTGCTCGACGACCGGGGACTGGACGCCGCGCTCTCCGGGATCGCCGCCCGCGCCCCGCTGCCCGTGGAGCTGACCGTCGACATGGCCGAGCGGCCCTCGCCCACGGTGGAGGCCGTCGCCTACTTCGTCGTCTCGGAGACGCTCACCAACGTCGCCAAGCACGCGCGGGCCACCCGGGTCGGCGTGCGGTTGCGGCGCCGGGCCGACCGGCTGCGGATCACCGTCCACGACGATGGGACCGGCGGCGCGGATCCGGCGCACGGCACCGGACTGGCCGGCCTGGTCAAACGCGTAGGGTCGGTCGACGGGACCATCGAGATCGACAGCCCCCCGGGGGGCCCGACCCTCATCACCGTGGAGCTGCCGTGCGTGCTGTGATCGCCGAGGACTCGGTCCTGCTGCGGATCGGGCTGGTCAAGGTGCTGGAGATGGCCGGGTTCGAGGTGGCCGCCGAAACCGGTGACGCCGAGGGCCTGTTGACCGCGGTCGAGGAACACCGGCCGCAGCTGGCGCTGGTCGACGTCCGGATGCCGCCCGGCTTCACCGACGAGGGGGTACGAGCCGCCCTGCTGATCAGACGGCAGTGGCCCGAGACGGCCGTACTGCTGCTCTCCCAGTATGTCGAGGAGCGCTACGCCGCTGATCTGCTCTCCGCGCAGGCGGGCGGCATCGGCTACCTCCTCAAACAACGCGTTGCCGACGTCGAGGAGTTCATCGACGCGCTGCGCCGGGTGGCGGGCGGCGGTACCGCGCTCGACCCGCAGGTCGTCGCCCAGCTCCTGCTGCGCCGCGGCGGTGCCGACCCGTTGGAGCGGCTCACCCCACGTGAGCGCGAGGTGCTGGCGCTGATGGCGGAAGGCCGGTCGAACGCCGGTATCGCCGGGGAACTCGTGGTGAGCGAGAGCGCGATCGCCAAACACATCAACAGCATCTTCTCCAAGCTCGATCTGCCCCACGCGGACGGCGCCCACCGCCGGGTCCTGGCGGTGCTGCGGTTCCTGGACGGCGTATGAGTCTGCCGTCGCGTCCCCGCCACCGGGGCCTGTGGATCACCGTCGCGGTCATCAGCGCCCTCTTCGTCCTGGCCCCTCTCGGCAGTGAGGCGTACGGGCAGTTCGCCCGCCAGACCCGCTCGACCCACGTGACCGAGACCAGCGAACGGCACCGGATCGGATCCGTCGACGTGGAGGCGGGCAGCGCGGAGGTCAGCGTAGGCCCGGGCCGGGACGGCGGCATCCGCATCCAGCAGCGACTGTCCTGGTCGCTGAGCCGTCCCCCCAAGGTCGAACGGTGGTGGGTCGGCGACCGGTTGAAGATACGCACCGCGTGCGACGGCACGTTCGCCATGACCAGCATGGGCTGCCGGATCGCGCTGGACCTTCAGGTTCCCGACGGCACACCGGTGCACGTGGTGAGCGACTCCGGCACGGTCCGGGCCAGCGGACTCACCGGCCCGCTGGACATCCGCACGGGCTCGGGCACGGTCAAGCTGTACGCGGTCCACGGCCCCGTCACCGCCCACGCCGGCTCGGGGTCCGTGACCGGCACGGTGCTGTTCTCCCCCGAGATGCACGCCCGGGCCGACTCCGGCACGGTGGAACTGGACTTCGGCGCCGCACCCCGCCGGGTCACCGGCACGGTCGACTCCGGTTCCCTGACCGTCACGGTCCCACCGGGTTCCCGCTACCGCGTCCGTGGCCATGCCGGTTCGGGCCGGGTACACATCGACGACCAGCTCCAGCAGCCCGCGTCGCACCGGTCCGTCGAGGTGTCGGCCGACTCGGGGTCGGTGAGCGTGGGGTATCCCGGGTGGTGAGATCTCGCCGCAGCCGTCGCCGGATGCGAAGCGGACGGCAACCGATCAAGGCGGAGATCGACGCGACCGCCGACGCGGCGGCGGGCAGTCAGTTGAAAGCGTCCGTCACGCAGTCCGCCCGGCACCTGGCGGCCTCGTAGCGTCGGCGGAGGGCGGCAGCCGCCTGTTCGCGCTCCACAGAGACGTGCCCGTAGTGCTGACGCGCCACGCTGATCACGTCGCCGACCGTGACGACAACCGGTTCGTCGTGTGCGGCCCTCCGGCGAGCCTCGGCGATCGCCATGTCCGCGGCGCGCAGCAGATTCCTGGATCGGTCCCGGGCCAGGGCCGCCTGGGACCGTTTTGCTGAGAGGGGGCGCAGGACGCGCCCCTTCCAGACAAGTCCGGCGGCGACAAGTACGAGGCCGAGCGCTATGAACAGGACTGCGCCGGGGTCGTGGGACATCCACCCAGTCTCCACCATCCGTACCATCCGTGCGGCCCGTGGGCGCAACTCAACTCTGCTCCCCACGCCAACCCAACGAGCGCCCAAGCCGACAGCCACCCACACCCCCAACGACTTCTGTTGGGACCTCTAAGGGGTGGCTACCCAGGTATAGACGGCGCCGCTCAGCGACACGACTACGCCGATGAAGACCGTCTGCGTCGTGACCGGGCGGTGCCAGAACATCCTGCTTGAGGAAGAGGCGGCCCGCTCGCGTTCCACCAGTCGTAGTGAGTCGATGGTGAGTGTGGTCGCCAAGCGCTCCTGAATTTTCATGATGACGTCTTCGGCCAAGGCGGCTGAGGCGCGAAGCCTCTTACCTTCTCGGTAGGCGCCGCCCAGGCTCGCGCCGCAGATCAAGCTGATGAGCCCGGCGACGCCATGCATGTCCGCGTTCAGCGCCGCTGCGTACGCGGTAGCCAGGATGGCTGTCCAGATCAGCATGGCGTTGACGACCTGGTACCCCCGCCCAATGCGGTTTTCGTACCACCGCCACGCGTGGTCAAGGGCAAGAGCCAAGGCTTCGTGATCAGCCCCCGATGACGTCATGAGAGCAAGGTGACAGGCCCCTTTCGCGCTGTCCAGATCGCCTTGGACTCCCACTCCAAACGATCTTTCGGGGTCAGCTCCGGGCGGCCGCGTGCGTGATGAAGCCCGCCCAGGCGGTGGGGGAGAGGGTGAGGTGAGGGCCCTGGGTGTTCTTGGAGTCGCGGATGTGGATGGTGGAGGGGCAGGTGGCGATCTCGACGCAGTCGTCGCCGGAGCCACTGCTGTAGGTGGACTTGCGCCAGGAGAGGGCGACTTCGACGCAGTCGCCGGAACCGCCGCTGCTGAAGGTCGACTTTGGCCGTCGAGCCCCGCTTCTGGACGCGGTCGATGACTTCCCCAGTGAGTGTGAGGCAGGTGCGCGTCGAAGCCCGTCCGGGAGATGCTCCCTGAACGGGCTTTGGCTTGAAGGTTGATAGACCGTCGATCACCCGATTGATACAAATGATCGAATAGTTGAGTCTGTGATTGTCAGCGGGGGCTGAGGATGACGGGTTGGGACATCGATTCCGTGGGCGTGCGGGCCATGCCACGCGAGCGGGCCGGGCGAAGTCGTGCGCAGACCATCCGGGGTAGGACTGGAGGCGCTCTGAGAGGAACGGCGCTGCGGGTGGCGTTCCAGGGAAGGCGAACGGTGGCCTCGCGGCACTCGTCCTGCCACAGCTCGGTGAGCGAATCGGGGGTGCAGTCCGGGTGATCAAGCCGGAGGCGATTCCGCAGTTCACGGGGAATCTGGAACAGCTGGAGAAGGACTACGGCAGTCTGAAGACGGTTGCCGGGAGTATTCGGACCACCGGCAAGGACGTGCACTCGCAGTTCCAGGGGTTGTCGGCGTATTACACGGCGCCGGAGGCGGAGCAGTTGTTCGCGTCGACGAAGCCGGTGGCCGATCGCGCGGACGGTTTCGCGGACGATCTGGAGAAGGTGTCCGGTGCCCTGTCGTCGTATGCGACCGAGGTGCGTCCGCTGGTCCAGAAGCTGGAGCAGCTGAAGCTGGACGCGACGAAGTTCGTCAGCTCGGTCGAGGGTGACGACGACTGGGAGTACGACGAGGACAAGATCGACGAGCACAACAAGATCCGGGATGACGTGACGGCGACGGTCGCGGCGTTCTGGGCGGCGGAGCGGACGTGTCACAACGCGATCACCAAGCTGTTCGGTGGGACGCAGATGGTGGCGGGTGACGGTTCGGACCGTAAGGACCAGTACGGGTTCAACGCGGACGACCTGAAGAACGCGAAGCTTCCCTGGGGTGACCCGATGGAGGAGAAGCATCACGTCTGGGAGGTCGGGCACTGGGTCAAGTCGTTCGTGTGGGACGGCCTGATCGTGGACGGCGTCTGGGGCACCATCAAGGGTCTGGGCACGCTGGTCGGGTTCGGCGGCTGGGACGCGATGGGGCAGGCCTGGAAGGGCCTCGCACAGCTCGCGACCGGTCTGGCGATCTCCTCGATTCCGGGTGCGAGCGCGCTGTTCTGGACTCTGCCGGACGACAAGCTGCCCTCCTGGCTGCGGGATTCGCGTACCGCGATGAAGGAGACCGGCAAGGCGCTGGTGGCGTGGGACGAGTGGGGCAAGAACCCCGGGCGTGCTGCCGGTGCGGTCACCTTCAACGTGCTGACCACCGTGTTCACCGGTGGTGCGGGCGGGGCGGCGGCCGGTGCCGGGAAGGCGGGCGCGGTCGCGAAGGTGCTGTCCGTCGCGGGCAAGGCGGGCAAGTTCATCGACCCGATGACGTACATCACCAAGGGCGCGGGCGCGGGGCTGTCGAAGATCGGTGACATCGCGAAGGGTCTGAAGGGGATCGGGAACATCGAGATCCCCAAGCTCCCCGACAACGCGATCACTCTCCCGGAGGGCGCGCTCAAACTCCCCGACGGGTCGGTGCATATCCCGGAGGGCGCGGCGATTCCGGAGGGCGCGGTCAAGCTGCCCGACGGCAACTTCAAACTCCCCGACGACACCCCGGCGTTCCCCGAGGGCACGACGAAACTGCCGACCGAGCCGGGTGCCCCGGCCCAGTACCTGGACCCGAAGGGCAACATCCTCGACCACCAGGGCAACGTGGTCGACAGCGTCGACAACGCGCCCACCGACGTGGTCGACAAGCCGTCCGCCGGCGGTAACCCGGCGGACGGTTCGGACGTGCCGCACACGCCCTCTCCGGTCAGGGAACCGGCGCTGGTCGGAGCGGGCTCGCACACCGCGGACAACGCCGCTCACGTCGGCGACAACGCCGGCCAGACGGTCCGCCTCGGCGACAGCCTGGGCGATGACCTCGGCGACGTAGGCCGCACCGGAGACAACGCGGGCACCCCGACCGTGCACGCGGGCGACAGTCTCCCCGGCCAGGCGGGCCACGATCTGTCCGGCGGACGTGCTGACGACGTGGACTCCACTCCCACCGCCGGCCACGACATGCCGGGCGGATCCACCACGGACACACTGCCTGGCGGCGGCCACGAGGTTCCGCACAAGGGCAGTGGCCTGGATGACGCAGGTCGCATAGGGGAGGATGCGAGCCATACCGGTGACCATGCGCCTGGTGAGCACGGGCACCACGGCGCAGGCGCTGAGGTCGCCCACGGCGGACATGATCCGGTGGATCACGGAATACCGGACGGCAATCCGGCGCATCCCTTCGACGACCACGCGGTTCCGCACGCGAGTGCACCCCACGACGGGCCCGGACTCGAAGGCAGGGGCACGCCTACGCCCACTCCACAGACGCATTCTCTGGGGCTGAAACGGGACGGCTTCTCCATGATGCGGCCGGATGACGCCTTCTACCGGGAAGCCTTGAAGTCGAAGCCGCTTCCCGGGCATTACGACGTCGTGGCTCATGGCACGCCACACAACACGTTGATGGACACGGCCGGAGGACGGGAACTCAATCCTCGGCAGTTGGCGGACATCGTTCGAAGGCGAGCCGACTACGCTCCTGGGACACCCATTAGGCTTCTGTCATGCAACACGGGCCATGTGGACGGGTCGTTCGCCTCGCAACTCGCACGCGATTTGGACGCACCCGTCATCGCTCCCGACGGCTTCCTCTACGCCGACCAGTGGGGACGCTTCGGAGTGCACCGTGACCTTCTTCTGTTCGTCAACAGCGTGCCAGCACTTCCGAATACCTTCTACCGCTACCATCCCGGTGGCTACGTCGAGGAAATCCCCCGCTCTGAGTGGGCTGTGGATTAGAGATAGGAGTCCTATGCGCATCCTCCCAGCCTTTACGGAAATCGATTCAGCGGATGCCGAACGATTTGAACAGATCTCCTTGCGGGAGCAGATCGGTCAGCTCGACGATTCTTTGCGTGAACCGTTGGCTCAGTATCTCGAGGGATCCCAGATGCTGATGTCTGCGGGGAACATCATTGACCCCCTCGGCGTGGAGAAGGGGCCTGTCGTTCCCTTTGGTTTCTCAACCGATGGGGAGTGGGCGTGGCCGACGTACTGGGCGTACTTTGTCCGCGAGTACGGAGTCTCGGCCCCGGATGACTTTATGGAGCACGTCAAGTCTCGCGGATTTGTGCCGACGGATCTCACGGACGAGCAAGCGCAGCAGGCGGCTGACGGTATTCAGAAGGCGCTGTACGGATAGCGTCGAGTCTCCTCCAGTGCAGCTGGCTCGGTGAATTTTCCACGTGAGGCTCGTCGGCCGGCTCCCGGAAACGCAGTGGCAGCGCGCCGATCCCGCTGGCTAGGGGCGCGGGATGAGTGATCGCATCTTCCGCGTCATCGTCCGGGGTGTCCTCGACGGGCTCACGCCCGACCAGCGTGCCGGGCTCCTCGCCCGTGCCGCGGAACACTACGTTCTGCGCGCGGCCTTCACGCCCGAGGGGTACCTCAGCTACGAGCCCGGCCCGCCTTCACGTTCCGCTTCCTGGACTTGGGAGAGGCCGAGGACCTCTCTCAGGCGCCCCTGGGCAAGCGGCAGCGGCGGGCTGCCGCCCAGAAGAACGGCTGAGGGGCAGAGGGGCAGAGGGTCAGGGCCGGGCGGTGTGGGTGACGAAGTCCGCCCAGGCGGTGGGGGAGAGGGTGAGGCGGGGGCCCTGGGTGTTCTTGGAGTCGCGGATGTGGATGGTGGAGGGGCAGGTGGCGATCTCGACGCAGTCGCCGTCGCCGCTGCTGCTGTAGCTGGACTTGCGCCAGGAGAGGGCGACCTCCACGCAGTCGTCGCCGGAACCGCTGCTGTAGCTGCTTTTGAACCAGGCCAGGTCGGTGCTCATAGTTCTCCTCGCATCCGTTCCAGCAGGCTCAAGGAGTCCACCAAGGTGAGAGCCTGTGAACGCATCCTGGCATACCGCTGCTTGAGCACGCTGACCACTTTTGAGTCGGAGATCAACAGCCCGCTTTGCTGGCCCTCGTTGTAAGCGAACCACTGGTTCTCTGGGGTCTCCAGCAGTCGGATCGGACCATGTAGCCCGGCATGCGACTCCCGCACCAACGGCATGATCTGGATCTCGACGTTTCGCAGCTGCGCGACCTCCATGATGTGGTCGATGAGCCCTCGTGTGACCCCCACACCGCCTGTCCGTCGCAGGAGCAGGTGCTCTTCGAGGATGAAGCTGAACGCGCTATTCGGGCGGTCCCGCAACAGCCGCTGACGGTCCGCCCGCGCCGCCCACTGAGCTTCGACCTGTTCGTCGTCCAGCGGCGGCAACTCATCCGCGAACAGTTGCCGCGCGTACGCCTCCGGCTGCAACAACCCCGGAACCATCCGGCATTCGTACGTATACAGGGTGATCGCGTTCGCTTCCAACCGCGCCCACTGCCTGAACCACGCCGCCAACCCCGGCTGCCGCGCCAGATGCCCCACCGCCTTCCGTAACGCCCCCGTGTTCCCCAGTACCTCCTCCGCCCGCTCCACGAACGTCGGATCCGGCATGCGTCGGCCCAACTCCACCGACGCCACCGTGTGTTTGGAGAACCGCACCCGCTCCCCGAACTCCTCCCGGCTCAGCCCCGCATGCTCCCGCAGCGCCTGGACAACCGCCCCGAACGTCCGCAGACTGTCCGACGCGTCCGGCTCGCCGCCGCCCGTCCCCACCGCACCATCGACCGCCATCGGTCACCTCCCGCGGGCCATGGTTACGCCCAGTGACCGGTACTGTCCACCCCGTAGCCACGTACGCTCGCGCAACGTACGTGGCGCCGACCTGGTGAAGTGCCCTCGATCACCGCCACATTGGGGGCATGACCGCACCATCCGTCCCCCAAAGCCCGGTTACCGTACGTGTGTTCACCCAGCGCCTCAGTGCCACCCCGCTCGGCGCCCGCCTCGCCCGGCATCTCGCCCTGAACCAGCTGCACGCCTGGGGCATCCCGCACGGCTCGCGCGCGTCCGACACCGTCGCCGTGATCGTCGCCGAGCTGGCGGCGAACGCCGTGACCCACGGCCGCGTACCGGGCCGCGACTTCGAACTGCGGCTCTCGCTCGTCCCGGGCAGCGTCCGTATCGAGGTCACCGACACCCGCGACGAACTGCGCCCGCCCGGCCCCGGCGACGTACGGTCGCCGGAGCCCTTCGAGGAGTCCGGGCGCGGGCTCCTCCTCGTCGAGGCGCTCGCCGACCGGTGGGAGGTGCTGGACCGCGACCCGCCCGGCAAGACCGTACGAGCCGAGGTCGACGTGCCGCGCGGAAAGCGGGCGTGATGCCTCCTCAGTTCCTCCGACCCGGAGAGTCCACCAGCGTCACCGGGACCCCGCCGGCCGCCCGTCCCAGCAGCGTCAGTTCCACCTTCCCCGGCCCCGACGACGTCGTCCCGTCGGACAGGACGGCGAGGGCGAGTGTGTTCGGCCCACGTGTGTTCAGTACCCCGTTCGGCAGGACGAAGGTGTGCTGGGGACCTACGTCGTTGATGTACTGGCCCATGTTCCAGCCGTTGAGGAAGATCTGTACGCGGTAGGCGCGGGCGGGGTCGTCGTCCGTGAGGGTCAGTCCGATCGAGGCGTCCACCTCCGGGTCCACGGTCAGCCGGAAGCCCGTCCGGTACCAGGTCACGCCCTGCCGACGCTCGCTGCGCGGGAAGTCGGCCGCCGGCCAGCGGCCGTCAGCGAACCCGGGCAGGTGCCAGCCGTTGCGCTCCCCGTACAGACCGCCGTTGTTCAAAGGCCCCCGCACCGGGTCGGGGGCCGCCTCACCCTGAATGCGCCAACTCACCTCCGGTGAGGCGCCATTGAAGGTCACCGAGGACAGACCCCGCCCCGCCTTGTGGCTGTCGTTCGCCTTGCCGTCCTCGTCGTGCTGCATCCGGCGGACGAGGACGGCAAGGACGTGCGGGCCGGCGTCCGTCGTCTCCCTCACCTCGACCGGGAAGGTCGCCGTCGCCGACCAGGTCCCCTTCCGCACCGTCTTCTTGTCCGGCACCGGCATCCGGTGCGTGCCCAGCGGCTTCCCGTCCAGCCACGCCATCAGCAGCCCCTGCGTGCCCGTGACATAGGAGAAGGACACCGTGTCGGCAACGGAGCCGCCCTCGAAACGGCCCCGGTACCAGACGTCCCCGTAGTGGAAGCCGTAGTCGTCGGAGAAGAGGACCGGCCCGCCGGTGGGTACGGGCGTCGTGCTGTACGACGACGTCCGGTCGGCCGTCCGCCATGCCGAGTCGTCGAAGTCGGCGGCGGACTCCGGGTTCTCGGCCTGTCGGCGCCAGCCGGTGAGCGCGGGCAGCGTCACCTTCGGAGCGCCGGGCAACCGCCGCACGGCCCGCAGACTGCCGGAGGCCGTGGCGCGCGTCCGCACCGTGCGCCGGTTCCACACCACGTCGGACACCCCGCGCGGCGCCCACACCTCCAGGTCCGCGTCCTTCACCGTGTCCCCGGCGAGGTGCACGGTGGTGCCGCGTACCGTCGCCGTCCGCAGCAGCGCCGGGCCGCGTACCAGGACCGACCCCGACGGGGTGTCGTACCGCCACAGCCGCGCGGAGGCCTCGTCGTCGGCGAAGAGCAGGAGGAGAGGGGCGGTGGCGCCGCCGCCCTCCACCAACACCCTTGCCGCGGCGCCGGGTTCGGCGTCCACCCGTAGCGCGCCGTCCGTGTACGCGTAGCGGGCCGTCCCCTCCAGCACCGTGACCTTCGGCTTGCTCGCGCACTCCAGCAGCGTCTCCGTCGGATCGCCCGGCCGGCCGGTGAACACGGCGATGTCCTGGCGCCCGGCGGTGAGCCACAGCATGGGCTGGGCGCTGGAGTACCGCAGCCTGCGGCGCCCGAGCGCGATTCCGGTGGCGATCAGCCGGGCGTCGAGGCCGGGCACGGGCACGGTGACGGACGTCTCGGAGTCGAGGTGGAGGGAGACGCGGCGGTCGTCGGATGTGTCGTTGCGCAGCACGTGGAAGTGCGCCTTCGTGTCCGGGTTGACGAGGTGGTACGCCTTGATTCCCTCAATCCCCTTGATCCCCAGGTCGGCGCCCCCCTCGCCGCCCGCCTCGTCGATCGTGACGTCGTCCGCCCGGTCCAGCTTCGCCAGCTCGGGCACGGACTGGAGCAGATGCCCGAGCTGATGCATCGGGACCAGCTTCGCGGTCGGCTGCCGGGCCTCGTCGAGGGCGGCTCCGTAGTCGTACGACGTGTAGACGATCGGCGCGGGCAGCCAGCCCCAGGATGTGCCGCCGAAGGTCATGTAGACGTTGTGGAGCTTGATGCCGTTGGCGAGGTTGGTGAGATAGAAGCGCCGCTCGTACGCCGCGTCCCGCGTCCGGCGCGACTCGGCGTACCCCTTGCCGTCGAACTCGGCCCCGCCCCAGGGATCGAACCAGCCGCCGCCGAACTCGGGGACGAACCCCGGGGTCCGGGGGCTGGCCGTCGACCCGCCCTTCACCCCGCCGACGCCGAAGTACCCCCAGTCGGGCGGCGGCGCGGAGGGGGAAGGATAGCCGTCGAAGCCGTACAGCCAACGCCCGGTCTCGCCGCCCGTGTCGAAGGTGCCGGGCGCCCAATGTCCGTTCCGGCCCTTGTCGTTGTGGAAGAGGGGGACGTCGATGCCGTCAGCGCGGACCTTGGCGTACAGGTGGGCCATGTAGTCGCGGCCGAGGGGACTGGTGACGTGGTCGGCGTACTCGTTCTCCACCTGGTAGAGGACGATCGTGCCGTCGCCCCGGGTGAACAGGTGCCGGGCCGCGATCCGGTCGACGGCCGTCAGCCACTCGTCCACGTACGACAGGTAGGTCGGGTCGGAGGTGCGGGCCGTGCCCTCGGTGGCGGTCAGCCAGCCGGGGAAGCCGCCAGCGTCGACCTCGGCGTTGATGTACGGGCCCGGTCGCAGGATGACGTACAGGCCGGTCTCGGCGGCGATGCGCAGGAACAGGTCGAGGTCGCGGACACCGGTGAAGTCGTACGAGCCGGGGGCGGGGGAGTGGTAGTTCCAGGAGACGTAGATGCTGACGGCGTTGTAGCCGTGGGCGCGCATCTTCTGCAGGACGTCCCGCCACAGGGACGGGCTCGGCAGCCGGAAGGGGTGCACCTCGCCGGACCACAGGACGACCCGCTTGCCGTCGATGAGCAGGGAGTACTGGTCGAAGCCCACCGTGTGCGGGCGGCCGTCCGGGGCCGGGGGGCCGGGGGCCGGGCCGGTGGGGGCGGTGGCGGCGGCGTACACGCCGGTGCTCCCGCCGAAGCGCCAGACCGAGCGCGGCGGTGCCGGCGATCGCGCTGAAGGTACGTCTGCTCAACACCAACGGAGTCTCCTCGGGGGCGCGGGTGCGGCCATTGTCCACAGCGCGACGCCCGACAATGGGCGTATGAGGATCTCGGCACGAGCGGATTACGCGGTACGGGCGGTACTGGAACTCGCCGTCCGCGAGGACGACGGCCCGGTGAAGGCGGAGGCCATCGCCGCCGCGCAGGACATTCCGCACAAGTTCCTGGAGGGGATCCTCGGCGATCTGCGCCGCGGCGGCCTGGTCGCCAGCCGGCGCGGCGGCAACGGTGGCTACCGCCTCGCGCGCGCCGCCGACACGATCACCGTCGCCGACGTCATCCGCGCGGTCGACGGCCCGATCGTGTCCGTACGCGGTGAACGGCCCACCGGCCTCACCTACACCGGCTCCGCCGAACCGCTGCTGCCGCTGTGGGTGGCCCTGCGCGCCAATGTGCGCAAGATCCTGGAGGGCGTCACGCTCGCCGACATCGCGGCGGACGCACTGCCCGCACCGGTACGGGAACTGGCCGCGGAACCGGCGGCCTGGGAGAACCCGTGAGGCCGGAGCCCGCGGCCTGGGAGAACCCCTGAGGATTCCGGGTGTGGTGTGGTCCGCCGCGCGCTGTGGGCTGCCGCCCTGGCGTACTCGATCCGCGCCCGTCCGGGGGAGAGGGCGGCGGAGGCCGAGTCGGCCGAGGAGCGGCAGCCCGTGACCGCGTAGCGGGAGTCGACGGCTCAGCTGGAGCTGTCGACACCCACGGTCAGTGTCGCCTTGTAACCGTCCGACACACTGGAGCCGAGCGCGGTCAGCGTCAGCAGACCACTCGACGCGCCGCCGTCGTCGTAGATGGAGTCGTCGTCGAGCTGGGTCTCCTTCGTGGTGTTGTCCGAGTACGGCGAGATGGCCTGGATCTCGGTGTTGATGTCGGCGTCGAAGAACAGCTGGCCGGTGTGGATGACCTCGCCGCCGGTGTACGAGTCGTCGGTGAGCGTCACATCGGTGTGCACCCGCATGTGGACGTGCACGGCCCGCGAGACGTAGTGCCCGGGCCAGATGGAGATGAGCTTGACCTGGCCGTCGGAGTCGGTCAGCTGCCCGCCGCGCAGGAAGGTGCCGTCGTCCTCCTCGGTGTGGCCGTTGCGGCCGACGAAACCGGAGTACTCGCCGAGCGCGTCGCAGTGCCAGATCTCGACGAGGGCGTCGGCGAGCGGGGCGCAGTCGTTCGCGGTGTCGACGACGGTGAGGGTGTACTGGACCTCGACGCCCTCCTTGTCCTCCCGGATGTCCTCGCGGACGAGGGCGCCGTCGAGGGAGTACGGGCCCTCGGTGACCTCGGCGTTCAGGGTGCAGACGCCGGAGGAGGTGGTGGCGGACGTGGAGGCGGACGTGGTCGCGGAACCTGATGTGTCGGCCTTCGTCGTGCTGTCCGTGACCGGGTCGGCCGAGGCCATGCCCGCGATGGCGAGTCCGCCCGCCACTGCCATGGTGCCGCCGCCGATGAGGATACGGCGCCGCTGAACACTCTTGTCCCGACGGTGGCTCGCGGGCTGCGGGACGTTGTTGTCGTTCTGCTCGTGTTGCGCTTGGTTCTCAGTCATGGACATGGAAATTAGGGGCGCACCTGAGGACAGCCTTGATGCGGCGCTGTGAATGAGCTGGGGACCTAACTCCCAACCTCTGTGTTATGCACCGGAGTTGGGACGCACTCCGCGCGTCGCGTGCCTTATTCGGTCAGCGGTCGGACGGCTCGTGCCCACTCATCATGCCGACCAGTTCCTCCAGGGCGTTCGGGCCGAACATGAAGGTGAGGTTCGCCGCGGACTCGCCGGCGGCCCGGTGGCTGCGGGGGAACAGGGACCGCTCGTAGGCCGTGAGGGCGGACTCCGGGTCGGCGGGGTGGGCGGCCAGGGCCGTGGCCAGTTCCGCGCCGTCCAGCAGGGCGAGATTCGCGCCCTCGCCGGCGAACGGGGACATCAGGTGGGCCGCGTCGCCGAGGAGCGTCACGCCCGCGGTGCGCTCCCAGCGGTGGTCGACGGGCAGGGCGTGGATCAGGCGCGGGACCAGCGCTCCGTCGGCGTCGGTGATCAGGGCGCGCAGACGGTCGTCCCAGTCCTCGAAGTGCGTCAGGAGGGTCTTCTTGGCGGTGTCGGTGTCGGTGCCGGTGAAGTCGATGGTCGACAACCAGTCCTCGTCGGCCTTGAGGGCGACGTACGCGTGCACCGAGCCGTCGGTCTCCAGGTGGGTGAGGATCCCCTTCCCCTCGGCGAGCGCGAACATCGATCCGCCGCCGACCAGTTCGGCCGCCGCACGGTGCCGGGTGGCCGCCTCGTGCAGGTCGGCCTCGACGAAGGAGATGCCCGTGTAGGCGGGGGTGGCCGGGGAGAGCAGCGGGCGGATCCGTGACCAGGCCCCGTCCGCGCCGATCAGTACGTCCGTCGTGAACACGCTGCCGTCCGCGAGCGTCACCTCGTGACGGCCCCCGCCCAGCGCCCGCGCGCCCGTCACCTTCGCGCCCCAGCGGATCGTGCCCTCGGGCAGCGAGTCGAGGAGGATGCGGCGCAGATCGTTGCGGTCCACCTCGGGGCGGTCGCCCTCCTCCGGACGGTCGCCCTCCTCGTGCCGGACCGTGCCGTCCTTGTCGAGGATGCGGGTCGCCTCGCCTCCGGGGTGCACGATCGCCCGGAACTCCTCGTAGAGCCCGGCGGCCCGCAGTGCGGCCTGCCCCGACTCCCCGTGGATGTCGAGCATCCCGCCCTGGTGGCGGGCGGTCGGGGACGCGTCGGCTTCGTAGACCGCCGCTTCGATGCCGTGGACGTGCAGGACCCGGGCCGCGGCGAGACCGCCGAGACCGGCGCCGATGACGGCTATGGGGTGGTGGGTGGATGTGTGGGTGGATCCGTGCGCGGATGCGTGCGTGGACATGGTGAGCTCCTTGAAGGGTGGTCTTACGGTGTGGTGTCCGTGGCCGTGTCCGGGGCTGAGTTCTTGTCCGCGCCCGCGCCCGCGCCCGCGCCCGTGCCCGCGTCCGCGCCCGTGCCCGCGGCCGGGGTCGTGTCCGGGTCCGGTGCCGTCACGATTCCGCTGAGCAGCACCTGGAAACCCCAGGCCAGGCGGGCTTCGCCGGCCCCGGCGATCAGGTCGGGGCCAAGGGCGGTGATCTGCGGGTGCCGGTCCGGCGAGGAGTTGTCCAGTACGGCGGTCAGTGCCTCCCGGTCCCGCTGCGCGTCGGCGCTCTCGGCCCGCGTGGAGTGCTCGGCCGCCGTCGCCGTCCCGTACTGGAGCAGCAGGTCCAGGCCCCAGGCCGCCCGCTCCGGCGCCGCCCCGCCCTCGGCGAGCAGCGCGAGGACCGCCTCCACCAGGTCGAGGTAGTGCTCCCCGGACGGGCGGGCCACCAGCGCCGAGCGGGCGAGCGCCGGGTGCTCGAACAGCACCTCCACGTACGACGTCAGCAGGCGTGCGAGCCGGTCGCGCCAGTCGCCCGCGGACCGGACGGGGGACAGGTCCACCTCGCCCAGCAGCTCGTCCAGGACGGCCGCGTGCAGCTCCGCGGTGTTGCGGACGTACACGTACAGCGACGCCGGGCCCGTGTCGAGCTCCTGGGCCAGGCGTCGCATGGTGACCCGCTCCAGCCCCTCGGCGCGCATCAGCTCGACGGCGGTCGCGACGATCCCGGCCCGGGTCAGGGCCGGTTTGGCGGGCCGCTCGCGGCGGCTTCGGGGGGAGGGGGAGTGCGGTGTCATACGAAGACAGTAACGAACATGTTCGCTACGAACAAGGACGTAGCGAACATGTTCGTTCGCGATGTCGCGCAGGGACGAGATCACGCAGGCACGAGATCACGCAGGCACGAGATCACGCCGGAACGGGATCACGTCGGGACGAGATCGCGCCGGAACGGGATCACGTCGAAACCGGATCAGCTCAGCCCTGGTCGACCCCCAGCGTGAGCGTCCCGGCGTACCCCGATGACGTCGAGCTGCCCAGTGCCGTGAGCGTGAGCAGGCCGGACGCGGCGCCTCCGTCGTCGTAGATGGAGTCCTGCGCGAGCGTGGTGCGGGTGACCGTGTTGGTCGAGTACGGGGAGATCTTCGCGACCGCCGTCGTCACCGTCTCGTTGAAGAACAACTGGCCGGTGTGCAGCTCCTGGCCGCCCGTGAACGAGCCGTCGGAGGTGAGCGTGACGCCGGTGTGCACCTTGACGTGGATGTGGACGCAGCGGCCGCGGTACCAGCCGGGGTAGATCGAGGTGATGTTCGCGACGCCGCTGGAGTTCGTCAGCACGCCGCCGCGCAGGAACTTGCCGTTGTCCGGCTCCGAGTGGCCGTTGTTGCCGACGAATCCGGAGTACTCGCCGAGCGCGTCGGAGTGCCAGAGCTCCACGAGCGCGTTGCTGATGGGGGCGCAGGTGGAGTCGTCGACGACGGTGAGCGCGAGCTTGAGCGGTATGCCCGCCTTGCCCTCGGTGATGTCGGCGCGGACGAGGGCGCCGTCGAGGTAGTAGGGGCCTTCGGTCATCTCCTTCGTGAGGGTGCAGACGGCCGCCGCGGCGGCGGGGGCCGCGTCCTTCGCGTCGGCTGTGGGGGCTTCAGTCGCGGCGGCGGCGCTCACGGCCAGGGTGACGGCCGTGGCGCCGGTCGCGATCAGTACGGTGCGACGCCCGATCGAGGGCTCTGAAGTGTCTGTCATGAACACGGCACCGTAGGAACACTTCCTGTTGAAGCGCTGTGCGTTGGGCAAAGTGACATGCCGTCAAGTACCTTGCCGGACGCGGTGGTTCACCTATGGCTGCGTCGGCCGATGGCTGACGCGGGCGCTGGCGGTGAACGGCAGCCCGCACTGAACACCCTTCACGCGTCCCGCCTCGGCGAGGCTTCCGGGTTCCGTGATTGTGACGTAAGTGGCCTGAAATCACGGGCATGTGACGGGAGCGGGGTGTGCCGCAGGCGTCGTTCGGGTGCGCCGGAAGCGTTGACGCGCGCGGGTGCCGAGTTCGCGAACGGCGTCCTGGTCGAGCGTGTTGAGGTCGTCGCCTGATGGCACGTCACCCAACCTGCCTCTGTTGGCAATTGCTCTGCACCTCAAGGTCGGGAGCCTCGTCCTCGGTGCAGCCGGCCAAGCGCAACGGTGTCCCCGGGGGACGACCTATGATCATGAACCGGACATCACGCACTTCCTCAAAATGTAGAGCGTCAAGGAAAAGCAAAGAACCCCATGGATGGGGCGGGTCAAATCGGGATATATTTCGGTTATTTCTGTCTTCATTTTTCCTGCCTCCTGTTAAGTTTTGCCGCGACTCTGGACGTAACACGACCAACCAGGGCCAAGTAAGAAACGGGAGGAATAATGCGTAAGTTGGCAGTCGGTGTTCTTGCCGGCGGACTTTTCGCCCTTGGCGCCGGGACCGCGATGGCGGTCTCCTGGCACACCATTCCGACGCTCAGCACCGGTGGCGCCTCGTTCACGGGCGGCACGTACGCGTTCTGACCCTCGGGCCAGAACCACGGCGCGTTCGAATGGGCGGGGAATCTGAACGACGCCGACAACGGTGACGGGCACAACGTCTACATGCAGGTGCGGGTCGAGGGCTACGACTGGAGCCGCTACAACGGCAAGCAGAAGAAGTCCGTCCCCCTCGACAAGCTGAACTGGGACGGCGCCGCCCTTCACACCGACGACGCGTACATACGCGTCTGCCGTGACAAGGGCTCACTGAACCCTGACAACTGCTCGCCGACCAAGCACTACCAGAGGTAGTCGGTCGCTCCGGCAAGACCGCGGGCTCAGGGCGTACCCCTGGGCCCGCACGCTTCTTTGGGGGAAGCCAACAGCATGTCAGAAATTCTTACTGCTACGGGAGTTGACCTCTCCTACGGCAATCAGCCGGCCGTTCGCGACGCTCACCTCTCGGTCTCCCCCGGGGAAGTCGTGGCGATCACCGGGCAGAGCGGTTCCGGCAAATCCTCGCTGCTGTATTGTCTCGCCGGCGTCCTGCCCGCCACCCGCGGTCAGGTGCGGTTCGAAGGGCGGGCACTCGGCGACCTCGCCGACGAGGAGATCAGCGTGCTCCGCCGGGAGCGCTTCGGATTCGTCTTTCAATACGGCGAGTTGCTCCCGGAACTCACCGTCGAGGAGAACACCGCCCTGCCGCTCCGCTTGGCCGGGCAGCGCAAGGGACCCGCGCTCGCGGCAGCCGGCGAGGTGCTCGAACGTCTCGGACTCGGCGGACTGCGTGAGCGTCGGCCCGCACAGGTCTCCGGCGGGCAGAGCCAGCGCGTCGCTGTCGCGCGTTCTCTGGTCCACCGACAGTGCGCCCAAGTCGTGCTGCCGCTGGGTTTCGGCCTGGTTCTGGCACTCGTCACGGGCAAACTCGCCGAGTCCAGTTACCTGATCACCGGGGGCGGCACGGTCCGCTGGGATCTGCCCGGCGTCCCACTGCTGGCACTCGCCGCGGCAGGCGTGGTAGCGGCTGCGGCGGCGAGCTCGCTGCCACTGGTAGGCCGCCGTGTCGACCCGGAACTGATCCGCCGCGACTGACCGGCCGGCCGCACACGACCGACGACCGGTCGTGCGTATGCCTCCGCCGCTCCTCTGCCGGCAGCCCCCACCGGAATCACCTTCCAGCGGGGGCTGCCGGATGAGAGCACCCGTCCCAGCGTCGTTCGGTGGTTCTTCCGCCCTGCGCCGTACCGTCTCGCCCGATTGAAAGATCCGGCTCGCCCCAGTCGAAGGCCCCATCGTGCGCCGTACCCCGACCTGCGTTCTGAGCGACGCGGCTCCCCCCGACGTCGGCGACGGTCATGCCCTGGACCGTTTCGTCGAAATCGGCTCGCTCACCAAGGTCGTCACCGGCACCGCACTGACCCGCATGGCCGCGGCCGGGGTGCTCGAGCTCGACGATCCCGTCGAGCGGTGGCTTCCCGCGGCCCCCGGTACCGGGATCACGCTCCGGCACCTGGCCCAGCACACCTCCGGCCTCCCCCGTCTGCCGCCCCGCGTCTCCCGTCGGGACCCGTACGCGGAGTTCGACCGTCCCGCGCTGCACCGGCTGCTGCACCGGCTCGACGCGATCGCCACCCGCCCTGCCGGCCGTCAGGAGGAGTACTCCAACCTCGGCTACGCCGTCCTCGGCGAGGCCCTGAGCGCCGCGGCCGGCACCGGCTACGAGGAGCTGGTGACCGAGTACGTCCTTCGTCCGCTGGACTTGGCGGAGGTGACCGCGCACCCGGACCCGAGCAGGCGCCTGCCCGCCCCGGGGCTCTTCGGTTGGCCCCGCAGGCCGTGGACGATGCACGGCGCGATCCTGCCCGCGGGAGGCCTGTGGGCCACCCCGCGCGCGGCGGCCGACCTGGTCGTACGCCTCCTGGTGGAACGCCGGCTGGGGGAGCCCGCGCCGACCTGGCAGACGGCGGGCCCCCTGCGCTGGCACAACGGGGCCACGCGTGACGCCTCGGTCTTCGCCGGAGCGCTGGACGACGGCCGCTGGGTGCTGATCCACCGCCTCAACGCGGCGCCGGACGACACCGACCGGGCCGGCATCGAGGCGCTCAAGCGGAGCCGGGCCGCCTCCTGACACCGGCGCCCGCCTCGACCGGCAGGCCCGGCAGGGAACGCCGGGGGCGACGGGAGGGTGCCGACGGACCTAGCCGACCTGGTTGTACATCGCCCCCGCGGCCGGCCAGCCCGTCGGCTCCGGTGTCGGTTCCGGCTGGGTGCGGCCTCTGACCTGGGCGGCGGTCAGGCCCTGTGCGGCGCCCATGCCCCGGCGGTTGTTCTGTGCGGCGCTGGCGAGACCGGGCATGCCGGTCTGCGCCACCGCCGTCAGCCCGGCGGCCGGGGCGGGGGCCATGCCCGGCATGGGCGCGTTGGGGGCGGGAGCCATGCTCGGCATGGCCGCGGCCGGCGCGGCGTACGGCATGGGGGCCGGCGCGGGCATCGCGGGGGCGGGCATGGGAGCGGGCGCCGGCATCGCGGCCGGGGCCGGTGTCGGGTACGGAGACTGCGGCGGGTAGGGGTTCTGCGCCTGGGCGGCCCCCGGTGCCAGGGACTGCATCCCCGCCGCCTGGGCCGCCAGACCCGGCATCCCCGCCCCGTTCGTCTCCCCCACCAACCGGTCCACCGCCGCCGTACCCGAGCTGTAGCTGGTCCCTGTGCCCAGCTCGGGCACGGCGGCTCCCCTCCTGGTCCCGTAGAGCACCTGTTCCAGGCCGGACACCAGGCGACGCACGTCCACCTGGGGGCGCACCACGAGTCGCAGGAAGCGGCTGGATGAACCGATCTTGTTGCCGCACTCGCGGACCAGGATGCGGTGCTCGGTGAGCAGTCGGTCCCGGACCACGGTGCCTTCGGCGCCCACGGGGAGGCGCACGAAGAGGAAGTTGCCCTGCGACGGGTAGACCGTCAGACCGGGCAGCGCGGAGAGCTGGCGGGCCATGTCGAGCCGGTCCCGGCGGACCATGTGCAGGCTCTCCAGGTATTCGGCGCCGTGCTCCTTGAGCATGAACACCACGGTCTCCGCGAAGGAGTTGAGGTTCCACTTGGGCAGCATGGAACGCACCTTGCCCGCGAGGGCAGGGTTGGCGACGAGATAGCCGAAGCGGATGCCGTGCAGGCCGAAGTTCTTGCCGAGGCTGCGCAGCACGATGACGTTGGGGCGCATCACCGCGTCCTCGACCACGCTCGGTTCGTTCTCCGCGTCGGCGAACTCCAGGAACGACTCGTCGATGACGATCAGGTCCAGGTCCGCCATCGCGTCCATGAACTGGATCAGCGACTGGCGGGGGATGAAGCCGCCGTCGGGGTTGTTCGGGTTGCAGATGACGGCGACCCGGGTGCCGCGGGCCCGTATGAACTCGGCGTACTGGGCGAGGTCGAGGGCGAAGCCGCTGGACTCCTGGAGCGGGAACATGTCGACGCGCTTGCCGGTCTCCATCGGCTGGTCGGTCCAGCGGCCGAAGGTGGGGACGGGGATGGCGAGGGACTCGCGGACCAGCAGATGGTCGATCCAGGTGATGAGTTCGGTGGATCCGTTGCCCATCGCGACGCACTGCGGCGGCAGCTGGAGCAGATTGCACAGCTCGGCCGTGATGGTGTCCGCGCTGCTCGGGTAGTACGTGATGATCTCCCGCAACCGGCCGGCCAGGTCGTCGAACATGGCGGGCGTCGGGAAGTACGGGTTGCAGGGAATACAGAAGTCCACCGGGCCGGCCCCGTCGCTCTCCCGCGTCAGCGCGGCCATCGACGGGCTGTGCGCCGACGTGCTGCGGAACAGCGAGGTGACGTTTTCGGCCATGGAACCTCCGTAGGGGACGGGCCCGCTGGGGAGGACGGGCCCTCCGTCTTTGGGTGGCCCGTGCGGGGGAGCACGGGCCACCCACTCATACGGATACGGAGGTGGCGCTGTTCAACTGGTGTGAATGAAGTGTGACTTCGGGAACCCCGAAGCCCCGCGGCGCGTCAGGCGTCGAACCCGCGGCGCGTCAGGCGTCGAACGAGTGCACCGTCGAGCTGCGGTAGGTCTCGCCCGGCCGCAGCACCGTCGACGGGAACGCCGGCTGGTTCGGCGAGTTGGGGAAGTGCTGGGTCTCCAGGCACAGCGCGTCGCCCTGGCGGTAGATGTGCCCGCCGGGGCCGACCAGTGTGCCGTCCAGGAAGTTGCCGGAGTAGAACTGAAGGCCCGGCTCGGTCGTCGCGATCCTCAGCGTGCGGCCCGAGGACGGGTCCCGGAGCGTCGCGACGTGCGCGGGCTTCGCCGTGATCCCCTTGTCGAGGACCCAGTTGTGGTCGATGCCCTTGCCGTACAGGAGCTGCTGGTTCGCCTCTCGGATGTCCTCGCCGACGGTCTTCGTACGGCGGAAGTCGAAGGGGGTGCCCGCGACCTTGGCCAGCTCACCGGTGGGGATCAGGCCCGAGTCGACGGGGGTGTAGCGGGCGGCGGCGATCTTCAGTTCGTGGTCGTAGATCGAGCCGCTGCCCTCGCCCGCCAGGTTCCAGTAGACATGGCTGGTGAGGTTGACGACGGTGGCCTTGTCGGTGGTGGCCTCGTAGTCGATGCGCCAGTCGCCGTGCCTGGTCAGCGTGTAGGTGACCTTCGCCTTGAGCGTGCCCGGGTAGCCCATCTCGCCGTCGACGCTCGTGTAGTACAGGTGCAGGCCCACGTCCGAACCGGAGGTGAAGCCCTCGATGTCCCAGGGGCGCTTGTCGAAGCCCTTGGCGCCGCCGTGCAGGCTGTTGACCCCGTCGTTGACGGACAGCTGGTAGGACTTGCCGTCGAGGTCGAACCGGCCCTTGGCTATACGGTTTCCGTACCGGCCGATGAGCGCGCCGAAGTACGGGGTCTTCGCGACGTAGTCCTCGATGGTGGCGAAGCCCAGCGACACGTTCTTGTAGCGGCCGTGCCGGTCCGGGATCTCCAGGGACTGGACGATGCCGCCGTACGACAGGACCTTCAGCCGGGTGCCGCCGTTCTCCAGCGACCAGCGGTAGATCTTCGTCCCGTCGGCGAGCTTGCCGAAGAGCTCCTTCACCGGCCTTCCGCTTCCCGGGGCGGCCTGTGCCGTCCCGCCGAGCGTGGTCGCCGCGATGCCCGCGGCCGCGGTGCCCGCGATGAGTGTGCGTCTGTTCAGTTCCATGTGCGGCTCCTGTACAAGGAAGGGCCCCGCCGGTGACCGGCGGGGCCCGAGCTGACTTACGAACCGACCTTGCGCTTGTTCCACACGTCGAAGCCGACCGCCGCGAGCAGCACGAGGCCCTTGATGACCCCCTGCCAGTCGGTGCCGACGCCGACGAGGTTCATGCCGTTGTTGAGCACACCGAGGACCAGGCCGCCGATGATGGCGCCGAGGATGGTGCCCACGCCGCCGCTCATCGAGGCACCGCCGATGAACGACGCGGCGATGGCCTCGAGTTCGAAGTTGACGCCGGCCTTCGGCGAGGCTCCGTTGAACCGCGCCGCGAAGACCAGGCCCGCGAGCGCGGCCATCATCCCCATGTTGAGGAAGACGAGGAAGGTGACCTTCTTGTCCCTGACGCCCGACAGCCTGGCCGCCGGCAGGTTGCCGCCGATCGCGTACACGTGGCGACCGACCACCACGTTGCGCATGACGTAGCCGAAGCCGACCAGGAGCACCGCCAGGACCAGCAGGACGACCGGCGCGCCCTTGTAGCTGCCGAGCTCCATGGTGAGGGCGATGATCGCCGCGGTCAGCAGGGCGAGCTTCACCGCGAACAGGTTGGCGGGCAGCACCTCGAGGGAGTACTCCGCCTGCCGCTTGCGGTCCTTCATCTCACGCCAGATCACGAAGCCGACCAGTGCGAGACCGAGCAGCAGCGTGAGGTTGTGGTAGTTGGTCTTCGGGCCGACCTCGGGCAGGAAGCCGTTGGCGACCTTCTGAAGGCCCTCCGGGAACGGGCCGAGCGTCTGGCCCTTGAGGAAGACCTCGGTCAGACCGCGGAAGATCAGCATGCCGGCGAGCGTCACGATGAACGACGGCATGCCCAGATAGGCGATCATGAACCCCTGCGCGGCCCCCGCGGCCGCTCCCACGGCCAGGCACAGCAGCACCGCGAGCGGCCAGGGCACGTCGTGGTTGACCATCAGCACCGCGGCCACACCGCCCACGAAGGCGGTGATCGAGCCGACCGACAGGTCGATGTGGCCCGCGATGATGACGATCATCATGCCGATCGCGAGGATCAGGATGTAGCTGTTCTGCAGCACGAGGTTGGACACGTTGCGCGGCAGGAGCAGGTCGCCACCCGTCCACACCGCGAACAGGGCCACGATCACCCCGAGGGCGATCAGCATGCCGTACTGGCGCATGTTGCTGCGCATGCCGTCGACCAGCAGCCGGAGCAGGCCGGGACCGGATCCGGAGGGACTTCCCCCGGGTGACGCTTCGGCCGGTGTCTTGGCCGTGACATTGGCACTCATGGGTACTACCTCTTGTCCTTGGTCATGTGGCGCATCAGCACTTCCTGCGTCGCTTCGGAACGCGGAACCTCACCGGTGAGCCGCCCGGCTGCCATGGTGTAGATGCGGTCGCACATGCCGAGCAGTTCGGGGAGTTCGGAGGAGATGAAGACGACCGCCTTGCCCTCGGCGGCCAGCTGGTCGATGACCGTGTAGATCTCGTACTTGGCGCCCACGTCGATCCCGCGGGTCGGCTCGTCCAGGATCAGCACATCGGGACCCGCGAAGATCCACTTGCTGAGGACGACCTTCTGCTGGTTGCCGCCCGACAGCCGGCCGACCGGCTCGAAGACGGTGGGTGCCTTGATGTTCATGGACTTCCGGAAGCCCTCGGCGACCTTGCGTTCCTCGTGGTCGTCGACGACACCCCGTTTGGCGACCTTGCCCAGCGCGCTGAGCGAGATGTTGCGGCCGATGGTGTCCATGAGGTTGAGCCCGTAGTGCTTGCGGTCCTCGGTGACGTACGCGATGCCGTGGGCGACCGCCTCGGGGACGGTCTTCGTACGGATCTCCTTGCCGTCCTTGAGGACGGTGCCCTGCGCGTACCGGCCGTAGGTGCGCCCGAAGACGCTCATCGCGAGCTCGGTGCGGCCCGCGCCCATCAGACCCGCGATGCCGACGATCTCCCCGCGCCGCACGGAGAGTGACACATCATCGACCACCTTGCGCTGCTGGTCGATCGGGTGGTGCACGGTCCAGTTGCGGATCTCCAGGGCCGGTGCCGCGTCCGCTTCCGGCTGGTGCGGGGTGCGCTCCGGGAAGCGGTGGTCGAGGTCACGGCCGACCATGCCGTTGATGATCCGCTCCTCGGTGGTCTCCGGGGCCTTCACATCGAGGGTCTCGATGGTCCGGCCGTCCCGGAGGATCGTCACCGAGTCGGCGACCCGCTCGATCTCGTTGAGCTTGTGGGAGATGATGATCGAGGTGATGCCCTGGTTCTTCAACTCCAGGATGAGATCGATGAGTTTGCCGCTGTCCTCGTCGTTGAGCGCCGCGGTCGGCTCGTCGAGGATCAGCAGCTTCACCTCCTTCGCCAGGGCCTTCGCGATCTCGACGAGCTGCTGCTTGCCCACGCCGATGTCGGCGACACGGGTCTGCGGGTGATCGTCGAGACCGACCCGGCGCATCAGCCGGCTCGCGTGCTTCAGCGTGTCGTTCCAGCTGATGACCCCGCGCGCGGCGTGTTCGTTGCCGAGGAAGATGTTCTCCGCGATGGAGAGGTACGGCACCAGCGCCAGCTCCTGGTGGATGATCACAATGCCGTGCTGCTCGCTCGCCCGGATGTCCTTGAAGCGGCAGGTCTCCCCCTCGAAGAGGACCTCGCCCTCGTAACTCCCGTGCGGGTGAACGCCGGAGAGCACCTTCATCAGGGTGGACTTGCCGGCGCCGTTCTCCCCGCAGATGGCGTGGACCTCGCCCGGACGGACGGTCAGGGTGACGTCCGAGAGCGCCTTGACGCCGGGAAAGGTCTTGACGATCGAGCGCATTTCCAGGACGGGTCCCGCCATGGTCGTGCCTTCCAATCCTTGAGAAACCTTGAGAAACGGGCGGTTACTGGACGTCGCTCGCCTTCAGGTATCCCGAGTCGATGAGCTCCTGCTTGTAGTTGCTCTTGTCGACGCTCACCGGCTGAAGCAGGTACGCCGGGACGACCTTGTCGCCGTTGTCGTACGACTTGGTGTCGTTGATCTCCGGCTTCTTGTCGTTGAGCGCGGAGTCGACCATGTTCGTGGCGACCTCGGCGAGCTTGCGGATGTCCTTGTAGACGGTCTGCGTCTGCTCACCCGCGATGATCGACTTCACCGAGGCGACCTCGGCGTCCTGGCCGGTGACGACCGGCAGCGGCTTGGACTTCGAGCCGTAGTCGTCGGACTTGAGCGCCGACAGGATGCCGATGGAGATGCCGTCGTAGGGCGAGAGCACCGCGTCGACCCGGGCCTTCGAGTACGTCGAGGTCAGCAGGTCGTCCATGCGCTTCTGCGCGGTGCCGCCGTCCCAGCGCAGGGTGGTGACCTGGTTCAGCGCGCTCTGGCCGGACTTGACGACCAGCTTCTTGTCGTCGAGGTACGGCTTGAAGACCTTCATCGCGCCGTTGAAGAAGTACTTGGTGTTGTTGTCGTCGTTCGAGCCCGCGAACAGCTCGATGTTGAACGGGCCCTTCTTGGAGCCGTCCTTCAGACCGAGCTTGTCGACGATGTACGTGGCCTGGAGCTCGCCGACCTTCTCGTTGTCGAAGGAGGCGTAGTAGTCGACGTTCTTGGTGCCGAGGATCAGGCGGTCGTAGGAGATCACCGGGATCTTCGCGTCGGCCGCCTGCTGGAGCACGTTGTCCAGGGACTTGTTGTCGATGGCCGCGATGATCAGGGCCGAGACACCCTGGGTGATCATGTTCTCGATCTGCGAGACCTGGGTGTCGGGGTCGTCCTCGCCGTACACCAGCTTCGTCTTGTAGCCGGCCGCCTTCAGGTCCTTCTCCACGTTGGCGCCGTCGGCGATCCATCGTTCCGAGGACTTGGTGGGCATGGCGATACCCACCGTGGAGCCCTTGGCGCTCTTCTTCTCGTCCTTGCTGCCGCCCTCGCTGTTCTGCCCGCAGGCGGACAGCGTGAGGGCGAGGGAGGCGGCGGAGGCTATGACGGCGAGGGCGGCTCTGCGATTGCGCATGATCATCTTCCTTGATGTGTGGGCGCGGCTCGGTCTCGCGGTGCGGGCACGCTCCGAAGAGTGGGGCGAGGAAAGACCGAGAACAGGTGTGTGGGATTGTGCGCGGCTGTGTCGTCTTTTGTGAAGAGGGTTTGTTCGAACGTTATGAGGAGGTGTCGAACCGTCTGAGCGTGCCGGGCAGCCGCGAACCGAGCGGCGCCATGTCGCCGTCCGCTCCGTGCCGCGCGAGCAGGTCCAGGGCGAGCCGGCCGCGCCGCACTCTCTCCCGGGCGGTGTTCAGGGTCAGGTCCCGCAGGTGGTGCCCGTACGGGTAGATCCCGGGCGCCTTGGACAGGCCGAACTTCAGGTAGAGCGGTGCGCCGCGCCGGATCAACTCGGCGACCTCGTACATCCGCACATAGCCGCCGAGATCGTCGGGGGCCTCGATGTACATGTCCATGGGGGCGGCGGAAACCCGCCGGATCTCCGTGAGGTGAGCGAGCGTCAGATCGCTCGGTACGTTGACGGAGTCGGCGCCGAGGTTCTCGTACACGGCGTACGCGGCCGGGTTGACGGGACCGATCAGCGCCGAGACCTTGAGGGTCGTGTCGGCCGGGATGATGCCCGCGACGCGCGCCCGGTGCAGGGTCCACAGCACGCCCTCGTCGGCGACGAGCAGGCACTTGACGCCCAACTCGGTGGCGCGGACGGCGTCTTCGACACAGCCGGCCACCGCGTCGTGGCCCCGGGCGCGCAGTCCGCCGCCGCGCGAGTCGCTGCGGGTGGAGCCGCCGATGTCCCAGGTGCCGCGCGGGCCCGTGAACAGACAGAGTTCGATGTCGCGTGCGGCGGTGGCCTCGACCATCTCGGTGATCTCGGCGTCGGTCAGCATCCAGATGCCGCTGCCCTGGCTGATCCGGTGGATCGGCACATCGAGCCGCGAGGACTCCTTGAGGACCACGGCGAGCGCTTCGGGGCCCTCGACGGAGGGCACCTCGGTGCGCCAGCGGCCGCCCCCCGGGAAGGTGTGCGGCGAGGCGTCGGCGGGGGAGAGGGCGGGCGCGCCCAGGCCGAGCGCGGCGAGTGCCTGCTCACCGGGTCGACGGGGCGCCGTAGGGGAAGCGTCGGTCACAGCTGTCCTTCGCGTTCGAGATGTCGGACGTGGTTCGTTTCGGTGGGTGTACGCCGGTACGGAGCGTCAGGAACTCCGTACCGGCGTACCGCTCAGGGGCGGAGAAGGACTTTTCCGACCTCCGGGTCGCCGGAGCCCACCAGCTCGATGGCCCGGGGGAACTCGACGAGCGGCAGTTCGTGCGTGACCAGCGGCAGCGGGTCGAGGAGCCCTGCCCCGAACACCCGGACCGTGTGCGCCCAGGCGTCCGGCGGCGCCCCGAACACGGTGTGCACCTCCAGCTGCCGTACGACGAGATCGGTGGGGTCGAGCCCTTCGGCGCCCGGCGCCGGGATGCCCGTCAGGACCAGGCGTCCGCCGCGCCTGAGCAGGGAGGCGGCGGTGCGCGCGGCGGACGCGGACCCGGCGGTCTCGATCACGACGTCGAAGTCGGCGGGCAGCTCCTGGTCCTTCGTACGGAAGCCGGTGGCGCCGAAGTCCCGGGAGAGCTTCTCGCGGTCCGGGCGGGTGCCCACCACCAGCAGTTCGGCGGGGGAGCCCGCCCTGAGGAACTGCACCGCGAACATCCCGAGCGTGCCCGTGCCGACCACCGCGACCCGCTCGCCGGGCCGGGCGTTCGCCTTGAGGGCGGCCGCCGCGACGCAGGCCGCGGGCTCCAGGAGCGCGGCGGCGGTCAGGTCGGCGTCGTCCGGCAGGACGTGCAGCAGCCGCGCCGGCAGGGTCAGGGTGGCGGCCATCGCGCCCGGCTGGGTGAAGCCCGTCTCCTCGTACCCGGCGGTGCACAGCGTGGTCTCGCCCGCGTGGCAGCGGTCGCAGACCTGGCAGTTGCGGAAGCCCTCGCCGACCACCTTGCGGCCGACCAGGGTCCCCGGCACCCCGGCACCCACCGCCTCGACCGTGCCGGACCACTCGTGGCCGGGGGTGAGCGGGTAACGGACGTACCCCTCGGGCCGGTTGCCCTGGTAGACCTCGCGGTCGCTGCCGCAGATGCCGGACGCGTGGACACGGACCAGGGCCTCGCCGGCGGCCGGGGCCGTCGGCTCGTGCGCGACGATCCGGTACTCGCCCGGCGCCTCGATGACGACCGCGCCGCTCACTTGCTCCCCTTCGGCTTGCGCTGCTCCCAGCCGTCCGCCCACAGGTCGAACCGGGCCTGCTGCTGGGGGAACTCGGCAGCCGCGTCGGTGTCCAGCTCGACGCCGAGGCCGGGCGCGTCGGAGAGGTGGAAGTAGCCGTCGACGACCTGCGGCGCGCCCTTCACCACCTTCTTGATCTCCGCGTCCGCGAAGTCGTTGAAGTGCTCCAGGATCTTGAAGTTCGGGGAGGTGAAGCCGACCTGGAGACTCGCGGCCGTCAGTACCGGGCCGCCGACGTTGTGCGGCGCCACGAGGACGTAGTGGGCCTCGGCGGTCGCGGCCAGCTTGCGGGTCTCCCAGATGCCGCCGATGTGGCCGACGTCGGGCTGGATGATGTCCACCGACTGGCTCTCGAACAGCTCGCGGAACTCGATCCGGTCGTGGATGCGCTCGCCGGTGGCCACCGGGATGTCGACCTTCGCGGCCACCTTCTCCAGCGCCTTCAGGTTCTCCGGCGGCACCGGCTCCTCCAGCCAGGCCGGCTTGAAGGGCGCGAGTTCGCGGGCGAGGCGGACGGCGGTGGCGGGGGAGAAGCGGCCGTGCATCTCCAGCATCAGCTCGGCGTCCGGGCCGATGGCGTCGCGCACGGCCTCGATGAGGGAGACCGAGTAGAGGGTCGCGTCGTGGTCGAGCTCGAAGTGGCCGGTTCCGAAGGGGTCGATCTTCAGTGCCTTGTAGCCGCGCGCGATCACTTCCTGTGCGGCCTTGTGGTACGCCTCCGGGGTGCGCTCGGTGGTGTACCAGCCGTTGGCGTACGCCTTGACCTTGTCGGTGACCTTGCCGCCGAGCAGCTGCCACACCGGCACCCCGAGGGCCTTGCCCTTGATGTCCCAGCAGGCCATCTCGATCACGGCGATGCCCGACATCACGATCTCGCCGGCCCGGCCGTAGTCGCCGTACTTCATACGCCGTACGAGGTCCTCGACGGCGAAAGGATCGGAGCCGAGAATGTGATTGGCCTCGGCCTCCCGCAGATAGCCGATCAGTGCGTCGGTGTGGCCCAGCATCCGGGTCTCGCCGACACCCGTGATCCCCTCGTCGGTGTGCACCTGGACATAGGTCAGGTTGCGCCACGGCGTTCCGACCACATGTGTGCTGATTCCGGTGATGCGCACGGCAGTTGCCCCTTGTAGCTTCGTCAGTGCTGCTGCTTCGGTCTTCGTCGGCTCTGTTCGATATTTCGTCACACGTTCGAAATGCTGGCGTGACAGTAAGGATTCGGCCCCATGAGTGTCAATGGGTCGAACGGAACGGTGGACGGGGGATTTTGGTGGTATGCCGCTGTCGTCACGCCTGCGACGGTGCGAACTTCGTGCGTGACACGCCGGAACACGCGGTTCCGCACATAATTTTCACAGCCGTGACTAGGAACGTGACCCGTACGGAACTTAGTCTTCCCGCGTCATGGACTACTGCGACCCGTGCCGAAGGCACCTCAACGGCGCCCTCGCCTGCCCGGGGTGCGGCACCCCGATCGAAGAGCTGCGCGCGTACGCGGACGAGGCCGGCGCACGCCCGGACGCCGAGGACGCGGACGCGTCGTCGGCCGAGGGTGCCGCGGCGGACGGGGCGCGGCCCGGCCGGGCCGAGAGCCGGCGGGGGACCAAGGGGCGCGGTGGGCGCGGCGACCGCGGGGCACCACGGGCCGGCCGGCGTGACCGCAAGGCCGCCGCACACCGCAGGCGCCGTCGCACGGCACTGCTCGTCGGTGCGGGGCTGCTGCTGGCCGCGGGCGGTCTGAGCCTCGCCGAACTCGGCATCGAGGCGCCGGGCTCCACTCCCAAGGCCACCGCGGCCGGCGGTGCGACGGCCGACGGGTCGTCCTCCTCCGCGGCGACCACGGCCGAGCCGATCGGCGACACCGCGGGCGGTGACGGCACCTCGGCCTCCGGCTCACCGGACGCCTCCGCCTCCCCCTCGGCCTCCGAGTCCGGCAAGGACAAGAAGTCCGGCAAGGACAAGAAGAAGGACGAGGACGAGCAGTCGGTGGCCACGTCCGCCGCGCCCGGCACGGCGACGTCGGCGCCCGCCGCCACGCCCCCGCCGCAGACGAGCACGGCCCCGTCCGCGAACCCCACACCGGCGGACCCGACCCCGGCCCCGTCGACCTCCAAGCCGTGCAACCGCTTCCTGTGGTGGTGCACGTAGGCCTGTCGGCCTAGGGCGTGTGTCGCCGGACTCCCGGCTGCCCCGCGACGCCACGAGGGCCTGCGCCCGGCACACCGGGAGCACGCTCCCCCGAGTTCTCGGCTGCGCTCGAACAGGGGGCCCCAGAACAGGGGGACCCCCAGAACAGGGGACCCCCATGACGCCGCGGTGCCCGCCGTTCGGGCGGACGACGGGAGTCCGACGACAGGCCCTGGTCGGCTAGTCCGTGGCGACCACGTCCGCGCACGAGTCCTCGCCGGGCAGCAGTGGGCGCAGTGCCATCCGGTAGGTCGCCGTGCCGTCCGTCCACGCGCTCGACGTCGCCGTACGGGCCGCCTCCCGCACCCGCTTCAGATCCGTGCCGCGCAGCAGCAGGCACCGCCCGGCCGAGGTCGGCTCGCCCGCTGTGGAGAGGCGGCCCAGGGGCCAGGTCGCGGCCCCGGGGGAGCGGCCCTTGCCGCTCTCGTTGAAGACGGCGGCCATGACCGAGTAGCGGTAGGTCCCGGACGGCTCGGCGAGGGAGTCGAGCCGCTTGTCCAGGGCGCACAGCTCGCGTTGCCGTGTGCAGTCGCGCAGGGCGGGCGCGACCGTCGTGGTGAGCTTCCCGTCGAGCGTGTACGACCGGACGGGCCCGTCCGCGGGCGGGGCGGGGCCGAGGGGGCCGGAGTGCGGGAGGCCCGCGTCGTGCGCGGCGCCGACCACCGTACGGACCTCGGCGGCGGAGAGGTGGGCCACCCGCAGGCCGGGCAGACCGGACCGCTTCGTTGCGGGCGAGGTGACCAGGGTGCCGTCCTCGTACAGCGAGAAGCGGGGGATGTTGGCCGCGGGGGAGACCGGGACGAGGCCGCCGCCGTCCCGCACCTGGAGGACGAGCCCACCGCTCCCGGACGGTTTCTCGCCGGGTGCGGACGTGCCGGTCGCGGGGGAGGCCGCGGGGGAGGGTGACGACGTGCCGCAGGCCGCGGTCCCCAGGAGGAACGCGGCGGCCAGGACGGCGCCGGACAGACGCAGAGAATTGCTCACGTTCCTGTGACGCCCGAGGTCCCGGTCGCGTTCCGCCTCTCCGGCATGATCCGCCGGACGGGCCCTAAGCCTCCAGCATGCGCAGCAGCAGCGCCCGCAGGGACAGCCGCTCCTCGTGGGACAGTCCCGCCAGCGGCTCGCGCGCGAAGTCCAGCGAGTCCCGCAGCCCGCGGGCGACCCGGTGGCCCTCCGCCGTGCAGGCGGCCAGCTTGACCCGGCGGTCCGCGGGGTCCGGGCGGCGCTCCACGAGCCCCCGCGCCTCCAGCCGGTCCACGATCCCCGTGACGTTCGACGGCTCGCACTTCAGCTTTTCGGCCAGGCGCCGCATGGGTAGCGGCTCCAGGGAGAGAAGGCTGACGAGCCGTGCCTGCGCGCCCGTCAGCGCGTGCTCCGCCGCCGCCTCCTCGAACTCCTCGTGGTAGCGCGCCACGACCGTGCCGATCAGGTCGACGACCTCCAGGGTCAGAGCATCGGGGCGGGTCTTCTGGGTGGCCATGGACTCCAGGCTACCCGCTTACTTGACATAGTGAAATATTCAGGAGCATGGTTGTTTCAGGTACTGAAGTATTAGATCGCTCGCGGGAACCCGCACCAACCCCCGCGGAACCCCCGCAGGAACCGCAGTAACCGCAGGAAAGGCGCCCCCATGACCGTCACGCCCCAGCTCCCCGCCGTCAGCCGCGAATGGCACCTGGCAAGCCGCCCGGTCGGCTGGCCCAAGCCCGAGGACTTCGCCCTGGTCGAGGCGGAGGTCCAGCAGCCGGGTGAGGGCCAGGTCCTCGTGCGGAACAAGTTCGTCTCCGTCGACCCGTACATGCGCGGCAGGATGTCGGCGGCCAAGTCGTACGTCGCCCCCTTCGAGCTGAACCAGCCGATGCAGGGCGGCGCGGTCGGCGAGGTCGTCGTCTCCAACGCCGAGGGGATCGAGGCCGGTGACCACGTCCTGCACTTCCTGGGCTGGCGCGAGTACGCCGTCGTCGACGCCAAGCAGGCCGTCAAGGTCGACCCGGAGGCCGCGCCGCTGAGCGCGTACCTCGGTGTCCTGGGCATGACCGGCCTCACCGCGTACGCGGGCCTGCTGCGCACCGCCTCCTTCAAGGAGGGCGACTCGGTGTTCGTGTCGGGCGCCGCCGGTGCCGTCGGCAGCCAGGTCGGCCAGATCGCCAAGCTGAAGGGCGCCTCGCGCGTCATCGGCTCGGCGGGCTCGGACGACAAGGTCAAGCTGCTGGTCGAGGAGTACGGCTTCGACGCCGCGTTCAACTACAAGAGCGGCCCGGTGAACGAGCAGCTGCGCGAGGCCGCCCCCGACGGCGTCGACGTGTACTTCGACAACGTGGGCGGCGACCACCTCGAAGCCGCCATCGGCCAGCTCAACCGGGACGGCCGGATCGCCGTCTGCGGCATGATCTCCGTCTACAACGACACCGAGCCGGCGCCCGGCCCGAAGAACCTCGCCCGCCTCATCCAGACCCGCGGCCGCATCCAGGGCTTCCTCGTCGGCGACCACTACGACCTCCAGTCGCAGTTCGTCCAGGAGGTCGGCGGCTGGATCCGCTCCGGCGAGCTGAAGTACCGCGAGACGGTCGTCGAGGGCATCGAGAACAACCTGGAGGCGTTCCTCGGGGTCCTGCGCGGCGACAACACCGGCAAGATGATCGTCAAGCTCTGAGGCCCGAAGGCCGCTCTCGTCGTACGGGCGCACCGGGTGCGCCCGTACTCGAAAGGCGACCCGCGGCACCGTTCACCGTGACGCCGGCCTGACGGAGTCGTTGCGTATGACGAAGGCCGCACCCTTGGACGTGGGGTGCGGCCTTCGTACAAGGTGTCCGCGGTCGCCTGGAAGCCCAGCGCGAACGCCTTGTGGTCGCGGGCCACCACGTCGTACCCGACGGAGTGGATCTGCCCGAACACCCCGAGGGTGTCCGGCTTCAGGTGTGCGGGCCCGACGGGAACGCGTCGAACACCGCCTGCTGCTCGGGCGGCGGGTCCATCTGCTGTACGGAGTGGAAACGCGGCTCGTGCTCCTCGGGCAGCCCCAGGAAGAAGTCGAGCCCGTACGGGGCGCGCACCCGCTCCTCGTACATCTCCTGGAGCGTGCGGCCGGTGACCCGCCGCACGACCTCGCCCGTCAGCGCGCCGATCACCAGGGCGTGATAGCCGAAGGCCGTACCCGGCCGCCAGAACGGCCGCTGGCCCGCCATCCGCTCGGCGTCACCCGGTCGTCGGCCAGTTCCCCGGCCGTGAACCCGGTGTCGGCGCCGACGATCCCGGCGCGGTGCGCGAGCAGCTCCCGCAGGGTCACCGCCCCCTTGCCCTCGGCCGCGAACTCCGGCCAGTAGGAGGCGACTTCGCGGTCCAGCTCCAGCGTGCCGTCCTGCACGAGCAGCGCGACGACGAGATGGGCGCCGGCCTTCTCGGCTCTCTCGACCCTCTCGACCCTCTCGACCCTCTCGGCTCTCCTGGCTCTCCTGGCTCTCCTGGCTCTCCTGGTCCTTTTGCGTCATCCGCGCTCCTCGCCGATCCCCGGCTCAGGACACCGCCGGCAACGCCCGTTCACCTGCGCGAATTCCGGGAGTTGCCGACGGGGACGCGCGGATGGCCGGCCGTCCGCGTGCCCGGATGCCCGGTTGGTGCCTCCCCGGCGGGCCGGACGGGGCATGCTGGACGCGGCATCGTGCGAGGCGAGGAGACCCCATGTCCCCGATTCCGTCGCTCCCCAGCAGGGATGACGTGGTGCGCATGGCGCGCAGCACCACGGACATCACCGGCCAACTCCTGGACACCGCAGGGAACATCACGAAAATCGCCATCAACACGTTCGACCCGCGCGACGGGTCGGGGGCCGAGGCGCTGCGCGTGCTGCGGCAGACCACGGCGGAGCTGGCCGAGGCGAGCGCGTCGCCGCAGGCCCAGGAGGCGTTCTACCGGATCGTCGACACCCTGACCCGGCTCGGCACCAGCGGCGCGCCACTGGCCGTCCACCCGGTGAGCGAACCGGCACAGGCGCTGCTCGCCGCCCTCGGCGACACTCTGCTGCCGGTCCTGGACGCGGTGGAGCCGGCGGTGCGGGAGGCCTCGGCGGCGCTGGGCGAACTGGTCGACGCGACCTCCCCGCTGCTGCCCGCGGCGGCGGGCGCGGCCGCGGGGACACTGCTCGCGCTGACCCCGCTGATCCGGGCCGCCGCCGACGTCCTGCGCGACTCCTCGCCCGAACTCCGCCGTGTCGCGGACGCGCTCACGGCGGCCCTGACCCCGCTGCTCCCGCTCCAGGTGGCCCTGGCGGAGCGCGCGGCCGCCGCCGGAGCGGGCGTGGTCCGCGCGGCACTCCCGCCGCTGGCCGACTTGACGGAAGCGGCGGCGACGACCGCGAAGGCCGCGCGCCCGCTGCTGATCGCGGGCGAGGAACGCCTGGTCGCCGGCCTGGAACAGATCCAGCCACTCCTCGTGGCGACGGCCTCGCGCACGGGGAGGGCCGCGCGAGCGGTGGCGGTACGCGTGTCGGCGGCGGTGTCCCCGGCGGCGGACCAGGGCGTGGTGGTGGCGGTCACGCCGGTTTAGCCGCAGCGCGTGGTGGTGGCGGTTACGCCGGTTCAGCCGCTGCGCATGGTGTCACCGGCTTAGCCAAAGCGGGACGGCTTGGCTAAAGTTCGCCCCATGCGTGATCTTGGGGCGGGATTCGGCTATCTCCTGAAGGGCCAGCGTTGGGTGGCCCGGCACGGCAAGCAGTACGGTTTCGGGCTGCTGCCCGGCCTGATAACCCTGGTGCTCTACGCCGCCGCCCTCGTCGCCCTGGCCTTCTGGGGCGAGGACTTCGTCGCCTGGGCCACGCCCTTCGCCGACGACTGGTCCAGCCCCTGGCAGGGCCTGTTCCGCGGCTTCCTCACCGTCGTCCTGTTCGCCCTCTCCCTCCTCCTGTCCGTCCTCACCTTCACGGCGGTCACGCTCCTCGTCGGCCAGCCCTTCTACGAGAGCCTCTCCGAGAAGGTCGACCAGGACGTGTCCCCGGACGGCACGGCCCCCGAGTCCGGCCTCCCGCTCTGGCGCGAGCTGTGGATCTCGGCACGGGACAGCCTCCGGATCGTCGTACGGGCCGTGCTGTGGGGCATCCTCCTCTTCGCCCTCGGCTTCATCCCGTTCGTCGGCCAGACCGTCGTCCCCGTGATCGGCTTCTTCGTCACCGGCTTCTTCCTGACGGAGGAGCTGACGGCGGTGGCACTCCAGCGCCGCAGCGTCCAGCTCCGCGAGCGCCTCGCCCTGCTCCGCTCCCGCAAGCTCCTGGTCTGGGGCTTCGGCACCCCCCTGGGCCTGGCCTTCCTGGTCCCCTTCGTCGCCGTGTTCCTGATGCCGGGAGCGGTCGCGGCGCCACCCTGATGGCCCGCGAACTCCTCGGCGAGGACACGGAAAGGGAGAACGAAGGGGACACCGAAGAGGAAGCGGAACCGGGCTCAGCCTCGCGCGCGCTCCGTCGCGACTGAGTCCGTTCCGACCGGGTCCGTTCCGACCGGGTCCGTCGCGACCGAGCCGGCCCCGACCGAGTCCGCCGCGACGGTCAGGATCGACCGCACCTGCCCGATGATGTCCAGCCTGTTCCGGATGAACTCCGGGTCCGTGACCGTCCCGGTCGCCGGGTCCGTGTTGCCCGTGCCGAACTCCAGCACCGGGGTGTGGACATGGCCGCCGGGGAGACTGTCGTGCAGGCCGAGCCGGTCGCGCAGGAGCGTCGCGCGGTAGGCGATCTCGTTGGAGAGGTAGTTCCCGCCGCCCCCGGCGCGGGCCGTGGAGCCCGGGGTCGGCCCGTCGGGGCGCACGACCTCCGCCGTGCCACCCGCCGGGATCTCGGTCACGCTCGTGTTGTCGTACACGGGGAAACGGCCGGTGTCCGCGGCCACGATCGCCCGGTACGGCAGCGTCGTCGTCGTCCACTGCGGCTGCGAGGCCGGGTCGGTGACCGGGACGGTCTCGGTCCTGCCGATGGTGTCGTTGTCCGGGAAGCCGCCCCGCCAGGCCCCGTTGGTCCGCTCGACGTCGAAGCGGCCCACCCGGCCCTGGCTCACCGTCGTGAACAGATCGACCCGGGGCAGCTGCGGCCGCAGCGCCCGCTCCACCGTGCCGTCGGCGAAGTCCTGCCAGCGCACCGGGAAGACGGCGGTCTCGATGCGCGCCGGGCCGTCCGCCGTCTCGATCGTCGTGCCGTCGAGGGCGAGCGCGGTGGCGCCTGACGGGTTGGAGATACGGATGTCACGGTCGAGCGTGAACGGGTCGAAGCCGGTGACCAGGATCCGCTTCACACCCCTGCCGTGCGGGTAGCGGACGGCGTTCTGACCGCGTGAGGACACCTCCAGTCCGGAAAGCAGCCGGGCACGCTGGGTGTCCGACAGGGCGAACTCCGGCTCCCAGAGGCGTACCTCACGTGTCATCCCGAGGCGGGCCCAGTACAGCGGCCGGTCGTCGTCCCGGCTCAGGTCGCCGCCCGCCGGCCCCCGCCCCTGCGCCCGGTCGACGGCCCGCTGCCACAGCCGGGACCCCTGCTGTACGACGATCCGCCGGGCCTGCGCGTACGAGTGCGCCGAGCCGAGCGCCCGCGCGAAGCCCGGTGCCACGGAGTCGAAACCGGAACGCCGCAGGATCTCCTGGGGTACGGCCTTGTCGAGGCGCCGCTCCTCGACGGTCGTCGTGGGAGCCGCGTCCGCGGTCGCGGTCCCCGGGGTCACGAGCCCCGTCAGCAGGGCCAGCAGTGCCAGTGGGGGGATGCCGATCCGAACACGTATGGAGGTCAAGGGAGTTCAGGCCTTCCGTCGCCGTGGGGTGCTGCCGGACGGCGGCAGTATCGCGTGACGGAAGTGGCGTGCGCCATTGCCTGTGACGTACTCGGGCCCCTCGCGGGTGACGAGCGGACGAGCGTGTGGCCACATGTGAAGGGTTCGTACGAGATTCAGCCGAGCCGCCCGATCGGAGTCCGCCGGCCCACCGCGACGATTAACGTCTGATCCGGGACAAGTCTCCCCCCAGAGCAGCCCCGGTCCGGAACCTGACATCCGGACCGGGGCTCGTCCCTCTTCACGACCGGACAGGCCCTAGTCGCGCACCCCGAACCCGTACACCGTCTCCGACCGGAACACCTCGCCCGGGCGCAGCTGGGTCGTCGGGAAGTCCGGGTGGTTCGGGGAGTCGGGGAAGTGCTGGGTCTCCAGGGCGATGCCGTCGCCCGGGGCGAAGGGGACGGACGCGTCGAGGTGGTCCGCGGTGTAGAGCTGGAGGCCCGGTTCCGTGGTCGCCACGGTCAGGACCCGGCCCGAGGAGGGATCGTGCAGTTCCGCGACCGGCTCGGGAGCCCGCGTCACCCCCTTGTCCAGGGCGAAGTTGTGGTCGTACCCCGAGCCCGCCTTCCGCGGCCGCCGGAAGTCGAAGCGCGTGCCGGACACGTCGTCGAACGCGCCGCTGGGGATGAGGTTCCCGTCCACCGGCGTCAGCCGGGACGCGGCGATCCGCAGCGCGTGACCGCCCGCGTTCCCCGAACCCGCCAGGTTCCAGTACGAGTGGTTCGTCAGGTTCACCACCGTCGGCGCGTCCGTGACCGCCTCGTACGCGATCCGCAGCGCGGCGTCCGCGCCGAGGGTGTACGTCACGGAGATCTCCAGACGGCCCGGGAAGCCCTCCTCACCGTCCGGGCTCACCCGGGACAGCCGTACGCCGTGCTCGACCGGCTCCGCCTCCCACACGCGCTTGTCGAAGCCGCGCTCGCCACCGTGCAGGGAGTTGGGCCCGTTGTTCCGCGCCAGCCGGTACTCGCGGCCGTCGAGCGAGAAGCGGCCGCCCGCGATCCGGTTCGCGTACCGCCCGACCAGCGCCCCGAAGTACGGCTCCGGATGCGCCAGATAGCCGTCGAGACCGTCGAAGCCCAGCACCACGTCCGCCGTACGGCCGTCCCGGTCCGGAACCTCGGCCGACTGCACGATCCCGCCGTACGACAGGACCCGCACCCGCACGCCGCCCCGCTCCAGCGTCCACCGACGGACCGCCGCGCCGTCGAGAAGTGTGCCGAAAAGTTCACTCATGTTCGAACTTTAGGACACGGTCGCGGCCTAGGACACGGCACGCCTCGCCGTGATGGTGCGGTACGCGATCGCGGCGAGCTGCGCCTGACCGTTCTTGCTCGGGTGGAACCAGTCCCAGTGGCTCAGCTGCGCCGTGCCGAAGCGGTAGTCGAAGACCGCGCCCCCGTCGAAGCGGCAGCGCCGGTCCTTGGCGCACACGTCCTTCAGGACCGCGTTGTACGCCTCCACCCGGGCCTGCACCTTGTCGCGCCGCTTGGTCGCCGTCGCGTCCACCACGTCCGCGTCGCTCAGCATCGACGGGCAGATGCCCAGCTTCCACACCTGCTTGCCGAGCGCACTGGTGCGGCCCTGGGACCACAGCCGCTTCAGATTCGGCACGCTCGACATGTACACCTGCGTCTTGGGCAGCGCCTGACGCACCGTCGCCATCGCGTCCTCGAGGTCGGCGCGGAAGTCCGCCACGGAGGTCATCGCCGAGGCGGACGCCCGGCACGCGTCATTGGCGCCCACCATCACCGTCACCAGCTCCGGCTTCCTGGCCACCGCCCGCTCCATCTGCTCGGGCAGATCCGCCATACGCGCACCGGTCGCCGCGTAGTTCCAGCTGCGCTCGGCCGCCCCGACCGGCCCCAGCAGCCGCACGGCGAGACTGTCGACGTCGGCGTCACTGCCCGTCGCCCACGACACCTCGGGGCAGTCGGACAGCACCGCGCAGGCGTCGAAACCGCGGGTGATGGAGTCCCCGACAGCGGCGAGGGACGCCGGGCTGCGGTCCCAGACGGGCGTGGGCTTCGGGGACGGACGGCCCTTCGTGCCGGTGCTGTGCGCACCGCTCGCGTCACCGCCGACCGCGTCACAGCCGGCCCCGCCCAGCAGAACCGCCGCCACGGTGGCGAGGACAGCCCATGACCGATGGCCTCGGTTCCGCATCCCTGGTCCCCCTCGTTCAGTTGAACATACTCGGTCAGCCGCACGTCCCCATGGGTGAAACCTCGCTGTTTCGCGGCGCTGGGACCGACGGTACGTCACACTCCTTGCGCCGCCACGCGATAGCCTCGCTTCGTGGCAGCTCCGCCACTGCCGTTCCGCTAAGTTACAAGATGTCCTGCTCTGTGGAGGCCCCGGTGACGACACGTGGAGTTCTGTACGTGCACTCCGCGCCGCGTGCGCTGTGCCCGCACGTCGAGTGGGCCGTCGCGAGCGTGCTCGGTACGCGCGTCAGCCTCGACTGGATCCGGCAGCCCGCCGCCCCCGGCACCTGGAGATCCGAGTTCTCCTGGCAGGGTGAGGCCGGCACGGCCTCCAAGCTGGCCTCGGCGCTGCGCGGCTGGCAGCTGCTGCGCTTCGAGGTCACCGCGGAACCCTGCCCGACCGCCGAGGGCGAGCGCTACAGCTGCACCCCCGACCTGGGCATCTTCCACGCGGTCACCGGCATCCACGGCGACATCCTGATCCCCGAGGACCGGCTGCGCGCCGCCCTGGTCCGCTCCCAGCGCGGCGAGACGGACCTGGAGGCCGAACTCTCCAAGCTCCTCGGCAAGCCCTGGGACGACGAACTGGAGCCCTTCCGGTACGCCGGCGAAGGCGCCCCGGTCCGCTGGCTGCACCAGGTCGTCTGACACCTCGGCGACCCCCGCACGCACGAAGGGCCCCCACCAGCCGGTGGGGGCCCTTCACGCTCGTACGGCCGGAACTCAGACCGTCCGGAACGCCAGCACCACGTTGTGCCCGCCGAAGCCGAACGAGTCGTTCAGCGCGGCGATGCGGCCCTCGACGGGGAGCTTGCGCGCCTCGCCGCGGACGATGTCGGCGTTGGCCTCGGCCTCGGGGTCGAGGTTGTCGACGTTGATGGTCGGCGGCGCCACCCGGTGGTACAGGGCGAGCACCGAGGCGACCGACTCGACACCGCCGGCGCCGCCGAGGAGGTGACCGGTCATCGACTTGGTGGCGGAGACCGCGAAGTGGTCGGCGTCGTCGCCGAACACCTTGCGCAGCGCCTTCAGTTCGGCGACGTCACCGGCCGGCGTCGAGGTGGCGTGCGCGTTGACGTGCACGATCTCGGCGGGGTTCAGGTCGGTGCTGTCGAGCAGGTTCTGCAGGGCGTGCGAGATGCCCCGGCCCTCGGGCTCCGGCTGCACGATGTCGTGGCTGTCGGCGGAGATGCCCTGGCCGACCGCCTCCGCGTACACGCGGGCACCGCGCTTCGCGGCGTGCTCGGCCGACTCCAGCACGATGACGCCGGCGCCCTCGCCGAGGACGAAGCCGTCCCGGGCGACGTCGTAGGGACGCGAGGCGCCCTGCGGGTCGTCGTTGTTCTTGGACATCGCCATCATGTTGCCGAACGCGGCGATGGGCAGCGGGTGGATCGCCGCCTCCGTACCACCGGCGACGACGACGTCGGCGCGCCCGGTGCGGATCATCTCGATCGCGTAGCCGATGGCCTCGGCGCCCGACGCGCAGGCGGAGACCGGGGTGTGCACACCGGCGCGGGCGCCCACGGCGAGGCCCACGTTGGCGGACGGGCCGTTCGGCATCAGCATCGGCACGGTGTGCGGGGAGACACGGCGTACGCCCTTCTCCTTCAGCACGTCGTACTGGTCGAGCAGAGTCGTCACACCACCGATGCCGGAGGCGATCACGGTGCCGAGGCGGTCCGGGTCGACGGCCGGGTCGGCGCCCGCCTTGTCGGTGAAACCGGCATCCGCCCAGGCCTCCTTGGCCGCGATCAGCGCGAACTGCGCCGAGCGGTCGAGGCGGCGGGCCTGCGGACGGGGAATGACCTCGCCGGGCTCCACGGCGATCTGTGCTGCGATGCGGACCGCCTGCTCGGCGGCCCACTCCTGCTCCAGGGGACGGACACCGGAACGTCCGGCGACCAGGCCCTCCCAGGTAGAGGCTACGTCGCCACCCAGCGGTGTGGTTGCGCCGATACCGGTGACGACCACGGTGCGATTGGTCGGGCTCACGGGAATTCTTTCTCCAACGGATACGAGGATTCAGCGGCGCCACCGCCGGGTGGCGGGGCAGTCAGCCCAGGTGATCGGAAGATCAGGCCTGGTGCTTGAGGATGTAGTCGGCGGCGTCACCGACGGTCTTGAGGTTCTTGACGTCCTCGTCGGGGATCTTGACGTCGAAGCGCTCTTCGGCGGCGACGACGACCTCGACCATGGACAGCGAGTCGACGTCCAGGTCGTCGGTGAAGGACTTGTCCAGCTGGACGTCCTCGGTGGGGATCCCGGCGATCTCGTTCACGATCTCGGCGAGACCTTCGACGATCTCTTCCTGAGTGGCGGCCATGAGGCGCTCCTTCGGTGTGTTTCCAGAGGGTGTGGCGGTACTCCGGCCGGAAAAGATCCGGACGGTGTGCCTAGGGGAGGGTAACGACCGTGGCGGCGTAGACGAGCCCCGCCCCGAATCCGATGACGAGCGCGGTGTCGCCGCTCTTCGCCTCGCCGGTCGCCAGAAGCCGCTCCATAGCGAGCGGAATCGAGGCGGCCGAGGTGTTACCGGTGGTGCGCACATCACGGGCGACCGTGACGTGCTCCGGCAGTTTGAGAGTCTTCACCATCGAGTCGATGATCCGCTCGTTCGCCTGGTGCGGGATGAAGACGTCCAGGTCGTCCGAGGTGATTCCGGCCGCGTCCAGCGCCTGCTGAGCGACCTTCGCCATCTCGAACACGGCCCAGCGGAACACCGCCTGGCCCTCCTGCGTGATCGCAGGGAACTTGACATTGCCCTCGCTGTCGAGCGGGAGCGGGGAGACGTCGCCGGTGGGGGTGCCCCCGCTCGAGCGAAGCCGAGAGTGGGGGAGGTAACGGTCCCACGGCACGGTCTGCTTGATCGTGCCGGCCTTGTCGCCCTCGGAGCCCCAGACCGTCGGGCCGATGTGCGGCTCCTCGGAGGGGCCCACCACGACCGCGCCCGCGCCGTCGCCGAACAGGAAGGCCGTCGCGCGGTCCTCCAGGTCGGTCAGGTCGGACAGCCGCTCCACGCCGATGACGAGGACGTACTCCGCGGAGCCCTCGACGACCATGCCCTTGGCGAGGGTCAGTCCGTAGCCGAAGCCCGCGCAGCCCGCCGAGATGTCGAAGGCGGCCGCCTTGTTCGTGCCGAGCTTGTCCGCGATCTCGGTGGCGATGGCCGGGGTCTGGCTGAAGTGCGAGACGGTGGAGACGACGACCGCGCCGATCTGCGAGGCGGTGATCCCGGCGTCGGCGATCGCCTTGCCGGACGCCTCGATCGACATCGCGGCGACGGTCTCCTCGTCGGAGGCCCAGTGCCGGGTCTCGATGCCGGAGCGCGAGCGGATCCACTCGTCGGAGGAGTCGATCTTCTCCAGGATCACGTCGTTGGGCACGACCCGGACCGGACGGTAGCCGCCGACGCCCAGAATGCGCGCGTACGGGGCGCCCTTCCTTGCCTTGATCTTCGACATGCTCAGGCTCCTTCTCGGACGCCCGCCGGTACAGCGGCGGACGTCACCGCCTCGGCGATGAGCTCGCGAGCGGCGTCGAGGTCGTCGGGGGTCTTCAGCGCGAGGGTCTTCACGCCCGGCATCGCGCGCTTGGCGAGGCCGGTCAGGGTGCCGCCGGGGCACACCTCGACGAGCGTCGTCACGCCCAGCTTCTTGAAGGTCTCCATGCACAGGTCCCAACGGACCGGGTTGGCGACCTGGCCGACCAGGCGGGACAGGATCTCGGCGCCGGTGGCGACCTCCTGGCCGTCCTTGTTGGAGACGTACGAGACCACCGGGTCGGCGGGCGTGAGGGCTTCGGCGGCCCGCGCCAGCGCGTCGACCGCGGGCGCCATGTGAGGCGTGTGGAACGCGCCCGCGACCTTCAGCGCGATGACCTTGCGGACGCCCTCGGGCTTCTCCGCCTCCAGGGCGGCGAGCTGCTCCAGGGTGCCGGCGGCCACGATCTGGCCCGCGCCGTTCACGTTCGCCGGGGTGAGACCGAGCTTCTCCAGATGCGGAATCGTCGTCTCGGGGTCCCCGCCGAGCAGGGCCGCCATCCCGGTCGGCGTGAGCGAGGCGGCCTCGGCCATCGCGAGACCCCGCGTGCGGACGAGCGTCAGCGCGGCGGTGTCGTCGATGACGCCCGCGAAGGTGGCGGCGGTGATCTCACCGACGCTGTGACCCGCGACGGCACCGGGCGCGACGTCACCGAGCGCCGAGGCCGAGAGGATCCCCGCCGCGACGAGCAGCGGCTGGGCCACGGACGTGTCGCGGATCGCGTCCGCGTCGGCCTGCGTGCCGTAGTGGGCAAGGTCCAGCCCGATGGCGTCCGACCAGGCGGCGACGCGGTCGGCGGCGCCGGGGAGTTCGAGCCAAGGAGTCAGGAAGCCGGGCGTCTGAGCGCCCTGGCCGGGAGCGACGAGTACGAGCACTCTCACACTCTCTCTTGGGGACGGCCACGGCCGCCCGTGAGGACAGGGACGAAGAACGGCAGGGGGTTTTGTGGAGCCCCGACAAAAACCTACGTCTGGGGATCTCCACCGGCCAAGCGCCCCAGGATGAGCGCGATCCGCAACGTGAACGCGGAGCGTACATCCGAGGGCGACCAACCGGTGACGTCAGTCACACGTCGAAGCCGGTAGCGCACGGTGTTGGGGTGAACGAAGAGCATACGGGCCGCGCCCTCGAGGCTGCTCGCCTGCTCGAGGTAGACACTGAGCGTTTCGAGCAGCGCGGAGCCGGCCTCCTCGAGCGGTCTGTAGATCTCCTCCACCAGCTGCTCGCGCGCGCTCGGGTCTCCGGCGATCGCGCGCTCCGGGAGCAGATCGTCCGCCAGTACCGGGCGCGGGGCGTCCTGCCAGGCGAAACACGCCTTCAGCCCGGCTGCGGCGGCCTGCGCGGACCGGGTCGCGGCGAGCAGGTCGGGCACGACGGGCCCCGCCACCACGGCGCCTGCCGCGTACGGGCCGATCAGCGACTTGGCGACGGCGAGCGGATTGTCGCTGCCGCCGGCGATCACGACGAGCCGGTTGCCGAGGACGCCGGTGAGGACCTGGAGCTTGGCGTGCCGGGCGGCCCGCCGGATCGCCTCCACCGTCAGCTCGCTGTCGCCCTCGGGTGCCGTGCCGAGCACCACGCAGACATGGTCGGGAGAGTTCCAGCCGAGCGCGGCGGCCCGGGACACGGCGCCCTCGTCGGCCTCCCCGGACAGGACGGCGTTCACCACCAGCGACTCGAGCCGCGCGTCCCAGGCGCCCCGTGCCTCCGCGGCCTGGGCGTACACCTGGGCGGTGGCGAAGGCGATCTCGCGGGCGTACACGAGCAGCGCCTCACGCAGCACGGACTCGTCGCCGGGCGCCGCGACCTCGTCGATCGCGGACTCCATGACCTCGATCGTCGTACGCACCATCTCCACGGTCTGGCGCAGGGTGATCGCCCTGGTCAGTTCGCGGGGCGCGGTGCCGAAGACGTCGGTCGAGATGGCCTGCGGGGTGTCCGGGTGCCGGAACCACTCGGTGAAGGCGGCGATACCGGCCTGGGCCACCAGGCCGATCCAGGAACGGTTCTCCGGGGGCATCGCCCGGTACCACGGCAGCGTCTCGTCCATGCGCGTGATGGCCTGCGCGGCGAGGCTTCCGGACGATTTCTCCAGCCGCTTCAGGGTCGCGGCATGGGAGTGGGCGTCGCGTGCTGCGGGCTCGGGACTGCTGGATTGGGGTTCGGGCACGTGGACAAGACTGCCTTATCGGGACGTGACCGTGCGGCGGCGGGTCCCTCGGCCGCGGCCCCGCAGGTCTACCGTGGTGGCTGTGACGGACGTACGGCGCGCCGGCGAGCGCTATCGCGGAGGGGACCCGGCGGCCGGGATCTCCTCCCTCCACGCCTTCTCCTTCGGCCCGCACTACGATCCGGACAATCTCCGCTTCGGCGCGGTGATCGCCTGCAACGAGGAGCGGCTCGCCCCGGGCGCGGGCTTCGACGAACATCCGCACAGCCACACGGAGATCGTCACGTGGGTGGTCGAGGGCGTGCTGACCCACCGCGACTCCACGGGCCACGAGTCGCTGGTCCGCCCCGGCGACGTGCAGCGGCTCAGCTCGGCCGGCGGCGTCCGTCACGTGGAGCGCAACGACGGCCCGGACCCGCTGACCTTCGTCCAGATGTGGCTGGCCCCGCTGGAGCCCGGCGGCGAGGCGTCCTACGAGGTGGTCCACGGCATCGCGGACTCCACCCCGTACGCGGTCCCGGAGGCGGCGGCGATGCTCCACGTGCGCCGGCTGTCGGCGGGGGAACGCACGGCCGTCCCGGACGCGGCGTCCGTGTACGTCCATGTCGTCCGCGGCGAAGTGCGCCTGGACGGCGAGGAGTTGAGGCCGGGTGACGCGGCCCGGATCACGGCCGCGAAGGACCTGGAGGCGGAGGCGGTGACGGCGGCGGAGCTGCTGCTGTGGGAGATGGCCTAGCGGCCGGAGCGTGGGCCGGGGGCGGCCCACGGTTCAGGCCCGGCCGGCCCGGAGCTCGGTCAGTACCGCGTCCGTGAACGGGGTCCACGCCTCGGCGGCCCACGGTCCGAACGCGCGGTCCGTCAGCGCGGCGCACGCGACCCGGGCGACCGGGTCGATCCACAGGAACGTACCCGACTGCCCGAAGTGCCCGAAGGTCCCCGGCGAGGAGGAAGTCCCCGTCCAGTGCGGCGACTTGGCGTCACGGATCTCGAAGCCGAGGCCCCAGTCGTTGGGGTTCTGGTGGCCGTAGCCCGGCAGGACGCCCTTCGTGCCTGGGTACTGCACGGTCATCGCCTCCGCGACCGTACGGGGGTCGAGCAGGCGCGGCGCCTGGACCTCGGCCGCGAAGCGCACCAGGTCGGCGACCGTGGAGACGCCGTCCCTGGCCGGTGAGCCGTCGAGCGAGGTCCGCGTCATGCCCAGCGGCTCGAGGACCGCCTGGCGCAGATACTCCGCGAACGGGATGTCCGTCGCCTTGGCGATGTGGTCGCCGAGCACCTCGAACCCCGCGTTGGAGTACAGCCGCCGCTCCCCGGGCGCCGACGTCACCCGGTGCTCGTCGAAGGCGAGACCGGAGGTGTGCGCGAGCAGATGGCGGACCGTCGAGCCGGGGGGCCCGGCCGGCTCGTCCAGCTCCACCGCCCCCTCCTCGTACGCGACGAGCACCGCGTACGCGGCGAGCGGCTTGGTGACCGAGGCCAGCGGGAAGCGGTGGTCGACCGGCCCGTGCGCGGCGAGCACGGTACCGTCCGCCCGGACGACGGCCGCGGCGGCGGTGGAAACGGGCCAGTTCTCGATCAGCGCCAGGCTCTGCAGGGACATGGGTACGAGCCTAAGTGGCGGACAGGGGCGGCCGCATCGAGGGGTCGGGCTCGCCACCCATGATCCGCACGGTCCTCGGCCGGGCCGCGGGCAGTCTCCGCCTTTTCCACGGATTCGCTTGCTTAGAGTGCACTCCAAGGTTTTAGCGTTGAGGTCATGACGGTGATGGAGAGCACGGCCGAGGCAGCGGGGACCGGCACCACGACCGATGTCTGTGCCGCGCCGCCCCAGCGGCACCGCCGCCCCGACGGCCAGGACAGCTACACGATCAGCGAGGTCGTCGCCTTCACCGGCCTGACGGCGCACACCCTGCGCTGGTACGAGCGGATCGGCCTGATGCCCCACATCGACCGCTCGCACACCGGCCAGCGCCGCTACAGCAACCGCGACCTCGACTGGCTCGCCTTCGTCGGCAAGCTCCGGCTCACCGGCATGCCGGTCGCCGACATGGTGCGGTACGCGGAAATGGTGCGCGAGGGAGACGGCACCTACACCCAGCGCTACGAGATCCTCGAATCGACGCGCCGGGACGTCCTGGCCCGGATCGCCGAACTCCAGGACACGCTCGCGGTACTCGACCACAAGATCAGTTTCTACGCGGACGCAGGGCGCGCCCTGACGTCGGAGAGGTCCCGATGACGGACAGCAGGATCGCCACGGCCCAGCTCGGAACCGACGGCCCCACGGTCGGTGTGCAGGGCCTTGGCTGCATGGGCATGAGCTTCGCGTACGGCCCCGCGGACGCCGGGGAGTCGCGGGCCACCCTGGAGCGGGCCCTGGAGCTCGGTGTCACGTTCTACGACACCGCGGACGCGTACGGCGCCGGTGAGAACGAGAAGTTCCTGTCCCCGTTCTTCAAGGCGCACCGCGACGAGGTCGTCATCGCGACGAAGTTCGCCCTGTCGATCCCGCCGGGCGAGCCGACGAAGCGGGTCATACGCAACGACCGGCCGTACATCCGCCAGGCCGTCGAGGCGAGCCTGAAGCGCCTGGACGTCGATGTGATCGACCTCTATTACATGCACCGCCGCGATGTGAACGTCCCGATCGAGGAGACCGTCGGGGCCATGGCCGAGCTGGTGCGCGAGGGCAAGGTCAAGCACCTGGGGCTGAGCGAGGTCACCGGCGGCGAGCTGCGGACCGCGCAGGCCGTGCACCCGATCGCCGCGGTGCAGTCGGAGTGGTCGCTGTTCAGCCGCGACATCGAGGCCGGCGTGGTCCCGGCCGCCCGGGAGCTCGGCGTGGCCCTGGTGCCGTACTCACCGCTCGGCCGCGGTTTCCTCACCGGGTCCTTCGCGAACGCGGAGAAGGACCTGACCGCGGACGACTTCCGGCGTCTTCAGCCCCGCTTCACGGGCGACAACGCGGCGGCGAACGCGGCGCTGCTGGAGCCGGTACGCGCGGTCGCGAAGGCCCATGACGCCTCGCTCGGACAGATCGCCCTGGCCTGGGTGCAGCAGCAGGGGGCGGTGCACGGTCTGCCGGTCGTACCGATCCCGGGCACGAGCAAGCGCGCCCGGGTCGAGGAGAACGCGACGGCGACCCGGATCGTGCTCACGGAGGAGGAGCTGGGGCTCCTGGAGCCGATCGCCGCCAAGGTGGCGGGCGACCGCTACGCGGACATGACGTTCACGTCGGCGGGCCGGGAGTAGCGGAACGGGCCCCGGCAGGAGCGGTCTCCCCGCTCGCCGGCGGCCCGCTACAACTCCGCCAGCAACTCCGCCTTCTTCGTGGCGAACTCGCTGTCCGTGACCAGCCCGGCGCGGTGTAATTCACCGAGGTGACGAATGCGCTCGGCGATGTCGGCCGGATCGCGCCGCGGCACCGAGGCGAGCGCCGGCGCCCCGCCTCCGGCGGAGCGCACCGCCGCCAGCACCGCCGCGGCGAACGGCAGCGACTCGTGGACGGGCCCGTACCCGAGCCCGAACACGACCGCGGCCGGGTCCTGGTCGGGCTGCCCCGGCTGATCCGGCTTCGCCCCGGCCGGCTCGCGGGGCAGCAGCCGCAGATGGCCCTCGAACACCTCGGGGGAGCGCCACTCGACCCCGCTGAGGCCGGTGACCGGGAAGTTCTGGTCGCCGGCCTTCCACTTCGCCGACGAGGCCCCCGTCCACGACCAGCGGAACGACACCCGCTTACCGTCGAAGGACGCCTTCCCGTCGTACGCCTTGAACTGGAGCGGAGCCTCGGGCGGCGCCACCAGATACCGCTCGGCGGGGGTGTCGTCGTCGGCGAGCCGCGCGCGCAGTTCGTCGGCGTAGTACTCGGCGAGGGTCTCGCGCTCGGCGGGCAGCACCAGCCGGTAGGGGTCACAGGTGTCCTTCAGCTGACCGGCGGCCGCCTCCATCAAGGGGTCGGCGCCCGCGCGCGGCACGGCGTGCAGGACGACCGTCCCCCGCTTCCCCGGCGTCAGTGTGACCCCCGCGATCGCCTCCAGCGGGACACGACGTTCACCGAGCGCCTGGAACAGCTTCGGCGAACGGATTCCCCGTTCGAAGCGGATGAGCACGGAGTCGGACTCGAACTCCCAGGCGGCATGAAATCCGGCCAGTACGTCACCCATGCGGCTCATCGTATGCGGCACGCGCGCCTCCGTCGCCTCCCCGGCAAACCGCAATTCCTGTTTCCTCTACGCGCGTCAGGCCGTCGCCCCGCCGGACAAACCAGCCCGGCAGACGTCATCATCGTCGGCGCAGCGCACCGAGTGATACGCGCCAACGCCGATCTCGGCGAAGTTGCGCAGGCTGTCGGTGCCCGGCTCGAAATAGCCGCCGTGTCCCTTCGCGGTCGTCGCGGACAGCAGCCGTGCCCCGAACGCCCGGGACACCGGGTCGGCGCCGTGGCCGAGGCCGCCGACCTCGAGGTGCGGCACGTCCTGGATCCAGTCGTCGGAGTCCCGCATCGCCCACACCCGGGCCGAGGTGCCCAGCCCCGAGACCTTCTCGGCACGCATGCCGGGGCTGCCCGCGACCGCGATGTCCGACACCCGCGACGGCAGCGAGCGCGCGGCGATCCCGCACAGCACGGAGCCGTAGCTGTGGCAGTACAGCGCGACCGGCGAGCGGCCGGGCAGGGCCCGCACCAGCGCGTCCAGCCGCACCGCCCCGTCCGCGGCGCGCATGGCCGTGGCCGAGTCGATGCCGAGCCCGCTGGGCGAGGTGTAGTCGGCCCAGGCGATCACGGCCGTACGCGTCGTCGGGCTCGCGGCCCGCTCGGCCCTGTACAGCGAGCGCGCCATGCCGACCGGCGCCGAGTACTTGCGGAACGTGCGCTGGAACGTGAGCAGATCGGTGTCGACGCCGGGGACGACGACCGAGATCCGCTGCGCCTTGTCCAGCTTTCCGTAGACCTCGGCGATCCGGCCCGAGCCCTCGGGATCGAAGGCGAGGATCTGCCGCTTCTTGCCCATGAGCGCTTCGAAGCGGTGCATACGGCTGCCCGCGTCCTGCTGGCCGACCGTCGAGAGCCGGTTGTCGTGCATGCGGCCGCGTTCGACCTTGCGCTGCTGGCCGAGGGCGATGTGGTTCGCCCGGTAGCGCAGCTTGACCGGCGCTCCGTTCATGTTGCCGACCGCGAGCGGATAGCGGTGGGCGAGCCGGGACCGCTGGGAGGCGTCGAGGGAGGCGAAGAAGCGGGCGATGCGGCCCGGCGCCGAGTTCGCGTCCGGCAGGTGGCGCCCGCCGATGCTGCCGTGCTGCCACGCGGAGCGCGATGCCTGGAGGGGGGTGTCCCGCCGGTGGCTGTGCACCGCGGTCCAGCCGGTGGTCGCCAGCATCACGAAGACCACGGCCAGCGCGAGCAGTGCGCGCCAGACGTTCAGTGGGGGGGAGGCGTCGAAGGAAGTCACTGGGAGGACACACTAGGAGAACGAGAGGGTCTCGCGGTAACTGAGTGAGGCGGATCACGTTTCCCGTACGGGAATTGGGACAGGGTCGCCTCAGCAGGGATCGGCGCGGCACGCCGCGTGTGTGCCGTTGAAGCCCGGTGGGTCTCCGAGTGCGGCCCCGGCGTGCGCGCGGACTCACTCCACGGGCAGTGGATCATCCGCCGGGCGCGGGGGTGCCTGCGTGCCCCACTTCTCCGCCAGTACGGGCCCCACCGCGTCGAGGTGTGCGACGGTCTGCTCGCGGATCGCCTTCACGCTGAGGTTCCCGCCCGCACCCCACAGCCGTCCGGTCACCCGGATCACCCCGCCGAAGACGGCCACCGCGACGCGTGGCCGCGGATCGGCGTCCACGTCGAGCCCCTCGCGCCCGGCGATGATGCGGGCCAGCTCCTCCTCCAGTTCGGCGGAGTGCCGCAGATGGACGGCGAGCAGCGCGGGCGTCGACTCGATCAACTGGTAGGTACGCATGTGGAGTTCGACCGGGACGACCTGCTCGATGGCCTCGCCGATGGTCTCCCAGCTCTCCAGCACCGCCCGGCGCAGCGCCTCCAGCGGGGCCTCGTGCGGCGGGCGTTCGCGCACCGCGGCGACGAAGTGCGACTCGGCGATCCGCTGGGTGAGGAAGGCGGCCTCCTCCTTGCCGGCGAAGTAGCGGAAGAAGGTGCGCTGCGAGACGTCCACGGCCTCGGCGATCTCGTCGACGGTCGTCCGCTCGTACCCCTGGGCGAGGAACAGCTCCAGGGCGGCCCGCAGCAGCGCGTCCCGGGTGCGCCGCTTCTTGCGCTCACGCAGCCCCGGCCGTGCCGCCGTGTCCATCGTTCCTCTTCTCCGAACTGGTCTTCCCTGCTCAGCCTATCCGCGGACGGCGTGACAGTTACCGACTTGTGATGTGGTTTGTCAACTGTCAGTGGCTGTCACTAGCCTCCGGTCCATGACTAGTCAGACCACCATCGACACGACGGGGCCGGGGGACAAGGCGCCGCTCGCTCCGTCGGACAAGGCGCCGGCCAAGGGGCTGCGCGGCCATCCGTGGTACACCCTCATAACCGTGGCCGTCGGAGTCATGATGGTGGCCCTCGACGGCACCATCGTGGCCATCGCCAACCCGACGATCAAGGCGGACCTGGGCGCCAGCTTCGCCGACGTCCAGTGGATCACCAACGGCTACTTCCTCGCGCTCGCGGTCACGCTGATCACCGCGGGCAAGATCGGTGACCGGTTCGGCCACCGGCAGACCTTCCTCATCGGCGTGGTCGGCTTCGCCGCGGCCTCGGGGGCCATCGGGCTGTCCGACAGCATCGCCCTGGTGATCACCTTCCGGGTGTTCCAGGGTCTGTTCGGCGCGCTGCTCATGCCGGCCGCGCTCGGCCTGCTGCGGGCCACCTTCCCGGCCGAGAAGCTGAACATGGCGATCGGCATCTGGGGCATGGTCATCGGCGCCTCGACCGCGGGCGGCCCGATCCTCGGCGGCGTGCTGGTCCAGCACGTCAGCTGGCAGTCCGTCTTCTTCATCAACGTGCCGGTCGGCGCGCTCGCGCTCGTCCTCGGTCTGCTGATCCTGCTGGACCACCGCGCCGAGAACGCCCCGCGCTCCTTCGACATCCTCGGCATCGCCCTGCTGTCCGGCGCCATGTTCTGTCTCGTCTGGGCGCTCATCAAGGCCCCGACCTGGGGCTGGGGCGACGGCAAGACCTGGGCGTTCCTGATCGCGTCCCTGGTCGGCTTCGCGCTGTTCGGGTTCTGGGAGACGCGGGTCCGCGAGCCGCTGATCCCGCTCGCCCTCTTCCGCTCGGTGCCGCTGTCGGCGGGCGTCGTCCTCATGGTCCTGATGGCGATCGCCTTCATGGGCGGGCTCTTCTTCGTGACCTTCTACCTGCAGAACGTGCACGGCATGAGCCCGGTCGACGCGGGTCTGCACCTGCTGCCGCTCACCGGCATGATGATCGTCGGCTCGCCGGTCGCGGGCATGCTCATCACCAAGACCGGCCCGCGCATCCCGCTGGCCGGCGGCATGGCGCTCACCGCGATCGCCATGTACGGCATGTCGACGCTGGAGACGGACACGAGCGGCGCGGTCATGTCGCTCTGGTTCGCCCTCCTCGGCCTCGGCCTCGCTCCTGTCATGGTCGGCGCCACCGAGGTCATCGTCGGCAACGCCCCGATGGAGCTCTCGGGTGTCGCGGGCGGTCTCCAGCAGGCCGCGATGCAGATCGGCGGCAGCCTGGGCACGGCCGTCCTCGGCGCCGTGATGGCCTCCAAGGTCGACAACGACCTCGCGGGCAACTGGGCGGACGCGAAGCTGCCGCCGCTCACCGGTGCGCAGCTGGACCAGGCCTCGGAGGCGGTCCAGGTCGGAGTGGCACCGGTGCCCAAGGGGACGCCCGCCGCGATAGCCGAGCAGATCACGGGCGTCGCCCACGACACCTTCATCTCGGGGATGAGTCTCGCGTCCCTGGTCGCCTCGGGGGTCGCCGCCGTGGCGATCCTGGTCGCGATGCTCACGAAGCGCGGCGAGAACGCGGACGCCGCGGGCGCGGGGGCCGGGCACATCTGATGCTGTGACAGGCGCGTTCCCGGTGCTGTTTCGCCTATCAGGGTGAAGTGGCTAAAGATCCCTCCCGTTCGGTACGCGCCGCAGGTCACAGTTAGTCAAGTCCTCCGTACGGCATGGTCGTAGGCGGGAGGGCGGCCGGCTGCGGCGCGCTGCCGGAGGGGGGCAGCGCGCACGCAGGTCTGTCGCGACAGAACGGGGGTACCCGCACATCGAACCCAACCGGCCGAAAGGTCCAGGGAGTTGATGATGGCGGGCTTCGGACACGGAACGCGCAGGTACCCCCGTTCACGCGGCCGGACGTGGTCGCGGACCGGGCCGGATCGCGCAACCCTCGGAATCGTGGGCCTCGTCTGCGCGATCGCCGGGTTCTTCGTGCTGGGGATCATCCTCGGCCCGGTGGCGATCGTCTGCGGCTGGCTCGGCATGGGCCGAAGCTGGGCGGGAGCCCGCCCACTCCCGGCACTGATCGCGTTGGTCCTGGGCGCGATAGACACGCTGCTGGCGGTCATCTGGCTGATCGGGATGGCCAGTCCGGGCAACGGACTTCTCTAGGCCCTGCTCCAAGGCCCTACTCCGGGACCCTGCTCCAGGGCCCTGCTCCGGTCCCGTTCCGGACCCGTCGGCGGAGGCGAGCGCATCACCCACCCCGCGGGCGGCACCGGCTAACGCGGCTGCTTCTCGGCCGCCCCGCTGAGTGCCGCCACCTCCGCCCGAAGGGCCCGCACCTCCTCCGTCAGCGCCTCGATCGCCGCCGTCTGCCGCCGCTCCTCCACGTCGTCCTTCTCGAACCGAGAGATGAACCACGTGGCGATATTGGCGGTGACGACACCGAGCAGGGCGATGCCGGAGAGCATCAGCCCGACCGCGATCATGCGCCCCAGACCGGTCGTCGGAGCATGATCTCCGTACCCGACGGTCGTCATCGTCGTGAACGACCACCACACCGCGTCGCCCAGCGTGCGGATGTTCCCGTTCGGCGAATCCCGCTCCACCGAGAGCACCGCGAGCGAGCCGAACATCAGCAGCCCGATCACCGAGCCCGCGACATACGTCGTCAGCCGGATCTGCGAGGCCATCCGCGCCCGCCGCCCCAGCAGCATCAGCGTGGAGACGAGCCGCAGCAGCCGCAGCGGCTGGAGGATCGGCAGCACCACCGCGCACAGGTCGAGCCAGTGCGTACGGACGAACTCCCGGCGCTCCGCGGTGATCGCCAGCCGTACGAGGTAGTCGGCGGCGAAAGAGCCCCACACCACCCACTCCACCGCCGTGCACACGCCGGTCAGCGAACGGCTCGCGTCGCTGTCCACGATCGGCACGGCATACGCGACGGCGAACGCCACCGCGAGCGCCAGCAGGGGCCGCTGGGTGTGCTGCTCCCAGCGGGCCTGCGCCGATTGTTCCTTCATGCCCGCATCGTAGGTGCCCAGGGCTCCCCGCAAGGGTCGCGGGGAGCCGGCTGCCCAGCCCCCCCGCGACCCGCGGACATCCACCGGTCCCGGCGCGGAGCGTCTACGCGTCGCCGCCCGCCGCGCCCGGGTCGGCCGCCGCCACGTCGAGCAGCTGGTAGCGGTCGATCGCCTGCTTCAGCACCGACCGGTCGACCTTGCCCTCGCGCGCCAGCTCGGTCAGCACCCCGACCACGATCGACTGCGCGTCGATGTGGAAGAAGCGCCGTGCCGCCCCACGGGTGTCCGCGAAGCCGAAGCCGTCCGCGCCCAGGGACTGGTACGTCCCCGGCACCCACCGCGAGATCTGGTCGGGCACCGACCGCATCCAGTCGGACACCGCCACGAACGGACCCTCGGCGGCGCTCAGCTTCTGCGTCACGTAGGGGACGCGCTGCTCCTCCTCGGGGTGCAGCAGATTGTGCCGCTCCACCTCGACGGCCTCGCGCCGCAGCTCGTTCCAGGAGGTCGCCGACCAGACGTCCGCCTTGACGTTCCACTCCTCGGCGAGGATCCGCTGCGCCTCGACGGCCCACGGGACGGCGACGCCGGACGCGATGATCTGCGCCGGGATCGAGCCCGCCGTGCCTTCGCTGAAGCGGTGGATGCCCTTGAGGATGCCCTCGACGTCCACGTTCTCCGGCTCGGCGGGGTGCTGGATCGGCTCGTTGTAGACGGTGAGGTAGTAGAAGACGTCCTCGCCGTGCGGGTACTCCTCGGACGAGCCGTACATCCGGCGCAGGCCGTCCTGCACGATGTGCGCGATCTCGAAGCCGAACGCGGGGTCGTACGCGACGCAGCCCGGGTTGGTCGAGGCGAGCAGCTGGGAGTGGCCGTCCGCGTGCTGGAGACCCTCACCGGTCAGGGTCGTGCGCCCGGCGGTCGCGCCCAGCACGAAACCGCGCGCCATCTGGTCGGCCATCTGCCAGAACTGGTCGCCGGTGCGCTGGAAACCGAACATCGAGTAGAAGACGTACACCGGGATCAGCGGTTCGCCGTGCGTCGCGTACGCCGAACCCGCGGCGATCAGCGAGGCCGTACAGCCCGCCTCCGAGATGCCGTCGTGCAGCATCTGGCCGGTCGGCGACTCCTTGTACGCGAGCAGCAGGTCGCGGTCCACGGCCTCGTACTGCTGGCCGAGCGGGTTGTAGATCTTCGCGCTCGGGAAGAACGAGTCCATGCCGAAGGTGCGGTACTCATCGGGCGCGATCAGCACGAACCGCTTGCCGATCTCCTTGTCCCGCATGAGGTCCTTGAGCAGCCGTACGAACGCCATGGTCGTGGCGATCGACTGCTGACCGGAGCCCTTCTTCACACCCGCGTACGTCTTGTCGTCCGGCAGGGCCAGCGGCTGCGACCGCACGACGCGCGTCGGGACGTACCCGCCGAGCCCCTTGCGGCGGTCGTGCATGTACTGGAGCTCCTCCGAGTCGCGGCCCGGGTGGTAGTACGGCGGCGGGCCGGACTCCAGCTGCTTGTCGGAGATCGGCAGGTGCAGGCGGTCGCGGAAGCCCTTGAGGTCGGCGACCGTCAGCTTCTTCATCTGGTGCGTGGCGTTGCGGCCCTCGAAGTTCGGGCCGAGGGTCCAGCCCTTGACCGTCTGCGCCAGGATCACCGTCGGCTGGCCCTTGTGCGCCTTGGCCGCCGAGAACGCCGCGAAGATCTTCTTGTGGTCGTGACCGCCGCGCCCCAGGTGCAGGATCTGGTCGTCGGTCATGTGCTCGACCATCGCCCGCAGCCGGTGGTCGTCACCGAAGAAGTGCCGACGGATGTAGTCGCCGGTCTCGGTGGCGTACGTCTGGAACTGGCCGTCCGGCGTGGTGTTCAGCCGGTTGACCAGCACGCCGTCGCGGTCCTGGGCGAGCAGCGGGTCCCAGGTGCGGTCCCAGACCAGCTTGATCACGTTCCAGCCGGCGCCCCGGAACTGCGACTCCAGCTCCTGGATGATCTTGCCGTTGCCGCGCACCGGGCCGTCGAGGCGCTGGAGGTTGCAGTTGACGACGAAGGTCAGGTTGTCGAGGCCCTCGCGCGCCGCGATCGACAGCTGGCCGAGCGACTCCGGCTCGTCCATCTCGCCGTCACCGAGGAACGCCCAGACGTGCGACTTGGAGGTGTCCGCGATGCCGCGCGCCTCCATGTAGCGGTTCATCCGCGCCTGGAAGATCGCGCCGAGCGGGCCGAGGCCCATGGAGACGGTCGGGAACTCCCAGAAGTCCGGCATCAGCCGCGGGTGCGGGTACGAGGACAGCCCGTACGGCGCCTTCGACTTCTCCTGCCGGAAGGCGTCGAGCTGCCGCTCGTCCAGCCGGTCCAGGAGGAACGCGCGGGCGTAGATGCCCGGCGAGGCATGGCCCTGGAAGAAGATCTGGTCGCCGCCGTCGCCCTCGTCCTTGCCGCGGAAGAAGTGGTTGAAGCCCACGTCGTAGAGCGAGGCGGAGGAGGCGAAGGTGGCGATGTGGCCGCCGACCCCGATGCCCGGCCGCTGGGCGCGCGAGACCATGACCGCGGCGTTCCAGCGGGTCGCGTTCAGGATCCTGCGCTCGATCTCCTCGTTGCCGGGGAAGAACGGCTCGTCCTTGGTGGCGATGGTGTTGACGTAGTCCGTGCTGCGCATCTCGGGCACGGCCACGCGCTTCTCGCGGGCTCGCTCGATCAGGCGCAGCATCAGATAGCGGGCCCGCTCCCGGCCCCGCTCGTCGACGGCGGCGTCGAGGGAGTCGAGCCACTCCTGGGTCTCTTCGGGATCGAAGTCAGGAACCTGACTCGGAAGGCCGCCAATGATGATCGGGTTGCGATCGGATCCGGAAGCCACGCTGTTCCTTCACTGTCAGAGGGCTGTCTTCAGGCCGGTTTTCCATGGGCCTGCACCGTTCCCCATCGTGTACCTCGGGAACCCGATCGTCATCTCTACCGAGGGGTAATCGAGACGTCCGTACAGACCGGCGGGTCGGGGCCGACCAAATTGCAACGATACGCTCAGTCCATGGCGCCTCCCGTAAAGTCATTCGACTCTCGCAAGCGTCAATGGTTCCAGAATCCACAAATGGGGCAGAAAGGTGTGGTGTGCGTCACCACCGGCCGTGATTTCATGCCTGGAGTTGCGCCGACACCGCCAGGATCGTCACCGTTTCGGCGGTCTGGACGGCCGGGTACTTGCGCGATCCGCCCCGCCCGTGTGGACTACGGCCAATGCCTCGCGTACGCGCGTGGCTGAAGACATCTACCAAGACATGATCAGGAGGCAACCCGTGAGCGCGACCGCGGACCACGCGGAGGAGCGGACGAACCCTGCCGCAAGGCTGGGGTTCCAGCCCGAGCAGGTGGTCCAGGAGATCGGCTTCGACGACGACGTCGACCAGGAGCTCCGCGAGGCCATTGAAGAAGTCATCGGCAGCGAGCTCGTGGACGAGGAGTACGACGACGTCGCAGATGCCGTGGTGCTGTGGTTCCGCGACGAGGACGGCGACCTGACCGACGCCCTGGTGGACGCCACCACGTACGTCGAAGAGGGCGGCACCATTCTGCTGCTGACGCCGAAGACGGGCCGTGACGGCTACGTCGAGCCGAGCGACATCTCTGAAGCCGCGACGACTGCGGGCCTGTCCCAGACGAAGAGCGTCAGTGTGGGCAAGGACTGGAGCGGCAGCCGGCTGGCGACGCCCAAGGCGGCCAAGTCGAAGCGGTGACGCTCCGCTAGGAGCACTGGGTATCTCGTAACCGGGGGCCTGGGGGCAATGCCCCCAGGCCCCCGTTCGGCCTGAACGGCCTCGTCCCGTCCGCCCGTCCGGGTGTCATCCGTCCGTCTGTGTGCCGTGCTTGCTGCGTAGGGTGGTCTCACCCGAACAGCCTCACGAAGGGACGCAGGAAAAAATGGCGATCCAGGTCGGCGACAAGGCCCCTGACTTCGAGCTCAAGGACAACCACGGCGCCACCGTGCGGCTGTCCGACTTCCGTGGTGAGAAGAACGTGGTGCTGCTCTTCTACCCGTTCGCCTTCACCGGCGTGTGCACCGGCGAGCTGTGCGCGCTGCGCGACGAACTGCCGAAGTTCGTCAACGACGACGTGCAGCTGCTCGCGGTGTCCAACGACTCCATCCACACCCTGCGCGTCTTCGCCGAGCAGGAGGGCCTCGAGTACCCGCTGCTGTCCGACTTCTGGCCGCACGGCAACACCTCGCGCGCCTACGGCGTCTTCGACGAGGACAAGGGGTGCGCCGTGCGCGGCACCTTCATCATCGACAAGGAGGGCGTCGTGCGCTGGACCGTCGTCAACGGTCTGCCGGACGCGCGCGACCTCAACGAGTACGTGAAGGCGCTCGACACCCTGTGATTCATCGGTTCCAGGGCCTGCGTGGCCCGGGAACCCGTCACTAGGATCGATTCGTTGATCCGATACCAACGCATACGGGGCTCCCCGCCCCTGGACACCATTGGGAGGACTAGTGGGAGTCAGCCTCAGCAAGGGCGGCAACGTATCGCTGACCAAGGAGGCGCCCGGCCTGACCGCGGTCATCGTGGGCCTGGGATGGGACGTCCGTACCACCACGGGTACCGACTTCGACCTCGACGCCAGCGCGCTGCTGACGAACGTGGAGGGCAAGGTCGCCAACGACCAGAACTTCGTGTTCTTCAACAACCTCAAGAGCCCCGACGGCTCGGTCGAGCACACCGGCGACAACATCACCGGTGAGGGCGAGGGCGACGACGAGCAGATCAAGGTCGACCTCGCGACGGTCCCGGCCGACGTCGACAAGATCGTCTTCCCGGTGTCGATCTATGACGCCGAGAACCGCCAGCAGTCCTTCGGCCAGGTGCGCAACGCGTTCATCCGCGTGGTGAACCAGGCAGGTGGCGCGGAAATCGCCCGCTACGACCTGAGCGAGGACGCCTCGACGGAGACCGCCATGGTCTTCGGCGAGCTGTACCGCAACGGCCCGGAGTGGAAGTTCCGCGCCATCGGCCAGGGGTACGCCTCGGGCCTGCGCGGCATCGCCCAGGACTTCGGCGTCAACGTCTGACGTCGACGCCTGACGTCACCATCCGAGCCGGGCGGTCTTCGGCTCCTCCGTCCGGCGCCGCACCCTCGTGAGTGCGGCGCCGGACGCGCTTGACCACTGCACGTACGACCTTGGGGAGGACCAGCATCATGGGCGTCACGCTCGCCAAGGGAGGCAATGTCTCCCTGTCCAAGGCCGCGCCGAACCTCACGCAGGTGATGATCGGCCTCGGCTGGGACGCGCGCTCCACCACCGGAGCCCCCTTCGACCTCGACGCCAGCGCGCTGCTGTGCCGTGAGGGCCGGGTGCTGGGCGACGAGTGGTTCGTCTTCTACAACCAGCTCAAGAGCCCGGACGGCTCGGTGGAGCACACCGGCGACAACCTCACGGGTGAGGGCGAGGGCGACGACGAGTCGATCCTGGTCGACCTCTCCACGGTGCCGGCCCAGGTCGACAAGATCGTCTTCCCTGTCTCGATCCACGAGGCGGACAACCGCGGACAGACCTTCGGACAGGTCAGCAACGCGTTCATCCGCGTGGTCAACCAGGCCGACGGCCAGGAGCTGGCCCGCTACGACCTGAGCGAGGACGCCTCGACGGAGACCGCAATGATCTTCGGCGAGGTCTACCGATACGGAGGCGAATGGAAGTTCCGCGCGGTGGGACAGGGGTACGCATCCGGACTGCGGGGCATCGTTCAAGACTTCGGGGTCAGCGTCTCCTAGGCCCGCCTGTGTCCGCCGAAGGGGCAGCCCTCTAGACTTCGGTCAACGTTAGGTAAAGCCGAGTACGGCGCGGGGGAGACCCGTACATACACGATTGGGTAGCCAGTGCTTCTGAAAACCTTCGGCTGGTCGTTTGCGGTCACCGCGCTCGGCTTGGTCGCAGCGGTGATCTACGGGGGGTGGACCGCCTTCGGCATCGTGGCGATCCTGTCTATCCTCGAGATCTCGCTGTCCTTCGACAACGCGGTGGTCAACGCCGGAATCCTGAAGAAGATGAGTGCCTTCTGGCAGAAGATCTTCCTCACGGTCGGTGTGCTGATCGCCGTCTTCGGTATGCGGCTGGTGTTCCCCGTCGTGATCGTGGCGGTGACCGCCAAGAAGAGCCCGATCGAGGCGGTCAACCTCGCGCTCACCGACAAGGACCAGTACCAGCAGCTGGTGACCGACGCCCACCCGGCGATCGCCGCCTTCGGTGGCATGTTCCTGTTGATGATCTTCCTCGACTTCATCTTCGAGGAGCGCGACATCCAGTGGCTGCGCTGGATCGAGCGCCCGCTCGCCAAGCTCGGCAAGGTCGACATGCTGTCGGTCTGCATCGCGCTGGTCGTGCTGCTGGTCTCCTCCATGACGTTCGCGGTCCACGCCCACCAGCACGGCGGCGCGCACGTCGACAAGGCGCAGACGGTGCTGATCTCCGGCATCGCCGGCCTGATCACGTACATGGTCGTCGGCGGACTCTCCGGCTACTTCGAGGACAAACTCGAGGAAGAGGAGGAGCGGGAGCACGAGGAAGAGGAGGAGGCGGCGCGGACCGGCAAGAAGAAGCCGGCCGTCGTCCTCGCCGGCCAGGCCGCGTTCTTCATGTTCCTCTACCTGGAAGTGCTGGACGCCTCCTTCTCCTTCGACGGCGTGATCGGCGCCTTCGCCATCACCAACGACATCGTCCTGATGGCGCTCGGCCTCGGCATCGGCGCCATGTACGTCCGGTCGCTCACGGTCTACCTGGTCCGCCAGGGCACCCTCGACGACTACGTCTACCTGGAGCACGGCGCGCACTACGCCATCGGCGCCCTCGCCGTGATCCTCCTCGTCACCATCCAGTACGAGATCCACGAGGTCATCACCGGTCTCGTCGGCGTCATCCTGATCGCCTGGTCCTTCTGGTCCTCCGTGCGCCGCAACAAGGCCCTTGCGGAAGCCGAGGGAAAAGCGACGGCCTCGGACAAGACTGAGGTCTCGTCCGGGGTGTGACACCTCCTTCTAAAGGCTCGGTTCGCCTCAGGGGCGCCGTCAGGGCGCCGTCACGCGGGTGTGAACCGGGCCGGGGTAAGGGAACGCTCTGAGCGGGGCGGCTGTCGAGGACGAGTCCTCACGGCCGCCCCGCGGCATTCTTGGTTCATATGTGGGGGCGGGCATGAGCTTCTGGGACGACCTGTGGCGTGGGCGCTCGACCGAGTTCGACTCGGGCAGCGCCGCGACCAACGCGATCGAGCTGACAAAGCGCCACCAGCGGGTCTCGCTCACCAAGCAGGGCGCGGCCACCGGCAATCTGCGCATCAACCTGTCCTGGCGGATGCGCACGTCCGACATCGGCGGCCCCGAGCGCGGCAGCCTGCTGCGCCACCCGTTCAGGCTGTTCACCCCCGAGGTCGTCCAGGCGCACACCCAGAGCATGGTCAACGTCGACCTCGACCTCGGCTGCATGTACGAGCTGGCCGACGGCACCAAGGGCGTGGTGCAGCCACTGGGCGGCTTCTTCGGCGAACTCAACGACCCGCCGTACATCAAGCTCAGCGGCGACGACCGCTTCGGCTCGGGGTCGGGCGAGACGATCTTCGTCAACCTCGACCACCGCGACGACATCAAACGGCTGCTGATCTTCGTCTACATCTACGACCAGACGCCGGCGTTCGACCGGACGCACGCGATCGTCACACTCTTCCCGAGCAACGGCCCACGCATCGAGATAGGCCTCGACGAACGCCATCCGCAGGCCCGCTCCTGCGCGGTCGTGCTGATCGAGAACGTCAAGAGCGAACTGACCGTGCGACGCGAGGTGAAGTTCGTGTACGGCTTCCAGGCCGAACTCGACCGCCTCTACGGCTGGGGACTCCAGTGGGGGCGCGGCTACAAGTCGGCCGACCGCTGACCCGCCCCGCTCACCGGCCCGCCCCGCTCACCGGCCGATGAACTGCGGCCCCTGCGGCGGCAGCCGGAAGTCCGGGTCGGGCGCGGCGCCCACCGCCTGCGGGTAGCCGTACGCGGGCGGTACCGCGGCCGCCGTCTGCGGCTGCGGGTAGCCGTAGGCGGGCTGGGTCGTGGGTGCTGCGGCGGCCGGCTGCGGGTAGCCGTACGCCGGCTGCGCGGGCGGCTGCTGCGTGGGCTCCGGCGGATAGCCGTACGTGGACTGCTGAGGCATCGGCGCGGGCTGCTCGGGCGGCAGCGGCACGGAGGCCTCGGGTGCCGCGGACACCGGCCCGGACCAGGCGGAGGGGGCCGCTCCGGCCGTGGCCGCGGGAGCGGATTTTGGGCCCGAGGGTGCGGATCCGGCCGTGGGGTCCGACTCGTCCACCGAGATCCCGAAATCGGTCGCGAGGCCCTGCAAACCGTTCAGGTAGCCCTCGCCGAGCGCCCGGAACTTCCAGCCCTCGCCGCGCCTGTACAGTTCACCGCAGATCAGCGCGGTTTCCTGGCCCGTCTGCGGCTTGATGTCGAAGTACGCCAGCGGTTCGCCGTCCGGGGCGGCGGCGTCGTACAGCAGGACGCGCAGCGACCGGACGCGGTCGAAGGTGACGTCGTCGGCCGAAGCCACCAGGAGAATCTGTCCGACAGCGGACTCGACACCCGTCAGATCGGTCTGGATCGTGTCGGTCAGGGCCTCGGCTTCCCGCTTCTTGCCGAGCAGCCTGACCTGTCCCGAGGGATGACGGGGCTGGTTGTAGAAGACGAAGTCCTCGTCGGATCGCACACGTCCGTCGGGGCCGAGGAGCAGCGCCGAGGCGTCCACCTCCGGGACACCCTGTCCCGGGGTCCAGCGCAGCACCGCCCGTACCGCCGTAGCGTCCAGCGGGATGTTCGACCCCTTCAGCATCGCGTGCGTCATGCGGTCATCCTGCCCTGTCGCTCCTGGTCACGACAACGTGGGGGTCGCGTTTCAATGGCAGCAACCGTTGCGTGAGTGACACGGTCGAGTTACCTGAACTTCATGCCCGGTGGGAACTCATGACATGGATCAGTACGTACTATTACCGGCCACATCTTGTCTGGGCCGTCCAGCCGCCACGGGGGAGTTTTATGCGTCATTTCGGGCACATCGCCCCTGAGGAGCGACAGCGCCTCTTCTACCGGGAGCCGGCCGTCTTCAGCGCCGATTCCCCCGCCCGCGTGCTCGCGGCGGCCCTGGGGGCCACCCTCTACAGCCCGGCGACCCGGCCGCAGCTGGCCGACGACGTCGTCAAGCAGGCCGGCCGCGGGGTGGTCTCCATGGTGTTGTGCCTGGAGGATTCCATCGACGACGCGGACGTCGTGGACGCCGAGGAGAACCTGGTCCGGCAGTTCACCGACCTCGCCGGACGCTCGGACGTACCGCTTCCGCTGCTCTTCGTCCGGGTCAGGACCCCCGAGCAGATCCCGGACCTCGTGCGGCGGCTCGGCCCGGCCGTTCGGGTGCTGTCCGGATTCGTACTGCCGAAGTTCACCGAGGAGCGGGGCGTTCCGTTCCTGGAGGCGCTCACCGCGGCCGAGACCGCGAGCGGGCGGCGCCTGTTCGCCATGCCGGTGCTCGAATCGCCCGATCTGCTGCACCTCGAGTCGCGCCGGGAGACCCTGGCCGGGATCTTCCGCACGGTCGACAAGTTCCGCGAAAGGGTCCTCGCGCTGCGCCTGGGCGTCACCGACTTCTGCTCCTCGTACGGGCTGCGCCGGGCGCCCGACATGACCGCGTACGACGTCCAGATCGTCGCCTCCGTGATCGCCGACGTGGTCAATGTCCTCGGGCGGGCCGACGGCACCGGGTTCACGGTGACCGGCCCGGTCTGGGAGTACTTCCGGCTCCAGGAGCGGATGTTCAAGCCCCAGCTGCGCCGCAGCCCCTTCACCCCGGAGGCCGAGCAGCTGCGCGACACGCTCATCGAGCACGACATGGACGGCCTGCTGCGGGAGATCGCCCTCGACCGGGCCAACGGCCTGCTCGGCAAGACCTGCATCCACCCCTCGCACGTGCTGCCCGTGCACGCGCTCTCCGTCGTCAGCCACGAGGAGTTCAGCGACGCCCAGGACATCCTGCGGCCCGAGCGGGGCGGCGGGGGCGTGCTGCGCTCCGCGTACACGAACAAGATGAACGAGGTGAAGCCGCATCGCGCCTGGGCCGAGCGGACCCTCCAGCGCGCCGAGGTTTTCGGGGTGGCCAACGAGGACATCGGCTTCGTGGAGCTGCTGGCCGCGGGACTGCCCGACTGAACCGAACCGGCCGTACGCCGACAGGGCGCCGTGCCGACGCCACAGATACGCCGTGCGGGCGCCACACAGACGCCGCGCCGACGTCGTGGAGATGCCGTACAGGCGCCGTGCGGCGCCGTACAGACAAGGAATCGATGAACAACGTGGTCTGGTCCGGGACGTGGGTCGCCGAGCGGCTCGGTGTCGAGCTCGTCGGCGACGAGAAGCTGAGCGACCTGCTGGGGCTCGCGCTGCGGCGCAACCCCAAGCGGGCGCATCTGCTCGTCTCGAACGTGCTCGGCAAGCACGTACCGCAGTCGCCGTCCGTGGTGTACGGGTACGGCGTCGCCCTCGGGCGCCGGGTGCGGGAGCTCCTTGGCGCCGACGAGGCCCGTACGGCGGTCGTCCTCGGCTACGCGGAGACGGCCACCGGGCTCGGCCATTCGGTCGCGGACGGGGTGGGCCTCGCGCCCTACCTCCACTCGACCCGCCGCTCCGTCGCCGGCGTCGCGCGGGCGGGCGGCTTCGAGGAGTCCCACTCCCACGCGACCTCCCACCTGCTGCTGCCCGAGGACCCGGCGCTGCTGGCGGGCGACGGCCCGCTGGTCCTGGTCGACGACGAGTTCTCCACCGGCAACACGGTCCTCAACACCATCCGCGACCTGCACGAGCGCTATCCGCGCGGCCGGTACGTCGTCGTCGCCCTCGTGGACATGCGCTCCCCGGCCGACCTCGGGCGCCTGGACGAGTTCGCGCGCGAGATCGGTGCCCGGGTGGACCTGATCACGGCCGCCTCGGGGACGGTGAAGCTGCCCGAGGGCGTGCTGGAGAAGGGGCAGGAGCTGGTCGCCCGGCACGAGAGGGCCGTACCGGCGGAGCCCGCCCCGCGCGACCTCGGGCCGGTCACCCGGGTCGCTCTCGGCTGGCCCCGGGACCTCCCCGACGGCGGCCGGCACGGCTTCACACCCGAGCACCGCGCCCGCCTGGACAGGGCCCTGCCCGCCATGGCGGCGCGGCTCGCCGAGGCGATACCCGGCGAGGCCCGCCGCATACTCGTTCTCGGGTTCGAGGAACTGATGTACGCGCCGCTGCGGCTGGCCCACGAGCTGGAACAGGCCGTCCGCGGCGAGGTGCGGTACTCCACGACCACCCGCTCACCCGTGCTCGCGGTGGACGACCCCGGCTACGCGATACGCAGCCGCATCGTCTTCCCCGCCCACGACCATCCGGACGACGGACCCGGCGAGCGCTACGCGTACAACGTCGCCGGGGCCGGCTTCGACGCCGTCGTCGCCGTCGTCGACTCGGCCGCCGACACCCCCGCGCTGCACGCCCCCGACGGACTGCTGGCCCAGCTCGCCGCGCACACCCCGAGCGTGCTGCTGGCCGTCGTCCCCTCGTACGTTCCCGGACCATCGCACGGACCCGAAAGGCCCCCCATGCTCCCCGAGCCTCTCCGTGGCCCCGCCTTCTCCTCGTACGCGCCGGACGAGGTCGGCTGGCTGCTCCAGGACCTCTCGGATGTGACGCTGGAAGCGCCGACCGAGGAGCGCGAGGAGGCGATCCAGCGCGGCGGCGCCCACTACGCGGAGTCGCTGCCGGTGGAGTACCAGCCGAGCGAGCAGTACCAGGCGCTGTTCCAGGCCGCGCTCGACGACTCGGCCACCCGTATCGCCGAGGCGGTCGGCGCCGTCACGGAGATCGTGCTCGCCGAGCGGTCGCCCCGTCCCGTTCTGGTCTCTCTCGCCCGCGCCGGTACCCCCGTCGGGGTCCTGATGCGCCGCTGGGCCCAGCACCGGCACGGGCTCGACCTGCCGCACTACGCCGTCTCCATCGTCCGCGGCCGCGGCATCGACGCCAACGCGCTGCGCTGGCTGGCCGACCGGCACGACCCGGCCGACGTCGTCTTCGTCGACGGCTGGACCGGCAAGGGCGCGATCACCCGCGAACTCGCCGACGCCATACGGGAGTTCGAGGAATCCGACGGCATCTCGGGCTTCGACCCGGAGATCGCGGTCCTCGCCGACCCGGGCTCCTGCGTACGCACGTACGGCACCCGCGAGGACTTCCTCATCCCCTCCGCCTGCCTCAACTCGACCGTCTCCGGCCTGATTTCGCGCACGGTGCTGCGCGCCGACCTGGTCGGCCCGCACGACTTCCACGGCGCGAAGTTCTACCGCGAACTCGCCGGTGCCGATGTGTCCGTGGACTTCCTCGACGCCGTCTCGGCCCGCTTCGCCGAGGCCGAGGACACGGTCGACGCCCGCGTCAAGGAACTGCTCTCCGCCGACCGCGCCCCGACCTGGGAGGGCTGGGCGGCGGTCGAGCGGATCAGCGAGGAGTACGAGATCCACGACGTGAACCTCGTCAAGCCGGGCGTCGGCGAGACCACGCGCGTACTGCTGCGCCGCGTCCCCTGGAAGATCCTCGCCCGCGCCGGAGCGGGCGCCGACCTCGACCACGTCCGGCTGCTCGCCGAGCAGCGCGGGGTGCCCGTCGAGGAGGTCGCCGAACTCCCGTACACCTGCGTGGGGTTGATCCACCCCAAGTACACGCGGGGCGCCACAGGTGCCGACGGCAAGGCGGTGACGGTCTGATGGCCCGGCCCACGGTGCTCGTCGCCAGCGACCTCGACCGCACGCTGATCTACTCGGCCGCCGCACTCGCGCTGACCATGCCGGACGCGCGGGCGCCCCGGCTGCTCTGCGTCGAGGTGCACGAGAACAAGCCGCTGTCCTACATGACCGAGACCGCGGCCGGGCTGCTCACCGAGCTCGGCGACGCGGCGGTGTTCGTGCCGACCACGACCCGTACCCGTAAGCAGTACCAGCGGATCAACCTGCCGGGCCCCGTCCCGAAGTACGCGATCTGCACCAACGGCGGGCAGTTGCTGGTCGACGGCGTGCCGGACCCGGACTGGCACGATGTGGTCACCGGGCGGCTCGCCGACGAGTGCGCGCCGCTGGACGAGGTGCAGGCCCACCTGGCCGAGACCGCCGACCCGGTGTGGCTGCGCAAGCAGCGCGTCGCCGAGGACCTCTTCGTCTATCTCGTCGTCGAGCGCGAGCTGCTGCCCGAGGCGTGGGTGAAGGAACTCGCGGTGTGGGCGGAGAACCGCGGCTGGACGGTCTCCCTCCAGGGCCGCAAGCTCTACGCCGTGCCGAAGCCGCTGACCAAGAGCGCGGCGATGCGCGAGGTCGCCCGCCGCACCGGCGCCGGACTCACGCTCGCGGCCGGGGACTCCCTGCTGGACGCCGACCTGCTGCTGGCCGCGGACCGCGGCTGGCGGCCGGGGCACGGCGAACTGGCCGACGCGGAGTGGGCTGCGCCGGCGGTCGCGGCTCTGTCGGAGCGGGGTGTGCTGGCGGGGGAGCGGATTCTGCGGGAGTTCTTGCGGGGGGTGCGGGAGGGGTAGGGCGGGTCCTTGTCGACGGCGGTTGGTCAACGACTGTTGGCCAACCGCTGACCGCTGCCTACGCCCGTAGGCCACCCCCGTCGCTCACCCGCAGCAGCCCCCGCCGCAGCAACCGCCACCGCCTCCGCCCGCCCGCGGTGCCGGAGACGGGGCCGGGGCCGAGCCGCCCACCGCGACCGTCGACAGGAGTTTCACCGTGTCGTCGTGGCCGGCCGGGCAGGCCGCGGGGGCGGCGGACTCCGCCATCGGGCGGCTCAGTTCGAACGTGTCGCCGCAGGTCCGGCAGCGGTACTCGTAGCGAGGCATGCGCACAGGTTAACCGGCGTCGCCCGGCGGCCGCAGCGCCCCGGACGCCTTCGCCCGCCGCCGCACCTCGGCCTCCCGCAGCGTCGCCAGCTGCCGCACGTCGTGCGCCCGCCGCAGCGACTCCACCGACGACGTCCGCATCCGCTGCTCCCGCTCCACCTGTTCGGGGTGGCGGGCCCGCCAGTACGGGTTGTCGTGCGGCAGGGCCGAGCCGACCCGCCCGTACATCCCGAAGAACATCAGCAGGACGCCCACCACAAAGCTGAACAGCACGTTCTGGATGTGGAACGCGAGGAAGTTGAAGCCGGTGTCGAGGAGCGCGAGGTTCACGAAGCCGCTGAGGATGAACAGGATGCCGAGCACCATGTTGAGCGTAGACGCGACGTTCCCGCCGATCACCATTCCGACGAACAGCAGCAGCCCGACGCAGATCGACAGCGCGCTCAGTGCGCCGTTGGTGTTCAGGCCCGCGACCGTGTCTCCGTGGGTGTTGAAGAAGCCGATCCGGTTGATCAGGCCGAGGACGCCGAAGGCGAGGAGCACGAGCCCCATCAGCCCCGCGCCGACCCGGTAGAACTTGCTGAGGCCGTGGTCGACCGGCAGATGCTCGTCGAGGTTGATCCTTCTGGTCCGTCGCGACCGTCGCGACCGTTGTGATCCCCGGCGCAGTCCGTGGGTGTGGGTGGCCATGTCCGCCTCCTCTCACCGCAGGGCGGAGGCCGTACGGCACCCCTTCAGGATCCGCCCGCGGTGGCCGCGAAGCCAACACCGGGCGCACGCACGCCGCCCCCTTCACGGACCCTCCTCGCGGACCCCCTTCACGGTCCGCCCGTGCCCCGCTCCTCGCGGATCTGGGACACCACCCGCGCGACCGACTGCCGCACCGCCTCCAGCTCGGTCAGGAAGTGCCAGTAGTCGGGGTGGCGCCCCTCCAGCGTGCCGATGGCGCGGTCGAGCCGGGCGACGGAGTCGTCGAGGGGGCGGGCATGCCGCGGGTCGGGCGTGTTGCGGCCCGCCATGGCCAGCCGCTGCGCGTCGCGGATCGCGAAGCGCGTACGGTCGATCTCCTGCTGCGGGTCCTTCGCGACGGCGTTGAGCCGCCGCAGCCGGTCCCCGGCCGCCGACACCGCCTCGTCCGTGTTGTTCAGCAGTGCCCGCACGGTGGACAGCAGCGAGGTCGCGTCCGGCCAGCGCTGGGCGTCCCGCGCGGCCTGAGCCTCTTTCAGCTTCAGCTCGGCCTGCCGTACGTTCTCCGCGGTGTGTTCCGGCACGTGCTGGAGGTCCTGCCAGCACGCGGCCGAGAACCGGCGCCGCAGCTCGCTCAGCATCGGATCCACCTGCCCGGCGCGCGTGGTCAGCGCCTGGGCGCGGGTCCGCAGGGACACCAGCCGGTGGTCGATCTCGGCGGCCCGCTCCGGCAGCCGCTCCGCCTCCGCGCGTACCGCCTCCGCGTTCCGGGCGACCCGCTCGGCGCGCTCCAGGGTCCCCGGCACACCGTGCTGTCCGGCGCCCTGGTTGAGCTTGGTCAGCTCCGGGGCGAGGGCGGCGAGACGGGCGGCGAGGTCGTCGGCCTTCAGCCCCGACTCCCGTACGGCGTCCAGCGCGTTGCTCGCGGCGAGCAGGGCCTGGCGGGCGCGTTCGACGGCCGGGGCGAGCCGGGCCAGCTGGGTCTCGGCCTTGCCGAGCAGCGGCCCGAGCCCCTGCTCGAAACGATCCAGCTCCTGCTTGACCCGGCCCAGCTCGTCGCGAGCGGCGGTCAGCTCGGCGCGGGCGCGCGAGGCGGTGGCGGCCTCCAGGTCGACCCGGTCGAGATCGTGTGCGTCGACGGCCTCGATGTACTGGTGGCTGGCCTCGTCGATCCGCCGCCCGAGCGTCTCGAAGTCGGAGACCGCGCGGCGCGCGGCGGGGGAGTCGTCGACGGCGGTGATGGTCTCTATCGAGATGCGCAGGTCACGCTGGGCGGTGTCGAGCTCGTAGAACGCGGCCGCGGCGGCGTCCTTCGCGGCCTGGGCCTCGGCCCGCTGCCCCTCGGCCCGCCCGCCGAACCACCGCCGGGTCCCGCCGCCGGCGAAGGCCGCGGGCAGGGCGAGAGCGGCGACGAGGGGGAGGGCGACGAGGGTGAGCACGTCGCGGACGGCGCCGGACGAGATCCGTCGGGAGCGACCGCCGGGCCCGAGCGGCCCGCCTGGTCGGTGTGCGCGTGGCGCAAACGGCGTGTACGGCTGTGAAGGTGTCGCCGTCACATCCCTCTCCCGTGCTGTCATCCGCCCTACCCGGTGTCATTCTCCCACCGGTTGAGGACGAACACACGGGCCGGTCGGTTCGCGGTCGAGACCGAGACCCGTTGTCCGGCTATCGGGTTGTCCGGCTATCCGGTTGCCCGGTTCGCCGGGGGCCTCAACCTGCCGTCCGTACCGTGACCGCTCCATCCTTCGTGTGTGCGTCGACCACATGGGAGCTGGTCTCGTCCCTGGGCACGGACACATGCACGCTTCCGTCGTCGCTGCCGGTTGTCACGCGGTACGCGGCGTGCGGCAGCGTGATGCTGATCGAGCCGTCCTGGCTCCTGGACTTCACCAGGTCGGGCACCACGCCCAGTTCGAGGTGGATCGAACCGTCCTGGCTGTCGGCCTCCACCCGGTGCGAACCGACGCCGGCCGCGCTGATCGAACCGTCGGCGGTGTGCAGCGTGAGCGGCCCCGTGGAGTCGGTCACCCGCACCGAACCGTCCGACGTACTGACGCGGAGCGCCTCCTTGAAGCCCCGCGCGCGCACGCTCCCGTCGCCGTCCTCGACGGTGACGGCGACCCCGCGCGGCACCTCGATCCGGTGCTTCGCGGCGCAGTCCGCGACCATCCCCGAGCACTTCATCCGCAGCACGAGCCGGTTGCCCTTCATGGTCCACGTCACCCTGGGATCCCTGCCGACCATCACGCTGCCGCGGAACCACCGGGTGACCTCGACCTTGTCGACGTCGGCCGAGACGACTTCGAGCGCCGAGTCGTCGGAGTCGACGGTGAGTGTGCGCCCGGGGAGGGCGAAGGACCGGTGCTCCGGATCCTTGTCCTCCGTCGCGTCGGCCCCACAGGCGGCGGCCGTGGCGACCAGCACGGCGACGACACCGGTGACGGCGAGTGCCCGGGTACGCCGGATACGTGCGGTACCTCGGGCAGGACGGGTGCGCACTGTGCCAGCCATGAAGATCTCCCCCTGAAAACCGGACCGTCCGGTGCGCTACGACCGTACGAACCCGCGGCCTCCGAGGGGATCCGGGCCGCTCCCGGATCCGAGGTGGGGAAAACCCCCGGTGTCCGCGCCCGGGTTTCGCGCGGCGTCCCCGCCCGGGTGTTCCGCGCGGTGCTTCCCGCAGCGTTTCCCGGTATCCCGGCCGCGCTCCGGCGGTACGGGTTTCGATACGGGTTTGCAGGGCATGCCCCCGGGCAATGTAGGCTGTCGACTCGTCCTGGGCGCGTAGCTCAGGGGTAGAGCGCCGCCCTTACAAGGCGGATGTCGGCGGTTCGAAACCGTCCGCGCCCACCAGTCTCAGGACACGACTAAGGCCCAGGTCAACCGGTGTGAATCCGGGGACCTGGGCCTTGATCTTTCTCGGCGACTTTTCGGCGCCGTGCCACTTACGTGCCAGATGGGCCGCGCGGGGGCCGCTTCACCTTCCTGATCTGACCGTCGACGTAGTCGGCGATCTGGTGGTCACGGCCGTTGACGAGGTGCTGGTAGATCAGCGCGGCCCGCACGGAGGAGTGGCCCATGCGGTGCATCAGCTCGCGGGTGGTGGCGCCGCCGGTGGCAGCGAGCGTGTTCCCGGTGTGCCGGAGATCGTGGAAATGGACGTCACCGAGACCGGTCGCGTCGAGCGCTCGGAGCCAGATCCGCCGGAAGTTGTTGCGCCGCAGGACACCACCACGGGCACCGACGAAGACGAGCCCGGTTCGGCCGGCACTCGCGTACTCGGCCAGGTGTTCCGCGGTCTTCGCGATCCGTCTCCCGGACGCCTTGGACGGCAACGGCCCGCACGTGTGGAGCCACGACGGCAAGCGCCTCATCCCAGCGGGATAGAACTTTCCCTACTTCATCAAGGCCCGCGCACGGCGCGGGCGCGCGCCGCCTCTGCGGCGCGGCCTGCCTCCTGTCTGCGCCCCGGCTGGCCGCGCCCGGCGGCGCGCTGGCGAACTGCGGGCATGAAGTGGGAGACACCCTCTGTGGCTGGGGCGGTCGGCTCCACGACTTTAGCCAGCCACTTTGGGGCGAGCCTCGAAGATCATGGCCCCAACGTCGTGCTTTAACGGGCAGGTCCACAGACTGCCCGACTCGCCGGAAGCTTACGGGGCCATGATCACTCGCCCCAAAGCAGCTCCCGGCCAAAGTCGCTACGCCGACCTACACGATCACCCTCGGACGTCCGTCACGACCCAACTCCCCCGGCCGGGCCGTCCGTCGGAACGCGATAGGAAGCACCTCCTCCAGGTGCAGCCTCAGCATCAGGCTCGTAGCGATTGTGAGGAACGCCCGTGCAACTCGGTGAATCATCAATCATCCGCATCGACGACGCCCATACGGTTCACGGGTTGAGGGGTGCAAAAGGCGCATCACGTGGCAATCATCCGTAGGACTCCGTCGCCTCGACACCGGGATGGGGTGGGGAGGAACTCTCCGGAAATCACTGATGTGGCAAGTCCGCGGAGCCGCCATCGCTGACGTAGAGACCTCTGACTCCATGAAGCTCAGAAGATCCTCAACAAACCACTGAAAGCATTTACTTCAGCTTCACAGCTCCATACTGTCCGTACATCGACAGTGACAAGGCGAAGGCGGCCAAAGCGCATGGGGAGGATGCCTCGCTGTCAAGCACTGTCAGCTTTCACGACCAAACAATGGGGGACCAAGTTGTCCACGCTCAAACAGCGGACGAAGCTCTTCTCGATCGCTGGCACATTCATTGCGGCATCTGCCATGGTAACTGCAATCGCACCCTCCGCCCAGGCTGCGACACCGACGGACGAGCAGATCCGGATCGCACTCCAGCACCACGCCGACGGCACTCAGACGCCGGCGGATGTCGCAGTTATCAAGTCGGTCCCGGCCCTGGCTGCCTCAGTCCCGGACCCCACTGCGCCGGAGGAGATCACCACGACGGAGGCCGTCATCAACGCCAACGGTCAAGCCGTCTCCCCCGCCAATGGGGCCCCTATGACTCCTGAGCAGCTGGCCGAGGTCATGCCCCCCTCGACCGCGACGCCCAGTGACCCGTCTACTGAGGTAACGACGCCGGCCGAGACCGAGGTCGCCCCGCAGGGCAGCGCGGTCGCCCCCGGCATCACTGGGGGCACGTGGAAGGTGACCCACATCACGCATACTCACCGCGCCTACAGTCATACCGTTATATTCAAGTACCACACATACGCCAGCTTCAACTACGGCGGCGGTAAGGTTCGTGGTTGGCGCGATCGTTCCGACGACATCACCAACACCAGTGTTGACGTGGAGATCGCACCCAAGCGCATCGTGAACACGAAGTCATATACCCCCGCGTCGTCCGCCACGTCGCAGATGAAGCGCGAAATTAAGCTATGCGTATTCAAGTATGGCTGTTACGCAATTCTTCACCCTTGGGCCAAGGTCCAGGTGTTTGGTACCGGCAAGACGAAGATTGCCGGCAGCGGCGTATAGAGGAGAAAACATGAAGTCGCTCATCGGCCCTATCGTCGTTATCCTGGCCATCTTCTTCGGCATCCTGTTCCTCCTGGGATCCCAATTCGGTGCCATTGAAATAACGGTGTGGTTCGCCGCTCTAGTCGCCGCACTTACTTTTACAGTCCGCCGCCAGCGGCGGGTTGCGAGGCGGGAGCAGAACATCCACGGGTAGTCGACGCGACACATGGAACACCGCGCCCGGCTTGCCACCCAAGGCAAGCGAAGCGCGACTTTGATGGCTCCAAGGTGGCTTTGGTCGACCGCGGTCCATTTGCTGGCCCCGCAGTGGCCGATCGGTACGAGGTCATACGACCGTACGACCGGCGGCAGGAGCGGCAGGCGAAGAGCCTGTTTCCTGCCGCATCCTGCACGAGCCGCGCCGAATCGCCGAGGCCGGTGTCGGCGCGCACGTGGCGACGCAGGGAAGGCGAACGCCCCGGCTGGCCGTCGGAGGAGACCGCGATCGTCATCCATGACGCGCTCGGCCGCGGGCCCGAAGATCTGGGGTTCACCACGCCGCCGGGGTGGATCCGTCCCGAGCGCCATGAAGAGGGCGAAGTGAAACGCCGTGCCTTCGTGTCCGTCACCGCCGCCGCCCTGGTGACAGGCCCCGTGGCGCCGCACCATGTCGACCCCGCGCTCATCACGTACTTCCAGCAACAGTTGAAGGGCCACTACCGGGCGGACATGTTGCTCGGACCGCACGACCTGATCGTGCGGACATCGTGGTGCCCGCCGCTCACTGCGAGATCGTCTACGAGATCCCGATCAACCGTCCATAGCGGCCTGCCGGACCCGCGGACGCAGATCTGCGGGTGTCGCGACTACCTTCGGCGTCGGAGGTACCAACCCGCCACCAGCACGATGAGGATGGCAACGACGAAGGCCCACACGGTCGTTGCGCCGTGGTACGAGCGGTAGGCAATCAGAGCAAGCATGTTCAGGCGGATACCCCGGGCGTGTGGCTTCAGCCGACACACGTCGTCCGTCCTTCTGCCGAATGCGTGTCGAAGGCGCCGTACGTCCGCAGTCGTCAGCCGAAGAACGCGAGGTCAGAGGGCATGCGCCGGTGATCCCGCCCAGCGCCTTCCAAGCGCTCCGGCGTAACTGACCCGGGTAACGAAGCCGCCGACCACGTCCGCCCTCACAAGGCGGATGCCGGCGGTTCGAAACCGTCCGCGTCCACCAGTCTCAGGCAGTCTCAGGCGGTCTCAGGACGTGAACAAGGCCCAGGTCGCCGGTGTGAATCCGGGGGCCCGGGCCTTGGTCTTTTCGCTGGGGCTTGCTAGCGGGCGTGCTTCAGTTTCATCCGGGCGTCGACCTTCTTCTCCGGTGCGATCTCCGCCCAGAAGCGGTGGCAGGTCACGAAGACCGCGAGTTCCCGTTCGCGCTGCCGGAGCTTCTCCACCTCGGCCTGTTCGTCCTCGGTCCAGTCCGGCGAGGCGGGGCGCTCCACCTTGCGCCAGCCGTTGGTGTCGCTGAATCCGTCCAGCTGTTCCACCGACCAGGGAAGTCGCTTCAGCAGGGCCAGAAGCTCGGCCCGGACCTGGTGCAACTCCTCCTGACCGGCGCGGAGGTCACTCGGGAAGTCATAGGTCTCAGCCACCCGGTAATGGTACGCCTGTTCGATTTTTGGATGCGAGCTCCTTTGCCCACTTCACACGAACGGGTGTCGGGGGCCGGGTGCGCGGGTGCCGGGAGGGGGCGCGGCTCAGCGCACCCCGTCTCCCACCTCCCGGATCAGCCGTGCCGCCACCGGTACCGCCACCCCGTGCTGCTCCGCCGCCCGCAGCAACGCCCCGCCGATCGCGTCCAGTTCCAGCGGGCGGCCCGCCTCCGCGTCGCGCTGCATCGACGACCTGGTCTCCGGCGGGAAGGCGTCGTAGCGGGCCAGGGCCGCCGCCGCGTCGGCCGGGGATCCGCATGCCCGGCTCACCGCCGTGATCTCCTCGGTCAACGCCACCAACTCCTCGCGGTGGTGCGTGCGGACCTCGCCGAGGGGCACCCCGTACCGGGTCGTGAGCAGGGCGAACGGCGTCAGGAACGACATCTTCGCCCACAGCGTGGCCGCCTCGTCGTTCCCGTCGGCCGACACGCGCACCCGCAGCCCCGCCGACTCCAGGGCCCCGGCCAGCCGGTCCAAGCGCTCACGGGGCACGCTCGCGCCGGTCAGATCGACCTCGGCGAACGGACTGCTGTGCTCGATCACCCCGGGCGCCACGCGCGTCGACTCGACACGGATGACGGCCGGCGCCACGTGCTCGCCGCCGTAGCGGGCGCGCAGCGCGGCCGGATGCTCGACGCCGTTCAGCAGCGGTACGACCAGGCCGGCCTCGGCACCGTCTCCCAGCGCCTTCGCCGGTACGCGCTCCAGGGCGGCCTCCAGCGCCGTGTGCTTCACCGCGACCAGCACCGCGTCGACCGGCTCGCGCAGTTCCGTGTCCGCCTCGACCCGTGCCGTGAACTCGCCGAACTGCCGGCTGCGCACCTGGATGCCGTGCTCGCGCAGCGCCCGCGCGGTGTCGTCGCCGGCCAGGCAGATCACGCGGTGCCCGGAGCGTGCCAGCAGCGCGGCGAGCAGCCCCCCGACACCGCCCGGGCCCAGTACCGCCACCGTGAGTTCGCTGTTCGTCATGATTCCCCCATCTTCTCGCCGGGGCCTCCGCACGGAGGCCCCGGCGATGATCACCACGGGTCGGGACGCCAGTCAATCCTCAGTCGATCCAGTCAATCCTCGGAGAAGCCCATCCCGTACTTCGGGAGACGCCGGTGCCTCGTCCGTCAGAGCCGTACCGAACCGCCCGGCTCCAGCAGGTGCAGCCGCTCCGTCAGCCCCGCCTGAGCGAACGCCTTCGTGAGCGTGGCACCGTCCTGGGTGAAGTGGCCCCAGTGCTCGAAGTGGAGCGGCACGACATGGCGGGCGCCGAGGATCTCCGCGGCCCGCGCGGCCGCCTCACTGGTGAGGGTCAGCGGCGCGTCCGGCACCAGCGGGGTGCGGGCGGCGCCCGCGAAGAGCACGGCCACGTCGAACGGGCCGAGCCGGCCGGCGATCGCCCGGACCACGTCGAGGGAGGCGTTGTCGCCGCTGACGTACACCGTGGGCAGCCCTTCGCCGGACAGGACGAAACCGGTGACCTCGCCCACGATCGGCTCGGAGCCCTCGGGGCCGTGCAGCGCGGGCACGGCGGTCACGCGCAGCACACCGCCGTCGGGGCGGGGCAGCTCGATGTGCTCCCATGAGGGCAGGGCGCGTACGGGCGCGCCGATGCGCTCGTACGCCGAGGCGGTGGACAGCGTCAGGGGGCCTCGGTGAGGTACGCACGGCCCGCGCCGTCGAGGTTGTCGGGGTGCTGGTCGTGCGAGAGGAGGACGGCGTCGACCGGGGCGAGGTCCGTCGGCGGCAGCGCGGGGCCCGCCGTCTTCACCAGCTTCCGCGAGCCGACGGGGTACTCGCCGGGGGCGTCGAACGTCGGGTCCGTCAACAGGCGTACGCCGCCGAGTTCGACAACGGCCGTGGGGCCGCCGACATAGAGGATCTCCACTGTGGTCATGCTCTGCACAATCCGGTGCGAGAGCGCGGGTATTCCCGTGCGGTTCGCGCGAGACTGGACGCATGTGCCGCAGTATCAAGACGCTCCGTCCGCCCGTACTCCCCGAAGAGGCCACCGAGGAGGAGATCCGGGCCGCCGCGCTCCAGTACGTGCGCAAGGTGTCCGGCTTCCGCGCGCCCGCCGCGCACAACCGTGAGGTGTTCGAGCACGCGGTGGAGGCGATCGCCGTGGCCACCGCCGACCTGCTCGGGGGCCTGGAGGTACGGGGTGGCGCCCGTACTCCCGCCGCTACTCCTGCAACGCCGGGCGGCGCATGAAGTACGCCGCGCCCGCGCCCGCCCCGAACAGCGCTGCCACGGACACGCCCGTCGCGAGCCAGGTGGCACCCAGCCACTGCCCGCCGAAATAGCCCAGGGCGACGCTGTACACGGCCCAGCTGACACTCGCCAGGACCGACCAGGGCAGGAACTCGCGGACACGGCGGTGGGCGGCGCCCGCGCCCAGGGAGACGACCGAGCGTCCCGCGGGGGCGAAGCGGGCCAGCACCACCAGGGTGCCGCCGCCCCGCGAGAGCGCCGCGCCGAGACGTTCCTGCGCGCTGCTCAGACGGCGGGAGCGGGCGATGGCGCGGTCCAGGCGGTCGCCGCCGCGCCAGGCCAGGCGGTACGCGACCAGGTCGCCGGCCACCGACGCGGTGACCGCGCAGAGGGTGAGCGCCAGGATGTCGGGCGCGTCGTGCGGCACCGCCTTCGTGGCCGAGCCCGCCGCTGCCGCCGTCGCCGCCGTGATGACCAGGACGCCGCTCGGCAGGACCGGCAGGAAGACGTCGAGGAGGACCGATGCGGCCACGACGGCGTAGATCCAAGGGCTGCCGGTCAGCGACCCCACACTTTCAAGCACCGAAGAACTCCCCCGTCTACTCCCCCGTGGACCCGACCGTGCCGCTACGTCGCGGGGGAGCGGCAGGGCGGCTTGTGACAGCCATACAGCGTACGCGGGGGGTGTGACAGGAGATCCACGGGGGGCGCATGCGTCGTTCACGCACGCTTCACCGAACGGCGCCCACATCTTCGTAGGAAGGTGTGGGCGCCGTCGGGCTGTGGACCGGATGCGCGGCTGCGTGGGTGCCGCCGGATCGGTTGTGCAAGTGCGGGTGCGTGCGGGTGCCGGTGTCCGGTCAGGCGGCGACGGGCTCCGAGGCCGGCTTGCTCTCCTCGGCCGCGGCCGAGCGGCCGGCGAGGAGCCGGTCGAGGCCGAAGGCGCCGGAGCCGGTGAAGACCAGCAGCAGGAACGACCAGGAGAACAGGGCCGACAGTTCGCCGCCGTTCTGGATCGGCCACAGGGCCGCGGACTGGTGGACGTCGAAGTACGCGTACGCCATCGAGCCCGACGAGATGAACGCGGCGGCACGGGTGCCGAGGCCGAGCGCCACCAGGGAGCCGCCGACCAGCTGGATGACGGCCGCGTACCAGCCGGGCCAGGTGCCGGCGGGGATGGTGCCGCCGTTGCTGCCCATGGCGCCGCCGAGGACGCCGAAGAGCGAGGCGGCTCCGTGGCAGGCGAAGAGCAGGCCGACGACGATGCGGAACAGGCCGATGGCGAAGGGCTGGGCGCTGTTGAGGCGTCCGGTCATGTGGGGGAACTCCTTCGGTCTGGTTTCGGTCCGCGAACGGACCGGTCTTGGGGACGGAAACCGAGCGAGGCACCCACGTTAGGCGTACCTAATCAATGCTTGCAAGTTCAACATTCAGCCATGGGTCCGGTTCCGTTTCCGGTCCCGCCACGGACGCAGCCGCACGTAGAACCGCTCGCGCCATCGCATCGGCGTCCGAAAGCGTGACCGAATCCACACCTGGACGGGCCCCCGCCGCGGTCACCCAGTGGACGCCTTCCGTCGGCACCCCGAACGCGAACCGCCTTGCGTGCACGGCGCCTTGACGATCAATCAGACGATAGGGGCGCGGTGTTACGTCGAGGCCCCCGGTTTCGTAACCATCGACGGTGTGGGGGCGGCAGCGGCCCGTCTTCAGCAGTCCGGCCAGCAGTTCGTCGGCGGTGCGCCGCAGGTCCGGTTCCGGCAGGCGGGCCTCGACGAGTGTGATGGCCCGCACGGCCGAGCCGGGGACGTCGGGGGAGCGGGCCACCCACGCCCCGTCCTCGGCGCGCACCTCCAGGCGGGGGCCCAGTACGTCCAGGACGCCCGCCTCGATCAGGGCGGTCATCTCCTCGATGCGGCGGCGGGGCGGGCCGATGGAGAGGAAGGCGTTCAGCGGGGTGTACCAGCGGTCCAGGTGGTCCCGGCGCGAGGCGCCCGACAGGCCGCCGTGGTCCACGATCAGCCGGAGCTCGTTGCGCAGGTCGCGCAGCACGTCGAGGGCCGCCTTGAGGGGTCCTTCGACATTGCCGAGCGCGGCCTGCTCGGCGTCCTCGCGCAACCGGGCGAGCAGCCAACTCCGCCATGCGGCGGGGCCGTCGAAGGTGTGGCCCGTATACGGACGGGAGATGCGGTCCCAGGACCAGCGGTCGGCGCCCCGGACGCCGAACTCGTCGAGGACCGCGCTCTCCTCGGGGCTGCCGAGGGCGGCGGCGAGGAAACGGTCCCGGAAGGCCGGGCGGTCCGGAGGGGAGGCCGGGTGCTCCGGAAGGCGGTCGCGGCGGTTCAACAGACACTCGTAGTAGACCGTTTCGACCTCCTTCGCCACCAGCGGCCATATCTCGGCCAGGAAGTCCGGGGCCTCGCCGGAGTCCGCGCGTTTGCGAAAGCGGGCCATCACCTCGTCGGTGAGGAGGAGTGGGCGGTGGCGGCCGTAGGGGCCCTTCGCGTTGTCGCCGCGGGCCTGATACGGAATGCCGCGCCGGGAGCCGGCGTAGAGCTTCGGTTCGCGGCCGGAGGGCCGGTAGACCAGCCCTCGCGCCGTCCGCTCGTACCGGCCGCCGCGGGCCGTCGTCAGCAGGGCCATGTGGTCGAAGAAGTTGAGGCCGAGGCCGCGCAGCAGGACCGGTTCGCCGGGGGCGAGAGGGGAGAGGTCGACGTCGGCCGGGTTGGCGGGCGGGATGTGGCGCAGTCCGTGCCGGGCCGCCTGCGCGGCGAGACGCCGCGCCGCCGGGTCGGCGACCGTGGGCAGGTGGCCCTGCGCCAGGACCACCGCCGCGAGGCCCTCCAGGGTGCGGCCCGTGGCGAGCGTGAGCGTCTGGCGGCCGTCGGGGGCGTCGTCGAGGCGCACCGCCCGGGCCGGATGCACCTCGACCCGCACGGCGGGCGGCGCGCCGCGCACCGCCTCGGCGAACACCCACTCCAGATAGCGGCCGTACTGGGCGCGGGTCGGATAGTCGTCGGGCCCCAGCTCCTCGCCGACACCGACACCGGCACCGATGCCGCCGCCACTCGCCCACTCGTACAGGCTCGGTCCCGGGCGGATCGGCCCCGCGCACTCCACGCTCTCGTCGGTGAACAGGGTGACCTGGCAGGCGACCGTGTTCATCAGCAGCTCAGGGGACTGCGCGGTACGCCAGACGCGGCCGGGGCCCGGTGGCGCGGGGTCGACCACGTGGACCGTCAGGCGCACGCCGGGCGCGAGGAGCTCCGGTGCGGAGGCGCAGAGGCGTTCCAGGACGCTCGTTCCGCGCGGTCCCGCGCCGACGAGGGCGACGGAGACCGGCACGGATGACACGGTCGCTGAAGACAAAAGGGTGACTCCCGGGCGAGTGGGGCGCAAGGCAGCAGACCGCCCACTGGAAGCGGACGGTCCGCCTCATCATGCCGTCGTGCTCAGCGGGAGCCGAGCCTCGGACCTGGATGACCGTGCCGGTGTGGGATGCGTCACGAGCATCACGGGCAACAGCTGCGGAAAATGGGTGGGTTGTGTGATGAGTCCGGTGAAATTGTGCGCCGTTCATTCGGTGAGTACGGACTCCGTGACCGCGTCCAGGCGGGCGCCCCCGTTCCGGTCGGCCCGCGCCTGTTCGAGCCGCAGTGATGCCGAACGGCCGCGCAGGGTCAGCATCATGAGCTGATTGCCGAACCAGGGGCCGCCCGTCTTGCGCCAACCGAGGGCGGTGTGCTCCCAGCGGCCGTGGCGGACCAGACGGCGCCCCAGGATCCGGCCGAGGCCGCTCCAGCCGAAGCGGAAGCCGAGTCTGATGGACAGCGGGACGGAGTTGTGCACGGGGGAGCAGGTCAGCTGGAGCACACGGGCGTCGGGCCCCGGCCCGGGCCAGGTGGGCTCGGCGACGTACGCGTGATGGACGTCGCCCGACAGTACGCACACGGTCGCCGGTGCGTCCGCCCCCGCTCCCACCTCGGCGATCACCGCCGCCAGCGCCTCGAACGACTCAGGGAAGGCCGCCCAGTGCTCCAGGTCGGCCCGTCTGCGCAGGCGTTCGCCGAAGCGGGTCCAGCGTGCGCCCCGGTTTCCACGGCACAGCGCGGCGTTCCACGTCTCGGCGTCGTGCACGAGGTGGGGGAGCAGCCAGGGCAGGGAGGTGCCGATGAGGAGGTGGTCGTACGAGCCGGGATCCGCGCACGCCTGCTCCCGCAGCCACCGGGCCTCTCCGGGGTCGAGCATCGAGCGGTTCTGTTCGTCGAGGACCCGGGCCGCCCGGGTGTCCAGCATCAGCACGCGTACGCGGCCGAAGTCGCGGCGGTAGCTCCAGCGGACCGAGGCGGGGTCGGCGTCGGCCTGGGCGGAGTAGGCGCGCAGTACGTCCGTGCCGTCCGGGGTGGCGCGGACGGCGGCGTACAGGGGGTCGTCGGCCAGTTCCGCCGGGGAGAGATTGCCCAGGTGCTGGTAGACCCAGTACGACATGAGGCCGCCCATCAGGCGCTCGCGCCACCACGGGGTCGCGCGCATCTCGGCGAGCCAGGCGGCGCTGGTGTTCCAGTCGTCGACGATGTCGTGGTCGTCGAAGATCATGCAGCTGGGGACGGTGGACAGCAGCCAGCGGATCTCGGGGTCGAGCCACGATTCGTCGTAGAGGTGGGTGTACTCCTCGTAGTCCGCGACCTGCTTCCAGGGGGGCTCGGCGAGGTCCCGGCGGGCGGCGAGCCAGTGCTGCGTGGCCTGGGAGGTCTCGTCCGCGTACACCTGGTCGCCGAGCAGCAGGAGCACATCCGGGCGTTCGCCCTCGGGTGCGGCGGCGATGCGGGTGGCCAGTGTGTCCAGGGCGTCGGGGCCGACGGTGTCCTTCTCGTCCTCGGCCGGCGCGGCCCAGCGGCAGGAGCCGAAGGCGACACGGACCGTGCCCCCGTCCGGGGTACGGATGACGGACGGCGGGAAGGGTGAGTCGGGCAGCGGCCAGACGGGCGTGCCGTCGAGGAGCACCTCGTACGAGGTGTCGGTGGCCGGCGCGAGCCCGCTCACCGGCACGATCGCGTAGTGGTGCCCGGCGATCTGGAAGGTGCGGGCCGTGCCGCCGGCGCCGCCCGGGCACCGCACCTCGGCGGTGCACGGACGGCTCGCCTCGACCCAGACGGTCGCGGACGAGTCGTCGATATATCTCAGCAGTGGTCCCAGGCGCAGCCCCGCCATGCCGATCACCCTCCTCCGTCGCCCCGTACGGTACGGAACGACGGAGGTGGGTGGGTAGGTTCCGGGAACTGCCGGATGTTCAGCAGCCGCTGAGGACCGAGGACAGCTTGGACTTCTCGGCCGAGTCGACCGAGAGGTTGTAGTAGTACTTCACCTGCACCCAGGCGCGCACGTAGGTGCAGGTGTACGAGCTGAGCGGGGGCATCCACTCGGCCGGGTCCTGGTCGCTCTTCGACTGGTTCACGTTGTCCGTGACGGCGATGAGCTGCGGGCGGGTCACGTCGTTGGCGAAGCCCTGGCGCTGCGCGGTGGTCCAGGCGCTGGCGCCGGAGTCCCAGGCCTCGGCCAGCGGCACGAGGTGGTCGATGTCCAGGTCGGAGGCGGCGGTCCAGGTGGCGCCGTCGTAGACCGAGTACCAGCTGCCGCTGGTGGCCGTGCAGGCGGAGTTGGTGACGACGTTCGAACCGTCGCGCTTGAGGACGTACTCACGGGTGTTGCAGGTGCCGCTGATCGTGATCCAGGTGGGGAACAGATCGCGGTCGTAGCCGGTGCGGTTCTCCGTCGCCACGGTGAGGGAGGCGAGGTAGGTGCGGGCGGTGGCGGCGCTGACCGGGGTGGGCAGCGCGGCGGAGGCGGCCGGGCCGTTGAAAATCCCGGCCAGGGCTATCAGGCCGGTGAAGGCTGCGAGTATGCTCAGCCGTCGACGCGCGTAGACCTTTGGCATGCGAACTCCCTTGCGGTGGGGGGACGTTGGGGCGAGCGAGCACATGCTTGCGGTGGCTTGTTTCCGGGGGATGTGCGTCAGGTGAGAAAATAGTGACGTGCGCATGACAGAACAAGGCTTGTGACGGGATCCGTGACGGGATCCGTGACGGGATCTTCGGTGGGATCCGTGACGGGATCTTCGATGGGATCCGTGACGGCATCTTTGACGGGATCCGTGACGGGATCTTTGACCGGATCCGTGACGGGATCTTGGCCAGATCTGTGATGGGGCCCGTGATGGGGTCAAAAGTCCTGCGCCTCTTGTGGGACCAAAGTCCCTACGAAGCCCGCGGGGCCATCGCGTAGCATGGACGGCGCAGAAGGGGAGTAGCTCTTCGCCGGACCGTCGACATACTGCTCAGCTCGTCTGAGCCGGCGCCCGGAGGCAGACCTCGTTTCAGGGGTCGGCCAGCGAGACCTTCGGCAAGCAGTGCACTTGCCCGTGCCGTTTTGGCGCGGGTGCCCATGTGTGCTGCCGTGCCGAGGTGTCGCAGCGCAGTCACAGCACTCTCGGTGGGGCAGCCCGACCGATTGAGGAACCTTGATCAGCTTCAGTGTCATGGCGCTCGTCTTCGGCGTCGTCTTCCTGGCCGAACTGCCGGACAAGACCGCCCTGGCCGGACTTGTCCTCGGCACGCGCTACCGCGCCTCGTACGTCTTCGCCGGCGTCGCCGCCGCCTTCGCCCTCCATGTCGCCCTCGCCGTCGCGGCGGGCAGTGTGCTGACGCTGCTGCCGCAGCAGATCGTGCACGCGCTCACCGGTGTGCTCTTCCTCGGTGGTGCCGCCGTGCTGCTGATGAAGAAGGGCGAGGGCGAGGAGGAGATCCGCAAGCCCGAGAACCAGAGCTTCTGGAAGGTCTCGAGCGCGGGCTTCATGCTCATCCTGGTCGCCGAGTTCGGTGACCTCACGCAGATCATGACGGCCAACCTCGCGGCCCGTTACGACGATCCGCTCTCCGTCGGCCTGGGCGCGGTGCTCGCGCTGTGGGCGGTGGCCGGGCTCGGCATCGTCGGCGGCAGGGCGCTGATGAAGAGGGTGCCGCTGAGGCTCATCACCAAGGTCGCGGCCCTGCTGATGCTGGCGCTCGGCGCGTGGAGTCTGTACGAGGCGGTGGCCGGCTGAGTCGGCTGAGTCGGCTGGGCCGGGGGGTGCGCGGGGGCGTACGAGAGGTGTGCGGGGGGTGGCCTCTCGGTGTCCGCATGGCGTCTTTGCCGGGCTCCGGGATGTTGTCGCAGGTCAGGGGTGGTGGCGCGGGAGGGGCTCGTTTTGTATCGTGGAGGAACAAAGTGGCTCCCGCCCGCACTCCCTGACCGGCGGGCGGGGCCGCCTTGTCCCTCCGGGGTCGCAGCAGGCCCCTGCCCTCGCCCTTTGGAGCATGCCGATGCCGGCCGCCGCCACCGTTCTGACCGCCCGGGCCCTTCTGCTGGACATGGACGGCACCCTCGTCAACTCCGACGCGGTCGTGGAGCGTTGCTGGCGCCGCTGGGCCGACCGGCACGGGCTGGACGCCGACGAGGTGATGAAGGTCGTGCACGGGCGGCAGGGGTACGCCTCCATGGCGGTGCTGCTGCCGGACCGGCCCATGGAGCAGAACTTCGCCGACAATGCGCGCATGCTCGCCGAGGAGACCGCCGACATGGACGGCGTGGTCGAGATCCCGGGTGCCTTCGCGTTCCTCGCCTCCCTCGCCGGGCTGCCGCACGCCCTCGTGACCTCGGCGGACGTGGGACTGTCCACGGCCCGGATGGCGGCGGCCGGGCTGGAGCTGCCCGACGTACGGGTCACGGCCGAGTCCGTCGGGGCCAGCAAGCCGGACCCCGAGGGCTTTCTGAAGGGCGCCGCCGAACTGGGCGTCGCGCCCGAGGACTGTGTCGTCTTCGAGGACTCCGGGGCGGGAATCGAGGCGGGGCGCTCCGCGGGGATGCGGGTCGTGGGGGTCGGGCCACGGGCGGCCGCGCACCGGCCGGATGTGGTGGTGCGGGACCTGACACAGGTGCGGGTCGAAAGCGCGACGGACGGGACGATCCGGCTGCACGTGGGCTGAGCGGGGCGGGGGGTTTGACGGGGGTGCGCTTGACGGCGCCTGGGGCCGGGTGGCCCCCGAGGCCGGGTGGCCCTGAGGTCAGGTGGCCAGGAACGCTACGGCTCCGACGTCTGCGGCTCCGCGCGGTCCGGCGGTCGGAGCGGCCAGGAGCGGTGTGCCTTCGACCTCTCCGACCCCGGGCGGTCCCCGAAGCCGGAGTGGTCAGGGACGCTAAGGCTCCGACGTCTCCGACTCCAGGCTCGCCCGCGTCGCCGCCCCGTACACGCCCTGGTCGTCGGTCGTGATGCCGCGGGCCAGTTGGTAGTTGCGTACGGAGGTCTCGACCTGGCTGCTGTAGGTGCCGTCGGCGTTGCCGGTGTAGAGGAGCAACTGGCTCAGGCGGAGCTGGAGTTCCGTGACCTCCGGACCCTTGTCACCGCGTTGCAGGACCGGGGAGGCCGGCTGGTCCCGGTCGTTGCCCGAGGTCGGCCGTACCGAGCCGGTGGCCCGCGCGGTCGTCGGCGTTCCGCTCGGCGTGGCCGGCCCGGACCGCGACGGTGCCCTGCTCGACGCCGAAGCCGACGGCGACGAACTCGCGCTCGGCGAAGGGCTCGCGCTCCCCGCCGACGGCCGCGCCGCCGACTCGCTCCCGGCCGCCGACACGGACGCCGCGGTGGACGACGCCTCCGGCACGCTCGCCCGGACGTCGTCCGGCAGTGCCCCGTCGCGCTGCGGAGCGTCGTAGGAGAAGAAACCCCCGGCCAGCCCCGCGGCGGCCACCACGGCGGCGAGAACACCCCCCGAAGCCAGCAGTACGGTACGCCGCCGACGCAGCGGCGGCTCGTCCCGGGCGGGCGGCACCGGGGCGCCGGGACCGGAAGACCCGTACCCGGGCTCCGCGGCGCCCTCCGGGAAGTCGCCGACCGGGAAGTCGCCGTCCGGAACGTCGCCCTCCGGGAAGAGGCCGGCGCCGGACGCGCCCGCCTCCGCCGGTACGGCCACCATCGGCACGGTCTCGTCCGACGGCCCCGCGGGTTTCGCTCCCGCCGCCGCGCCCCCCAGCTCCACATAGGGCCGGATCCGCAGCGGATCGAAGTCCTCCGCCGCTGCCGCCTGCGCCGTACGGGCGTCACGGAGCGCGTCGGAGGCCCGCCGGGTGCATCCGCAGGACGGCGTGCCGTTCGGCTGCCGAGGTGCTCCGCACTCCGGACAGGCGTGTCCGTTCGATCCGCTCACGTGTGGGTCCCCTCCCCGGTGAAACTCCAGAGATTATCCGGATCTCCCTCACACGATCTCCCAGGAGCCCCCGGAATCCGTCCCTCCGGGCGGATTCGACAGGCCATAACCAGCCACACCGACCAGGATGGGAGAGCAGGACGGACAGGAGCGTCGGCCCCCAGGGAGGTCTCCATGACCGGGGATGCGCAGGGCACGCCGGGAGAGCGGCAGCACGCGGCGGCGACCGCCGTCCGACGGCGCCCGGCACCGGACGGCGTACCCGGCAGCGTCCTCGTGCCCATCGGCGCGCTGCTCCTCGGCCTGCTGCTCGCCGCCCTGGACCAGACGATCGTGTCGACCGCGCTGCCCACCATCGTCAGCGACCTCGGCGGCCTGGAACACCTCTCCTGGGTGGTCACCGCGTATCTGCTCGCCTCCACCGCGGCCACCCCGCTGTGGGGCAAGCTCGGTGACCAGTACGGCCGGAAGAAGCTGTTTCAGACGGCGATCGTGCTCTTCCTGATCGGCTCGGCGCTGTGCGGCATGGCGCGGAACATGCCCGAACTCATCGCCTTCCGCGCGGTGCAGGGACTCGGCGGCGGCGGGCTCATCGTGCTGTCGATGGCGATCGTCGGTGACATCGTCCCGCCGCGCGAACGCGGCAAGTACCAGGGCCTGTTCGGCGCGGTCTTCGGCGCGACCAGTGTGCTCGGGCCGCTGCTCGGCGGCCTGTTCACCGAGCACCTCAGCTGGCGCTGGGTCTTCTACGTCAACCTGCCCGTCGGAGTCGCCGCGCTCGCCGTGATCGCCACCGCCCTGCACATCCCGAAGCGCTCCGCGCGGCACGTCATCGACTACCTCGGCACCTTCCTCATCGCCTCCGTCGCCACCTGCCTGGTCCTGGTCGCCTCACTCGGCGGCACCACCTGGGGCTGGAGCTCGCCGCAGATCATCGGCCTCGCGGTGCTCGGCGTGGTCCTGGTGGCGGCGTTCGTGGCCGCCGAACGCCGGGCCGCCGAACCCGTTCTGCCGCTCAAGCTCTTCCGCGTACGCACCTTCACGCTCGCCGCCGTGATCAGTTTCATCGTGGGCTTCGCGATGTTCGGCGCGATGACGTACCTGCCGACGTTCCTCCAGGTCGTCCAGGGCGTGACGCCGACCATGTCCGGTGTGCACATGCTGCCCATGGTGGCGGGCATGCTCATCTCCTCCACCGCCTCTGGACAGATCGTCAGCCGCACCGGCCGCTGGAAGGTGTTCCCCGTCACGGGCACCGGGGTCACCGCCCTCGGCCTGCTCCTGCTCCACCAGCTCGACGAGCACAGCTCCACCGGCCGGATGAGCGTCTACTTCTTCGTCTTCGGCCTGGGCCTCGGCCTGGTCATGCAGGTCCTGGTCCTGATCGTGCAGAACGCGGTGTCGTACGAGGACCTGGGCGTCGCCACCTCCGGCGCCACCTTCTTCCGCTCCATCGGCGCCTCGTTCGGCGTCGCCATCTTCGGCTCGGTCTTCGCGAGCCGTCTCGGCGACAAGCTGACGGCGGCGCTCAGCGGCCGCCCGCTCCCGGCGGGCATCACCCCGGACACCCTGAAGTCAGACCCGCGCGGCATCGCGAACCTCCCCTCCTCGTTGCGCCCGTCCGTCCTCCAGGCGTTCGCCGCCTCGATCACCGACGTCTTCCTGTACGCGGCTCCGGTCGCCCTGCTGGGCTTCGTGCTGGCGTGGTTCCTGCACGAGGACCGGCTGCGCGGCTCCGTCACGGCGCCGGACGTCACCGAGACCCTGGCGAGCAACCCGGTGGAACGTTCGTCGTACGACGAGGTGTGCCGGGCCCTGTCGCTGCTCGGCTCGCGCGAGGGGCAGAGCGCGATCTACGAGAAGATCACCGCGCGGGCCGGCTACGACCTGCTGCCCGCGGCGAGCTGGCTGCTGCTGCGGATCAAGAAGTACGGCTGGGCCGAGCCGGCGCAGCTCGCCGAGGACAGCTCCGTACCGCTGACCGTCGTGCTCGACGCGGCGCGCCAGATCGAGGAGCGGCATCTCGTGCTGCGCGAGGGGCTCGACCTCGTCCTCACCGAAGGGGGCCGGGAGGTCGCCGGCAAGCTGTCCGAGGCCCGTGCGGAGTCCCTGGCCGAACTGCTCGGCGACTGGTGGGGCCCCGACCGCCCCACCGACCTGACCAGTCTGGTCGAGGAACTGAACACCGAACTGTGCGGCTCGGACGCGGAACGCCCGCGCGCCGAGGGGACGACGTCCCGGCCCTACGGTGGGCCCGCCTAGCCCGCCTGGCCCGCCTGGCCCGCCTGGCCCGCCTGGACCAGCGACTTGCCGAACCAGTGGTCGGCGTAGATCTCGTCGTTGTGCGGCTCGGTCTCGGCGTAGCCGAGCCTCGCGTACAGGGCGCGCGCCTCCACCAGGTCGCCGCGGGTGTCGAGCACGATGCGCTCCGCGCCGAGTGCGCGGGCCGCGTCCTCCGCGGCGGCGACGAGCGGGGCGGCGCCGCCCCGGCCGCGCGTCTCCTTCAACAGGAACACCCTCTTCAGTTCGGCGGTGTTCGCCGCCAGCAGCCGCACGCCCGCCGTCCCCACGGGCTCGCCCTCGTACCGCGCGACCAGCAACACCCCGTCCGGCGGCGCCAGATACGCACCCGGGTCCGCGGCGATCTCGCGCTCCAGCTCGGCGGGGTCGGTCGCGTGCCCCTCGTGGAGCTGGTACCAGCGGTCGCTGACCTCCGTGTAGTACGCCCGCCACAGCGCGGCGGCGACAGGTGAGTCGAAGGGCTCCGGGGCAACGGTCCATCCGGGTGTCGTACGCATCATGACGGCATTGTGGGGAGGGGCGGCCGGGGGCTCGCAAATGGTTTACGCGCGCCCCGTTCCGACGGCCGGACACCGTTTGAGCGACGTCTTCCGGGCAACCCGGTGGGAGAACCGGCCCGTTGGGCCGAGGAAACGGAAGGCAACCATGTCCACAGGCGTGATCATCGCTCTGATCGTGATCGTGGCGGCCGTCGTCGTTGTCGCGGCCGCCCTGCTCCTTCGCGCCCGTAGGCCGCAGGGTGGGCGCAGCCTGCAGCGGCGCTTCGGGCCCGAGTACGACCGCACCCTCGCCCGGCACGACGGCGACGCCAAGGCCGCCGAGCGCGACCTCGCCGAGCGGGTGAGGCGGCACGGTTCGCTGGAGACGCGTCCCCTGGAACCCGCGGCCCGCGAACAGTACGCGGCCCGCTGGACGGCGGCCCAGGAGCGCTTCGTCGACTCGCCGCGGGACGCGGTGGCGGAGGCGGACCAGCTGCTCGCCGAACTGGCCGGCGAGCGCGGCTTCCCGGACGGAGGCCGCTACGAGGAGCAGCTCGAGGCGCTGTCCGTGCACCATGCGCACCACGTCCACGGCTACCGCAGGGTGCACCGGTTCGCGCAGGCCGACACCGCCGGCGCGCCGGAGAACGGGGCCGGTACGGAGGAGATGCGCGAGGCCATGATCGAGGCCCGCGCCCTCTTCGAGGACCTGGTGAGCACGAATGGCCACCGAGCGGGCATCGGCGCGAAGACCGAGCAGTCGCAGACCGGCACGAAGTCCGCGACGGACACGAGGGCCGTCGAGGGCGCCTCGGCACCGGCCCACACCGACCGGACGGCCGCCGGCGGCCGCACCAATCTGTCGTGGGCATTCAACAGGCGTCACGCGAAGGGGAGTTGAGGAACGTGGCAGAGGTGACACCCGACGAGGGCGCGGTACGCCGCGAGCCGACGAGGATCGACGAGGCGAAGGCCGGACCGGGGCGCGGACGCGAGGCACGCGACCTGCGCGATACGCGTGAGACGCGTACGAGCGGCATCGCACCGACCCACGGCGACGGGTTCGGCGACGGCGTCGGCGGCGCCGAGGGCCGGCCGGCGGGGAGCCCGCGGGACACCGGCCGCCAGGCCGACGGCCCGGGGGCCGGGAGCCGGGCCGCGGGTGCCGGGACCGGGAGCGCCAAGCCCGGGATCCCTCAGGCCCAGAGCCCGCAGCCGGAGAATCTCCGGACGGGGATACCCCAGGAGCAGGCCCCGCAGCCGAAGAGTCTCCGCACCAAGATCCCCCAGTCGGACCTCCCCCAGTCAGACCGTTCCCAGTCGGACCGCCCCCGGTCCGACCGCCTCCACTCCGACGGCTCCCACCCGCAGCACCCCGGGGCCACCGCCCACGAAGCCCCTTTCCTCCCCCATGACGAGTGCGACAAGCTCTCCCTGCGGCTGCACCACGCCGTCGCCGGATTCGTCGATGAGCCCCGTGCCGCCGTGGAAGAGGCCGATCACGTGCTCGAAGAGGTCGCCGCGCGGTTCGCGGACGCCGTGGCCCGGCAGCGGCGCACCCTGCGAACCTCTTGGTCCGCCGCCGGCGAGTCCGGCTCCGGCGGGCACCCCACCGTCGACACCGAACAGCTCCGTCTCACCCTGCGCGACTATCGCGAGATGACGGAGCGGCTGCTGCACATGTGACCGGCGAGGCGGACGGCCCCACGAGGGTGAGCCGGCGAGTAAGCGATGACGGCGCGTAAGTGATGACGGCGAGGCCGCGCCCCGGACCATGTTCCGGGGCGCGGCCTCGCCGGTCTACGGAGTCTGCCCGGCCCGGCGCTCGCGCCACTCCCGGACGATCTCTTCGACGTCGTACGGCTTCAGCCCCAGCGGCGGTCCCGGCGGGGGCTTGAACATCATGTCGCGGATCTTGACGTTGATCTCCTCGAGGAGACGGCGTACGACCCGCTCGGACGGCGCCCCGGCCGCCGCGGCCAGCGTGTCCTCCGCCTCCTTGCGCAGCGCGAGCGTCGGCGGCAGCACGGCGAGGCCCTCGCGGGCCATCTTCTGCTTGATCCACCACAGTTCGTCGTAGGACGTGCCCGTGACGGCGGGCGACGGTTTGCCCGCGCCGGGGAGGTGCGCGAACTCCCCGCGCGCCTCCGCGTCGCGGATCTGTTTGTCGACGAAGGACTCGAAGCTGACGCCGGGTGGCTTGCGCTCGGTCATGCGTCCATTGTGCCGGACGTCACCCAGATGGACGATCGGGCGAATTATCATGCGGCGGCGGGGTGCCGACCACGGCGCAACGGCCGCTGGACATCCGGTACTCGAAGGAGCGCACGTGCTCGAACTCACCATGGCCTCGGTTTCCGGGGCGGACGCCGGGGCGACGGCCGGCATGCTCATGGCCGACGCGCCCAGCGAGCCCGGCGCCGTGCTGCGGGTGGGCCGGGACAAGGCCGTGTGCCGGCTGGCGACCCCCGACGACTGGCTGTTCGTCTCCCGTGTCCACCTGGAGTTCCTCTGCGGTCCGGACGGCACCTGGCAGGTCACCTGGCTGCGCGGCTCCCACGCCGAGCCCTCCTCCGAGGTGGTGCTGACCCTGGCCGGTCTCCAGCCCCAGCCCCTCCCGTACGGCGGCACGGCCAAGCTGCCCGGGGGCGGATCCGGCGAACTCGTCGTCCAGGACCGCTCCGAGCCCCGCAGCGTCAACGTGGGCTTCTATCACGATGCCTGACCGGACCCAGGGGGTGTCACGCCCTACGGCAGCACGCGGGCCAGTGCGAAGCCGTCGTACCCCTTGCTGCCCACCGTCTGGACCGCCGTGCCGCTCAACTTGGGGTGCTCGGCGATTAGTTCGAGGGCGGACCGGGTGCCGCGCACGCTCGGGTCCGTGCTGCCCGCGTCGGTGACCCCGCCGCCGCGGACGACGTTGTCGACGACGATCAGGCTGCCGGGGCGGGTCAGTTTGAGCGCCCACTCGACGTAGTGCGGGTTGTTGACCTTGTCCGCGTCGATGAAGACCAGGTCGAACGGCTCGGGCCGCTCGTCGGCGAGCTTGGGCAGCGACTCCAGGGCGGGGCCCACCCGCACCTCGCTGATCCCGTCCAGGCCCGCTCGGGCGAGGTTGCGGCGGGCGACCTCCGCGTGCTTGGCGTCGTACTCGAAGGAGATCAGCCGGCCGTCCCGCGGCAGCGCGCGGCCCAGCCAGATCGTGCTGTAGCCGCCGAGCGTGCCGATCTCCAGGATGCGGCGCGCGCCCTGGATCTCGGCGAGGAGCTGGAGCAGCTTGCCCTGGTTCGGTGCGACGTTGATGTGCGGCAGCCCGGCCGCGTCGCTGTCGCGCAGCGCCGCGGTGAGCGCCTCGTCCTCCGGGGCGAGCAGGGTGGTGAAGTAGTCGTCGACGTCGTCCCAGAGCTGTTGCGACTCGCTCATGCACCATGCCTTTCGCTGTGGCTAGTTAGCTGACCTAACTAGATACGCTAACGAATATAGTCGCGGGGCCGGCGCCCTGTCAGGGGATCTCCGGGGAGATCAGCCGATCGGGGGCGGGGCGTGGGCCGGCGGGGGCGGCATGACCGGCGGCGGGGGCGGTACCGGGCGTCGCCTCCGGCTTCGCAGCAGCACCAGCAGCACCATGACCGCCACTGCCAGGGCGCCCGCCACCGTCAGCTGCCAGACGGGGATCCCGCCCGCCGTCAGCAGTTCGTCGCGGTAGATGATCTGGCGGCGCGTGGTGTCCGCGGCCGTGCGCCGCAGTTCGTGGTCGCCGGAGATCCGTGACGGCCGCGGGAACTCCTGGTCGACCGTGGTGAGGAAGTCCGTGCCGCCCTCGGTGAGCCCCGCCAGGGGGCCGGACGCGGCCGTCACCCGGCCCGCGAACCAGACCCGCGGCCGGTCGCCGCCGATCGCCGAACGCGGCTCCGTGCGGTGCGCGGCGAGGATGTACAGGCGCAGCGACTGCGGGGTCCGGGCGAGCCGGGACAGCCGCATCGGGTAGACCGGCCGGTCGCTGGCGAAGGTGAGACGCAGCGGGTCCAGGGTGCCGCCGAGGGCGGCGTCCGCGCTCTTCGGGGCGAGCCGGACCGCCACGTACTCCCAGCCCTGGTCGACGTACGGGCGCAGTGCCCGGTCGAGGCGGTCGGGCAGATGGAAGCCGTTGTCGGTGAGCCAGGTGCCGAGGGCGCCGGGGTCGGTGGCCGTCAGCCGGGCCACGTCGAACGGGCCGAGCCGCTCGCGGTCGACCACACCCACGGGCGGTGCCGCCGCGCCCGCTCCCGGGGCGGCGGCCGCGTTGTCGCTCTTGTCGAACGGCCAGTCGCCGTCCCGGGGCCAGAAGTAGTGGCGGGTGCGGTACTCCGGTGCCGTCGCCTCGGCGAGCTGGTCGAACAGCGCGCGGTCGCCGAGCCGCACGGTCGCCCGGTGCGGGACCGGCATGATCCACGCGGCCCGCCGCGCGTCCCCGGAGACCGTCAGACTCATCGCGATCTGTTCCCGTCCGTCGTCCCAGCGGACGGCGGACACCTCGCGGTTCACGGTGACGTACTGCCGGCCGTCCGGCACCATCGCGCCACAGCCGCAGGCGTACGCCGGTGCCAGCAGGGACCCCAGCTGGAACGCCGACAGCGCCAGTACGACGACCAGTACGCGCCCCCGTACGACCCCTCGCACGAAATCCCACATCCCCCGTGACCCCTCCGTCGTGCTGTCGGACAGGGTCTCAGACGGCACGACGGAGGCTGTGGTTCCAGGTCTTGCGAGGCGGGTGCGGGGTCAGCGTTCGGCGGGCTCCACCGAAGGCGCCGAGCCCGGCAGCGGGCGGCCCGCCGACTCCGCCATGAACCACACCGCGGCGCCGCCGATCACGGCCGCCGCCATCATGTAGTACGCGGGCATCATCATGTTCCCGGTCGCCCCGATCAGCGCCGTGACCACCAGCGGGGTCGTACCGCCGAAGAGCGAGACGGAGACGTTGAAGCCGATGGACAGCGAGCCGTAGCGGACCTTCGTCGGGAACAGTGCGGGCAGCGCGGCCGGCATCGCGGAGGTGAAGCAGACCAGCAGCAGGCCCAGCGCGCCCATGCCGAGCGCGACGGCGAGCAGGCTGCCCTGACGGATCAGCAGGATGGCCGGGACCGACAGGAACAGGAAGCCCACGCAGCCCGCGGCGATCACCGGGCGGCGGCCGATCCGGTCCGTCAGCGCACCCGCGAAGGGCTGCACGATCATCATCAGCGCCATCACGCCGAGCACGACCAGCAGGCCGTGCGTCTCGTCGTACTTCAGCTCGCTCGTCAGATAGCTCGGCATGTACGAGAGCAGCATGTAGTCGGTGACGTTGAAGACGAGCACCAGGCCCATGCACAGGAGCAGCGCGCGCCACTGGCCGGAGAGCATGGCGCGCAGCGGCACCTTCGGGCGGTCCTGCTCCTTCTTCGAGGCCTTCGCCAGCTCCGCCGCGAAGGCCGGCGTCTCCTCGAGACGCATCCGCAGGTAGAGGCCGATGATGCCCATCGGGCCCGCGATCAGGAACGGGATGCGCCAGCCCCAGGACAGCAGGTCGCCGGAGGACAGCAGGGCGGTCATCAGGGTGACCAGGCCCGCGCCGCCGATGTACCCGGCGAGCGTGCCGAACTCCAGCCAGCTCCCGAAGAAGCCGCGCTTCTTGTCGGGCGAGTACTCGGCGATGAACGTGGACGCGCCCGCGTACTCGCCGCCGGTCGAGAAGCCCTGGACCAGGCGGGCCAGCAGGAGCAGCAGCGGCGCCCCCACGCCGATCGTGGCGTACGACGGGATCAGACCGATCGCGAACGTGCCCGCCGCCATCATGATCATGGTGAGGGCGAGGACCTTCTGCCGGCCGATCCGGTCGCCGAGCGGGCCGAAGACCATGCCGCCGAGCGGGCGGACGAGGAAGGCCGCGGCGAAGGCGCCGAAGGTGGAGAGCAGCTGCGCCGTGGGGTTGCCCGACGGGAAGAAGACCTTGCCCAGCGTCACCGCGATGTAGCTGTAGACGCCGAAGTCGAACCACTCCATGGCGTTGCCCAGTGCGGCGGCCTTGACGGCGCGTTTGACCAGGGCGGGGTCCGTGACGGTGACATCCGTCGTCGAAGGGACGGGGGGTGCTACGGGTGCTGCTGGTGCGAGGGTCAAGACTCCGCTCGCCTGCCTTTCGTCGGGGACAGGGACAGGGCCGCTGGGGCGGACCGGGGGCCGCTCACCGGAAGTGAGCCGAAAAGCGACCATAGGGGCACTTGCCCCACTTACGTACCGTGTGCGAGTCAATGCATACTGCACATAAATGCCGCTTCGCCAGGCGCGTCTACCCACCGAGAGGCAGATTTTCGGACACCCGCTTGTGATCTATGTCGCGGTGGCCGGCCGCAACCGGACCCTCCGCGCGCCATCGTCATCCGGACAAATGGGAGGCGTCTCTCAGGTGAAGAGGGGGTTGCCTGCGTCCCTCACAGGGGTCGGTGCGAGCCTCTGAGGGTTCGGACAACGACAGGCGCGCGGGGCACGAACGGGGCGGGAGGGCCGGCGGGGCGTGGCGAACGCAGAGCGCGGTGGGCGGGCGGTGTCTTAGGAGCGGGGCCGGCCGGGCCCGCGAGAACCCGGCTGGAAGCGGCCCGCGTGGGTCTCTGGCTGATCGCCGCGGTCCTGGCGATGCGACAGGTCGCCGTCGTCCTCGGCACCCCCCGGGGAGAGCGGCTCACGGAGCTGGAGACCTGGGTCGGCCCGGACGGCGTCCTGCATGTGAAGGGGTCGCTGTACGACTCGACGCAGTTCACCGGTACCCCCTTCGGGGGCCTCGTCCTGAAACCCCTCACCAAGGCGGCCGAGCAGGCCCTCGGCTGGGGCTGGGCCTTCGGCACGCTCCTGCTGGTCGTCGCGCTCGGCCTGGTCGCCGCGCGTGCCCTGCCGCAGCCCGTGACCCGGCGCACCTCCCTGCTCGCCGCACCGGTCGCGATCAGCCTGCTGATGTTGTCGCTGTCGGTCCGCAACACCCTCTACCTCGGCCAGACCAGCGTCATCCCGGTCCTGCTCGTCCTGCTCGGCTGCTTCACCGTGCGTGGGGAGCGGGCGAGCGGTGTGCTGATCGGCGTCGGTGCGGCGCTCCAGCCGACGGTGCTGCTCTTCGCGCCGCTGCTGTGGTTCACCGGGCGCAGCCGCGCCGCCGTGTCCACGGGGGGCACGTTCGCCGCGTGCACGGCGCTCGCCTGGGCCGCGCTGCCGCACGACTCGTACACGTACTGGGTGCACCACGTGGCGGGCGTCGGCCTCGGCGGCAACGCGGACGACCTCGCCAACCAGTCCCTGCACGGCGCGCTGCTGCGGCTCGGCCTCGAAGGCCCGCTGGAGATCGGCCTGTTCCTGTTGCTCGGCGCGGTCGTCGCGGTCCTCGGCCTGCGCCGCGCGGTGCACTGCGCGGCGGACGGGCAGCTGCTGCTCGCCGTGGCGATCACCGGTTGTGTCGCGGTCGCCGTCTCGCCCACGACCTGGCAGCACCGTGCGAGGCCCGGTCACTGCGTGCGCTAGGGCCTGTCGTCACATTCCCGTCGTCCGCCCGAAGGGCGGGCCGGGCGGCGTCATGGGGTCCCTCCTGTTCGAGCGCAGCCGAGAACTCGGGGGAGCGTGCTGTCGGCGTGCCGGGCGAAAGCCCAACAAGGCCCCTCAGGGAGGCAGGGGCGGGCGTAGGGGGATGCCCCTGCCTCCCGCGAAACGGGCCGACGGCGCCGGGAGGCCGCCGGCCCGAGTGCGGTGTCCGTCAACCGGCGCTCACCTGGAGGCCTTTGACCCCGTTCAGCCAGGCCGAGCGCAGCCTGCGCGGGTCGCCGGTCAGGCGCAGACCGGGCATGACGTCCGCGATCGCGCCGAAGATGAGGTCGATCTCCACCACGGCCAGCGACTTGCCGAGGCAGAAGTGCGGGCCTCCGCCGCCGAAGCCGAGGTGCGGGTTGGGGTCGCGGGTGATGTCGAAGACGTCCGGGTGCTCGAAGACCTCGGGGTCGTGGTTGGCGGAGGAGTAGAAGATGCCGACGCGGTCGCCCTTCCTGATCTGTTTGCCGCCCAGTTCGGTGTCCTGGGTCGCCGTGCGCTGGAAGGAGACGACCGGGGTCGCCCAGCGGACGATCTCCTCGGCGGCGGTCGCCGGGCGCTCCCGCTTGTAGAGGTCCCACTGGTCGGGGTGGGTGAGGAAGGCGTGCATGCCGTGCGTGATGGCGTTGCGCGTCGTCTCGTTGCCGGCGACGGCCAGCATCAGCACGAAGAAGCCGAACTCGTCCGAGGCGAGGTTGCCCACGTCCTCGGCGGCGACCAGCGTGCTGACGATGTCCTTGGCCGGGCACTGCTTGCGGTCGGCGGCCATGTTCATGGCGTAGGCGATGAGTTCGGTGGCCGACTCGGCGCCGACCTCCTCGGTGATCGCGTACTCCGGATCGTCGTACGCGATCATCTTGTTGGACCAGTCGAAGATCTTCGCGCGGTCGTCCTGCGGGATGCCGATGAGTTCGGCGATGGCCTGGAGGGGCAGTTCGCAGGCGACCTGGGTGACGAAGTCGAAGGAGCCGTCCGGGCCGGCGTCCGCGAGCGCGGTCTCGACGATCGAGCGGGCGCGCCTGCGCAGGGTGTCCTCGAGGGCGCGGATGGCGCGCGGAGTGAAGCCGCGCTGCACGATCTGGCGGACCCTGGTGTGCTCCGGCGGGTCCATGTTGAGCATGAACAGCCGCTGGGCGTCTATCTGTTCGCGTTGCATCGTCTCGTGGAAGCGGATGATCGCGGTGTTGAGGTAGGAGGAGAAGAGTTCGGGGTGCGTGGAGACGTACTTGACGTCAGCGTGCCGGGTGACGGCCCAGTAGCCGTCGTCCTGGAAGCCGGCGAGCCCGTGCTGTTGCGGGACCCAGTGCACCGGCGCGGTCCGGCGCAGCTCGGCGAACTCCGGGAGGGGTACGCGCTGGTGCAGCAGATCGGGGTCGGTGAGGTCGAACCCGTCGGGCAGCGCTGGACAGGGCATGGGCGACTCCCGTCATTCTGACGGACCATCAGGAATTGCCGTGAAGGTAGTAACGGGTTCTACAAGTGGCAAGGGGCGCGGCGCCCCCAATTACGTGCGGAGTTCGTGCAGATCGCGGCTTCGGAGGCTGCAAGACCCTTGCGGCGCGACGGCCTCGCTCAGCAAACTGCACGCAGAACTAGAACGCGTACTAGTTCAGCGTGGCGGGTGGGCCGGGACGCCCGCGCCGCGCGGGTGAGCTGGGCCTGATCCGCCGGACAGGCCCGAGGAGAGGAACTCCCATGGCCGCGGAACCCGTGATCGTCGAAGCCGTACGCACCCCCATCGGCAAGCGCGGTGGCGCGCTCGCCCATCTGCACCCCGCCTATCTCCTGGGCGAGACCTACCGTGAACTCCTCGGCCGCACCGGCATCCACGCCGACTGCGTCGAGCAGATCGTCGGAGGCACGGTGACCCACGCGGGCGAGCAGTCGATGAACCCCGCGCGCACGGCCTGGCTCACCATGGGGCTTCCGTACGAGACGGCCGCGACGACGGTCGACTGTCAGTGCGGGTCCTCGCAGCAGGCCTCGCACATGGTCGCCAACATGGTCGCGGCGGGAGTGATCGACGTCGGGATCAGCTGCGGGGTCGAGGCGATGTCGCGGGTGCCGCTCGGGTCCGGGTCCAAGCACGGGCCGGGGAAGCCGTTCCCGGACGAGTGGAACGTGGATCTGCCGAATCAGTTCGAGGCGGCGGAGAGGATCGCGCGGAACCGGGGTCTGACGCGGGAGAACGTCGACTCGCTCGGACTGATCTCGCAGGAGCGGGCCGGGGCCGCGTGGTCGGAGGAGCGCTTCAAGCGCGAGACGTTCGCCGTGCAGGTGCCCACGACGGAGGAGGAACAGCGGGCCGGGCAGGGCATGTGGCGGCTGGTCGACCGGGACGAAGGGCTGCGCGACACGTCCATGGAGGCGCTGGCCGGACTGAAGCCGGTGATGCCGACGGCGGTCCACACGGCGGGCAACTCGTCACAGATCTCGGACGGGGCCGCCGCGATCATGTGGGCGTCCAAACGGATGGCGCGTGCGCTGAAGCTGCGGCCACGGGCGCGGATCGTGGCGCAGGCACTGGTCGGGGCGGACCCGCACTTCCACCTGGACGGGCCGATCGACGCCACGCGGGCGGTGCTCGGGAAGGCGGGCATGTCGCTGAAGGACATCGACCTCGTCGAGATCAACGAGGCGTTCGCCTCCGTGGTGCTGAGCTGGGCGCAGGTCTTCGAGCAGGACCTGGGGAAGGTGAACGTGAACGGGGGCGCGATCGCCCTCGGGCATCCGGTCGGGGCCACGGGGGCGCGGCTCATCACGACCGCGCTGCATGAACTGGAGCGGCGCGACAAGGAGTTCGCGCTGATCACGATGTGTGCGGGCGGCGCGCTGGCCACCGGGACGATCATCCAGCGGTTGTAGACACCCGCCTTCGGCTGCGCCGTCTCACTCCCGCCCCGACGCGGTCAGCGCGAACACCCCCGCCATCACCGCCGCGATCACCAGCGGAATGCCCAGGCCGTGGTGGATCACCAGCCACGCGCCGAGCAGGGCGCCGGCGAACATCGCGACCACGGAGGCGGTGCGGCGGGGGGAACGGGGGTGGGCGCCGCCGCCCGCCACGCGGGAGTCGGAGGCGAGGCCCGTCAGCGTCATCGTCAGCACCGTCGTCGTCAGATCGGGCACGCCGAGCTTGCGGACCGTGGCGTTGCGCAGACCCATCGCGAAGGCCGTGAGGGCGATCAGTGTGTACTTCGTGCCCGTGGCGCCCGGCGCCGCGAAGGCCACCGCCGAGGCCGCGCCGACCAGTACCGCCTCCACGGCGAGCGTGCCCCGCGCCCAGGCCCGGCGGGAGCCGCCGCCGAACCGCACCGCGACGCGTCCCCCGGCCACCGCGCCCACCAGGAAGGAGACCAGCGAGGTCAGCGTGTGGGGCACCGAGAAGCCCGGCGCCCCCGCGGCGGCGAAGCCCAGCACCACCACGTTGCCGGTCATGTTCGCCGTGAAGACGTGCCCGAGCCCCAGATAGCTCACGGCGTCGATCAGCCCGCTGACCACGGTCAGCCCCAGCAGCACCGTCACCAGGCGCAGCCCGCGTGCCTCCGGGTCGTGCGGCTGCGTCTCAGTGCTCTCTGCGCTCATGGAACCTCCGGTCGGCGGGGACGGGCACGGTGCACTCAAGTCCACCCATGACGCGGGGGACTCTCGGATGTCGGGGTGAAGAGCGCGTCCCTAGCGTCAGGGGCATGAGAGACGACACGCGCAAAACCCATGAAACACGGACCAGTTGGCGGACCAGGAGGGGACTCGCCGGAGGGGCGGCCCTGCTGCTCACCGGGATCGCCGTGGCACCCGTCGCCGCGGCCGGGGAGCGCTCCGCCCCGGGGACCCGGCGCGGCGCACTCGTCTCCGTCACCCCCGTCGCCGACCGCGACGCGGGAGAGGTCAGGGCGTTCCTCGCCGGGCGCGACATCGCCACCGACTCCGTGCGCTACGGCGTCCGGGCGTACCGGCTGACGTACCGGACCGTCGACCCGTACGGGAAGCCCACCACGGCCACCGGGCTGCTCACGCTCCCGGCCGGCGGCGGTCACCGGCTCGACCTCGTGTCCGACACGCACGGCACGATGGTCAACCGCGGCTACGCGCCCTCGGCGGGCGACGACTTCGGGCGCGTGCCGTCCTATCTGAACGCCGGCGCGGGCCGCGCCGTGGCCGCACCCGACTACCTGGGCCTGGGTGAGGGTCCCGGCCGGCACCCCTATATGGACACCCGTTCCTCGGTGACGGCGTCCGTCGACATGCTGCGCGCCTCCCGCACCGCGGCCCGGCAGCTGGGCCGGCCGCTCACCGGCGACGTCTACGCGACCGGCTTCTCCCAGGGCGGCCAGGTGGCCATGGCGCTGGGCCGGGCGCTGCGACAGGGCGCCGACCACACCTTCCGGCTGAAGGCCCTCGCGCCCATCAGCGGCCCGTACGACCTGGAGGGCCAGGAGATCCCGGCGCTGTACGACGGCCGGGTCAACGACGTCAGCGGCGTCTTCTACACCTCGTACTGGCTGGTCGCCCAGAACCGGCTGCACTCGATCTACCAGGACCCGGCCGAGGTGTTCCGCGCGCCCTACGCGAGCCGGGTCGAGGGCCTGTACGACGGGACGCACGAGGAGGAGGAGATCGTCACGGCGCTGCCGCGCTCGGTGAAGGAACTGCTCACGCCCGCCTTCTACGAGCGGATGCGGCACCCCACGGGCGGCCTGCTGGCGGCGATGCGGGTCAACGACCACACCTGCGACTGGAAGCCGGACGTGCCGGTGCGGCTGTACACGGGGACGGGTGACACCGACGTACCCATCGGGAACACGCACAGCTGCGTGGCGCAACTGGCGGAACGGGGGAAGCGGGCGCGGCTGGTGAACCAGGGGGACGTGGACCACTTCGGCGTGTTCAAGGAGTCGGCGCCCCAGGTGGTGCGGTGGTTCGACGCCGTACGGGACTGACGGCGGGCAGACCGAAGGCGGTGGCCCAGGGGATCAGGGGCCACCGCCTTCGGCGTATGGGGGACGGGCTTCGGCTGATCAGTACCAGCCGTTGGCCTGCCAGAAGCTCCAGGCGGCGGTCGGGCTGCCGTAGCGGGAGTTCATGTAGTCCAGGCCCCACTTGATCTGGGTGGCCGGGTTGGTCTTCCAGTCGGCGCCGGCGGACGCCATCTTCGACGCGGGCAGCGCCTGGACCAGGCCGTAGGCGCCGGAGGAGGAGTTCGTGGCGGCGGGGTTCCAGCCGCTCTCGTGCTCGACGATCTTGCTGAAGGCGTTGTACTGCGCGGCGTCCGGAATCATCTTGTGCGCGACCGCCTGGGCGGAGGAGCCCGAGGTGGGGGTGGCGGCCTGGGCGGGAGCCGCGGCGAACACCATGCCGGTCGTGGCGGCGGCCACGGCGAAACCGGCGAGGGCCTTCTTCGGGGACGCGATGCGGCGGATGACGGAGACGGTCACGCGGAGAGCCTTTCTTCGGGAACAAGGAGTCGCACGCTTGCCCACTCCACCCGGAGGAGGAGGAGGTGTACGTCGGCGCCGCGGCCCGTGAGGGCTCGTCGGCGCCTGGCGACTGCTCCAGAGAAACAGGTCGGAAACACGTCCGCAATGACCCCTTTTACTAGTGGTGGTCGCATCCGCGGCAAAGGTCACCTGTGTGACGAGGCTCTCAATCCCCAGGTCAGAGGCTGTTAGGACGCGTCCATGTCACCGAATCTCGCTACGACCGAGCTTCGTAGGGGACCTAGGTCCTGTGGGCTGGTTCACGTCTGGGGTCACGCACCGCGTGCGGGGGGCTACGGGGTGCGATCGTCGGGTGTGACGGGGGCCGCACTTCGGCCCGGTTCGAATGTGACCGGGCTCTCGAAAGCCGCCCGCCGGGTGGCCCGGCGCAGCGCCTTGAGGAGGGTCGGGCCCAGGGCGAGGGTCAGCACGACGGTGACGACGGCCCGGCCCAGGTCCCAGCCGAGGGAGGTGGCCAGGCAGTACGCGAGGAAGCGGGCGAGGTTGCCGCCGAGGCCGTCGTGCGGATCGAACGCGACGGTCGAGGCCAGCGAGTCCATGAAGGGCCAGCCCGCGAGGTTCATGACGGTGCCGTACGCGAAGGCGGCGACGAACCCGTACGCCGCGAGCATGCCCACCTCGCCGCGCCCCCGCAGCCTCCCCCAAGCTCTCGGCTTCGCTCGAGCAGGGGGGACCCCCATCGGTCCCGGAAGCAGTCCGGCCCCCATGGCGAACCACCCCATGGACAGCATCTGGAACGGCATCCACGGCCCGACCCCGCCGGTCAGCAGCGCGGACGCGAACATCGTGATCGCGCCGAGCACGAATCCGAACCCCGGCCCGAGCACCCGTCCGCTCAGCACCATCAGGAAGAACATGGGCTCGATCCCCGCGGTGCCGGCGCCGATGGGCCGCAGGGCGGCGCCGGTCGCGGCGAGCACGCCCAGCATGGCGACGGCCTTGGGCCCGAGCCCCGACTCGGAGATCGTCGCCGTCACGACCCCGACCAGCAGCACGAGCAGCCCGGCGAACAACCAGGGAGCGTCCTGTGCGTGGGCGCTGAGCTGCGAACCCGGCCCGGCGACCAGGGGCCAGCCGAAACCGGCGACGCCCACCGCGCTGACCAGGGCGAGGGCGGCTATGGAGCGGGGGCCCAGGCGGATGGGCCGGGACTGGATCTGGGGCCGGGGCTGGGGCCGGGGCTGGGAATGCGCCTGAGAATGTGCCTGGGGGAGGGGCTCGGCGGGGTGCCGGTTCATGCGAGTGCCTCCCGGACCTGGGTGACGGTGAGCCAGTGCTGCGGGGCCAGGATCTTCGTCACCTGGGGGGCGAACGACGGTGACGCGACGACCACCTCGGCCGTCGGGCCGTCGGCGACGACCTCGCCGGCCGCGAGGATCACCACCCGGTGGGCGAGTTCCGCCGCCAGCTCCACGTCATGGGTGGCCAGGACGATGGCGTGCCCGTCGGCGGCGAGCGCGCGCAGCAGCGTGACCAGGCGGCCCTTCGCCGCGTAGTCGAGGCCGCGGGTCGGTTCGTCGAGCAGCAGCAGCGGGGGGCGGGCGGTGAGGACGACGGCCAGGGCGAGGGCCAGCCGCTGCCCTTCCGACAGATCCCGCGGGTGCGTGCCGTCGGCGACACCGGGCAGCAGTTCGGACACCAGTGCCCGGCAGGTGCCCGGCTCGGCGCCCGCGTCGCCGTCCGCCGCCACGCACTCGGCGGCGACCGTGTCCGCGTACAGCAGATCCCGCGGCTCCTGCGGTACGAGGCCCACGCGGCGTACGAGGTCGCGCGGGGCCGTGCGGTGCGGTACCGCGCCGCCCACCCGTACGGACCCGCCGGCCGGTGGGACGAGCCCGACGAGGGCCCCGAGCAGGGTGGACTTCCCGGCGCCGTTGCGGCCCATCAGGGCGATGATCTCGCCGGGGGAGGCGGTGAGGTCGACGCGGCGGAGGGCTTCGACCCGACCGCGACGGACCGCGAGGGCTTCGACGGCGGCCACGGGGAGGGCGGCCGACGGGACGGGAGCGCGCTTGCGGAGGAGGCGGGGGCGGCGGGGACGCGAGGGGGAAGGGGCGGGGGCCGCCGTTGCCGTTGCCGTTGCCGTCGGTGTGGGTGTCTCCGTTGCCGCCAGCCGCTCCCGCAGCGCGCCCGCGCGGCGCCGGGCGTCCCGCACCGTCAGGGGCAGCGGGGACCAGCCGGCCAGCCGGCCCAGGTCCACCACCGGCGGGTACACCGGGGAGGCCGCCATCACCTCGGGCGGGGTGCCGAGGGTCAGCGGGGCGCCCGGCGCCGGCAGCAGGGCCACCCGGTCCGCGTACTGCACGACCCGTTCCAGCCGGTGCTCGGCCATCAGGACCGTCGTACCGAGATCGTGGACGAGGCGCTGGAGGACCGCGAGGACCTCCTCGGCCGCCGCCGGGTCCAGCGCGGACGTCGGCTCGTCGAGGACCAGGACCTTCGGGTGCGGGGTGAGGACCGAGCCGATCGCGACGCGCTGCTGCTGGCCGCCGGAGAGGGTGGAGATCGGCCGGTCGCGCAGTTCGGCGAGCCCCAGCAGGTCCAGGGTCTCCTCGACCCGGCGCCGCATCACGTCCGGCGCGATCCCCAACGACTCCATGCCGTAGGCGAGTTCGTCCTCGACCGTGTCCGTCACGAAGTGGGACAGGGGATCCTGCCCCACCGTGCCCACCACGTCCGCGAGTTCGCGCGGCTTGTGCGTGCGCGTGTCCCGCCCGGCGACGGTCACCCGGCCGCGCAGGGTGCCGCCCGTGAAGTGCGGCACCAGACCGCTCACCGCGCCGAGCACCGTCGACTTGCCGACCCCGGACGGGCCGACCAGCAGCACCAGTTCACCCTCCGGGACCGTGAAGTCCACACCCCGGACGGTCGGTTCGGCCGCCCCGTCGTACGTCACCGAGACGTCCTCGAAGCGGATCATGCGGACTCCTTCGGAGCGGGCGAGACGAAGGCGGGGAGCAGACCGAGCAGGATCGCCGCCGCGGGCAGGAGGGGGAGCGCCGGCGCCGTCAGGGGTACGACACCGGGGTGCAGGGCGGCCGGGTCGTACGCGGCGGAGACGATCAGCAGCGCCGCCACCGCGACCCCGCACCCCGCGACCAGCCACGCCCGTACGCCCCACACGTCCGGCCGGTAGCGCGTGCGCAGGGAGCGGCGGCCGCCCAGCCACAGACCGCCGAGCGCCGCGGCGAGGCCGGCGCCCAGCACGGGCAGACCGTAGCCGCCGCCCTCCGCGGTCAGCAGTCCGTACGTGCCCGCGCAGACGCCGACCAGACCGCCCAGCGTCAGCGCGGCCGTCGTGCGGCGCACGGCGGGCGGGACCTCGGCACTGCGGCCGTAGCCGCGCGCGTCCATCGCCGCCGCGAGGGCGACCGAACGTTCCAACGCGCCCTCCAGGACCGGGAGTCCGACGTGCAGCAGACCGCGCAGCCCCCGGTCCGGGCGGCCGCGCAGCCGACGGGCCGCCCGCAGCCGCTGGGCGTCGGCGATCAGGTTCGGGGCGAAGGTCAGCGCGACGACCACGGCGACTCCGGCCTCGTACAGGGCGCCCGGGAGCGACTTGAGCAGGCGCGCCGGGTTCGCGAGGGTGTTGGCGGCGCCCACGCAGATGAGGAGCGTGGCCAGCTTCAGACCGTCGTACAGGGCGAAGACCAGCCCCTCCGCGGTGACCCGGCCGCCGACGCGGATGCCCTGGGCCCAGTGCGGGAGCGGGACTTCGGGGAGCACGACGACGGTGTGCGTGCCGGGGATGGGGGAGCCGAGGAAGACGGCGAAGCCGAGGCGGATGCCGAGGACGGCGAGCGCGAGTCTGACGAAGGCGTTGTAGGAGCGGGCCCAGGGGGCGCTGGTGCGCCGGGCCGCGACGACGTAGGCGGACACGGCGACGAGGAGGGCGAGCAGCAGGGGGTTGGTGGTGCGGGAGGCGGCGGTGCCCAGGCCGAGGGCCCAGAGCCACCAGGCCCCCGGGTGGAGGGCGTTGGTCCGGTTCGCCGTCGGCTGCGCCCATCGGTCCCGCCGCGCGCGGCGGCGGTCCGCGGCGGTGGCGGCAGTCATGGTCCCCACCTCGTCTCAGCCCCGCCGGCGCCGGGCCCGCCAGATGGCCGCGGCGCCCAGCAGCGCCACCGCCGCCACGCCCGCGAGCAGCCCCACCGACGGACCGGGCCGCGGCGCGTTCTTGTCGGACGTGGCCGTGGGCTCGTCGGACGTGGCCGTCGGCTCCTTGGCCGTCGGCTCCTTGGGCGTCGTCACCTGCTCGCCGCAGCCCGTCCGCGGATAGCCCGCGATGGCGCACAGCAGCGCGTTCGTGTCGTAGCGCAGGGGCCGTGCCACCGCGGCCAGGGCGTCCGCCGTCGTCGCGTCGTCGGGTATGCGGGCGCAGGCCGTACGCGGCGCCGAAGGGGTCTCGCCCCGCGGGGCGTCAGCGCGCGTGCCGAAGTCGAGGACCAGCGCCACCCGCTTCCTGCCCTCCCGCGCGGGCGTCCTCGCGCAGATCACGGCGAAGCCCGCCGTCCCGCGCGGTTTCGCCGAGTCCTGCGAGTCGGCGCTGACCGAGAAGCGGAAGCCCTGGACGTCGCCGTCGGAGGGGCGTGCGGTGGACGGCCCCTGGGTCGCGTACGTCCAGCTGCCGCCGACGCGGTCCCAGAAGGACCAGTAGCGGTAGCCGGTGGCCCCCGCCCGGCCCGCGTCGCCGAGGACCAGCAGGAGCACGGCCAGGACCAGGGCGGACGTCCCGCGGAGGCTCACAGCTGCTGCCTCTTGTTGCGGCGGGAGAGCAGGAACCCGATGCCGATGCCGGCGACGAGGCAGACGCCGACGAGCCACCAGACGTTGAACGCGCTCTTGTGGTCGACCTTCTTCGCGTCGGGCTCGGACGCGGCCGAGTCGCGGGACGGCGCCTGCGCCGCCGGACCCGTCGCGCCGAGCTTCTCGACGAGGTCCACCCCGCCGAAGTCGCGTGGCTGGGCGCCCGCCGCGCGCGCCGCGAAGATCAGCTGCGCGTACGCGGCCGGACCGGCCTTCGCCGCCCAGACACCGGAGTTCTTCTCCAGCCAGGCGAGCGGCCCGGCGGTGGCCGACGTCGACCCGGCGGCGGCCAGGGCGACGACCGCGTCCGCGGTGTTGCCGTAGTCCGGCTGGGGCTTGGCGCCGGGCATCGCGGACTTCAGGTAGGGCGCCTTGGCCAGGGACGCGGCGAGATAGGAGGCGCCGTTGTGCGCCGCGTCCGCGGGCGTGAAGGAGTCACCGGAGGCGCACTCGGATCCCTTGGACTGCCCGGATGCCTTGGACTCCCCGGACCCCTTGGACGCCTTGCCGGCCGCCTCGATGACGAAGCCCTTGCCCAGGCTGCCGACCACGCCGGCCGCCGTCGCGTCCGCGTTCGCCGCGAGGGCGCCCTTCTTGTCGGGCTGGAAGGCGAACGCGCCGCCGCCGGTCTTGTCGCACGGCACGGAGAGCGCGAGCAGGGCGTCGTAGGGCGACTTCCCGTTCTTCACCTGCTTCTTCGGCTCGTCGCCCGCGGCGGCCAGCGCGCCGATCACCACGGACGTCGAGTTCGCGTCGCTCGCGCCACCGGCCGTGTACCCCCAGCCGCCGTCCTTGTTCTGCACGTCCTTCAGCCAGCGCACGGCCTGGCCGACCTCGGCGTCGTGTCCGCCCAGTGCCGCCAGCGCCTGCACCGCCGCCGCCGTGCTGTTGGTGTCGACCATCGTCTTGGCGTCGCACTTCGCGCTCGCGTCCGCGCGGTACGGCGCGAAGGCGCCGCTCGCGCACTGCTGCCCGGTCAGCCAGTCCACCGCCTTGGCGGCCGGCCGCACCCCCACCGTGTGCTGGGCGAGCAGCGCGAGCGACTGGCGCCAGACACCGTCGTACGTCGGGTCCGTGGAGCCGTACAGGGCGGAGGGGAAAGCCCGCGACGGTGACGCGGACGGTGACGCGTCGTCGGCAAGGGCGACCGGGGCGGTGGCGCCGCCGATCACGGCGGTGAGGGCCAGTACCGCTGCGCTGCGGCGAACTATCATGATCGGCGGATGCCTCTCCCTGGGAGGGGCCGGGCGCGCGGGCGCACTGAGGCAACCGGGCGGCTCCGACCCCGTGAACCTCGACGGTGCCGGTCATCGGCGGGCTGCCGGTGACCTGAGCCGGTCACGTCCTGTGCGGGGCAGTCCGGCTCACCGCGCGAGCGGCATACGGTTGCGGGTCAGCGCCGGATTTGCACCGGCTTCCCCCCGTACGGGTGTGATGACGACGCGCTCACTCTACCGGCCCGTACGAGCGGACCTGAGGGCCGCCTGTGAGTGGCCGTCCCGCGGATCACACCGCCACGTACGTCCCCGGATCACACCGCCACGTACGTCACCGGGTCGCTCCCCGGTACCGCCTCCGCGCGCCCCAGTTTGACCAGGCGGCGTACATGGGCCTCGGCCTCCGAGACCGCGATGTTCCGTGAGCCGTGGGGGATGTGCTCCCAGGGCCGGTTCCACTCCATGCGCTCGGCGAGCTGCCAGGGCGTGAGCGGGGTGTCCAGGAGGGTGAGCAGTCCGGTCAGCCGCTCCTCGTGGTGCGTGAGCAATTCCCGTACGCGGGCGGGCGCGTCGGTGAAGGCGTGCTGGTGGGCCGGGAGCACCTCGGCGGGCCCGAGCCGGCCGACGCGCTCCAGGGAGTCGAGATAGTCGCCGAGGGGATCAGTGACCGTGGTGTCGTCCGGGTCCTCGTACAGGCCGATGTGCGGGGTGATCCGGGGGAGGAGATGGTCGCCGGAGAACAGGCGTCCGTGGCCGGGGAGTTGAGCGGGATGCTCCTCCTCCAGGTGGAGGCACACATGTCCGGGGGTGTGCCCCGGTGTCCAGATCGCGCGCAGTCGGCGGCCGGGGAGGCCGACGAGGTCGCCGGGGACGATCTCGCGGTCGGGGAGCGCGGGGGACAGGCCCGGCAGAGCGCGCGGACGGGCGGCGCGCAGGGGCGCCACGTGCGCCTCGGGGGCGCCGGCCGCCATGAGCTTGGCGGTCATGTAGGAGAACCAGCGCTCGGGGCGGGCCTCGCGGGTGCGCCGCACCACCGCGGTGTCCGCCGCGTGCATCGCGATCCAGGCCCCGGACATTTCGCGCACCCGGCCCGAGAGGCCGTGGTGGTCGGGGTGGTGATGGGTGATGACCACCCCGTGGATCTCGGCGGCCGAGGTGCCGCACGCCGTCAGGCCCTCGGTGAGGGTGTCCCAGGAGGCGGGGTCGTCCCAGCCCGTGTCGATCAGGACCGGTCCGCGGTCGGTGTCGACGACGTACACGAGCGTGTGGCCGAGGGGATTGTCCGGGATGGGGACCTTGATGGACCGTACGCCTCCGCCGTGGTCGGACACCTGCGCCATGGGCTCCCCAATCGCCGCGTTCCGGTCACTATAACTAGAACACGTTTCGATGGGAGCCCGGGTCGACCGTTCCGTGCCCCGTCCGGTCCGCACCCTGTCCGGTCCGTGGACTCCGTCGGCCGGAACTGGTATCAGTCTTCCTATCTGATGGGTCGTCAGAGAAGCTCGTCGGAGAAGCGTCGGAGTGCGTCCCGGGAGGCAGTCGGCCATGACCGAGCTCGTGGAACACGGACAGCTGTTCATCGGCGGGGTGTTGGCGGACCCGCTGGGCAAGGACGTCATCGAGGTGATCTCCCCGCACACCGAGGAGGTCATCGGACGGGTGCCGCACGCCTCCACGGCGGACGTGGACCGCGCGGTCGCCGTCGCGCGCAAGGCGTTCGACGAGGGCCCCTGGCCGCGCGCGACCCTCGACGAGCGCATCGAGGTCGTCACCCGGATCAAGGACGCCATCGCGGTACGGCACGAGGAGATCGCCCGGGTCATCTCCTCCGAGAACGGTTCGCCGTACTCCTGGAGCGTCCTCGCGCAGGCCCTCGGCGCGATGATGGTGTGGGACGCGGCGATCACGGTCGCGCGGAACTTCACCTACGAGGAGACCCGCGACGGAGTCCTCGGGAAGATCGTGGTGCGGCGCGAGCCGGTGGGCGTGGTCGCGGCCGTGGTCCCGTGGAACGTGCCGCAGTTCGTCGCCGCCGCCAAGCTCGCCCCCGCGCTGCTGACCGGCTGCACGGTCGTACTGAAGCCGTCGCCCGAATCGCCCCTGGACGCCTATCTGCTGGGCGAGATCGCCCGGGAGGCCGGGCTGCCGGAAGGCGTGCTGTCGATCCTGCCGGCGGACCGCGAGGTGAGCGAGTACCTGGTCGGGCACCCCGGGATCGACAAGGTCTCCTTCACGGGATCGGTGGCCGCGGGCAGGCGCGTGATGGAGGTCGCCTCCCGCAATCTCACCCGGGTGACCCTGGAGCTGGGCGGCAAGTCGGCGGCGGTGGTCCTGCCGGACGCGGACATCACGACCTCGGTGCCGGGGATCGTCTCCGCGGCCTGGATGAACAACGGGCAGGCCTGCGTGGCCCAGACGCGCATCCTCGTTCCGCGCTCGCGCTACGACGAGTTCGCGGACGCGTTCGCGGCGGCGGCGAGCGCCCTGGTGGTCGGTGACCCGCTGGACCCGGCGACCCAGGTCGGCCCGCTGGTGGCGAGGCGGCAGCAGCGGCGCAACCTCGACTACATCCGCATCGGCCAGGAGGAGGGCGCCAAGATCCTGACGGGCGGCGGGCGTCCACCGGGACTCGACCGCGGCTGGTACGTGGAGCCGACCCTCTTCGGCGACGTCGACAACTCCATGCGGATCGCGCGGGAGGAGATCTTCGGGCCGGTCATCTGCCTGCTGCCCTACGGCGACGAGACCGAGGCCGTGAAGATCGCCAACGACTCCGACTACGGGCTGAGCGGCAGTGTCTGGACGGCCGACGTGGAGCACGGCATCGACGTCGCACGCCGGGTCCGTACGGGCACGTACTCCGTGAACACCTTCAGCCTCGACATGCTCGGCCCGTTCGGCGGCTACAAGAACTCGGGTCTCGGGCGGGAGTTCGGGCCCGAGGGGTACGGCGAGTTCCTGGAGCACAAGATGATCCACCTGCCGGCCGGGTACGAGGCTCCCACGGGCGTGGAGGGGGCCGGGGCCTGATGGGCGACCGCTGGCACATCGAGGTCGACCGCTCCGTCTGCATCGGCTCCGCCCAGTGCGTCCACCACGCCTCCGTCGCCTTCCGCCTCGACTCCGCCCGGCAGTCCCGGCCGGCCGAACCGGAGACCGACGCCAACGAGCAGATCCTGGCGGCGGCGGAGAGCTGCCCCGTGGAGGCGATCGTCATCAGGGTGCTGGGGAGCGGGGAGCCGGTGTTCCCACCGGAGGAGTGAGCGGTTCCGCGTCCGCGGCCAAGGGTCGATTCCGTCGGCCGGTCCACGGCCGGGGTTTCCTTTGGCCGGTCTGCGGCCGGGGCTTCTTTCGGTCGGTCCGTGGCGAGGGTTTCCTTCGGCTGGTCTGCGGCGAGGGTTTCCCTCGGCCGGGCAGCGGCGAGGGCTTCCCTCGGCTGGTCCGCGGTCACGGTTTCCCTCGGCCGGGCCGCGGCCACGGTTTCCTCGGCCGGTCGCCGGCTACGGCGTCTCGTCGGCTTCCGTCAGGTCGATCAGGCGGCACACCGTCTCGATGTCTATCTTCACCTGGGCGATCGAGGCGCGGCCGGACAGCCAGGTGATGAGGGCCGAGTGCCAGGTGTGCTCGATGACGCGGACGGCCGAGAGCTGCTCGGGCGTGGGGTCGTCCAGACCCATCGCGTCCAGGATGATCACCGTCGTCTGCCGGGACACCTGATCGACCTCGGGGGAGACGCTGCGGTCCGCGAACGTCAGGGCGCGGACCATCGCGTCGGCCAGATGCGGCTCCCGCTGCAACGCGCGAAACGCCCGCATCAGCGTCTCGGCCACCCGCTCGGCCGCCGTGTCCCCGGCCGGCGGCTTCTTGCGCAGCGTGCCGTGCATGTGCTCCAGCTGAGCCTGCATCGTGGCCACCAGCAGATGCACCTTGGAGGGGAAGTAGCGGTACAGCGTGCCCAGCGCCACCTGCGAGGACTCCGCGACCTCACGCATCTGCACCGCGTCGAAGCCGCCCCGGCTGGCCAGTTGCGCGCTCGCGTGCAGGATCCGGCGGCGGCGCGCCTCCTGCCGCTCCGTCAGCGGCGGCGAGGCGGGCTGAACGGCCGGTCGTGCGGCTCTGGCTCCGGTACTGGCTTCCACCTTGGCTTCCGCAGGCATGGGTCCCGTTCCGTGGGGGTCAGCTGGAGGAGAGATCCCACAGCATGGCAGGGCCGTCCGTCGTGGCGCGAATCACCTGATCCACCGCTCACACCGGCGCTACCTGCCGGTAGATTCAATGCTCCTCGAACGATCAAGTCTGAAACTTGTTCTAGATTAGCGTCCCGGCGTAATCTCGCGGGAACGTGCAGGGAGAAGGGGGCCGTAAGTGACCGCTGAGGCCATGGAGGCGGGTCCCCAGGAGGGCTCGGCCGCTGACGGCGACGTGCCGTTGCGCATCGCGCTCCTCACTTACAAGGGCAACCCGTTCTGCGGCGGCCAGGGCGTCTACGTACGACACCTCTCGCGCGAGCTGGCCCGCCTCGGCCACCGGGTCGAGGTCATCGGCTCCCAGCCCTACCCGGTGCTGGACGAAGGCCTGCCCGGCCTGAGCCTCACCGAACTGCCCAGCCTCGACCTGTACCGCCAGCCGGATCCCTTTCGCACCCCCGGGCGTGGCGAGTACCGGGACTGGATCGACGCCCTCGAGGTCGGCACGATGTGGACCGGCGGCTTCCCCGAGCCCCTGACCTTCTCGCTGCGCGCCCGCCGCGAGCTGCGCGCCCGCCGCGGCGACTTCGACGTCGTGCACGACAACCAGACCCTCGGCTACGGCCTGCTGGGCGACGTCGGCGCACCGCTGGTCACCACCATCCACCACCCCATCACCGTGGACCGGCAGTTGGAGCTGGACGCGGCCGAGGGCTGGCAGCGCAAGGCGTCCGTACGCCGCTGGTACGCGTTCACCCGCATGCAGAAGCGGGTGGCGCGCCGGCTGCCGTCGGTCCTCACCGTCTCCGGCACCTCCCGCCAGGAGATCGTCGACCACCTGGGTGTCTCCCAGGACCACGTCCACGTCGTGCACATCGGCGCCGACACCGACCTCTTCTCGCCCGATCCCGCGGTGCCCCAGGTGCCGGGCCGGATCGTCACCACCTCCAGCGCGGACGTGCCGCTCAAGGGGCTGGTCTTCCTCATCGAGGCGCTGGCGAAGGTACGGACCGAGCACCCCGGGGCGCACCTCGTCGTCGTCGGCAAGCGCGCCGAGGACGGCCCCGTCGCCCAGGCCATCGAGCGGTACGGGCTGCACGGCGCCGTCGAGTTCGTGAAGGGCATCTCGGACGCGGAACTCGTCGCCCTCGTACGGTCGGCGGAGGTCGCGTGCGTGCCTTCGCTGTACGAGGGGTTCTCGCTGCCGGCCGCGGAGGCGATGGCGACGGGTACGCCGCTGGTGGCCACGACCGGCGGCGCGATCCCGGAGGTCGCGGGCCCGGACGGAGAGACGTGCCTGGCGGTGCCGCCGGGCGACGCGGGGGCGCTGGCCGCCGGGCTGAGCCGGCTCCTGGGCGACCCGGCGCTGCGGACGCGGCTCGGCTCCGCCGGGCGGGAACGGGTGCTGGCGCGGTTCACATGGGCGAAGGCCGCCGAGGGCACGGCGGCCCACTACCGCGAGGCGATCGCCCGCTCCACGGCCCCGGCAGGCGCGGGCCGCACCGCCGTGGCCGTAGGCACCGCAACAGCGGCGGGTCCCGTGAAGGCGGCGGGTGCCATGAAGGCGGCGGGTGCCGGAACAGCAGACGGCGCGGCAGCTGAAGAAGCAGAAGAAATAGTCGTATCCGATCGCGAAAGCAGGGCCACGTGCTGACCGTCGACTTCTCCCGGTTCCCGCTCGCCCCGGGCGACCGCGTGCTGGACCTCGGCTGCGGAGCCGGCCGGCACGCGTTCGAGTGCTACCGGCGTGGGGCCCAGGTCGTCGCGCTCGACCAGAACGCGGAGGAAATCCGCGAGGTCGCCAAGTGGTTCGCGGCGATGAAGGAGGCCGGCGAGGCGCCCGCCGGAGCCACCGCGACGGCCATGGAGGGCGACGCCCTCGCGCTGCCGTTCCCGGACGCCTCCTTCGACGTCGTGATCATCTCCGAGGTCATGGAGCACATCCCCGACGACAAGGGCGTGCTCGCCGAGATGGTGCGGGTGCTGAAGCCTGGCGGCCGGATCGCCATCACCGTCCCGCGCTACGGCCCCGAGAAGGTCTGCTGGACCCTGTCGGACGCCTACCACGAGGTCGAGGGCGGCCACATCCGCATCTACAAGGCGGACGAACTGCTCGCCAAGATAAGGGAAGCCGGCCTCAAGCCCTACGGCACGCACCACGCCCACGCGCTGCACTCGCCGTACTGGTGGCTGAAGTGCGCGTTCGGCGTCGACAACGACAAGGCGCTGCCCGTGCGGGCGTACCACAAGCTGCTGGTCTGGGACATCATGAAGAAACCGCTGGCCACCCGGGTCGCCGAGCAGGCGCTGAACCCGCTGATCGGCAAGAGCTTCGTGGCGTACGCCACCAAGCCGCACCTGCCCGTCGACGCCGCCGCGGTGGACGCTTCGTGACGACGCCCCGGACAGAACACCTCGTCCTGCCCGGGGTCCTCACCGCAGAGGAGGCCGGCGCCACCGTGCGCGGCATCCTCGGGGTGCAGCGGCCGGACGGCGCCATACCGTGGTTCCGTGGACACCACCTCGACCCGTGGGACCACACCGAGGCCGCGATGGCGCTCGACGCGGCCGGGGAGCACGAGGCGGCGGAGCGCGCGTACACCTGGCTGGCCGCCCACCAGAACGGCGACGGCTCCTGGTACGCGGCCTACGCCGACGGGGACTTCGAGGACGTCACCGACCGAAGCCGGGAGACCAACTTCTGCGCCTACGTCGCGGTGGGCGTGTGGCACCACTACCTCGCGACCGGCGACGACACGTTCCTGGACCGGATGTGGCCGACGGTGTACGCGGCCGTGGAGTTCGTGCTGCGGCTTCAGCAGCCGGGCGGCCAGATCGGCTGGAAGCGGGAGGACGACGGAAAGGCCGTCGACGACGCGCTGCTCACCGGCAGCTCGTCGATCCACCAGGCGCTGCGCTGCGCGCTCGCCATCGCCGAGCAGCGTGAGGAGCCGCAGCCCGACTGGGAGTTGGCGGTGGGCGCGCTGCGGCACGCGATCCGGCGGCACCCCGAGCGGTTCCTTAACAAGGACCGCTACTCGATGGACTGGTACTACCCGGTGCTGGGCGGCGCGCTGACCGGCGCGGAGGCCAAGTCCCGTGTGGAGGAGGGCTGGGAGCGCTTCGTCGTCCCCGGCCTCGGCGTCCGCTGCGTGGTCCCCAACCCGTGGGTGACCGGCGGCGAGTCGGCCGAACTCGCCCTGGCCCTGTGGGTGATGGGCGAGTCCGACCGCGCGCTGGAGATCCTCCAGTCCATCCAGCACCTGCGCGATCCGGAGACCGGCCTGTACTGGACGGGCTACGTCTTCGAGGACGAGGCCATCTGGCCCCGGGAGCTGACCAGTTGGACGGCGGGCTCCCTGCTGCTCGCCGTGGCGGCCCTGGGTGGCGACGAGGCGACATGCGCGGTCTTCAGTGGCGACCGCCTGCCGAGAGGTCTTGACCCGGACTGCTGCGAATAGGCACCCCGGTGGTGGTGCCTGGGGTGTGTGGGGTGTGTCGGTCGTGCCGCGTGCGGTCCGTCAGTGGCGGTGCATGCGGTTGGCGATGGCGTGGCCGATGAAGAGGTACACGACGGCCGCGAGCCCGTAGCCGGCCACCACGCGGGCCCATGCCTTGTCGAAGGTGAACAGGTCACGCGACCAGCCGGCCAGCCAGCTTGCCACGTCGTGGACGAACTGCACCAGGTCATTGGCCCGGTTGGCGTCCAGCAGATACATGAGGATCCACAGCCCGAGGATGACGGCCATGACGTCCGCGACGATCGCGATGACCGTCCCCGCCTGATTGGAACCGTTGCGATATCGAGGGGACATGTTCTGCGAATGGCCCCTCAATCCTGATTGAAACCTGGAACGACCCCGCCGGAGGAACCCGAACGGGTTCGCTCAGGTGGCACGGCCCTCCGCCCCGGGTGACGCTGCCGGGAGAACCGCCCACTCCCGGAGGATCCCGTGCCCGTACCCATACGGCGCCTCATCGTGGCGCTCACCCTCTGCTGCACCCTGTTCGTCGGCGCCACCGCCTGCGGCAGTGACAGCACCGATCAGCAGACCTCGGCCGCCGCGGCCACCGCTACTCCCACCGGCACCAGTTCCGCGGAGAAGCAGAAGTTCGCCAAGACCCGTTTCGTGGCGAACGCGGGGCTCGCCGCCGGGGCCACCTACCAGTGGATCGTGAAGCCCTGGAAGGCCGGGAAGTTCAAGAAGGGCGCGAAGGGCCGCAAGGTCGCGCTGGTCAAGGCGGGACTCGCGGGCGGGTTCTCGTACAACCGGCTCAAGGCGGCCCTGAAGAACGCCCAGGGCGACCCCACGCTCGCCAAGGCCGTCGCCCCGCTCACCGCGGGCATCGAGGCGCTCAAGAGCCTGCCGGCCAAGCTCCGCAAGGGCGACTCGACGGACGCGGCCGCGAACACCTACGACGACATCATCAACAAGGTGAAGGACGCGGGGAAGAGCGCGGGCGCCGAGGTGAAGGACCAGGTGCCGTCCGCATCGGAACTGACGAAGGGCTGAGCCACGCGACCGACCCTGGCCGCGGTCCCGACCCCGGCTGCGGTCCCGACCGAGGCCGCGGCCGGGGCCGGCCGCCGATGACCTGGCCGGGCCCCCGCCGAACAGCGCGCCGGCCGTCGAGCCGGGCGTCGGTCGGCCGGGCCCCCGCCGTCCCCCGGCCCCGGGCCGTGCGGCACGATGGACGGCGTCGGGTACGTACCGCAGCAGGAGGGGACCCCATGTCAGCGGCGCCCAAGCCGGAGATTCTCGCCGCCTTCGAGGCCGCCAAGGGATTCATGCCCCGCCACGAGGGCCTCGCCCTGTACGCGGCCGCGACCGAGGCGGGACGGCTCGGTCTCCCCCTCCTCGAAGTCGGCACGTACTGCGGCCGCTCCACGATCCTGCTCGCCGACGCCGCCCGCGCGGCCGGGGTCACCGCGCTCACGGTCGACCACCACCGCGGCAGCGAGGAGCAGCAGCCGGGCTGGGACTACCACGACCCGGACACGGTGGACCCGGCGCTCGGCCTGATGGACACGCTCCCCGCCTTCCGCCGCACCCTTCACACGGCGGGCCTGGAGGACCACGTGGTCGCGCTGGTCGGCCGCTCACCGCAGATCGCGAAGATCTGGGGCACCCCCCTCGGTTTCGTCTTCATCGACGGCGGTCACACGGACGCACACGCGAGCGCCGACTACGAGGGCTGGGCGCCCCATGTCGCCGACGGCGGCCTGCTGTTGATCCACGACGTGTTCCCGGACCCGAAGGACGAGTTCACCGGCCAGGCCCCGTACCGCGTCTACCTCAGGGCCCTGGAGTCCGGCGCGTTCACGGAGGTCTCGGCAACCGACTCGCTGCGCGTCCTGCGGCGAACGGGCGCAGGGATCTGAGGGCGCGGTTAGAGTCGCAGACGTGTCATACGTAGGCCCGGACTTCGATCCACCCCAGCCGCGCCGCTTCCGGCGCGCGCCCCTGACCGTCGCGCTCGCCGCGCTCGTGCCGGGCGCGCTGCTCGGCTGGCTCGTCTACGAGGCGGTGGGCGCCCCGGGCGGCGGGGACGGCTCGGACAAGGCGGCCGGGGGCACGACGTCGGCTTCGGCGTCGAAGAAGTCGTCGGCGTCGTCGTCCTCGGCGGGCGGCTCCGGGTCCCCCGCGGCCTCCGCGACGGACGACGGCGAGAAGCCGGGTACGTCGTCCTCCACGCCCGCCTCCCCGACCTCCGGGCCCGCCGCCTCCGGCCCGCTCCGGGGCAAGGTCGTCGTCATCGACCCGGGCCACAACTCCGGGAACTTCCAGCACACGGCCGACATCAACCGCAAGGTGAACATCGGAACGAACTGGAAGGAGTGCGACACCACAGGCACGTCCACCAACGCCGGTTACACCGAAGCCCGGTTCACACTCGACGTCGCGCGCCGGCTGCGCACGATCCTCCAGAAGGAGGGCGCCACCGTGAAGTTCACGCAGGACGGCGACCGCTCATGGGGCCCGTGCGTGGACGAGCGGGCCCGCATCGGCAACCGGGCGCACGCCGACGCGGTCGTCTCCATCCACGCCGACGGCTCGGCGGCGGGCAACCGAGGCTTCCACGTCATCCTGCCGGGAGCGGTGCACGGGGGCGCCGCGGACACCCGCCCGATCGTCGCCTCCTCACGCGACCTCGGCGAGCGCATCGCGGGCAACTTCGTCCGCGTCACGGGCAGCGCGCCCTCCAACTACGTGGGCGACGGCACCGGACTCGTCACGCGTGAGGACCTGGGCGGTCTCAATCTGTCAACGGTTCCCAAGGTGTTCATCGAGTGCGCCAACATGCGCGACGGCAAGGACGCGGCACGCGTGACCAGCGATGCGTGGCGGCAGAAGGCGGCGCAGGGGATCTCGGACGGCATTGTGAATTTCCTGCAGCCGTGAAGGGGGTATCCCCGGCGGCCACATTGCCACGCCTTCAGCACCTCAGATCTATCTCAGATTGATTGCATTCGCGCACCCCTCTTGATCAACTTGTCTTGACCACAGGTGATCGACACTTGCTTGTTTATGATCATGGGGGATCAGTTGAAGTTCCAAACAATTCGGCGTGGGGCGGCAGTTGCCGCAATGACCCTGGGCCTGATGGGCGTGAACGCCACGGTGCACGCTGCGCCGCGTGAGGCGGCAGCGACCACGGCGGACGCACAGGTGTCAAAGATCGGTGGTGGTTGGCTTGCCGAGAGGCTGATCAACGTTCGGTCCATCGGCACCTCGTGCGGGAAGACCCCGCTCGCCGAAGCCTCCGGCCGGGGCGCAATGATGCTGCGCATAGACCAGACCGAGGCTGTGAGCACCACGCTCTCGAAGCATATCGACGCAACCAAAGGGGCCATCAGCGTCGGTGTCGGCTGGGATGTGACGAAGTCCCGCAGTATCACAGTGAGTGGCTCCAAGGAGGTGCCTCGGGGCAAGTACGGGACCCTGAAGGCGTACGCGAAATACTCCGGCAAGAAGTTTGATGTCCAAGGCACTACCGGTGGCAGCTGGATAACTTTCCACACAGGAAAGAAGGCGTACAAGCCGATCGGTGTCTGCTTCAAGTACAGCCAGCGATAGCTGAGCGGGGTCCTTTTGCCCATCGGGCCAGGACGCGGCTCGCCGGAGTGTCCCGGCGAGCCGCATCCGGCCGTGGGTGGCTCACGTCTGACTGGCTGCACCGGCACCGGCAACTTCCCGCGCCGCGGGCAGCTCGCCCTCCAGTTGCTTCGGTGACGACTCCGGGCTCGTCACGCCTAGGAGCCCGGGCGGTCTCAATCTGTCAACGGTTTCCCAGGTGTTCAGCGAATGCGGCAACATGCGCGACAGTAAAGGGTGCGGCACTGTTGACCAGCGGTGCGTTGCGGCAGTGTGCAGTGCAGGGGATATCTGAGGGAATCGTGAGTTTCCTGCGGGGGTAGTGATCAGCGGGCTCCACCCGGCGGACACCCACGTCGGGCGGGCGATAGTGTCCTTCCTACGATGAGGGGCCACCCCCGCGCTTCACACCAGGGCCTGATGGCGACATGGTGACAGCGATGCCTCCACTGATGACGAGACGACTGACGAAGGACCTGTGAAGTGAATATCCGCTCCCTCACTCGAGGCGACGGCGTGGTGATCGGAGCAGCGGTGTTGCTGTTCATCGCGTCGTTTCTGGACGTAGCCGACTGCAGCGGCAGTTACTGCGGAAGCGCCGACTTCCCGAACGCCTGGAGCTCCAGCCTGGGTCTCGGGCTCGGCACCTACATGATCGGGGTCGTCGGAGCAGCGCTCATCCTGATCCCGCGGGCGTTGCCGCAGCCGCGCAAGGTGGCGGGTCTCGACATGGGGACGGTCGGCGTAGCTCTGACGGTCGCTTCCGCCTGGTCGCTGCTCTGGTGGACGATTGACGCGAACGGCGCGGGTGCCGGTCTCATCCTCGGCATGATCGCCGCGCTGATTCTGGCCGGTGCCGCCATTGCCACTCCACTCGTCCCAGCCCTCAAGACCGCCCTCGTCGGCGCCCCCAGGCCCGTCGCCCCGCAGCCCTACGGCGCCCAGCCGCCGAGTGGTTACGGCTACCCGGGTGCCCAGCAGCCGGGGCAGCCCTACGGCGGTCAGCCGCAGCCGCAGCCGGGCCAGCCGTTCGGTGGTCAGCCGCAGGCGCCCCAGCAGGCGCAGGCCGCCCAGCCCGCCGGTGACTTCTCGCCGTTCTGGTTCGCCGTGCCGGTGGCGCGTCCGCTGTACGCCGAGGACGGTTCGCCGACGCCGATCGCCGAACTGGCGCCGGGCACCTGGTACTTGGCCGTCGAGCAGCGCGGCGCGGCGCTGGTCGCCCAGACGCAGGACGGCCGCCGCGGCGTCCTCCAGGACGCGTCCGGGATCCAGCGCGGCTGACCCGCACCCTTTGCGCGCACGGCCCCTCGCCCTTTCGGGCGGGGGGCCGTTGTCGTACAGTCGCAGGCACCCGTACAGCTGACGGTCCGTCAGAATGTGATGCCTGGAGGGGACATGCGGCTCGGTCTCGCACTCGGCTACTGGGGGCGCGGCCCCGACCCGTCCCATCTGCCGCTGGCGCGGGAGGCGGAGCGGCTCGGGTACCACTCCGTGTGGACCGCCGAGTCCTGGGGTTCGGACGCGTTCACCCCGCTGACCTGGATCGCGGCCCACACCTCACGGATCAGGCTGGGCACCGCCGTCGCACAGATGGCCGCCCGGTCGCCCACCACCACCGCGATGCACGCCCTCACCCTCGACCACCTCTCCGGCGGGCGCATGATGCTCGGCCTCGGACTGTCGGGGCCGCAGGTCGTCGAGGGCTGGTACGGGCGCCCGTTCCCCAGGTCGCCGCTCACCGCGACCCGGGAGTACGTGGACGTCGTACGCCAGGTTCTCCGGCGGGAAGCGCCCGTCGCACTCGACGGGCGCTGCCACCCGCTCCCGTACCGCGGCGAAGACGGGACGGGCCTCGGCCGGGGGCTGAAGCCGATCACCCATCCCCTGCGCGCCGACCTGCCCGTCCTGCTCGGCGCCGAGGGGCCGAAGAACATCGCGCAGACGGCCCGGATCGCGGACGGCTGGCTGCCGCTGTACTGGTCGCCGACCCGGACGGAGGCGTACGAGGCCGCGCTCGCCGACCGCCGTGAGGGCTTCCTCGTGGCACCCATGGCCCGCGCCCGGGTGTGCGACGACGTCACCGAGGGGCTGCTGCCCGTGAAGGCGATGCTCGGCTTCTACATCGGCGGGATGGGGCACGCGGCCCGCAACTTCCACGCCGATCTGATGGCCCGCATGGGATACGAGGAGGAGGCCCGGCGCATCCAGGAACTGTTCCTGGCCGGCCGCCGGGAGGACGCCGTGCGAGCCGTCCCGGACGCCTTCGCCGACGAGATCTCCCTGGTCGGACCGCGTGAGCGCATCGCCGAGCGGCTGGAATCGTGGCGCAAGGGCCCGGTGACGGACCTGCTGGTGCTCGCCCCGGACCCGCACACCCTGCGGGTGCTGGCCGAGCTCAACGCGTAACATCCGGCCGCGCCCGGCCCGCGACGCGCTCGCCCCCGTCGCGGGTGCGACGGGGGCGAGCGGGCGAGCGGGCGAGCGGGCGATCGGGAGTGACGCGTACGGCGGCCCGGGGGCCGCCCACCGGTCAGGCGGGAACGCCGCTGTTCCGGTCCGCTCCCGGCAGCGACAGATCGACGTCGACCGGACGGTCGTCGCCCGCGTGCGTCGCCGACGAGGCGAGCGGTCCGTGCCCCGCGGCCTTGGCGGCCAGGACGTACGCGCCCTGGGCGGGTACGGCGAGCGCGTAGCTGCCGTCCTCCGCGGAGAGCGTCGCGCCCGCCTGGCGGCCACGGCGGTCGATCAGTGTGACCTTGGCCCGGGCGACCGGGTCGCCCCCGGCGTTCAGGACCCGGCCGCGGAAGCCGCCGAGCACCTCGGCCGCGCGCTCCAGCGCCGCGTCCTCCTCGCTGCTGGCCCGCAGCTGCGGCTTGGTCGCCTGGCGCTGCCGGGGCAGGAAGAGCGCCAGGACCAGGCCGACCGCCACCGCGCCCGTCGCGATCAGGAAGGAGACGCGGAAGCCGTGCATGGTCGGGACGGCGACGTCCCCGACATGGTGCGCGGTGTTGGCGAGGACCATGCCGATGACGGCGCTCGACACGGACGTGCCGATGGACCGCATCAGGGTGTTGAGGCCGTTGGCCGCCCCCGTCTCCGAGGCCGGCACCGCGCCGACGATCAGCGCGGGCAGCGAGGAGTAGGCGAGGCCGATGCCCGCGCCCAGCACCACCGAGATGACGATGGTCTGCCAGGCGGCGTTCATCAGGCCGAGGCCGCCGCCGTAACCGACGGCGATGATCACCATGCCGATGATGAGGGTGACCTTGGGGCCGTACTTCGCCGAGATCCGGGCGTAGACGGGGGCCGTGAACATCATCGTCAGGCCGAGCGGCGCCACGCACAGGCCCGCGACGACCATCGACTGGCCGAGGCCGTAGCCGGTGGCGGCGGGCAGCTGGAGCAGCTGCGGCAGGACGAGTGAGACGACGTAGAACGAGACGCCGACCATGATCGAGGCGAGGTTGGTGAAGAGCACCGCGGGGCGGGCGGTGGTGCGCAGGTCCACCAGCGGCGCGGCGACCTTCAGCTCCATCAGGCCCCACAGCAGCAGGACGGCGACCGCCGCGCCGAACAGGCCGAGCGTGGTGGCCGAGCTCCAGCCCCAGTCGCTGCCCTTGGTGATCGGCAGCAGGAACAGGACCAGGCCGACGGACAGGCCGAGCGCGCCCAGATAGTCGAAGGAGCCCTCGGCGCGCATCGGGGACTCCGGCACGACGAGGAAGGTGAGGACGATGGAGACGACGCCGAGGCCCGCGGCGCCGTAGAACAGGGCGTGCCAGTCGGTGTGCTGGGCCACCAGGGCCGCGGCGGGCAGCGCGAGTCCGCCGCCGACGCCGATCGAGGAGCTCATCAGGGCCATCGCCGAGCCGAGCTTCTCGCGGGGCAGCATGTCGCGCATCAGGCCGATGCCGAGCGGGATCGCGCCCATGGCGAAGCCCTGGAGCGTACGGCCGACGATCATCGGCAGCAGTGTGCTGGTGAGCGCGCTGACCAGCGCGCCGGCCACCATCACGGCCAGGCTGGTGAACAGCATGCGCCGCTTGCCGAACAGGTCGCCGAGTCGGCCCATGATCGGCGTGGCAACGGCTCCCGAGAGCAGGGTCGAGGTCAGGACCCAGGTGGCGTTGCTGGGTGACGTGCTCAGCAGCGTCGGCAGGTCCTTGATGACCGGGACGAGCAGGGTCTGCATCACCGCGACAACGATGCCCGCGAAGGCGAGCACCGGCACGAGGGCGCCGGTCGCTCTCCGGGCGGGCTGGTCGGTCGACGTGTGCGTCATTGCGTGAGGCCTCCAGGCCGGAAAGAGGGTGCGAAGGGGATCGTTCGGGAGATCCGTGCGGGATAAGTGGTGGGTAAACCCCGTACGCCCAGGCAACTATTCCGATGCTTTGGCGTACTAACGAATTCTTGACCTTCCCGTGAGAATCTGATGCACCGTCAGCTCTGTCGCTCGTATGGAACGTGTTCTAATCTTTCGCGGCATGAAGGCCTATATCGCCGGCGTCGGCATGACGCGGTTCGAGAAGCCCGAGACCCGTGACTGGCAGTACTGGGACATGGTGCGGGAGGCGGGCGGCAAGGCCCTGGGGGACGCGGGGATCGCCTACACCGAGGTGGAACAGGTTCCGGTCGGCTACTGCTTCCAGGCGTCGACGGCCGGACAGCGGGCCGCGTACGAACTCGGCCTGACCGGCGTGCCCGTCTACAACGTCAACAACAACTGCGCGACCGGCTCGACCGCGTTGATGCTGGCACGGCAGTTCGTCGAGGGCGGGATCTCGGACTGCGTACTGGCGCTGGGGTTCGAGAAGATGACCCGCGGCTCGCTCGGGAGCGGGGCCGACGGGGGCGACTTCCGGAGCTCGCCGGTCGCCCGCCACTACGGCGTGATGGCCGCCCGGCACGGCTTCGAGGCGACCCCGCCCACCGCGCAGATCTTCGGCGACGCGGCGCGCGAGCACATGGAGAAGTACGGGACGACCGAGGCGCAACTGGCCGCGGTCGGGGCCAAGAACCACCGGCACTCGGCGCACAACCCGTACGCCCAGTTCCAGGACGTGTACACCGTCGACGAGATCCTCGCGTCGCGCCCGGTGCACCGCCCGCTGACCAAGCTCCAGTGCTCACCCACCTCGGACGGAGCGGCGGCCGCCGTGGTCGTCTCCGAACGCTTCGCGCAGCGGCACGGGCTGGGGGACAGGGTGGTGGAGATCGTCGCGCAGGCGATGACGACGGACACGGAGGAGTCCTTCGCGTCGGGGTCCTGCATCGACGTCGTCGGCCGGCCGATGTCGCGGGAGGCCGCCCGCCGGGTGTACGAGCGTGCCGGGCTCGGCATCGAGGACGTCGACGTGGTGGAACTGCACGACTGCTTCTCGATCAACGAGCTGCTGACGTACGAGGCACTCGGCATGTGCGTGGCCGGGGAGTCCGGGAAGCTGGTCGAGTCGGGAGCGACGACCTACGGCGGCCGGTGGGTCGTGAACCCGTCCGGCGGGCTGATCTCCAAGGGGCATCCGCTGGGCGCCACGGGTATCGCCCAGATCGCCGAGCTGACCTGGCAGCTGCGCGGCGAGGCGGGGGCACGCCAGGTCCCGGGCGCCCGGGTGGGTCTCGCGCACAACATCGGACTGGGCGGAGCGGCGGTGGTGACGCTGCTGCGCGCGGACCGGCCCGTCGCGCTCGGGGCATAGTGCTCCGCGCTCGGGGCATAGTGCTCCGCGCTCGGGGTCTCGTACTCCATGACGTACTCCATAGGACCGGAGTACTAGGCCTGCGGGCCGATGTACGGCTGCGGCGAAAATCCGATGCCAGGAGCGTAGGCCGGTTGAGAGCATGACATCCATGCTCCGAGCCGCCGCCACCGAAGACAGCCGTACTACGACCAGCCGTGCCGCACCGCCCGCCTGGGTGGTGGTCGCGCTCGCCTGCGCCGGACAGTTCCTCGTCGTCCTCGACGTGTCCGTCGTGAACGTGGCGCTGCCGTCGATGCGCGCCGACCTGGGGCTGAGCGCTCCGGGACTCCAGTGGGTGGTGAACGCGTACGCGATCGCCTTCGCGGGGTTCATGCTGCTCGGCGGGCGGGCCGGCGACCTGTACGGACGCAACCGCACGTTCCTCGCCGGGCTCGCCCTGTTCACGCTCGCGTCCCTCGGCGGCGGTCTCGCCCAGGAGGGCTGGCAACTGCTGGTCGCCCGGGCCGTGCAGGGGCTGGGGGCGGCGGTGCTCGCACCCGCCACGCTGACGCTCGTCACCTCCGCCGTCCCGGAGGGCGCCGCACGCGCACGCGCCATAGCGACCTGGACCGCGGTCGGCGCGGGCGGGGGCGCGGCGGGCGGGCTCGTCGGCGGGCTGCTCGTGGACGGCCTGACGTGGCGGTGGGTGCTGCTGATCAACGTGCCGGTGGGCGCGGTCGTCCTGGCGGGGGCCGCGCGGTGGCTGCCGGAGAGCCGGGCCCGTGACGGGCGACGCCTCGACCTGCCCGGCGCGCTGCTGGTGACGGCGGGCCTGGCGACCCTCGCGTACGGGATCGTGCAGACGGAGGCGGAGGGCTGGACGGCCGCCGCGACGCTCGTACCGCTGTGCGCCGGGCTCGCGCTGATCGGGCTCTTCCTGGCGGTCGAGGCGCGGACGAAGGAACCGCTGATGCCGCTGAAGCTGCTGGGCCGGCGGCCGGTGGCGTCGGCGAACGTCGCCATGTTCGTGAACGGCTCCGCGATGTTCTGCATGTGGTTCTTCATGACGCTGTACGCGCAGAACGTCCTCGGCTACACGCCGCTGGGCGCCGGGCTCGCGCTGGTGCCGAGTTCGCTGGCCGTGCTGCTGGGGGCGAAGCTGGCGCCGCGTCTCATGCCGGTGGTGGGGCCGCGCAATGTGGCCGCGCTCGGCACGCTGGTGGCGGCGGCCGGGTTCGGGTGGCAGTCGACGATGACGGCGGACGGGACGTACGCGACCGCGATCATGTTTCCCGGGATCCTGATGATGCTGGGCGGGGGCCTCGGGGCGACGACGCTCGCCTCGCTGGCGACGTCCGGGGCGTCGCCGATGGACGCCGGGCTGGTGTCTGGGCTGATCAACACGTCGCGGACGATGGGCGGTTCGCTCGGTCTCGCGGTCATGTCGACGATCGCGGCGGCCCGCACGGGAAGCCGCGGGTCGGCACAGGCCCTGACGGAGGGCTACGCACTCGCGTTCCGCACGGGGGGATGCGTGCTGCTCGGCGGGGCGCTGCTGATGCTGCTGTGGCTGCCGCGGTCGACGGTGGTGACGGGGTCGACGGGGGCTCGCTGAGCCGACGGACGGTGGCGCGCACGCCCCCGCTACTCCCGGCGGGGGGCTCGCTACAACCACCCCTGCTGCCGCGCCTCCCGCATCGCCTCCATGCGGTTGCGGGTGCCCGTCTTGCCGATGGCGGAGGAGAGGTAGTTGCGGACGGTGGACTCGGACAGGCGCAGCTTGGCCGCGATGTCGGCGACGGTCGCGCCGTCCACGGACGCCTTGAGGACGTCGCACTCACGGGCGGTGAGCGGATTGGGCCCGGCGCTGAGCGCGGCCGCGGCGAGCGCGGGGTCGATCACGGTCTCCCCGGTGAGCACGCGCCGGATCGCGGCGGCCAGGTCCTCCACGGGCCCGTCCTTGACGAGGAACCCGGCGGCCCCGGCCTCCATGGCCCGGCGCAGATACCCGGGCCGCCCGAAGGTGGTGAGGATCAGCACCCGGCACCCGGGCGCCTGCTCCCGCAGCTCGGCCGCCGCTTCGAGCCCGCTCATCCCCGGCAGCTCGATGTCGAGGAGCGCCACGTCCGGCCGGTGAGCGAGGGCCGCGTCGACGATCGCGTCCCCCGCGCCCACCTGAGCCACGACCTCGATGTCCTCCTCCAGACCGAGCAACAGGGCAAGGGCGCCACGCATCATGCCTTGGTCCTCGGCGAGCAGCACCCGGACGGACTTGGCGGGCCGGTGGTCCTGCGGCATCTCGTTCACGGGGCAAGCGTAGGGCGCGCACGTCACGCGAGTTGTTCCCGCTCCGACACCTCCGTAGCGCCCCGCGCACCCGCCCCGCCCGAGTCGGCCTCCGTGCTCGCCGACTCCGCGTTCGCCGGTTCCCTGTCCGCCAACTCTCCGTTCGCCGACTCCGCGTTCGCCGGCTCCGTCGCGTCCACCGGGAGTTCCGCGGTGACCAGGAAGCCGACCCTCGGGGCCCGGCCCGCCTCCAGTGAGCCGCCTGCCGCCGCCAGACGCTCGGTCAGTCCTTTGAGGCCCGTGCCGCCGAGACCCTCCAGGGGCTCGGACACCGTGGCGCCCGTGCCGTTGTCCGTGATCTTCAGACGGACGCGGTCCGGGGTGCCGTCGACCGTGATCTCGCAGCGGGTGGCGTCGCTGTGGCGGACGACGTTGGTGACCGCCTCGCGGACCACCCAGCCGAGCAGTGCCTCCGTCTGGGGCGTGAGCGGTGGGCCGGACCGGCGGACCACGGGGTCGACGCTCGCCGCGGACAGGGCCGAGCGGGCCCCGTCCAGGTCCGTGGTGAGGCTGCCCTCGCGGTAGCCCGTCACGGCCTCGCGGATCTCCGTCAGCGCCTGACGGCCGACGGACTCGATGTCGGTCACCTGGAGCAGCGCCGCCTCCAGGTCGCGGTGGGCCAGCCGGCGGGCCGCCTCCGACTTCACGACGATCACGGAGAGCGTGTGGCCGAGCAGGTCGTGCAGATCGCGGGAGAAGCGCAGACGTTCCTTCTCGACGGCGCGCCGGGCCAGTTCCTCGCGGGCCGCGCGCAGCTCCCGTACCGCCTCGGAGAGGGAGAGGATCGCCGCCGTGACCGCGGTGGACAGGAAGGTGGCGTACCCGATGCCGACCGCGCCCCAGCCGTCCCGGAACCCGGCTATGGTCCCCGCCAGCGCGCTCAGGGCGAACGCGAGCTTCGGGAGCGTCCTGCCCCGGGTGACCGCGCCGACCGCCAGGCCGAGCAGCGGGAAGAAGTACAGCCAGCTGCCGCCGTAGCCGATCCCGAGCCCGCTGGTGATCGCCAGCATCGCGACGAGCACCCAGCGGGTCGCGGGCGCGTCCCGCTTCTCCTTCACGAAGGCGCGGAACACCACGGAGATGTAAAGGGAGTTGAAGGCGAGCAGACCCATCCCGCCGATCCACGGGTTCGGGGTCGTGCCCTGCAGAAGGTTGGAGAACGCGCCCATGCCCATCAGCAGCCACGGCAGCAGGGCGAAACCGCTGTGCGGCGGACCCATCTCCTCGGGGGCCGGCTCCCCGGACTTCCGCCGGGCCCGGAAGGCGGCGCGCCGGGGCGGCCACGCCTCCTTCCAGGCACGCCGCGCCTCCCGCACCTCGTGGATGCGGCAGGTCATCGGATCGCTGTTCCCGGTCATCTCTGCTCCCCGTTCCCCGTTCCCCGTCGCCGTTCCCCGCCCCTGCTCCCCGTCCGCCGCCCCCGCTCCCCGTCCCCTGTCGCGCCGTCCGCGCGACGCGGCGGACGCGTCCCCGGTGTCCCCGTGGGTTTCGTCATGGGTACGACGCTACGAGCCGGGAGGCGGGGGCGGCAGATGCGCTTGTACGGAATCCGCCGGGACAAATGTCATGGGTGCCGGAACCCGCGCGCCGCGATCTGACATGGTGTCAGGAGCCTTCACAAGTAATGGGCGCTGGGCTATACAAGGGGTCGCCGTACTGGAACGCGTTCTAGAACAGGCGGGTTCCCCGGCCCAGTGACGACCTCGGTGCGGCCGACGGTGCGGACGGCCGCACCGAGGTCTTACGCACTAGTGATCAGGAGCCCCATGCCCATCGACGCAGCCAAGGCCGTCGCCGCGGAACCCCGGTCCGCCGAGATCTCCTGGGACCACAAGGACGTACTGCTCTACCACCTGGGCCTCGGCGCGGGCATCCCGGCGACCGGCCCCGACGAGCTGCGCTACACCCTGGAGTCCCGGCTGCACGTGCTGCCCAGCTTCGCCACCGTCGCGGGCGCCGGCTCACCCGGCGTGATCGGCGGCCTGTCCATGCCCGGCGTCGACGTCGACCTCGCCCGCGTTCTGCACGGCGGCCAGACCGTCGAGCTCCACCGCCCGATCCCGGTGACGGGCACGGCGAACGCCACCTCGCGCATCGCGGCCGTCTACGACAAGGGCAAGGCCGCCATCCTGGTCATGCGCACCGAAGTCTCCGACGCCGAGGGCCCGTTGTGGACGAACGACGCCCAGATCTTCGTCCGCGGAGAGGGCGGCTTCGGCGGCGACCGGGGCCCGTCCACACGCCTCGAACCGCCGGTGGATGAGCCCACCGCCGTGGTCGAGCGGCCGATCCGCGAGGACCAGGCCCTGTTGTACCGCCTGTCCGGCGACTGGAACCCGCTGCACGCCGACCCCGAGTTCGCGAAGCTCGCCGGGTTCGACCGGCCCATCCTGCACGGATTGTGCACCTACGGCATGACGCTCAAGGCGGTCGTCGACACCCGCCTCGCCGGGGATGTGACCCGCGTCCGCTCCTACCGCACGCGCTTCGCCGGGGTCGTCTTCCCCGGCGAGACGCTGCGCATCCGCATGTGGCAACGGGACGGCCAGGTCCAGGTCTCGGTGACGGCCGTCGAGCGGGACGACGCCCCCGTGCTGGCCGACACCGTCGTCGCCCACTCCTGAGCCCGGTACGTCCGTACGTCCGTACACCCGAGGGGAGCCGCACCATGCGCGCAGCCGTACTGCACGAGATCGGCCAGGACAAGCTCGAAGTCCTCGACGACGTCGAGTCGGTGGGCTTCGGGCCCGGCAGGGTGAGGATCCGGGTGCGGGCCACCGGACTGTGTCACTCGGACCTGTCCGCGATGAGCGGCGTACTGCCGCAGCCCGCGCCGTTCGTACCCGGGCACGAGGGCGCCGGCGAGATCGTCGAGGTCGGCGAAGGCGTCAGCCACCTGAAGCCCGGCGACCGGGTCGTCGTGTGCTGGCTGCCCGCCTGCGGGGTCTGTCCCGCCTGCAAGCGCGGCCAGAGCCAGCTGTGTCTGGCCGGGTTCATGAACGCGGGCACGCCCAACTTCAGGCGCCCCGGCGGTGATGTCTTCGGCTTCGCGGGCACCGGCACCTTCGCCGAGGAGGTCGTCGTCGACGCGGGCAGCGCCGTGCCGATCCCGGACGACGTGCCCTTCGACATCGCCGCCCTCATCGGCTGCGGGGTGACCACGGGACTGGGCGCCGCCCTCAACACCGCGGACGTGGCGGCCGGTTCGTCGGTCGCCGTCATCGGCTGCGGCGGCGTCGGCATCTCCGCCGTCCAGGGCGCCCGCCTCAAGGGCGCGGCCGAGATCGTCGCCGTCGACCCGGTCGCCTCCCGCCGTGAGTCCGCGCTCAGGTTCGGTGCCACGCAGGCGGTGTCGCCGGACGAGCTGGCCGCGGCCAAGCAGGCGGTGACCGGCGGCGAGGGCTTCGACTACGTCTTCGAGGTCGTCGGCAGGTCGGCCACGGCCCGGACCGCGTACGAGAACACCCGGCGCGGCGGCACACTCGTCGTCGTCGGCGCGGGCGCGCTGGACGACTTCCTCCAGCTCAACATGTTCGAGCTGTTCTTCGACGAGAAGCGGATCCTGCCCTCGATGTACGGCGGCGGCGACGTGCTGCGCTCGTACGAACGGACCATCGCGCTGTGGCGTGCCGGACGCATCGACCTGGAGGGCCTGATCACCCACCGGGTGCCGCTCGCCGAGATCAACGAGGCCCTCGACCAGATGCGGACGGGCACCGCCCTGCGTACCTGCATCGAGATCTGACCCGCATTCGACCGCCACCACCGCTAAGGACCCTGATGTCACTGCCACTTGAGGGGCTGACCGCGATCGTCACCGGCGCGGGGCGCGGGCTCGGCCGGGCCGAGGCACTGGAACTCGCCCGGCTGGGCGCCGTCGTCGTCGTCAACGACTACGGGCAGCCCGGACGGGACGGCTCCGGCGCGGCGTCGGGCACGCCCGCCGAGGAGGTCGCCGCCGAGATCCGCGCGGCGGGCGGCCGGGCCGCCGCCCACACCGGGGACGTCGCCGACCACGAACAGGCCCGTGCACTGGTCGAGTTGACGGTCGCCGAGTTCGGAAAGCTGGACATCCTGGTCAACAACGCGGGCATCCTGCGCGACCGGATGATCTTCTCGATGTCCGAGGACGAGTGGGACTCGGTCGTCCGGGTGCACCTCAAAGGGCACTTCAACACGACCCACTTCGCGTCCGTGCACTGGCGAGCACGCTCCAAGGCGGCCGACGGGCCCGTGTACGGACGGATCGTGAACACCTCGTCGGAGGCGTTCCTGGCGGGCTCGGCGGGCCAGCCCAACTACGCCGCGGCGAAAGGCGGGATCGTCGGGCTGACCACGTCCACGGCCCTGGCGCTCGCGAAGTACGGCGTGACGGCGAACGTCATCTGCCCGCGCGCCCGGACCCGTATGACGGAGGACGTGTTCGCGGGTTTCGCGGAACCCGATGAAGGGCTGGACCCGCTCGCGCCCGCACATGTCGCCCCGCTCGTCGGCTACTTGGCCTCGCCGGCCGCCGCGGGCGTCAACGGGCAGCTGCTCGTCGTGCATGGCGGCATGGTCGCGATCGTCGAACGGCCGCGGGTGGCAGCCAAGTTCGACACCAAGCAGGACACGTTCACCTACGACGAACTGGATGCGCTGCTCACCCCGCACTACGCGGACCGGCCGAAGGGCGAGACGTTCGCCGCGGTGGAGGTGCTGGGGCTCAGGCGGGGCCGGGACGCCGCGGTTTCCCCGGCCTCGCCGGGTCGCTGAGCGGCCGTCCGACGGTCGAGCAGGAGGGAGCGATACCCCCCTGCTCGAGCCGGGTCTTCCTCCGCGTGCCATGAGTCAGTACAGGTGCTGACTCGATACAGGTGCTGACTCGATACAGGTACTGACTCAGTACCTGGGCTGACTCAGTGCCAGGGGTCCGCCTGGTAGTCGGACGGCTTGCGGTGCCGGCCGCGAGGGGTTGCCTCGTCGTCCTGTGCGGAGACCGGACCCCGGTGCCGGCCGTGGCCGTGATCTGCGGCTTCCTGAGCCTCGGGCAGCGGTGGACAGGTGGTGCTGGTGTCGTTCATAGGAAGTGTTCACCCCGTCAACAAGATCCTTCGTACAGCCGGGTGAGTCTATCGGGCTGCCACGGCGGGAGTTGGGGTGGCGGGGGGTGTCTCGGCCGGAAGCGGGGAGTGTTCGGCGTGCGGCGGCGCCGGCTCCTCGGGGTGGGCCGGTGCGGAGGGTGCGCTGCGTCTCAGCAGGCGGCCCGCGAGCGAGGCCTGTTGCAGGGGCACCGGACGCGGGGCGGCAGGACCCGAGGGATCCGGGGCCTGCGGCTCGGGCGGCGTATGTCCTGCCGTCGGCGCGGCCGGGCCGTACCGCTCCGGATCTCCCGGGCCCGTCCCCGTCGGTGCCGCCACCCGCGCCACCCCGCAGGGCACCGCCGCCGTCGCGAACGGCAGATGCAGCACCCCGTCCTCGGTCCACAGCCCGGTGCCCGCCAGCCACCCCTCGGGCGCCGGAAGATGGTGGATCTGGCGTTCGGCGGGGCGCCACACCCCCACCCAGCTGCCCGCCGGGCCGTCGACGCGCAGGGCCACCGCACAGCGCTCCGGCGTCAGCACCTGCCCCGGCTGGATGGCGAACGGTGTCAGCACGAGGGGCGCGCCCCCGTTCACGCCGAGGGGGGACGGAGGGCCCGTCAGCCGCAGGGACTCCGGGAAGCGGACCGGCAGCGTGCTCCCCAGTACGCCCCAGCCCAGCCGGTCGTGTCCCGGCGACGGCGCGTCCGAGCGGATGAGCAGCAGCCCGCTGTCGGCGTCCGCGAGGAGCAGCCGGTCGTCGCTGTGCTCCGCGATCTGGAGCAGCGGCGACATCTCGCCGCCGCGCTCCAGGTCGACCACGACCGTCTTCGTACGACCGTTCAGCGTGCGGTCCAGGGCCAGCAGCCGTCCCGTCGCGTCCAGCCACACCCCGCCCGAGCAGTGCCCCGGCACCTCGGCCAGATGCTCGGGCCCGAACGCGCCGGCCGCCACCAGCCACACCGCCGTGGAGCCACCGCCCACCGCGAGGGCGTACGCCCGGTCCCCGCCCGGCGCGGGCGGCAGCAGCCGCAGCCGGGTCCCCTCGTCCGGGCACTCCACCGCGCCGAGCGGCAGCTCACCGGTGGCCGGCCCCGTCGGATACAGCAGCGAGAACGTGTGCCGCCGGTCCGCGACACGGTGGATCAGCACCCGCCCGTCGGACATCGGCAGCACCTCGGTGCCGGGCTCCTCGGGCTGGTTGCCCGGCAGCGGCACGGCGTACGGCTCGGGGCCGTCCAGCGTCCAGCGCTCCGGAAACCAGGACTCGCCGTCCAGCGCGAGGCGTGCCGCGTAGGACCCGTCAGCGGTGATCACACATCCGGGCCGGGCGCCCCGCTCGTTCCCGCTCTCCGCCACAGACTCCCAGGCACAGACCGTCATCGTTCGGTCACCTCCGGCGACGAAGCTAGTTTTCGTACGCACAGACGTGAGAGGGGCGGGCGGTCATTTCACACATAAGGGTGCTGGTCTCGCGATTCGCCTGTGGAAACGGGGGCGGGTGTGCTCGACGGGGAGCGTGCGACGCGTTCCGAGCTCGCCCCGGTGCGGTTCACACGCCCTCCGGGGCCTTCGGCGGCGGGTGCCGGGCCGGTGAGCCGGGTCGATGCACCCGCGACCGGCGGGACAGGGGCGCAGGGCAGGTAGCCTTTCCCCGTGCCCCGTCTGTCTGAAGTCATCGCCGCGCTCGAGAACCTGTGGCCCGCCGAGTGGGCCGAGTCCTGGGACGCGGTCGGCACCGTCGTGGGCGACCCCGACCAGGAGGTCGCGCGGGTCCTGTTCGCCGTCGACCCCGTTCGGGAGATCGTCGACGAGGCGGTGCACCTGGGTGCCGACCTGCTCGTCACCCACCACCCGCTCTATCTGCGCGGTACGACGACGGTCGCGGCGTCCACCTTCAAGGGCCGCGCCGTGCACACCCTGATCAAGAACGACATCGCGCTGCACGTCGCCCACACCAACGCCGACCGCGCCGACCCGGGAGTCAGTGACGCCCTCGCCGGAGCGCTGGACCTGCGTGTCGTACGGCCCCTCGTGCCGGACCCGGGCGACCCCGACGGCCGCCGGGGACTCGGCCGCGTCTGCGCACTCGACCACCCGGTGACGGTGCGCGAGTTCGCCGCACGCGCCGCCGCACGGCTGCCCGCCACCGCGCAGGGCATCCGCGTCGCGGGCGACCCCGAGGCCCTCGTCCGTACGGTCGCCGTCAGCGGCGGCTCCGGCGACAGCCTCTTCGACGACGTACGCGCGGCCGGCGTCGACGCCTTCCTCACCGCGGACCTGCGCCACCACCCGGCGTCGGAATTCATGGCGGACCGCGCCCACAGTCCTCTCGCGCTGCTCGACGCGGCGCACTGGGCCACGGAATGGCCCTGGTGCGAGCTGGCAGCCGCCCAGCTCGACGAGATTTCCGACCGCCACGGCTGGGACCTGCGGGTCCATGTGTCGAAGACGGTCACCGACCCCTGGACCGCCCACGCGGCGTCCACCACCACTGATTCCCTTGGAGCCCCCAACTGAACGCCGCGCCCGCCGACCAGATCCGACTCCTCGACGTCCAGGCCCTCGACGCCCGCCTCCAGCAGCTCGCCCACAAGCGGAGGTCGCTGCCCGAGCACGCCGAGATCGAGTCGCTGAACAAGGACCTCACGCAGCTGCGTGACCTGCTGGTGGCCGCTCAGACCGAGGAGAGCGACACCTCCCGCGAGCAGACCAAGGCCGAGCAGGACGTCGACCAGGTGCGCCAGCGCGCCGTCCGTGACCAGCAGCGCCTCGACTCCGGCGCCGTCACTTCCCCGAAGGACCTGGAGAACCTCCAGCGCGAGATCGTCTCGCTCGCCAAGCGACAGGGCGACCTGGAGGACGTGGTCCTGGAGATCATGGAGCGCCGCGAGTCCGCGCAGGAGCGGGTCGCCGAGCTGACCGGGCGCGTCTCCTCCGTGCAGGCGAAGATCGACGACGCGACGGCCCGCCGGGACGCGGCGTTCGAGTCGCTGGACGGCGAGGCGGCCTCGGTGACGAAGGAGCGCGAGGTCATCTCGGCCTCGGTCCCGGCCGATCTCCTGAAGCTCTACGACAAGCTGCGCGCTCAGCAGGGCGGCGTCGGCGCGGCCCGCCTCTACCAGCGCCGGTGCGAGGGCTGCCACATCGAGCTCAACATCACCGAGCTGAACGACGTCCGGTCCGCGCCGCGTGACACCGTCGTCCGCTGCGAGAACTGCCGCCGCATCCTGGTGCGCACGTCCGACTCCGGTCTGTAAGAGGACTGCGTGGTGCGGGAGTTCATCGTCGAGGCCGACGGCGGTTCCCGGGGCAACCCGGGGCCCGCGGGCTACGGCGCCGTGGTGATCGACGCGGCGACGGGCGAGACGCTGGCGGAGACGGCCGAGTACATCGGCGTCGCCACGAACAACGTGGCCGAGTACCGGGGGCTGCTGGCCGGGCTGAAGGCGGCCCGCGCCCTGGACCCGGCCGCCCGGATCCGCGTCCGCATGGACTCCAAACTCGTGGTCGAGCAGATGTCGGGCCGATGGAAGATCAAGCACCCCGACATGAAGCCGCTGGCGAGGGAAGCGGCGGCGGTCTTCCCGCCGTCACAGGTCACGTACGAGTGGATTCCGCGCGAGCGGAACAAGCACGCCGACCGGCTCGCGAACGAGGCGATGGACGCCGGCAAGCGGGGGGAGCGGTGGTCCCCGTCGACGTCCACCGCGGAACTGTCCGCCCGGACGCCGGCCCCCGCGGCCCCCGAGCCGACGGGGCCACCCGGAGACGCGGCGGCGGGCGCGGCCAGGGCTCGGGCGGCGCTGGCCGGTGGACGCGTGGCGACGAGCCCTGCGGTCCCTGAACCGGGCGGCACCGCTGCCGACACCGGCGCGCGGGCCGCGCGCGATGTTGCCTCCGTGCCGGCCGATGCTGACGTGCGGGCCGCGCGCAACGTCGCGTCCCCGCCCGCCGACCTCGGCGCCCCCGCCACCTTCGTGCTGTTGCGGCACGGGGAGACCCCGCTGACGCCGCAGAAGCGGTTCTCGGGGAGCGGTGGCAGTGATCCGGCCCTCTCCGACGTGGGCCGCCGGCAGGCCGAACTCGTCGGTGCCGCCCTCGCCGCACGCGGCACCATCCAGGCCGTCGTGTCCTCGCCGCTGGCCCGCTGCCGCGAGACCGCCGGGATCGTCGCCGCCCGCCTCGGTATCGAGGTGAGCGTCGAGGAGGGGCTGCGCGAGACCGACTTCGGCGCCTGGGAGGGGCTGACCTTCGGCGAGGTGCGCGAGCGCCACCCCGAGGACATGAACGCCTGGCTGGCCGACCCGGAGGCCGAGCCCACCGGCGGCGGGGAGAGCTTCGCCGCCGTCGCCCGGCGCGTCGCCACCACCCGCGACAAGCTCCTCGCCGCGTACGCGGGCCGCACGGTCCTGCTCGTCTCGCACGTCACGCCGATCAAGACCCTCGTACGACTCGCCCTCGACGCGCCCCCGCAGTCCCTGTTCCGGATGGAACTGTCGGCGGCCTCCGTCTCGGCCGTGGCGTACTACGCGGACGGAAACGCGTCCGTGCGTCTGCTGAACGACACGTCGCACCTCCGCTGAGCCGGCGGGGCGTCGCGCTTCCGCTGAGCCGGCGGGGCGTGCCGTTTCCGCTGGGCCGAGGGGGCGTCGCGCTTCCGCTGGGCCGACGGGGCGTGCCGTCTCCGTCGGGTCAGCGGCCCAGTGCCGCCGCCTCGCGCGCCAGTTCCTCGATCCGCAGCCAGTCCCGCGCGGCCACCGCGTCCCCGGGCAGCATCCAACTCCCGCCCACGCAGCCGACGTTGGGCAGCGCCAGGTACGCGGGGGCGGACGCGAGGGCGATCCCGCCCGTCGGACAGAAGCGCGCCTGGGGCAGTGGCCCGGCCAGCGACCGCAGATAGTCCGTACCGCCCGCCGCCCGCGCCGGGAAGAACTTCATCTCCCGCACCCCCCGCTCCAGCAGCGCCACGACCTCCGACGTGGTCGACACCCCCGGCAGGAACGGCAGCCCGGACCCCTGCATCGCCGCCAGCAGTTCCTCCGTCCACCCGGGACTGACCAGGAAGCGGGCGCCCGCCGCCACGCAGTCCGCCACCTGCGTCGGCGTGATCACCGTGCCCGCCCCGACCACCGCGTCCGGGACTTCCGCCGCGACCGCCCGGATCGCGTCCAGCGCCGCCGGGGTCCGCAGCGTCACCTCGATCGCGGGCAGGCCGCCCGCGACCAGCGCCCGGGCCAGCGGTACCGCGTCGGCGGCGTCCTCGACGACCACCACGGGCACGACGGGAGCGAGATCCAGCACGGACGCGCGCGGCGAGGAGGGCAGCTCGGCGGGAGGCAGCGGTGAGGTCATGGCCTCATCCTGCCCATGGTGTGCAGCACGCGCAAAGGGTGTTGCACATGCTGCAACGGCGCAACGGTGCAGCGGTGCAGCGGTGGGTGGTGCGGGTCAGTGGATCTCCGTCACCACCACGTCCAGCGCCCAGGCCTTCCCCGCCTTCGCGGGCGCCTGCGCCTCCACCGCGTACCCGAGGTCCCGCAGGGCCTCCACCAGCTCCGCCGGGTTCTTGGGGGCGGTCCCGGCCGCGAGCAGGGAGCGGACGATCTTCCCCTTCGTCGCCTTGTTGAAGTGGCTGACCACTGAACGCTTCTCCACCCCGTTCACGATCTGGGAGTGCAGCACCCGCACGGTCGCCGTCCGCCCCGCGACCTCCCCCTTCGGCTTCCACGCCGCCGCGTACGCGGCGGAACGCAGGTCGAGCACCAGCCCGCCCCCGGCCGCCTCGGGAAGCGCCGACTCCATCGGCGTACGCCAGTGCGCGCCCAGCGCCCCGAGTCCCGGCAGCTTCACGCCCATCGAGCAGCGGTACGAGGGGATGCGGTCGCCGATGTGCACGGCACCCCACAGGCCGGAGAAGACGAGCAGCGACCTGCCCGCGCGGCGCTTGGCCGCCGGGTCCAGCGAGGCCAGGTCCAGGGCGTCGTACAGGACGCCGGTGTAGATCTCCCCGGCGGGCCGTGCCCCGGCCGTGCGCAGGCCGGCGTTCTTGGCGACCTCGCCGCGCAGGCCCTCGCTCAGCCCGAGCACCTCGCGTGCCTTGTCCTCGTCCGCCGCGCACAGCTCGACCAGTTCGTCGAGCACGGCCTCGCGCGCCGCGCCGAGCGACGGCAGCGACAGCGACTCCGGCTTCAGCGGGGCGCCGCGGCCGGAGGCGGCCTTGCCTTCGGAGGGCGGCAGCAGGACGAGCACGGGTTCTCCTCGGGGCGTGGTGCGGGGGCTTGCGCCAGATTAATGGGTGCGGTCGAGACGGGTTTGCACGCGGGGGCGGAGGCCTTCTGCCGGGGGTGGAGGTCTGGTGCTCCGGGGCTGGAGGTCTTGTGCCGGGGGTGGCGGCCCGGTGCCGGGGGTCGAGGTCTTGTGCCGGGGGTGGCGGCCCGGTGCCCCGGGGTCGAGGTCCTCTGCCCGGCGGTGGCGGTCCGGTGCTCCGGGGACGGAGGCCCCTGCCAGGGCGGCCATCCCGCGCCGGGAGGGGAGGCGGTCCCGCGCCGGTGGGGCGGCGCCCCGGACGGGCGGGCGGCGCCGCAGACGGGCGGGCCGGAGGTCCCGGCGGGCGGCCCGAGGCCCTGGCGGGCGGCCGGAGGCCCGGGGTGCCGCCCCCACCCGCCCCCGCCAAAACGCTCGAACCCAATGCCCCGCCGCCAAAATCCGCGTCACCGGCGCCCCCGAGGCCCCGCTGCGGGCCGCCCTCGGCGCGCTGCGCACCGAACTCGGGGTGCCCGGGACCTTCCCGCCGGAAGCGCTCGCCGAGGCGGAGCGGGCCGCTACGGCCCCCGTACCGCCGTCGTACGACGCGACCGACATCCCCCTGTTCACCATCGACCCGCCCACCGCCACCGACCTCGACCAGGCGATGCACCTGTCCCGGCACGGCGGCGGCTTCCGGGTGCGGTACGCCATCGCGGACGTCGCCGCCTTCGTCGTACCCGGCGGTGCCCTGGACGCCGAGGCCCACCGCCGGGTGAACACCCTCTACTTCCCGGACGAGAAGGTCCCGCTGCATCCGCCCCGGCTCGGCGAAGGCGCCGCGAGCCTGCTCCCGGACCAGACCTGCCCGGCCGTCCTGTGGACGATCGACCTCGACGCGGACGGCCGTACCGCGGCGGTCGACGTCCGCCGCGCCCTCGTCCGCAGCCGCGCCCAGCTCGACTACGAGGGCGTACAGAAGCAGATCGACACGGCGACGGCCGAGGAACCGCTCGCCCTGCTCGAGGACATCGGACGGCTGCGCGAGAACCTCGAGATCGAACGCGGCGGCATCTCCCTCGACGTGCCCGAGCAGGAGATCGTCGAACACGACCACACGTACGCACTCGCCTACCGCGCCCCGCTGCCCGCCGACCGCTGGAACGCACAGATCTCCCTCCTCACCGGGATGGCCGCCGCCGAGCTGATGCTCGCGCACGGCACCGGCATCCTGCGGACACTCCCGGCCGCCCCCGACGGCGCGGTCGGCCGGCTGCGCCGCACCGCCCACGCCCTGCGCGTCGACTGGCCGCACCACGTCTCGTACGCGCGGCTCATCCGCTCCCTCGACCCGCGGCTGCCGCACCACGCGGCCTTCCTCCTGGAGTGCACGACGCTGCTGCGCGGCGCCGGCTACACCACCTTCCGCGACGGCGCGCTCCCCGCGATCACCACCCACGCCGCCGTCGCCGCGCCCTACGCCCACTGCACCGCCCCGCTGCGCCGCCTCGCCGACCGGTACGCGTCCGAGATCTGCCTCGCGGCCGTCGCGGGCCAGGCGCCGCCGGACTGGGTCCTGGCCGCCCTCGACGACCTGCCCAAGGAGATGGCCGACGGCAGCCACCGGGCCGCCACCGTCGAGCGGGAGTGCGTCGACATCGTCGAGGCCGCGCTGCTCAAGGACCGCGTCGGCGACGTCTTCGACGGCTGCGTGGTCGACGTGAAGGAGCGCGAACCCACCGTCGGCACCGTCCAGTTGGAGTCTCCGGCCGTCGTCGCGCGTATCGACGGCGGCACTGCGAAGCTGCCGCTGGGGGAGCGGCTGCGGGTGCGGCTCACCCAGGCGGACCCCGGTACGGCCAAGGTGCGCTTCGCACCTGCCTGACCACGGCCGGCCCGCCCACATCCCGCGGCATGGAACGAGGGCCTCCGGACGTTGCACCCCTGCAGCAGGTGCGACATGCACGTGGGTGGGACAGGAAGGACGCCAGGTGAGCGCACGTGAGCAGGCCCTGTGGACCCGGGCGCACCTCGGCCGCTGCGGGCCGCCGCTCGACCTGCTGACCGCACGCTTCGACCAACACCGCTACGCCCCGCACGCCCACGAGGAGTTCACCATCGGCGTCTGCGTCGGCGGCTCCGAGATCATCGACTACCGCGGCGGTCACATCCGCACCGGCCCCGGCTCCATCGTCGTACTGGCCCCCGGCGAGATGCACACCGGCGGCCCCGGCGCCTGCGACGGCTACGCCTACCGCGCCCTGTACGCACAGACCCCACTGCTCACCGACGGCACCCTGGGCGGCCTCCCGCACTTCCGCGAGCCGCTCCTCGACGACCCGGAACTGGCCGCCGCCCTGCGCGCCGCACACACCGAACTCAGTCTCTGCCCCGACCCGTTGGAGGCCGAGTCCCGGCTGCCGTGGCTGCTCACCGCGCTCGCCCGGCGCCACTCCACGGCCCGCCAGGTCAGCGACACGGTGCCCGGCGCGGGCCACATCGCACACGCCGTCCGCGACCGCCTCGCCGACGAACTCACCACCCCGCCCTCCCTCGCCGACCTCGCCGCCGACCTGGGCCTGTCCCGCTACCAGCTGCTGCGTGCCTTCCGTACGACGATGGGGATACCGCCGTACGCCTGGCTCGCCCAGTACCGCGTGGTCCGGGCCCGCGGGCTCCTGGAGTCCGGGCTGCGACCGGCCGAGGTCGCCGGCCTGGTGGGGTTCGCCGACCAGGCCCACCTCACCCGCTGGTTCCGCCGAGTGCTGGGGGTGACTCCGGCGGCGTACCGCAACAGCGTTCAAGACAGGGGGTGCTGACGCGGCCGACACTCGCCGCATGACTGCACGCGGCTGGTTCCTGTTCTCCCTCATGGGAGTCCTCTGGGGCATTCCCTATCTGATGATCAAAGTGGCGGTGGACGACATGTCCCCGTCGATGGTCGTCTTCACGCGCTGTGCCCTGGGCGCGGCCCTGCTCCTGCCCTTCGCCGTACGGCAAGGAGGACTGACCAGGGTCGTACGGGCGCACTGGCGGCCCATGCTGGCCTTCGCCGTCGTGGAGATCATCGGCCCCTGGTGGACGCTGACGGACGCCGAACGCCATCTCTCCAGCTCCACGGCGGGGCTGCTGATCGCGGGCGTCCCGATCGTGGGCATCCCGCTGGCCCGCTTCTTCGGCGACACGGAGCGGCTGGGGGCGCGCCGGACGACGGGTCTTGCGCTGGGCCTGGCGGGCGTCGTGGTGCTCACCGTCCCCCATCTGACCGGCGGTGACGCCCGTTCGCTGGCCGAGGTGCTGCTGACGGTGCTGGGCTATGCGACCGCGCCGCTGATCATCGCGAGGTACCTCAAGCCGGTGCCGACGCTCCAGCTGATAGCCCCGTGCCTGGTGCTGGCGGCGCTGGTGTACGCGCCGGCGGCGGCTCTGACCCGGCCGACCGCGGTCCCCTCCGCGTCGGTGCTGGCCTCGCTGGCGGGCCTGGGCGTGATCTGCACGGCCCTGGCCTTCGTGGTCTTCCTCGAACTGATCCGCGAGGCGGGCCCGACCAGGGCGATGGTGTTCACCTACGTGAATCCGGCGGTGGCGGTGGCGGCCGGGGTGGCGCTCCTGGACGAGCCGCTGACGGCCGGGATCCTGGCGGCCTTCGGCCTGATCCTCCTGGGGTCGTTCCTGGCCACGGCGGCCACGAGTCCACGACCGGACCCCGCCCCCGCATCCGCCCCCGTATCCGCCCCGGCATCCGCTGTGGTGGCCGCCTCGGGACCGACCTCGGGACCGACCTCCGGCGCGAGGCGGGTCGCGCGCCCGGTAGCATGGTCGACACGGCAGACGAGCCGGGCGGACGGCCGCGTGGGGGTCCTTGAGGACCTCCCCGAGGAACGTCCGGGCTCCACAGGGCAGGGTGGTGGCTAACGGCCACCCGGGGTGACCCGCGGGACAGTGCCACAGAAAACAGACCGCCCGGCGCTTCGGCGCCGGGTAAGGGTGAAACGGTGGTGTAAGAGACCACCAGCGCCTGAGGTGACTCAGGCGGCTAGGTAAACCCCACCCGGAGCAAGGTCAAAAGGAGCCGCTGTGAAAGGCGGCTCTGCGCGGACGTTCGAGGGCTGCCCGCCCGAGTCCGCGGGTAGACCGCACGAGACCGGTGGCAACGCCGGTCCTAGATGGATGGCCGTCTCCCCGGCCGCCGCGAGGCGACCGGGCGACAGAACCCGGCGTACAGCCCGACTCGTCTGCCCCTCAGGGCTTCTGACCAGTAGAAACGCAGGTCAGAGGCTTTTTCCATGTATGGGCGGGTCTCGCTGGACTCTGGTCCGCTCCGGTTCAAACGGGACCGTGCGACGACGTACGTAGCCACGAAGGTAGCCATGCCTCGTGGCGTCGGGGATCTTTCTGGATTGCGGATGAAGCTCGTTACCGGGACTATCGCGGGGCCTGAGGCTTCCGGTGCCTGCCGGTTCCGGGACCGAGCTTCGGCGCCGACCCCGAGGCTGGGGCGACCTTGTTATCGGGGTACAGGATGCGCTGTGCCTCGGCGAGGTTCACCGCGAAGCCGTGGAACTCCCAGATGTGCCCGTTCCATCGCTCGATCACGCGCGGTGCGTCAGGATTCAGATGCGCCCCCTGTAGGCCTTTGCCAGGGACGAGAGGGGCCGCGCGGAGCTGTCCCCTCTTCATGTCACGGCGCTTGACCCATTCGGAGAGCGGTTCGTCGTCCATCGTGCTACCTACGGGCTGGGGGCGGCTCCCTCGGAGGATAGCGGTTCAGGCGAGCCGGTGTTCCAAGCGCAGCGACGGGCAGCTGTCGATCCAGTACTCGTGGGACTGGTCGGTGACGCGGAGTCGCACCGCATCGATATCCGGAGCCCCGGCGTCCTGCCAGGCGACAACGGAGCGTTCGATGCCGTCCCACAGAGCCACGGGGCCGCCCTGGCGGACGGTCCAGCTCTCGCCGTCGGAGATGAACTCGACGAACGATTCCCGCTCCGGATCGAACAGGTACCGCAAGGGCGAGCCGTCGCTGCGGGCGGCGCGGACGAACTGCGCACCGGGTGCGGCGAGCTGCGCGAGGAACGCGGGCATCCACTCCTCCAGGACGAGGGGAGACACCAGCGCGGGCCGCCTACTGTCCGCGTAGGCGGTGCGGGCGGAGAGGTCGCCGGCCAAGGGCGTCACTGCCTGGGACCGTGCCTGCATGAAGGAGGAGCGTGCGATGATCGCGCCCTCGGCGGTGCCGTTATCGCAAACGGTGACCTTTGCGAGACCGGTTCCCCAGGGCCAGGAGCCGACCGTGCTGAGGACGATGCCACCGGGCTTCGTCTGCCGGACCCATGTGTAGGGGATGCGACGCACCGCGCAGGTGGCGATGACCCGGTCGTACGGTGCCCGGTGCGGATGGCCGAGAAGCCCGTCGCCCGTCACCGTCCACGTCGAGTAGCCGACGGACTCCAGGGCGGCATCGGCGCGTGCCGCCACCTGCGGGTCGACTTCGACCGTGGTGACGTTGTCCTCGCCGAGGTAGTGGCACATCAGGGCCGTGGAGTAACCGGTGCCCGTGCCGATCTCCAGGACGCGGTGTCCCGCCGTGAGGTCCAGGGCCTCGATCATGCCGATGACGGTGGTCGGGTCGGTCGAGGACGACGTGGGCACGCCCACGACGGGTCCGCCGGCCCGGTCGGCGGTGAGGTGGCCATCCAGCTGGGTGGTGAGGGTGTCGACGCTGTACGCGATCTTCAGCCACTCGTCCGGGGCGGTGCCGAGGGCGGTGACGGGCCGCCAGGTCCGCCCCTCGTCGAGGAAGACTCCAGGATGGAGGAACTGCTCGCGGGGGATGGTCTCGATGGCCCCGCGCAGCCAGGGGGACTTCAGGACGCCCTTGTTCGAGAGCACGGCCGCCATACGGCGCCGCTCGGATGCCGGGTCGGTCATTGGCGGTCTCCTTGCACGAGTAGGTCGGCGAAGGCGGCGGACATCGGGAGGCCGGTCTCCTTCTCCAGCCACCCCCACTGCCCGTTGGGATTCAGCTCCAGCCACCAGTAGACCCCCGCCCGGTCCACCGTGAGGTCGAAGCTCCCCGATACCAGCTCCAGGCGGTCCAGGTAGGCGTGCAGTGCCTTGTCCACGCTGTCGGGGAGGTGTTCGACGGTGTACGTCAGGACGCTGTAGTCCCTGCGCCAGTCCAGCAGTTCGGAGTCGATACGTACGGCGAAGGTGTGCTGGCCCACGATCAGGACGCGGAGGTCGGTGACCTTGTCCACGCGGGCCTGGAACAGATGCGGGGTGATGCGAACGTTGTCGTCGATCTCGTCGGCGGTGACGGGGTCGGCCCAACCGGTCACCGGCACGCCGTCGCGCGTGTACGGGGTCCACCGCAGCGTCTTGAAGATCACGTCTCCTTGAGTGCGGATGAACTCGCGTGCCTCGGCGGGGTCGTTGGTGACGAGGGTGGTCGGGATGGTGAAGCCGAGCTGCTGGGCGAGGGCGAGCTGAGCGGGTTTGTAGTCGGCCGCGGCGATGCGTAACGGGTGGTTGACCCAGAGCGGGTGGTCCAAGGCGTAGAGGGTGCCCCCGAGCCCGTAGCGGACCTGCGCCGCCGCGAAACGGGAGTCGTCCGGGGACAGGTGGGGGAACGAAGGCCACTCCGGGCGGCGCCAGTACACCGATCGGACGCGGGTCAGGTCGGCGGTTCTCGACGAGGTGCGCACCTGCCCGACCACAGGGGCCGGGCAGGTGCCGAACCGAGCCGACACCGTGAGGCCCTCGCCGATGTCGGCGAGGTTGAACCGGACCACCGGCACATCGCGCCGGTTGAGCTCGGTGATCACCATGTCGGCGGTGATGTCGTCCGCCTCGGTGGCCACCAGAACCGGCCTCTCGTCGGTCATGGTCATCAGTCCTGGCTGCTGTCCTGATCGTGACCCTGATCGTTCTTGGAGTCCGAGTTCGTCGTCGTGGAGGTCTCAGTTCCGGAGCTGGTGCCGTGCTTGCCCATCTCGACTACCTGGCCGGCGCGGTCGCGGAACACCCCGAGTTGCGTCGTGGGGTCGATGGCGACCGTGGCGTGGGGCTGGCGGATGGTCGTCGGGTAGGGCGCGAGTCGGCCCACACCCCACGGTCGCGTGGGGGCGGGGAGCGCGACGGAGGCGGTCATGGGACTCCTTGGGTTGAAAGTGGCGTGGTGAAAAAAGCCGCTCACCCAGACGCGGGACGTCTCCGCAGGCAAGGGCCTGATAGGGGTGAGCGGGGCTTGAACGTCTGCCCCCACGAGGGGCAGAGCTGGCTGTTCTCCTCCTGGCACTCCCTGAGCTGGGGGTGGGGGAGGGATCCGGCACTGTTCTCCGCCCGCGCCGGTACGGTGCGGACGGCGATCCGTGGACACCGCCTCAGAGGCGAGCCGCCTGGATGTTGCCGGCTGCGGTCGTCCACTCGACGCCACTCTCGGGCCGGATGCGCGCGACCCGGACAGTGCCGTGGCTGTGGAGCTCGTGCGTGACGGCGACGAGAACGCCCTCCCCGCGCGAGGCGACGTCGCGGACGTTCGTGTTCAGGAGCGGGTGCTGCTCGTAGCCGTCGGGCCCGACTGGGTTCACGTGTCCGTTTCCTGCCGCGTCTCGCTGCGGCGCATGAACTTCTCCCAGCCGCTGGCCGCCCGTACCCGCAGAGTCCGGCTCGGCGCCCCCGGTTGGGGCTCCGGCGGCGTATACGTACGGCCGTCAGCAACACGGTTCCTGCGGGGCGGATCAGAGGTTGTCACGCGGTCGCTCCTCTCGGATGGGGCAGCAGCCGGCCGCCGCTAGGACGGACAACGGCGCGGCCCTCAGGGGAGCCGCCCGGAGGGTCCTTCAACCTCCGAGCGGCGTGTTACCAGTGAACGACGATCCGTTACCGTCTCCCAGAGCGGACCCCGCGCAGTGCCCAGGCGTTTTCCGGGCATCGGGTGTTGCGAGTGAGGAAGGTGCTCTTCGTGAGGGGAGTCCAATGGCTTTAAGGCGTAGGCGCTTTGCCGAGCGGCGGGTGGCAAAGGGTTACTCTCAGGAGGAGTTCGCAGAAGCGCTTACGGTGGCCGCGTCCACCGTGGTCCGTTGGGAAAGTGGCCGTGCCAACAACCGCACCAACGGCTCAAGATCGCCAGCCTGTTAGGAGCCACCCTCTCCGAGCTGGAAGGGCTTCTCTTCGAAGAACAGCCGGCCGAAACCGCCGTGCTTCCTGACACCCCGCCCCTCCTCGACGGTGATGATGACGATATGAAGCGCCGCGATGTCCTGGGCCTGCTCGCCGTCACGGGCGCGCTGGTCACGCTGCCCGGTTCGGACGAGGCCCCCCGAGGACACACAGTGGCGGCGCTCCTGGAGACAGGGGAGGAGCTGCACCGCAGCCTGTGGCAGGTCTTCACCCTCTCGGACTCAAAGCCGACCGTCTTCCCGGCGGTCCACAAGCAGCTTGACGTCCTGACGAAGGGCCTGGCCGAGACGCGTACCGCAGCGGACCGGGCCCGGCTGTGCACGATGACGGCCGACCTCTACCAGCTCGCCGGCGAACTCTTCTTCGACGCCAACCGGTACACCGACGCCGCTCAGTGCTACACGCTGGCTGCCAACGCTGCCCATGCTGGTGGTGATCACGACCTCTGGGCCTGTGCCATGACCCGCCACGCCTACGTCGAGCTGTACGCGCGCCGCGCGCCCGCTGCCCAGCCCCTGCTGGCGGTGGCCTCCCGGATCGCCCGGCGGGGCGACAGCGCACTGTCCACCCGCCACTGGGTCGCCGCCGTCCAGGCCCAGGTGTGCGCGGCCGTGGGCGACATCGACGGCTGCGCCCGAGCGCTTGACGAAGCCGAGAAGGTGCACTCCCTCGACGGCCATTCCCACAACGGCGGTTGGCTCCGCTTCGACGGTTCCCGCCTCCCCGAGGAACGAGGGGCCTGCTACCTCCAGCTCGGCCGTCCCGACCTCGCGGAAGATGCCCTCACCGCAGCCCTCGCCCAACCGCTGTCCCTGCGCCGCCGCGCAGCCGTACTGAGCGACCTTGCCGTCCTCGGGGCCCACCGGGGTGACGTCGATCAGGTCGTGCAGTACGCGGAGGCAGTACTTGGCCTGGCCGACCGGTCGAACTCGGGATTCGTCGGAAAGAAGCTGGACGGACTTCGAGGGCGTCTTGCCCCGCTCATGTCCGATGGTCGAGTCTCGGATCTGGATCACCGAATCGCGGCGCTTTCGCGCACCGCATGACGAGAGGGACACGTGCATGAGTGACGGTCGGATCTTCCGCGAGGCGTGGATCGCCGGTGTGAACAAGCACTACCCCGGTGAGCCGAAGCCCGGCTATGTCACTCCGTGGGACGAGACGCCCGTGTGGGAGCGCGAGGCTGCCGCCGCCGTATACGGACAGGTGCGCGACTTCATCAGGATCAGCGAAGGGCACGCCACACGGCTCACCCGCGAGCAGAAGGGCCGCTTCGTCGCGATCTCCTGGACCGCCCAGATGTTCAAGCATTTCGAGGACCCGAAGCCCGGATACGTCGCCGACTGGGCCGACCTGCCGACCTGGCAGCAGGAGACTGACTCGGACATCTTCGAGCGCATCGAGCAGACCGTCTGAACCCTGAGAACGACGAAGCCCCCGTCCGGGCCGCTCGGGGGCGGGGGCGTCTCTTTACGTAGCCATCAAGGTAGCCACGGAAGCGTCCTTCCTGCGCGTTTGCACAGGTCATAGCGTTGCGGTAGCTCTCCCCGGCGTACAGCCCGACTCGTCTGCCTCCTAGGGCTTCCGACCAGTGAAAACACAGGTCAGAGGCCCTTTTTGGGTGTTGGCGGGCTTCGCTGGGCCCCGGTTCGCACTGGTTCGAACGGGGCTGCGCGGCTACGTCCACAGCCATGAAAGGAGCCATGCCTCGTGGGGCTGGAGGCGGCCCGCTGTGACAGCGGTTCGTCGTCCTTCCGGCGAGCTGGGCGGCGGCTTCCTCGGAGGGCGGCGGTTCAGGCGAGCCGATGCTCCCAGCGCAGCAACGGGCTGCTGTCGATCCAGTACAAGTGCGATCTGTCGGTGACTCGGAGCCGCACAGTCTCGATACCTGGACTGCCGTTGTCTTGCCGGGCGACAAGGGCACGCTCGATGGCGTCCCAGAGGGCCATGGGGTGTCCTCCCTGGCGGACGGTCCAGCTCTCGCCGTCGGCGATGAACTCGTCGAACGACTCCCGCTCAGGGGCGAAGAGGTACCGCAACGGTGCGCCGTCGCTGCGGGTGGCGCGAACGAACTGCGCTCCCGGTGCGGCGAGCTGTCGGGAGGAAGACATGAACTAGCAAGTAAGAAACGGGAGTTCGATCGTAGGATGTGCGGCGAATGATCCCGCCCCGGTTGAAGGACGTACACGAATCATGAGCGACCCTGTGACGACGCCCGAGCCGGCAAAGCAGCAGAAGATCGACACGTCGGTGCCGCACTCCGCCCGTATCTGGAACTACTGGCTCGGCGGCAAGGACAACTACCCCGTCGACGAGGCGGCCGGTGACGCGTACACCGAGGTGTTTCCCGGGATCGTCACCATCGCCCGCTCCAGTCGTGCCTTCCTGCGTCGCAACATCGCGTATCTCGTCTCCGAGGCGGGCATCCGGCAGTTCCTGGACGTCGGCACCGGCCTTCCGACCGCGCAGAACACCCACGAGGTCGCCCAGGGGCTCGCTCCCGAGGCGCGGATCGTCTACGTCGACAACGATCCGATGGTGCTCGCCCACGCCCGTGCGCTGCTCTACTCCACGGACGAGGGCGCGACCGCCTACATCGACGCCAACGTGACGGACCCGGAGCACATTCTCGAGGTCGCCGCCGAGACGCTGGACTTCGGTCGTCCCACCGCGCTCATCCTCAGCAACATCCTGGGTCACGTCGCCGACTGCGATCAGGCCCGTTCCATCGTCACCCGGCTGATGGAAGCCCTGCCCTCGGGCAGTTACCTCTCCATCAACGACGGGTCGCGTGGCATCGACCCGGTCTTCGAGCAGGCCCAGGACGCCTACAACAACAGCGGCGCCGTTCCGTACAACCTGCGCTCCATCGATGAGATCACCGCGTTCTTCGACGGTCTGGAGCTTGTCGAGCCCGGTGTCGTCTCGGTGACGGAGTGGCGTCCGGAGCCCGGTTCGGGCGTCCCGGAGGTCATCGCCGAGCACGGTGGACTTGCGCGTAAGCCGTAACGACAGGAGTGGTGCGGCGGTCGGGCCGACGGTAACCGGTCGGCCTTGCTGCGCACGCGGAAAGCGCTGAGGTCTCACGGGGCGGTTGGTGCTGGACGGGCCCCTGCGCCGCAATGGGCTGCTCCACTGTGCACAACCTTCCGGAAGGCCGCCGGTCTGAACAGACACACACCTACGCGAGCTACCGGGGGTAGTCATGCGACGGATAGGTACTGCACTGGCCGCGATGATGCTGGCGGGCGGCGGTCTGTTGGCCGGCACGGTTCCGGCGGTGGCCGCGCCGACGGCCGTGGACTGCGCCGTGACGTGGGGGAGCCTGGACAAGACCGGTGACTCCGCTGCCTCCAGGCGACTGACCGACGTGAGGGCCGGACAGCACGAGTGCTTCGACCGTCTGGTCTTCGACGCCCAGGGCACGGCGGCCGACCCGATCGGCTACACGGTCCGCTACGTCGACGTACTGCACCAGGACCCGAGCGACGTCGTGGTTCCGATCAAGGGCGGAGCCATTCTGGAGATCTCGCTGTTCTCCCCGCGCTACGACCCGGCGACCGGACAGCCCTACCCGCCGCTTCCTTCCGTCGACGTCACCGGGTACCGGACCTTCCGGGAGTTCAAGTTCACAGGTGGCTCCGAGGGCTACACCCAGGCCGGACTGGGCGTCCGCGCCCGGCTGCCGTTCCGGGTCTTCCAGACGGCCAACCATCTCGTGGTGGACGTGGCTCACACCTGGTGATCCCGTACGGCCGGGGGTGCGGCCGCCTCTTATGGAGCGTTACGTCGAATACGCCGATGCCCGCGCCTACGCCGACCAGGCGGCGTCCGCGTCAGAGCGCGTCGACCCCGCTCACCCTCCAGCCGTGGGACGTAAGGGCCACCGTCATCCGCACCCGGTTCAGGTCCACGCGGGAGCCCGAGACCTGGGTGCTCGTGGTCACCTGGTTGACGAAGAGGAGGACCACGGCGCGGTCCGCCGAGGCCGAGATCACGGAGGCTGCCGGGGAGCCGCCGGTGGGCTGCGTCACCGTCGCCTTCACCACCCCGTGGTATTTCCTGGCCGTCGGGCCGACCACCGTCGTGGTGGTCTTCCGGTACTCGTCGCGGAAGTGGCCGGTGAGCCGGGCGCGGGCCGCGGCGAAGTCGCGGTCCAGGTGCCTGTAGTCGTACGACAGCACGACTGGCGCCGCCTGGCGTGCGGCCGCGAGTGCCTGACCGCGTGCCTGTTCGGCCCGCACGCCCTCCCGGTAGCGCCACCCGAGAACGGTGGCCGCGACCAGACCCGCCAGGAGCAGGACACACAGGGCGGCGGTGAGCAGCCGCCGCCGACCGTGCCGCGTAGCCGTACCGCGGCCGGGCTCGCCCTCCTCCTGCGCTGGGTCCTCCTCGAAGCACTCAGGCGAGGGCTCGGGCGGGTCGTCCCAGCCGTCCTCATCGGGGGCCTCGATGAGCACGGTGCGGCCGGCGGCCGGTGCCTCGGGCCGTCCCGGGGCCACCTCGTCGGTGGACGCCGGGTCCGGTTCGCGGTGGCCGCGCTCCGCGCGCTTGGCCGCCGCGCGGGCGGCCGCGGTCATGGTGCGCCCGGTGCCGGATCCGGCACCGGAGCCGCGGCTTCGGGTGGTCGTCTTCGCCACGGTCTTACTCCTCATGTCCTCATGGGTCGTATGGCGGGGGGGGGGGAGGGAGCGGTCAGCCGACGAACTCGACGTCGGAGGTCAGCCAGCGGCCGTTTCGCTGCACCAGGTCGAGCTGTAGGCGGTAGGTGCGCGCCTCGCCCTTGGGGGCGGCGGTGTTGGTCACCTTGCTGTCGGCGACCACCAGGACGCGGGCCGAGTGCTCGTCGGACCGGACGATGCCCGCCTCCAGAACCTGGCCATCGGAGACCGACTTGTTCTGGGTGACCAGCTGCGTCAGCTCCTCCGTCTGCGCGGCGAACTGCTTCCTGAAGTCGCCGGTGGCGCCCTCGAGGACGTTCGCGCTGTCCCGGTCGTAGTGCCGGTAGTCGAGCGAGGTGAAGTTCAGCGCCGACTGGCGGGCCGCGGCCAGGAGGTCCTGGCGCCGCTGCTCCGCCTCGCGCTGGTTGTAGAGCCCGAAGCTCAGCCAGATCGTCAGCGCGGTGGCGAGGACGGTCGCCACGACGAGCCCCACCGACCAGGCCCTGCCCGACAGGACACTTCTCATGGCTCTGCTCATGCCATCGGTCCGACGAGTAGCCATTGCCATGACTCCCTTCCGAAAACGGCCTGTTGGCCGCCCGTCGAGCCGATCTCGACGGGCCTTCCGTCCGGGCCGGTCGCGGTGCCGGTCTCCGGGTCGTACGGCGTGACATACGCCGCCTGGTTCGTACCGCCGGAAGTGGTCGACGCGCCGGGGGCGTTCTGCGCGCCCCGCACCGACGTCTTGTTTCCGCGCGGGGCGGTGCAGCGCGCGTCGGTGTTCGCCTCGCGTGTGCTGGTGTCCGAGGGGTCACGCCGTGTTGTCCCGTATCCCTGGGTGCACGGCGGCGGGTCGTCGGCGTTCACCACCAGGCCGAAGTGGGTGGTGCCGTCGCCCGGGACGACCGTGTAGCTGCCCGCGACCAGCGCCGGGAAGGTGACCAGGGACTGCTCCACGCCGGGCAGGCGGGCCAGCGTGACCTGGCCGCCGCTGATCAGATTGGCCAGCAGGACCGACAGCCGTGGGCCGGTGGATTTCAGCAGGGAGTTCACCTGTTGCGCGGCCGGCGTCGCGTTGCCGATCAGTTTGCGCAGGTCCCCGTCGCTCGATTTCAGCTGTGCGCTGAGCGCCGCCAGATCGTGCGCGAACGACTTGATGGACGAGCCCTGGTCGGCCTGTGTCTTGAGGACCTTTCGCGAGTCCTCGATCAGCGAGATCGTCTGGGGGAGTGACTCGGAGGCCGACTCCACGAGCGCGTTGCCCGAGTCCACCAGCCGGCTCAGGTTCGGGCCGGTGCCGGAGAATGCCTTGCCCAGCTCGTCGACGGTGACCCGCAGGTCGTCCTTGCCGACCGAGTCGACCAGCCGGTCCAGGCTGAGGACGAGGTCCGTGGTGGGCAGCGGCACGCGGGTGCTGCCGCGCGGGATGGCGCTGCCGTCGAGGAGATATGGGCCATGCGAAGTTCGCGGCTGTAGATCTACGTATTGCTCGCCCACGGCCGAGCGGTTCGCCACCACGGCCAGGGTGTCCGCAGGAATGCGCGGCACGCCGTCCTTGATGTCGAGGGCGACCGAGACGCCGTCGGAGCCGGTCAGCCGCAGCGCGCCGACGCGGCCCACCGGCACCCCGCGGTAGGTGACCTCGGCGCCGGGGAAGATGCCCCCGGAGTCGGCGAAGTCCGCCCGCACGGTGTAGCCGCGGCCCAGGACGTCGTCCACCAGGCCCGTGTACTCGGCGCCGACGTACGAGACCCCGACGGCGGTGACGGTGGCGAAGGCGAGCAACTGGGCCTTGACCGTACGTGTGATCACGGCTGAACCCCCTTCAGCATCAGCTCTGCGAGCGCGAGGTCGATCCCCTCGGGCGGCTCTCCTCGGGTGGTGTAGCTGCTGGTGCACACCGGCGGGCACAACGGACCGCCGCCGCCCGACGGGGCCGACGGCATCGAGGGGGACGACGGCAGGCTCGGTGCGCTGGGCAGCGCGGTGGGGGTCGGGACGGTCGGCAGGTCCGGGAGGTCGGGTATATCGGGGGTCTCGGGCTGCGTGGACTCGCCGTTCCCGCCGCCGGACTTGTCGGATCCGCCCGCCAAGTTCCTGTACAGGGCGGACAGATCGAGGTCGGCCGTGATGTCGAGGTTGACGTAGTCACCCCTGACGGCGTCCACCGCGTTGCGCGGGAACGGGTAAGTGGTCAGCAGCTCGAGGGAGTTGGGCAGATCGGCGCCCGCCTTGTTCAGCTGTTGCAGGATCGGCCGCAGCTGTTTGAGGTTCGCGACCGTGTCGTCGTGAGAGGCGTTGACCACCTTGGTGCCCGTTGTGCCCAGCTTCGACAGGGCGGTGAGCATCCTGGTCAGATCGCGCCGCTGGTCGGCGAGGACCTTCAGAGCGGGCGGCATCGTGTCGACGGCCTGGGCGATCGTCTTCTTCTCCTTGCCGAGCCGCCCCGCGAGCCGGTCGACGGCCTTGAGGGCGTGGATGATGTCTTTTCGCCGGCCGTCCAGGCCACCGATGAAGGTGTTCAGCTCCTTGAGCAGCGATCTGACCCGGTCCTCCCGGCCGTCCAGGGCCTTGTTCAGCTCCACGGTGATCGTCTTGAGCTGGGCCACTCCGCCGCCGTTGAGCAGCGCGGACAGTGCGGACAGCACCTCCTCGATGTCCGGGTTGCGGCCGCTGCGGGACAGCGGGATGCGGTCGCCGTCGCCGAGCCGGCCCACGGGGGCCGTGCCGGGCGGGGTGGAGAGCGCGACGTACTTCTCGCCGAGCATGCTGGTCTGCCGCAGCTCCGCGACCGCGTTGGCGGGCAGCTTCACCGAGTCGGCGACCCGCAGCCGTACGCGCGCGTGCCAGCCGTCCAGCTGCACTTCCTCGACCGCGCCCACGGTGACGTTGTTGACCTTCACCGCCGACTGCGGCACCAGGTCGAGGACATCGCGGAACTCGACCGTGACGTGGTACGCGTGGCCGTCCGCGGCGGCTCCGCCGGGCAGCTGGACGTCGTACCAGCCGTTGAACTCGCAGCCGGACAGCAGCAGCGAGCCGACCGCGGCCCACGCCACCGCCCCGACCTTGCGCAGTGCGTTCATGCGCTCGCCCCCAGAATGCCGCCGAGCGTGCGGTCGACCGTTCCCGTCACCGCGGAGCCCTGAGGCACCTTCGGCAGGGAGTCGAAGAGTTTCTTCAGCTCCTTGCAGTCGGGGTTCTTGCCGCCTTCGTCGCCGGTCGTCTTCAGTACGGAGCACATCAGCGCGGCCGGATCCTGTGCCTGCTGGGCGTTGTTGCGGGTGTCGAGGGTGCCCGCGGACGGGTTGTAGGCGTTGTTCAGGTTCGACAGGCCGGTGGGAGCCACCTCCAACAGCTCGGCCAGAGCGGCCCGTTGGGTGACGAGCACCTTGGTCACCTTGCTCAGGCCCTTCACGTTCGAGTTCAGGGACCTCTTGTTGTTCTTCACGAAGGCGGACACGTCACCGAGCGCCGTCCCCAGGTTCTTGAGCGCGTCCGCGAGGTCCTTGCGCTCGCCCGCGAGCTGTCCGGCGACCTCGGCGAGGCCAGTGTTGAACGACCGCACGCTCTTGTCGTCGGCGGACAGCGCCGCCGTGAACACCTGTAGGTTCCGCACCGTGCCGAACAGGTCCTTGCGGCCGTCGGACAGCGTGGTGACGGCCTGCGAGAGGTCCTCGACCGTCCGGTTGAGGTTCTCGCCCTGGCCGTCGAGGTTGTCCGCGCTCACCCCGAGCAGCCGCGACAGCGAGCCGTCCTTGTTGGCGCCCTGGGGGCCGAGCGCGTCGGCCGTCGTGTGCAGGCTGCCGAAGACGCGGTCCAGTTCGACCGGTACGGCCGTCCGCGACTCGGGGATGACGGCGCCGTTCCGCAGTACCGGGCCCTTTCGGTACACCGGCAGCAGTTGTACGTAACGGTCGCTGACCACCGAGGAGTTGATGATGGCGGCCTTGGAGTCCGCCGGCACCCTGCGGCCTTCGTCGTACTTCAGCTCCACCCGCACCCGGTCGCCCTCCGGCGTGATCTTCTCGACCTCGCCGATCCGGACGCCGAGGACGCGGACGTCCGAGCCGGGGTAGATGCCGACGGTGCGCGGGAAGTACGCGGTGACGTGCACGGACTCGGAGCGCGGCCACAGCACGTAGGTGAGCGCGGCGACGAGGGCGAGTGCGGTGACCACGGCCACGCGCCTCTTCAGGTTCTTCACTGCGCGCCTCCCGTCCGCGGCACCACCGGAGCGGCGACCAGGTTCTGGACGTAGCTGTCGAACCAGCGGCCGTTGCCGAGGGCGTTGGTGAAGACCCGGACGTAGGGCGCGAGCAGCTTGACGCTCCGGTCGAGGCTGGACTGATTCCGTTCGAGCATCTGCACCACGCGGTTCAGGCCCTTGAGCGCGGGCCCGATCTCCTTGTCGTTGTCCTCGACGAGGCCGGAGAGCTCGATGCCGAGCGCGGCGGAGCTCTTCAGCAGCTTGTGGATCGCCTTGCGCCGCTTGCTGATCTCCTTGAACAGCTTGCCGCCGTCCTTGACCAGCGCGGTGAAGTCCTCGGAGTGCTCGGCCAGTACGCCGGTGACACCGTTCGCGTGGTCGAGGAGTTCGCCCAGCGCCTTGTCGCGCGAGGCGACCGTACGGGAGATCTTCGACAGGCCCTTGATGGACGCCCGTACCTCGGCGGGCGAGTCCTGGAACGTGGTGGAGATGGTGTCCAGGGCCTTCGCCAACTGGTCGGTGTCGACCTTCTCCGTCGTCGTGGTGAGATCGCTGAACGCCTGTACGACGTCGTACGCCGGAACCGTCCTCTTCAGCGGTATCTCGCTGCCGGGCTTCAGCTGTCCCGGTCCCTTGGGACGCAGCGCGAGGTACTTCGCGCCGAGGATCGTCTTGACCCGGATCGAGGCGCCGGTCTCGGTGCCGAACCCCGGATCGCCCTTGATCTTGAAGGTGACCTTGACGTGGTCACCGTCCAGATCGACGTCCTTGACCTTGCCGACCTTGACACCGGCGATCCGCACCTCGTCGCCGGGCTTGAGGCCGCCCGCCTCCGAGAAGGCCGCACTGTACGTCTCGCCGCCGCCGATCAGCGGCAGGCTGTCGGCGTTGAACGCGGCCACGGTCAGCAGCGCGAGGAAGGTGAGGCCGACGGCTCCGATCACCACGGGGTTTCGCTCACGGAACGGGGTGAGGCGCGGACGGCGGATCCGTGGAAGCCGTATCCGAGGCGGGTCGATGCGGACTTTCACCAGGGGTTCCGGGCGGCGGGGGCGGGGTGCCCGGCGCGGAAGCAGCCGAATCTTCGGGAGCTTGGGCGGGTCGATACGGACCTTGACCAGCGGCTCCGGGCGGCGCTTACGGGTCCTGCGCGGAAGGAAGTGCTTCGTCATGCGCCGCACCTCGCCCTCGCCACGTGCAGCTCGGGAGTGAGCACCTGCTTCGTCTTCGGCAGCACGATCCGGCCGTCGAAGTCGCAGAGGTAGAAGTTGAACCACGAGCCGTAGGACGCCGTCCCCGTCAGCTCGCCCAGCTTGTTCGGCAGCCGCTTCAGCACGCCCTCCACGGTGTTCTCGTTCTTGTTCAGCGTTCCGGTGAGATCGGTCAGCTCGGCGATGTCGTCCTTCAGCGGCGGACGCGCGTCCTTGAGCAGCCCCGAGGTGGCGTCCGTCAGGTCGCCGATGCCCACCAGGGACTGCCCGATGGGCTTGCGGTCGGCGGACAGCCCCGAGATCACCCGCCGCAGCTGCTTGAGCAGCCCTGAGAAGCGGGCGCCGCGCTGGTCCAGCGTCTCCAGCACGGTGTTGAGGTTGTCGATCACCGAACCGATCAGCTTGTCGCGGCCGGCCAGCGTCGTGGTGAGCGAAGCCGTGTGCGCGAGCAGGCTGTTGACGGTGCCGCCCTCGCCCTGGAGGGTCCGGATGATCTCGGTGGCGAGCTGGTTGACGTCCTGCGGGCTGAGCGCCGCGAAGAGTGGCTTGAAGCCGTTCAGCAGCGCGTTGAGGTCCAGTGCGGGCTGGGTGCGCGACAGCGGGATCGTGGCGCCGGGCTTCAGCCGGGTGGCGTCTCCCGCGCCCTCGGTCAGGGCGACGTATCGCTGTCCGACCAGGTTCCGGTAGCGGACGACCGCGCCGGTGCTGTTCAGGAGCGGCCGGTCCTCACCGACAGTGAAGGTGACCTCAGCCAGCGTCCGGTCCTTGATCCGGATGCCCTCGACCTGGCCGACCCGCACCCCGGCCACCCGGATGTCGTCGCCCTTCTCCAGGCCCGTGACGTCGCTGAACACCGCGCGATAGGTGTGCTCGGGGGTGAGGGAGATGTTGACGATGGTGGCGGCGAGCAGAGTCGTCGCCACCATCGTCACCAGCGCGAACAGGCTGAACTTGATCAGCGGGGCGGCGGCCTGCCGGGCTCCTGACGTCCTCGTGGACGTCGTAGTCCTCGCGGTCTTCGCGGTCTTCATGATCCTCGTGATCCTCATGCGACGCTCACCGCCGTCCCGCGCGCCATCGGTCCGAACAGCAGGGTCGCGACCGGCGGCACCTGGTCGGCGGGCACACCCAAGACGGGCGCGACGAGCGAGCCGACGGAGCGCTGCTCGGCCCGGGTGGCGGAGACGCCGCCCGGGCCGCCGGACGCACTTCCCTTCGTCGAACCGTCGTTGAGGTGGACCCCGGGCGCGGGCACCGGCGGATGGGGCAGGTCGCGGCAGTTGGGCCCCGATCGATCGTCGTAGCGCGGATACTCGCCGGGTTCGTACGCCCCCTGCTGTCGGACTACCTCGAGCGTGATGTGCATCTTGCCGCCCCGGAACGCCTGCTCGGATGCCTGCTCCTCGCGCACCAGGCCGGCGAAGAGGCAGGGGTACTCGGGCGAGTAGCGGGCGAAGAGGTCGAGCGTGGGGCGGGAGACCCGGCCCAGGGTGATCAGCCGGTCACCGTTCGCGTCGAGGAAGTCGTCCGCGGTGCCCGCGGCAGTGGCCGTCGTGGTGAGCGCGGACGCGAGCCGGTCCCGCTGCTCGACCAGGGTGCGGCTGGTGGTGACGGTGTTGCGCAGGATCTCCATCAGGTCGGGAGCCGCGTCGCCGTACACCTCGGCGACGTCGGCCAGCCGCGCGAAGTCCTCGGTGAGGGAGGGCAGGTGCGGATTGAGGCGGTGCAGATAGTCCTCCACGCGCGTGAGGTTGTCGCCGATCCGGTCGCCGCGCCCCTCGAGGGCGGTGGCGAACGCGGAGAGCGTGGCGTTGAGCTTGCCGGGCTGCACGGTCCGCAGCAGCGGCAGCAGGTCGTTCATCAGCTGCTGGAGCTCGATGCCGACGCGGGTGCGGTCCTGGGTGATGACATCGCCGGCGCGGATGGGCCGGGCCGAGGAGCGCGCGGGCGCGACCAGGTCGACGTACTTCTCGCCGAACAGCGTCTTGGGCAGCAGGCGTGCGTGCGCGTCGGACGGGATGGACGCGACGTACTCCGGCTTGAGCGCGATGTCGAGCGTCGCCTTCGTCCCGTCGGCATGCACCGCGCGCACCTCGCCGACCAGCAGCCCGCGCAGCTTGACGTCGGCGCGCGGATCGAGCTGGTTGCCGAGGCTGTCGGCCTCCAACTTGATCCGTACGGCCGGGGTGAACACCTGCTGGTACACGGCGACGGACAGGGACAGCAGCAGCGCGAGCACGGCGAGGAACACGACGCCGTACAACCGCAGTCTCAGCACTCTCATCCGGCTCACCCCGCAATCCGGACGGTCGTGCCGGCGCCCCAGATCGCGAGCGACAGGAAGAAGTCCAGGACGTTGATCGCGACGATCGAGGTGCGTACGGCGCGGCCCACGGCGACGCCGACGCCCGCCGGGCCGCCGCTCGCGTAGTAGCCGTAGAAGCAGTGCACCAGGATGATCAGGACGGCGAAGACGAGCACCTTCCCGAAGGACCACAGCACGTCGACCGGCGGCAGGTACTGCTGGAAGTAGTGGTCGTAGGTGCCCGCCGACTGCCCGTAGTAGCCGGTGGTGATGGTGCGGGCGGCGAAGTACGAGGACAGCAGCCCGACCACGTACAGCGGGATCACCGCGACGAAACCGGCGATCATCCGGGTGGTCACCAGGAACGGCAGCGAGGGCACGCCCATGACTTCGAGGGCGTCGGTCTCCTCGCTGATCCGCATCGCGCCCAGCTGCGCCGTGAACCCGGCGCCCACCGTCGCGGACAGCGCGAGCCCCGCCACCAGTGGCGCGATCTCCCGGGTGTTGAAGTACGCCGAGAGGAACGCCACGAAGTTCGAGGTGCCGAGCTGGTTGAGCGCGGCGTAGCCCTGGAGGCCCACCTCCGTGCCGGTGAAGAACGACAGGAAGGCGATGACGCCGACCGTGCCGCCCACGACGGCGAGGGCGCCGCGTCCGAAGCTCACCTCGGCGAGCAGCCGCAGGATCTCCTTCTTGTAGCGGCGTACGGTGCGGCCCGTCCACGCCAACGAGCGGCCGTAGAAGGACAACTGGCTGCCCAGTTCCTCCAGACGATTCAGCAGCGCCACGACTCAGCCCCTCTGCGGAACGACTTGGAAGTACACGGCGGTCATCACGAAGTTCGTCACGAACAGCAACATGAAGGTGATCACCACCGACTGGTTCACCGCGTCGCCCACGCCCTTCGGGCCGCCCTTCGCGGTGAGTCCCTTGTACGAGGCGACGATCGCGGCGATCGCCCCGAACACCAGCGCCTTGGCCTCCGCCGCCCACAGGTCGGAGAGCTGGGCGAGCGTGGTGAAGGAGGCGAGATACGCGCCCGGCGTGCCGTTCTGCAGGACGACGTTGAAGAAGTAGCCGCCCGCGACGCCCACCACCGACACCAGGCCGTTGAGCAGCACCGCCACCACCATCGACGCCAGGACCCGCGGGACGACCAGCCGGTGGATGGGGTCGATGCCCAGCACCTGCATCGCGTCGATCTCCTCGCGGATCTTCCGCGCCCCGAGATCCGCGCAGATCGCCGTGCCGCCGGCGCCCGCGATCAGCAGCGCGGTGACGATCGGCGAGGCCTCCCGCAGCACCGCGAGGACCGAGGCGGCCCCGGAGAAGGACTGGGCGCCGAGCTGCCGGGTCAGGCTGCCGATCTGCAGCGCGATGACCGCGCCGAAGGGGATGGACACCAGCGCCGTCGGCAGGATGGTGACGCTCGCGACGAACCAGGCCTGCTGGATGAACTCCCGCGCCTGGAAAGGCCGTCGGGGGATGGTCCGGACGACGTCCAGCGCCATCGCGAAGAGGCTCCCCGAGTGCCTCAGCGCCCCGGTGGGTGACAGTCTCATGCGCCGGTCACCGCCTTCCGGTGCAGTTCGGCCTCGCGTCTCGCGATCGCCTCCCAGCGGGCCGGACGGGCGATGCCGGGGCCCGGCATCAGGCGCGGCGTCATGTCGTTGCCGACGTGGCGGGGTTCGCGGTCCGTGTCGCCGAGCCGCGCCAGCTCCTGCTCGACCTGCGCGGCGTCCTTCTCCTCCGCCATCCCGATCGGCCCCTGCATCCGGCCGTTCAGGAACTGCCGTACGACGGGCTCGTCGCTGGTCAGCAGCTCCTCACGGGGCCCGAACATGACCAGCTCACGGCGGAACAACAGCCCGATGTTGTCCGGCACCTGGCGGGCCGAGGCGATGTCGTGCGTGACGATCAGGAACGTCGCGTTGATCTGCGCGTTGAGGTCGACGATGAGCTGGTTGAGGTACGCGACGCGCACCGGGTCGAGGCCCGAGTCCGGTTCGTCGAACAGGATGATCTCCGGATCGAGGACCAGCGCTCGTGCCAGCCCGGCCCGTTTGCGCATCCCACCGGAGATCTCGCCGGGCAGCTTCCCCTCCGAACCGATCAGCCCGACCATGTCCATCTTCTCCAGCACGATGCGCCGGATCTGGCTCTCGGACTTACGGGTGTGCTCCCGCAGCGGGAAAGCGATGTTGTCGTACAGGCTCATCGAGCCGAACAGCGCGCCGTCCTGGAACAACACCCCGAACAGCTTCCGCACCTCGTACAGCTCGTGCTCGCGCAGCTTGGTGACGTCCCGGCCCGCGACCTTCACGGAACCCCGGTCCGGCTTCAGCAGTCCGACGAGCGTCTTGAGGAACACCGACTTGCCCGTGCCCGAGGGGCCGAGCATGACCGAGACCTCCCCGGCGGGCAGCGTCAGCGAGACGTCCTGCCAGATGACCTGCTGACCGAAGGACTTGGTCAGCCCTTCCACACAGATCTCGACACCCATCCGGTCCACCCTTCGGCCGTGGAGCAGCTCCGACATCTGCTCTACGGGGAGGGGCCGGGCGTCCGTCGCGACGGAGGCGGTTTTTTTCGGGGGTCTTGCGGCCGGGTTTCCGGCAGCTCGGCGGCCGCGCCATTTCCGCTGGTGCTGCGGCAGTGCCTTTTCCGGCGGTGCTACGGCAGTACGGTCGGGGTCGGTACGTCGGCCGGCGCGGGGGGCGTGGCGGGAGCCTCCGGGAGGGCCCGACGCGTCGTCGGGACCGTGGACGTGGTCGGCAGATCGGAGAGGCCGGGCACGCTCGGCAGGTCGGACACGCCGGGGACGGACGGCACCGGTGACAGCGAGGCATCCGGCAGCGGTGGCACCGACAGAGGCAGCAGCGACCGGTCGTGATCGCCGGGCGGCACCGTAGGCGTCGCTGCGTGAGACGTCGAGGCGGCCGACAGAGCACGGCCGTTCGGGGCGGCCACCCTGCCGAAGCCGTCGGGCCGGACGGTCTGGGTGGTCGTCTGGGCCATGCGGGACACGGAGGGACGGGGAGCTGTGCCCTGCCCGTCCCCGTTGTGGACGTACGGCAACACGAACCCCGCCACCACCAGGGTCGCGGCCGTCGACGTCACCACCGCGGCCTGCGTGTGTCCGCCCGCGCGCGGTTTGCCGCGCCCCCACAGGAACAGGGCGAGGCCCAGCGTTCCGGCCAGCGAGCTGCGCAGCGTGCGCCGGGCCCGGGCGAGCAGCGACTCGACGGTGCGATAACTCAGCCCCATGCGCACGGCGACCTGGCCGACGTCGAGGTCCTCGGACTTCAGCCGGAGCGCCTCGGCCTGGCGCGCGGGCAGCTCCCCGCTGCGCACGGCCAGCCACCTGGCCTCGGCCCGGTCGCACACCGCCTCCTCGACGGGCACCGGACCCGGCGCGGCGAGCGTGGGGCTGCGGTGTACCTCGGCCTCACGGTTGACCTGGCGGTACCGATCGACGCACAGCCGCATGGTCACGGTCGTCAGCCAGGCGCCGAGGCGCTCGTCGTCCAAGTCGGGGCGCTCCGCGGCGCGCAGCATCGCCTCGTGCACCGCGTCCTCGGCGTCCTCCGGGCTCATCGACCTGCGCCGGGCCACCTTGAGCAGTTGCTCGCGGTGGCTCCACATGCGCTGCCAACGGTCGTGGGCCGCCTGTATCTCCGCAGGCATGTCCGGCATGTCCGTCGCCATGAGAGCCCCTTTGCGCTCAGCCGCCGGTCCTGTGCCGTCCGGCGGGTGGCGACATTACCGCCCAGTATCCGCGGTTGTGGAGGGGGAGGAGGCCATCGAGTTCACACCGTTGCTGGTCAGCGGACCGTCGCTGGGCAGCAGGTCGTCGCCGGGCAGCTCGATGTCCGTGCCGGGCCGGGGGAGTTGGGGCTGCTCGGTCCCCTCGGCCCCGCCCGCCGAACGTGACCTGGTGGGGGCCGGCGAGGCAGGCGCGGACGGAGTCCGGGACGGGAAGGCTCTGGGGCGGGGGGACGGTGCCGGCTTCGGCGTGGGTTTCGGCTGCGACGGCTCGGGGCGTGTCGACGCCTTCGCGGAGCTGTCCGACACCACCCGGTGCCCCTCCAGGAAGTACGCGTACCAGGCCCTGACCGTGTGCAGATACGCCTCCGAGTGGTTGTAGCCGAGGACAGCCCGGTCGAGTTCGGCCGGGTCGGAGAGGTCTCGCCCGCCCGCACACAGGTAGCGCCCGGCGGCGAGCGCCGCGTCGAAGACGTTGTCCGGGTCGGCCCGCCCGTCGCCGTTGCCGTCCGTGCCCCAGCGGGCCCAGGTCGACGGGATGAACTGCATCGGTCCGACCGCCCGGTCGTAGGCCGGGTCCCCGTCGTACGCGCCGCCGTCGGTGTCCCGCACGACGGCGAAGGCGCCGCCGTCCAGCCGCGGCCCGAGGATCGGCGCCAGGGTCGTACCGTCCGCCGTCACCCGACCGCCGCGCGCCTGCCCGGACTCCACCTGGCCGATCGCGGCCAGCAACTGCCAGCGCAGCCGGCAGCCGGGCGCGGTGCGCGTGAGCTCCGCCTCGGCGTGCCGGTAGGCGGCGAACACGCTCGCCGGCAGCGCGGCTCCCGCCACCGACGCCCCGCCCTTGCGGTCCCGGGTCCGCAGTGGTGGGAGCTCGGTGCGGTACCGGGTGTCGCCCGACGCGCTCGGCCCGTGCTCGGCGGGCGCCTGCCGCGGGGGTACGGAGGCCCGTGCCGGGACCGCCGCCGGCGCCTGTGACGCGGTCAGAACCGCCATGGTCGCCGCCGCGATCGCCGTACCCCTGGTGCCTCTGACCCTGTGCCCTGCCATGTCGCGCTCCCCTCCCTGTGAGCTGATGTCGTCTGCTCTACGGGGCAGGGCGGCGGGTCCGTCGCACGGAGCGGGGGGATTTCAGGAAACGGGGTCCGCACGCGCGGCCGACTCGTCTGTCCTCAGGGCTCTGACCTGGCCACATGGCCAGGTCAGAGCCCTTTCGGGTGGCTGCTCGGGCCCGCTCAGGTGATGCCGAGCTGGAACCAGCCCGACCAGCCGCCCGACGCGTCCCACCAGGCGCTGTGGACGAGGCCGTCCGAGCCGACCGCGAACACGTCCAGGTGTTCGGTGACCCGGGACAGCGCCGCGACCTGGCTGCCGGGCTTGGCGACGCCGCCGGACACGTTGAACCAGGCGGCCCACCCCGTGGTGTCGTGCCACCAGGTCGAGTAGATCCGGTTGTCAGTACCGACGACGAACAGGTCCATGTGGTTCGTGTAGCGCACCACGGCGGTCACGGGCGAGCCCGCCGACGCCGCACCGCCCGACACCTGGAACCACGGGGCCCAGCCACTGCGCGCGTCCCACCACGTCGACATGATCCGGCCGTCGGACGCGGTGGTGAACAGGTCCAGATGGTCGCGATGGCGCGCCACCGCGGTCACGGTGGAGTCCGGCCGGCAGACGATGCCCGGCAGCGCGAACCACGCCGACCAGCCGCTGCGCTCGTCCCACCAGGCGCTGTAGACCCGGTTGTCCGTCCCCACCGTGAACACGTCGAGGTGGAACGGGTGGCGCGCGACGGCGGTGACGGTCGCGCCGTTCGCCGCGACACCGCCGCTGACGTGGAACCAGTCCGCCGCCCAGCCGGTACGCGCGTCCCACCACGTCGACATCGTCCGGCCGTCGGACCCGGTGGTGAACAGATCCAGGTGGTCGCTGTAACGGCTGACGACATTGACCGTCGAACCGGGCCGCGCGACGAGCGTGCCGACCCGGAACCAGGCGGCCCAGCCGCTCGACTGGTCCCACCAGGTGCTGTAGACCCGGCTGTCGGTGCCGACGACGAACAGGTCGAGATGGCCCGCGTACCGCGCCACCGAGGTGACCGGAGAGCCCGCTCCGCCGGGCGAGGCGAGCCCGCCCGAGACCTGGAACCAGCCGGCCCAGCCACTGCCCGCGTCCCACCAGTCGGACATGGTGCGCCCGTCCGCCGCCACCGCGAAGACGTCGAGATGCTCGGGATAGCGGGCGACGACGCTGATCGGTGTGCGGGGACGGGCGGGCAGCGTCGCGAGCGGGCCGATCCGGTTCCAGATCACCTGCCGGCACACCCGGCAGAACGGGATGCCGAGCGCGCGCATCTTGCAGTCGTACTCGGGCCGGAACGCGCCGCAGTGGTAGTAGTGCGCACCCTCGAAGCAGCCGACCGTCCCGGCGGGAACCGTGCTCGCCCGGCCGTCCACGGTCGAGCAGTCCGGGTTGCTCATCGTCGGCAGGGCCGTGCTCGCGGCGACCGCCCAGCCCCACTTGAGGGAAGCGCGTTGGGTGTTGAGTGTGACGTTCGGCTCGGCCGGCTCGCCCGCCGGATGGTGATCGTGCCCGGTCTCGTTGCCGCCGGCGTAGTACGCGTATTCGTCCGCCAGACCGTACGCGGTGTGCCCGATCTCGTGGAGGGCGATCTCCGTCGCGCCGCCGGCCAGGGAGTACGTGCCGACGGACCCGCCGCTGCCCCCGTAGACCGTGGAATTCACGACGACGATGGCGACGGAGAACTCCGGCACCTGCGCGGCGGCCGTCGTCAGGACCGTCGAGTTGTTGCAGATGAGGAGGCGCCGGATGCCGTTGCCGCCGAAACTCGCGTCGAAATAGGTGCGTGCCGTCGCGCCGGTGCCGCCGGCCGCGGCGGGATCGTCGGCGCCCGAGTCGGTGGAGGCGACGTTGACCCGCCAGACGTTGATGGCCGGCGAGAGCTCGTCGTAGGGCGGAGTGGCGCGTAACGCGGTGACGAAGGCCGCGCAGGCGTTGTTGAAGTCGGTCTGCTGGGCGGCGGTGAACCCGTCACCGAGCAGTACGACGGTGAAGGCCCGGTTGCGCGGCGCGGATCCGAAGATCTGGGTGTGGCCCTGAACGGTGCCGTCGGACGTGGTCATCTCCGCCGCCTACCGCTCGAGCCGGAAGGTGGCGAGGTCGACGGCCGGCGCCGCTCCCGGCGGTGGACTGGTGGCGCCGCCGCCTGGCGCCACACCCTCCTCGGGACCCGTCGGCGCGACCCGGACGACGGCGACCTGGGTGGCCGCGGCCGGTGCCGGGAGGATCACCGTGAACGCCCCCCGGGCCTCCACGTCGACCCGGGTGATCGGCTCCGCGTGGTCCTCCGGGAAGACCTCGGCGCTCTCCACGAAGGCGCCGCGGGCGGGGACGCGGGCGAGACGCCGCCCACTGTCGTCCCGTACCTCCACGAAGTTGCCGGGACGCACTTCGGGCGGGGCGTCGAAGCCACTGATCACCGCATCGACCGGTTGTTGGGAGACGAGGCGCACCGTATCGCCCTCGTACTCGAAGATCAGACGGACGGCGGGGGAGGCGGGCGTCTGCTGCGGTGCTGCCATGCGGATCCTCCAGCTGGGACTCGGCTCCCCGCCGATGCTCCTCGCCCGCGACATACAGGGCAATGGCGACACCCGTCCGCGGCCGGGAACTCGCCCCGCCGTGCTCATGACCGTCTAACAGCGGCTCACGCAATGAGCTGAACCCGACGCGTGATCGCGCAGCACGGGGCGGGGCGGTCCCGGCGTGCGCCATTCCCGACCGCGGCTCCTGCGCCGACCGAGGCCGGGGGGTAAGCCGGTACGGCCGCGAGGCCGGGGGCAAGCCGAAACGGCCGAGGCAGCCACCGTGCCCGCGGCCGCGCCCCGGCCGCGTGCGCTCAGTTCGTGACCGTGAACCAGGTCGTCCGCGCCTTCTTCCACTCGTCGTGGGTGAGGTCCTTGGCCTCCGTGCCGTCGCCGTACAGGTCCGCCGAGCCGGCGTCGGTGAGCAGCTGGGCGCGGGCCCCGGACACGGTGAGGTCGGGCACGTCGACGACCGACTCCCAGCCGCCCGGATCGCTGGTCGGCAGGTCGAGGCGCTTGACCGGGGCGTGCGCCGGGACGCCGTCCCAGGAGTAGAGGGCGTACGGGTCGGAGTTGTCGTCGGCGGCCCAGGAACCGGCGAGGATCAGGTACTGGTTCGCCGCGTTCCTACGGATGTCACGGACCGAAAGCCCGCCGAGGTCCAGCTCGATCGGCGCACCGAAGACGGCGGACGAGCCCGTCGCCACCTTGTCGATGTTGGTGACGGGGACGAGGAGCGCCCTGCCGCCCGGCACCGCGGGAGCCAGCGGGGCGCGGAAACCGAGGTACGCGGTCGTGGTCGAGCCGGGCGCGAACTCCAGGCCCTCCACGTTGAACCCGTCGATCTGCTTGGGCACTTGGCCGTCCGCGGTGCCCGCCGCGAAGCCGTAGCGGTCGCCGTTCGCCTCGTCCCAGGCCACCAGGTCCTCGCGGAGCTTCGCGTACGAGCCGCCGTACGACAGGGAGGTGCTCGCGCCCGAACCGGTCACCTTGGTCGTGAACAGCGTGTTGCGGGCGGACTTGTACTCGCCGTCCTTGTTGTTGCCGAGCGAGCCGGTCCAGTAGATCGTGTCGCCGACGCGGGCGGCGCCCTCGATGTCGACCTCCTTCGAGACCCCGATCCGCGAGCTGAAGTCCCAGGTCTTCAGGGGCGCGCCGGACACCGAACGGTCGTACAGACGAAGGACGTTGGACTCGTCGTCCGCGACCACCACGTGGCCCCCGCCCACGTCGACGGCGGCCGAGGCGTCGCTGGAACCGGTGAAGTAGCGGGTGTCGGCGCCGTGCTGGACGGCGGCGGACGCCGCGTAGTGCAGGGTCTTCGAGGCGCTCTGCCCGTCCACGCCGGTGACCTTGAGCGTGAGGTCGGTGTAGCCCTGGCCGCGGGCGGCGACGGCGACCCGGCGGGTGGCGCCGGTGCCGGTCACGGCGACGTCGGCGGTCGTGGCCACGGAGGTCCTGCTGCTCTTGGTGACGGTGACCGTGAGCGCCCCGGCGTCGGCACCGCTCTGCGCGACGGTCACGGTCACGGCCGGGTCCCCGGCCGCGCCGACCGCGCCGGACAGATACGCCGCGGACAGTGTGATGCCGGGGGTGCCGAAACTCGCCGCCCGCGCCTGGCTTCCCGTACCTGGTCCCATGATGGCGAGCGTAAGCACTCCGGTGGCCACGGCAACCGCACGACGGCCTTTGGGGGAAACGTAGTCCAGCACAGGGACCCTTTCGTCGGCTCGATGTCGACGAGAAGACTCAGCCGCGCCCGCCAACGTGGGGCGGCCCCGCTACGTACACCGGGTGAACAACTCCGGTCGTGCGTACACCGGACGACCGGACGGACGTCCAGGGCACCGGCGGCATACGTCCGTTGCTCGTAGCCCGTGGTCAAGTCCTGCCGCCCCTCAAGGGGTTCGGGGTCCCAGCGATCGCTCCGTAACCCTCGCCAGATGCGCGGCGAACACGTCCCGCGCGTCCGGGCCGAGCGTGCGCAGCGCCACCATCGCCGTGATCACCACGTCGCACAGTTCCGCCTGCACGTCCTCCCACGTGTGTGTCGTCCCCTTGCGCGGGTTCTGGCCCGTCGCCCCGATCACCGCCTGGGCGACCTCGCCGACCTCCTCCGACAGCTTCAGCACGCGCAGCAGGAGGCCCTCCTGACCGCCGTGCGCCCGGTGGGCGTCCAGCCAGGAGTGCAGGTCCTCGATCGACCCCCAGGGGTCGGCGGATGCGTCCGGAGCCATGCCCTGATCACTCATGCGCGCAGCCTGCCACGCCCCGTCACTCCTCGAACAGCATCTCCTGCTCGCCCTGTGCCGCCCGCCGCAGCCGCTTGTTGCGCGCCCCCACCACCACCGCCGTGCCCGCCGCCGTCACACCCAGCGCCACCGGAACCATCCACCCGCGGTTCACGGCGTGACCGAGCCGATGGTCCACGGACAACCGTCCCGGCCCCGTCACCGCGAGACCCGCCCCCAACAGGGCCAGGGTCGCGGCGTACTCGTAGCCGCCGCTCTGCGCGAAGAACCCGTTGGGCGCATGCACCGCCGCCGCGCCCACCATGGCGCCGGCCGCCGCCGCACCCGCCGCGGGGGTCGCGAGCCCCAGCGCGAGGAGCGTGCCCCCGCCGGCCTCGGCGAGTCCCGCCGCCGTGGCGCTCGCCTTCCCCGGCGCGTAGCCCACGGACTCCATGAACTGACCGGTTCCCTCGAGTCCGGCCCCGCCGAACCACCCGAACAGCTTCTGCGCTCCGTGCGCGGCCAGTACCCCGCCGGTGCCCAGACGGAGCAGCAGCAGTCCCAGATCACTTCGGTCGAAACAGGTCACGACGACTCCCGGAACAGACGGAACGAACAGCGGGAAACACAGCGGGAAACACAGTGGGAAACGAACCCCTCCCGTGCCTCCACCGTCGCACCGATCACCCGTGCCCGACCGGCCCGCGCCGCCGTTCGGGTGGCGAGGCCCGGGGGCCGGTGTGAGTCTGCTGGCATGACGATTCAGGTAGCGAAACTCAGTGACCCGGCCGTCCGGGCCTTCGTCACCGCGGTGAACGCCCACGACCGGGACGCGTTCCAGGCCCTCCTCGCCTCCGGCGCGACCATGTCCGACGACGGGGCCGACCGTGACCTCACCGACTGGACCGAGCGGGAGATCTTCTCCTCCCACGGCCACATGAACGTCGACAACGAGTCCAAGGGCGGCCGCGCCCTCATCGCCCGCTACCGCAACGACACCTGGGGCGAGATGCGCACGAAGTGGAGCTTCGTCGTCGAGGACAACGGCCGGATCTCCCACTTCGAGACCGGTCAGGCCTGATCGCCCGTACGGCGTCCCGCACACCCTCGTTCTCGGGAGGTGAGCGGCCGCGGTCAGGGGGGATCAGTCCCCCCTGACCGGCCGTACTGCCAACGCCCGTACGAGCCGCCGCTACTGCCCGTACGAGCCGCTACTGCCCGTACGGGCCGCCGCCCTGCTCGGCGTACTGGGGTGCCGCGGCGCGCCGCAGCCCGCCGCCCTGCTCGGTCAGTGTGAGCTGCCCGGCCTTGATGGTGGCCAGGCGCGGTGCCCGGCGGGCGATCGACGAGTCGTGGGTGACCATGATGAACGTCAGCCCGTACTCGTGCCACAGCCCTTCGAGCAGGCCCATGATGTCGTCGCGGGTGCCCTCGTCGAGGTTGCCGGTCGGCTCGTCGGCGAGCAGCACCTTCGGCTTCTTGACCAGCGCGCGGGCGATGGCGACACGCTGCTGCTGACCGCCGGACAGCTCGGTCGGAACATGGCTGAGCCGCTCGCCGAGGCCCACCGAGCGCAGCGCGTCCGCGGCCCGCTCGCGCCGCTCCGCGGGCTTCACACCCAGCGGCACGAGCGCGGTCTCGACGTTCTCCTGCGCGGTCAGCGTCGGAATGAGGTTGAACGCCTGGAAGATGATGCCGATCTTCTCGGCGCGCAGCCGGGTCAGCTTGGCCTCGCTGATGGAGGCGAGGTCCACGCCGTCCAGCTCGACGCTGCCGGCGGACGGACGGTCGAGGCCGCCGATCATCTGGAGGAGGGTGGACTTGCCGCCGCCCGTGGGGCCCTGGATGACGAGCTGGTCGCCGTCCTCGATGACGAGGTCGATGCCGCGCAGCGCCTCCACCGTCTCCTTGCCCCGCGTGTAGCGCTTGGTGACGCCGGTGAGCTTGTACATGGGTTCTCCGTGAAAGCGTGAAGGAAGAAGGAAGGGGTCGGGGCGCCGTGACCCGGGGGGAACGGACACGAGCGCCCCGGTCGGGGGGAGGGGGAGGGAGAGGGTTACTGGACGCTGCGCAGCGCGTCGGCGGGGCGCATCCGGGAGGCGCGCCAGCCGCCTATCGCACCGGCGATCAGACCGCCGGCGATGGCCAGGCCCGCGGCGAGCGCGATGGTGGTCAGCGAGACCGGCGCGGACAGCGCGATGTCCATGGTGGTGGACGCGGCCTGCCGGCCGGGACCGCCCTGGCCGCCGGGACCGCCGCCCATAGCGCCCCCGCCGGAGCCGAGCTGCGCGGTCAGTGTCGGGCTGATCGCGGTGACCGAGTACGCCGCCGCGAGACCGATCGCGATGCCGAGGGCGCCGCCGAGCAGACCGTTCACGATGGACTCGCCCACGACCTGCCGGGTGACCTTGCCGCTGGGCCAGCCGAGCGCCTTCAGCGTGCCGAACTCACGGACGCGCCGGCTGACCGCCGAGGAGGTGAGCAGCGCGGCGACGAGGAACGCGGCGACGAGGACCGCGATGGACAGCCACTTGCCGACGCTGGTCGCCAGGTTGGAGGCCGTCGACAGCGAACCGGAGACGGTGTCCGCGAGGTCGGCGGAGGTGGTGACCGTCGTCCCGTCGATGTTCTTCTGGATGGTCGTCTTGACGGTGTCGATCTGCTTCGAGTCGGTCGCCTTGACGTAGATCGTGGTGACCTTGTTCTTCGAGTCGCCGAGCGTCTGCGCCTGCTTCAGCGGCAGGTAGACGTCGGTGGTCGACTCGCTGCTGTCGGGCGTCGCGATACCGATGACCGTGTACTTGGTGCCGGAGATCTTGATGGTCTTGCCGACCGTGTACTTGTTCTCCTTGGCGTACGACTTGCTGAGCACCGCGACCTTCGCGTTGGTCTGCGACGTCGTGAACGTCTTGCCCTTGGTGATCTTCGACGTGGCGAGCGGGCCGAGGTCCTGGTGGGTGACGTCGACGCCGGCCACCGAGTACGAGTTCACGTCGAAGGAGGCGCCGCCGCCCTGCACCTGCGGCTGGCCGGTGCTGGTGCCGCCGCCGGGACCGCCCTGGCCGCCGCCCTGCTGCTGGGTGGTCGACGACTTCGCCTTGCCCTGGGTGAAGGAACCGTCGACCTTGGTGACGTTCAGGCTCAGCGCGCCCACCGCGCTCGCCACGCCCTTCTGGGCCGCGACCTTCTCGACGAGCGAGGACTTCAGGGCCTGACCGCCCTGCGTCATCACCCGGTCCGAGCTCTGGGTGTCGCTGCTGTCCGACTTGGCGTCGAAGTCGAACTTGGGTCTGCCCGAGGCGTTGCCGGAGGGCGCCGCCTGGGCCTTGGTGACGGTCATGTCCGTGCCGAGCCCGTACAGCGACTTGAGGACCTTGTCCTGTGCCTGCTGCATGCCGGCCGACACCGAGTTGACGGTGATGACCAGGGCGATACCGAGCGCCAGACCCATGGCGATGACCAGAGCCGCCTTCTTGCGCCGGCTCAGCTCGCGCTTGAGATAGATGCCAAACATCCCGTTCCTCGAAGGTTCTTGGCGCCCGCTGTGGGCGCTGCCACAAGCTAGGGAGAAACCTTTGAGTCGTCCTGAGTAAAGGATGTGTCTGGGCTGAGAAAGTGGGGCCCGGAATCAAATTTGCATAAGACAGCGGATTCCTAAGCTGTGGAGGGCGTATTGCCAGGAATCCCCAGTTGAATGGCTCCTTGGTGAAGAGAAAGGACGGGTTCGCCCGGTGCGCGTTGTCCGGTGGGACGGTGGAGCGGCGCACGGGGCGGACCCGTTTCTCCCGGCCTCTCCCGGCCTCTCCCGGGGCCCTCCGCGCGCCTCTTCGCGCCCGCGGTGACTCCGTCATGACCCCGCCTTTGCCATGCCTTTGTCACCCCGCTGTGGGACGCCACGGACTCACTTTGTACGGTCCCCGAATGCGTGACTCCTCCCGCCTCTCCCGTCGGGCCGTCCTCGGCCTCGCCGCGGCCGCGCCCCTGGCCGCCGCCGCCCCCGCGTCCGCGTCCGCCGCAACCGTGATCGGCGGTGAACGGCTCGGCCGCTCCGGTGTCCAGGTGAGCGGCGCCTCGGGCCTGCCCAAGAAGCTGACCGCCCGCGCCTGGCTGGTCGCCGACCACGAGAGCGGCGAGGTGCTCGCGGCGTACAACGCGCACCGGCGGCTCGCGCCCGCGTCCACGCTGAAGATGCTGTTCGCGGACACGGTGCTGAAGAAGTTCGAGCGCGCCGAGCGGCACACGGTGACCGCGGACGACCTGGTCGGCATCCCGGCGGGCTCCAGCCTCGTCGGCGTCCAGGCCGGAACGACGTACACCGTCGAGCAGTTGTGGCTCGGCGTCTTCCTGCGTTCCGGCAACGACGCGGTGCACGTGCTCAGTCACATGAACGGCGGTGTCGCCGAGACGGTCGCCCAGATGCAGGCCAAGGCGGAGGATCTGCAGGCCCTGGACACCCATGTGGTGAGCCCGGACGGCTTCGACCACAAGGGGCAGCTGTCGTCGGCGTACGACCTGACGCTCTTCGCCCGGCACGGTCTCGCCGACGCCGACTTCCGCGACTACTGCGCCACGCGGACCGCCGACTTCCCGGCCGGCCGGAAGAAGACCTTCCAGATCCAGAACACGGACCGCCTGCTGACCGGCGCGTGGGGCATGGAGACGTACGACGGTCTGATCGGCGTCAAGAACGGTTACACCAGCCACGCGGGCAACACCTTCACCGGCGCCGCCACCCGCGGCGGCCGCACGCTGCTGGTGACCGTGATGCATCCGAAGTCCGGCGGCAACGGCGTCTACGAGGAGACCGCCAAGCTCCTCGACTGGGGCTTCGCACACGCGGCGAGTGCCAAGCCCGTGGGCACGCTGGTCGATCCGATCAGTGAGGGCGGGGCCACCGCGACGGCGACCCCGAGCGCCGCGGCGGCCAAGCCGGCGGCCGGGGCGCGGGCGTCCACGGCCGGCGGGCACTCGTCGTGGGGGCTGGTCGCCGGGGCCGGGGGAGCGGTGGCGCTGCTGGCGGGCGGGGCGGTCGCCCTGCGCACCCGCCGGCGCAGGACGGAAGCCGGCGCGGAGACGAGGACGAAGACGAGGGCGAAGGCGAAGGGGAACGCGAAGGGGGAAGGGAAAGCGAAGGCGGCGGCGGAGAAGGAGCCGGGGGCGGGGGAGACGAACGGCCGGGCCCGGCGCTGACGCTCACCGGCAGCCCCCGGGGGGCCTGGTGCCGAAGTTCGCGGCAGCCGCCCCGTGGCCCGGTGCTCACCTCGCGGTCCCACGCAAGGTCCGCCCCCACCCGGTGCCACGGAGCGACTGCCGCCTTCCCCCCTCGGTGTGGACCGTGCGGCCGGCGGAAGCCCTCTGCTCCATATGTGAAGTTCTGGTGAAGGAGGGTTTGAGCATAAGCCCGTCACATGCCACAACGGTCCGGATGTTCGCATTCCGCTTGTGTAGATTCGCCTGCGCCAAGTGGATCAGCCGCGGCCCGCGTACGGCATCGCAGTCGCCAGCACGGTCGCGAACTGCACATTCGCCTCCAGTGGCAGTTCGGCCATGTGTCGCACCGTGCGCGCCACATCGGCCACGTCCATGACGGGCTCGGCCGCCAACTCCCCGTTCGCCTGGAGAACTCCGCTCCGCATCCGCTCGGTCATGTCGGTCGCCGCGTTGCCGATGTCGATCTGACCGACCGCGATCCGGTACGGACGCCCGTCCAGGGACAGTGACTTGGTCAGGCCCGTCAGCGCGTGCTTGGTCGCCGTGTACGCGACCGACTGCGGCCGGGGCGTGTGCGCCGAGATCGAGCCGTTGTTGATGATCCGGCCGCCCTGCGGGTCCTGCTCCTTCATGTGCCGGTACGCCGCCTGCGCGCACAGGAACGCGCCGTTGAGGTTCGTGTCCACGACATGGCGCCAGGCGTCGTACGACAGCTCCTCGACCGGCACCCCGCCCGGGCCGAACGTACCCGCGTTGTTGAAGAGCAGGTCCAGCCGGCCGAACCGCTCCCGCACGGCCGCGAACAGCGCCGCCACGTCGTCCGGCCGCGAGACGTCGGTGCGTACGGCCAGGGAGTCGCCCTCGGGCACCAGCGCCGCCGTGTCCGCCAGGGCGTCCGGCCGACGGCCCGCGAGCGCCACCGACCAGCCGGTGCGCAGCAGTTCCGCCGCCACGGCACGGCCGATTCCGGACCCCGCCCCGGTCACCACCGCGATCTTCGTCTGCATGGCATTCATGGGCCCGCAGCGTACGGGAGGGGCGGGAGGGGCTGTGCGTACGCAGGCCGGGCGGTCCGGCATACGGAACTCATCTGTCCGACACCCGACTGTTGTGTACGCGACAGGAGATCGTTGACCCTGGCCACTCCAATGCCTTGTACAACAACCGTCAGGGGAGGGCCAGATGACACCCGCAGGCCACCAGCATCCGTCTCAGCACGCCCCCGAACTCCGCGCCGCCGCCCGTCACCTCGGGCGCCGCCGTTTCCTCACCGTCACCGGCGCGGCCGCCGCGCTCGCCTTCGCCGTCAACCTGCCCGGCGCGGGCGTGGCCGGCGCCGCCGAGTTCGACGCGGCGAAGCTCACCGACGACCCGTTCACCCTCGGCGTGGCCTCCGGCGACCCGCTGCCCGACTCGGTACTCCTGTGGACGCGGCTCGCCCCGGCGCCCTACCAGGCCGACGGCGGCCTGCCCCCGGAACGCGTCGCCGTGCGCTGGGAACTGGCCCACGACGCCAGGTTCCGCCGGATCGTCAGACGCGGGACCGCGACGGCACACCCCGAGTTCGACCACGCCGTCCACGTGGAGGTCGGCCACCTCGACCCCGACCGGGTCCTCTACTACCGCTTCCGGGCCGGCGGCTGGGTCAGTGAGACCGGCCGCACCCGCACCGCGCCCGCCACCCGCGACCGGGTCGCCGGCCTCAGGTTCGCCGCCGTCTCCTGCCAGGCCTACCACGACGGCTACTTCACCCCGTACGGGCATCTCGCCGAGGACGACGTCGACGTCGTCTTCCACCTCGGCGACTACCTGTACGAGTACGCGGTCAACTCGGCCGGCGGCGCCCGGAAGTACACCGACCGCGTCCTGCCCGACCTCTTCAACCACGAGACCACGACGCTGGAGGACTACCGGCTGCGGTACGCCCTCTACAAGTCCGACCCGGACCTGCGGGCCGCCCACGCCGCGCACCCCTTCGTCGTCACCTGGGACGACCACGAGACCGAGAACAACTACGCCGGCGACATCGACGAGAACGAGGACCCGCCCGAGGAGTTCCTGCTGCGCCGTGCCGCCGCCTACCGCGCGTACTGGGAGAACCAGCCGCTGCGCCGCCCCCAGCTGCCGGACGGACCGGACGCCCGGATGTACCGGCGTCTGGGCTGGGGCCGACTGGCCCAGTTCGACATCCTCGACACGCGCCAGTACCGCTCCAACCAGGCGTACGGCGACGGAGCGCACGTCCCCGGCCCGGAGTCGGACGACCCGGCGCGCACCATCACCGGCGCGACGCAGGAGCGCTGGCTGATCGACGGCTGGCGCGACTCGCGGGCGCTGTGGAACGTCGTACCGCAGCAGGTCACCTTCTCGCAGCGCAAGCTGGACCTGAACGCCGCCGCCAAGGTGTCCATGGACGCCTGGGACGGCTACCGGGCCTCGCGCGAACGGGTCCTCGCCGGGGCGCAGTCGGCCGGCGTCGAGAACCTGATGGTGCTCACCGGTGACGTCCACGTCGGGTACGCCTTCGACATCAAGGACGACTTCGACGACCCGTCGTCGGCGACGCTCGGCACGGAGATCGTGGCGACGTCGGTCTCCAGCGGCAAGGACGGCGCCGAGAAGCCGGCGAACTGGAACACGTACATGACCGCCAACCCGCATCTGAAGTTCTACAACGGGCGGCGGGGTTATGTGACGGTCGAGCTGGGCCGGGAGGCGGCGCGGGCCGACTTCAAGACGGTGTCCGCCGTGACGACGCAGGGAGCGCCGCTCACGACGGCCGCGTCGTTCGTGACCGAGGTGGGGGAGCAGGGGTTGAAGCCGGTGTGAGGGGGCGGGTGGCGACGGGTCGGCTTTGGCTTACGAACGTTCGTCTTGTCGGCTGCCTTGCCGGGGTGACCCCGGGATAGCTTACGAACGTTCGTCCTGCGGACCGCCCCGCCGGCCCGGCTCCGGGACAGCTTACGAACGTTCGTTCAGCGCCCCTCGCCGGGATAACGCACCCCGACCCGTTCCCGTATCGCGTCCAGCGTCCGCATCACCGCGAGCGTGCCGTCCAGGGGGACGAGCGGCGACTCGGTCTCGCCCGCACGCAGGGCACGCATCACCTCCGCCGCCTCGTGCTTGAGGCTGTTGCGGGGGCCGGCCGCCGGGTCGGCCGTGAACTCCTCGGGGTCGCGGCCGTCCCGGTGCAGGACGAAGCGGTCCGGGAAGAAGAAGCCGTGCGGGATGTCGATCCGGCCCGCGGAACCGGTGACCGAGGCGGAGACGGGCGTACCACCGCTGATGGAGCAGTGCACCGAAGCGAGAGCGCCGCTCTCCCAGGAGAGCAGCGCTCCCGTCTGGAGGTCGACGCCCTCCTCCGAGAGCACCGCTCTCGCCGCGACGTCCGAGGGCTCCCCCAGCAGCAACTGCGCGAACGAGACCGGATAGACGCCCAGATCGAGCAGCGCTCCGCCGCCCTGCGCGGGGTCGCGGAGCCGGTGCGACGGCGGGAAGGGGCCCGCGAGGCCGAAGTCCGCCTGAACGGTGCGCACTTCACCGATCACCCCGTCGTCCACCAGCGCCTTCAACCGCCGCACCAGCGGATTGCAGTACATCCACATGGCCTCCATCAGGAAGCCGTCGTGCCGCCGCGCGAGCGCGACCAGTTCCTCCGCCTCGCGCGCGTTCAGCGTGAACGCCTTCTCGCACAGCACACCGCGCCCGGCCTCCAGGCACAGCCCGGCGGCGGCCCGGTGCGCCGAGTGCGGGGTGGCCACGTACACGACATCGACGTCCTCGTCCTCGGCGAGGGCGCCCCACTCGCCGTACGCCCGGGGTATCCCGAACCGTTCGGCGAACGTCTTCGCCGACTCCTCGCTGCGCGAGGCCACCGCCACGACCTCCGCGTCCGGCAGATCCACCAGATCCGCCGCGAACGCCGCCGCGATCCCTCCGGTGGCCAGAATCCCCCACCGCACACGTTCGCTGGACATGTCCACCCCTCGGTTCGCACCCCTGCCACCCCGTACGAGCTGAGAGCATAGGTCGCGGACCGAACGAAAAGGGAGGGGCAGATGCCCGAGCGGGGCCGTACCACGCCCGGCCAGGAAGGCCCGGCGGGGGACATACCGAACACGGCGGTCGCCGCCCCGGCGCCCGTACCGTCCCCGCGGGCCCGGCAGCCCGCGCACACACCGTCCCCGAAGGCGCCGCGGCCCCCGCGGCAGCCGTCCGGTACGGCGCGCGGCGCGGCCCTGCGCCGTACCGGTCTCCTCGTCACGTTCGTGCTCGGCGGGCTCACCGCCACGCCGCCGCTGGCCATGGACATGTACCTGCCGTCGCTGCCGGAGGTCACCAGGTCGCTGCACGCCCCGGCCGCGACCGTGCAGCTCACCCTCACCGCGTGCCTGGCGGGCATGGCGTTCGGGCAGCTCGTCGTCGGGCCGATGAGCGACAAGTGGGGACGCCGGCGGCCGCTGCTCACCGGGCTCGTCGTCTACATCGTGGCCACCGCGCTGTGCGCGATCGCGCCGAACGTCGAACTGCTCGTCGCCTTCCGGCTCGCGCAGGGCCTCGCGGGCGCCGCCGGGATCGTGATCGCGCGGGCCGTGGTGCGCGACCTGTACGACGGCGTGGCGATGGCCCGGTTCTTCTCCACCCTCATGCTGATCTCCGGGGTCGCCCCGATCGTCGCTCCCCTCATCGGCGGCCAGATCCTGCGCGTCACGGACTGGCGGGGCGTCTTCGTCGTCCTCACCGTCGTCGGCATCGCGCTCACCGCGCTCGTGTGGACCAGGCTCCCCGAGACCCTCGACCCCGCCGAACGCCACGACGGGGGCGTCGGCGAGGCCCTGCGCTCCATGCGTACGCTGCTCGCCGACGCCGCCTTCACCGGCTACATGCTCGCCGGCGGCTTCGCCTTCGCCGCGCTGTTCGCGTACATCTCCGCCTCGCCCTTCGTGATCCAGGAGATCTACGGCGCCTCCCCGCAGACCTTCAGCCTCCTGTTCGGCCTCAACTCCGTCGGTCTGGTGATCGCCGGTCAGATCAACGGCAAGGTCCTGGTCGGCCGGGTCGGTCTCGACCGTGTCCTCGCGGTCGGCCTCGGCGTCATCACGCTCGCCGCGACCGCCCTGCTCCTGATGTCCACCGGTGTCTTCGGCCACGTCGGGCTCGCCCCGGTCGCCGCCGCGCTGTTCGTCCTGATGTCGGCGATGGGCCTGGCCCTGCCCAACACCCAGGCCCTCGCCCTGATGCGCACCCGGCACGCGGCCGGCTCCGCGTCCGCCCTGCTCGGCACCTGCTCCTTCCTCATCGGCGCGGTCGCCTCGCCGCTCGTCGGCATCGCGGGCGAGCACACCGCCGTCCCGATGGCCGTCGTCCAACTGGCCTCGGCACTGGTGGCCGTCGCCTGCTTCATGGCACTGTGCCGTCCCTGGAAGAGGCGTGCGAGCGAGCAGGGTGGGGGGACCCCCGGCCCGAGCGCGGCCGAGAGCGTGGGGGAGGACAGCTGAGCGCACCGAGACTGCGCATCGACACCCCGGAGCGAGCCGGCCTCGACCCGCGGGAACTGACCCGGCTCGTCCACGACGTGCGCGGCCTCACCGAGGGCGAGCGCCCCTGGGCGGCGGGCGCCGTGGTGGTCGCCGGACGCGGTCCGGTGATCGCCGTGGAGGAGGCGGCGGGGTGGGCGGTGCGCTATGCGGCGTACGACGAGAAGAAGGACGCGGGCGTCGAACTGCCGCCCGCGGCACGGGTGCCGATGACCGTGCACACGCCCTTCGACCTGGCCTCGCTCACCAAGCTGTTCACCGCGGTCGCCGCGATGCAGCAGCTGGAGCGCGGCACGCTCGGCATCGACGCGCGGGTGGCGGCGTACCTGCCGGAGTTCCGCGCGGCCGCCCAGCACGGCATCACCGTACGGCAGCTGCTCACCCACACCTCCGGGCTGCGGCCCGAACTCCCGCTCTACGACTGCCCCTCGGACGCGGCGCGCCTCGCGCTGCTGCACGCCGAACCGCCGACGTCGGAGCCGGGGACGTATCGCTACTCGGACCTCAACATGCTCCTCCTCCAGTACGTCCTGGAGCGCATCACCGGCCGCTCGCTCGACGTCCTCGTGCGCGACGGCATCACCCGCCCGCTGGGGATGACCGCGACGGGCTTCGGGCCGTGCCCGGGGGCGGCGGCGACGGAGGACCAGCGGCGGCCGTGGGCGAAGGCGGACCGCGGGATGCTGCGGGGCGTGGTCCACGACGAGAACGCCTGGGCGCTCGGCGGAGTGGCCGGCCACGCGGGCCTGTTCGCCACGGCCCGCGATCTGGCGGTCTTCTGCCGCACCCTCCTCGCGGGCGGCTCGTACGGCCCCGCCCGCATCCTCGGCCCGGACTTCGTCGAGCTGATGCTCGCGCCGCCGGGCCTGGGCTTCGCCATCGACCAGCCGTGGTTCATGGGCGCGCTGGCGTGCCGGGGCGCGGTGGGGCACACGGGCTTCACCGGGACGTCGCTGGTCCTCGACCCGGCGACGGACACGTTCCTGGTGCTGCTGGCCAACACGGTGCATCCGCGACGCCGGCCGGCGGACAGCGGGCCGCGGGCGGCGGCGGGCACACGGCTGGCCCGAGCCGTGCGCGGGACCTGAGAGAATCGCGAGGTGAACGCCCCCGCCTCCGCAACCGACACGCTGCGCTCCGCCCTCGCCGGGCTGCTCGCCGGGCTGCCGCCGAAGCAGGCCGCCCAGGCGGTGGACCGGCTGATCGCCAACTACCGGGGGCGGACCCCGACGCACGCGCCGGTGCTGCGGGACCGTTCCGACGTGGCCGCGTACGCCGCGTACCGGATGCCCGCGACGTTCGAGGCGGTGTGCGCGGCACTGGACGCGTTCGCGGACGCGGTGCCGCAGTGGACCCCGGCGAGCCATGTGGACATCGGTGGCGGTACCGGCGCGGCGACCTGGGCCGTGAGTGCGACCTGGGACGGCGAGCGCCCGGTCACGGTCCTCGACTGGGCCGAGCCCGCGCTCGCGCTGGGCCGTGAGATCGCCGCCGCGAACCCGGCGCTGAAGTCCGCCGAGTGGCAGCGCTCTCGTATCGGAGCGGCGCTCACCGTCGAGAGCACCGATCTCGTCACCATCTCCTACGTCCTCGGCGAGCTGACCGAGGCCGACCGCACCGTGGTCGTGGACGCCGCCGCGGCCGCCGCCCAGGCCGTCGTGATCATCGAGCCCGGCACGCCGGACGGCTACACCCGCGTCATCGACGCCCGTGAGCGCCTGATCGCCGCCGGCTTCCGTATCGCCGCGCCCTGCCCGCACAGCGCCGCCTGCCCCATCGTCCCCGGCGAGGACTGGTGCCACTTCTCCGCCCGGGTCAGCCGCTCCTCCCTGCACCGCCAGGTCAAGGGCGGCTCCCTGCCCTACGAGGACGAGAAGTTCAGCTATGTCGCGGCCGCCCGCTTCCCGGTCGCACCGGCGCCCACCCGGGTCGTACGCAAGCCGCAGATCCGCAAGGGCCAGGTGCTCCTCGATCTGTGCGGCCCGGACGAGTCCCTCCACCGCGAGACGGTGACGAAACGTCATGGGCCGCTGTACAAGGCCGCCCGGGACGCGGAGTGGGGCGACGGCTGGCCGCCCCCGGAGGACACCTCCACCTGAGGCGGCGCCGGGGAGGCCGCCCGCGGGAGCGCGCACGAGGCGGGCACCCGCGGAGAGCCGCGCATGCGAGACGCCCCGTCTTGTCGCCCTGGTAGGTTCGGCCCATGGTCAAGAAAGCCGTCCCCGACTCCACCCGCCGCAGTACGAGGTCCCGTCGCGCGATCTACGACGCCGCCCTCGCCCTCGTCGGCGAGGTCGGCTACCCGAGGACCACGATCGAGGGCATCGCCGCCCGTGCCGGCGTCGGCAAGCAGACCATCTACCGCTGGTGGTCGTCTAAGGCGGAGGTGCTCCTGGAGGCGTTCACGGACCTGAGCGCCCAGGCCGCCGAGGCCGCGGCCCGGCCCGGCCCGGAGGAGGGCGGCCAGGAGGGCGGCCAGGGGGAGAACGGCATCCCGGACACCGGCGACCTCGCGGCCGACCTCAAGCTCGTCCTGCGGGCCACCGTCGATGAACTCCTCGATCCCAAGTTCGACATCCCCGCCCGGGCGCTGGCCGCCGAGGGCGTGGTCGACGAACAGGTCGGCGCCGAGTTCGTGACCAAGCTCCTCGAACCCCAGCTCCAGCTGTACGTGCGGCGGCTGCGCTCCGCACAGGAGCACGGCGACGTACGCCCCGACGTCGACCCGCGCATCGCGCTCGAACTCTTCGTCTCCCCGCTCGCCCAGCGCTGGCTCCAGCGCACCGGCCCGATCACCCACGCCTACACGGACACCCTCGTCGACTACGCCCTCAACGGCCTGGCTCCGCGCCGGCCGTCCTGAACCCCTTCGGGCGCTTCACCGGGTGGCGGGCCAGCCGCCCCGGCGCGTCCGTGACGACGCCGTTGCAGCCCAGCGCGAGCACCCGGTCGCGCTGGGCGGGCGTCACCACCGTGTGCGCCCACACCCGGGGGATCCCGGACCGTACGGCCCGTACGAGATCGGCGTCCCGCGCCTTGTGGTCGACGTCGAGCAGATCCACGTACGACGCCCAGCGCGCGGGCCGGTCGGTGCGCAGCTGCTCCGCCGAGCGCCACAGCTGGGTGACCAGGCCGAGACCGTGGGCGCGCCGGGCCACCTCCGGCCGGTTGGAGTTCACGAACACCGACCGCGCCAGACCGCGGCCGCGGATCAGCCCGGCCAGTGCGCCGAGGCTCTGCGGGTCCTTGGCCTCCAGCATCAGCACCACCCGCCCGCCGAAACGATCCAGCACCTCGGCGACCGTCGGCGGCCGCTCCGCCCGCCAGGTCCCGGGAACCCTGCCCTCGGGGCGCACCCGCACCTTCCGCCAGTCGGCGAGCCGCAGTTCCCGCACCGGGCCGTGGGTGTCCGTGGTGCGGTCGAGGGTCGCGTCGTGCAGCACCACCAGGGTCCCGTCGCCCAGCATGCGGGTGTCGAGGTCGAGCACCTGCGCCGTACCGCGCGCGTACGCCGCCGTCAGGCCCGCCATGCTGTTCTCCGGCACCTCGCGGGCGCCGCCGCGATGGGCGACCTGGACGACGCGGGGCAGGGAGGCCACCGTCAGCGGGCCGGTGCCCCACTCCAGCGGGGCGGGGCCGCCGCCGTGTCCGGTGAGGGCCGGCGGAGTGAGACCGGCGAGACCCGCGAGCCCGACACCCGTGAGCGTGATCCATGTGACCATGCCGATCACGGTAGGGGGGTAAATGCCGTGAAAGGGCGCAATGACACTCGACCCGGGACGTGGGCGGCATCGCCCCCGCCACCCCGGATGAGAGCTCCGGTCACCTGGGGCGCAGGATGGTGGGACCATAGGGGGACGGTGGGCCGCGAGGCACGCTGTCCGCACCACAGTGAGGCGAGGGGATACATGAGCGCAGAGTTCGGCCGCCGCACGAGCGGGCAGGGCAGGATCTCCCAGTGGCTGCGTGGACGCCGCCCGAAGGAGGCCGCCGACAACGCCGGTGGCCGTGAGGCCCTGCTGCTCGCCGCTGCCGACGCCGGGCTGCCGCTCGCGCCGGCCGCGCATCCGGCCGGCTACCGCTGTTCCTGCGACCGGGTCGGCTGTCCCACGCCCGCCCGGCACCCCGTCTCCTTCGCCTGGCAGACGCAGTCCACGACCGACCGCGCCCAGATCGAGCGCTGGGCCAGGCACCAGCCGCAGGCCAACTTCATCACCGCCACGGGCATGGTGCACGACGTGCTCGACCTGCCGCGCGAGGCGGGCGACGAGGCCCTGGAGCGGCTGCTCGCCTCCGGCATCGAGGTCGGCCCGGTCGCCGCGACGGGCGACGGACGGCTGCTCTTCTTCACGCTGACGCGCGGTACGCCGGAGGACGAGGACGAGTGGTGGCCCTGCGAGCTGGACTGCCACCCCGAGACGATGGACGAGCATCCGGGCCTGCGCTGGCACTGCCGGGGCTCGTACGTCCTCGTACCGCCCGCCCAGCTGCCCGGTGATCTGACGGTCGACTGGGTACGAGGGCCCGAGCACCCCCTGCCCGACCCGCTGACCCTCCTCGAAGTCCTCACGGACGCGTGCGCCCGCTACGCGGGAGCCGACACCGACCGGCTCGCCGCCTGGCCGCACCAGGGCTAGCCGCGAGGAGCGGGCGGCGGCGGCCGGCTACTCGCCCTTCGCCGCCGTCAGTCCCGCCACCTTGCTCAGGAACGTCACCCGTTGGTCGCCGGAGCCCTTCGCCGGGTCCAGTACCGCCTGGTTCGAGACGAACTCCATGGTCAGGGACTGCTTGGGGTCACCCGTCATCAGGGCCTTGATGTTCGGGTCGTTGACCGTGATGTTCACGCCCTGCGCGGCCGTCTGCTTCTCGTAGTGGTGCGTGACGAAGAAGACCAGCGCCCCGCCGTCCGTGGTGCGCAGCCCCAGCGGGGCGTGGTCGCCGGAGTTCAGCGGCTCGTCCATGTACTGGCGCGCCAGCCCCGGCTTGCTCGCGTTCTTCTTGCGCCCCGCCCGCAGCCCGGAGGTGAACCGGCCGTCCGCGAACGTGTCGCCGCCGCTCTTCAGATACGTCGCGTAGGCCGCACCGAGCTTCTGGGGGCGTACGGCGAGCGCCGCGTCGTCCGCCGTGACGGGCTCGGCCCAGCCGTCCTTGTCCTTCTTGAACCGCGGCACGTCGGCGGGCGCGAGGGCCGTCAGATACGACACCTGCCACACGTCGTTCGCGCTGCCGCGAGTGAAGACCAGAACCCAGCGGTTCTTGTCGCGGTTGGAGGCGGTGTCGGCGACGAACCAGCGCGGCCAGCCCGCCTTCGCGGGAATGGCGAACTTCGCGTCGGTCAGCTTGAGCGGCGTGTAGTCCGTGTTCCCGGCCGGGGCGGTCTTGTGGCCGGCCTCGAGCTTCGCTCCGTCGATGTCGGCGAGGGCACCGGTCACCCGGCCCGCGTCCAGCGAACGGTCGTTTGCCTTCTGTGCCTTGTTGTACGCGGTGAGGAAGCCGGCGAGGGCACGCGTGGCCTCGCTCTTCTTCGCCGCCGGGAGGACCTCCCGCTCGCCGTGCACCACCACGCACCCGCTCGCCGTCAAGGACAAAGCGGTCGCCGCGCCGGTCGCCAGGGCGAACCGGCCGTACTTACGAAGCCCGCGAGCCCCGCGATCCCTGCTCATCAGGTACTTCACCTTCCCCTTCCCGGAGGCGAACCCTACCGGGGCGGGGAAACGCGCGGACGCCGGGTTCAACTACCGCGCTCACACCGTGACCTCGCCGGCCGTCACACTTCCTCGCGGACCGCGGGAGGCGACTGCGCCTCCCCCTTCCCGTTCCCCTTCCGGGAGAGGAGGCCCGACGGCGCGAGGAAGATCGCGAGGGTCGGGATCAGGTACACCAGCCACACCGTGACCTGGATGACCGTCGGGTCCGGCTGGAAGTTGAGGACGCCCTTCAGGAGGGTGCCGTACCAGCTGTCCGGGGGGATGGTGGCGCTGATGTCGAAGGCCAGGTTCGTCAGACCCGGGACCAGGTCGGCCTCCTGGAGGTCGTGGACGCCGTACGCGAGCACGCCCGCGGCGACCACGACGAGCATGCCGCCGGTCCAGGTGAAGAACTTGGCGAGGTTGATCCTCAGGGCGCCGCGGTAGAAGAGCCAGCCGAGGAGGACCGCGGTGGCCAGGCCCAGGGCGACGCCGATCAGCGGGCGCGGGGTGCCGTCGCTCGCCGCGTGCACCGACGCCCAGACGAACAGGGCGGTCTCCAGGCCCTCCCGGCCCACCGCCAGGAACGCGGTCGCGACCAGCGCCCCCGTGCCCATCGCCAGCGCCGCGTCGAGCTTGCCGTGCAGTTCGGACTTCAGGTGCCGGGCGGTGCGCCGCATCCAGAAGACCATCCAGGTCACCAGGCCCACGGCGACGATCGACAGCGAGCCGCCGAGCATCTCCTGGGCCTTGAACGTCATTTCCTGGGAGCCGAATTCGAGGACGCACCCGAAGCCGAGGGCGACGGTGACGGCGACGGCGATACCGATCCAGATCGGCCGCAGGGCGTCCCGGCGGCCCGTCTTGACCAGGTACGCGATGAGGATGCAGACGACGAGGCTGGCCTCGAGCCCCTCGCGCAGGCCGATCAGATAGTTGGAAAGCACCGGCTACGCCTCCTTGGAGAACAGCGCGCGGCCCCACCAGTCGTCCTTGTCGCGGACGCCGGGCGGGACGGCGAAGACCGCCGAACCCACATGCTGGATGTACTCGTTGAGCGCGTCGGTGCGCGACAGGCTGCGCTGCACCGGGATGAAGCCCTTGCGGACGTCACGCTGGTACGCGAGGAAGAACAGCCCCGCGTCCAGGCGGCCGAGGCCGTCCGTGCCGTCCGTGAAGGAGTAGCCGCGGCGCAGGAGCGTGGCCCCGTCGTTGGAGTCGGGGTGCGCGAGCCGTACGTGCGCGTCGGGCTTCATCGCCTTCAGGAACGGCTTGTCGCGCTCCTTGGCCTTGCCGACCGGCGCGCCCTCGCCCTTGTCCCGGCCGAAGACGTCCTCCTGCTCCTGGAGCGAAGTGCGGTCCCAGGTCTCGATGTTCATGCGGATACGGCGCGCCACGAGATACGAGCCACCGGTCATCCAGTGGGGACCGTCGTCCTCGCCCACCCACACGAACTTCTTCAGCCGGTCCGTCTCGGTGCCCGCGATGTTGCGGGTGCCGTCCTTGAAGCCCATCAGGTTGCGCGGGGTCTGCGCGTCCGGCGTCGTGGACGAGGTCTTGCCGAAGCCCAGCTGGGACCAGCGGATGGCGACCTTGCCGAAGCCGATGCGGGCGAGGTTGCGGATCGCGTGCACCGCGACCTGCGGGTCGTCCGCGCAGGCCTGGATGCACAGGTCGCCGTCGCTGCGGGTCTTCTCCAGGTTGTCGCCCGGGAACTTCGGCAGGTCGACCAGGGCCTCGGGGCGCTGGTCCGCCAGCCCGAACTTCTCGAACAGGGAAGGACCGAAGCCGATCGTCAGCGTCAGCCGCGACGGCTTGAGGCCCAGTGCCTCACCGGTGTCGTCCGGCGGCGCCTCGGCCAGGCCGCCGTACGCGCCCTCGCCGACCGCGTGCCCGGCGGTCATCCGGGCCGCGGCCCGCGTCCAGTCCTTCAGCAGCTGGACGAACGCGGCGCGGTCGTCGGTCTTCACGTCGAACGCGGCGAAGTGCAGCCGGTCCTGCACCGGCGTGGCGATGCCGGCCTGGTGCGCGCCGTGGAAACCGATCGCGGCGCCCGTCTCGGCGGCGGTCGGGTCCACGTCGTTGCCGGTGCGGGCCATGGCCACCGCACCGCCGGCCGCGGCGGCGCCGAGCGCGAGGCCCGCGCCGCCCCAGCCGATCAGTGAACGCCGGGACGGGGCAGGGGCGCCCGCGTCCTCTGCGGTGGTTTCGGTGGTGTTCGTGGTGTCCGTCATGGGGGCCTCGCTCACTTCACGACCGCGGCGGCAAGCTTGGACAGGGGCTCGGCGAGCGCGTTGACCGCGTCCGAGAGCTCCTTGCGGTCGGCCTTGCCGACCTTGTCGTACGAGGTGAAGTCGTAGGAGGTCTTGTCCGTGCGGTACTTGTCGAGCAGCGTGTTCAGCGCCGTGAACTGCTTGTCGAGCTCCGTCGCCAGGGCCGCGTCGTTCTCCTTGGCGACCGGCTTCAGCAGCTCATACGCCTTCTGCGCGCCCTCGACGTTGCCCTTGAAGTCGCTCAGGTCGGTGTGCGAGTAGCGGTCCTCCTCGCCGGTGACCTTGCCGGTGGCCACCTCGTCGAGGAGTTCCTTGGCGCCGTTGGCCATCGAGGAGGGGGTGATCTCGGCCTTGCCGACGCGCTTCTGCCAGTCGGTCAGGTCGGTCACCAGCTGGTCGGCGAGCTTCTTCTCACGGTCGCCGATCTTCTTGTCCTGCCAGAGGGACTTCTCCAGCCGGTGCCAGCCGGTCCAGTCCGTGGCCGGATCCTGACCGTCCTCCAGGCCGTCCTCGCGGACGTCGACCTTCGGGTCGATGTCACCGAAGGACTCCGCGACGGGCTCGGTGCGCTCCCAGCCCAGGCGCGAGGTCGCGAACTCCTTCTTCGCGGCCTCGATGTCGCCCGCCTTGACGGCCTTGGCGAACGCCTCGGCCTTGGGCAGCGTCTCGTCGGCCTGCTCCTGCGCGTACTCGCGGTAGGCGGCGACCGCCTTGTCCAGGCGCGGGTCCCGCTTGGCGACCTTGCCGCCGGTGACGGTGAGCTTCTGGCGGACGCCGTGGCCCTTCATGCCGGGGCGGCAGGCGATCTCGTACGAGCCCGCCTTCACCTCGGCGGTCAGCGTGTACTTGGTGCCCGGGCCGATGTTCTCCTTCTCGGAGACGATCCGGTCGTCCGGGAAGACGATCTCGACCTCGGTGGCCTTGGAGCCCTTGTTCTCGATCTTCAGCGTGACCTGGCCGGCCGGTACCGACTTGGTGGAGGTCTCGCACTTGGAGTCGGCGGCGGTCACCTGGATCGCGTCGCTGCCCGAGGCGGTGCTCTTCTCCGTGCAGCCCGTGACGGCGGTCAGAGCGGCCGCGGTGGCGGCGGCGGTGACGACTGAGAGTCGGACGGCTCGCATGAAGGCTCCAAGAGAACGACGGACAAAAACCGCACGGACACCCGCGCGGCATGGTGAGGCTGGCCTAACTTATCTGAGGCTTCCCTCACTGATACCCAGTCGTCCGGTGATTCAGCTCTCATAGACGGTGTACAGGAACGGCTTGATCACGTCGGCTTAAAACAGACCCCATGGGAAGGTCAAGCGGGAGTCAAGAAAGTCGGTGGACCGCCGCGAGGAGCCGCTCACCGAAGACCGCGGCCGACGGACCCCCGGCCGCGGCATGCCCGGCGCACCGAATCGCGACCCGGTGCGCGCGGACGACGGCGAGCCCCGGACCGTGCCCCACCGCGACCACCGCATCACCGGCGTGCGCCCTTGCCCGGCGCCGCCCTCGACGGGTACCGGCCCGCCCCTTGAGACTGTCCCCATGACGACTGTCTCCGCGAGGGCTGTCCCCATGACAAGGGCACGCAGGGAAGGGATGGCAAGGGCACGCAGGGAAGAGCGGCCGCCCGGCGGTCTGGTCCTGGACATCAGGGGCCGCCCCGGTCCGCCACCGTTGCGCTTCGAGGCGGCGGACGGCCGGATGCTGCTGCGCCAGGGGGAGCGTCCCGTTCTGCTGGGGCGCGTGGAGCCGCCCCGCGAAGGCCTGTTCGTGCACCGCCTCGACGGCTACCGCTCGCCCCTGCCGCCCCTCCGCTCGGCGCTGACGCGGGACCCGGGCCGCGGCCTGCTCGACCAGTACGCGCGATGGCTGGAGGACTCCGCGCACGGCCCGCTCCACGACTCCCGCTGGCTGCTGAGCGAGGCGCGCTCGTTTCCGCCGTACGTCTGGCACCACGACTTCGCCCGGGGCTGGCCCGGCATCCACCTCGACTGGTGCGGGGGCGGCTGGCAGGGCGTCGTACCGCTGCGCCGCCTCTCGCCGCCGGACGCGCCGCGCGTGCGGGCGTACCGCAAGCACGCACGCGACGGCACGTTGGCGCCGGTCCTCCTGTGGTGGGTGTCGTCATTCGACGGCTGGCTGCTCCTCGACGGACACGACCGGGCGGTGGCGGCCCTGGCGGAGGGTCGGGACCCGGTGTGCCTCGTGCTGTCCCGCGCCCCGGACGACGAGGCCTGGCGGCGGACGGCGGACGAGGTGACCGCGAGTCATGAGCGGCGGGTGGCCGACCTGGCGGACCGCCCCCGCCCCTGGGCGGACCGGCAGCGGGCCACCATGGAGCGCGCGTACGGCGACGTCATGGCGTGGCTGCCGTACGAACACGCCCCCACCCGCTCCTGGCCCCTCCCCGGCGGCCCCGCGGCCTGGGACGAGCTCGCGGCGCGGGTGATGTTTGAATGCCGGAGTGACTGACTACGACGTACTGCGTGTCTTCTGCGGCCCCGGCGGCGGATACGGCAACGAACTCGGTGTCGTACGCGAGGGCTCGGTGCTGCCGGAGTGCGCGGACCGCCAGGCCCTCGCCGCCAAACTCGGCTTCAGCGAGACGGTGTTCGTCGACGACCCCGAGCGCGGGGTCATCGACATCTACACGCCCACCCTGCGGCTGCCGTTCGCCGGACACCCCTGCGTCGGCACGGCCTGGCTGCTCGACGTGCCCGAACTCGTCACGCCCGCCGGAGTGGTGGGCACCCGCCTGGACGGCGAGTTCAGCTGGATCGAGGCACGGCCGGAGTGGGCGCCGCCGCGCACGCTGCGCCAGTACGCGACGGCCGCCGAGGTCGACGCGCTGCCGGTGCCTCCGCCCGGCGAGTGGGTCTACGCCTGGGCCTGGGAGGACGAGGCCGCGGGCCGTGTCCGCGCCCGTGCCTTCCCCGGCCGCGACGACGGCATCGAGGAGGACGAGGCGACGGGCGCGGCGGCCCTGCTCCTGACGGACCGCCTGGGCCGCGCGCTCAACATCATCCAGGGCCGGGGCTCACAGATCCTCACGGCACCGCAGCCGGCGGGGTGGGTGGAGGTGGGCGGCCGCGTCCTGCTGGAGCGCTAGGACGCGACCTCCGCATCGGGCGCCGGGCAGGTCAGGTGCCGACCGGGTCGGGCGCTGGGCAGGTCAGGCGCCGGCCAGGTCAGGCGCTCAGTGGGAACTCCTCGCCCAGGGCGCGGAAGACCCCGGTGTTCAGCGCGAACGCCCGCTTGCACTCCGCCACGATCCGCTGCTTCTCCAGGTCGTCCGCCCGGATCCCGTCCAGCAGTTCGCGGTAACCCCGCTTGAACGCGGCCGGGTTGGCGATCTGCTCGAAGACGTAGAACCTGACCCCGTCGCCCTTCCTGGCGAAGCCCCACGTCTTCTCCGCCTTGTCGCGGATGATCTGGCCACCGGAGAGGTCGCCCAGGTAGCGCGTGTAGTGGTGGGCGAGGTAGCCGCCGGGCCAGGTGAGCGCGCACTCCGTCACCCGCCGCGCGTACTCCCGCGTCGCGGGCAGCGCCGTGAGCCCGCTCCGCCAGTCCGCGCCCCGCAGATGCGCGAGGTCCCGCTCCAGCGAAGGCACCCGCATCAGCTCGGGCTGGATGAAGGGCCCCGCCACCGGGTCCTCCGCCAGGCGCTCCGCGCTCTCCTCCAGCGCCCGGTACACGAACCACAGCTGCTCGGTGTAGCGCGCGTACGCCTCCACGCCCAGCCTGCCGCCGAGCAGATCGCTCATGAACGTCGAGGTCTCCGCCTCCACGTGCTGCTCGTGCGAGGCGGTGCGAATGAGCGTCGAGAACGCGGTCATGGGATCTCCGGTGCCGAAGAGGGGACGAGAGCCACTCGGATTTTCTATGGTTAGGCTTACCTAAGTCAACGGGTTCCCGACATCCCGTCGGTAAAATCGTACCCCCGATTCCGATCAAGCCCACAGGAAAAGCCCGCCCCCCGAAGGGAGCGGGCTTTCGCGCGGCGGGCGGGACTACGGCAGCGTCAGGATGTCCGCCCCGCTGTCCGTCACCACCAGCGTGTGCTCGAACTGGGCCGTACGCTTGCGGTCCTTGGTCACGACCGTCCAGCCGTCGTCCCACATGTCGTAGTCGTGCGTGCCGAGCGTGAGCATGGGCTCGATGGTGAAGGTCATCCCGGGCTGGATGACGGTCGTCGCGTGCGGGCTGTCGTAGTGCGGGACGATCAGCCCGGAGTGGAACGACGAATTGATCCCGTGCCCGGTGAAGTCCCGCACGACGCCGTACCCGAACCGTTTGGCGTACGACTCGATGACGCGCCCGATGATGTTGATCTGCCGGCCGGGCTTGACCGCCTTGATGGCGCGGTTCAGCGACTCCCGGGTCCGCTCGACGAGCAGCCGCGACTCCTCGTCGACGTCCCCCACCAGGTAGGTCGCGTTGTTGTCGCCGTGGACGCCGCCGATGTACGCCGTCACGTCGAGGTTGACGATGTCGCCGTCCCGCAGCACGGTGGAGTCGGGGATGCCGTGGCAGATGACCTCGTTGACCGAGGTGCACAGCGACTTGGGGTACCCGCGGTAGCCGAGCGTCGACGGGTAGGCCCCGTGGTCGCACATGTACGCGTGGGCGACCCGGTCCAGTTCGTCCGTGGTGACGCCGGGGGCGATCAGCTTCGCGGCCTCGGCCATCGCCTGTGCGGCGATCCGCCCGGCGACGCGCATCGCCTCGACCGTCTCGGGCGTCTGCACCTCCGGGCCCGTGTACGGCGTCGGCGCGGGCTTGCCGACGTACTCGGGGCGCCGGATGTTTCCGGGTACGGGACGGGTGGGGGAGAGCTCCCCTGGTACGAGCAGCGACTGGCCAGACATGCCAGCGAGTTTAACCAGTGAGCATGGGGCACCATGATCCTGGCGAAAGGAGCCGCTCATGGCCCTGTTCAAGAAGCGGACGGTCGGAAAGCCCGGCGAGTGGTACTACTGCCTGGTCCACCGGAAGGTCGAAGAGGGCCCCGAGTGCCCCGCGAAGGACCGCTTCGGCCCCTACGCGAGCCGCGAGGAGGCGGAGCACGCGATGCAGACGGCGCAGGAGCGCAACCTGGAGTGGGAGACGGACCCCAAGTGGCACGACGTGAACGAGCCGGACGCCGAGGAGGACAAGCCCTAGGTCAGGGGGCGGGCGCGGTCTCGGCGGTTTCGGAGGCGCTCTCGGCGGTTTCGGCGCGGTGGGCGCGCCGGCGTTCGGCGTGTTCGTCGGTGCGTACGTCGTACGCCATCAGCTTCGGCAGGCACAGGGCCGGCAGCGCGTCCGGACCGCCCTGAGCCGGGCGCGGCGTCCGCTACCAGCGTGCCGGCGGCGGTGCCGTCAGATGGTCGGCCAGCCGGGACAACCGGTCGCGCAGCCGCCGGTGCCCGCGGGGACCCGGCAGCGCGTTCTCGCCCGCCGCGGCACTGACGAGATGCTGGACCGTGTCGAGGTCGAGCTCGGGACCGGGCGGTACGGAGAGGGACTCATGGGCCATCGCCCCGAGTTCACGGTCGCCGGAGTCGAGGGCGAGGACCGTCGCCCCCGCCCGCCGGGCGTCGTGGATGCGCTCCAGGAGCGGCGCCTGGGGCGCGGACGGAGACACCACGAGCAGGGTCTCGCCGCGCCGCGCCGCCTCGATCCGGCCCAGGCCCACCGCGAGGTGCGCCGGATCCGAGGCCCGCGCCCCGTGCCGCACCAGCGTCGGCGACAGCTCCGGCGTCCCCGACCAGGCGGCCTCGTCCACCAGATGCGCCGCCAGATGCCACGGCTCGTAGTCCGCCGTGCCCACGAGCAGCAGGCCGCCCCCGTGCGACACCACGGAACCCCGCAGGGTCCCCGCGAAGCGCCGGGTGGCGCCCAACCACTCGGTCCCGGCAAGTACTTCGCGCAGCAACGCGACCCGTACGGCATCCATACGCACGCATCCTGCCGCAACCGGCCACTCGTGACGCGGAGTTCACCACGAATTCGCCCAAGTTGGGCAGTCGCCGGTCACCAAAAGTCCACGGTGCCCTCGAGGAGCCCCGATGACAGAAGCCAGTACACCGTTCCGCGGCGGCCGCGAAGGCTATGCCAGTTACCGGATCCCGGCAGTCGTCGCGACCGGCGTGGGAACCCTGCTCGCCTTCTGCGAGGGCCGGGTCGACTCCGCGCACGACCACGGCAACATCGACATCGTGCTGAAGCGGTCGGGCGACGGCGGCCGCACCTGGGGCCCGCTCCAGGCCGTCGCGAAGAACGGCGACAACCTCGCGGGCAACCCGGCCCCCGTCGTCCTCGACACCGGCCGGGTCCTCCTCGTCCATGTCCGCAGCGCGGCCGGCGCGAGCGAGGACGCCATCCTGCGCGGCAAGGTGAAGGCCGCCGACGGGCGGCGCGTATGGGTCCAGCACAGCGACGACGACGGACTGACCTGGTCGGGCCCGCGTGAGATCACCGGACAGGTGCGCAAGGCGAACTGGCGTTGGTACGCCACCACACCCGGGCACGCCCTCCAGCTCACCACCGGCCGCGTCGTCGTACCCGGCAACCACACCGTCCCGCCCACCGGCACGGACAACGGCACGGAGGCCAAGTACAACAGCGGGCACTGCCTGCTCAGCGACGACCGCGGCGCGAGCTGGTACCTCGGCTACCTCGACGAGAACACCAACGGCTACATCAACGTGAACGAGACGACGGCCACCGAACTCCCCGACGGGCGGGTCTACTTCAACACCCGCAACGACTCCCCGTCCCCCGGCAACCGTGCCGACGCGTACTCGAAGGACGGCGGGAAGACCCTGGTCAAGCCGTTCCGCCCGCAGGCCGGGCTCACCACCCCCGTCGTCCAGGGCAGCGTCCTCCAGCTCCGCGACCCCGATCTGCTCCTGTACTCCGGGCCCGCCGACCCCGCCTTCCGCGCCCTGATGACCGTCCGCGCCAGTGCGGACGGCGGCACCACCTGGCGCACCGCCCACCCGCTCGACGGCCTGCCCGCCGCGTACTCCGATCTCGTACGCGTCGACCAGGACACCGTCGGCCTGCTCTACGAGACGGGTGACTTCGGCGCCTACGAGACGATCACCTTCCGTCGCATCCCGGTGACGGCCCTCACGTGAACCTGAACCGCCCGGGGGTACGCACGTAAAGTCACCCCATGACCTCTACTGACAGTGCACAGAAGGCTCCCGCCAAGGACCCCTGGGACCTTCCCGACGTCTCGGGGCTCGTCGTCGGCGTGCTCGGCGGCACCGGCCCCCAGGGCAAGGGCCTCGCCTACCGCCTCGCCAGGGCCGGCCAGAAGGTGATCATCGGCTCGCGCGCCACGGACCGCGCCCAGGCCGCCGCGGACGAGCTCGGCCACGGTGTCGAGGGTGCCGACAACGCCGAGACCGCGCGCCGCAGCGACATCGTGATCGTCGCCGTGCCCTGGGACGGCCACGGCAAGACCCTCGAGTCCCTGCGCGGGGAACTGGCGGGCAAGCTCGTCGTCGACTGCGTCAATCCGCTCGGCTTCGACAAGCAGGGCGCGTACGCGCTGAAGCCGGAGGAGGGCAGCGCCGCCGAGCAGGCCGCCGCCCTGCTGCCGGACTCACGGGTCACCGCCGCCTTCCACCACCTGTCCGCGGTACTGCTCCAGGACCCGGAGATCGCCGAGATCGACACCGACGTCATGGTCCTCGGCGAGGAGCGCGCCGACGTCGAGATCGTCCAGGCGCTGGCCGGCCGCATCCCCGGCATGCGCGGCATCTTCGCCGGGCGGCTGCGCAACGCCCACCAGGTCGAGTCCCTGGTCGCCAACCTGATCTCCGTCAACCGCCGCTACAAGGCGCACGCCGGTCTGCGCGTCACCGACGTATAGGCCGCGCGAGGGCATGGGGGACACTGAGGGAAAGCAGTGTCCCCCCGACAGGAGCCCGCCCCATGCCCCGCCTCGCCCTCTACGCCCTCGTCGTCTGCGTCCTGTCGGTCGCCGCGGCCGTCGTCTCCTTCGTCCAGGGCAGCTGGCTGGGGATCGTGTGGGTGCTGATGGCGGGACTGTCGTCGAACATGACCTGGTACTACGCGCGGCGGGGCCGCGGCGGGCGCGGGTCCGTCACAAGCTGACCGAGCAGAACTCGTTGTCGCCCTGCCAGAAGCGGTACAGCTCCTGGCCGCAGTAGCGGTGGATGTCGTCGATCCCGAGACCGTTCAGGATCGCGTCGATCGCGTCGAAGAACACCCCGTTCACCGACGGGATCCACAGGATCGCGAACACGGCGAGCAGTCCGAAGGGCGCGAACGGCTCCACCTGGCGGCGGATGTCGTACGACAGCCAGGGCTCGATCACCCCGTAGCCGTCCAGGCCCGGCACCGGCAGGAAGTTCAGGATCGCCGCCGTGACCTGGAGCAGCGCGAGGAACGCCAGCGCGTACTGGAAGTCCCTCGGCACCCCGTCGAGGGCGTGCAGCCAGAACGGCGCGGTGCACACGGCGGCGAACAGCACGTTCGTGAGCGGGCCCGCCGCCGAGATCAGGCTGTGCTTCCAGCGGCCCTGGATGCGCTGCCGCTCGATGAACACCGCGCCGCCGGGCAGACCGATCCCGCCCATGATCACGAAGATCACCGGCAGGACGATGCTCAGCAGGGCGTGCGTGTACTTCAGCGGGTTGAGCGTCAGATAGCCCTTCGCGCCGATCGAGATGTCACCGCTGTGCAGGGCGGTGCGCGCGTGCGCGTACTCGTGCAGACAGAGCGAGACGATCCACGCCGCCGTCACGAACAGGAAGACGGCGATCCCCGGCTGCGCGGCGAACCCGGTCCACGCGGCCCAGCCGGTGACCGCCGTGACGGCCACGATCCCGATGAAGACGGGGCTGATCCTCCGGTCACTGCGCCGGGAGGCGGCGGTGGTCATGGGGCTCCCTGGGCTGGTACGTATGGGCTGGGACTGCCCGACCGTACCGGGCGCACTGCGAAAACGTCTCGCGGTGGGTCGGGAGTTCCGGGGAAGGTGGGGGCATGGGGCGTTGGTACGTGTACTACGAGGACTGGCAGATGGAGTGCTGCGGTACGCCGTTCTCGGTGGGGGACGAGGTGAGCTGGCCGCTGCTGCTCATGGACGCGGACGACGTGCTCGCGGGCGACTGGGAGCGCGAGCTGAGCAGGCTCGTGGGGTCCGTCGAGGCGGTACGGGACGAGTACGGCGGCGTGCTCAGGACGCTGCGGACGGGTCCGCCCGCAGGTCCCGGGCTCACGGCCGCGCTGAACGCCGACGCGGTGGACGAGTCAGGCGCGGAACCCGCGGAGCCGATCCGCAGGGTCGGCCTGCTGACGGTCGAGCGGCACGGCGGCGAGTGGCCCGAGACCACCGGGCGGGTCCGCGCGATCCACCTGGTGCACCAGGAGTACGCGGTCCTCGCCCCCGGCTCCCTGACCCGCGAACCGGTGCCGGGGACGCGCTCGCTGGAGGCCGTGACGAGCTGCCCGAAGTGGTTCGGCGAGGGCCGGTCCGGCGTTCTCGTCGAACTCGACGTCCCCGGCGCCGCACCGCCCGAACCCCGTGACCGGTCGTGACGGCACCGGAGACAATGGACCCCGTGCGCTATCGCGTTCTCGGCACCACCCAGGCACTGCGCCCCGACGGCACGCCCGTCCCGGTCGGCGGGGCGCGGCTGCGTGCCCTGCTGACCGTGCTCGCCCTGCGGCCCGCACGGACCCTGCCCGCCGCCGTCCTCGTCGGCGAGGTGTGGCACGGCGACCCGCCCGCCGACGCGACCGGCGCCCTTCAGGCACTGGTCGGGCGGCTGCGCAGGGCGCTCGGCGCGGACGCGGTGGAGTCCGTGCACGGCGGCTACCGTCTCGCGGCGGTCGCCGACGACGTCGACGCGCACCGTTTCGAGCGGCTCGCCGGGGAGGGCCTGCGGGCCCTGGCCGACGGCGACCCGGCGAAGGCGGCCGTCGTCCTCGACGACGCGCTCGCCCTGTGGCACGGGCCGGCCCTCGCGGACCTGCCGGACCGCACCGCGGAGGCGGCCCGCTGGGAGACCCGCCGCCTCGACGTGCGCCGCGCCCGCCTCACCGCGGCGCTGTCCCTCGGCCAGGCGGACCAGTGCCTGCCCGAGCTGACCGCCCTGTGCGACGTGCACCCCCTGGACGAGCCCCTCCAGGCACTGCGGCTGCGCGCCCTGCGCGACACCGGCCGCCCGGCACAGGCCCTGGCCGCGTACGAGGACGTACGACAGCTGCTGGCGGACCGGCTGGGCTCCGACCCGGGCCCCGAACTGCGCGCCCTGCACGGCGAGTTGCTGAGCCCGGCCGGTGAACCCACGCCGGGCTGGGGCGGGGGACCCGGAACGCGCGGTACGGGCGGCACGGGTGCCGTCCCGGCCGGAGAGCGGCACGGCGGCACGGGTGCCGTCCCGGCGTACGGCGGTGGCAGGGCCGAGGGCGCGGGTCCGGTGGCGTACGGCGGTGGCAGGGCCGAGGGTGCGGGTCCGCGGCCGGACGGCCTTCGCGGCGGTGTGACGGCGGGCGGCGCGGGCGGGGCGGCCGGCTCCGTCAGGACCTCCCGTGCCCCCGCCGCCCCCGTGCCCCCGGGCAACCTCCGCGCCCGCCTCACCTCCTTCGTCGGCCGCGACGCCGACATCGGCACCATCCGCGGCGATCTCGCGTCCGCGCGGCTCGTGACGCTGCTCGGGCCCGGCGGGGCCGGCAAGACGCGGCTGTCGCAGGAGGCCGGTGAGGCCGTGGCCGGGGGCATGCCCGACGGGGTGTGGCTGGCCGAGCTGGCGCCGGTGGACGATCCGGAGGTCGTGCCCGAGGTCGTGCTCACCGCGCTCGGGGCCCGGGAGACCGTGCTGCACGGGGCCGGCGCCGAGGAGATGCGGGCCGTCGCGGAACGCCGGGACGATCCCCTCGTCCGGCTGGCCGAGCACTGCGCGCGGCGCCGCATGCTGCTCATCCTCGACAACTGCGAACACGTCGTGGACGCGGCGGCGCACCTCGTGGCGGAGCTGCTGGCGCGCTGCCCGGGGCTGACGGTGCTGGCCACCAGCCGCGAACCCCTCGGCGTACCGGGAGAGTTGCTGCGGCCGGTGGAGCCGCTGCCGGAGCCGTACGCGCTGCGGCTGCTCGCCGACCGGGGCGCGGCGGCCCGGCCCGGCTTCCGGGTCCAGGACGACCCGGAGGCCGCCGCCGAGATCTGCCGCCGCCTCGACGGCATGCCGCTGGCGATCGAGCTGGCGGCCGCCCGCCTCCGCATGTTGACGCCCCGTCAGATAGCCGACCGGCTCGACGACCGCTTCCGGCTGCTCACCTCAGGCAGCCGTACCGTGCTGCCCCGGCAGCAGACCCTGCGGGCCGTCGTCGACTGGTCCTGGGAGCTGCTCGACGCCGACGAACGCGGTGTGCTGCGACGGCTGTCCGTCTTCGCGGGCGGCTGCGACCTGGCCGCCGCGGAGGCGGTGTGCGGCCCGGCCGCCCTGGAGGCGCTGGGCTCACTCGTCGACAAGTCCCTCGTCGTCGCGTCCCTCGCGGACGGCGGCGGCAACGACGGGATGCGCTACCGGCTCCTGGAGACCGTCGCCGAGTACGCGGGCGAACGGCTCGACGAGTCCGGCGAGCGCACCGCCGCCGAACGGGACCATCTCACGTACTACCGCGAACTCGCCCGCACCACCGACCCGTTGCTGCGCGGCGCCGGCCAGCGCGCCGCGATCGAACGGTTCCAGCTGGAGTACGAGAACCTGCGTACCGCCCTGCGCCACGCCGTCGCCGCGCGGGACGAGCAGGAGGCGCTCTGCCTGGTCCTGTCGCTGTGCTGGTACTGGCAGATGCGCGACCAGCGCATCGAGGCCCGCACCTGGGCCACCGCGGTCATGGCCCTCGGCCCCGACCCCTTCGCCGCGCCCGCACGGCCGGCCCCCGTGCTCCGCGAGAGCTGCACGGACAGCCCGCCGCCGATGCGCCCCGAGATCCTCGACGAGGCCCGGCGCGGAGTGCACCTCGTCCATCTCGCCTGCATGGACATGGACCTGGAGATGTGGGACACCCCGCGGGCCAGAGAGAAGCTGCGGGTCATCAGCGAGACCTACCGCCCGGGCCAGCCGCAGATCTGCCGCAGCCCCGGCTTCCTGTGGTTCTTCGCCGTCATGCTCACCGGCGACCTCGACAGCACCCGCGCCGTCGTCGACGCGTCCGTGCGCACCTGCCGCGAACTCGGCTACTCCTGGGAGCTGGCCCAGGCCCTCCAGATGCGGGCCAACGTCCTCGCCAACCGCAGCTTCTGGGCGGCCGACGCGACCCGTGACGCGGACGAGGCGCTGGAGATCTTCATCCGCATCGGCGATGTCTGGGGCGCGGCCGAGGCGCTCTCCGCGCGCGGCGAGGCCCGCGAGCGCAGCGGTGACTACCCGCGCGCCGCCGCCGACTACGAGGCGGCGATCACGTACGCCGAACGGCTGGGCGCCCATGCCCAGGCGGCCGTGCTGGGCGCCCGCCTGGGCAGCGTCCTCATCGACGCGGGCCAGGGGGAGCGGGGCGAGCAGCTTCTGCGGGAGGTACTGGACGAGGGCCAGGGCATGGTGAGCGAGGCCATGCCCGCCGCGCGGCTCTTCCTCGCGATCCGGCTCGGCCGCACCGGCCGTCTCGCCGAGGCCCGCGAGCAGCTGGGCATGCTGCGCACGGACTTCGGAGACGTCCGCTTCGTGGTCTTCGACGGCTTCGTGGTCGGTGTGGAGGCGTGGCTGGACGCCACCGAGGGGCGGTACGCGGAGGCGGTGGAGAAGGTGCGCCGGGCGCTGGCCCGGGCCGCGGACCAGGTGACCCGGGTGATCGCGCCGCACATGTTCTCGGTGCATCTGACCACCGCGGCCATCGCGCTCACCGGCCTGGACGGCGGGCTGCGCGCCCCGGACGCGGCCCGTTGCCTGGCCGTCTGCGACCAGCTGCTGCCACCGGGACACCTTCCGTCCGTGATGGAGCGCGAGGTGCGTGCGGAGGCCGAGGCGGGGGTGCGTGCCGTGCTGGGCGACGCGGCGTACGAGGCCGCGTACGCGGAGGGCGGCGGGCTCTCCCTGGAGGAGGCCGCCGCCCTCGTCTGACGCGGACCGGGGGGCTGAAGCTCAGCTCTTGGTGCGGAACTTGTGGATGGCGATCGGTGCCATGACGGCCGTGAGGACGACCGACCAGACCAGTGTCACCAGCACGTCGTGGCCGACCGGCTGGCCGCCGTTCATCAGGCCGCGGGCGGCGTCCGCCAGCGACGAGAGCGGGTTGTAGTCGGTGAACGCCTGGAGCCAGCCGGGCATCGTGTCGGTCGGGGCGAAGATCGACGACCCGAACTGCAGAGGCATCAGCACAAGGAACCCCATCCCTTGGATGGCCTGGGCGTTCTTCATCACCACGCCCATGGTCAGGAAGATCCACATGATTCCGGAGCCGAAGACCATCGCGAGTCCGACGGCGGCGAACAGGCCCAGGACGTTCGACACGGACAGGCCGAGTATGAAGCCGACCGTGAGCAGGACCGCCACGGCGACCAGCATGCGGCCGATCTCGACCGTGATCTTGGCGATCAGCACCGAGAAGCGGGCGATCGGCAGGGACCGGAAACGGTCCATCACGCCCGTCTGGAAGTCCTGGTTGAAACCGGTGCCGACCCCCATGGCGATGTTCATGCCCATCATCGCCATCAGGCCCGGGACCACGTAGTTGACGTACTCGTGCTGGTGGCCCTTGCCGGCGATCGAGCCGCCGAAGACGAACACGAACAGCAGACAGAAGACGATCGGCATCAGGACCGCGTCGAACATCGACTCGGGGTCCTGGCGGATCCACAGCAGGTTGCGGCGGACCAGGGCGCCGATGTGGCGCAGATTGCCGCGGAGCCCGATGCGGCCCTCGTCGTGCGCTACGGGCGTCGGGACAGTGGTGGCGCTCATACGGCGGCCTTCGCGAATTCGGGGGACGCGGGGGACGCGTCCTGCGGGGCACTGGCCTTGTGGCCGGTGAGGGACAGGAACACCGCGTCCAGGCTGGGCAGTTCGGTGGTGATGCCGGCGAGGGTGATGCCGCGGGCGGTGACCGCGCCGACCACGGCGGTCAGCTGCTCGTCGCTGAGGATCGGCACCACCACGGTGCCGGTCTCGGGGTCCACGGTCGCGGAGCCGGGGCCGGTGAGACCGAAGTCGTCGAGCGCCGCGGCTGTCGGGCGCAGCTCCAGCGGGTCCGCCGGGCGGACGCGGAGGGTGCGGCCGCCGACCCGCGCCTTGAGTTCGTCGATGCGGCCGCCCGCGATGACCTTGCCGCGGTCGATGACCGTCAGCTCGGAGGCCAGTTGCTCGGCCTCCTCCATGTACTGGGTGGTGAGCAGGACGGTCGCGCCCTCGGCGACCATGCGCTTGACCTCCGTCCACACCTCGTTGCGGGTGCGCGGGTCCAGACCGGTGGTCGGCTCGTCCAGGTAGAGGACGGACGGCCTGCCCATCATGGACGCGGCGAGGTCGAGGCGGCGGCGCATACCGCCGGAGTACGTGGACGCCGGGCGCTTGGCGGCGTCGGTGAGCGAGAACCGCTCCAGGAGTCCGTCGGCCCGTGCCCTGGCCTCCTTGCGGGGCAGGTCGAGGAGCCGGCCGATCAGATACAGGTTCTCGTAGCCCGAGAGTTTCTCGTCGACCGAGGCGTACTGGCCGGTGAGGCCGATCACGCGGCGGGTCCCCCGGGGCTGCTTCACCACGTCGTAGCCGGCGACCACGGCGTGGCCGGAGTCGGGGGTGATGAGGGTGGACAGGCAGCGGACCAGGGTGGTCTTGCCGGCGCCGTTGGGGCCGAGCACCCCGAGGACGGTGCCCTCGCGCACCTCCAGGTCGACCCCGTCCAGCGCCTTGGTCTCGCCGTAGTGCTTGACCAGCCCCCGTACGACGACGGCCGCCGAGGGGCCGGCTCCGTCCTGCCGGGGCGTGTTGTCGATTCGCGTCATGCCGCCAAGGTGTCAGCCACCACCGACAAACCACCGACAGGCGCCGACTGGCGCCGACAGCCCGCCTACAGGGTGCCGACAGCCGCCCCCGGTACGCCGGCTGCGGGCCGTTCTGCCAGGTCGGAGGAGCTGTCCGGTCCGCCCGCTGTCGGCGGCGGCCGTGGTCGAGCGGGGCGGGCACCGCCTCCTTGTGAAACGGCACCACAGCGCCGCCGCACCCCTCAGGGGCCGGCCGAGGAGCACGCGTTCCTGCGGCACCTGAGGGAGCACGGCGCGCCCTTCGCCGAGGTGCTCGGGGCCGTCGCGCGCGGCGGGTGGGTCTACGAGGTCCACGCCGCCGGGGCCGGCACGGATCTGTACCGGGTCTCACTGCTGGAGGGCTACCAGGAGCAACGCCCCCTCAGCGCCGCGGAGTCGGCCGCGCTGCCCGCGCTGCTGCCCCTCGTGCACGCCGAGTCCGCGCTGTCGGAGATGGGCTACTTCCACGGCGTGATGGGCTCCACCGCGGACACGGCACTGGCGTACGACCGTTTCGTGGGCCACACACGGTGGTTCGGCGGCGAGGACGGCACCCGGCTGCTGAACCGGATCCGGACGCGCCTCCAGAGACCAGGGCCTGTCCGGTTCTGGAACGGCAGCAGCCCGCCGACGGGGGAAGATCGGCGGGCTGCCCTGGTGCCGTAGTGGCTCTGTGGAACGTCTGAACGTCTAGTGGACGGAGTGCTCCTCCAGCGGGAACGTCCCGCCGACGACGTCCTCGGCGAACGCCTTCGCCGCGTTGCCCATGACCTCGCGCAGATCGGCGTACTTCTTCACGAACTTCGGCACCTTGCCGCCGGTCAGCCCGAGCATGTCCGTCCAGACCAGCACCTGCGCGTCCGTCTCCGGACCGGCACCGATGCCGACCGTCGGGATGTGCAGGACCCGCGTGACCTCCGCGGCCAGTTCCGCCGGGACCAGCTCCAGGACCACGGCGAACGCGCCCGCGTCCTGGACCGCCTTGGCGTCCCGCAGCAGCTGCTGGGCCGCCTCCTCGCCGCGGCCCTGGACGCGGTAGCCCATGGCGTTCACGGACTGCGGGGTCAGACCGATGTGCGCCATGACCGGGATGCCGGACTCGACCAACAGCTCGATCTGGCGGTGCGAGCGCTCACCGCCCTCCAGCTTCACGGCCCCGACCCCGGCCTCCTTGACCAGCCGGGTGGCCGAGCGCAGCGCCTGGACCGGGCCCTCCTGGTACGAGCCGAAGGGCAGGTCGCCGACGATCAGGGCGCGGCTGGTGCCGCGTACGACCGCGGCCGACAGCATGGTCATCTCGTCGAGGGTGACGGGCACGGTCGTCTCGTACCCCAGGTGGCAGTTGCCCGCCGAGTCCCCGACGAGCATGACCGGGATGCCGGCCTCGTCGAAGACGGACGCGGTCATCGCGTCGTACGCGGTGAGCATGGGCCACTTCTCGCCGCGTTCCTTGGCGGTGGTGATGTCGCGGATGGTGATGCGACGCGTGCCCTTGCCTCCGTACAGTGCCTTGCTGCTGTCGGACGGCTTCTGGGCAGCCGAAAGCTGCGTCATCGCAACGGCTCCTTCTGTCATCTCGAGGCGCCCTCACGGCGTCCCCGGATCCCCTCCATGGTGGCACCTCGTGCCACGCGCGGCTAGACCAGGGCAGGAGAGGCGGGGACCAGGTCTCGTGACCTAGGTCTCTTCGTAAGGTCTCCGTAAAGAATTTCGATACGAGACGGTTCCGTATCGGAATTACCCTACGCTCGGCGGCATGACAACTCCTGCTGCTCCGACCGAACGGCGGGTCCCCGAAGCGGTGCACCGGCGCCGCTGGGCGATCCTCGGCGTGCTGATGCTCAGCCTGCTGATCGTGGTGCTCGACAACTCCATCCTGAATGTCGCCATCAAGACCATCTCCACCCCGGCTCCCACCGGCCTCGGCGCCACGCAGAGCGAGCTGGAGTGGGCCATCAACTCCTACACGCTCGTGTTCGCCGGGCTGCTCTTCACCGCGGGGCTCCTCGGTGACCGGCTGGGCCGCAAGAAGATGCTCCTCGCCGGTCTCGCCGTCTTCGGCATCGGCTCCGCGCTCGCCGCCGAGTCCGGCTCGCCGGTGCAGCTCATCGCGTTCCGCGCGGTGATGGGCCTCGGAGCCGCCTTCGTGATGCCCGCGACCCTCGCCGTCCTCATGAACGTCTTCGAGCGCGACGAGCAGCCCAAGGCCATCGGCATCTGGGCCGGCGGCGTCGGCATCGCCATCGCCATCGGCCCGATCACCGGCGGCGTGCTGCTCGACCACTTCTGGTGGGGCTCGGTCTTCCTGATCAACGTGCCGATCGTGGTCATCGCGCTGGGCCTGATGGTCTGGCTGGTCCCCGACTCCCGCGACCCGAACCCCGGCCGCGTCGACCCCGTCGGTGTCGTCCTGTCCGTCATCGGGCTCGTCCTTCTGGTGTACGGCATCATCAAGGGCGGTCAGCTCGCCGACTTCACCGACCCGCAGGTCCTGGCGACCATCGCGGCCGGCCTTGCCGTTCTCGCCGCCTTCGTCGTGTTCGAGAAGCGCAGCGACCACCCGTCCGTCGACGTCACGTACTTCAAGAACAAGGTCTTCTCCGCGGCCATCGCCGCCATAGCACTGGTCTTCTTCGCGCTGATGGGCGTGACCTTCTTCTCGGTCTTCTACACCCAGAGCGTGCGCGGCTACTCGCCGCTCCAGACCGGCCTGCTGATGCTGCCGCTGGCCGCCGCCCAGATGATCTTCGCGCCGCGGGCCCGGCTGGTCGTCGACCGGTTCGGCAACAAGGCCACGACCACGGCCGGTCTGGTGGTCCTCGCCGCGATGCTCGCCGCGTTCGCCACGCTGGACGCGGACACCCCGATCTGGCTCCTGGAGGTCGTCTTCTTCCTGATGGGCGCCGGCATGGCGCACGTCATGACCCCGACCAGCGTGGTCATCATGCAGGCGCTGCCCCGCGAGAAGGCGGGCTCCGCGTCCGCGCTCAGCAACACCTTCCGTCAGGTCGGCGGCGCGCTCGGCATCGCGATCCTCGGCTCGGTGCTGTCCACCACGTACCGCGACGGCATCGAGGACAAGCTCTCCCAGCTCCCGCCCGCCGTGCGCCACACCGCGGGCGAGTCCATCGAGGCGACGCTGGGCGTGGCCGCGAAGCTCGGCCCGGACGGCAAGGCCCTCGTCGCCCCCGCCAACGACGCGTTCCTGCACGCGATGCACCTCACCGCCCTGTGCGGCGCGGGTGTGGCCGTGCTCGGCGCGGTGATCGTGGCGCTGTTCCTGCCGGGCCGGCCCCCGGCGCCCCAGGAGGGCCAGGAGGAGACGGAGTTGGTGACGGCGGACCACTGACCTCGCGTACGCGGCTCGGGCACCCGCGGACGGCGGGTGCCCGGCAGCGGCGTACACAGGGGAGAATCACCCCAGCACAGCGACAGGGACGGAGTCGAACGTGAGCCTCGCGGACAGCCGAGCCAGGCGTGAGGGCCCCGCCAGGGGACGCCCCCGGAGCGAGGCCGTCGAACGCTCCATCATCGAGGGCGTGATGAAGCTCCTCGAAGACGGCGTCCCCCTCGCGGACCTCTCCATGGAGCGCGTCGCCCGCACCGCGGGCGTCGGCAAGGCCACCATCTACCGCCGCTGGCGCGACAAGGAGGAGCTCTTCGTCGACGTCCTGCGCGCCGCCGAGCCCGCCGACCCCGAACTCCCCGGCACCTCGATGCGCGACGACCTCGTCGTCATGCTGGAGTCGCTGCGTCAACGGGGCCTGCTCGCCCGCTCGTCGGCGATCCTGCACAACGTCTACGCACAGATGAAGAGCAGCCCCCGGATCTGGACCGCCTACCACGCGACCGTGGTCGAACCACGGCGCCGGCTCGGCGCGGAGGTCCTGCGCCGCGGACAGGAGAACGGCGAGCTCCGGGCCGACCTGGACATCGACTTCGTCAACGACCTGTTCGTCGGCCCCATGCTCGTGCGTACCGTCCTGCGCCCCGACGGCGATCTGCCCGAGGAGCTCGCCGAACAGATAGTCGACGCCCTCCTGACAGGACTGCGCCCGACCGGGCCGTGAGGCGCACACGTTCCGGGCCGTGGAGCGTACGTCTCGTCACACGGCGCACATCTCGTCGAGCGGCGTACGTCTCGTCAAACGGCGTACGCCGCACCACTAATGTGCGCGTTTCGTCACAGAGGCCCCGTCACGCGCCCTCATTCGGAACTCCGGACGCCGGGTTCGTCGTCCTCGTGCCCGTACGGCCGTCATGGGACGGCGAGATCGGAACCGATCATCCCCTAGGGTCGTAGGCGCGGGAGTGACGGTGTGCACGGCAGGTTGTGAGGCGACGGTATGGCGCAGGCGTACGTGACGGAGACGGGCAGCGGCGGCTCGGAGTCCGACCGCAGAGGGTCCCGGCTCCGGCGCCTGTACGACAGCCTGCGCGGCGACCGCGGGATCTGGCGCCGCGGACTGGTCGTCGCAGCCTGCGCGGTGGTCCTCGCGCTGGTGATGGTGCTGCACGCGCAGATCCCGAACACCATCGGCAACCTGGGCAGTCTGGTGGAGACGTTCCTGCCCTGGCTGGGTGTCTTCGTGCCGCTGCTGCTGGCCCTCGGGCTCGTCCGCAGGTCGGCGACCGCCGTGATCGCCGTACTGCTGCCCACGATCGTCTGGCTGAACCTCTTCGGCGGGCTGCTCACCGACCGGGCCGGCAGCGGCGGCGATCTGACCGTCGCCACCCACAACGTCAACGCGGACAACACCGACCCGTCCGGCACCGCCCGCGACGTGGCCGCCTCGGGAGCCGACGTCGTGGCGCTCGAGGAGCTGACGGCCACGGCGGTGCCGGTGTACGAGAAGGCGCTGGCGGCGACGTACAAGTACCACTCGGTGCAGGGCACGGTCGGGCTGTGGAGCAAGTACCCCCTGAAGGACGTCCGGCCCGTGGACATCAAGCTGGGCTGGACGCGCGCGATGCGGGCGACGATCGTCACACCGTTCGGGGAGATCGCGGGCTATGTCGCCCACCTGCCCTCGGTCCGGGTGAAACTGGCGGCCGGGTTCACCGCCCACCAGCGCGACAAGAGCGCCGACGCGCTGGGCGAGGCCATCGCCGACGAGACGCTGCGGGACGTCGTCCTGCTCGGCGACCTCAACGGCACGATGAACGACCGCTCGCTCAGCAACATCACCTCGCAGCTGCGCTCCACCCAGGGCGCGGCCGGCAGCGGCTTCGGATTCAGCTGGCCCGCGTCGTTCCCGATGGCCCGGATCGATCAGATCATGGTCAAGGGCGTCGATCCGGTGACCTCGTGGACCCTGCCGAGGACGGGCAGCGACCACCTCCCGATCGCGGCCCGCGTGAAGATCTCCGCAACTGCTTCCTAGCTCGTGGAATACTCGGCCCGAGCCTATTTGTTCCGTAGATGAACTTAAGCTGCGCGTGCACAGCGGTGTGCACGCGCGGTCATGTACGGACGGAGCTTGCCCGCACGGGGCGCCGCTCCACCACCTTGCTCGTGAAAGGCCTCTCATGCCCCTCGCCCTGCTGGCCCTCGCCGTGGGCGCCTTCGGCATCGGCACGACCGAGTTCGTGATCATGGGTCTGCTGCCCGACGTCGCGGACGACCTGCACATATCCATCCCCGCCGCCGGCCACCTGGTCTCGGCGTACGCGATCGGCGTCGTCATCGGCGCCCCGCTCCTGGCGGCCGTCACCGCCCGGCTGTCCCGCCGCAAGGTCCTGATCGGTCTGATGGGGCTGTTCGTGGTCGGCAACGCGCTGTCCGCCTTCGCCCCCGACGACCACTGGCTCCTCGCGGCCCGCTTCCTCAGCGGCCTCCCGCACGGCGCGTTCTTCGGCGTCGGCGCGGTCGTCGCCACCAATCTGGTCGCGCCCGAGCGCAAGGCCCGCTCGGTCTCGCTGATGTTCCTCGGCCTGACGGTCGCGAACGTCGCCGGTGTGCCGGTCGCCACCCTCATGGGCCAGCACCTCGGCTGGCGGGCCACCTTCCTGGGCGTGAGCGCGATCGGCCTGGCCGCCATCGCCTCGCTGGCCCTGCTGGTCCCGCACGACCACACCCACGCCACGTCCGGCGGCCTGCGCGGCGAGCTGACGGCCCTGCGCTCGCTGCCGGTCTGGCTGGCGCTCGGCACGACGGTCGCCGGCTTCGGCGCGCTCTTCTCGGCGTACAGCTACATCACACCGATGCTGACGGACGCCGCCGGCTACGCCCACGGGAGCGTCACCCTGCTGCTCGCCCTGTTCGGCGTGGGCGCGACGGCCGGCAACCTCGTCGGCGGCCGCCTGGCGGACCACTCGCTGCGCGGCACGCTCTTCGGCGGCCTCGTGTCGCTGGTCGTGGTGCTGTCCCTGTTCCCGCTCCTGATGACCACGCAGTGGAGCGCGGCCCTCGGTGTGACCCTCCTCGGCGCGGCCGCGTTCGTCACGGGCTCGCCGCTCCAGCTGATGGTCATGGAGAAGGCGTCGGCGGCCCCGTCCCTGGCGTCCTCCGCCAACCAGGCGGCCTTCAACCTGGCCAACGCGGGCGGCGCCTGGATCGGCGGTCTCGCCCTGGCCGCGGGCTTCGGCGCCACCTCCCCGGCGCTCGCTGGAGCCGCCCTCGCGGTGCTGGGCCTGGCGGTCGCGGGCACGGCGTACGCGGTGGACCGCCGCCGCGCGCTCGCCGTGGCGGTCACGACGAGTGGCCGGCTGGTCGCCACGCACGTTCCCCAGCGCACGGAGTCGGCACACCGCTGAACTCCCGGGTACGCGAAAGGGGGCGCCCCTCGCCGGGGCGCCCCCTTTCGCGTACCTGCCTACGGGCTGCCGTGACGCGTCACCCGCGTACCGTCACGAGTGCTCGCGCCAGCGGTTGGTGATCGGCAGCCGGCGGTCCTTGCCGAAGCCCTTCGCGGAGATCTTCGTGCCCGGCGGGTACTGGCGGCGCTTGTACTCGGCGGTGTCGACCATCCGCAGCGTCTTGACGACCAGCTCACGGTCGTAGCCCGCCGCCACGATCGCGTCGGCGCCCGTGTCCCGGTCGACGTACAGCTCGAGGATCGCGTCCAGCACCGGGTAGTCCGGCAGCGAGTCCGTGTCGACCTGGCCGGGGCGCAGCTCCGCGCTCGGCGGCTTGGTGATCGAGGCCTCCGGGATCGGCGGGGTCTGGCCGCGCTCGGCCGCCGCCCGGTTGCGCCACTCGGCCAGCCGGAAGATCGACGTCTTGTACACGTCCTTGATCGGCCCGTACGCGCCCACCGAGTCGCCGTACAGCGTGGAGTACCCGACCGCCAGCTCGGACTTGTTGCCCGGCGCCAGCACGATGTGCCCCTCCTGGTTGGAGATCGCCATCAGCGTGGTGCCGCGCAGCCGGGACTGGAGGTTCTCCTCGGCCAGCCCGGTCAGCCCGAGCGAAGCCATGTACGCGTCGAACATCGGCTCGATCGACACGGTACGGAAATTGAGCCCCGTACGCCGCGCCAGCTCGGCCGCGTCACCCTTGGAGTGGTCGGAGGAGTACTTCGACGGCATCGAGACGCCGTACACGTTCTGCGCGCCGAGCGCGTCGCACGCGATGGCCGCGACCAGCGCTGAATCGATACCTCCCGAGAGGCCGATCAGCACCGAACGGAAGCCGTTCTTCGCGACGTACGCCCGCAGCCCGACCACCAGCGCGGAGTAGACCTCCTCGTCGGCGTCGAGCCGGTCCGCGTATCCGCCGGCCAGCTCCGCCTCGTAGGCGGGCAGCGGCTCCTCGGAGATGACGAGGCGGTCGATGCGCAGCCCGTCGTCCACGACCCCCGTCGGCGGCTCGGCCTCGGCGGCGGGGAGATCCAGGTCCAGGACCACGCAGCCCTCCGAGAACTGCGGCGCCCGCGCGACGACTTCGCCGTCCCGGTCGACGACGATCGAGTCCCCGTCGAAGACCAGCTCGTCCTGGCCGCCGATCATCGCGAGATACGCGGTCGTGCAGCCGGCCTCCTGGGCCCGCTTGCGCACCAGCTCGAGACGGGTGTCGTCCTTGTCGCGCTCGTACGGCGAGGCGTTGACGGAGAGCAGCAGTCCGGCCCCGGCCGACCGCGCGGCCGGCACGCGCCCGCCGTCCTGCCACAGGTCCTCGCAGATGGCGAGCGCGATGTCGACGCCGTGCAGCCGCACGATCGGCATCGTGTCACCGGGCACGAAGTAGCGGAACTCGTCGAAGACGCCGTAGTTCGGCAGGTGGTGCTTGGCGAAGGTGAGCGCCACCCGGCCGCGGTGCAGCACCGCCGCCGCGTTCCGCGGAGCGCCCGCGGGCTGCCCGTACTTCGGCTGGGCGCTCTCGGACCGGTCGAGGTAGCCGACGAGCACCGGCAGCTCCCCGAAGCCCTCCTCGGCCAGGCGGGCGGCCAGCTCCCTCAGCGCGGTGCGCGAGGCCTCGACGAACGAGGAGCGCAGGGCGAGGTCCTCGACGGGATACCCGGTCAGCGCCATCTCCGGGAACGCCACCAGATGCGCTCCCTGCTCGGCGGAGTGCCGGGTCCAACGGAGGATCGCCTCGGCGTTGCCGGCGATGTCGCCGACGGTCGAGTCGATCTGATTCAGGGCGAGGCGTAGTTGAGGCACGGGCCCAGTGTAATCGTCAAAGCGACACGATGTCCTGAGGGCGGGATGTGGGGCGCCCCACGCCCGGGCGCGGCCCCCTGCGGCCCGTGCACCCGGCGCCCCCGCGGCCCGTACAGGCGGCGCCCCCGCGGCCCGTACAGGCGGCCCCCGGCAGTCCGTACAGTCGGCGCGGCCCCGGCCGACACCGTGCGGCCCCCGCTCCCGCCCCGCCCCCGGCGCCGATCACGGCCGCATGCCCTGCCGCCCTCAGCCCCTCGGCCCCGGCCGTACGACACCGTCCGGTGCCTGCCGCGTCGTCGTCCTGCCGCTCGCCCGGGCACCGGCCCCGCACACACGTGCGCCCGCCGCCCGGTGAAGGGAGGCGGGCGCGACGCGCTGTCGGCTCAGTGACGGCGGTACGAGGTGACGTAGCCGGGAGCGGGCGAGCCCACGCCGGTGACGTCGTCGTAGCCCTTCACGGCCTTCAGCGAGCTGTCCTTGCCGAGGCTGCGGACCGAGGTCAGCAGACCCTCGGCCGCGTCGAACCCGTTGGCGAAGTCCACCCGCGCCACGGCGAGGTCACGGCCGGTCGGCTTGTCCACCACGTCGTGGTAGAGCTTGGAGCCGTAGCGGTCGTAGATCGCCGGGTTGGCGAAGCCGATCGCCCGGCCGCCGCGCTGCTCCTGCGCGAGCGCCTGGACGCCCGCGATCACCGGAGCGGCGAGCGAGGTGCCGCCGATGCGGTACTCGTCGTACTTCTGCGTCCCGTCCGGGAAGGTCTGCGTCTGGCCGACCTTGAAACCGGTGTTCGGGTCGGCGATCGCCGAGATGTCCGGCACGGTGCGCATCGGCGTCGAACCGTTCGCCTTGGCGAGCGACTTCGGGACGACTCCGCGCTGGTAGAACGGCTGCGCCACCGTCTTGCTGGTGCCGCCGCCCGCGCCCGAGCTGTACGCGCCCGGGAAGCTCGTCCAGCTCTTGCCGTCCGCGGACAGCGAGGCCTTCAGGGTGCCCCAGCCGGTCTCCCACTGGTACTTGTCGCCCTTGCCGACCGCCAGCGAGGTGCCGCCGACCGCCGTCACCCAGGCGGAGTTGGCCGGGGTGTCGACCTGCTTCGTACCGGTGTTGGCGACCTCGTCGCCGTTGTCGCCGGAGGAGAAGTAGAAGCCGATGCCCTCGATCGCGCCCAGCTTGAACGTCTGGTCGTAGGCGGCCGCGACGTCCGGCGTCTCGTTGGCCTCGATGTCGCCCCACGAGTTGGAGACGATGTCGGCCAGATGCCCGTCGACGATCTTGTTGAGCGAGTCGAGCAGGTCGCTGTCGTAGCAGGACGCCGCGCCGACGTACACGATGTTCGCCTTGGGGGCGACCGCGTGCACGGCCTCGACGTCGAGGGTCTCCTCGCCGTACCAGCCGGCCGCCCCGCACTCCTCGGTCTTCGTGTAGTCGCTCGGCAGCACCTGGGCCAGCTGGCCCTTGGCGTACTTCGCGTCACCGTGCTTGCCCGCGTAGGTGGCCGCGTCCGAGGCGATGGTCGGCGAGGCGTACGCGTCGGTGATGGCCACCGTCACGCCCTTGCCGGTCGCCTTGCCCGCGCCGTAGGCGGCCCGCAGCTGCTTGCCGGTGTAGCCCTTGACCGCGTACGGGATCTTCTTGCCGTACGCCTTGGGCAGCGAGGTCGCCACCTTCGAGCCGTAGTACGAGGAGTACGGCCCGGAGTTGTGGAACACGGCGTCCGGCGGCGGCAGCGTGTCCGCGTGGGTCGCCTTGTGCGGGGCGTTGTCCAGGCCGGTGACGGTCAGGACGGCGCCGTCCAGTGCCGCGGGGGCCGAAGCCGTCTTCGCCGGGGCGCGGTAGGTCTTGCCGCCCTTGACGTAGTTGTGCAGCTGGGTGCCGAACGCCTTCTCGGCGGCGGCCACGTCGCCGGTCACGGTGACGTAGTGCTGCGTGCTGCCGGTGACCTTCAGGCCCGCCGACTTCAGCCAGTCCGTCACCTCGGCGACCTGCGCCTTGGTGGCGCCGAAACGCGCCTGCGCCTGCTGGGCGCTGAGGTACTTGCCGTACGAGGCCGAGTTCGGGTCGGACACGGCCTTCGCGTAGGCGGCCAGGCCCGCCGCGTCCTTGCCGGCCAGGTAGACCCGGGCGGAGACCTGGGAGCCGTTGTCGGTGGCACCCTTGTCCGCCGTGGCCGTGGCCCACGCGGGCTTGGTGCCCGCGAGCGTGTCACGGCTCGGGCCGTCCGCGGCATGGGCCGCGGGTATGCCGAGCGCCAGCGCACCGGCGAGCAGCGGCAGTGTCGCTGCCATGCTCACCCCGGCGCGCGTTCTGGCGCGGTTGGATCTCATAGAACCCCCTGCGATGCGGTTCGTCGCATGTAGTGGTCGGCCGGTGATCCGCGTAGACCCCGTGCCGCAGGAGGGCAGGGGGAAAAGGATCACGTGGTGGGGGCCACTCTGGCGATGAACCGTTCATGCCAGGGGAATGAAAAGGCCAAGAAGAGCTCAAGTGGCCTTGATTGGCGGTTATTTGGGACGTTTTGGGAGGGTCCCTGTCTCCGATCGAGGGTTTTCCCTTTCACCGGCCCGGAGCATGGGCGCGCGAGTCGTCCCGGAGCGCGGGCGCGTTAGTCGCGCGCCTTCGCGCCCCGTTCCTTGAGCATGTCCGCCATCAGGTCGATCTCCGACTGCTGCGCGTCGACCATGCCCTGCGCGAGCTTCTTCTCCACGCCGACCGTGCACTTGGCGACACAGCCCTCCGCCATGTGGATGCCGCCCTTGTGATGGTCGGTCATCAACTGGAGGTAGAGGACCTCGGCCTGCTCGCCGCTCAGCGTGTTCAGCTTCTTCAGCTCGGTGTTGGTCGCCATGCCCGGCATCAGCGCGCCGTCCTTGCCGGAGGCCATGTCGCCCATGCCCATCCAGGTCATCGGCGCGTCCGCCGACACCTTCGGCAGCTCCCACAGGTCGAGCCAGCCCAGCAGCATGCCGCGCTGGTTGGCCTGCGTCTGCGCGATGTCGTACGCGAGGCGCCGCACCTCCTCGTTCTTGGTGCGGTCGCGCACGATGTACGACATCTCGACGGCCTGCTGGTGGTGGACCGCCATGTCCCGCGCGAAACCGGCGTCCGCGGAGCCGGCGGTCGGCGTCGTCGCCGACGAGCCGCCGTCCTCCGCGACCGCGTACGTGATCGCCCCGGCCGCGACGAGCACGGCCGCCGCGGACCCCGCGACCCAGCCGATGTGCCGGGTCACTGAGCCAGACCGTTGGTGCAGGCGGCACCGGGCTCGGGCGTCTGCTTGCCCTGCACGAACTCCGCGAAGAACTTGTCGACGTCCGGGTCGCTCGCGCTCTTCACCGTGCGCTGCTTGCCCCACGCGCTGAGCATGATCGGGGCCTTCTGGTCGTCGACCGGGCTCATCAGCGTGTACGGCGTCTTCTTGACCTTCGCCGCGAGCGCCTTGACGTCCGCGTCCGACGCCTTGCTGTTGTACGTCACCCACACCGCGCCGTGCTCCAGGGAGTGCACGGCGTTCATGTTGTTGACCGCCTTGGTGTAGACGTCGCCGTTGCAGTTCATCCAGACCTGGTTGTGGTCACCGCCGACCGGGGGCTCCATCGGGTAGTCCACGGTCTTGGTGACGTGGGTACGGCCCAGCTTGCCCTTCCACGTCTTCACCCCGTCCGTACCCGTCACGAAGTGGCCCGAGGAAGTCTTCGAGTCACTCGCCGAGGTGTCCTTGTCGTCCGACTGAGACTTGACGAGGACGACACCGCCGACGACGAGACCGGCGACGACCACCACGCTGGCCGCGATCGTGAGTATCCGGTTGCGGCGCTCACGAGAACGTTCGGCCCGGCGCATCTCCTCTATGCGGGCCTTGCGCTGCGCGTTGCTGGTGTTCTTGGCGGAACCCATGGCGAGTCCTTTGGGGGAGGGACGGTCGAGTGCGCTGATCGTAGTGGGACACCGATGGCCGTTTGCAGGAAGGTCATGGGAAAGGTCATAGGAATGGCCGAAGAGGTGGCTTTCGCCCGATAATTTGAACCGTGGATGCGCATTATTTACGCTGGCGCCATGCGGCTGCTGCGCTCCACCGATCTCGCCCTGCGTGTCCTGATGCGGCTCGCCGTCACGGGTGATTCCAGCCCCACGACCCGCGAGGTCGCGGCGGACATGGACGTGCCGTACACGCATGCCGCGAAGGTCGTCGCCGAACTCCAGCACCTCGGGCTGATCACGGCCCGCCGCGGCCGCGGCGGCGGCCTCGCGCTCATGGAGGCGGGGCGCACGGCCTCGGTGGGCGCGGTCGTGCGCGCCTTCGAGGGGGACGGCGACGTCGTCGACTGCGAGGGGTCCACGCCCTGCCCGCTCAACTCCGCGTGCCGGCTGCGGGGCGCGCTGCGGCGGGCCCAGGAGGCGTTCTTCGCGTCGCTGGACCCGCTGACCGTGCAGGACATGGTCGCGGCCCCGACCGGGCCGCTGCTGCTGGGTATCACCGGCGCTCCTCAGCTCTCCCGGGCGAGCCAGAGGTCGGGTCCGAACACCTCGTAGTGGATGTCGGCGGGTGCCACGCCCTTCTCGATGAGCTGGGTACGGACGGCGCGCATGAAGGGCAGCGGACCGCACAGGTACGCGCGCGTGCCGGCGGAGACCGGCACGCCGGTCAGGTCGACGAGCCCCGTGCGGTCGGCCGGGTGCCCCGGCTCCGGGTGCTCGTACCAGAAGTGGACGGCCGCGTCCGCGAGCTTGGCCGCGTACGCCTCGTGGTCCGCGCGCAGGGCGTGCTCGGCCGGCGAGCGGTCGGCGTGCACGACGGTGACCGGGGCGCGGTGGCCGGTCAGGGCGAGGTGCTCCAGCATCGCGATCATCGGGGTCACGCCGATGCCGGCGGAGGCGAGCAGCAGGGGCACGTCCGTGGCCTCCAGGGCGAGATCGCCGTACGGGGCGGAGAGCTCCAGGACGCTGCCCTCGCGCACGCGCGCGTGGAGATGGTTCGAGACCTCGCCGTCCGGTGTCGTACCGCCGTGGACGCGCTTCACGGCGATCCGCAGCTCCGGTGAGCCGGGCGCGCCGACGAGGCTGTACTGGCGGGTCTGGCGGGCGCCGTCCGGGAGTTCGACGCGGACGGACACGTACTGGCCGGGGCGGAAGTCCGGGAGGGGCCGGCCGTCGGCCGGGCGCAGCCGGAAGGCGGCGACGTCGGCGGTCTCGTCCACGCGCTCCACGACCCGCCAGGGCCGCCGGCCGCCGGTGTCACCGGTGTTCTCGTGCTGCGCGTACAGCCGCCGCTCGATGGCGATGAGCGCGTTCGCCATCAGCCAGTAGACCTCGTCCCAGGCGGCCGCGACCTCGGGGGTGACCGCGTCGCCGAGGACCTCGGCGATGGCCGCGAAGAGGTGCTCGTGGACGACCGCGTACTGCCCGGGTGCGATGCCCAGGGAGGCGTGCTTGTGGGCGATGCGGTCCAGCATCGCGTCGGGGCGCTCGTCCGGGTGTTCCACGAGGTACGTGGCGAACGCGGCGATCGAGCCCGCCAGCGCCTGCCGCTGCGTCCCCGCCGCCTGGTTGCCGCGGTTGAAGAGGTCGCGCAGCAGCTCGGGGCGGGCGGCGAACAGCCGGTCGTAGAAGCGCGCGGTGATCTCGCCGACGGCCGCGCCGACGGCGGGGAGGGTGGCGCGCACGGTGGCGGCGGACTGCTCGGACAGCATCGGGACTCCTCTGAGCCGGGGCCGGAGGGGCGGGGCGTACCCCTCTCGTCTGCTCGGCACGGTATTAAAACTTGCATCTGATATGCAAATTAAGGTGGGTCAGGAGAGAACGCGAGGGGCGGCCATTACGGATACGCGTCGGAGCAGGCAAGATGGGCGTCAGAGCAGGACACCTGCTGTACGCGAGGCGTTCAGGCCGAGGTCGGCCGGCCGATCAAGGTCCGCAACGCGCACGAAATGGTGTTGTGGTGGGATGCTCAGGTGCCCCGACCGTCCCCCGGGCGTGGGAGCAGGCGGCCTGACCAGCAAGGATGGGTGGAAGCGGAAGATGGACAAGCAGCAGGAGTTCGTGCTCCGGACACTGGAGGAGCGCGACATCCGGTTCGTACGTCTGTGGTTCACGGACGTACTCGGCTTCCTCAAGTCGGTGGCCGTCGCCCCGGCCGAGCTGGAACAGGCCTTCGACGAGGGCATCGGCTTCGACGGCTCGGCCATCGAGGGCTTCGCCCGTGTATACGAGTCCGACATGATCGCCAAGCCGGACCCGTCGACGTTCCAGGTCCTGCCGTGGCGCGCCGAGGCCCCCGGCACGGCCCGCATGTTCTGCGACATCCTCATGCCGGACGGCTCCCCGTCCTTCGCGGACCCGCGCTACGTCCTCAAGCGCGCCCTCGCCAAGACCTCCGACCTGGGCTTCACCTTCTACACCCACCCGGAGATCGAGTTCTTCCTGCTGAAGGACAAGCCGCTGGACGGCTCGCGCCCGACCCCGGCCGACAACTCCGGCTACTTCGACCACACCCCGCAGAACGTCGGCATGGACTTCCGCCGCCAGGCGATCACCATGCTGGAGTCGATGGGCATCTCGGTCGAGTTCTCCCACCACGAGGGCGCGCCCGGCCAGCAGGAGATCGACCTGCGCTACGCCGACGCCCTCTCGACGGCGGACAACATCATGACGTTCCGCCTGGTCATGAAGCAGGTGGCGCTGGAGCAGGGCGTGCAGGCGACCTTCATGCCGAAGCCGTTCTCGGAGTACCCGGGCAGCGGCATGCACACCCACCTCTCGCTCTTCGAGGGCGACCGCAACGCGTTCTACGAGTCCGGCTCGGAGTACCAGCTCTCCAAGGTCGGCCGCTCCTTCATCGCCGGCCTGCTGAAGCACGCGGCGGAGATCTCGGCCGTCACCAACCAGTGGGTCAACTCCTACAAGCGCATCTGGGGCGGCTCGGAGCGCACGGCAGGCGCCGGCGGCGAGGCTCCGTCGTACATCTGCTGGGGCCACAACAACCGCTCCGCACTGGTCCGCGTCCCGATGTACAAGCCCGGCAAGACCGGCTCGGCCCGCGTCGAGGTCCGCTCCCTCGACTCGGGCGCGAACCCGTACCTGGCGTACGCGCTGCTCCTCGCGGCGGGCCTCAAGGGCATCGAGGAGGGCTACGAGCTCCCGCCGGGCGCCGACGACGACGTGTGGGCCCTCTCGGACGCGGAGCGCCGCGCGATGGGCATCGAGCCCCTGCCGCAGAACCTCGGCGAGGCGCTGGCACTCATGCAGCGCAGCGAGCTGGCCGCCGAGACCCTGGGCGAGCACGTCTTCGACTTCTTCCTGCGCAACAAGAAGCAGGAGTGGGAGGAGTACCGCTCCGAGGTGACGGCCTTCGAGCTGCGGAAGAACCTGCCGGTGCTGTAGGCGCCGGTCATCAGGGCGGGTGTCCCGCTGAATGACGCATGGGGCCGACGGTCATGGACCGTCGGCCCCATGGCGTGTCAGTCCTCCTGGGCCGTCTGCGGGCCGTCAGGCGTCGAAAGTGTGTCGCTGTAGAGGGTGTCCACGGCTTTCCGGGCCCGCGCGTCGCTGCTCGGCATGAGGTGCGTGTAGACGCGAAGCGTGAAGCCCGGATCGTTGTGTCCGAGATAGTGACTCAGTGCCTTGGTGTTCTCGCCGGCGTCCAAAAGGACGGAGGCGTAGAAGTGCCTGAGAGCGTGCATGCCGTGTTCGCGCGCCGCCTGGTGGCGCTGGCCCGGCTTAGGCCGTAGCTCATACAAGTTGCTACCGTGCACGAAAGCGAAGGCGTCCATTGGCACGACCGACGTACGGGGAGGGCCCCCACATGGCATGGGACGAGTGGGAACAGCTCAAGGCCGAGGCTGCCGAGAAGCGGTCCGCGAGGATGCAACTTAATCAGCTTGCTGATTAAGGGGGCGGCGGAAGGGGCGGTGCAAGCAGTGACGGTGACCTGGTCGTCCACGACGATGAACTGGGCAAGCTGGGAAATATGGCGTACGACCTGCGAGAACAGCTGAGGGTCGACGGCGACTACGCCCGTCCCAGCATCTTCGACGCCTCTGTCGACCTGTTCAACGACGGACTCGACATGGACCCATATGTCGAACCAGACGCTCGACTGGCTGAAGGAGAACGAGTTCGACAATACGGACGAGGCACTCAAGGGAATCGACAAGGCCAGAGACATGGGCCAGCACAATGCCATGATTCCGCTGCTGAATTACGCGCAGACGAACGGCATGTCCGACGATGAGATCTGGGATTTGTCGGACGAGGCGGAAGAGGCTTACAACAAGGGTCGCACGCGTAGCGACACCAAGGACGTTCGAGGATTCTGATGATGAGAGTTTCCGCCAGCTCCTTGGCTGTGGCAGCGCTGTTCTTGACGGCGACGTCCTGCTCCACGGAGGGTGACGCGTCGACTTCGGCGGCGGACGGTTGCGAGGAAGCCCTGGGAGATTCGGGAATCGAGTGGGTCGAGAGCCATGCGGACGTGGCCGGCGGTGGTGAGCTGGACAGGGGCGGCGTCGACTTGAAGGACGCGAGGGCGCAGCACTACAAGCAGATGGAGTCCGGGGGCTCGGACGGATCCCACTGGTCGTCCGAACTGTGCACCATCACTGCTTTCGACGCAGGCAAGAAGAAAGAGCTGAAGGTGGAATTCGGGCCCTCGTCTCTTCCTTTCGACTTCCAGACGAAGGGCGCCGAGGAAGGGACCAACACTCCGGTCAATTCGGACGTGAAACTGCACCAGGTGGAGGACTCCAGGGGAGTCGTCCGGTACGGCATCTACGTCAAGTGCAAGATTCCCGGCACGTCTTCGCGGCAGGAGACCGAGACTCCCCTGGCGGGCGTCATGACCGACACCCTCACTAGCGGTACATCGGCCCGCGACCACATGAAGTACCTCTTGCACTCGGCACGGGCGATGGCCGACGCCCTGGAGTGCCGGAACGAACCCACGATCCCCGCTGAGCCGGGCGCTGCTATGCCGTGATCCGGGAGCAAGCCGGCAGATATGACAAGAGTCGTCGCGACCAGTGGCGTAGGAGCTCCGGGGCGCCGCACTCGGTGATCCGCGCGCGGGCTTCTTCGGACACGTCGATGCCGCGCTGCTCCGTAGGGCGACAGGGTTCGTTTGGCGCGGTGGGGATTCCGGACGCGGTCGGCTGGGCGGGGTTTGGAACTGCTGGCGTTTGACTGTGTACGAGCGTGTTCTGGCGTGTATGAGTGAGCGTTGATGTTCCCGGGCGGGGCTGGGTGCTGCTGTTCCCGGACGGGAAGGGGAGTTCGCCTGTCGAATGTGTGACCTTTTGTTGTGTTGCTCGTTGGGTGTGATGACCGGGTTTTCAAGGGCTGTACGGGGGTGGCGGGGTGGGTGGGCTGCGGAAGCTGGCAGTGCCGTTTGTCGCGTCCGGTCCTTCGGGGGTGGCGGTCCGTACCCGGCTCAAGCAGCTCGCGCCTGCTGATGAGGAGGTGTTGCGGCTGGTGGGCGCACATCTGGGCACGCTGGCCTCCCGTGATCTGAAGGCGCGCTGCGCGGACGCTCTGGCGCACGACGGTGAGGCGTGGGCGGCGCGCAAGCGGGAAATGACGCCCCTGTCCTCCTCACGCTGGGCGGGAGCCATCACCAAGGCCAGCCACGACCAGTGGGCCCTGTCCCGCCGCTGCCAGCTCGCCCATATCCAGAGCCTGGAAGCCGGTATCAGCACGATCAGGCACCGGCTGTGCCTGCCTCTGCGGGAGAAGGGCGGCAGGCGGGCGCCGGGCGGCTACCACAGCAGGCAGGAGTGGCACGCCAAGGCCCGCCGCCTGCACGTCCTTGAAGACCGGCTGGAGCAGGCTCGCACGGACCGCGATGCCGGGGTCGTGCACGTCGTACGGGGCGGCAAGCACCTGGCCCGCACCCGGCACCACCTGGCCGCCGCACAGCTCACCGAGACCGGGTGGCGGCAGCGGTGGGAGGCCGAGCGCTGGTTTTTGAAGGCCGACGGTGAGTCCGGGAAGCGGTACGGCAACGAGACCGTCCGCGTCAGCCCCGAGGGTGAGGTGAGCATCAAGCTCCCGGCCCCGCTCAAGGAGCTGGCCAATGCCCCGCACGGCCGGTACGTCCTCGCCTGCCAGGTGCACTTCCCGCACCGAGGGCAGGAGTGGGCCGACCGGGTAGAGGCCAACCGGGCCATCGCCTACCGCATCCACTACGACACGGCCCGCGGGCGCTGGTACCTGACCGCCTCCTGGCAGATCCCGCGCACCCAGACCGTCCCGATCGAGGCCGCGCTCACCCAGGGCGTAATCGGTGTCGACATGAACGCCGACCATCTCGCCGCCTGGCGCCTCGACGTCCACGGCAACCCCGTAGGAGACCCGCGCCGCTTCCCCTTCGACCTGTCCGGACCGGCTGGCCACCGCGACGCGCAGGTCCGGCACGCTCTCACCGGGCTGTTGCACTGGGCCAGGGCCTGCGGCGTCACGGCGATCGCCGTCGAGGACCTGGACTTCACCGCGGACAAGACGCGCGAGAGACACGGCCGCAAGCGCCGGTTCAGGCAGCTCATCTCCGGCATGCCCACCGGCAGGCTCCGCGCCCGCCTGACCTCCATGGCCGACCACACCGGCATCGCGATCATCGCCGTGGACCCGGCCTACACCAGCCGCTGGGGCGCCCAGCACTGGCAAAAGCCCCTCACCTCAAAGATCAGAAAGACCACTCGCCACGACGCGGCAGCCGTGGCGATCGGAAGGCGCGCCCAGGGATATCCGATCCGGCGACGGACGGCACCGCCCCCGCACGACCAGAGCGATCGTGCGGGGCATCGGACCGTCCAGGCCAGACCGGGCATCCCCTGGCGTGAGGGAACCCGCCCCCGCATTCCCGGACCACGGACACGATCCGTCGGGCCCGGACGCGGAGCGAACGCGGGGGACCAGAACGCCCAACACCGTTCGGGGCATTCGGCTGAGCACGAGTCCTGGCAACAGGACTCACTCCCACTCAGTCTTTAGGAACGGTCCCGCGGGTGCGTTCGGTGTTCTGCTGGTTAATCTTCGGGCATGACCACCGAGTTGGCCCTGCTGTCCCAAGTCGCCTATCACGGGCGGGAGATCACCGCGCCCCGGCTGCGCGGGCTGTTGGCGTTGCTCGCCGGGGATCTGCGCACCGGCTGCGGCACCGGCCGACTGGTGGAGGGGCTGTGGCCGGACGAGCTGCCGGAGCGGCCGGGCAAGGCGGTGCAGGTCCTGGTGTCACGGCTCAGGGCGCAGCTGGGCGCCGAGCTGATCGTGAGCACACCGACGGGGTACCGGCTGGCGCTGGACGAGGCACAGGTCGACAGTTCCGCGCTGCTGCTGTACGAGGCGGCGAGTGCCGAGCGGGCGCGGGCCGGGGATCACGAAGGCGTCCTGGCGCAGGCCGAGGCCGGCTTGGCGCTCTGGGACGCGAGCGTGGGTGCCGGTGCGGGCGAGGATCTGCACGATCCGGTGGTGGCGCTGCGCGCCGACCGGGTCCGGGCGCATCGTGCGCTGGTCCGCTTCCGGGCACTCGCGCTCGCCCGGGTGGGGCGGCGGGAGGAGGCGGCGGCGCCGCTGGCCGGGCTGGCCCGGGAGCTGCCGCGGGACGAGGAGCTGCTGGCGGAGCTGCTGCGGTGTGAGGCCGCGACCGCCGGGCGGGCGGCGGCGCTGACCCGGTACGACGCCTACCGCCGCAGGCTGCGGGACGAGCTGGGGACCGATCCGGGGCCCGGCCTGCGGTCCGTGTACCAGGAGTTGCTGCGGGCGGACGTGCCGACGGTCCGGCACGGTGTGCCGCACGAGCCGAATCCGCTGCTGGGGCGGGACGCCGACGTCGCCGCCGTGAGCGGGCTGCTGCGCGAGGCGCGGGTGGTCACGGTCGTCGGTCCCGGCGGGCTGGGCAAGACCCGGCTCTCCCACGCGGTGAGCCGGGCGGCCGCGCAGCCCGTGGTGCATTTCGTCACCCTGGCCGGTGTCCTCGCCGATGACGACGTGGCCGGTGAGGTCGCCTCGGCGGTCGGTGCCGGGGAGGGCCGGTTCGGCGGGGACGCGGTGGGCGGCATAGTCGCCGCGCTGGGCGCCGGGCCCGCGCTGCTGGTGCTGGACAACTGCGAGCAGGTGATCCCCGGTGCGGCGGACCTCGTACAGGCCCTGGTGTCGCGGTCGAAGGAGCTGCGGGTCCTGGCCACCAGCCGGGCCCCGCTGGGGCTGACCTCGGAGTCGGTGTACGCCCTGCCGGAGCTTTCGCCGGCGACCTCGGTCGAGCTGTTCACGCAGCGGGCGCGGGCCGCCAGACCCGGCGTGGAACTGCCCGCCGACCAGGTGGCCGAGATCTGCCGCCATCTGGACGGGCTGCCGCTGGCCGTCGAACTCGCCGCGGCCCGGGTACGGGTGCTCTCCGTGGCCGACATCTCGCGCCGGCTCCGGGACCGCTTCTCGCTGCTGCGCGGCGGCGCCCGCGACGCGCCCGAACGGCATCGCACGCTGCAGGCGGTGGTCGAGTGGAGCTGGAATCTCCTGGAGGCCGACGGCCGGGCCGCGATGCGCGCGTTGTCGGTGTTCCCCGGCGGGTTCACCGAGGACGCCGCGCAGTACGCGCTTGGCGAGAGTGCGGACGCGCTGACGCTGCTGGAGCAGCTGGCGGGGCAGTCCCTGATCAAGGTCGGGGACACCCCTTCCGGGCTGCGCTTCCACATGCTGGAGACGCTGCGGGAGTTCAGTGCCGCCCGGCGCGCGGAGGCCGGCGAGGAGGAGGCGGTGACCGCCCGGTTCCTGCTCTGGGCCCGGGACTTCGGGCGGGCGCACCACGACGTGCTGTTCAGCGGCGGTCCGCGGCGCCCGTGGATCCGCATCCGGGCCGAGCAGGACAACCTCGTCCTGGCCCTGCGGTACGCGCTGGCCCGCGCCGACGGGCCCACCACCGCGGCTCTCACCGCAGCGCTGGGCTCGCTCTGGTCCACCGGCTCCAACTACGCCCGGCTCGCCGTCCTCGCCGAGGAGACCGGCGGGCCGCTGTCCCATTTCCGTCCCGGTCCCGAGAACGCCGAGGACGTCGAGACGGCGCGCAGCGCGGCGACGGTGTGCACGGCCTGCCTCTTCATGGGCCGCGGCCCCCACGCAGTACGCCATCTCGTCACGCTCCGCCGGCTGCCGCCCGCCCCGCCGGACACGCTGGCGCGGGCGCTGGCCATCGTGCTGTGCGCCTTCCCGGAGATGCACCCGCCGCAGTACACGCGGCTGCGGGAACTCTGCGACGCCGACGCGCCCATGCTGGCGGGCATGGCGGCAGGCGTCGCCAGTTACGTGTGGGAGACCGAGCACGAGACGGAGCGCGCGCTGGAGTGCGCCCGCCGGATGCTTGACACCCTGGGGTCGCTCGAGAATCCGGCCATGCGGCTGATCAGTCATGGGCGGATCAGCGAGTTGTGCCTGAAGTCCGGGCATGGCGCGGAGGCGTACGACCATCTGCGGGCCGCGCTGAGCGCGCTCGACGAGGTCGGCGACTGGTCGGACACGATCGGCGTCCGCTGGGGGCTGGTGCTGGCCTGTCTCCAGCGCGGGGAGGTCGACGAAGCGGAGTACTGGCTGGGACTCGCGGCCCTGGAGCAGCAGCCGGAGTCCGCCGAGTCCTTCAGCACCGATCTGCCGGCCCGCGCGGAGATCGCACTGGCCCGCGGGCTGACCGAGGTCGGGCTGGGGCTGTGGCGCCAGGCGGTGGAGCGGATACGGGAGGGCAGCCTGCTGCACGCCGACGATCCGTTCGTGGATCCGTGGTCACTGGAGATCCAGTCGGCCGCGCTCGCGGCGCACGCGCAGCGCGGCCGGCTGGAGCCGGTGGCCGGGCTGGCCGAGCGGCTGCGGGAACGGCTGCTCGGGATGCTGTCCCGCTCTTCGGGCGACGGTTCCCCGGCGGAACTGCCGGTGTACGGCACGGTGTTGCTGGCGCTCGGCTTCGCCGGGCTGGCGGGGGGCGATCCGGCGGCCGTACGGCTGGTGGCGCTGGCGGAGCGGATGCCGGCGGTGCGGGAGTTCCCCACCTTGTCCTCGGCCAGGTCCCGGCAGGCTGCCGAGAACGCCGACAGGGCGGCCTACGACGACGCGAGGTCGACGTACGCCACCCTGAAGCGGGAGGAACTGCGGGCGGCCGCGCTGCACGAGCTCAGTGCCGCGGCTCGCGGTTGAACCGCGCCTTGGACCACAGGTAGCCCAGCAGCGACAGCCCCAGGCACCAGGCGACGGCCAGCACCGCGTTCCTGGTGCCGATCCCGCTGCCCAGCAGCAGCCCGCGCAGGGTCTCGATGAGGGGCGAGAACGGCTGGTACTCGGCGAACCAGCGGAACCAGCCCGGCATGGCGTCCACCGGCACGAACGCGCTGGACAGGAACGGCAGCATCACCAGCGGCGTCCCGATGTTGCTGGCCCCCTCGGGGTTGGGGCTGACCAGACCGATGCCGACCGCGAGCCAGGTCATCGCGAGGCTGGTCAGAGCCATCAGAGCGGCCGCCGCGATCCACTCCACCGGTGACGCGTCGGGCCGGAAGCCGATGGCCAGTCCGATGCCCAGGACCAGCACCAGAGCCATCAGCGTCTGGAGCACGCTGCCGATCACGTGGCCGATCAGCACGGAGGCGCGGGAGATCGCCATGGTGCGGAACCGGGCCATGATGCCCTCGGTCATGTCGGTGCACACGGCTACCGCGGTGCCGAGCGAGGTCATGGCCACGGTCAGCAGAAGAATGCCGGGGACGAGGTAGTCGACGTAGTCGGCGCGGTTCGCGTGGCCGCCGTTGATGCCGGCGCTCATCACGTTGCCGAAGACGTACACGAACAGCAGCAGCAGGATGACCGGGGTGAGCAGGAGGTTCAGGGTGAGGGAGGGGTAGCGGCGGGCGTGCAGGAGGTTGCGCCGGAGCATGGTGAGGTTGTCGCGGAAGGCGTAGGACGCGGTGCTCATCGGACGGTCTCCTTGGCGTTGTCGTTGTCGGTGTCTTTGCCGGCGTTGGTGTCGGCGGGGACGGGGCTGCCGGTCAGGGCGAAGAACACGTCGTCCAGGTCCGGGGTGTGCACGGACAGCTCGTCGGCCTCGATGCCGGCGGCGTCCAGCCAGTCGAGGATGGCGCGCAGCTCGCGCTGGCTTCCGTCGCTGGGGATCTGCAGGGTGAGCGCCTCGTCGTCGCGGTTGGTCTCGCGCAGTGCGGTCGCCGCCCGCTCGTACGCCACCGGGTCGGAGAACCGCAGCCGTACGTGGCCGCCGGGGACGAGCCGCTTGAGTTCCTCGGCACTGCCCTCGGCGACGAGCTTGCCGCCGTTGAGCACCGCGATGCGGTCGGCGAGCTGGTCGGCCTCGTCCAGGTATTGGGTGGTGAGGAAGACGGTGGTACCGCCGGAGACCAGCTCGCGGATGATCTGCCACATGGTGTGGCGGGAGCGCGGGTCGAGGCCGGTGGTCGGTTCGTCGAGGAAGATGATCCGCGGGCTGCCGACCAGGGTCATGGCGATGTCGAGGCGGCGCTTCATCCCGCCGGAGTAGGTGGACGCGGGCTTCTTCGCGGCCTCGACCAGGTCGAAGCGCTCCAGCAGTGCGGCGGTCACCCGTCGGCCCTCGGCGCGGGAGAGGTGGTGCAGGTCGGCCATCAGGAGCATGTTCTCCTCGCCGGTGATCAGGCCGTCCACCGCGGAGAACTGACCGGTGACACCGATGGCGGACCGAACGGCCTGGGCCTCGGCGGCGAGGTCGTGTCCGGCGATCCGCGCCTGTCCGCCGTCGGCGGAGATCAGCGTCGAGAGGATGTTGACCACCGTGGTCTTGCCCGCCCCGTTCGGCCCGAGGAGGGAGAAGATCGTGCCGGCGGGCACCTGGATGTCTATGCCGTCGAGGACGGTCTTGTCCCCGTAGGACTTCCGCAGCCCGGTGGCCGCGATCGCGGGTTCGTGGTTCGTCGTCGTCATGCCGCAGAGCTTGCGGGTGGGGCGGTTCAGAATGGCTTCAACCGGGTTTCAGCCCTGTGGGGAGAGCTGTAGAGCGTTGAAACTTGCAGGTCAGAACGTAGGGGAGAGGTCTGCGGCAGGACGACCGCCGTCGCCGTGCGGCACGCCGGAGAGCTCACCCGGTGAGTTCACCCGGCGTGCCGCACGGCACGCGCGGCGCCTCCGCCTCGGGCCCCTGCCCCAGCTGGTGCGTCGCCGCGCGGCCTTGCGGAGCGTCTGGTCGAAGGTCAGGACCCGGTGGAGTCGGACGGTGGGCGTGGGCCGCCGAAGCCGTGTTCCGAGAGGTCGAACCAGTTGCCCTCCGGATCCATGGCCCGGTACTCGGCGAAGGGGCGGTTGGTGAAGCGTTCGGCCGGCTTCGGAGTACCGGCCGCCACCAGCGCCTCGGAGGTGGCCGCCGTGTCCTCGATGTGGAAACCGAAGTGGTTGAAGCCGACCGGGGTGTCACCGTCGAGCCGATGTTTGATCAGGGCGAGGGACAGATAGCCGTCGGAGAGGAAGCAACTGCCGTCCGGATCGCGGTGGAAGAGTTCCATCGCGAAGACCGAGGAGTAGAACTCGGCCAGCTTCTCCGGATCGCGGGCCACGATGGCCAGGTGGCGGAGTTTCGGGCGGGCGGCGGGTTCGTTCGCGGCGGGTTCGTTCGCGGTGGGTTCGTGCGCGGCGGGTTCGTTCACGGCGGGTTCGTGCGCGGTGGACTCCCTCGGGCCGGGGGCCTGCTGTGCCGGACGGGGCGCGGGGAGCATGTTGTGAAACGCCCTGATCGACCAGCGCCGCTCCGCCGTCCGTTCCACGACGGCCAACGCGTGCGTGGTGGCCAGCGGCTCGCCGTCCGGCGCGGTGATGGTCGACTCCGCCTCGACCGTGGCCAGGTCGGGGCGGAGGAATCGGACGGCCACGACGCGAGCGTCGAGGACGGTTCCGGCGTACGGCCCGTGGAAGAGGGCGTCGTGTCCGGCCTCGATGCCGGTCCGGCCGGACGGCTTGTCGCCTCGTACGGTCGTGAAGTCGCAGTCTTCCGCGAAGCTCGCGGCGAAGAGCGCGGCGTCACCGGCCGCCCAGCCACGGGCCATCTCGGCCCACAGGGCGCGTATCGCCCGCGCGTCGTCCTGGGTGGCTTGCTGGGTGTCTTGCTGGGCGGGGGCGTTCGTTTCTTCCGGCTGGTGCATCGATCTCACGCCCTTGTCAGTGAACTGGTACGGATCCGGAGTGCGACCTCGAGGCACTCGGTGCCCTCGGACGAACGCCGGGGAGGCGGGGCCCAGGCCGCCAGGGCGTGGTAGAAGACTCCGCCCCGACGCTCCAGGTAGCAGATGATGTTGAGGGGCCATTCGGTCCGGCCGAAGAGATGGCGGTCCATGGGAGTCGGACGCTCGCTGAGCGTCTGTCCCCGTTCCGACGGCGGGCCCAGGCGGTGCCAGTCCGGGTGCATGTGGATGGAGCCGAGCAGGTCCATGCCCAGAGCGTCGGCCTCGCGGGACGCCCGGAGGAGGTCGCGGGAGTCCATCCACCAGCCACGGTGCTCGTTCTCGTAGGCCGGCCCGAACTTCGGCACGATCGTCTCGCGGAACTCCCGTCGAGCCGCTGGGTCACTGGTACGCGCGTTACGGCCGAAGGCGATGCGCTGTACGTGGTACGTCGTCGCCTCCGCGTTGCCGAGAAGGAGAGCGAAACATGGCAACGGGGCCTCGGCGGTGATGAGTTGATACTCGCCGATGGCCGCGTCGAGAAAGTCCCCGAGGGCCTGGTCGTCCATCAGGACGGTAGGAGCGGGGGTGCTACATCGGGCGTCCGGCAGACCGGAGCCGAATGCGTTTGTCGCAGCGGACATGGGGGTGGTCTCCGATGAGGTGGGGGGGGAGGCCGGTGGAGCGGATTGCCCGGGGACGTTACTTGAGAGTTAACCGTTCGCCGCTCGGCTGTCGTGAAACATGGGGATATCCCTAAGGCTGGTCAGGGACTTGCGACCGCCGCACGGGCGGCCCTCTCGAACCGCACCTCACCGGAAAGCCCGCGCACCTGGCTCACACACCTGGCTCACACACCGCCGCCTCCACCTCGGCAGAGGCCTGATGCGGACACGAAGCCGACGGCCTGCGCGACCGGTCCGCCAACATGGACTATGGCGCGTCTGTCTGCAGGATGTATGTGCTGCGCGAGTCAGGGTCGCCGAAGAAGAAGTAGAGCTTCAGCGCTTCCTTGTCGTCGCGCCGCAACTCGAATGTCCAGGTGTAGGTCTTGGGTGTCTCGGGGCGGTCGGCCGACGGGTCGAGCGGCTCGTTCGGCTCCGGCGCACGAGTCGCGACCGCGGTGCGTGAGGTGAGGGTCAGTTGGACATGCTGGCCGTCGTTCCATCCGGTCCGCTTGTCGGTCAGCTTCCAGGTTCCCGTGCCTGACAGGCGCCACCTGTCGTCGAAGTCCCATTCCTGTCCGTCCAAGAGACGGATGTCGGCCTTCCCGTCAGGCCGGAAGACAACGTTCGTCCGGTCGTAGCCGATCCATGACCCCGATACTTCCGCCCGCTTCACGTCATGCAGTGCGGGCACTTCGTCATACATATGGGGATTGCATCCCGTGAGCGCGAGTGCGAGCGCGAGCAGGCAGGCGACGAACGCCGTATGCCAGTACCTGGCGAGGCCGGACGAGTGGGTCGGCACGGCCCTTCCCTCCCCAAAAGAAGCAGCACCAAAGGCGACTGCGATTCAGCCGCTCACCGATCACGGCCCCGCCATGCTGACACCATTTCTGAACACGTTCAACTCCTGTGCTGAACCGAGTGGCCGCAGGCGGCAGCACAGCGGCGAAGTGCAGCACCACAGCAGCCGCCCCATCCGCGACGACCATTGAGCCGCACTCCCACGGCGAGCCGGAGGACGGCCCGTTCGCTCAGTGCGGCCGCGGAATCCCGTGCTCTCGCAGCGCATCCGCGTAGCGCGTCAGCAGGGCGTCGAGGCCCGCCAGGAGAAGGCCGGCTGAGTCCCGGGCGTCGGCCAGGACGCCACGCTCGCACGGTCTTGAGCGACCGTGAACGCTGGACCGGCATGAGCGCCAGGGCTCCAGGCAGGCCACCCGATCGAACTCCTGATGCGGTGCTCACTGCTCCGCTCAGGGCGAGCGGGTGAAGCCGACGGACTGGTCGAGGTGGAACGGGGAGCCCGGAGCCGTCGGAGTCCAACCCTTGTGAAGGGCAAGCTGGATGGCCTGGGCAACGCCGGACGGCAGCACAGGCTTGGCCTCACGTCCGACCCAATTGCTCGGATGCGGCCGGTCGGTGGAGACCACGAGTGTCGTCCCGGGGGTGTCCGCATGCTCAACCGCGAATGTGCACGGTGTCCAGGACAATGCCTGGAAGTAGGTCGGCCTGCGTCGCAGCCGCCAACGGTAAGCGGTGCCGTCTACGACGATGCGTCGTGCTCCCTTGCGCACCAGTGTCATGGCTCCTCCTCGACACGGAGGATGCTAGCGAGTCCGGCTCCGCCGTCCGTCTCAATTTCCGTCTCATCGGGCCCCGTTCACAGCCGTGGGCTGGACCGAGATCGAGGCCCGGCCCATGGTCGAGCCGCCCATGAACGCAGGTGAACGCCCCTAACCACAGCCCACCACCACAGTTGGAAGGCGTGATCACCCGCTTGAGTGTCCTGCCGGACTGCGACTGTCACATGGTGGGCCGTTGACGAGCTGGGATGCCAGGTCGTTTGCGACCGCGGAGGCTCGGGGTTCTCAAGTGACCTGGCTTTTTACGGAAGCCTCGTTCGCGATAGAGGCGGGCCACGGCCATGGAGACATCGGTGTGGCCCGCCATGCCGTCTGCTGATCGCGGCCGTTTCAGGCTTGGTTTCCGGGCTGGAGCCTCAGCTGTTGGCCAGGGTGCGGTCCAGAAGGGGGAGCAGGCGATCCCAGTGGCGCTTCAGCCCGAAGGCGCTATAGGCGTCGGTGTCGGACATGGTGAAGCCGTGGATGGTGCCGGGGTAGATCTCGGAGGTGTAGCCGACACCTGCCGCATCCAGGGCCTGGTTGAGCTCGCCGAGGGCCTCAGGCGTCATGTCGCCTTCGGCGTGGCCGAGGTGGACCTGGGCGGTGAGCTTGGAGAAGAGATTGGCCCCATCGACACCCACCGGGCCGTGGAACGCGGCGACGGCCGCCACCTGGTCGGGGTGGGCCGCGGCGGTGCGCATCGCGTAGAGGCCGCCTATGCAGTAGCCGGTCACCGCGACCGGTCCGGCGCCGACCTCGGGTTGGGTGGTGAGGAACCTGAGGTAGGCGTCGGCGTCGCTCAGGACACGTTCGGCGGTGTGCGCCTCGATCAGGGGCATCAGCTGGGCGAAGACCGCGGGCCGGATCCCTTCTCCGATGTACTCGGGAAGCTCGACCAGCGGTGCCGGGCCGTGCCGGTAGAAGGAGTTGGGGACGAGCACGTAGTAGCCGTGCCCGGCCAGTTCGAGGGCCATCTCCCGCAGCACGGGCCGGATGCCGAAGCCGTCCGCGTACATCAGCACCCCTGGGTACCGCTCGCTGTGGTCGGGGAAGGCGGCGAAGGCGTCGGCCTGGCCGTCCGTGGTGGGAATCCGCAACGTCTTGGTGGGCATGCATACTCCTGTCGTGGTTGAGGTGCAGAGCCTGTGATCAACACGACGGAGGCGGAGCCCGCGCAGCGGCGCAAGAGCCTCGATCGAACAGCGGGCCCAAACCGGCCCGTACGGCGCTCAGAAGAGCACCGGGTCACCGATCCGTGTGTGGCGCAAGGCCGTCCCGGTATTCATAGCCGCACAGCGTAGTCCACCGGATATGAGCCACGCCTGCACTGCGGCCCGAGCGGATACCTCGATCGGATGAGAACCGACACGCGTCGCATGCGGTCCGAGCAGGGGTCAGCCCTTGGCGGTGTGCGCCACGAAGTCGGCCCACGGGCCCTTCGGGAACGCGAGCTGCGCCCCCTCCTTGTTCTTCGAGTCCCGTATGTGGACGGTGTCGGGGGCGGTGGCGACCTCCACGCAGTCGGATCCCGGCTCGCCGCTGCTGTAGCTGCTCTTGAACCACTCCAGCTGCGTGCCGCCCCCGGGAACGGACTCAACGCTCATGTCTCTCCCAGCACTTTCTCGATGAAGGCCAGTGACTCCCGTGGCGTGAGAGCCTGCGCTCGGATGCTTCCATACTGCATCTCCAAGAACTGCACCTCTCTCGGCTCGGAGATCAGGCGGGTGATGTGCAGTACCTCCGTGTACCCCAGGGAGGTGCCGCTCCGGAGCTTGAAGACGCGGAATCCGCCCGTCAGACCCGCGTGATCGTCGTGATCGCTGGGCATCACCTGGATCTCGACGTTCCTGAACTGCCCGACCTCCAACAGCCGTTCGAGCTGACGTACGCCCCTGACGCCGAGTCGGGCCGCGGACTGATCCTCGTAGAGGCGTACGCCGACCGGTGGGGCGTCGACGACGGGCCCGCCCCTTGCAAGACGACCTGGGCGGAGCTGGACCTGGGGCACGTCTCCTGAGCCGCGCCCCGCCTGCCGTGGACCCAGGGGGGCAGGGGGACCAGGGGGCTCAGTCGAGGTACACGGGCGACACCCCCGCCGTCAGCAGACGGCGTGGGGTGTCCGTGCCGTCGGACGGGAGCGAGTAGAGGTCCGCTCCGTAGTCGCCCGGGAGGGCGTAGACCACCGTCTGGTCGTCGCGCCAGACCGCCTGGTCGTCGACGCTGCGGGGCTCGGCGAGTGCCGTCTCCCGCATCGTGCGCAGGTCGAGGACGTACAGGTGCCAAGGGGCGTCCTTCGGGAGGCCCTTCACGCGCTTCTTGTACGCGATGTGCGTGCCGTCGGGGGAGAGGGACGGGCATTCGACGTTCGTGTGGAGGGTGGTGACCGTGCGGGTGTGGAGGTCGCCTCGGACCAGGTAGGTCCTGCCCCGTGTCGCCAGCGTCGCGTAGAACGCGCGGTCGTCCGCCGCGAACGTCACGCCCCAGAAGTTCACGTCCGCCGCGCGGTACGTCCGGCCGTCCTTGACGATGCGGTACGCCTCCAGGGACGGGGTGAGTTTCCCCGTGCGCGTGTCCACGATCGCCGCCCGCGTCGAGAAGTTCGTACCCGCGTACGAGTCGCCGCCGACGAAGGCCGTCCAGGCGGCGAAACGGCCGCTGGGCGAGACGCGGGCGCGGGACGGGATGCCCGGTACGTCGTAGTGAGCCGTCTCGTGAAGGTGCGCGTCGAGGACGACGGCCCGGTACGTGTCCTGGACCGTGCCGTGCACCGCCCGGAGGCACACCCCCGTGCCCGAAGCCGCGTGGAAGCGCAGGCACTTGACCGTCGACGCCGTGCGCGGGCCCGCCGGGTCCGACGCCTGGACCGTCGTCAGCTCGTCGCGGTGCGGGCCCCACGCCATGTTCCGGAAGATCAGGCGGCCGCTGTCGCCGGTCAGCGCGACCGTGCCCGCCGTGATCCTCGGGCCGCCCGGCTGGGCCCGGTCGCGTTGGTCGGCGCGGGCCGAGGCGTGCAGGACGGAGGCCGTGGCCACGCCCGCCAGGACGACGAGGGCCGAGATCAGGACCAGGATGCGCGTACGAAGGGTCATGCCAGGCCTTCTGAACGAGGTGGGCGGGGTGGGCGGAGACCGAGCGAGAACAGCGCGCAGACGGCGAGCGCCATCGCCGACGCGGTGAGCGCCGTACGGTCGCCCCACGCCGTCCACGCCGCGCCGAAGCCGATCGAGCAGACGAACCGGGCCAGCGCCTGCCCCGTCTGGACCAGCGCCAGGCCGGACGACCGCAGCTCGTCCGGCACGCTGTCCGAGGCCGCGGCCATGAGCACGCCGTCCGTCGCCGCGTAGAAGCCGCCGTGCAGGACCAGGACGGCGTACGGGAGCGCCGTCCCGTGCCAGGACGACAGCAGCAGCCCGTACGTGAGCAGCAGGGCGCCGTGGCCCGCCAGGAACACCCGCCACCGGCCGACCCGGTCCGCGAGCCGGCCGAGCGGGACGGCCAGCAGGAGGAACGCGGCCGCCGTGCCGAGGGGCAGCAGCGCGAACCAGCGGTCCGGTACGCCGAGGCGCCGCTGGAGCAGGAGATAGACGAAGGAGTCGCTGACCGTGGCGAGCCCGAGCAGCAGCGCGCAGACGGCCAGGCGGCGGAGCGCGGGACGGCGGAGGAGGGCGAGGGCGGCGCGGAGGGTGGGGCGGGGAGTGGGGCCGGGAGTGTCCGTGGTCGCGGGCGGCCGGGTGGATCCGCCCGGCACGAACAGCACCAGCACCAGCACACCGGACACGGCCACGCAGAAACTGACCGTGAACACCGCGTCGTAGCCGTCGACCGTGGCCCGCAGGATCAGGAAGGCCACGAGCGGGCCGAACAGCGCGCCCGCCGTGTCCATCGCCCGGTGCACGCCGAACGCCCGTCCGCGCGTCTGTGACGTGCTGGACAGTGAGATCAGCGCGTCGCGCGGGGCGGTGCGCAGGCCCTTGCCGGTGCGGTCGGCGGCCAGGATCAGGCCGATGGGGGTGAGCGTGTGGGCCAGGAGCAGCAGGGGCTTGCAGGCCGCCGACAGGGCGTACCCGGCCCCCGCCACCCACTTGTGGCGGCCCCCGCCCCGGTCGGCCAGATGGCCCCCGGCCAGCCGGACCAGCGCCGAGAAACCGTTGTAGATCCCGTCGAGCAGCCCGAAGCCCAGCGGGGACAGGCCAAGGCCCGTCACCAGGTACAGCGGCAGCACCGCCGTGACCATCTCGGAGGAGACGTCGGTGATCAGGCTGACCGTGCCGAGCGCGAGCACCGTGGGCGCGACCGCGGCGCGGCGCCGCCCGGCACGGGGCCGGGCGGCGCCTTCCGCGGACGCCGGCGCAGACTCCGGAGCCGGAGAATCCGGTGTACCGGCGCGGCTGTCCGCCACGTACATCTCAGGACGTCCAGACGCCGGTGATGTCCTTGCCGGAGGCCGCGTTGCCCGCGTGCGGCAGGCCGTGCATGTCCTCCAGGGTGCGCAGCAGGTCGTAGTGGTTGTACGTGGCCGACGAGGACGAACCCGCCGTCACCTGCTGGCCGTACAGGACCGTCGGGATGCGGTTGCCGCTGAGCCGGTTGTCCTCGTCGAAGGTGACGACGAGCAGGCTGTTGTGCGTCTTGGCCCAGCTCGCGTAGGCACCCAGCTTGTTCTTCAGCCAGGTGTCACCGGTCGCCACCGAGCAGTCGTGCATGTCGCTGCACAGGTTGGGGACGACGAAGGAGACCTGCGGGAGCGTCGTGTAGTCCGTCGGGAACTGCGTGAACGTCTTCGCGCTCGACGTCGGTACGTTGCTGAACCCGAACCACGGGTTGTGCTTGCGCGCGTAGGTGCCGCTGCTGCACGTCGTCGAGCCCTGGCTGGGCAGCGTCTCGTTGTAGCTGGCCCAGGTCTTGCCCGCGGCGAGCAGCTCCGAGGCGAGGTTCGGGGCGGAGGAGAAGCCGGGCGTGTAGCAGCTGTCGTCGGTGACGCCCTGCGTGGAGCCGCTGAACAGGGCGAAGTAGTTGGGCTGGCTCGGGTGGGTCTCGGCGTACGACTGGGAGAGGTTGGCGCCGCCGGTCCTGAGCGAGTTGATGTACGGGGCGCTGGAGGAGTTGATCACCTGGCTGTAGGCGTGGTTCTCGAAGACCACGACGACGACGTGGTCAGGGGACGGGACCGCGGCCGCGGCCGCGGCCTGCGCGGGGGACGAGCCCCCGAACCCGGTCCAGAGCCCGACCGCGGCTGCGGCGAAGGCTGCGGCGGATGCCACGAGGGCACGACTGCGGCGGTACACGTTTCTGCCGGACACTTCGGACCTCCGAGTGGGGGGACGAGGGCGTGAGCGGTGCAGACAGAGCATGCACACGCCAAGATGCCCGCACCCCGCGCTTCCCAACCCGATGGATGAAGACCTGGTGAACTGACGGCCCGGGCCGCCTCGGGTCTCCCCGGGCCACCTCGCCCGAACGGTCTCCGCCCGACGGCAACGGTCCCTGCCCGACGGCAACGGTCCCCGCCCGACGACCACGGTCCCCGCCCGACGACCATGGTCCCGGTCCGGCGGAATCCCCGCACTCCGGCGCGACTCGTCGCCCCCGGCCCCGGCGCTTCCCCCGCCCACTCCGGTTAGGCTCCCTCTCGTAGGACCTTGATCTCGTACGACCTTGATCCGAGGACTCGTACGACCTTGATCCGAGGATCCGAGGGCAGGTACGACGTGGGGCAGACGGGAGGCCGAGGATGACGGCGCCGGGGCGCAGGAGCAGTACCTTCTCGCGGCTGCTGCGGCACGGCTTCACCGATCCGTCGGCCGCCGAGCGGCTGCTGGAGAGCGCCGAGCTGGAGCCCGTCAAGGCCGACCCCGTGCTGCTGGAAGCCCTGGGCGCGACCGCCGATCCCGATCTGGCGCTGCTCGGACTCGTCCGCCTGGTCGAGGCGCAGGACGACCACACCGCCCGCCGGGAGCTCCTCGACACGCTGATCGCGGCCAAACCCCTGCGGGACCGGCTCCTCGGCGTCCTCGGTGCCTCCGCCGCGCTCGCCGACCATCTCGCCCGCCACCCCAGGGACTGGCAGGCACTCGTGACGTACGAGCCACGGGATCTGCACCCGGGGGTGGAGGAATTCGAGCGCGGGCTCGCGGAGGCGGCCGACCCCGTCTCGCTGCGCGTCGCCTACCGACGCTGTCTGCTGTCGATCGCGGCGCGTGACGTGTGCGGCACCACCGACCTCGCCCAGACCGCCGCCGAGCTGGCCGACCTCGCCACCGCCACCCTGCGCGCCGCGCTCCTCATCGCCCGGACCGCCGCCCCCGACGACGCGGCGATCTGCCGGCTCGCGGTCATCGCGATGGGCAAGTGCGGCGGCCACGAGCTGAACTACGTGTCCGACGTCGACGTCATCTTCGTCGGCGAGCCGGCGAACGGCGCCGACGAGGGCAAGGCGGTCCAGGCCGCCACCCGGCTCGCCTCCCACATGATGCGCATCTGCTCCGAGACGACCGTCGAGGGCACCATCTGGCCCGTGGACGCCAACCTGCGCCCGGAGGGCCGGAACGGCCCGCTCGTGCGCACCCTGAGCAGCCACCTCGCCTACTACCAGCGCTGGGCCAAGACCTGGGAGTTCCAGGCACTGCTGAAGGCGCGGCCGGTGGCCGGGGACATCGGACTCGGCGAGGAGTACGTCGCCACCCTCGCGCCCCTCGTCTGGCAGGCCGCCGAGCGCGACAACTTCGTCGCCGACGTGCAGAAGATGCGACGCAGGGTCGTCGCGAACATCCCGGCCGCCGAGATAGAGCGTGAGCTGAAGCTCGGCCCCGGCGGACTGCGAGACGTCGAATTCGCCGTGCAGCTCCTCCAGTTGGTGCACGGGCGAGCCGATGCGTCGCTCAGGAGCGGTACCACCCTGGACGCGCTGAAGGCGCTGGCCGCGGGCGGCTACGTGGGCCGCGCCGACGCGGTGCAGCTCGACGAGGCCTACCGCTTCCTGCGGACCATGGAGCACCGCATACAGCTCTTCCGGCTGCGGCGTACGCATCTCGTGCCCGAGGACGACGCCGACCTGCGGCGCATCGGACGGTCGCTCGGGCTGCGCGCCGATCCGATCACCGACCTGAACCGCGAGTGGAAGCGGCACGCCACCGTCGTACGCCGGCTGCACGAGAAGCTCTTCTACCGCCCGCTGCTCGACGCCGTCGCCCAACTCGCCCCCGGCGAGGCGCGGTTGAGTCCGAACGCGGCACGGGAGCGGCTGGTCGCCCTCGGGTACGCCGATCCGGCCGCGGCCCTGCGGCACCTGGAGGCGCTGGCGTCGGGCGTCACGCGCAAGGCGGCGATCCAGCGGACGCTGCTGCCCGTGCTGCTGGGGTGGTTCGCGGACTCCGCCGATCCGGACGCCGGGCTGCTCAACTTCCGCAAGGTGTCCGACGCGTTGGGCAAGACACCCTGGTACTTGCGGCTGCTGAGGGACGAAGGGGCCGCCGCCGAGAACCTGGCGAGGGTGCTGTCGGCGGGCCGGCTCGCTCCTGACCTGCTGATGCGCGCCCCGGAGGCGGTGGCGCTGCTCGGTGACGGCGACGGGGGCCGGGGTGGGCTCGAGCCGCGCGGGCGGGCTCAGCTGGAGCAGGAGGTCCTCGCCGCGGTCGGCCGGGCCGGGGGCTCCGAACAGGCGGTCACCACCGTGCGCGGGGTGCGGCGCCGGGAGCTGTTCCGCACGGCGGCCAGGGACATCGTCTCCTCCTACGGCACCGAGGAGACACCGGCCGAGGCGGATCAGGGCGCGCTGGTGGACCTGGTGGGCGGTGCCGTCTCGGATCTGACGGCCGCCACCCTCGCCGGGACGCTGCGGGCCGTGGTGCGGGAGGGGTGGGGGGACACCCTGCCGACGCGGTTCGCGGTCGTCGGGATGGGACGGTTCGGGGGGTACGAGCTGGGCTACGGGTCGGACGCGGACGTGCTGTTCGTGCACGAGCCGCGAGAAGGCGTGGACGAACAGGAGGCCGCGCGGGCGGCGAACGCCGTGGTGTCCGAGATGCGGCGGCTGCTACAGATTCCGAGCGCGGATCCGCCGCTGCTCATCGACGCGGATCTGCGGCCCGAGGGCAAGTCCGGGCCGACGGTGCGGACGTTGACGTCGTACGAGGCGTACTACCGGCGGTGGTCGCTGGTGTGGGAGTCGCAGGCGTTGCTGCGGGCCGAATTCGTCGCGGGCGACGAGGAGTTGGGGCAGCGGTTCATCGAGCTGATCGACCCGTTCCGGTATCCCGCGGAGGGGCTCGGGGACGACGCGGTGCGCGAGATCCGGCGGCTGAAGGCGCGGATGGAGGCGGAGCGGCTGCCGCGCGGCGCGGATCCCACGCTGCACACCAAGCTGGGGCGGGGCGGGCTGTCGGACGTCGAGTGGACGGTGCAGCTGCTTCAGTTGCAGCACGGGTGGGTGGAGCCGGGGCTGCGCACGACGCGGACGCGTCCGGCGCTGGCCGCCGCGTGCGCCGCCGGACTTCTCACGGGCGAGGACGCCGCGATACTGGACGAGGCGTGGGTGCTGGCCACGCGGGTGCGCAACGCGGTGATGCTGGTGCGGGGACGGGCGGGCGACACGTTCCCCTCGGACGGGCGCGAACTCGCGGCCGTGGGCCGGTACCTGGGGTACGGGCCCGGACACGTGGGCGACATGCTCGACGACTACCGGCGCATCACGCGCAGGGCCCGCGCCGTGGTGGACGAGCAGTTCTACGGCGCGTGAGGCGCCGCCCCGGTGCGGCGCCGGGCGGACGCGGACGGCACCTCGTCGGCGCCGGTGCGCGAACTCCCGGTTGTCGCCGCCCCGTCGGCGCCGGCAGGTGAACCCCCGCGGGTTCCCACTCCGCGGGTCATCGCCACCCCGGCCAGCACCACCGCCATCCCCGCGAGTACCCGGAGTCCGATGGTCTCGCCCAGGACGAGTGCGCCCAGCGCCACCGAGACCACGGGGAGCAGGTAGCCGACGGTGGCCGCGCTGGTGGGGCCCTCGTCGGCGATCAGGCGGTAGTTGAGGTAGAAGGTGACGCCCGTGCCGAACACACCCAGAACGGTGACGGCGAGCAGAGCTGTCGCGTCGGCGTGCACGGGGCCCGCGGCCGGCAGGGCCAGGGTGCTCCAGGCGGTGGCCATCAGAAGCTGCGCCGCCGAGACGGCCATCGGCGCACCCCGGCCGGTCAGCTTGCGGGCCATGTACGCGAAGGCGACCGCGTAACTCGCCGCCGCGCCGAGCAGGGCCAGGGCGCCCCAGCTCATGAGGCCCGAGCGATGCCACGGGGCGAAGATCAGCAGCGTACCGGCGAAGCCGAGGACGAGGCCGGTCAGGCGGAGCGGGTGCAGCACACGGTCCGTGCCCAGGAGGACGCCGATCAGCAGGGACCACAGGGGAGTTGTGGCGTTCAGGACGCCCGCGACGCCCGAGTCGACCGTCTGCTCGCCGACGCTGAAGAGGGCGAAGGGGACGGCGTTGCAGAGGAGCGCCGCCACGGCGAGTCGGGCCCAGGTGGCGCGGTCCCTCGGGAGGCGCTGGGCGGAGCGCCGGGCCAGCGCCAGCAGGACCAGCGTGCCCAGGGCGCAGCGCGTGATCGTGATCTGGGCGGGGGAGAGGCCGTGGTTCAGGGCGAGTTTGATCCAGAGGAAGCCCGAGCCCCAGAGGAGGGCCAGGGTGCCCATACGGAGTGCGGTCGTGAGCTGCGGTGGCATGTGTTCAGGGTTGGGGATGGCGTTCGTTAGGACAAGTGAAGAGTTTTATACGCTGCGTTAAGCTCTGCTGCATGCTTGATGTGCGACGTATGCAGGTGCTGCGGGCCGTGGTGCTGAGCGGGTCGGTGACCGCGGCGGCCGCGGATCTCGGGTACACCCCGTCCGCGGTGAGCCAGTCGGTCGCGGCGCTGGAGAAGCAGACGGGGACGGAGTTGCTGGAGCGGACGGGGCGCGGGGTGCGGCCCACCGCGGCGGGGCTGTTGCTGACCGAGTACGCGGACGCGATCGGACGGCAGGTCGCCGAGGCCGAGACGGCGCTGGCCGATCTGCGGGCCGGGCGCACGGGGCGGCTCGCGGTGCGGTACTTCGCCACGGCGGGGGCGCCGCTGGTGGCGCCCGCGCTCGCCCGCATGCGGGCCGAACACCCGGGCGTACGGGTCGAGGTGAAGCTGATCGACCCCGAGGACCCGTTGCCCGACGTGAAGGAGGGGCGGGCCGATCTGGCGCTGGTCGTGCGGTCCGGCGAGGCCGGGCATGAGGGGATACGACTGGTGCATCTGCTGGACGATCCGTACCGGGTGGTGCTGCCGGAGGGGCATCGGCTGGCGGACCGGGAGGTGGTCGAGCTGAGCGAGCTGGCCGAGGAGCCGTGGGTGGGGAGCGAGTGGCCGGGGCCGTGCCTGGACGCTCAGCTCGACGCGTGCGCCGCCGCGGGGTTCAGGCCCGGGTTCGTCGTGGAGAGCGGGGACTACCTGACCGCGCAGGGGTTCGTGGCGGCGGGACTCGGCGTGAGCCTGATTCCCCGGCTGGGGCTGGGTGGCCGGCCCGCGGGGGTCGTGGTGCGGGAGGTCCGGGGCCCGGAGCCCGTACGGAGAATCTACGCGGCGGTACGGGAGACGGCACCCCCGCAGCCGGCCCTGCGGGGGCTGCTGGAGGCCCTGCGGGAGGCGGCGGGGGCTCACTGAGAGCCGGGCGGCGCGGTTGCCACGACTCCGGGGCGCGTGGATGGCGGTGCGGGGCGGGGCGGCTGGGGCCCGGGAGCTGCCGCGGCCGGGGGCCGAGTCGGTCCGCTCGCATCGGTTCCCGGCCCGCCCCGCGGGGCCCTCACCCGGACCGGGAAGCCTCAGCGCGGGGGAAGAGCAGCGTGGCGTCGGCGGAACGCGCGGTTGTCACGGACACGAGCGCCGAAACCGCTGTTGTATACGATCGGGGTCCCGCCGGGACGGCGCCTGGCCCCAGGACCACTCGGCGCTGCCGTACCCGCGTGTACCCGGCGACGGCGCTGCCCTGCTCGCCTGTACGCGGCACGCGGCACGCGGCACGCGGTGCGCCGCGGCTGTCCTCGCGTCCCCAGTCGGCGGAGCCCCCCGCCGTCACCCGGACCCGGCCGTCTCCCTCACGTCTCCGCCGGGAGCAGCGGAGCCCCCCGAGTCCCCGGGACCCAGCGCGGCAGCGCATACGGCAGGGTGCCGTACCAGAGGCGGGCCAGCAGGAAGCCGAAGGACAGGCAGAGCATGCCGCCCACCGCGTCCAGCCAGAAGTGGTTCGCGGTGGCGACGATGACCAGCAGCGTCCCCGCGGGGTACAGCAGGCCCAGGATCCGCGCCCACGGAGCCGACGCCAGCGCGAAGATCGTCAGGCCGCACCACAGCGACCAGCCGATGTGCATGGACGGCATCGCCGCGTACTGGTTCGACATGTGCTTCAGGTCGCCCGACGCCATCGAACCCCACGTCTGGTGGACCAGCACCGTGTCGACGAAGGCCGCGCCGTTCATCAGGCGGGGCGGCGCCAGGGGATAGAAGTAGTAGCCGACCAGGGCCACGGCGGTGGTGGCGAAGAGCGCGAGGCGCGCGGCCGCGTACCGGCCCGGATGACTGTGGTACAGCCACACCAGAACACCCAGCGTCACCACGAAGTGCAGCGTCGCGTAGTAGTAGTTCATGCCGACGATCAGCCATGTCACCGAGTTGACCGCGTGATTGACCGAGTTCTCGACGGCGATCCCCAGATGATGCTCGACCCGCCACAGCAGGTCCGCATTGCTCAGCGCCTGCGCCCTCTGCTCCGGCACCGCGTTGCGAATCACCGAGTACGTCCAGTAACTCACCGCGATCAACAGGATCTCGAACCAGAACCGGGGCCGCCGAGGCGCACGCAGCCGGCGCAGGAACCTCTCCTCCGCGCGGTCTCTCGACTCTTCCGCGACGGGCTGTGGATCAGCTGGGTCCCGGCCATCCAGAGTCGTCACGGTCGTCTCACCCATGGGCACAGAGTCTGCCAGAAAAGCGTTCCGGCACCGATCATCCCCTGGTCGGGTCCTGGCCGCATGTTCTACACCCTACGCACCGCTGGAGGGCCGTGAATGCTCCGCCTTACGGACGATTTCGGTCCCCAGGGGCCGATGCCGTCGAACCCCGCACCACCAGCTCCGGCATGAACACGAACTCGCTGTGGGGCGCGGGCGTCCCGCCGATCTCCTCCAGCAACGTACGCACCGCCGCCTGACCCATCGCCGGCACCGGCTTGCGGATCGTCGTCAGCGGCGGGTCGGTGAAGGCGATCAAGGGGGAGTCGTCGAAGCCGACCACCGAGATGTCCTTCGGCACGTCCAGGCCCCGTTGGCGCGCCGCCCTTATCGCACCGAGCGCCATCATGTCGCTCGCGCACACCACGGCCGTGCAGTCGCGGTCCATGAGCGCGGTGGCCGCCGCCTGCCCACCCTCCAGGGTGTACAGGGAGTGCTGGACCAGCTCCCGCTCGACGTCGTCCGGGCTCAGTCCGAGCTGCTCCTGCACACTGCGCACAAAGCCCTCGATCTTGCGCTGGACGGGGACGAACCGCTTGGGCCCGAGGGCCAGCCCGATCCGGGTGTGGCCGAGCGACACCAGGTGGGTGACCGCGAGCGTCATCGCGGCCCGGTCGTCCGGCGAGATGAACGGCGCCTGCACCTTGGGCGAGAAACCGTCCACCAGCACGAACGGAACGCCCTGCGCCCGCAGCTGGTCGTAGCGCTGCATGTCCGCCGAGGTGTCGGCGTGCAGGCCGGAGACGAAGATGATGCCGGCCACGCCACGGTCGACCAGCATCTCGGTCAGCTCGTCCTCCGTCGACCCGCCCGGGGTCTGGGTGGCGAGCACCGGCGTGTACCCCTGACGCGTCAGCGCCTGACCGATGACCTGCGCCAGGGCAGGGAATATCGGATTCTCCAGCTCCGGGGTTATCAGGCCCACCAGGCCCTCGCTGCGCTGCCGCAGACGGACCGGGCGCTCGTAGCCCAGCACGTCGAGCGCGGCCAGTACGGACTGGCGGGTGGTCGCGGCGACGCCCGGCTTCCCGTTCAGGACGCGGCTGACAGTCGCCTCACTGACCCCCGCCTGGGCTGCGATGTCGGCAAGCCGTGTGGTCACAGGGGTGGACTGTACCGGCCGGGTGACGCGTTGCCCACCAACCGGACGCCGAGCGCGAGCGTTCGAGCGGCCGCCTGCGGGTTGCTGCGTCATCGCGCTCCCTCTGATTCCGGTCGGCGTCCCCGCAACGGATGATTCCCGCAACGAAAACGTGTGGCAAGAGCTTGCAGAGTCTTGCACAAGTGTCCGATGCCCCGCTGGAGGGCCGTGTCTCAGGGTTCCCGGGCCTCCGTGATCAGGTCACGGCGGGGTAACTGTCGGCAGACCTTGCACTTTTTTGCTGCAAGGTCTTTCGCGGCGCTTTCATCGCTGTTACGTTCACGTCGCCCGGCGGCCTCCCCCACCCTCGACCTCGTTCGAGCGGGGGATTCCCCTCGGCGCAGCGGCAAGCCGGCAGGAGCGGCGGACGGGACCGTCTCCTCCACCACACCGGCTTTCACCCTCAAGGAGAACTCATGCGGCGTGGCATAGCGGCCACCGCACTGGTGGCGTCCCTCGCCCTCGCGGCGACGGCCTGCGGCGGAGACAGCGGCAGTGACAAGGCGGACGGTCCGGTCACCATCACCTGGTGGGACACCTCCAACGCCACCAATGAGGCGCCTACGTACAAGGCCCTGGCCAAGAAGTTCGAGGCTGCCAACTCGAACATCAAGGTCAAGTACGTCAACGTGCCCTTCGACCAGGCGCAGAACAAGTTCGACACGGCCGCCGGCTCCAAGGGCGCCCCGGACATCCTGCGCTCCGAGGTCGGCTGGACCCCCGCCTTCGCGAAGAAGGGCTACTTCCTGCCGCTGGACGGCACGGAGGCCCTCGCGGACCAGGACAAGTTCCAGGCCAGCCTGATCAAGCAGGCCCAGTACGACGGCAAGACGTACGGCGTGCCGCTGGTCACCGACACCCTGGCGCTGGTCTACAACAAGAAGCTCTTCCAGAAGGCGGGCATCGGCACCGCGCCCAGCACCTGGGACGAGCTGAAGACCGACGCGGCGACGATCAAGAAGAAGACGGGCGTCGACGGCTACTGGGGCTCGACCCAGGCCTACTACGCGCAGACCTTCCTCTACGGCGAGGGCACCGACACGGTCGACGCCACCGCCAAGAAGATCACCGTCAAGTCGGCCGCCGCGGTCAAGGGCTACAAGACCTGGCAGAGCCTGTTCTCCGGCAAGGGCCTGCACAAGGCCGACACCACCGCCGACGCGTACGCCCACATCCAGGACGCGTTCGTCAACGGCAAGGTCGCCGCGATCATCCAGGGCCCGTGGGAGATCACCAACTTCTACAAGGGCTCGGCCTTCAAGACGAAGGACAACCTCGGCATCGCCACCGTCCCGGCCGGTTCCGCCGGCAAGGGGGGCGCCCCGACCGGCGGCCACAACCTCTCGGTGTACGCGGGCTCGGACAAGGCCCACCAGGAGGCTTCGCTGAAGTTCCTGAAGTTCATGACCTCGGCGTCCTCCCAGGAGGCCGTCGCCCTCAAGAACTCCACGCTGCCGACGCGGGACGACGCCTACACCACGCAGGTCAAGTCCGACCCGGGCATCGCCGGCTACCAGGGTGTGCTCGCCGCCGCCCAGCCGCGTCCGGCGCTGCCCGAGTACAGCTCCCTGTGGGGCCCGCTGGACACCGAGCTGCCGAAGATCGCAGGCGGCAAGGAGTCCCTGGACAAGGGCCTGAGCAACGCCGAGCTCGCGATCGCCAAGCTGGTCCCGGACTTCAGCAAGTAAGTCCGTGTGGCCGTCGGATCCTCCCTGAAGGGGGGGAAGGATCCGACGGCCATCGGCCTGTGCCGTCACCGTCCCGGCCGCCACTCCGTAGTGTCGTAGAACTTCCAGAAGGTGTCGAACCATGACAGTCGCCATCGACCGAGCGACCGGCAAGCGTCGCGGTGACCGAGCGCCGCGCCCCGGGCTGGTGCAGCGCGTCAAGAACGGCTACCAGAAGCACTGGTACGCCTACGTGATGATCGCCCCGGTGGTGATCGTGCTTGGCGTACTCGTCGGCTATCCGCTCGTGCGGGGCATCTACCTGACCCTGACCGACGCCAACAGCCTCAACTCGGCCCGCACGATCGGCGTCAACCACATCGACGCCACGTACAAGTTCATCGGGCTGGACAACTACACGGACATCCTGTTCGGGCCGACGGCGTACGACCGTTTCTGGTCTCACTTCCTGTGGACTGTCTTCTGGACGGCCGCCTGTGTGGCCCTGCACTACACCATCGGCCTCGGCCTCGCCCTCATGCTCAACGAGAAGCTGCGGGGCCGCACCTTCTACCGGCTGCTGCTGGTCCTGCCCTGGGCCGTGCCGACCTTTGTCACCGTCTTCTCCTGGCGCATCATGCTCGCCGACTCCGGCGTGCTCAACCAGGTCCTCGGCGCACTTCACCTGCCCCAGCCCCAGTGGCTGGAGGACACCTTCTGGCAGCGGTTCGCCGCGATCATGGTCAACACCTGGTGCGGGGTGCCGTTCATGATGCTCTCGCTGCTCGGCGGCCTGCAGTCCATCGACTCCTCGCTCTACGAGGCCGCCGAGATGGATGGCGCGAACGCCTGGCAGAGGTTCCGCCACGTCACGCTGCCGGGCCTGCGCGCGGTCAGCTCCACCGTGGTCCTGCTCGGCGTCATCTGGACCTTCAACCAGTTCGCCATCATCTTCCTGCTGTTCGGACCCACGGGCGCACCCGACGCCCAGATCCTCGTCACCTGGGCCTACTTCCTGGGCTTCGGACAGCAGCCGCGCGACTTCGCCCAGTCCGCCGCGTACGGCGTACTGCTGCTGTCGATCCTGACCGTCTTCACCTCCTTCTACTTCCGCTGGCTGAAGCGCAATGACCAGCTCGCCGTCTGACGCCGCAGGAGCCGCCCCCATGAGCACGACGACCTTCGAGAAGGCACCGGCCGGACCGGTCTCTGACCCGCAGCCCCGAAGCGGACGGCCCCCCCGGCGGGGCGAGCGCCGCCCGCTTCGCGCCGCCCTCCTGCACGGCGGCCTCGCCGTGGCGAGCCTCATCGCGCTGGCCCCGGTGGCCTGGCTGTTCTTCCTGTCCCTCGGCCCGGACAAGGACGACTATCTGCACCCGGGCAAGATCCTGGGCAAGCTCAGCTTCTCCAACTACAGCTTCGTCCTGGAGAACACCGGCTTCTTCGACTGGTTCAAGTCGACGATGATCGTGGCCCTCGGCACCACCCTCATCGGTGTCTTCGTCGCGGCCACCACCGGCTACGCCGTCTCACGCATGCGTTTCCCCGGCTACAAGCAGCTGATGTGGGTACTGCTGCTCACCCAGGCCTTCCCGATCGCCATCCTGATCGTGCCGATGTACGAGATCTTCGGCCAACTGGGTCTCATCGACACCTACTGGGCCCTGATCGTCATCAACTGCACCACGGCCGTGCCGTACAGCGCCTGGTTGCTCAAGGGCTACTTCGACACCATCCCCTTCGAGATCGACGAAGCGGGACGCGTGGACGGGCTCACCCCCTTCGGCACCTTCTTCCGGCTGATCCTGCCGCTGGCCCGCCCCGGGCTGGCAGTCGCGGCCTTCTACAACTTCATCACCGCCGTCAGCGAGGTCGCGTTCGCGACCACCTTCATGCTGGACGACTCGAAGTACACCTTCGCCGTGGGTCTGCAGACCTTCGTGAGCCAGCACGACGCCCAGTGGAACTACATGGCCGCCACCGCGGTGCTGATCGCGATACCCGTCTCCGTGTTCTTCTACGTTGTGCAGAAGAACCTGGTGACCGGCCTCACCGCGGGCGGAACGAAGGGCTGACCCACCCCCGACGCCCGAAAACTCCCGCGCGCTTCACCGCGCGCGGGTGGCGGCCGCGGTGTCCTCCCCCAAGCATTTCGAGCAGGGGGGAACCCCAGACCCCGCCGGCACCGCGGCCGCCTCACTTCCCGCCCCGTACACCCGCCTATACGACCCGACTCCTCCCCCACTCTCGGCTGCGCTCGAGCGGGGGGACCCCCATCGCATCAAGGACGCCATGAGCCAGCACTCCGCCGACCAGGCCCCGACCTCCGCTCTCGCCACTGTCGCCGCCCACCGCGACTGGTGGCGCGACGCGGTGATCTACCAGGTCTATCCGCGCAGCTTCGCCGACAGCAACGGCGACGGCATGGGCGACCTGGAGGGCGTACGTTCCCGACTCCCGTACCTGCGCGACCTCGGCGTGGACGCCGTGTGGCTCAGCCCCTTCTACGCCTCGCCGCAGGCCGACGCCGGCTACGACGTGGCGGACTACCGGGCCGTCGACCCCATGTTCGGCAACCTGCTGGACGCCGACGCGCTCATCCGCGACGCCCATGAACTGGGCCTGAGGATCATCGTCGACCTCGTCCCCAACCACTCCTCCGACCAGCACGAGTGGTTCAAGCGGGCCCTGCGCGAAGGCCCCGGCTCGCCGCTGCGGGAGCGCTACCACTTCCGCCCCGGCAAGGGGAAGAACGGCGAACTCCCGCCCAACGACTGGGAGTCCATCTTCGGCGGCCCCGCCTGGACCCGGGTCACCGAGCCGGACGGCACCCCCGGCGAGTGGTACCTGCACCTCTTCGCCCCCGAGCAGCCCGACTTCAACTGGGAGCACCCGGCCGTCGGCGACGAGTTCCGCTCGATCCTGCGGTTCTGGCTGGACATGGGCGTCGACGGCTTCCGTATCGACGTCGCGCACGGGCTGGTGAAGGCCGAGGGGCTGCCCGACCTTGGTGCCCACGACCAGCTGAAGCTGCTGGGCAACGATGTCATGCCGTTCTTCGACCAGGACGGCGTGCACGACGTCTACCGCCAGTGGCGCACCATCCTCGACGAGTACGCGGGCGAGCGCATTTTCGTCGCCGAGGCGTGGACCCCCACGATCGAGCGCACCGCCAACTACGTGCGCCCCGACGAACTGCACCAGGCCTTCAACTTCCAGTACCTGGGCACCTATTGGGACGCGGCCGAACTGCGCTCGTGCATCGACCGCACCCTCGACGCCATGCGCCCGGTCGCCGCCCCCGCCACCTGGGTGCTGTCCAACCACGACGTCACCCGGCACGCCACCCGCTTCGCCAACAAGGCCGGCCTCGGCACCCAGATCCGTACGGCCGGCGACCGCCGGCTGGGGCTCCGGCGGGCCCGGGCGGCGACCCTGCTGATGCTGGCGCTGCCCGGCTCCGCCTACCTCTACCAGGGCGAGGAGCTGGGCCTGCCCGACGTCGTGGACCTGCCGGACGAGGTGCGCCAGGACCCCGCCTACTTCCGGGGTGAGGGCCAGGACGGCTTCCGTGACGGCTGCCGGGTGCCGATCCCGTGGACGCGCGAGGGGTCGTCGTACGGCTTCGGCAGCGGTGGCAGCTGGCTTCCGCAGCCCGCGGGCTGGGGCGAGCTGAGCGTGGAGGCGCAGCAGGGCGTCACCGGGTCCACCCTGGAGCTGTACCGCACCGCGCTCGCCGTCCGCAGCGAACGGCCCGACCTCGGCGCCGGCGACTCGGTGACCTGGCTGGAGGCGCCCGCGGGCGTGCTCGCCTTCAGGCGCGGGGAGTTCGTCTGCACGGCGAACACCGGCGCCGCGGCGGTCACGGTCCCCGCGTACGGGAGTGTCCTGGTCGCCAGCGGTGAGGGCACCGTGGTCGGGACCGACGAGGCGCAGCTGCCGGCGGACACCACCGTGTGGTGGGCGGTCTGAGACACCAGCGAGCGGTGCTCCGGTCCTCAGCGGGCCGGAGCACCGTTTTCTGTATGCGGTGGAGGTGTTCCGGCTGCCGGGCGCACCCCGCCCGTAGGCAGCGTGGCGCCACTGAACTGCCCGCGTCAATACGGTAGTTGAAAGTCATTACGACATCTTGCTGAAACTTGTCTGCAAGCGATACGTTCCCTTCCCCCTCACCAGCACGACGAAGTGCAGGAGCATCGCATGGCAAGGAAAGCGCTCGCTGTCTCGCTCGCCCTCGCGGCGGGCCTCACGGTCCCGCCCGCCGTCTCCCCGACCACTGCGGCGGCCTCGCCGCCCGGCACCAAGGACGTCACCGCCGTCCTCTTCGAGTGGAAGTTCGACTCGGTCGCCAGGGAGTGCACCAACACCCTGGGCCCGGCCGGCTACGGATACGTCCAGGTCTCCCCACCCGCCGAGCACATACAGGGCTCGCAGTGGTGGACCTCGTACCAGCCGGTCAGCTACAAGATCGCCGGGCGGCTCGGTGACGCCACCGCCTTCCAGAACATGATCAACACCTGTCATACGGCGGGTGTGAAGGTCGTCGTCGACACGGTCGTCAACCACATGTCGGCGGGCAGCGGCACCGGCACCGGCGGCTCGGCGTACACGAAGTACAACTACCCCGGCCTGTACTCCTCGTACGACATGGACGACTGCACGGCCACGATCACCGACTACACCAACCGCGCCAACGTCCAGAACTGCGAACTCGTCGGCCTCGCCGACCTGGACACGGGCGAGGAGTACGTCCGCAAGACCATCGCGGGCTATATGAACACCCTGCTCGGCTACGGCGCCGACGGCTTCCGTGTCGACGCGGTCAAGCACATACCCGCCGCCGACCTCGCCAACATCAAGTCCCGGCTGACCAACCCCTCCGTGTACTGGAAGCAGGAGGTCATCTACGCCTCCGGCGAGGCCGTCCAGCCCACCGAGTACACGGGCAACGGCGACGTCCAGGAGTTCCGGTACGCGTACGACCTCAAGCGGGTCTTCAACAACGAGAACCTCGCCTACCTGAAGAACTACGGTGAGGGCTGGGGCTATCTGAACAGCTCGGTCGCGGGCGTCTTCGTCGACAACCACGACACCGAGCGCAATGGCTCGACGTTGAACTACAAGGACGGGGCGAACTACACCCTCGCCAATGTCTTCATGCTGGCGTACCCGTACGGCGCGCCCGACATCAACTCCGGCTACGAGTGGTCGGACGCGGACGCCGGTCCGCCGGGCGGCGGCACGGTCAACGCCTGCTGGCAGGACGGCTGGAAGTGCCAGCACGCCTGGCCGGAGATCAAGGCGATGGTCGCCTTCCGCAACGCGACCCGCGGCGAGTCGGTCACCAACTGGTGGGACAACGGCGGCGACGCGATCGCGTTCGGCCGCGGCGCCAAGGGCTATGTGGCGATCAACCACGAGTCGGGCTCCCTCACCCGCACGTACCAGACCTCGCTGACGGCGGGCACGTACTGCAACGTCCAGAACAACACCGGTGTCACGGTCGACAGTTCCGGCCGGTTCACGGCGACGCTCGGCGCCAACACGGCCCTCGCCCTGTACTCCGGCAAGAGCACCTGCTGAAAGTCCTTGCCGTCTGTTGCAAGACTCTTGCTGTAAACCTTGCGTAAGCGATACGGTCACGCGGGCGCCCGGCACCGTAGCCGGGACGCAGCGTGGAGTCGGACCCAAGTACGCCGTATTCGCTAGGAGTTCACGCCTGTGGACCTGATACCGAGAGGGTCGGCGCCCCGCACGCGCCGCACCCACCGCCACAGCCGGACCGCGGCCGCCGTTGCCGCCGCCGCACTGGCCGTATCGCTTGCGCAACCCCTCGAGGCGCGGGCCGCGACACCGCCCGCGCCCCCCTCCGACGCGAAGCTCGCCGCGGAGCCCGCTCGCCACGACGCCACCCGCGAGCAGTTCTACTTCGTGATGCCGGACCGCTTCGCCAACGGCGACACGTCCAACGACAAGGGCGGCCTGACGGGCTCACGCCTGTCCACCGGCTACGACCCCACCGACAAGGGCTTCTACCAGGGCGGCGACCTCAAGGGCCTGACCCGAAAGCTCGACTACATCAAGGGCCTCGGCACCACCTCCATCTGGCTGGCGCCGATCTTCAAGAACCAGCCCGTGCAGGGCACCGGCAAGGACGCCTCGGCCGGCTACCACGGCTACTGGATCACCGACTTCACCAAGGTCGACCCGCACTTCGGTACCAACAAGGACCTCGAAACCCTCATCTCCAAGGCGCACGCCAAGGGCATGAAGGTCTTCTTCGACGTCATCACCAACCACACCGCGGACGTCGTCGACTACGAGGAGAAGTCCTACGGCTATCTCTCCAAGGGCGCCTTCCCGTACCTGACCAAGGACGGCAGGCCCTTCGACGACGCGGGCTACACGGACGGCCCCAGGAAGTTCCCGGCGGTCGACGGCGACTCCTTCCCGCGGACCCCGGCCGTGGCGGCGCGGAAGAAGAACGCCAAGGTCCCGTCCTGGCTCAACGACCCGACGATGTACCACAACCGCGGAGACTCCACCTTCGCCGGTGAGAGCTCCACCCACGGCGACTTCTCCGGCCTGGACGACCTGTGGACCGAACGTCCCGAGGTCGTCCGGGGCATGGAGAAGATCTACGAGAAGTGGGTCAGGGACTTCGGCATCGACGGCTTCCGGATCGACACCGTGAAGCACGTGAACACGGAGTTCTGGACGCAGTGGGCGACTGCCCTCGACGCCTACGCGAAGAAGCGGGGCAAGGACGACTTCTTCATGTTCGGCGAGGTCTACTCCGCCGACACGTCGGTCACGTCGCCGTACGTCACCCAGGGCCGCCTCGACTCCACGCTGGACTTCCCCTTCCAGGACGCGGCACGGTCGTACGCCTCGCAGGGCGGCAGCGCCAAGAAGCTCGCCTCGGTCTTCGGCGACGACTACAAGTACACGACCGACAAGGCCAACGCGTACGAGCAGGTCACCTTCCTCGGCAACCACGACATGGGCCGCATCGGGTACTTCCTGAACCAGGACAACCCGAAGGCGACCGACGCCGAACTGCTCAGGAAGGACCGGCTGGCCAACGAGCTGATGTTCCTCAGCCGGGGCAACCCGGTCGTCTACTACGGCGACGAGCAGGGCTTCACCGGCTCCGGCGGCGACAAGGACGCCCGCCAGACCATGTTCGCCTCCAAGGTCGCCGACTATCTCGACGACGACGAGATCGGCACCGACCGCGGCCACGCGAGCGACGCGTACGACACGAGCGCACCGCTCTACAAGGAGATCGCCGCTCTCTCCAAGCTCCGCAAGGACAACCCGGCTCTCGCCGACGGCATCCAGACCGAGCGGTACGCGGCCGACGGCGCGGGCGTCTACGCCTTCTCCCGGACGGACGCCAGGACCGGCACGGAGTACGTCGTCGCCGTCAACAACGCCGACAAGGCGAGCGCGGCGACCTTCGCCACCGGGTCCGCGGACACGGCGTTCAAGGGAATCCACGGCACCGACGACGTGCTGAAGAGCGACGCCGACAAGAAGATCACGGTCACCGTGCCCGCGGGCGCGGCCGTCGTCCTCAAGGCGGCGGGCAGGCCGGGCACCCCCGCCGCGAAGCCCTCGCTGACCCTGAAGGCGCCCGACGCCGGTGCCACCGGCACCGTCGAGCTGAGCGCGGATGTGGACGGGGGCCGGCTCAACCGCGTCGTCTTCGCCGCCCAGGTCGGCAACGCCAAGTGGCGGACCCTCGGTTCCGCCGACCACGCCCCGTACAGGGTCACGCAGACCATCGGCAAAGACGTACCGGCCGGTACCGCCCTGCGCTACAAGGCGGTCGTCATCGATGCGGCCGGGCGGACCGCGAGCGCCACGGCCGCGTCCACCACCGGCACCCCGCCCGCCGCGGAGACTCCCACGGCCTCCTCGCGGGACTACGCGATCGTCCACTACAAGCGCCCCGACGGCGACTACACCGACTGGCGGCTCTACGCCTGGGGCGATCTGGCCGACGGCGAGTCGACGACCTGGCCCGCCGGGCACGACTTCGTCGGCCGGGACGCGTACGGCGCCTTCGCCTACGTCAAGCTGAAGCCGGGCGCCTCCACCGTGAACTTCCTCGTCATCGACAAGGACGGCGACAAGGACGTCTCCGCCGACCGCACGATCGACGTCACCAAGGCCGGCGAGGTCTGGGTCGAGCAGGGCAAGGAGACCGTACGGACCGAACGGCCGGACTACCCCGCGCAGGACAAGACCAAGGCCGTCATCCACTACCACCGCGCCGACGGCGACCTCACCGGCTGGGGACTGCACGTCTGGACGGGCGCCGCGACGCCCACGGACTGGTCCAAGCCCCTGGAGCCGGTGAGGACCGACGCCTATGGCGCGGTCTTCGAGGTGCCGCTCACCGACGGCGCCACCAGCCTCAGCTACATCATCCACAAGGGCGACGAGAAGGACCTCTCCGCCGACCGGTCGCTCGACCTCACGGCCGACGGCCATGAGGTGTGGCTGTTGAACGGCCAGGAGAACCACCTGCTGCCGCAGCCCGCGGGCAGCGCGGCCGCCCTCGACCTGACCACCTCCAAGGCGGTCTGGATCGACCGGAACACGGTCGCCTGGAACGGCTCCGACGCGGCCGCCTCCACCCAGCTGCTGTCCTCGCGCGACGGCTCGATCGCCGTCAAGGACGGCTCGCTGACCAGCGACGACGAGCGGTGGCTGCGGCTTTCGAAGACCAGCCTCACCGACGCCCAGAAGGCCGCGTTCCCGCACCTGAAGTCGTACACCGCCTGGTCCGTCGACCCACGCGACCGCGACCGGGTGCGCGAGGCTCTCGCCGGCCAGGTCGTCGCCTCGCAACGAGCCGCGAACGGAGCGGTGCTGGCCGCGACGGGCGTCCAGCTCGCCGGCGTGCTCGACGATCTGTACGACGCGACGAAGGCGGACCTCGGGCCCACGTTCCGGGGCGGGCACCCCACACTCGCGGTGTGGGCGCCCACCGCGCAGTCCGTGTCGCTGGAGCTCGACGGCGCCCACGTCAGGATGAAGCGGAACAACGCCACCGGCGTCTGGTCCGTCACCGGCCCCGCGTCCTGGAAGGGCAAGCCGTACCGGTACGTCGTGAAGGTGTGGGCGCCCACCGTCCGGAAGGTCGTCACCAACAAGGTCACCGACCCGTACTCGGTCGCCCTCACCACCGACTCCGAGCGCAGCCTCGTCGTCGACCTGGACGACAGGTCCCTCGCCCCGAGCGGCTGGTCGTCGCTGAAGAAGCCCAAGGCCGTGCCGCTGCGGGACGCGGAGATCCAGGAGCTGCACATCCGGGACTTCTCGGTGGCGGACAGGACCGTCCCGGCGAAGGACCGGGGCACCTACCTCGCCTTCACCGACAAGAACAGCGACGGCTCCCGGCACCTGCGGCAGCTGGCCGAGTCGGGCACGTCGTACGTGCATCTGCTGCCCGCCTTCGACATCGCCACGATCGCGGAGAAGAAGTCCGGGCAGCAGGCCACCGACTGCGACCTCGCCTCGTACGCGGCGGACTCCGAGAAGCAGCAGGAATGCCTCACCGCGGTCGCCGCGAAGGACGCGTACAACTGGGGCTACGACCCCTACCACTACACGGTCCCCGAGGGCTCGTACGCCACCGACGCGAACGGCACCCGGCGCACGGTCGAGTTCCGCAGGATGGTCAAGTCGCTGAACCAGGACGGCCTGCGGGTCGTCATGGACGTCGTCTACAACCACACCGCGGCCGCCGGCCAGGCCGGCACCTCCGTGCTCGACCGGATCGTGCCCGGCTACTACCAGCGGCTGCTCGCCGACGGGTCCGTGGCGACGAGCACCTGTTGCGCGAACACCGCCACCGAGAACGCGATGATGGGCAAGCTGGTCGTGGACTCCCTCGTCACCTGGGCCAAGGAGTACAAGGTCGACGGCTTCCGCTTCGACCTCATGGGGCACCAGCCCAAGGCCAACATCCTGGCGGTCCGCAAGGCCCTCGACGCGCTCACCGTCGCGAAGGACGGCGTCGACGGGAAGAAGATCATCCTGTACGGGGAGGGCTGGAACTTCGGCGAGGTCGCCGACGACGCCCGCTTCGTGCAGGCCACCCAGAAGAACATGGCCGGCACGGGCATCGCGACCTTCTCCGACCGGGCCCGCGACGCCGTACGCGGAGGCGGCCCCTTCGACGCCGACCCCGGTGTCCAGGGCTTCGGGTCGGGGCTCTACACCGACCCCAACTCCTCGGACGCGAACGGCACACCGGCCGAGCAGAAGGCCCGCCTGCTGCACTACCAGGACCTCATCAAGGTGGGGCTGAGCGGCAACCTGGCGAAGTACCGCTTCACCGACTCCAGCGGCAAGGAGGTCACGGGCTCCGAGGTCGACTACAACGGCACGGGGGCCGGCTACGCGGACGCGCCCGGCGACGCCCTCGCCTACGCCGACGCGCACGACAACGAGTCCCTGTACGACGCGCTCACCTACAAGCTGCCGAAGGGGACCCCGGCGGGCGACCGGGCCCGGATGCAGGTCCTGGCCATGGCGACGGCCGCCCTCGCGCAGGGACCGTCCCTCTCCCAGGCGGGCTCCGACCTGCTGCGCTCCAAGTCCCTCGACCGCAACTCCTACGACAGCGGCGACTGGTTCAACGCCATCCACTGGAACTGCCAGGACGGCAACGGCTTCGGACGCGGACTGCCGATGGCGGCCGACAACAAGTCCAAGTGGCCCTACGCCACACCGCTGTTGACCTCCGTGAAGGTGGGCTGCGACCAGATCGAGGGCACCTCGGCCGGCTACCAGGACCTGCTGAGGATCCGTACGACCGAGCCGGACTTCTCGCTCTCCACGGCCGGCCAGGTCCAGTCGAAGCTCACCTTCCCGCTCTCCGGCAAGGACGAGACGCCCGGAGTGATCACCATGAAGCTCGGCGACCTCGTCGTCGTCTTCAACGCGACGCCCGACCAGCAGGAGCAGACGGTCGCCGCGCTCGCCGGGAAGGACTACGCGCTGCACCCGGTGCAGGCGGCGGGCGCCGACCCTATCGTCAAGTCCGCTTCCTATACGGCGAAATCGGGCATGTTCGCCGTTCCGGGGCGTACCGTAGCGATCTTCTCGCAGGTCGCACGCTAGGGCACTAACGTGGTGGGACGGGCCGGGAAGCCCCGGTCCGTCCCACCCCCATGTCCCGAGGGCTGCGCAGATGGATGCCAACGGCCGGCAGACGGACTCCACCGTGATGGTGGTCGACGACGTGCCCACCAGCCGCTACGCGATGGGCGCCGTACTGCGCCGGGCCGGACACAGCGTCGTCCCGGTCGCCAGCGCCGGCGAGGCGCTCGTCGAACTCGACGTACTGCTGCGCGCGGGCTCCCTGCCCGATGTGGCCCTCGTCGACGTCGGCCTGCCCGACATGAGCGGCTTCGAACTGTGCCGCCGGCTCAAGTCGCAGCCGCCCACGGCCGCCCTGCCCGTCGTGCACTTCTCCGCCGCGGCGCTCGCCCCCGGCGACCGCTGCCAGGGCCTGGACGCGGGCGGCGACGCGTATCTGTCGGTGCCCGCCGAACCCGAGGAGATCCAGGCGGTCGTACGGGCCGCGGTGCGCGGCGCCCGGCTGCGCACCGGCGCCGAGGCGCTGGCACGGCGGCTGACGCTGCTGTCCGAGACGATCGTCGCCGTACAGGCGGCCCGCTGCCCCACTGAACTCGCCCACGCCGCCGCCCAGGGCACCGCGCGGCTCACCGGCGACTTCGCGGCCGTCTTCGTCCTCGGCGAGGACGGCGAGCTGTACCCCGGCCTGTCCCGGCGCCGGGCCCGCACGTCACTGCCGGGCCCCGGGGCGCACGAGGCCGTCGCCCGGCTGATCCGCGGCACCACGGCCGGGCACGCGGGAGTGCGCAGCATCGTGGTGCCCGCCCCGCTGTGGCCCGCGGGCTTTCTGCGGCCCGGCGTCTCCGAGGACGCGCGCGTGGTGCTGGCACAGACCCAGGAGGGCAAGCCGGCCGTCTGCCTCGCCACCCCCGCGCACGCCCGGGCGCAGGAGACCGGCGCGCTCGTCGCCCGCCTCGCCCAGGCCACCGCACTCGCCGCGGAACCGCTCCTCATGTACCAGGTGGAGCGCCATGTCGCGCTCACCCTGCAACACAGCTTCCTGCCGCAGAAGCCCGCCGACCTGCCGGGGATGGAGGTGGCGGTCCGCTATGTGCCGGCCTCCCGGCAGACCGAGATCGGCGGCGACTTCTACGCCACGCTGCGCACCTCGCGGGGTGTGCTCACCGGGGTCGGCGACGTCGTCGGGCACTCGCTGGACGCGGCCACCGTCATGGTGGAGATCCGGCACGCGCTGCGCGCCTACTGCGTCGAGGACCCCGACCCGGCCGTACTCGTCACACGGCTCGACCGGATGCTCCAGCACTACCACCCCGAGGCGACCGCCACGGTCTGTCTCGCCCTGGTCGACCCGGACAGCGGACACGTCAGCATCGCCAACGCGGGGCACATCCCGCCGCTGATCGTCCACGACGACGGCACCGCCCGCTACCCCGGCGCGGCGGGACCGCTGCTCGGCCTCGGGCTGGAGCGCCCGCCGGCCACGGAGGAGTTCCTGACGCCGAGGCACCGGCTCCTCATGGTCACCGACGGGCTGATCGAGACCCGGGGCACCGACCTCTCGGTCTCCATGGAACAGCTGCGCATGGCGGCGGCCGACGGCCCGAGCGGTGTGGGCGCACTGTGCGACGCCCTGCTGGACTGCTTCGGCCGGGACCGGGAGGACGACATCGCGCTGCTGGCCCTGCGGTTAGGGTGAGAACGCCCCCGCCCTGGAACAGGAGTGCCCCATGCCGCAGATCACCGTCGACTACTCCGCCGAGCTCGCCCCCGGCTTCGACCGGCCCGGTTTCGCCCGCGCCCTGCACGAGGAGGTCGTCAGGACGGCGGCCGCGAAGCCCGAGGCGTGCAAGACGCAGTTCCGCAGGGGCGAGGACACCACGGTCGGCGCCGACGGCGAGGGGCATGCGATCGTGCACGTCACGCTCGGACTGCTGGCCGGGCGGAGCGACGAGACGAAGGCCAGGCTGACCGAGGCGGCGCTGGAACTGCTGCGCCAGTACGTGAAGCCCGACGGCGGACTCGCCCTGCACGCCTCCGCCGAGGTCCGCGACCTCGACCCGTCGTACCGGAAGTTCGACGCGTAGTTCCTACGCCGTCGGGGGAGACGTCAGCGCGATCAGGCGGACGACGAGGTCGCTGAAGGGGCCGTCGGGTGCCTCGTCCCTGAGCACGTCGCGCAGCAGCGCGGCCAGCTCGTCGTCGTACGCGGCGCTGATCGCCGCCAGCGCCGCGAAGTCGTGCACGAGCTGGACCTCCAGCTCGCCGCGCGCGATCCGCCGCCCGTCCAGCCAGATCAGCGCCGTCGACTCGACGAGCGAGATCCACGAGCGGATCACCAGCTCCAGGCGGACGGGCGGCTCCGTGACCTTCAGATGCGACAGTATTTGGACATAGGCGGCCTGGCGCACCCCGTCGACCAGAGCGTTGGTCGTCGACGAGCCGACCGCCGGACCGCCGCGCATCAGCGCCGAGAAACCGGGCCCGTGCTCCTCGACGAAGTCGAAGAACCGGCGCATCACCCGCAGCAGCCGGGCCCCCAGCGGTCCCTCCCGCGGCTCCACGAAACGCCCGGCGAGGTCGTCGGACGCACGCTGCAACGCGGCTTCGTACAGGCTGAGTTTGCCGGGAAAGTAGTGGTAGACGAGCGGCCGCGAGATGCCCGCGGCGGAGGCTATCTCGTCGATGGAGACCTCGTCGGGCGAGCGTCGGCTGAACAGGTCGAGGGCGACGCCGATCAACTGCTGCCGCCGCTCCTCGACGCCCATCCTGCGGCGTACCCCGGTTGTCATACGAACACCTTACCGATCGAATCCAGCCTCGAACGGACCGGATCGACCGAGGTCGTTCACATATGCGGCACGAGACGTTCACCGAAGGCCGGAGATCGGCCTGCCGTCCGCCAGGACCCCCTTGAGCCCGGCCCGGGCTCCCCGCTCGGTCCGCACGGTGAGCAGGTTGCCCTCAGCGGCCCCGTCGATGCCGCCCGTCGCCCGGATCGAGGCCGTGTCCGAACTGCCCGCGGCCAGCAAGTACCACGCCCCCGTCCCCGACTTCCACAACACCCCCGCCAGCACATGCGGATCCCGCGCACCGCACGCCGGCGAGTCCTCGGCCTTCGCCGCGACCGCCCCGTACGCCCCGCCCGGCGTGTGGAACTGCGCCAGCACCCGCGTACCGCCGCCCCGCCAGGTGTCGGCCCGCGTGCACACCCACCCCGCCGACCCGCTCCCGTCCGGCAACGCCTGCTGCGCGAACTGCCAGGCGTTCACGGACCGCACGCCCTGCGAGCGCACCGAGGCGAGCGAGCAGGCGAACGGGGCCCAGGAGTGCAGCGCCGCCGTGCGCGACGCCTCCCGGGGTGCCGAGGGCCGCCCCGTGGTGAGGTGGGCCGGGATCAGCTCGCCGAGGTCGGTCAGCAGCCGCGTACCCGAACCGTCCGTCAGCTGAAGCGCGTTCCACGAGGTGCACGCGCCGGTCCGCTGGGCGGAGCCGGCCAGTGGCGCGGCGACACCGTCGGTCAGGTTCAGGTCCATCGCGCCGGACGCCGGCTTCATCAGGTCCCGCTCGGCCGCCCCGGTCACCCAGGGAGCCGTCAGATAGCGGACGTTGCCGTCGGCCCGGCCGAGCACCAGCGCCTCGGCCTCGGCCCCGCTCGCCCCGTCGACCCGCGCGAAGTCGAGCGCGGCGGCGCCCGTGCCGTCCTTCGGCTCGGCGTAGCGGGCGATGCGCAGTCCGTCGTACAGCAGCACCACGTGCGCGGAGTCGACGTCGCCCGCGTACAGCAGCTGGGGCGGGCCGGCCGGGGCACCCGACGGGGTGCCGGGCGTCGCCGACACCCGCACGGCCTCGCCCGGCCGCGCCCACACCGCGAGCGCGCGCCGCAGCAGCGCGGTGTCGCCGGTGCGGTCGCCGCGCGCGGGCCACACGGAGAAGTCGGTACGCGCGGACGTCTTCCACGCGGTGGCCGCCGTCTTCGTCAGCCGGGCCGGATCCAGGGCGGCCCGCGCCGCCGGGTTCTCCGCGTACGACGGCGCGGCGGCACCGTCCGGAGCCCAGCCGCCGCCGGGCAGCCCCAGCAGGGCGCCGCACACGGCGACGGCCGCCGCGGCGGCGAGCGCGGCCTTCATGTGCTGCCTGCGCCGCATCAGATCGGTGGGCCGCGCGTGCAGCGAGCAGGGGTCGAACTCGGGGGAGTCGAGCAGCGCGTCGGGGGCGGGCACCTTCGCCGCCTCGGCGATCGCCGCCGCCGGGTCCGCGACGCCCGCCGCGTCGAGCACCCGGCGCACGCTGTCCTCGGAAAGTTTCTCCAGGCCACGCAGCACATGGGCGGCGCGGGCCGGCCCCGACAGGGCGGACAGGCGCTGGTCCAGGGCGAGTTCGTCGGCACCCCCCGAGCGCGGGAAGAGCCGCAGGCCCCACACCTGGGGCAGCAGCGGCGGCAGCTGGGAGCGCTTCGGCCACGCCATGCGCCCGAGCGGCAGGCCCGCCTCCAGCGCCGTACGCACGACGTGCAGGCGTACGAGGGCGTACCCCGGGTCGCCGTCGCGGCCCTTGGCCTGCGCGGGGATCACGGCCGCGGACGTACGGCCGCGGGGCAGGGCCCGCTGGGTGAGGGCGTGCGCGGTCAGTACCCGCCGGTTGCGGCCCAGGCTCGGCGGCAGCACCAGATAGGCGAGGCGGACGAGTCGCGGGTAGTGCTCGACGAGCGCGGCCTCGGCCTGCTCGACGTCGACGACCGGTCCGGAGGCGGGGGTGGGGCGCGGGGCGACATCCTGTGACTGCACGTTCAGCAGAACGAGCGAATCGTTGGATGGTCACCTGGCCCCCCGCCACCTGCCGGGACGCCGCCGGGCCGCGAGATGCGGTGGCGGTGGGACGCCGCCGGGGCCGCGAGATGCGGTGCCGGTGGGCGCCCTCATGGGTCCCGGGGCGGGCGGCGGCTCAGTCCTCCGGCTCCACGAGCAGCCGCGCGTAGTTCGCCATCGACCGCTGGTAGCGCGGCAGATGGGGCGCGAGGGCACCCAGTACGAGGGACAGGCCCTCGCGTTCGCGGCCGAGGTCGGCCAGGCACAGGGCCAGACAGGCGCGTACGGCGTCGTCCAACTCGTCGGACGGGCCCTCCAGTTCGGGAGTGAGGAGCTTGACGCCCTCCTCCGCCTGCCCGATGTTGCGCAGCGAACTGGAGAGCTGGATCTTCGCCCGCCGCCCCCGGTAGCCGCTCAGGCCGCGCGCCAGCGCCTCCCGGTACAGCGGCACCGCCTTGTCCGAGTGGCCCGTCGAGTCCCAGGCGCAGGCCTGCTCGAAGGGGCCGAAGGGGCTGTCGGCCGGCAGTTCGGCGACGAGGGCGTCGACCACCGCGCGGAAGTCCGCCGCGTCCTTTTCGGCGTAGTCGTCGAAGGTGGCCCATGCGGCCGCGACCCGCTCGTCCCAGTTCTCAGTCGTCACGGGCCCCACCTTCGCACAGGTGTACCCGTGACGACATCGCGTTTACGTGCTCTGGGAACCGGCGCCTACCCGAGCTTCCAGCCGCTGAACTCCACGGTCCCGCGCGCCCCGCTCCCGCCGTTCGTCGCGCTCATGAACAGCCCGACGTCCTGGGTGTCCGCCGCCCCCGGCACGCGCACCGTCGCCACCGTCCGCCAGGTCGCCCCGTCGTCCGTCGAACAGGCGCCGGTGTACGAGCCCTCGGCCCGCGTCAGCCGCAGCAGCACCGGCGCCTTGATCCCGGTGATCCGCTTGTACGTGTCGAGCGTGCCGTCGCCGTTGGTGTCGTACGAGAGCACGACTCCGTTGGCCGGAGTGACCGCGAGGTCGAGGAAGCCCGCCGAACCGGGCGTGGCGAGGCTGTCCCGGACCACGATCCCCGCCCGCGCCCAGGCACCCGTGACGGCCTGCGCGTCCACCTTCACCGTGACCGAGCCCCCGTCCCGCAGGGCCTTCGCCCGGTACGCCGTGCCGAACTCCGCCGTCCCTTTCCACAGGTCCGCGCCCGCCCCGTCGATCGCGAACCGGTCGCCGAGCTGTCCGATGACGGCCGCGTTGTTCGTGTACGTCTTCCAGCCCGCGGCGAGCGGCCCCGCCTCGAAGAGGGTGCCGTCGAACGCGCCGCTGACCCGGTCCTCGCCCGTGGGGCCGTACGTCACCGTGATCGTGTACGGCAGCGGACGCAGCGGCCGGTCCAGGGGGGTGCCGGGTGCGCTCGCCCGCCAGCGGACGGTGCCGGACCCGGCGGCCGGCACTCCGGCCAGGGACGTCGGCCCCTGCGGCTCGGCGTCGATGCCGGTGAGCGCGAAGTCGACGCGGCCGGTGGACCGCAGCCCGTTGACGTTGGTGAAGACGGCCGTCACGCGCGCGTGCCCGCCGGGCGGGAAGGCGGCGGGTTCGGCGGTGACCTTCAGGGAGCCCTGGTAGGGCGCCCGCGCCAGGACGTCACGCACCCGCGCGGCCGTCCGGTACGGATCGCCCACCGGCCGCAGCGGATAGTCCTTGCGCTCCCGCGTCCACGGCTCCTCCACCGCGAACCAGTCCACGGCCGCGGGCGGCGTCCCCGTGGCGAGCGCGTCCGCCAGCGCGTCCAGCCACTTCTTCCAGCGCGGGAGATAGAAGTCGGCCATCAGACCGTTCCACTCCCGGCCCGCGTACTCGTGCAGATCACCCGCGTCGGAGGTGGCGCGCCCGCCCCACACCGTGAGGAGCACCTTGGCGGTCCGCTCGAACTCGGCGCGTTCGCCGGCGTCGGTGGCGAGCAGCCGCGCGTCGTTGATCCAGGGCCCGAGCAGGAACGCCGGGTGGGTGCCCGTGACCTCGTCCGACAGGCCCATGAGCCGCAGCCACAGCGTGGCCAGCGAGGTGAAGGCGGCCGCGTCCTTCCTGGCGTACGCGGCCCGCAACAGCGGCAGATACTGGCGGCTGCGGTGCGCGAGCGCCTGCCGGGCGACGTCCACCAGGTCGTAGGTGTACGCGGCGCTGCCCCGCAGCCCGCCCGCCACCCCGAGCAGTCCGCTGAGCGCCGCGTCGAAGCGGCCGGGATCGTAGGTGAGGGCGCGCGGCGCGTACTCGGCGGCGCGGTTCGCGGCCAGGTCCGGGCGGGCGCAGAACAGCGAGTCGTGCGCGTCGCTGCGCTCGACGGCGTGCTGCTGGTAGGCGGTGTCGTGCAGGGCCCGCCAGGCCTTCTGGGCCGAGGCGTCGCGTCCGCCGTACCGGAAGTCGGCGTACGACGAGAACCAGGCCGCGCGGTCGATCTTCCCGGCGCTCCACGCCAGTTCGGAGAACAGCTCGAAGGCCGCCGGGTCGCGGTCGGCCGCCTCCGGAAGGTACGCGGTCCCGGCGAGCGCGCTGCCCGCCTTGTCCCGCCAGGCGAAGAACTTCTCGTTCCAGAGGTGCGCGCGGGCGCCGATCGTCGTACGGCCGCCGAAGTTGGGGATCGTGCCGAACGCGTACGGGGTGCCGCCCCAGTCCTTCTCCCGGTCGGTGACGCTCGTGTAGCGGTCGGAGACGCCGTCGACGATCAGCATCTTCTTCTTGTCGATGGCGTCGAGGAGGGCGGGCAGCGGATTGGCCTCCCAGCCCAGGATCACCCAGGTCGCCCCGGGGTGGGCGGCCTGGAGGGCTTTCTCCACGCCGCGGGCCGCGCCCGGCACGGGCACGTCGCCGGCCGTGCCGCCCTCGTGCAGCAGGTCCATCTTGAAGTGGGCGGCCTTCCCGAAGACGTCCTTCTGGTGGCGGTAGAAGGACTTGGCGACCGCGGCGAAGGAGGCGGTGCGCGGGTCCAGCCAGTCCGGACGTTCGAAGCCGTGCCAGATGCCCTGCGGGACGACATGGGCGTCACCGCCGTTGCGCTCCACGAAGCCCTTGGGGACGTGCCCGTAGTAGCCGGGCAGGACGGGCGCCATGCCGAGCGCGCGCAGCCGGTCGCAGATGCGGCGGCCCAGCCCGGCGCGTTCGGCGATCAGTTCGGGGGAGAGCGGGCCGCCGTACCCGGAGAGGTTCTGCAACAGCCACCACGGCTGGTGCGAGGGCGCGGGCAGCCAGGCGCGGGCCTCGGTGTCGGAGTAGCCGAAGTCCTTCAGGACCCGGTGGTAGACGGCCTCCGTGCCCGCGATCACCATCACCTCGTTGCAGCCGTGCAGCGCGAGGAGGTCGATCTGGTGCTCCCAGTACGACCAGTCCGCGTACGGGGCCGTGTAGCCGTCGTTGGTGTCGTTGAGCGCGAAGCGGTGGGACAGGGCGGTGGACCGTTCGAGGGGGCGCGCGGGCGCGGGCAGTCTCCGGGGCAGGTCCAGCTGGCCGCCGTTCCACGCGAGGTGCGCCCCGCACACGTACTTCAGGTACCAGTGGACCCCGGTGAGCAGCACGGCCGGTGTCGTACCCGACACCTGGATGCGCCCTGTGCCGCCGGTGACCCGGAAACGGTCGCGCCCGCGGGTCCGGCCGACCAGACTGAGCCGGAACTGTCCGGCATGCCCGGGCAGCAGCCGATTGAGCGCGGAGCGTGCGGGAGCCGTATCCAAGGCGGGGCCCTCGCCGGGGCTCTCAGTGGCGTGGGCCGGAATCGCCGTTCCCAGGGTGGTTCCGAGGCCGATTGCACCGGCTGTGCCCAGCACCGTACGTCGCGACGGACCGTTCATCTGTGTGCCCCCTGTGTCGACAGGTGCGGCACGCTAACGGGACGGACGTCCGTGCTCAACGGTGCGCACGGAGCTGGCGAGATCATGTCGCCTGAAGGGACCGGAGGATCACATGAGGTTGACGCGAGAGAAGCTGGTGGCCGGAGCTGCCGTCGCCCTGCTGGCACTGACCGGGTGCGGCGGGTCGAGCGGGTCGGACGACGGCGCCGCGAAGGCGGTTCCGGCGACGGCGACCGGCAGCCTGGAGGACCTGGCGGCCGAGGTGAAGTGCAAGCCCGACATCCAGACGGACGCCGACGAGATCCGGCAGGCCGTCTGCAAGAGCACCTCCAGGAAGTTCATCCTCGCCACCTTCGCCACCGACCGCGGCCAGCGCGAGTGGCTCAACGAGGCCAAGGACTACGGCGGGTTCTACCTCGTCGGCGCCAAGTGGGTCGCCGTCGGGGACCAGAAGGTGGTCAAGACGCTGCGCGGACAGCTCGGCGGGACCATGGAGGAGGGAACTTCGCACGCCTCGCACAGCTCGGGCACCGGCAGTGACGCGAGCCATGAGGGCACGCACTCGGGTCACAGCGGCTGAGGGCTTCGGCGGACAGCGCTTCGGCGGACAGCGAAGGCCGGCGGTGGGAGATCCCACCGCCGGCCTCCTCATCGGGCGCCGCTATTCGGTTACTTGCACTTCTTGCCGGTGTTGATGCAGTTGACCATCTGGTTCATCACGTTCTCGTCGAAGACGTTGATGAAGTCGTCGTGGTCGGTGCTCGCCTTGTGCAGCTGTTCGGGGAATCCGTCCACCGCGTAGGCGTTCTTGATCTGACCGTTCTCGATGGTCGGCGCAGGCACGTCGTACACGAGACGCATCGTCAGCTGCGGGATCGCCTTGAACCCGTTGGCGCAGTTGCCCTGGGCGTCGGCGAAGGCCACGTGCGTACGGTGGTTCGCGCTGTCGATGTTCTGGCCGTCCCAGCAGCTCTGGAAGGCGAACGAGCGCACCACGCTGCTGCCCTGGGGGCAGATCGGGTACTGCTCGGTCAGCTGCACCTTGTTCTCGAAGCCGGTGCAGCTCCAGTGGGCGTTGGCGTTCGCGAGACCGTTGGTCAGGGTCTTCGCGTCACCGGTGATGATCCGCAGGAACTTCGGCATCGCGACGACCTTGCTCTTCGCGTTGCCGACGAACTTGATCGAGGCCTGCTTGGCCTGCTGGATCTGGCCGACGTTGCCTTCCTTGCCACCGCCGTCGTTGTTCTGGTCGAAGTCCTGCGTACCGTTCTGGATACGCACGACCGGCCAGTAGTACGACGACTTGTCGCCCTGGTTGGAGCAGCTGGTCTGGGCCGCCGCGAACGTGTCGTTGTTGGCGAAGGCGTCGTTCGACTGGTTGCCGACGTAGTCGTGCAGGTGGTGCGCGCCGTTGGTGACACCGGGCGCCACGATCACGTTGTCGGTGTTGAACTTCTTGTTGGCGTTCACACCGCAGGAACTCGTGAACGTGCCGGTCGAGCCACCGCCCTGGGCCCGGGCCTTCGCCTGGACGTTCGCCTGCACCTTGGTGATGTCGACGAAGTCGGCGGCGACGGGGCCGTTGCCGGCCTGACCGCCGTTGCCCTGCTGCTGGCCGTTGTTCTGGCCGCCGTTCTGCTGCTGGCCACCGTTGTTCTGCTGCTGGCCGCCGTTCTGCTGCTGCCCACCGTTGTTCTGCTGCTGACCGTTGTTGTTCTGGCCACCGGCAGTCGTCTGGTTGGCGCCCGATCCGGTACAGGCGGCGAGCGCGTCAAGCGAGTTCGGGGCGGCGGCACCGACCCGCTTGAAGTCGATCTTGATCCGGCCGATGACCGCGGTCCGCTTCTGCTTGAGCGGGCCGAGGATGGCGTTCTGGACGAAGTTCGCGTCCTTCGTCTGAGCCTGACGGGTCGAGGCCAGCCGGGCGTACGCCTCGGTGATCTGCTTGTCGAGCGTCGCCAGCTCCTTGTAGACGCCGGACCTGGCGCCGCGCGGCACCTTGGTGAGCTTCTGGCCGATGTCGGGGCAGCTGATCGTGGCCACCGTGGCGGCGGCGGCTTTCGTGTTGTTCTTCCACGAGTTCGAGTTCGTCTCGTGGGCAGAAGCGTAGAAATTTGCCCAGATGAGCCCGCCCCCGCCAAGCGCTAGGGCAGCCGATGCGGCGATGGCCTTGTTGGCCAGTGACGAACGGCGTTTTCTTGTGTTGCGTCCCATGGAACTCCTCTGACTTCCTTGCGGGGGCATCGAGGCGCCCGACAGGAGTGAAGCGGCTCCATCTCATACGCACGGGGCTCCTGAGGTGTTCAGAAACCCTGGAAATTCTTAGAAGTTCATGAGGTCATTTCCGGCGCAACGGGGGCAGAAGCCTCCGTTTCAACGGGAGTTGAGCGGGGTACACCACGTTACTTTGAATTTAATTCAGTGGTGGTCGCTCGCTGATCTCCGCGCTGATCTTCTTGGGATCCTCAGCGGCCCTGGTCCAAATAGGCGAGTACGGCCAGCACGCGCCGATTGTCGTCATCCGAGACCTCAAGCCCCAGTTTCGCGAAGATGTTGGAGGTATGTTTGGCGATCGCCCTTTCCGTGACCACGAGTTGGCCCGCGATCGCCGCGTTCGACCGCCCCTGCGCCATCAGTTCGAGCACTTCCAGTTCGCGTGCGGTCAGCCGGCCAAGAGGCTTGCTGCCGGCCGAACGCCGCGACAGCAGCTGCTGGATCACCTGCGGATCCATCGCGGTGCCGCCCGCCGCGACCCGGCGTACGGCGTCGATGAACTGCTCCGCGTCGAACACCCGGTCCTTCAGCAGATACCCGACCCCGCCCGTCCCGTCCGCGAGCAGCTCCCGCGCGTACAACTGCTCGACGTGCTGCGAGAGGACGAGCACCGGCAGCCCGGGTCTGTCCCGGCGGGCCTGGAGCGCGCACTGCAACCCCTCGTCCGTGTGCGAGGGCGGCAGCCGTACGTCGACCACCGCCACGTCCGGGGTCAACTCGGCCAGCGCCCGGGTGAGTTCGGGGCCGCTCTCCACCGCGGCGGCGATCTCGAAGTCGTACGCCTCCAGCAGCCGGACCAGTCCGTCGCGCAGCAGGAAGAGGTCTTCGGCTAGGACAACTCGCACGGTATCTCCAGGCTGACCATGGTGGGGCCGCCCGCGGGGCTGCTGACGGCCAGGACGCCGTCGAATGTACCCAGCCGCCGCTCGATCCCGGCCAGGCCCGAACCCGTGCCGATCCGCGCGCCGCCCCTGCCGTTGTCGGTGACCGCGATCCGCAGCATGCCGTCGCTGTGCCGGAGGTCGATCCAGACGCGGTCGGCCCCCGCGTGCTTGACGGCGTTGGTGAGCACCTCGCTGACGGCGAAGTAGGCGGCCGACTCGACGGGCGCGGCCGCGCGTCGGCCGTCGAAGTCGACGTTCACCTCGCTCGCGATCGGGACGCGCAGCGCCAACGCCCGTACCGCGTCACCGAGTCCACGCTCGGCGAGCACGGGCGGATGGATGCCGCGCACGAGGTCGCGCAGCTCGGTGAGCGCGTCGGCGGACGACTTGCGGGCCCGGGCGAGCAGTTCCCTCGCCTTCGCCGGGTCCTTCTCGATCAGCGCCTCGATCGTCCCCAGGTCCATGCCCATCGCGACGAGCCGCGCCTGCGCCCCGTCGTGCAGGTCCCGCTCGATGCGCCGCAGTTCGGCGGCGGAGGTGTCGACGGCGGCACGCCGGGTCTCGGTCAACACCCGGACGCGCTCGGCGAGTTCGCCCTGGCCGGGGGCGAGCACGGCCCGGGTGAGCAGGAAGTGCACACGCAGCAGGGACGGGGTGAGGTGGTACGAGGCGACCAGGAAGACGACGCCGAGGGCGCCGGCGGCGAGCGCGGAGGCCTGCCCGGAGACCGGTACGAAGGCGTACCACCACCCGATGTACGTACCGTCGGTGAAGACCCGCCACAGCCCGGCCGCCAGAGCGAACCCCTCCAGCGGGTAGAAGAGCAGCGCGGCGGGCAGGAGCGCGGTCACGAATCCGGCGGTCATGTCGACCTGGAGCCATATGAGGTCCCGCCAGGTGGCGCGGTCACTGAGCAGCCGGAAACACCGGCCCCACGGGTTGGCGTCCACGGGGACGGGCCGGTATCCGGACGGAATCCGCACCCCGCACCACTCGGCGGCCACCACCCGCCGCCAGTCGGCGAAGCCGCGCACACCGGCCAGCACCCAGGGCGTGGTGACGATCCCGACCCCGAGGGGCACCAGGAGAAGGGAAACGACGGCCAGTACGTAGAGGACGAGGGCGCCGGGGAGCCCGACCACGGCCAGCACGAGGGCCCTCGTCCCGTCGCGTACGACGCCCCGCGCCCTCGTCGCCATGCCGCTGCCGCCGCTGCTGATCTCCATGTCCCCAGTCTCACCGAGCGGCCGCCCAGGGTCACTGGGCCGGGCACCCGGGCGGGGGGTGGGGTCAGGTGCACCCCTGGCGTCCCCCGCCGCCGACGCTCACACCCCGAGCACCTTCGCCTCCACCTCGGGGTCGAGGCCCACGGGGGGCCGGTCGGGCCGCCCGGGGGCGACGCCGCCGATGTCCTGGAGCCAGGCCCAGGTGTCGGCCACCGTTTCGGCGACCGGCCGGCAGCGCAGCCCGTCCCGCAGCGCCCGGGACACATCGGCACTGTGCAGAGCGGCGTGCCCCTCGCTCTTCGGCGGCGCCCACACCGGCAACTGCGTCCACGGCTCGATCCCCGCATCGAGGATCACCTCGGGGTCGGTCCACCTGAGCTCGGCCGCACCGCCCGTCACCCGCACGCACGCGTCGAGCAGTTCGCCCGTCGTCGTGTGCCCCTGCGGGCTGATGAGGTTGTACGCCCCGTTCAGTCCGCGCTCCGCCGCCCCCAGAGTCCACTCGGCGAGGTCGCGCACATCGACGTACTGGAGCGGAAGCTCCCGCGGCCCGGGCGCGAGGACCGGCCCGCCGCGGGCCGTCCGGGTGAGCCACCACGGCAGCCGGCCGATGTTCTCGTACGGCCCGAGGATCAGCCCGGACCGCACGAGCAGTGAACGCTCCGCGCCGAACGCGTCGAGCGTGGCCAGCTCCCCGCCCCGCTTGTCGCGCGCGTAGTCGGTCTGCTCCGCGTCCGCGGACGCGTCCGCCACGAGGGGTGCCTCTTCCGTGTATCCGGCGGCCGGCGGCCACGCGTACACGGAGCAGCTCGACACATACACATAACGCCGGGCCGCGCCGGCCAGCAGTCGCGCGGTGTCCCGCACGGCCCGCGGCGCAGCCGACCAGGTGTCGACGACGACGTCCCACTCCTGTGCGCCCCCCGCCACGGCCTCGGCGAGCGCGGCGAGCCCGTCCGGTGCGGTGCGGTCACCGATCAACGACCGCACACCGGGCGGGGGTTGGTGCCGTCCCCGGTGGAAGACGGTCACCTCCCAGCCCCGCCCGAGAGCCGCCTCGACCATGGCGCGTCCCACGAACTCGGTACCACCCAGCATCAGAAGTCTCATGCCGACCACTCTGCCCGCGGGACCGGCGGGGCGGAACGGAAATCTGCTGACAGAAGATCCGCCGCGTGGTGCGGGAGCGGCTCAGCGACCCGTCGGCGGCGTGTACTTGTAGCCGACCCGCCGCACCGTCTGGATCGTCTGCCGGTGATCGGCCCCGAGCTTGCGCCGCAGCCGGGCGATGTGGACGTCCACGGTCCGCCCGTCGCCCACATGCCCGTATCCCCACACCGTGGTGACCAGCTGGTCGCGGGTGTGCACCCGGTGCGGATGCGCGACGAGATGCGCGAGCAGCTCGAACTCCAGGTAGGTGAGGTCGAGCGGCTGTCCGTCGACCTCGGCGGTGCGCTGCACGGTGTCGACGCGGATCAGCGGGCCGTCGCCGGCGGTGAGGTCGCTCGCCTCGGGCTGGTCCGGCACGGCGACCGGCAGCACGGTCTGCTGGTCGGCCGGGACGAGCACCAGATAGCCGATCATCGGCGGCTGGCCCGGCAGCGTGGGCAGGGTGTGCTGGGGCGCGGGCAGCCAGGTGGCGCCCGGCGGCAGGAAGTCGGCGACGTCCACCACCTCGTCCCGGTCGACGGCACGCAGTCGGTGCCGTGCCGAGCCCGGGGACGGTGCGGGGGAGGGGACGGTCGCGACGGACGAGAAGGAACGGGTGTTCGCCATGAGAGGTCAGCTCTTTCGCGCGAGGAGTTCGTCGGGAAGGCCGACGACCGCGAGTTCGTGGTCGGGGTCGTCGAGGACGTACGTCGTGCGCGCTGGCCGAAGGCCGGAGGTGTACGGCTTTAAAGGGCCGGCGCGTTCATCGCGCGACAACACACCCGGTCGAAGTCGTGGTGCTGACGGGAAGGCCAGAAGGGCTCGAGGTCGTGGCGACCTGTCGCGGTGTACTTCTGGAAGCTGGCCATACTCCCATTGAAGCAGACACCGGGCCCGGGCAGGAGACTCCTCTCACTGCTTGGACGCTTCCTTGGTGTGAAGTTGACGTTGCGCACCTCAACCGACCAGCCGTCTTTGCCAGGTCAGCGGCGTGAGGGAGATCGCCTTGTCCGGGGAGGCGTCCCACTGTGCGGACAGCCCCGCCGCGGTGAGCGCGGCCACGACCTCGTGTCCCACGGCCACCGTGGTCTGCTCGGCTCCGTCGAACCCGCCGTAGTAGAGCGTGAGTCCGTACCCGTCGGCGGCGTGCTCCGTGACCTGCTGGTGGAAGAAGACGAAGCCCCGGGCGTCCTCGCGCTCCGCGCCTATCTCCGCCATGCCGCAGCCCCGGCAGCACGCGAAGTTCTCCCGGGCCGTGATCCCGCTCGCCTCCAGCGCCGCGAAGGCGAGGGCGAGCCGCTCGGGGTCGGTGACGCCCTCCCAGGTCTCCTGCTCGGCCAGCCGCTCCAGCCACAGCCGGTCCACCAACCGCCGGGCCTGGGCCTTCGACACCGGCCGGTCGCCCCCGTCGACGAGGTACTCCTCGGCGATCTCGGCCAGCACCTTCCGGTCGTCGTAGCCGCAGCGCAGCCGGGTCCGCACGCGGTCCTCGACCTTGCCCCGCACGTCGTCCGCAAGCTCGGGCACCTCTTCCTGCGGCCCGAGGTCGACCGGCTCCCAGGTGACGCCCGCGTCCCAGGCCGCCTCCTGCCGCGCCCAGCCGGTCAGGAGGTCCGCCACCCGATCCGGGTCCGTGAGGTCCGTACCGAAGAACGCGTCCTCGGTGAGCCGGTGCTCCAGCCGGTAGTCGCCGCCCTCCTCGTGCCACACCTGGGCGAACACATCCGGGATGTCCGGTATCCGCTGCACCACCAGCCAGCGGTCGCCGGCCGTGCCGATCCGCCCCACCAGCTCCCGCAGCCGCTCCGCCGAAATGCGCGCGTGCCGCTGCCAGTTCTCCGTCTCGACCTTGATGGCGAGGGCGCCGTCGATCTCCATGTCCCCACCATGGCACGCGCCACTGACAACGCGAGGGGGCGCCCACCGCGACGGTGGACGCCCCCTCCCGGAGCCGGTGTGCGGATCAGACCTGGCCGGCCTTCTCCAGGGCGGAGCAGCAGGTGTCGACGAGCAGACGCGTCACGACGTACGGGTCGACGTTGGCGTTCGGACGGCGGTCCTCGATGTAGCCCTTGCCGTCCTTCTCGACCTGCCACGGGATACGGACCGAGGCGCCACGGTTCGAGACGCCGTACGAGTACTCGTTCCACGGGGCGGTCTCGTGCAGGCCCGTCAGGCGGTCGTCGATGCCCGCGCCGTAGTTCTTGACGTGGTCGAGCGGCTTGGAGCCCTCGCCCAGCGACTCGCACGCGGTGATGATCGCGTCGTAGCCCTCGCGCATCGCCTTCGTGGAGAAGTTGGTGTGCGCGCCCGCGCCGTTCCAGTCGCCCTTCACCGGCTTCGGGTCCAGCGTCGCGGAGACGCCGAAGTCCTCGGCGGTGCGGTAGAGCAGCCAGCGGGCCACCCACAGCTGGTCGGAGACCTCGAGCGGCGCCAGCGGGCCGACCTGGAACTCCCACTGGCCGGGCATGACCTCGGCGTTGATGCCGGAGATGCCCAGACCCGCCTTGAGGCAGTTCTCCAGGTGCGCCTCGACGACGTCACGGCCGAAGATCTCGTCCGAGCCGACACCGCAGTAGTAGCCGCCCTGCGCGGCCGGGAAGCCGCCCTCGGGGAAGCCCAGCGGGCGCGAGCCCTTGAAGAAGGTGTACTCCTGCTCGATGCCGAAGATCGGCTCCTGGGCGCCGAACTTCTCCTCGACCTCGGCCAGCGTGGCACGCGTGTTGGACTCGTGCGGCGTCATGTCGATGTTCAGGACCTCGCACATGACGAGGACGTCGTCGCCGCCGCGGATCGGGTCCGGGTAGGTGGCGACCGGCTTGAGTACGCGGTCGGAGGCGTGCCCCTCGGCCTGGTTCGTGGAGGACCCGTCGAAGCCCCAGATCGGCAGCTCGGCACCCTTGGCATCGTCCGCCAGGATCTTCGTCTTCGAACGGAGCTTGGCCGTCGGCTCGGTGCCGTCGATCCAGATGTACTCAGCCTTGAAGGTCACGGGCCACATCCTTCGGGGTGTGTCTGTAGGCGCACTGCGGGTGCTGCGGCGCTGCGGCTGGGGCGCCGCGGGAGATGCCGGAAGCCTGTCAACAGGCGATTTCCCGACCATTGCCCGAATGTGAACCCCGTGTTACCTGGGGCCTCTGTGCTGCGGCTCACCCGCTGAGAGGGCCCGCGGCGGTGTTCGCACCCGCTATCGCGTCCCGGTGGCCCGGACCGTGTTCCGTCCGCTCCCGGGGGAGACGACTCGTATGCGATGGGTTTGCGCGAGGCGGACGTCACCCGGCGCCGAACGCCGCGGTCCACACCCCCGTGCGGGAGCCGGCCGCGGTGCGGGGGATTACGTGCCCCCCGGAGTCCGGCGCGCTCCGCGCACTCGGCACGAAGGTCCCGCTGCTCCCGGCCGGAAGCAGCAGGACTTCCCTCGAGTTCTCGGCTTCCCTCAAGCTCTCGGCTTCGCTCGAGCAAGGGGACCCCCCGTCACCCACCGGGTGGTCGCCCGCGCCGCCGGGCCGGTGCCGCGTACGGCACCGGCCCGGCTCGATCACCGGCCGACGGACTTCCTCAGCCGATGACTCCGATGGCGTCCGGGGTCACCCCACCTTCTCGATGACAGCCCGGCGGATCAGGAACTTGCCAGGCTCCCGGACCTGCTCGAAGGCCGCGTTGTTGAGCAGGGCGCAGCTGCCGGAGACCGAAGTGACCTCCACGGTCGTGGACTTGTTGTTGTCCAGGTTCGTGACCTTCAGCTTCGTGCCGGCCGGGAACTGGTTGCTGGACGCGGCCGGAGCGCCGCCCTCGCCGGAGAGCGTGACGGTCGAGCCCTTGCAGACCTGCTCCCCGGAGGCCGCGTTGCCGCCGGCGTTCTCCGCGGGCGCGGTGGCCGAGGCGTTGTCCGCGGGCGCGGTGGCGGCCTGCGAGGGCTGCGTGGCTTGGGAGTCCTGAGCCGACCCCCCGGCCGCAGCCGATCCGTCGGCCGCCTGAGCCGACTCTCCGACCTCGCAGCCGGACGCTTCCTGCTGGCGCTTGATCTCGGCGATGACGGCCTCGCGGTTGGCGATCCGCGCCTCCGACTGCGCGTCCGGTTTGGCGCGCTGCCCGTCGATGAACTTCTGGTTGTTGCCGATCGCGGTGGCCAGACCCTGGCAGACCGTCGAGTTCGAGGCGTTCTGCACCGACGCCGCGTTCGACGTGGCGGCCAGGGCGAAGGCCCCGCCTCCGGCCACCGCAGCGGCGCTGAGCAGAAGCGCGAGCTTCTTCTTGGTGCTGAGAGTTCTCCTGCGCGACATCCGCGCCTCCTGAGCGGTAGGGGAGCGTACGCCGCTATGTACGAGATGCCGAACGAGGTTACTCAGTGGTTTACAGGAGTCAGCGACGTAACGTACGTCACAGGGATGGTGCGGAGGGCCTTCCGCTACCGGGACAAGGCATCCCGTACCGCCTCCTCCGTGCGTGCCACGAGCGCGGTGCCGTCGTCCGCGGTGATGATCGGCCGCTGAATGAGCTTGGGGTGCTCGGCGAGCGCCCGCACCCACTGGTCCCTCGAACCGGCGTCCCGGGCCCACTCCTTCACGCCGAGCTCCTTGGCGACGGCTTCCTCGGTCCGCGTGATGTCCCAGGGCTCGAGTCCGAGCCGCTGGAGCACGCCGCGGATCTCGTCCTCGCTCGGCACGTCCTCCAGGTAGCGCCGCACGGTGTACTCGGCGTCCTCCGCGTCGAGCAGGCTGAGGGCGCTGCGGCACTTCGAACAGGCGGGATTGATCCAGATCTCCATGCCCACACGGTAACCGCCGTACCCCCTTGCGCCTGCGCCACAACCCACCCCAAAGCCCGTGTGGCCAGCGGCTTTTGTCAGTGCCGAGCGGTAGAATAGAAGCAGTGTTCGAGGGTGCCGCCGGAGGTTCCGGACGGTCCCCTGACCGCGACAGGAGGATGCCTGTGCCCGCTGCCGCACTGAAGCCGAAGCCGACCCAGTCCACATCCAGGAGGCCGGTCCCGCTGGACCTCCCGTACCAGCCCGTGGAAAAGCGCCCGCTGCCGCCGGGGCGCCCCCGCGAGTGGTACATGACCCACAACCGCCGCCTCAAGGCGATGCGCCTCGCCATCGCCCTGCTCGACTCCGGGGTGTACGTCCCGAACCAGGCGCGCAACGAGACGATCCGCAGCACGGCGGAGACCATCGGCGTCCACCCGCCGTCGGACACGACGTGCCACATGGTCCGCGCGCTGATCAGGTACAGCCGCTGAGGTCCCGCGCCGAGCGCTGAGATCCCGCGCCGGGCACCGCGTCTTCGACGGGGTGCCCGGCGCGGGCGTCGTGGGAGAAGGGGGCCGCGCCGGCCCCGTCGCCCGCCCGCCTCACGACAACTCCCGCTCCAGCGGGGTCCGGAAGCGCGGCGTGCCCCGCGTCCGCCCCAGCCACGCTCCCACCCGTGCCGCCTTCGCCTCGATCGCCGCCAGGACACGGTGTGCGCACTCTCGTGGCTCCGGCCCGCGCCGAAGCTAGCCGTACCGCCGCAACAGCCCGCCCACATAAGCCTCCAGCCGCGCGCCCAGTACCTCGCGCGTCAGGTCGGTGCGGCCCAGCTCGTGCCAGGGGGCCGCGAGCTTCTCGGCGTCGGGGGAGTACGCCAGCGTGTCCAGCAGCCGCCAGTACAAGTGGTCCGCCCCGTCCGCCAGTCGCCGGCCGCCGTGGGCCTCGTACCGCTCCCGGAACCCCAGCCCGTACGCCTCCCCGTGCAGCAGCGCGAGCGCCGTCGAACAGTGGGCGACGTCCAGGTCGGCGGGCCCCCACGAGGTCTCGACCCAGTCGACGACCCCGCTGATCCGCAGCGTGTCGCCCGCACCGTCGAACAGCACGTTCCCGGGGTGGAAGTCCCGGTGCAGGAAGCACCCTTCGTACGCGGGCGGTTCGCGCCTGAGCACCGCCACGGCCCGGTCCCACAGGGCGCCCCCGGGGGTGCGGACCCGCTCGGGCGACGTCCACGCCTGGTAGGGGCGTGGCCGTTCGTCCGGTACGACGGTGTGGATCCGGACGAGTTGCCGCGCGAGCAGGTCGAGGCGCCGGTCCAGATCCTCCTCGTCGACCCGTACCGCGCCGGGCAGCAGGGACATCAGCAGCGAAGGGTGGTCGCAGTGTTCGCCGGTCGCGTCGACGGCGACGGCCTCGGGCACGGGGGTGCCGTCCTGCGCGGCGAGCAGGGCGAGGACGGACGCCTCGCGGGAGAGCAGTCCGGGCGCGTGGCGCCGGAAGAAGGGCCGCACGAAGGTGCGCAGCACCAGGCCGGTGCCGTCGTCGAGAGTGAGACGGCGTATCTGCGAACTCCAGCCGCCCCGCAGCCGCGCCGAGTCCCGTACGCGCCTGCCCGCCGGGAGCTGCTTCGCCACCCAGGCCCGGGTCGCCGTCCATCCCCCCTCGCCCCGCCCGGTGAGCACGGCGTCCACGAACCTCCGCCGGTCGTCCTCGTGGTCGCGGAACCACAGGCCCAGCGTGTGCTCCGCGTCGGGCAGTTCGACCAGGCTGAACTGGGCGTTCGTGGCGAGCGCGGCCGTCACCGCCGCGGTCACGGCGGGCGGGATCACGGTGTCGGTACCGGGCACCGCGAGCACGGCCCGGCCCCCGTACGCCCGCAGGACGTCGAGCGCGGGAGACTCCCGCCAGCTGTCCGCCGCACGGATGATCTCGCTGAACCGTCCGTCGCCCGCACCGAACGGAACCGGCCATGCCGCGGCCGCGTACACGGCGGGTGCGCACAGGCCCAGGGCCGCCACCCGCTCCCCGTAGTGCGCGGCGAGATCCGCCACCGTCTGCCCGCTCATGCTGAACCCGACGAGGACCAGCGGACCGTCCCCGGGAACCCGCGCGTCGATCACCGCGACCGCCTGCGCGAAGCGTCTGCGCAGGCTCGACTCGGCCAGCGCGCCGGTGCTTTGGCCGTGCCCGGAGAAGTCGAACGCGAGGCCCCGGCAGCCGCGCGCGACGAATTCCGCGAGCAGGGGGAGCAGGCGCCCCGCGCACCCGTCGCCCGCGCCGTGCAGCAGCACGACGGTGGGCGATTCCCGGCCACCCTCTACGCCCCCGGCGTCGTCCCCGTCGTCGTCACCGCCGTACATGCCGCTGAGTCGTTCGCCGTCGTGTTCGTACGCGAAGGAGAGGAGCTCGCTCATGCCCCCATTCATTCACGACCCTGCCGTCGCCCGGTCGTTCAGGAGGAGGACGTACCGCCGAAAAGCAGGTGCGTGCTCTACGGCTCCGTCCCTACGCTGGGCACGCGTACCGGAGCTGCCCAGCACCTCTTTCCGCCGGACAGGCATCACCAGGCGGACTCGGGGCTACTCTCTACGCACCGACGGCCGGACGCCTCCCCCAGCGCCCCGTCGAGACAACGAGCACCACCCACACCCACGCCCACGGAGGCCCGTCATGGGCACCATCGTCATTGCCGGGACTGTCGTCCTGGTCCTCCTAGGATTCGGTAACCACGCCTGGTGGCTCGCCGCGGCCGTCCTGCTCTTCCTGTACCTGCAGTACGGGCGGGGCTCGTCCTCGGCGTCACCCACGTCCGGCGCCGGAGGCTCCTCGTCGGGGTCCGCCCGCCCCGACACCAGCTACCGCGCGTACCGCGAACGCCGTGACCAGCAGGCCAAGTGGGAGCGCCGCTACCGCCGCGAGCGTCCCCTCGAGGCCCGCCGTCAGGAACGTAAGAACTAGTACTGGTCCGGTCACAGGCCGGGCGCGCCCCAGATCGGGAACCAGCGGGTCAGGTCCTGCTCGATCCGCAGATCGTCGGCGAGCGCGGCCTTGACCTGGAGTTCCAGCGCGTTGTCGCGCCGCCGGCCGGCACCGGCCAGCGGCGCGAAGGGATAGAACGTGCCGCGCTTGTAGAGGTAGACGAGCCCGAGCCGCCGCAGCCCGCCGTCCCGGCCCGTTGCCGCGGACCGGAATCCGGCGACGGAGCAGAGCAGCTGCGGCCCGAAGCCGCTGCCCTCCAGCGCGCTGTTGACCGCGTGCAGATCGCTCACCAGCGCCGGCAGGTCGTCGGGCGTCCGCCGGGAGACGAGCCAGGAGTAGCCGTACTCGTCCCGGCTGAGCTCGACGGGTGGTCCGCCCCCGAGCTCCCGGCCCTGCTCGGGCAGGGGGGAGTTCCGTCGCTCGGAGTCCGCGTCGAGCAGGGCCCGCACCTCCTGGTGCGCCTCGGCGAAGGCCGCGCCCTCGACGGTCGAGAAGCACACCGCGCCCGTACCCGTGGGGGTGAACCCGGCCGCGGCCTCCAGGGTCACGGCCGCCGACGGCAGCCCGAACAGCCGGTCGAGGTCGGGCGCCACCGGCTTGGTACGGCCGAGCAGGATGTCCAGGAACCCCATCGGTGCTCAGCGCGCCTTCCCGGGCGTCGCCGCCTCGCCCAACTCGGCGGAGATACGGCCGAGTTGTTCGAGCCGCTGCTCCAGGCTCGGATGTGTGGAGAAGAGGCGCTCGAGGCCCGGCGTGGTGCCGAGGGCGGGCGTGAAGTAGAAGGCGTTGAAGGCCTGCGCCGACCGCAGGTCCTTCGTCGGGATGCGGGCGATGTCACCGGTGACCTTGGTCAGCGCGGACGCCAGTGCCGAGGGACGCCCGGTCAGCAGGGCGGCGGCCCGGTCGGCGGCCAGCTCGCGGTAGCGGGACAGGGCCCGGATGAGCAAGAAGCTGAGCGCGTACACGGCCGCGGACACCGCCAGCACCGCCATGAAGATCACAACGGTGTTCTGGTCCTTCCGTCCCCGTACGCCGAAGAACTGCGAGTAGAACGCGAACCGCACGATCAGACCGGCGATGACCCCGAGGAAGGACGCGACGGTGATCACGGCGACGTCCTTGTGCGCCACGTGCGACAGCTCGTGAGCGAGGACGCCCTCCAGCTCGTCGGGCTCCAGTCGTCGCAGTAGCCCGGTGGTCACGCACAGCACCGCGTGATCGGCGTTCCGCCCGGTCGCGAACGCGTTCGGCATCTCCAGGTCGGAGACGGCGACGAGCGGGTTGGGCATGTCGGCCACCGCGGACAGCCGGTCGACGACCCCGTGCAGCTGGGGGTACTCCTCGCGCTCCACGATCCGCCCGCGCATCGCGTACAGCGCGATCCGGTCGGAGAACCAGTACTGCGCCCCCAGGAACGCCGCCGCGATCACCACGACCAGCACCCAGGACTTCAGCAGGACGATCAGCGCGGCGACGAACGCCAGGTACAGCAGTCCGAGGAGAAAGAGTGTGACTGTCATCCGCGCGGTCAGTCGCCGATCGCTCTGGAACCGGCTCTGCATCTGCATCACCCCGCACTAAGGCACCCGTCCCGCTGTCCAGTGTGCACCTGCGGATGCCCATGAAGCGGTTCCGATCAGCCCTAGGAGGTGCAAAGGCCACCGGTGAGATCGGCACCCCATTTCGTCCAAGATGCTGAGTGGTCGAAGGGCGGCTAGCCTTTAATGGCGGTTGGCCCTTCATAAGGCGAATAGACCTTATGAACGGACCAGCCCGAAATGAACAGAGCCGCAATCCGGGGGTACACCGGCTGTCGGCGAGATCCCCATCCACCGGGGGCCGACAGCCCAATGTCATGGACGCGTCGGCGGCTTACGTGTCCTCGCACTCAGGCGACACCGCGCCGGACTTTCCGCTGCGGCCCGGCCATCTGCCATCCGTCTCGTGCCTCGGAAAGACCGCACGGGAGGGTGGAAGGAGGATTCACCCATGAAGGCACAACGCGCGAGGCGTCTCTTCGCGGTATCTGCCGTCGGCGTTCTGATGGCCGGGGGCGCCGCGATCGGCGCAGCAGGTACGGCCTCGGCAGCCGCTCCGGCCCAAGCCCCCACCCAAGTCACCACCCATGGCTGTTCCAACTGGGGTGGCCGTGGCTTCGTGAGCAACTGTGGCTTCGGCTTCAACAACGGCTTCAACAACGGCTTCGGCTTCAACAACGGCTTCGGCAACGGCTTCGGTGGTGGAGTCGTGGTCATTCTGGTGTCCTGACGGAGCACGGCAGAGGGCCGCCACCTGAAGTGTTCCCAGGTGGCGGCCCTCAGCGTTGCGCCTGCTTTTCAGACGTCGGATTTCAGACGTCGGATTTCAGACGTCGAATTTTTAGACGTCGAAGTAGAGCTCGAACTCGTGCGGGTGCGGGCGCAGCTGGAGCGGGGCGATCTCGTTCGTGCGCTTGTAGTCGATCCACGTCTCGATCAGGTCGGGCGTGAAGACGTTGCCCTGGAGCAGGTACTCGTGGTCGGCCTCGAGGGCGCTGAGCACGGCCGGGAGCGAGGTCGGGACCTGCGCGACGCTCGCGTGCTCCTCGGGGGCCAGCTCGTAGAGGTCCTTGTCGATCGGCTCGGCCGGCTCGACCTTGTTCTTGATGCCGTCGAGGCCCGCGAGCAGCAGCGCCGAGAAGGCGAGGTACGGGTTGCCGGAGGAGTCCGGGGCGCGGAACTCGACGCGCTTGGCCTTCGGGTTCGAGCCGGTGATCGGGATACGCATCGCGGCCGAGCGGTTGCGCTGCGAGTAGACCATGTTGACCGGGGCCTCGAAGCCCGGGACCAGACGGTGGTACGAGTTCACCGTCGGGTTGGTGAAGGCCAGCAGCGACGGGGCGTGCTTGAGGATGCCGCCGATGTAGTAGCGGGCGGTGTCCGAGAGGCCCGCGTAACCGGCCTCGTCGTAGAACAGCGGGTCGCCATTGGCCCACAGCGACTGGTGGACGTGCATGCCCGAGCCGTTGTCACCGAAGATCGGCTTCGGCATGAAGGTCGCGGTCTTGCCGTTGCGCCAGGCGACGTTCTTCACGATGTACTTGAAGAGCTGGAGGTCGTCGGCCGCGGCGAGCAGCGTGTTGAACTTGTAGTTGATCTCGGCCTGGCCGGCGGTGCCCACCTCGTGGTGCTGGCGCTCGACCTGGAGGCCGGAGTTGGCCAGCTCCAGGGAGATCTCGGCACGCAGGTCGGCGAAGTGGTCGACCGGCGGGGTCGGGAAGTAACCGCCCTTGTAGCGGACCTTGTAGCCGCGGTTGTCCTCGATCGCACCGGTGTTCCAGGCGCCGGCCTCGGAGTCGATGTGGTAGAAGGACTCGTTCTCCGCGGTCTTGAAGCGCACGCTGTCGAAGACGTAGAACTCGGCCTCGGGGCCGAAGTACGCGGTGTCGGCGATGCCGGTCGACGCGAGGTAGGCCTCGGCCTTCTTCGCCACGTTGCGCGGGTCACGGGAGTACTGCTCGCCCGTGATCGGGTCGTGGATGAAGAAGTTGATGTTGACCGTCTTGTCGCGGCGGAAGGGGTCGACGCGCGCGGTGGACAGGTCGGCGCGGAGCGCCATGTCGGACTCGTGGATGGCCTGGAAGCCGCGGATCGAGGAGCCGTCGAAGGCCAGCTCCTCGGCCGGGTCGAAGGCCTCCGCCGGAATCGTGAAGTGCTGCATCACGCCCGGCAGGTCGCAGAACCGGACGTCGACGAACTTGACGTCCTCGTCCGCGATGTACTTCTTGGCCTCGTCGGCGTTCTGGAACATCCAGCTCCTCCTACTCCCGACCATGTCCGACCGGGGTGGTAGTTCGTTCGTGCGGCCAGTGCGGTGGCACACGCTGGACCCGACCATAGGGACGGGGGATTTCTCAAGCATGACCCATTTGTTTCGCCGAAGTTAACCGGCTCGGGTTCAACAGCAGCCTACGCACACCCCGCCATCCCTGGCGCATATGAGGGCGCAGTACCGTGGACGGGTGGACAACAGGCAAGTAATCGGATCGTGGCTCTCCGGCCCCCGCGAGGCCGCGGAACAAGCCGGGGCCGACTTCGGCTACCGGGGCGAACAGCTCGGTCTGCCGGAGGAGGGGCCGGGTTCGATCGCCCGCCCGGGCCGCCGCTTCGGCGCCCTCGCCGTCGACTGGGGCCTGTGCCTCTTGATCGCATACGGCCTGCTCACCCACGGCTACAACCAGACGACCGGCAACTGGGCGCTGCTCGTCTTCCTCGGGCTCGGCTTCCTGACGGTCGGCACGGTGGGCTTCACCCCGGGCAAGCGCCTGTTCGGTCTGCGGGTGGTCGCCGAGGGCACGGGCCGCGTGAACCCGCTCCGCGCCGTCGTGCGCACGGTCCTGCTGTGCCTCGCGATCCCGGCCCTGATCTGGGACCGCGACGGCCGGGGCCTGCACGACCGGCTGGCCCGCACGGTCGAGGTCAGAATCTGACCGTTCCGGTACGACGACGGCCGTTCCGGTATGACGACGGCCGTTCCGCGTATGGCGACGGCTGTTCCGCGTACGACGACGCCCGCTCCACGTACGACGAAGGATCTCCGTAGCACGAATGATCTCCGTACGACGAAGGGGGCGCCCGGATTTCTCCGGGCGCCCCCTTCGTCGTACGAGCTCATGTGCGAGGGAGGTCAGCGGGCCTTCGGCCCACCGCGCGGCATGCGCATCCCCTTCGGCATCGGACCCTTCGGCAACGGCATGTTGCTCATCAGGTCGCCCAGCGCGCGCAGCCGGTCGTTGGTCGCGGTGACCTGCGGGCCGGTCAGGACGCGCGGGAACTTCAGCAGGGTCGTACGGAGCTTCTTCAGCTCCACCTGGCCCTCGCCGGTGCCCACGAGCACATCGTGCACCGGGACGTCCGCCACGATCCGCGCCATCTTCTTCTTCTCGGCGGCCAGCAGGCTCTTCACCCGGTTCGGGTTGCCCTCGGCCACCAGGACGACGCCCGCCTTGCCGACCGCCCGGTGCACCACGTCCTGGCTGCGGTTCATCGCCACCGCCGGAGTCGTCGTCCACCCCCGGCCGATGTTGTCGAGCACGGCCGCGGCCGCGCCGGGCTGGCCCTCCATCTGCCCGAAGGCGGCGCGCTCGGCCCTGCGTCCGAAGACGATCGCCGACGCGAGGAAGGCGAGCAGGAGGCCGAGAATGCCGAGATAGTACGGGTGGCCGATCAAGAAGCCGATCGCGAGGAAGACACCGAAGGTGATGATTCCGACAGCCGCGAGTACAAGACCGATCTTTGAGTCGGCCTTGCGGGTCATCTTGTAAGTGAGAGCGATCTGCTTGAGTCGCCCCGGGTTCGCAGCGTCCGCTGCGGGTTCCTTCCTCGCCATGCCACGAAGTCTACGTGGCCCGGCAAGCGCCGACGACGGCAGCACCGGCGAAGCGGCGGCTACGGACGCGTCGACACCGCTTCCAGCACGCGCTGCGCCTCGACCCGGTCCTTGGCACGGCGGCGGTCCTCCTGGACCGACGTCCAGGCATTGCGACGGGCGGTGCGCTGGCCGCCGCTCATGAGCAGCGACTCGACGGCACGGAGTGCATCGGTGAACGACGGAATGGCGGTGGCGCGTACGGGCGCGGCCTGCATGATGGAGGTCCCCCCTCGGGATGGCGGCGCTGGCTGGGGCTCTACGTGGCGTAAGAGCAGGGTCACTGATTGGTGTTACCAGGGCGTGACCGACCGGTCAAACACCCATGAAGCCTTGATGCGCGGCCCATGGACGCCGACGCGGTCCCGGCACCGTCCCCATCTGCGGGGACGGCCGGGACCGCGTCGAATGCGCCATTACCGGAGGTAGATGCTTGTGCGCAGATTCACACGCTCTTGTGGCACCGAGTGCCACAGCGGGGTGTGCCCGGCGTCTCAGACCGCCTGCGAGGCGACCTGCGCACCGCCCTGCGGAGCGGCTGACTGACGCAGCTCCATGGCCATCTGGTACAGGCGGCCGGCCCGGTACGAGGAGCGGACCAGCGGGCCCGACATGACACCGGAGAAGCCGATCTCCTCGGCCTCCTCCTTGAGTTCCACGAACTCGTGCGGCTTGACCCAGCGCTCCACGGGGTGGTGGCGCACGGAGGGGCGCAGGTACTGCGTGATCGTGATGAGCTCGCAGCCCGCGTCGTGCAGCTGCCGGAGCGCCTCGCTGACCTCTTCGCGGGTCTCACCCATGCCGAGGATGAGGTTCGACTTCGTGACCAGACCGTAGTCCCGGGCCTCCGTGATGACCTTCAGGGAGCGCTCGTAGCGGAAGCCGGGGCGGATGCGCTTGAAGATCCGCGGGACCGTCTCGACGTTGTGCGCGAAGACCTCGGGGCGCGCGGAGAAGACCTCGGCCAGCTGGTCGGGCTCGGCGTTGAAGTCGGGGGCGAGCAGCTCGACCTTGGTGCGGCCGGCCTCGCGGCCCGCCGTCTGCGCGTGGATCTGGCGGACCGTCTCCGCGTACAGCCAGGCGCCGCCGTCCTCGAGGTCGTCGCGGGCGACGCCCGTGATCGTGGCGTAGTTCAGGTCCATCGTGACGACGGACTCACCGACGCGGCGCGGCTCGTCGCGGTCGAGGGCCTCGGGCTTGCCGGTGTCGATCTGGCAGAAGTCGCAGCGCCGGGTGCACTGGTCGCCGCCGATGAGGAAGGTGGCCTCGCGGTCTTCCCAGCACTCGTAGATGTTGGGACAGCCCGCCTCCTGGCAGACCGTGTGCAGCCCCTCGCTCTTCACGAGGTTCTGCATCTTCGTGTATTCGGGACCCATTTTCGCCCGGGTCTTGATCCACTCGGGCTTGCGCTCGATGGGGGTCTGGGCGTTCCGGACCTCCAGGCGCAGCATCTTGCGTCCGTCGGGTGCGACTGCGGACACATCGGCTCCCTGTAGCTTCGATTCTTCGGCGTACACCAGGGTACGCCCGTGCGGTTCCTGGTCCCCGGGGTGGGCAACCTTGGGGAACGCGGGTGCATTCCCCCGGGGTCAGGCCGAGGCCCGTTCCACCTCGCGCGGCTTCAGGTCCGCGTTCTCCAGTACGTCCCGCAGGTGCTTCTCCGCGACCGGCAGGACCTCGCCGATGGTGACCTCGCGGCCCAGCTCGTACGCGAGGGACGTCACGCCCGCGTCGCGGATCCCGCACGGGATGATCTTGTCGAAGGAGGACGTGTCCGGATTCACGTTCAGGGCGAAACCGTGCATGGTGACGCCCTTGGCGACGCGGATGCCCATGGCGCAGATCTTGCGGTCCTCGCGGCGCTGGCCGGCGTTGGAGGGGGCGTACTCGGGGCCGTTGAGGCGGGGGTCGAACTCGTCGTCGGCCAGGCGGGGGTCGAAGTCGAGGGAGAGGCCGCCGAGGCTGGGGCGCTGCTCCACCGGGTCGCCGAGGACCCAGACGCCCGCCCGGCCCTCCACGCGGCTGGTGGCCACGCCGAACTCCGCGCAGACGCGGATCATGACCTCTTCGAGGCGGCGGAGGTGGGCGACGACGTCGACCGGGCGCGGCAGTTTCTGGATCGGATACCCGACGAGCTGGCCCGGGCCGTGCCAGGTGATCTTGCCGCCGCGGTCCACGTCGACGACGGGGGTGCCGTCGAGGGGCCGCTCGTTGTCCGCCGTACGCCGGCCCGCCGTGTAGACCGGCGGGTGCTCCAGGAGCAGACAGGTGTCGGGGACCTCGTCCAGGAAACGGGCGGCATGCACACGGCGCTGCTCGTCCCAGGCCGCCTGGTACTCGACGGCCTCGGCACCGAATCCCATGTGGACGAACCGCAACTCACTCACGGCAAGCGCCTCCCTAGAAGCCCTCAGAACCCTTGTAAGGCACGTAACGCGCCCACGCCACTGTACGTCCGGCCGATGTCCGTCAGCCCGACGGTCAATCCTCACACGATCGGATGAATGGACGCCGAAGCGTGCGATCACGTGCTTACCCTCCGCTACATTCGCGCCGTCACCCCAGGCCATAAGGGCTGTTCGCAGGCGATCCGGGCACGCGGCAAGGTCGCTGCGCGGATCGAAAGGCAGGAGACCGCACCGCAGATGACGGAACGACCCGCGCAGCGCACCCCCAACCGACAGCTCGCCGCGCTCATCGCAGAAGCGGGGTTCTCCAACGCAGGTCTCGCCCGTCGCGTGGACCAGCTCGGCCTCGAACACGGCCTGGACCTCAGATACGACAAGACCTCGGTGACGAGGTGGCTGCGCGGGCAGCAGCCCCGGGGCACCACCCCCGCACTCATCGCCGAGGTGTTCACCCGCCGCCTCGGCCGCCGGCTCACCGCCCAGGACCTGGGCCTCGACGCGTGCGCCCCCGTCTACGCGGGCCTGGAGTTCGCCGCGACGCCCGAAGAGGCCATCGACATCGTCGGCGGGCTGTGGCGCAAGGACTCCGGCAGCCACGCCGAGCTGCGCAAGATCGCGTTCACCCCGGCCGGGCTCGTCGTGCCCAGCCGGGACTGGCTGATCGGCCGCGCCGACGACCGGGTCGGCCGCGGCGATCCGCCCGCCGCCCGGGTGCCCGCGCAGGGCCGGCCCGCGGTGCCCCGCCAGCGCAGCCAGACCGAGCGCGGCCCCGGCCAGAAGGTCACCGGCGGCGACATCGCCGCGCTGCGCTCGGTGGGCGAGCTGTTCCGGGCGCTCGACCACGCGTACGGCGGCGGCCACGCCCGCCAGGCCCTGGTCCGCTATCTGGAGCACGAGGCCGAGCCGATGCTGCGCGGCACGTACGGCGAGCAGACCGGGCGCCGCCTGTTCGCCGCCGCCTCCGACCTCACCCGGCTCGCCGGCTGGACCTCGTACGACATCGGCGCGCACGGGCTCGCCCAGCGGTACTTCGTCCAGGCGTTGCGGCTGTCCCAGGCGGCCGGGGACCGGGCGTACGGCTCGTACGTCCTGGTCACCATGAGCCGCCAGGCCGTCTACCTCGGGCACGGCCGGGAGGCCGTCCAGCTCGCACGGGTGGCCCAGCAGGGGGTCGGGGCGTCGGCGCCGCCCGTGGTGCAGGCGCTGCTGCACTCCGTGGAGGCGCGCGGGCACGGGGTGCTGGGGGAGGTACGGGCCTGCACGGCGTCCCTGGTGCGTGCCGAGCGGTCGCTGGAGGCGGCCCGCCCCGGCGACGAAGTCCCTTACTGGGCACGGTTCTTCGACGAGGCGCAGCTCGCCGACGAGTTCGCGCACTGCCACCGGGACCTCCAGCAGTTCCGGGCCGCGGCACAGCACGCGGAGCGCTCGCTGCAACTGCGTGCGCCGGGGTACGCCCGCAGCCGGCTCTTCTGCCGCGTCGTGCTCGCCACGGCCCGGCTCGGGCTCGGAGAGCTGGACCAGGCCTGCCTGCTGGGCGCGGAGGCGGCCGGGCAGGCGGCGGAGATGCGGTCGGTACGGGCCATCGAGTACGTCCGCGACTTCGAGCGCCGCCTGGAGCCGTACCGGGACGCGGCGCCCGTACGCGGGTACCGGGACCGGGTGACGGCGTTGCAGTAGCCGGTCGGGGGCGTCTCCGTGGCCGGCCAGGGAGTTGCGGTGGCCGGCCAGGGAGTTGCGGTGGCCGGGCGGGGCGTTGCGGTGGCCGGCTGGGGCGGACGGGGGGCGCCCGGTGGGGGACGGGCGCCCCCGTCCGCTCAGGCCGCCGTCTCGAGCGGCTCCTCCAGTGAGGTCTGGCCTGCCCCCACATCCGTGAGCAGGGCGTGGGCGGCGCGGCGGCCGGAGCGGAGCGCGCCCTGGACCGTGCTGGTGTCGCGGTGGTCGCCGCAGATGTACAGGCCCGCGAGCAGGCGTACGGGGCGGCGCGGATCGTGCGGCGGGGGCATCGCCGGGACCGCCTCGGAGTCGTGGTGGATCGCGAGGAGCTCCCAGCGGGCGGTCGACGTCCGGTAGAGCCGGGCCAGTTGGGCCCGGACCGCCGCCTCCAGCCGGTCCGGCGGCGGGGGCGTACCGAGGACCGTCGAGGAGACGAGCGCGCGGCCGGCCGGGGCCCTGCTCGGGTCGACCCGGCTGATGACCGCGGTGTGCGCCACCGGGCCGCCGCGCTCGGCGTCGAGGACGAGGGCCGGGTCGCCGAGCGGCGGCTCGTCGGTCGTGTGGTGCAGGACCGTCACCGGGTGGAAGCCGGGGACGCGCAGGCCCGGGAGCAGCCGGGCGGCGGCCCGGGCGCCGGTGGCCAGCAGAACGGCCCGACAGCGGAGTTCGCCGTGGTCCTTCGTCGTGACGGAGGTGGTGGAGACCGCCGTGACGCGCACACCCGTGTGGACGGTGCCCGGCGGGAGCGTGGCCGCGAGCAGCTCCGGAAGAACGTCGGCGCCGCCCTCCGGGACACACAGCCGGCCCGTCACGAAGGCACGCAGGGCCAGGTCGGCGCAGCGGCTGGAGGTCTCCAGGGCCGGGTCGCACAGGAGTGCGGCGAGCAGGGGGCGCAGAAAGCCGTCGATCGTGCGGGGCGGAAGGCCGAGGGCCGACAGGGCCCGGGCGGCCGGGAGTTCGGGGCGGGACAGCAGCCGGTCGGGCGGGGTGGCGGCGAGCCGGGCGAGTGCGCCGGCCAGCCGGGACTGGCCGACGGGACTGCCCAGCAGGCCCGGGCGGGAGGCACCTTGGGTGCGGGGGGCGCGCGGTGTGCGCTGCTGTCGGGGGGCGCTTGCGAGGGCGCGCGCAGCGGTGAGTGCGCCCCTTGCGCTCCGGGGTGTGCCGGGCTCCCCGACGCGGTGGAGGTGGCCGTCGCTGTGGACCAGCACGCCGGGGGAGAACTCCCGCAGGGGCAGGGCGTCCAGGCCGGGGGTGCTGCGGAGTTCCGGATACGCGGTGGAGAGCAACTGGCCCATGCGGTCCAGCCGGAAGCCGTCCACCTTCTCCGTCGACATGCGGCCGCCGACGTTCGGCGCGGCCTCCAGGACGGCGGTGGTGAGGCCTGCCCTGGTCAGATGGTGGGCGGCGGCGAGTCCCGCCGCCCCGGCTCCCACGATGACGACGTCCGCGGGTTGTACATCCGCGGTGTACGCACTTGCTTGGTGCACCGACTCAAGCACGTGGCCCCTCCTCGAGGTCGCGCGGCTGCTGGGAACGTCATGCCCCCAACAGGCTTCTGGAATACCCGAGTTCGGCATGAGGGTAGGTGGGCGCCGCCGGGTCGGGGGAGTGGCGCGGGAGCCTCGCACGGAGGCACGGGGTGTCACGGCGTGCGCCTGCGGCCGGCCGCCCGTCGAGGGCGTGTCGTGGTGGGACGCGGTCCGCTTCCGCGACGCCCTGTCCGAACGGGCGGGACCGACCCCCGCGTATCGCCCGCACACCGATGCCGAAGACACCGAGAGTGCCGACCGGGACGTCATGGACCGGATCGACGACGTGGGGTTCGGTGTCGCGGTCCCGGCCGGCCCAGGGCCTGCCCGCCGGACGGGCCCTGGGTTCCGTCAGCGCAGCGCCGAGCGGAGGGTCTCCTCGATGCCAGGGAACGCGAAGGCGAAGCCCGATTCCAGCAGACGGGCCGGCAGCACCCGCTGGCTGCCCAGGATGTCGCCCGCCATGTCGCCGAGCGCCGCGCGGAGCACCGGCGCCGGGGCCGTGAAGAGCGTCGGGCGGTGCAGGACCCGGCCCATCGCCGCCGTGATCTCCGCGTTGGTCAGCGGCGTCGGCGCCGTCAGGTTCACCGGCCCCGACAAGGACGCCGTATCGATGACATGGCGGATCGCCGCGACCTCGTCGTGCAGGGAGATGTAGCTCCAGTACTGACGGCCGTCGCCCATACGGCCGCCGAGACCCGCCTTGAAGAGCGGAAACAGCCTGCCCCACGCACCGCCCCCGGCGGCCACCACCAGGCCGGTCCGGGTGAACACCGTACGGACGCCGGCCTCCTGGGCCGGCTCGGCCGCCTCCTCCCACTCCACGCACAGGGCGGGCAGGAAGCCGTCACCGGGCGGCGCCGTCTCGTCCACCGCCCGGTCGCCCGTGTCGCCGTAGAAGCCGATCGCACTGCCGCTGACGAAGACCGCCGGCGGCTCGTCGAGCGAGGCGATCGCCTCGGCCAGCGTCGCGGTGCCCAGCACCCGGCTGGAGCGGATCGTCTGCTTGTACGCGTCCGTCCACCGCCGCGAGGCGACGCCCGCCCCGGCCAGATTGACCACCGCGGCACACCCCACGAGCCCGGCCGAGTCGATCCGCTGTTCCCCGGGATCCCAGCGGACCTCGTTCTTCCCGCGCGGCGCCCGCCGTACGAGCCGTACGACCTCGTGGCCGTCCGCCGTGAGCGAGCGCGCCAGAGCCGAACCGATCAGCCCGGACGCACCGGCGATCGCGACGCGGGAACCGGGAGGAAGCGGCGCATCGGAGTTCATGGGTCCATCCTGCCGGGTGAGCGGGGAAATCGCCGGGACGGCCACCGTTCGGCCGCCGTACAGTGATCCTCATGCCGGATCCGCACATACGCTTCGCGACCCACGACGACGAGGACGGGCTCGCCCGGCTGGACCGAGTCACCTGGTCCACGCTGCACGCCGTCCAGCCCCGCCCGCAACCGCCGTACGACCCCTTCTACAGCGACCGGTTCGGCCCCCGCGACCACCTCGTGGCCGAGCTGGGCGGACGCCTGGCCGGCTACATCCGGCTGGGGTACCCGACCCCCCTCGCCGCCAACTCCCACGTCCGGCAGATCCAGGGGCTCGTCGTCGCCGAGGAGGCACGCGGGGCGGGCGTCGGCCGGGCACTCCTGCGGGCCGTCCAGGAGCACGCCGCGCGGCAGGGCGCACGCCGCATCTCGCTGCGCGTGCTCGGGCACAACACCCCCGCCAGGAAGCTCTACGAGTCGGAGGGGTTCGAGGTGGAGGGGATCCTGCCGGAGGAGTTCCTGCTGGACGGGCAGTACGTGGACGACGTCCTCATGGGGCGTGCTCTGCGACCCGCGGTCCCGCGCTCATGAGGTGACCAGGTCGCCCGTGCCCACCGGATCCGTCGCGGCCGCCGCGCGCCGCGCGTCGTCGCTCACCTCGTCCGCCGTCAGCACATACCCCGTCTCGTTGTCCGAGGTGGAGCGCGCGAACACGACGCCGTACACCCGGCCGTCCGTGGTCAGCAGCGGTCCGCCCGAGTTGCCGGGGCGGACCGTGGAGCGGATCGAGTAGATCTCGCGGGTGACGGTGTCCGAGTTGTAGATGTTCTGGCCGGTCGCGTTGATCCGGCCCGCGACCGTGGCCGCCTGGAGGTCGAGGCCGCCGTCCTGCGGATAACCGGCCACGACCGCCGAGCCGCCCCGCGCCGCGCTGTCGTCGAAGCGCAGCACCGGCGCCTTCAGCTCCGGGACGTACAGCACCGCCACGTCCTTGTTCGGGTCGAAGAGCACCACGCGGGCCTCGTACGCCCGCCCGACCCCGCCCACGCGGACGGTCGGCTCGTCGATGCCCGCCACCACATGGGCGTTCGTCATCACGTGCTGCCCCGCGTACACGAAGCCGCTGCCCTCGCGGCCCTGGCTGCCCGCGATGCCCTCGACCTTCACGGTGGACAGCTTCGCGGCGTTCGTCGCGGCCGGCGTGACGCTGTCCCCGGAGGGCTTGGCGACACCCGTCGTCGGCTCGTTCTCGAACGGGTTGAAGACCTGCGGGAAGCCGGCCTGCGTGAGCGCCGACGTCGCGCGCGAGAACCAGGTGGGGGTGGTGTCCGGCATCGTGTTCTGCACCGCGCCCAGCAGCGCCGAATTGCGGATCGACGTCGTGATCATGCTCGTCGAGGAGGCGCCCAGGACGCTCGCCGCCACCCAGGCGACCAGCAGCACGGCGACCGTGTTCGCGGCGGCCCCGCCCACTCCGTCGGCCACCCGCAGCGGCCCGCGGTCCAGCTCGCGGCGCAGCCGCAGCGCGAGCCTGCCCGCCAGCTCGTGCCCGACCACGGCGGGCGCGAGGACCGTCAGCACGGCCGTCAGCGTCGCCGCCGACGTGCCCGGTGTCACCAGCTTCATCACCCACGGCAGGATCCATACGCCGACGACGGCGCCGCCCACGAAACCGGCCAGCGAGACACACCCGGCGACCAGCCCGCGCCGGTAGCCGGACGCCGCGTAGGCCAGGATCACCAGCAACAGCAGGAAGTCGAGCAGGTCCACGGGGCCGCCTTTCTCTTGGGCCCCTTAGTACGCGCAGGGCGGGCCCAGTGATCAGGCACGCACACGCGGAGCCCGCCGAACCGGTCACGCATGCGTGGACCTGTAAAAACGTCCCGGACCAGGGCAATGGTTCCGCCGGGTGGCACAGCGCACATCGCGGCGGGCCGGGACCGGCGCCAGGGTGAGGGCATGCGTGTGTTGCGAGGTGCGCGGCGGGTCCTGGGCCGGGTACGCGTTCCGGTACGAATTCCACAGGTGCCAGGACCGGGTGGCGCGCGCCGTTCGCCGTGGCTGCGGCGCACGGCCCTCGTCGCGCTGGCCTGTGGGCCCGGTCTCGCCGCCGTCCTGGCGCTGGTGCTGTGCGCGGCAGGTGTCGACCGCACGGTGGCCGCGCACCCGGCGCCCGTCGTCGGCCGCCCCGCGCCGGCGCACACCACCGCCCGGCCGCCCATCGTGCCCCGCTCCCGCTGGATCGACGACCGCACGCACAAGCAGCCGCCGCCGCGCTACGACGACAAGGTCGTCGCGGTCTTCGTGCACCACACCGACTCGCCCAACACCTACGACTGCGCCGACGCACCCCGCATCATCCGCTCCCTGTACGCGGGCCAGATCGGCCCCCGGCAGTGGGACGACCTCGGCTACAACTTCGTCGTCGACCGCTGCGGCACGATCTACGAGGGCCGCGCGGGCGGCGTCGACCGGGCCGTCACCGGCGCCCACGCCCAGGGCTTCAACCACCGCACCGCGGGGATCGCGGCGCTCGGCACCTTCACCGAGGGCACGCCGGTACCGCGGGCGGTGACCGACGCCATCGCCGCGCTCGCCGCCTGGAAACTCGGCCTCGCGGACGTCGACCCGCGCTCCCGCGTCCGCCTCGTCTCCACCAGCGGCCAGAGCCGGTACGCCGCCGGCACCATCGCCACACTGCCTGTCCTGTCCGGCCACAACGACGGCTTCCCGACGACCTGCCCCGGCGCGGCCCTCACCGCCCACCTCCCGGCACTCCGGCAGGCGGCCGCGCGGCTCCAGGGCCGGACCTAGCTCACAGGTACGCCACAGGCGGCGCGAAGCGTTCTCAGATCCCGGCCTCCTACGGTCTTCGCAGAAGCCGACCGGAGGTGGGGATCATGAGCAGCAGCCGTACACGCACCACGGAGCAGGCGGGCGGATGGACCAAGGCCGCGCGCAGCCCGTGGACGGTGGTCTGCGCGGTGGCGACGGTCGTCCTCGGCCCGGGCGCGGTCACCGCGTCCGCCCTCGACCAGGCCAACGCCGCGCCCTTGCACCACGCCGTCCGGGCCGACCATGCCCAGGCGTACATCCCCGCGGACCTCAGCCGGCGCCGAGCGGCCTGACCCGCGGGGCGTTCCGCCGGGCCGGAGCGCGGGGTCAGCCCTTGAAGCGCTCCCACAGCCGGGGATAGCGCTCGGCGAGCTCCGACTCGTTCTCCAGGTTCATCGGGGTTCCGGCGGGCTCGGGCGCCGCCGGCGGAATGCCCAGGTCGGGAGCGACGACGCCGGTGAGCTGCTCGTACGCCTCGTCCGCCGCGTACCCCAGCTCCTCGCCGTCGCCGTCCAGCTCCTCGTCGAACTCGTCCAGGAGCTCGGCGAGGGAGTCCGGGTCGTGCACGGCGCCCTCGAACACCTCCCGGCCCTGACCGATCAGCCAGCAGCGGAAGAAGTCGAAGGCGTCGTCGCTGGCTCCGTCGAGCAGTACCCAGGCGGCGCCCCAGAGGTCCCACCGGTAGGCGCGGTTGTAGCGGGACTCGAAGTGGCGGGCGAAGTCGAGCACCGAGTCCGGGTCCATCCGGACGAGCCGTTCCACGAGCAGGTCGGCGTGGTCCTCGGGGTCGCCGTCGGCGGCCTCGCGGGTCGTGTCCACCAGCTCCCAGAACTCCGTCTCGTCCATCACGGCTCAAGCATCGGTCCTGGAGGGGAGGGACGCACGCGGAGTGCCGCAGATCGCCGGGCGTGACCATGCCGATGGCGGACGTGCCCCCCTCGCGGGCGGCGCCGCTACCGGTACAGCTCCGCCTGCCGGGCCGCGTCCCCCGCGAACCGTTCCCGCAAGGTCACCGGAGACAGCACCTCCGCCTCGGCGCCCAGGGCGGTCAACTGGCTGTGGGCCACCTCCTCCGACTCCACGGGGAGCGTGACGGTCACCCAGCCCCGCTCGTCGGGCTCGCCGCACGTCTGCCGGGCCAGGCGCACGGACGCCGGATCAAGGGCGGACGGCAGTCTCCGCAGCCCCAGGGCCGACAGCCGCACCACCACCTCCGCCCGCAGGAGGGACCGCGCGAACCGCTCGGCCTGTTCCTCCCAGAAGCCGGGCAGGTCGAAGTCCTCGTCCCGCCCGAAACGCTCCCCGTCGGCGGCGACCGCCGTGAACCGGTCGATCCGGTACACCCGGAAGGACCCCGGCTCCGGCACGCGTGCGCATAGGTACCAGACCCCCGCCTTCAGCACGAGCCCGTACGGCTCCAGCTCCCGCTCCACACCGGTGTCCCCGTGCCGGTAGCGCGCGGTGATCCGGCGGTCGTCCCACACCGCCTGGGCCACCGCGGGCAGCAGCTCGGGCGTATCGGGCTCCTTGAACCAGCCGGGCGCGTCCACATGGAACCGCTGCGCCGCCGTCCGCGAGGCGTCCCGCAGGGACGGAAGAAGCGCGGCGGACACCTTCAGCCGGGCCGCGGAGGCCGCGTCCTCGAGGCCCATCTCCCGCAGCGCCCCCGGCACCCCCGAGAGGAACAGCGCCTCGGCCTCGCTCCGGGCCAGCCCCGTCAGCCGCGTCCGGTACCCGCCGACCAGCCGGTAGCCCCCGGCCCGCCCCCGGTCCGCGTACACCGGCACCCCGGCCTCGGACAGCGCCTGCGCGTCCCGCGTGACCGTCCGCTCGGACACCTCCAGCTCCCGCGCCAGCTCGGCGCCGGTCATGGTGGGCCGGGACTGGAGCAACAGCACCATTTTGATCAGCCGGGCAGCGCGCATACGTTCATGATGCCGGGCCCCACCGACAGCGAAGGGGTACGGCGGTCGCCGTACCCCTTCACCGAACGAACGTCAGGAACTGAAGGCCCTACAGGCCGTAGCGCTCCCGCGCCTCCTTCACCGCCGTGGCCTTGACCTCGCCGCGCCTGGCGAGCTGGGCCAGGGCCGCGACGACGATCGACTCCGCGTCCACGCCGAAGTGACGGCGGGCCGCGTCACGGGTGTCGGAGAGGCCGAAGCCGTCCGCACCGAGCGACGAGTAGTCCTGCTCGACCCACTGCGCGATCTGGTCCGGGACCTGACGCATGTAGTCGGAGACCGCGAGCACCGGGCCCTCGGCGCCGTGCAGCGCCTGGCGGACGAACGGCACCCGCTCCTCGCCGCGCAGCAGCGCCGCGTCGGCCTCGAGCGCGTCGCGCCGCAGCTCGGTCCAGGAGGTCGCGGACCACACGTCGGCGGCCACACCCCACTCCTCGGCGAGCAGCCGCTGCGCCTGAAGCACCCAGTGGATCGCCGTGCCGGAGCCCAGCAGCTGGATGCGCGGGGCGTTGGCGGCGGGGGACAGGTCCGCCGACTCGGCCGTGTTGAAGCGGTACAGGCCCTTGACGATGCCCTCGTCGATGCCGAGGCCGGCCGGCTTCGCGGGCTGCGGCACCGGCTCGTTGTAGACGGTGAGGTAGTAGAAGACGTTCGGGTCCTCGCCCGGGGCCGCCTCGCCGTACATACGGCGCAGACCGTCCTTGACGATGACCGCGATCTCGTACGCGAACGCCGGGTCGTACGTCAGCGCCGCCGGGTTGGTCGCGGCGATGACCGGCGAGTGGCCGTCCGCGTGCTGGAGGCCCTCACCCGTCAGCGTCGTACGGCCGGCCGTCGCGCCGACCAGGAAGCCGCGGCCCAGCTGGTCGCCGAGCTGCCACATCTGGTCGGCCGTGCGCTGCCAGCCGAACATCGAGTAGAAGATGTAGAAGGGGATCATCGCTTCGCCGTGCGTGGAGTACGCGGTGGACGCGGCGATGAAGTCCGCCATGGAGCCGGCCTCGGTGATCCCCTCGTTGAGGATCTGGCCGTCCTTGGCCTCCTTGTAGTACATCAGCTGGTCGCGGTCGACCGGCTCGTACGTCTGGCCCTTCGGCGAATAGATGCCGAGGGACGGGAAGAGCGACTCCATACCGAAGGTACGGGCCTCGTCCGGCACGATCGGCACCCAGCGCCGGCCGGTCTGCTTGTCGCGGACCAGGTCCTTGACCAGCCGGACGAACGCCATCGTCGTCGCCACGTTCTGCGAGCCGGAGCCCTTGTCGAAGGACGCGAACGTCTTGTCGGCGGGGGCCGGCAGCGGGGCCAGCGGGTGCGTACGGCGGGCCGGGGCCGGGCCGCCGAGGGCCGCGCGGCGCTCCTGAAGGTAGCGGACCTCGGGGGAGTCGGCGCCCGGGTGGCCGTAGGGCACCACGCCGTCGACGAACTGGCTGTCGGAGATGGGCAGTTCCAGCAGGTCACGCATCTGCTTGAACTCGTCCGTCGACAGCTTCTTCATCTGGTGGTTGGCGTTCTTCGACGCGAAGCCCTCGCCGAGGGTGTGGCCCTTGACCGTCTGGGCCAGGATCACCGTCGGCGCGCCCTTGTGGGACACGGCCGCCCTGTAGGCCGCGTAGACCTTGCGCGACTCGTGACCACCGCGGGAGAGGTGGAAACACTCGAGGATCTTGTCGTCGCCGATCAGCTTCGCCATCTCGACGAGGGCCGGGTCGGCGCCGAAGAAGTCCTGGCGGATGTAGGCGGCGTCGCGGGTCTGGTACGTCTGCACCTGCGCGTCCGGTACCTCGCGCAGGCGGCGTACGAGGGCGCCCGTGGTGTCGAGCTGGAACAGCTCGTCCCAGGCCGAGCCCCACAGCGTCTTGACGACGTTCCAGCCGGCACCGCGGAACTGGGCCTCCAGCTCCTGCACGATCTTGAAGTTGGCGCGGACCGGGCCGTCGAGGCGCTGGAGGTTGCAGTTGATGACGAAGGTCAGGTTGTCCAGGCCCTCGCGGGAGGCCAGGGCGAGTGCCGCGGTCGACTCGGGCTCGTCCATCTCGCCGTCGCCGAGGAACGCCCACACGTGGGACTGCGAGACGTCCTTGATGCCGCGGCTGGTCAGGTAGCGGTTGAAGCGCGCCTGGTAGATCGCGGAGAGCGGGCCGAGGCCCATCGACACCGTCGGGAACTCCCACAGCCAGGGGAGACGGCGCGGGTGCGGGTACGACGGCAGACCGTTGCCGCCGGACTCCTGGCGGAAGTGGTCGAGGTGGTGCTCGGTCAGCCGGCCGTCGAGGAAGGCGCGGGCGTAGATGCCCGGGGAGGCGTGGCCCTGGATGTAGAGCTGGTCACCGGAACCGTCCGCCTCCTTGCCCCTGAAGAAGTGGTTGAAGCCGGTCTCGTACAGCCAGGCGGCGGAGGCGAAGGTGGCGATGTGGCCGCCCACGCCGTATTTGCTGCCCCGGGTGACCATCGCGGCCGCGTTCCAGCGGTTCCACGCGGTGATCCGGTGCTCCATCTCCTCGTCGCCGTCCACGACGGGCTCGGCGGAGGTGGGGATGGTGTTGACGTAGTCCGTCTCGAGCAGCTTCGGCAGCGCGATGCCGTTGCCCTCGGCGCGCTCCAGTGTGCGGCGCATCAAGTACGCGGCACGGTGCGGCCCGGCCGCCTGGGTGACGGCGTCCAGGGAGGCCTGCCACTCGGCGGTCTCCTCGGGGTCGCGGTCCGGGAGCTGGTCGAGCTCGCTCGGCTGGATTGCGGTGGGGTCGGTCATTGCGCCGCCTTCCGGATGCGGAGGGTGGGTGCCCTCGTCGGTAAGGGGTTGGGGTGCCCTTGGTCTTTGGCAGGACAGGGCGGCGGGCTCTGGTGAAAGCCCGTCGGTGACTTTAACCCCCTGATCGATGATCGATCAAAGGGTTGAGGGGCAAAACCTCTTGATTACGAGAAAGTAGGCACGGGGTGCCTCCGGGGCGGGCACCGGGTGCCTTGGAATCGAAGGGTTTCCGCAGGTGAGCGCATACGCGCTCAGAGTGCCACGGCGGCGGGGCGGCGGGGTGTCCGGCTCCGAGTCGCGGGCCGTGAGGTCACGCGGGGTCACGTGGGGTCACGGGGGGTTGCGCGGGGTCACGCTCGCGGAGCGCACCCGAGCACATGCGCCTTCACGAGTTCCGCGATCAGCGGGTCCCGGCGCCGGAAGGCGTCGACGAGGGCCTCGTGCTCCTCCGCGTACGACTGCTGCACCGTCCCCAGCCAGCGGATGGACAGGGCCGTGAAGACCTCGATGCCCAGGCCCTCCCAGGTGTGGAGCAGGACGGAGTTCCCCGCCGCCCGCACCAGTTCCCGGTGGAAGGCCACGGTGTGCCGCACCTGGGCGGTCCCGTCGGCGTGCCGGTCCGCCTCGTACAGCGCCGCGACGTGCGGTTCGAGGGCCGAGCAGTCCTCGGCCAGCCGCCCGGCCGCCAGCTCCGCCGCGATGGCCTCCAGACCGGCTCGTACGGGGTAGCTCTCCTCGAGGTCCGCGGCGGTCAGGTTGCGCACCCGTACGCCCTTGTTGGGCGCCGACTCGATCAGCCGCAGCGACTCCAGCTCGCGCAGCGCCTCCCGTACGGGGGTCTGGCTGACCTCCAGCTCCGTCGCGATCCGCCGCTCGACGATCCGCTCGCCCGGCTTCCAGCGCCCGCTGACGATCCCCTCCACGATGTGCTCGCGGATCTGTTCGCGCAGCGAGTGGACGACGGGCGCGGTCATGAAGGCTCCTTCGGACGGGGACTCGGCGGCCCCCTAGGGCGTTTGACGTTTAGACAATAAGGCCGGACCCGGCCGCGGGAAGGGCGCGCGGGGCGCTTTCATGCAGGTGAGACGAGACTTACACGCTCCCGGCAGGTGTCCCTCGGTACGGACCCGGTGCGGACCCATGACAACGCCCCTGCCCGGAAAGCTCCGGACAGGGGCGTCGCTACCAGCCGTACAGGCGATACGGGTTACAGGCCGAGCTCGACCTCGAACTCGCCCGCCTCCAGGATCGCCTTGACCGCGGTCAGGTAACGGGCCGCGTCGGCGCCGTCCACCAGACGGTGGTCGTAGGAGAGCGTCAGGTACGTCATGTCGCGGACGCCGATGACCGTACCCTCCTCCGTCTCGATGACGGCCGGGCGCTTGACCGTGGCACCGATGCCGAGGATCGCGACCTGGTTCGGCGGCACGATGATCGTGTCGAAGAGCGCGCCGCGCGAGCCGGTGTTGGAGATGGTGAAGGTCGCGCCGGACAGCTCGTCCGGGGTGATCTTGTTCGCCCGGACCTTGCCCGCCAGGTCGGCGGTGGCCTTGGCGATACCGGCGATGTTGAGGTCGCCCGCGTGCTTGATGACCGGGGTCATCAGGCCCTTCTCGGAGTCCACCGCGATACCGATGTTCTCGGTGTCGAAGTAGGTGATCGTGCCCTCGTCCACGTTGATCCGGGCGTTGACGGCCGGGTGGGCCTTCAGCGCCTGGGCCGCCGCCTTCACGAAGAACGGCATCGGGGAGAGCTTGACGCCCTCGCGGGCCGCGAAGGAGTCCTTCGCCTGCGCGCGGAGCTTCATCAGGCGGGTGATGTCCACCTCGACGACCGAGGAGAGCTGGGCCTGCTCGTGCAGGGCCTTCACCATGTTGTCGCCGATGACCTTGCGGATGCGGGGCATCTTGACGGTCTGGCCGCGGAGGGGGGAGACCTCCAGGGCCGGGGCCTTCTTCGCGGCGGCCGGAGCGGCGGCGGGCGCCGGAGCGGCGGCCTTCGCGGCCTCGGCGGCGGCGGTGACGTCCTGCTTGCGGATGCGGCCGCCGACGCCGGTGCCCTTGACGGTGGCCAGGTCGACGCCGTTCTCGGCGGCGAGCTTGCGCACCAGCGGGGTCACGTAGGCGCCGTCGTCACCGGAGGTCGCGGCGGGCGCCGCGGCCGGGGTGACGGGGGCCGGCGCCGGGGCGGCCGGGGCCTGCGGAGCGGCCGGGGCCGGAGCGGCCTGAGCCGGGGCGGCGGGCGCCGCGGGGGCGGCCTGAGCCGGGGCCGGGGCGGCCGGAGCCGGAGCCGGAGCGGCCGGAGCCGGGGCAGCCGGGGCGGGAGCCGGGGCGGCCGGGGCGGCGGCGGGCGCGGGCGCGGCCTGCGCCGGGGCGGCCGCCGGAGCGGCACCGGGCGCACCGATGACGGCGAGCTTCGCGCCGACCTCGGCCGTCTCGTCCTCGCCGACCACGATCTCGAGCAGCAGCGTGCCGGAGGCGGGCGCCGGGATCTCGGTGTCGACCTTGTCCGTGGAGACCTCGAGCAGCGGCTCGTCCTCCGAGACCTCCTCGCCGACCTCCTTCAGCCAGCGGGTGACGGTGCCCTCGGTGACCGACTCGCCCAGCGCGGGCAGGACGACGTCGGTGCCCTCGGCGCTGCCGGCGCCGGCGGCGGCCTCGGCGGTCGGGGCCGGCGCGGGGGCGGCCTGCTCGGTGGACGGGGTGGCCTGCGGCGCCGGCTCGGGAGCCGGCGGGGCGACCTGCTCGGCGGCCTGCTCGGCGGCCGGGGCCGGGGCGGCGGCGGGCGCGCCCGTGCCGTCGTCGATGACGGCCAGCTCGGCGCCGACCTCGACCGTCTCGTCCTCGGCGACCTTGATGGACGCGAGCACGCCGGCGGCGGGGGAGGGGATCTCGGTGTCGACCTTGTCGGTCGACACCTCGAGCAGCGGCTCGTCGGCCTCGACGCGTTCACCCTCGGCCTTCAGCCAGCGGGTGACAGTGCCCTCGGTGACGCTCTCGCCGAGCGCCGGAAGGGTTACGGAAACCGGCATGGTTTCTGTTGCTCCTTACAAATGGTGCGGAAGTCTGTGGTCGTCGTCGCGCCCAACTGTGACGCGGTGACTGGGTACAGCCGGTGGCTGAAGGTCAGCCGGCGACTGATCAGTCGTGCGAGTGCAGCGGCTTGCCCGCGAGGGCCAGGTGGGCCTCGCCCATCGCTTCGTTCTGCGTCGGGTGGGCGTGGATGAGCTGGGCGACCTCGGCCGGCAGCGCCTCCCAGTTGTAGATCAGCTGGGCTTCGCCGACCTGCTCGCCCATACGGTCACCGACCATGTGGACGCCGACCACGGCACCGTCCTTCACCTGGACGAGCTTGATCTCGCCCGCGGTGTTGAGGATCTTGCTCTTGCCGTTGCCCGCCAGGTTGTACTTCAGAGCGACGACCTTGTCCGCGCCGTAGATCTCCTTGGCCTTGGCCTCGGTGATGCCCACGGAGGCGACCTCGGGGTGGCAGTACGTCACCCGCGGCACGCCGTCGTAGTCGATCGGGACGGTCTTCAGACCGGCCAGACGCTCCGCCACCAGGATGCCCTCGGCGAAGCCGACGTGCGCGAGCTGGAGCGTCGGGACCAGGTCACCGACGGCGGAGATGGTCGGGACGTTCGTCCGCATGTACTCGTCGACCAGGACGTAGCCGCGGTCCATGGCGACGCCCTGCTCCTCGTAGCCGAGGCCCTGCGAGACCGGGCCGCGGCCGACGGCGACGAGCAGGACCTCGGCCTCGAACTCCTTGCCGTCGGCGAGGGTGACCTTGACACCGTTCTGGGTGTACTCGGCCTTCGAGAAGAAGGTGCCCAGGTTGAACTTGATGCCGCGCTTGCGGAACGCGCGCTCAAGAAGCTTGGAGGAGTTCTCGTCCTCGACCGGGACGAGGTGCTTGAGGCCCTCGATCACCGTCACGTCGGCTCCGAAGGACTTCCACGCGGAGGCGAACTCGACGCCGATGACGCCGCCGCCGAGCACGATCGCGGACTCCGGGACGCGGTCCAGGACCAGCGCGTGGTCGGAGGAGATGATGCGGTTGCCGTCGATCGCCAGGCCCGGCAGCGACTTCGGCACGGAGCCGGTCGCCAGGAGCACGTGGCGGCCCTGGACGCGCTGGCCGTTCACGTCGACGGAGGTCGGGGAGGACAGACGGCCCTCACCCTCGATGTACGTCACCTTGCGGGAGGCGATCAGCCCCTGCAGACCCTTGTACAGGCCCGAGATGACCCCGTCCTTGTACTTGTGGACGGCCGGTACGTCGATGCCCTCGAAGGTGGCCTTGACGCCGAACTGCTCGCTCTCGCGGGCCTGGTCGGCGATCTCGCCCGCGTGCAGCAGCGCCTTGGTGGGGATGCACCCACGGTGCAGGCAGGTACCGCCGACCTTGTCCTTCTCGATCAGGGCGACGTCCAGGCCCAGCTGCGCTCCGCGCAGGGCCGCGGCGTAACCACCGCTACCACCGCCGAGGATCACTAGGTCGAAAACGGTGCTGGCGTCGTTCGCCACGTCACGTCCTCCATGCATGTGCGCCACGCCGGTCGTCAGTGACCGGTCGGCGGCTGGTGTCCGGCCGCTCTTCTTCGGCCCTGTGGTGGGGGCCCTGTCCTGCCGAGAACCCATCTTCGCACTTGTCGGGGGCGGGCGAGACGCCGGGCCGGTGTGTGAGACGTCCCACTCGTCCGCCGCGAGAGACGATCCGTCGGACAGAACGACCCCGGGTGGCGGTCACCCGGGGTCGTTGCCCGACCCGCCGGACAGCCCCAGGGACTGTCCGGCGGTTCAGGCGCCGTTGCCTGTCACGGCACTAGCCCAGGTCGCCCGCGGCCGTCAGCTCCGCGAGGCGGACCAGCGTGCGGACCGCCGTGCCCGTGCCGCCCTTCGGGGTGTAGCCGAAGGGGGCCGCCTCGTTGAAGGCCGGGCCCGCGATGTCGAGGTGCGCCCAGGTGATGCCCTCGCCCACGAACTCGCGCAGGAACAGGCCGGCGACCAGGCCGCCGCCCATCCGCTCGCCCATGTTGGCGATGTCGGCCGTGGGGGAGTCCATGCCCTTGCGCAGGTGCTCGGGCAGCGGCATCGGCCAGGAGTCCTCGCCGACCTCCTCGGCGGCCTCGACGACCGCGGTGCGGAAGGCGTCGTCGTTCGCCATGACGCCGAAGAGGCGGTTGCCGAGCGCCAGCATCATCGCGCCGGTCAGGGTCGCCACGTCGACGATCGCGTCCGGCTTCTCCTCGGACGCGGCCCACAGCGCGTCGGCGAGGACCAGCCGGCCCTCGGCGTCCGTGTTGAGCACCTCGACGGTCTTGCCGCTGTACATGCGCAGCACGTCGCCGGGGCGGGTCGCGGTACCCGACGGCATGTTCTCGGCCAGCGCGAGCCAGCCGGTGACGTTGACCTCCAGGCCCAGGCGGGCGGCGGCCACGACCGCGGCGAAGACCGCCGCCGCGCCGCTCATGTCGCACTTCATCGTCTCGTTGTGGCCGGCCGGCTTGAGCGAGATGCCGCCCGAGTCGTACGTGATGCCCTTGCCGACGAAGGCGAGGTGCTTCTTCGCCTTGGACGAGGTGTACGACAGCTTCACCAGCCGGGGACCGGCGGCCGAGCCGGCGCCGACGCCGAGGATGCCGCCGTAGCCGCCCTTCGTCAGGGCCTTCTCGTCGAGCACCTGCACCTTGATGCCGTGCTCCTTGGCCGCGGCCTGCGCGACGGCGGCGAACGACTCCGGGTTCAGGTCGTTCGGCGGGGTGTTGATCAGGTCGCGGGCACGGTTGAGCTCCTCCGTGACGGCGACGGCGCGCTCGACGGCCGCCTTGAACGCCTTGTCGCGGGGCTTGCCGCCGAGCAGGACGACCTCGGCGAGCGGGGCCTTGCCGTTCTTGGCGTTCCTGCCGTTCTCCTTGTAGGCGTCGAAGGAGTACGCGCCGAGGAGCGCGCCCTCGCCGATCGTGCCGGCGTCGGCGGCGTCCGCGACCGGCAGCGCGAAGGCGGCCTTCTTGGCACCGGCGAGCGCGCGGGCCGCGGCACCGGCGGCGCGGCGCAGTGCTTCGGCGTCGAACGCCGTGCCCTTGTCCTGGCCGTCCTCGGGCGCGGCGCCCAGACCGACCGCCACCACGACGGGCGCCTTGAAGCCGGACGGTGCAGGCAGCTTGGTCACCTCGCCCTCGGCCCCCGAGGCGCCGAGGGTCTCCAGGACGGCGGCGAGCTTGCCGTCGTACCCCTTGTCCACGGCCTCGGCGCCCGGTGCGACGACGAGTCCCTTGTCGCCCTTCGGGCTCTTCGCCACACCGACCACGATCGCGTCGGCGCGCAGGCCGGACGCTGCGGCGGTGCTGAGAGTGAGAGCAGTCACGGTGGTGAAATCTCGCTTCCATTGAGTTTCAGTGGCCGAACGGATGGGGTCGACCGGCCCGACGACAGACCCTAGGGCCCGCCGTCCGAACGGCGTCTGCCGGGCCCTGAGCGGAGTACGGGGGCGGCCCGGACCGGGCCCGAGGTATGCCGAGGACGAGCCTACGCGCGGGTGCGGGTTTCGCTCATTCCCACGGGTGTTCACTTCGCTGTGGCGGCCGTGGCCACTCCCGCCGGCCACTGCGGGTGACCCGAGCCGTGGTCAAGGACAACCCCTCCACTGTGCGGGACAGTTGGCCCGGGGCATCGCGGAATGGCTGATTCAGGGCGGGTGGCGGCGGCATCGGGAAGCAACCGCCGCTCGGCGCCACCGTGTTCGGGACGCCGCCCGCGGGAGAGCGCTCAGGCGAGTGACAGGACGACGAGGGCCGTCGTCGCCGCGGTTTCCGCGAGGCCGCCGAAGACGTCTCCGGTCACTCCGCCGAAGCGGCGCGTGCAGTGCCGCAGGAGCAGCTCCGCCGCGGCGACGGCGAGGAGGACCGCCAGCGCCGTACGGACGACGTCGTACGTCCCGAACAGGGCGCCCGCCCCGGCCGCCGCCGCGATGACGGCGCCCGCGGTGAGCAGCGCGCCCGTTACGGGCACCGTGCCCGCGACCGCCGCGCCCAGGCCCTCCGGACGCGCCGGTGGTACGCCGGTGCGCGCGGCCAGGGTGAGTACGAGCCGGGCCGCGCCCGCCGAGACCACGGCCGCGAACGCGCCCCGGGCCCACGAGGTCTCGTACGCCTGGGCGAGCGCGGCCACCTGGGCGAGCAGCACGAACACCAGAGTGATCACGCCGAACGGGCCGATGTCCGACTGCTTCATGATCCGCAGCGCGTCCTCGGCGGGCTTGCCGCTGCCGAGGCCGTCCGCGGTGTCGGCGAGCCCGTCGAGGTGGAGCCCGCGGGTGAGGACGGCGGGCACGGCGGCGGTGGCCACGGCGGCGAGCAACGGGCTCGCGCCCAGCAGGAGCAGCAGCGTGCCGAGCGCCGCGGCGAGCAGCCCGACCACCAGTCCGGCGACCGGCGCGCACAACATCCCGCCGCGCGCGGCGGCACGGTCCCAGCGGGTCACCCGGACCGGCAGGACGGTCAGGGTGCCGAAGGCGAAACGGAGACCGTCGAGAAGCGGGGGCTTGGGCACCGGCGCAGGCTACCCGGCGGCCCCGGGGGTGAGCGCGGCGGCCGAGGGCGAAGGCCGAGGATAAAGTGCGCTTATGGGGCATTGGTTGCACCGCAACATCATCGAGCCGGGCAAGTTGCCGCTGCTTCTCGCGCTGGCCTCGTTCGTGCTGACGTTCGTGATCACCCGGGTCATCACCCGGCTGATCCGGGCCGGCAAGGGCCCGTTCGGCAACGTCAAGGCAGGGGGCCTGCACATCCACCATGTCGTGCCCGGTGTCGTCCTGATCGTCATCGGCGGCTTCGGGGCCGTGGCCAGCGAACGGCACGGCTTCGGCTCGGCCGCCTTCGCCGTGGTGTTCGGCATCGGAGCCGGTCTGGTGCTCGACGAGTTCGCGCTGCTCCTGCACCTCGACGACGTCTACTGGACCGAGGAGGGCCGTAAGAGCGTGGAGGTCGTGGTGGTCACCGCGGCCCTGGTCGGCCTGGCCCTGGCGGGCTTCCTGCCGTTCGGGGTCAACGACCTCAGCCAGGAGGAGCTGCGCGACCGCGGCGGCGTCATCCTGAGCGTCGGCCTGAACTTCGTCTTCGCGCTGCTCGCCCTGAGCAAGGGCAAGGGCCGTACCGCGATCTTCGGGGTGATCGTCCCGCTCGTCGCCCTGGTCGGCGCGATCCGCCTGGCCCGCCCCGGCTCACCGTGGGCCAGGCGCTTCTACCGCAAACGGCCGCGCGCCCGCGCCAGATCCAGCCTGCGCGCCTACCGCCACGACCGCCGCTGGGCGGGCCCGCGCCGCAAGTTCCAGGACTGGATCGGCGGCAAACCCGACTCCGAGAACCTGCCTATCCCGCCCGCGTCCTGACCGCTCGCCGGTGACGCAGCGCCGAGATCCCGCACAGCACGAGCACCGCGGCGATGGCGGCGAGGTGCTCCTTGCCCGCGAGGTTCCCCTTCAGCGCGACCTCGATCACCATCGACGCGATCACCACCCCCGCCGTGGTGTAGGCGCGATACCGCCAGCACACGAACACGGCGAGCCCGACCACGGCCGCCGACGGACCGGTGTCGACGACCTGCGCGTCCGTCGCGGGCAGCCCGAACAGGCTCTCCGGGTCGAGGGTGAGGCACACGCGCGCGTAGAGCGTGCCGGCCAGGGTGGCGACGTACGCGACGACGAGTGTGCGCCACCAGCCCAGGCAGATCTCGGCGATCCCGAACACGACGAGGATCTGCGCGAGCGCACCCCACACCGGCAGATCCAGCGCCGGTACGAAGAGGGAGAGCGGGGTGCGCAGCAGGGCCGGCCACAGCGGTTCCTCGGCCCGTACGGCCCCGATGTTCTGCACGAACCCGAAGCCCCAGGACTGGTTCTGCACGAACTGGAGCAGGGCCGTCAGACACACCGCCCCGATGGTCAGCGGGATCGCCCTCCCGCGCCGTTCGGCGAGCGCCGTGCGCACGGTGACGGCGAGCGCCCCCCACTCGGCGCGGGCCAGCCGGGCGAGGGCTCTCATCCGGCCGTCCTCGCCCGTCCCCCGTCGACGTACATCCGTCCCCCCGTCCGTTGTGGTCATCTGTGCGACTCCAGGTGCCTGCGGTGCAGCCACTTCGGCAGCCCCGGCGCCTCCAGAAACCCCTCGGCACGCGCGGCGGCGACACCGATGCGCAGCAGGTCCGCGCTCTTTTCGAAGAGCAGGAACCGGGGCTCCCAGATGGGCCGGTACTTCGCGTTGGCGCGGTACAGCGACTCGATCTGCCACCAGCGCGAGAAGAAGCTGAGCAGGGACCGCCACAGCCGCAGCACCGGTCCGGCGCCGAGGCGTGCACCACGTTCGAAGACGGAACGAAACATGGCGAAGTTGAGCGAAACCTGAGTGATCTTGATCTCCCGGGCGCGGCGCAGGAGTTCGATCACCATGAACTCCATGAGTCCGTTCTCGCAGGCGCGGTCGCGTCGCATGAGGTCGAGCGAGAGCCCCCGCGGTCCCCAGGGCACGAAGGAGAGCAGGGCCCGCAACTCGCCTTCGGCATCCCTGCATTCGAGCATCACGCACTGCCCGTCGTCGGGATCGCCGAGCCGCCCCAGCGCCATGCTGAACCCGCGCTCGGTGGCCCCGTCCCGCCAGTCGTCGGCACGCTTCAGGAAGTACGCCATCTCGTCGGCGGGGATGTCCTCGTGGCGCCGGATGCGCACCTTGTACCCGGCGCGTGCGATCCGGTTGTACGCCTGCCGGACGGTGCGCATGGCCCGCCCCTCCAGGGTGAACTCGGCGGTCTCCACGAGGGCTTCGTCGCCGAGTTCGAGCGCGTCGAGCCCGTGCCGGGCGTAGATGGTGCCCGCCTCCTCGCTCGCGCCCATCACCGCCGGGATCCATCCGTGTGCGCGGGCCTCGTCGAGCCAGGGGGCGATGGCGCCGGGCCAGGCCTCCGGGTCACCGATCGGATCGCCCGAGGCCAGTGAGACGCCGCCGACGACGCGGTAGGCGACCGCGGCCTTGCCGGTGGGCGACCACACCACGCTCTTCTCCCGGCGCAGCGCGAAGTAGCCCAGTGAGTCGCGGTCGCCGTTCTTGTCGAGCAGGGCGCGCAGCCGCTTCTCGTCGTCCTCGGAGAGCGGGTCGACGGCGCGGCGGGAGCGGAAGGCGGCGTAGAAGACGGCCAGCACGAGCAGCGTACTGAGCACGTTGATGACGACGTTGACCCAGTTGGGAGTGGTGATCCCCGGGAAGTGGGAGCCGTCGGCGGCGACCGAGACCAGCCGCTGGGTGCCGTAGTTCCAGCGCTCCAGGAAGGTCGAACGGTACGCGTCCGGCGCCTGGTTGGTGGTGGTCACCAGGAGCGCGGCGAGCAGCGAGGAAGCGAGCAGTCCGCCGACCGCGACGGCCGCGGCGAGCTTGGGGTTCGACCGGTCGCCCTTGGCGTAGAACTCCCGGCGGCCGAGGACGAGGGAGCCGACGAAGGCGGCGGTGAGGACGATCGAGATCCAGTTCTGGGCGTACTGCCGGATCTCCGGGAAGGACATCGCGAAGGCGAACAGCAGCAGGAACAGGCCGCTGAGCACGAGGTTCAGGATCCAGGCGGCCCGCTTGCGGCGCCGCATGGTGATGGCGAGGAACATCGTGAACACGCCCGACGCGAAGCCGGCCGTCAGCAGGTAGGGCGTGAAGTAGTTCTCCTGGTTGTGCCGCCGTACGTCCTGGCCGAGGGAGACCCAGACGGCGCTGAGGAAGTTGATGAACGTGACAGCCCGCAGATACCAGACGACGAACGCCGCGGCCCGCTGCGAGGTCCCGGTGGACCGCCCCTCCCCACCGCCCGACCGGGCCGGAGTCCGTTCCTGTTCCGCGGTAATTCGGGCATCTCCCATGAAGGGCGATGATATGGGGCGCCGGGGTGCATGCGGAGGAGCGGAGCGACGCACGATACGGCGGCTCGTCCCGGGGGCGGGTGGGCCGGTCGGTAGGCGGCCTGTTCGGCCGAAAATCGCTGTTCCGGACGGCGGCAAACGACTGTTCCCGCCCTGGCTCTCCGCTCCCGCGTGGAGGGAACCGCTTGGTTCGGCGTGGCCCGCCGTGGTCCGCCGTGGTCCGCCGCGCCGGTCGGACGTACTACGGCGCGGCCCGGGGTGCCGGGCCGCGCCGTCTCCGTCCGCTCGCCTGCTCCGCTCGCCTGCTCCGCTCGCGGGCCCCTCTCGACTGCTCCTCTTGTCCTACTCCGCTTGTCCTACTCCGCGAGGGCTTCCGGGTTCTCCGGCTCCGGCGACGACTCTTCCGCGGCCTCCGGCCCTTCCCCGGCCTCAAGCTCCTCGGGCTTCTCCGGCAGCTCCGCCGCCAGTGCCGCCGCGGCCTGTACCAGCGGCAGCGCCAGCAGCGCGCCCGCGCCCTCGCCCACCGTCACCCCGTGGTTCAGCAGCGGCTCCAGCGCCATCCGGTCCAGCGCCTTCGCCTGCGCCGGCTCCCCGCTGTTCTGCCCGGCCAGCCACCAGTCCGGCGCCCGGAAGGCGATCCGCTGCCCGACCAGCGCACACGCGGCCGACACCACGCCGTCCAGAATCACCGGCGTCTTGCGCGCCGCGCTCTGCAACAGGAACCCGGTCATCGCCGCCAGATCCGCCCCGCCCACCGCCGCCAGCAACTGAAGCTGATCCCCGAGCACGGGCCGGGCCCGCCGCAAGGCGTCCCGTACCGCCGCGCACTTCCGCATCCACGCGAGGTCGTCGATGGCCAGCCCCCCGCGCCCGGTCACCACGGACGCGTCCGTGCCGCACAGCGCGGCGATCAGCACGGCCGCCGCGGTCGTCCCGCCGACACTCACATCACCGAGTACGACGAGATCCGTCCCCGCGTCCGCCTCCTCGTCCGCGACCGCGACCCCCGCCCGGAACGCCGCCTCGGCCTCCTCCAGGGTCAGCGCGTCCTCGACGTCGATGCGCCCGCTGCCGCGCCGCACCCGGTGCCGTACGACACTCTCCGGCAGGGCGTCCGGCTCGCAGTCCAACGCCATGTCGACCACCCGCACCGGCACGTTCAGCCGCCGCGCCAGGATCGACGCCGGGCTCGCGCCCTCCAGCACCGCCCGCACCAACTGGTCGGCGCTGCCCGCGGGCCGCGCCGACACGCCGAGCGAGGCGACCCCGTGGTCGCCCGCGAAGAGCACCACGCGAGGGCGCTCGACCGGCCGCACCGGCACCGCCGACTGCGCCGCGGCCAGCCACTCACCCAGGTCGTCGAGGCGGCCCAGGGACCCGGGCGGCACGATCTGTCGCTCTCGGCGCGCCTCGGCGTCGCGGCGCACCCCGCCGTCCGGGCGCTCGATCAGGTCGGAGAAGTCGTCGAGATTCAGCGAGCTCATTCGCCGAACAGTACCGGGAGCGATCGAACACGGCTGCGCTCCATCGACGCCACGACAGCACCACGTCGTTGCACCCGTGATCGAGATCCCATACGTTCCGCTTTAGTGCGTATTGTCGTACGCCCCGATGTGCACCTGTCGCCCCACAGGAGCTGCCATGCCTCCCACCCCGCAGGCGATCGCGGCGCGCCGCGCCGCGTACCTCGGCGAACTCGCCCAGGGCACCGACCGGTTCCACGAACCGCGCCGCGAGAACTGCCCGTGGTGCGGCTCGAAGCGGCTGCGCACCCGCCTCAGGACCCCCGACCTGAGGCAGCACAAGCCGGGCTCGTTCGTCGTCGACGAGTGCCGGGACTGCGCGCACACCTTCCAGAACCCCCGGCTCACGACCGAGGGACTGGCGTTCTACCACCGCGACTTCCCCGAGGACCCCGAAGGCCGCGACTTCCCCGAAGACCCCGAAGGCCGTGAGGGCCCCGAGGGCCACGAGAGACCTGGGGGCTTCGCCGAGCGCATCGTCGCCGCCCGCGGCAGCCTCCCCCGGGCTCTCGGCTTCGCCCGCGCAGGGCGCCACCTCCGCCGTCACCGCACCGCCGCCCACGCCATGCTGTCCATCCCCGAACCGGAGAGCTGGCTCGACGTCGGCACCGGGCACGGCCACTTCCCGGAGAGCGCCCGCGAGATCCACCCGTACACGGCCTTCGACGGGCTCGACCCCACCCCGCGCGTCGAAAGGGCCCGGGCGGCCGGCCGGGTCGAGGAGGCCCACCGCGGCCACCTCACCGACCCGGAGATCATCCAACGGCTGCGCGCCCGCTACGACGTCGTCAGCATGTTCCATCACCTGGAGCACACGCCGGACCCGCGCGAGGAACTGCGCGCCGCGCTCGCGGTCCTGCGCCCCGGCGGCCATCTGCTGATCGAAGGACCGGACCCGGCCTGCGCGTTCGGCAGGCTGCTCGGCAAGTGGTGGATGCCGTACGGCCAGCCCCGCCGTCTCCATCTGATGCCCCTGAGCAACCTGCTCGCCGAACTGGAGGCACGGGGCTGCGTGATCGTCCGCACCGACCGCCGCGAACCGCACACCCCGTACGACATCACCGGCGCGGTCTCCCTGGCCCTGGCCCGCCTCCTGCCGGCCGCGGACGCACCCTGGCGGGCGACCCCGCCGAGCGAACTCCGGCGCAGGCTGCGCACGGCCCTGCTGCGCGTCACCACCCCCCTGGTGGTCTCGGCCGCGGCCTTGGACCACGCACTGGCCCCGCTCCTCAGCCGCACCCGCTTCTCGAACACGTACCGGATCATCGCGCGCCGGGAGGAGTAGGGGTGCCTGGCGGATCAGCCTCCGGACGGTCCACGACACCACGGCCCGGTCCGGCCCCGGCTCAGCCGCCCCGCAGCACCATCGCCTGCCCCGCCACCACCAGCAGCAGGTGCTCGCACTCCGCGGCGAACGCGGCGTTCAGGCGCCCGAGTTCATCCCGGTACCGGCGCCCGGAAGCCGTGGCCGGGACGATCCCGGAGCCGACCTCGTTGGAGACGGCCACGACCGTTCGGCCGGTCTCGCGGACCGCGGCCGTGAGCTCCTCCACCCGCCCGCGCAGCGCCCGCTCGCCGCCGCCCGCCCACTCGTCGTCGTCCCAGGCGTTGACGGAGTCCATCGCGTCCGTCAGCCACAACGACAGACAGTCGATGAGCAGCGGCGGCCCGTCCTCCTTCAGCAGGGGCACGAGGTCACAGGTCTCCACCGTCCGCCAGGAGCCCGGACGCCGCTCCCGGTGCACACTCACCCGCTCCGCCCACTCGGTGTCCCCGCCCCGGGAGCCGCCCGTCGCCACGTACAGCACGTCCGGGAAGGACTCGAGCCGCCGCTCCGCCTCCACCGACTTGCCGGACCGGGCCCCGCCCAGCACCAGCGTGCGCCGGGGCACATCCGGTACGTCCTCGTACACGCCCACCGTCAGCGTCGTCCCGTCCGGCACCGCCCGCGCCCCCGCCGCCGCGAGCCGCCGCCGCAACTCGACGCCCGGCGGCACGTCGTGGTCGAGGTGCACGGCGATCACATCCGTCGTCGGCCCGAGGGCTCCGACCGCGCGCAGCCGGGCGAGGGCGTCCGGCCGACCGACCACATCGGCGGCCACCATGTCGTACGGCTGAACCGTCTCGTCGAGCCCGGCCGGCGCCCCGCCCGGCGGCAGATACAGCAGCCGCTGCCCGTCGGGCCCCGTCACCGCGTACCCCGTGCCCGGCGCGTCCATCGGCATCGCCCGCACCCGGTGCCCGGTCAGCAGCGCCAACTCCCGCCCGTCGGGCACCCGCGCGGGCTGCGGCAGTCCCGCCGGCACCTCGACGGCGGGACCGTTGTGCGGATGCGAGAGGAGCACCTGCCGTACCCCGCCCAGCGAGCGCCCGGCGCGCGCGGCCGCGAATGCCGCGCCGGGCGTCAGGTCGAGCAGCACCGTGCCGTCCACGAGCAGCGCGGTCGCCGCCCGCGCTGCTTCGCCGAGCGCGGTCGCACAGGCCGCGCAGGGACAGTCGGGGCGGGGGAGTCCCGCGGGAGCACCGGTGCCGAGCAGAGTCAGTTCCACGGACCCGATTTTCGCGTGCCGCCGCAGGTCCTGCGCGTCCGAGGCCCCATAAGAGGTCCCGCAGGTCCTCGCAAGCGGGCCCGCAGGTCCCCATGAGAGGGCAGGCAGGTTCCCCATGAGAGGGCCTGGAGGGGGCGCGGGGCCGGGCCCGCAGGTTCACGCAGGCCGGGGAGTGTCTGCCCGCCCACCGGGGGAACACTTAGGCTTCGGGCGGGGGCCGATCAAGATCCGGCTTCGGCTCCGCAGTGTGCTCACACCTTGGAGGCGTACATGGCGGCATGGACGTGGCGGTTCGAGAAGGCCGACGGGGCGGAGGTCCAGCCCGCGGTCGCGCCGGAGGAGTTCACCACGCAGGGGGACGCCGAGTCATGGATCGGTGAGTACTGGAAGGACCTCAAGGAGGGCGGCGCGGACCAGGTCCGGCTGTTCGAGGACACCACCGAGATCTACGGTCCGATGAGCCTGCACGCCGAGGACGCGTAGGCCGTACGGGGCCGCGAGACCTCACCGCCCCGGCGACGGGGACCGCGAGACCCCATCCTTCGGGCTGCCGGTGGCACACGCCTCGGCAGCCCGCCGGTCCTACGGGGCTCCTCCGCCCCGCACTCCGCACAGATGCAGCAAGGCCGCCACCTGCCGATAGGGATCCGTCCGCCCGGCCCGCTCCTCGGCGGCCAGCAGCGTCTCCACGTCCGCCGGAAGTTCCGCCCCGTCCGCGGCCGTGTCCGTGAAGACCCGTACCCCGTACCAGGCGTGCAGCGGCGCCCCGATCCCGGCCAGCGTCGATGTCAGCGCGTCCAGCCGGTCGGCCCGTACGTCGAGCCCCAGCCGGTTCGTGTACGCCGTCGTGTCGAACGAGGTCAGCGCCGACGCCCAGTCGCCCGCCAGTCCCGGCCGCATCGCCAGCGCATCCGCGTTCCGTACCAGCAGGGACAGCAGCCCGCCGGGCGCGAGCATCCGCGCGAGCCCCGCCAGCAGAGCGTCCGGGTCCTCGACGTACATCAGCACGCCATGGCACAGCACCACGTCGAAGCTGCCCGGCAGGAAGTGCACGCCCGTGTCCCGGCCGTCGCTCTGCACGAGCCGCATCCGGCTCCGGATGCCCTCCGGCTCGGCGGCGAGCGTCTCGCGGGCCACGGCGATCATCGTCGCGTCCTGCTCGACCCCGGTCACCTGGTGCCCGGCCCGCGCCAGCCGCAGCGCCTGCGTGCCCTGGCCCATGCCGACATCGAGGACCCGCAGCCGCTGCCCCACCGGGAACCGCCCGGCTATCTGCTCGTCGAGCTGCCGGGCCACCAGCTCCTGTCGTACGACATCACGCAGCCCGCCCAGCTTGCTCAGCCAGGCATCCGCCGCGCCCCCGGAGAAAGACGTCGCGCTCAGGGCCGCTCTCCGCGCTTGACCTGCGGCTTCGGCAGCCGGAGGCGACGCATCTGGAGAGAGCGCATCAGTGCGTAGGGGATGGCGCCCTTCTTGGGCACATCGGGGAAGCGCGCGTCCAGCTGCTTCTTCAGACGGAACGCGCTGATGATCGAGTCGATCACGATCAGCACGATCACGACGAGCCACAGCAGCAGCGCGATGTTCTGGAGCTGCGCCACCTTCAGCACGCTCAGCACGAGGATCAGCACGGCCAGCGGGAGGAAGAACTCCGCGACGCAGAAGCGCGAGTCGATGAAGTCCCGGGCGAACTTGCGCACCGGACCCTTGTCGCGGACCGGGAGATAGCGCTCGTCGCCGCTGGCCAGCGCCTGGCGCTGCCTCTCCAGCTGGACGCGGCGCTCGTCGCGCTGCCGCTTGGCGGCCTCCTTGCGCGTCGTCTGCGTGTTGGCCACGCTGCGACGCTGGGTCTGGGCCTCACTGCGCTTGGGCGTGGGGCGCCCCTTGGGGGCCTGCGGGTGACGGGGCTGCTTGGAGTCGGTCACCGGCGCCTTGTCGGCGGGGGCCTTCTCTTCCTTGGCACGGCTACGGAACACAAAACCCAAGGGTACGGGGTGTCGGGGCATGGACCCCAGTCGAGGTGGGAACGATCCGGCAACACCAGGCGTCTGTAGGGGACAGGGATCAGGACAGGAGTCGGGACAGGCAGGGGCAAACCGTGGGTGACACCTACGGGTGGCGCCTACTCCCTGGGCCGGAGCGGGGGCCTACGCAGTCGTCCTTGGGGATGAGCGCATCAGTCCCCGAACAGTGCGGTAATGGATGCAGGCCCCGTACTGTGGGTTCTGTTGTAGTCGCTGGAGCTGGAGTCCGTCAGAAGGGGGCGCGCGAAGCCCATGAGCGGTGTCATGAAGCGTATGGGGATGATCTTCCGCGCGAAGGCGAACAAGGCCCTTGACCGGGCCGAGGACCCGCGCGAAACCCTCGATTACTCGTATCAGAAGCAGCTGGAGCTGCTCCAGAAGGTGCGCCGGGGCGTCGCCGACGTGGCGACCTCGCGCAAGCGCCTGGAGCTCCAGCTCAACCAGCTCCAGTCCCAGTCCTCGAAGCTGGAGGACCAGGGGCGCAAGGCGCTCGCGCTGGGCCGCGAGGACCTGGCCCGCGAGGCCCTCTCCCGCCGGGCCGCGCTCCAGCAGCAGGTGACGGACCTGGAGACCCAGCACCAGACGTTGCAGGGCGAGGAGGAGAAGCTCACCCTTGCGGCGCAGCGGCTCCAGGCCAAGGTGGACGCCTTCCGTACGAAGAAGGAGACCATCAAGGCGACGTACACGGCGGCGCAGGCACAGACCCGCATCGGCGAGGCGTTCTCCGGCATCTCCGAGGAGATGGGCGACGTCGGCATGGCGATCCAGCGTGCCGAGGACAAGACCGCGCAGCTCCAGGCGCGGGCCGGCGCGATCGACGAACTGCTCGCCTCCGGTGCCCTCGACGACCAGTCCGGGCTGGCCAAGGACGACATCCAGAGCGAGCTGGACCGGCTCTCCGGTGGTACGGATGTAGAGCTGGAACTCCAGCGCATGAAGGCGGAGCTGGCGGGCGGTTCGTCCTCCTCGCAGCAGGCGATCGAGGGCGGCACGGGCCAGTCCCCGTCACAGCAGCAGCCGCAGGACACTCCGCGCTTCGACAAGCAGTGACGTCCCACGCCTGAGGAGGGCGACATGATCGTACGGATCATGGGGGAGGGGCAGGTGAGGCTGGACGACAGCCACCTCACCGAACTGAACAAGCTGGACGACGAGCTGCTCGCGGAGATGGAGAGCGGCGACGAGGAAGGCTTCCACCGGACGCTGGGGTCGCTGCTGGGGGCGGTGCGCCGACTGGGCGACCCGCTTCCGGACGCCTCGCTCGAGCCGTCGGAGCTGATCCTTCCGTCTCCGGACGCGACCTTGGACGAGGTCCGGGAGATGCTGAGCGACGACGGTCTGATTCCGGGCTGACGCGGGTGGTGCCCTGCTGGAGCCGGGGCTGACGCGGGTGGTGCCCTGCTGGAGCCGGGGCTGATGCGGGCGGTGCCCCGCCTGAGCTGGGTTGCGCGACCCACCCACCTACCCACCCTCCCCACGCCGGCCGCGGTTCCCGGGCAACCCACCGGTCAGCCGCGATTCCGGCGCCCCACCAGGCAGGCGCGACGTCGGCATCCGTTCCGCCCCCTGCAAGGGCCCCGTACCTTTGCGGGGTGAGCACCCTCGAGCGCACCCGGTGCAGACTGCGCGCCCACCCGTTCGCGCTGGACGCCGTCCTCGCCGCCGGCGTCCTCGCCTGCATGCTGAGCGCCTCCTTCGTGGACCCCCACGGTGGGAACGGCGCCACCTGGGGCGCCCGCGCCCCGGGCGCCCTCAGCCTCACCCTCATGGGACTCGCCGCCGCGGCCCTCGTCTTCCGGCGCCGCGCCCCGATGGCCGTCCTCGCCGCCACGGGCGCCGTCTCCCTCGTGGAGCTGGTCACCGGCGACCCCCGCGCGCCCGTCGCCATGTCCGCCGTCGTCGCCCTCTACACCGTGGCCTCCACCAAGGACCGGCCCACGACCTGGCGGGTCGGCGTGCTCACCATGACCGTGCTGACGGCGTCCGCGATGCTCGCGGGGCCTCTGCCCTGGTACGCCCAGGAAAACCTCGGCGTCTTCGCCTGGACGGGCATGGCCGCCGCCGCCGGCGACGCCGTACGCAGCCGGCGGGCCTTCGTGCACGCCATCCGGGAACGCGCCGAGCGAGCCGAACGTACGAGGGAGGAGGAGGCGCGGCGGCGCGTCGCCGAGGAGCGGCTGCGCATCGCCCGCGATCTGCACGACGTCGTCGCCCACCACATCGCCCTCGTCAACGTGCAGGCCGGGGTCGCGGCCCATGTGATGGACAAGCGGCCCGACCAGGCGAAGGAGGCGCTCGCGCACGTACGGGAGGCCAGTCGCTCCGCCCTCAACGAACTGAGGGCCACGGTCGGGTTGCTGCGGCAGAGCGGGGACCCCGAGGCGCCGACCGAGCCGGCCCCCGGCCTGCACCGCCTCGACGAACTCGCCGACACCTTCCGCAACGCCGGCCTCCCCGTCGAGGTCGCCCGCGCCGACCACGGCACCACCCTGCCCGCCGCCGTCGACCTGGCCGCGTACCGCGTCATCCAGGAGGCCCTCACCAACGTGCAAAAACACGCGGGCGCCGGGGCGAAGGCCGAGGTCAGCGTCGTACGGGTGGGGCCGAATGTGGAGATCACCGTTCTCGACAACGGGGCGGGCACGGACCAGGGGCCCGAGAACGGCGGTGGGCACGGGCTGCTCGGCATGCGGGAACGCGTCACCGCGATCGGGGGCACCTGCACCGCCGGCCGCCGATACGGAGGCGGCTTCCGGGTTCATGCGATCCTGCCGGTCAAGAACCGTACGACCGCCCCGGAGGAGACCGTATGACCATCCGCGTCCTGCTCGCCGACGACCAGGCGCTGCTGCGCAGCGCGTTCCGGGTGCTGGTCGACTCCGAGCCCGACATGGAGGTCGTGGGGGAGGCGTCGGACGGCGCGGAGGCGGCGCGGCTGGCGGGGGAGACACAGGCCGACGTCGTCCTCATGGACATCCGGATGCCGGGGACCGACGGGCTGGCCGCGACACGGCTGATCAGCGCGGATCCCGGGCTGACGCATGTCCGCGTCGTCATGCTGACGACCTTCGAGGTCGACGAGTACGTGGTCCAGTCGCTGCGCGCGGGCGCGTCCGGGTTCCTGGGGAAGGGGGCCGAGCCCGAGGAGCTGCTGAACGCGATCCGGGTCGCGGCCGGGGGAGAGGCGCTGCTGTCCCCGGCCGCCACCAAGGGACTCATCGCGAAGTTCCTCGCCCAGGGGGACGGCCTCGACGACGAGCGCGATCCGGCGCGGGCCGAGCGCCTCGACGCGCTGACGGGCCGGGAGCGCGAGGTCCTCGTCCAGGTCGCCGGCGGGCACTCCAACGACGAGATCGCCGAGCGGCTCGAAGTCAGCCCGCTGACCGTGAAGACGCACGTCAACCGGGCCATGGCCAAGCTCGGCGCGCGGGACCGGGCCCAGCTCGTGGTGATCGCGTACGAGTCCGGGCTGGTCCGTCCAAGGGTGGACTGACCTCCACCGGGCCGTACTGCGCCCGCAGTATGCGCCGGATAAGGAAATGGACCCACGGGCTACGGATCGGGCACCGGGGATGGCTCATTGTGTAAGGGCGGATGCTCGTATGTGCCCGCTCCTGCCGCGCCCGCCACGGAAGAGAGACCCTGATCCATGTCCTGGCTGTCCAGGTTCAGCCTCGCGCAACGGGCCCTGATCGGGCTGATGTCGATCGTCGCGCTCGCCTTCGGAGCCATCGCGATCCCTCAGCTCAAGCAGCAGCTGTTGCCCACCATCGAACTGCCCATGGTGTCCGTGCTGGCGCCCTACCAGGGCGCGTCCCCGGACGTGGTCGAGAAGCAGGTCGTCGAGCCCATCGAGGACAACCTCGAGGCCGTCGACGGCATCACGGGCGTCACTTCCACGGCGAGCGAGGGCAACGCCGTGATCCGGGCGTCCTTCGACTACGGCAACGACACCAAGCAGCTCGTCGCCGACGTCCAGCAGGCCGTCAACCGCGCCCGCGTCCAGCTCCCCGACGCTGTCGACCCGCAGGTCATCGCCGGTTCGACCGACGACATCCCGACCGTCGTCCTGGCCGTCACCTCCGACAAGGACCAGCAGGCACTGGCCGATCAGCTCGACCGGACCGTCGTCCCCGCTCTGAAGAGCATCGGCGGCGTCGGCCAGGTCACCGTGGACGGCGTCCGCGACCTCCAGGTCACCGTCACGCCCGACGACAAGAAGGCCGCGAAGGCGCGCGTCACCTCCGCCGCGATCGGCCAGGCACTGCAGGCGGGCGGCGCGACCGTCCCGGCGGGTTCCTTCGACGAGGACGGCCACAACCGCACCGTCCAGGTCGGCGGCGGCCTCACCTCGCTGGGGCAGATCCGGGACCTGATGGTCATGGGCGGGGCCGGCAAGAAGCCCGTACGCCTCGGTGACATCGCCACCGTCGAGCAGGAGCCCGCCAAGGCGGACTCCCTCACGCGCACCGACGGCAGGCCCAGCCTCGCCGTCAACGTGACCATGGACCACGACGGCAGCGCCGTAGCCATCTCGGAAGCGGTCAAGGACAAGCTGCCGGGCATGCGCAAGGACCTGGGCTCGGGGGCGACGATCACCGTCGTCAGCGACCAGGGCCCCGCGGTCTCGAAGTCCATCGACGGTCTGACGACCGAGGGCGCGCTCGGCCTGCTCTTCGCGGTCCTCGTCATCCTGGTCTTCCTGGCGTCGGTCCGCTCGACCCTCGTCACGGCGGTGTCCATCCCGCTGTCGGTGGTCCTCGCGCTGATCGTCCTGTGGACCCGCGACCTGTCCCTCAACATGCTCACGCTCGGCGCGCTGACCATCGCGATCGGCCGGGTCGTCGACGACTCGATCGTGGTCCTGGAGAACATCAGGCGTCATCTCGGGTACGGCGAGGAGCGCCAGGAGGCGATCCTCAGGGCGGTCCGTGAGGTGTCCGGTGCGGTCACCTCGTCCACGCTGACCACGGTCGCGGTGTTCCTGCCCATCGGTCTGGTCGGCGGCATGGTGGGCGAGCTGTTCGGCTCGTTCTCGCTGACCGTGACGGCCGCGCTCCTCGCGTCGCTGCTGGTCTCGCTGACGGTCGTACCCGTTCTGTCGTACTGGTTCCTGCGCGCCCCGAAGGGCACGCCCGACGACGCGGAGGAAGCCCGCCGGACGGCCGAGGAGAAGGAGGCGAGGAGCAGGCTCCAACGTGTCTACGTCCCTGTCCTGCGCTTCGCCACGCGCCGCCGCCTCACCAGTGTGCTGATCGCGGCCGCGATCCTGATCGGCACGTTCGGCATGGCGCCGCTGCTGAAGACGAACTTCTTCGACCAGGGCGAGCAGGAAGTCCTCACCGTCAAGCAGGAGTTGAAGCCGGGCACCAGCCTGGCGGCGACCGACGCCCAGGCCAAGAAGGTCGAGAAGATGCTCGACGGGGTCAAGGGCGTCAAGGACTACCAGGTCACCGTCGGCTCGTCCGGCTTCCTGGCGGCCTTCGGCGGCGGCACGGACACCAACCAGGCGTCGTACTCGGTCATGCTGGACGACTCGGCGTCGTACGAGGACGTGCAGAACAGCGTCGAGGAGGGGCTCGCCAAGCTCTCCGGGATCGGTACGACGACGGTGTCGGCCGGTGACGGATTCGGCAGCCAGGACCTGAGCGTGGTCGTGAAGGCGGCCGACGCGGACGTCCTGCGGAAGGCCTCGGACCAGGTCCGTGCCGAGGTCGCGAAGCTGGACGACGTCACGGACGTGTCGAGCGACATGGCGCAGAGCGTGCCGCGCCTCTCGGTGCGGGCCAACGACAAGGCCGCCGCGGCGGGCTTCGACGACACCACCCTCGGCGCGGCCGTGACCCAGGCGGTACGGGGCACCACGAGCGGCAAGGCGCTCCTCGACGACACCGAGCGCGACATCGTGATCAGGTCGGCCAAGCCGGCCGAGACGTCGGCCCAGCTGAGGAACCTGCGCCTGGGTGCGGTGAAGCTGGGTGACATCGCGACGGTGAAGCTGGTGGACAGCCCGGTTTCGATGACCCGGATCGACGGACGGCGCGCCGCCACCATCACGGCACGGCCGACCGGCGACAACACGGGCGCCGTCAGCACGAAGCTCCAGTCGAAGATCGACGCGCTGAAGCTGCCGACCGGTGCGACGGCGGAGATCGGCGGTGTCTCGCAGGACCAGGACGACGCGTTCAAGAACCTGGGCCTGGCGATGCTGGCGGCGATCGCGATCGTGTTCATGCTGCTGGTCGCCACCTTCCGCTCGCTGGTCCAGCCGCTCATCCTGCTGGTCTCCATCCCCTTCGCGGCGACGGGCGCGATCGGTCTCCTGGTGGCCACGGGCACTCCGATGGGTGTCCCGGCGATGATCGGCATGCTGATGCTGATCGGCATCGTGGTGACGAACGCGATCGTGCTGATCGACCTGATCAACCAGTACCGCAAGCAGGGTTACGGCACGGTCGACGCCGTGATCGAGGGCGGCCGTCACCGCCTCCGCCCGATCCTGATGACGGCCCTGGCGACGATCTTCGCCCTGCTCCCGATGGCGCTCGGCGTCACGGGCGAGGGCGGCTTCATCGCCCAGCCGTTGGCGGTGGTCGTCATCGGCGGTCTGATCACGTCCACGCTGCTGACGCTGCTGCTGGTCCCGACGCTCTACACGGTGATCGAGGTCCGTAAGGAGCGCCGGGCGAAGAAGAAGGCGGCGAAGCGGGCGGCGAAGTCGGGGAACCCGTCCTCGCCGACGGGGACGCCGACGGAGACAGAGGCGGAGACGGACGCGGACGCCGGGCAGCCGGAACCCGCGCAGGCCTGACGTCTTCACACGCCCCGGGCCCTGGTCCGCACTCACGGTGCGGGCCAGGGCCCGGGGGTTTTTCGTTCGTGGGCGGACGGGCGCGGACGAGCCGGGCCGCGCAACGGCCGAGCCCCCGCGCCCCGGAGGGTTACGGCAGCGCCAGCATCCGCTCCAGCGCCAGCTTCGCGAACTGTTCCGTCTCCCGGTCCACCTCGATGCGGTTGACCAGGTTGCCCTCGGCGAGGGACTCCAGGGTCCACACCAGATGCGGCAGGTCGATGCGGTTCATCGTCGAGCAGAAGCAGACCGTCTTGTCGAGGAAGACGATTTCCTTGCCCTCGGGAGCGAAACGGTTCGCCAGGCGGCGTACGAGGTTCAGCTCCGTACCGATGGCCCACTTGGAGCCCGCGGGCGCCGCTTCCAGCGCCTTGATGATGTACTCGGTCGAACCGACGTAGTCCGCCGCGTCCACGACCTCGTGCTTGCACTCGGGGTGCACGAGGACGTTCACGCCGGGGATCCGCTCGCGTACGTCGTTCACCGAGTCCAGCGAGAAGCGGCCGTGCACGGAGCAGTGGCCCCGCCACAGGATCATCTTCGCGGACCGCAGCTCCTCGGCCGTCAGCCCGCCGTTCGGCTTGTGCGGGTTGTAGAGCACGCAGTCGTCGAGCGACATCCCCATGTCCCGCACGGCCGTGTTGCGGCCCAGGTGCTGGTCGGGAAGGAAGAGGACCTTCGAGCCCTGCTCGAAGGCCCACTCCAGCGCCCGCTGCGCGTTCGACGAGGTGCAGATGGTGCCGCCGTGCCGGCCCGTGAACGCCTTGATGTCCGCGGACGAGTTCATGTACGAGACGGGTACGACCTGCTCGGCTATGCCGGCCTCGGTCAGCACGTCCCAGCACTCGGCGACCTGCTCGGCGGTGGCCATGTCGGCCATGGAGCACCCGGCGGCCAGGTCCGGCAGCACGACCTTCTGGTCGTCGCCCGTCAGGATGTCCGCGGACTCCGCCATGAAGTGCACACCGCAGAACACGATGTACTCGGCTTCGGGGCGCGCCGCCGCGTCCCGGGCCAGCTTGAAGGAGTCGCCGGTGACGTCCGCGAACTGGATGACCTCGTCGCGCTGGTAGTGGTGGCCGAGCACGAAGACCTTGTCCCCGAGCTTCTCCTTGGCCGCGCGGGCGCGCTCGACCAGGTCCGGGTCGGACGGCGAGGGCAGATCGCCGGGACACTCGACGCCGCGCTCACTCCTCGGGTCGGCCTCACGGCCGAGCAGCAGCAGGGCGAGGGGCGTCGGCTGTACGTCGAGCTCCTGGGGCTGGGCGGTGGTCACGACACGCACCCTTTCTGTTCTGCGGCTCGCTTGGATCATGGAGGCGATCCAGCGGGACATGCCTTTTCGTCGAATTGACGCTATCTATCATAACCGGTTCACGTCACTTTGACGAAGGTCATAGTGTCGATGTGACGTGAATCCCGCTGGCTCGAACGGCGGCCGACCTGGACGTGCCGGAGGGGTTGTCCACAGGGCGCTGTCCGTGCTTCGGCGCATGTGCGAGCATGAAGACAGACAAGGGAAAGACACACGCTCGGCCCGGAATGAATCCGCGGCCCCGCCGGTTGCAACCGTCGGCAAGCAGTCTCCGTACAACCCGGGAGAGAAGCAGATGTCCGTATCGGACGAGACCACCACCGTGAGCGACGGCATCATCCTGTCCGACGCCGCCGCGGCCAAGGTCAAGGCCCTGCTCGACCAGGAAGGCCGCGAGGATCTGGCACTGCGCGTCGCCGTTCAGCCCGGCGGCTGCTCCGGCCTGCGCTACCAGCTCTTCTTCGACGAGCGTTCCCTCGACGGCGACGTCGTGAAGGACTTCGACGGTGTCAAGGTCGTCACCGACCGCATGAGTGCTCCGTACCTGGGCGGCGCCTCGATCGACTTCGTGGACACCATCGAGAAGCAGGGCTTCACGATCGACAACCCGAACGCGACGGGCTCCTGCGCCTGCGGCGACTCCTTCAGCTGAGCACGCGGCACCCACCGGTACGCGTACGCAGGCGGCGTACCGGCAGACGTGCTAAGTCGGCAGTCCCCCTCCGACGGGAACGCCGCCTTCGAGCATCCACGGCCTTTTGCGCGGCCTTCGCGCAGGCACGGGCGGGCCTTCGCGCAGGCACGGTGGCCGCCACCGGTGCGGCCACCACTGGGGCAGCCGCACCGGGCGGACCGGGGCTACTGCGGCTGAGCCGACTGGGCCGACTTCGGCAGCCGGTGCTCCGCCGCCGTCTCCTTCGGGATCTGCGTGCCGTCCGAGCCCACCACCTTGCGGTCACCGAGCGGCGCGTCCAGGTGGAGCGTCCGGTGGTACTCCTTGGCGATCATGATGCAGACCTTGTCCTGCCAGGGCGTCTCGGTCACGGTGACCTTCACCTCGTCGGAGCTCTCGCTCGCCGACGCCGCGTAGTCCCCGCACACCCCGCCCGTGAAGCTCACGGTCAGGTCCTTCCCGTCGGCCGTGTAGCCGTCCACCTTGACGTCACGCTTGGTCGGCGCCGAGGTCGACCCGTCGCTGGGCCGCGGGGCAGGCGAGCCGCTCGGCGCCTGCGAAGGCTCCGTGGGCTGCGAAGCCCCCGGCGCGGCCACGTACCGCGGGTCGACCGCCGGATGCGTCACGGTGAAGGTGTCGTCGGCCCCCTTCGGACGTACGTCGAACAGCCAGGACGGCACCAGCGCCGGCTGCCCGTCCACCACCTGCGAGGCCAGCCCGAACACGGCGCCCTCGACGGCCACCGGCTCCGGCGTGGGCGTCGCGGTCGACGCCTCGCACGGCGTCTCGTCCTTGTCCTTGAGCGGTACGGGGCTGGCGCAGCCGCCGATGCCCTTGCGGCCGTCCCCCGTCGCCGAACCGTTCATCAGGTCCAGCGTCTTCTGCGCACTGATGACGGGGTACGTGTCGCTCTTCACCGGCGCCTTCAGGTTGCCGCTGCCGCCGACCACCTGGCCGTCCGCGCCGACCTGGATGCCCGTCGTCCAGCCGTGCGTGGGCAGCCCGCCGACCTTCGGCTCGGCGTTCACCACCCGTACCCGGTCCATGACCTGGCCGGCGTTCAGCTTCGCGTCGTCCTGGCCCACCGCCTTCAGGACGGGAGCGGCGGCCTTCCTGGCGGCGGCCTCGCTCACCGGATCGGCGGCCGACCGTCCGGAGGATTCGCTCGGGCACGCCTTGGTGCTCGTGCAGAGGTTGTCGGTCCCCGGCGTGTACCGGCTGAACGTCCAGATCCCCGGTGCCCGCTTGGTCACCCGCAGCGTCGGCCCCGACCCGTCCTTCACCGCCCCGACCGTCCAGGCGTCCCCGGTCAGCCTCGGGGTGCCGTCCACCGCCAGGGCCTGCGCGAGACGCGCCACCTCGTCCTTCGTCACCTCGCCCGTCGCCCGGTACACGGGCGCGGAGTCCGGGCCGTCGGGGAGCTTGCCGTCGGCCCGGTAGGACGCGCCGTAGGGGTTTGGCTCACCCACCGCGATGCCCGGCCTGCCGCCCTCGCTGTAGCCGTCGAGGGCGAGCGGCGGGGGAGTGCCGTCGCCGCCGGGGCCGGTGGAACGGCCGCCGGAGCCGCCGGTCGCGGTCGCGGTGAAGTACGCCCCGCCGCCCCCGACGAGCAGCACCGCGGCCGCCACCGAGGCCACGACCACCGGAGACCGCCGCCGACGCGGTGCGCCTTCGTCGGCACCCGCGACGCCCTCACCGGACTCGGTGATGTCGGCGACTTCGGCGACTTCGGCGTCTTCAGTGACTTCAACGGCTTCGCTGATCTCGGCAGCTTCGGCAGCTTCGGCAGCTTCGGCAGCTTCGGCGGCTTCGGCGGCTTCGGCAGCTTTGGTGTCGTCACTGGCCTCGGCGGTGTCACTGGCTTTGGTGTCGTCACTGGCTTCGGCAGCCTCAGTGACGTCGGCAGCTTCAGTGACGTCGGCAGCCTCACCGGCTGTGGTGGCGTCGGCCGCTTCGGACGCGTCGCCGGCTTCCCCGTCGGGCCGCCCGGTGTTCACCGCGTCGCTCGCGCTGCTCGCGTCGTCGTCGGGTCGCTCGGTGCTCACCGCATCGCTCCTTTGGCTCCACTGCTGTCCCGGACGACCCTGCCCCGTCGGAGAGGGGGCTCAGGAGGGTCGTACGCCGTATCCCCTTTACGGGGGACGGCGATGGGACGCAATGGGGGAGCGCGCGGTTCCCTCGTCGGCGCGCTCTGTCTCAGCGGATCGAAATCTGTGCGGATCAGTCCCCGTAGTCCGACATCGCGTCCAGGAGCCGCGCGGAGGCGGGCGGCACGGTCACGCCGTGAATGAGGGACGGGGAGACCGGGCGGGGGGTGATCCGGTCGGGTGCCGCCCAGTGCGGGGCCATCCGGGCGCCGTCGCCGCGCAGCGACGCCAGATCGCCCTCCAGGTCGAGCGGGACGGAGCCGTGGACCTTCAGGTTCGTCATAGCGGAACCGTAGACACGGTCGGGTCCACGAAGAAAGATCTACTATCGGGTAGTTTTGCCCGCTTCAGTGGGCCCCCGTCGACCGGGTAGCGTGAACTGTCAATCCCTTCCCCCGCAGGAGCGTGTCCTCGCCGTGCGTATCGCAGTCACCGGCTCCATCGCCACCGACCACCTCATGACCTTCCCCGGCCGTTTCGCCGACCAGCTCGTCGCGGACCAGCTGCACACGGTCTCCCTCTCCTTCCTGGTCGACAATCTCGACGTACGCCGGGGTGGCGTCGGCGCGAACATCGCCTTCGGCATGGGGCAGCTCGGTACGTCGCCGATCCTGGTCGGCGCGGCGGGCTCGGACTTCCAGGAGTACCGCGCCTGGCTGGACCGGCACGGCGTCGACACGGCCTCCGTGCGCATCTCCGAGGTGCTGCACACCGCCCGCTTCGTGTGCACCACGGACGCCGACCACAACCAGATCGGCTCCTTCTACACGGGCGCGATGAGCGAGGCCCGGCTGATCGAGCTCAAGTCGGTCGCCGACCGCGTGGGCGGGCTCGACCTGGTCCTGATCGGCGCGGACGACCCGGAGGCGATGCTGCGCCACACGGAGGAGTGCCGGTCCCGCTCGATCCCCTTCGCGGCCGACTTCTCGCAGCAGATCGCCCGTATGAACGGCGACGAGATCCGGATACTGCTGGACGGGGCGACCTACCTCTTCTCCAACGAGTACGAGAAGGGGCTCATCGAGTCCAAGACCGGCTGGAGCGACGAGGAGATCCTGTCGAAGGTCGGCCACCGCGTGACCACCCTCGGCGCGCAGGGCGTGCGCATCGAGCGGGCCGGCCAGGACCCGATCGAGGTGGGCTGCCCCGAGGAGGAGCGCAAGGCGGACCCGACCGGCGTCGGCGACGCGTTCCGCGCGGGTTTCCTGTCCGCCCTCGCCTGGGGCGTCTCCCTCGAGCGCGCCGCCCAGGTGGGCTGCATGCTCGCCACGCTGGTCATCGAGACGGTCGGCACCCAGGAGTACCAGCTGCGCCGCGCCCACTTCATGGACCGCTTCACCAAGGCGTACGGCGACGACGCGGCCGTAGAGGTCCGCCGGCACCTCGCCTGACCAGGCCCTGTCCGGCCGATCAGGCCGGACAGGACCTAGGACAACCGGCGGACCACATAGGCCGAGCCGTGGTCCGCCGGCTCCTCCCCGACGTACTCCTGCCCGCGCATCTCGCACCACGCGGGAATGTCCAGGCGGGCCGCCTCGTCGTCCGACAGGACGCGGACCGTGCCGCCGACGGGCACGTCCCCGATGACCTTGGCCAGCTCGATGACCGGGATCGGGCACCGCTTGCCCAGGGAGTCCACGACGAGGGACTCCGCCCGTACGGCCGTCGCGGGCGCCGACACCGGCGCGCCCAGCTTGTCGCGGACCGCCGACACCGTGCCGGGAAGCACCTCCAGGAAGCGGTCGACATCCTCCGCCGGCGTGCCGAGCGGCAGCGACACCCGCACATTGCCCTCGCTCAGCACCCCCATCGCCCTCAGCACATGGCTCGGCGTCAGGGTGCTGCTCGTACAGGACGAGCCGGACGAGACGGAGAAACCGGCCCGGTCCAGCTCGTGCAGCAGGGTCTCCCCGTCGACATAGAGACACGAGAAGGTGACGATGCCGGGCAGCCGGCGGACCGGGTCGCCGACCACCTCCACGTCCCCGACCAGCTCGGGCACCCGTACCCGGATCCGGTCCGTCAGCTCCCGCAGCCGTACCGCCTCTTCCGCCGCCTCGGCGCGCACCGCCCGCAGCGACGCCGCGGCGGCCACGATCGCCGGGAGGTTCTCGAACCCCGCCGCCCGCCCCGACTCCCGCTCGTCCGTGGGCCCTTGGGGCGCGAATCGCACACCTTTACGCACCACGAGAAGCCCGACGCCCGACGGGCCGCCCCACTTGTGGGCGCTCGCCGTCAGCAGCGACCAGTCACCCGCCACCCGGCCCCAGCCCAGCGACTGCGCCGCGTCCACCAGCAGCGGCACCCCCGCCGCCCGGCACACGTCGGCCACCGCGGCCACCGGCTGCTCCGTGCCCACCTCGTGGTTCGCCGACTGGAGACAGGCCAGCGCGGTGTCCGGGCGCAGAGCTTCGGCGTACGAGGCCGGCGCGACCGTGCCCGTACGGTCCACCGCGACCCGGGTCACCGTCCCGCCCTCCGTCTCGAACACCTCCGCCGAATGGAGTACCGAAGAGTGTTCGACCGCTGACACGATCAGGTGGCGTCCGACACGCCGCCGGCCCGCCAGCGCGCCCGCTACCCCGGAGTGCACCGCACGCGTGCCGGACGAGTTGAAGACCAGCTCGTCCGGCCGGCAGCCCACCGCCTCGGCGGCCGCCTCGCGGGCCGCGTCGAGCAGCAGCCGGGCCCGTCGCCCCTCGCGGTAGAGGCGTGCGGGGTCGGCCCACCCCTCGTCGAGCGAGGCCTGAAGGGCCTGCCGGGCGACGGGGTGGAGGGGAGCGGCGGACGCGGCGTCGAAGTAGGACACGCCGCCACGCTAACTCCTGCGAACACTCCTGCGAACCGCGCGCTCGGCGGGGACGTGGACGGGGACGTGGGCGGCGGCGAGGGCGGGGATGTGGGGCGCAGGCGTCGTACGAGACGTCGGAGGGGCCGTCAGATGAGGCCCGGAGTCGGGCATTCCACCCCTTCGGGGTGTCCGGCGGCGCGTTGGGCACCCTCCCCGCGCGACCCCAAATAGCGTCCAGTAGGGTTTGGTCCGCATAAACATCCAAACCCCTGCCCGACGCAGGGCGGCGACCGACCAGCGAGGCCGCAGCCGAACAGCGCGGGCGAGACTCTCGGGAAGGCGCTACGTGAGTCCCAACGGCTCCGACCGCTCGCCGCGGCGCCCGATGCGGCGGAAGCTGCTGCAGGCACTGACTGCGGGCCTGGTCCTGGCGACCGCTACCGGTTGCACATACAAGGACTTCCCCCGCCTTGGCATGCCCACCCCAGTCACGGAAGAGGCTCCGCGGATCCTCTCCCTGTGGCAGGGCTCCTGGGCTGCCGCGCTCGCCACCGGCGTGCTGGTCTGGGGCTTGATCCTGTGGGCGACCATCTTCCACCGGCGCAGCCGCACCAAGGTCGAAGTTCCCCCGCAGACCAGGTACAACATGCCCATCGAGGCGCTGTACACGGTGGTCCCGCTCATCATCGTCTCGGTGCTCTTCTACTTCACGGCCCGCGACGAGTCGAAGCTCCTCGACCTCTCCAAGAAGCCCGACGTCACGGTCAACGTGGTCGGCTTCCAGTGGAGCTGGGGCTTCAACTACATCGAGAACGTCGACGGCTCGACCGGCAACGCGAAGACCGACAAGAACCTGGCGGCCATTCCGGACCGGTTCAAGGAAGCCTTCCCGGCGAACGCCGGCGGTGTCTACGACGTCGGCACGCCCGGCACGCGGAACCCGCAGACCAACAACCCGGGTCCGACCCTCTGGCTGCCCAAGGGCAAGACGGTCCGCTTCGTCCTCACTTCGCGTGACGTCATCCACTCCTTCTGGGTGGTGCCGTTCCTCATGAAGCAGGACGTCATCCCGGGCCACACCAACTCCTTCCAGGTGACCCCCAACAGGGAGGGCACCTTCCTGGGCAAGTGCGCCGAGCTCTGCGGCGTCGACCACTCCCGGATGCTGTTCAACGTGAAGGTCGTCTCCCCCGAGCGCTACCAGCAGCATCTCAAGGACCTCGCGAAGAAGGGGCAGACCGGTTACGTTCCCGCCGGCATCGCGCAGACGAGCCACGAGAAGAACCGGGAGACGAACAACCTGTGAGCATCCTCAACGAACCCCAGGGTGCCGCCGCAGCTGAGGACTCTTACGAGAACGAGCTGCCGGTACGGCGCAAGCAGCCCGGCAATGTCGTGGTCAAGTGGCTCACCACCACCGACCACAAGACGATCGGCACGCTGTATCTGGTGACGTCCTTCGCGTTCTTCTGCATCGGCGGCGTCATGGCGCTGCTCATGCGCGCGGAACTCGCCCGGCCCGGTATGCAGATCATGTCGAGCGAGCAGTTCAACCAGGCGTTCACGATGCACGGCACGATCATGCTGCTGATGTTCGCGACGCCGCTGTTCGCCGGTTTCGCGAACTGGATCATGCCGCTGCAGATCGGCGCGCCCGACGTGGCGTTCCCGCGGCTGAACATGTTCGCCTACTGGCTCTACCTGTTCGGCTCGCTCATCGCGGTCGGCGGCTTCCTCACCCCGCAGGGCGCGGCCGACTTCGGCTGGTTCGCCTACAGCCCGCTGTCGGACGCGGTCCGCTCGCCGGGCATCGGCGCCGACATGTGGATCATGGGTCTGGCCTTCTCCGGCTTCGGCACCATCCTCGGCTCGGTCAACTTCATCACCACGATCATCTGCATGCGTGCCCCCGGCATGACCATGTTCCGCATGCCGATCTTCGTGTGGAACGTGCTGCTGACCGGTGTGCTCGTCCTGCTGGCCTTCCCGGTCCTGGCCGCCGCGCTGTTCGCCCTGGAGGCGGACCGCAAGTTCGGTGCCCATGTGTTCGACGCGGCAAACGGCGGAGCACTGCTCTGGCAACACCTCTTCTGGTTCTTCGGCCATCCAGAGGTGTACATCATCGCCCTGCCGTTCTTCGGGATCATTTCCGAAGTGATCCCGGTGTTCAGTCGCAAGCCGATGTTCGGCTACATGGGTCTCATCGGCGCCACCATCGCGATCGCCGGCCTTTCCGTGACGGTGTGGGCGCACCACATGTACGTCACGGGTGGCGTACTGCTCCCGTTCTTCTCCTTCATGACGTTCCTCATCGCCGTACCAACAGGCGTGAAGTTCTTCAACTGGATCGGAACGATGTGGAAGGGGTCCCTGAGTTTCGAGACCCCGATGCTCTGGGCGACCGGCTTCCTGATCACCTTCACCTTCGGTGGTCTGACCGGTGTCATCCTGGCCTCGCCGCCGATGGACTTCCACGTCTCGGACTCGTACTTCGTGGTGGCGCACTTCCACTACGTGGTGTTCGGCACCGTCGTGTTCGCGATGTTCTCCGGCTTCCACTACTGGTGGCCGAAGTTCACCGGCAAGATGCTCGACGAGCGCCTCGGCAAGATCACGTTCTGGACGCTGTTCGTCGGCTTCCACGGCACGTTCCTCATCCAGCACTGGCTGGGTGCGGAGGGCATGCCGCGTCGTTACGCGGACTACCTCGCGGCCGACGGCTTCACCGCCCTGAACACGATCTCGACGATCTGCTCGTTCCTGCTCGGCCTGTCGATCCTGCCGTTCCTCTACAACGTGTGGAAGACGGCCAAGTACGGCAAGCCGGTCGGCGTCGACGACCCGTGGGGCTACGGCCGCTCCCTGGAGTGGGCCACGTCCTGCCCGCCGCCGCGGCACAACTTCCTCACCCTGCCGCGGATCCGCTCCGAATCCCCGGCTTTCGACCTGCACCACCCGGAGATCGCCGCGCTCGACCAGCTCGAGAACGCCGGTCACGGTGAGAAGGCCGCCGTCGCTGGTGGCAAGGAGGCCGGCAAGTGAAGATCCAGGGCAAGATGTTCATCTGGCTGGCCGTCTTCATCCTCGCCATGGCGATCATCTATGGCGTGTGGTCGAAGGAGCCGGCGGGCACCACCGCGCTCTTCCTGGCCTTCGGCCTGAGCATCATGATCGGCTACTACCTGGCCTTCACGGCCCGGCGGGTCGACGCGGGTGCCCAGGACAACAAGGAGGCCGACGTCGCGGACGACGCCGGCGAGGTGGGCTTCTTCAGCCCGCACAGCTGGCAGCCGCTCGCCCTCGGCATCGGTGGCGCGCTGGCCTTCATGGGCGTCGTCTTCGGCTGGTGGCTGCTCTACTTCTCGGCCCCGATCATCCTGATCGGCCTGTGGGGCTGGGTCTTCGAGTACTACCGCGGCGAGAGCCGCACCCAGTAGGAACCGCCCCAGCAGTACCCGCCCCTCGCGGGCGTGGTCAGTAGCACGCGCTGAGCGCACGGGAGCCCGGACACTCCGTCAGGAGAGTCCGGGCTCTTTCTTTTCTCGCGTCCGCCGTCCCTCGCTCGGCTCACTCGCCGCGCCGTGACCGACGGAGGTTCTTAGCGTGAAGCCATGAACCACTCACCGCGAAACCGCACGGTCGTCAGCTGCACCCTGCTGGTGATCGCCCTGGGCGCGGCGGGCCTCACCGCCTGCACCTCCGACGGTCACCCGCTCTCGGCGAAGCCGTACGACGCGGCGGGTCAGATCGCCTTCAACGCCCCTGTCGGCGACAGCAAGAAGGCCGACCCCGACAAGCCCCTGGAGATCACCGCCTCGGGCTCGGACGGCCGCATCACGGACGTCACGGCCACCGACGCGAGCGGCCGCTACGTGGCGGGCGAACTCGCCGCCGACGGCAGCCGCTGGCACAGCACCTCACCACTGGCCGCCGGCAGCCGGTACACGGTGCGGGTGAGCACGGAGGACGAGGACGGCGCACCCGGCCGCAAGGACATCACCTTCACCACCAGCGTCCCGAAGACCAAGAAGGAGCTGGGGGTGGCGTTCGGCCCCGAGGCGGGCACGTACGGCGTCGGCCAGCCCGTCACCGCCACACTCAGTGCCCCCGTCAAGGACAAGGCCGCCCGTACGGTCATCGAGCGCGCCCTCAAGGTCGACTCGAAGCCCGTGGTGGAGGGCGCCTGGCACTGGGTGGACGACAAGACGCTGCACTACCGCCCCAAGGAGTACTGGCCCACCCACGCCACCATCACGGCGCACAGCAACCTGAAGGGCGTCAAGGTCGCCGAGCGGCTCTGGGGCGGCGACGTGAAGCCCCTGAAGCTCACCACCGGCGACAGCCTGATCGCCGTCACGGACGCCGCCGCACACTCGATGACGGTCTTCCGCAACGGCAAGGAGATCAACCAGATCCCCGTCACCACCGGCAAGGCCGGCTTCGAGACCCGCAACGGCGTCAAGGTCGTGCTGGGCAAGGAGTACTTCGTACGGATGCGCGGTACCACCGTCGGCATCGCCGAGGGCTCGTCGGACTCGTACGACCTGCCGGTGTACTACGCGACCCGGGTGACCTGGAGCGGCGAGTACGTCCACGCGGCGCCCTGGTCGGTCGGCTCCCAGGGGTCCGCCAACGTCAGCCACGGCTGCACCGGGATGAGCACCAGCAACGCGGAGTGGTTCTTCGACACCGTGCGGGAGGGCGACATCGTCAAGGTCGTCAACTCGAACGGCGACAACATGGACCCGTTCGGGAACGGCTACGGAGACTGGAACCTCGACTGGAAGAACTGGCGCACGGGCAGCGCCCTGATGGCCGGCACCCCGGACGGGCCGAGCCCGGCGGACCGGGCCAAGCTGCGGCCCGAGACGGTGTGAAGACCCGGGGGGTGGCACCGCGCCCCGAACGAGGCGCGGTACGGCCCCCCGAGCTCTCAGCCGATCAGAGCCTTCTGACGCAACAGAGAGGCCAGCGCGGCCGCGAACTCCACCGGATCCACCGGCAGCGTCACCGCGGCGTCCGCACGGCTCCACGTGGCCAGCCAGGCGTCCTGGGGTCGCCCGATCAGCAGCAGCACGGGCGGGCAGTTGAAGACCTCGTCCTTGATCTGCCGGCAGAGACCCATCCCGCCCATCGGCACGGCCTCGCCGTCCAGCACGCAGACGTCGATGCCGCCCTTGTCCAGCTCCGCGATCACGGCGGCCGGCGTCGCGCACTCCAGGAACTCCACCACGGGCACGTCCGGCGCCGGACGGCGTCCGGTGGCGAGCCGGACCTGTTCGCGGGTGTTGGAGTCGTCGCTGTAGACCAGCACCGTGGCGGTCGGCTGCATTCTTCCTCCGAGACATCAGCGTCGTACGGACTTGGACCGATGCGCGGATGCTACTCCCTTGAACACCTCGTCAACACCGGTTCGGACAGGGCTTCGATGGGCCATATGGGCAGCACATGGGGCTCGGACACCCCGAACGGCACCCCCGGGAGTGAGGGCGAGATAAGCGACCGACATAATGTCGGTCGTGGCGACAGCAACGACAGTAGAAACCGGGCACGCGCACCCGTCGGTCAACCGGCCGAACCTCACCAGCGTCGGAACCATCATCTGGCTGAGTTCCGAGCTGATGTTCTTCGCGGCCCTCTTCGCGATGTACTTCACCCTGCGATCGGTGACCGGGCCGGAGCACTGGAAGGAGATGGCGAGCCATCTCAACTTCCCGTTCTCCGCGACGAACACCACGATCCTGGTGCTTTCCTCCCTGACCTGCCAGCTCGGCGTGTTCGCCGCCGAGCGCGGGGACGTGAAGAAGCTCCGGATGTGGTTCATCGTCACCTTCATCATGGGTGCGATCTTCATCGGCGGTCAGGTCTTCGAATACACCGAGCTGGTCAAGAAGGACGGGCTCTCGCTCTCCTCCGACCCGTACGGCTCGGTGTTCTACCTGACCACCGGCTTCCACGGCCTGCACGTGACGGGCGGTCTCATCGCCTTCCTGCTGGTCCTCGGCCGCACCTACGCGGCCCGGAGATTCACTCACGAGCAGGCAACCGCCGCCATCGTCGTGTCCTACTACTGGCACTTCGTCGATGTCGTCTGGATCGGCCTCTTCGCCACGATCTACATGATCAAGTAATCGGGCCAGAAGTCCGAACATCCAGAAGCATCGACGCAGAAGATCCTGACACCGGGGTAATCCGTGAAAAAGCTCTCCGCACGACGACGCCATCCGCTGGCGGCGGTCGTCGTCCTACTCCTCGCGCTGGCGGCCACCGGGGGGCTGTACGCCGCGTTCGCTCCCGCGAGCAAGGCGCAGGCCGATGACACCGCCCAGTCCCTCGCCATCGACGAGGGCAAGAAGCTCTACGCCGTAGGCTGCGCCAGCTGCCACGGCGCCGGCGGTCAGGGGACCACCGACGGTCCGCAACTGGTGGGCGTGGGTGCCGCGGCCGTCGACTTCCAGGTCGGCACGGGCCGGATGCCGGCCCAGCAGCCCGGCGCTCAGGTGCCGAAGAAGAAGGTCATCTACACGCAGGCCGAGATCGACCAGCTCGCGGCGTTCATCGCCTCGCTCGGTGCCGGTCCCTCGATCCCGACGAAGAACCAGGTCAGCCCCGAGGGCGCGGACATCGCCAAGGGCGGCGAGCTCTTCCGTACCAACTGCGCGCAGTGCCACAACTTCACCGGTAAGGGCGGCGCGCTGACGCACGGCAAGTTCGCGCCGAGCCTCGAGGGCGTCGACCCGAAGCACATCTACGAGGCCATGCAGACCGGCCCGCAGAACATGCCGTCCTTCCCCGACACGACCCTGTCGGAGAAGAACAAGAAGGACATCATCGCGTACCTCGACGCGGTCAACGGTGACGAAACCGTCGAGCCCGGCGGCCTCAGCCTGGGCGGCCTCGGGCCGGTCAGCGAGGGCCTGTTCGGCTGGGTCTTCGGCCTCGGCACGCTGATCGCCGTCGCCGTCTGGGTCGCCGCTCGGACCGCAAAGGCCAAGAAGTCATGAGTAGCCAAGAGATTCCAGAAGAGAACCGTCCCGCTGAGCGGGCCACCGACGAAGATGCGCACGGTCACGGTGCGGTAGCCGTCGCGGACGAGCAGAACCCGTTCGCCAACCCGGGTCTGCCGCCCCACGAGCACCGCGTCCAGGACATCGACGAGCGGGCCGCCCAGCGGTCCGAGCGTGTCGTCGCCTTCCTGTTCACGGTGTCGATGCTGGCCACCGTCGCCTTCATCGCCTCGTACGTGGCGATCCCGAAGGAAGAGGCGATCTATGTCTTCCCGATCGGGCACATCAGCGCGCTGAACTTCGCGCTGGGCCTGTCGCTCGGCGTCGCGCTCTTCACGATCGGCGCGGGCGCGGTCCACTGGGCCCGCACCCTGATGTCCGACGTGGAGATCGCCGACGAGCGGCACCCGATCGAGGCGCCGCCGGAGGTCAAGGCCAAGGTTCTGGCCGACTTCAAGGAGGGCGCCAAGGAGTCCGTGCTCGGCCGCCGCAAGCTGATCCGCAACACGATGTTCGGCGCGCTGGCCCTGTTCCCGCTCTCCGGCGTCATGCTGCTGCGCGACCTCGGTCCGCTGCCCGAGACCAAGCTGCGGCACACGATGTGGCGCAAGGGTCTCCAGCTCGTCAACATGAACACGAACGAGCCGCTGCGTCCCGCGGACGTCGCGGTCGGTTCGCTGACCTTCGCCAAGCCCGAGGGCCTGGAGGAGCACGACGAGGACTTCCAGAAGGAGATCGCGAAGGCGGCCCTGATGATCGTCCGGCTTCAGCCGGACAACATCAAGGACAAGAAGGAACTCGAGTGGTCCCACGAGGGCATCGTGGCCTACTCGAAGATCTGCACCCACGTCGGCTGCCCGATCTCCCTGTACGAGCAGCAGACGCACCACGTGCTGTGCCCGTGCCACCAGTCCACCTTCGACCTCTCCGACGGTGCCCGAGTGATCTTCGGCCCGGCCGGTCACGCCCTGCCGCAGCTGCGCATCGGTGTGAACGACGAGGGCTACCTCGAGGCGCTCGGCGACTTCGAAGAGCCCGTCGGTCCTGCATTCTGGGAGCGCGGATGAGCGCCACGTCAAACACACCGTCCCCCGACTCGCGTGCGCGCGGGAAGGCGCCCGCCGGTGAGCGGGTCGCCGACTGGGCCGACGGCCGCCTGGGGATCTACTCCCTGGCCAAGTCCAACATGCGCAAGATCTTCCCCGACCACTGGTCGTTCATGTTGGGTGAGGTCTGCCTCTACAGCTTCATCATCATCATCCTCACGGGTGTGTATCTGACGCTGTTCTTCCACCCGTCGATGAACGAGGTGACGTACAACGGCAGCTATGTCCCGCTCCAGGGGCAGCTGATGTCGGAGGCGTTCAACTCGACCATGCACATCTCCTTCGATGTGCGCGGTGGTCTGCTGATCCGGCAGATCCACCACTGGGCGGCGCTGATCTTCCTCGCCGGCATGTTCGTGCACATGATGCGCGTCTTCTTCACGGGTGCGTTCCGCAAGCCGCGTGAGGTCAACTGGCTGTTCGGCTTCCTGCTGTTCGTCCTCGGCATGTTCACCGGCTTCACCGGTTACTCGCTCCCGGACGACCTGCTCTCCGGCACCGGTGTCCGCTTCATGGAGGGCGCGGTCCTGTCCGTGCCGATCGTGGGCACGTACCTGTCGTTCTTCCTCTTCGGCGGCGAGTTCCCGGGCGGCGACTTCGTGGCCCGCTTCTACTCGGTCCACGTCCTGCTGCTGCCGGGCATCATGCTCGGCCTGGTGGTCGGCCACCTGATCCTGGTCTTCTACCACAAGCACACGCAGTTCGCGGGCCCCGGAAAGACGAACAACAACGTCGTCGGCATGCCGCTGCTGCCGGTCTACATGGCCAAGGCCGGAGGCTTCTTCTTCCTGGTCTTCGGTGTCATCGCGGCCATCGCGGCGATCGCCTCCATCAACCCGATCTGGTCCATGGGCCCCTACCGTCCGGACATGGTGTCCACGGGCGCCCAGCCCGACTGGTACATGGGCTTCTCCGAGGGCCTGATCCGTGTCATGCCGGGCTGGGAGATCAACCTCTGGGGTCACACGCTCGTCCTGGGCGTGTTCATCCCGCTGGTGATCTTCCCGCTGGTCCTGGCCGCGATCGCGGTCTACCCGTTCATCGAGTCCTGGGTCACCGGCGACAAGCGCGAGCACCACATCCTGGACCGCCCGCGCAACGTCCCGACCCGGACCGGGTTCGGCGCGGCCTGGATCAGCTGGTACTTCGTCCTGCTCATCGGTGGCGGCAACGACCTCTGGGCGACGCACTTCCACCTGTCGATCAACTCGATCACCTGGTTCGTCCGGATCGGCTTCTTCGTCGTGCCGGTCCTCGTGTTCGTCATCACCAAGCGGATCTGCCTCGGCCTCCAGCGCCGGGACCGGGACAAGGTGCTGCACGGCCGTGAGTCGGGCATCATCAAGCGCCTGCCGCACGGTGAGTTCATCGAGATCCACGAGCCGCTCAGCCAGGACGCGCTGCACACGCTCACCGCGCACGAGCAGTACGAGCCGGCCGCGATCGGCCCGGTGGTCGACGAGAACGGTGTCGAGCGCAAGCCCAAGGTGACGGAGAAGCTGCGCGCCAAGCTCAGCGGCGCGTACTACGGGGACGACAACCAGATCCCCAAGCCCACCGTCGAGGAGTACAAGGAGATCACGAGCGGCCACGGCCACCACTGATCACCTGACTGATCTGTACTGATCGCCACGGCAGGAGCCCCGTCCATTGCATGGACGGGGCTCTTTGCCGTCTCTCCACCTGGATAGGGTGGACTCACCCCCTGGGGCTTAAGGGGGCTGAGTTCCACCGTCGTACGGCTACGAACCCAGGAGCGACCATGAGCGCTGTGAACCCCGCTGGAGGCGACATCGCGGCGGGCCGTTCCTGGCCCGAGGTGCTGAACGGCCTGCTCGACGGCCGCGACCAGAGCGCGGACGACACGGCCTGGGCGATGGACCGGATCATGCGCGGCGAGGCCACGGACGCGCAGATCGCCGGGTTCCTGGTGGCGCTGCGCGCCAAGGGCGAGACGGTCGAGGAGATCTCCGGGCTGGTCCGGGCGATGTACGAGCACGCGAATCTGATCGAGGTGCCCGGAGCGACCGTCGACATCGTCGGCACCGGCGGTGACGGCGCGAAGACCGTCAACATCTCCACGATGTCGTCGATCGTCGTGGCCGGCACGGGTGCCAAGGTCGTCAAGCACGGCAACCGGGCCGCGTCCTCCGCGTCCGGTTCCTCGGACGTCCTGGAGAAGCTCGGCATCAATCTTCAGCTGACCCCCAAGCGGGTCGCCGAGGTGGCCGAGGAAGCCGGGATCACCATCTGCTTCGCGGTGAAGTTCCATCCGGCGCTGCGGCATGTGGCGGCGGCGCGGGGGCAGTTGGGGATCCGGACGACGTTCAACGTCCTCGGCCCGCTGACGAATCCGGCCCGGGTGAAGGCACAGGCCGTCGGAGTCGCCGACCCCCGCATGGCCCCCATCGTGGCCGGTGTCTTCGCCGAGCGCGGCAACTCCTCGCTGGTCTTCCGCGGCGACGACGGCCTCGACGAGCTGACCACCACGTCGACCTCCCGGGTCTGGGTCGTCCGCGAGGGCAAGGTCACCGAGGAGTCCTTCGACCCCCGCGACGTCGGCCTCGACCTGGTCCCGGTGGAGGCGCTGCGGGGCGCGGACGCGGCGTACAACGCGGATGTCGCCCGGCGCCTGCTGAACGGCGAGACGGGGCCGGTACGGGACGCGGTGCTGCTGAACTCGGCGGCGGCCCTGGTGGCCCTGTCCCCGGGCGCCGGGACCCTCGCGGAGCAGCTGCGCGCGGGTATGGCGCAGGCGGCGGAGGCGATCGACTCGGGAGCCGCGAAGAGGGCGCTGGAGCGGTGGGTGGCGGCCAGCAACGCCTGAGCCGTGGCGAGGTGACGCGGGGCGCGGTCCGGATTCTGGACTGCGCCTTGCGCGTCGAAGATCGTATGGCAAGATGCTGTATCAGGTCATGAGCGACAGTCATGAGGCCCCGGCCGACTGTCCGGCAACCCTCCGTCCGTGGCGGGGTGCCCCGGGTGAAGACCAGGTCGTAGGCAGCGAGGTCTACGGCAAGCGCGGACCCCTCGTAATCACCAGGGGTCCTGGTCGTTCGAGGGAGCCTTCCGTGAGCAAGCGAATGCGATAGGGCGCCGAGCCCCGCCTCCGCAATCCCCTTTTCACCTTTCCTGTGCCGTTGACGTGCGCGTTTCGCGCTGTCCGGCACGGTGATTCCGCCTGCTCTTCACGGGAGTACACCCATGTCCGTCTCCACCGCTGCCGCCGACCAGACCGTTTGCTGTGACATTTCGGGACACCTGCCCGTTCTGGGCCGCGAGGTCACCGTCCCGCTCGTCACCGGTGGCGAGGTCACCTACGCCGCCCTCGACTACGCCGCCAGCGCCCCCGCCCTCCAGCGCGTCTGGGACGACGTCGCCGCGTACGCCCCCTACTACGGCTCCGTCCACCGGGGTGCCGGGTATCTCTCCCAGCTGTCCACCGACCTGTTCGAGAACGCCCGCAGGACCGTCGCCGAGTTCCTCGACTGCCGGGACGGCGACCAGGTCGTCTTCACCCGGTCCACCACCGACTCGCTCAATCTCCTCGCCGCCGCCCTTCCGGCCGACTGCCAGGTCTTCGTCTTCGAGACCGAGCACCACGCCTCGCTGCTGCCGTGGCGCGACGCCCGGGTGACGTACCTGAACGCCCCGCGCACCCCCCAGCAGGCCGTCGAGACCCTCGAGCGCGCCCTCGCCGGCCGTGACCCGCACGGTCCGGCCCTGGTGTGCGTCACCGGTGCCTCCAACGTCACCGGCGAGCTGTGGCCGGTACGTGAACTGGCCGCCGCCGCCCATGCGCACGGCGCCCGCATCGTCCTCGACGCCGCCCAGCTCGCGCCCCACCACCCCGTCTCCGTACGGGAGTTGGACGTCGACTGGGTCGCCTTCTCCGGGCACAAGCTGTACGCGCCGTTCGGGTCCGGTGTGCTCGCCGGACGCGCCGACTGGCTGCGTGCGGCCGAGCCGTACCTCGCCGGCGGCGGCGCCAGCCGCAAGGTCACGCGGCGTACGGACGGCGGGGTGGACGTGGAGTGGCACGAGAGCGCCGCCCGGCACGAGGCCGGCTCGCCGAACGTCATCGGCGCCTACTCCATCGCCTCCGCCTGCAAGGCGCTCACCGAGGCCGGCTACGACAACCTCGTCGCCCGGGAGCAGCAGCTGATCGGCACCGTCCGCGCGGGTCTCGCCGAGGTGCCCGAGGTCAGGGTCCTCTCCCTCTTCGGCGACGACGCCCCCCGCGTCGGCGTCATCTCCTTCGTCGTCGAGGGCTGGAACAGCTCCCACTTCGCCGCCGCGCTCTCCGCCGAGTACGGCATCGGCGTCCGCGACGGCCTCTTCTGCGCCCACCCGCTGGTGCGCACCCTGCTCGGCAGCGACCCGCAGGTCCAGGGCGAGTGCGGCGCCCCCGAGGCGGCGCCCGGCGAGAAGTCCCTCAACGCGATCCGCGTCAGCTTCGGCGCCGGCACCCCCGACGAGCACGTGGAGCGCTTCGTGCGCGCGGTCAAGGAGCTCGTGCGGGAAGGTGCCCGGTGGCAGTACCGGACCGAGGACGGGCGCTGCGTGCCGGCGGTCTGACCGGGCTCCGGGTCAGGAGGCGGGGTTCACGAGTCGAGACCGATCGCGAACGCCGCCTCCAGGTCGTGCTGGGAGTACGTACGGAACGCCACGTGCGTGTCCGTGGCCTCGACGCCCGGGATCTTGCTGATGCTGCCGGGGATGACGTCCGCCAGGTCGTCGTGGGCCTTGACGCGGACCATGGCGATCAGGTCGTACGTGCCGGTGACGGAGAAGACCTCGCTGACGGAGTCGAGGGCGGCGATCGACTCCGCGATCTCGGGGATCCGGTCCACGCTGGTCTTGATGAGCACGATCGCGGTGATCACGGCTGGTTTTCTCCCTCGGGGGCCGCTGCTGGGGTTTTCACTCTAGTCGTCCGTCCGTAGCGCACCCACGCGTAGAGGAAGCCGAGCGAGAAGCCCACCAGGTGGGCCAGGTAGGCGACGCTCGGGCCGGTGGCGACGCGGCTCGCGGCCAGCCACTGGAGGGCGGCCCAGAAGGGCAGGACGACCCAGGCCGGAAGGCGCAGCGGCAGGAAGAAGAGGAACGGGAAGAGACTGGTCACCCGGGCCCCGGGGAACAGGTAGAGGAACGCGCCGAGGACCGCGGAGATCGATCCGGACGCGCCGACCAGCGTCTGCGTCGAGCCGGCGTTGGCCGCCGCGTACCCGAGCAGGGCGAGATAGCCGCAGCCCAGATAGAACAGGGCGAACTCGAGGTGTCCCAGGCGTTCCTCGGCCATCGCCCCGAAGACGTAGAGGAAGAGCATGTTGCCCAGCAGATGGATCCAGCTGCCGTGCACGAAGAGCGCCGTGGCCGGGGTGAGTGCCGCGCGCGGGGCTCCGCTGAAGAGCTCCGCGGGCACCACGCCCCAGCGGGCGAAGTAGGTCTGCTGCGCGGCGAGCAGCCCCTCCCCGGTGCCGTGGGCGGGATTGAGTCCCGCCGCGGGGCCGATCGCGAAGATCAGGCAGCAGAGGCCGATCAGTCCGTACGTCACCGGCGCCGACTGTGCCCGGACCGCGCTGCCGACCGTCGTACTCCACCTGCTGATCACGGAACAGAGCATGGCGTAACGGGACCGAACCGCGCAGAGTGCCTCGCCGCCGTGGACAGGCGGGCATCGAGTACCCGCCAGGCCGTAGGGTGAGATCCTGTGTCTGATTCCCGGAGACTGGAAGGAACAGCAGCCACGATGACGGTTCCCCTGCCGACTGCCGAGACCCGGTGGCGCTGCACTTTGTGCGGCAACCTCACGCGTTTCGACGTGACCCGCTCGTCGAAGGTCGTCGAGTACGTACACCTCGACCTCGCGGGCGAGCCGAGCGTCGAGGAGCGCGACGTGGTCAGTGAGACCATCGAGTCGGTGCGCTGCCGCTGGTGCAACGCGGTGGACCAGGTGGAACTCGTGGACAGGCCGGGCGCCGGCTCCTGACGGGAGCGGGCCCCGCACAGGCATTGGGGTGACGGATGGTGGAGACCACAGGCGGGGGGCCGGGCGACGGCACCGCCGAGGTGCTCGACCGTCCGCTGCCCGACGGCGTGCGCCGCAGGGTCGTGCAGATCGTCTCCGACGGGTTCGGCGGGCTGACCGTCGCCGAGTTGCCCGCGCAGCTCAGGCAGTACGCCCGCTTCGCCCCGAACCGGCGCGCCAAGTTCGCCGGCAACGCGATGGCGGCCGCTCTGGAGACCGACCCGATCTTCCGGCAGCGCATCGCCGAGAAGCTGAGAGAGGCTCAGCCGGAGCTGGCCGGCGCCCTCGACTCCGGCTCGCCGCCCCCGGCCGCGGACCCGCTGGACGTGGCGGCCGCGGCCTATGTCCTGCGCCCCATGGGCTGGGTGAAGCTGGTGACCGCCGCCGGCGAGGAGGCCCAGCGTGCCGACGCCGAGCGCGCGGACGACGAGACCCGGGCCGAGCTGGAGCGGCTGCGCGAGGAGCTGGCCGAGGCCCGCGGCCGGACGAAGGCGGAGACCGAGCGGCTGCGCGCCGAGCTGGAATCGACCAAGAAGGAAGCCGAATCGCTGCACCGCAAGCTGCGCGGCGCCTTCAGTGACGTCAAGCGCGGCGAGGCGGCGCTGCGCAAGGTGCAGAGCGAGATCGAGGCCGTCCGCGCCGAGGGGCAGGCCCAGGTGTCCGCCGCCGAGAGCGAGACCCGGCGGCTCAAGGCGCGGCTCGGTGAGACCGAGGCGGCCCTGGAGGCCAGCCGCAAGGCCGCGCGCGAGGGGCGCAGCGTCGAGGACATGCGCGTACGGCTGTTGCTCGACACGGTGCTCGACGCGGCGCAGGGGCTGCGGCGTGAACTCGCCCTGCCGCCCGTGTCCGTACGGCCCGCGGAGACCGTGGACGCGGTCGAACCGGGACGAATGACCCCGAAGGACATCGCCGCCCGTGCGCTGTCCGAAAACGACCCCGCGATCATCGACCAGCTGCTCGCGCTGCCGCAGGCGCATCTGGTCGTCGACGGCTACAACGTCACCAAGACCGGTTATCCGCAGATGCCGTTGGAGAAGCAGCGCCTCAGACTGCTCGGGCAGCTCTCGCAGCTCGCCGCGCAGACCGGCGCCGAGGTGACGTGCGTCTTCGACGGGGCCGAACTGGCCGCTCCCGTGCTGCTCGCGCCGCCGCGCGGAGTGCGGGTGCTGTTCTCCAAAGCGGGCGTCACAGCCGACGAGCTGATCCGTCAGCTGGTGCGTGCGGAGCCGCCCGGCCGGCCCGTCATCGTCGTCTCCACCGACCGCGAGGTGGCGGACGGCATCGCCAAGGCGGGCGCCCGCCCGGTGGCGTCCGTGGTGCTCCTCAAGCGCTTCTCGCGCGGCTGAACGCGGCTCAAACCTGCCCCTCGCAAACGGCTGCGGACATCTGTCACGTTCACCCCATGAGTTACGTACGCACCAACCGCAACATCCGTCCGTGATGCCCGAATTGGCGGAACCTTCACGCAACGTAGCGTCAAGCGCGCATTACAGCATGTGAGTTGAGTGTAAAGAATGCGCTCGGTGACCGAGATTTTTCACGTGAGGATTTGAACGATCACAGGAAGGTCACTAGGGTCGCCTCGAACCCCCGCTCGGTTGATCACTCATTGGGAGTGACGGCGGAGGGGCACCGCCCACCGGCGTGTCGGTAGGCGGCTGGAGGAAGAAGGAGCTCGCCTTCGTGGCGTCCCACCGTCGACCCAAGCAGCCGAGCCGCACCCGTGTGACCGTGCTCACCACCGCCGCAGCGGCAGCAGTTGTCCTCAGCGCGAACGCCGCCAACGCCGCGCCGAGTGAGAAGCCGAGCAAGGACGAGGTCAAGTCCAAGGTCGACAAGCTCTACGAAGAGGCGGAGAAGGCCACCGAGAAGCTCAACGGGGCCAAGGAGAAGCAGGACAAGCTCGAGAAGCAGATCGGCACCCTCCAGGACAACGTGGCCCGCGGTCAGGAAGAGCTCAACAACCTGCGCGACGGCCTCGGTTCGCTGGCCAGTGCCCAGTACCGCACCGGCGGCATCGACCCCTCCGTCCAGCTCTTCCTCTCCTCGAACCCGGACGACTTCCTGGACAAGGCGTCCACGATGGACCAGCTGAGCAGTCAGCAGGTCGACGCGCTCAAGAAGATCCAGGAGAAGCAGCGCTCGCTGGCCCAGCAGCGCAAGGAAGCCTCCGAGAAGCTCGCGGACCTTGCCGACACCCGCACGGAGCTCAGCAAGAAGAAGAAGGAAGTCCAGGGCAAGCTCGCCGAGGCGCAGAAGGTTCTCAACACCCTGACCGCCAAGGAGAAGGCGGCCCTCGCCGCCGAGCAGAGCCGCGCCAGCCGCGCCAGCGAGCGCAGCGCCCTCGACGACAGCGGTTCCGCCAAGCCCGCCTCCGGGCGCGCCGCGTCCGCGTACGCCGCCGCGCAGTCGAAGATCGGCTCGCCCTACGTCTACGGCGCCTCCGGCCCCTCCTCCTTCGACTGCTCGGGTCTGACCTCCTGGGCCTACGCGCAGGCCGGCGTCTCCATCCCCCGCACCTCGCAGGCGCAGGCCAACGCCGGTACCCGCATCTACTCGCAGAGCGACCTCCAGGTCGGCGACCTGGTCATCTTCTACGGCGACCAGCACCACGTCGGTTTCTACGCGGGCAACGGCCAGGTGCTGCACGCCCCGCGTACCGGCACCGTCGTGCGCTACGAGGCGATCGGCAACATGCCGTTCCAGTTCGGCGTCCGCATCTGACACCCTTCGGGACCCGCTGAGGGCCCCCTCCCCGCGCCGCCCAATCGGGCGAATTGCGGTGACTCCCGCTGACCCCACGCCCCGCCGATGACCTGCGTCAGAGGCGGGGCGTCGGCGTTGTGCGCCGGTCGGGGCCTTTGGCCGGAGTGTGATCGCACGGCTACTGTCTGCCGCGTTTCCCCCAACTCCGGGGGTCCGTCAGCGGAAGGGAGTGCGGCTACACGTGGGGTCCCATCGCCGCCTTGCACCGTCCGGCTTCAACCGGGGCGCCGGTGCCGCGGTCTGCGCACTGTCCACCGCGGCAGCGGCACTCGGCGCCGTACCGGCCGACGCCGCCCCGCACGACGACACCCGGGCCCGGGTGGACCGCCTGTACGAGGAGGCCGAACGGGCCACCGAGGCGTACAACAAGGCCGACGAGCGCGCCGACGTCCTGCGCGAGCAGGTGTCGCAGGCGCAGGACGAGATCGCCCGGCAGCAGGAGCGCATCAACACCATGCGGGACGCGCTCGGTTCGCTCGCCGGCGCCCAGTACCGCTCCGGCGGCCTGGACCCCTCGCTCGCCCTGCTCTTCTCCGACAACCCGGACGACTATCTTGACCGGGCCGCCGCGCTCCATCGCGTCAGCGCCCGTCAGGCGACCCGGTTGAAGGACTTCCAGCACGCCATGCGTGACGTCGCCCAGGAGCGCGCGGAGGCCGCGGGCCGGCTGGCCGAGCTGGAGAAGAGCCGCAAGGCCGTCGCCCGGCACAAGCGGACCGTCGAGCAGAAGCTGGCGGCGGCGCGCCGGCTGCTCAACGCGCTGCCGGACGCCCAGCGCGCCGCCTTCGAACGGGCGTCGCGGGCCGGTCGCTCCGGCATGCCCGACCTCACCGGTGTCCTCGCGCCGGGCGGTCGCGCGGGGGCCGCCGTCGCCGCGGCCCGCTCCGCGCTCGGCCGCCCGTATGTGTGGGGCGCCAACGGGCCCGGCGGCTTCGACTGTTCGGGACTGATGCAGTGGGCGTACGCGCAGGCCGGCGTCGGTCTGCCGCGCACCTCGCAGGAGCAGCGGTACGCCGGCCGGCAGGTGCCGCTCTCCCAGGCGCAGCCCGGCGATCTGGTCGTGTACCGGTCGGATGCCGGCCATGTCGGGATGTACGTCGGCAACGGCCAGGTGATCCACGCGCCGTACCCGGGGGCGCCGGTGCGCTACGACCCGGTCGGAATGATGCCGGTCTCGTCCGTCACGAGGCCCTGAACCGCCGCGTACGATCGGAAACGTGGCTGGTCGAGGGCGTACGTCAGGGGTGCTGGCGAGCTGTCTGCTGCTGCTTGCCGCCCTGGTCGGCTGCGGTGGCCGGCCCGCGCGGGACGCCTCGGCGGCCGAGGTGCAGCGGGTGCTCGACCGGCGGGCCGCGGCGGTGCTGCACCGGGACCGGTCCGCGTTCCTCGCGACCGAGTCGCCCGTCGCCCCGGCCGCCGGCCAACTCGCCACGGGCGCCGAGGAGTTCGGCAACCTCCGCGGTGTCCCGCTGGCTTCCTGGTCGTACCGCGTCACCGCCTTCCACCGCTCCGGCGAGCGGGCCACGGCCACCGCCGAACTCCACTACCGCCTCAAGGGATACGACCGTGCGCCCGTCACGGCCGGCCGCATGCTGCGCCTGACCCGCGGCGACGGCGGGTGGTACGTGGTGTCCGACGAGCCCGCGAAGAAGTCCAGCGAGCAGCTGTGGGAGCAGGGGGCCGTGCGGATCGTCCGCGGTGAGCACAGCCTCGTCCTCGGTGTCGGGCAGCCGGACTCGGTGCTGCGGGGTTACGCGAACCTGGCGGACCGTGCCGTGCCCGCCGCCTCCCAGGCGTGGGGCGCCGACTGGGCGGGGCGGGTGGTGGTGCTCGTACCGAAGTCGCTGGACGGGATGGCGGGGCTGCTCGGCGCGCCGGCGTCCGGGTACCGGGGGATCGCGGCGGTCACCACCGGGGAGGCGGGCGGTGCGGCGAAGGCCCCGGCGGACCGGATCGTCGTCAACCCCGACGCGTACGGCGTGCTCGGCGACTTCGGCAGGCAGGTCGTCCTCACCCACGAGGCCACCCATGTCGCCACCCGCGCCCACACCACGGCGGCCACGCCCCTGTGGCTCTCCGAGGGCTACGCGGACTGGGTCGGCTACCGCGGCTCGGGGCGCACGGCGGCGCAGATCGCCCCGGAGCTGGACCGGGCCGTGCGGGAGGGGCAGCTGCCGGCCGCTCTGCCGGCCGACGCGGACTTCGGCTTCAGCGGGGACGCGGGGAAGCTGGCGAAGGCGTACGAGGGCGGCTGGATGGCCTGCCGGATGATCGCGGACCACTGGGGAGAGGTCCGGCTCGACGACTTCTACCGGGCCGTGGGGGACCACCGGAAGCGGGCGGGAGCGGTCGAGGGCGCCCTGAAGGACGTACTCGGCACGACGCCGCGGAAGTTCACCGCGCAGTGGCGGGCCTATCTGAAGGCTCAGCTCGGCTGATCCCGTCCGATGGCCCGGCCCGGCCGATCCGGCGACGACAGCTCCAGTACCGGGTCGGCTCCTTCTTGTCGTCGTCGTACCTTGCCGTCGTCGTACGAGAATGATACCTCTAATCGGGCTACCTCGAATCGAGATACCGCCCTGAGGGAGCTCACGTCGAGGCAGCTCTCATCGAGGGGGTCCCATGAACGCCCACCGCGCCCAACTGATCTCGCTCGCCCGCCCCGTCTACTTCTCGCTGCTGGCCTCCGTGGCCGCCGGGATCATCAACACCGTCTGGGTCTCCCGGCTCGGCGGCCCGGCCGTGGCCGCCGTGGCCGTCGCCACCAACACCGAGAACGTGCTGCTCGGAGTCGCCCTGGTCTTCGCCTCCGGTACGACCGTCCTGGTCGCGCACGCCAGGGGAGCGCAGGACCCCGGCGCGGTGCGGGCGGCCGTGCGCGGGGGATGGGCGCTGTGCGCGGTGGTCACGCCGGTGGTCGCCGGCTGCGGATATCTGCTGCGCGAGCCGCTCGCCCGGCTGGTGCTGGGCGGCGAGGGCCCGGCCCTGCCCCTCGCCGTCGGCTACTTCGCGATCTCCCTGCCGGGCATCACCGTCTTCTACGCGCAGAACCTCGTCGACGGCATCCTCAAGGGCGCCGGCGACACCCGCACCCCGATGCGCCTCGCCCTGCTTGCCAACGGGCTGATCCTGGCCCTCGACCCGTTGCTCATCCACCGGTACGGCGTCCGGGGCGCCGCCGTCTCCACGGTGCTGTGCCGCTGCGCCGCGCTCGGCGTGGGTCTGCTCGCCCTGCGCCGCAACGCGCTGCTCCGCGGGGCCGCGGCCGTCCGGCCCGCCGAGGCCACCGGCGCCGCCCTGCGCCGGACCCTGAGCACCGGCCTGCCCATGTCCGCCGACTTCACCGTGCGCCAGGGCGGGGCGCTGGTGCTCGTCGCGATCGTGGCCCGGCTCGGGGTGACCGCCGTGGCCGCGTACTCGATCGCGTACAAGGTGATGTACGTCGCCACCATGGCCTTCTACGCGGTGCGCCAGGCCGCCTCGATCCACACGGCGCACACGCGAGGCGCGGACCGACGGGCGTCCTCCCGCTCGGCCGGAGCCGGGAGCGGGGGAGAGCGGCGGGCCATCGGGCGGCAGGCCGTCGTCGTCTCGGGGACGGTGGGACTGCTCGCCTCGGCCCTGCTCTGCGTGCTCGCCCCCTGGGTCATGCGCGCCTTCGGCGCCGGGCCCGAGGTCGCGCACCAGGGCGTGCTCTTTCTGCGCTGCGTCGGGCCCTATCTGCTGCTGATGGCCTGCTTCATCGCGCTCGGCGGGGTCTTCGAGGGGAGCGGGGGCGCTCCTGTGCTGCTGCGGGTGACGCTGCTCGGCACGGCGGTCCAGCTTCCGCTCGCGTACGCCCTGTCAGGGCTCGGGCTGCCCGGGATCTGTCTGGCCCTGGCGCTGGCCATGGTGGTGCAGTGCGCCGCGCTCCTGCCCGGCGTGCGCCGTCAGGAGGACGCCAGGGACTCCCTGGTGCGGGTGGCCTGACCGGGCACCGTGGGGACCGGCGGCAGGACCGTGCCGCGCCACAGTTCCAGGGCGGCCGTCAGCGCGGCGGCCATCAGGAGGCCGTTGCGCGCGAACAGCAGTGTGATGCCCATCCAGTCGCTGCCGACCACGTGCGAGAACCAGACGGGGAACTCCAGCACGGTCACGAAGCACGCGGCGAGGACCAGCCCGCCGGGCACGGTCATGCGGCTGCCCCGGAAGCACAGACAGACCGCGGCGAGCCCGACCAGCCACACCATGTACTGCGGGCTGATCACCCGGCTCGTGGCGGTGAACATCAGCACCGCCGTGAACGCCGCGTCCGCGAGCGTGTGCGCCAGGAACCGCTTGGCGCGCAGCCGCCACAGCAGCAGCCAGCCGAAGGCGACCGCGGTCAGGAACAGGGCCGCGGTGCTCACCGCGCCGACATACGGGCCCAGGAACTCCACCGAGCCGTAGTTGAGCAGCACCTGGCCGTTCCAGCCGAAGTGCCGGGCGACATGGAAGACCAGGGAGCCCAGCGACTCCACCTCGGTGCCCCGCTCGCGCTGGAAGGTCAGGAAGGCGAAGGCGCCGGGCATGGCCAGGGCGAAGAGGGAGGCGACCGCGACGACGGTCACCGTCGCCGAGGCCCAGACCCGGCGTCTGGCGGCGCCCACCAGCAGCAGTACCGGCCACACCTTCAGCAGCGCCCCGAAGCCGATCAGCGCCCCCGTCACGCGCGGATGCCGGGCCCCCGCGAGCAGTGCGGCGACCGCGACCGCGGTGACCATCACGTCGTAGCGGGCGTACACGGTCGGGCCGAGCAGGGCGACGCCCACCACCCACACCCAGGCGCCGCGCAGCGTCCTGCCCGGGCGCAGGCCCGTGTACTGGAGCAGACAGAAGACCGCCAGGTCGGCGAGGAAGGCCAGGACGAAGAACGCCGACGCGTAGTCGAGGAAGGGCAGCAGGGCGGGGGAGAGGATGGCGAGCGCGGCGGCGGGCGGGTACTGCCAGGTGACGTCGTCGAGCGGGAAGGTGCCGGTGCGCAGGGTCTCGTACCAGCCCTGGTAGATCACCGAGACGTCGCCGGTGACGTCCGGGCCCGGGAAGACGAACACCTTGAAGACGAACAGCAGCAGCGCCAGCCTGGTCAGGCCCCAGGAGGCCAGGAGCCAGGCCGGGAACCTTCTCGTGCCCGCGATGTCCACCTTTGCGCCCCTGTCCGTGTCCTTCTCGTGCTTCTCGAAGCTACCCGCTGCCTCTCGTGCGGGCGGCCATGATCTCCCGGAGGGCTGTGCGAGAGCCGTGAAGCACGGCCGGGGGGAGCTGTGAGTACCACGCGTGGACGGGTTCGGTACTGTCGACCTGCGATGCACAAGACCTTGATCGTGACCAACGACTTCCCGCCCCGGCCCGGCGGGATCCAGGCGTTCCTGCACAACATGGCGCTGCGCCTGGACCCCGAGCGGCTGGTCGTCTACGCCTCCACGTGGAAGCGCGGCCGCGAGGGCGTCGAGGCGACGGCTGCCTTCGACGCCGAGCAGCCCTTCACCGTCGTACGCGACCGCACCACGATGCTGCTGCCGACGCCGGGCGCCACCCGGCGGGCCGTCGGGCTGCTGCGGGAGCACGGCTGTACGTCGGTGTGGTTCGGTGCGGCGGCTCCGCTCGGTCTGATGGCGCCCGCGTTGCGCAGGGCGGGCGCCGAGCGGCTGGTGGCCACCACGCACGGGCACGAGGCCGGCTGGGCTCAGCTGCCCGCCTCGCGTCAGCTGCTGCGCAGGATCGGCGAGTCCACGGACACGATCACCTATCTCGGCGAGTACACGCGCTCGCGGATCGCCGCCGCGCTGACGCCGGAAGCGGCCGGCAGGATGGTCCAGCTGCCGCCCGGCGTCGACGAGAAGACCTTCCACCCCGGCTCGGGCGGCGCCGAGGTCCGCGCCCGGCTCGGGCTCACCGACCGTCCGGTGGTCGTCTGTGTCTCGCGGCTCGTTCCCCGCAAGGGTCAGGACACGCTGATCCTCGCCATGCCGCACATCCTCGCCAAGGAGCCGGAGGCCGTCCTGCTGATCGTCGGCGGCGGGCCGTACGAGAAGGAGCTGCGCAGGCTCGCGGACGAGACCGGGGTCGCCGGCTCGGTCCGCTTCACCGGGGCCGTGCCCTGGTCGGAGCTGCCCGCCCACTACGGGGCGGGGGACGTGTTCGCGATGCCGTGCCGTACGCGCCGGGGCGGGCTCGATGTCGAAGGGCTCGGGATCGTCTATCTGGAGGCGTCCGCGACCGGGCTGCCCGTGGTCGCGGGCGACTCCGGCGGGGCGCCCGACGCGGTGCTCGACGGCGAGACCGGCTGGGTGGTGCGCGGCGGCTCCCCGGAAGCGGCCGCCGACCGCGTCGTCACGCTCCTCGGCGACCCCGAGCTGCGCCGCCGCATGGGCGAGCGGGGCCGCGAGTGGGTCGAGGAGAAGTGGCGCTGGGACCTGCTGGCGGAGAAGCTCAAGACCCTGCTCTGAGACGAGCACAGGATTCCCCTCCGCGCGGCGCACACCGCTGCCCGGGACGCGGGCCCCTGCGGTCGGCGCGGTGCACATCGCCGCTCGGGGCGCGCCCAGGCCCCTGCCTCGGGGTGAGCGTATGACTCTGCGTCGGCGCGGTGCGCATCGCCGCTCGGGGCGCGCCCAGGCCCCGGCTTCGGGGCGCGCCCAGCCCCCGCCTCGACGCGGCCCCAAATCGGTGCCCCAAAGCGTGCCGTGACCCTAGGCGGAACGGAATAATCCGCCCATGCTGCGCGCATGACAGAAAAACTGACGCATCGTCACCTGACTCGCCGTCAAATCCTTGGTATGGCCGCCCTCCAGACGGCGGCCACCCTGGGCTTCACCCGGATCGGCCTCCAGTCGGCGCGGGCCGCCGAGCCCGACGCGGTCGAGACCGCACCCGCCATCGTGGTCGGTTCCGGCTACGGCGCCGCCGTGGCCGCGCTCCGCCTCGGCCAGGCCGGCCTCCGCACGCTCGTCATCGAGATGGGCGGACTCTGGAACACACCCGGCTCCGACGGCAAGGTCTTCTGTTCCACCAGCGCCCCGGACCGGAGATCCATGTGGTTCCGGACGCGCACCGAGGCGCCGCTCGCCGAGTTCCTGTGGCTGGACGTCGTCAACAAGGACATCAGCCCGTACCCGGGCGTCCTGGACCGGGTGCACTTCGCCAACATGTCCGTGTACGTCGGCCGGGGCGTCGGCGGCGGCTCCCTGGTCAACGGCGGCATGGCCGTCACCCCGCTCCAGTCGTACTTCGCCGAGCAGTTCCCGACCGTGGACGCCGCCGAGATGTACAGCACGTACTTCCCGCGCGCCCGCACCATGCTCGGCGTCAACACGGTCGACCCCGCCTGGTTCGAGTCCACCGAGTGGTACCGGTTCACCCGGACCTCGCGGAAGGCGGCCACGAACACCGGCCTGAAGACCACCTTCGTACCGAACGTCTACGACTTCGGCTACATGCAGCGCGAGGCGGCCGGCACCGCCACCAAGTCCGCCCTCGCCGGCGAGGTCATCTACGGCAACAACTACGGCAAGCGCAGCCTCGACAAGACGTACCTCGCCTCGGCGCTGGGCACCGGCAACGTCACCATCCACACACTGGAGAGGGTCCGCGAGATACGAAGGGCGAGCGACGGGACGTACCTGCTGACCGCCGACCGGATCGACACCACCGGCGCGGTCGTCGAGACCAAGCAGTACAGCTGCACCTACCTGTTCCTCGGCGGCGGCAGCCTCGGCACCTCCGAACTCCTCGTCCGGGCCCGGGAGACGGGCGCCCTGCCCGCCCTCGACGCGAGCGTGGGCACCGGCTGGGGCACCAACGGCAATGTGATGACCGGCCGGGCGAACCACATCTGGGACACCGTCGGGGCCAACCAGTCCACCATGCCCGTCATGGGCATCGACGACTGGGCGAACACCTCGAACCCCGTCTTCGCCGAGATCGCCCCGCTGCCCATGGGGCTGGAGCACTGGATCAGCCTCTATCTGGCGATCACCAAGAACCCGGAGCGGGCGTCCTTCACGTACGACGCGGCGAGCGACTCCGCGAAGCTCGGCTGGAGCGCCGCCCAGAGCGCCGTGTCCGTGAGCATGGCCAAGAAGCTCTTCGACCGGATCAACTCGGCCAACGCGACGATCTACCGGTACGACCTCTTCGGCAACAACAAGACCTTCGCCGACGACTTCACGTACCACCCGCTGGGCGGCTGCGTACTCGGGAAGTCGACGGACAACTACGGCCGGGTGAAGGGGTATTCGAAGCTGTACGTCACCGACGGCTCGCTCGTCCCCGGGTCGATCGGCGTCAACCCGTTCGTGACGATCACCGCGCTCGCGGAACGCACCATGGCGCGGGTCCTCGCCGAGGACACCGCGCCATGAACCGCCCGACCGGGGCCGCCTACTTCTGGTAGATCGCCTCGATCTCGTCCGCGTAGTCCTTCGCCACCACATGACGCTTGAGCTTCAGGGACGGCGTGAGGTGGCCCGACTCCTCGGTGAACTGGGAGGACAGAATGCGGAACTTCCGCACCGATTCCGCCTTCGACACCGCGGCGTTGCCGTCGTCGACAGCGCTCTGGACCGCCGCGAGGAGATCCGGATCCTGCCGCAGCGACGCCGCGGTGGAGCCGGCCGGCTTGCCGTGCTCGGCGGCCCAACGGCCCAGGAACTCGTCGTCGATGGTGACGAGCGCGCCCACGAACGGGCGTCCGTCGCCGACCACCATGCACTCCGCGACCAGCGCGTGCGCGCGGATACGGTCCTCGATCACGGCCGGGGCGACGTTCTTGCCGCCCGCGGTGACGATGATCTCCTTCTTGCGGCCGGTGATCCGCAGATACCCGTCCTCGTCGAGGGTGCCGATGTCACCGGTGTGGAACCAGCCGTCGGCAAGCGCCTCGGCGGTCGCGCCCTCGTTGTTCCAGTACTCCTTGAACAGGTGCTCGCCGTGCAGCAGCACCTCGCCGTCGTCCGCGATCCGGATCACGGAGCCCGGCAGCGGCTGGCCGACCGTGCCGATCTTCGTGCGGTCCCAGGGGTTGAAGGCGGTGGCCGCGCAGGACTCGGTCAGGCCGTAGCCCTCGAGGACCGTGAAGCCGATGCCGCGGAAGAAGTGGCCCAGGCGCTCGCCCAGCGGGGCGCCGCCGGAGATGGCGTACTCGCCCTTGCCGCCGAGAACGGCCCGCAGCTTGCTGTAGACGAGCTTGTCGAACGTCTTGTATTTGATCTTCAGCCCGAGGGACGGGCCGGACGGGGTGTCCAGGGCGCGGCTGTACGCGATCGCCGTGTCCGCCGCCTTGTCGAAGATCTTGCCCTTGCCGTCCGCCTGCGCCTTGGCGCGCGCCGAGTTGTAGACCTTCTCGAAGACGCGCGGCACACCGAGGATCAGCGTCGGCCGGAACGCGGCCAGTTCGTCGGTCAGGTTCTTGATGTCCGGGACGCAGCCCAGCTTGATCGGCGCCATCATCGGCGCGACCTGCACGAGCCGTCCGAAGACATGCGCGAGCGGCAGGAAGAGCAGGACGGAACACTCGCCCGTGCGGAAGAGCGGGCGCAGCCGCTCCACGATGTTGCCGCACTCCGCGAAGAAGGCGCGGTGGGTGAGGACGCAGCCCTTGGGACGGCCGGTCGTGCCGCTCGTGTAGACGATGGTCGCCGGGTCGTCGGCCTTGGCGAGCGAGCTGCGCTCCTCGACGGTGGCGTCGCTGACGTCCCTGCCGAGGCGCCCCAGCTCCTCCACGCCGCCGGTGTCGATCTGCCAGACGTGCTTGAGGGCGGGCAGCCGGTCGCGCACCGACTCCACCGAGGCCGCGTGCGTGTCCAGCTCGACGACGCAGGCGGTCGCGCCCGAGTCGCCGAGGATCCACTGCACCTGCTCGGGGGAGCTGGTCTCGTACACCGGCACGGTGATCGCGCCCGCGCTCCAGATCGCGAAGTCGAGCAGCGTCCACTCGTAGCGGGTACGGGACATCAGGCCGACCCGGTCGCCCGGCTGGACGCCCGAGGCGATGAGCCCCTTCGCCGCGGCGCGCACCTCGGCGAGGAAGGCGGTGGCGGTGACGTCCTGCCAGCTGCCGCCGACCTTGCGGGCGATGACGGCGACGTCAGGATGCTGCGCGGCGTTTCTGCGGACGATGTCGGTCAGATTGCCGTCCGCAGGGACCTCGTACAAAGCCGGAAGGCTGAACTCGCGCAAGACTGCTGCTCCTCATAGGGCGCCGGCGCCACGACTCTGTGTGATGCGACGGTGCGGTCCAAGGCTCGGGCAGGTGCTCGGGACATCATTGTTGAATTCCTGAGCACGACTGGACTGCCCGGACGTTACCCGCCGGTATGGCTTCTTCGACAGGGGGTCCCGGCCAGATGTTCTGTGCGTCACACATGGTGGCGTTCCTGCGATCACGGTAGTGCACGCGGTTACTGACTAGCCAGTAATCGCAGGTCCGGCCCGCTCTATTCACCTTTGCCGCACACGCTTACGCTTGATCGCCATGGCACTCTCACCAGGCGGCAACCGCAGGAAGCGCATCCATGTGGTCAGCGATGTGCATGGCAACGCGCGTGACCTGGCCCGGGCCGGCGACGGCGCGGACGCCCTGATCTGCCTCGGTGACCTCGTGCTCTTCCTCGACTACGCCGACCACTCGCGCGGCATCTTCCCGGACCTGTTCGGTGTGGCGAACGCGGACCGCATCGTCGAGCTGCGCACCGCCCGCCGCTTCGAGGAGGCGCGGGCGTTCGGCGCCGAGCTGTGGTCCGGCATCGGCAGCGACCGGGCGGCCGCCATCGAGAAGGCGGTACGCAAGCAGTACGCGGAGATGTTCGCCGCGTTCCCGACGCCGACGTACGCGACCTATGGAAACGTCGACATGCCGACACTGTGGCGTGAGTACGCCGGACCCGGCACGACCGTGCTGGACGGCGAGCGGGTGGAGATCGGCGGCTGGACCTTCGGCTTCGTCGGCGGCGGACTGCGCACGCCCATGCGGACGCCCTACGAGATCAGCGACGAGGAGTACGCGGCGAAGATCGAGGCGGTCGGCGAGGTGGACGTGCTGTGCAGCCACATCCCGCCGGAGGTGCCGGAGCTGGTCTACGACACGGTGGCGCGGCGCTTCGAGCGCGGCAGCCGGGCGCTGCTGGACGCCATCCGCCGCACCCGCCCGCGCTACTCCCTCTTCGGCCACGTCCACCAGCCGCTGGTGCGCCGGATGCGGATCGGGGCGACGGAGTGCGTGAACGTGGGGCACTTCGCGGGGTCCGGCAAGCCGTGGGCGCTGGAGTGGTGAGCGGCTTCGAGCGCTCCGGGTGCCGATACGTCAGGTGGGGTGACAGCGCCGGTGGCTGTGCGCGGTAGCCTTCACGCTGCACACACGTGCGCACCACCCTCCCTCACCGGACCGCACCTGGAGGAGCCACGGCGATGGCGGAACACACCAGCTCGAGCATCATGATCGAGGCGGCACCGGCCGACGTCATGGAAGTGATCGCCGACTTCGCCCGCTACCCGGACTGGACGGGCGAGGTGAAGGAGGCGGAGGTCCTCGGGACCGACGGCCAGGGCCGCGCCGAGCAGGTCCGGCTCGTCATGGACGCGGGCGCGATCAAGGACGACCAGGTCCTGGCGTACACCTGGACGGGCGACCACGAGGTGTCCTGGAGCCTGGTCAAGTCCCAGATGCTCCGCTCCCTGGACGGCTCCTACCTCCTGAAGCCGGCGGGCTCGGACGCGACCGAGGTGACGTACCAGCTCACGGTCGACGTCAAGATCCCCATGCTCGGCATGATCAAGCGCAAGGCGGAGAAGGTCATCATCGACCGCGCGCTGGCCGGCCTGAAGAAGAGGGTGGAGTCGGAGGAGAAGTAGGGGTCGGCCGCGGCGGGGGCCGGGGGCGCGGCCCCACGGACACCGGGAACGGGCTCCGCCATCGGGACCAGCCAGGTCCGCCGGCCAGGCACGGGTAGCGTTCACCCTTATGCGCACCCTCCTGATCACAGGCCCCGGCGGCTCCGGCCGTACCACCGTCGCCGCGGCCACGGCGCTGAGGGCGAGCCGTACGGGCACCCGGACCCTCGTGCTCAGCGCCGACCGCACGGACACCCTGGGTGCCGCCCTCGGCGTACCGACGGGCGGGGCCCCCGTCGAAGCCGCACCGGGCCTGACCGCCTGGCGCCCCGACGCCGCCGACCGCTTCCGCGCGGACCTCACCGCCTTCCAGGACCGCGCCGCCACCGCCCTCGACTTCCTCGGCGCCGCCCGCCTGGACGCCGAGGAACTCACCCCCCTCCCCGGCGCCGAGGAACTCGCCCTGCTGCGCGCCCTGCGCGACGCCGCGCTCTCCGAGGCGTACGACCTCCTCGTCGTCGACCTCCCCCCGGCCCCGCAGGCGCTCGCCCTCCTCGCCCTCCCCGAGGAGCTGCGCCGCTATCTGCGCCGCCTCCTCCCGCCCGAACGCCAGGCGGCCCGCGCCCTGCGCCCCGTGCTCGGCCGGCTCGCCGGCGTCCCGATGCCCGCGGACTGGCTGTACGAGACGGCCGCCCGCTGGGACGTGGAGCTCGCCGCGGTCGAGGCGGTCGTCGAGGACCGCGCCACGACCGTACGACTGGTCGCCGAGCCCGGACCGGCCGGCGCCGACGCCGTCCGCGCCGCCGCCACCGGCTTCGCCCTGCGCGCCGTGCGCATCGACACCCTGATCGCGAACCGGCTCCTGCCCGAGGAGGCCGACGACGCCTGGTCGGCCGGCCTCGCCGCCCAGCAGCGCAAGTTCCTCGAGGAGTGGCGGGGGGAGTACCGGCTCCACGAACTCCCGCACCTCGGACACGACCCGCGCGGCGCGGACGACCTGGCCGCACTCGCCGTACCCGGCGTCAACGACGCGCCTGGGCCGGTCGAGTGGTCCGTCGCCGACCGCCTCGCCGACGACGGGGTGCTCGTCTGGCACATCCCGCTGCCCGGCGCCATACGCGACGAACTCGACCTCCTCCGGCGCGGCGACGAACTCGTCGTCACCGCGGGACAGTTCCGCCGGATCGTCCCGCTCCCGTCGGCCCTGCGCCGCTGCACCGTGGCCGGCGCCGCCCTGCGCGAGGGCGAGCTGCGGATCCGCTTCGCGCCCGACCCGGACCTGTGGCCCCGCGAAAGGTGACGGCGAGCTCCCGGCGGAGTCGCGGTCCGTGGCCCCGGATCCGGTGAACCGCGTACCCCGTTCGGGTAACGTCGGAGGTACGAACCGTAGGCAGGAGTCCGCCATGAGCGAAGAGCGCCCCACGTCCGACGCCGCTCAGGAGGACGCGGCCGACGAGACGCGGGTTCCCCCCGGCCGAGCGGAGTCGAGCGCTCGCGGGAGCGCAGCCGACGGCGACGCCTGGGCCAAGGCCTGCGCCGAGGATCTCGCCGCCGAGAAGGCCCGCCGCCGCGCCCAGTACGGCGCACAGCCCGGCTCGGCCGCCGAGGAACTGCGCAAGCTCGTCGACGCCGTCGCCGAGAAGCTGTCCGGGCTCCAGTCGCCGCTGATCGACGCGGCCACCTCCGGGACGGCCCAGCAGATGGTCAGCCAGGTGGTGCGACAGGCCAAGGCCGTCGTCGAGCCCGTCATCGAGCGCAATCCGGACGTCTTCGACCATCTGGCCGCGGCCGGCTCCGAGCTGCTCGCCGCCTACCGCTCCGCCGTGGAGGCCCAGGAGAAGCGCTGGACGGCCCGGGACCACGACCCCCGCCACCGGGGCGGGGACCAGGGGCCGGGGGAACACATCGACTTGGACTGACAGCCCCCTCGGGTACGGTTGGCAGTAGCGGGGCTCGACCGAAACTGAGGGATTCATGGGACTCACCATCGGCGTCGACATCGGCGGCACGAAGATCGCGGCCGGCGTGGTCGACGAGGAAGGCAACATCCTCTCGACCTTCAAGGTGCCGACCCCCACCACGCCGCAGGCCATCGTGGACGCGATCGCCGCTGCCGTGGAGGGTGCCCGCGCGGGGCACGAGATCGTCGGAGTGGGCATCGGTGCCGCGGGCTACGTCAACCGTCAGCGCTCCACGGTCTACTTCGCGCCGAACATCCACTGGCGGCAGGAGCCGTTGAAGGACGAGGTCGAGGCGCGCGTGGGCCTGCCGGTCGTCGTGGAGAACGACGCGAACGCGGCGGCCTGGGGCGAGTACAAGTTCGGCGCGGGCAAGGGCCACCGCAACGTCATCTGCATCACGCTGGGCACGGGCCTCGGCGGCGGCATCATCATCGGCAACAAGCTGCGCCGCGGCCACTTCGGCGTGGCCGCCGAGTTCGGCCACATCCGGATGGTCCCGGACGGCCTGCTGTGCGGCTGCGGCTCGCAGGGCTGCTGGGAGCAGTACGCGTCGGGGCGCGCCCTCGTGCGGTACGCGAAGCAGCGCGCCAACGCGACCCCGGAGAACGCGGAGGTCCTGCTGGCGCTCGGCAACGGCACCCCGGACGGCATCGAGGGCAAGCACATCTCGGTGGCCGCCCGCCAGGGCGACCCGGTCGCGGTCGACTCCTACCGCGAGCTGGCCCGCTGGGCGGGCGCGGGCCTCGCCGACCTGGCCTCCCTCTTCGACCCGTCCGCCTTCATCGTCGGCGGCGGCCTGTCCGACGAGGGCGAGCTGGTCCTCGACCCGATCCGCAAGTCGTACAAGCGCTGGCTGGTCGGCGGCAACTGGCGGCCGGTGGCCGACGTCATCGCGGCCCAGCTCGGCAACAAGGCGGGCCTGGTCGGCGCCGCCGACCTGGCCCGGGAGCCCGACCCGATCATGTAACGCGCATACGTGTGTGACGACGGCGCCCGCCGCACCCCGCGAGGGGTACGGCGGGCGCCGCGGTTTCCGCCGCGGCCCCAGCCGTCGGCGTATCTTGATCGCCATGCCGACCAGCCCTGCCGCCAGTCCGCTGCCCCCCTCGCGCACCGAACCGGACGGTTCCGCCGTCATCCGGGTGCTCAGCTACAACATCCGCTCGATGCGCGACGACACCGCCGCGCTCGCCCGGGTGATCAGCGCCTGCGAACCCGATCTGGTGCTCGTCCAGGAGGCGCCGCGGTTCTTCCGCTGGCGCAAGAAGCTGGCGCCGCTGGCGTCGGCCTGCGGCCAGGTGGTCCTCTCCGGCGGTGCCACGGCCGCGGGCCCCGCGCTGCTGTGCTCGCTGCGGGCCACGGTCGAGCGCACCGAGGACGTCCTGCTCCCGCTCACCCCCGGTCTGCACCGGCGCGGCTTCGCCACCGCCGTCGTCCGCTTCGGCCGGGCCCGCCTCGGTGTGCTGAGCTGTCACCTCTCGCTCCAGAAGAACGAACGGTACGAACAGGGCGGCATGCTCCTTGACCACCTGGCCCGCCTCGGTACCCCGCACGCGATCGCGGGCGGCGACCTCAACGAACGCCCCGACGGCCGCACCTTCAAGCGCCTCGCCTCCGAGCTCCGGGACTGCTGGGCGACGGCCCCCTGGGGCGCCGAGTACACCTCCACGCCCGCCGACCCCCACCAGCGCATCGACGCGATCCTCGCCACCCCGGGCATCGAGGTCCTGGCGTGCGGGGTGCCGCTCGGCCACCCCGGGGTCACGGAGGCGGACCTGAGGGCGGCCACGGACCACCTGCCGGTCCTGGCCGCCCTCAGAGTGCCCGCGTCCTAGCCGGCCTGGGGACGCTGCTTGGCCTTGTCGGTCACGGCCCAGCTGTCGAGGTACGAGAACTGGTCGTAGGTCCTGCCGTGCGAGGTGCGGGTGTCACGGAAGCCCAGGAATTCGTAGGTGTCCGGGTCGAAGATGAAGGAGTTGCCGGCCCCGGTCTCGGCGTTGGAGCGGTGCGAGAACCGATCGTCGAAGGTGATCGCGACACCCCTCCGTCCGGCGGCGTCCTTCTGGTTCGGCACCGCCTTCACCCCCGGCACCATGGCCAGGGCCTCATAGGCCGCGGGCCGCAGGTCCTCCGGCATCACCGGCACGAGCATGAGCAGCCCGACGAGGGAGAAGTGGATCTGCGACCATTCCTGATCCCCGATTTCGTCGATCGAGTGCGGGGTCCTGCCACCGAAGTTGAGTTTCAGGATGAGCTTCGCCGGATCGGTCGGCAGGCTCTTGAGCGTGTCCCAGTCCTGCGGCGGCCACATGGACACCGACTCCACGTGGTCGCCCGGCCGCTTCTTGTACGGCACCGACCACCAGCCCTTGCCGATCTCCATGATCCATGAGGGCTTGGTGTCGTCCACGGACCGCCAGGTCTCGTCGACGTAGGTCTTCTTCGCTCCGGTCTCCCGCTCGGTCTCCTTGATGATCTCCTTGGTGTAGATGAACTGGTCGTCGCGCGGAGCGACCGCCGTCTCGTGCTCGCGCGAGAACGCCGCCGCCCCGTACAGCACGGTCCGCGCGCTCACGTTCCGCAGCGCCGGGGAGCTGCTGGAGGGCGGTGTCGCGGTGCGCCGTGCACCTCCGTCGTCGTCGCGTACCGCCACCAGGACCGTGGCGGCGACCGCCGCGGCCACGGTGGCGGTCAGGGCGATGCGCACGACGGGACGGCGGCGTCGTACGACCGGAGCCGGGTCGTTCATCGCTGCGAACAGACGGACGCGCACCCGGTGCCGGGTCTCGTCGTCGAGCGGGGGTGCCCCCGCGTCCCAGTCGCGCAGCTGGTCGAGTTCGGGCGAGTCATGCATGGGCGTCTGCCTCCCGGAAAGCCGTCGGATCGGTGCCACCCAGTGCTTCGCGCAGTCTGCCGCGGGCCCGGTGCAGCCGTGATCTGACGGTGCCGACGGGCACGCCCAGGGCCTGGGCCGCCTCCTCGTAGTCGAGGCCGCCCCAGGCCACCAGCAGCACGACGTCACGGTGCCGGGCGGAGAGCCCGGACAGCGCGGCCGCCAGTTCCCGGCGCACCCCTGTGGCGCCGGCCCTGGCGACCGCGCGGTCCGCGACCGGCTCCTCGTGCTCGACCGGCTGCGGGACCCGGGCGAGCGCCTTGAAGCGGCGCGCCTCGGCTCTTCGGTGCCGGGCCACGAGGTTGGTCGCGATCCCGAACAGCCACGGGCGGGCGTCGGCCCGGCCGAGGTCGTACGTGTGACGTTGCCTGAAGGCCGTGGTGAACGTCTCCGCCGTCAGATCCTCCGCCGCCTCGGGACCGAGCCGCCGGGCCGCGTAACGGTGCACGGCGCCGGCGTATCGGTCGAAGAGGGCGGCGAACAGCTCGGGCTCGTCCCGGGACCGTTCGATCACGCGGGCGTCACTCTCCTCGCGATGCTCCTCGCGGGCGACGACGTCCGGTCCGACGGTCATCGGGGCTCCTTTCGTTCGTGTGAACGCCTCGAAGGCTTGGGTTCTGTCAGGTGGTTCACCTCTCTTTCGCCGGTCGCCGCGATCGAGTTCCATCCGGGCCGGGGCATGGGCAGGTTCCGGGCCGGGGCGTGCGAGAGTTCCGGGCCGGGAGCCTGCGAGAGTGCCGGGAGCCTGCGAGAGTTCCGGGCCGGGGGGCGGGCGAGAAGCCCGGGCCGCGGGCATGCGAAAGGCCCGCCCGGATTGCTCCGGACGGGCCTCGGCCGGTCGGGCTCAGACCACCGCGCCCCGCCCCGGATCCTCGTCGTCCTCGTCACCCGTGCGCATGCGCATCACCAGCGTGGCGAAGCCGCCGAGGAAGCCGCCGATGCCGACCGTGGTGAGCCACCAGGTCATGTCCCAGCCCAGAAGGACCGCCAGCAGGAGCAGGATCGGCCCGCCCACCACCCCGAGCCAGGCGAACTTCGCCGTCGCGTCGGCCGCGGGCAGCGGCGGCGGCTCCGGCGGTACGAAATGGCCCTCGTCGTCCTCGTCGAAGTCGTCCTCGGACGCGTCCGGCGCCGCGTAGTCGCGCGGGCCGCCGCCGATGCCCGGCGCGAAGGCGACCGAACTGCCCAGCGGCTTACCGGCCGAGGGCTTGTCGGCGGACCCGGACCCGGAGCCGGCGTCCGAGGCGGAGTCCGATCCCGGGTCCGCATCCGATTCTGATCCCGGGTCCGCACCCGAACCGGCTCCCGCGTCGCCGTCGTTGGTCTCCGGATCGAGGAGTGCCAGGTCCTCTATCGACTTGAACGGCTTCGCGCCGGGCGGGTCCGGCGGCTCCTCGCCGTACCCGGCGACGATCGCCGCCCACGCGGCCTCCTCGTCGATCGGCACGCCCTTCTCCTCCGGCTCGCGGTCGGAGTCGTGCTCAGCCACCGGTGGCCGTCCCTTCCTGCTGGTCCACGTGTCCCACCCCGGACTTCTTGCCGACGGCGGGTGCGAGCCTGCCGAGGAAGGCGTAGCTCTCCTCGAAGATCCGGTCCGCGTCGTGGTCCAACGTCGCCACGTGGTAGCTCTGTTCCAGCAGGCTCTCCGTCACGTCCGTGGACGACACCCGGCTGAGGATGCGCGCCGAGTCGGCCGGCGGCACCACATGGTCCTGCGGGCTGTGCAGCAGCAGCATCGGCTGGGTGACCTGGGGCAGCTCGCCGTCGACCAGCGCGTAGAGGTTCCGCATGGAGTGGGCCGCGTGCAGCGGGACGCGGGAGTAGCCGATCTCGACGCCGCCCTCCTTCGCGATGTCGCTGATGATCCCCTTCACGGAAGGGACGAGGTGCCGCAGCACCGGAAGGGCGTACGCGGCCGGGCCGTGCACCTTGTTCGCCGGGTTGACGAGCACGAGGCCGCTGATCTCGTCCCCGTGCTTCGCGGCCAGCCGCATCGCCAGCGCGGCGCCCATGGACAGACCGAAGACGAACACCTGTGTGCAGCGGTCGCGCAGGGCGCGCAGCTCGCGGTCCAGCTCCGCGTACCAGTCCTGCCAGCCGGTGAGCTGCATGTCCTCCCAGCGCGTGCCGTGCCCGGGCAGCAGGGGCAGCGACACGGTCAGACCGCGCTCGGCGAGATACTCCGCCCAGGGGCGCAGCGACTGCGGGGAACCGGTGAAGCCGTGGCAGAGGAGGACGCCGACCTCCCCGCCCTCGTGGCGGTACGGCTCGGCTCCAGGAAGGACCGGCACCTTCGGTCTCCTGTTCATGAGGTGGGTGTTCATGAGGGGGGTGATCACGAAAAGCACGACGAGCGTGCCCCGAGGCTTCGAGGCGTACTTCACCGTACGCGACCGCACTGACACCGACCAGGGTCGTCGGCTCCTTTGAGGGTGCCCCGGGATAGGGTCTGATCGACAGACACAGGAGGCATTCGGTTGATCTACGGCGCCATGAAGTTTTCCATCGGGGGGCCACTGAAGCTTGCCTTCAGGCCCTGGGTGGAAGGCCTCGAGAACATTCCCGCCGAGGGACCCGCCATCCTGGCGAGCAATCACCTGTCGTTCTCGGACTCGTTCTTCCTGCCCGCGGTCCTCGACCGCAAGGTGACCTTCATCGCGAAGGCCGAGTACTTCACGACTCCCGGCATCAAGGGGCGTATGACGGCCGCCTTCTTCAAGGGCGTCGGTCAGCTGCCGGTGGACCGCTCCGGCGCGCGCGGCGCGGGCGAGGCGGCCATCAAGAGCGGCATCGAAGTCATCGAGCGGGGTGAGCTGTTCGGTATCTACCCGGAGGGCACGCGCTCGCCCGACGGCCGGCTGTACCGCGGCAAGCCCGGCGGTCTCGCGCGCGTGGCACTCGCCACCGGCGCGCCCGTCATCCCGGTCGCCATGATCGACACCGAGAAGATCCAGCCGCCCGGGAAGGTGATGCCCAAGCTGATGCGCCCGGGCATCCGCATCGGCAAGCCGCTGGACTTCGGCCGCTACAGCGGCATGGAGCACGACCGCTTCGTGCTGCGCGCGGTGACCGACGAGGTCATCTACGAGATCATGAAGCTCTCCGGCCAGGAGTACGTCGACATGTACGCCACGGCCGCGAAGCGGCAGATCGCGGACGCGGCGAAGGCCGAGAAGCAGGCCCAGAAGGACGCCGAAAAGCAGGCGCAGAAGGAACTCGAGGCCCGGCAGGCCCTGGAGAAGGAACGGTCCGGCTCCTAGACGCGTCCGTCAGGGGTGGGGGTGGGGGACATGGCCAAGCGGGTCAGAGTCATGAGTATGTCGGTCGAGCAGCCGCTGTGGCGTGCGCTGACCGGATACCGCGTGCTCACGATGTTGTACGCCGTCGGGCTCTTCGCGACCGCGTACGGCACGTTCGACCGTCCGTGGGTCGCCGTCGCCTACTACGCCGTGCTGTGCGGCTGGACCCTGGCGACCCTCCCCAAGGTCGCGAACGCGGCGAGCTGCACCAAGCGGTTCCTGGCCGCCGACCTCACCATCGCGCTCGTCGGCATCCTCCTCACGCCGCTCGCCGACGCGCACGAGCGGATCGTCGCGGGCGGGCCGACGCTGCCGTCGATATGGACCGCGGGGTCCGTCCTGGCGTTCGCGGTCAAGGGCGGCTGGCGCTGGGCGGCCTTCGCCTCGACGGCGGTCGCCGTCGCCAACGTCTTCGAGCGCCAGGCCCCCGCCCGGGACACCGTGCACAACGTGATCCTCGTGTGGGTCGCCTCCATCGCGATCGGCTACGTCGTCGAAGTCGCCCGCGCCTCCGAGCGCACCCTCGCGCGCGCCCTGGAGATCGAGGCCGCGACCCGCGAGCGGGAGCGGCTCGCCCGAGACATCCACGACAGTGTTCTTCAGGTCCTCGCGATGGTGCAGCGCCGCGGTGCCGTGCTCGGCGGCGAGGCCGCGGAGCTGGGCCGGATGGCCGGCGAGCAGGAGGTGGCCCTGCGCACCCTGGTCGCCGGCGGTTTACTGCCGGCGTCGCGGGTGTCGGAGGACGAGTCCCAGGGCGCGGTCGTCCGCGCGGTGGAGGAGCCCGACGAGGAGGGCCCGCTCGATCTGCGCGCGCTCCTCGTGCCGTACGCCACCGCGAAGGTCACCTTCTCGGAGCCCGGCGCCCCGGTGCGGCTGGCCCACGCCGCCGCGAAGGAGCTGGCAGCGGCGGTCGGCGCCGCCCTGGACAACGTCCGCAAGCACGCGGGGGACAGCGCCCGCGCCTGGATCCTGGTCGAGGACGAGCCGGACGCGGTGATCGTGACGGTGCGCGACGACGGCCCGGGCATCCCGGCGGGGCGGCTCGCCCAGGCCGAGGGTGAGGGGCGGCTCGGCGTGGCCCAGTCGATCCGTGGCAGGCTGCGCGACATCGGCGGCACGGCCGAGCTGATCTCGGTCCCGGGCCAGGGCACCGAGGTCGAACTGAAGGTACCGAAGGACCCGGGGCACCCGAAGGCTGCACGGGGGAAGGCGGAGCGAGGATGAGCGAGCAGCAGGGCCCGATCAAGGTCATGGTGGTCGACGACCACCCGATGTGGCGCGACGCGGTCGCCCGCGACCTGGCCGAGTCCGGCTTCGACGTGGTCGCCACGGCGGGCGACGGCGAGCAGGCGGTGCGCCGGGCGAGGGCCGCCGCGCCCGACGTCCTCGTCCTGGACCTGAACCTGCCCGCCAAGCCGGGCGTCCAGGTCTGCAAGGAGCTGGTCGGCGCCAACCCGGCGCTGCGCGTCCTCGTCCTGTCCGCCAGCGGTGAGCACGCCGACGTCCTGGAGGCGGTGAAGTCCGGCGCCACGGGATATCTGCTCAAGTCGGCGTCCACGGAGGAGCTGACCGACGCCGTGCGCCGCACGGCCGTCGGCGACCCCGTCTTCACGCCCGGACTCGCGGGCCTGGTCCTCGGCGAGTACCGCCGCCTGGCCTCCGAGCCCGCCCCGGCCACCGGCGCCGGCGAGCCCAGGGCCCCGCAGCTCACCGACCGCGAGACCGAGGTGCTGCGGCTGGTCGCCAAGGGCCTGAGCTACAAGCAGATCGCCGAACGCCTGGTCATCTCGCACCGCACCGTCCAGAACCATGTGCAGAACACCCTGGGCAAGCTCCAGCTGCACAACAGGGTGGAGCTCGTGCGGTACGCGATAGAGCGGGGCCTGGACGAGGCGTAAACCGCCCGATACTCACCTTCGGGTGATATCCGCTGATCAACTACCCGACAATTCACCGGAATTGACCTTCCGCACCATGCCGAAGTGACCTGGATCACTATTAGCGTGACCTTCACCAGGCAACCGCGGCGAAGGGATATTTCCATGCGGGTCGGAGTACTGACCGGAGGCGGCGACTGCCCCGGGCTCAACGCCGTCATCCGGGGCGTCGTCCGTAAGGGCGTGCAGGAGTACGGCTACGACTTCGTCGGCTTCCGGGACGGCTGGCGGGGACCACTCGAAGGCGACGCCGTACGGCTCGACATCCCCGCGGTGCGCGGCATCCTGCCCCGCGGCGGCACGATCCTCGGCTCCTCGCGCACCAACCCCCTCAAGCTCGACGACGGCATCCGCCGGATCAAGGAGAACCTCGCCAAGCAGGAGGTCGACGCGCTCATCGCGATCGGCGGCGAGGACACGCTCGGCGTCGCCGCACGCCTCACCGACGAGTACGGCGTGCCCGTCGTCGGCGTCCCGAAGACCATCGACAACGACCTGTCGGCCACCGACTACACGTTCGGCTTCGACACGGCCGTCGGCATCGCGACCGAGGCCATCGACCGCCTCCACACCACCGCCGAGTCCCACATGCGCGTCCTCGTCTGCGAGGTGATGGGCCGGCACGCGGGCTGGATCGCCATCCACTCGGGCCTGGCCGGCGGCGCCAACGTCATCCTCATCCCCGAGCAGCGCTTCGACGTCGACCAGGTGTGCGCCTATGTGACCTCGCGGTTCAAGGCCTCGTACGCGCCGATCGTGGTCGTCGCCGAGGGCGCGATGCCCAAGGACGGCCAGATGGTCCTCAAGGACGAGTCCCTCGACTCCTTCGGCCACGTGCGCCTCTCCGGGGTCGGCGAGTGGCTGGCCAAGGAGATCGAGAAGCGCACCGGCAAGGAGGCCCGCACCACGGTCCTCGGGCATGTGCAGCGCGGCGGCACGCCGAGCGCGTTCGACCGCTGGCTCGCCACCCGCTTCGGCCTGCACGCCATCGAGGCCGTCCGCGACGGCGACTTCGGCAAGATGGTCGCCCTGCGCGGCACGGACATCGTCCGTGTCCCGATCGCGGAGGCCACGGCGAAGCTGAAGACGGTCGATCCGAAGCTGTACGAGGAGGTCGGGGTCTTCTTCGGCTGACCGAGGCCGGCCGGTGTCACGGTGGTGACCCTCCTTTGTCCGGCGGTCACCACCGTGCGGTCCGGCGAGAAGCCCTTGCCCGACCACGCCCGACTACACCGCGGGCCGCCGCTCGAAGAACGTGTCGGCACCGCGGAGCTGATCCAGCAGGTCCCGTACGACCGCGGTGCCGTTGACCGACAGCACCGACTCCGGGTGGAACTGGATGCCCGCGAAGCCGGGTCCGCGCATCGCGTGCACCTCCCCCGTGCCGCTGCGGCTGACCTCCACGTCATGGGCCGCCAGCTCCAGCGCCGTCTCGTCGTCGCAGTGCGCCACGAAGCTGTTGTAGAAGCCGACGGTCTCGGTACGCCCGAACAGGTCGATCCCGGTCTGCGCACCCTGATACGGGACCTCCTTGCGCACGATCTCCAGGCCCAGCTCGGCCGCGATCAGCTCATGGCCGAGGCAGACGCCGAGCACCCCGTGGCGGTGACCGCGGAGCACCTCGGCGGTGAGCGCGCGCAGGAACCGCATCTTGGGGTCGGCCGGGTCGTTCGGATCGCCGGGTCCTGGCCCCAGAACCAGCGGCCCCTCGTGCGCGAGCACCGCCTTTCGCAGCCCCGGCTCGTCGTAGCGCCGCACGGTCACCTCCAGCCCGCTCGAGCGCAGCACATGCGCCAGCATCGCCGTGAAGGTGTCCTCGGCGTCCACGACGAGCGCGTGCCCGGTGAGCGCGTCCGTCCGCTCCTGCATCCGCAGCCAGAACGGCGCGAGCGAGGCCCGCCGTCCGTCGAGCGCCGCCCGCACCCGCGGATCGTCGGCCAGCCTCGGCCGTACGCCCTCCTGCCGCGGCCGGGCCGGACGGACCCCGAGGGCCGCCAGCACCCCGGCCGCCTTCGCGTGCGTCTCGGCGACCTCGCCCGCCGGATCCGACCCCCGTACGAGCGTGGCGCCCACCGGCACCCGCAGCCGGCCGTCCGCGTCGATGTCGGCGGTCCGGATGAGGATGGGGGAGTCGAGGGTCTGCGCCCCGCCCGCGTCCCGGCCGATCAGCGCCAGCGCGCCCGCGTAGTACCCGCGCCCGACACCGTCCCGCCCGAGGGGCTCGTACCGCTCGATGACCCGGCAGGCGTTCTGTACCGGCGACCCGGTGACGGTGGCCGCGAACATGGTCTCGCGCAGGACGTCCCGCACATCCAGCGACGAACGGCCCCGCAACTCGTACTCGGTGTGCGCCAGATGGGCCATCTCCTTCAGCCGGGGCCCGACGACCACCCCGCCCATGTCGCCGACCGTGCACATCATCTTGAGCTCCTCGTCGACGACCATCGAGAGCTCCTCGATCTCCTTGCCGTCCGCGAGGAAGTCCAGGAGGTCCTCGGGCGTCGGCCCCTCGGCGGGATAGCGGTACGTCCCGCTGATCGGGTTCATCACGACCGTCCCGCCGGACATCCGCACATGCACCTCGGGGCTCGCCCCGACCAGCGTGCGCCCACCCGTCTCCCGCCCTTCCGGGGAAGACCCTGCGGGCCCCTTCCCCGTTCCGGTGTGCACGACGAAGGTCCAGTACGCGCCCTGCTCGCCGACCAGCAGCCGCCGGAACAGCGCGAGCACGTCGGCCCTTCCGAATCCCGGGATCTCGCCCTCGTACGTACGCCGGATCACGAAGTTCGCGCCCTCGCCGCGTCCGATCTCCTCGCGCAGCACCCGCCCGACGATCTCCGCGTACTCGTCGTCGGCGACGTCGAAGCCGCCGTCCTCGACCCGCACGTCATGCGTGGGCAACTGGGACAGCGCCTGCTCCAGCGGGATTTCGTGGCTCTCCTCGGGCGTCAGCACCAGCAGCGGGGTGCCGTCGTCGCGGACGTCGAAGCCGCGCTCGCGGATCTGGCGGAAGGGAATGAGCGCGAGGCCCTCGTCGGGGAGGTCGGCGAGACGCTCGTAGGTGGCGACGGGGCCGAGCAGCACCTCCACCGTCGCGCTGTCCTCGGTGGAGCGCCCCGGCGTGCGGCGGCGCAGCAGGGCGAACGGGCGGTCCTCGTGCAGGAGTCGGGTCAGATCCATCGTTCCTCTTCCCTCGTGATCATTCGTGATCATTCGGAACCTTGTGGAGAGGAACGGCCCGGGTCCGGAAACACGAAAGGCCGCCCCTCGGGCGGCCTTCGCGAAGTCTTGCGTACGCGCAGTCAGTGGGCCGCCGGATGAGCGGTCCACCACCAGTTCTGGATCGAGTGCGCGAACATGCCAGGCACCTTACCCGATTCGGCCGCCCGCCGGTCGTCCGGTGCGGCCGTCCGATCCGGTCGTCCGGTCCGGCATCCGTCGCGGACAGCTCCGAGCGGCACCCCCACACGGCCTACACAGGCGGTTTCGCGCCGGCCTCCCGGGTGGAAGGAGGGCACATCATCGGGCTATCGGAGGTTCGGACCGACGTGTACACGACCTGGACTCCACGACGACGGCGCGCCGCACGGCCGCTCACGGCGCTGGTCGCCGCCACGGCGCTCGGCGCGGGCACGCTGGGCGCCGCCCAGGCCGCCCCGCGGTCTTCCGACGACACCATCCGCGTGACCTACCGGGGCTACGAGTTCGCCGTCCCCGCCGGCTGGGACGTCATCGACCTCGACAAGGACCCGGGGGCCTGCGTCCGCTTCGACCAGCACGCCGTCTATCTCGGCACCCCGGGCGACCGGCAGGACTGCCCGGCGCGGGCGAAGGGGCGCACCGAGGCACTGCTGGTGCAGCCGGCCGAGGCGGCCACGGCCGAGGTGACCGAGAACCGCACGGCGGGCACCTACCGGGCCGTCGCGGACCAGATCGCGGTGACCGCCGCGTACGGACAGGACCGTGAGCAGATCCAGGAGATCCTCCGGGGTGCCGGCCTGCCCGTCGCCTCCGCACGGGCCGAGTCGGGCGCCGAGGTGCCGGCCGCGCCGGCCGTCCCCGACGACGCCACAACCTTCAAGGGCAAGGGCTTCGACGCCTGCACCGCCCCGAGCCAGGCCTCCATGGACGCCTGGAAGGGCACGTCCGGGTACGGCGCCATCGGCGTCTACGTCGGCGGCGTCAACCGTGCCTGCGCCCAGCCGAAGCTCACCGCCAAATGGGTGCAGACCCAGTACGCGAACGGCTGGCGGTTCTTCCCGCTGTACGTCGGCCGGCAGCCCTCGGCCGACGGCGGCAGCTGCCTGGGCGGCTGCGCCTCGATCACCGACCCGGAGCCGCAGGGCAAGGACGCCGCGGACGACGCGGTGCGGCAGGCGGCCGCTGTCGGGTTCGGCCCCGGGTCGGTGATCTACAACGACCTGGAGCACTACGCGGGCGGGACCGCCGTGACCACCCGGGTGCTCACCTACCTCGAATCCTGGACCACGCGCCTGCACGAGCTGGGCTACCGCTCCGGCGCGTACGGCAGTGTCTCGTCGCTCATCACCGACCTGGTGAAGCACGCCGACGACAGGACGCTGCCCGACGTGATCCACTTCGCCCACTGGAACGACGAGGCGACCACCACCGACCCGGTCCTCCCCGCCGATCTGTGGGCCGATCACCAGCGCATCCACCAGTACGCGGGCAACCGCACCGAGACCCACGGCGGCGTGAAGATCAGCATCGACCGCAACAAGCTCGACGTGGGCTCCGGGACCGGGAAACGGTCGTCGATCGAGCGCGGTCCGTCTCAATTGATGAGCAGGTGAAGGGGTGCCCGACACGACCCCGTAATGTTGGGGGGGTGACCGTGAACGCTAAGTCCAGCGCGAGCGCTGGCAACACCTGGCGAGACCTGCCCGCGGCGCAGCAGCCCGAGTACCCCGATGCCGAGGCTCTGCGCGATGTGATCGCGGACCTCGAGTCGTATCCGCCGCTCGTCTTCGCGGGCGAGTGCGACCAGCTGCGCGCCCGGTTGGCGTCCGTCGCCAAGGGAGAGGCGTTCCTCCTCCAGGGCGGCGACTGCGCCGAGGCCTTCGACGGCGTGTCCGCCGACCACATCCGCAACAAGCTCAAGACCCTGCTCCAGATGGGCGCCGTGCTCACGTACGCCGCCTCGGTGCCGGTCGTGAAGGTCGGCCGCATCGCCGGCCAGTACTCGAAGCCCCGCTCCAAGGGGACCGAGACCCGCGACGGCGTGACCCTGCCGACGTACCGCGGTGACTCGGTCAACGGCTTCGACTTCAACGAGAAGGCCCGCATCCCGGACCCCGAGCGCCTGAAGCGGATGTACAACGCCTCCGCCTCGACGCTCAACCTGGTGCGCGCCTTCACCACCGGCGGCTACGCCGACCTGCGCCAGGTGCACGCCTGGAACCAGGACTTCGTGAAGTCGTCGCCGTCCGGCCAGCGCTACGAGCAGCTGGCGCGCGAGATCGACAACGCGCTGAACTTCATGCGGGCCTGCGGCACCGACCCGGAGGAGTTCAAGACCGTCGAGTTCTACGCCTCCCACGAGGCGCTGCTCCTCGACTACGAGTCGGCGCTGACCCGCGTGGACTCGCGCACGGGCAAGCTGTACGACGTCTCGGGCCACATGGTGTGGATCGGTGAGCGCACCCGGCAGCTGGACGGCGCGCACATCGAGTTCGCCTCGAAGATCCGCAACCCGATCGGCATCAAGCTGGGTCCGACGACGACGGCCGAGGACGCGCTCCAGTACATCGAGCGCCTCGACCCGGACCGCGAGCCGGGCCGGCTCACCTTCATCGTGCGCATGGGCGCGGACAAGGTCCGCGACAAGCTGCCCGAGCTGGTCGAGAAGGTCACCGCCTCCGGTGCGACCGTGGCCTGGGTGACCGACCCGATGCACGGCAACACCTTCGAGGCGGCCTCGGGTCACAAGACCCGCCGCTTCGACGACGTGCTCGACGAGGTCAAGGGCTTCTTCGAGGTCCACAAGGGCCTGGGCACCCACCCGGGCGGCATCCACGTCGAGCTCACCGGTGACGATGTCACCGAGTGCGTGGGCGGCGGCGACGAGATCTTCGTCGACGATCTGCACCAGCGCTACGAGACGGCCTGCGACCCGCGGCTGAACCGCAGCCAGTCGCTCGACCTGGCGTTCCTGGTCGCCGAGATGTACCGGGACCAGTAGCCGCCCATCAGTAGCCGCCGACCAGCGGATTCGCCTGTCACGGGCGTGTGGAGTGGGGCGCGGATCACATACGATCCGCGCCCCCTCGCACTTTTCCGCGTCCCACAGGGCAGGTAAGGTTAGGTTAGCCTCACCGATCAAGTCGGGACGGCACGACCCAGAGATCCCGCCGGGAGGTGAACCGCGTGTACGTCTGCAGCTGTTTCGGAGTGACCGAAGCGCAGGTGAAGAAGCACGCGGACGGCGGTGCCTGCACCCCCCGGCAGATAGCCTCGGCCTGCAAGGCGGGCACGGACTGCGGCGGCTGTGTGCGTCGTATCCAGGAGATCCTGGGACGGGGTGCGTGTCCGCGCCGCGAGCCGGCGGACCGGGCGCAGCCGCTGTTCGCCCGGGCCGAGAAGGCGGACGAGCGGGTCGAGGTACTGGACGAGGCCGCCTAGCTCTCCGGTTGCCTGCGGCGCCTCGGTCCGGCCGGGGCCGCCTAGCTCTCCGGCTGCTCGATCACCTGGGCGATGTAGAGCGCTTCGCCGAGCTTTTCCACCAGCTCCAGCTGGGTGTCCAGGTAGTCGATGTGGTGCTCCTCGTCCTCGAGGATCGACTCGAAGATGTTCGCGGACGTGATGTCCCCCTTGGCGCGCATCACCTCGACCCCGCGCCTGAGCCGGTCGATCGCCTCGACCTCGATCTGCCGGTCCGCCTGGAACATCTCGGTGACCGTCTGTCCGACCCGGACGTGGAACAGTCGCTGGTAGTTCGGCAGGCCGTCCAGGAAGAGGATGCGATCGGTGAGCACTTCCGCGTGCTTCATCTCGTCGAACGACTCGCGCCGCGTGTACTGGGCGAGCTTCGTCCAGCCGAAGTTCTCCTGCATCTTCGCGTGCAGGAAGTACTGGTTGATCGCGGTCAGCTCGGCGGTCAGCTGCTCGTTGAGGAATTCGATGACCTCGGGGTCGCCCTGCATCGCAGAGGCTCCTTCCAGGCGGGTGACTGGGCAGATTGCGCCGCATCCTTGCACCGGCACCGTAAGGCGTCCAGTAAGTACACGCTTAGTAGGAGTTGCCCGAATCGGAACGGGGCTGGTCATGTGTACCGGTCGAGGTCTGTCAGGATGGAGTCATGGGTCAGCCGGTGGAGCGAGAATCTGGAGAAGCCGCACAGTCGGAGCTTCCGCCGGGCCAGCGACTGCAGCGCGGCTGGCCGGTCACGCACTACGGGCCCGTACCCAAGTTCCGTCCCGAGCGCTGGGAATTCAGGGTCTTCGGAGCCACCGCCGACGGCGAGAAGCACTGCTGGACCCACGAGGAGTTCACGGCTCTGCCGTATGCCTCGGTCGTGTCCGATCTGCACTGCGTGACCAAGTTCAGCATGCTCGGTGCCGAATGGGGTGGCATACCGGCTCGTACGATCCTGGAGATCGCCCCGCCCGCCCCGACCGTCACCCACGTCATGGTCTGGGCCGAATACGGGTTCAGTTCCAACCTGCGGCTGGCGGACTTCGCCTCCGACCGCACGATCTTCGCCACCCACAAGGACGGCGAGCTGCTGACGGCGGAGCACGGCTTCCCGCTTCGTCTCGTCGTACCGCATCTGTACGCCTGGAAGGGGCCCAAGTGGGTCCGGGGCGTGGAGTACATGACGGCCGACCGGCGCGGTTTCTGGGAGGAGCGCGGCTACCACAACGTGGGTGACCCGTGGCGGGAGCAGCGCTACTCCTACCAGGAAGAGCCCGGGGAAGGCCCCGAGCTCTGACCCCGGGTCCCGGCCCCCTGCGGGCGGGTCAGTGGTGGTACTGGTGCACCACCGCGTGGCCCTTGCCGCGGCCGATCATCCATCGGTTGACGGGCACGGTGATCACGAACGCGGCGACCAGCGAGAGGGCCAGTGAGCCCCAGAACAGCACGTCGTCGAGGTGGGCGTCCATCGCGGCCGGCCAGAGCGCGATCACGCCGTTGTCGATCAGCTCCATCACGGCGATGGACAGGGTGTCCGCGGCGAGCGCGACCCGCAAGGCGGTCCGGAAGCCGACACCGGCCTTCAGCACTCCGCGCAACGTGAGCGAGTAGCCGAAGAAGAAGGCGAGCACGATCGCCAGGATCGTCGTCGGCACGTTGCCCCAGCCGAGCGCGGTGCCGACCACCATGCCGAGCACCTCGCCGATGGCGCAGCCGGTGAGGCAGTGGAGCGTGGCCTGGGCGGCCATGGCCCAGCCGACCTTCCCGGGGCTGTGGGCGGGCGGGTGCGCCTCGTGGCCGACGGGCTCGGCGTGTCCGTGGTGTCCGGCGTGTGCGTCGTGCCGCATGAAAGCCCCCGACGTCGAGTGAGTGGTGGTGCCTGTACCGATGGGCAACGTCATACCCCCCAGGGGTATTCCCATGCGTCTGGCTCCTGTGTTCCTCGACCGCGCCTGTGTTCCTCGGCGGTGTCAGCCGTCGCGGAGCTTCTTGAGCTGCTCCACGTCCGCCGCGTGGCCCTCCTTTCCGCCGGGCGTCTCGATGATCAGAGGGACGCCCTCGGTGGCCGGGTGGGTCATCAGAGCGCGGAACGGGTCCTCGCCTATGTGGCCGGAGCCGATGTTCTCGTGGCGGTCCTTGTGCGCGCCGACGACGTCCTTGGAGTCGTTGGCGTGGATCAGCTTGAGACGCCCCTCGCCGACCGTGTCGACCAGCAGATCGAGCGTCTGGTGCATCCCGCTCGGCCCGGTGAGGTCATGGCCCGCCGCGAAGATGTGACACGTGTCCAGGCACACGCCCAGCTTCGGGTGGGCGTCCAGCGCCTCGAAGTACGGCCCGAAGTCCCAGGTCCGGGAGCACAGGGAGGCGCCCTGACCCGCGGTCGACTCCAGGAGCAGATACGGGTCGTCGTCGTGGGTCAGCTCGTCGAGCAGGGGCAGCAGATGCTCCCGCACCTGGGCGAGGGCGACGGACCGCTCCCGTCCGCCGGTGGCGCTCCCGGTGTGCACCACCACGCCCAGGGCGCCGATCTCGCGCCCCCTGCGCAGCGAGTGCCGCAGCGACTCCACGGACTTCTCCACGGTCGCCTCGGTGTGCGAGCCGAAGTTGATCAGATACGGGGCATGGACGTACGCGGGGATCGACTCGGCGGCACAGGCCGCGCGGAACTCCTCGTCCTGCCGCGGATTGCCGGCGGGCGTCGCCCAGCCGCGCGGGTTGGCGACGAAGACCTGCACGGCCTCGGCCGCGAGGTCGCGGGCGTAGGCCAGACCGACGGAGTGGAGGCCACCGGCCACCGGGACGTGGCCGCCGACGGGGTTGCGGGAGAGACCGGGGGTGGCGTCGGGCAGGTCGGGGGTGGCGCCGGACGTGCCGAGGGCGCCGCGGGACTGCTGATTGTTCACCCCATCAGGGTGTCACGCGGTCCCGGGCGCCCGGTCGGCGGCTCTTGCCGGCTCCGCGCTAGCGGATCTTGATCGTGATCGTCGACCCCTTGGGCGCCTTCTCGCCGCCCTCCACCGACTGGTCCTTGACCTCGTCCCCGAAGAACCCGAGCAGACCCCGGTCCTTGTCGACCTCGAAGCCGGCGTCCTCCAGCGTCTGCTGGGCGTCGGCGACGCTGTCGCCGACGACGTCCGGGACCTCGACCATCTCCGGTCCCTTGGAGATCGTGAGCGTCACCGTGTCGCCCTCGGCGACCTTGTCGTCGTCCGCGCCCGGCGACTGCTCCACGACCTGGCCCTTCTCGAACTCCGCCGACGTGACCCGCTGCGAGGAGATCCGCACCTTGAGGCCGGCGTCCTCCAGGTCCGCGGTGGCGTCGTCCACGGACTCGCCCGTGACCTCGGGCACCTCCACCGGACTGCCCTTGCTGACGGTGAACGCGATGGCCGAACCCCCGCGCCGCTCGGTGCCCGCGGCCGGGTCCGTGCTGATCACGGAGCCCTTGGGGACGTCGTCGCTGACGGCGCGCGAGACCATGCCCGGAGCCAGGCCGTCCGCCTTGAGCTCCGCCCTGGCCTTGCTCAGCGGGAGGCCCGCGAGATCGGGCACCTTCACGGTCCTCGGGCCGTCGGAAATGGTCAGCGTCACGGAGTCGTTGTCCCGGATCCGGGCGCCCGGCTTCGGGTCGCTCCTGATGACCGTGCCGCGCTTCACCGTGTCGCTGTAGTCGTGTCTGACCTGCTTGACGTCGAGCCCGGCCTTCTCCAGCTGCGCCGTGGCCTCGACCTGCGTCTTCGCGAGCACCGGCGGGACCTTGGTGAACTGGCCGGAGTTGATGTACCAGACGCCCGCTCCCAGGCCGAGCACCAGCAGCACGGCCGCGACGATCACGAGCGGCCCGCGCCGGGGGCGCCCGGAGCGCCGCCGCGGAGAAACGGGCGGGGACTCGAACCGGCTCGTCCGGTTGATCTGCTCGTCCTCGTTGACGGGCAGCGGCCGCGGCACCGTCAGCGAACGCGGAATCACACTCGTACGGTCCTCGGCGCCGCCGTGCTGCGTGGCTATGGCCTGCGGCGGTACGGCGTCGAGCTGCTCGGTGCTGAGCGCCGCCCGTGCCTCCAGGACCTGGGCGAGCAGCGCCACCGCGTCGGGCGGGCGCAGCCCGGGGTTGCGGGCGGCCGCCGAGGAGACCAGCTCGTCCAGCGTCGCGGGGAGCCCCGGCACGGCGGCCGACGGCGGCGGCACGTCCTCGTGCAGATGCTGGTAGAGGATCTGGGCCGGGGAGTCCCCGGCGTGCGGCTTGCCGCCCGTGAGCATCTCGTAGAGGACGACACCGCACGCGTACACGTCGACGCGGGTGTCCGCCGTGCCGTGCTCTATCTGCTCCGGCGCGAGATACGACACGGTGCCGAGCACGGAGCCCGTGGTGTTCGTGACGGTGTCCACAGCCCGTACGAGCCCGAAGTCGGCCACCTTGACCCGGCCGTCGTCCCCTATCAGGACGTTCTCCGGCTTCATGTCGCGGTGCACGAACCCGGCGCGGTGCGCGGCGCCGAGCGCGGCGAGCACCGGCTCCAGGATGTCGAGCGCGGCCCGCGGCTGCAGCGCCCCCCGGTCGCGCAGCACATCGCGCAGGGTGCAGCCGGCCACGTACTCCATGGCGAGATAGACGTACGACCCGTCCGCGCCCTGGTCGAAGACCTGCACCACATTGGGGTGCGCGAGCCGCGCCACCGACTTGGCCTCGCGGATGAAACGCTCGACGAACGAGCCGTCGGCGGCCAGTGTCGGATGCATCACCTTGAGGGCGAGCACACGGTCCAGGCGGGTGTCCACGGCCCGGTAGACCGTGGCCATCCCACCGACCGCGATCCGAGCGTCGACGCGGTAGCGGCCGTCGAGCACCTGCCCGAGGAGGGGGTCCTGAAGGGTCGTATCCACGCAGGTGAGTCTACGAGCCGCCACTGTCACACCCACCCGGTCCGCTTGATCCGGGGACGGAATGCAGCAGAGCTGTGACTGTTGCGCGACTAGAACGCGGGGCGCTCGGGATCCAGGTGTGCGCGCCCCTCCGGCGGGGACGACGCCTCGGCGAAATGGCGGCGTGGGATGCGTCCCGCGCGGTACGCGAGCCGGCCCGCGTCCACCGCGTGCCGCATGCCCTCGGCCATCAGCACCGGTTCCTGCGCCCGCGTCACGGCCGAGGCGAGCATCACACCCGCGCAGCCCAGCTCCATCGCCAGCGCCACGTCCGACGCCGTACCCGCCCCCGCGTCCAGGATCACCGGCACGCGCGCGTGCTCCACGATCAGCTGGAAGTTGTGCGGGTTGCGGATGCCGAGCCCGGAGCCGATGGGCGAGCCGAGCGGCATGACCGCCGCGCAGCCGACGTCCTCCAGCTTGCGCGCGAGGACGGGGTCGTCGTTGGTGTACGGCAGCACGGTGAAGCCGTCGTCGACCAGGGTCTCGGCGGCGTCGAGCAGCTCGATCGGATCGGGCAGCAGGGTGCGCTCGTCGGCGATGACCTCCAGCTTGATCAGGTCGGTGCCGAGCGCCTCGCGGGCCAGGCGCGCGGTCAGCACGGCCTCGCCCGCGGTGAAACAGCCGGCCGTGTTGGGCAGCACCCGGATGCCGAGCCGGTCGAGCACGGACAGCACGGAGCCGTGGACGCCCGCGTCGACGCGCCGCATCGCGACCGTCGTCAACTCCGTGCCGGACGCCACGAGCGCCCGCTCCAGGATGTCGAGGCTGGGCGCCCCGCCCGTCCCCATGATCAGCCGGGACGAGAACGGCGTATCGCCGAGGACGAAGGGATCGTCAGCCATGGTTCAGCCTCCTTGCACGGCGGTGAGGACTTCGACGCGGTCCCCCTCGGAGAGGGCCGTGGAGGACCACTGCGCGCGCGGGACGACGGTTTCGTTGAGGGCGGCGGCCACGCCGGAGGGAGCCGCGGTGAGTGTCTTCACGAGGGTGTCGAGCGCGGTGCCCGGCGCGATCCGCCGGCGCTCGCCGTTGACCGAGATGTTCATGCGGACTGCTCCGTGAGTACGGCGGTGCTGAAACGCCTGGGGGTGAAGGGGCGGGCCTCGTCGGGAAGCTCGCCGGTGGTCAGGACATGCGCCATGGCGTCTCCGGTGACGGGGGTGAGCAGGACGCCGTTGCGGAAGTGGCCGGTGGCCAGCAGCAGCCCGTCCAGCTCGGTGGGGCCGAGCAGCGGCGCGTTGTCCGGCGAGCCGGGGCGCAGTCCCGCGCGGGTCTCGGTGAGCGGCAGTTCGGTGATCCCCGGCACCAGCTCGTGCGCGTCGCGCAGCAGCTCGTACACCCCGCCCGCGGTCACCGTGGTGTCCCAGCCCAGCTCCTCACTGGTCGCGCCGACGACCAGCTCGCCACTCTCGCGCGGCACCAGATAGATCTGGCTGCCGCGGACGACGGCGCGCACGGTACGGCTCAGGAACGGTGCGTACCGCTTCGGCACGGTCAGCCGCAGCACCTGTCCCTTCACCGGGCGGACGGGCGGCAGTACGTCGTCGGGGACGCCCGCGAGCTGCCCGCTGAGGCTGCCCCCGGCGAGCACGATCTGGCCCGCGGCCAGCTCGGCGCCGTCCCTGGTCACGACCCCGGCGGCCCGGCCCCGCACCAGGAACAGGCGCTCGGCCCACACCCGGTGGAAGACCACCCCGGCGCGCTCGCAGGCCACCACCAGCGCCTTGGCGAGCCGGCGCGGATCGATCTGGTGATCGCCGTCGACTCTGAGCCCCCCGCGTACGCCGGGCGCGAGCATCGGCTCGAGACGGCGGCACTCGCGGCCGTTCAGCCACTCCGACTCGAGCCCCGACCGGCGTTGCAGGGCATGCAGTTCGCGCAGCTGGGCACGGTCGTCGGCGTCGAGCGCGACGGCGAGCGTGCCGCACCGGCGGTAGCCGAGATCGTGCCCGGTCGCCTCGGTGAGCTCGGCGGCGAAGTCCGGATAGCGGCGCGCGGAGGCAAGGTTGAGCCCCAGCAGGGTCTGCTCGCCGTAGTGCAGCTCGGTGACCGCAGCGAGCATCCCGGCGGCCACCTGGGCGGCCCCGCCACCGGGGTCGGGGTCCACCACAGCCGTGGCGAACCCGCGCTGCGCGGCGCGCCAGGCGGTCACCAGACCGATGATTCCGCCCCCCACGACGAGGACGTCGGAGGTATGTGTAGGCGACATGGGCGTCCAGCCCCTCCCTTCGCCGGCATGACCCGGATCAGGTTCGTACGGTCGGAGGCCGTCCCAGCCTCCCTCTCAGCCCGGTGCGTCCGGGCTCCCGCGAGTGCTTTACGTTGGCCAGCCTAGCCCGTGCCGTTTGCCTCAGTAAGGGAGCCTCCTGCCATGGCCCGTTCGCTCGACGGACTCGTCCTCGCCCCGGTCACGGACCAGGCGCCGGGTCAGGTGGGTACCCGTACCCGGTTCACGTACCACGAGAAGGACGGCGAGATCTGGGCCGAGTACGCGGGCGGCGATGTCGTACGCGGCCACCTCGTGGGCAGGCGTGAAGGGGACCGCCTGGACTTCCGGTACGTGCAGCTGAAGCACGACGGGACCACATCGTCCGGGCACTGCGTCTCCACGGTGATCGAGCTGGCGGACGGCCGTGTGCGTCTTCAGGAGACCTGGGAGTGGGAGTCGCAGCCGGGCAACGGGACGAGTGTTGTGGAGCAGGTCACTGAGCACGCCCCCTGACTGACAAACTGTCAGTTGTCTATGGTGATCAGGTGAGCGAGCAGACGCAGGAACGAGGCCGTACGGCAGCGCGGCGTGTCGTCGTCGTGGGCGCGGGCATGGCCGGGGTGCAGACCGCGGTCGCCCTGCGGGAGCAGGGCTTCACGGGCGGAGTGACGCTGATCGGCGCGGAACCCCATCAGCCGTACGACCGGCCGCCGCTGTCCAAGGCCGTGCTGCTCGGCAAGGCCGAGGGCTCCGCCTTCGACGTCGACTTCGAGGCGCTCGGCATCGAGCTCCAGCTCGGCCGCGAGGCGCTCGGCCTGCGCCCGGAGGACCACGAACTCGACACGGACTCGGGCCCCGTCCCGTACGACGTCCTGGTCGCCGCCACCGGTGCGGAACCGATCCAGCTGCCGGGCGCCGAGGGCGTCCCGGGCGTGCATCTGCTGCGCACCCTGGACGACGCCGAGCGGCTGCGTCCCGTCCTCGCCCAGCAGCACGACATCGTGGTCGTCGGGGCCGGCTGGATCGGCGCCGAGTTCGCCACGGCCGCGCGCGAGGCAGGCTGCGCGGTCACGGTCGTCGAGGCCGCGGACCGGCCGCTCGCGGGGGCGCTGCCCGCCGAGGTGGCCGCGCCGATGACGGCCTGGTACGGCGACAGCGGGGCGCGGCTTCTCACCCACGCGCGCGTGGAGCGCATCGAGCCGGGCGCGGTGGTGCTCGACAACGGCTCGCGGGTGCCCGCGGGCGCCGTCGTCGTCGGCATCGGCGCCCGTCCCGCCACGGCCTGGCTCGTCGGCTCCGGGATCGCGCTCGGCGCCCACCAGGAGGTCCTCGCCGACAACCACCTGCGCACCTCCCTGCCGGATGTGTACGCGGTCGGCGACTGCGCCTCCTTCCCGTCGGGACGCTACGAGGCGCGCCTGCTCGTCCATCACTGGGACAACGCCTTGCAGGGCCCGCGGACGGTGGCCGCGAACATCATCGGGGAGGCCCCGGCGGCGTACGACCCGGTCCCGTACTTCTGGTCGGAGCAGTTCGGCCGGTTCGTCCAGTACGTGGGCCACCACGCGACCGCCGACGCGACGGTGTGGCGCGGGGACCCGGAGGGGGCCGCCTGGACGGTGTGCTGGCTGCGTGAGGGGCGCCTGGTCGCCCTTCTGGCGGTGGGCCGTCCGAGGGACCTGGCCCAGGGCCGGAAGCTGATCGAGTCGGGCGCCCCCATGAACCCGGAGCTGCTGGCGGACGCGTCGCGCCCGCTGAAGGCGGCGGTCGTGTAGCACTCCCCGGGCACTCTCGGGCACTCCCCGGTTCCGCCGCGGGCGAGGGGGGCGGAGCACCTCGATGGGGGCAGTATGTCCATTTCACCCCCACCTGGGCGAGACTCGGGTACCGACTGTCAGTCCGGGATGGCAGTCTTGGTTGCGTGACCGAGATTGACGCAAAGATTGATGCTCTCGTCCCCGCCTGGCTCACCCTCCCCGACATCGCCGAACAGTTCGGCGTCGAGGTGACGCGTGTCCGGCAGCTGGTCAAGGAGGGCCAGGTGATCGCCGTACGCCGTGGTGAGAACCGCGCGCTGCACGTCCCCGCCGCTTTCATCGACGGGGACAAGGTCGTCAAGGGCCTGACCGGCACCCTGACGCTCCTGCGGGACGACGGCTTCTCCGACGAAGAGATGATCGAGTGGCTCTTCACGCCCGACGAGAGCCTGCCCGGTACCCCCGCGCAGGCTCTGAGCGAGAATCGTGGGACGGAGGTGAAGCGCCGCGCCCAGGCGCTCGCCGTCTGACCTGAACAGAGCCGTCCGGTGTACGGACCGTGGCCGGCCATGCCCCGCCGCGGTCCGTACACCGCCGAGAGACGGTCCGTACGTTCACCGACCGACGGTCCGTACGCCACCGACAGGCGGTCCGTAGGCCACCGGCCGACGGCCCGTGAGCCACCGACAACGGGGGAACTCCACCATGCCCGACACCGCCCGCGACCGGCTCGCCGACGCCCGCGTCTATCTGTGCACGGACGCCCGCAGGCGCCAGGGTGACCTCGCCGAGTTCCTCGACGCGGCCCTGGCCGGCGGCGTCGACATCGTGCAGCTGCGCGACAAGGGCATGGAGGCGGCCGAGGAGCTGGAGCACCTCCAGGTCTTCGCGGACGCCTGTCGCCGCCACGGCAAGCTCCTCGCGGTCAACGACCGGGCGGACGTCGCGCACGCCGTCGACTCCGACGTGCTCCACCTGGGGCAGGGCGACCTCCCCGTCCCGGCGGCCCGGGCGATCCTCGGCGCCGACGTCCTCATCGGCCGCTCCACGCATGCCGAGGCCGAGGCCGAGGCCGCCGCCGTCCAGGAGGGCGTGGACTACTTCTGTACGGGTCCCTGCTGGCCCACCCCCACCAAGCCCGGCCGGCACGCCCCGGGCCTCGACCTGGTCCGCCACACGGCCGCCCTGGGCACCGACCGCCCCTGGTTCGCCATCGGCGGCATCGACCTCGGCAATCTCGACGAGGTTCTCGAAGCGGGCGCCCGCCGTGTCGTCGTCGTGCGCGCGATCACCGAGGCGGACGACCCGAAGGCGGCGGCGGAGGAGTTCGCGAAGCGGCTCCGTCACGCCTAGTCGTCGGCGCGGTCATCCGCGCAGCCACCCCTCAGGTGTCCGAGGGGTGGACAACAAGTCGACAATTCGGGCAAATGCCCGTCATCCGGTTGGGGGACCGCCGGGCCCTGGCTAACCTGCGGGTATGGCCCTCGGAACCGCATCCACCAGGACTGATCGCGCACGCACTGTGCGTGACATGCTCGCGTCCGGCAAGACCACGTACTCGTTCGAGTTCTCGGCGCCGAAGACCCCCAAGGGCGAGCGGAACCTGTGGAGCGCGCTCAGGAGGGTCGAGGCGGTCGCCCCCGACTTCGTCTCCGTGACCTACGGGGCCGGCGGTTCCACCCGCGCGGGCACGGTCAAGGAGACCGAGCAGATCGTCGCCGACACGACGCTCACCCCGGTCGCGCACCTGACCGCGGTCAACCACTCCATCGCGGAGCTGCGCAACATCATCGGCCAGTACGCGGACGCCGGGATCCGCAACATGCTCGCCGTGCGCGGCGACCCGCCCGGCGACCCGATGGGCGAGTGGGTGCCGCACCCGAGGGGGCTGACGTACGCGGCCGAACTGGTGCGTCTCATCAAGGAGTCGGGCGACTTCTGCGTGGGAGTCGCGGCCTTCCCCGAAATGCATCCGCGCTCCGCCGACTGGGAAGCCGACGTCGAGCGCTTCGTCGACAAGTGCCGGGCCGGCGCCGACTACGCGATCACCCAGATGTTCTTCCACCCCGAGTCGTATCTGCGGCTGCGTGACCGCGTCGCCGCGGCCGGCTGCGAGACCCCGGTGATCCCCGAGATCATGCCGGTGACGAGTGTGAAGATGCTGGAACGGCTGCCACAGCTCAGCAACGCCGCGATCCCGTCCGTTCTGCAAGAGCGGATCCTCACAGCCAAAGACGATCCGGCGGCTGTACGCTCCATTGGCATCGAGTTCGCCACGGAGTTCTGCGCGAGGTTGCTGGCCGAGGGAGTCCCCGGACTTCACTTCATTACGCTGAACAACTCCACCGCGACGCTGGAGATCTACGAAAATCTGGGACTGCACCACCCACAGCAGGCCTAGACCGGTCGCATCGTCGTACGACACACTGCGTAGCGACCACAGGGATAGGGGCGTACATGGGCTGGACGGTCCTCTACATCGCGTTCGGCATCGTCGCGCTGTGGCTGCTGGGCGAGGTGCTGCTGCAGTACAAGGCGCGGCTGCGCTGGCGGCTGCTCGCCTTCGGCGGCTTCCTCGGCGTGGTGCTCGGTGTGCTGATCCCCTCCGTCATCGTCATCGGCCTGGGCGCTGCCGCGTTCGCGGTCGGACAGACGTACGTCACGCTTTCCTTCCGCCGCGGCTTCGCGGCCGGCTGGGCCGTCGGCAACCGCCCGCGCGAGAGCGGCGGCAGCAAGCGCCGCCGGGGCGAGGCAGCGCGTCAGGAGCCGACGCTGGAGGTCACCGACCTACAGCCGACGGCTGCCGGAACGTACCGCCGGGAGGAGGCGTACGACCCGGACCACGACGATGTGTTCACCCGCCCGCAGCCCGCCGAGGCCGCGGCCGAGAGCACCGCCGTGTACGAGCCCCAGCCCCTGCCCGACGACACCGGTTCGTACGGCGTCTACAGCGACGCCGCGTACGCGGCCGCGACGGACCCGTCCTACGCGGCCGCGGCCCAGACGCCGGACCAGAACTTCGCGTACGACGGCTACGCGGGCTACGACCAGCAGCAGTACGGCTACGACAACGGCCAGCAGCAGTACGCCGCCTACTCCGACCCGTACATCGGCACGCAGACCTACGGCGGCGGCTCCTACGACGCCTCGTACGGCGGCCAGCAGCAGTACGGTCAGCAGGCGTACGGCCAGGATTCCTACGCCACCGGCACCTATGGCGGCGAGACTCCGCCGGGTGGCGTCTGGGTGCCGCAGCAGCGCACCACCGACGACGCGTACGGCGGCGAACTCCCGCCCGAGCAGCCGTATCCGTACCAGGGGAACGGTGGCGGGGACGGCAACGCGCACGGGTACGACGAGCAGTACCGGTTCTGAGCCGGTCCCGGCTCAGAGCGGGCGGGAGCACGTGTGCCGAGGGCCCGGCGGTGACTGCCGCCGGGCCCTCGCGCGTGGTCCGACGCCTTACGGGGAGCCGGTCACTGTGAGCCCCGGAAGTCCGGTCCCTCCACGATCAGTCCGGCCACCAGCGCGCCCGACATGCCCGCGTGGGGGAGGCCGCCGCCGGGGTGGGACCAGCCGCCCACGGTGAACAGCCCGGGCATACGTGTGGTGTTCGCCGGGTGCAGCAGACGGCCGTCCGCCGCGGCGAGGGCCGGCGCCGGGATCGCGCCGCCGGGCGCACCGGTGGCCTGCGCGATGTCGTCCGGCGTACGGGTCTCGTGCCAGAGGAGGCGGTCGCGCAGGTCGGGTATCGCGCGCTCGGCGACCCCCAGGATCCGGTCCACGTCGGACTCGGTCACGCGCAGACCCGAGGGCGCCGGGAGGGTCAGGGTGACCGCCTCGTGCCCACCGTCGGGAACCAGCCCGGGGTCGTCGGGGCGCAGCACGGTCAGCGTGGGCGTCGCCGGGAGTCCCGCGGGCTCGCCGAAGAGCCGGTCCAACTCGCCCTGCCGGTCGGTGGTGTGGACGACCGTCCGGTGCGCGGTGCCCTCGGGGCGTGTGCCGCGCAGCGCCAGCAGCACCGTCAGCCGGCTCGGCACCCCGCGCCGCGGTCCGACATCGCCGTCACCCCGCACCGCCCTCCCGGCGGTGAGGCGGTCCAGGACGCCGGGTGCGACGCCCGCCACCACATGGTCCGCCTCCGCGACCGTCCCGTCGGCCAGCTCCAGCCCTGCCGCCCGGCCGTCCTTCTCGACGATCCCGGTGACCTCCGCGCCGAAGACGAACTCGACCTTCCGGGCCAGGCAGCGCTCGTGGACCGCGCGGGCCAACTCCCGTATCCCGCCGCGGACGTACCAGGTGCCGAAGGCGTGCTCCATGTACGGCAGCACCGCCGCGCTCGCCGGGGTGACCCGGGGGTCCAGGCCGTAGGCCAGCGCGTGGCTCTCCAGGAGCGAGGCGAGCCTGGGGTCGCGCAGCTCCCAGGCGCCGATGTCCGCGAGGGTGCCCGCCCGCCGGGTGCGCAGCAGCCGCTTGTGCGGCACCGCCGGATAGGGGTCGCGCTCGGCCAGCACCTCCCAGTTCGGCCACAGGGGCTCTTCCAGGAGCGGTCGGCGCGTCCGGTCCCAGGCCTCGCGGGCCCGGACCAGGAAGTCGCCCCAGCGTCCGCCGGCGCCCGCTCCGAGGGCCTCGTCGAGCGCGGTGACGACTCCCGCGCGTGAGGCGTTCGGCAGCGAGGCCGCGGTGCCGTCCGCGAAGACATGCCGCGACGACGGATCCACCTGGACCAGCTCGACGCACGCCTCCAGCGGCTCCTTGCCGGTCTTGACGAACAGGTCGCGGTGGACCGCGGGCAGCGGCAGCAGCCCCGGGCCCGTGTCGAAGCGGAAGCCGTCGCGTGCGAAGCGGCCCACCGCTCCGCCGTACGTCGCCGCGCGCTCGTACACCGCCACCCGGTGGCCCGCGACGGCCAGCCGGGCGGCAGCCGCCATCGCGCCCATCCCGGCGCCGATCACCGCAATCCGTGCCATGCCAGGGACTTTATCGGCCGCCACCGACAATCCCGTCCGGGGAGGTCAGCCGGGCGGTCCCAGCCGCCGCGCCAGCCGTCTCTCCTCCCGTCGCTGGGCCCTGCGCCTTAGGAACCGTCTGATCCGCGAGACGAGGAAGAACAGCGTCAGCAGCCCGAGGAGCAGCAGCACTCCGGCGATGACGGCGGCCGCCTCCGGATGGAACATCGCGAACGTGACGATCCCGCCGACCCCGAGATCCTCGGCCACGCTCATGATCACGTTGCTGAACGGCTCGGGCGAGGCGTTGATCGCCATGCGGGTCCCGGCCTTGACGGCATGGCTCGCCAGCGCGGTCGACCCGCCGATCGCGCCCGCCGCCACATCGGAGAGCGAGCCGCTCTGCCCGGCGAGCAGCGCGCCCACCCAGGCCCCGGCGGCCGGCCGGATCACGGTGTGCGCCGCGTCCCATGCCGAGTCCACGTACGGGATCTTGTCGGCGACCGCCTCGCACAGGAACAGAACCCCGGCGGTGATCAGGACCTCAGGGCGCTGAAGGGACTCGGGGACGTCGTCGCTCAGACCGGTCGCACCGAAGACGCCGAGGAGCAGCACCACCGCGTAGGCGTTGATGCCGCTGGCCCAGCCGCTGGTGAAGACCAGGGGGAGTACGGACACGGACGCGATCGTAACCAGTCGGCAACAGCACGGCCTGGGCATGAGTGCGTACGACTGAGTACCCGTACCCAGGGAGTGAGATGAGTACGCGCGCGGATGAGCTCCGACCTGCGTGAACGAGAGAGTGGAGACACGGAAAGGGGCGCGGCTCCGGTACCGCCGACACGGGGCGGCGGAACGGATCCCGCGCCCTTGGCCGCTCCTTCCGCCGACCTGTCGGCGGGAGCGAGACACAGGGGGACCCGGGAGAGACCACCTGGGGGACACAGCGGGGGAAGTACGGGGGAGCACGGGGAAAAGTACGGGGGAAGTACGGGGGAGCACGGCGAAGCGCCGGTTCGAGGTGGCCCGCGGGGGACGCGGCCACATCGAACCGGCGCTTTCGTGTGGGCCGGCGGCCCCAGGTCAGCGGCTGCCGCTGACGCGGCCCTGGAGCAGCCGGGACAGTGCCGCGTGGACATCGTCCAAGGAGCGTTCCGGCTGGAAGGACTGCCAGTCCAGGGCGGCCACCAGGACCATGCCGACCAGGGCGGCCGCCGTCAGCTGGATGTCGATCTCGTCGCTGAGCTCGCCGCCCGCCACGCCCTCGCGCAGCACGTCCTCGACGACCGCGACGGCCTCCTGCCTGACCACCATCAGGGTGGACTGCCATGCCCGGTTGGTACGCCACAGCTCGGCCACGTACAGCTGGGTGAAGGCCGGGTAGCGGTCGATGAAGACGAGTCCGGCCCGGATCATCGCGTCGAGGGCGTCGACCTTGCTGCCGCCCTCACGCGCGGTCTTCTCCGCCGCCTCGCGGAGGGAGGCGGTGAGGAGTCCCACGCCGTGCCGCAGCAACTCCTCGAAGAGGACGGACTTGCTTGCGAAGTTGTAGTAGACCGTGCCCTTCGCGACTCCGGCGCGCTCGGCGATCTCGTCCACCGTGGTGGCGGAGAACCCCTGCTCCGCGATGAGGGTGACGGCCGCCTCGTAGAGCTTCTGCCGGGTCGCCTCGCGACGGCCGCCGCCCGCCGTGGCGGTGCCGCCGTGCTTGGTCTTGCTGCTGTCCATGGCGTTGATTGTCACAGGAACAGTCGCTCGCACGGTCACAGGCTCAGCTCCGGGTGCAGCCGGTCGAGGGTCCACACCTGCTTGCGGCGCGCGGACAGGGCGGTGAGCGCGAGGGCGCCCGCGGTGAAGGCCACCAGCACGGCGCACGCCTGCCAGACGGGACCCAGACCGCCACCGGAGATGAGCCTGCGCAGGGCCTCGACGACGTAACTCATCGGCAGGAAGGGGTGGAGCGCGTTGAAGAAGCCCGGACTGGTCTGCACGGGGTAGGTGCCGCCCGCGGACGTCAGCTGGAGCATCAGGAGGGCGAGGACGAGGATCCGGCCCGCCGCTCCGAAGCGCGCGTTCAGCCACTGCACGATCGCCGCGAAGCACGCCGTCACCAGGAACAGGAAGCCCACCGTCCCGGCCGCCCGCGCCATCTCCAGGCCGATCGCCCAGTGCAGCACCGACATGAGGGCCGCGGTCTGCAGCACGCCCACGGCGGCCACCGGCAGCCAGCCCGCGAGGGCGATCCGCCAGGCCGAGGAGCCCGCCGCGAGCGCGCGCCGGTTGAGCGGCTGGATCAGCATGTACGCCACCATCGCGCCCACCCACAGGGAGAGCGGGATGAAGTACGGGGCGAAGCCGGTGCCGTAGTTGGGCGCGTTGTGCAGGTCCCTGGAGGCGAGCTGCACGGGGTCGGCCATGACCTGGGTGCGTGCGTCGCGGTCCTGCTTGTCGTAGTCGGGGATCTGGTCGGCGCCGTCGTGCAGGCCGCCGGCGAGCTTCCCGGAGCCGTCGACGAGCTTGTACATGCCCCCGGTGAGGTCGGTCGCGCCCGTCTGCAGCTTGCCGACGCCCGTGTCGAGGTCCGCCGCACCGGTCTTGGCCGTGCCGAGCCCGGTGTGCAGTGTTCCGGCGCCCTTGGCGACCTTGGCGGCCCCCTTGTTGAGGGCGTCGACCTTGGTGACGGCGTCGTCGAGGTCCTCGGAGAGATGCGGTGCCGCCTTGGCGAGGGCCCTGGCCTGGCGCTGAAGGGTCACCAGGTCCTTTTCGAGGGCGGTCATGTCGCCGTGGTAGTCCTGCACCACCGTGTTCACGTCCGCGGTGAGCCGCGCCGCGTCCGCCGCGGCGTCCTTCGCCTTCTTGAGGTCGTCGCACGCCGGGTCGGGCACGAGCTGGTTCTCGCAGCGCCTTTCGTAGACGCCGTTCAGCGTCTCGGACGCTTTACGGGTACCGCTCTCTGCCAGCGGGGCGGTGGTGACGAAGGCGTCGAGGTGCTTGCGGATGACGCCCGCGGAATCGGCCACCGTGGTCGCGGTGTCGGCGATCGTCCGGCCGTTGTTCTTCAAGAAGGGCCGCACCTGGTCCGCCGCGCCGCCGACCTTGTCGGCCAGCGCCTGCGTGCCGCCCGCGACCTGGCGTGCACCGTCCTGGAGGTCACCCGCGCCCGTGTCGAGCTTCTTGAGGCCGCTCGACAGCTTCCCGCTGCCCGCCTTGGCGTCCTTCAGGCCGTCGGCGAGGTCCTTGGAGCCCTTCTTGGCCTTGCCGATCCCCCCGGTGAGCTTGTCGGCGCCCTTCGCCGCCTTCTCGGTCTCCCCGTGGATGTCCGAGAAGGAGATGAAGATCTTGTCGAGGAACGAGCGGGACGCCTTCGTGGACGCGGCCGTGCGCACCTCGCTGAACACCGTCCGCGAGATCTGCCCGACGATGTAGTTGTTCGCGTCGTTCGTGCGCACCTGGAGAGCGCCCGTCTCGGGGGAGTCCCCGGAGCTGGAGGCGATCCGCTTGCTGAAGTCGGACGGCATGGTCAGCGACAGGTAGTACGTCCCGTCCTCCACGCCCTTCCTGGCCTCCGCGGCGCTCACCTCGTGCCACTGGAAGGTCTCGCTCTCGCGCAGTCCCTTGGTGATGTCGTCGCCCGCGGTGACCTTCTTGCCGGCGGCGGTCGCCCCCTGGTCGTCGTTCACGAGCGCCACGGGGATGCGGTCGAGCCGGCCGTACGGATCCCAGAACGACCACAAGTAGAGAGCGCCGTACAGCAGGGGCAGCAGCATGAGCGCGGCCAGCGCGGCGCGGGGCAGCTTGCCCCTGCCGAAGCGCCTGAGCTCAAGCGCGGCCAGCTTCGGGGAGCGCATCCGCCGTCTCCTTGTCGTTCGTCTCGAGCGTCTCGGGTGTCTTGGAGGCCGCGTGGGTCTCGTGGGTCTCGTGGGCGTCGGGGGTCCCGTGGGTGGGCTCGGCGGCCTGCCGGGTGGACACCACGACGGCACCCGCCGGGGCTTCGCTGCACACCGCCACGACCGTGGTCCCGGACTCGGTGAGCGAGGTCAGCAGGGTCCAGACCTCGGCCCGTTCGGCGTCCGAGAGCTTGAGGTCGGTGTCGTCGACGGCCAGCAGGCGCGGGCGGCCGATCAGGGCGAGAGCGATGGACAGCCGCAGGGCCTGAAGGCGTTCCAAGTCGCGTACGGCGGTCCGGGAGCCCTTGGGCAGCGCCTCCCGGTCGAGTCCGGCGGCGGCCAGCGCGGTGTCGATCCGCAGCTTCGCCTCCGTCGTGCGCTCCGCACGCGGCCGCAGCAGCCCGCGCAGCGAACCGCCGTAGCGTCGCTCCAGCAACGCCCGTTCGCCGAGGTGCTCCCCGACGGTCAGGGCCGGATCGAGGTCGGTGACGCCGGGGACATGGGCCGGCGCGCTGATCAGGCGTACGGCCGACATCTGCTTCGGCAGTCGGAGGGAGCCGACCGTGGCGTGCCCCTCGGTGGGCTTCATGCGTCCGGTGAGCGCCAGCAGCAGGCAGGTCCGGCCGGACCCGGAGGGCCCCTCGACGGCGATCAGCGAACCGGGCGCGGCGTCGAAGCCGACGCCGCGGAAGGCCCAGCCGCGCGGCCCCTTCAGCCCGAAGTTCTCGGCGCCGACGGCGATCCCGACGGGTGCCCTTGGCCCGTCGAGGCCGCCTTGTGTGTCCGCCTGTGTGTCCGCCTGTGTGTCCGTTCGTGCGTCCGCGTCTGCGTCCGCCTGCGTGTCCCGCTGGGTGTCTGCCGGCCTGTTCTCCCGCATGTCCCCCTCCACGCCCCCTTCCACGTCCCCCGTCACGTCCCCGGCCACGTACCCTCCATGCCCCCTTTGATCCGCCATCGCTGCCCTGCGGCGGCGGTCTGGTCGGGGGCCCCATTTTTGAACTGACTGGTCAGTGCAAAAACTACCCCGAACCCTTGAGCGATGCAAAAGCCCAGGTCAGATCGGATTGTCAGTGGCATACCTCACGATGGGCACATACGGCCACAGTGCCGTCACGCAGACGACAGGAGGTTCGTCATGGCCAGCTCCAACGCAGCCGCCGCCCGTCGGCGCCGCGCCCCCGGCCCTGCACCCTCACTGACCGGCCAGGCGGGCGATGTGCACCCCGTGCTGCGCCGGGCCACGGCCCCGCCCGCCGCCCTCGACCTGCTTGCCCAGGCCCGCGCCGGTCTCGAAGAGGCGACCGGCCTCGACATGGCCAACGAGCGGTATGCCACGGCGCATCTGGCAGCCCTGCGCACCGCTGCCGCCGTACTCGCGGCGCGGGCGCGACCGGAGCCGAACGCGCGACGCCGCGCCAGGATCCGGAGCGCCTGGGAAGTGCTCCCCGAGATAGCGCCGGAACTCAGCGAGTGGAGCGCGCTGTTCGCCTCGGGGGCGGGCCGCCGCGCCCGCGCCGAGGCCGGCATCCAGGGCGCGGCGAGCAACCGCGACGCCGACGACCTGATACGCGACGTGGCGATGTTCCTCCGCCTCGTCGAGCGGATGCTCGTCCTCCAGCCGGTCCTGCCCCAGCCACGCCAGGACGACGACCGGGGTGACCGGGAGGTGCCGGACGCGGGGTGAACCCGGACGCGGGGTGAACCCGGGCCGGGCCGGTGGCGTACCGGCCCGGCGGCGTACCGGCCCGGTTCGGGACGGGGTGACGCACGGCGCGCGGCCCGCCGTGCGGGGTAACCGAACGGCGCACGAATGACGCGCGGTCCGCCGGGTGGTTCGCTGCGTGGACGGGGGCGCTGGGCACCCGGCCGGAGGCAATAGGGTGGAGGCGCCTGAAGCCTTCCGCCTGGTACCGAGGTCGGAAGGCACCCCGAATCGCTCCGCCGTACAGAAGGCGGTGCCGCGCCGAGGAGTCAACTGCCGTGTCGGACCCGATGCGCCCCCGCGCTTCTCTCCGTACCGCCGTGGTCTGGGAGGTCCTCAAGGACGCCCTCGACCGCCGCGTCAAGGCCACGGGGCGGGACGCGCTCGACGTCCTCGACACCGGAGGCGGCAGCGGCAACTTCGCGGTGCCCGCGGCCCGCCTCGGCCACCGCGTCACCGTCGTCGACCCCAGCCCCAACGCGCTGTTCGCGCTGGAGCGCCGGGCTGCCGAGGCCGGCGTCGCCGACCGCGTGAAGGGCGTTCAGGGCGACGCCCACGGCCTCTTCGACGTGGTCGAGCGCGGCGGCTACGACGCGGTGCTCTGCCACGGCGTCCTGGAGTACGTGGACGATCCCGCGGAGGGCGTCCGCAACGCGGTGGCCGCGCTGCGTCCCGAGGGTGTCCTCAGCCTGCTGGCCGCCGGACTCGGCGGAGCCGTGCTCGCACGCGCCCTCGCCGGGCACTTCAAGGAGGCCAAACAGGCGCTGGAGGACCCGAACGGCCGCTGGGGCGAGGGTGACCCCGTGCCGCACCGCTTCACCGTCGAGCAACTGACCGCTCTCGTCGAGGGCGCGGGCCTGCGGGTCGGGGCCGTGCACGGCGTCCGGGTCTTCGCGGACCTGGTCCCCGGCGTCCTCGTGGACACCGAGCCGGGAGCCCTGGACGCACTGCTCAAGCTGGAGGAGGCGGCGGCCGAGTTCCCCGCGTTCCACTCCGTGGCCACACAGCTCCACGTACTGGGTGAGACGCAGGCGGCGGCCGACGCCTGAGCCGCCTCCCTGACGCGTCGCTGATCAGGGCCTTGGCGGCAGATGGAGTACGCCACAGGCCCCCCGATCGGGCGGTGCGCGCCGTATGATCGGGGGAGACCGTCCGGCATGACGGGTCGGCCGCTGGGGAATGCAAGCTTCAGCGAGTCGGAACCCGTCATGGCGGTTTCGGTTGGCCAATTGGCGTAGAGGGGCGGGTTTCAAGGGGGCGATTCCCTGCCTATCCTGAAGGGGACCCCCAGTCGCCCCGGCGACTGCACGATGAGGAGGACTCCGTGCCGCTCTCGGAGCACGAGCAGCGAATGCTCGAGCAGATGGAGCGAGCGCTGTACGCCGAAGATCCCAAGTTCGCGACAGCGCTTGAGGGAAGCGGGCTGCGTACGTACACCCGGCGACGGGTTTACCAGGCGGTCGCGGGCTTCCTGGTGGGTATCGCGCTCCTCATGGCCGGAATGGTCGCACAGCAGATCTGGATCAGTGTGGTGGGGTTCCTCGTCATGCTGGGCTGTGCGGTGCTCGCCGTCACCGGTTGGCGCAAGGCCCCCAAGCCGGGTGAGCAGTCGGCCGCCGGTGCGCCCGGGGCCCGCCGACAGCCGCGCCGGCGCCGCTCCATGATGGACCGCATCGAACAGCGCTGGCAGCGCCGTCGCGACGAGCAAGGCCACTAGGCCCTCCGGGCGGCAGTCGAAGACATGCGTAAGGGGTGACCACCCACAGCAGGTGGTCACCCCTTACGCACGCCCTGAGCCGACCTCCAACGGCCCCCCGCACGGTCCCTGCCGCAGCCGCAGCCGCAGCCGCAGCCGCAGCCGCAGCCATAGCCGGGGCACCGCAGCAGCCACATCCCCGCAGCCTCACCAGTCCTCCGCAGTTTCCGCGGGCCCGGGGTGCCGGCGGAGCCCCACAGCCAGCCCAACAGCCAACGCCGCCCCCCGCCCCGGCCACCCACGCGAACGCCCCGCCCGCCGGGCGAACCCGGGCGGACGGGGCGTCTGACATGAGCCGGTTCAAACGGCCGTGCCAATCGGCAGTGCCAGTCAGCCGTTCAGCCAGCCGTTCAACCGTTCTGGCTCGACGGCCGTCTCGGCAGGGTCGGCCGACGGGCCGCCAGGTTCGTCCTCAGCGCCGTCCAGCGGTCGGACACCGCCCAGGCCATCCGGACAGCTGAACGCGGCGCCAGCAGAGCACGCAGGCGTGTCGGGCGGCTCACCGTGGAGTTCAGGGCACTCCCGACGAGGCGGGCGTCCTCCGCCAGCCCCGCCGTCGGGCGGGGGCGCGGCGCGTACAGAACCTGTTCCACCGCCGCCGCCAGCCGGTGCACCGCTGCCGCGGCCGCGGGATCCAGATGACCGAGACGGGCGATCCGGGCCGCGGCCTTGCGCGGTGTCTGGGACTCGTCCGGCGCGATCCCGTGGTCCCACGCCGTATCGGTCACCTCCTGCCAGGCCGCCAGGGCGTGGGCCGCCGCACTCTCCTCCGTACGGCCGTGCGTACCGAGCCGTACGGCCCGCACCCGCATCCGCCACAGCATCGGCAGGAACGGCAGCACCAGCACCACGAGCCCCACCAGGGTCCACAGCAGGATCCCGTACCACGGCGGACCGGCGTCGCCCGAGCCCGCCACGGCCTGCGCCGACTGGCTCGGGCACGCCTCCAGCTTCCGCTCCTGGGCCGAGCAGCTCGCACTCGCCGACGGCGCGGCCGACGGTGCGGCGGACGCCGACCGCGTCGGCTTCGGCACATCGGGACTGTCACCGGACGGGGTGTCCGACTGCGTGTACGTCGGCGTCGTCCCCCGGTTCGGGGTCGGCTCGAAGCGGGTCCAGCCCACGCCCTCGAAGTACAGCTCGGGCCAGGCGTGCGCGTCCCGCAGCCCCACCGACATCGAGCCGTCCGCCTGCGGCGAGCCCGGAGTGAAGCCCACCGCGACCCGGGCCGGTATCCCCAGCGTCCGCGCCATCGCGGCCATCGCGAAGGAGAAGTGGACGCAGAAGCCCTGCTTCTGCTTCAGGAACCGGGCGATCGCCGCGGAGCCGCTGCCCGCCTGCACCTGGGTGTCGTACGTGAACCCGCCGTTCACGGCGAAGTAGTCCTGGAGCTTGACCGCCTGCTCGTAGTGGTTCGCCGAGCCGTCCGTGACCTCGCGTGCCGTCCTGGCCACCACGGCCGGCAGCGAGTCGGGCACCTTGGTGAACTCGCGCTTCAGCGCCGCCGGCGGCTCGGGTGACAGGGCGAGCTGTTCCGCGGTCGGCTGCACGATCAGGCTCTTGACCGTGTACTGCGCACCCCGGGTGTTCTGGCCGTGGTCGCCGACGAGCGTGCGCCCGATCGGCTCGTACCGCCACTTGCCCTTGATCTGCACACCGGTCGCGGGGTACGGCATCGGCAGCCAGTCCTGCGCGTACCAGTCCGCCGCCGAGACACGGGTCTCGATCTCGGTCCGCCGTATGTCGGTGCCGAGCCCGATCGGCGTCTGGAAGGTGTCCGGCACCCCGACGATGTGCCGCTGGGCCGGCTTCCAGGACGTGCCGTCGAAGTCGTCCAGGGAGACGATCCGCAGATACATGTCCCGGGTGTTCTCGGTGTTGGTGCGGTACGACATGACCTGGCGGTCCTGATCCACGTTCAGACTGTCGCGCAGCGACACCAGCGGGTTCACCGCGGAGATCGTGCCGCCGTCGCCGGTCCCGGCGCCCACGCCGGTCCTGGCACCGTCCAGCAGCCCGCCGTCGAGCGCGGGCAGGCCGAGCGGCACGATCAGGGCGACGCCCAGCGCGACCGCGCCGATGCGCCGGCCGGTGCGCACGGGTGCCACGGCGCCGCCGGAGTCGGTGCCCGGCGCCCGGGCCGCGCCGCCGAAGACGCGCCCCCACTGGGAGAGGCGGTCGCGGCCCTCGGCCAGCAGCAGCATCAGATAGCCCGCGGCCGCGACCACGAACCACAGCCAGTCGGCCGCGCCGTCGGACAGCCCCGCGGCCACCGAGTACAGGGCGAGCAGCGGCAGTCCGGCCGGGGCCGCGGTGCGGAACGTCACCGCCAGCGCGTCGACCGCGAGCCCGATCACCAGGACGCCGCCGACCATCATCAGCCGGATCCCGGGAGACAGCGGCGCGGGTATCGCGTAACGCCCGACATCGTCCGTGCCCGACTGGAGCAACTCCCCGAAGCGTTGGAAGACGTCCGGCCCGGGGATGAAGCCGGCGAGGGCCTGTTCCCGGGCGAACGTCAGGGTCAGCAGCAGCAGGGTGACCAGCACCTGGCAGGCGATGGTCAGCGGCCGGGCCAGTGGGACCCGCCGGGTCAGCGCCCCGACCCCGGTCTGCACCGCCACCAGGAACGCCGCCTGGAAGAGCCAGGTCGGCGGATCGACCAGCGGCAGCAGCGCGCACGATGCCATCAGCGTCGCCGCCGCGGCACACAGCGCCAGGCGGGCGCGCCCGCTCATGACCGTCCCTCCGTACCGCTTCCGGCGCCGATGCCCATGCGCTGTCGGTCCGCCTGGCGCCACAGGTCGGCGAGTCCGGCTCCCCGTGGCACCTTCAGCGCCGTCCAGCCCGCCTCGCGCAGCATCCGCAGCCGCTCCTCGCTCTTGTCCAAGGGGCCCGGCACATCGGCCGCCTCGCGCACCCAGCTCTCACTGTCCAGCAGGAACGCCACCGCCCCACCGCTGCGCGGGCGCATCTTGGCGACCACCGTGGCCTGTTCCTCGTCGAGGTCGCCGAAGAAGGCGACCAGCAGGCCCTCGTTGCCCCCGCGCAGCACGTCGTAGGCGTGGGACAGGCCCGTGCCGTCCGAGTGGTCGATCACCGCGAGGGTGTCCATCATCAGTCCGGCCGCGTCGGCCGACTCCTGGCTCGCGCCCGCGAACCCGTCGGCCCCCTCGGCGGGCACCGAACTGCCGGTGTCCGTCAGCAGCCGCACCGAGAAGCCCCGTTCGAGCATGTGCACCAGCGTGGACGCCGCACCCGAGACCGCCCATTCGAACGCCGAGTCCGGGCCCGCGCCCTGGAAGGCGAGGCCCCTGGTGTCGAGGAACACCGTGCAGCGGGACCGCTGCGGCTGCTCCTCACGGCGGACCATCAGCTCGCCGTAGCGCGCGGTCAGCCGCCAGTGGACCCGGCGCAGATCGTCACCGTGCCGGTACCCGCGCGGGATCACGTCGTCCTCGCCCGCCAGCGCCAGTGCGCGCTGCCGCCCGTCGCCGTACCCCTTCGCCTCGCCGCTCAGCCGTACAGGCGGCAGCGGCTCCACGCGCGGGATGACCGTCAGGGTGTCGTACGTCGAGAAGGAGCGGGTCAGCTCGCACATGCCGAACGGGTCGGTGAGCCGCAGCTGGAGCGGGCCCAGCGGGTAGCGGCCGCGCAGATCGGAGCGCACGCGGTAGGACACCTCGCGGCGCCCGCCCGCCTCCACCCGGTCCAGGACGAACCGGGGGCGCGGCCCGAGCACGTACGGCACCCGGTCCTGGAGCATCAGCAGTCCGGTGGGCAGCCGCGAGACGTTGTCCATCCGCAGATGGACCCGGGCCTCGGAACCGGCGGGCACGCGCCCCGGGGACAGCCGGCGGCTGCCCGCGACCCGGTAGCGCGTGCGGTACAGCACGGTCGCGCACACCAGCGGCAGCACGGCCAGCAGCAGACCGACCCGGAGCAGATCGCTCTGCCCCAGGACGTAGGCGCAGATGGCGGCAGCGATGCCGGCGGCCAGGAAGGAGCGCCCGCGCGTGGTGAGACCGGCGAGGGCCGTGCGCAGCCCGCCCTTGTCCTCCTCGGGGGTGGGGGCCGGCGCCCCTTGCGTCATCACAGCCTCCGGGGTGGCTGCTGGCCGAAGGCGCCACGGCCCGTGGTGAAGCCCGCCTGCTGCTGGGGCGTCGCCGGCACGGCGGTGCGCTGAAGGATCTCCTGGACGACCTGTTCCGCCGTACGACGGTTCAGCTGGGCCTGAGCGGTGGGCAGCAGGCGGTGGGCCAGGACGGCCACGGCGAGCGCCTGTACGTCGTCCGGCAGGGCGTACTCCCGGCCGCTGAGCGCGGCGGACGCCTTCGCCGCGCGCAGCAGGTGCAGCGTGGCCCGCGGCGAGGCGCCGAGTCTCAGGTCGGGGTGGGTGCGCGTGGCCGCGACCAGGTCCACCGCGTACCTGCGGACCGACTCGGCGACATGGACCGAGCGCACCGCGTCGACCAGCTTCACGATCTCGTGCGCGTGCGCCACCGGCTGGAGGTCGTCCAGCGGGTTCACCCCGCCGTGGATGTCGAGCATCTCCAGCTCGGCCTCGGCGCTCGGATAGCCGATGGAGACCCGGGCCATGAAGCGGTCGCGCTGGGCCTCCGGAAGCGGGTAGGTGCCCTCCATCTCGACCGGGTTCTGCGTGGCCACCACCATGAACGGGCTCGGCAGCTCATAGGTGTGCCCGTCGATCGTGACCTGGCGTTCCTCCATCGACTCCAGGAGCGCGGACTGCGTCTTGGGCGAGGCGCGGTTGATCTCGTCGCCGATCACGATCTGCGCGAAGATCGCGCCCGGCTTGAACTCGAATTCCCGGCGCTGCTGGTCCCAGATGGACACACCCGTGATGTCCGAGGGCAGCAGGTCGGGCGTGAACTGGATACGCCGCACCGAGCAGTCGATGGACCGCGCCAGTGCCTTGGCGAGCATGGTCTTGCCGACGCCCGGGACATCCTCGATCAGAAGATGTCCCTCGGCGAGCAGCACGGTCAGCGAAAGCCGTACGACCTCTGGCTTGCCTTCGATCACTCCTTCCACCGAACTGCGGACGCGCTCCACAGTGGCGGTCAGATCTGTAAGGCTCGCTCGATCGTCATAGGTCGTCACCCGGCCCTCCTCGGCCCGTTCTTTCTCCGGGCCGACGCTCTGCGATGCGGACCGGCCCACCCCGAAACACGGACACCACGCGCATAGTTCCGCGTGACGTCACACCCGCATTCTTGTTGCCGTTACCGGTTCGTGTCACTCGCCTGTGGATAACTGGCCGCGATATGCCGGACTTACGACCTATTGCAATGCCGGGACCGGGGCTTTTTCCGTGACGAGAGTGCCCTGTGGGGCGCCGGCAGGACGGCTAGGCGGGGTCGATCTCGCGCAGCCGGCCCGTTTTCACGTCGAAGACGAAGCCGCGCACGTCGTCGGTGTGCAGCAGGAACGGGGAGGTCCGTACGCGCTGCATGGACTGCCGAACGTCCTGTTCGACGTCCCGGAAGGCCTCGACCGCCCAGGCCGGACGCTGTCCGACCTCCATCTCCAGCTCGTGCCGGAAGTCCTCGGTGAGGGACTCCAGACCGCAGCCGGTGTGGTGGATGAGGACCACGCTGCGGGTGCCGAGCGCCCGCTGGCTGATGGTGAGGGAGCGGATCACGTCGTCGGTGACCACACCGCCCGCGTTGCGGATGGTGTGGCAGTCGCCCAGTTCCAGGCCGAGCGCGGCATGCAGGTCGAGCCGGGCGTCCATGCAGGCGACCACGGCGACGTGCAGGACGGGGCGCGCGTCCATGCCGGGGTCGGAGAACGCGGCGGCGTACCGCTGGTTCGCGTCGATCAGGCGGTCGGTCACGGTGCCGTCGGTGGATATGGCGTCTTCGGGTTCAGTGGGAACGGATGCGGAAGTCGTCATACCTATGACGGTACTGGTCACCTGCGGTCGGGGCGCGCTGTGAGTGGGGACAAAGAACGCCATCGTGACGTGTTGTGAGGTAACCCACACGAGGGGTTGCTCAGTGCCCGTATGGGTGATTGCCATGGATTTGCGGCTTCGCCGGGGCGGGGGTACGCGACGCGCAGGCCGGTTGATTGACCGGAAGACAGGGTGGACTAAAGTGACGCGAAGTGGGAGGCGAGGCGCTCTCCCTGCGGATTGTTCACCCCAGGAGACCTCGGCCATGTGCCGGAATCTCCCCGCGTGCGCGGCGCGTACGTACGGCTCGGCCTCCTCCCGCTCCGGTCCGCTGACGCTTCCGGCGCCGGCAGGCCTCCCCGTCACCGGGGGCACCTCCCAGCGTCAGCCGGGGGAGGGCGGGGACCCGGCGGTGCGTGCGCCCCGCGCCGGACCTGAGAGGGCCCCTTGAGCCAGAGTCGACACGTCCCGGTCATGCTCCAGCGGTGCCTGGACATGCTGGCCCCGGCCCTCACCGAGCCAGGAGCCGTCGTCGTCGACTGCACCCTTGGTCTCGGCGGCCACAGCGAGGCGCTGCTGACGCAGTTCCCCGAAGCCCGGCTCGTCGCCCTGGACCGGGACAAGGAGGCGCTGCGCCTGTCCGGTGAGCGGCTCGCCCCCTTCGGTGACCGCGCCACCCTGGTGCACGCGGTCTACGACGAGCTGCCCGACGTACTCGACCGGCTGGGCGTGCCCCGCGTCCAGGGCGTCCTGTTCGATCTCGGCGTCTCCTCCATGCAACTCGACGAGGCCGACCGCGGCTTCGCCTACGCCCAGGACGCCCCCCTCGACATGCGCATGGACCAGACGACCGGCATCAGCGCCGCCGAGGTCCTCAACACCTACCCGCCGGGCGAGATCGTCCGGATCCTGCGGGCGTACGGCGAGGAGAAGCAGGCCAAGCGGATCGTCTCGGCCATCGTGCGCGAGCGCGAGAAGGAGCCGTTCAGCAACAGCGCGCGGCTGGTGGAACTGATCCGTGACTCGCTCCCGCAGGCCGCCAAGCGCACCGGCGGCAACCCCGCCAAGCGCACCTTCCAGGCCCTGCGCATCGAGGTCAACGGTGAGCTGTCCGTCCTGGAGAGGGCGATTCCCGCGGCCGTGAAGGCGCTCGCCGTCGGCGGCAGGATCGCCGTCCTGTCGTACCACTCGCTCGAAGACCGCCTGGTGAAGCAGGTGTTCGCGGCCGGTGCCGCCACCACCGCGCCGCCCGGTCTGCCGGTGGTCCCCGAGCGCTACCAGCCCCGGCTCAAGCTCCTCACGCGTGGTGCCGAACTTCCCACCGAGGAAGAGATCGCCGAGAACCGGCGGGCCGCCCCGGCGCGGCTGCGCGGCGCGCAGCGCATCCGCGAGGACGCCGAGTGAGTCGTACGACATGAGACGAAGGGGAGGGCGCGTGAGCGGGAAACCTCAACTGAAGGGCCGGGCCGCGCGGCTCGCGCGGCTCTTCCCGGCCGGCGCGGGACAGGCCGCCCGCGCCCCCTTCGTCCTGCTGGTCGTCCTGCTGCTCGGCGGCGGACTCATCGGCCTCCTGGTACTGAACTCCGCGCTCAGTGAGGGCTCGTTCAAGCTCGACGACCTCCAGAAGGAGACGAAGAGCCTCACCGACGAGGAGCAGGCGCTCCAGCGGGACGTGGACGCCTACTCCGCCCCCGACGCCCTCCAGCGCCGCGCCCGCGAACTCGGCATGGTCCCCGGCGGCGACCCGGCCTTCCTCGATCCCGACGGCACCGTCAAGGGCGTCCCCCGAGCCGCCGGGCAGTCCTCGCTGCGGACCTCGGCGGTGCGCCCGCCCGAGGTCCTCTCCCCGTACCCGGCGCCGCCGCCCGCGCAGTCGCACCCCCTCGGCGCACCCGCCACGACCACCCAGCCCGCACTCCCCTCCTCGACTACCGGCAGGTGACGGAAGTGTCCGACAGGGAACCGCCGCGCCGCCGCGTGCCCGGACCCGCCAGGCCCGTACGCCCCGGCAACCAGCGCCGACCCGGCCCGGGCGCCCGCCCCGCGCGCCGCCCCGCCCCGTCCCGCGGCCCCGCCCCGCGCACGATCCGGCTCGGCAGCCCCCGGCCCCGGCTGCGCATGGTCAGCCTGGCGCTCACCCTGGTGATGATCGCCTTCGTCGTACGGCTGCTCCAGGTGCAGGCCGTCGACGCGAGCACGTATGCCGCCAAGGCCGACAAGAACCGGTACGTCGGCCATGTCCTGACCGCCGAGCGCGGCGGCATCACCGACCGCGGGGGAGTGGCGCTCGCGATCAGCGTGGACGCCAACGACATCACGGCCGACCCCACGATGTTCACCCGCAAGCAGCTCAAGATCGACGACGGTCCCGAGCAGGCCGCCGCGCTCCTCGCGCCGATCCTCGGCCAGGACCAGGCGACGCTCACCGAGAAGCTCAGGACCAGCAACACGCAGTACGTCCTGCTCGCCCGCCGTCAGACCCCCCAGGTCTGGAAGCAGATCAAGGACCTGAAGACCGCCCTCACCAAAAAGGCCGAGAGCGACGGGAGCACCGTGAACGTCCTCGCGGGCGTCTTCCAGGACCCCAGCAGCAAGCGCGTCTATCCGAACGGCGACCTCGCCGCCGGGATACTGGGCTGGGTCAACGCCGAGGGCAAGGGCGGAGGCGGGATCGAGCAGCAGCTGAACAAGGAGCTCACCGGCAAGGACGGCAAGATCCGCTACGCCCAGTCCGGCGGCCGTCTGGTGCCCACCGCGGGCTCCACCGAGACCCCCGCCGTGGCCGGCTCCGACGTCGAGCTGACCATCGACCGCGACATCCAGTGGGCCGCGCAGAACGCCATCACCGAGCAGGTGGAGAAGTCCGGGGCGGACCGCGGCTACGTGATGGTGCAGGACACCAGGACCGGCGAGATCCTGGCCATGGCCAACTCGCCCGGCTTCGACCCCAACGACCTGTCCAAGGCCAGCTCGGCGGCCCTCGGCAACGCGGCCCTCCAGGACGCGTACGAGCCCGGCTCCACCGCCAAGGTCATGTCCATGGCCGCCGTGCTGGAGGAGAACGTCGCCACACCCGAGACACATGTCGTCGTGCCCAACCGGCTGCACCGCGGCGACCGGCTCTTCCAGGACGACATCGACCACCCGACCTGGAACCTGACGCTCAACGGCGTGCTCGCCAAGTCCAGCAACATCGGCACCATCCTGGCGGCGGGACAGCTCGGCAAGACGCAGAAGCAGGCCAACGAGGTCCTGTACTCGTACATGCGCAAGTTCGGCATCGGCCTCCCCACCGGGCTCGGCTTCCCGGGCGAGACCTCCGGCATCCTCGCGCCGGCCGCCAAGTGGTCGACCTCGCAGCAGTACACGATTCCTTTCGGCCAGGGCGTGTCGATCAACGCGATGCAGGCGGCCTCCGTCTACTCGACGATCGCCAACGGCGGCGTACGCGTCGAGCCGACACTGGTGCGCGGCACCAAGGGGCCCGACGGACGCTTCACTCCGGCGCCCCGGCCCAAGAAGACCAGGGTCGTGAGCGAGAAGACGGCGAAGACCCTCGCCCAGATGCTGGAGTCCGTCGTGGACGACGAGGAGGGCACCGGCGCCAAGGCCCGTATCCCGGGCTACCGGGTGGCGGGCAAGACCGGTACGGCCAACCGCGTGGATCCGGCCACCGGCAAGTACCACGGCTACACCTCGTCGTTCGCCGGATTCGCACCCGCCGACAACCCCCGGATCACCGTCTACTGCGCCATCCAGAACGCCACCCAGGGCAGCTACTTCGGCGGCCAGATCTGCGGTCCCATCTACAAACAGGTCATGGAATTCGCCCTCAAGACCCTCCAGGTCCCGCCCACCGGGGCCGGGGCCGCCCATCTGCCCGTCACCTTCACACCGTGAGCGGCACGGAAACAGACCAGGAACCAGCTCGTGACAACGATCACCCCCGGGCCCGGGAACCAGGGCTCGCCACGCCCCTCACTTCGCTCCGCCGGGGGTGCGCCCGGTACGCTCACCGCCGTGCCACACGCTGATCAGTCCCAAACCACCCAAAAAGGCGCTCCTGTGACATATCCAGGGCCGCCCCGACCGGCTCATGTCTCCGCCACACCCCTCGCGGAACTGGCCGGTCAGATGGGTGCCGCCACGCCGGAGCGCGACGCCGAGGTCACGGGGATCACCCACGACTCGCGCGCCGTCCGCCCCGGCGACCTGTACGCCGCCCTGCCCGGCGCCCGCCTGCACGGCGCCGACTTCGTGACCCAGGCGGCCGGCCTGGGCGCCGTGGCCGTGCTCACCGACCCGACGGGCGCCGATCGTGCCGCCGCCACCGGTCTGCCCGTGCTGGTCGTCGACGACCCGCGTGGCCGGATGGGCGAGCTGGCGGCCACGATCTACGGCCACCCGGGGCGCGACCTGCTCCAGATCGGCATCACCGGCACCTCCGGCAAGACCACGACCGCCTACCTCATCGAGGGCGGTCTGAGGACGGTCCGCAGCACCGGGCTGATCGGCACCGTCGAGATGCGCATCGGCGACGAGCGCATCAAGTCCGAGCGCACCACCCCCGAAGCCACCGACCTCCAGGCCCTGTTCGCGGTCATGCGTGAGCGCGGGGTCGACGCGGTCGCCATGGAGGTCTCCAGCCACGCGCTGGTCCTCGGCCGGGTCGACGGCTGCGTCTTCGACATCGCCGTCTTCAACAACCTCAGCCCGGAACACATGGAGTTCCACTCCGACATGGAGGACTACTTCCGGGCCAAGGCGCAGCTGTTCACCCCGCAACGCAGCAAACTCGGTGTGGTCAACTTCGACGACGAGTACGGCCGCAGGCTGGTCGAGGAAGCCGGCGTCCCGATCGTCACCTTCTCCGCCGAGGGCCATCCCGACGCCGACTGGCGCGCCCAGGACGTCGAAGTCGGCCCCATGGACTCGACGTTCACCGTGATCGGCCCCAAGGAGGAGCGGATCACGGCCAGGTCGCCGCTCGCCGGGCCCTTCAACGTGGCGAACACCCTCGCCGCGATCGTCGCCCTCGCCGCGGCCGGGCTCGACCCGCAGGCCGCCGCCGACGGCATCGCCGCGGTGCCGGGCGTGCCGGGCCGCCTGGAGCGCGTGGACGTGGGCCAGCCGTACCTCGCGGTCGTCGACTACGCCCACAAGACCGACGCCGTCGAATCGGTGCTGCGCGCCCTGCGCAAGGTCACCGAGGGCAAACTGCACATCGTGCTCGGCTGCGGCGGCGACCGGGACAGAACGAAGCGGATGCCGATGGGCGCCGCCGCGGCCCGGCTCGCCGACACCGCCGTACTGACATCGGACAACCCCCGCTCGGAGGACCCCCTCGCGATCCTCGCCACGATGCTGGCGGGCGCCGCCGAGGTGCCCTCGCACGAGCGCGGCGAGGTCCAGGTCTTCGAGAACCGGGCGGCCGCCATCGCGGCCGTCGTCGCCCGCGCACGGCCGGGCGACACCGTGCTGGTCGCGGGCAAGGGGCATGAGCAGGGCCAGGACATCGCCGGTGTGGTGCGTCCCTTCGACGACCGCCTGGTGCTACGCGAAGCTATCCAGCAGACCCAGGGATGAACTTGTGATCGCCCTCTCTCTCGCCGAGATCGCAGCAGTCGTCGGCGGGCAGACGTACGACATACCGGATCCGGCGGTACAGGTCACCGGACCGGTCGTCCGGGACTCCCGTGAGGTGGAGTCCGGCAGCCTCTTCGTCGCCTTCGCCGGTGAGCGCGTGGACGGCCACGACTTCGCGGCAGCGGTCGTGGAAGCGGGCGCCGTCGCCGTTCTGGCGTCCCGCCCCGTCGGGGTGCCCGCGATCGTCGTGGACGACGTCCAGACGGCGCTCGGGGCCCTCGCGCGCCATGTCGTGGAGCGCCTCGGCGCGACCCTCGTGGCGCTCACCGGCTCCGCGGGCAAGACCAGCACCAAGGACCTGATCGCCCAGGTGCTGAGAAGCAAGGCGCCGACGGTCTTCACGCCCGGCTCGCTCAACAACGAGATCGGGCTGCCGCTCACCGCCCTCAGCGCCACCGAGGAGACGAAGTTCCTCGTGCTGGAGATGGGCGCCCGCGGCATCGGTCACATCCGCTACCTCGCGGATCTCACGCCTCCGAAGGTCGGTCTCGTCCTCAACGTCGGCACCGCCCACATCGGCGAGTTCGGCGGCCGCGAGCAGATCGCGCAGGCCAAGGGCGAGCTCGTCGAGGGTCTTCCGCCGGCGGAGGACGGCGGCGCCGCGATCCTGAACGCCGACGATCCGCTCGTCCGCGCCATGGCGTCCCGCACGAAGGCGCGCGTGATCCTCTTCGGAGAGTCCGACGAAGCGGACGTACGCGCCGAGAACGTCCGTCTCACGGCCGGCGGACAGCCCTCGTTCAGCCTTCACACACCCTCCGGGTGCAGCGATGTGACCATGCGCCTGTACGGTGAGCACCACGTGTCGAACGCGCTCGCCGCGGCCGCCGTCGCCCATGAGCTGGGCATGTCCGCAGACGAGATCGCCCGTGCGCTCTCCGAGGCGGGCTCCCTCTCCCGTTGGCGGATGGAGGTCACCGAGCGCCCGGACGGCGTGACGGTCGTCAACGACGCCTACAACGCGAACCCCGAGTCCATGCGAGCCGCCCTGCGCGCGCTCGCGGCAATGGGCAAGGGGCGGCGGACCTGGGCGGTGCTCGGCAAGATGGCCGAGCTCGGGGACGAGGCGCTCGCCGAGCACGACGCGGTCGGACGGCTCGCCGTCCGGCTCAATGTCGGCAAGCTCGTCGCGGTCGGGGGCAGGGAAGCGTCCTGGCTGCAACTGGGCGCATATAACGAGGGTTCGTGGGGTGAGGAGTCGGTGCACGTGTCCGACGCACAGGCGGCTGTCGACCTGTTGCGCAGCGAGCTGCGCCCGGGGGACGTCGTTCTCGTGAAGGCGTCCCGGTCGGTCGGGCTGGAGAGCGTTGCACAGGCGCTGCTCGAGACCGGTGCCGAGGGTGAGGTTGTCGCCCGATGATGAAGCAGATCCTGTTCTCAGGAGTCATTGGTCTCTTCCTGACCCTGGTCGGCACTCCGCTGCTGATCAAGCTGCTCGCCCGCAAGGGCTACGGGCAGTACATCCGTGACGACGGCCCGCGCGAGCATCACAGCAAGCGCGGTACGCCGACCATGGGTGGTATCGCCTTCATCCTGGCGACGATCATCGCGTACTTCATGTCCAAGGTGATCACGGGCTACACGCCGACCTTCTCGGGTCTGCTGGTGCTCGGCCTGATGGCCGGCATGGGCCTGGTCGGCTTCCTGGACGACTACATCAAGATCGTCAAGCGGCGCTCGCTCGGTCTGCGGGCCAAGGCGAAGATGGCCGGTCAGCTGATCGTCGGTATCGCCTTCGCGGTCCTCGCGCTGCAGTTCGCGGACAACCACGGCAACACCCCGGCCTCCACCAGGCTCTCCTTCGTGGAGGACTTCGGCTGGACCATCGGCCCGGTGCTGTTCGTGATCTGGGCCCTGTTCATGATTCTCGCCATGTCGAACGGCGTGAACCTGACGGACGGTCTGGACGGTCTCGCCACCGGCGCCGCGACCATGGTCTTCGGCGCGTACACGTTCATCGGCGTCTGGCAGTTCCAGGAGTCCTGCGCCAACGCGCAGACCCTCACCAACCCGGCCGCCTGCTACGAGGTACGCGACCCACTCGACCTCGCGGTCGTCGCCTCCGCCCTCATGGGCGCCTGCTTCGGCTTCCTGTGGTGGAACACGTCGCCCGCCAAGATCTTCATGGGTGACACCGGATCCCTCGCGCTCGGCGGCGCGCTCGCCGGTCTCGCGATCTGCTCCCGCACCGAACTGCTGGTCGCGCTCCTCGGCGGCCTCTTCGTCCTGATCACCATGTCGGTCGTCATCCAGGTCGGCTCCTTCCGGCTCACCGGCAAGCGGGTCTTCCGAATGGCGCCACTCCAGCACCACTTCGAACTCAAGGGGTGGTCCGAAGTCCTTGTGGTGGTCCGCTTCTGGATCATCCAGGGCATGTGCGTGATCGTCGGTCTCGGCCTCTTCTACGCAGGATGGGCAGCCAAGAAGTGACCAACTGGCAGGGCAAGAACGTCACCGTCGCCGGGCTCGGCGTCTCCGGTATCCCGGCGGCCCGCGTGCTGCACGGCCTCGGCGCGGTCGTCACGGTCGTCAACGACGGCGACGACGAGCGCTCCCGGGCCCAGGCCGCGGATCTGGAGGCGCTCGGCATCACCGTGCGCCTCGGTGACGGCGCGACCCTGCCCGAGGGCACCGAGCTCATCGTCACCACACCCGGCTGGCAGCCGGACAAGCCGCTGTTCGCCGCGGCCGCCGAGGCGGGCGTCCCGGTCTGGGGCGACGTCGAACTCGCCTGGCGGCTGCGCGGCCCCGGATCCGCGCCCTGGCTCGCCGTCACGGGCACCAACGGCAAGACCACGACCGTGCAGATGCTCGCCTCGATCCTGACGGCCGCGGGCCTGCGCACGGCCGCGGTCGGCAACATCGGCGTCTCGCTCCTCGACGCGGTCCTCGGCGAGGAGACGTACGACGTCCTCGCGGTCGAACTCTCCAGCTACCAGCTGCACTGGGCGCCCTCCCTGCGCGCCCACTCCGCCACCGTCCTGAACATCGCGCCCGACCACCTCGACTGGCACGGCTCCATGGAGGCGTACACCGCCGACAAGGGCCGTATCTACGAGGGCAATCGGGTCGCCTGCGTCTACAACGTGGCCGACAAGGCCACCGAGGACCTGGTGCGCGCGGCGGACGTCGAGGAGGGCTGCCGGGCCGTCGGCTTCACGCTGGGCACGCCCGGACCGTCCCAACTCGGCGTCGTGGAGGGCATTCTGGTCGACCGCGCCTTCGTCGAGGACCGGCAGAAGAACGCCCAGGAGCTGGCCGAGGTGGCGGACGTGCATCCGCCCGCGCCGCACAACATCGCCAACGCCCTTGCGGCAGCGGCCCTGGCGCGCGCCTTCGGGGTGCCCGCCTCGGCGGTACGGGACGGACTGCGGGCCTTCCGCCCGGACGCCCACCGCATCGCGCACGTCGCCGACGTGGACGGGGTCACCTACATCGACGACTCCAAGGCCACCAACACGCACGCCGCGGAAGCCTCTTTGGCGGCGTACGGGTCCATCGTCTGGATCGCCGGCGGGCTCGCCAAGGGCGCCTCCTTCGACGAGCTGGTGGCCAAGTCGGCACAGCGGCTCCGGGGTGTGGTGCTCATCGGTGCGGATCGTGCGCTGATCCGTGAAGCCCTTGCGCGACACGCCCCGGAGGTACCCGTCGTCGACCTCGACCGGACCGACACTGGGGCGATGCCCGCGGCTGTCCAGGAGGCGCGGCGGCTCGCCGTCGCCGGCGACACGGTACTGCTGGCCCCGGCCTGTGCCTCGATGGACATGTTCGCCAACTACAACAAGCGCGGTGACGCGTTCGCGGAGGCGGTTCGCGGACTCGGAGCCTGATCCGGCCGCCTCGCCGGGCGACCTTGGGAGGGACGCGTGACACCGCTCAGGCCCGGAGACGCCGATGCCCACTAGCCGTACCGGCCGGCCCCCCGTCCAGCGTGCCACCAGGCGGCCCGCCGCGTCCCGCTCCCGGCGCGAGAACCCCGTACAGAGCCTCTACCACCGCGCCAGGCGCGCCTGGGACCGGCCGCTGACCGCCTACTACCTGATCCTCGGCAGCAGCCTCCTGATCACCGTGCTCGGTCTGGTGATGGTCTACTCGGCCTCGCAGATCACCGCGTTGCAGATGTCGCTGCCCGGTTCGTACTTCTTCCGCAAGCAGTTCCTGGCGGCCTCGATCGGCACCGTACTGCTGCTGACCGCCTCGCGGATGCCGGTGAGGCTGCACCGGGCGCTGGCGTACCCGCTGCTGGCCGGCGCCGTCTTCCTGATGATCCTGGTGCAGGTGCCGGGGATAGGCGTGGCGGTCAACGGCAACCAGAACTGGATCTCCGTCGGCGGCCCGTTCCAGCTTCAGCCGAGCGAGTTCGGCAAGCTCGCCCTCGTGCTGTGGGGCGCCGATCTGCTCGCCCGCAAGCAGGACAAGCGGCTGCTGACCCAGTGGAAGCACATGCTGGTGCCGCTCGTCCCGGCGGCCTTCATGCTGCTCGGGCTGATCATGCTCGGCGGCGACATGGGCACGGCCATCATCCTGACCGCGATCCTCTTCGGGCTGCTGTGGCTGGCGGGGGCGCCGACCAGGCTGTTCGGCGGTGTGCTGGCCATCGCCACGACCATCGGGATCATCCTCATCAAGACCAGCCCGAACCGCATGGCCCGCCTCGCCTGCATCGGCGCCACCGATCCCGGGCCGGGCGACCACTGCTGGCAGGCCGTGCACGGCATCTACGCGCTCGCCTCGGGCGGAATCTTCGGTTCCGGGCTCGGCGCCAGTGTGGAGAAATGGGGCCAACTCCCCGAAGCGCACACCGACTTCATCTTCGCCATCACCGGGGAGGAACTCGGTCTGGCGGGGACGCTGTCGGTGCTCGCCCTCTTCGCGGCTCTAGGCTATGCGGGTATCCGCGTGGCCGGACGCACGGAGGACCCCTTCGTGAGGTACGCCGCGGGAGGTGTGACCACCTGGATCACGGCTCAGGCCATGATCAACGTAGGTGCGGTGCTCGGTCTGCTGCCGATCGCCGGTGTCCCGCTCCCGCTGTTCTCCTACGGGGGTTCCGCCCTGCTGCCGACCATGTTCGCCATCGGGTTGCTGATCGCCTTCGCGCGCGACGAGCCCGCTGCGCGGGCCGCGCTTGCGATGCGGCAACCTCGCTTTGGTAGAAAGCGGGCTGGAGGTCCTGCGGGGCCTCGGAGATGGAAAACGATGAGACGGCGTGCCTCGGCGGCGCGTTCGTCCGGAGAGCGGTGAATTTCGGTGCATGTCGTACTCGCCGGTGGGGGGACCGCCGGCCACATCGAGCCCGCGCTCGCCCTCGCGGACGCCCTGCGCAGGCAGGACCCGACCGTGGGGATCACGGCCCTGGGAACGGAGCGCGGCCTCGAGACCCGTCTCGTACCCGAGCGCGGTTACGACCTCGCGCTGATCCCCGCCGTCCCGCTGCCACGCAAGCCCACGCCCGAGCTGATCACCGTCCCCGGGCGGCTGCGCGGCACGATCAAGGCGGCCGAGCAGATCCTGGAGCGCACCAAGGCGGACGCCGTGGTCGGCTTCGGCGGCTATGTCGCCCTGCCCGGCTACCTGGCCGCCAAGCGGCTCGGTGTGCCGATCGTCATCCACGAGGCCAACGCCCGCCCCGGCCTGGCCAACAAGATCGGCTCGCGGTACGCGGCCCAGGTCGCCGTGTCCACCCCGGACAGCAAGCTGCGCGGCGCCCGCTACATCGGCATCCCGCTGCGCCGCTCCATCGCCACCCTCGACCGGGCCGCCGTACGCCCCGAGGCGCGCGCCGCGTTCGGACTCGACCCGAACCTGCCGACGCTGCTGGTCTCCGGCGGCTCGCAGGGCGCCCGCCGGCTCAACGAGGTGGTCCAGCAGGTCGCGCCGTACCTCCAGCAGGCCGGCATCCAGATCCTGCACGCGGTCGGCCCGAAGAACGAAATGCCGCAGGTCCACCAGATGCCGGGGATGCCCCCGTACATCCCGGTACCGTACGTGGACCGGATGGACCTCGCCTACGCCGCTGCCGACATGATGCTCTGCCGCGCGGGCGCGATGACCGTCGCCGAACTCTCCGCCGTCGGACTCCCGGCCGCCTACGTCCCGCTGCCCATCGGCAACGGCGAACAGCGGCTGAACGCCCAGCCGGTGGTCAAGGCCGGCGGCGGCCTCCTCGTCGACGACGCGGAACTGACACCCGAGTGGGTCCAGGGCAACGTCCTGCCCGTCCTCGCCGACCCGCACCGGCTGTACGAGATGTCCCGCGCCGCCAGCGAGTTCGGCCGTCGGGACGCCGACGACCTGCTCGTCGGCATGGTGTACGAGGCAATCGCCGCACGCCACCGCTAGGGTCTGTCCCGCGGGTCGGCCCGACGCGAGGCGGCGGCGTCCGACCGGCGGAGCCGAGCGGGGTCCGGTGGGTCAACTGCGAGGCGGCGGAGGCTGTGACGTCAGCCGCCGCCGCGGCGACCGCCAAAGCCGCGGCAGATGTACTGGCGGACCACGCGGCCCCCGGCGGGAGCCGCCTGACGGGCCCCAGGAAGGCATGAGGGAAGGCAGGGAGCGTGGCCGGACCGACGACCGCCGAGCGCGGCGAACGGCAGAAGCTGGAGTCCGGCCCGCCCCGGCTGCCCCGCCTGCGGCCCCGGCCCCGTACGTTCATCATCCTTTTGTGTGCGGTGGTGTTGGCGGGCGCCGGATCCGTGTGGGTCCTCTACGGTTCCCCGTGGCTGCGCGTGGAGCGTGTGTCCGTCTCCGGGACACGGGTCCTGACGGAGGGTCAGGTGCGCGAAGCGGCCGATGTGTCGCTCGGATCGCCCCTGATTTCCGTCGGTATCGACGAGATTGAGGCGCGATTGCGCCAGAAATTGCCCCGAATTGACTCGGTTGATGTCGTCCGTTCCTGGCCTCATGGAATCGGGCTGAAAGTGACCGAGCGCACTCCGGTCCTGATTGTCGAAAACTCCGGAAACGGGGGAAAGTACGTCGAAGTGGACGCCAAGGGAGTGCGATTCGCGACGGTTTCGGACGCTCCGAAGGGCGTGCCCGTGCTGGAATTGGCCGTCTCCCGGTCGGCGGCGGCCCTGCGGCGCTTCCCCGAGGCCCGGCTGGTGCGGGAGGCGGTCCGGGTCGCCGGGGACCTCCCGGCCGCCGTCGCCCGCGACACCGGCACCGTCAAGGTCCGCTCGTACGACTCCATCTCGCTGGAGTTGAGCGGCGGTCGCACCGTGATGTGGGGGAGCGGCGAGAAGGGCAGCGCGAAAGCCAGGACGCTCACCGCTCTCCTGAAAGCCTCTCCCGGGGCGCGGCACTTCGACGTGAGCGTGCCCACTGCCCCTGCGTCATCAGGGAGTTGACGCACATCTGCGCAGGCCAGCACCCTGGTTGGGCACTGCTACGGCTGATCACATAGGGTGAAAAGAAAAACGGGAGGTTCGGCGTGTTCGTTGAACGTGCGCCACTTGTCGACTTAGTGTCCTGTTCGGAAGAGTCCAGGGAACAGACACACTGGTAACCCTAAACTTCAGCGTTAGGGTTCGGGTCGGCGTTCGGACCGTCCCATTCGGCATCAGTCGTCGGATCGCGTCATCCGCGAGGCGGCGACACGTAACTCGAGGCGAGAGGCCTTCGACGTGGCAGCACCGCAGAACTACCTCGCAGTCATCAAAGTCATCGGTGTCGGCGGCGGTGGTGTCAATGCCATCAACCGGATGATCGAGGTCGGTCTCAAGGGCGTCGAGTTCATCGCCATCAACACGGACGCGCAAGCTCTGTTGATGAGCGACGCCGACGTCAAACTCGACGTCGGTCGCGAACTCACCCGCGGACTCGGCGCCGGAGCCAACCCGGCTGTCGGCCGCAAGGCAGCCGAGGACCACCGCGAGGAGATCGAGGAGGTCCTCAAGGGGGCCGACATGGTCTTCGTGACGGCCGGGGAAGGCGGCGGCACCGGCACCGGCGGCGCGCCCGTCGTGGCCAACATCGCCCGCTCGCTCGGCGCCCTCACCATCGGCGTGGTCACGCGCCCGTTCACTTTCGAGGGACGGCGCCGCGCCAACCAGGCGGAGGACGGCATCGCCGAACTCCGCGAAGAGGTCGACACCCTCATCGTCATCCCGAACGACCGGCTGCTGTCCATCTCGGACCGCCAGGTCTCGGTCCTCGACGCCTTCAAGTCGGCGGACCAGGTCCTGCTCTCCGGTGTTCAGGGCATCACCGACCTCATCACCACGCCCGGTCTGATCAACCTCGACTTCGCCGACGTGAAGTCCGTGATGTCCGAGGCCGGTTCGGCGCTCATGGGCATCGGCTCGGCCCGCGGCGACGACCGCGCGGTGGCGGCGGCCGAGATGGCGATCTCCTCGCCACTCCTGGAAGCCTCCATCGACGGCGCCCGTGGCGTCCTGCTCTCCATCTCCGGCGGCTCCGACCTCGGCCTGTTCGAGATCAACGAGGCGGCCCAGCTGGTGAGCGAGGCCGCGCACCCCGAGGCCAACATCATCTTCGGCGCGGTCATCGACGACGCCCTCGGCGACGAGGTGCGCGTCACCGTCATCGCCGCCGGGTTCGACGGCGGCCAGCCGCCTTCGAAGCGGGACACCGTCCTCGGCTCGTCCTCCGCCAAGCGCGACGAGCCCACGCCGGCCCGGCCCGCCGAGAGCCGCCCGTCCTTCGGCTCGCTCGGCAGCGTCACGCCGAAGGAGGCCCCGGAGCCCGCGCCGGAGCCGGTGAACGAACTCCCGGTCTCGCCGCCGGTCCCGCCGTCCCGGACCTACTCGGACAGCGCGGCCGAAGAGCTGGACGTGCCGGACTTCCTGAAGTGATAGGACAGCGCGACACCGTGAGCGGCGCGCACTTCGCCTTCACCGACCGGTGGGGCGGGGTGAGCGCCGTTCCGTACGAGGAGCTCAACCTCGGCGGAGCGGTCGGCGACGACTCCGACGCCGTACGTACCAATCGTGAACTGGCCGCCAAGTCCATGGGGCTCGACCCGGCCCGGGTGGTCTGGATGAACCAGGTGCACGGGCCGGACGTGGCCGTGGTCGACGAGCCGTGGGGGGCGCGGCCCGTGGCCGAGGTCGACGCGATCGTCACCCGGCGCCGCGGACTCGCCCTCGCCGTACTCACCGCCGACTGCACGCCGGTTCTGCTCGCCGACCCCGTCGCCGGGGTCGCGGCCGCCGCCCACGCCGGGCGGCCCGGCATGATCGCCGGAGTCGTGCCGGCCGCCGTCGAGGCGATGGTGGAGCTGGGTGCCGACCCGTCCCGGATCGTCGCCCGTACCGGCCCCGCCGTCTGCGGCCGCTGCTACGAAGTGCCGGACGCGATGCGCGCCGAGGTCGCGGCCGTCGAACCCGCGGCGTACGCCGAGACCAGTTGGGGCACGCCCGCGGTGGATGTGAGCGCCGGCGTGCACGCGCAGCTCGAACGGCTCGGGGTGTGCGACCGGGAGCAGTCGCCGGTGTGCACCCTCGAATCCGGTGACCACTTCTCGTACCGCCGCGACCGCACCACCGGTCGGCTCGCGGGCTATGTCTGGCTGGACTGATGGTGCATGACGGACCGTAAGGATCAACTCGCCGCAAACCTGGCGAAAGTGGAGGACCGCATCGCGGCCGCGTGTGCGGCCGCCGGGCGTGGGCGGGAGGAGGTGACCCTCATCGTGGTCACCAAGACCTACCCTGCGATCGATGTGCGGATCCTGTCGGAACTCGGTGTGCGCGATGTCGCCGAGAACAAGGACCAGGACGCGGCGCCCAAGGCCGCCGAGTGCTCGGATCTGCCGCTCAAGTGGCACTTTGTCGGTCAGTTGCAGACCAATAAGGTGCGCTCTGTGGTGGGTTATGCCGATGTCGTGCAATCCGTCGATCGTCCCAAGCTTGTCACGGCTCTGTCGAAGGAAGCCGTGCGCGCCGGGCGCGAAGTGGGCTGCCTGATCCAGGTCGCGCTGGATGCTCAGGAGTACGGACGGGGAGAGCGCGGCGGTGTGGGACCCGGCGGACTCGAAGAGTTGGGCGACCTCGTCGCCGAGGCTCCGGGCCTGAGGCTGGACGGGCTGATGACCGTCGCGCCGCTCACCGGGGAGTACGCGGGTCGCCAACGGGCGGCGTTCGACCGGTTGATGGATTTGTCGACTGACCTGCGCCGAGCCCATCCGGCTGCGAACATGGTTTCCGCAGGGATGAGTGCGGACCTCGAGGAGGCCGTGGCGGCCGGGGCGACACATGTGCGCGTCGGCACTGCGGTACTCGGCGTCCGCCCCAGGCTCGGGTAACGTCGCCAAGAAGTCGGACCACAGCAGAAAATATGGTCATTACCGCCGATAGGCGGGCGCAACGACCTCGTGGATCGCGGGCACTTGGCACATCGTCAGTGGATCCACCACAGAGCGGAGGACTCAGAGCATGGCCGGCGCGATGCGCAAGATGGCGGTCTACCTCGGCCTCGTGGAGGACGATGGGTATGACGGCAGGGGATTCGATCCCGACGACGACTTCGAGCCAGAGCTCGACCCGGAGCCCGAGCGGGACCGCAGGCGGCATGAACCGCCACACCAGTCACACCAGGCACTTCACCCTCAACGGGACGAATCGGTACGAGTGGTACAGCCGCCGATGCAGCGGGATCCTGTGCCGCATTCCGCTTCGCTCCCCGCGGAATCCGTACGGCCTGCACGAATCGCCCCCGTGGCATCCATCACACAAGAACGTCAAAGCCTGGAGAAGAACGCACCGGTGATCATGCCCAAGGTCGTGTCGGAACGGGAGCCTTACCGGATCACCACGCTCCATCCGCGGACCTACAACGAGGCCCGTACCATCGGGGAACACTTCCGCGAAGGCACCCCGGTGATCATGAATCTGACCGAGATGGATGACACTGATGCGAAGCGACTTGTCGACTTTGCGGCCGGTTTGGTGTTTGGTCTTCACGGCAGCATCGAGCGGGTGACGCAGAAGGTGTTCCTGTTGTCGCCTGCTAACGTCGATGTCACGGCGGAGGACAAGGCCCGCATCGCAGAGGGCGGGTTCTTCAACCAGAGCTGAGACGCACCACCGGAATGAAGCACGGGAACAGGGGAGAGGGAAACACGGATCATGAGCGTGGTCTTCGATGTCATCTACATCGCGCTGATGTGTTTCCTCATCGTGCTGATCTTCCGGTTGGTCATGGACTACGTCTTCCAGTTCGCCCGCTCATGGCAACCCGGCAAGGCGATGGTGGTCGTTCTGGAGGCCACCTACACTGTCACTGATCCACCGCTCAAGCTTCTGCGGCGGTTCATTCCGCCGCTGCGTCTCGGGGGCGTGGCGCTAGACCTGTCCTTCTTCGTACTGATGATCATCGTCTACATCCTGATCTCCGTCGTGAGCCGGCTGTGAACGATACGGTCTTGCCGAATGCCGACGACTACGTTGAGGTGAAGAGATGCCGTTGACCCCCGAGGACGTGCGGAACAAGCAGTTCACGACCGTCCGCCTCCGAGAAGGCTATGACGAGGACGAGGTCGATGCCTTCCTCGACGAGGTCGAAGCCGAACTGACCCGCCTGCTCCGCGAGAACGAGGACCTGCGCGCCAAGCTGGCCGCGGCCACGCGTGCCGCTGCGCAGAACCAGCAGCAGGGCATGCGCAAGCCACCCGAGCAGCAACAGGACCAGCAGCAGGGCATGCGAGGTCCCGGTTCTCCGGTGCCCGCCGGGATATCGGGCCCGCCGCAGCAGCAGCAGATGGGTGGCCCCATGGGCGGCCCGCCGCAGCTGCCGAGCGGCGCCCCGCAGCTGCCTGCCGGTCCCGGTGGCGGCCAGGGTGGCCCGCAGGGCCCCGGCCCGATGGGTCAGGGTCAGATGGGTCAGGGCCCGATGGGCCAGGGTCAGATGGGCCAGGGACCGATGGGCCAGGGCCAGATGGGCCAGGGCCAGATGGGTCAGGGTCCGATGGGCCAGGGCCCCGGCCAGATGCAGGGCCAGATGCAGCAGATGGGCGGTCCCATGGGCGGTCCCATGGGTGGCCCCATGGGCGGTCATGGCCCGCAGATGTCGCAGCCCGGTCAGGGCCCCGGCGGCGACAGCGCCGCGCGTGTGCTCTCGCTGGCCCAGCAGACCGCCGACCAGGCGATCGCCGAGGCTCGTTCCGAGGCCAACAAGATCGTCGGCGAGGCCCGTAGCCGCGCCGAGGGTCTGGAGCGCGACGCCCGTGCCAAGGCGGACGCTCTCGAGCGGGACGCGCAGGAGAAGCACCGCGTAGCGATGGGCTCCCTGGAGTCCGCTCGCGCCACGCTGGAGCGCAAGGTCGAGGACCTGCGCGGCTTCGAGCGCGAGTACCGCACGCGGCTGAAGTCCTACCTGGAGTCGCAGCTGCGTCAGCTGGAAACCCAGGCCGACGACTCGCTGGCTCCGCCGCGGACTCCGGCGACCGCGTCCCTGCCGTCGTCCTCGCCGTCCATGGCTCCGGCGGGCGCGAGCGCCCCGTCGTACGGCGGCAACCAGACGATGGGTGGCCCTCCGGCTCCGGCCGCGCCTTCCTATGGCGGCCAGCAGCAGATGTCCCCGGCCATGACCCAGCCGATGGCCCCGGTCCGGCCGCAGGGCCCGTCGCCCATGCAGCAGGCGCCTTCGCCGATGCGCGGTTTCCTCATCGACGAGGACGACAACTGACGGCCTCCCGTACGCCTTAGGCGTCGTCGGCGTTCAGGGCGGGGCCCCGGATTCTTCCGGGGCCCCGCCCTTTTGCGTGCTTCTGCGTCCGGGGCCTGCGCGGCGCTTGTGCAGTGTGTGTTCGGGCATGGGGACAGCTGTCCGTGCGTACGCAACGCCGAAGGCCCGGGCCCGCCAAGATCTTTGGCGGGCCCGGGCCTTCGTGTGTGCCGCTGTGCCTTGCTGTGGTGCGTTGCCGTTACGCCTTGCGCAGGCGGAACGTCAGCGACAGGGACTCGTCGGTGAACGGCTCCCCGTATGTGTCGTCCGCCTCACCCTGGGCGAAGTCCGTGGCGAGGACCTCGTCGGCGATGAGCTCGGAGTGCTCGGACAGCGCCGCGATCACCTCCGGGTCCGTCGAGGTCCAGCGGAGCGCGATCCGGTCCGCCACGTCGAGGCCGCTGTTCTTGCGGGCCTCCTGGATCAGACGGATCGCGTCACGGGCGAGGCCCGCCTGCCGCAGTTCCTCCGTGATCTCCAGGTCGAGGGCGACCGTCGCACCGGAGTCGGACGCGACCGACCAGCCCTCGCGCGGAGTCTCGGTGATGATCACCTCGTCCGGGGCGAGCGTCACCGTCTCGCCGTCGACCTCGACCGACGCCGTGCCCTCGCGCAGGGCCAGCGACAGCGCGGCCGCGTCGGCGCCCGCGACAGCCTTCGCGACGGCCTGGACGCCCTTGCCGAACCGCTTGCCGAGCGCGCGGAAGTTCGCCTTGGCGGTGGTGTCGACCAGCGAGCCGCCGACCTCGCTCAGTGCGGCCAGGGATGTGACGTTCAGCTCTTCCGTGATCTGCGCGTGCAGCTCACGGTCGAGCGTTTCGAAGCCGGCCACCGCGACCAGCGCACGCGACAGCGGCTGCCGGGTCTTGACGCCCGACTCCGCGCGCGTGGCACGGCCGAGCTCGACGAGCCGCCGGACGAGCACCATCTGCTTCGACAGCTCCGGGTCGATGGCGGACAGGTCCGCCTCCGGCCACGACGCCAGGTGTACGGACTCGGGGGCGCCCGGCGTCACCGGGAACACCAGGTCCTGCCAGACCCGCTCGGTGATGAACGGGGTCAGCGGGGCCATCAGGCGCGTGACCGTCTCGACGACCTCGTGCAGGGTGCGCAGCGCCGCCTTGTCGCCCTGCCAGAAGCGGCGACGGGAGCGGCGTACGTACCAGTTGGACAGGTCGTCGACGAACGCGGACAGGAGCTTGCCGGCGCGCTGGGTGTCGTACGACTCCAGGGCCTGCGTCACCTGGTCGGTGAGCGCGTGGAGTTCGGACAGGAGCCAGCGGTCGAGGACCGGGCGGTCCGCCGGGGCCGGGTCGGCCTCGCTGGGCGCCCAGCCCGACGTGCGCGCGTACAGGGCCTGGAAGGCGACCGTGTTCCAGTACGTGAGGAGCGTCTTGCGGACGACCTCCTGGATGGTGCCGTGGCCCACGCGGCGCGCCGCCCACGGGGAGCCGCCCGCCGCCATGAACCAGCGCACCGCGTCCGCTCCGTGCTGGTCCATCAGCGGGATCGGCTGAAGGATGTTGCCCAGGTGCTTGGACATCTTGCGGCCGTCCTCGGCGAGGATGTGGCCGAGGCACACCACGTTCTCGTACGAGGACTTGTCGAAGACGAGCGTGCCGACCGCCATCAGCGTGTAGAACCAGCCTCGCGTCTGGTCGATGGCCTCGCTGATGAACTGCGCGGGGTAGCGGCTCTCGAAGAGCTCCTTGTTCTTGTACGGGTAGCCCCACTGCGCGAACGGCATCGAACCCGAGTCGTACCAGGCGTCGATGACCTCCGGGACGCGGGTCGCCGTCCGCCCGCAGCCGTCCTGGGGGCAGGCGAAGGTGACCGCGTCGATGAACGGGCGGTGCGGGTCCAGGTTCGACTGGTCGGTGCCTGTCAGCTCGGAGAGCTCCGCGCGGGAGCCGACGCAGGTGAGGTGGCCCTCCTCGCAGGTCCACAGCGGGAGCGGGGTGCCCCAGAAGCGGCTGCGGGACAGCGCCCAGTCGACGTTGTTGTTCAGCCAGTCACCGAAGCGGCCGTGCTTGACGGACTCCGGGAACCAGTTGGTCTTCTCGTTCTCCTGGAGGAGGCGGTCCTTGACGGCCGTGGTGCGGATGTACCAGGACGGCTGCGCGTAGTAGAGGAGCGCGGTGTGGCAGCGCCAGCAGTGCGGGTAGCTGTGCTCGTACGGGATGTGCTTGAAGAGCAGACCGCGGTTCTGGAGGTCCTCGGTGAGCTTTTCGTCCGCCTTCTTGAAGAAGACACCGCCCACGAGGGGAACGTCCTCCTCGAAGGTCCCGTTCGTGCGGACGGGGTTCACCACCGGCAGGCCGTACTCACGGCAGACCTTGAGGTCGTCCTCACCGAAGGCGGGGGACTGGTGGACCAGACCCGTACCGTCCTCGGTGGTGACGTACTCGGCGTTCACCACGTAGTGGGCGGGTGCCGGGAACTCGACCAGTTCGAACGGACGTTGATACGTCCAGCGCTCCATCTCGGCGCCGGTGAAGGTCTCGCCGGTGGTCTCCCAGCCCTCACCGAGGGCCTTCTCGACGAGCGGCTCGGCGACGACGAGCTTCTCCTCGCCGTTCGTCGCGACCACGTAGGTGACGTCGGGGTGCGCGGCGACGGCGGTGTTGGAGACCAGCGTCCACGGGGTCGTCGTCCACACCAGGAGCGCGGCCCGGCCGGCCAGCGGACCGGAGGTGAGTGGGAAACGGACGTAGACGGAGGGGTCGACGATCGTCTCGTAGCCCTGTGCCAGCTCGTGGTCCGACAGGCCGGTCTCGTCCTGCGGGCACCACGGGGCGACGCGGTAGTCCTGGACCAGCAGCCCCTTGTTGAAGATCTCCTTGAGCGACCACCACACGGACTCGATGTACTCGGGGTCCATCGTGCGGTACGGGTCGTTCAGGTCGGTCCAGTAGCCCATGCGGGACGTGAGCTCTTCGAAGGCGTCGGTGTGGCGGGTCACGGACTCGCGGCACTTGGCGTTGAACTCGGCGATGCCGTACGCCTCGATGTCCTGCTTGCCGCTGAAGCCGAGCTCCTTCTCCACCGCCAGCTCCACCGGGAGGCCGTGGCAGTCCCAGCCGGCCTTGCGGGCCACGTGGTAGCCGCGCATGGTGCGGAAGCGGGGGAAGACGTCCTTGAAGACGCGGGCCTCGATGTGGTGGGCGCCCGGCATGCCGTTGGCCGTGGGCGGGCCCTCATAGAACACCCATTCGGGGCGGCCCTCGGACTGCTCGAGGCTCTTGGCGAAGATCTTCTGCTCGCGCCAGAAGTCGAGCACGGCGTGCTCGAGGGCGGGCAGGTCGACCTGGGCGGGCACCTGGCGGTACTGCGGCGGTTTCATCGGCGAGCTTCCTCCGGCGGACTTTCTGCCTTCCGTCCGGAGGGACGAGAGCCGAGTCTTTCCGTACGCCGTGTGCGGCGCGCTCCCGCGGTACCACCCTCCTTGGCTCCCCGGCGCCCTGTGTGCACCGATGAGCCCCCTCATTGGGGTCGCGATGCCGGGTCTACTGGCTTCGGCTGCTGGGCCTCGGCGTTCTTCCGGCGGCTCCGGGGTGATCTTCGCGTCGCGCTCGCCCCCGGGCTTCCACCGTCCCCGGGTCGCTCCTGGCCGCGTCCGCCGCTACTCGTCCCCATCCACGCTTCTCGCTCCGCCCAGTGTACGGCGCCGCGCGGACAGCGGCCGACCGGTTTTCCGGGGCCCGCGCGGAAGGCGGCAGGGGGGCCGGTACGGGCCGCGGACTGACCCGAATGGCGAGGCGGCGGCGTCCGGATCCTGGGACGCCCGGCCCGGCGGATTACCCGGCGGAGAGCTGGGCACAACGCTGGAAGGCTTGCCGCGCGGCACCCGTGGGGCGGGCAAATCATGGGCGTGCCCCGTTGCCGCGGGCCAGAAGTCGATTTATCGTCCCAGCACGATTCGCGATCAAGATCACAATATGTGAAGGGGCCGCGGCCATGGTGGCGAAGAAGACCGCCGTACAGCAGTCGGCGTCGGGCAGATCCACGGGTTCAGCGGCCAAGGACGTCGATGGCGAGAAGAGTGCCCATGCAGTGGTTGCGAACGGCGCGCCCAAGCCGGTGAGGACGGTTCGTATGGACGCCGGAGGATCGGGAACGGAGGGCACGGCGGAGGCCGCGGGTGCTTCCTCGGCTGCGGGTGCTGCGGGTGCTGCGGGTGCTTCGGGGGCGAGGAAGACCGGGGGAACGAAGTCCGCCGCGAAGAAGACCACGGTCGCCGCGTCGGCCGGGGCCGCCACAAAAGCCGCGGCGAAGAAGATCACGGCGAAGAGAACCGCGGTGAAGAAGACCACGGTGAAGAAGAGCACGGCGAAGAAGTCCACGGTGAAGGAAACCGGCGTGCGGAAGACCGTCGCCCAGAAGGAGGCGGCGGCCTCGAAGGTGGCTCCTTCGAAGAGGCCGGACGAGGAGGAAGGCCCCGAGAGGCCGGCGGCGAAGAATGCGGCCGGGACGAAGGCGGCCGGGAAGAAGACAGCGGAGAAGGCCGCCGTCGCGAGGAAGACCGTTGCCAGGAAGAGTGCCGCAGCGAAGGGCGGTACCACGGAGGCCACCTCCCCGAAGAGCACCTCCACGAAGAGCACCTCCACGAAGAGTGCGGCCAAGAAGAGCACTGCCAAGAACGCGGGCGCGGCCGCGGCCGCGAAGCAGACGGGAGCCACGACAGTGGTTGCGAAGAAGACTCCTGGCACGGCCACGGCGGCGCAGAACCCCACCGCGGTCCCCAAGGCGCGGATCGCCGCGGTGGAGCCCGGCGAGCTGGCCGTGCGCCCCGGCGAGGACCCGTGGACCCCCGAGGAGGTCGCGGAGGCACGCGCCGAACTTCAGGGCGAGGCGATCCGGCTGAGCACCGAGATCTCCTCGTCGGAGGCGGCGCTCGTCGGTCTGATGCGGGACTCCGGGGACGGTGCGGGCGACGACCAGGCGGACACCGGCACCAAGAACATCACGCGCGAGCACGAGATGGCTCTCGCCGCCAACGCGCGCGAGATGCTCGAACAGACCGAGCGGGCGCTGGAGCGGCTCGATGCCGGTACGTACGGCCTCTGCGAGAACTGCGGCAACCCCATCGGCAAGGCGCGTATGCAGGCCTTCCCGCGGGCCACGCTGTGCGTCGAGTGCAAGCAGAAGCAGGAACGCCGTTACTGAATCCCTCCTGGGCACGTGGTCGGGTAGGGGCGTGTCGTACTCTCGTCCCCAGTCAGGCACCTAGGTTGAGGGACTCACGTGGCAGAGGCGGAGCGCATCATCGGTACGCCGGATATCCCAGAGGCGGCGGGAGCCGAACCGGAGCAGGCCGACGGTGAGAGTGGCGGTGCCGGTGCCGGCACCGAGCGGCCCAAGGGCAGGCGCCGGATCGCCGTCCTGTTCGCCGTCGCCGCGCTCGCGTACGCCTTCGACCTCGTCAGCAAGCTGATCGTGGTCGCGAAGCTGGAGCACCACGCGCCGATCGAGATCATCGGGGACTGGCTGAGGTTCGAGGCGATCCGCAACGCGGGTGCGGCCTTCGGCTTCGGCGAGGCCTTCACCGTCATCTTCACGGTGATCGCGGCGGCCGTGATCGTGGTGATCGCCCGCCTCGCGCGCAAGCTCTACAGCCTGCCCTGGGCGATCGCGCTCGGGCTGCTGCTCGGCGGTGCGCTGGGCAACCTCACCGACCGGATCTTCCGCTCGCCCGGTGTCTTCGAGGGCGCGGTCGTCGACTTCATCGCGCCCAAGCACTTCGCGGTGTTCAACCTGGCGGACTCGGCGATCGTCTGCGGCGGCATCCTGATCGTGCTGCTGTCCTTCCGCGGGCTCGACCCGGACGGGACGGTCCACAAGGACTGACGGTCGTGAGGCACTGACGGTCGTGAGGCACGGATGTTCGAGCTCTGGTCAAGTGGTGTCGGACCTGTCCGGCATACTCGACGGGTGAGCACGATTCCCGAGATCCGTACCCTGCCCGTGCCGGACGGCCTGGAGGGCGAGCGCGTCGACGCCGCCATTTCCCGCATGTTCGGCTTTTCCCGCACGAAGGCGGCCGAGCTGGCCGCGGCAGGCAAGGTGCTGGTCGACGGCACGGTGGTCGGCAAATCCGAGCGCGTGCACGGCGGCGCCTGGCTCGAGGTGGAGATGCCGCAGGCCCCCGCGCCCGTGCAGATCGTCGCCGAGCCGGTCGAGGGCATGGAGATCGTGCACGACGACGACGACGTGCTCGTGATCGTCAAGCCGGTCGGCGTGGCCGCGCACCCGTCGCCCGGCTGGTCGGGCACGACCGTCATCGGCGGCCTCGCCGCCGCCGGGTACCGGATCTCCACCTCGGGCGCCGCCGAGCGCCAGGGCATCGTGCACCGCCTCGACGTGGGCACGTCGGGCCTGATGGTGGTCGCCAAGTCGGAGTACGCGTACACGTCGCTGAAGCGCCAGTTCAAGGAGCGCACGGTCGACAAGCGCTACCACGCGCTGGTGCAGGGCCACCCCGACCCGACCAGCGGCACGATCGACGCGCCCATCGGGCGTCATCCGAACCACGACTACAAGTGGGCGGTCACGGCCGAGGGCAAGCCCTCCGTCACGCACTACGACCTGATCGAGGCGTTCCGCGCGGCCTCCCTGCTCGACATCAAGCTGGAGACCGGGCGCACCCACCAGATCCGCGTCCACATGTCGGCGCACCGCCACCCGTGCGTGGGCGACCTGACGTACGGCGCCGACCCGACGCTCGGCAAGCGACTCGGCCTCACCCGCCAGTGGCTGCACGCGGTGCGCCTCGGCTTCGAGCACCCCGGAGACGGCGAGTGGGTCGAGTTCGCCTGCGACTATCCCGCCGACCTCCAGCAGGCTCTGGACAAGGTGCGGGAGGAAAGCTACGCATGAGCGCGGCGTACGAGGTGCGGGTCGCGGAGGGTACTGCCGACCGTGAGGCGTGCTTCGCGGTCCGCAAGGAGGTCTTCGTCGTCGAGCAGCGCGTCCCGCAGGACATCGAGTACGACGCGTACGACGCCGGAGCCGTGCATGTGCTGGCGGTCCGGGACGACGGGGTGCCGCTCGGCACCGGGCGGCTGCTGCACGGGGAGGCGGCCGCCGCCAAGACCGACGGCGACCTCACCGTGGGCTCCCTCGGGCGGCTCGCCGTGACGCAGGACGCGCGCGGCCTGGGTGTCGGCGCGGCGCTGGTCCGCGCCATCGAGGACGCGGCACGCGCGCGTGGCCTCGCGGCGGTCGACCTGCACGCCCAGACCCACGCCCTCGGTTTCTACGAGCGGCTGGGGTACGTGGTGTACGGACCGGAGTTCCTCGAGGCGGGGATACCGCATCGGGCGATGCGGCGCACGCTGTAAGGAAACCGCCCGTGGCACGCTGGACGTCTGGCCTTTCTTGATCGCCTAGACCGCCGGAGTGCTGACCGTGGATCAGTTGGCCCTGTTGTTCGTGCTTCTCCTCGGGGCCGTGGTGAGTGTCCCGGTGGGAGACCGGTTCGGGCTGCCCGCGCCGGTGCTGATGACGCTGCTCGGGATCGGCCTCGCCGTGGCGGACTTCGTGCCGAACGTGGACATCCCGCCCGATCTGATCCTTCCCGCGCTGCTGCCGCCGCTGCTCTACGCCGCGGTGCGGCGGACGTCGTGGAGACAGTTCACCGCCAACAAGCGCCCGATCTTCCTGCTGGCTGTGGCGCTGGTGTTCGTCACCACGGCGGTCGTGGCGCTCGTCGCCGGCGCGATCGTGCCGGGGCTGCCGATCGCGGCCGCCGTGGCGCTCGGTGCGCTGGTCGCGCCGCCCGACCCGGTCGCGGCGACCGCCGTCGCGGGGCAGCTGGGGCTGCCGCGGCGACTGGTGTCGATCCTGGAGGGCGAGGGGCTCTTCAACGACGTCACGGCGATCGTTCTCTACCACGTCGCGATCGCCGCCGCCGTCAGCGGAACGTTCTCCCTGCCGAACGCCGTGCTCGACCTGGTGCTGTCCGCCGTGGTCGCGGTCGCCGTCGGGCTCGCGCTCGGCTGGGCCGCGAACAGGCTGATGGACCTGCTCGACGACGTCACGCTGCAGATCGGTCTGACGCTGCTGGTGCCGTACGCGTCGTACGTCCTGGCCGAGGAACTGCACGGGTCCGGGGTGCTCGCGGTGCTCACCACCGCGCTGTTCCTCGCGGAGTACGCCACCGACGCGGACGACGTGATGACACGGCTCGCCGGGCACACGTTCTGGAACGTGGTGGACACCCTCGTCACCGGTGTCGCGTTCGGGCTGATCGGGCTCGAACTGCACAACGCCCTCAGGACGGCGTCCGGGCGGTGGGGCGAGATGCTGGGCTGGGCGGCGGCGATCGTGGCCGTGGTGGTGCTCGTACGGCTGGCGTATCTGCTGCCGGCGACCTGGCTGACCAAACGGCTGCACGCGAAACGGGACTACGACGAGGAGATCCCGACCTCGTGGCGCGAGACCGTCGTGATGTGGTGGGCCGGGATGCGGGGGGTGGCGTCCGCGGCCCTGGCGCTGGCCATTCCGCTGAAGATGGACGACGGGTCGCCGTTTCCGGACCGGGACGAGATCGTCTTCATCGCGTTCGGAGTGATCATGGGGACACTGGTGTTGCAGGGGCTGACGCTGCCGTGGCTGGTGAAGAGGCTGGGGGTGCGGGCCGACACGGGGAGCGAGAAGGCGTTCGAGAAGGCGTTGGCCATTCGGGCGGCGAAGGCGGCGAAGCGGCGGCTGCGGGAGATCGAGGACGTGGAGGAGTTGCCGGAGGAGCTGTCCGAGCAGTTGTTGCGGCGGGCGTTCGACATCGGGGCGCGGATCAGTCCTGATCTGGGGGACGAGGAGCGGCGGGAGGCGCACGAGCAGCGGGTCCGGCGGATGAAGAGGGTGCGGCGGATTCAGGGGGAGATGATGAGTGCGGCGCGGCATGAGGTGCTGGCCGCGCGGAGCGAGCCGGGGGCGGATCCGGAGATTGTGGACCGGGTGTTGCGGCATCTGGATGTGCGGAGTTTGCGTTGAAGTGTGTTCTCCCACCCGCGCACCGCCCGCTTCCAGCCGGTTGACAGGTGCGGGTCTCCCGTGGGGGGTGCGGCGGCGACTGCGGGTCGTGGGGGGAGTGGGCGGTGGTGTTCGTTGTGGGATGTGGCTCGGGGGCGGGGCGTCGTTGTGGCGTGTGTGTGGCGGGGGTGTAACTCCGAGGGCGGTTTTCGGGGGTGCTTTGTACGATTCGGTGATGACTCGCAACGTGGTGATCAGCGGTGGTGGTACGGGGATCGGGCTCGCGGCGGCCCGGGCTTTTGCCGGGGACGGGGACCAGGTGCTGCTGCTCGGGCGGCGGGCGGACGTGTTGGAGAAGGCGGAGGTGCCGGGCGCGCTCACCTACGCGGCCGACCTGAGTGATCCGCACGGCGTGCGCGGGGTCGCGGAGTTCGTCGCGGCCGAGTTCGGCACCGTCGATGTGCTCGTCCACAGTGCCGGAGGGGCCGGGAATCTGGAGCCCAGGACGGAGACCGACGACCCGCTCGAAGCCGTCGCCCACAACTGGACCGTGAACTTCCGGCTCAACGTGCTGACCGCCGCGCTGCTCACGGAGGCGTTGCGGGAGCGGCTCGCCTCGCCGGGCGGGCGGCTGCTGTTCCTCAGCTCCATCGCCGCCTACCGGGGGTCCGGGAGCGGGGCGTACGCGGCGGCCAAGGCCGCGCTGCATCCGTACGCCTTCGATCTGGCGCGGGAGTTGGGGCCGCGGGGCGTCACCGTGAACGTGGTGGCGCCCGGGTATGTCGAGGACACCGGGTTCTTCGGCGGGGAGATCGAGCAGGCGCGGCGTGAGCGGCTCGTCGCCGAGACCTCGACCGGCCGCGCGGGTACGCCCGGCGACATCGCCGCGACACTGCACTGGCTGGCGTCACCGGGCGCCGCGCACATCACCGCACAGGTGATCCAGGTCAACGGAGGAGCGGAACGCGGGCATTGAGCGCACCGGACTGCCCGCGGCCCGTCCCTCCGTGGACCTCCGTCCCTCCGTTGTCCTTTGACTGCCGACTGCCGACTGCCGACTGCCGACTGCTGACTGCTGACCTCGGGCCGCTGCCCGCGGTCAGCCCCGGCCCGTTCTCGGCGGCTCGAAGGCCCGGTGGGCCACGCCGTCCCGGGACGCGGTCCTGCCCGGCGGCACGACCGCGTCCGCCGTGTTGACGCGCGGCAGCGCGTAGGGGTGCTGCTCCGTCAGCCAACGGACCATCTGTTCACGGACCGTGACGCGCACCGTCCAGATGTCGTCCGCGTCCTTCGCGGTCACCAGGGCGCGCACCTGAATGGTGGTGGGTGTCGTGTCCGTGACCGCCAGGCCGTAGTCGCGGCCGTCCCAGGCCGGGCACTCGCGCACGATGTCCTGGAGCTTCTTGCGCATCTCCTCGACGGGCGTGGAGTGGTCGACGTGGAAGAAGACGGTGCCGGTCATCTGGGCGCTGCCCCGCGACCAGTTCTCGAAGGGCTGGGCGGTGAAGTACGAGACCGGCATCGTGATCCGGCGCTCGTCCCACGTCCGTACGGTCAGGAATGTCAGCGTGATCTCGTCGACCGTGCCCCACTCGCCGTCCACCACGACCGTGTCACCGAGCCGCACCATGTCGCCGAACGCGATCTGCAGTCCGGCGAAGAGATTGGCGAGCGTGGACTGGGCGGCGACACCGGCGACGATGCCCAGGATGCCGGCCGAGGCCAGCAGCGAGGCGCCGGCCGCCCGCATCGCCGGGAAGGTGAGCAGCATCGCGGCGACGGCCACCACGCCCACGATGGCGGAGACCACCCGCTGGATCAGCGACACCTGGGTGCGCACGCGGCGGACCCGGGCGGGATCGCGGTGGGCGGCCGCGTAGCGCCAGTACGAGGTCTCGACGATCGCCGCAGCGATGCGGACCACCAGCCAGGCCGTCGAGCCGATGAGGACGAGCGTCAGAGCCCGGCCTATGCCGATCCGGTGGTCCTCCAGCAGCTTCGCCTGGTCGTACGACCCTCTGAACAGGGCCGAGCACAGCACGAGCTGGAACGGCACGCCGCCGCGGCGCAGCAGGCCCCACAGGGGAGTCTCATGGTGTCGGCCGTCGGCCCGTCGCAACAGCTGGTCGACGGCCCAGCCGACGACCAGCGTGAGTACGAGCGAGCCGCCGACGACGATCAGCGGTCGCAGTACGTTCTCCATGCCTGCGAACGTAACCGGCCTGGCGGCCTCATGAACCTGTTTACTCTGCCCGGTCCGGGGTATCGCCGCAGGCCGGGTCGTCCGTCCGGGGTGCCGGTCCGGGCTGGCACCATGGCCTCATGAACATCATGCTCTTTCACTCGACCTACGGGTTGCGGCCCGCGGTGCGCGCCGCGGCGGACCGGTTGCGCGCCGCGGGACACGAGGTGTGGACGCCCGACCTCCTCGAGGGGCGCACCTTCGAGACCGTGGAGGAGGGCATGGCTTTCTGCGACGGGATCGGCAAGGACGAGCTGCTCAAGCGCGCGGTCCTGGCCGCCGCGCCCTACTCGGAGCGTGGCCTGGTGTACGCGGGCTTCTCGCTGGGCGCCTCCATCGCCCAGACCCTGGCGCTCGGCGACGAGAAGGCCCGCGGGCTGCTGCTCCTGCACGGCACGTCGGACATCGCCGAGAGCGCGTCGGTGGACGAGCTGCCGGTCCAGCTGCATGTCGCCGAGCCCGACGCGTTCGAGACGGACGACTGGCTGGGCGCCTGGTACCTGCAGCTGCGGAGAGCCGGGGCCGACGTGGAGGTCTATCGGTACGCGGGTGCCGGGCACCTCTACACCGACCCCGACCTGCCCGACTACGACGCGGAGGCGGCCGAGGCCACCTGGAAGGTGGCGCTCGGCTTCCTCGACAGCCTCTAGACGGACGTCATAGATGTAGCGGATGTCACAGACGTAGCGGACGTCGCGAATGTAGCGGACGTCACAGACGTAGCGGACGTCGCGCATGTAGCGGACGTCACACCGGATCGTACGTCCGCTCCACCTTCTGCGTGCCGCTGCGCGTGCGGTACGAGCGGGCCCAGGACGAGGTCGCGTTCGGGTCCGTGCGGTCGGAGAGCACGTAGTAGTCCATCTGCGCGCGGTCGGCGGTGATGTCCAGGACGCCGTAGCCGTGCCGGTCGGTGTCGACCCAGTGGACGTGCCGGTTGGCGGCGCGGATGAGCGGCGCGGCCACGGCCGAGACGGTGCCCTCGGGGACCTTGACGATGTCGTCGAGGTTGTCGGAGGTGACCGACGTGACCACGAACTCGGTGCCGGCCGACGCGGACAGCGGGTACGTACCGGCGTCGAACGGCACGTCGTTGGCCCACGCCATGTGGATGTCGCCGGTCAGGAAGACCGTGTTGCGGATCGCGTTGTTCCGCAGGTGGGCGAGGAGTTCACGGCGGTCGTCCGTGTAGCCGTCCCACTGGTCGGTGTTGAGGGCGATGCCCTCCTGCGGCAGCCCGAGCAGCTTGGCGAGCGGCTTGAAGAGGTCGGCGGAGAGCTCACCGATGGCGAACGGCGAGATCATCACCGAGTTGCCGACCAGCCGCCAGGTGGTGTCGGACGCCTTGAGCCCCGCCTTCAGCCAGTCGAGCTGGACCCGGCCCGTGAGCGTACGCTCCGGGTCGTCGACCGTGCCGCTGCCCGTGGACGCCTGCTGCGAGCGGAAGGACCGCAGGTCGAGCAGCGAGAGGTCGGCGAGCTTGCCGAAGCGCAGCCGCCGGTAGGTGGTCCCCTCGATCGCCGGGCGGACCGGCATCCACTCGAAGTAGGCCTGTTTCGCGGCGGCCTGACGTGCCGTCCAGGTGCCCTCGGCGCCCTCGGTGTGGTTCCCCGCGCCGCCCGACCACGCGTTGTCGGCGAACTCGTGGTCGTCCCAGATCGCGACGACCGGCGCCTTGTGATGCAGGGCCTGGAGGTCCGGGTCCGTCTTGTAACGGCCGTGCCGGGTGCGGTAGTCGGCGAGGGTGAGGATCTCGTTGGCGGGGGCGTGCGGGCGTACGACCTTGCCGCGGGCCGCGTACTCGCCGGACTTGTACTCGTAGATGTAGTCGCCCAGATGCAGCCAGGCGTCCAGGTCGCCGCGCGCGGCCAGGTGGCGGTACGGGGAGAAGTAGCCGGCCTCCCAGTTGGCGCACGAGACCACGCCGAAGCGCAGACCGGCCACGCCCGCGTCGGCGGCCGGGGCGGTGCGGGTGCGGGCGACGGGCGAGTCGGTGCCGCCGGCCGAGAAGCGGAAGAAGTAGTCCGTGGCCGGCTGGAGGCCGCGGATGTCCGCCTTGACGGTGTGGTCGGAGGCGGCGGTCGCGGTGGTGGAGCCCTTGGCGACGATCGCGGTGAACGTCTTGTCCTTGGCCACCGTCCAGCTCACCTCGGTGTCGGGGCCGAGCCCGGAGCCGGGTATCGCCTCGGCGGTGGGCGTCACCCGGGTCCACAGCAGGATGCCGTCGGGGAGCGGGTCGCCGGAGGCCACGCCGTGCAGGAAGGCGGGGGTCTCGGTGGCCGCGCGGGCGGGCAGTGCGGCGGCGAGCGGCCCGGCCAGGACGGCGGTGGCGGCCGCGGCCTTGACGACCGTACGGCGGCGCGGCGAGAACGTATGGGCGGTGTCGGATGATCTGTGTCGACTGGTCACGAGCGATCAGGTTACTGATCAGTATGAGCGAAGAGCGGGTGAACTCGTAAAAGTTCGCCCGCTCTTCGTTCGTCAGCCGCCCAAAAAGGCGCCGTGGCTCAGGCCTTGAGCGCCTTGTCGATCGCCGTCGTGTACTCGGCCACCGACATCGGCGCGTTCTGGCCGTCGGAGCCGGTGAGCTTCTTGCCGTCCATCTTCAGGGTCGGTGTGCCGGTCACGCCGCTCTTGTCGAACTTCTGCGACATGACCAGCGCCCACTTGTCGTAGGTGCCGCCCGTCACGGCCTTCTGGAACGCCTTGTTGTTCTTCAGGGCGTCCACCGTGTTCGCGACCTTGATCAGGTAGTCGTCGCTCTTGAACTTGTCGTCGGTCTCGTCCGGGTGCCACTTCGTCGAGTACAGGGCGGTCTTGTACTCGAGGAACGCCTCGGGGCTCACGTTCAGCGCGGCGCCCAGAGCGCTGAGCGCGTTCTTGGAGCCCTCGCCCTGGTCGCTGTTGTCGATGAACGTGGCACCGATGTACTGGACCTTGTACGTGCCGTCCGCGATGGCCTTGTCCACGGTCGAGCCGACGGTCTGCTCGAACTGGGCGCAGACCGGGCAGCGCGAGTCCTCGTACAGCTCCAGCGTCTTCTTGGCGTCGGCCTTGCCGAAGACGACCGTGGTGCCGTTCGTGCCCGTGGTGTTGGCCGGCTTGACGAGCTTGTCGTTCTTGGCGGCCTCCCAGTAACCGGGCTTGTTGTTCTGGACGACGAAGTAGCCGATGCCGCCGGCGACGGCCAGGACGGCGACGAGGGAGCCGGCGACCATGCCCTGCCGCTTGACTTTGTCGCGCTTGGCCTGGCGCTTGACTTTGTCGCGCTTGGCCTGGCGCTCGCGCTCGACGCGCAGCCGCTCACGGGCCGCCGTCTTCGCCGCCTGGCTGTTCCGCTTGCTCATAGTGGTGATCTCCATGTGGGACGCGCACAGGTCGTACGCGGGATACGTATGGGGGACTGCTGTCGCTCAGGCGAATACGGCCGAGCGAGGCGGTCCACGCCGTCCCAGGGAGTGCACGAACAGGCGCGTACGGACGGTGGAGATCCGGCGCGCGGGGCGCGCCGGCCGGCGTACCGGAGTGAGTCGTACGGTCACCGCGCTGACCGCGAGCAGCAGCGGCCGGAACGCGCTCACCGCCGCCGCGCGCAGCAACTGGGCCAGGGCGCGCTCGCCGCGGCGCAGCCAGGCGGCCGCCAGCAGCCCGGTGCCGACGTGCGCGGCGAGCAGCAGCCAGGCGGCGGCCGGGTCGGCGTGTGCGAGCAGGACGGCGGCGCGGTCGCTGCCGCCGCCGGTCACCCGGGCGAGCGGGGCGCCGACGCCGTTGCCGCCGCACAGCACGTCGAGGCCGACCGAGCGCAGCGGGCCCGCGACCGGGCCGCCCACCTTCCCGTAGCAGACGTGCTGCCCCATGGTGAAGACCGTGTCGGCGGCCAGCTCGAGAGGGACCAGCAGCGCGGCGATCTTTCCGAAGCCGCGCTCGCGGCCCGCCAGCGCGTACGCGACGACGAAGACGGTGCCCGCGATCGCGGCCACGGTGGACAGCGGCAGCGGCACCCGGGACAGCAGTACGTGCGACGTGGTGGAGAGCGTCACGACGACTGCGGTGAACAGAGCCGCGCGAAGGGCTCTGAGGTGGGTCCCGGATATGTCCATAGCGCTGGAGAGTGTGCCACGTACCGCTGTAGGAGACCCCTAAAGGGTCCCTGTGAGTCGACGCCGGCCTACAGGCCCGGAATCCGGCCGTTGCGGAACAGGTCCACGAAGATCTGGTGGTCCGCACGCGCGCGTGCGCCGTACTCGTGCGCGAAGTCCACCAGGAGGCCCGCGAAGCCGTCCTCGTCGGCCGCGACGGCGGCGTCGATGGCACGCTCCGTCGAGAACGGCACGAGGGACTGCCCGGACAGGTCGTCCGCCGCCGCGTGCATGGCGGCCGTGGCCCGGCCGAGGTCGGCGACGACCGCCGCGATCTCCTTCGGGTCGTCGATGTCGCCCCAGTCCAGGTCCACGGCGTACGGCGAGATCTCGGCGACCAGCTGACCCGCGCCGTCCAGCTCGGTCCAGCCCAGCCAGGGGTCGGCGTGCGCCTGGAGCGCGCGCTGCGAGATCACCGTGCGGTGGCCCTCGTGCTGGAAGTAGTCGCGGATCGAGGAGTCCGTGATGTGCCGGGAGACGGCCGGTGTCTGGGCCTGCTTGATGTAGATCACCACATCGTTCTCCAGGGCGTCGCTGTGGCCCTCCAGGAGAATGTTGTACGACGGCAGGCCCGCCGAACCGATGCCGATGCCCCGGCGGCCGACCACGTCCTTCACCCGGTACGAGTCCGGGCGGGCCAGCGACGACTCCGGCAGCGTCTCCAGGTAGCCGTCGAAGGCGGCCAGCACCTTGTAGCGGGTGGCCGCGTCCAGCTCGATGGAGCCGCCGCCCGGCGCGAAACGGCGCTCGAAGTCACGGATCTCGGTCATCGAGTCCAGCAGCCCGAAGCGGGTCAGTGAGCGGGCGTCGCGCAGCGCGTCCAGGAGGGGGCCCTCGGCGGTGTCCAGCGTGAAGGGAGGCACCTCGTCGCTCTTGGCGCCGGTCGCCAGGGCGTGGATCCGCTCCCGGTAGGCCGCCGCGTAGACCTGGACGAGCTCGGTGATCTGCTCGTCGCTGAGCGCCTTCGCGTAACCGATCAGTGCCACGGAGGCCGAGAAGCGCTTGAGGTCCCAGGTGAACGACCCCACGTAGGCCTCGTCGAAATCGTTGACGTTGAAGATCAGGCGGCCGGTGGAGTCCATGTACGTGCCGAAGTTCTCGGCGTGCAGATCGCCGTGGATCCACACCCGGGAGGTCCGCTCGTCCAGGTACGGGCCGCCCCGCTTGTCGGCGTCCAGGTCGTGGTAGAAGAGGCACGCCGTGCCCCGGTAGAACGCGAACGCGGAGGCCGCCATCTTGCGGAACTTCACGCGGAACGCGGCCGGGTCGGCGGCGAGCAGCTCGCCGAACGCGGTGTCGAAGACGGCGAGGATCTGCTCGCCGCGTTGCTCGGCGCTGAGCTGCGGAACCGACATCGCTGGGTGCCTCCTGGTGCAGGTGGTGCGTGACGTGTGGAACGGATCTTCCGTCGTCCTCCGGACGACCGGACCGCCTTTGGTCCAACGGACGAAGATACGCGGGAGTGCCCGCGTCCCCGCATGAAGGTACGGGGGAGAAGCCGCCGAGTGTCAGTGCCGAGGCTTAGACTTCGACGCTGTCCCCAGACTGCCCGCAGCCGGTCGGGAAGCCGTCGACCCACGGCCACCCGTCACCCGACCACCGCCCCTCATCGCGGCGCTTTGCGCCGTATCTGTTCACTTGGAGGCCGAAGCCGTGTCAAAGCCGCCGTTCACGCACCTGCACGTCCACACCCAGTACTCGCTGCTGGACGGTGCCGCGCGGCTCAAGGACATGTTCAATGCCTGCAATGAGATGGGCATGACACACATCGCCATGAGCGACCACGGCAACCTCCACGGGGCGTACGACTTCTTCCACACGGCCAAGAAGGCGGGCGTCACGCCGATCATCGGCATCGAGGCGTACGTCGCCCCCGAGTCCCGGCGCAACAAGCGCAAGATCCAGTGGGGCCAGCCGCACCAGAAGCGCGACGACGTGTCCGGTTCGGGTGGTTACACGCACAAGACGATCTGGGCGGCGAACCGGACGGGCCTGCACAACCTCTTCAAGCTCTCCTCGGACGCGTACGCCGAGGGCTGGCTCCAGAAGTGGCCCCGGATGGACAAGGAGACCATCTCCCAGTGGTCCGAAGGTCTCATCGCCTCCACCGGCTGCCCCTCCGGCGAGCTCCAGACCCGGCTGCGCCTGGGCCAGTTCGACGAGGCCCTGAAGTCGGCCGCCGAGTACCAGGAGATCTTCGGCAAGGACCGGTACTTCCTGGAGCTGATGGACCACGGCATCGAGATCGAGCGCCGGGTCCGTGACGGTCTCCTGGAGATCGGCAAGAAGCTCGGCATCCCGCCCCTGGTGACGAACGACTCGCACTACACCTACGCGAACGAGGCGACCGCGCACGACGCCCTGCTGTGCATCCAGACCGGCAAGAACCTCTCCGACCCGGACCGCTTCCGCTTCGACGGCACGGGCTACTACCTGAAGTCCACGGACGAGATGTACGCCATCGACTCCTCGGACGCCTGGCAGGAGGGCTGCGCCAACACGCTCCTGGTCGCCGAGCAGATCGACACCTCCGGCATGTTCGAGGCGAAGAACCTCATGCCGAAGTTCGACATCCCCGAGGGCTTCACCGAGGTCACCTGGTTCCAGGAGGAGGTGCGCCGCGGCATGGAGCGCCGCTTCCCCGGCGGCGTCCCCGACGACCGTCAGAAGCAGGCCGAGTACGAGATGGACGTCATCATCCAGATGGGGTTCCCGGGGTACTTCCTCGTGGTCGCCGACTTCATCATGTGGGCCAAGAAGCAGGGCATCGCGGTGGGCCCGGGCCGTGGTTCGGCGGCCGGCTCGATCGTCGCGTACGCCATGGGCATCACCGACCTCGACCCGATCCCGCACGGTCTGATCTTCGAGCGGTTCCTCAACCCCGAGCGCGTCTCCATGCCCGACGTCGACATCGACTTCGACGAGCGTCGGCGCGTCGAGGTGATCAGGTACGTGACCGAGAAGTACGGCGCCGACAAGGTCGCCATGATCGGCACGTACGGCAAGATCAAGGCGAAGAACGCCATCAAGGACTCCGCGCGCGTGCTGGGCTACCCGTACGCGATGGGCGACCGCCTCACCAAGGCGATGCCCGCCGACGTCCTCGGCAAGGGCATCGACCTCAACGGCATCACCGACCCCTCGCACCCCCGCTACAGCGAGGCCGGCGAGATCCGGGCGATGTACGAGAACGAGCCGGACGTGAAGAAGGTCATCGACACCGCCAAGGGCGTCGAGGGCCTGGTCCGGCAGATGGGCGTGCACGCCGCCGGCGTCATCATGTCCAGCGAGCCCATCGTCGACCACGCCCCCATCTGGGTGCGGCACACGGACGGCGTGACCATCACGCAGTGGGACTACCCGCAGTGCGAGTCGCTCGGCCTGCTGAAGATGGACTTCCTCGGCCTGCGCAACCTGACGATCATGGACGACGCCGTCAAGATGGTGAAGTCCAACAAGGGCATCGACCTCGACCTGCTGAGCCTCCCGCTCGACGACCCGAAGACCTTCGAACTGCTCCAGCGCGGCGAGACCCTCGGCGTCTTCCAGTTCGACGGCGGCCCCATGCGCTCGCTGCTGCGCCTGATGAAGCCCGACAACTTCGAAGACATCTCCGCCGTCTCGGCGCTCTACCGTCCCGGCCCGATGGGCATGGACTCGCACACGAACTACGCGCTCCGCAAGAACGGCCTTCAGGAGATCACGCCGATCCACAAGGAGCTGGAGGAGCCCCTCCAGGAGGTCCTGGCCGTCACCTACGGCCTGATCGTCTACCAGGAGCAGGTGCAGAAGGCCGCCCAGATCATCGCCGGGTACTCGCTCGGCGAGGCCGACATCCTGCGCCGCGTGATGGGCAAGAAGAAGCCCGACGAGCTGGCGAAGAACTTCGTCCTCTTCCAGGAGGGCGCCCAGAAGAAGGGCTACAGCGACGAGGCCATCCAGGCCCTGTGGGACGTCCTGGTGCCCTTCGCCGGATACGCGTTCAACAAGGCGCACTCGGCCGCGTACGGCCTGGTCTCGTACTGGACCGCGTATCTGAAGGCGAACTACCCGGCCGAGTACATGGCCGGCCTGCTCACCTCGGTCAAGGACGACAAGGACAAGTCGGCCGTCTATCTGAACGAGTGCCGGCGCATGGGCATCAAGGTGCTCCCGCCGGACGTCAACGAGTCGATGTCGAACTTCGCCGCGCAGGGCGACGACGTGATCCTCTTCGGCCTGTCCGCCGTCCGTAACGTCGGTACGAACGTCGTCGAGTCGATCATCAAGAGCCGCAAGGCCAAGGGCAAGTACGCCTCCTTCCCCGACTATCTCGACAAGGTCGAGGCGGTCGCCTGCAACAAGCGCACCACCGAATCGCTGATCAAGGCGGGCGCGTTCGACACGATGGGGCACACCCGCAAGGGCCTCACCGCGCAGTTCGAGCCGATGATCGACAACGTGGTGCAGGTCAAGCGCAAGGAGGCCGAGGGCCAGTTCGACCTCTTCGGCGGCATGGGCGAGGAGGAGAGCGACGAGCCCGGCTTCGGACTCGACGTCGTCTTCACCGACGACGAGTGGGAGAAGACCTATCTGCTCGCCCAGGAGCGGGAGATGCTCGGTCTGTACGTCTCCGACCACCCGCTCTTCGGCTTGGAGCACGTGCTGTCCGACAAGGCCGACGCGGGCATCGCCCAGCTCACCGGAGGCGAGCACGCGGACGGCGCGGTCGTCACCATCGGCGGCATCATCTCGGGCCTCCAGCGCAAGATGACCAAGCAGGGCAACGCGTGGGCAATCGCCACCGTGGAGGACCTGGCGGGCTCCCTGGAGTGCATGTTCTTCCCGGCCACGTACCAGCTGGTGTCGACCCAACTCGTCGAGGACGCGGTCGTGTTCGTCAAGGGACGCCTCGACAAGCGCGAGGACGTGCCCCGGCTCGTCGCCATGGAGCTCCAGGTCCCCGACCTGTCGAACGCGGGCACCAACGCGCCCGTGATCCTCACCATTCCGGCGCTGAAGGTCACCCCGCCGATGGTGAGCCGGCTCGGTGAGATCCTCAGCCACCACAAGGGCGAGAGCGAGGTGCGGATCAGACTCCAGGGTCCGCGCAAGACGACCGTGCTGCGGCTCGACCGGCACCGGGTGAAGCCGGATCCGGCCCTGTTCGGCGATCTGAAGGTGCTGCTCGGCCCGTCCTGCCTGGCGGGCTGAGCGCCCCCTCTCCGGGGCTCGGTTCGCTCCCGGGGTGTCTGAGCCTCACTCGCCGGGTGTACGCAAGGGGCGCATCCGCAACCGGATGCGCCCCTCGGTGTGTGCCTGGGCTTCAACAGCCCGCGCGATGAATTCAGTTGTGGCCGAAGCGCTTCTGCTGCTTACGGGCAACATCCGCGGGGCTGCCCTGGGTGTGCGGCATCGGCGACTGCTGTGCCTCCGTCGCAGACCTCTGCGCGTGCTCCTGTGCCTGCTCGGCCTGGGAGCTGCGCTGCTGCTGGCTGCCCTGCTTGCGGTTCTTGTTCTTGGCCATGGTGATCTGCCTCCTGAGGGGGATCTAGGGGCCAGAGACGGGACCAGATTCACATAGGCCGACAAGCCGCGCATTTCGGAGAATTACCGTGTGTAATAAGCGCTGTCGGAGAGCGATACGCCGATACGCCACGCCGAAGATCGAGTTCGGGCCGTTAACCTCCGCAGGGTCGGGCAGACTCGAAGGAAGCCCAAAGCAAACCTCCCGGAAAGAGGGTGGACCGCGTGGACCGCTGCATCGTCCTGGTGGACGCCGGGTATCTGCTCGGGGCCGCCGCCAGTCTGCTCGCCGGAGAGCCTTCGCGCTCCCGGATCACCGTCGACCATGCCGCCCTCATCCAGGGACTGCGCGAGCGCGCCGAGTTCGACACGGAACGGCCGCTGCTGCGCATCTACTGGTTCGACGGCGCCCCCGACCGCGTGCCACAGCCGGAGCACCGCAGACTCCGGGTGATGCCGCGCGTGACCGTCCGGCTGGGCGCGCTGACCCGCAGTGACGGGCGGTGGGCGCAGAAGGGCGTCGACGCGGCGATGCACGCGGAGCTGACCGAGTTGGCGCGCAACCGGGCCTGTTCCGACGTGGTCCTGGTGACCGGCGACGGGGATCTGCTGCCGGGCATGATGGCCGCCAAGGAGCACGGGGTCGCCGTACACCTGTGGGCCGTTCAGGCCGCGGACGGCGACTACAACCAGTCCGAGGACCTGGTCGCCGAGGCCGACGAGCGGCGTGTGCTCGACCGGGCCTGGATCACCAAGGCCGTACGCGCCAAGGAGGTGGGCGGGGTCTGCGCGCCGCAGCCCGTCCCGCGGCCGGAGATCGCCGCGATCCTGTCCGCGCCGCTGCCCGAGTCCTCGCTCGCGGGCGCCGCCGAGCGGACCGCCGAGGAGCCGGAGCACCGGTCGGCGGCGGACGCGCAGAACGGGGCGCAGGAGCGGGTGTCGGCCCCGAAGGGCGTGCCGACACCGAAGGACCTGGCCGCTCTCCGCGCGCCCGGCACCCAGTCCCCTCAGCATCCGGCCAGTGCGACGCTGCGGTGGTCCTCCGACAAGGGGTGGGTGGACCGGCCCGGTGCGGCGGCCGAGTCCGCGGACGCCGCGTCGCTGCCGACGCTGGCGCAACTCACCTCGGCGGAGCAGCGGTGGGCCGACCGCGAGGAGGACATCACCACGGTCGGCGGGGACCCGTACGAGGTCGGACAGGTGTTCGCCCGGCGGTGGATGGAGCGACTGACCGACCAGACGCATCTGCAGAAGCTGTCGGCCATGTATCCACGGGTTCCGCACCGGGTCGACGGGGAGCTGCTGCGGTACGCCGCCCGGTTCGGGCTGCTCGCGCACAAGGACGACCAGATCGACGAGCACGACCGGTACGCGATCAGGGCGGGGTTCTGGCGGGAGATCGATGTACGGACGGCGGCGGAGCACGCGCCGGCGGGAGATTAGCCGGGGCTGCCGCGCCGGAGTTCTATTTCAGGACGGGGGTTGGATTTCGGGCGGACTCCACCACCCCGTACTCTCGTCCCTTGTGAGTACGCGCACGGCACAGGCATGTCGACAGGGTGGCGATGTCGTGTGCGCCGTGCGGGGGCTGACCAAGACCTACCCGGCCGTGCGCGGACGGCGTGGCGCCCCGGGAACGCCCGAGGTGCGGGCCACCGACGGGGTACGGCTCGACATCCGGCGCGGCGAGGTCTTCGGGCTGCTCGGGCCGAACGGCGCCGGGAAGTCCACCCTCGTCCGCCAGCTGACCGGGCTGATGCGGCCCGACCGGGGCAGCGTCGACATCCTCGGGCACGACATCGTGCGCCATCCCGAGCGGGCCGCGCGGATCCTCGCCTACCTCGGGCAGGAGTCCACCGCCCTCGACGAGCTGACGGTGTCGCTCGCCGCCGAGACGACCGGGCGGCTGCGCGGTCTCGACGTCCGGCAGGCGCGGGGCGAGCGGGACGCCGTACTCGACGAACTGGGTCTCGCGGCGGTCGCCGGGCGCCCGCTGAAGAAGCTGTCCGGCGGGCAGCGCAGGCTCGCCTGCTTCGCCACCGTCCTGGTGGGGGAGCGGCCGCTGCTCGTGCTCGACGAGCCGACCACCGGGATGGACCCCGTGGCGCGGCGGGCCGTGTGGGCCGCCGTCGACCGGCGGCGCGCCGAGCGCGGCACCACCGTCCTGCTGGTCACCCACAACGTCATCGAGGCGGAGACCGTGCTCGACCGGGTCGCCGTGCTCGACAGCGGACGCGTCATCGCCTGCGACACACCGGGCGGGCTCAAGGAGCGGGTCGCGGGGGAGGTGCGCGTCGAACTCGTCTGGCGCGAGCGGGCGCCGCTGGACGTTCCCGAGGTCGCCGCGCTGCGGGCCCGTGCCGTCGAGTCCGGGCGCCGCTGGTCGCTGCGGCTCGCGCCCGACGAGGCCCGCGCCGCGGTCGCCACGGTCACCGGAGGAGCCGCCTTCGCCGCCCTGGACGACTTCACCCTGGCCACGCCGAGCCTGGAGGACGTCTATCTGGCGCTCGGCGGCAACGCGCAGGGGCTGGTGAAGGCGTGAGGGGCATGAACGTACGGGCCGCCGCGGCCGTATGGAACGGGGCCGGAGCGAAGAGGAGCAGCTCGACGTGAGTGTCGTACCCGCTGAGGTTCTGCCCGGCGTCACGGCCCTGGACGACGGCGCTCGAACCGAGGCGCCGCTCGGGCCGCGGGCGCGGCTGTGGCCGTCGCTCGCCGCCGTCTACCGGGCGCAGCTGTCCCGGGCGCGGGTCGCGCGGATCCCGCTGCTGTTCGTGGCGACCTTCCAGTCCGTCGGGATCATGATCATGATGCGCGGAGTCGTCGACGACGCGGACGAGGCGCGGGCCGTGGTCGCCGGGGCGACCGTCCTCGTCGTCGCGTTCGTCGCGCTGAACCTGCTCGCGCAGTACTTCGGGCAGCTGCGCGCCAGCGGCGGGCTCGACCACTACGCGACGCTGCCCGTGCCGCCCGCGGCGGTGGTGCTCGGCGCGGCCGGCGCGTACGCCTCCTTCACCGTGCCCGGGACCGTCGTCACCGCCGTCTTCGGGTGTGTGCTCTTCGGGCTGCCGCTGACCCACCTGTGGGTCCTTGCCGCGGTGATCCCGCTCGCGGGGGCCGCGCTCGCCGGGCTCGGGGCCGCCTTCGGGCTGCTCGCTCCTCGGCCCGAACTGGCCACGCTGCTGGGGCAGTTGGGGATGTCCGCGGCGCTGCTGCTCGGTGTGCTGCCGGCCGACCGGATGCCGGGGGTCGTGCAGTGCGCGCGGGATCTGCTGCCGTCCACGTACGGGGTCGAGGCGCTCGCGCGGACCTTCGGCGGGCACCCGGACTGGGCGTTCGTCCTGGGTGACCTGGCCGTGTGCGCCGCCGTCGGGGTCGCCTCGCTGGCCGTCGCGACCTGGGCCTATCGCCGAGCGGCCGTCCGGTGACGCGGCCGACGGACCCGCCTGGCACGATGGCAGGGTGACCGCTCCGCTGACTCCGCCTCCGCCGCCGCACGACCAGCCCTCCCAGGACCCCTGGCAGGCGCCGCCCGCCGGTGGTGCCGTGGGCGTGGCCGGGTACGAAGAGGACGGCCCCGGGATGAAGACCGAAGTCCGCGAGGCCGCCGTGATCACGGTCGGTCTTGCGCTCTGCGGAGTGCTGCTCGGGGTGCTGTGGTGGTGGCTGGCGCCGCATGTGCCGCTCATGGGCGGCGTGGTCGGCAAGGAGTGGGTCGTCTACCTCAAGGACACCGAGGGCGAGCAGGCTGTCGGGGTCGATGGAACCTTCACCCTGCTCGCGCTGGCCTTCGGCGCGGTCAGTGCGCTCGCCGTGTTCCTGTGGCGCCGGCGGGGCGGGGTGCCGCTGGCCGTGTCGCTCGCCGTGGGCGGGGTGCTCGGGTCGTTGCTCGCGTGGCGGGTGGGGGTCTGGCTGGGACCCACGCAGAACGTGCTCGCGCATGCCAAGGCCGTGGGCAAGGGCGTCACCTTCTCCGCGCCGCTGAAGCTGGGCGCGAAGGGGGCGCTGCTGGCGTGGTCGCTGGCGGCGCTGCTGGTGCACCTCGGACTCACGGCGCTGTTCGGGCCACGGGATCCGGATCCGTACGCGAGCCCGTACGACGCGCCTCCGGCTCCGCCCGCCGGGTAACGGTTCGGCGCGTTGTGGCCGCGGCGGGGTGTTCCGCCCCGCCGCCCCTGCCCGTCCCTGCGGGCCGCACCCCCAGCCCCCTTCGGCGTGCCGGCAGGCCCTCAAGCGCCGGTCGGGCTGAGGGAGGTGTCTCCTACGCCGGCCTCCTGCCGTGGTTCGCGTTGCCCTTGCGCGTACGCCATTTCCGCTTGCGCGTCCTCTTCGACATGTTCCTCGTACTTAACCGAGGACGGGGCGTCCGTCGAGGGGTCAGGCACGGGCGATCGGGGCGGGGACCGCTTCCGTGAGCTTCGCCAAGTCGTCCGGGGACAGCTCCACTTCGAGGCCCCGGCGGCCCGCCGAGACACAGACCGTGTCGTGGGCGGCGGCCGACGCGTCCAGGACCGTGCGGAGCTTCTTGCGCTGGCCCAGCGGTGAGATGCCACCGCGGACATAGCCCGTCGTGCGCTCCGCCAGCACGGGATCCGCCATCGCCGCGCGCTTGCCGCCCACCGCCGTCGCCAGCGCCTTCAGGTCCAGCGAGCCCGCGACCGGGACCACGGCGACGACCAGCGCGCCGTCCACGTCCGCCACCAGCGTCTTGAAGACGCGGTCGGGCGAGACGCCCATCGCCTCGGCCGCCTCCTCGCCGTACGAGGGGTGCGCGGGGTCGTGCTCGTACGCGTGGACCGTGTACGGCACGCCCGCCGCCGTCAGGGCCACCGTCGCGGGCGTGCCGCCCGGCTGCTGCTTCTTCGACTTCTTCGCCACGGTGCCGCTGCCTTCACGTCGGTTCAGTTGAGACTGGTCGGGCCGCGCGTCAGCTCGGACGCTGGCAACGACGGCAGATTACGGATGATCGCCGTCTCCGTGCGCAGCAGTTTCAGCTCCTCGCGCAGCCGTGAGGCCGTGTCCGGGGCCTGGAGCAGCCGCTGTTTCGCCGGGGTGTCGAGCATCACGGCCGCCGCGACGAGGTACGAGACGACGGACGGCTCGTCCGGCAGGTCGGCGCTCGTGGAGATGGAGCGCTCGCGGGCGCCGGCCAGGCGCTTCTGGTACTGCCGGAACGCGCGCAGCACGCCCTCGGCGAGCGCACCCGCCCCGTCGCCCGGGTCCTCGGGCAGTTCCTCCAGCTCGGCCGTCAGATACGGGCCCGACGCGTCCACGGAGAGCAGCTTGACGCGTGTCGTGCCGGTCGCCAGCACCTCGAAGCCGCCGTCGGCGCGCTCCCGCACGGTCGCCGCGTCCGCGATGCAGCCCACGGAGTGGAAGGCCTTGACCGGGTCGTCGCCGAAGCCGGCCGCGGGCCCGCGCTCGGGCACGGCCGTCGGGTCCGGCATGCCGGGCGCGCTCGGCGCGACCTCGTAGCCGTCGCGGATGGCGACGACGGCGAACCGGCGCGGTTCGTCCTCGGGGGTCTTCAGCAGATCGCGCATGAGGGCGCGATAGCGCTCCTCGAACACGTTCAGCGGGAGGACGAGCCCGGGGAACAGCACCGAGTTCAGCGGGAAGAGCGGGAGCCGGACGGTGGTCACGACGCGAAAGCCTAATGGTCGCCGGAGCGGGAGCGTCCGTCGTGCCCACTCCGTGGATCCCGCGGGCGCTCACCCGGCGGTCCGAGGGGGAGGCCGGAGGCGACCTCGAGGCGGACTCCGTCGCGCAGTTCCAGGAACTGCCCGAGCGGGTCGTCGGAGATCCGGTCCCAGGGGAACGAGGTGGCGTACGGGCCGATCATGCGCAGTTGCTGCAACGCGTCCTCCCAGCGCTGGAGCCGCACCAGGACATAGGTGAGGAGGTTGCGGACCTCCGCGGGCCACGGGTCGGCGGCCGCGTACTCGTTCGAGAGCGCGATGGCCCGGTCGGCCGCCGCGTCCAGGCGCTCGCGCCCCACGGCCGCCCCGCCGCCCTCGGTCAGATAGGCGAAGGCGGCGCGCACGGGCAGCATCTGGACCAGGGAGCCGGGCAGGGCGTCCTGCGCGGCCGTCTCGGCGAAGTCGAAGCACTCGCGGTGCGAGCGCCGGGGGGTGTGAGGGGTGTCCCCCCGCTGAGCACAGCAGGCGGCGGACAAGTACTGGAGGGCGGCGACATGGCAGCCGTAGTGGTGCGAGGAGCGGCGCACCGCCTCGCCCCACAGCCGTTCGAACTCGGCGTGCCCGGCGTTGGTGCCGCGCGCGTGGTCGAGGGCGATCCGCCAGGGCACCGGGTCGCGCGGGGCGCCCTCCGCGGCGGCGGTGATCAGCGGGGCGACCTGGCGCAGGAGTTCGGCGCGGGCGGGCGACTCCCAGCCGCGGCGCACCGCCAGCTCGGCCCGGACGAGCAGCGCGTCCGGGTCGTGCGGGCGGGCGCGCCGCCACTCCTCGAGCCACTCGGGCCGGGAGCGCGCGAAGGCCGCGAGGCGGGTCGTGTACCGGTCGCGGTTCTCCCACTCGGCGGCCTCGCGGGAGCCGGCGAGCAGCTCGGCCGCGGGCTCGTACTCGCCGCGTCCCGCCGCGACCAGCGCGGGGGCGAGGTGTTCGTCGGGCGCGTCGAGGAGCACCTCGTCGTCGGCGGGCAGCCCGACCGCGAGGCGCGGGGAGTTCCTGGCCATCCGGGCCGTACGGAGGATCGCGCGCAGCAGTGCCATGGTGGAAGCCATTGAAAGCCGCAGGTCGGGGCTGTGTCAGGGGGTGTGTGGTGACGCTTTCGTAACCTTCGATTGGTTGTATGACGGACGGTCAAGGGCAAGTAAAAGGTGACTGTTGTTCAACTGTTGACGGTCTGTCCGCCGGCTCGGGCCGCCCTGTCCGTCAGCTGCGGCGCAGCAGTCGGGTGGCCCCCGCCGCCACGGTCGTCGCCAGGATCCAGCCGAGCAGGATCACCGTCGCGGCCAGCCACTGCCAGCCGCCGCGCAGCTGCCACTGGCCGGCCTGGCCGAGGTCGATGACCGGCAGCAGCAGATCCAGCGCGAACAGCGAGGCGTTCCACGACGGATGCCCGTCGCCGTTGACCGGGGGGTGCCCGGCGTGCGAGAAGGCGACCGACGTCACCGCCCACAGGACCGCCATCCACAGGGCGGCGCGCCCCGGCCGGTACCCGTAGGCGACCGCCCAGTCCTGTACGTACCCCCACAGCTTGCCCGCGACCGGCAGGGTCTCCCGGCGGCGGCGCTGCTTGGCGAGCAGCACCTCCCGCGCGTCCTCGTCCTCGCCGGAGTTGCGCAGCACGGCCGCCAGGCGCTCGTACGGCTCCGGGTTGTACTCGGCGGTCGCCGCGGCCACCCACTCCAGGCGCTCGGTCAGCGGGAACCGGCCGTGCGGCACGAGGTTCTCGTAGCCGAAGCCGCCCATCTGCAGCCGGCCCGGGCCCGGCCAGCTCTCCGCCCTGTCGACCAGGTTGACGATCCGCGCGCCCGACAGGACGACCCGGCCGCGCTCGGGGTGCTCGCTCAAAAAGCGCAGCTCGGGCGTCTGGACCCGGCGCAGTGACAACTCCTGGTCGTCCTCGAAGACGAAGCGGGCCCGCTCCAGGTCCACCGCGTCCCCGAACCGCCCGTCGTCGAGCCGGATCCCGCCCCGGCACGCGAACCGCTGCACCCGGGTGCCCCGCGCCGGAGTGGCGCCGCTGGTCAGCGGCGGATTGCCGAGGCCGGCGGGGGTCAGGTACAGCGTGCGCCCGACGGTCAGCTGAGGCGCGTTCAGGGCCAGGGGCGTGTAGCTGTTGGTCAGCAGGGCGCCGCGCAGGCTCAGCGAGACGCCGATCTTGGCGCTGCGCAGACTCAGCTCGCCGTGCGACTCCATCATCTCGGCCTGGAGGTCCTGCCCGACGGTCATGCCGTCGCCGGTGAGCGAACGCCCGCGCCGGTCCCGGTAGACCACCGCCTGGTTCAGCAGCAGATCCGTGCCGATGTGCGCGTCCGTGAGCCGTACGCCGTTGTGGAACCGGCAGCGCGGCAGATGCAGGTCGCCCTCGGTGTGCACCCGTGCCGCCTCCAGGCGCGGCACCGAGCAGTCCACGAACCGTACGGTCGTGAAGTGGGCCTCCGGCAGCAGGACCTCCTTCTCGAACCGGCAGCCCTTCAGTTCGAGGTACGGCACGACGGTGCCGCCGGAGAGATCGAGCGAGTCCTTGATCTGTACGCCGACGAGCTTCAGGGACGCCACCCGCCCCGCCAGGGCCGGCGGCCCGTCCAGGAGCAGCCAGCACACGATGCGGGCCCGTACGGTGCGCTCGGGGCCCCAGGGGTGGCCGCCGTGCGGATCGTCCACGGTCGCGTTCCCGGCGCGCAGGTCGTACACAGTGCCGTTGCGGAAGGCCTGCCACATGCCGGCCTCGGCGGCGGTCAGGTCGTCCGGCAGGTCCCCGGCGTGGATACCGGCACCCTCGGTCACGGCGCTTCCTTCCTCCCGCCCCCGGCTGCTCGGTTGCTCGGCCCCTCTGTCTCTCTTTTCTCGCTGTCTCTCTGTCCCTCGGTTACTCACGGGTTTCGTACAGTCGTTCATGCCCGCTGTGTGACCGTCTGAACGCTAATGGTGAGGGTGATCTTCCGGAGAGCGGGTGGGATCTGTATCAGCCATTGATACGGGCGTCCGGCGGCCGACGCCGGTCTGAGAGAATTGGCTATGTGATCTCCCGAATCGATCTGCGCGGCGACGCCCTCCCCGAGGGCTCCGCCCTGCGCGACCTGCTGCCCCGAGCCGACTTCGACGTCTCGGCCGCCCTGGAGAAGGTGCGTCCGATCTGCGAGGCCGTGCATCATCGGGGCGACGCGGCGCTGATCGACTTCGCCGAGAAGTTCGACGGCGTACGCCTCGAGTCCGTACGGGTCCCGGCGCGGGCCCTCGCCGACGCGCTGGAGCAGCTCGACCCGGCGGTGCGCGCGGCCCTGGAGGAGTCGATCCGCCGCGCCCGGCTCGTCCACCGCGAGCAGCGCCGTACGACGCACACGACCCAGGTCGTGCCGGGCGGCTCGGTCACCGAGAAGTGGGTGCCGGTCGACCGCGTCGGTCTGTACGCGCCCGGCGGTCGGTCGGTCTACCCGTCCTCCGTGGTCATGAACGTCGTCCCGGCCCAGGAGGCCGGCGTCGAGTCGATCGCCCTCGCCTCGCCGGCGCAGGCCGAGTTCGGCGGACTCCCGCACCCGACGATCCTCGCGGCGTGCGCGCTGCTCGGCGTCGACGAGGTGTACGCGGCCGGCGGCGCGACCGCCGTCGCGATGTTCGCGTACGGCACCGAGTCCTGCGCGCCCGCCGACATGGTCACCGGCCCCGGCAACATCTGGGTCGCCGCGGCCAAGCGCTACTTCACGGGCAAGATCGGCATCGACGCCGAGGCCGGCCCCACCGAGATCGCGGTCCTCGCGGACTCCACGGCCGACCCCGTCCACGTCGCCTCCGACCTGATCAGCCAGGCCGAGCACGACCCGCTGGCCGCCGCCGTCCTGGTCACCGACTCCGTCGAGCTGGCGGACGCGGTCGAGAAGGAGCTGGAACCGCAGGTCGCGGCCACCAAGCACATCGACGACCGCATCGTCCCGGCGCTGAAGGGCCGGCAGTCCGCGATCGTGCTCGTCGACGGCGTCGACGAGGGCCTGCGGGTGGTCGACGCGTACGGCGCCGAGCACCTGGAGATCCAGACGGCCGACGCGGCCGCCGTGGCCGACCGGGTGCGCAACGCGGGCGCGATCTTCATCGGGCCCTGGGCGCCGGTCTCCCTCGGCGACTACGCGGCCGGCTCCAACCACGTGCTGCCCACCGGCGGCTGCGCCTGCCACTCCTCGGGCCTGTCCGTCCAGTCCTTCCTGCGCGGCATCCACATCGTCGACTACACGAAGGACGCGCTGGCCGACGTGGCGCACCACGTGGTGACGCTCGCGGAGGCGGAGGACCTGCCCGCGCACGGCGCGGCGATCAAGGCAAGGTTCGGTTGGAAGGTGCCTGAGAGCAAGTGAGCTTCGGAATCGACGATCTCCCCGTACGGGACGAGCTGCGCGGCAAGTCCCCCTACGGCGCGCCCCAGCTCGACGTCCCCGTACGGCTGAACACCAACGAGAATCCGTACCCGCTGCCCGAGCCGCTCGTCGAGCGGATCGCCGAGCGGGTGCGGGAGGCCGCCCGTCACCTCAACCGCTACCCCGACCGGGACGCGGTGGAGCTGCGCACGGAGCTGGCCACGTACCTGACGAACACCGGCAAGCACCCCGTCGGCATCGAGAACGTCTGGGCGGCCAACGGCTCCAACGAGGTCATCCAGCAGCTGCTCCAGACCTTCGGCGGACCCGGCCGCACGGCGATCGGCTTCGAGCCGTCGTACTCGATGCACGCCCTCATCGCGCGCGGCACGGGCACCGCCTGGATCTCCGGTCCCCGGGGCGAGGACTTCACGATCGACCTCGCCGCCGCCCGGCAGGCCATCGCCGAGAGCCGGCCGGACGTCGTCTTCATCACGACCCCCAACAACCCCACGGGCACCGCGGTCCCGCCCGAGACGGTCCTCGCGCTGTACGAGGCCGCGCAGGCGGTGAAGCCGTCGATGGTGGTGGTCGACGAGGCGTACATCGAGTTCAGCCACGGCGACTCCCTGCTGCCGCTGCTCGAAGGCCGGCCGCATCTCGTCGTCTCGCGCACCATGTCCAAGGCGTTCGGCGCGGCCGGGCTGCGCCTCGGCTATCTCGCCGCGCACCCGGCGGTGGTCGACGCCGTCCAGCTCGTACGGCTGCCGTACCACCTGTCGGCCATCACGCAGGCGACCGCGCTGGCCGCCCTGGAGCACACCGACACCCTGCTCGGTTACGTGGAGCAGTTGAAGGCCGAGCGGGACCGGCTGGTCGCCGAGCTGCGCGCGATCGGCTACGACGTGACCGAGTCCGACGCGAACTTCGTGCAGTTCGGGCGGTTCGCCGACGCGCACGAGGTCTGGCAGCAGATCCTCGACCGGGGCGTCCTGGTCCGGGACAACGGCGTACCGGGATGGCTGCGGGTCAGCGCCGGTACCCCCGAAGAGAACGACGCGTTCCTCGACGCGGTCCGTGAGCTGAAGAAGGAGCAGAACGCATGAGCCGCGTAGGCCGCGTTGAGCGCACCACCAAGGAGACCTCGGTGCTCGTCGAGATCGATCTCGACGGGTCCGGAAAGGTCGATGTGTCGACCGGGGTCGGCTTCTACGACCACATGCTCGACCAGCTCGGCCGCCACGGTCTGTTCGACCTGACGGTGAAGACCGAGGGCGACCTGCACATCGACTCGCACCACACCATCGAGGACACCGCCCTCGCCCTCGGTGCCGCCTTCAAGCAGGCGCTCGGCGACAAGGTGGGCATCTACCGCTTCGGCAACTGCACGGTCCCGCTGGACGAGTCCCTCGCCCAGGTGACCGTCGACCTGTCGGGCCGCCCGTACCTCGTGCACACCGAGCCCGAGAACATGGCGCCGATGATCGGCGAGTACGACACCACGATGACCCGGCACATACTGGAGTCCTTCGTCGCCCAGGCGCAGATCGCCCTGCACGTGCACGTGCCGTACGGGCGCAACGCGCACCACATCGTGGAGTGCCAGTTCAAGGCGCTGGCGCGGGCGCTGCGGTACGCGAGCGAACGCGACCCGCGTGCCGCCGGCATCCTCCCCTCCACGAAGGGCGCACTGTGAGCGGGCTGTCCACCGTCCTGATCGTCCTCGGGCTCTTCCTCCTCGGCGGGGTCTACTCCTTCGTCAAGCAGAAGATGCCGACGAGCCTCATCGTGGTGCTGTCGATCGGCGCGGTGATGTGCCTGGCCGCGGGCGTCGTGCGACTGGAGGTGTGGAATTGAGTACCGCGAAGAAAGTCGTGGTGTTCGACTACGGCTTCGGCAATGTGCGCTCCGCCGAGCGCGCGCTCGCCCGTGCCGGCGCCGAGGTCGAGATAACGCGTGACTTCGACACGGCCATGAACGCCGACGGACTGCTGGTGCCCGGTGTCGGCGCCTTCGCCGCCTGCATGAAGGGGCTGAAGGAGGCGCGCGGCGACTGGATCGTCGGCCGCCGGCTGGCCGGCGGCCGCCCCGTGATGGGCATCTGCGTCGGCATGCAGATCCTCTTCGAGCGCGGCATCGAGCACGGTGTGGAGACCGAGGGCCTCGACGAGTGGCCCGGCACGGTCGGGCCGCTCGAGGCCGAGATCGTGCCGCACATGGGCTGGAACACGGTCGAGGCGCCCGGGGGATCGCAGCTCTTCGCGGGGCTCGACGCCGACGCGCGCTTCTACTTCGTCCACTCGTACGCCGTCCACGACTGGTCCCTGGACGTCGCGAACCCGGCGATGCGCGCACCCCTGGTGACCTGGTCGACGCACGGCAAGCCGTTCGTGGCGGCCGTCGAGAACGGCGCCCTGTGGGCCACGCAGTTCCACCCCGAGAAGTCCGGCGACGCCGGAGCGCAGCTGCTGAACAACTGGATCGGAACCCTCTGATGGCTTCGAAGCTCGAACTCCTCCCCGCCGTCGACGTCCGTGACGGCCAGGCCGTCCGCCTCGTGCACGGCGAGTCCGGTACGGAGACGTCCTACGGCTCTCCGCTCGAGGCCGCCCTCGCCTGGCAGCGGTCGGGCGCCGAGTGGCTGCACCTCGTCGACCTGGACGCCGCGTTCGGCACCGGCGACAACCGCGCGCTGATCGCCGAGGTCGCGGGGGCGATGGACATCAAGGTCGAGCTGTCCGGCGGCATCCGCGACGACGACACGCTCGCCGCCGCCCTCGCCACCGGCTGCACCCGGGTGAACCTGGGCACCGCCGCCCTGGAGACCCCCGAGTGGGTCGCCAAGGTCATCGCCGAGCACGGCGACAAGATCGCGGTCGGTCTCGACGTACGCGGCACGACGCTGCGCGGCCGTGGCTGGACCCGCGACGGCGGCGACCTCTACGAGACCCTGGAGCGCCTCAACTCCGAGGGCTGCGCCCGCTACGTGGTCACCGACATCGCGAAGGACGGCACGCTCCAGGGCCCGAACCTGGAGCTGCTGAGGAACGTCTGCGCGGCGACCGACCGCCCGGTGGTCGCCTCCGGCGGCGTGTCCTCGCTGGACGACCTGCGGGCCATCGCCGCGCTGGTGCCGCTCGGTGTCGAGGGCTCGATCGTCGGGAAGGCCCTGTACGCGAAGGCGTTCACCCTGGAAGAGGCCCTGGAGGCGGTAGCCAAGTGAGCGACGTACGACGCGTCAGCACCGGCGCGCCCTGGGAGGACACGTTCGGCTACTCCCGTGCGGTGCAGCTGCCGAACGGTCTGGTGCTGGTCTCCGGCTGCACCTCCGTGATCGACGGATCGATCGTCGACGACGGCCCGTACGAGCAGGCGCTCAACTCCTTCAATGTCGCGTTCGCGGCGCTGAAGGAGCTCGGCCTCGGCCGCGACGACGTCGTCCGTACGCGCATGTACCTCACCCATGCCCGGGACGTGGAGGAGATCGGACGCGCCCACAAGCAGCTGTTCGACTCCGTCCGCCCCGCCGCGTCCATGATCATCGTCTCCGGTTTCGTGGACCCGCGCCTGGTCGTCGAGGTCGAGGTGGAGGCGTACCGAGAGGCCCCGCAGTCATGACCCTGGCCGTACGAGTCATCCCCTGCCTGGACGTGGACAACGGCCGGGTGGTCAAGGGTGTCAACTTCCAGAACCTGCGCGACGCGGGCGACCCCGTCGAGATGGCGAAGGTGTACGACGCCGAGGGCGCCGACGAGCTGACGTTCCTGGACATCACCGCGTCCTCCGGCAACCGCGAGACCACGTACGACGTCGTGCGCCGCACGGCCGAGCAGGTGTTCATCCCGCTGACGGTGGGCGGGGGCGTGCGGACGCCCGACGACGTGGACAAGCTGCTGCGGGCGGGCGCGGACAAGGTGGGCGTGAACACGGCCGCCATCGCCCGGCCCGAGCTGATCCGTGAGATCGCCGAGCGGTTCGGCCGGCAGGTCCTGGTCCTGTCGGTGGACGCGCGCCGGACCGAGAGCGGCAGCTTCGAGGTCACCACCCACGGCGGCCGCAAGGGCACCGGCATCGACGCCGTGGAGTGGGCGCACCGGGCCGCCGAGCTGGGCGCGGGAGAGATCCTGCTCAACTCGATGGACGCGGACGGCACCAAGGACGGCTACGACCTGGAGATGATCGCGGCGGTGCGGGCGCACGTGACCGTGCCCGTCATCGCCTCCGGCGGCGCCGGCAAGCTCGACCACTTCCCGCCGGCCATCGCGGCGGGCGCCGACGCGGTGCTGGCCGCGTCCGTCTTCCACTTCGGTGATCTGCGGATCGGCGAGGTGAAGGAGACGCTGCGGGCGGCGGGGCATCCCGTGCGGTGACGCCGCGCCGCGTCGGCCCCGGTCACCTGGTGGCCGGGGCTTCTCCTTGAGCAGACGCGAAAGGAAAGTTGTGCAATTTTTGTTGCGCAACTTTTCTTTCGTATCTACGGTGGAGCCGTGACCGCCAAGGAGAACCGCCCCATCACCGACATCGGCACGCTCAAGGCGCTCGCCCATCCGCTGCGGATGAAGCTCTACCGGGCCCTGTGCGTGACCCGCACCGCGACCGCCTCGCAGCTCGCCGAGCAGGTCGACGAAGGCGTCTCGCTGGTCAGTTACCACCTGCGCAAGCTCGCCGACCACGGGCTGATCGAGGCGGCCCGGCCGCAGAGCGGGGACGGCCGCGAGCGCTGGTGGCAGCCCTCCTCACAGGGCGTGAGCATCAAGGACAAGGACTTCCGGGACGCACCCGAGAAGGCGGCCGCGCACGCGGCGGCCACCCGTCTCTTCCACGAGCAGCGCGCCGACCTGTACCGCCGCTATCTCGACGAGCGCCCCACCTGGGGCCCCGAGTGGAACTCCGCCGCGCCCGACCAGGAGTCCCTGCTGCGCCTGACCCCCGCCGAGCTGGCCGAGCTGGGCGCGGAGTTGCTCGCCCTCGCCAGGAAGTACGACGAGAAGGGCCGTGCCGCCGAGGCCGCCGGCGACACCGAAGGGCGCGAGAACGTCGCGCTGCATGTGTACGGCTTCCCGTTCCGCCCCTGATCCGCGTCGGCTTCGAGAGGGAACCGCTTCCCGTGACCGCCACACTCATACCGCCGGTCCACGCCGCCGCCCACAAGCCGGCCCACCGCGACTCCAACGTCCTTCGCTGGCTCGGCGCCTACACCGCGTCGATGGTGGGCGACAACGTCTACTACCTCGCGCTGTCCTGGGCCGCGGTCCAGGCCGGTACGCCCTCGCAGGCCGGCCTCGTGATGGCCGTCAGCGCCGTGCCGCGGGCCCTGCTCATGCTGGGCGGGGGAGTGGTGGCCGACCGGTTCGGGCCGCGCAGGGTCGTCATCGGCAGCGACGCGGTGCGCTGCGCTGCCGTCCTCGCGGTGGCCGCGCTGCTGTTCGCGGCGAGCCCCGGGCTGTGGCCGCTCGCCCTGCTCGCCGTTCTCTTCGGCACCGTGGACGCCGTGTTCATGCCCGCCGTGGGCGCCCTTCCGGCCCGCGTCACCGGCCGCGACCAGCTCGCCCGCGTCCAGGGCATGCGCGGCCTCGCGATCCGCTTCGCCAACGTGGTGGGCGCGCCGCTCGGCGGCCTGGGCGTGGCGCTCGGCGGAGCGGCGGCCGCGTTCGGACTGGCCGGACTCCTGATCGCCGTCTCGGTGCCGTTGCTGATCTCCGTACGGATGCGGGACCTGCCGGCGGACGGGGAGGGGGGCGGGGAAGCGGACCGGGAGGCGGGCGGGAAGGCGGACCAGGAGGCGGGGCCCCACCGCATGGGGGCCGCGCAGGACACCGTCCCCCGCACCACCCCCTGGCAGGACCTCCGCGACGGTCTGCGCTACATCCGTGGCCACCGTGTGCTCGCCCCGCTCCTGGTCGCCATCGCCCTCGGCGACCTCGGCTTCGTCGGACCGCTCAACGTCGGGCTGACCCTGCTCGCCGAGCAGCGGGGCTGGGGCGCCTCCGGTATGGGCTGGGTGCTCTCCGGATTCGGGACCGGGGCCGGGGTGGCCGCCCTGCTGCTGACCGTACGGGGTCGGCTGCCGCACGCCGGACGTGTCGTCGCGGCGGCGATCCTGCCGGGCTCCGTCGCGATCGGCGCGCTCGCGTACGCACCGAGTCTCGTCGTCGCCGTCGGCACGGCTCTGCTGGTCGGGCTGCTCGCCGGGCTCAGCGGCGCCCTGTGCGGCGCGCTGCTCCAGACCCAGGCCGACCCCGCGTACCTGGGCCGGGTCAGCTCCGTGGCCGGCATCGTCAGCCTCGGCTTCGCCCCGCTCAGCATGCCGCTGAGCGCGGCCGCCATCGGCTGGTGGGGCACCGGCCCCGTCTTCGTCACCAGCGCCGCGGTCTGCGGCCTCGGCGGCGTCGTCGTGCTGTGCTCCGGCCCACTGCGCCGCGCCCAGCTGCCTCGCTGAGCGCGCCGGGGGGACCGGGGGGGGGCGAGGCGGGGAGGCGCGAGCCGGGGGGGTGAGCCGCGGGGGTGTGAGCGGGGGGTGCGAGCCGCCCTCGGCTCGCAGCGCGCCTGTCGGCGGGCGGGGAAGGCGCGGGCTGCCGGGACCGGGTGATTTTGCGTTCCGATACGGGCGCTGCTCGCGACGCCGCTGGCCGCATCGCCGCTCGCCGCTCGCCGCGGATGGTCTCTCACCGCACCGGTCGTGGGCGCGCAGACCGCCGACCACCCCTGCGCGCGGACCGGCCGCCCCGGTCGGGCCTCGAGGCGCCGACCGGACCGTACGCGGCGTCGCCAGTCGGCCTGGACCGCGTGGGGAGCGCGTATCGCGAGGTGCCGGGCGTCGCGAGGCAGCGGGGAATTTGTCGACGAACTCTAGGGACCGACCGGACGGTATGCCATCCTTCGGGACCAAGGACTGCTCCGGAGCCGCCCGGCGGGGGACGAACGCCGTGCTGGGCACCGGTGCGAACCGAACCGGTGGAGGACCGCGATGCCGAACGCCGTACGAGCCCGTGTCCGGGCGGTGCCCGGGCTGCCGCCCGCCTCGCCGCCCGTCCGTTCCCTCGTCGACGCGGAGGCCGTCGCCGTGCTGCGCCGCGCGGCCGCCGTCCTGATGGACGACCTCCCCGAAATCACCGAACGGCTGCTCGCCGTGCTCCAGGAGCAGGAGCCGGCCTACCGGGCGGCCTTCGAAACGGACCCCTCGGGGCTGTGGCAGGAGGTGCACCGCTCCCTGCGGCACAACGTCGGCTCCCTGCTGCGCCCCAGGGAGTGCAGGGACGCCGCCCGGCGCTGCTCATGGCGGATCGGCGCCGAACGGGCGGAACAGGGGATGCCGTTGGACGCGCTGCTGCACGCCTTTCGGCTCGGCGGCGCCCTGGTGTGGCGGAGGCTCGTCGAGGAGGCCGCACGGCGCGACCCCGACGACGTACGCCTGCTGGTGCATGTGGCGTCGGACGTGTGGAACTTCGTCGACGAGCACTGCACCCTGGTCGCCGACGCCTACCGGCATGTGGAACGGCAGCTCGCCTGGCGGCGCGAGAACCGGTTGCGGCTGATGACCACCGCCCTCCTCGACGGCACGACCCGCATAGCCGACCTGCCGGACGTGGCCACCGCGCTGGACCTTCCCGAGCAGGGCAGGTACGCGGTGGTGAGCGTGGCCGTCGCCCACCCGGCCGGCCACGTGGGCACACAACTGCTGTCCGTGCCACCCGGTATGCGGGCGCTCTGGCACACCGGCACGGACGTCGAGCACGGCATCGTCCACCTCGGCGAGCGCGAGCCGAAGGATCTGGTCGACCGCGTGACCGTACCGATCGGGGCCCGGGTCGGTATCAGCCGCGCGGTCGACGGTCTCGCGGCGGTCGGTGACGCACGCCGGCTCGCCGAGACCGCTCTGCGCGCCTGCCCGGAGAGCGGCGGCACCGTCCTGCTCGACGAGCATCTGCCCGCGGCCCTGCTGGTGTCCGCGCCGGCCCTGGGCACGGCGCTCGTCAACCGGGTCCTGGGACCGCTGCTCAGCCTCGACCCGAGCGACCGGGACCTGCTCCTGGACACCGTCAGCGCCTGGCTCGACAACGACGGGTCCGCCCAGCGCGCGGCGAGCCGGCTGTACTGCCACCGCAACACGGTCCTCAACCGGCTGCGCCGTTTCGAACAGCTCACCGGCCGCTGTCTCACCCGGCCCGCGGACGTCGTCGACACCTCGCTCGCGCTGACCGCCCGGCGGCTCCTCGGGGACTGACCCCGTCCCTCCCTTGGAGCGGCTCCTCGGGGACTGACCCCGTCCCTCCCTTGGAGCGGCTCCTCGCGGACTGACCCCGTCCCTCCCTTGGAGCGGTTCCTCGGTGGCCGACCCTGCCTCTTGGAGCGGCTCCTCGGGGGGCTGACCGCGCCCTTTGGGACAGCGCACAGTCCGTGGACGGCGGGCCACGACATGCGCACACGTCCCGCACGCGTCCCGTGGGCATCCCCGCCGGGCTTCCGCCGGGCTTCCTCCCGCGCCTGCTCGGTTCGCCGCCGCCGCGCCGGGCGGACGGCCCCGGCAGCGGGCCGGGCTCCGCGCGGGACGCGGCACGCTGGGCAGCGGCACAACTCTCCGCCCCCGACGCTGGGAGCCGGTCCCGAGACGCGGCCGGGCGCTGTACGCGACCGTGGGCGCATGCTCTCGTAGGGCCACTTCCCCCGTATGTCCGCGTCGTGCGGAACCGAGGAGTTGTGATGCCCTCTTTGTCATCGGACGGCGCCCGGCAGGACATACCCCTGCCGGGCGGACCGCCCCCGAAGGACCCGCCCCCGAACGGGCCGTCGGTGCTGCACGTGCGCGACCTCGACGTGGCCTACGGGCGCGCCCTGACCGCGTTGCGAGGTGTCTGCCTGGAGGTGCCCGCGGGCGGGGCCGTGGCCCTGCTCGGCGCCAACGGCGCGGGCAAGAGCACCTTGCTGCGCTCCCTCTCCGGCACCCTGCGCCTGCATCGCGGAGCGATCACCGCGGGCAGCGTCCACTACGGCGACGTGCGCCTGACCGGACAGGACCCGGTGGCCGCGGTGCGCGCCGGTGTCGTACAGGTCCCCGAAGGCCGCCGGGTGTTCGCCGGACTCACCGTGGACGAGAACCTGCGGGCCGGCGGACTGGGCCTCGGCCGCCGTGCCCCGGCGGTCGTCAAAGCCGCCCGCGAACAGGTCTTCGGACTGTTCCCCCGGCTCGCGGAACGCCGCGCGCAGCGCGCCGGACTGCTGTCGGGCGGCGAGCAGCAGATGCTCGCCATCGGGCGGGCCCTGATGGCCGCACCCCGGCTGCTGCTCCTCGACGAACCGTCACTCGGCCTGGCCCCGCTGATGGTCGAGCGCATCGCCGAGGTGATCCGGGAGATCAACGAGCAGGGCACCTCGATCCTGCTCGTGGAACAGAACGCCGCGATGGCACTGGCACTGTCCGACCACGCGTACGTCCTCGAAGTCGGCGAGGTGCGGCTCGCCGGCCCGGCCGCCGAACTGGCCAGGACCGACGCGGTACGGCGCCTGTACCTGGGGGAGGAGGCCGGACCCGAGGCGATGGGGCCCGGCGAGGCCACCGCGGCTCCGGACACTCCGGGCCCGCACCCCGCGCCGCCCGGCCCGCCCCCTGGTCCGGAGGCCGGTACGGACGGTGCGGTCGGTTCGTCTCCTGGTCCGGAGGCCGGTACGGACGGTGCCGCCGGGCCGCCCCCCGATCCCGACACCGGCACGGAAGGCGCCGCCGGCCCGCCCGGCGGGCAGCGCACCACGACCGAGGGCCAGCGCACCACGGCCGAAGGGCAGGGCGTCGCATGAGCGTGTCACCCCCGCCCCTGCGGGTCGACGACGTCACGGTCAAATTCGCCGGACTCACCGCGCTGGACTCCATCGGCTTCACCGTGGCGCCCGGCAGCGTCCACGCGCTGATCGGGCCCAACGGAGCGGGCAAGTCCACCTGCTTCAACGTCGTGTCCGGGCTGTGCCGGCCCACGCACGGCAGCGTCAGCCTCGGCGACACGGAACTCACCCGGCTGCCCCCGCACCGGATCGCCCTGCTCGGCATCGCCCGTACCTTCCAGAACATCGTCACCACGGCGGGCACCGTGGGCGACAACCTGATGCTCGGCCGGCACGCCCTGTCCCGCGCGGGGTTCACCGCGACCGCCCTGCGACTGCCGGGCACCGTGCGCGAGCAGCGCAGCCACCGGGCCCGCGCCCGCGAGATCGCCGAACTCACCGGCCTCGGCACGCTGTTCGACACGCCGGTCGCCCTGCTGTCGTACGGCGACCGCAAGCGCGTCGAACTCGCCCGCGCCCTGTGCCTGGAGCCGCGGGTGCTGCTGCTCGACGAACCGGTGGCCGGCATGAACTCCGGCGAACGCGCCCGCACCGTCGAGGTCGTGCGCACGGTCCGCGCGGAACTGGGCCTGTCCGTGCTGCTGGTGGAGCACGACATGGGCCTCGTCATGCGGCTGGCCGACGAGGTCACCGTCCTCGACTTCGGCCGCCGTATCGCCGCGGGCACCCCGGACCAGGTCCGCCAGGACCCCGAGGTCCGCCGCGCCTACCTCGGCACCCCGACCACTCCCCAGGAGCACATCGCATGAGCACCGCCCTGGACACCGTACTGAACGGGCTCGCCCTCGGTTCGGTCTACGCCCTGGTCGCCCTCGGCTTCGTCATCATCTTCAAGGCCTCGGCAGTGATGAACTTCGCGCACGGCTCCCTGCTGCTCCTCGGCGGCTATCTGACCGCGGTGCTGCACGACCGGCTCGGCTTCGCGGGCGCCCTCGCCCTCGCGGTCCTCGCCACCGCGGCCGCCGCCGGGCTGATCGACTGGCTGCTGCTGCGCCGCCTCGACCCGCACGCCGCGCACGTACTGACCATCCTCACCATCGGCGTCGACATCCTGCTGATGACGGACCTCACCCGCCGCATCGGCGGGGACCTCCTCACCCTGGGCGACCCCTGGGGCTCCGACGTGACCGAGCTCGGCCCGATCACCGTCGCCGACAGCCGGATCGCCTCGATCCTGGTGTCACTGGTCGTCATCGCCGCCGTCTTCGCCGTCTTCCGGTTCACTTCGTGGGGCCTGTCCCTGCGAGCCGCCGCCGAGGACCACGAGGCCGCCGCGCTGATGGGCATCAGGCTCGCCCGGATCCGGACCCTCGCCTGGTGCCTGGCCGGCGCGCTCGCCGCGCTCGCCGCCGTCTTCCTGGCCGCCTTCCCGGCCCCCGGCCTGGAGCGCACCACCGGACAGATCGCGCTGAAGGCCTTCCCCGCCGCGATCCTCGGCGGCATGGCCTCGCCGCCGGGCGCGCTCGCCGGAAGCCTGCTGATCGGCGTCACCGAGGCGCTGGCGGCCGGCTACCAGTCCGAACTCTCCGCGCTCGGCGAGGGCTTCGGCGACGTGGTGCCGTACGCCGTGATGGTGCTGGTGCTCCTCGTCCGGCCCGCCGGTCTCTTCGGGACGAGGGAGGCGGCCCGTGTCTAGGCGCCTCGTCATGGCGGGCGCTGCCGTCCTCCTGTGCGTACTGCCCTTCTATCTGGGCGCGTTCTGGCTCCAGGTCGGACTGTTCTCGATGGCCGCCGCGCTCGGAGCCGTCGGACTCACCCTCCTCACCGGCACCGCCGGCCAGCTCTCCCTCGGCCACGCGTTCTTCCTCGCGGTCGGCGCCTACGGATACGTGTGGCTGGCGGGCGACCCCGGGCCGGGGCTGCCGCCGCTGCTCGCCCTGGTGCTGGCGGTCTGTCTGAGCGGTCTGGTGGGCGGCCTGTTCAGTCCGGTCGCCGGCCGGGTGCGCGGCGTCTACCTCGGGGTGGCGACGCTCGCCCTGGTCTTCCTCGGCCACCACGTGATGCTCAACGCCGACTCCATCACCGGCGGCTTCAACGGGCGGTCCGTGCCGCCCATGTCCCTCGGCGGCTTCACCTTCACCGCGAGCGATCCCCAACTGACCGTGCTGGGCGTCCCGTTCGGCGCCGAGGAGCGCCTGTGGTACCTGGCGCTGATCCTGCTCGCGGTGGGCTGGTTCGCCGCCCGCAACCTGCTGAACGGCCGCCCGGGACTGGCCCTGACCGCGCTGCGCGACAGCGAGACCGCGGCGGCCGTGATGGGCGTCCCGGTCGCCCGCCGGCGCTCGGCCGCCTTCGTGGTCTCCTCCATGTACGCGGGCCTGGCCGGGGTCCTGCTCGCGCTCGTCTTCCGCCGGATCGTGCCGGACTACTTCGGCCTCGCACTGTCCATCGACTACCTCGCGATGATCGTCATCGGCGGCCTCGGCTCGGTGGCGGGCGCCGCCGCGGGCGCCGTCTTCGTCACCGCGCTGCCGTTGCTCATGGCCCGCTACGCCGACCAGTTGCCGCTGGTCGCCGCGCCCGGCGCCGCGGGCCACGCGGTGGGCCCCACCGAGGCCTCCCGCTATCTGTACGGCGCCGCCATCGTCCTCGTCCTGCTCTTCGCCCCCGACGGGCTGAGCGGCGTCGCCCGGCGCGCCGGCGCCGCGGTCCGCCGACGCCGGACCGCGCCCCCGCGCACGGCGTCCGCCGATGTCGCATCACCGGCCTCCGCATCACCGGCCTCCGAATCACCGGCCTCCGCATCCCCGGCCGCCTCCACCCCGGCCGCGTCCGCATCAGATCAACGACCCAAGGAGCGCACCTCGTGAACACGACGGGACGCACAGCACTCGCCACGACCCTTGCCGCCTTTCTGCTGGCCGGCGTCGGATGCAGCACCAAAGCCGGTGACTCCGGCGGCGACACCGCCGCGGACGGCGTGAAGACCGGCCCCGGCGTCACCGCCGACAAGATCGGGCTGGGCGCGCTCACGGATCTGAGCGGCCCCTACGCCACCCTCGGCAAGAGCATCGTCCAGGCCCAGCAGATGTGGGCCGACGAGACCAACAAGAAGGGCGGGATCTGCGGGCGCAAGGTCGAGATCGTCGTCAAGGACCACGGCTACGACGTCCAGAAGGCCGTGGCCGCCTACACCGAGATCTCCCCGGACGTCCTGGCGCTGCCCCAGGTCATCGGCTCGCCCGTGGTCTCCGCCCTGCTCGACGACGTGGAGAAGGACCACCTCCTCACCTTCCCGCAGGCCTGGGCCGCCTCCCTGCTCGGCAAGGACGCCGTGCAGGTGCTCGGCACCACGTACGACATCGACATGGTGCGCGCCGTCGACTTCCTCACCCGCAAGCAGGGCGTGAAGAAGGGCGACAAGATCGGCCACGTGTACTTCGAGGGCGACTACGGCAGCAACGCGCTGGAAGGCTCCTCGTGGGCGGCGAAGAAGGCGGGCCTCACGGTCGTCGGACAGAAGATCAAGGCCACCGACACCGATCTGTCGGCGCAGGTCACCGCCCTGCGCAAGGCCGGGGTCAAGGCGATCCTGATCAGCGCGGGCCCCAGCCAGACCGCTTCCCTGGTGGGTGTCGCGGCTTCACGCGGGCTGAAGGTCCCGGTCGTCACCAGCGCCCCCGGCTACGCGCCGCAGCTCCTCAAGACACCGGCGGCGCCCGCACTGCTCGCCATGCTGCACGTCGTCAGCTCCGCCCCGCCGGTCAGTTCCGACCTTCCGGCCGTCAAGAGGATGGTCACCTCGTACCAGAAGAAGTACCCCGGTGAGCTCGTGGACGCGGGCACCTTGTCGGGCTACAACGCGGCCGAACTCATGGGCCGCGACCTGAAGGCCGCCTGCAAGGCCAAGGACCTCACCCGGGAGGGCCTGGTGAAGGCGCACCGCTCGCAGAAGGCGGTGGACAACGGCCTCGGCACCCCGCAGGACTTCTCCGACGCCTCGCGCCCGGCGGCCATGGCCGCCTACGTGACCAAGCCGGACAAGAAGGCCACGGGCGGCACCGTGCTGGTCGAGGACGCCCGCGCACTGCCCGCGGAACAGAAGTTCCTGGACTCCCGCAAGAAGTGACACCGGGACACGGCGCCCCGGCACGTGTCGCACCGCCCGGCGGGCCGACCGCCGGGCCGCGGCCCTCCGGCTGGAGGGCCGCGGCGTCAGGAGTGTCGGTCCGCCCCCGCGCTGTGATTCCCGGGGCAACCCCCGGGTCTCCGGCCGGGAGACCGTCGCGTCCCGGAGCGGTCGGTCCGCCCCCGCGCTGTGATTCCCGGGGCAACCCCCGGGTCTCCGGCCGGGAGACCGTCGCGTCCCGGAGCGGTCGGTCCGCCCCCGCGCTGTGATTCCCGGGGGCGGATCGACGTGTCCGACGCCTGCGGCCCCGCCACCGCCCGGCCCCCCGGGGCCGCCCACCGAGCGCTCGGCGGATGCAGCGGTGTGGTGAGCCGCTCCGCGGACCCCGGCGGCCCGGCGAGCCGTTCGGCGGAACCCGGTGGCCCGGTGAGCTGCTTTGCAGACCCCGGTGGCCCGGCGAGCTGCTCGGCGGATCCCGTCGACGCGGACCCGCCCCCGCAGACTCCGGCGGCCCGGCGAGCTGCTTTGCAGACTCCGGTGGCCCGGCGAGCCGCTCAGCGGACCCCATCGACGTGGTGACCGGCCCCGCGGACCCCGACGCCCCGGTGAGCCGCCCCGCAGACCCCGGTGGCCCGGTGAGCGGCGGGAGCCGCCCCGCGGACCCCGGTGCCTCAGAGGCCGAGTTGCTTCGTCTCGTGCAGTCTCGCGATCGCTTCCTTGTCCCCGTCCAGCTCGACGGCCGCCACGTTCTGCCGCCCGCACGCGAAGATCAGCAGCTCCGAGGGCTCGCCGGTCACCGTCACCACCGGTGTGCCCTTGTGCGCGACCACCGTCTGCCCGTCCGGCCGGCGCAGCACGAGGCCGGTCGGCGCGCCGCGGCCCACCAGACGGGCCGTGCGCTCCAGGCGGGACCACAGGGTGTCCTGGAAGACCGGGTCCAGCGCGCGTGGCGTCCAGTCCGGCCGCGCCCGGCGTACGTCCTCGGTGTGGACGTAGAACTCGACCGTGTTCGACGCCTCGTCGATCTGCTTCAGGGCGAACGGGGAGAAGCGCGGCGGGCCGGTACGGATCAGCTGGATGAGCTCCTCGTACGGCTTCGCGGCGAACTCCGCCATCACCCGCTCGAGCCGGGGCGCGAGCTGCTTGATCAGCAGCCCGCCGGCCGCATCGGCCCGGCGCTCGCGCACCACCACGTGCGCGGCGAGATCCCGTGTGTTCCAGCCCTCGCACAGGGTGGGGGCGTCCGGTCCCTCCGCCTCCAACAGATCGGCGAGGAGAAGTCGTTCACGCTTCGCATGGGTCGACATGAGGCCAGCCTACGACCGCCCGGCCGGTCGGCCCAGTGGACACCCGGGAGGAACCCGCCGCGCGGTCCGCCCACTGGACGTCCGCCGGGGATGTCCGACCGGCGCGGCACAATGGTCGGCATGACCAGCACGCCCCAGCCCAGCAGGCCCAGCAGCCTGGACGCCGAGATCGCCGCGCGCCTCAAGCGCAGCGCCGACGGGCTCGTCCCCGCCATCGCCCAGCAGTACGACACCGGTGAGGTGCTGATGCTCGGCTGGATGGATGACGAGGCGCTGCACCGCACGCTCACCACGGGCCGCTGCACCTACTGGTCGCGCAGCCGCGGGGAGTACTGGGTGAAGGGCGACACCTCCGGCCACGTCCAGTACGTGAAGTCCGTAGCCCTCGACTGCGACGCCGACACCGTGCTCGTCAAGGTCGACCAGGTGGGCGCCGCCTGCCACACGGGCGCGCACACGTGCTTCGACGCCGACGTGCTGCTCAAGGACGGCGATTCCGGCGTACCCGCAGCGGATCAGTAAGGTCAGCCGCCATGGACCTCGAGACGTTCCGCAAGCTGGCCACCGACCGCCGTGTCATTCCCGTCAGCCGCAAACTCCTCGCCGACGGCGACACCCCGGTCGGGCTCTACCGCAAGCTCGCCGCCGAGCGCCCCGGCACCTTCCTCCTGGAGTCCGCGGAGAACGGCCGCTCGGCGTTCAAATGGTCCCGCTACTCCTTCGTGGGCGTCCGCTCCGCCGCCACCCTCACCGAGCGTGACGGGCAGGCGCACTGGCTCGGCACCCCGCCCGTGGGCGTCCCCACGGACGGCGACCCGCTCGCCGCCCTGCGCGCCACCATCGAGGCGCTGCACACGCCCCACGAGGAGGGCCTGCCGCCCTTCACCGGCGGCATGGTCGGCTATCTCGGCTACGACATCGTGCGCCGCCTGGAGAAGATCGGCCCCGGCGAGCGCGACGATCTGAAACTTCCCGAGCTGACCATGCTCCTCACCAGCGATCTGGCCGTCATGGACCACTGGGAGGGCTCCGTCCTGCTGATCGCCAACGCGATCAACCACAACGACCTCGACACGGGCGTCGACGAGGCCTACGCGGACGCGGTCGCCCGCCTCGACGCCATGGAGGCGGACCTGTCGCGCGCGGTCGCGCAGCCCCCCGCCGCCCTCCCGCCCTCCGAACTCCCGGAGTACACCGCCCTCTGGGGCGGCCCCGACTTCCAGGACGCCGTCGAGGACATCAAGGAGCGCATCCGGGCGGGCGAGGCGTTCCAGGTCGTCCCCTCCCAGCGCTTCGAAACGCCGTGCACGGCAAGCGCGTTGGACGTCTACCGGGTACTGCGGGCGACCAACCCCTCACCGTACATGTACCTCTTCCGCTTCGAGGGCTTCGACGTGGTCGGCTCGTCCCCCGAGGCCCTCGTCAAGGTCGAGGACGGGCAGGCGATGGTCCACCCCATCGCGGGCACCCGGCCGCGCGGCGCGACCCCGCAGGAGGACCAGGCCCTCGCGGACGAGCTGCTGGCCGACCCCAAGGAGCGCGCCGAGCACCTGATGCTCGTCGACCTGGGGCGCAACGATCTGGGGCGGGTCTGCGAGCCCGGTTCCGTCGAGGTCGTCGACTTCATGACCATCGAGCGCTACTCGCACGTGATGCACATCGTGTCGACCGTGACCGGGCGGGTCGCGCGGGGGCGTACGGCCTTCGACGTGCTGACGGCCTGCTTCCCGGCCGGCACCCTCTCCGGCGCGCCCAAGCCCCGCGCCCTGCAGATCATCGACGAACTGGAGCCGTCCCGGCGGGGGCTGTACGGCGGCTGCGTCGGCTACCTCGACTTCGCGGGCGACTCCGACACCGCCATCGCCATCCGCACGGCGCTGCTGCGCGACGGCACGGCGTACGTGCAGGCGGGCGCCGGCATCGTCGCGGACTCGGACCCGGTCGCCGAGGACGACGAGTGCCGCAACAAGGCGGCGGCGGTCCTGCGCGCGGTCCACACGGCGAACCGGCTGTAGCCCGTCCACCGTGGCCGCGGTGAACCCCGGGTGACGGTTCGCCCGGGGTTCAGGCGATAGTGGAGTACGTGACTGCCGTACCAACCCCCCGATCCGAAGCCGCGGGACCCGCCCGGTCCGGCCGCCGGAGCCTTGCCGTGGCCCTGCTGTGCGGTGCGCTCGGCGCCGCCGTGGCGCTGCTGTCCTCCCGGCAGGGCTGGGCGGCGGGGACCGTGGCGGTGGCCGGCGGCGACTTCCCGCTGACCGCCAAGGGCAGCGACGTCACGGGCGTGCCCGCGGCCCTCGCCATAGTGGGCCTCGCCGCGCTCGTCGCCGTCTTCGCCGTCCGCAGCGCCGGGCGCCTGCTGGTCGCCGCGCTGCTCGCGCTGTCCGGCGCGGGCACGATCGCCGCCGCGCTCCTCGGCGTCTCGGACAGCGCGGCCCTCGACGAGAAGGCGGCCCAGGCGTCCGGCGACACCTCCGCGACCGCCGAGGCACTGACCCACACCGCCTGGCCGTACGTCGCCGTCGCAGGCGGCGCCCTGCTCCTCCTCGCCGGGCTGCTCGCCCTGCGCTACGGACGGCTGTGGCCCGCGATGTCCGGCCGGTACGAGCGCGACGGCACGCCCCGGCCGCGCCAGGCCCGGGTGGACCCCGACCGGCCCGAGGACCTGTGGAAGGCGCTGGACCGCGGCGAGGACCCGACGGGCCCGGACCCGGCGTAGGCCCGACCAGGCACGTCGTCGCCCTGGGTGTCCGACTCGCGGGACGGACCCCGCGCTCAGGGCATCCGCCCGGGTACGGGACAATGGGCGACGAGCGTCCGACTCACACACGCATAGCAACGAGGAGCAAGTCATGGCGGGCAGCAGCCACGGTCACACCCCGGCCGCCTGGACCGGTGTCATCATCGCCTTCATCGGTTTCTGTGTATCGGGTGCCTTCATGGTGTTGGCCAACCCGCTGGGCTTCTGGGCCGGCATGGTCATCGTCGTCCTCGGCGGTGTCGTCGGCGGCATCATGCGCGCGATGGGCCTCGGCCAGCAGAAGACCACGCACCCGGTGCACCACGTCGCGAGCGCCGGCGCGGAGAGCTGAGCCCGCAAGGCTTCGAGAGGCGGTCCCGGCGTCCAGTGCCGGGGCCGCCTTCGCGTGTCCGTACCCGGCGGGTGGGCGGCGCGGACGGGGCGGGGGCAGAATGCGTGGGGTGAACGCACAATCCCAGTGGGTGACGCGGCCGGGCGCGGATCAGCCGGGCGCGGATCAGCCGGACGCGGGCGCGGGGCCCACGGCCGTGCTGCGGCGGCTCGCTGTCCCCGGCGGGGTGCTCGCGGCCGTCGTCGGGGCCTTCGCGTACGTCGGGGCGGTCGATCCCAACCAGCCGGGGCACTACCCGGTCTGTCCGCTGCTCCGCTTCACCGGCGTCTACTGCCCCGGCTGCGGCGGACTGCGCAGCGCGCACGCCTTCGTGCACGGGGACCTCTCGGCCGCGCTCACGGACAACGCGGTGGCCGTGGCCGGCTACTTCGTGTTCGCCGTGGTGTGGACTTTCTGGGTGGTACGGGCGGCGCGCGGACGGCCGGTGCGGATCGACCTGGGGCCGGTGCATCTGTGGAGCGTGGGCGCGTTGCTGCTGGTCTTCACCGTTGTCCGGAACCTGCCGTTCGGTGGCTGGCTGCATCCTTGATCGAATGGCAAACGTCCAGGTAGTGGGACCGGCATCCACCGGATGCGGAGCCTTGGCCGTCCTCCGGATACCATCGGAGTGACCGTCGGTATCGCCCAGAGAGGCGGTCCCGATGTCCCCAAGCCCACCGCTTGAACTTCAACCGTCAGGAAGGGGGCCGCTCGCGTGAGTGTGCTCGACGAGATCATCGACGGAGTCCGTGCCGACCTCGCGGAGCGGCAGGCGCGGGTCAGCCTCGACGAGCTCAAGGAGCGCGTGGCGAAGGCACCCGCGGCCAAGGACGGCGTGGCCGCCCTGCGCGGCGACGGCGTCAAGGTGATCTGCGAGGTCAAGCGGTCCAGCCCGTCCAAGGGCGCGCTCGCCGCGATCGCCGACCCCGCGGCTCTGGCGGCGGACTACGAGGCGGGCGGCGCGTCCGTCATCTCCGTCCTGACCGAGCAGCGCCGCTTCGGCGGCTCCCTCGCCGACCTGGAGGCCGTCCGCGCCAAGGTCGACATCCCCGTTCTGCGCAAGGACTTCATCGTCACGTCGTACCAGCTGTGGGAGGCCCGGGCGTACGGCGCCGACCTCGCGCTGCTGATCGTGGCCGCCCTGGAGCAGCCCGCCCTGGAGTCGCTGATCGAGCGCGCCGTGTCCATCGGGCTCACGCCGATCGTCGAGGTGCACGACGAGGACGAGGCCGAGCGGGCGGTGGACGCGGGCGCGAAGGTGATCGGCGTCAACGCGCGCAACCTGAAGACGCTCAAGGTCGACCGCACCACGTTCGAGCGGGTCGCCCCGGAGATCCCCGAGGGGATCGTGAAGATCGCCGAGTCCGGCGTCCGCGGCCCGCACGACCTCATCGCGTACGCCAATGCCGGCGCCGACGCCGTCCTGGTGGGCGAGTCCCTCGTCACCGGGCGCGACCCGAAGGCGGCGGTCGCCGACCTGGTGGCGGCCGGTACGCATCCCGCCCTGCGGCACGGCCGGGGCTGACACCTCGATGACCACCGCCGACCGGGCTCTCGCCGCCGTCACCGTCCGTCCGGGCTCCGGCCTCGACGGTGGTGGCGCCGTGGCGTGCGTGCGGTCGGTCGTACCGGTGCCGGTGGTGGCCGCTCAGGCGCCCCTCTCCGCGGCCCGGGACCCCTATGCCCGGCTGGCCCGCGGCTGCCGTCCGCGCGGCTGCCGGGCACCGGCCCGACGGGTGCACGGGCGACGGGTGCGGTACGTGATCGGCGACGAGCCGGGCCAGGTCAACGGCATGCGATGGCGCCGGGGTGCGCGCGTGCGCACCCTGCGGGCCGGCTGAACCGACTCCGGTTCGCGACCGGTGCCGCTGCCGCTGCCGGCGATCCCCCGACGGGGGTTCGGGCCGGTTCGGCACCGCCGACCTGCGCCGTGGGAGTAGCTCGCCGTCGCGACGGCGTGAGCCGCCCGGCGGCGGGACTCTCCCCGGGGCAGAGCGGCGGAACGCTCCCCTTCCGAGCGCTGTCTCCCGCGCTGCCCCTGCCGACGGCGGGAGCGGGCGGCGGACGAGACACCCCCGGTGGAGCCCCGCGCGCGCTACTGACGTGACCGTTGTCCGACCTGTAACCGGGGCTGTCGCCCCTGCGAGGTAACCGCATGTCCAGCGAGTTCTTCATTCCCGACCCCGAGGGTCAAGTCCCCACCGCCGAGGGCTACTTCGGCGCTTTCGGCGGCAAGTTCATCCCGGAGGCCCTGGTCGCCGCCGTGGACGAGGTCGCCGTCGAGTACGACAAGGCCAAGGCCGACCCCGAGTTCGCCCGTGAACTGGACGACCTGCTCGTCCACTACACCGGCCGCCCGAGCGCCCTCACCGAGGTCTCCCGCTTCGCCGAGCACGCCGGTGGCGCCCGCGTCTTCCTGAAGCGGGAGGACCTCAACCACACCGGCTCCCACAAGATCAACAACGTGCTCGGGCAGGCCCTGCTCACCCGGCGCATGGGCAAGACCCGCGTCATCGCGGAGACCGGCGCGGGACAGCACGGCGTCGCCACCGCCACCGCCTGTGCGCTCTTCGGCCTCGACTGCACCATCTACATGGGCGAGATCGACACCCAGCGCCAGGCCCTCAACGTCGCGCGGATGCGCATGCTCGGCGCCGAGGTCATCGCCGTGAAGTCCGGCAGCCGCACCCTCAAGGACGCCATCAACGAGGCGTTCCGGGACTGGGTCGCCAACGTCGACCGCACCCACTACCTCTTCGGGACCGTCGCCGGCCCCCACCCCTTCCCCGCCATGGTGCGCGACTTCCACCGCGTCATCGGGGTCGAGGCGCGCCGGCAGATCCTGGAGCGCGCCGGACGTCTGCCCGACGCGGCCGTCGCCTGCGTCGGCGGCGGCTCCAACGCGATCGGGCTGTTCCACGCCTTCATCCCCGACACCGGCGTCCGCCTCATCGGCTGCGAGCCCGCGGGCCACGGCCTGGAGACGGGTGAGCACGCGGCCACCCTCACCGCCGGCGAGCCCGGCATCCTGCACGGATCGCGCTCGTACGTCCTCCAGGACGACGAAGGGCAGATCACCGAGCCCTACTCGATCTCGGCCGGGCTCGACTACCCGGGCATCGGACCCGAGCACGCCTACCTCAAGGACAGCGGTCGCGGCGAGTACCGCGCGGTCACCGACGACGCGGCCATGCAGGCCCTGCGCCTGCTCTCCCGCACCGAGGGCATCATCCCGGCCATCGAGAGCGCCCACGCGCTCGCCGGTGCCCTGGAGATCGGCAAGGAACTGGGCAAGGACGGGCTGATCCTCGTCAACCTGTCCGGGCGCGGCGACAAGGACATGGACACGGCCGCCCGCTACTTCGGCCTGTACGACACCGACGCGTCCGTCGCCGCGGACGCCGACAGCGACATCGCCGAGATCGAGGGGGACGCCAAGTGAGCGGCGCCGCATTTTCCCGTCAGAGGGGCCAACTGCTGAGCGACACCCTCGCCGCCGCGAAGGCGGAGGGGCGGTCCGCCCTCATCGCCTATCTGCCGGCCGGGTTCCCGACCGTCGACGGGGGCATCGCCGCCATCAAGGCCGTCTTCGACGGCGGCGCCGATGTCGTCGAGGTCGGACTCCCGCACAGCGACCCCGTCCTCGACGGCCCCGTCATCCAGACCGCCGACGACATCGCCCTGCGGGGCGGCGTCAGGATCGCCGACGTCATGCGGACGGTCCGGGAGGCGCACGAGGCGACGGGCAAGCCGGTCCTCGTGATGACGTACTGGAACCCCATCGACCGCTACGGCGTCGAGCGGTTCACCGCCGAGCTCGCGGAAGCGGGCGGAGCGGGCTGCATCCTGCCCGACCTCCCGGTGCAGGAGTCGGCGCTGTGGCGGGAGCACGCCGAGAAGCACGGCCTCGCGACGGTCTTCGTGGTCGCGCCCAGCAGCAAGGACGCCCGGCTCGCCGAGATCACCGCGGCGGGCTCCGGCTTCGTGTACGCGGCCTCGCTGATGGGCGTCACCGGTACCCGCGCGTCCGTGGGCGAGCAGGCGCAGGACCTGGTGCGGCGCACCAGGGCCACCACCGACCTGCCCGTCTGCGTCGGCCTCGGCGTCTCCAACGCCACGCAGGCCGCGGAGGTCGCCGGCTTCGCCGACGGCGTGATCGTCGGGTCGGCGTTCGTGAAGCTGATGCTGGACGCCGAGGACGAGGCGGCGGGTCTTGAGGCCGTACGGGCGCTGGCCGGCGAACTGGCCAAGGGCGTGCGCGGCGGCGACTGACAGCGGGCCCTCCACGACGCCTGCGCGTACGTAGGGGACAAACCGCTCACCCGAACGGGTGGACCTGGGACCGGGGAGGCGCGCTGTGCCTCCCCGGTTCGTTCTGCCGGATGTGAGCGAGAAGAACCGTGAGGGAAAGCGCACCGCCCGTGAGCGGCTGGTGGTCGAGCGTGAGAAGCAAAAGGCCGCCGAGAGGCGCCGCCGGGCGCTGATCGTCGGGGCGTCGGTGGTGTGTGTCCTGGCTCTCGCGGCCGTGGTGGGCGTGCTGGCCGCGAACTCCGGCAAGGACAAGAAGAGCGCCTCGGACGGCCCGGCCGTGGCGCCCTCGGGCGCGACGGGCAAGGACGGCCTGGCGATCCCGGTCGGCAAGGACACCGCCAAGTCGTCGCTCACGGTGTGGGAGGACTTCCGCTGCCCGGCCTGCAAGATCTTCGAGACCACATACCGGCCCACGCTGCACGAACTGGTCGGCGCCGGAAAGCTGAAGATCGACTACCACCTGGTCACGATCATCGACGACGGCAGGGGCGGCAGCGGCTCCCGCCAGGCCGCCAATGCCGCGGCCTGCGCCCAGGACGCCGGAAAGTTCACCGCGTACCACGACGTCCTGTACGACAACCAGCCGGACGAGACCGTGGACTCGTTCGCGGACGACAGCAAGCTCATCGAACTCGCCGGCAAGGTCGACGGCCTGGACACCCCGGCGTTCCGGAAGTGCGTCAAGGACGGCACGCACAACAGCTGGGTCGTGAAGTCGAACGCCGCCTTCGACAGCGGCGGCTTCAAAGGCACGCCGACCGTGCTGTTCGGCGGCAAGAACCTCGCCGCGGACCCGACGATGACCCCGGCGAAGCTGAAGCAGATGGTGGAGGCGGCGAACAAGGGCTGAGGCCCGCGACCGCCCGCTGCGCCCCGGTCCGAAAGGGCCGGGGCGCCCTGCGTTATGGAGCCGTAGCCGGGTGGGTTGCCAGGCTGTGTGTCCGGCAGGGTAGCGTCGTCCCTGCCATGGAACTTGCCTACATTCCCAGCCCGGCGCGTGGGGTGCTGTACCTCGGCCCCATTCCACTGCGCGGCTACGCGTTCTGCATCATCATCGGCGTCTTCGTGGCCGTCTGGCTCGGCAACAAACGCTGGGTCGCCCGCGGTGGGCGCCCCGGCACGGTGGCCGACATCGCGGTCTGGGCCGTGCCGTTCGGTCTTGTCGGCGGGCGGCTGTACCACGTCATCACGGACTACGAGCTGTACTTCAGCGAGGGCCGTGACTGGGTGGACGCCTTCAAGATCTGGGAGGGCGGCCTCGGCATCTGGGGCGCGATCGCGCTGGGTGCGGTGGGGGCGTGGATCGGCTGCCGGCGCCGCGGCATCCCGCTGCCGGCCTGGGCCGACGCCGTCGCCCCCGGCATCGCCTTCGCGCAGGCCTTCGGCCGCTGGGGCAACTGGTTCAACCAGGAGCTGTACGGGCGCGAGACGCACGTTCCCTGGGCGCTGCACATCACGTCCTCGACGGACGGACGGGTGCCGGGGTACTACCACCCGACGTTCCTGTACGAGTCGTTGTGGTGCGTCGGCGTCGGCTTCCTGGTCATCTGGGCCGACCGCCGCTTCAAGCTGGGCCACGGCCGGGCGTTCGCGCTGTACGTCGCCGCGTACTGCGTGGGCCGCGCGTGGATCGAGTACATGCGCGTCGACGACGCCCACCACATCCTGGGTGTGCGCCTCAACGACTGGACCGCGATCGCTGTGTTCCTCCTCGCGGTGCTCTACATCGTGCTGTCGTCGCGGAAGCGGCCGGGGCGTGAGGAGATCGTCGAGCCGGGTGCCTCCGACACCGGAACCGGTGCGGACGACCCGGTGGACCTCGGCAAGGACGAGGATAAGGCCACCACGGACAAGGCCACGGCCACGGACACGTCCACAACCACGGACAAGTCCACGGACCGGGGCAAGAACGAGGACGAGAACGAGGGCGAGGACGCCGAGCCGTCGGAGAAGACGGAGAGCGCGGCCGAGTCGGCCAAGAAGGTCTGAGGGTCGTTCATACGTCGATGAGGGCGCCGTATCGCTGGATACGGCGCCCTCATCAGTTCAGGCGGCGCGCGAGCGCCAGTGTGCGCTGGGCCCCCGTCACCACCGCCGTGTCGATGAAGCGGCCGTCCGGGAGGGCCTGGGCGCCCGGGTCCCTCGCCGCGGCCTTGACGATCTCCTCAGCCGTGGCGATCTCCTGCGGAGTCGGGAGATAGGCCCGCTCGATGACCGGCAGCTGGCGCGGATGGATCGCCGCGCGGCCCAGGAAACCCAGGGCCCGGCCGCGGGCGCAGGACGCGGCCAGGCCCTCCAGGTCCCGGATGTCCGGGTGGATCGACTGCGTCGGCGGCGGCAGCCGCGCCGCCCGTGCGGCCACCACCACCCGCGCCCGCGACCAGTCCAGGCCCGCGTCCTCCCGTACCCCCAGATCCGCCCGTAGATCCGTCTCGCCCAGCGAGACGCCCCGCACGTCCGGATGCGCCGACGCGATCGCGAACGCCTGTTCCACGCCCAGGGCCGTTTCCAGGAGGGCGTGGAGCGGGATCGCGCCGCCCTCCGCGCGTGTGCCGCCCTCCGTGGGGGCGGCGCGTTCCGCGACGCGGACCACGTCCGCGGGCGAGGTCACCTTGGGCAGGCGCAGGCCGGAGAGGCCCGGGAGCGCCGTGAGTGCCTTGAGATCGGCCTCCAGCCAGGGACCGTCCAGGGCGTTCACGCGTACGTGGACCGGGACCGGCTGCCGCTGCGTGAGCCGTTCCGCCGTCGCGGCGCGGGCGTAGTCCTTGCGGTCCGGGGGGACCGCGTCCTCCAGGTCGATCAGGACGACGTCCGCCCCGCAGGCGAGGGCCTTGCCCACCACCTCGGGTCGGTCGCCGGGCGCGTACAGCCAGGTGAGCGGGAAGGACTCCGCGGTCACAGGGCGCCTTCCGATCTCAGCGCGGTGATCTCGGCTTCCGCCAGGCCCAGTTCGGTCAGTACCGCCTCCGTGTCCGCGCCGTGCGGACGGCCCGCCCAGCGGATCGCGCCGGGGGTGGAGGAGAGCCGGAAGAGGATGTTCTGCATCCGGAGCGGGCCCAGTTCGGGGTCGTCGGGGATCGTGGTGACCGTGTCCAGCGCGGCGTACTGCGGATCCGTCATCACGTCCCGCACATCCTGGATGGGGGCCACCGCCGCCTCCGCCTTCTCGAACGCCTCCAGGACCTCGGTGCGGGTGTGGCGGGCGATCCAGGCACCCACCGCCTCGTCCAGGACGTCCGTGTGGCGGGCCCGGTCCGCGCCCGTCGCGAACCACGGCTCGGCGATCAGCTCCGGGCGGCCCACCAGGATCATCAACCGTTCCGCGATCGACTGCGCGGACGTGGAGACCGCGACCCACGAACCGTCCGCCGTGCGGTACGTGTTGCGGGGCGCGTTGTTCGCGGAACGGTTGCCGGTGCGCGGCTGCACGTGGCCGAGCTGGTCGTACCAGATCGGCTGCGGGCCGAGGACCGTGAGGATCGGCTCGATGATCGCCATGTCGATCACCTGGCCCGCACCGGTGCGGTCGCGGGCGGCGAGGGCCGTCATCACCGCGTAGGCGGTCGCGAGGCCCGCGATCGAGTCGGCCAGGCCGAAGGGCGGGAGCACCGGGGGCGCGTCCGGCTCGCCCGTGATCGCCGCGAAGCCGCTCATCGCCTCCGCGAGCGTGCCGAAGCCGGGGCGGCGCGCGTACGGGCCGAACTGGCCGAAGCCGGTGACCCGGGCGAGGACGAGCCGGGGGTTCGCGGCCGACAGCTCCTCCCATCCCAGGTCCCACTTCTCCAGCGTGCCGGGGCGGAAGTTCTCGATGATCACGTCGGTCGTCGCGGCGAGGCGCAGCAGGGTCGTGCGGCCGCCGGGCCGGGACAGGTCCAGGGTCATCGTGCGCTTGTTGCGGCCGAGGAGCTTCCACCACAGGCCCACGCCGTCCTTCGACGGGCCGTGGCCGCGGGAGGGATCCGGTTTCGCCGGGTGCTCGACCTTGATCACCTCGGCGCCGAAGTCGCCGAGCATGGTGGCGGCGATCGGTCCGGCGAAGAGGGTCGCGAGGTCGACGACGCGCAGACCGGTGAGCGGGGCGGCGGTGTCGGGCGGCGTACTCATGAGGGCTGCCCGTCGGTCGCGCCGCCGGGTGCCGTACGGACGTCCCGTCCCGTCACGGGCTGCCCGCGCCGCGGTGCCTCGGTGACGTACGCGACCAGGTCCGGGTTCGTGCTGCGGAGCACGGCGATGTGGGTCATGGGCGGTGGGCCTCCCGGTGTGTGAGGTGGGCGAGGGTGTCGAAGCCGACGCCGTTGAAGTCGGCCACGGAGGTGGCGAGTCGGTTCTTGAGGGGGGTGGTCCAGCGGTCGGGGAGGGCGGTCGGGCGGCCGGCCAGCAGACCGGCGATGCCGCCTGCCGTCGCGCCGTTCGAGTCGGTGTCCCAGCCGCCCGCCACGGCGCGGCAGACGGAGCCGCTGAAGTCGCCGTCCGCGTGGGTGAGGGCGGCGGCGATCAGGGCGGTGTTGGGGACGGCGTGGACCCAGTGGTAGCCGCGGTGGGTGGCGTGCAGTTCGTCGACGACCGTGTCGAAGTCCTCTGTGGTGGCGGCCAGGTGGACCGCGTGACGGACGGCCCTGGCCAGCCGGGAGTGCGGCGGGACGACGGTGAGGCCGGTGCGCAGGCAGTGGTGGATGCCGTGGTGGCCGGTGGCGGCCTCGGCGATGGTGGCGGCCGTGAACATCGCCGCGTAGACGCCGTTCGCGGTGTGGGTGAGGGTGGCGTCGCGGTGGGCCTGGGCCGCGGCGGCCGCCGGGTCTCCCGGGTTGGTCCAGCCGTGCACGTCCGCGCGGATCAGGGCGCCGATCCACTCGCGGAACGGGTTGCGGTGGCGGGCCGTGCGCGGGGGCTCGATGCCGTCGAGGAGGTTGCGGTACGCGATGCGCTCCGCGGTGAACGTGCGGCCGGCGGGGAGTTCGTCGAGCCAGAGGCGGGCGACTTCGGCGGTGCTGAAGCCCTTGCCGTGGCGCTGGAGCAACAGGATGTTCAGGAGGGGGTAGTTGAGGTCGTCGTCCTCCGGCATGCCGTCGATGTTCTCGGCGAGGGAGGTGGTTGCCGAGCGGCGGTTCCAGGGGTGGGCCGCGGCGAGTTCCGGGGGGAGGCCGCGGGCCGTGAACCAGGTGTGCAGGGGCCAGTTGCCGGTGGCCCGGGCGAGCCGGCGGATGCCGTCGAGGGGGAGCTTCTCCACCGGCTTGCCCAGGAGGCAGCCGGCCGCTCTGCCCAGCCAGGCGGCTTCCAGACGGTCGTGGGCCGGTGGCGTGGCGGGGGAGGGCTGGGGCCGCGACGGCCACTTCGGGCAGCGGGCCCTGATGTTCGCCAGGTCCGTCGGCTCCTGGTCCGCCAGCCGGCTCGGCAGGTCCGCCAGTTCGGCCAGCAGGTCCTCGGCCAGTATCCGCAGGTACGGCGAGACCGGTCCCCGCGACGCGCCCGCCCGTTCCGGGGCCTTTTGGCCGCCCGCCGCCCGCCAGCGGGCCGCGATCGCGTACGGTTCGCGGCCGTCCTGGGCCGCCTGGTGGAGTTCGTGGCCGAGCAGGTCCTCGGGCTGGACCCAGGTCAGCCGGAGCGCGCTCACCGCCGGTCCGCCAGCGTCGCGTACGCCGACTCGTGGGCCCGGCGGCGGCGGACGTCCCGTTCGAAGATCTCGCGGGTGACCTCCGTGAGGGTCCGCGCCGGGGCGTGCAGGTCGAGGCGGCTCGCCCGCGCCACCGTCTTCGCCCAGTCGTGCGGGACGGCCGCGCCCAGCGCGCCCGCGACCGCGCCGGCCATCGTGGCGATGGAGTCGCAGTCCCGGCCGTAGTTGACCGCGCCGAGCACGGCGTGCCGGTAGTCGCCGCCGGCCACCACCAACATGCCGAGGGCCACCGGGAGTTCCTCGATCGCGTGGAGGCGGGAGGGGCGGCGGGCGCCGAGGGAAGGGGTGCGGTAGTCCGGGCCCACGGTGTCGAACGGAGCCACCGCCGCGCGCAGCGGCCCGAGGGCCGACTCGAAGTCCGTGTGCCGGGACGCCGCTTCGCAGACCGCCTCGATCGCCGAGCGGGTGCCGTCCTTCGCCAGCGCCAGGCACGCGGTGACCACCGAGTCCGCCGTCGCGCCCGGTGCGCAGGCCGCCGCGACCGCCGCCGCGAGGACACCGGCCGCCTCCCTGCCGTACGACGACTGGTGCGCGCCCGCGATGTCCAGCGCCTCGGCGTACGCGCCCGCCGGGTTGGCCGCGTTGACCAGGCCGACCGGGGCCATGTACATCGCGGCGCCGCAGTTGACGATGTTGCCGGCGCCGGCCTCACGGGGATCGACGTGGCCGTAGTGCAGGCGGGCCACCAGCCACTTCTCGGCGAGGAAGATCCGTTGGAGGGGGAGGGCCTCGGCCTCCAGTTCCGGGATCCAGCGGGGGGAGGTCATCAGGTCGGGGACGAGGTGCTCGGCGATCGCGTACGCGTCGAGGTGATCGCGGACCGTGGCGTACACACGTACCAGCGCGTGCGTCAGCAAGGTGTCGTCGGTGACGTGCCCGTCGCCCTTGTGGTACGGGGCGATGGGGCGGGCCGTGCGCCAGGCGTCGCCGTTCCAGGGGCCGACGACGCCGTGGACGCGCCCGCCGTGGCGTTCGAGGATCTGCTCGGGCGTGTAGCCCTCGACGGGACCGCCGAGGGCGTCGCCGACCGCGGCCCCGACGAGGGCGCCGGTGATCCGTGCGTCGAGGGGCGGGGTGGACGTCTCGTCGAGGGGCGGCGGAGACGTCTCGCAGAGGGGTGATTTGGGCGTCATGCCCGAATCATCCCCCCGGTGTGGTCAGTTCCGTGGCTCCCAGGAGTTCGGCGAGTTCTACCAGGTCGGTGCCGGTCAGGCGGGGCAGCGCGCAGCCGGAGAGGGTGCGGCAGGCGTCGCGCCAGGCGGCCGGGATCTCCGCGCCGCCGCCGAGCGCGCCGGTCAGCGCGCCCGCCAGCGCCGGGGCCGAGTCCGCGACCCGCGACAGGCAGGCGGCGGCGGGCACGGCCTCGGCGATCCGGCCGCGGGCGGCGGTGGCGAGCGCGAGGGCGACCGGTACGGTCTCCGCCGCGGCGATGCCGTAGCTGTAGACGTGGTCCACGATCTGGTGCTCAAGGAGGGGCACGATGGCGAACGTGCCGTCGCCCGAACGGGCCAGCCGGAGCGCGTGCCGGGCGTTGCGGCCGATCTCCGTCGACTCGGGGAGTTCGGCGAGGGCCGCGTCCGCGCAGGCGTCGACGTCCGCCCCGGCGAGGGCGAGCGCGAGCGCGGCGGCCATGGCGCGGGCGCCGTGCACTCCGTCGCCGTCCTGGGTGTAGCGGGCGTCGAACTCGGCCAGCTCGGCGGCGAGCCGGGGTTCTCCGGGGTGCGCGACGGCCAGGACGCAGGCCCGTACGCAGGCCGCGTCGTCGAAGTAGTGGGGGTTGTCGTGGCCGGTGGCGGGCGGGCGCAGCCCCGGTGGCGAGGTTGCCGAGGCCTGCCCGCACGGAGATCCGGGCGCGCAGCGGGAGCAGCGCGGACTCGACCTCGGGGGCGCGTTCGGCCGCGGCGGCGACCTCGCTGGCGACGGCGTTCCAGGACAGGTCGATGGCCGCGCGCATCCGCCGCTCGTGGCTCAGGTCCCCGAGCACGTTCCCGTCGCCGGCCCGCAGTACCGCCTCCGCCGCGAACGCCGCCCACTCGGCGTCGTCGGACGGGCCGAGCCGCAGTGGCTCCGGCGGCTGATTGAGCGCGATCGGCACGGGGAGGGTGGTGGTCGCGTTCTGCTCGGCGAAGGTGTCCAGCTCACGGGTGAGCCGCCGGGTCCACTCGGGCATGCGTGCGGCCCGGTGCCGGGCGGCGGGCCAGCCGGCGGCGTCCCCCGCGGCGAGGCCCAGGAGGAGGCCTTCGATACGACGGGGGTGCGGTGCGCCGACGGCGCGGATGTCGAGGGCGCGGTCGGCCGCGGGCGCGGGGGGCGGATCGTGCGCCTCCGCCGCCGAGGCCCCCGAGCTCTCACCCGGCTCGTCTCCCACCAGGCCGGGCCTCATCGCTCCACCTCGTCGTCGTCGCCGGCCGGTACGAACGCGTCCGAGGCGAGCACGAAGACGCCCGGATCGGGGCCGGGCCACCGGCGGGGCAGCTCTCGTACGAGTCCGCCCGGCCCCCGTACGAGCCCGTCCGCCTCCTTGCCCCGCCCCCCCAGGCCGCCCAGCCCGCCCAGTCCGTCCAGTCCGGCGAGGCCGGCGAGTCCGCCCAGTCCGGCGAGTCCGGCCGGCCCGTCCAGTCCGTTCCAGCCGGGGGCCAGTACCCCCGCCCCCCACTTCCCCTCGTCCTCCGCGCCCGGTGTCAGCAACTCCGCGATGTCCAGGACGTGGTGGCCCTCCATGGACGGCAGGCAACTGCCGCGCGCCGGGCCGATCGCCGCCGCCCACGCCGCCGGGATCGACGAGGCGCCCCGCGTCGCACCCGCCAGGGCGCCCGCCACCGCCGCCGTCGTGTCGGCGTCCCGCCCCATGTTGACCGCGGTGAGCACCGACTCCGTGAAGTCGCCGTCGGCCGCCGCGTACGCGCCGAACGCGAGGGCGACCGCCTCGGGGGCGAGGTCCGTCCACGGGTAGCCGCCGATCACGACCGCGGAGCGGACCGCGCGTTCGCCGCGATGGGCGACCGCGACCGCCCGGCGCAGCGAGCGGGCCGTCCAGGAGTCTTCGGGGACGACCGCCAGGGCCGAGGCCACCACCGCGATCGTCGGCGCGCCGGCCATCGCCGCCGCCACGCCCGCGGCCACCGCCTGGCCGCCGTAGATTCCCTCGCCGTCGTGGCTCACCGAGCCGTCGATCGCCACCAGCCGGGCCGCTTCGGCGGGGCGGCCCGCCGCGAAGACGCCGAAGGGGGCCGCGCGCATCGCGAGCCCGTCGCTCCACGCGTGCCGGTGCTGGGCCGAGATCGGTGCGGCAAGGCCCCGGCGCAGGTTCTCCAGCGTGCCCCGCTCGCTGAATCCCGCCCCTTTGAACGGCCCCTCGTCCCGGTCGGCGATCCACTGGTGCCAGGCCGCCTCCACATGCGCGACCGTGAGCGCCGAGCCGTGCCGGGCCAGGAGGAGGCCGGAGAAGATCGCGTACTCCGTGTCGTCGGTGCCCGCCGGGTTGTCGGCCACGTACCCCGTGATGCGACCCCAGCGCGCCCGGATCTCGGACGGCTTCATGTTCTCGGCGGGCGCGCCCAGCGCGTCCCCGACGGCGAGGCCGAGCAGCGCGCCGCGCGCCCGTTCACGGAGATCGGCGGCGTCTCCGGGCGCCGGGACCGAGGGAATGCAGGCGATGGAAGCCATGGGTGCCTCTCCTCTCAGGGCACGGACCCCCTTTGCGGATCTGTGCCACCTGAGGGGCGGAGCAGAGCCTCAGGCGCCCCAGAGTCACCCGGTCGACATCTGTGCAGGGCCCTCCACGAATGAGCATTGAAGGGTAAAAGCGCAGGTTAGCGCAGCCTTTCCTTGCTGGCGGGAAGGAATGGAGCGGCGTACTTTCGTAGTTGTCAAAAAGTGGAAACAGTCCAATCAACACCCTGGGGGACCGGGCCATGGCCATCATCGAGACCGAGGCGACGCTGCACGAGGCGCACCGCGACAACCACACCCACCGCGATGTCAACGGTGGCTGGCTGCGCCCCGCCGTCTTCGGCGCGATGGACGGCCTCGTCTCCAACCTGGCCCTGATGACCGGCGTCGCCGGCGGCTCGGTCGGCCAGCAGACCATAGTCATCACCGGGCTCGCGGGCCTGGCCGCCGGCGCCTTCTCCATGGCGGCCGGCGAGTACACCTCCGTCGCCTCGCAGCGCGAGCTGGTCGAGGCCGAACTCGACGTCGAGCGGCGGGAGTTGCGGAAGCACCCGAAGGACGAGGAAGCGGAGCTGGCCGCGCTCTACGCGGCGCGTGGCGTCGAGCCCGAGCTGGCCCGGGAGGTCGCCCGGCAGCTGTCCCGGGATCCGGAGCAGGCGCTCGAGATCCACGCGCGCGAAGAGCTGGGCATCGACCCGGGCGACCTTCCCTCACCGGCCGTCGCCGCCGTGTCGAGCTTCGGCTCCTTCGCGCTCGGCGCCCTCCTGCCCGTACTGCCGTATCTGCTCGGCGCGAGCGCCCTGTGGCCCGCGCTGCTGCTCGCCCTCATCGGGCTCTTCGCGTGCGGCGCGGTCGTGGCCAGGGTGACGGCGCGATCCTGGTGGTACAGCGGGCTGCGCCAGCTCGCCCTGGGAGGAGCCGCGGCGGGTGTGACGTACGTCCTGGGCAGTCTCATCGGCGCGGCCGTAGGATGACTGGCGCAGCTTTTTATGCGAGGGACCGTATAAATAGCCGTTACTCGGCGGTTTCGAATGCTTAACCACCGGGCATGAGCCGTAAGCGCCGCGGGCAATGAGGCCTGCGCCGCACTCAGCCGCGGCGGGCGACGTTGCCTGCCGCGCTCCGGGCCGACGGTCACTGATCTGTCCGCTTAGGTCCTCAATCTTCATCAATCTTCATCACCGTGCGCGGAACTCGTGCCGCAGCCCGGCGATGCCCTCGCCGCCAGCCACGGCGTCCGCATGTTGGAACGAAGTATCCGGTTCCCGAGAATCGCTCCATCATGTAACCTGCACGAAATTTTGCACTCCACAGCAGAGGGCCAACGTCGTCCCTCGGCACATGCATATGCCACGACGACGACGGGAGAGCCGATGCGTACGCCGCGCCAGCCGTCCCAGCACTCCACGAATGGCCAGAAGTGGTCCTTCATGGATGCTCGCCCTGCTGCGCAGGGTATGTACGACCCCCGCAACGAGCACGACGCCTGTGGCGTCGGTTTCGTGGCCACCCTCACCGGCGAGGCGAGCCACGCGCTGGTCGAGCAGGCGCTCACGGTGCTGCGCAACCTGGAGCACCGCGGTGCGACCGGCTCCGAACCCGACTCCGGCGACGGCGCGGGCATCCTGTCCCAGGTTCCCGACGCCTTCCTCCGGGAGGTGGCCGGTTTTGAACTGCCCGCCGCCGGTGCGTACGCGGTCGGCATCGCCTTCCTGCCCGAGGACGGCACGGACGAGGCCGTCTCACAGATCGAGACGATCGCCGGCGACGAGGGCCTGACGGTCCTCGGCTGGCGCGAGGTCCCGGTCGCCCCCGAGCTCCTCGGCGCCACCGCCCGCTCCACGATGCCCGCCTTCCGCCAGATCTTCGTGAGCGACGGACAGTCGCAGGGCATCGACCTGGACCGCAGGGCGTTCGTGCTGCGCAAGCGCGCCGAGCGCGAGGCCGGCGTCTACTTCCCGTCGCTGTCCGCCCGCACCATCGTCTACAAGGGCATGCTGACCACCGGCCAGCTGGAGCCCTTCTTCCCGGACCTGTCCGACCGCCGCTTCGCCTCCGCGATCGCGCTCGTGCACTCCCGGTTCTCCACGAACACCTTCCCGAGCTGGCCGCTCGCCCACCCGTACCGCTTCGTCGCGCACAACGGCGAGATCAACACGGTCAAGGGCAACCGCAACTGGATGGCGGCCCGCGAGTCCCAGCTCGTCTCCGAGAAGTTCGGCTCCGCCGGCAGCGGGGCCAAGGGACTGGAGCGGATCTTCCCGGTCTGCACGCCCGACGCCTCCGACTCGGCGTCCTTCGACGAGGTCCTTGAGCTGCTGCACCTCGGCGGCCGGTCCCTCCCGCACTCCGTGCTGATGATGATCCCGGAGGCGTGGGAGAACCACGACTCCATGGACGCGGCCCGCCGCGCCTTCTACCAGTTCCACGCCACGATGATGGAGCCCTGGGACGGCCCGGCCTGCGTCACCTTCACCGACGGCACCCAGGTCGGCGCGGTCCTCGACCGCAACGGTCTGCGCCCCGGCCGCTACTGGGTCACCGACGAGGGCCTGGTCGTCCTCGGCTCCGAGGTCGGCGTCCTCGACATCGACCCCGCCAGGGTCGTCCGCAAGGGCCGGCTTCAGCCGGGCCGGATGTTCCTCGTCGACACCGCCGAGCACCGCATCATCGAGGACGACGAGATCAAGGCCGGCCTCGCCGCCGAGAAGCCCTACGCCGACTGGCTGGAGGCCGGCGAGATCGAGCTGGAGGACCTCCCCGAGCGTGAGCACATCGTGCACACCCACGCCTCGGTCACCCGCCGCCAGCAGACCTTCGGCTACACCGAGGAGGAGCTGCGCGTCATCCTCGCGCCGATGGCCAAGGCCGGTGCCGAGCCGATCGGCTCGATGGGCACGGACTCGCCGATCGCCGCGCTGTCGGAGCGCCCGCGTCTGCTCTTCGACTACTTCACCCAGCTGTTCGCGCAGGTCACCAACCCGCCGCTGGACGCGATCCGCGAGGAACTCGTCACGTCCCTGCGCTCCTCCCTCGGCCCGCAGGGCAACCTGCTGGAGCCGACGGCCGCGTCCTGTCGTAGCGTCACCCTGCCTTTCCCGGTGATCGACAACGACGAGCTGGCCAAGCTCATCCACATCAACGCCGACGGCGACATGCCCGGCATGAAGGCCGCGACCCTGTCCGGCCTGTACCGGGTCTCCGGCGGCGGCGAGTCCCTCGCCGCGCGCATCGAGGAGATCTGCTCCGAGGCCGACGCCGCCATCGAGAACGGCGCCCGGCTGATCGTCCTGTCGGACCGCCACTCCGACGCCGAGCACGCGCCGATCCCGTCGCTGCTGCTCACCGCGGCCGTCCACCACCACCTCATCCGCACCAAGCAGCGCACCCAGGTGGGTCTGCTCGTCGAGGCCGGTGACGTCCGCGAGGTCCACCACGTCGCCCTGCTCATCGGCTTCGGCGCCGCGGCCGTCAACCCGTACCTCGCGATGGAGTCCGTGGAGGACCTCGTCCGCGCCGGTACGTTCCTGTCGGACATCGAGGCCGAGCAGGCCATCCGCAACCTGATCTACGCGCTGGGCAAGGGCGTCCTCAAGGTCATGTCCAAGATGGGCATCTCCACCGTCGCCTCCTACCGCGGCGCGCAGGTCTTCGAAGCGGTCGGTCTGGACGAGGAGTTCGTCAACAAGTACTTCAGCGGCACGGCGACGAAGATCGGCGGCGCCGGTCTCGACGTCATCGCCAAGGAGGTCGCCGCCCGCCACGCCAAGGCCTACCCGGCCTCCGGCATCGCGCCCGCGCACCGCGCCCTCGACATAGGCGGCGAGTACCAGTGGCGCCGCGAGGGCGAGCCGCACCTGTTCGACCCGGAGACGGTCTTCCGCCTCCAGCACTCCACGCGCTCGGGCAAGTACGACATCTTCAAGAAGTACACGGACCGGGTGAACGAGCAGTCCGAGCGCCTGATGACGCTGCGCGGCCTGTTCGGCTTCAAGTCGGGCCGCGAGCCGATCTCCCTCGACGAGGTCGAGCCGGTCAGCGAGATCGTCAAGCGGTTCTCGACCGGCGCCATGTCGTACGGCTCGATCTCCCGCGAGGCGCACGAGACCCTCGCCATCGCCATGAACCAGCTGGGCGGCAAGTCCAACACCGGTGAGGGCGGCGAGGACGCGGACCGCCTGTACGACCCGGCGCGCCGCTCGGCCATCAAGCAGGTCGCCTCCGGCCGCTTCGGTGTGACCTCCGAGTACCTGGTCAACGCGGACGACATCCAGATCAAGATGGCCCAGGGCGCCAAGCCCGGCGAGGGCGGTCAGCTGCCCGGCCACAAGGTGTACCCCTGGATCGCCAGCACCCGTCACTCGACCCCGGGTGTCGGCCTGATCTCCCCGCCGCCGCACCACGACATCTACTCCATCGAGGACCTGGCCCAGCTGATCCACGACCTGAAGAACGCGAACCCGCAGGCGCGGATTCACGTGAAGCTGGTCTCCGAGGTCGGCGTCGGCACGGTCGCCGCGGGTGTCTCCAAGGCCCACGCGGACGTCGTACTGATCTCCGGTCACGACGGTGGTACGGGCGCGTCGCCGCTGACGTCGCTCAAGCACGCCGGCGGTCCCTGGGAGCTGGGCCTCGCCGAGACCCAGCAGACGCTGCTGCTCAACGGCCTGCGCGACCGCATCGTCGTCCAGACCGACGGCCAGCTGAAGACCGGCCGTGACGTCGTCATCGCCGCGCTGCTCGGCGCCGAGGAGTTCGGTTTCGCGACCGCGCCGCTCGTCGTCTCCGGGTGCGTCATGATGCGCGTCTGCCACCTGGACACCTGCCCGGTCGGCATCGCCACCCAGAACCCGGTGCTCCGCGACCGGTTCACCGGCAAGGCCGAGTACGTCGTGAACTTCTTCAAGTTCATCGCCGAAGAGGTCCGCGAGATCCTCGCCGAGCTGGGCTTCCGCTCCATCGAGGAGGCCGTCGGCCACGCCGAGGCGCTCGACGTGGCCCGCGCGATCGAGCACTGGAAGGCGCAGGGCCTGGACCTGGCTCCGCTCTTCTACGTGCCCGAGCTGCCCGAGGGCGCGGCGCTCCACCAGGTCATCCAGCAGGACCACGGCCTGGAGAAGGCGCTCGACAACGAGCTGATCAAGCTCGCCGCCGACGCCCTGGCCGCGAACAGCGTGACCGACGCCCAGCCGGTCCGCGCCCAGGTCGCGATCCGCAACATCAACCGCACGGTCGGCACCATGCTCGGCCACGAGGTGACGAAGAAGTTCGGCGGCGCGGGTCTGCCCGACGACACCATCGACATCACCTTCACCGGCTCGGCGGGCCAGTCGTTCGGCGCGTTCCTGCCGCGCGGTGTCACGCTGCGCCTGGAGGGCGACGCCAACGACTACGTGGGCAAGGGCCTCTCCGGCGGCCGCGTGATCGTCCGTCCCGACCGGGGCGCCGACCACCTCGCCGAGTACTCGACGATCGCGGGCAACACCATCGCGTACGGCGCGACCGGCGGCGAGCTGTTCCTGCGCGGTCGTACGGGTGAGCGGTTCTGCGTCCGCAACTCCGGCGCGACGGTCGTGTCCGAGGGCGTGGGCGACCACGGCTGCGAGTACATGACCGGTGGCCGCGCGGTGGTCCTCGGCGAGACGGGCCGTAACTTCGCGGCCGGCATGTCCGGCGGCGTCGCGTACGTCATCGACCTCGACCGCGACAACGTCAACGTCGGCAACGCCGGCGCCGTCGAGGAGCTGACCGAGGACGACAAGCAGTGGCTGCACGACGTGGTGCGCCGCCACGCCGAGGAGACCGGCTCCACGGTCGCCGAGAAGCTCCTCGCCGAGTGGTCCGTCTCCGCGCAGCGCTTCAGCAAGATCATCCCCAGCACGTACAAGGCAGTGCTCGCCGCCAAGGACGCCGCCGAGCGAGCCGGTCTCACCGAGACCGAGATCACCGAGAAGATGATGGAGGCGGCGACCAATGGCTGATCCCAAGGGCTTCCTTACGCACGGCCGCGAGGTCGCCAGGACCCGTCCGGTCGAGGAGCGGGTCAAGGACTGGAACGAGGTCTACGTCCCCGGCTCGCTGCTGCCGATCATCTCGAAGCAGGCCGGCCGCTGCATGGACTGCGGCATCCCGTTCTGCCACAACGGCTGTCCGCTCGGGAACCTGATCCCCGAGTGGAACGACTACGCCTACCGCGAGGACTGGACCTCCGCGTCCGAGCGGCTGCACGCCACGAACAACTTCCCGGAGTTCACGGGCCGCCTGTGCCCCGCTCCGTGCGAGTCGGCGTGCGTGCTGGGCATCAACCAGCCCGCGGTGACCATCAAGAACGTCGAGGTCTCCATCATCGACAAGGCGTGGGACACCGGCGACGTCAAGCCGCAGGCCCCCGAGCGCCTGTCGGGCAAGACGGTCGCGGTCGTCGGGTCCGGCCCCGCCGGTCTCGCCGCCGCCCAGCAGCTGACCCGGGCCGGTCACACGGTCGCGGTGTACGAGCGCGCGGACCGCATCGGCGGCCTCCTGCGCTACGGCATCCCCGAGTTCAAGATGGAGAAGCGGCACATCAACCGCCGTATCGAGCAGATGCGCGCGGAGGGCACCAAGTTCCGCACGGGTGTCGAGATCGGCCGCGACATCGACGCCGCGAAGCTGCGCAGGCGCTACGACGCGGTGGTCGTCGCCGCGGGGTCCACGACCGCCCGTGACCTCCCGGTCCCCGGCCGTGAGCTCAAGGGCGTCTACCAGGCGATGGAGTACCTGCCCCTGGCCAACAAGGTGCAGGAGGGCGACTTCGTGGCCCCGCCGATCACCGCCGAGGGCAAGCACGTCGTCGTGATCGGCGGCGGTGACACGGGCGCGGACTGCGTGGGCACCGCCCACCGTCAGGGCGCGGCCTCGGTCACGCAGCTGGAGATCCTGGCGAAGCCGGGCGAGGAGCGCGCCGCGCACCAGCCCTGGCCGACGTTCCCGATGCTCTACAAGGTCACCTCCGCGCACGAGGAGGGCGGCGAGCGGGTCTACTCCGTCAGCACCACCCACTTCGAGGGCGACGAGGACGGCAACGTCCAGTGGCTGCACCTGGTCGAGGTCGAGTTCGTCGACGGCAAGCTGACCCAGAAGCCGGGCACGGAGCGCAGGATCCCGGCGCAGCTGGTGACGCTGGCGATGGGCTTCACGGGCACGGACCAGGACAACGGACTGGTCACCCAGTTCGGCCTGGGCCTCGACGAGCGCGGCAACATCGCGCGCGACGCGGACTTCCAGACCAACGTCCCCGGTGTCTTCGTCGCGGGCGACGCGGGCCGCGGCCAGTCCCTGATCGTCTGGGCCATCGCGGAGGGCCGCTCGGCCGCCAAGGGCGTCGACCGCTTCCTCACCGGCGCGAGCGAACTGCCGGCGCCGATCCGTCCCACGGACCGCTCGCTGATGGTCTGACGGCCCCGAACGTGACCTGAGGGTCACGCACATACGTCCCGCACAAAGGCGTGCGGAACACAGACGGCGCCTGCCCGCCAGTCCCCGACCGGACGACTGGGCAGGCGCCGCCGCATGTCCGCGAGGTGAACCGGGACCTGCCAGGTCAGGGGGCGTACGGAGGCATCACGGCACCCGGTACCGCTCCCCGTACACCCGCCACTCCAGCGGCGTGCGCAGGTCCAGGTTGCCGTCGTACAGGAACCGCCGCTGGGCCGTGTCGATGCGGGTCGTGTCGTGGTGGGACTTCTCGGACTTCATCACCGTGCGGCGCACGTCCAGGAAGGCGTCCAGGTACCTCGTCTCGGAGCCGCCCTCCGCGGGGGTGTCCGCCTCCCGCAGGGCCCGGGCGCGGATGCCCTGGAGACTGTGCGGGTCGGTGCCCGGGCCGTGGACGACCATCGCGTCGTAGTAGATGAACTGGCCGAGCGCGCCCAGGCCGTCGTGCCGGGCGAGACGGACGGCCGGGTCGAAGTAGACGCGGTCGCGTTCCGCGTCCTGGGCCGCGCGGAAGGCCGCGACGCCGGCCTCCGCCCGCCACGCCGCCGTGAACGCCCGGCCCAGGCCCGCGTGGGAGTCCGTGCCGTCCACCGCGCGCAGCGCGGGAAGGAAGCGGGCCAGGCCGTTGCCGGGGTGGTCCTTCGTGTAGCGCTCGACCAGGGTGAGCAGATCGTGCGTGCCGGTGCAGAAGCCGATGACGCCCGCCGTGTAGCCCCGGCCGTCACCGATGTCCTCGACGTAGCCGTAGGCGCTGCGCCAGTCCAGGGTGGAGTTCTCCGCGCTCGCCACGATCTCCTGCGCCAGCTCCTTCTTGGCGGGGGCGTTCAGGCCCTGCGCGCTCGCGGAGGACTGCCGCGACGGGGGCTTGGGGCTCTCGGTCCTGTCCGGGTCCGAGGGCGCGAGGCCGAAGAGGTAGACCGCCGTCGCCGCGGCGACGGCGGCGGGGACGGCCGTGAGCAGCAGGAGAGCGGCACGTTTCATGGCGTTCAGCGTACGGGCGCGGGTATCCGCTCAGCCCGTCAGCCCGTCAGCCCGGACACCTTCCCCACCGTCAGGACCAGCAGGAGCGCCAGCAGGCCCACGCACGCGGCCGCCTGGAGCAGACCGCGCCGGGGGCCGCGCGGTACGTACGCGTACGCCAGCGTGACCAGGCCGCCCGCCAGCAGTCCGCCGAGGTGGCCCTGCCAGGACGTGAGGCCCGCCGAGATCAGCAGCCACAGCAGCAGACCCGCGATGAAGCGGTTGACGGCGCGCATGTCGGCGCCCAGGCGGCGGGCCATCACGTAGTACGCGGCGCCCAGACCGAAGATCGCCCCCGAGGCGCCGACCGTGGGGGTGTCGGGCGCGATCAGCAGCACCAGCACCGAGCCGCCGAGCGCCGACAGCAGATAGAGGGCGAGGAAGCGGACACGGCCGAGCTGGGCCTCCACCACCCGGCCCAGGTTCCACAGCGACACCATGTTCATCACGATGTGCAGGATCCCGAACGTGCCCTCGGTGGGCGGCAGATGCAGGAACGCGCCGGTCAGCAGCCGCTCCCACTCCCCGCCCACGACACCCTCCGCGTGGAAGGACGAGGGGTACGGGTCCTGCCACAGGTAGTGCCCGCCGTCCGGCCCGGCAAGACCCGCGCCCAGCATCTGGAACCGGTCCACGAGCGCCGGCCGCAGCACCTCGCCCAGGTAGGCCAGCACATTGAGGCCGATCAGTACGTACGTCACCAGGGGGGCCGTCGTGATCCGCCCGCCGAAGGCCGTGCGGGCCTGCCGTACCGACCGCGCGCCTTCCTTCACGCACTCCACGCATTGATGACCGACGGACGCCTCCCGCATGCAGTCCGGGCAGATGTACCGGTCGCACCGGATGCAGCGGACGTGCGACTCCACCTTGGGATGGCGGTAGCAGGTGGTGACAGCGGAGTCGGCGGACTCAGGTGACTCGGGGGAGTCCGGGGTCTCGGGTGACTCCGGGGACTTGGGTTCCACAGCCGGCTCCTCGAAGGGGTGCGGACGGACGATGAGCCGGTGGGGGTCGGCGGCGAACAAAATAGCGAACTCCGGGGACAGTGATCGACGAGGGGCAGCTGTGACATACCCTCGGCACTCCCGTCACCGCCCTGAAGGGAGCCCGCATGGCCGCGATCAGCCTCGCCAAGGTGGAGGAGACCGCGCCCGCGCTGGTCAGCCTGTACAAGAGCGCCGGGGTGTCCCTGCACAAGCACGGCCTTGACGGTCAGCGGGCCGCCGTCTATCTCGTGGTCGACTACTCGGGGTCGATGAGGCCGTATTACAAGGACGGCAGTGTGCAGGCGCTCACCGACCGGGTGCTCGGTCTGTCGGCGCACCTCGACGACGACGGGACCGTGCCGGTCGTCTTCTTCTCCACGGACATCGATGCCGTCACGGACATCGCGCTCGCCGACCACCAGGGCCACATCGAGCTGATCGTGGCCGGACTCGGACACATGGGCAAGACCAGCTATCACCTGGCCATGGACGCCGTCATCGACCACTACCTCGACAGCGGTTCCAAGGACCCCGCCTTCGTCGTCTTCCAGACGGACGGTGGGCCCACCAGCAAGCCGGCCGCCGAACGGTACTTGTGCAAGGCCGCCGAGCTGCCCCTGTTCTGGCAGTTCATCGGGTTCGGGGACCCGGGAAGCCGACAGTTCGAATTCCTGCGCAAGCTGGACGAGTTGGCGGTTCCGCACAAGCGGGTGGTGGACAACGCCGGGTTCTTCCACGCCGGTACGGATCCGCGGAAGGTGTCCGACGGCGAGCTGTACGACCGACTGGTGGGCGAGTTCCCCCAGTGGCTGGCGGCCGCCCGCACCCACGGGATCGTCCGGTGACCGTCCTGCTTCCCGCCGCCGAACGCGTGGCCGTGGCCTGGAAGAACGGCGGCGGGGTGACCCGCGAGATCGCCGCCGCGCCGCCCGGTGCGGACATGGCCGCCTTCGCCTGGCGCGTCAGCCTCGCCGAGGTCGCCGCGGACGGGCCGTTCTCCGCGTTTCCCGAGGTGGAGCGGACCCTCACCCTCGTCGAGGGCGCCGGCATGGACCTGACGGTGGGCGGGCGGCGGCGGCTCGTCGACACGCGGTACGTGCCCCAGGACTTCCCCGGTGACGTGCCCACCGACTGCCGGCTGCTCGGCGGCCCCGTCGTGAACCTCAACGTGATGTGGCGCAGGGGCGGCGCGGCCCCGACCGTCGCCGTCGTACGCGGCCGGCTGCGCCTGCCCGCGGCGCCCGCCCTGGTGGTCGCCCTCGACGGGGGCGCGGACCTGGCCGGGGTGCGGCTCGGCCGCTACGACGCCCTGTTGCTGACCGGCGAGGACACCGTGCTGCACGCACACGGGCCGACGGCGGTCGTCGGACTCACCCCCGCCCGGGGGCTCGCGGCCCTCACGCACGACGAGCGGCACTGAGGACATCGGCACTGAGGACGTCGGCCCGGCACTCGGCCGGCGAGCCCCACGCCGTGCGCAGCGCACGGGCCTTGGTCAGCCACAGGGAGAGGTCGTACTCGGCGGTGTAGCCGATCGCGCCGTGCAGCTGGAGCGCGGTGCGGGCGGTCGCGTACGCCGCCTCGCAGGCCGCGGCCTTGGCGGCGGCCACGTCCCGGGGAGCCAGTGTCACCGCGGCTCCGAAGAGCAGCGGGCGCGCGAACTCCAGGGCGGTCTTCGCGTCGGCCAGTCGGTGCTTGACCGCCTGGAACGAACCGGTGGGAACACCGAACTGGACGCGCCGCGTGACATGGGTGACCGTGCGGTCGAGGAGGGCGAGACCGACGCCGAGGGCCTGGGCGGCGGTGGCGAGGCGGGCCCAGTCGAACGCGTGCCCCGGCACCCGCGAGGAGATCCGTTCGCCGCCGGGCAGGGGCGTGGTGATCCGGCGGCCTGGATCGAGCGACGGCCGTACGTCCGCGACGCCCGGCGCGAGCCACAACTCCCCGCCCCGCACGGCGAGCACGACGTCCGCGGCGTCCCCGTCCAGCGCGTACGGAGCGCCCACCGTGGCCACGGTCTCGCCCGCCGCCAGCCCCGGAAGCAGCCGCTTGGCCGGACCCGGCTCGGGCAGCGCGGCCAGCAGCGCCGCCGCCAGCACCGTCTCCACCACCGGACCCGGCACCGCATGCCGCCCCAGCTCCACGAACGCCACGGCCAGGTCCACCGGCAGCGGACCCATGCCCTCGTACGCCTCGGGCACCGCCGGCGCGAAGACGCCCGCCTCCGCGATCCGGGACCACAGGGCGCGCCGGGCCGTGTGGTCGCCGCGGATGACCGAGGGGGTGTCGGCGGCCGTCAGCATCGCGTCCAGGGAGCGGGCGAAGTCCCGCTGCTGCGGCGACAGCAGAAAACGCATCAGCGGCGCCCCTTCGGCAGGCCGAGCAGACGCTCGGCGACGATGTCGCGCTGGATTTCGTTCGTGCCCGCGTAGATGGGGCCTGCCAGGGCGAAGACATAGCCCTCCGCCCAGTCGGTGTCCGCGAGCTCCCCGTCCCGGCCGAGGAGATCGAGGGCCGTCTCGTGCAGCGCGATGTCGTACTCGGACCAGAAGACCTTGTTCAGGCTGGACTCCGGGCCGATGGGCTCGCCGTCCAGGAACCGGGCCGCGGCCGCGTAGGCGAACAGCTGGTAGGCGCGGGCGCCGATCACCGCGTCCGCCACCCGCTCACGCTCCTGCGACGGGCTGCCCCGCCCGCGCCAGAGCTCCACCAGCCGGTCGGCGGCGGCGAGGAAGCGGCCGGGGGAGCGGAGGGTGAGGCCCCGTTCGTTGCCCGCCGCGGACATCGCGATCCGCCAGCCCTGCCCCGGCTCGCCGATCACGTCCTCGTCGGGGACGAACACGTCGTCCAGGAAGATGTCGGCGAAGGCCGGTTTGCCGTCCAGGCGCCCGATCGGGCGGACCGTGACGCCCGGGGCACGCAGGTCGAACATCAGATACGTGAGGCCCTGATGGGGCTTCGGGGTGCGCGGCTCGCTGCGGAAGAGGCCGAACGCGCGATCCGCGAACGCCGCCCGCGACGACCACGTCTTCTGCCCGTTCACCAGCCAGCCGCCCTCGGTGCGCACGGCCTTCGAGGTGAGCGAGGCGAGATCCGAGCCCGCCCCGGGCTCGGACCACGCCTGCGCCCAGATCACCTCGCCGGTGGCCATCGGCGGCAGCACACGCGCGCGTTGCTCCTCGGTGCCGTGGTCGAAGAGCGTGGGGGCGAGGAGGCTGATGCCGTTCTGGCCGACGCGGCCCGGCGCGCCCGCCGCGTAGTACTCCTCCTCGAACACCAGCCACCGCAGGAGCCCGGCGTCCCGCCCGCCGTACGCGGCCGGCCACGACACCACCGACCAGCGGTCCGCGGCCAGCTCCGCCTCCCACGCGCGGTGCGCCCCGAAGCCCTCCTCGGTCTCCAGGGAGGGCAGCGGGACGGCCGGAACGTGCGCGGCGAGCCAGGCCCGGGCCTCGGTACGGAACGCCTCGTCGGCGGGGGAGTGCGTCAGGTCCACGGGCGGCACCCTTCGGAAACGGCCTTCCCTAACAAGTGTTTGGTAGGTTAGCGTGGGGCCATGACAGACGTCGAGGCCCCGGTGTACGTGTCCGGGCACGGCCTGCTCCAGGGGCGCACGGCCGTCGTCACGGCGGCGGCGGGCGCGGGGATCGGCGGGGCGACCGCCCGCCGGTTCCTGGAGGAGGGCGCGCGCGTACTGATCAGCGACGCGCACACCCGGCGCCTCAAGGAGTACGAGGCGGAGCTGGCCCGGGAGTTCGAGGGCGCGGCCGTCGCCGCGCTGCCGTGCGACGTGACGGACGAGGACCAGGTGCGGGCCCTCTTCGACACAGCCGTCCGACTGCACGGCGGACTCGACATAGTCGTCAACAACGCCGGTCTGGGCGGCACTTCGGACCTGGTCGACATGACGGACGAGCAGTGGTCGAACGTACTCGACGTCACGCTGAACGGGACGTTCCGGTGCACCCGCGCGGCCCTGCGCCTCCTCAGGGAGCAGCCCGGCGGCGGAGTGATCGTCAACAACGCGTCCGTCGTCGGCTGGCGCGCCCAGGCGGGGCAGGCCCACTACGCGGCGGCGAAGGCGGGCGTGATGGCCCTGACCCGGTGCGCGGCCATGGAGGCGGCCGGGTACGGGGTCCGGGTGAACGCCGTGGCGCCGAGCCTCGCCATGCACCCGCACCTGGTGAAGGTGACGACCCCCGAACTGCTGGAGGAACTGACCGGGCGGGAGGCCTTCGGGCGGTACGCCGAGCCCTGGGAGGTGGCCAACGTGATCGTGTTCCTGGCGTCCGGCTATTCCTCGTACCTGACGGGCGAGGTCGTCTCCGTCAGCAGCCGGCATGCCTAGGGGCAGGTACGAAGGACCACAATGGATCTGTGCCTACCAAGAAGAACCCCCAGGTGACCGCCGCACCGGAGCGCCGCCGCGAACTCCTCGACACCGCAGCCGAGGTCTTCGCCGAGCAGGGCTACAACGCCACCACCGTACGCAAGATCGCGGACCATGCCGGCATGCTCGCGGGCAGCCTCTACTACCACTTCGACTCCAAGGAATCGATGCTGGAGGAGATCCTGCGGACCTTCCTCGACGAGCTCTGGGACGGCTACGACACCGTCCTGGACGCCGAACTCGGGCCGCGCGAAACCCTGGAGGCGCTGGTCACCGAGTCCTTCCGGGAGATCGACCGGCACCGTGCGGCCGTCGCGATCTACCAGAAGGAGTCGAGGCAACTCGTGGCGCAGGAGCGGTTCGCGTTCCTCGCCGAGTCGCAGCGCAGGTTCGAGAAGGCGTGGCTGGCCACGCTGGAGCGCGGGGTCGCCGCCGAGGTGTTCCGGGCCGACCTCGACATCCGGCTCACCTACCGGTTCGTACGCGACACGGTGTGGGTCGCCGCGTCCTGGTACCGGCCCGGTGGACAGCACCGCCCGGAGGAGATCGCCCGGCAGTACCTGTCGATGGTCCTCGACGGGATCGCCGTCCGTACGTCGCCCCTCACGTTGCCCGTCCGTACATAACCCACTGGTGAGTCCGGGGAGTTGCCATGGCCGAGGCCTACATCGTCGAAGCGGTCCGTACGCCCGTCGGGCGGCGCCGGGGAGGGCTGGCCGGGGTGCACCCGGCGGACCTGGGCGCGCACGCGCTGACGGCGCTGGTCGCACGCTCCGGCATCGATCCCGCCGCCGTCGAGGACGTGGTCTTCGGCTGCCTGGACACGGTCGGACCGCAGGCCGGCGACATCGCCCGCACGTGCTGGCTGGCCGCCGGACTGCCCGAGGAGGTGCCGGGCGTGACGGTCGACCGGCAGTGCGGATCCTCCCAGCAGGCCGTGCACTTCGCGGCACAGGCCGTGCTGTCCGGCACGCAGGACCTGGTGGTGGCGGGCGGGGTGCAGAACATGTCGCAGATACCCATCGCCTTCGCCTCCCGGCAGGCCGCCGAGCCGCTCGGGCTGACCCAGGGGCCCTTCGCGGGCAGCGAGGGATGGCGGGCGCGCTACGGGGACCTGCCCGTCAACCAGTTCCACGGCGCCGAACTGATCGCCGCGAAATGGGGGATCACCCGGCGTGACCAGGAGGAGTTCGCGCTGCGCTCGCACCGGCGGGCCGTCCGCGCGAGCGACGAGGGACGCTTCGACCGGGAGACCGTGGCGTACGGGAAGGTCACGGCCGACGAAGGGCCGCGCCGGGACACCTCGCTGGAGAAGATGGCCGCGCTGGCGCCCGTGATCGAGGGCGGCACCATCACCGCCGCCTGTTCCTCGCAGGTCTCCGACGGCGCGGCCGCGATGCTGCTGGCCTCGGAGCGGGCGCTGCGCGAGCACGGGCTGACCCCGCGTGCCCGCGTCCACCATCTGTCCGTGCGGGGCGAGGACCCGATCCGTATGCTGTCGGCGCCGATTCCGGCGACCGCGCACGCCCTGAAGAAGACCGCGCTGGCCATCGACGACATCGACCTCGTCGAGATCAACGAGGCCTTCGCGCCGGTCGTGCTGGCCTGGCTCAAGGAGACGGGCGCCGACCCGGAGAAGGTCAACGTCAACGGCGGCGCGATCGCCCTCGGACATCCGCTCGGCGCCACGGGCGTGCGGCTGATGACCACGCTGCTGCACGAACTGGAGCGCACCGGCGGCCGGTTCGGCCTCCAGACGATGTGCGAGGGCGGCGGCCAGGCGAACGTGACGATCATCGAGCGGCTCTGACGATCACTGAGCGCCCCGTCTCAGGGCGGCTCTGACGATCACCGAGCGGCCCTGAGACGCTCCAGGCCTTTGAGTGTCCGTTCCGCCTCGGCCATGATCCGCTCCACCAGTTCCGCGCACGACGGCAGGTCGTCGATCACCCCGGCGACCTGCCCCGAGGCCATCACCCCCAGATCCGTCCGCCCGTCCACCATTGAGGACCTGAGCAGCATCGGCGTGTTCGCGGCGAGCAGGACCTGGCTCCAGGTCAGTTCCTTGCCGTGCTTCATGGCGAGCCCGTCGCGGATCATCCGGGACCACGTCAGGCCCGACAGCTTCCGGAAGCCCGCCGCCCCGCGCACCGCCCGGACCAGCGCCCTCGTACGGCCAGCGGTCTCCAGGGAGCCGACGAACGGCGTGCGCAGCATGCGGTGCGGCAGGCCGTCCACGGCCGTCGTCACCGTGACGTCCTTGACGGTCGCCGCCAGATACGCCGCCTTCACCGCGTCCGGGACCGTCGAGTCCGAGGTCAGCAGGAACCGGGTGCCCATGGCGACGCCCGCCGCGCCGTACGCCAGCGCGGCGACCAGCCCCCGCCCGTCGTGGAAGCCGCCCGCCGCCACCACGGGCAGGTCGACGGCGTCCACCACCTGCGGCAGCAGTACGCTCGTCGCCACCTCGCCCGTGTGCCCGCCGCCCTCCCCGCCCTGCACGATCACCGCGTCCGCACCCCAGGCGGCCACCTTCTCGGCGTGCCGCCGGGCACCGATGGACGGGATGACGACGACACCCGCGTCCTTCAGCTCGGCGATCAGCTCACGGGAGGGGGCGAGGGCGAACGATGCCACCCGCACCCCTTCCTCCACGATGATCCGCACCCGCTCGCCCGCGTCCCCGGCGTCCGCGCGTAGATTCACCCCGAACGGCGCGTCCGTACGGGACCGCACCTCCCGTACCGCGTCCCGCAGCCGGCCGGGGGTCATGGTCGCGGAGGCCAGAATGCCCAGCGCACCCGCGTTCGCCGTGGCCGAGACCAGACGGGGACCCGCCACCCATCCCATGCCGGTCTGTACGACGGGATGGCGGACCCCGACCAGACGGGTGAGCGCGGTGTCCATCAGGTCCGCACCTCACGGTCGCGGCTGTTGCCCGGGTCGATGACCTCCCGGATCAACCGCAGCTCCGCCGGCGTCGGTTCACGGGTGAACGGCACACCGTCAGGGACCGTCAGCTCGAATCCGGTCGCCGCCCGCACCTGCTCCACCGTGACCCCCGGATGCAGCGAGGCCAGCCGCATCGAGTGGTCGGGGGTCGCGAAATCGAAGACCCCGAGGTCGGACACCACCCGGGGGATGTGGTGGAAACGGGCCGTGCCGGGGTGCTCGGCCGCACGGTCGTAGCCGACGCCGCACACCATGTCGACCCGCTCGACGAACACGCGCTTCGAGTGCCTCGGGATCCAGTAACTGGTCGGATTGTTCAGGGTGTTGACCGGTGCGCCGCGCACCCCGAGCAGCTGTCGCGCGGGGGCGGCCCAGTCGCCGATGCAGGAGATGTTCTGGTTGCCGAAGCGGTCGATCTGGCTCGCGCCCATCATCACGTGCCGCCGGCCGGTCGTGACGAGGGCCAGATGCTGCCGGTACGGCAGCCAGCCCTCCGGTGTGCCGTCCGGGCCGACGAGCAGCGCCTCGCCGTCGGTCAGCAGCAGGTCCGGCGAGAAGGTGCGCCGGGCGAGCCGCGCGCCGACGGACGGGACCGGGCCCATGGGGGCGGCGAGGATCTCCCCGGCGTCCCGCCAGGCCTCGGCGCAGGCGATCACGCAGTGCTCGGCGCGGGTGGCGGTCCTGGAGAGGGTCATATCCGCTCCTTGCGCCAGTCCTGGACCGCGGACCGGTAGGCCGGTTCGCCGCCGCCGAGGAACCGCTCGGCGAACTCCGGCCACGGCGTGGTCGCGTAGTACCTCTGGAGGGCCTCGTCCCGGCCGTAGTCGGGTACGCAGGAGGTGAAGTCCGCGCCGTTCGGCGCCTCCACGACGCCCGTCACCGTGTGCCGCTTCACCAGGAGCGTCTGCGGTGCCGCCTCCTTCGTCAGCTCCGCCGTGTCGACGACCCGCTCGCAGGAGACGTACGCCGTGTCGGCCGCCTCGCAGAACAGGTCGTCGAAGTACGGGTCCGGGCCCAGGTACTGGCCGTTGCCGAGGCGGTCCGCGCGGTTCAGATGCACCAGCGCCGCGTCCAGCCGCAGGGCGGGCATCGCGACGAAGGTCTCCCCGTCAACGTACGGCGAAGTGATCGTCCGCAGGCCGGGGTTGACCCGCATCACGTCGGAGCCGATGCCCGCCCGCACCGGCAGAAAGGGGAGCCGACCGGCCGCCGCGCGCAGTCCCCACAGGAACATCGCCTCGTCGATCTCCATCAGCTCCAGCGCCCCGCGCTCGCGTGCCGCGCGGTAGTGCGGTTCGAGCGGGATCGAGTCGAGGGTCACGAAGGCGGCGACCAGTTTCCGTATCCGCCCGGCGGCCGCGAGCATGCCGACGTCCGGGCCGCCGCACGAGACGACGGTGAGATCGGTGATCCCGGAGCGGAGCAGTGCTCGCACCAGGGCCATCGGCTTGCGGCGCGAACCCCAGCCGCCGATGCCGAGGGTCATACCGCTCCGCAGGCGGGAGACGGCCTCGTCGGCGGTCATGGTCTTGTCACTCACCTGGGCACCTGCCCTTCCGAAGGCTTCCCGAACGTGTCGCGGACGCGGTCGGCGACCCCGTCGAGGCCGGCCTCGAAGGTGAAGCCCTGCTCGAAGCGGTAGCTGCGGCGCACGTCCACCGGGTCGATCCCGTTGATGGCGGCCTTCGCGAGCCGCAGCAGCCGGCCGTCCTTGGCGGCGATCTCGCGGGCCAGCTCCAGCGCCGCTCCGTGGAGTTCCGCGCGCGGTACGACCTTCCAGACCGAGCCGTGCGCCCGCAGTTCGGCCGCCGTCGCCGTCCGCGACGTGTAGTAGAGGGCGCGCATCAGGTGCTGGGGGACCAGCCGCGCGAGATGCGTGGCCGCACCCAGCGCCCCGCGGTCCAGCTCGGGGAGCCCGAACGAGGCGTCGTCGCTCGCCACGATCGCGTCCGCGTTCCCCGCCAGGCCTATGCCGCCGCCCAGACAGAACCCCTGCACCGCCGCGACGACGGGCACCTCGCACTCGTACACCGCCGCGAACGCCTCGAAGCAGCCGCGGTTGGCGCCGATCAGGGCGCTGTGGCCGTTCGCCTGTAGCTCCTTGATGTCCACGCCCGCGTTGAACCCCCGCCCCTCGGCGGCCAGTACGACACAGCGGACCCGGGGGTCGCGGCCCGCCGCCCGTACGGCGTCGGCCAGGTCCTGCCAGCCGGTCACCGGCAGTGCGTTCACCGGCGGGAAGTCGACCGTGACGACGGCGATCCCCTTTTCCGGGAACGAGGTGGAGACAGTCATGGAAGCATCAGCTACCTTTCCACCAAACGTTTGTTAGGTGGAAGGTAGCAGCGGATGGAGCTGAACGGGAAGGTCGCCGTCGTCACCGGGGGCACCCGAGGCGTCGGCGCCGGGATCGCGCGGGCCTTCGCCGCGGCGGGCGCCGAGGTGGTCGTCTGTGCGCGCAGACCGCCCGAAGTGCTCCTGAAAGGAGCCGAGTTCGCGCGCCTGGACCTGCGGGACCCGGATGCCGTAGGGGCCTTCTTCGGTGCGCTGCCCCGGCTCGACGTCCTGGTCAACAACGCGGGCGGCACCCCGTACCGGAGGCTGGCCGACGTGGACGCGGCCCGTCACGCGCGCGTGGTCGAGCTGAACCTCGTCGCCCCGCTGACCGCCTCCCTCGCCGCGTACGAGCACCTCAAGCGGGCCGGGGGCGCCGTCGTGATGGTCGGCAGCGTGAGCGGCGGCCGTCCGTCACCCGGGTCGGCGGCGTACGGCGCGGCCAAGGCGGGGCTGGAGAGCCTCGCCCGTTCCATGGCCGTGGAGTGGGCACCGGAGATCCGGGTCAACACGCTCGTTCTCGGCATGGTCCGCACCGAGCTGTCCCACCTCCACTACGGCGGTGCCGAGGGCGTCGCCGCCGTCTCCCGCACCGTGCCGCTCGGGCGGCTCGCCGAACCGTCCGACGTCGGTGCCGCCGCCGTCTTCCTGGCCTCGGACGCCGCCGCGTACATCAGCGGCGCGAGCCTGCTCGTGCACGGCGGCGGGGAGCCGCCGGCGTTCCTCGGCGCGGCAACGGCCAACAGGGGGACGCGACACGAGATGCCACGGGAGAAGCGACGGGAGAAGCGACAGGAGGAGGAGTGGGCCCGACAGGAGGAGGAGCAGGAGGAGGAGTGGGGATGACCGGTATCGCCGAGGGGCGGGTCGTGATCGTCACCGGCGCGGGCCGGGGGCTCGGCCGCGCGCACGCCCTCGCGTACGCCGCGGAGGGCGCGAAGGTCGTCGTCAACGACCTCGGGGTCGGACTCGACGGCGCGCCGGGCCCGGACAGCCCGGCCGGGCGGGTCGTGGACGAGATCCGCGCGGCGGGCGGCGCGGCGGTCGCCCACGGCGGCGACATCGCGACGAGTGCGGGGGCCGCGTCCCTGGTGGCCGCCGCGCTGGAGACGTACGGGCGGCTCGACACCCTCGTCAACAACGCGGGCTTCCTGCGCGACCGGATGCTCGTCAACCTCGAAGAGGACGACTGGGACGCCGTGCTGCGCGTCCATCTGACAGGGCACTTCCTGCCGCTGAGGCATGCGGCGGCGCACTGGCGGGCGGAGACGAAGGCGGGGCGGACACCGCGGGCCAGAATCGTCAACACCAGCAGTGGGGCCGGGCTGTTGGGGTCTGTGGGGCAGGGCAACTACAGCGCGGCGAAGGCCGGGATCGTCGGACTGACGCTGGTCGCGGCGGCCGAGCTCGCGCGGTACGGCGTCCAGGTGAACGCGATCGCGCCCGCCGCCCGCACCCGGATGACGGAGCGTGCCTTCGCCGGGACGATGGCGGCGCCCGACGCCGGCTTCGACGCCATGGCCCCCGAGAACGTGTCGCCGCTGGTGGTCTGGCTCGGCTCCGCCGCGAGCGCCGGGGTCACGGGACGCGTCTTCGAGGCGGAGGGCGGCCGGATCACCGTCATGGAGGGCTGGCGTCCGGGCCCGACCGCCGACAAGGGAGCACGCCGGACGCCGGCGGAGGCGGGGAAGACGGCCCGGAAACTGCTCGCGGAGGCGGAGGTGCCGGGGGTGGTGTACGGGGCGGGGTAAGGGGCGGGGTAGGGGGATCGGCGGCGCGCGGAAGCGGGGCAGTCGGACTCGCGTCCTCCGGCAGGGCGGTGGGGGACGGGTGGGGGATGGGTGGCCACGGGCCTCCTTGGGCGCCGCTCTGAGGCGGGCTGTCACTCTGAGGCGGACTGCCCTTCTGCGGCGCGCTGCTCTTTCGCGGCGCCCCGGCTCTTCGAGGCGCGCTGTGTCTCTGCGGCGCGGTGCCTCTATGAGGCGCGCTGCCCCTCCGCGGGGACGGCCGGAAGGCGTCCGGCCGCCCCCAGGCGCACCGCCGGTGGCGCCGACCGCGGCGCCCGGCATGCGCGGCACGGCTCTCGCGGCGCCGGCGCACGGCATACGCGCGGCACGGCATACGCGGCGCCCGGCGCGCGGCATACGCGCGGCCCGGCTCAGGCGGCGCCCGGCTCACGCCGGCCCGGCTCACGCCGGCCCGGTCACCTGCCCAGCTTCCGCAGGATCTCCGTCCCGAGGGCCCGCCGCAGTGGGTCCGGGGAGCGGGACCAAGCGGTCGCCGCGGTGAAGGTCTCCCCGCCCGCCCGGCGGACGAGCACCGACACCGCCTCCGTCCAGTCGTCGTTGGCGGGATCGCCGCAGCGCAGGGCGCGGTCGGCGAGTTCCGGGACCGGGGTGGCGATCCCCAGCGCGGCCTCCAGGAGCGTGATGATGGCCGCGTGGCCCGTCTGCTGGTCGTTGCCCGCCATCGTGCGTTCCCCGGTGCGGAGTTGGACCTCGACGGTGATGCCGCCGTCCTCCGGAATCCGGTGGGTCACCATCTCGTGGCCGGAGCCGTACATCTGCTCAAGACCCGCGCGCAGTTCGGCCTCGACGTCGAGTGCCGGCCAGCGCCGCGCCTCGTCCAGCGCCGGGGAGCGTGCGCCGGCCCCGTGCGCCAGCAGCGCGCGCACACAACCCGGGGAGCCCCGCCGCGCCGCGGCGACCAGCGGGGCCTCGCCGGTGGGGCCGGGGCGGTCCGGATGCGCACCGGCGGCCAGGAGTTCCGTGAGGATCTCCACCTGCCCGCGCTGCACCGCCCACGTCAGCGCCCGGAAGCCGAACTCCTCCTCCAGGTCGGCCGTCGCCCCGGCCGCCAGCAGGGCGCGGACGACCTCCGCGTGGCCCCCGCAGGCCGCGCCGCACAACGGGGAGTCCGCGTCCGCGCTCAGCCGGTCGGGGTCGGCTCCGGCCGCCAGCAGCAGCCGTACGATGCCGGGCTCGTTGCTCACCGCCGCCAGATACAGGGCCGTCTGACCGTCCTCGTCCCGCGCATCGGCGGCCGTGCCCGCGCGCAGCAGCCGCACGACCGTGTTTTCGTCCCCTTCGTACACCGCCGTGAAAAGACCCGCCGGTTCTTGCGTGTTCATGCCTCGACCCTCGCTCGCGAAGGCGCCGGGAGCAAAGGATTACCGGGTGTTCTGTGCCACCTCTCGCGTGACGGCCCGGTGTCACCTGCCCGGTGCCCGGGCGAAGCCGGCCTACGTGTCGCACTCCAGCACCGTCCGGCACAGCGTGCAGCGTGCCCGGACCCGGCCGCGCACCGGGATCCTGATGCGCTGGTGACAGGTGGGGCAGGGGAACGACACCCGCAGGAGGCCGCGGTCGCCGGGGGCGAAGGCGTAGGGGACGCCCGGCTGCGGGCCGGGGGAGCGGTGGTCCTGGGCGTGGCGGCGGTCCTTCGCGTAACGGTGGCGGCCCGCCCAGCCCGCCGCCGTCAGCGGGGGCTGCTGCTCGTCCCGGCGGGCCTGCGCCATGCCCTTCGTGTACGCCGTGTACGCCTGCGGGCTGGTGAACCAGATCGAGGGGTCCTCACCGAAGACCAGGGCCCGCTTGGCGAGGACGTAGCCGAACTCCTCCGGCGTCAGATACCCGAGCTTCTGGGACGAGGCCGCGTCCTCGCGGAACGCGTCGAGAAGCAGCCAGCCCGCGCCCAGATAGGTCGCCGCCGTGTCCGTGAGGATCTCGTTGTCGCGGGTGCCCGGGAAGGACAGGTCCAGGCGGTGCAGGTACACGTGCATCACCTCGTGCGCCAGGGCCGCGCCGATGTCCCGGCGGTGGGTGCGGAAGCGGTCGTTCAGCTCGATGAAGTACTCCGGCCCCGCGGCGAGTTCGACGTTCGCCGCATGGGTCATCTCGCGGAAGCCGACGATCATCCGGGCGTCCGGCAGCCGGTAGTGCCGCACCATCTCGTGTGCCACGCGCTGTGCGCCCAGGTGCAGGTCGTCGTGGTCGGCGAAGGCCACGTCGGCGGGGGCCACGCTGGCCGCGAAGGTGTGGATGGTGTCGTAGGAGAGCCGTTTGTACAGCGCGGTGATGGCCGCCCGCACCGTGTCCAGATGCGGGTAGCCGTGCTCGACGGGACCGCCGTTCGCCACGTCCGCACCCCCTGAAGACGCCGCCACTGGATTCCACTGTAGGCGGGGTTCCTCCCGGTGGCGGGGCGGGCGCGGACGCGCCGGGTCACGCCTGGCCAAAAACCGGTCCTTGCCGAGCCTGTTCGACCGTCTAAATAATTCGTAAAGGCTTGGCGGGTGCATGCCATTCAGGCTGTGCGGCATGCCGTGCGGTGCTCCGCGGTGCCCCCGCCAGGCGTGCAACCCCCCACGAGAGGAACCACGTTGAACATCCCGAAGATCCTGAAGAGATTCGGCGGCCTCAAGAGAGCCCTGGCCGTCGGCGCCGTCACGCTCGCCGCGGTCTCGCTCCAGCCGCTCTCCGCGCAGGCCGCGCCGCAGCCCGTCGTCGGCGGCACCCGGGCCGCACAGGGCGAGTTCCCGTTCATGGTGCGGCTCTCCATGGGCTGCGGCGGCGCCCTGTACACCAAGCAGATCGTCCTGACCGCCGCGCACTGCGTGAGCGGCTCGGGCAACAACACCTCCATCACCGCCACCGCCGGCGTCGTCGACCTCCAGAGCGGCAGCGCGGTCAAGGTCAAGTCGACCAAGGTGCTCCAGGCCCCCGGCTACAACGGCAAGGGCAAGGACTGGGCCCTGATCAAGCTCGCCGCCCCGATCGAGCAGCCCACCCTGAACATCGCCACCACCACCGCGTACAACAACGGGAACTTCACCGTCGCCGGCTGGGGCGCCGCCCGCGAGAACGGCGCCCAGCAGCGCTATCTCCTCAAGGCCACGGTTCCCTTCGTCAGCGACGCCTCCTGTCAGCAGTCGTACGGCAGCGACCTCGTACCCGGCGAGGAGATCTGCGCCGGGTTCCCGCAGGGCGGCGTCGACACCTGCCAGGGCGACTCCGGTGGCCCCATGTTCCGCAAGGACGACTCCGGCGCGTACGTCCAGGTCGGCATCGTCAGCTGGGGCGAGGGCTGCGCGCGGGCCGGATACCCCGGGGTGTACACCGAGGTGTCGACGTTCGCGGCCGACATAGCCAGGGCGGCGGCCGGACTCTGACGGCAGCCGCGCAGACGTACCCGTAGGTACGCGGGGTGTCCGCGACCCGCCCCGGTCGCGGACACCGTGCCGTGCTCGGGAGGAGCGGACGCCCTGCTGCGCCCGGGAGAAGCGGACACCCTGCCGTGCCCGGCAAGAAGCGCGGACACCCTCCCGTGCCCCGGGAAAATACGTTCGGCGGCGGCCCGTACGCGCTGGCATACTCCGCGCCATGACCATGGACCAACAGCCTTCCATCACCGCGTCGTTGCAGGTGGGCGAGAAGGACAGCCCACTGGAACGGCGGCTCGACAGGGAACTCACCGCCTTCAACGCGGACGCCACCGGCGCCGGCGAACCCGCCCCGCTCTCCGTCCGCGTCACCGACTCCGCGGGCGACCTGGTCGGCGGCCTGACCGCCTGGGTCTGGGGCAGCTGCTGCGCGGTCGACATGCTGTGGGTGCGCGAGGACCAGCGGCACGCGGGCTGGGGCGGAAAACTGCTGCGGGCGGCCGAGGAGGAGAGCGCACGGCGCGGCTGCACCGAGATGATCGTCTCGTCCTTCACCTTCCAGGCCCCCGACTTCTACCGCGGCCACGGCTACCGCGAGACAGGCCGCACCGAAGGCATCCCGGGCGGCCATCAGGACGTCCACTTCCACAAAGTCCTGGAGCCCACCGCCCGTTGAACCAGCAGCCCCGACGACTCCTCCCTCGGCCTCCGCTTCCGCGAACAACAGGGCCGTACGGTCCCGGACGGCTGGAGCAACCAGGTGCCGGACCCCGACGCCCACCCATGACCGAACGGCGCCGCACCCCGGGATGTCCCGCCCCGTAGGGTTTACGCCCATGACCAACAGCAACACCCGCACCGGCACCGGTGACGTCGACCCCGCCGTCCGCGCCGAACTCGCCCGGCTGCGCGACAGCATCGACAACATCGACGCCGCCGTCGTCCACATGCTCGCCGAACGCTTCAAGTGCACCCAGCAGGTCGGCCACCTCAAAGCCGTACACCAGCTGCCGCCCGCCGACCCGGCCCGCGAGGCCAGCCAGATCGCCCGACTGCGCCGGCTCGCCGAGAACGCCAAACTCGACCCGGCGTTCGCCGAGAAGCTGCTGGGCTTCATCATCGCCGAGGTCATCCGCCACCACGAGCGCATCGCGGACAACACCGCGAACGGCTCGGTGAGCGCACCGCCGGCCACCGAGGACGACACCACCGGCCCCGCGGAGTGACCCGCGACGCCCGACGACATCGCGCCCGGAACGCGCATGTGTCAGGTCACGCGTACACACGATGAACCGGTTCAGGCTTAAGCTGGTTCGCCAAGCGAGGGGACGTCGGGCCGAGGGGACGTCGGGCAATGCCGTCGGATGCCAGGATCCTCATCGTCGACGACCATGAGGACACGCTGTACGCGCTGGAGAGCACGCTGGCCCCGCTCGGCTATCTGCTGTCCCGCGCGACCAGCGGCGACGACGCGCTCAAGGAAGTCCTGCGCGGCCAGGTCGGACTCCTGCTGCTCGACGTACGCATGCCCGGCGTCAGCGGACTGGACGTCGTGCGCTACATGCGGCGCCTGGAACAGACCCAGCACATCCCCATCATCCTGCTCACCGGCTTCGGCCTGGACGCCGAACTCACCACCACCGCCTTCGCACTCGGCGTCGCCGACCTGGTCACGAAACCCGTCGACCCCTGGTCCCTGCGCACCAAGGTCCGCTACCTGTACGACGCCCACCAGCGCAGCCAGGCCCTGGAACGAGAAGTGCGCGAACTGCGCGCCCTCGCCAAGAACGAGCACCCCCAGCCCCGCTCCCAGGCCCAGCCCCACCCGTCCCCAGCCCAACCCCAGCCACACGCCCACGTCCCCGTCCCACGCGAGCCCCCCGCCCAGAAGCCGGCGCAGGACCGCACCTGAGACCTGTCCGACGGATCCACCGGATCCACCAGATCCGTACATAGCACGTGTACCGGGCCGCCCCTGTGCCCTGTCGGCGCCATCAGGCAGCATGTCCCTCATGTCCGTACTGACGCGCGACGAAGCGCAGACCCGTGCCAGTCTCCTCGACGTCCACCACTACGCGATCGCCCTCGATCTGACCGTGGGGGACGAGACCTTCGACTCCCGCACCGTCATCACCTTCACGGTACGGGGGGACCACGACGTCGCGGACACCTTCGTCGAGCTGAAGCCCGCCGAGCTGCGCTCCGCCACCCTGGACGGGCAGCCCCTGGACACCGCGACCCTGGTCGAGAACCGACTGCCGCTGACGGGCCTGACCCAGGGCGAGCACGAGCTGCGCATCGACACCGCCATGGGCTACTCCCGCACCGGCGAAGGCATGCACCGCTTCACCGACCCCACCGACGGCGAGACATACGCCTACACCCAGCTGTTCATGGACGACGTGCAGCGCGTCTTCGCCGCCTTCGACCAGCCCGACCTCAAGGCCGTCTTCGAACTCGAGATCAAGGCCCCCGAAGGCTGGACCGTCCTCGCCAACGGCGTCACCACCGACGTGGGCGACGGCACCTGGAAGGCCACCGCCACCCCCCTCATCTCCACCTACCTCGTCGCCGTCGCCGCCGGCCCCTGGCACTCCGTACACACCGAACACCGAGGCCTGCCCTTCGGCCTTCACTGCCGCCGCTCCCTCGCCCCCCACCTCGACGCGGACGCCGACGAACTCCTCGACATCACCCGCGCCTGCTACGACCGCTACCACGAGAAGTTCGAGGAGCCCTACCCCTTCGACTCCTACGACCAGGCGTTCGTCCCCGAGTTCAACGCCGGCGCCATGGAGAACCCCGGCCTCGTCACCTTCCGCGACGAGTTCGTCTACCGCTCCGCCGTCACCGACACCGAGCGCCAGACCCGCGCCATGGTCATCGCCCACGAGATGGCCCACATGTGGTTCGGCGACCTCGTCACCCTGCGCTGGTGGGACGACATCTGGCTGAACGAGTCCTTCGCCGAGTACATGGGCTACCAGACCCTCACCGAAGCCAGCCTCGGGGGGTCCGGGGGGACTCCCCCCAGAAAGTGGGGCACCGACACCTGGACCGACTTCGGCGTCACCCGCAAACCCTGGGGCTACGACGCCGACCAGCGCCCCTCCACCCACCCCGTCGCCCCGGAAGCCGTCGACGACACCGCCTCCGCCCTCCTCAACTTCGACGGCATCTCCTACGCCAAGGGCGCCTCCGCCCTGCGCCAACTCGTCGCCTGGCTGGGCGAGAAGGACTTCCTCGCCGGCATCAACACCCACTTCACCCGCCACAAGTTCGGCAACGCCACCCTCGCCGACTTCATCGACTCCCTCGCCGCCGCCACCGAACGCGACGTCCACGCCTGGGCCGACTCCTGGCTGCGCACGACCGGCGTCGACACCCTGACCCCGGACATCACCACGGCCCCCGACGGCACCTGCGCCCTGACCGTCGAGCGCGACGGCAGCCGCCCGCACCGCATCACCGTCGGCCTCTACGACCGCGACCTCAACGACGAGGCCCGCCTCACCCTGCGCCGCCGCCTCGAACTCGACATCCCCCAGGACCCCGCCGAACCACAGCCCCTCGGCAAGCGCCCCGCCCTGCTCCTCCTCAACGACGGCGACCTCACCTACGCCAAGGTCCGCTTCGACCCCGAATCCTTCACCACCGTCCGCGCCGCCCTGTCCGGCCTGCCCGACCCCCTCACCCGCGCCGTCGTCTGGAACGCCCTGCGCAACGCCGTACGCGACGGCCATCTCCCGCCCACCGCCTACCTGCAGACCGCCCGCGCCCACCTCCCGCACGAGACGGACCTCGCCCTCGTCCAGGGCGTCCTGGCCTTCGCCACCACCCACGTGGCGGGCCGCTACCTGTCGGCCGCCGACCGACCCGCCGCCCTCGCCACCCTCACCGACCTGTGCCGCGACCTGATCCGCCGCACCGAGGACGGCTCCCAGCCCGGCCTGCGCCTGACCGCCGTACGCCACCTCATCGACGTCGCCGCCCACCCCGACACCCTCAGCAGCTGGCTCTCCGAAGGCACCGTCCCCGGCGGCCCCGAACTCGACCCCGAACTGCGCTGGCGCATCCTCGGCCGCCTCGCCGTCCTCGGCGCCATCGACGACGACGTCATCGAGGCCGAACTCGTCCAGGACCCCAGCGCCAGCGGCCAGGAAGGCGCCGCCCGCTGCCGGGCCGCCCTGCCCGACCCCGAGTCCAAGCGACGGGCCTGGGAAGAGATGTTCACCACCGACCACCTCTCCAACTACCTGTTCACCGCCACCGCCCAGGGCTTCTGGCAACCCGAACAGGCCGACCTCGTACGCGCCTACGTCGAGCGGTACTGGACCGACGCGGTCGCCGTCGCCGCCCGCCGCGGCCCCGCCATCGCCGCCGCCGCGGGCCGCTGGGCCTTCCCCGCCCACGCCGTCAGCCCGGACACCCTCCGCCGCGGCGAACAGTGCCTGCGCGAGGCCGACCCCATCCCGGCCCTGCGCCGCAAACTCGTCGACGAACTCGACGACCTGGCACGGGCCCTGCGGGTCCGGGAGGCATAGCCCCCGGACACCGGGCACACCCGGCCCGCTCCGCCGACCCGGCGGGCTGATCACCCCTCCTGGCTCCACCCGCCGGGCGGGATGATCAGCCCGCGGGCACCCACGCCTAGCACGCCCGTCCACCCCCCACCTTTCCTCCGCACGGCAGTACCCCCTTTCGGGTCGGATCGTTGTGCTGCACAAGCGCGCCGAACCGATTCGCGTACACGCTGAACCCCCACGCTGTGCGCGCCCCCGGAGGACATCCATGAGCTCGCCGCCCCTCGCCTCAGGTCCCGAAGGCCCCCACGCGCTGCGGCCGCTGCTCGAGACCGTGCTCGACGCACTCACGGAAGGCCGCCAGGCACGCGGCGGACCACTGCCCGCAGGCGGACCCCAGGCCGTCGCCGCGCGGGTGCGGGCCACGGTCGGCGACGCCCTGCCACAGAAGGGCGACCCGGACGCCGTACGCCACCTCGTCCGCATGCTCGCCGAAGGCGCCGCCGACCCCGCCGACCCCCTGTGCGCCGCCCACCTGCACTGCCCGCCCCTCGCCGTCGCCACCGCCGCCGACCTCGCCGCCTCCGCCCTCAACCCCTCACTCGACTCCTGGGACCAGGCCCCCGCCGCCTCGGAGCTGGAGGCGCTGGTGACCGACGCTCTCGCCGCGGAGATCTACGCCGGCACAAGGACGAGTGACCGAGCACGGCCGACCGTCGACACCAGCACCAGCGCCCCGGAGGCGAACGAGCCACACACGAGCACAGCCCTCGTCACCACCGGCGGCACCGAGTCCAACCAACTCGCCCTCCTCCTCGCCCGCGAAGCCCACAGCGGCGCCCGGCTCGTCTGCGGAGCCAACGCCCACCACTCACTCACCCGCGCCGCCTGGCTCCTCGGCCTGCCCGAACCCGTCGTCGTCCCCGCCCCCGCCGGCACCCTCGACCCCGCCGCCCTCGACGAAGCCCTCACCGAACTACCGGGCCCACGCGGCTCCCTCGTCGTAGCCGCCACCGCGGGCACCACCGACGCCGGCCTCATCGACCCGCTCACCGACATCGCCGACCTGTGCGCCGCCCACGGCGCCCGCCTCCACATCGACGCCGCCTACGGCGGAGGACTGCTGTTCAGCGCACGCCACCGCCACCGACTCCACGGCATCGAACGCGCCCACACCGTCACCCTCGACCTGCACAAACTCGGCTGGCAACCCGCCGCCGCCGGCCTCCTCGCCGTACGCGACCCCCACGACCTGCACGCACTCCACCACCACGCCGACTACCTCAACGCCGACGACGACACCCAAGCCGGACTCCCCGACCTCCTCGGCCGCTCCCTGCGCACCACCCGACGCCCCGACATCCTCAAAATCGCCGTCACCCTCAAAACCCTCGGCCGCGACGGACTCGGCACCCTCGTCGACCAGGTCTGCGCCCACGCCCAGGAACTCGCCCGCCTCATCCAGGCACACCCCGGCTTCGAGCTCTACGACCCACCCACCATCAGCACCGTCCTGTTCCGGCCCGCCGAAGCCTCCGACGACACCGTCGCCGCGGTACGCCGCACCCTCCTCACCGAAGGCCGCGCCGTCCTCGGCCGCGCCGTCCTCGACGGACAGCTCTGGCTCAAAGCCACCCTTCTCAACCCCCACACCCGGCCGGGCGACCTGGCCGCGCTCCTGAAACTGGTGGAAGGACACACCCCCCGATGAGCCCGACGCCCCACCCCCCACGCCACGAACCCGAAGCACCCCGCGACCTGGCGGGCATCGGCATCGGCCCCTTCAACCTCTCCCTCGCCGCCCTCGCCCACCCCCTCACCGAACTCGACACCGTCTTCTACGAACAGCGCCCCAGCTTCGACTGGCACCCCGGCCTCCTCATCGACGGCGCCACCCTCCAAGTCCCCTTCCTCGCCGACCTCGTGACCCTCGCCGACCCCACCAGCCCCTGGTCCTTCCTCAACCACCTCAAGACCCGCGACCGCCTCTTCCCCTTCTACTTCGCCGAGCGCTTCCACATCCAGCGCGCCGAATACGACGCCTACTGCCGCTGGGTCGCCGACAGCCTCCCCGGCCTCCACTTCGGCCACCAGGTCGACGCCGTCCGCTGGAACCCCGAACGCGACGTCTTCGAAGTCGACTTCACCCAACTCGACACCGACGGCGAAGCCGAAGCCCTCGGACGCACCTACAGCAAGAACATCGTCCTCGGCGTCGGCACCGCCCCCTACGTCCCCGAACCCCTCAAGCCCCTCGTCGAAGCCCCCGGCGTGCCCGTCATCCACGCCGCGGACTACCTCCAGCACCGCGACCGCTTCCTGACCGCCGAACACATCACCGTCATCGGCTCAGGACAGTCCGGCGCCGAAGTCTTCCTCGACCTGCTCCGCAACCGCCCCGCCGGACACGAGAGGATCCACTGGCTCGCCCGCACGGAGGCCTTCGCACCGATGGAGTACTCCAAACTCGGCCTCGAACACTTCACCCCCGACTACACCCGCTACTTCCACGCCCTCACCGAACCCGTCCGCGACCGGCTCGTCGCCGCCCAATGGCAACTCCACAAAGGCATCGACGCCGACACCATCGCCGCCATCCACCACGAGCTCTACCGGCGCACCCTGCACGGCGGCTGGCCCGACGCCGTCCTCACGCCCGGCGTCACCGTCCGCACCGCCGGTCGCCTCGCCACCACCAAAGTCGAACTCCACCTGGAACACGCCCAGCAGGGCACCCGCTCCCGCCTCACCACCAACGCCGTCGTCCTCGCCACCGGCTACCGCGAACGCCCCCTCGGCCGCATCCTCGCCGGCCTCGACCCCTACCTGCGCCGCGACAGCGCCGAACGCCCCCGCATCGACAACCAGTTCCGCCTCGACCTCGACCCCTCGGTCACCGGCACCGCCTACGTCCAGAACGCCGAACTCCACACCCACGGCATCGGCACCCCCGACCTCGGCCTCGCCGCCTGGCGCAGCGCCACCATCCTCAACTCCCTCACCGGCAAGGACCTCTACCCCCTCCCACACCGCACCGCCTTCACCACCTTCGGACTCCAGCAGCAACCACACATCCCACCCGCCCGCCAGGTCCACGCCCTCACGCCCCTCATCGACGGACGCTGACAACACACGCCAACGGCGCCGACGAAAACCACCGCCGACGCCGCTGACACACCCCTGCCGGACCCCGCAGGCCCCTGCCGGACCCCGCTTGCCCCCTTAGAACACCGGCGAACCGTCCCGCGTCAGCTTCCAGTCCACCGACGCGAAGTCCTTCGGATCCAGCACACCCTTCGCGGTCACCCACTCCGCGATCCGGGTCCGGATCTCCGTCGACTCCGACCACAACTCAGCGGCCGACGCCACATACGGGAAGGCACCGCCCCCGTTCGCACGGTAGTTGTTCACCGCGAACACGAACTGCTGCGCATCATCCAGCGCCGCACCGTTGTACGTCAGGTTCTTGATCCGCGAACCCGCCGCCTGCGCGATGTCGATCTCGTACCCCAGACCCGACACATAGTCGTAGTTGTAGTCCGGCCGGTTGTTCGCGTTCGTCAGCTTCTCCGTGTCGACCACCGTGCCCGCCGCCGTCTGCACGAAATACTCCGCCGAGTACTCCAGGTACGCCCGCAGCTGCGCACCCGTCAGCAACTTCGCGACCAGCGTGTTGTCATACACATACAGACTCGACAGATCCCGGATCGTCACCTTCCCGGCCGGGATCTCCGACGTCCGCGAGAACGGCGACGCCTGCGCGATCACCGGCAACGACGCGTACTGCGTGCCCACCAGCGCCGCCCTGACGACATCCTCCTGAACCTTGGTGATCAGATCGATGATCGGGGCGTCCTTGTAGCGCGCCTCGACCGTCGTCAGCGTCTCCGTCGCCGTACCGACCACCTGGTTCACATACTTCACGACCGTCGCATGCTCGTCCGACAGCAGCTTGGTGATCCGCGGGTCGTCCGCGACCGCGTTCGTGTTCCGCAGCGACGCGACCACCGACTCCACCTCCCACTTCCCCTTCTCGAACACCAACTCGAAGTCGAAGAGAGACAACCGCTCCGCGTAACACAACGGCTCCGACAGCACGACCGTCTTCCCGGTCTTCGCGTTCGTCACCTTCAGCTCGGGAATCTCCACATGCGCGTGACCGACCAGAATCGCGTCGATCCCCGGCACCTGCTGCGCCACCAGCGCCGCCGAATTCTCGATGTACGGCAACTGATCACCGTACGACGACGTCCCGGACGACCCCGAGTGCGCCGACACGACGACGACATCCGCACCCATCGACCGCAGCTTCGGCACCCACTTCGCCGCCTGCTCCTCAAGCCCCGGGAACGTCAACTTGCCCTGCACATACGCCTTGTCCCAGATCGCGATACCCGGGTTCGTCAGCCCCAGCACAGCCACCTTCACCGGCGGCGCACCCGGCACATGGAACTTCTTGATGAAGTACGGAGGGAACGCCGGCTTCAGCGTCTTCGCGTCCAGCGCGTTCGCACCCAGCAGCGGGAAACGGCACTGCGACTCGAACTTCCGCAGCGTCTCGATGCCGTAGTTGAACTCATGGTTGCCGAGCGCCACCGCGTCATACCCGATCGCGTTCATCGCCTGCGCCATCGGATGAACCGGACCACCCTTCGCGGTGATCGGGTCCACCTTCGCGTAGTAGTACGTCAGCGGCGTGCCCTGGATCGTGTCACCCGCGTCGAGCAGCAGGGTGTTGCAGCGGCCCTTCTCCTTGCGCACCTGGTCCACCAGAGTCGAAATCCGGGCCAACCCCTGCGCGTTCCCCGCCTTGTCGGAGTACTCCGCGTCCTTGAAGTAGTCCCAGTTGAAGACATGCCCATGCAGGTCCGTCGTGCCCATCACCGTCAGCGAATACCGCTTCGGACGCTTCCCGGCACCCTTCGCCGCCCCGCCCTTCACCTCCGCGGCCTGCGCCGCCGGAGCCGCGACCGCGCCGGTCAGCGCGACCCCCGCCCCGGTCACGGCCGACTTCTTCAAGAACTTCCGACGGTTCAACGGCATGTCTCGTACTCCTCGGGAAAGGCCAATGACGCGCGTAGATTCTGGCCCACCAGCCACACCCCCGAACAGCCCCCGCAGGTTGCGATCTGATGACCAGTAGCCACCCCACCGCACCCCCCAGTGACAGAGTGGGACGTATGACCCCCACCGCGGAGGAACCCCGCCCCACAGGCCCCTACGGCACCCCCGAAGCCCCCCGCATCGCCGTCCGCGGCGAAGCCCACCTCGAAGTCGACCCCGAGATCGCCCGCATAGGCATCACCGTCAGCGCCCGCGGCACCGACAGACGCGACGCACTCACCGACCTCACCCGCCGCAACACCACCGCCCTCGACCTCGTCAAAACCTACGGGGAAGCCGTCGAGCGACTGGAAACCGGCGCCTTCTCCATCACCCCTGAACTCACCAAACACGGCCGCGGCGAACGCATCCGCGCCTACCACGGCCGCGTCCACATCACCGCCGAACTCACCGACTTCACCGCACTGGGCGAACTCACGACCCGACTGGCCGACCTCGACCTCACCCGCGTCGACGGCCCCTGGTGGGCCCTGCGCCCCGACTCACCCGCCCACCGCCAAGCCCGCCGGCAAGCAGTGCGCGAAGCCGTCCAGCGCGCCCGCGAATACGCCGACGCCCTCGGCACCACCCTCGCCGCCCTCGTCGAACTCGCCGACATCGGCGCCGACAACCTCCCGCCCTACCCTCCGGCCCCCGGCCGCGCCATGCGCTCCATGGCCTACGGCGCCGCCGCCCCCGAGGAAACCGCCCCCCTCGACCTCGAACCTCAACGCCAGAACGTCTACGCCCAGGTCAACGCTCGGTTCACCATGGTCCCGCCGCGGCTGTAGCCGACGGCACACGGAACGCACTCGAAAACACGCCGAACGAACTCCGAAATGCTCATAGGAGCGGCCCGGCGCACAATTCAACAGTTGTCAATAGCCCTTTACCCAAAGGTTGTTGAGTAGTCATGCCCGACCAATTCTCTACCCGCCAGTAAGGCCTAGGCTCAAACCATGCGCCGAGCAAAGATCGTCTGTACTCTGGGCCCCGCCACCGACTCGTACGACCAGATCAAGGCACTGGTCGAGGCCGGAATGGACGTAGCCCGCTTCAACCTCAGCCACGGCACCTACGCCGAGCACGAGGAGCGTTACCAGCACGTCCGCAAGGCCTCCGACGAGACCGGGCGCAGCGTCGGAGTCCTCGGCGACCTTCAAGGTCCGAAGATCCGCCTCGGCCGCTTCAACGAAGGACCCGTACTCCTTGAACGCGGCGACACCTTCACCATCACCGTCGAGGAAGGCGTCGAAGGCGACCGCCAGACCTGCGGCACCACCTACGCCGGCCTCGCCGCCGACGTCACTCCCGGTGAGCGCATCCTCGTCGACGACGGCAAGGTCTGCCTCGAAGTCACCTCCGTCGACGGCCCCCGCGTCCACACCACCGTCGTCGAAGGCGGCATGGTCTCCGACCACAAGGGCCTGAACCTGCCCGGCGTGGCCGTCTCGGTCCCCGCCCTCTCCGACAAGGACGAGGCCGACCTCCGCTGGGCCCTCCGTCAGGGCTTCGACGTCATCGCGCTGTCCTTCGTACGCAGCGGCAAGGACATCAAGGACGTCCACCGGATCATGGACGAAGAAGGCCGCCGGCTCCCCGTCATCGCCAAGGTGGAAAAGCCCCAGGCCGTCGAGAACATCGACGACATCGTCGCCGCCTTCGACGGAATCATGGTCGCCCGCGGAGACCTCGGCGTGGAAATGCCGCTCGAACAGGTCCCGATCGTCCAGAAGCGCGCCATCAAACTCGCCAGGCGCAACGCGAAGCCGGTCATCGTCGCGACGCAGATGCTGGACTCCATGATCGACAACTCCCGCCCGACCCGCGCGGAGGCCTCGGACGTCGCCAACGCCGTCATCGACGGCACCGACGCGGTGATGCTGTCCGGCGAGACGAGCGTGGGCAAGTACCCCGTCGAAACGGTCCGCACCATGTCCCGCATCGTGGAAGCGGCGGAAGAGGACATCCTGGCCACGGGCCTGCCGCCGCTGACCGAACGCAACAAGCCCCGCACCCAGGGCGGCGCGGTGGCCCGCGCGGCGGCCGAGATGGGCGACTTCCTCGGCGCCAAGTTCCTGGTGGCGTTCACGCAGTCCGGAGACACGGTCCGCCGCCTCTCGCGCTACCGTTCCCCGATCCCGCTCCTGGCCTTCACCCCGATGCCGGCGACGCGCTCCCAGCTCAACCTGACATGGGGCGTGGAGACGTTCCTGGGCCCGCACGTGGATTCGACGGACGCGATGGTGGACCAGGTCGACGAGCTGCTGCTCAAGTACGGCCGCTGCGAGAAGGGCGACGTGGTGGTCATCACGGCGGGCTCACCCCCCGGCGTCTCGGGCTCGACGAACCTGGTCCGAGTCCACCACATCGGCGAGGACGACAGCCCCAAGTAGGGGCGGGACGATCAGTACTTGGGGCCTACGTGGGCGTCCATGAGGGCGACGGAGGCTTTGCGGGCGACGGAGATGTTGTACGGGTTTCCGTTGCGGGTGCAGTGCGTCCACTGGATGCCGAGCTGGTCGAGGGTGTCGGTGTAGAGCTGGCGGATGTCGTCGGACACATTGGTGAAGAAGTACCGCGGGTACTCGTAGCGTTTGCGCTCACCGCCGACGAGCCGGGTCGTCCAGTTGGTGATGCGGCACCCGTCGGAGTGGATGAGTCCGCGGATGAACTCCCACGGGTGGGCGTCGACGATCTCCTGCTGCCAGGCTTCGAGGACGATGGGGCGCTCGTGCTTCTTGCCGGGGCCATGCTGCGGGAACATGCAGGTCCAGTGCTTGGTGTAGGACTTCACCTCGACGCAGCCCGGCTTGTAGCGCTGCTTGACACTCGGCAGCGGCATCACCTTGCGCATGGCCTCTTCGGCGGCTGTAATCAGCCCCGTCTGCATTGCGTTGCAGAAGACAGACAGGTGGTGCTGCTTGCGCTTCGAGATGATGTGTCCATCACCGAGATAGAGGCCTAGTAGGTAGGCGTACGCAGCATGGTCGAACTCGCGGCCCGTGCAGTGGGGGCAGTCGGTTGGCTGCTCATAGGCTTCGCCGCGTGCTCTGCGATCCTCGCTACGCCACCAGCCGACCGTCCCTCGTGGAACGTTGAGGCGCTCCGCGACTATGCGGTTGGGGATGCCTTGGCGCATGAGTGCGACAGCGTGAGCGCGAATCGAAGGGCTGTGCTGTTCCATGCGGCCACTCTGCGTCACCGGTCGTGACCTCATGCGCCAAAAAGCGGATGTTCACGAGAACGAGAACATCCGCTTCTGATTGCGACCTTGGAATCGAAGGAAAAGTGCCCCGAGTCGGATTCGAACCGACGCTGTCGGTGGTTTGAGCACCGTGTCTCTACCGCTGGACTACCGGGGCTTCCTGTAAAACAAAGGATGGCGGTCACCCGCCGTGCCCCCACCTTACCGCAGCTAGGTAGGCTCTTGGGAGCAGTACCCGCCCCTGAACGAGGAGCCCCCGTGACCGCCCCCGAGTCGCCCCAGCCCGTAGACGCGCCCGACGACGACAAGTCGCACGTGCCTCCGCTGACGACCCGTGTCGTCATCGCCGAGGACGAGGCGCTCATTCGTCTCGACCTCAAAGAGATGCTCGAGGAAGAGGGCTACACCGTCGTGGGGGAGGCGGGTGACGGCGAGCAGGCCGTGGAGCTCGCCCGCGAGCACCGCCCCGACCTCGTCATCCTCGATGTGAAGATGCCCAAGCTCGACGGCATCTCGGCCGCCGAGAAGATCGCCGAGGAGAGCATCGCGCCCGTCCTCATGCTCACCGCGTTCTCCCAGCGCGACCTGGTCGAGCGGGCGCGTGACGCCGGCGCGATGGCGTATCTGGTGAAGCCGTTCAGCAAGAGCGACGTCGTGCCGGCGATCGAGATGGCCGTGTCGCGCTTCGCGGAACTGAAGGCGCTGGAGCAGGAGATCGTCGATCTCACGCAGCGTCTGGAGACCCGGAAGCTGGTGGACCGTGCGAAGTCCGTTCTGCAGACGCAGTACGGGCTGACCGAGCCCGCCGCCTTCCGCTGGATTCAGAAGACCTCCATGGACCGTCGTATGTCCATGCAGCAGGTCGCCGAGGCGGTCATCGAGGACGCCGAGGAGAAGAAGTCCGCGAAGGGCTGAGCCCGTCCCGCAGCCGTACATCAAGGGAGGCCCGCACCCGGGAACATGGGGTGCGGGCCTCCTCGTATGCCCGTAGGGGCGGGGCGGGGCGGGCGTGCCGGGCTCAGTCCTCGCCCAGGTACGCCTTGCGCACGGACTCGTCGTGCAGCAGGTCCTGTCCGGTGCCGGAGAGGACGATGTTGCCGATCTCCATGACGTGGCCCTGGTCGGCGAGTGAGAGCGCCGCCTGGGCGTTCTGTTCGACGAGGAGGATCGTCGTGCCCTGGGACTTGAGCTCGGCGATGGTGGCCATGATCTTCTGCATCATGATGGGCGAGAGTCCCATGGAGGGCTCGTCGAGCATGAGCAGTTTGGGCTGGGACATCAGGGCCCGGCCCATGGCCAGCATCTGCTGTTCGCCGCCCGAGAGGGTTCCGGCGGCCTGCTTCCTGCGTTCCCCGAGGATGGGGAAGAGGTCGTAGGCGCGCTGGATGTCCTTCTCGATGCCGGGCTTGTCCTTGCGGAGGAACGCTCCGAGCTGGAGGTTCTCGGCGATGGTCAGGCGCGGGAAGATGTGCCGGCCCTCGGGGGAGTGGGCCAGGCCCAGGGCGACGATCTTGTGGGCGGGGACGCTGGTGAGCGGTTGGCCGTCGAAGACGATGCGGCCGCCGGTCGGCTTGAGCAGGCCGGAGAGGGTGCGCAGGGTGGTCGTCTTGCCAGCGCCGTTGGTGCCGATGAGGGTGACGACCTGGCCCGCTTCGACGCTGAAGGAGATGCCCTTGACGGCTTCGATCTTGCCGTAGGAGACCCTGAGGTCCTCGACCTCGAGCAGTGCGGTCACTGGGCGTCTCCCTTGGTGCCGGTGGTGCTGGTCGTGCCGGTGGTGCTGGTCTCGCTGGTGCTGTCGGCCGCTTCGGCCGCTTCGGCCTCCGCGGCTTCGGCGTGGGCTTCGGCGGCTTCGACCTCGGCGGCCTCGGCGTCGCCGGGGGCGCCTTCGAAGGGTTCGCCGAGGTAGGCGGCGATGACGCGCTCGTCGGCCTGTACGACCTCCGAGGTGCCTTCGATGAGCTTCTCGCCCTGGACGAGGACGGCGACGCGGTCGCAGAGGTTGAAGATGAAGCGCATGTCGTGCTCGATGACGAGGACGGCGATGCCCATGTCGCGGATGGCGAAGACCAGTTCCTCGGTCGCTCGCGTCTCCTGCGGGTTCATGCCGGCCGTCGGCTCGTCGAGGAGCAGCAGGCCCGGTTCGCTGGCGAGTGCGCGGGCGATCTCGAGCTTGCGCTGTTCGCCGTAGGGGAGGTTGCGGGAGAGGTGGTCGGCCTTGTGGGCGAGGCCGATGAACTCCAGCAGTTCCATGGCGCGTTCGCGGGAGGCGGTTTCGGCCTTGCGGAAGCCGGGGCCGCGCAGGAGGGCCGACCAGAGGCCTTCCTTGGTCCTGGTGTGGCGTCCTACGAGGACGTTTTCGAGGACGGTCATGTTGGCGAAGAGCCGGATGTTCTGGAACGTGCGGGCGATGCCCGCGCTTGTCACCAGGTGGGGCTTCGGCGGCAGGACCTTGCCCTTGTAGGAGACCTTGCCCTCGGTGGGGACGTAGAGGCCGGTGAGGCAGTTGAAGAAGGTGGTCTTGCCGGCGCCGTTGGGGCCGATGAGGCCGACGATTTCGCCGCTGTTGACGGTGAGGTCGACGGAGCGTACGGCGGTGAGTCCGCCGAAGCGCATGGTGACGCCGGAGGCTTCGAGGACGGTGGAGGTGGCCGTGGTGGTGGTCATGTCGGTCACGCCCCTGCCTTCGTGACGCCGACGGTGGGTTCGGTCAGGCGTTGTTCCGGTACGTCGATCTGGTCGGTCTCGTGGAATTCGAGCTGGCGGCGGCGGTTGGCGATGATGCCTTCGGGGCGGAAGCGCATGAGGAGGACGAGCGCGATGCCGAAGGCGAGGAGCTGGTACTCCTTCAGGAAGGAGAGCTTCTCGGGGATGAGGTAGAGCAGGGTGGCGCCGAGGATGGGGCCGTTGACGGTGCCCATGCCGCCGAGGACGACCGCGGCGAGCAGGAAGGCGGAGTTCGGGGGCACGGAGCCGGCGAACTGGTACGGCGCCGGGTTGACGCTGTAGCCGACGTGGGCGCTGACCGTACCGGCGAGGCCGGCGAGGGAGGCGCCGAGGGCGAAGGCGATGAGTTTGACGCGGAAGCCGTTGATGCCCATGGCGGTGGCGGCGGTCTCGTCCTCGCGGATGGCGATCCAGGAGCGGCCGATGCGGGAGTCCGAGGCCCTGGTGAAGACCAGCACCACGAGTGCGGTGATGATCAGCATCAGGAAGAAGTAGTTCGCGAAGCGGCCCACGGTGAAGGAGCCGACGTCGTGGGAGATCCCGAGGTTGAATCCGAAGATTTCGAGGTCGGGGATCCGGGAGATGCCGTTGGGGCCGTTGGTGAGGTTGGGTCCGGAGGAGCCGTCGAGGCTGTTGACGGCGATGCGGAAGATCTCACCGAAGCCGAGGGTGACGATGGCGAGGTAGTCGCCGCGCAGCCGGAGCGTCGGGGCGCCGATGAGGACGCCGAAGACGAGTGAGGCTCCCATGCCGGTCAGTGCCGCTGCCCAGAAGGGGAACTGGACGCCGGCGAAGCGGGAGAACTCGGAGCCGGAGACGAGGGCGGCGGCGTAGGCGCCGACGCCGAGGAAGGCGACGTATCCGAGGTCGAGGAGTCCGGTGAGGCCGACGACGATGTTGAGGCCGAGGGCGACGGTTCCGACGATCAGGATGTTCACGCCGAGGTTGGCGTTGTGGTCGTCGCTCTGGGTGAAGGGGAAGATCGCGGCGGCGAGGAAGGCCAGGGTGGTGGCGAATCCTTTGTGCTGGGCGTTGATCGTGGAGAACCGGTCGAGGAGGCCGGCGGCGAAGAGTGCCCAGGCGCCGAAGACGACGAGGAAGAGGAAGCCGATGAAGGTTTCGCTCTCGTCGTCGTTCACGCCGATGCCGTAGGTGAAGACGATCAGGGCGAGGAGGGTGGCGAGGGTGATGACGAGGCGCTGGACCCAGGGGGCGAGTTCGCCGGCGGGCGGGATGTTCTCCGCCTTGGCGAGGTAGTCGCGCCAGGTGCCGCCCGGGGTGGGGAGGGCGAGGGCGCCGAGGAGGGCGATGAGGGAGGCGGCCATGGCGACGTAGGCGCCGGGGTCGAGGTTGGCGAGGCCGCCGAGGTCGACCGCGATGGCGATGCCGGTGTACCAGCAGACGGTGAAGGCGGAGGCCGCGGCGAGGGCGATGGGGGAGGCGGCGTTCGCGGGGTTGGCCCAGCGCAGGGCGGGGATGTCCCAGCGGGTGAGGCCGAGGAGGAGGGTGATGACGGCGCCGACGATGGCGAGGGTCTGGAGGCCCGCGGGGTAGCCGTAGACGGTGAGGTCACCGGGGAAGGCGGCGGTCCAGGTCCAGGACATGAAGGCGCTGGCGATGGTGGCGAGGGCGCCGATGACGATGAGGAGGCGGGCGGCGGCCTGGGGGAGCGGGATGAGGCCGGCCGCGGTCTTCTCGGTGCTGGTGGCGGGGGTGGTCATGGTGATCACGCCCTGTCCGCGACGCGTTCGCCGAGGAGGCCTTGTGGCCGCAGCAGCAGTACGAGGATGAGGAGGACGAAGGCCCAGACGGGGGCCCAGCTGCCGCCGCCGAGCTGCTGCATGCCGGGGATGCCGTCGATGTAGGCGGTGGCGAGGGTTTCGGCGACGCCGAGGACGACTCCGCCGAGCATGGCGCCGTAGATGTTGCCGATGCCGCCGAGGACGGCCGCGGTGAAGGCCTTGAGGCCCATCTGGAAGCCCATGTCGTACTTGATCTGGCCGTAGCGCAGGCCGTAGGCGACGGCGGCGACCGCGGCGAAGAGTCCGCCGATGGCGAAGGCGATGACGATGATGCGGTTGGTGTCGATGCCCATGAGCTGGGCGGTGTCCGGGTCCTGGGCGGTGGCCTGCATGGCGCGGCCGGTGCGGGAGAGGCGGACGAAGAAGCCGAGAGCGGCCATACAGATGGGGGCGGCGATGATGATGAAGAGCTGGCCGCTCTGGATGTGGACGGAGCCGATGTTGAAGGACTCGGTGCCCAGCTGGGGGAAGGTCCTGTCGGTCTTGGCGTCCGGGTAGAAGTTGAAGACCACCTGCTGGAGGCCGAGGGAGAGGCCGATGGCGGTGATGAGGGGGGCGAGGCGTGGTGCGCCGCGCAGGGGCCGGTAGGCGAAGCGTTCCGCCCCGACGGCGATGAGTACGGCGATGAGGCCGCCTCCGATGAGCATCGCCGGGAGGGCTATCCACATGGATGTGCCGTCTGGCAGGACGTAGAAGTAGACCGTGAGTGCGCCGAAGCCTCCGGTCATGAAGATCTCGCCGTGGGCGAAGTTGATGAGCTGGACGATGCCGTACACCATCGTGTAACCGATGGCGATCAGCCCGTACATCGAGCCGAGGAACAGCCCGTTGGCCAGCTGCTGCGGCAGGGTGTGCACCGCGCGGCCTCCATGTGGGTGTGGAAGGTGAGCAGACTGAGTGGAGCGGGCCGCGCGGCTGGCGTGTGGTGGGTGCCGCGCGGCCCGGGTGGTGCTGTGGTGCCGGGTGGGTCAGCCGGCGTTGTAGGTGCCGCTCTTGACGGCCTTCCACTTGCCCTTGACGACCTGGTAGACGGTGAGCTGCTTGTTGGTGGTGTCGCCGTACTCGTCGAAGGCGACGGGGCCGGCGATGCCGTCGAACTTGGTCTTCTGGACCTCGTCGACGATCTTGGTGCGGGCGTCGGAGGGGACCTTGCCGTCCTTCACGACGTTGCCGATGGCCTTGATGATGGCGGTGGCGGCGTCGTAGGAGTAGCCACCGTAGGTGCCGTAGTCGCCGGGGTACTTCTTCGCCTTGTAGGTGGCGATGAACTCCTTGGCGGCGGGCAGGGTGGTGACGGGGACGCCGACGGAGGTGACGAGGTCGCCTTCGGAGGGCTTGCCGGCGGTCTCGATGTAGGTGTCGGAGAACATGCCGTCGCCGCCGAACAGCGGGATGTCGACGCCGCCGTCCTTGAGCTGCTTGGTGATCTTCTCGGACTCGTCGTACTGGCCGCCGTAGTAGAACAGGTCGGCGCCGGAGTTCTTGACCTTGGTGACGAGCGAGGAGAAGTCGGTGTCGCCGACGCTGATGTGGTCCTCGGCGGTGACCTTGCCGCCCGCCTTTTTGAAGTTCTGCTTGAAGAGCTTGGCGAGGCCGGCGCCGTAGGTCTGCTTGTCGTCGACGATGAAGACCTTGCGCTTCTTCAGGGTGTTGTAGGCGTAGTCGGCCGCGAAGCCGCCCTGGAGGGCGTCGGTGGTGGCGGTGCGGAAGTACGTCTTGTAAGGACGTTCCTTCTTGCTCTGCCAGTTCTTGCCCTGGGTCAGCTCGGGGGCGGTGTTCGACGGGGAGATCTGGACGAGGCCGGCCGTGTCGAAGACCTGCTGCATCTGGGTGGCGACACCGGAGTTCAGCGGGCCGACGACGCCGAGGACGTCCTTGTTGGCGACGAGGGCGGTGGCGTTCTGCTGGCCGCTGGCCGGGACGGCCTTGTCGTCGAGGGCCTTGACCTTGAACGTGACGCCGGGCACGAGGTTCTTCTTGTTGGCGTCGTCGACGGCGATCTGGACGCCGTACTGGATGCCGAGGCCGGTGGCGGAGTTCTGGCCGGTGAGGGGCGCGTCGACGCCGATGACCACGGTCGTCTTGCTGCCGCTGTCGCTGCCCTTGTCGTCGTCGCGCGATCCGCAAGCGGTGAGCGTGAGTGCTCCGGTGGTGAGCACGGTGGTGAGTATCAGCAAGGAACGGTGTCGCACGATCAATCCTCTCCCTGGCGCGACCCTCCTGCTGGAGGGCCGTGTGTCTCGCCGGGCCGTACTGGGGTGTTGCTGGGCCGTGCTGCAGACGCGCCCGGCGGCGCGGTGACTGGCCGTGACTATAAGCGCAGGTGGCGGCGTCGGGGAGGAGATGGGGACAGGCTGTGACGCTCTTGTTATGCCGTGGGTTGGGCTCGGGGGTGGGGGGCGGTCGGTCGGGGGCCTGGCGCGGTGCTCCCCGTGACCGCATGGTGAGAACGCCCTGTTCCGCTCAGGGGCTCCAAGTGATCTTGCGAGGGCTGGGGCGGGGCTGGGCGGGGCGTCTGAGGGAGCGTTGGCAAGGCGGCGCGACGGCCATTCCTTGTATTGCATGCAGGTTACACAGTGTTACTTCCCTGTGGGGGGCACGCGGTGTGCGGCAGCCGGGAGAGGGTGCGTGGGCGGTTGCCGCCGACGAGGAAGCTGTACGGCTGCTGTGCTTGTGGGGTGCGCAGGATCAGGTCCAGGCGGGGGATGTTGACGCCGTGGGGCAGGGCCCGGCAGTCGGGTACGGAGATGCGCGCGGCGAGGCGCCGGGGCCGGCCGGCCTTGACTGTCAGTGGCGGGGAGGGTGTCGTGCGGGTGGCGAGAGCTGGTAGGTCGGCGCGGCGGGGCGGGGGCGGCGGCCGTCGCCAGGGCGGCGGGGAGCGCCTGGAGGGCCCGGCGGTGGTGGACGGGCGGTGTGGCCCAACGGTCCGGCAGGCGGGGGGAGTTCGCCCCCGACGGCGTCGTCGGGGGCGGGGTGAGGGGCGTCGGGGCGGGTGGGAAGTCCGGTTCGACGGGCCCGAGGCCGGTCATGCTTCGTGCTGGGCCAAAGGCTCCGGTTCCGCCGGTACCCGGTCCGTCCCGTCCTTCCCCGCCCGTCCCGCCGCCCCCCGAACGGCCGCTATTTCGCGGGGAGTTCGCGCAGCAGGCAGGTCAGGCGGGCGGTGCACACGCGCTTGCCCTCCTCGTCGCTGATCACGATCTCGTACGTCGCCGTGGAGCGCCCCCGGTGCACGGGTGTGGCCACTCCGGTGACCAGCCCGGACCGTACGCCCCGGTGGTGCGTGCAGTTCAGGTCGACGCCCACGGCGAGCTTGGAGCTGCCGCCGTGGAGCATGGAGCCGACGGAGCCGAGGGTCTCGGCGAGGACGGCGGAGGCGCCGCCGTGCAGCAGCCCGTACGGCTGGGTGTTGCCCTCGACGGGCATGGTGCCGACGACCCGCTCCGCGGAGGCCTCGAGGATCCGGACGCCCATGCGTGTGCCGAGGTGTCCGGCGGAGAAGAGGGCGGGCAGGTCGACGCCGAGTGCCGCGTACTCGTCGATGACCTCTTGCGGGAACGTCGGGGTGTGCTGCTCGCCCATGGGGCCCGGCTCCGTTCGTCGTGTCGCTGTGGACCGATCTTGCTCACTGCCTGGCTGAGCAAACGCTCAGTCGGTTGTCGATTGTTCCAGACGGACGACGACGGACTTGCTGGCCGGGGTGTTGCTGGTGTCGGCGGTGGCGTCGAGCGGTACGAGGACGTTGGTCTCGGGGTAGTAGGCGGCGGCGCAGCCCCGGGCGGTGGGGTAGTGCACGACGCGGAAGCCGGGGGCGCGGCGCTCCACGCCGTCCTGCCACTCGCTGACCAGGTCGACGTACGAGCCGTCCGCGGCGCCCAGCGCCTTGGCGTCCTCGGGGTTGACGAGGACGACCCGGCGGCCGTTCTTGATGCCTCGGTAGCGGTCGTCGAGGCCGTAGATCGTGGTGTTGTACTGGTCGTGCGAGCGCAGGGTCTGGAGCAGCAGCCGGCCTTCGGGGAGCGCCGGGTACTCGACCGGTGCCGCCGTGAAGTTGGCCTTGCCGGTGGCTGTCGGGAAGCGGCGCTCGTCGCGGGGCGCGTGGGGGAGCGCGAAGCCGCCGGCGGAACCGGTCACGCGCGCGTTGAAGTCGTCGAAGCCGGGGATCACGCGCGCGATGCGGTCGCGGATCGTCGCGTAGTCATTCTCGAACTCCTCCCAGGGGGTGCGGGATTTGTCGCCGAGCACGCGGCGGGCGAGCCGGCACACGATGGCCGTCTCGGACAGCAGGTGCCCGCTCGCGGGCTCCAGACGGCCGTGTGAGGCGTGCACCATGCCCATGGAGTCCTCGACGGTCACGAACTGCTCGCCACCGGCCTGGAGGTCGCGTTCCGTACGGCCCAGGGTCGGCAGGATCAGGGCGCGCGCGCCCGTGACAGCGTGCGAGCGGTTGAGCTTGGTCGACACATGCACCGTGAGGCGGGCGCGGCGCATGGCCGCCTCGGTCACCTCGGTGTCGGGCGAGGCGGACACGAAGTTGCCGCCCATCGCGAAGAAGACCTTCGCCTCGCCGTCGCGCAGGGCGCGGATGGCCCGTACGACGTCGTAGCCGTGCTCGCGTGGCGGGGCGAAGCCGAACTCCTTCTCCAGGGCGTCCAGGAAGGCCGGGGCGGGCCGTTCGAAGATGCCCATCGTGCGGTCGCCCTGCACGTTGGAGTGGCCGCGCACGGGGCACACGCCCGCGCCCGGGCGGCCGATGTTGCCGCGCAGCAGCAGGAAGTTGACGACTTCGCGGATCGTCGGCACCGCGTGCTTGTGCTGGGTCAGGCCCATCGCCCAGCACACGATGGTGCGCTCGGAGGCGAGCACCATGCGGAGGGCTTCCTCGATCTGCTGCTGGGTGAGGCCCGTCGCGGCGAGCGTCCCGGCCCAGTCGGCGGTGCGGGCGGCCTCGGCGAACTCCTCGTATCCGTGGGTGTGTTCGTCGATGAACGCCTGGTCGGTGGCGCCGTTCGTCTCGAGGATCAGTTTGTTGAGGAGGCGGAAGAGGGCCTGGTCGCCGCCGAGGCGGATCTGCAGGAACAGGTCGGTGAGGGCGGCGCCCTTGAACATGCCCTGGGGGGTCTGCGGGTTCTTGAAGCGCCCCATGCCCGCCTCGGGCAGTGGATTGACCGTGATGATCTTCGCGCCGCCCGCCTTGGCCTTCTCCAGGGCGGAGAGCATCCGGGGGTGGTTCGTGCCGGGGTTCTGTCCGGCGACGATGATCAGGTCCGCCTTGTAGAGGTCCTCCAGCAGGACGCTGCCCTTGCCGATGCCGATCGTCTCGGTCAGCGCCGAACCCGACGACTCGTGGCACATGTTGGAACAGTCGGGCAGGTTGTTCGTGCCGAGTTCGCGGGCGAACAGCTGGTACAGGAACGCGGCCTCGTTGCTCGTGCGGCCGGAGGTGTAGAAGAGGGCCTCGTCGGGGGAGCCGAGTGCGGCGAGCTCCTCGGCGACGATGTCGAAGGCCCGCTCCCAGGGCACCGCCTCGTAGTGGTCGGCGCCCTCCGCCAGATACATGGGGTGGGTCAGGCGGCCCTGCTGGCCCAGCCAGTAGCCGCTGCGGGTGGCGAGGTCGGCCACGCTGTGGGCGGCGAAGAAGTCCGGGGTGACCCGGCGCAGGGTGGCCTCCTCGGCGACGGCCTTCGCGCCGTTCTCACAGAACTCCGCCGTGTGCCGGTGCTCCGGCTCGGGCCAGGCGCAGCCGGGGCAGTCGAAGCCGTCCTTCTGGTTGACGCGCAGCAGTGTCAGCGCGGTGCGGCGCACCCCCATCTGCTGCTGGGCGATGCGCAGGGTGTGCTTGATGGCCGGCAGCCCCGCTGCCGCCTGCTTCGGCTCGCTGACCTGCGGCGCGTCCTGAACCGGATCGCCCTTGGGCGGCTTCGTGGCCATCGAGCTGCTCTCCTTCGCGTCCACGTGTGAGGTACGTCTCCGATCCTCGCACGGGGCGGTGACAGCGCCGGGGCCCGGGCCTGGAGGGCGCTCGGGCGACCGGGGCCCGGTCCGAACGGCTCTCACTGTCAGTGGGGCGTGGCAGGATCGGGGGCGTGGCAGAAACAGCATCGAAGAAGACCGAGAAGACCTCCGGCGGCGCGCGTCCGCGGCTGATGCTCATGGACGGGCACTCGCTGGCGTACCGCGCGTTCTTCGCGCTGCCCGCGGAGAACTTCACGACCGCGACCGGCCAGCCGACGAACGCGATCTACGGCTTCGCGTCGATGCTGGCGAACACGCTGCGCGACGAGGCGCCCACGCACTTCGCGGTGGCGTTCGACGTCTCGCGCAAGACGTGGCGCTCCGAGGAGTTCACGGAGTACAAGGCGAACCGCTCCAAGACCCCGGACGAGTTCAAGGGGCAGGTCGAGCTGATCGGTGAGCTGCTCGACGCGATGCACGCGCAGCGGTTCGCGGTCGACGGCTTCGAGGCGGACGACATCATCGCCACGCTCGCCACGCAGGCCGAGGCCGAGGGCTTCGAGGTCCTCATCGTCACCGGTGACCGGGACTCCTTCCAGCTGGTCAGCGATCACACGACGGTGCTGTATCCGACGAAGGGCGTCTCGGAGCTGACCCGGTTCACCCCGGAGAAGGTCTTCGAGAAGTACGGGTTGACGCCCGCGCAGTACCCGGACTTCGCGGCGCTGCGCGGCGACCCGTCCGACAACCTGCCGGGCATCCCGGGCGTCGGCGAGAAGACCGCGGCCAAGTGGATCAACCAGTTCGGTTCGTTCGCGGAGCTGGTCGAGCGCGTCGACGAGGTCAAGGGCAAGGTCGGCCAGAACCTCCGCGACCACCTGGAGTCGGTGAAGCTGAACCGCCGGCTCACGGAGATGGTGCGGGACGTCGAGCTGCCGAAGTCGGTCGCCGCCCTGGAGCGCGCTCCGTACGACCGCACGGCCGTCGCGATGGTCCTGGACACCCTGGAGATCCGCAACCCGTCCCTGCGCGAGCGGCTGCTGGCCGTCGACCCGGGCGGGGAGGAGGCCGAGGAGGCGCCGGTCGCCGCGGGCGTCGCGGTGGACGGCGCGGTGCTGGGCGCGGGCGAGCTGAAGCCGTGGCTCGCCGAGCACGGCACGACGGTCCTGGGGCTGGCCACGGTCGACTCCTGGGCGCTCGGCGCGGGTGCGGTGGCCGAGGTCGCGCTCGCCGCGGCCGACGGGGCGGCCGCCTGGTTCGACCCGTCCCAGCTGGACGAGGCCGACGAGAACGCGTTCGCGACGTGGCTCGCCGACCCCGCGAAGCCCAAGGTGCTGCACAACGCCAAGGGTGTGATGCGGGTCTTCGCCGAGCACGGCTGGACCGTCGAGGGCGTGTCCATGGACACCGCGCTCGCCGCCTACCTGGTCAAGCCGGGCCGCCGCTCCTTCGCGCTGGACGCGCTGTCCCTGGAGTACCTCGGCCGTGAGCTGGAGCCCGCCGCGACGGCCGACGGGCAGCTGGCCTTCGGCGCGGACGAGGGGGCCGAGGCCGACGCGCTGATGGTGCAGGCGCGCGCGATCCTCGACCTGGGCGAGGCGTTCGGCGAGCGGTTGAAGGAGGTCGGCTCGGCCGACCTGCTCCGCGACATGGAGCTGCCGACGTCCGCCCTGCTGGCCCGGCTGGAGCGGCACGGCATCGCGGCGGACAAGGCCCACCTGGAGGCCATGGAGCAGATGTTCGCGGGCGCCGTGCAGCAGGCGGTGAAGGAGGCGCACGCGGCCGCGGGACACGAGTTCAACCTGGGCTCGCCCAAGCAGCTCCAGGAAGTCCTCTTCGGTGAACTGGGCCTGCCCAAGACGAAGAAGACGAAGACGGGCTACACGACGGACGCGGACGCGCTGGCGTGGCTGGCCGCCCAGACGGACAACGAACTGCCGGTGATCATGCTCCGTCACCGTGAGCAGGCGAAGCTGCGGGTGACGGTCGAGGGCCTGATCAAGACGATCGCGGCGGACGGCCGCATCCACACCACGTTCAACCAGACGGTGGCGGCGACCGGTCGGCTGTCGTCGACCGACCCGAACCTTCAGAACATCCCGGTGCGCACCGACGAGGGCCGCGCGATCCGCCGCGGCTTCGTGGTCGGCGAGGGCTTCGAGTCGCTGATGACCGCGGACTACAGCCAGATCGAGCTGCGTGTGATGGCCCACCTGTCCGAGGACGAGGGCCTGATCGAGGCGTTCACCTCCGGAGAGGACCTGCACACGACGGTCGCCTCCCAGGTGTTCGGGGTGGAGCGCTCAGCGGTGGACGCGGAGATGCGCCGCAAGATCAAGGCGATGTCGTACGGCCTCGCGTACGGCCTGTCGGCCTTCGGTCTCTCGCAGCAGCTGAACATCGATGCGGGCGAGGCGCGGGCGCTGATGGACACGTACTTCGAGCGCTTCGGAGGAGTACGCGACTATCTGCGCCGCGCGGTCGACGAGGCGCGGGCGACGGGCTACACGGAGACGCTGTTCGGCCGCCGCCGCTACCTCCCGGACCTGAACAGCGACAACCGCCAGCGCCGCGAGACGGCGGAGCGCATGGCGTTGAACGCGCCGATCCAGGGCACCGCGGCGGACATCGTCAAGATCGCCATGCTGAACGTGGACCGCGCGCTCCAGGAGGCGAACCTCAAGTCCCGCATGCTCCTCCAGGTCCACGACGAAATCGTCCTGGAGATCGCGCCGGGCGAGCGGGCGAAGACGGAGGAACTGGTCCGCCGGGAGATGGCGTCCGCCGTGCAGCTGAGGGCTCCGCTGGATGTCTCGGTGGGCGACGGCGGGGACTGGGAGTCGGCGGCGCACTAGCGGACCGGGGCGGGGTGCGCCGGGGGTGATCCGGACGGGTGTCGTCGTCCCGGTAGGTGAGCCGCCCGGGCCGCCGAGGTGTGGCCGAGGCGGCCCTGGGCCCGGCCGACGGACGTCGCCCGGTCCCAGGGCCGGCTTGTGCAGGACCCTGCGGGCGACGGTCTTTTTTCCGGGCAGTGGCCGGCAGGGCTGGACCGGTGCGCAGGCCACCTCGGGGCGGCCCGTCCCCCAGCCGCCCGCCGACGTCGGTCAGCCCGCCGGTGACGGTCAGGAGGCGGCCGGGCGGCTCGGCTCCTTGCCGGCCCCGTTCCCGGTACGCGCACCGGCACCGGCCTCGTCCCCGACGCCGGCCTCCGTCCCGGCGCCCGCTCCACCGGCCGCGGCCGGACGGCGCACCCTGATCCCCACCGCGTACAGCAGCGTCCCGAGGACCAGCCCGGCGCCCGCCCCGAAGCACAGGGTCGGGATGAGTTCCCACGGCTTCGCCGTCGCGCCCCAGTACTCCCACCACCGCGACGCCCGCTGCATCGCCGCCACCACGGCACACCCGCCGATCACCGCACCCGCGACCCACCGGTCCGAACCGGACAGCACCGGCACCCCCGCCGGCCCGCCAAAACCCGAACCCGAACCCGATCCCGAAGGTGAAGGTGAAGGTGAAGGTGAAGGCGTGGGCAACGGCACCCGCCGCAGCGCGACCACCACGAACACCGCGATCACGACCGCCGCCACCGCCGAACTGCCGTACTGGAGGAACCAGTACAGCGGAAAGCCCCCGGCCTCCTGCCCCAGCACCGGAAACAGCCGAATCCCCCACCGGTCGTGATGCGTGAACGCGTCCCACACGACATGGGTCAGCGCGCCCAGCGCCGCGGACACGTACCACCACAGCACCGCCGAGGCCCGCATCCGCGCCCGCGGCACCCCGCAGCGCAGCAGCGCCGCCACCCGCCCCTGCCGGGCCCGCGGCAGCAGCGCGACCAGCGGTTCGCGCAGCACCAGCCAGGCACCGGCCAACGCCCAGGCGACGAGCACGTCGAAGGTGAGGACACCGGTGAACGAGTGCGTGAAATCGCCGAATTCCATCGCTCCGGACAGCACACTCGCCGCGTAGTAGGTCATATCGGGAGCGAACGAGCCGGCGACGAGGACCGTGGGCACCAGTCGCCCGCGTCCGGTCCCGTCCCCGCGCACGCCGGGCAGCACGGCCGCCGCATGACTGAGAGTGAACGGCAAGTCGGCCCTCCGTGGCTGTCGTCGGCCGGACACAACCGTCCGGCGATCACAGTCGTCCAGTATGAGGGGCGCATGAAAATCGTGCGGCGAGCCACCCGGCTCCCGCATCCGACCAGCGCCGCAGTCGGCCGGCCACCGGCAATCGGGCACCAACGGGTGCCCGGGCGACACAAGTTGTCGTAGGGTCACCTGGGTCACCGTGCCGGGGAGCACGGTCGAACGCCGGTGACACCAGCGACACGGGCACGCAGCACCAGCACGTAACACCGGCATGTAACACCAGAGCGAACACGCAGGTGGTCGTCCACGGGAGGGGCTTACTCAATGGCGGCGCATTTCGGCAGCAGGCTGCGCAGGGGGGCGACAACCACCGCCGTGGCGGCGGCCGCGGTCGCGGCCCTGGCCGCGTCCCAGGCTCCTGGAGTGACCACCGACGACCAGGGCAGACAGACCACCGGCTCCGAGGCCACACCCGACGGGAACGGCGACGGCTCCGCCACGGGCAACGGCCGCTACTACACCGACCTCCCGCCGCTCGACAGCCCCACCGCCTCGCCCAGCCCGGGCACCGGCTCCACGACCCCCGCCGGCACCGCGGAGGCGGGCATACCCGCCACCGTCCTCGACGCCTACAAGAAGGCCGAGACGGCACTGCGCTCGTCCAAGCCGGGCTGCAACCTGCCGTGGCAGCTCCTCGCCGCCATCGGCAAGGTCGAGTCCGGGCAGGCCCGCGGCGGCCGCGTCGACGCGAACGGTACGACGTACTCGAAGATCCTGGGCCCCAAGCTCGACGGCAACGGCTTCGCCCTGATCGCCGACACCGACAACGGCGCGTACGACGGCGACAGCGCGTACGACCGCGCGGTCGGCCCCATGCAGTTCATCCCCTCCACCTGGGAGTGGGCGGGCCGCGACGGCAACGGCGACGGCGCGAAGAACCCCAACAACATCTACGACGCGGCCCTCGCCGCCGGTCACTACCTCTGCCGCTTCGACCGTGACCTCTCCGTCCAGTCCGAGCTGAACAAGGCCATCCTCGGCTACAACAACTCGCAGGAGTACCTGAACACCGTCCTGTCGTGGCTGGAGTACTACCGCAAGGGCACGCACGAGGTGCCGGACGGCACGGGCACGCTGCCCTCGCACAGCAACGACGACGGCCAGGGAGCGAGCCCCGCGCCCAGTCCGTCGCCGCCGAAGACGCCGAAGCCGCCGAAGACGACGAAGCCGACGAAGCCGGGCACGCCCGGCGACGGCGGTTCCACGAGCCCCAGCCCGTCGCCGCCGCCGCCCAGCACCCCCAAGCCGCCGAGCCCCACGCCTCCCACCCCCACCGACACGGTGGACCACCTGGAGGACGCGGGCACCGCCAAGCTCACCGCGACGGCGGGCGACACGTTCGACCAGAAGGTCGCCGTGCGCACCGAGACCAAGGCCGGCAAGGCCGTCGCGAAGGTGCGGGTGCGATTCACCATCGTCGGCGACACGGACGCCACGTTCACCGGCGGCGAGACCGTGGCCACGATCGTCACCAACAGCGCCGGCAAGGCCACCGCGCCCGCGCTGGTGGCAGGACAGAAGACCGGCGACTTCACGGTCCGCGCCACCGTCGTGGGCCGCTCCGTCGCGGGCCTCGACTACACGGCGACCGTCACCGAACCCCAGGCCGACGCCCTCGCCCGCACCAGCGCCACCGAGCTGACCTGTGTGCCCGGCGGCGAGTTCGCGGACCAGGTCGAGGTGAAGGCCACGTACAAGAACGCCGTCGCGGACGGTGTCGCCGCCACCGCGACGATCGTCAAGTCGGCCGACGACGCGACCGAGAACGACAAGGGCCCGTCCTTCAAGGACGCGGACGGCAAGACCGTACGCACCCTCAAGGACCTCAAGACGGACGCGAACGGCCTGCTGAAGCTTCCGAAGCTGTACGCGGACGACACCGTCGGCACGTTCCTGCTCCGCATCGACACCACGGGCGGCGCGACCCTCACGGTCGAGCTGAAGGTGGCCGCGGCCACCACCACGACGCCCTAGCCCGCGTAACCCCCAAGCGCGCCCCTCCGCTTCCCGCGGAGGGGCGCCCTTGTTGTGTGTGCAACGTGTTCTCATCTCACCCCGCCGTTGCTACGGTGCCGGACCTGACGACGCATCAGCTCCAGGATTCCCGGGGAGGCCCCGTATGCGTGCCCTCATCGCCGCCGCGATCGGTCTCGCCCTGGCGCTCGGGCTGATGTTGGTCGTCACGGTCATGGGCCCACCACCCGGCGAGACGTCGCCGAAGCCCTTGCTCACCACCGTCCCCAAGCACCCGTAACCAGCCGGGAGGGCCGCCCAGATGCGCCGCAAGGCCAGCCTGATCCTGCTCGCCCTGGCCGTGTTCTGCACGGCTCTGTCCCCGCTGGTGCGCTGGTACGCCTTCCCGCGCCTGGCCAAGATCCCCGCGAACCAGTACCAGGACATGGTCCTGGAGGCGAAGAACGCCACCCTCCTCGACTACGGCACCATGAAGGCGAAGACGGTCCCCAAGGTCACCGTCGTGCAGACCCTCAGGGGCAACGTGGAGGCCTCACAGAAGATCGAGAAGACCGCCGGCAAGGACGTGGTCGTCTGGGACGGCCTCTCCTACGTCCAGGGACCGGACGGCAAAATGGTCTCCCGGATCCCCGAGCGCTACATCTTCGACGCACACACCCAGGAACCCGTCCACGCCACCGGCGAGATGGTCGACGGCGACCCGGTCACCCGCGCGGGCCTCGAGTTCAAGTGGCCGTTCCTCACGGAGAGGCGGGACTACGAGTACTTCGACGCCCAGGCGCGCACCACGGCCCCCATCCACTACAAGGGCACGCAGGACTTCCGCGGTGTGCGGGTCTACTACTTCGAGCAGACCGTCCCCTGGACCAAGGTCCCCTTCCCCAAGGCCATGCCCGTCAAGGGCGTCACCCCCCGGTCGCTCGCGAAGACGGGCACGACGCGCTGGTACACCACGGTCCGGAAGTTCTGGGTCGAACCGGTGACCGGAGCACCGGTCTACGGCGAGGAGATCCACAAGGAGGAGCTGCGCGGCGGCACGCTCCTCGGCGGCCGCGACAAGGTCACGGCCTTCGCCGGCCACGTCAAGATGCGCGAGGACTACATCAGGTCGACGGTCGCCCTGGTCAAGTCCAACCGCACCGTGGTCCTGCTGATGACCTCGTACCTGCCATGGGGCCTCCTGCTGCTGGGCCTGCTCCTGCTGACCCTGTCCCTGTGGCTGGAGGCCCGCGGCCGCCGGCCGGCGGACCCGGCCCCCACCGAGGCCTCGGCGCCGGAACCGGTCAGCGCCTGAGCCGCGCGTTCGTGTACCGGGTCGGCTCGGCCGTGGCCGGGTCCTCGGGCCACGGGTGCTTGGGGTAGCGGCCGCGCAGCTCGGCCCGTACCGCCTTGTAGCCGTCCCGCCAGAACGAGGCGAGGTCGGCCGTGACGGCGGCCGGCCGGCCGGCGGGCGACAGCAGATGGACGAGCACCGGTACTCCGGCGACCCTCGGGGACTCGTGGCGGCCGAACATCTCCTGGAGCTTCACGGCGAGCACGGGCTGCTCCGGGTTGCCGTAGTCGATCCGGATCCTGGACCCGCTGGGCACCTCGATCCGCTCGGGAGCGAGTTCGTCGAGCCGGGCCGCGTCCCCGGTCGCCCACGGCAGCAGCCGGGCCAGTGCCTGCCCGGCGTCGATCCGCGCCAGATCGGCCCGCCGCCGGGCACGGCTCAGCTCCGGCTCCAGCCACTCGTCCACGCGCGCGTGGAGCGCGTCGTCGGACACGTCGGGCCAGGGGGCGCCGACGTGCAGGTGCAGAAAGGCGAGCCGCCGCCGCAGCACCTCGGCGTCAGCGGACCACCGCACCAGGCCGAGCCCTTCCTCCCGCAGCCCTTCGAGGAGCGCGTCCCGTACGAGACCGGGGTCGGCGTCACGCAGCGGCCGCACCGCCAACTCCACGGCCCCCAGTCGCTCGACCCGCCGCGCGACGACATCCCCGTCGGCCCAGTGGACCTCGGCGCCCGCGGAACGCAGGGGCGCCGCGGCCCGCCGCGCCGTGTCCTCGTCGACCACGGCGGCGAGCCGCACGCGCGCGTGCCCCGCGCCGACGGGACGGTCGGCGACCGCCACGGCGAGCCAGGGGGCGCCGCGCAGCGCGGAGCCGTCGCCGATGTCGGCGCGGGTCCCGCTGACCATGAGGCAGGAGCCGCCCTGTGCCCGCGCGAGCCGCTCCGGGAAGGCGAGGGCGGCCACGAGCCCGGCGATCCGATCGTCCCCCGAGCCCGCTCGCCCGGCCGCCCCGGATCCGGTGGGCTCGGACCCGGTGGGGCCGGGCGCCGAGCCCTGCCCACCCGTCCCGGCCGGAGCCCCGGCGTCCCGCTCTCGCGGAGCGGAGTCACGGTCACGGGCGGGCGGGCGCGCACGATCTGTCGCCCCGGCCCGCAGCCGCCGCGCCTCCGCACGCCAGCGCCCCGCGTACGCGTCGCCCCCACGCCGGGCAGCCCGCCAGGCCGCCGCCAGGTCGTCGCCGTACTCCCGCGGCGGCTCCTCGCTCAGCAGCGCGACCACCTCCGCGGCCCGGTCCGCGCCGACCTCCGGCGCCGCGTCCAGCAGAGCCCGCGCCAGTCGCGGGTGCAGGCCGAGCCGGGACATGCGCACCCCTCGCTCCGTGGCCCGCCCCGCGGAATCCACCGCACCGATCGCGGCGAGAACGGACCGCGCCGCCGCCATCGCCCCGCCCGGCGGCGCGTCCAGCAGGGCGAGCCCGGACGCCTCCGGATCGCCCCAGCACGCCGCCTGCAACGCGAACGCCGTCAGGTCGGCCACCTTGATCTCGGGGGAGGGGAAGCGCGGCAGACGGGCGTCCTCCGCCTCCGCCCAGCAGCGGTACACCGTCCCCGGCGCCTCGCGCCCGGCCCGGCCCGCCCGCTGCCGCCCCGCCGCCTGCGAGGCCCGTACCGTCGTCAGGGCGCTCAGCCCGCGCGCGTGATCCACACGTGGCTCCCGCGCCAGTCCGCAGTCCACGACGACCCGCACACCCGGCACCGTCAGCGAGGACTCGGCCACGGACGTCGCGAGGACCACCCGGCGCCCCGCACCGGGAGACAGCACCGCGTCCTGTACCGCCGCCGGCGCCCGCCCGTGCACCTGGAGCACCTCGACCCCGTCCAGGTCCCCCAGCTGCCCCGCCACGCGCGCGATCTCCCCGACCCCGGGAAGGAAGCAGAGGACATCCCCCTCGCGTTCCGCGAGCGCCCGCCGCACCACCGATGCCACATGCGTCAGCAGTACGGGGTCCACCCGCATCCCGTGCGGCGGCCGGACGGGCCGCACCGGAGGCGTCCACACGACCTCCACCGGGTACGACACACCCGCCGCCTCGACCACCGGCGCCCCGCCGAGCAGCCGGGCCCACCCCGCGGCGTCGGTCGTCGCCGAGGCCGCCACCAGCCGCAGCTCGGGCCGCAGCGCCTCCCGCACGTCCAGGAGGAAGGCCGCCGCCGTGTCCGCGTCCAGATGACGCTCGTGGCACTCGTCGAGCACCACCACGTCGACGCCCGCCAACTCCTGATCCCGCTGAAGTCGTTGCAGCAGCACACCGGTCGTGACGACCTCCACGCGCGTGTGGCGCCCCACCACGCGCTCCCCGCGCACGGTGTAGCCGACGCTGTCGCCGGCCTTCTCGCCGAGCAGCCACGCCATCCGGCGCGCCGCGGCCCGGGCGGCGATGCGCCGCGGCTCCGCGACGACGACACGGCGTACCGGCCCCTTCGCGGCCCCCTCCCCGAGCAGACCGGCCAGGGCCAGCGGCACGAGCGTGGTCTTGCCCGTCCCGGGCGGCGCCACGAGGACCGCGGCGCCTCCCGCGTCCAGGGCGTCGTTCAGGCCGGGCAGCGCGCTGCGTACCGGCAGGTCCAGGGCGTCGTAGCGGATCACCCGCTCAGTCTCGTACGCACACGAAGATCGCCGTGCCCGGGATCAGGTTCCCGCGCAGCGGGGACCAGCCGCCCCACTCCTGGGTGTTCCAGGCGGGCCACTCCGGCTCGACCACATCGAGCAGCCGGAAGCCGCCCGCCACCACGTCGCGCACCCGGTCGCCGATCGTCCGGTGGTGCTCGACGTAGACCGCCCCGCCCTCCTCGTCCTGCTCCACGTACGGCGTGCGGTCGAAGTAGGAGGCGGAGACCGACAGGCCCTCGGGCCCGGGCTCGTCGGGGAAGGCCCAGCGGATCGGGTGCGTCACGGAGAAGACGAAGCGGCCGCCCGGGCGCAGCACCCGGTGGACCTCGCGCAGGACGCGCACCGGGTCGGCGACGAAGGGCAGCGCGCCGTACGCCGAGCAGGCGAGGTCGAAGGAAGCGTCCGCGAACGGCAGGGCGCCCGCGTCGGCCTCCACCAGAGGCACGTCCCCGCCGATGCGCAGCGCGTGCTGGAGCTGGCGGTGGGAGAGGTCCAGGGCCACCGGGCGCGCGCCCTGGCCGGCCAGCCAGCGCGAGCACTGGGCCGCGCCGGCGCCGATCTCCAGGACGTCCTTGCCCTTGAGGTCCTCCGCCGGGCCGAGCAGCTCGGCCTCCACTTCGTCGAGCCCCTCGGGGCACCACACGAACCGGTCGTCGCCGAGGAACGTGCCGTGCTCGACCTGGTAGTCGTCCGCGTTCCGGTCCCACCAGCCACGGTTGGCGCGGGAACTCTCCGTGGCGCCGGCGTCACGTCGGGTGGCTTCGGGTTCGAACGTATCGGGCTCTTGGATGATCGGCTCCCTCGTATTAGTCTGCGGGCACTTCCGTCGAACCCGTTCCGGTGGTGTCACGGAAGGGGTCCTGCGGCCCTGTGTGGCCTCGGAAGACAGTTCTTGTGCCGGGTATGCGGTGTTCTGCCCCGGGTGTGCGGCTTCGCGCATTGACCCTGCCCGGCTGCCCCCGTATGCTACAAGTTGCGCTGCGGGCCTGCGCTCCTCAGACGTAGCAGGCTGCGCTCGCATCTGTATGTATGTCCCCTCGGTTGTCGAGGCGCTCACCGGAACACTGGTGGCGCTTCCTTGGCTGTCCGGCCTTCTGCAGAGCGAAACGGGCTCCCGGCGTAAGCAGTACCTACGACTCACTGTCCGTACCGGAGCCCTTTCCCACATGACGAGCAGCACCGAGACCACCTCTACCACTCCGCAGGTAGCGGTCAACGATATCGGTAACGAGGAAGCCTTCCTCGCCGCGATCGACGAGACGATCAAGTACTTCAACGACGGCGACATCGTCGACGGCGTCATCGTGAAGGTCGACCGGGACGAGGTCCTGCTCGACATCGGTTACAAGACCGAAGGTGTCATCCCGAGCCGCGAGCTCTCGATCAAGCACGACGTCGACCCGAACGAGGTCGTCAAGGTCGGCGACGAGATCGAAGCCCTTGTTCTCCAGAAGGAGGACAAGGAAGGCCGCCTGATCCTCTCGAAGAAGCGCGCCCAGTACGAGCGCGCCTGGGGCACCATCGAGAAGATCAAGGAAGAGGACGGCATCGTCACCGGCACCGTCATCGAGGTGGTCAAGGGTGGTCTCATCCTCGACATCGGCCTCCGTGGCTTCCTGCCGGCTTCCCTCGTCGAGATGCGCCGCGTCCGCGACCTCCAGCCCTACGTGGGCAAGGAGCTCGAGGCGAAGATCATCGAGCTGGACAAGAACCGCAACAACGTGGTCCTGTCCCGCCGCGCCTGGCTCGAGCAGACCCAGTCCGAGGTTCGCCAGACGTTCCTCACGACCCTCCAGAAGGGTCAGGTCCGCTCCGGCGTCGTCTCCTCGATCGTCAACTTCGGTGCCTTCGTGGACCTGGGTGGCGTCGACGGTCTGGTCCACGTCTCCGAGCTTTCCTGGAAGCACATCGACCACCCGTCCGAGGTTGTCGAGGTCGGCCAGGAAGTCACCGTCGAGGTCCTCGACGTCGACATGGACCGCGAGCGTGTCTCCCTGTCGCTGAAGGCGACGCAGGAAGACCCGTGGCAGCAGTTCGCCCGCACGCACCAGATCGGTCAGGTCGTGCCCGGCAAGGTCACGAAGCTGGTTCCGTTCGGTGCGTTCGTCCGCGTGGACGAGGGCATCGAGGGTCTGGTCCACATCTCCGAGCTGGCCGAGCGCCACGTGGAGATCCCGGAGCAGGTCGTCCAGGTCAACGACGAGATCTTCGTCAAGGTCATCGACATCGACCTCGAGCGCCGTCGCATCAGCCTCTCGCTGAAGCAGGCCAACGAGGCCTTCGGTGGCGACCCGGCTTCGGTCGAGTTCGACCCGACCCTGTACGGCATGGCCGCGTCGTACGACGACCAGGGCAACTACATCTACCCCGAGGGCTTCGACCCCGAGACCAACGACTGGCTCGAGGGCTTCGAGTCCCAGCGTGAGGTGTGGGAGACCCAGTACGCCGAGGCGCAGCAGCGCTTCGAGCAGCACCAGGCGCAGGTCATCAAGTCCCGCGAGGCCGACGCTCAGGCCGAGGCCGAGGGTGCTGCCGCTCCCGCCGCCGGCGGTTCCGGCGCGGGTGTCTCGGGTGGTTCGTACTCCTCGGAGTCGGACGACAACTCCGGCGCCCTGGCGTCGGACGAGGCCCTGGCTGCCCTCCGCGAGAAGCTCGCCGGCGGCCAGAGCTGATCACAGCTCACCGCTAGGCAGTAGTTCGTGACTGCGGGCCCGCACCCATCTGGGTGCGGGCCCGCAGTGCGTTTTCCGAGGCCCGGGCAGCCCGGCGCGAACAGCCCTTCCGTGCCCTCGGAGCAGGCGACTTCACGCTCACCGGACACGGCGCCGCCAAGGGCCCGCCCGCGTTCCGCAGTGGATGGCCACCCTCGACCACTTCCGTGAACTCGGCGTTCCCGTCGAGGTGTTCACCAAAGAGGCGCCGGTGCGGGGCGGGAGCGGGAATGCCCGCGCCCCGGACGGCGTTGTGGCCTAGGAACACGAGGAGGAGCGGTCACTGTGCTTGATCCGCAGGGTTTGTACGCCTGGGAGCCGAAGGGCCTGGCAGTCGTCGACATGGCGCTGGCCCAGGAGTCGGCCGGTCTTGTCATGCTCTACCACTTCGACGGATACATCGACGCGGGCGAGACCGGCGACCAGATCGTCGACCGGCTTCTCGACTCGCTGCCCCACCAGGTCGTGGCCCGTTTCGACCACGACCGGCTGGTGGACTACCGTGCCCGGCGTCCGCTGCTCACCTTCAAGCGTGACCGCTGGACCGAATACGAGGAGCCCACGCTCGACGTACGGCTGGTCCAGGACACCACCGGTGCCCCCTTCCTGCTGCTGTCCGGTCCCGAGCCGGATGTCGAGTGGGAGCGCTTCGCGGCGGCCGTCCAGCAGATCGTGGAGCGGCTCGGCGTCCGCCTGTCCGTGAACTTCCACGGCATTCCGATGGGCGTCCCGCACACCCGCCCCGTCGGCCTCACCCCGCACGGCAACCGCAACGACCTGGTGCCCGGCCACCGCAGCCCCTTCGAGGAGGCGCAGGTCCCCGGCAGCGCCGAGTCCCTCGTCGAGTACCGCCTCATGGAGGCCGGACACGACGTCCTGGGAGTCGCCGCGCACGTGCCGCACTACATCGCCCGTTCTCCGTATCCGGACGCCGCGCTGACCGTCCTGGAGGCCATCACGGCCGCTACGGGACTGGTCCTGCCGGGCCTCGCGCACTCCCTGCGCACGGAGGCGCACCGCACGCAGACGGAGATCGACCGGCAGATCCAGGAGGGCGACGAGGAACTGGTCGCCCTCGTGCAGGGTCTCGAGCACCAGTACGACGCGGCGGCGGGCGCCGAGACCCGGGGGAACATGCTGGCCGAGCCCGTCGAGATCCCGTCCGCGGACGAGATCGGGCAGGAGTTCGAGCGGTTCCTGGCGGAGCGGGAAGGCGAGGGCTGAGCGAGCCTCGGGCCTGCCGAGGGGCCTGTCAGTGGCAAGCCCTAGGCTGGTGGGCATGCTGAAGGTGGGCCTGACCGGCGGTATCGGCGCCGGCAAGAGCGAGGTGTCGCGGCTGCTCGTCGAGCACGGAGCCGTGCTGATCGACGCGGACCGCATCGCGCGTGAGGTCGTCGCGCCCGGAACTCCCGGGCTCGCCGCGGTCGTCGAGGCCTTCGGGACGGACGTACTCGCGCCGGACGGCAGTCTGGACCGCCCGAAGCTGGGCTCCATCGTCTTCGCCGACCCGGACAAGCTCGCCGTGCTGAACGCGATCGTGCACCCCTTGGTGGGCGCCCGCTCCCGCGAACTGGAAACGGCCGCCGCCGCGGATGCCGTAGTGATCCACGACGTCCCGCTCCTCGCCGAGAACGGCCTCGCGCCGCTGTACGACCTCGTGGTCGTCGTCGACGCGAGCCCCGAGACCCAGCTCGACCGGCTCGTCCGGCTGCGCGGCATGACCGAGCAGGACGCACGCGCGCGCATGGCCGCCCAGGCGACGCGCGAGAAGCGCCTGGCCATCGCCGACATCGTCATGGACAACGACGTACCCCTGGAGGAGCTGGAGCGGCGCGTGGGGGACGTATGGGCAGATCTCGTGCACAGGGCGCACCAGCCAGGGGAGTCACAGGAATAGCGGTCGCCGCCGGGGGCGTTGAACCGGTGCAGTGAGGGAAGGACTCAGCCGTGCCCGAGACCAGCGGTTGGACCGGACGTACTCCGGAGACGCATGTCATCGACTTCCGCGCCGCCGAGCAGTTGCTCGCCGCGCGCGACCCGCGGGGCGCGGTGAAGCTGCTCGATCCGGTGATAGCCGCGCACCCCGAGAACACGGCCGCACGGCTGCTGCGCGCGCGTGCCTTCTTCGCCGCCGCGCAACTGCGTCCCGCCGAGCTCGAGTTCACCATCGTGCTGGAGCGCGAGCCGGACAACGCGTTCGCGCACTTCGCGCTCGCCCGCACCTATGAGCGCCAGCTGCGGCCGGATCAGGCCAAGAGGCACTTCCGCCTCGCGGCGGCGCTCGACCCGAACCCGCAGTACTTGAAGGCGGCACGCTTCGACTCGTAGGCGGCCGGGGTTCCTGGGGACTGGGGCTGTCCGGCGGGTCAGGGCCTAGGGGTGGCGGTGTTCCGGCGGTCGGTACGGTGGGACGTCGCGGCCCGGCTGCCAGTGCGGCCCCTGGTGGATGTGCCGCAGGATCATGGTCATGTCCGCGGTGACGATCAGCCACAGGACACCGCAGGCGGCCGCCCATCCGGGCCTCCCGGCGAGGGCGAACGCGGCCGTTCCGGCGATCGCCCAGATCAGGCCCCACACGCTCAGCCAGAAGCGCAGCCGCAGGGCACTGCGCGCTGTCGTCGGTTCACTGCCTGTACGCATCGGGACCACCGCTCCTCCTACGAAAAGTACTCTTCGTGGTGCACGTTCACCATGGGACGGTGGACGGATCCACGGGGGAGGCGACGATGCTGCTGGATGCGCTGCGGGCGGACGCGAGGCTCGCCGAGTGGCTGCGGGACCTGGAGAGCGAGGGCGATCCGCGGGTGGAGGTCGCGCTGCCCGGCGCGGACGAACTCCCGGACGTACTGCTGGACCTGTCCGTGCCGCACGAGGACATCAACGAGTTCGTCGCGCTGCGCGCCCGGCTGGCGGACGACGCGGAGGCGATGACCCTCCTCGCCCGGTGTGTCGCCCGCTTCGTACGGGACATGGGGGAGATCGGGAAGGGCTGGGAGCCGCCGCCGTTCCCGACGTCGACGGGGGACCTCGGACGCTGCTTCCCTCTGTACGTCTTCGTCGGCGCGCTGCCGCACGTACGCGCGTACCACCACCGGCGCGGGGTCCCGGCCGAGGTGTCCCGGCGCACGCTCGCCGATCTGGGGCGGCATGTGGCGGTGCACCGTCGGCGGCTCGGCACGGGCGGGCTGCTGTTCCCGTGGTGGATCGCGCTCCCCTTCCACGGGGAGTTGTTCCAGCTGGGCCGGCTGCAGTTCCAGCGCGCGCGGCTGGGGCAGCGCACGGGGCGGGCCGTCGCGGGGGCCGGCCTGGGCCTGGGGCCGGGCGACCCCTGTCTGAGCCTGCACATACCCGACTTCCGCGGACCGCTGTCGCCGTCCGCCTGTGAGCGGTCGCTGGCGCTGGCACGGGAGTTCTTCGCCCGCCACTATCCCGACGAGCGGTACGAGGTGGCCGTGTGCCACTCCTGGCTCCTCGACCCGCAGCTGAAGCGGTACCTGTCGGCGGAGTCCAACATCGTCCGCTTCCAGGAGCGCTTCGAGATCGCGTACGCGCAGACGGCGCCGGAGGACGGGGTGCCGGTCGGGTTCGTCTTCGGCGATCCGGAGCTGCCGGTGGCGGACCTGCCGCGGCGGAACAGCGTGGAGCGGGCGATCGGGGACCACTTGCGGGCGGGCGGCCACTGGTACGGCGGGCATGGGTGGGCTCCGCTGTAGCTGTCACCCTATCGAGTGACCCGGTCGGGGAACGGGCGTGCGGGCGCGGTCCGTTGGACGGGTATGAGGCTGGAAATGCGTGAGGGATACGAGGGAACGGGACCCGGGGCGATCACCCCGGACGGCTGCGCGGTCGAGCTCTACTCGCGGCTGCCCGTCGGGGAGGAACCGGACATCATCGCCGCGGCAGTGCCCACGGGGGCCCGCATTCTGGAACTGGGCAGCGGGGTGGGCCGCATGACCCATCCGCTCCTGGATCGCGGGTTCGAGGTCACGGCCGTGGACGAGTCGTCGGAGATGCTGGCGCGCGTCCGTGGGGCGCGCACGATATGCAGCCCGATCGAGGGACTCGACCTGGGTGAGACGTTCGACGTGGTGATGCTCGCGTCGTTCCTCGTCCACGCGGGCGACGTCGAGGTGCGGCGGGGGATGCTGCGGGCGTGCGCGCGGCATGTCGCGGAGGGCGGGTGCGTGCTGATCCAGCGCGAAGGGGAGGACTATCACTCGAATGTGCCCCGTGAGCGGGTCGATCCCAGCGGCTTCACGCTACGGATCCTGTCGGCGGAGCCGGCGGGTGACGGGGTCAACTCGGTCAGCGCGGAGTACGTGTTCCCGGACGCGACGTGGACCCATACGTTCCTGGCGCGGCCGCTGACCAAGGAGCAGTTCGAGGAGGCGCTCGCCGAGGCGGGGCTGAGGGTGGACCGGTATCTGACGGAGGACGGCGTGTGGGTGAGGGCGGTGCCGGCTGAGGAGTAAACCGCACCCGTGGAGGAGAAGACCGCACCCGTGGAGGAGGAAACCGCATAGGAAAGTGCGGTGCGCGGCGATGAGTTGCGGGCGTCGGCCCGGTCTACCTCTGTGACAGCGATACGGAACTGCTTCACAGAGGAGACCCCCATGTCCCAGACCACCGCTCCCGTCACCCGCGCCGCCTCGGCTGCCTCCGCCTCCGGTGGCACCCGCAGTCGTCGTGCCGAGATTTCCCTGCGTGCGCTTCAGATCGTGCTCGCGCTCTTCTACGGGGTGGCGAGCGCGCTGCCGAAGCTGATCGCGCACCCCTCGGCCGTCGAGTCCTTCGACAAGATCGGCTGGGGCAGCGCGGGGATGTACACCATCGGCGCGCTCGAACTGGCCGGAGCTGTCGCACTGTTGATACCGGCGCTCATGTCGGTGGCGGCGGTGGCACTCAGTGCGCTGATGGTGGGTGCGTTCATCACGCAGCTCACCGTCTTCGACGGGCAGTACGCAGCGACACCGCTGATCCTGATCGTGCCGCTCGCCCTGATCGCGTGGGCGCGCCGGAAGGGGACGGCGGACGGGCTGGGGCGGCTGGTGCGGCTGGTGCGACGAGGGGCGTGACCTTGGGCGACGGACGGCGCGGAAGGCTCCCCGCTGCTGGTGGGGAGCCCTCGACCTGTGAGGGCTTGCTTCGGGTTTGCTTGCGTTGGGTTTGCCTGCGGCGGGATTGGTTGCGCCGGGTTTGCTGCTCAGCGCTCGCGAGGGTGCCCGGGTGCACCTCGGCTTCCCGGGGCAGCCTGGATTTCGGGTCAGTCCGGCCTTCCGGGGCCACCCGGTCTTCGGGTCTGCCCTGCATTCAGGGTCAGCCGCGTGTCCCGGGTCAGCCTCGTGTCCTGGGTCCGCTCTGCTTTCCGGAGCTGCTCCGCTTTCCAGAGCTGCTCTGCTTTTCGGAGCTGCTCTGCTTTCCGGGCCTGTTCTGCTTTCCGGGATCGTCCGGGGCCGCGGTCCCGCCGTGTTCCCCGTCCGGCGGGTCGCCGAAGCCCCTGAGGCGTTCCAGTTCGCGGCGGTCCCGTTTGGTGGGGCGGCCCGTGCCGCGGTCGCGGATGCCGATCGGGGCGACGGCCTCGCGGGGCGGGGGCGGCGGGCTGTTGTCGACGTAGCACTCGACCGCGACCGGCGCGCCGACCCGTTTGCGGATCACGCGCTTCACGACGAGGATCCGCTCCCGGCCCGCGTGCCGCAGCCGTACCTCGTCGCCGACCCGTACCGCGTACGCGGGCTTGACGCGTTCGCCGTTCACCCGGACGTGCCCGCCCCGGCAGGCGGTGGCGCCCATCGAGCGGGTCTTGACGAGACGGACGGACCAGATCCAACTGTCGATGCGCACGGTCTCGCCGTTCGCCGGCCCGGCCGCGTCGGCGGCCACCGTTGCGTCCGTGTCCAACTCGTCCGTGGCCGCCGCGCCCGTGTCCACCGCGTCCGCGCCCACCGTCTCCTCATCCGCACTCTCGGAAGCCATGCCTCGACTTTAGGCCCTGCCGTCAGGCGAGGGCGGTCGCCCGGAAACTCCGTCGCACGGTTCACCCCGGACGCGGCCGCCCCCGAGAGGGCGGCGATCAGCTGGTCGTACCGTGGGGGTATGGAGGGCACGGAGGGCAGGGACAGCAGCTTGGCGGAGGGCGGCCGCCTGGCGGAGGGCAGCAGCCTGAGTGACCTGGACGAGCACATCACGGGGTGCCGTGCCTGCCCGCGGCTGGTCGAGTGGCGCGAAGAGGTGGCCCGTACCAAGCGCGCCGCTTTCGCCGACTGGACGTACTGGGGACGTCCGGTCCCGGGTTTCGGGCCCGTGGACGCCTCGCTCCTCGTCGTCGGGCTCGCACCCGCCGCGCACGGGGCCAACCGGACCGGGCGGATGTTCACCGGGGACAGGTCGGGGGACGTTCTGTACGCGGCACTGCACGACGTGGGTCTCGCCTCGCGGGCCACCGCCGTGTCCGCCGATGACGGCCTTGAGCTGTACGGGGTGCGGATCACCTCGCCCGTGCACTGCGCGCCGCCCGCCAACAAGCCGACGCCGGAGGAGCGGGACACCTGTCGGCCCTGGCTGGTGCGTGAACTCGAGCTGCTGCGGCCGACGTTGCGGGCCGTCGTGGTGCTCGGCGCCTTCGGCTGGCAGGCCGCGCTGCCCGCCCTCGCCGAGGCGGGGTGGGCGGTGCCACGGCCCCGGCCGGCCTTCGCGCACGGGGTGCGGGTGACGCTCCGGCCCTCAGCAGGGCCGCCCGCCAAGTCGCTCGACGTCCTCGGGTGTTTCCACGTCAGCCAGCGCAACACCTTCACCGGACGGCTGACGCCCGCCATGCTGCGGGACGTGCTGCGTACGGCGGCGGAGGCGGCGGGGCTGCCGACACTGCCGGATGCGGGGCAGTACGCCTAACGGCGGGCCCGGGACCGTTCTCCCGCCGACGATACGAACTGGAGTTCCAGCGTGGCTGGGGGAGGGGCGATGCCCGGGCCCCCCGCCTCGGCCCAGCGCACTATCTCGTCCGTGCAGTCGTCGCCCATCGACCAGCCGATCCAGGTTGCCCGGCCGCCGCGTCTGCGGCCCTCCCCGGAGGGCTGTACGACGATGATGTTCGCCTGGTCGCAGGGCCCGAGGCAGTCCGTCGTGCGGACCGTGATCCGCCCGCCGGAGGCCGCGGCCGCCGCCCGCAGGCGCTCCAGTTGCCAGTCGTGGTCGTAGCCGGGGTACTTGCGCGGGTCACCGCAGCAGCAGCCGCGGCAGACGACGAGCGTGCAGGGACGGGTCCGGGCGGCGCCGATTGCCGTACGGGTGGTCACAGTTCTCCCTTGTTGCCGGCCGCACCGAAGAGGTGACGGACCGTCGAGCGGTGGTTGGCCCGGACGTGGGACAGGGCGTGCGCGGGCGCGATCCGGGTCGCATGAAGTCATCTTCGCCGACTCGGGTCCGGGTCCGGGCCGGCGCTGGTTACGCCGACTCGGGTCCGGGTCCGGGTCCGGGCTCGGAGGCAGACGCGGACTCTGCTCCGGGCTCCGGAACCACCGCGGTCGCCGTGATCTCCACGAGCTGGCCCGTGTACCCAAGACAGGCCACGCCGATCAGGGTCGAGGAGTGCGGCCCGATACTGAGCCCCGATGCCTCGACGACGTCCCAGACCGCGGAGAGCACGGCAGGCTCGCCGCTGACGACATACACGTCCGTCGAAACGACATGCGCCAGGTCGCTGCCGACCGCGCGCAGTTGCTCGGCGAGGTTGGCGAGCACCTGCGCGGCCTGGCGTACGGGGTCGCCCTCGCCGACGATCTTGCCGTCGGCGTCGAGCGGCACGGACCCGGCGAGGAAGGCCAGGCGGGTCCCCGCCTCGACGACGGAGGCGTGGGAGTAGACGGGGGGCGGGCAGAGGGTGGGGACGGTGACGCGGTTGATCACGGGGTCTCCAGGGATTCGGGCGGGCCGACGGTTGAGGGACAACCTGCCGGCGGAGGGACAACCTGCCGAGCATGCGCGACGTGGGGAGGCGGGCGCATTCGAATTTGCGGAGCGAAGTGCCACCACGCCATCCTCATCCCATGCGCACCACGTACCTGGGACGTTTCACCGGGGCGGACTTCTAGCGGGCCACGCCGGAAGTCCCGGCGGGCCCTCGGAGGTCTGCCATGTCACGCACCGTCCATCACGTCCCCACGAGACACCGCACCCGCCCCGCCTACTGGCCCACCGGTACGGCGGGCCCGTGCACCGCGCACGCCCTCACCGACCACCGCTACAGCCGCCAGGAGCTGGCCCGAGCCCGCCGCGCGGGCCGTCGCCCCGTACCGACGCGTGTCGACCGTTCCTTCGCCGCCTACGTGTTTCCGCGTGCCCTGGGTGCCCACTTCTGGAGCCCGTACGAGTCCGCCGCCCGTGCTGACCTGCGCACTTTCCGCACGGCCGCCTGCAAGCTCCTCCGTGCCGCACCGCCGGGCGCCCTCCTCGCGGCGGCCGAGGACCTGGACCATCCGCCGACCCGCCACCGCCACCGCGACCTGTGGTGACTGACGTACCGCCCCCGCGGGCCACGGCAGGCGCCCGCAACGCGACGAGGGAGCCCGGCGGACGCGGCCGCCCGGCCTGGGCTGGAACCGCGCATAGAGGCTGAACGGCTGCTTGGTGCCGTCCAGGTCCGTGAAGTCGCAGAGTCCGAGCTGGTGCGGGTGCCGCTCTCGGGTACGGCCCGGCCCTCACGGCCCGGGCCGGCTCCGGGGCGCCAGGAGTCGGCTGCGGCGTTGAGGTGCAGGAGCTCTTCGCGTACAGAAGGTACGGCCATGCTCCGTACCCCCGCTTTCGATTCTGCCTGATCAGGGCGCGAGGGCCGGACACGCGCCACTCGATGCCCATCCGGAACCTCGGACCGTGGAGGTGCGGCTACGAGGAACCGGACATTCCGGGATCAAGAACCCGCCACACGGGAACGCCACGTTCGCATCGGATCTCTTGCTTCGCAGGCTGAACACGACCACTCAGCTCGTAATCAGGGGGTTCCATGCGCATCGCGCACCACAGATACGTCGTCGTCGCGGCCACAGCCGCGGCGATTCTCGCACTCGCCGACATACCGGCCGAGGCCCAGACCGGTCCGGCCGCCGCTGCCCTGCCGTCCTCGGTGAGTGCCGACACCACGGGACTTGCCGGGCTCGCCGAGAGCTACCTGCAGCAGCGGGCCGACATGCTGACGACATCTCCTCCCACGGCGAAAGCCGCCATCGCCCATGTCCGGGCCACGCGTTCCATGGCCGCCCAGACGCAGGACGACCTTGCCGCGCTCGCGGAGAAGGGCAAGCGGTACAAGGAGGTCGACGGCGGCTATACGCGGGCGCAGGTCGACGTGAAAGTCGACGACACGACCGTCGACGGCGGGACGGCGACGCTTCAGCTGACCGAACACACCCGCCTCCGGCTGCCGTTCACGCCGCAGGAGGTCGAGGAAGGCGCGCCGGAGTTCGAGGAACTCTCGCTCCCGCACACCGTGAAGTTCACCCAGGGATCCGACAGCGCGTGGCTGCTGTCGTCGGACAAGGCCGACACCGCGGGCGGGCCGACCCCGACGACACAGGTGTCCGACACGGACGCCGAGGCCACCACCGACGATGGGGGCGGCGCACCGGACGAGGACGAGGGCGGCAAGGACGACGCGGCCGACACCACCCCGCTGCCCGACAGCGGCGCGTCCGACACCGTCAAGCCGGGGGTCTCGGCCGCCTACAGCTACAACAAGATGGTGGCCTACGCCGACAGGTACTGGGACCACCACAACGGCGCGTACCGGACCTACGGCAACGACTGCACCAACTTCATCTCCCAGGCGATGCTGGCCGGCGGTTGGGGTCCCAAGGGCGGCGCCCTCATCCAGCGGACCAGCAACAAGTACTGGTTCTACGGGCCGACGAAGTGGACCACGAGCTACACCTGGGCGGGCGCCGAGAACTGGTACTGGTTCGCGAAGAAGCACGCGAAGAGGACCAAGATCCTGGGCAACGTGTGGCAACTGGCCAAGTCGGACGTGCTCCAGGCGGACTGGACCCGCAACAACAACATCGACCACTCGATGATCGTCACGAAGAAGTACCGGGGCACGCCATACCTGACCTACCACACCGGCGACACCCACAACAAAAGCCTCAGCAAGCTCCTGTCCGACCACCCTCGTGCCTGGTGGTACGCGCACCGCACCTGACAGGCTGCCACCCCCCACAGGAGAACCCGCAGATGAACAAGGAGCGCGCTGTGGAACGTCGACGTCTCTTGGCCGTGCTGGCCGCCCTGGCCGTCGCCACCGGCTGCTCGACCCATGATGACAAGGCCGAGCCCTCCCGTTCGGCATCCTCCGACGGGGCACGCCACGCCGTCGAGGCCTACGTGGACGCCCTCAACTCCCGCAGTGCCACCGGCCTGATCAAGGTCGGCGGCGTCAAGGACGAGAGCTGGTCGCGACAGGAGGCCGCGCGGATGCTGGCGGACAGGGGCGGGCGGGAGTGGAAGATCAAGGATGTCCGGATCGACCACGACATGGGTCCTGACACCGGATCGGCCCGCCTCCTCGCCAAGGACAAGGCGGGCAAGTCCCTGCGTGACACCTTCACCGTGACACGCGAGAAGGGGGTGTGGCATCTGGCCGTCTTCACCCACCAGCCGGACGGGAAGGGGAAGGAGTCCTCCTCGACCGACAAGCCCGCTTCCTGACACCACGGAAGCAGCCTCCCCGCGCCGCGTTCAGGGCGCGCCCGCAGGCGTAGGGAGGCGTAGCTCGGCCCATACGGTCTTGCCGGGTGTGGCGAGGCGGAGGTGGAAGTCGCGGCCGGGGACGTGGCCGTGCCGGACGGCGTTCGCGGTGAGCCCTGCCGCGATCAGGGTGACGGTCTCGTTGGCGGCTGACGTGTACGGGGTGGCCCCACTCGTTCAGGCGGTGCGAGATGAGACGACGGGCGAGTCGTGCGCCGCACGGGGTCGAAGTGAACCGCATGGCGAACTCGTCTACGACCACTGGGCGTTGCGGCATATGCCTGTGTGTGGGGGGGAATTACCGGCTTCATGGGGAGAACGGCCCCGGCCCGTCCGTAGCTTTGAACAGGCGTGACGCGCTGACCGGTGCCGGTTGTACGCGGCTGGAGTGCGGTGTACACGCGGTGAGGCGTGACCGGCCTTCCGTGCGGCGTGTTGGTCGCGGGAGCGGTGGATGTTGCGGTTGCGGGGTGTTCGGTGGCGGCGGTGGAACGTACGGGACGTTCGTGACTCGAAGGATGAGCGGGCCTCATAGTGAGCCTTACGGCGAACGCCCGGACCGACTTCGTCGGGTTTGCCGCCCGGCGACGGCGACCCGCGTAAGCCAGGCGCGACTTTGCCGTGCCCCGTGACCTTCCGCGAGCGGTTACGGGGCACTGGTACGGGGCCTCGATTGCGTTCATAAAGAAACCGGCATCCCGGCCAACCGTCACTTCCCCGAAATCCCCGCGCCCCACTCTCGCTGGATCTCCCCTCTACCGTGGGCACCACATCCCGGCCGACGTCGCCCGAGAGCACACCCCCGCCCTCGCCCGTCAGGAGCCCTGTGACCCGCCTCAGTGCCGCCGTACCGCCCTGGCTCGCTCATGCCCTGCGTGCCCAGCGGGGGCCGATCCCCTGGAGTGCGGTCCTGCGTGGGGCGCTGGCCGGCGGGCCCCTCCTGCTCGCGGCCGTGCTGAGCGGGCGCAGCTCCATAGGTGTCGTCGCAGCGCTCGGCGCCATGCTCGCCGGGATCAACGACCGCCCCGGCAGCCGGCGGACCTCCGTCAAACGGCTCGGTGTGCCCGCCCTCGCAGGTGCCGCCGGACTGCTCGTCGGCTCGTACGCCGGTCAGCACGCCTCGGCCGCCCCGCTGACCCTCCTCCTCACCTGCCTCGGGTTCTTCGCCGGCGCCGTCAGCGCCATCGGGCCCGTCGCCTCCGGGGCCGGGACGCAGCTCCTCGTCGCCTCCGCCATCGGGGCCGGCATGCCGCTGCCCGAGCCCGGCTGGCAGCGCGCCCTCTTCTTCCTCGCCGGGGCCGGGTGGCTGCTCGCCCTGCGGCTCGTGCTGCCCACGCCCGGGGCCACCTCCGGCGACTACCGCTTCGACGGGGAACGGACCGCCGTCGCCGCCGTCTACGACGCTGTCGCACAGTTGCTCGACGCCGTGGGCGCGGTCGACGCGGGCACCCGTCGCGCCGGGCTCACCGCCGCCCTCGACCACGCGGAGGACGCCCTCGCCGGGCCCCGGCTGCGCCGCCGCGCCGGCTCCGCGACCGAGCGGCGCCTGCACGCCCAGTACGCCGTCGCACTGCCCCTCGCCGAAGCCGCGACCGCGCTCGCCTGGGCGGGGGACGCGGTGCCCGCGCGGGCCGCCGAAGGGCCGCGCCGGCTCGCCGCCGCCGTGCGCGACAGCACCCACACCGGACCGCTGCCGGCACCCGCCCGCTCCGCACCCGCGCTGCGCGCCCTCGACGACGCCCTCCTGCACGCCGCCGAGGCCTTCGACCGGGGCGCCGGAGGCAACCTGCACACCCGGCGCCGTACCGCCGCATCCCTGGTCCGCACCGCACTCGACTCCGGCGGGCGCGAGTACGGCCTCCGGGTCGCCCTCTCCTTCGGCGCCGGCGTCGCCGTCGCGCAGGCCCTGAACCACGCGCGCTGGTACGGGCTCCACACCCACTGGTACTGGCTGCCCGCCACCGCCGTCTTCCTGGTCAAGCCCGACCTGGGACCGCTCGCGTCGCGCGTACTGTGCCGGGCGGCGGGGACCGTCCTGGGCGCCGTCCTCTTCGCCGGACTGGCCGCCCTGCTGCCGCGGCCCGAGGGCCTGGTCGCCCTGGTGGTGATCAGCGGTGCGCTCATCCCCGTGGCCACCCGGCACTTCGCCGCGCAGACCGCCGTCGTCACCGTTCTCGTCCTCGCCCTCGTCATGGTGGGCGGGGAGCCGCAGGCCTCCTGGAACCGGATCGGTGAGACCGCGCTGGCCTGCGCGATCGTGCTGCTCGTGGGGCATCTGCCCACGCCGGGGCAGCGTGGCGGTGGCGTACGGGCCCGGCTCGCGCGCGCCCACGACGCCGCGCACGCGTACCTCGCCCACGTCCTGAGCGGCTCCGGCGACCGCACCGGCCGCTGGGTGCTGCGCCGCGAGGCCTATCGGGCGCTCGCCGAGGCCCGCGCCGCCATCGACCTCGCCGCGGCCGAACTCCCGGCCCTGGCGCGGCACACGGAGGGCACGGAGGAGGTCGCGGCCGTCCTCGAACGGCTGGTGGACACGACGACCGCCTGCGCCGTGCACCTCGACGACGCGGGGCGGCTGCCCGCCCGGCACCGTGAGCGGATCGCCGAGTTGCTCGCCGAACTCACGGACGCCCACGAACACGCGGGCCTAGACACACCCGAGGCGCCCCGCCTGCCCGTCGCCGTCTGAGTCTCGAGGACGGCGCGGACAGCGGACGGCGGTCGGCGCTCGGAGGACGCCCTCGGGGCGGGGCGACTCCTTCTGCCGTGGCGCGCCCGGCGGTCCGCGGACCGGACGGCGCACGAGGACGACCCGCGGCGACTGACGGCACGTCAAGTTTCGGACCACCGGCTCAGCTTGTGACCGAGCACGCCGGAGTCACGGCACGCGGATCCGGGAGTACGGCACCTGATCCCCTCTGCATAGGCTGAATCCCATGGATCCCGCCGAAGGCCTCCTCGCCGACCCCTACGCCGTCTACGACCGGCTGCGCGACACCGCCCCCGTACACCGCATCGCCGGCACCGACGGCAAGCCCGCCTGGCTGGTCACGCGGTACGACGACGTACGTGAAGGACTCGCGAACCCGCTGCTCTCGCTCGACAAGAAGCACGCGCTGCCCGGGAATTACCGCGGACTCGCGCTCCCGCCCGCCCTGGACGCGAACCTGCTCAACATGGACGCGCCGGACCACACCCGCATCCGGCGCCTGGTCGGCCGGGCCTTCACCCTGCGTCGCGTCGAACAACTCCGCGAGCCCGTACGGGAGACCGCCCACCGGCTTCTCGACGCACTCGGGACGCACGGCAGCACCGACCTCATCGCCTCGTACGCCGCGCCCCTGCCGATCACCGTCATCTGCGACCTGCTCGGCGTGCCGGACGAACACCGGCGGGACTTCCGGGCCTGGACCGACCCGCTCGTCACCCCGGACCCGGCCCGCCCGGACGTCGCCAGGGAATCCGTCGTCTCGTTGCTCGGCTTCTTCACCGGGCTCCTCGCCGACAAGCGCAAGAACCCCGCGGACGACCTGCTCTCCGACCTCATCGCCGTGCAGGAAGAGGGGGACCGGCTCACCGAGGACGAGCTGATGTCCCTCGCCTTCCTCATCCTCTTCGCCGGCTACGAGAACACCGTGCACCTCATCGGGAACGCCGTACTGGCGCTGCTGCGCCATCCGGAGCAGCTCGCCGCGCTCCGCGAGGACCCGGCACGGCTGCCGGACGCCGTCGGGGAGTTCGCCCGCTACGAAGGGCCCGCCCTGCTCGCCATCCGCCGCTTCCCGGTGCGGGACGTGACGATCGGCGGGGTCACCGTGCCCGCGGGGGAGACCGTGCTGCTGTCGCTGTCCGCCGCCAACCGTGACCCGAGCCGGTTCCCCGACCCCGACCGCCTCGATCTCGGCCGCGACGCCGCAGGCCACCTCGCGCTCGGCCACGGCGTCCACTACTGCCTGGGCGCGCCGCTGGCCCGGCTGGAGACGGAGGTCGCCCTCGCCGCGCTCCTCGAACGGTTCCCGGACCTCGCCCTCGCGGAAACCGAACCGCGCCGACGGCCCTCGCTGCGCGCCCGCGGCCTGCTCGCGCTTCCGGTGACGTACTGACTCCGTGGCTCCGTGGCTCCGTGGCTCCGTGGCTCCGTGGCTCCGTAGCTCCGTGATCCCGTGACTCTGGGGCTCCGTGATCCCGTGACCTGGTGAAGGGCCAGGGCTGGTGACATGGAGCGGGAGAGGGGCGAGAGACCCCTCACAGTGAATCCGTGAAGAAGTGTCGGCTACGTCTCAGTACGGTCACTCAGCGAGCCGTTCACGCCATGTCGGGCGTTTAACTCTACGAGTACAGCGCGACATGGAGGTGCAGGGTGAACGGGCGAACGGTGCTGGAGCGCTTTCCCGCCGGTGGACCCCGCGGGTCGTGGCCCGCGGAGGAGTTCGCACAGGCGTGCCGCCTGGAGGGCCAGGCCGCGGAGGTCGTCATGGACCTCTCCACGGACGCGTTTCTGGTGATCGTCAGGGGCGCGGACCGCATCGAGTGAGGTCGACCCCGGCTTTCCCCCTCAGCCCGCCGCCACGAGCCGGGCAGGGGCCACTTACGGGTTCACGCGCTGATCGGCCGCGACCACGCCGGAATCGTGTCCATGACCCGGCACAAGGCCAGGTAGAGGGGGATCGGCGGGGTGTAAGGAAGGATGCCGTCCGGCCGGTGGACGAGCGCGGGGACGCAAGGCGTGACCGGGACCACCGCACCGGTGGCGTAGTGCGCGGGCGCCGGCCATTCCAGCGCGACGTCGGAGTCGGCGGGCACGATCCACCACCAGTACGCGCTGTCGGCGTACACACAGCCCACCCGCGGCAGGCGCGGCATCAGCAGCGGTCCCAGGTGCGCGGGCACGGCCACCGCGTCGCAGCCCAGCGGCAGCGTCATGCCCTCGGGTATGGGGAGTCGACCGGACGACGCGGGGCCCTGCTGTCCGCGCCTGAGGCGGACCAAGGTGTCCAGGTTCAGGACCTGGGCGGCCCCTGACCCACTCGCCGACGTGTCCCTCACACCCATCCGGCCTCCGCTCCCCAGGACGCCTCCGCCCCGGTTCCCCGGCTTTCGGCCGGCGTCTTCTTCGCACTCCACCCCAGGTCCGACCTGGCCTCGGTGTTCTCCGCCGGGGAGCGGGAGGCGTCGTCGGAATCGGCCGCGAGACAGTACGAAGCGGCCGTCGTAGAGCGGGACCTGTCGCCGGAACGCGACAGGTCCCGTGGAGCCGGGGGTGCCGCCCGGCGGGGCAGATCCGCCCAGACCAGCAGCCCCGGCCCCGTCTCCAGGGCACCCCATGCCCTGCACAGAGACGCGATGAGGAGCAACCCCCTCCCGTGCTCCTCCTCGGGTCGCTGTGGCGAGGGATGCGGCTCCCCCGGCGCACACCCCTCGTCGCGTACGGCTATGCGCACGAGCTCGTCACCGTCGTGCAGCTCGCACACGACGTGTTCGCTCGCGGTGTGGACGATCGCGTTGGTGACCAGCTCGGAGACGACCAGGGCGGCCGAGTCACAGGTGTCCTCGCAGACTTGCCAGCGGGTCAGCCGAGCACGCGTCAGACGCCGGGCCTGGGCCACGGATCCCGGGTGTGCGGCCAGCTCGAAGCGGAACCGGCGCTCGGCGGCCGCGTGGGGGCGCACCCCAGCGGCGTCGCGGAGACCGGATCGGTCTTCGGCGGCGTCTGTTCCTAACGGCGCGGACGGAGTCACGCTTGCCACTATCGCCCCCGCCGCGAACACTTGGCAAGAGTCACTCTGAAAATTGCAGAGTGCAGTGTGACTCCGAGAAGGGGCGTGGCACACTGCTCGCAACAGCACGCCGAGTTGCGCCAGTTGGGACTGGAAAGGGCTTTCGGGTAAAGCCGCCCGGGCTGTCAGGACTAGGTGGAGGTGCTAGGTGAGCGAACCGCGGTCCGCGCCGACGGTCGGCCAGGTCGTCCTCGGCCGGCGCCTGCTGGACCTGCGGGAACGCGCGGGTCTCAAGCGCGAGGAGGCCGCGCGCATCCTGCGTGTCGCGCCCGCCACCGTCCGCCGGATGGAGATGGCCGAGGTCTCCCTCAAGATCCCGTACCTCCAACTGCTCCTGAAGGCGTACGGAGTGGGCGAGGAGGAGGCCGAGGCCTTCGTACTGCTGGCCGAAGAGGCCAACAAACCCGGCTGGTGGCAGCGGTTCCACGACATCCTGCCCGGCTGGTTCTCGATGCACGTCAGCCTGGAGGGCGCGGCGGCCCTGATCCGCTCGTACGAACCCCACTTCGTGCCCGGACTGATGCAGACCGAGGAATACGCCCGTGTCGTTCTGAAATCGGGGGCCATCGGCCAGACCAGGCCCGAGGACGTCGACCGCTATGTGGCGCTGCGCATGCAGCGCCAGGAGCTGCTGACACGTGAGGACGCGCCCCGGATCTGGGCCGTGATGGACGAGACCGCCCTGCGTCGCCCCGTCGGCGGCCCCGAGGTGATGCGGGCCCAGATCGACAAGCTGCTCGAGGTCACGAAGCTGGCCCATGTGACGCTCCAGGTGATCCCGTTCTCCTCGGGACCGCACCCCGGCACGTACGGGCCCTTCGTACTGTTCCGATTTGCCATGCCGGAACTGCCGGACATGGTCTACAGCGAGTACCTGACCGGTGCCGTCTACCTGGACGCGCGAGCCGAGGTGGCAACCCACCTCGAGGTCATGGACCGCATGGCGGCGCAGGCCGCTACGGCACATCGCACGAAGGAGATCCTGATGGATCTCCGCAAGGAGCTGTGAATGGAACGCGCCAAGCCGCGCATACGCAACGAGCGCCCGTACAGCGAGCGCATCTCCAGCGAGCGGATCTACAACGGCATGCCCGCCCGTGAGCTGGGAAGCGAGGGCTGGCACAAGCCGTGGAGCGGAGGCAACGGCGGCAACTGCCTGGAGGCGATGAAGCTCGCCGACGGCCGGATCGCCGTACGCCAGTCCACCGACCCGGACGGGCCCGCCCTGATCTACACCCCGGACGAGATGACGGCGTTCATCCAGGGGGCGAAGGCGGGTGAGGCGGACTTCCTTCTCTCGTAAGGCTCTTGAGACCGCTCACCGGGTCTCCGAGACTTGTTGCTCAGCGCACTTCGCTACTTTTCAGTCCACTGCTTCAGTCCGCCGCTTCACTCCACGGCTTCACTCCACGGCTTCACTCCACGGCTTCATCCATTGCTTCACTTCACCGCTTCACTTCACTGGTTCAGTTCGCTGCGTCCACTTCATCACCTTGGCGTTCAGTTGATCACTAACTGTCTTAGACACTTACGGAGTTCGTCATGACCGGGCAGAACCCCGCACCGGACGAGATCGTCATCGACACCGGCAATCCGCACCCCGCACGCATGTACGACTGGTTCCTCGGCGGCAAGGACAACTACCCCGTCGACGAGGAGATGGGCCGACAACTGCTCGCCCTGGACCCCCGGGTCCCGGTGATGGCAAAGGTCAACCGCGCGTTCATGCACCGCGCCACGCGCTGGCTGGCCATGAACGGCGTACGCCAGTTCCTGGACATCGGCACCGGGATACCCACCGAGCCCAACCTCCACCAGATCGCGCAGCAGGTCGCGCCCGAGTCGCGCGTCGTCTACTGCGACAACGACCCGATCGTGCTGGCACACGCGGCAGCCCTGCTGCGCAGCACGCCCGAGGGGGTGACCGAGTACGTACAGGCCGACGTGCGGGACCCCGACACCATCGTCGAGCAGGCCGGCAAGGTCCTGGACTTCAGCAAGCCGGTGGCACTCTCGCTCGTCGCGCTGCTGCACTTCGTCTCCGACGAGGACGGCGCGTACGAACTCGTCGACCGCCTGCTGGCCGAGGTGCCCTCCGGCAGCTACCTGATGCTGTCCCACGCGACGGCGGACTTCACCCCGAAGAAGTCCGAGGAGGCGGGGGAGCTGTACAAGGCCCGCAGTCTGACGCTGGCACTGCGCAGCCGCGACGAGGTGGCCCGCTTCTTCCGCGACCTCGAACTCGTCGAGCCCGGTGTCGAGGTGCCCGACAAGTGGCGTCCCGAACTGGGCGAACCGGTGCCCGGCCAGGACGACGAGCCGATCCCCGGCTACGCGGCGGTGGGGCGTAAGCCGTGACGCTCGTACGTGGTGGTGGGGCGTAAGCCGTGACGCTCGTACGTGGTGGTGGGGCGCAAGCCGTGACGCTCGTACGTGGTGGTGGGGCGCAAGCCGTGAGGCTCGTACGTGGTGGTGGGCTGTAAGCCGTGACGCTGAGGGCGGTCCCGTGCCGGCCGTCCCGGCCGCCCGCAGGCGGACCGCCTTCGGTGAACTGCACCCCCGCTTCCCGGCAGGGCAGCGGGGGTGCAGCCACGAACGGCATCGCACAGCCGCCGCTCACCCCGGCGGCAGCGCCCCGCACAACGCCTCGACCGCCGCCCCGTACGCATGCTCCGCCGGTGTCGCGTACCCCACGACCAGCCCGTCCGTCACCGCCATCGTCGCCTCCGGGTGCCGGAACTCCGCGAGCCCGTCCAGCGCGACGCCCTGCCATGTCGCCGCCTTCACCGCGGACCGCTCCGTCCCCGGCGGCAGCCGCAGCACCGCGTGCAGCCCCGCCGCGATCCCCGTCACCTCGATGTGCGGCGCCCGCTCGGCGAGCGCGGCGACGAGCCGGTCGCGCCGCCCCCGGTACCGCTGCCGCATACGCCGCACATGACGGTCGTACGACCCGGAGACGACGAAGTCCGCGAGCGCCAGCTGGTCCAGGACGCTCACCCACGCCTCCCGCTCGCCCTTGACCGCGAGCACCGCGTCGACGTACCGCTCCGGAAGGACCATCCACCCCAGCCGCAGCGCGGGCGACAGGCTCTTGCTGACCGAGCCGATGTGGATCACCCGTTCGGGGTCGAGCCCCTGAACGGCGCCGACCGGCTTGCGGTCGTAACGGAACTCACCGTCGTAGTCGTCCTCCAGAATCACCCCGCCACGCGCGCGTGCCCAGTCGACGACCGCGGCCCGCCGCGCCGGATGCAGCGGTCCGCCGGTCGGGAACTGGTGTGCGGGCGTGAGCAGTACGGCCCGTTCCCGGCCCAACCCGCCCACCCGCGCGCCGTCTTCGTCCAACGGCAGCGGCACGGTCCGTACGGACGCGGCGGCCAGCAGCTCACGGTGGAAGCCGAGGCCGTACGACTCGACCGCCAGCGGGCCCTTGAGCACGCCGGGGAAGAGCAGCCGCAGTGCGTGCGCGAAGCCGGAGCAGATCACGATCCGGTCAGGCTCCGTCCGCACCCCACGCGCGCGTGCCAGGTACGCGGCGAGCGCCTGCCGCAGCTCGATCCGGCCCGCGGGATCGCCCGGCCCGAAGACCTCGTTGGGGGCCTGCTGGAGCGCCCGCCGGTACGACGCGAGCCACGCCGCGCGCGGGAACGACGACGCGTCCGGCGTGCCCTGCCGCAGATCGTGCCGTGGCCCACGCGCGCGCGGCGGCAGCTTTTTCGGTACGCGCGCGTGGGCACCGCCGAGCGGCGCGGCGCGGTCGGCGACACGCGTGCCCGAGCCCTGACGTGCGGTCAGCCAGCCCTCGGCGACGAGTTCGGCGTACGCGTCGGCGACCGTGTTGCGGGCCACGCCCAGGTCGGCGGCGAGCGAACGGTAGGGCGGCAGGCGAGTGCCCGGCGCGAGCCTCCCGCTGCGCACCGCCTCACGCAGCGCCCGAATCAGCGAAGCCCGGCGCCCGCCCGCCGCCGACAGCTCAAGATGCAGGTCGGCGCCGATGCGCTCCGCCGAATTGACCCATGATTCCGCCATAGAAATGAACCATACGGCAGGTCTTTGGCCGCCGTAGATTCATGGTCATGACGACGAACACGACCCACACGACCCACACGACGAACACGACCGACACGGTGGACACGACCGGCTCTCGCCTCAACTTCGCGAAGGCCGCCCCGAAGGTCTTCCGCGCGCTCATCGGCTTCGACGCGGCGGCCCGCGAGGGAATCGACCCGGCCCTCGTCGAACTCATCCAGATCCGCGCCTCGCACCTCAACCACTGCGCGTACTGCCTCCACATGCACACCAACGACGCACGCAAGGCCGGGGAGAGCGAGGATCGGCTGCACATGGTGGCGGTGTGGCGCGAGGCCCGCCACTTCTTCACCCCGAAGGAGCAGGCGGCCCTCGCCCTGACGGAGGCGGTGACCCTGGTCGCCGACGCGGGCGTCCCCGCCGACGTCTACGCCGAAGCCGCCGCCCACTTCCCCGAGGAGGAACTGGCCCACGTCCTCGCCCTGATCCTCACGATCAACACATGGAACCGGGTCGCCCTGTCGACGGGAAAGGTGGCCGGCACGGACGAACGCTGACGGACGAACGCTGACGGAGAACGCCGACGGACGAACGCCGATGGCTGTGGCGAGGTGGGTGGCCGACGTGGGCTACGCCCTCATCGGCCGGTCGTACGGCCCTATCGGCGCCGGCAGCTTCGACGCGGCGCCCGTCAGCCGGCGGTCCACCGCCGCCGCCACCGCTCGCCCCTCCGCGATCGCCCACACGATCAGCGACTGTCCGCGCGCCGCGTCCCCGGCCGCGAACACCCCGGGGACATTGGTCGCGAAGTCCGCGTCCCGAGTGATCGTGCCGCGCGGGTCGAGTGCGAGACCGAGCTGGTCGACCAGCCCGTCGTCCCGGTCGGGACCGGAGAAACCGAGAGCGAGCAGAACGAGGTCGGCGGGCAGCGTACGCCCGGAGCCGGGCAGCGGCCGACGCCGCGCGTCGACCTCGACCAGGTGCAAGGCCCGCACATGCCCCGCCGCGTCCCCGGCGAAGCGGAGCGTGGACGCCGCGAACAGTCGTGCGTCCGCGTCCGCCGCGGGCGCCGTCTTCAGGTCACGGGCTTCCTCGTGCGCGGGCGACATCCGGTAGATCTTCGGATACACCGGCCACGGCTCGATGTCCTCGTCCCGCTCCGCCTCGGGCAGCGGATAGATGTCGAGCTGGGTCACGGACGCCGCGCCCTCGCGCACCGCGGTTCCCAGGCAGTCCGCGCCGGTGTCGCCTCCGCCCACGATGATGACGTGCTTGCCGGCCGCAGACAGCGGCGAGACCTCCAGATCCCCCTCGCACACCCGGTCGGCCAGCGGCAGATACTCCATCGCCTGATGAATGCCGGCCAACTCCCGTCCGGGTACGTCCAGTTCCCTCCAGGCCGTCGCGCCCACGGCAAGGACCACGGCGTCGTACCGCGCCCGCAGCTCCTCCGCCCCGATGTCCCGCCCGATCGCCGTCGACGTGCGGAACTTCGTTCCCTCGTCCCGCATTTGTTCGAGCCGTTGGTTCAGATGCCGCTTCTCCATCTTGAAGGCCGGTATCCCGTACCGCAGCAGCCCGCCGATCCGGTCGGCCCGCTCGAACACCGCGACCGTGTGCCCGGCCCGCGTCAACTGCTGCGCCGCGGCAAGGCCAGTGGGGCCCGAGCCGACGACCGCGACCGTCCTCCCGGACAGCCGCTCCGGCGGACACGGCGGCGTGAACCCGTCCGCCCACGCCCGATCCGCGATGGCGACCTCGACGTTCTTGATGGTGACCGCGGGCTGGTTGATGGCCAGCACACACCCCGCCTCGCACGGCGCGGGACACAACCGCCCGGTGAACTCGGGAAAGTTGTTCGTGGCATGCAGCCGGTCGCTCGCGGCACGCCAGTCCTCCCGCGAGACCAGGTCGTTCCACTCGGGAATCAGATTGCCCAGCGGACAGGCCTCATGACAGAAGGGGACCCCGCAGTCCATGCAGCGGTCGGCCTGCCGACTGATGATCGGCAGCAGCGCGCCGGGGACGTACACCTCGTCCCAGTCCCGCACCCGTTCCTCGACGGGCCGGCGGGGCCATTCCTCGCGCGGTGTGGTGAGAAAACCCTTGGGATCGGCCATGGCCGTCTCCCTTGTGCACACATAAAGGGGCGTTTCGTATGGCCACGATACGACTCCGCCGCCCGGCCCGCCGCTCGGCACCGACCGGGAACCGTGCCAGGCGGCACCGGCCGAGAACCTGGTGAGACCTGGTGGGCCCTGGTGAGACGCACCCGGCCGAGAGCCTCGTGGCGCGGTGCCGGCCGGCTCAGGTGAGCGCGAGGACGTACGACACGGCGGCGCCGGCCGACGCGACCGCACGGATGTGGTTCCAGATCGTCCACTCGCGCACGTACGAACGCCAGTACGTGGCGGTCTCCGGGGCGCCCGGATCCATCTTGAGGAGCGCGTCATTGCGGGGCACATTCGCGACGGCCGTCACTCCGAACGTACCGAACAGATACAGCCCGCTGCCCACCAGCAGTTCCACCGTGCCCGCGTCGGGCCACAGCACGAACGTGACCACGGCGAGCACGGCACACAGCACCGCCGAGCCGACGAACACGATCATGAAGGCGGGGGTCAGCGCGGCGACGTTGATCGCGTTCATCGCGGCGACGCCCTGCGCGGGCGGCAGCGAGGCAAGCCCCTTCATCACGAACGTCGAGAACCCGCAGAACACCCCGGCCACCAGCCCGGTCCCGAGCACCCCGAGCACCGTCAGTACGAAGTACGGCCCGTCGATCATGTCAACTCCCGCATAGTTCCCCCGAGCCCCAAGATCCTGCCCACCCGACCGCCCGGTCACTGCCGGCGAATCCACCGCTGGCGAATCCACTGCCGGCGAATCCACTGCCGGCGAATCCGCTGCAGGCGCATCCATCACCAGTGAATCTCCGCAGGAGCCTCACCGACCATGGCCGTATCTCGCGAAGCCATACGCGAGCGTCCAGGGAGGAGGACATGGGGGGAGAGGGGGGCGCGGGGGAGGAGGGGGGCACGGGGGAAAGGAGGGGACGCGGGGAGAAGTACGCCGGGGAACGGGCTCAAGGTGGCGCCCCGCCCCACTCCCGTAACGTCGCCTCCACCACCCCCGCGATCCGTCGCCGCGCCTCATGCCGCGGCACCCCGCTCATCAGCAGCCGGTCGTACGGCGTCTCCTTGTGCCGCACGGACGCCCGCACCGCCGAGGCCACCGCCGTCCCCGACAACGCACGCCCCGCAGCGCTGCGCCCGACCCGCCCACTTCCCCGCAGTGACGCATGCGCGGCGATCGCCAACGCCCGCTCGGCCGGACAGCGGGGATACAGCCGCCGGATCTCCCGCGCGAAGGCGTCCGTGAACCGTACGTCCTCCGCTGCCCGCCGCCGAGCGTCCCGCACCCGGCGCCGCCGCCGCGCCTCCGCGTCGGCCAGACACCGCTCCTCGGCCAGCGCCAGCGCCGCCTCCTCGACTAGCACCCCCTGCCGCTCGTACCGACTCTTTCGCCGGTTGAACCGAACCACCACCGCCGACAGCCCACTCTCCTCCCGCGACCGCCGAGTCAGCGCGGAGTGCCCCCGCGGCAGAAACACCAGATGCCCGAGGTCGGCACAGTCCAGACACCGAGGTGCGCCCTCCTCCCACACCAACAGCGAACGCGGCCCGCTCCGACACTCGGCACAGAGGCGTCGCGTGATCGGCTGAATGACCAGAAGTACCGGCGCGGAACGGCGCAGCCCGCCGTCCCCCCACCCCTCCGCCCCCCACCCCGCCCCCGCCCTCTGTCCCCTCGTCTCGTCGGCCGTCATGCCCGCGGCCGGGCCGTCATGTCCGCAACCGGACCGGACCGTCATACCCGCGACCGGGCCGCTCCCCCCGCCCACGGACGCACTCCGCGCCGGGCTCAGCGCAACGGTCGGCCGGCTCCCTGTCGGCGCGCGGCATGATGGGCGGTGTGCGACTCGAAGCGATCACCTGGGAACGGCTCGGCGACCTCCTCGCCGACCGTCTGCTCGACCTGAAACCGGACGACGGCAGCCCCTGGCCGCGCATCGCCTTCGACGGAGCCCCGGCCGCCCGCCCCGGCGACCTCGCTCAGCGGGTGTCCGAGGCGCTGCGCATACGCGGCCGTCCTTCGCTCGTCGTCGGCGCGGCCGACTTCCTGCGCCCCGCCTCGCTGCGGTTCGAGTACGGCCACCGGGACATCGAGGCCTACTACGACGGCTGGCTCGACACCGGCGCCCTGTGGCGTGAGGTGTTCGGTCCCCTGGAAGCCGGCGGCAGCGGCCGCGTCCTGCCCGACCTCTGGGACCCGCTCACCGACCGCGCCACCCGCAGCCCCTACGCCCAACTACCGCCCGGCGGTGCCCTGTTGCTGCACGGCCCCCTCCTTCTCCGGCACTGGTTCCCCTTCGATCTGACCGTCCACCTACTCCTTTCCCCGGGTGCCCTGCGCCGCCGTACCCCCGAATCCGAGCACTGGACCCTCCCCGCCTACGAGCGCTACGAGGCCGAGGTGGACCCGGTCGCCGCGGTCGACATCCTGGTACGCGCGGACGACCCCCGGCACCCGGCGTGGCGCGGCTGACCGAGCGGATATGGCGTGGTCGGCCGAGCCTGTACCCCCAAGACCTTTTGCATGCATGTGCATGTAGTTACTCTGGTCCCATGACACTCTCCTTCGACGACTCGGTCCGCACCCTCCTCGACGGCAAGAACTTCGCCGGCGTCGCCACCCTCGGTCCCGACGGCGCTCCCCAGAACTCGGTGGTCTGGATCAAGCGCGAGGGCGACACCGTCCTCTTCTCCTCGACCGCAGGCCGCCAGAAAGTGCGCAACCTGCGACGGGATCCCCGCATCAGCCTCTCGGTCTTCGACCTCGCCAACCCCTATACCTCGGTCGAGATCCGCGGCACCGCCGAGATCCTTCCCGACGAGAACAAGCGCCTCCCGTACGAGCTCTCGCACAAATACCTCGGCATCGATCCGCCGGCGGAGAAGGACGACGAGGTGCGTGTGATCATCCGCGTCGTCCCGCAGAAGATCGTGGGCTTCTCGGCGTAGGGCCCGGCCCCACCGACGGCCACCCGGAACCACGAACCTCCGGGTGCGTACCGCTGCGGACACGGCGAGAATGAAAGGCGCCGGGACTAGCGGTGTGTCCCGCGCCGCGCCGGCCGTCCGGCACCGGGAGGTACTTCATGACCACCGCCGGAGAAATCATGCACCGTGGTGCCCAGTGGATTCCCGCCCACGAAACCCTGGACCGCGCCGCCCAGCTGATGCGCGAGCTCAACGTCGGAGCCCTGCCCATCAGCGACGAGAACGAACGGCTCTGCGGCATCCTCACCGACCGCGACATCGTCGTCGGCTGCGTGGCCATGGGGCGCGACCCGGCACGGGTGACCGCGGGCGAGATGGCCCAGGGCACCCCGCGCTGGATCGATGCGAGTGCCGACGTCACTGAAGTGCTCGACGAGATGCAGGGGCACCAGATCCGCCGGCTTCCCGTCATCGAGGACAAGCGCCTCGTCGGCATGATCAGCGAGGCCGACCTGGCCCAGCATCTGACGGACGACCAGATCGCCGTGTGGGTCGAGAGCGTCTACGCGAGGAGCGTGACGCACTGACCCGGCTGGTCTTCCGGTCCCCAGCCGCCCACTGCCTCGCCGCGTCACAGCCAGTCGTTGCGCTTGAAGCCCCGGTACAGAGTGACGCAGCCCACGGCTATGACGGCCATGACCATCGGGTAGCCGAACCTCCAGTGCAGCTCGGGCATGAACTCGAAGTTCATGCCGTACACACCGCACACCATCGTCGGCACCGCGATGAGCGAGGCCCACGCGGTGATCTTCCGCATGTCCTCGTTCTGCGCGACGCTGACCTGCGCGAGATGCGCTTGCAGGATCGAGTTGAGCAGTTCGTCGAACGCGGCGATCTGCTCGGACACCCGCAGCAGGTGGTCGGAGACGTCCCGGAAGTACGCCTGTATCTCCTGGTCGATCACTCGGATCGGCCGGGTGGCCAGCTCCTGTACGGGGCGGCTGAGTGGCATCACCGCTCGCTTCAGTTCCAGGAGTTCGCGCTTGAGCTGGTAGATGCGTCCCGCGTCGACCCGCGCACCGCTCGCCGCGAACACATCCGTCTCGACCTGGTCGATGTCCTCCTGCACCGCGTCCGTGACGCTCAGATAGTCGTCGACGACATGGTCCGCGATCGCATGCAGCACCGCGGCCGGCCCCTTGGCGAGCTGCTGCGGTGTGGCCTCCAGCTCCTCGCGCAGGGGGCCGAGAGAACCATGCCGGCCGTGCCGCACCGTGATCACGAAGGCGGGGCCGATGAACACCATGATCTCGCCCGTGTTCACCACCTCACTCGTCGCGGTCAGCTCCGTGTGCTCGACGTAGCAGACCGTCTTGAAGACCGCGAACAGCGTCTCCCCGTACCGCTCCAGCTTCGGGCGCTGATGAGCCTCCACCGCGTCCTCGACCGCCAGCGGATGCAGGTCGAACAGCTCGGCGATGCCCGCGAACTCCTGGTCCGTCGGCTCGTGCAGCCCGAGCCAGACGAAGCCGTCGTCCTTCTTGCGGACCCGCTCCACGGCCTCGACCAGATCGTGACCGCCCGGCATCCGTACGCCGTCCTGATACATCACGCAGTTCACCACCGCGGAGCCCAGGGGCGACCTGGCGGGGTGACTCAGGTCGACCCGCGCACGGCGTTGCGCCAGCCGTGCCACCTTGCGAAGGCCCCCGACCCTGTCGAGGCCTGTGACCTTCCGCAGATTCCCTGCCATGGACATCCGGATCTCCTTGCGTGGATCTCTCCGCGCCGCACCTTGCGCCTTCGCGGGCCAGTCTGCCAGTCCGGTTCGAGCGCCGGAAAAGCCTGTGGGAACGGAATGTTCCGCTTCGGTATGGCGGTTGTGAGACGACCGTGTGCCGCGATTGTGCGCAGAAGGGCGCGGAGCGTCGCCCCGCACGGACAAGTCGGTCAACTGGGATGATCTCGTCATGACGCGAACCGACGGGTATCTCCTCGACAACCGGCAGCCCGAGGCGGGGCAGAGTTACGACGCCGTCGCCGCCGTCTTCGACCCCACGACGTTCCGGCACATCGAGGGCTTCGGCATCGGGTCCGGCTGGCGCTGCTGGGAAGTCGGCGCAAGCGGCACGTCCGTGATCTCCTGGCTGGCCAAGAAGGTCGGACCGACGGGGAAGGTTGTCGCGACGGACACCGACACCTCGTGCGCGGCGTCGGCCGCGCGCCATCCGGTCGAGGTGCGCACGCACGACGTGGGGGTGGAGGAGCCGCCGGGGGAGGGCTTCGACCTCGTGCACGCCCGCCTCGTACTGGTCCATGTTCCGGACCAGGAGCGGGCGTTGCGGTCGATGGTCAAGGCGCTCCGGCCGGGCGGACGGCTGCTGCTCGAGGACGCCGACCCGGCGCTCCAGCCGCTGCTGTGCCCCGACGAGCACGGCCCCGAGCAGCAGCTGGCGAACCGCCTGCGCGACGGATTCCGCTTGCTGCTGGCCGAGCGCGGCGTCGACCTCTCGTACGGTCGTAAGCTCCCTCGCCTGCTCCGTGCGGCAGGTCTGCGCCGAGTGGAGGCCGACGCGCACTTCCCCGTCACCTCGCCCGCCTGCGCCACCCTCGAGGCCGCGACGATCCGTCAGATCCGGGACCAGCTGGTCTCCTCAGGCCATGCCACGAACGCGGACATCGACCTCCACCTGGCCAATGTGGCGGCCGGCGCCATGGACCTGGCCACGGCCCCGATGATCTCGGCGTGGGGCCGCAAGGCGTGAGGGGCGGGGGGAAGCGTTCCCGGTTCTTCGTCATGCCGCACCTCAATCGAGTTTGACCGCACCCCTGTTCTGGCGCGTGCCGCTCGGCGGTCTCCCGCCCACCCCTGCCACCGCGGCAGCACCCGCCCGGCACCCTTCCGCCGCGGCCTGGGCGGGTTCCACGCCGACCAGGAGGGCCGCGAGGAAGGCGCCCGTGAAGGCGTCGCCCGCGCCTGTCGTGTCCCGAGGCGTCGCGGGCGTTGCCGGTACCCGCGCCCGGACGGCGCCCGCCTCTGCCACCAGCGCTCCCTCCGCGCCCTGCTTGGCGACCACCAGGGGAACGTGGCGGCTCAACTTGGCCGCCGCGTCCGCCGGATCGGGCAACCCGGTCAGCAGACAGGCCTCGTCGCGGCTGGGCAGCAGGACGTCCACCCCCTCGATGAGGGCCAGGAAGCGGTCCACTCCAAGCTCCGCCAGGAACCCCGCCGACGCCGGATCAAGACTCACCGGCACCCCACGCGCGCGTGCCGATTCCAACGCCGCCGCCACCAGCGCCCGACTCTGCTCCGAGAACAGCAGATAACCCGACAGATGCAGTCGTACGACACCGTCGAGCAGCGCGTTCGACCAGTCCCCGGGCGCCAGCCGCAGCGAGGCCCCGCTGTCCGTCAGGAAGGTGCGCTCGGCCGAAGCGCCCGTGTCCACCAGACAGATCACCGTTCCTGTCGGCACGTCGGGATCGACGACCAGACGAGGACGTACCCCCGAAGCCGTCAGCTCCCGCTCGTGCCAGGCGGCCCCGTCGGCCCCCACCCGCCCGAGCAGCCGTACGTCCGCCCAGCCCCAATGAGCCGCCCAGCAGGCAACGTTGGCGCCCGCGCCACCCGGCACCGTCCGGATGGCGGCGGCCGTGTCGGTGCCCGACGCGAGCGGCCCCCGGTGCCGCGCGACGACATCAGTGACGACGTCACCGACGACGAGCAGCGCCCCGGCGCCGGGAGCGTTCATGCCCCGGCCCAGGCCGCCGCGATCCGCCCCGCGAGGCGTACGTTGCCCCGTACCGCCGCCAGGTTGGCGCTCAGCGAGGCACCCTCGGTGTGGCGTACCAGGTAGTCGAGGAGGAACGGGGTGACCGCCTGGCCCGTGACGCCCTCCGCCTCGCACGCGTGCAGCGCGTCGGCGAGTACGCGCGCGTGGAGCTCGGGATCGAGCTGTTCGTCCTCGGGGACGGGATGGGCGACGATGAGCGCCGACTCCGGGCCGTCGAGCGCGTCCTGCGCGCGCATGACATCCGCGACCTGCCGCGGCGACCGAAGCGTCCAGTCCACCGGATACCCGGAGTCGGACAGATAGAAGCCGGGAAAGCGCGCCGTGCCGTACCCGGCCACCGCGACTCCCAGGGTCTCCAGCCGCTGCAGCGTCGCGGGCACGTCCAGGATGGACTTCACGCCCGCGCACACCACCGTGATCCGGGTGCGTGCCAGCAGTCCCAGGTCGGCCGACTCGTCCTGCGTCACCGTCCACTCGCGGTGCACCCCGCCGAGACCGCCCGTCGCGAACACCCGTACGCCCGCGAGGGCCGCCAGCAGAGCAGTCGCCGACACCGTGGTCGCGCCGCTCGCGCCCGCCGCCACCGCGAGCGGCAGATCGCGATGCCCCAGCTTGCGGATCCCGTCCTCGTTGGCGACCCGCTCCAGCTGTTCCTTGTCCAGGCCGACACGGGGATGCCCGTCGAGCACGGCGATCGTCGCGGGCACGGCACCCTCCTGCCGTACGACGTCCTCCAGCTCCAGAGCGACCTGGAGATTGCGCGGACGCGGCAGCCCGTGCGCGATGATCGTGGACTCCAGAGCCACCACCGGCCGGTGCGCGGCGAGCGCCTCCCGTACCTCTTCGGACACCACCAGCACGCGCGCCTCCTGTCTGTCGGTCTTTCCTCATCTCTGGCGGGCGGCGCGCCCGGCCAAACCCTTGCGAGCTGTGGGGGACGGCACCAGCCTGAGGGGTATGACGGACAACTCGCCACGTCTCGACCATGTCGTCCTCTGGGTACGGGACCCGGTGGCCGCGGCCGACTTCTACGAGAAGACGGTCGGCCTCGAACCCCTTCGGGTCCCCGGTTTCGCCGCGGGGAAGGACCCGTTCCCCTCGGTGCGCCTCAACGAGGAGACGATCTTCGACCTCGCCCCGCTCTCCCTGGTGGAGCACATGAACATGCTCCCTGGGGCCGCCGACAGCGCCGGGCACCCCGTCAACCATGTGTGCCTGTCCCTTCAGAGGGACGATTTCGACGCCCTACGGGCGCGCCTGGAGGATCGGACGGTCCCGGTCTCGGACTTCTCGTACGACTCCTTCGGCGCCCGGGGAAAGGCCAAGCGCAGCTTCTACTTCCGTGACCCGGACGGCAACGTCTTCGAGGCACGACACTACGAGTAGGCGCCGGGGGCACCGCATCACCGGGGCCGCCCCGACGCACGGGCAGGGCATGGGTGCGGCCGGTCGCCGGAGGCAGCGGCCGTCCGGCTAGGGTGACCGGCCATGACCACGAACGCCCAGTCCACCCCGTCCTTCGCCGTCCACATCCCCGACGCGGAACTCGAAGCGGAGCCGCTCGACCCGGCCCAGATCGTCTCCGGCGCCCCGGTCGTGACGGGCAAGGTGCTGTGGGAATCCGCCGACGGCAAGCAGGTGCGGGGCATCTGGCAGATCACGCCGGGCGTGGTGACCGACACCGAGGCGAACGAACTCTTCGTGGTCGTGAGCGGCCGCGCCACGATCGAGGTCGAGGGCGGCGCCGTCATCGAGGTCGGACCGGGCGACGCGGCGGTCCTGCGCGAGGGTGACCGGACGACCTGGACCGTGCACGAGACGCTCCGCAAGGCGTACCACATCAGCCTCTGACGCCCTTCCCCGTAGAGCTCCTCAGAACAGCGGTTCCGGCAGCACCCCTTCGAGCGCCAGCAGCTTCCGCTTGGCCTCCAGCCCGCCGCCGAACCCCCCGATGCCACCGTCGCTCTCGACCACCCGGTGACACGGGACGACCACCGGCAGCGGATTCGAGCCCATGGCCATGCCCACTGCCTGCGCCGCGCCCGGCTGACCGACCCGCCGGGCCAGGTCGCCGTACCCCACGACCGCGCCGTACGGCACGCCGGACGCCAGCTCGCGCAGCACCTGGCGGTTGAAGCCGGAGATCAGGGACCAGTCCAAGGGCAGCTCGAAGTCGCGCCGCTCACCCGCGAAGTACGCCGTCACCTGGCGTATCGCCTCGGCCAGGAACGGGGAGCCGGGATCCTCGACGGGCTCTGAACCGAGCCGGGACGCGAGCCGCTCCAGCGCCTTGTCGCGCACCGCGTCCGTCGCGTGGAACACCACGTTCACCAGGCCGTCGCCGGTCGCGGCGAGCAGCAGCGGACCGATGTCCGTGCCGACGACGGCCCACACGACCTGCTGCTCGCTGCGCTCAACACTCTTCATGCGCCCACCGTACGGCGCGCCACTGACAACCCCCGGGGGTGCGGACACGGCCCATGTCCGCACCCCCGGGTGAAGGAACGGTTCCACAGGAGGGTGGACGGCCGGTTCAGTACGCGGTCACCGCCCGCCGGACCACGTCGGGAGTGTTCGTGATGATGCCGTCCACGCCGTAGCGGGTGACACGGCGCGCCGTGTCACCGCTGTTCACGGTCCAGGTGAGGATCTCCAGCGGCTTGCCGTGCGGTCCGTCGAACGAGTGGAGCGCGGAGACGTAACCGGCCGAGATCGAGGTGTACGAGGCGTTGATCTGGTCGGCGAACTCCGCGTACGCGGGCAGGGCCGCGATCGACGGCGTGCCCAGGTAACCGGTCTTGATGCCGGGGCGCAGCCGGTGGACCGTGCGCAGGCTCCCGATGCTGAAGCTCTGCACGATCAGCCGCCTCTTGAGGCGACCGGGCTTGAGCCACCCCTCGTTGCCGAGCAGCCTGAGGGTCTGACGCTCGATGCCCGGATAGAGCTCCGGGTTCTTGATCTCCAAAACGAGTTTTTGATGGTTGCGCGAGACGCGGTTCATGTACTGCTTCAGCGTCGGCACGCGTGTGCCCTTGTACCGGGAGCCGAACCAACTGCCCGCATCGAGACGCGAGATCTCCTCGGCGGTGAAGTCCTTCACCTTCCAGGGTGCCCGGTTCGGATACACCTGTTCGACGTCGGTTGTGCGCGCAAGAGTGTCGTCGTGGATGACGACGAGTTCACCGTCCCTGGTGCGCTGTACGTCGTTCTCGACCCAGCTGAAGCCCATGGCGGCCGCTTTGTCGATCGAGGCCAGGGTGTTCTCGGGCGCGTACGCGGAGGCCCCGCGGTGGGAGACGATCACCGGGCCGTCGCCGGCCGCGGCCCCGGCGTGAGGCGTGGGGAGTATGGCGACGGTGGCCCCGATAAGCGCGGTGGTCGTGGCGGCGGCAACGCGCGCGTGCATGCGTACTCCTCGCGTCGAGCAATCACGGACAGCACAAGAGTGACAGCAGACGGTCATCGGAAGCGGAGTGCAGGATGGGCACAGATTGAATGGTGTTGCCCAAATCCGTTCACAGGCGCCACACAACCGGGGTAGGCGCGTGTTTCTTTGCCGGAAAATCGTTCGACCATTCCGGTGGGGGTCATACTCTCTGCGTCAACCCTGGCCGTTGTGGCGGTACTGGGGGCGGAGGTATTCACCGGGATTTCAGGACGCGACAGGGTGGGGAGGACGGCCGCGCATGCAGGGCACCGTCGACGGCTTCAGCTACGGACTCGTCACACCGCTGGTGGCGTACCTCATGGCCTTCCTGGGCGGTGCGCTCGGGCTGCGCTGCACCACCCGGTCGATGCTGGTCGCCCGGTCCTGGCGGGCCGGCTGGCTCGCCCTAGGGTCGGCCGCGATCGGCTCCGGCATATGGACGATGCACTTCATCGCGATGATGGGGTTCAGCGTCAAGGAAACCCCCATCCACTACGACCAGGCGACCACGTTCGCGAGCCTGGGCGTCGCCATCCTCATGGTCGGCGTAGGGATCTTCATAGTCGGATACCGGGGGGCTTCCGGAGCGGCTCTTTTCACCGGGGGCACGATCACCGGTCTGGGAGTCGCCTCGATGCACTACCTGGGCATGGCCGGGATGCGCCTCAACGGAAAGCTCGAGTACAACACCCTCACCGTCTCCGCCTCCGTGGTGATAGCGGTCGTGGCCGCGATCGCCGCGCTCTGGGCGGCCGGACAGGTGCGCGGCTTCATGTGGAGTGTGGGCGCCAGTCTCGTCATGGGGCTCGCCGTCAGCGGTATGCACTACACCGGCATGGCCGCCCTCAGCGTCCATCTGCACGGCTCGGCCGGCGCACCGGCGGGCGACTCGCCCGCCGCCCTGCTCGCCCCATTGATGATCGGTCCGCTCGTCTTCCTGTGTCTGGCCGGCGTCGTCGTACTGTTCGACCCGATGATGGTCATGGGCAAGCCCGACTGGACCCCCACCGAGAACAGGCCGGGCGTCCCCGCCCACCCCACCGTCACCCACACCGGCCGGCGCCCCGCGTCCCGCCCCGGCGAGCGCCATGGACACCGCGGCCCCCGCACCCCGCAGCGCTGGTGATCGGACCCCGTTGTCAGTGCGGGGTCGTACGGTGGATTGCATGCGGCCCGTTTCCAAGATCGAACGCACGGTGGCGCCCTTCGAGGTCGTCAGTCCCTACCAGCCCAGCGGCGACCAGCCGGCGGCCATCGCTGAGCTCGACCGACGTATCCGTGCAGGTGAGAAGGACGTCGTCCTGCTCGGCGCGACCGGCACCGGCAAGTCCGCCACCACCGCGTGGATGATCGAGAAGCTCCAGCGCCCCACCCTCGTGATGGCGCCGAACAAGACACTGGCCGCCCAGCTGGCCAACGAGTTCCGCGAGCTGCTGCCGAACAACGCCGTCGAATACTTCGTCTCGTACTACGACTACTACCAGCCCGAGGCGTACGTCCCGCAGTCGGACACCTACATCGAGAAGGACTCCTCGATCAACGAGGAGGTCGAGCGCCTGCGCCACTCCGCGACCAACTCGCTGCTCACCCGCCGCGATGTCGTCGTGGTCGCCTCGGTCTCCTGCATCTACGGCCTGGGTACTCCGCAGGAGTACGTGGACCGGATGGTCCCGCTCAGGGTCGGCGACGAGGTCGACCGCGACGACCTGCTGCGCCGCTTCGTCGACATCCAGTACACGCGCAACGACCTGGCCTTCACCCGGGGCACCTTCCGGGTCCGCGGCGACACCATCGAGATCTTCCCGGTCTACGAGGAGCTGGCCGTCCGCATCGAGATGTTCGGCGACGAGATCGAGGCGCTCTCCACCCTGCACCCGCTCACCGGCGAGATCATCAGCGACGACCAGCATCTGTACGTCTTCCCGGCCTCCCACTACGTCGCGGGCCCCGAACGCCTGGAGCGGGCCGCCAACGACATCGAGAAGGAGCTGGGGGAGCGCCTCACCGAGCTGGAGAAGCAGGGCAAGCTCCTGGAGGCCCAGCGCTTGAGGATGCGGACGACGTACGACCTCGAGATGCTCCGCCAGATCGGGTCCTGCTCCGGCGTCGAGAACTACTCGATGCACTTCGACGGCCGCGAGCCCGGCTCCCCGCCGAACACGCTGCTCGACTACTTCCCGGACGACTTCCTGCTCGTCATCGACGAGTCGCACGTCACCGTGCCGCAGATCGGCGCCATGTACGAAGGAGACGCCTCCCGCAAGCGCACCCTCGTCGACCACGGCTTCCGCCTGCCTTCCGCCCTGGACAACCGCCCCCTGAAGTGGGAGGAGTTCCAGGAGCGCATCGGCCAGGCCGTCTATCTGTCGGCGACGCCGGGCAAGTACGAGCTCTCGCGCGGGGACGGTTTCGTCGAGCAGATCATCCGCCCCACCGGCCTCATCGACCCCGAGGTCGTGGTCAAGCCCACCGAGGGCCAGATCGACGATCTGGTGCACGAGATCCGCAAGCGCACCGAGAAGGACGAGCGCGTCCTGGTCACCACGCTCACCAAGAAGATGGCCGAGGACCTCACCGACTACTTCCTCGAACTGGGCATTCAGGTCCGCTACCTGCACAGCGACGTCGACACCCTGCGCCGCGTCGAGCTGCTGCGCGAACTGCGCGCCGGTGAGTACGACGTACTGGTCGGCATCAACCTGCTGCGTGAGGGCCTCGACCTGCCCGAGGTCTCCCTGGTGGCGATCCTCGACGCCGACAAGGAGGGCTTCCTGCGCTCCGGAACGTCGCTGATCCAGACCATCGGCCGCGCGGCGCGCAATGTGTCCGGCCAGGTCCACATGTACGCCGACAAGATCACCCCGGCGATGGAGAAGGCGATCGACGAGACCAATCGCCGCCGGGAGAAGCAGGTCGCGTACAACAAGGAGAAGGGCATCGACCCGCAGCCACTCCGCAAGAAGATCAACGACATCGTGGCGCAGATCGCCCGCGAGGACATCGACACGGAGCAACTGCTCGGCTCGGGCTATCGCCAGGCGAAGGACGGCAAGGGCGCGAAGGCACCGGTGCCGTCACTCGGCGGAAAGGCGGCGGCCAAGGGCGCCAAGTCCGCCAAGGGCAAGGCCAAGGAGACGGTGCCGACCGACCGTCCGGCGGCGAAACTCGCCGAGGAGATCGAGGAACTGACCAACCGCATGCGCGCCGCCGCGGCCGACCTTCAGTTCGAGATCGCGGCCCGGCTGCGTGACGAGGTCTCCGAGATGAAGAAGGAGCTGCGGCAGATGAAGGAGGCGGGCCTGGCCTGACGGGCACGCACGGGTGCCGGCCACGCCCGGGCCGGCACCCCGAACCGCCCCGTCCGACCGCCCCCCGATCCGCTGCCCTGCACCGTTCCCCGTCGTACCGCGGCTCCGCTGTCCGCGGTGCTCGCGCACACCGCTGTGTTGCAAGACCGACACAAACGGCGGCCCGGGGTTCGGCACTGTCAGTGGCGCTGCGTAGGGTTTTGGTTATCCGCGGGCTCCGCGGCAACAGGGGACAGTTCGAGAGGGGATCAGCGCGTGACGGTCAACATGACCAAGGGTCAGGCCATCAGTCTGCAGAAGAATGACGGGGGCACCCTGACCGCGGTGCGCATGGGGCTCGGCTGGCAGGCGGCCCCCCGGCGCGGCCTGTTCGGCTCGCGCACCCGGGAGATCGACCTCGACGCGTCCGCCGTGCTGTTCGCGGACAAGCAGCCGGTCGACGTGGTGTTCTTCCGCCACCTCGTCAGCGACGACGGCTCCGTGCGACACACCGGCGACAACCTGGTCGGTGGTGTCGGCCAGGGCGGCGACGACGAGGCGATCCTCGTCGACCTGCAGCGCCTCCCGGTCCACATCGACCAGATCGTCTTCACCGTGAACTCGTTCACCGGCCAGACCTTCCAGGAGGTGCAGAACGCGTTCTGCCGTCTGGTCGACGAAACCAACGGCGAGGAGCTCGCGCGGTACACGCTGGCGGGCGGCGGCCAGTACACGGCCCAGATCATGGCGAAGGTGCACCGGGCGGGTGCGGGCTGGCAGATGACCGCCCTGGGCACGCCCAGCAACGGCCGTACTTTCCAGGACCTGATGCCGGCGATCCTGCCGCACCTGTAAGGGGTTCGGCGCGGCAGACGGACACGACGAGCAGCGGCGCGGCGCGCAGCGGACGCGGTGACAGCAGGGGGACGAAGGCGATGACGGCCGAGCTGGTCCGGGGGCAGAACCATCCGCTCCCCCAGGCCCGACTTGAGGTCCGGGTATCTGCCGGCACACCGATCGTGGCCGGGGCCACGCTCGGCGACGAGCAGGGCAAGGTCCGCGGCGTCGAGTGGGTGGCCCATCCGGGTGCGCCCACGCTGCCCGGCCTCGAGGTCTCCAAGCAGGCGGCGGCCGACCACCGCCTCGCCTTCGACCTGGACGCCCTGCCAGGGACCGTGCACCGCGTGCATGTACTGCTCGCCCTGCCGACGGGAGGCGGTGGCCCGGCCCGGTTCGGCGCCGTCGCGGCCCCCTTCGTCGCGGTCACCGGACTCGACGGCGCCGAGATCGCCAGCTACACGATCACCGGACTGAATGCCGAGTCGGCGGTGGTGGCTCTGGAGCTCTACCGCAGACAGGACGCCTGGAAGGTGCGCGCGGTCGGTCAGGGATACGCGGGCGGTCTCGCCGAGCTCTTCGCCGACCAGGGACTGCCGCAGGCACAGCAGCTCGCGGCCGGCATCAACGAAGCAGTGGCCCAAGGTCTGGCGCGTTCGGTGGCGGCACCGCCACGCCTGCCGGACGGGGAGCGCACGCCCCCCGCCGCCTCCGCCCCGGGCTCGGACCAGACGCACGCCCGACCGGTATCGCAGGGCGCAGCGCAGGTCGCCGCCGACCACGTACAGCCGCACCAGGGGACCCCCGGCAGGCCCCAGCCCGGCTCGCCGTACGACGGCGCGGGCCCGCAGAGCGGTGCGGCACCGCAGCCAGATCACGCCGCCGGCCGTTCGGTGCCGCAGGAAGGGCACCCCGGCGCTCCCGTCCGGCCGGACTCCGCCGCCGCCCGGCCCGCAACGCCCGGCGCGGGCGGCCCGATCGACTACAGCCACCCCGCCCGGCAGAACGTCGCGCCCCCGCCGCCCCCGCCGCCGGCCGCGCCGGGGCATTCCGCACAGCCCGTCGCGGGAGACGCGACCGGCTGGACCATGGAGGAGCGGCTCTACAACCAGGTGTGGGGCATGTTCGAGGACCTGGCGCGCGCCACGGCCGCGTACCGCAGCGCCGTCGACTTCGCGGACTCCCGCAGGGAACAGGAGCTCGACAAGGCCCTGTCGGATCCGCGCAGCCGCATCGGCGGGCAGGGCGACGCCGTGCGGGAGGCGGCCCAGGCCAAGCACGCCCAACTCGTCGACCAGGCCCGCGCGGCACTCGACCGCGACCTCGCCCAGCTCATGGCCGAGTCGGACGTCGTCGAGCCCGCGCTGCCCCCGGCTTACGCGCGCTGGGACAATCCGGTCTGGCACGGCTACCGGGTGCCGATGGAGACCCCCATGGCCGTGCGCCTGGGCGATCTCCACCTCCCGGAGAGCGAAGGACTGCGCATCCCCATGCTGGTCAGGCTGCCGTTGGAGCGCGGTCTGTGGATCGACAGCGGCCGCGCCGGATCCCGTGACGGCTCGCTCGCCGACGCCGACGAGCTGCGCCGCCTCGCCATGGACACGGCGGTGGCGCATGCCGCGCGGCTGCTCGCCGTCCATCCGGCGGGCGAGTTCACCGTGCACGTCATCGACCCGGCCGGCTCGGGCGCCTCCGCGCTCGCGCCCCTGACACAGTCCGGGGTGCTCGCCGACCCGCCCGCTGTCGGTGCCGCGGGCGTGGCGGACATGCTGGCCCGGCTCATCCAGCGCGTCGACCTGGTGCAGATGGCGGTGCGCGGCGGCGCGGCCGACTCGCTGCCCCCCGACCTGGACACGGCCGAACAGCTACTGATCGTCAACGACTTTCCGCACGGCTTCGACGACCGTGCCGTGACCCAGCTGCGCTATCTCGCGGACGAGGGCCCGGCCGTCGGCGTCCATCTGATGATGGTCGCCGACCGGGAGGACGCCGCCGCCTACGGGCCGCTGCTCGACCCGCTCTGGCGCTCGCTGCTACGCCTCACTCCCGTCCCCGACGAACACCTCGCCGACCCGTGGGTGGGCCATGCCTGGACGTACGAGCCTGTGACGGTGCCGCCGGGCAGCCAGGTACTGCACCAGGTGCTCGCGCACATCGCGGCGGCTCGCCGCGCATGGAACCGCTGACGACAGGCTGGACGCGTCGAGCACTGGCCGAGGCTCCCTCCTCCAAGACCCAAGCCCCAAGAGCGGGTAAAGATGCCCTGACCAGGCAACTTGGGATTTTCTTTGCTAATTCCTTTACCTTTCCTTGGTGATTCGGGTACTGTCTTTCGTACGGAGGGGAGTACTCCCTACCTGCTGCGGCGTACCCGTCAATACGGATCAGGCCAGATCCCGGGGCGTCGGCCCGCAGGCGCTGGGCGCATCAAGCGTCCCGGCCGTCTCGGGTGGAAGAGACCTCCGGTAGCGACGACGCTGAAATCTGCCGTTACGTACTGCCGGAGGCGCAGTGGATGTTTCCCTGACCCTGTGGGTCCTGACAATCGTGGGCCTTGGCGCCCTCATCGCGGTCGACTTCTTCATCGGCCGTAAACCGCACGACGTGTCGATCAAGGAAGCCGGCACCTGGACCATCGTCTGGATCGTCCTCGCCGGACTCTTCGGCCTGGGACTGCTCGTCTTCTCCGGCGGTCAGCCGGCCGGAGAGTTCTTCGCCGGCTTCATCACCGAGAAGTCTCTGAGCGTCGACAACCTCTTCGTCTTCGTCCTGATCATGGCGAAGTTCGCGGTGCCCTCGCAGTACCAGCAGCGAGTGCTTCTCATCGGTGTCCTCATAGCCCTCGTCCTGCGGGCGATCTTCATCGCCGCGGGTGCCGCGATCATCTCCAGCTTCGCGTGGGTCTTCTACATATTCGGCGCGTTCCTGATCTACACCGCCTGGAAGCTCATCCAGGAGGCCAGGGCTGACGAGCCGGAGGAGGAGTTCGAGGAGAACAGGCTGCTCAAGGCCGCGGAGAAGCGCTTCGGCGTGGCCGACCGCTATCACGGCACGAAGCTGTGGATCGAGCAGAACGGCAAGCGGGTCATGACACCGATGCTGGTCGTCGTGCTCGCGATCGGCACCACGGACGTGCTCTTCGCGCTCGACTCGATCCCCGCGATCTTCGGCCTGACGCAGGATCCGTACATCGTGTTCACCGCCAACGCGTTCGCGCTGATGGGCCTGAGGCAGCTGTACTTCCTGATCGGCGGGCTGCTCAGGAAGCTGGTCCACCTCTCCTACGGTCTGTCCGTCATCCTCGGCTTCATCGGCATCAAACTGGTGCTGCACGCGCTGCACGAGTCCGGCGTCCACGTACCCGAGATCTCCGTCCCGGCCTCCCTCGGTGTGATCTGCTCGGTCCTCGTCATCACCACGATCACCAGCCTGATCGCCTCCAGGAAGCAGGCGGCGCAGAAGCAGACCGAAGGCGCTCCGAAGGACAGCATCGACGTCTGACCGCGTCGAGGACAGGAACACCAGGGCGGCCGGGCAGTCGGCCTCTCAGTGGACGAGGCCGCCGTTCATCGACGGCGACGTGCGTGAGATGACCGACCCGAAGAAGTGCCCGGCCCGCTGCCCTCAACCCGGCCCGGGCCCCGCGCGGTCGGCGTGCGGGGCCCGGGCCGGAGTGCGGGGTCCGGGCGGGCCTGGGACGATCGCCGCATGATCGTTCGGCTCCGGTCCCTTGTGATGCAGTGGACGGCCGTCGTGCCCGTGGCCGCGATCGTCCTGCTTGCCCTCACCTGGGGCCGCGACCTGCCCGGCGCGGTCGTCGCACTGGTGACGCTGGTACTGGCCGGAGCCGTGCTGGCCGCCGTGCATCACGCCGAGGTCGTCGCGCACCGGGTCGGTGAACCCTTCGGCTCACTCGTCCTCGCCGTCGCCGTGACGATCATCGAGGTCGCGCTGATCGTCACCCTGATGGCGGACGGCGGCGGCAAGAGCGCGACCCTGGCGCGCGACACGGTGTTCGCCGCCGTGATGATCACCTGCAACGGCATCGTGGGGATCTGCCTGCTGGTCGCCTCGCTGCGCCACGGGCTCGCGGTCTTCAACGCGGAGGGCACCGGAGCCGCCCTGGCGACGGTCGCGACGCTGGCCACGCTCAGCCTGGTGTTCCCGACCTTCACGACCAGCAAGCCGGGCCCGGAGTTCTCCACGACCCAGCTCACCTTCGCCGCGCTCGCCTCACTGATCCTGTACGGACTGTTCGTGACGACGCAGACCGTGCGCCACCGCGACTACTTCCTGCCGATCACCCGGCACGGCGAGGTGATCGACGCGGAGACCCACGCCGACGCGCCCACCGCCCGAACCGCAGGCATCAGCCTCGGACTGCTCGGCCTCGCCCTGGTAGGTGTCGTCGGCCTCGCCAAGGGGGTGTCGCCCACCATCGAATCCGGCGTGGAGGCGGCCGGAATGCCGCAGTCCGTGGTCGGCGTGATCATCGCGCTGCTCGTGCTGCTCCCCGAGACCATCGCTGCGCTGAGGTCCGCCCGCCGCGACCGGGTACAGACCAGCCTGAACCTCGCCCTCGGCTCGGCGATGGCCAGCATCGGCCTGACGATCCCCGCCGTCGCCCTCGCATCCGTCTGGCTCTCCGGCCCCCTGGTGCTCGGCCTCGGCTCCACGCACATGGTGCTGCTCCTGCTGACCGTGGTAGTGAGCTCCCTGACCGTGGTACCGGGCCGCGCCACACCGCTCCAGGGCGGTGTGCACCTGGTGGTGTTCGCCGCGTACTTGGAGCTGGCGGTCAATCCGTAGGCCGCGCTCGGGCGAGATGCGGCGGGCGCCCCCGGGTCCCGGCGTTCGGGTCCCGGCGTTCACTCCGTCGCCTGCACCGCCGTCATGCGCGGCACCGGCCGCGTCTCCGGAAGCAGCGCGAAGCAGCCCAGGCTGAGCAGCGCGATGGCCGTCAGATAGGCGCCGACGCCCCAGGGCACCCGCCCCTCGTGTTGCGCCAGCGCCGTGGCGACGATCGGCGTGAGCGCGCCGCCGAGCACTCCGCCCAGGTTGTAGCCCACGGCGGCGCCCGTGCAGCGCACCCGGGGCTCGTACAACTCCGGCAGATACGCGGCGATCACGGCGAACATCGTGATGAAGGCGATCAACGCCCCCAGGATGCCGAGGAACATCAGCACAGGCTCGCCGGTCGACAGCAGCGCGACCATCGGGAACATCCACAGCACGGCGCCCGCACAACCCGCGAGGCACAACGGCCGCCGCCCGTAACGGTCGCTCAGGTGGGCGGCCAGCGGCGTCAGGGAGCCCTTCACCACGACCGCGGCCATGATGCAGGCCAGCATGACGGTACGACTCACCCCCAGATGCTCGGTCGCGTAGGAGAGGGACCAGGTCGTCACCGCGTAGAACACCGCGTACCCGACTGCCAGCGCGCCGGCCGTCAGCAGCACCAGCCGCCAGTGTCCACGGACGACCTCGGCGAACGGCACGCGCGCGTGGTCGTCGATTTCGAGGAATCGAGGACTCTCCACCAGCGAACCGCGCAGCCACAGCCCGGCCGCCGCGAGCACCCCCGCCGCCCAGAACGGCACCCGCCACCCCCATGCCGCGAACTGGTCCTCGGACAGCGTCGCCGACAGGATCAGCAGACCGCCGTTGGCCAGCACGAACCCCAGGGACGGCCCGATCTGAGGGAAGCTCGACCACAGCCCACGCCGCCCCGCGGGCGCGTGCTCCGCGGTCAGCAGCACCGCCCCGCCCCACTCCCCGCCGAGCCCGAGGCCCTGGAGGAAACGCAGCACGAGGAGGAGCACGGGAGCTGCCGTACCGATCCTGTCGTACGTCGGTACGCAGCCGACAGCGACGGTGGCCGCGCCGGTCAGCAGCAGGGAGCCGACGAGGACCGGCCGCCGCCCGCGCCGGTCCCCGATGTGCCCGAACAGCACCGAACCGAGCGGCCGTGCCACGAAGCCGGCCCCGAACGTGACGAACGCCGCGAGCGTCCCCGCCACCGGTGAGAACGTCGGGAAGAACAGCGGCCCCAGTACCAGGGCGGCAGCGGTCCCGTAGACGAAGAAGTCGTAGAACTCGATGGCCGTCCCGGCGAGCGAGGCGGCCGCGAGCCGGAGCATGGAGGGCGCCTTCACGGTGCGTACGTCGTGCATGCCGCGTCAACTACCCACGGTGACGGACGGTTACGGGGGCGCGCGGGAGCGCCCTCAGCGTCAGCGGGAGCGCCCGCGGCGTCAGTACGTCACGGTGATGCGCCGGGCGGGCCCGTCGACCCGTACGACACCGCCGTACGGGATGACCACCTGGGGATCCGTGTGTCCGAGATCCACATCGAAGACGGCCATGGTGTCGGGGGCATATATCTTCAGGGCGCGCAGTACGCTCTCGCGCTGCTCGGCGGCGTAACGTGCGCCTTCCTCCGGGCTGTTGGGGCGTTCGAAGGACCACGTCCTGGCGCGGCCCATCAGCAACGCCGGGAAGCGTCGCAGCAGTCCGCGCTCGCCCATGTTCCGGAGGATGATGAAGACCTCCTCCCCGCTGGGCATGTCCTCCGAGGTCTCCAGGAAGAGCACTCCGCCGTCGTACACAGCGAGGTCCCGCGAGATCTCACGGTCGGCCATCAGCAGCCAGGAGACGATCTCCAGACAGCCGCCCCAACTGCGTCCCTCGACCACACGGTCGGCGTTCACCCAGGACCAGCCGTACCCGGGCCGGGTCTCCGGCTCCGACTCGAAGGTCGCCGGATCCGCCCAGTCCCGGCTGACGTCGCCCCACCGAGGGGCGGGCTTCAGCTCGTACTCGCCGGAGGTGAAGAGGGCGGCCCGCAGGGAGTCGGCGGAGATCGAGGCCATCGCGCCGGGCCGGCCGAACTCGACCATCACCGTGCCGCCGTGATAGCTCACGATCCCCGTGTTCCACAGGAACGCGTGCAGGTTGGTGTTGTCGCTGTACCCGAAGAACGGCTTCGGGTTCGCGCGGATCAACTCCCGGTCCAACAGCGGCAGCACGGTGATCTGGTCCTCGCCGCCGATCGACGCGATGACCGCCTTGACGGTCGGGTCGGCGAACGCCGCGTGGATGTCGTCCGCCCTCTCCCGCGGGGTGGAGCCCATCCTGCGGGTCGCCGGATACTCGACGGGCACCAGCCCGAACTCCTCGCGCAGCCGCTTCAGGCCCAGTTCGTGGGGGAGCGGGAGAAGCCCCGGCAGCCCCGAGGACGGCGAGATCACGGCTATGCGGTCGCCCCGTACGGGCTTGGGAGGGTACGACGGTGCGGTCATGGGGGGAGGGTACGGGCGGTCAGCTGTTTGACGCACCGTGATAAACCGGGACCGAGCAGCGGTCCTCAAGGGCCGGCAGACCCGAACGGACCGGAGGAACCGTGCCCCGCACCCGAACCCTCGCCAACGCCCCGATCATGATCCTCAACGGGCCCAACCTGAACCTCCTCGGGCAGCGCCAGCCGGAGATCTACGGCTCCGACACGCTGGCCGACGTGGAGGCCCTGTGCGCCAAGGCGGCGGCCGCGCACGGCGGTACGGTGGACTTCCGGCAGTCCAACCACGAGGGCGAGCTGGTGGACTGGATCCACGAGGCACGGCTGCACCACGTCGGGATCGTGATCAACCCGGCCGCCTACTCGCACACCTCCGTGGCGATCCTGGATGCGCTCAACACCTGTGACGGGCTGCCGGTGGTGGAGGTCCACATCTCCAACATCCACCAGCGCGAGGAGTTCCGGCACCACTCGTACGTCTCCCTGCGCGCCGACGGGGTGATCGCGGGCTGCGGGGTGCAGGGCTACGCGTTCGCCGTGGAGCGGGTCGCGGCGCTGGCGGAGACGGGCCGGGCGGACGCCTAGAGCGGGGGCCGCGGGCGGGAGCCGGCGCTGTTGCCCGTCATGGCCCTAGCCCTCCTGAAGCCGCCCCGCCTCCACGATCCGGTGCAGAAAGCGCCGCGTGCGCTCCTGCTGCGGGTCGCCGAACACCTGCTCGGCCGTGCCGCGCTCCAGCACCACACCGCCGTCCAGGAAGCACACCTGGTCGGCGACCTCGCGGGCGAAGCCCATCTCGTGCGTGGCCAGCACCATGGTCATCCCGTCGTCCTTCAGGTCCCGGACGACGGCCAGGACCTCTCCCACGAGCTCCGGGTCGAGCGCGGCGGTGATCTCGTCGAGGAGCAGCAGCCGGGGTCGTACGGCCAGGGCCCGGACGATCGCGGCGCGCTGCTGCTGGCCGCCGCTGAGCCGGTCCGGGTACTCGGTCGCCTTGGCGCCCAGCCCGAGCCGGTCGAGCAGCTCGCGCGCGTGCTCCTCGGCCGCCGCGCGCCCCACGCCGTGCACCCGGCGCGGCGCGAGGGTGATGTTCTCCAGCACGGTCATGTGCGGAAAGAGGTTGTACGCCTGGAAGACCACGCCGATCCGGCGGCGCACCGCGTCCTGGTCGGCACGCGGATCGGTGATCTCCTCGTCGTCCAGCCAGATCGCGCCGTCGTCGATCTCCTCCAGCAGATTGGCGCAGCGCAGCAGCGTCGACTTGCCGGACCCCGACGCGCCGATCAGAGCGGTCACCGTGTGCGGGGCGACCTCCAGATCGACGTCCCGCAGCACGACGGAACCGCCGAAGGTCTTGCGGACGGACTCCATGCGCAGGACCGGGGACCCGTCCGTGGACGTGGTGCTCATAGGGTTCCTCCCTGCGCCCGCTGCCGGTCCATCCGGGCCGTGACCCAGTCCGTGAAGCGGGTCATCGGAATGGTCAGCGCGACGAAGAGCAGTCCCGCGACGATGTACGGCGTGTAGTTGAGGCTGCGGCCCACGATGATGTCGGCGGCCCGCACCGCGTCCACCGCGCCACCGATCGAGACGAGCCCGGTGTCCTTCTGGAGGGACACCAGGTCGTTGAGCAGCGGCGGCACCTGGCGGCGTACGGCCTGGGGGAGCACCACGTGGCGCAGCGCCTGCCGGTTGGTGAGCCCGAGCGAGCGGGCCGCGGCGCGCTGCGAGGGGTGGACGGACTCGATGCCGGCGCGGAACACCTCGGCGACGTACGCCGAGTACGTCAGCGTGAGCGCCGTACCGCCGAGGAGCACCGGGTCCACGGTGACCCCTTGCAGCCGCAGTGCGGGGACGCCCAGGACCACGATCATCAGGTTGATGATCAGTGGGAGCCCGCGGAAGAAGTCGGTGTACGCGGCGGCGAGCGCCCGCAGCGGGAAGAACACCGGGCCGCGCAGGGTGCGGGCGATGGCGATGAGCATGCCCAGGACGAGCACGGCGGCGCCGCACACCAGCAGCAGCCGGACGTTGAGCCACAGCCCTTCGAGGACCTTGGGGAGCGCCTCGCGCGCGTACTGCGCGTCGAAGAAGGTTTCCTTGGTGCGTGGCCAGCCGGGTGCGCCGACAACGACGAAGTAGAGGACGACGCCGGTGATCAGGGTCGAGAGCGCGGCGATCGCGGTGGCGCGGCGGGCGCGGGTGCGCTTGTAGCGCTCGCGTTCGATGCGCCGTGGCGAGGGGACGTACGCGTCGCCCCCGCCGGACATGTCACCCCTGTCGTCCGCGTCCTCCTGGCCGGACTCCTCCTTGGTGACGGTCACTTGAGCACCGGGGCGTCGACGGCCTCGGAGAGCCACTGCTTCTCGATCTTCGCCAGCGTGCCGTCCTTGCGCAGGGCGTCCACCGCGGAGGTCACGCACGAGGTGAGGGCGCTGCCCTTGTCGAGGACGAGTCCGAACTGCTCGGGCGTGCCGCCCTGGTTCTCGAACTGCCCGACGATCTTCGCGTCGGTCACCTCGGCGGCGGTGATGTAGAACGCCGTCGGCAGGTCGACCACGATGGCGTCGACCTGACCGTTCTTCAGCGCGGACTTGGCCTGGTCGTTCTTGGCGTACGCGGCCGGCTCCTGGGTCGGCTTCACGACGTCGTTGATGTAGTCGAGGCTCGTGGTGCCGACCTGAGCGCCCAGCTTCAGGCCCTTCAGGTCCGCGACGCTCTTCGCCTTGGCGGCCTTGGAGCTCTTCAGTGCGATGACGGCCTGGCGCACGTCGTAGTAGCCGGAGGAGAAGTCCACGGCCTTCTTGCGCTCGGTGCTGATCGAGACCTGGTTGATGTCGAAGTCGAACGTCTTCTCACCGGGTGCGAAGGCCTTGTTGAAGGGGACGCTCTGCCACACCACGTTCCCCTTGGCGTAGCCGAGCTGCTTCGCCACGGCGTACGCGACCGCAGACTCGAAGCCCTTGCCGCTGGCGGGCTTGTCGTCCTTGAACCAGGGCTCGTACGCGGGCTCGTCGGTCGCGATCGTCAGCTTGCCGGAGGTCTTGGTCTGCAACGTGCTCTTCGCGCAGCTCTCCGCGCTCGTTCCGGAGGCCGTGGCTTTGTCCTCCGGCTGCGGGGCACAGCCCACGGCGACGGCGAGCAGGGCGACAGTGGCGGCGGACGCGGTGCGACGCAGGGCGCGTTGGGCGAGATGCATGGCGGGAGAGTGGCAGTGCGGCGTCCTGTTTGTCGAGGTCACGGGGGCAACTGTCCGCATAGTGGGAACGCGTGTTGCATTTTTGTGAACGCTCGTGGGATCGGGACCGGGGGCGGACGCGCACGCCGGGGCCGCCGGCCGAGGGCGGGGGTCGAAAGGCCGGCGGCCCGTTCCGCGCAGGAGCCGTCATCCTGTGCGGGGCTGTCTCCAGTGGACTACGCCAGTGTGCGCGCCGGGAGCGCGCGCGTGACACCGGCGCGTGCGCTCGGTTCACACGGGGCGCGTGACGGCGTGCGCGGTGGCGAGCCCTCGCGCGAGGCCGAGGGCTCGTCGACTCCTGCTGGGCGGCGGGTGGTTCACCAGCCCCGCGCGTGCCACTCCGGCAGGTGCGGCCGCTCCGCGCCCAGCGTGGTGTCGTTGCCGTGGCCGGGGTAGACCCACGACTCGTCCGGGAGCACGTCGAAGATCTTCGTCTCGACGTCGCGGATGAGGCTGGCGAAGGCCTTCGGGTCCTTACGTGTGTTGCCCACACCGCCCGGGAAGAGACAGTCCCCGGTGAACACATGAGGGTGCCCGTGCGGGTCGTCGTAGACGAGGGCGATCGAGCCCGGTGTGTGGCCCACCAGATGGCGTGCGGTCAGCTCCACGCGCCCCACTCGGATGGTGTCGCCGTCGTCGACCGGGACGTCCGTCGGGACGGGGATGCCTTCGGCGTCGTCCCGGCCCGCGTACGTACGCGCGCGCGTGACCGCCACGACCTCGGCGAGCGCCTGCCAGTGGTCGCCGTGCTGATGGGTGGTGACGACGGACGCGATGCCGTCGTCACCGATCATCCCGAGCAGCGTCCCGGCCTCGTTGGCCGCGTCGATCAGCAACTGCTCGTCGGTGGCCCGGCAGCGCAGCAGATAGGCGTTGTTGTCCATCGGACCCACCGCGATCTTCGTGATCATCAGGTCCTGCAGCTCGTGCACATCGGCAGGGCCGCCGACCTTCACCGCTCCGCTGTACGTCATGACGATCAGCCTATAGCGGGGGGAGGGCGGGGAGTGGTCCGCCGTCGACGGTCAGTGCCGATCCGTCGCGACGACCGGCGAGCCAGCCGAGCAGATCGGCCTGACGGCCGGTGACGACGAGCGGTTCTCCCTCGCGGCGGCCGGAGGAGATCATGCGGCCGTCGTCCTGCTTGACCAGGAGGGCGGGTACGTCGGGGTGCCCCCGGAACCGTTCGGCGAGGAAGTTGATCTCGCGCTGGGTGAACCCCTCCGGAAGATCTTCGAGCTCGTACCCGATGCCCAGGTCCACATGGTGCAGCTCGACCTCCACCCACCGCCGGAACGGCACCCGGGACGCGGAATCGGTGACCCCGTTCCGCAGCTCCACCGTGCGGGACCAGTCCGCGGGTACGGCCGCCTCGTCCTGGAAGCGGGCCCCGCTCTCGCGTACATCGGTGACCTGGACGTCCAGGGGGCGCGGTGCGTCCCGCTCGATGTCGGCGTCCCGGACATCGGCGGAGGCGTACATCGGACGTCCGGCGAGGACGTTCGTGAGCGCGTCCGCGTTGCGGGCGAGATGGGCGAGGACGTGACCGCGGCTCCAGCCGGGCAGCCGTGACGGCTCGGTCACACGGGCGTTGTCCAGTTTGGTGGCTGCGGTGAGCAGCCGTTCGGTCGCGTCACGTACAGACGCCAGGTCGCGCACATGATCGTTCATGGGGCCGACGATAGCGGCGCCACACGTTTGGGTGAAGGTGGCTGAGCGGACCCGTAAATCGAATGCGCGTGCTATATGGTCGAGAGTGGCGTCGGGCATGCTGGAAGGTCCGGGATTGTTACCAACCAGGTAAACCGAACCGGCGCTGTCAGTGGCTCCCCCTAGTCTGAGAAAGACGGGGGCCTCGGCCCCTGTCACTTCTCTCAAGAAAGGTGCGGACCGGCGTGGCCGACCGTCTCATCGTCCGTGGCGCGCGCGAGCACAACCTCAAGAATGTCTCGCTCGACCTGCCACGCGACTCGCTCATCGTCTTCACGGGCCTGTCTGGGTCGGGCAAGTCCTCGCTGGCCTTCGACACGATCTTCGCCGAGGGGCAGCGCCGCTACGTCGAGTCGCTCTCGTCGTACGCCCGGCAGTTCCTCGGCCAGATGGACAAGCCGGACGTGGACTTCATCGAGGGCCTCTCCCCGGCGGTCTCCATCGACCAGAAGTCGACCTCGCGCAACCCGCGCTCGACGGTCGGCACCATCACAGAGGTTTACGACTATCTGCGTCTGCTGTTCGCGCGCATCGGCAAGCCGCACTGCCCCGAGTGCGGCCGCCCGATCTCGCGCCAGTCGCCGCAGGCCATCGTCGACAAGGTCCTGGAGCTGCCGGAGGGCAGCCGCTTCCAGGTCCTGTCGCCCCTGGTGCGCGAACGCAAGGGAGAGTTCGTCGACCTGTTCGCCGATCTCCAGACCAAGGGATACAGCCGTGCCCGGGTCGACGGCCAGACGATCCAGCTCAGCGACCCGCCCACGCTGAAGAAGCAGGAGAAGCACACCATCGAGGTGGTCATCGACCGCCTCACGGTGAAGGAAGGCGCCAAGCGCCGCCTCACGGACTCCGTGGAGACCGCCCTCGGCCTGGCCGGTGGCATGGTCGTGCTCGACTTCGTCGACCTCCCCGAGGACGACCCCGAGCGCGAGCGCATGTACTCGGAGCACCTGTACTGCCCGTACGACGACCTGTCCTTCGAGGAGCTGGAGCCCCGCTCCTTCTCCTTCAACTCGCCGTTCGGCGCCTGCCCCGACTGCTCCGGCATCGGTACGCGCATGGAGGTCGACGCCGAGCTGATCGTCCCGGACGAGGAGAAGTCCCTCGACGAGGGCGCCATCCACCCCTGGTCGCACGGACACACCAAGGACTACTTCGGCCGGCTGATCGGGGCCCTCGCGGACGCGTTGGGATTCCGGACCGACATCCCCTTCGCCGGTCTCCCGCAGCGCGCCAAGAAGGCACTGCTTTACGGCCACAAGACCCAGATCGAGGTCCGCTACCGCAACCGGTACGGGCGCGAGCGTGTGTACACCACGCCCTTCGAAGGGGCCGTCCCCTTCGTCAAGCGGCGGCACAGCGAGGCCGAGAGCGACGCGAGCCGCGAGCGCTTCGAGGGCTATATGCGCGAGGTCCCCTGTCCCACCTGCCAGGGCACGCGTCTGAAGCCGCTCGTCCTCGCGGTCACGGTCATGGAGAAGTCGATCGCCGAGGTCGCGGCGATGTCCATCAGCGACTGCGCGGACTTCCTGGGCAAGCTGAAGCTCAACGCCCGCGACAAGAAGATCGCCGAACGCGTCCTGAAGGAGGTCAACGAGCGGCTGCGCTTCCTGGTCGACGTCGGCCTCGACTACCTGTCGCTGAACCGCGCGGCCGGCACCCTGTCCGGCGGCGAGGCCCAGCGCATCCGCCTGGCCACGCAGATCGGCTCCGGCCTCGTCGGCGTCCTGTACGTCCTCGACGAGCCGTCCATCGGTCTGCACCAGCGCGACAACCACCGGCTGATCGAGACCCTGGTCCGGCTGCGCGACATGGGCAACACGCTCATCGTCGTGGAGCACGACGAGGACACCATCAAGGTCGCCGACTGGATCGTCGACATCGGCCCCGGTGCGGGCGAGCACGGCGGCAAGGTCGTGCACAGTGGCTCCCTGAAGGAGCTGCTGGCCAACGCCGAGTCGCAGACCGGCCAGTACCTGTCCGGCAAGAAGTCCATCCCCCTGCCCGACATCCGACGCCCGCGCGACCCGTCCCGGCAGCTCACGGTGCACGGCGCCCGTGAGAACAACCTCCAGGACATCGACGTGTCGTTCCCGCTGGGCGTCCTCACTGCCGTCACGGGCGTGTCCGGCTCCGGCAAGTCGACGCTGGTCAACGACATCCTGTACACACACCTGGCCCGCGAGCTGAACGGCGCGAGGAGCGTCCCCGGCCGACACACGCGCGTGGACGGCGACGACCTCGTCGACAAGGTGGTGCACGTCGACCAGTCGCCCATCGGCCGCACCCCCCGGTCCAACCCGGCCACGTACACCGGAGTCTTCGACCACGTCCGCAAGCTGTTCGCGGAGACGACCGAGGCGAAGGTGCGCGGCTATCTGCCCGGACGCTTCTCCTTCAACGTCAAGGGCGGTCGCTGTGAGAACTGCTCCGGTGACGGCACCATCAAGATCGAGATGAACTTCCTGCCGGACGTGTACGTCCCGTGCGAGGTCTGCCACGGAGCGCGCTACAACCGGGAGACCCTGGAGGTCCACTACAAGGGCAAGTCCATCGCCGACGTCCTGAACATGCCGATCGAGGAGGCCATGCACTTCTTCGAGGCCGTCCCGGCGATCGCCCGCCATCTGAACACGCTGAACGACGTCGGCCTCGGCTACGTCCGCCTCGGCCAGTCCGCGACGACCCTGTCCGGCGGCGAGGCGCAGCGCGTGAAGCTGGCCAGCGAGCTCCAGCGGAGGTCCACCGGAAGAACGGTGTACGTCCTCGACGAGCCGACCACCGGTCTCCACTTCGAGGACATCAGCAAGCTCCTCGTCGTGCTCTCCGGGCTGGTCGACAAGGGCAACACGGTCATCGTCATCGAGCACAACCTCGACGTCATCAAGACCGCGGACTGGGTCGTCGACATGGGCCCCGAGGGCGGCGCCGGCGGCGGTCTCGTCGTCGCCGAGGGCACGCCGGAGGAGGTCGCCGGGGTGCCGACGAGCCACACCGGCAAGTTCCTGCGCGAGATTCTCGACGCCGATCGCATCAGCGACGCGGCGTCCGTGAAGGCCCCGCGCAAGACGGCCGCCAGGAAGACGGCAGCGGCCAAGTCGACGACGAAGAAGACGGCGACGGTCAGGACCACCAACAACACGGCCACCAAGAAGGCGGCCGCCGTGACGAAGAAGACCGCCCCCGCGAAGAAGACCACGCGGGCGCGCAAGGCCTGAGGCACACTGGCGAACAAGGCCTGACAAGTCCGGAAAACGCGGCGCCCCACGGGAACTCCCCGTGGGGCGCCGTGCGTTGTACGGTCAGCCGCCCTGACCCTGGGCTCGACGAACCGCATGTCCGACTGGACCCTGCACCCTGCAGCTTGACAACATCACCTAGCGGCCCGGCCTCGAAGTCAAGACTGAAGTGACCGCGCCGGATCTCACCCGTCGCCTCGAACCCGGCGAGCCTCCGCCCGTCCGCCAAGAAGGATCTGCGCGTCGCCAGGATGCCCACGTCACCAGGGACTGTTCCGGAGTGCCGTGCTCCCGCCGGCCCGGCCTGACCCGGTCTGGCCCGGATCCGCGGACCGCCCCGCCGATCCGGCCCACCGACCCGCCGCCGGACCGGCTCTAGAACGCGCCCAGTTCAGAGGCGTACGGAGGTTCCGCACCCGCCCGTGAGCAGGTGATCGCCGCCGCCCGGGCGGCGAACCGGAGCAGTTCGGTCCAGCCCTCCGCGTCCAAGCCCGCGAGCCCTTCCGGAGACAGGGCGTCGCGGGCGGCCAGGCCGTGCAGCAGGGCCGCGTTGACGGTGTCGCCGGCACCGATCGTGTCCACCACGTCGACCGGTTCACCCGGCACGGAGTGCTCCGCGCCGTCCCGGGTGAAGACGGTCAGTCCGTCGCCGCCCCGGGTGAGCACCACGGCCGAGGGGCCCGAGGCCAGCCACTCGCGCGGGCTGCCGCCCAGCCACGTGGCGTCGTCCTCGGAGAGCTTGAGCAGCGTCACCGACGCCAGCCAGCTCTTGAAACGCGCCCGATAGGCGTCCGGGTCGGGGATCAGTCCCGCCCGGATGTTCGGATCGAGCGTGGTGAACAGGCCCTGCGCGGCGGCGCTCCGCAGCAGTTCCTCGTAGGCGCTCGCGCCCGGCTCCAGGACCAGTGAGCAGGTACCGAAGGACACCGCCCGCGTGGCGCCCGGCAGCCGGTCCGGTGCCGCGAACTGCCGGTCCGCCGTGCCGTCGACGTAGAAGGAGTACGCGGCCGAGCCGTGCTCGTCGATCGTGGCGACCGCGAGGGTGGTCGGCTCGGCCCCGCGCTGCACCGCCGACACATCGACGCCCGCTGTGCGCAGCCCGTCGAGCAGGGCCTCACCGAAGGCGTCCCGCGAGGTGCGGGAGCAGAAGGCCGTGGGGGAGCCGAGCCGGCCGAGGGCGACGGCCGTGTTGTAGGGGCCGCCGCCGAGTGCCGGCTTGAGGCCGGCGAGCGCGCCCGCGCCCTGCGGTACCAGGTCGATCAGGGCCTCACCGGCGACGACGATCACGAGACGGGTCCCTTCTCGGAGCTGTGGGGGTGGTCGGGGCAGCCGCACGAGGTGCGGTGGACGAACGTGCTGGGCAACCGCAGGGTGCGGGAGGGCCGGTCCGGCGCGGCCAGCCGGTCCAGGAGCAGGCGTACGGCCTGTGCCCCGATCTCCTTGCTGGGCTGGGAGATCACGGTGAGCCGGGGTGCGAACAGGTCCGCCCAGGCGAAGTCGTCGAAGCAGCACAGCGCCAGATCGTCCGGCACCGACAGGCCGCGCCCGCGCAGCGCGCGCAGGGCGCCGATGGTCATCGCGTTGTTGGCGGTGACGAGCGCCGTGGGGGGAGCCGCGAGCGACAGCAGGGCGGTGGTGGCGCGCTCGGCGCCCGCCGCCTCGGAGTCGCCCCGCGCCACGAGCCGCTCGTCGTGGGGGAGCCCGGCGGCCGCCAGGCCGTGCCGGTAACCGGAGAGCCGCTCGTTCGTGGTGCTCAGCCCGGGCAGCCCGGCGACCAGACCGATGCGCCGGTGGCCGAGGTCGGCGAGATGCGTGACCAGCCGGGCCATCGGCTCGGCGTTCTCGGCGCCGACCTGGTCGAAGCGGGCGGTGCCGTCCGAGGGGACGTCGACCAGCCGGTCGAGGAACACGGTCGGTACGTCGTGCCGCCCGAGGTAGGCGACGAGGTCGCCCGGGTCCGCCGACGGCGCGACGATCATGCCGTCCACGCGTCGTTCGTGCAGGAGCCGGACGACCCGCTGCTCGTGCTTCGGGTCGTCGTGCGGATCGGCGATGAGCAGGCTGTACCCGTGCTCCAGCGCACCTGCCTCGACGCCCTGGAGGATCTCCGTGAAGTACGGGTTGCTGATCGCCGACACCGCGAGTCCGATCGACCTGGTGCGCGAGGTGACGAGGGAGCGGGCGAGGGTGTTCGGCGTGTAGCCCAGTTCGTCGACGGCGTCCAGGACCGCCTGCCGGGTGTGGGGCAGTACCGGGCGGGTGTCGTTCAGCACGTGCGAGACGGTGGCCACGGACACCCCCGCGCTTCGCGCCACGTCGGCCATGGTCGCCATCGTGTCCCCCTCCCTGGGCCCTGCGGCAAGGCTCCTCGGGCCTCATGGCCGGGAACGTATCTCATTCGGCGGCCGGGCGTAAACGCTTGCGCAAGCGTTTACGCCGACTCTGGCCGGCCCGGGGCGCAGTGATCCATGCCGGTATCGTCGACGGCACGTGCCGACCCCTGGTCACCCCCGGTCGGCATGCACCGCCCCCTGACCAGTGGAGATCCTCATGCCCGGCCGTCCCGCCGCGAGCCGTCGTACCGTCCTTCGAGGAGCGGCGCTCACCCCGGTCGCCGGGCTCGGCCTCGCGGCCTGTTCGTCGGGAGCGGACGGCGGTTGGCCGGCCACGCCCACCGCGCCGGTCGAGCTGGGCGCGGAGAGCGAGATCCCCAAGGGCGCCGCGAAGCTGTACCGGGACGCGAACGTCGTGGTGAGCCGGGCCGGGGACGGGTCCCTGAAGGCGTACAGCACGATCTGCACGCACGCGGGGTGCGCCATCAACAAGCTGGCGGGGACGACCCTCACCTGCCCCTGTCACGGCAGCGAGTTCGATGCCACGAACGGCAAGGTGCTGCAGGCCCCGGCGACCGAGCCGCTGCACGAGCTGTCCGTCGAGGCCAGGAACGGCAAGATCGTCGCGGGCTCGGGCGCCTAGGTCATTCCGCCGAGGGCCCCCGGCCCTGGGACGGAGACCCCGCGGACACGCCTCAGCTCACTCCCAGTCCCACCCGATCCCCACGATCCCCGACCGCACCCTCGGCTCGACCAGGTGGACCGAGCGGTGTTGTCCGCTCAGCGACAGCTCCTGGCGGCCGCTGCGCGGGGCGGCGGCCGAGTGCTGGGTGAACCGGTGGCAGCGCACCGGCAGCGCCGCTTCGTCGAACCGCACCTGAAGCGCGTACTGCCCGCCGGGGAAGCCGAACCCGCGAACGTACTCGCTGGACGGGCCGGCCGTGCCGTCGTCGAAGCCGTAGCGGAAGAGGAACGTATCTCCTGAGCGCAGCCGGGTGTCGAAGAGCAGCTCGGCCACCAGCACCCCCGTCTCGGGGTGCCGGCGCACCCGCCCCGTACGGCAGTTCTCCAGCGCGCGCACCGCCATCCGCTCCGGAGCGCACCCCGGGTCACCGTGGTGGACGGCCACATAGCGGTCCACGCCATCCTTGTGCGCACGCACTATGTGGTGCGAATCGCGGCCCAGCAGCTCGCGGTGGGCCCCGATCCGTACGCGTTCGTGGTGGCCGAGGGTGTGCAGTCCGCCGTCGAGCGGCGACCCCAACTCGGCGAACAGTCGCTCCAGCACCCCCGAAGCCTCCACCAGGGAGCGGTACGAACGGCTCCCGGGACGGTCGGCGCCGGGTTGCTCGTCGGCCGTGGCGAGCAGCCGGATCAGCGACTCGTCCGGCAGCTGGAGGATCTCCTCCAGCGCGCGTACGGCCCGCAGCGACTCGGGGCGCTGCGGCCGCCGGGCGCCCTGCTGCCAGTAGCTCAGGCTCGTCACGCCGACCTTGACCCCGTACCGCGACAGATGGTGCTGCACGCGCTGCAAGGGCAGCCCGCGGGCGGCGATCGCGGTGCGCAGCGCCACATGGAAGGGTCCGCCGCGCAGCGCCGTCTCCAACTCGTCCGTGGCGAGGTCCGCGTGCTGTGTGCCGTGCCGCATGCAGGGGGCCTTTCTGTGAGTGTTCACGACGGCTGGTCGGGCCGTTCGCGTACGGGGTCGTCGGGGCCGCCCGGTGGGCGTGCGGGGCGTGCTCGCAGGTGGGCGCGGTGTGCGGACCCCGAGTTCCACCGCATTGAAGCGTGTTGCCCAAGCTCCGACAACACCTGATGCGCAACCTGCTGAACTGCGGCGTCCGGATGCGCTCCCTCCTTCGCCGGCGCCCTCGTGGCCGTCACCTCGCACGTCTTTCACCTCGACGACGTCCTCGCATCGTTGCCCAGCACCTCCCGAATGGCCCGAGCCGACCCCGGCATCGGCCGCCGCCCGTGGGCCACGGCGACGGTCCGCCGGGCAGGCCCCGGCCTTGTCCACAGGGTCGCCGCGCTGTCAGCCCCCGCCAGTAGGGTGTGAGACATGGCCGACCCCTCCAGCTACCGCCCCAAGCCGGGAGAGATCCCGGACTCACCCGGGGTCTACAAATTCCGCGACGAGCACCACCGGGTGATCTACGTCGGGAAGGCGAAGAGCCTGCGCCAGCGCCTGGCGAGCTACTTCCAGGACCTGGCGGGCCTCCACCCGCGCACCCGCACCATGGTCACCACAGCGGCGTCCGTGGAGTGGACGGTGGTGTCCACGGAGGTCGAGGCGCTGCAGCTGGAGTACTCCTGGATCAAGGAGTACGACCCCCGGTTCAACGTCAAGTACCGCGACGACAAGAGCTACCCGTACCTCGCCGTGACGATGAACGAGGAGTTCCCGCGGGTGCAGGTGATGCGCGGCCACAAGCGCAAGGGCGTGCGGTACTTCGGGCCGTACGGGCACGCGTGGGCGATCCGCGACACCGTCGACCTGCTGCTGCGCGTCTTCCCCGTCCGTACCTGCTCGGCCGGCGTCTTCAAGAACGCCGCCCGCACCGGCCGCCCCTGCCTCCTCGGCTACATCGGCAAGTGCTCGGCGCCCTGCGTGGAGCGCGTCTCCGCCGAGGAGCACCGTGAACTCGCCGAGGAGTTCTGCGACTTCATGGCAGGCCGCACGGGTACGTACATCCGCCGCCTGGAGCGGCAGATGACGGACGCGGCCGAGGAGATGGAGTACGAGAAGGCCGCTCGGCTGCGCGACGACATCGGGGCCCTGAAGAAGGCCATGGAGAAGAACGCGGTCGTGCTCGCCGACGCGACCGACGCGGACCTGATAGCGGTCGCCGAGGACGAGCTGGAAGCGGCCGTGCAGATCTTCCACGTACGCGGCGGACGCGTACGCGGCCAGCGCGGCTGGGTCACCGACAAGGTCGAGGCCGTCACCACCGCGGATCTCGTCGAGCACGCCCTCCAGCAGCTCTACGGCGAGGAGACCGGCGACTCCGTGCCCAAGGAGGTTCTCGTCCCCGCGCTGCCCGACCCCGTGGAGCCCGTCCAGGAATGGCTCACCGGGCGCCGCGGATCGATCGTGTCGCTGCGCATTCCGCAGCGCGGCGACAAGAAGTCCCTGATGGAGACCGTGCAGCGCAACGCCCAGCAGTCGCTCGCGCTGCACAAGACCAAGCGCGCCTCCGACCTGACCACCCGCTCGCGCGCCCTGGAGGAGATCGCCGAGGCGCTCGACCTGGACAGCGCGCCCCTCAGGATCGAGTGCTACGACATCTCGCATCTCCAGGGCGACGACGTCGTGGCCTCCATGGTGGTCTTCGAGGACGGACTCCAGCGCAAGAGCGAGTACCGGCGCTTCCAGATCAAGAGCTTCGAAGGCCAGGACGACGTCCGCTCCATGCACGAGGTGATCACCCGCCGCTTCAGGCGCTACCTCTCCGAGAAGGAGAGGACCGGCGAGTGGGCCGACGGTGACCTGAAGGACGGTGAGCTGAAGGACGACGAGGGCCGCCCCAAGCGCTTCGCCTACCCGCCGCAGCTGGTCGTCGTCGACGGCGGCCAGCCCCAGGTCGCGGCCGCCAAGAGGGCGCTCGACGAGCTCGGCATCGACGACATCGCCGTCTGCGGCCTCGCCAAGCGTCTGGAGGAGGTCTGGCTGCCGGACGACGGCGACCCGGTCGTCCTGCCCCGCACCAGCGAGGGCCTCTACCTGCTCCAGCGCGTCCGTGACGAGGCGCACCGCTTCGCGATCACCTACCAGCGCACCAAACGCGCCAAGCGTTTCCGGGCGAGCCCCCTGGATGACGTGGCGGGTCTCGGCGAGACTCGCAAACAGGCGCTGATCAAGCATTTCGGCTCAGTGAAGAAGCTGCGATCCGCGACCATCGACCAGATCTGTGAGGTTCCGGGCATCGGCCGCAAGACGGCCGAGACGATCGCCGTGGCCTTCGCCCAGGCGGCCCCGGCCGTCCCCGCCGTGAACACGGCGACTGGAGAGATCATGGAAGACGAGGAACCCGGGACGACGGCGGGTTCCTCCCAGGAGCCCGTGTCCGCGGGCACCTCGGACGAGCGACGGGGGCAGGAGACATGACCGAGCACGAAGAGCGCCAAGAAGAACGCTCAGCGCAGGGCCAGGAAGCGCACAAGGAATCAGGCGAGGATCAGGCCCCGCAGCAAGCGGCACAGGAAAACGGAGCACAGGTGAGTACGGGCATCGAAACAGCCGGGGTCCCCGACGCGGTCATCCCCGAGCTGGTGATCATCTCCGGCATGTCCGGAGCCGGCCGGTCGACGGCCGCCAAGTGTCTCGAGGACCTCGGCTGGTTCGTCGTCGACAACCTCCCGCCCGCGCTGATCCCCACCATGGTGGAGCTCGGCGCCCGCTCCCAGGGCAACGTGGCCAGGATCGCGGTCGTCGTCGACGTACGCGGCCGACGCTTCTTCGACAACCTCCGCGAGTCCCTCGCCGACCTGGAGTCGAAGAACGTCACCCGGCGGATCGTCTTCCTGGAGTCCTCCGACGAGGCCCTGGTCCGCCGCTTCGAGTCCGTGCGCCGCCCGCACCCCCTTCAGGGCGACGGCCGCATCGTCGACGGCATCGACGCCGAGCGCGAGCTCCTGCGCGAGCTGCGCGGCGACGCCGACCTGGTGATCGACACCTCCAGCCTGAACGTGCACGAGCTGCGCGCCAAGATGGACGCCCAGTTCGCGGGAGACGAGGAGCCCGAGCTGCGGGCCACCGTCATGTCCTTCGGCTTCAAGTACGGCCTCCCGGTCGACGCCGACCTGGTCGTGGACATGCGGTTCCTGCCCAACCCGCACTGGGTCCCGGAGCTGCGCCCCTTCACCGGCCTCAACGAGGAGGTCTCGGCGTACGTCTTCAACCAGCCCGGCGCCAAGGAGTTCCTCGACCGCTACGCCGAGCTGCTCCGGCTCATCGCCGCCGGCTACCGGCGCGAGGGCAAGCGCTATGTGACCATCGCCGTCGGCTGCACCGGTGGCAAGCACCGCTCGGTCGCCACGTCCGAGAAGCTCGCCGCCCGGCTGGCCGCCGAGGGAGTGGAGACGGTCGTCGTCCACCGGGACATGGGCCGAGAATGACCGGACGTGCTCTGCGGCTGAGCAGGCTGCGCCGCATGGCCCCCGAGGAGCGCGGCGGCAAGGCCCCCGAGGCGCGCGGCGGCAAGCCGCGCCGCCGGGGCGCCCAGCCCAAGGTCGTCGCCCTCGGCGGCGGCATGGGCCTGTCCGCCTCGCTCGCCGCCCTGCGCCGGATCACCGGCGACCTCACCGCCGTCGTCACGGTGGCCGACGACGGCGGCTCCAGCGGGCGCCTGCGCGACGAGCTGGGCGTGCTCCCGCCCGGCGACCTGCGCAAGGCCCTCGCGGCGCTGTGCGGCGACGACGACTGGGGCCAGACCTGGGCCCGCGTCATCCAGCACCGCTTCCAGTCCCAGGGAGACCTGCACGAGCACGCCGTCGGCAATCTGCTGATCGTCGCCCTGTGGGAGCAGCTCGGGGATCACGTCCAGGCCCTCGACCTGGTCGGCAAGCTGCTGGGCGCGCACGGCCGGGTGCTGCCCATGTCCGCCGTGCCCCTGGAGCTCCAGGCGCTGGTCAAGGGACATGACCCGGACCGGCCCGAGGACATCGACACCGTCCGGGGCCAGGCGACCGTCGCGCTCACGCCCGGCGAGGTGCAGTCCGTGCACGTCGTGCCGCACGACCCGCCGGCCGTGCCCGAGGCCGTCGCGGCGGTCCTCGACGCGGACTGGGTGGTGCTCGGACCCGGCTCCTGGTTCTCCTCGGTGATCCCGCACCTCCTGGTGCCCGAACTCCTGGACGCCCTCTCGCAGACGAAGGCGCGCCGGGTACTCTCGCTGAACCTCGCCCCGCAGCCCGGAGAAACCGATGGCTTCTCCCCGCAGCGTCATTTGGAGGTTTTGGGACGACACGCCCCTAAACTCGCCCTGGACGTGGTGCTGGCCGACGAGGCCGCCGTGCCCGACCGAGAGTCGCTCACCGATGCCGCCAAGCGGTTCGGGGCAGCGGTCGAGCTGGCGCCGGTGGCCCGGACCGACGGTTCTCCTCGGCACGACCCGGAGCTGTTGGCCGCCGCGTACGACCGTATTTTTCGGATGCATGGAAGGATCGGCCCATGGCGATGACGGCAGCGGTGAAGGACGAGATTTCCCGGCTTCCCGTCACCCGGACCTGCTGCAGAAAGGCAGAGGTCTCGGCGATCCTGCGGTTTGCGGGCGGCCTGCACCTGGTGAGCGGCCGGATCGTGATCGAGGCGGAGCTGGACACCGCGATGGCGGCCCGCCGCCTCAAACGGGACATCCTGGAGATCTTCGGCCACAGCTCCGAACTGATCGTGATGGCGCCCGGCGGACTGCGCCGCGGCTCCCGCTATGTCGTCCGCGTGGTCGCGGGCGGCGACCAGCTGGCCCGCCAGACCGGCCTCGTCGACGGCCGTGGCCGTCCGATCCGCGGGCTGCCCCCGCAGGTGGTCTCGGGGGCCACCTGCGACGCCGAGGCGGCCTGGCGCGGCGCGTTCCTGGCCCACGGCTCGCTGACCGAGCCCGGCCGCTCCTCCTCCCTGGAGGTGACCTGCCCGGGCCCGGAGGCCGCCCTCGCCCTCGTCGGCGCCGCCCGCCGCCTGTCGATCGCGGCGAAGGCCCGCGAGGTGCGGGGCGTGGACCGCGTGGTCGTACGGGACGGTGACGCCATCGGCGCCCTCCTCACCCGCCTCGGCGCGCACGAGTCCGTGCTGGCCTGGGAGGAGCGGCGGATGCGCCGCGAGGTCCGCGCCACGGCGAACCGTCTCGCCAACTTCGACGACGCCAACCTGCGCCGCTCGGCCCGCGCCGCCGTCGCCGCCGGTGCCCGGGTGCAGCGCGCGCTGGAGATCCTCGCCGACGAGGTGCCGGAGCACCTCGCGGCCGCAGGGCGGCTGCGCATGGAGCACAAACAGGCCTCCCTGGAGGAGCTGGGCGCGCTCGCCGACCCGCCGTTGACCAAGGACGCCGTCGCCGGCCGTATCCGCCGTCTGCTGGCCATGGCCGACAAGCGCGCGCAGGACCTCGGCATCCCGGGCACGGAGTCCAACCTCACCGAGGAGATGGCAGACAACCTCGCAGGCTGACGCGCGAGGAACGACGCAGGCCGAGAGTCCAACACGCCGGTGCCGACACCCACTTGGGTGGTCGGCACCGGCGTTTCGCTGTCTTTGAGGCGCCCTTGACTCGATCATGGAGTGTCATGAGCCTGGCATCTGTTCGCTGCTGTGGCGAACCACTGCAAGGGGGGCTCATGAGACGAAGAGCGAGATCGATCCTCGCTGCCGGCGCGCTGCTGCTCGGGGGAGCGGGCATGGCGCCCATCGCCCAGGCGGACAGCGGCAGTTCGCCCAAGCCGGATGCGGACGCCGTGAAGGTGTTCCGCGCCGAGGTCACGAAGCAGCAGGTACCCCTGCTGCTCGCGGCCGGGCAGGACGGCCATGAACTCGGTGCACAGGCGCCGGAGAAGGGCACGGCCACGGTCGAGGTCTACCTCACCGACAAGCAGGCCCGGAAGCTGGAGAAGCAGGGTGTGGAGCTCACCGAGCACACACTTTCGGCCAAGGCCGAGGCGCGTGTCGAGGACGCGGCGCAGGGCGTGTTCCGCCCGTACAGCGGAAAGGGCGGTCTCGAGGAGGAGATCGTCAGGACGGGCGCGGCCCACCCCGACCTCACCAAGGTCGTCTCCATCGGCAAGACCCTGAACGGCCAGGACATCCTCGCGCTCAAACTGACCAAGGGCGCGAAGAAGACCAAGGACGGCGCCAAGCCCTCCGCGCTGTACATGTCCAACCAGCACGCGCGCGAGTGGATCACGCCCGAGATGACCCGGCGGCTGATGCACTACTACTTGGACAACTACTCCAAGGACAAGCGCATCAAGAAGATCGTCGACTCGACGGAACTGTGGTTCGTCCTCTCGGCCAACCCCGACGGCTACGACTACACGTTCCAGAACTCCGACACGCGTCTGTGGCGCAAGAACCTGCGGGACGTCAACGGCGACGGCACGATCAGCACCGGCGACGGCGTCGACCTCAACCGCAACTTCTCCTACAAGTGGGGCTACGACGACGAGGGTTCGTCCCCCAACCCCACCAGCCAGACCTACCGCGGCGCGAGCCCCGGCTCCGAGCCCGAGACCAAGGCCCTGGACGCCTTCGAGAAGCGCATCGGCTTCACGTACGGCATCAACTACCACTCCGCCGCCGAACTGCTCCTCTACGGAGTGGACTGGCAGGTGGCGACGCCGAGCCCGGACGACATCGCCTACAAGTCCCTCGCCGGTACGCCGGACAACTCCGCGGTCCCGGGCTACCGCCCGCAGGTTTCCTCGGAGCTGTACACCACCAACGGCGAGGCGGACGGCCACGCCTCGAACGTCAACGGCATGGCGATGTTCACGCCCGAGATGTCGACGTGCCAGACCGCGTCGGACATCGACCCGAACGACACCTGGAACGCGGCCGACTGCCAGTCGGTCTTCAACTTCCCGGACGACGAGAAGCTGATCAAGCAGGAGTTCGAGAAGAACATCCCGTTCGCGCTCTCCGTCGCCGAGACCGCCGCCCATCCCGACAAGCCGTCCTCCACGGTGGGCATCGACGCGCCCGACTTCACCCCGGCGACGTTCTCCACGTCGTACTCCCGCGGCGCCGACCAGGAGGTCTCCGTCGTCGTACGCAAGTCCGTGCGCGACAAGGAGCTCAAGTACCGCGTCAACGCCGGCCGCACCGAGGACATGGCGCTCAAGGCCTGGAAGGGCGGCGAGACGTACGGGGGCGACGACAACCTGTACTTCGACGAGTACCGCACCAAGGTCCAGGACGGCGAGCCGGGCGACAAGGTCGAGGTCTGGTTCACCGGCGAGACCAGGAGCGGCAAGAAGACGTCCAGTGCGCACTTCACGTACACCGTGGCCGAGCGGCCGAAGGCGGACACCCTCGTGGTCGCCGAGGAGGGCGCGACCGCCACACAGGCCCAGAAGTACGTCGACGCCCTGAAGGCCAACGGCCACAAGGCGCTCGTCTGGGACGTCGCCACCCAGGGCGCGCCCGACGCGCTCGGCGTGCTCGACCACTTCAAGACCGTCGTCCACTACACGGGCGCGGCCCGGCCGGGCAACCCCACCCAGCTCCAGCTGCGCGCCTTCCTCAACGAGGGCGGCAAGCTGATCGAGGCGGGCGAGCTGGCGGGCGGCAGCGTCGACCTCGGCGACGGCACCCTGTCGAACGACTTCAGCCAGTACTACCTGGGCGCCTATTCGCGTACGTCGACTCCGGGGGCCAACGGCTTCACCGGCTCCGGCAAGCTCGACGGGTCCACGGGCGCCCTGGGCGACGCGCCGGGCAACCCGCTGAACGCGGCGGGCACCTACGGCGTCACCTCGGACGAGCTGTCCGTCGCCACGTATCCGCAGTTCGCGAGCGCCGGTGCGGGCCAGTTCGCCGGGACCGTCAACCCGTACGGACCGCACGGGGGCTCCTCCATGGCGGCCGCCGTCCACACCGACGACGCCTACAAGCGACTCACCCGCACCATCGATCTCACCGGGGTGGGCGCGGCCGACAAGCCGACCCTGCGCACCCAGCTCCTGTGGGACACGGAGCCCGGCTACGACCACGCGGTGCTGGAGATCCACACCACCGGCGCCGACGACTGGACGACCCTCCCCGAGGCGGGCGGCGCCACCGGAGCCACCGTCCCGGCGGACTGTGAGGCAGGGTTCCTCGTCGCCGAGCACCCCTGGCTCAAGCACTACCTGACCGTGGCGGCCGGCGGCTGCACCGCGACCGGCACCAGCGGCTCCTGGAACAGCTTCACCGGCGCCTCCACCGGATGGCAGCAGGTCGGCTTCGACCTGAGCGCGTACGCCGGCAAGTCGGTCGAGGTCTCGCTGAGCTACATCACCGACCCGAGCTCCGGCGGTCACGGTGTCCTCGCCGACGACGCCTCCCTCGTCGTCGGTGGCACCGCCACCCAGGCGGAGGGCTTCGAGACCTCGCTCGGGGCCTGGAGCGTGCCCGGACCGCCCGCGGGCAGCCCGGCCGTCCTCAAGGACTGGGCGCGCTCCGGAGCGCTCTTCAAGACCTACGGAGCGGTCACCACGCGTGACACCGTGCTGTTCGGCTTCGGCCTGGAGCACGTCACCGCGGCGGCCGACCGTACGGCGCTGATCGGGAAGGCGCTGACGGCGCTGGGTGGCTGACTCCGGTCGGTCAACGGCAGTTGGTGTCGTGTAACCGAAACGAGTGGTCAGGCCTCAAGGACGGGGCGGTCCGTACCCCTACTGGTGGGTACGGACCGCCTCGCCGTGTATGGGGCATCTCGATGTCACCACAGGGGCTTCAGGGAGGTAGGGTCGTAGGCGGTCGGGGACATCCCATACAACTCGCCGGCGTCGAATGCCGGCGTACCTAACGAGGAGATCGGTTCGTGACGATCCGCGTAGGCATCAACGGCTTTGGCCGCATCGGTCGTAACTACTTCCGCGCGCTGCTGGAGCAGGGTGCAGACATCGAGATCGTGGCTGTCAACGACCTGGGTGACACCGCGACCACCGCTCACCTGCTGAAGTACGACACGATTCTGGGCCGTCTCAAGGCCGAGGTGACGCACACCGCCGACACGATCACCGTGGACGGCAAGACCATCAAGGTGTTCTCCGAGCGCAACCCCGCCGACATCCCGTGGGGCGAGCTGAACGTCGACATCGTCATCGAGTCGACCGGCATCTTCACCAAGAAGGCCGACGCCGAGAAGCACATCGCCGGCGGCGCCAAGAAGGTCCTCATCTCGGCTCCGGCCTCCGACGAGGACATCACCATCGTCCTCGGCGTCAACGAGGACAAGTACGACCCGGCGAAGCACAACGTCATCTCGAACGCGTCCTGCACCACCAACTGTGTGGCGCCGATGGCCAAGGTTCTCGACGAGAACTTCGGCATCGTCAAGGGCCTGATGACCACCATCCACGCGTACACGAACGACCAGCGCATCCTTGACTTCCCGCACAAGGACCTGCGCCGCGCCCGTGCCGCCGCCGAGAACATCATCCCGACCACCACGGGTGCCGCCAAGGCCACCGCGCTGGTCCTCCCGCAGCTCAAGGGCAAGATGGACGGCATCTCCATGCGCGTCCCGGTCCCCACGGGCTCGGCCACCGACCTGGTCGTCGAGGTCTCCCGTGAGGTCACCAAGGACGAGGTCAACGCCGCGTTCAAGAAGGCCGCCGAGGGCGAGCTGCAGGGCTACCTGTCGTACACCGAGGACCCGATCGTCTCCTCGGACATCGTCGGCGACCCGTCGTCCTGCACCTTCGACTCGGCCATGACCATGGTCATGGAGGGCACCTCGGTGAAGATCCTCGGCTGGTACGACAACGAGTGGGGCTACTCCAACCGCCTCGTCGACCTCACGGTCTTCGTCGGCAACCAGCTCTAAGTCCCGGAGCAGGCACCTCGATGTAGAGCAGGGCTCGGGCAGCGCAAAGCCGCGCTGTCCGAGCCCTGTCTCACGTACTGATCGATCAGCCCTCCCGGATCACCAGAGCCTTCCTAGGAGTCCCTTCATGAAGACGATCGACGAACTTCTCGCCGAAGGCGTGGACGGCAAGCGGGTCTTCGTCCGCGCCGACCTGAACGTGCCGCTGGCCGACGGCCTCATCACCGACGACGGCCGCATCCGCGCCGTCCTGCCGACGGTCAAGGCGCTGGCCGAGGCCGGTGCCAAGGTGGTCGTCGCCTCGCACCTGGGCCGCCCCAAGGGCGCCCCGGACCCGGCCTTCTCCCTGCTGCCCGCGGCGGAGCGGCTCGGTGAACTCCTCGGCGCGCCCGTCGCGTTCGCCCAGGACACCGTGGGCCCCGCCGCCCACGACGCCGTGAACGGCCTCCAGCCCGGCCAGGTAGCGGTCATCGAGAACCTGCGCTTCAACGCGGGCGAGACGTCCAAGGACGACGCCGAGCGCGGCGCGTTCGCCGACCGGCTGGCGGCCCTGGCCGACATCTACGTGGGCGACGGTTTCGGCGCCGTGCACCGCAAGCACGCCTCCGTGTACGACCTCCCGGCACGCCTGCCGCACTACGCGGGCTACCTCATCGCCACCGAGGTCAACGTCCTGAAGAAGCTCACCGAGGACGTCAAGCGCCCCTACGTGGTCGCACTCGGCGGCGCCAAGGTCTCCGACAAGCTCGCCGTCATCGACCAGCTGCTCGGCAAGGCCGACCGCCTGCTGATCGGCGGCGGCATGGCCTACACCTTCCTCAAGGCCAAGGGCTACGAGGTCGGCATCTCCCTCCTCCAGGAGGACCAGATCCCGACCGTCAAGGAGTACATGGAGCGCGCGGAGAAGAACGGCGTCGAGCTGGTCCTCCCCGTCGACGTGCTGGTCTCCACGGAGTTCCCGGACCTCAAGACGAAGGCCCCGGCCAACCCCACCACCGTCGCCGCGGACGCCATCCCGGCCGACCAGGAGGGTCTCGACATCGGTCCTGAGACCCGCAAGCTGTACGCATCGAAGCTCGCCGACGCGGCCACCGTCTTCTGGAACGGCCCCATGGGCGTCTTCGAGCACCCCGACTACGCCGAGGGCACCAAGGCGGTCGCCCAGGCCCTCGTCGACTCCCAGGCCTTCACGGTCGTCGGCGGTGGCGACTCCGCCGCGGCCGTCCGCATCCTGGGCTTCGACGAGACGGCATTCGGCCACATCTCGACCGGCGGCGGCGCCTCCCTCGAATACCTCGAGGGCAAGACGCTCCCCGGCCTTGCCGCACTGGAGGACTGAACACCGTGACTTCGCGCATGCCGCTGATGGCGGGCAACTGGAAGATGAACCTCAACCACCTCGAGGCCATCGCCCACGTCCAGAAGCTCGCCTTCGCCCTGGCCGACAAGGACTACGAGGCCTGCGAGGTCGCCGTCCTGCCGCCCTACACCGACCTGCGCTCCGTGCAGACCCTGGTCGACGGCGACAAGCTCAAGATCAAGTACGGCGCCCAGGACGTCTCGGCGCACGACTCCGGCGCCTACACCGGCGAGATCTCCGGCTCGATGCTGGCCAAGCTCAAGTGCACGTACGTGGCGGTCGGCCACTCCGAGCGCCGGCAGTACCACCACGAGACCGACGAGATCGTCAACGCCAAGGTCAAGGCCTCCTTCAGGCACGGCCTGATCCCGATCCTGTGCGTCGGCGAGGAGCTGGAGGTGCGCGAGGCGGGCAACCACGTCACGCACACGCTCACCCAGGTCGAGGGCGGCCTCAAGGACGTCCCGGCCGAGCAGGCCGAGACCATCGTGATCGCGTACGAGCCCGTCTGGGCCATCGGCACCGGCAAGGTCTGCGGCGCCGACGACGCCCAGGAAGTCTGCGCGGCCATCCGCGCCAAGCTCGCCGAGCTGTACTCCCAGGAGCTGGCCGACCAGGTCCGCATCCAGTACGGCGGCTCCGTGAAGTCCGGGAACGTCGCGGAGATCATGGCGAAGCCCGACATCGACGGCGCCCTGGTCGGCGGTGCCTCGCTCGACGCCGACGAGTTCGTCAAGATCGCGCGCTTCCGCGACCAGTGAGTATGCGGTAGCGGCGATCCGTCGTACCCTTGCGGGGGCCGAGGGCTCTGAAAGTGAGCACGCACAGAGCTCACCGGAAAAGCTTCGGCCCCCGTTGTCGTCCATCCAGTTCCGAGGAAGTTGGTCCAGCCGTGGTTTTGGGGTTCTCGATCGCCCTGATCGTCTTCAGCCTGCTGCTGATGCTGCTGGTGCTGATGCACAAGGGGAAGGGCGGCGGCCTCTCCGACATGTTCGGTGGCGGCATGCAGTCGTCCGTCGGCGGCTCCTCGGTCGCCGAGCGCAACCTCGACCGGATCACCGTGGTGATCGGTCTGTTGTGGTTCGCGTCCATTGTCGTGCTCGGCATCCTGATGAAGGTCAACAGGTAGGTAGTCGTGGGCTGACGCCGGCACGACCACGCATATCGCACGTAACGCCCCATGTTCGGTACGAGTCTTCGGACGCGGCCTATCATGGGGCTTGCGTCTGGAGGGCGGGGTGTAACTCCAATCACTGGACGCGCGTTGGGCCTTACGTAGACTGAGGCGCTCGCAGCGAAGCGTCACGCCGACTCGCTTCGCGGCACCATCACGCAGGGAGTTACGACCGTGGCAAGTGGCAACGCGATCCGAGGAAGCCGGGTCGGGGCGGGGCCGATGGGCGAGGCCGAGCGCGGCGAGTCCGCGCCGCGGCTGCGCATCTCCTTCTGGTGCTCCAACGGGCACGAGACGCAGCCCAGCTTCGCCAGCGACGCGCAGGTTCCCGATACCTGGGACTGCCCGCGCTGCGGCTTTCCCGCCGGACAGGACCAGGACAACCCGCCGGACCCGCCGCGCACCGAGCCGTACAAGACGCACCTCGCGTATGTACGGGAGCGGCGCAGTGACGCGGACGGCGAGGCGATCCTCGCCGAGGCGCTCGCCAAACTGCGGGGCGAAATCTAGGAATTGAGAACCGGCCGGGCACTGAGGAGTGCCTGGCCGGACGTGTTTCGCACGGCCTCGCCGCTCGCTGCGCGGTCGACTGTCAGTGGTGCCCGTTACGGTTCGCAGGAGTGGACCGGGAGGGGGCGCTGTGACGACGGCCGAGGCGAGTGGTGTGGCAGCACCCGCATGGCGCGGGGGCTTCGGGCGGCTGTGGAGCGCGGCAGTGGTGTCGCGGTTCGGAGACGCGCTGCGGACCGCCGCGTTACCCCTGATTGCCGTGCGGCTCACCGACGATCCCCTCGTCATCGCCTCCGTGACCGCCTGCGGCTACGTTCCGTGGCTGCTCTTCGGTCTGCTCGGCGGCGCCGTCGCGGACCGGGTGGACCAGCGCCGGGCCATGTGGGCCGTGGACACGGTACGCGGGGCACTGGTGGCGTCCTTCGCGCTCGCCGTCGGGCTCGGACACGCGTCGATCCCGCTGCTGTTCGTGCTCGCCTTCTCGCTGACCACCCTCCAGACGCTCTTCGACAACGCCTCCACGGCCCTGCTGCCGTCCCTCGTGGATCCCGAGGCCCTGGGCAGCGCCAACGCGAGGCTGATGACGGGCCAGCAGCTCGCGGGCGGCCTGCTCGCGAGCCCCTTCGTGCCGCTGTTGCTGGCCGCCGGGGCCGCCGTGCCGTTCGCCGCGGACGCGGTCACCTATCTGCTGGCCGCCGCCCTCGTGGCCTTCCTGCGGATCCGGGCGCCCGAGCGGGCGCCACGCCCGGCCGGCAGCACCCTGCGGGCGGAGATGGCCGACGGCCTGCGCGCACTCCGGCGTGACCGGCCGCTGCGCGCGATCTGCGCGGCCACCCTGCTGTGCAACATCGGCATGGGCGCCCTGATCGCCACCGTGGTGCTGCACGTGACGCGCTGGCTGCACACGGGGAACGCGGGATACGCGGCCGTGATGACGGCGTACTCGGCCGGAAGCCTCGCCGGTGGCTTCGTCGCCCAGCGGATCGCGAACCGCGTGGGGAGAGTCCGCGCCCTGCTCCTGTGCGTCGGCGTCCAGACCTCGTCCTTGGTGCTCATCGGCACCGTCCGCCAGCTCGCCGCCCTGATCGTCGGCATGGCGCTGCTCGGCGCCATGGGCATGGTGTGGAACGTCAACCAGGTCACGCTGATGCAGCAGCGCAGCGAGCCGTCCATGGTCGGCCGCATCGCCGCGGCCTTCCGCACGGCCTCGACGTCCGGCGCCCCGCTCGGCGCCCTGCTGGGCGGCGCCGTGGCACAGGTGTACGGGCTGAACGGGCCCGCGCTGTTCGCGGCCGTCCTGTTCGCGCTGGCCGGCACCGCGTTGATACCCGCGCTCACGCCGGACGTACCTGTTGTCGAGCCGGACGACGGCGCGACGACAGCTCACGTCACGCCCTGATCAATTAGGTTGGGACCGGCAGCGGGGCAAGGGACGCAGCAGCACACGCAGGAAAGAAGGCGGAAGTCCGAGATGAACGCAGACAGCCGTACCAGGCTCAACCAGAGGCCTGAGTGGACCGCTCTGGCCAAGCACCGCGAAGAACTCGCGGGCACCCATCTGCGGGACCTGTTCGCGGCCGACCCCGGGCGCGGTGCCGGATACACCCTCGAGGTCGGCGATCTGCACGTCGACTACTCCAAGCACCTCGTCACCGACGAGACGCTGCGGCTGCTGCGCGAGCTGGCCGCCGCGACCGATGTGTTCGGGCTGCGGGACGCCATGTTCCGCGGCGAGAAGATCAACGTCACCGAGGACCGCGCCGTCCTGCACACGGCGCTGCGCGCCCCGCGGGACGCGGTCGTCGAGGTCGACGGCGAGAACGTGGTGCCGGCCGTGCACGCCGTGCTCGACAAGATGAGCACCTTCGCGGAGCGCGTCCGTACGGGGGAGTGGACCGGGCACACCGGAAAGCCCATCAAGAACATCGTCAACGTCGGCATCGGCGGCTCGGACCTCGGCCCGGCCATGGCGTACGAGGTGCTGCGCTCCTTCACCGACCGTTCGCTGACCGTCCGGTTCGTGTCGAACGTGGACGGTGCCGACCTGCACGAGGCCGTCCGCGACCTGGACCCGGCCGAGACGCTGTTCGTGATCGCCTCGAAGACGTTCACCACGATCGAGACGATCACCAATGCCACCTCGGCCCGCGACTGGCTGCTGACCGAGCTGAAGGCCGGTCAGGAAGCCGTCGCCAAGCACTTCGTGGCGCTGTCGACGAATGCCGAGAAGGTGTCGGAGTTCGGCATCGACACGGCGAACATGTTCGAGTTCTGGGACTGGGTCGGCGGCCGCTACTCGTTCGACTCGGCGATCGGCCTGTCGCTGATGATCGCGATCGGGCCGGAGCGGTTCCGCGAGATGCTCGACGGGTTCAGGATCGTCGACGAGCACTTCGAGAGCGCCCCCGCCGAGGACAATGTGCCGCTGCTGCTGGGCCTGTTGGGCATCTGGTACGGCAACTTCCACGATGCCCAGTCGCACGCGGTGCTGCCCTACAGCCACTACCTGTCCAAGTTCACCGCCTACTTGCAGCAGCTCGACATGGAGTCGAACGGCAAGTCGGTACAGCGGGACGGCAACCCGGTGGAGTGGGAGACCGGGCCCGTCGTGTGGGGCACTCCGGGCACCAACGGGCAGCACGCCTACTACCAGCTCATCCACCAGGGCACGAAGCTGATCCCGGCCGACTTCATCGGCTTCGCCGAGCCGGTCGCCGATCTGCTGCCCGGCCTGGTCGCCCAGCACGACCTGCTGATGGCCAACTTCTTCGCCCAGACGCAGGCGCTGGCCTTCGGCAAGACGCCGGACGAGGTGCGGGCCGAGGGCGTGCCCGAGCAGCTGGTGCCGCACAAGACGTTCAAGGGCAACCACCCGACGACCACGATCCTCGCGAAGGAACTGACTCCGTCGGTGCTCGGCCAGCTGATCGCGCTCTACGAGCACAAGGTGTTCGTCCAGGGCGCGGTCTGGAACATCGACTCCTTCGACCAGTGGGGCGTCGAACTCGGCAAGGTCCTCGCCAAGCGCGTCGAACCGGCACTGACCGAGGGCGCGGACGTGCCGGGTCTGGACGAGTCGACGAAGGCGCTGGTCGCCAAGTACCGGCAGCTGCGGGGCCGGTAGGCGGGCGGGGAGCGGGCGGCAGGAGGCCGCCCGCTCCCGGAGACCCCTCTGCGGCCACCCGCCCCACCCGCTCCACCGGCTCCACCCCCCCCCACGCGCACCACCTGCACCACGCGCGCACCACCTGCACCACTCGCCCCCTCGTGCTCCGGACAACGGGCGAGGTGCCGTGTGGTGGTCAGGCCACCGCGCTCAACGTGTCCGCCAGCCTGCGGCGGCCCGACCGTGCCGCGGGCAGTGCGGCGAGCGCGGCGGCACCCAGCACCGCGGCCGTGCCGAAGAGCAGCAGGAGCACCGGGGACGGCCCCTGGGCGACCCCGGCGCCGATGCCGCTCGACCTCCCCTGGACATCGATCAGCCAGTGCGCGAGGGGCATTCCGAGCGTGCTGCCGACGAGGACCGCGGCCAAGGCGGTGCAGCCTGTGGCGGTGACGGTGACCGCGGTGATCTGCCGCGGGGACAGCCCGATCGCCTTCAACGCCAGCAGATCCCGCTCGCCCTCGCGTATGGTGCCGCCGATCGCGGTGAGCAGTTCGATGAGCCCGATCAGGGCCAGTACGGCGATCAGCCCGACCACGACGCCGCGCAGGGGAGAGAGCCCGTCGGCCGGATTCGTCACGGGGTGGACGTCGAAGCGCCCGTGCGCGGACGCGGTCAGCTCGGCGGCGACCCGGTGCGGGTCGGCGTGGGGGCGCAGCTGGAGCTGGTAGAGGGTCGGCCGGAGCCCCGGGTCGTTCTCGCGGAGCGTGTCGAGCGAGGTGGAGATGACCCGTCCGCCGTTCTCCGGCTCGATGCTGCGTCCCACGATGTGCAGGATCTGCGGCTGCGCCCCCACGGTCATCCGGACCCAGTCCCCGATGCGCACGTCCAGCAGGTCGAGCAGCCCCTGACCGGCCACCGCCTCGTCGGGGCCGCGGGCGGGGCGGCCCTCGGCCAGTGAGAACGGGTACGGGTCCCGGCGCGTGCCGAGCCCGCGCAGCGCGATCGTGCCGGTCTGCCCCGGGACCAGGGCCGCGACCTCGACGCCCGGATGGACGGCGGCGACCCGCGGGTTCTGGGCCAGCAGGGTCCGCGCGTCCGGGTCGCTCAGACTCTCGTCCGCCCGGACGGTGAGCGCGGCGGCGAGACCGATCTGTTCGGGCCTGCTGTGGAAGCGGTCGATGGTGGTCCACGCGCTCAGCGCCACCACGATCAGCAGCAGCGGCAGGGCGAGCCGGGAGACGGTCGCCAGCGAACGCGGCCGCCGCGTGAACGCCTTGTGCCAGCCCAGGACCAGCGCGGGCGGCAGCCGCAGCCCCAGCACCCGGAGCCCGAGCGCCCCGCGCGCGACACCCGACAGGCGCCCGCCGAGCGGAGCCGCGGCCCGCAGTACCGGCACCGGAGGGACCCGGCCGGCCCGCCATGCCGCGAGGCCGGTCGTCGCACCGATGAAGAGGACCGCCGCCACGGGCACCGCGAAGAGCGCCGCGGTATGTCCCGGCAGCCCCTGCCACACGCCCACGGCGTCTCCGAGCCGGCCCGGGATCAGCCGGCCCAGCGCCTGGGTGAGTGCCGCGGCGACCACCGCGCCGAGCAACGCGAACGCCAGGTGCTGGAGCAGGAAGATGCGCACCACCTGGCCCGGCGTGAAACCGATCGCCTTCAGCACGGAGATGTCGCGCAGATGACCGCGGATACGGGTACCGATCGCGCCGTGGACGGCCAGGGCGGCGGCGACCAGCGCGCCGAGCCCGAACAGGCCGAGCACCTGCCCGAGCAGCCGGTTGTCGCCCTGGGCCGCGGCGCGTGCCTGGCGCCAGTCGGACACCTCGCTGACGGCTCCGGAACCGAGGACGGTGACGGCCCGCTGGACGGCGTAGTCCGTGTCCTCGGGATCGTCCAGGCGCAGGCCGATGACCTGGCCGCCGCGCCCGTCGGCGCGCCGCACGGTGGACGGCAGCGACCATACGAGGCCCGGCTGCTCCCCGGGGCGGTAACGAGGCTCGGCGCTGTCGGCGACGCCCAGCACGGTCAGCGTGCGGACGGTGCCCGGCAGCGTGAGGATGTCTCCCGGCTCGGCCCACAGCGACCGGGCGAGGCTGCTCTCCAGGACGACGCCGTCCGGCTCGGCGGGGTCCAGCCAGCGGCCGGCGGTGAGCAGCGGGCGGCCGCTGCCGGGCGGCTCGACCGTGCCCCGCAGCTCGACGGTGGCGCGGGTACCGCGCGACTCGACGGTCGTGGCGGCGGTGGGATACGGGCCCGACACCGCCGCGACGCCGTCCAGCTCGGCGAGCCGCGCGGCGTCGGCCGACGGGCCGGTGTGGATCCACACATGGGCACCGTGCGACTGCGTGAACACCCGCTGCCAGGGGTTGGTGGCGTAGCCGAACAGCGCCGCGGCAAGCAGCAGCGAGGCGACGATGCCGGCGGTGGCGAGCACGATGAACAGCGCCTCGCCGCGATGCGTGCGCAGATCGGCTTGCGCCCAGCGCAGAGTGGCCCGCACGCCGCCTCAGCCTCTCGGCCCGGGCCGGTGCCGCGGCGCGTGCACGCCGGGCCGGCTCAGCGGACCGGGTGTGGTGGGGCGGTGCGATCCGGCCACGCCGGGCCGGTGCATCAGTCCGCCCGCGCCACGGCGGCCGTACCGACCGGGCACCGGCCACGGGCTCGGCTCGTGTGCGCTCGGCCGGTGTGCGCTCGGCCCGTGTGCGCTCGGCTCGCCCCAGGGCTCACGTACGACGGAGCGGTCCCGCTGCGGATGGTCGTGCACGGCTGATCAGTCCCTCAGTTCCAGCACGCCGGATATCCCGGCGCCGCGCGACGGGGTGCCGTCGAGTTCCGCGTCGTCGGCGATGCGCCCGTCGAAGAAGCTGATCACCCGGTCCGCGGCGCTCGCGAGCCGGGCGTCATGGGTGACGAGCACGATGGTCTGGCCGCGCTGGTGGAAGCGGGTCAGCAGCCGCATGACCTCGCGCGTGCCCTTGCTGTCGAGGCTGCCCGCCGGCTCGTCGGCCAGCAGCAGGGGCGGGTGGTTGACCAGGGCCCGGGCCAGCGCCACCCGCTGCTGCTCGCCACCGGACAGCTCGCCCGGCATGCTGCGCTCCTTGCCCTCGAGGCCCAGCTCGGCGAGGAGCTGCTCGCGCTCGGCGCGCGCCCGCTTGGGAGAGACCCCGGCGAGCAGGGCCGGCAGCTCGACGTTGTCGGCGACCGACAGGTTCGACACCAGGTTGAAGAACTGGAAGACGATGCCGATACGGCGCCTGCGCTCCACCGCCCAGCGGGCCTCGCCGTACGCGTCGGTGCACTCGCCGTCCAGCCAGAGGGAGCCGCTGTCCGGCCGCTGGAGCCCGCCGAGCAGATGCAGCAAGGTCGACTTCCCGGCACCGGACGGGCCGGTGACGGCCACGAACTCGCCCTGCCGCACGGCGAGGTCCACCCCGCGCACGGCGTACGCGGGCGCACCCTCGCCGAAGTGGGTCTTGACCAGACCCTCGGCGCGCACCAAAGGAGCGGTGTGGCTCACTCCAGCTCCTCCAACTCCTCCTGGCAGCGCTCCAGCCAGTCGAGGTCGGCCTGGAGATGCAGCATGGCGCCCTCGACGAGCAACTGGGCGATGCGGTTGTCCCGGTTCTCGGCCGCGGCGAGCTTCGACAGACTGCGCATGGTGTTCAGGTATTGGCGCCGCTGTTTGTTGATCAGGGCGATCCGGTCGGCGAGACCGGTCGTCGGGGCGAGCGCGAGTTTCATGAAGAACTCGTCCCGCACCCGCGGCTCGTCCGCCGTCTCCTCGTACCAGGCGCGCAGCGCCTCCCGCCCGGCATCGGTGAGGTGGTAGATCTTCTTGTTGGGCCGGCTCGACTGCTCGACTTCCTCGCCCTCGATCAGCCCGGACTTCTCCAGGCGGCCGAGCGTCACATATATCTGGCCGACGTTCGGCTGAGGGTACGCGGCACCCAGCATCTGCTCAAGGTCCTGCTTGAGCTCGTAGCCATGGGCCGGGCCACGCGCAAGCAGCGCCAGGAGGGGCAGCCGCACTCCCGCTCTCCTCCTCGCGTTCTTGTTCTGTGCCGCAGGCCGGTGTGCCGGGGGCCAATGTGTCGCAGGCCCTAGTATCGCCCATACCTAACAGGTATACATGGCCTCTGACTCCGGGCGACGGTGCCCGGCGCCGGTGTACAGGGAGGAACCTATGCGGTGGATACACGCCGCCGGTAGGGGCCTCCTGGTCGCGGCGGTGATCCTGACCGGTTACGTGGCCTCGGGCACGCAGTCCGACGGGCCCCGCGAAGGCGGTCGCGGCCCGCTCACACTGGCCACCGCGGGCGACCTCACCAACTATCTGGGACCCCTGCTCGACGGCTGGAACCGCACCCACCCCGGCGAGCGGGTCACCCTCGTCGAACTGCCGGACTCCGCCGACGAGACCCACGCGCAGATGACGACCGACCTGCGCGGCGGCGACCGGAGCCGCTTCGACGTCCTCAACATCGACGTCGCCTGGACCTCGGAGTTCGCCGCCGCCGGCTGGATCGCGCCGCTGGAGCGGTCGCGTTTCCCGCTCGGGAGTTTCCTGCCGCCGGTCGTGGACACGGCGACGTACGACGGAAGGCTGTACGCCGTCCCGTACGTCACCAACGCCGGGCTCCTCCTGTACCGCAAGGACGTCCTCGCCAAGGAGGGTGTCCCGCCGCCGCGCACCTGGGCCGAGCTGGAGCGGCAGGCCAGGGACATCGCCCCCAAGTACGGGCTCGACGGCTACGCCGGCCAGTTCCTGCCGTACGAGGGGCTCACCGTGAACGCCGCCGAGGCGGTCTACTCGGCGGGCGGCACGATCCTCGGTGACGAGGGCGAACGCGTCACCGTGAACTCCGCCGCGGCCCGTGAGGGCATCGGGTTCCTCGCCCGCGGCGTGCGCGACGGCTGGATCCCGAAGACGGCGCTCGCGTACAAGGAAGAAGAGTCCAAGCAGGCCTTCCAGGACGGACATCTGCTCTTCCTGCGCAACTGGCCGTACGCCTACGTCGGCGCGTCGGGCAAGGGCTCCGCGGTCGCCGGGAAGATCGGTGCGGTGCCGCTGCCCGGACCCGACGGCCCGGGCGCGAGTGTGCTCGGCGGCTCCAATCTCGCGGTCAACGCGCATGCCCGGCATCCCGGGTCGGCCGCCCGCCTGATCGCGTACCTCACCAGCGAGCCGGTGCAGCGGCAGGTCCTCACCAGGGGTGCGCTGCCGCCCGTACGGGCGGCGCTCTACCGGGACCCGGCGCTGATCCGGAAGTTCCCCTATCTGCCGACGCTGCGCGCGAGCGTGCTCGCCGCCGCCCCGCGTCCCAAGAGTCCCCGTTACGACCAGGTCAGCCTGGCCGTGCAGGCCGTGGTGCGCGACGCGATGACGGGGCACGAGACGCCGACAACGGCGGTACGGCGACTGGCGCGGGAGCTGGCGGACATCTCGCACCGCGGCTGACCCTTCACGCGGTCGTCTCAGCTCTTCTTAGTTACATGTTAGGTATCGCGCTGATCTCGCTGCGGCCTCAAAGGCGTCCATAAAATGGGGCGTAAGGGACCAACTTTCCGCTGTTTCCTGCCTACTCGTTGACACCTCTTCGACATGCCTACTTAACATGCATGCATAACCGCTGGCACGAACAGACAGGTCGACGGGTGTCCCTCAACACGCACCACTGGTGGCGCGACGCAGTGATCTACCAGGTGTACGTCCGCAGCTTCCTGGACAGCACCGGGGACGGGATCGGCGATCTCGCCGGGGTCCGGGCCGGACTGCCGTACCTGAAGAAGCTCGGCGTCGACGGCATCTGGCTGAGCCCCTTCTACCCCTCCCCGCAGCACGACCACGGCTACGACGTGGCCGACTACTGCGACGTGGACCCGCTCTTCGGCGATCTCGCGGAGTTCGACCTGCTGATGACGGACGCCCGGCGGCTCGGCATCAAGGTGCTCCTCGACATCGTCCCCAACCACTGCTCCAGCGAGCACCCGTGGTTCTCCCAGGCGCTGGACTCGGCGCCCGGCAGCGCGGCCCGCGCCCGCTTCCACATCGCCGACGGCCGCGGCCCGGACGGGGCCGAGCCGCCCAACAACTGGCACGCCATGTTCGGCGGCCCCGCATGGTCCCGCATCACCGAGCCGGACGGCACGCCCGGCCAGTGGTACCTGCACATGTTCACGCCCGAGCAGCCCGATCTGAACTGGCGCAACCCCGAGGTCGGCGCCCACTTCGACCACGCGCTGCGCTTCTGGCTGGACCGGGGCGTCGACGGCTTCCGCATCGATGTCGCGGCCGGCCTCTTCAAGCACCCCGACCTGCCCGACTCGCCCGACCCCGAGGCCGACGCCCGCACCCGCGACTCGGTCAACCCGCTGGCCTGGAACCAGCCCGAGGTGCACGACGTCTGGCGGCACTGGCGCACGGTCTGCGAGGAGTACACCGCCCGCGACGGCCGCGAGCGGCTGCTCGTCGGCGAGGTCTCCGTGCCCACCGCGCGCGAACACGCCCAGTACGTACGCCACGACGAACTCCACCAGGCATTCTTCTTCGACCTGCTGAGCGCGCCCTGGAACGACGACGCCTTCCGCAAGGTCATCTCCGAGGCCATGCAGGACATCGCCGGCACCGGCTCCACCGTCACCTGGGTGCTCAACAACCACGACCAGGTCCGCACGGTCACCCGCTACGGCGAACTCGGCACCGAGGGCAGCGGTCTGGGCGCCGCCCGGGCCCGCGCCGCCGCACTGCTGATGCTGGCGCTGCCCGGAGCCGCGTACATCTACCAGGGCGAGGAGCTCGGCCTTCCCGAGGTCGTCGACCTGCCCGATGACGTGCTGACCGACCCGATCTTCCACCGGACCGGCAGCCGTGCCCGGATCCGCGACGGCTGCCGGGTGCCGCTGCCGTGGTCGGGGCACGCCTCGCCGTTCGGCTTCACCCCCGGCGTCGAGAGCGCCAAGCCGTGGCTGCCGCAGCCCGCCTACTTCGCCGAGTACGCCACCGACCGCGCCCTCGCCGACACCCGCTCCTTCTGGCACCTCTACCGCGACGGGCTCCACCTGCGCGCCGGACTGCCCCAGCTGGGCGAAGGGACGCTGCGCTGGCTGGACACCCCGCCCGGCGTCCTCGGCTTCGTCCGCGGCGACGGCCTGGTGTGCGCCGTCAACTTCGGTACGGCCCCCACGCCCGCGCCCGTCTCCGGCACCCCCCTGCTGTCCAGCGGCCCCTGCGCGCCCGGCGTCCTGCCCGGCTCGACGGCCGCCTGGTGGATCAGCGACTCCACCAACCCCTGAGTGACTCCCGGGCCCTCCGGATCTCCGTCAGTTCTTCACCCCTCGAAGGGACATCAACGATGATGCGACGACGTACGACCCTGCTCGCCAGCTGCACCGCCCTCGCCCTGGCCCTGGGCGCCACCGCCTGCGGAGGCGGCCCCGTCGCCGCGGGTGGCGGCGGCAAGTCGCTCAGCGGGCAGACGATCACCGTGGCCGGTGTCTGGTCCGGGAGCGAGCAGAAGAACTTCCAGAAGGTCCTGGACGCCTTCACCGAGAAGACCGGCGCGTCGGCCCGGTTCACCTCTACCGGCGACAACGTCTCCACGGTCGTCGGCAGCAAGATCGAGGGCGGCAACGCTCCCGACGTGGTGATGGTCCCGCAGGTCGGCGTGCTCCAGCAGTTCGCGAAGAAGGGCTGGCTCAAGCCGCTCTCCCGGACCGCCCAGCAGTCCGTCGACGCCAACTACGCGAGTGTCTGGAAGAAGTACGGCAGCGTCGACGGCACCCTGTACGGCCTGTACTTCAAGGCCGCCCACAAGTCGACCGTCTGGTACAGCCCCGACGCCCTCGACCAGGCGGGCGTCAAGCCGCCGAAGACGTACGACGCGATGCTGAAGGCCGGGCACACCGTGTCCGACTCCGGCCTCGCGGCCTTCTCCGTCGCCGGACAGGACGGCTGGACCCTCACCGACTGGTTCGAGAACATCTACCTCTCCCAGGCCGGACCCGAGAAGTACGACGCCCTGGCCGCCCACAAGATCAAGTGGACCGACCCGAGCGTGGTCGAGGCCCTCACCACCCTCGGCAGGCTCTTCAAGGACAAGCAGCTGATAGCCGGCGGCCAGAAGGGCGCCCTGAACACCGACTTCCCCGGCTCCGTCGAGAAGGTCTTCGGACCCGAGGCACAGGCGGGCATGGTCTACGAGGGCGACTTCGTCGCCGGCGTCGCCAAGGACCAGTTCGACAAGAAGATCGGCCAGGACGCCGACTTCTTCCCCTTCCCCGCGGTGGACGGCGGCAAGGCACCCGTGGTCAGCGGCGGCGACGCGGCGGTCGTCCTGAAGGACGGCAAGAACCAGAAGGCCGCCACCCGGTTCCTGGAGTACCTCGCCACCCCCGAGGCGTCCGCCGTCTGGGCCGGGGCCGGCGGCTTCCTCTCCCCGAACAAGAAGGTCGACCTCGCCTCCTACGGCGACGACGTCACCCGCGAGACGGCCAAGTCCCTGATCGCCGCCGGGGACTCGGTCCGCTTCGACATGTCCGACCAGGCCCCGGCCGCGTTCGGCGGCACCAAGGGCACCGGCGAGTGGAAGCTCCTCCAGGACTTCCTGCGCGACCCGTCCGACCCCAAGGCGACCGCCGCCGAGCTGGAGCGCGCGGCGGCCAAGGCCTACCAGGACTGATCGCCATGACCGCCACCCTCGTGAAAGAGACGAGCCCCCCGGCCGCCCCCCGGGCCGACGGCAGGCGCCGGGCCAGGCGCCGCGGCCGGATCATCGCCCTCGTCTTCGTCTTCCCCGCCCTGCTCCTGCTCGGCGCGCTCGTCGTCTATCCCGTGCTGTTCACCGTCGGGCGCAGCTTCTTCGACGCCTCCGGCACCCGGTTCGTGGGCGGCGACAACTACGCCGAGATGTTCCGCGACCCCGCCACGCTCAAGGCCATCCGCAACACCACCATCTGGGTGGTCGTCGCCCCGACCCTGCTCACCGGGCTCGGCCTGGTCCTCGCCGTGCTCGTCGAGAAGATCCGCTGGGCGACGGCGTTCAAGCTGCTGCTGTTCATGCCGATGGCGGTCTCCTTCCTCGCCGCGGGCATCATCTTCCGGCTCGCCTACGACGAGGACCCCGACAAGGGCGTGCTGAACGCCGCCGTGGTCGGCGTCCACGACGCCTTCGCGGGCACGTCCTCCTACCCGACCGCCCGTGCCCGCGACGGCCAGGGCCTGACCAGGGCAGGCGACGGCTCGTACGGTACGGCCGACGGCGTGTCCCCCGGCCGCACCGTCAGCCTCGGACTGGTCGGTGTACGCCCCGACGACCTGCCCAAGGACGCGAGGCCGGCGTACACGGCCGCCGGGCGCACGTCCGCCCCGGACGAACTGCGCGGTGTCGTCTACCTGGACTTCACCCCCGGCGGGGGAGGCCGGCAGGGCAAGGCCGACAAGGCGGAGAGCGGGCTGCCGGGGATGCGGGTCGAGGCGGTGCGCGACGGGAAGACGGCCGCGCGCGCCACGACCGCCGCCGACGGCTCCTTCCGCTTCGGGGACCTGGGCTCCGGCTCGTACACGCTCCGGCTGCCCGCGTCGAACTTCGCGCCGCCCTACGAAGGCGTCTCCTGGCTCGGCCCGGCGCTCGTCACGCCGGCCGTCATCGGGGCGTACCTGTGGATCTGGACCGGCTTCGCCATGGTCCTGATCGGTGCCGGACTGGCCGCGCTGCCCCGGGACGCGCTGGAGGCGGCCCGGATGGACGGGGCGGGGGAGTGGCAGATCTTCCGCCGGATCACCGTGCCGCTGCTGGGACCCGTACTCACGGTGGTCTTCGTGACCCTGGTGATCAACGTGATGAAGGTCTTCGACCTCGTCTACATCATCGCGCCGGGACCGGTGCAGGAGGACGCCACCGTGCTCGCCACCCAGATGTGGCTCGTGTCCTTCGGCGGCGGCAACAACCAGGGCCTGGGCAGCGCGCTCGGAGTGCTGCTCCTGCTGCTGGTCATCCCGGCCATGGTCTTCAACGTCCGCCGTTTCCGAGGGAGTCAGCGATGAACGCGCTCAGGCGAGGGCTCGGCAACAGCCTGATACAGGCCTTCCTCGTGCTGGTCGGGCTGATCTGGCTCACCCCGCTCGCCGGACTGTTCCTGTCGTCGTTGCGGTCCGCGCAGGACCAGGCGCGCGGCGGCTGGTGGACGGCTCTGACCAGTCCCGCACAGCTGTCCTTCGACAACTACTCGGCGCTGCTGGGCAATGCGGGGATGACGCAGGCGTTCTGGAACACCGTGCTGATCTCCGTCCCGGCGACCACACTCGTCGTCGTCATCGCGGCGCTCGCCGGATACGCGTTCGCCTGGCTGGAGTTCCCCGGCCGGGAGGCGCTCTTCCTGCTCGTCGTGGCCCTGTTGGTGGTGCCCGTCCAGATCGGGCTGCTGCCGGTGGCCAAACTCTTCGGCCAGCTGGGCCTGTTCGGCACGATCCCGGGCGTCGTGCTCTTCCACGTCTCCTACGGGCTGCCCTTCGCGATCTTCCTGCTGCGCAACTACTTCGCCGAGATGCCGCGGGAGATGCTGGAGGCCGCCCGCATGGACGGCGGCAGCGAGTGGCGCATCTTCACCCGGCTCGTCCTTCCGGTCGGCCGCCCGGCCATCGCGAGCCTCGCGATCTTCCAGTTCCTCTGGGTCTGGAACGACATGCTCGTCGCCCTGCTCTTCGCCGACAGCTCCGCACAGCCGCTGACGGTGGAACTCCAGTCGCAGATACGGCAGTTCGGCAGCAACATCGACGTACTCGCGCCGGGGGCGTTCCTGTCCCTGGTGGTGCCGGTGGTCGTCTTCTTCGCCTTCCAGCGGCACTTTGTGCAGGGGGTGATGGCGGGCTCCGTCAAGTAGCGCGGGACGAAGACGAAGGGGGCGGCGAGGCGGAAGAACCGCCCCACCGCCCCCTCGTCGTGCCGCAGCCAGCCGTCAGGCCAGAGCCGGCGGATACAGCGAGCGCGGCAGCTGCGAGGCCGCCGCCGCGTCCAGCAGCCACAGGGTGCGGGAGCGGCCGTGGGCGCCGGCCGCCGGGGCCTGGAGCTCGCCCGCGCCCGACAGGGCGATGGCCGCCGCCTCCGCCTTGTCCTCGCCCGCCGCCAGCAGCCACACCTCACGCGCGGCCCGGATCGCCGGCAGCGTGAGCGTGATCCGGGTCGGCGGGGGCTTCGGCGCTCCGTGCACACCGACCACCGTCCGCTCCGTCTCCCGCACCGCCGGGTGCTCCGGGAAGAGCGACGCGACATGCGTGTCCGGGCCGACGCCCAGCATCAGGACGTCGAAGGTCGGGACCGCGCCATGGTTCTCGGGCCCGGCCGCCCTGGCCAGCTCCTCCGCGTACGCGGCCGCCGCCGCGTCCGCGTCGGAGCCGTGCGGGCCGTCCGACGCGGGCATGGCGTGCACCCGCTTGGGGTCCAGCGGCACCGCGTTCAGCAGCGCCTCACGGGCCTGGGTGTCATTGCGTTCCGGGTCGCCCTCGGGCAGGAACCGCTCGTCGCCCCACCACAGGTCGAGCCGGCCCCAGTCGATGGCGTCCCGGGCGGGCTCGGCGGCCAGCGCGGCCAGCAGGCCGTTGCCGTTGCGGCCGCCCGTGAGCACGACCGAGGCGTAGCCGCGGGAGGCCTGCGCGTCCACGATCTTCGTGATCAGCCGGGCCGCGGCGGCCTGCGCCATCAGCTCCTTGTCGCGATGCACGACCAGTTGGGGAGTACTCACTGCGGGTCTGCCTTCTTGACCGGGGGCATCTGGGCCGGAGACGGACGGCCGACCTCGCTGTCGCCCGCCGGGGAGGCCGGCGCGGGAGCCGACGCGGCCGTCCGGCTGGGCTCAGCCGATTCCTGCACCGGCCGGACCGGGAGTGGCGTCGTGGCCTGTGCGGGAGCCTCGGACCTTCGCGAGGCCGAGTGGGTCCCGCCGAGCCGGTCCACCCCGAACCGGAGCGCCGACGCGTAGGTGTCGTCCGGATCGAGCCTGCGCAGCTCCTCCGCGAGCAACCCGGACGTTTCGCGGCGCTTGAGCGCCACCGCGCGGTCCGGCTGCCCCGGCAGCGCCAGCGTGGCCATCGTTCCGTCCGACCGGTGCAGCGTGATGGGGCCACCGGTCGTTTCCATCCGGACCTGGGTCAGGCCGGGACCGGCGGAGATCACGCGCCGGACGTGCACATGGAGCCGGTCGGCGAGCCACATGGCCAGCAGTTCGACGCTCGGGTTGAACTCCTCGCCCGCCACCTCGGCGGAGATGACCTCGCAGTTGATCTGGTCGAGGGCGGCGGCCAGCATCGAGCGCCACGGGGTGATCCGGGCCCACGCCAGGTCGGTGTCCCCCGGCTCGTAGCTCTCGGCGCGGGCCCGCAGCTCGTCGACGGGCTTCTCCGCCGCGTAGCTGTCGGTGACCCGGCGCTGGCCCAGGGCGCCGAGGGGGTCGCTGGCCGGGTCACGCGGGGCGTCCACCGACCACCAGACCACCACGGGCGCGTCCGGCAGCAGCAGCGGCAGGACGACGGACTGGGCGTGGTTCGCGACCTCGCCGTACAGGCGAAGGACGACCGTCTCGCCGGTGCCGGCGTCCGCGCCGACCCGTACCTCGGCGTCCAGACGCGACTTCGTGCGGTCCCGGGGCGAGCGCGAGACCCGCTTGACGACCACGAGCGTGCGCGAGGGGTGCGCGCGCGAGGCGTCGTTGGCGGCCTTCAGGGCGTCGTAGGCGTTCTCCTCGTCGGTGACGATGACCAGGGTGAGCACCATGCCGACGGCGGGCGTGCCGATGGCGCGGCGGGCCTGCACGAGCCCCTTGTTGATCTTGCTGGCAGTGGTGTCCGTGAGGTCGATCTTCATGGGCGACGCCAGCTCCGTCCGTCTCGTTCGAGCATTTCGTCCGCCTCGACGGGACCCCACGTGCCCGCGGGGTACTGCGCGGGCTTGCCGTGCTTGTCCCAGTGCTCCTCGATCGGGTCGAGGATCTTCCAGGACAGCTCGACCTCCTCGGTGCGCGGGAAGAGGTTCGAGTCGCCGAGCAGCACGTCCAGAATCAGCCGCTCGTACGCCTCCGGGCTGGACTCGGTGAACGACTCGCCGTACGCGAAGTCCATCGAGACGTCCCGGATCTCCATCGAGGTGCCGGGCACCTTGGAGCCGAAGCGGACGGTGATGCCCTCGTCGGGCTGGACGCGGATGACGATCGCGTTCTGGCCGAGCTCCTCCGTCGCCGTGTGGTCGAAGGGGGAGTGCGGGGCGCGCTGGAAGACGACCGCGATCTCGGTGACGCGGCGGCCCAGGCGCTTGCCGGTACGGAGATAGAAGGGGACGCCCGCCCAGCGGCGGTTGTCCACCTCGAGCTTGACGGCCGCGTAGGTGTCGGTCTTCGACTTGGGGTCGATGCCGTCTTCCTGGAGATAGCCGACGACCTTCTCGCCGCCCTGCCAGCCGGCCGCGTACTGTCCGCGGACGGTGTTCTTGCTCAGGTCCTTCGGCAGCTTGGCGGCGCCGAGCACCTTGGTCTTCTCGGCGGCGAGCGCGTCCGCGTCGAAGGAGGCGGGCTCCTCCATGGCGGTCAGTGCCATCAGCTGGAGCAGGTGGTTCTGGATGACGTCACGGGCGGCGCCGATGCCGTCGTAGTAGCCGGCGCGGCCGCCGATACCGATGTCCTCGGCCATGGTGATCTGCACATGGTCCACGAAGGACCGGTTCCAGATCGGCTCGAACATCGTGTTGGCGAAGCGCAGCGCCAGGATGTTCTGGACGGTCTCCTTGCCCAGGTAGTGGTCGATGCGGAAGACCTGGTCCGAGCCGAAGACCTCGTGGACGATCGCGTTGAGCTCCTCGGCCGACTTGAGGTCGTGTCCGAAGGGCTTCTCGATGACCGCGCGGCGCCAGGAGCCGTCCGACTGGTCGGCCAGGCCGTGCTTCTTGAGCTGCTGGATGACCACCGGGAAGGCGGACGGCGGCACGGACAGGTAGAAGGCGAAGTTGCCGCCCGTGCCCTGTGCCTTGTCCAGTTCCCCGATGGTGTCGCGCAGCCGCTCGAAGGCGTCGTCGTCGTCGAAGGTGCCCTGGACGAAGCGCATCCCCTGGATGAGCTGCTGCCAGACCTCCTCGCGGAACTCCGTACGGGCGTGTTCCTTGACGGCGTCGTGGACGACCTGGGCGAAGTCCTCGTGCTCCCAGTCGCGGCGGGCGAAGCCGACGAGCGAGAAGCCCGGCGGCAGCAGCCCGCGGTTGGCGAGATCGTACACGGCTGGCATCAGCTTTTTACGTGACAAATCGCCCGTGACGCCGAAGATGACCAGGCCCGACGGCCCCGCGATACGCGGGAGCCGTCGGTCTGCGGGGTCACGCAGCGGGTTGCTGCTCGACAAGGTTTCAGCCCTCCGAGGGGGCGAGGCGCTGGAGCTCCGCCTCGGTCGACTTGAGCAGGTCGTTCCAGGACGCCTCGAACTTGTCGACGCCCTCTTCCTCCAGGAGCTGGACCACGTCGTCGTACGCGATCCCGAGCTTCTCGACGGCGTCGAGGTCGGCGCGGGCCTGCTCGTACGTGCCGGCGATGGTGTTGCCCCGGATCTCGCCGTGGTCCGCGGTGGCCTCCAAAGTGGCCTCCGGCATGGTGTTCACGGTGTTCGGCGCGACCAGTTCCTCGACGTACATGGTGTCCTTGTACGCCGGGTCCTTGACGCCGGTGGAGGCCCACAGCGGGCGCTGCTTGTTGGCCTGCGCCTTGTCGAGGGCGAGCCAGCGGTCGGTGGAGAAGACCGCCTCGTACGCCTCGTAGGCGAGCCGGGCGTTGGCGAGGCCCGCCTTGCCGCGCGCGGCCTTGGCCTCCGGCGTGCCGAGGGCGTCGATCCGCTTGTCGATCTCGGTGTCCACGCGGGACACGAAGAAGGACGCCACCGAGTGGATCTTCGACAGGTCCAGGCCGCGCTCCTTGGCCTTCTCCAGGCCGGCGAGGTAGGCGTCCATGACCATGCGGTAGCGCTCGAGCGAGAAGATCAGCGTCACGTTGACGCTGATGCCGAGGCCGATGACCTCCGTGATCGCCGGGATGCCCGCCTTGGTGGCCGGGATCTTGATGAGCGTGTTGGGGCGGTCGACCAGCCAGGCCAGCTGCTTGGCCTCGGCGACCGTCGCCTTGGTGTTGTGGGCCAGGCGCGGGTCGACCTCGATCGAGACCCGGCCGTCCTGGCCGTCGGTGGCGTCGAAGACCGGGCGCAGGATGTCGGCGGCGTCGCGGACGTCCGCCGTGGTGATCATGCGGATGGCTTCTTCGACGGTGACCCGGCGGGCGGCGAGGTCGGAGACCTGCTGGTCGTAACCGTCGCCCTGAGAGATGGCCTTCTGGAAGATCGACGGGTTGGTGGTGACGCCCACGACGTGCTGCTGGTCGATCAGTTCGGCGAGGTTGCCGGACGTGATCCGCTTGCGCGACAGGTCGTCCAGCCAGATCGCGACGCCTTCCTTGGAGAGGCGCTTGAGTGCGTCTGTCATGGAAAATGCATCTCCTACGTGTCGTATATCAGCGTCAGCGCTGGGCTGCGGCGATCGATTCCCGGGCGGCGTCGGCGACGTTCTCGGGAGTGAAACCGAACTCCCGGAAGAGCACCTTGCCATCGGCCGAAGCACCGAAGTGCTCCAGCGAAACAATGCGTCCGGCGTCTCCGACGAACCGGTGCCAGGTAAGACCGATACCTGCCTCGACCGCGACCCGCGCCCTCACCGACGGCGGCAGGACGCTGTCCCGGTACCCCTGGTCCTGCTCCTCGAACCACTCCACGGACGGCATGGACACCACCCGGGTCGGCACGCCCGCGGCCTGGAGCTGCTCGCGCGCCTCGACGGCGACGTGCACCTCGGAGCCGGTGCCGATGAGAATGACCTCGGGAGCGCCGCCCTCGGCCTCGAAGAGCACGTAACCGCCCTTGGCCGCGTCCTCGTTGGGCTCGTACGTCGGTACGCCCTGACGGGTCAGCGCGAGGCCGTGCGGGGCGCCCTTGCCGAACACCTTGGTGTAGCGCTTGAGGATCTCGCGCCAGGCGATCGCCGTCTCGTTGGCGTCCGCGGGACGCACGACGTTGAGGCCGGGGATGGCGCGCAGCGAGGCGAGGTGCTCGACGGGCTGGTGGGTGGGGCCGTCCTCGCCGAGACCGATGGAGTCGTGGGTCCACACGTACGTCACCGGCAGGTGCATCAGCGCGGAGAGGCGGACGGCGTTGCGCATGTAGTCGGAGAACACCAGGAAGGTGCCGCCGTAGATACGGGTGTTGCCGTGCAGCGCGATGCCGTTCATCTCCGCGGCCATGGAGTGCTCGCGGATGCCGAAGTGGATCGTGCGGCCGTACGGGTCGGCCTCCGGCAGCGGGTTGTCCGCCGGCAGGAACGAGGAGTTCTTGTCGATCGTGGTGTTGTTCGAGCCGGCCAGGTCGGCGGAGCCGCCCCACAGCTCGGGGATGACCGCGCCGAGTGCCTGGAGGACCTTGCCGGACGCGGCACGCGTCGCGATGCCCTTGCCCACCTCGAAGACCGGGAGCTTCTCCTCCCAGCCGGCCGGCAGCTCGGTCGCGGCGATGCGCTCGTACTCGGCGGCGCGCTCCGGCTGGGCGGTGCGCCAGGCGGCGAAGCCCTTCTCCCACTCGGCCTTGGCCTCGCGGCCGCGGTCGAGGGCCTCACGGGTGTGGGCGAGGACCTCCTCGGCGACCTCGAAGCTCTTCTCCGGGTCGAAGCCGAGGACGCGCTTGGTGGCCGCGACCTCGTCCTCGCCGAGCGCCGAGCCGTGCGCGGCCTCGGTGTTCTGCGCGTGCGGCGCGGGCCAGGCGATGATCGAGCGCATCGCGATGAACGACGGCTTGTCCGTGACCGCCTTGGCGGCCTGGATCGCGTCGTAGAGGGCGTGCGGGTCGAGGTCGCCGTCCGGCTTCGGGGCCACGCGCTGCACATGCCAGCCGTACGCCTCGTAGCGCTTCACCGTGTCTTCGGAGACGGCCGTCTCGGTGTCGCCCTCGATCGAGATGTGGTTGTCGTCCCACAGCAGGACCAGGTTGCCGAGCTTCTGGTGGCCGGCCAGCGAGGACGCCTCGTGGGAGATGCCCTCCTGGAGGCAGCCGTCACCGGCGATCGCGTAGATGAAGTGGTCGAACGGGGAGGTGCCGGGTGCGGCGTCCGGGTCGAACAGACCGCGCTCGTAGCGGGAGGCCATGGCCATGCCCACCGCGTTGGCGACACCCTGGCCCAGCGGGCCGGTCGTCGTCTCCACGCCGGGCGTGTGCCCGTACTCGGGGTGGCCGGGAGTCCGGCTGCCCCAGGTCCTGAAGGACTTGAGGTCGTCCAGCTCCAGGCCGAACCCGGCCAGGTAGAGCTCGGTGTAGAGGGTCAGGGACGAGTGGCCCGCGGAAAGGACGAAACGATCGCGCCCGACCCAGTCGGGATCCGCCGGGTCGTGCCGCATCACCTTCTGGAAGAGGGTGTACGCGGCAGGCGCGAGGCTCATCGCCGTACCGGGATGGCCGTTGCCGACCTTCTGTACGGCATCGGCGGCCAGGACGCGGGCGGTGTCCACGGCCCGCTGGTCCAACTCGGTCCACTCGAGGTCTGTGGTGGTCGGCTTGGTGCTCACCCTGAGTCAGGGCTCCTCTCCACATGTTCCACATGTCATGCCGATGTGCTTGGCGCCCACCGGCCGCTGTCGAGCCTACCCCCGTAAGTACGTGCGTTTTTTCGAGTCATTCCAGACTGCCGGGACTCTCCGGGATCCGCCTCCCGACCGGTCCATTCCGCATTCGGCAGGTGAATACGGAGCCGCTCGTCCGAGTGCTCAATTGAGTGGTGATCGGCTCTTCGGAAGATGTCGTACCGAGCGGCCTCGGACGCCTCGGCCGACCTCCGGATCAGCCCTCCGCGCGGTGCCTCCCAACACGAGCCCACCCCCGCGAAGGCCGGGGTCTGGGCAACGTCTACAGTGGCGTGGTACGCGCGAGCCTTTACCGGGAGTTCACACCCGGAGGCTTGCTGGGATGTCTCTGTCAGGGGTGTACGTGACGGCCGTCGAATCCCGTCCACCGGGAGTGCTCACCACGAGCAGCAGCCGGGGCCAGCGGCCGTTTGGGGCCCGTGTAAAGGCGTTCGTGGCGCTGACCAAGCCGCGGATCATCGAGCTGTTGCTGATCACCACCGTTCCGGTGATGTTCCTGGCGGAGCAAGGGGTTCCGAGCCTGCGCCTCGTCCTGCTGACCTGCCTCGGCGGCTACCTCTCCGCGGGCGGCGCCAACGCGCTGAACATGTACATCGACCGTGACATCGACGCCCTCATGGAGCGCACCTCGCAGCGGCCGCTGGTGACCGGCATGGTCAGCCCGCGTGAGTGCCTGGCCTTCGGCATCACGCTGGCGGTCGTCTCCACGCTGCTGTTCGGTCTGACCGTCAACTGGCTGTCCGCCTGGCTGTCGCTCGGAGCGCTCCTCTTCTACGTCGTCGTCTACACGATGATCCTCAAACGGCGTACGTCGCAGAACATCGTGTGGGGCGGCATCGCGGGCTGCCTCCCGGTGCTCATCGGCTGGTCCTCGGTCACCGACTCGATGTCCTGGGCGCCGGTCATCCTCTTCCTCGTCATGTTCTTCTGGACGCCGCCGCACTACTGGCCGCTGTCCATGAAGGTGAAGGACGACTACGCGCGCGTGGGCGTGCCGATGCTGCCGGTCGTCGCCTCCAACAAGGTGGTCGCCCGCCAGATCGTGATCTACAGCTGGGTGATGGTCGGCGTCTCGCTGCTGCTCACCCCGCTCGGCTACACGGGCTGGTTCTACACCCTGGTCGCCCTGCTGGCCGGCGGTTTCTGGCTGTGGGAGGCGCACGGGCTGCAGAACCGCGCCAAGGCCGAGGTGACGGGCGGCAAGCTCAAGGAGATGCGCCTGTTCCACTGGTCCATCACCTATGTGTCGATCCTCTTCGTCGCCGTCGCGGTGGACCCCTTCCTCCGCTAGGACCCCTTCCTCCGCTAGGACACCTTCTGAGGGAGCGTGGTCAAGGCCACGCACCCCTCCCGTCGCCGTTCGATCTACCCGTCGGTAGCATCCTGGCCATGGCAGACACGCAGCAGGTTGACGAGGGCACCGACGCCAAGCAGGCCGCCAGGGCCGAGCGCAAGGCGGCCAAGCTCGCCAAGGAGATCAACGCCTTCGCCAAGACGCACGGCGGGGCCGAGGCGCATGTGGCGTACATCGGGCAGGCCGGCACCCGGATCGTGCTCGTCGGCGAGGACGACGCCTGGGGCGACCTCGTCGCACCCACGTACGCCGTCGCCGAGCAGGCGGTGGAGAAGGCCGGCGTCACGGTTCACGAGGCGTTCGACGGCGAATTCGCGGCCAAGGTGAAGACCGGGCCGTACGAGTGGACGCGCATGGCGGGGATCCAGGTGGGCGGCCCGAGCAACGGCTGACACCGCGACCGCCGCACGGTCGCGGCCGCACGGCCGGCACGCGTCGGCCGGACCCCGCGGTGTCCGGCCGACAACCATCGGACGTTCGCACGGGGTGTGCATGACCAACACCTGACGCCCGGTTCACCCGTTAGGACCTGAAGAGGCACGGTCCAGTCGCGGGGGAGTTGGGATGATCGAAACGCCGTCCCTGGTGGACCAGTACTGCCACGGCGTACTGCGTACGGAGCTGGGTCTCGGCACCTTCGAGGCCCACCTCGCCCGTACCGAGGGCCCGCCCGCCCCCGGCACCACCCTGTTCGACACCCAGACGGGTTTCGCGGTACGCCGCTGGTGTCCGCCGCTGCTCGGTCTGGAGCCGCACTGCCCGCCGGCCCGCTATCTGGCCCGACGCCGTGAACTCGGCGTTCTGGAATCGGGCCGCAGGCTGCTGCGCGGCAGCGGCATCACCACGTATCTCGTCGACACCGGGCTGCCCGGCGATCTCACCGGACCCGGCGAGATGGCCTCGGCCGGGGCCGCCGACGCGCACGAGATCGTCCGCCTCGAACTGCTCGCCGAACAGGTCGCCGACACCTCCGGCACCGTCGAGTCGTTTCTCGCCAATCTCGCCGAGTCCGTCCACGGGACCGCCGCCGACGCCGTGGCGTTCACCTCGGTCGCGGGCGTACGGCACGGACTGGCGCTCGCGCCCGAGCCGCCGGGGCCGGGGGAGGTGCGGGGCGCGGCGGGGCGCTGGCTCGCGGGCCGGAGGGTCGGCGGCCCGCTGTCGGACCCGGTCCTGCTGAGGCATCTGCTGTGGATCGCGGTGGCCTCGGGCCGGCCCCTGCAACTGCACTCCGGGCTCGGCGAACCAGGGCTGCGCATCGACCGCACCGACCCGGTCCTGCTCACCGACTTCGTCCGGGCCACCGCCGGGCTCGGCACGGACCTCGTCCTGCTGCACGGCTATCCGTACCACCGGCACGCGGCACATCTGGCCGGCGTCTTCCCGCATGTGTACGCGGACCTGGGCGCGGCGCTGGTGCGGACGGGGGCGGGGGCGGCGGCCGTGCTCTCGGAGATCCTGGAGCTGGCGCCCTTCGGCAAGATTCTCTTCTCCAGCGGGGCACATGGTCTGCCGGAACTCCATGTGGTGGGCGCACATCTCTTCCGTGCGGCGCTCGCACGGGTGCTCGGCGCCTGGGTCGCCGAGGGGGCCTGGTCGCTGGCGGACGCACAGCGGGTGGCAGGGCTCATCGCGGCGGGAAACGCGCGGCGGGTCTACGGGGTGGAGTGAACCCTCTTCACCGGAACACCAGCTGACTTCAGACTGTGCGGATGACCGATGACGCCACGGCTCGTCTCCTCGACCGCTTCCTCGCCGATCTGCGCGCCCTCGCCCCGGTCGCCGTGTGGGCGCACGGTTCGCTCGCCGGCGGCGACTACCAGGAGGGCCGCAGCGACCTCGACCTGATCGCAGTCCTGGAGGGTCCGGTCCCGCTCGGCACCGTGCGCGAGGTGGCGCGGCTGCACCGGCGGCTGCGCGCCGACGAGGCGCTCGCCGAGAAGCTGCACTGCAGCTATCTGACGCCGGACACCGTGGCCGGCGCGGAGCGGTCGCATCTCACCTGGGCGCACGACCGCCTGATGAAGCGCCCGGTCACTCCGGTCACCCGCCGGGAACTGCACGCCTTCGGCCTGGTCCTGCACGGCGAACCGCCGAAGGACCTGCTCCCGCCCACCCCGGACCGCGAACTCGACGCCTTCGTCGTACGGGACCAGAAGGAGTTCTGGCGGCCCGCGGTGCGCAAGGCCCGGCTGTGGAAGCAGTCCGTCTGGGTCGACCTGGGGATGGTCACCTTCGCCCGTGCGACCGTCACCCTGCGGGAGGGCCGCCTGATCTCCAAGAAGGAGGCCTTGGCGGCACTTCCCGGACTGGGGGCGCCCGCCGACGTGGTCGAGGACATCGGGCGGCGGAGATACGCGGACCCCGCGCCGCCCACGGAGGAGTGGACGGCACGCCGGGCCGAGCTCACGAGGGCCTACCTGGGCCCCGCCATCGACGGCCTTGTCGCCACCTACGAACCGCTCACGCGCGCGTGAGCGCCGACTCCGTCGAAGGACCCGGCAGGTCCGCCACGGCCTCGGGACGTTCGCGCAGCGACAGCAGCACCCGGAGCACGCCGATCCAGACCAGGCAGGAGCCGAGCATGTGCAGGGCGACCAGGGCCTCGGGGAGGTCCGTGAAGTACTGGACGTAACCGATGACGCCCTGCGCGAGGAGGATCAGGAACAGGTCGCGGGTGCGGTGCAGCGGGCCCTTGGGGGCGTCGACCGCCTTGAGCACGAACCACAGGGCGAAGGTCAGCGTCACCACGATCCAGGCCAGGACGGCGTGCAGCTTGCTGACGGTCTCCCAGTCCAGCGGCATGCGCTCGACGTCGCTCGAGTCACCCGCGTGCGGACCCGCACCGGTGACCACCGTGCCGACCGCGATCAGCAGCACGGAGGCGGTGACCAGGAACCACACCAGCTGCTGGACGGCCTTGCCGACCAGCGGGCGCGGTGCCCCGTCGCCCTCGCAGGCGCGCTGCCACATGAGCGTGGCGACGGCGATGAGCGCCGTGGAGAGCAGGAAGTGGGCCGCGACCGTGTAGGGGTTGAGGCCGACCAGGACCACGATGCCGCCGAGGATCGCGTTGCTCATGACGATCCAGAACTGCGCCCAGCCAAGCCGGGTGAGAGAGCGCCGCCACGGCTTCTGCGAGCGCGCCGCGATGATCGCCCAGCCGACCGCCGCGCACAGCACGTACGTCAGCATGCGGTTGCCGAACTCGATGACGCCGTGGAAGCCCATCGCGCTGGTGGTGGTCAGCGAGTCGTCGGTGCACTTGGGCCAGGTCGGGCAGCCGAGCCCGGACCCGGTCAGCCGCACGGCACCGCCGGTGACCACGATGACCACCGCCATGACGAGCGCGGCGAGGGCCGCGCGCCGAACCGTCCGGGGGGCCGGAGTCCAGCGTTCGGCGATGAGGGCGAGGGGGTTGCGCGCGGCGGCGAGGGCATCGGCACGGGTCACGTTTGGCACGCGCACCATCGTAGGCGGGACGCTTGTGCACGGTTTCACGAGGGTCCGCTCCGCCACGCCGGGTGCTCCTGGGGAGCTACTCCCAGCGGAAGAACTTCCCGGCCGCCGCCAGCCCCACGACTCCCCACACGGCGAGGATCCCCAGATCCCCCCACGGCATCCCCGCCCCGTGTTGCAGCACGTCCCGCAGCCCGTCCGAAAGGGCCGAGATCGGCAGCAGGCCGAGGACGTCCTGCGCCGCGTCCGGGAACTTGTCCAGCGGGACGATCACACCGCCGCCCACCAGAAGGAGCAGAAAGACCAGGTTCGCCGCCGCGAGTGTCGCCTCCGCCTTCAGCGTGCCCGCCATCAGCAGACCGAGGCCCGAGAAGGCGGCTGTGCCGAGGATCAGCAGCAGCAGGACGGCCAGCGGGTTGCCGTGCGGTGACCAGCCCAGGGAGAAGGCGATCGCCGTCAGCAGGATCACCTGGAGGAGCTCTGTGACGAGCACCGACGCCGTCTTCGCGGCCATCAGGCCCCAGCGGGGGAGGGGGGAGGCGGCGAGGCGCTTGAGGACCCCGTAGCGGCGCTCGAAGCCCGTCGCGATCGCCTGGCCCGTGAACGCCGTCGACATCACGGCGAGGGCGAGGATGCCAGGGGCGAGGAAGTCGACGGACCTGCCCTTGCCGGTGTCGACGATGTCCACCGAGCTGAAGAGGACCAGCAGCAGCGTCGGGATGACCACCGTCAGCAGCAGCTGCTCGCCGTTGCGCAGCAGCATCTTCGTCTCCAGCGCCGCCTGCGCCGCGATCATGCGGGGCAGCGGGGCGGCGCCGGGCTTCGGCGTGTACGTACCGGCGATGGTCACGAACGCAGCTCCTTGCCGGTCAGTTCGAGGAAGACGTCTTCGAGAGTGTGCCGCTCCACCGAGATCTTCTCCGGCATCACCCCGTGCTGCGCGCACCAGGAGGTGACGGTAGCCAGGAGCTGGGGGTCGACCTTGCCGCCCACCCGGTACGCGCCCGGTGTCAGCTCCGCGGCCGTGCAGTCCGCCGGGAGCGCCTTGAGCAGCGAGCCGACGTCGAGCCCGGGGCGGCCCATGAAGCGCAGCGTGTTCTCGGCGCCACCGCGGCACAGCTCCTCGGGAGAGCCCTGGGCGACGACCCGGCCCCCGTCGATGATCGCCACGTCGTCGGCGAGCTGCTCCGCCTCGTCCATGTGGTGGGTCGTGAGGACGACCGAGACGCCGTCCGCACGCAGGTCGCGTACGAGGTCCCAGGTCGCCCGGCGCGCCTGCGGGTCCAGGCCCGCCGTCGGCTCGTCCAGGAAGACCAGTTCCGGACGCCCCACCACGGCCATCGCCAGCGCGAGCCGCTGCTGCTGGCCGCCCGACAGACGCCGGTACGCCGTCCGGCCGCAGCTGCCGAGGCCGAGACGCTCGATCAGCGCGTCCACGTCCAGGGGGCGGGCGTGCAGCTTGGCGACATGGCGCAGCATCTCGTCCGCCCGCGCGCCGGAGTAGACCCCGCCGGACTGGAGCATCACCCCGATGCGCGGCCGCAGCGCGGAGGCTTCGCGCACCGGGTCCAGGCCCAGGACGCGCACCGTGCCGGAGTCCGGCCTCCGGTACCCCTCGCAGGTCTCGACCGTGGTGGTCTTGCCCGCACCGTTGGGGCCGAGCACGGCGGTGACACCGGCCCCGGCCACCAGGTCGAGGCTGTTCACCGCGGTCTTGTCGCCGTACCGCTTCACCAGGGCCTGGACCTGGACGACGGGGTCACTCTGCATGAGCGCCAAGTCTAGGGACGCGGCCGACGGCCTCGGTGGGCGGGGCCCCGCAGCCCCTCGTCACCCGGACGGTGCAGTGCCGGCCACCGTTTCGCGTCCGCCACGGGGAACAGGCGTACGTCCGCCGCGCCGCGTACGACGGAACGGTCCCGTTCGACGTCATGGCCCAGCCAGATGGAAGCTCGCGCACGTGTCGTAGCCCGCGCCGAGGAGCAGCACCCGGGCCCCCAACTTCGCCAGTCCGGCCGACGGGCTGCGCTCGCCGAGCCGGCAGTCGGGCGCGTGGCCGTCGAGCTGGGTGGCGACCGTGTTCCGAGTGACGAGTGGGCCGGTCGGAGGGGGTGCGGACATGGCCGGGGAGTCTTCCCGACAGCCTCCTCCGCCGCCGCCGGATTGATCGATCAGAGATCGTTTTCGCAGGTCAGTTTAGGTATGCCTAAGTGACGCAGCGCACCGCCCGGCCGGACGGGCGCGGGTTGTCAGGCCCTGAGGAATTACGCAACAATGGCGTTGTGAAAAACGTCGGCGAGGCACGGGAGACCCCCACGGGGGCCCCTCAGGAGGAACTCGCGACCGGTGAGCGCTCCACGCGCAACCGTGTCGTGCGCTCCATCCTGGACCACGGGCCGTCGACCGTCGCCGAGCTGGCCGGACGTCTCGGTCTCACCCAGGCCGCCGTCCGCCGCCATCTCGACGCACTGGTCACCGACGACATCGTGCAGCCGCGCGAGCAGCGGGTCTACGGGGCGCGTACGCGCGGCCGTCCGGCCAAGGTCTTCGCCCTGACCGACTGCGGCCGGGACGCCTTCGACCAGTCCTACGACAAGCTCGCCGCGGACGCCCTGCGCTGGATCGCCGAGCGCGAGGGCGGGGAGGAGGCGGTCGCCGCCTTCGCCCGCGCCCGGATCGCCGCCCAGGCCGCCGCGTACCGCGCGGCCGTCGAGGCCGCCGCGCCCGAGGAGCGCACCGAAGCGCTGGCCAAGGCCTTGAGCGCGGACGGGTACGCTGCTACGGCGCGCAGCGCACCGGTCGGTGAGCAGCTCTGCCAGCACCACTGCCCGGTCGCGCATGTGGCCGAGCAGTTCCCGCAGCTGTGCGAGGCGGAGACCGAGATCTTCTCCCAGCTGCTCGGTACACATGTCCAGCGGCTGGCGACCATCGCGCACGGTGACGGCGTCTGCACGACGTTCATCCCCAAGATTTCCAAGACCGATCACGGCCACAACGCATCCGCAAGCACCGCCGGGAGGAACCCCGCATGACGCTCCCCATCGAGGAGACCGCCCACCCCGAGCTCGAGGGTCTGGGCACGTACGAATACGGCTGGGCCGACTCCGACGTGGCCGGTGCCTCTGCCAAGCGCGGCATCAACGAGGACGTCGTCCGCGACATCTCCGCGAAGAAGAACGAGCCGGAGTGGATGACCAAGCTCCGCCTCAAGGGCCTGCGCCTGTTCGAGAAGAAGCCCATGCCGAACTGGGGCTCGGACCTCTCGGGCATCGACTTCGACAACATCAAGTACTTCGTGCGTTCCACGGAGAAGCAGGCGGAGTCCTGGGAGGACCTGCCCGAGGACATCAAGAACACGTACGACAAGCTCGGCATCCCGGAGGCGGAGAAGCAGCGCCTCGTCGCCGGTGTCGCGGCCCAGTACGAGTCCGAGGTCGTCTACCACCAGATCCGCGAGGACCTGGAGGAGCAGGGCGTCATCTTCCTCGACACCGACACCGCCCTGAAGGAGCACCCGGAGCTCTTCAAGGAGTACTTCGGCACGGTCATCCCGGTCGGCGACAACAAGTTCGCGTCGCTGAACACCGCGGTGTGGTCCGGCGGCTCCTTCATCTACGTGCCGAAGGGCGTGCACGTCGAGATCCCGCTCCAGGCCTACTTCCGTATCAACACGGAGAACATGGGCCAGTTCGAGCGGACCCTGATCATCGTCGACGAGGACGCCTACGTCCACTACGTCGAAGGTTGTACGGCGCCGATCTACAAGTCGGACTCCCTGCACTCCGCGGTGGTCGAGATCATCGTGAAGAAGGGCGCCCGCTGCCGTTACACGACCATCCAGAACTGGTCGAACAACGTCTACAACCTGGTCACCAAGCGCGCCGTGGCGTACGAGGGCGCGACCATGGAGTGGATCGACGGCAACATCGGCTCCAAGGTCACCATGAAGTACCCGGCCGTCTACCTGATGGGCGAGCACGCCAAGGGCGAGACCCTGTCCATCGCCTTCGCGGGCGAGGGGCAGCACCAGGACGCCGGCTCCAAGATGGTCCACATGGCGCCGAACACCTCCTCCAACATCGTCTCCAAGTCGGTGGCGCGCGGCGGTGGCCGTACCTCGTACCGCGGTCTGGTGGAGATCGGCGAGGGCGCGGCCGGATCGAAGTCCAACGTGCTGTGCGACGCGCTGCTCGTCGACACGATCTCCCGCTCCGACACGTACCCCTACGTGGACGTCCGTGAGGACGACGTGTCCATGGGCCACGAGGCGACCGTCTCCAAGGTCAGCGACGACCAGCTCTTCTACCTGATGAGCCGGGGCATGACCGAGTTCGAGGCGATGGCGATGATCGTCCGCGGCTTTGTCGAGCCGATCGCCAAGGAGCTGCCCATGGAGTACGCGCTGGAGCTCAACCGGCTGATCGAGCTGCAGATGGAAGGCGCGGTCGGTTAGGACCCGCAGTCCCCGGCAGCTTACGGCCCGCCTCTTTCGGCGGGCCGAGGATCGCAACTGACGTAGGAAGAGAGCAGACCGACAGCCATGGCTGAGGCTCAGAACATCCCCGTGGGCTCCACCACCGCGGGCCAGATCGCGGTGGCCGCCGAGTCGACCGTCGCCACGCGCATGAGCGCGCCCCCGTCCTTCGACGTGGCGGACTTCCCGGTCCCCCACGGCCGCGAGGAGGAGTGGCGGTTCACCCCGCTGGAGCGCCTGCGCGGGCTGCACGACGGCACCGCGGTCGCCACCGGCGACGGCGTGAAGGTCGACGTGAGCGCCCCCGAGGGCGTCACCGTCGAGACCGTCGGCCGTGACGACGCCCGGATCGGCAGGGCGGGCACCCCGGTGGACCGCGTCGCCGCCCAGGCGTACTCCGCGTTCGAGAAGGCCGGTGTCGTCACCGTCCCCAAGGAGACGGTGCTCACCGAGCCGATCCGCATCGCCGTGCACGGCGAGGGCGGGGTCGCCTACGGCCATCAGGTCATCGAGCTGGGAGCCTTCGCCGAGGCTGTCGTCGTCATCGACCACACCGGTGACGCCGTCCTCGCCGCCAACGTCGACTACATCCTGGGCGACGGCGCCAAGCTCACCGTCGTCTCCGTCCAGGACTGGGACGACAAGGCCGTGCACGTGGGCCAGCACAACGCGCTGATCGGCCGGGACGCCACGTTCAAGTCGTTCGTGGTCACCTTCGGCGGCGACCTCGTACGCCTGCACCCGCGCGTCGCGTACGCCGGCACGGGCGGCGAGGCCGAGCTCTTCGGTCTGTACTTCACGGACGCCGGTCAGCACCAGGAGCACCGCCTCCTGGTCGACCACAACACCCCGCACTGCAAGTCGAACGTCGCCTACAAGGGCGCGCTCCAGGGCGACGGCGCGCACGCGGTGTGGATCGGCGACGTCCTCATCGAGGCCAAGGCCGAGGGCACGGACACGTACGAGATGAACCGCAACCTGGTTCTGACCGACGGCGCCCGCGTCGACTCCGTGCCGAACCTGGAGATCGAGACCGGCGAGATCGTCGGCGCGGGCCACGCCTCGGCGACCGGCCGCTTCGACGACGAGCAGCTCTTCTACCTGATGGCCCGCGGCATCCCCGCCGACGAGGCCCGCCGACTGGTGGTCCGCGGCTTCTTCGCCGAGCTGGTCCAGCAGATCGGTGTCGCCGACATCCAGGAGCGCCTCCTCGTCAGGATCGACGAGGAGCTGGAGGCGTCGGTCTGATGACGACCTTCGTACGCGCCTGCGGGCTGAGCGAGCTGGAGGAGGACACCCCGAAGCGGGTGGAACTCGACGGCACGCCGGTCTCGGTCGTGAAGACCGAGGGGGAGGTGTTCGCGATCAACGACATCTGCTCGCACGCGAACGTCTCGCTCTCCGAGGGCGAGGTGGAGGACTGTCAGATCGAGTGCTGGCTGCACGGCTCCGCGTTCGACCTCCGCACCGGCAAGCCGTCCGGTCTTCCCGCGACGCGCCCCGTCCCCGTATATCCCGTAAAGATCGAAGGGGACGATGTGCTCGTCTCCCTCACCCAGGAGTCCTGAGGAACCCATGGCAACGCTTGAAATCCACGACCTGCACGTCACCGTCGAGGCCGACAACGCCACGAAGGAGATCCTCAAGGGCGTCGACCTCACCGTGAAGCAGGGCGAGACGCACGCCATCATGGGCCCCAACGGCTCGGGCAAGTCGACCCTCGCCTACTCGCTCGCGGGACACCCCAAGTACACGATCACCGGCGGCACCGTCACCCTCGACGGCGAGGACGTCCTGGAGATGTCCGTCGACGAGCGCGCCCGCGCGGGCCTGTTCCTGGCGATGCAGTACCCGGTCGAGGTCCCCGGCGTCTCGGTCTCCAACTTCCTCCGTACGTCCGCCACGGCCATCCGCGGCGAGGCCCCCAAGCTGCGCACCTGGGTGAAGGAGGTCAAGGAGGCCATGGAGCGCCTCAACATGGACCCGGCCTTCGCCGAGCGCAACGTGAACGAGGGCTTCTCCGGCGGTGAGAAGAAGCGCCACGAGATCCTCCAGCTCGAGCTGCTCAAGCCGAAGATCGCGATCCTCGACGAGACCGACTCCGGCCTGGACGTCGACGCCCTGCGCATCGTCTCCGAGGGCGTCAACCGAGTCCGCGAGACCGGCGAGGTGGGCACCCTCCTCATCACGCACTACACGCGCATCCTGCGCTACATCAAGCCCGACTTCGTCCACGTCTTCTCCGGCGGCCGCATCGTGGAGTCCGGCGGCGCCGAGCTCGCCGACAAGCTGGAGAACGAGGGCTACGAGGCTTACGCGAAGCACGAAGTCGACACGAAGGGTGGCGTATCCGCGTGACGCAGCTGCCGGGCCTCCTCGACACCGAGGCGATCCGCAAGGACTTCCCCATCCTGGACCGTCAGGTCCACGACGGTAAGAAGCTCGTGTACCTGGACAACGCGGCGACGTCGCAGAAGCCCCGCCAGGTGCTGGACGCTCTCAGTGGCTACTACGAGCGCTACAACGCCAACGTCCACCGCGGTGTGCATGTGCTCGCCGAGGAGGCCACGGCGCTGTACGAGGGCGCGCGCGACAAGGTCGCCGCGTTCATCAACGCGCCGAGCCGCGACGAGGTGATCTTCACCAAGAACGCCTCCGAGTCGCTCAACCTCGTGGCCAACATGCTGGGCTGGGCCGACGAGCCCTACCGCGTGGACCACGAGACCGAGATCGTCATCACCGAGATGGAGCACCACTCCAACATCGTTCCGTGGCAGCTGCTGGCGCAGCGCACGGGCGCGAAGCTGAAGTGGTTCGGCCTCACGGACGACGGCCGGCTCGACCTGTCGAACATCGACGAGATCATCACGGAGAAGACGAAGATCGTCTCCTTCGTGCTGGTGTCGAACATCCTGGGCACCGTGAACCCGGTCGAGGCGATAGTGCGCCGCGCCCAGGAGGTCGGCGCTCTGGTCTGCATCGACGCCTCGCAGGCCGCCCCGCACATGCCGATGGACGTCCAGGCCCTCCAGGCCGACTTCGTGGCCTTCACCGGCCACAAGATGTGCGGTCCGACGGGCATCGGTGTCCTCTGGGGCCGCCAGGAGCTGCTGGAGGACCTCCCGCCGTTCCTCGGCGGCGGCGAGATGATCGAGACCGTGTCGATGCACTCGTCGACGTACGCTCCCGCCCCGCACAAGTTCGAGGCGGGCACGCCTCCGATCGCGCAGGCGGTCGGTCTGGGCGCGGCGATCGACTACCTCGACTCCATCGGCATGGACAAGATCCTCGCCCATGAGCACGCGCTCACCGAGTACGCGGTCAAGCGCCTCATGGAGGTCCCGGACCTCAGGATCATCGGCCCGACGACGGCCGAGGACCGCGGCGCGGCGATCTCGTTCACGCTGGGTGACATCCACCCGCACGACGTGGGCCAGGTCCTGGACGAGCAGGGCATCGCGGTCCGGGTCGGCCACCACTGCGCCCGCCCGGTCTGCCTGCGCTACGGAATTCCTGCGACCACGCGAGCGTCGTTCTATCTGTACTCCACGCCGACCGAGATCGACGCACTGGTCGACGGCCTGGAGCACGTACGGAACTTCTTCGGCTGAGGGGCTGGCTGAGAACGTGAAGCTGGATTCGATGTACCAGGAAGTCATCCTGGACCACTACAAGCACCCGCACGGGCGCGGTCTTCGGGATGGCGACGCCGAGGTGCACCACGTCAACCCGACGTGCGGCGACGAGATCACGCTGCGCGTGAAGTACGACGGCGAAACGATCAGCGACATCTCGTACGAGGGTCAGGGCTGCTCGATCAGCCAGGCCTCCGCCTCCGTGCTGAACGAACTCCTCGTCGGCAAGGAGCTGGCCGAGGCGCAGAAGGTCCAGGAGACCTTCCTGGAGCTGATGCAGTCCAAGGGCCGGATCGAGCCGGACGACGCAATGGAGGAGGTGCTGGAGGACGCGGTCGCGTTCGCCGGTGTCTCCAAGTATCCGGCGCGGGTGAAGTGCGCCCTCCTGAGCTGGATGGCGTGGAAGGACGCGACGGCCCAGGCGCTGGGCGAGGCCGACGCCGAAAGGAAGACGGCATGAGCGAGACCATTGAGACGAAGCCGGCCTCGGAGGAAGAAGTCCGTGAGGCGCTGTACGACGTCGTCGACCCCGAGCTGGGCATCGACGTCGTCAATCTCGGCCTGATCTACGGCATTCACGTCGACGACGCGAACATCGCGACGATCGACATGACCCTGACGTCGGCGGCCTGCCCGCTCACCGACGTCATCGAGGACCAGGCCAAGTCCGCCACGGACGGCATCGTCAACGAGCTGCGTATCAACTGGGTCTGGATGCCGCCGTGGGGCCCGGACAAGATCACGGACGATGGCCGCGATCAGCTTCGGGCGCTCGGGTTCAACGTCTGACCCCGTGTGCTGACGCGCGAGGCCCCGGTGCTGATGCACCGGGGCCTCGCGCGTTTGCCGCCGCCCCCCTCGCGCGCGGGTCCGTACGGTCCGAAGAGCCTCAGTCCCAGCCCTTCACCAGCTGGAACGCGGAGTCGGCCCGGTACTGGCCGGTGTTCTCGTACGGGTCGAGGCGGAGCAGGAAGTCCTTGTGGCGCAGATAGCGGCCGGGGTAGTTCACCGACTCCAGCATGACGGCGCCGGAGTACGACGACGTGCGGGGGCAGAAGGTGGCGTCCTTCTTGAAGAGCGCGGTGCCGTCGTTGCGGTCGGCGCGCAGGCGGAACCGGGAGTGGCGCAGGTAGGTGCCGTCCGCGGTGGCGAACGAGTAGCAGGACGCGTCGGCGAGCCCCTTGACCAGTTTGAAGGTGGCGTCCTGCCTGGTCGTGGCCGAGCTGCCGGAGCTCACGGGGTCGAGCCGGCCGGTGTCACCGCCGAGATGCCAGTAGCGGTCGGGGTAGTTGACCGACCGGACGGACTTCCACACGGCGGAGGGCTTCGAGCCCGAGGACGTGCCGGTGGACGAGGCCGGCTTCGACCGCTCGGCCGCGGGCTTCGACGCGGAGCCGTGCCGGGCGGGGTCGGCCGAGGCGGAGCCGTCGGGAGTGGTCTGCGCGGCTCGCTCGCTCGACCGGCCGCTCTTGGCGCCGGGGTAGGTACTCGGCCCCGCGGAGGGGGAGGCGAACGTGAGGAGACCGGGGTCGGCCGAGTCCAGCTTGGTGTCGGCTTCCTTCGCGGCCGAGGTGTCGGCCGCGTGGTCCGTCGTGGTGAGCGCGGTCACGCAGGCGACGACGGTGGCCAGGGCGAGGGCGCCGGCCAGCCAGAGCCGTCGGGTCCCGGGTACGCGGGAGGTGTCCGGCGTACCGCCCGGCTGCCACGGCGTCGGCGGCTCCTCCGTCGGCAGCGGCAGATGCCCGGGGTGGGACGGTTCGGACGCCGGCGAACTCGCGAAGGGGCTCCACGGGCGGGGGGCGGACTCGTCCGGAGTGGGCTCGGACTGCCTTTCTGGCATGCGCTGTTCCTCCGGCGTCGCTCAGGGCGAACGCACACTTGTCGGCTGTCTTCGGCATAAGAGGAATACGAAGTCGCGGGTCCACGGAGCGGGAGGGGCTGTGAAGACCGGGTGGGCGACTGGTTGAAACAGTAACGGAAGTGGGGCTTCCGGGGCAGCCGTTTCCTTCGGTCATCTGCAGGCGGTCCGCGGGAACCGGCCGTCCCGTGACCGCTACGCGGTGATCCGTACGATCTGTGCGTCGGGGCCGCTCGCTGCCCTCCAACGCCCCTGCCGCGATGGAGAATTGAGGGACACTCAGATGGCCTGGCCTGATCACGCGAGCGTCCGAAGCGGGTGCCCGGTGACGAGGGGTGGCGAGGGGCGCACGCGGGTGCACGCGGGGGCGAGGTCGAAATCACCATCGGCGCCGACGAACACGCGCTGCCGGGACTGTGCTTCGTGTCCGTCGGCGAGTGAAAGGCCGTCAAGAACCGGCTCCACCTCGACCTCGCGCCCGACGACCAGGACGCTGAGGTCGAGCGGATCCTTGCGCTCGGGGCGCGCCGCGTCGACGCCGGGAAGGGCGAGGACGTCACCTGGGTCGCCCTCGCCGACCCCGAGGGCAACGAGTTCTGCGTGCTGCGGCCGAAGACTTCACTGCCGGGTCGATCGAGTCACCGGTCGGCTGGGCCGGTCACTGCGGGGCTGTGAGCGAGTCACCGGTCGGCTGGGCGAGTCATCGCGGGGCTGTGAGCGGTCCACGGTCGGCCGGGCGGGTCACTGTTGAGCCGAGGCCGCCCGTAGCAGTGTGTCGGCCAGGCCCTCCCTGCGGATGCGCTGGTCGATGTAGAGGAGTGACGTGATCAGCGGCACGAACACCGCGGCGAACAGCTGGACCAGGAGAGTGCCGGCCGCCGATATCGCCAGGGAGACGCCCAGGTCGGGCAGCATCTGCTCGAACACGGCCCGGGCGCTCTCGGGCTGCCCGGACGACGTGTCGTACGGCTGCATGGTCGGCGTGAAGAACATGAGCGGAAGCCGGACCATGTACGACATGGCGGCCGCCATCAGGCTGGCGAGCAGCGTGATCCCGAAGACCCGCCACCAGGCGCCGCGGACCAGCCGCGCAGAGCGGCGCAGCGCCGTCACCGGGGCCGCCGCCTCCAGTACGGCGGCCGCCGGCGCGAAGGAGAACAGGGTGTAGAGCCAGACCGCCACCGGCGCCGCGCCCAGGAGGAGCAGGAAGGCGATCCCGGCCGGCAGCGCCGACCAGGAGCTCAGCGCCAGGAGGGTGAGCGACACGAACACCGCCGCCACCAGCAGCATCGGCACCACCGCCACCAGGCCCTGCAACAGGGCCACACCGATGACCGAGGGAGTGCGGGGCCAGGCCCGCCGCCACACCGAACGGAACGTGGCGCGCCGGCCGAGTACCGCGTCGTGCACCGTCGCCACACAGGACGCCTGGACGAGGGCGGAGGCGACCATCAGGGCCAGCATGGCGAACACCCATACGGCGAGGAACGCGAACACCAGTGGCTGGACGTCGGCCCAGTGCACATCGCGGTGGTGGTCGATGAGCGCTTCCAGCCGGTCCCGTACGGCCGCGTAGGCGATGACTGCCGCGCCGGCGACCAGGGCGCCCAGCACGGCGTACGCGAGAGCGGCGAGGCCGAAGAGCGGCGCGGCGTAGCGGCGCATGGTGGCGAAGGCGCCGCCGAGGATGGACTCCACGCCGAGCGGCGCCAGGGGTATCACGCCCGGCTTGGGCGGGGGCGGCGGCGGTGCCCAGCCCCAGCCGCCCGGAGAGCCCCCGTACGGGCCCGATGGTCCCCACCCCGCTGTGTTCGACATCGCTTCCGCGCTCCGATGCTCCGGGAGTCCCAGGACTCCGCGCCCCCACTGTGATCGCGAACGATATCCCGTGCCGGGGCTTCGTCGCGCGGGGGTTCTCCGCACGGATGTGCGCGGTGCCGCGCACGGTGGCAGGACGTGTGCGGCGCACGACGGCGGGCCGTGATGTGTACGACCGTACGCATCGCTGTGTACACTCGTACGCATGGGATATGTCCTGCTGGCCGGCGCCATCACCGCGGAAGTGGCCGCCACGACGGCCATGAAGTACAGCGACGGCTTCAGCAGGCTGTGGCCCTCGCTGCTCACCGCCCTCGGTTACCTCGTCGCCTTCGCGCTGCTCGCCCAGACCCTGAAGACCGTCTCCGTCGGCACGGCGTACGCGATCTGGGCCGGGGCCGGCACCGCCGCCATCGCAGCGATCGGGATGGTGTTCCTGGGTGAGGGCATGAACCCCGCTAAGCTCGCCGGGATCGCGCTGATCATCTGCGGGGTCGTGGTGCTGAACATGGGCGGTGCGCACTGATGGCTGCGGGAGGCGGACGCTGATGCCTCGTCGTTACGACCCCGACCGGCGGCAGCGGATCATCGACGCGGCGATCCGCGTCGTGGGCGACAAGGGCATCGCCGGGCTCAGCCACCGTTCCGTCGCGGCCGAGGCCGATGTGCCGCTCGGCTCCACCACGTACCACTTCAAGACCCTCGACGACCTGATGGTCGCCGCGCTGCGCCAGGCCAACGAGGGCTTCGCCAAGGTGGTGGCCGCCCGCGGTCATCTGGAGGACCCGCGGGCCGACCTCGCCGGGGACATCGCCGCACTCATCGGCGACTGGCTGGCCGGGGACCGCACGGGGGTGGAGCTGGAGTACGAGCTCTACCTCGCCGCCCTGCGCCGCCCCGCTCTGCGCCCCGTCGCGGCCGAGTGCATCGACGGTTTCGCGGAAGCCGTCGCCCGCCGCACCGACCCGGTCACCGCGCGGGCGCTCGTCGCGCTCGTCGACGGGATCTGTCTACAGGTGCTGTTGACGGGGGCGCCGTACGACGAGGCGTACGCGCGCGAGCTGCTGGCGCGGCTCATTCCCTGAGCCGGATGTCCGGGGCGGGCCGTTGAGCCGGATGTCCGGGGCGGGCCCCTGAGCCGGATGTCCGGGTCCGGAGCGGCTGTTGGTGCCCCGTGCCTCCTTGCCGCCGTCGATCCGTTCCACGCCGCTGGTCCGTCCTGCGCCGTCGATCCGTCTAGTTGCCGTCGATCCGTGGAAACCGTGAACTCTTCGCCGCGCAGCGGGGAATAGGGGGTGACACGCTCGGCACGACACAACAGGGGGAGGCCTTGTGAGCGGACCACCGCCGTCCACGGCACGAGTGGACGACGATGCGGAGGTCGTCGCCCAGTCGCTGGAGCAACCGGAGCTGTTCGCCCGGCTCTACGACAGGTACGCACCCGACATCCACCGGTACGCGGCCCGGCGCCTGGGTGACGGCGCGGCGGACGACATCACCGCCGACACCTTCCTGACCGCCTTCCGCATCCGCTCCCGTTACGACCTGACGCGCACCAACGCGCGCCCCTGGCTGTACGGCATCGCGGGCAACCTCATCGGCAAGCAGCGGCGCGCCGAGGTGCGCGCGCTCAAGGCGCTGGCCCGCACCGGGCACGACCCCGTCGCCGCGTCCTGGGTCGAGGACACCGAGAGCAGGATCGCCGCACAGGGCCCGCTCGCCGGCGCCCTCGCCGCCCTGCCCGCCGGTGACCGGCATGTGCTGCTGCTCGTCGCCTGGGCCGACCTCACCTATCAGGAGGTCGCCCAGGCGCTGGACATCCCGGTGGGAACCGTCCGCTCCCGGCTCAACAGGGCGCGGCGCAAGGTACGTACGGCGCTGGGCGCGGACCCGGCGTTCGTGAGCGACGCGGCGGAGGTGGCATAGCCATGGACGAGATGACCCGGGTGCGCGAGCTGCGCGCCGACGCACCCACACCCGATCGCGGCCGGCTCGCGCCGGGGCGCATGCGGCTGGTCGAGGCGGCACGGACGGGGGAGAGGCGGCGCGCGGTCTGGGCACGGCGGGAGTTCGTGATCGCGGGAGTGGTCGCCGCGGTGACCGCCGTCGCCGTCACCGCGTCCGTGCTGGCCGACGGGGGCGACCAGGGGCGGAAGGCGTCGCCCGCGGTCTCCCCGAACCTGAACCTGAAGGGGCTGAGCGCCAGGGAGCTGCTGGAACGGGCGGCGACGGTGCTGGAGACACAACCGCCGGTGACCGTGCCGAAGGCCAAGCAGTGGATCTACACGAAGTCGATGTCCGAGGGGCAGGACCCCAAGCTCCTGAAGGAGATGGGCGAGGAGGCGTTCGTCCAGGAGAGCTGGATCCGGTACGACGGCAGCGCCTCCGCCCACCAGTTGCCCGGCAGGCACTCCGAGCTTCAGATCACCAAGATGCACTTGGAGAACGGCGGCGAGGGCGACGACCGCTCGCCGCGGGAGATGTACCGCTTCCTGTCCACCCTGCCGACCGACGGAGAGGGGGCGCTGAAGACCCTGCGGGAGAAGAACGCCATCGCCGACGGGAAGGAGTCCCAGGCGGCGGCGGACCGTACTGAGATCTTCGTGCTGCTCAGCGCCGACGTCATGCCGCCCAAGGGGCTGGCAGGGCTCTATCGCGCGCTGGCGACGCTGCCGGGCGGGAAGGTGACCGACCATCTCGTGAAGAACGCGGCCGGGCGCCGGGTGATCGCTCTGCACTACGGCGGGGACGGCATCGGGAGCGACGGCCAGGACTGGCTGCTCGACCCGCAGACGTTCCAGGTCGTCGGCCAGCGGCTGTACGCCCCCAAGGGCGGGGCGGACGGCGGCAAGGGCGAGGTGGCCGGCGGCAACTCGCTGATCACCAAGGCCGTGGTGGACAAGGCGGGCCGGCGCGGCTGACCCGCCGAGCACGGGCGGCCCGCGTCACGGGGGTGCGTGGGCCGCCCGGGTACGCCCGTTCCCTGAGACGCCCCGCGGACGAGTTCGCCCGCACGCCCCCCGGCCGGTTAGGTTTCCCTCATGACCGACACGACTGCTCCTCGTACCACCGGTGCCGCGGCCGCCGGGCTCGCCACCCTCGCCGCCGACGGAACCGTCCTCGACACCTGGTTCCCCGCTCCCGAACTCACCGCAGAGCCCGGCCCGGCCGGCACCGAACGGCTGTCCGCCGAGCGTGCCGTGGAGCTGCTCGGCGAGGGCGCCGCCAAGGCGCTCGGCCCGGACGCCCGCCGGGGCGTCGAGGTGGTCGCGGTCCGCACGGTCATCGCCTCGCTCGACGAGAAGCCGATCGACGCGCACGACGTCTACCTGCGTCTGCACCTGCTTTCCCACCGTCTGGTGCAGCCGCACGGCCAGAGCCTGGACGGCATGTTCGGCTTCCTCGCCAACGTCGCCTGGACCTCGCTCGGCCCGGTCGCCGTCGACGACGTCGAGAAGGTCCGCCTGAACGCGCGCGCCGAGGGCCTGCACCTCCAGGTGACGTCGATCGACAAGTTCCCGCGCATGACGGACTACGTCGCGCCGAAGGGCGTACGCATCGCGGACGCGGACCGGGTCCGCCTCGGCGCGCACCTCGCCGAGGGCACGACCGTCATGCACGAGGGCTTCGTGAACTTCAACGCGGGCACGCTCGGCACGTCGATGGTCGAGGGCCGTATCTCGGCCGGTGTCGTGGTCGGCGACGGCTCGGACATCGGCGGCGGCGCCTCCACCATGGGCACGCTCTCCGGCGGCGGAAACGTGCGCATCACGATCGGCGAGCGCTGCCTGGTCGGCGCCGAGGCCGGCGTCGGCATCGCGCTCGGCGACGAGTGCGTCGTCGAAGCCGGCCTGTACGTCACCGCGGGCACCCGCGTCACCATGCCCGACGGCCAGATCGTCAAGGCCCGCGAACTCTCCGGCGCCTCGAACATCCTCTTCCGCCGCAACTCGGTCACGGGCGCGGTCGAGGCCCGCCCGAACAACGCGGTCTGGGGCGGCCTGAACGAGATCCTGCACAGCCACAACTGATCACCGGCGGCCGTGACCCGCGGCCGCCTGATTGATCAACGCTCTGACCTGCTGCTGAGCTGTCGGCAGTGGTCGACGTTGGTCATCGTTGAGCGCCCTTCCACGGCCCTAGGACGGCCAGGGAGGGCGCTCGTGCGTTGGGGAGAGGCTCCTGCCTTGTAAGGGCGGGTGTGCGAGGTGGCGATGGAGCGCAGGCCACTCCGGGTTCGGCAAGCCCCCAGCTCGGCGGAGTCTCTGGACTGCCGCGAACCGTCGTTGACCGTGGTTGACCGCCCGATGTGGCACGGCTGTGGCACGCGCCGCCTCGGTCTTGGAGCCCAAGTAAGGTCTCCCCTGGAACGACCTGAACGGCAGGGGGGGCTATGTCGGGACAACTGTTCACCTTGGTAGGTGTGCTTGTCGGCGCGGCAGCGTCTTACGCAGGCGGAGCTCTGATGGAGAGATTGCGATGGCACCGCCAGCTCTCGACGCGATGGGACGAACGCCGTCTGGAGTCCTATCTTCGGTACGCCGACGCGATCAAGAGATTCACCTCCTTGGCAGGGCGTCTGGCGGCAGGCAAGGGGCTGTTCGATCTCCCTCAGCCACTCGCACAGGAAACTGGGTTGGAGATGCTGGCGGACGCCGAACTTGAACGCGGTTACGCGTTCGAGGCTGTTCTTCTCATGGGAGACTCCGGAACCATTGCGGCGGCCAGGGCACTACAGCGCCAGGCTTGGGTGCTGGAGCACTTCGCTCGTGACCAGCGCTCGGGAACATCAGAGGACTGGGCGCAGGCACTCAGGCAATTTCAGGAGAAGCGTGATGCGTTCTACCTCGCCGCGCGCAAGAGCTTGGGCGTATCCGCAGAGTTTCGACTGCGGACTGAGGACCCAGCCATCCTGGGGCCAGACCCGCGGCAAATGTAGAGGTCGGCGGAGCGGCTTTGGGCGGGAGCTGCCATGGGGCGAGTGATCATGGTCCCTTGAGCTTCCGGCGAGGCGGGCAGTCTGTGGACCTGCCCTGAGCGAGTACCTCGGCCACCATGGCCCGGCCTTCACGCTCCGCACCTACACGCGTCTGATGCCGTCGAGCGAGGCTCGGACTCGGGTCGCCGTGGATCGCGTGTTCCGCGGGCAGGACGTAACCTACGACGGCCCCGCGACGGCCCAGGGCGCAGGCTGACGGCCTGACCTGCTGCGACATCAGAACAGCCACAACTGAACCGGCGTACCGGCACGAGCGACGCCGGCGTATCGAGCGCCCTCCCGCGGCATTCCGTCCGCGGGAGGGCGTTTCGCTGTGCGCTTCCGGTCGCGCGCCGGTGTGCGGTCAGCGGCGGATCGTCGCCGCGAACTCCGCCAGTACCGTGAAGTCGGGCTCGCGCAGCCCGAGCCGCGGGCTGACGTGGCGCAGCAGCGCGGGGCCGGGATGGTGCGCGGCCACATACGCCTCGTCCGCCGGGCTGTGTTCGTCGTCCACCCAGGCGAAGGGCCGCTCGCCGGCGTGGGCGACCAGCGCCTCGGTCTTCCAGTGGACCCCGTCGGGGCGCTGCGAGAAGAGGCCGGTGCCGAAGTCGACGTAGGGCAGGTCGGGAAGGCCGATGACCGGCCCGATCCAGCGGTTCGCGGCGTCCATCCACGTGGTGGCCCAGCACAGTTCGTAGTCGAGGGCGAGCAGTGCCCGGCCGTGGTCGGGATGGAGCCAGACCCGTAGCGGGCGCCCGGGGGTCAGGGCCACCCGGATCGTCGTGTAGCCGTCGGGCCGGCGTTCCGGCTGGGCCGCGTACGGGTTGAGGGGGCCGTCGACGTCCAGGTACAGCAGCGGTCGGCTCACCTCGCCAACGTACGCCAGGAGCGGGCGGGGCCGGGGGGAATTTCTGCGGGTGAGAGGCATAGCGGCAGGCCTGTGCACGCGTCACAAGGAGCACAGGGGCCGGGCACAGAGTCCGCCGGGGAAGAGAAGGTGACGATGGATGCCGCAGGGCAGGAGAGTTTCCGGGAGTTCGTGGCGAACCGGTCGTCCGCGCTGCTGAAGACGGCCGTGCTCCTCAGCGGCGGGGACCGGCACGCCGCCGAGGACCTGCTGCAGAACGCGCTGATCAAGGCGGCCGACCGGTGGAGCCGGATCGACGAACCGGAGGCGTACGTCCGGCAGGTCCTCTACCGGCAGCAGGTCAGCCGCTGGCGGCTGAAGTGGCGGCGCAGGGAGCTGAGCGTCGCCGAGCCGCCGGAGGCGAGTACGGGCCCGGACGCCGCCTCCGCCGCCGAGCTGCGGCTCGTGATGCGCGGCGCGCTCGCCCGGCTGACCGCCCGGCAGCGCACCGTGCTCGTCCTGCGCTACTTCGAGGATTTGCCGGAGGCCGACGTGGCCCGGATCCTGGGGTGCTCCGTGGGGACCGTACGGTCCACGACGCACCGCTCGCTGGCCCGGCTGCGCACCCTCGCGCCCGAACTGGCGGCACTGGGCCCGGCCGACGCCGAGCAGGAGCCGTCCCGTGACTACTCGCCCGTGGAGGTGCGTCCGTGAACGTCGATGAACTGGTGCGGGACGCCTTCCGTGAGCAGGCCGCGGACCACATGCCCGCGCCCCCCTACTTCGCCGAACGGGTGCTGGCCGTCCGGCGCCGCCGCCGCACCCGCAGGCTCGCGTCCGTCGCCGTGGCCACCGCCGCCGCGGTCGCCGTCGGAGTGGCCGTCCCCCTCCTGGGCGGCGGCGGGGACGATGTGCGGCCCGCGAGCGAGATCAACCAGAGCGACATCATCGGGCACCCGGACCAGTCCCCGCCGAAGGGCATGATCGCGGCGGGTGACACGGTGCTGGCCGCGTTCTACGTCTACAAGAACGTCAAGCAGCCGAACGGCGACAGCGTCACCACGCGGGTGTACGGACTCCTCGACCAGAACACGGGCACGTACCGGAAGACCAAGTGGGCCTTCCTGGATGTCGCGCCCGGCACCCGTACCGCCGCCGTGCTGGAGGGCGAGTTGCCCGCGAAGCGCATCGGGCTGCTCGACATGATCACCGGCAAGGTGGACCGCTGGATTCCGATGGACCGGGGCGTCGGGGGTGTCTCCTTCTCGCCGGACGGCAAGAAGCTCGTCGCCACGACGTACAGCAAGAACCCCGACCGCAACTTCGCCGACCACAAGCAGAACGTCAACGGCAAGGAGGTACCGGGGCCCGTGCAGAGCCGGACCGGGTTCGCCGTCGTGGACGTGGCCTCGGGCAAGTCCGACTGGCACAAGGCATCGGACAAGCCGGACGAGATGGGCTGGTTCGGCAACTCCCGCGAGGACTTCGACTGGAGCCATGACGGCACGCTGGTCTACGCGAACAGGGCGATGAAGCCGTACCGCGAGTACTACGGTCTGGACGGGGCCGAGGCCAAGTGGCCGGCCGACGAGAAGTACCTCACCTACGTCGAGGCGGGCCTCTCGCCCGACGGGAAACTGGCGGCGGGGGATTTCGCCGGCGACGGCAAGGAGATCGCCGCCGCGATCGACGACCCGAAGACCGGCAAGCGCGTCGCCAAGGTTCCGGGGCAGCAGCTCCTCGCCTGGGCCGACAACAAGCGCCTCATCGCCTGGGGCTGCGACCCCAAGAAGTGCTCCGGCAAGGGCGAGTTCCGCAACCAGCTGCTCCTGGTGACCATCGGCACCGACAAGGTCGTACCGCTGAGCGACTTCCGCAAGGCGAGCGACGACTACCCCGGCCGGTGGACCCCGCTGTTCAGCTCACGCTGACCAACTCCTCGTACAGCGCCAGCAGCCCGTCGGCCGTCTCCCGGCCGGCGGGCCGCAGCGGTGCCCGGACCGGGCCCGAGGGCAGGCCGAGCCGGCCGAGCAGGGCCTTCGACGTGACCGTGCCCGGCAGGCCGGCCGCCATCATCGACTCGATGAGCGGAACGGCCCGTTGCTGGAGACGGGCCGCGAGAGCCGGGTCGCCCGCGTCGAACGCGTCGAGAATCGACCGGAAGTGGCCGGGCGCCACATTCGCCACCGTGCTCACATATCCGGCCCCGCCGCTCGCGTACAGCGCGAGGACGTACTCGTCGCAGCCCGTGTAGTACGCCAACTCCGTGCGGGCCAGCACCTTCTGGGTGCCGAGGAGGTCGTACGCGCAGTCCTTGACCGCCACGATCCGGGGATGTTCCGCGAGCCGGATCATCGTGGCCGGCTCGATGCGTGTGCCGGTGCGGCCGGGGATGTCGTACAGGACGAGCGGCAGCCCGGAGGCGTCGGCGATGTCCCGGAAGTGTGCCTCGACCGCCTCCTGCGGGGGCCGGCTGTAGTACGGGGTGACCACCAGCAGGCCGTCCGCGCCCGCCTTCTCGGCCTCCAGGGCCAGCTCCACGGTGTGCCGTGTGTCGGCCGTGCCGACGCCCGCCACGATCGACGCCCGGTCGCCGACCGCCTCGCGCACCGCCCGCACCAGCGCGGACTTCTCGGCGTCCGTCGTGGTCGGCGACTCGCCCGTGGTGCCGGACAGGACCAGCCCGTCACAGCCCTCGGAGACCAGCCGGTCGGCGAGCCGCCGCGCGCCGTCGAGGTCGAGCGTGCCCGCCGCGGTGAAGGGCGTGATCATCGCGCAGAGCGCACGGCCGAAGGGAGCGGTTCCCTGTGCGGTTCCTTGTGTGGTCATACGGTCAGTCTCGGCAGCCCGACCGTGAAGCTCCACTTAATTCTGCTACGGGATAGGGGAGAGGAACGCTACGAGAACCTCCGGGAACCCACGGGAACCTACGGGGACCTACGGGAACCTCAGCGGGAGTCCGGGACCACGGTCCCGCGAGGAATGCCCTAGTGCCAAACGGGACTTCATGGGTCACCATGGCCGGGACGGTCACCAACAGCGGGAGGCGTCATGAAGTTGGGCAAGGCAGTCGCGACCGGGGTCGCCCAGGAGCGGCCGGGCGCGCACGAAGAGGAGACGGAACTCCAAGTCGCCGAAGCCGTCGAGGAGTTGGAGGCATCCGCTCCCGAAGAGGTCCCGGTCGCGCGATGAGACTGCGGCTCCCCGAGGAACGCCCGACGGAGCCGCCGACCGGATACAAGATCGCCCACCCGGTGCTGTCCCAGGACGGCACCCGGGTCGGGTTCACCGGCGTCTCGCTGGGCGGCGCACTGCCGTACGGGGTCCTCGACGAGGCCCGCTGCGTCTACGGGCTGCGGCACCGGGCGCCGCACCGCCGCTGTGACTGCGGCTTCCACTGCGTTCACGACCGCACGGAGGCCGAGGCACTGCTGTGCACCGCCGAGCACCGGGCGGCCGTCCTGCTCGAGGTCTCCGTGCTCGGCGCCTACATCCGCTTCGAACGCGGCTTCCGGTACGCCCGCCAGCGGGTGCGCACCGCGACCCTCGGGCCCTGCGGCTGCGGGGCGGTGGCGGCGGCACTGGCCGACGCCGGCTGGGGGCGGCCGGGCTGGCGCGCACTGACCGCCGCGTGCGCGGGGTGCGTACGCGGTCGTACGTCCCTGTCGCCCGCCGCCTTCGCCCGACTGGCCGGAGAGGGGCTGCGGGTGCGGGCCGGCAGCGGTGTCGCCGAGCAGCCCGCCGGCCTCGGAGTCTCCGAACTCGTCGCCGAGGCCGCGCTGCTCCAGGCGCGACTCGACTGGTTCCAGACCCAGTTGGCGCAGCTCGACGAACGGGGTTCGCAGGGGTAGGCGGCGCCGGTCCGGGTACCCGGGTGTCCCGAAGAGAGAGGAGGCGGGACACCGTGACCGGGACCATGGACACCAGGCCGCCCGTGTCCGGCGAGCACCACTCCGTGGGCGAACTCGTCGGACAGGCCGCGGAACAGCTCTCCCTGCTGGTACGGCAGGAAGTGAGCCTGGCCAAGGAGGAGCTGGCCGAGAAGGGGCGCCGGGCCGGGCGCGGCGGCGGGCTGCTCGGCGCGGCGGGTGCCGTCGCGTACGTCGGGGTGATGGCCCTGGCCGCCACGGGCGTCGCCGCGCTCTCACTGACGCTGCCGGTCTGGGCCGCGGCGCTCATCGTCACGGCGGTGCTCTTCGCCGTCGCGAGCGTCCTGGCCGCGGTCGGCCGCGGCCAGTTGCGCCGCGCCGCGCCGCCCACTCCCGAGCAGACGCTCGACAGCGTCAGGGCCGACGTCGACGAGATCAAGGAAAGGGCGCACCGATGACGGACGACAGCACGGGAGCGGAGACCGCGAAGGCGACGGGCGCGGAGACGACGCCCGGAGCGGGCGCTGCGGGCGTGGCGGGCGAGAAGGCCGCGAACGCCAAGAAGGCGGGAGCCGGGGCGGCGCAGACCGGGACGAGCGCGGGCGCCGCGAAGGTGCCGGGCGCGGCTGCGGCCGGTGAGAAGGCCGTGGGGCGGAAGAAGGCGGCAGCCGGGGACGCCGGGGCGGCCGCGGCCGAGAAGGCCGCGGACACCGTGAGCGGTGCCGGCGCGGCGCGCGCCGGGGCCGGGCCGGGCGCTGGTGACGGTGCCGATGCCGCACGGGCCGCCGGGGCCGAGGGGCCGCAGGAGCTGCGGCGGCAGATCGCCGAGACGCGGAGCCAACTCGGCGACACCGTCGAGGAACTGGCGGCGAAGGCGGATGTGAAGGGCCGGGCCCGGGCGCGCGCCGCGGACCTCAGGGACCGGGCGGGCGCGCTGACGGTCCAGTTGCGCAGTACGGCCGCGCACGCCGGTCACATCGCCCAGGACAGGGCGGTCCGGGCCGGGCACACCGTGCAGGGCACCGCGGGCCGGGCCGGGGGTGCCGTACGGGACACCGTGCCGGGGCCCGTGAAGACGGCCGCCACCGCGGTCGTCCAGGCCGGTCTGCGCCATCGCCGGCCGGTGCTGATCGCCGGCGCCGGCGCGGGCGCGCTGGTCGCGGCCGGCCTGCTGCGACGGCGGCAGGGCGGACGCCACTGACCCGACAGGGCGCCCGGCGGGGCGGACACCCGAACGCGCCGTCGGTGGCGGGACCGGAAACCGGTTCCGCCACCGACGGCGTCCGCGCTCGGTGGACGAAGAGCCCGGCCCCCCGGACGACGGGGCCGGGCTCTTCCGCGTGCAGTCCGCGTGGTGTCCGTCTGGTGTCCGCCTGGGGTCCGTGTCGGGCGACTACGGACCCGGGGCGACTACGCGGCTACGGACGGAACCGCAGGACCTGCGGGTCGTGGTCGCTGACCTGGTCGGAGAACTCCGAGTTGAGGTGGACGCTGTCGTAGTCGACGTCGCAGCCACGCCGGATCGACGGGCTGACCAGGATCTGGTCGAGGACCTGGCTGTTGCCCTGGTAGTCGTACGTGTAACGCTCGCTCTTCGGCAGCGACTTGATCGCCGACCAGAGCTCGCCGTCGCCCTCGAGGATCTTCGCCGTGTCGGAGAACTCGAAGTCGTTCATGTCGCCGAGGGCTATGACGTCCGCGTTCTTCTGCGTGTCGAGGACGTCCTTGACGAACGCGTTCACCGCGGTCGCCTGCAAGTGGCGCTGCGTCTCCGAGCTGCGCGCCGGCGGCTGGTACTGCGCGGCCAGCCCCTGGTCGCCGCCCTTCGAGGCGAAGTGGTTGGCGATCACGAAGACCGTCCTGCCGCGGAAGACGAACTCGCCCGCGAGCGGCTTGCGGCTGCTGTTCCAGGCCGCGTCGGACGGGTCGATCCGGCCCGGGGACACGGTCAGCTGCGCCTTGCCGCGCACCTTCGTCACGCCGACGGCGGTCGTCGAGTCGCCGCCCGCGCGGTCGGTGAAGGACACCCGGTCCGGGTTGAAGAGGAAGACCTGGCGGATGTTGCCGCCCGGCTCGCCGCCGTCCTTGTCGTTGACCGGGTCTATGGAGCGCCATTCGTACGCCGGGCCGCCCGCCGCCACGATCGCGTCGATCAGCTTCCGCACCGTCTGGTCGGCGGCGACCGTGCCGTCGTCCGTCGCGCCGTTGTTGTCCTGGATCTCCTCCAGGGACACGATGTCGGGCGACTGGAGGTTGTTCACGATCGCGGCGGCGTGGTCCGCGAAGGTGGCGTCGGACGGGTCCAGGTTCTCCACGTTGTACGTCGCCACGGCCAGCTCGCCGCGCGACTGCTTACGGGTCGTCTCCCGGGCCAGGCCGCCCTTCTCCAGGGTGCCGAGCTGGTTGGCGACGAGCGTGTAGCCGCCGTACTGGTTGAAGTCCAGCGGGCCCGCGGTGGTGCCCTTGAGCTCGTCACCCACGTTCGCGGTCGGGAAGTCCGCGGTCGAGCCCAGCGACTGGATCTGGAGCCGGCCGGTGTTCTGCGACTCGTACGAGCCGTAGACCGTGCCCCCGCGGCGGTTGGCGTGCTCGCGCGGCTTCACCGTGACCCACAGCTCGGAGTACGGGTCGGTGGCCGTGACCACGCGGGCGTCGGCGACCTGGACGTTCATGCCCTCAAGGGACTCGTAGTAGTCCAGGGCGTACTTGGCCGGCTCCAGGGTGAGGCCGTTGATCGAGCCGCCCGCGGCCGTGTCACCGGCGGCGGTGTACCGGCTCGGCACCGACCCCGCGTCGACGACGGCGGGGGCCGGAACGGTGTTGCCGCCGGAGAGCACCGTCACCGTCGGCTTCGTGATCTCCGTCAGCGACTGGTTGCCGCTCGCGGCGCCGCCCGGGACGTACTCCGAGACCGTGCCCGACACCGTGACCGAGTCGCCGACGGCGACCTTCGGGGCGGAACTGGTGAAGACCAGGACGCCCTCACTGGTGGCCGGGTCGGCGTCCGGGGCCGGGTCCTGGATCCAGAACCCCTTCGAGGAACCGTAGGTCCGCACACCCGTGACGATGCCCGCCACGTCGGTGACCTTCTGCCCGGCGAGCGGGGAAAGCCGGGTGGTGCCCTGGATGTCGTGGATGTGCACACTGTCCGCCTGGGCGGGCGATGTGAGAACCACCGCGGAGACCGTGGAACAGACGGCTGCGACGGTGAGCGCGGCGAGGCGCGCGGAAGACTTGCTCGGCAACGGGATCCCTCCGGGGACATGCGTGGGTGCCGGGACGAGGGTGGGTGGTGCGGTGGGGGGAGCGCGACCGGTGGGGCGGTCGGTGACGCGCGTAGAAGAACAGGTGCACGACTGTCCACTCGTTTCTACGCGCGTCAATCTCGTGTGTGGGAAGGCCACTTGTCAAGGTTTCAGCCAGGTGCGGCCTCCGGGGGAGAGAGGAACCGGGCGGCATGGGTGGAAATCCGTCTAGGCTGAGACCGCGTTCTCCGGGGCACCCCCTTGGCCCCGCGGGCACGCCCGGGGCGTCCCCCCGGTCCGCAGGTATGTCCGGGGATGTCCCCTCGGCCCACAGGTACGTCCCAAGGAGATCCCCCCGATGTCAGACAGCTCCTCCTTGCCGCCGGTTCGGCTGCACTCCGAAGCGGAGCTCGCGCGGGACGCGCTCGCCACCCCGTTGTTCTCCCGCGCCGCGCGCCTGGCCCGCTGGGCCGGTCCGGACACCCGCGTCGGCGTCGGCGGTGAACTCGAGGAGGAGCAGCTTCCCGGGGCGGCCGAAGCGCTCGGGCTCGCGGGCGACGACGCGGCGGCCCTCGCGAGCGAGGCCTGGCGGGTCGCTGTCGACACGGGGCTCGTCGTGATCGTGGACGAGGAGGAGGGCACGGTCGCCGCGGCACCGGACCTCGCGCTGCTCACCTCCGGAAGCCCGCACGACGTGCTCGGGTTGTGGCTCGGGGCGCTGGAGACGGTGCTGGCCGACGCGAGCGTGCCCGATCTCGACGACCTCGGCGACGCGATGGACGAGGACGGCACGATCGACTTCTCCGAACTCGACTGGGATCTCGAGGCGGAGGCGGAGTTCCTCGACGGAGTGCTGGGGAACCTCTATCTGCTGACGGTCGGCGAGGAGGGCCCCGGCGACCATCCCGTGCCGCTGCCGGCCCTCGCCGCGTCGATGATCGTGCCCGACGACATGGGGGAGCCCACCAACGACGTCCTGGAGCAGGTCTCGGACGCGATGATGCGGCTCGACGACCAGTTCCGGCTGCTGGAGCCGATCGGGCTCGTCGAGTTCCGGCCGGTCGACGAGGCGCTGATGGCGGACGCCGAGGACGGCGAGGACGCCGCGGACGAGCCGGCCGCGCCGGTCGACGACACGGACGTCAGCCGGTACGGGATGGTGCGGCTGACACCGCTCGGGCTGTACGGGCTGCGGGCACGGCTGCTCGAGGCCGGGATCAGCGCGCCCGCGGTGGGGGATCTGGTCGACAAGGGTGCGGACGCGCTGCTCGACGGCACGTCCACGTTCCCGCCGATGGCGGCGCAGGCGGAGACCGAGCAGTGGCTGGCGCGGCGCGAACCGCTCACGGCGGCACGGGAGTTGCTGGCGGCGGCGCGGGGCGGGGACACGGGTGCGCCACTGCGCCGGCTGCGCTGCCAGCAGGCGCTGTCACTGGTCGGTACGGAGGCGGAGCCGGCGCTTCGGGAGGTGCTGGACGACGCGGAGCTGGGCGGCCTCGCCCGGGTCTGGCTCGCGGAGCGGGGAGCGGCCGACGTGCCCGCGCCCCCGGAGTCGATGGTGTTCTGGCTGACCATCGACACGGTGGCCGCGCAGCTGGCGGCCGAGGGGAACTCGACGGAACTCCAGGCGCTGGTGGAGGGGCTGGCCCAGCAGCACAGCGGCTTCTTCGCGACGGCGTGGCGAGTGGACCACCCGGCCACGCCGGACGTCTTGGAGGCGATGGGCCGACTGCACCCGGACAAGAAGGTGGCGAAGGCGGCCCGGAAGGCGGCGTTCAAGGCGCGGTCGCAGCAAGGGGGTTGAGGCTGCGGGGTCGGTGCGGGCCGGGGTTGGTGCGGGCCGGGGTCGGGGCTGGTGCTTGCCGGGGCTGACCCTTTCCGTGCGACGGTGCCCCCACCGCGACCGCGGTGTTCATCGGCGTCGGCACGGTGATTCGCCACGTCCGCGGTGTTTTTTCCCCCCGGGCCTCCGGCCCCGCGCACGCTGCGCGGGGATCGCGGCCGGTCCGACGCCGTCACGCACGGCTGCCGTGTACCGCCGTCGGGCGGCTCGCGTCACGCACCGCCGTCGCACACCGCCGTCGGGCCGTTCGCCGTCACGGCGGGGAGGCTGGTGGGGGCTTTGCCCGGCGGCGGGGAGGCCGGGGGTGCCCGGTGTGGCGGGGAAGCCGGTGGGGGCTTGTCCGGTGTGGGGGAGGGGGCTGCGGGACCTCGCCGGCGGCGTCGGTCGCGTGGGCGCTCAGGTGGATTCACGGAACGCGGTCCCCTTACGTCGGCCCGTGTTCAACTGCCGTTCAGGCGCGGGCGGGACGGTGTGGCCGCAACGAGGTGCGCCACCCCCTTCGACGTCCCACTCCACCGTCACAGGAGACAGCATGTCGCTCACCCGCAGGGACTTCGCCAGACGATCCGCGCTCACCGGCGCCGGCGTCGCCCTGGCCGGCAGCGTCGGCGCCCTCGCCACCGCGCCGAACGCCCTCGCGTCCACCGACACCGAGAGCGCGGGCGAGGAATCCGCGGACCGGCACGGCAGCGTCGGTTACGGCCCGCTGATCCCCGACCCGAAGGGCATCCTCGCGCTGCCCGCCGGGTTCTCGTACCGCGTCATCACCTACAGCGGAAAGACCAAGCTGGAGTCGGGCGAGTTCACCCCGTCCAACCACGACGGCACGGCCACCTTCGACGGCCCCCGGGGCGCCACCCTCCTCGTCAACAACCACGAGCTCAAGGGCCCCCGCGCCAACTGGAAGTACCCGGTCCCCCTCACCGAGGGCCTCGTCTACGACCCGGCCGCGGCCGGCGGCTGCACGGTCGTCGAGGTCCGCCGCGACAAGGTCGCCGAGTGGGTCGGCATCGCCGGCACCTCCACCAACTGCGCGGGCGGCAGCACCCCCTGGGGCACCTGGCTCACCGGCGAGGAGACCGAGGACAGGGCCGGCCAGAACGGCATGACCAAGGACCACGGCTACATCTTCGAGGTGGATCCGGAAGACCGCCGCCGCAACCGGGACCCCAAGCCCGTCAAGGCTCTCGGCCGTTACGCCCACGAGGCCGTCGTCGTCGACCCCAAGCGCGGCCGGCTGTACCTGACGGAGGACGCGTCCACTCCCAACGGCCTCCTGTACCGCTGGACCCCGCCGCAGGGCTTCGAGCACGGCCACGGCCGGCTGCGCACCCTCGCCGACGACGCGGGCGCCCTCCAGGCCTTCAAGTGCTTCGACTCCGGCGGCCGGTTCGTCGACGACCTCTCCCGTGCCACCAGGATCGGCACCGTGTACGGCGTCGACTGGGTGGACGTACCGGACCGGGACGCCAAGACGGTGTCCGTCCGCAAGCAGTTCGCCGCCGGAGAGGTCACCCGCGCCCGCAAACTCGAAGGCATGTGGTGGGGCGACGGCGGCGTGTACATCGTCTCCTCGTACGCCCGCGAGGAGAGCCCCGTCCAGCACGACGGCCAGGTCTGGTTCTACGACCCCAAGCGCCGCACGCTCACCCTGAAGGTGCTCCTCGGGGTGAACCGGGACCCGTCCGCCGACGGCGCCTTCGACGGGCCCGACAACATCACCGTCTCCCCCTACGGCGGCCTCGTCATCGCCGAGGACGGCGAGGGCGTCCAGCACCTGTTCGGCGCCACCGACAGCGGCCGTACGTACCCGATCGCCCGCAACGACCTCGCATTGACACCAGCCGCTGCCGCAGCGGGCGGCACCGAAGCGGAGCCGTCGTACAGCGAGTTCACCGGCGTCACCTTCTCGCCCGACGGCAGGACCCTGTTCGCCAACATCCAGGATCCGGGCATCATGCTCGCCATCACCGGCCCCTGGAAGCGCCAGAAGCGCGGGTAGTTAATTCACTGGCTCACCCCGCGGCCCGCCTCCTAGAGTGATGAACGTCCAGGTGCGAAGGCAGGACCTACTTCCACTGATAATGGGGCGGCCGCGGGTTCGAGTCCCGCCACCGGTACAACGCGCCGGTGTAGCTCAGGGGTTAGAGCACCTAATGTCGGTTCCGCCGACCTGAACTCTGGACAGCACAATTTCATGCACCTCCCGGTGCGCAGGCTGCGGCTACTTCTTTGCAACAGAATCCGATGCCGCCGCCGTTTTTGATCTCGGGAGGCGCAGCACATGGTGTGTGCCCGGTGCGCAGGCAACGGTTACTTCATTGGATCGGACGGTTGCGGGTTCAAGTCCCGTCATCGACTTCGGGTCGGTGTAGCTCAATCGGTAGAGCATCTGGCTAGTCCGTCGCCGACTCCTGATCTCGGGCACGCTCCATTTGCTGCGCCTCCCCTCGAAAGCACGGCCCAGAAGCCGTAAAGGAATTCGGGGGAATTCACCATGGCGCGATTCAACAAGAAGACGGCGAAGGCGCAGCCCACCTCGCGCGTGACGTCGACGGGGCAGGTGCTCCGTACCCACCAGGGCGGCCGCGGCCAGGAGCGCGACGTGCGCTCGGAGCTGTTCCTGCTCGCCCTCGCCAACTTCGTCTCGCAGCAGACCTTCTACGAGACCGGCGCGGCCCGCGACGACCGGTTCGCCGCACTCGTGCGCGAGCTGGCCGTGGCCGACCCGTCGTGGACGGCCGCGCTGCTCGGCTGGCTGCGCGGCGAGGGCAACCTCCGTACGGCCTCCCTCGTCGGCGCCGCCGAGTACGTCAAGGCGCGCCTCGACGCGGGCGTGACCGACGGCCCGTCGAACCGCGAGGTCGTCGCCTCCGTACTGCGACGCCCGGACGAGCCCGGCGAACTGCTCGGGTACTGGACCTCGCAGTACGGCCGCGCGGTTCCCAAGCCCGTGAAGCGGGGCATCGCCGACGCCGTACGGCGTCTGTACCACGCGAAGTCGCTGCTCAAGTACGACACCGCGTCCAAGGGCTACCGCTTCGGCGACGTCCTCAACCTGGTGCACGCGGCGCCGGACCCGGACAAGCCGTGGCAGGGCGACCTGTTCCAGTACGCCCTCGACCGGCGGCACCACCCGGACACGGCCGTGGTCCCGAAGACGCTGCCCGTGCTCGTCGCCCACCGTGACCTGATGGAGCTGCGGCCCGCCAAGCGGCGCAAGGTCGTGACCGGAGCGCACGGCGCGCAGCGCCTGGCGGACGCCGGCATGACCTGGGAGGCGCTGGCCGGCTGGTTGCAGGGCCCGATGGACAAGGCGGCCTGGGAGGCGGTCATCCCGTCCATGGGCGCGATGGCGCTGGTCCGGAACCTGCGCAACTTCGACGAGGCGGGCGTCTCGGACGAGGTGGCGGCCCAGGTCGCCGCGAAGATCAGCGACCCGGCGGAGGTGGCGCGCTCGCGGCAGTTCCCCTTCCGGTACCTCGCCGCGTACCAGCACGCGCCGTCGCTGCGCTGGTCGTACCCGCTGGAGCAGGCGCTCGCCCACTCGCTGGGCAACGTGCCCGCGCTGCCGGGCCGGACGCTGGTGCTCGTGGACCGTTCGGGTTCGATGTTCTACTCGCGTCTTTCGGACCGTTCGGAGCTCAACCGGGCCGACGCCGCGGCGATCTTCGGTACGGCGCTCGCGCTGCGGGCGGCGGACGCGGATCTGGTGGAGTTCGGCACGAGCAGCAACGCCGTGAAGTTCCGCAAGGGCGAGTCGGTGCTCAAGGTGCTCGACCGCTTCGGCGACCTCGGCGGGACGAACACCAGCGAGGCCGTGCGCCGGCACTACCGGAAGCACGACCGGGTGCTCATCGTCACCGACGAGCAGGCGGCGTACAGCCATCACGGCGACCCGACCGAGCAGGTACCGGCCGACGTCCCGGTCTACACCTGGAACCTGGCGGGCCACCGCGCGGGCCACGGCCCGTCCGGGACGGCGAACCGGCACACCTTCGGAGGGCTCTCGGACGCGGCCTTCCGGATGGTGCCGCTGCTCGAGGGAGCGCGGGACGCCGACTGGCCGTGGGCGGCCTGAGCCGAACCCCGGGTGGGCGCGGGCTCGCCGCCGAGGTGCTGTACGCCCACCTCGGCGGCGAGCCCGCGCGCCTGTCGACCCCTACCGGGCGCCGTGCTGATCCTTCGGCCGGCGTCCGGTGATGACCACCGCCACGACCAGCAGCGCGGTCACCGCTACCAGCGAGCCCACCCCGAACGCCCGGGACGCACCCTCGGTGAGGATCGCCGACGGGGAGCCGGTCGCGTGCCGGGTCGCCGTGCCGTACACCGTGACCAGGACGGACAGGCCGAGGGTGCCGCCGAGCCATTGCAGGGTCTGCAACAGGCCGGAGGCCGCGCCCGCGTCGCGTGGTTCGATGCCCGCGAGGATCGTGGCGTTGAGCGGCATGAAACTCATGCCGACGCCCATGCCCATCAGGATCAGCGGCCCGAGCAGCCCGGTGACATAGCCGTCGCCGGGCTCGAGCCGCCACAGCCAGCCGGCCGCGGCCACGAGCAGCGTCGTGCCGATGAGCAGCAGCGGCTTGGCGCCGTGGCGCTGGAGGAGACGCGGCACGAAGCGCACGGTGGCGAACAGTGCGAGCGTCATCGGCAGGAACGCGAACCCCGCGCGCAACGGGCCGTATCCCAGGACCTGTTGGGTGAACAGCGTGAGGAAGTAGAAGGCGCCGAACATGCCGGCCGGCAGCAGCAGTACGCCCGCGTAGCCGCCCGCGCGGTTGCGGTCGCGGAAGAGACGCAGCGGCATGATCGGCTGGCCGGCGCGGGATTCGACCCGTGCGAAGCCCGCGAGCAGCGCGGCCGCGGTCGTGAAGCCGAGCAGGGCCCGGGTGTCGCTCCAGCCCCGCTCCGAGACCCGGATGAACGCGTAGACCAGCGAGGTCGTGCCCGCCGTGCCGGTCAGTGCGCCCGCCGCGTCGAAGCGGCCCGCGTGGCGCGGGGTCTCGGCGACGAAGCGGGGGAGGGCGAGGGCCACTCCGATGCCGATCGGTACGTTGATCAGCAGGGCCCAGCGCCAGGAGGCCCAGGAGGTGAGCATGCCGCCCAGGATCAGCCCGATGGAGGCGCCGATGCTCGCCATCGAGGTGTAGACGCCGAGGGCGTGGTGGCGGCGCGGGCCGTCGGGGAAGTTGGTGGTGATCAGGGCGAGGGTGCTGGGGGCGGTGAGGGCGGCGCCGATGCCCTGGAGGGCGCGGGCCGCGAGCAGCCAGCCGCTCTCGCCCGCGAGACCGCCGAGCAGCGAGGAGAGGGCGAAGAGCAGGACACCGCAGGTGAGGGTGCGGCGGCGGCCCGCGATGTCGCCGATCCGGCCGCCGAGCAGCAGGAGGCCGCCGAAGGCGAGCGTGTAGGCGTTCAGGACCCAGGACAGACCGGTGGGCGAGAAGCGCAGGTCCCGCTGGATGTCGGGCAGCGCGACGTTGACGACGGTGGAGTCGACGCCGACCATCAAGTAGGCGGTGACGATGACGAAGAGGACGGCACCGAGCCTGGCGGGGTGCGGGTCCGCCCGCGGTGGGCCGGTGGTGGACGCGGGCGGGGTGGACGGGGTGGACATGGGATGCTCCCTGTCTGATGTCCCCGGTCGACATGGGTACGGGCAGCACGGACTGCCCGCAGAGATAAGCGGGGACTGTCTCCGTTTAATGCTCGATAAGATACGGAGACGGTCCCCGGTTCGCAAGGAGTATCTGGATGGCGCAGGTCAAGCCCATGCGTGCCGATGCGCGGCGCAACTATGAGCGGCTGATCGAGGAAGCGGCGGTCGCCTTCGCCGAGCATGGGGAAGGGGCGTCGCTCGACGACATCGCCAAGCGGGCCGGGGTCGGCTCGGGCACGCTGTACCGGCACTTCCCGAACCGGCAGGCGCTGCTGGAGGCCGTGTACGTCGACGCCATCGAGGCGATCGCGATGCGGGCGGACGAGATCGCGGCCCGGCTGCCCCCGGGTGAAGCGCTGGTGGAGTGGCTGAACGAGCTGAGCGAGCGGATGATCCAGGTCCGGGGGCTCAAGACGCTGCTGGGCTCGGCCGTGACGGACGGGAGTTCCGCCGTGCTCACCGCCTGCGGCAGCTCCGTGAAGGGCGCCGCGACCCGGCTGGTCGAGGCGGCCCAGCGGGAGGGGACCGTCCGGCCGGACGTCGAGCCGATCGAGATTCTGCGGCTGGCGCACGGAGTGGCCACGGCGTCGGAACTGGCGAACGGGGAGGGGAAGCACATCCGGCGGTATCTGTCGCTGCTCACGGAGGGGCTGCGGCCGGAACGCCGACGGGCGGACGGCGGGCCGGGGCCGGAGAACTGACGGCGGGGCGCCCTCTTCCGAAGAGGGCGCCCCGGACTGCGTACGGGCTGTTGTCCGGCCCCTTACAGCGCCTGCGCCGAAGGCTTCACCATGCCGCGGACCGTGCGGGACTTCACGAAGTCGCCCAGGGCCGTCATCTCCCACTCGCCGGAGAACTGCTTGATCAGCTTGGCCATCATGACGCCGGTCTGCGGCTCGGCGCTGGTGAGGTCGAAGCGGACCAGCTCCTCGTCCGTGGCGGCGTCCACGAGGCGGCAGTAGGCCTTGGCGACCTCGGTGAACTTCTGGCCGGAGAAGGAGTTCACCGTGAAGACCAGGCCGGTGACCTCCTGGGGGAGACGGCCGAGGTCGACGACGATGACCTCGTCGTCGCCTCCGCCCTCACCCGTGAGGTTGTCCCCGGAGTGCTTGATCGCGCCGTTCACGATCGACAGCTTGCCGAAGTAGCAGCTGTCGATGTGGTTGCGCTGCGGGCCGTACGCGATGACCGACGCGTCCAGGTCGATGTCCTTGCCGCGGTACGCGGGCTCCCAGCCGAGGCCCATCTTGACCTGGGTGAGCAAGGGACGGCCGCCCTTGACCAGGGAGACGGTCTGGTTCTTCTGGAGGCTGACCCGGCCCTTGTCCAGGTTGATCTTGCCGGCGCCGGGGGCGGGCGCGGGGGGTGCCGGCGGGGCGGCCGGGACCGGGGGTGCGGAGACGCGCGGGTCCAGGGGCGGGGCCGGCGCAGTCACCGGGGGCTGGACGGCGGGCGCCGGCGCGGCGGCCGGTTCCTCCACGGTGACGCCGAAGTCCGTGGCGATGCCCGCCAAGCCGTTCGCATACCCCTGGCCCACCGCGCGGGCCTTCCACGCTCCGTTGCGCTGGTAGATCTCCACGACCACCAGTGCCGTCTCCGTGCCGAGCTGCGGGGGCGTGAACGTGGCCAGTACGGAGTTGTCGTCCGCGTTGCGGAGCGTGGCCGTGGGTTCGATGCCCTGGAAGGTCTGGCCGGCGGCGTCCGGGCTCGCGGTCACGACGATCTTCTCGATGCCCGGGGGGACGGCGGTGGTGTCGACCGTGATCGCGTCCGGGGAGGTGCCGCCACCCGAGCGGTAGGTCACGCCCGGGCCGGTGGGCTGGTTGTAGAAGATGAAGTCGTCGTCGGAGCGCACCTTGCCGTCGGCGGTGAGCAGCAGGCCCGAAACGTCGAGCCGCACGGGGGCGGCGACGTCCACCGTCACGCGGGTGACGGGGAGAGGGATGTTCGAGCCGGGGGTCATAGCTGTCATGACTGGGGTAACGAGCGAGGGCGCTTTGCCGTTCCCTTACCTACGGGTTTTGCTGCCCGGAGGATTCCGCCCCCGCCGCCCCGCTCATTTCCGTCGCGAGGGATGGGAATGAGCAGGGGGCGCCGGGGGCGGAAACCCGCGCCGCGGTGCTACGGCACCACCACGATCTTCCTCCCCACCCCCGACGCGAACTGCTCCAGCGCCTGGGGATACCGCGCCAGCGGGATGCGGTCGCTGATGAAGACGTCCGGATCGAGGACGCCTCCGGCGAACAGCTCCGCCGCCCGTTCGAAGCTGTGCAGCACGGCCATCGAACCGGTGATCGTGATCTCCTGGTTGTAGATGCGGTACGGGTCGATCGTCACGCGCGTCGCGTAGTCCGCGACCCCGAACTGGAGGAACGTACCCGCCTTCGCCACCCGGCCGAGGCCGTCCTGGATCGCCGCCGCGTTGCCCGTCGCGTCCACCACGACGTCCCACCCCTGCGGCCGGTCCAGTTCGTCGGCGTTCGCGGCGGAGCCGGAGACACCCAGCTGCCGGGCCGTCGTCAGGCGTGCCGGGTTCACGTCCACCACGTCCACGCTCGCCGCGCCCGTCCGCTTGGCCAGCTCCAGCATCATCAGCCCCATCGTTCCGGAGCCGTAGACCAGGACGTGCGCGCCGAGCCGGGACCGCAGGACGTCGTAGCCGCGGACCGCGCAGGACAGCGGCTCGATCAGGGCCGCGTCCTGGGTGCGGACGTGTTCGGGGAGCTTGACGCAGTTGGCGACCGGAGCCACCGCGTACCGCGCCGCGCCGCCCGCCGTCGTCACCCCGATCGCCGCCCAGCGCTCGCAGAGGTTGTTGTGGCCCGTACGGCAGTACCGGCACTCGTAGCAGTAGAGGGACGGGTCCACCGCCACCCGGTCGCCGACCGACACCTCGGTGACCTGGGTGCCCAGCCCGACCACCTCGCCCGCGAACTCGTGCCCCGGCACGATCGGCAGCTTGGGCGCGAACTCGCCCTGGAGGATGTGCAGATCGGTGCCGCACAGCCCGCAGGCCGCGACCTCGACGACGACCTCCCGGGGCCCTGGCGTCGGGTCCGGGACCTCGGCGACGACGGCCTTGCCCACGGACTCGATGACGGCGGCCTTCATTTCACGGCTCCCAGTGACAGGCCCTGGACCAGTTTGTCCTGGGCGGCGAACCCCGCGGCGAGCACCGGCAGGGAGATGACGAGCGACGCGGCGCACACCTTGGCCAGGAACAGGCCCTGGCTGGTGATGAAGCCGGTCAGGAAGACCGGGGCGGTCTCGGCGACCACACCGGTGAGCACCCGGGCGAACAGCAGCTCGTTCCAGCTGAAGATGAAGCAGATCAGGGCCGTGGCGGCGATGCCGGGGAGGGCTATGGGGGCTACGACCCGGGCCAGGATCGTCGGCAGTTTCGCGCCGTCGATCTGCGCCGCCTCGATCACCGCCACCGGCACCTCGGCGAGGAACGACTGCATCATCCACACCGCGATCGGCAGGTTCATGGAGGTGTAGAGGATGACCAGGAGCCAGATGTTGTCCAGCATTCCGGTGTTCTTCGCGAACAGGTAGATCGGGAGCAGGCCCGCCACGACCGGCAGCATCTTCGTCGACAGGAAGAAGAACAGGACGTCCGTCCACTTCTTCACCGGGCGGATCGAGAGCGCGTACGCCGCCGGGAAGGCCAGCAGCAGCACGCAGAGCGTCGAGACCAGCGACGCCACCAGGGAGTTGACCAGCGCCGGCCAGGGGCTCGCGCCGCCTCCCGTGCCGAAGAAGTCGCGGTAGCCGTCGAGGGTGAGGGCGGCGCCGAACGAGGGGGGATTGGTCGCCGCGTCCGACTCCGAGTGGAAGGACGTCAGCGCCATCCAGGCGATGGGCAGGAAGAACAGCAGACCGAGCAGCCAGGCCACCAGGCCCAGGCCCGCTCCCCGGGTGAGACGGGTGCGTACGGGGCGTACGGGTCGTACGCGTGGCGCGGTGGCACTCATGCGCGGGACACCTCCTCGCGGAACAGGGACGACACCACGCGCAGCGCGAAGGTGGCGATGATGATCGAGCCGATGACGACCAGGACGCCGGCGGCCGAGGCGAGGCCGTTCTCGTGGGCCTGGTAGAAGCTCTGGTAGACGGTGTAGGGCAGGTTCGCGGTGCCCAGGCCGCCCGAGGTGATGGTGAAGACCGCGTCGAAGTTCTGCACGATGTAGATCGAGCCGAGCAGCGCGCCCAGTTCGAGGTAGCGGCGCAGATGCGGGAGCGTCAGGTGGCGGAAGATCTGCCAGTCGCTCGCCCCGTCGACCCGCGCCGCCTCGATCTGCTGCTGGTCGCGGCTCTGCAGACCCGCCAGCAGGATCAGCATCATGAAGGGCGTCCACTGCCACACCAGGGAGGCCTCGACCGCGAGCAGCGGGGTGTTGGAGATCCAGTCCGGCTGGGGACCGCCCACGTAGTGCAGCAGGCCGTTGAGAAGGCCGTACTCGGGGTTGTAGAGCACGTGCTTCCACAGGAGGGCCGCCGCCACCGGGACCACCAGGAAGGGCGCGATCAGGAGCGTACGGACGACGCCCCGGCCCCGGAACCTGCGGTCCAGGAGGAGGGCGAGGCCCAGGCCCAGGACCAGGCAGGCGAGCACCACGGTGACCGTCAGCAGGATCGTCGTCCACACCGAGTGGCGCAGGTCCGGGTCGGCCAGGACCTGGTGGTAGTTGTCGACGCCCGTGAAGTGGCGGGCCTTCGGGTAGAGCGCGTTCCAGTCGAAGAAGGAGATCACCAGCGTGGCCACGAACGGCAGCTGGGTCACGGCGATCATGAAGATCAGGGCGGGCAGGAGCGGGGCCCGGGTGGCCCAGGCGCGCAGCCGGGTGGAGGGCTGCCGCGTCGTGCGGACGGGAGCGGCGGCCACGGGGGCCGTTGTCGTGGCGGTCATCGTCCCTCGTACTCCTTCGAGATCTGCTCGGCGAGCTTCTGGGACTTCTTCAGGGCCGAGTCGACGGACTGGCGTCCGGCGATGGCCGCGCTGATCTCCTGGGAGACCTTGGTGCCGAGGTCGGTGAACTCGGGGATGCCGACGAACTGGATGCCGGGCGCGGGGCGGGGCTGCACACCGGGGTCGGTGGGCCGGGCGCCCTCGATGGCCTCGCGGGTCATCTCCTGGAAGGCGCCGGCCTCCTTGCGGTAGTCGGGGTTCGTGTACGTCGACGCCCGCTTGCCCGCGGGGACGTCCGACCAGCCGACCGTGTCGCCGACGAGCTGCTCGTACTCCTTGCTCGACGCCCAGGAGACGAACTTCCAGGCCTTGTCCGGGTTGCGGGACGCCTTCTGCATGCCCCAGGCCCAGGTGTAGAGCCAGCCGGACGACCTGGTCTTCTCGACCGGTGCGGGTACGTAGCCGATCTTGCCCTTGACCGGTGACTTGGCCGACTCCAGGGAACCCGCCGCGGACGTGGCGTCGTACCACATGGCGACCTTGCCCTGCGTCATGTTGTTGAGGCACTCGGCGAAGCCGGACTGGGCCGCGCCGGACTCGCCGTGGGCGCGGACGAGGTCCACGTAGAACCGCGTCGCCTTCTCGAACTCGGGGGAGTCCAGGCGCGCCTTCCAGTTCTTGTCGAACCAGGTGCCGCCGAAGGTGTTCACGACCGTGGTCAGCGGTGCCATGACCTCGCCCCAGCCGGGCAGTCCGCGCAGACAGATGCCCTTCATGCCGGACTGGGCGCCGTCCACGTCCGTGGCCAGCTTGTTCACCTGCTCCCAGGTCGGGTGCGCGGGCATTTTCAGCCCCTTCTCGGCGAACACGTCCTTGCGGTACATCAGGAAGGACGACTCGCCGTAGAAGGGCTGCCCGTAGAGCCGGCCGTCGTCGCCGGTCAGCGACTGGCGCATCGGCTTGAGGATGTCCTGCTGGTCGAACGCGGTGTCGCCCCGGACGTAGCCGTCCATGGAGTGCAGCCAGCCGTTCCTGGCGTAGATCGGGATCTCGTAGTTGCTGAGGGTGGCGACGTCGTACTGGCCCGCCTGGTTGGCGAAATCCTGGCTGATCTTGTCGCGGACGTCGTTCTCCGGCAGGACGGTGAAGTTCACCCTGATGCCGGTCTTCTTGGTGAAGTTCGTGGCGGTGAGCTTTTGCAGCTCCACCATCTGCGGGTTGTTGACCATCAACACGTTGATGGAGTCACCGCCGGAACCGGACCCGCCTGCTCCGACCCAACAGCCGGAAAGCAGCGGGGCGAGCAGCGTCCCTGCGGCGGCCATGGCGAGCGTGGCTCGCGGCCTCCGTCGGCTCTGGGTTCGCATGGATCGCTCCTGGACGTATGGGGAGTTATGGGGTGCTTGCCGGCATGGGGGTGCCCTGAAGACCGAGTGAGTCGGGTTTTCGTACGCGCTCGTGCGGGTCGGTGGGAATGTCAGACGCGGATGACCTGGGGTCCCCGCAGTGAGTAGCGGTGTGCCTCGGACGTCGGCAGCAGGGTGCTCGTGACGATCGCCTCCAGGTCGCCGACCTCCGCGAACCGGCAGAAGCTGACCGCCCCGAACTTGGTGTGCACGCCCGCGAAGACCGTACGCCGGGACGCCCGGATCGCCTGGGCCTTCACCTCGCTGACCGCCGGGTCGGGGGTGGTCAGTCCGTGTTCGCGCGAGATGCCGTTCGCGCCGATGTACGCCAGATCGATGACGAACCCGGCCAGCATTTTCGTCGTCCAGTGGTCGACGGTCGCGAGCGTGCCCGGCCTGACCCGGCCGCCCAGCAGCAGCACGCTGGTGTTCTCGGCCTCCGCGAGCGCTCCCGCGGTGGCCAGTGACGCGGTGACCACGGTCAGCGGCCGGTCCCTGGGCAGCGCCTCGGCGATCAGCTGGGGGGTGAAGCCCTCGTCGACGAAGACGGTCTCGGCGTCCCCGAGGAGCTCGGCCGCGGCGGCCGCGATCCGGCGCTTCTCGGGTACGTGACTGGTGGCGCGGAAGGCGAGCGTCGTCTCGAAGCCGGCGCTCTCGACGGGGTAGGCGCCGCCGTGGGTGCGGCGGAGCAGGCCGTGGTCCTCCAGTGCGCGCAGATCCCGGCGTACGGTCTCCTTGGCCACGCCCAGTTCGGCGGCGAGCGCGGTGACGTCGACCGAACCCGTGACCCGGGCGGCCCGGACGATCTCGCGCTGCCGTTCCTCCGCGGTCCGCGTCGTCTTCGCCGCCATGGCCGCCACCTGCTCCCTGTGCGCACTGCCCGTTCGGGCCCGGTGGGGCCCATGGGGGAAGTTCTACAGCGGGTGCGCGGCACTGACCAGGCCTGTTGCAGGTCCGACCGCGCCCGAATGTGCCTGCTTGGCGAAACCGCCGCCCGTCGCGGACCTGGGGTGGAGCCGGGTGGGGAGTGGGATCGGGCAGCTTCCGTGCCCGAACAGCACGGCGGGCGGGCCCGTTCGGTGCCCGCCCGCCTCTGTGTGCCCGTGTTCCGGCCGCGTCAGTACGGCCAGACCGGCGGGTCGGTGGTGAAGTGGCCGCCCAGGTGGTCGTGGGCCGGGTTGTCCGGGTCCAGCTCGCCCTGTTCGGCGATGAGCTTCTCGGCGTACGGCTCGGAGTCGTCCTGCGGCTGGTAGCCGAGCGCGCGGGCGGTCGAGAGGTCCCACCACAGGCGGGTGTTCGCGGACGAGCCGTGGACGACGGTGTGCCGTACGTCCTCGGCGGTCAGGGCCGCGTGGAAGAGGCGGGCGCCGTCCTCGGGGCTCATCCAGACCGAGAGCATGCGCACGCTCGTGGGCTCGGCGAAGCAGGAGCCGATGCGCACGGAGACCGTCTCCAGGCCGTGCTTGTCCCAGTAGAACTGGGCCAGGTCCTCGCCGAACGACTTGGACAGGCCGTAGAACGTGTCCGGGCGGCGCGGGGTGTCGACCGGGATCAGGGGGTCGTCGCCCCGGGGCCGGGGAGTGAAGCCGATCGCGTGGTTGGAGGAGGCGAAGACGATCCGGCGTACGCCTTCCTCGCGCGCGGCCTCGTACAGGTTGTACGTGCCCTCGATGTTCGCCTTCAGGATCTTGTCGAAGGAGGACTCCAGGGAGATGCCCGCGAGGTGGATGACCGCGTCGACGCCCCGTACGGCCTCGCGCAGCGCCTCCTTGTCCCCGAGGTCCGCGGTGATCGCGTCCGGCTCGCCCTCGATCGGCAGCAGGTCGAGGAGACGCAGTTCGTAGCCGTACCGCGGCAGCAGTCCCCGCATCAGGGTGCCGAGTCCGCCGGCGGCGCCGGTGAGCAGAACGGTGCGGGGAGCGGGCATCCTCGGGTCTCCTTGGATCGGCAGCCGTATGTCCAGCCACATGGTCAGCCGTATGTATGTACGAAATTCACATGCGTGGACACGCTATGGAGGGGTGACAGGTGCCGTCAAGTGTCGCGCGGACGTGGGCAATCCGCTCCCGTGACCCGGGCGTGTGTGCTTGACCGCCCCTGAGGGAGCGCTTTAGCGTAGGCGCGTTCAGAAATATAGACATGGATCAGAAACGTGCACCGGTGTGGGTGCCGGCCTGAGCGCCTGTTTCAAGGGAGAGCCCCGTGACGTCAGCACCTCTCGCCGCTCGACTCAGCATCCCCAGTGGCCCGCTGTTCTTCCCCGTCACCGCCTACCGTCCGGACGGCGCGCTGAACCTCGACGTCTACCGCGAGCACGTGCGCCGGGGTGTCGAGGCGGGCGCCGCCGCCGTCTTCGCGTGCTGCGGCACCGGGGAGTTCCACGCGCTGGCGCCCGAGGAGTTCGAGCGATGCGTCGGCGCGGCCGTCGAGGAGACCGCGGGACGCGTACCCGTGGTGGCGGGCGCGGGCTACGGGACGGCCCTCGCCGTGCGGTTCGCGCGGCTCGCCCAGGACGCCGGGGCCGACGGGCTGCTCGCCATGCCGCCCTATCTCGTCGTCGCGGGGCAGGAGGGGCTGCTGCGGCACTACCGGGAGCTGGCCGCGGCGACCTCCCTGGAGACGATCGTCTACCAGCGCGACAACGCCGTCTTCACCCCCGAGGCCGTGGTCGAGCTGGCCCGCACGGACGGGATCATCGGCTTCAAGGACGGGCTCGGCGACCTGGACCTGATGCAGCGCGTCGTGAGTGCCGTGCGCACCGAAGTCCCGGGCGACTTCCTGTACTTCAACGGGCTGCCGACCGCCGAGCTGACCGGCCTGGCCTATCGGGGCATCGGCATCACGCTCTACTCTTCTGCCGTGTTCTGCTTCGCGCCGGAGATCGCCCTGGCCTTCCACAAGGCGCTGAACTCCGGTGACGACGCCACCGTCAACCGGCTGCTCGACGGCTTCTACCGGCCCTTCGTCGATCTGCGCGCGCAGGGCCGCGGCTATGCCGTCTCGCTGGTCAAGGCGGGGGTACGGCTGCGCGGCCTCGACGTCGGCGAGGTGCGCCCGCCGCTGCACGAGCCGACCGAGGACCACGTCAAACAGCTGGCGCAGCTCGTCGACCGCGGGTACGCGCTGCTTCAGGAGGGCATGTGAAGGCATCCGCATTCGTCTATCCCTGGGATGTCAACGGGGATCCGGCGGCGGCCGAGCGGATCGCCGGGCTCGGCGTACCCCAGGTGACGCTCGCGTCCGCGTACCACTCCACGCGCGCGCTGACCCCCCGCCACCCCCGCCACCGGATCGTCACCGCCGAACACGCCGCCGTGCTCTACCCGCCGGGCAAGCGGTGGAAGGGCCGGACTCTGCGGCCGTACGCCGCCGGGGACTGGGCGCTGGGCGACGCGTACGGGGAGGCCGCCGAGGCGCTGGCCGGGGCCGGACTCGACGTGCACACCTGGGTCGTGCTCGCGCACAACTCCCGTCTGGGCGAGGAGTTTCCGTGCACCAACGTGGTCAACGCCTACGGGGACCGTTATCCCTGGGCGCCCTGCATCGCACAGCCCACCACGCGCGCGTACCTGGTCGACCTCGCGGCGGAGGCGGCGGTACGGCCCGGTGCGCGCGGTACGGAACTGGAGTCGCTCGGCTGGTACGGACTGGCGCATCTGCACGCCCACGACAAGATCGGCGGGACGGGGCTCGGGGACGCCGGGCAGTACCTCATGTCGCTCTGCTTCTGCTCGGCCTGCCGGCAGGGGTACGCGGGTCGGGAACTCGACGCGGGCGCGCTCGCGGTGGCCGTACGGGCGGCCCTGGAGCCCGTGTGGCGCGGCGCCCCGTCCGACGGGGGCTGGACGACGGTCGAGAAGCTCCTGGGCAGTGAACTCGCGACGGCCACGCGCGCGTGGCGCGAGGAAACGGCGCGCACGCTCCAGGAGGCGGCCGTCACGGCGGTCCGCGCGGCCGCCCCGGACGGCTTCCAGGTCCTGCTGCACGCGGACCCGGTGGCGTACCACTGCGGGGCGAACGCCGGGGTCGACCCGGCGCACATCCTGTCCGTCGCGGACGGTGTGGTCGTGCCGTGCACGGGCGGCGCGGCCCTGCTCACCCCGTTCGCCGAGCAGGGCACCGGCGCCGTGCTCGCGGCCAACCTCACCGTCGTCTCGGGGATGGGCGGCAGCCCGGGCACACTGGCCGAGGACGCGGACCGGGCCGCTCGTCTGGGCGCCACGGAACTGCGGCTCTACCACGCGGGGCTCGCCTCGGACGCCGACCTGGCCACGGTTCAGGAGGCGCTGGCACGGCTCGGCCGGGCACCCGCGCGCAGCGGCACCGACGCTGTCGCCAGCAGGGCGAGACCCAGCAGCACCAACAGCGTCTGACGGTCGACGAGTCCGACCAGACCTGCCCCGACGGCGAGTCCCACCGCGTTCGGCGCGAACATCAGCGTGTGGGCGGTGGCCGTGACCCGGCCGAGCAGGGCGCCGGGCGTCTCGCGCTGCACGGCGGTGAACGCGGCGATCAGCACACAGGGAAGGCCGGCGCCCACCGCCGCCGCGGACGTCAGGGCGGCCGCGTCGGACGGGACCGCGCGCAGCGCCAGGGCCGCCGCGGTGAGCGCGATCCCGGACGAGGCGAAGCGGCGTTCGCCGAGCCGGCGCAGGAGGGGACCCGCGGCCAGGCCGGTCGTCACCGAGCCGGCGCCCTGGACGACGTACAGCAGGCCGACGTACGCGGGGGAGCGCCCCAGGCCGTCGACGACCGCGTAGATCAGGGCGCCGTTGACACCCGCGAAGAGCATCGTCGCGCCGCCCGCCAGGACGAGCGGGCGCAACTCCCCCCGGCCCCACAGATGGCGCACGCCCTCGGCGACCCGCGCCCGCAGGCCGTCGGGCGGCGGCTCCGGCCCGTCCTCGCGCACCCGCAGCAGCGCGTACAGGCCGGCCGCCAGCACGAAGGTGACCGCGTCCAGAAGGGCGACCATCGCGCCGCCGTACGCCGCGTACAGGCCCGCCCCGGCGAGCGGTGCCACGAGCTTCATGCCCTCGTTGGCCGTCATCCGCAGGCCGTTGAAGTCGCCCAGCAGGGAGCTGTCGACGGCGGCGGCCACCAGGGCCGACTCCGCCGCGTCGTGGACCACGCCGGCCGCGCCGTACACCAGCAGGACCGCGAACAGCAGCCACAGACTGCCCGGCGAGTCCACGGTGAAGAGGGCGAGCAGCAGGGCCGCCACGCCCAGGTTCGTGCCGATCAGGAGCGGGCGGCGGCGGGTGCGGTCGGCGAGTGTGCCCAGCACGGGGCCGACGAGTGTGGGTGCCCAGAGGGCGAAGACGCACAGTGCGGCCAGGCCGTTCGAACCGGTCAGGTCCTTGACCCAGATGCCCGAGGCCAGCCACATCGCCGACGATCCGAAGCCGGAGACCACCACCCCGGCCAGGTACAACCCCGCGTTGCGGTCCCTCAGGACACGCGTCATCGTCCATGTCATGCCTGGTCATGCTGGCTCTGAGGCCCCACCGTGCGGATCGGGCAGATGCCCTATGACCAGGACGTGTGGTGGGCGGGCGATGAGTTCCGCCTACGCCGCCGGTCTACCCCTGGAGTGGAACAGAACTCAGAGCAGACCCCAGAGCAGACCCCGGAGGAGAAGCGGATGACTGACCACACGACCCTCGACCTCGGCCCGCAGGCCCGCATCGTGGCGCGTCTCGCGGAGGCGGTGCGTGAGGAGCAGCTCACGGCCGTCACTCCGTGTCCCGGCTACGCGGTGCACCACATGCTGGGCCATCTGCTCGGCCTCACCGTCGCCTTCCGGGACGCCGGCCGCAAGGACCTGGGCGCCACGACGGACACCAGCCCTGAAGCCGCCGTGCCGGACATCGGACCGGGCTGGCGCGAGGAGCTGCCCAAAGTGCTCGACGAACTCGCCGAGACCTGGCGCGACCCGGCCGCCTGGACCGGTGAGACCCGGGCCGGCGGCGTGACCCTGCCGGGCGCGGTCGCCGGGGCGGTGGTGGCCGACGAACTGGTGATCCACGGCTGGGACCTGGCGCGGGCCACCGGCCAGGAGTACACGCCGGACCAGGGCGCGCTGCGGGCCGCGTACGGCTTCCTGGTCGCCGCGGCCGAGGACCCGAGCCGCGGCGGCGGCATCTTCGGCCCCGTCGTGCCCGTACCGCGGGACGCGCCGCTGCTGGACCGCGCGATCGGCCTGAGCGGCCGGGACCCCGGCTGGAAGCCCTAGCCCTAGCCCTTGCCCCAGCCGGAGCGAGAGCGCGGCGCGGCTGGAGGGTCGGGCCTGCCTGCCAACACACGCAAACCGGCGGATCGCGTGGCCGGAGAACCGTACGCTCCGGGCATGCCCCTCGCCCTCACCGTCCTCGGCACCGCTTCCCCGCACCCGGCGCCGGGCCGCCCCTCCTCCGGTTATCTGTTGCGCGGCGGGGGCGCCGAGGTGTGGGTGGACGCCGGGTTCGGAACCTTCGCGGAGTTGCAGCGGCACACGGATCCCGCGCGGCTCACGGCCATCTGGATCTCCCATCTGCACGCGGACCACAGCGCCGATCTGCTGGCGGCGGTGTACGGACTCGCGTACGGAGGGCTCACCCCGCCGGCGCCGATTCCCCTCTACGCGCCGCGCGCCTGCGGGCAGCGGCTCGCCGGGTTCTTCGGGCGGCCCAACGAGCGGTTCCTCAGCGGGGTCTTCGACTTCCGTCCCTTGTACGACGGGCACACCGTCCGGCACTGGAACCTCCGTCTCACCGCCCGCGCCGTCGCGCACGACATCGAGGCGTACGGGCTGCGCGCCGAGTGCCAGGGGCGCGTCCTCGCGTACTCGGGGGACAGCGGCCCGTGCGGGACGCTCACCGAACTCGCCCGCGGTGCCGATGTGTTCCTCTGTGAGGCCGACATCGACCGGCATCGCGAAGGCGAACAGGTCCATCTGACCCCCGAGGACGCGGGGGCGGCGGCCCGGGAGGCACGGGTGGGTGAGCTGCTCGTGACCCACGTGGGACCCACGCTCACCCCGGAGGCGGCGGCCGGACGCGCCGCCGCGGTCTTCGGCCGTCCTGCCGTCACCGCCCGCGAAGGCACCACCACAATCGTCTGACGTCATCGCGACCTCCTTTGTCAGAAGCGTTGACGAACCGCCTGCGCGCTCCTACCTTCAACGCGTCGTACTTCGTACGTCATATATGAGACGCGATATGTGAGATCCGAGAGGCGCGCATGACCTCTGTGCCCACCCCGATCCCGTCCCGCACGCAGTACGTGCTGGAGGGGATCAAACACCGCATCCTCACCGGGCAGCTGACGCCCGGCCAGGCCCTGGTCGAGACCGAACTGGCCGCACAGTTCGGGGTGTCCAAGACGCCTGTGCGGGAGGCGCTCAAGACCCTGGCCGGGACCGGGCTCGTCGTGATGAACCAGTACAAGGGCGTCACGGTGCGCATGGTGGACGCGGACATGGCGCGCGAGGTGTACGACGTGCGGCTGCTCCTGGAGCCCGAGGCGCTGCGGCGCGCGGTGCGGCGCGGCGCCTCCCTGGCCGCGGCCCGTGACGCGCTCACCCGCTCCGACCGGGCCGCCGACACCGCCGAACGCTCCCTCGCCAACCGGGAGTTCCACCGCGCCCTCTATGTGTGCTGCGGCAACCCGCTGCTCGGCCGGATGCTCGACGAGGTCCGCGACCAGGCCGCGCTCGTCTCCGCCGTGGCCTGGGCCGCCGACCCCTCCTGGGAGCGCGAGGCCGACGAGCACCGGGAGATCCTGCGGCTCGCCCTGGACGGGGACGCCGACGGCGCGGCGAGCGCCCTCCACGCGCACATCGCGTCGTTCGTGCAACGGGCCTTTCCCGAGGCCCAGGGAGAGGACGGTCAGGAATGACAGCGACGTACGAGGCCCAGCGGACGGCGCTCGCCGAGGTCGTGGCGATCCCCGTGACCCCGTTCGCCGAGGACGGGTCGGTCGACCGCGACACCCACCGGGCTCTGCTGCGTCGACTGCTCGACGGTGGCGTCAAGACCCTCACCCCGAACGGCAACACCGGTGAGTTCTACGCCCTCACCCCCGAAGAGCGGCAGCTCGTCACCGAGTTGACCATCGAGGAGACGGGGGACCGGGGGGCCGTTCTGGTCGGCGTCGGGCACGACGTGCCGACCGCCGTGGCCTCGGCCCGGCACGCCCGGGCGCACGGAGCGCAGATGGTGATGATCCATCAGCCCGTGCATCCGTACGTCTCGGACGCCGGCTGGGTCGACTACCACCGGGCCGTCGCCGAGGCCGTGCCCGAGCTGGGCGTCGTGCCCTACCTCCGCAATCCGCTGCTGCCCGGTGCCCGGCTGGCCGAACTCGCCGACCACTGCCCCAATGTCGTCGGCGTGAAGTACGCGGTGCCGGACGCCGCCCGCTTCGCCGCCTTCGCACGGGACGCCGGCCTCGAACGGTTCGTATGGGTGGCCGGACTGGCCGAGCCGTACGCCCCCTCGTACTTCTCGGCCGGTGCCACCGGCTTCACCTCGGGGCTGGTGAACGTCGCCCCGTCCGTCTCGCTGAACATGATCGAAGCGCTTCGATCGGGCGACTACCAGGCCGCGATGAAGGTCTGGGAGCAGATCCGCCGCTTCGAGGAACTGCGCGCCGCGGGCGGCTCCGCGAACAACGTGAGCGTCGTCAAGGAGGCCCTCGCCTCACTCGGCCTGTGCCGCCGTGACGTCCGCGCCCCCAGCAAGCCGCTGCCCGAGGACGAGCGGGCGGAAGTCGCCGCCATCGCGGCGGGGTGGTCCCTGTGAAGCGCCCGGAGGAGTTCAGAAGCCACCAGTGGTACGGGAGCGGCGTCTCGTCGGGTCTGCGCTCCTTCAGCCACCGGGCGCGCACCCGCCAACTCGGCTACCTGCCCGAGGAGCACCTGGGCAAGCCGGTCATCGCGATCCTCAACACCTGGAGCGACATCAACCCGTGCCATGTGCATCTGCGGGACCGTGCGCAGGCGGTCAAGCGGGGTGTGTGGCAGGCGGGCGGCTTCCCGCTGGAGTTCCCGGTGTCGACGCTGAGCGAGACCTTCCAGAAGCCGACCCCGATGCTCTACCGCAACCTGCTCGCGATGGAGACCGAGGAGCTGCTGCGCTCGTACCCGGTCGACGGCGCCGTGCTCATGGGCGGCTGCGACAAGTCCACGCCGGCCCTGCTGATGGGCGCCGCCTCCGTCGACCTGCCGGCCGTGTTCGTGCCCGCCGGGCCGATGCTGCCGGGCCACTGGCGCAACGAGGTCCTCGGCTCCGGCACCGACATGTGGAAGTACTGGGACGACAAGCGGGCCGGCCTCATCGGCGACTGCGAGATGTCCGAACTGGAGAGCGGCCTCGCCCGTTCGCCCGGCCACTGCATGACCATGGGTACGGCGTCCACGCTGACGGCCGCGGCCGAGGCCCTCGGGGTGACGGTGCCGGGCGCCTCCAGCATCCCCGCCGTCGACTCCGGGCACGACCGGATGGCCGCGGCCGCGGGGCTCAGGATCGTCGAACTGGTCCGCGGCGACCGGAAACTGTCCGACATCCTCACCGAGGAGGCCTTCGCGGACGCCGTGACGACCGTCCTCGGCCTCGGCGGCTCGACCAACGCCGTCATCCATCTGATCGCGATGGCCGGACGGGCCGGGGTCTCCCTCACGCTCGACGACTTCGACCGCATCGCCCGGACCGTGCCGGTGCTCGCCAACGTCCGGCCGGGCGGCGGCCCGTACCTCATGGAGGACTTCCACTTCGCGGGCGGACTGCCCGGATTCCTCTCCCGGATCACCGATCTGCTGCATCTGGACCGGCCGACCGTCTCGTACGACACCCTGCGCGAGCAGCTCGCCTCCGCCCAGGTGCACGACGACGACGTCATCCGCACCCGCGCGAACCCGGTCGCGGACGAAGGCGGAGTCGCCGTCCTGCGCGGCAACCTCTGTCCCGACGGCGCCGTCATCAAGCACATCGCCGCCGAGCCGCGGCTGCTCAAGCACACCGGGCCCGCGGTCGTCTTCGACGACTACCGGACGATGCAGCGGACCATCAACGACCCCGGGTTGGGCATCACCGCCGACAGCGTGCTGGTGCTGCGAGGCGCCGGCCCCAAGGGCGGCCCCGGCATGCCCGAGTACGGCATGCTGCCGATCCCGGACCACCTGCTGAAGCAGGGCGTACGGGACATGGTGCGGATCTCCGACGCCCGGATGAGCGGCACGAGTTACGGCACCTGTGTGCTGCACGTGGCGCCCGAGTCGTACGTCGGCGGGCCGCTCGCCCTGGTGCGGACCGGGGACACGATCACCCTCGACGTCGAGGCGCGGAGTCTGCGGCTCCACGTGGACGACGCGGAGCTGGAGCGGCGCGGGGCCCGGTGGACGCCGCCGCCCGAGCGGTACGAGCGCGGCTACGGCGCGCTCTACAACGAACAGATCACCCAGGCGGACACCGGCTGCGACTTCGCGTTCCTGGCCCGGCCGGGCAAGGTGCAGGACCCGTACGCGGGCTGAGGAGAGGCCGTACCGGCCGCACTCCGCATGACCGACATACCGAACGCCGTACGCGAAGCGCTTCACCACAAGACCGCGCACCACAAGACCGCGCACCGCAAGCGCAGCGCTTCCCCGCACAGGACATGCACAAGAACGGAGACCAGTCATGGCCCAAGCCGCAGCCGTGGCGAAACAGCCCGCGCCACCCCGGCGGCGCCGTGGCTCGGCGACGCCCCGCACACTGCCGTATTTGCCGTATCTGCTGATCGCGCCGGCGGGCCTGCTGATGCTGGGCTTCATCGCCTACCCGGTGCTCAGCGTCTTCTACTACAGCCTGCGGAACTTCAACCCGACCAAGCCGTGGCGCAACGGCTACGCGGGCTTCGACAACTTCGTCCAGATCTTCACCAAGGACACCCAGTTCTGGGACACGCTGACCTTCAGCGCCAAGTGGGTCGTCGTGGAGGTCGGACTGCAACTGCTGTTCGGCCTGGCGCTGGCGCTCATCGTCAACCAGACCTTCGTGGGCCGGGCGCTGGGCCGCGCGCTCGTCTTCTCGCCGTGGGCCGTCTCCGGTGTGCTGACCTCCGCGATCTGGGTGCTGCTCTACAACTCCCAGACCGGCATCACCCGTTACCTCGCCGACATGGGTGTCGGTGAGTACGGCACCAGCTGGCTGTCGGACACCTCGACCGTCTTCCCGGCGGCGGTGATCGCCGACCTGTGGCGGGGCGTCCCCTTCTTCGCGATCCTCATCCTCGCCGACCTCCAGTCCGTCTCGAAGGACCTGTACGAGGCCGCCGAGGTCGACGGCGCCGGCCGGCTGCGCCAGTTCTTCCACATCACGCTGCCGCACCTGAAGGACGCGATCGTCCTGTCCACGCTGCTGCGCGCGGTCTGGGAGTTCAACAACGTCGATCTGCTCTACACGCTCACCGGCGGTGGCCCCGCGGGCGAGACGACCACGCTGCCGCTCTACATCGCCAACACCAGTGTCGACGCGCACAACTTCGGTTACGCGTCCGCCCTGACCACGGTCGCGTTCACGATCCTGCTCTTCTTCTCGATCGTCTATCTGCGGCTGAGCAAGTTCGGAGGTGGAGACAAGTGATCACCAAGGACGCCGAGATCAGCGCCCCGGTGGTGCCCGCGCCCGAGCCCGCGGCGCCGCAGCAGTGGCCGCGGAAGACCCGGCGCGCCTGGGACGAGGCCCCTCGCTGGCAGATCTACCTCCCCCTCGGCAGCTACCTGCTCTTCACCCTGATCCCCTTCTACTGGATCCTGCTCTTCGCCCTGCGCCCGGCCGGCTCCACGTCGCTCGTGCCGTGGCCGATGACCTTCGAGCACTTCGAGAAGGTGTGGACCGAGCGCAGCTTCGGCACGTACTTCCAGAACAGCGTCCTCATCGGCGTCGCCACGCTCGTCATGACCACCGTCATCGCGCTCGCCGGCGGCTACGCCCTCGCCCGCTTCGACTTCAGGGTCAAGCGGGGTTTCCTGCTGGCCCTGCTCTGTTCCCAGTTCGTGCCCGGCGCGCTGCTGCTCGTCCCCCTCTTCCAGATCTTCGCCAAGCTCCAGATGATCAACTCGCTCGGCAGCGTCGTCATCGCCGAGACCGTCTTCCAGCTGCCGCTGTCGATGATCCTGATCAGCGGCTTCATCAGGAATGTGCCGTACTCCCTGGAAGAGGCCGCCTGGGTCGACGGCTGCAACCGGTTCACGGCCTTCCGGATCGTCGTCCTCCCGCTGCTGCGGCCCGGACTGATAGCCGTCGGCTCCTTCGCCTTCGTGCACGCCTGGAACCACTTCCTGTTCGCCCTGATGTTCCTCAGCAACCAGGACAAGCAGACCATCCCCGTCGGCCTCAACACCCTGATGAGCGCGGACAGCGTCGACCTCGGCGCGCTCGCCGCGGGCGGCATCATCGCCGCCGTACCCGTGGTCGTCGTCTTCGCGTTCATCCAGAAGTGGCTGATCACCGGCTTCAGCGCGGGGGCGGTGAAGGGGTGAGGCGGATTCCGCGACCGACCTCCGTGGCCGACCCGGTGGGCGCGCTGCTCAGCACTCCGGCCGACCCCGACGACACTGCTCCTGGGGCCGCTTCCATGACTGCTTCCGTGACCGCTTCCGTGACTGCTCCTGAGACCGCTCCTGTGCCGATCGTTCTCGCGGGCGCCCGTGGCCACGGCCGCTGGCATCTGGACAACATCCGCCGGCTCCAGGACCGGGGGCTCGTCCGGCTCGCGGGCATCTGCGAGCTGACCCCGCTGGCCGAGGAGGAGCTGGACGGGCTCGGCGTGCCCGAGCAGTCCGCCGACTTCGGCTCTCTCCTCGACGCCACCGGCGCCGCGATCGCCGTGATCTGCACCCCGATCCCCACCCACACCGACCTGGCGCTGACAGCCGCGGAGCGGGGTGTGCATCTCCTCCTGGAGAAGCCGCCCGCCCCCTCGTTCGCCGAGTTCCGGCGGATGGCCGACGGGGTCGCCGCGGCCGGAGTCGTCTGCCAGATCGGCTTCCAGTCGCTGGGCTCGGGCGCCGTGCCCGGCATCCGGAAGCTGATCGCCGAGGGCGCGCTCGGCACGGTGGCCGGCATCGGGGCGGCCGGGGCCTGGGCCCGCGACGAGGCGTACTACCGGCGTGCGCCCTGGGCGGGCAAGCGCCGGCTGAACGGCGTCGACGTGATCGACGGCGTCCTCACCAATCCGCTCGCGCACGCCGTCGCCACCGCCCTCGCGCTCGACGGCTCCACCCGCGCCGAGGACGTCACCGACATCGAGACCGAGCTGCTGCGGGCCAACGACATCGAGTCCGACGACACCTCCTGTGTGCGGGTGACGACGAAGTCCGGCGGCCGGATCACCGTCGCCGCCACCCTGTGCGCCGAGGAGCCCGACGAGCCGTACGTCCTGGTGCACGGCGACCGCGGCCGGATCACCTTCTGGTACAAGCAGGACCGGGTGCTGGTGCAGCGCTCGGGACACGGCCCGCAGGAGATCGAGTACGACCGCACCGACCTGCTGGAGAACCTCGTCGGGCATCTGACGCACGGGGCCGAGCTGCTGGTCACGCCCGAGTCGACGGGCGCCTTCATGAAGGTCGTCGAGGCGATCCGGCAGGCACCCGATCCCGTCGCGCTGCCGGGCGATGCCTGGGAGCTGATTCCCGGTGAGAACCGCCGGGTCGTCCGCGGCGTCGACGGGCTGGTCGCCGCCGCCGCCGACACCCTCGCCCTCTACTCCGAACTGGGCGCCTCCTGGGCCCTTCCGAACGAGGTGAGCAGCCGATGACCCCTTTGACGAACAGGACGAACAGCGGCGACTGTCCGGTCCTGCGGATCGCGGGCCGCCCCGTCGGCCGCTACATCACGCGGCCCGAACTGCCCGGCCGGATGTCCCCGCGCCCCTATCTGCACCCGGTCACCACCCTGGCCGGCACGGCTGTCACCGAACGCGGCCCCGCCGACCACACACACCACCTCGGCGTCGGTGTCGCCGTTCCCGACGTCGAGGGGTTCAACTTCTGGGGCGGCCGCACCTTCGTCCGCGACCAGGGCCCCACCGAGCTGGACAACCACGGCGCCCAGCGCCACGCCGGCTTCCAGCTGCGCGACCCCGACGGGTTCGTCGAGGAGTTGCGCTGGGTGGCCGCGGGCAACGAACTGCTGCGGGAGCGCCGTACCGTCGCCGCCACCGCGCTCACCGACTCCGCCTGGGCCCTGGACTTCACCTTCTCGCTCACCAACATCACCCCCGGCCCGCTCTCGATCGGCAGCCCCGCCACCAACGGGCGCCCCGGCGCGGCCTACGGCGGCTTCTTCTGGCGGGCCCGCAAGGAGGCCGGCGCGCCCCGCGTCTTCACCGCCGCTGCCGAGGGCGAGGAAGAGATCCACGGCACCCGCGCCGACTGGCTCGCCCTGGCCGGCGCCACCTGGACGCTGGTCTTCGCCGGGGCGACCGAGCGGACCCGCCGGGATCCGTGGTTCGTGCGCGCCGCCGAGTACCCGGGCGTGGGCTCGTCCCTGGCGCACGAGGAACGGCTGCCCGTCGCGGCCGGGGAGACCGTCGTACGCCGCATCGTCACGGTCGTCGCCGACGGCAGCCTGGGCCGGGGCGAGGCCGCCGCCCTCGCCCGGACGGCGGTGAGCCCGTGATCCTCACCTCCGACCTGGGCGACGGCACCTACCGCACCCCCGTCCTGAACGCCGACTGGTCCGACCCCGACCTTCTCCGCGTCGGTGACGACTTCTACCTCACCGCCTCCAGCTTCGGCCGGGCCCCGGGCCTGCCCCTGCCGCACTCCCGCGACCTCGTCAACTGGAGGCTCGTCGGCCATGCGCTCCCGCGCCTCGAACCGGCGCACGAGTTCCGGACCCCGCGTCACGACTGCGGAGTGTGGGCGCCCTCCCTGCGCCACCACTACGGCTGGCTCTGGATCTCCGCGCCCGCCGGGGGAGTGCAGACCGGCTGGCAGGGCGCCTTCCGCTCGCCCGGCTTCTTCGGGCCGTACGAGGAGCGGATCGTGCTGGAGCAGGGCGACACCGACGTCGACGGACCGCACCAGGGCGGCTGGGTGCGCACCCCGGCCGGCGAGGACTGGTTCGCGCACTTCCAGGCGCGGGGCGCGTACGGGCGGGTCGTCCACCTCCAGCTGATGCGCCGGGGCTCGGACGGCTGGCCGGTGATCGGGAATGAGGGCGTCCCCGTGGCCGTACACAGGAAGCCGGACCTGCCGCGGCAGCCGCCCTCCGCGCCCGCCACCGACGACGACTTCCCCGGCGGCCGGTTCGGGCGTCAGTGGCAGTGGACCGCCAACCCTCTCCCCAGCTCTCGGCTGCGCTCGAGCAGGGGTGACCCCCATGACGGCTGGGCCACCCAGCTCTCCGGCGACGGGCTGCGACTGACCTGCGTGCGCACCGCCGACGCGCACGACCTGCGCAAGCTCCCGAACGTGCTCACCCAGCGGCTGCCCGGCGCGCCCGCCACCGTCGAGGTGGAGCTGCGGCTGGACAGCGAGGAACCCGGGGCCCGGGCCGGACTGGCGGTGCTGGGCGACGCGTTCAGCTGGATCGGGCTCCAACGCGGCAGGGACGGCTCGGTCCAGCTGGTGCACCGGTTCGACGAATCCGTCGCCATGGGGGCACCCCCCACACCTTCGGGGCAGTGGGGGAAGGAGCGGGACGCCGCGCACGCGCGGCTCGCGCCCGGCGGGCGGGCCCGGCTGTGGATCGAGATCGGCAGGGGAGCGCGCTGCCGCTTCTCGTACGACACCGGGGACGGCCGTCGGCCCTCCGGCCCGGTCTTCGCCGCCACCCCCTGGCGCTGGGTCGGCGCCCTGATCGGGCTCGTCGCGCTCGCGCCCGTCGGCGCGGGCCACGCCGGCGCGGCCACGTTCACCCGGTTCCGCGGCACCGCCGCCGGCTCCGCCTCCCTCTCTGCCCCCGCCTCCACCTCGGCCTGAAGTCGCCCCACCGTTCGCCTGTTGGGAGCCGCAATGTCGCACCTCCGTAGCAAGCGCTTGCCGCAAGACCCCGCAACCCCGTTGGATCCAGAAGAAGAGAGCCGGCCAATGAAGATCAGCATCCACAGAAGCAGGCGCGCCGCCACGGCCGTCGCCCTGGGCTCCGTGCTCGCGCTCACCGCCACCGCCTGCGGCGACGACGGCAGCGGCGCCGCGGGCGACAAGGGCACCGAGGGCTCCGGCAAGGGCGAGATCACCTTCTGGGACAACAACGGCGGTGTCCGCACCGACATCTGGAAGCAGATCATCGCCGACTTCGAGAAGAAGTACCCGGACATCAAGGTCAACTACGTCGGGATACCCGCCGCGAGCGCCCAGTCCAAGTACGACACCGCCATCCAGGGCGGTGGCCTGCCCGATGTCGGCGGTGTGGGGACCGCGATGCTCGCCGAGGTCGCGGTCCAGGGGGCACTGGAGCCGCTGGACAGCCGGCTCAAGAAGAGCTCGCTGAACGGCGAGCTGAGCCAGAACCTGCTCGACAGCAGCCGGGCCGCGGGCGGCGGGGACACGCTGTACCAGGTGCCGACCTCCGCCAACAACGGCACGCTGTGGTACCGCACCGACCTGTTCAAGAGCGCGGGCCTGGACGCGCCGACCACCTGGTCGACGTTCTACGAGGCCGCCGACAAGCTCACCGACAAGGGCAAGAACAAGTTCGGCTTCACCATCCGGGGCGGCGAAGGGTCCATCGCGCCGGCCCTGGACGCGGTGTACGGGCAGACCGGCATCACCGAGTTCTGGAACGGCGAGAAGACCACCGTCAACGACCCGAAGAACGTCGCCGCCCTCGAGAAGTACATCGCCCTGTACAAGAAGGACACCCCGTCCGCGGACGTCAACAACGACTTCACCAAGATGGTCGCCCAGTGGGACAGCGGCACCATCGGCATGCTGAGCCACAACCTCGGTTCCTACCAGGACCACCTGAAGGCACTGGGCGCGGGCAAGTTCAAGGGCATCCCCAACCCGACGCGGGACGACGGCACACGCGTGCAGATCTCCAACCCGGTCGACGGGATGAGCGTGTTCAAGTCCAGCAAGAACAAGGCGGCCGCCTGGAAGTTCATCGAGTTCGCCGTCTCCTCCGCGGAGAACTCCAAGTTCAACGAGTCCGCGGGCCAGGTCCCGGCGAACACCGAGGCCGCCAAGGACACCTGGGTCCAGCAGGCCGAGCCCACCAAGCTGGCCGCGGAGGCGCTCAACGGCGCCGACACCAAGATCGTGCAGCTGCCGTACTACCTGCCGGACTGGAACACGATCTCCAAGGCCGACAACGAGCCGAACTTCCAGAAGCTGCTGCTCGGGAAGATGTCGGCGAAGGAGTTCCTGGACACGTTGGCCGATCAGCTGAACAAGGCGCAGGCGGACTGGAAGGCGAACCACTAACTCCGTTGGTCGGGCCGGGTGCGGTCGGTTCGGGGTCGTTCGGTTCGATGTGCGACCTCGGGCCGGTCGTGGCTGGTCGCGCCCACGCGGCGGAGCCGCGCATTGTCACAGCCCCGCGCCCCTTCGGGGCGCGTCACCTCACCCCTGCTGAAAGGCACATCCCTGTGTCGCTCACCCGCAGACAAGTCGCCTCGGTGGCCCTCGCCGCCTTACCCGTCGCCGTCGTCGCGACGGGGCCCGCGTCCGCCCATACGAACCGTCGGGCACGCACCCTCTACATCGCCGGTGACTCCACCGCCGCCCAGAAGTACGCCGACGCCGCTCCCGAGACCGGGTGGGGCATGGCGCTTCCGTTCTTTCTCCGGGAGGACCTGACGGTCTCCAACCACGCGGTGAACGGGCGCAGTTCGAAGAGTTTCATCGACGAGGGGCGTCTCGACGCGATCCTTGAAGTGATCGCACCCGGCGACTTCCTCCTCATCCAGTTCGGTCACAACGACGAGAAGAGCGCCGACCCGACGCGCTACACCGAGCCCTGGACGACCTACCAGGACTGTCTCCGTCAGTACGTGGACGGGGCGCGGGCCCGGGGTGCGCGGCCGGTGCTCGCCACCCCGGTCGAGCGCAGAAAGTTCGACGCGGACGGCAACGCCGTGCCGACCCACGGCGACTACCCGGCGGCGATGCGCGCCCTCGCCGAGGACGAGCTCGTGGCGCTGCTCGACATCCAGGCCCTGTCGATCGCCCTGTGGCAGAAGCTCGGCGTCGAGGAGACGAAGAAGTACTTCAACTGGACCGCGACCGAGCAGGACAACACGCACTTCGACCCGCCGGGCGCGATCGCCGTGGCCCGGCTCGTCGCGGCCGGGCTGCTGCACCGCCGGGTGCTGGCGCCCCGGGACGTGCGCCGGCTCGACGCGGAAGTCCCCGAGTCCTGGATCACCTGGCCACAGGCCACCGCGTAACCCCTCCCGAATCGCTCCCACAGCCTTTCCCACAGCCTCTCCCGCAGCCTCTTCCGAAGAATGCGAGCCGCACAATGAACGCACAGACATGGCATGGGCACGTCACCACGACGGTGCTGGTCGGCTGCACCGCCCTGGCCCTCGCCGTCACCGGTACCACCGCCACGGCCACCGCCCAGGCCCAGGCGCAGCCCCGTGACCTGGGCCGCCAGACCCTCGCCGCCGGTGACGGCTGGGCCTCCGACGGCACCGGCACCACCGGGGGCGCGGCCGCCGACGCCGCGCACGTCTACACCGTCACCACCTGGGCCGGGTTCAAGGCCGCGCTGAAGGACGGCGGCACCGCGCCGAAGATCATCAAGGTGAAGGGCACGATCGACGCCAACGCCGAGGGCTGCGACTCCTTCGCCGCCGCCGGCTACGACTTCGACGCCTATCTGCGGAAGTATTCGCCGGAGAACTGGGGTTACGGCGCCAACCTGGACGCCGAGCCGGACGACAGCCCCGAGGGTCTGCGGCGCGTCTCCGCCGACACCCAGGCCAAGGCCATCAAGGCGAGCGTCCCCGCCAACACCACGATCGTCGGCCTCGGCAAGAACGCCGGCTTCGAGGGAGCCAGCCTCCAGATCACGGCCGTCGACAACGTGATCATCCGCAACGTCGCCTTCGAGAGCCCCCTCGACTGCTTCCCGCAGTGGGACCCGACCGACACCTCCGTCGGCAACTGGAACTCCGAGTACGACAGCGCGGTGGTCTACGGGGCCACGCACATCTGGCTGGACCACAACACGTTCACCGACGGGGAGCACCCCGACAGCTCGCTGCCCACCTACTTCGGGCGGATCTACCAGCAGCACGACGGCGAGCTGGACATCGTCAAGGGCGCGGACCACGTGACCGCCTCCTGGAACGTCTTCACCGACCACGACAAGACGATCCTGATCGGCAACAGCGACAGCGCGTCCACCGCGGCGGTCGACCGCGGGCACCTGAGGGTCACCTTCCACCACAACCTGTTCTCGGGCCTCGTCGAGCGCGCGCCCCGCGTCCGCTTCGGGCAGGTCGACTCGTACAACAACCACTTCGTGGCCGGCTCCGCCTACTCCTACAGCTTCGGCATCGGCATGGAGTCACAACTCGTCGCCGAGCACAACGCGTTCACGCTGCCCGAGGGGATCAGCGCGGCGACGGTCCTGAAGAAGTGGAAGGAGGCGCCGGTCACCGCCGCCGACAACTACGTCAACGGGGCGCCGACGGACCTGATCGCCGTGCACAACGCGGAGATCCCCGCGGAGACCCTTCAGTCCGGCGCCGGATGGACGCCGACCCTGCGCACGAAGGTCGACCCGCCGAGGGCGGTGCCGGGGATCGTGGATCACCGCGCGGGCGCCGGCAAGGTCTGCTGACCATGGCCGGACTCCCGCTCAGCAGACGGGCGTTCGTCGCCGCGTGCACCGGAGCCGCGCTGGCTCCGGTACTCGCGGCCCCCGCCCATGCGACCACGAGGGCGCCTTTCGGACGCTACGGTTCGCCCGCCGCCCGCCTCACCGAGCAGACCCTGTACGTCCATCCCGGCGGGCTCGGCGACCACACCACCGTCCAGGCCGCGGTGACCGCGGCTGGGGGTACCTCCCAGGCGTTCAGCACTGGGGGAGGCAGCGGCCGCACGCTCGTCCTCGCGCCCGGCATCTACCGCGAGACGGTCGCCGTCGGCGTCGCCCGTACGGAGATGACCTGGATCGGCGCCTCCGGAGACCCGCGTGACGTCGTCGTCGTGTACGACAACGCGGCCGGCACGCCCAGGCCCGGCGGCGGCACCTACGGCACGACCGGCTCGGCCACCACCACCGTGCAGGCCGACGGCTTCACCGCCCGCTCGATCACCTTCGCCAACGACTTCCTGCGCGCCGACCACCCCGAGATCACCGGCACCCAGGCCGTCGCGATCAAGGTCCAGGGCGACCGGTCGGCCTTCCTGGGGTGCCGGTTCCTCGGCCACCAGGACACGCTGTACGCCGACTCGATCGCGCTCGGCACGTTCGCCCGCCAGTACTACCGCGACTGCTACGTCGAGGGTGATGTGGACTTCGTCTTCGGCCGGGCGACGGCCGTGTACGAGCGCTGCCACTTCCACACCCTGAACCGCACGGACCTGGCCGGGGCCCCGTACGGCTTCGTGTTCGCGCCGTCCACCGCCGCCGCCGACCCGCGCGGCTACCTGGTCACCCGCGGCCGTGTCACGAGCGGGGCCCCGGACGCGTACTACAAGCTCGCCCGCCCCTGGGTGCCCAGCTCGGACCCCACCGCCCGGCCGATGCTGACGGTCCGTGACACCCGCCTCGCCGCCGGGATCGACGCGGTCGCGCCCTACACCAACATGTCGGACAGCTATCCGTGGCAGAGCCAGCGCTTCGCCGAGTACCGGAACTCCGGTCCGGGCGCCGAGGTCACGGTCCCCGGGAACCGGCCCCAGCTCACCCGCGGGGAAGCCGGGTCGGCGACCCGCGAGGCGTATCTGGGTGACTGGACGCCATGGAGGGGGTGTTGAGATGCGCCGACGTGCGTTCCTCGCCAGTGCGGCCGGGGCGGCCGGTGCGCTGACGGCCCTCGGTTCGACGCCCGCCCCGGCTTCCTCGTGCCGGACGCTGCACGTCCGCCCCGGCGACTCCGTCCAGGCCGCGGTCGACGCGGTGACCGGGCCCGGCCGGACGATCGTCGTGCACCCGGGCACGTACCGCGAAGTCGTCACGATCCCCGCCGACAAAGCCGGCCTGACGCTGAGGGGTGCCACACGCGACCCGCGCGACACCGTCATCGTCCACGACAACGCCAACGGGACGGTGAAGCCCGACGGGACCACCTACGGCACCGCGGGCTCGGCCACCTTCACCTCGGCGGCGCCCGGGCTGACCGTCCACGGGCTGACGCTCGCCAACGACTGGCTGCGCGCGGACCACCCGGAGATCACGGGGACGCAGGCGGTGGCGGCGTACGTCACGGGAGACCGTTCGTCCTTCTCGCGCGTGCGGCTGCTGGCGCACCAGGACACCCTGTTCGCGGACACCACCGCGCTCACCGCCTTCGACCGCCACCACTACCGCGACTGCTACATCGAGGGCGACGTCGACTTCGTCTTCGGGCGGGCCACCGCCGTCTTCGAGCGCTGCCACTTCCACACCCTCGACCGGGACGTCGCCTTCAAGCCCGAGGGGATGGTCTTCGCACCGTCCACGGCCCGCGCGAATCCGCACGGCTTCCTGGCGGTACGCAGCCGGGTCACCTCCGGCGCCGAGGACGGGGCGTACAAGATCGCGCGGCCGTGGGTGCCCACGTACGAGACGACGGCCTGGCCGTCCCTGGTCGTACGGGAGACGGAGCTGGGCCCCGGCATCGACGCGGTGGCGCCGTACACCGACATGCGCGAGGCCTACCCCTGGCAGTCCATGCGCTTTCGCGAGTACCGCAACACGGGCCCCGGCGCGGAGATCACCGCGCCGGAGAACCGTCCCCAGCTCACGGACGCGGAAGCCGCGTCGCACACGCGTGCGGCGTATCTCGGCGACTGGCGCCCGTGATGTCCCCGCACCGACCACCGCTGTAGCTCCACCAACCCGCATCGACGAAAGGACCGCACTCCATGTCTCGTCGAACCGCTCTCGCCCTGGGCGCCACCCTGGCGCTCGGCGCCGGACTCGCCGTCCTCCCCACCCAGGCCCAGGCGGCGACCGTCGTCGTCAGCACCACGGCTGATCTCACCAGCGCCATCAAGAACGCCACCGCCGGTACCGTCATCCAGGTGCGCGGCGGCACGTACTACCCGACGGCGACCCTCCAGTCGACCGCCAACGGCACCTCGTCGAGCCCGGTCACCCTCCAGGCGTACGGCTCGGAGACGGTGAAGATCGACGGGTCGTCGCTGCCCGCCGGCGACTGGATCTTCAAGCTGACCGCCGACTACTGGAACGTCTCCAACATCACCTTCCAGAACTCCCCGGACAGCGCCGTCGTCTGCCAGTCCTGCACCGGCACGAACTGGAACAACATCAAGACCATCAACGGCGGCGACTCCGGCTTCACCCTCACCGGCGACGGCACCGTCAACAACACGGTCAGGAACATCGACTCGTACGGCCACTACGACGCCGCCACCCATGGCGAGAACGCGGACGGCGTGGCCGTGAAGTTCGGCTCCGGCACCGGCAACCTGATCACCGGCGCCCGCCTGTACAACAACTCGGACGACGGCATCGACTTCTGGTCCTTCTCCTCGACCGTCACCATCGAGCACACCTGGTCCTTCGGCAACGGCAAGAACCGCTGGGGCGACTCGGCCTTCGCGGGCGACGGCAACGGCTACAAGCTGGGCGGCGACGGCGAGGTCGTCGCGCATGTCGTCAACAACTCCGCCGCCTGGGACGACGCCGGCAGCGGCTTCACCGAGAACTCCAACACCGGCGCGATCGTCATCAACCGCACCACCGCCTACGCCAACGGCAAGTACGGCTACTACTTCGCCACCAGCTCCGCGAAGCTCGGCAAGAACCTGGCGGTGAGCAACGGGTCCGCGGCGGTCTCCAAGGGCTCCTCGGTCACGTCCTCCGGCAACAACTGGGACTCGGGCATCGCCACGCCGTCCTTCATCTCCACGGACGCGACGACGACGTACAACTCCCGCCAGTCGAACGGCGCGCTGCCGACGACGACGTTCCTGACGACGGGGAGCACGACGATCGGGGCGACGATGAACTAGGTGAACTAGGTGAACTAGGTGAACTGGTCGTCAGCAACCGCTCCGTGCGGGAAGCGGCACGGCCGGCCGCTTCCCGCACGCCGACGGACGCTCAGCCCAAGTGCCACAGGGCGTACGCCACCACGCACAGGATCACACCCGCGAACGCCATCAGCGCGCCCAGGAACCGGAGATAGCCGGGAGTCGCGAAAACAGTGGGCGACCCGCCCAGGCGACCCATCGCCGCCCAGCTCTCCTCATTCCTACGGCGAATCCGCTCGGCGCGCCGGGTGGTGATCCCGCGCACGTCGAACGCCCAACTCACCCCGCACCAGAAGGCGACCAGGCCGCCCGACAGGAAGACGGCGAGGACGACCGGCGAGGGGCCGTTCGATCCCGCGGCGAGGTGGAGTCCCTCAGTCAATTTTCCGTTCCCTTCGTGCAGGACCATGCCGTCGCCGAGGTCATCGCCCCTGCGGTGCAACCCGCCTGACGCATCGTTCGCATGTGCGTTCCGACCCTAGGAGAACCGGTTCAAGAGAAGGTCAAGACGGCGTCAGTCGCGGGCAATGCGTCCCAGGAGGTGCTTCCTGTGCGTGAGATATCGATCGGATAAAGCCTCTCGCGCCGCGTGCGTGATGCGCGTAGACAGTCTCTGACCTGGTGCGGAATGACCTGGTTACCAACCCTCCCAGATCCGGAGAACCCATGCGGAAGTCCCTCAGAGCGGCTGCCATCGGCGCCGCTTGTGCCGTCGCCGGTGCCGCCCTGTACGGCACCGGCGTCGCCACCGCCGGCCAGTCGACGGCGAACTCGACCCATGAGCCCTACAACATCGGGCTCCTGGTCAAGGACATCGACACCTACTACGGCGCCACGCTCGACAGCAACGGCGTGTACCAGGCGTCCAAGGACAGCCAGTACGCCAAGGACCTGGCGCGCCTGGAGTCGGGCGCCAAGCGCTACATCGACAAGGCGGCGCACAAGGCGAAGCGCCACGGAGACAAGCCCGCGGTCGTCTTCGACATCGACGACACGCTGCTGCTCTCCCTCGACTACGAGAAGAAGACCAACTACACGTACAACTCGACCACGTGGGCCGACTACGTGGCCAAGGCCGACCGCCCGGCCGTCTTCGGCACCCCCGAACTCGTCGCGTACGCCAAGTCCAAGGGCGTCGAGGTCTTCTACAACTCGGGCCTGAAGGAGTCGCAGCGCGTCTCCGCGGTCGCGAACCTGAAGAAGGTCGGCGCCGACATCAACCTCGACGCCGACCACATGTTCCTCAAGGACGCGGCCAACCCGCCGGCGTACCTGAGCGCCTGCGCCACCGCCGCCGCCTGGAACTGCACGACCGTGCAGTACAAGTCCGGCACCCGCAAGCACATCGAGTCCCTCGGGTACGACATCGTCGCCAACTTCGGCGACCAGTACTCGGACCTCGAGGGCGGCTACGCCGACAAGACGTACAAGCTCCCGAACCCGACGTACTTCGTGAGCTGAGGTCCGTCTCCGGACCGGTCCTGCTCACAGGAACGACGCCAGGCCGACCGCCGCTTCGCAGGAAGCGGCGGTCTTGTCGTACCTGGGCTCTCATGATCACCTTCGATGGGACACATGTTCTAATGGACCGGTTTTCGGCATGAACGCACCGGCCCGGCGCAGGAGTCGCTCGCTCCGCTCCTGCCCCGGGCCGTGACCGGCCGCTAGTTTGCGCGCACGGGCCTGACCGACTCCAGCGTCGGTGTCACCGGCTCGATCGTTCCGTCGGCCGCGAAGGTCATCCGGTCGATGGTCGTCTCCCGGTGCGTGCCGTCCCCGCCCGCCTTCCCGGGACCGCTCAGGGCGAACCGGTGGTAGACGATGTACCAGTCGTCCGTGCCGGGCACGTTCACCACCGAGTGGTGACCGGTCCCCTTGATGCCGTACTCGGGGCGCTTGGACAGGATCGTGCCCCGCTTGGTCCACGGGCCGAGCGGGGACGGTCCGGTCGCGTAGGAGACGTGGTAGTTCTCGCTGCCGGTGTCGTCCTCGGACCACATGAAGTAGTACGTCCCCTGCCGCTCGACCACGAAGGATCCCTCGCGGAAGTCCGGCTGGGTGATGTCCTTCACCTTCGTCGCGTCGTACGACACCATGTCGTCGTTCAGCGGCACGACGTACCCGTGTCCGTTGCCCCAGTAGAGATACGACGTGCCGTCGTCGTCCGTGAACACCGCCGGGTCGATCATCTGGCCCGCCAACTTCCCCTTGGCGACCAGGGGCTTGCCCAGTGCGTCCTTGAAGGGGCCCGCCGGGGAGTCGGCCACCGCCACGCCGATCTGCTGCTCCGCGCAGAAGTAGAAGTAGTACTTCCCGTCGCGCTCGGCGATCGCCGGGGCCCAGGCGTTCTTGTCCGCCCACGTCACATCAGGCCCCAGGTCGAGGATCACGCCGTGGTCCTTCCAGTGGACCAGGTCCTTCGACGAGAACGCCTTGAACCGTGTGCCGCTCCAGCCGGGGAAGCCGTCCGTGGTCGGGTAGATCCAGTAACGGCCGTCCAGGTACTGGATGTCGGGGTCCGCGTACAGCCCGGGCAGGACCGGGCTGCGGGTCGGTACCGCCTCGACGGTCCAGGTGCGCCTCGTGCCGTCCGCCGCCGTCACCGTGTACGTCTGCGGCCTGCGGAAATCGCGCCGCGTACCGGAGCGCGGGCTCAGGGTCGCGCCCGCGCCGACGGCCAGGGCCGGGGCCAGTCTCCGCAGGTCCGCGTCCGGCTTCATCGGCAGCACGACCTTCGCGGTGTCCTCGGAGACGACCGCGTACCCCTTCTGCCCCTTCGCCGTCGCGTCCACCACCGAGGTGCCGCTCACCGGGTACGCGGCCAGGAGCCGGTCGTACTCGGCCCGCGTCACGGGCATGACCGTCCCGTGCCGCGGGCTCGCGGGCAGCTGGTAGTCCGTCGACATGGTCCACTCGCCCGAGTCGAGGTCGGTCGTCTCGAAGGGGACGTAACCGCGGCCGCCGTACTCGTCGATGAACAGGTACCACTTGTTCTCGGTGTTGGACTTGAAGACCGTGGGGCCCTCACCCCGGTCGATCGAACCGCTGCCGATGCAGTCGGAGACGAAGTCGTACGTCGGGTCCGTGAGCGACGTCGACTTCTCGCCGGTGATGAACTTCGAACAGGGGCTGGACGAGCTCGGGTCGCGCTCGTCCTTGGTGTAGCGGTAGTAACTGCCCTTGTGCTTGATGACGGTCGAGTCGATCACCGAGTAGCCCGGGTCGTCCCAGACCTTCGGCTCGCTGAAGGTGCGGAAGTCCTTCGTGGTCGCGTACAGCATCTTGTTGTACGTCGAGCCCGTGTGGTCGGGGTCGTCGTCCGCGTAGAGCTTCGACGCCCAGAAGACGACGTACGCGCCCAGCGTGTCGTCCCAATAGGCCTCCGGCGCCCAGGTGTTGCCCGCGTTGCCGGGGGCGACCCGCACCAGCCGCTGGTCGGTCCAGTGGACCAGATCGGTGGACTCCCAGATCATGATGGACCTGCTGCCGTGCCGCTGGACCTGGTCCCAGCTGCCGCTGCTGTTCCGGTACATCTTCAGGTCGGTCGCGATCAGGAAGAACTTGTCACCCTTGGGGGAGCGGATCACGAACGGGTCGCGCAGCCCCTTCTCGCCCAGGTCCGAGGTGAGGACGGGCTTTCCCGCGTTCAACTCCCGCCAGTGCAACGGGTCGTTGCCGCGGCTGAGGGCGTAGCGGATCTGCTCGCCGTCGGCGGTGCCCTCCCCGGTGAAGTAGGCGAAGAGATAGCCGGCGTACTTGGCGGCGTTCACGTGGGGTGCTCCGGACTGTGCGGCGGGGCTGGGCGGCGCGGCGAGCAGGCCCAGCAGCAGAGCGAGGAGAGGCACCAGGAGTGTGCGGGCGGTGCGGCGCATGAAACATCCTGTGGGGGTCTGGTGGATTCTGTTGGATGAGCTGTCCTCGGAGTGTCACCAGTGGGGGACGGTGCGTCAATCGGTGTGCGTGGGGCGCCCCGGAGCGAAAATTTCGATCGCTTTCGTCCGGACCACGGCAACCCTTTCCGGCAGTGGCGGCGACCAGGAGTCAGAAGCGGGCCGGGGCGGCCCCTCCGGCCCGTTTCGCTTCCCCTGTCTCCCCCGGAAAGGAACCACCCCTGTGCGCCAGAGCACCGGACGCCACCGCAGAACCCGCACGCTCTCGATCGCCGCCGCGGTGGCCGTCGCCGCGGGGGCGGGTGGCGTCTGCCTCGGCCTGTCGGACAACGGATCGGCGCAGGCCGCCTCCACCACGGTCACGGTCTCCACCACCGCCCAGCTCCAGTCGGCCGTCGCGAACGCCGCCGCAGGCACCGTCATCCAGGTGCGCGCCGGCACCTACTACCCGACGGCCACCCTCAAGTCCACGGCCGACGGCACCAGTTCGGCGCGGATCACCCTCCAGGCGTACGGCAGTGAGAAGGTGAAGATCGACGGCTCCAAGCTCCCCGCCGGCTCCTGGCTCGCCGGTGTCTACGGCGACTACTGGACCGTCCAGAACATCACCTGGCAGAACTCGCCCGCCCAGGGCTTCGTCGTCACCTCGTCGGCCGGCGGCGTCTTCAAGAACCTCGTCACCGCGAACAACGGCGACTCCGGCTTCACCCTCCGCGGCGACGGCACGACGAACAACCTCGTGCAGAACCTGGACAGTTACGGCAACTACGATGCCGCCGGGCACGGACAGAACGCCGACGGCATCGCCATCAAGTTCGGCTCCGGCACCGGCAACAAGGTCACCGGGGCGCGCCTGTACAACAACTCGGACGACGGCCTCGACCTCTGGCAGTTCTCCTCGCCCGTCACCATCGAGCACTCCTGGTCCTACGGCAACGGCAAGAACCGCTGGAGCGACTCGGCCTTCGAGGGCAACGGCAACGGCTTCAAGCTGGGCGGCGGAGGCGTCACCGTCGCCCACGTCGTGAACAACAACGCGGCCTGGGACAACACCCTGAACGGCTTCACCGAGAACTCCAACACCGGTGCCGTCCTGCTCAACCGCAACACCGCGTACGCCAACACCGAGGTCGGCTTCTACTTCGCCACCGGCAAGGCGCGGCTCGCCAAGAACCTCGCGGTGAGCAACAAGGGCGGCCTGGACAAGCTCGGCTCGTCCACGGTGTCCGCGGGCAACAACTGGGACAGCGGCGTCTCCACGCCGTCCCTCAAGTCCACGGACGCGTCGACGGCGTACGGGGCCCGCTCGTCGAGCGGCTCGCTGCCCTCGACGACGTTTCTCACGACCGGCTCCACGACGATCGGCTCCACGATGAACTAGCCCGGCCGAAGAGCGCGAACGCCCCCGCCGGTCGTCACCGGCGGGGGCGTTCCTCTGACTGGCCGAGGGGGGCTCAGGCCAGCAGATCCATGGTGTCCGTCTTCCGCACACTGGAAGGGACGTCGAAAACGAACATGTGGTTGTTTCCCCGGTACGAATCCGTCGGTGTCACTCGTAGCTGACGTCGGACGTCTTGAACTTGCAGCTGGTGCCGTCCGGGCCGCTGCCCAGCTCGGTCGGCTCCTTGCCGGTGTTGTTGCCCTTGAAGCGGACGCACGGCTTGATCTTCTTCTTGGTGTCGCCGTGGATGCGGATCCTGGACAGCGTCGCCGTGTCCCCGTAGTTGGAGTTGATGCCGACGAGCGCCTTGCCCGGCGCGGTCGCGTCGATGTCGCTGAGCACGACCGTGCGCTTGTACTGCGTCTTGCAGTTGCCGCAGGAGCGCACCAGCTTGCCGAAGTTCTCCACCTGGAAGCCGGTCACGGTCAGCGTGCCGGCCCCGTTGAACTGGAGCACCTTGTCGGAGGCCGACTTCGCGCCGCCGCCGATCACCTTGTACGTCGCCGACGAGGACTTGCTCTTGAAGCTCGCCGCGTCCTCGCCGACGTCCAGCCACCACACGTTCTGCAGCGTGCAACTGCCCAGGCAGTGGACGCCGTCCGCGGCCGGGGTACCGATGATCACGTTCTTCAGGACCGCACCGTCCTCGAGCTCGAAGAGCGGGCCCTGGTCCTCGGACTGGTCGGCCGTCCCGAGGTCCCCGCTCCCGGAGAACTTCTTCAGCTTGCCGTCGTACGTGCCCGACACCTCGATCGTCGACGACACGGCCTTGCTGCCCGTGGCCTCGGGCCAGGACGTCGCGGCGCCCGCGGAGGACAGCAGCGACGTCGTGACGAGCGCCCCCGCGGTGAGGCCGAGGGCGGCGGCCGAACCGATCACCGCCCGCCGCTTGGTGACCCGGCGGCGGTGGCGGACGCGCTGTTCAGATGGTGCAGTCATGTACCGATTCCTTGTGTGGCAGGACGTTCTTGCGTCTTCTGGTCGCCACTGGTGAGGAAAGGGTTGCCGGGTCCGCGGATCTTTCTTCACGGACGTTCGCTACGAGTCGCCGTCGTCGGTGACCCGGGCCGCGAAGTCACCACGCACGGCGGACCGTCCGCCGTCCTTGGCGGTGGCCGTCGCCGAGTAGCTGTCGTCCTTCGCGTCCCGGCCGCCGCGGTCGTGGTCGTACTGGCCCGCGAACACCCACTCGCCCGGCCAGACCGTGTGGTCCGGCTTGAGCACCCAGGTGTAGACGAGGAAGCCGCCCTTCTCGACGACCGTCGTCGTGAAGTCGTCCTCGGGCAGCGAACGCCAGGCACCCGCGTCGGTGACCCCGCCGGACTGCCTGATCTTCAACCGGACGGTGAGCGACGTGAGTTGCTCGCTCGTCTTCAGGGTCACATTGCTCTGTGCCCAGAAGTCGTTGCTGTGCGGGTCGACCGAGCCGTCGGACCAGACAGGGCCGTCCGTGTCGCCCTTGGCGGGCGGCCGGTCGGTGGCGGCGGAGCTCTCGGACGTCGGGGTCCCCGAGGGCGGCGAACTCGGCTTCCCGGACGGCTTCGACGTACCGGATCGGTGGGTGGGGTCCGGGGCGAGAGGCGCCCGGCTCGTCGCGTCCGGCGTCGGATCGGGGGTCGGCGAGACCGCGACGGTCTGCTGCGGCGGGGTGTCGTCCTTCACCGCCGAGGCGACCGCGTAGCCGCCCACCGCGAGAACACCCGCGACCGCGGCGGTGGCACCCACGACCCGTGCCCAGCCGAGCAGGGGCGGGCGCGCCGCGCGCGGCGCGGGCCGCCGCTCGCCGGCTCCCGCCATCCCGCGCTCCACCCGGGCCAGGATGCGTGCGCGGTCGGGCTCGTGCGCCTCGGCCGCCTCACGCAGCCCGGCGCGCAGCTCGTCGTGCACGTCCTGCCCCTTCCTCATCGGTCCCTTCCTCCGGCTCCACCCGTGGGCAGCACTCCCGCGTGCACCCGGATCGGGGCCTCGTCGGTGCCGAGAAGCCGCTTCAACTCCGCCATGCCCTTCGACGTCTGGCTCTTCACCGTACCCACGGAAACACCGAGGGCGAGAGCCGTGTCCTTCTCCGAGAGGTCGAAAGCATGCCGCAGAACCACACACGCGCGCTTGCGGAACGGCAGTCTGCGCAGCGCCTCCTGGACATCGACCGTGCCCGGTATATCGGGGTTCTCGGTCTTGTCCTCGCGCTGCGACCAGAAGAGCGTGATCCGCCGGCGCTCGCGCACCGCGCTGCGGATCCGGGTGCGGGCGAGATTGGCGACCACGCCGCGCGCGTACGCCACCGGGTGGTCCGCCGCGCGCACCCGGTCCCAGCGGTGCCACAGGGCGAGCAGCGCATCGGCCGCCAGATCGTCGGCGGCGTCCGGTTCGCCTGTCAACAGGGCTGCCAGACGCGCCAGTTCGGCATAGTGCCGTTCGAAGAAGGCGTGGAATTCCACGGAGGCGGCGTCGTCGACGACCGTGCCCACGGGCGACCTCTCCTCGCTGCGACTCCAGGCACCGGTACAGGTGCCCGCGTATACGGCCCCCGTGTGTCACCCGTGAAGAAACGGTGTCCCCGCGGGGCGAGATCGGGAAGCGTACCAGCGTTCGTACGGGGTCTCGAACGCCGTATGGCCTGCCGAACTCGATTCCGTAACACGGGGAAAACCTGAAAGCGGTTCAACGCGGGAACAATCCAGCCAGCATCCGCACACCAGCACCGCCGGGTACGAGGAGTCTCGCCATGTCCGAAACGCAGCAGGTGACCGACCTGCCAAGTGCCGTGCCCCCAGGGGGGAACGGCATCGACCGGTTCTTCAAGATCTCGGCCCGGGGCTCCACCTTCGGCCGGGAGATACGCGGCGGCTTCGCCACGTTCTTCACCATGGCCTACATCCTTGTCCTGAACCCCATCATCCTGGGCAGCGCCAAGGACAAGTTCGGGCACCAGCTCGACCACGTCCAACTCACCACCGCCACCGCGCTGGTGGCCGCGGTGATGACGGTCGTCATGGGCGTCGGCGGCAACCTCCCGCTCGCGCTCGCCGCGGGCCTCGGCCTCAACGCGGTCGTCGCCTTCCAGATCGCCCCGCTGATGAGCTGGGACGACGCGATGGGCCTGGTCGTCCTCGAAGGTCTGCTGATCTGTGTGCTGGTGGTGACGGGTCTGCGCGAGGCCGTCATGCACGCGATCCCGCAGCCGCTCAAGCAGGCCATCAGCGTCGGTATCGGCCTGTTCATCGCGTTCATCGGCTTCGTCGACGCCGGCTTCGTCAGCCGTGTCCCGGACGTCGCGGGCACCACCGTGCCGGTGCAGCTGGGCGGCACCGGCACGCTGACCGGCTGGCCGGTCCTGGTCTTCTGCCTCGGCGTCCTGCTCACCATCGGGCTGCTCGCGCGCAGGGTCAGGGGCGCCATCCTGATCAGCATCGTGACGATGACGATCGTGGCGATCGTCATCAACTCCGTCGCCGACGTCAAGAACTGGGGACTGACCGTACCGAAGGTCCCCGACGACGTCGTGGCCTCCCCGGACTTCGGCCTGCTCGGCCACTTCAGCCTGTTCGGCGCCTTCGGCGAGACCGGCGCGATCACCGTCGTCCTGCTGGTCTTCACCCTCGTCCTGTCGGACTTCTTCGACACCATGGGCACGGTCGTCGGCATCAGCGCCGAGGCGGGCCTGCTCGACGAGGAGGGCAAGGTGCCGGATCTCGGCCGCGTGCTGCTCATCGACGGCGCGGCGGCGGTCGCGGGCGGCGCCGCCTCCGCCTCCTCCGCGACCTCGTACATCGAGTCGGCGGCGGGCGTCGGCGAGGGCTCACGCACCGGCTTCTCGAACCTGGTCACGGGCGGGCTGTTCGCGTTCGCCCTCTTCCTGACCCCGCTGCTGACGATCGTGCCGATGCAGGCGGCGGCCCCGGCCCTCGTCGCGGTCGGCTTCCTGATGATGACCCAGGTCAAGCACATCGACTGGGACAGGTACGAGATCGCCATCCCCGCGTTCCTGACGATCGCCGTGATGCCGTTCACCTACTCCATCACCAACGGCATCGGCGCCGGCTTCCTCGCCTATGTGCTGATCAAGGCGGTGCTCGGCAAGGCGAAGGAGATCCACTGGCTGCTGTGGGCGACCTCCGCGCTGTTCCTGGTGTACTTCGCGATCGACCCGGTCGAGCAGATCCTCGGCGTGAAGTAGTCCGAGGTGTGCGAAGGGCCGCCCTCCAGGGGAGCGAGGGCGGCCCTTCCGTCTGTGCGCGGCGGTGTCAGTTCTTCAGTGCCGCCCGCATCATCGCCTTCGCGACCGGCGCCGCCAGCCCGTTGCCGCTGACCTCGGAGCGGGCCGCGCCGGACTGCTCCACCATGACCGCGACGGCGACCTCCTTGCTGCTGGAGTCGGACTTCGCGTACGAGGTGAACCAGGCGTACGGCGTCTTGCTGTTGTTCTCGCCGTGCTGGGCCGTGCCCGTCTTGCCGCCCACGGTCGCGCCGGGGATCCGCGCGTTGGTGCCGGTGCCTTCCTCGACGACGGTCTGCATCGCGGACCGCAACTGCTCGGCGGTCGACGAGCCGACGATCTCCTTGGTCTCCGTGCTGTCGTCGTAGTCCTTCAGCACCGTGCCGTCGGCGTCGCTGGTCTGCGACACCATGTGCGGTGAGACCAGCTTGCCGTCGTTCGCTATCGCCGCGGACACCATGGCCATCTGGAGCGGGGTCGCGGTCACATCGAACTGGCCGATGCCCGACAGACCGGTCTGCGCCTTGTCCATGTCCGAGGGATAGACACTCGGGTACGCCCGCACCGGCACGTCCTGCGACGTGTCGTTGAAGCCGAACTTCTCCGCCATCGCCCTGACCTTGTCCTGGCCCAGGTCGACGGCCATCTTCGCGAAGACGTTGTTGCACGAGTACTGGAGCGCGACACGGATCGAGGCGTTCTCGCAGGGCGCCGAGGCGTTCTCGTTCGCCAGGACCTGGGTCGTGCCCGGCAGCGTGTACGGGTTCGGACTGTCCGTGTCCTTGTCCACCGACGAGTAGAGCCCGTCCTCCAGGGCGGCGGCCGCGACGACCAGCTTGAAGGTCGAACCCGGCGGCAGCGGCTGGCGCAGTGCCCGGTTCGTCATCGGCTTGTCGGCGTCCTCGGTCAGCTTCTTCCACGCGGCGGAGTTGCCGGCGCTGAACGTCGAGGGGTCGTACGACGGGGTGGAGACGGCCGCGAGGATCTTGCCGGTCTTCGGATCGATCGCGACGGCGGCACCCTTGTTGTCACCGAGTGCCCGATATGCGGCCTTCTGTACGTCCGGGTCGATCGTGGTGACCACGTCGCCCGGGTCGGCGCGCTTGTTGGTGATCGTGTCGAGCGGGTTCTTCAGCTGGTTGTCCGTGCCGTCGAGCAGGTTCTGGTAGATGCCTTCGAGCTGGGTCGCCCCGAACACCTGCGAGCTGTAGCCCGTCACGGCCGCGTACAGACTGCCGTCCGTGTACGTCCGCTTGTACGCGAGGTCGCTGCCCTTCGTCCGTGCGGAACCGGTGATCGCGTCGCCGGCCACGATGATGTTCCCGAGCGGGTTCGCGTACAGCTCGATCGCGTTCCGCCGGTTGTCCTTGTTGTCCGCGAGTGCCTTGCCGTCGTAGAACTGCACCCAGGTGGCCCTGACCAGCAGGGCCAGCACGAGCAGCAGTGTGAAGACGGCGGCACGCCTGATCGTCTTGTTCATCCCGCTCAGAAGGACGAGCGGGACGGGGTCGATCGTTCCCTTCCGCCCGGTTTTCTCATGTGCCGTTCATGAAGCCGGGCGCACGCGCGTGTGCCGTTCGTGAAGCCGGGCGCACGCGCGGTCACAGCCTGCGCGTCGCCAGTGTCAGCCGGTCCCGCGCGTCGAACAGCGCGTCCTTCACCATCTGCTCGTGCGCCGGGGTCAGCCGCGCCACCGGCACCGAGCAGCTGATCGCGTCGCGGGCCGGGGTGCGGTACGGGATCGCCACGCCGAAGCAGCGCAGGCCCAGCGTGTTCTCCTCGCGGTCCACCGCGAAGCCCTGGTCGCGGACCTGGCGCAGCTCCTCGATGAGCTTCTCGCGGTCCGTGATCGTGTGCTCGGTGAGGGCCGGGAGCGTCTCCGGGAGCATCTTGCGGACCTGCTCGTCGGTGTGCGTGGCCAGCAGCGCCTTGCCGAGCGAGGTGGAGTGCGCGGGCAGGCGGCGGCCCACCCGGGTGAACGGGCGCAGATAGTGCTGCGACTGGCGCGTGGCCAGGTAGACGACGTTCGTGCCGTCCAGGCGCGCCAGGTGGATCGTCTCCGTCGTGTCGTCGGAGAGGCGGTCCAGCGTCGGACGCGCCGCCGCGACGACCTCGTCGCCGTCGATGTACGACGTGCCGACCAGCAGCGCCCGTACGCCGATGCCGTACCGCGTGCCCGTCGCGTCCGTCTCCACCCAGCCCAGCTCCACGAGCGTGCGCAGCAGCATGTACAGGCTCGACTTGGGGTAGCCCACCGCCTCCTGCACGGCGGCCAGGGAGTGCATGCCGGGGCGTCCGGCGAAGTACTCGAGCAACTCAACCGTCCGTACCGCGGACTTGACCTGCGCCCCGCCGCCCGTCTCGCCTGCCGACATCGCCCTTGACCCCTTCGTTGGACGGGAAATAGTCTCGCATCAATTCATCATCCGAGACAGCGTTCAGTATATCGAACGTCTCCGCTGGATGACGTAAGAACTGCGGCATGAACATCTGGAGGGACCCGCGGTGGCAGCAGCACCAGTCTGGAGTGTCGACCCCCGAACCGGGAAGCAGCGTGAACAGGTTGCGGTGGAGGCCACGGCCCAGGAGGTGGACCAGGTGGTCCGCGCCGCACACGCCGCGCGCCCGTCCCTCGCCGACCGCACCGTCCGCGCCGCGTTCCTGCGCACCGCCGCGGACCAGCTGGAGGCCGCCAAGGACCAGCTCGTCGAGGCCGCCGACGCGGAGACCGCGCTCGGCCCGGTCCGGCTCACCGGTGAACTCGCCCGCACCTGCTACCAGCTGCGCGCGTTCGCGGACATCGTCGACGAGGGCGCCTTCCTCGACATCGTGATCAACCACCCGGACGACACCGCGACCCCGCCGATCCCCGACCTGCGCCGCTACAAGGTGCCGCTCGGCGTCGTCGCCGTCTACGCCGCCTCCAACTTCCCCTTCGCCTTCTCGGTCCCCGGCGGCGACACGGCGAGCGCGCTCGCGGCCGGCTGCCCGGTCGTCGTCAAGGCCCACCCCGACCACCCGGGGCTGTCCGAGCTGGTCGCGTCCGTCCTGCGCCGGGCCGCCGCCGAGCACGGCATCCCGGCCGGTGTCCTCGGCCTCCTGCACGGCTTCGAGGCGGGCGTCGAGCTGGTCAAGCACCCGCTGGTCGCCGCGGCCGGCTTCACCGGTTCCGTACGCGGCGGCCGGGCCCTCTTCGACGCGGCGGCGGCGCGCCCCACGCCGATCCCCTTCCACGGCGAGCTCGGCTCCCTGAACCCGGTGGTGATCACCGAGGCGGCGGCGGCCGAGCGGGCCGAGGCGATCGGCGCGGGGCTCGCGGGTTCGATGACGCTGGGCGTCGGCCAGTTCTGCGTCAAGCCGGGCCTGGTCCTCGCGCCCGCGGGAGCGGCGGGCGACCGCCTGGTGAAGTCCCTCACGGACGCCGTCAGCGACACCGACGCCGGGGTCCTCCTGGACCACCGCATGCGCGACAACTTCATCGCCGGTGTCGCCGAGCGCGCCGGACTCCCCGGCGTGGAGGCCCCCGTGACGCCGGGCTCGGGCGGCGAGCACTCGGTGAGCCCGGGCTTCCTGACGGTGCCGGCCGAGAAGCTGGCGGCACCGGGCGCGCACGACCTGCTCCTGGAGGAGTGCTTCGGTCCGCTGACGGTCGTCGTCCGCTACGAGGACGACGCCGAGGCGGGCGCGGTGCTGTCCCGGCTGCCGGGCAACCTCACGGCGACGGTCCATCTCTCCGAAGAGGAGTCGGCGGGCGAGGGCCGCGGCGCGGAGATCCTGGCGGAACTGACGCCGCTCGCGGGGCGCGTGCTGGTCAACGGCTGGCCGACGGGGGTCGCGGTGGCCCCGGCCCAGCACCACGGCGGTCCGTACCCGGCGACGACGTCCACGTCGACTTCGGTGGGCGGGACGGCGATCGAGCGGTGGCTGCGGCCGGTGGCGTACCAGGGGGTGCCGGAGGCGCTGCTGCCGGTGGAGCTCCGCGACGGGAATCAGCTGGGGTTGCCGCGACGCATTGACGGCCGTCCGGAACGCTGAGAGCTCTTCGCGAAGCGCCGTTGGGCGTGGGGGCGTTCGCGGACTGCGGGTCCGTTGTGGCTGGTCGCGCCCACGCGGCGGAGCCGCACGAGCACAGCCCCGCGCCCCTTTCAGGGGCGCTTCAGTGGGCCTGGGACAATCATCGGATGGACGTGGAACTTCCCGAACTCCCTTTCCCCCTGCGCACTTACGGGCCGGACGGTAACTGGTCCTACGAGGACGGTGTGCTCACCGGCTGGGCGGGCGCACGTCAGGACCGTTTCGTGCCGCCCACCGGTGAGGCACTCGACCCCGCCGCCGACGCGCCCCGGCTGCTGGGGGCGCCGGAGGGCGACTTCCAGCTGATCGCCCGGGTCACGGTGGGCTTCGCCGCCTCCTTCGACGCGGGAGTGCTCTACGTGCACGTGGGCGAGCGGGCCTGGGCGAAGCTCTGCCTGGAGTACTCCCCGGACGTGCCCACGGTCTGCACGGTCGTCACCCGTGGACACTCCGACGACGCGAACTCCTTCACCGTGGAGGGCAGTTCGGTCTGGCTGCGGATCAGCCGCACGGGCCGGGCCTTCGCCTTCCACGCCTCCCGCGACGGCGAGCACTGGACGTTCGTCCGCCTCTTCACGCTCGCCGACGAGGGACCGGCCTCGGCGGCACTGGTCGGCTTCATGGCGCAGTCCCCGGTCGGCGAGGGCTGCGTGGTCACCTTCGACCACCTCGCCTACCGGGACTCCTGGCCGCAGGGGCTAAGAGACGGCAGCTGAGCCGCGCAGCCGGAAGGTCGCCGTCGCGGTCAGGGCGAGCAGGGCGGCGGCGAGCGCGAGACTCACCCGGAGGCCCGAGCCGAAGCCGCCGGAGACCAGGGAGCCGAACGCCGCGATGGCCAGGCCGCCGGCCACCTGGCGGGCCGAGTTGAGGACGCCGGCCGCCAGCCCCGCCCGGTCCGCGGGCACCGCGTCCATCATCGTCGCCGTCAGCGGCGGGATGGTGAGCGCGCAGCCCAGGGCCATCGGGACGAGCAGTACGGCCACCAGCGCCGGGGGAGTCGACGCGTCGACGAACAGCAGGACCAGCAGGCCCGCTGCCGCCAGCGACTGCCCCAGCAGCATCGGCAGCCGGGCTCCGTAGCGGCCCGACAGCTTCCCCGCCGCGATGTTCGTCACCGCGATCAGCCCCGTCATCGGCAGGAACATCAGCCCCGCGGACAGCGCGGACCGCCCCTGCGCCTGCTGGAAGAAGAGCGAGAACAGGAACACCACCCCGTAGAAGGCCACGCTGCACGCCGCGCCGGCGGCGACCGCCACCGACACCGTCCGGCTGCGGAACAGACCGAGCGGGACGACCGGGTACGCCTGCCGGGCCTCGATCCGGACGAAGAGGACGGCCGCCGTCACCGCCACGGCCAGCGCGATCAGCCCCCCGGCGCCGCCCTCGATCACCGCGAACGTCAGCGCCGTGAGCGCCACGACCGCCGTCAGCTGGCCCGGCAGATCCAACGGCGCGGGCCGGCGCTCCGAGCGCGGCGCCCGCAGCAGGAGGACGAGCGCCAGCGCACCCAGGGGCAGGTTGATGAAGAAGATGCCCCGCCAGTCCCACGCCGTCGTCAGCGCGCCGCCCGCCACCGGACCCAGCGCCACCGCCACCGAGCCGCCCGCCGCCCACAGCGCCACCGCTCGCGCCCGGCGTGCCGCGTCCGGGTACGCCTGCCGCACCAGCGCCAGCGAGGCCGGCAGCACCACGGCCGCCGCCACCCCCTGCGCCACCCGGGCGCCGATCAGCACCGGCAGGCCGGGCGCGAGCCCGCACGCCGCCGAGGCCAGGGTGAACACGGCGATCCCGATCCCGTAGGCCCGGCTCGCCCCGGCCCGGTCCGCGAACGCTCCGGTGGACAGCATCAGCGCCGCGAAGGCGAGGGTGTACGCGTCCACGACCCACTGGAGCCCGGACATCCCGCCCCCGAACGCCGAGCCGATCGACGGAAGGGCCACGTTCACGACGGACGCGTCGAGGGTGATCAGCGCGAAGCCGAGGAGTGCGGCGGCGAGGGTGAGCGAGGGAGAGGTGTGGTGCTCCAACTCGCTTGTGGCAGAGGTGAGTCGGGGGTCCGTCGGGGGAGTTTCCGTGGTCGGGTTCGTAGCCATGCCCTCCATGCTGCTGATCTCCGGCGGCGTACAGTAGTGGCCGGAATGACATATGACCGGAGGTTCTGGCCATGGCCCGATCCACGTCCCCGGCCCGGGGTGTCCGCCGGATCGCCGTCGTCGCGGCGTCCCCCGTCTCGATGTTCAACCTCGCCATCCCCGAGCTGCTGTTCGAGAAGGTCGAGATCGACGGCGCTCCGGGCTACGAGGTGACCATCTGCGCCCCGGAGCCGGGCCCGGTGCCCACCACCGGCGGCCTCGACCTGTACGTCCGGCACGGGCTCGACGCCGTACGGGACGCGGACACGGTGCTCGTCGCGGGCACCGGGCTGCGCTACACGCCCGACCCGCGCACGGTGGACGCCGTCCGCGAGGCCGCCGCCGACGGCAAGCGGATCGCGTCCATCTGCAGCGGCGCCTTCGCACTCGCCGAGGCGGGGCTGCTCGCGGGCCGCCGGGCCACCACCTACTGGGGACAGGCCGAGGAACTGCGCAAGCGGTACCCGTCCGTCGACCTCAAGGGCGATGTCCTGTACGTGCAGGACGGCCCGATCATGACCTCCTCCGGGTACGCCGCCGGAATCGACCTGTGCCTCCACATCATCCGCACCGACTACGGCGCCGCCGCCGCGAACCGGGTGGCCCGGCTCGCCCTCGTCGCGCCCGTGCGCCCCGGCGGCCAGACCCAGTTCACCCAGACCCCGCTGCCGCCCGAGCGCGGCACCGCCTGCGCCGACACCCGCGGCTGGGCCATGCGTCACCTCGACAGTCCGCTCACGCTCACCGACCTGGCCCGGCACGCGGGCGTCAGCGTGCGTACCCTCACCCGGCGCTTCCACGCGGAGAGCGGGGTCAGCCCCCTTCAGTGGCTGCTCCACCAGCGCATCGAGCGGGCCAAGGAACTCCTGGAGACGACCACGCTCCCGATGGACCAGGTGGCCCGCGCCTCGGGCCTGGGCACCGCCGACTCGCTCCGCGGCCATCTGGTGCGCCGCACGGGACTGACCCCGAGCGCCTACCGCACCCAGTTCAGCCGCCTGGGAAGCGGACCGGGACCGGGAATGGAACAAGCCGCTTGAACGTTCACGCAAGCGGCGGAGGGAGGCTCCGTCACCCTTCCGACCTGGAGAGAAGCCGAAGAATGCGCGTCGAGATCTGGAGCGACATCGCCTGCCCCTGGTGCTACGTGGGCAAGGCCCGCTTCGAGAAGGCGCTCGAAGCCTTTCCGCACCGCGACGACGTCGAGGTGGTGCACCGCTCCTTCGAGCTCGACCCGAACCGCGCCAAGGGCGACATCCAGCCCGTCCTCACGATGCTGACCAAGAAGTACGGCATGAGCGAGGCGCAGGCCCAGGCCGGCGAGGACAACCTGGGCGCGCAGGCCGCCGCCGAGGGACTGGACTACCGCACCCGGGACCGCGACCACGGCAACACCTTCGACATGCACCGCCTGCTGCACTTCGCCAAGGAGCAGGGCAGGCAGGACGAGCTGATCGGGCTCCTGTACCGGGCGAACTTCGCCGAGGAGCGCTCCGTCTTCGACGACGACGAGCGGCTCGTCGAGCTGGCCGTCGCCGCCGGTCTCGACGCGGAGGCCGCCCGCACGGTCCTCGCCGACCCGGCCGCGTACGCCGACGAGGTCCGCGCCGACGAGCGGGAGGCCGCGGAGCTGGGGGCGAGCGGTGTCCCCTTCTTCGTCCTCGACCGCGCCTACGGTGTCTCCGGCGCCCAGCCCGCAGAGGTCTTCGCCCAGGCCCTGAAGCAGGCGTGGGGGGACCGGCCGCCGCTCACGCTCATCCAGGACAGTGGTGACGCCCAGGCGTGCGGTCCCGACGGCTGCGCCGTGCCGCAGGGCTGAGGACCCCGGGAAACCGCAGGTCGGAGCGGACCTGTAAGCGATCCTTGGGGGAACCACGTAAAACTCCGCAATGGACGGGGGGTTCGCGGGGCCGCAGAGTGGTCCCATGGAGACCTTCGAGCCCCTCGTCCGTGCCGAGTTCGCCCCGAAGAACACCTACCTGAACACCGCGAGCACCGGCCTCGTACCGGCCCGCACAGTGGCGGCCATGCGCGTCGCCGTGGAGTCGGCCGCCGCCGGGCAGCCGACCGACATGTTCGCGGACGTCGAGGCGGCACGCGCCTCCTTCGCCCGGCTGACCGGGGTACCCGTCCGCCGGGTGGCGGCCGGGGCCTCGGTCGCGGTCTACAGCGGGCTGATCGCCGCCTCGCTGCCGGAGGGCGCCGAAGTCCTCACCGCCGAGGCCGACTTCAGCTCCGTCGTGAACCCCTTCCACATCCGCCGCGACCTCAAGGTGCGCGCCGTCCCGCTGGAGGGCCTCGCCGAGTCGGTGCGCCCCGGCACGGCGCTCGTCGCGGTCAGCGCCGCCCAGTCCGCCGACGGCCGGGTCGCCGACCTGCCGGCCGTCCGCGCGGCCGCCCGCGCGCACGGCGCCCGTACGTACATCGACGCATCCCAGGCCACCGGCTGGCTGCAGATCGACGCGGACGCCTACGACTACGTCTCCTCCGTCGCCTTCAAGTGGCTCGTCTGTCCGCGCGGCGTGGCCTTCCTGGTCGTCCCGGAGGACCTCGGCGGCCTCACCCCGCTGTTCGCCGGCTGGGTCGCGGGACAGGCGCCGTGGGACAGCTGTTACGGGCCCGTCGAGGAACTCGCCCACTCCGCACGGCGGTTCGACGAGAGCCCCGCCCTCTTCTCGTACGCGGGCGCCCGCCACTCCCTCGCGCTGATCGAGGAACTGGGCGTGGAGAACGTACGGGCCCATGACCTCGCACTCGCCGACCGCTTCCGTACCGGCCTCGCGTCCCTCGGCCACGAACCGGTCCCCGCACCACACGCGCCGATCGTGTCCGTGCCCGGCCTCGGCGACCGGCAGCCGGCCCTCAGCCGCGCCGGAGTCGAAGTCTCCGACCGCGCGGGCAACCTGAGGGCGGCCTTCCACCTCTACAACACGCCCGCCGACGTCGACCGGCTCCTTGATGTCCTGTCGGGCCTGTCCGGCCGCCCCCTGGCGTAGCGCCCCCGGGGACGCCAGGAAGGCACCACGAGGCGGTGGTGCCCGTGGAGTCGACGGCCGACACAGCCGCAGGACCGCCCGCCGACGCGGAACTGCGTCGGCGGCTGGTGTACGGGGACGAGTCCGCGCTGGGCGAGGCGTACGCCGCGTACGGGGCGCTCGTCCGGCGGGTGGCCCGGCGCGTCACCCGCAGCCCGGCCGCCGCCGAGGACGTGGCGCAGGAGGTCTTCGCCCAGCTGTGGAGCAGGCCGTACGCGTTCGACGCGCGCCGCGGCTCGCTGCGCACCTGGCTGTCCGGGGGACACGGGAGCCGCGGCCGGCGTACTGGCGCGGGCGGCTTCGCTGGGCTGGCTGTAGAGCCTGGCTGCAGACACAGCACGGCCCGGGTTCTCCCGCCCCATGGGAGAACCCGGGCCGTGCCGGGCGGCGGTCACCGCACCGGCGTGAAGTCCCGCGCCCCGATGAACTCCGGACGCCGTACCGGCGCCGAGAACGGCTCCACCGCCGTGTTCTCCACGCTGTTGAACACGATGAACACATTGCTGCGCGGGAAGGGTGTGATGTTGTCCCCGGAGCCGTGCAGGCAGTTGCAGTCGAACCAGGTCGCCGAACCGGCCCGGCCCGTGAAGAGCCGGATGCCGTGCCGGTCCGCGAACTTGGTCAGCGCCTCGTCGGAGGGCGTGCCCGCGTCCTGCATCTGGAGCGACTTCTTGTAGTTGTCCTTCGGGGTGGCCCCGGCACACCCGAGGAACGTCTTGTGCGACCCCGGCATGATCATGAGGCCGCCGTTGGTGTCGTAGTTCTCGGTCAGCGCGATCGAGACGGACACCGTGCGCATGTTGGGCAGGCCGTCCTCGGCGTGCCAGGTCTCGAAGTCCGAGTGCCAGTAGAAGCCGCTGGCCCCGAAGCCGGGCTTGACGTTGATCCGGGACTGGTGGACGTACACGTCCGAGCCGAGGATCTGCCGTGCCCGCCCCACCACGCGCTCGTCGCGCACGAGCTGGGCGAAGATCTCGCTGATCTTGTGCACCTCGAAGACCGACCGGATCTCCTGCGACTGCGGTTCCACGATGGAGCGCTCGTCGGCGCGCACCGCGGGGTCGTGGATCAGGCGTTCCAACTCGGCGTGGTAGAGCGCGACTTCGTCATCACCGATGAGCTGCGGGACGGCGAGGAAGCCGTCGTGCTCGTACGACTGGAGGTCGGCCGCCGTGATGGGGCCCGGTGTGTCCGGCGTGCCCCACAGGACCGGGTCCTGGCGGGGGACCGACACCTCGGCGGCGCCGCGGCTCGGGTACAGGTCGGTGATCGTGGTCATGGGGCTCAGACCTCCTCGGGTTCGGTCAGCAGCGGGTAGACGCCGTTCTCGTCGTGGTCCTCCCGTCCGGTGACGGGAGGGTTGAAGACGCAGACGCACCGGAAGTCGGTCTTGGGGCGCATGGTGTGGCGCTCGTGGCCGTCCAGCAGGTACATCGTCCCCGGCGTGATCCAGTGCTTCTCGCCGGTCTCGTCATCGGTCAGTTCGGCCTCGCCCTCCACGCAGAGCACGGCCTCGATGTGGTTCGCGTACCACATCGACGTCTCGGTACCCGCGTACAGGACGGTCTCGTGCAGCGAGAAGCCGACCTTCTCCTTGGCGAGGACGATGCGCTTGCTCTCCCAGGTGCCGGACGCGGCCTTCACATGCCGGTCGGTGCCTTCGATGTCCTTGAACGAACGGACTATCACGGTGGTGCGATGCCTCTCTCTCGTGCTCTCGGGTGTGGTGCGGGTCTCTGGTGCCGGTCAGGCGGTTTCCCGTACGGCGCGGGCGAGGGTACGCAGCCCCTCGTCGAGCTCCTCGGGCGTGATCGTCAGGGCCGGAAGCAGCTTGACGACCTCGCTCTCCGGGCCCGACGTCTCGATGAGCAGCCCGAGCTCGAAGGCGCGCTGTGCGATGCGCCCGGCGCGGTCCTTGTCCTTGAACTCGATGCCCCAGACGAGGCCCCGCCCGCGGTACTCCTTGACGTCGGCGAGGTTCTCCTCGGTGATGGAGATCAGCGCCTGCTCGACCTGCTCACCGCGGGCGAGGGTCTGCTTCTCCATGGCGGATCCGTCGGCCCAGTACGTCTGGAGGGCCGCGGCGGCCGTGACGAACGCGGGGTTGTTGCCGCGGAACGTGCCGTTGTGCTCGCCCGGCTCCCAGATGTCCAGCTCGGGCTTGAACAGGCACAGGGACATGGGGAGCCCGTACCCGCTGATGGACTTGGAAACCGTGACGATGTCCGGTGTGACGCCCGCCTCCTCGAAGGAGAAGAACGCGCCCGTACGGCCGCAGCCCATCTGGATGTCGTCGACGATGAGCAGCATGTCCTGCCGCTTGCACAGCTCGGCCAGGGCGCGCAGCCACTCGGGACGCGCGACGTTGATGCCGCCCTCGCCCTGCACGGTCTCGACGATCACGGCCGCGGGCTTGTTGAGGCCGGAGCCCTGGTCCTCCAGGAGCCGCTCGAACCAGAGGAAGTCCGGGACCTTGCCGTCGAAGTAGTTGTCGAACGGCATGGGCGTGCCGTGCACGAGGGGTATCCCGGCGCCGGCGCGCTTGAAGGCGTTGCCGGTCACGGCGAGCGAGCCCAGCGACATGCCGTGGAAGGCGTTGGTGAAGGACACGATGGCCTCGCGCCCCTTCACCTTCCGCGCCAGCTTGAGCGCGGACTCCACGGCGTTGGTGCCCGTCGGGCCCGGGAACATGACCTTGTACGGCAGGTCACGCGGGCGCAGGATCAGGTTCTGGAAGGACTCCAGGAAGGCGCGCTTGGCGGCCGTCGACATGTCGAGCCCGTGCGTGACGCCGTCCCGCTCCAGATAGTCGATCAACGCCCGTTTGAGTACGGGGTTGTTGTGGCCGTAGTTGAGTGAGCCGGCGCCGGCGAAGAAGTCCAGGTACGCGTGGCCGTCCTCGTCGTACATGCGGCTGCCCTGCGCCCGGTCGAAGACGGTGGGCCAGCCGCGGCAGTAGCTGCGCACCTCCGACTCGACGGTCTCGAAGACGCTCAGGTCGGGCTGGGTGATGGTCACGGCGAAATCGCTCCTCGGTGCGTGGGGGGTCAGTGGGAGAGGGGGCCGATGCGGTACAGGACCTCGGGGTCGTGCGGGGCGTCGGGGAACAGCCCTGCCTCGAACAGGACCTCACGCTCGAGGTCCGCGCCGTGGCGCTGCGCATACGAGGTGAACAGGCGTTCGGAGGCGGTGTTGCCGGGGGAGATCGTCGTCTCGATGCCGGTCACCCCGTACTCGTCCGTGACGCGTGCGGTCAGTCCGTCGAGCATGCGCGCGGCCAGCCCGCGCCCGCGGTACGCCGCGTCGACGGCCACCTGCCAGACGAGGAGGGTGTGCGGGCGCTCGGGCCGCACGTACGCGGTGATGAAGCCGACGGGCGTCCCGTCGGCGGCTCGTGCCACCGCCGTGGTGCCGGCGAAGTCACGGCACCACAGCAGATAGCTGTACGAGGAGTTCAGGTCGAGGGTCTTGGAGTCCTTGGCGATGCGCCAGAGTGCGGACCCGTCCGCCACGTCCGGGCGGTCGATCCGCAGTCCCTCGGGCATTTCCAGGAATTCCGCTTGCAGGTCTGCGTGTGCGGCGGTCATGCCGACTGAATTTACCGAGGGAAATTCGAAATTGCATCGTCGGATGGGGTTACGAAATGAGCCGTCATGTGTTATCACGCGGGCGCGGGTGATCGCGCAAGACGGCGTCGATAACCCCCATTTTGTCCGGAAAATACGGGAGGAAAGGGGTGCGATGTGGAGTCGATCACAAGTGGACGACCCGTGCGGGACCTGCCCGAATTAAGCCGGTTGGTGTTCGCGAAATCTTTGCGTTTAGCACGAAAGAAAGCGGGCAGAAGAATGCGGGAAGCTGTTCTGAATTAATAACGGGATAAGTGTGTGGGGAATCTCTGCAATTCACGGCGAGAAGCGATGGAAAGTGCCGGGGGAAGTGGCGGGAGGGGTCAGGCCCAGGCCTCGGCCACCGCGCGCCGGGCCCCCTCCAGGTCCACCGGCACGCCGAACTCGGCCAGCGCGGCCCCCAGCGCACCCAGGCAGGACTGCACCACACCCCGCGTCGCGCCGGGTCCGTAGTGGTTGACCCGGACCATCTCGCGGGCGAGCGCGCCCCCGCCCGCGACGAGCGGCAGCACCGGATCCGAGGCCAGCGCCTTGGCGACCAGCTCCGAGGCGTCGATCCCGGCCGGCGTCCGCAGCGTCGTGGCGACGGGCGCCGCGTCCGCGGCCTCGTGCACATACGGTTCGAGCCCGCCACCCAGGGCGACCGCCCCGGCCCGCGTGGCCGCCGCGGCCGAGGCGTGCCGGGCCATCACGGCCTCCAGCCCCTCGGCCTCGATCCGCTCCACGCACGCCTCGAGCGCCAGCATCTCCAGCTGCGCCGGCGCGTGCAGCAGCGCCTTGCGGCCGCCGTCGACCCACCGCTCCTTCCAGTCCAGGAGCGACAGGTACGACCGCCGGGGCGCCGCCGGGTTGGCCGCCATCCGCGCCCACGCCCGCTCGCTCACCGACACCGCCGACACCCCGGCCGGCCCGCCCATCGCCTTCTGCGCCCCGATCACGCACAGGTCGACGCCCCACGCGTCCGGCAGCACCGGCTCGGCGCCGATCGACGCGACGGCGTCCAGATAGAACAGCGCACCGTGCTCCCGTACGGCCGCGCCGATCTCCGCGACCGGATTCGTGTTGCCCGTGGCCGCCTCCGCGTGCACCAGCGACACGAAGTCGATCTCCGGGTGCGCCGCGAACGCCTCCCGGATCCGCGCGGCCGTCACCGCCGTGTGGAACGGCACGGCCAGATCGATCACCGTCGCGCCGCAGTCCCGCAGCCAGTTCCCGAAGGTCTGGCCGTAGGGGCCGGTGATGACGTTGAGCGCGGTCGTGCCGGGGCCCGCGGCCGCGCGAATGGCACCCTCCAGCGGGAGCAGCGCCTCGCCCTGCATGATCACGACGTCCTGCTCGGTGGCGAGCAGCCGGGCCACCCGGTCCTCGATCGAGGCGAAGTGCGCGGCGCTCAGGGGTGCCAGGTCCAGGAAGGGGTGGGTCACGGCGATGCTCTCTTCGCTCACGGGTTCCATTACGCGAGATCGAGGGTATCCGCCGGGTGCTCCGCCGATCCCGCCGCCGCGGCCTCGGTCATACGGTCCGGATGCCCTGCCGAGGCAGGACATCTGAGGCCATACGGCCCAACAGCCATGGGATTGATTTGAGTGAGTCAAACCTTTCCTTATAATCGGAACCCACAGTTCCCTCATAGGAGGTCCCCCGTGAAGACGGTCCTCGGACGCCGGTCCCGCATTCTGGCCGCCACCACCGCGACGGCCGGGCTGCTGCTCGTGGCCGGCTGCTCCTCGGACAACGGGGGAGGCAAGACCACCGTGAAGGGCGTCCCGCTCGTCAAGGCGGGGCAGATCACCACCTGTACCCACCTCCCGTACCCGCCGTTCCAGTCGGAGATCGACGGCAAGGTGCAGGGCTTCGACGTGTCGCTCATCGACCTGGTCGCCAAGGACCTCGGCGTGAAGCAGGCCATCGTCGACACGCCCTTCGAGAACTTCAAGACGGGCGCCTTCCTCAACTCCGGCCAGTGCGACGTCGCCGCGGCCGGCATGACCATCACCGAGGAGCGCAAGAAGAACGTCGACTTCTCCGACCCGTACTTCGAGGCCACCCAGGCCGTGCTGGTCGACAAGAAGAGCGGCGTCGACTCCCTCGCCGACGTGAAGGCCAAGGGCAAGAAGCTCGGCGCCCAGGCGCAGACCACCGGCGAGGAGTACGCGAAGAGCAAGGGCTTCGACGCGGTCTCCTTCGAGTCCTCCGACGCGGTCCTCAACGGCCTGCGCACCGGCCAGGTCCAGGCCGTCATCATCGACTACCCGGTGGTCCAGGGCTGGCTGAAGGACAAGGCCAACGCCGACGCCTTCAAGGTCGTCGACAACCTCAACACCGGTGAGGAGTACGGCTTCACGGTGAAGAAGGGCAACACCAAGCTCCTCGCCGAGATCAACAAAACAATCAAGCAGGCGAAGGCCGACGGCACGTACAAGAAGATCTACGAGAAGTGGATCGGCCCGTACACCGCGTCCGCGGCCACCGCCTCCCCGTCCGCCTCATGAGTGATGCCGACGCACAGCTCCAGCCCCGCAGGTCCGGTCTGAGCAGACGGCAGAAGCGTGCCGTCTCGCGCGGCGTGCAGTACGTCGTCTTCGTCGCGGCCGTCATCGCCTTCGCGGTGCTGGCCGACTGGGGACAGCTGAAGAACCAGTTCGCGCAGTGGGACCTGGTCAAGCAGATGTTCCCGGACGTCATCACACTGGCGCTGAAGAACACCGTGCTCTACACGATGTCCGGCTTCGTCGTCGGACTCGTACTCGGCATGGTCATCGCCCTGATGCGGCTGTCCTCGGTGGGCCCCTACCGCTGGCTCGCCGGCATCTACATCGAGATCTTCCGCGGCCTGCCCGCCCTGCTGATCTTCGTCTTCGTGGGCGTCGCCGTGCCGCTGGCGTTCCCGGGTACGGAGATCCCCGGCGGCACCTACGGCAAGGTGGCACTCGCGCTCGGCCTGGTCTCGGCCGCCTACATGGCCGAGACGATCCGCGCGGGCATCCAGGCGGTGCCCAAGGGACAGATGGAGGCCGCCCGTTCACTGGGCTTCTCGCACGCGCGGGCCATGGTCTCGATCATCATCCCGCAGGCGTTCCGCATCGTGATCCCGCCGCTCACCAACGAACTCGTCCTGCTCTTCAAGGACTCCTCGCTGGTGCTGTTCCTCGGCGTCACCCTGGAGGAGCGCGAACTGACGAAGTTCGGCCGCGACCTGGCGAGCCAGACCGCCAACTCCACGCCGATCCTGGTCGCGGGCCTGTGCTATCTGCTGGTCACCGTGCCGCTCGGATTCGTCGTTCGCCGCCTGGAGGCCAAGGCCGGGGAGGCCACCAAGTGAGTACGCCAGAGATCGACGTCCGGGGCCTGCACAAGTCCTTCGGCGACAACGAGGTGCTGCGCGGCATCGACCTGGAGATCGGCTCCGGAGAGGTCGTCTGCGTCATCGGCCCGTCCGGCTCCGGCAAGTCCACCCTGCTGCGCTGCGTGAACCTCCTGGAGGAGCCCACCAAGGGGCAGGTCTTCGTCGCCGGTGCGGAGGTCACGGACCCCGACGTCGACATCGACGCCGTACGCCGCCGTATCGGCATGGTCTTCCAGCAGTTCAACCTCTTCCCGCATCTGTCGGTGACCGACAACCTCACGCTGCCGCAGCGCCGCGTCCTCGGGCGCGACAAGGCGCAGGCGGCCGAGGTGGCCGCCGACAACCTCAGGCGCGTGGGCCTGTCGGAGAAGGCGGAGGCGTACCCCGCCTCCCTCTCCGGCGGCCAGCAGCAGCGCGTGGCGATCGCCCGCGCGCTCGCCATGGGTCCCCAGGTGATGCTGTTCGACGAGCCGACCTCGGCGCTGGACCCCGAGCTCGTCGGCGATGTGCTCGCGGTGATGCGCAGGCTCGCCGACGAGGGCATGACGATGATGGTCGTCACCCACGAGATGACGTTCGCACGCGAGGTCGCCGACCGGGTCGTCTTCATGGACGGCGGCGTGATCGTCGAGGACGGCACGCCCGAGCAGGTCATCGGCAACCCGCGACACGAACGGACCCGGCACTTCCTGTCCCGGCTCCTCGACCCCGCGATGGCGGACGTGGAGGAGGAGATCTCGGACCAGGTGGGGAAGAGCGAGCAGCCGCCGAACTAGGGTGCCGTCCATGAGCGATCACGCGGTGCTGCACGTGAAGGGGCGGGTGCTCGTCGGACCCGACGACGTCCGCGACGAACTCTGGGTGGTCGGCGGGAGAATCGCCTACGCGCCTCCCGCCGGCGCCCGGGACATCCGTACCGTCGAGGGCTGGGCGCTGCCCGGTCTGGTGGACGCGCACTGCCATGTCGGGCTCGACCGGCACGGGCCGGTCCCCGACGACGTCTCCGAGAAGCAGGCGCTCGCCGACCGCGAGGCCGGCACCCTCCTCGTCCGCGACGCGGGCTCCCCGTCCGACACCCGCTGGATCGACGGCCGCGACGACCTCCCGAAGATCATCCGGGCGGGCCGCCACATCGCCCGCACACGGCGCTACATCCGTAACTACGCCCACGAGATCGAGCCCGAGGACCTGGTCGCGTACGTCGCGCAGGAGGCCCGGCGCGGCGACGGCTGGGTGAAGCTGGTGGGCGACTGGATCGACCGCGGCACGGGCGACCTGAGCGCCTGCTGGCCGCCGGACGCCGTCCGGGCCGCGATCGCGGAGGCCCACCGCCTGGGGGCGCGCGTCACCGCGCACTGCTTCGCCGAGGATTCCCTGCGGGACCTGGTCGAGGCGGGCATCGACTGCGTGGAGCACGCGACCGGGCTGACCGAGGACACCATCCCGCTGTTCGCCGAGCGGGGCGTCGCCATCGTACCGACGCTCGTGAACATCGCGCTGTTCCCGCAGTTCGCGGCCGACGGCGAGGCCAAGTTCCCGCGCTGGTCCGCGCATATGCGGCGACTGCACGAGCGGCGCTACGACACCGTGCGCGCGGCGTACGACGCGGGGGTCCCGGTGTACGTCGGGACCGACGCGGGCGGTTCGCTGGCGCACGGACTCGTGGCGGGCGAAGTGGCCGAGCTGGTGACCGCGGGCATCCCGCCCCTCGATGCGCTGTCGGCCACGACGTGGGGTGCGCGGCGGTGGCTGGGGCGCCCCGGACTCGACGAAGGGGCGCCAGCGGACCTCGTCGTGTACGAGGGTGACCCGCGCGCGGACGTCCGTGTGCTCGCGGCGCCGCGGCGGGTCGTGCTGAACGGGCGGGTCATCGGCTAGCCGGGGTCGGGGCTGGGGCCGGGGTCGTGGCCGTGGCCGGACAGGGTCGTGGTGGGCGAGATCCCCTCGCCCACCACGACCCGCCCCCGCCTCACCTCAGCGGTCCGCCAACGTGACCGCCCGGTCCAACGCCTGGAGAAACCGGTTCACCGTCGCCCGGTCCCGCACCGCCAGCCGCAGCCACTCCTCGCCCAGCCCCGGAAACGTGTCCCCCCGACGCACGGCGAAGCCCAGCCCGCGCAAGTGACCCCGCACCGCGGCCGCCCGCGGAAGCCGCACCAGGACGAAAGGACCCTCGGCCGGCTCCGCCACGCACAGCCCGTCGGAGGCGAACTCCCGCAGCCCCGCGACCAGATGCGCCCGGTCCGCCGCGATACGGTGCGCCGCGTGCGCGGCCTCCGCCAGTGCCCGCGGCGACACGCACACCTCCGCCGCCGCCAGCGCGGGCGTGGACACCGGCCACAGCGGCTGCGCCCGCTCCAGCTCGGCGACCGTCTCGGGCGCGGCGAGCACGTAGCCGATGCGCAGCCCCGCCAGCCCCCATGTCTTGGTGAGACTGCGCAGCACCACCAGACCGGGGACGTCCGTCCGCCCGGAGAGCGCCTCCCGCTCACCCGGCACCGCGTCCATGAACGCCTCGTCCACCACCAACGTCCGCCCGGGCCGGGCCAGTTCGGCGATCGACGCGGCCGGGTGCAGTACCGACGTCGGGTTGGTCGGATTGCCGATCACGACCAGATCCGCGTCCTCGGGCACGGCCCCCGCGTCCAGCCGGAAGCCGTCCTCCTCCCGCAGCAGCACCCGGTCCACCGTGTGCCCCGCGTCCCGCAGAGCCGCCTCCGGCTCCGTGAACTGCGGGTGCACGACCACCGGCCGGCGCACCTTCAGAGCCCGCGCGAGCAGCACGAACGCCTCGGCGGCGCCCGCCGTGAGCAGCACCCGCTCCACGGGCAGCGCGTGCCGCTGTGCCACCGCGGCCCGCGCCGCACGCCCGTCCGGGTATGCCGCGAGCCCGCCCAGCGACTCGGCGATCCGCTCGCGCAGCCAGGCCGGGGGCGTGTCGGCCCGCACGTTCACGGCGAGATCGGTGAGCGCCGACCCCTCGTCACGGACCTCGGCGTCACCGTGATGACGAAGGTCGTGCGGGCCGTCGCCCTCAGTGGGCGTGTGAAGGCGCATGACCGTGGTGTCCGTGTCCGTGTGGCCCGTGGTGGTGGTGACCGTCGTCGTCCGGGTGGAAGTGCGGCTGCTGCGGCAGCCCCACCTTGTCCTCGAAGCCGGGCAGCGCGATGCGGTACACGCACGAGTCGCAGTTCATCCGCAGATCGCCCTGCACCGCCTCCCGGTACCGCTCCATCACCAGATCGAGCAACTCCGGCTCCGGACCGATGACATCGGCGGACCGCACCTCGACCTCGGGGTGCGCGGCCGCCCAGCCCTCGGTCTGCTGCCGCACCCGGTCCGGGAGGATGCCGGTGAACAGGAAGTAGGGCAGGACCACGATCCGGCGGGCGCCCAGCTTCACGCACCGGTCGAGACCCGAGGGCACGTCCGGCGCCGCCAGCGACACGAACGCCGTCTCCACGCCCGCGTAACCCCGCCCCTCCCACAGCAGCCGCGCCGCCTTGTGCACCTCGGCGTTGGCATCCGGGTCCGTCGAGCCCCGCCCGACGAGCAGCACGGTCACATCGGCCCGGTCCTGCGGCGTACGGGGGCCGCCGCCGAGCGCGTCGTCGAGCCGCCGCTCCAGGACGTTCAGCAGCGACGGGTGCGGGCCGAGCGGACGGCCGTACGTGTACGAGATCCCCGGGTGCCGCTCCTTCTCGCGGGCCAGAGCCGCCGGGATGTCCCCCTTGGCGTGTCCGGCGGACACCAGCATCAGCGGAACGGCGGCGAACCGGCGCACCCCCCGCTCCACCAGCTCGCCCACCGCCTCGGTGAGCGGGGGCGGGGACAGCTCGATGAAGCCGCCCGCGACGGGCAGTTCGGGGTGGCGGCGGCCCAGTTCGCGGACGAAGTCGCGGAACGCCTCGGCTCCGGCCTCGTCCCGGGTGCCGTGACCGGCGATGAGCAGGGCAGGGGCAGGGGTGGTCACGATTTCTCCTTCGAAGCGGGTGCGGCGAGGTGGTACAGCAGGGCGTTGAGCGCGGCCGCGGCGACCGCCGAACCGCCCTTCATGGACACGTTGCTGACAGCGGGCAGCCCGCTCTCGCGCAACGCGGCCTTCGACTCGGCCGCGCCGACGAACCCGACGGGCAGACCGATGACGAGCGCCGGGGAGGCGTCCAGGGTGAGCAGTTCCTCCAGCGCGGTCGGGGCGCAGCCGATCACCCACAGCGCGCCGGGGCCGACCTCCTCGTACGCGAGCCGGACCGCGTGCGCCGAACGGGTCAGCCCCGGACCGGACCTGGCGTCCTTGAGACGGCAGACCGTCCCGCGCCGGGTGATGCCGGCCGCGACCATCTCCACGTCCACCACCACCGGCGCCCCCGCGTGCAGCGCGGCGTGTGCCCGCTCCAGCGTGCCCTCGTCCATGACGAGGTCCTCGGCGTAGTCGAGATCGGCCGCGGAGTGGATGACCCGCTCCACGACCGCCCGGGTCAGCGGCGGGAAGTGCGAGGTGTCCAGACGGGCGCGCAGCCGCCGGAACGACTCCTGCTCGATGGGGTGGACGACACGGTCCTCGGGTACGAACGCCCGGTTCACTCGGACTCCTCCTGCCAGCGGTAGCCGCGCGGCGTCACCATGCGCCCGGCGATCTCACGGGTCGCCGTGTTCCCCACGGTCACGACCGTCATCATGTCCACCGTCGCCGGATCCAGTCCCGCGAGCGTGGTGAGGCGGCTGGACTCGTCCGTCCGCGAGGCGTTGCGTACGACACCGACGGGCGTCGTCGGCTCCCGGTGTCCGGCGAGGATCGCGAGCGCCTCGGGCAGCTGCCAGCCCCGGCCCCGGCTGCGCGGGTTGTAGAACGTCACCACGATGTCCGCCTCGGCGGCGGCCCGTACCCGCCGCTCGATGACCTCCCACGGCGTGTGCAGGTCGGAAAGGCTGATCGACACATGGTCGTGGCCCAGCGGCGCCCCGAGGATCGCCCCGGCCGCCAGCGCCGCCGTGACGCCCGGCACGCCGACCACGTCGATGTCGTCGGACGCCTCGGCCAGCGCGGGCGACGCCATCGCGTACACACCGGCGTCCCCGCTGCCGATCAGCGCGACGGCGTGCCCGCGCCGGGCCTCGGCCACCGCCGTGCGGGCCCGCTCCTCCTCGGCGCCGAGCCCCGACTCCAGGACCCGGGTACCGGGGCGCAGCAGGTCGCGGATCTGGTCGACGTACTGGTCGAGCCCCACGAGCACGGAGGCGCGGCGGAGTTCGTCCCTGGCGCGGGGCGTGAGCAGATCCCGGGCGCCGGGTCCCAGTCCCACGACGGCGAGGCGCCCGCGGGCCGGCCGCCGTACGACGGCACAGGTCGCCATCGCCGGCTGTGCGGCCGACTTGCGCTTCGGCACGAGGAGTTCACCCCCGCGTACGAGGGCGGCGGCCTCCGCGACGGAGGGCGTACCGACGGCGGCGAGCGGCGCGTCGGACGGGTTCGGCACCTCGACCGCCGCCAGTTCCCCGGCGGAGTACGTCACCAGGGGCACCCCGAGCCGCGCGGCCGCCTCGACGATGCCGGGCTCGTCGGCCTTGGCGTCGACGGTGGCGAGCTCGGCGAGGGACTTCACGGACAGCCCCGCGTCACGCAGGGCGCCTTGGACCAGGCCGAGGACCTCCTCGACGGGTGCGTTCCTGGAGGCCCCGACGCCGACGACGAGGGAGGGCGGCCGGAGCACGACCTCGCGTTCGCCGGGCTCGACGAGACGATCGGTGAGCCGGATCGCGTACCGGCCCTCGGCGGCGACCGGGAGCGGCGGCAGCGGCCAGCTCACCTCCGCGTCCAGCGCCACGGCCTCGCCGTCCAGCAGGGCCCGGGAGACCCCGGAGACATCGCCCTCCACGGGGAAGCCGAGCGTGTCGAGGCCGGGCAGCCCCACGGCGTCCGTCGCCGTCGTCACGACGGGCTCGGCCCCCAGCAACTCGCCCACCTCACGGGCGAGTTCATTGGCGCCGCCGCCATGGCCGCCGACCAGGGACACGGCGAACCGGCCGGCCTCGTCGACGCACACGACGCCCGGGTCGGACGTCTTGTCGCCGAGGAGCGGCGCCACCAGACGCACCACCGCGCCCGTCGCCAGGAAACACACGAGCTGCTCGCACTCCGCGAAGGCCCGCCGCACGGCCTCGCCGACGGGCCCGTCGTACACACGCGTCCGCGCGGGCCAGGCCGCGACCAACCGGTCGCGGGCCGCGGCGCCCGCCGCCGTCGCGGAAATCAGGCCGATCACTGGAGTGCTCCTTCGGTACGGGCCGGAGGCCGGGCGCCCCACAGCAGAAAAACGGGATTGGTCGCCGCGAGCCGGGTGACGTCCCCGGGCAGCGGGGCGAGCCGGGACGACTGCAACAGCACACCGTCGCAGCCGAACCCGGCCCCGGTGAGCGCCTCGCGCACGGCCGGCACCCGGTCGAGCGCGGCCATCGCCACGACGACCGTCCGCCGGGCGCGCCGCGCGCACGCGGTGACGAGGGCGGGCAGTTCGCGCCCGCCGCCGCCGATGAACACGGCGTCCGGGTCGGGGAGAGCGGTCAGCGCGTCCGGCGCGGCCCCGTGCACGACGTGGACGTCCACGCCGTGCGCCCGCGCGTTGGCGTGGATCCGCTCCACCCCGTCGAGCGTCTTCTCGACCGCCGTGACGGCGGCACCGAGGCGCGCGCACTCGACGGCCACCGACCCGGAGCCCGCGCCGACGTCCCAGACGAGGTCCCCGAGCCGCGGGCCGAGCCGGGCCAGCGCCAGGGCGCGCACCTCGAACTTGGTGATCATCGAATCGCGGTGGGCGAAGTCGCCCTCTTCCAGGGCCCAGCGGGCGGGACCGGCCGGCGGGCCCGCGACCGTGCGCACGGGAGCGAGGGCCCGGGAGGCGTCCAGGCACAGCACCACGCTGACCGCCGTACCCCAGTCGCGGGCCGCGGCCTCGGCCGGCGTCACCCGCTCCACGCGTTCGTGCTCGGGGTCGCCGAGCGCGCTCGCCACCACGAGGACCCGCGCGCCGAACCCGTGGGCGAGCGCGGCCCCCAGCTCGGCGGGCCCGGCGCCGGGCCCGGTCAGCACCGCCACCTTGGGACGCGACCGGCAGACGTTCAGGGCGGTGCGCAGATCACGTCCGTGCGCGCTCACCACCACCGCGTCGTCCCAGGGCAGCCCGAGCCGCGCGAAGGCGGTCGCCACGGACGAGACACCCGGACGCACATCCAGCCGCTCGGCGCCGAACCGCTCGGCCAGTGCCCGTACGATCCCGAAGAACCCCGGGTCGCCGGAGGCCAGCACCACCACCCGCCGTTGCTTCTCCAGAGCCGCCTCGATCGCGTCGAGAGCGGGCGCCAGCGGCCCCAGGACGATCCGCTCGGCCCCGTCCGGCAGCGCGGCCGCCGCCAGATGCCGTCGGCCGCCCACCACGAGCCCCGCCCCGGCCAGGGCGCGCGCGGCGTCCGCGGACAGGGGCGCCCCCGTTCCCGTACCGACGACGGTGATCACGACGGACTTCCCTTGCGGGCCGCCCGCAGCTCCGCCCGCGCCTGCGGGTCGGCCTTGCGGAACCCGTGGAAGTGGCCCGGGTGGTAGAGGTGCGAGCGGGTGCCGTGCGCGCCGAGGGCCGGGCCGACCAGGAAGAGCGTGTGCTTCCAGAGCTTGTGCTCCTTGACCGTCTCCTCCAGCGTCTCGATCGTGCACGTCACGATCAGCTCCTCCGGCCAGGTCGCCTGGTACGCGACCACGACCGGCGTGGACGTCGGGTAGCCGCCCTCCAGCAGCTCCCGTACCAGCTGACCGCTGCGGGCGGCCGACAGGAACAGGGCCATCGTCGTACCGTGGCGGGCGAACTCGCGGACCTCCTCCCCGGGCGGCATCGGCGTCTTGCCGCCGCCGAGCCGGGTGAGGATCACGGACTGCGCGACCTCGGGGATGGTCAGCTCGCGCCCGGCGAGCGCCGCGACCGCGGAGAAGGAGGAGACGCCGGGCACGATCTCGGTCTCGATGCCGATCTCCGCACACCGGTCGGCCTGTTCCTGCGTACCGCCCCACAGGGCCGGGTCGCCGGAGTGGATGCGGGCCACCTTCAGGCCCTCCGCGTGCGCCCGCCGGTACACGGCGACGACGTCCTCCAGGGACATCGTCGCGGAATCCAGGATGTCCGCGCCCGCGCGCGCGTGGTCGAGCACCTCGGCCTGGACCAGGCTGGCCGCCCAGATCACGACGTCGGCCTCGGCGATGGCGCGCGCGGCACGGAACGTCAGCAGGTCGGCGGCGCCGGGGCCGGCCCCGACGAAGGTCACCTTGCCGGTGGGGGCATCGGCCATGGGAATCGGTCCTCTCCTACAAAAAACTCGGGTCGTGCGAAAAGTCAGTGCGTACGTGGCCGTCGGGCATGCGCGAACGGGGGTCGATCGGATAGCAAGGGCGTATGGCGGTCTTCGTCGCGCTCGGCGCGTTCCTGATGACGCTGGCCGGCGGCTGGACGGCACAGCGGGTGACCGACCGTCGCCACCTGGTGCTGGGCCTGGCCGGCGGGCTGATGCTCGGCGTGGTCGGTATGGACCTGCTGCCGGAGGCGCTCGACGCGGCGGGCGGCAAGGTGTTCGGCGTACCGGCCGCACTGCTGCTGTTCGTGGCCGGCTTCCTGCTGGCCCACCTGGTGGAACGCCTGCTGGCGCACCGGCAGGCCGCCCACGGCGGCGCGGAGAGCAACGGCCGGGCGCCCGAGGTGGGCCTGACGGCCGCCGCCGCGATGGTCGGACACAGCGCCATGGACGGCGTCGCGATCGGCGCCGCCTTCCAGGTGGGCGGCGGCATGGGCCTGGCGGTGGCCGTCGCGGTCATCGCGCACGACTTCGCGGACGGCTTCAACACGTACACGCTCACGGCCCTGTACGGCAACGCGCGCCGCAAGGCGGTCATCATGCTCGTCGCGGACGCGGTGGCCCCCGTGCTGGGCGCGGCGTCCACCCTGGCGTTCACCATCCCGGAGCGCCTGCTCGGCGGCTACCTCGCCCTCTTCGGCGGCGCGCTGCTCTATCTCGCCGCCGCCGAGATCCTCCCGGAGGCACACCACGAGCACCCCGCCCGCTCCACCCTGCTGTGCACCGTGGCGGGCGTGGGCTTCATCTGGCTGGTGGTGGGCCTCGCGGGCTGATCTCCCGCCGTCTCTTCCGTCGGTCACAGCTTCCCGCCGCGTCCGCCCTCGCGCCGCGCGGGGGCGATCAGCGTGGAGAGGTAGGGCAGCGGCCCGCCGTCGAGGTCCGCGGCGGGCCGGATGGACTCCTCCGCCAGCCCCAGCGCCGAGCCCCACACGGCGTCGTCGATCCGGCCGGTCTCGCGCAGCGCCTCGGCCACCTCGTGCGCCTGCCGCCCGAACTTGTACGCGACGACCGTGCCGGGCCCGTTCAGCGCCTCCTTGAGCACGGCCGCCCCGGCGGTCACCGGGACGAGGGTCAGGGGTTCGGTCCCCTCGGTGAGGACGGCCCCCGACCGGGCGGCGAGGTCCTGCATGGCGGTGATGCCGGGCACGGTCTCGACGACGGTCCCCGGGACCAGGTCCTGGATCGTGTGCGCGAGATAGGTGAAGGTCGAGTACACGTTGGGGTCGCCGATCGTGGCGAAGGCGACGGTGCCGTGCGCCGTGAGCAGCTCGGCCACCCGCCCGCCCGCGGCGTCCCAGGCGGCCTCGCGCCGGCCGCGGTCGGCACGCTCGTTGAGCGCGAACACGACCCGCAGGACCTTCTCCTCGGGCACGTAGTGCAGGACGGTCGCCTCGGCGCGCCCCCGCTCGCCGCCGTCCGTCCCGTCCGGTGCGGCCATCACCGGTACGACCACGACGTCGGCGGCCCGCAGAGCGTTGACGCCCTTGACGGTCACCAGCTCGGGGTCGCCGGGTCCGACCCCGACTCCGATCAGCTTGCTGCTCATGACGTCCGGCACCTCTCGACGAACCTGTGGGCGACACCGGGCGCGGCGGCCCAGTGCGTGTGCAGATAACTCGCGTGCACACCGTGTTGTACGAAACCTTCGACCCGCCGAACCGGGGCGCGTACCCCCCAGGCGGGAGCCGCCCCCGCGCCCGGCTCGACGACGGTCCGGTGGAACTCGTGGCCGCGCATCCGGGTCCCGGCCGCGGCGAGCACGCTGTCGCCGACGGCGACGGCGTCGCGGTAGCCGAGCGTGAGCCTGCCGGACATCCGCGCCTCGGCGTCGAGCACACCGCACATGGGCTGCCCGTCGAGTTCACGGCAGAGATACAGCAGCCCGGCGCACTCCGCGGCGACGGGCGCGCCCGCGAGCGCCAGCTCCGCGACGGCCTTCCGCAGCGGCTCGTTGGCGGACAGCTCCGGCGCGTACACCTCGGGGAAGCCGCCCCCGATCACCAACCCGGCACTCCCGTCGGGCAGTCGCTCGTCGCGGAGGGGGTCGAAGGTGACGACCTCGGCCCCGGCGGCGGCCAGCAGCTCGGCGTGTTCGGCGTAGGAGAAGGTGAAGGCGGGGCCGCCGGCGACGGCGACGACCGGACGTTCCGTCGGACGTTCCGTCGCGGAGAGCACCGGTGGCTCCCACGGGTCATCCGACAGTGCACCCGCACCGCGCGCCAGCGCGAACAGCGCGTCGAGGTCGCAGCCCTCGCGCACCTGCGCGGCCATCGCGGCCACCGCCGCCACGGCCGCCGCCAGCCGCTCGGCGACCGGCACCAGCCCGAGATGCCGCGACGGCGTGTCCACCTGCTCGGCCCGCCGCAGCACCCCGAGAACCGGTACTCCCGCCGAGTCCAGCGCCTCCCGCAACAGCTCCTCGTGCCGATCCGAAGCGACCTTGTTCAGGATCACGCCCCCGACCCGCACCCGCGGATCCCAGGAGGCGAACCCGTGCACCAGCGCCGCCACCGACCGCGACTGCGACGACGCGTCGACGACCAGCACCACCGGCGCCCGCAGCAGCTTCGCCACGTGGGCGGTGGAGGCCAGCTCGCCCTCCCCGGCGGCCCCGTCGAACATCCCCATCACACCCTCGACGACGGCGAGATCGCAGCCCCGCGCCCCGTGCGCGAACAGCGGCGCGATCAGCTCCGCCCCGCACAGATACGCGTCGAGGTTCCGTCCCACCCGCCCGGTGGCGAGCGCGTGATACCCGGGGTCGATGTAGTCGGGCCCCACCTTGTGCGGGGACACGGCGAGCCCCCGCGCGGTGAACGCGGCCATCAACCCCGTGGCAACGGTGGTCTTGCCGCTGCCCGAGGAGGGCGCGGCAATGACCAGCCGAGGGACGGACGACATCACCACTCGATGCCCCTCTGCCCCTTCTGACCGGCGTCCATCGGGTGCTTCACCTTGGACATGTCGGTCACGAGGTCGGCGAGGCCGACGAGCTTCTCGGGCGCGTTGCGGCCGGTGATGACGACGTGCTGGGTACCGGGCCGCTCCCGCAGCACGGAGACCACCTCGTCGGTGTCGACCCACCCCCAGTGCATCGGGTAGGCGAACTCGTCGAGCACGTACAGCTTGTACGTCTCGGCCGCCAGGTCCCGCTTGACCTGCTCCCAGCCCTCGCGGGCCTTCTCCTCGTTGTCCATCTGGGCATCCCGCTGGACCCAGGACCAGCCCTCGCCCATCTTGTGCCAGTCGACGGACCCGCCCTCACCGCTGGCGCCGAGCACCCGCAGCGCGTTCTCCTCGCCGACCTTCCACTTCGCCGACTTCACGAACTGGAACACGCCGATCGGCCAGCCCTGATTCCAGGCGCGCAGCGCCAGCCCGAAGGCGGCGGTCGACTTGCCCTTCCCGATGCCCGTGTGCACGATCACGAGCGGCCGGTTGCGGCGCTGGCGGGTGGTCAGTCCATCGTCCGGTACGACACTCGGCTGCCCCTGCGGCATTACGCGGCCCTCCTGTTGCTTGACTGAACGTCTCGTACGAGCCCGGCGATCGAGTCGGCCCGCAACTCGTCCAGCGTGACGGGCGTCCCGCCCAGCTCCCCGGCGAGCTGCCCGGCCAGCCCGAGCCGCACCGGCCCCGACTCGCAGTCGACGACCACGGACGCGACCCCGTCGGCCGCGAACAGCCGCGCCGCCCGGCCCGCGAGCGCCACCGGCTCGGGGCCGCCCGTCGCCCGCCCGTCCGTCACCACGACGACCAGCGGCCGGCGTGCCGCATCCCGCAGCCGCTCCACCCGCAGCACGTCGTGCGCCTTGAGCAACCCCGTGGCCAGCGGCGTCCGCCCGCCCGTGGGCAGCGACTCCAGCCGCACCGCGGCCGCGTCCACCGAAGAGGTGGGCGGCAGCGCCACCTCGGCCGCGGACCCGCGGAAGGTCACCAGCCCCACCTTGTCCCGCCGCTGATACGCGTCGAGCAGCAGCGACAGCACCGCGCCCTTGACGGCGCTCATCCGCTGCCGGGCCGCCATCGACCCGGAGGCGTCGACCACGAAGAGCACGAGGTTGCCCTCACGCCCCTCACGGGTGGCCTGCCGCAGATCGTCCCGCCGTACGACGAGCCCACGCCCCGACCGGCCGCGCGCCCGCTGATGGGGTGCCGCGGCCTGCACGGTCGCCGCCAGGTGCAGCTTGGTGAGCGTCCCCCGGGGCCGCCGGGCCCCGGTCGTGCGCCCGTGCTCGGTCCGCGCGCGCGAACGCCGGCCCGCCGCGCCCTCGCCGAGACCGGGCACGCTCAGCACCTTCGTACGGAACGGCTCACCGGCCCGCACGGCCTGCTGCTCACCGGCACCGGACGCCCCCGGCTGCCCCGACTCACCGGCCTGAGGCCGCGCGGCCTCGTCACCACCCGGTTCCGAGCTGTCGGCCCCGTCCTGAGGCCCTTCCTGAGATCCGTCCTGAGGGCCGTCCTGAGGTCCGCCCTCGGGGCCGTTCTCCGGTGGCTGCCCGCCACCGCCCGGCCCGTCCGGATCCGGATCGTCGTCGCCTTCGTCCTCGTTTTGGCCGCCGAACTCCTCCAGCGTCTCGTCGAGCTTGTTCTCGTCGAGCCCCGGCGCGTCGAACGGATTCCGGCGCCGCCGGTGCGGCAGCGCGAGCAGCGCCGCCTGCCGTACGTCCTCGGCGAGCACATCGGAGCGCCCGTCCCACGCGGCCAGCGCGGTCGCCGTCCGCGCCATCACGATGTCGGCCCGCATCCCGTCGACCTCGAAGGCCGCGCAGGTCGCCGCGATCTGCCGCAGCGCCCCGTCGCCGAGCCGCACGGACGGCAACAGCTCCCGCGCGGCCACGATCCGGGCCCGCACGGCGGACTCCTCGTCGGCCCAGCGCGCGGCGAAGGCCTCCGGATCGTCGTCGTACGCGAGCCTGCGCCGGACGACCTCGACCCGCTGATCGGGCTCCCGCGAGGCCGCGACCTCGACGGTGAGCCCGAACCGGTCGAGCAACTGCGGCCGCAGCTCGCCCTCTTCGGGATTCATGGTCCCGACGAGCAGGAAGCGGGCGGCATGCCGTACGGAGACGCCCTCGCGTTCCACGTACGAGGCACCCATCGCGGCCGCGTCCAGGAGCAGGTCGACCAGGTGGTCGTGGAGGAGGTTGACCTCGTCGACGTACAGGATCCCGCGGTGCGCGTCGGCCAGCAGGCCGGGCTCGAAGGCCTTCACACCCTCCGCGAGCGCCCGCTCGATGTCGAGCGCGCCCACGAGCCGGTCCTCGGAGGCGCCGACGGGCAGTTCGACCATGCGCGCGGGACGCCGAACGCCCGGCCCGACCTCGTGCGGTCCGTCCGGGCACGCCGGGTCGGGGGAGCCGGGCGCACACGAGAAGCGGCAGCCCGCGACGACGTCCACCTCGGGCATGAGGGCCGAAAGCGCGCGTACGGCCGTGGACTTGGCCGTGCCCTTCTCGCCGCGGACCAGCACGCCGCCCACCGCGGGCGACACGGCGTTCAGCAGCAGCGCGAGCCGCAGATCGTCCTGGCCGACCACGGCCGTGAACGGAAACGGGGTACTCACTGGTCGTCGCCCTCCAAATCGCCTTCGAGCTCCAGATAGGTGGCGCGCAGCCGCTCCAGCGTCTGTGCGTCCGGCTCGGCCCACAGCCCGCGCTCGGCCGCTTCGAGCAGCCGTTCCGTGATCCCGCGCAGCGCCCACGGGTTGGACTTCTTCATGAAGTCCCGGTTCTCCGCGTCGAAGACGTACTCCGCGCTGAGCTTCTCGTACATCCAGTCGTCGACCACGCCGGCCGTGGCGTCGTACCCGAAGAGGTAGTCGACGGTCGCCGCCATCTCGAAGGCGCCCTTGTAGCCGTGGCGCCGCATCGCCGCCATCCAGCGCGGGTTGACGACCCGCGCGCGGAACACGCGGTGCGTCTCCTCGCCGAGGGTCCGGGTCTTCACCTGGTCCGGTACGGCGCTGTCACCGACGTAGGCCTCCGGACTCGCGCCCGTCAGATGCCGGACCATGGCGACCATGCCGCCGTGGTACTGGAAGTAGTCGTCTGCGTCGACGAGGTCGTGCTCGCGGGTGTCGACGTTCTTCGCGGCGACGGCGATGCGCTTGAACGCCGTCTCCATGTCCCCGCGCGCCGCCCGCCCGTCCAGCCCGCGCCCGTACGCGTATCCGCCCCACACCGCGTACACCTCGGCGAGGTCCGCGTCGGAGCGCCAGTTGCGCGCGTCGATGAGCGGGAGCAGACCGGCGCCGTACGCACCCGGCTTGGAGCCGAAGACACGGGCCGTGGCGCGTCGCCGGTCACCGTGCTCGGCGGTGTCCTCGTCGGCGTGCTTGCGGACGTAGTTCAGGTCCACGGGCTCGTCCAGTTCGGCCACCGCCCGCACCGCGTCGTCGATCAGCCCGACCACGTGCGGGAACGCGTCCCGGAAGAAGCCGGAGATCCGGACCGTGACGTCGATGCGGGGGCGCCCGAGTTCGTCCAGGGGCACGACCTCGAAGCCGGTCACCCGGCGCGAGGCGTCGTCCCAGACGGGACGGCAGCCCAGCAGCGCGAGGATCTCGGCGATGTCGTCGCCCTGCGTACGCATGGCGGACGTGCCCCAGACCGTGAGGCCCACCGACTTCGGGTACTCGCCGGTGTCCTGGAGATACCGCTGGATCAGCGAGTCCGCGAGCGACTGCCCGACCTCCCAGCTCAGCCTGGACGGGATGGCCTTGGGGTCGACGGAGTAGAAGTTGCGGCCGGTCGGCAGGACGTTGACGAGTCCGCGCGTCGGCGAACCCGAGGGGCCCGCCGGGACATAACCGCCGTTCAGCGCGCGGAGGATGTGGTCGATCTCGTCCGTGGTCCGGGCGAGCCGCGGCACGACCTCACGGCACGCGAACTCCAGCACCGCCACGGCGTCCGGGAGTTCGCTGCCCAGGACCTCGCGGACGAGTGCGGGGACGGCGGCGACGTCCCAGCCGCGCTCCTCCATGCCCTCGGCGGCCCGTCGGCACAGCTGCTCCAGCAGGTCGATCGCGTCGGCCGCCGACCGGGACGGCCCCTCGACGAGGTCGCTCAGCTCGGCCGGCACCTTCACCGGCGCACCCGGCTCGCCCAGCAACTCCTTCTCGACCAGGCCGAAATGGGCCGCCAGCGCCGCCCTCAGGCCCGGCAGGGCGTTGGCCTGACCGCCCCACACCTGCGAGGCCCGCAGCACGGCCAGCACGAGGTTCACGCGCGGCTCGGCCTCCGGCCCGCCGCCGAGAATGTGCAGGCCATCCCTGATCTGCACATCCTTGATCTCGCACAGATAGCCGTCGATGTGCATGACGAACTCGTCGAACGCGTCGTCGTCCGGCTGATCGTCCACGTGCAGGTCGTGGTGCAGCTCGGCCGCCTTGACCAGCGTCCAGATCTGGGCGCGCACGGCCGGTGCCTTCGTCGGGTCCAGGTCGGACACGAGCGCGTACTCGTCGAGGAGCTGCTCCAGCTTGGCGAGGTCGCCGTACGTGTCCGCGCGCGCCATCGGCGGTACGAGGTGGTCGACGACGGTGGCGTGCCCGCGGCGCTTGGCCTGGGTGCCCTCGCCGGGGTCGTTGACGATGAACGGGTAGACCAGGGGGAGTTCGCCGAGTACGGCGTCGGGGGCGCAGCCACCGCTGAGCCCGAGCCCCTTGCCCGGCAGCCATTCCATCGTGCCGTGCTTGCCCATGTGTACGACGGCGTCGGCGCCGAAACTGTTCTCCAGCCACCGGTAGGCCGCCATGTAGTGGTGCGACGGAGGCATGTCCGGGTCGTGGTAGATCGCGATCGGGTTCTCGCCGAAGCCGCGCGGCGGCTGGATCATCACGACGACGTTCCCGAACTGGAGGCAGGCCAGCACGATGTCGTCGCCGTCGACGTAGAGGGAGCCCGGCGGCTCGCCCCAGGCCTCCAGCATGCCCTCGCGCAGAGCGGGGTCGAGCGTCTCGAACCACGCCCGGTAGTCCGCGAGCGGCACGCGCGCCGGAGCGGCGGCGAGCTGCTCCTCGGTCAGCCACTCGACGTCGTGGCCGCCGGCCGCGATGAGCCGGTGGATCAACTCGTCGCCGTTGTCGGGGTATTCGGTGAGGCCGTAGCCCGCGTCCCGGAGCGCGTCGAGGACCCGTACCGCGGAGGCGGGCGTGTCGAGACCGACCGCGTTGCCGACCCGCGAGTGCTTGGTCGGATAGGCGGTGAAGACGATCCCGAGCTTTTTCTCCGCGTTCGGCTTGTGCTTCAACAGGGCGTGCCGCAGGGCGATTCCGGCGACCCGCGCGGCCCGCTCGGGGTCGGCGACATACACCGGGACGTCGTCGGGGCCCTGCTCCTTGAAGGAGAAGGGGACCGTGATGAGGCGGCCGTCGAACTCCGGGATCGCGACCTGCATCGCCGCGTCCATGGGGGACAGGGCGGCGTCCGACCCCTCCCAGGCGGCGTGCGAGGAGGTGAGACAGAGGCCTTGCAGCACCGGGATGTCGAGATCGGTGAGCGCGCCGATGTCCCACGCCTCCTCGTCGCCGCCGGCGGATGCCTGGGAGGCGTGGGTGCCGCCCGCGGCGAGGACGGTGGCGACGAGCGCGTCGGCCTTGCCGAGGATCTCGTACAGCCCGGTGTCCGCGCCGCGCAGCGAACCGCAGTACACGGGCAGGGCGTTGGCGCCCCGCGCCTCGACGGCATCGCACAGCGTGTCCACGAAGGCGGTGTTGCCGCTCAGCTCGTGGGCCCGGTAGAAGAGCACGCCGACGGTCGGACGGCCCTGCGTGTACGGACGCTCGCCGTGGACGCCGTACTCCGGCATCTGCTGCGGCTCGACGAAGCCCTCGCCGGTCAGCAGCACGGTGTCCGACAGGAAGCGGGCCAGCTCGACGAGGTTGGCGGAACCGCCCTCGACCAGATACCGCAGCGCCTCGGCGACCACCCCGGCGGGCACGGACGACTCGGCCATCAGCTCCGCGTCCGGGACGGTCTCGCCGCCGAGGAGCACGGTCGGAATCCCGGACGCCTTGAGCGCCGCCAGCCCGTCCTCCCAGGCGCGCTTGCCGCCGAGGAGCCGTACGACGGCGATGTCCGAGCCCGCGACGAGCGCGGGCAGCTCTTCGGACACGTCGACCCGGGTCGGATTGCCGATCCGGTACGGGGCGCCGGAGGCGCGGGCCGCCAGCAGATCGGTGTCGGCGGTCGACAACAACAACACTGTGCTCATGCGGGCGCTCCCGGTGGAATGAAAGGCAGTCCTGACGGTGCGCCCGACTCGATGAGCCGCCACAGCGCGTCCGTGTCCGCGTGTTCCTCGATCAGATCGCCGAGCCGGTCCAGCTGCTCCTCGCGCAGCCCGGCGAACGACGTGCCGGCGGCCGGTACGAAGCGGCGGCCCGCGGCGGCCGCCACCTCGCGCAGGAAGGCCCGGCGGAAACCGTCCGACTCCAGCGAGCCGTGCCAGTGCGTACCCCACACGGCGCCGACCCGGCAGCCGTCCAGGAAGGGGTCGCCGCCCGTGACGTCGGCGACGCCGTGGTGGATCTCGTACCCCTCGACGTGCTCGCCGAGGGCCTCGCCGACGGGCCGGGTGAGGGTCTTCTCCCGGGCGAACCGGACGCGCACGGGGAGGAGTCCGAGCCCCTCCACATGGCCCCGACGGCTCTCGACGTCGTCCTCGATGTGCTCGCCGAGGACCTGGAAACCGCCGCAGATCCCGAGCACGGGCCGTCCGGCCGCGGCTCTGCGCCGCAGCGCTTCGGCAAGTCCCCGCTCCCGCAGCCACTCCAGCGCCTTGACCGTCCCGCGGGTCCCCGGAATCACCACGAGGTCGGCGTCCGCCAGCTCCTCGGGCCGGTCCACGAACCGCACGACGACGCCCGGTTCGGCGGCCAGCGCGTCCACGTCCGTGAAGTTGGACATGAGGGGGATCGCGCAGACGGCGACGCGGAGGATGTCCTCGCCGACGGGGGAGGACACCGCCGACTCCCGTACGGATCCCCGCAACGACACCCGCAGTCCGTCCTCCTCGTCGATGCCGAGGCCGTGCTGGAAGGGGAGGACGCCGTACGAGGGCCGCCCGGTGAGGTTCCGGAGCATGTCGAGGCCCGGCTCCAGCAGGGACACGTCCCCGCGGAACTTGTTGACGAGGAACCCGGCGACGAGTTCCTGGTCCTCGCGCGACAGCAGGGCGACGGTTCCGAAGAAGGAGGCGAAGACGCCGCCGCGGTCGATGTCGCCGACGACGAGCACGGGCAGCCGCGCGTTGCGTGCGATCCCCATGTTCACGATGTCGGTCCGCCGCAGATTGATCTCGGCAGGACTGCCGGCCCCCTCACAGATCACCGCGTCATACGTGCCCCGCAACTCGGCGAGACAGTCCAGGACGGTCCCGAGCAGCGCCTCCTGCCGCCCGCCGTGGTAGCCGCGCGCGCTCATCTCGCCCACGGGCCTGCCCATCAGGACGACCTGGCTGCTTCTGTCGCTCCCGGGCTTGAGCAGCACGGGGTTCATCAGCGCGGTGGGCTCGACCCGGGCGGCCTGTGCCTGCATGGCCTGCGCGCGCCCGATCTCGGCACCTTCGCGCGTGACGAAGGAGTTCAGGGACATGTTCTGCGCCTTGAAGGGCGCGACCTTGACGCCCTGGCGCACCAGCCACCGGCAGATCCCGGCGGTCACGACGCTCTTGCCCGCGTCGGAGGTGGTACCGGCGATCAGCAGTCCGCCGCTCATGACGTCCCTCCCCGTTTCCACAGCCGCCCGGCGGCGGCCACGCCCAGGGCGAGCCAGCCCACCCGCCGCGACAGGCGTACGGCCCGCTCGATGTCCTTGCTGTCCACGGCCCGTCCGCCGCCGTTGAGCACGGGCCGGTGTTCGACCCTGCCCCCGTACGAGAGCGTTCCGCCCAGCCGTACCCCGAGAGCCCCCGCGAAGGAGGCCTCCACCGGGCCGGCGTTGGGGCTCGGATGCCGGGCGGCGTCCGAGCGCCAGGCGCGCAGGGCGCCGCGCGGATCGTGTCCGGCGAGGGCGGCGAGTACGGCCGTCAGCCGGGCGCCCGGCCACCCCATGACGTCGTCGAGCCGGGCCGAGGCCCACCCGTACCGCAGATACCGGGGAGACCGGTGCCCGACCATGGCGTCGAGCGTGTTGACGGCCCGGAAACCGACGAGCCCCGGCACGCCGCCGACAGCCCCCCACACCAGCGCCCCCACGACCGCGTCGGAGGTGTTCTCGGCGACGGACTCGACGACGGCGCGGGCGATCCCGTCGGCGTCGAGGGCCCCCGGGTCGCGCCCGCACAGATGGGGGAGCCGCTCCCGGGCCCCCTCGATGTCCCCCGCGTCCAGGGCCTGCCCGATGGCCCGCGCCTCGCGCCCGAGGGAGGTCCCGCCGACCACGGCCCAGGTGGCGGCGGCGGTCAGCGCGACGGAAGCGGTACGGGAGGTGCGTACGGAACGGGCGGCGACGGCGGCGAGGCCCACGGCCCCACCGGCACAGACGACGGTGTGCAGCGCGCCCCACCCGCGGTGGTCCCGCCACAGCACCCGCTCCACGACGCCCGCGGCCCGCCCGAACGCGGCGACCGGATGCCCGCGGCGGGGATCGCCCAGGAGCAGGTCGCCGATGAGCCCGGCGGCGGCGCCGTACGCGAAGACGCGATCGGCACGCATGGGGTCAGCCCGCCGTCGGGGGGAGGAGAGGCCGCGTGCTGAACGTACTGGTGAGCAAGACCCGCAACGGGCAGCCGCGCATGGCGATATGTCCTCACTCAGGGTGTCCACGCCCTGGTTCGACGAGACCGGCGGTGAGAGTTCCTGGCTCCCGGGGACTTACTTCCCCGGTGACAGTGGCGGGACCGCGCCGGACTCACACCGGCTTCCTCTTCTGCCGCCGTACTTGGCTCCGGCAGTCCACCATGGCTCCCGAACACCCGTCAACTTGCTGTTGACCTGGGACGGAGGAGTGTGCTGAGGCCCACACGCACACGGCGTGCGGGGCGCGTTCGGGCGTGGGGCGGGGCGCACGCGCATGGAGCACGGGGTGCTTATGCGTGGGGTGCGGGACGCATACGCGTGGGGTGCGGGACGGATGGTCCGTCCCGCACCCCAGGTGCGTGTACCGCCGTGCGTCAGGCGACGATCAGATAGATCCCGTACGCCACCGCCGCCGCGCACGCCGCGAAGCAGGCGTAGGCGCCGGTGGTCGCCAGTGCGGCCGACCCGCCCTCGGCCGACTCCTTCTTGGTGAGGCCGACGATGCCCAGGGTGAAGAGGCCCACCAGGCCGACGGTGACCACGAGGCTGACTCCGAAGACGGAGCCCAGTGCTGCCCAGTCGATGCTCATGCTGTTCGTTCCTTACACCGTGGCCGGACGGGTGGGCTCCGCGCCCGGGGACGGGGCCGGGATGGTGGTCTTCAGGTCGGCGGTGGCGTCGACCACGGAGACCGGGCCCGCCGGCGGCGGGGTGACCGCGGCGATCGCGGTGGTGACGACACCCGCGGGCTCGGCCGCGATGTCGTTGACGTTGTCGACGGTCACCGGCTGGCGGCGGGACAGGGCCCAGATGGCACCCGCACCGGCGACCAGCAGCACGCCGGTGGCGATGGTGCCCCAGGTGCCCTGCTTGGTGAGGAGTTCGGCGCCCGCGCCGACCAGGCCGGCGGCCGGCAGGGTCAGACCCCAGGCGGCGAACATCCGGGTCGCGGTGGACCAGCGGACCACCCCGCCCTTGCGGCCGATGCCCGCACCGAGGACGGAGCCGGAGCAGACCTGGGTGGTGGAGAGCGAGAAGCCGATGTGCGAGGAGGCCAGGATGGCCGTCGCGGCGCTGGTCTGGGCGGCGAAGCCCTGCGGCGGGGCCAGGTCGGTCAGGCCCTTGCCCATGGTGCGGATGATCCGCCAGCCGCCGAGGTAGGTGCCCAGCGCGATGGCCGTGCCGGCCGAGACGATGACCCACATCGGGGGGTTCGAGCCGGGGGCGACGACACCGCCGGTCACCAGCGCGAGGGTGATGATGCCCATCGTCTTCTGCGCGTCGTTCGTGCCGTGGGCGAGGGAGACCAGGCCGGCCGAGGCGATCTGCCCGGCGCGGTAGCCCTTCTTGGTCGCCTTCTCGTCGGCGCGGGCGCCGATCCGGTAGGTGAGGCGGGTCGCCAGCATCGCGGCGATTCCGGCCACGACCGGCGCGGCGACGGCGGGGATCAGGATCTTGGTGACGATGGTCGGGCCGTTCACCGACGACCAGCCGGCCGACATGACCGCGGCGCCTATCAGGCCGCCGAACAGTGCGTGGGAGGAGCTGGAGGGCAGACCCAGGAGCCAGGTCAGCAGATTCCAGAGGATGGCGCCGACGAGCGCCGCGAAGATCACTTCGACGCGGATGCCCTCTTCGTTGATGATGCCGCCGGAGATCGTCTTGGCGACCTCCACGGAGAGGAAAGCGCCGACGAGATTCAGCACGGCGGACATGGCCACCGCCGTCTTGGGTTTCAGAGCGCCGGTCGAGATGGTCGTCGCCATCGCGTTGGCAGTGTCGTGGAAACCGTTCGTGAAATCGAACACGAGAGCGGTAACGATCACGATCCCGAGGAGAAGCGTGATGTGTTCCATTTACCCAGGCTTCTGTTGGACGTCAGTGGCAGGTGGACCGTAAGCAACCTGGGTGAACGGAAGATGAACTGAGGCGGGCTGTGGGGTGTCTCTATCGGAGTCCCGTCGCTCCGCTTGTGACGAAGCGACGGTATCTCCCTTTCGAACGGAGGCGGAATTCCGGCCTCCGGAGGCTTGTGGCGGGGTCGGGTCAGCCCTTGGCGAAGCGCTTCAGTCCGGTCATGGACCCGTTGAAGAGATTCTGGTCACCCGGCAGGCTGCCGCTGTTGTCGTACTGCCAGAACGTCCAGAACGACCAGCCCGCCGGAAGCGCCCCCGCGTTCGCGGAGTCGTAGCGGGCCAGCCACAGCGCGTGGTCGGCGGCGAAGGCGGCGCTGCCGCCGGTGCACTTGTTCCACCAGTGCGTGGTCGTGTAGATCACCGGGCGGCGGCCGGTCTGCCGTTTCACCTCGTCGCTGAACGACTGGATCCAGCCGACCATCCTGGCCTTGCTCAGGCCGTAGCACTTCTTCTTGCTGTACGGGTTGTACTCGATGTCGAGTGCGGGCGGCAGCGTCCAGCCGTCGGCGCGCCAGCCGCCGCCGTTGCGCACGAAGTACGCGGCCTGGGCGGCGCCGGACGACTTGTCCGGCAGTGCGAAGTGGTACGCGCCACGGAGCAGGCCGGCGTTGCGCGAACCGTTGTACTGCCGGCCGAAGAAGGGGTTGCGGTAGTCGGTGGACTCGGTCGCCTTGATGTAGACGAACCTGGCGCCCTTCGCCTGCGCGCCCGACCAGTTGACATCCTTTTGGTGGGACGAGACGTCGTGGCCCAGCGGCTTGCCCGCCGCCGAGGCGGGAAGCCCGGCGAAGACGGTCCCCCCGATGGCGAACACCGCCGCGGACGCGGCGAGGACGCGGGCGCGGCGACGGGACGGTTTGTGATCACGGGCCATATTTCCCCCCGGAATGGCGACGTGTGCGGCAAATCTCCCAGAGGTTACTGGGAGATCGGCCCAAGTCCGTCGACCACCGGCCAATCATCGCGAGCAGGCGATATGTATCGGTATGCGCCCTTACGGACGTATGGCTTCCGCCCTAAAGTGCCCAGGTCCACCGGCGGCCCCGGCCCTCGCCTGGCAGGATCGCGGCATGGCTGAGCAGCGGCGCGACGGGCGGGATGCGGGGGGCGTGCGGGAGCACCCCCAGGAGCGGCGCGAGGAGGGGCAGCGGGACGAGGTGGCCCGGGCCTGGGACGACCTCGTGGCCACCGCCCGCCGCACGGTGTCCGACGGTCTGGTCGTCGGCACGTCGGGCAATGTCTCCGTGCGCGTGGGGGACACCGTCCTGGTCACACCCACGGGAGTGCCCTACGAGCGGCTGACGCCCGCCGATGTCGTGGGCGTCGGCCTCGACGGCCGGCAGGTGCTCGGTTCGCTGGTCCCGACGAGCGAACTGCCCATGCATCTGGCGGTCTACCGCACCACCGACGCGCGCGCCGTCGTCCACACGCACGCCGTGCACGCCACGGCCGTGTCGACGCTCGTACCGGAGCTGCCGCTGATCCACTACATGGCGGGCGCGCTCGGCGGGCCGGTCCGGGTCGCCCCCTACGCGACGTACGGCACGCCACAGTTGGCCGAAAACATGCGACGGGCCCTCGAGGACCGCACGGCCTGCCTCCTCCAGAACCACGGCACGATCGCCTACGGCGCGACCCTGCCCCAGGCGTACGACCGCACGGCCCAACTCGAGTGGATGTGCCGCGTATGGCTGACGGCGTCCTCGATACCGGGCCTGACCCCGACGCTCCTCACGGAGGAACAGGTGGCGGAGGCGGGGGAGCGCCTGCGGGGGTACGGGCAGCCGGGGCGGTAGCGCGGGCGCCGGGATCGCACCGCGGGGACGGCGCGGTCCTGGCCGGGCGGCGCCGCGGACCCCGCCGGCGCATGCCGGTTCGGTGGCGGGGTACCCGGCGCGGCACGGGAAACAACACCTCCGAACCCGGCAGGGAGCCTCGCCCCGAGCCGTCCTCCGGCTGGCCGGTGGCGGACTCCGCAAGGAGACTGAATCCGTGCGCACAGTCAAAGCGACGGCCGCCGCCGTCACCGTAGCCATAGCAGCCGGCGCGGCCGGTGTCGCCGCCGGCCGGTTCGCCAGCGACGCCGCGCTCAAGGCGCCGCCGGGCAGACCGCTGCCCACCGAACCCCGCCTCACCGTGCACTCCACGGCCGCGGGCCAGATCACGCTCACCCGCGCCCTGGCCTCCCAACGGCCCGGCACCTACGGCATCTCCGGCGACGGCTCCCACGCGGTCGTCGGTCCGGTCCTCGCCGCCGCTCCCCACTCCGCCGACACGGTCGTACGCCGCCTGGAACGCGTCACCCACGGCACCCTGGAGCCCGGCGACAAGGTCTGGCTGACACCGAACGTGCACATCGGCAACCCCAGCTCCGCCCTCGGCCTCGAGCACGCCGACGTCGACATCCCCGGCGAGCTCGGCCCCTTGCCCGCCTGGTTCGTACCCGGCGTCCGCGACACCTGGGTGATCACCGTGCACGGCCTCGGCGCCACCCGCGAACACCCCATGAACGTCATGGGGTTCCTGAACCGCCACCACTTCCCGGTGCTCGACCTCGCCTACCGCGGCGACCTCGGCGCGCCCCGCCCCCAGGACGGCCTGAACCACCTCGGCGAGACCGAGTGGCGCGACCTGGACGCGGCCATCCGCTACGCCGTGCGCTACGGCGCCGAGCGGGTCGTCCTGCACGGCTGGTCCACCGGCGCCACCATGGCCCTGCGCGCCGCCGCGCACTCCGGGCTGCGCGAGCGGATCTCCGGGCTCATGCTGGACTCGCCCGTACTCAGCTGGGAGACCACCGTGCGCACCCTCGCCGCGGCCCGTCGCACCCCCGGCGCGCTGCTGCCGCTCGCCGTCCGCGCCGCCCAGGGCCGCACCGGGCTGCACGGCGACCGCATCCAGGTGGCCGCCGACCCCCAGCACCTCCAGGCGCCGGTGCTGATCTTCCACGGTCCGGGCGACACCGTCGCCCCCTGGGGCCTCTCGCGCCGTCTGGCCGACAGCCGCCCCAATCTGGTCACCCTCCACACGGTCACCAACGCCCCGCACGGAGCCATGTGGAACGCCGACCCCGGAGTGTACGAAGAGGCCATGCGCCGCTTCCTCACCCCCTTGATGTAGGCACACCTCCGACAGCCCCTCGCAAAGGGGCAAAGCCGCTTCCGGTTCGGGTTTCACCAAGTGCTCCCTCACCCGTCTCGAGCGCCTGCCCAGACCTGTCCATTGGCCACCCCTGTCGCCCCCCGTGACATTCCGTTTGGGTTTTCGGACCGTCAACCGGAAGACTGCACCCGTGACGTCCCGTAACCCGCGCGACTCCAGGCTCCGACTCGTCCGCCCGCGGCCCCTGGCCGCAGCCTCCCGAGCGGTGACCCAGCGCCGCACGCGCCGCCCGGCACCCCGGCCGCCGGAGGGCACCCCTCCGCCCGCGGAACTGGCCCGCATGGCACGCACCGGCCTCGCCGACGCGGCCCGTGTCGCCCGCTGGGCCGACGCCGCGCTCCGCCCGGGGCACGGCGTAGGGCCCTCCGACGGCAGGGGCACCCTCTCCGACACCACCGCCGAACGGGCCGCCGCCGATCTGGGCCTGACCCCGGCTCAGGTCCGTGCCGACTGGGACACCGCACGCCTCGCGGGCCTCGTCGAGGTGCACGGCGACAGTGCCCGCCCCGGCTGGCGGCTGCGCGCGTGGAACCGCGACGACAGCGCCGTACTGCGCGGCTGGGTCGCCCTTTTCGACGCCTGGTCGCTCGCCTACCCGGAACCCGAGGAGCACGAGCACGCCGCCGTCGCCGAGGTCGTCTCCGCGATGCCGCAGGTGCTCTCCTTCCTCCAGCTGTCGGCGGGCCCCGTCCCCTTCGAGCAACTCCTCGACCTGCTCGACCAGCGGGTCACCGAGCTGCGCACGGAACGCTGCGAGGTCCCGTACGGCCCCCAGGCGGAGCCCGTCGAGGTCCCCGCGGGGCGTTCCGGCGGTGTCTTCGGCATCCCCGGTGAGCGCCTCGCCGAGGACACCCCGCTCTCCCCCCTCCTCGACTGGGCCCTGCACGCCCTCGCCTCCGTGGGCGCGCTCACCTGCGCCGACGGGCAGGCCACGCTCACCCCGCTCGGCAGTTGGGCGGTGTGGGTCAAGCTGGAGCAGATCTGCGTGGCCGCGCAGAGCCCCGCCGGGAACATCGAGCAGAACGCGGAGGACATGCTCCGCGGCTGTGCCCAGCTGCGCCCGAACGCCGCCCGTGCCGAGTACCGCGCCTGGCTCGCCGCCCGCACCGTCGGCAGCGCCGTCACCGAGCTCCTCGACGCGGCCCGCGGCGACGACGCCCTCCTGCGCGGCCTCGCCTTCGAGGCGCTGCGCGTGGTCGGCGCTCCCGCCGAGCCCGATGTGCGCGCCGTGGCCGAGGCCACCCCGCTGCGCCCGTACGCCCTGCTGTGGCTCGCGGAGCACGACGGTCACGACCCCGAGGACGCCCACGAGGTGCTCACCCGCGAGGAGTCCACCTGGCTGTGGGTGGACACCGCGGCGGCCGTCGCCGACCACGGCGAAGCCCCGCTCCTCGTGCGCCACCTGGAGTCCGCGGTACAGCCCACCGTGCCGGCGCTCCTCGACGAGGTACGCGCGGTCGGGCACCCCCGCACCGTGCAGGTCCTGGTCGCGCTCGCCGCCGCCCACCCCGATCCGGCACTCGCCAGGGCAGTCCGCCGTGCGGCCTTCCAGGTGCACACGGGCGGGAGCTAGCCCAGGATCCGGCCTGGTCCCCAAGACGCGCCCTGGTCGCCCGGGGGAGCGTCAGCCCTGTATCTCGGGGGCGTACGTGCCGAAGCTCCAGATGTTGCCCTCGGCGTCCCGGGCCATGTAGTCCCGCGAGCCGTAGTCCTGGTCCGTCGGGGGCATCAGGATCTCCGCGCCGTGGTCCACGGCGCGCCGGTGGTGGGCGTCGACGTCGTCCACCACGACGTACACCCCGCAGGGGCCCGCGTTCTTCATCGCCTCGTCGAAGCGGCCGCCGCGGCCCTTCGAGCCGAGCATGACCGCGCCGTTGCCCTGCACCAGCTCGGCGTGCATCACCGAGCCGTCCTCGCCCTCGTACACCGACAGCTCCGTGAAGCCGAAGGCCTCCGTGAGCTGCTTGATCGCCGCCTTCGCGTCCGCGTACAGCAACGACGGACAGATACTCGGACGCCCGCTGTCCATGCCTGCCATGCCGATCACCCCTTATCGCCTCGTCGCCGGAATGTGACCCGCCACACAGTGTGGCATCGGGCACTGACAACGCGGCCCCGGGCGAAGGACCGAAGGACCGAAGGACCGAAGGGTCGAAGGACCGAACGGCCGAACGGAGGACGCACCCGGGCCCGCCCGCCGTGTCACGGCAGCCGTCCGCCGTACCCGCGCCTACGCTCCGCCTGGTCCGTGGGCAGCGCTTTGAGGGGGCGAGGTGGTCGCTTTGCCGACCGGGACGACGGGGGAGGGCCCCGGCGACCAGCGCTACGCGGCCCTCACCGACGGCCGGCCCGCAGCGTCCCGCGCCGACAGCCGGCCCACCGCCCCCACCGCCCACGCGCGCACGCCGGCCCCGCGCGCCCCGCGAACCCGCAGGCCGAGCACCCCGCGACCCGCACAGCCGAGCGCCCCGCGAACACCGAAGCCGCGTGGACTGTGAACGCCTCTCCCCGCCCCCGCCTCCCCACCGACCCCCTGCCCCCGCCCCACTTCCGCCGTCTCCACCGCCTCCTGCCCACCGCCCTCGCGCTCCTGCTCGGCGCCTCCCTCCTCGCCGCGGTCCACCACGCCCGCCCCGCCCCCTACGGAGATCGCCTCACCGTCCACGCGCGCGTGGCGCCCGCCGTGGAGCCCAGGTTGCGTATGCGAGGGGCCGCCGTCGAGGCGTACGGCGGCCGCGGCGGCTCGGTTCACTGGACCTACGCGCGGGCGGGGCGTCGACCGCTCGCCGTGCTCCCCGCGCGCGGGGACGCCATCGCACTGTGGGACGACGGCCTGGTGACCGCCACCGACGCCACCGGCGTCCGCTGGCACCGCGCCCTGCCCGCGGCCGCGGACTGGCTGGCGGCCCACGGCGGAGCCGGGGTCCTGCGGATGCTCGATCCGGGCACCCGCATGCTCGCCGTCGTCACCCCGCACCGCATCGCCGCGTACCGTCTCGCCGACGGCGATCTGCGCTGGGTGCTGCCCGCCCGCCAGGGCTGCGCCTTCGCCCCCGCGCGCGCGGTGCACCGCGGCGGCGCCATCCTGATCGCGCAGCCCTGCCTCGCGGCAGACTCCTGGAGCGGCGAGATCGTCGCCGTGGACGACCTCGGCCCGATCGCCCCGCGCCGCACACCGCTGGGCAACGAATGGCAGGGCGAACGGCGGGGCGAGCATCACAGTGCCGAACACCCGCACACAGGAAATCTGGTTGCACGGCCCCGTTAGACTTGGCCCATGGCCATTCTCCTCGCGCATTAGACGGCGGGAACGCCCTCAGCTGCCCACCCCGCCAATACTTCCGCCCTGGAGTCTGTCCGTGATCTCCGCCTCCGGTATCGAGCTGCGCGCCGGCGCCCGCATCCTCATCGAGTCCGCCACCTTCCGCATCGCCAAGGGCGACCGCATCGGCCTGGTCGGCCGCAACGGCGCGGGCAAGACCACCCTCACCAAGGTCCTCGCCGGCGAGGGAGTCCCCGCCGGCGGCAACGTCACCCGCTCCGGCGAGGTCGGCTACCTCCCGCAGGACCCGCGCACCGGCGACCTGGACGTACTCGCCCGCGACCGCATCCTCTCCGCACGCGGCCTGGACACCCTGATCCGCAAGATGCGCGAGAACGAGCAGCGCATCGCGAACGGCTCGGGTGCCACGCGGGAGAAGGCGCTGCGGCAGTACGAGCGCCAGGAGACGGAGTTCCTCACCAAGGGCGGGTACTCCGCCGAGGCGGAGGCCGCCACCATCGCCGCCGCGCTCAACCTGCCCGACCGCGTGCTCGGCCAGCCCCTGCACACGCTCTCCGGTGGTCAGCGCCGCCGTGTCGAGCTGGCCCGCATTCTTTTCTCCGACGCGGACACGCTCCTCCTGGACGAGCCGACGAACCACCTCGACGCCGACTCGATCGTCTGGCTGCGCGACTACCTGAAGACCTACCGTGGCGGCTTCATCGTGATCTCCCACGACGTCGACCTCGTCGAGACGGTCGTCAACAAGGTCTTCTACCTGGACGCCAACCGCTCCCAGATCGACGTCTACAACATGGGCTGGAAGCTCTACCAGCAGCAGCGCGAGGCCGACGAGAAGCGCCGCAAGCGCGAGCGGCAGAACGCCGAGAAGAAGGCCGCCGCACTCCACTCCCAGGCCGACAAGATGCGCGCCAAGGCCACCAAGACGGTCGCCGCGCAGAACATGGCCCGCCGCGCGGACAAGCTCCTCGCGGGCCTCGAGGCGGTGCGCCAGCAGGACAAGGTCGCCAAGCTCCGCTTCCCCGAGCCGTCGCCGTGCGGCAAGACCCCGCTCACGGCGGAGGGTCTGTCGAAGTCGTACGGATCGCTGGAGATCTTCACCGACGTCGACCTGGCCATCGACAAGGGCTCCCGCGTCGTCATCCTCGGCCTCAACGGCGCCGGAAAGACGACGTTGCTCCGGCTCCTCGGCGGCGTGGAGACGCCCGACACCGGCGAGGTGGTCGAGGGACACGGCCTCAAGCTCGGCTACTACGCGCAGGAGCACGAGACCCTCGACCCCGAGCGCACGGTCCTCGAGAACATGCGCTCCGCCGCCCCCGACCTCGACCTGGTCGAGGTCCGCAAGACGCTCGGCTCGTTCCTCTTCTCCGGCGACGACGTCGACAAGCCGGCCGGCGTGCTGTCCGGCGGCGAGAAGACCCGCCTCGCACTCGCGACCCTGGTCGTCTCCTCGGCGAACGTCCTGCTCCTCGACGAGCCGACCAACAACCTCGACCCGGCCAGCCGCGAGGAGATCCTCGGCGCGCTGCGCACCTACAAGGGCGCGGTCGTCCTCGTCACCCACGACGAGGGCGCCGTCGAGGCGCTCCAACCCGAGCGCATCATCCTGCTGCCCGACGGCGTCGAGGACCTCTGGGGCGCCGACTACGCCGACCTCGTGGCCCTCGCCTGACCGACCTGTAAGGGGTCACCCCACGGGTCACCCCCGCTTGATCGAATGAGTGATCCACTGCGTATGGATCATTCGGCCGATCCGTGATCCATCATCTGTGTGAGATCTCCTCGTACCGAGGTGTGCCCTACATCGATTTCGCGGCCGAGTCCTTTCATCCCGAGGGCTCGGCCGTCGCGCGTCGCTGACCTGGTGATTCACGGATGAACCCGTTCGGCCGTACGGATGCCACCGGGCGGAACACCGGATTCCGCTCGTGGGGATGTGCTCCTGTCGTCAAAACCTTGTCTTACGGACCTTGCCGAATGGGTGGCCATGAAGCCCCCGAGGGGTGATCATGAGGAGACCAGAGCGCACTTCCCTTGAGGAGGCACGGGTGGCCGAGACTCTGAAGAAGGGCAGCCGGGTGACCGGCGCCGCGCGCGACAAGCTCGCGGCAGACCTGAAGAAGAAGTACGACTCCGGTGCGAGCATCCGAGCGCTGGCCGAAGAAACCGGCCGCTCGTATGGCTTCGTGCACCGGATGCTCAGCGAGTCGGGCGTCACGCTTCGTGGGCGTGGCGGTGCGACGCGGGGCAAGAAGGCCACTACGGCCTGAGGCCGGCGCGGTCCATCGGCTTCGGTGGTGCCACCCGGTCGGTCGAGTGATCGACCGGGTGGTTACTGTGCAGTCACTTACGGATGCGTGCTACTTCTCCGTGGCACCGCATCCACGATGACCGCACCCATCGGAGGCGCCCCATGGCTTCGCATGAGCACGAGACGGACGTCGACAAGGACCCCGGCAAGGTCCTCGATCCCGTACTCGACAAGGACGGCGTACGGCTCACCGTCGACGAGGCTGTCGCCACGGTGACGCTGACCAACCCGGCCAAGCGCAACGCCCAGAGTCCCGCGCTGTGGCGGGCGTTGGCAGAGGCCGGGCGGGTACTGCCGGGCTCCGTCCGTGTCGTTGTGCTGCGCGCCGAGGGCCCGTCGTTCTCGGCGGGGCTCGACCGGCAGGCGTTCACGCCCGAGGGGTTCGACGGCGAGCCGTCGTTCATCGAGCTCGCGCGCAGTTCGGACGCCGAGCTGGACGGAACCATCGCCGAGTACCAGGAGGGTTTCACCTGGTGGCGGCGGAGCGACATCGTGTCCATCGCCGCGGTGCAGGGGCACGCCGTCGGCGCGGGTTTCCAGCTGGCCCTCGCCTGTGACCTGCGCGTCGTCGCGGACGACGTGCAGTTCGCCATGCGCGAGACCAGCCTGGGCCTCGTCCCCGACCTCACGGGTACGCATCCGCTGGTGAGCCTGGTGGGTTACGCCCGCGCGCTCGAAATCTGCGCGACGGGCCGTTTTGTGCTGGCCGAAGAGGCCGAACGCACCGGCCTCGCCAACCTCGCCGTGCCCGCCGAGCAGCTCGACGGCGCGGTACGGGATCTCGCCGGCGCGCTGCTCGCCGCTCCGCGTGACGCCGTCATCGAGACGAAGGCGTTGCTGCGTGGGGCGCAGGAGCGGACGTACGAGGACCAGCGCGCAGCCGAGCGTGCCGCCCAGGCTCGCCGCCTGCGGGATCTGGCCGGGGTCGGCGACTAGGGCCGGCCCACCGCCGTGACCACCACGGCGACCGACGGGTGGTCCGGCAGGGCCTCCGTCACCGCCGAGCGGACCGCCCTGGCCACATCGGCGGTCCGCCGTTCCGCCGTCACCGCCAGTTCGACGCGAACGTGACGGTGCGGCAGGGTGGTCTTCCCGCCGACGTCCTCGATGTGGACCGGGCGGCCCAGGGCGTCCGTCAGACGGGCGACGCCCGGGACGGACAGCGCGGCCGAGGCCGCCCGGAGCTCGTCGGCACCGGTCGGCTGGGCAGTCGGCCGCTCGTCGTCAGGGCGTACGGCGACGGGCGCCTCGTCCGCCCCGTTCGACAACTCTGTCACCAGCAGATCCACCTCCGTGACCGTCAGACCGAGCCGCTCCTCCGCGGCCGCGGCCAGGGCCAGGCGCAGGCGGTCGGCCGTCGTGGGGAGCGGGTCGACGCCCGGCGCCGTGGGGTCCGCCGAGACGGTGAACTCCGCGATGATGCGGAGGGGGCCGGGCGGCAGCGCGCTCGGCGGGGGCGGCACGACCGGCTCGTGCACCTGCTGCTCCGGGTCGGCGAGGGAGATCCGGAGCGTGCCGAGGCGGACCTCGCGCACGGGATCCGCCGCGCGCCGCAGCACCGAGCCGGCCGCGCTCTCCGTGATCCACGAGCCGTCGTGGGGGAGGCCGAGGGGCAGCAGCCTGCCGAGCCTGAGCAGATGCCGTACTTCCTGAGTCCACCGGTCTGCCGTCATTGTTCCAGCCTGCCGCACCCCAGGCGCGAGAGGCCGCAACCCGGCCTACTGTGGGTTGGGGGACGACCGAAAGGGAGGTGCGGCGATGACCGACATGACGGAGCGGAACCGGCCGGAGACCCCCGAGGGCGCGGTGGAGTCGCCGCAGGCACGCAGGGCCACCAAGCGAGGCGGCGGCGACCCCGCGACCCGAGGCCGCACCACCATCGCCGACGGCGTGGTGGAGAAGATCGCCGGGCTGGCCGCCCGTGACGTACTCGGCGTGAACGCCATGGGCAGCGGACTCAGCCGTTCCTTCGGGGCCATGCGCGACCGGGTGCCCGGCGGCACCAAGTCCGTCGCCCGCGGGGTGAAGGCGGAGGTGGGCGAGCTCCAGACCGCGCTCGACCTGGAGATCGTCGTCGACTACGGCGTGTCCATCACCGATGTCGCCCGCGCCGTGCGCGAGAACGTCATCGCGGCCGTCGAGCGCATGACCGGACTCGAGGTCGTCGAGGTCAACATCGCCGTCAGCGATGTGAAGCTGCCGGACGAAGAGGAAGAGGAGCCGGAGACACGGCTTCAGTAGTCACGGGGTGACCGCACAGCTGAGGAGCGCACCATGAGCTTGGCCGTGATCGGCATGATTGCCGGAATGGCGCTGGGCTTCGCCGGGTACTTCGGCGGATTCGGCGCGTTTCTGCTGGTGGCCGCCCTGGGCGCCGTCGGCCTCGTCGTCGGCCGGGTCATCGAGGGGGACCTGGAGTTCGGCGACTTCTTCCGCCCCCGCGACGACCGGCGGCGATGACGGGTGCCCGGCCAGGCCGGTGAGCTCGAACAGCGCTACGGGCCCCAGGCGGTCCGGCGGCCCCCGACGGCCGTGGCGCCGGCCGAGCGCGGGGCCACCAGGATCGCCGACCGGGTCGTCGCGAAGATCGCCGCGCAGGCGGCGCGCGAGGCAGTGCTGCCGCTGACCAGGGGCGCCGAGTCGCCGCACGCCACGGTCGTCGTGCACCACGGCACCGCCCGCGTCCGCATCAGTCTCGAACTCGACTATCCCTCCGACATCGGTGGCCGGTGCCGTGCGGTGCGTCGTCAGGTCGCCGAGCGGGTAGGCGCTTTGACGGGGATGGAGGTGCACGAGGTGGCCGTCCAGGTGGAGCGGCTGCACCGGGCACCGGCACCCGGCGCGGCACACGGGAGGACGCAGTGAGCGAGCCCCAGGGACACGAGGGACACGAGAGCACGCAGCGGCTGCCGGTCATCGAGAAGACCGACGACACGGACCCCGGCCGGTCCGCCTCCCCGGAGGCCTACGAACCGGGCCCGGTCCCGGCCGCCGACGAGGGCGCCCGCGACGGCCGCTTCTGGTCGGCCCGCCGTGTCCCGGCGGGCCTCCTCGCCCTGATCGTCCTCCTCGGCGCCGGCCTCCTCCTGTACGACGTCGTGGCCGTACGCGCCCACCGGCCCGCCATGCACTGGCGCAGATTCCTGGCCCGTCAGCTCGCCGAGCGGCCCCTCGACGACACCTGGGTGCTCGTCGGCGCGGGTCTCGCCGCCGCCCTCGGCGTCTGGCTGCTCGTGCTCGCCACGACTCCCGGTCTGCGCGGCTTCCTGCCGATGCGCCGCGCACACCCCGACGTACGGGCCGGACTGCACCGGAAAGCCGCCGCGCTGGCGCTGCGCGACCGGGCCATGGAGGTGTCCGGCGTGCAGTCCGTGCGCGTCCGTGTGCGGCGCAGGAAGGCGGACGTCCGCGCGGTGTCGCACTTCCGTGAACTCGACGACGTACGCGCCGACCTGGACGCCACGCTCGCCGACGGCGTCCGGGGGCTGGGGCTGGTCCGGCCGCCCGCGCTGTCGGTGCGCGTGGGGCGTCCCCGGCGGAAGGGGTGAGGACGGTGCTGAGGACCGTCAACCGTGTGCTGCTCGGACTCGCCGGGCTGATCCTGGTCGCCCTCGGCGGCTCCGTGCTGGCCGTCGGACTCGGCGTCCGGCCACCCTCGTGGTGGATCCACGACGGACGGCGCGACGTGCTCCTCAGCTACGCCGAGCGGACGCGGTGGCGGGACGAGGGCTGGTGGTGGCCGACCGTCATCGCCGTGCTAGCCGTTCTCGTCCTGCTCGCCCTGTGGTGGCTGTCCGCCGTACTGCGCAGGCGGCGGCTCGCGGAGGTGCTCGTCGACACCGGCGACGGCGAGGGCGCGATGCTGCGCGGACGGGCCCTGGAGGACGTACTCGCCGCTGACGCGGAGCAGTTGGACGGCGTCGGGCGCGCACACGTCCTGCTGACCGGCCGGCGCGCCGCCCCCGAGGCCCGGGTGCGGCTCCTGCTGGAACCGCACGTGGATCCGGGGACCGCGCTGCACGGCCTGACCACTCGGTCGCTCGCCCACGCCCGGGACTCCGCGGCCCTCGCGGCACTGCCCGCGGAGGTCCGGCTGCGCGCGGTCAAACACCGGGCGGAGCGGGTGAGTTGAGGGACACCGCGGACAACGGCGGGCGGGTTCCGCTGCTTCCCGCGGCCCCGGTCCACCGGACCGGCCCTAGAACCCGTGCCGCATCCCGCCGTCCACCGGCAGCATGATGCCCGTCAGATACGACGCCGCCGGCGACAGCAGGAACGCGGCCGCGCGGCCGAACTCCTCCGGTGTGCCGTAGCGGCGCAGCGGGATGCGGGACTCGTTGGCCACGCGGGTGGCCTCCGGGTCGGCGGAGAGCCCGTCGAGTTCACGGACACGGTCCGTGTCGATGCGGGACGGGAGCAGGCCGACGACGCGGATGCCGCGCGGGCCCAGCTCGTCCGCGAGGGACTTGGCGAAGCCGGCGAGGCCCGGGCGCAGCCCGTTGGAGATGGTCAGGCCCGGGATGGGCTCGTGCACCGAGCCGGACAGCACGAAGCCGATGACCCCGCCCTCGGCCAGCTCGGCCGCCGCCGCACGGGCCAGCCGGACCGCACCGAGGAACACCGACTCGAACGCGGCCGTCCACTGCTCGTCCGTGTTGTCGGCGACGAACCCGGGCGGTGGTCCGCCGACGCTGATGAGGATGCCGTCGAAGCCGCCGAAGTGCGCACGCGCGGCCGCGACGAGGCGGGCCGGCGCCTCGGGGTCCGCGTTGTCCACGGCCACCCCGACCGCGTTCGGGCCGAGCGCGGACGCGGCGTCGGCGACACTCTTGTCGTCCCGGCCCGTGACGACCACCTTCGCCCCGTCGGCGACGAGTTCCCGCGCCGCCGCGTTGCCGAGCCCACGGGTCGCCCCGGTGACGACGTACACACGATCCTCAAGTCCAAGATCCATGCCCCCTATCCTGCCTCCTGGTCACCGAAGAGGGCGAGGGCGGTGCTCACCAGGCCGAGGTGGCTGAAGGCCTGGGGGTAGTTGCCGAGGAAGCGGTCCGACGCCGGGTCGTACTCCTCGGCGAGCAGACCCACGTCGTTGCAGAGCCCGACCAGCCGTTCGAACAGGGCGCGGGCCTCCTCGGTGCGGCCCAGCCGGTGCAGGGCGTCCGCGAGCCAGAACGAACAGACCAGGAACGTGCCCTCGTCGCCGGGCAGCCCGTCCACCTCTGCCACGTCGGTGCTGTAACGGCGTACGAAGCCGTCTCGGCCCAGCTCCTCGCGCACCGCGTCGACCGTGCCGATCACCCGCGGATCGTCGGGCGGCAGAAAACCGACCCGGGGGATGAGCAGCAGCGAGGCGTCGAGTCCACGTGAGCCGTAGAACTGTGTGAAGGTGTTCCGCTCGGCGTCGTAGCCGCGCTCGCACACCTCGCGGTGCACCTCGTCGCGCATGGCCCGCCAGCCCGCCAGATCGCCGCCGAGCTGCGGCTCGTTCTCCAGGGTGCGTACGGCGCGGTCGGCGGCCACCCAGGCCATCACCTTCGAGTACACGAAATGGCGACGCCCGCCGCGCACCTCCCACAGCCCCTCGTCCGGCTGCCGCCAGGCCGAGCACAGGAAATCCATCAGGGCGCGCTGCACCTGCCACATGTGCGGTTTGGCCGGCAGACCCGAACACCGGGCCAGCGACAGCGAGTCGATGACCTCGCCGTAGACGTCCAGTTGCAACTGCTTCGCGGCGTCGTTGCCGATCCGGACCGGGACCGAGTCCCCGAATCCCGGCAGCCAGGGCAGCTCGAACTCGGGCAGCCGCCGCTCTCCCGACAGCCCGTACATGATCTGCAGATCCGCCGGATCGCCCGCGACCGCGCGCAGCAGCCAGTCGCGCCAGTCCGCGGCCTCCTCGTGGTACCCGGCCGACAGCAGCGCGTCCAGGGTGAGCGTGGAGTCGCGCAGCCAGCAGTAGCGGTAGTCCCAGTTGCGGATGCCGCCGAGCTGTTCGGGCAGTGAGGTGGTGGGGGCGGCCACGATGCCGCCGGTCGGGGCGTAGGTGAGGGCCTTGAGAGTGATCAGGGAACGCACCACGGCATCCCGGAACGGTCCGTCGTAACGGCACTGCGACACCCACTCCCGCCACTGCGCGAGACTGCCGTGCAGCGACTCGTACGGGTCCACGAGCGGCGGGCGCGGCTGGTGCGAGGGATGCCAGGTGAGGACGAAGGCGACCTTCTCGCCCTCCCCGACGGTGAACTCGGAGTGCGTGCAGAAGTCCTCGCCCCAGGTGTGCACCGCGGGCTCGCTGCGCAGCCACACGGCGTCGGGGCCGGCCACCGCCACGCGATGCCCCTCGGCCCTGCGCATCCACGGCACGATCGAGCCGTAGTCGAAGCGCAGCCGGATCGCGCTGCGTACGGTGACGCGGCCGCGCAGCCCCTCCACGATGCGTACGAGGTCGGGGGCGCTGTCGCGCTGGGGCATCAGGTCGGTGACGCGCAGCGTGCCCTCGGGGGTGTCCCACTCGGAGTCGAGGACGAGGGAGTCGGTGCGGTAGGCGCGACGGGTGCAGGGGCCCGCGCCCTTGGGGGCGATACGCCACTTGCCGTTGTGCTCGTCGCCGAGCAGCGCGGCGAAGCAGGCCGGCGAGTCGAAGCGGGGGAGGCAGAGCCAGTCGATGGATCCGTCGCGGGCGACAAGGGCGGCGCTCTGCTGGTCCCCGATGAGGGCGTAGTCCTCAATGGATGCGCTGAATGCTGGGGACTCGACAGATTTGTGCACAATTGCCGGGTTCCCGCTGGGGGGTGGGGGCAATCCGGGGGTGGGCCCGGGCGGGTGATGCGCGGGCGGAAGGGCGGCCGGTGGGGTGCGGTGGGGGCCGGACCGTCGTGGGGGCGCTGGGGCGCTGGGGCGCGGGACTGCCGGGCTCCGTGCGGCGGGTCGGGCCCTGGCTCTAGACGGCCGCCGGGGCCGTCTCCTTGGTCTCCGTCTCCTTCGCCGCTGCCGCCTCCGCGCGGTCGCGGCGTTCGCGCCGGGCCAGGACGACCCAGCCGACGGGGACGCCCGCCGCGAACAGCCACCACTGGACGGCGTACGCCATGTGGGGGCCGATGTCGCTGTGGTCGGGGGCCGGAATCAGCTCGGGGCTGTCCCCCTTGGGCCGGGGCGAGGTCAGCTCGACATAGCCGCCGAGGACCTGCTTGCCGAGGGCCTTCGCCTGCTGTCCGCTGCTGATCAGCATGATCTGGCGGGCCGGCAGCCCCTGGACGTTCTTGATGCCGCTCTCGGCGGTCGTCTCGTCGGGCATCAGCCGCCCGGTGACGGTGATCTCACCGTTCGCGGGGGCGGGGATCTTCGGGAACTCGGTCTGCACGCCGTTCGCCGGGATCCAGCCCCGGTTGACCAGGATCACCTTGCCGTCGTCCAGCACGAACGGGGTCAGGACGTGGAAACCGACCTCGCCGTCCACGTTCGTACGGCGGCGTGCGACGACCTCGTGCGCGGTGTCGAAGGTGCCCTTCGCGGTCACCCGGTGGTACAGGTCGTCGTGCTTGACGGTCGCGCCGGGCGAGGTGAGCGACTCCGCCGGCACCGGCGTGGCGGCCAGCGAGTTGCCGATCACCGTGTTGAGCGCGACGCGGTGCTCGTGGCGGTGCAGCTGCCAGAAGCCCAGCTCAATCATCGTCGGGATGAGCGCGAGCGTCACAAGGGTGAGGATCACCCACTGCCGGGACAACAGGAAGCGGTACACCCCACGACCGTACAACTCGGTCGTGGGGCGTTGGGAGGGGGGTGGGCGGTGGACGGCGGGCAGGGGGCTCAGACCTTGTCGACGATTCCCGCCCTCCCCTCCGCGCGAGAGCAGTGCGCACCGCAGAACCAGCGGCCCCCGACCTCGACTCCCTGGCCGATGATCTGGACGCGACAGTGCTCGCAGATCGGTGCCATGCGGTGGATCGCGCAGGAGAAGCAGTCGAAGACGTGCACCGCGCCCTGCGCGTGCACCTCGAACGTCATGCCGTAGTCGTTTCCACAGACTTCGCAACGTGCCATGCGCCACAGGGTGCGGCGCCGACCCGGGACGGGCGAGCGGCCGCCGGGCGAGTCGTCCGCCAATCACCCGTCTGACGCCTCACCACCGGTTCGAGCCGCCGCGGGTCACCCCTGCGAGGCCGGCTCCACGTCCCGCAGCAGCTGGCCGAACGCCGCCTCGTCGATCACCGGTGTCCCGTACTGCCGCGCCTTGGCCGTCTTGGACGTACCCGAGCCGGGGTCGTTGGTGACGAGCAGGCTGGTGAGCCGGGACAGGCTCGTCGCCACATGCAGGCCCGCCTCGACGGCGCGGTCCTCGAGGAGCTCGCGGTCGACCGAGGTGTCCCCGGAGAACGCCACCCGCATGCCTTGCTTGAGCGGTTTGCCCTCTTCGTAGCGACCCGGGTTGGGATAGGGGCATACGGGGCGTTTGCGGGAGGGGCGCCAACTGCCGGACGGATAGCCGCCGGAGGGCTGCCGGCCGATCCGCGGGGTGGCGTTCCACTCGGTGAGCGGCAGGCACTCCAGCAGCGGCAGCCGGACGCCGTCCCGCGCCGCCGCGTGCAGACTCGGCCGGAACGCCTCGGCCAGCACGCGCGCGTCGTCCAGGGCGTGGTGGGCCCGCTGCTGTACGACGCCGAAGTGCGCGGCCAGCGACTCCAGCTTGTGGTTGGGCAGCGGCAGGCCCAGCTCCTTGGAGAGCGCGATGGTGCACAGCCGCTGCCGCACCGGCGCCTGGCTCTTCGCGCGCGCGTACTCCCGGGCGATCATCGACCAGTCGAAGACCGCGTTGTGCGCGACGAGCACGCGGTCGGCGAGCCGGGACGCGAACTCCGCCGCGATGTCCTCGAAGAGCGGTGCCCCTTCGAGGACATCGCTCGTCAGCCCGTGGATCCACACCGGGCCCGGGTCCCGCTCCGGGTTGACCATCGTGTACCAGTGGTCCTCGACCTCGCCGCGCGCGTCCAGCCGGTAGACGGCGGCCGAGATGATCCGGTCGTCCCGGGCCAGGCCGGTGGTCTCCACGTCGACGACCGCGTACCCCTGTGGATACGCGGCCGGCCAGGGGGCTGGGGTCGCTGCGGTCGTACGGTCTTCGAGCATGGTCAATGAGGATAAGGGCCGCCACTGACAGCTCTGTCCCCGGACTCCGCCCTCTCAGGACGGGCCCGGGCCGCGGGCGGTCTCAGGCGCCGCCTCCAACAGCCCGGCGACCAGGGCCTTCACGGATGCCGTGAACACCTTCTCCGGATCGACGGGCCAGGCGAGTGTTCGTGCGAGCGCCGGGTCCCCGTCCGCCGTACGTGCCCCCCACAGCTCCTGCTCGCCGGGGCGCTGCGCCGGGGCACGCTCGCGGTTGCGCTCGACCAGGACGTGCCCGACGACCAGGAACTGCACGGCCCGTACGACCTCGGCGGCCCGCGCGCCGCGCAGTCCCGCCGCGTGCGCCTCACGCACCAGCGCCTGCTGTGCGGGCAGGAACATGCGTTCTGTCAGACCGCGTTCGTGCACCATCGCGACGAGATGTGGATGGTCGCGCAACTGCCGGCGCAGGGCGCGGGCGACGGAGGCGATGCGGCGCGCGGGCGTGCGCCCCACCGGGCGGATCTCGCCGAGATCGGCGACGGTCCGCTCGACCAGCGCGTCGAGCAGGGACTCGCGGTTGCCGACATGCCAGTAGATCGAGGTGACCGCGGTGCCCAGCTCGGCGGCGAGCCCCCGCATCGTCAGCGCCGCCGGGCCGTGCCGCTTCACCAGATCCGCCGCGGAGTCCAGGACCTCGTCGCGGGTGAGTGCCGGTCTCGCCATCCCGCCCCCGTCCATGTTCGTGCACACGTATTTACCCGGCACGAGGTCTGCTGTAACTGTGTTACAGGTGACGGCCCATCAGAAGAAGGGCGGTACGACATGGCACGAGTGCGCTATGGCGCGCGGACCGACGCGGAGATCGCGGCCGCGCGCTCCGCGAGCTCCCGGCTCCCCGACATCTGGTCCACCGGTGTGGTGGCCGTCTGGGAGACCGACCCGGACGCGGTCGCGGCGGTGCTGCCGCCCCCGCTCAAACCCACCGGGCGGCCCCTGGCCCGGGTCAACATCAGCAAGGTCGACCTGCCCGGATACCGGCTGGGCGCGGGCTCGTTCGCGGTCGCCGCCGCGCACGACGGCGTCGAGGGCTGGTACCCGCTCGTCATGCCGATGACCCATGAGCGGGCCCTCATCGGCGGCCGTGAGGTGTTCGGGGAGCCGAAGAAGCTGGGCGAGGTCACGGTCGAACGGGACGGCCTCGTCGTACGCGCGGCGCTGGCCCGGCACGGCATCGCGTTCGTGGAGGTGCGCGGAGCGGTCAGCGGTGATCTGCCGCTTCCGGAGCCCGTCCGGAAGACCGACTTCTACTTCAAGTTCCTGCCCTCGGTGGACGGTCCGGGTTTCGACACCGCCCCGGTCCTGGTGCACTGCCTGCGCAACGAGAAGGTGCGCAGGCTGGAGCGGATCACCGGTGACGTCGTCCTGCGCGAGTCGATGTACGACCCGGTCGCCGACCTGCCCGTACGCCGGCTCGTCGAGATCACCATCGGTGAGAAGACCACCGACCAGAAGGGCAAGGTCGTCGAACAGGTCAGTGCCCAGGCCCTGTTGCCGTACATCCACCAGCGCTACGACGATCCGCAGCAGTTGCTCGACGGTCCGCCGCAGGGGAGTGTCTGATGGATCTCCGGGCGGGACAGGTCGCCGTCGTCACCGGCGCGGCGAGCGGCATCGGGCTCGCGATGGCACGGCGGTTCGCGGCCGAGGGACTGAAGGTGGTCCTCGCGGATGTCGAGGAGGGGGCCCTGGAGAAGGCCGCTTCCGCGCTGCGGGAGGACGGGGCCGAGGTGCACGCGCGCGTGGTCGACGTCGGGGAGCGTGATCAGGTCGAGGCGCTGGCGGCCGGGACGTGGGAGAGGTTCGGCGCCGTGCACGTGCTGTGCAACAACGCGGGCGTCGGCTCCGGAGCCGAGGGCCGGATGTGGGAGCACGACCCGAACGACTGGAAGTGGGCCTTCGCGGTCAACGTGTGGGGCGTCTTCCACGGCGTCCAGGCCTTCGTGCCCCGGATGATCGCGGGGGGTGAGCCCGGCCATGTGGTCAACACCTCGTCGGGGGACGGCGGCATCGCGCCCCTGCCCACCGCCTCCGTGTACGCCGTCACCAAGGCGGCCGTCGTGACGATGACGGAGTCCCTGTACGCGCACTTGAGGGCGGAGCACGCGCGCGTGGGCGCCTCCGTGCTGTTCCCGGGGCCGCACATGCTCCGTACCGGCCTGTGGGAGTCGCACCGCAACCGGCCCTCGCGCTACGCGAAGCACAAGCCGAGGAAGACCCCCTACCGCAGCCTCGACCAGTGGGAGGCCGCGATGCGGGAGGCGGGCCGGGAAGTGCGCTTCACGCCGGTCGAGGAGGTCGCCGAGCTGGTGGTGGACGGCATCCGGGCGGACCGCTTCTGGCTGCTGCCCGAGAGCGAGCACAGCGACCGGCAGATCAGGGCGAGGTCGCGGTCGATGCTCGAGCGGACCGACCCGTCGTACTTGGAAAGCTTCATCCTCGACTGAGGAGACCGTGGTGACCGACAAGGACGCGACCGGCAGGGACGTGACGGACCAGGATCCCTACCTGATCATCTCCTCCGACTGCCACGCCGGGCTGCCCACCGAGGAGTACCGGCCCTACCTGGACTCCCGTTTCCACCGGGACTTCGACGAATTCCTCGCCGGGCGCGACCGGCGCCGCGAGGAGATGACGCGGCTCGGCATCCGCAACGAGGCGTTCGCGGACAAGTGGTTCCAGGACAACGAGGAGGGCCTGCGCGGCGGCTGGGACACCGCCCAGCGTCTCAAGGAGCTGGACGGCGACGGGGTGGCCGCCGAGGTCGTCTTCCCGGACGCCGACGCCGTGGACAGCCGGACCGCCGCCCCCTTCGGCGTGGGCCTCGGCCTCTCCGGCGACCAGGATCCGGAGCTGGGCATGGCGGGCGCGCAGGCGCACAACCGCTGGCTCGCGGACTTCGTCTCCGGACACCCCGAACGGCACTGCGGGGTGGCCCTGTTGCCCGTCACGGCCGAGCCCGGCCGCGTGGTCGCGGAGGTGTACCGGGCCAAGGAGTCGGGCCTCGGCGCGCTGATGATCCCCTCCATGTGGGTCGACAAGGAGCCCTACCACGACCGCCGTTACGACCCGGTGTGGACCGCGGCGGCCGAGTGCGGCATGCCGGTCCTCACGCACTCGGGGGCGGCGCCCCGGCACGAGTACGGCGACCATCTGGGCATCTATGTGAGCGAGGTGACCTGGTGGCCGGCCCGGCCGCTCTGGTTCCTGCTGTGGTCGGGCGTCTTCGAGCGGCACCCGGGGCTGCGGTTCGGCGTGGCGGAGTCGGGCTGCTGGTGGCTCCCCAATCTCCTCTGGTTCATGGACCGCCTCTACCTCGGCGCGCACGGCGGCAAGAAGCTGTCGCCCTTCGCCGAACTGACGCGCCCGCCACACGCGTACCTGGACCGGCAGGTCTTCATCTGCGCGACGAACACCAAGCGCCGCGAACTGGCCCAGCGGTACGAGATCGGCGTCGACAACATCCTCTGGGGCAGCGATTTCCCGCACCCCGAGGGCACCTGGCCCGACACGCGCGCGTGGCTGTCGAAAACCTTCCATGACATCCCGGTCGGGGAGACGCGCCGGATGCTCGGCCTGGCGGCCGCGGAGGTCTTCGGCTTCGACGTCGAGAAGCTGGCCCCCCTCGCCCGGCGGATCGGGCCGACCCCGGCCGACCTCGGCCAGTCCGACGACCGGGCGGCCGTCGAGGCGTCCTGGGCGCGCTCGCGCGAGGTGGGCCGCCACTGGCTGACCGGCCACGACTTCCCGGCCCTGGGGACGACCCCATGACCGACGACCGGTACACGGTGATCTCCGCCGACTGCCACGCGGGCGCCGATCTCCTCGACTACAGGCCGTACTTGGCGAAGCGGCACCACGACGCGTTCGACGCGTGGGCGGCCACCTACGTCAATCCGTACGAGGACCTGCTCGCCGACACCGCGGACCGGAACTGGAACTCCGAGCGGCGCCTGGCGGAGCTGGCGGCGGACGGGATCGTCGCGGAGGTGGTGTTCCCGAACACGATCCCGCCGTTCTTCCCGTCGGCGTCGCTGATGGCGCCCGCGCCGACGGCGGCGGAGTTCGAGCAGCGGTGGGCCGGCCTGCGGGCCCACAACCGCTGGCTGGCGGACTTCTGCGCGGCGGCACCCGGCCGCCGGGCGGGCGTCTTCCAGATCCTCCTGAACGACGTGGAGGAGGCGGTGAAGGAGATCAGCTGGGCGGCCGGCGCGGGCCTGCGGGGCGGCCTCCTGCTCCCCGGCACCCCACCGGGCTCGGGCCTGCCGGAGCTGTACTCGAAAGCGTACGACCCGATCTGGGCGGTGTGCGAGGAGCTGGACGTGCCCGTGAACCACCACGCGGGCTCGGCGTCCCCGCCGCTGGGCGACGAACCGGCCGCGCGGGCGGTCTTCATGGTGGAGACGACGTGGTTCTCGCACCGGGCGCTGTGGCACCTGGTGTTCGGCGGAGCGTTCCGCCGTCACCCGGGCCTGCGGCTGGTGCTCACGGAACAGGGTTCGGGCTGGATCCCCGGGGTCCTGGACATGCTGGACTACTACCACGGCCGTCTGGTCGCGGCCGGCCCGAAGTCGGCGACGGCGGAGGCCAAGTTCGGCGCCGGCCTGGACCGGGCCATGGGCAAGGGGCCGTCGGAGGTCTGGCGGGACAACTGTTTCGTCGGCGCGAGCTTCATGCGCCCGCACGAGGTGCCGCTGCGGGACCGCATCGGCCTCGACAAGATCATGTGGGGCAGCGACTACCCGCACGACGAGGGGACGTACCCGTACTCGCGCGAAGGCCTGCGGATCGCCTACGCGGGGCTGCCGCGCACGGAGATCGCGGCGATGGCCGGCGGCAACGCGGCACGGGTGTACGGCTTCGACCTCTCCCTGCTCGACCCGATCGCGGCGAAGGTGGGACCGACGGTGGCGGAGCTGGCGCGGCCGCTGGAAGAGCCACCGGCGGACGCGACGAGTCCCGTCTTCGCGCGGGGAGGGTCGGTACGCGTCTGGTGACACCGTGGGTGGCATCCTCCCCTCGTGACGGAACCCACGCACGACGAGGCACACGGGGGCGCGCTCGGCTCCCGCCTGAACTGGCTGCGGGCGGCGGTCCTCGGCGCGAACGACGGCATCGTCTCCACCGCGGGCCTCGTCGTCGGCGTGGCGGGCGCGACGGGCGCCCGCTCCGCACTGCTGACGGCGGGTCTGGCGGGGCTGCTGGCCGGTTCGATGTCGATGGCGGCGGGGGAGTACGTGTCCGTCTCCACGCAGCGGGACTCCGAGAAGGCGGCACTGGCGCTGGAGAAACGGGAACTGACGGAGCAGCCCGAGGCGGAGCTGGAGGAGCTGACGGAGCTGCTGGAGGAGCGGGGGCTGTCCCGGGACGTGGCGAGGGAGGCGGCGCAGCAGCTGACGGAGCGGGACGCGCTGCGCGCCCACGCGCGCGTGGAGCTCGGCATCGACCCGGACGAGCTGGCGAACCCGTGGCACGCGGCGTGGGCGAGCTTCCTGGCGTTCACGGTGGGGGCGCTGCTGCCCCTGCTGGCGATCGTGCTGCCACCGGCCGACTGGCGCCTGCCCGTCACCGTGCTCTCCGTCCTCGCCGCGCTGGTCGTCACCGGGTGGGTGAGCGCGCGGCTGGGGGCGGCGCGGCCGGGGCGGGCGGTGCTGCGCAACGTGGGCGGCGGCGCGCTGGCGATGGGGGTCACCTATGCGGCGGGCGCGCTGCTGGGGGCGGCCGGGGTGTGAGCCGGGGACAGGACGCGTGGGCCGGGAGACCGACCGTGCGCGCCCCCTTGGTGGAGATCACCAAGAAGCAAGCGCATACCGCCGGTAATACTTGTCAGTAACAACGTCTGGCGGCAGCGCGCGGACAGTCCTACGGTGCACCCATGCCGAACCTGCCCGATGTCGTGCTGTGGTCGATACCCGCCTTTGTGCTGCTCACCGTGATCGAGATCGTGAGCGTACGGATCCATCCCGAGGAGGACGCGGAAGGGTACGAGACGAAGGACGCGGCGACGAGCGTCGGCATGGGCCTCGGCAGTCTCGTCTTCGACCTCCTGTGGAAGATCCCGATCGTCGCGGTCTACACGGCGATCTACGAACTCACGCCCCTGCGCGTCCCCGTCCTGTGGTGGACCGTCCCGCTGATGCTGCTCGCGCAGGACTTCTTCTACTACTGGTCCCACCGCGGCCACCACGTCATCCGCATCCTCTGGGCCTGCCACGTCGTCCACCACTCCAGCCGGAAGTTCAACCTCACCACCGCCCTGCGCCAGCCCTGGACCTCGCTCACCGTCTGGCCCTTCTACGTTCCGCTCATCGCCCTCGGCGTCCATCCGGCCGCGCTCGCGTTCTGTTCCTCCGTGAACCTCGTGTACCAGTTCTGGATCCACACCGAGCGCATCGACAAGCTGCCCCGGGCGTTCGAGTTCGTCTTCAACACGCCCTCGCACCACCGGGTGCACCACGCCTCCCAAGGCGGGTACCTCGACCGCAACTTCGGCGGGATCCTCATCGTCTGGGACCGGATCTTCGGCTCCTTCGTCCCCGAGACCGAGCGGCCCGTCTACGGACTCACCAAGAACATCGCCACCTACAACCCCCTGCGCGTCGCCACCCATGAGTACGTCGCCATCGCCAAGGACCTGCGGGCGGCGCGCGGTTGGCGTGAGCGGGCGGGCAGGGTGTTCCGCGGGCCCGGCTGGCAGCCCGTGCGGCCGGCGGCTGAGCAGCCGGTCACGGAGCCCGTCGCGTGAGGCCGGCCGCCGCGCGCGTGCTGCTCGGGGCCTTCGCCTTCGCCGTCGTCGCCGACCTCGCCTCCCAGGCCCTCGGGTCCGACACCGGACACCTGCTCGCCAAGCCCCTCCTGATGCCGCTGCTCGCCGCCTACGCGGCCGTACGCGGCGGACCCCGCCTCCTCGTCGTCGCGCTGCTCCTCGGCTGGGCGGGCGACGTCCTCCTGCTGTCCGACGCCGACCCGGCCTTCCTCGCCGGGATGAGTTCCTTCGCCGCCGGGCACGTCTGCTATCTCGTGCTCTTCGCGCGGCACGGCCGGACGCGCGCGCGTGGCGCCCTGCTCGCCGGCGGTTACGGGCTCGTCCTCGTCACCACCGTCGCCCTCCTGTGGCCCGGCCTTCCCGCCGGGCTGCGCGTCCCCGTCGTCGGCTACAGCCTGCTGCTGACCGCGATGGCGTACGGGGCCACCCGGCTCGGGCCCGTCGCAGGGCTCGGCGGTGCCCTCTTCCTGCTCTCCGACACGCTCATCGCCACCGGCGTCGCCGACTGGCCACAGCTCCCACGACCCGACTTCTGGATCATGCTCACCTATGCGGCGGGCCAGTATCTGCTGGTCCGCGGCGTGACGGACACCCTCGGCGCGCCAACCGCGCCGGCGGCGGCGTACGGTGAGGTGCGCTCGACCACCCCCTGAGCGCACGCACCGGAACATCGCACGAGAAGGACCCTCGCCATGCGCGCCACCACCATCCACGCCCCGTACGACATGCGCGTGGAGGACGTGCCCGAACCCGTGGTGCGGCAGCCCACCGACGCGGTCGTACGGGTGCTGCGCGCCTGCATCTGCGGCAGCGACCTGTGGGCGTACCGCGGCGAGGCGGCCCGGCAGCCGGGGCAGCGCATCGGGCACGAGTTCCTCGGCATCGTCGAGGAGACCGGCTCCGAGGTGACCGGCGTCCGGCGCGGCGACCTCGTCGTGGCGCCCTTCATGTGGTCCGACGGCGTGTGCGACTACTGCCGCGAGGGTCTCACCACGTCGTGCGAGCACGGCGGATTCTGGGGCTCCGTGGGCCACGACGGCGGCCAGGGCGAGGCCGTGCGCGTGCCCTACGCCGATGGCACCCTCGTCCAGCTGCCCAAGGACGCGGCCTCCGACGAACACCTGCTGTCCGCGCTGCTGACGCTCTCCGACGTCATGGGCACCGGGCACCACGCCGCCCTCGGCGCCGGAGCCCGTCCCGGGGCGACCGTCGCCGTCGTCGGGGACGGCGCCGTCGGGCTGTGCGCGGTACTCGCCGCCAAGCGGCTCGGCGCCGAGCGGATCATCGCGCTCGGACGCCACGAGGTGCGTACGGACATCGCGCGCCGCTTCGGTGCCACGGACGTCGTCGCCGAGCGCGGGGAGGCGGCCGTCGAGGCCGTCCGCGAGCTCACCCGGGGGCAGGGCGCGCACTGTGTCGTGGAGGCGGTCGGCACCGAGCAGTCGATGCGGACGGCCGTGGACATCACCCGGGACGGCGGCGCCATCGGCTTCGTCGGCGTGCCGCACGGCAGCGGGACCGGGCTCGACCTGGGGGTCATGTTCGACCGGAACATCGCCCTGCGCGGCGGGGTCGCCCCCGTACGCGCCTACATTCCGGAGCTGCTCCCCGACATCCTCGCCGGCAGGATCGACCCCTCGCCCGTCTTCGACAGGACCGTCGACCTGGAAGGCGTGCCCGAGGGCTACAAGGCGATGGACGAGCGCACCGCCCTCAAGGTGCTCGTCACCAACTGACGCTCACCAGCGGATCGGCAGCGGCAGCGCCGTCAGCAGCGCCGACACCGCCACGACCACGCCCAGCGCCACCACCTCCGCACGCGCGGGCACACAGGCGCCGAGCGGGTCGTCGGCACGGCGCAGCCGACGGCGGGCCCACAGGGCGAGCACGGCGACGGCGGCCACGAGGAACACCTTGGCGACCAGGGTGCGCCCGTACGCCGTCGCCGTCAGCTGGTGCGGGATCGTGCCCGCAGGCATGCGGCGCAGCGAGCTCCACACCCCCGTCGCGGTGATCGCGGCCAGCAGGACGGCCGCCACGCGCGCGTAGAGGCCCAGCAGAGCCGCGCCGGGTCCAGGGGCGCGCCACCGCCGCACCGTGCGCAGCACATGCGGCAGCCCGCCCGCCCACAGGACCGCGCACGTCAGGTGAACGAGCGTCAGGCCCGAGCCGACCGACGGGCTGTGCTCCGTGGTGGGGTGGACGCGCAGTGCCTCGGCGACCACCACCGCGGCCGACGGCCACACCCGGCCGGCCGGGCGGCGCGACAGCGCGCACAGGCCGGCCACGGCGAACGCGTTGACCTCCAGCAGGGCGAGGGCGCCGTCCCGGGTCCGGTACAGCCCGCCGACGTCGATCTCGGCGAGGCGAATCCGGTACGAGTTTCCCGGTGGCCACGACCGAGGGGGAGCCCCAGGCGCGGCGACGGAAACCGGCGCCGGCCGCGAACCAGGCGCCCAGCCGCGCGGCGCGTCCGACGCGTCTGCCAAGGGCGCGCCCGGCACGCGGCGGGCCAGGCGGCCCGCGAACCACTCGCCCGCGGGCATGCACACCGCCGCGAACAGGACCGTACGCAGGAGGGCGATGCCACCGGCTCCGGGCGCGGCCGCCTCGCCGGTGCCGTGCAGCGCGGCGGCGGGGCCGAGGAGCGGGATCAGCGCGGCGACCGCCACCAGGGCGAGCACGGCGACGGCCCGGCCGGGGGACAGGCGCCGGGCCGGAGCGGCGGCGGGGACGGGCGAAGGGGCCGCGTCACCGCCGTTCGGGCCGGCCGGCGGTCGTATCAGGCTCACCCCAAGACCTTCACCAGTCGGCACAGACCGGGGCAAGCGCATCAGAAGAACTGGGGGAACGGCATTCCGCCCATAGGTATGTTTTCGGCAGGTACGGCTCGGCAGGTACGTTTCGGCAGTACGCGTCCGGCCCGACGGGCGACTCAGGCCCAGCGCGCGCCATCCGTCCCCCAAGGGCTCGGCGGCCGGGCCCAGTCGACCGGTCCGCCGGCGAAGGAGACGGGCGGCAGGGCGTACCGCAGCCGCCCCAGCTCACTGTCCCGCTCGGCGAGCCAGGCATCCGGCCCGTCGTAGGCGGCAGCCCCCGCGCCGGCGTACGCAGCCCCCGCCTCGGCGTACGCGGCAGCCCCCGCGCCGGCGTGTACGGCGTTCCCCGCCTCGCCCGCGGCGCGCCCCTCCAGCAGCCAGCCCGCGGTCCGCGCCAGCGCCAGTCGTACGAACCGGGCCCCGCCGTCCGTCAGTTGCTCGGTGAGCGAGCGCAGCACGGCCGCCGCCAGCAGATACCCCGTGCCGTGATCGAGAGCCTGGGCGGGCAGCGCGCCCGGCTCCTGCCGCCCGGACCCCTCGACCGCCGCGATGCCCGTGGCGACCTGCACCAGGCTGTCGAAGCCACGCCGCTCGGCCCACGGCCCGTACGCGCCCCACGCCGAGAGCTGCGCCACCACCAGCCCGGGCCGGCGCTCGGCCAGCGCCTCGGGCGAGAGCCCGAACCGGTCGAGGGCGCCCGGCCGGTAGCCGGTGACGACGACGTCCGCCGCCGCGAGCAGCTCCTCGAAGGTGCGCCTGTCCGTGCCGAGGCCGACCTTGGCGGACCGTTTGCCGAAGCCCGTGTCGGCGTGCTGGTCCACGAGTTCGGGCAGCTGCGGGGAGTCGACGCGCAGCACGTCCGCGCCGAGCAGGGCGAGCGTACGGGTGGCGACCGGGCCCGCGATGACCCTGGTCAGGTCGAGCACCCGCAGCCCGGCGGCGGGCAGCAGCGGACTGCCGAAGAGCGCCGCCGGCCGACGGGCCCGGCCCCCGCCCGGCCGCCGCCGTTCGACCAGGGGGCGGGCGGCGACCTCGACGGCCTGCTCGTGCCGCGCCCACTCCTCGGGGGTGCGCAGCGCGACGGCGAGGCCTCCGGCCCCGTACACGGCGTCCTCGATCTCCCTGGAGGAGCGCTCGGCGAGGGCCGCGGCGACGGACGCGGGGTCCTCCGGAAGTTTCAGTGCGGAGAGCAGCCGCTCCCGGTGATGCGGATAGTTCGCGTGCGTCCGCACCCATCCGTCCGCCGTGCGCCAGAAGCGGGACAGCGGCGCGAAGGTGACCGGCGCCCGCCCGTCGACGCGCAGCTGCCGCTCGCTCACGAACGCCGTGGCCACCGCCCCGTCGTCGACCCGCACCCCGGGCACGTCCGCGCGTCCGGCCCGCCGCGCGCCCAGTTCGGCGGCGGCCAGCGCGCAGGTCGCCACGCAGGCCCGCGCGAGCTCCCGTACCGGCAGCCGCGCCTTCAGCGCCCCGTCCCGTACGACGGTCGAGACCCGCTCGGTCAGTGCGGGATCGCCGCCCAGCGCGGCCCAGGCGAACTCCGTGTTCACAGCAGTCATGACGGCACTATGCAGGGTGTACTGAATCAACATGTGGACCAGGGGCGGGGATACGGCACCGCACGGCACGGCACAGGGGCCGGCCGGCAGACGCCGACCGGCCCGACCACCCGCGCGGGAGCCCTGCTTCGCGGAAGCCCCGCTTCGCGTGGGTCCTGCTCGGCGTGGGTCCTACTTCGTGACCGCGGCCAGCGCGTTCACGGTGCCCCAGCCGTAGAAGCCGTTGCGGTTCTTCGTGCCCTCGCACACCGCGTCGATCTTGCCGTCGGAGTCGATGTCGTACGGGTCCGTGCACGGCGTGGCGTCGGCCTCGGCGTACAGCAGCGCCTTCACCAGGGCGGCGGGGGCGTGCGGATGCGTCGACTTGATGAGCGCGGCGACGCCGGCGACGTGCGGGGTCGCCATCGACGTACCGGCCATGTAGCCCCACGTGCCGCCGGGCAGCGGGCCGAGGATCAGACCGCTGGTGGCCGGCGGGGCCGGGGTCTGGTAGCGGGTCGAGTCGCCGCCGGGCGCGGCCACGTCGATGACACCGAGTCCGTAGTTGGAGAAGGAGGACTTGATGCCCTTCGCGCCGGTCGACGCGACGGTCACCACCCCCGGCAACTGGGTCGGGATGTCATAGCACTTGGACGGGTCGATCACCCGGTCCGACGGCGTGCCGTCGTTCGGGGAGACCGGGTCGGTGATCGAGTCGGCGGCGAGGTCGTAGCTCTCGTTGCCCGCCGCCGCGACATTGACCGTGCCCTTCTTCTCCGCGTACCGCGAGGCCCGGGTGATGGCGTCGACGAGCGCCTTCTGGTCCGGGTCGTCGGCGCAGTTGAAGTACCAGGGGTCGGTGTAATAGCTGTTGTTGGTGATGTCGACGTGGTGCTCGGCCGCCCACACGAACCCGCAGACGACGGACTCGGTGTAGAAGTAGCCGCCCGTGGTCGACACCTTGATGCCGGCGACCTTCACGCCCGGCGCGACACCGGTGATGCCGACGCCGTTCTTGGCGCCCGCGATCTCACCCGCGACATGGGTGCCGTGCGGGCTTTCCGCGGCGCTCGGGCGCCAGGCCCCGTCGGTCGTGTCGGGCTTGCCGGTCACACAGTTGACCGAGGCGTCGCGGTCGAAGTTCGGCGCGATGTCGGGGTGGGTGTCGTCGACGCCGGTGTCGATCACGGCGACCGTGACCTTCGAGCTGCCGAGCGTCTTCTCGTGCGCCTTGTCCGCCTGGATGGCCGGCAGATCCCACTGCAGCGGCTCCAACGGGTCCTGCCCGTCGACCGCCTGAGCGCTCGCCACCTCCTCGGAGGTGAGCGCCTTCGGCGTCCCCACGTCGGTCGTCGACTGGGCGGGCAGCGGCGCGTTGCGGGTGGCACCCGCCGAGTCCACCCCGCGCACACGGCGGACGGTCTTGGCGAAGTCGGCGTTCGACGAGTGGACGACGATCACGCCGATCTGGTCGTACGACGTCACGATCGTGCCGCCGGCCTGGGCGATGGCCTTCTTCACGACGGACGAAGTGCCGTGGCCGGGACGGACGTTGACGACGTAGCTCAGCGAGGTCGCGTCCGCCGTCACGGTCCCCGGGGCGGCCGTCTCGGCCGCCGAGGCGCTGACATTGGGCAGAAAGGCGAGAGCCGTGACCGTGGCCATTCCCAGCGGAATGGCCACGGCCCGACGGGAGCGCTTACGGGGCGCTGTCATGGTGTCTCCAGTTCGTTCGCGATATCCAGTTCGTTTTCGCGATACCAGCCGTGCGAGCTGTATGAGCCGTACGGGCCGTATGAGCCGTACGGGCTGTGCGGATGCTCGAGCGACCTACAGGCGGGGTCACTTCACCGCGCGCAGCGCGTTGACGATGCCGAAGCCGTAGAAGCCGTTCACCCGCTTGCCGCCCACGCAGGTCGCGTCCACGACACCGTCGCCGTCCCCGTCGTACGGGTCCGTCGGGCAGCCAGGGTTGTCCGCCTGCGCCTTGAGCAGCGCCTGGAGCTTTGCCGGGGTCGCCGACGGGTGGGCCGACTTCAGCAGTGCGGCCACGCCCGCGGCGTGCGGCGACGCCATCGACGTGCCCTGGAGGAACGCGTACTCGTTGTTCGGCATCGTGGAGAGGATGCGGCCGTTCTTCGACGGCGTGTCCGGGAGCTGGAACTTGTCACCGCCCGGGGCCGCGATGTCGATGACGCCGTCGCCGTAGCTGGAGTAGTACGACTTGGTGCTCGCGACACCGGTCGCGCTGACCGTGACCACGCCCGGCAGCTGGGTCGGCACGTCGAAGCACTTGTGGGGGTCGACCGTGCGGGGCACCGCGGTCGAGTCGTCGGGACTGGAGTCGTCGACGAGGGCGTGCGAGTCGAGGTCGTCGTTGGAGTTGCCCGCCGAGGCGAGGTTGAGGGTGCCCTTGTGCTGGGCGTACAGCTGGGCCCGGTTGACCGCGTCGACGATCGCCCGCTGGTCGGGGTCGTCCATGCAGTTGTACAGCCACGGGTCCACGTAGTAGCTGTTGTTCGTGACCTCCACACCGTGGTCGGCGGCGAACACGAAGGCGCAGACGACACTCTCGGGGTAGAAGAGCTCGCTGACCGGGTCGGCCACCTTGATGCCGGCGACCTTGACGTTCGGGGCGACCCCGGCGACACCGATGCCGTTGCGGGCGGCGGCGATCTCGCCGGCCACATGCGTGCCGTGGTAGTGGTCGGCGTTGGCCGGGCGCCAGGCGCCGTACGACGTGTCCGCCTTGCCGCCGACGCAGTTGGCGGACTGCGCGGCGGAGAAGTTCGGGGCGAGGTCCGGGTGGGTGTCGTCGACGCCGGTGTCGATCACGGCGACCGTCACGTTCCTGCTGCCCGGGTTGATCTTCGCGGCCTTGTCGGCGCCGATCGCCCGCAGGTCCCACTGGTCGGCCTCGAGGGGCTCCTCACCCGAAGCCGTGCTCCGCGCGGCGATCTTCGCGGCCTGAGTCTTCGTCAGGTACTGCGCGGCGCCCTCGTCGGTCGTCCCGGCGGCGGTCAGCGGCGCGGTCCGGGTCGCGCCCGCGGACTGCACCCCGCGCACCGCCCGGAGCTGCTTGCCGAAGTCGGGGTTGGCCGAGTGGGCGACGATCACACCGATCTTGTCGTACGTCACGACGACGGTGCCGTCGGCCCGGGCGATGGCCCGCTTCACCGACTCGATCGTGTGACGGTCCGTCTTGGTGTTGACGACGTAGGCCAGTTCGGTGCCGTCGGCGGGGGAGGCGGAGGCCGAGGCGGGCGTGCTGAGCGGGGCCGCGGCCGCCGCGCCCGGCAGGAAGCCCAGGGACGCGGTGAGGGACAGGGCGACGGGCACGGCGAGGGCGAGCCGGCGTCTGGAACGCAGATGAGCCATGGGATCTCCACATCATCCGGAAACGCAGTCGGCCCGAGACACAGGTGGTGCTCGGGCAGGTACATGGCGGGTGGTGCAGGCTGAAGTTATCTCCCGTCCTCGCTGGCCAGCAATGACTTCCGGCGACGACTTCGGAAAGAACCCGACCGAGTTGAACCGCCCCACGCGTGGCGCCGTGACCTTGGACAGGGAGCGCTAGGACGATCGTGCCCCCTTTCGGATCACACCCCGGGGGCCTACCATCACCACCCGGTTTCTGTGATCCACATCACTGTGAGGTCAGAGCCGCCATGTCCGTGCCCAGCCCGTCCCCGTCGGCGAACCCCCACTCGCCCCCGTCCACCGTCGTCACCGCATCCGCAACGCGAGGAGACTCCGTGGCTACCGACGCACCGCCCCCCTCGAAGGTCCATCCCCGATACCCCTCCACGGAGGAGTTCGTCGCGGAGCAGGAGAGCGCCGAGTTCGGTGAACTGCGCCGCTCCTACCGCTCGTTCGCCTTTCCCCTGACCATCGCGTTCATCGCCTGGTACCTGCTCTACGTCCTGCTGTCGAACTACGCCGGCGGCTTCATGGGCACCAAGCTCTTCGGCAATGTCAACGTCGCCCTGGTGCTCGGTCTCGCCCAGTTCCTGACCACGTTCCTCATTGCCTGGTGGTACTCGCGGCACGCCGCCGCCGAGCTCGATCCCAAGGCCGAGGCGATCAAGTCCCGGATGGAGGGCGGCGCATGAGCCCCGCGATCACCCTGGCCGCCGACGCGGCCGGCCCACGTCTTCTCGCCGCCGGTGAGGCGAGCGAGCACCGGCCGCTGATCATCACCCTGTTCGCGGTGTTCGTCGCCGCGACCCTCGTCATCACCGTCTGGGCGGGCCGGCAGACCAAGGACGCCGCCGACTTCTACGCGGGCGGCCGCCAGTTCACCGCCTTCCAGAACGGCCTCGCGGTCTCCGGTGACTACATGTCCGCCGCGTCCTTCCTCGGCATCGCGGGCGCCATCGCCCTCTTCGGGTACGACGGCTTCCTGTACTCCATCGGATTCCTCGTCGCCTGGCTGGTCGCCCTGCTCCTGGTCGCCGAGCCGCTGCGCAACTCCGGCCGCTACACCATGGGCGACGTCCTCGCGTTCCGCATGCGCCAGCGCCCCGTCCGCACGGCCGCCGGCACCTCCACGATCGTCGTCTCGATCTTCTACCTGCTGGCCCAGATGGCGGGCGCGGGCGTCCTCGTCTCGCTGCTGCTCGGTATCACCAGCGACGGCGGCAAGATCGGCATCGTCGCCCTGGTCGGCGTGCTGATGATCGTGTACGTCACCATCGGCGGCATGAAGGGCACCACCTGGGTCCAGATGGTCAAGGCCGTGCTGCTGATCGCCGGCGCCCTGCTGCTCACCTTCCTGGTGCTGCTGAAGTTCAACTTCAACATCTCCGACCTGCTCGGCAAGGCCGCCTCCAACAGCGGCAAGGGCAGCGCCTTCCTCGAGCCCGGCCTCAAGTACGGCGCCACCTCGACGACCAAGCTGGACTTCATCTCCCTGGGCATCGCCCTGGTCCTGGGCACCGCGGGCCTGCCGCACATCCTGATCCGCTTCTACACGGTGCCCACCGCCAAGGCCGCGCGGAAGTCAGTGAACTGGGCTATCGGCCTCATCGGCGGCTTCTACCTGATGACCCTCGCGCTCGGCTTCGGCGCGGCCGCGCTCATCAAGCCGGACGAGATCATCGCCTCCAACAAGGCGGGCAACACGGCCGCACCCCTGCTCGCCCTGCACCTGGGAGGCGTCGACTCCAACTGGGGTGCCATCCTGCTCGCCACCATCTCGGCGGTCGCCTTCGCCACGATCCTCGCGGTCGTCGCGGGCCTGACCCTGGCCTCCTCCTCGTCGTTCGCGCACGACATCTACGCGAACGTCATCAAGAAGGGGCAGGCCAGCGAGAAGGACGAGGTACGGGCCGCCCGGTACGCGACGATCGCCATCGGCGTCGTGTCCATCGGCCTCGGCGCCCTCGCCCGCGACTTGAACGTCGCAGGCCTCGTCGCCCTCGCCTTCGCCGTCGCCGCCTCCGCCAACCTGCCGACGATCCTCTACAGCCTCTTCTGGAAGCGGTTCACCACCCCGGGAGCGCTCTGGTCGATCTACGGCGGCCTGATCACGGCGGTCGGCCTGGTGCTGTTCTCGCCGGTGGTCTCGGGCAAGCCCACGTCGATGTTCCCGGGCGTCGACTTCCACTGGTTCCCGCTGGAGAACCCCGGCATCGTCTCCATCCCGGTCGGCTTCCTGCTGGGCTGGCTCGGCACGATCCTGTCGAAGGAGGAGCCGGACACCGCCAAGTACGCGGAGCTGGAGGTGCGGTCCCTGTCGGGCACCGGAGCGCACTGAGGTCCCACGCCCACGGCCGCGTCGTAGATCCCTACGACGCGGCCGCGTCGTACCTCGTGGGATCGGGCCGCTCTCGATGTCAGTCCTGTCACGTAGGCTCACAGGTGTCCGAGGAATGTGATCCGCATCGAGGGGAGGGGGCCCGCGTGCTCATCGACACCTACGGCCGGGTGGCAACCGACCTGCGCGTCTCACTGACCGACCGCTGCAATCTGCGGTGCACGTACTGCATGCCCGAAGAAGGCCTGCAGTGGCTGGCCAAGCCCGATCTGCTCACGGACGACGAGATCGTCCGTCTGATAGACATCGCCGTCACCCGGCTCGGCATCACCGAGGTCCGCTTCACCGGCGGCGAGCCCCTGCTGCGCCCCGGCCTGGTCGGCATCGTGGAGCGGGTCGCCGCCCTCGCCTCACGCCCCCAGACGTCCCTGACCACCAACGGCATCGGCCTCAGCCGCACCGCGACCGCCCTGAAGGCGGCGGGCCTGGACCGCGTCAATGTCTCCCTCGACACCCTCCGCCCCGACGTCTTCAAGACCCTCACCCGCCGTGACCGTCACAAGGACGTCATCGCGGGCCTCGAAGCGGCCCGCGACGCCGGCCTGACCCCCGTCAAGGTCAACACGGTCCTGATGCCGGGACTGAACGCGGACGAGGCCCCCGACCTGCTGGCCTGGGCCGTGGCGCACGACTACGAGCTGCGTTTCATCGAGCAGATGCCCCTGGACGCCCAGCACGGCTGGAAGCGCGAGGGCATGGTCACCGCGGGCGACATCCTCGCCTCGCTGCGTACGCGTTTCGAGCTCTCGGAGGAGGGCGCCGACGAGCGCGGCTCCGCCCCGGCCGAGCGCTGGCTCGTCGACGGCGGCCCGCACCGCGTGGGCGTGATCGCCTCGGTCACCCGCCCGTTCTGCGCGGCCTGCGACCGTACGCGCCTGACGGCCGACGGCCAGATACGCACATGTCTGTTCGCCACCGAGGAGACCGACCTGCGCGCGGCCCTGCGCTCGGACGCCCCCGACGAGGAGATCGCCCGTATCTGGCGGCTCGCGATGTGGGGCAAGAAGGCGGGCTCGGGCCTGGACGATCCCTCGTTCCTCCAGCCGGAGCGGCCGATGTCGGCGATCGGCGGCTGATCGGCGGCCGCACCCGCGGCGGCTTCGTCAGTTCTGCGCGGCTTCCCAGTCCTCGAGCCTGACGACGTCCTTGAGGAATCCACGGACGCCGAGGAACTGGGAGAGGTGCTCGCGGTGTTCCTCGCACGCGAGCCAAGTCTTGCGGCGCTCGGGAGTGTGCAGCTTCGGGTTGTTCCAGGCGAGCACCCACACGGCTTCGGCGCGACAGCCCTTTGCGGAGCACATCGGGGAGGACGGATCGGAGCCGGCGCCGGGGGCGTTGAAAATCACGCTCCGACCCTAACCCGCGCACGGGGCCGCGATCCCGGCACCCCGTAGCAACCGGTCGACACGAACAGGCGACACGTGACAACGCGACACATCACAAAAGGCGACGCCGAGCAGCCACGGGGGGAGCTGCCCGGCGTCGGTCTGTCGCTCCGACGGGGGATGCGGAGCGCGTACGAAGTATGTCACGCGTGACCCGGTGCCCGGCACCGGAACAACATGATTGATCTGAGCTTTTCTTGAGCTTGATGCGGAGTGCGATTCCGGTTTTGGCGCATCCGCCGTGGTCAGGCCCGCTCGTGCGGCTCGCTGCGCACCTGGGCTCCGGGCTCGGCCGACACGCCCTCGGGGTCGGGTTCCGCGGAGTCGTCCGCCCGTGGCGGCGCGATCATCGGACGCATCGGGGTGGTGACGAACGTCGAGGGGAGCGAGGGCGCGTTCTCCCGGCCCGCGTTGGCGATCACCACGGCGATGTAGGGGAGAAGGGCGCCGAGCACCAGCGCAACCACGGCGACGTGCCGTTCCACGTTCCAGAGGGTGGCCGCGAGGATCACCGAGACCGTGCGCACGGCCATCGAGATGACATAGCGCCGCTGCCGCCCGCGTACGTCGTCGGCGAGACCCTGCCGGGCGCCGGTGATCCGGAACACCTCAGCGTTGCCGCCGTTGCCCTGCTTCCGCATCACGTTCCACCATCCGCCTTGTATCGGACTCGCCCCCGCCCCGTACCCGGCTCGAACCCGGTCAGGGACCAGGCCCGAACACATCCCACGTTACGCCGCCTCTGCGCCGCCTACGAGACCGGGGCACCCCCTGCCTGGGCGGACCGGCTGCGCCGTACCGCGTACGGCTCTGCCCGACATGCGCCGTATGGCACACCGGCCGAAACTGGGCGTAATGCTCACGTCGAGCCGTACGAGGAGGCAGCCATGGGCTGGTTGTGGGCGATCATCGTCGGATTTGTGCTGGGTCTGCTCGCCAAACTGATCCTGCCGGGCAAGCAGCACAGCCCGCTCTGGCTGACCACCATCATGGGCATCATCGGCGCCATCGTCGGCAACGCGATCGCACAGGGCCTCGGCATCGCGGAGACCAAGGGCATCGACTGGGGCCGACACGGCCTCCAGCTGGCGGCAGCGGTCGTCCTGGTGTTCCTCGGCGACATGCTGTACATGGCGATGCGGGGCAGCAAACAGCGGGCCTGACGGCATGGCGAAGGGGGCGGTCCGTGACGGGACCGCCCCCTTCGTACGTCCTCGGCCCGGGCCGAGCCAGGATGCTCAGCCGCCCGTGACCTCCACCGCCGCCAGGTTCTTCTTGCCGCGGCGCAGCACCAGCCAGCGCCCGTGCAGCAGGTCCTCCTTGGCGGGGACGGCGTCCTCGGCGGCGACCTTGACGTTGTTCACGTACGCGCCGCCCTCCTTGATCGTGCGCCGCGCGGCCGACTTGCTGGCCACCAGAGCGACCTCGGCGAAGAGGTCCACGACCGGGGCCGGCTCGGCGACCTTGACGTGCGGCAGCTCGGAGAGCGCCGCGGCCAGCGTCGCCTCGTCCAGCTCGGTCAGCTCGCCCTGGCCGAAGAGGGCCTTGGACGCGGCGATCACGGCGGCCGTCTGGTCCGCGCCGTGCACCAGCGTCGTCAGCTCCTCGGCGAGCGCGCGCTGCGCGGCGCGGGCCTGGGGGCGCTCCTCGGTCTGCTTCTCCAGCTCCTCGATCTCCTCATGGGACTTGAAGCTGAAGATGCGCAGGAACTTGGAGACGTCACGGTCGTCCGCGTTCAGCCAGAACTGGTAGAAGGCGTACGGCGTGGTCATCTCGGGATCGAGCCAGATCGTGCCGGACTCCGTCTTGCCGAACTTGGTGCCGTCCGCCTTGGTGATCAGCGGGGTGCCCAGCGCGTGCACCACGGCGTCCGGTTCGGCCCGGTGGATCAGGTCGGTGCCCGAGGTGAGGTTGCCCCACTGGTCGCTACCGCCGGTCTGCAGCGTGCAGCCGTACCTGCGGTACAGCTCCAGGAAGTCCATGCCCTGGAGGATCTGGTAGCTGAACTCGGTGTAGCTGATGCCCGCGTCGGAGTTGAGCCGCCGGGAGACGGCCTCCTTCGCGATCATCTTGTTGACCCGGAAGTACTTGCCGACGTCGCGCAGGAACTCGATGGCCGACAGTCCCTGGGTCCAGTCCAGGTTGTTGACCATGATCGCGGCGTTCGGACCCTCGAAGTCGAGCAGCGGCGCGATCTGCGCGCGCAGCCGCTCCACCCACTCGGCGACGACCTCGCGGGAGTTCAGCGTGCGCTCGGAGTTCGGCTTCGGGTCACCGATCAGACCGGTGGCACCGCCGACCAGGCCCAGCGGACGGTTGCCCGCCTGCTGGATCCTGCGCATCGTCAGGATCTGCACGAGGTTGCCGAGGTGCAGACTGGGCGCCGTCGGGTCGAATCCGCAATAGAACGTGACGGGACCGTCCGCGAACGCCTTGCGCAATGCGTCCTCGTCGGTGGAGAGGGCGACCAGCCCCCGCCACTTCAGCTCATCGACGATGTCCGTCACGGTTCTCGTATCTCCTTGAGTGGTCTCGTAATGCAGGTACGAGGTTATACGCCCTGGCTGACCGAGCTCATATTGAAGTCCGGGATGCGCAGAGCGGGCATCGCGGCCCGAGTGAACCAATCGCTCCACTCACGCGGCAAAGTCTTCTCCGTGCGCCCCGCCTCCGTCGCCCGGCCCAGCAGACCGACCGGCGACTCGTTGAACCGGAAGTTGTTCACCTCGCCGACGACCGCCCCGTTCTCCACCAGGTAGACGCCGTCCCGGGTCAGCCCGGTCAGCAGCAGCGTCGCCGGGTCGACCTCGCGGATGTACCAGAGGCAGGTCAGCAGCAGCCCGCGCTCGGTGGCGGCGACCATCTCCTCCAGGGAACGGTCCTCACCGCCTTCCAGGATCAGGTTCCCGATGGCCGGCGCGACCGGCAGCCCGGTCAGGGCCGCGCTGTGCCGGGTGGTCGTCAGATGCCTCAGCTCGCCCTCGCTCACCCACTCGGTGGCCTTGAGCGGCAGCCCGTTGTCGAACACCGAGGCGTCGTCGCCCGAGGAGTGCGCGAGCACGAAGGGCGCGGATTCCAGCCCCGGCTCGTTCGGATCGCTGCGCAGCGTCAGGGGCAGCTCGGAGAGTTTGTCGCCGATGCGCGTGCCCCCGCCGGGCTTGCTGAACACCGTCCGGCCCTCGGCCGCGTCCCGGGCCGCCGCCGACCACATCTGGTAGATCAGCAGGTCCGCGACCGCGGTCGGCGGCAGCAGCGTCTCGTAGCGTCCGGCGGGCAGCTCGATACGCCGCTCCGCCCACGCCAGGCGCTGCGCCAGCTCCGCGTCCAGCGCCGCCGGGTCGACGTCCTTGAAGTCGCGCGTCGAGCGCCCGGCCCACGCCGAGCGCGTCCGGTCCGGCGACTTGGCGTTGAGCTCCAGGGTGCCGTTGGGCTGGTCGTGGCGCAGCCGCAGACCCGTCGACGTACCGAGATAGCTGGAGACGAGTTCGTGGTTGGCGAAGCCGTACAGCTCCCGGCCACCCGCACGCGCGCGTGCGAACGATTCACCGAGCGCCGGCGCGAAGTCCGTGAAGACGGCGGACGAGGTCTCGGCCGGCGCGTCCGTGAAGTCGGGTGCCTGGGGGACGCCCGTGACCAGCGGCTGGGCGTCCTCGGCGGGAGCGGCACCGCGCGCCGCGGCCTCGGCCGCCCGCACCAGGGGCTCCAGTTCCTGTGCCGTCACGGCCGAGCGCGAGACGACACCGGAGGCGGTGCCCTCACGGCCGTCGACGGTCGCGATGACGGTGAGCGTACGTCCGCGCGTGACGCCGTTCGTCGTCAGCGCGTTGCCCGCCCAGCGCAGGTTGGCGGTGGAGTGCTCGTCGGCGATCACGACGCAGCCGTCGGCCCGGGACAGTTCGAGGGCGCGCTCGACGATCTCGTGCGGCTTGTTCGTACGAGCGGTCATCGGCCGGCCTCCTGCGTGGTGTTCAGAATGTTGACGCCCTTGAAGAGGGCCGACGGGCAGCCGTGCGAGACGGCCGCGACCTGACCCGGCTGGGCCTTGCCGCAGTTGAAGGCGCCGCCCAGGACATACGTCTGCGGACCGCCGACGGCCGCCATGGAGCCCCAGAAGTCGGTGGTCGTCGCCTGGTACGCGACATCGCGCAGCTGGCCCGTGATCCGCCCGTTCTCGATCTTGAAGAAGCGCTGCCCGGTGAACTGGAAGTTGTAGCGCTGCATGTCGATGGACCAGGAGCGGTCACCGACGACGTAGATCCCGCGGTCGACGCCGCCGATCAGTCCCTCGGTCGACAGACCGGCCGGATCCGGCTGGAGCGACACGTTCGCCATGCGCTGCACCGGCACATGCCCGGGGGAGTCGGCGTACGCGCAGCCGTTGGACCGCTCGAAGCCGGTCAGCTTCGCGATGCGCCGGTCGAGCTGGTAGCCGACGAGCGTCCCGTCCTTCACGAGGTCCCAGGACTGGCCCTCGACACCCTCGTCGTCGTACCCGATGGTCGCGAGCCCGTGCTCGGCGGTGCGGTCACCCGTCACGTTCATCAGCTCGGAGCCGTACTTCAGCTTGCCGAGCTGGTCGAAGGTGGCGAAGGAGGTGCCCGCGTACGCGGCCTCGTAGCCCAGCGCGCGGTCCAGCTCGGTGGCGTGGCCGATGGACTCGTGGATGGTCAGCCACAGATTGGACGGATCGACGACGAGGTCGTAGATGCCCGCCTCGACGCTCGGCGCGCGCATCTTCTCGGCGAGCAGCTCGGGGATCTGCCCGAGTTCGGACTCCCAGTCCCAGCCGGTGCCCGTCAGATACTCCCAGCCGCGCCCGGCCGGCGGAGCGATGGTCCGCATCGAGTCGAACTCGCCCGTGGACTCGTCGACCGCGACCGCGGTGAGCTGCGGATGCAGCCGCACCCGCTGCTGTGTGGTCACCGTGCCGGCCGTGTCCGCATAGAACTTGTTCTCGTGCACGGTGAGCAGCGAGGCGTCGACGTGACTGACCCCGTCCGCCGCGAGCAGCCGCCCGCTCCAGTCGGCCAGCAGCCCCGACTTCTCCTCGTCGGGCACGGTGAAGGGATCGATCTCGTACGACGAGATCCAGGTCCGCTCGGCGTGCACCGGCTCGTCCGCCAGCTCCACGCGCTCGTCGGAACCCGCCGCCTTGATCACCTGCGCCGACAGCTTCGCCATCGCCACCGCCTGCGACGCGACACGCGCGGCGGCGTCCATCGTGAGATCCACCCCCGAGGCGAAGCCCCAGGTGCCGCCGTGCACCACCCGCACCGCGTACCCGAGGTCGGTCGTGTCCGACGACCCGGCGGGCTTGGCGTCCCGCAGCCGCCAGGCGGCACTGCGCACCCGCTCGAAGCGGAAGTCCGCGTGCTCGGCCCCCAGCGCACGGGCTCGCGCGAGCGCCGCGTCGGCCAGGGCCCGCAGCGGCAGTGCCGTGAAGGCTTCGTCGATGGAATGAGGCACGGAGGTCTCCCTGCTGTCGTGGCCTGTCGGGTCCGATCATGTCGCGCGAGCCGGGGCGGCCACCACATCTTTCCGCCCGACGACCGCACCGATGTGCCCGGGGCCCTCCTCGGCGCACGGCTTTCTGTAGGGATCCGACAGGGAGTCCCCCGCGCCACTGTCGGTGCCCGATTGCCCGTGGGCCGGACCGGACCGATAGGTTTTCGACTACGGCGCCTGTCTTGCAGGGGCTTGCAGGGGGTTCAGACCGCTAATCGAAAGGGTGATCCGTTGAGCCGCTCGGTTCTCGTCACCGGAGGCAACCGGGGCATCGGCCTCGCCATCGCCCGCGCGTTCGCCGAGGCCGGCGACAAGGTCGCGATCACATACCGGTCGGGTGAGCCGCCGGCCACCCTCACGGACTTGGGCTGTCTCGCCGTCAAGTGCGACATCACGGACACCGAGCAGGTGGAGCAGGCCTACAAGGAGATCGAGGACCAGCACGGCCCCGTCGAGGTCCTCGTCGCCAACGCCGGCGTCACCAAGGACCAGCTCCTGATGCGCATGTCCGAGGAGGACTTCACGTCCGTCCTCGACACCAACCTCACCGGCACCTTCCGCGTGGTCAAGCGTGCCAACCGCGGCATGCTGCGCGCCAAGAAGGGCCGCGTCGTGCTCATCTCGTCGGTCGTCGGCCTCCTCGGCTCCGCGGGCCAGGCGAACTACGCCGCGTCCAAGGCCGGCCTGGTCGGCTTCGCGCGCTCCCTCGCCCGCGAGCTGGGCTCACGCAACATCACCTTCAACGTCGTCGCGCCCGGTTTCGTCGACACCGACATGACCAAGGTGCTCACCGAGGAGCAGCGCAAGGGCATCGTCGGCCAGGTGCCGCTCGGCCGGTACGCGCAGCCCGAGGAGATCGCCGCGGCGGTGCGGTTCCTCGCCTCCGACGACGCCTCGTACATCACTGGAGCCGTCATTCCCGTTGACGGCGGACTGGGAATGGGTCACTGATCACCATGAGCGGAATTCTCGAGGGCAAGCGCGTCCTGATCACCGGTGTGCTGATGGAGTCCTCCATCGCCTTCCACACCGCGAAGCTGGCCCAGGAGCAGGGCGCCGAGATCATCCTGACCGCCTTCCCGCGGCCCACGCTGACCGAGCGCATCGCCCGGAAGCTCCCCAAGCCCACCAAGGTCATCGAGCTCGACGTCACCAACGACGAGCACCTCGGCCGCCTGGCCGACATCGTCGGTGAGGAGCTGGGCGGCCTGGACGGCGTCGTGCACTCCATCGGTTTCGCGCCCCAGGACGCCCTCGGCGGCAACTTCCTGAACACGCCGTTCGAGTCGGTCGCCACGGCCATGCACGTCTCGGCGTTCTCCCTGAAGTCGCTGACCATGGCCTGTCTGCCGCTGATGCAAAGCGGCGGCTCGGTCGTCGGTCTCACCTTCGACGCGCAGTACGCCTGGCCGCAGTACGACTGGATGGGCCCGGCCAAGGCCGCCCTGGAGGCCACCAACCGCTATCTCGCCCGCGACCTGGGCAAGCAGAACGTGCGCTCCAACCTCATCTCGGCCGGCCCGATCGGCTCCATGGCCGCCAAGTCCATCCCGGGCTTCAGCGAGCTGGCAGCCGTCTGGGACTCCCGCGCCCCCCTGGAGTGGGACCTCAAGGACCCGGAGCCGGCCGGTCGCGGTGTCGTCGCCCTGCTGAGCGACTGGTTCCCGAAGACCACGGGCGAGATCATCCACGTGGACGGCGGTCTGCACGCGATCGGCGCGTAAGCGTTTGCGCAATCGCTTACGCGCGACCGCCCGGTCGCTTTCGTACGAGGCCGACGCCCCGTTTCCCGCACCGCGGGGAGCGGGGCGTCGCCCGTTCGGCCCAACTGGCCGGGCAGCCGGGACCGGGCAGCACGCACGCTGGGACTACGCACCGCCCCGCAGCCGAACGGCCGAGGAGGTCCCCCTTGTGCGCCTGTCCCGCCGCTTCGCCCCGGTGATCCTCGCCGTCACTCTGGTGATGGTCCTGCCGTCCGACGCCATGCCCCACGCGCGCGTGGCGGACCGAAAACCCGCTGACCCGCAGCCTTTCGGCGCCGAGTGCCGTACCAGCGTCACCGGCTCCCACGCGGTCGCGTACTGCCACAACCCCTACGTGGACACGGATCGCGTACGCCTGCACATCGAATGCGACCGCTGGTGGGATCTCGACACCGACAGCGCGCCGGTCGACACCGGACCGGCGATGACCGTCCGGCTGAGCGGGCGGTGCTGGGAGGAGATCCGCTCGGTGTGGGTCAGCCACGAGAAGTGACGGCTCTCGTCAGCCGTCCGCGGGGGCGGACTTCCGCCGCCCGGGCCGGCACAGGAACGGATACCCGGCGGCCTCCGTCGCCGCCGCCTCCGCGTCGCCCGTACGGATCGCGTCGACCAGGCGGGCGTGGTCCATGTACGTCTCCGGAGTCAGCTCCTCGCCGACGTCCTCGCGCAGCCAGTCGCGCAGCACCTCGCCCAGGTCCGCGTACATCGCCGTCATGACGTCGTTGTGGGACGCGGCCACCACCGCCATGTGGAAGGTCGCGTCGGCCGTCACGAAGGCCTCGGCGTTGCCCGACTCCCAGGCCTCCTCGCGGCGTACGAGGAGCGTGTCCAGCTGCTTCAGATCGCGCTCGGTGCGCCGCCTCGCGGCCAGCTTCGCGGCACCCGACTCCAGCGTGGAACGCAGCTCGGCGATGTGCCGGGGGTCCGCGTCCGCGAAACGGCGGTGCATCACACCCGCCAGCTCACTGGTCGCCGCGACGTAGGTGCCGGAACCCTGGCGGATGTCGAGCAGACCGTTGTGCGCGAGGGCCCGGACGGCCTCGCGGACCGTGTTCCGGGCGACGCCCAGCTGCTCGACCAGCTCGGGCTCGGTGGGGATGCGCGAACCGACCGGCCACTCGCCCGAGGTGATCTGATTCCGCAGCTCGGCGATGACCTGCTCGGACAGTGCCGAACGGCGGGGGTGGCTCAGCGGCATGACGGTCCTTCGTACGGGCCCGTGTGCGGTTCTGCGCGCGTGGCCGGGGGCTCCGGAGCGTAGCGCAAGAGGATTGGACAGCCATTCATCCCATGATTCTATGATGGGCGACATGGCAAGCGAGGAGATCCGGACGGCGACGTCCACACCGATACGCAGCTCCGCAGGTACGGGGGCCGACAGCGAAACGCCGTCCACGCGCGCGTGGAGGACGCGTCTGGTGGTCGTGGGCATCGTCCTCACCGCGCTCAATCTGCGTCCGGCCATCACCAGCCTCGGCGCCCTCCTCGAAGAGGTGCGCGACGGGCTCGGCATGAGCGGCAGCGTCGCCGGACTGCTCACCTCGGTGCCGCCGCTCTGCTTCGCGGTCTTCGGCGTGATGGCACCGCGGCTGGCCCGCCGCTTCGGGGCCGCCGCCGTCGTGGGCGCCGGAATGGTCGCGATCACCGCGGGCCTGGTGATCCGGCCGTACGCCGGGGGCACGGCGGGATTCCTCGCCGCCAGCGCGCTGGCACTCATGGGCATCGCCGTGAGCAACGTCCTGATGCCGGTGATCGTCAAGCGCTGGTTCCCGGACCGGGTCGGCTCCATGACCGGCCTGTACTCGATGGCGCTCGCGCTGGGCACCTCCGCCGCGGCCGCCGTGACGGTGCCCCTGACCGACGCACTGGGCGGCAGCTGGCAGTCCGGGCTGGCCGTCTGGGCGGGACTCGCGGCGGCGGCCGTCCTGCCCTGGATTCCGCTGGTACGCGCGCGGGGAGGGGCCGGAGGCTCGCACGGGTTCGGCTCGTCGGAAGCGGCCGGAGGGTCGCACGGGCTCGGCTCGTCGGAAGCGGCGGCCGCCGCGGCCCCTCAGGAGGCCGACGGGCTGCGGATCACCCGGAGCCGTACGGCCTGGGCGCTGGCCGTCTTCTTCGGACTCCAGGCCACCGCCGCGTACATCACGATGGGGTGGATGGCGCAGATCTTCCGCGACGCAGGTGTCGCCGCGGGCACGGCCGGACTCCTGCTGGCCGTCACCATGGTGATGGGCGTCCCGCTGGCCTTCGTCATCCCCCGGCTGGCCACGCGCCTGCCGCACCAGGGGCCGATCGCGGTGGTTCTCGGGGCGTGCGGACTCGCCGGGTACGCGGGCCTCTACTTCGCCCCTGCGGCCGGCGCCTGGGCCTGGGCGCTGCTGCTCGGCGTCTCCAACTGCGCCTTCCCCCTCGCTCTGACGATGGTGGGCATGCGGGCCCGGACGGGTGCGGGCGTGGCCAAGCTGTCCGCCTTCGCGCAGAGCACGGGCTATCTGATCTCCATCCCCGGCCCGCTCCTGGTGGGGGTGCTGTACCAGCACAGCGGCGGCTGGGGGCTGCCGATCGCGCTGATGGCGGGGCTGATGATCCCGCAGATCGTGGTGGGGATCGTCGCCGGGCGCAATCGGACGGTGGAGGAGGAGGCGGCTCGCTGAGCCGGGCCGACGCGCACACGGGAAGGCGTTTGTGCCGCGAGTACCTCCGTGTCACGACGCGGCCGGTCGCGACCCCGGGGGAGTCCGGGCGGGCGATGGGTGCGAGACTGGCCGTATGCCCGTGCTCGACCCGAATCCCCAGAACGGCCAGAAGAAGATGCTGCTCGTCTTCGGCGCGTTCCTCGCCATCTTCGTGATCATCGGCATCATCGCGTCGATCGCGTCCCCCTGACCAACGCGCGTCGGTCGCCTTCCCGTGACCATCGCGTCGGTGGTCTTCCCGTGACCATCGCGTCGGTCACCTCCCCGTGACGACCGGCCCGAGGGCCGACCGGGCCCACCGCCGAGGGTGGGGTTAGCCCCCCATCCCCTAGGGGGTGAGTGTCAGGGTCAAGTGGGTGGACCACCGGATGGGTTGACGGCTCCGGACTCCGTAACTTCGAAGTGTGACCGCGAGGGCGCGGACCACGGACCACCCGAAGACCCACGGAGGCATCATGTCGGCCTGCACCCCCACCCGGCCCCACCCGGCGACCTCGGGCGGCGTCGACATCCGGCTGCCCTGGTGGGCGCTCGCCCTGCCCGCCCTCGCCTTCGTCGCCCTCCTCGCGCTGATCATCAACCCGTCGGACGCGAGTGCGGCCGCCGGGGAGCCCGCGATCACGCATCTTCTCGAGCGCGTCCGGACGGTGCTGGGCCAGGCCCTTTAGCAGCCCCGGCGGAGGCCGCACAGCCGGACGCGGATGCGGCTGCCAACTCCCTGCGCCCGTTGGCGTGTTTCATGCGAAGCTGGGACTCATGAGCGTCGCAGAACCCCGCAGGATTGTCCTCTTCCGGCATGCGAAGGCCGACTGGCCGCAGGTGTCCGACCACGAGCGGCCGCTCGCCGACCGGGGGCGCACGGACGCCGCCGTCGCCGGACGCAAGCTGGCCGACACCGGCATCCCCGTCGATCTGGCCCTCTGCTCCACCGCGACCCGGACCCGCGAGACCTGGAAGCTCGCCGTCCACGAGCTCCCGCACCGGCCGAAAACCGTCTATGAGGAGCGGCTCTACGAGGCCTCGCCCGGGGAGATCATCGCCGTGCTCAACGAGACCCCGGACGACGTGCAGAACGTGGTCCTGATCGGTCACAACCCCGGTGTGCAGGGCCTGGCCGACATCCTCGCCGGCTCGGCCGAGGGCGATACCCGCACCCGGATGGCCGACCGCGACTTCCCGACCGCCGCCTTCGCCGTGCTCTCCTTCGACGGCCCCTGGAAGTCCCTGGAGCCGGGTGTGGCCACACTGCTCGACTACTGGGCCCCGACCGAGTAACCCACCGCCGCCATGGAAGGGGCCCGGCACCTGCGCGGTGCCGGGCCCCTCGACGTATGTCCCCGCGCGCCGCGCGGGCGCCCTGACGCGGTGGTCAGCCGGCGTCGTCGTCGTGCGTGTCCGCCGCCTCGACCTCTTCCCGGGTGACACCGAGCAGATACAGGACCGTGTCCAGGAAGGGGAAGTTCACCGCGGTGTGCGCGGCCTCGCGGACGACGGGCTTGGCGTTGAAGGCGACACCCAGCCCCGCCGCGTTGAGCATGTCGAGGTCGTTCGCGCCGTCACCGATCGCCACGGTCTGGGCCAGCGGCACCCCGGCCTCCGCCGCGAACCGGCGCAGCAGCCGAGCCTTGCCCGCGCGGTCCACGATCTCCCCGGTGACCTTGCCCGTCAGCTTCCCGTCGACGATCTCCAGGGTGTTGGCCTGAGCGAAGTCGAGGCCGAGCCGCTCCTTCAGATCGTCGGTGACCTGGGTGAACCCGCCGGACACGACACCGACTTGGAAGCCGAGCCGCTTCAGCGTACGGATCAGGGTGCGCGCGCCGGGAGTGAGCCGGACCTCGCTGCGCACCTTGTCGATCACCGAGGCGTCCAGCCCCTTCAGCAGCGCCACGCGCGCGTGCAGCGACTGTTCGAAGTCCAGCTCGCCGCGCATCGCGGCCGCCGTCACCTCGGCGACCTGCTCCTCGCAGCCGGCATGCGCGGCGAAGAGCTCGATCACCTCGTCCTGGATGAGCGTCGAGTCCACGTCCATGACGACCAGCCGCTGGGCCCGTCGGTGCAGCCCGGCCGCGACGACGGCGACATCGACACCGAGTGCCGCCGCCTCGGTCGCCAGGGCGGTGCGCAGCGTCTCGGTCTCCGTGCCGGACACGGCGAACTCGACCGCCGTCACCGGGTACTTGGCGAGCCGGAAAATACGGTCGATGTTGCCGCCGGTCGAGGTGATCCGCGCGGCGATGGCGGCCGTGGACTCCGCGGTGAGGGGGTGGCCGAGCACGGTGACCAGCGAGCGGCCGAGTCCGCGCGGCCGGTTGTCGCCCAGGCCGGAGATGATCTCCGCCTGCATCTTCATGGACTCCGCCCAGCTGTGGACGGTGGACCGCAGATCACCCTCGAGCCCGGCCGGCGGCTCGGTCACGAGCGCGCACAGCACCATCCGGCCACGGGTGACGACCTGCTCGATGTCGACCACGTCGACGGAGAAGGCGGCGAGGGTGTCGAACAGGCCGGCGGTCAGGCCTGGCCGGTCCTTGCCGAAGATCTTGACGAGAAGGGTGCGGGCGTCGGAGGTCTGCGAAGCACTCATGGTGTTCCCACCGTATCCGGCACCCAGTGCCTTTCGCGCCTGAGGTCCGTCTGGCGGACAGGGAACAGTGGATGGCGGACTGATGGCGCACGCCTTGATCACAGGCGAAGCGACGACGCCGCGCCCGCCGCGCCAGCCGGGTCGGCCCTCGGCGGGGACGGCAGGTCAGCCGCGCCCGCGGACCGGGCCGGCCCCCACCGGCGAGGACGGCACGTCAGCCGTGCCCGCCGGGTCGGCCCCCAGCGGCGGCGCCGCGTCAGCCGCGCCCGCGAGCCGGATCGGCCTCCGGCGACCTCCGGCGAGGTACGTGCGTCAGTCGCGCCCGCCGGGTGGGCCCTCTGCCGAGGACCGTGCGTCAGCCGCGCCCCCGGACCGGATCGGCCCCGGCGACGACCTCGCGTCAGCCCCGCCCGCCGCGCCCACCGCCCCCCTGAGGCCTCCCAGGCGGCGGAGGCGGCGGAGGCGGGGGAGGTGGCGGGGGAGGCGGCGGCCCCTCCTCCGGCGAAGCCCCAGGCGCAGCCGGCCTGGACCGTCGCCCCGGCGACCGGGGCGGTGGCGTGATCGGCCCGATCACGGTGGGCGCCCCGTACACGTCGTCGGGCGGCCTCACGCCCTGCGAGGGCGCGGCCCCCTCCGGCCTCCGCACATCCCTGTCTCCCGGCCGCACATCCCTGTCTCCCGGCGCCGCACCTCCCGCCGGCCGCCGGGCCTCCGGGGCCCGCCCGTCCTCCGGGGCCCGCCGCCCCTCCGCCGCCCGCAGTTCCTCCGGCACCCTCAGATAGGGGTTCGTGTCAGGATTCGCAGGCCGGTACGGCCTGCTCGGCGCGTACGGTCCCGCATGCTTCGGACTCTCCGTCCGCTGCGGCACATCCGTCCGCTGCGGCACATCCGTCCCCAGCGACACATCCGTCCGCTGCGGCCCGACCGGCCCCGGTGCCCCCACGTCACCCAGTGCCAGCGGCGCCGCCCGCCGCCCGGCCGCTCCGCTCACGTACGCGAGCAACGCCCCGGCCGCCCCCGCGCCCGCACCCCACACCGCGCCCAGCACCAGCGCCATCCCCAGGTGCCCGTGCAGTCGGATCCCCGCGCCGAACGCGTCGAAGCCGAGCACCGACAGCGACGCGTCCACGGACACATCCGTCAGCCAGACCAGCAACGGCAGTGCCAGCGCGGTCACCACGCCGAGCCGAAGAGCGCAGTGCCCCGCGAAGCCGAGGGCACCCCCACCTCGTACAGCCGCAGTGCCCGGCACCGGTCCGGAAGCCGCACTCCCGCCTCGTACGTCCGCACGGCCCTTCCTCGGCCGCGAGGCGGCACCCGGCCCCCGTACAAAAGGCGTACGCGCTGCCGTCAGCACCCCCGCGAACAGCATCATGAGCGCGGCCGCGACCCCCAACAGCCAGACTCTGCCGTCCAGTTCGGCCAGGCGCCCCAGCGTGACGGGCTGGTCGGACCGCACGCTCAGCAGCTCGTCCAGGGGGTGGGGCAGCAGCGTGGCCAGTGCGCCCGAGGCCTTGCCGTCCCATGGCACGAACAGGCCGACCGGGATGCCCAGCCACACCCCGTTGGGCGCGCCGAGCAGGGCCGCGCCGGCGATCCGCCGGGGATGGTCGTCGCCGATCGCCGCGTACGCCGCCGCCGAGAGTCCTGCCACGACCGCCACCAGCAGTACGGTCACCAGCGCGGACACGGCCGGCCGCACCACCCGGTGCACCGCCTCCCAGCCGCGCGGCAGGGGCGTACGGCGCGACGCCAGCAGCGCGATCACCAGCACTCCGACCGCCCAGACCGCGCCGCCGAGCAGCGTGGGCACCGTGTCGACCGAGAAGCCGACCGCCGCCTTCGCCTTCACCAGATCGCCGATCCGGTCCGGCAGCAGCCCGCCGATGTCCCCGAGCCCGGGAATGTCGATCTTGCCGCTCCCGCCGCCTCCGGGCAGTCTGCCGAGCCCGAGCCGTTCGCCGTCGATGGTGATGACGTCGTGACCGGCCCAGGCGAGCCCGCCCAGCATCGCCACGAACAGGACGACCACCGCTGCCGCGCGCGCGAGGAGTTCGGACGGCGCGACCACAACTCCCGCCGCGCGCAGGGACCGTAAGAAGAACCAGCACAGCAGCAGCGCGCCCACCAGCCCCACGCCAAGTGGCGTGATCTGGATGGCGGTCGTCGCCTCCGCTCCCTTCAGGCCGAACGCCGACACATCGCCGGACGGCGTCACCGAACCACCCGCCCCAAGCGCCACAACGGCGGCGGTCATCGGGCCGAGCGAGCCCTCCGCGTCCGCGTCCAGCAGATGCAGCCCGAGCGCGGCCGTCCCCGCCATCCCGATCAACGCCCAGCTCACGGAGGCGATCGCGGACAGCAGGACGTCTCCCCACGGCACCCTCCTGCCGTGGTCCGCGGTCTCGATGCTCATCGTCAGCCCCCCGATCCGCGCCGCGGCGATCCACCGCGGATGTCCCCCTCGCGTGGGATTACCCCTCTCCGGGCCGGTTTCAACCCCGTCAACGGAAACGGACAAGCCGCCCGTACTTGGTCTTCACAAGGTCCGACTTTCGGTCAGGGGGCTCCTACTGAAATAGTTCCCCACGATGTTCGACATCCCTAGACTCCCTGTGATGGGGGTAGCTCGGGGGACAACTCAGTGGGGCTGGAGTGCCGGAACTCGTACTGGAATTGAATGGACGGACCTGGACGCTCGACGCGTCCCGGCCCTACACCCTCGGACGTGATCCGCAGGGAGACATCACGCTCGACGACGCCAGGGTGTCCTGGCGGCACGCCACGATCAGCTGGAACGGCCGCAGTTGGGTCATCGAGGACCACGGCAGCACCAACGGCACGTTCGTGCAGGGCCAGCGGATCCATCAGATGGAGATCGGCCCGGGTTCGGCCGTGCATCTGGGCAACGCGACCGACGGACCGCGTCTGAACCTGTCCGGCGCGGCGGCGGCCGTCGCCGCGCCGCAGCAAGCGCAGCCCCAGCAGCAGCCGTACGTGGCCAAGGGCGCGAGCCCCGGCTGGGCCCAGCAGGCCCCGCCGCAGCAGCAGGCCCCGCAGCAGCAGGCACCCCAGCAGGGCTGGCAGCAGCCTCAGCAGAGTGCGGCCGTTCCGCAGCAGCAGGGACCCGGTGGTGGCGCGGGGGCGCCACCGGTCTACGGCGACCGCAGCCCGACCACGTTCCACCAGTTCTCGCTCGGCCGCGTGATGCGCATCGGTCGTGCCCTGGAGAACGAGCTGGTCGTCTCCGACCTTCAGGTCTCGCGGAACCACGCCGAGTTCCACGCGACGCCCGACGGCCGCTTCGAGATCCGCGACCTCGGCTCGCACAACGGCACGTACGTCAACGGTATGCCGATCGCCAAGGGCGGCTCGGCGCTCCTCGGCCCGAACGACATCGTCGGTGTCGGCCACTCGACGTTCCGCCTCATCGGCGACCGCCTCGAGGAGTTCGTCGACACCGGTGAGGTCTCCTTCTCGGCCCGCCATCTGACCGTCACGGTCGACGGCGGCAAGCAGATCCTCAAGGACGTCTCCTTCGGCGTCCCGGAGAAGTCGCTCATCGCGGTCATCGGCCCGTCGGGCTCCGGCAAGTCGACGCTGCTCAAGGCGCTCACGGGCTACCGCCCGGCCAACCAGGGCGATGTCCTCTACGACAACCGGAACCTGTACAAGCAGTTCGCCGAGCTGCGTCAGCGCATCGGTCTGGTCCCGCAGGACGACATCCTGCACAAGGAGCTGACCGTCAAGAAGGCCCTCAAGTACGCGGCCAAGCTGCGCTTCCCCGCGGACACCACGGGGCAGGAGCGCGAGGCCCGCATCGACGAGGTGCTGCGCGAGCTGAAGCTGGACATCCACAAGGAGAAGAAGGTCACCTCCCTCTCCGGTGGCCAGCGCAAGCGGGTCTCCGTGGCCCTGGAGCTGCTGACCAAGCCGTCGCTGATCTTCCTGGACGAGCCGACCTCCGGCCTCGACCCGGGCATGGACCGTGACGTCATGCAGCTGCTGCGCGGTCTCGCCGACGACGGCCGTACGGTCCTCGTCGTCACGCACTCCGTGGCCGAGCTGGCGATCTGCGACAAGCTCCTGGTCATGGCGCCCGGCGGTTCGGTGGCCTACTTCGGCCCGCCGGAGGAGGCGCTGAACTTCTTCGGCTACGACACCTGGGCCGACGTCTTCTCCGCCTTCGAGAACTACCGCGACTACGACTGGGCGGGCCGCTGGAAGGGCTCGCAGCACTACCAGATGTACGCCGCGGACATCGACGCCGTCGCTCCGCAATCCGTACACATGCCTCCGCCGCAGCAGATGCGCCCGCCCAAGCCACAGGGCTGGGGCTCGCAGTTGATGACCCTGATCCGCCGCTATGTGTCGGTGATCGTGTCCGACAAGGGCTTCCTGGCGCTGACGGTGATCCTGCCGGCGGTACTCGGCGCGGTGAGCCTGCTCATCGACTCGGACAAGGGTCTGCTGGTCAACCCGGCGAACCCGAAGACCGGGGTGCACATCCCGAACGGCACGGCCACCACGGTCCTGCTGATCCTCGCGGTCGGCGCGTGCTTCGCGGGCGCCGCGAACTCCGTGCGCGAGCTGATCAAGGAACGGGTCATCTACGAGCGGGAGCGGGCGACCGGCCTGTCACGCTCCGCGTATCTGATGTCGAAGGTGATCGTCCTCGGCACCATCACCGTGCTCCAGGGCGCGATGGTCGGCGCGATCGGCTTCTCCAGCCGCGAGATCCCCGACAAGGGCCTCGTCCTGGGCAACGCGGTGCTGCTCGAGCTGTCCATCCCGATCATGGCGCTCGGTTTCACCTCGATGATGTTCGGCCTGATCATTTCCTCGCTGGTGAAGACCGCCGAGAAGACCATGCCGCTGCTGGTGATGTTCGCGATCATCCAGGTCGTGTTCACGGGCTGCCTGTTCACGCTGCACGGCGCGGTCGGCGTCAACGAGTTCTCGTACCTGATGCCCTCGCGCTGGGCCGTCGCCGCCGCCGGTACGACGCTCGACTTCAACAACATCGCCCCGAACACCGACGACCCGACCAGCACGGACCCGCTGTGGGACCACGCGGCGGGCGCCTGGACCATGGACATGGCCGCACTGATCGTCCTCGGTGTCATCTGCGGCTTCTTCGTGGCCCGCTTCCTGCGCCGCCACGAGCCGGAGGTCATGCGGAAGTAGGCGCTTTCGGCAACCACCTTCGTACGATGCCGAAGGGCGGCACCCCCGTATCGGGGTGCCGCCCTTCGGCGTACGTAGAAGAGGTCCGCGCCAGGCCTCAGTACGCGCTGTTGACGTTGTCCATCGAGCCGTACTTGTCGGCCGCGTAGTTGGCGGCGGCCGTGATGTTGGCGACCGGGTCGTAGATGTTCCACGAGGTGCCGGGCACGTGGTACGCGTTGAAGGTCGGCGGGATGACCTGGAGCAGGCCCTTCGACGGGATGCCGTTGATCGCGTTGACGTCCCAGCCGTTGATGGCCTTCGGGTTGCCGGACGACTCCCGCATGATGTTGCGGTACAGGCCGTTGTACGAGCCGGGGATCTTGTGCTTCGCCATGATGTCGAGCGACTCGTGGATCCAGCCGTCGAGGTTGTTGGCGTACGTCTTCGCGGCGACCGGCTTGACCTCGACGCGCTGGGCGGACCGGCTCGCGGCCGCCTTCGCCTTGCGCACCTGCGCGGCCTTCGCCACGGCCTGCTTCTTGGCGGCGGCCACGGCGGCCAGCTTCTTGGCGGCGGCCGCGTCGGCGGCCTGCTTCTTCGCCGCGATCGCCTCGGCCTTGACGGTGGCGCCGGCCAGCTGGTCGGTGATGCTGGCCTTGACGTCCTTGATCTGCTCCTGGCTGTACACCACCGGAGCGGACGACACGGCGGCGGTCTCCTGCGTCGGGGTCTGTGCGCTGCTCGGCACCGCGGAGAACGCGAGGGCGGCGGCGCCGAGGGCGGCCACACCGGCGACCGAGAGCTTGTGGGTCTTGGTCAGCTTCGGACGATGACCAGGAGTGTTGATGTTCTTGGGCATGACTGATGGACCTCTTCGAATAGCGCGGAGGTCGCTCTCGAGCCGGATGGGGACTCAGGGTTTCCAGCACAAGCGCCGTGGGTACAGGACCCCGGTGCCGAGCGACGAGAGCCATTGTTAGCGGCCGCAAAATCGCCTGGCAAAGGTGTGACGTACGATCCGGGGTAGTGGACACAGGAAGGGCAAAACGGGACAGACTGGCACGTCTGTCCCGCTCATAACGGACTTACTTATCTCCTATCCTTCTTCGTACGTGATGTGCGCCCTATGTGCGGGGTCACATCGACCGAGCGGCAGTCTCACATTAGGTTGCGGAAGCAATGCACTGTGTGAGGACTCTCCGTCCGGAAGGATGAGATGTAGATCCCCGAACTCGTGCCACAGGTAGAGCCCGGCCAGCGCCTCCTCATAACTGCGGTCGATCGCGGTCCGTCCCGCCAGCGCCTCCAGCATCAGCAGATGCGAGGCCTCCGGCTCGTGCAGCCCGGTCAGCAGCCCGTCGACCGCCCGCACCCCGCGCTCCGGGGTCACCACGAGGTCGGTCCAGCCCTCCGCCGGCCGGACCACTCCGTCGGTGCCGGTCGCCGACTCGACGGCCCGCACGGCCGTCGTACCGACCGCGATCACCCGGCCGCCCTCCCGGCTCCCGTCCCCACCCCTCGAAGAGGACGCCTCGCGTGGTGTCCGATGCGCCCGCGCCGCGTTGATCAGCCGCGCCGACGCCTCCGGAACCGCGAAGCGCTCCGGATACGGCGGCTCGTGCGCCTCCGCCGACGCCACCCCCGTGTGCAGCGTGATCGGTGCGAACTGCACACCACGGCTCACCAGCTCCGCCACCAGCCGCGCGGTGAAGGGCCGCGCGGCACTCGGCATCTCCGCACTGCCCGCTCCGTCGGCGGACGGCAGGGCGAACACCGTCTGATAGACGGAGAGGGGCTGATCCCTTTCTGTATAGGAGTAACGGATGGGGCGCCCGTGCCCGCGCAGCAGCACCGTCACGTCCGCGTCCCCGGGGGCCGACACCCGCGCCCACCACAGGCGCTCGCTCCGCCCGGCCAGCGGCTCCTCGAGTACGAGGCGTACGCCGTCCGGGAGACGCACCTCTGTGCCCGCGGGCCCGCCCGTACGCGCGCGTGTAGTGCCCCTTCCGTCGGGATCCCGCAGCTCGACGGCCCATCGTCCGTCCTCGCCCCGCGTGGAGAAATGCACCACCACGCGCGCGTGCCCGATCCGCCCGTCCACGGCGGCGGCCAGCGTGGGGGACGTGTTGACGACGAGCAGATCCCCGGCCCGCAGCTGCCGCGGCAGCTCCACGAAGTCGTGGTGCGACACCTCGGTCCCGCGCGAGACCAGCAGCCGTACGGAATCCCGGTCGAGGCCGGGCCCGCGCTGCTCGGCCGGCACCCGCGCCGACAACTCCTCCGGCACCTTCCCCCACGCGCGACCGCGCCCGACCGGGGGGACCCCCATCGCGGTCGTCATCGCCCCGCCGGCAGCGCCGACAGCGCCGACGCGCCGTAGCGGCCGCTCGCCGGGCGCTCGTCCAGCAGTCCGATGAAGGCGGGCACCACACTCGCCGGAGCCGGGCGCGGATCGTCGTCGTCCGGTACGGCCGCCGTGTACAGGTCCGTGCCCATGTCCCCGGGGTCCACGGCCCACACCCGCAACCCGGGCTCCTCCTCGCCGAGCACCGCCGACAGATGGTCGAGCGCCGCCTTGGACGCCCCGTAGCCACCCCACGTCTCGTACGCCTCGGCCGCCGCGTCCGAGCTGATGTCGATCACCGTGCCCGCCCGCGACGCCCGCAGTAGCGGCAGCGCCTCCTGGATCAGGCCCAGCGCGGCGACCACGTTGACCTCCAGGGCGTGCCGCAGCCCCTCCAGCGTCAGCGCTTCCAGTCGTACGAGCGGCTCGGCACCCAGAGCGCTCGCGTTGTTCACCAGGAGGTCGAGCCCGCCCAGTTCCCGGGCCGCCGTCACCAGCCCGGCCCGGTGCCCGGCATCCGTGACGTCCCCGGGCAGCGCCCGCACCCGCGTTCCGTACGCGGACAGGGCCGCCGCCGTCTCCTCCAGCACCTCACCGGTTCTGGCGTCGAGCACCAGATCCCAGCCGCGCTCCGCCAGGGCCGCGCCGAGTGCCCGCCCCAGCCCCTTCGAAGCCCCCGTGATGATCGCTACCGGCATGACAACCGTCCCCTCGTTCCACCACCGCCGCTCCGGGCGGCTGTCCTCAACCTAGGAACCGGGCCGACCCCGCCGCCTCGTGCGCGAGCCGCAAAGAACCAGGGCCCTTCGGCCTAGGCCCACCGGCCCGGGCCGGGACCGCCACAGGTCGGATACGCCCTGTCACACCTCGCCGGTACGGTGAGGTCATGAGTCATGGACCCCGGTCCGGCCTGTCCGCGGTGAGTTCCGCGCTGCTGGCCATGAGCAGGCATCTCGAGGTGCGCGACGTCCTCAAGACGATCGTCGCCTCGGCCCGCGAGCTGCTCGACGCCGAGTACGCGGCGCTCGGGGTCCCCGACGACCACGGAGGCTTCGCCCAGTTCGTCGTCGACGGCGTCAGCGACGCCCAGTGGAAGGCCATCGGCCCGCTCCCACGCCAGCACGGCATCCTCGCCGCGATGCTGCACGAGGCGAAGCCCGAGCGCCTCGCCGACGTGCGCGAGGACCCCCGCTTCGAGGGCTGGCCCGCGGCCCACCCCGACATGTCCGACTTCCTGGGCCTGCCGATCCGTGACGGCGACGAGATCATCGGCGCGCTGTTCCTCGCCAACAAGAGGTGCCCCAAACCGGAGGGCGGCTGCGGCTTCACCCCTGAGGACGAGGAACTCCTGACGATCCTCGCCCAGCACGCGGCGATCGCCCTCACCAACGCCCGCCTCTACGAGCGCAGCCGCGAACTCACCATCGCCGAGGAGCGCTCCCGGCTCGCCCACGAACTGCACGACGCCGTCAGCCAGAAGCTCTTCTCGCTGCGCCTCACCGCGCAGGCCGCCGCCGCCCTCGTCGACCGCGACCCCTCGCGCGCGAAGGGCGAACTCCAGCAGGTGGCCGCGCTCGCCGCCGAGGCCGCCGACGAACTGCGCGCCGCCGTCGTCGAGTTGCGTCCCGCGGCCCTCGACGAGGACGGTCTGGTCGCCACCCTGCGCACCCACATACAGGTCCTCGACCGAGCCCACACCGCGCGCGTGACCTTCGACAGCCGCGGTGTGCGCGCGCTGCCCGCCGCCCAGGAGGAGGCCATGCTGCGCGTCGCCCAGGAGGCCCTGCACAACGCCCTGCGCCACTCGGGAGGGTCGCGTGTCGACGTGACCCTCGTGAAGCGCGGACCGGGCGTCGTCCTGCGCGTCACGGACGACGGCAGCGGCTTCGACCCCGCCTCGACCCGCCGTGCGGGACGCCACCTCGGGCTGGTCTCCATGCGGGACCGGACGAGCGGGGTCGGCGGCACACTGACCGTGGATTCGGCGCCCGGCAAGGGCACCACGATCGATATGGAGGTCCCTGGTGGCTGATGCAATCAAGGTGCTGCTCGTCGACGACCACCAGGTGGTCCGCCGCGGCCTGCGCACCTTCCTCGAAGTGCAGGACGACATCGAGGTGGTGGGAGAGGCGTCCGACGGCGCCGAAGGGGTCGCCCGCGCCGAGGAGTTGAAGCCCGACGTCGTCCTCATGGACGTCAAGATGCCGGGCATGGACGGCATCGACGCGCTGCGCAGACTCCGCGAACTCGCCAACCCCGCACGCGTGCTGATCGTCACCAGCTTCACCGAGCAGCGCACGGTGGTCCCGGCCCTGCGCGCGGGCGCCGCCGGGTACGTGTACAAGGACGTGGACCCCGACGCCCTCGCCGGCGCCATCCGCTCCGTGCACGCCGGACACATCCTGCTCCAGCCCGAGGTCGCGGGCGCGCTCCTGTCCCAGGAGGAGGCCAACTCGGGCCAGGGCAGGGGAGGTTCACTCACCGAGCGGGAGCGCGAGGTGCTCGGCCTGATCGCGGACGGCCGCTCCAACAGGGAGATCGCACGCGCGCTCGTACTCTCCGAGAAGACCGTCAAGACACACGTCTCGAACATCCTGATGAAACTGGACCTCGCCGACCGCACCCAGGCCGCACTGTGGGCCGTACGCCATGGAGCGGCGGGCTGACCGCGGCACGAGAACGGTGCTCCACCCCAGGGGTGCTCCGGCGCCCGCCCGGGCGACCGGCCGACGCTGATACTGCCGACCGACAGTAATACGGACGGATCCACTCCAGTCTGAGATTCATACCGTCGTGTGTATGTCCCCCGGACGGCGCATCCTCGGCGGCTCCCGGCCGTTCTCCAGTGCGTGCTGCGGCGCCTGCCGCAGTGATCGCCAGGGAGGGCTCAGAAGTGAAGAACCTGAAGAAGGTAGCCGCTGTCACGATGGTCGCCGGTGGGCTTGTCGCCGCGGGCGCCGGTATGGCCTCGGCCACCGACGGCGCGTGGGCGGGCGGCAAGGCCGTGGGCTCCCCGGGTGTCGGCTCGGGCAACGTGGTCCAGGCCCCGGTCCACATCCCCGTGAACGCGGTCGGCAACACCGTGAACGTCATCGGCGCCCTGAACCCGGCCTTCGGGAACCTGGGAGTCAACCACTGAGATTCCGCTCCGGAACCCTCGTGACCACCGGCCTCCCAGGCGCTCCTGGGGGGCCGGTCAGGCGTCCGGGGGCGAGGCGGGGAGACCGTCGCCAAGAAGGCTGTCCGGCGGGCGTCGCGGGCGGCGGCGTCGACAGCAACGGCGCCCTGAACCGGCCGCCGTCAACCAGGGCGTCAGCGCAGGCCGATCGCGGGGCCCCGGGTGCGGCAGCCCCCAGGGACGCCCGCACCCACACCGGCCACCAGAAGGCCGACGGTCACCGCACCCCCCGCTCCCGCTCCTCCACAAACGCGTTGTAGGCGGCCACCTGCGCCCGACGGGCAGTTCGCTCGACCGGCCTGAGCGCCAGCGACCTCGCCGCGATCTCCGACGCGCTCACCGCCCCGCCGTGCCCGTTCTCGTACGCCACCGAAATCAGCAGCCCCACCCGCTGGGCCAGCTCCAACACGCGAACCGCACGCGGCGGATACCCCGGCGCCAGCACCTCGCGCCCCCGCTCGGCCCGGGCCCGATACGCGTCGACGGCCGCCTCCGCCACCGGCCCGGAGCCCGCCACATCGAGCCGCGACAACACCTCGGTGGCCTCGCGCAGCGCCTCCGCCAGCTCCCGCTCGGCCTCCCCGAGGGAAGGCACATCGGCGGGCGGCGCCTCCCGCACGGCAAGGCAGTGCCACACGACCTCCACATGCACATCGCCGTCGGGCCCGGCCTCGTACACCTCGGGGACCAGCCCGAGCGCGGCCCCGAAACAGATCGCGGCCTCCTCGGCGTCCAGCGCCCGCGCATTGAATTCCGGCGGCCCGCTCAGCCCGAGCGGATGCCCCGGCGCGGGCAGGGCGACCCGCAGCCCGGTCACCCCCAGCGCGCGCATCCGGCCAAGGGCGAGCGTGAGGCCGACGGGCCCGGACTCACCGGGCAGCCCCTCGACCCGGTGCACCGCGTCCTCCCCGACGATGGCGAGCACGGCGTCGTCCGGTGAAACAAATCCGGCCAAAAGGGCATTTCCCCATGCGGCCAGCCGTCCTGAGCGTGGTTCCGAGAGCATGCCTCCACCCTAAGGACCGACCGATGGATGGGACCGCCCGACCGGTGGCGTAGATTTCTTCGGGGGCTGCGCCCACAGGCGTACGCGACTGCCGAGACTGGTCGACACTGCAATGGGAGACAACGCGCTCATGAGCGATGTTCTGGAGCTGGAGGACGTATCCGTGGTCCGCGAGGGCCGGGCTCTGGTGGACCAGGTCTCCTGGTCGGTCAAGGAGGGCGAGCGCTGGGTCATCCTCGGCCCCAACGGCGCCGGGAAGACGACCCTCCTGAACCTCGCTTCCAGCTACCTGTTCCCCAGCAGCGGCACCGCCACCATCCTCGGCGAGACCCTCGGCCAGGTCGACGTCTTCGAACTGCGCCCGCGCATCGGCGTGGCGGGCATCGCCATGGCCGAGAAGCTCCCCAAGCGCCAGACCGTCCTCCAGACCGTGCTCACCGCCGCGTACGGCATGACGGCCGGCTGGCAGGAGGAGTACGAGGACATCGACGAGCAGCGCGCCCGCGCCTTCCTCGACCGCCTCGGCATGAGCGACTACCTGGACCGCAGGTTCGGCACGCTCTCCGAGGGCGAGCGCAAGCGCACCCTCATCGCCCGCGCCCTGATGACCGACCCCGAGCTGCTGCTCCTCGACGAGCCCGCCGCCGGCCTCGACCTCGGCGGCCGTGAGGACCTCGTACGCCGCCTCGGCCGCCTCGCCCGCGACCCGGTCGCCCCTTCGATGATCATGGTCACGCACCACGTCGAGGAGATCGCGCCGGGCTTCACGCACGTGCTGATGATCCGCCAGGGCAAGGTGCTCGCCGCCGGCCCGCTGGAGCTCGAACTCACCTCACGCAACCTGTCCCTCTGCTTCGGCCTCCCACTCGTCGTGGAACAGATCGGCGACCGCTGGACCGCCCAGGGCCTGCCCCTGTCCTGACCGGGCACCGGCACTCGCGAGAATCACCGGCCGGCCACTTCGACCGGATCGGCGCCCTGTCCGAGGCAGGACCCGCGGACCTACCATGACCATGTGAACGACATCGAGGCATGGGTGTGGTGGCTCGTCGGCGCGGTCGCGCTGGGAATTCCGCTCGTGGTGACCGCCATGCCGGAGTTCGGCATGCTCGCGCTGGGAGCAGCCGCCGCCGCGGTCACGGCGGGTGTCGGCGGCGGCGTCGTCCTCCAGGTCCTCGTCTTCGCCGTCGTCTCGGTCGCCCTTCTCGCCGTCGTACGCCCCATCGCGGCCCGGCACCGGGCCCAGCGGCCCCAACTCGCCACGGGTATAGACGCGTTGAAGGGCAAGCAGGCCGTCGTACTGGAACGGGTCGACGGCGCGGGCGGCCGGATCAAGCTCGCCGGGGAAGTCTGGTCCGCGCGATCCCTCGACTCCGGACGCGCCTACGAGGTAGGCCAGGAAGTGGACGTCGTGGACATCGAAGGGGCCACGGCGATCGTCATATGACCTCGTAAGACGCAAGTGAACCGAACGCCCCACGGGACAGCCGACGGTCTGTCAGACTCGTCCAGCAAGATCTTCAACAAGCATAAGATCTTCCGGAAAACCGAGGCGGAGAAGGGTACGGGGAGCAACGATGGAACCGATCATCATCGTCCTGATCATTCTGGTGGTGTTGGTCTTCATCGCCCTGATCAAGACCATCCAGGTCATCCCGCAAGCGAGCGCGGCCATCGTCGAGCGCTTCGGCCGCTACACGCGGACACTCAACGCGGGCCTGAACATCGTGGTTCCGTTCATCGACTCGATCCGCAACCGCATCGACCTGCGTGAACAGGTCGTTCCGTTCCCCCCGCAGCCGGTGATCACCCAGGACAACCTGGTCGTGAACATCGACACCGTCATCTATTACCAGGTGACCGACGCGCGTGCGGCCACGTACGAGGTCGCCAGCTACATCCAGGCCATCGAGCAGCTCACCGTCACCACGCTCCGCAACATCATCGGCGGCATGGACCTGGAGCGCACCCTCACCTCCCGCGAGGAGATCAACGCGGCCCTGCGCGGTGTCCTCGACGAGGCCACCGGCAAGTGGGGCATCCGCGTCAACCGCGTCGAGCTCAAGGCGATCGAGCCGCCGACCTCCATCCAGGACTCGATGGAGAAGCAGATGCGCGCCGACCGTGACAAGCGCGCCGCGATCCTCACCGCCGAGGGCACGCGCCAGGCCGCCATCCTCACCGCCGAAGGTGAGAAGCAGTCCCAGATCCTGCGCGCCGAAGGTGAGGCCAAGGCCGCGGCCCTGCGCGCCGAGGGCGAAGCGCAGGCGATCCGTACGGTCTTCGAGTCCATCCACGCCGGCGACGCGGACCAGAAGCTCCTCGCCTACCAGTACCTCCAGATGCTCCCCAAGATCGCCGAGGGCGACGCCAACAAGCTCTGGATCGTGCCCAGTGAGATCGGCGACGCCCTCAAGGGGCTGAGCGGCGCCATGGGCAACTTCGGCCCGATGGGCGGCGGTTCGGGCAGCGGGAACTCAGGCGGCTCCGGCTCGGAGCGCCGCGAGAAGCCGCCGATCACGGACTGACGCAAAACCCGCGCCCCGAAAAGGGGCGCGGGGAACCGCGCGACCGGCCAGGATCTCCCCGCGGCTCACGAACCGCCCACGGTCTTCCGGCTCACTGGGGGAGCGTCTAGGCGGCCGGCTGTGCCAGCCACTCCGGCAGCGACTCGAAGTCGTCCTGCCCCAGCGCCAGCAGCATCGCGTCCGCCGGTGTCGGCTCGAACGGCTGCCGCAGCAGCGGCATCCCCGCCTGCTCCGGCGTACGGGCCGCCTTGCGGTGATTGTCCTCCGCGCACGACGCCACCGTGTTCAGCCAGGAGTCCTGGCCCCCCTGCGCCCTCGGCACCACGTGGTCCACGGTCGTCGCACGCCTGCCGCAGTACGCGCACCTGTGCCTGTCCCGTACCAGGACACCTCGCCTCGACCATGGCGCTTGTCTTCGGAAAGGCACCCGGACATAGCGGCAGAGCCTGATCACCCGGGGCACCGGTATGTCCAGCGCGGCTCCGCGCATACGGAGTTCGGGGTGGGCCTGCTCGACGACGGCCTTGTCCTGCAGCACCAGAATGACGGCTCGGTTCAACGTCACCGTCGACAGCGGCTCAAAGCTCGCGTTCAGCACCAGCGTGTCCCGCATCCAGCCCACCTCCCGTGTGCACCGGCCCACCCCCTGGCGGGCTTGGATCAACTCTGGCCGGGCGCGCCGAGATGGACAACGCAATAAAAACTGCCCGCCTCTGATCACTTCCAAGACCAGAGACGGGCAAACGTTCAATGAACGTCAGTCTTCAGCGGGAACCTCGTACTCACCGATGAGCTGGGCGCGCGCCAACGCGTGGAACCGCAGGTTGAAGCCCACCACGGCGGGCGATGCGTCCGCGTCCGGACCGAGCTTCTCCTGGTCCACGGCGTAGACCGTGAACACGTACCGGTGCGGCCCGTCCCCGGGCGGCGGCGCGGCACCACCGAAGTCCTTCGACCCGTAGTCGTTGCGCACCTGGATCGCGCTGTCGGGCAGGCCCTCGAACTTGCCGCTCCCCGCACCCGTGGGCAGCTCGGTCACCGAGGCCGGGATGTCGAACGCGACCCAGTGCCAGAACCCGCTCCCCGTGGGTGCGTCCGGGTCGTAGCAGGTCACGGCGAAGCTCTTGGTCTCCGGCGGGAAGCCTTCCCAGCGCAGCTGCGGCGAGGTGTTCCCCGCCGCGTAGACCTGAGCGTCCTTGAGCGTCGCACCCGGCTCGACATCCTCACTCGTGACCGTGAAGGACGGCACGGGCGGATGGAAGTCGTGGGGGAGCGGCGGCCTCTTGAGCTCGGTCACCTCGGTACCTCCTGATGGGTTTCCGGAAAGCCGGAAAGACGGAATCTCTCGGTCCCGAGCCTAGAACCAGCTGCGCTTGCTGCCGACCTCCGACAGCCACTGGTGGAGATACGCGGTCCAGTCGGTGCCCTGGAAGTCGTTGAGACCGACCTGGAAGGAGCGGTACGAGTCGCTGCCCTCGCTGAACAGACCCGGCTTCTTGTCCATCTCCAGGATCACGTCCATCTCCCGGTCGTCCGCGACGAAGCTCAGCTCGACCTGGTTGAGACCGCGGTACTGCGACGGCGGGAAGAACTCGATCTCCTGGTAGAACGGCAGCCGCTGGCGGGTCCCCCGGATGTGGCCGCGCTCCATGTCCGCGTTCTTGAAGCGGAAGCCCAGCTGGACGAAGGCGTCCAGAATCGCCTTCTGCGCCGGCAGCGGGTGCACGTTGACCGGGTCCAGGTCACCGGAGTCCACGGCGCGCGCGATCTCCAGCTCGGTCGTCACACCGATGTTCATGCCGCGCAGGGCCTGCCCGTCGATCATCGTGATCGGCGTCTCCCACGGGATCTCGAGCCCGAACGGCACCGCGTGCACCGCTCCGGCCTGGAGCTCGAAGGCACCACCGAGGCTCAGCTTGGCGAACTCGATGTCCTGCTTGTACTCCTGGTCGTCGTGGCCCTCGACCTCGACCTTGGCCTGGAGGCCGACGCTCAGCCCCTCGATCGCCTGGTTCACGGACCCGCCCTGGATCCGTACCTCACCCTGGACCACACCGCCCGGAACGACGTTGACCTCGGTCAGTACCGTCTCGACCGAAGCCCCACCGGCCCCCAGGCTCGCAAGCAGCCGCTTGAACCCCATGTCTCCACCCTCCCAGGCAATGCCTGTTCCGTGTCCGCGCCCGGACCCCCGTCGGGTCCCGTGTATGACGACGACTATTCCTTGATCTCTATCAACGCGATCCGGCGACGGCCGGTTCCGCGCCCTCACCCTTCCAAGGGGAACGCCTCCTGGCCACCCCGATGGCACACACCTGAGTGGACTACGCTCGTACGCCATGATCGCGGCCCCTGACCGTACGCCCCTCACCCGGGAGTTCTTCGCCCGACCCGTCCTTGACGTCGCCCCGGACCTCCTCGGACGCGTCCTCGTCCGCACGACCCCGGACGGTCCGATCGAACTGCGCGTAACCGAGGTCGAGGCATACGACGGCCCGAGCGATCCCGGCTCCCACGCATATCGCGGCCGCACGGCCCGCAACGGCGTGATGTTCGGTCCGCCCGGCCATGTGTACGTCTACTTCACCTACGGCATGTGGCACTGCATGAACCTGGTGTGCGGTCCGGAGGGCCGAGCGAGCGCGGTCCTGCTGCGGGCCGGCGAGATCATCGAGGGCGCGGAGCTCGCGCGCACACGTCGACTCTCGGCCCGCAACGACAAGGAACTGGCCAAAGGACCGGCACGTCTGGCCACGGCGCTGGAGGTGGACCGCGCACTCGACGGCACCGACGCATGCGCCCCGGAGGGCGGGCCGCTGACCCTGCTGTCGGGCACGCCCGTGCCCCCCGACCAGGTGCGCAACGGTCCGCGCACCGGAGTGTCCGGTGACGGAGGGGTCCACCCGTGGCGCTTCTGGATCGACAACGACCCCACGGTGAGCCCCTATCGGGCCCATACGCCCCGACGCCGACGAACTTGACGCGTCCCTGGGGGCTCCGTAATGTAGTCCGAGCCGCTTGAACCGGGTACTGCGTTCAGCCAGCAGCCGGGAGCGGCCAACCCACTACCTACGACTCCCCTCAGCGGGGGCCAATTCGGCGTGCCTGCATGCCTGAATTCGAGCTTGCGGAACTCGATTATGAGTTGCAGCGGGAATCGGCTAGCGTAGTGAATGTCGAAAGGCACGGGACGGAAAGTCCCAGACCCAAGGCAAAACCCCCCGACAGGGAATCGGACACGAAAGAGTCTGATAGAGTCGGAATCGCCGGAAAGGGAAACGCGAAAGCGGAAACCTGGAAAGCACCGAGGAAATCGGATCGGAAAACGGTCTGATAGAGTCGGAAACGCAAGACCGAAGGGAAGCGCCCGGAGGAAAGCCTGAGAGAGTCTCTCGGGTGAGTACAAAGGAAGCGTCCGTTCCTTGAGAACTCAACAGCGTGCCAAAAATCAACGCCAGATATGTTGATACCCCGTCTCCGGCCGATCGGCTGGGACGAGGTTCCTTTGAAAAAGTCCTGCCGACGTTGTTCGGTAGGCGCACAGCGAGGACGCTGTGAACGGCTGGGCTTATTCCGCCCGGCTGTTCCGCTCTCGTGGTGTCGTCCCGATTACGGGAAAACATTCACGGAGAGTTTGATCCTGGCTCAGGACGAACGCTGGCGGCGTGCTTAACACATGCAAGTCGAACGATGAAGCCCTTCGGGGTGGATTAGTGGCGAACGGGTGAGTAACACGTGGGCAATCTGCCCTGCACTCTGGGACAAGCCCTGGAAACGGGGTCTAATACCGGATAATACTCTCGCAGGCATCTGTGAGGGTTAAAAGCTCCGGCGGTGCAGGATGAGCCCGCGGCCTATCAGCTTGTTGGTGAGGTAGTGGCTCACCAAGGCGACGACGGGTAGCCGGCCTGAGAGGGCGACCGGCCACACTGGGACTGAGACACGGCCCAGACTCCTACGGGAGGCAGCAGTGGGGAATATTGCACAATGGGCGAAAGCCTGATGCAGCGACGCCGCGTGAGGGATGACGGCCTTCGGGTTGTAAACCTCTTTCAGCAGGGAAGAAGCGAAAGTGACGGTACCTGCAGAAGAAGCGCCGGCTAACTACGTGCCAGCAGCCGCGGTAATACGTAGGGCGCAAGCGTTGTCCGGAATTATTGGGCGTAAAGAGCTCGTAGGCGGCTTGTCACGTCGGGTGTGAAAGCCCGGGGCTTAACCCCGGGTCTGCATTCGATACGGGCTAGCTAGAGTGTGGTAGGGGAGATCGGAATTCCTGGTGTAGCGGTGAAATGCGCAGATATCAGGAGGAACACCGGTGGCGAAGGCGGATCTCTGGGCCATTACTGACGCTGAGGAGCGAAAGCGTGGGGAGCGAACAGGATTAGATACCCTGGTAGTCCACGCCGTAAACGGTGGGAACTAGGTGTTGGCGACATTCCACGTCGTCGGTGCCGCAGCTAACGCATTAAGTTCCCCGCCTGGGGAGTACGGCCGCAAGGCTAAAACTCAAAGGAATTGACGGGGGCCCGCACAAGCAGCGGAGCATGTGGCTTAATTCGACGCAACGCGAAGAACCTTACCAAGGCTTGACATACACCGGAAAGCATTAGAGATAGTGCCCCCCTTGTGGTCGGTGTACAGGTGGTGCATGGCTGTCGTCAGCTCGTGTCGTGAGATGTTGGGTTAAGTCCCGCAACGAGCGCAACCCTTGTTCTGTGTTGCCAGCATGCCCTTCGGGGTGATGGGGACTCACAGGAGACCGCCGGGGTCAACTCGGAGGAAGGTGGGGACGACGTCAAGTCATCATGCCCCTTATGTCTTGGGCTGCACACGTGCTACAATGGCCGATACAATGAGCTGCGATACCGCAAGGTGGAGCGAATCTCAAAAAGTCGGTCTCAGTTCGGATTGGGGTCTGCAACTCGACCCCATGAAGTTGGAGTTGCTAGTAATCGCAGATCAGCATTGCTGCGGTGAATACGTTCCCGGGCCTTGTACACACCGCCCGTCACGTCACGAAAGTCGGTAACACCCGAAGCCGGTGGCCCAACCCCTTGTGGGAGGGAGCTGTCGAAGGTGGGACTGGCGATTGGGACGAAGTCGTAACAAGGTAGCCGTACCGGAAGGTGCGGCTGGATCACCTCCTTTCTAAGGAGCACTTCTAAGCCGGGCTTGCCCGGTTCAGAGGCCAGTACATCAGCGACTGTCTGATGCTGGTTGCTCAAGGGTGGAACGTTGATTATTCGGCACACTCGACCTGCTCAGGTTGGCAAGTACTGCTTCGGCGTGGAAAGCGAACATGGGAGGGCGAGGGTGTCGGGCACGCTGTTGGGTGTCTGAGGGTACGGCCGATCATGGCTGCCTTCAGTGCCGGCCCCGGTAAAGATCTGCTTCGGCGGGTTGTGACGGGTGGTTGGTCGTTGTTTGAGAACTGCACAGTGGACGCGAGCATCTGTGGCCAAGTTTTTAAGGGCGCACGGTGGATGCCTTGGCACCAGGAACCGATGAAGGACGTGGGAGGCCACGATAGTCCCCGGGGAGCCGTCAACCAGGCTTTGATCCGGGGGTTTCCGAATGGGGAAACCCGGCAGTCGTCATGGGCTGTCACCCATACCTGAACACATAGGGTATGTGGAGGGAACGCGGGGAAGTGAAACATCTCAGTACCCGCAGGAAGAGAAAACAACCGTGATTCCGGGAGTAGTGGCGAGCGAAACTGGATGAGGCCAAACCGTATGCGTGTGAGACCCGGCAGGGGTTGCGTATACGGGGTTGTGGGATCTCTCTTTTACGGTCTGCCGGCCGTGAGACGAGTCAGAAACCGTTGATGTAGGCGAAGGACATGCGAAAGGTCCGGCGTAGAGGGTAAGACCCCCGTAGTCGAAACATCAGCGGCTCGTTTGAGAGACACCCAAGTAGCACGGGGCCCGAGAAATCCCGTGTGAATCTGGCGGGACCACCCGCTAAGCCTAAATATTCCCTGGTGACCGATAGCGGATAGTACCGTGAGGGAATGGTGAAAAGTACCGCGGGAGCGGAGTGAAATAGTACCTGAAACCGTGTGCCTACAAGCCGTGGGAGCGTCGCGTTGCATGCTTGCATGCAACGTCGTGACTGCGTGCCTTTTGAAGAATGAGCCTGCGAGTTTGCGGTGTGTTGCGAGGTTAACCCGTGTGGGGAAGCCGTAGCGAAAGCGAGTCCGAATAGGGCGATTTAGTAGCGCGCTCAAGACCCGAAGCGGAGTGATCTAGCCATGGGCAGGTTGAAGCGGAGGTAAGACTTCGTGGAGGACCGAACCCACCAGGGTTGAAAACCTGGGGGATGACCTGTGGTTAGGGGTGAAAGGCCAATCAAACTCCGTGATAGCTGGTTCTCCCCGAAATGCATTTAGGTGCAGCGTCGTGTGTTTCTTGCCGGAGGTAGAGCACTGGATAGGCGATGGGCCCTACCGGGTTACTGACCTTAGCCAAACTCCGAATGCCGGTAAGTGAGAGCGCGGCAGTGAGACTGTGGGGGATAAGCTCCATGGTCGAGAGGGAAACAGCCCAGAGCATCGACTAAGGCCCCTAAGCGTACGCTAAGTGGGAAAGGATGTGGAGTCGCACAGACAACCAGGAGGTTGGCTTAGAAGCAGCCACCCTTGAAAGAGTGCGTAATAGCTCACTGGTCTAGTGATTCCGCGCCGACAATGTAGCGGGGCTCAAGCGTACCGCCGAAGTCGTGTCATTGCAGCGTATAGCCCCAACGGGTGCTGTGATGGGTAGGGGAGCGTCGTGTGCCGGGTGAAGCCGCGCCGGAAGGCAGTGGTGGACGGTTCACGAGTGAGAATGCAGGCATGAGTAGCGATACACACGTGAGAAACGTGTGCGCCGATTGACTAAGGGTTCCTGGGTCAAGCTGATCTGCCCAGGGTAAGTCGGGACCTAAGGCGAGGCCGACAGGCGTAGTCGATGGATAACCGGTTGATATTCCGGTACCCGCTGTGAAGCGTCAAACATCGAGCCCATTAATGCTAAGGCCGTGAAGCCGCCCTGGAGCCTTCGGGCAAAGGGGAGTGGTGGAGCCGCTGACCCAAGGTGGTAGTAGGTGAGTGATGGGGTGACGCAGGAAGGTAGTCCATCCCGGGCGGTGGTTGTCCCGGGGTAAGGGTGTAGGCCGTGCGATAGGTAAATCCGTCGCGCATTAAGGCTGAGACCTGATGCCGAGCCGATTGTGGTGAAGTGGATGATCCTATGCTGTCGAGAAAAGCCTCTAGCGAGTTTCATGGCGGCCCGTACCCTAAACCGACTCAGGTGGTCAGGTAGAGAATACCGAGGCGTTCGGGTGAACTATGGTTAAGGAACTCGGCAAAATGCCCCCGTAACTTCGGGAGAAGGGGGGCCATCACTGGTGATCCAATTTACTTGGTGAGCTGGGGGTGGCCGCAGAGACCAGCGAGAAGCGACTGTTTACTAAAAACACAGGTCCGTGCGAAGCCGTAAGGCGATGTATACGGACTGACGCCTGCCCGGTGCTGGAACGTTAAGGGGACCGGTTAGTCAAACTTCGGTTTGGCGAAGCTGAGAACTTAAGCGCCAGTAAACGGCGGTGGTAACTATAACCATCCTAAGGTAGCGAAATTCCTTGTCGGGTAAGTTCCGACCTGCACGAATGGCGTAACGACTTCTCGACTGTCTCAACCATAGGCCCGGTGAAATTGCACTACGAGTAAAGATGCTCGTTTCGCGCAGCAGGACGGAAAGACCCCGGGACCTTTACTACAGTTTGATATTGGTGTTCGGTTCGGCTTGTGTAGGATAGCTGGGAGACTTTGAAGCCCGCACGCCAGTGTGGGTGGAGTCGTCGTTGAAATACCAGTCTGGTCGTGCTGGATGTCTAACCTGGGTCCGTGATCCGGATCAGGGACAGTGTCTGATGGGTAGTTTAACTGGGGCGGTTGCCTCCTAAAGAGTAACGGAGGCGCCCAAAGGTTCCCTCAGCCTGGTTGGCAATCAGGTGTTGAGTGTAAGTGCACAAGGGAGCTTGACTGTGAGACCGACGGGTCGAGCAGGGACGAAAGTCGGGACTAGTGATCCGGCGGTGGCTTGTGGAAGCGCCGTCGCTCAACGGATAAAAGGTACCCCGGGGATAACAGGCTGATCTTCCCCAAGAGTCCATATCGACGGGATGGTTTGGCACCTCGATGTCGGCTCGTCGCATCCTGGGGCTGGAGTCGGTCCCAAGGGTTGGGCTGTTCGCCCATTAAAGCGGTACGCGAGCTGGGTTTAGAACGTCGTGAGACAGTTCGGTCCCTATCCGCTGCGCGCGCAGGAATATTGAGAAGGGCTGTCCCTAGTACGAGAGGACCGGGACGGACGAACCTCTGGTGTGCCAGTTGTCCTGCCAAGGGCATGGCTGGTTGGCTACGTTCGGGAGGGATAACCGCTGAAAGCATCTAAGCGGGAAGCCTGCTTCGAGATGAGTATTCCCACCTCCTTGAGAGGGTAAGGCTCCCAGTAGACGACTGGGTTGATAGGCCAGATCTGGAAGGCGGGTAACCGCTGGAGGTGACTGGTACTAATAGGCCGAGGGCTTGTCCTCAGTTGCTCGCGTCCACTGTGTAGTTCCCAGACAACGAACGGTTGTGCTGGCTGAACAGTTCCACTTACTTAATTGAAAAGTGTGCTTGTTCGCTGCCCTGTTCATGGCCTCGTACATATACGAGGTGTCTGAAAGGGTTTCGGTGATCATAGCGTGAGGGAAACGCCCGGTTACATTCCGAACCCGGAAGCTAAGCCTTACAGCGCCGATGGTACTGCAGGGGGGACCCTGTGGGAGAGTAGGACGTCGCCGAACAATCTTTGGAGGACCTTTGGTCCCAGCGACTCGCTGGGACCAAAGGTCCTTTTTTTGTTTTCCCAAAGCGCGCCGGGTACTCGGCTGCGCGAGAATGACTTGCGGTACCGAAGACAGGAGTCACCATGTCCACCAACTCTCCCGATGAGCGACCGGAGCGCGACGAGCGCCGCCGGGACAGTGGTGACCGCGGCGGCTACCGCGGGGGCCCGCGCCGGGACAACGACCGCGCTGGCTCCGGCGACCGCGGTGGTTACGGCCGGCGTGACGACCGCCGTGATGGTGACCGGGGCGGAGATCGCGGTAGTGACCGCGGCGGAGACCGGGGTGGTTTCCGCCGTGACGATCGCCGCGATGACCGTCGTGGGGATGACCGCGGCGGCCGACCCGGCGGCTTCCGGGGCCGGGACGACCGGCGCGATGACCGGCGTGACGACCGCGGTGGCGACCGTGGCGGAGACCGTGGTGGCTTCCGTCGCGACGACAACCGTGGTGGCGGCGGCTTCCGCGGAGGGGACGACCGCGACCGTGGTGGACGCCCGGCGTTCCGCCGCGACGACCGCGCCGCCGGACCGCGCCGCGATGACCGGGGTGCTGGACCGCGTCGCGACGACCGCGCTGCTGGACCGCGTCGCGACGACCGCGCTGCTGGACCGCGCCGCGACGACCGCGACCGTGATCGTGGGTTCCGCCGCGACGGTGATCGCCCCGCGGTCCGTCGCGATGACGACCGTGGTGGCTTCCGTCGCGATGACCGACGTGATGGCGACCGTGGCGGCTTCGCCCGTCGCGATGACCGTCGTGGGGATGACCGTGGCGGCCGACCCGGCGGCTTCCGGGGCCGGGACGACCGGCGCGATGACCGGCGTGACGACCGCGGTGGCGACCGAGGCGGAGACCGTGGTGGCTTCCGTCGCGACGACAACCGTGGTGGTGGCGACCGGGACCGTGGATTCCGTCGCGACGGTGACCGTCCGGCCTTCCGTCGCGATGACGACCGTGGCGGCTTCCGCCGTGACGATCGTCGTGGCGACGACCGTGGCGATCGTGGCGGCTTCCGCCGCGATGACCGGCGTGACGACCGTGGCGGCGACCGTGGTGGCTTCCGTCGCGATGACCGCGGTGACGACCGTGGCGGAGACCGTGGTGGCTTCCGTCGCGACGACAACCGCGGTGGCGATCGCGGTGGTGACCGTGGTGGGTTCCGTCGTGATGACCGGCGTGATGACCGCGGCGGCGACCGTGGCGGAGACCGTGGTGGGTTCCGGCGTGATGACCGGCGTGATGACCGTGGCGGCGATCGTGGGGGCTTCCGTGGGCGTGATGACCGCGGTTCGCGTGGCCCGCGTAGTGATGACCGTGGCGGCCGCCCCGGCGGCTTCCGGGGCCGGGACGACCGGCAGGGCGACGACCGGCGCGGTGGCGGCCGGTTCCGCGACGAGCGGGACCGCGACCGTGAGCCGATCAAGCGGCTGCCGATCCCGGACGACGTCACGGGCGAGGAGATCGACAAGGACGTACGGCAGGAGCTGCTGAGCCTGCCCAAGGGGCTTGCCGAGGACGTCGCCAGGAACCTGGTGATGGTCGCGCGGCTCATCGACGAGGACCCGGAGAGCGCCTACGGGTACTCCAAGGTGGCCCTGAGGCTGGCGTCCCGCGTCGCCGCCGTGCGCGAGGCGGCCGGCTTCGCCGCGTACGCGAACCAGAAGTACAGCGAGGCCCTCGGCGAGTTCCGTGCGGCCCGCCGTATGACCGGCGGCGTCGAGCTGTGGCCCGTCATGGCGGACTGCGAGCGCGGTCTCGGCCGGCCCGAGAAGGCGCTGGAGATGGCCGGTGCGCCCGAGGTGCACAAGCTCGACAAGGCCGATCAGGTCGAGATGCGGCTCGTCGCCGCCGGAGCGCGTCGTGACATGGGGCAGCTCGATGCCGCCATCGTGACGCTGCAGAGCCCCGAGCTGGCCTCCAACTCGGTGCAGCCCTGGACCGCGCGACTGCGGTACGCGTACGCCGACGCGCTCCTCGCCGCGGGCCGCGAGAGCGAGGCGCGCGAGTGGTTCGCCAAGGCCGCCGAGTCCGACAAGGACGGCAGCACGGACGCCTCGGACCGCCTTGCCGAGATGGACGGTGTCGAGTTCGTCGACGCGCTCGTCGAGGACGAGGAGAGCGACGAGGGCACGCGGGGCGAGACCGAGGCCCCAGTGGCAGCCGCCGAGGGCGACGCGGACGCGGACGTGGACGAGGAGCAGGTCGACGTCGTACGCGAGGTCGTAGAAGCCGGCGTTGAAGACGGCGACGGACACGGTGACGACAAGAGCGACAACAACGACAACAACGACGGCGACGGCGACAAGAGCTGACGTCATCTCATGATTGGGCGGGACTCCGGAAGGAGGCCCGCCCTTCGTGTTTGAGGGGCGGTTCTCAGACCGTCAGCGCGCGCAGCACCAGCCCCGACGCGGGTTTCGGGCCGAACGACGTCGACTTGCGGGGCATCGTCACGCCCTGGCGGGCGAGGTCCCGTACGACCTCCTCGCGGACCGGGTGCAACAGCACGGCCGTACCGCCGTCGCGCTCCGCCTTCTCGACCGTGGCGGCCGTGTCGTGGATGTAGGCGATGTCCGTGGGGGAGTCCTCGGGGATGTTCCAGACGTGGTCCAGGAGCGTGGCGTGCAGGACCGTCGCGTCGAGAGTGCGCCAGGCTTCCGGGTGGTCCGCCGGGATCGTACGCGCCAGGAGGTCCGGGGACGGGTGGTCAACCAGATGGAAGGCGCCATCACCCGCGAGGAGGAAGGCGTTGCCCGCGCAGGCGGAGTCGGCCAGCGCGGCCAGGGCGTCCGCGAGCGGCAGGTCGAGGCGGCGGACGCGGAACAGGCCCGTGAGAGCGGCCAGGGCGTCCGCCACCGGCAGCCGGTGCAGCAGACGGTGGATGGCGCGTACGCGCAGCGGATAGCGGGCCGTGTCGACCAGCAGGACGAGCCCGTAGTCCCAGGGGCTCGGCGAAGGGTGCTCCGCGCGTAGACGCAGATACGTCGCCCAGCGGTGGTGGCCATCGGCGATGAGTGCCTGGTGGCTGCCCAGATCGGTCTGGATCTCGGCCAGCTCGGCGGGGTCCGTCACCGCCCACAGCCGATGGCTGAAACCGTCCTCCGTGGTCGTCGAGAGCAGCGGAGTGCTCTCGACGGTACGTTCGATGACGGCCGTCGTGCCGGCCTCGGAGCCGTTGCCGCGGTAGGTCAGCAGCAGGGGTTCGAGGTTGGCGGAGGTCGCGCGCATCAGGGCCGCGCGGTCCGCGATGACGTGCGGCATGACGTCCTCGTGGGGGAGGACCACGCCGTCCGACGGCTCCGACAGGCGCAGGGCGCCGATGATGCCGCGTTGCAGCATGCTGCCGTCGCTTTGTTCGTAGACGTACAGACCCGGCTCGCTGTCGGTGGTGAGGACGCCCTTGGTGAGCCAGTGCTCCAGGGTGTCCGCCGCCTGTTCGTTGCGGGCGGTGGGCGTGACGGCCTGGGGGAGGATCAGCCGGACGATGTTGTACGGGTCCGCCGATTCGAGGTGGAGCAGCCCGTCCGGCCGGACGACGACGTCGTACGGCGGCGATGTCACGGCGGCCAGGCTGCCGACCCGGTCGGGGTCGTAGCGCAGGCCCCGGAACGGTGTCAGGTCGAGGCCACTGCGCGCCGGGGTTTCCTCCGCGGGACCTGCATAGTTCATTGAGGCATCCTAAGTGTGTCGGTGTGTCGGTGGCATGCGCGATGATCAGGGGAAAGGGATCGAACGAGGAGCGATGTGCAATGAGCCAGACCGTCAGGACGCGGCCCGAGGGCAGTACGCAGGCCCTGAGTGAGGCGTACGACACGGCGCTGCTCGACCTCGACGGGGTGGTGTACGCGGGGGGAAACGCGATCGCTCATGCCGTTGAGTCGCTCGGCACGGCCCGCGCGGGCGGGATGCACCTCGCATACGTTACGAACAACGCGCTGCGGACGCCCGACGCCGTGGCCGATCACCTCACGGAACTGGGGATACCGACCGGGCCCTCCGACGTCATCACGTCGGCGCAGGCCGTCGCCCGGCTGATCAGCGAGCAGGTGCCCGCGGGCGCGCGTGTGCTGGTGATCGGTGGCGAGGGACTGCGGGTGGCGCTGCGGGAGCGCGGGCTGGAGCCGGTCGATTCGGCCGAGGACGACCCGGCGGCCGTCGTACAGGGCTACGGCGGTCCCGAGCTGCCCTGGGGACGTTTCGCGGAGGCGTCCTACGCCATCGCGCGCGGGGTGCCGTGGTTCGCGTCCAACACCGATCTGACGATTCCGAGTGCGCGTGGGATCGCTCCGGGCAACGGGGCGGCGGTGGAGGTCGTACGGATAGCGACCGGCGCCGAGCCGCAGGTGGCGGGCAAGCCGCTGCCCCCGATGCACCGCGAGACGATTCTGCGCACCGGCGCCGAGCGGCCGCTGGTGGTCGGGGACCGGCTGGACACGGACATCGAGGGCGCGTTCAACGGCGAGGTGGACTCGCTGCTCGTCCTGACCGGCGTGACCGACGGCGCCCAGCTCCTGGCGGCGCCGCCGCGGCACCGGCCGACGTATGTCGACGCGGACCTGCGCGGACTGCTGACCGGGCAGCCGGAGGTCGTCGAGGCCGGCGACGGGTTTCGCTGCGGTGGCTGGACCGCGACAGCCGGAAGTGAACGGCTGGAGCTCGCGGGCGAGGGAGAGGCCATGGACGGGCTGCGGGCGCTGTGCGCGGCGGCCTGGACGGCTGCGGGCGAGGGCTCGTGCGAGCTGGACGGGGGGAAGGCGCTGGCGCGGCTGGGGCTTTGAGGCCGCCGTGAGCGCGTGGAAGAGGACACGGCTCCCGGGGGAGAGCTCCAGTCGCACGGGCGCGACGCCGGCAGGCGGCTTCACCGGGTCCGGCGCGGAGGGACTCCACGGATGCGGCGTGGTCCGGCGGGATCGAGTTCCGCAGCGAGGGTAGGCTAACCTAACCCCCGTGTTGGTCGACAGTCCCCCCGAACAGCGCGCGGAGACCGCCCCCGCGCCCCCAACCCGCCGGGCGATACGTGCCGTTGGGCTCCTTGTGTCCGTTGTGATCCTGGTGCTCGTCGCCCTGGCGAGCATCGCGATCGGCGCGAAAGAGCTGCCCCTGGACCAGGTCTGGCACGGCCTGTTCCACGACTCGGGGACGTATGCCGACGTCGTGGTCGGTGAGCGGCGGTCGCGCACCGTTCTCGGACTGCTCGTCGGCGCCGCGCTCGGGCTCTCCGGAGCCGTCCTCCAGGCGCTCACCCGCAATCCGCTGGCCGACCCGGGACTGCTCGGGATCAACGCGGGTGCGTCCGCGGCCGTCGTCACCGCCATCACCTATTTCGGCGTCACGACGCTGAGCGGCTATGTGTGGTTCGCCTTCTTCGGAGCCGCCGCGGTGGGGGCCCTGGTGTGGTTCCTCGGTGGCAGCCGGGGCGCCACCCCCGTGCGGCTCGCCCTCGCGGGCACCGCGATCAGCGCCGCGCTCTACGGCTACCTCCAGGCCGTGATGATCATGGATGACGCCGCGCTCGGCAAGATGCGCTTCTGGACGGTCGGTTCGCTGGCCTCGGCGACGGACTCGATGATCATGCAGGTCCTGCCGTTCCTGGTGATCGGCACGGTCCTCGCGCTGGCCCTCGCCCGGCCGCTGAACGCCATGGCCATGGGCGACGACACCGCCCGTGCGCTCGGCGCCAACCTCAACCGCACCCGTGCCCTGTCCATGGCCGCCGCCACCGTCCTGTGCGGCGCCGCGACCGCCGCCTGCGGGCCGATCGTCTTCGTCGGGCTGATGGTCCCGCACGTCGTACGGTCCTTCACCGGGCCCGACCTGCGCTGGATCCTGCCGTACGCGACCGTCCTGTCGCCCGTCCTGCTGCTCGGCGCCGACGTCGTCGGGCGGATCGTGGCGCGGCCCGCGGAACTCCAGGTCGGCATCGTCACCGCGATCATCGGCGGCCCGGTCTTCATCTATCTCGTACGACGGCGGAGGACGGCTCAGCTGTGAAGACCACCCGTAAGCCGGCGCTGCCCACGCGGACCGTGCGCACGCCCGGCGGTCTGTCCCTACGGCTCGACGTCCGCGCCGTCACCGTCGTCGTCCTGCTCCTGGTCGCCGCGCTCGCCGCGAGTGTCGTGCTGATCGGCACCGGCGACTTCCCGATTCCGGCCGCCGACGTCCTGAGGACGCTGGTCGGCAACGGCAACGCCGGCCAGGAGTTCATCGTCAACGAGCTGCGGCTGCCGCGGGTTCTCGTCGGGCTCCTGGTCGGTGCCTCGCTCGGGCTCGGCGGCGCGCTGTTCCAGTCCATCTCCCGCAATCCGCTGGGCAGCCCGGACGTCCTCGGCGTCGGCCAGGGCTCGACGGCCGGTGCGCTCGTCATGATCGTGCTGTTCTCGGGCAGCGCCGCCCAGGTCGCCCTCGGCGCGCTCGTCGGCGGACTCGCGACCGGACTGGCCATCTATCTGCTCGCCTGGAAGCGGGGTGTGCACGGTTATCGACTGGTCCTGGTCGGTATCGGCATCTCGGCGATGGTCACGGCGGTCAACGGCTACCTGATGACCAAGGCCGACATCGTCGACGCGGCCCGTGCGGTGGTGTGGATGACCGGATCGCTCAACGGCCGTGGGTGGGAGCAGGTCTGGCCGCTGGTCTGGCTGTGCGCCGTCCTCGTACCGCTCGTCCTGGCGAACGCGCGCGGCCTGCGGATGACCGAGATGGGCGACGACGTGTCGTACGCCCTCGGAGTGCGCGTCGAGCGCGTACGGCTGCTGCTGTTGCTGTCCGCCGTGCTGCTCACCGCCGGGGCCACCGCCGCCGCCGGCCCGGTCGGCTTCGTGGCGCTCACCGCGCCGCAGCTGGCCCGGCGACTGACCCGCTCGCCGGGCCCGAACCTGATTCCCTCCATGTGCATGGGCGCGACCCTGCTGATCGTCGCGGACTGGGCCTCGCAGCGGGCCTTCGGCGCCGACCAGCTGCCGGTCGGCGTCGTGACCGGAGTGCTCGGCGGGGTCTACCTGCTGTGGCTGCTCGTCACCGAGCGCAAGGCGGGCCGGATATGAGCGGCCGAGCGAACAAGAACACCCGAAGGAGCACTGTGAACCGCCTGTCCGCCGACAACGTCACCCTCGCCTACGACCAGCGCGTCATCGCCGAGCAGCTGTCGGTGGAGATTCCCGACAACTCCTTCACGGTGATCGTCGGCCCCAACGCGTGCGGCAAGTCCACGTTGCTGCGTGCCCTTTCGCGGATGCTCAAGCCGGCCGAGGGGCGCGTCCTGCTCGACGGACAGGTCATCCAGTCGATGCCCGCGAAGAAGGTCGCGCGGACGCTCGGGCTGCTCCCGCAGTCGTCGATCGCGCCCGACGGCATCACCGTCGGCGACCTCGTGGGGCGCGGCCGCTATCCGCACCAGGGACTTCTGCGGCAGTGGTCGTCCGAGGACGAGCGGGTCGTGCGGGAGTCCATGGAGTCGACCGGGGTCGCCGAGCTGGCCGACCGCTATGTCGACGAGCTCTCCGGCGGCCAGCGCCAGCGCGTGTGGATCGCCATGGCGCTCGCGCAGCAGACGCCGCTGCTGCTGCTCGACGAGCCGACGACCTACCTCGACATCCAGCACCAGATCGACGTGCTCGACCTGTGCGCCGAACTCCACGAGGAGCAGGGCCGCACGCTCGTCGCCGTACTGCACGACCTCAACCACGCGGCCCGGTACGCCACCCATCTGATCGCCCTGCGCGACGGCCGGGCCGTCGCCGAGGGGGCGCCGAACGACATCGTCACGGCCGAGCTGGTCGAGGAGGTCTTCGGCCTGCGCTGCCAGGTCATCGACGACCCGGAGACGGGCACACCGCTGGTGGTGCCGGCGGCCCGCAGGGCGCGGGTGGCAGCCGCGGCGGCCGGACCGGCCGCGGAGGCCGCAACGGTGGCTACGGGGGGCTCCTGAGACGGACGCGGGGCTGCGGGCTGCAGAAGAGGCTCCAAAGAGGCTCCTGAGCCGGTCGCGGGGCTGCGGCGGCCACAGAAAGGCCGCTGTGGCCACCGCGGCCCGTGGCGGTCACGGAAGGCGCCGCGGCCCGTGGCGGTCACGGAAGGCGCCGCGGCCCGTGGCGGTCACGGAACACCGCACCCCGCGGCGGCCACAGCACAGACCGGCTACAGAAGACTTCTGAGCCGGAGGAGATCGCGCAGGCCCGCTTCCAGCTTCACCCGGCCGGAACCCCAGGCCTTCGCGAAGTTCAGCTCGCCGTCGACCATCGCGACCAGGTCGTCGCCGGTCATCGTGAGCCGTATCTGGGCCTTCTCGCGGGGCGGACCCTCATACGTGTCCACCACTTCGATCCGGCCGTCCTTGAGCCGGCCGGCGAAGGTGATGTCCAGGTCGGTGATACGGCAGCTCAGCGAGCGGTCCAGGGCCGCCGCGCCGCGTACTTCCCCTTCGGAGGCCGCCATGTTGTCCGAGAGCTTGTCGAGTGCCGCACGGCACTCCTCGATCGTCGCCATCGTGATCGACGGTACCCCAGTGCTTCGGGGTAGCGTCGAGGCATGAGCGACTCAGTGTCAGAGGCCGAGGTCCCGCCACAGGCGTCGGCCACAGAGCCTGCGCGGGAGGCGGCGGCACCCGAGGACGACCCGGCCGCGCCCGCGCCCCTGTACGTGGCCCGCACCTCCACCGGCAACGCCGAGGTCGACGCCCAGCTCGACCGGCTGGCCGACGCCGACCACCTCGCCACGGACGGACACGTCGAGGTGTACGAGGATGTACACCGGGGGCTGCGTGACGCGCTCACCGCGCTCGACGCCCGCCCGGGACCTCCGGCGCCCCCCACCTCGTACGACCGCAGGAGCTGAACCGAACGTGGCAGGAGTGGCACGCCGACGCCTCGACGCCGAGCTGGTCCGTCGGAAGCTGGCGCGCTCGCGCGAGCATGCCGGCCAGCTGATCGCCGCGGGCCGGGTCACCGTCGGTAAGACCCTCGCGACCAAATCCGCCACCCAGGTGGAGACCGCGGCCGCGATCCTGGTCACCCAGGACGACAGCGACCCCGACTACGTCTCGCGCGGCGGGCACAAGCTCGCCGGCGCGCTCGCCGCCTTCGTACCGCAGGGGCTGACGGTCGAGGGACGGCGGGCGCTGGACGCCGGCGCGTCCACGGGCGGCTTCACCGACGTACTGCTGCGGGCGGGGGTCGCGCACGTCGTCGCCGTCGACGTCGGTTACGGACAACTCGCGTGGTCTCTGCAGAGCGATGAACGCGTCACCGTCAAGGACCGTACGAACGTACGCGAGTTGACGTTGGAGGCGATCGATGGGGAGCCCGTGGATCTTGTTGTCGGGGATCTGTCCTTTATCCCACTGGGCCTGGTGCTGCCCGCCCTCGTGCGGTGCACGGCCCCCGGGGCCGATCTGGTGATGATGGTCAAGCCGCAGTTCGAGGTGGGGAAGGAGCGGCTGGGCAGTGGTGGTGTCGTGCGCAGCCCCGAGTTGCGCGCCGAGGCCGTGCGCGGTGTGGCCGGGCGCGCCTGGGAACTGGGCCTCGGGGTGAAGGGCGTGACGGCCAGCCCGCTGCCCGGACCCTCGGGCAATGTCGAGTACTTTCTGTGGCTGCGGGCCGGAGCAGCCGAACTGGACCCGGCCGACGTTGACCGTGCAGTGGCGGAGGGGCCGCGTTGACTCAGACCCGAGCTCGTACTGTTTTCCTGCTCGCCCACACCGGGCGGCCCGCTGCGATCCGCAGCGCCGAACTCGTCGTACAGGGGCTGCTGAGATCAGGCCTCGGTGTACGCGTCCTCGAGGCGGAGGCGGCCGACCTGCCGCTGCCGGACGAGGTGGAGCTGGTCAAGGAGGCGACTCCGCAGTGCCTCGACGGCTGTGAACTGCTCATCGTTCTCGGCGGTGACGGCACGCTGCTGCGCGGCGCCGAGTTCGCCCGCGCCTCCGGCGTGCCGATGCTCGGCGTCAACCTCGGCCGCGTCGGTTTCCTCGCGGAGGCCGAGCGCGACGATCTCGACAAGGTTGTCGACCGGGTGGTGACGAAGGCGTACGAGGTCGAGGAGCGCATGACCGTCGACGTCGTCGTGCACAAGAACGGCGACATCGTGCACACCGACTGGGCGCTCAACGAGGCCGCCGTGCAGAAGGTCTCCGCCGAGCGGCTCCTCGAAGTCGTGCTGGAGATCGACGGGCGGCCGGTGACCGGGTTCGGCTGCGATGGCATCGTCTGCGCGACCCCGACCGGGTCGACGGCGTACGCCTTCTCCGCGGGCGGACCCGTGGTGTGGCCGGAGGTCGAGGCGCTGCTCATGGTGCCGATCAGCGCGCACGCCCTGTTCGCCAAGCCGCTGGTGACCTCGCCGAACTCGGTCCTCGCGGTCGAGGTCCAGCCGGACACGCCGCACGGGGTGCTGTGGTGCGACGGGCGGCGGACGGTCGAACTGCCGCAGGGCGCGCGGGTCGAGGTGCGCCGGGGCGCCGTGCCGGTACGGCTGGCGCGGCTGCACCATGCGTCGTTCACCGACCGGCTGGTGGCCAAGTTCGCGCTGCCGGTGGCGGGGTGGCGGGGGGCGCCGCACTAAGGCCGGTCCGGCGGATCAGGCCGGCCCTGCCGTACGAGGCCTCCCGCGAGGCCTCTCACGACGCCTCTCACGAGGTCTCATGCGGCTCTCACGCGGCGCCGACGACCGTGATCGCTCGGCGCCGCATCACCGCACGTACCGGCAGTCCGGTGGCCGACAGGGTGAGCAGCAGCGTGCCCGCGCCGATCCCGGCCAGGACGGTCCACGGGACGTACGGGACCGGGGAGCCGAAGGCCGTGTCGAGGATCGGTGCGAGGGTGCCGAGGGCGATCGCGGCGCCCAGCAGCAGGGCCGTACCGGCGACCACGACCGCCTCCCAGGCCGCCATGGCGCGTATCTGGCGGGTCTGCGTGCCGATGACGCGCAGGAGGGCGATGTCACGGCGGCGCTCGAAGGAGATCATGCAGAGGGTGTTCGCGGCGGCGATCGCGGCGAACCCCGCGTACAGCGCCGTCCCCGCGTAGTCGAGCCAGACCTCGCCCGGGCTGCCCGGCGAACCCGTGCGGTGCTCGGCGGTGGTGTGCAGCGCGATCTTCGTCAGGCCGAAGCCGACGACGAGGACGAGCGGCACGACCGCGGCCGAGAAACGCCTCGGCTGGGACCGGACGTTGAGCATCGCGAGCCGGGCGCTCGGGCCGAGGCGGCCGACGAGCGCGGAGACCAGGCGGGCCGCGGGACCCACGATGCGCGGGCCCAGCAGGCCCACCCCGGCGCAGCAGAGGATGAGGACCAGGAACGCGCCCTGCCCGGCCTTCTCCGCGGGCTGGTGGGAGAGCAGGACGGAGAGGGCGCACGCGCCCGCGAGCGCCGTGAGGCCGAGCGGAGCCCGGAGGACGCCCAGGTGCCGGCGGCCGGCCGCGGCCTCGGCCAGGGCCCTGGCCGGGCGCAGCAGCGAGAAGCGCAGGGAGGACAGCAGGGCCGCGAGCGTCGAGGTCACCACCGCCACCCCCAGGCACACCGGCAGGGCGAGCCACGCGGGGTGGAAGACGACCTCCCGGGGCAGCAGACCGTGCTCCTTCATGCCCGCGCACCACGCCCGGGCCAGGAAGCCGCCCAGGAGGCATCCGAGCAGTGCGGCCGGGACCGAGGCGGCCAGTGCCTGTCCGGCGACGGCGCGGCGCACCTGGCGGGGCCTCGCGCCGATCGCGCGGACCATGGCCAGCTCGCGGTACTGCTGCGCCACGGCCGTGCCCATCGTCGAGGCGATCACGAAAATCGACATGTAGATCGAGCCGATCAGCAGGACGGCCGCCATGCCGCCGACCTCGCTCTCGGCGAGCTGTGCGCGGGCCCGTGCGGGCAGCCCGTCGGCGCTCGTCGCCAGGAGTACCGACGTGGCCGCGCTCACCACGGTCGACGCGAACAGCGCCGCGACCGCCGTCCCGGCGAAGGCGGGTCGGTGCGCACGAAGGGCCGCTCGGGCCAGGCCGGTGGTCATGGGTCCAGGCTGGCGCGACGAGTGGATCTTGCGCCATGGGGAGCGCCCCAGGGCCGACAGGGGGGCCGCGCCAGCACCGGGCTGGGGAAAACCCCACCTCCGCGGCCTTTCCGCGGGCCACCCCCGCGGGTGACACGGCTCCGGATCGTGCTCCCGCCACCTGCGCCTTCGCACCAGCGGGGCGGGGCCCGTCGCACTTCCGCTCCCTGACCTCGTAAGGTCGTGTCCGTGTTGGAGGAGATGCGGATACGGTCGCTCGGAGTCATCGACGACGCAGTCGTCGAGCTGTCGCCCGGCTTCACCGCCGTGACCGGTGAGACCGGTGCGGGCAAGACGATGGTGGTCACCAGCCTCGGGCTGCTGCTCGGCGGCCGCGCGGACCCGGCCCTCGTGCGGATCGGCGCGAAGAACGCGGTCGTGGAGGGGCGGATCACCGTACCCACGGGCGGGTCGGCGGTCGTACGGGCCGAGGAGGCGGGCGCCGAACTCGACGACGGTGCGCTGCTCATCAGCCGTACCGTTTCCGCCGAGGGGCGCTCCCGGGCGCACCTGGGCGGGCGGTCCGTGCCGGTGGGCGTGCTCGCGGAGCTCGCCGACGAACTCGTCGCCGTGCACGGGCAGACCGACCAGCAGGGGCTGCTCAAGCTGTCCCGGCAGCGGCAGGCGCTCGACCGGTACGCGGGCGACGCGGTCGCCGCGCCGCTCGCCAAGTACGCGGGGGCGTACCGGAGGCTGCGCGCGATCTCGGCGGAGCTGGAGGAGATCACCACGCGCGCGCGAGAGCGCGCCCAGGAAGCCGACATGCTGCGCTTCGGGCTCGACGAGATCGCGGCCGTCGAACCGCGCGCGGGCGAGGACGTGGAGCTGGCCGCGGAGGCCGAGCGGCTCGGCCACGCGGAGGCGCTGGCGTCGGCCGCCACGGCCGCGCATGCCGCGCTCGCGGGCAATCCGGAGGACCCCGAGGGCATCGACGCGGCGACGCTCGTCGCGGGCGCGCACCGGGCGCTGGACGCCGTACGGTCCCATGACGCGGCCCTTGGCGCGCTCGCCGGGCGGATCGGCGAGATCGGGATCCTGCTGGGCGATGTGGCGGGGGAGCTCGCGGGCTACGCCGACGACCTGGACGCCGATCCGCTGCGGCTGGCGGCCGTCGAGGAGCGCCGGGCCGCCCTCACCCAGCTGACCCGCAAGTACGGCCAGGACATCGACGGCGTGCTGGACTGGGCCGAGCAGAGCGCCGCGCGGCTCACCGAACTCGACGGCGACGACGAGCGGATCGGGGAGCTGACCGCCGAGCGGGACGCGCTGCGGACCGAACTGGGCGGGCTCGCACAGGCGTTGACGGACGCGCGGACGGAGGCCGCCGAACGGTTCGCCGCCGCCGTGACCGCGGAGCTGGCGTCGCTCGCCATGCCGCACGCGCGCGTGTCGTTCGACATCCGGCAGACCGAGGACCCGGAGGGCGCGGAGGTGGGCGGGCGCACGGTCGCCTACGGCCCGGCGGGTGTCGACGAGGTCGAACTGCTGCTGGCCCCGCACCCCGGAGCGCCGCCGCGGCCCATCGCCAAGGGGGCGTCCGGTGGTGAGCTGTCGCGGGTGATGCTCGCGGTGGAGGTCGTCTTCGCGGGCACGGATCCCGTGCCGACGTATCTGTTCGACGAGGTCGACGCGGGGGTCGGCGGCAAGGCCGCGGTCGAGATCGGCCGGCGTCTCGCCCGGCTCGCGAAGAGCGCGCAGGTCGTGGTCGTCACACACCTTCCCCAGGTGGCGGCCTTCGCCGACCGGCAGTTGCTGGTCGAGAAGACGAACGACGGGACCGTCACCCGCTCCGGCGTGAAGGTCCTGGAGGGCGAGGACCGCATCCGCGAACTCTCCCGCATGCTCGCGGGCCAGGAGGACTCCCAGACGGCCCGGGCCCACGCGGAGGAACTGCTGGCGACGGCCCGGGCGGACGGATAGCGGTCCGGGCGGACGGATAGCCGCCCGGCTGACGGCCGGGGCGGACGCCCGGGGCGGACGGATAGCGGGTCCGCGGTGACGGCCGGGGCGGACGGTTACCGGGCTGCCTGTCAGCTGGGGCGGACGGGGGAGCGGTCTGCCCGACGGCTCGGGCGGCGGACGGGTGGCGGGCCCCGGGAGGGCCCGCGGATTTCGGTCCCTAGGGTGGTTCATATGATCACACGAAGAGGCGGCTCGTTCGGGCTCGCCGCGGCGGCCACGCGCGCGGGAATCGCCGCCCTGCGCGCCAACGCGCCCGGCGGACGGGGGCGTTGGGAGCGGCAGAACTACGCCGGGCGGACCGTCGAGTTGTACGCCGGGCCCGCCGCCGTCGCCGGTGCCGCGCTCGGGGCCGGGCGGGTCCGGCCGGCCGCGGGGTTCGTGGTCCTTGCCGCCGGGGCGTGCGGTGCGTACGACGACGTCGCGGGGGCCGGGGATCCGCGGCGCGGGTTCCGGGAGCATCTCGCCGCGCTGCGGAAGGGCGAAGTCACCAGCGGTGCGGTGAAGTTGTTCGGGATCTCCGCCGCCGGGCTCGTCGCGGGGGCGCTCCTCGAGGAGCGGCTCCCGGACAAGGCGCTGGCGGGAGTCGTCATCGCCGGGACCGCGCACTTCGTCAACCTCGTGGACGTACGCCCCGGGCGGGCCGCCGGGGCCGTACTGGCCCTGGGAGCCCCCGGGTTGCTACGGCAGGGAGCCGCGGGTGAGCTGGCCGCGGCCGCCATGGGCGCAGCTGCCGCCGTCCTGCCCGACGACCTCGGCGAGCGCGCGATGATCGGCGACAGCGGGGCGCACGCCCTCGGTGCCGCGCTGGGCGCCGCGATCGTCGCGGGCAACGGACGGGCCGGACTCCTCGCCCACGCCGCCGCGTTGGTGGCCGCGACGGTGTACGGGGAGAGGGTGAGCGAGCTGGCACGCTCGATCGGCGCGCGGAAGTGAGCGTGCGCCCCTCTGAGTGGGTGCGCACCGCGTGTACGCGCCTTGGAGACCCGGCAGGGGTGGGGCCTGGCGTCCCACCCCGCGCGCAGCGCTCGCACTCGGTACGCTTCTCACTCATGTGAGTGACCGCGTCCGCCCTGAGGTGCCCGGACCACCGTCGCAGCGCGCGCCCGCCGGTCCCGCAACACCCCCGCGCCCTGGCATCCTTGACGGGAACCGGAGCACTTCGCGCGGTCCACCCCTGCCGCACGATCCTTCTGTACGTTTCTTCGTGACCGTCCGACGCCGAACCAGGAGCCCCGGCCACGTGAGCCTCGTGAGCAGCCACTCACCGCACGGCCAGTCGCCGCTGCGCACCGTGCAGGTGCTCGGCGGCGGCAGCGCGGGCAGCAGCGCGCATGTGCGATCGCTGGCCTCGGGCCTGGTCGCCCGCGGTGTGCGGGTCACCGTGTGCGCTCCCGCCGAGGCCGATCGCACCTATGACTTCGCAGGCGTCGGTGCCGAACACGTCCCCGTGCCCCGCAGCGGCGACCCCGCCTCCGTCGCCGCGCTCCGGGCCGCCTGCGCGGACGCCGACCTGGTGCACGCGCACGGACTGCACGCCTCCTTGCGCGCCGCCCTCGCGCTCAGCGGGCGCCGCACTCCGCTCGTCGTCACCTGGCACACCCGCGCGGAGGCCGAGGGCACCCGGGCCCATCTGCTGCGGCTGCTCGAACGGCGGGTCGCCAAGGCCGCCGCGGTCGTGCTCGGCACCTCCTCCGACCTGGTCGACCGGGCCCGCAGCCGGGGCGCCCGGGACGCACGGCTCGCCGCGGTCGCCCTCCCGGTGCTCCGCAAGCCCGTCGACCGGGACGACCCCGACCGGCTGCGCCCCAAGGCCCGTGCCGAACTCGGCGCCACGGGACGGCCGTTGCTCATGTCCGTCGGCTCCCTGGACCGGCAGCGCGGATACGAGGTCCTGCTCGACGCGGCGCGCGCATGGCGTCGGCTCGAACCGGTGCCGCTGCTGGTGATCGCGGGGGAGGGGCCGCTGCGTACGGTCCTGCAACGGCGGATCGAGGACGAGGAGCTGCCGGTGCGGCTCGTCGGGCGGCGCGACGACGTGGGCGAGCTGCTCGCGGCCGCCGATCTCGCCCTCCTGACCAGCAGTTGGGAGTCCCGCTCCGTCCTGGCCCAGGAGGCCCTCCACGCGCGCGTGCCACTCGTCGCGACGGCGGTCGGCGGCATCCCCGAACTGGTCGGCGACGCCGCCGAACTCGTGCCGTACGGCGATGCCGAAGCGCTCGCCGTGGCCGTCGTACGCCTGCTGGACGATCCCGGCCGCCGCGAGCTGCTCGGCGAGAAGGGCGTACGGCAGGCGGCCGGCTGGCCCACGGAGGACGAGACGGTCACCCAAGTGCTCAGTGTGTACGACGAGTTGACCCAGCCGACACCGCTCCCCTGAGCTGCCCCGATCCCTAGGGGACTAGGGGACGTGTCTGCGGGCCCGCAGCGCCAGGCTCAACGCCAGGACCGTCTGCGGGTCGTCCAGGTCCGTGCCCAGCAACTCGCCGATCCGGGCGAGGCGGTTGTAGAGCGTCTGCCGGTTGAGGTGGAGTTCGCGGGCCGTCTCCGCCTTGCGGCCCGCGTGCGCCAGATACGTCTGCAGGGTCGGCAGCAGCGGCGGTTTGGAACGGTTGTCGTGGTCGCGCAGGGGCCCGATCGCGCGGTCCACGAACGCCGCCAGGTCCGGATCGTCGCGCAGCCGCCACAGCAGCAGGTCGATGTCGAGACGCCGGGCGTCGTACCAGGGGCGGTCGGACAGCCCCTGGGCCGCCGTCGCCGTCTGCGCGGCGTGCCGCAGCCCCGCCGACGCGGCCGCCCAGCCGCCCGCGACCCCGACCACCACGACCGGCGGCTGCGCCCCCGGCCGCTGCATACCGGCCCGCTCGACACCCGCCCGCAGGGCCGCCGCGACGCGGTCCGCCACGGCCGACCGCTCGGACTCCGAGCGCAGCCCGAGCAGCAGCGGGACACGGCCCTCGACGGGACGTACGCCGAGCAGCACCGGTACCCCGATCGACGCGAGCTCCTCCGCGACCGCGCGCGCCAGCACCGCCCAGCCGCCGCCCGGGGAGAGCCCGTCGGCGAGCCGCATGACCACCGGCAGGAGCGGACCGGCGCCCGGCTTGAAGCCGAGGACCCGGGCCTGCGCGGGGGCGTCCGCGGCGTCGATACGGCCCTCCGCGAGGTCGGTGAGGAAGTCGCCGCGTCCGCGTGCCGCCAGCTCCTCCTCCTGGCGGGCCTGCATCAGGACCACGGCAAGGCTGCCCGCGGCCCGCTCGGCCGCGATCCGGTGCACCGGCGCCACCGGGTTGCCGACCGGCAGCAGGACCAGCCGGGCCCGGACCGAGCCGGCGCCAGGTCCGCCGCCGGGCACGTCCACGATCGTCGTCCCGGCCGGCGGCGCGTCCTTGTGCTGCCCGCGCAGCCCCTCCCACACCTGGAGCGGATCCGTGTCCGCGGGTCCGGCCCCGGCGGCGTACAGGAGCCGGCCGTCCGCGGTCTCCAGGAAGACGGGGTTGCCGCTGAAGTCCGCCAGGATGCGAAGCACCTGGGGCACTCCGCCGCCGCCAAGCAGGGCCTCCGTGCAGCGGCGGTGGACCTCCTCGGCACGCTGGAGCAGCGCGTAGTGGCCGTTGACGATCTCGGTGTGCACCTCCTCCGTGACCGTCACGAAGGGCACCTCCCGGTGCAGCTGGACCAGCGGGAGCCCGGCGGTCCTGGCCGTCTCCACGAGGGCCGCGGGCAGCCGGGTGAAGCGGGGGCCCAGTTCGACCACGAGGGCCGCGATACCGCGCTCGGCCAGGGTGCGGACGAACGCGCGCTGGTCGGCGGGGCGGGTGCCCAGGCCGTAGCCGGTGGTCAGGAGCAGCTCGCCGCCCTTGAGGAGCGAGGCGATGTTCGGCACCTCGCCCGCGTGCACCCAGCGCACCGTGCGGTGCAGCCGGTCGGCCCCCGCGAGCACCTCCGGCAGGCCGCTGCGCAGCCCGGGCAGCTCCAGGGCCCGCTGCACGGTGATCCCGGCGCCCTGGGTGTTCTGGCTGTCGAAACGGCTGTCGGAACGGCTGTCCATGCGGTGACGCTACCCCGACGGGCGGGCCCCGGCCGGGCCCCGCCCGTCGGCAGTCCCCGGGGGGCCCGGCCGAGCCTCAGCCGCCGTACGCGCCCGAAGCCGTCAGCCGGAGAGCCGTGTCGATCAGCGGCACGTGGCTGAACGCCTGCGGGAAGTTGCCCACCTGGCGCTGGAGGGTCGGGTCCCACTCCTCGGCGAGCAGCCCCAGATCGTTGCGCAGGGCCAGCAGCTTCTCGAAGAGCTTGCGGGCCTCGTCCACGCGGCCGATCATCGCCAGGTCGTCCGCCATCCAGAACGAGCAGGCCAGGAAGGCGCCCTCGTCGCCCGGCAGCCCGTCCACGCCCTCTTCCTCGCCCGAGGTCGGGTAGCGCAGGATGAAGCCGTCCGGCGTCGACAGCTCCCGCTGGATCGCCTCGATCGTGCCGATCACGCGCTTGTCGTCGGGCGGCAGGAAGCCCATCTGCGGGATGAGCAGCAGCGAGGCGTCCAGCTCCTTGGAGCCGTACGACTGCGTGAACGTGTTGCGCTCCTTGTCGTAGCCCCGCTCGCACACGTCCCGGTGGATGTCGTCGCGCAGCTCGCGCCACTTCTCCAGCGGGCCGTCCGCGTCACCGGACTCGATCAGCTTGATCGTGCGGTCGACCGCGACCCAGGCCATCACCTTGGAGTGCACGAAGTGGCGGCGCGGACCGCGCACCTCCCAGATGCCCTCGTCCGGCTCGTCCCAGTGCTTCTCCAGGTAGCGGATCAGCTTCAGCTGGAGGAGCGAGGCGTAGTCGTTGCGCGCCAGGCCCGTCATGTGGGCCAGGTGCAGGGCTTCGATGACCTCGCCGTACACATCGAGCTGGAGCTGGTGCGCCGCGCCGTTGCCGACGCGCACCGGCGCCGAGCTTTCGTATCCCGGCAGCCAGTCCAACTCGGCCTCGCCCAGCTCCCGTTCGCCCGCGATGCCGTACATGATCTGGAGGTTCTCCGGATCGCCGGCGACCGCGCGCAGCAGCCACTCGCGCCAGGCGCGGGCCTCCTCGCGGTAGCCGGTGCGCAGCAGCGAGGAGAGGGTGATGGCCGCGTCGCGCAGCCAGGTGTAGCGGTAGTCCCAGTTGCGTACGCCGCCGACGTGCTCCGGCAGGGAGGTCGTCGGGGCGGCGACGATGCCGCCCGTGGGCGCGTACGTCAGGGCCTTCAGCGTGATCAGCGAGCGGACCACTGCCTCACGGTAGGGGCCGTGGTACGTACAGTGCTCGACCCACTCCCGCCAGAACTCCTCGGTCGCCTCCAGCGCCTGCTCCGGCTCCGGCAGCGCGGGCGGCTGCTTGTGCGAGGGCTCCCACGAGATGGCGAACGCGATCCGGTCGCCCGGGGCCACCGTGAAGTCCGCGTACGTGGTCAGACCCTTGCCGTAGGTCTCGCAGGCGGTGTCGAACCACACCGAGTCGGGGCCGGCGACGGCCACCGTGCGCCCCTCGTGCCTGTGCACCCAGGGCACCACACGCCCGTACGAGAAACGCATCCGCAGGGCCGAGCGCATCGGCACCCGGCCGGTGACGCCCTCGACGATCCGGATCAGCTGCGGGGCGCCGTCACGCGGCGGCATGAAATCGGTCACCCGGACCGTGCCGCGCGGGGTGTCCCACTCGGACTCCAGGATCAGCGAGTCGCCGCGGTAGGTGCGCCGGGACGCTCTGGGCGGCTCGGCGTCGGAGGCGTGGGCCGGACCGAGGCGCCAGAAACCGTGCTCCTCCGTGCCGAGGAGTCCCGCGAAGACGGCATGGGAGTCGAATCGGGGCAGGCACAGCCAGTCCACTGTGCCGTCCTGGCAGACCAGTGCGGCGATCTGCATGTCTCCAATGAGTGCGTAGTCTTCGATGCGCCCGGCCACGTGCAACTCCAGTCGAACGGCCACGTCGCCCCTCAAAAAGGGGCGGTCGCTCTTTGCGGTCAAGGGGTCGGTGTGAAAAGTCGTCGTTCACCGACCCAACGGAAATGGTGCAGTCGATGTTCAACGAACTGACGAGCTCTTGTTGTTCCGGAGACGGGCGGGGGTGTTGCCGTTTCCCGGGGTGCTCGGCAGCGAGTGTCCGAGCAGGATACGTCGCACCTCGATGATCCGCGTGCCGCTCCCGGCAACGCGACTGCGCCGAACGAGTGAGCAACGGGTGAGTGTCACGTGACGGTCGTACGTCCGTGTCGACGTATGTGCAGAGCGTGGCCGGAAGCAGCCTCCCCGCGTCGCTGATACCCTGGTAGCCCGTGGACCGGTGGGCGCCCCAACGAGAATAAGGGTCCCCCGTACCGCAGCGACGGCACCTCCGGAAACCTCCGGTTCTGGCAGCCGCACCGCACCTCAAGACCGCGACCACGGGAGCCCCCTCTTGGCCATGCCGCCCAAATCCACGACGACCAAGCACATCTTCGTCACCGGGGGTGTCGCCTCCTCGCTCGGCAAGGGCCTCACCGCCTCCAGCCTGGGCATGCTGCTCAAAGCGCGGGGGCTGCGGGTCGTGATGCAGAAGCTCGACCCCTACCTGAACGTCGACCCGGGCACGATGAACCCGTTCCAGCACGGTGAGGTGTTCGTCACCAACGACGGCGCCGAGACCGACCTGGACATCGGCCACTACGAGCGCTTCCTCGACCGTGACCTGGACGGTTCGGCCAACGTGACCACCGGGCAGGTGTACTCGACGGTCATCGCCAAGGAGCGGCGCGGCGAGTACCTGGGCGACACCGTGCAGGTCATCCCGCACATCACCAACGAGATCAAGCACCGCATCCGCCGCATGGCGACGGACGAGGTGGATGTCGTCATCACCGAGGTCGGCGGCACGGTCGGCGACATCGAGTCGCTGCCGTTCCTGGAGACCGTCCGCCAGGTCCGTCACGAGGTCGGCCGGGACAACGTCTTCGTGGTCCACATCTCGCTCCTCCCGTACATCGGCCCCTCGGGTGAGCTGAAGACGAAGCCGACCCAGCACTCGGTCGCCGCCCTCAGGAACATCGGTATTCAGCCAGACGCGATCGTTCTGCGCTGCGACCGCGAGGTCCCCACCGCGATCAAGCGCAAGATCTCGCTGATGTGCGACGTCGACGAGGCCGCCGTGGTCGCCTGCCCCGACGCCCGCTCGATCTACGACATTCCGAAGACCGTGCACGGCGAGGGCCTGGACGCCTATGTCGTCCGCAAGCTGGACCTCCCGTTCCGCGACGTGGACTGGACCACCTGGGACGACCTGCTCGACCGCGTCCACAAGCCGGACCACGAGATCAACCTCGCGCTGGTCGGCAAGTACATCGACCTGCCCGACGCCTACCTCTCGGTCACCGAGGCGCTGCGCGCGGGCGGCTTCGCCAATCGCGCCCGCGTGAAGATCAAGTGGGTCACCTCGGACGACTGCAAGACCCCGGCCGGCGCCGCGGGGCAGCTCGGTGACGTCGACGCGATCTGCATCCCGGGCGGCTTCGGCGACCGCGGTGTGTCCGGCAAGGTGGGCGCGATCCAGTACGCCCGCGAGCACCGGATTCCGCTGCTCGGCCTCTGCCTGGGCCTGCAGTGCATCGTGATCGAGGCGGCCCGGAACCTGGCCGACATCCCCGACGCGAACTCGACGGAGTTCGACTCCGCCACCGGCCACCCCGTCATCTCCACCATGGCCGAGCAGCTCGACATCGTGGCGGGCGAGGGCGACATGGGCGGGACGATGCGCCTGGGCATGTACCCGGCCAAGCTCGCCGAGGGCTCCATCGTGCGCGAGGTGTACGACGGCAAGGAGTACGTCGAGGAGCGCCACCGCCACCGCTACGAGGTGAACAACGCCTACCGCGCGGAGCTGGAGAAGAAGGCCGGTCTGCAGTTCTCCGGCACGTCCCCGGACGGCAAGCTCGTCGAGTACGTCGAGTACCCGCGCGAGGTGCACCCCTACCTGGTGGCGACGCAGGCGCACCCGGAGCTGCGCTCGCGCCCGACCCGCCCGCATCCGCTCTTCGCGGGCCTGGTGAAGGCCGCTGTGGAGCGCAAGACGGGCAAGTAGCACAAGGTTGTACGGTTGCCGGGGTGCGTGTCTTTCGGGACGCGTGCCCCGGCTTTCGTACGTGCGTGGGAGGAACAGGGCGACATGACCATCAAGGACACCCCCGAGGAGTGGGAGGTCAGGGCGACCGAGACCCCCTTCAAGGGCAACAAGACCTCCGTCCGCACCGATGACGTGGTCATGCCCGACGGCTCGGTCGCCCGCCGGGACTACCAGGTCCACCCCGGCTCGGTGGCCGTGGTCGCCGTCGACGACGAGGGCCGCGTGCTGGTCATCCGCCAGTACCGCCACCCGGTGCGCCACAAGCTCTGGGAGATCCCGGCGGGCCTGCTCGACATCCCCGGCGAGAACCCGCTGCACGCGGCCCAGCGCGAGCTCTACGAGGAGGCGCACGTCAAGGCCGAGGACTGGCGCGTTCTCGTCGACCTCTACACGACGCCCGGCGGCTGCGACGAGGCCGTGCGCATCTTCCTCGCCCGCGATCTGTCCGAGGCCGAGGGGCGGCGCTTCGAGGTCGAGGACGAGGAGGCCGACATGGAGCTGTCGCGCGTCCCGGTCGACGAGCTGCTGCGCGGTGTGCTCGCCGGCGACCTGCACAACAACTGCCTCGTGACGGGCGTCCTGTCACTGATCGCGGCCCAGAACGGCGAGGGACTCGACGCGCTGCGCCCGGCCGACGCGCCGTGGCCCGCGCGCCCCTTCGAGGCCTGACCCCCCGCCGACGGCATTCGTCCTACGATCGCCTGATCCGATCGGGGGACGTGCCCGCCGTGCTCCGCCGGAATCGTCGCAGAGCGTGAACTAGGCTCTGAAAACGACCCGACCGGAGTCCCGGCGGGCCCGTGTGCGCAGTGGGACGGGAGCGTGACCCGTGACGGATCAGGCGGTGGACACAGGCGGCTCTCAGCTGCCGGGAAACGAGCAGCGGCCCGCTGCCGCCCCCGCTCCCACGGTCAGTCAGTTCCTCGGCCGCACAAGAGAGTTGAAGGAACTCCGCGCCGACATCGAGCGCGCGGGTCTCGACACCCTCTCCGGCCGCAAGGCCCCCCGCGCGCGGGTGCTGCTCATCGCGGGCCGGCCCGGCTCCGGCCGCACCGCGCTCGCCGAGGAGCTCGTACGACAGGTTGCGGACCGTTACCGGGACGGGGTGCTGCGCGCCCGGCTCACCGAGCCCGACGGCACGCCCGTCCCGACCGAGCGCACGGCGCGCGAGCTGCTGGCGGCCCTGGAGGTGGCCACGCCCCCCGGCGCCGCCGAGGACGACCTCACCGAGGCGCTGCGCGAGGCCCTCGCCGACCGCCGGACGCTGCTCCTGCTCGACGACGTGGCCGCCGCCGAGCAGGTCGACGCCTTGCTGCCCGGCACCCCCGACTGCCTGGTCGTGGCCGTCTCCGAGGGCCCCCTGACCGGCATCGCGGACGTCCGGCCGTGCACCCTGGGCGGCCTCGACACGAAGTCCGCGCTGGAGCTGCTGGGCCGCCTCACCGGGGCGGTGCGCATCACCGTCGACCCGCGAGCCGCCGAAGGGCTCGTCGAGGAGTGCGCCGGCCAGCCCCTCGCCCTGGTCCTCGCGGGGAGCTGGCTGGCCGCCCGCCCCCAGGCCGCCGTCGCCGACCTCGCCAAGCAGCTGCGCTCCGAGGGCGACGAGGGCCCGCCGACGGCACGCCTCTTCCGGCTCGCCTACGCCGGGCTGCCGGCCACCGCCCAGCGGATACTGCGCCTGCTCTCCCTCGCCCCCGCGGGCCTCGTCGACCCGCACACCGCCTCCGCGCTCGCCGGCTGCTCGGTGAGCGCGGCCCACACGACCCTCGACGACTTCGCCGCGCTCGGCCTCGTGCGGCTGCTGGAATCCCCCCTGCCACAGTACGAGGTGCCCGGCTCCCTGCTGCCGCTGCTGCGCGCCCTCGCCGAGTCACGGGAGCGTCCCGCCGAGCTTCAGCTGGCCCGCGCCCGGATGCTCGAGCGGACCGTGCGGCTGCTGCAGTCCTGCCGGGCCATCACCGAGACGGACAGCATCGAGGCGCGCGAGAAGCTCCTCGGGATGCCCCGCACGCTGCGCTTCCCGAACCCCCGGGCGGCCGCCGACTGGCTGCGCGTGCGGCAGCCCGCGCTGTTGGCCGCCGCTCGCAGCGCGGTCGCCGACGGGGAGCTGGACACCCTGGCCCGGCGGCTCATGTCCCAGCTGGTGCGCGCGATGGTCGCCCACTTCGGCACGCAGGCGTCGGCGCCGGAGCTGTACGGCATCCACCGCCTGGTCCTCGACGTCGCCGAGCGCCGGAACCTGCCCCGTGAGCAGGCCGCGGCCCTGCTGAACCTCGCCGACCTGGACACGCGGACCGGCCGCACGACCGAGGCCCTCGCCCGCTACCGGGCCGCGCTGGACGCCGGCCGCGAGGCGAACGATCCGTATGCGACCGGCCGCGCGATGGAATCCGTAGGCGGCGCCCACCAGGAACTCGGGGACTACGACCGGGCCGCCGACTGGTACGGCCGGGCGCTGGCCCAGCGGCTGGCGCGCGACGAGCGCGTGGACGCGGCGCGGCTGTACGGCCGTATCGCCACCGCGCACACCTATGCGGGCCGCTACGGCGAGGCGCTGCGCAACTGGCGCTCGGCGGTCGCCGGGCACCGCAAGAACGGCGATGTGGCGGCCCAGGCGCGGGCGTTGAGCGAGCTGGCCCGGGTCCAGGAGTACGCGGGCCGCCCCGAGGAGTCGCTGCGCACCTGCCAGGAGGCCGTGGAGTGGGCGCGCCGGGCCGACGACGTACGTCTGCAGGCCGCGCTCCAGCTCCGGCTGGCCGACACCCTGGAGCACCTCGGCGACCCCGCGGCGGCCAAGCTGCACCGCGGCGCGGCCGAGCGGATGCTGGGAGAAGAGCTCCTGGAGAGCGACTCAGGTGCGGAACAAGCCCCTAACGCCTGCGAAATCCGCAGTGCATCCAGCAAAGATTGATGCATTGAAAGGCTAGACAGCGGGAACACCTTCATTAGACTGGCTCTGCCGCACCTTCTCCTGCGGTGTCTCCCGGTGTGCCCCCATGCATCCGGGTATGTCATGCAATACCCCACACCCCCTGAGCCAAGGACCGTGATCGACGTGAAGGTCGGCATCCCCCGCGAGGTCAAGAACAACGAGTTCCGGGTGGCCATCACCCCCGCAGGCGTGCACGAGCTGGTGCGCTACGGCCACCAGGTCTTCATCGAGCAGAACGCCGGCGTCGGCTCCTCGATCACGGACGACGAGTACGTCTCCGCCGGCGCGCAGATCCTTCCGACCGCCGACGAGGTCTGGGCCATCGCCGACCTGCTGCTCAAGGTCAAGGAGCCCATCGCCGAGGAGTACCACCGCCTCCGCAAGGACCAGACGCTCTTCACCTACCTGCACCTGGCCGCCTCCCAGGAGTGCACGGACGCCCTCCTGGAGTCCGGCACCACGGCGATCGCGTACGAGACCGTCGAGCTGCCCAGCCGCGCCCTGCCGCTGCTGGCCCCGATGTCCGAGGTCGCGGGCCGGCTCGCCCCGCAGGTCGGCGCCTACCACCTGATGCGCGCCAACGGCGGCCGTGGTGTCCTGCCGGGCGGTGTCCCGGGTGTGCTCCCCGCCAAGGCGGTCGTCATCGGCGGCGGCGTCTCCGGCTGGAACGCCGCGCAGATCGCCATCGGCATGGGCTTCCAGGTGACCCTGCTCGACCGTGACATCAACAAGCTCAAGGAGGCGGACAAGATCTTCGGTACGAAGATCCAGACCGTCGTCTCCAACGCCTTCGAGCTGGAGAAGGCCTGCCTCGAGGCCGACCTCGTCATCGGCGCGGTGCTGATCCCGGGTGCGAAGGCCCCGAAGCTGGTCACCAACGAGCTGGTCTCGCGGATGAAGCCCGGAAGTGTCCTTGTCGACATCGCGATCGACCAGGGCGGCTGCTTCGAGGACTCCCGTCCGACCACGCACGCCGAGCCGACCTTCCGGGTCCACAACTCGGTCTTCTACTGCGTCGCCAACATGCCCGGCGCCGTCCCCAACACCTCGACGTACGCGCTGACCAACGCCACGCTGCCGTACATCCTGGAACTGGCGAACCGCGGCTGGGCCGAGGCGCTGCGCCGTGACCCCGCGCTCGCCAAGGGCCTCAACACCCATGACGGCAAGGTCGTTTACCGCGAGGTCGCGGAGTCGCTCGGCCTGGAGTACGTCGAGATCGAGTCCCTGCTCGGCTGAGTCCCGGCGTGGCGAGGAGTCGACTTCTCGGCTCCTGAGTCGACCTGGGAGTCGACTTCCGAGCTGACAAAAGGCGATACGTCAACACAGGTCGTCAACACCGCGCACCCGGCCGGACCTTGCTCGACAAGGCCCGGCCGGGTGTGTGTCGGGTCACTTTGCGACACTCGATCAACTCGCCGCGAACGTAACTCTTCGACCGATTCGCACACCCGTGAAACCTGCCGTGCGACGCCCTTACGCCCTTGACAGAGGGATGTTCGGTCGCCGACACATCGGGTCGGGTCCGGCGGATTGTGTTGCTGCGGACCGGTGACACGCCATAGAGTCGCCAATCGTCGGCATGGTGCCACGCTGACCTATCTAGAAGTTTCCTGGTCACCAAGGAGGTAAGACGACTTGTGAATGAGTCGACATTTACTCCCGGGGGTGGTCAACCAGGAATGCCGGCGCGGGGCCAGGGCCCCACGGGGCTCGAGGCTGTCGGCTCCGTCGCTGTCCGAACCTTCGCAGCCCACAAGAGTCCCCGGATGACTCAGACAGCACACCCGAGCATGGATGGCCATCACGTGAACGCCATGGCCGGCAACGGAAGTGGCGAGAACCGCACCCACTTCGCCGACTACGACGAACTGCCCGAGGGGCACTTCTACGACCCCGACGCCGAGTACGAGCCCGACCCCGAGTACGCGGCCACGCTCGCGCCCGACGCTGCCCGCCAGCGCCGTGAGCGCGTCGGCCCGACCGGCCGCCCGCTGCCGTACTTCCCGATCCCGGGCCCGCTGACCGACCACGGTCCCGCGAAGATCATCGCGATGTGCAACCAGAAGGGCGGCGTCGGCAAGACGACGTCGACCATCAACCTGGGTGCCGCCCTCGCGGAGTACGGCCGCCGGGTCCTGCTCGTCGACTTCGACCCGCAGGGCGCGCTGTCCGTGGGTCTCGGCGTCAACCCGATGGAGCTCGACCTCACCGTCTACAACCTGCTCATGGAGCGGGGTATGGCGGCCGACGAGGTGCTCCTGAAGACAGCGGTCCCGAACATGGACCTGCTGCCCAGCAACATCGACCTGTCCGCCGCCGAAGTGCAGCTCGTCTCCGAGGTCGCGCGCGAGTCCACGCTCCAGCGTGCGCTCAAGCCCCTGATGGCCGACTACGACTACATCGTGATCGACTGTCAGCCCTCGCTCGGTCTGCTCACCGTCAACGCCCTGACGGCCGCTCACAAGGTGATAGTGCCGCTCGAGTGCGAGTTCTTCGCGCTGCGCGGTGTCGCGCTGCTCACCGAGACCATCGAGAAGGTCCAGGAGCGGCTCAACCCCGAGCTGGAGCTCGACGGCATCCTCGCCACGATGTACGACTCCCGGACCGTGCACAGCCGTGAGGTCCTCGCGCGCGTGGTCGAGGCGTTCGACGATCACGTCTACCACACGGTGATCGGCCGGACCGTGCGCTTCCCGGAGACCACGGTCGCCGGTGAGCCGATCACGACGTACGCCTCCAACTCCGTCGGCGCCGCCGCCTATCGCCAGCTTGCCAGGGAGGTGCTCGCCCGGTGTCACGCCGAGTGAGTCTGCCGGGGGCCGACGAACTGTTCCGTACCACCGGGGGAATGGGGCTCCAGGCGTCCACCCCCAGGCGCCAGGCCAACGGCGAGGCCCGAGTGCCGGCTCCGGCGGGCGAGAGCGACGCCGCCGCCGCCGCGGAGAACACGCCGGTCTCGGTGCCCGTGCAGGGCGGCGACGGCGAGGGTGACGAACACGTCGCGGCGGACACCGCCGAGGCGGAGGCGGGGGAGTCCCGTACGCGGTCCGGCGGCGCGGAGCGCTCCGGGCGGCGTCAGCCGCCGCAGGAAGGTTCTGCCTCGCCCTCGTCGCAGCCGCAGGCCCAGCCGCGCAAGCGCGGGCGGTCCGGCGGACGGCGGCCCAGCGGACGGGAGCGGCACGACGAGAAGATCACGGTGTACGTGTCCGCCGAGGAACTGATGGATCTCGAGCACGCACGTCTGGTGCTCCGGGGTGAGCACGGGCTCGCGGTCGACCGCGGGCGGATCGTCCGCGAGGCGGTCGCCGTGGTGCTCGCGGATCTGGAGTCCCGCGGGGACGCGAGCATTCTGGTACGCCGGCTGCGTGGGCGGTAGGCGGTAGCCTGCGAGGGCTATGACCTCGTACGACCCCTCGGTCCCCGCTTCCGGCCCTGCCGGTCGTCGGCGTGTGCTGGGACGGGGGCCCGGGGCCGTCGAACGGCCCGCGGAACCGCCCGTGGCGCCGTCCGCGGAACCACCCGTGGAGGCGCCGCCCGCGCCTGCGCCGACGGTGGAGCAGATCGAACCGGAGGCGGAGCCTGCGGAGGCGGCCCCGCCTCCGGCTCCACCCGAGCCCCAAGCCGATCCCCCCGCGCCGCCGGCCCCTCGGGGGCCTGAGGCCGGTCGTCCCGCGTCGTCGGCGCTCCGGGAGCCCGAGGCCGAGCAACCCGCGCCGTCGGCCCCTCGGGAGTCTGAGGCCGAGCAACCCGCGCCGTCGGCTCCTCGGGAGTCTGAGGCCGGTCGTCCCGCGTCGTCGGCGCTCCGGGAGCCCGAGGCCGAGCACCCCGCGTCGTCGGCTCCGCGCGAGCCCCAAGCCGAGCACCCCGCGTCTCCCGCCCTCCCGGCGTCCCCGCCGGGGTCGGGCGGGCCCGAGGAGGCCGGTGACGGTGTCTTCAAGGTGCGGCTCGCGAACTTCGAGGGCCCCTTCGATCTGCTGCTCCAGCTGATCTCGAAGCACAAGCTCGACGTCACCGAGGTCGCGCTCTCCAAGGTGACCGACGAGTTCATGGCGCACATCCGGGCCATGGGACCGGACTGGGACCTCGATCAGACGACCGAGTTCCTGGTCGTCGCCGCCACGCTGCTCGACCTCAAGGCCGCCCGCCTCCTGCCCACGGCCGAGGTCGAGGACGAGGCCGACCTCGCGCTGCTCGAAGCGCGGGACCTGCTGTTCGCGCGACTGCTCCAGTACCGCGCGTACAAACAGATCGCCGACATCTTCAACCGCAGGGTGGAGGAGGAGGCCCGCCGGTATCCACGTACCGTCGGACTCGAACCGCACCACGCCGAGCTCCTGCCCGAGGTCGTCATCAGCATCGGGGCGGAAGGCTTCGCCAAGCTCGCCGTGAAGGCGATGCAGCCGAAGCCCAGGCCGCAGGTGTACGTCGACCACATCCACGCCCCGCTGGTCAGCGTGCAGGAGCAGGCCGGGATCGTGGTGGCCCGGTTGCGGGAGCTGGGCGAGGCCAGTTTCCGCACACTCGTCGAGGACACGGACGACACGCTCACCGTCGTCGCCCGGTTCCTCGCGCTGCTGGAGCTGTACCGCGAGAAGGCCGTCGCCCTCGACCAGGAGACCGCGCTCGGCGACCTGATGGTGCGCTGGACCGGCGGCGAGGACGGCGAGCAGCCGAAAGTCACCGACGAGTTCGACCGACCGCCCCAGGAAGCCAAGGAGGACCAGGCGTGAGCGAGGAGATCACCGAAGTCGCGGCGGACCTCGACAGCGTCGCGGGGCTCGATCTGAAGCCCGCGCTGGAGGCCGTCCTCATGGTCGTGGACGAGCCCGCCACCGTGGAGCACCTCGCGAAGATCCTGGAGCGGCCCAAGCGGCAGATCGCGGATGCGCTGCGCGAGCTGGCCGACGAATACACCGGGCAGGGGCGCGGCTTCGAGCTGCGGCTGATCGCGGGTGGGTGGCGGTTCTACACCAGGCCAAAGTACGCGACGGCCGTGGAGCGCTTCGTGCTGGACGGCCAGCAGGCCCGGCTCACCCAGGCGGCGCTGGAGACGCTCGCCGTGGTCGCGTACCGTCAACCGGTCAGCCGTTCGAGGGTCTCCGCCGTGCGTGGAGTGAACTGTGACGGGGTGATGCGCACCCTCCTGCAACGCGGTCTGGTCGAGGAGGCGGGCGCGGAACCCGAAACAGGTGCGATCCTGTACAGGACGACGAACTACTTCCTGGAGCGAATGGGCCTGCGTGGCCTGGACGAGCTCCCGGAGCTCGCGCCCTTCCTCCCCGAGGCGGACGCGATCGAGGCCGAGACGCAGGAAGGTGTGCCGTCGTTCGATCCGGACGCACCGGAGACAGACGACCCGACGACGACGGAACTTTGATGCGAAGCAGTGGCAGCGGCAAGAGCGGCGGACGCGGTAACTACCGTGGCGCCGGCAACGACAGGGACCAGAAGCAGGGGCAGGGGCAGGGTCGCCCCAGCAAGCCCCGCCCCGAGGAGCGCCGCTACGACGTGGGCCCCGGCGCCACCCAGGACGGCCCGAAGGCCGGGCGCGGCAACGCGGCGCGTGGCGGTGCCAAGGGCGGCCCCAAGCAGAGCCGGCAGCGCGGCGGCCGTACGGAGCCCGCGCGCTCCCGTGAGTACGAGACGCGGGCCGAGGAGCGCAACCGGGACCGGTACGCGGGCAAGCCGGAGGTCAAGACGCCCAAGACCTTCCCGGGCGCCGAGCAGGAGGGTGAGCGCCTGCAGAAGGTGCTCGCGCGCGCGGGCTACGGTTCGCGGCGTTCCTGTGAGGAGCTGATCGAGCAGGCCCGGGTCGAGGTCAACGGCGAGATCGTCCTGGAGCAGGGGCTGCGCGTCGACCCGGAGAAGGACGAGATCAAGGTCGACGGGCTGACCGTGGCCACGCAGTCGTACCAGTTCTTCTCGCTGAACAAGCCCGCCGGTGTCGTCTCGACCATGGAGGACACGGAGGGCCGGCAGTGCCTCGGTGACTATGTGACGAACCGCGAGACGCGGCTCTTCCACGTGGGGCGGCTCGACACCGAGACCGAGGGCGTCATCCTGCTCACCAACCACGGCGAGCTGGCGCACCGGCTGACCCACCCCAAGTACGGCGTGAAGAAGGTCTACCTCGCGCACATCGTGGGCCCGATCCCGCGCGACCTGGGCAAGCGGCTCAAGGACGGCATCCAGCTGGAGGACGGGTACGCGAAGGCGGACCACTTCCGGGTCGTCGAGCAGACCGGCAAGAACTACCTCGTGGAGGTCACCCTGCACGAGGGGCGCAAGCACATCGTGCGCCGCATGCTCGCCGAGGCCGGCTTCCCCGTCGACAAGCTGGTGCGCGTCGCCTTCGGGCCGATCACCCTGGGCGACCAGAAGTCGGGCTGGCTGCGCCGTCTGTCCAACACCGAGGTCGGCATGCTGATGGGCGAGGTCGACCTGTAGCCCCGCTGTTCTCATCACGTCTGCCGAGCCGCGGGCGTCCGGATTTTCCGGGCGCCCGCGGCTTGTCATATCCCGCCCGGCCTCTTTATAGTCGAGATGACTATTGGTCGAAGTGACTATTAAGCCGTGGCTGTCAAGGCGCGGCTGTCAACGGGGGCGGGGGGCGGGCATGTGCGCATCGGAGAACACTCCACGCGCACCCGGCGGCCGTGCCCCCGAGGGCTACGACAAGCACGCGTTCGAGCCCTTCGCTGTCACCGTCGACCTGGCCGTCCTCACGATCCGCGCGGGCGTGCTCCAGGTGCTGCTCGTGGAACGGGGACAGGAGCCGTACGCGGGCCGCTGGGCGCTGCCCGGCGGGTTCGTGCTGCCGCACGAGTCCGCGGAGGCCGCGGCCCGGCGCGAGCTGGCCGAGGAGACGGGCCTGGCGGATCTGACCGGGCTCCATCTGGAGCAGCTGCGGACCTACAGCGAACCGGACCGGGACCCGAGGATGCGGGTCGTCTCCGTCGCGTACACCGCGCTGCTCCCGGACCCTCCCGAGCCGCACGGCGGAGGGGACGCGGCGCAGGCCCAGTGGCTGCGCTACAACGCCCTCGGCCCGCTCGCCTTCGACCACGACCGGATCCTCGCCGACGCCCACGAACGCGTCGGCGCCAAGCTCGAGTACACGTGTCTCGCCACGTCCTTCTGTCCGCCCGAGTTCACGCTCGGCGAGTTGCAGCAGGTCTACGAGACCGTGTGGGGCACCGCGCTCGACCGGCCCAACTTCCGGCGCAAGGTCCTTGCCACGCCGGGCTTCGTCGAACAGATCCCGGGCGCCGCCCGCCTGACCGGCGGCCGCGGAAAGCCCGCCGCGCTCTATCGCGCAGGCGGTGCGACCACCCTGCACCCGCCCCTGCTGCGACCCACTTCGGAAGGACGGCCCTGATGACCACCACGACCCTCACGAAACGCGCCGCCACCGGTTCCCTGCTGGGGCTCGCCCTCGGAGACGCGCTCGGCTTCCCGACCGAGTTCAACGACGTGCCGTCGATCCTCGCCAAGTGCGGCCCGTGGCGGGAGATGGAGCTGCCGAGCCCGGCGATCGTCACGGACGACACACAGATGACGCTGGCGCTGGGGCGGGGACTGCGGTCGGCGATGGACCGCGGGCTGCTCGAGCCGCAGCGGATGGAACGGCCGGTGCGCGAGGAGTTCGTGGCCTGGTACGAGTCGCCCGAGAACAACCGCGCCCCGGGCCGCACCTGCCTGGTCGCCTGCAACCTGCTGAAGACCGAGGGGCGTCCCTGGCAGCTGGCCAGCCAGATCGGTTCCAAGGGGTGCGGGGCCAACATGCGCGTGGCGCCCGTCGGTCTCGTCCGCGGCCTGAGCGACGAACAGCGGGCCGGTGCCGCGCAGTTGCAGGCCGCGCTCACCCACGGCCATCCCACGGCGCTCGCCGCGTCGGACCTGACCGCCCACGCGGTCCGCCTGCTCGTCCAGGGAGTCGAGCCGACCGGACTGGTGGGGCTGCTGCGCTCGTACGCGTACGAGAACCGCACCCGCTACCACCGGCGCTGGCTCGGCGACCTGTGGACCTTCAGCCAGGACCCCACGCCGGAGCACTTCATCGCGCGTGGCTGGGACGAGTGCCTGGAGATACTCGGCCGACTCCAGCAGGCCGTGTGCACCGTGTCGCCCGAGGTCGACCCCTGCCTGGCCACCGGGGAGGGCTGGATCGCGGAGGAGGCCCTGGCCACCGGTCTGCTGTGCTTCCTCCTCTTCCCCGAGGAGCCGCTGACCGCCCTGCGCCGGGCCGCCTGCACCTCCGGCGACTCGGACTCCATCGCCTGCCTCACGGGCGCGTTCGCCGGCGCCCACCTCGGCGTCGACGCCTGGCCGACCGAATGGGCCGACCGCATCGAGTACCGGGGTGATCTGCAGACGCTCGGAGCGCTCTGGGACGCTTGACGGATGCTTGACGCCCTCGACATCGACCTGGCGCCCGTGGTGGCGGCGCAGCCCGACCCGGTGCTGTTCGCCACCGTCTCCGGAGCGCACCTGTACGGTTTCCCCTCGCGCGACTCGGACATCGATCTGCGCGGCGCCCATCTGCTGCCGGCGGCCGAGCTGGTCGGGCTGCGGGAGCCGACGGAGACCCGGTCGCGCATGTGGGACCGGGACGGCGTCGAGATGGACCTGGTGACGCACGATCTGCGCAAGTTCGTCCGGTTGATGCTGCGGCGCAACGGCTATGTGCTGGAGCAGCTGCTGTCGCCGCTCGTCGTGCACACCAGCGACGCGCATCGGGAGCTGGCCGAGCTGGCTCCCGGGGTGCTGACCCGTCACCACGCCCACCACTACCGGGGCTTCGCGACGACGCAGTGGCGGCTGTTCAAGAAGACCGGTGAACTCAAGCCGCTGCTCTACACCTTCCGCGTGCTGCTCACCGGCATCCACCTCATGCGCAGCGGTGAGGTGCAGGCCCACCTGCCCACGCTCGTCGGGCAGGTCGACGCTCCCGGCTGGCTGCCGGAGCTCATCGCGGCCAAGGCGGAACGGGAGCACGGCGCCGCCGATGTCGACCAGGCGCGCGTACGGCTCGATGTGGAGCGGTTGCACGGGCTGCTGGACGAGGCGGAGGGCGCCTCACGGCTGCCCGACGCCCCGACCGCGTACGACGCCCTGCACGACCTCGTCGTCCGGGTGCGCCTGGAGGGCTGAGGCGTGGCGGGTGCGGATCAGGAAGTCCTCGACGCGGCGTCGGTCCGGTTCCGCGGGCAGCGGGGTGTGCCGGGCCGCCTCGTCCGTCTCCGCCGCCAGGCGGGTCATCCGGGACTCGACCTCGGGCCACGGGACCTCGCCCCGCTTCACCGCGAGGAGGGGCTCGCGCCGGTCGCCCACGTCGATCGTCAGCGAGCCCGTGCGCAGCAGGTCCCGGCAGCTCGTCAGGAGGCGCAGCAGGTGCATGGCGTGCTTCCAGCGCGGGGCGCCGTGGGCACGCACGTCGGCCTCCAGCTTCTTGCGCTGGCTCAGGGCGTAGCGCGCGAACGTCTCGTGCGTCTGGCGGGAGAGGAACGCCTCGCGCAGGGCGAGGAGTTCACGGCCCGTCGCGTCGGCCTGCTCCACCAGCGGTGAGTGCAGGCACTCCAGGATGTTCGGGTTCGCCCGCAGCGCCAGCTCGCAGAAGCGCTCCAGCTCCCAGCTGAACTGTTCCTCCGCCGGGCCCTCGACGTGCGAGGGCGGCTTGGCGAAGCTCCAGAACAGGGGAGTGGGGGCGAGGAACACGCCTCGGCGGTCCGTGTCGCTGCCGTCCGTCGCCAGACCGAAGGCGCGCGAGCCCATCACGCAGGAGTAGATCGTGTGGTGGCGGACCAGGCGCGCGCCCAGGTCCGGGTCTGTCTCGGGCATGGACGGAGCGTACGTGTCCGTTCACGTCAGGCGGATCGAATTTCCCTCCACCGTGATCTTCTCGGCAGGCAGCGGACGCGGCGCGGGGCCGGCCGCCACGGAGGCGTCGGTGATGCGGAACTTGCTGCCGTGACAGGGACAGTTGATGGTGCCGTCCGAGACGGTGCTCACCGTGCAGCCCTGGTGCGTGCAGACCGCCGAGAAGGCCTTGAACTCGCCCTGCTCGGGCTGGGTCACCACGACCTTCTCGTCCTTGAAGATCGTGCCGCCGCCGACCGGGATGTCGGAGGTCTTGGCCAGTTCCGGCCCGGCGGCCGCGCCGCCGGACGCCGTGGCGGACGCCGTGCCGGACGGGCTGCCGGACGGGGTACCGGACGTCGACTGGCTGGAGCTGTTGTTGCTGTCGCCGTACTTGCTGCACCCGGCGAGAAGCGCGACCGCGCCGCCCGTCCCGAGAAGGGTGCGCCGTGTCGGGCGGATCGTCATGTCGTCACTCCGAACGTACGGAAGAACCAGAGGGCGGAGGTCAGCCAGATGCCTGTGAGCACCGCGAAGACGAGTCCGCCGACGATCGGCAGCAGCCAGCCAGGCAGTCGCTCCGCACGAAGCAAGAGCATTTTGGCACTAAATGCACCAAAGAAGAAGCAACCCAGGAGCGAGTGCCACAGCACGCGCGGTTCGTACGTCTGATAGCCCAGCGCGTACAGGCAGTGCACCGCGACCGGCACCGCCACCAGGAACGCCACCCGCCCCGACCAGCGGTGCAGCACCGGCGCCCAGCTCGGGCCCGGCAGCTTGCCGTACATCATGAGTGCGGAGACGAGCTGCACGAGTGCGAAGAAGAACGCCGTGGTCGCCAGCCACGACTTCACCGCGCCCGTACTGCTGAAGCCCGCCAGGTTGAAGGCGGTCCCGGCCGGGTCGTGCACCTTTCCGTACGCTCCGAGGCCCACCGCGACCACGGCCGCGACCAGTGCGGGGACGAGGAAGCGGGCGGCGCCCGGGCCGCGGTGGGCGGGCTGGGACGGAGGGAAGCTCTGAGTGGCGGCGTTCGGATCCACGGGCATGTCCGGCTCCCTGGGCAGGGGGATGTCGAAGGACGGGGTCAGGGGGTGACGGGGCGGGCCGTGAGCTGCTGGCCGTCGACCGTCACCGCACCGGTTTCCGGGTCGATCCGGGGGGCGGCCTGCGGCTTGCCGTCCCGGTTGAGGATGCCGACCTGCTTGCCGCCCGGCAGCACGATCCAGCCGCCGTCGATCTTGGCGCCGCGCACGCTGGCCGTCGCGCGGTACAGCCCGGACGGCTTGAGCGCCTTGTCGGCGGTGAAGCCGTAGCGGGTGCCGCCCAGGTCGACGGTGCCGCGGATCCGCTTGCCCTCCTTGAGCTTGCCGTTCAGCTCGGCGCCCTGCTTGCCGGTGAGCTTCATCGTGCCGTCGTCCTTGACGTCACCCTTGAGCCACGACTCCTTGTTCCGGCCGTCGCAGAAGTACGCGATCGCCTTGCCGTCGCGCAGGGACACGGCGACCGCCGAGGAGTTGTCGTCGGTACGGCCCGCGTAGTCGGCGTTCGGCAGGGGGCTGGTGGACGGCGACGGGCTGGGTGGCGGAGTCGACCGCTCGGGCCGCGGGCTCGGTGAGACCGTGGCGGCGGGCGGCTCCTCCTGGTAGGACGACGTGCTCTTCGTCCCCGTCATCGCGTTCAACGACAGCATGAACACGGCGAGCAGCAGTCCCGCGAGAAGGGTGAAAAGGGGTCCGGAGCGCTTCATTACGGGCCTCCCCCGAGGCGAGTTTCCTGCCATGAGAGCGGACTCGCGGCCCCCGCGTCCAGAGGCGCACCGGGGCGTTCTCGTCCGAACTGGTGGAACAGGGCGAATCGGGTGACACGGGAAGGGTGAGGCCGGGCCCGGTGACGGCGTCTCGGCAGACGGGCGCCACGCACCCGTGCGTGGCGGGCTGACTAGGCTTGTGGTGAAAGAGCCGTAGTACGTACATCAGCGAGGAGCAGCACTGTGGCGGTACGAGCGGTCCGGGGCGCCGTCCAACTGGAGCGGGACGCGGCCGATCACATGGACGAGCAGGTCAGCGAGCTGCTCACCGCCATTTTGGAGCGGAACGGGCTGACCGCGGACGACCTGATCAGCATCTGGTTCACCGCGACGCCCGATCTGCACAGCGACTTCCCGGCGGCCGCCGCCCGCAAGCTCGGCATCGTCGACGTGCCGCTGATCTGCGCGCAGGAGCTGGACATCAAGGGCGCGATGCCGCGTGTCGTGCGGGTCCTCGCGCACATCGAGTCCGACAAGCCGCGGGCCGAGATCGCCCACGTCTACCTGGGTGCCGCGGGCGCACTCCGCAAGGACATCGCCCAGTGAGGACCGCACTCGTCATCGGGACCGGGCTGATCGGTACGTCGGCGGCCCTGGCGCTGGCCGGGCGCGGCGTCGTCGTGCACCTCGCCGACCACGACCCGGAACAGGCGCGTACGGCGGCGGCGCTCGGCGCCGGCACGGACGAGGCGCCCGAAAAGCCCGTCGACCTCGTCATCGTGGCGGCCCCGCCCGCGCACGTGGCGGCCACCCTCGCCGACGCCATGCGGCGTGGCCTGGGGCGCGGCTACCTCGACGTGGCCAGTGTCAAGGGCGGTCCGCGCCGCGAGCTGGAGGCGCTCGGCCTCGACCGGTCCGTCATGTCGACGTACATCGGTTCGCACCCCATGTCGGGCCGCGAGAAGTCGGGCCCCCTCGCCGCGACCGGCGACCTCTTCGAGGGGCGCCCCTGGGTCCTGACGCCGACCCGGGACACGGACACCGAGGTGCTGAACCTGGCCCTGGAGCTGGTGTCGCACTGCCGTGCCGTGCCGGTCGTCATGGACGCCGACGCCCACGACCGGGCCGTGGCGCTCGTCTCGCACATGCCGCACCTGGTGTCCAGCATGGTCGCCGCCCGGCTGGAGAACGCCGAGGAGACGGCCGTACGCCTGTGCGGCCAGGGCATCCGGGACGTGACCCGCATCGCCGCGTCCGACCCCCGGATGTGGATCGACATCCTGTCCGCGAACCCGGGCCCGGTCGCCGACCTGCTCACCGACGTGTCCGCCGACCTCGACGAGACGGTGCGGGCCCTGCGCTCCCTCCAGTCCTCCGACGAGGCGAAGCGGCGTGCGGGCGCCACCGGCATCGAGGACGTCCTGCGCCGGGGCAACGCGGGGCAGGTCCGGGTGCCCGGCAAGCACGGCAGCGCGCCGCGGACCTACGAGACCGTGGCCGTCCTCATCGACGACCAGCCGGGCCAGCTGGCCCGTATCTTCGCGGACGCGGGGCTGGCCGGGGTCAACATCGAGGACGTACGCATCGAGCACGCGACCGGGCAGCAGGCGGGTCTGGTCCAGCTGATGGTGGAGCCGAAGGAGGCGCCGGTACTGAGCGCGGCGCTGCGGGAACGAGGCTGGGCGTTGCGGCAGTAGGGGCCGCCGCGCGACGGGCCCGGGAAGGGCCAGTAATACGGGGTCCGTGGAGCCAGTAACCTTGTGCGGGGCGCGCTCGCGTCCCGCACACATCCACCACCCCGCACCAGGAAGGTGTCCCCACCGTGGAAAACGGCGCCGCCCGGACCGTACCGGCAGTGATTGTCGCCATCGACGGCCCCTCCGGCACGGGCAAGTCGAGCACCTCGAAGGCCGTGGCCGCGAAGCTCGGGCTGAGCTACCTGGACACCGGTGCCCAGTACCGGGCGATCACGTGGTGGATGGTGAGCAACGGCATAGACATCACGGACCCGACCGCGATCGCCGCCGTGGCCGGGAAGCCGGAGATCATCTCCGGCACCGACCCGTCCGCGCCGACCATCACCGTCGACGGGACCGACGTCGCCGCCCCGATCCGCACGCAGGAGGTCACCTCCAAGGTGAGCGCGGTCAGCGCGGTGCCCGAGGTACGCACCCGGATCACCGAGCTGCAGCGCTCGCTCGCCACGTCCGCCGAGAACGGCATAGTGGTGGAGGGCCGTGACATCGGCACCACCGTGCTGCCCGACGCCGACCTGAAGATCTTCCTCACCGCCTCCCCGGAGGCGCGTGCCGCCCGCCGCAGCGGTGAGCTGAAGGGCGCCGACGTCAACAGCACGCGCGAGGCCCTGCTCAAGCGGGACGCGGCCGACTCCAGCCGCAAGACCTCCCCGCTCGCGAAGGCGGACGACGCGGTCGAGGTGGACACCTCCGACCTCACGCTCCAGCAGGTCATCGAGTGCGTCGTCACCCTCGTCGAGGAGAAGCGGGCCGCGAAGTGACCGAGGCACCATCGGTACGCGGCGCCGAGGTCGGGCGGCGCATCGGCGTCGGCCTGATGTACGGGCTGTTCAAGCCGCGCGTCCTCGGGGCCTGGAAGGTCCCCGCGACCGGCCCGGTGATCCTCGCCGTGAACCACTCGCACAACATCGACGGCCCGATGGTCATGGGCGTGGCACCCCGGCCGACCCACTTCCTGATCAAGAAGGAAGCGTTCGTCGGCCCGCTCGACCCCTTCCTGCTCGGCATCGGCCAGCTGAAGGTGGACCGCGAGACCACCGACCGCTCGGCGGTCACCCGCGCTGTCGGCGTCCTCGACAACGGCGGCGTCCTCGGCATCTTCCCGGAGGGCACCCGGGGCGAGGGCGACTTCGCCTCGCTGCGCGCCGGGCTCGCCTACTTCGCGGTCCGTGGCGGCGCCCCGATCGTCCCGGTCGCCGTCCTGGGAAGCACCGAGCGGCGCGGACGGTTGATCAAGGCGCTGCCCCCGCTGCGCAGCCGGGTGGACGTCGTCTTCGGCGACCCCTTCGAGGCGGGCGACGGCAGCGGGCGACGTACGCGCAAGGCGCTCGACGAGGCGACCGTGCGCATCCAGAAGCAGCTGAGCGCACACCTGGAAAACGCCAGGCGTCTGACCGGACGCCGGGAAAACGCCGGGCGCCCCACCGGGCACTAGGCGACACTTGAGTAGTGGATCTCCCGATCTGCGGGCGGTCCACCGATCACCACGAATGAACGACGAGGTACGGACTTCATGAACGACCACATCCAGCCCGAGGGCTCGGCCGAGCACGAGCACGGGGCGCTTGGCGATGCCGAGTACGCGGAGTTCATGGAGCTCGCCGCGGAAGAGGGCTTCGACATCGAGGACGTCGAGGGCGCGATCGACGAGGCCGGTCACGGCCCGCTCCCGGTCCTCGCCGTCGTCGGCCGCCCGAACGTCGGCAAGTCGACCCTGGTGAACCGCATCATCGGCCGCCGTGAGGCCGTCGTCGAGGACAAGCCGGGCGTCACCCGCGACCGCGTCACCTACGAGGCCGAGTGGGCGGGCCGCCGCTTCAAGCTCGTCGACACCGGCGGCTGGGAGCAGGACGTCCTCGGCATCGACGCCTCCGTGGCCGCGCAGGCCGAGTACGCGATCGAGGCGGCCGACGCGGTCGTCTTCGTCGTCGACGCCAAGGTCGGCGCCACCGACACCGACGAGGCGGTCGTACGGCTGCTGCGCAAGGCCGGCAAGCCCGTGGTCCTGTGCGCCAACAAGGTCGACGGCCAGAGCGGCGAGGCCGACGCCTCGTACCTCTGGGCCCTCGGCCTCGGTGAGCCGCACCCCGTCTCCGCGCTGCACGGCCGCGGCACCGGCGACATGCTGGACGCCGTGCTGGAGGCGCTGCCCGAGGCCCCGGCGCAGAGCTTCGGCGCCGCGATCGGCGGCCCCCGCCGCATCGCCCTCATCGGCCGCCCGAACGTCGGGAAGTCGTCGCTGCTGAACAAGGTGGCGGGCGAGGACCGCGTGGTCGTCAACGAGATCGCGGGCACCACCCGTGACCCGGTCGACGAGCTGATCGAGCTCGGCGGCGTCACCTGGAAGTTCGTCGACACGGCGGGCATCCGTAAGCGCGTCCACCTCCAGCAGGGCGCCGACTACTACGCCTCGCTGCGCACCGCGGCCGCCGTCGAGAAGGCCGAGGTCGCCGTCATCCTCATCGACGCGTCCGAGTCCATCTCCGTCCAGGACCAGCGCATCGTCACGATGGCCGTCGACGCGGGCCGCGCGATCGTCCTGGCGTTCAACAAGTGGGACACCCTCGACGAGGAGCGCCGCTACTACCTGGAGCGGGAGATCGAGACCGAGCTCCTCCAGGTGGCGTGGGCGCCGCGGGTGAATGTCTCGGCGCGTACCGGACGTCACATGGAGAAGCTCGTCCCGGCGATCGAGACGGCCCTGGACGGCTGGGAGACCCGGGTCCCGACCGGCCGCCTGAACGCCTTCCTGGGCGAGCTGGTCGCCGCCCACCCGCACCCGGTCCGCGGCGGCAAGCAGCCCCGCATCCTCTTCGGTACGCAGGCGGGCACCAAGCCCCCGCGCTTCGTGCTCTTCGCCTCCGGCTTCATCGAGCACGGCTACCGGCGCTTCATCGAGCGCCGGCTCCGCGAGGAGTTCGGCTTCGAGGGCACGCCGATCCACATCTCGGTACGGGTGCGCGAGAAGCGCGGCAACAAGAAGAAGTAGCGGCTACGGCGGCACGCAGAAGGGGCGGTCCCTCCCGGGGCCGCCCCTTGTTCGGTATGGGGGTCATCGGTCACATGCCCCTGCGCGGGGCGGGCGGCAGCGCCGCCGGGACGTGATGCATCCCCGTGGCGTGCTGGCGCGTGCCCGGCTGCCAGATGGCGGTCGTGGCGAGATGCCCGGTCGCGTGCTGGGGGGTGCCGTGGCGCGCGCCGTACCCGACCGCGCCGTACGAGCCCGTGGTGTACGAGCCAGTGCCCCTCGGAGTGTTGGCGAAGGCGGTGAAGCCCAGATCCTCCTCGCCGCTGCGGTCTCCGGGCAGCGATCGGAACGATCTGACGTACTCGGCGTAGAGCGCGTCGTAGATCGGGGTGGCCGAGGAACCGTTCGCCAGGTCCTGGGCCGGTCGCGCGGCCGGAACCGGCTGGAACGACGGGCGGCGGGGGGGATCGTATGCGTGCACGTATGTGCCAACGACCCCACCGCCCAACAGATGCGGCCACCGCGCCGATTGAGCAGGTCACCCGGAGTGGGGCACGCTCCGACGGGGGCGCGGGGAACTGCGTGACCTGCCACGGCGGACCCGCGGCCGACGGACCGCCCCTGGTTCCCCGGCCTCGTCCGGCGCAGCGCTCAGGTGCCGGCGAGCGGCAGCGCCGCCGCCACCAGCTTGCCGCCTGCCGCCGCCTTGTCGAGCGCGTCGCGCAGCAGGTCCTCGCGGGGCTGGCGGCCGATCGAGCCGACCGGGGCCGCGAACATGATCACCTGCTGGTGCTTGTTGGCGGCTGCGCGCCAGTTCTCGGCGACCTGGAGCGCCTGGTGCGCCTGCCACCAGGCGACCGGTGAGCCGCCGCCGGTGCCCGGCTGGAGCACGGCGTGCAGCTGGCCCATGGCGAGCAGCACGGACCAGCCGTGCAGCACGGACGGCACCGACTCGATCCGGGTCAGCGGCATGAAGCCCTGCTCGATGAGCAGCGGCAGGAAGTCGTCGCCGGCGGCGGTCGAGCCCGGGCGCACGATGGGTCCGGTCGGCTCGACGACGAGCGCCGGGTGCAACTCGCCGCTGATCAGGACCAGTCCGCTGGTGACACCGAGCACGGCCTGCTCGGGCACCGGAGTGCCGGGCCCTTCCTCGGCGGCGATGGAGCGGACTGCGCCCTGGAGCTGCTCCTCGGTGACCTGGACGACCTGCGAGGGCAGGCAGGTGGCGTGGGCGAAGGCGAGGACGGCGGTCTCGTCGCCGATGAACAGGACGGTGCTGGTGTGCTCCTGCTCGGAGTCGCCCGGGGTACGGCAGGACGTGCAGTCGTAACTGCCCGGGGCGTTCTCTCCGGCGAGCAGCCGGTCGGCTTCTTCGTCGCCGATCTCGGCGCGTACGTCGTCGCTGACGTCGAGCATGCGCGGCACGGGTGGCTCCCTCGGGATGCGGTGCGTGGCGATGCCGGGTGGCTCCCGGCTCACGGGCTCGGGGGGTCCCCGGGCTCACGAAGAAGACAACGGGCGATCTGTGGCCGGAGTCACGCCCGGAAGCGAACGGAATCGAACCAACCGGCGCGCAGCGTGAAGCCGTGTGCGGAATGCGTTACTCCACGCCAACTTCCCGGGGCCTCAAGGAAGTTGGGTCGGTGAGGTGGGTCACAGATCATCAGACCGGCAGGTCGACAAATCCGGAAATCGGCGAATGAAGTGGGTGGCTGAAAGTCGCCGATACCTCGGGTAACGGCGAACTGGCCTGGAGTGACGAGGAGTTGGTTGATATCGCGTCACCGCCCTCTCTAGATTGCTCCGCCGTGTGCAACGAGCACCGCTCGGGTACGTCCGCCGGCCGCACGACAGCCAGTCCAGCACCACCTCCGGCGGACGGGGCGAGCACGGCGACCGCGTCCTACGCGCAGGGAGCCGTGCCCCGCCTTGGGGGATCCCGGGTGATTCGAGAGGGAAATACATGTCCGAATGTGCCGATAGCACTCGTAAGGTTCGTACGACTCGTACGACGGCGGTCCTCGCCGGGGCAGCGCTCCTCGCCCCGCTCGGACTGCTCGCCGCGACCGGCGAAGCCGCCGCGGCCGACAGCGGAGTGTGGGACCGCATCGCACAGTGCGAGAGCGGCGGAAACTGGCACATCAACACCGGCAACGGCTACTACGGGGGACTGCAGTTCTCCGCCGGCACCTGGCGCGCGTACGGCGGCACGGCCTACGCGGCGACCGCCGACCAGGCGTCCAGGGGCCAGCAGATCGCCGTCGCCACCAAGGTCCAGCGTGCGCAGGGCTGGGGTGCCTGGCCCACCTGCTCGGCACGCGCCGGAGCAGGCGGAAGCGCGCCCGCCGCATCGGGCACCGGGGCGAGCGGCGGGTCGTCCTCCGCCGGTTCGGCCACCACCGAGTCGGCCGCATCGGCCAAGCAGGCCCCGTCGAAGCAGTCGAAGGCGCCGACGCGCGCGCCGGAACACACCAACCGCAACTCCTCCCGCGGCGACTACACCGTCCGCGACGGTGACACGCTCAGCGGCATCGCGTCCCGGCACGGGACCACCTGGCAGAAGCTGTACGCCGCCAACAAGACGGTGCTCGGCGGTGACCCCGACCTGATCATGCCCGGACAGCGGCTCGCGCTCTGAGCGGCGCTCCCCCTTCGGTCCCGGACGGCCCCTGCGACGGCACGGGCGTCCGGGCACGGGTCCCACCCGGTCGGCCGACCGGGTGGGACCCCGGCGCGGCTCAAGGGGCGGGCCGGGGCAGCTGCTTAGCGTGACGCGATGCGCCCCGTGTCCCGCCGCCGCGACCGTGACCGCCTTTCTGTGCGGGTGCGTGCCCGCGTCGGCTTCCCGTACCTGGTGGTGGCCGCGCTGGCCGTCGTACTCGCCCCCGCGGGGGCGGTCGCCGCGCCACCGCCCCCGCTTCCCGGCCCCCAGGCGGCACCGGTGTCGTACGAGTGCGCCAAGGACGAGTGGCCCTGGGACTGCCTCGCCGACTGCGAGAGCAGCGGGCGCTGGGACGCGAACACCGGGAACGACTTCTACGGGGGGCTGCAGTTCCGGCAGCCCACGTGGGAGGAGTTCGGCGGACTGACGTACGCCCCGCGCGCTGACCTGGCCACGCGCAAGCAGCAGATCGCGGTCGCGGAGCGGGTGCTGGCCACCCAGGGGTGGCAGGCGTGGCCCGCCTGCGCCAAGAGGTACGGGCTCGAGGGCCGCGCGCACGTGGTGAAGGCCGGCGAGACGCTCGCCTCGATCGCCCGCGCGTACGACGTCAAGGGCGGCTGGACGGCGCTCTACCAGGCCAACAAGGAAGTGGTCGGGGCACGGCCGGACCGGCTGAAGACCGGGACGGTGCTGCTGATCCCGTAGCGTTCCGGCCGCGCGCGGCCCCTCGGGCGGGGTGCTGTGCGGGCCGCCTCCGCCGTCCGGGGGTGTCCGCCTCGTCCGTCACGGCCGGGCGAGTTCGGCCGCCTCTCCGCTGAAGGCGACGGCGCCGCGCCGCAGTTCGTGGACGAGGACGGTACGGCCCGCCGGTCCGGCCAGACCGTGCGGCAGGCGCTGCTCGGCGACGATCACACAGGCGTCGAGGCCGCTCAGCAGCCGGTAGGTACGGGCCGCGACCTCCGGTGACATGCCCTGTGCCGGTTCGTCGACGAGCACCACGCGCGCGGGTGCCGCCAGCGCCCGGGAGAGGGCGAGCATGCGCTGCTCGCCGCCGGAGAGGGTGCCGGCGCGGTGCGGGAGCAGCGGCTCGAGCTGCGGGTAGGCGTCGAGGGCGGGCGCGAGGTCCCCGGCCGTCAGCTCCAGGTTCTCCCGGACCGTGAGGGAGGCGAACACGGCCCGCCGCTCCGGGACGAGGCACAGCCCGCGCCGGGCCCGCTCGTACGCGGGCAGGCGGGTCACGTCGGCGCCGTCCCAGACCACCGCGCCGCCGGACAGCGGGACGCCGCCGGCGAGGGCGCGCAGTACGGTCGTACGGCCCGAGCCGTTGCGGCCGAGCAGCACGGTGAGGCCCGGGCCCGGCGCGACCAGGGACACGCCGTGCAAGGCCTCCAGGGGGCCGTAGCGCACGCGCGCGTGGCGCAGGGCGATGCTCATGCTCCGCCTCCGCCCCCGCCTTCGGCTCCGCCGTCCAGGACACGGTCGGCGGGCCCTGAGGCGACGATCCGGCCGGCGGTCATCACATGCACGATGTCGGCGAGGTCGGCGACCAGGTCGAGATCGTGTTCGACGACGAGCAGGGCGGTGCCGTCCGCGGCGAGGGCCCGCAGCACGCGGGCCAGCGCGGTCACCTCGGCGGTGTCGAGACCTGCGGCGGGTTCGTCGAGCAGCAGGACGCGCGGGCTGCCGGCCAGGGCCCGCGCCAGTTCGACCCGTCTGAGGGTTCCGGTCGGCAGCCCGGCGGTGGGCAGCGCACGTACGGGCCCGTCGAGTCCGAGCAGCCGCAGGGACCGTGCCACGGCCGCCGGATCGGGGAGGCGTCCCTGCTCGGCGCCGATCCGCACGTTCTCGGCCACGGTCAACGAGGGGAAGACGGCCAACTGCTGAAAGGTCCGCGCGATACCGAGCCGGGTCCGGGCGTGCGCGGCCAGCCGGGTGACGTCGCGGTCGCCGAACAGCACCTGCCCGCGCGCGGGGCGCAGGGTCCCGGCGAGGCAGTGGAACAGGGTGCTCTTTCCGGCGCCGTTGGGGCCCACGACGGCGGTGACACGGCCGGGCGGCAGCTCGAGGTCGACGCCGTCGAGGGCGGTGCAGTCACCGTAGGCGGCGTGCAGCCGGCGGGCCCGCAGGGTGTGCGGGGCGACGGGGGAGGGGCGGGGAGCCGCGGCGCGAGGCGCGTTCCGGGAGCGTGACCGCGGGCCATGGGACGCACCGGGGCCCTGGCCGGCTGCCGGGCGGGACACGGCCCCCGGCACACCGGCGGCCCCGTCGGCGTCCGGCCGGGACGCGGGCCCCGGCCGCTCCACCGGACTGCTTCCCGTCGGGCGTTCGGCCGGACTGCCTGCCGTCGGGCGTCCGGCCGGACTGCCTGCCGTCGGGCGTCCGGCCGGACTGCCTGCCGTCGGGCGTCCGGCCGGACTGCTTCCCGTCGGGCGTTCCGCCGGAGCGCCTCCCGTCGGGCGTTCCGCGGTCCTCTAGCCCGCCGCCGCCGTGGCCTCCGGGAGCACGGGCCCCCCGGCCGGCCGCACCCTCCGCCGTATCCGCGCCCCCAGCGGTGTCAGGCTCGGCCGGCGGTGCGGCGGACGTCGTGCGGCCGTGGCGCGCAGGGCCTCGTACGGGCCGCCGGGGAAGCGGCCGACGAGGACCGCCAGGACGCCGATCAGGGCCGCCGCCACCCCGCCCCGCGCCCCCGCGTCGAGGCCCACCAGCAGGGCCGCGGCAGCCAGTGCGCCCAGCACGCTGTCCGCGCCGAGGACCACGACGGCCGCGAACCACAGCAGCCCGCGCACCGGGTCGTACGCCGTCGCGTCGAAGGCCCGCAGACCCATGCCGAGCATCCCGCCGCCCAGCGCGGCCAGGGCGGCGCCCGCCACGAACGCCGTCAGTTTCAGGGCCGCGACGTGGACGCCCGCGGCGGCCGCGCCCGGCTCGTGGTCGCGCATCGCCGCGAGGGCCCGGCCCGTGCGGCCCCGGCGCAGGGCGCTCGCCGCCCACAACGCGCCCGCCAGGAGCACGAGTTCGAGTACGTAGTAGGCGCGGTCCCCCGCGAAGCCCGCCGGGCGGTCCAGGGACAGGCCCGACGTCGCGTACGGCTGGGTGAAGACGAAGCGGCTCACCCCGACGCCCACCGCGAAGGTCGCGAGCGCGAGCGCGAGGCCGTGGCGGCCGATCGCGGGCCGGCCGGTGAGCAGGCCGAGCGGGGCCACCAGGAGGACGGCCAGGGCGAGGGCCGCCAGTTCGGGCACCCGGGGCAGGCCCGGGAAGCGGCCCGCCGCCAGCAGCGCGGTGAACAGGGCGCCCAGACCCGCGTACGCCGCCTGCCCGAGCGAGATCTGGCCGCCGCGGCCCGTCACCACGACCAGGGACAGCAGCACCACGCCCAGCGCGGGCACCTGGACCGAGGTGTGCAGGTCCGAGCCCGCGAAACCGAGGGGCAGGAGGAAGAGGACCACGGCCACGATCCACGCGCCCGGCGGGGTCGGCACCCGGGCCGTCGCCGTGCGGGGGAGCGCGTCGCGGCCGCCGACGCCGGGCAGGACGAGCGCCGCGACCAGCAGCGCCACGACGAACAGGTTCGCGCCGACCGCCTGGAGCAACGGCTCCGCCCAGCCCGACGGATGCAGCCGCGTCAACTGGCTCTGGGCCACGCCGATGCCGAGCGCCACCACCACGGCCACCGGCAGGCTCCGCATCCGCGCGGCGACCGCGACCGCGACCACCTCCATGACGAGGAGCGGCATCCCGTACGGGTCGAGGCGCACCACGGGAGCCAGGAGTACGCCCGTCAGACCCGCCGTGAAGGAGCCGAACGCCCAGCCCGCCGCCGCCACCCGGTCGGCGTCGATGCCGCCGAGCACGGCCAGCGCACGGTCGTCGACCACCGCCCGCAGCTCCCGGCCGAAGCGCGTCCGGCGCGTCACCGCCCCCACCCCGGCGGCCAGCACCAGCGCCACCGCCAACTGCCCCCAGGGGTCGGCCGACACGAGCGTCGGCGCGTCCGCGCGGGCCCCGGAACCCCATACCAGCGTGGCCCCGCCGACCAGCAGCACGAACACCCCGATGGACGCGACCAGCGTCCGTACCGGATCACCGCCCGGCACGGACAGCGGACGGAAGACGAAGCGCTCCAGGACGATGCCGATCCCCGGAGCCACCACCAGCAGGGTGACCGCCGCACCGGCCGCGAGGGGCCAGCCCCACTCGACCGTGAACTGCCGCAGCAGATACGCGCACACCATCGCGACCGCCCCGTGCGCGAAGTTGAGCACGCCGGTCGCCCGGTGGGTGACGACCAGCCCGACGCCGGTGAGAGCGGCGGCGCTGCCGACCGAGAGCCCGGCGAGGGCCAGGTCGTACGTGAGCGAGGCCATCAGCCGACCGGACCGGGGGGCGGCGGCTCACAGATCGGGCACGGGCCGAGTTCCCCGCTCGCCCACAGCCGTGAATCCGCCGGTACCGCCTCGGACTTGCCGGCGACCAGCGGGCAGTCGGCCCGGTGCCACAGCGTGCCGCCCGGCACCCTCAGCAGCTCCCCGCTGGTGGCGACGGGGGCGGCCGCCGCCTGCCCCGGCTCCGCCACGCCGGCGGGCTCGGCCGCGACCAGCAGCCCGTACAGCTCCTCCACACGCGCCGCCGCCGACGCGGGCCCGCCGTGCGTGAGCAGCACCGCTCCCGCGATGATCAGCGCGGCGCCGGGCACCGTGCAGGACGCCAGATACGGCAACTGCCGCTCCGCGTACCGCTCGCCGGAGACGCCGTACCAGCCGAGGACGCAGAACACCGCGCCGGCGGCGAGCGCGGCCCAGCCGGCCCAGAGGACGAGGTGCGCGGTCCGCAGTCGCCGTGTCCGCATCCGGGCTCCCACACGTCGTGTGTCCGTCGGTGTCTGTCCGCGCCTGCCTGCGTCTGTCCAAGTGAGCCGATGGCTTGCACTATGCCTTCTGGAAGCTGACCCTGAAAGCTCCGGGCGCACCCCGCCCGGACCGACACCCGGTGGTGAGCCAGATGGTTCTCGGGAGCGACCTCAGGCGGGCAGACACACAGCGGGGGCGCGGCCCCGGACGGGCGACGGCCTGGGCGGCCGTCGCCGTTCTGCTACTCGGCCCGGCTCTCGCCGCGTGCAGCGACGAAAGCGGCGGCGAGAACACCACTCCGCCGACCCCCTCGGTCGAGAAGCCGACCGGCGCGCAGCCGAGTCCGACGGCCCCGGCGGACCCCGCCGCGGCCAAGAAGGAGATCAAGAAGAACTGGGAGAAGTTCTTCGACCCGGCCGTCCCCACCAAGGACAAGCAGGCCGTCCTGGAGAACGGCGACAGGATGACCGCGGTCCTGCGGAGCTTCAACGGCGACAAACGCGGCGGGCAGGTCGCGGCACACGTCGAGAAGGTCGCGTTCACCTCGCCGACCGAGGCGGACGTGACGTACTCGCTGACCCTGAAAGGCCAGACCGTCCTGCCCGGTGCCGCCGGGACCGCGGTGGAGCAGCACGGCACCTGGAAGGTGTCCGTGAACACCCTCTGCGCGCTCGTCCAGTTGAGCGGCGATGCGTCGGCGAGCCCGGCTCAGGGCTGCTGAGACGGCCGCCGCGGTCCTGCTGCTCCTGGTGGGCGCGGGCTGCGGCAGCCGCCTGCCGGAGAGCGACTTCGCACACCGGTCCGCGCCGCCCGCGTCGCGGCGCACCGAGCCGGTCCGTGTCGGCATCCTCACCAGCGCCACCAGCCCGGTCGGCGGCTCCGCCTTCACCGGCCCGCGCGACGGCGCACGCGCCTACTTCGACCGCCTCAACGCGCGCGGGGGCATCGACGGGCGGAAGGTCGACGTGCGGACCTGCGACGACGGCGGCAGCGGCGTCGGCAACAACGAGTGCGTGCACAGGCTGATCGACGAGGACAAGGTCGTCGCGCTCGTCGCCACCACCGCCCTCACCTACGCGGGCGCCTCCCGGGTGTCCGCCGCGGGCGTGCCCGACATCGGCGGCCAGCCCATCGGGGCCGCGTACGACACCTATCCGCACCTGTACGGGATCTACGGCAGCCTCGCGCCCCGCACCGGCACACCCGGCTGGGGCGGGAAGGTGTACGGCGGCACCGAGGTCTACCGCTACTTCAAGCGGGAGCACGGCGCCCGTACGGCCGCCGTCGTCTCGTACAACCAGTCCGCGTCGGCCGCGTACGCCTCACTCGTCGCGCGGGGCCTGAAAGCCGAGGGCTACAAGGTGGTCACCGAGCAGGTCGACTTCGCGCTGCCCAACTTCCGTGCCGCGGCGGCCGACCTGAAGGACCAGGGCGCCGATCTGGTCTTCGACGCCATCGACACGCACGGCAACGCCCAGCTGTGCAGGGCGATGGACGAGGTCGGCGCCGACGTCATCGCCAAGGTCACCAACGTGCAGAACTGGACGTCGTCGGTCCCCGAGGACTACAAGGACTCCCCGCGATGCCGCAACGTCCTGTGGGCGACCGGGTCGAGCCGCAACGCCGACGACACGGCCGACCCGGCCGTACAGGAGTTCCGCGCCGCGACCAGGGGGCTGAAGACGCACTCCCAGTGGCAGTTGGAGGGGTGGGCGGCCGCGATGTGGTTCACGGACGCCGCCAGGTCCTGCGCGACGGACCTCACGCGCGCGTGCGTCGACCGCTTCATGAGCCGCGGCACGCCGTATACGGCCGACGGGCTGCTGATCCCCGTCGGCTACGAGCGGCTGGCCGAGCCGCCCAGGACCCGCAGGACCTGCCTCTCGGTCGCACGCTGGAAGGACGCCGAGGGGTGGGTCGCCCAGGGGGACATGAACGCCACCTGCTTCGTCGTACCGCAACTCCCTTACCAGCCCTGATGCATTACACGACGGAAAGGTTCCTGAAACCGGTTACCGATGGGGCAACTGTTCGGGAACGAAATGATGAGGGAACCCAACCAACCTCCAACCTCCCCGGTCTAACCATCCGGTAGGCGGACGAGACAGGGAAACACGGGGATTCGGGGACGCATGCATATCTCTTTCTTAATACACAATGCGTACGGAATCGGAGGGACGATTCGGACCACGTACAACCTGGCGAACACCCTGGCCGAGCAGCACGACGTGGAGATCGTCTCGGTCTTCCGCCACCGCGAGCAGCCCGTCTTCGCGCCCGACCCGCGCGTGCGGGTGCGGCACCTCGTCGACCTGCGCGAGGGCGCCCCTGACGCGGGCCACCCCGACCTGGGCCGTCCGGCCAGGGTCTTCCCGCGCGCGGAGGGCCGCTACCAGCAGTACAGCGCCCTCAGCGACCGGCGCATCGCCGGCCACCTCGCCTCCGTCGAGGCCGATGTCGTGGTCGGCACCCGCCCCGGCCTGAACGTGCACCTCGCCCGCGAGACCCGGCGCGGCCCGCTGCGCGTCGGCCAGGAGCACCTGACGCTCGACAGCCACTCCAGGGCCCTGCGTGCCACCCTGCGCGGCGCCTACCCCCGCCTCGACGCGCTGACCACGACCACCGAGGCCGACGCCCACGCCTACCGCGGCACGATGCGGCTGCCCGGCGTCCAGGTGCACGCGGTGCCCAACCCGGTGCCCGCGCCGGGCATCGAGCCCGCGGACGGCACCGGCAAGTGGGTCGTCGCGGCCGGGCGGCTCGCGCCGGTCAAGCGCTACGACCTCCTCATCAAGGCCTTCGCGCGGGTGCGCGCCCAGCGGCCCGACTGGCGTCTGAGGATCTACGGCGGCGGCAAGCAGAAGGACACGCTGCGCGCCCTCATCGACGAGCTCGGCCTCTACAACCACGTGTATCTGATGGGCCCCGCCAACCCCATCGAGCCCGAGTGGGCCAAGGGCTCCATCGCCGCCGTGACCTCCAGCCTGGAGTCCTTCGGCATGACGATCGTCGAGGCCATGCGCTGTGGCCTCCCGGTGGTCTCCACCGACTGCCCGCACGGGCCGGGCGAGATCATCGACAACGGCGTCGACGGCCGGCTCGTCGAGGTCGGCAACGTCGAGGCCATCGCCGAGGGACTGCTCGAACTGATCAACGACGACGCGCTGAGACAGCGGATGTCCGTCGCCGCCCTCAAGGACTCCGAGCGCTTCGACCCGTCCCGGATCGCCGAACGCTACGAAAGCCTGTTCACCGGCCTGGCCCCGCGCGGCGGCGCCACGCTCGGCGGGAAGGTGCGCGGCTCCCTGCACCGCACCCGCGGAGCGCTGCTCGGTGGGGCGTACGCGGTTCGCGATGTCGGACGTACCGCACTCAAGAAAGGGCGCGCCGCGTGATGACGCTGGCTGAGCGGACCACCGGCCGGCACCCCGACGAGGAGACCGCCCCGCCCCCGCGCGCCGACTGCATCGCCGACTCCGCGGGCGGACTGACCTTCGACATCGGCGGGAGCGACGAAGCGGGCCTCGCCCACCTGGTGCTGCGCCGCCGCGAGGACGACGCGGAGGTCCGGCTCCCGCTGACCCCGAGCGCCGAGGGCCGGCTGCGCGCCGCCCTGCCCAGCAGCGTCGAACTGCCCGAGGGCCGCTGGGACGCGTACGCCCAGACCGCGGACGGCGAGCCACAGCGGCTGGTGCCCGGCGTCAGCGACCTGCGCTCCCTCGTGGACCGTGGGCCGGGCGCGGCGGGCCACGTCGCCGTCCGCATCCCGTACGCCACCAAGCACGGCAACCTCACCGTCCGCAGCTGGCTGCGCGCCCCGCACGCCGAGGCGGGCGAACTGCGCATCGGCGACGGCGGGCTACAGGTGAGCGGCCGGGTGCACGGGGCCGCGCTCGCGCCGGGCGCGCACGCCGAGCTGTGCCGCCGCGGCGAGCCCGCGTCGGTCCTGACCGCCGAAGTCGCCCCGCGGCAGGGTGAGTTCCGGTTCACGGTGGACTACGGCGCCATGGCGGAAGGTGTCTGGGACCTGTGGCTTCGCCCGGCGGGGGAGGACGGACCGCGGGTGCGGATCGCCCGGCTCCTCGACGACATCGCGGACAAGAAGCCGATCTTCACCTACCCGAAGCTCACGCTGGAGACGAAGCACGGGCCGGTGCAGGCCGGGCCGTACTACACGGCGGACAACGAGCTGTCCGTGACGGTCACTTCAGCACCGCCACCCCAGTGAATCGAAGGCGCTCACTTCCGCGCTCGCGGACAGCCGCTGTCCGCAAGCGCTGGCAGACTCGGAACCATGTTGGAGACATCGGCACGACTGCTGCGCCTGCTCTCACTGCTCCAGGCCCACCGTGAATGGTCCGGTGCCGGCCTGGCCGAACGCCTCGGTGTCACCCCGCGCACCGTCCGCCGGGACGTGGACCGGCTGCGCGAGCTGGGCTACCCCGTCAACGCCAGCCCCGGTACCGGCGGCGGCTATCAGCTCGGCGCGGGGGCGGAGCTGCCGCCGCTGCTCCTGGACGACGACGAGGCGATCGCCGTCGCGGTCGGGCTGCGCACGGCCGCGGGGCAGGGCATCGAGGGCATCGGCGAGAGCTCCGTACGCGCCCTCGCGAAGCTCGAACAGGTGCTGCCGAACCGGCTGCGCCGCCGCGTGAGCGCCCTCAACGCCTTCACCGTGCCGATGCTGCGCGGCCCCCAGCCCTCCGCCGTCGACCCCGCCGTCCTCACCGAACTCGCCCACCTCTGCCGGGACGCGGAACGCCTGCGCTTCAGGTATCGCGGCAACGACGGCGCCTCCACCCGCCGCACCGTCGAACCGCACCGGCTGGTGTGCTCCGAGCGCCGCTGGTACCTGGTCGCCTGGGACGTCGACCGTGACGACTGGCGTACGTTCCGCGTCGACCGCATCACGCCCAGGCCGCCGCACGGCCCGCGCTTCGCGCCCCGCACGCCACCGGCCGACGACCTGGCCGCCTACGTCTCCAGAGGGGTCTCCACGCGCGCGTACGCCGCGCAAGCCGTCGTCCGGCTGCTCGTGCCGATCGAGGAAGCGGCCGCACGCGTCTCGCCGTCCGCCGGGACGCTGGAGGCCGAGACCCCCGGAAGCTGCGTCCTGCGCACCGGGGCCGCGAGCCTCGACGTGATGGTGATCCACGTGATGATGATGGGCTTCGAGTTCGAGGTGCTGGAGCCCGCCGAACTCACCGAGGCGGTCAGGACGGCTCGCGATCGGCTTGCTCGTGCTTCGGCTCGGGCTGCGGAGCCTCCCCGGCGTGCGCCGGATGGTGCAGGTCGAACGCCGGGGACTCCGAGCGGACCCGGGGCAGCGTGACGAAGTTGTGCCGCGGCGGCGGGCACGAGGTCGTCCACTCCAGGGAGCGGCCGAAGCCCCACGGGTCGTCGACCTCGACCTTCCGGCCGTACCTGGCGGTCTTCCAGACGTTGTAGAGGAACGGCAGCGTCGACATGCCCAGCAGGAACGCGCCGATCGTCGAGAGGGTGTTGAGCGCGGTGAAACCGTCGGCGGCCAGATAGTCCGCGTACCGGCGTGGCATGCCCTCGGCGCCGAGCCAGTGCTGCACCAGGAACGTGGTGTGGAAGCCGACGAACAGCGTCCAGAAATGGATCTTGCCGAGCCGTTCGTCGAGCATCTTGCCGGTGAACTTGGGCCACCAGAAGTAGAAGCCGCCGAAGGTCGCGAAGACGACGGTGCCGAAGACCACGTAGTGGAAGTGGGCGACCACGAAGTACGAGTCGGTGACGTGGAAGTCGAGGGGCGGCGAGGCCAGGATGACGCCGGTGAGGCCGCCGAACAGGAACGACACCAGGAATCCGGTCGCCCACAGCATCGGTGTCTCGAAGGACAGCGACCCCTTGAGCATCGTGCCGGTCCAGTTGAAGAACTTCACGCCCGTCGGCACCGCGATCAGGAACGACATGAACGAGAAGAACGGCAGCAGCACCGCGCCGGTCGCGAACATGTGGTGCGCCCACACGACCACCGACAGACCGGTGATCGCCGCCGTGGCGCCGATCAGCGTCAGATAGCCGAAGATCGGCTTCCGGCTGAAGACCGGGATGATCTCCGTGATGATCCCGAAGAACGGCAGCGCGATGATGTAGACCTCGGGATGCCCGAAGAACCAGAACAGGTGCTGCCACAGCAGCGCCCCGCCGTTGGCCGCGTCGAACACCTGCGAGCCGAACCGCCGGTCCGCCTCCAGGACCAGCAGGGCCGCCGCGAGCACCGGGAACGCCATCAGCACGAGAATCGACGTGAACAGGGTGTTCCAGGTGAAGATCGGCATCCGGAACATCGTCATGCCGGGCGCGCGCATCCCGATGATGGTCGTCAGGAAGTTCACCGAGCCGAGGATCGTGCCGAAGCCGGCCAGCGCGAGGCCCATGATCCACATGTCGGCGCCGATCCCCGGCGAGCGCTCCAGGCTGTTGAGCGGCGCGTACGCGAACCAGCCGAAGGCGGCGGGCCCCGACGGCACCGCGAGCGAGCCGAGGACGATCAGGCCGCCGAAGAGGAACAGCCAGTACGACAGCATGTTCAGGCGCGGGAAGGCCACGTCCGGGGAGCCGATCTGGAGCGGCATGATCTCGTTGGCGAAGCCCGCGAAGGTCGGAGTCGCGAACAGCAGCAGCATGATCGTGCCGTGCAGGGTGAACAGCTGGTTGAACTGGTTGTTGTCCACGATCTGCATGCCGGGCCGCGCGAGTTCCGCCCGCATCACCAGCGCCATGACGCCGCCGATCAGGAAGAACGCGAACGACGTGATCAGATAGAGGTGGCCGATCTTCTTGTGGTCGGTGGTGGTCAGCCAGTCGACGATCAGCCGCCCCGGCTGCTGTGTCCGTACGGGTCGCGCCGTCGCCTGCGCGGTGTCCGTCCCCATCGCCTGCCCCTTCGCCGATCGGGTCCTGGGCTTGCAGCCCGCGCCACGGGTGTCCGCGAGCTCACGCCATGATGCTCGCGCCGCCCCGGGCTCCGACAGGGGGCGTGCGGGGGATCTGTGCCGGAACCGTGCATTTCTTATGCGGTGTCTGCTTCGGCGGAGCATCTCGGAATCGGAATGGAAAACGTCGGCAGCGCACTGCGCGCCGTGCTTTCCCGCGGTTATTCACGACCGCTTCCGACGGCCGCCAAGGTAGTCCCGAATTTCGTTCGAAGGTGGGCGCAACGCATACGGAACCGCTCGTACGTGTGACGGCATTGGGCCGAAACGCATGTCGTGGTCCTGTGACAGAAGTGTGACGGGGGAGGTACGGGTGACGCGGGGTGGCGGCCCCGGGCTTCCCCGGCCCCGGCTCGCGGCCTAACGTGGCGGCATGGCACCGACTCCCGCTCCGCCCGCAGAACCCGAGGACTCCCCCCAGGCATACGTCGGCCTGCCGGCCCGGCGTGCCGAGCAACTGGCCGGTGAACGCGGCTGGAGTTCGGTGCGCTCGCTGCCGCCGGGCGCGATCATCACCATGGAGTACCGGGTGGGACGGCTGAACTTCGAGGTCGCCGACGGCACGGTCGTCCGCTGCTGGAAGGGCTGACGAAGGGCCCCTGGATGCCCGCGAGGTCTCGGGCACACACGAAGGCCCCCGGTTCCGCTGGAGCCGGGGGCCTTCGTGGTGCGGCGGGGAGGGGTGTGCGTACCGGACCCGCCGCCGGTGTCTCAGCCGCCCGCCACCGGGCGGGCCGAAGTGGTGGTGGTGCGCGCGACTCGGTCCGAGTGCGGCGGACGACGGCTGCCGACCGGTGTCACCGGGGTGCGCTCCGAGCGGGCGGTGTGCGGCCCGGGGGCCAGGTAGAGGGGCGGACGGGAGGTCCGGGCTGGGCCGGCCGGCTCGCGGACGGGAGTCTCCTCGTCCGGGGCCGAGCGGGCGATCGGCACGGGCGCGCCGACCGGGGCCGGAGCGGGCGCCGTGCGTCCGGGGCGGGACCGCAAGGAGTCGCGCAGCCTGAAGATCCCGGCTTCGGCGAGGGCGATCAGCGGCTCGAACCAGGGCAGCGCCAGCAGGATCAGCAGCCCCGCGGCCCAGCCGAGCACGACATCGCTCAGCCAGTGCGTGCCGAGGTAGACGGTGGTGAGACCGACGCCGAGCGAGGTCACCGCGGACAGCGCCGACAGCCAGCGCCTGGCCCTCGGGGTCGAGGCCAGATAGGCCAGGATGCCCCAGGTCACCACCGCGTTCGCGGTGTGGCCGGAGGGAAATATATCGCCGCCGCCCCACATCTCGTTCGACCCGATCGTGACCGCGTAGTGCGGTCCGAGGCGGCCCATGCCGTACTTGGCGGCACCGACCGTGATGTTGAGCAGCAGCAGCGCGGCGCCCAGGGTCAGCAGCGGGCGCAGGGTGTGCTGCCGCCAGGAGCGCCAGCCCAGCCAGGACGCGACCATCACGGCGGTGGGGCCGCGCTGGCCCAGCACCACGTAGTAGTCGAGGAACGCGTGGATCTCGGGCCACTGCTGGTACGGCCGGAAGAACATGACCTGCCAGTCGAGCCGGACCAGCCACGAGGTGACGACCACGGCCCACACGATGGCCAGGTAGAAGGCAAGGGTCGCCGAGAAGAGGACCACCCGGTGCCGGCTCATCCTGGGCACGTCGATATGGGCCGGTCGTTCCGGCTCACGGTCCAGCCGGGCGAAGACCCGGTCCAGACGAGTCAGCTTTAGTTCGGTACGCACGTCGATCGACGTTACAGCGAGTGAGCTGTACTCCCGCCCGAAACACTGGCTTTGTGATGACGATGTGATGTGGGATTCCTCTCAGGGCGAGGTTTATCTCTGTGGATTCCCTAATCACGGACGCATCCGGCCTTCAATTCCATTGATCGCTCCGGGTGCCGGTTATATGGCCCTTATAAATTCGTTCACCGAATGCTGGGGCGGAATTGTCCGGCCGCTCACCCGGCCCCGAAGTGGATCATGGCGGACCCGAGCCGTTCAGCCAGAACGCCCCGTACACGGCCGACGCCACCGCGACACCGCCGAGAACCGCCGCCGACCTGGGGGTACGCAGCCGGGCCAGGGCCCGCGCGAGGGGCAGCAGCAGGGGGAACGCGGGCAGCAGGAGGCGCGGTTTCGAGCCGAAGTAACTCGACGCGCACAGGGCGAGCGCGGTCACCACACCCGCGTACACCAGGAGCGGCAGCGGCTGCCCCTGCCGTACGCACACCACGTACAGCCAGACGACCAGCGCCACCCCGACGATCAGCCCGACGCCGGCCAGGGCCGAGGGGAACGACGTGAACTTGTCGCCGACGAAGCGCGCGAAGGCGTAGCCGCCGTCGAAGCCGTTGCGCCAGCCCGCCTGGACGTCGAGATAGCCCAGCGGGCCCTTCCCGGTGCGGTGGCCGACCCACAGGACGTAGCCGGCGGCGCCGAGCGGCGCGAGGAGCATGCCGAGGGCGCGCCGCCACGCCGACGCGCCGTCCGCCGCCGGCGCGCGTCGGTCGTGCACGAACGAGGCGATCGCCGCCACCCACACGGCAGCGACCACCGCCGCGCCCACCGGACGGGTCAGCCCCGCCAGCGAGGCGAGGGCGCCCGCCGTCACCCAGCGGCCGGTCAGGACCGCGTACAGCGACCAGGCGGCGAGCGCCGTGAACAGGGACTCGCTGTACGCCATCGACTGCACGATCCCGACCGGCAGCACGGCCCACACGAGTACGGCGCACACGCCCGCCCGGCGCCCGTGGACGTGCTCCGTGACGGCGAAGATCCCCCAGGCCGCGGCGAGCGAGGCGAGCGTGGCGACGACCAGACCCGCATCCGCGTACGACAGCGGCGTCACCGCTGCCCCCAGCCGCTCCAGCCAGGGCAGCAGGGGGAAGAACGCGAGGTTCGAGTGCACGTCCCCGTTGGGCAGGCGCACCTCGTAGCCGTATCCGAGGCCGGCGACCCGGGTGTACCAGAGCGCGTCCCAGCGGGCGGTGAGCAGGGTGTGCGCGCTCGAGCCGCGCGCCGCGCTCCACAGTGCGAGCGCGACGAGGCCCAGGGCGCGTACGGCCGCGAACCCGAGGAGGGCGGGCGCGGCCCGGCGCAGAGCGCCCGCGTGGGGCGGCGCCGGGCGCGTTTCAAGATCGGTCACGCGCTCGATTATCGACGGGGCACGGAACCGGGTGTCCCTTTTGGGCGTGATGGACCAGGAAGAGCGTGGCGTACACCACACGTTCCCTGAGAGAAAGGTGAGAGGTCCGCCACGTGCCATCGACGGGAACTCGCGTACGCTGGCCGCTCACTCGCATCGTTGCGTGGGTCCGGGAGCACCGCTCCTCCCAGGGCCACCACCGCGGGGAAGTCCCCACCCCGTGGATCCGCCGAAGCGAGGGATCATCTGGGAGGTACATACATGTCCGGCACGACCACGGCCGCTGCGCGATGCCGTCGGGAGACCGGGCCCGGTGCCAACCGCTGGGTCGTACTCGTCGTCCTCTGCGTCAGTCTGCTGCTCGTCGCGCTCGACGCCACCGTGCTGCACGTCGCGGTGCCCGCCGTCACCGAGGACCTCAAGCCCGGCGCGATAGAGCTGCTCTGGATCGTCGACATCTATCCGCTCGTCTGCGCCTCACTGCTCATCCTCTTCGGCACGCTGGGCGACCGCGTCGGCCGCAGACGGATCCTTCTTCTCGGATACGGCCTCTTCGGCGTCGCCTCGGGGATCGCCGCCCTTGCCGACAGCGCACAGGTCCTGATCGGCGCCCGCGCCCTGCTCGGCGTCGGCGGCGCGATGATCATGCCCGCGACGCTGTCCATCCTGCGGCAGGTCTTCCCCGACCGGCGCGAGCGGGCGCTCGCGATCGGCATCTGGAGCGCCGTGGCCGCCGTCGGCGCGGCGGTGGGGCCGCTGCTGGGCGGGTTCCTCCTCGAGCACTTCTGGTGGGGTTCGGTCTTCCTGATCAACATCCCGCTGATGCTGATCAGCCTGCCGGTGGGACGGCTGCTGCTCCCGGAGTCGAAGGGGGACCGCGACGGCCCCTGGGACGTCGTCGGAGCGCTGATGGCCGCCGCCGGCCTCTTCGGCGCCGTCCTCGGCGTGAAGCGGCTCGGGGGCGGGGAGCCGCCGCTCAGCCCGTTCACCGTGGTGCCGTTGGTGGTGGGCGCGGCGCTGCTGGTCGCTTTCGTACGGCGGCAGCGGCGGCGGGCCCACCCGCTCGTCGATCTCCGGATGTTCGCGCGGCCCGCGTTCAGTACGTCGGTGGGATGCATCGTCCTGGCGATGCTCGCGCTGGTCGGCCTCGAGCTGATCGCCGCGCAGTACTTGCAGCTGGTCCTCGGTCTGTCGCCGCTGGAGACGGGACTGCGGCTGCTGCCGCTCACGATCGCGGCGATGGCGGCGGGACTCGTCGGGTCGAACATGCTGCACCGGTTCGGGCCGCGGCGCATGGTCGTCTTCGGCTTCTGTCTCACCGCGGGCTCGGTCGTCACGCTCACCGCGATGGGCGCGGAGGACAACACCGGGCTGCTGCTCTTCGGGTTCCTCCTGCTGGGGTTCGGCCTGGAGACCACGCTCTTCGGGGCGTACGAGTCGATGCTGAGCGAGGCGCCGCAGGAACAGGCGGGCGGGGCGGCCGCGATAGGGGAAACGTCGTACCAGCTGGGGGCCGGTATCGGCATCGCCCTGCTGGGCAGCGTGATGAACGCTGCGTACGCGCCCGGACTGTCGTCGGTGCCGGGGGTTCCGGCGTCGGCTTCGGGGGCGGCGGGGCATTCGCTGGGGGAGGCGTACGAGGTCGCCGCGCGCCTCGGCGGGGCGCCCGGCGCTGCCCTGCGGCACGCCGCGCGGGACTCCTTCGTGCACGGGCTCCATGTGACGCTGCTGGTCAGCGCGGGGTTGTTGATGCTGGGGGCGGTGATGGCGCTGCGTCTGCCGCGGGTGATGGAGTGCGAGGAGCCCGCGACGGGCTTCGCGGAGGTGCCGGCGCCGCGGGAGGCCGCGGAGTCGCGCGTCTCGGCTTAGCCACCGCTGTCCCGCCCACTGGACGTGCACGACTGTCCGGCCCACTGGACGTGCGCGACACTGCGTCGTAACGTCGGCGTCCCCGTCGTAATTAGCGTTGCTAGTTTTAGCGTGCCGGAGGCTGCCATGACCGCGTTCGATCCCGCCGACTTCCTTGGCATCGACGACCTCCTGGACGCCGAGGACCTCGCGATCCGCGACACCGTGCGGACCTGGGCGGCGCAGCGCGTGCTGCCGTACGTCGCCGAGTGGTACGAGAACGGCGAGCTGCCCGGAATCCGGGATCTGGCGCGGGAGTTGGGGGCCATCGGCGCCCTCGGGATGTCGCTCACCGGCTACGGCTGCGCCGGCGCCTCCGCCGTGCAGTACGGACTCGCCTGCCTGGAACTCGAAGCCGCCGACTCCGGCATTCGCTCCCTCGTCTCCGTCCAGGGCTCGCTGGCCATGTACGCCCTGCACCGCTTCGGGTCCGAGGAGCAGAAGCAGGAGTGGCTGCCCCGGATGGCCTCCGGCGACGTCATCGGATGCTTCGGACTCACCGAGCCCGACCACGGCTCCGACCCGGCGTCGATGCGCACGTACGCCAAGCGCGAGAGCGGCGGTGACTGGGTCCTCAACGGGCGCAAGATGTGGATCACCAACGGGTCCGTCGCCGGTGTGGCCGTCGTGTGGGCGCAGTCCGACGACGGGATCCGCGGCTTCGTCGTGCCCACGGACGCCCCCGGATTCTCCGCGCCCGAGATCAAGCACAAGTGGTCCCTGCGCGCCTCGGTCACCAGCGAACTCGTTCTCGACGACGTACGGCTGCCCGCGGCCGCCGTCCTGCCCGAGGTCACCGGACTGAAGGGCCCCCTCAGCTGTCTCTCCCACGCGCGCTACGGCATCGTGTGGGGCGCGATGGGGGCCGCGCGCGCCAGCTTCGAGGCCGCCGTCGAGTACGCGAAGACGCGGGAGCAGTTCGGCAGGCCCATCGGCGGGTTCCAGCTCACCCAGGCCAAGCTCGCCGACATGGCGGTCGAGCTGCACAAGGGGATCCTGCTCGCCCATCACCTGGGGCGGCGCATGGACGCGGGACGGCTGCGTCCCGAACAGGTCAGCTTCGGCAAGCTCAACAACGTACGGGAGGCCATCGAGATCTGCCGGACCGCTCGCACCATCCTCGGCGCCAACGGGATCTCCCTCGAGTACCCCGTGATGCGGCACGCGACCAACCTGGAGTCCGTGCTCACCTACGAAGGCACCGTCGAGATGCATCAACTCGTGCTGGGCAAGGCGCTCACCGGTCTCGACGCCTTCCGGTGACCCGCTCGGGCGGGGCCGGTGAGCGGCCTTGCCTCAGCTCTGGTTGAAGAAACCGTCCGTCGGCCGGCCGGCCGCCTCGCCGCTGACGATCTCCGTGTTGGCGGGGGTCAGCAGGAAGACCCGGGTCGCGACCCGCTCGATCGTGCCGCGCAGACCGAAGGTCAGGCCGGCCGCGAAGTCCACCACGCGCTTGGCGTCGGTGGGCTCCATGGCCGTGAGGTTGATGATGACCGGGACCCCGTCCCGGAAGAGCTCGCCGATGCCGCGGGCGTCCCGGAAGCTGTCCGGGGTGACCGTGCCGATCCGGCGGCCCTTCTCCTCGGCCGTCTCCGAAGCGACCTTCACGCGCGGGTCGGTGACCCAGGCCTCGCCGGATTCCTGTCCTTCGGCGTAGTCGTCGTCGTAGTAACGCTCGTCATCGTTGTCGTCGACGAGGCCAAGCCAGGCACTCGCCTTGCGCACCGATCCCATGGACGCCTCCTCTCACAGCGGTCTTGTCTTGCTTTCCGCATTCCCCATGGTCGTCCATGATGCGGATGTCGCGCCAAGTGGATAGACGCCGCGCGGGGGTTTCGTGACGGTACTGGTGCACAGCGAATCCGTCGAGAGCCCGCGTGCCCCAAGGGTCTTGCTCTATGCGGCTGCTGACTGAGAGTGAAATATGATTTCTCCCGGCGTTCGGGTGATGGGCGGTGCGTACGGGTGAACGGCGCGGTCGATACGATGCCGCAGCTCAACAACGTACGAGGCACGGGGGAGTGTCGTGTTCGGGATGGTCCGGCCCTGCCGTCATCGGCTCAGTGAGGGACTCAAGGCCCAGTGGATGGCGCATTTGTGCGGGCTGTGCCTCGCACTGCGCAAAGACCACGGGCAGTTCGCCAGACTGGTCACGAATTATGACGGTCTGCTGATATCGGTTTTGACGGAGGCTCAGGCAGAGCGGACGACGGGCGGACGCCGGACCGCCGGTCCCTGCCCGCTGCGTGGCATGCGGACCGCCTCCGTCGCGCAGGGCGAGGGCGCGCGCCTCGCCGCCGCCGTCTCGCTGGTGCTCGCCGCCGCCAAGGTGCGCGACCACATGGCCGACGGTGACGGGCTGTTGGCCCGCAGGCCGGTGGCGCTCGCGGCGCGCAGGGTCGCCGCGAGCTGGGGCAGGGCCGGCGCCCGTAGCGGCTCCGGCGTCGGCTTCGACACCGCCGTGCTCGTCGACGCCGTGGACCGGCAGGTGGGCCTCGAGGCGCTCGCCGGACCCGGCACCCCGATCCTGACGGTCACCGAGCCGACCGAGACCGCCACCGCCGCGGCGTTCGCGCACACCGCGATACTCGCCGGGCGGCCCGGCAACGCCGAGCCGCTCGCCGAGGCCGGCCGGCTCTTCGGCCGGCTCGCCCACCTCCTGGACGCCGTGGAGGACCGGGAAACTGACGCCGCGTCGGGTGCGTGGAACCCCCTGACAGCCACCGGAACACCCCTGGCCGAGGCCCGGCGCCTCGCCGACGACGCGCTGCACGGGATACGGCTCGCGCTGCGCGAGGCGGACTTCGTGGACGCCGGGCTGACGCACGTCCTGCTCGCCCACGAGCTGCGCAACTCGGTCGACCGCGCCTTCGGCGGCACCGCCTGCTCGCACCGGCCCGAACTGCACGGGCCGTCGGCCTCCGGTCCGTACGCGCCCGGTCCGGGGCCGTACGCACCCGGTGGTCCGGGTGGGCCCGGGGGTCCGCCGCTGCCGCCCGAGCCGCCGCGGGGCAACCGCCGGGGTCTGCTCGCGGGGTGTGCCGTGTGGGCGGGGCTGGCCTGCACCTGCCAGCTGTGCTGCGGCACGTACGACGATCCCTGGACCCGGGAGCGCAAGGACGGGCTCTGCCACGACTGCGACTGCGGCGACTGCGGGGAGTGCTGCGACTGCTGTCAGTGCTGCGGGAGTTGCTGCGACGGCTGCGACGGGTGTGACTGCGGCTGCGACTGCTGACGCGCGCCGGCCGACGGGTCGGGTGTGGAGCCGCAGGACGGCACGGCCCCGCGCTCCGGTCAGGGGCGCGGGGAACGCACCGGATATCTCAGTCCTTCAGTTCCGGCGGCGAGACCTGGGACTTCTCGATCGCCGAGCCCGTCGTGCCCCACTTCTTCAGGATCTTCTCGTAGGTGCCGTCGGCGATCAGCTCGTTCACCGCGGCCTGGAAGGCCGGTGCCAGCTTCGTGCCCTTCTTGAAGGCGAAGCCGACATCGAGGCGGTGGAACTCGTTGAGGAACTTCAGGCCCTGCTGCTGGGCCACGGCGTAGCGCAGGCCGTTGATCGTGGACATCACGATGTCGCTGCGGCCCTGCTGGAGCGAGGACCAGATCGCGCCGGACTCGTTGTACGTCTGCACCTCGTACGCCTTCTTGCCGGCGTCCGTGCAGACCTTCTTGTTCTCCTCCAGCGTCGCCTCGAAGGTCGTGCCCGCGCCGGTCGCCACGTTCAGGCCGCACAGCTGCTTCAGGTCGGTGATCTTCTGCAGCTTGCTGTCCTCGCGGGTGGCGAAGCCCTGGCCGTCGTTGATGTAGGTGACGAAGTCGATGGTCTTGCGCCGCTCGTCGGTCACGCCGAAGTTGCTGGCCCCGAAGTCGTACTTGCCGCTGTCGAGGGCCGGCAGGATCGCCTCGAAACTGGCCGACTCGGTCTTGAGTTTGATGCCCAGCACCTTGCCGACCGCGTTCGCGAAGTCGACGTCCTGCCCGGCCAGCGTCTTGCCGTCGTCCAGATAGCTGGTGCCGGGCGGAGTGCCGCCGACGCTGATCGCGACCGTGAGGCTCCGGGTGCCCGAGGGCAGCAGCTTGGCCGCGGCCTCGTTCTTCCGGACGGCCGAGACCACGTCCGCCGTCGGGATGCCGCCGGTCTTCGCCGCGGCCTGGGCGTCGCTTTTGCCCGCGCCCTCCGAGTCGCCGGAGCCGCAGGCCGTCAGCAGCACCGCGGCGGACGTGATCAGGGCAAAGGGGATGAAAATGCGGCGACGGGGCCGCGAGGACGTACTCATGGCGTACGAATCTCCTGGGCAGGCGGAGTGAGCTGAAAAGGGTCCTGGGCAAGGCGAATGCGAGGGGAGGGGGGAACGCGGCGTGGCGTGTGAAGGCCTGGGTGACGGCGGGCGAGGCCGGAGAACGCAAAGAAAGGCGCCCCGAAGAGGGCGCGCAGGGGGTCAGCTCAACAGGACGACGACCACACTCGACCGAAGTCGATGTGGGAGCGCGTGACCAGCCACTGCTGCGAATGCATGGGCACAAGTGGAACAGGCATCCGTTTCCCCGTCAACTGACTTGAGACGTACGGCTCACAGTGTGGACACCCTTGACAGTGAGGGGAAACACGAACGTACTCTCGACGTACGGCCCTGCTGAGGGGCTCGGCCGTACAGCGCCCGCGCGGCGCCCCGTGTGAAGGCACCCGTGTTCGATCCGACGCATCACGGAGCCTTCGCATGTCCTCCGACACCCTCGCCAAACCCGCCGCGGCAGCAGAAGCCGCACCCGTGCGCATCGTCGCCCAGCGCCGGCTCGGCCAGTGGACCGCGGCCGCCGTCGTTCTGGTCCTGCTCGGGCTCGCCGTCAACTCCGTCGTGCGCAACGACGCGTTCCAGTGGGACGTCGTCGCCGACTACTTCACCTCGGCCTCCGTGCTGCGGGGCCTGTGGCTCACGCTCTGGCTGACCGCGGTCGTGATGGTGTTGGGCTTCGCGCTCGGCACCCTGCTCGCCGCGGGCCGGCTGTCCGCCAACCCGGTTCTCAGATCGGTGAGTTGGGGATACGTCTGGCTGTTCAGGTCGATGCCGATCCTGGTGCAGCTGCTGCTCTGGTTCAACATCGGGGCGCTGTATCCGCAGATCCTCGGCGTGAAGACGGTGAACCTGCTCGGCCCGGTCACCGTCGCCATCGTCGGACTGACGCTCCACGAGGCCGCGTACGCCGCCGAGGTCGTGCGCGGGGGCATCCTCTCCGTCGACCGCGGCCAGATCGAGGCCGCTCAGGCACTCGGCCTGAGCCGGTGGCGCCGCTGGTGGAGGATCGTGCTGCCGCAGGCGATGCGGTCCATCGTGCCGCCGGCCGGCAACATGCTGATCGGCACCCTCAAGGGCACCTCCATCGTCAGCGTCATCGCCGTACAGGACCTGCTCTACTCGGTGCAGCTCGTCTACCACCGCACCTACCAGGTCATCCCGCTGCTGATGGTGGCCACCGTCTGGTACGTCGTGGTCACCTCGGTGCTCAGCGTCGGCCAGTACTACGTCGAGAAGTACTACGCGCGTGGTTCGGAGCGGACCCGATGACGCCCACTCTGGTGATCGTGGGGGCGGGGCCGCGGGGCACCGGACTCCTGGAACGGATCGCCGCCAACGCGCCCGAGCTGTACGCCGGTTCGGAGCTGGACGTGCACCTGGTGGACCCCTACCCGCCCGGTGGCGGGCGCATCTGGCGTGAGGCCCAGTCGCCGCTGCTGTGGATGAACTCCGAGGCACAGGACGTCACCATGTTCACCGACGAGACGGTGGCCATGGCGGGGCCCGTACGAAAAGGCCCCACCCTGCACGAGTGGGCGGCCCTCGACGGCCGCGCCTTCACCGGCCGGCGGCGCCAGGGCGCATATCTGCGCTGGGTGTACGAGAGCACGGTGGCCGCGCTGCCGCCGGGCATCCGCGTCCACCACCACGCCCGCCGCGCCCTGCGCGTCAGCGGACCGCCCGAGGGGCGCCAGCAGGTGTGGCTGGAAGGGCGGCCCGAGCCGCTCCTGGCCGACCTCGTCGTCCTCACACTCGGCCATCTCGACGCCGAACTCGACGACGAGCAGCGGAGGCTGGCCGCCCATGCCCGCGCGCACGGCCTCGTCCATCTGCCGCCGGACTTCACCGCCGACACCGACCTGGCCGCCCTCGCCCCCGGTGAACCGGTCCTCGTGCGCGGCTTCGGGCTCGCCTTCGTCGACCTGATGGTCCTGCTGACCGAGGGGCGCGGCGGGCGCTACGAGGGAGCGGAGTACGTGCCGTCCGGTCGCGAGCCGGTCCTCCATGTCGGCTCCCGGCGCGGCGTTCCCTACCATTCCAAGATCGGCTACGACTGGACGGGCGACCGGCCGCCGCTGCCCCGGTTCTTCGGGCCCGCCGAGGTCGACGAACTGCTCGCACGCCCCGAGGGGATCGACTTCCGACGGGACGTCTGGCCGCTGGTGGAGAAGGAGCTGGGGTTCGCGCACTACCACCGCCTGTTCACGGCGCACCCCGAACGCACCACCGTCGCCTGGGCGGACTTCGAGGAGAAGTACGCGGCGGGAGTCGGACCCGAGCTCCGGGCGCTGGCCGCCTCGGCCGTCCCCGACCCCGCGGACCGGCTCGACCTCGACGCCCTCGACCGACCGCTGGAGGGGGTGAGCCACACCTCGTACGAGGAACTCCAGGACGGTCTGCGCGCGTACATACAGGACGACCTGACGCGCCGTCATGACCCCTCGTTCAGCCCGGACTCGGCGGTGTTCTTCGGGCTGCTCTCCGTCTACGGGCAGCTCGTGCGGCTCGGGGACATCGGCTCGTGGTGGCACGGCTTCTTCAGCTATCTGGCGTCCGGGCCGCCGGGGCCGCGGCTGCGGCAGATGCTCGCGCTGTCCCGGGCGGGCGTACTGAAGTTCCTGGGCGCCGACATGACCGTCAGTGCCGGGGACGGCGTCTTCCGGGCGGCGAGCGCCACCGTTCCCGGAACCTTCGTCGAGGCCCGTGCCCTCGTCGAGGCGCGGTTGCCGCATCCCACGGTCGAGCGCACCCGCGACGCGCTGCTGCGCGGGCTGTACGCCGACGGGGCCGCCGCGACCCCCGAGGGGCTGCTCGCCGTGGACCCCGCCGACGGCCGGGTCCTGGACGGCTCCGGCACCCCGCATCCGCGGCGCTTCGCGCTCGGCCCGCACACCGACGCCCGGGGCTCCGGCGCGTTCACCCGGCCGCGCACCGGCGGGCCGGCCTTCCGGCAGAACGACGCGACGGCACGCGCCGCGCTGACGTTCCTGCACGCACACCACCACGCCGAGGGAGCAGTGCGATGAGCACCACCACCCCCGCGACCCCCGCCCCCGCGATGGTCGACATCAGGTCCGTCCACAAGAGCTTCGGCCCGCTGGACGTGCTCAAGGGCATCGACCTCGAAGTGCGCGCCGGGGAGGTCACCGTCGTCCTCGGCCCCTCCGGCTCCGGCAAGTCGACGCTGCTGCGCACCATCAACCACCTGGAGAAGGTCGACCAGGGCACGATCAGTGTCGACGGCCGGCTGGTGGGCTACCGGCGCTCCGGCGACAAGCTGTACGAGCTGCCCGAGCGCGAGATCCTCAAGCAGCGCACCCGTATCGGGTTCGTCTTCCAGAACTTCAACCTCTTCCCGCACCTCACCGTCCTCGACAACCTCGTCGAGGCCCCGGTCTCCGTGCTGAAGCGGCCCCGCAAGGCCGCCGTGGAGAGCGCGCGCCGGCTGCTCGGCCGGGTCGGGCTCGCCGACAAGGCGGACGCCTACCCGGGGCAGCTCTCCGGTGGCCAGCAGCAGCGTGTCGCCATCGCCCGCGCGCTCGCCCTGGAGCCGGCGCTGCTGCTCTTCGACGAACCGACGTCCGCGCTCGACCCCGAGCTGGTGGGCGAAGTCCTCGATGTCATCAGGGATCTGGCGCACCAGGGCACCACGATGATCGTCGTCACGCACGAGATCGGCTTCGCCCGCGAGGTCGCCGACACGGTCGTGTTCATGGACGACGGCCGCATCGTCGAGCAGGGCACCCCGGGTGAGGTACTCGACCGTCCTCGGCATGAACGTACGCGGGCGTTCCTCTCCAAAGTCCTCTGAGAAGGGTTCATCCACATGACCTCATCGACCGGCCGGGGGTTGCTGCACCTGGCCGCCGCCGTCGATCAGCCGACGGTGTTCGACGCCGGCTCGTACGTCGAGCTGGTGCGGCTCGCGGAGCGTGGCGTACTCGACTTCGTCACCCTCGGCGACACCTTCGCGCGTCCCGGACCCGACGCGCTCGCCGTGCTCTCGCGGGTGGCGCCCGCCACCCGGCGGATCGGTCTGGTGCCGACCGTGACCACCACGCACACCGAGCCCTTCCATGTGCAGGCGGCCGTCGCGACCCTCGACTGGGTCAGCCGCGGCCGCGCCGGCTGGCACCTCGACGTGTCCACCACCGAGGGCGAGGCCCGCCTCTTCGGCCGCCGCCATGCCGCGCCCGCCGACACCCTGTGGCAGGAGGCGGGCGAAGTCGCCGACGTGGCCGCCCGGTTGTGGGACAGCTGGGAGGACGGCGCCGAGATACGCGACGTGGCGACCGGCCGCTTCGTCGACCGGGACAAGCTGCACCACACCGATTTCGAGGGGGCCGCCTTCTCCGTGAAGGGACCCTCGATCGTGCCGCGGCCCCCGCAGGGACACCCCGTACGGGTCGTCGACGCCACCGAGGGACAGGCGAGGAGAACAGCCGCCCGGTACGCCGACGTGGCGCTCCTCCGTGTCACCTCTCCCGCCCAGGCCGCCGCCGTACGGACCGAACTGCGGGGCACGGCGGAGGAGTTCGGGCGCGATCCCGACACCCTGCGGATCCTCGCGTGTCTGGTCGTCGACCTCGGGGACGGCGAGCACGCGGCCGAGCCCGGATGGGGGTCCCCGCTGTTCGGGCGAAGACGAGAACTCGGGGGAGGCGGGGGCGGACCCCTGGGGACCGCGCAGGGCCCGCGGTATCGCGGCGGCCCCGTCGACCTGGCCGACCTGATCGCCGTCTGGCACCAGGCCGGCGCCGTCGACGGCTTCCACCTCACCCCGGTCGAGCCGCGCCGTGACCTGGAGCGGCTCGTCAACGGCACAGTGGCGCTGCTCCAGCACCGCGGCCTGTTCCGCACCTTCTATCCGGGCAGCACGCTCAGGGAGCACCTGGGGCTGGGCCGGCCCGCCAACCAGTACGCCGTGACCGGGGGAACGTCATGACCGTACGCAAGCCCGCCGTCAAACAGATCCACCTGGCCGCCCTCCCCCACTCCCACTCCCACTCCCGATCTCGCTCGAGCGGGGAGAGCCCCGTCCCAGGGGTCGACAACACGACCGTCTGGGCCGACCCGCGCGCGAAGTCGCAGATCGAGTTCGCCTCCTTCGAGCATCTGGCGCGCACCGCCGAACGCGGTCTGTTCGACTTCTTCCTCCTCGCCGGAGGGCTGCGGCTGCGCGAACACAAGGGACGCATCCATGACCTGGACGTCGTGGGGCACCCCGAGGCGATCACCGTGCTCAACGCGCTGGCCGCCGTCACCGAGCGGCTCGGGCTCGCCGCCACGGTCGACGCGACCTTCAACGAGCCGTACGAAACCGCCCGCAGGCTCGCCACGCTGGACCACCTCAGCGGGGGCCGGGCCGCCTGGAACGTGGTGACCTCCGCCGACGCGTTCACCGGGGCGAACTTCCGGCGCGGCGGCTTCCTCGACCGGGCCGACCGGCATGCCCGTACCGCCGAATTCGTGGCGGCGGCAAGGGAGTTGTGGGACTCCTGGACGCCCGAGGGGGTGTCGCGGCCGTTCGCCCACCGTGGGCGGCACTTCGACATCGCGGGTGAGTTCACCGTGCCGCGCTCGCCGCAGGGGCACCCCGTCGTCATCCAGGCCGGCGACTCGGCCGAGGCCCGGGAGTTCGCCGCATCCTCGGCGGACGTGGTCTTCGCCAGGCACGGGACGCTGGAGGCGGGGCGCGCGTTCTACGCTGATGTGAAGAGACGGCTCGCGGCGTACGGACGCGAGCCCGAGGACCTGAAGATCATGCCCGGGGTCACCTTCGTGCTCGGCGACACCGCCGCCGAGGCGCAGGAACGGGCCGCCGAGATCCGGTGGCAGCAGATCTCGCCGCAGAACGCGATCCTCACGCTGGAGCAGATCTGGGGCGTCGACCTGTCCGACCACGACCCCGACGGTCCGCTGCCCGCCTTCGACCCGGACCCGGACCCCCACCCGGACCCGGAGCCGGGCCTGATGCAGGGCGGGGTGGAGGTCGCCGATCCGCGGGCGATCGCCGAGAAATGGCGCGCCCTGTCCCACGAGAAGGGGCTGTCCATCCGGCAGACCGTGATCGAGGCGACCGGACGGCAGTCCTTCGTCGGTACGCCGGAGGCGGTCGCCGCCGAACTCGAGGAGTTCGTACGGACCGACGCCGCCGACGGCTTCATCCTCGCACCGCATCTCACCCCGGGCGGGCTCGACGAGTTCGTGGACCGGGTGGTGCCGCTGCTCCAGGAGCGCGGCGCCTACCGCACGCACTACCCGGGAACCACACTGCGCTCGCATCTCGGGTTGGCGGATCCCCCTACGGAAGCGCTGATCCCATGACGACGGACGCATCCGAGGACCGGAAGCGCCGGGACGAGCACCGCACCGAGACGGTGTCGGCGCCCTACGGGCCGCTCGCGCTGACCGGCACGCACCGGCTGGAGGACTATCCGGAGGGTCGACTTCCGGACATCCCCGGGTGCTGGACCCGGGAGGGGGTACGACCGTCCTGACCACGGTGGCCGAAGACGGGCTGACCGTCGACGGCGAGCCCTTCACCGGCGAGCTCAGGCTCCCGCCCGACCCGGGCCCGTGACCGCGGCCCCGGTCGCGCACGGTGAGCGCCGGCTCGTCGTTCTCGTCCGCGAAGGGGTCTGGGGCGTACGCGACTTCGACCCCGCCTCGGCCGCCCGCCGGGCGTTCAAGGGCATCGAGGCGAGCTCGTACGATCCGCGCTGGTCGGTGCCGGGGCGCTTCACCTCGTACGGCGAGAACCGCACCGTACGCGTCGAGAACGCCGACGGCCGCGAGCGCGGGCTGGTCTCGGCGGCGAACTCGTCCTCACCCTGGCCGGACAGGAGCTGACCCTGCGGGTGAGCGTCGAGGGGACGGCTCGCTGTGGGCCGTCTTCGCCGACGCCACCAGCGGGGAGAGCAGCCACCGCTTCCGGTTCCCAGGGGTTCGGTCGGCGTTGTTGAGGGGTCCGCAAGTTGAACGCTGCACGGCCGAAAGGCGCCCTTGCGCCTTGCGGTCGCGCGGCCGAATACTCCCCCACAGCGCTTGTCAGGGGCACGGCTTGTCCGGAAACCGGACAACGGGCTCTTGGCTGCGCCTCACGGGCCCCATCCCCCACGTGGGCCCCCCGACTTCCCCTGGGAGGGAACGAAAAGTGAGGATCAAGCGCACCAACCCCCGCAGCGGTGTGGCGAGACGGACCCGGCTGATCGCCGTGGCCACCGGTTTCCTGGCCGCTGCCGCGTTCGCCGTCCCCACCGCGAACGCGAGCGACGCACAGACGTTCAGCGCCACCCAGCTCACCACGGTCGCCAAGTCGGTGCTCAAGTCCGATGTAGCGGGCACCGCCTGGGCCGTCGACCCCAAGACGAACCGCGTCGTCGTCACGGTCGACAGTACGGTCTCCAAGGCCGAGATCGCCCAGATCAAGAAGGACGCGGGCAGTAACGCCGGCGCCCTCACCGTCAAGCACACCCCGGGCACGTTCAAGAAGCTGATCACCGGCGGCGACGCCATCTACGGCGGTGGCTACCGCTGTTCGCTCGGCTTCAACGTGCACAGTGGGAGCACCTATTACTTCCTGACCGCCGGCCACTGCGGTGAGGTCGCCTCGACCTGGTACTCCAACTCCGGCCAGACCACGACGCTGGGCACGAACGTCAGCTACAGCTTCCCGACCAACGACTTCGCCCTGGTGCGCTACACGAACACCTCGGTCGCCCACCCGAGCGCGGTCGGCAGCCAGACCATCAGCAGCGCCGCCACGCCGAGCGTGGGTACGACCGTCTACCGCCGTGGGTCCACCACCGGCACGCACAGCGGCCGGGTCACCGCGCTGAACGCCACGGTCAACTACGGCAGTGGTGACGTCGTCTACGGCATGATCCAGACCACGGTCTGCGCCGAGGGCGGCGACAGCGGTGGTCCGCTGTACGGCGGATCCGTCGCCTACGGTCTGACCTCCGGCGGCAGCGGCAACTGCACCTCCGGCGGTACGACCTTCTTCCAGCCGGTCACCGAGGCGCTCAGCTACTACGGCGTGAGCGTCGGCTAGTCGTCCACCCCGGTTCCCGGTCTCCGGCCGGCAGCGGGCGAGCCCCCGTACGCACAGGGCGTACGGGGGCTCGCCCATGTTCGCGGTAGGACACGGCAATCGGCGCGGCAATCGATGCGGCAATGGGCGCGGCAATCGGCGTGGCAATCGATGCAGGAGCAACTCCCGTCCCTCGCGCCTCCGTCGGATCCGGACATCAGAGGGTCGAAATCAAGACAGGACTAGACCTCGCAGGCTGCCGAGAACTCACTCGCACTCAGTGTTTGCAACGGGAATTCACGTGGCAAGACCACGGAGCGTCAGGGTGCAGGGGGCGCACACCTGTTGCATATGCGCGTCCTGAAGTCGACCTTGTGTGCTCCCTGTGCCCCTCGGAATAGTGGACGGCGCACAGTGGGCGCGGACGTGGCATTTTGCGGTGCGCCGCCTCCGTGCCCGTACGCCTTCCGGTCGTCGAGGTCCCCACAACCTCGTTGACCGACCCCCCACAGGAGGACGTAAGTTGAAGCACCGACGCATATCCAGGCGGCGCGCAGCCGTGGCCGGAGCCGGCATCGCCGCGCTCGTCGCCGCGGGTGTCACCTTCCAGACTGCGAACGCGAGCGAGGCCCCGAAGACCGAAGCGCCCCACACCCTCTCCCTCTCGGCGGCCGGAAAGCTCGCCTCGACCCTGGGCAAGGACCTGGGCACCGACGCGGCGGGAACGTATTACGACGCGAAGGCGAAGCACCTCGTCGTCAACGTGCTCGACGAGACGGCGGCGAAGACCGTCGAGGCGGCCGGCGCCAAGGCCAGAGTCGTGCGGAACTCCCTGGCCGAGTTGACGAGCGCGCGTACGACGCTCAAGCAGGACGCGACCATCCCCGGCACCTCGTGGGCGACCGACCCGGAGACCAACAAGGTCGTCGTCACCGCGGACCGCACGGTCTCCAAGGCCGAGTGGGCCACGCTGACCAAGGTCGTCGACGGCCTCGGTCAGCGAGCCGAACTCCAGCGCACGAAGGGGGAGTACAAGCCCTTCATCGCGGGCGGCGACGCGATCACCGGCGGCGGCGGGCGCTGCTCGCTCGGCTTCAACGTGGTCAAGGGCGGCCAGCCGTACTTCATCACCGCCGGGCACTGCACCGAGTCGATCTCGACCTGGTCGGACTCCAGCGGCAGCCAGATCGGCACGAACGAGCAGTCCAGCTTCCCGGGCAACGACTTCGGCCTGGTCAAGTACACCTCGAACGCCGACCACCCGAGCGAGGTCGACCTCTACAACGGCTCCACGCAGCCCATCACCAAGGCGGGCGATGCGACCGTCGGCCAGAAGGTCACCCGCAGCGGCTCCACGACCCAGGTGCACAGCGGCACGGTCACCGGTCTGGACGCCACCGTGAACTACGGCAACGGCGACATCGTCAACGGCCTCATCCAGACCGACGTCTGCGCCGAGCCCGGCGACAGCGGCGGCTCGCTCTTCGCGGCCGACACCGCCATCGGCCTCACCTCGGGCGGCAGCGGTGACTGCACGTCCGGCGGCGAGACGTTCTTCCAGCCGGTGACCGAGGCGCTGTCGACGTTCGGCGCGCAGATCGGCTGACGCGACGACGGGCCTCACCGGTCCGGACGTACGCGGTGGTCCTGCCGCGCGAGCGGGACCTGGACGGGCGTGATCCTGAAGGACGCACCGGCCTCCACCGCGTACGGGCGCGCCCCTGAGGGGCACACCGGGCCCGGCAACGGCACGGCATGGCACGGCACGGCAACAACGCAACAACGGCGACAGCCAAGGCGGCGCGAGCGGCTCCCGTGAGACACGGCGGGGCGCTCGCGCCGTCGGCGTCGGCCCCCGGCCCCGCGCGGGCCGGCCCGGCGCGGCGCAGGCCTCGCACCCGATCGGGCCCCGATCGGGCGGCGCGGCCTGTCTCGCCCTCCTCGCCCGGAACGCCCTGGTCTCCGGCGGTGTCTGCGTCACGCCGGCCCTCGGCACCACCCGCACCACCCCGGTCACCCTCACGGTCACCGAGGAGGGCGGCACCGGCGGGGGTGACGACCCCGGTCCGTCCGGGCCGTCGGGCACGAAGACGGTCACCGGCCCCGAGAACCAGAAGCTCACCGTCACCCCGGTCAACAACCTGGCCACCGAGGACCAGACCCTGAAGATCACGGGGTCCGGCTACAACGAGGACAAGGGCATCTATGTCGCCCTGTGCGTCGACGTCGCCCTGTGCGTCGACAACGGCGACGGCGAACTGCCCACCCCGTGCATCGGTGGCGTCGACATGACCGGGACCTCGCACTCCTCGGCGTGGATCTCCTCCGATCCGCCCGACTACGGCGAGGAGCCGGCGATCCCGTACGGCGACGGCGGCACCTTCGAGATCGAGCTCACCGTCGACGCGAAGGACGAGTACACCGACTGCTTCAAGGCGACCTGCGTACTGGCCACCCGCGCCGACCACACCCTCTCCGGCGACCGTTCCCAGGACGTGAAGGTCCCGGTCAGCTTTGTCGGCCAGGACCCGGTGGACACGGACGACGGGACGGGCGGTACGGGCGGCGGCACCGGCGGCACCGGCGGTACCGGCGATTCGGGCTCGGCCTCGGCCTCCGGCGGCTCCGGAACCTCCACGAACACGGCCGGCACGTCCGCCGGCAGCCTCGCCTCCACGGGCGTCGCCGCCCTGACCCTGTCCTTTCTGGCCGCGCTGCTCACGGCGGCGGGCTGGTTCGCGTACCGACGCGGCCACCAGGACAACGGACACCCCCGCCACTTCCGGACCGGCGGACCGGCCGACGGACCGACCGACTGACGTCGATCACTCGGCCACCGGATCACTGCTCGAACGTTCGACCGTTCGGCTTCGGCCAGGAGGCGAACGGTGGCGTTTGCGCAGGTGGGGCGGGCCCGAACAGCTGTCGTACAGCAGTTCGAAAATTGGTCTATGGTGGAGGCGCGGGACTTGAACAGATGTTCGATAGCCCGGGTGAGGGTGCCCGGGTGCGACAGGTGCGGGAGGTGTGTGTGCCGGGATTCACGCATCTGCACACCGTCTCCGGGTTCTCCCCGCGCTACGGCGCCTCGCACCCGGAGCGGCTCGCCGAGCGCGCCTCCGAGCGGGGCATGGACGCCCTCGCGCTCACCGACCGGGACACCCTCGCCGGCACGGTCCGGTTCGCCAAGGCCTGCGCCGCGGCGGGCGTCCGGCCGCTGTTCGGAGCGGAGCTCATGGTGGCTTCGGCGGGGGAGCGCGAGCACGGAGGCAAGCGGCGCGCCCCGGTCCGCGGCGGTGCCTTCATCGACGAGTCGACACCCCGTGTGACCTTCCTCGCCCGGGAGGGCGCGGCCGGCTGGGCCGACCTCTGCAGAATCGTCACCGCGTCGCATACGGGGGAGGGGCAGCCGCTGCTCCCCTGGCCCGACAACCACGCCGAGGGCCTGACCGTACTGCTCGGCCCCGCCTCCGACGTCGGCCGCGCGCTCGCCGCCGGGCGCCCCGACCGGGCCGCGAGGCTGCTCGCGCCCTGGCGGGAGGTCTACGGCGACGCGCTGCGCCTCGAAGCCGTGTGGCACGGCCGCAAGGGCACCGGACCCGGCTCGCTGCGCCTGGCCGCCCGTACCGTCGGCTTCGCCGCCGAGCAGCGCGTCCGCCCGGTGCTCAGCAACGCCGTCCGGTACGCCGACCCCGGCATGGGCCCGGTCGCCGACGTCCTGGACGCCGCCCGTCGGCTCGTCCCCGTCGACCCCACCAAGGAGCTGGACTCCGGCGAGGCCTGGCTCAAGGACGCGGACGCCATGCTGGGCGCCGCCGAGCGGATCGTCGAGGCCGCGGGCTACCGCCGGGACACCGCGTACCGCCTGCTCGAACAGACCCAGGCCACCGCCGCCGAGTGTCTCGTCGACCCCGAGGACGACCTCGGCATCGGGACCGTCCACTTCCCCGAGCCGCACCTCGTCGGCGCCGGCCGCCGCACCGCGCAGCGTGTGCTGACCTCACGGGCGGCGGCGGGGATGGTGCGGCACGGCTACGCGGACCGGCGCGACTACTGGGAGCGGATGCACCGGGAGCTGGACATCATCGCCCACCACGGCTTCGCGTCCTACTTCCTGACGGTCGCTCAAGTCGTGGACGACGTACGGGATATGGGGATTCGGGTCGCGGCACGCGGCTCCGGTGCGGGCTCGCTGGTGAACCACCTCCTCGGCATCGCGCACGCCGACCCCGTCGAACACGGCCTGCTGATGGAGCGCTTCCTGTCCAAGCGGCGCGCGGTCCTGCCCGACATCGACATCGACGTGGAGTCCGCGCGCCGCATCGAGGTCTACCGCGCGATCATCGGCCGGTTCGGCACCGAGCGGGTCGCGACCGTCGCGATGCCCGAGACGTATCGCGTACGGCATGCCATCCGCGACGTGGGCGCCGCCCTCTCCATGGACCCGGCCGACATCGACCGGATCGCCAAGTCCTTCCCGCACATCCGGGCGCGTGACGCCCGCGCGGCCCTGGCCGAGCTGCCCGAACTGCGGGAACTGGCGGGCGAGTTCCGGCGGGAAGGGGGGCGGTACGGGAAGCTGTGGGAGCTGGTCGAGGCCCTCGACGCCCTGCCGCGCGGAGTCGCCATGCACCCGTGCGGGGTCCTGCTCTCCGACGCCTCGCTGCTCGCCCGTACGCCGGTCGTGCCGACCAGCGGCGAGGGGCTGCCCATGTCGCAGTTCGACAAGGAGGACGTCGAGGACCTCGGGCTGCTCAAGCTCGATGTGCTCGGCGTGCGGATGCAGTCCGCGATGGCGCACGCGGTGGCCGAGGTGGAGCGGGCGACGGGGACTTCCGTGGACCTGGACGCCGTACCGCCGGGCGACCCGGCGACGTACCGGCTCATCCGGTCCGCCGAGACGCTGGGCTGCTTCCAGATCGAGTCGCCGGGGCAGCGGGACCTGGTGGGGCGGTTGCAACCCGCCACCTTCCATGACCTGGTGGTCGACATCTCCCTCTTCCGGCCCGGACCGGTCGCCGCCGACATGGTGCGGCCGTTCATCGAGGCGCGGCACGGGCGGGCGCCGGTCCGCTGTCCGCACCCGGACCTGGAGGGGCCGCTGAAGGAGACGTACGGGGTCGTGGTCTTCCACGAGCAGATCATCGACATCGTGGACATCATGACCGGCTGCGGGCGCGCCGAGGCGGACCGGGTGCGGCGGGGGCTGTCCGATCCCGAGTCGCAGGGGCGGATCCGCTTCTGGTTCGCCCAGCACGCGGCCGTGCGCGGGTACGACGCGGAGACGATCCAGCGCACCTGGGAGATCGTCGAGGCCTTCGGTTCGTACGGCTTCTGCAAGGCGCACGCGGTCGCCTTCGCCGTACCGACGTACCAGTCGGCGTGGCTGAAGGCCCATCACCCGGCCGCGTTCTACGCCGGTCTGCTCACGCACGACCCCGGGATGTACCCGAAACGGCTGCTGCTCGCGGACGCGCGGCGGCGCGGGGTGCCGGTCCTGCCGTTGGACGTGAACCGGTCGGCGGTCGCCCACCGTATCGAACTGGTGTCTGAATCCGGCGACCCTTCCGGTGGTTCTTCCGGCGGTCCTTCCGGTGGTTCTCCCGGCCGATGGGGTGTGCGGCTGGCCCTCTCCGACGTGCACGGCATCAGCGAGGCCGAGGCGGCACGGATCGCGGACGGGCAGCCGTACGCCTCGCTGCTCGACTTCTGGGAGCGGGCCCGGCCGAGCCGGCCGCTCGCCCAGCGGCTCGCGCAGGTCGGCGCGCTGGACGCGTTCGGCGCCAACCGCCGTGATCTGCAACTGCACCTGACCGAGCTGCACCGGGGCGCGCGAGGCGGGGGCGGGGGCCAGCTCCCGCTGACCGGAGGGCGCGGGACCGCGTCCGCGGGGCTGCCCGACCTCTCGTCGGCGGAGCGGCTCAGCGCCGAACTGGGCGTGCTCTCCATGGACGCCTCGCGCCATCTGATGGACGACCACCGGGAGTTCCTCGACGAACTGCGCGTGGTGTCGGCGCGTCGGCTGCGCGAGGCGAGGCACGGCGAGACGGTCCTGGTCGCGGGCGCCAAGGCGGCCACCCAGACCCCGCCCGTCCGCTCCGGCAAGCGGGTCATCTTCACCACCCTGGACGACGGCACGGGCCTGGTCGACCTCGCCTTCTTCGACGACTCCCACGACGCCTGCGCGCACACCGTCTTCCACTCCTGGCTGCTGCTCGTCCGTGGGGTCGTACAGCGGCGCGGGCCACGCAGCCTCAGCGTGGTGGGCGCCGCCGCCTGGAACCTCGCCGAGCTGGTCGAGCTGCGCGCCGAGGGCGGCCTCGACGTGGTGGCGGCGCGACTGGCGGAGCCCGTACCGGCGGCGGAGAGGTCCGGTGACGACGATCCGGCCGAGGGCGGGAAGATCCGCATGCCCACGGGGTACGAGATGCACCCCTGGGCCGATCTGCGTCCCGCGGGCGAAGGCCCGGCGGGTGGAAAGAAGTTGTGGCACCAGAGTCCGGGGAGTGCGGGATGACCATCCTCTGTATACGTTTCCAGCTGCCGCCGATGTACGAGGCCGCCCTGCCGGGGCTCCTCGGGCTGCTCGAGGAGTTCACGCCGGTGGTGGAGGCGCTGCCGCCCGACGGGGCACTGGTGGATCTGCGGGGCGCCGAGCGGTACTTCGGGCGGGGGACCGTGGAGTTCGCCTCGCTGATCCGGGTGCGGGCGCTCGCGCACTACGGGATCGACTGCGCGATCGGCGCCGGGCCGGGGCCCATGCTCGCGCGGATGGCCCTGCGGGACGCCGTACCCGGGGTGACCCGCGTGGTGCCCGAAGAGCCGGACGCCGTCGCGGAGTTCCTGGCGGAGCGGCCCGTCGTCGCGCTGCCCGGCGTCGGCCACGCCACCGCCCGCACCCTGTGCGAGTACGGGCTCGACACCCTCGGCAAGGTCGCCGCCGCGCCCCTGTCCACGCTGCAACGCCTCACCGGTGCCCGCACCGGCCGCGAGCTGCGCGAGAAGGCGTCCGGCATCGACCGCGGCCGGGTCGTGCCGAACGCCGTATCGCGCTCCCTCACCGCCGAACGCCCCTTCCCGCGCGACGAGGTGGACCCGTCCCGGCACCGCCGCGCCCTGCTCTCGGTCACCGAGGAGCTGGGCACCCGGCTGCGCACCCTGGAACAGGTCTGCCGCACGCTCACCCTCACCGTGCGCTACGCCGACCGGTCCTCGACGACCCGCAGCCGTACGCTCGCCGAGCCGACCGCGCACTCCGCGGCGCTCACCGCGACGGCGTACCGCATGTACGAGGCGCTCGGCCTCCAGCGGGCCCGGGTCCGCGCGATCGCCCTGCGTGCCGAGGGGCTGAGCCCCGCCGAGGACGCCGCCCATCAGCTCACCTTCGACCCGGTCGACGAGAAGGTCCGCCGGATCGAAGAGGTCGCGGACCGGGCGCGGGCGAAGTTCGGCCCGCGCGCGATCGTGCCGGGGGCGCTGGCCGCCTGAGCCGTCCGCCGAGGATTCAGCCGAGAATTCAGTTGGCCCACGGCGGCACGATCCGGCTGCCGTCGGCCAGCTCCGCCTCGAGGCCGATGGACGTGGTGACCCAGGAGACCGCGGTCCGATCGGTCGGGTTCTCGACGCCCAGGGTCGCGCCGGGATTGATGATCACCGTGTCGCCGGCGGTGATCCGCTCGGTGCGCCCGTCGAGGGTGATCACCAGTTCGCCGGACAGCAGATGGAAGATCTCCTCACGGTTGACGGTGTGCACGGGGGCCTTCGTCCCCGCGGGAATCTCGCCCCGCCAGGCGCACAGCTCCTTGCTGCCGCTGAGCGGAGTGGCGTACGAGACGAAACGGGCGCCGTGGATCTCGTGGACCACGGCCTCGGACGGGCGGACGACGGGCATGGAGACCTCCATAAGTAGTCAAGCGGATTGACCATATAGTCAAGCTGCTTGACCAATATGTCAAGGGTGTTTCAATGCCCCCGTGCAGAACTCCGAAGCCATGGCCTTCTCCGCCGCCCTGCTCGCCGCCGCGGGTGAGCTGACACAACGCATTCACGACGGCGTGGTCGCCCGCGGCTTCGAGGGGTTGCGGCCCGCGCACGGCTTCGCCTTCTCGCGGCTCGCCCCCGGCGGGGCGACGGTCACCGACCTCGCCGCCCACCTGGGGGTCACCAAGCAGGCGGCGAGCCAGCTCGTCGACGAGATGGTGCGCAAGGGGTACGTCGAGCGGCGGCCGCACCCCGGTGACGCCCGGGCCCGCCTCGTCGTGCTGACCGAGCGCGGCTGGGCCTGTACGCGGGCCGCGGAAGAGGCGGCGGCGGAGGCCGTGCGGCCATGGGTCGAGCTGCTCGGCGAGGGGGAAGTCGGCCTTCTGCGGGCGCGGTTGTCGCGCATCGCGCCCTCCGGCCCCATCAGGCCCACCTGGTGACGCGGTACCGGCCGCGCCGGTTACCACTGGAAGTTTTTACTGACGCGTAACTTCACACTTGCACTACTCGTCCGTAACTTGACGAGTGAACAGCATCCTCGTGATCCGGATCACAGGGCGTAAGGCCGTCGCAACTCCCTTGAGCCGCAAGGAGATCACTCGATGCTGCCCTGGAAACGAGTTCTCAGACCTCTGACCGCGCTGCTGCTGACCGTCGCGGTCGCCCTCGTCCCCGCCGCCACCGCCCACGCCGACTCCGCCCCGAGCAGCGGCTGGAACGACTACTCCTGCAAGCCGTCCGCCGCCCATCCCCGCCCCGTCGTCCTCGTCCACGGAACCCTCGGGAACTCCGTCGACAACTGGCTGGGCCTCGCGCCCTACCTGGAGCACCGCGGCTACTGCGTCTTCTCGCTCGACTACGGCCAGCTGTCGGGTGTTCCCTTCTTCCACGGCCTCGGCCCCATCGACAAGTCGGCCGAACAGCTCCAGGTCTTCGTGGACAAGGTGCTCACCGCGACCGGCGCCACCAAGGCGGACCTCGTCGGCCACTCGCAGGGCGGCATGATGCCCCGCTACTACCTCAAGTTCCTCGGCGGAGCCGGCAAGGTGAACGCCCTCGTCGGCATCGCACCCAACAACCACGGCACCACCCTGTCCGGCCTCACCAACCTGCTGCCGTACTTCCCCGGCGCCGAGGACCTGCTCTCCACGGCCACACCCGGGCTCGCCGACCAGGTCGTAGGTTCCGCGTTCATGGCCAAACTCAACGCGGGCGGCGACACCGTGGCGGGCGTCCACTACACGGTCATCGCCACCCAGTACGACGAGGTGGTCACCCCGTACCGGACGGCGTTCCTGAGCGGTTCCGACGTCCACAACGTCCTGTTGCAGGACCTGTGCCCACTCGACCTCTCGGAGCACGTGGCGATCGGACTGATCGACCGGATCGCGTTCCACGAGGTGACGAACGCGCTCGACCCGGCGCACGCCACCAGGACCACCTGCGCGTCCGTGTTCAGCTGATCCCCCTTCCGGCCCCCCTCCGCGGTCGGGCCGGAGATCGCCGCCGGGGCCTGTCCGGCCTGAGCCGCCGGACAGGCCCCGGAGTCCTCAGCGGTGGTGCCGGCCGCCGCTCGTCGCACGGCGGCGGACCGAGGCGAACAGGGCGGCGGCGCCGAACGCCAGCGCCGCCGCCCCGCCGATCGCGAGGTACGGGGCGCTGCCGTCGCCACCGGTCTCGGCGAGGTTCTCCGCGGCACCGGCGGCGGCCGGTTCGTCGGCGCTCTTCGCCGGGCTCTTCGCCGCGCTCCCGGTCGTCCGCGCGGCGCCGCCGGCGGCGGTGGGCTTCGCCGACGTACTCGCGTCGGAGTCGCCGTGGCCGTGGTGCTCGACGGTCGACTTGTCGGCACCGTTCTCGATCTGCCGGTCGGAGGGCGCGGAGGCGGTCGGCGCGGGCGAGGAGCCGCTCGCCGTACCGCCGCTGCCACGGTCGCCGCCGCCGTTGCTCGCGCCGTACGTGACGTCCGAGCAGGAGTAGAAGGCCTCCGGGCTGTCCGAGCGCTGCCAGACCGCGTACAGGAGCTGCTTGCCGGAGCGCTGCGGGAGGGTGCCGGAGAACGTGTAGAAGCCGCCCGACGCGGCCGGGTCGGTGGCCGTCGCCACCGGGTGGCCGAGGTCCAGGTCGTCCCAGGCGAGCGGCTTGGACGGGTCGTAACCGGCCTTCGTGATGTACACCTTGAAGGTGCCCTTGTGCGGGGCGGTCACCCGGTACTTGAAGGTGTACGACCCGCCGCTGACGCCGGTCGCGGGCCAGTCGGCGCGGGGCAGGTCGAGCCCCTTGAACTCGTCGTTGTCCGCGCTGCACAGCCTGCCGTCCGGGATCAGCCGCTGATGCCGCCCGTTCGCGTCACCGATCCGGATGCCGTTCCAGTCGTACAGCGCCTGTGTGCCGCCGGCCGCGACCGCCGCCCCGCACGCCGCCGACCCGGGGCTCTCGGGACCCTCCGCGTAGCACTGGGACACCCGGCTGACCGGGTCGCCCATCGAGCCGTGCGCGGACGCGGGCGCGGCGGCGAGCGCGGTCAGGGCGAGCGGGGCGGCACCGGCGGCGGCGACGGCGGCCGCCTTGCGGCGAGCAGACATGGCGGAGCTCCTCGAAACGGTCCCGGGGGCGTGGGGCGATCAGGTGGTTGATCAGCAAGCTATCCCCAAGAAACCGTGAAATCGCCTGCTGGAGGCGGGTGATGGAGATCCTTATGGCCCCGTTAAGGGAGTGCTGAGGCTCCGCTCAGGTAAGTACCGTGTCGGCCATGACAGATGCCTGGAACGACGCCGAGACACGGCCCGCCGTCGCCGCCGACGTGGACGCCGTGAAGGCCGTGACCGATGCCGCGTACCACCACTACGTCGAACGCATCGGGCGCGTGCCGCAGCCCATGGAGGCGGACCACGCGGCGAACGTGGCCGCGGGGCGGGTGTTCGTCCTGGGCGAGCCGGTGACGGGCCTCGTGGTGATCGAGGCGTTCGAGGACCATCTCTTCCTCGACAGCATCGCCGTCCGCCCCGACGCCCATGGGCAGGGCGTGGGGCGACGGCTGCTCGCCTTCGTGGACGCACGCGCGCGTGCGCTCGGGCTCGACGAGGTCAGGCTCTACACGAACGCCAAGATGTGGGAGAACCAGAAGATCTACCCGAAGTACGGATACGAGTTCGTGGAGCGCCGGGTGGACGGGCCGTACGACCGGATCCATTACCGCAAGCGGCTCGCCTGACGTTCCCCCGACCGCAAGCGGTGGCCGGCGGACGGCCCGGCTCAGCCGTCCGGCCACCAGGTGCGTGCGATGTCCTTTCGGACCTCCGGGCGCTCGGCGGGGCGTTCCTCGGCCTCCTCCCGCACCCGGCGGGAGACAGACTTCCTCAGGGGCTTCTGCAAGGTCACACGGCGCATGGCTGCCTCCTTGTGCCTACCGGGTTCCGCGATGTTCACGGAGGTAGACCCTTTCCGGGAGCGTTCCTCATCGGACGCGGTCTGTCAGTGGCGGTTCTCACGATCGACTGTCAGTGGCGGGTGCCACTCTTGGCGGCATGACCATTAACGGGGGCCCCGAAACCTCGGCGATCTCGGCGGACGTGGATTGGGACGCCGAGTCCGCCACGTTCGACGACGAGCCGGACCACGGGCTGCGCGACGCGGTGGTGCGGGAGGCCTGGGCGGCCCGGCTGCGGGACTGGCTGCCGGGCAAGGCCTGCGACGTGCTGGATCTGGGCTGCGGCACCGGCAGTCTGTCGCTCCTCGCGGCCGAGCGGGGGCACCGGGTGACGGGCGTGGATCTGTCCCCGGCCATGGTCGGCCTGGCCCGCGCCAAGACGGCCGGACGTGACGCGGCGTTCCTGGTCGGTGACGCGGCGGCGCCACCGGTCGGCGAGCAGCGGTTCGACGTCGTGCTCGTCCGCCATGTGCTGTGGACGCTGCCCGACCCGGGCCGCGCCCTGCGGCGGTGGTGCGGACTGCTGAGGCCCGGCGGGCGGCTGGTGCTGGTCGAGGGGGTGTGGGGGACGGTGAGTCCGGTCGGCCTGTCCGCCGACCGGCTGACCGGGCTGCTCGCTCCCCTCGCGAAGAGCGTGCGCGTGGAGCGGCTCTCGGACGATTCCCGGCTGTGGGGCAAAGAGGTGGCCGACGAGAGATACGCGGTGGTGGCCACCCCTTGACCGCCCGGGCTCAGGCCAGCAGCGCCTCGAAGTCGCCCTCCCGGGCGAGGCGTTCGAGCGTGTCGAGGGCGTTCTCGGCGGCGGCCGCGGCCCGCGGGTCCGACACCGCCAGACCGCTCGCGGCGAACTCGTCCTCGTCGAGACGGAGCACGGCCGTGCCGTCGGCGGAGCGCCACAGGTCCAGGTCGAGATCCTCGACGACGAGTTCGGTGCCCACGAGCGTGGCCGGGCGGGTGATGTCGCAGTACCAGCCCTTCAGGGTGCCCCGGCCGTCACGGACCTCCTTCACCGCGTACCAGCGGTCACGCCAGTAGTACTCGGTGAAGACATCACCCGGCTCGAAGCGTACGAAGCCGAAGTCGCGGACACCGTCACCCGCCCAGGGGGCGCGTACGGCCACCCGGGTGCCGTCGTCATGGAGCAGCTCGGCGGGGTAACGGATCTTCGTCCGGCCGGACTTGACCAGCACGACCTCCACCTGGCCGACTGCCTCAGCCGAGTTCGCGGACATAGCGCACCTCCGTCGCACAGATCTCGTAGCCGAACCACTTGTTGATCGCCAGCATCGGCTCGTTGCCGGCGTCGTTGCCCGTGAACGCCTCGGTGAAGCCGGCGGCGCGGGCCCGGTGCAGCGAGTCGTTCTTGGCGAGCTTGGCGAGGCCGCGGCCGCGGAAGGCGCGGGCGGTGCCCGTCATACCGGTGTGGTAGCGGGTGGCGCCGTCGGTACGGGCCGCGCTGAACGCCGCGGGGCGGCCGTCGACGAGGGCGACCGAGGTCAGCTCGTGGCTGAGGAGGGGATGCCGCCAGGTCTCCTCCAGCCAGGCCTCGTAGTCCGTGAACTCGTGATCGACGTCGCCCGGTTCGTCCCCGCTCGTCTCCGCGTCGAGTTCGAACAGCGGGCGCGGGTCGTCGGCGAAGTCCGCGGCGGTGCGCAGTTCCACGCCGGGGGGCGGGGACTGGAGCGGGGGGAGGGTGCCGTGCGCCAGGTCGAGGCGGAGGAAGTGGCCGGAGCGACTGGCGCGATAGCCCCGCCGCTCGGCGAACGCCCGGTTCGCGGGCTCGTCCAGCACCCATGCGAACAGCTTCGTCGCGCCCAGGGCGCGGAGGCGTTCCTCGGCTGTGCGTACCAGCAGGGAGCCCGCGCCGCCGCCCAGCCGCTCGGGGTGCACATAGACGTTGAGGTACGCCTGTCCGGGCTCGGGGCTGTCGTGCACCAGGCCGACCTGGGCCGTGCCGACGAGCTCACCGTCCGCCTCGGCCAGCAGGGGCTGGTAGTGGGCGTCGGGGTGCGTGTGCCGCCGGTCGTAGGCGATGGACTCGGGGGTGACGATGAAGAAGGGGAGGGCCAGGCGCCGGATGTGGGCGAAGCCCTCGGCGTCTGGCCGGCTGTCCTGGCGCAGCTCGCGAACGATCAAGGTCATGGGCTCGCACGCTACGCGGGGACCACGGGCGGGGGCCTCCGATTTTCCGGGGGCGCGGGACGAGCGCTCCGCGCCGGGCGGCCGGTGCGGGACAATCACTCGGTGACCTTGAAGATCGTCATCGAAGCAGGCGGCGCGCCCTACGAACAGGTACGTGCCCAGATCGCCGAGCAGGCGCGTTCGGGGGAGCTGCCGGTGGGATACCGGCTGCCGACCGTGCGGGGGCTGGCCGAGTCGCTCGGCCTCGCGGCCAACACGGTCGCCAAGGCGTACCGGGCGCTGGAGTCGGACGGGGTGATCGAGACGCGGGGGCGCAACGGAACGTTCGTCGCCGCAGCGGGCTCGGCCGCGGAACGGGAGGCGGCGTCGGCGGCGCAGGCGTACGCCGAGCGCGTTCGGCGGCTCGGGTTGAGCGAGGGGGACGCGTCGGCGGCCGTACGCGACGCCTTGCGGGCGGCCTACGGAGACTGACGTCCGTGGCCGGGACGGGCCCGGGACGGGCCGCGCTCATTCGTCACCGCCCGGAGTACGGGTGACCGTCAGGCCCGTCGCCTTCGCCACCCGGGCGAACACCGCCGCGTCCTCGACCGCCGCCGCATGCGGGTCGTTGTTGAAGTACGCGTAGACCTCGTGATCGTCGGGCCAGGTCTCGGCGATGCGCCGCGCCCAGGTCACCAGGGCCTGGCGGCCGTAGCGCGGCCACCTGCGGGCGCGGCCCTCGTGGAAGCGGACGTACCCCCAGTCGGCGGTGCGCCACAGCGGGGTGGCGGGCCGGGACAGGACATCGGCCCAGCACAGGGCGGCGCCCCGCGCTTCGAGCACCTCGCGCACCGCCGGTGCCCACCAGGAGTCGTGGCGCGGTTCGACCGCGATCCGGGTGCCGGACGGGAAACAGGCGAGACAGGCGTCCAGCAGACCGGGGTCGGCACGCAGCGTGGGCGGAAGCTGGACAAGTACCGGGCCCAGGCGGTCGCCGAGGCCGGCGGCGTGGGTCATCAGGCGGTGGACCGGCTCCTCGGGGTCCCGCAGCCGCTTGATGTGGGTCAGATACCGGCTCGCCTTCACGGCGACCACGAAGTCCGGCGGGGTGCGCTCCCGCCAGGTCTCGAAGGTGCCCCGCGACGGCAGCCGGTAGAAGGCGTTGTTGATCTCGACCGTGGCGAAACGGGTCGCGTACTCCTCCAGCCAGAGCCGCGTGGGACACCCGGGCGGGTACAAGGCGCCCAGCCAGTCCTTGTACTGCCACCCCGAGGTGCCGACGAACAGGGTCATACGTCCATCAAAGCACCGCCCGAGGTGGCCGGGCGCCTACAGGTAGAGCCCCGCGTCCGCCCCCTCCCGCGGCTCCGGCAGCGAGGTCGGGGACGTGCCCCGGCGCAGTGCGTACAGCTCCGCCAGGGTCGCACCCTCGCGGCCCACCCCCTCCTCCGTGCCGAGCCAGTTCACCGCCTCGCGGCGGGTCAGCGGGCCCACCTCGATGCGGGCCAGGCAGCGGCCGGGGCGGACGACCGCCGGGTGGAGGCGTTCCAGGTCCTCGTTGGTCGTGACGCCCACCAGGACGTTGCGCCCCTGGCCCAGCAGGCCGTCGGTGAGGTTCAGCAGCCGCGACAGCGCCTGGCCCGCCGTGTGTTTCGCCTCGCCCCGGATCAGCTCGTCGCAGTCCTCGAGGAGCAGCAGCCGCCAGCGGCCCTTGCCCGTCCCGTCCTCCTCGCCGATCGCGATGTCCATCAGATAGCCGACGTCCGAGAACAGCCGCTCGGGGTCGAGGACGCAGTCCACCTGGCACCAGTCCCGCCAGGAGCGGGCGAGGGTGCGCAGCGCCGACGTCTTCCCGGTGCCCGGCGGTCCGTGGAGCAGCAGCAGCCGGCCCGCGATGTCCTCCGGGGTGGTCTTCATCAGACGGTCCATCGCGTCCGCGACGGGCGTCGTGTAGTTGGGGCGGACCTCCTCCCACGTGCCCGCCGAGATCTGGCGCGTCGTACGGTGCGGGCCGCGCCTCGGGGACACGTACCAGAACCCCATCGTCACGTTCTCCGGCTGCGGCTCCGGCTCGTCCGCCGCGCCGTCCGTCGCCTGCCCGAGCACCTTCTCCGCCAGCTCGGCGCTGGTCGCGGTGACCGTGACGTCGGCGCCCCGGTTCCAGCGGGACACCAGGAGCGTCCAGCCGTCACCCTCCGCCAGCGTCGCGCTGCGGTCGTCGTCGCGCGCCGAACGCAGCACCCGGGCGCCCGGCGGCAGCAGCGTCGCCCCGGTGCGCACCCGGTCGATGTTCGCCGCGTGCGAGTGCGGCTGCTCGCCCGTCGCGAAGCGGCCGAGGAACAGCGCGTCGACGACATCGGACGGGGAGTCGCTGTCGTCGACGTTGAGCCGGATCGGCAGAGCGTCGTGTGGGTTCGCAGACATGTCGCCATGATCTGTCACGGGCGCGCCCCGTGCACCCGGTTTCCGCAGCGCCCCAGGTGTGTCGCGGGTACCCCGTGCCCGCGGAGCGCGTGCCGTGCTCCCGGTGCGTCTCCTTCGTCCTGTTACCGGGCTGTGCGCCGACGAGCCCTGTCCCACGGCCGATTCCCGCCGATACTGTTGCCCATGATGGGACGTCATGGGTGGAATTCGGGGGCACGGCGGTGGCGCCTCACCGCACTGCTCGGCGTGGGTGTGGCCGCTCTGGCCCTGGTGGTGACCCTGATCAACACGCTGCCCTCGGGCGGCGGCAGCACCGAGGGCACCTCCCGGGACGGCGACAAGGTGCACGGCACGCCCGCCGTCCCGCCCAAGAACACCGGACCGGAAGTGGGCTGGGGCTTCACCCACACCCAGTTCAGCGCCGACGAGGGCAGCGGCGACGCCACCCAGCGCGTCGAGGGGCTGCTCGCGCAGCGGGCGGTGCCCCAGATCCAGCACATCATGGGCTGGGGGGCCGGCAACCCCGAGCCCGTCAAGGGGCGTTACGACTTCGCGGAGATGGACCGCCGCATCGACTTCATCCGCGAGTCCGGCGGCACGCCGGTGGTCACCCTGTGCTGCGCCCCGGACTGGATGAAGGGCGGCAAGTCCGGTGCGGACAACACCGACTGGAGCCGGTCCGCCCTGGAGACCGCACCGGATCCCGACCACTACAAGGACTTCGCGGCGCTCGCCGTGACGGTCGCCAAGCGCTATCCGGACGTACGCCACTTCATCGTCTGGAACGAGTTCAAGGGCTTCTGGAACGACTCCAGGGCCCGCTGGGACTACGAGGGCTACACCGAGCTGTACAACCTGGTCTACAAGGCCCTGAAGAAGGTCGACGAGAAGAACATGGTGGGCGGGCCCTACCTGGTCATGGACAGCGTCGACCCGCGCCAGCAGGAGAACGCCTCGACGGCCGTGAAGGGCCCGTGGGGTGCCATGGACCAGCGCGTCCTCGACGCCTTCGACTACTGGAACAGGAACAAGGCCGGCGCCGACTTCGTCGTCGTGGACGGCTCCAGCTACACCAAGGACGACGACCTCCTGCCGAACGAGTTCGCGGCCACGGACAAGCTCACGGCCGTCGGCGAGTGGGTGCGTGCGCGGACCCGCGGCCTGCCGCTGTGGTGGGCCGAGTACTACGTCGAGCCCGCCGACGGCAACGACGACCGCACGGGCTGGTCCGAGACCCGGCGCGTCGCCGTCCAGGCCACCGGAATGATCGCGATGGCCAGGGGCGGTGCCTCCTCCGGCTTCTACTGGAACCCGGAGGAGGAGCGGGGCTCCGACTGCGCGGGTTGCCTGTGGACCCCGACCTCCGGCGGCGACGGCGGCACGAAACTGCCCATGTACGACCTGGTCTCGCGGTTCGGCAAGGAGTTCCCGCCGGGGACGACGTACGAAACGGTGCCGGTCGCCAAGGACGACGTGCCCAATGTCCGCGTCCTCGCCGACGACAAGGCCGTCCTCGTGGTCAACACCCTCGACCGGGCGATCAGCGCGAAGGTCGACGGAAAGCGGTTCGAGTTGCCGGCGTACGGGGTGAAGTGGCTGCGGCGCTGAGCCACTTCACCCCGTGATCCGCCGCCCTGCCGCCCGGTCAGGAACCGGGGCATGAACCGCTGGACGGGCTACTTCATGGTCATGAACCGCTGCACGAGTGACGCCAGCAGCACGGCGAGCAGCGGTAGCGAGAACCAGAAGCTGCTCTGGAGCCATTGCAGCTGCCGTACGCCCGGCCGCACCGCGACCCGTACGACCTCGCGCGCGGTCAGCATCAGCACCAGCGCCACGGCCGCCAGGCCGCCGACGACGGACCACGGAGTCCAGGTCACCTGCGGTCCGATCGGCCCCGGATCGGGCTTCGGGACCTTGCCCGCCGGCTGCTTGCGCAGCGTGTACATGGTCACGTCGTCGTTGACGAGGACCTTCTTCAGTTCCTGCCGGTCGTCCAGGTTGCGGACGAGCCGGGATTCCCAGGTCGTGGAATAGCCCACGTCCAGCTGAAGGTAGGTGACCTGGCTGCGGTTGATCATCAGATACGAGTTCGGGCCCGCGTCCTTGAGCGACTTGACCAGACCCGACACGAGGACCGGATCGCTGGGCGCGAGCGTCGGCACGTACTCCACCTTCTCCATGTCCCGGGCGCCCCACGGCATCGCGGGCGTCACATTGTCGACGGTGTCGTTGCTGAGCCACAGCAGCCGCACGCTCGGCTTGTCGTGCTCGTACACGTAGTTCATGGCCGCGACCTCGCCGGGGCGGATCCGCTCGAACGGCTCGTTGCCCCAGCGGGCCACCAGGAAGCCGCCCATGAGCAGCAGGCCCGCCAGCAGGGCCGCGACCGGAGCGAGGCTCACCCGGTCCTTGTCCCGTTCCTCGGCCGTGACGCCGGTGCGCGGGAACAGGGCGAGCCCGGCGAGCAGGGCCGCGCCCGGCAGGGCGAACATGAAGACGCGCAGCGCCATTTCGCCGCCGTACGACTGCATGCCGAAGCCCAGGAACGGCACGAAGGTCAGCACCAGCAGCGAGCGCTCCCGGTACTTGTGGTCGCGCCGCCGCCACCAGCCCCAGCAGGCCAGGGCCAGCACGCCGCCGGCGAGCAGCACGCGGGTGTAGAGGACGAGTTTGTGGGTGGAACTGCCGCCCTGGATACGTCCGGAGACGGAGGTCGACACATTGCTGCCGACGCCGCCGACCCCGCCGAAGAGGTCGTCGAAGTGCCCGGACCAGTACGGCTCGGCCATGAAGCCTATCCAGACGGCGACGACGACCGCGAACAGGATGGGCAGACCGCGCAGCTCGGAGCGGCCCACCAGGACCAGCACCGCCAGCACGCCCAGCATCACGAACGGTGTGAGCTGGTGGGCCGGGACGGTCGCGGCGAACAGGCCGATCAGGACCATCAGCAGAACCGCCTGCTGACGCCGGCCGGCGGGTTCGACCTCCGCCTCGCCGGGACGCCGTGTGCTCCACAGCACGCGCGGCGCCCGGAACCACACCAGCAGGATGGCCACGAAGGCCAGGTAGAGCAGATAGGTGAAGCCCTGCGGCGAGAAGTAGTCCTGGCCGACCCAGCCGCTGAGCACGAAGATCCAGATGCCGGTCCACTTGGCGCGCCAGCCCGCCCGCAGCGAGCGTACGAGCAGGAACAGCGGTGCCAGATAGAGGAGTTGGACGGTCATCGGCCACCAGCGGATGACCTCGGTGAGATCGGTGACCCCGCAGGCCTTGGCGACGAACGCGGCCACCGCGAAGAAGCCGGGCCAGCTCCAGCGCGCGTCCAGGTCGGGCACGGCCGACCCGGTCCGGTCGATGTAGTCGAGGAACCCGAGGTGCTGCCAGGCCGTCGCGAACCGCGGCTCGGTCTCGATCACCGCGGGCAGCGCGTGCAGCGACACCACGGTGGCGAGCAGGGTGAACAGCAGCAGCCCCTGGTGCTCGCGGGTCCGCCAGAGCAGCGAGGCGAAGACCACGACCAGCAGCGCGGCACCGACGAGGGTCGGCATCGGCAGGACCGAGATCAGTCCGAGGCCGCCCATCCGGTCGAGCGCGGCTTCGTCGAGGCCCAGCGCGGGCACCCAGTACAGCAGCAGCGCCGAGACCAGCAGACAGCCCAGGACGACCCCGGGACGGGACGGCCGCAGCCGGTCCCGCAGGGACAGGGGAGTGTCCGGCGGCGCTCCCGGAGACGGAGCCTCCGGCTCCCGTACGGCCCCCGACTCCCCTACGGACGCCCGCGCCTGTACGGCCTCCCCCGTGAACGGCGCGTCCACCTCGGGCACCTCGGCGGGCCCGAGCGACGCCTCGGAGCCCGGCTCCCGTTCCTCCACGGGCAGGCCCACGTGCGGCTCGGGCTCCCTGGCCGACTGCACCCGCAGGGCCCAGGTCGGCCGGCGGTCCGGCCGGACCGCGGGCGACCCGGTGGGCGGTGTGCCCGGGCCCGGACGCACATCCGGCCGGCGTTCCAGGTGGTCGAAGTCGACGTGGAGGCCGAGCGCCAGGGTGTCGGCGTCCAGTTTCCTCGCCCAGGAAGGACCACTCCCCGCCCCGGCGGCCTCGCGCGCCCCCAGATCGGCGAGGTCGCCGTCCGGCGCCGCGTCCTCGGGCACGGCGGGCGACGGCGCGGTCCGCACGATCTTGAACAGCTTGGGCGCGGCGATCGCCACGATCACGGCGAGGCTGGAGATCTCCGCGACGCCCGCGCCGGTCAGGCCCATACGGGGGAGCAGGATCAGCGTCAGCCCGAGCACCAGGACGCACAGCAGGCCCTGGAGATAGGCGAGTCCGGAGGTGCGGCTCTGGGCGCGCAGGACCGCGAAGTACGTCTCCATGACGACGCGCAGCAGCGCTCCGACGGCGAACCAGCGCAGCAGCGGGGTCGCCGCGTGTGCGTAGCCCTCACCGAAGACGCGCAGGATGAACGGCGCCCCGACGAACAGGATCCCGCACACCGGCAGCATGAGGCGGGCCATCCGCCTGAGCGCCGCCCGGGTGTTCGCGGCGAGCCGCGCCGGGTCGTGCGAGCCCTCGACGGTGAGCGAGGCGCCCATGTTGATGGCCAGCAGGTTGACCGTTCCGCCGATGGTCGTGGTGATGTAGAAGTACGCGTTGTTCTCGGAGCTGACCTGCGAGGCGACGATCACGGGTACGAGGTAGACCACCGCGAGCGAGAACAGCGAGCCGGTGTAGTCGCCGGCCAGGAACCGTCCGACCTCCTTGAGTGTCGGCGGCCGCGTGTGGTCCTTGGTCGCCTTCACATGCCGGGGCACCAGGCGCCGGAAGACCAGCCAGCCCAGTGGCACCACGGACGTGGCGATCGCCGCGACCCAGGACACGAAGACGCCGCTGGCCGGGATCGCCACCGCGAAGGCGACGAGCAGGGCCAGCTTCACCGCGGAGAACACGGTGTTGCCCACGGGCACCCACAGCGCGCTGCGCAGCCCGGTCAGCACCCCGTCCTGAAGGGTCAGCAGCGACCAGGCGACGACCGCGACGATGAAGCCGAGCCCGTTGAGCGGTCCGTGCAGGAAGCGGTACGAGGGCCCCCATGCGTTGAGCGTCAGCAGGAAGACCACCGCGGCGAGTGCGACGACGACCGAGCTGCCCGCGTACGTACGGAAGATGAGGCGGCCGGTGGCGCGTCCGGAGACCGGGATGAAGCGGGCGAGCGCGCCCGTGAGTGTCACCGCGGTCAGGCCCGCGAGGAGCTTCATCGCGGCGATCGCCGCGGAGCCCTGGCCCACCGCCGACTCGTCGTAGTACCGGGCCGCGGCCAGCCAGAAGCCCAGGCCGAGCACCGCGGAGATACCGGTGTTGAGCATCAGGGCGTAGGCGTTGCGGAACAGTTGGCTGCCGCCGCCCGCGCCCTTGCCCCGGCCGGGCAGGCGAAGGCGGCGGCCGGACTGCTGCGCGGCCGCCTCGGTGGTGGGTGTCTCGGCCTGGGTGGTGGTCGTGTCAGACACGGGAACGGATGGCCTTCCGGCGGACCTGTCGTGCTCTGCGGACCATGGCATACCCCTTGGTGAGGGCGCGGTCCCTGGCGAAGTCGAGGGCGATCGCACGGCCCTCGACGAGCCGCGTGAACTCCTCGACACCGGTACTGCGGCGCACGGTGACGCGCCGCAGGGCGTACGGGCCCTGGCGGCGGCGTGCCAGCGCGTTGCCGACGGCGAGCGACTGAGCGAAACCCGCCTCGCGCACCGCCTCGCGCACCCGGCGGCTGGAGTAGCCGTAGGGGTACGCGAACGACACCGGGCGGGCGCCCAGTTCGTCGGCGACGATCTCCTTGCAGCGCAGCAGCTCGAACCGGAGAGCGTCGTCGTCGATCTCGTCGAGCTGCGGATGCGTGTGGCTGTGGCCGCCTATCTCCACCTGCGCGTCCGCGAGTTCGCGGACCTGGTCCCAGTCGAGCATGGTGTCCAGGCCGCCACCGGTGTCGTACGCGCCCCGGATCCAGCCCGTCGAGACGAACAGGGTGGACGCGAAACCGTGCTCGGCGAGCACCGGCAGCGCGTGCCGGTGCACTCCCTCGTAGCCGTCGTCGAAGGTGATGAGGACGGGGCGCTCGGGCAGCGGACCGCCCGAGCGCCAGCTCTCGGCGAGCTGCGCGGTGCTGACCGGAGTGATCTTCAGGTCGCCGAGCAGCGCCATCTGCTCGGCGAACGCCTCGGGGGCGACGGACAGGGCGCGGGTCGCGTCGTTCGGCGCCGTCGCGATCGAGTGGTACATGAGAATCGGCACGGCCGGTTCCCTCATGCTGCTTCCCCCTCGCTGTCCGGGGGCTCCACCACCGAGAAGGTGGCGCCGCCCCTACGGGCCCGGACACTGCCGAGCACATACCCGCCGGCCGCCGTGAGCACCCCGGCGACGATGGCGCCCGCACGGCCCGCGCCGCCCGGGCGGGCCAGCGCCGCGTCGCGCAGACCGCGGGCGACCCCGGCGGGCAGGACCCGGGTCGTGTACCGGCGCTCGGACTCGAGTCCCTTGCCGGCGCCGACACTTCGCGCCACCAGGGCCTTGGAGAGACCCTCGGCGTAGGTACGGGTGCGGAAGTAGGCGAAGTGCTCGCGCGGCTCCGGCACCCGGTGATGGATCACGGCACGGTCGTCGATCAGCAGGATCGCGTCCGGTCTGGCCCGGGTGAGGCGGATGCACAGCTCCGTCTCCTCGCAGCCCAGCGGACGCTTGTCGCCGTCGCGCCCGATGCCCGTCGCGAAACCGCCCGCCGCGTCGAACGCCGTCCGGCGGAACGAGGCGTTGCCCCCGAGGACGTTGCGCACCCGCACGCGGCCGGGCGGCAGGCCCTTGTACGTGCAGCCCACCACCCAGTCGAACTCCTCGGGGAACCAGGCCGGGCGGCGGCCCGACGCCCAGATGGGCATCGTACGGCCGCCGACGGCCATGACCCGCGGGTCCTCGTACCCCTCGGCGAAGTGCCGCAGCCAGTCCCGTTCGGCGACGGCGTCGTCGTCCAGGAACGCGATGATCTCGCCGTGCGAGGCCGCGATCCCGGTGTTGCGGCCCGCGGACAGGCCGCGGGGGCCCGCGTTGGCGAGCACCCGCACCTCGGGAACCTCCTTGTACTCCCGGGACAATCGTTCCAGCAGTGTCTGGTGGTGATCCACGACCAGCAGCGTCTCGCGCGCCGGGCGGGACTGCGCCCGCACCGAGGCGACCGCCGCGAGGATGTCCGCCCAGCGGTCCTCGGTGTAGACGCAGATCACCACCGAGATGTCCGGACTGCTCAAGACACCTCTCCCTGACCCGAGTTGAGCTGCATGGCGTGCGGCCTGCTGCGCAGCGCGCGCCGGTTGGAGCGCTCCTTGAGGATCACCTTGAGTACCCGCAACCCGTCCCGCACGGCCCGCAGATTGCTCGCGCCGTGGATGCGGAGGTACTCGTGGCTCGGTATCTCCTGCACCTTGAGACCGGCCTTGACCACCCGGATGTTCATCAGGGTCTCGACCTCGAAGCCGGTGCAGTCGAGGTCGATCTGGTCCAGGCAGTGCCGCCAGAACGCGTTGTAGCCGTAGCAGAGATCGGTGTAGCGGGCGCCGAACTTGGCGTTGACGGCCGCGCACAGCACCCGGTTGCCGAGCTTGCGGATCGGCGTCATGTCGGAGGTGCCGCCCCCGTTGGCGAACCGCGAACCCTTCGCGAAGTCGGCCCCCGACACCAGCGCCGAGACATAGCTGACGATCTCCTGGCCGTCGGCCGAGCCGTCCGCGTCGACCATCACGATGATGTCGCCGGTGCAGGCCTCGAACCCGGTGATCAGCGCATCGCCCTTGCCTTTGCCCCGCTGCTCGACGACCTTGACGTCGGGCCACAGCTCGCGGGCCACCTCGACGGTGCCGTCGGTGGAATTGCCGTCGACCAGAACCACTTCGTGTATCCAGTCGGGAAGGGACTTGAAGACGTAGGGAAGATTCTCCGCCTCGTTCATGGCGGGAATCACGACACTCACCGGAGGCGTGATCGCCAGGTGAGATGAGATGGCCCGGTAATTACCGGTCGTAAATGGATCTTGGCCCGAAACCGCCGGGCGCAGGAATGAGCTCACGAGTCTGGTCCCTCTCGTCCGGTGGACCGCCCGCCCCTGGGCGGTCCGGCTCTGTGTCCGGTTCGAAAGGGGGGTTGTGTTCCCACTTACGGCATGACGAAATGGATCTCCGTGCATGCCGGGTGAGCTGGCAAAGCCGGCCGTCTGTCGTGAGAACGGCAGTCGGTCGCGCGGCACGACTCGGCACAGTTGCGGTCACCGAGCACGGCACCCCCCTACCGCGCCCCGCGCCGGGACCATCGCGGTACCTGAGCCCTCCCCTGGAGCCGCGTGATGATGGACCGATGCGGGTGAGATGTACGACGGTATTGATGATTGAGCCTTTATGGCAAGACCTGGAACGAGGCCTCACGTTTTTGTTGGTTTGGCCGTTACCTAACGACTCGAACGGATTTTCCCCATCCGTTTGAGTATCCTGTCGGCCGACTCGAAAAGCTCCGGCCGGGACAGCACCGCATTGCGCAGTGCCCGGACCGGGGCGCGATGCGCCCTGTGCCCGAACGCGATCGGGTGACGGCGCGTCACCCACCCCTCGGACACGGCGATTTCCCGTGTCTTGAGGGAATCCTTGTAATCCTTCTGACCCCGGCCGAGATCCAGATGGGCGATGCCGTCCGCCGCCGCGGCCTCGGCCATGCGCAGATGCAGGATCAGCCCGGGCGAGTACTTCGCGTACGCCGGGTCGTACGCCGGGAACCAGCACGCCAGCACCCGCTCACTGCGCAGTCCGAAGTGAGCGGCGACCGGCCTGTCGTCCGCGTAGAGCACCGAGAGGATGCCCGCGAACGGCTCGGAGCGGGAGTGGAAGAGCTGCTGCACCAGGTGGGTGATCCAGGCGTGCGCGAAGCGGTCGCTGCGCCCGGTCCTGCGGTACTGCGCGGACTTCCAGGTCATCAGTGTGCGCAGCGCGGCCGGATCGCGCTCGTCGTGGACGTAGCGCACGCCGCCGGTGTCCCGGCCGAGCTTGCGCTCCTTGGCGAGCGTGGTCCTGGTGAACTTCGGCGACCGGGCGCGCAGTCCGCGCAGATACGCCTCGTAGCCCTGGTCGACCTCCATCACCGGGGACGGGAAGGTGCCGGCGGCTCCCGCCTCGAACGGCGCCTGGCCTGCCACCAGGTGGTCGAACTCCCACAGGGCGAGCCCGCAGGCCTGGAGCAGCTCCTGGGCGTCCCAGGTGAAGCCGGCCCTGTGCACGAGGCCCTGGCAGTCGGAGACACCGAGACCGACGGCCCGGCCCACGCCGGTGGCCGTCCTCTGGAACGGGAAGAACGCGGCGGGCTCCCCGTCCTCGCGGGCGACCGCGATACGTACGCCGCGTCTGCAGCGGCCCACCGCGAGTGTGAACTCGGGGGACAGGAACGGGTTCGCCAGCTCGGGCGAGCCGTCCAGATGGGCCTTCGACTGCAAGGCCGTCCAGGCCGCCCGGTCGGCGGCGCTCAGTTCGCCGGGGCGGTACACGCTGATGTCCACGTCGTCAGGCCCGTCTTCTTGCCGTACGGCCGCGCAGCCGCCGTACGAGTACCAGCAGGAGAACGAGGGAGCTGATCGCGGTGACGGCCGCGATGCCGCCGTGGACCGACCAGCGGTGCACGGCCAGCATGCCCTGGGCCACCAGCATGTCGACGGCGACGGCTCCCGCAACCGAGACCAGGACGCGACCGAAGGGTTCCAGCCCGCGCAGCACGGCGCCGATGGCGACGGACGGCGCCGCGAGCAGGAAGAACAGCGTGAACGGGCCGCGCAGGGGTGAGTCCACGTCGGCGAGCGCGAGGACCGCGCCGACTCCTCCGATCGCGGTCGCTGCGCCCGCGAGCAGCGGCGACAGGTCCCTCCCCGGACCCTGCCCCGACCGCTGTGCGCTGTCTGTTGAAGGTGTCTTGATGCGTATGGTCTGCATTGGCGACTTTGCCCCCCGAAGCGCCGGATGCCGGGCTTCAATGTCGCGCAGCGGACGGGGGGCCGTCAAGATGCGGACGGCGCTCGCGCGGGTTCCGGGGCCGCTTTAAACATGCGTTCCCCGAAGGCGCGGGACGCCTCCGGGGAACGGTGGTGCGGGTCGACGGGACCGGTGGTTACGGGACGATCTTCAGGAGCCTGTTCGGCGATCCGGTGCCCGCGCTGGTGACCTTGCCGGTGGTGGCGCCGCCGGTCAGGGCCGAGGCGACCTGTGCCGGGGTGGCCGAGGTGTGGCCGGCCAGATAGACGGCGGCCGCGCCCGCGACGTGCGGGGTCGCCATCGACGTACCGGAGATGGTGTTCGTGGCCGTGTCGCTGGTGTTCCAGCCCGCCGTGATCGAGGAGCCGGGCGCGAAGATGTCCAGGACCGAGCCGTAGTTGGAGTAGCTGGCCTTGGCGTCGGTGCTGGTGGTGGCGCCGACCGTGATCGCCGCGGCGACCCGGGCGGGGGAGTACGAGGAGGCGTTGGCGCTGCTGTTGCCCGCCGCGACCGCGTAGGTCACACCGCTGGCGATGGAGTTCGACACCGCCGTGTCCAGCGAGGTGGAGGCGCCGCCGCCGAGCGAGAGGTTGGCGACGGAGGGGCCGCTGTGGTTGTTGGTCACCCAGTCGATGCCCGCGATCACGCCCGCGGTGGTGCCGGAGCCGGCGTCGTCGAGCACCCGGACCGCCACGATCTTCGCCTTCTTGGCGACGCCGTAGGTCGAGCCCGCGATGGTGGTGGCCACATGGGTGCCGTGGCCGTTGCCGTCGGAGGCGGTGGTGTCGCCGTCCACGGCGTCATAGCCGTACGAGGCCCGGCCGCTGATCTGCGCGTGCGTGATGCGTACGCCGGTGTCGATGACGTACGCCGTCACACCGCTGCCCGCCGTGTCCGGGTAGGTGTAGGTGGTGGAGAGCGGGAGCGAGGTCTGGTCGACGCGGTCGAGGCCCCAAGGGGCGCTGGACTGCGTGGTGTCGGTCAGGTGCACCGTCTGGTTCTGCTCGACCGTGGCCACCGCCGGGTCGGCGGCGAGTCTCCTGGCCTCGGTCGCGGAGAGGTTGGCCGTGTAGCCGTTCAGCGCGGCGCCGAACGTCTTCTTCACCGTGCCGCCGTACTCGTTGATCAGGCCCTTGCCCTTGCTCGACGCGGCCTTGAAGCCGGTGCCCTTCTTGAGCGTGACGATGTAGCTGCCCTTGATCGCGGTGGGGGAGCCGGCGGCGAGCACCGTGCCCTCGGCCGGGGTGGCCTGGGCGGGCAGTGCGGTGAATCCGCCCACGAGGGCGCCGGTCGCCACGGCGGTTATCGCGGCGATCCGGATCTTCTTGCTACGCAGCTGTGCCATACGAGGGAGTCCTCCTCTGGGCAGCGGCGCGCCTGGGTGGGGCGCACGGCTGTGGGGGGTGCGCGCGTCATCACGCACACGGCCCTGGAGCGTCGTGTTCCGCCCTGGGTTGAGTAAAGCCTCGGCCATCTACGGGGGTGGCTCAAGGGAGTTGAGACCCTGTCATGAGTCTGACATGAGCACGCAATCAACGGGGCCGTGAGCACCCCGGGGCGACCCCGGAAAGTGCCGAGAAGTCTTGGCATGGACACTTCCTGTCAACACGCGTAGCTGGTACGACGGTTACGGCAGAGATCCTGCTAAAGGGAGGTTCCATGAGACGTTCCCGAATTACGGCATACGTGACCTCACTCCTCCTCGCCGTCGGCTGCGCCCTCACCGGGGCAGCGACGGCGCAGGCGTCCCCAGCCGCCGCGGCCACGGGCTATGTGGCCCTCGGCGACTCGTACTCGTCCGGTGTCGGCGCCGGCAGCTACCTCAGCTCCAGCGGCGACTGCAAGCGCAGTTCGAAGGCCTATCCGTACCTCTGGCAGGCCGCGCATTCACCCTCGTCGTTCAGTTTCATGGCTTGCTCGGGCGCTCGTACGGGTGATGTCCTGGCCAATCAGCTCGGCACCCTGAACTCGTCCACCGGCCTGGTCTCCCTCACCATCGGAGGCAACGACGCGGGCTTCTCCGACGTCATGACGACCTGTGTGCTCCAGTCCGACAGCGCCTGCCTCTCCCGCATCAACACGGCGAAGGCGTACGTCGACTCCACCCTGCCCGGCCAACTCGACAGCGTGTACACGGCGATCAGCACGAAGGCCCCGTCGGCCCATGTGGCCGTGCTGGGCTACCCCCGCTTCTACAAACTGGGCGGCTCCTGCCTCGCGGGCCTCTCGGAGACCAAGCGGTCCGCCATCAACGACGCGGCCGACTATCTGAACAGCGCCATCGCCAAGCGCGCCGCCGACCACGGCTTCACCTTCGGCGACGTCAAGAGCACCTTCACCGGCCATGAGATCTGCTCCAGCAGCACCTGGCTGCACAGTCTCGACCTGCTGAACATCGGCCAGTCCTACCACCCGACCGCGGCCGGCCAGTCCGGCGGCTATCTGCCGGTCATGAACAGCGTGGCCTGAGCTCCCACGGCCTGAATTTTTAAGGCCTGAATTTTTAAGGCGAAGGTGAACCGGAAGCGGAGGCCCCGTCCGTCGGGGTCTCCGTCGCACAGGTCACCGAGAACGGCACGGAGTTGGACGTCGTGCGCACCGGGTCGCGCACCTCGACGGCGATCTCGTTCGAGATCGTTCCGCTCGTGTCGTACGTGGTGACGAACACCTGCTTCTGCTGGGTCTTTCCGCCGCTCGCCGGGAAGGACAGCGTCTTCCAGCCCGGATCCGGGACCTCGCCCTTCTTGGTCACCCAGCGGTACTCCACCTCGACCGGCACCCGGCCCACCGTGAAGGTCGCCGTGAACGTGGGCGCCTGGGCGGTGGGCGGCGGGCAGGCACCGGAGTAGTCGGTGTGCACGCCGGTGACCGTCACCTTCACGGACTGGGCCGGCGGGGTCGTCGTACCGCCGCCGCCACCGCCGCCTCCCGGAGTGGAGCCCGAGCTGTGGTCGCCCCCGCCGTCGGCGTTGTCGTCCTCGGGGGTTTTCGAACTCCCGCCTCCGGCACTCCCGTTCGAGCTGCTGCTCGTCGTGCCTGCCGTGCCGCCGCCGTTGTCACGGGTCAGCAGGGCGTACGTCAGTCCCGCCAGGGCGAGGGCCAGCGCGGCCAGTCCCGCGATGACGGCGACGGCCGCGCGTCGGTTGCGGGCGGGTTCGGGGGAGGCCGCCTCCGCGCGCGCCGCCGAGGGCCGTGTGGCTGCCGAGGCGGGGACCGGGCGCGGAGGAGTGTCCGACGGGCCCGGGAAGGCGGTGACCGTGGGCGAGTAGGCCGACGTGCCGGTGCGCGGGGTGCCGCCCGCGCCGATCAGCCGCAGGTCCTGCTCGGCCTGTTCGGCGGGGACGCGGTCCGCCGGGTCCTTGCGCAGCAGCCCCTCGATGACCGGGGCCAGCGGGCCCGCCCGGAACGGCGGCGGCAACTCCTCGTCCACGACCGCGCGGAGCGTGCTCAGCGGGGTGTCGTGGCGGAACGGAGAGTTGCCCTCCACGGCCGCGTAGAGCAGGACGCCGAGCGACCACAGGTCGGACTCGGGTCCCGGCGTACGCCCCAGTGCCCGCTCGGGGGCGAGGAACTCGGGCGAGCCGATGACCTCGCCGGTCATGGTCAGCGCCGAGCTGCCCTCGACCGTGGCGATGCCGAAGTCGGTGAGCACCACCCGGCCGTCGTTCGCCATCAGGACGTTGCCCGGCTTGACGTCGCGGTGCAGCACCCCCGCCGTGTGCGCGGCGCGCAGGGCGGCGAGCACCTCGGCGCCGATGTGCGCGGCCCGCTGCGGCGAGAGCGGGCCCTCGGCGTCCAGCAGGTCGGACAGCGCGATCCCGCGGATCAACTCCATGACGATCCAGGGGCGGCCGTCCTCGTGGGCGACGTCGTAGACCGTCACGACGTTCCGGTTCGCGACGCGGGCGGCGGCCCACGCCTCACGCTCCAGCCGGGTGTACATCCGCTCGATCTCGGCGGCCGGGAGCCCCGCCGGGGCGCGCACCTCCTTGACCGCGACCTCGCGGTGCAGGACCTCGTCGTGGGCGCGCCACACGGTGCCCATGCCGCCCTCGCCGAGGGGGGACAGCAGGCGGTAGCGTCCCGCGATCACACGTTCACTGCCCGGTTCTTCGGACACGGGCGTCCCCCCATCGCATCCGCGCGATTGCTCCACTCCGCGTGATTTCTCCCCAAAAGTAGCTCACCCGAGTGCGGATGCCGCCCCCTTGAGCACCAATCCGGCCCCGAGAGCTACGACGACGAACGCGGACCCCAGGGGCACGGTCCTGCGCACCAGCGCGGCCATCGGCCCGTCGGTCCAGCGGGGACGCCGGTTCAGCACACGTGTCATCCCGCTGCCCAGCTTGACCACGGCGAACCCGGCCGCGGTCAGTGTGAGGGCGAGTCCGACGCCGTATGCCACGACGAGCAGCAGCCCGAACCACGCCTTCCCCAGCGCCGCGGCGCCCACCAGGACGACGACGGCCGAGGGGCTGGGCACCAGCCCGCCGGCGAAGCCGAGCAGGATCGTGCCGCGGAGGGTGGGGGCGATCTCGTGGGTGTGGGTGAAGCCGCCGTGGGTGTGTTCGAGGGTGGGGGAGTGGGGGTGCTTGTGGTCGTGGTCGTGGTCGTGCTTGTGGCCGTGGCCGTGGCCGTGGTTCTCGTTGTGCTTGTGGCTGTTGCTGTGGTTGTGGTTCTGGTCGTGCGGGTGGGTGTGGGGTGCGTCGTGCGCGTGGGTCTCGCCGTGCGCGTGTGCGAGGACCAGGGGCCGCTCGTGCGCGTGTTCCCTGTGGTCCGCGTGATCGTGATGCACGTGATCGCCGTGGTCGTGGCTGTGGTCGTGGTCGTGGCTGTGGTCGTGCTTGTGCCCGTGGTCGTGGCCGTGCGCAGGCACCCGGTTCCGCCAAGCCCGTCGTACGAGGGTCATGCCCGCCGTCGTCACCAGAACCCCGCTCGCGATGCCCAGCCAGGCGATCACCGAGGGCGCGGCCGCCGAACCGGCGGTGACCAGGAGGCCAAGGGCCACCACGCCCAAGGTGTGGGTGACCGTCACCGACGCGGCCAGCGGCAGGACGTCCCGAAGCGTGGCGCGGCCGCCGCGGGCCGCCGCCGTCGCGGCCATCAGCGTCTTGCCGTGCCCCGGCGCGAGCGCGTGCAGCGCGCCGAGGCCGACCGCGATGAGCAGCGCCAGCGCGGCGAAGCCGGCCGTCAGATCGTGGCGGGCCACCAGACCGTCCAGCGCCCGGGTCCAGCGGTCGGCGCCGCGCGGGAGCACGGAGGCGGCGGGTGCGTCCCGCTGCTCCTCGACGAGCGCGGGGCCGCCGGGGCGTACCCGCAGGGACGCGGCCGCGGTGTCGGCCGGGGACGACAGCAACTGCTTGGGGTAGCTGGTCAGTTCCTGTGACACCGACTTCTTCGGTACGTCCGACGCGGTGAGCGTCATACGGTCGCCGCGCGCGGTGATCTCCCGCCAGCCGGGGCCGGACGTGGCGCCCGCGCTGTGGAAGCCGAGGGTGACCGAGTCGCCCTTGGGCAGGGGTGCCGTCAGCCGGCACTCCACCCGTAGGGTGTTCAGCCCCGCCTGGCCGGGCCGCACGCGCGCGTGGCTGGTGCCGGCGGAGAGCGCGACCTGGCGGCCGCCGACGGTCACCTTGCTGTCGTGCGCGGCCGTCTCGCACCGCTGCCGCGCCCAGTCGGTCATGCCGAGCTTCTTGATCTCCGGCTTGGCCTGGGTCGCCGGGATCTCCGCGAGGTCTTCGACGTGGTCGACCCGGAGCTGTCCTGGGGCGGCGACGAGACCGTCGTACCGGTTGACGGTGAAGTTGCCGAGCGGATGCGCGCTCGCCGGCCCGGACGGGACGAGGACGAGGGCGCAGGCGGCCGTGAGTACGGCGGCGCAGGAGGCGAACGCGCGGCGGGGGTTCACTTCGCCGCCCCCAGTGCCGTGCGGGCCTCGCGGGCGCCGAGCGGTGAGAAGCCCGGGTTCAGGTCGAGGGCCGACTTCAGGGAGGCGCGGGCGTCCTTCGCGTCGCCGGCGGCGCGCTCGATGATGCCGCGGTGGTAGAGGAAGGACGCGTTGTGGTAGCCCGTGGCGGTGGCCCGACGGGCGTACGGCAGGGCGTCCTTGTCGCGGCCGTTGACGTGCAGGGCCCAGGCGAGCGCGTCCGCGGTGTGCACGGTGTGGCGGCGGGCCCATTCGGCGCGGGCCGCCTTCAGCGCGGCCTTGGCGTCACCGTGGTCGGCGGCGGCCAGGGCCGTGTCGAGGTCGGCGTTGACGCCGTTGGCGCGGGCCAGCGCGACCCAGGCGTCGACCAGCGCGTACTGGTCGCGGGCCTTCTGCGGATTGCCCTTCTTGCCGCGCGCCTCGTACAACTCACCCAGTTCCACCAGTGGTTGGGGCAGCGGGAAGCGCTCCACGACCTGCTCCATACCGCGGATCGCCGCTGCGCTGTCGCCCTGCGCGGCCTGGGCGCGGGCCCGGCCCTCGAGAGCCGGGAGGTAGCTGTCGTCGGCGGCGAGGGCGCGCGCGTAGTAGGTGAGGGCCGCCTTGTACTCACCCTGGTTCCAGGCGAGTTGGCCCAGCGCCGACGCGACGTACGAGATGTCGCCGCGGCTCGTGGCGGTGCTCAGCGCCTGCTCCAGGACGCGGCGGGCGGTTTTCACGTCCCCCCGCAGTTCCCGGACGTAGGCGTACCGCGTGAAGACCGGGACGCCGGGGCGCCGTTGGTCGGCCACGTCGGCGGCCTTCGACGCGTCGTCGTAGCGGCCGAGTTCGACGAGGGCGTCGATACGGGAGGACAGGGCGCGCTCGCTGTACGGGTTCTGCTTCAGCGCCCGGTCCGCGTAGGTCAGGGCGCCGTGGAAGTCGTGCCGGGCGGCGGCGAGGGCGGCGCGTCCGGCGAGCGCCGGGTCGTTGTCGGGCCGCAGTCGCAGGGAGCGGTCCAGTGCGCGCTGCGCCTGCGGGTAGCGGGAGGGGTCGCCCTTGGTGCGGGCCTGCTCGATGTACGCGAGGCCGAGCGTCGCCCAGCCGCCGAAGTCCTTGGGCTGGGCCCGGAGGTGAGCCTGGAGGGAGGTGATGCTCGCGTCCAGGTCGCCACTGGCGAGCAGTTGCGGGGACACGGCGACCGGCGCGGCGGCGGCATTGGCGGTTCCGCCGTCCCGGACGGCGCCGAGCACCACGGCCCCGGCGGTGAGTGCGACCGCCAACGCGGCCGCACAGAAGCCGAGTTGGGCCGCGCGCCAACGACGCCCGGACACGGACAGCCGGCGGACGGCGGCGACACGCTCGTCGCGCACGCCATCGGCCCCGGACCCCGGGGCCTGCGCCAGGGCCTTCGGCGCCACGGCCTCCTGCGCCGGGGCCTCCTGGGCCACGGCACCGGCCTGGAGCTCCTTGGCCGTAGTTCCCGCTGCGGGCTCTTCGGCCGTGGTGTCGGCCGGGGACTTCTTGGCCGTGGCGCCGGCGGGCTTCTCGGGCGCGGCGCCGGTCGGCGGTTCCTTGACCGCAGCTCCCGCTGCGGGCTCCTCGGCCCTGGCGTCGGCCGGTGACTCCTTGGCCGTAGCCGCCGCTGCGGACTCCTCGGCCGGGGCGGCGGCCGCGGATTGCTGAGCCACGGCGTCGGCGGGCGATTCCTCGGTCGTAGCGCCCGCCGAGGGGTCCTCGGTCGTGGCGCCCGCCGAGGGCTTCTCGGTCGTGGCGCCCACCGAGGGTTCCTCGGTCGTGGCGCCCCCCGCGGATTCCTCGGGCATGGCCCCGGCCGTACCGGTCGCCGAAGCCGGTGTGCCGGTCTCGGCGGTCCCGGCCTCCGGCCCGGCGGGCGGCTGCTCGCCGCCGTCGCTCTCCGGCGCGCTGTCGTTCGTACGCGGGGACATGCCCTCTCCTCGATGTCCTTGAGGGAAACGGTCGTTGTGGCGGATGAGCGGCGCGGCCCGCACCGTGGGGGATGGGTTACGTGCGGGCCGCGCCAGTCAGTGGGCCGGGACTAGTACGCCCGGTTGCGCCGACGCCACCACGCCAGACCGGTGGCGATCAGCAGGAACCCGGCCGCGCCCGCCGCCGCGGAGGCCGCGATCAGCGTGGTGTTGGAACCGTCCGTGGCGTTCGCGATCAGACCGTCGCCCAGCTGGTTGCGCACGCTGTTGCCGGTGCCGCCGGCGGTCTTCCCGCGCGAACCGGCCGTCGGCTCGGCCACGTACGGGAAGGAGTGCTCGAACTTCTTGTCGTTCTTGTTGACCGCGTCACCCAAGTCGTTCTTGGAGCCGACCAGTTCGCCCTCCACGACCTGGAGCGCCTCGTCGATCACGTCGTCGGTGAGCCGGCGTCCGTTCGGGAAGCCCGCGTTGTCGCCGTCGAGCACACCGAGCCGCTTGGGCTTGGCGGTGGGCTCGATCGAGGTGTTGAGCCGCAGTTCCTCGGCCGGTGTCACGTGCGGCGGCTGGTTGAGGCCCTTCACGCCCTTCAGGAACACGTCGACCAGGTCGTTGCGCGGCTCGGCGGGCGCCTTGATCTTGTAGATCGCCTCGATGAGCTTCGGCAGCTCCGGGTTGGTCACGTTCTTCAGGAACTGCGCGTCCTCCCAGGGCGAGGACGCGTTGAACTTGTCCTTGTCCTTCTGCGGGTTGACGACCTCGTTGACCAGCGGGTTGCCGAGGCGCGAGACCTGCGTGTAGTGACCGCGGGCGTCCTTGCGCTGGGTCGTGGACCAGATGCCGACGATCGGCTGGTCCTTCGACTCGGTGATCATGTCGGTCGGCAGCTGAAGGGCGATCGAGTTGACGTTGTAGCCCTTGAGGGTGTCGCGCCCGACCTCCGACAGGTCTCCGCCGTACAGCAGGTCGAAGACCCGCAGATCCAGGAAGAACGGGTCGTCCGCCTGGCCGGCGAACGTCGTGGAGTCGCCCGCGAGCTTGTACACGGCCTGGTTGCGCAGCTTGGTGTAGTCCGGCATCGACGCCTTGCCGACGTTCGACGGCGCCACGGGGATGTCGTCCGCGACCTTCGTGCGGGAGACCAGCTTCTGGTCGTGCAGCCTGAGCAGATCGATGTCGTACGTCTGCGTGATGTTCAGGTCGGGGTCGTCGAGGCTGTCCACCGGACCCGTGTTGTACAGGAACGTGTCGCCGTTCTTGCGGTGCGTCTTGAACGTGTAGCGGTAGATCAACTCGCCCTGGGCGTCACCGTTGTTGTCGATGTGGATGTCGTACTGGGCGTCCTCCGCGAACGTGTAGAAGTTCGGACCGCCCGCCGGATCCTCGAACGGGATCCAGTTCGCGATGACCGTCGTCGTGTCCGGCTTGTCCGGGCTCACGAACGCGTACACGTCGGTGTTGTCGTACTGGGGAGTGCCCGAGATCAGCGGGGCCTCCCGGTGACTGGAGGCGGAGGCCGCCCCCGGTTCCAGCGCGGTGACGCCGGCGGCCGCGAGCCCCCCGGCGGCCAGCGCACCACTTATGAGGGTCGCAAGGCTCCTGCGTCCCGCACCGCTCCTGGAGATAGGTGTCATGCCGTCCGTCCTCAGTGCCAACTTGCCTGACGAACCGCATTCGGAGCGGTCGCCGGGGTGGATTGGTCGAATCCCAAACGTTCTTACGGTGACTTTCGCCAGTTGTTTCATCGGCGCGGGACCCGCGTTTTCGCTTCCCCCATCCGTAACCCCATCCGAAGACGTGATCGCTGCGAATACTTCAGTGAGGCGGGACGGGCCGGAGACGGCCGGAGAGGGGGGACTGGTGGGGGTGCTGGTGCATGCGGACGAGCTCCTGGTGCTCGTGGCCGAAGGTGACCAACGGGCATTCGAAGAGCTGTACGGACTGGTGTCCGGGCCGGTGTTCGGTCTGGTGCGCCGGGTCGTGCGGGATCCGGCGCAGTCGGAGGAGGTGGCTCAGGAGGTGCTGCTCGAACTGTGGCGCTCCGCCGCCCGCTTCGACCCCGGCCGGGGCAGCGCCCTCTCCTGGATCCTCACCCTCGCGCACCGCCGCGCGGTCGACCGGGTGCGCAGCGCCCGCGCGGCCGGCGAACGCGAGCAGCGCGAGGCGCTCCGCGCCCACCACCCCGCCTTCGACCAGGTCGCCGAGGAAGTCGAGGCCGGCCTCGAACGCGAGTGGGTACGCCGCTGCCTGGACCGCCTGACCGCCCTGCAACGCCAGTCCGTCACCCTCGCCTACTACGACGGCTACACGTACCGTGAAGTGGCCGAGCGGCTCTCGCTGCCCCTCGGCACGGTCAAGACGCGAATGCGCGACGGACTCACGCGGCTGCGCAACTGCCTGGGAGGAGCCGCATGAGCGCCCTCGACCGTCTGCTGCGCCGCGATCTGCACTCGCTTGCCGCGCCCTACGCCCTCGACGCCCTCGAGCCCGACGAACGCCGTCGCTTCGAGAGACACCTCAAGGGCTGCGACCGCTGTGCGGCGGAGGTGCGGGACCTGTACGAGGACGCGGTGCGGCTCGCCTGGTCCACGGCGGCCCCGCCGCCGGCGGCGCTGCGGGACCGGGTCCTCAGCGCCGTACGCAGCACACCCCAGGAAGCTCCCCAGGGTGCGTCGCGTGCGCGGGAGCCGCATCTGCCGGCCCATGTCTGGGGAACCGCGCCGCCCCCGGCACGCGCCCGCGCCCGCCGCACGCGCCCCCTCTTCGTCCCGCTCGCCACCGCCACGGCCGCCGCCGCCCTCGTCGTGGCGTCACTGTTCGCCGTGCAGGCCGGCCGAACCCAGGACCAACTCGCCGAGCAGCAGGCCCAGGCACGTGAGATCGCCCACGTTCTGGCCGCTCCCGACGCCCGGGCGACCAGTGACCGGGACGCGAAGGGCCGTGGTATCGGAGTGATCGCCTCCGCATCTGAGGGGCGCGCGGTCGTCACCCTGAGCGGGTTCCGGGCGCCGTCCGGCGGCCGCGTGCATCAGCTGTGGCTCATGCGCCCCAACGGCCAACCGCGCTCCCTCGGGCTCTTCGACGGCGACGCGCCCTTGGTCGCGAGCGGGCTGAACACCAAGGCGACGTCACTTGCTGTGACCGTCGAGCCCGACGGAGGCTCAGCGCAGCCCACCAGCCAGCCAGTTGTCCAACTCGCCCTGGAATCGGTCGGATTCGGAGAGTAACCGTCAACACCCTTACCGGCAAGGTGAATCCTGCGCCCGCGATACCCGAGTGCCACGAGGGGGCGATAGGGTTAGCCTGCCCGGGCCGGGTGGACTCGTACGGGTGGGGAGTGACATGGAACAGATAACAGTGCGCAGCAGGGCACGGGTCCCTGCGATCACCTGCGGGAGCAGCGCGACCAGCTCGCGCCTCGACCGCCATCTCGCAGTGCTGGGCGGCCCCGCCATCCCGCAGCGCGAGACGGCCGAGGCCACGTCGCTGATGCGTGAGCTCACCGCGCGTGACACCGCGCACGACCGCAGCGGCAGGGGCGCGCGAGTGAGGCGAGTCTCGCTCTTCGCACCACTGCGCCGACTGCGCCGTTCGCTGTTCGGCGGGCGCTGAACAAACCGGCGTTCCACAAGGGCCCGCGCTCACGCCACACCGACCCGGCACGCGCTGCGATCTCGTCGTCCATCATCCCCACGGCACGCAGCGGCGCCCCGGTGTACCGCATGAGTGCGGGCCCTTTCCCTTCTCCCCCCGACGCCCCACCACCCCCGGCACCCCCCTCGCGCGTCACCCGCGCGGTCTAGATCAGCGCGAACTGGCCTTCCGGACCCTCTTCGTGGTGGTCGAGCACCGAAGCGGGCCGACGTGCCGCATCCGGTACCGGGAGCACACCGGCCCGGTACAGCTCGGCCGCGGTGACCGGTGCCCCCGCCGCCGACTCGCCGTGGCGCGGGCCGATCTCGCCCAGCAGGGCGAGCACGGTGATGAGTTCCAGCAGTTCGGACGTCCACGCCTGCGGCCAGGCCGCGGGGCGCACCGCCTCCAGCGTGCCCGGCTCGGCGGGCTCCGTGCGGCGGGCGAACCACGCCTCGAGGACCCGGACCCCGCCGACGTGGAAATCCCAGGCGCCGCCCGGCACCGGTGAGATCCGGCCCTCGCCGATGTGCAGGGCCTCCTCCGCGCGGTCGTAGAGGAGTTCCAGGGGGCGGGCGGGGAGCGGAGCGCGGACGTAGGGGCGGCGCCCGCCCGGCAGCTTGGGGCGCTCGCCGGTGCGGCACATCAGCCACAGCGTCCGGTGGCCCGACTCCGTGCCCCGGGACCAGAGGCCGGGGTCCGCGGTGAGCGGCACCTCGATGCCCTCGGGGCCCGGCCGCGCGGCCGCCAGAATCCAGGCCAGGGCGTCGACGGGTGACACGGGGCGGCCCAGGCGTCCGGCGAGATGCTCCACCAGGCCCGGTGCCAGGTTCGGTTCGAGACGTCCCGGGCGCCGGTACAGCGGGCGGACGGGACCTGAGCGGACGGCCGGCGACTTCACCGGCAGCAGCGGCGAAGCCAGCAGCAGGGGGCCGGTGGACCCGGGCGCGACCGTCTGCTCGGCCACGAACACCTGGCCCTCGTCCGCCACCCGCCACAGCTCGGGCCGTGCCGCGTCGAGGAGCCGGTGGTCCGGGATCAGCCACTGTTCGTCGAACGGGTCGCCGAGCACACGCACGGGCTCCGGGCACGGGCCCGTCGCACGGGCGAGCCGCCCCGTCCCGCTGGACTGGCCCGGCAGCTGGGCCACCGCGGAGTGCAGGGTGCGTGCGCGGGTCGGCTCGAACAAGGCCTCGCGGTCCGGCCCCTCGGCCTTCAGCAGGGCGTCCCAGCGCGCCTTCAGCGAGGCCACGTCGGGCGCCATCGGCCAGCCACGGCCCAGCCGCAGAGGTGCGACCGACCACGGCATGAGGTCCGCGAGCAGCGGAGCGTCGTCGTGCGTCACGCTGGGCATCGTACGACGTGGCCGGCCGACCTCAAGGGGGTCATGAGGGAACGGGGATCAGTCGGCGTCGAGGGTGACCGTGAACGAGAAGCGGTCGCCGCGGTAGTGGATGACCGCCACGTCCAGGACCTGTCCGTCCTCGTCGTACGTCACGCCCGTGTAGTGCAGGATCGGGCTGAGCAGCGGCACTTGGAGCAGCCGCGCCGTCTCCGGATCCGCCAGCCGCGCCTCCACGGTGTCGGTGATACGGCCGATGCGTACGCCCACGACGTCCCGCAGCACCTTGGTCATCGGCCAGCGGGCCAGGTCGTCCAGGCCGATGCGCTCGGCCAGTTCGGGCCGCACGTAGTTGCGGGCGTGGTTCGTCGGCTCGCCGGTCCGCTCGTCGGCGCGCAGCCGGTGGTACGTCGCCACCTCGTCCACATCCGGGAAATACTCGGCGAGTTCCCCCGAAACGGGTGATCTGCCGTGCTCCAGCAGCTCCGCCACCATGCCCGACTGCTGCGCCACGATCGCGTCCACCGAGCCGAGCAGCCGCACCGGGGCGCCCCGCTGGACGCCCGGCTCGATGAACGTGCCCCGTCGGCGATGGCGGGTGATCAGCCCCTCGTCCTCCAGCTCCTTGAGCGCCTGCCGCATGGTCAGCACGCTCACTCCGTAGTGCCCCGCCAACTGTTCCTCGGTCGGCAGGCGCAGCGGGTCCTGGGGCGACCGGCCGAGTATCGAGGCGCGCAGGGACTGCGATACCTGATACCAGAGCGGCAGTTTGCGGTTCAGAACGATCGAGTCCGGGGCGAAAGAGGTCACGAGGGCTATCCGTACCGGTCGCGGGCGTGCAGTGCAACGGGCGGTGGCGCTCAGTCCGACGGACGGAAGTGGCGCTGGAGCCCCTGCCACACGTCGTCGTACGCGGGTTGGAGGTGCTCGGCGCGGGCCGCCTGGGCCGTCGCGGTCACCGGCCAGCGCGTCTCGAACATGAACGCGAGACCGTCGTCGATCTTCTGCGGCCGCAGCTCGGCGGCGCTCGCCCGGTCGAAGGTCTCCCGGTCGGGCCCGTGCGCCGACATCATGTTGTGCAGCGACCCCCCACCGGGAACGAAACCGGCCGCCTTGGCGTCGTAGGCGCCCTCGATGAGCCCCATGTACTCGCTCATCACGTTCCGGTGGAAGTACGGCGGCCGGAACGTGTCCTCACCCACCAGCCAGCGCGGCGCGAACACCACGAAGTCGACGCCGGCGAGCCCCGGGGTGTCGGACGGTGAGGTCAGCACCGTGAAGATCGACGGGTCCGGGTGGTCGTAGCTGATGGTGCCCAGCACATTGAAACGGCGCAGGTCGTAGGTGTACGGCACGTGGTTGCCGTGCCAGGCGACCACATCCAGGGGCGAGTGGTCGTATGTCGCCGTCCAGAGGTTGCCGCAGAACTTGTTCACCACCTCGACGGGGCCCTCGACGTCCTCGTACGCGGCCACGGGAGCCTTGAAGTCCCGGGCGGCCGCGAGTCCGTTGGCGCCGATCGGGCCGAGGTCGGGGAGCTGGAAGGGGGCGCCGTAGTTCTCGCAGACGTAGCCCCGGGCGGACTCGTCGAGGAGGTCCACGCGGAAGCGGACGCCGCGGGGGACCAGCGCGACCTGGCCCGGCTCCGCGTGCAGCAGCCCGAACTCGGTGCGCAGGAGCAGTCCGCCGCGCTCCGGCACGATCAGCAGCTCCCCGTCGGCGTCGCTGAAGACGCGGTCCATCGAGGAGTTGGCGTGATACAGGTGCACGGCCATGCCGGTGCGCTGGGTGGCGTCGCCGTTGCCGCCGAGGGTCCACAGGCCGCCGACGAAGTCCGTCCCGGCGGGGGGCTCGGGCAGCGGGTTCCAGCGCAGCCGGTTCGGGTCGGGCGCCGTCTCCGTGAAGGGGGCGGTGCGGATCGCGCCGTTGTCCGCGCGGGTGAACGGGGGGTGCGCGGCCGAGGGGCGGATCCGGTACAGCCACGAGCGCCGGTTGTGTGCCCTGGGCTCGGTGAACGCCGAGCCGCTGAGCTGCTCCGCGTACAGGCCGAGCGGGGCGCGCTGCGGGGAGTTGCGGCCCTCGGGGAGGGCGCCGGGGACCGCTTCCGAGGCGTGTTCGTTGCCGAACCCGGTGAGATGGGCCAGTCCTTCGGCGGTCTTCCGTGCGTCCCCGCTCATGATCGCTCCCTCGTTCCTGATTCCTATGCATCACCGTAGGATTCGGGTGCGGTGTGCGCAAGGGGGATGGTGGGGAAGCAGGCCGGGGCAGGACCCGCCTTCCGGACGCGCAAGACCCGACTTCAGGAGGATCCGGCTGTCGGAGGGGTGCTCTACTCTCCCCGGCATGTCGTGGACGCGCGGACCGCTCGCGGCGCTCGCGGTGTGCGCCCTGCTCGGCGGCGCGGCGGGCTGTGGCGCCGACGGCGCGCACGGGCGGCGGGGCGGGGCGACGGCCTCGCCGGTGGGCAAGCTGCTGGACGACACGGACGAGAGGGGACGGCACTACCGTGAAGTCGACGAGAAGGGCGCACCCGAGGTCTCCGTCGAGGTCCAGCCGGACTCCGACGACAGCTGGGACGTCCTGCTGACCGTCCACAACTTCCGCTTCTCGCCGCCCGGCGCGCGAGCGGTGCCGGTGGCCGGACGCGGTGTCGCCCTGCTCTCGCTGGACGGCCGCGCCCTCGCGCGGCTGCGCACCCCGGACCATCACCTCCCCGGCAAGCTGGTCCCGCGCGGCACGCATCACGTCACGGTGCGTCTGTACGCGGACGACGGCACGGTGTGGGCCGTGGACGGCCGGCCCGTCCAGAGCACGGCGGACATCACGGCGTCGGGGACGGGGCCGACGAGGCCGCACTCGACGCCGAGCGGGGCCGGGGGCGGGGCGGAGGGGGCGAGCGGGACGCCCACCCAGGGCACCGGCGACTCCGCGGCCGGGATGAGTGTGGGGCGCACCCATCTCCGTACAGACGGGCGAGGTTCACCGGACTCCCGCGGAAAGGCATCATGAAGCCCGTGCCCCAAGCGACATCGCTGCGCCGCGCGCCCGTCCAACGACGGAGCGCCGAACGGCTGACCAGGATCCTCGACGCCTGCGCCGACCTCCTCGACGAGGTCGGCTACGACGCCCTGAGCACCCGGGCCGTGGCCCTGCGTGCCGGCGTGCCCATCGGCTCCGTGTACCGCTTCTTCGGCAACAAGCGCGCGATGGCCGACGCGCTCGCCGAACGCAACTTCGAGCGCTACACCGACCGCGTCACCCACCGCCTCGAGCAGTCGGACGGCGAGGGTGACTGGCGCGCGGCGATGGACGCGGTCCTCGACGAGTACCTGGACATGAAGCGCACGGCGCCCGGCTTCTCCCTCGTCGACTTCGGCAACCAGATCCCGGTCGGCGCCCGCTACGCCGAACCCAACCACCGCGTCGCCGACCGTCTGACGGAACTCCTGTCGGCGTACCTCGGCCGCACCCCCGACGACGACCTCCGCCGCACGTTCCTGATCGCGGTCGAAACCGCCGACACCCTGGTCCACCTGGCCTTCCGGATGTCCCCCGAGGGAGACGAGGACATCATCGCGGAGACCCGGGCACTGCTGAGGGCCTATCTGGGGCGCGTACTGGACTGAGCGGAGCCCGGGCGGCGGCGAAGGGGCCGGCGGCACTCGCGACGGGCCGCTCCGCGGCGACCGGCCGGCGGTCGGCCGTGCGCGGGTTTCCGACGAGGTCCCCGGCAGCCCCTCCCCTCCTGCCATACCGCTCGGTATGCTCGGCTCGATCCGTGCGTCACCGTTGCCGCCACCCCTCTGGGAGGACCCGTGTCCCGCACCGCCCTGCGTATCTGCCCCTTGTGCGAGGCCACCTGCGGGCTGACGCTCACCATCGAGGGGACCCGGGTGACCAAGGCCCGCGGCGACCGCGACGACGTGTTCAGCAAGGGGTTCATCTGCCCGAAGGGCGCGTCCTTCGGGGCGGCCGACGGAGACCCGGACCGGCTGCGGACGCCGCTCGTCCGCGAGGACGGGGAGCTGCGCGAGGCCACCTGGGAGGAGGCGTTCGACGCCGTCGCCGCCGGACTGCGGCCCGTCGTCGAGGAGCACGGACCGCACGCCGTCGGTGTCGTCCTCGGCAACCCGAACGTCCACACCATGGCCGGCGCCCTCTACCCGCCCGTCCTGCTCGCCGGTCTGCGCACCCACAGCCTCTTCACCGCCTCCACCGTCGACCAGATGCCCAAGCACGTCTCCAGCGGTCTGCTGTACGGCGACGCGGTGGCCATCCCCGTGCCCGACCTCGACCGCACCGACCATCTGCTGCTGCTCGGCGCCAACCCCCTCGAATCCAACGGAAGTCTCTGCACCGCCCCCGACTTCCCCGGCAAGCTCAAGGCCCTCAAGGCCCGCGGCGGCACCCTCACCGTCGTCGACCCGCGCCGCACCCGCACCGCCAAGCTCGCCGACCGGCACGTCGCCATCCGCCCCGGCACCGACGCACTGCTGCTCGCGGCGATGGCGTACGTGCTCTTCGAGGAGCGGCTCGTCGACCTCGGGGAGCTCGCCCCGCATGTCCAGGGCGTCGACGAACTCGCCGACGCGCTGAGGGACTTCACCCCCGAAGCGGCGAGCCCGTCGTGCGACGTACCGGCCGACGTGATCCGGGAGCTCGCCCGTGAACTGGCCGCCGCCCCGACCGCCGCCGTCTACGGCCGCATCGGCAGCTGCACCGTCCCGCACGGCACGCTCGCCAGCTGGCTCGTCGACGTGCTCAACATCCTCACCGGCAACCTCGACCGGCCCGGCGGCGCCCTGTTCCCGCTGTCCGCCACCGACAAGGCGCCCCGGCCCGCCGGACCCGGCCGTGGCTTCGCGCTCGGGCGGTGGCACAGCCGGGTGAGCGGACACCCGGAGGCCAAGGGCGAGCTGCCGCTGTCCGCGCTCGCCGAGGAGATCGACACCGCCACCGGCGAGGGCAGCCCGGTCCGCGCCCTCATCGCAGTCGCCACCAACCCGGTACTCTCCGCGCCCGACGGCGACCGCCTCGACAAGGCCCTCGGCTCGCTCGACTTCATGGTCAGTGTCGACCCGTACCTCAACGAGACCTCGCGCCACGCCCATGTCGTCCTGCCGCCGCCCCCGCCCTCCCAGGCGCCGCACTTCGACTTCGCGTTCAACGCCTTCGCCGTGCACAACCAGGTCCGCTACACCCGCGCCGCCGTCCCCCTGGAACCCGGCCGGATGGCGGAGACCGAGATCCTCGCACGGCTCGTGCTCGCCGCCACGGGCATGCACGGCGCCGCCCCCGACGCCGTGGACGCCCTGGTCATCGACCAGACACTGGGCAAGGCCGTCACGGACCCGCACGCGCCCGTGCACGGCCGCGACCCGGGCGAACTCGCCGCCGTGCTCACCGGGGACAGCGGCCCCGAGCGGCGGCTCGACATGATGCTGCGCCTCGGCCCGTACGGCGACGGATTCGGCGCCCGGCCGGACGGGCTCACCCTGGAGAAGGTGCTCGCCCACCCGCACGGCATCGACCTCGGGCCGCTCACGCCGCGCCTGCCGCAGCCCCTGAAGACACGCAGCGGCAAGGTCGAGCTGCTGCCCGGACCCATCGCCGGCGACCTGCCGAGGCTGCGCGAGGCGCTGCGGGAGCGGTCCGAGGGGCTCGTGCTCATCGGGCGGCGGCATCTGCGGTCCAACAACAGCTGGCTGCACAACGTGCCCGCCCTCACCGGCGGCACCAACCGCTGCACCCTGCACATCCACCCCGAGGACGCCGAGCGCCTCGGCCTCACCGACGGGGCGCCGGTCCGGGTCAGGGGCGCCGGGGGAGCGGTCACGGCCCCCGTCGAGGTCACCGACGGCATCCGGCGCGGGGTCGTCAGCCTCCCGCACGGCTGGGGCCACGACCGGCCCGGCACCCGGATGAGCCATGCCGCGCTGGACCCCGGCGTCAACGTCAACCAGCTCCTCGATGGCAGCCTGCTCGACCCGCTCTCGGGCAACGCCGTGCTCAACGGCGTACCCGTCGAGCTGACACGCACATCCTGACCTGGAGTTTTGCGCTTATTGCTCCCATGTCAACGTCTTGTTAACAGTTCTCGACCCGACTTAACGTCATCGCCACCGCCGGCCCTGGTGGGAGTTCAAGGGCGAACGTTAGGTATCCATTCATGCTGACCATCCTCGGCTTCACCATGATCGCGACCTTCTTGGTCCTGATCATGCTGAAGAAGATGTCGCCGATCGCGGCGCTCGTGCTGATCCCGGCGCTCTTCTGCGTCTTCGTCGGAAAGGGCGCCAAGCTCGGTGACTACGTCATCGACGGCGTCACCAGCCTCGCGCCCACCGCGGCGATGCTGATGTTCGCGATCGTCTACTTCGGTGTGATGATCGACGTCGGCCTCTTCGACCCGATCGTGCGGGGCATCCTGCGGTTCTGCAAGGCGGACCCGCTGCGGATCGTCGTCGGCACGGCCCTGCTCGCCGCGATCGTCTCGCTCGACGGCGACGGCTCGACCACCTTCATGATCACGGTCTCGGCGATGTACCCGCTGTACAAGCGCCTGAAGATGAGCCTCGTCGTGATGACCGGTGTCGCCGCGATGGCCAACGGCGTGATGAACACGCTCCCCTGGGGCGGCCCGACCGCCCGCGCCGCGACCGCGCTGAAGCTGGACGCCAGCGACATCTTCGTGCCGATGATTCCGGCCCTCGCCGTGGGTCTCCTCGGTGTCTTCGCCCTCGCCTACGTCCTCGGGCGCCGCGAGCGCACGCGGCTCGGCGTGCTGACGCTGGACGAGGCACTGGAGCCGCAGGAGGCCGAGACGGTGCTGGTGGGTGCGGGCGGTTCCGAGGAGAAGTCCCCGCGCGCCACCGGCGGTTCCGGCTCCGGCACCGACGCGGACGCCCCCGAGTCCGCCACCGCCGACGACGGATTCCAGGGCCTCGACCCCCACCGCGCCACCCTGCGCCCCAAGTTGTACTGGTTCAACGCGCTGCTCACGGTCACGCTACTCACCGCCATGATCATGGAGTGGCTGCCGATCCCGGTCCTGTTCCTGCTCGGCGCCGCGCTCGCGCTCACCGTCAACTTCCCGCACATGCCCGACCAGAAGGCCCGCCTCGGCGCCCACGCCGAGAACGTCCTCAACGTCTCCGGAATGGTCTTCGCCGCCGCCGTCTTCACCGGCGTCCTCCAGGGCACCGGCATGGTCGACCACATGGCCGAGTGGCTGGTCTCCAACATCCCGGACGGCATGGGCCCGCACATGGCCTTCGTCACCGGTGTCCTGAGCATCCCGCTCACGTACTTCATGTCGAACGACGGCTTCTACTTCGGCATCCTCCCGGTCCTCGCCGAGGCGGGCCAGGCGCACGGCGTCTCGTCCCTGGAGATCGCCCGCGCTTCGCTGGTCGGCCAGCCGCTGCACATGTCGAGCCCGCTGGTGCCCGCCGTGTACGTCCTCGTCGGCATGGCCAAGGTCGAGTTCGGCGACCACACGAGGTTCGTGGTCAAGTGGGCCGCGCTCACCTCGCTGGTGGTGCTCGGGGCCGGGATCCTCTTCGGCATCATCTGATGCCCGGCGCCTCTCCCACCGAACGGCCCGGCAGGGGCTGGCTGCTGCGCCTCGTCATCGCCTTCTGCTTCGCGCAGGGGGCGGTGTCGATGGCGCGGCCCGCCGTCTCCTACCGGGCCCTCGCGCTGGGCGCCGACGAGCGCGCGGTCGGTGTGATCGCGGGCGTGTACGCGCTGCTTCCGCTGTTCGCCGCCGTGCCGCTCGGCCGCCGTACGGACCACGGCCGGTGTGCGCCCCTGCTGCCGCTGGGCGTTGTCCTGATCGCGGGCGGCTGTGCCCTGAGCGGCGCGGCCGACTCCCTCGCCGCGATGGCCGCCTGGAGCGGGGTGATGGGTCTCGGCCACCTCTGCTTCGTCATCGGCGCGCAGTCGATCGTCGCCCGCCAGTCCGCGCCCCACGAACAGGACCGCAACTTCGGCCACTTCACGATCGGCGCCTCGCTCGGCCAGCTGATCGGCCCGGTCGTCGCGGGTGCCCTGATCGGCGGCCCGGACCGGGCGGGCAGCAGCGCGCTGGCGCTGCTGGTGGCGGGCGCGGTCGCCGCGGTGTCCTGCGCGTCGCTGTGGCGCATCGAACACCGTACGACGGCCAACTCCCGTACCGAGCGCGGCGATCGCATCCCCGTCCACCGCATCCTGCGTACCCGGGGGGTGCCCGCGGGCATCTTCGTCAGCCTCGCCGTGCTGTCGGCGACGGACATCCTCACCGCGTATCTTCCGGTGGTCGGTGAACACCGGGGCATCGCTCCGTCGGTGGTCGGTCTGCTGCTGAGCCTGCGCGCCGCGGCGACCATCGCCTGCCGGCTGGTGATGACACCGATGCTGCGGTGGCTGGGCCGGGCCGCCCTGCTCACCGTGACCTGTCTCGCGGCGGCGCTGCTGTGCGCGGGCATCGCGCTCCCGGTGCCGGTGTGGGCGCTGGCCGTGATGCTCGCGGCGCTCGGGTTCTGCCTCGGCGTCGGGCAGCCGCTGTCCATGACGACCGTGGTGCAGGCAGCGCCGGACGACGCGCGCTCCACCGCCCTCGCGCTGCGCCTGACCGGCAACCGGCTCGGCCAGGTCGCCGCGCCCGCCGCGGCCGGTCTGATCGCCGGAGTCGCGGGCGTGGCGGCGCCGTTCGTGATGCTCGGCGCGCTGCTGCTGATCTCCTCGGGAATCGCGCTGCGCGCGCCGGGGAAGCAGGTGGTGCGACAGCGGACCGGTGGCCCGCGGCGGTCCGGTGCGCCATTGGGCCGGACGAGGGATTCCTGACAGGGTGTCGGGCGCAGCTCCCGCATCCGCCGCGGCGAATGTGAAAGAGAGTCAGGTGAAAGAGCGATTTGTATGAAAATCGTCTGACTCGGAGGACATACGCATGACCACCTCGCCACTCTCCCGCCGCGCCGGAGCAGCCCGCACCGGTGCCGCCGCCGCCCTGGCGGTTCTCGCCACCGCCACGACCGCCTCGATCGGGGCGCCGGTCGCCTTCGCCGCCCCGGGGGACGAAGGCGAACTCAGGATCCACAGAGTGGGTGCGCCCCTGGGCGTGCCCAAGGACGACTCCAAGGTCTGCCGGTTCTACCTCGACGCGACCAACTTCGACGGGGCGACGACCGTCACCTACACCATCGAGGCGCAGCCGCCGCTGCCCAACACCGCGACGCTCACCGGCGCCATCATCCTCGCGGCGGGTGTCGGCCGCACGGAACCCCTCGCCCTGCCCGACGGGCAGTACAAGCTGACCTGGCCCGTCCCCCCGAGCGCCACCGCCCCCCAGAAGGAGAAGATCTTCCGGGTCGACTGCCGCGAAGAGAACGAGCACGGCGAAAAGGAGTACAACGGCGCGTCGGGCCCGCAGGGCGGCGGCTACCAGGGCGGCGACAGCCAGGGCGGCGCCGGCCAGGGCGGCGACAGCTCCTCGCAGGGCGGCGGACACGAGAGCCAGGGCGGCGGGAACAGCTCCTCGCAGGGCGGCGAGGACGGCCCGAAGGGCGGCGTCCACGCGGGCGGCGGCGGGCTCGCCGACATGACCGAGGCGGTCTCGCCGGTCGCCGCGACGGCGGCCGTCGGGCTGGTCGTGGCCGGAGGCGTCACGTACTTCCGGCTGATCCGCCGTCGGCCCCATGGCGCCGCGTAGGCGGCTCCGCAGGCCCTGGTACCGGACTCGCGCCTACCGCCTCACCAGGACGGCCGCGCTCGTGGCCGTCCTGGTGACGGTGGGCAACCGGTGCGGACAGGACGACGAGCCGGGCGGGCCGGCCGTCCTCGCCGGGCCCGAGCGGCCCGCGGTGGCGGCCGACGCCGCCGGCCCCGGCACCGACGCGCGCGGTCCCGGGACCGGAGCGGAGCGGACCGGCCGGTCGGCCCGGTCCGCTCCGCCGCCCACCCCGCTGCCGCGCTCCCGGGCCACCGTGCTGCGCATCCCGCATCTGGGCATCGAGGCGCCGGTCATCGGCCTCCGGCTCGACCGTGACCGGCAGCTCGCCACGCCGCCGGTGGACAAACCCAAGCTCGTAGGCTGGTACGAGGGCGGACCGGCGCCGGGCGAGAAGGGCACGGCCGTCGTCGTCGGCCACCGCGACACCAGGACCGGCCCCGCCGTCTTCGCCGCGCTCGGCCAACTGCCGCCGGGACGGCTGGTCGAGGCCCGGCGCGCGGACGGACGCACCGCCGTCTACACCGTGGACCGGGTGCAGACGTACGAGAAGTCGCACTTTCCCGACAAGGAGGTGTACGGCACCAGGAAGCGCCCCGAGCTGCGTCTGATCACCTGCGGCGGCACGTACGACCGCAAGAAGGGCTACGCCAGCAACATCGTGGTCTTCGCCCACCTCACGGCGACCCGGAAGGGCTGAACCCCGGCGGAACGCCCGCGGGGGCTGAACCCCGGCGGGGACGCCCGCGAGGCTCTTCCGGAACGTCGCCCCAGGTCCTCGTCCCCCCGGTATCGCGCTCCGCCGCGGCGCGCGGGCCCCGCTCCATCGTGACCCGGAACCCTCTGGCGTCCCAAAACTAACATCGCTAGTTTGGGGCGCGGACGACGCTGCCCGACTCCGGAGGAAGACGATGAAGGCACAGGACGGCATGTACATCGACGGCGCCTGGCGGCCCGCCGCGGGGCCGGACATGATCGAGGTCGTGAACCCGGCCGACGAGCAGGTGATCGGCCGGGTGCCGGCGGGCACTCCCGAGGACGTGGACGCGGCCGTACGTGCCGCGCGTGCCGCCCTGACCGCCTGGGCCGCGACCCCGCCCGCCGAGCGGGCCGCGCGGATCTCCGCCCTCCGGGACGTCCTGGTGGCCCGCCAGGACGAGATCGCCGAGACCGTCACGGCCGAACTCGGCTCACCGCTGTCGTTCTCGCAGAGCGTGCAGGTGGGCCTGCCGATCCTGGTCGCGGGTTCGTACGCCGAACTCGCGGCGACGTACGCCTTCGAGGAGAGGGTGGGCAACTCGACCGTCCACCACGAGCCGGTCGGCGTGGTCGGCGCCATCACCCCCTGGAACTACCCCCTGCACCAGATCGTCGCCAAGGTCGCCCCGGCACTCGCGGCGGGCTGCACGATCGTACTGAAGCCCGCCGAGGACACCCCGCTGACCGCCCAGCTCTTCGCGGAGGCGGTCCACGAGGCCGGTGTCCCGGCGGGTGTGTTCAACCTCGTCACCGGCCTCGGCCCGGTCGCGGGACAGGCGCTCGCCGAGCACGAGGACGTCGACCTGGTCTCGTTCACCGGCTCGACGGCGGTCGGCAGGCAGATCGGTGCCACGGCCGGTGCGGCCGTCAAGCGGGTCGCCCTCGAACTCGGCGGCAAGTCCGCCAACGTCATCCTGCCGAGCGCCGACCTCGCCAAGGCGGTGAACGTGGGCGTCGCCAACGTGATGGCCAACTCCGGCCAGACGTGCAGCGCCTGGACGCGCATGCTGGTGCACGCGGAGCGGTACGAGGAGGCGGTCGAGCTGGCCGCGGCCGCCGCGGTGAAGTACGCGGACCGCATCGGCCCGCTGGTGAACGCCAAGCAGCGCGCCCGGGTGCGCGGTTACATCGACAAGGGTGTCGCCGAGGGCGCACGGCTCGTCGCGGGCGGCCCCGAATCCACCGAGCCGCAGGGCTACTTCGTCAGCCCCACCGTCTTCGCCGACGTCACGCCCGAGATGACGATCGCGAAGGAGGAGATCTTCGGCCCGGTCCTCTCGGTCATCCGGTACGAGGACGAGGAGGAGGCCCTGCGGATCGCCAACGGCACGGTGTACGGCCTCGCCGGCGCCGTCTGGGCGGGCGACGAGGCGGAGGCGGTCGCCTTCGCCCGCAGGCTCGACACCGGGCAGGTCGACATCAACGGCGGCCGCTTCAACCCCCTTGCGCCCTTCGGGGGTTACAAGCAGTCGGGCGTGGGCCGTGAGCTCGGCGCGCACGGCCTCGCCGAGTACCTCCAGACCAAGTCCCTCCAGTTCTAGGAGCGTCGCCCACCATGGTCCGCGCAGCTGTACTGCCCGCCGTCGGTGCTCCGCTGGAGATCACCGGGATCGAACTGCCCGAGCCCGGTCCCGGCCAGGTCCGGGTCCGGCTCGCCGCCGCCGGGGTCTGCCACTCCGACCTGTCCCTGTCCGACGGCACCATGCGGGTGCCGGTCCCGGCCGTCCTCGGCCATGAGGGCGCGGGCACCGTCGTCTCCGTGGGGGAGGGCGTCACCCAGGTGTCGCCCGGCGCGGGCGTCGTCCTCAACTGGGCGCCGTCCTGCGGAAGGTGCCACGCCTGCTCGCTGGGCGAGGTCTGGCTGTGCGCCGACGCGCTGACCGGCGCCGGGACCGTGTACGCGCGGCGCACCGACGGCTCCGACCTGTACCCCGGGCTGAACGTCGCCGCGTTCGCCGAGGAGACGGTCGTCCCGGCCGCCTGCGTACTGCCCGTGCCCGACGGCGTGCCGCTCACCGACGCGGCGCTGCTCGGCTGTGCCGTGCTCACCGGCTACGGAGCCGTCCATCACTCGGCGAAGGTCCAGCCGGGCGAGACGGTCGCCGTGTTCGGGGTCGGCGGGGTCGGCCTCGCGACGCTCCAGGCCGCCCGGATCGCGGGCGCGTCGAAGATCGTCGCGGTGGACGTCTCGCCGGAGAAGGAGTCGCTCGCCCGCCGGGCCGGGGCCACCGACTACCTCGTCGCCTCCGAGAACACGGCCCGCGAGATCCGCGGGCTCACCGACAAGCAGGGGGTGGACGTCGCCGTCGAGTGCGTGGGCCGCGCCGTGACCATCCGCACCGCCTGGGACTCGACGCGGCGTGGCGGCCGCACCACGGTCGTCGGCATCGGCGGCAAGGACCAGCAGGTCGTGTTCAACGCGCTGGAGATCTTCCACTGGGGCCGCACCCTGTCGGGCTGCGTGTACGGCAACTCGGACCCGGCGAAGGACCTGCCGGTCCTGGCCGAGCACGTACGGGCGGGGCGCCTGGACCTCGGCGCGCTGGTGACGGAGCGGATCGCCCTCGACGGCATCCCGGCGGCGTTCGACAACATGCTGGCCGGCAAGGGCGGCCGGGCGCTGGTGGTGTTCTAGGCGCGCCTAGGCGCGCGGCTCCGGGGCCGGTCGAGGAACTGGATCCGGAGCCGGTCGAGGAGCTGGTTCCGGGGCCGGCGCCGGGGCCGTGTCCTCGGGCACAGGCGCGGTCGTCCGGCCGCGCGGCCGGGAACGCGACACCGCCACCCCGGCGAGACACAGCAGGCCACCGGCCAGCGTCAGCGGTCCCGGCACTTCGTCGAGCACCAGCCAGGACATCAGTACGACGAGGGCGGGCACGGCGTACGTGGTCGCGCCCATGCGGCTCGCGGTCGTACGGGCGAGGGCGTACGCCCAGGTCGTGAACGCCAGCGCGGTCGGGAAGACGCCCAGGTAGAGCATGTTGAGGGTCGCGGAGACGGGCGCGGCGGCCGCCTCGTGGACGAGCTGCCCGGCGAAGGGCAGACACCCGACCGCGCCGACCAGGCAGCCGAAGGTCGTCGCCTGGAGCGCACTGGCACTGCCCAGCGCCGGCTTCTGCGCGACGACTCCGCCCGCGTATCCGGCGGCGGCGAGCAGACACAGCACCACCCCGAGAACCGAGGATCCGCCCTCCCCGGACAGGGAGAGACCCACGGCGACCGCACCCGCGAAGGACACCGCCATCCCCGCGAGCAACCGCGGCGACAGGGCGTCGCCGAGCAGCCGGGCACCGAGCAGGGCGATGAGGATCGGGCCGATGTTCACGACCAGGGCCGCCGTGCCCGCGTCCACCTGCTGCTCGCCCCAGTTGAGCACGACCATGTAGCAGCCGAACCAGAGCAGCCCGGACATGACGATCCCCGGCCAGGCCGCGCGCGGCGGCAGACCCTCCCCGCGGACGAGACAGATGACACCGAGCGCGAGGACGCCCGCCAGCAGCCGGCCGAGCGCCAGCGCGCCCGGCGAGTAGGCGGCACCCGCACTGCGGATCGACACGAAGGCGGAGGCCCACAGGACGACGGTGACGGCCGCCGCGCCCGCGGCGAGCAGCTCCGCGCGGCGGCGGGGTGCGGGGGTGAACGGGGGAGTGCTCATCATGCTCCCGAGGCTAGGAGGGGGACAGACAGGGGGCACGCGGATTTCGGACGTCGTACTGCGGCTGCCGCTGTGGGTGTGGCTGTGCGTGCGGGTCCGGCTGCGGCCGCTCTTGAGGCAGCGCCGCTCATGTGGTCGCTGCCGCTCCCGCTCAGCGCAGCGCACCCGTCGCGATGCCCAGCAGCGCCGCGAGCGCCCGCTCCCCTTGGTCCGTGACCTTCACGGCCCGCTCGGAGCCGATGCGTACGCACCACCCCGCGTCCAGAGCGTGCCGGCACAGGGCCGCGCCCGCGACGCCCGCGAGATGGGGCCGGCGTTCGGTCCAGTCGAGGCAGGCCCGGGCCAGCGGGCGTCGGCCGGTGGGTTCGAGACCGATACCGGCGTCCGCGAACCACTTCAGCCCGTCGTCCGTGAGCGCGAACCCGGTGTCCTGGCGCAGCAGCCCACGTCCGGTCAGCGCGTCGGTGAGGGCGATGCCGAGCCGCCCGGCGAGGTGGTCGTAGCAGGTGCGCCCGCGGGCCATCGCGGTGCCGGCGCTGGACTCCCGCAGCGTGCGCGGTTGTTCGAGGGCGCCGGGCGCGACCTGGGCCGCGAGATCCTCGACGAGCTGCGCGGTCCGCCCGTCGGCCAGCCGTACGTACCGGTGCCGCCCCTGCCGCTCCTCGGCGAGCAGCCCGCCCGCGACCAGCTTGCCCAGATGCTCGCTGGCGGTGGAGGCCGCGACTCCCGCGTGCCGCGCCAGCTCGCCGGCCGTCCACGCCCGCCCGTCCAGCAGCGCCAGCAGAAACGCGGCCCGCGTCTCGTCGGCGATCAGCCCGGCGAGCCGGGCCAGCCGCGGCGCCTGGGCATCCCGGGACCTGTGTCGGCTCGTCATGCGTTCCAGCATGCGGTACGGACACTTCGGCACCCGCCGAAGTGTCCGTGGCGGGTGCCGATCGCGAAGAGGCGCGCGCCCCCGGTCGCCGGGCGGCGGGAACTCGGCGCCAGGGCCAGGGGCGGCCTAGAGGGCCCGCCGTACCTGCTCGTACTGCTGCGCGAGCCCGTCCAGCAACGCCGTGAGCCCCGTCTCGAACGCCCGCTCGTCGATCTTCTCCTGCTGCTCGGCAAGCAGGTGGGCCTGCCCGAGGTGGGGATAGTCGGCGGGGTCGTACGCCGTCTCGTCGTCGACGAACCCGCCCGCGAACGAGCCCAGCGCGGAGCCCATGATGAAGTACCGCATCAGCGCGCCGATGGACGTGGCCTGCGCGGGCGGCCAGCCGGCGCGGACCATCGCCCCGAAGACGGCGTCGGCGAGGCGGAGGCCGGCCGGGCGTCGCCCGGGGCCCCGGGCGAGCACCGGGACGATGTTCGGGTGGTCGCGCAGCGCGGCGCGGTAGGAGAAGGCCCAGTCGTGCAGCGCCGTCCGCCAGTTCCGGCCGTCCTCGAACATCGACAGGTCGACCTGCGCGCTCACCGAGTCCGCGACCGCCTCGAGGATCTGGTCCTTGGTGCGGAAGTGGTTGTAGAGCGAGGGCCCGCTGACCCCGAGTTCGGCGGCGAGCCGGCGGGTGGAAACGGCCGCCAGGCCCTCGGCGTCCACCAGCGCCCGTGCCGCGTCGACGATGCGGTCGGTGCTGAGGAGGGGCTTGCGCGGTCGGGCCATGGCGCACATAGTAGGGCTGCGCACGTAAACTAGCAGTGCTAATTTAAATGTACGGCTTTCAAATGGGGTGACGCGCCATGAACCTGGAGCTCAGCGAGGAGCAGACCGCCGTCCGGCAGCTCGCCAAGGACTTCGTGGACCGCGAGGTCGCCCCGAACGTCATCGCCTGGGACCGCGCAGAGGAGGTCGACCGCTCCCTCGTCAAGAAGCTGGGCGAGGTCGGCTTCCTCGGGCTGACCGTCGACGAGGAGTACGGCGGCTCCGGCGGCGACCACCTCGCGTACTGCCTGGTGACGGAGGAGCTGGGCCGGGGTGACTCCTCGGTGCGGGGCATCGTGTCGGTCTCCCTCGGGCTCGTCGCCAAGACGATCGCGTACTGGGGGAGCGAGGAGCAGAAGCGGCAGTGGCTGCCGGGGCTCACCTCCGGCGCGTACGTCGGCTGCTTCGGCCTCACCGAGCCCGGCACCGGCTCCGACGCGGGCAATCTGACGACGAGGGCCGTACGCGACGGCGACGACTACGTCGTCAACGGCACCAAGATGTTCATCACCAACGGCACCTGGGCCGACGTCGTGCTCCTCTTCGCCCGCTCCACGGACGCACCCGGACACAAGGGCGTCTCCGCCTTCCTCGTCCCCACCGACACCCCCGGCCTGACCCGCCGCCCCATCCACGGCAAGCTCGGCCTGCGCGGCCAGGCCACCGCCGAGCTGGTCCTCGAGGACGTCCGCGTGCCCGCCTCGGCGATGCTGGCGCCCGAGGGCAAGGGCTTCTCCGTGGCCATGTCGGCGCTGGCCAAGGGGCGGATGTCGGTCGCGGCGGGCTGTGTCGGCATAGCCCAGGCCGCGCTGGACGTGGCGGTGAAGTACGCCACCGAGCGCGAACAGTTCGGGAAGACGATCGCCCACCACCAGCTCGTACAGGAGCTGATCAGTGACATCGCCGTGGACGTGGACGCCGCCCGGCTGCTGACCTGGCGGGTCGCCGACCTCGTCGACCGGGGGCAGCCGTTCGCCACCGCGTCCTCCCAGGCCAAGCTCTTCGCCTCCGAGGCCGCCGTGCGCGCCGCGAACAACGCCCTCCAGGTCTTCGGCGGCTACGGCTACATCGACGAGTACCCGGCGGGCAAGCTGCTGCGCGACGCCCGCGTGATGACGCTCTACGAGGGCACGAGCCAGATCCAGAAGCTGCTGATCGGGCGGGCGCTGACGGGGGTCTCGGCGTTCTGAGGAACCTCGTTCCGAGTTCCGCGGGACCTGGTTCCGGCCGGCCTCGTCTGAGTACGTCCTGAGTACGGCGGCGGATGTGGTTCCGGCCGTGGCCGCCGACCCTTGTCCGTATGAGCGAGACACCGGTCAAGCAGCAGAACACGGCAGCCTTCTACGGTCAGGCCGTCGCCTCTTTCTCCGTCGCCATGGCGGCCACCGCCATCGGCATCTTCAAACTGCACGCCGACGCCTGGGTGCGGGGCTTCCTGGCCATCGCCGTCCTGTACCTGGTGACCTCGGCCTTCACCTTGGCCAAGGTGATCCGGGACCGGCAGGAGGGCGCGCACCCCGCGGGGCGCGCGTACGGCCCCTTCGAAAAGCTGTGATCCGTTCGCCCACCCGTTTGCCGACTCGTTCATCCACCCGTTCGCACCGCGCTGAACGGGCACTCTAAGCGCTCGCTCACCTTCAGAGGTATGGTGTTCGTCCTGCCACTGGAAGGGGCGAGTGATGAGTACGGCGGAGGAGACGGCCGGCGGCGAGATCCAGCCGTGGGCCGAGGTCACCCCTGACGCGGCCCGGCGGTTGCTGGTCGCCGCCGTGGAGGCCTTCGCCGAGCGCGGCTACCACGCGACGACCACCCGCGACATCGCGGGCCGGGCCGGCATGAGCCCCGCCGCGCTCTACATCCACTACAAGACCAAGGAAGAGCTGCTCCACCGCATCAGCAGGATCGGGCACGAGAAGGCGCTGGAGATCCTGCGGCCGGCGGTGGAGGGCGAGGGCAGCGCCGCCGAGCGGCTCTCCGAGGCCGTACGGTCGTTCGTGCGCTGGCACGCCGGGCAGCACACCACCGCACGGGTCGTGCAGTACGAACTGGAGGCGCTCGGCCCCGACGCGCGCGCCGAGATCATCGCGCTGCGCCGGCAGACCGACGCGGCCGTGCGCGGGATCATCCAGGACGGCGTGGCGGCGGGCGACTTCGACGTCCCGGACGTGCCCGGCACCACCGTGGCGGTGCTCTCGCTCTGCATCGACGTGGCCCGCTGGTTCAACGTCAACGGCCCCCGTACGCCCGACGAGGTCGGCGCGCTCTACGCCGACCTCGTGCTGCGGATGGTGAGGGCGAAGGTCTAGAGGGTGGATCCGAAGGACACCCCCTGGCCCGCTCCCGCCGGCGGCCTCAGAAGTAGTAGCGCGACACCGACTCCGCCACGCAGACCGGCTTGTCGCCGCCCTCACGCTCGACCGTCACCGCGGCCGTGACCTGGACGCCCTCGCCCGCCTCCGTGACCTCCTGGAGGACGGCGGTGGCGCGCAGCCGTGAGCCCACCGGCACCGGCGCGGGGAAACGCACCTTGTTCGAGCCGTAGTTGACGCCCATCTTCATGCCCTCGACCCGCATCACCTGCGGCACCAGCGCGGGCAGCAGCGACAGCGTCAGATAGCCGTGCGCGATGGTCGTGCCGAACGGACCCGCGGCGGCCTTCTCGGGGTCCACATGGATCCACTGGTGGTCGCCCGTGGCGTCGGCGAACAGATCGATCCGCTTCTGGTCGACCTCCAGCCAGTCGCTGTACCCCAGCTGCTCGCCCACCGCCGCCTTCAGCTCGTCGGCGGATGTGAAGATCCTCGGCTCTGCCATGTCCCTGGCCTCCTGTGTCGCCATGTCTAAGCAACTGCTTAGCATGGTCGGGCGGGGGGCCCATGTCAACGGGCCGCGAGTGTGACGAGGTAGGTAGGCTTCGAGGGGTGCCCCAGATTCCCGAGAAGATCCATGAGCTCACGGTCGGCCAGCTGTCGGCCCGCAGTGGCGCCGCCGTCTCCGCCCTGCATTTCTACGAGTCCAAGGGCCTGATCAGCAGCCGCCGCACCGCGGGCAACCAGCGCCGCTACCACCGCGACGCGCTGCGCCGGGTCGCTTTCGTCCGCGCCGCGCAGCGCGTCGGCATCCCGCTGGCCACGATCCGCGAGGCGCTCGCCGAACTCCCCGAGGAGCGGACCCCGACGCACGAGGACTGGGCGCGCCTCTCCGAGGCCTGGCGCGCCGAACTCGACGAGCGCATCACCCAGCTGGGCCGGCTGCGGGACCATCTGACGGACTGCATCGGGTGCGGATGCCTGTCGTTGGAGACCTGTGTGCTCTCCAACCCGGACGACGTCTTCGGCGAACGGCGGACGGGCTCGCGGCTCATGGTGGACCGCGCCGCGAGCCGGCCGCGGCGCACACCGGGTCAGCAGCAGCCCGAGGACTGCTGCTGACCAGTCCTGACCAGTCCCCGGCCTGCTGCGGCCGGTCCGGTCACTCGTACTCCGTGCCGCCCTTGCGGGTCAGATACGCCGGACTGACCGCCTTCGCGATCGCCCGGCCGCCGGTCACCGGGCTGCGCCGCTCGGTGGCGGACCGGATCACGACGCCCTCCCGCAGATGCAGCCCGTGCCCGGAGACCGTCTCCCGTCCGGAGGCGGTCTCCAGGACCCGCTCGATGTCGTACGGGCCCTCGTACAGCCTGGGTACGAGGGGCAGTTCGCCGTCCAGCCGATCCGCCGCGTCCAGCCAGCGGACCTCGCCGTCGATGTCCGCGGACACGTCGAACACGGCGTACCCGAGGGTGTCGCGGCGGCCGTCCGCGCCGTACGTCAGGTCCTGTACGCCGGCCCCGTACACCTCGCCGAAGATCCCGACCCGGCGTGCCCCGAGCCGTTCGGCGAGGCGGGCCGCGGCCTGGGCCACGCCGTGGCCGTGCACGGCGCGCCAGTACAGATTGCGCGGATCCTCCTTCAGGGCGAGGGACTTGGCGCCGAAGCCCTTCGAGGAGACATGCACACGGTCCTCGTCGGCGAGGTACGTCACCAGGCATGCCGTGCCGTGCAGCTTCTCCGTCAGGACGACGGGTTCGCCGGGCGTGAAGATGTCCGGGTAGCGCTGGATGTTCTCGATGTCGACCCAGCGCAGCAGATCGGGCACGGACTCGATCTCGCCGCTCATCGTGGGCGGGATCGGCGGCACCCACTTGGTGATGCCGAGCAGCTCCGCGAAGTCGGTTCCGTCCGCCACCGTCCGCGCGAGGTCGACGTCCGCCAGCGCCTTCGGCCGGCAGACGATCCCCTGCGACAGCTCACCGCGCAGCCGTACGGCCTTGACCCGGTCGGAGCCGCTGCCCGCGAGGCGTCCGGTCAGCCCCAGCTCCTCGATCAGCCCGGCCGGCAGCACGGACTGCTCCGGGATGTAGACGGCGGTCTCGCCGGTGCGATACGCGCCCTTGGCGACGACGGCCCGGTACAGGCCCACCTGGGCCAGTTCGAGGGCGTCGGCGTTCGGGTGGGGGTGGATGGTCAGCACTTCGGCGGTGACGCGCAGCGTCGACATGTCAGGGCTCCTCGGGTTCCTCAGCCGGGTTTCATCGCCCCCAACTGTCCCTACGGGAAAGGGGTGGAGCGAGCCGATTTGGTGCTGGTAGCGTCGGGCTCTTCGGCCGGCGGCGAGGTCGTGCGCGGAGTCCTGACCGGAACATCTCCCACGCCCTCACCAGCCCTCGACGCCGCCTCCACCGCCACTTTGCGCTCCAGGAGCGCCCCCGCGACGCCCTCCGCGCCGGGCTCGTGCCGGTTGACCGAGGCGTGATCGGGTAGGACGGTCCATTCACGGACGCGCGCCACCCGGGCCGCGGGATCCGGTTCCCCCCATGCGCCCGTGGTCGCCCCGATCGGAACGCGAACCTGTGAACGTATCTCTTCGAGTGCCGTCGCAAGCGCTTTCGCCGACAATGTGTGCTGTCCGCAAGGGGACTTGGGATGCACGTGGACGTCCACCGGCACCATGCCCCCGATGGTGCCCCCCGCCACTGACAACCAGCCTCGACCCGGGGCGAACCGGTGTTCAGGAGACGGAGAAGGAGGAGAAATGAGCGTCGTCATCAGCTCGTTGAAGTACGAGGCCGCGCACTCGGGGGCGCAGAAGATCACATACGACAACGACGGCTACCACCTGGTCCGCTTCCCGTACGAGGTGAGCGAGGAGTCGTACGACCCCTGGAAGATGCACGATCCGGCCCGGGGCGGTGGCCAGGCGTCGACGTACCCGGACACCCGCTCCGGGCTGATCTGGCCCAGCCACGACGGCTGGGCCGTGCTGTCCGCGATGGTCTTCTGGGAGGCCGACGCCCGCGCGCTGGAGTACCGGGCGCGCTTCGTGCGCGACCCGCTGGGTGTCTCCACGGGGTACGACTCGACGGCCACGAACGACACGACGCTCACCCGCGGCGGCCAGTACCGCACTTATCTCTGGCAGATGTTCGTGCATCCGGGGACCCCCGTCGGCCTGAAGATCTCGGCGCGCGGTGTCGGTGACGCGAAGATCGCCGTACCGATCACCCTCGCCGAGTTCAAGCTCGCCATCCACACGGACGTCAAGACGCCTTCGTAGGCAGCGCCTTTCGGGCGCTCGTCCGATCAGGACACCCCGGGCACGCGCACGGGGGCGCGGCCTTCTGTGCGCACCCCCGTCGTGCTCACGCCGACACCAGCAGCCGTCCGCGCCTGGCCTCCACCAGGGCTTCGGGTGTCAGAACGGGCCGCGGCACCACTATTCCGCAGCCCGTGCAGACCGGGCCCGACGACGGTTCGTGGGCCAGGTCGTACTTCCATGTGAGGCGCTCCCCGGCGCACACGGGGCAGGCCTCGCCCGGCTCGCGCTCCAGTGCGGCGATGAGCCGGCGCAGCACCTCGGCCAGTGCTTCATGGGGATGGACCCGTGGGTCGTCGCACCAGGCGACGCCGAAACCGCCCCAGGTCAGCCGGTGCCAGTCGTCCACGCTGCCCGGCCTGCGCAGCCCGTCGTGCTTCTCCTTCTTGCGGCGCTGCGCGAACTCGACCTCGTAGGCGAGCCAGACGGAGCGGGCCTCCTCCAGCTCGTCCAGCGCGGCCACGAGCCGCGCCGGATCGGGCGAACGGTCCTCAGGACCGAACCCGGCCCGGGAGCACAGATGGTCCCAGGTCGCCCGATGCCCGTAGGGGGCGAACCTCTCAAGGCACTTGCGCAGTGAGTACCGCCGCAGTGCCAGATCGCACCTCGGATCTCGCACCTGTCTCGCCAGACTCCGGAAACCGGCCATCGCCTTGCACCTCCGTCACACCTGCACCTGAACTTCGGTCACTTCGGCGTCGTCGAACGGACGTCGCCGAATAGACGTATCGACAAGCAATTCGGCTCCATCCGATTTTCGATGACCGCCATAAGCCACCCGCCGAGTCGTCCCGGCTTACCTCCCGCCGCTGTCAGCCGCCTGTCGGCGGCACTGTCCGACTGCGATGAATCCCAAAAACTGACGCATGTTCATCTTCAATCTCGGGGATACCGGCGGTAACGTCCGGCCCACCCCCGTCGGTAGGAGCTGCCATGTCACGGCGCACCCCACGCATCGCCCTCGACAGACTGAGAACTCCTCGCAGAATCCCCAAGTTCCTCAAGGCCGCTTCGATATGCGTCCTCGTCGCCGGTCTTTTGTCCCCCGTCACCCAGGTGGCCGCCGCCGACACCTCGGCCGCGGCCGCCGGTGACTACTGCGGCGGCCAGTGTTCCGACATCCTCCCGCCCGGCGAGAACGGCAACGCCACCCTCGCCCAGATCCTCCTCAACCAGGCCTTCGGCACCCAGCCCGACCACGCCGAGGACCAGCTCGCGCCGTACGGCAATCTGCCCTCCGGCTACTCCGCGCTCACCGACGCGAAGATCAACAACTTCTTCAACGACGCCTCCTTCGGGGTCGCCTCCGACCAGGTCGCCTCCACCACCAAGCCCGGCGGGCGCAGCGACGTGACGATCGTCCGCGACAAGAAGACGGGCGTCCCGCACATCACGGGCACGACCCGTTACGGCACTGAGTACGGAGCCGGGTACGCCGCTGCTCAGGACCGGCTCTGGCTGATGGACGTCTTCCGGCACGTCGGACGGGGCCAGCTGACCTCCTTCGCGGGTGGCGCCCCCTCCAACCAGGGCCTGGAGCAGGAGTTCTGGCGCAACGCCCCCTACACCGAGGCCGATCTGCAGGCCCAGATCGACAGCGCCATCGCGAACAACGGCGCCCGCGGCCAGCAGGCCCTGGCCGACGCCAACGCCTACATCGAGGGCATCAACGCCTACATCGACGCCTCCGACAGCGGCCGCTACTTCCCCGGCGAGTACGTCCTGACCGGCCACAAGGACTCCATCACCAACGCCGGCACCATCGACCACTTCAAGCTCACCGACCTGGTCGCGCTGGCCTCCGTCATCGGCGCGCTCTTCGGCTCCGGAGGCGGCGGCGAGGTCAACAACGCCCTCTCGCTGATCGCCGCCCAGTCCAAGTACGGCGTGACCGAGGGCACCAAGGTCTGGGAGTCCTTCCGCGAGCGCAACGACCCCGAGGCGGTCCTCACCGTCCACAACGGCGAGAGCTTCCCGTACGCGTCGAAGCCCGACTCCCCGCAGGGCGCGGCCCTGCCCGACGCGGGCTCGGTGACCCAGGAGCCGCTGGTCTACGACCGCACCGGCAGCGCGGCCACCGCCGGTGCCACCGGCGCCTCGGCCACGGCGGCCGCCACCACCCTCACCTCAGCCAAGCGCGGCATGTCCAACGCCCTCGTGGTCAGCGGCAAGCACACCGCGAGCGGTCACCCGATCGCCGTGTTCGGCCCGCAGACCGGCTACTTCGCACCGCAGCTGCTGATGCTCCAGGAGATCCAGGGACCCGGCCTGAGCGCCCGTGGCGCCTCCTTCGCGGGCCTGAGCATGTACGTGGAACTCGGCCGCGGCCAGGACTACTCCTGGAGTGCCACCACCTCCGGCCAGGACATCATCGACACCTACGCGGTCGAGCTGTGTCAGGACGACTACCACTACCTCTACCACGGCACCTGCACGGCCATGGACAAGGTCGAGCGGACCAACTCCTGGAAGCCGACCACCGCCGACTCCACCGCGGCCGGCTCCTACCGCATGCAGGTCTACCGCACCAAGTACGGCCCCGTGGAATACCGGGCGACGGCCGGCGGCAAGAAGGTCGCGTACACCACCCTGCGCTCCTCCTTCCTGCACGAGGCCGACTCGATCATCGGCTTCCAGATGCTGAACGACCCGGACTACGTCAAGAGTCCGCAGACGTTCCAGAGCGCCGTGCAGCACATCAACTACACCTTCAACTGGTTCTACGCCGACTCCACGCACACCGCGTACTACAACAGTGGCGACAACCCGGTACGCGCCACGGGCGTCGACGCCGAGTTCCCGGTCTGGGCGCAGGCGGCGTACGAGTGGCGGAACTGGAACCCGGCGACGAACACCGCCGACTACACGGCGGCGTCCGCGCACCCCAACTCCGTCGACCAGGACTACTACATCTCCTGGAACAACAAGCAGGCCAAGGACTACACCACGGCCTCCTGGGGTGACGGCTCCGTGCACCGCGGCAACCTCCTGGAGGACCGGGTGAAGAAGCTGGTGGCCGCGGGCGGGGTGACCAGGGCCTCGCTCGTGAAGGCGATGGCCGACGCCGCCCTCGCCGATCTGCGGGCCGAGGACGTGCTGCCGAAGCTCCTGAGGGTCATCAACAGCTCGACGGTCACGGACACCACGGCCGCGGCGGCGGTCGGCAAGCTGTCCGCGTGGGTGACGGCCGGCGCCAAGCGCACGGAGACCTCGGCCGGCTCGAAGGCCTACGCCAACGCCGACGCGATCCGCATCCTGGACGCCTGGTGGCCGCTGCTGGTGAAGGCCGAGTTCGAACCGGGTCTCGGCAGCGACCTGTTCACCGCCTTCACCAGCAACCTGCCGACCGACGAGCCCCCGTCGTCCGCGCACGGCCCGACCGGCGCGCACGCCGGAAGCTCCTTCCAGTACGGATGGTGGAGCTACGTCGACAAGGACATCCGGGCGGTGCTCGGCGAGCCGGTGCAGGGCGGACTGGAGAAGTCGTACTGCGGCTCCGGCAGCCTCAGTGCCTGCCGGGACACCCTGATCAGCACCCTCAAGGAGGCGGCAGGCAAGACCGCGGCCCAGGTCTACCCGGGTGACGACCAGTGCTCGGCGGGCGACCAGTGGTGCGCCGACTCGATCGTCCAGCGGACGCTCGGCGGCATCAAGCACGGCAAGATCACCTGGCAGAACCGGCCGACGTACCAGCAGGTGGTGGAGTACACGTCGCACCGGTGACACCGGGCGCACCGACAACTCCCCAGCGGCGGCGGGTCAGCGTATGCGGCCCGCCGCCAGCACCACCTGCGCCAGCTCCCGGTGCACGATGTCACTGTGCGCGCCGGTCGGCGGGCCGCCGCGCTTGACGACCGCGGCGGCGTCGACGTTCACACAGCCCGACGCCGGCAGCTCGGCCCGCAGCGCCTCGGCGAGGGTGAACGCGCGCGTGCCGTCCACCGCCTGCACCCCGTCGTGGCCCATCGCACCCCACCGGGGGCCCAGCGTCCGCCCGATGTCGAAGTCGGCCCCGAGCTCCCCGGCGGCCGACCGCGCGTCACCGGCCATGCGCGACGCCAGCGGATACATCGTTCCGAGCGCCGAGTCGAAGTGGGAGTAGCAGCACACCAGCGGACCGTCGATGCGGCTCTGGAGACCGTGCAGCGCCCCGCTCGCGTGCGTGTCGTGCGGCAGACGCGCCGCGAACGCGTAGTGCGAGAAGGCCCCCTGGAGCAGCGTCACGGACTTCACCGTGCGCACCCCCGCCGGCAGTCCGCGCAGCGCGAACGACACCAGCCGTCCCCCGAAACTGTGCCCGACCAGATGCACGCGTACGTCCGGCGCCGCCTGTGCGAGCCGGCCGAGGACGCGCCCGAGTCCCCGTTCGCCGACCGTCCCCGCGCGCCGCTTCATCGCGTAGTACGTGGCCTGCCGCAGCAGCTCGTGCGCCCCGTCCCACAGCCCCGCCGGCGTGAAGGAGAAGTCGACCGCGCCGGACGCCGCGCTCGTACCGTGTAACGACGCGACCCGGTCGAGCGCCCGCGCGAAGTCGCGGCACACCAGCGCCGTGTCCCCCGAGAGCATCTCGGGGCCGCTCACCGGCCCGCCCGTCGCCAGGGTGTCCGCGGCGCACGCGTCCTGCGGATCCTGCGGCCGCGCCTCGACCAGCAGCCGTACGAGCTGTCCGAACGTCTCCAGCGAGGCCTCCTCGTCCGGATGCCGCTCCAGCAGCCGCGCGATCTGCTCGACGAGCGTGGCCCGGTCGGGGAACACCTCCACCAGCGCCTGCCTGGCCCCCTTGGCGAGGGCCGGGCGCGCGACCGCCGTGACCTCGGCCGGCACGGACGCCGGGAAGTCGGGGATCGGCTCGTCCGGGAAGATCATCGAGGGCCACACCACACCCACGTACCCGAGACGCGCCCGCGGTGCGAGCGCCGGGACCGGCTGGAAGAAGCGGCTGTAGAGCCGGGTGGCCCCCGAGCGTTCGTTGTTCCAGCCGTGGGCGAAGACGACCAGGTCATGGACCTTGCGCTGCGCCACCTGCGCGAGCAGCCGATCCCGTTCCCGGCCGTCCACGTCCCCGTCCGCGTCGAACGTCAGCTCCCAGTAGGGAGTCACACTCATTGCCCGTTCCGCCATGACAGGCCCCCTTGGCCCCTGTGGTCCCACGATGTGGGCGTATCGTCCTGCCGGCGGGGGAGGTTGGCCAGATGTCACGTGCGGTCCGGTGCGACCGAACCGAAGTGCCGGGTGCGGTCGCCGCTTCAGCGGTAGACGAGGTACTCCTTGCGTACGCGGCGGAACGCGGCCAGCTCGTCCTGCCAGGCGGCCACCACCTCGTCGGCGGTCGCCCCCGCGTCGATCATGGTGCGCACCCGCGCGGAGCCCGTCAGCTTGTCGATCCAGTTGTCGGAGCGCCAGGTGAAGCCGCTCCAGACCTTCTTGGCGGTCACCAGCAGCGCGACTCCGGTGCGTACGGGGTCGTAGGCGGCCCGGTCGTGCACATGGATCTGCACACCCCCGACGGTCTTGCCCTGGAACTTGGAGAAGGTGGGCGCGAAGTACGCCTCCCTGAAGCGCACGCCGGGCAGGCCGAGCCGCTCGGCCTCGCGAGCCCACCGGCCGTCGATCCCGTCCGCGCCGAGCAGCTCGAACGGGCGTGTCGTCCCGCGCCCCTCCGACAGGTTCGTCCCCTCGAAGAGACACGTTCCCGCGTACACGAGAGCGGTGTCGGGGGTCGGCATGTTCGGGCTCGGCGGCACCCAGGGGAGGCCGGAGGCGTCGTAGAACTCCGACCGTTTCCAGCCGGACACGAGGACGGTGTCCAGCGGTACCGGCGTCGTCAGGAACTCCCCGTTGAACAGCCGTGCCAGCTCCGCGGCCGTCATCCCGTGCGCCTGCGCGATCGGCTGCCGGCCGACGAACGTCGCGAACTCCTTGTGCAGCACCGGGCCTTGGGCCGTCCGCCCGGTCACCGGGTTCGGCCGGTCGAGCACCACGAAGCGCTTGCCCGCGAGCCCGGCGGCCTCCATGCAGTCGTACAGCGTCCAGATGTACGTGTAGAAGCGGGCGCCCACGTCCTGGATGTCGAACACGACGGTGTCGACGCCGGACGCGGTGAAGACGTCGGCGAGCGGCCGGCCGCTCTTCAGATACGTGTCGTAGACGGGCAGGCCGGTCGCCGGGTCGTCGTAGCGGCCCTCCGAACCGCCCGCCTGCGCGGTGCCGCGGAAGCCGTGCTCCGGACCGAAGACCGCGGTGAGGTGCACCCGGTCGTCCGCGTGCATCACGTCGACGATGTGGCGCACTCCCCCACTCTCGGCTTCGCTCGAGCGGGAGGGGCCCCCACTGGTGACGCCGGTGGGGTTCGTGACGATGCCGACCCGCTGCCCGTCGAGCAGCCCGTAGCCGTCCGCGGCGAGCCGCTCGAAGCCCGTGCGCAGCCGGCCGCCGTCCGCCGCGGCCGGGGGCGCGGTCAGCGACACGGCCGCCGTGGTCGCGGCGAGCAGCCCTCGTCTGGACAGTTTCATGCGGTGACCTCCGTGATCGACGGAACTGTCATGGCCACGCACGCTAGTGCGCACACCGGCCCCGAGGAACGCACCGCACCGGCCTTGTCACCGGGACCCCTTCCCTCGCTACATACCGACTGGTTAGTCTGATGAGGCAGCAGAGCCGACTGCCGCAGAACCATGCGCGTCGCGTCGAAGGAGACCGATGGTGGAAGCCGTGCAGGATGCCGGAGTGGTCGTCACCGGAGCGGGAGGCGGCATCGGTGCCGCACTGGCCCGCCGCTTCGCCGCCGAGGGGGCCAGGGTCGTCGTCAACGACCTGGACGCCGTTCGGGCGAAGGCCGTGGCCGACGAGATCGGCGGCATCGCGGTCCCGGGCGACGCCTCCGCGATCGTGGCCGAGGCACGGGACGCCCTCGGCGGCACGGTCGACGTGTACTGCGCCAACGCGGGCCTCGCCTCCGGCGGCACCGAAGCCGCCGACGAGAAGGTCTGGGCGCTCGCCTGGGACGTGAACGTGATGGCGCACGTCCGGGCGGCCCAGGAACTGCTCCCCGGCTGGCTGGAGCGCGGCAGCGGCCGTTTCGTCTCCACCGTCTCGGCCGCCGGCCTGCTCACCATGATCGGCGCGGCGCCCTACAGCGTCACCAAGCACGGCGCGTACGCCTTCGCCGAGTGGCTCTCGCTGACGTACCGGCACCGGGGCGTGCAGGTCCACGCGATCTGTCCGCAGGGCGTGCGGACCGACATGCTGACCGCGTCCGGCAGCGCGGGCGACCTGGTGCTCGCGCCGACCGCGATCGAGCCCGACGACGTCGCCGACGCCCTGTTCAAGGGGATCGAGGAGGACCGCTTCCTGATCCTGCCGCACCCCGAGGTCGCCGAGTACTACCAGGCGCGGGCCACCACGCCCGACCGCTGGCTGGCGAACATGAACCACATCCAGCAGAAGTGGGAGGCGGCCCGATGACCGGATCCCCCTACGCGGCGAAGCCCTGGACCGCCCTGCTCAACGATGCCCAGGGCGCCCCCGTCGCCCCCGTCGCCTCCCTGGTGCACGCCGTACGCAGGGCCGCCGCCGACACCCCGGAGCGCACCGCCCTCGCCTACTTCGACGGGCGGATCACCTATCGCGCGCTCGACGAGCTGAGCGACTCCGTCGCCGGGCACCTCGCCGCGCGCGGTCTGGAGCGCGGCGACCGGGTGGCGATCCTGCTCCAGAACTCCCCGCACTTCGTGCTCGCCCTGCTCGGCGCCTGGAAGGCGGGCGCGATCGTCGTGCCCGTCAACCCGATGTACAAGTCGGGCGAGGTCACCCATGTCCTGAAGGACGGCGAAGTGGCCGCCCTCGTGTGCTCCGACCGCGCGTGGGACTCGTACCTGCGGGAGACGGCCGCCGGTACGCCGGTACGGATCGTGCTCACCGCCTGCGAGCTGGACCTCCAGACCCGTAACGACGCGCGCGTGCTGAACTTCGAGCGCCTTCCGCAGGCTGCGGACGCCGACGACCTGATCGCGGTCGCCCGGCGAGGGCACAAGGCGCCCGCCGACCGCGCGGCCGTCCCCTCCGACATCGCGCTGATCAGCTACACCTCGGGCACCAGCGGTGCTCCCAAGGGCGCCACCAACACCCACGGCAACATCATGTACAACGCCGAGCGGCAGCGCACCGGGCTCGCCCTGCCCGGGACGCCCGTCTACTTCGCGATGGCGCCGCTGTTCCACATCACCGGCATGGTCGCCCAGCTCGCCGGATGCCTCAACAGCGCGGGCACGCTTGTGCTCGCGTACCGCTTCGAGGCCGGGGTCGTGCTCGACGCGTTCGCCGAGCACCGGCCGGTCTACACGGTCGGCCCCTCGACCGCCTTCATGGCGCTGGCCGCGCACCCGGACGTCACCCGCGACCACTTCTCCTCGTTCCGGATGATCTCCTCGGGCGGCGCGCCGCTGCCGCCCGCCCTGGTGGAGAAGTTCCGCGCCGGCTTCGGCCCTTACATCCACAACGGCTACGGGCTCACCGAGTGCACCGCGCCCTGCGCCTCCGTACCGCCCGGCCTGGAAGCCCCCGTGGACCCGGTCTCGGGGACGCTGGCCGTCGGCGCACCCGGTCCCGACACCGTCGTACGCATCGTCGACGACCAGGGCGAGGAGGTGCCCTTCGGGGAGCAGGGCGAGATCCTCGTCCGCGGCCCGCAGGTCGTGCCCGGCTACTGGCGCCTCCCCGAGGCCACCGCCGAGACCTTCCCCGAAGGCGAGCTGCGCACCGGCGACATCGGCTTCATGGACCCCCAGGGCTGGCTCTACGTCGTCGACCGCAAGAAGGACATGATCAACGCGTCCGGCTTCAAGGTGTGGCCGCGCGAGGTCGAGGACGTCCTGTACACGCATCCGGCGGTGCGCGAGGCGGCCGTCGTCGGGGTGCCGGACGGGTACCGCGGGGAGACCGTCAAGGCGTACATCAGCCTGCGTCCGGGGGCCGACGAGGACCCGGCTGCGTTCGCCGCGTACTGCAAGGAGAGACTGGCCGCCTACAAGTATCCGCGTCAGGTGGAGATCCTGCCCGACCTGCCGAAGACGGCGAGTGGGAAGATCCTCCGTCGGGAACTGCGTTCCCGGTCCGGCGAAACCCAGTAGACAACACTCGGAAGGCAGGTGGCGGCAGTGCCCAGGACGACGGACGGTGACGGCACGCCCGTCCCGCAGCGGCTCCTCGCCGCCGCCACCCGGCTCTTCGCCGACCGTGGCTACGACCGCACGTCGGTCCAGGAGATCGTCGAGGCGGCGGGCGTCACCAAGGGCGCCCTGTACCACTACTTCGGCTCCAAGGACGACCTCCTGCACGAGGTGTACGCGCGAGTGCTGCGCGTCCAGCAGGAGCGTCTCGACGCGTTCGCGGACGCCGACGCGCCGATCGAGGAGCGGCTGCGGGCGGCGGCGGCCGACGTGGTCGTCACCACCATCGACAACCTCGACGACGCGATGATCTTCTTCCGCTCCATGCACCATCTGAGCCCCGAGAAGAACAAGCAGGTACGCGCGGAGCGGCGCCGCTACCACGAGCGCTTCCGCGCGCTGATCGAGGAGGGCCAGAAGGAGGGCGTCTTCTCCACCAGGACGCCCGCCGACCTGGTGGTCGACTACCACTTCGGCTCCGTGCACCACCTGTCGACCTGGTACCGCCCGGGCGGCCCGCTCACCCCGCAGCAGGTCGCCGACCAACTGGCGGACCTGCTGCTGCGGGCGCTGCGGCCGTAGTTCTCCTCCGGCGCATGGGTAAGGGGCGGTCGCCATGGCGACCGCCCCTTACCCATGGCTCACAGGTACTTCGCCCGTGGCTCGGCTCAGACGTACTTCTTCAGCTCCCGCCGCGCCAGCGAGCGCTGGTGCACCTCGTCGGGGCCGTCCGCGAGCTTCAGCGTGCGGGCGCTCGCCCAGAGTTCGGCCAGCGGGAAGTCCTGGCTGACGCCGCCCGCGCCGTGCAGCTGGACCGCCTTGTCGATGATGTCGACAACCGTACGGGGCGTGGCGATCTTGATGGCCTGGATCTCGGCGTGGGCCCCCTTGTTGCCGACCGTGTCCATCATCCAGGCCGTCTTCAGCACCAGCAGCCGCAGCTGTTCGACGGCCACGCGGGCGTCGGCGATCCAGTTGTGCACCACGCCCTGCTGGGCCAGCGGCTTGCCGAAGGCCGTGCGGGAGACGGCCCGCCTGCACATCAGCTCGATCGCCCGCTCCGCCATGCCGATCAGCCGCATGCAGTGGTGGATGCGGCCCGGACCCAGCCGGGCCTGGGCGATGGCGAAGCCGCCGCCCTCCTCGCCGATCAGGTTCGACACCGGCACGCGCGCGTGGTCGAAGATCACCTCGGCGTGGCCGCCGTGGGAGTGGTCCTCGTAGCCGTACACCTGCATCGCCCGCTTGACCTGGACACCCGGGGTGTCGCGGGGGACCAGGATCATGGACTGCTGACGCCGGATGTCCGCGCCGCCCGGGTCCGTCTTGCCCATCACGATGAAGATCTTGCAGTCCGGGTTCATCGCCCCGGAGATGTACCACTTGCGGCCGGTGATGACGTACTCGTCCGTGCCGTCGGAGGCGCGCTCGATCAGCGTGGTGATGTTGGTGGCGTCGGAGGAGGCCACCTCGGGCTCGGTCATCGCGAACGCCGAACGGATCTCACCGGCGAGCAGCGGCTCCAGCCACTGCTTGCGCTGGCGCTCGTCGCCGAACTGCGCAAGCACCTCCATGTTGCCGGTGTCCGGCGCCGCGCAGTTCAGCGCGGTCGGCGCCAGCTGCGGGGAGCGGCCGGTGATCTCGGCGAGCGGCGCGTACTGGAGGTTGGTGAGTCCGGCGCCGTACTCGGAGTCCGGCAGGAAGAGGTTCCACAGGCCCTGGCGGCGGGCCTCGGCCTTCAGCTCCTCGACGATCACGGGCGTGTCCCACGGCGAGGCGAGCCGCTCGCGCTGCTCGTGGGCGACGGCCTCCGCCGGATAGACGTGCTCGTCCATGAAGGCGAGGAGCTTCTGGCGCAGTTCCTCGGTGCGCGCGTCGAACGCGAAGTCCATGGCGGTTCAGCCTTCCTGAAGAGTGGTCAGGCCGTGCTCGATGAAGACGGGGACCAGTTCACCGATGCGGTCGAAGCCGCCGCCGACCGTCTGGCCGAGCGTGTAGCGGTAGTGGATGCCCTCGAGGATCACGGCGAGTTTGAACCAGGCGAACGCCGTGTACCAGGAGACGGCGGACACGTCGCGCCCCGAGCGCGCGGCGTACCGCTCGATCAGCTCGGCCGGGTCCGGGTGTCCGGCGGCCGCGGCGGTGGTGCTGATGGGCGAGTCCGGCAGCGCCAGCGGCACGCTGTACATCGCCACCAGGCCCAGGTCGGTCAGCGGGTCGCCGAGCGTGGACATCTCCCAGTCGAGGATGGCGGTGATCCGGTCGTCCGCGCCGAGCAGCACGTTGTCGAGCCGGTAGTCACCGTGTACGACCGTGGGCGCGGGGGAGTGGGGCAGCTCGCGGCCGAGTGCGGCGTGCAGCTCGTCGATGCCGGCCAGTTCCCGGTTGCGGGAGGCGTCCAGTTGCTTGCCCCAGCGGCGCAGCTGCCGGTCCAGGAAGCCCTCGGGGCGCCCGAAGTCCACGAGGCCCACCTCGGCGGGGTCCACCGCGTGCAGCTCGACCAGCGTGTCGACCAGGCCGAGCAGCGCGCCCCGGGTCCGCTCCGGGCCGAGCGGGGCGAGCTGTTCGGCGGTGCGGTACGGGGTGCCCTCCACGAAGTCCATCACGTAGAAGGGCGAGCCCAGCACCGAGTCGTCCTCGCACAGCAGCACCGGGCGCGGCACCGGCACGGCCGTCGGGTGCAGCGCGCTGATCACCCGGTGCTCGCGCTTCATGTCGTGCGCGGTGGCGAGCACATGGCCCAGCGGCGGCCGCCGTACGACCCACTTCCCGGTGCCGTCCGTGACCACGTACGTGAGATTCGACCGTCCGCCCTCGATCAGCCGGCCGGTCAGCGGGCCGGTCACCAGGCCGGGCCGCTCGGCGTCGAGCAGGCCGCGCAGCCGGTCGAGATCGAGTCCTGGCGGGTGGTCTGGGCTCATCATTGCTCCTCCGTGCGCGGTAACGGGACCTGACACATGATGCCGACCGGTCGGTATGTCGTCCAGTGCCCGGAGCAAACGTGATCGGCGCCACGGCCGCACGGCGCCGCCGCACGCCGGTCCCGCCGTGTCATCGCTGCCCCGGTCGCCGGTCGCCGGTCGCCGGTCGCCGGTCGCCGCTTCACGCGTGGCAGGCGACCATCCGTCCGCCGTTCATGGCCGCGATGTCGCGGACGGCGGCGGGCACGTCCAGCGGTGCGCCTTCCGGCGCCCCGTCCAGCTCGGCGTACGCGCGATGCAGATTGGCCACGAACCGCTCGCTCTCCGGCAGCGCTGCGAACTCCCCGAGGTCCGTCTCCCGGGCCGCCTCCAGGGGAGTGCGGCCCGCCGCGTGGCTCTTGTGCGCGATGTCGGCGACGAAGCGCAGATAGCGCTCCGTACGGTCGAACGCCGACGGGTCGGTGACCGGGCCGTGTCCCGGTACGACCGTCTCGGCGCCCAGCTGGCGCAGCACGTCCAGGGCCCGCAGCGAGCCACTGAGCGAGCCCATCAGAATGAACGGCGTACCGCCCTCGAAGACCAGGTCGCCGGTGAACAGCACCCGCCGGTGCGGCAACCACACCACCGAGTCGCTCACGGTGTGCGCCACCCCGGGGTGGATCACCTCGGCGTCCACCGCGCCGACATGGACCGTCGTGTGGCCGGTGTACGTCAGGTCGGCGGCCTGGATCCGGATGTCCCCGAAGTCGTTCTCCGGCCAGAGCAGATGCAGCTGCCGCCCGTTGGCCAGTGTCTCCCGGCGGCATTCGGCGTGCGAGACGATCGTCGCGGTGGGCGCGAAGTGGCTGTTGCCGTAGGTGTGGTCGCCGTGATGGTGCGTGTTGACGACGAAGCGCGGAGCGGGGACGCCCGCGGCGGCGATCGCCGCGCTCAGGGCCCGGGTCCGCCGCTCGGTGGCCGCCGTGTCCACGAGCAGGGTGGTCGTGCCGTCGCTCACGAACCCGGCGTTGTTCAGGCACCAGCCGCCGTCCGGCTGCACATAGGCGTGCACGTCGGCGGCGAGCTCGACCGTGTAAGGCTCCGCTGCGGTCATCAGACCCCCTGGATGTCGTCGACTGATGTGTCAGAGCCTGTCAGTCGGCGGCGTCGGATGGGAATCCGGCGGGCCGTCCGGAGATCGTCCGGGGAGCGCAGGCTGTGCTCGGATCACCGTACTCTTCGCATTCGGGGTTGTTCCGGCGCGCGCGGTGCTTGTGCGGGGCGGGCGGCCGGCGCGCCTAGAGCACCAGCGCCGCCGCGCACAGGGCCAGGGCGACCGTGCAGAAGGCCGCCGCGGCCGCGTGCCGTGGGGCGAGCGCGGGCGGGCGGTGCGCTCCGGCCGTCGACAGGTCGCGGATGCGGTGGTGGGCGACGGCGAGGAAGCCGACCCAGAGCGCGCAGCACAGCGCGCAGACGATCAGTCCCGCCGCCGTGCCACTGTGCAGCGTCGTCTTCACGGCGAGTACGGCGGCCACGGTGCCCGACAGGGTCGTACGCCGCCACGCGAGCCGAGTGCGCTCGGGTTGCAGCCCCGGGTCGCGCTCCTGGGCGGGCGCGGTCATCCTTCCCAGCCGACGAGTACGACGAGGACCATCGCGATCGCGACGACGGCCACGGCGATGCTCAGCAGCGCGGGGAAGCGGGACACCGGAAGGTCCTCGCCCCGCCGCATCGCCTGCTCGCACCGCACCCAGTGGTTGACGGCGCGCAGCGAGCACAGCACACCGGCGGCGAGCAGCGCGAGGGCCAGTCCGACGCGCCAGCCCCACCTCAGATCCGGCAGGAACTGGTCGACGGCGAATCCTCCGCCGATCAGTGCCAGTGCGGTGCGCAGCCACGCCAGGAAGGTGCGCTCGTTGGCCAGCGAGAACCGGTAGTCGGGCGTGCCGCCGACCTTTCGTACCTCCTGGGGCGCGAACCACAGCCGGACGTTCCGTGCGAATTCGATCACGCGCTGGACCCTACGGTATGACCGCGCCGCCACGTCCGGCACGGCGGTCGTCCGTCCGGGCCCGCCCCCACCTGGCCGGACGCGCTCGCCCGACGACGTCAGCCCGTGGCGCGATGCGCCTTGAGCCGCTCGTACGCCGCGAGCCCGTCCGGGACCCACTCCCAGTCGGCCAGCCGGCGCTCCACCTCGTCCTGGGGCAGGAAGTCGTGCCAGGCGACCTCCTCCACCTGGGGGCTGACCGGGAGGTCGCAGCGGACCTCGTAGACCGACGACCACCAGGTCTGGCCGGCGCCGTTGTCGTACAGGAACTTGAAGAGGGGGGCCGGGCGGGGCAGACCGCAGACGCCGAGTTCCTCCTCGGCCTCGCGCAGGGCCGCGTCGTCGTACGTCTCGCCCGCGCCGACGACTCCGCCGACGAACATGTCGTACAAGGAGGGGAAGACCAGCTTGGTGGGCGTCCGGCGGTGGACGAAGATCCGCCCCTCGCCGTCCCGGGCCAGGATGAACACGCACCGGTGGCGCAGCCCCCGCGCGTACGCCTCCCCGCGCGCCGACTGCCCGACGACCCTGTCGTTCTCGTCCACGATGTCGAGGAGTTCATCGGCGGGGTCGACGGGGCCACCCGTCGGTCCGCTCGTCGCTCCGCTCACGGCTGCTTCGGTCACGGCTTCGCTCACGGGTTCGCTCATGGGCCCATCCAAGCAGGGCCGGGCCCGGGTCCTCGGGGGCCCGGCTCCTCAATGCGGCTGGAGATCCCGCTGCCGCTCCGCCTCCGCGGAGCCCCGCGGCATCGCCGGGTGCAGTCCGAGGAGGACGATGCCCAGCACGACCGCCGCGAGCCCCGCCGCCTCCCAGGCGAGCGCCCCGGTGTCCGTGCGCAGCTGGTCGCCGAGGAAGCCCACCCCGCAGACGATTCCGGCCAGCGGCTGGGCCGCGGTGAGGGCCGGCAGGGACATCCGCAGCGGCGCCGTCTCGAACGCGCTCTGCACCAGCACCAGCCCGGTCACACCGAGGGCCAGCACCGCGTACGGCTGCCAGCCGGTGACCAGCTCCGGCCAGCCGCCCTCGCTGAACCGCTGCCCGCTGACCCGGGTGAGCGCGTCCTGCACGCCGTACAGCAGGCCCGCCGCGAGCGACAGGAGCACGGGGGCGGCGCTCAGCCGCGACTGCTTCGCGTAGGTCGTCAGCAGCAGCGCGAACCCGACCATCACGCCGATGATCACCCAGTGCCGTAGGGGATTCGTGACCGCGTCGCCGCCGGTCGGCTGGCCGGCGACGATGAACGCCGTGACGCCGCCCGCGAGCAGCGCGAGCCCCGCCCAGCCCTGGCGTCCCAGCGGCTGCTTGGTCTGCCGGCGGGAGAGGCCCAGCGCGAAGAGCAGGTTCGTGGCGAGCAGCGGCTCGACCAGCGACAGCTCGCCATGGGCCAGGGCGACCGCACCGAGCACCATGCCGACCACCATGAACCCGATGCCGCCGAGCCAGCGCCGCACATGCATCAGGTCCAGGAGCAGTCTGGGCGAGAGGAAGTCGCTCAGCGGAGCATGCTGGGCCGCGTTCTGCTGGAGCACGAACCCGATGCCCAGGCAGAAGGCCGCGCTCACGGCGAGAACCAGAACCAGTACCGACACGCTGCGTACCTCGAAACTCAGCGGGGCCACGGGATGCGCCGACTGTAGCGCTCCCCGCTGTGAGTTGCCGTGAGAGTACCCACAACCCGGCAGTTGACTCGCTCACTCTTGTACCGAAGGATCTGACCGATCAGTAACAACGTACCGACTGGTGGTCATGCCGGACCGGCTCGCGGTCGTGGCTGCTCGGTCATGTCGAGAGGACGGGCGAATGGCCCACGACGCAGACGTCATCGTGATCGGCGCCGGCCTGGCAGGGCTCGCGGCGACCGCGGAGCTGGTGGACGCGGGCCGCAAGGTGATCCTTCTCGACCAGGAGCCGGAGCAGTCGATGGGCGGCCAGGCCTTCTGGTCGTTCGGCGGGCTCTTCTTCGTCGACTCGCCCGAGCAGCGCCGTCTGCGGATCAAGGACAGCCACGCGCTCGCCCTCCAGGACTGGATGGGAACGGCCGGTTTCGACCGTCCCGAGGACCACTGGCCGCGCAAGTGGGCCGAGGCGTACGTCGACTTCGCGGCCGGTGAGAAGCGGGCCTGGCTGCACCGGCAGGGGGTGCGCTTCTTCCCGGTGGTCGGCTGGGCGGAGCGCGGCGGCTACGACGCCAACGGACACGGCAACTCGGTGCCGCGCTTCCACATCACCTGGGGGACCGGACCCGGGCTGATCGAGCCGTTCGTGCGGCGGGTGCGGGCGGGGGTCGCGCGGGGACTGGTCGAGCTGAGGTTCCGCCACCGGGTCACCGGTCTGTCGCGCAGCGCGGGCGCCGTGGACACCGTCACGGGTGAGGTGCTGGAGGCGTCGGACATCCAGCGGGGCCGGGCCAGCAGCCGCGAGGTCACCGGAGCCTTCGAGCTCACGGCCCAGGCGGTGATCGTCACCTCGGGCGGCATCGGCGGCAACCACGACCTCGTCCGCGCGAACTGGCCGGAGCGGCTGGGCAGGGCCCCGGAGAAGATGATCTCGGGTGTGCCCGCGCACGTCGACGGCAGGATGCTCGCCATCGCGGAGGGGGCGGGTGCGCGTCTGATCAACCGCGACCGCATGTGGCACTACACCGAGGGCATCCAGAACTGGAACCCGATCTGGCACAACCACGGCATCCGCGTCCTGCCCGGCCCGTCCTCCCTGTGGTTCGACGCCCGCGGCAACCGGCTGCCCGTGCCGCTCTTCCCCGGCTTCGACACGCTCGGCACGCTCGAACACATCATGAAGACCGGGTACGACTACACGTGGTTCGTGCTCGACCAGAAGATCATCGGCAAGGAGTTCGCCCTCTCGGGGTCCGAGCAGAACCCCGATCTGACGGGCAAGTCGATCAAGGACGTGATCGGGCGGGCGCGGGCCGAGGTGCCGGGGCCGGTGAAGGCGTTCATGGACCACGGTGTGGACTTCGTCGTGGAGAAGGACCTGGGCGCGCTGGTGCGCGGCATGAACGCGCTGACCAAGGAACCGCTCATCGACGAGGCCGCGCTGCGCCGTGAGATCGTCGCGCGCGACCGGGAGATAGCGAACCCCTTCACCAAGGACCTCCAGGTGACGGCGATGCGCGGGGCCCGCAGGTTCCTCGGCGACAAGCTGATCCGCACGGCCGCCCCGCACCGCATCCTCGACCCCAAGGCGGGTCCGCTGATCGCCGTGCGCCTCAACATCCTCACCCGCAAGACGCTCGGCGGCCTGGAGACGGACCTCTCGTCGCGGGTGCTGACCGAGGGCGGCGCCCCGCTGGAGGGCGTGTACGCGGCCGGCGAGGCCGCCGGGTTCGGCGGCGGCGGCGTCCACGGCTACCGGTCTCTGGAGGGCACGTTCCTGGGCGGCTGGCTGTTCTCGGGCCGCACGGTGGGCCGGGCGGCGGCACAGGCCGTGGGCTGAGACGCGGGCCAGGGTGCGGGCGGTGGACTGAGGCGGGCCGGACCTGGGTCGTGGGCCGGGTCCGAGGGGCTTCGGCAGCACCTCCCGCGCCCGCCTGCCCGCGACCGCCGCGCCCGCCTGCCCGCGACCGACGGCACGCGGAACTCAGGCGGTGGCCGGTGTCCGGTGTCCGGTGGCGTGCGCCCCGCGCTCGCGGCGTGTGGCGGCCCGGTGTCCGAAAGGAGCGCCGGACGCCGCCAGACGCACGGTGTACTGACGGTGGCCGTATGCCAAGCGCTCTCGGCGCACGGCGACCGTCTACCGCCCGACTGCCGTCCGCAGCACAGTGCCCCGCACCCGTCAAGTCGCCTGCACCAAAGGCACGTTGACACGTGTAGGCCCCTGGGTGCCCTTGACTGGAAGCGTTGGCTGAGGGTTTGCTGTCCGTGATCAGTTACTGACAAACCGCGCCCTGTGAGGAACCCCCGCGGTGCCCCCACCCCCACCCCCACTCGGCCGTGGTCGCAAGCGTGCGGCCCATGCCTTCGACGCGGCGCTCGACGACGCCGAACTCGTCGCCTCCCGCGCCTCGTTGACCCAGGGGCGATGGGCCCCCGTGCGCGCGCTGCTCGCCGCGACCCGCGACGACTGGGACCGTCGGGGACACCGCGTCACCGTCCTGGCGCAGGAGTCCGCCGCCCTTCCCTGGGCGCGCGAATGGCAGCTCGCCGAACCCGAGTCCCCCTGCGCCGCCGTACTGCTCGCCTGCGCCACCGTCCACCGCGCCCTGAACGGCAAGGAGCGCCCGCAGACGGCACGCGAGGCCTGCCACGCCGCGGCCGCCCTCGCCCCCGACGACCCCACACCGTGGCTCGGCCTGCTGATACTGGAGCGCTCACTCGGCACCGACGAGGACGTGGTCCGCCTCTTCGACGAGGTCCGCCACCGCTGCCCCGACCACCACCACGCCCACCAGCTCATCGTCGCCCGGCTCGCCGAACGCCGCGCGGACGCCGGACGGGACCCGCTGCACGAGGTCTACGACTTCGCCAACTGGGCCGCCGAACAGGCCCCCGCCGACTCGCCGCTCGCGATCCTCCCGGTCGTCGCGCACGCCGAGCGCTACCGCGTCCTCGCCGCCGCCGGTGCCGAGCCCGCCGACCCGGTCGCCTCCGGGCACTGGGTGGGGCGGCGGGCCCGCCAGGTGATGAAGGCCGCCTTCGACTGGTGGCTGGAGTGGGAGCGCGACGACCATCCGCGCCGCTTCGTCGACCTCAACTTCCTGGCCCACGCCAAGTTCTGCGAGGGCCGTGGCGCCGAGGCCGCCGCCCTGTTCCACCGCATCGGAGAACACGCCACCCCGGCGCCGTGGTCGTACCCGGACCGCGACCCGTACCAAGCCTTCAGCGCCGCACGCGCCAGCGCGCTCGGCGCCCCCTGAACGGCCGCCGGCCGTCGGCCCCCGACCGCCGGCCCCCGAGACATCACCTCGCACCCCAGCCGAGACATCAGCCGAGACATCGGCCGAGACACCAGTGGAGAGGACAACCCCGCCATGACGACGGGCAGTTCGAGCACGAGTGAGAGCAGACCAGCGAACAGGTCCGCCGTCGCGGACGACATCAGCACCTTCAAGGGACAGGAACGCGCTCTGCGCGCCGACCGGCTCGGCACGGCGGGCCTGTTGCTGTCCGTGCTCGCCGCGACCGCCCCTCTCATGGTGGTCGCGGGTGTCATGCCCACTACATTCGGGGTCATGGGCATCGTCGGCCAGCCCCTGCTCTTCGTCGTCCTCGGCGCGGTGCTGGCCCTCTTCTCCCTGGGGTACGCGGAGATGAGCCGCCACGTCCACAACGCGGGCGCCTTCTACGCCTACATCTCGCGCGGCCTCGGCGGCACGGCGGGCGCGGGTGCCGCGGCGGTCGCACTCGTCGCCTACAGCGCGCTCCAGTTCGCCATCTACGGCATCTTCGGCTTCGAGGTCTCGGGTCTGTGCGCCACCTACCTCGAACTCCAGGTCGCCTGGTGGATCCCGGCGCTGGCGGCCGTCCTCGCCGTCGGCGCGCTCGGCCTGCTGAAGATCGACGTCAACGCGCGCGTGCTCGGCGTGCTGCTGCTCATCGAGGTCGTCCTCGTCGTCGTGTTCGACATCGCGGCGGTCGCCGACCCCGCCAAGGAAGGCCTGTCGCTGCACGCCTTCAACCCGGACACCCTCACCGGTGCGGGCGTCGGCACCGCGCTCTGCTTCTGCGTCGCCGCCTTCCTCGGCTTCGAACAGGCCCCCGTCTACGCCGAGGAGACCAGCCGCCCGGACGTCCTCGTGCCGCGCGTGATGTTCCTCGCGATCGGCTTCGTCGCCGTCTTCTTCGCGGTCAGCTGCTGGGCGTTCACGGTCGCCGCCGGTCCCTCCACCATCGTGGCCGCCGCCCAGAAACAGAGCGCGGGCCTGCTCTTCCAGCTGACGGAGTCCCGGCTCGGCGGCACCTTCACCGACGTACTGCACGTGCTCTTCGTGACCGGCATGTTCGCGGCGATGCTCAGCTTCCACAACGTGGTCGCGCGGTACGCCTTCGCGATGGGCCGCGAGGGACTCCTGCCCGCCGCCTTCGGCCGTACGACGGGCGCGAGCGGCGCCCCCGGTACGGGCTCGCTCCTTCAGACGGCCGTGTCGGCGGTGATCGTCATCGCCTTCGCGATGGCCGACGACAAGCCGGCCGGCGACCCGACCGCGCCCGTGCTGCACCTGTTCACCTGGTTCGGCAGCGTCGGGGCGCTCGGCGTCACCCTGCTGATGGTGGCGGCCTCCCTGTCCGTGATCGTCTTCTTCGCCCGCCGCGGCGCCGCCCGCGCACAGGCCTGGCGGCTGGCCACGTCCGCGGTGTCGGGGGCCGCGCTGCTCGTGATCGTGGGCTACACGGTCAAGGACTTCGGCGTACTGGTCGGAACGGGACCGGACTCCGCGCTCGGCTGGGTGCTCCCGGCGATCATCGGGGTGGCCCTGGTCCTCGGCCTGGCGCAGGGACTGGTCCTGCGCTCCCGTAAGCCCCAGGCGCATGCCCGTATCGGGCTGGACAACGAGGCGTTCCAGCTGGACAAGGCGGCGGAGTCGGCGACCTGAACCGCGCCCCCGCGCCGCGATCCCGCTTCCCGCGCACCCGGCGATCCCTGAAATCCCGGTGAGAAGTGGTTACGGAATTCTGACGAGCACCCGTCTGCCCTGGCCTCAAGGGGGTGGCGGGTGCTCGAATCATGGTGTGAACCCTGAACATCCCGAAGAGCGGGAAGCACCGGAGCCCGAGAAGCGGGAGGCACCGGAGCCCGAGGGGCGGGGCACCCCGATCGGGCGCCGGGTCCTCCTCGGCACCCTCGGCCTCGGCGCGCTCGGTGTCGTCGCCGCGCCCGTGCTCCAGCGAGGAATGGAGTCCGTCCTCGCCGGAGCGGCCGAGAAGGACCCGACGGGCCTGACCGGTCTGCTGCCCAACGGCGGGGGCTTTCGCTACTACTCGGTGACGTCGTCGGTCCCGCACAAGGGGGAGGCGAACTACCGCCTCACGATCGACGGCCTGGTCGACCACCCGACGTCGTTCACCCTGGCCGATCTGCGGGCCCTGCCGCAGACCCGGCTCGTGCGCGACGTCCAGTGCGTCACCGGCTGGCGGGTGCCGGGGACGCCGTTCGAGGGCGTACGTCTGTCCCGGCTGCTGGACGCGGCGGGCGTCCGCTCCTCCGCCAGGGCGGTCCGCTTCACCTGCTTCGACGGGGCGTACACCGAGAGCCTGACGCTCGCGCAGGCCCGCCGCGCGGACGTCCTGGTCGCCCTGCGCATGCAGGACAAGCCCCTGGGCCACAACCACGGCGGCCCCGTCCGCCTGTACGTCGCCCCCATGTACTTCTACAAGTCCGCCAAGTGGCTCTCCGGCATCACCGTCACCGAGGACGTCCGTCCCGGGTACTGGGAGGACCGGGGATACGACGTGGACGCCTGGGTGGGCAAGTCGAACGGGCGGGACGATGACCCTACGAGCTGACGCCCCCGCCCCCGCCGTGTCCTCACGGGTACGGCGCTTCACGCGCGCGGAGCGCTGGGTGCACCGGGTGACGGCCGCGCTGATGGGCGTGTGCGTGGTGACGGCCGCCTGCCTGTACATCCCCGTTTTCGCGGAACTGGTGGGGCGCCGGGACCTGGTCGTACGGGTCCACGAGTGGGCGGGGCTGCTGCTGCCGGCCCCGGTGCTCGCGGGGCTGGCGTCGCGCGCGTTCCGGTCGGACCTGGGTCACCTCAACCGCTGGGGCCCGCACGACCGGGTCTGGCTGCGGGCGGTCCTGCGCCGCGACGCCCGGCCCTCGTCCCGTCCGGCGGCGAAGTTCAATGCGGGCCAGAAGACGTATGCGGCGTGGATCGCGGGAGCGTCCCTGGTGATGGTGGGCACGGGGCTGCTGATGTGGTTCACCCACCTCACGCCGCTGATGTGGCGCACGTCGGCGACGTTCGTCCACGACTGGCTGGCCCTGACGATCGGCGTCGTCCTCGCGGGCCACATCGGCATGGCCCTGGCCGACCCGGAGGCCCGCCGCGGCCTGCGCACGGGCTCGGTGAGCCGGGAGTGGGCCAGCCAGGAACACCCCCTGTGGCGCGAAGGCCCTCCGGGCGGGGACCGGCGGGGGTGACGCTGCGGCGTCCTGTTCGTGGCCGCACCGCCGAAGAACGCGCGGAACGTCCCGCCGCGAGGGGTCCCGCCGCGACAGGTATCGCCGCGACAGGTACTGCCACGGCGGGTACTGCCGCGAGGGGTATCGCCGCGACAGGTATCGCCACGGCGGGTACCGCCCACGGCGGGTATCGCCGCGACAGGTACTCCACGGCGGGTACCGCCACGCTGGCCGTACCCGGCGGCGCCGAACCCGCCGCGCGCCGGCGGCGGGGACCCGGTCCCGGCCCCTCAGACCCCGAAGTCCAGCAGCACCTTGCACGCCTCACCGCGGTCCGCGGCCAGCGCGAACGCCGACTCCGCCTCCTCGAGCGGAACCACCGCGCTGATCAGGGAGTCGAACGCCGGCTCACGCGCCAGCAGGGTCAGCGCCTCGTCGAACTCGTCGGCGAAGCGGAACGCTCCCCGCAGTTCGATCTCCCGGCTGACCACCAGGTTCCCGGCGAACGGCGTCTGTCCGGGCGGCAGCATGCCCAGCTGGACGACCACCCCACCACGCCGCACCAGGCGCAGGCAGGTGTCAAGACCCGCGGCAACCCCGGACGCCTCGACGGCCACGTCGACCGAGTCCGGCCACCCGGCGTCGGCCGGATCGTCGGCGCGTACGACGTCGTCCGCGCCCACCCCGGCGGCGTACGACAGCGCCCGCGGCAGCAGATCCGTCACCGTCACCCGCCCCGCTCCGGCGGCCTTCGCCGCGGCCACCACCAGGCACCCGATCGGCCCGGCCCCCGTCACGAGCACCGGCCGGCCGGCCACCGGCCCCGCCCGCCGTACCGCGTGCAACGCCACCGACAGCGGCTCCGCGAGCGCGGCCCGCCGCAGATCCAGCCCCTCCGGCAGCGCCCTCACCTGCGCGGCGGGTACCACGACCCGCGCGGCGAACCCGCCCTGGACGTGCGGCATACGGGCCGCGCTGCCCAGATAGCGGGTGTCCCGGCACACGTTCGCCCGGCCGTCCGCGCACTCCGGACACACCCCGCACGGCGTCGCCGGGTGCACGGCCACGGCCGTACCCGGCGCGGGACCGGCGGCCCCGGGCCCGTACGAGAGGACCGTCCCCACCACCTCGTGCCCGAGCACCATCGGCTCCCGCAGCCGGAAGTCCCCGACTCCGCCGTGCCGCCAGTAGTGCAGGTCGGAGCCGCATACGCCGCCGTAACGGACGGCGACCAGCGCCTGCCCCGGTCCGGCGGCCGGCTCGGGCAGTTCGTCGACCCGCAGGTCGCCCCGACCGTGGATCACACAACCGAGCATCGTCCGGCCTCTCTAGAGCACACTCGTCATGCCGCCGTCGACGTACAGCACCTGCCCGCTGACGAAGTCCGCCGCGGGAGAGGCGAGGAAGAGCACCCCGCCGACCAGGTCCTCCGTACGTCCCCAGCGCCCGGCCGGGGTGCGGTGCCGCACCCACGCGCTGAACTCCTCGTCCTCGACGAGCGGGCGGGTCAACTCGGTCTCTATGTAGCCGGGGCCGAGCCCGTTGACCTGCACCCCGTACGGGCCCCAGTCCGCGCACATGCCCTTGGTGAGCATCTTCAGCGCGCCCTTGGTCGCCGCGTACGGGGCGATGCCGGGGCGGACGACCTCGCTCTGGAGGGAACAGATGTTGACGATCTTGCCGTGGCCGCGTTCCGTCATACGGCGGGCCGCCTCGCGGCCCACCAGGAACGCGCTCGTCAGATTGGTGTTCAGGATCCGGTGCCAGTCGGAGTCCGTGAACTCCAGGAGCGGGGCGCGCAGTTGTATGCCCGCGTTGTTGACCAGGATGTCGAGCGGACCCACCCGCTCCTCGACCTCCGCGATGCCGGCGGCCACCGACGGACCGTCGGTCACGTCGAACGCGGCCGTACGGACGTCGCCCGGCAGTTCGGCGGCCGCCGCGGTGAGCCGGTCGCCGTCCCGTCCGTTCAGGACGACCGTGCAGCCCGCCTCCAGGAGGCCGCGGGCGAGCGCGCGCCCGATGCCGCGGCTGGAGCCGGTGACCAGGGCCGTACGGCCGGCGATGTCGAAGAGCGGATGGCTCATTCCCGTACTCCTAGATCACGAGGGACAGCAGCAGGACCAGTCCGCCGGCGACCACCGAGATGATGGTCTCCATGATCGACCAGGTCTTGACCGTCTGGCCGACGCTCAGACCGAAGTACTCCTTGACCAGCCAGAACCCGGCATCGTTCACATGGCTGAAGAAGAGCGAGCCCGCCCCGATCGCCAGCACGAGGAGCGAGGTGTGCGCGGTCGACATGTCGGCCGCGAGGGGCGCGACGAGACCGGCCGCGGAGATGGTCGCGACCGTCGCCGAACCGGTCGCGAGCCGGATCGCCACCGCGATCAGCCAGGCCAGCAGCAGCGCCGGGATCGACCAGTCCTTGGAGATCTCCAGGATCATCTGGCCCACACCGGAGTCGATCAGCGTCTGCTTGAAGCCACCGCCCGCGCCGACGATCAGCAGGATGCCCGCGATCGGGGCGAGGGACTTCTCGACGGTCGTCGAGAGGCGCTCCTTGGTGAAGCCGGCCGCGCGGCCCAGCGTGAACATACCGACGATCACGGCCGCGAGCAGCGCGATCAGCGGTGCGCCGATGACGTCGAAGACGCGCTGCACCTGGTGCGTGGGGTCGTCGACGATGATGTCGACCAGGGCCTTTGCCAGCATCAGCACGACCGGCAGCAGCATGGTGGCGAGGGTGGCGCCGAAGCCGGGGCGCTTGTCCAGGTCCTCGGAAGCGCGGGTGGGGATCATGCGGTCGGGAGCCGGAACGTCCACCCAGCGGGCTGCGTATTTCGAGAACACCGGGCCCGCGATGATCACCGTCGGGATGGCGACGAGGACACCGAGCGCCAGCGTGAGGCCGAGGTTCGCCTTGACCGCGTCGATCGCGACCAGCGGGCCGGGGTGCGGCGGGATCAGCCCGTGCATCACGGACAGGCCCGCGAGCGCCGGGATGCCGATCCGCATCAGCGAGTAGTTGCCGCGCTTGGCGACCATCAGCACGACCGGGATGAGCAGCACGATGCCCACCTCGAAGAACAGCGGCAGGCCGATCACGGAGGCGATCAGCACCATCGCCCACGGCATGGCCCGCCCGCCCGCCTTCGCGAGGATCGTGTCGACGATCTGGTCGGCGCCGCCGGAGTCGGCGAGCAGCTTGCCGAGGATGGCGCCCAGCGCGATCAGGACGCCCACACCGGCGACGGTCGAGCCGAGCCCGGCCGTGAAGCTGACGATGGTCTTGTCGAGCGGCGCCCCGGCGAACGCGCCGAGCGCGAGCGAACCGATGGTCAGGGCGAGGAACGCGTGAAGCTTGAACTTGGTGATGAGCAGCACGATGACGGCGATGCCCGCCAGTACCGCGATGCCGAGTTGAGCGTGGCCCGCCGAGGTGATCGGTTCGACGGTGTCCGCTGCCAGCTTCTCGACGCTGAGTCTGGTCACGGGTGGGTCCCTTGTGTGTGAAGAGTGGGGAGAAGAGGGGGATGAGAGGAACTGCGGAGAGTAAGTACTGAGCGGAAGTACCGAGCGGAAGCGCCGGGGGCTTACTTCGCCGGCTGAGAGGCCGGTTCGAGGGCCCGCAGCGCCGTCACGGCCCGCTCGCTGATCTCCTCGGGACCGCCGGTGACATCCACGGCGACCCCGGCCTCGTCCGCCGCCAGCGGCTGAAGCGTGGCGAACTGCGAGTCCAGCAGCGCCGTCGGCATGAAGTGCCCCTGCCGGTGCGACATCCGGTCCTCGATCAGCTCGCGGTCGCCGGTGAGATGCACGAAGACGACGCCGGGCGCCGCGGCCCGCAGCCGGTCGCGGTACGACCGCTTCAGCGCGGAGCTGCTGACCACTCCGCCGAGCCCCGCCCGGCTGTGCGCCCAGGCGCCGATCGCGTCCAGCCAGGGCAGGCGGTCCACGTCGTCCAGCGGCACTCCGGCCGACATCTTGGCGATGTTGGCCGGGGGGTGGAAGTCGTCACCCTCGGCGTAGGGAACGCCGAGCCGGGCGGCGAGCAGCGGACCGATCGTGGTCTTGCCCGTCCCCGCGACGCCCATCACCACGACTACGTGGGGGGTGTGCACCTGTTCCATCACTGCTCTCGCTGTCTTCGTCGACATCTGATGTCGACCACACTGAAACCGATTAGGTACGACGAATTCAAGAGTCTGTGACAAATAAGTCTGACTTTTTGTGCCAGTGATCCACCTCGTACTCTGAGTGCATGACCACACCGGGCCGGGGGCTGCACGGCCATGTACTGGAGACCCTCGGGCCCGCCATCGCCGCGGGCACCTACCCACCGGGAAGCGTGCTGCGCACGGACGAGCTCGCCCAGCGCTTCGAGGTCTCACGCTCCGTGATGCGCGAGGCGGTCCGCGTACTGGAGTCGATGCACCTGGTGGAGTCCCGCCGCCGCGTCGGCGTGACGGTCCGTCCCAAGGCCGAGTGGAACGTGTACGACCCCCAGGTCATCCGCTGGCGACTGGCCGGCGCCGACCGCCCGCACCAGCTGCGCTCGCTGACCGTGCTGCGTTCGGCGGTCGAACCGGCCGCCGCGGGCCTGGCCGCACGGCACGCCACCGCCGATCAGTGCGCGGACCTCACCGAGTGCGCGCTGGGCATGGTCGCCACGTCCCGCGGCCATCAGCTGGAGGCCTATCTGGTCCACGACGTGGCCTTCCACCGGGTGATCCTCAACGCGTCGGGCAACGAGATGTTCGCCCGCCTGGGTGACGTCGTCGCGGAGGTCCTGGCGGGCCGCACCCACCACGAGGTCATGTTCGAGGACCCCGACCCGGCCGCCGTCACGCTCCACGTCCAGGTGGCGGAGGCGGTACGCGAGGGCGACGCCCTCCGCGCCGAGCAGCTCACCCGTGAGATCACGGTCGGCGCCCTCCAGGAACTGGACATCCTGGCGCCGTAGCCACCCGGCGGTTACTCGAAGAACTCCCCGTCGACGTACACCCACGCCCCGCCGATCCGCTCGAACCGGCTCCGCTCCTGGAGCGCACCGCCCCGGTAGGACGCCCGGAACGTGACCGTCCCGGCCGAGTGGAACGCGGACCCCTCCGTCGTCCCCAGGATCTCCAGGCCGGTCCACCGCATCCGCGGGTCGAAGTCGACCTCGGCGGGCCGCGTCCGCGGATGCCAGGTCCGCAGCAGATACGCCTCGTCCCGCCGCACGAAGGCGCAGTACCGCGACCGCATCAGCAACGCGGCGGTGGGTGCGTCGGCGGCACCGGAGTGGAACCGCCCGCAGCACGCCTCGTACACCTCGGGAAGCCCGCACGGACACGAAGCCGGCTGCGGGCGCGACGTGGGGCGCGAAGTGGAACGCGTACGACGGGACTTGCTCATGCGGACCCCGTAATGTGCGGCGGATACGGCGGACGCGCCGGTACCGGCGCGGCGAGGACGGGCAGCGACGGCAGGGCGGTCTCCTCCAGCCACGCGGTGAACAGCTCGTCCAGCGGCTGGGCGGAGAAGCGCGCGGCATGCGTGGTGAACGCGGCGGTGGTCACCACCCCGCCCCGGTGCACACCCGCCCACCCGCGCAGCATCCGGAAGAACGCCTCGTCGCCCAGCGCACAGCGCACCGCGTGCAGCACGAGACCGCCGCGCTCGTAGAGCCGGTCGTCGAACATCAGCTTGCGGCCCGGATCGGCCAGCCGCAGATCCTGCGGCAGCGAGGACAGCTTCCGGTGCGCGAGCGTGGCGAGTTGCTGTGCCGTACGGCCGCCGGAGCGCTCCGACCACAGCCACTCGGCATACTTCGCGAACCCCTCGTTGAGCCAGATGTGCCGCCAGTCGGCGATGGTCACGCTGTTGCCGAACCACTGGTGCGCCAGCTCGTGCGCGACAAGCCGCTCCGAACCCCGCTTCCCGTCCACGTGGTTGGCGCCGAACAACGACAACCCCTGTGCCTCGACGGGGACATCCAGCTCCTCCTCCGTCACGACCACCGCGTACTCGCCGAACGGATACGGCCCGAAGAGCTCCTCGAACAGCTCCGTCATCGCGGGCTGGCGCGCGAAGTCCCGGGAGAACTCGGTCAGCAGATGAGCCGGGATGTGCCCCGTCTGCGGGACACCGCCCAGCCCCGGATCGCCGAGCAGCACCGTCTGGTACTTGCCGATCGACAGCCCGACCAGATAGCTGGACGTCGGCGCCGGCTGCTCGTACACCCAGGTGGTCGTGGACGCCTTCGTCGTACGAGTGAGCAGGCGCCCGCCCGCCACCACCGAGTACGCCGACGGCGTCGTGACCGAGAGCTGGTACGCGGCCTTGTCGGCGGGGCGGTCGTTGCACGGGTACCAGGACGGCGCGCCCACCGGCTGGCTCGCCACCAGCGCACCGTCCTCCAGCTCCTCCCAGCCGAGACCGCCCCAGGCGCTGTTGACCGGCTGGGGATTGCCCGACCAGTGCACCTCCACGGTGAACGCCGCGCCGGCCCGGACCGGCTTCGGCGGACGGATGCGCAGCCGGCCGCCGCGGTGCGTGTAGTGCGGCGCCTTGCCGTCGACCCGGACCCGGCCGATCCGGAAGTCGGCCAGGTTCAGCTGGAACTCGGCGAGCGGAGCCCGGCCCGCTATGGCGTTGAGCCGCGCGGTGCCGGCGAGCCGGTTCGGGCCGGGACGGTAGTCCAGCGTGAGCTCGTAGCGGTGCACCCGGTAGCGGGCATCACCGTTCGTGGGGAAGTACGGATCGGCTTCCGCCTTCTGCCGAGGGCTCACTGCTGCGTCTGCTCCCTGCGCTGGGCTCGTACGTCGTGCCGGTGCACCGTCCTTCGGCCCGGAGCGAGTCACCTCGGTCACGCCCGGGGACGCCACGCCTCGATCGGGTTGCCCAGCCAGCGGGTGTCGTCGGGGACGGATTCCGCCGCCATGACGAGCGACGCGGGTCCCAGCGTGCTGCGCGCCCCGACTGTGCTGCCGGGAAGGACGATTCCGCCCGGGCCCAGAGTGGCGCCCTCACGGAGGACAACAGTATCCGTCCGCAAGATCCGGTCGTGGAAGAGGTGGGTCTGCAGGACACAGCCCCGGTTGACCGTGGTCGCGTCCTCCAGGGTCACCAGGTCCGTCTCGGGCAGCCAGTAACTCTCGATCCACGCGCCCTTGCCGATACGGGCGCCGAGGCCGCGCAGCCACGCCGTCATCAGCGGCGTCCCGGGCACGGATCCCGCCAGCCACGGCACCGCGACGACCTCGACGAAGGTGTCAGCCAGCTCATTGCGCCACACGAAACCGCTCCACAGCGGGTGCTCGCCCGCCCGGTGCCGGCCCACCAGCAGCCACTTCGCCACGACGGACGTCAGGCAGGCGAGCACGCCGGCGCCCAGGAACACGAGTCCGGCCAGCAGCGGCGCCCAGCCGCCCAGCGCGCTCAGCGCGGCGACGGTCAGCACCACCAGCGCCGCCGAGCAGAACACCGGCACGATCCGGCACAGCTCCACGAGCGCCCGTCCCCACAGCAGCCGCGCGGGCGGGTCGTAGGTACGGCTCTGATCGCCGTCCCGCGTCGAACGCGGCAGCTTCACCGGCGGCAGCCCCAGGTACGAGCTGCCCTTCTTCGCCTTCTTCGGGGTCGCCGACAGCACCCCGACCAGCCCACCGTCCGGCACGCTGCGCCCCGGCGCGGTCATCCCGGAGTTCCCGAGGAACGCCCGGCGCCCGATCTGCGCGCGCCCGATCCGCATCCAGCCGCCGCCCAGCTCGTACGGAGCGGTCAGGGTGTCGTCGGCGAGGAACGCGCCCTCGCCGACCGTGGTGAGACTCGGCAGCGCGAGCACGGTGGACACCTCGGCGCCCCGCCCGATCCGCATGCCGAGCAACCGCAGCCACACCGGCGTGATCAGCCCGGCGTACAGCGGGAACAGCGTCTCGCGCGAGCGGTCCATCAGCTGCGTGACCGTCCACGCCTGCCAGCCGGTCCGGCTGTGCGTGGGGTGCGTGCCCTCGCGCAGCCCCAGGCTGAGCAGACGTACGGCGAGCAGAAGCAGCAGGGCGTACGCGCACCCGAAGGCGAGCGTCGCCGGCACCAGGGCGATCGCGGCACCCCGCAGGGCGGCGCCGAGCCCGGCGTCCGGCGCCACGAACACCCCGGCCACCAGCAGGGCGGCCAGCCCCGCGAGCACCGGCAGCGCACTCAGCGCGAACCCGGCCGCGCCGTACATCGCCCGCCAGTACGTGCCACGCCGCGGCCGCTCCTCGGGCCACGCGCGCTTCGCCTTGCCGAGCTTGCCCGCCGGCGCCCCCGCCCAGCGCTGACCGGTGGGAATCTGCCCGGCGACGGCGGAACCGGGCGCCACCTCGGCCCGCTTGCCGACCCGCGCACCCGGAAAGAGGATGCTGCGCGTACCGACCACGGCATGCGCACCGACCCTGACCGGGCCGATCTCGAGGCGGTCGCCGTCCAGCCAGTGGCCCGACAGATCCACCTCGGACTCGACGGCCGCGCCCCGGCCCAGCTTGAGCATCCCGGTCACCGGCGGCAACGAGTGCAGATCCACGTCCGCGCCGACCTTGGCGCCCAGGGCCCGCGCGTACCGCTCCAGCCAGGACCCGGTCAGCGAGGTCGCCCCGCTGAACTCGGCCAGCCGCTCCGCCGTCCACAGCCGCAGATGCACACTGCCGCCGCGCGGGTACCGGCCCGGCCTGAGCCCCCGCAGCAGCAGCCGGGCCCCGCCCGCCGCGATGGCGAGCCGCCCGGGTGGACTGAAGAACAGCACCGCTCCGGCGGTCACCACCCACCAGGAGGCGGACGGCGCCCACGGATACGGGCCGAACCGGTGCAGTACGTTCCCCAGCGCGGCCAGTGCCACCGTCCAGCGCAGCCCGAGCAGCGTGAACAGCGGGATCAGCAGGAGAAGCTGAAGGGCCTTGGCACGCGGCGGGACCGGGGCGATCACGCGGGCCGCTCCGTCGTCCCGCGTGGACCTCTCCAGCCGGCGGGCCAGCTTGCGCAGCACCGGCTGCTGGTAGACGTCGAGGACGGCCGCGCCCGGGTAGCGGGTGCGCAGCCTGGTGGTGAGCTGGGCTGCGGCCAGGCTGCCGCCGCCGATCGCGAAGAAGTCGTCACCGGCGCCGCCGACCGGGATGCCGAGCACTTCGGTCCACTGCTCGGCGAGCCAGGCCTCGGTGCCGTAGAGCTCGGCGGTGGGGGCCTCCACCCCTTCCAGCGGCCAGGGCAGCGCAGTGCGGTCGACCTTGCCGGACGTGCGCGTCGGCAGGTCGGCGACGGGCGCGAGCAGCGGTACGAGGGCGGCCGGCAGCTCGGCGCGCAGCTTCTCGACGGCCGCTGCCTGGTCCCAGCCGTCCTGGGTGACGACATAGCCGACGAGAAGCTGGTTGCCGCTGCGGGCGGTGCGCACGGCGGCGGCCGCGCCCGCGACCCCCGGCAGCGCCTGGAGCGCGGCGTCCACCTCGCCCAGCTCGATCCGACGGCCGCCGAGCTTGATCTGCTCATCGGCCCGCCCGAGGAAGACCAGCCCCTCGGGCTCGGCCCTGACGAGGTCACCGCTGCGGTACGCGCGCGCCCAGCCGAGCGACGCCAGCGGCGCGTACTTCTCCGCGTCCTTCTCGGCGTCGAGATAGCGCGCGAGGCCCACGCCGCCGATCACCAGCTGCCCGCTGCCGCCCATCGGCACCGGCTCCCCGGCCTCGTCGACGACGGCCAGCTCCCAGCCGCCCAGGGGCAGCCCGATCCGGATGGGCTCGTTCCCGGTCAGGAGAGAGGCACAGGCCACGACGGTCGCCTCGGTCGGGCCATAGGTGTTCCAGACCTCGCGCCCCTCGGTGACCAGCCGCTCCGCCAGCTCGGGCGGGCAGGCCTCACCGCCGAAGATCAGCAGCCGTACGTCGCTCAGGGCCTCGGGCTCCCAGAGGGCGGCCAGTGTGGGCACGGTGGAGACGACGGTGATCTCCTGCTCGACTAGCCAGGGCCCGAGGTCGGCGCCACCGCGGACCTGCGAGCGCGGCACGGGCACCAGACAGGCCCCGTACCGCCAGGCCAGCCACATCTCCTCGCAGGAGGCGTCGAAGGCGACGGACAGCCCGGCCATGACCCGGTCACCGGGGCCGATCGGCTCCTCGGTGAGGAAGAGGTCGGCCTCGGCGTCCACGAAGGCGGCGGCGCTGCGGTGACTGACGGCGACCCCCTTGGGCCTGCCGGTGGAGCCGGAGGTGAAGATGATCCAGGCGTCGTGCCCGGTACCGGGCCGCGCGGCGGGGACCCCGGCCGTCCCGTCGACGGTCAGGTGGTGCCCGGCCCCGACGACCGCCCGCACCTCTGCCTCCCCGAAGACCAGTTCGGCGCGCTCGTCGGGGTCCTCGGCGTCCACCGGTACGTAGGCGGCGCCGGCGGCCAGAACGGCCAGGACCGCGATGTACAGATCGTTGGTCCCGGACGGGACACGGACGCCGACCCGGTCGCCGAGGCCGACTCCGGCGGCCGCGAGCCGCCGCCGCAGGGCCTCGATCTCGACGGCGAGCGCACGGTAGGTGAGGCAGCGCCGGCCGTCGTCGAGGGCGGGCTCGTCGGGGTACGCCCGGACGGAGGCGTCGAGAATGTCCACAAGGGTCCGAGGCGAGGCGGGGGAGCCGGCGGAGAAGCGTGCCCGGTCACCGAACTCCGCCCGCACCTCGTCGTCGGACAGCGCGAGTGCGGGGCCTTGCTGGAGGGCAGCCATCGAGTCCTCACGTGTCGTTCCCGGAGCGATCGGGAGCGCTGGTGGGCCCGCAGGGATGCCTGGGGATGTTCCGGTCCAGCGCCGAACAAGCTGGAAACTGTAGTCCGACGCTAGCCGCCGACCAGCACGTCAGCCATGCGAGGAGGCCCTCGACGGACTGCGGAGGCTCTGATTCCGGAGTCCTGCCATGGTCACGGGCGCGTACTCCGCAAAAAACGGTGCCGACTCGATCAGAGTCAGCACCGTTCTGGGATCCTGCTGTGGTGTCCGAGGGGGGACTTGAACCCCCACGCCCGATAAAGGGCACTAGCACCTCAAGCTAGCGCGTCTGCCATTCCGCCACCCGGACAAGGTGTCTGTCGCGCGGGGTTTCCCTCGCGGCGACAGAGGAAACATTACCAGGCTTTCGAGAGCCCCTGATCACCCCCCGTCCCCGCGTGAACGGCGTGTGACGGGCCGGGTCCCGCCTTGGGCGGCGCGGGCCGGCGGAGGGAGGATGAGGGGGACCACCAGCAGCGACAGTGGGAGGAAGCAGCGTGAGCGAGTCGAACACGGCCAGGGGCATCTCTGGCGAGGACGAGGTCGTGGACCTCTGTCGCGAGCTGATCCGGATCGACACCAGCAACTACGGGGACCACTCGGGGCCGGGCGAGCGGAAGGCCGCCGAGTACGTCGCCGAGAAGCTCGCCGAGGTCGGGCTCGAACCGCAGATCTTCGAGTCCCACCAGGGACGCGCCTCCACGGTCGCCCGCATCGAGGGCGAGGACCCGTCCCGGCCCGCGCTGCTCATCCACGGCCACACCGACGTCGTACCGGCCAATGCGGCGGACTGGACCCACCACCCCTTCTCCGGCGAGATCGCGGACGGCTGTGTCTGGGGCCGCGGTGCCGTCGACATGAAGGACATGGACGCGATGACCCTGGCGGTCGTACGCGACCGGCTGCGCACCGGGCGCAGGCCCCCGCGCGACATCGTGCTCGCCTTCCTCGCCGACGAGGAGGCGGGCGGGACGTACGGCGCCAAGTACCTCGTCCAGAAGCACCCCGACCTCTTCGAGGGCGTGACCGAGGCGATCGGTGAGGTCGGCGGGTTCTCCTTCACCGTCAACGAGAAGCTGCGGCTCTACCTCGTCGAGACGGCCCAGAAGGGCATGCACTGGATGCGCCTCACCGTCGACGGCACGGCAGGCCACGGCTCGATGACCAACGACGACAACGCGATCACCGAGCTGTGCGAGGCCGTCGGGCGGCTCGGCCGGCACACCTGGCCGGTGCGGGTCACCAAGACCGTGCGGTCCTTCCTCGACGAGCTCTCCGACGCGCTCGGCACCGAGCTCGACCCGGAGAACATGGACGAGACCCTCGCCAAGCTCGGCGGCATCGCCAAGATGGTGGGCGCCACGCTGCGCAACTCCGCGGCGCCCACCATGCTGGGCGCCGGCTACAAGGTCAACGTCATCCCCGGCCAGGCCACCGCGCACGTCGACGGGCGGTTCCTGCCCGGTCACGAGGAGGAGTTCCTCGCCGACCTCGACCGGATTCTCGGCCCCCGCGTGAAGCGCGAGGACGTGCACGGGGACAAGGCGCTGGAGACCGACTTCGACGGCAGGCTCGTCGACGCGATGCAGAGCGCCCTGAGCGCCGAGGACCCGATCGCCAAGGCCGTGCCCTACATGCTCTCCGGCGGCACCGACGCCAAGTCTTTCGACGACCTCGGCATCCGCTGCTTCGGCTTCGCCCCCCTGAAACTGCCGCCGGAGCTGGATTTCGCGGGCATGTTCCACGGGATCGACGAGCGTGTGCCGGTCGACGGGCTCAAGTTCGGCGTTCGCGTACTCGACCGGTTCATCGACGCGTCCTGACCATTGAGCGAGGCGCCCTCTGAAACGATTACTCAATAATCGGCCGCCCGTGCGGAGTTGACTGAGAAGAGTGAATGCGACCATAAGCTCGTAGCTCCATTACTCCCTCCTCGTTACAGGTAGTGCGATCAGCTACTTGGGATCGCATTGCCAACAAGGAGGAATAATGATCAAGAAGGTCGTCGCCGCTGCGGCTGCCACTGGTGGCCTGGTTCTCGCGGGTGCGGGCCTGGCCGTCGCCGACTCGGGTGCCCAGGGTGCCGCGGTGCACTCCCCGGGTGTCGTTTCCGGCAACGTCATCCAGGTGCCGGTTCACGTCCCGGTGAACGTCTGCGGCAACACGGTCTCCGTGATCGGGCTGCTGAACCCCGCCTTCGGCAACACCTGCATCAACAAGTGACGTTGTGAGCCCGTCGGCCCCGGAGCGCGCGCCATGCGCTCCGGGGCCGACCGGTCTTTTCGGTTCGAGACAAGGTCGAAGGCAGGGATTCAGCAATGCGACAGGTCACCCGCAAGGGCCTGATGACCGTGGCGGCGGCGACCGGCGTGCTCGCCGCCACCGGCGGCTACGCACACGCCGACTCGGGTGCGTACGGCTCCGCGTCACATTCGCCCGGCGTGCTGTCGGGCAACTCGGTCCAGGTGCCGGTGCACGTGCCGGTGAACGTCTGCGGTAACACCGTGAACGTGGTCGGGCTGTTCAATCCGGCGGTGGGCAACCAATGCGCCAATGGGGGCGGCGGCGGTCACCACGATGGCGGCGGTCACCACGGAGGCGGCGGTCACCACGGTGGCGGCTACGGCGACAGTCCGTCCGGTGGTGGCGGTCATCACGGTGGCGGCGGTCACCAGGGCGGCGGCTACGGCGACGGCCCGTCCGGCGGCGGTGGCGGCGGTGGTGGGTCGCAGGCCGGCGGGCACACCGGCGACTCGCCGGGCGTGGGCTCCGGCAACCACGTCCAGGTCCCGGTGGACGTGCCGGTGAACGTCTGCGGGAACAACGTCACCGTGGGCGGGCTCGGCAACGCGGCAGGCGGCGACGCCTGCGCCGACACCCCGGGCGGCGGCCACGCGACGACCCCGCCCGGCGGCGGTGGCGGGACGACACCTCCGGGCGGCGGCGGCGGTGGCACGACGCCTCCGGGCGGTGGCGGTGGCGGGACCACGCCTCCGGGCGGTGGCGGTGGGACGACGCCTCCGGGCACACCCGGACACCCCGGGCAGCCGGGCGGCGACAGCTCGGCGCACCCCAACCACCCCGGTGGACAGTCCGTCACCCAGCCCGAGGGCACCGCGCAGCTTGCCCACACCGGCAGCGACATGCCGCTCGGCCTGCTGGTACCGGCGGGCGCGGGCGCACTGCTCGGCGGCGCGCTGCTCTACCGCAGGGCGCGATCGGCAGCGTAAAAAAACAGCAAAGGCCACCGTATGGGGCCGTGGACTTCCCCGGTGATGTGGAGAACGGAGCGGGCCCCGTGAGTGCGGGGCCCGCTCCGTTTCGGCCGCCTTTTCTCACCATGTGGCGCGCACCTGGCGGATGATCCGTCGGCGCAACCGCACCCTGCGGCTGCCGTCGCGGTGCAGGCTGAGGCGGTCCAACTCCCAGTGGCCGTACTCGGCATGGTCGGTCAGCAGGCGTGTGGCTTCCTTGCGGGACACCCCGCGAGGCACGTACACGTCGACAAATTCGTATTCCGGCATCGCATCTATTGTGCGGGCAGAGGCCGTGTACGGATAGCGTCTGCACTATGTCTGATGCTGCGCAGTCCACCGCTGCCGAGGTACGTGCCGCCGCGGAGGCGGTCAAGACCGCGCTCGACCGCCACCTGGCCGCGGTCGAGCGCAGGTCGGGCGAGGACGACCCGGCCGTCTATGAGGCGTTCAACGAGCTGGCCGCGGCGGCCGAGGAGTACGACGAACTGCTCTACGACCGCTATGACGAGGTCACGCCGTTCGAGATCCCCGGCACGGACGATTCGCTGCCCCCGTACACGGGACCCGAGGAGCCCAGCGCGGTGAGTGTGCTGATCCGCCGGGACTACGCGGTGGTGGAGCCGCAACGACTGCTGGCGCAGGCTCAGCGGGTCGAGGCCGCGGAGGAGCCCGCCGACGAGGTGGCCGGCACGGTCCACGGGGCGCTCGGTGTGCTGTTCGAGGAGTACGAGCCGGACGAGATCGCCTCCCGGCACAAGGAGTTCGGCCTGGAGGAGGGCGACTCCACACTCTGGGTGACGGCCGAGGAGGAGCGGCCGGAGCCGGGGGAGTGGCTGGAGGCCCCCTTCGAGCAGATCGACCCGCAGCACATCGTGTGCCGCTTCGATGCCAGCGCCGTCTACGACGAGGAGTCGGACGGCGAGGAGTCGGACGGCGAGGTTCCGGAGGACGACCTCGGCCCGGACTCCGAGCTCGACGGGGAGCTGGACGAAGACGACCTGGAACCGCTGGACGCGGATCGCTGAGCATCTGCCGAGGGCGGCGGTCACCGGAATCCCGGTGACCGCCGCCCTCGCGTTGGCCCCCCGCCCTCGTTCGTTCGCCCGCCCTCGCGTTCGCCTGCCGTGGTCCGTTCGCCCGCCGGCCGCGCGGCCGGCTCAGTCGGCGGCCGGAACCTGGGGCCTGAGCAGGGCGGGCAGGCGCGTGGTGCGCGGCTTGGCGGTGACCTCGGCCACGGCCCGGGGCAGTGCCTGCTCCACTCCGTGCACGACGGACAGATGGCGCTCGGCCAGGCCGAACGCCGTGTACACCCAGGGGCGGGTCAGGGACTGCGCCGCGTCGCCGGGCAGGACCACGACCGCGGCGGGCCACCGGCTCCCCACCGCCTGGTGCGCGGTCAGCGCCCAGCCGTGCCGCACGCACTGCTCCACCCGCTCCTTCGGTACGACGACGGGGGCGCCCGGGATCTCCAGGTGCAGCCCGTCGGCGTCGGCCTTCACGACGCGGCCCGGCAGCGTACGGCCCGGGGCGGGGGAGTACGCGATCCGGTCACCGGGATCGAATCCGCCGAAGCGCCCGGGGCCCGGGTTGAGCCGCTCCTTGAGCGCGGCGTTCAACGCGCGCGTGCCGGCCGCGCCACCGTGCCCCGGAGTGATCACCTGCGTCTGCTCGGCCGGGACGCCGAGCGCCCGCGGCACCGAGTCCGCGACCAGCTGCACGGTGCGGTGCACCGCTTCACCGGCGTCCCGCACCGGCACGATCACGACCTCCTTGCCGGGCGCCTCGACCTGGTTCAGCTCGCCGACGCCGATGCCGGAGATCAGCTCGCCGATCGGTCCGGGATCGGGGGTGCGCGAGGCGATCCCCGGGCAGACGCGTGCGGCGAGCAGATCCGCGAACACCCGTCCCGGACCGGCCGACCACAACACCCCCGGGTCGCCGCTCAGCACCAGCCGGGCCCCGTCGGGCAGCGACTCGGCGAGCATGGCGGCGGTCTCGACGTCGAGCTGGGGAGCGTCCAGGACGACCAGGAGGTCGAGGACCAGGGCGCCGTCCGCGTCCCGGCCGGGACCCTCCGCGCCGGACAGCAGACCCGCCACGGTGGAGACACCGGTGCCCGGGCCCTGCTGCGGCCCGCCCGGCAGGTCCGACGGGGCGAGCCGAGCCGTGAAGCGGTCGCAGCCGATCCGGCTGTGCGCGGCGGCCCAGGTCCGCAGCCCCAGCCCGCGGGCGGCGGACAGCAGCGCCGCGGCCTCCGCACCGGAGGCGTCGCCGCCGGTGTGGAGGACCAGGCCGTGGCCCGCGACCGCGCGGATCAGCTCCGCGGCGGAGCCGCCCGCCGATGCGGCGGCCCGCTCCCAGTCGGCGGCCGAGCCGTCCTCCTTCGGCACGGAGTTCATCACCCGGCCGAGCGCGTCGGCGAGGCTCTCCTCCGCGAGGGCGTACCGCTCCAGGCCGATCAGGACGCGGACCGGACGCTCCGCTCCCTCCTCCTCGGCCTCCGCCTCCGCGGCGGGCGCGGCCGCGTCGAGGGCGTCCTGGAACACCAGCACCTCGCCCTCGGCGAGCGCGCTCTGCACCGCTGTGTCCGGGTCCGGCACGGCCCGCTGCGCGAGCGCCGTGGTGAGGGCCGCCACCTCCAGCGCCGTATGCCCCGCGAGGGCCGCCTGCTCCAGCAGCCACACCGTGACCGCCCGGCCCCGCCGCTCGTCGTCCGGGCCGCACTCCGCGCCGAGCAGCGCCCGGGCGAAGCCGTCGGCCTGCTCGGGACGCACTCCGGAGACCCGCAGCAACTGCCAGGGGTCCTCGCGCAGTTGCAGGTCGGCTCCGTCGCCCAGGAGGGCGGCGAGCTGCGGCGCGAGCGCCTCGGGGGCGCCGCCCTCGGTCAGTACGGCACGCACACCGGCAACGGCTTGTGCCGCGGGGACCGCCGGCCCGGCCGGGGCCGCCACGGGCTCCGGGCGCCGCTCGGGCTCGGGGGCCGGCCTGCGCGGCGCCGGCGGCTCGCTGAAAGCGCTGGCCACCGGCTTCGCACCGCTCTCCACGACCCGCACCGCCGCGAGCAGATCGGCGGCCGTGCCGCTCAGCTTCGTGCCGGCCTCGATCGGCGCCTGCTTCTCCGCCTTCCGCCGCTCGATCCGCTCCCGCTCGACCCGCTGGGCCGCCAACTCGGCCTCGGCCTCGGTGGGCTTGGCCGCGTCGCCCGAGCCCTCGGCAGTGCCCGCCGCCTCACTCCCGGCTGTGCCTTCGGAGCTCTCGGTAGCGCCCGCCGCCTCACTCCCGGCTGTGCCTTCCGCGGAGCTCTCGGCGTCGCCCGCCGCCCCGCTGCCGGGCGTGCCCTCGGTCTCCGGGACGCCGTCCACCGCACCGGCGCCGGGCTGTCCCGGTTCGACTTCGCCCGCACCCGCGCCCGGCTGCCCCGGCTCGGCTTCGTCCGTGGTCTCCGGCTCCGTGGTCACAGCGTGCTCCAGTCCTGGTCGGGATAGTGGTGCACCGGGGCCGACACGTCGTCCAGCGCCCGGCAGATCTCGTCAGGAAGACTAAGGGTCTCCACTGACAACGCCGCCGTGAGCTGCTGCGCGTTGCGCGCGCCGACGATCGGCGCGGCCACGCCGGGCCGGTCGCGGACCCACGCGAGCGCCACCTGGAGCGGGGTGACCGCGAGACCGTCGGCCGCGGTCTGTACCGCGTCCACGATGCCGCTCGCCGTGTCGTCGAGATAGGGAGCGACGAACGGAGCCAGATGCTCCGAGGCGCCCCGGGAGCCGGCGGGCGTCCCGCCCCGGTACTTGCCCGTCAAGACGCCCCGGCCGAGCGGAGAGGACGGCAGCAGCCCGACCCCCAGGTCCAGGGCGGCCGGCAGCACCTCCCGCTCCACGCCGCGCTGGAGCAGGGAGTACTCCATCTGTGTACTGGCGATCCGGGTCCGCGGGCCCGGCGCCGAGAGCTGCCAGGTGGCCGCCTTGGCGAGCTGCCAGCCGCAGAAGTTGGACACGCCCGCATACCGCGCCCGTCCGGTGCTGACCGCGAGGTCGAGCGCCTGGAGGGTCTCCTCCAGCGGGGTGTGCGGGTCGAAGGCGTGGACCTGCCACAGATCGACGTAGTCCGTGCCGAGCCGGGCGAGCGAGGCGTCCAGCGCGGAGAGCAGATGCCCGCGCGAACCGTCGAACCGCCGGTCCGGGTCCGCTACGCTCCCCGCCTTCGTCGAGATGACCAGGTCCCGGCGCGGCACGAGCCCTTCTATGAGCTGTCCGAGTACGTACTCGGCTTCTCCGTCGCCGTACACGTCCGCGGTGTCGACGAGGGTCCCGCCCGCCTCCCAGAACACCTTCAACAGCTCCGCGGCGTCATGCTCGTCCGTGTCGCGCCCCCACGTCAGGGTGCCGAGCCCGATCCGGGACACACGCAGGCCGGTACGGCCGAGATGCCTCTGCTCCATGGACGCCGAGATTACTGGCCAGAACTCGATACGTGGTGGCCCTGTGGACAACCGGGATCACCCCAGCTCGAACCCCGTCCCTGCCCCTGCGTCCGCCGGCGCGCTAGTGTCTCCGGAACAAGGGACGTTACTGATCGGTAAGGGGAATCGGCCATGCAGCTCGGGATCAACCTCGGCTACTGGGGCGCCGGAATGGACGCGGACAATCTCGCCGTCGCCCAAGAGGCCGACCGGCTCGGATACGGCGTCTGCTGGGCCGCCGAGGCCTACGGCTCGGACGCCGCCACCGTACTCACCTGGGTCGCCGCCCAGACCGAACGCATCGACGTCGGCTCGGCCATCTTCCAGATCCCGGCCCGCCAGCCCGCGATGACCGCGATGACCGCCGCCACCCTCGACTCGCTTTCCGGCGGCCGCTTCCGCCTCGGCCTCGGCGTCTCCGGCCCGCAGGTCTCCGAGGGCTGGTACGGCGTCAAGTTCGACAAGCCGCTGGCCCGCACCCGTGAGTACGTCGAGATCGTCCGCAAGGCGATGACCCGCGAGCGCCTGTCGTACCAGGGCGAGCACTGGACCCTGCCCCTGCCCGACGGCCCGGGCAAGCCGATCAAGCTGACCGTCCACCCCGAGCGTGAGTACATCCCGGTCTACATCGCCGCGATCGGCCCGAAGAACCTGGAGCAGACCGGCGAGATCGCCGACGGTGCGCTGCTCATCTTCCCCTCGGCCGACCACCTCGAGGACACCGCGATCAAGCACCTGCGGGCAGGCCGGGAGAAGGCCGGCAAGACCATGGACGGCTTCGACGTCTGCCCGACCCTCCCGCTCGCGCTCGGCGACGACAAGAACGTGACCGCGCTCGCCGACACGTTCCGCCCCTACACCGCGCTGTACGTCGGCGGCATGGGCAGCCGCAAGCAGAACTTCTACAACCAGCTCGCCCAGCGCATGGGGTACGAGAAGGAGGCCGCCGAGATCCAGGACAAGTACCTGTCCGGCGACAAGGAGGGCGCCGCGGCCGCCATCCCGCACGAGCTGATCGACCAGACCACGCTGCTCGGTTCCGTGGACCGCATCGCGGACCGGATGAAGGCCTACGCGGCCGCCGGGGTCACCACGCTCACCCTGGCGCCCGCGGGCTTCACGCTGGAGGAGCGGATCGCCGCGCTGCGGGCGGGGACCGACGCCCTGGAGCGGGCGGGCCTCGCATAACGCGGCGGACCACGCCGAGAAGTTTCCGCGGCCGTGGTGGGGGCTCGGGGGTCTTCCCCGCCACGGCCGTCTTCGGGCACAACGCCTCGGACGCCTTCCGGGTTACGCGTCGAGGTGTTCCACGCCGTCCGTCGTTCGGCGGAGCGGTCCGACACATCTGTTGCCGTACTTCTGACATCCCATTTGACTCGGTTTCTGCGGAAACTTTGCATGGAGGTGGCAGTGATGCTTTCGGTCAGGAGTCTGTTCCAGGAGATCCTCGACAACGACGAGTCGTTCCGGCTCTTCTGCTCCATCGCTGCCAGCGGCGAGTCCCAGGGCGGCTGGGAGAACGGGCGGATCGCCGCGCTCGTCCCGCACAGCCAGCGTGACCTCGCCCCCAAGATCACCCGGCACGGCGCCGACGAGGACAAACACGGGCGGATCTTCCACGCCCTCATGAAGAAGCGCGGCCTGGACCCCGTAGCGATCCCGCCCGACACCGACTACACGATGCTCCTGGAACGGCACGGCATCGGTCTCGCCCACGAGAAGCTCAAGGGCGACGAGCCGCTCACCGTGCAGGACATCGTCACCTACCTCGCGCACAGCAGGGTCACCGAGCAGCGCGCCGCCGAGCAGATGGAGCTGCTCCGCAGGCACTTCGCCGACCATCCCGACATCGGCCGCGCGGTCAGGATGATCTCCCACGACGAGGACAACCACCTCGCGTACTGCCACGAAGAGCTGTTGCGCTTCGCGTACACCGGACACGGCCGCGCCATCCAGCGGACGCTGCGGCAGTGCGCGCTCGCCGAGATCCGCGTCTACCGGGACGTCAGCCTCGCCGTGATGGCCCACATGGGCCGCCTCCTCGGCTGGCCGAAGGCCAGGGCGGCGGCGCTCGCGGCCGGTATCCACGCGGTGTACGCCTACGAGCGCGCCGTCGGCTGGCGCCGCATGGTCTCCCTGAGGATGCCGGAGCGCCGCGACGCGCTGGGCGGACCGGCGACCACCGCCGCCGAGTACGCGTAGGGGCGGGTCCTTCGGATCTCCCAGGGTCCGCGACGCCGCGGTGACATCAGCCGCTCCACGGCGGGCGGCACCTCGCCGTGTGGTCGCACGCCGTTGTCGCACGACCCGCGCACGCCCCGTGGGTCGTGCCCCGCCCTGTGACGCACGCGCCCCGGACCACCGCGTACGCCCGCGTCGCCGCCCGCGCCTACAGCCACCCCCGCTGCTTGAACAGCCGGTACAGCAGAACCTCGAGCACCACCATCGCCGCGATCACCGCCGGATACGACCACGTCCAGTGCAGCTCCGGCATGTGCTCGAAGTTCATGCCGTAGATCCCCGCGATCATCGTGGGGATCGCCGCCATGGCCGCCCACGCGGAGATCTTCCGCATGTCGTCGTTCTGACGCACGCTCATCTGCGCGAGATGCGCCGAGAGGATGTCGGAGACCAGCCGGTCCAGGCCCTCCACGGATTCGTTGACGCGCGTCAGGTGGTCGTTGACGTCGCGGAAGAAGGGCCGCGCCTCCTCCTTCACGAACGGCACCGCCGCGAGGTTGGGCCCCAGGCCGGCGAGCCGGGTCAGCGGCGGCGTGAGCGGAACCGTGGCCCGGCGGAACTCCTGGATCTGGCGCTTGAACGAGTAGATCCGCGACGCCGTGTTCCGCGCCCCGCCGCTGGGCGAGAAGACCTCCGCCTCCAGCTCCTCCAGATCGGTCCCCAGCTCCGTGGCCACGTCCAGATAGTGGTCGACGACGGAGTCCGCGATCGCGTGCAGCACCCCGGTGGGACCGTGCCGGAGCATGTCCGGCCGGCGCTCCAGTTCGTGCCGGATGCTCGACAGCGGCGCACCCTCCCCGTGGCGCACGGTCACCACGAAGGAGTCACCGACGAAGACCATGACCTCGCCCGAGGAGACGGTGTCGCTGTACGGCTCGTACGTCACCGGCTTGAGGACCACGAACAGCGAGTCGTCGTACACCTCCAGCTTGGGCCGCTGGTGCGCCTTCAGGGCGTCCTCGACGGCCAGCGGATGGAGTCCGAACTCATGGGTGACCAGGTCGAACTCCTTCTCCGTCGGCTCGTGGAGGCCGATCCAGAGGAAGCTGTCACCCTGTGCACGCGCCTCGTCAAGGGCGTCGGAGAGGTCCTCCGGGCCCTCCGTGCGGCGGCCGTCACGGTAGATGGCGCAATCGACGATCACTGAGCGTATTCTTCCGTCGCGCGGACAGGTGCGCACTCCGGACGTCGCCGGGAGCCGGCCCGGTGAGGACCGCCGGGGGCCCCTTTAGGCTGGGCCGCATGCCCACGTTGATCCTCGTCCGGCACGGACGTTCCACCGCGAACACCGCGGGACTGCTCGCCGGGTGGACGCCCGGCGTCGCCCTCGACGAGCGGGGCGCCGCCCAGGCCGCCGCCCTCCCGGGCCGCCTCGCCGAGGTGCCGGTCTCCGAGATCGTCACCAGCCCGCTCCAGCGCTGCCGGGAAACGGTTCAGCCGCTGCTCGACGCCCGCCCCGGGCTGCGCGCGCACACCGAGGAACGCATCGGGGAGTGCCACTACGGCGACTGGTCGGGCCGCAAGCTCGCCGAGCTGAAGGACGAGCCGCTGATGGAGGTCGTCCAGTCGCACCCGTCGGCGGCCGCGTTCCCCGGCGGCGAATCCATGCGCGCCATGCAGACCCGCGCCGCCGAGGCGGTGCGGGAGTGGAACGCGCGCGTGGAGCGCGATCACGGCTCCGATGCCGTCTACCTCATGTGCTCGCACGGCGACATCATCAAGTCGCTTGTCGCGGACGCCCTTGGACTCCATCTGGACCTCTTTCAACGAATCTCCGTAGAACCGTGTTCCATCACCGCGATCCGTTACACCCGACTGCGGCCTTTTCTCGTTCGCCTCGGGGACACCGGCGATTTCGCGTCCCTTGCCCCGCGCGAGGAACCCTCCGGTGGCGACGCTCCGGTCGGGGGCGGTGCGGGCGCACCGTGATCGTCGACCGCAGTAGGGTGAAGCGGTCGAAACAGAGCAGACGTTGTCAGCAGCCGATGGGGACCGACGCGGTCGGTCGTCCCACATGCCGAATCCAATGGAGACAGGACGTGTCGCGTCAGGTGTTCCTCTACGACCCCCCGGACCGTTTCGTGGCCGGTACGGTCGGGCTGCCCGGGCGCCGTACCTTCTTCCTCCAGGCCTCCTCGGGACCCCGTGTGACCAGCGTGGCCCTGGAGAAGACCCAGGTCGCCGCGCTCGCCGAGCGCATGGACGAGCTTCTCGACGAGGTCGTACGGCGCAGCGGGGGCAGCGCCCCGGTCCCCGCCATGGCCCCCACCGAGATCTCCGACAACGCCCCCCTCGAGGCTCCCGTGGAGGAGGAGTTCCGGGTCGGCACCATGGCGCTGGCCTGGGACGGTGACGAGCAGCGCATGATCGTCGAGGCGCAGGCCCTCGTGGAGCTCGACGCCGAATCCGACGAGGACCTCGCCGAGGCGGAGGAGCGGCTTCTCCAGGACGAGGAGAACGGTCCGCCGATGCTCCGCGTCCGGCTCACCGGCCTACAGGCCAGGGCCTTCGCCAAACGGGCCCTCGACGTCGTCAACGCCGGCCGGCCGCCCTGCCCGCTGTGCAGCCTCCCGCTCGACCCGGAAGGACACGTATGTCCGCGCCAGAACGGATACCGCCGCGGAGCGTGACCACGGCCGAACTGCTCGCCGAGGGTGAGCTGAAAGTACGTGGCCGCATCCGCGAGGCGTCCAACGCGGCGCTGTACTGCACGGTCTCGCACGACGGGCAGGAGGCGTTCTGCATCTACAAGCCCGTCGCCGGCGAGCGGCCCCTGTGGGACTTCCCCGACGGGACGCTCGCCCAGCGCGAGGTCGCCGCGTACGAGGTCTCCGAGGCGACCGGCTGGGGGCTCGTGCCGACCACCGTGCTGCGCGACGGGCCCTACGGCGAGGGCATGTGCCAGCTGTGGATCGAGGGACAGCCGGACGTCGAGCTGCTGGCCCTGGTGGACGGCGAGGAGCCCGAGGCCGGCTGGAAGGCGATCGGGTTCGCGGACGTCGGGGAGGGGCGTACGGCGCTTCTCGTGCACGCCGACGACGAACGCCTGCGGCGGCTGGCCGTCCTCGACGCCGTCATCAACAACGCCGACCGCAAGGGCGGCCATCTGCTGCCCACCGACGAGGGCCGCCTGTACGGCATCGACCACGGGGTGACTTTCAACACCGAGAACAAGTTGCGGACGCTGCTGTGGGGGTGGGCGGGGGAGCCGCTCACGGCCGACGCTGCCGAGGCCCTCGGCACCTTGAAGGACGGCCTGACGGCGGGAGGCGCCCTCGCCACCCGTCTGGCGGAGCTGATCACACCGGCCGAACTCGACGCCACGCGCGCGCGGGTCGACGCCATGCTCACCTCGGGAAAGCACCCGGAGCCGAGCGGTGAGTGGCCGGCGATTCCATGGCCGCCGGTCTAGGGCCCGATGTCGTGGTCGTGAGCACGATTTCGGGGCCGCCGGTGTCGCGGAGCGCCGAACGCATGCCGGGCGGCATTGCGCAAGAGGGCCTTCTCGGTCATCAGGCCTGGTCCGGTTCGTATACGGAACATCCGTCCGGTTAGGCTCATGACATGCATGCCTGGCCCGCTTCTGAGGTCCCCGCCCTGCCTGGTGAGGGCCGCGACCTCCGGATCCACGACACCGCGACCGGCGGGGTAATACCCCTGCACCCCGGTCCCGTCGCCCGTATCTACGTCTGCGGCATCACGCCGTACGACGCGACCCACATGGGTCACGCGGCGACCTACAACGCGTTCGACCTTGTGCAGCGCGTGTGGCTCGACACCAAGCGGCAGGTTCACTACGTCCAGAACGTGACCGACGTCGACGATCCGCTCCTGGAGCGCGCGGAGCGCGACGGCGTCGACTGGGTCGGGCTCGCCGAGAAGGAGACCGCCCTCTTCCGCGAGGACATGACGGCGCTGCGGATGCTGCCCCCGCAGCACTACATCGGCGCCGTCGAGGCGATACCCGGCATCGTCCCGCTCGTCGAGCGGCTGCGGGACGCGGGCGCCGCGTACGAACTGGACGGGGACGTCTACTTCTCCGTCGAGGCCGACCCGCACTTCGGCAAGGTCTCGAACCTCGACGCCGCCGCCATGCGTCTGCTCTCCGCCGAACGCGGCGGCGACCCGGACCGTCCTGGCAAGAAGAACCCCCTCGACCCGATGCTCTGGATGGCCGCCCGGGAGGGCGAGCCGAGCTGGGACGGCGCCTCACTGGGCCGCGGCAGGCCCGGCTGGCACATCGAGTGCGTGGCCATCGCCCTGGACCACCTCGGCATGGGCTTCGACGTACAGGGCGGTGGCTCCGACCTCGCCTTCCCGCACCACGAGATGGGCGCCTCGCACGCCCAGGCGCTGACCGGCGAGTTCCCCATGGCCAAGGCGTACGTCCACGCCGGCATGGTCGCGCTCAACGGCGAGAAGATGTCGAAGTCCAAGGGCAACCTGGTCTTCGTGTCGAAGCTGCGGCGTGACGGCGTGGACCCGGCGGCCATCCGCCTGGCGCTGCTCGCCCACCACTACCGGTCCGACTGGGAGTGGACGGACGCCGTCCTCGAAGAGGCCCTCGCGCGCCTCGGCACCTGGCGCGCGGCCGTCTCCCGCCCCGACGGTCCGCCCGCCGAGGCGCTCGTCGAGGAGATCCGCGACGCCCTCGCGAACGACCTGGACGCGCCGGCCGCGCTCGCCGCGGTCGACCGCTGGGCCGCGCTCCAGCACGAGCGGGGCGGTACCGACGAGGGCGCGCCCGGCGTGGTGTCGCGGGCCGTCGACGCGCTGCTGGGCGTGGCGCTGTAACCGGCCGGGTACGCGGCCGGGCGCCGGGCGGGTTCTCACCCGCCCGGCGCCCTCCGCGCCGGGAGCATGCGCTCCTACGTCATCCAGGTGCCGCCACCCGGGCTACTTCGTCACGATGACGGACTGCAGGACGCCGGTCGCGGTGTCGTAGATCCCGTAGACCGGCTGCCCGTAGGCGAAGGCCTCCTGGACCGCGTCGTGCGTCACCTGGTTCGGGTTGATGAGTCGGCGCCATCCGTTGCTGATGAACAGGTAGAGCACCTGGGGCTGGCCCGGGAGCGGTGTCACGACGTCCTGGAAGTGCTGGGCCACGCCGATGGAGAGCGCCGCGGTCGAGACGGCGCTCGGCAGCACCAGGGCCTGGCCGTGCTGGACGTCCTGTTGCTGCTGTTGCTGTTGCTGTTGTTGCTGCTGGCCGCCGATGTCCTGCGGCTGAGCGAGCTGCTGGAGCAGATGCTGGAACGGCTGCTGCTGGCCGAGGTGCTGGAGCTGCTGCTGAAGGTGCTGCGGAATCTGCTGCTGGTGCTGCCCGAAGGGCTGCTGCTGGCCGATGCCCTGCTGCCCGATGTTCTGCTGGCCCATGCCCTGCTGCCCCATGCCCTGCTGGCCGAAGGGCTGCTGCATCTGCGGCCCGTACGGCTGCTGCTGCCCGTACGGCTGCTGCTGGCCGAACTGCGGCGGTGCCGTGCTCGGGCCCTGCTGGCCCTGTCGGCCCTGCTGGTCCTGCTGCTGTCCCATGGAGCTGAGTTGCGGGGTGGTGCTCATTCGGGTGCCACCTTCCCTCAATGGTTGGTTGCGGTCCGTCGGTCCGTGACGACCAGGTCCTCAGCCCGTGACGACCAGGCCGATGATCTCGTCGTCCGAGAACCAGACACGGATGTCGGGCCGTCCGCCCGCGAAGGCGGTGTGCACCGCCTGACGGATCTCGGGGGACGGGTTGTTCAGGTTGCGCCAGGCGCCGGCCGCGAACAGCCGGAGCCTGGGCGGGAGTTCACGCGGATACGGCAGCAGCTCGTCCCAGTACCGCTCGGCCTGGGCCGAGCCGACCGCCTCGGGCAGCAGATGAGTGACCGCCGCCTTGATGTCGGGCCGGTTGCCGATCCGCTGCGAGGCGGGCCGGCCCGGCGCGTCCTGCTGCGGGGAACCCGTGGCCCGCAGCAGGACGCGGGCACGTTCCGGGGACATCGGCTCCTGGTCGGCCGCCTTCAGCATGCCTTGCAGCGCGGCCAGGGCGCCGACCACCATCGGGGAGGCGGAAGAGGTCCCGGAGAACGTGTCCGTGTACCAGACGATTTCCTCGGCACCGCCCTGGAGATCGCCGGGCCGGTCCCAGAAGCCGCCGGTCGTCGTGACCTCGCGTCCCCAGCCCTGCGCGTCCACACGGGCCCCGTAGTTGGAGAACGCGAGCCGGGAGCGGTCCGGGCCGTGATCACGGCCGTGGGTGCCGGGCGGAGGGGCGCCCGCGCCGACCAGGACCGCGCCGGAGGACCGGTGGGAGGGGTTGAACGGGTTGCGCCACCACGTGGGGAACTCGTCGGGGCGGCGCTCGTACGCCGCGTCGTCGAGGGACTCGCCACCGTTGCCGGCGGCCTCCACCACGATGACGCCCTTCGCGGTCGCGTACCGGATGGCCGCGAAGTCGTCCGGCCACCACTCGAGCGCGAGGTAGCCCCGCTGGTCGTCGCGCTGTTCGTAGTCGAACCGCGGTCCCGGGCGATGGAGTTCGACCAGGACGACGTCGCCGGGGCCGAGCCGGTCGGCCGCCGCGTGGATCGCGGCAGCCGTACCGATGCCCTGGAAGGACGCGGCGGCGGTCACGGCGTCCGGCACGATGCCGGTGACGCCCCGCTCATTGCGGTCGCCGCCGATCACTCCGATGACGGCCGTGCCGTGGTTGCGCCAGGCGAGGTCGGTCAGCGGGGTGCCGACGACGACACCGGCGAGCTTGGCGGCCAGATCCTCGTGCCCCAACTGCCAGGCGCCCTCGACGTCGATCACCGTCACGTCCTGCCCCGAGCCGCCGGGCCGCTGCCATGCCCAGTGGGCGTCGATCCCCTCGGGCGCGGGCCGCAGATAGCCCTGGCGGCTGCCGAAGTCGGGGGTGACGGGCGTGCCTTCCTTCAGCCGCCGGCTGTCGTCGGCGCTCTCTCCGGTCGGCCTGCCGGAGCCGGTGGAGGCGGGCACGGCGCCCGGTTTCACATACGCCGTGTCGACCTCCGGAAGTGCGGCGATGCGTGCGCGCAGTTCCTGGGCGCGGCTCCGCACACCGCGCACCCGGTAGAAGAGTCCGAGGTCGGGCACGTTCTCGACGCCCGTGGTCATGGACTGCTGGAGTCGCTCCTCGCTGCCGAACAGCGGTTCGAGCGCGAGCTGTTCGTCACTGAGGAACATGTTGAGGGCCGATACGTCGGCGCCCACCGCCGAGCGGACGCCGTCGGCCCGGGCGCGCAGCCGCGCCTCCGGACGGGCGACGACGATCAGCTCGTGCTCGGCTCCTCGATAGGTGAATCCCGCTCCGTCGGGCCCCGGCCCGGACGCTCCCGGGCCCTGCGCCGGCTGTCCCTGGTCGGTCATCGCGTGTGCCGCTCCCTTCGGTCCGTGCTGCGGGTGCCAAGTAGCGGACGGCGCGGATGACTTGCCCCCTTCCGGGGCGCCGCGGCCGGCTTTCGTGGTCCGGCCCGGAACCGCGCCTTCGACGCACAACCTGGCACGCCCGTGCCGTCCAGTCCAGCCCGATTTCGCCAACTTGGTTTGGAAACAAGTTGAATGGGGAAACCTGTGCAATCCGACTGGAAAGAGGTGTCACGCAGCAATCCGGCCGAATGCTGCCGAGATGCGTGTCATATGACGGTGCCCGAGCGGCCGTTGGCGCGACGGGGCGGTTGCAGCCGAAGCGGCGGTTGCGGGCGAAGTGGCGGATGCGTGCGAAGGAGCGATCGCATGCGAAGGGGTGATCGCATGCGAAGGGGCGGTGCGCCGTGTGCGCACCGCCCCCTCGGTGGTCGTGGTTCAGTCCTCCGACGAGTCGTCGGACCCCTCGTCGGCCGGGCCGTCGTCCTCGGCCTCCGGCTTCGGCGGCTTCGGTGGCCGCGTACGGCCGCCGGGGGCGTCCCGCAGATACGAGGTGCCGTCGCTGCCGTCCGCCGTGGCGTGTCCGCCGGCCGCCGGTCCGCCGCCGTCCCTGCGCCGCAGGTATCGCTCGAACTCGCGGGCGATCGCCTCGCCCGACGCCTCGGGCAGCTCGGCGGTGTCCCGGGCCTCCTCCAGCGACTGCACGTACTCGGCGACCTCGCTGTCCTCGGCGGCCAGCTGGTCCACGCCCACCTGCCACGCACGCGCGTCCTCGGGCAGCTCGCCCAGCGGAATGCGTACGTCGATCAGGTCCTCCAGGCGGTTGAGGAGGGCCAGTGTCGCCTTCGGGTTCGGTGGCTGCGACACGTAGTGCGGCACGGCCGCCCACAGCGACACGGCCGGGACGCCCGCGTGGGTGCACGCCTCCTGGAGGATGCCGACGATGCCCGTGGGGCCCTCGTACTTGGTCTCCTCCAGGTCCATCGTGCGGGCCAGGTCCGGGTCGGACGTGACGCCGCTGACCGGGACCGGGCGGGTGTGCGGGGTGTCGCCGAGCAGGGCGCCCAGGACGACGACCAGCTCCACGCCCAGTTCGTGGGCGAACGCCAGCAGCTCGTTGCAGAACGAGCGCCAGCGCATCGACGGCTCGATGCCCCGCACCAGCACCAGGTCACGCGGCTTCTCCCCGCCGACGCGCACCACCGAGAGGCGGGTCGTCGGCCAGGTGATCTTGCGCACGCCGCCGTCCAGCCACACGGTGGGGCGGTTGACCTGGAAGTCGTAGTAGTCCTCGGCGTCGAGCGCCGCGAACACCTCGCCCTTCCACTCCCTGTCCAGATGTGCGACCGCGGTGGAGGCGGCGTCGCCGGCGTCGTTCCAGCCCTCGAACGCGGCCACCATGACCGGGTCGATCAGCTCGGGAACCCCCTCGAGCTCGATCACCCAGTGCCTCCTTCCGACGTGCCCTCGCGTACGTCCCAACCTTACGGCGTGCGGCGGGGGCGTCCGCAGCCCCCTTGCACGGGGGAGTGAACGGATCACTGCCCCGATAGCCACCCAGGAACACCCCTCATTCATCCGAGCTGTCAGAGATCGAATTCGCTGCCGGCCTGGGCGCCGTTCTGGGGCGACACGGGCCTCGGAAGCCCGTCGGAGGTCCGATGTCCGGCCCGGGGCGGGGCTGTGAGCTGGTGGTACCTCCGCTGTTATGCCGCCTGCCGGTGCCCGAGACCTCCGATGGATCCGGAGGGCCGGTGTGCACTCGGCTCGAGGAGGCCGCCTACAGGGTGCTGCGCAGCCACTGCTCCACGCTCGCGATGTGCACCGTCGCCCACGACCGCGCCGCCTCCGCGTCCCGGTCGCGCAGGGCGGTCAGGATCGCGCGGTGCTCGTGCAGGGTCCGGCTGACCGCGTCCTCCTGCGTCAGGCCGCGCCAGATCCTGGCCCGGGTGGTGGGCCCGGACAGCCCGTCGAGCAGCGAGCACAGCACCGAGTTCCCGGAACTCTGCACGATGCCCCGGTGGAACTCGAGGTCGCAGGCGACGAGTTCCTCCACGGAGGGTGCCGCGCCCAGCGCGTCCAACTGGGAGGTGAGCGCGTCCAGTTGCCGCTCGCTGATGCGCGACGCGGCCATCGCCGTCGCCGCCGGCTCCAGGATGCGGCGCACGGCGAGGAACTCCAGGACCGTGTCGTCGCGGTGGAAGTCGACGACGAAACTCAGCGCCTCGAGCAGGAGTTGGGGATCCAGGCTCGTCACATACGTGCCGTCGCCCTGCCGCACGTCCAGGATGCGGATCAGCGACAGGGCGCGCACCGCCTCGCGCAAGGAGTTGCGGGACAGCCCGAGTTCGGCGGCGAGTTCGCTCTCCTTGGGCAACCGGTCGCCGGGACGCAGCGCGCCGGAGACGATCATTCCCTTGATCTTCTCGATCGCCTCATCGGTGACTGCCATGGCGGGGCCTCCCTGTCGCTCAGACATCCGATGACTCGGCCCATTATGGGGGTTCAGCAGGCTGAACGGGACGGGAAGTCCTCAGCTCAGGCAAGCGCGCCGAGTTCGGCCAGCGCGGCCGCCTCGTCGAGCGAGGTGAGTGTACGGCCGCGCATCAGGATCCTGCCGTCGACCACGGTGTCCCGTACGTCCGGCGCATGCGCGGCGTACGCGAGCAGGGACCACGGGTCGTGCGGTGGGCACAGATGCGGCCGGCCGAGGTCGAGCACGATGAGGTCGGCGCGCTTGCCCGCCTCCAGCGAGCCCAGGTGATCACCGAGCCCCAGCGCGCGGGCCCCCTCGATGGTGGCCATCCGTACGGCCTGCTCGGCGCCCACCGCGGTGGGGTCGCCGCCCGCCTTGTGCACCAGGGCGGCCTGCCGCAAAGCACCCAGCACGTCCAGCGTGTTGGAGCTGACGGCTCCGTCCGTGCCCAGCCCGACGGTGACACCCGCGCTGAGCAGCCGCGGCACCGGTGCGATCCCGCAGCCCAGCTTGAGGTTCGACACCGGACAGTGCGCGACCGAGGTGCCGGTGCGGGCCAGCGCCGCGATCTCGGGACCCGTCAGATCGACGGCGTGCGCGAGCAGCACATCGGGCCCGAGCAGCCCGAGCGAGTCGAGCAGTTCCACCGGACGCTTGCCGTGACGCACCTCGACGGTGGCGACCTCGGTCGCGTTCTCGGCCGCGTGAAGGTGCAGCAGCGCCCCGAACTCCCGGGCCAGCGCGGCGATGTCGAGGAGCTGCCCGGGAGAGAGGGTGTAGGTCGAGTGGGCGAAGAGGACCGGGCGCGTGCCGGGCCGGTGCGCGCGGTCGGCCAGGTCGCGCCGCGCCCACGCCAGTCGGTCCTCGTACGCGATGCCGTCGGCCGGATCCGGTACGTCCATGAAGGTGGGGCCGGTGTGCAGCCGCCAGCCCGACTCCCGCGCCGCACGCTCGGCCGCCTCGTGGAACCAGTACATGTCCAGCGCGGACGTCACCCCGGCCCGTACGCTCTCGGCGACCGCGACCCGTACGGCCGCCGCCACGTTCTTCGGCGACAGCAGCTCGGCCTCCCACTTCAGCATCCGCTCCAGGAAGCGCTGGAGCGTGACGTCGTCCGCGCGGCCGCGCAGCAGCGTCATCGCCAGATGCGTATGGGTGTTGACGAGGCCGGGCAGCACGAGACAGCCCTCGGCGTCGATGTCCTCGGCCGCCGCGTACCGCGTCCGCAGCTCCTGGGCGGGCCCCACCGCGAGGATCTCCCCGGCGCGGACGGCGACCGCCCCGTCCCGTACGAGGGTTCCGGCCTCGTCCACGGTCAGCACGTCACCGCCGTGCACCAGCAGATCGACGGTCTCGCTCATGCGGTGTACTCCTCGGTCCCCTCGGTCCCGGCGGCACCCTGCGCCAGCAGCCGCAGCGCCTCCAGCGACACGACCGCGCCGCGTTCCACGCCCGCCGCCACCACGTCCCGGTGCGGGTCGTAGGCGCCCGTCGTCAGCAGTGCGTCCTCGTCGACCAGTTCGTCGGCGTTCGCGCCGTCCACCACGAGCACCCCGCCCGCGACGAGACCGCGCAGCGAGGCCGTCACGAGCAGCGCGGACAGCTCCATCTCGATCGCGGCGAGCCCGGCCCGGGCGTAGCCGTCGAGCGGGATGAGGCCGGGCTGGAAGGCGGCCCGGGTCCACACGATGCCCCGGTGGTGCGGGGCACCCGTCTCGCGGGCGGCGCGCTGGAGGGCGAGTACCGCCTCCGGCGCGGACACGGCCGGGTACGCGGCCGGCAGCAGCTGCTGTGTCACGCCGTCGTCGCGCACGGCCGCCTCGGCGATGACGAGGTCGCCGTCGCCGATCCCGGGCTTCATCGCGCCCGCCGTGCCGAACCGCACAAACGTGCGGACCCCCGCGTCCGCCAGCTCCTGGAACAGCAGGATCGCGCCGGGACCGCCCACCCCGTGCGAGGCGACCGTGACCGGCAGACCCTTCCAGGCCCCGCGGAACACCCGGTACTCGCGGTGGTACGAGACCTCTTCGGCACCGTCGAGCAGTGCGGCGACGGCCGCGGCGCGCGCCGGGTCGCCGACGACCACGGCGTACGGGGGCAGCCCGGTGCGGGGTATGCGGGTGACGGGCAGCAGGTCCTGCGTCATGAGGTGGCTCCAGTGGCACGGATACGGCGACGGCGGCGGGCCGTCGTGAGGAAGAGGGCGCCGAGGGTGACGACGTACGGCGCGGCGTCGGTCGCCTGCTGCGGCAGGCCGAGGCCCTGAAGGCGGAAGCCGGCCGCCTCGGCGACGCCGAACAGCAGTGCGGCGAGCAGGACCCCGAGCGGCAGCGCACGGCCCAGCATGACCGCGACGACCGCGATCCAGCCGCGTCCCGCCGTCATGTTCTCGGAGAACAACGTCACGTTGCCGAGGGCGAGTTGGGCCCCGGCGAGCCCGCACAGCACACCCGACACGAGCACGGCCGCGTACTGGTACTTCGCCGGGCTCACCCCGAGTGTGGCCGCCGCGTCCGGAGCCTCGCCGACTCCGCGCAGCCGCAGACCCCACCCATGCCGGGACAGCATCAGCGCGGCCACGCCGACCGCCGCCCAGGCGAGGTAGGCGAGCGGCGAGAAGCCGCCGACCAGCGGCAGCCCGGCCAGTGACGGATCGTCGAAAGTGCCCTGCACACCGAAGACCGTACGCAGCAGGAAGCCGGTCAGACCCACGGCCAGGAGATTCATGGCGATGCCGAGGACCACCGCGTCCCCGCGCAGCGTCACCGCGCCGACGGCGAGGATCAGGGAGTATCCGGCGGCGGCGAGTGCCGCGGCCAGGACGCCGAGCCAGGGGCTGCCGGTGAACCAGCTGGTGGCGACGGACGTGAAGCAGCCCATCAGCATCATGCCCTCGAGGCCGATGTTGAAGACGCCCGCGCGCTCGCACAGGGCCCCGCCGAGCGCGGCCAGCAGGATGGGCGTGAGCGCGCGCAGCGCCGACATGAGGAGGTCGGAGTCGAAGAACATCAGGCGAACTCCCCTTGTGCGGACGGCTTCTCGCGCCCTCGCCGGAACCGCGAGAACCGCGGGAACCGCAGCCGGGCCGCCAGGAACACGATGACGATGGCCTGGAGGACCTGGGTCAGCTCGCGCGGCACCTCGGTCGTCCGTTCCATCGAGAGCCCGCCGACCTGGAGGACGGCGAAGAAGAACGACGCGACCACCGTGCCCAGCGGGGCCGCCCCCGCCAGCAGCGCGGCGGTCAGGCCCGTCCAGGTGTGGCCGGGAGCGGTGAGCGAGCCGTCGACGAAGCGGTACGGGAAGCTCAGCACGCCGATCGAGCCGACGAGTCCGGCCAGCGCGCCCGAGACCGCCATCAGACGGAGCGTCAGACCCTTCCGCTCGATGCCCGCATACGCGGCGAAGCGGGAGTTCAGGCCGGTCATCCGGACCTCGTAGCCGATCGCCGTGCGCCGGTCCGCGAACCAGTACGCGGCCGCCGCGAGCGCCACCAGGACCAGCCCGACGGTCACGGTCGACCCGCCGAAGGCGGGCAGCGCGACCCCGTCGGGCAGCTGACGGGTCTGGGGGAGGCTGGAGCCGGGTTCCTTGAGCGGATAACGGGCCAGGTACGAGGCGAACGACGCCGCCGGATAGCTCAGAAGCAGGCTGCTGACCAGGAGCGGAACCCCGAGGTGGTTCTCGCACAGGGCGGCCAGGGCCGCGTAGCCGGCGCCTGCCGCCATGCCGGCGAAGAGGGCGAGCACGACGGTGAGCGGGGCGGGCAGCGGCGCGTACAGGCCGGTGACCGCCGCGGCGATCCCGCCGAGCACCAGCTGGCCGTCCCCGCCCAGGTTGATGAGCCCGGCACGCAGCGGGATCGCCAGCGCGAGCGCCATGCCGAGGACGCTGGTGCCGGTGCTCAGGGTCGAGCCGATGCCGTCCGCGCCGAGCGAGCCGCCGATGACCGCGCCGTAGGCGGCGACCGGGTCGGCGCCCGTGCCCACGAGGAACAGCGCGCCGATGACGACTCCGGCGAGAATCGAGAAGGCGACGGGGGAGCGCAGGGCCCCGGTGATGCGGTTCATGTCAGTCTCCGACCTCTGCCGGTGCGGCGGCTCCCGCCATCGCGAGCCCCAGCGTCCGCTCGTCCGCCTCGTCCTTCGGGTACGTCGCCGTCACCCGGCCCTCGTACATGACGAGCACCCGGTCGGCGAGCCCGCGGATCTCGCTCAGCTCGGCCGAGACCAGGAGTACGGCGTGACCGGCGTCGCGGTAGGCGATCAGCTGGTCGTGGATGTTCTGGACGGCGCCGATGTCGACGCCGCGCGTGGGCTGTTCGACCAGCAGCAGCGGTGCCTCGTGGGCGAGCTCGCGGCCGATCAGCAGCTTCTGGAGATTGCCGCCGGACAGGGCGGACGCGGGCACCTCGGGGGTGGCCGCCTTGATACCGAAGCGCTCGACGAGCCCCAGCGCGTGGGCGCGGACGGCCGCGGCTGACAGCAGTCCCCGGGACGACAGCGACGTTCGGTGGTGCCCCATCGCGAGGTTGTCCGCGACGGACGCGGCGGGCGCGGTGCCGACCGCGTGCCGGTCCTCGGGCACATACGCGAGGCCCCTGGCGCGCCGCTCGGTCGCCGAGGCGTGCGTGATGTCCTCGCCCCGCAGCGTGACCTGCCCGGCGGCGGTCGGCCGCAGCCCGGCCAGTGCCTCGACCAGCTCGCTCTGCCCGTTGCCGGCGACGCCCGCGATACCGACGATCTCGCCCGCGCGGACCGTCAGTTCGACCTCGCGCACGGCGTCCGTGGTGAGCCCCCGCACGCCCAGGACCACGTCGGCCGGTGTGCCCGGCGCGTGGACGCGGTCCAGTTCCACCGCGCGGCCGGTCATCGCGGCCGCGATCTCGTCGGCCGTGGTCCCGGCGGTGCGCAGCCGGGCGACGACCCTGCCGTCCCGCAGCACCGTCACACGGTCGCTGCCTTCGAGGACCTCGCGCAGCTTGTGCGTGACCAGGATGACCGTACGGCCCTCGGCGGCCAGCGACTTGAGCACCGCGAACAGCGCGTCGGCCTCGGCGGGCGTGAGCACCGCGGTCGGCTCGTCGAGGATGAGCGTCCGGGCGCCGCGGTGCAGCAGCTTCAGGATCTCCACCCGCTGGCGCAGACCGACCGGCAGCTCACCGACGCGGGCGTCCGGGTCCACGGCGAGGCCGTGCACCTCGGCGAGTTCGCGCACCCGCCGACGGGCCGCGGACCGGTCCACCAGACCGAAGCGGCGCGGCTCGGCGGCGTACACGACGTTCTCGGCGACCGTCAGCGAGTCGAACAGCTTGAAGCTCTGGTGCACCATGCCGAGCCCGGCGGCCATCGCGGCACCGGGATCGGCGAAGGACACCTCGCGCCCGTCGATCCGGATCGAACCGGCGTCGGGCCGCTCCATGCCGTACAGGACCGACATCAGGGTGGACTTGCCCGCGCCGTTCTCGCCCATCAGGGCGTGGATCTCGCCGCGGCGGACCGTCAGGTCGACGGCGTCGTTGGCGAGGGTGCCGGGGAAACGCTTGGTGATCCCGCGGAGTTCGACGGCCGCCGGGGGAGCGTCACTCGGCGGCGGGGTCATCGACCTTCAGCTCTCCGGCGACGATCCGGTCGCGCAGCGCGGTGACCTTCTTCAGGACGTCCTTGTGCTGGGCGATGACGCACTTGGAGGTGGCCACGCCGTCCTCGAGCCCCGTGAGGCTGATGCCGCCCTCCTTCAGGCCGTACGAGACGGTGGTCCCCGCCTTGCCGCCCAGGACCTGGTCGATGCCCTTCCGCACGGCGACATCGGTCCGCTTGATGACGTTGTCGACGACCGTGCCGGGCGCCGCGACGCACTGGTTGACGTCGACGCCGTACGCGTACGCGCCCTTGGCCTTCGCCGCCTCGAAGACGCCGTAGTTGCCGGCCGCGGCCGCCGCCATGATCTGGTCGTAGCCCTTGGCGAGCAGGGAGTTCGCCTGCTCCTTCGCGCGGGCCGAGTCGTCGAACGGGGACTGGCCGCCGACGAAGCGGGTGGAGGCGGACGTCTTCGCGGCCACCTCCTTGGCGCCGGCCGCGAACGGGTCGCTGTAGCGGCGGAACTGGGGGGTGTCGAGCACGTCCACCGCGCCGACCTTGCCGCTCCTGCTCAGCAGCCCGGCCTCGGCGCCCGCCAGGTACACGCCCTCGTGCTCGCGGAAGACCGCGCAGCTGACGTTCCGATACGTCTTGGTGGTGCACGCGTCGACGATCAGGAACTGCTGCTCGGGGTGCGCCTTCGCCTGCTGCGCGACCACGTCGGCGAACTCGAAGCCGACCAGCACGATCACGTCCGGCTCGGCGTCCACGGCCGCCTGCACGTTCTGCTGCTGCGAGGAGGTGTCGGTGGACTGGTAGACCTTCTGCGTCCCGTCGTGCGCCTCGGCCGCGGCCTTCACCCCGTCGACGGCGAGCTTGAGGAACTCGTTCTGGCCGACGCCGTCGGGAGTGACCAGGGTGAAGGACTTGCCGCCGCTCTTCGCGGTGCCGGAGGCGTCGTTCTTCGCGGCGGCGTTGCAGGCGGTGAGGCCGGTCACGAGGAGCGTGGTGGCAGCGGCGAGCTGGAGGGTACGACGGGATCTGCGGTGCATCGGAGGACCTTCCGGGGGTACGGCAAGGCGCGCTCCGGTGGAGCGCGGGGCGGGGGAGAGCGAGCAGGAGGGCGAACGTCGGCGCTGACGGGTGCGGGTCAGCCGCGACAGAGGTCGCCGGCGCACCGGCCGTGATCGAGGAAGCGGCGCATCGTGAGCAGCACACGTCCTCCTTCGCATCGGCCTTCGGGCTGCGGGTGCTGGACTGTAACACCGGTTTCCGGACACGCGTGCGACTGTCTCGAACTGTGGTTCTTCGAGGTCATGTACGGTTGCGCGCATCTTCGGAACATCAGGAGTGTCTGTTATGTCCCAGAAACTGCGCGCCGTCGACTGGACCGGAAACAGCCTCGCGCTCATCGACCAGACCGTGCTTCCGCACCGTACCGAAACCATCCAAGTCCGTGATGTGGACGGCCTGGTGGACGCGATCCAGCGACTCGTGGTGCGCGGCGCGCCCGCGATCGGGGCGGCGGGCGCGTACGGGGTCGCGCTGGCCGTGCTGGAGGGCGAGCGCGAGGGCTGGGACCGTACGCAGGTCCTTGCGGCGGTCGCCCGGATCCGCGCGGCACGCCCCACCGCGGTGAACCTCATGGTGTGCGTGGACCGCGTGCTGACCCGCTTCGACGAGGGCCTCGACGCGGTGCTCGCGGAGGCCGCGGCGGTGCAGCGCGAGGACGTCGGGGCGAACCGGGCGATGGGGGCGTACGGGGCGGACTGGCTGCTGAAGCGGGTGGCCGCCGACCGTCCGCTCCGCGTCCTGACGCACTGCAACACGGGTGCGCTGGCGACGGCGGGCTGGGGTACGGCGCTCGGTGTGATCCGCGAACTGCACGCGCGCGGACAGCTGGAAGTGGTCTACGCGGACGAGACGCGCCCGCTGCTCCAGGGCTCCCGCCTGACCGCCTGGGAACTCGTCCAGGAGGGCATACCGCACTACGTCCAGGCGGACGGGGCGGCCGCGGGCACGATCCTGCGGGGCGAGGTGGACGCGGCGATCGTCGGCGCGGACCGCATCGCGGCCAACGGCGACACGGCGAACAAGGTGGGCACGGTGGGGGTCGCGCTGGCCTGCGCGTACGCGGGGATCCCGTTCCTCGTGGCCGCTCCCACCACGACGGTGGACCTGTCGACGGCGACGGGCGACGGCATCCACATCGAACTGCGCGGCGAGGCCGAGGTGTTGGAGTGGTCGGGCATCCGGACGGCTCCCGCCGGGTCGCGCGGCCACAACCCGGCGTTCGACGTGACGCCGGGGCGGCTGGTGACGGGGCTGGTGACGGAGCGGGGCGTGCTCGAGGTCTCGGCGGGAGAACTGCCGGGGGAGCACCTGCGGTAGCCGGACCCCCGCCCGCCGCGACGAGGTGTCACCGAGGCGGTGAGGGGCCGGCGGACCGCGCACGGACCCTCGCGGCCGGCCGGGTCACCGCTGCGTGAGCTCCAACTCGAGCAGCCATTCCACGACCTCGGTGTGATGCCGGGCCTGACGAGGGTTCTCGCCCCACACATACAGCCCGTGCCCCGCCACGACCACCGCCGGCATCCGGGGATCGCGCGCCTCCTCGAGACGGTCGCCGAGCACCTTCATGTCCTGGCTGTTGGCGATGACGGGCAGCGTGACCTCGACGTCATGGGCGGGCAGGCCGACGCCCTTCAGCATCTCCAGGTCCCGGAACGCGATGCCGCCCGGCTCGCGGCGGCCCATGGCCACGGAGGCGACCGTGTGCACATGCACGACGGCCCCCGCACCGGTCAGCGCGGCCACGCGCGCGTGCAGCGCGGCCTCCGCGGAGGGCCTGCCCCCGGCGACGGCCGCACCGTCGCCGTCCACCAGGACCACGTCCGCGGGCGTCAGTTCACCCTTGTCGTGGCCGCTCGCCGTGACCGCGAGCCGCAGCGGGTCACGGGACAGGACCACGGACAGGTTGCCCGACGTGCCGCGCATCCAGCCGAAGGAGGCGAAGCGGGCGGACTCGGCGGCCAGGACCGCGCCCGCCCCCTCCAGGTCCGGAACTGACGTGTCGACGGTCATGCGGTGCTCCTTGCGATGGTGATCCCGCCGAACGACCCCGCCTGCGCGTGGTCCCCGACGCCCTGCTCGTAGTACGGCTCTCCGGGCCGCCGGACACCGACGGTCCGCCAGCCCGCGGCGCGGGCCGCGTCCAGCTCGCCCGGCCGGTCGGAGAGGAAGAGGATCCGGTCGGCCCCGGTGCCCAGCGCCGCCGCGATCGTCCGGTACGACTCCGGCTCCTGCTTCGGCCCCGCGTTCTCGGTGTCGTACAACCCCTCGACCAGCGGCAGCAGATCGCCCTCGGGGCTCGACCTGAACCACGCGCGCTGCGCGGCCACCGAACCCGACGAGTACACATGCAGGCGCACTCCCGCCGCGTGCCACGCGCGCAGCGCCGGCACCACGTCGTCGTAGAAGTGCGACACCAGCTCGCCCCGGGCGAAGCCCTCGGACCAGACGAGGCCCTGAAGGGTCTTCAGCGGCGTGGCCTTGCGGTCGTCGTCGAGCCACTCGTTCAGCGCCTTCTCGACGCGTACGGCATCGGCGTCCGGCTCGCCGAGCAACTCCCGTACCTGCGCCACCGCCCGCGCCACCTCCGGATCACCGCTCCGCTCGGTGAGCAGTGCTCCGAAACGAGAGCGCGAGTACGGGTAGAGCACGTCCACGACGAACCCCGTGGCGCTCGTGGTGCCCTCGATGTCGAGCACCACGGAGTCGATGTCGAAGACCGAACTCATGCGGCAGAACCCACGTGACCGGCGTGGATCGTGTCGTAGTCCGGGAACCGGGACGCGATGGTGGAGCCGGTGAAGCTGCCGATCCAGCCGTCCTCCTCGTGGAAGAAGCGGATCGCGGTGAAGGCGGGCCGCGTCCCCATGTCGAACCAGTGCGTCGTACCGCGCGGCACGCCCAGCAGGTCGCCCTTCTCGCAGTACACGGCGTGGACCTCGCCGTTCACATGCAGATAGAAGATCCCGGAGCCCGAGACGAAGAAGCGGACCTCGTCATCGTCGTCGTGCGTGTGCTCCTGGAGGAACTTCGCGCGCGCGGCCTTCGCCTTCACCGGGTACTCCGGGTCGTCGCTCGGGTGCAGCCCGAGCACATCGACCGTGGTGAAGCCCTCCTCGGCGTTCAACCGGTCGATCTCCGGGCCGTACGCGGCGAACACCGTGTCGCTGTCCGCGTCCGCCGGCACGTCCGCGCGGACCGGCCACTGCTCGTAGCGGACCCCGAGCGGCGCGAGCGCGGCGGCGATCTCGGCGGGGTCGGAGGTGCGGCGCACCACGGTCTCCGGTCCGGACTCGGGCCAGGTCGTCAGCAGGGTCATGGGAGCAACTCCAGGGTGCTGGAAGGGATGTCCGAATGCCGAGACGGGCATCCGGGCGCAAGCGAGGGGGAAGGGGGCGGCGCCGCGCCCCGCGCGGGAGGCGAAAAGCCGGAGATCGGGTGGCCGGAAAGCCTGTGATCAGCCGCGACACACCGCGCCGGTACAGCGTCGCATCGCTGTCGCGCCTGGTGTTGTCGTCATCGGAGCCTCACTGTCCCGGGTCGGGTGCCGGTCCCGTGATGGTAACTCCCGGCGGCCGGACGGCCGAGTGTGACGAAGTTGTTGTCTCAACTACTGAGAAACCGGGTCTCGATCTTTGACGCGTGGCTGGAAACGTTCTCATGATCTGGGTATGAAGGCGCTGCTGCTCGTGCGGCGGCTGTACGTGGACTTGCTCCGGTCAACCACAGCCCGCTGTCGCTGACCTGACCCGGAGCGCCCGAAAGCGCCCGCGCCCGCCGTGAGTTCCCCGTGTACCGGCGAGGCCCTGCCGCGTACGCCTCGCACGCGGCCCTGGCGTGATTCCTCCCCTGCCGCTCCGGACCGGCACTCCCTCTTCATCCTCTTCGCCCCGCCCTGGAGCGCCTCATGTCCCGTACCCGCCTGCCCGTCGCCGCGCTCTCACTAAGCAGGCCCTGCCCTGGGTGCGGGTGGCGGGCCCCTCCTGGCCGATGAGCCCCGAGCGCGCCGACGCCGAGGCCCGGGCCTACGAGCAGGTCGCCGGGGTCGCACCGGACAAGATCCCGGCGATCCACGGCTACGACGGCGAGAACCACGCCCTCGTCATGGAGGACATGTCCGACCTGGAGGTCCTGCGCACGGTCCTCAACGAGGGCGCCGCGTACGGCCCCGACACCTCGCGCCGCATCGGCGAGTTCGTCGCCCAGCTCTCCTTCGCGACCAGCGGCTTCGGCATGCCGTCAGCCGAGCGCAAGGCGCTGATCGCGGCCTGTGTCAGCCCCGAGCTGTGCAAGATCACCGAGGACGTGGTCCTCTCCGAGCCGTACATCGAACACGAGCACAACCACTGGCACCCCGGACTCGACGACCTGGCGGCCGCGTTCCGCGCCGACCCGCGCCTGCGCACCGAGGTCGCCGACCTCCGCCACGTCTTCATGACGAGCGCGCAGGCCCCGCTCCACGGTGACCTCCACACGGGCAGCGTCATGGTGGGCGAGCGCGACGGCGCCCCGGTCGTCCGGGTCTTCGACCCCGAGTTCTCCTTCGTCGGCCCGATCGGCTTCGACCTCGGGCTGTACTGGGCGAACACCCTGGTGTCGCAGGAGCGGGCGCGGGCCCTCGGCACGCTCACCGATCACGGTGAGCAACTCCGGCTGTCCTGGGAAGCGTTCGCGGCTCAGTTCCGCCGGCTGTGGCCGACCCGCGTCGACACCTTCTTCGACGACGCCTATCTCGACCGCTTCCTCGACCGCGTGTGGGCCGAGTCGCTGGGCTTCGCCGGTACGGAGATCGTCCGCCGCGTCATCGGCTTCGCCCACCTCACCGACCTGACAACGCTCCCGGACCCGGTACCGGCGTCCCGCCGGGCGCTGCTCCTGGGCCGGGAACTGATCGTGCGACGTGCCGAGTTGACGGGACCGGACGACGTACGGGCCGTGGTGGCGTCGCTGTCCTGAAGCAGCCGGCGGGCTACGCGAGTCCGAGACGTCCGCGATACGGGCAGGGGCGGCCCCGTAGGAGCCGCCCCTGCCCGTATCGCGGGTGGTTACTTCTTGTCGAGCAGGTCCTGCACCTTGCCCCGGACCTCGTCCGTGGCGAGGCCGCGGATCGTCAGCGTCGTACGGCGGCGCAGCACGTCGTCCGCCGTCTCGGCCCACTCGTTGTCCCGGGCGTAGACGACCTGCGCCCAGATCTCCGGGGCGTCCTGGTGGACGCGCTCGCCGAGCTCCGGGTTGTCGTTCGCCAGGCGCGCGATGTCGAAGGCGAGCGAACCGTAGTGCGTGGCCAGGTGCTTGGCCGTGTCGGCGGCCATGCGCGGGCCGGGCGCCGGGCCGTCGACCAGCAGCCGGTGGGCGACCGCGCGCGGGTTGGCGACACCCGGCAGCGGCAGCTTCTTCGGCAGCTCGTTGATCGGCTCGAAGTCCTCACCGAGCGGATGGCCCGGCAGCGACTCCAGCTTCTTCATGACCGTACGGCCGATGTGGCGGAAGGTGGTCCACTTGCCGCCCGCGACGGACAGCATCCCGCCGCGGCCCTCGGTGACGACCGTCTCGCGCTTGGCCTTCGAGGTGTCGCCGGGACCGCCGGGCAGCACCCGCAGACCGGCGAAGGAGTACGTGATCAGGTCACGGGAGAGCTGCTGGTCGCGGATCGAGAACGCGGCCTCGTCCAGTATCTGGGCGATGTCCTTCTCGTTGACCGCGACGTCGCCCGGCTCGCCCTCGTACTCCTCGTCGGTCGTGCCGAGCAGCAGCATGTCCTCCCAGGGGAGGGCGAAGGTGATCCGGTACTTGTCGATCGGGGTGGCCAGCGCCGCCTTCCAGGGCGAGGTGCGCTTCAGCACCAGGTGCGCGCCCTTGGAGAGGCGGATGGACGGAGCCGCGTCCGGGTTCTCCATCCTGCGCAGGTGGTCGACCCACGGGCCGGTCGCGTTGAGGACGAGGCGCGCGTTGACGCCGAACTCCTCGCCGTTCGTCCGGTCCTTGAGCTCCGCGCCCGTGACCCGGCCCCTGGTGAAGCGCAGGCCGGTGACCTCGGCGTGGTTGAGGACGACGGCGCCCGACTCGACGGCCGCGCGGACCGTCATCAGGGCCATCCGCGAGTCGTTCATCTGGTCGTCGCCGTACACGGCCACGGCCTTCAGGTTCTCGGTGCGTAGCTCCGGCACGTCCTGCGCGGCCTTCGAGGGGCCGAGCAGGTGCCCCACGCCGTCGCCGAACGCCGACAGCGCGGAGTACGCGAAGACGCCTGCCCCGAGCTTCGCCGCGCCGTGCGGCCCGCCCTTGTACACGGGGAGGTAGAACGTGAGCGGGTTCGCCAGGTGGGGGGCCACCTGGCGGGAGACCGCACGGCGCTCGAAGTGGTTCTCCGCCACCAGCTTCACCGCGCCGGTCTGCAGGTAGCGCAGACCGCCGTGGAGAAGCTTGGAGGAGGCGGAGGAGGTGGCGCCGGCGAAGTCGCCGGCGTCGACCAGGGCCACCCTCAGCCCGGACTGCGCGGCATGCCAGGCGGTGGAGATGCCGAGGATGCCGCCGCCGATGACGAGGAGGTCGTACGTCGCCTTGGAAAGCTGCTCCCGGGTCTCGGCGCGGCTCGGGTTGGAGCCGGAGGCCGGGTGCGTACCGAGGGCAGGCACGGACTGAAGGGTGGGCTGACTGGTCATGCGGGTTCTTACTCCTCGTCCTCGATCCAGCCCATGGTCCGCTCGACGGCCTTGAGCCAGCTCTTGTACTCACGGTCGCGGGTCTCCGCGGCCATGTTCGGGGTCCACTCCGCGGCCCTGCGCCAGTTGGCCCGCAGGTCCTCGGTGTTGGTCCAGAAGCCGACGGCGAGACCGGCGGCGTAGGCGGCGCCGAGGCAGGTGGTCTCGGCGACCATCGGACGCACCACCGGCGCGTCCAGGAAGTCCGAGAGCGTCTGCATCAGCAGGTTGTTGGAGGTCATGCCGCCGTCGACCTTGAGGGCCGCGAGCTCGACGCCGGAGTCCTTCGTCATGGCGTCGGTGATCTCGCGGGTCTGCCAGGCCGTGGCCTCCAGGACGGCGCGCGCGATGTGCGCCTTGGTGACGTACCGGGTGAGACCGGCGATCACACCGCGGGCGTCGGAGCGCCAGTACGGGGCGAACAGACCGGAGAAGGCCGGCACGAAGTAGGCGCCGCCGTTGTCCTCGACCGACGACGCGAGCGTCTCGATCTCGGCGGCGGACTTGATCAGGCCCATCTGGTCGCGCATCCACTGCACGAGCGAACCGGTGACGGCGATGGAACCCTCGAGGGCGTAGACCGGCTTCTGGTCGCCGATCTGGTAGCCCACGGTGGTCAGCAGCCCGCTGTACGAGTTGATGATCTTGTCACCGGTGTTCATCAGCATGAACGTGCCGGTGCCGTACGTGGACTTGGCCTCGCCCTCGGAGAAACAGGTCTGGCCGAACAGGGCCGCCTGCTGGTCGCCGAGCGCGGAGGCGACGGGGATGCCGCCGAGCAGGTCGCCGAGCTTGCCGCCGGTGATCTCGCCGTACACCTCGGCGGAGGAGCGGATCTCGGGCAGCATCGCCAGCGGGACACCGATGGACTCGGCGATCTTGTCGTCCCACTGCATGGTGTGCAGGTTCATCAGCATGGTGCGGGAGGCGTTGGTGACGTCGGTGACGTGCTTGCCGCCGTTGACACCACCCGTCAGGTTCCAGATGACCCAGGTGTCCATGGTGCCGAAGAGGATGTCGCCGGCTTCGGCGCGCTCGCGCAGGCCCTCGACGTTGTCCAGCAGCCAGCGGGCCTTCGGGCCGGCGAAGTACGACGCGAGCGGCAGGCCGGTCTCGCGGCGGAAGCGGTCCTGGCCGACGTTGCGGCCGAGTTCCTTGCAGAGCGCGTCGGTGCGGGTGTCCTGCCAGACGAGGGCGTTGTGGACGGGCTCACCGGTGTTCTTGTCCCAGAGCAGCGTGGTCTCGCGCTGGTTGGTGATGCCGATGGCCTTGATGTCGTCGCGGGTGATGCCGGCCTTCTCGACGGCTCCGGCGACGACCTCCTGGACGTTGGTCCAGATCTCGGCGGCGTTGTGCTCGACCCAGCCCGGCTTCGGGAAGATCTGCTCGTGCTCCTTCTGGTCGACGGAGACGATACGGCCGTCCCGGTCGAAGACGATGCAACGGCTGGACGTGGTGCCCTGGTCGATCGCGGCGATGAAGGGGCCGGCGGTGTGTGCGTCGGTCACGGTGTGCTCCTGAAAGGTCCGTATGAAAGGGGCTGTATCTACGGCGCGGTGCTTCGAGCGGTGCTGTGGTGCGAGCGGCTCTCGAGCGAGTGCTTCCAGCGGTGCTGTTATGCGAAGGCGACGTTGTATATGCCTGCGGCTATCGCGGCGCCGATCAGCGGGCCGACAACCGGGATCCAGGCGTAGCTCCAGTCGGAACCACCCTTGTTGGGCAGGGGGAGCAGGGCGTGCACGATACGCGGACCGAGGTCACGGGCCGGGTTGATCGCGTAGCCGGTCGGGCCACCGAGGGAGAGGCCGATGCTGACGACCACGAGCGAGGTGATCAGGGCGCCGATGGTGCCGAGGCCGTTGCCGTTGTCGTTCAGGCCCTGCGTGAGGATCGCGAGCACGAGGACGACGGTGCCGATGATCTCGGTGGCGAGGTTCTGCACCACGTTCCGGACCTCGGGGCCGGTGGAGAAGACGCCGAGCACGGGGCCGGCTCCCGTCTCCTGGGCCTCTACGGCCTTGGTCTTGGTGGCCTGTGCGCCCGGACCGCCGACGATCTCGTGGTCGGTGAGGTGCGCGTGGAACTGGCCGTAGTAGGCGACCCAGACCAGGGCGGCACCGATCATGGCGCCCAGCAGCTGTCCCGCCCAGTAGGTGGGGACGTTGCTCCAGTCGTTGTCCTTGATCGCGAGCGCGAGCGTCACGGCCGGATTGAGGTGGGCACCGGAAAGCGGCGCCGAGATGTAGACCGCGGTCAGAACCGCGAAGCCCCACCCGAAGGTGATGGCGAGCCAGCCGGCGTTGCGCGCCTTGGAGGCCTTCAGCGTGACGGCGGCGCACACGCCACCACCCAGCAGGATGAGTACGGCGGTACCGATGGTCTCGCCGATGAAGATGTCGGAGCTGGACACCCGCGACTCCTTTGTCCTTCGTCCAGGGGAAGCCGAACCCCGGGTCCCTCCGGTGGTTCGTGCTCTCAGGGAGAGAGAGCGATACGGCCCTTGGCGTTGCCACACTCTAACGCGTATTGCCGGTAGGTGTTCGACAATGCCGACCGATGGACGGGAGTCTTGCTTCCGCGTTACCAGCACGTCAAGAGCTCTGTTATCGAAAGCACGATCGTTATTGATCGCCACGAGTTATCGATCTTGAGGTGGCACGACGAAGGCCGGGACGCCCTTGGCATCCCGGCCTTTTCCTGTACGAACCTCAGAACCGCGCGGGGTCCCGCACGAACCGCGGAGCCGCGCGGCGTACGGACCTCAGAACCGCCCCGCGCCCAGATCCCGTGACACCGCCCGGGCGCAGTCCCGGACCGCCGCGATCAGGTCCGGACGCAGCTGCCCGTCCTTGCAGACCCGCTCCACGGCCCCGGTGATGCCCACCGCGCCGACCGGCATCCGCCGCCGGTTGTGGATCGGTGCGGAGACCGAGGCGACCCCCGTCCAGGTCTCCTCGACATCGTCCGCGTACCCGCGCGCGCGGGTCAGGTCGAGCACGCCCTCGAACTGGTCCAGCTCACTGATCGTGCGCGGCGTGAACACCTTGCGCTCGGCCTCCAGGACCTCGCTGTGCGCCACCGGGTCGTAGGCCGAGAGGACCTTGCCGAGCGCCGTGGAGTGCAGCGGCTGCATGGCCCCGACCTCCAGCACCTGCCGGCTGTCGTCGGGCCGGAAGACGTGGTGCACGATCAGTACGCCCTGCTGGTGCAGCACGCCCAGATAGACGCTCTCGCCGCTGGAGCGGGCCAGGTCGTCCGTCCACACCAGGGCGCGCGCCCGCAGCTCGTGCACATCGAGATACGTGGTGCCGAGGCGCAGCAGCTCGGCGCCCAGCTGGTAGCGCCCCGAGGCCGCCTCCTGCTCGACGAACCCCTCCTGCTGCAGCGTGCGCAGTATGCCGTGGGCCGTGCCCTTGGCGAGGCCCAGCGACGAGGCGATGTCCGAGAGGCCGAGCCGTCGCTCGCCGCCCGCGAGCAGCCGCAGCATCGCGGCCGCCCGTTCGAGCGACTGGATGTTCCGTGCCATCCCCGTCCTGCCCTCCGTCCCCTCGGCCGTCGGTCGGCGTTCGTATACCGCCCCGTTCGGCAATGTCGAACACTACCGTCCGCTGTCGACCTCTCGCCAATGGCTCGGCGCCGGCTGTTTCGCCTGAACCCCCACATGGCACACATACGGCACACCCGTCCGGCCCGTGGACGCCCCTGACCGTACGGCCCTGCCCCGGGCTACCCTGGCCGGGTGCGCCTTCCATGGGAAGCGCAAAGCCGACAGCCGTCGCACTCCAGGGAGCATCTTCCATGGCCTCGTTGCCGAATCCGTCCCCTTCGTCCGCCTCCGCCGCGAGCCGGAGCCGAACCGACGCCCTACGCGAAGCCCTCGCCACCCGTGTGGTGGTGGCCGACGGCGCGATGGGCACGATGCTCCAGGCACAGGACCCGACGCTCGAGGACTTCGAGAATCTCGAGGGCTGCAACGAGATCCTGAACCTGACCCGCCCCGACATCGTGCGCTCCGTCCACGAGGCCTACTTCGCGGTGGGCGTCGACTGTGTGGAGACCAACACCTTCGGAGCCAACCACTCGGCGCTCGCCGAGTACGACATCGCCGACCGTGTCTTCGAGCTGTCCGAGGCCGGGGCCCGGCTGGCCCGCGAGGTGGCCGACGAGTTCGGCACCGGCGACGGCCGCCAGCGCTGGGTCCTCGGCTCGATCGGCCCCGGTACGAAGCTGCCGACGCTCGGCCATGTGGGATACGGCACCCTGCGCGACGGCTTCCAGGCGAACGCCGAGGGCCTGATCGCGGGCGGCGCGGACGCCCTGATCGTGGAGACCACGCAGGACCTGCTCCAGACGAAGACCTCCGTGCTGGGCGCCCGGCGGGCGATGGACGCGACCGGCGTGGACCTGCCCCTGCTGGTCTCGATGGCGTTCGAGACGACCGGCACCATGCTGCTGGGCTCCGAGATCGGCGCCGCGCTCACGGCGCTCGAGCCGCTCGGCATCGACATGATCGGCCTGAACTGCTCGACCGGCCCCGCGGAGATGAGCGAGCACCTGCGCTATCTCACCCGCCACTCCCGCATCCCGCTGCTCTGCATGCCGAACGCCGGTCTGCCGGTGCTGACCAAGGACGGCGCGCACTTCCCGCTCGGCCCCGAGGGACTGGCCGACGCCCAGGAGAACTTCGTACGCGACTACGGCCTGTCCCTGGTCGGCGGCTGCTGCGGTACGACACCCGAACACCTGCGCCAGCTCGTGGAGCGGGTGCGGGGGGTCGAGCCCACCGAGCGGCGCCCCCAGCCCGAGCCGGGCGCCGCCTCCCTCTACCAGACCGTCCCGTTCCGCCAGGACACCGCGTACATGGCGATCGGTGAGCGCACCAACGCCAACGGCTCCAAGAAGTTCCGCGAGGCCATGCTGGACGCCCGCTGGGACGACTGCGTGGAGATGGCCCGCGACCAGATCCGCGAGGGCGCGCACATGCTCGACCTGTGCGTCGACTACGTGGGCCGCGACGGCGTCGCCGACATGGAGGAACTGGCCGGCCGCTTCGCCACCGCCTCCACGCTGCCGATCGTGCTGGACTCCACCGAGGTCGACGTCCTGCGCGCCGGACTGGAGAAGCTCGGCGGCCGGGCCGTCATCAACTCCGTCAACTACGAGGACGGGGACGGCCCCGAGTCGCGGTTCGCGAAGGTCACCCGGCTCGCCCAGGAACACGGCGCCGCGCTGATCGCGCTGACCATCGACGAGGAGGGCCAGGCCCGCACCGTCGAGACCAAGGTCGCCATCGCCGAGCGGCTCATCGAGGACCTGACGACGAACTGGGGCATCCACGAGTCGGACATCCTCATGGACTGTCTGACCTTCACCATCTGCACCGGTCAGGAGGAGTCCCGGGGGGACGGCATCGCCACGATCGAGGCGATCCGCGAGCTGAAGCGCCGCCGCCCGGACGTCCAGACCACGCTGGGCCTGTCGAACATCTCCTTCGGCCTCAACCCGGCGGCCCGCATCCTGCTCAACTCGGTCTTCCTCGACGAGTGCGTGAAGGCGGGCCTGGACTCGGCGATCGTGCACGCGAGCAAGATCCTGCCGATCGCGCGCTTCGACGAGGAGCAGGTCACCACCGCGCTCGACCTGATCTACGACCGGCGCTCCGAGGGGTACGACCCGCTCCAGAAGCTGATGGCGCTGTTCGAGGGAGCCACCACCAAGTCCCTCAAGGCGGGCAAGGCCGAGGAACTGGCCGCCCTGCCCCTGGACGAGCGGCTCAAGCGGCGCATCATCGACGGTGAGAAGAACGGCCTGGAGGCCGACCTCGACGCGGCACTCCAGGACCGGCCGGCCCTCGACATCGTCAACGAGACACTCCTCGACGGCATGAAGGTCGTCGGCGAACTGTTCGGGTCCGGCCAGATGCAGCTGCCGTTCGTCCTCCAGTCCGCCGAGGTCATGAAGACGGCGGTGGCCCACCTGGAACCGCACATGGAGAAGTCGGACGCCGAGGGCAAGGGCACCATCGTCCTCGCCACCGTCCGCGGCGACGTGCACGACATCGGCAAGAACCTCGTCGACATCATCCTGTCCAACAACGGCTACAACGTCGTCAACCTCGGCATCAAGCAGCCGGTCTCCGCGATCCTGGACGCCGCCGAGGAGCACCGGGCCGACGTCATCGGCATGTCCGGGCTGCTGGTCAAGTCCACGGTGATCATGAAGGAGAACCTGGAGGAGCTGAACCAGCGCGGGCTGTCGGCCGACTACCCGGTCATCCTCGGCGGCGCGGCGCTGACCCGCGCGTATGTCGAGCAGGACCTGCACGAGATCTACCAGGGCGAAGTCCGCTACGCCCGGGACGCGTTCGAGGGCCTGCGCCTGATGGACGCGCTGATCGGCGTGAAGCGGGGCGTGCCCGGTGCGGCGCTGCCCGAGCTGAAGCAGCGCCGGGTGCGCGCGGCCGCGGTCGAGGTCGAGGAGCGGCCGGAGGAGGGCGCGGTCCGCTCCGACGTCGCCACCGACAACCCCGTCCCCGCGCCGCCGTTCCGGGGCACCCGCGTCATCAAGGGCATCCAGCTCAAGGAGTACGCCTCCTGGCTGGACGAGGGCGCCCTGTTCAAGGGCCAGTGGGGCCTCAAGCAGGCGCGCACGGGCGACGGGCCGACCTACGAGGAACTGGTGGAGAGCGAGGGCCGGCCCCGGCTGCGCGGACTGCTCGACAAGCTCCAGACCGAGAACCTGCTCGAAGCGGCCGTCGTCTACGGCTACTTCCCGTGTGTGTCCAAGGACGACGACCTGATCATCCTGGACGAGCAGGGCAACGAGCGCACCCGCTTCACGTTCCCGCGCCAGCGCCGCGGCCGCAGGCTGTGCCTGGCCGACTTCTTCCGCCCGGAGGAGTCCGGCGAGAGGGATGTCGTCGGGCTCCAGGTCGTCACCGTCGGCTCGCGGATCGGCACGGAGACCGCCAAGCTCTTCGAGGCGAACTCCTACCGCGACTACCTCGAACTGCACGGCCTGTCCGTGCAGTTGGCGGAGGCGCTGGCCGAGTACTGGCACGCCCGGGTCCGTTCCGAGCTGGGCTTCGCCGGCGAGGACCCGGACCGGATGGAGGACATGTTCGCCCTCCAGTACCGGGGCGCCCGCTTCTCCCTCGGCTACGGCGCCTGCCCCAACCTGGAGGACCGCGCCAAGATCGCCGCTCTGCTCGAGCCGGAGCGCATCGGCGTACACCTGTCCGAGGAGTTCCAGCTGCACCCGGAGCAGTCCACGGACGCGATCGTGATCCACCACCCGGAGGCGAAGTACTTCAACGCGCGATGAAACGCGCGACGAGCCGGGCGGCGAGGTGCCGGGCTGCGACAAGCCGTGTGGCGCCGCGCGCCGCGAGGCTCGGTGACGCGCGCCGGGACGTACGTCCACGCATGCTGAGCATGCTGATCGGATAAGTCGTACACTGGTCGGTCCACTGCAGGCCGGTTGCCCTTTTGCCAAAAAAGGGCAGCCGGCCTGATCGTCCCTCAAGGAGGTGCGCCCGGATGACCAGTACGGTCCCCGCGCTCGGTACCCGTTCGGCCGAAGGCTCCGCTCTGCAGGCCGTGCTCCTCGACATGGACGGCACCCTGGTGGACACCGAGGGCTTCTGGTGGGACGTCGAGGCCGAGGTCTTCGCCGCCCTCGGGCACCCGCTCGACGAGTCCTGGCGCCATGTCGTGGTCGGCGGCCCCATGGCGCGCAGCGCGGGCTTCCTCATCGAGGCCACCGGTGCCGACATCACCCTCGCCGAACTCACGGTGCTGCTCAACGACGGGTTCGAGGCACGTATCGGCCGTACGCTGCCGCTGATGCCGGGCGCCGCACGGCTGCTGGCCGAACTCGCGGCGCACGAGATCCCCACCGCCCTGGTCTCCGCCTCGCACCGGCGCATCATCGACCGGGTCCTGACCTCCCTCGGCTCCCAGCACTTCGCGCTGACCGTGGCGGGCGACGAGGTGGCGCGCACCAAGCCGTTCCCCGACCCGTATCTGCTGGCGGCCTCCGGACTCGGCGCCGAGCCGGCGAGATGCGCGGTCATCGAGGACACGGCGACCGGTGTCGCGGCCGCGGAGGCCGCCGGCTGCCGGGTGGTCGCCGTCCCGTCGGTGGCCCCCATCGCACCCGCCGCCCGGCGCACTGTCGTGACCTCTCTCGAAGAGGTCGACCTGCCATTTCTCCGCGGCTTGATGACGGAAATGCGCTAAGCGTTCACCGAGCGTACGGAGCCGAATACGGGGAATTTCCAAGACGTCGCAGGGAGTAATTCAAGGTCGCCGGATGGCCGAATTCCGGTACCCCCCCACCGAGTTGCGAGTGTGACGTTCGCCACTCACCAGGGGGTCGACAGCGGGGGCGACATGTGCAGCTCTCCCCTTTTCGGGGGGCGGTGACGTGCCCTTGTGTCCCAATTAGTGGAACACTGTACTAATCCTTCCCGCAGCGGGTTTCCCGTGCGTCCGCAGCCGGTCTCACTGCGTGATGGGAACTCAACTCCGGTTGCTGCGAGCCGTCGTGCTGGTGCGGACTAATCTCGTCGCGAGAACATCGCCACAACCCCCCGTGATCCGCCGCGCCACCCCTGCATGCCGGGTACACGGACTCGACAGCTCTGGAGAAAATCGAGCATGAACCGCAAGACTTTGGTGCTGCCGGCGGTCGTCGGCCTGCTCGCCCCGGTGCTCGCCGCCTGCGGCGGATCCGACAGCGGGAGCAGTGGCGGCGGTTCGGTCGTCGTCGGCACCACTGACCGGTTCACCGCCTCCAGCGACGCCCCCGCGCCCGTCGACCCGGCGTACGCGTACGACGTGGGCACCTGGAACATCCTGCGCCAGACGGTGCAGACCCTGATGGTCCAGCCCCGCGGCGACGGCGAGCCGGAGCCCGAGGCCGCCGAGAGCTGCGGCTTCACCGACACCGGCAACGAGCGCTACGCCTGCAAGCTGCGCAAGGACCTGAAGTTCTCCAGCGGCAAGGCCGTCACGGCGGCCGATGTGAAGTTCTCCATCGACCGCGCCCGCTCGATCAAGGCCGACAGCGGTGTGTTCGCCCTGCTGTCGACCGTCGACACCGTCGAGACGCAGGGCGACCGTGAGGTGATCTTCCACCTCAAGACCGCGGACGCCACCTTCCCGTTCAAGCTGTCGACCCCGGTCGCCGGCATCGTCAACCCTGACGACTACGAGAAGGACAAGCTGCGCGACGGCTTCAAGATCGACGGCTCCGGGCCTTACACGATGGAGGCCGAGGAGAAGGACAACGAGCTGGTCAAGGCCGTCTTCACCAAGAACCCCAACTACAAGGGTGCGCTGAAGGTGAAGAACGACGAGGTCGAGATGAGGTCGTTCGAGGACGCCTCGGCGATGGGCGCCGCCCTCAGCAAGGGCGACATCGACCTGATGACCCGCACGATGACGCCGGACCAGATCCAGAAGCTCTCCACCGACTCGAAGGGCGACGTCAACCTCGTCGAGATGCCCGGCCTGGAGATCCGCTACCTGGCCTTCAACACCGACGCCACGACCGTCAAGACCAAGGCGGTCCGCCAGGCGGTGGCCCAGCTCGTCAACCGCGGCGAGCTGGTCTCCAAGGTGTACGGCTCCACGGCCGAGCCCCTCTTCTCGCTGGTCCCGGCCACCATCACCGGACACTCCAACTCGTTCTTCAACAAGTACGGGGACGCGAGCGTCGCCAAGGCCAAGTCGCTGCTCGCCAGGGCGAGCATCACCACCCCGGTGAAGCTGACGCTGCACTACACGACCGACCACTACGGCTCGGCCACCAAGACCGAGTTCCAGCAGCTGCAGCAGCAGCTGAACAACAGCGGTCTGTTCGACGTCCGCATCAAGGGCGAGCCCTGGTCGACCTTCCGCCCGGCCGAGCAGAAGGGCAAGTACGACGTCTACGGAATGGGCTGGTTCCCCGACTTCCCCGACGCCGACAACTACATCGCGCCGTTCCTCGACAAGGACAACTTCCTCGGCTCGCCCTACGCGAACAGCGAGATCATCGGCAACCTGATCCCGCAGTCCCGTCGTGAGGCCGACCGTCTGACCGCGTCGAAGTCCATCACTGACATCCAGGACATCGTTGCCAACGACGTACCGGTGCTGCCGCTGTGGCAGGGCAAGCAGTACATCGCCGCCCAGGACGACATCACCGGCGCCGAGTGGGCGCTCAACTCCTCGTCCACGCTTCAGCTCTGGGAGCTCGGACGCGGTGTGAGCGACTGACGCGGCACTGCCTAGACTCAAGGGGTACCGACCCCGGGCCTCGTGGAGCCCGGGGCTCTCGAGACCTGACGAGAAGGCACCTGTAGTGAACATGCGCAACCAGTGGCCGGTCCTGTCTGTCGCGACGGGGCTGGCCGCCGGCCTGCTCACCGGATGCGGGTCGGACACGGGCGACTCCGGAGGCACCGGCTCCGAGGTCGTGATGGGGATGTCCGACGACGTCCTGGCGACCGACCCCGCCTCCGGCTACGACCCGGGGTCCTGGCTGCTGTTCAACAACGTCTTCCAGTCGCTGCTGAGCTTCCCCAAGGGCGGTACGGAACCCGAGCCCGAGGCCGCCAGGGAGTGCAAGTTCACGGACACGGAGACGAAGGTCTACTCGTGCACCCTGAGGGACGGACTGAAGTTCAGCAACGGTGACGCGCTCACCTCGAAGGACGTCAAGTTCTCCTTCGACCGCATGCTGAAGATCAACGACGCCTCCGGCCCCGCGATCATGTTCCCCATGCTGGACAGGGTCGAGACGCCCGACGCGAAGACCGTCACCTTCCGCCTCAAGACCCCCGACGCCACCTTCCCCAGCAAGATAGCCTCCGGCGCCGGCTCGATCGTGGACCACAACTCCTACTCCGCGACGGGACTGCGCAAGGACGGCGGCGCGGTCGGCTCCGGTCCCTACAAGCTGGACTCCTTCGACGACGACAAGGCCGTCTTCTCCGTCAACGACAGCTACAAGGGCACCGCCAAGGTGAACAACTCCGGCGTGACCCTCACGTTCTTCCACGGCAACCAGACCGCCCTGAAGAACGCGCTGCTGAACAACGAGATCGACGCCGCCTACCGGGGCCTGGCCGCCGCCGACGTCGCCGACATCGACAACGACACGTCCACCGGCAAGGGCATCAACGTCGTCGAGGGCACCAGCGCCGAAGTCCAGCACATGGTCTTCAACATGGACGACCCGGTGGCGGGCAAGCTCGGAGTCCGCAAGGCCATCGCCTACCTCCTCGACCGCGACGCCCTCGTCAACAAGGTCTACGACAACACGGCGACGCCGCTCTACTCGATCATCCCGGCCGGGATCGCCGGCCACGACACGTCCTTCTTCGACACCTACGGCGCCCGCCCCTCGAAGGCGAAGGCGGCGGCCGCGCTGCTGGCCGAGGGCATCACCGGCAAGGTGAAGCTGACCCTCTGGTCCACGCCGTCGCGCTACGGCCCGGCCACCGACGAGGAGTTCCGGACCATCGCCGGACAGCTCAACGCCAGCGGGCTGTTCGACGCGACCGTGAAGTCCGTCGCCTACAGCCAGTACGAGAAGGACATCGCCCAGGGCAAGTACGGCGTGTACGTGAAGGGCTGGGTGCCCGACTACCCGGACCCCGACAACTTCACCGCGCCGTTCTTCGGCAAGGGCAATGTGCTGAGCAACAACTACTCCAACAGCACGATCACCGGTCAGCTCATCCCGAAGACCGCCGCCCAGAGCGACCGCGCCTCCACCGACGCGGAGTACGGCAGGCTCCAGGACATCGTCGCCGAGGACCTCCCCGTCATCCCGGTCTGGCAGGCCAAGCAGTACGCGGTCGTCCGGGACAACGTCTACGGCCTCGAGTACTGCCTCGACGCGTCGACGGTGTTCCGGTTCTGGGAGATCAGCAAGGGCTGATCCCGCGGTCGTACCTACACCGAGGGCGCCCCCTTCTCGCGGAAGGGGGCGCCCTCGACGTACACCCCGTACGGGCGCGGGGGACCCGGCTACTGCGCGCCGGGGCGCACCAACCCGCTCTCGTACGCGTACACCGCGGCCTGCACCCGGTCGCGCAGCCCCAGCTTGGTGAGGACGTGACCGACGTGCGTCTTGACCGTGGTCTCGCTGACGAACAGGTCGGCGGCGATCTCCGCGTTGGACAGCCCGCGGGCCACCAGCTTCAGCACCTCGACCTCGCGTTCGGTCAGTGTGTGCAGCGTGTCCGGGACGGGCTCGTCACCGGACGGGAGGTGCCCGGCGTACTTGTCGAGGAGCCGGCGCGTGATGCTCGGCGCGAGCATCGCCTCGCCGGCCGCGACCACCCGGATCGCCTGCACCAGCTCATTGGCCGGGGCGTCCTTGAGCAGAAACCCGCTGGCCCCGGCCCGCAGCGCCTCCACCACGTACTCGTCGAGGTCGAAGGTGGTCAGCACGAGCACCTTGGCCGGGCCGTCCCGCCCGGGACCGGTGATCTGCCGGGTCGCTTCCACTCCGTCCATCCGGGGCATACGGATGTCCATCAGAACCACATCGGGCTGCAGCGCACGCACCTGGTCGAGCGCCTGGAGTCCGTCTCCGGCCTCGCCGACGACCGCGAGGTCCTGCTCCGCCTCCAGAATCATCCGGAAGCCGGTACGCAGCAGCGGCTGGTCGTCGACCAGTAGGACGCGGATGGCCACGGTGAGTCTCCTTCAGCTAGTCCGGCCCCATTCTGCCCTGCTCCCTGCCGCCGGACTCGGGCGGCCCGATCTGGAGCGGATACGGCGGCGGAGTACCGCCGAACTCCGGGCACACGGCCTGGTGGTCGCACCAGCCGCACAGCTTGGTGGGCCGCGGCCGCCAGTTGCCCGTCTCCGTGGCCAACTGGATCGCGTCCCACAGCGCGTGCAGTTTGCGCTCGACGCGCTCCAGGTCGGCGACGACCGGGTCGTACGTCAGGACGTCGCCGCTGCCGAGATAGACGAGCTGAAGCCGCCGCGGCACCACGTTCTTCAGCCGCCACACCACGAGGGCGTAGAACTTCATCTGGAACAACGCGCCTTCGGCGTACTCCGGCCGCGGGGCCTTGCCGGTCTTGTAGTCGACGATCCGCACCTCGCCGCTCGGCGCGACGTCGACGCGGTCGATGATCCCGCGCAGCCTGAGCCCGGAATCCAGCTCGGCCTCGACGAACAGCTCGCGCTCGGCGGGCTCGAGCCGCGTCGGGTCCTCCAGGGAGAACCACCGCTCCACGAGCTGCTCCGCCTCACCCAGCCAGCGCGCCAGCCGCTCACCCTCCGGATCGTCGGCGAACAGCTCGACGACCTCGGGCCTGCTCTCGCGCAGCCGGTCCCACTGGCCGGGGACGAGGGACCTGGCACGCGGCGCGGTCCGCTCGGCGGCGGGCGCGTCGAAGAGCCGCTCGAGCACCGCGTGCACGAGCGTCCCCCGCGTCGCCGCCTCACTGGGCTTCTCGGGCAACTTGTCGATCACCCGGAACCGGTAGAGCAAAGGGCACTGCATGAAGTCACTGGCACGCGAGGGAGACAACGAGCGGGGCGGCACGGCGACGGTCACGGCGGCCGTGCCCTCGGAGGCCGCCGGAGCCGCCGACGAGGCGGCCTCGGCCGACGCCGGCGGCGCGCCCGCTCCGCTGGACGCCCCCGCCGGGCCCGGCCCGAGCCACGCGGCCGCCGGGGCCGACGCGGGGGGCCCGACCGCCGGGGACGGCGGCGCTGGCGCGGCCGGCGCGCCGTCGCCCGCAGGGTCCGGTGCTGTGCCCTCGGTGCTCGTTTCCATGACCACAGACCATACGGCCCACCACTGACAGTGACCCAGCCGCGGGCCCCGCCGCCCTCCCGCGGGCCCGCCGCTGTCCGGGCGCCGCACACGACGGCGCCGCTCTCCTTTCCGCGCCGCACGCGACGGCGCGGAAAACAGAGGGGGTGCCGGGGCGGAACGCGCCGCAACGGCCGCATACCATCGACCAGAGACCCTCCCGCCCTGCATGATCGGGACAGGGAGACGCTTCGATCGAGGGGACATCGTGGACGAGAGCGGCGGGAGCGGGCAGCCGCGCTCCGGCAACGACCGGGCGACCGACCGCCACCCAGGGCCGTCGGCCCCGGCCACCGACACCCCACACCCCGACCCGGAGCCCCACGAGAACCAGACCCCGCCGACGCCCCCGCAAACACCGCCCGGCGAACCGGCCACCCCCGCCTCCGACGGGCCGTCGGCATCCGAGGCAGCCGTCGTCCGAGCAGCCGGTCGCCCGAGACCGACCCGGCGAACACCGGACAGGGCACACCGTCCGACGAGAAAGCGGACCCAGGCACCCACCGGTCCGGCAACCCCCGCGGAGCCGCACCCCCACCACCCCGGCACCCCCGAAGCAGACCAGGCACCCGCCGCCCCCCGAGCCGACGAAGCCCCCCACCCGGCCGACGAACACGCCACAGCCCCCCGCACCCTCGCCCACTCCGACACGGGCACGGGCAGCGGCAGCGGCACCGGCAAGGGCCGCCCGCCCCGGCGACCCAAAGAGCCCGGCGGCGGACTGCTCATGGGCCGCCCCTTCGGCGTCCCCGTGTACGTCGCCCCCAGCTGGTTCCTCGTCGCCGCCCTCATCACCTGGGTGTTCGGCGGCCAGCTGGATCGCGTACTGCCCGAACTCGGCGCCGCCCGCTACCTCGTCTCCCTCTTCTTCGCGGTCGCCTTCTACGCCTCCGTCCTCATCCACGAACTCGCCCACACCGTCGCCGCCCTGCGCTTCAAGCTGCCCGTGCGCCGGATCCAGCTCCAGTTCTTCGGCGGAGTCTCCGAGATCGAGAAGGAGACCGAAACCCCCGGCCGCGAGTTCGTGCTGGCCTTCGTCGGCCCCCTGCTCTCCCTGATCCTCGCGGGGATCTTCTACCTCGCCATGCAGACCGTGGACCGGGGCACCGTCCCCGGCGTCCTGATCGCGGGCCTGATGATCTCCAACCTCATCGTCGCCGCGTTCAACCTGCTGCCCGGCCTGCCCCTCGACGGCGGCCGCATGCTCCGCGCCGTCGTCTGGAAGATCACCGGCAAGCCCATGAGCGGCACCATCGCCGCCGCCTGGGTCGGCCGCGCCCTCGCCGTCGCCGTCCTGATCGGCCTCCCCCTGCTCACCCAGACCGGCGCACTCGGCTCGAACGCCGAGGACGTCGGCGGCATGGACACCGTCACGGACGCCCTGCTCGCCGCCATCCTCGCCGCGATCATCTGGACCGGCGCCGGCAACAGCCTCCGCATGGCCCGTCTGCGCGAACACCTCCCCGAGCTGCGCGCCCGCAACCTCACCCGCCGCGCGGTCCCCGTGGAGACCGACACCCCGCTCTCCGAAGCCCTGCGCCGCGCCAACGACGCCGGCGCCCGCGCCCTGGTCGTGGTCGACGCCGACGGCGAACCCCTCTCGCTCGTACGCGAGGCCGCCATCGTCGGCGTACCGGAACACCGCCGCCCCTGGGTCGACGTCAGCGGCCTCGCCCAGGACCTCACCGACGGCATGCGCATCTCCGCCGAGCTCGCCGGCGAGGACCTCCTCGACGTCCTGCGCGCGACCCCCGCCACCGAATACCTGGTGGTGGAGGAGTCCGGCGAGATCTACGGCGTCCTGTCCGCCGCGGACGTGGAACGCGCCTTCGTGAAGGCCATGGCCAGGCCGAACTGAGATGGTCGGCGGCCCCTCGAACGACCGGTAGGCTGGTCACATGTCCGAACCGACCGGTGCCGCCCGCAGGCGCGGGCCCTTCAAGGTCGGGGACCAGGTTCAGCTGACCGACCCCAAGGGCCGCCACTACACGTTCACGCTCGAAGCGGGGAAGAACTTCCACACCCACAAGGGTTCCTTCCCGCACGACGAGCTGATCGGCTCCCCCGAGGGCAGCGTTGTCCGCACCACGGGGAACGTCGCCTATCTCGCGCTGCGCCCCCTGCTCCCCGACTACGTCCTGTCCATGCCCCGCGGCGCCGCCGTGGTCTACCCCAAGGACGCGGGGCAGATCCTCGCCTTCGCCGACATCTTCCCCGGCGCGCGCGTCGTGGAGGCGGGCGTGGGCTCCGGATCGCTCAGCAGCTTCCTGCTGCGCGCCATCGGCGACCAGGGCATGCTGCACTCGTACGAGCGCCGCGAGGACTTCGCCGAGATCGCCCAGCAGAACGTGGAGCGCTACTTCGGCGGCCCGCACCCCGCCTGGCAGCTCACCGTCGGTGACCTCCAGGACAACCTGAGCGACACGGACGTCGACCGCGTCATCCTCGACATGCTCGCCCCCTGGGAGTGCCTGGAGGCCGTCTCCAAGGCGCTCGTCCCCGGCGGCATCCTGTGCTGCTACGTCGCCACCACCACCCAGCTCGCCCGGACCGTCGAGTCCATCCGTGAGATCGGCTGCTTCAACGAGCCGACCTCCTGGGAGTCGATGATCCGCAACTGGCACGTCGAGGGCCTCGCCGTCCGCCCCGACCACCGGATGATCGGCCACACCGGCTTCCTGCTCACCGCCCGCCGCCTCGCCGACGGCGTCGAGCCGCCCATGCGCCGCCGCCGCCCCGCCAAGGGCGCCTACGGCGAGGACTACACCGGCCCCAACGCCGACGGAGGCGCCGGCCGCTGAGGCGGCCCCGTGCCGCGTTCAACGTACAAGTGCCGTGGCCGAGTTCCCGACAAGCGTCCGGGAACTCGGCCACGGCTCCTTTTGGTTGACGCGGCACCAGAACCTTCGACCCCGCCGTTCCCCCGCACTGTGACGTGTGGCACCATGCGGGACACCCCACCGGCACAGCCCACAGGAGACGCTTCTCTCGTGCAGCAATCCGCCGTCCCGGAACTGGCACACACCACCACCCGCCCCATCCACTGGGTCGCCACGGCCACCGCCCTCGCCGGGGTCGTCGCGCTCTCCTCCGTACTGCAGCCCGGCTCCGCGACAGCGGCCCAGCCCGGCCCCGGAACGAAGGCGGCCAAGGTCGCGACAGCGCCCCCCGATCCCGCGAAGGCCGACTTCCCGCTCGACTGCGGCCCCACGAAGCTCCTCGTCCAGAAGAAGGCCTCCGGGGACCTCGACGGCGACGGACAGCCGGAGACCGTGGCCGTGGTCCGCTGCGACGCGAGCATGGGCACCCCGCCCGACGGCGTCTACGTCCTCACCCGGGCCGCGGACGCCAAGAAGCCCCGCGTGGTGGCCACACTCGTGGACCCGAAGGACCGGCTGACCGTCACCGACTTCGCGGTGCGCGACGGAGCGGTCACCGCCACGTTCCTCGGCTACTCGTCGTCCGACGTGCCGAGTTGCTGCCCCGACGTGAAGGACCGCGCCAAGTGGCAGTGGAAGGGCGGAGCGTTCGTCCGCTCGACACCGTCCGCAGCACAGAGCGTGTGAGAAACACCCCGCCCGGCCCGACGGGTGTGAGAAACCAGACAGGAAAGTGACGAGGAGTGGCCGTCAGGTCACTTCTTGTTCACTCCGCGTCCGGCCCGTAGACCTCGACGCTGTCCGAAACCCGACGCACGTGGATGCAGTCGCCAGGACACTCCTTCGCGGAGTCGGCGACATCCCGCAGAAGCGTCAGGGGTACGGGCGTTGTGGCGCCCTTGGCCTGCAACAGCTCGTCGTCCGCGCTCTTGACGTAGGCCAGGCCGTCGATGTCCAGCTCAAAGACCTCGGGGGCGTACTGGACACAGATGCCGTCGCCCGTACAGAGATCCTGGTCGATCCAGACCTCCAGCGCCTCACCGTCGACTGCGGCCTCCTGCTGCACGGTCATTTCTCCTGCCGTTTCCTGCGTCGAGCGACCCGATTCGTCAGCAAGTCGGGCCAGCTCTGACGGGTGTTGAACACTTCGACCCTACCTCCGTCCGCTTCCCAATCATGTTGGGTGGGTATTCCCCTGGCGTGAGGGAGAGCGCAAGGGTGAAGATCGGACACACCTCGACAGTCTTTGTGATCTAGGGGTTTCAATCGACACCCACCCAGGTAGGGTCTGGAAGCGTCCAGCTCCCCTTGGAGGAGGTGAGGACCGTGGCAGCCCACGACGACGACATGAACCGCGGCATCCGCCCGGGAAGAGGGTCCGACGACCCCGCCGGGCAGATTGCCTACCTTGAGCAGGAGATCGCCGTCCTGCGACGCAAGCTCGCCGACTCTCCGCGACACACGAGGATTCTCGAAGAGCGGATCGTCGAGCTGCAGACCAATCTGGCCGGCGTGTCCGCACAGAACGAGCGGCTCGCCAACACGCTCCGTGAGGCCCGCGACCAGATCGTGGCCCTCAAGGAAGAGGTCGACCGGCTCGCACAGCCACCGGCCGGCTTCGGTGTCTTCCTCACGGCGAACGAGGACGGCACGGCGGACATCTTCACCGGGGGCCGCAAACTCCGGGTGAACGTCAGCCCCAGCGTGGAGCTCGAAGAGCTCAGGCGCGGCCAGGAACTGATGCTCAACGAAGCCCTCAACGTGGTCGAGGCCATGGAGTACGAGAGCGTCGGCGACATCGTCACCCTCAAGGAGATCCTCGAGGACGGCGAGCGCGCCCTCGTGGTGGGGCACACCGACGAGGAACGGGTGGTACGGCTCGCCGAGCCGCTGCTGGACGTCACCATCCGCCCCGGCGACGCCCTGCTGCTCGAACCCCGCTCCGGCTACGTCTACGAAGTCGTACCGAAGAGCGAGGTCGAGGAACTCGTCCTCGAAGAGGTCCCGGACATCGGCTACGAGCAGATCGGCGGTCTGGGCAACCAGATCGAGATGATCCGCGACGCGGTCGAGCTCCCCTACCTCTACCCCGACCTCTTCAAGGAGCACGAACTGCGGCCACCCAAGGGTGTCCTGCTGTACGGGCCTCCAGGATGCGGAAAGACGCTCATCGCCAAGGCCGTCGCCAACTCGCTGGCCAAGAAGGTCGCCGAGGTCACCGGACAGGCCACGGGCAAGAGCTTCTTCCTCAACATCAAGGGCCCCGAGCTCCTGAACAAGTACGTCGGCGAGACCGAGCGGCAGATCCGCCTCGTCTTCCAGCGTGCTCGTGAGAAGGCCAGCGAGGGCACACCGGTCATCGTCTTCTTCGACGAGATGGAGTCCCTCTTCCGCACCCGCGGCTCGGGCGTCAGCTCGGACGTGGAGAACACCATCGTCCCGCAGCTCCTCGCCGAGATCGACGGTGTGGAAGGCCTGCAGAACGTGGTCGTGATCGGCGCCTCCAACCGAGAGGACATGATCGACCCCGCCATCCTGCGCCCCGGACGTCTCGATGTGAAGATCAAGATCGAGCGGCCGGACGCCGAGGCGGCGAAGGACATCTTCGGCAAGTACCTCACCGAGCGTCTCCCCCTGCACACCGAGGACGTGGGAGAGCACGGCGGGGACCGGTCGGCCACCGTCCACGGCATGATCCAGACCGCCGTGGAACAGATGTACGCCGAATCCGAGGAGAACCGCTTCCTGGAGGTCACCTACGCCAACGGAGACAAGGAAGTCCTCTACTTCAAGGACTTCAACTCCGGCGCCATGATCGAAAACATCGTCGGGCGCGCCAAGAAGATGGCGATCAAGGACTTCCTCGAGCACAGCCAGAAGGGCCTGAGGGTCTCCCACCTCCTCCAAGCGTGCGTGGACGAGTTCAAGGAGAACGAGGACCTGCCAAACACCACGAACCCGGACGACTGGGCCCGAATCTCCGGAAAGAAGGGCGAACGGATCGTATACATCCGTACCCTCATCACCGGAAAGCAGGGCGCGGACACAGGGCGCTCCATCGACACAGTGGCCAACACCGGTCAGTACCTGTAGAAGGACAGGGCGGCTGCGGGTGCCCACACCGGGTACCCGCAGCCGACTGTTTTTCAGGCCACGGTTGGAGCAAGGCAATGACGCAAATGATCTCCCCACCAGCGCAAAGGCGTTCTAGGCTCTTTCGTACCGCCGAGTCGCGCAGTGCGGGGACGGGCACCGCACACGCACCGGAGCGCCAGCGGTACTTGAGCAGCGTCCCCGACCGAGGGCGCCGCCGGGCAAGGAGGGCCGCATGACCGTACGGCGAGTAATGGGCATTGAGACGGAGTACGGGATCTCCGTCCCTGGCCACCCCAACGCCAATGCCATGCTCACCTCATCCCAGATCGTCAACGCATACGCGGCGGCGATGCACCGGGCGCGCCGCGCCCGGTGGGACTTCGAGGAGGAGAACCCGCTGCGGGACGCGCGAGGCTTCGACCTCGCCCGCGAGGCCGCCGACTCCAGCCAGCTCACCGACGAGGACATCGGCCTGGCCAATGTCATCCTCACCAATGGGGCACGGCTGTACGTGGACCACGCGCACCCCGAGTACAGCGCCCCGGAGGTCACCAACCCGCGGGACGCCGTCCTGTGGGACAAGGCCGGCGAGCGCATCATGGCGGAGGCCGCGGAGCGCGCGGCCCAGCTCCCCGGCGCCCAGCCGATCCACCTCTACAAGAACAACACCGACAACAAGGGCGCCTCCTACGGCACGCACGAGAACTACCTGATGAAGCGGGAGACCCCCTTCTCGGACATCGTGCGCCACCTCACGCCGTTCTTCGTCTCCCGTCAGGTCGTCACCGGAGCGGGCCGCGTCGGCATCGGTCAGGACGGGCACGAGCACGGCTTCCAGCTCAGTCAGCGCGCCGACTACTTCGAGGTCGAGGTGGGCCTGGAGACCACCCTGAAGCGCCCCATCATCAACACCCGGGACGAGCCGCACGCGGACGCCGAGAAGTACCGCAGGCTGCACGTGATCATCGGCGACGCGAACCTGTCGGAGATCTCGACGTATCTCAAGCTGGGCACGACGGCCCTGGTGCTGTCCATGATCGAGGACGGCTTCATCGCCGTCGATCTGGCGGTCGACCAGCCCGTACGCACCCTGCACCAGGTCTCGCACGACCCCACGCTGAAGCGGCTCGTCACGCTTCGTAGCGGGCGCACGCTGACCGCCGTGCAGCTGCAGATGGAGTACTTCGAGCTGTCGCGCAAATACGTGGAGGAACGGTTCGGGGCCGACGCGGACGAGCAGACCAAGGACGTCCTGGTCCGCTGGGAGGACACCCTGAACCGCCTGGAGAACGACCCGATGAGCCTCGCCGGGGAGCTGGACTGGGTCGCCAAGCGGGAGCTCATGGAGGGCTACCGGCGCCGGGACGACCTCGACTGGGACGCGGCCCGGCTGCACCTGGTCGACCTCCAGTACGCCGACGTACGCGCCGAGAAGGGCCTCTACAACCGTCTGGCGGCCCGCGGCCGGATGAAGCGCCTGCTGGACGAGAACGACGTCGAGCGGGCCCGCACCAAGCCCCCTGAGGACACGCGCGCGTACTTCCGCGGACGCTGCCTGGAGCAGTACGCGGACGACGTGGCGGCGGCCTCCTGGGACTCGGTGATCTTCGACCTGCCAGGGCGGGACTCACTGCAACGCGTTCCAACCCTGGAGCCGCTTCGCGGAACGCGTAATCACGTCAAGGAGCTCCTCGACCGCTGTCGTACGGCGGAGGACCTGGTCAGGGTCCTGTCAGGCGCCTGAGCGGGCCGTCGGGGCGATTCGTCCCGACGGGGTGGAAACGGTGGCGTCCGGGAATCATCGAGGTGGCTCCCGGACGTTGCAGCAACTGCAGGGCCGATGTCGGACCCGGCCAGTAGGGTCTGATCAAGAACGTCGAACCGAGCGGGGTGAGGTAGATGGCGACCAAGGACACCGGCGGCGGACAGCAGAAGGCGACGCGCAACACCGAGGAGGTCGAGGAGCAGGCGCAGGACGCGCAGGCTTCCGAGGACCTCAAGGAGCGCCAGGAGAAGCTGAGCGACGATGTCGACTCGGTTCTGGACGAAATCGATGATGTCTTGGAAGAGAACGCCGAGGATTTCGTTCGATCATTCGTTCAGAAAGGCGGCGAGTAGCCTTCGAATTGAAGGCCGATGGGGGCGTCGGGGTTGGTAAACGAAGAGGGCGTGAAGCGCTGTGTGCGGTGTGGCGAGTGCCGGCCGCGCGCAGCCTTCGCTCGCAGGCGGTCGAACCTCGACGGCCTGCAGCGACATTGCCGAGAGTGCGCATCGGACTATCACCGAGCGCGTCAGGAAAGCCTGGGCAAGAAGGTCCGTCCCAAGGTCGAGGTGCCCGAAGGGCACAAGCTTTGCCTGAAGTGCGGCGAGGTCAAGCCGTGGAGCGCGTGGCACCGTAACGCCACGGCTTCGGACGGGCTGTCGACACGCTGCAAGGCGTGCCGAGCCGTCGAGGGGCGTGCGGGCCACCTCAAGCGCCACTACGGCCTCACGGAAGCCGAGCGGGACGAGATGGTCGCGTCCCAGATGGGGATCTGTGTGATCTGCCTGAAAGCCCCGGCAGCTCATGTGGATCACTGCCACAGGACGGGTAGTGTCCGTGGCGTACTGTGCTTCAACTGCAATTCGGCCATCGGCAAGTTGGGAGACGATCCCGACGCTGTTCGTCGGGCTGCCGCCTACCTGGAAGGAACCCCGTGGAAGCCAACACTCGTAGCACCGGGCGTCTACCGGCTGCCTTCCTGACACCTGGGTCGTCGTCCTTCATGGACTTCCTGTCCGAGCACCAGCCGGAGATCCTCCCGGGCAACCGGCAGCTGCCGCCCACCCAGGGCGTGATCGAGGCCCCGCACGGCACGACCATCGTCGCCACCACGTTCCCGGGCGGGGTGGTCCTCGCCGGTGACCGGCGGGCCACCATGGGCAATGTCATCGCACAGCGCGACATCGAGAAGGTCTTCCCGGCCGACGAGTACTCGGCGGTGGGCATCGCCGGTACGGCGGGTCTGGCCGTCGAGATGGTGAAGCTGTTCCAGCTGGAGCTGGAGCACTTCGAGAAGGTCGAGGGTGCCACGCTCTCCCTGGAGGGCAAGGCGAACCGCCTCTCCACGATGATCCGTTCCAACCTCGCCATGGCCATGCAGGGCCTGGCCGTGGTACCCCTCTTCGCGGGCTACGACGTGGACCGCGAAAAGGGCCGCATCTTCTCCTACGACGTCACCGGCGGCCGCTCCGAGGAGCACGGCTACGCCTCCACCGGCTCCGGCTCGATCTTCGCGCGCGGTGCCATGAAGAAGCTCTACCGCGACGACCTGACCGAGCAGCAGGCCACGACGCTCGTCATCCAGGCCCTGTACGACGCGGCCGACGACGACTCGGCGACAGGCGGTCCCGATGTCGCCCGCCGGATCTACCCGATCGTCACCGTGATCACCGAAGACGGATTCCGCCGGCTCACCGACGAGGAGTCCTCCGAGATCGCCCGCGCGATCCTGGAGCGGCGCCTGGAGCAGCCCGACGGCCCGCGGGCCGCGCTGCTCTGAGCCGCTTCTCCTGTCAGGTGACCCAGTGAATTCGACGGAATTGCGGAAAGAAAGGGACGGATAACCGGTGTCGACGCCGTTCTATGTCTCCCCCCAGCAGGCCATGGCCGACCGGGCGGAGTACGCCCGCAAGGGCATCGCCCGTGGTCGCAGCCTTGTCGTGCTGCAGTTCGCCGACGGCATCGTGTTCGTCGGCGAGAACCCGTCCCGCGCGCTGCACAAGTTCAGCGAGATCTACGACCGGATCGGCTTCGCGGCCGCCGGCAAGTACAACGAGTACGAGAACCTCCGGATCGGCGGCGTCCGCTACGCCGATCTGCGCGGTTACACCTACGACCGGGACGACGTGACCGCTCGCGGTCTCGCCAACGTCTACGCCCAGACGCTGGGCACGATCTTCTCCAGCGCGGCCGAGAAGCCGTACGAGGTGGAGCTGGTGGTCGCCGAGGTGGGGGAGACCCCGGAGGGTGACCAGATCTACCGGCTGCCGCACGACGGCTCGATCGTGGACGAGCACGGCTCGGTCGCGGTCGGCGGCAACGCCGAGCAGATCAGCACCTACCTGGATCAGCGCCACCAGGACGGTATGACGCTCGCCGAGGCGCTCAAGCTGGCCGTCCAGTCCCTGTCCCGCGACACGAACGGCAGCGAGCGGGAGATCCCCGCCGAGCGCCTGGAGGTCGCGGTCCTGGACCGTACGCGCCCGCAGCAGCGCAAGTTCAAGCGGATCGTGGGCCGTGAGCTCTCTCGTCTGCTGGAGGCGGCCGGAGCGAGCACCGCGGGCGAGGCCGGGAGTGCCGAGGACGAGGGCTCCGACGACGAGAAGTAGCGGCTTATTTCGCCCTTCGACGCCCCGGCCGGGTTTCCGGCCGGGGCGTCGGGCGTTCAGGACGTGCGTGGCGGCGCCGTGGAGCCCCGTATGACGAGTTGCACGGGGATGTCGCCCTCCTCGGGGGTGCGGCCCTCCAGGACGGCCAGGAGGGCCGCCATGCCCCGCTCGCCGAAGCGCTCCGCGTCGAGGCGGACGGTGGTCAGCTCCGGGTCGATGGCCGTGGCGAGGGCCAGGTCGTCGAGACCGGTGACGGAGATGTCGTCGGGGACGCGCAGCCCGAGGCGCCGGGCCGCCTTGTAGGCGCCGGCCGCCAGCTTGTCGTCGTCGCAGACCAGCGCGGTGGGCCGGGGGCCGGGGGCCGCGAGCGCGGCCTCCGCGGCGGCGACGGCGCCCTCGATGGAGATGGGCGCGCGGGTCGTGCGTACCTCGGTGCCCGGGATCGTGCCCACGCGCGCGGCGAGTTCCCGGGCGCGCACCTCGAACGTCCAGGACGGGATGTCCGCCGCCAGATGCAGGAAGCGGCGGTGCCCCAGGGCGAGCAGATGTTCCGCCACCTGACGCACGCCGTCCGCGATGTCCAGGTTCACGGTCGCCGCGCCCAGGCTGCCCTCCGGGTCGCTGTCCAGCATCACCAGCGGCAGCTGGTCGCCCCGGATGGCCGTGAGCGCGTCCGCGGCCATCGAGGAGGCGATCACGCCGTCCAGGGCGGCCTGCGCCGAGCCGAAGGGGTCCCGGGCCGGGCCGATGCCTTCGGGGGAGGGGTAGAGCACCACGCCGAAGCCGTGTTCCGCGGCGAGGCGGGCGGCGCCCGTGTAGACGCCGGCGAAGAACTCCGTGGTCAGGGCCGGCACCACGAGGAGCACGGTCCGGGTGCGGCCGAGGCGCAGATTGCGGGCGGCCAGGTTCGGTCGGTAGCCCAGCTCCCGCGCGGCCTCCCGTACCCGTTCCGCCGTCGCCTCCGAGACCCGTCCGCGCCATTTCTCGCCGAGTACCAGTGACACCGCGGCCTGGGAGACTCCGGCGGCCTGGGCGACGTCCCGGCTCGTGGGGTGCGTGCTGGCTCGTGCCACCGTCGGACCTGCTCCTTCGTCTGGACTCGCGGACAGCGCACATGGTACGTATGACCGACGAAGTTATACGTAAAACCTCAGGCGTCGGGCCGCTCCGGGCGCCGCGGAGAGAAGGCGGGACATGGCCGCGGGATACCTGGAGATCCTCCGAGCGAGGCACGCCGCGCGGCTGCTCACCGGCACGCTGGTGGGCCGGCTGCCGAATGCCACCGCCGCGATCGCCGTCGTGCTGTTCATCCGTGCCGAGGGCGGCACTTACAGCCTCGCCGGGGCGCTCGCCGCCGTGTACGGGGTCGCCAACGCGGTGGGCCAGCCGCTGCTCGGCCGCCTCGTGGACCTGTACGGGCAGCCGCGCGTGCAGCTGCCCGCGGCGCTCGTCTCCGCCCTCGCCATGACCGCCTTCGCCCTCAGCGGCACCAACCCGCTGCCGCCCGCGTATGTCTCCATGGCCGTCGCCGGACTCTTCACCCCGCCGCTGGAGGGCGGACTGCGGGCCCTGTGGCCCTCCGTCCTGCGCCGGGAGGACCAGGTGCACACGGCGTACGCGATGGACGCGGTGGCCCAGGAAGTCATGTTCACCGTCGGCCCCTTGCTGGTGACCCTGTGCGTGGCGTTGTGGTCCGCCCAGGCCGCGCTCGTGGTGCTGAACGTCATCGGTGTCCTGGGCGCCCTCTCCGTGGTCGTCTCGCCCCCCTCGCGCGCGTGGCGTTCGGCGCCGCGCGAGGCACACTGGCTGGGTGCTCTGCGCTCGCCCGGACTGCTCGCGCTGCTCGGCGCGTTCCTGTTCGTGGGGCTCGCGCTCGGCTCCATCACCGTCGCGGGCGTGTCGTACGCGGACGACAACGGCGGCGACGCGGTCTACGGCTGGCTGATGGCGGCGCTCGGACTCGGCGCCCTCGTCGGCGGCACGGTGTACGGGGCGCGGCAGTGGGGCGGTGCCCCGGAGCGGCGACTGCGGGGGCTCGTCGCCCTGCTGGCGGTCTGTTACCTGCCGCTGGTGCTGGTGCCCGGCCCGGTCGCCATGACGGCCCTGACGGCGCTCGCCGGGGTCTTCCTCGCCCCCTGTATCGCCTGCGCCTTCATCATCGTCGACCGGCACGCGCCGAGTGGAACCGTCACCGAGGCGTTCTCCTGGCTTGTGACGACGTTCACCGTGGGCGCCTCGGTCGGAACGGGCCTGGCGGGCCCGGTCGTCGAGTGGGGCGGAACCCTGTGGGGGTTCGCCGTACCGGGGGTCGCCGGGGCCGTCTCCCTGCTGGTTCTGCTGGCCACGGGGCGGGTCCTCGCAGCTCCCGCCGGGGGGCCGGTGGTTGCGGCCTCGTCGGAAAATGATCCAAACCGTGCTGTCGAACCCCGTTTCAGCTCAGGGGATCGGGCGTAATGTTCAGTCATGGACCGCCGCATTTTCGGGCTGGAGAACGAGTACGGCGTCACGTGTACGTTCAGGGGACAGCGCCGCCTGTCTCCCGACGAGGTGGCGCGGTACCTCTTCCGCCGTGTCGTGTCATGGGGCCGCAGCAGCAATGTCTTTCTGCGGAACGGTGCCCGCCTCTATCTCGACGTGGGATCACATCCGGAATACGCGACACCCGAATGTGACAACGTGACCGAACTGGTCACCCACGACAAGGCCGGCGAGCGCATTCTCGAGGGACTGCTCGTAGACGCCGAACGACGCCTGCACGAGGAGGGAATCGCGGGCGACGTCTACCTCTTCAAGAACAACACCGACTCGGCGGGCAACTCGTACGGGTGTCACGAGAACTATCTGGTGGCACGGCACGGGGAGTTCTCCCGGCTCGCGGACATCCTCATTCCGTTCCTGGTGACCAGGCAGCTTCTGTGCGGTGCCGGCAAGGTGCTGCAGACTCCGCGAGGCGCCGTCTACTGCGTCAGCCAGCGCGCCGAGCACATCTGGGAGGGTGTCAGCTCCGCGACGACCCGCTCCCGGCCGATCATCAACACCCGCGACGAGCCGCACGCGGACGCCGAGCGCTACCGCCGGCTGCACGTCATCGTGGGCGACTCGAACATGTCCGAGACGACCATGCTCCTCAAGGTCGGCGCCACCGACCTCGTGCTGCGCATGATCGAGGCGGGCACGGTGATGCGCGACCTGACCCTGGAGAACCCGATCCGGGCGATCCGCGAGGTCAGCCACGACATCACGGGCCGCCGCAAGGTGCGCCTGGCCAGCGGCCGCGAGGCCTCCGCCCTGGAGGTGCAGCGCGAGTACTACGAGAAGGCCGTGGACTTCTGCGAGCGCCGCGGCATCCGTACCGGCACCGTCGAGCAGGTCCTCGAACTGTGGGGCCGCACGCTCGACGCGATCGAGGCCGAGGACCTCGACCGGATCGGCACCGAAATCGACTGGGTGATGAAGTACAAGCTCATCGAGCGGTACCGGGCCAAGCACAACATGACGATGTCGCACCCGCGCGTCGCCCAGATAGACCTCGCCTACCACGACATCCACCGCCGTCGTGGTCTCTACTACCTGCTGGAGAAGCGGGGACAAGCCACCCGGATCTGCAATGACTTGAAGATCTTCGAGGGCAAGTCCGTTCCTCCGCAGACCACTCGGGCCCGGCTGCGCGGCGACTTCATCCGGCGCGCCCAGGAACAGCGCCGCGATTTCACCGTCGACTGGGTTCATCTCAAGCTCAACGACCAGGCGCAGCGCACCGTGTTGTGCAAGGACCCGTTCCGTTCCGTCGACGACCGGGTGGAGAAGCTGATCGCCGGAATGTGAGCCGCTCGTCCCGGAGCGTGTTTCCGGTACGCAACGCGGGGCGCCGTACGTTTCTCGTACGGCGCCCTTCTCACGTCGTAGAGTTGCGCGCACTCCACCAACAAGATCGACCGATACGAGGCCCCCACAGTGCGCCGACGCTCAGTTCTTCTCGCCGTGCCGGCCGGACTGGTCACGCTCGCCGGATGCGGTGACGAAAAGTCCGACACGGCCAAGACCAAGCCCAGCACCAGCCCGTCTCCGTCGGCCTCCGCATCGTCGGCCCCGCCCCCCAAGATCGTCGACGGCCCGCTGCCGGCCATCACCGCCGGTACCAAGTTCGACGAGAAGCCGACCGTGGCCAAGGGCAGCGGCGACCCCTCGAAGGACGTGGCGGTCAAGACGGTCATCGCGGGCAGCGGCAAGACGGTCGCGGAGAACGACTACATCCAGGCGAACTACCTGGGCCAGGTCTGGGACACGGCGAAGGTCTTCGACAACTCCTACGACCGCAAGACGCCGCTGGTCATCCAGCTCGCCCAGGGAAGCATCATCGACGGCTGGCGCTATGCGCTGGCGGGCAAGAAGGCCGGCAGCCGGGTCCTGATGTCCGTGCCGCCCACCTGGGGCTACGGCAAGCAGGGCAACTCGCAGGCGGGCATCAAGGGCACCGACACCCTGGTGTTCGTGGTCGACATCCAGAACACGTTCAACGCGAAGAGCTCCGCCCAGGGCAAGGACGTCGCACAGGGCGACGCCAAGCTGCCGAAGGTCGGCACCAACACCGACGGCAAGGCCCCCTCCATCGACGTACCGAAGACGGCCGCCCCGACGAAGCTCGTGGCGAACTACGTCATCGAGGGCGACGGCGACGTGGTCAAGGCGGACAGCAGCGTCCTCGTGCAGTACAAGGGCGTGCTCTGGGACACCGGCAAGGAGTTCGACTCCACGTACAGCCGCTCGGCGCTGACGTCCTTCTCGCTGCAGCAGGTCGTCAAGGGCTGGTCCCAGGGTCTGACCGGCAAGAAGGTGGGCAGCCGCGTACTCATCGTGGTGCCGCCGAAGCTGGGTTACGGCGACAGCCCGCCGAGCGGGAGCGGCATCGAGAAGGACTCCACCCTGGTCTTCTCCGTCGACATCCTGGCGAAGATGTAACCCCTCCGGGGATGTGAGAGTGTCGGTCTTGCCGTAATGGCCTTTATCGCAGACAAGCAGGAGCTTTAGACGTGAGCATCGAGAAGCCCGAGATCGACTTCCCGGGCGGCGAGCCCCCGGCGGACCTCGAGATCAAGGACATCTGGGAGGGCGACGGACCGGTCGCCAAGGCGGGCAACACCGTCTCCGTGCACTACGTGGGTGTGGCCTTCTCCACCGGCGAGGAGTTCGACGCGTCCTGGAACCGCGGCACCCCGCTGCAGTTCCAGCTCGGTGCCGGCCAGGTCATCAAGGGCTGGGACCAGGGCGTGCAGGGCATGAAGGTCGGCGGCCGCCGCCAGCTGACCATCCCGGCGCACCTCGCGTACGGCGACCGCGGCGCCGGTGGCGGCCGTATCGCCCCCGGCGAGACGCTGATCTTCGTCTGCGACCTGGTCGCGGTCTGATCCTCACGGGGTTTTGGCCGCGGTCCGGTCGTCGTGCTGATCCGTCCGATCAGCCGTACGCTCTCGCCGCGGCCCGATCGTCGTACGCCGAATGATCGAGGTCCGACCGGACCCGATCATCTGGGGCCCATGCCTGTCCGGGCGTGGGCCCTCGGCTTTTGCCGCGACACTCCGGAGCGGTACGGTCAACGGTCGGAAGCACCATAGGGAAGGGCGTCGATGGCCATTGCCAAGGCCGAGCGGCTGATGAACCTGGCGCTGTGTCTGCTCGGGACACGACGGCCGCTCAGCAAGCGCGAGCTGCGTGACTCCATCGAGGCATACGTCGAGGCTTTTGGGCCGGGCAAGGGTGCGGCGAGTTCGGACGACTCCTTCAACCGGATGTTCGAGCGCGACAAGGACGATCTGCGCGAGCTCGGCCTGGTCATCGAGACGGTGGAGAACCTCGACGGCGAGGTCGGCTACCTCGCGCGCCGCGACAGCAACCGCCTGCCGGCCATCACCTTGGACGCCGAGGAGGCCGCCGCCCTCGGTCTCGCCGCGAAGGTCTGGCAGCAGGCCCGTCTCGCCGGTGCCGCGAGCGGCGCCCTGCAGAAGCTGCGCGCCGCGGGGCTTCCCGAGGATGTCGACCCGTACGAGGCCCACGGCGCCCTGGAACCGCGCATCCCCGTGCACGAGGCCGCTTTCGAACCTCTGATGCTCGCCTGCCGTGACCGGCGCCCCGCTTCCTTCGACTACCGCAAGGCGAACGCGGCCCGTCCCGAGCCGCGCACCGTGGAGCCCTGGGCCCTCGAGTGCTGGCGCGGCCACTGGTATCTGGCCGGCTGGGACCGTGACCGCGGCGCCGAGCGGGTCTTTCGGCTCTCCCGGATCACCGGCAAGGTCCGTACGCGCAGCGGAAGGTACACCGCCGAGGTGCCCGATGTCGTCACCGTGCGCGAGACGGTGGCGAGCTGGGCGGGGGAGACCGCCGACCGTTCCGCTCTGATCCGGCTGCGTACCGGTGCCGGCTATCCGCTGCGGGCCAAGGCCGTCTCGGTACGGGAACTGGGCGACGGCTGGGACGAGTTGGAGATTCCGTACGGGCACGGTCTGGACGCGTGGCTCGTCGAGTTCGGGCCCGATGTGGTGGTCCTGGAGCCGGCCGAGCTGCGGGCCGACGTGGTGGACCGGCTGCGTGCCGTGGCCAAGGGCTGAGGGGGAACACAAGAACGTGGCAGGCAAACCGGCCAGGCCCGCGAACGCGATCGACCAGACCCGGCGGATGCTGTCCCTGGTGACGTATCTGCGCGAGCGTCCCGGCGCGCGCGTCGAGGACGTCGCCCGCGCCTTCGGGATCACCGAGGACGAGCTGATCTCCGACCTCGACGTGCTGCCGCTGTGCGGGACGAGTTTCCGCGGTGGCGACCTCCTCGACATCGACACCGACGGCGACCGGATCTGGTGGCACAATCCGGCCGCTCTCGGCGCGGACGCGGCCGAGCCCCTGCGGCTCGCCGCCGACGAGGCGACCGCCCTGCTGGTGGCCGCCCGCGCCGTGTCCACGCTGCCGGGCCTGCGGGAGGGCGACCGGCAGGCGCTGCTGCGGGCCACCGCCAAGGTGGAGACCGCGGCGGGCGAGGCGGCCGGGGCCAGCTCCCGGCTCTCGGTGACCTTCGAGTCGGAGGGCGGTGTCTTCGCGGACGTCGACCGGGCGATCTCGGAGCGCCGCCGACTGTGGATCCGCTACTACTCGCCCGCCCGCGACGAGCTCACCGAACGCGAGATCGACCCGATCCGGCTGGTCAGCGTCGGCCACACCTATGTGGAGGCGTGGTGCCGCCGCTCCGAGGCGCGGCGCACCTTCCGGCTGGACCGGGTGGCCGAGATCCGCATTCTGGACGAGCCTTCCGCGCCGCCCGAGGTCGAGCTGCGGGACCTCTCCGAAGGGCTGGTACAGCCCGCGGCCGAGGACCCCGAGGTGGTGGTCGAGGTCGGTCCCGGCGGCCGCTGGGTGGCCGAGTACTACCCGCACGACAGCGCGGATGAGCTTCCGGACGGCGGGCTGCGTATCACTCTGCGGACCCCCGAGCCCGCGTCGTTGCGGAGGCTCGCGCTGCGCCTCGGCCGCGACGGGCGGATCGTCTCGCCGCAGGACCTGGCGGACAGCGCCCGCCGCGCCGCCCAGGAGGCGCTCGCCGCGTACGACGACGCACCGCGGGGTGCCGACGGAGTTCAGGACGGGCCGTACGACAGGCAGGAGCAGGGGCTGTGAGCACGTCGTCGATGTCTGGTGCGCCGGAGCAGTCGGATACGGCGCGGAGGGTCGTCGTCCCGGGGCCGGCGTCGGGTACGGCGGACAGGGCCGTCGTCCCGGTCGAGGCGCCGGAGATGTCGGTGGGGGCGGCGTTCGCGGGGATGCGGAGAGTGGCCCATGTGGTCTTCAGGGCGGGCTGCCCCGACTGCCGGGCCCGCTTCGAGCTGGGGGCGAACGCCCTGCGCCTGGCCATCGGCGCCACCAGCAGGACCACCTTCTACTCCTTCACCTGCCCCGAGTGCGGAGTCCCCGTCCGCAAGCCGGCCGGGGAGCGGATCGTCGCGCTCCTCACCGGGGGCGGGGTGCGCACCCTGCGCCTGCACTCGACGGTCTAGGCTCGGCGTCATGTTCTGGCCGATGCTCGCGATTGCCGTGGGGTTCCTGGGTCTTGCCGTGCTCGGCGTGCTCGCCGTCCGCGTTTTTCTGGCGGCCGAGCGGCTGGGCAGGCAGGTCACGGACTCCGCGCGCCGGATCAATCGCGCCGCCGACGACCTGGAGCGGGCGACCGTGGCGGCGGCACGATCCGCGGATCCGGTATGAGCCGGCTTCTGCGGATCCGGTACGGGCCGGCTTCTGCGGATCCGGTACGGGCCGGCTTCTGCGGATCCGGTACGGGCCGGCTTCTATGGATTCGGTATGAGTCGCCTTAGGGATGCGCAATGAGTCACTTCAGCCTGTCACCTTCGCGCTGAGGACAGGTACGCTGCTGATCGCGGCCCGGATAACGAGGCGCGAGCCGCGAACCGGGAGTACGCACAGGGATTGCCCCGCGTTCACCCCTGAGCGTTACGATCGCTGCACGACAGCCGGACATTTGTCCGACCGATCGGACAGCACCCCCGCCCATGCCGCCTCGGTGAGAAGGTAAAGACTTATGTTCGGAAGGCTCGGAGCTCCCGAGATCATTCTCATCCTCGTCGTCATCATCCTGCTGTTCGGCGCGAAGAAGCTTCCGGACATGGCGCGTTCCCTCGGTAAGTCCGCGCGCATCCTCAAGAGCGAGGCGAAGGCGATGAAGTCGGAGGGCCAGGAGTCCACTCCCGCGGGCCCGCCGAACACCGACGAGCAGCCCCCGGCTCAGCGCACGATCCAGGCCGCGCCCGGCGACGTGACCAGCTCCCGTCCGGTCAGCGAGCCCACGGACACGACCAAGCGCTGACGCAGGGCCGGTGACTTCCGGCCCGCCGCACGAGATGGGAACGTGGGTTGCTCAAGCCTGCCCGCAACAAGGAGAAGGATCCCGAGGGGCGGATGCCCCTCGCGGAGCACCTTCGTGAGCTCAGAAACCGGCTCGCGAAGGCGATGCTGGCCATCGTCGTGGTCACGGCCGTCGCAGCCTTCTACTACAACGACATCATCAACTTCTTCACCAAGCCGGTCCTGGAATCCGTCGGGTGCCCGAAGACCTTCGCCGAGGTGGCGAAGATGCCCGAGGGCAAGCAGTGCGCGCAGATCACGATCAACGGTCTGCTCGCCCCCTTCACCCTGGCGCTGAAGGTCTCCTTGATGGCGGGCGTCGCGCTCGCCTCGCCGGTCTGGCTCTACCAGCTCTGGGCGTTCGTCGCGCCGGGCCTGCACAGGAGCGAGAAGAAGTACGCGTACGCGTTCGTCGGGACGGGTGTTCCGCTCTTCATGGGTGGCGCCTTCTTCGCCTACAAGGTGCTGCCGACCACCGCCAAGGTACTGATGGAGTTCACGCCGAACGGCGTCAGCAATCTGCTGCCGCTGGACGATCTCCTCGACCTCGTCACGCGCATGGTGGTCGTCTTCGGCCTCTCCTTCGAGCTTCCGCTGCTGCTGGTCATGCTCAACCTCACTGGGATCCTCACCGGCAAGCGCATGCTCGGCTGGTGGCGCGGCATGATCATGGGCATCACGGTCTTCGCGGCCCTCGCCACGCCCAGCACCGACCCGCTGACCATGCTGGCGCTCGCCGGCCCCATCTGGATCCTGTACTTCGGAGCGGTCGCCTTCTCGCTCGTCAACGACCGGCGCAAGCGCCGGCGTGAGGCCGAGGGGCCGGACGACGACGAGGCCTCCGAGCTGGACCTCACCCCCGAGGACATCGGTGAGATCGAGACCGTGTCGGCGAACCGGGCGTTGCCGGAGCAGTCGGTCACGGACCGGGTCAACGGTTATGACGACGTGACCTGACGGAGCCCGTGGATCTCGTAGGGTCAGGGCCGTGACCAGCGAGATCACCCTCTTCGTCAACCCCACCGCGGGACGCGGCCGGGGCGCCCACGCGGCGCAGCCGGCCGCTTCGGCTTTGCGGGCGGCGGGATTCTCCGTCCGTACGATCCTCGGGGAGAACGCCGAGGACGCTCTGGCCCGCGCGCGCGAAGCCGTCGCGGGTGGAACGGGCGCCTTGGTGGCCGTCGGCGGGGACGGCATGGCGCATCTGGCCCTTCAGGCCGTCGGCGGCACGCGCACCCCGCTCGGCCTGGTCGCCGTCGGCACCGGGAACGACTTCGCGCGGGCCCTGGGGCTCCCGGTGCGCGACCCGGCGGCCGCGGGGCGGGTGATCGCGGAGGCTCTGAAGGGGGCGCGGCTGCGTGACGTCGATCTGGGGCGTGTCGACGGAACCTGGTTCGGCACCGTCCTCGCCTCCGGCTTCGACTCCCGGGTCAACGACCGCGGCAACCGTATGCGCTGGCCCACCGGCCGCTTCAAGTACGACCTGGCGATGCTCGCCGAACTGGCCGCCTTCACGCCCGTCCCGTACCGGATGACGCTCGACGACGGAGCGGTCCGGGAGATCGAGGCGACCCTCGTGGCAGTCGGCAACGGGTCGTCGTACGGCGGCGGCATGAAGATCTGCGCGGACGCCGACCTCGACGACGGGCTGTTCGACATCACGGTCGTCGGGGACTGCAGCCGTACGACGCTGCTCAAGGTGTTCCCCAAGGTGTACAAGGGCACCCACCTCGACCATCCCAAGGTCACCGTGCACCGGGCCGCGAAGGTCGAACTCGTCGCTCAGGGCATCACGGGGTACGCGGACGGTGAGCCGCTGGGCCCGCTGCCGCTCACGGCGGAGTGCATACCCGGGGCGGCGCGGGTCGCTGTGCCCTGAGCTGCGTGAACCCTGGGTTTCACAGGCTTGGATCCGGATATTGATCGTCCTGTTGTCAGTGGCTCCCGGTAGTCTCGAAAGCACGATGACAGAGGACCTCTCACCGGCCGAGCGGTACGCGGCAGCTCGTCAGCGCGCTGCCGAGCAGGCCACCGCGCTCGCCCCCTTCCGCGAGATGTACGACTTCGGCCTCGACCCCTTCCAGATCGAGGCCTGTCAGGCACTCGAGGCGGGCAAGGGGGTGCTGGTGGCCGCGCCCACCGGCTCGGGCAAGACGATCGTCGGCGAGTTCGCCGTCCACCTCGCCCTCCAGCAGGGCAAGAAATGCTTCTACACCACCCCCATCAAGGCGCTCTCCAACCAGAAGTACGCCGATCTGGCCCGCCGTTACGGCGCGGACAAGGTCGGCCTCCTCACCGGCGACAACAGCGTCAACTCCGACGCCCCGGTGGTCGTGATGACCACCGAGGTCCTGCGGAACATGCTGTACGCGGGTTCCCAGACCCTCCTGGGTCTCGGCTATGTGGTCATGGACGAGGTGCACTACCTCTCCGACCGTTTCCGCGGCGCCGTCTGGGAGGAAGTGATCATCCATCTCCCCGAGTCGGTGACCCTGGTGTCACTTTCGGCGACCGTGTCGAACGCGGAGGAGTTCGGCGACTGGCTGGACACGGTGCGCGGCGACACCCAGGTGATCGTGTCCGAGCACCGGCCCGTGCCGCTGTTCCAGCATGTGCTGGCCGGACGCCGGATGTACGACCTGTTCGAGGAGGGCGAGGGCCACAAGAAGGCCGTCAACCCCGACCTCACGCGGCTGGCCCGCATGGAGGCCAGCCGCCCGTCGTACCAGGACCGCAAACGCGGCCGCGCCATGCGCGAGGCCGACCGCGAGCGTGAGCGCCGGCAGCGGTCGCGGGTGTGGACGCCGGGCCGGCCCGAGGTGATCGAGCGGCTGGACGCCGAAGGGCTGCTGCCCGCCATCACGTTCATCTTCAGCCGCGCCGCCTGCGAGGCCGCCGTCCAGCAGTGCCTGTACGCGGGCCTCAGGCTGAACGACGAGGCCGCGCGCGACAAGGTGCGCGCCCTCGTGGAGGAGCGCACGGCATCCATCCCGACCGAGGATCTGCACGTCCTCGGCTACTACGAGTGGCTGGAGGGACTGGAGCGCGGCATCGCGGCCCATCACGCGGGCATGCTGCCGACGTTCAAGGAGGTCGTCGAGGAGCTCTTCGTACGCGGCCTGGTCAAGGCCGTGTTCGCCACCGAGACCCTGGCGCTCGGCATCAACATGCCCGCCCGCTCGGTGGTGTTGGAGAAGCTCGTCAAGTGGAACGGCGAGCAGCACGCCGACATCACCCCCGGCGAGTACACCCAGTTGACGGGCCGGGCGGGTCGCCGTGGGATCGATGTCGAGGGCCACGCGGTCGTGTTGTGGCAGCGCGGCTTCAGCCCCGAGCACCTGGCAGGCCTCGCTGGCACCCGTACGTACCCGCTGCGCTCCAGCTTCAAGCCGTCGTACAACATGGCGGTGAACCTGGTCGACCAGTTCGGCCGGCACCGCTCACGCGAGCTGCTCGAGACGTCCTTCGCGCAGTTCCAGGCCGACAAGTCGGTCGTCGGGATCTCCCGGCAGGTGCAGCGCAACGAGGAGGGGCTCGAGGGCTACAAGGAGTCCATGACCTGCCACCTCGGGGACTTCGAGGAGTACGCGCGGCTGCGCCGCGAACTCAAGGACCGCGAGACCGAGCTGGCCAAGCAGGGCGCGGCGCAGCGGCGGGCCGAAGCGGCGGTGGCGCTGGAGAAGCTCAAGCCGGGCGATGTCATCCACGTCCCGACCGGCAAGTACGCCGGACTGGCGCTCGTGCTCGACCCGGGCCTGCCCGCGGGCCGCTCCAACGGCCATCGTGGCTTCGAGCAGCACGACGGCCCGCGGCCGCTGGTGCTGACCGCCGAGCGCCAGGTGAAGCGGCTCGCCTCGATGGACTTCCCGGTGCCGGTCGAGGCGCTGGAGCGGATGCGGATCCCCAAGTCCTTCAATCCGCGCTCGCCGCAGTCCCGTCGGGATCTCGCCTCCGCGCTGCGGACGAAGGCCGGGCACATCGTCCCGGACCGGCATCGCAAGGGCCGTTCCGCGGCCGCCGACGACCGTGAGATCGCCCGGCTGCGGGCGGAGTTGCGCGCGCACCCCTGCCACGGGTGCAACGACCGGGAGGACCACGCCCGTTGGGCCGAGCGCTACTACCGGCTGATGCGTGACACCTCGCAGCTGGAGCGGCGCATCGAGGGCCGTACGAACACGATCGCCCGCACCTTCGACCGGATCGTCGCGCTCCTGACCGAGCTGGACTATCTGCGCGGCGACGAGGTCACCGCGCACGGCAAGCGGCTCGCCCGTCTCTACGGCGAACTCGACCTGCTGGCCAGCGAGTGCCTGCGTGCCGGGGTCTGGGAAGGCCTCGATCCGGCCGAACTCGCCGCGTGCGTCTCGGCGTTGGTGTACGAGTCGCGGGTCGGTGACGACGCGATGGCGCCCAAGCTGCCGTCCGGCAAGGCCAAGGCGGCGCTGGGCGAGATGGTCCGGATCTGGGGGCGCCTCGACGCCCTGGAGGAAGACTTCCGGATCACCCAGACGGAGGGTGTCGGACAGCGCGAGCCGGACCTCGGCTTCGCCTGGGCCGCGTACATGTGGGCCTCCGGCAAGGGCCTGGACGAGGTGCTGCGCGAGGCGGAGATGCCGGCCGGTGACTTCGTCCGCTGGTGCAAGCAGGTCATCGACGTGCTGGGCCAGATCTCCGCCGCCGCACCCGTCAGGGGCGAGGGCTCCACGGTCGCGAAGAACGCCCGCAAGGCGGTCGACGAACTGCTGCGCGGGGTGGTCGCCTACTCGTCGGTGGGCTGAGCCGGCGCCGCGCCCGCTTCGCCGCCCCTTACCTTTCCGGAGGGGCGGCGATTCTTCGCGGAGGGGCCGACGAAGCGGGGCGCGGGTGCTAGGCCGCCACCCGCGCCGCGTCCCGCTTCGCGACTTCTTCGCGGACGATCGGGATCACGTGCCGGCCGAAGTCGATCGCGTCGTCGAGGAGGTCGTAGCCGCGGGCCGAGAGGATGTCGACTCCGAGGTCGTAGTAGTCGAGGAGGGCCTCGGCCACCGTCTCGGGGGTGCCGACCAGTGCCGTGGAGTTGCCGGCGCCGCCCGTCTCCGCCGCCGTCGGGGTCCACAGGGCGCGGTCGTGGCGGTCGCCCCGGGCGGCCACCGCCAGCAGCCGCTGGGAGCCCGAGTTCTCCGGATTCTTCAGCGGATGGCGGCGGCTGAGCGGAGCCCCGGCCGTGCGCGCCTTGATCCGGGCCAGCGTCCGGTGCGCCTTCTCCCAGGCCAGTTCCTCCGTCGGCGCGATGATCGGGCGGAACGCGACCTGGATCCTTGGGATGTCCGTGCGGCCCGCCGCCTTCGCCGCGGCCTTCACCGACTCGATCTGCTCGGCGGTCTGCGCCAGCGGCTCGCCCCACAGGCAGTAGATGTCCGCCTCGGCGCCCCCGGCCGCGTACGCGGCGGCCGATGAGCCGCCGAAGGAGACGGGCGGATGCGGCTGCTGGACGGGAAAGGTGTCGCTGACGAAGTCGTGGAAGCGGTAGTGCGTGCCCTCGTGGTCGAACGGCTCGTGCGTCGTCCACGCCTTCTTGATGATCTGGATGGCTTCCCGGGTGCGCGCGTACCGTTCGTCCTTGGTCAGGAAGTCGCCCTCGCGCTGCTGCTCGTGGTCGTTGCCGCCGGTGATGAAGTGGACGGCCAGCCGGCCGTCGCTGATGCGGTCGAGGGTCGCGAAGGTCTTGGCCGCGAACGTCGGGTACGAGACGTTCGGGCGGTGCGCCACCAGGATCTGGATCTTCTCCGTGCGGGCCGCGATGTAGGCGGCCGCGGGCGACGGATCGGGGGAGCCGGACCCGTACGCGAACAGGATCCGGTCCCAGCCGTACTCCTCGTGGGCGCGGGCCAGCCTGAGCGTGTACTCCTTGTCGAAGGACGGCCCGGAGCGGGCGGTCACTTCGGAGCCTTCGTTGGTTGCGGCGATGCCGAGGAACTCTACGGGCATGGTGGTGCGGCCTCGATTCGGTGCTGCGGTGCGCTGACGGTGGCGGAGGGCGTCGTCAGGCGCGACACGCCGCCGACCACACTCGACAGAAGTCGATGTGGTCGCGGGTGACCAGCAGCAGCCGGGGTCGCATGGGCTCAGTTGAACAGGCGGGTACGTGTCGCGTCAACGGCGCGTGTGAACGGCGTGTGTCAACGGTCCAGGTACGCCCGCCAGCCCCCGTACTCCGTGATGTCCGCCGCGTCCGTGAGCGCGTCCGGCTCGCACAGGAAGCCCGGGACGCGGCTGCCGTCGGCCAGTTCGACCTGGCCGAGCGTCATCGGGCGGGGGAGTGAGGCGAGCAGCCGGCCGAGGCCTTCGGCGGGCAGCCGCCAGACCTCCGTCTCGATCGCGGCGCCGCCCTGACGCACGTGCACGAGGCCCGGCTTGGGCGGGGTGGTCGGCAGGGCGTGCAGCCGGTAGGCGGGTGCGGTGGTGGTCGTACGCTCCCGTCGCGCGCCCAGGGCCAGGAGCTGCGGGTTGAGCGGCTGGCCCGACAGATGCGCGCCGATCACCGCCACGCTCAGCTGTGGCTGAAGCAGGGCGGCGATCCGGGCGAGCCGCCCGTCGGTGAACGCCGGGCCGATCAGCATCACCCCGAAGGGCAGTTGGGCGGGCGTGAGACCGGCGGGGGCGGCGACCGCGGCCAGGTCGAAGAGGTTCGTGGAGTTGGTGAAGCGCCCGAGGCGGGCGTTGGCGCCCAGCGGGTCGGCGGCGACCTCGGCGAGTGTGGGGTGACCGGGGGTGGTGGGCAGCAGCAGGGCGTCGGCATCACCGAGTTCGGCGAGCGCCCGGGTGCGCAGGGTGGCCAGACGTTCCTGGTCGGCGAAGAGCCGGTGGGCCGGGATGTCCCGGGCGCGGGTGATGATGCCGGCGACGGTGGGGTCGAGCCCCGCACCGCCCTCGCTGATCAACTTGTCGACAAAGCTCCCCACCGCGGTGTAGCGCTCGGCCACGAACGCACCCTCGTAGAGCATCGCCGCGGCCTCGGTGAACGGGCTGAGATCGATCGTGCGGACCGAGACGCCCGCCGCCACGAGGTGCTCCACCGCGGCCTCGTACGCCTCGCCCCAGCCCTCGTCCAGCTCGCCGAGCTGCGGCAGCGGCGGGACCGCGACGCGCCACGGGCCGGGGGCGCGCTGGGGGAGCGGAGGGAGGTCCCGGCCGGGCGGCGACGCCAGGTGCGCGAGGGCCTGCTCGGCCTCCGGGAGCGTACGGGCGAAGACGGTGACGCAGTCGAGGGAGGCGCAGGCGGGGACGGTGCCCGTCGTGGGGACGAGGCCGCGGGTGGGCTTGAGGCCGACGATGCCGTTGAAGGCGGCGGGGACACGGCCGGAGCCCGCGGTGTCCGTACCGAGGGCGAAGTCCACGATGCCCAGGGCCACGGCCACGGCCGAGCCCGCGCTGGAGCCGCCGCTGATCCTCGCCGGGTCGTACGCGCCGCGCACCGCCCCGTACGGGGAACGGGTGCCGACCAGGCCGGTGGCGAACTGGTCCAGGTTCGTCGTGCCGAGCACGATCGCGCCGGCCGCCCGGAGCCGGGCGACGGCCGGGGCGTCGGCCTCGGGCAGGTAGGCGTACGCGGGGCAGCCCGCGGTGGTCGCCAGGCCGTGGACGTCGATGTTGCCCTTGACGGCGAACAGGCGTCCGGCGAGCGGGAGCCGCTGACCCGCCGCGACGCGCTCGTCGGTCACCGCCGCCTCGGCCTCGACGTCCGCCCGGGATCGGAGATCGATCCAGATCTCCGGACGGTCGACGGCCGCCACACGGGCGTACGCGGCACGGACACGGGACAGAGTGGACATGCGTGCTCCTCGAAGTTCAGCTCGTGGCCGGTGCGAGCACGACCAGCGCCGTGCCCGCCGCCACCTGATCGCCCGGCCTGGCCAGGATCTCCGTCACCACACCGGCCATCGGCGCGGGCACCCTGGACTCCATCTTCATCGCCTCCAGGGTGAGCAGCGGCTGGCCGGCCGTCACCGCGTCGCCCGGTCCCACGTTCAGCTGCCAGACCGACGCGGCGAACTCGGCCTCCACCAGAGCGCCGCCCACCGGAACGGTCACCTCGGCCGGCGGGGCCTCGGGCGCCGTCGCCGCCTCGGCCCGCGCGAACTCGCCCGCCGCCTCCCACGCGTCCCGCTCCGCCGCGAAGGCCGCGCCCTGGCGGGCCCGGAAGGCGGCGATGGAGCCGGCGTTCGCGGCGAGGAAGGACTCGTACCCGGCCAGCGAGAACTCGCCCTCCTCGACGCGCGGCACGAAGCGGCCCGAGGCGATGTCGGCGCGCAGGTCGAGGAGTTCGTCGGGCCCGACGGCGTACCACTTGATCCGGTCGAAGAAGCGCAGCAGCCACGGCGAGCCCGGTTCGAACGCGCCGCGCTGCTGCCAGCCCGACCAGACCTGGGTCGTGCGGCCCACGAACTGGTAGCCGCCGGGGCCCTCCATCCCGTAGACGCACAGGTACGCGCCGCCGATGCCGACCGAGTTCTCGGCGGTCCAGGTGCGCGCCGGGTTGTACTTGGTGGTGACCAGGCGGTGGCGCGGGTCGAGCGGTGTGGCCACCGGCGCTCCCAAGTACACGTCGCCCAGGCCGAGTACGAGGTACTCCGCGTCGAAGACCGTGTCGTACACGTCCGCCACCGACTCCAGGCCGTTGACGCGGCGGATGAACTCGATGTTCCACGGGCACCAGGGCGCGTCGTCGCGCACGCCCGCCATGTAGCGCTCGATCGCCTCGCGGGTGGCCGGGTCGTCCCAGGAGAGGGGGAGGTGGACCGTGCGGGACGGGACGACGAGCTGGTCGGTGGGCGGGAGCGCGCTCACCGTCTCCCGTACGACCGCGAGGAGTTCGCGTAGCGGCAGGCGGCGCGGGTCCGTCCGGATCTGGAGCGAGCGAATGCCCGGGGTGAGGTCCGTGACGCCGTCCAGCCCGGCTTCGGCCACCGCTTCCATCAGCGCGTGCACCCGCATGCGCAGGGCCAGGTCGAGCTGCATCGGGCCGAATTCGACCAGCAGGTTGTCGTCGCCGCTGCGCCGGTAGGTCACGTCGCCGTCCCGTGCGAGCACCCCGCCGTCCACGATCGCGGGCCGCGTCGAGCCGTCCTCGGCCAGCGGTGTGAAGCGGACCGTGTCGCCGGGGCGCAGCTGCCCGAGCTTCCAGCGCTCCGCCGTGGCGACCGTCGCCGGGCAGACGAAACCGCCGAGCGAGGGCCCGTCCGGGCCGAGCAGTACCGGCATGTCGCCCGTGTAGTCGACGGCACCGACCGAGTACGGGGTGTCGTGGATGTTGGACGGGTGCAGCCCCGCCTCTCCGCCGTCCGAGCGCGCCCAGCGGGGCTTGGGTCCGACCAGTCGTACGCCCGTCCGGGCCGAGTTGAAGTGGACCTTCCAGCCGGCCGCGTAGAAGTCGCGGATGTCGTCCTCGGTGAAGAACTCCGGTGCGGCGTGCGGTCCTTCCAGGGCGCCGACGTGCCACTCCGTAGCGAACACCGGCCGGTCCCCGGCGGGCACGGGAGCGCCCCGGTCCGTGACCGACCCGCCGTGCAGCACGTCCCCCGTGCGCAGCGCCCGCCCGCCGTGCCCGCCGAACCGGCCCAGTGTGAAGGTGGCCGCGCTGCCGAGGAACGCGGGGACGTCCAGGCCGCCCGCGAACAGCACATAGGTCCGCAGGCCGGGCTCGGCGGGGGCGCCGACCTCCAGGAGGGCCCCGGCGGGCACCGTCACCGGCTCCCACTGGGCGACCGGCGTTCCGTCCACGGTGACCGGTGCCGGGGCGCCCGTGACGCACACCGTCGTGGCGTGGGTGAAGCGCAGCGCCGGTCCCCGCAGGGTGCACTCCAGACCCGGCGCTCCCTCCTCGTTCCCGAGCGCCCGGTTGCCGAGCCGGAAGGAGCGGTCGTCCATCGGGCCGCACGGCGGCACGCCCACCTGCCAGTAGCCGGTGCGGCCCGGCCAGTCCTGGACGGTGGTGAGCGTGCCGGCCGCGACCACCTCGACGCGCGGAGTGGGGTCGGTGATCTTGGCCAGTGTCGCCGTCGTGTGGGTGGCGGTGCGCAAGCCGTGGTCGGCGAGCGCCGCCCGGACGAGCCCCAGATTCGTCTCGATGCCGTCGACCCGCGTCCGGGCCAGCGCCTCGTCGAGGCGGGCCAGCGCGTGCGCCCGGTCGGACCCGTACGCCACGACCTTGGCGAGCATGGGGTCGTACGACGTCGTGACCTCCGTCCCCGTCTCCACCCAGCCGTCCACCCGTACGCCCTGCGGGAACTCCACCCGCGTCAGCAGGCCCGCGCTGGGCCGGTGCTCGCGGGAGGGGTCCTCCGCGTACACCCGGGCCTCCACGGCGTGGCCGCGGGGCGGCCCCGGATCGCGTACGACGTCGGCGTCGCCGCCCGCGAGCCGCAGCATCCAGGCGACCAGGTCGACCCCGTAGATCTCCTCGGTGACCGGATGCTCCACCTGGAGACGGGTGTTGACCTCGAGGAAGTACGCCTCCTCGCGGGCGGCGTCGTACACGAACTCGACGGTTCCGGCGGAGCGGTAGCCGACCGCGGCGCACAAGTCCCGTGCCGCCGAGGCGAGGTGGTCGCGCACGTGTGAGGGGAGTCCCGGCGCGGGGGCCTCCTCGACCACCTTCTGGTTGCGGCGTTGGAGCGAGCAGTCCCGGTCGCCGAGGGTGACGACCCGGCCCCGGCCGTCGCCGAAGACCTGTACCTCGACATGGCGGGCGTGCTCGACCAGGCGTTCCAGGAAGATCCCCGCCGAGGAGAACGAGGCCGCGGTGACGCGCCGCACCCGCTCCCACGACTCGGCCAGTTCGGCGGCGGAACGGCAGGCCGACATGCCGATGCCGCCCCCGCCGCCGGTGGCCTTGAGCATGACGGGATAGCCGATGCGGGAGGCCGCGTCGAGCGCTTCGTCGAGCGAGGCGAGCAGCCCCGTGCCGGGTGCGAGCGGCACCCCGGCCGCCTCGGCCGCGGCCCGCGCCGTGTGCTTCGCGCCGAAGAGTTCCAGCTGCTCGGGCGTCGGTCCGACGAACACGATCCCGGCGTCCTCGCAGCGGCGCGCGAACGCCGCGTCCTCGGAGAGGAAGCCGTAGCCGGGGTGGATCGCGCCGGCGCCGGTGTCCTTGGCGGCCTTCAGTACGAGATCCGCGTCGAGGTACGACTCCTTCGCGGGCGCGGGGCCCAGGCGTACGGCCTCGTCGGCGAGCCGGACATGGGGCGCCGAGCGGTCCGGGTCGGAGTACACCGCGACGGTGCGCAGGCCGAGTTCACGCGCCGTGCGGATGACGCGGACGGCTATCTCGCCCCGGTTGGCGACGAGCAGGGTGTCGAAGGTCATGACGCGTCCCCCTGGACCTGGACGGCGGCCCCGATCGTCATCCGCACCGCCGTCGGCTCGAAGCCGTTGCAGGGGTTGTTGATCTGCGGGCAGTTGGAGACCAGCACGAGCACGTCGCGCTCGGCGCGCAGGGTCAGGGCCAGACCCGGGGCGGAGATGCCGTCGACGATGCCCAGCGTGCCGTCCTTCTCGACCGGCACGTTCATGTACCAGTTGATGTTCGAGACGAGATCGCGCTTGCCGAGGCCGTACTTGGCGCCCTCCGCGAGGAAGTTGTCCACGCACGCGTGCTGCGACCAGGTGTGGTGGCCGTACCGCAGTGTGTTCGACTCTTTGGAGCAGGCGCCGCCGACCGTGTCGTGGCGCCCCACCTCGTCCGCGACGACCGTCATCAGCGGGGTGTGCTCGTTGGACAGGAGCACACTGCCGGTGGTGAGGAAGACGCTGCCCTGGGCGTGGATCGTGTCGGGCGCGCTGTAGCGGACCGCGGTGTCGTGGGCGTCGTACACGAGGAAGTCCACGGCCTGGTTGCCGTGCAGGTCGGTGAGGGTGAGCGTCTCGCCCGCGCGGACGACGGCGGACCAGGCGGCCCGGGCGGGAACGACGGTCTCCGTGACGGCTGTCCGGGTCATGCGAGCCCCCTCGCGGCAAGGAATTCGGCGGTGTTCAGCAACGCGCGGCGGCCTTCGGGGGTCGCCTCCCACAGCGGGTCGCCGGGGCGGGTGGCGTCCGCGCGCCAGGCGAGCACCTCCAGCGGGGTGCTGACGTAGTCCGTACGCGGATCGGCGGGGTGCGGCACGTTCGCGATCAGCACCGTGAGGTCCTGCTCGGCGCGCAGGGTCACGCTGCCGCCGGGGCCGGCGGAGCCGGTGAAGTCGAGGGTGCCGTCGTCACGTACCTCCACGCCCTGGAAGAAGGAGAGCGAGGGCGGCAGGTCGCGCGGCTCCAGACCGTTCTTGGCCGCGGCCAGTTTGAACAGCTCGCGCCCCGCCGGGGAGGCGGACTGCGGGGTGCCGTCCCCGTACCGCTCCGTGTTGCGTACGAGCGTGGAGGTGCCGCACAGCGCGTCGTGCCGTCCCGAGGTGTCGGCGACCACCGAGGCGAGGACCCGGCCCTGGTCGGACAGGAGCAGCCGGTCCTCGCCGAGGTAGGCGTTCCACTGCACCTTGACCGTGTCGGCTACGTTCAGCCGCTCCCACGGACGGTCGGCGACGTACAGGAGGAGATGCGCACAGGCGTCGCCCCGCAGGTCGGTCAGGCGCAGCTCGGTGCCGCGGGCCAGCACCCGGTGCGTGTAGTTGCCGCCCGCGACCGTCTCCGCCCACACCAGGTGGCCCGCCGCGCAGGGCGGCGCGGGCCAGGCGCTCGCCGGTACGACGGGCATGGCCTCGGTCCGGGCGCCCTCCTGCGCCCGGGCGTGGGCGCGTGCCCCGTAGGTGGTCGCTGTCGCCATCGCGGACCTCCGCTGTTCGGCTCTTCGGGTGATTTCTGTCGCCCGACAGAAATTAGGGGCGGGTCGGGTCGGTGCCGTTGCCCTCGCATTGCCGGTCGGTTACCGATCCCTCACGGAAACCGTCCGGAGAGCGTCCGGCATCGCCCGAAGATCGCGTGGCGGTGCCGTGTGCGAGGATCGAACGCATGGGGACCAGTGGACGGCGGGTGGGCAGACCGCGCGCCGCGCAGCGGCCGGACAGCGGTCTGTCGCCGCGCGACGAACTCCTCACGGCCGCCGCCGAGTTGTTCACGACCCGTGGCTACGCCGCCACGACCACCCGTGCCGTCGCCGAGCGGGCCGGCATGCGGCAGGCGTCCATGTACCACTACGTCTCCGGCAAGGAGGAATTGCTCGCCGCGCTCCTGGAGTCCACGGTCACGCCCTCGCTCGCCCTGGCCCGGCACCTGCTCGCCGAGGACGCCGCCCCGGCCGAGAGCCGGCTGTGGGAGCTGTGCCGCACGGACGTGGAACTGCTCTGCGGCGGCCCGCACAACCTCGGCGGCCTGTACCTGCTGCCCGAGGTGCACACCGAACGCTTCGCCGGTTTCCATGCCGTACGGGCCGAACTGAAGGACACCTACCGGCAGTTGCTGGCCGCGACGGCCGTGGGCGGCGCACTCGCCAAGAGTGAGCTGGATCTGCGTACGGATCTGGTCTTCGGGCTGATCGAAGGTGTCATCCTCGTTCACCGCTCCGATCCGGAGCGCCCGGTCTCGGCTTTCGCCGAGGCGACCGCGGACGCCGCGCTGCGCATCGTCGGCGTCTGACGGACGTCCCGCCCCGGTGCCGGAAGCCGGGGGTCACCCCCGTGGGCGACAGTTTTCGCATGCCTGTGCCTCGTGACGCAGTGTGTGCGAATGGAGGCGCAGCGTGCAAATGGGGCCGAGCGTACTCCTGGCGCAGGAGTCATTTCAGGTGCTTGCTGAATATGACATAGCGATGATCCGGTCGGACTAAGCTCGCCCGCAGCGCACCAGGTTGAGATGAATTCGTGCGCCTGTTCCCAAAAATACCGAAGATCCAGATCCGTACCCCACGTACCTCAGCACAACACCCCCCAACCCCAGCCGATTTGTCTCAGAGGGCATACATGGTGAGTGTTCAATCGCCTCCCGGTGGCCGTGAACTTCCCTACGCGCGCGTGCTGTTGCTGCCGGCCATACTGATGGCCGCGGCGACCGGGGCCGCCGTCGCCTTGGTGGCGGAGCCGGCCCGGATCGCCGTCGGCTGGTGCGGAGCCGTCGCGACGCTCCTCGTCATCGCCGCCGCGGCCGAAGCGGTACGCCGCGGCCGCACCGTCCGTGAGCTGCGCGCCGAGGTCGCGCGCCGGACCGCCGACCTGGAAGAACGCGTCGCCGCCCACGACGCGGAGTTCGTGCGCCTGGGTCAGGAAATCCTGCCCGCGGCACTGGAGTTGGTGCGGGTCGGCGAGTCCCCGTCGGAGGTGATCCGCAAAACCGTCGACGCGGAGCCCGAGTGGCGCGACCTTCCCCCACCGCAGCGCAGTCTGCTGACCACCGTCGTCAGGGTCGTGGACCGCCAGTTCGCCCTGCGCGACTCCTCGCAGCGCACCTTCGTCAACATCGCCCGTCGCGTCCAGGCGATCGTCCACCAGCAGAACAAGGAACTGCGGGAGATGGAGGAGGACCACGGCCGTAACCCCGAGGTCTTCGACGACCTGCTCCGCATCGACCACGGCACCGCGCTGATCGGCCGTCTCGCCGACTCCATCGCCGTCCTCGGCGGCGGCCGGCCCGGCCGCCAGTGGCCCCTGCCCGTACCGCTGTACAGCGTGCTGCGCGGCGCGATGTCCCGCATCCTGGAGTACCGCCGCGTCGAACTGCACTCCATCGCCAAGGTCAATGTCGCCGGCGTCTCCGTGGAACCGCTCATCCACGCCGCGGCCGAACTCCTCGACAACGCCACCCGCTACTCGCCGCCGCAGACCAAGGTGCACGTCACCGCGATCGAGGTGCAGACCGGCGTCGCCATCGAGATCGAGGACGCCGGCGTCAGCCTCAGCGAGGAGGCCCTCGCCCGCACCGAGGGCATGATCGAGCGCGCCAAGATGAGCATGGACCTCCAGGACATCGGCGAGACCCCGCGTCTGGGCATGGCCGTCGTCGGCCGCCTCTCGACGATGTACAACATGCAGATCTCGCTGCGGCAGTCCGCGTACGGCGGCGTCCGCGCCGTCCTCGTCGTGCCGCGCGACATGCTCACCGACGACCCCGCCCCCGGCTTCGCCCACGGCATCGGCGCCGCCTCCGCACCGATCATGGACACCGACGCGGTCGAGGCACCCGACCGCAAGGCCAAGAAGCGCCGCCCCACCACCGGACCCCGGATCCCGAGCCAGTACGCGGACATGGAGGACGACGTCCCCGAGGTCACCGAGTGGACGGCCAACGGACTGCCGCAGCGGCGCCGCCGCGTGCAGATGTCGCTCACCGAGCGATACGCCGAGCAGGCGCGGATCGAGGCCGAGGCGAAGGCCACCGGGGTCAACATCTGGGAACCCGAGCCCGCCCCGGAGGAGCCGAAGGAGCCCGAGCCCGAACCCGGACTGTGGGTCGAGGCGTTCATGAACGGTCTCAAGGGCGACCCGGATCCGACCGCTTTCACCAAGAACCCGGCCCTTGCGGAGGCCGATGACGAGGGGGACCTCAAGTGATCCAGCAGCGAGCCAACTTCGACTGGATGCTCAAGGAACTCGCCGACGGGGTACCCGGCGTCCACCAGATCGTGGTGCTCTCGGCCGATGGACTGCGCATCGCGCGCTACGGCGGTGACCCGGACGCCGCCGACCGCGTCGCCGCGGCCTGCGCCGGACTGCAGAGCCTGGCCGGTGCCGTCGCCACCGAGATCCCGCACAGCGACGGCAAGATGCGCATGGTCATCATCGAGATGGACGGCGCCTACTTCTACATGATGGCGGCAGGGCCCAACGCCTACCTCGCGGTGCTCTCCGACGTGACGGCGGAGGCCGGGCTGATGAGCAACCGCATGCGCGACCTCGTCGTGCGCATCGGCGCCCACCTGACCAGCCCGCCGCGGCGCAACGGGCAGACCGTATGACTCCTCCGCAACGCCGACGGCGCTCCCCCGAGCCACAGCCTCCGCCCCGGCCCCCTCAGCCGAACGACGGGAACGACGGGAAGGACGGCGACGCGAGCAACCCGGAACGGCTGTTCATCCTCACCGGCCTGGCCGACGGGGGCGAACGGGCGGCCCTCGACCTGGTCACGCTGATCGTGGCGGGCGCCGACCCGCCGCCGACCGCCCCGCCGGAGCAGTCGGCGCTCCTGCGGCTCTGCCAGGCCCCCCTGTCCGTGGCCGAGATCTCGGCCTATCTCAGGCTGCCGTTCAGCGTGGTGACCGTCCTGCTCACCGAGCTGCTGGCGGCCGAACTGGTAACGGCACGCGCCCCCATCTCGCGAGAGGCGCTGCCCGACCGTTCCCTCCTCGAAGCGGTGATGCATGGACTTCAAAAGCTCTGACGCCATCAGGGGCCCCCGGACCGAGGACCATCTGCCGCACACGGCCCAGGCCGCCGTGAAGATCGTCATCGTCGGCGGCTTCGGCGTCGGCAAGACGACCATGGTCGGTTCCGTCAGCGAGATCAGGCCGCTGACCACCGAGGAGACCATGACACAGATGGGCATCGGCGTCGACGACAACTACGGCTCGGAGAGCAAGACGGCCACCACCGTCGCGATGGACTTCGGCCGTATCAGCATCACCGAGCAACTGGTGCTGTACCTGTTCGGGACGCCCGGCCAGGAGCGCTTCTGGTTCCTGTGGAACGGCCTGTTCGAAGGCGCCCTCGGCGCGGTCGTCCTGATCGACACCCGCCGCCTCGAGGTCAGCTTCGACGTCATCGGCCGGCTGGAGGAACGCGGGGTGCCCTTCGTCATCGCCGTGAACGACTTCCCGGACGCGCCCCGCTACCCCGTCGAGGATCTGCGCGGCGCACTCGACCTGACCGAGGACATCCCCATCGTGAAGTGCGACGCGCGGCGCCGGGCCTCCAGCCGGGAGGTCCTGATGACGCTGATGCACTTCCTGCACTCGCTGGCCGTGTCCAAGACGTCCGTCTGAACCGGCCACGCCCCCACCCGCCGACTCCGCGGAGTCCTCATCCACTTCAGTCTTCGGAGCGACCATCGTGACGCCTGAACCCCACCCCTCGACCGGCACGGACGACCCGACGTTCGGCCCGCCCCCCGGCTGCCCCGCCCACGACCCCGGCCTCGGCGGGGTGCGCAGGCTGTACGGGCCCGAGGCGGAGGACCTGGGAGACCTGTACGAGAAACTCCGCGCCGAACACGGTGCGGTGGCCCCTGTGCTGCTCCACAACGACGTACCGATGTGGGTCGTGCTGGGCCACACCGAGAACCTGCACATGGTGCGCAGCCCCTCGCAGTACACCCGTGACAGCCGCGTCTGGACCCCCGTCCTGGACGGCACCGCGGGCCCCGACCACCCGCTGATGCCGCACATCGCCTGGCAGCCCATCTGCTCGCACGCGGAGGGCGACGAGCATCTGCGGCTGCGCGGGGCGGTCAGCGGTGCCATCTCGACCATCGACCACCGAGGCATCCGCCGCTACATCAACCGGTCGTCGCAGGCTCTCGTCAACCGGTTCTGCGAGGAGGGCAGAGCCGACCTGGTCGGCCAGTTCGCCGAGCATCTGCCGATGGCGGTGATGTGCGAGATCCTCGGCATGCCCGACGAGTACAACGACCGCATGGTGCAGGCCGCCCGCGACATGCTCAAGGGCACCGAGACCGCGATCGCCAGCAACGCGTACGTCATGGACGCCCTGATGCGGCTCACCGCCCGCCGCCGGGCCCACCCCGAGGGGGACTTCACCAGCCACCTCATCAACCACCCGGCGCAGCTCAGCGACGACGAGGTCGGCCAGCATCTGCGGCTCGTACTGATCGCCGCGTACGAGGCCACCACCAACCTCCTCGCCAACGTGCTGCGCATGGTCCTCACCGACCCGCGCTTCCGTGCCCAGCTCAACGGCGGCCAGATGACGGTGCCCGAGGCGGTCGAGCAGTCCCTGTGGGACGAACCGCCGTTCAGCACCGTTCTCGGCTACTTCGCCAAGCAGGAGACCGAGCTCGGCGGCCAGCTCATCCGCAAGGGCGACGGTCTGCTCCTCGGGATCGCGCCGGGCAACGTCGACCCGCACGTACGCCCGGACCTGTCGGCCAACATGCAGGGCAACCGGTCCCACCTCGCCTTCGGCGGCGGCCCGCACGAGTGCCCGGGCCAGGACGTCGGGCGCGCCATCGCCGACGTCGGCGTCGACGCCCTGCTCATGCGGCTGCCGGACGTCCAGCTCGACTGCGCGGAGGACGAGTTGCGCTGGACGGCGTCCATCTCGTCGCGGCACCTGGTGGAGCTGCCGGTACGGTTCGCGCCGAAGGAACCGCAGGACGTGTCGCAGCGGCCCAGCCTCCGTCCGCTGCCGCAGCCGGTCCCGAGCCGGCCGGTCCGGACGCAGCAGCCGCAGGCCACGACACCGCCCCCGGCGCCCCCGGCCCCGCCCGCCGCCGCGCCGGAACGCGGTCCTGGCGCCTGGCAGCGGTTCCTGCGCTGGTGGCGCGGCTACTGAGCCTTCTTCCTGTACCGGGCGTGCGGGTACCGGGTGTCCGGTCGCCGATCCTCCTGTGCCGGTGGCGTGGCTACCGGACCCAGTCCTCGTACGCCGACCAGGCGGTGAGTACCCGCTCGCTCAGGAACCGGTGCTCGTGCCCCGTGACCGGATCGGTGAACTCCAGGACCCGCGCGAGCAGTTGGAGCGGGCGCCGGAAGTCACCGGCCGGCCCGGGGTCGGTCACCACCGGGTAGAGGGGGTCGCCGAGGATCGGCAGGCCCAACGCGTTCATGTGCACCCGGAGTTGATGGGTCTGGCCGGTGCGGGGGAGGAGCCGGTACCGCCCCCGGCCGTCCCGGTGCTCCGTCAGCTCGATCCGGCTCACCGCGTTGGGCTCCCCGGCGACCTCCCGGGCGGCCAGTAGGCCCCGCTCCTTCAGGATCCGGCTGCGCACGGTACGCGGAAGGGCGACCTCCGGGTCGTACGTGGCGACGGCCTCGTACTCCTTGTGCACGAGCTTGTCGCGGAACAGCGACTGGTACGCGCCGCGCTCCCCGGGCCGTACGGTGAACAGCACAAGGCCGGCCGTGAGCCGGTCGAGCCGGTGCGCGGCCCCGAGCTCCGGGATGCCGAGGTCCCGCCGCAGCCGTGCGAGAACGGTCTCGGCGACATGGCTGCCGCGCGGGGTGGTGGCGAGGAAGTGCGGCTTGTCGGCGACGACGATGTGCTCGTCGCGGTACACCACGTCGAGCGCGAACGGCACGCGCTCCTCGTCGGGCAGTTCGCGGTGGAACCACACGAACATCCCCGGCACATACGCCGTGTCGCGCTCGACGGGCCGCCCGTCCGCCCCGACGATCAGACCGGCGTCGAGCATCCCGTCGACCACTCCGTCCCCGGCCGCGAGCCGGGCCACGAGATGGTCGCGGACGGTGCCCCAGGCCCCGCCCTGCGGCAGCTTCACCCGCACCGGGTCGACCCCCTCGCGCTGGGGGAGGGGAGAGGGCGGGATGCGGGGTTTGCGTCTCATTGCGATCAGCGTACGAGGGGCCACCGACAGCGGAGGTACGGGGGCGCGGGCCAGGGCGCCGGGTCCGGACGGGGCGAGGCGCGGGGTGCGGACGGGGCGAGGCGCGGGGTGCGGAAATCCACTGGGACCGCGGAGCGCACCTTGGCAGGATGCGGATCATGCCCTACCTCACCGGCCCGGTGCTCCCCGCCGGCACCCTCGCCCGCTCCGAGCAGCCCACGATCCCCACCGGCGACGGCCTGGTCCTGCGGCCCTGGACGGCCGAGGACGCGCCCGCTGTCCACGAGGCCTTCCAGGACCCCGTCATGCATCAATGGCACATCCGCGCCGCAGACTCGACGGACGAGGTCGCCGGCTGGATCGAGGAGTGGCGGACGGCCTGGGCGGGAGAACGGAACGTGCAGTGGGCCGTGGCCGACGCGGACACCGACCGGCTGCGAGGACGCGTCGCGCTGCGGGACGTCCTGCTCGGCGACGGGGTGGCCGAGGTCGCGTACTGGACCGTGGCGGGCGCCCGCGGACAGGGCGTCGCCGCGCGTGCCACCTCGGCCCTCGCGTCCTGGGCGCTCGACGAGGTCGGCTTCCACCGCCTGGAGCTGAGCCACGCCACGGCCAACGAGGCCTCCTGCCGTGTCGCCGCCAAGGCCGGCTTCACCCTGGAGGGCACCAGGCGCAGCGCCCTCCTCCACCAGGACGGCTGGCACGACATGCATCTGCACGCGCGCGTACAGGGCGATCCGAGCCAGGGCCCCACGGCCTAGGCCTGCCCTGGGTTCCTAGGCGGTCGCCTCCTGGACCGTCGCCTCCGGCGCGGGAGCCGGGGCCGACGTCCGCCCGCGGTACGCCCGGTAGGCCGCGCCCGCCGCGAGGGTCACCGCCAGGAACAGCACGGTGAACCACTGGAAGTACCAGTGCCCGCCCGCGGGGTCGTACACCTCCGCCCGCGGCCAGGCGAGGTCGACGGTCATGAGGAGGCCGTAGAGGAGGGCGAGCGTGTTGACGGGTACGCCCCAGCGGCCCAGGGAGAAGAGCGGGGCGCCCGTCTCGTCCGTGCCCTCGGTGGTGAACTCGCCGCGCAGCCGCCGTACCAGCAGCGGCCCGGTCACCATCGCGTACGCCAGGTACAGCATCACGATGCAGGTCGTACCGATGGCCAGGAAGGCCTCCGGGGAGGCGAAGTTGAGGAGCAGCAGCGCGGCCGCCAGGACGCCGACCACCAGGGCGGGGGCGCTGGGCATGCCGGTGCGCGGGTTGACCCGGGCCAGGCGCCGGGCGAAGGGGAGCCGGCCGTCGCGGGCCATGGAGAAGAGCATGCGGCAGGCCGCCGTCTGGATGGCGAGGGTCGCCACGGAGATCGCCACCACCACGTCGGCGAGCAGAACCCGGCCGACACCGTCGCCGAGGCTGCTGGTCAGGACGTAGCTCAGACCGTCGACCCCGAGGCGGCCGTCCGTCAGGCTGGGGGCCGCGAGCAGTCCGCCGAGGACGATCAGCCCGCCCAGCAGGCCGGCCGCGCCGAGCGCGGTGAGGATCGTGCGGGGCGCGACGCGGCGCGGGTTGTGGGTCTCCTCGCTCATCTCGCCCGCGCTGTCGAAGCCGATCATCACGTACGCCGCCGTGAACGACCCCACCGCCAGCGCCCCGAACAGGCCCGCTTGAGCCCCGCCGCCGGTGTGGAAGGTGATGCCGGGCGAGCGCTCGGAGTGGGTGAGCAGCAGCACGATGATGAGGACGGCCCCGATGATCTCGGCGGTCACGCCGACGCGGTTGATCACGGACATCACGCGGTTGTCGATGACGTTCACGAACGTGGTGAGCACCAGCAGGATGACGCCCAGCACCGCCGCGTTCGCCGCGCCGCTCGCGCTGGTGGGCGCCGGATCGCCGCCCACCAGCTGGAAGCCCGACCAGATCGGCGGCATCACCATCTGGAGCGCGAGTGCCGCCGCCGCGACCACCACGATCTGGCCGATCACCATGATCCAGCCGGCGAACCAGCCGAAGGTGAGGTTCGACAGGCGCGAGGACCACTGGTAGATCGCGCCCGAGATCGGATAGCGCGCGGCCAGCTCGGCGAAGCACGCGGCCACCAGCAGCTGGCCCACCAGCACGGCAGGCCAGGCCCAGAAGAAGACGGGGCCCCCGAAGGCGTACCCGAAGGCGAAGAACTGGAAGACCGTCGTCAGGACGGAGATGAAGGAGAACCCGGCGGCGAAGGAGGCGTACCGTCCCAGGCTGCGGTGCAGCTCCTGGCGGTAGCCGAACTCCGCGAGATCGGCGGCACTTTCGGGCCGTGGCGGGTCGGGGCGGACATCGGCGGGGGCGGTGCTCGTCATGGCGGCAACCTGCTTTCGCACAGCGGCGCGAGAGTTCCTGTCGGGCGACAGAAATTAGGGAGGCCCTGTTTCATGGGCGTCACGCGGCCGTGTCCGGGGCGGGCCTAAGTCCTCACGGGGTTGCGGAGGTATCTCAGACGCGATACATCGTGTGTATTGACCGGGCTTTTCGAAACGCGATATGTTCGGTCACGAATATTCGGTGCCGATGCGATGTCGATGCGCACGTCGACGTCGATGAACACGTCGACGCGATGTTGACGGGATGTCGACGGGATGCCGAGGGGATGGAAGGGGGGATTTCGTGATGGGGACCAAGCGCCGCAAGCTCGGCAATCCGCTGGCGCTGGCCGTGATGGTGCTGCTCATGGAGAAGCCCATGCATCCGTACGAGATCGCGCAGACCCTCTGCCGCCGCGGCAAGGACACCACCACGAAGATCAACTACGGCTCGCTCTACACGGTCGTCCAGAACCTGGAGAAGCACGGTTTCGTGGAGGTCGCCGAGGTGCAGCGACAGGGCAACCGCCCCGAGCGCACGCTGTACGGCATCACGGACGCCGGGCGCGAAGAGGCGACGGAGTGGCTGTCCGATCTGCTGGCGGTCCCGGCCCGGGAGTACCCGATCTTCGAGACCGCGCTCTCCTTGCTGGGTGTGCTCCACCCCGACGAGGTGACGCGTCTGCTCGAGGAGCGGCTCACCCAGCTGGAAGTGCAGGTGGCGAGCGCGCGAGGCGGCCTGGAGAAGCTGTACGAGACGCTGCCGCGCCTCTTCCTGGTGGAGACCGAGTACCAACTGCACATGGTCGAGGCGCAGGCCGAGTGGGTCCGCGGCTTCCTGCGGGAGCTGCACGACGGCTCGCTGGCCGGCGTCGAGGCATGGCGGCGTTTCCACGAGACGGGGGAGATCCCGCCCGAGTTCAAGGACTTGGAGGAGCGCCACTTCGAGAAGTGACCCCACAGAGAACAGACCCCGGCAGGACTGTTGCAGCAGTCCCGCCAGGGTCTCGAACCCCGAACCGGATCCGCCGTGAGGCAGACCGGGCGACCGAGGTGCGGCACACCCAGGATAGCCCGGCGCTCTTCACCCGGATCGATCGTCATCCGCTTGCACGGATCACGTCACGCCCGCCCATCGCGGACCTGCCGTCGTCCACCGCACAGCGGCCCCCTGGTCATCCGCTCACACAGGAGAGCAGTCGTCATGAACACCCGTGCGCCCGCGGTAGAGGCGCGTCAGCTGATCAAGACCTATCCCGGTGATGTCACCGCCCTGAGCGGCATGGACATCACCGTCGAGCCGGGCACCGTCTTCGGCCTCCTCGGGCCCAACGGCGCGGGCAAGTCCACCACCGTCAAGATCCTCACCACCCTGGCCCGCCCCGACTCGGGCACGGCCACCGTCGCGGGCCACGATGTGCTGCGCCACCCCGACCGGGTGCGCCGCGCGATCGGCGTGGTCGCCCAGAGCTCCGGCGCCGACCCGGTCGCCACCGGCCGGGAGAACCTCCGACTCCAGGGCAGGCTCCATGGGTTGAAGGGCGCCGGGCTGAGCCGCCGGGTGGCCGAGCTGCTGGACCGCTTCAAGCTGGCCGACGCCGCCGGGCGTCAGGTCAAGGGCTACTCCGGCGGTATGCGGCGTCGGCTCGATGTCGCGCTCGGGCTGGTCCACCGGCCCGAGGTGCTCTTCCTCGACGAGCCCACCACCGGCCTCGACCCCGAGGCGCGCACCGCCATGTGGGACGAGATCGCCCGGCTCGCCGGCGACGAGGGCCTGACCATCCTGCTCACCACCCACTACCTCGAAGAGGCCGACCGGCTCGCCGAACGTATCGCCATCGTCGACCGCGGCCGTGTGGTCGTCGAAGGCACACCGGACGGGCTGAAGGGGGAACTGCGAGGTGACGCCATCCACTTGGAGCTGCGCGAAGCGGTCGGCCAGGCCGGTCGTACGCTGCTGAAGGGCTCCCTCGGCGGGGTGCCCGGAGTGCACGAGGTGCTCTTCGACGACGCGCAGGGCCGCCGCGTCAGCGTCCGCGCGGACGACGGAGCCGCCGCGATGCCCGCCCTGCTCGGCGCTCTGGAGCGAGCCGGTGTCGGGGTGGCCGCGGCGACCGTGGCCCGTCCCTCGCTCGACGACGTCTATCTCCGTCACGCGGGGCGCCGTTACTCCGAGGCGGAGGCGGAAGGCGCCGACAGCCTCGCCCTCGCGGGAGCCACGGGAGGTACCCGATGAGCACGGCCGTCTCCCAGACCTGGTACATGACACAGCGTCAACTCATGGTGTTCGTACGGCAGCCCGCGTATCTGCTGATCACGTTGATCCAGCCGGTGGTCTGGCTGTTCCTGTTCGGCAACCTCTTCAAGAAGGTCGTCGAACTCGGCGGCTTCGGCACGACCTCCTACCTGGACTACCTCGTCCCGGGCGTGGTGGTGATGAGCGCGCTCAGCTCCAACATGTGGGCGGGCATGAGCACGCTCGACGAGATCCAGCGGGGCACGCTCGACAGGTTCCTCACCACACCGGTCAGCCGGGCGGCCCTGATGAACGGCAATGTCGTCAACAACGGCCTGGTCACCGCACTCCAGTCGGTGATCATCGTGCTGCTCGGCCTGCTGGGCGGCGCGGACTATCCGGGCGGGTTCGGCGGGGTAGCCGTTCTGATCGTCGCCTCGGTGCTGCTCGGCACGGTCTTCGGAGCACTGTCCAACGCGCTGGGCATGCTGGTCCGGGAGCGGGAGTCCATCATCGGCATCAACACGTTCCTGCTGCTGCCGCTGACCTTCCTGTCCAGTGCCTTCATGGCCACGTCCCAGATGCCCGGCTGGATGCGGCGCACAGCCGACTTCAACCCGCTCGACTGGGCGATGGTGGCGGGTCGTTCGGCCATGTCCGAGCATCCGGACTGGGGCGGCGTGCTCGGCCGGGGCGGGGCGCTGCTGGCCTTGGCGGTCGCGGCGGTGTGGCTCTCGATCCGGACGTTCAGGTCGTACCAGCGGTCGGTGTGACGGACGCGCTCAGGAGTCGCTCAGGAGGCGGCCGGTTCGGCCGTCTCCTGCTCCGCCTCCACCTGCGCGTTCCACTCCCGCTTCGCCGCCTGCCAGCCGTCCTCGTTGTGGCCGAGGCGCCAGTAGCCGGAGATGGAGAGGTCCTCGCGCGGGATCTCGCGCTCGACGCGCAGCAGCTTGCGCAGCTCCTTCACGAAGCCCGCCTCGCCGTGGACGAACGCGTGCACCCGCCCCGCCGGGAACTCCAGCGCACGGACGGCCTCGACCAGGGCCTCGCCGACCGGCCGGTCTCCGCGGTGCAGCCAGACGACATCCACGTCGGAGGCGATCTTCTGCTCCTCTTCCGGGCCGGAGACCTCGATGAAGGCACGCACGTCGGCGCCGTCGGGCAGCGACTCCAAGGCCGCGGCGATCGCGGGCAGTGCGCTCTCATCACCCGCCAGCAGATGCCAGTCGGCGCTCGTGTCCGGCGCGTACGCACCGCCGGGGCCCATGAACCGCACGAGTTCGCCCGACTGGACGCGGGTGGCCCACGGCCCGGCGAGCCCCTCGTCGCCATGCACCACGAAGTCGAGGGTCAGCTCGCGCAGTTCGGGATCCCAGGCGCGCACCGTGTACGTCCGCGTCACGGGCCACTGGTCGCGCGGGAACTCCTCGCGGACGCGCTGCATGTCGAAGGGCTCGGGGTAAGTGACTCCCTCGGCACCGAACAGCAGCTTCACATAGTGGTCGGTGCGGGTGCCCACGGTGAACTCGGCGAGGCCGTCGCCGCCGAGCACCACACGCTGCATGTGCGGGGTGAGCCGCTCGGTGCGGATGACCCGCGCCGAGTGGGGCTTAGGGGTCCTGCGTTCCGGACGCTCTGCCATGACGGCCTCCCAGATCTGCATGCTTAGGCTTACCTAAGTTAGCACCTTCTCCTGGGCAACATCTATGCCTGCAGCGTCGAGAGCAACCTGTGCAACGAGCCGCCGAGCCCCCAGCGGGCGGCGAGTTCGTCCAGGGCCGCCGGATCGCGCGGGGCGCCCGGCAGCGTGATGTCGACGTCCGGCAGCGGCACGTCACCGGCCACCCGCACGACCTTGGGCGCGACCGCGAGGTACGGCCGGGACTCGTCGAGGCGCTTGCGCTGCGACGGCGTCAGCTTCGCCTTCGGGTCGTCGACCGCGGCCATGATGCCGGCCAGGTCGCCGAACTCGGCGAGCAGCTTGGCGGCCGTCTTCTCGCCGATCCCGGGCACGCCCGGCAGACCGTCGCTCGGGTCACCGCGCAGCAGTGCCAGATCCGCGTACCCCCCTCCGTCGACTCCGTACTTCTCACGCAGCCACGCCTCGTCGGTGAGCTGGAGCAGGCCGACGCCCTTGAGCGGATAGAGGACCCGGATCCCGCGCTCGTCGTCCACCAGTTGGTACAGGTCGCGGTCGCCGGTGACGATGTCGACGGGGCCCTTCGCGCGGGCCGTGAACGTGCCGATCACGTCGTCCGCCTCGTACCCCTCGACGCCCACGCGCGCGATGCCGAGCGCGTCGAGCACGTTCTCGATGACGGGCACCTGCGGAGAGAGGGTGTCGGGGACCTCCTCCTCGTCCGGCCCCGACTCGCGCTCCTCGGCCACGCGGTGCGCCTTGTAGGAGGGGATCAGGTCGACCCGCCACTGCGGACGCCAGTCCGCGTCCATGCAGGCCACCAGTTCGTCGGGACGGTGGTCCTTGACCAGGCGGTCGATGAATTCGAGCAGTCCGCGCACGGCGTTCACCGGGGTGCCGTCCGGGGCCTTCACGGAGTCCGGGACGCCGAAATAGGCGCGGAAATAGAGCGAGGCGGTGTCGAGAAGCATGAGTCGTCGAGTTGGCTGCGTCACCTTTCGCATCATGCCGTACGGCACCGACAGGCACCCCGCCGACGCAGACGTGGCAGTTCAGAGTGCCCTTACGTAACAGAAGTAAACGGATTGTGAACTGGAGCACTCCTGAGTTTGACCCCTTCAAGAGGGGGCAGGCGCCGCGTCGGAGCAGAGCCCGTTGCATTTTCAATCGTCCGAGGGCCTCGCGACGCTCCAGGACGAGAGGTACACGTGTCATCCAGGCTGCAGGCCGAGAGCCTGTACAAGGTCTTCGGCAGACGACCCGGCGAGGCCGTGGAGCGGCTCCGCTCGGGAGCCGACCGCGAGGAGCTGCGCGCCGACGGCACCACCGCCGCCGTGATCGACGCCTCCTTCACGGTGGAGCCGGGTGAGATCTTCGTCGTCATGGGCCTGTCCGGCTCCGGCAAGTCCACACTGCTGCGCATGCTCAACGGACTCCTCGAGCCGACCGCCGGGCACGTCCGCTTCGACGACCAGGACCTGACCGCGCTCGGCGACCGCGCACTGCGCGAGGTCCGCTCCAAGAAGATCAGCATGGTCTTCCAGCACTTCGCGCTCTTCCCGCACCGCAGCGTCCGCGAGAACGCCGCCTACGGTCTCGAGGTGCAGGGCGTGCCCCGCGCCGAGCGCGAGCGGCGCGCCGACGAGGCGCTCGCCCTGTGCGGCCTCGGCGGCTGGGAGAAGTCCTGGCCCGACGAGCTCTCCGGCGGCATGCAGCAGCGGGTGGGCCTGGCCAGGGCGCTCGCCACCGACGCCGAACTGCTGCTGATGGACGAGTCGTTCAGCGCTCTCGACCCGCTGATCCGGCGCGATATGCAGGACCAGCTCCTGGAACTCCAGAAGACCCTCAAGAAGACCATCGTCTTCATCACCCACGACCTGAACGAGGCCATGCGCCTGGGCGACCGGATCGCCGTCATGCGCGACGGCCGCATCGTCCAGGTCGGCACCGCCGAGGACATCCTGGTACGTCCCGCCGACGACTACGTCGCCTCCTTCACCCAGGACGTCGACCGCTCCCGCGTCCTGACCGCGGGCGCCGTCATGGACCCGGACGTACGCGGCGACGAGGCGGACTGCGCCTGTGAGACCGCCACGCCCGACACGCCGTTCAACGAACTCTGCGCCATCAGCGCGCGTCTCTCGCATCCCGTCGCGGTGCTGGACAAGAAACGGAAACTCCTCGGTGTGGTGCCCCGGCAACGGCTCGTCGGCTTCCTCGGTGACGAGCGGGGCGAACCCGCCGCGTGTGCGACGCCGCGCGCGAAGGCGGTGACGACCGATGCCTAGGATCCCCTTCGGCGACTGGGTCAACGACACCGTCGACTGGCTGCTGAACCACATGTCGTGGCTCTTCGACTTCTTCAAGACGGTCTTCCTGGGTGCCTTCGACGGCATCGACGCGGTCCTCCAGGCTCCGCAGCCGCTCCTCCTCGCCGGAATCCTCGCGGTGATCGCGTTCTGGCTGCGCGGCACGTCAGCGGGTGTCCTCACCTTCGTGGGATTCGCGTTCATCGACTCCCTCGAACTGTGGGAGGACGCGATGGTGACCCTGTCGCTCGTCCTCGTGGCCACGGTCATCGCGCTCGTGGTCTCCGTGCCCGTGGGTATCTGGGCGGCGCGTTCGGACCGGGTCAGCAGCATCGTGCGCCCCGTGCTCGACTTCATGCAGACGCTGCCCGCGATGATCTACCTCATCCCGGCGATCCTGTTCTTCGGCACCGGCGCCCCCGCGGGCATCGTGGCGACCCTGATCTTCGCGCTGGCACCCGGCGTCCGGATGACCGAGCTGGGCATCCGTCAGGTCGACAAGGAACTGGTCGAGGCCGCCGACGCGTTCGGCACCACCCCCCGCAACATCCTGCTGCGCGTCCAGCTCCCGCTGGCGCTGCCGACGGTCATGGCCGGTGTCAACCAGGTCATCATGCTGGGTCTGTCCATGGCCGCCATCGCGGGCATGGTCGGCACCGGCGGCCTCGGCGGCGACGTCAACGAGGCCATCGGCCAGCTCAACGTCGGCCTCGGCTCGGAGGCCGGTGTCGCCATCGTCATCCTGGCCATCTACCTGGACCGCATGACCAGTGCCCTGGGCACCCAGGTCTCGCCGCTCGGCCGCCGCGCCGCCGCCAAGCTGCGCGCCGCGCAGGGCCTGAAGATCTGGTCCTACCGCCCCCGGGCCGCCGTGGCCGTGGTCGGTGTGGTCGTCCTCGCGCTGGTCGCGGGCGGCATGGGCATCTTCGGCGGTACGACGTCGTCGACCGCCGCGTCCGACGCCGAGAACGTCGGCCAGGGCAAGAAGGTCACCATCGGCTACATCCCGTGGGACGAGGGCGTCGCCTCCACCTTCCTGTGGCAGGAGGTGCTGGAACAGCGCGGCTTCCAGGTCGACACCAAGCAGTTCGACGCGGGCCCGCTCTACACCTCGCTCGGGCAGGGAGACATCGACTTCCAGACCGACTCCTGGCTGCCGACCACGCACGCGCAGTACTGGAAGAAGTACGGCAAGCAACTCGACGACCTGGGTTCCTGGTACGGCCCGACGTCGCTGGAGCTGAGCGTGCCCTCGTACATGAAGGGCGTCGACTCCCTGGCGGACCTCAAGGGCCAGGCCTCGAAGTTCGGCGGCAAGATCACCGGCATCGAGTCCAGCGCCGGCATGATGGGCCTGCTCAAGACCAAGGTCCTGAAGGAGTACGGGCTCGACAAGGAGTACAAGGTCGTCGACAGCTCCACGCCCGCCATGCTGGCCGAGCTGAAGCGCGCGTACGCCAAGAAGGACCCCGTCGTCGTCACGCTCTGGTCGCCGCACTGGGCGTACAGCGACTACGACCTGAAGAAGCTCAAGGACCCCAAGGGCGCCTGGGGCAAGGGCGACGGGGTGCACACCCTCGCCCGCAAGGGCTTCGCCCAGGACAACCCGGTCGTCGGCCGGTGGCTCAAGAACTTCAAGATGACCGAGAAGCAGCTCACCGGTCTCGAGGCGGAGATCAACAAGGCGGGCAAGGGCAAGCAGCAGGACGCCGTGCGCTCCTGGCTGAAGCGGAACCCGGGTGTCGTCGACAAGCTGGCGCCGGTCAAGAGCGCCACGTCCGGCGCCGCCGGCGAGACGAAGCGTCCGCTGGACGTAGCCTGGTTCCCCTGGGACGAGGACGTCGCCGTCACCTACCTGTGGAAGAACGTCCTGGCGCGGCGCGGCTACACGCTGAATCTCAAGCAGATGGACGTCGGCCCCGTCTACACGGGCCTGGCCTCCGGAGATCTCGACCTCAACTTCGACGCGTGGCTGCCGTACGCCCAGAAGAACTACTGGGACCAGCACAAGAACGACCTGAGAGACCTGGGCACCTGGTACAAACCCACGTCACTCGAAATCGCCGTGCCCTCCTACGTGAAGGACGTCAAGTCCCTCGCGGACCTCAAGGGCAAGGGCGGCACCTTCGACGGGAAGATCATCGGAATCGAGCCGGGCACCGGCGAGATGAACCTGCTCAAGACGAAGGTGCTTCCGGGGTACGGCCTGGACAAGGAGTACAAGGTCGTCGACGGCTCCACGCCCGCGATGCTCGCCGAGCTGAAGCGCGCGTACGCCAAGAAGGAGCCGGTCGCCGTCGTCCTCTGGTCGCCGCACTGGGCCTACAGCGAGTACAAGCTCACCAAGCTGGCGGACGACAAGAAGCTGTTCGGCGAGGGCAACACGATCCGGACCATCTCCAGCAAGCAGTTCCCGGAGCGGTATCCGCAGCTCACCAAGTGGATCAAGGACTTCCGGATGAGCGAGGCCGAACTCGGCAGCCTGGAGAGCGAGATCAAGAAGCGTGGGCAGGGGCATGAGCAGGACGCCGTCGCCGCGTGGCTGAAGGAGCACCCGGACATGGTGGGCCGGATGACTCCGCAGTAGTCCTGACGGCTCCGTGGAGTCCTGACGGCTCCGTGGAGTCCTGACGGCTCCGTGGAGTCCTGACGGCCCGAGGGGTGGGCTTCGCCGATACGCCGTCCGTGCGTGTGGCGTAGCCCACCCCTCGCGGCATGTCCGCGGGGCGCCCGTCGGCCCGCGCTCGGCGCCGACGGCAAGTGCGGCTCCGTACTGGCGTACGAGAAGGATCCGGACAACCGCATCGCGGTCCGCGGCCGTGCCGGCCCCGACGCCCCGCCGGCCGGGCGAGTCGAACGCGGCTTCGAGGTACCCCGCACCCTGTCGCGCGGTGCCGAGGGCACCCCGGACCCCGTCTCCGTGCACGACGGCACGCAGGTGAGGTCCGGCCCCTACCGGGGGGCCTGCGGCTCCGACCGCCGGCTCCGGCTGTCCGGCGGGACTTCAGGACCTGGCGGACCCGCCCTGACCAGCGGCTCGACCGTGCCCTGGAGGCGTGCGGGACCGGCGGCGACATCGGTGACCGCTCGCCGCTCCGCCTCGGCGCGGGGCCGCTCGTCCCGAAAACGGGGGCAGGGCCGATGCGACGACTTCGGGAGCCGGCGGACGTACGCCCATGATCGGGCCACCGGCGGGGCCGAACGGCTCGCCGTCCGCACCCACGGTGGCAACAGGGCCTTGGCCCACCCGCCGGCGACCCTCCTCGCCGGCCGGGACGGGCGTCCCGCGCTTCTGGTCAGCCGCTTCGTCCCGCGCGAGGGCTCGGCGCCCGGCGAGACGGGCGGGCCGTTCCACTGGCGCGAACTGTGAGCCTCGCCCTCCTCGGACATGACAGCGATGTGACGGGTGCATGAAACGGTTTGCCGAACATGCGTAGGGTGCAGAGAACTCATCAGGACTGGTTCGGACGCAGTGCAGGGAACAGGCGGCCACGGGTGGCCGGAAGCCGCGGGGCAGCGGACCGACGAGCGAAGGAGGGAGCCGGAGCGATGGGCGACCACAAAGAACAGCCCCTTCGGGTGGGCGCGGCCGTACGGCGTCGGCGCCGGGCACTGGAGCTCACCCTCGCCGTCGTGGCCGAGCGCAGCGGCCTGTCGGTCCCCTTCCTGAGCCAGGTCGAGAACGAACGGGCCCGCCCCAGCAGGCCCTCCCTGGAGCGCATCGCGGACGCCCTCGGCACCACCGCGGTCGAACTGCTCGCCGCGGCCGACCCGGCACGCAGCGTCGACGTCGTGCGCGCGGACGACACCGGGCTCACGCCCACCCGGGCGCGCGTGCGCCCCCTGGTGCGCGGTCACCACCAGTTGCACGCCATGGAGTTCACCGGCGACCACGACGAGGGCCGCGAATTCCAGCACCGCAACGACGAGTTGATGTACGTCGCCGACGGTGCCGTCGAGATCGAGGCGGAGGGCCGCGCCCACCGGCTCGGGCGCGGCGACACCCTGTATCTGACGGGCGGGGTGCGCCACCGGTGGCGGGCGACCGTACCGGACACCCGGGTGATCGTGGTCGCGGTCGCCGACCACATCGAGGCGGCCGAGGATCCCTCGGGCCGGCGCTGACCCGGCCTGCCGTCAGCCTGCCGTCAGTCCGCCGACCGCACGCTGACCGGATCGGGTGACACCGGTCACGGAGCGTGGCTGGAATACTGGCGGCATGCCCGACACCTCCGGATATGCCTTCGACAACACATCCGAAAGAGCAGGCAGCCGCTATGACGTGCTGGAGTCCACCTACGACCCCGTGACCTTCGCGCGGCTCGCCGAATTGGGTGTGGCGCCGGGAATGCGCTGCCTGGAGGTCGGCGCCGGTGCGGGCTCGGTCGCCGCATGGCTCGCCGAGCGCGTCGGACCGGACGGCTCCGTGCTCGCCACGGACATCGAACCGCGCTGGCTGGGCGAGCTCCCGGCGGCCGGCAACGTACGCGTCGTACGCCATGACATCACCCAGGAGGATCTGCCCGAGGGGCGGTTCGACCTGATCCACGCCCGTCTCGTGCTGCTGCACCTGCCCGAGCGGCAGGCCGCGCTCGACCGGATGGTGCGGGCGCTGCGCCCCGGCGGGCGGCTGGTCCTCGACGAGTTCGACTGCGGCTGGGTGCCGGTGCTGTCGGCGCCCTCGCCCGAATCCGCGGAGCTCTTCGAGCGGATGCACGACGCGGTGATGGGCGTGCTCACCCGGGCCGGCGCCGACATCCGCTGGGGACTGCACGCCTACGGGGCGCTGCGCGCGACCGGGCTGGCCGAGGTGGCGTCCGCCACCTGGGCCGAGGCGTGGGTGGGCGGTTCGCGCGGCATTCGGCTGCACCAGGTCAACATCCGGGATGTGGGCGGGCAGTTGACCGGGGACGGGCTGACGGACGACGATCTGGAGCGTTGTCTGCGGCTGCTCGACGACCCGTCGTTCGCCGTCAACTCCTATCCACTGATCACCACTTGGGGCAGGCGCCGGTGAGGACTTCGTGGGGCAGGCGCACTCGGGGCGGGTGTCCGTGACGCGTGTGGTCTCGCTCGTGCCCTCGCTCACCGAGGCCGTGGCCCGGTCCGCGCCCGGTGTCCTGGTCGGCGCCACCGACTGGTGCAGTCAGCCGGCGGACCTCGACGTCGTGCGGATCGGCGGGACCAAGAACCCCGATGTCGAGCGGATCGTCCGGCTCGGCCCCGATCTGGTGATCGCCAACGAGGAGGAGAACCGCGCGCCCGACCTGGCCGCTCTGCGCGAGGCCGGGGTCGAGGCCCTGGTCACCGAGGTGCGGGAGGTGCCGCAGGCCTTCCGCGAGCTGGAGCGGGTGCTGCACGCGTGCGGAGTGCCGGGCGGCCGGCCGCGCTGGCTGGACGAGGCGGAGGCGGCCTGGTCCCGGCTGCCGGCGCCGGGGCGTCGTACGACCGCCGTCGTGCCGATCTGGCGGCGGCCCTGGATGGTGCTCGGCCGGGACACGTTCGCCGGGGACCTGCTGGCCCGGCTGGGCGTCGACAACGTGTACGCGGCGCACGCGGAGCGCTATCCGCGCGTGCCGGTCGAGGAGCTGCGAGCCGCCGCTCCCGAGATCGTGGTCCTGCCGGACGAGCCGTACCGCTTCACCGCCGACGACGGCCCCGAGGCCTTCGCGGGCACGGCCTGCGCGCTGGTCAGCGGGCGCCACCTCACCTGGTACGGGCCGTCGCTGCGGGAGGCCCCGCAGGTCATCGTCGAGGCGGTGCGAGCAGCTCGCCGGTGACCAGCCCGCGGGCGGTACGGGCCGCGGTGACGGCCCAGGCGGCGACCAGCCCGGCGTACAGCGCGACGGCGAGTCCGTCGAACGCGGCGAGCCCGGTGTGCCGGGCCAGGGCCTCCGCGCCGGTGACACATGTACCGACCGGGAAGGTGAACGCCCACCAGGTCAGCGCGAAGCCCATGCCCCGCCGCCGGGCCCGCACCACCAGCGCGACCGCAAGGCCCAGCCACAGCAGGGCGAAGCCCATCACCGGGACGCCGTAGAGGACGGCGAGGACGCCGAAGCCCTGGTCGTACGGGGCGGGGACGACCCCCGGGGCGAAGTCCGCGAACTTGCCGACGGCGGTGGTGGACTGGCCGAGCGGGCCGAGGACCAGGAGAAGCGTCGGGGTGAGGACGAGGGGCAGGGGGCCCGTGGTGATGAGCCGGGCGAAAATCATCGGCAGCATCATGAGCGTGCCCAGCAGGCTGAGGCCGAACATCGCGACGCAGGCGAGCAGCAGGGTCTCCCGCGGCTGACCGGCCGGGAGATGCGGGACGAGCAGGGGGCCGAGGGCCGCCGAGACCATCGGGGCGACCAGGGGGAGCAGCCAGACGGGGGTGGCCCGGCCCGGCTCGATGCGGTGGCGGGTCACCATCAGGTAGGGCACCGCGACGGCCGCGGCGAGGCCGACGGCGGTGCCGGCGGTGAAGAGTACGGCGTCCAGGACGACGGCCGCGGTGGTGCCGAGCCAGTCCCGGCCGACGGTCAGGGTGGCGCCGCCGACGGCCAGCAGCGCCATGGCGAGGCAGCCGTAGAAGGGGGCCGTGGTGGGGCCCGTCGTGGGGTCGAGGAGGTGGGCGCGGGCCTGGTCGCGGTGGTGGATCCAGTGCAGGGCGCGGGCGCCGAGGAGGGTCACGAGCATGATCAGGGAGAGCGCCCAGAAGGCCGTGCAGGCGGTGCGCAGGCCCGGGAGGTCACCGGGGAGGCCCGCGGCGGAGCCCGAGGGAAGGCCCGCTCCCGCTGTGGCCACGATCGCGGTGCCCATCACCGAGGCGTACCAGTTGGGGCCGAGGTGGCGGAAGGCGGCGGCCCGGGGACGCGACGTGCGGACGCTGGGCGGGGCGAGGGGCTGGGCTGCGGTGACCATGGCTCCACGGTCCCTCCGTCCCGGGGACCTCACCAGGGAGTATGCCTCTATGGGGGCATAAGCTGGATTTATGAGCGAGGGTGTTGATGGTGGGTTGTCGGCCGGTCTTGCGCATCGGGTGCCGGAGTTGGGTGCGCTGGAGCTGCTGCTTGCCGTGGCACGGCTCGGAAGCCTCGGGCGGGCGGCGCGTGAGCTGGGGATCACCCAACCGGCGGCCAGCAGCCGGATTCGCTCGATGGAGCGGCAGCTGGGCGTGGCGCTGGTGGACCGGTCACCGCGGGGCTCCCGGCTGACCGAGGCGGGGGCGCTGGTCACGGACTGGGCGCGGCGGATCGTGGAGGCGGCGGAGGCGTTCGACGCGGGGGCCCAGGCGTTGCGGGGGCGGCGGGACTCGCGGCTGCGGGTCGCCGCGAGCATGACGATCGCGGAGTATCTGCTGCCGGGGTGGCTGATCGCACTGCGGGCGCAGCGGCCGGACACGGCGGTGTCGCTGCTGGCGGGGAACTCGGCGGTGGTCGCGGAGCGGTTGCTGGCGGACGAGGCGGACCTCGGGTTCGTGGAGGGGCTGTCGGTGCCGGCGGGGCTGGACTCGACGGTCATCGCGCACGACCGGCTGATCGTGGTGACGGCGCCGGGGCATCCATGGGCGCGGCGCCGGCGGCCGTTGTCGGCGGCGGAGCTGGCGGCGACGCCGTTGATCCTGCGGGAGGAGGGGTCGGGGACGCGGCAGGTGCTGGACGCCGCGCTGGGCGGACTGGCGCGGCCGCTGATCGAACTGTCGTCCACCACCGCGGTGAAGGCGTCCGCGGTGAGCGGGGCGGGGCCCGCGGTGCTGAGCGAACTGGCGTTGGGGGAGGAGCTGTCGGCGCGTCGGCTGGTGAGCATTCCGGTGGCCGAGGTGCGGTTGGGGCGGGCGTTGCGGGCGGTGTGGCGGTCGGGGCATCGGCCGACGGGGCCGGCGCGGGATCTGCTGGGGTTGACGCGGGGGTAGCGGGGGGAGGGAGGGGGCGGTGCGGCGCGGCTCAGGAAGCAGCTGCCACCAGGGCCCGCATGACCCGCAGGTCCTCGCCCATCTCCGGGTGCCACTGGACACCCAGGGCCCAAGCGGGTGCGGGGAGTTCGATCGCCTCCACGGTGCCGTCCGCCGCGTGGGCGCAGGGCAGCAGATCCGTGCCCAGGCGGTCCACCGACTGGTGGTGGTAGGTGGGGACCGCGGTCTCCTCCGGCGCCAGGTCTCCGTAGCGGGTGCCGGGTACCGGCTTGACCGGGTGGTGGCCGAAGGCGCCCACCTGCTCGACGTGCCCGTCGATGTGCTGCACGAGTGTGCCGCCCAGCGCGACGTTGAGCAGCTGCATGCCCCGGCAGATGCCCAGGAGGGGGGTGCCGGACGCCAGCGCGGCCCGGATCAGGGCCAGTTCCCAGGCGTCGCGCTCGGGAGCCGGCGGGCCCGTGCGCGGGGAGCGGGCCGCGCCGTAGTGGGACGGGTCGACGTCGGGACCGCCCGCGATCACCAGGCCGTCCAGGCGGCCCACGGCCGCGGTGGCGTGCGCCGGATCGTCCGGCGGGAGCATCGCGGCGAGTCCGCCCGCCCGCTGCACGAGCCGCGGATATCCGGCCGGGAGCAGCGCCGCCTCCAGCTCCCACACGCCCCAGCGCGCGCCGGACTCCAGATACGTACTCACGCCGATCAGCGGTCGTCCGGTCACGTGGCCGCCTCCCTTACTCCCAATGGCCCTTGCCCATACCTTTGCGGGTGGTCCAGGGCAAAGCAAGCCCCCCTGGCTGGAGGCGCGTGGCGCGTGGCGCACGGCCGACCACACGCGACGCCCCCGCTCAGGCCAGGAAGCCCCGCAGCAGTGCCGCCGTCCCCCCGCAGTGCTCCCGCATCATCTCCCGGGCGCCGTCCGCGTCCCCGTCCAGCACCGCCTCCACCAGTGCGGCGTGCTGCCGCTGCGAGTGCTCCAGGTTGCGCACCAGGAGGGGGATGCAGTCCAGCAGGTCGTTGACCGTCGCGCGTACGGCCGCGTACTGCGCGGTGAGGGACGGGGAACCGCCCAGTTCGGCGAGCGTGAGGTGGAGGAGCGTGTCCAGGCGGCGGTAGTCGGCGAGCGGTGCGTCCTGGGTGCGGGCGAGGGCCTCGCGCAGCCGGTCCTCCTGCTCCGCCGTGAGGCCGTGGGCCGCGCACAGGCCCGCCGCGCCGACCTCCAGCACCTCACGGAAGCGCAGTACGTCCTCCATGTCCACCTTCTCGATGCGGCGGCGCAGCTCGTCCTCGCCGCCCGCATCGGCCCTCGGCAGGACGAACGTGCCGCCGTACCGGCCGCGCCGCGACTCCACCAGACCCTGGTCCTGGAGCACCTTGAGGACCTCGCGCAGCGTCACCCGGCTGATACCGAGACGTTCCGCCAGCTCCCGCTCCGAGGGCAGCCGTTCGCCCCCCGGCACCAGTCCGAGCCGGACGACCTGGAGGATCTGCTCCAGCGCCTCCTCGAAGCCGTTGCCCGCCCGCACCGGACGCAGTACCGGCGCCAGCCGGTCCCCCCGGCCGCCGAGGCCGCCGAGGTCATCATCGGAATCCGCCTGTGGCATCTGGCCGTGCCCCCTTCCCAAGCAATGGTTCTCGGCAATACCTTATGGCTCTCGGCTGACCGAAGGAGCCCTCCCGTGGCAGACCGCACACCACCGCTCGGTGTCGAGGAGCTGCACGCCCTCGTCGCGGGCGGCGAGATCGACACTGTCGTCCTCGCGTTCCCCGATATGCAAGGGCGCCTCCAGGGCAAGCGGTTCGCCGCGCGCTTCTTCCTCGACGAGGTGCTGGAGCACGGCACGGAGGGATGCAACTACCTGCTCGCCGTCGACACCGACATGAACACCGTCGACGGCTATGACATGTCCTCCTGGGACCGCGGGTACGGCGACTTCGCCATGCATCCCGACCTGAGCACGCTGCGCCAGGTGCCGTGGAACGCGGGCACGGCGCTGCTGATCGCCGACCTCGCCTGGAACGACGGATCGCCGGTGGTCGCCGCCCCCCGCCAGATCCTGCGTCGCCAGCTCGACCGGCTCGCCGCCCTCGGCTACACCGCCCAGGTCGGCACCGAGCTGGAGTTCATCGTCTTCAAGGACACCTACGAGCAGGCCTGGGACGCCGGATACAAGGGGCTCACACCGGCCAACCAGTACAACATCGACTACTCGGTGCTCGGGACGGGACGGATCGAACCCCTGCTGCGCCGCATCCGCAACGAGATGCAGGCCGCGGGCCTCACCGTCGAGTCGGCCAAGGGCGAGTGCAACCCCGGCCAGCACGAGATCGTGTTCCGGTACGACGAGGCCCTGGTCACCTGCGACCAGCACGCCGTCTACAAGACCGGCGCCAAGGAGATCGCCGCCCAGGAGGGCGTGTCGATCACCTTCATGGCCAAGTACAACGAGCGCGAGGGCAACTCCTGCCACATCCACCTGTCGCTGGCGGACGCGGACGGCACCAACGCCATGGCCGGCGACGGACCCGGCGGCATGTCGGACGTCATGCGCCACTTCCTCGCCGGGCAGCTCGCCGCGCTGCGCGACTTCTCACTTCTGTACGCGCCCAACATCAACTCGTACAAGCGGTTCCAGCCGGGCTCCTTCGCGCCGACCGCCGTGGCCTGGGGCTACGACAACCGCACCTGCGCGCTGCGGGTGGTCGGCCACGGCCGCTCGATGCGCTTCGAGAACCGGCTCCCCGGCGGTGACGTCAACCCGCACCTCGCCGTCGCCGGACTCGTCGCGGCCGGCCTGTACGGCATCGAGCACAAGCTGGAGCTGCCCGAGGCCTGCGCGGGCAACGCCTACGCCGCCGAGTACGAGCACGTCCCCACCACCCTGCGCGAGGCGGCCGAACTCTGGGAGAACAGCCCCATCGCCAAGGCCGCCTTCGGCGACGACGTGGTCGCCCACTACCGCAACATGGCGCGCGTCGAACTGAAGGCCTTCGACGCCGCGGTGACCGACTGGGAGCTGCGCCGCTCCTTCGAACGCCTGTGAGGCCCCACGTGTCGCACCCGCACGAACTCGTCGTCCTCGACCCGGCGACCGAGGAGGTCGTCGCCACCGTCCCGGCCGCGACGCCGCAGGACGTCGACGCGGCCGTCGTACGCGCCTCGAAGGCGCAGGTACGGTGGGCCGCCCTCGCTCCGGGCGAGCGCGCCCGGCTGCTGCGCCGCTTCGCCGTCGTCGTCGACGAACACCTGGAGGAGCTCGCCCGGCTGGAGGTCCGCGAGGCCGGTCACGTCATCGGCAACGCCCGCTGGGAGGCGGGCAACGTCCGGGATCTGCTCGACTACGCGGCCGGGGGAGTGGAGCGGCTGACCGGCCGTCAGATCCCGGTGCCGGGCGGCCTCGACATCACGATCCTCGAACCGCTCGGCGTGGTGGGTGTCATCGCGCCCTGGAACTTCCCGATGCCGATCGCGGCCTGGGGCACCGCCCCGGCGCTCGCCGCCGGCAACGCCGTCATCCTCAAGCCCGCCGAGACCACACCGCTGACCGCCCTGCGGCTCGCCGAACTCGCCCTGGAGGCGGGGCTTCCCGAGCACCTCTTCCAGGTCCTGCCGGGTGCGGGGCCCGTCGCGGGCAACGCGCTGGTCGAGCACCCGGGGGTCGCGAAGATCGTCTTCACCGGGTCGACGGCCGTGGGCAAACAGGTGTGGGCGAAGGGTTCGGCCCTTCTCAAGCGCGTCACCCTCGAACTCGGCGGCAAGAGCCCGAACATCGTCTTCGCCGACGCGGATGTCGAGGCCGCGGCCGCCGCGGCTCCCATGGCCTTCCTCGACAACTCCGGCCAGGACTGCTGCGCCCGCACCCGCATCCTCGTCCAGCGTTCCGTGTACGACCGCTTCCTCGCACTGCTCGCCCCGGCCGTCGAGTCCGTCGCCGTCGGCGACCCCTTGGACGAGCGGACCGCGATGGGCCCGCTGATCTCCAAGGTCCAGCTGGAGCGCGTACGGTCGTACGTCCCGGCCGGCGCCCCCGCCCTGCGCGGCAAGGCGCCCGAAGGCCCCGGCTTCTGGTTCCCGCCCACCGTCCTGACCGACGTCGACCCCCACGCGCCCGTAGCCGTCGAGGAGGTCTTCGGACCCGTCGCCGTCGTGCTGCCGTTCGAGGACGAGGCGGACGCCGTCCGGCTCGCCAACGCCACCGAGTACGGCCTCGCCGGTTCGATCTGGACCCGGGACGTCGGCCGCGCCCTGCGCGTCTCGGGGGCCGTCCGGGCCGGCAACCTGTCCGTCAACTCCCACTCCAGCGTCCGCTACTGGACACCGTTCGGCGGCTTCAAGCAGTCGGGCATCGGCCGCGAACTCGGCCCGGACGCCCTCACCGCCTTCACCGAAACCAAGAACGTCTTCATCAGTACGGAGGGCCCCGCACAGTGACCGAAGCGACCGAACAGACCAGCTGCCGCCGCCTCGTCGGACGGACCGCCGTCATCACCGGGGCCGGCAGCGGCATCGGCCTCGCCACCGCGCGCCGGCTCGCCTCCGAGGGCGCCCATGTCGTCTGCGGCGACATCGACGAGGTCAGCGGCAAGGCGGCCGCCGACGAGGTCGGCGGCACCTTCGTGCAGGTCGACGTGACCGACGCCGAACAGGTCGAGGCGCTCTTCAGGACCGCGTACGACACCTACGGCTCCGTCGACATCGCCTTCAACAACGCGGGCATCTCACCTCCCGACGACGACTCCATCCTGGAGACCGGCCTGGAGGCCTGGAAGCGGGTCCAGGAGGTCAACCTCACCTCCGTCTACCTGTGCTGCAAGGCCGCCATCCCCTACATGCGACGCCAGGGCCGGGGCTCCATCATCAACACCGCGTCGTTCGTGGCCCGGATGGGCGCGGCGACCTCGCAGATCTCGTACACGGCCTCCAAGGGCGGTGTGCTCGCCATGTCCCGCGAACTGGGTGTGCAGTTCGCCCGCGAGGGCATCCGGGTCAACGCCCTGTGCCCCGGCCCGGTGAACACCCCCCTCCTCCAGGAACTCTTCGCCAAGGACCCGGAACGGGCCGCGCGCCGGCTCGTGCACATCCCGGTCGGGCGGTTCGCCGAGGCCGACGAGATCGCCGCCGCCGTGGCCTTCCTCGCCAGCGATGACTCGTCGTTCGTGAACGCGACCGATTTCCTGGTGGACGGCGGGATCTCCGGCGCGTACGTCACACCCCTGTAGGCCAGTTCGGTGTATGCACCTTCCATGCGATACCGAGAGATCTTCGCGTGGATCCTGGTCGCGGCCGCCACGGTGGTGGCCGCACCAGCCGCCTCGGCCACCACCACCGGCCCTCGCAACTGCCCTCGCCTGTCAGGAAGTTGGTACGGCGACAACCGCGCCCGCCTCCAGCAGGTCATCGACGAGCGCGGCACCTGTGCCGGCCACCCCGGCAGCCACCCGGTCGCCGCGTTCGACTGGGACAACACGGTCACCAAGAACGACGTCACCGACGCCACCCTCGCCTGGGCCCTCCAGCACGACAGGATCCGGCGCCCGGCGCGCTGGAAGGACACCAGTAAGTGGCTCACGGACGCGGCGGACGCGGCCCTGACCGAGGCCTGCGGCACCGCCGTCCCCGCGGGCGCGCCCCTGCCGACCTCGACGAACACCCGCTGCACCGACGAGATCCTCGAGATCCGCGAGAACGCGAAGACCATGAGCGGGGCCGCCGCCTTCACCGGTGACTTCGATCACCGGCGCACGGTCCCGCAGTACGCCTGGGTGCCCCAGCTGTTCGCCGGGCACACGGTCGCGGAACTCTCGTCGTACGCGAGCAGGGCGCGTGAGGAGGCACTCGCGGCCCCCGTCGGCGCCACCCGGACCCTCGGCACCCACACGATCGCGGCCTACGTGCGCTACTACGACCAGCAGCGCGACCTGGTCCATGCCCTCCAGAAGGCCGGATTCGACGTCTACATCGTCTCCGCGGGCTCCGAGCCCGTCACCGAGGTCTGGTCGCGGGGCATCGGCATCGACGCGCGGCACACGATCGCGATCCGGTCGGTCCTCGACCGGCACGGGCGGATCACCACCTGGAACCAGGGCTGCGGCGACGTACCCGTCAGCCAGGGCGAGGCGATCCCGTACATCGACGGCAAGCGGTGCTGGATCAACCAGGAGATCTACGGCGTACGCGGCAAGGCGGCCTGGCAGCGCCAGAACCGGCCGCACCGGCCCGCCATCGCCGGCGGTGACGCGGACACCGACGTCACCTTCGTCGGGGACGCCACCGGCGCCCACCTCGTGCTCAACCGGAACAAGAGCGAGCTGATGTGCCGGGCGTACGACGACGCCGACGGGCACTGGCTGATCAACCCCATGTTCATCGAGCCACTGCCGCGCAGGCCCGCCCCCTACCCGTGCTCGACCGCCGCCTACAACGAACCCGACGGCGGCAAGGGGCCGGTCCGGCGGGAGGACGGTTCGGTGGTGCCGGACCAGGAGGACACCGTGTTCCGCATCCCGTAAGGGGCGCGGGGCGGCGGCATCGTAAGGTGCGGGGATGAGCAGTACGCCTCCGCCCGGCTGGTACCGAGACCCGTCGTACCCGCTCGTCGAGCGCTGGTGGGACGGGTCCGCGTGGACCGACCACCGGCGTCAGCCCGAGACACCCCAGGAGCCCCTGGTGGGCCCGCGGCCGGCCGGCCGCGGGCCCGGCCGCGCCAAGGTGATCGCGCTCACCGCGGCCGGGGCCGTCCTGGTCGCCGCCGTCGTCACGGGGGTGGTGGTCCTGGCCCGCGACGCCGGCGGCAGCGGGAGCGGCGCCGAGGCGAAGACCACCGCCGGCTCCTCGGTGACCACCACGCCCTCCGCGTCCGCGTCCGCGACCTGGCCCTCCGCCTCCGCCTCCGAACCGTCGGCCGACGACCCGTCCGTCGTCGAGGACGAACTCAACGGCATCACAATGCCGTTGCCCGACGGCTGGGTCAGGGCCGAGAACGTGGCGGAGGACGACGTCGTCATGACCACGCCGGGTACGTACGACTGCCCCGGCGACCCCGGCCTGTGCCGTCACGGCCAGGTCCTGTCACGTACCGCCACGGCGAGCGACGCATCGCCGAAGGCGCTCGCCCGGGGCGACATCGCGGATGCCATGGACACGGCGTTCGACCGCGACGGCCTCGGCAGCCGGCCCTTCGGCGGCGTGACGTCGCACCGTGAGGTCAAGGCCGGCACGGTCGCCGTCGGCGGCCGCGCGGGGTACTTCGTGCGCTGGCGCGTCACCACCGCGAAGGGGCCCGGCGGTTACGTCCAGTCGCTGGCCTTCCCGTCCAGCGTGGGCTCCGAGGCGCCGGTCATCGTCCGCTTCGCCTTCGACGCGGGCGCCGACGGGCCGCCGCTCACCGACATGGACAAGATCACCAAGGGGATCAGGCCGATCGGCGACCCGGCGACCGGCGGGGGCGTGGGCAGCAGCATCGGCGCGTCGAGGTAGCCGCGCGCAGACACGTCGAGGCGGCGGGACATGGACGCGTCGAGGCAGCCGGCACGGACGCGTCGAGGCAGCCCGCTACGGAAACGTGTGCCCCGCTACAGAAACGTGTGCCCTTCTACAGAAACGTGTGCCCCTCGCCCCGGTACGTCGGCACGGTCGCCGTCACCTCGTCGCCCTCGACGAGATGGAGCACGTCGAACCGCTCGCACAGCTCGCCCGCCTTGGCGTGCCGGAACCACACCTTGTCGCCGATGAGCAGATCGTCGGCGGGGGAGCCCAGCAGAGGCGTCTGCACCTCGCCGGGTCCCTCCTGGGGGTCGTACTTCAGTCCCTCCGGGAGGCAGGGGACCGGCAGCCGGTCGGCGCCAGCCGCGCCGGACGCGGGGTAGCCGCCGCCCAGCACGGTCACCACCCCGACCCCGGGCCTGCGCACGACGGGCTGCGCGAAGAGGGCGGCCGGACGCCCGCTGAACGAGGTGTAGTTGTCGAACAGCCGCGGCACGTACAGCCCGGAGCCGGCCGCGATCTCGGTCACCGCGTCCTCGGCGGCCGTGTGCTGCACGCTGCCGGTGCCGCCGCCGTTGACGAACTCCAGGTCGGGCGCCACGGCGCGGACCGCACGCACGACGTCGGCACGCCGCTGGGCCAGCTCCTTGCGCGCCGCGGCCTGCATCAGCCGGACGGCACGCGAGCGCACCGGCCGGCCGGCCACCGCGTCGCCGACGCCGGCGATGTGTCCCTCGTACGCCATGATCCCGACGAGCCGGAAGCCGGGCGTCCGCGCCACCGCGCGGGCCAGGTCGGCGACTTGGGCGGCGGAGTGCAGGGGGGAGCGGCGGGCGCCGACGCGGACGCGGCCCCCGAGGAGTTTGAGCGAGGTGTCCAACTCCAGGCAGACACGCACGACTTCGGTGCCGCCCTGGCGTGCCTCGTCGATCAGACGCAGCTGCGCGGGGTCGTCCACCATGACGGTGACGGCGGCGGCGAGCTTGGGGTCGCCCGCCAGCTCGGAGAAGGCCTTGCGGTCCGCCGACGGGTAGGCGAGCAGGACGTCGTCGAACCCGGAGCGGGCGAGCCACAGGGACTCGGCGAGCGTGAACGACATGATGCCCGCGAAGCCGTCCCGGGCCAGCACGCGTTCGAGCAGGGCACGGCAGCGTACGGACTTGCTGGCGACGCGGACCGGCTTGCCGCCGGCCCGGCGGACCAGGTCGTCGGCGTTGGCGTCGAAAGCCTCCAGGTCCACGATCGCGACAGGGGCGTCGAGCTGAGCGGTGGCCCGATCGTAGCGGGCCCGGTCTGCGGCGCGGGCAGTCATGACCGAAGCCTGCCAGATGCGATTACCGCAGGGTAGGGGGACGTTCCGGGCAGATGCCCCGGGGGTGCGGACTGGTTCCCGTTACGGGCGTGTCAACCCGTAGAGTGACGCGCACGCGGCGAGGGGAACGACCTTGCCCGGGCGGGTGCGCCCGGGATGGCGGACCGGCCGGGCGGGTATGTCTGCCCGTGGCGGGCGATCCTGCGAGGTGTTTCCCGTACCCCGCGTGCAGACCGCTCCGCACAGGCGGTCGAACGCCCCCGGCAGGCCCCGGGGCGGCCCGGCCACAACGAAACGGGGGGTGCATGAGCACCGAAGCGCGCCGCGCCTCCATTCCCCCGCGCCCTGCGGTCCCGCCCCGCCCGACGACACCGCCGCCCACCGGGCCGGCCTCGCGGGACGGGCAGGCGACTTCGCGGGACACGGACGGGGCGGTGCCTCCGGTACCGCAGGATCCGCCCTCCGCGGTCCCGCGTCTCGCGGTACCGCGTCCGGCCGCGCGGAACCCGCGGCCCGGAATGCCTCCGTCGTACGAACGCCCTTTCGCGAGCCGCATACCGAACGTGCCTCCGTCCACGCCCGGGGGACGCCCCACCACGGGCGGCGCACCGACCGCACCGCCGCCCGCACCGCAACGGCCCCCGGCCGTCGGGGCCGGGCCCACGGTGCCGCCGACCGCAGGGCGACAGGCCGCCTCCGCCGCGTCCCCACCGACGGCGCCCCCGCCCCGGCCCACCCGCCCGCCGGCGCAGGACAGCGCGCCCGTACCGTCCGGCTCCGCGTCCGTACCGGCGCAGGGCAGCGCGCCCGTACCGTCCGGCTCCGCGGCCGATCCGACCGTCCGCAACGGCAACTCCGGTGTGCTCCCGCGTTCCGTCACCCCGGACGCGCCCTCGTCCGCCGTGTCGTCCCGGCGGGCCGCCGAGTCCCCACGGTTCCCCAACCTCCGTCTCGACCGGAACTCCGCACCCGACTCCCCGCCCCCGCCCGTGGCTTCGGCGCGGTTCCCGGACGCGCCGCCCGTGTCGCCCGCCGACCCCGCACGGGACGCCAGGTCCTCGGCGGCCCCCGCCGACCTCGGCCCGACCGCCGCGCCGCCGAGGCCCGCCGTTCCGCCGAGCACGGACGGCATCGTGGAGACAACCGCGCGCCTGAGGCCCGCACGGGAGGAGAAGGCGGCCGCCCCGGCCCCACCAGTCTCTCCAGCACCAGCCCCAGCCCCTGCGTCACCGGCCGGCTCCGTCCCACCCCCCGCCACGGACCGTCCCTTCGTCTCCTTCGGCCGGCCCGAGACGTACGACGACCACACCGCCCGGCCACGCTTCCTCGGCGCGCGCGTGCGGCCCCGCGTCGCCGCGGCCGCCGCCTGCGTCGTACTCGGCCTCGGGCTCATCGGCGGTGCGGTGACCGGGAGTTGGCTCACCGGGGACGACTCGGCGCCGTCCGGTTCGCCCAGCGCCTTCGTCGCGGCCGGCGGCCTGTGGCACAGCGTCCCCGTGGACAAGCTGTTCCCGGCCACCGTCGACGGGACGGGCGCGGGCCCCGGCGGCGCCGACCGGACCTGGACACGTATAGCCGTCGCCCCCGACAGCGGCTGCAAGGACGCCTTCGACCCGCTGCTGCGCAAAGCCCTCGCGCCCGTCGGCTGCCTGCGCCTGCTGCGCGCCACCTACATGGACGCGACCCGCAGCCATGTCACCACCGTCGGCCTGCTGTTCACCAAGGCGGACACCACCGCCATGAGCGCTCTGAAAACCCGCTTCAAGACGGAGGACCTCGGCCGGCGCACGGACCTGATGCCCCGGCCGTACGCCGCCAAGGGCACCGTCGCGGCCGGTTTCGGCGACGACCAGCGCGCCTCCTGGACGCTGTCGGTCCTCACGGACGCTCCCGTCGTCGTCTACGCCGTCTCCGGCTTCGCCGACGGCCGCAGCGTCACCGACCCGCAGCCCGCCGCGGAGGCCATACAGGCCGGCGCCACCACCGCCCCCGCCCAGGCCGGCCTCGGCCACGAGGCGCAGGGCCTCGCCGACCGCATCGAGCGCGGCCTCCGCAAGACCGTCACCTCGGCCACGGAGAAGCCTTCATGACGCGCCGGCCCACAGATGTCCGCAAGCCGTCCAAAGACCGCGCCCCGCGCCGGACCGGTGCGCGCCTGCTCACGCTCCTCCTCGCCGGCTCCCTGGCGCTGCTGCCCGCCACCACGGCCCACGCCGACGGCATACGCGCCAAGCAGTGGGCCCTGGACGCCATGCACACCCAGCAGGCCTGGAGCACGACCAAGGGCAAGGGCATCACCGTCGCCGTCCTCGACACGGGCGTCGACGACGAACACCCCGACCTCGCGGGCAACGTCCTCACCGGCACGGACATGGTCGGCTTCGGCGCCCGGCGCGGCGACCGTGCCTGGGCCCGGCACGGCACGGCCATGGCCGGCATCATCGCCGGCCACGGGCACGGCGTCGGCGACGCCGACGGTGTCATGGGCATCGCCCCCGAGGCCAGGATCCTGCCCGTCCGCGTGATCCTCGAAGACGGCGACAACGCCCGTGCGAAGGCCCGCAACACCCGTGGCAACGCGCTGGCCGAAGGCATCCGCTGGGCCGCCGACCACGGCGCCGACGTCATCAACCTCTCCCTCGGCGACGACTCCAAGTCCGCCCACCCCGAACCCGCCGAGGACGAGGCCGTCCAGTACGCCCTGAAGAAGGGCGCGGTCGTCGTCGCGTCGGCCGGCAACGGCGGCGAGAAGGGCGACCACATCTCGTACCCGGCCGCGTACCCGGGAGTGATCGCCGCGACCGCCGTCGACCGCTACGGCACCCGAGCCTCCTTCTCCACCCGCCGCTGGTACGCCACCGTCAGCGCACCCGGCGTCGACGTCGTCATCGCCGACCCGGACCACAAGTACTACGAAGGGTGGGGCACGAGCGCCGCGTCCGCCTTCGTCTCCGGCGCGGTGGCGCTCATCAGGGCCGCCGATCCGGGCCTGACCCCGGCACAGATCAAGCAGCTCCTGGAGGACACGGCCCGCAACGCCCCCACCGGCGGCCGTGACGACTCCCGCGGCTTCGGTTTCATCGACCCCGCCGCCGCCATCGAGGCCGGCGCCCGGCTCAAGACCGAGGGGCTGCACTCGACGGCATACGGCAAGCGGTACTTCGGTTCCGGTCCCGACACCGCGGAGGACTCCGGCGATTCCCCCGGCTGGGCGGGTCCGCTGGCGGGCGGCCTGGGCGCGGCACTGCTGATCGCGGCGGTGGCCCTGTGGCGCGGCCGCAACAGGCGCCGCCCCCACGGTTTCTGACGGTTTCCGGACGCGGCCGGTTTCCGGACACGGCCCGGGTACGGGCTACCCGGCGCTGTCCTCGAACGCCGACAGGGCCGCCTGCGCCGCCGCCTCCACCAGCGAAATCCCCTTCGCCTTCGTGGTGTTGCCGTTCGACAGCACCGCCATCAGGTACGCGTGTCCGTTCACCGTGACCCGGCCGATGCTGTTGATGTCCCACAGGCCGGTCGTGCTCCGCGCCAGCCACCCGTTCTTCAGGGCCCACTTGGTGCCGTCCGCCGCAGCCGACACACCCCAGTGCTGGTCCGTCGCTATCTCGCCCATGAGCCCCTGAAGATACGTCCGCGAGGCCTCGCTCAGCTCGGAGTCGTCCCCGAACACCTGCTGGAGCAGGGCGAGTTGATCGGCCGCCGTGGTCTGCGTCAGCCCCCACAGCTCGCCGTCCCCGCCCTCGGTCCCCTCGAGCCCGAAGCGCTGGTTCGCGGATCCCAGCCCGTCCGCCCGGCCGATCGCGGCCCACAGCGCCGACGCGGACGTGTTGTCGCTGTTCTCGATCATCTCGGTGGCGTACGTCTTCTCCCGCGCCGTCAGCTGCCGGTTCGCGTCCTGCGCCTGGAGCAACAGCGTCGCCAGGATGTCGACCTTGACGATGCTCGCCGTGTCGAAGGTGCCGTCGCCGTACGAGGCGCTGTCGCCGGAGTCCGGGTCGAGCACGGCCACGGACACGTCCGCGCCGTCCTCCACGGTCACCGACTTCATGGCCTTGGCCAGCAGCGCGTTCCGGTCCACGGACGGGTCAGCCGCGGGTTCCACCGATGCCTCCTCGCTCGCCGGGGCCGAAGCCGAGGGTGTCGCCGACGACGATACGGTGCCCGCGTCGGCGTGCGCCTGTGCCTTCACGTACGCGGTCCCCGCGGCCGTACCGCCCACGATGACGGCGGTGGCGAGAACGGTGTAGAGCAGCGGACGGCGACGGGGCGGACGAGCGCGGCGGTGAGCTCTGTGAGACTCCATGCCCGCGAGCCTGGAGCCCGGTCCTGTGCGCGCCGTTAGACGAAAGTTAGAGGCGTGTCAGGGAAATCTGAGAAACCCGTGAAAGGCGTGAACCCCGCGTTTCAGGGTCGGCACAAGCGCAGCAGAGACCCCCCGATAGGGTCGGTGACCGTGGCGAACAAGAACATTCCCGACTCCGGCTTCTCCGACGACGACGGCTCCGCCGACCCCCGGCTGAGCGCGGCGCTCGCCGCCTGGGCCGAGGACCGCACGGCCGTCGGCCCGGTCCTGGACGCGCTCAAGGGCGCCCGCCTGCTCGTGCCCGTGGTGGCCGTGCTCGGCGAGGTCGAGGAGGACGAGAACGGGCTGCGCCGCGAGAAGACCAGCGACATGGCGGTGCCGACCCTGAAGGCCGGGAACCGCACCGCACTGCCGGCCTTCACCTCCACCGAGTCGCTGGCCCGCTGGGACCCGCAGGCCCGCCCCGTCGCCGTCCCCCTGCACCAGGCGCTGCAGGCCGCCGTGCACGAGAAGGCGGACACGATCGTGCTCGACCTGGCCGGCCCCGTCGCGTACGAGCTGACGGGCCCCGCACTGCTCGCCCTCGCCGAGGGACGGACGACGACGGACCCGCTCGCGGACCCCGCCGTGGTCGACGCCGTACGCACCGCCGTCGCCGCCGTGCCCGCGGTCCGGCGTGCCCACCTCGGTCCCGGGCAGGCGGACGGCACCCTGGCTCTCGTACTGGATCCGGCCGCGGCGCCGGCCGAGGCAGCCCGCGCGGTCGCCGAGCGGCTGGCGGCCGACACAACGCTGAGGGCCCGCCTGGTGCGCGGGCTCGACCTGGCACTTCTGCCGGCCGAGGCCACGCCGCCGGGCGAGCCCCTCTTCGTGCGGAGCTAACGAACGTTCGTTAGCCAAAAGACTGTGGAAGCGGCGGAGGCTGCGACGAACGTTCGTTAGCTAAACGGCGCAGCCGCAACCGCAAGCCGTCGCAACGAACGTTCGTAAGGCAAAAGCTCCGTCAGCCAAAAGCGCCGTCAGTCGAAGCGCAGTCAGCCGTAGACCGCGCCCGTGTACTTCTCGCCCGGCCCCTGGCCCGGCTCGTCCGGGACGAGCGACGCCTCGCGGAACGCCAGCTGCAGCGACTTCAGGCCGTCCCGCAGCGGCGCCGCGTGGAAGGAGCTGATCTCCGTCGTGCTCGCGTCGAGCAGACCGGCCAGGGCGTGCACCAGCTTGCGGGCCTCGTCCAGGTCCTTGTGCTCGTCGCCCTCCTCGGTCAGACCGAGCTTCACGGCGGCGGCGCTCATCAGGTTCACTGCGACCGTCACGATCACCTCGACCGCGGGGACCTCGGCGATGTCGCGGGTCATGGTGTCGAAGTCGGGAGTCTGGGGAGGGGTGTCACTCATGTCCCACACGATAGGCCCCGGCGCGCCCGCCCCCGACTGCGGGACCCGGCCCCGACCGCGGGAGCCGGGCGACACCTGGTTAGCGCACGCATCGCGGAACTGCTAACCTTGTGTAACGACCGGTCGGACACGCATGTGCCCGACCCACAAGTGGAGGCTCCGATCTCCCACCTGACTGTCCTCCGGGACGGCGGGTCACCCGGTCAGGCGGTCACCATCGTTCCGTACGGACGATGGAATCGCCCGAAAGCGCGCCCCGCGGTTGACCGCGGCGGTGCTCCGGTAGTTCTTGGAGCCCCGCCTGTGTCCCGTCCGGGGCATTTTTCATGCCCCTCGACAGTTGGTCCAAATGTCGTCAGGACATACGCGGCTGTCCGCCAGACCGCCGTGTGGTGCTACCGAGGAGGATCCATCAGCACAGAGCCCCGCATCAACGACCGGATTCGCGTTCCCGAGGTGCGACTTGTCGGTCCCAGCGGTGAGCAGGTCGGGATTGTTCCGCTTGCCAAGGCCCTGGAGCTTGCGCAGGAGTACGACCTTGACCTGGTCGAGGTGGCCGCGAGCGCGCGCCCGCCGGTCTGCAAGCTCATGGACTACGGGAAGTTCAAGTACGAGTCGGCCATGAAGGCCCGTGAGGCGCGCAAGAACCAGGCGCACACGGTCATCAAGGAGATGAAGCTCCGGCCGAAGATCGACCCGCACGACTATGACACCAAGAAGGGTCACGTCGTCCGGTTCCTCAAGCAGGGCGACAAGGTCAAGATCACGATCATGTTCCGTGGTCGCGAGCAGTCCCGGCCGGAACTCGGCTACCGACTGCTGCAGCGTCTCGCCACGGACGTCGAGGACCTCGGATTCGTCGAGTCGAGTCCGAAGCAGGACGGCCGAAACATGATCATGGTTCTCGGTCCGCACAAGAAGAAGACCGAGGCGATGGCCGAGGCCCGTGAGGCCCAGGCGGCTCGCAAGGCCGAAGCGAAGGCCAACCCCGGCCGCTCGCAGAACGCCGCCGACGAAGACATCCCCGAGGGCGAGCTTCCCGAGGGCGAGGTCCCCGAGGCCGAGACCACCGAGGCCGCCGAGGCCCCGGCCGAGGCTTCCACCGAGGCCTGATCCCAGGGCGAAGGCCCCGGGATGCCAACCGATACACATGACGTTCCACTGTGCCCGGTTTCACGACCGGGCATCGGAACGCCACTGACGAGGAGAGAACGGCGCTATGCCGAAGAACAAGTCGCACAGCGGTGCCAGCAAGCGCTTCAAGGTCACCGGCTCCGGCAAGGTGCTCCGTGAGCGCGCCGGCAAGCGCCACCTGCTCGAGCACAAGTCGTCGCGCCTGACGCGCCGCCTCACCGGCAACGCCGAGATGGCCCCGGGCGACGCCAAGAAGATCAAGAAGCTTCTCGGCAAGTGACGCATCGGCGCCTAGGCGCCGTACGTCAGGACCGGGACCCAATCGATTTCGGGCCGTGTGACCACACCCACGGCCCCGCTACAAGGAGTTAACAAGTGGCACGCGTCAAGCGGGCAGTCAACGCCCACAAGAAGCGCCGGGCGATCCTCGAGGCGGCCTCCGGCTACCGCGGTCAGCGTTCGCGCCTGTACCGCAAGGCCAAGGAGCAGGTCACCCACTCGCTGGTCTACAACTACAACGACCGCAAGAAGCGCAAGGGCGACTTCCGTCAGCTGTGGATCCAGCGCATCAACGCCGCTGCCCGCGCCAACGGCATGACGTACAACCGCCTCATCCAGGGTCTGAAGGCCGCCAACATCGAGGTGGACCGCAAGATCCTCGCGGAGCTGGCTGTCAACGACGCGGGCGCGTTCGCCGCGCTCGTCGAGGTCGCGCAGAAGGCCCTGCCGTCGGACGTGAACGCGCCGAAGGCTGCGTGACGCCGGCGTCGGCTCGAGCCTGAATCGGACCCGCAGGCCTTCGAGGCCTGCGGGTCCGTGTGCGTTCCCCCGCCGCCGCGGACAGCAGACCCCCACCCCCATAAACCCGAAGGTGACGTAACCCCCATGTCGGCCGCCCCCGAGCTGATCTCCCCGCGCTCTCCTCGTGTCTCCGCCGCGCGGCGGCTCGCCAAGCGGAACTTCCGGGGGAAGGAACAGCTGTTTCTCGCCGAGGGCCCGCAGGCCGTGCGGGAGGCGGCGGCGCACCGCGCCGCGGACGCCGCCACGCTCGTCGAGCTCTTCGCGACCGCCGAGGCGGCGGAGCGGTACGCCGACATCATCGGGGAGGCCCGGGACGCCGGGGCGCGCGTGCACCTCGCGGACGAGGCGGTGATCGCCGACATCTCGACCACCGTGACCCCCCAGGGGCTCGTCGGGATCTGCCGCTTCCTGGACACCCCCTTCGAGGAGATCCTCGCGGCCCGGCCGAGGCTCGTCGCCGTACTCGCCCATGTGCGCGACCCGGGGAACGCCGGCACCGTGCTGCGCTGCGCCGACGCCGCCGGCGCCGAGGCCGTCGTACTGACCGACGCCTCCGTGGACCTCTACAACCCCAAGTCGGTGCGCGCCTCCGTCGGCTCGCTGTTCCACCTGCCCGTCGCCGTCGGCGTGCCCGTCGACCAGGCCGTCGCCGGACTCAAGGACGCAGGCGTGCGGATCCTGGCCGCGGACGGCGCGGGCGACGACGACCTCGACGACGAACTCGACAAGGGCACCATGGGCGGGCCCACCGCCTGGGTGTTCGGGAACGAGGCCTGGGGGCTCCCGGAGGAGACGCGTGCGCTGGCCGACGCCGTCGTGCGCGTTCCCATCCACGGAAAAGCCGAGAGCCTGAACCTCGCCACGGCCGCCGCCGTATGTCTCTACGCGTCCGCCCGTGCACAGCGCGCCTCCGGAGGGTGCCGCTCCGTCACGGACAGCTAGTAGGGTGACGGGCTCGGGAGCCCTCCCCCAAGCTCTCGGCTGCGCTGGAGCAGGGAGGTACCCCCAACGCCGGACGAGAGGTGGGGTAAGGGGATGAGTGTCGGCACGAGCGGTGCACAGAAGGCGCCGCGAGCACAGGACGTGCGCGGCACACCCGCGTCCCGGCGCGGTGATCTGGCCGAACTCGGCATCGACCCCGACGAACTGCCCGACGGACTGGTCGTGGCGGACGAACACGGGCGGGTGATCTGCTTCAACGCCGCGGCGGCCCGTATCACCGCCGTGTCCGCCGCCGACGCCCTCGGGCAGCGGCTGGAGCGCGCCCTGCCGTTGGAGGACCTCGAAGGCCGCCGCTGGTGGCAGCTGACCGACCCCTACGGCGGCCTCGCGATCCGCGTCGCACAGCCCGAGCGCAACCTGCTGCTCCCCGGCGGCCGGGAAGTCCTCGTGTCGGTGCGCTACGTGCGGACGAGGCCCACCGGGCCGGTCCGCCGCCTCGTCGTCTCCCTGCGGGACACCGAAGCCCGTCGTCGCACCGAGCGCAGCCACGCCGAGCTGATCGCCACCGTCGCCCACGAACTGCGCTCCCCGCTCACCTCGGTCAAGGGCTTCACCGCCACGCTGCTCGCCAAGTGGGAGCGCTTCACCGACGACCAGAAGAAACTCATGCTGGAGACCGTCGACGCCGACGCGAACCGTGTGACGCGGCTCATCGCCGAGCTGCTCGACATCTCCCGCATCGACTCCGGACGCCTCGAGGTGCGCCGTCAGCCCGTCGACATCGGCGCGGCCGTCGGGCGGCACATCCAGGCGTACGTCGCCGCGGGGCAGCCCGCCGACCGGTTCCTGCTCCGCATAGAGCAGCCCCTGCCCGCCCTGTGGGCCGACCCCGACAAGATCGACCAGGTGCTCAGCAACCTCCTCGAAAATGCGGTGCGGCACGGCGAGGGAACCGTCACGATCGACGTAACGCCCTCGGCGTCCCCGCGCGAGCGGACGGACGACGAGGGCACTGCGCACGCTGCCACGTCGGTCACGGTGAGCGACGAGGGTCCCGGCATCCCGGAGGAGTCCATGAACCGCGTCTTCACCCGCTTCTGGCGGGGCAGCAAGCGCGGCGGCACGGGCCTCGGGCTCTACATCGTCAAGGGCATCGTCGAGGCCCACGGCGGCGGCATCACGGTCGGCCGCGCCCCCGGCGGCGGCGCCGAATTCCGATTTACGTTGCCCGTGGCCACCCCGGCGTATCTGCTGTAGCGCCGCAGAGGCCCACGGGCGCACGTCGTACCGGAGCCACCCCTCGGACTGCGCGTCCGAGGCAGGCTCCCACCCCGTTAGACTCGGCCTTTGGCACCTTTGCGTCCTCTCATCTGTGGACGATTCGTCTCCGAGTCGTGGACGGGGACCATCCGCCAGCCAACCGGAAGCACGGGAAGAGATGTCGGCACCGAATAAGTCGTACGACCCTGTAGAGGTCGAGGCCTTGAAACCGGAAGAGATCGAGCGCATGCGGGACGAGGCGCTCGCCGCCTTCGCGGCCGCCGGCGACCTCGACGCGCTCCAGGAGGCCAAGGTCGCCCACACCGGCGGCACCTCGCCGCTGGCCCTCGCCAACCGCGAGATCGGCGCCCTGCCCCCGCATGCCAAGGCCGCGGCCGGCAAGCTGGTCGGCCAGGCCCGTGGCGCCGTGAACAAGGCCCTCGGCGCCCGCCAGGCCGAGCTGGAGGCCGAGCGCGACGCCCGCGTGCTGGTCGAGGAGGCGGTGGACGTCACACTGCCGTACGACCGCGTACCGGCCGGCGCCCGCCACCCGCTGACCACGTTCATGGAGCGCGTCGCGGATGTCTTCGTGGCCATGGGCTACGAGATCGCGGAAGGCCCCGAGGTCGAGGCGGAGTGGTTCAACTTCGACGCCCTCAACTTCACCCCGGACCACCCGGCCCGGCAGATGCAGGACACCTTCTTCGTCGAGGGCCCGAAGGGCACCGAAGGAGACGAGTCCGGTGTCGTGCTGCGCACCCACACCTCGCCCGTGCAGGCCCGCGCCATGCTCGACCGCGAGCCGCCCGTCTACATCGTCTGCCCCGGCCGCGTCTACCGCACCGACGAGCTGGACGCCACGCACACCCCGGTCTTCCACCAGATCGAGCTGCTCGCCATCGACGAGGGCCTGACCATGGCCGACCTCAAGGGCACCCTGGACCACATGGTCCAGACGCTCTTCGGCGCGGACATGAAGACGCGGCTGCGGCCGAACTACTTCCCGTTCACCGAGCCGTCCGCCGAGATGGACATGCTCTGCTACGTCTGCAAGGGCGAGTCCGTCGGCAACCCCGACCGTCCCTGCCGCACCTGCTCCAGCGAGGGCTGGATCGAGCTCGGCGGCTGCGGCATGGTCAACCCCCGTGTCCTCACCGCCTGCGGGGTGGACCCGGAGAAGTACAGCGGATTCGCCTTCGGGTTCGGCATCGAGCGGATGCTGATGTTCCGCCACAACGTCGAAGACATGCGAGACATGGTCGAGGGTGACGTCCGGTTCACCCGGCCGTTCGGGATGGAGATCTGATGCGGGTCCCGCTTTCCTGGCTGCGGGAGTACGTCGACCTCCCCGCCACCGAGACCGGCCGCGATGTGCAGGCCAAGCTCGTTTCCGCCGGCCTCGAGGTCGAGAGGGTCGAGCAGCTCGGCGCCGACCTCAAGGGCCCCCTGGCCGTCGGCCAGGTGCTGACCATCGAGGAGCTGGAGGGCTTCAAGAAGCCGATCCGCTTCTGCACCGTCGACGTCGGCCAGGCCAACGGCACCGGTGAGCCCCAGGAGATCGTCTGCGGCGCCCGCAACTTCTCCGTCGGCGACAAGGTCGTCGTGGTCCTGCCCGGCGCCGTCCTGCCCGGCAACTTCGCGATCGCCGCGCGCAAGACGTACGGCAGGACCTCGCACGGCATGATCTGCTCCGGCGACGAGCTGGGCATGGGCGACGACGGCTCCGGCGGCATCATCGTGCTCCCGCCGGAGTACGAGGTCGGCACCGACGCCATCGAGCTGCTCGAGCTGGTCGACGAGGTCCTCGACATCGCCGTCACGCCCGACCGCGGCTACTGCCTGTCGCTGCGCGGCATCGCCCGCGAGACCGCCATCGCGTACGGCCTGCCGCTGCGCGACCCGGCGCTGCTCGACGTGCCGGCCCCGAACGCGTTCGGCCACCCGGTGAAGATCTCCGAGCCGCTGGGCTGCGACCGCTTCACCGCGCGCACGGTGACCGGCCTCGACCCCGAGGCGCGCTCCCCGATCTGGCTCCAGCGTCGGCTCCAGAAGGCCGGCATGCGCTCGATCTCGCTGGCCGTCGACATCACCAACTACGTGATGCTGGAGCTGGGCCAGCCCCTGCACGCCTACGACCGCTCCCGCATCCAGGGCGCGATCGGCGTGCGCCGGGCGGAGCAGGGCGAGAAGCTCACCACCCTCGACGGCACCCAGCGCACGCTGGACGCCGAGGACCTGGTCATCACCGACGACCGCGGGCCCATCGGGCTCGCGGGCGTCATGGGCGGCGCCCACACCGAGATCGACGACACCGAGGGCACGACCACCGAGGTCGTCATCGAGGCCGCGCACTTCGACCCGATCTCCGTCGCCCGCACGGCCCGCCGCCACAAGCTGGCCTCCGAGGCGTCCAAGCGCTTCGAGCGCGGCGTCGACCCGCTGGCCGCCTCCGCCGCCGCCCAGCGCACGGTCGACCTGCTGGTGCTCCTCGCCGGCGGCAGCGCCGACGCGGGCGTCACGGAGGTCATCACGCCCTCCGCGCCGCACACCATCACCATCCCGGCGAACCACCCGGACCGGGTGGCAGGAGTCGAGTACGGCCGCGAGACCGTCGTACGCCGTCTCCAGGAGGTCGGCTGCGACGTCTACGGGCAGGACGAGCTGCTCGTCACCGTGCCGTCCTGGCGGCCCGACCTGACCGACCCGAACGACCTGGCCGAGGAGGTCATCCGGCTCGAGGGCTACGAGAACCTGCCCTCGACCCTGCCCAAGCCCCCCGCGGGCCGGGGCCTGACCGAGCGGCAGCGGCTGCACCGCCGCGTCGGCCGCGCGCTGGCCGGCGCCGGATACGTCGAGGCGCCGAACTACCCCTTCATCGGGGAGCACGTCTTCGACCAGTTCGGCCTCGCCGCCGACGACCCGAAGCGCCGGGTCGTCAAGCTGGTCAACCCGCTCTCCGAGGAGGAGCCCGCGCTCCGCACGACGCTGCTGCCGGGCCTGCTCGGCGCGCTGCGCCGCAACGACGGGCGCGGTTCGCACGACCTGGCGCTCTTCGAGACCGGGCTGGTCTTCCACCCGCGCGCGGAGCAGCGCATCGCGGTCCGGCTGCCCGTCGACCGCCGTCCCACGGACGAGGAGATCGCCTCCCTCACCGCCGCGCTGCCCGAGCAGCCCCGGCACGCCGCCGTCGTCCTCGCGGGCGCCCGCGAGCAGGCCGGCTGGTGGGGCAAGGGCCGCCCGGCCGACTGGGCCGACGCGGTCGAGGCCGCACGCACCCTGGCCCGCGAGGCGGGGACCGAACTCCTCGTGCGCGCCGGCCAGTACGGGCCGTGGCACCCGGGCCGCTGCGCCGAGCTCGCCGTCGTCCTCGACGGCGAGGAGAAGGTCATCGGGTACGCCGGCGAGCTGCACCCCGGTGTCCTGAAGACGCTGGGTCTGCCCGCGCGCACCAGCGCGATGGAGCTGAACCTGGACGCGCTGGAGCAGGCGAGCGCGGGCGTCGTGAAGGGGCCCCGGATCTCCACGTTCCCGGTCGCCACCCAGGACGTCGCGCTGGTCGTCGACAAGACGGTTCCGCACGCGGACGTCGAGGCGGCACTGCGCGAGGGTGCGGGTGAACTCCTGGAGTCCATCCGGCTGTTCGACGTGTACGAGAGCGAGCAGCTCGGCGCGGGCAAGAAGTCCCTCGCCTACGCGCTGCGCTTCCGTGCCGCCGACCGCACCCTGACCGTCGAGGAGGCCTCCACGGCCCGCGACGCGGCGGTGGCGCTGGCCGCCGAGCGCACAGGGGCGGCACTGCGGAGCTAGCTTCGCCGGAAGTGCCGGGGAACTGCTGGGCGTCGGCCGGCTGCGGGTTGTCCGTGGCCGGCCGCGCCCATGCGGCGGAGTCGCACGATGTCGTGGCTCAGTGGCTCAGTGGCTCAGTGGCTCAGCGGCTCGGTGGCCCCGCGGCCCCCGACGGGCCCCTCGGCCACCTCACTCATTCGAGTGACGATTCCGGGCGATCTGGCCCGATCGGGGCATGCGGTCGAAAGAATCGGACCGGCCCCGGGGGACGAGGTGGAGCTCCGCGGGCCGCTTCTGCGCAGCTCAGGGCCTGATGGGGGGCCATCGGCATGATCCGTATCAAGGCTGGGGTTCCCTGCGGACCACGGCCCCGCGCTCGTCCCGGCGAAGGATTCAGGGCGGTCGTCGCCCGCGGGATCCCGCGTGACCGCATGCTCCGGCGCCGCTCGCGCCGGGAGTCCCGGCGTTTCCGGCGGGCGCTGTCGATAGCGCTGCCCACCGTCTGGGGCACGACGGCGATCACCTACAAACTGGCCTGCCCGCTCGCGCAGCAGAACGGGCTCGGCGCGCGGATCGTCACCAGCGCCGTGTTCTTCGCCGTCGGCACCGGGCTGATCCTTCAGGTCCGACACACACTGCTGCGGGAGTTGCGACAGGCCCGCAAGGTCGCGGGCGCCGCCCAGAGCGTGCTGCTGCGGCCGCTGCCGTCGCGGATCGGCGGGCTGAACATCGCGGCGGCCCAGCTCTCCGCCGACCGCGGCGCCACCGTCGGCGGCGATCTGTACGAGGTGATCGCCACCGAGCACGGCGTACGCGTGGTGATAGGCGATGTACGGGGGCACGGGCTGGCGGCCATCGGGACGGTCGCCGCCGTCCTCGGCAGCTTCCGCGAGGCGGTGCACGACGAGGCCGAACTCGCCGGTGTCCTCCAACGGCTCGAACGGGCCATGGTCCGGCATCTGCGGGAGCGGGCCAGAGCCGAGCCCCCCTCGGCGGGCCCGGATCCGGACAGCCTGGTCGCCGAGGAGTTCGTCACCGTGCTGCTGCTGGAGATCCGCCACGACGGGGAGGTGTACGCCCTCAACTGCGGGCACCCCTGGCCGTATCTCCTCAGCGGCAGCCGGGTGGAACTGCTCGCGCGCGCCGAACCCCTGCCCCCGCTCGGACCGTTCCCGCTGCCCGCCGAGCTGCCGTCCACCAGCTGTGGCCCGCTTCAGCCCGGGGAGGCGCTGTTCCTGCACACCGACGGCGCCGAGGACGCGCGCGATGCCCGTGGCCGGTTCTTTCCGCTGGCCGCCGTCCTCGGCGAGGTCGTGCGGATCCCGGCGGTGTCGCCGCAGGCCGTCCTGAAGGCCGTCTTCGCCGGGCTTCTGCGCCACACCGGCGGCAGACCGTCGGACGACGTGGCCCTGCTGGTCCTGCACAACGACCCGCACCGCACCTCCACGACGGCGAACCACCCGATGGCTCACCACGTGCAGTAGGAACGCGACGTACCCGCACCCGCAGCCGACCCGCCCGACCGACGCCCCAGCCGACGACCCGCAGTTCCCCGGCTCCCCCGGCGGAGCCCGCCGGGGGAGCCGTCCGCCCCGCCACGGAGTGTCGGGCAGGCAGCCGGGCGGACGGCGCGGTATCGGGCCGCCGCACTGTACGAGGGGGAGCCGGCGGCCCGGCCGGCCTCTTACGAGGCATTTCAGTCAAGCGGTCGGAAACTCTCCGCAACAGCGCGCGCACAGCCCGGATTCGAGCACTCCGTTCACACCCCGTGCGAAGGCGGACGCACTACTCTGTCGGCACCGAGCCACCGGAGGGCATTCATGCAGCCCAACACTCTGCTCGACGCGATCCTCGACGAGGCCGGGATCTCCCACGCGGGACTCGCCGCGCACGTCAACCAGGTGGGGAGGGCGCGTGGTGTTGCCCTCAGGTACGAACACACCGCCGTGGCACGGTGGTTGAAGGGCCAGCGGCCGCGCGGCCAGGTGCCCGACCTGATCTGCGAAGTGCTCGCGGCCAGGCTGCACCGCCCGGTGACGCTCGACGACATCGGCCTCGGCGTTCCCGGTGAACCGTCCGCCCCCCACGCTTCCACGCTCTCCGGCTTCGTCGAGCGGGCCACCGCCCTGTGGCGCTCCGACGAACAGCAGCGCCCGCACATCCTCGGCGCCCCCGCCGTCACCGGAACGCCTGCCGTGATGCCGGTCTGGGAGTGGGAGAACCCGCCCGAGGACGTGGACGTCTCGCGCGGCGGCCGGCACCGGGTCAGGATGGCCGACATCGAGATGCTGCGCGCGGCCCGCGCCCACTACGAGCAGATGTACCGCAAGGCGGGCGGCATAGCGACCCGCACCCGCATCGTCGGCTTCCTCAACTCCGAGACGGCACCCTTACTGCGCGGCAGTTACACCGACGCCACCGGCCGTCAACTGCACCGGGCCACCGGCGGCCTGGTGGCCATCGCGGGCATCTGCGCGTACGACTCCGACGCCCACGGCCTCGCCCAGCGCTACTTCCACCAGGCACTCCGGCTGGCGAAGGCCAGCGGGGACCGGGGACTCGGCGCCTATGTCATAGCCCTGCTGGTCAACCAGTCGCTGTTCATGCGCGAACACCGGCAGGCCGTCGCCTTCGCCGAGGCCGCGCTGCGCGCCGCGGGCAAGCACATCACTCCCGCGCTCGCCTCCGACCTCTACGCGATGCAGGCCAAGGCGTACGCGCACCTCGGCGACGGTACGAGCGCGCTGTCCTGCATCCGGCGGGCCGAGCAGGCGGCCGAGCGCATCCGGCGCGGCTACGAGCCCGACGAGACCGGTTATGTCCAGCCCGGCCTGGTCAACGTCCAGGTGGCGGAGGCGCTGCTCAGCCTCGGCGACCTGGTGGCGGCGGGCGAGCACGCGGCGGCCGCCGTCGACACCCCCGCCCATGACCGGGGGCGGGTGCACCGGCTCGCGATGCTCAGTCAGATCGAGCTCCGCCAGGGCAACGCCGACAAGGCGGTCGCCACGGCGGTCGAAATGGCGGAACAGGCGCGCGGGATGGAGTCCCAGCGCCTGCGCGACAGACTGCGGGCGGTACGCGAACATCTGGCGCGCAGCGGCTGCGCGGGCACGGCCGAGGCCGCCGAACTGATCGACGGGGCACTGCGCGTACCGCTGTAGACGAACCGGCCCCACCCCCTGCGGGGGAACCCCGCCCCCCTCGGGGCGCGGGCGACTGCGCCTGCCGCTGCGCTGCGAGCGCGCCGCTGTGAGCCTGCTGAGTGGACGCTCCTGCTGCGATATTGCCACTTACTCGGCGGAAGGTGGCAGAACCGTGCAGTGGACGAAACAGAACGAACAAACTGTGTATGAAAACCGCTGGTTCAGCGTCAATCTCGCGGATGTCGAGCTGCCGGACGGCCGGCACCTCGATCACTTCTTGATACGGCTGCGGCCCGTCGCCGTGGCCACCGTCGTGAATGAGGCCAACGAAGTGCTGCTCCTGTGGCGGCACCGCTTCATCACCGACAGCTGGGGGTGGGAGCTCGCGGCGGGCGTCGTCGAGGACGGCGAGGACATCGCCGTGGCGGCGGCCCGTGAACTCGAGGAGGAGACCGGCTGGCGACCGGGACCCCTGCGCCATCTGATGAGCGTCGAGCCCTCCAACGGGCTCACCGACGCCCGGCACCACATCTTCTGGGCCGACGAAGGCGTGTACACCGGGCACCCTGTGGACGACTTCGAGTCGGACCGTCGGGAGTGGGTTCCCCTCAAGCTCGTACCCGACATGGTCGCCCGGGGCGAGGTCCCGGCCGCCAATATGGCGGCCGCGCTGCTCCTCCTGCATCATCTGAGGCTCGGGCAGGACGCTTTGCCCTGATATCACCGCGTCCTCGGGCCTCAGTGGCCCAGAGCCTGCCAGACCGCCACGGCGAGCGCGCCCACGGCCGTGATGGCCGCGACCGCGGGCAGTGGCCAGCGGGTGTGTTCCAGTGTGACGACCCGTGTGCTCAGGTCGTCGACATCCTTGGCGGTCTGTTCCGCGCGATGGCTGAGCAGAGCCAGCCCTCCCTCGACGCGGGCATGTGCCACATCGAGGCGACGGCGTAACTCTGCGACTTCTCCGTGGACCACGGGATGCTCGGGGTCGGCGGTCACGTGTCCGCTCCTTTCCGTAGTCGTCACATCCCTTGTGTACGCACGGAAAGTCAACTCGCCTGGTGGACGTGTGGGGAGCGTGTGCGAGCGGCATATGCGGGCCCGGCGCGCACACGGTGTGTGAATGGCGCGGGCCCGGCACCACTTTTCGGTGCCGGGCCCGTGGCGGCCTGGGCCTCACGCTGCGCAGTCGGGCGCGGGTCGTCCCGGCGCGTACGGGGTCAGGCGTAGGAGTAGAAGCCCGAGCCCGACTTCCGGCCCAGCCGGCCCGCGTCCACCATGCGCTGGAGCAGCGGGGGAGCGGCGTACAGCGGTTCCTTGTACTCCTCGTACATCGACGACGCGACCGAGGCCACCGTGTCCAGGCCGATCAGGTCGGACAGCTTGAGCGGGCCCATCGGATGGGCGCAGCCCAGCTCCATGCCGTTGTCGATGTCCTCACGGCTGGCGATGCCCGACTCGAACATCCGGATCGCGGAGAGCAGATACGGGATGAGGAGGGCGTTGACCACGAAGCCGGAGCGGTCCTGGGCGCGGATCGCGTGCTTGCCGAGGATCTTCTCGACGAGCCCCTGCGCGCGGCTGAGGGTGCCCTCGGAGGTGGTGAGGGCCGGGATCAGCTCGACGAGCTTCTGCACCGGGGCCGGGTTGAAGAAGTGGATGCCGATGACCTGGTCGGGGCGCGAGGTGGCGACGGCGAGCTTCACCAGCGGGATCGAGGAGGTGTTGGAGGCGAGGATCGCGTCTGGCCGGGTCACCACCTGGTCGAGCACCTGGAAGATCTCCGTCTTCACCTGCTCGTTCTCGACGACGGCCTCGATCACCAGATCGCGGTCCGCGAACTCGCCGAGGTCGGTGGTGAAGCTGAGCCGGGCCTGCGTCGCGTCCCGCTCCTCCTCGGAGATCTTGCCGCGCTCGGCCGCCTTGGACAGCGAGTTGAACAGACGGGTCCGGCCGATCTCCAGGGCCTCGCCGGTGGTCTCGGCGACCTTGACGTCAAGACCGGCGCGGGCGCACACCTCGGCGATGCCCGCTCCCATCTGGCCGCAGCCGACCACTCCGACGCGTTCGATGTCGGTCACATCGTCCCTTTCGCTGATCATCGGGCTGGCAGGGCCCCCGTTGTTCGGTGCCTGCCCCGATCGTGCACGTTACCCCCGAAGGGACGGTGATCGATCACCCGGGGCGGGCATGCTGGACAGGGAGACGATCCGTGACCGCGCGGATCCGCACGGTGGCGCGGGGCCGCGGCGGGGAGGGGTGTGCAGATGGGGCGACTGTCACGTCGGGCGTTCGCGATGGCCGCGCTGACGACTCTCGGGACGGCGGGCGACCTGGCGGCCGCGCCACGGGGCGGCCCGGCGGCCCCGCCGGGCCGGCGGCGCGCGGCCGGCGAGCTGCGGGGCATGTGGCTGGCGACCGTCGCGAACCGCGACTGGCCCTCCCGCACCGGGCTCACCCCGGCCGAGCAGCGCGCCGAACTGCTGGCCCACCTCGACACCGCGGTCCGTCGCCGGCTGAACGCGGTGTTCTTCCAGGTCCGCCCCACCGCCGACGCGCTGTGGCCCTCGCCGTACGAGCCCTGGTCCCAGTACCTGACCGGCACCCAGGGAAAGGACCCCGGCTGGGACCCGCTCGGCACGGCCGTCGCGGAGGCCCATGCGCGGGGCCTGGAGCTGCACGCCTGGTTCAACCCGTACCGGATCGCCAACCACACGGACCCGGCCAGGCTGGTCGCCTCGCACCCCGCCCGGCTGCACCCCGACTGGGCCGTGCCGTACGGCGGGAAGCTCTACTACAACCCCGGGCTGCCCGAGGTCCGCGCCTTCGTCCAGGACGCGATGCTCGACGCGGTGCGTCGATACCGGGTCGACGGCGTGCACTTCGACGACTACTTCTACCCGTATCCGGTCGCGGGCCAGACCTTCGACGACGACGCGGCGTACGCGGCCCACGGCGCGGACTTCCCGGACCGGGCCTCCTGGCGGCGCCACAACATCGACCGGCTCGTGAGCGAGACCGCGGCCCTGATCCGGAAGGTGCGGCCCGCCGCACGGTTCGGGATCAGCCCCTTCGGGGTGTGGCGCAACGCCGCGACGGACCCCCTGGGCTCGGACACACGGGCGGGCGTGCAGACGTACGACGATCTGTACGCCGACACCCGCACCTGGGTACGGGAGTGCTGGATCGACTACATCTGCCCGCAGGTCTACTGGAACATCGGCTTCGCCGCGGCCGACTACGCGAAGCTCGTGCCCTGGTGGGCGGCGGTCGCCAAGGGCACCGGCGTACGGCTGTACGTCGGCGAGGCCCTGTACAAGGCCGGGGACCCGGCGCAGCCCGCCGCCTGGCAGGACCCGGTCGAACTCTCCCGGCACCTCACCCTCGCCAAGGGTTACCCGCAGGTGCGCGGGCATGTCTTCTTCTCGGCCAAGGAGGTCGCGGCGGACCGGATCGGCGCGCTGGCACGCGTGGTCGCCGACCACTATCAGCAGCCGGCGAAACCTCCACGCTGAACTAGAGCGACCCGAGGGGCTTGGGGTGACGGATTTCGGAGTCCGGGCCCGGTGAACACACTGCCTCGTGCCCGTCCTGGAAGCGGACGCGGTACGGGGGAGTGCCCTCGGCGCCCATTACTTCGACGATCTCTGCGATCTTGTCGTGCTGCCCGACGACCCTGCCGTGCTGCACGAGCTGGTCGCCCTCAGTCGCATGCATCTGAAGGGCCTCCTCGTCATGTGCCTCGTCATGTGCGGGAGTAGCGGTCAGTCACCGCCAGTCTACGGCTGCCCGCCTCGGTTGCCCCGGGCCGTGCATGCCGCTCAGCCTCGCGCTCGCTGGGTGACCGCGATGCAGACCAGTACGGCCGCGGCCGTCAGCGGGGCGGCCGGTGTGAGGTGCTCGCCGAGGAGCAGTACCGACCACACCAGTGTGAGCAGCGGCTGGGCCAACTGCAACTGGCTGGCCTTCGGAATGCCGATCGCGGCCATACCGCGGTACCAGACGACCAGCCCCAAAAACTGCGAACCCGCCGCCACCCACAGCAGCCCGGCGACACTGTGTGCCGCCAGCTGTACCGGCTCGTACGCCAGGGCGACCAGCGCGCCCGGCACCGAGAGCGGCAGGCACAGCACCAGGGCCCAGCCGATGACCTGCCAGCCGGGCATCACCCGGGCGAGCCGGCCGCCCTCGGTGTAGCCCGCCGCGCAGACCAGCAGCGCCCCGAAGAGGTAGGCGTCCGCGCTGGTCAGGGCGCCGCCGCTCTGCTGCACGGTGAACGCGATGACGGCGGCGGCGCCGGAGAGGGCCGCGATCCAGAAGGTGCGGGAAGGGCGTGCGCCGGTGCGCAGCGCCGAGAACAAGGCAGTCGTCAAAGGCAGCAGCCCGACGACCACGGCCGCGTGCGAGGTGGTGGCCGTCTCCAACGCGAGCGTCGTCAGCAGCGGGAAGCCGAGCACGACGCCCGCGGCGACGACGGCGAGGCCCGCCCAGTGCCGCCGGGCGGGCAGCGGTACGCGCAGCGCCAGCAGACAGCCACCCGCGATGACCGCGGCCAGCAGGCTGCGCACGGTGACGAGCGACCAGGGGCCGAAGCCCTCCAGGCCCCAGGCGGTGGCGGGAAAGGTGAGGGAGAAGGCGGTGACTCCGAGAGCGGCCTGGAGCGTGCCGGAGCGGTGGGGGAGGGAAGCGGGGCCCGCGCCGGTGGTGTCCCGTGGGAGGGAAGCGGGATCCACGCCGGTGGTGTCCCGCGGAAGGGCCGCGGGGTGCGTGTGCGCCGTGCTCCTGGGCTGGGTGGGCACCGCTATCGGGGTATCGGCAGTAGCGCTATCCTGTGCTCTCATGCAAGAGCGTAGCAGCGTCGGTGATCTGGCAAATCGTCTGCGGACGGACCTGAACCGCTACTCTCCCGGTGAGAAGCTGCCGTCGAGCCGGGCGCTCGTCGAGCGATTCCGGGTGAGTCCCGTGACCGTCTCGCGGGCCCTGGCGCAACTGGTCGCCGAGGGCTTGGTGATCACGCGGCCGGGCGCCGGGGCCTTCCGGGCCGAGCCGCGGCGGGCCCCCGCCACCGTGGGGGACACCGCCTGGCAGGAGGTCGCCCTCAGCGCCGACGCCGCCGCCGAACTCGTGCCGCGCACCGTCGACGCCTCCGGCGTGCTCGTCTCGCTCGCCGCACCACCGGCCGGGGTCGTCGAGTTCAACGGCGGCTATCTGCACCCCTCCCTCCAGCCCGAGCGGGCGATGGGCGCGGCGCTGTCCCGGGCCGGGCGGCGCCCCGGGGTGTGGGCGCGGCCGCCCGTGGAGGGGCTCGGGGACCTGCGCGAGTGGTTCGCGCGGGGCATCGGCGGCGCGATCACCGCGGCCGAGGTACTGATCGCGGCGGGCGGTCAGTCGGCGCTGACCACCGCCCTGCGCGCACTGGCCCCGCCCGGCGCCCCGGTCCTGGTCGAATCACCCACGTACCCCGGCATGCTGGCGATCGCCCGCGCGGCCGGGCAGCGGCCGGTGCCCGTCCCCGTGGACGCCGACGGGGTGAAACCCGCCCTGCTCGCCGACGCGTTCCGGGCGACGGGTGCGCGCGTCTTCGTCTGCCAGCCGCTGTTCCAGAATCCGACGGGCGCCGTCCTCGCACCCGAGCGCCGTGGTGAGGTGCTGCGGATCGCGCGCGACGCCGGGGCGTTCGTGGTCGAGGACGACTTCGTACGACACCTGGTGCACGAGGACGCCGGGCCGCTGCCGCCGCCGCTGGCCGCGGAGGACCCCGACGGGGTTGTCGTACACGTCCGTTCGCTGACCAAGGTGACCTCGCCCAGCTTCCGGGTGAGCGCGCTGGCCGCGCGCGGACCGGTCCTCGAGCGGCTGCGCGCCATCCAGGTCGTCGACACCTTCTTCGTGCCGCGCCCGCTCCAGGAGGCCGCGCTCGAACTCGTCGGATCCCCGGCCTGGCCCCGCCATCTGCGCTCCGTCGGCGTCGAGTTGAGGAACCGTCGGGACACGATGACCGCCGCACTGCGCCTGCACCTGCCCGAACTCGCCCTGCCGCACATCCCGTCCGGCGGCTACCACCTGTGGCTGCGGCTGCCCGACGGCGCGGACGAGCCCTCCGTGGTCGCGGGGGCCCTGCGCGCGGGCGTGGCGGTCACGCCCGGCCGCCCCTACTTCAGCGCCGAACCCCCCGCCGCCCACCTGCGGTTGAGCTTCGCGGGGGTCGCGGGAACGGGAGAGATCACGGAGGGGGTGCGCAGGCTGCGTACCGCGTGTGACGCGGTCCTCTGAGGCAGCGGCACCAGCCGCGGCATCGCACCCGCCCCCGACGACGGCCCCGTCCACCAGGCGAAAACCGATCGACGCACCGCACGTCCGCCTGCGAACCTCCCGGCATGACTGACGCACAACGCCTGCCCGGCGGCTACGAACTCTCCACCGACCCCGCCCGGATCGACCTCGACCGTGTCCACGGCTGGCTGTCGGCCGACGCGTACTGGGCGATCGGGCGGCCCCGCGAGAAGCAGGAGCGCGCGGTGGCCGGCTCGCTCAACTTCGGGGTGTACGCGGCGGCTTCGGGCGAACAGGTGGCGTACGCGCGCGTGGTGACCGACCGGGCGACGTTCGCGTGGCTCTGCGACGTCTACGTCGACCCCTCGGTACGCGGCAAGGGGATCGGCACCGCGCTGGTCGGCGGCGTACGCGCACACCTCGAACCCCTCGGGCTGCGGCGCGTCCTGCTCGCCACCGAGGACGCGCACGGCGTCTACGCGAAGCTCGGCTTCAAGCCGCTCGACACGCCGGGCCACTGGATGGCGCTCGCGTTCGAACAGTAGACCGGGCGAGCCGTGTGACCTCGTGGATACCCTTGGTAACTCCTGAGTAACACCTCTTGACCTGCGCACTTGTGAGCATCACGATCGCCGCATGCATCTTCGGGTCACATTCGTCGCCACCGCGCGCAGCTCCTCGCTGCTCGCGGAGCGCTTCGAGGAGGACCGGCCGCTGGACCAGGCCGGCTGGGACGCGGTGCAGCGGGCCGCCGCTGAGCTGGTGCCGCTGGCGGCCGCCGAGCTGCGCTACTGCTCGCCGTCCCCGGGCAGCCGGGCGACCGGTGACGCGCTCGGCTATGCCCCGCTCGCCCAGCTCGCGCTGCGCGACTGCGACATGGGCCGGTGGCGCGGTCTGACGCTGGGCGAGGCGATGGCCCGTGAGCCGTCGGCGGTCGACGCCTGGCTCGCGGATCCGCGCTCCGCTCCGCACGGCGGTGAGCCGCTGATGTCCTTCGTCTCCCGGGTGGGGCAGTGGCTCGACACCCGGCCCGCGGACGACGGCAGCCAGATCGTCGCCGTGGCGGAGCCGTCGGTGGTGCGGGCGGCCCTGGTCCACGCGCTGCGGGCCCATCCGTCGACGTACTGGAACATCGACGTCCGCCCGTTGTCGACGGTCACGCTCATCGGCGCCAACGGGCGCTGGAACCTCCGGCTGGAGGCCGGACTCCAGCGCGTCTAGACGGTCGCGCGCCCAGTCGGTTCTTCGCGCGCGTAGTCGGTCGTGAGGATCAGGTCCTTGGCCGGTCCGCCGACCCGCCACACCGTCCGCCAGCGGTCCTCGGCGTACACGGTGAACTCGCCGCGGTAGAGGTCCGCGGCGCACGGGTGGTCGGCGACATGGTGCCCGGTGGTCAGGTCGAGGACGTGGAAGGGGCGCCCGTCACCGAACCGTACGTCCGACATGCCGAGGGTCTCCCCGGGCAGGAACCACAGCGTTCGCTCGGCCGGTCTCGCGGCGCCCTGCCACACGAACGTCCCGGACTCCTGATGCAGCAGCCCGCCGCCGCCGTCCTCCAGGGGTGAGAAGACGGTCGTCCCGGTGAAGTGCCCTTCGGCCCCGCCCGCGAGATCCCGCACGGTGCGCTCCACGCGCCAGCTTCCCGTCAGATACCCCAGGGCATCGGCCACCGGCCAGAACTCACCCATCGGCTCCCTTCCTTCGTACGGCGGTTTGACCCTACCGGGCCGGGTGCGAGCGCCGACGGCGCAGGCGGCGCCGGGGCCTTGGGCCCGGCCGGGCGCTGTGCCCGTGGCTCGGCCGCCACATGCCGTCCGGCGACTCGACGGGGGCCGACCACGGCCAGACAGCCGGCGAAGGCCAGGTACGGCGGCAGCGCATCCACGGGGAGGGCCCTGTGTCCGACCCATTGACGCACTCCAGCCCCCTGCCTATCTTGCCGTTCGATGTACTGATCGCAGTTCGAAATATCGAACCTCAGACCCTACAGAGCCGCGGAGTATCCATGTCACCCACCCGCACCCGCTGGAGACTCGGACTCACAGCCGCCGCGTTACTGGTGGCCTCGGTCGGCGTTCCCGCGCCCGCCCACGCCGAAGACATCACCGACTACGCGATCGCCGTCGATCCCAAGGGATCGGGGGCGAAGATCGACGACACCATGTACGGGGTGTTCTTCGAGGACATCAACAGGGCCGCCGACGGCGGGCTCTACGCGGAACTCGTGCAGAACAGGTCGTTCGAGTACGCGACCGCCGACAACACGTCGTACACCCCGCTCACCTCCTGGAACACCTCCGGTACCGCGGACGTCGTCAGCGACGACGGACGGCTCAATGCCCGCAACCGCAGCTATCTGGCCCTCGGCGGCGACTCCTCGGTCACCAACTCCGGCTACAACACCGGCATCGCGGTCGAGAGCGGCAAGGTCTACGACTTCTCCGTCTGGGCCCGCGCCGACCAGGCCGACCCCCTCAGCGTGACCCTGCACGACACGGACGGTGACTTGGCCCGGGCCCGCCGCGTCACCGTGCGCGGCGGCTGGGCCAAGTACACGGCCAGGTTCACCGCCGGCCGCACCAGCACCACCGGCCGGCTCACCGTCGCCGCCGCCGGCGCCGTCGCGCTCGACATGGTCTCGCTCATCCCTCATGACACCTACATGGGGCACGGGCTGCGCAAGGACCTCGCCGAGAAGATCGCCGCCCTGCACCCCGGCTTCGTCCGCTTCCCCGGCGGCTGTCTCGTCAACACCGGTTCGATGAGGGGATACGACGAGGCGTCGGGGTACGAGCGCAAGCGGTCGTACCAGTGGAAGGACACCATCGGACCCGTCGAGCAGCGCGCCACCAACGCCAACTTCTGGGGCTACAACCAGAGTTACGGGCTCGGCTACTACGAGTACTTCCAGTTCGCCGAGGACACGGGCGCGATGCCGCTGCCCGTGGTGCCCGCCCTCGTCACCGGCTGCGGCCAGAACAAGGCCGTCGACGACGACGCTCTCCTCGAGCGCCACATCCAGGACACGCTGGACCTCATCGAGTTCGCCAACGGCCCGGTGACCAGCGAATGGGGCAGGAAGCGCGCCAGGATGGGCCATCCCGAGCCCTTCCACCTCACCCACCTCGAGGTGGGCAACGAGGAGAACCTCCCCGACGAGTTCTTCGCCCGCTTCACGCGGTTCCGGGCCGCCATCGAGGCGAAGTACCCCGACGTCACGGTCATCTCCAACGCCGGCCCGGACGACAGCGGTCCGACCTTCGACACCGCCTGGAAGCTCAACCGTGACGCGGACGTCGACATGGTCGACGAGCACTACTACAACAGCCCCCAGTGGTTCCTCCAGAACAACGACCGCTACGACGCGTACGACAGGAACGGCCCCAAGGTGTTTCTCGGCGAGTACGCGTCGGGCGGCAACACCTTCAAGAACGCCCTGGCCGAAGCCGCGTACATGACCGGTCTGGAGCGCAACGCGGACGTCGTCAAGCTGGCCTCGTACGCACCGCTGCTCGCCAACGAGGACTATGTGCAGTGGCGCCCCGACATGATCTGGTTCGACAACCACGCCTCCTGGGGCTCCGCCGACTACGAGGTCCAGAAGCTCTTCATGACGAATACCGGCGACCGGGTCGTGCCCAGCACCGCGAGCGGCACGCCCGCCCTGAGCGGGCCGATCTCCGGTGCGGTCGGCCTGTCGACGTGGGCGACCACCGCCGCGTACGACGATGTGCGGGTCACCGGCGAGGACGGGACCACGCTGCTCGGCGACGACTTCAGCGGTGACGCCTCGCGGTGGACGCACACGGGCGGCGGAAGCTGGAGCGTCGAGGACGGGCAGTACGTGCAGAGCGACGTGGCCGCCGAGAACACCATGGTCTCGGCGGGCGACCCGGCCTGGCACGACTACGACCTGCGGGTGAAGGCCACCAAGAAGTCCGGCAAGGAGGGCTTCCTCGTCGCGTTCGGCGTCAAGGACACCGGCACCTACACGCTCGTCGCCGCGCCCGACGCGGTGAACTCGCGGACGGCGACGCCTGTCGCACCGGTGACGTCCGTCTTGGAGGGGGTGGCCGACAGGTTCACGTATACCTTCCCGGCCAACTCCGTGACGTTCCTGCGGATCAGGCAGAGGTAGCCGCGGCGGCCGTGGGCTGCTGTCCGGCGGGCGGCAGCCCACGCTCGGCGAAGACCTTCTTCGCGACGAGGGAGGCGTTCATCGCCTTGGGTATGCCGCAGTACACCGCCGAGTGCAGCAGCGCCTCGACGATCTCGTCCGGCGAAAGGCCCACGTTCAGCGCCGCGTTGACGTGCACCTCCAGCTGAACCTCACAGCCGCCGAGCGCGGTGAGCATGCCGAGCGTCACCAACTGGCGGTCGCGCGGGGCGAGTCCGGGGCGGTCGTAGATGTCGCCGAAGGCCCAGGAGACGATCTGGTGGCCCAGTTCGGGATTGATGTCGCCCAAGGCGGCGACGACGCGCTCCCCGGCCTCGCCGTCGACCTGCTTCAGGACCCGCAGGCCGTGCTCGAAGCGCTCTTCGCGGGTGGTGGCGTCGCTCATGTCGGTTCTCCTGGTTCCGGCTGGCCGAGCAGCCGTTCATAGTGGTCGATCTTGTCGTCGAGGGCGGCCGCGTTGCGGCGCAGGGCGCGGATGCGCTCCGCCAGCTCGGCGCGGTGCTCGCGGAGCATCACGAGCCGGTCCGGGACCGTGGCGTCGCCCCGCGAGCGCAGCAGCGCGAACCGCTGCATGTCCGCGATCGACATGCCCGTCTCGCGCAGCCGGAGCAGAAACTCCAGCCAGGCCAGGTCCGCCGCCTCGTAACGGCGTTGGTTGCCGGTGGTCCGGCCGACCCGTTCGATCAGACCGGCCTTCTCGTAGTAGCGCAGTGTGTCGTGCGACAGGCCGGTGCGCTCGACGACCTGAGCGATCGTGAGGGTCGGTTCCCGGTGGAGCGGGAGGGGCTGTCCGCTGGTCATGACAACAACGGTAGAACCTGGAGCGCACTCCAGGTCAAGCGCGGACGGCGACCACTTCCGAAGTGGCCCTGAGCTGCGCGGACCGCACCGCCGCGGCGAACCGGCGTGCCGGTGGGCGCGGGTGCCGTGGCGGAGGCCGCCCTGTGATCGACGACCGGTCCACTGATCGCCGACTGACGCCGGACAGGCCCTAGAGCGCCGGCGGTGCCGGCGGCATCGGCGGTGCCCAGGCCGGCTGCGCCCCGAAGGGCGGCAGGGACGTGAACCGCGGGTCGAACGTCACGGTGGGCGTGATCCGGCGCAGCGCGTCGCGCACCAGTGTGAGCGGATGGTCCGGGAAGTGCGCGTCCCACTCCTCGTGGTCGGCGACGTGGTACGGCAGGGCGCCCTGGAGGTCGTACGCGTACGGATGGGGCCTGAAGTAGGCGGCCGGGCCGACCTGGTTCAGCACGACGGCCTCGCGCATCCCGGTCGTGGCCCCCTCCCCGGCCTGCACCTTGACGACCGTGCTGCAACCAGCCTTCGGTATCGTCCAGGAGCCGAGGAAGACCTGGCCGTGACCGTCCGGCCGGCGCACCTTGATCAGCTGCCGGACGGCCGGCACACCGGCCACGTCGCCGGTCACCGCTTCGATCAGACCGGCACCGGCCCGTGCGGCGCCCTCCGCGAGGCCGCGCCGCAGCCGGTCCGGTTCGTGGAGCGGGGCCGGCAGGTCCGGGACGAGGGGGAAGAAGTGCAGCGACAGGACGAGTCCCCGCTCGTCGGTCCAGAGATCCGCCTCCCGCTGGGTGAAGCCCGCCGTATTGATGCCTGTGATCGGTGTGCCCATGGGCTCATCATCGCGTCCGGCCAACGGAGTTCGGCACGCGGGGGAGCGCTGCACGGGGCTCCTCACCAGTAGGCCCGGTCGTCCCAGGACTCGAAGCGGGCGAACTCGACCGGGTCGTCGTCCTCGTCCAGACCGGCCAGGCCCGGCGCGGTGAGCAGACCGCGCTGCCAGGCGACCAGGGTGTCGACCAGGCCGCTCTCCAGGCGCGGCCCCTGCGGCGCGTGGCGCGGCCAGACGATCAGGGGCCAGGTGTCCGGGTCCGGGCCCTCGGCCAGCCAGCCGAGGTAGTCGCCGTCGATGGAACAGGCGAACGGGAGGAAACCGCCCGGCTCGGGCCAAGCGGGCAGCGGATACTGCTCCGGGTAGCTCTCCCTGTGCTTCCGATACCCGCCCGTGGTCTGCTCGATGTGCGTGCGAAAGCGCCGCTCGCCGGTCCGCAGCGGGGTGAGGAAGCGCAGCCACTCGCTCCAGCAGCCCGCGCCGTACTCGTCCATCAGCGTCACGTACTCCCGCGGCAGCCGTGTGCCCAGCTCCGCGAAGAGGGACGCCCACCGACCGCCGCCGAGATACGGCGTCGCGGGCGGCGGGCAGAGCAGCCGCAGCGCAGCGAGGCCGGCGCCGGTCTCCAGCGCGACACGGCGCTGCGTCTCGGTGAGGCGGGGCGCGGTCCGCGCGGGCGGGGTCCAAGGCGCGGCCGTCGGCAGGAACGCGGTGCGGGCGACGGATCCGGGCAGAGGGCCGATCAAGGGGCCCGGCGGCGAAGGGAGTTCCCAGGTGTCGCGGACCGTGTGCCGCAGATAGGCGCCGAGGGTGAGGTCGTACGGGTGCCAGTTCCGCAGTCCGCTGCCCGGCACGGACCCGGAGTGCCGGACGACCACGGTCCACCGGTCGGGGTCGTCGGAACTCGACGTGTCCCAGAAGAAGACGTCGCTGCCCCGGCTGCACCCCCAGGCGAGCAGCCCGCCGGGCGCGGGATGGACGGCGTACCGCTCGTCTTCCGGGAGGTCGCGCAACTCGATGCGCGCCGCGCGGTGCTTCTCGCGCAGCCAGTCCCCGTAGTCGAACCGTCCTTCCTCGGCACAGGGACCGTGGATCCACACGTACTCACCGAAGTCCATGGGCCCGTGGCGGTCGATCAGCCGCTTGTACTCGCCCGGCAGGCGCAGCCCGAGCCACTTCTCGACCGCCGCCCAGTCGACGGCGAGGGGCACCGGCGGCCGCTCGGCGTGCGGTGCGGTGAAGTCGGCCAGGTCCTGGGTCACGGGTGGTCCTCCGGGGGTGAGCGGGCGGGGCGCACGACGATTGTCCCGCCGGCCCGCGTCCGGAGCGTGCGGCCGTCGTTGCCGCATCCCGCTACCAGCTCCGCCGCCGAATCCCGTTGAGATGCCGCCGTACGTCGGGGAGAGTCTGTGGGCATGGAGTGTCGGTGGCGATCACCGTCCGAGGGGCCGAACCGCTCGGCCGGCCCGAGGGGTACGGACGGACCACCGGCGCCGATCTTCCGGCACCGCATGCCGGCACCGATCCCGAGCTGGTCGACGTGCCGGAAAGTCACCGGATCGAACAACTCGCTGAGGGCGTCGAACCGGATCCCCGCCTCCGCGTGCCGGTTGTCCAGCAGGCAGCCCTGATCCGCGCCGTGCTCGGGCATCTGGCGATTCTGCTTGGCCAAGGGCTTGCCGGGTGCCCTCCGCGACGACATCCGCCTGCAATGGTCAGGCCACGGCGCAGGACACGCTGGACAGCGCTCGGAGAGGGAAGGGCTTCAGGGGCTGAAGAGGCTGAGGTTGTCCCGGACGTAATCGGCCACCCCTGAAGGAGGCCGCCCGGTGACCTGCTCGACCCCTTCCGCCTTGCGGTCGTATCGATTCTCCGCATGAAGGCGAGCCATGGTGGAGATGTGCTGGAAGACGTGATCGGGCAGCCCCAGCGGCCTGAGATCGTCGTCGATCCATTCCTGCAAGGGGATGTCGGCGTACCTGACCGGTCGGCCCAGAACTGTGGAGACCTCCGCCGCCATGGCGGCGATGTCCTCCGAGCGCGGGCCGGTCAGCTCATAGATCCTGCCGATGTGCGGGGCCGGGTCGGCCAGGATCTCCTCCACGACCGCGGCGACGTCGCCGGCCGCCACAGGGGAGGACTTCGCCCGGCCGAAGGGCAATCTGATGGTTCCGTACTTCGCGATCGAGGAGAAGCCGACACGGAACAGCGGGTTTTCCATGAACACGGTGGGCCTGACCTGGACAACGGGCAGGCCCGACCAGTCGAGGACCTGCTCCGCCAGCCACTGCTGCCGTTGCTGCACGGACTCGGAGGTGCTGGTGAGGTCCATCTCGGAGACAGTCAGCTGCGACATGTTCACGAACACTTCCAGGCGCCCGTACGCACGCGCGACGGCCGCCGCCGTCACGGCAGCCTCCAGATACTGCGCCGAGACACTCATGCCGAAGTACATGCGTGCGCAGCCGGCCAGGGCGTCGGCGACATCGCCTGCGCGCGTCAGGTCTCCGATGACGACCTCGGCGCCGGTCGCGCGCAGCGCCTGTGCCCGCTCGTCGTCGCGACGCACCATGGCCCGGACGGGCAGGTCCCGTTGTCGAAGGCCTTCGACAACGGATCGTCCGACGGCACCGACGCTGCCCGCCGCGCCCGTCACCAGAACGGGCGGCACACCGGCTCCGGGATGTGGTTCACATGGGCAGCCTGCGGTGCGCACAGCCAGGGCGCAACCGGAACCAGACGAGCGCCGGCGCAGCGCCACCCCCGCGCCCGCCGCGAGCGCGGGGGTGGCGCTGCGCCGGCACTCGGTCGTTCCGCATACCGATCCATGGGATTGCATAAACGTGCAGCGAAACGTATAGTCATGCCATCCAAGAGGAGGGTTCCATGGCGGTACGAGTGGCAGTGGCCGGAGCAAGTGGGTACGCGGGCGGAGAAGCGCTGCGGCTGCTCCTCGCGCACCCCGAGGTCGAGATCGGCGCCCTGACCGGAAACTCCAACGCCGGCCAGAAGCTCGGCGCGCTGCAGCCGCACCTGCTGCCGCTCGCCGACCGGGTGCTCCAGGAGACCTCCCCCGACGTGCTCGCCGGGCACGACGTCGTCTTCCTCGCGCTGCCGCACGGCCAGTCCGCCGCCGTCGCCGAACAGCTCGGCCCGGACGTCCTCGTCGTGGACATGGGTGCCGACTTCCGGCTCAGGAACCCCGCCGACTGGGAGAAGTTCTACGGCTCCCCGCACGCCGGGACCTGGCCCTACGGGCTCCCGGAGCTGCCGGGCGGCCGCGCCGCGCTGGAGGGGTCCAAGCGCATCGCGGTGCCCGGCTGCTACCCGACGGCCGTCTCGCTCGCGCTCTTCCCCGCGTACGCGGCCGCACTCGCCGAACCGGAGGCCGTGATCGTCGCCGCCTCCGGCACCTCCGGCGCGGGCAAGGCGGCCAAGCCGCACCTGCTGGGCAGCGAGGTCATGGGCTCCATGTCCCCGTACGGCGTCGGCGGCGTCCACCGCCACACCCCCGAGATGATCCAGAACCTCGGCGCGGCCGCCGGCGAGCCCGTCTCCGTCTCCTTCACGCCGACCCTCGCGCCGATGCCCCGCGGCATCCTCGCCACCTGCACCGCGAAGGCCAGGGCCGGCGTCACCGCCGAGTCCGTACGGGCCGCGTACGAGAAGGCCTTCGCCGACGAACCGTTTGTGCACCTGCTCCCCGAGGGGCAGTGGCCCGCCACGGCGTCCGTCTACGGTTCCAACGCCGTTCAGGTCCAGGTCGCGTACGACGCGGCCGCACAGCGGATCATCGCGATCAGCGCCATCGACAACCTCACCAAGGGCACCGCGGGCGGCGCCCTCCAGAGCATGAACATAGCCCTCGGGCTCCCCGAGGAGCTGGGCCTTTCCACGATCGGAGTCGCACCGTGAGCGTCACCGCTGCCCAGGGCTTCACCGCCTCCGGCATCGCAGCAGGCATCAAGGAGAACGGCAATCCCGACCTGGCCCTCGTGGTCAACAACGGGCCCCGTCTCGCCGCCGCGGGCGTCTTCACCTCCAACCGTGTGAAGGCCGCGCCGGTCCTGTGGTCCGAGCAGGTGCTGAAGGGCGGCGTCGTCTCCGCCGTCGTCCTCAACTCCGGTGGCGCCAACGCCTGTACGGGCCCCAAGGGCTTCCAGGACACGCACGCCACCGCCGAGAAGGTCGCCGAGACGCTGGACCTGAACGCCGGTGAGGTCGCCGTCGCTTCCACCGGGCTCATCGGCGTACTCCTGCCGATGGACAAGCTCCTGCCGGGAGTCGAGCGGGCCGTCGCCGGGCTGTCCGAGCACGGTGGCGAGAAGGCGGCCATCGCCATCAAGACCACCGACACCGTGCACAAGACGTCCGTCGTGACGAAGGACGGCTGGACCGTCGGCGGCATGGCCAAGGGCGCCGGCATGCTCGCCCCCGGCCTCGCCACCATGCTCGTCGTCCTCACCACGGACGCCGACCTCGACCGCGACGCACTCGACCGGGCCCTGCGCGCCGCCACCCGCACCACCTTCGACCGCGTCGACTCCGACGGCTGCATGTCCACCAACGACACCGTTCTGCTGCTCGCCTCCGGGGCCTCCGAAGTCACCCCGAAGCAGGAGGAGTTCGCGGAGGCCGTCCGTGCGGTCTGCGACGACCTCGGCCAGCAGCTCATCCAGGACGCCGAGGGCGCCAGCAAGGACATCAAGGTCGAGGTCGTGGGCGCCGCGACGGAGGACGACGCCGTCGAGGTGGGCCGCTCCATCGCCCGCAACAACCTCCTGAAGTGCGCCATCCACGGCGAGGACCCCAACTGGGGACGCGTCCTCTCTGCGATCGGCACGACCCGGGCCGCCTTCGAGCCCGACCAGCTGAACGTCGCCATCAACGGCGTCTGGGTCTGCAAGAAGGGCGGCGTCGGCGAGGACCGCGACCTCGTCGACATGCGCTACCGCGAGGTCCACATCGTCGCCGACCTCGCCGCCGGCACCGAGACCGCCACCATCTGGACCAACGACCTCACCGCGGACTACGTCCACGAGAACAGCGCCTACTCCTCATGAGCCACGGACCCACGCGGAAACACACCGCCCTTCCCAAAGCCCAGATCCTCATCGAAGCGCTGCCCTGGCTGACCCGGCACAACGGCAAGACCGTCGTCGTCAAGTTCGGCGGCAACGCGATGATCGACGAGGAGCTGAAGGCGGCGTTCGCGCAGGACATCGTGTTCCTGCACCACGCCGGTCTGAAGCCCGTCGTCGTGCACGGCGGGGGCCCGCAGATCAGCGCGGCCCTGGACCGGCACGGCATCGTCAGCGAGTTCAAGGCGGGCCTCAGGGTGACCACCGAGGACGCCATGGACGTCGTACGCATGGTGCTCGCCGGGCAGGTGCAGCGCGAGCTGGTCGGGCTGCTCAACCAGCACGGACCGCTCGCCGTCGGACTCACCGGCGAGGACGCGCACACCATCACCGCCACCAAGCACCAGCCCGAGATCGACGGGGAACTCGTCGACATCGGGCGGGTGGGCGAGATCACCGAGATCGACACGGGCGCGATCGAGGCACTGCTCGCCGACGGCCGGATCCCGGTCGTCTCCTCGATCGCCCGCTCCCAGGACGACGGACATGTCTACAACGTCAATGCTGATACGGCGGCTGCGGCACTCGCTGCGGCATTGGGCGCCGAAACCCTCATGGTCCTCACGGACGTCGAGGGCCTCTACGAGGACTGGCCCGACAGCGACGAGGTGATCAGTCGCCTCACCGCCTCCGAACTGGAGAAGCTGCTGCCCGAGCTGGCCAGCGGCATGGTGCCGAAGATGGAGGGCTGTCTGCACGCCGTACGCAACGGCGTCACCACGGCCCGCGTCATCGACGGCCGGGTCCAGCACTCGATCCTGCTGGAGATCTTCACCGACGAAGGCATCGGCACGATGGTCGTGCCGGACGAGGAAGAGGGGGATGCCGTATGACCGGCACCGCGACCAACGCCGAGCTGACCGAGCGGTGGCAGGGCGCCCTCATGAACAACTACGGCACCCCGCGCCTGCCCCTCGTCCGCGGCGCGGGCACCAGGCTGTGGGACGCCGACGGCAAGGAGTACCTGGACTTCGTCGGCGGCATCGCGGTCAACGCCCTCGGCCACGCCCACCCCGCGATCGTCGAAGCGGTCAGCACGCAGATCGCCTCGCTCGGCCATGTCTCCAACCTCTTCGTCGCCGAGCCGCCCGTCGCGCTCGCCGAACGGCTGCTCCAGCTCTTCGGGCGCGACGGCCGGGTCTACTTCTGCAACTCCGGGGCCGAGGCCAACGAGGCCGCCTTCAAGATCGGGCGGCTGACCGGGCGGTCCCACATGGTCGCCACCCAGGGCGGCTTCCACGGCCGCACCATGGGCGCGCTCGCCCTCACGGGCCAGCCCGGCAAGCAGGAGCCGTTCCTGCCGTTGCCCGGCGACGTCACGCACGTCCCGTACGGCGACGCGCAGGCCCTGGCCGCCGCGGTCACCGAGGAGACGGCCCTGGTCGTCATCGAACCGATCCAGGGCGAGAACGGGGTCGTGGTCCCGCCCGCCGGCTATCTGAAGGCCGCCCGGGCGATCACCGCCGCCACCGGGTCCCTCCTCGTCCTCGACGAGGTGCAGACCGGCATCGGCCGTACCGGGCACTGGTTCGAGTACCAGGCCCACGAGGGCGTCCTGCCCGACGTCGTCACGCTCGCGAAGGGACTCGGCGGCGGGCTGCCGCTCGGCGCGACCGTCGCCTTCGGACGCGCCGCCGAGCTGCTTCAGCCGGGCCACCACGGCACCACCTTCGGCGGCAACCCGATCGCCTGCGCGGCCGGACTCGCCGTCCTCGAGACCATCCAGGCCGAGGGCCTGCTGGAGAACGTGAAGTCCGCGAGCGAGAAGCTGCGCGACGGAATCGAGTCGCTGGGCCACCCGTTGATCGCCCACGTCCGGGGCTCGGGCCTCCTCCTGGGTATCGTGCTCACCGAGCCGCTCGCGCCCCAGGCGCAGCAGGCGGCTCAGGACGCCGGTTTCCTGGTGAACGCGCCCGCCCCCGATGTCGTACGGCTGATGCCGCCGCTGAACCTCGGCGACGACGAGGTGGACGCTTTCCTCCGGGCGCTTCCCGGCGTCCTCGACGCGGTCACCAACGGGGACGGACGAGCCAAAGAATGAGACGACGATGAGTCAGGCGCAGGAGAACGAGCACGCAGGGCCTGCCGTGCCGCAGACCCGCACCGCACGCCACCGCCGGATCGTGGACATCCTCAACCGGCAACCGGTGCGTTCCCAGAGCCAGTTGGCGAAGCTCCTCGCCGACGACGGGCTGAGCGTCACCCAGGCGACGCTCTCCCGGGACCTGGACGAGCTGAACGCGGTGAAGATCCGCAACAACGACGGCGACCTCATCTACGCGGTACCGAGCGAGGGCGGCTTCCGCACCCCGCGGGTGCCGCTGGGGGAGTCGGCGAAGGAAGAGCGGATGCGGAGGCTCTCCGCGGAGCTGCTGATCTCCGCGGAGGCCTCGGCCAACCTCGTCGTTCTGCGTACTCCGCCGGGGGCCGCGCAGTTCCTCGCCTCGGCGATCGACCAGGCCGAGCTGCACGACATCCTCGGGACGATCGCCGGGGACGACACGTTGCTGCTGATCAGCCGTGAACCGACGGGTGGGCAGGCGTTGGCCGATCACCTGTTGCGGTTGGCTCAGAACCATCATTGAGGTGGACGACGGTGGAGGCGCGACCCCGGTCGGGGTCGCGCCTCCACCGATGTACGTCGCGTTCTGGCCGCGGGCCGGATGTGGCCGGTCGCGTGGTTCCCCGCGCCCCCGGAAGGGACGCTCCGGTCAGCCGAGCCGTTGAGCGAGGCCCCCGGTGCACCGCACCTCGTCGCCCGCCGTGATGAGCAGTGCCTCCACGTCCGGCAGCGACTCCAGCCAGGCCAGCGCCTCCCGCGAGCCCATCGCGAAGGCAGCCGTCGCCCAGGAGTCCGCCCAGGTCAGCCGGGGTCCCACCACGGTCACGGCGACCAGGTCGGTGACCGCGGACCGCCCGGTGCGCGGATCCACGATGTGCGCACCGCGCTCGGCGGTCCCGGAGGTGGCCACGGCCAGCTCCGGGACCCCGGCGGCGGAGACCACGGCGGCCAGTGCTCCCGGGCGCAGCGGGTCCGACACGCCGACCCGCCACGGCCGGTGCGGCCCGGGGACGCCGTACAGCTGGACGTCACCGCCGCCGTTGACGCTCACTCCGCTCGCCCCGGCCGCCACGAGGTGCCGGGCCGCCCGCTCGACCGCCCAGCCCTTCACGATCCCGGTCGGATCGAGACGTCCTTCGTACCTCGTACTGAACCAGCCCTCGCTGACCCGCTCCGCCTCGGCGCCCAGACCGAGCACCTCGGCGACCTCCGGATCGCACTCCTCGACGGTCAGCTCACCGCGGGCGAGCCGGGAGATCTGGCTCTGCTCGCGATAGGTGCTGAACACCTCGTCCACCCGGTGGAGCCCGGCGACCGCCTCCTCCAGCGCGGTCCCCACGGCCTGGGGGTCGCCGCCGCGCACGTCGAAGGAGACGACGGTGCCCATGACCTCCTCGGCGTGACGCAGGGCGGGCGGGCCCTGAGCCGGCCCGTCGGCCGGCTCAGCCACCGGCCTTGTCCAGGGCCGACTGCAGGGACTGCTTGTAGCCGTCGCTGGTGTAGGTGGCGCCCGAGACGGTGTCGATGTCGGCGCTGCCGGCCGCGACCGCTTCCTGGTTGAGCCTGGGCACGGCCAGCTCGGTCTTCTGGCTGCTGGTCCCGCCGCTGGGCGCCTGCACGGCCTCGGCCTTGCTGATCTTCCCGCCGCTCACGGTGACACGCACCTGGACGGGCCCGTACTGGGTCTTGACCACACTCCCGGTGACCGTCTTGGCCTGGGTGGACGATCCGCCGCCCGTCGGGGAGGGCGACGCGGACGACGCCCCGCCGCCGGTGGCCTTGGCCTTGTCCAGCGCGGACTGCAGGGACTGCTTGTAGCCGTCGCTGGTGTAGGTGGCGCCCGAGACGGCGTCGATGTCGGCGCTGCCGGCCGCGACCGCTTCCTGGTTGAGCCTGGGCACGGCCAGCTCGGTCTTCTGGCTGCTGGTCCCGCCGCTGGGCGCCTGCACGGCCTCGGCCTTGCTGATCTTCCCGCCGCTCATGGTCAGGCGCACCTGGACGGGCCCGTACTGGGTCTTGACCACGTCTCCGGTGACCGTGCCGGACTGAGCGGCCGCGGCACCGCCCTGGGCCGATTCCTGGGCCGCGGCCGTCTGCTGCGGTGCCGCGCCGCCCGCCGCCGACGCGGACGCCGGATCGGACGCCGGCTTCAGCGACAGCAGCAGCACGATCCCGGACACGGTGGCGGCGGTGGCGAGCATGACACGCCGAATGGGGTGGCTCTTCTTCATCGCTCCTGACTCCCGTCGCTCACATCTCGAACGACTCGTGATGGATGCGGCGGGCGGGGACCCCCGCGCCGCGCAGTGCTTCGAACACCTGCTGCGCGAAGCCGGGCGGCCCGCACATGAAGACGTCGTGATCGTCGATGTCCGGCAGCTTCCGGGTCAGGGTCTCCGCCGAGATGTCCGGGCGCTCCCCTTCCGGGCTGTTGACCGCGTACATCAGCCGGGCGCCGCGCTCCTCGGCGATCGTCGCCAGCTCGTCCCACAGGGCCAGGTCCTGGGTGGTGTTGGCCCGGTAGAGCAGCGTGAGGTCGCCGGCCGCGCCGGGCAGTGTCTCGAACAGCGCCCGCATCGGCGTGATGCCGACGCCGCCGGCCACCAGCAGCACCTTGCCGCGGCTGCGCTTGTCCGCGGTCAACGCGCCGTAGGGGCCCTCGGCCCACACGCGGGTGCCGGGCTCCAGTTCGCGCAGCGCGGAGCTGTGGTCGCCGATCGCCTTCACCGTGATGCGCAGCATGTTGGGGCGGGGCGCCGCCGACAGCGAGTACGGGTGCGAGCTGAACCGCATGCCCGGCGCGAGGAAGCGCCAGCGGAAGAACTGCCCGGCCTCCGCGCCCATGCGGTGCAGCTTCCGCCCGCTGATCAGCACCGACACGACGCCGGGCGTCTCCTCGATCACGGCCTCGACCCGCATGCGGTGACGCAGGTTCAGCCGGATCGGCGCGAGGATGCGGTACCAGATCACCAGCGCGGTCACCGACCCGTACAGCGCGTACCAGGCGGTCTTCGCGGCCGGCTGGACGGCGAAGTCGTTGCCGGTGGACAGCTGGTGCCAGAACGTCAGGAACACGGCCGCGTAGGTGAGCAGGTGGATGTGGTACCAGGCGTCGTACGGCATCCTGCGGCGGATCCCGCCGATCGAGATCAGCCCGATGAACACCAGCAGACCGGTGCCGATCGCGGCCTGGCCCATGTCCGGCAGTTGGTTGATGGAGTCGATGGTCTGCTGGACGATGTCGTTGAACGTCTTGCCGGCCTGGAGCGCGTACCCCCACATCGTCAGGACGAGGTGGGCGAGGACCAGGCAGAGCGTGTACCGGCCGCTCATGGCGTGCCAGCGCGCGACCCGGTCGGAGCCGACCCGGCGCTCCAGCGCGGGCACCCGCGCCATCTGGAGCACGACGAGGGCCATCAGATAGCCGGCGAGCAGACCGGTGATCCGTCCCGCGTTGAGGATCTTGCTGTTGTCGTCCGCGATGGACGGGGTGTTGCTCCACCACAGCCAGATGACCCCGGCCGCGCCCGCCCAGACGGCGAGCAGCAGCGGGACGGCGGGTGAGCGGCGCGGGCGGATGCGGCGCATGGTCTGGCGCCGCGCGGCGCGACCACCGGCGATCGTGGACACGGTTTCCTCCGTGGTCGTCCGTGGGGACGGGGCGAGGGGAGTGGCCCCCTGGCCCAGAGATACGGTCCACGACGCCCGTGCGTTCAGAGGCCCGCCGAGTCCAGTGCCGACTGGAGTGATTGCCTGTATCCGTCGCTCGTGTACGTGGCACCGGAGACGGAGTCGATCTGCGCGCTCTGCGCGGCCAGCGCCTCACGCCTGAGCTGGGGGATCGCGTAGCTGTTGATCTCCCGGTCCTTCGGGTTCTCCTGGGGACAGGCGACCGCGGTCACCTCGGTGATCACGCCGTTCCGCACCGTGACACGCACCTGGACGGGGCCCCAGCGGGTCTGGACCGTGTCACCGGTCACGGTCCTGGTGCCCGTGCTCTTCGTGCCGCCGGAGGAGCCTCCGGAGGAACCGCCGGGAGAGCTGCCGGAGGACTGGGACTGGGACTGGGACTGGCCGGACGGCGAGGACGCCTGGGCCACGGCCGGTGGCGTGTGCGGCTTCAGCGAGAGCAGCAGGACGACACCGGTGACCGTACCGGCGGCCGCCAGCGTCACCCGGCGCAGCGGACGGTTCTTCTTCAGGGCGTGCACGACGGCCTCACAGTTCGAACGACTCGTGGTGGATACGGCGGTCCGGGACCCCCGCCGCGCTCAGCGCCGCGTAGAGGTCCCGCGCCATCGCGGGCGGCCCGCACAGGTAGACGTCGTGCTCGGCGAGGTCCGGCACGGTCTCCCGCAGGGACTCGGCGGTGAACCGCGGACGCGTTCCGTCGGCGCCGTTGACCGCGTACAGGAGGCGCGCCCCACGCCACTTCGCGATGGCCTCCAGCTCACCGCCGAGTGCCAGGTCCTCGGCCGTGCGCGCCCGGTAGACCAGGGTGACCTGGCCGGGCAGGGTCTCGAACAGGGCGCGCAGCGGGGTGATGCCGACGCCCCCCGCGATCAGCAGCGCCTTGGACGCCGTGCTCCGGTCGGCGGTCAGCGAGCCGTACGGGCCCTCGGCCCACACCCGGGTGCCGGGCCGCAGCAGCCCCACGGCGGCACTGTGGTCGCCGAGCGCCTTCACGGTGATCCGCATCAGGCCGGCCCGGGGCGGCGCCGACAGTGAGTACGGCGTGGAGGTCCACCGCATCCCGTCCGCGAGGAACCGCCAGCGGAAGAACTGCCCGGGCCGGGCGTCCAGTTCGTCCAGCCGTTCCCCGCGCACGACGATGGAGAAGACGCCGGGCGCCTCCCGGTGCACGGACTCCACGCGCAGCCTGTGACGCAGGTTGAGCCGCACCGGCGCGAGCAGCCGGAACCACCCGACCAGCGCGGCCGTACCCAGGTAGAGCACGTACCAGGCGGCCCGGGCCGCGGAGTTCCCGACGAGGTCGGAGCCCAGCGCGAGCTGGTGGAAGAAGGCGAGGAACACGGCCACGTACGTGAGCAGGTGCACGTAGTACCAGAACTCGTGGCTGATCCGGCGGCGCGCCGCACGCGCCGAGGTGATCCCGACGGCGACGAGGACGATCGTGCCGATCGTGGCCTCGAGCATGTCCGGATAGTCGAACACCACGCTCAGCGTCTCGCGCACGATGCCCGCCCCGTCCTGGGCGGCGTACCCGAAGAGGATCAGCGTGACGTGCGCGGCCAGCAGACAGACCGTGTACCGGCCGGCCATCGCGTGCCAGCGGGCCACCCGGTCGGAGCCTGTGCGCCGCTCCAGAAACGGGACCCGCGCCATCAGCGCCACCAGCACCGCGCAGCTGTAGCCGCACAGCAGCCCGGTGATCCGCCCGGCGTCCGTGAGCCATCCGGAGAGGCCCACCACCGACCGCGTGTCGTACCACCACAGGGCGACGACCGCGGCGGCTCCCGCCCAGAGCAGGGCGAGCGGCGGCCCCGCGGGCGAGGGCCGGGGGCGCTTTCGCCCTTGTGTCGGGCGCGGGAGAGCGGCCCGCTCGTACACCGTGGTCATCTGTCCGTCCTTCCGGCTGTCCGGGCTGAAACTGTGCGTCCAAAACTTCTGAGGAAGCTCTGAACAGGCGCGTTCAGCGGGGACTCAGAGGAAACCGAGAGGGACGAGGAGGGCGGACTCAGAGGAAACTCAGAGGCCGCGGGCGGGGGTGCGGGCTCCGCGAGGGGTGATGCTGGAGGACGACATGAACATTCCCCGCTCCCGAGGCAACGGCCGGCCCGCGCTCACCCGGCCCGACGGCACCCCTGTACGCGTCCTCGTCGTCGACGACGACCCGGACCTGGCCGAGGTCCTCTCCGGGGCCCTGCGCTACGAAGGCTGGGAGGTCCGCGCGGCGGGCGACGGCGCCCGCGCGGTCGACGAGGCGCGGGACCTGCTGCCCGACGCCGTCGTCCTCGACGTGATGCTCCCGGACACCGACGGCTTCGCCGTGCTGCGCGAGCTGCGCACCGTGAGGCCGGACGTCTGCGTCCTCTTCCTCACCGCGCGCGACGCCGTCGAGGACCGCATCGCGGGCATCACCGCGGGCGGCGACGACTATGTCACCAAGCCGTTCAGCCTGGAGGAGGTCGTCGCCCGGCTGCGCGGACTGCTGCGCCGCGCCGGCATGGCCCGGCAGCTGGACGAAGGGCCGCGGCTGATCGTCGGCGACCTCGTCATGGACGAGGAGGCCCGCGAGGTGACCCGCGGCGGCGAGCTGATCGAGCTGTCGCCGACCGAGTTCGAACTCCTGCGGTTCCTGCTGCGCAACCCGCGCCGCGTGCTCAGCAAGGCGCAGATCCTCGACCGCGTCTGGTCGTACGACTTCGGCGGGCAGGCCCATGTCGTGGAGCTCTACATCTCCTACCTGCGCAAGAAGGTGGACGCGGGCCGCGAACCCATGATCCACACGGTGCGGGGCGCCGGGTACGTGATCAAGCCGGTGGCGGGGCGATGAGGTCACGGTGGCGGTCCTGGGCGGGGCGATGGCCACGGGTGCGGGCAGTCGTGCGCGGGCTGCCGCGTCCGCGCACGATGCGGGCGCGGCTCACCGCCGGACTGGTGGTGCTGCTCGCCGTCAGCTGCGCCGCCGTCGGCGTCGCCGCCGTGTACGAGCTGAACGGCTTCCTCACCGGCCGCCTCGACCAGCAGCTCCACGACGTGGGAGTGCGGTTCCCCGCGAGCCTGGAGCACGGGGGCGACGCACCCAGGTCGGACCACGACGGAGACGAACACGGCGACACACGCCGGCAGAGCACCGGCACCTTCGGCGCGCGGCTGGTCGGCCGGGACGTCACCAACGCGGCGGTCGTCCCCTCCGGCGCGGACACCACCGACCTCAACGTGACCCTGACCACCGCCGACGCGAAAGCCCTGGCCCATGTCCCGGCCGACGGCCGGGGACACTCCGTCTGCCTGTCGGCCCTCGGCGACTACCGGGTGATGGCGGCGCGCGGACTGGACCGGGACGTCCTGATCACCGGGCTGCCCATGGAGCCGGTCGACGCCGCCGTGCACCGCCTGGAACTGGTCGCCTCCGGCGTGCTCGCCGTGGCCCTCGCGGTCGCCGGGGTCGCCGGGGCCCTGTGGGTGCGCTGGTCGCTGCGCCCGCTGAACAGGGTCGCCGCGACCGCCACGACGGTCAGCGAACTCCCGCTCGCCAGCGGCGAGGTCGCCCTGCCGCCGCGCGCTCCCGAATCCGACCCGCGCAGCGAGGTGGGCCGCGTCGCGTCCGCCTTCAACCGCATGCTCGGCCATGTCGAGGACGCGCTGACCAAACGGCACGCGAGCGAGGAGCGGCTGCGCACCTTCGCCGCCGACGCCAGCCATGAGCTGCGCACTCCAGTGGCCTCGGTGCGCGGTCACGCGGAACTGGCGCTGCTGCATCCCGGCCCGGTCCCGCCGAAGGTGACCCGCGCCCTCGAACGCATCGCCGCCGAGTCCGCCCGCATGGGCGAGATGGTCGACGACCTGCTGCTCCTCGCCCGGCTGGACGCGGGCCGCCCGCTGGAGCGGCTTCCCGTCGACCTCACCCGTCTGGTCCTCGACTCGGTCACGGACGCCCGGGCCGCGGGCCCCGGCCACCGCTGGGCGCTGCGACTGCCCGAGGAACCGGTGACGGTGCCGGGCGACGCCCACCGCCTCCACCAGGTGGGGGCCAACCTGTTGGCCAACGCGCGTCTGCACACGCCTGTCGGCACCAAGGTGACGGTGGCGCTGGAGTCCGACGGCCGGACGGCGGTCCTGACGGTGCACGACGACGGCCCCGGCGTCCCCGAGGACATCCAGCCGGGCGTCTTCGAACGCTTCACCCGCGCGGACCGCCGCCGCACGGACGGCACGGGCGGCGGCGCCGGGCTGGGCCTGTCGATCGTGGCGGCGGTGGTGGAGGCCCACGGCGGAAGCGTCGCACTGGAGAGCCGCCCCGGCACCACGACCTTCACGGTCCGGCTGCCCGCCCGGTACTAGGCCGGCCCGCCGGACAGGCTCTGGTCCGGACAGGCTCTGGTCCGGACCGGACCTAGTACCGGGTGAGCGCGGTCGTCCCGCTCGCCGTCCCGATGGCGATGTGCGGCAGCCTCGGGGGTTCGGCCCAGGTGAGGATCTGCCGCATCGCCTCCGCGGGCACCGACACACAACCGGCCGTGGCTCCGCTCCCGTTGACGTGCAGGAAGATCCCCGCGCCGCGCCCCCGCACCGGCCGCGCGTAGTTGAAGCCGATGACGAAGGCGTGCGCGTACTGCGCCTCGTAGGAGACGAGGTGCTCGGACTCGGCGGGGCGGCAGTCGGCGGGGCGCGGCTCGGTCCAGCGGTTGTACGACAGGGAGTCGTTGTCCTGGCACCACCAGGAGTCCTGGTGCACCCGGCGGTACGTGGCCGTCGTACCGCTCGGCGCCGCCTTGATGCCGAAGGCGTACGGCAGGTCGTACAGGCCGGTCGGTGTGGTGTTCGTGCCCTGCTTGCGGGCGGTGCCCTCGACGAGGCCCTTCGCGCCGAAGCGGGCGGCCGCCGAGCCGCGCTTCACCCAGTGTCCGTCCTGCCGGTCCCACCAGGTGACCGTGCCGGTGGTCGCGTCCGCGCGGAGCGCCTGCGCGGTGATCAGCTGGGTGCCGCCGCCGGTGTCGGCCATCAGCTCGGGCAGGGTGGCCCGGGCGGTGCCCGGCGCGCCACCGAGGGTGAGGAGGGAGACGGACGCGAGGGCGGCGACGACACCAGGGCGCATGGCTCAGACCGTAGTGGGCGGCAGCGGCAACGGCAGCCCGGGTAGGCCATCCAGGCTGGTCGCCACGTGCTCCTTCTTCCGGAAGTAGGCGCTCAGCGAGTCGTCGTCCTCGCGCGCGAAGCGCTTTCCGTGCAGATCGCGGTCCTCGTCGTACGACATGAAGGGCACCGCGTAGCCGCAGGTGTCCCGGACGAGTTCCGCCGTCACCACGATGATCGCGCGCAGGCCGTGCGGGGCGGGGTCGATGCGGGGGAAGTGGGTGAGCAGCTGCCCGAAGCGCGGGTCGTCGCGGAAGACGGGCTCGCCGCGGCCGTGCACCCGGACGATGTTCGGCGGGCCCTGGAAGGCGCACCACATGAGGGTGATCCGGCCGTTCTCGCGCAGGTGCGCGATGGTCTCGGCGTTGCTGCCGGCGAAGTCCAGATAGGCCACGGTCAGTTCGTCGATGACGGCGAAGGAGCCCGTGAGCCCCTTGGGGGAGAGGTTGACCGTGCCGTCGCCGGACAGGGGCGCGGTCGCGGTGAAGAAGAGGTGCTGCGCCTCGATGAACGTACGCAGCCGGCCGTCTATGCGCTCATAAGTCTTTCCCATGTCTAACGATTATCGGGGAAGATCTTTCGCCTGTCTAAGGAATGGCGGGATCGGGTCGTGCGGGTCGTACGGGTCGTACGGGTACCGGCGGTACCGGCGGTACCGGAATCCGTGCGGGTACCGGCAGTACCGGAATCCGTGCGGGTGCTTGCAGTACCGGCAGTACCGGCAGTACTGCCCGTACCGAAACCGTGGCCGCCCCGGCCGGCGCTTCGCGGGGCGGCCACAGCGCCGTGCACTACTCGTTGAGCGTGCAGGCGGCCAGGGAGTCGAGGCCCTGCGGCTTCTCCGCGGTGCGGCCGATGGCCGTGGCGATGCGGTTGACGGTGGCGATCCGCTTGTCCTCCAGCGGGCCCAGGATGGCGTTCTGGACGAAGTTGGCGCCGCCCTGGCCGACGGTGTCGACGAGCCGCTTGTTGGCCTCGGCGATCTGGGTGTCCAGGAGCGCCAGGTTGCGGTCGACCTCGGCCTGCGCGGTGGCGGGGATCGCGGGGAGCTGCGAGGCCACGTCGGGGCAGCTGATGGTCCCGACGCCGGTCGCGTCGTCGCCGGTGTCGCCCGCCTCGCCCGCGCCGTCGTCCGCCGCGTCCGTGGCCGTCGCGCTCGGCGCCGCCGTGGCCTCTTCGCCGGCCCCGGCCTCCTCGCCCGCGCCCGCCTCGTCGCCGGCACCCGCCTCGTCGCCCGTACCGGCCGCGCCGTCCGTGCTCAGCGCGCACTCGGCGAGCGCGTCGAGGCCCTGGGGCTTCTCGGCGGTGCGGCCGATGGAGATGGCGATGCGGTCGATCGTGGACTTCCGCTTGTCGGCGAGCGGGCCGAGGATGGCGTTCTGGACGAAGTTGGCGCCGCCCTGGCCGACGGTGTCGACGAGCCGCTTGTTGGCCTCGGCGAGCTGGGTGTCCAGGAGCGCCAGGTTGCGGTCGACCTCGGCCTGCGCGGAGGCCGGGACGCTGGGCAGCTGCGACTTGACGTCCGGGCACGCGATCGTGCCGGTGTCGGCCAGCGTCCTGGCGCTCGTGCCGTTGCTCTTGGATGTTTCCCCGGCGAGGGCGGAGCCGGCGATCACCGCACCGGACAGCACCACGGCGGCGGCGCCGCCGATGAGCGCGACGCGACGCTTGTTGTACTTCGGAAGAGCCCTGGACATGCGGATGCCTCACTCGGATCGGGGGTGACTTGACTGACGAACGCGGCGCCTGCGTTCGGCGAGAAGTACGGGAAAGCGGTTTCTTGCGTTCAAGGCTTCCTGAGATTTCGATCGGACGGCCCGAGATTGACGAATCATGCAGAGCCCTGCATACTCATGCATGTCAGTGATTGCAGTGTGAGGAGAAGCCCGTGACCGAGCGCGTCGTACTCGCCTACTCGGGTGGTCTGGACACCTCCGTCGCCATCGGCTGGATCGCCGAGGAGACGGGCGCCGAGGTCATCGCCGTCGCGGTCGACGTCGGCCAGGGCGGCGAGGACCTGGACGTCATCCGCAAGCGCGCGCTCGCCTGCGGTGCCGTCGAGGCCGAGGTCGCGGACGCCAAGGACGAGTTCGCCGACGAGTACTGCCTCCCGGCGGTCAAGGCCAACGCCCTCTACATGGACCGCTACCCGCTGGTCTCCGCCCTCTCCCGGCCGACCATCGTCAAGCACCTCGTCGCCGCCGCCCAGAAGCACGGCGCCACCACGGTCGCCCACGGCTGCACCGGCAAGGGCAACGACCAGGTGCGGTTCGAGGCCGGCATCGTCGCCCTCGCCCCCGGCCTCAAGTGCATCGCCCCGGTCCGTGACTACGCGATGACCCGGGACAAGGCGATCGCCTTCTGCGAGGAGAAGCGGCTCCCGATCGCCACCACCAAGAAGTCCCCGTACTCCATCGACCAGAACGTCTTCGGGCGCGCGGTCGAGACGGGCTTCCTGGAGGACATCTGGAACGCGCCGATCGAGGACATCTACGAGTACACCTCGAACCCGGCCGAGCCCCGCGAGGCCGACGAGGTCGTCATCTCCTTCAAGGAGGGCGTCCCGGTCGCCATCGACGGCCGGCCCGTCACCGTGCTCCAGGCGATCCAGCAGCTCAACGAGCGCGCCGGCGCCCAGGGCGTCGGCCGGATCGACATGGTCGAGGACCGGCTCGTGGGCATCAAGTCCCGCGAGGTGTACGAGGCTCCGGGCGCGATCGCTCTCATCACGGCCCACCAGGAGCTGGAGAACGTCACCGTCGAGCGTGAACTCGCCCGCTACAAGCGGCAGGTCGAGCAGCGCTGGGGCGAGCTGGTCTACGACGGCCAGTGGTTCTCCCCGCTCAAGCGCGCCCTGGAGGGCTTCATCGACGAGGCCAACCAGCACGTCAACGGCGACATCCGGATGACCCTGCACGGCGGCCGCGCCGTCGTCACCGGCCGGCGCTCCGAGACGTCGCTCTACGACTTCAACCTCGCCACGTACGACACGGGCGACAGCTTCGACCAGGCCGCGGCCAAGGGCTTCATCGACATCTACAGCCTGTCGTCGAAGATCGCCGCCAAGCGCGACCTGGCGTAAGCGGTAGCGATCTTCCCGAAGCAGTAGCGTGATGGCCGCCTCCTCACTCGACAAGTGGGGAGGCGGCCGCACAACCACCACCCTCCGAGGAGCACAGCAAGTGAGCAGCAACAGCGGTGACGTACGGCTCTGGGGCGGCCGTTTCGCCGACGGTCCCGCCGAGGCCCTGGCGAAGCTGTCCGCGTCCGTCCACTTCGACTGGCGGCTCGCGCCCTACGACATCGCAGGTTCGCGTGCCCACGCGCGCGTGCTGCACAAGGCGAACCTCCTCACGGACGACGAGCTGGACCGTATGCTCGCGGGCCTCGACCGGCTCGAAGCCGATGTCGCGGACGGCACCTTCGTGGGCACCATCGCCGACGAGGACGTCCACACCGCCCTGGAGCGCGGCCTGCTGGAGCGCCTCGGCCCCGACCTCGGCGGCAAGCTCCGCGCCGGCCGCTCCCGGAACGACCAGGTCGCGACCCTCTTCCGCATGTACCTGCGCGACCACGCCCGCGTCATCGGCGGCCTCCTCGCCGACCTCCAGGACGCGCTGATCGGACTGGCGGAGGCCCACCCGGACGTGGCGATGCCCGGCCGCACGCACCTCCAGCACGCCCAGCCGGTGCTCTTCGCCCACCACGTCCTCGCGCACGTCCAGGCGCTGTCCCGGGACGCCGAGCGGCTGCGCCAGTGGGACGAGCGCACGGCCGTGTCGCCGTACGGCTCGGGTGCCCTCGCCGGTTCCTCCCTCGGCCTCGACCCGGAGTCGGTCGCGAAGGACCTCGGCTTCGAGCACGGCTCGGTCGCCAACTCCATCGACGGCACGGCCTCCCGTGACTTCGTCGCCGAGTTCGCCTTCATCACCGCGATGATTGGGGTGAACCTCTCCCGGATCGCCGAGGAGGTCATCATCTGGAACACGAAGGAGTTCTCCTTCGTCACCCTCCACGACGCCTTCTCCACCGGCTCGTCGATCATGCCGCAGAAGAAGAACCCGGACATCGCCGAGCTGGCGCGCGGCAAGTCGGGCCGCCTGATCGGCAATCTGACCGGCCTGATGGCGACGCTCAAGGCCCTCCCGCTCGCGTACAACCGCGACCTCCAGGAGGACAAGGAGCCGGTCTTCGACTCCTGCGACCAGCTCGAAGTCCTGCTCCCCGCCTTCACCGGCATGATGGCGACGCTGACCGTCCACCGTGAGCGCATGGAGGAGCTGGCCCCGGCCGGGTTCTCGCTCGCCACCGACATCGCCGAGTGGCTGGTCAAGCAGGGCGTGCCGTTCCGGGTCGCGCACGAGGTCGCGGGCGAGTGCGTGAAGGTCGCCGAGGGCGAGGGCATCGAGCTGGACGGCCTCACCGACGAGCAGTTCGCGAAGATCTCGTCCCACCTCACCCCCGAGGTGCGCGGCGTCCTCAACGTCCCGGGCGCCCTGGCCTCCCGCGACGGCCGCGGCGGTACGGCACCCAGCGCGGTCGCCGTCCAGCTCGCCGAGGTCAGGACGGACGTGGCGGCACAGCACGCCTGGGCCACCGCGAAGCAGAAGAACTAGCAGGTCGGGTGTAGCGAGGGAATCGCGGGATAGGTTGGTCCGGAGCCGTAGAGGAGCCGACCGAACGGAGCCCGCGATGCCCTTCGCCCGCCTGAGCGCAGCGACGACTCCCACCGCCCACATCGGCCTCGGCCTGGCCGCCGTCGGCCGCCCCGGCTACATCAACCTCGGCCGCGAGGACGACCTTCCCGCCGTACGCAGCGTCGAGGCCCTGCGCGCCCGCACCCACGAACTGCTCGACGCCGCCTATGCCCAGGGCGTCCGTTACTTCGACGTGGCGCGCTCCTACGGCCGCTCGGAGGAGTTCCTCGCGGACTGGCTGAACGCCCGGCCGGGCATCGACGACATCGTCGTCGGCAGCAAATGGGGCTACACCTACACGGCGGACTGGACCACGGACGCCGAGCAGCACGAGGTCAAGGACCACAGTGCCGCCACCTATGAACGGCAGCGCGCCGAGACCGCCGGGCTGCTCGGCGAGCGGCTCGACCTCTACCAGATCCACTCGGTGACCCCGGACAGTCCGGCCCTCACCGACAAGGAACTCCACGCCGAGCTGGCCGAGGCCGCGGCCGAGGGACTCACCGTCGGGTTCTCCACCAGCGGCCCCGCCCAGGCCGACGCCATCCGTGCCGCGCTCGCCGTGACGGTCGACGGCGCACCCCTCTTCCGCACCGTCCAGTCCACGTACAACGTCCTCGAGACCTCGGCCGGACCCGCGCTCGCCGAAGCCCAGGACGCCGGGCTCACGGTGATCGTGAAGGAGGGCATGGCCAACGGCCGTCTGGCGGGCGGGCACGCGCCCGGCCCGGTGCGGGAGATCGCCGAGCAGGCGGGCCTCGGCGCCGACGCCGTCGCCCTCGCGTTCGTCCTGCGGCAGCCCTGGGCCGGAGTCGTCCTCTCCGGTGCGGCCACCACCAACCAGCTCGCCTCGAACCTGCACGCGGCCGTCGTCGACCTCGACGACGAGCAGGTCGCCCGCCTCGACGCCCTCGCCGAGGACCCGCGCACGTACTGGGAGCGGCGCGGGCAGCTGCCCTGGCACTGAGCACTCACCCCCGTGAACGACACGAAGGTGAGACGCATACGCTCCTCATGAGACAAAGATGTCTCACTTGGTCTATGCTTGTCTCATGGCTGTCGATCGCGAACACGTGCTGCGCAGCGCAGCGGACCTGCTCACCCGGAAGTCCACCGCCACCATGGACGAGGTCGCCAAGGCGGCCGGGATCAGCCGGGCCACGCTGCACCGCCAGTTCGCGGGGCGGGACGCCCTCGTCCGGGCGCTCGAAGAGCTGGGCATCCGGGAGTGCGAGGCGGCGCTGGACGCGGCCCGGCTGGAAGCGGGCACCGCGAACGAGGCCGTACGCCGGCTGGTGAGCGAGATCGAGCCCGCCGCCCGGCTGCTCGCCTTCCTCTACACCGAGAACCAGCTTTTCGAGGGCGACGCCCAGCACGAGGGCTGGGCCCGGCTGGACGCGCGCATCGCCGCGCTGTTCCGGCGCGGCCAGGAGAGCGGCGAGTTCCGCATCGACCTCAGCCCGGCCTGGCTCACCGAGGCGCTCTACGGCCTGATGGCCTCGGGCGCCTGGGCCGTGCTGGACGGCCGCGTGGCCGCCAAGGACTTTTCCTATATGACCGTCGAACTGCTGCTCGGCGGTGCGCTACGGAGAGAGGAATCATGACCAGCACCCTGCGGCCGGCGTCCGTGGCGGAGGTGGAGCAGCGCCCGGGCCGGTGGCTCGCGCTCTCCGTCCTCGTCCTCGCCGTGCTGCTCGTGGCCGTCGACGCGACCGTCCTCGGCCTCGCGACCCCGTACATCAGCGAGGACCTGAAGCCCTCCGGCACCCAGCTCCTGTGGATCGGTGACGTCTACTCCTTCGTCATCGCCGGCCTGCTCGTCTCCATGGGCAGCCTCGGCGACCGCATCGGCCGCAAGAAGCTGCTGCTCATCGGCTCCACGGCGTTCGGCGCGATATCCGTGCTCAACGCCTATGCCACCACACCGGAGCTGATGATCCTGGCGCGGGCGCTGCTCGGCGTCGCGGGCGCGACCCTGATGCCCGCCACCCTCGCCCTCATCCGCAACCTCTTCCACGACCCGCGCGAACGCAGCTTCGCCATCGGCGTCTGGGGCGCGACCGCCTCCGCCGGCACCGCGGTCGGTCCGGTCGTCGGCGGTTTCCTGCTCGGGCACTTCTGGTGGGGCTCGGTCTTCCTGATCAACCTCCCCGTGATGATCGTCCTCGTCCTCGTCGGCATCAGACTCCTGCCCGAGTCGCGGAATCCGGATCCCGGACCCTGGGACCTGAGCAGTGTCGTCCTCTCGCTCGTCGGCATGATCGGCATCGTGTACGCGGTGAAGGAGGCCGCTTCGCACGGGCCTTCCCTGGACGCGCTGGCCGCCGGAGCGCTCGGCGCCGCCGCCCTCTTCGGCTTCGTACGACGCCAACTCGTCATGCCCAAGCCCCTGCTGGACATGCGGCTGTTCCGCAACCGCGGTTTCTCCGCGGCCGTGCTCGCCGATCTGCTGACCGTGCTCGGCATGTCCGGACTCATCTTCTTCCTGTCTCAGTACCTGCAACTCGTCCAGGGCAGGCCCCCGTTCGAGGCCGGCCTCGCCGAAGTCCCCGCCGCCGTCGGCGCGGTGGCGGCCGGCCTGGCCGCGGGGCGGGCCGCCCGCCGGTACTCGGTGCGGGCCGTGGTCTCGGGCGGTCTCGCCGCCGTCGGCCTGGCACTCGCCGCGCTCACCCTGCTGAGCGAGTCGACCGGCTACCCGCTGCTCGGGACCGCGCTGCTCGTGGTCGGCGTGGGCGCCGGCTTCTCGTTCACCGTGACCGCCGACGTGATCCTCTCCAGCGTGCCCAAGGACCAGGCGGGCGCCGCCGCCGCGGTCTCCGAGACGGCGTACGAACTCGGCGCCGCCCTCGGCATCGCACTGCTCGGCTCGATCGTCACCGGCGTCTACCGGGACTTCCACGGCCCGGCGGGCACCCCGGCACAGGCCCACGAATCCCTCGGTGGTGCCGTCGAGTCGACGGCGGGGCTGCCCGCGCACACCGCGGAGGCCGTGCTGTCCTCGGCCCGCGCCGCCTTCGTCGACGGGCTGGCGCTCGCGGCGGGCGCCGGCGCGGCGGTACTGCTCGCGACGGCGGTCGCGGCCTGGTTCCTGCTGCGCGGCCAGAAACTCGAGGCGTAGGGGTACGAACGGGTGAGGCCCGCCCCGGCGACAGCCGGGACGGGCCTTTCACGGTGTGGGCGGAGCCGCTACGCCGCCTTCGCCTTGGTGGCGTACATGTCCACGTACTCCTGACCCGAAAGGCGCATGACCTCGGCCATCACGGAGTCGGTCACGGCGCGCAGCACATAGCGGTCGCGGTCCATGCCCTCGTAGCGGGAGAACTCCATCGCCTCGCCGAAGCGGACCGTCACCCGGCCGGGGCGCGGGAAACCGGCGCCGCCCGGCTGGAGCTTGTCGGTGCCGATCATCGCGAACGGGACGACCGGGGCGCCGGTCATCAGGGTGAGGCGGGCGATACCGGTACGACCGCGGTAGAGCCGGCCGTCGGGGGAGCGGGTGCCCTCCGGGTAGATGCTGAAGACCTTGCCCTCCTCCAGCACCCGGCGGCCGGTCATCAGCGCCGCGACACCGCCGCGGCCGCCGTCACGGTCGACGGGGATCATCCCGGTGCCGGTGAAGAACCAGGCCATCAGCCGACCCTTGATGCCCTTGCCGGTGACGTACTCGTCCTTGCCGATGAAGAAGACCTGGCGGTCGCAGAAGAGCGGCATGATCATCGAGTCGATGAACGTGAGGTGGTTGCCGGCCAGGATGACCGGACCTTCGCCCGGGATGTGCTCCGCACCTTCCACCCGTGGGCGGAACATCAGGCGCATGATCGGTCCGAGCACTGCCTTGATGAGCACGAAGCGGGACAACGGGCCCTCCGGTGTCAACGAACGGTATGAGTATGTGCAGGTGAGGACGATACTCGCGCCCCCCGGGTGATTGCACATCGGGTTCACCGACTGGATACGCACTGTTGACGCACGTTTACCTGCGGTGGCGCCCCGCTGCGGGGTCCTCACGCGGACGACACGGTGTGACGGAGATCGCGCCGTCGGGCGCGGCCCGTCCCTCCCGCGGGTGCCCCCTGCCGCGCCCCCGAACCCGGCGAGCCGTCAACTGTCCGAACCCGTACGGCATCTCGTGCGACATCCAGCGTCACCCGTGTGTTCTGCCGCAGGTCTCCCCTCCGTCACTCGAGCACACCTACGATCGACCAGATTTGACAGGTGCAGGGCGGTGTGGCGGAGGAGCGCTCATGGGGACGCAGGAAACACGACGGACACAGCGGTCGGACGAGCCGGGGCGGGGGACCGGGCGGCGGGCGCTGCTGGGGGCCGCGGTGCTCGGCGCGGGCGGAGCGGTCCTCGGACTGCCCGCCGCGGCGAGAGCGGACGAGCGGCACGGGGGCGGCGGCTACCGGAGTCTGCCGAAGCCGACCGTCATCGGTCACCGCGGGGCCAGCGGCTACCGGCCGGAACACACCTTCGGCTCCTACGAGCTGGCCCTCGACCTGGGTGCGCACGTCGTCGAGGCCGGCGATCTGGTGCCCACCAAGGACGGCCATCTCGTATGCCGTCACGAGCCGGAAATCGGCGGGACCACCGATGTCTCGGCGCACCCCGAGTTCGCCGACCGCAGGACCACCAAGACCCTCGACGGGGTCGCCACCACCGGCTGGTTCACCGAGGACTTCACGCTCGCCGAGCTGAAGACCCTGCGCGCCGTCGAGCGCATCCCCGCCACCCGCCAGCGCAACACGATCTACAACGGCCGCTGGGAGATCCCCACCTTCGAAGAGGTGCTCCGGTGGCAGGACGAGCAGACCCGCAAGCGCGGCAGGCAGGTGTGGATCTACCCCGAGACCAAGCACCCCACCTACTTCCGCAAGCTGGGCCTCGGCCTGGAGGAGCGGGTCGCCAAGCTGCTGCGCAAGTACGGCAAGGACAAGAAGAACTCGCCCGTCATCATCCAGTCCTTCGAGCCGAGCAGCATCCAGCGTCTGAACAAACTGGTCGGCAACCCGCTCGTCGTGCTGCTGTCCGCCGCGAACACCCGCCCCTGGGACTTCGTCGAGGCGGGCGACCCGCGCACCGTCGCCGACCTCGTCAAGCCCGAGGGCCTGGCGTGGATCGCCTCGTACGCGCAGGGCATCGGGCCGACGCTCGACCTGGTCATCCCGAAGGACGCGAGCGGCAACCTCACCACGCCGACCACGCTCGTCGCCGACGCGCACGACGCGGGCCTGATCCTGCACCCGTACACCATGCGCAACGAGAACACCTTCCTGCCGACCAACTTCAAGAAGGGCACCGACGCGAACGCCTACGGCGATGTCTTCGGCGCCTTCAAGACGTACTTCGGGACGGGCATCGACGGGGTCTTCTCGGACAACGCGGACACCGCGCTCCTGGCCCGCGCGGACTTCCTGAACGGCTGAGCGGGGGCCTTTCCCGAGGGCTGAGGTCCCGCGGTCAACCCATCGCTCCGCGCCCCCGGTTGGAGTGACAGTCGGCCGCCCCGGCAACCTCCCGCCGGGGCGGCGGCGTCCCGCCGCATATGACCCACGACATGGTTGCCACCCTGCGCCCGCTGCTCGCCGCCGAGGCCTCGGCGGAGGCATATGCGGCCGGTACCGACCAGAGCGACCTGGAACAAGCCGTCTGGCTGCGTCTCCTCGAGCGCCTCGAATCCGACGGCCCCCTCGTCGATCCGCAAGGCTGGGTACGCCGCGCCGTCCGCTCGGAGGTGCGCCGCAGCCGCCGCACCGCCCGTCTCGAGCTGCCGTACGGCTCCGAACCCGCCGACGACGGCGCGGCCGGCCCCGAACAGCAGGCGCTGACCGCCGCTCGCCATCGTGCCCTGCACGCCGCCGTGCGTCGGCTGCCCGGCCGCTGCCCACGCCTCATGGCCGCACTGCTGTCTCCCCAGGACCTCACGTATCGCGAAATCGCAGGCGAGTTGGGTATCTCACAGGGCAGTCTGGGCCCGGAACGTTCCAGATGCCTGGGATGTCTGCGCAGATTGCTGTCCGCGGAGGTTGCGGCCCGTGAACCGCGGGGATAGGAGTGAGGGACAACTGGCGAGCAGGTGAGCGGGAGGCGTGCACACATGGGCATGAGCGTGACCATCTCTGTGGCGACCGAGCGGGACGCCGAGCAGATCTTCCGGCTGCAGTACCTCTGCTTCCAGAGCGAGGCCGCCCTGTACGGCAACTACCGCATCGACCCGCTCGTCCAGTCCCTCGAATCGGTCCGCGCGGAGGTCGCGGGCGACTGCGTGTTCGTGGCGCGGCTGGGCGACGAGGTGGTCGGTTCGGTGCGCGGCACCGTGACCGAGGACGGCGCGGCGTCCATCGGCAAACTCTGTGTGCACCCCCGTCTCCAGGGGCACGGCATCGGCGCCCGGCTGCTGCGCGCGGCCGAGGCGGCCCTGGCCGGGGAGCGCGGCGCCACCCGCTTCCGCCTCCACACGGGCCACCGCAGTGAGGGCAACCTCCGCCTCTACCGGCGCGTGGGCTACGAGACGGTGGGCACGTCGAAGGGCGCCGACGGAGTCCCGATGATCGTCCTGGAGAAGCCGGCGGGCACCTACGCGACAACGGCGTAGACATGTCGCCGCTCCCGAAGGGGCGCGGCGACTACGTATTCAGGGGCGCGGCGACGCGAACCCGACACGCCGCCTCCCGAGGGCCGGCCGTGTCCCAGCGGGCGCTTCCACGTCCGCGCCCCCGAAGGGGCGCGGGGAACTGCGCGACCAGCCACAGACGTCCCGCAGCTTCGCAACGGACGGACCGCGGTCTCCTTCCGGCTCCCGGGGACGGACCGCCGTCTCCTACCGGCTCCCGGCGGAGCGCTCCCGCTTCCGGAGCCAGTACATGGCCGACAACGGCAGCAGCACGGGAATGAACAGATACCCCATGCCGTAGTCGGACCACACGGTCGCGTCCGGGAACGCGGACGGCTCGACCAGCGTCCACGTCCCGACCGTCAGTACGCCCACGAGCTCGGCGGCGCAGCACACCAGCGCCGCCCGGCGGGCCGTCTCGCCGCCGCGCACCAGCGAGTACGTGATGAAGCCGTAGACGACGCCCGCCACCGCGGAGAGCGAGTAGGCGAGCGGCGCCTTGTCGAACTCCGTCGAGATCTGCACCGCGGAGCGCGAGACGGCGCCGACCACCATGACGCCGTACAGCCACACGAGCAGCATGCCCGGGCCGCCGATCAGCCGGGTCCTGGCCGGCTTCGTCTCTTGCGTGGCCGTCATCTCAGCTTCCCCAGATGTCATAGAGCCGCACCTCCAGCACGGCGAGGACCACGCCACCGGCGGCGACGGTGATCGAACCCCACCGCGTGCGCTCCGCCAGCGACATGAAGCCCGCCGCCGGAACGCAGGCGAAGGCGCCCAGCAGATACGCCACGAAGATCGTCGTGCCCTGCTCCGGCTGCTGGCCGCGCGCCAGCTGGACGACGCCGACGACCAGCTGGACCACGGCGAGCAGCGACACCACGGCCATGCCGATGAAGTGCCAGTCCTTGGTCGGCTGATCGCGGTAGGCGGCCCAGCCGCACCAGGCGGTGAGCAGCAGCGCGGCGACGGCGGTCACCACGGTCAGGGCATCAAGCATGCCGTGACCCTATTACGGGCCAAAAGGCCCCACGCGCGCGGGCCCGACCGCCGAGCCGTCCCGGCCTCGGGGGCAGGTCCGCCGCACCCGGTCCGCCGCCGGCCTGCGCCGGCCGCACCGCCGGGGCGGCCACCGTGGCCTTGGCCACAACCCATGAGGCGGCCGAGCCGGACGCCGACCCGTAGGGAGGGACCCCATGCCCTGTCCGCACTGGTCACCAGCGGCGGGTGAGGATCTCCGGCCGAGGCCGAAAGCTGTCCACGGCTGTCCGCTATTCGGACAGCACTGGCGGGCCTCCGCTGTGCGTCTGCTTTACTTGATCCCATGACCACGACGAGCAGCCGCACCCTTGCGACCGAGGCGACCATGACGCCCGGTGCTCGCTGTATGTGTCGAATGTGCGCCTTCTAGAGGGCCCCCGCACCACCGCCTGGTCTCGCGCCCCGAAGCGAGACCGCCGCCCCATGTCCGTACCCCGTACGTGACCCGGGCTGCCCGCGCACACGTTCTCCCCCCCGGTTCCATCGCCATCGCGAGAACCGTGCCGCGTTCCCGACCGAATGCATCCGTGCCCGGCGCACACCCACGCCCTGCACTCGACAGTGACGGAAACCCCAGTGATCACGACAACGGGCCTCACCAAGGTCTACCGCTCGCGCGGCCGCGAGGTCACCGCCCTCGACGGCGTCGATCTGCACGTCCGCGAAGGCGAGGTCTACGGCGTCATCGGCCAGTCCGGCGCCGGCAAGTCCTCGCTCATCCGCTGCGTCAACCTCCTGGAGCGTCCCACCTCCGGCACGGTCACCGTCGCCGGACAGGACCTCACCGCCCTCGCCGGCCGCGGCCCGCGCGCGGGCAAGGAGCTCCGCACGGCGCGCAGCCACATCGGGATGGTCTTCCAGCACTTCAACCTGCTGTCCTCGCGCACCGTCCAGGACAACGTCGAGCTGCCGCTCGAAATCCTCGGCGTCTCCGGCCGGGAGCGCGGCCGCAAGGCCCTCGAACTCCTCGACCTGGTCGGCCTCACCGACAAGGCCAAGGCCTACCCCGCCCAGCTCTCCGGCGGCCAGAAGCAGCGCGTCGGCATCGCCCGCGCCCTGGCCGGCGACCCGAAGGTGCTGCTCTCCGACGAGGCCACCAGCGCCCTCGACCCCGAGACCACCCGCTCCATCCTCCAGCTGCTGCGCGACCTGAACCGGCAGCTGGGCCTGACCGTCCTGCTCATCACCCATGAGATGAACGTCGTCAAGAGCATCTGCGACTCGGCCGCCCTGATGGAGAAGGGCCGCATCGTCGAGTCCGGCACCGTCAGCGAACTCCTCGGTACCCCCGGTTCCGAACTGGCGTCGGCGCTCTTCCCGGTGACCGGCGACGCCTCCGGCGACGACCGCACCGTCGTCGACGTCACCTTCCACGGCGAGGCCGCGACCCAGCCCGTCATCTCGCAGCTCTCGCGCACGTACAACATCGACATCTCGATCCTCGGCGCCGCGATCGACACCGTCGGCGGCCTCCAGGTCGGCCGGATGCGCATCGAACTGCCCGGCCGTTACGAGGACAACGTGGTGCCGATCGGCTTCCTGCGCGAACAGGGTCTGCAGATCGACGTCGTCGACAAGTCGGACCAGGAGTCCGTACTGGTGAAGGAAGGTGCCAAGTGACCTGGTCCGAGATGCAGCCGCTGCTGTCCCAGGCGTGTTGGGACACGCTCTACATGGTCGGCTGGTCCACGCTCATAGCGATCGTCGGCGGACTCCCGCTCGGCCTCCTGCTCGTCCTGACCGACCGCGGCGGACTCCTCCAGAACGTCGTGGCGAACAAGGTCGTCGGGCAGATCGTGAACGTCGCCCGCTCACTGCCGTTCATCATCCTGATGGTGGCGTTGATGAACTTCACCCGCACCATCACGGGGACGACCATCGGCCGTGAGGCGGCGATCGTGCCGCTCGCGATCGGCGCGATCCCGTTCTTCGCGCGTCTGGTCGAGACGGCTGTCCGCGAAGTGGACGGCGGACTCGTCGAGGCCGTGCAGTCCATGGGCGGCAACACCTGGACCGTCGTCCGCAGGGTCCTCGTGCCGGAGTCCCTGCCCTCGCTGATCTCGTCGGCGACCACCACCATCGTCGCGCTCATCGGCTACTCCGCGATGGCCGGCACCGTCGGCGCCGGCGGCCTCGGCGACATCGCCATCCGCTACGGCTACCAGCGCTTCGAGACCGGCCTGATGTGGATCACCGTGGCGATCCTCGCCGTCGTCATCTCCCTCATCCAGTTCGCCGGCGACTACGCGGCCCGCGGACTGCACCGACGCGGCGGCCGGTCCGGTGTCGCGCCGAAGCTCAGGCTGCTGAAGGACAAGGCGCCCGCGGACAGGACGCCCGCGGCCGACGCCCCCACCGGCGAGGCGGCCACGGCCGACGTCGGCAAGGTCGCCTGAGTCACCCCCTCCCCGAACTCCCCGTACCACCCAAGACGGGGTCGCTCCACCCATCAGGAAAGGCACTTTTCGTGCGTAACACCGCCAAGATCACCACCGCTGTCCTCGCCGCCGGAGCCCTCACCCTCGGGCTCTCGGCCTGCGGCTCGGACAAGGACTCCGCCTCCGACACCAGTGGCCCGCTGATCGTCGCCGCGAGTCCCACCCCGCACGCCGAGATACTCGACTTCGTCAAGAAGAACCTGGCGAAGAAGGCGGGCCTGGACCTGGAGGTCAAGGAGGTCACCGACTACGTCACGCCGAACACGGCGACCGAGGACGGCTCCGTCGGCGCCAACTACTTCCAGAACCAGCCCTACCTCGACGACTTCAACAAGAAGAAGGGCACCCACATCGTGCCCGTCGTCACGGTGCACCTGGAACCGCTCGGCCTCTACTCCCACAAGGTCAAGAAGGCCGACGACCTCAAGAGCGGTGCGACCGTCGCCATCCCGAACGACACGGTCAACGAGGCGCGGGCGCTCAAGCTGCTCGACGCCAACGGGATCATCACGCTGAAGAGCGGCGTGGGCAACGAAGCGACCCCGGGGGACATCACCAAGAACCCCAAGAACCTCAAGTTCAAGGAGCTGGAGGCGGCCCAGACCCCGCGCTCCCTGGACGACGTGGACGCCGCGGTGGTCAACGGCAACTACGCCATCTCCTCGGGCCTCAAGCCGGCCAAGGACGCCGTCGTCCTGGAGTCCCCGAAGGACAACCCCTACGGCAACTTCCTCGCGGTCAAGAAGGGCAACGAGAAGGACCCGCGCGTCAAGAAGCTCGCGAAGCTCCTCACCTCGCCCGAGGTGAAGAAGTTCATCGAGGACAAGTACGCCGGCTCCGTCATCCCGTCCTTCTGAGGAGCTCTCAGCAATGCGTAAGCCCGTCATTTCCGCGGCGGCGGCCGCACTCGCCCTCGGACTCGGCCTGACCGCCTGCGGCTCGGGCTCCGACTCCGACTCCGCGAAGAGCGGTGGCGACGGCGACGCACTCGTCGTCGGCGCCACCGCCGTCCCCGCCGGCGAGGTCCTCGCGTACATCAAGAAGGACCTCGCCGAGAAGGCGGGCCTCGACCTGGAGATCAAGGAGTTCACGGACTACGTCCTGCCGAACACCGCCCTCCAGGAAGGCGAACTGGACGCGAACCTCTACCAGAACCAGCCCTACCTCGACGACTTCAACAAGGCCAAGGGCACCGACCTGGTCCCCGTCGTCAAGGCGTACCTGCCGCCCATGGGCGTGTACTCGAAGAAGGTCACCGACGTCACGAAGCTCGCCGACGGAGCCACCGTCGCCGTACCCAACGACACGACCAACGAGGGCCGCGCCCTCAAGCTCCTCGCGTCCAAGGGCGTCATCGCGCTCAAGGCGGGCGCCGGCACGGACGCGTCCCCCGCGGACATCACGTCCAACCCCAAGCACCTGACGTTCAAGGAGCTGGAACCCGCCCAGCTGCCGCGCTCGCTCGACGACCTGGCCGCCGCGGTGATCAACAACAACTACGCCCAGGACGCGGGTCTCAGCCCGACGAAGGACGCCATCCTTCTGGAGTCGGCGGAGAACAACCCGTACGCCAACCTCCTGGCCGTGAAGAAGGGCAACGAGGACGACCCGCGGGTCGAGAAACTCGCCAAGCTCCTCACCTCGCCCGAGGTGAAGAAGTTCATCGAGGACAAGTACCGCGGCTCGGTCCTGCCGGTCGTCTCCGGCTGACGCCGGACACCGCAACGCACGGGGTCCACTCCTTCACCGGGAGTGGACCCCGTGGTGCGATTCGGTACCTCGATACTGCATGCTGGGCAGTTCAGCAGGCCCTGAAGGTTTCCGAAGGTTACGGAGCGGCGCATGACTAGCACCTTCCCCAACATCTCCATCAGCACGGAGCGGTTGGTACTGCGCCCCCTCGACGAGGACGACGTCCCCGCCCTGGCCGAGATGATGAACGACGAGCAGGTAGGGGCCTGGACCGACGTGCCCCAGCCCTACACCGAGGACCGGGCCCGCCGCTGGATCACCGAGTACGCGCCCGCCCAACGCACCGCGGGCCGCGGCCTCGACCTCGCCGTCACCGAGTTCCTCACCCAGCGACTGGTCGGCATCGTCCAGCTCGACAAGACGAACTGGCACATCCGGTCCACCGAAATCTCGTACGTCATCGCCCCCTGGGCCCGCGGCGAGGGCTATGCCTCCGAGGCGGCGCTCGCCACCGCCCAATGGCTCTTCGGGGACCAGAAGTTCGAGCGGATCGAGCTGCGCACGGCGGCCGACAACACCGCCTCCCAGCAGGTCGCCCAGAAGATCGGCTGCATCAGCGAGGGCGTCCTGCGCAACGCCTGCATAGCCCACGTCCGGACCGAGGACGGCACGTGGACCGACGTGCGCACCGACTTCATCGTCTGGAGCCTCCTCCCGGAGGACCTCGACGGAGTCGGCGAGGAACTCGCGGACACCGGCGGTTTCACGTCGTTCTCCGACTGGAACTGAGACCACGGGGCCGCCGGAACCCGGCCCGGCCCCCGTACGCCGCACCATTCAGCTCCACCAGGTACGCTCACGGAGCGCCATGCACGGGCTGCCCTGACGACCTGCGAAGACCCCCTGGAGACTGACGACGATGGCCGACCGGGTCACGGTGATCGGCTGGGACGGCTCGCCCCTGACCGCGGCCGCGCGTTCCGCCCTCGGCGCCGCCACCCTCGTCGCCGGCGCGGCCCACCACCTGACACTGGCGGAGGTCCCCCCGGCCGCCGAGCGCATCCGCCTGGGCAGCGTCGCCCTCGCCGCCCGCCGTATCGCCGCCCACCGCGGCACCGCCGTCGTCCTCGCCGACGGCGACCCGGGCTTCTTCGGTGTCGTACGCACGCTGCGCGCCCCCGAGTTCGGCCTGGAGGTCGAGGTCGTGCCCGCGGTCTCGTCCGTCGCCACCGCCTTCGCCCGCGCCGGAATGCCCTGGGACGACGCCCAAGTGGTCGTCGCACACCGCCGCACCCTGCGACGGGCGGTGAATGTATGCCGCGCCCACACCAAAGTCGCCGTCCTCACCTCACCCGGCGCCGGACCCGCCGAACTCGGCCTGCTGCTCGAAGGAGTCCACCGCACCTTCGTCATCTGCGAGGAACTCGGCACCGAACGCGAACAGGTCACCGTCCTGACCTCCGACAAGGCGGCCGACCACACCTGGCGCGACCCGAACGTCGTCATCGTCATCGGCGGTCCCGTGACCGCGGTCGAGGGCGGCGGCTGGATCGCCGGACGCGAACCGGGCGCGGAACCGCGCGGCTGGGCGCTGCCCGCCGAGGCGTACGGCGGCGCACTCGGCGAAGGCGAAACGGATCTGCTGCGCGCCGCCCAGCTCGCCCGCCTGGGGCCGCGCGCGGGCGACCTCGTCTGGGACATCGGTTCCGGCAGCGGGGCGTTCGCCGCAGAGGCGGCGCGCTGCGGCGCCGCCGTCATCGCCGTCGACCGGGACCAGGACGCCTGCGGCCGTACGACGGTCTCCGCGCGCCGCTTCGGCGTCCAGCTCCAGGTCGTGCACGGCGCCGCGCCGCACATACTGGAGAACCTCCCCGAACCCGATGTCGTACGGGTCGGGGGCGGGGGAGCCGCGGTGGTCTCGGCCGTCGCCGACCGCCGCCCGCAGGGCATCGTCACGCATGCCGCGACCCGCGACGCGGCGGAACTCATCGGCAGGGGTCTGACGGAGCACGGCTACCTGGTCGAGTGCGCCCTCCTGCAGTCCGTCGAGCTGGACACGAGGGCCTGGACGGAGAAGGAGCGGAGCGTCGCGTTCCTGCTCAGCGGCCGATTGCCCGACCGCTCCCCGTGATCCTGTTGTCGTACCGGCGCGGTAGGCTGGCCGATCGTTGTACCGCACTCCGGTCACCCGGCACCTCGTCGGTCAATGTCCGGAAAACGCGCCTCTTTTGGGATGTGTGTGGTACGGCGGAGCCGGAGGGCGCGCAACGTGGCGCAGTCCACAGCGGGCTGTCGCGGATCAAGCTGTCGCGACGGCGGGACGACCGGGACAATGCCAGTTAATGGCTTTGTCGCCTTTGCTGGCGGGTCGTTCGTGCCGCTGGGCACGCACGCTCGTTCTTCACTGCGGGGCGGTCGGTGCGCCGTTCCGGGCCAGCTGGCGAAGAAGCACTAAACCGATGGGCGAGGGGTACGCATGACCGACACCGGCCAGGTCCCGGGCGAGGGACTGCCGGAGAACGCAGGCATGGTGGAGCAGCCGGGCGTCCCCGCGCCGGGCGCGTACACCTACCTCGACCCCTCCGACACCGCCGCCGATGACGACGACCTGCTCCTGATGCCCGGCCAGCAGGGTGCCTGGGGCAATGAGATGCCGCAGGCGATGCCGGCCCCGGCGCCCGTCGTCCACGAGCCAGGACCGCACGAGACGGACGGACGCGACAGCGGCTCCGTGGACCTGAGCGCCGTCCGTACGCTGTCCCAGGCAGCCGCGCCGCAGGCGACCCCGCCGCGCCGCCCGCTGCACCTCGGCCCGCCGACCCCGGACATCTCGTCGAGCCCGGTGCGTTCGCTGGCGGACCGCGGCCCGGCGGACGCCCCGCTGCGCCAGGTGGGACCGCCCACGACCGGACCCGAGTACCTCGACGCGCCGCCGCAGCTCGCGGAGACCCCTCCCCAGGGCGCGGTGCCCTGGGGCGCTCCGCCGCAGACACAGGCGGTGCCACCGGTGAGCCCCGAGGGGCCCCCCGCAGAAACGGTCGTCCCGGAGGCCGCCCCGGCCGCCCCGGTCGTCCCGGAGGCCGCGCCGGGTCTCGGGACCGTGCCGGCCGACGAGCCGGCGCCGTTCGTCGAGCCCGAGCAGGCGTCCGAGATGCCGCCCTTCGCCGAGGCCGAGACGCCGGACGCACCGGCCTTCGTGGAGGCGCCGCAGCCCCCGCAGACGCCGGACGCACCCGCGTTCACCGAGGTGCCGCACGCCTCGGACGAGCCGCCGGCCGCGGACGCGCAGCACGCCGGGGCCGCCGCACCCACGGACGTTCCTCCGGCCGCGGAGACGCCGTTCGCCGCTCCCGAGGCCGAGGCGCTCTACGCGGTGGACGGCTCACCGGACGGTGTCACCCACCCGCAGGTGCAGTACGCCGACGGGACCGGCCCCGTCCCGGACGGCTCGCCCGAACCGCAGGCCCCGGACACCACGCCCTTCCCCGCGGCTCCCGACCCCGCGCAGCCGACGGGCGACACCGGACACATCGCCGTGCCGCCGGCCGCTCCGGACACCGCAGTGCCCGCGCCGGCCGCCGACTTCCCCGTACCCCCGTATGACGCCGCCCCGGATCCGGCCCAGGCCGCCGCCGCGGAGGCGGTGCCGCAGGCCGGGACCGAGCAGCCCGGGCCCGCGCAGGACCCGCACCAGGCGCCGGAAATCTCCCTCGACCTGCATGCGGCGCCGGACCCGGCCCTCGACCCCCAGCAGGCGCCGGACCCGGCCCTCGACCCCCAGGCCGCGCACGTGCCCGAGCCGCAGCTCGCCGCCCCGGCCGTCCACATCACGGACACCGCGGTCCAGTTCGCGGACACGGCACTCCCCGACGAGGACGCGCGGCCTGTCGCCGACGAGGTCCAGCCGCAACTCGTCGCCGAAGCAGGGGCCCAGGGCCACGCGGAGGCCGAGCCGGAGCCGCAGTACGCGGAGCACGCCGCCGCGGCCCTGCACGGTGTGCCCGTCGGAGTCGGCGCTCACGCCGTGGCGCCCCAGGCGTCCGCGGGGCAGGCGCAGCACGGCGAGCAGCCCGCGCACGGTGACCCGGCAGGCCCGCCGGGCTTCTCCCCGGAGCCCCACGCCGACCAGTCCCTCGGGCAGTTCGTGCCGGTGGAGGGCGCGGTGCCCACCACCCCGCACCTGGCCCCGACCCCGTCGCACGCCATGACGGTGCCGCCCCTCCCCGCGGAGGAGCAGCCGGTCGCCGAGGAGGCCGCCCCGGCCGTCGTGGAGCCGTCCGAGGCGCCGCACGAGCTGTCGGAAGAGGCGCCGCACGAGCTGTCGGAAGAGGCGCCGCACGAGCTGCCGGCCGAGGTGCCGACCGAGGCGGAAGCCCCGGCTCCGGTGATGGCCGCGCAGGAGACGCCCGCCGTGACGGTGCCCGCCCCCCGCGAGGCCGAGGCACCCGTCGCGGCGCAGCCCCCCGTATCGCAACTCCCCACCCCGGAGCCGCCCTTGGCGGACCCCGAGCCCGTAGTCGCACAGCACGCGGATGACCTGGACACCCAGGTCGCCGACCAGGAAGAGAGCACGGCCGCAGTGGAAGACGTACGAGAGTCCACCGGCCCGGCGGCCCCCGGCTACGACGAGGCCGAGCGCGAGGCCGTACTGCGTGTGATGCGCGAGCGCCGGGACATCCGCAACGGCTTCCGCAGCGACCCGATCCCGCACGAGGTACTGCTGCGCGTCCTCGAAGCGGCCCACACGGCGCCGTCCGTCGGCCACTCCCAGCCCTGGGACTTCGTCGTCATCCGCTCCGCCGACACCCGGCGCTCGATGCACGAACTGGCCATGCGTCAGCGCGACGCCTACGCGAAGTCGCTGCCCAAGGGCCGGGCCAAGCAGTTCAAGGAACTCAAGATCGAGGCCATCCTCGACACCCCGGTGAACATCGTCGTCACCGCCGACCCGACCCGCGGCGGCCGCCACACCCTCGGCCGGCACACCCAGCCGCAGATGGCCCCGTACTCCTCCGCGCTCGCGGTCGAGAACCTGTGGCTCGCGGCCCGCGCGGAAGGCCTCGGCGTCGGCTGGGTCAGCTTCTTCGACGAGCGCGAGATGGTGCGCGAGCTGGGCCTGCCCGAGCACCTCGAAGTCGTCGCCTACCTCTGCGTGGGCTACGTCGACGAGTTCCCGGACGAGCCCGAGCTGATGCAGGCGGGCTGGTCCAAGCGCCGCCCGCTGTCGTGGGTCGTCCACGAGGAGACGTACGGCCGCCGCGCCCTGCCCGGCGAGGAGCCGCACGACCTGCTCGCCGAGACCGTCTCCAACATCCGCCCGCTCGACGCCAAGGCGCTCGGCGAGGCGTGGGAGCGGCAGAAGCGGATGACCAAGCCCGCCGGCGCGCTCGGCATGCTGGAGATCATCTCCGCGCAGCTGTCCGGCCTGTCCCGCCAGTGCCCGCCGCCGATCCCGGAGCCCGCGGCCGTCGCGATCTTCGCGGGCGACCACGGCGTGCACGCCCAGGGCGTCACCCCGTGGCCGCAGGAGGTCACGGCCCAGATGGTGGCCAACTTCCTCGGCGGCGGCGCGGTCTGCAACGCGTTCGCCAACCAGGTCGGCGCCGAGGTCTGCGTCATCGACGTCGGCGTCGCCTCCGACCTCCCGGCGACCCCCGGCCTGCTGCCCCGCAAGGTCCGCGCCGGTACGGCCGACATGACGACCGGTCCCGCGCTGACCCGCGAGGAGGTCAAGGCGGCCATCGAGGTGGGCATCGAGACCGCCCGCGACCTCGTCTCGGCAGGCAACAAGGCCCTGCTCACCGGTGAGATGGGCATCGCCAACACCACGGCCTCTGCGGCCCTGATCTCGGTCTACACCGGGGCGGACCCGGCCGAGGTGACGGGCCGGGGCACCGGCATCAACGACGAGACCCTCGCCCGCAAGACCGAGGTCGTCCGCCGAGCCCTCGAACTCCACCAGCCGGACCCGGCCGACCCGATCGGCGTCCTCGCCGCGATCGGCGGCCTCGAACACGCGGCGATGGTCGGCCTGCTGCTCGGCGGCGCGTCCCTGCGGACGCCGGTGATCCTGGACGGCGTGAGCGCCGGCGCCGCGGCCCTGGTGGCCCGCGCCATCGCCCCCGAGGTCCTGGCCGCCTGCATCGCGGGCCACCGCAGCGCGGAACCGGGCCACGTGGCCGCGCTGAACAAGCTCGGACTGCGCCCCCTGGTCGACCTGGACCTTCGCCTGGGCGAGGGCACGGGCGCGCTGCTGGCGCTGCCCGTGGTCCAGAGCGCCGCGCGAGCGATGCACGAGGTGGCGACGTTCGACTCGGCGGGAGTCACCGAGAAGTAGTACGCCGGGGCGGTGGGCGGGCGATCGCGCCTGCCCACCCCCCACCCCGCCGTACTCTGGACGCGCATCTTAAAATCCGCACGTCAAGGGCTTCTCCACCGCCGCAGGGGCCCCTCTCGCACCGCCCGTACGAGGAGCCGCACCTCCATGGCCGAACACCCCGCCTACCCCGTGGGCCTGCGCCTCACCGGCCGCCGCGTAGTCGTCCTCGGCGGCGGCCAGGTCGCCCAGCGCCGCCTCCCCGCGCTCATCGCGGCGGGCGCGAAGGTCCACCTCGTGTCTCCCGAGGCGACCCCGTCGGTCGAAGCCATGGCCGACACGGGCGAGATCACCTGGTCGAGGCGCCGGTACGAGGACGGTGACCTCGCGGAGGCCTGGTACGCCCTGATCGCCACCAGCGACGCGGCGGCGAACGTCGCGGCCTCCGCCGAAGCGGAGCGCCTCCGTGTCTGGTGCGTCCGCTCCGACGACGCCGACGCGGCCACCGCCTGGACCCCGGCCACCGGGCACAGCGAGGGCGTCACGGTCGCCGTCCTCACCACGAACGCCAAGGGCCGCGACCCGCGCCACACGGCGGCGATCCGGGATGCCGTGGTCGAGGGCCTGCGCGACGGCACCCTCGTCGCCCCCCACCATCGCGTCCGCACCCCCGGCGTCGCCCTGGTCGGCGGCGGCCCCGGCGACCCCGACCTCATCACGGTGCGCGGCCGCCGCCTGCTCGCCGAGGCCGACGTGGTCATCGCGGACCGCCTCGGCCCGCGCGATCTGCTCGCCGAACTCCCGCCGCACGTCGAGGTGATCGACGCGGCGAAGATCCCGTACGGCCGTTTCATGGCCCAGGAGGCCATCAACAACGCGCTGATCGAGCACGCCCGGCAGGGCAAGTCGGTCGTACGGCTGAAGGGCGGCGACCCCTTCGTCTTCGGCCGTGGCATGGAGGAGGCCCAGGCGCTCGCCGAGGTGGGCATCCCCTGCACGGTCGTCCCCGGTATCTCCAGCTCGATCTCGGTTCCCGGCGCGGCCGGCATCCCGGTCACCCACCGGGGTGTCGCACACGAGTTCACGGTGGTCAGCGGCCATGTGGCCCCTGACGACGAGCGCTCGCTGGTCGACTGGCCGGCCCTCGCGAAGCTGCGCGGCACGCTCGTGATCCTGATGGGCGTCGACAAGATCGGAAAGATCGCCGACACGCTCGTGGCCCACGGCAAGCCGGCCGGCACACCCGTCGCCCTCGTCCAGGAAGGCACGACGGCCGCCCAGCGCCGTGTCGACGCCACGCTCGCGACGGTCGCGGAGACCGTACGCGCCCAGGACGTGAAGCCCCCGGCCGTCATCGTCATCGGCGCGGTCGTGGACGTGGGCCCGCAGACTTTCGAGTAACCCCGGGTAACCCAACCCGTTCCCAGCCGTTGGCACCGCACCCAGGACAAGGCAGTATCACCCTGTGGCCGATCTCATCACCGTTGAGGACCCCGCCGACCCGCGTCTGCGCGACTACACGGGCCTGACCGACGTGGAGCTGCGCCGTAAGCGCGAACCCGCCGAGGGCCTGTTCATCGCCGAGGGCGAGAAGGTCATCAGACGGGCCAAGGACGCAGGCTACGAGATGCGCTCCATGCTGCTGTCCGCCAAGTGGGTCGACGTCATGCGCGACGTCATCGACGAACTTCCGGCCCCGGTGTACGCGGTCAGCCCGGAGCTCGCCGAGCAGGTCACCGGCTATCACGTGCACCGCGGCGCGCTCGCCTCGATGCAGCGCAAGCCGCTGCCGACGGCGGACGAACTCCTGGCGACCGCCCGCCGGGTCGTGATCATGGAATCCGTGAACGACCACACCAACATCGGCGCCATATTCCGTTCCGCCGCCGCCCTCGGCATGGACGCCGTACTGCTCTCCCCGGACTGTGCCGACCCGCTCTACCGACGCAGCGTCAAGGTCTCCATGGGCGCGGTCTTCTCGGTGCCGTACGCACGTCTGGACACCTGGCCCAAGGGGCTGGAGTCGGTCCGCGAGGCCGGCTTCAACCTGCTCGCGCTCACCCCCGACGAGAAGGCGAAGACCCTCGACGAGACGGCACCGCACAAGATGGACCGGGTCGCGCTGATGCTCGGCGCGGAGGGCGACGGCCTGTCCACGCAGGCACTGGTCGCGGCGGACGAATGGGTCCGCATCCCCATGGCCCACGGCGTCGACTCCCTCAACGTGGGCGCCGCGGCCGCGGTCGCCTTCTACGCGGTGGCCACCGGCCGGCCCCAGTCATAGACAGGGCCCGGGAGAGTGAGGGACCAGCGTGAGGCGATCGTCGCGGTGCTGCGCCGCGGCGAGCGGGTGCTCGTCATCAAGCGCGGTCCGCAGGCGGCCCGCCCGGGCTACTGGGCACCCCTCAGCGGCAAGCTCGAACCAGGCGAGACCCAGGAGGAAGCGCTGGTCAGAGAGGTGCGCGAGGAGGTCGGCCTGGACGTCTCGCCGCTGCGGAAGGTCTGGGAGTGCCCGACCGACGACGGACACTTCCGCCTCCACTGGTGGACGGCGGAGTCCGGCACGGGTGAGGTGGTCCCCGACCCGGGCGAGGTGGCCGAGGCGCGCTGGGTCACCCCGGGCGAATTCCTGGCGATGGAACCCGTCTTCGACGGCGACCGGGAGTTCTTCGAGCGCGTACTGCCGGAACTCTGACCTGCCGGCTCCGGCCGCCCGGGGGCCCGTCCGCCCGGCGCGCCATCGGACCGGGCTGATCCCGCTCCGGTACCGCTGATCCGTCAGATCCCCCGCCACGGCTCGTACGACTGCTCCTGTCGTACGTCCTTGCGTACGCCGCCGTCGTCGAGCCCGCGCGCCGGCCCCTGGCAGCCCTGGGCCGCCGCGATGCCCAGCGCCACCAGCAGGGTCACGACGACGAACACGAAGAGCCGCTGGCGCAGCAGCCGCGGATTGGCCGGCCGCCGTCCGGTCCCGGTGGTCCGCGGCGAGGAGCGCCCGGCGCCGCTGCGCGGTGCGGGCCGGCTGCCGGAGCGGGTGGAGTTGCGCGGGGCCGGCGTCGGCCGCGAGCCGGAGCGCGGCCCGCCCCCGGTCCGGGGCGGGGGAGTCCCGGGCGCACCCTGCGGCCGGCGCTGGGTCCGCTGCTCGGCGTACTGCTCCGCGAGCCGCCCCGAGGGCCGGTCCGGTTCACCGCGCTGGGCCGGCGGCCGTACGTCCGCGATGCCCTGAGCCTCACGGGCCGCGATCTCCTTGAGCCGCAGCGAGAGTTGGAGCGTGCTGGGCCGCTCCTCCGGGTCCTTGGCGAGGCACGCGCGCACCAGTGGCGCCAGCGCGTCCGGCACACCGTTCAGATGCGCCTCCTCGTGCACCACCCGGTAGAGCATCACTTCGGAACTGCCGTGCCCGAACGGGGAGTCGGCGGTCGCCGCGTACGCGAGCGTGGCGCCGAGGGAGAACACGTCCGTGGCCGGCGTGACGGCGGCGCCGCGCACCTGCTCGGGCGCGAGGAAGCCGGGCGACCCGACGGCCGTACCGACGTGCGTGAGCGTCGAGGCCCCCGTCGCCCAGGCGATGCCGAAGTCGATGATCCGCGGCCCCTTCGGGGACAACAGGATGTTGGACGGCTTCAGATCGCGGTGTACGACACCGGCCTCGTGCACGGCGACGAGCCCCTCGGAGAGGGCGGCGCCCACGGCGGCCACGTCGGCGGCCGACAGCGGCCCCTCCTCGGCGACCTTGTCGTGCAGGGAGGGCCCGGGCACGTACTGCGTGGCGAACCACGGCCGGTCCGCGTCCAGGTCGGCGGCCACCAGCCGGGCCGTGCACCCGCCCCTGATCCGCCGTGCCGCCGAGACCTCGCGGGCGAACCGGAACCGGAACTCCTGATCCTCCGCCAGGTCCGGCCGGATCACCTTCAGCGCGACCCGCTGGCCACGCCGGTCGGAGCCCAGGTAGACAACGCCCATCCCGCCCGCGCCGAGCCGTCGGTGAAGCCTGAACGAGCCGACGACACGCGGGTCCTCGCGCCTCAGGCGCATCATCGCCATGTCCATCCCCGCTGCCCGGTCCGTTTGACGAGCCACAGCTTACGTTTCCCCGGCCGGGTGCGCGCAGAGGCCGCGCCCTCTGGTCCCCATCGATTGTCAGTGCCTGGTGGGAAACTTGAAAGGTGGTCAGGGAGCCTGTGAACAGGCTGGTTTTGAGCTGCCTGTGCTCCCAACCACCCGTCACAGAAGGGGGATTGAACCCGTGAAGGGTGATCGCGTGGAGATAGTCGTGGATGCCGGGGACACGACGCGTACCTACGAGGTGGTGGCGAGCAGGGCGGGCCGCCGGGTGGAGACGGCGGTGCGCAGGGGGGTCGTGGAAGTGAGCGAAGTCACCCGAAGCGGATCAGTGGTGCGCACGGCGCGCTTCATGGCGAACCGGGTGCTGGCGCTGGTCGAGCAGCCCGTGCCCAGGGAGGACGCCTCGGAACAGTAGGGGCACTCCGGGCGTCCCCTCCGGGAAGACCCTGAGACCTAGGACCTCGTCTCCACCCAGGGGAGTACGCCGCAGGTCATCGCTCATCCTCGGGGAGGCCCGTCAAGCGGTACGAGGGCATGACGACCGGCAGCCGCCGGGCGCCTAGATTTGAGGTCAAGCGGCGGGTGCAGCACTCGTCCCCCGAGGTCAGACACTCGCCGCTGCCAACCACAACAGAAGCTCGGTCAGGAGAGGGACCATGGCCCACACGGCACCGCGGACGGCGATCCGCACGCAGGGACGCAGGGCGTACACCGCCGCGTTCGGCACCCGCCGCACGGGCCGTCGCCACCCCTTGGTGGCGACCGCGATGGCCCTTCCCCTGGCGGCCCTGCTCCTGCTCGTCTTCGACGGCTGGGAAACAGTGGTCACACAAGCGTCGTCCGTGGGTGTGATGTTGGGGCGCTGAGCGGCGCCCCAAGCCCGGAAGAGCGGTCCGGGCGGGGACATCCGGCCATGAAACCCCGTGGGGACGGGGGTGCGGCGGACGGCACAAATGCCCGCGCAGCTGGGGAGCTGCGCGGGCATTGTTTTTTCCGGGCCGGCCGGGTCCGTACGCTCACGGGTGAACCGACCACCCTGGGGGACTCATGACCGCAGACCTGCTGCCCGGGCTGACCGCGCGGGTGAGAGCCATGGCCCACCCGGAAGCGGGGCCCTGCGGCTGCGACGCCGCCGGCACGCTGGCGGACCGCGCGGACGGCACCGTCGTCCGGCATGCCGACACGGTGGCGAAGGCGCACGCCCCGGACACCGATCCCGCCGAGCTGGCCCTGCGCCTGGAGATCGCCTCGCGGCTCGCCGGCATCCTGCTGCCCCCGTTGAGTCCGACCCCGGCCGACCTGCACGGCCGCCCGGTGACCTTCTGGCCGTACGGCAGCCCCGTGAACCCCGACTGTCCGCGGGCCGCCCCCTGGGAGGCGGCCGCCACCCTCCTCGCCCGGCTGCACAAGGCGCCCGCGCCAAAGGGTCTGCCGCCGATGCGCGGTCCCGCCAAGGCGGCCCGCGCGCTCGCCCGCCTCCACGCGGCCGGCCCGCACCCCGCCGCCGCCCCGATCCTGCGGGCCTGGGCCGGTCTGCCCGCCTGGGCCCGCGCCGAAGCGCCCATGCCGTCCTCGAAGACCCTGTGCCACGGCGACCTCCACCTCGGCCAGCTCGTCCGCCATCCCGCGACGACCGGTCCCTGGCTCCTCATCGACGTGGACGACCTCGGCGTGGGCGAGCCGGCCTGGGACCTGGCCCGCCCGGCCGCCTGGTACGCCTGCGGGCTGCTCCCGCCGGACGAGTGGACCCGATTCCTCGCCGCGTACCGCGCCGAGGGCGGCCCGGCGGTTCCCGCCGACGGCGACCCCTGGCCCGTGCTGGATGTCGCCGCCCGCGCCCTCACCGTGCAGACGGCGGCTGTGGCCGTCGCCAAGGCCGTGACCGCCGACCGTCCCTTGGACGAGGTGGAGCAGGCGGTGATCGACGCCTGCGACCGAATGGGCGGAGTCCCGCCGGAGTTCATCCACGGAAGTGCCACGTAAGGTGCAACCGACCACCGCCGGGCAGTGTCTCTACCTGGCGAAGCACCACCGACCGGCGAGGAGTTGAGCCGACCATGCAGTGTCCGAAGTGCCATGCGCCGATGCACACATACAACCGCAATGGCGTCCAGATCGAGCAGTGCAGCGGCTGCCGCGGGATATTCCTGGACTACGGCGAGCTGGAGTCGCTGACCCAGCTGGAGTCCCAGTGGTCGCAGCCCGCACCGCCGCCCCCGGCCGCCCCGCAGGCCTACCCGGCCGCTCCCGCCTGGGGTGCCCCGCACGGTGGGCACGGCGGCGGTCACTACGGCGGCCACGGCGGCCACCAGCGGCACAAGAGCTTCGGTCACATGCTCTTCTCGTCCTGACTGAAAAAGGGCTCCTCCCGAGTGGAGGAGCCCTTTTCCGTGCCGCCGGGACGGCGTGCATCCATGCCGCTGCGGACGGCGGGAACGACGAAGCCCCCGACCGTACGAGACGGCCGGGGGCTTCGGCTGGTGCGCGATACTGGGATTGAACCAGTGACCTCTTCCGTGTCAGGGAAGCGCTCTCCCGCTGAGCTAATCGCGCGGGACGGGCCCTCGAGCTACAGGGACCAGGTGGTGCTGCGTGCGCGATACTGGGATTGAACCAGTGACCTCTTCCGTGTCAGGGAAGCGCTCTCCCGCTGAGCTAATCGCGCGGGGATCCTTGCGGACCAGTGGACGATACTGGGATTGAACCAGTGACCTCTTCCGTGTCAGGGAAGCGCTCTCCCGCTGAGCTAATCGTCCATGGAGGTGGAGACGGGATTTGAACCCGTGTAGACGGCTTTGCAGGCCGTTGCCTCGCCTCTCGGCCACTCCACCAGGAGTGCAGGGATTCGGGAAGATCCCCTGTTCTTCCGAGCGGACGACGAGGCTCGAACTCGCGACCTCAACCTTGGCAAGGTTGCGCTCTACCAACTGAGCTACGTCCGCTTGTCGTTTCGGTCCGCTCTCGCGTCCCGGCGACGTGTTGAACTCTAGCGGATTCCCGGGCCAGCACAAAAACGCGTTTGTGCAGCGTGCTGCGGTGCGCCTGCTCGAAGACATGGTCAGGGCATCCTCAGGTCACCCGCCATAGACTCGACGGCGTGCTCGACCTCCCTCCTCTCGCCCGCTTCGGCGGCCTCGTCGCGACCGGTCTCCTCGACGTCACCAGCGACCCCGCGGCCCTCGACTCCACCGGTTTCTGGGCCGTTTGCGCCGACTTCGAGGGCCGTCTGACCTGCGCCCGCTTCCGGAACGTACAAGAGGAAGCGGTGCGAGCGCCCGAGCCGGGGCGGTGGCGAGGCCCCGCGGCCGGTGACTGGACGTCGTCCCTCGACCGCACCGCGTACACGGCGGGGGTACGCCGCATCCGCGAGCACATCGCGGCCGGCGAGGTCTACCAGGCGAACCTCTGCCGGGTGCTCTCCGCGCCCATCGCCCCCGACGCCGACGTGGACGCGCTCACCGCCCTGCTGGCCCGCGGCAACCCGGCGCCGTATGCCGGAACGATTCGCCTGCCGGGGCACGGCGTCGAGATCGCGACCGCGTCTCCCGAACTCTTCCTGCGCCGCACCGGCGCCGCCGTCGAGTCGGGACCGATCAAGGGCACCGGGCGCACCGAGGCGGACCTCCTGACGAAGGACTACGCCGAGAACGTGATGATCGTGGACCTCGTCCGCAACGACATAGGACGCGTCTGCGCCACGGGGACGGTGACCGTCCCGGACCTCTGCGTCGTCGAGAAGCATCCGGGCCTGGTCCACCTCGTCTCCACCGTCCACGGCGAACTGCGCGCGGACGTCGGCTGGCCGGAACTCCTCGCCGCCTCCTTCCCGCCCGGCTCCGTGACCGGCGCACCCAAGTCGAGTGCGCTGCGGATCATCGAGGCCCTGGAGACGGCGCCCCGCGGTCCGTACTGCGGCGGCATCGGCTGGGTCGACGCGGACCGGCGGACCGCGGAGCTCGCCGTCGGCATCCGCACCTTCTGGATCGACCGCCCCGCCGGCCTGCTGCGCTTCGGCACGGGCGCGGGCATCACCTGGGGCTCCGACCCCGAGGGTGAGTGGCGGGAGACCGAGCTGAAGGCCGCCCGGCTGCTCGCGGTAGCGTCGGGGGAGTACGAGGAAAGTGGAAGGACCCTGACGTGAAGATCTGGCTCGACGGCGGGCTGCAGGACTCCGAGACCGCCCGCGTCTCCGTCTTCGACCACGGGCTGACCGTGGGTGACGGCATCTTCGAGACCGTCAAGGCGGCCGAGGGGCGGCCGTTCGCGCTGACCCGCCACCTCGACCGGCTGGCGCGTTCGGCGCGGGGCCTCGGGCTGCCCGAGCCCGACCTGGACGAGGTACGCCGCGCCTGCGCCGCCGTCCTGGACGCCAATCCGATGCCGCTCGGCCGGCTGCGCATCACGTACACCGGCGGCTACGGTCCGCTCGGCTCCGACCGCGGCGAGAAGGGGCCGACCCTGGTCGTCGCCGTCGGCGAGTCCGCCCGCCGCCCCGATTCCACCGCCGTGATCACCGTGCCGTGGACGCGCAACGAGCGCGGCGCGCTCACCGGTCTCAAGACCACCTCGTACGCCGAGAACGTCGTCGCCCTCGCCCGCGCGCGCGAACAGGGCGCGTCCGAGGCGCTGTTCGCCAACACGGTCGGCCGGCTGTGCGAGGGCACCGGGTCGAACGTCTTCGTCGTGCTCGACGGCGAGATCCACACCCCGCCGGTCGACTCCGGCTGCCTCGCGGGCATCACCCGCGCGCTCACCGTCGAGTGGACCGGCGCCAAGGAGACCGACCTGCCCCTCGACGTCCTGGACAGCGCCGAGGAGGTGTTCCTCACGTCCACGCTGCGCGATGTGCAGGGCGTGCACCGGGTCGACTCCCGCGAACTCCCGGGCGCGCCGGGCCCGGTGACCGCCAAGGCCATGCGGCTCTTCGACGAGCAGGCCGGGGACGACCTCGACCCGTAGGACGGCCAGGGCACTCGGATATCCGGATGACGGAGGGCCGCAGGGCGGGTAGAACTCCCGTGATGACCACCACCCTGCGGCCGGTCGAGCCGCTTCAGCATGCCGCCGACGGGACGCGTTCGCGCCGCTACCACGTGTGCGTGAACAGCCGCCCCGTAGGCGTGATCCACCTCGCGACGCACCCTGTTTTCGGGCCGTCCGTCGCCCGGATCGACGAGCTGCGCATCGAGGAGCCGGACCGGCGGCGCGGCCGCGGCACGGTCGCCGCGCTCGCCGCGGAGGAGGTGGTGCGCGGCTGGGGCTGCAAGCGGATCGAGGTCCAGGTGCCCGGCGAGGCCGGCCTGCGGCTGGCCGGCGCGCTCGGCTACGTCCTGCGCAACCGCGGCATGGAGAAGCGGCTCGGCACCACCGCCCCGGGACTTCCCGAGGGCAGCCGGGGGCGGCCCATGACGGCTGCCGAGTTCGGTCCGTGGGAGGAGCGTGGCAGGGCGCACTACGCGCAGAGCTGGATCGACCGGGGCGTTCCCGAGGCCGAGGCACGGGAGAAGGCGGAGAAGGACCACGCCAGGCATCTCCCCGACGGCGTGGACAGTCCCGGAACACTGCTCACCGTCCTGGAGCACGAAGGGGTGCCCGTCGGAACGCTGTGGCTGGCGCTGTCCGAGGGCAGCACGTTCGTCTTCGACGTCGAGGCCGACGCACGCCACCGCGGCCAGGGCCACGGACGTTCGCTGATGCTGCTGGCCGAGGCCCAGTCGGTGGCCGCCGGAAAGAGCCGGATCGGCCTCAACGTCTTCGCCGGCAACACCCCCGCGGAGCGCCTCTACGAGTCACTGGGCTACGAGCCGACGCAGTACGTCCTGTACAAGGAGCTGCTCTGAACCTGGGCCGACGTGTACGACGAGCCCCCTCCGGCCTCCACGGGCAGGCTCCCTCCGCCGGACCTCAGGCTTCCCCTCAGCCTTCCCGTTCTCAGCCTTCCTGGTCTCAGCCTTCCTGTTCACGCTCCGCCAGGAGGCGGTCCGCGATTTCCTCGACGCGCTCGCGCAGCCCCTTCTGGCTCTTGTTGCCGTCGAGGCGCTCGCCGCCGATGACATAGGTGGGGGTGCCGGTCACGCCGATCGCCTTGCCCTCGGCCTGGTCCGCGTCGACGATCAGGATGTGCCGGCCGTCGATCAGCGCCGTGTCGAACTCCTCTGCGTCCAGACCGAGTTCGCGGGCCACCTCGACCAGGAAGGGTTCTCCCTTACGGTCCAGCTCCTCGACCCGGCCGAGCACCGCCTCGACGTACGGCCAGCCCTGCCCCTGCTCCGCGGCCTCCTCGGCGGCCTGGGCCGCGGCGAAGGCGTGCTTGTGCTTCTCCAGCGGGAAGTGCCGCAGCCGCAGCTCGAGACGATCGCCGTAGCGGGCGCGCAGCGCGCGCAGGTCGTCGAGGGCGCTGCGGCAGTCGGGGCACTGGAGTTCGCACCAGACGTCCAGCACGGGGACGGCGAGAGGCGCGGGGGAGGAGTCGTTCATGGTCCACAGTCTTCCAGGAGCAGAGGTGACGACCCAACCGGGACCTCCCGAGCGGTCCCGGGGCGGAGCCTGGAACGGGCCCTGGGGAGGAGACGACCCGGAGATGTCCCTGAGGTCCGGTCGGACCATGGCATACCGGGCGCGGGGCGGTGCAGGATGGGAGGGAGAGCCTCCCCTGCCCGATCGAGCCCGCCTGGAGGACCGGATGATTGCCGAGACCGTCTGTTCCGCCGTCTCCGCGGCCGGCCTGGGCATAGCCGTGGTCACGGCCTACCGCAAGCGCTTCCTCGCGGCCGCCCGCATCGCCGCGTACTCGCTGGTGCCCGTAGGCCTGGTGATGACGGGGGTCGTCGGCTGGGCGGCCGACACCACTTTCAGCCCGACGGCATGGGCGGGCTTCGCCTTGCTCGGCGGTGCCTGGCTGCTGTTCGCGACCACGCGTGCCGTGGAGCGCCGCAGCGGCGGTACACGCAAGGAACGCAAGGCGGCCAAGGCCGCCCAGCGTGAAGCAGTGGCCCCCGCGGCCTCCGCGCCCTCACTGGGGGAGGGCGCCCGCCCGGCGGCCCGGCCCGCGACCACCCCCCGGGCGACCGGCGCCTCGGACGACTTCAGCGACATCGAGGCCATCCTCAAGAAGCACGGCATATGAGGAAGCCCGGCAGGCAGATGAAGCGGGCGGCCTGACGGGCTGAAACGACACAGAAGATCACCCGACCCGCGCCCAAGTGATCACGTTCGCTCCGCGCCCTCACGGATATTGGCGAACTCCCGGTCATCCCGGGCGTGTTGATCCCGGGGCGGGTGTCGGCTGCGCCATCATCGCGACGAGATGCTGGACACAACCCAGAGCGACACCGCGGCTCCTCCCGAGGAGCGGCGAGGTTGTCTCTTCGCGCTTTCCCAGCCACCGCTGATGATCTTCCTTGCGGTGATCGGCTGCCTTCTGCTCATGGCATCGCTGCACGACCTGCTGCTGCTCTGAGCCGTACGCGGAGCCCCTGGCGCCACCCGCCGAGGGCTCCGTCAGCCCGGCGCGTTCCTGGTGCCCAGCTCCGCCGTCCTCCCTGCCCCCGGTATGGCTCCACCCCCCGTCACGGCTCCTTTGCCGTTACGGCTCCGGTGCTGTCGCCGCTCCCGGCCGGGTCGGATTCTGCCTCGCCGCCCGTGGCCGACGCGGGAACGGGCGGACGCTGCCGGTCAGCCCGCCGCTTCCTTGCGGCGCGCCCGGTAGGCGGCCACGTGGAGGCGGTTGCCGCAGGTGCGACTGTCGCAGTAGCGGCGGGAGCGGTTGCGGGAGAGGTCGACGAAGGCGCGTCGGCAGTCCGGCGCCTCGCACCGGCGCAGCCGCTCCTGCTCCCCGGCCACCACGAAGAAGGCCAGTGCCATCCCGCAGTCGGCCGCGAGGTGGTCGGCGACGGAGGCGCCCGGCGCGAAGTAGTGGACATGCCAGTCGTAGCCGTCGTGATCGGTGAGCCGGGGGGTGGTTCCGGCGGCGGCGACCAGTTCGTTGATCAGGCCGGCCGCGATCCGGGCGTCCGCGGCGGCGAAAACCCCGGCGAACCGGTCGCGGATCTTGCGCACCGCCGAGAGATCGAACTCCGACAGGACGCCGACATCGCTGATCTCGTGCTTTCCTACGAAATCTGCGAGCGACGCGACATCCGAGAGACCGTCCCTCGCGTCGTCGTCCTCCGGTGCGGTGTTCACCAGATCGACCACGGCGTCGAGCGCGCACCGGGTGTCGTGGGTGATCAGCACGTTTCGCTCCCTGGCCTGGGGGTCGGGCGGGCGCCCGCCGATGCTGGCCGAGCCTAGCGGCTCGACGCGGCCGGGGAACCGTCGCGGGCCATGCCTGAGGCGCCGGCGTTACGGCCGACACGTTTCCGGTACACGCGGCGCCTTCGGCGGCCGGGCGTCGGCCGTGCGGCCGACGAGTCGGCTCCTGCGGACATGCCGACGCCGCCCCCGCGTGTATACGCGGTGGCGGCGCCGGTGTGTACCCGATCGGGACGTTTTGGCCCGAGCCGTCTCCCCGAGTGGACGGCGCCGGGCGGCTTTGTGGGTTCTCTCTAGCTCTCGGCCAGGATGTGTGAGAGCTCCGTGTCGAGATCGAAATGGCGATGCTCCGTGCCGGGGGGCACGGCGGCGTCCGTTCGCTTCAGGAACGACTCCAGGGCCCGCGCCGGGGCCTCGAGCAGAGCTTCGCCCTCCGGAGAGCTCAGGGCGATGCAGACGACGCCCTGACCATGGCTGCGGGACGGCCAGACGCGGACGTCGCCGGTGCCGGTGGGCCGGTGCAGGCCCTCGGCGAGGAGGTCGCGGGCGAAGACCCACTCGACGGTTTCCTCGGCTCCGGTGTGGAAGGTGGCGTGCACGGCGTAGGGATCGGCCGTGTCATACCGCAGTCCTGCGGGTACAGGCAGTGAGGACTCGCTCGACACAACGAGGCGCAGGTGCAGCTCGCAGCTGACCGTGGTGTTCATAAGCGCCAGGGCCTTTCGCTCAGTGTGCGCTCGGGGATTCGCACGTCGGCGAAATCGACATGCCACCTACGGTGCCGTTGTAAACCCCTCTGAGTGTTTTGCGTGTCTTTAGGTACCTCATCCGGCCGAGAGATCGTTCGCGAGGTACGACCATTCCGGTGACTGGTTTCCCTCCGGTAGGGTTTGTTGTATGAATACGGGGAGTGACGAGCCGGGCGAGGTCGCCGTGGCCGCTGACGAAACGAACGCCGAGCGGGGGCTCGGCTCGAGGGCGCCGAAATTCATCAAGGCGCGTCGCGCGCTGCACCTGAGCTGGCAGGTGGGCGTTTTCATCGTGGGGCTCGCGGTCGTCGTCGCGGGCGTGATCATGCTTCCGCTGCCCGGTCCGGGCTGGCTGGTGATCTTCGGAGGCATGGCGATCTGGGCGACGGAGTTCGTCTGGGCCCAGCTGGTGCTCCGCTGGACGAAGCGCAAGGTCACCGAGGCGACCCAGCGTGCGCTCGACCCCAGGGTGCGGCGCCGCAACATCATCCTCACCACCGTCGGGCTCGTGATCATCGCCGCTCTTATGGCCGTCTACGTCTGGAAGTTCGGCTTCGCGATGCCCTGGAACATCAAGGAGTAGCGGGTCGGCGCGGTGGCGGTCCAAGGGTGACCGCCGGACCTCCCCGCACGCTCGCCGGACGGTCGGGGGCACCCCCTGACATGGGGTAATGTTCTTCCTGCGCCCGGGCGATTAGCTCAGCGGGAGAGCGCTTCGTTCACACCGAAGAGGTCACTGGTTCGAACCCAGTATCGCCCACGTATGCGAGAGGCGGCCTTGTCCACGGATTCCGTGGCGGGCCGCCTTCGTCGTGTCTGCGCTGTGGTTGTGGCTCGGTGGTCGTGGTTGTGGCCTGGGCAGTTGGAAGCGGCAGTGGAGAGCAGGGGTGCAATCGGGGGCTGCGCGTCTGCGCGGCTACACGGCTGCACGGCTGGAGTTGGCGTCGCTCTCCGTATCCGGCGCAACGGATCCTTGCCGTAGCGCCGTAGCGCCGTAGCGCCGTAGCGCCGTAGCGCCGTAGCGCCGTAGGCCGCGCGTCGCGAGTCCCGTTTCGGTCCTGGTGCGTTCGCTCTCAACTCCCCTCCCGGCGTTCGGCATTTCGGCCGTGCGCCTCCCACCTGCGTACTCGCCGGCCCTCCGTCGCCCCGCCCCGCCGCCGCTCCCGCCGCGTCCTCCAACCGCGTCCCAGCAATTCCTGTCCGAATCATTGACGTGCCCGGAGGGCCTCCGTACCTTGTGCCAGCAAGCGCTTACTTGAAACGATTCATGACAGTGGACGCAATGTCGCGGGGAGGGCCCGACCATGCAGAAAAACGGGAATGTTGAGAGGCGGACGATCCTCAAGGCGGCCGGTGCGTCGGCGGCCGTGCTGGGGCTGGCCGCGACGACCGGCTGTGGGGGCGACAGTGACTCGGGGGACGGGACGGTCACGATCCGCTACGCCTGGTGGGGTGCCGAAGAGCGCGCCAAGCGTATCAACCAGACCATCGCGCTCTTCGAGAAGAAGTACCCGAAGATCAAGGTGAAGACCGACTTCCAGGACTACGTGGCCTTTTGGGAGAAATTCCAGACGCAGGCCGCAGGTGGAAATCCCCCGGACGTTTTCCAGAATGCGGTGGCCTATCTGCGCAAGTATGACAAGCGGGGCATCCTGCTCGATCTCAAGTCGCAGATAGACGCCGGGAATCTGAGCCTGGACGGATTCCGGGCGGGGGTCGAGAAGGTCGGGCAGGTCGACGGAAAGCAGCTCGGAATTCCGGTCGGCTCCAACACCATGTCCCTCGTCATCGACCAGAAGGTCTTCGACAAGGCCGGCATCAAGCCGGAGCAGGGCTGGACCTGGGACGAGTACTTCAAGGCCCTGAAGAAGATCCACGACACCGAGAAGATCTCGGGGGACACCGGCTACTTCGGTGTGATGTACCTCTACGACCTCTACCTCCGCCAGAACGGCAAGGCCTTCTTCACCGAGGACGGACTCGGCTTCGACGAGGCCGACCTGACGGAGTGGTGGGCCGACGGCTACAACCGCCTCAAGGCCGGCATCATCACCGACCCCAAGAAGATCCAACAGCTCAGGCCCAAGTCGGCGCTCGCGTCCGGCGACGCCGCCTCGGAGTTCACCTGGGACAACTTCGCGGTCCGGTACAGCACCGAGGGCGACAGCACGTACGCACTCGCCCCGATCCCCACCACCGACGGCAAGCAGACCGGCCAGTACCTCGCCTCACTCATGCTGAGTGCCTCCGCCCGCACCGAACATCCGAAGGAAGTGGCCCAGTTCATCGACTTCATGGTCCATGACCCGGAGGCCGCCAAGATCATGGGCTACGACCGCGGCATCCTCGCGACCACCGAGCAGTTCGACGCCTTCAAGCCGACCGACCCGGTCAGCAAGGAGATCGCCCAGTACGAGGAGGACACCTCCGCGGCAGGCGTCCTTGGTGCCATCACTCCGCACCCGTCCGGCGCCGACACCGTCGAGGCCACCTTCCTGCGCATCGCCGACGACATGTCCCAGGGCAAGACGAAGGTCGCCGACGCGGTCAAACAATTCTTCTCCGAAGCGAAGGCCGCCCTCGCCGCTTGATGGGAACAGCAGTGACGCTCGTCAAGGACTCACCGCCCCAGGTACCTGCCGAACGCCCCGCCCGCCCCGCCGTCGTCAAGCGTCGGGGCCGCCGGGAGAATCTGGCCGGCTACCTCTTCATGTCGCCGTGGATCGCCGGTTTCCTGCTGCTGACGGCAGGCCCGATGGTCGCCTCGCTCTATTTCGCGTTCACCGACTACAACCTCTTCAATTCACCGAAGTGGATCGGTCTCGACAACTTCACCAAGATGTTCGACGACCCCCGCTGGCAGAAGTCGGTGGAGGTGACGGCCAAGTACGTGATCATCGGCACCCCGCTGAAGCTGCTGCTCGCCCTCGGCGTCGCCCTGCTGCTCGCGCAGAGCCGCCGCGGCCAGGCCTTCTACCGGGCCGCGTTCTACGCACCCTCGCTGATCGGCGCCAGCGTCTCCGTGGGCTTCGTCTGGCGGGCGCTCTTCTCCGACGACGCCGTCGTGGACAAAGCGCAGACCTTCCTCGGCTTCCACACCGGCGGCTGGGTCGGCGACGCCGACTGGGTTCTCTACAGCCTGGTCGCGCTCACCGTCTGGCAGTTCGGCGCCCCCATGGTCATCTTCCTGGCCGGACTAAAGCAGGTGCCGCGTGAGCTGTACGAAGCGGCGGAGGTCGATGGCGCCGGACCGTTCCGGCGGTTCTGGAACATCACGCTGCCGGTGATTTCTCCGGTGCTGTTCTTCAACGTCCTGCTGGAGACCATCCACTCCTTCCAGATCTTCGGCTCGGCGTATGTCGTCTCCAACGGGTACTGCGGTCCCGCCGACGCCACGCTGGTCTACACCTGCTACCTGTACCAGAAGGGCTTCAAGGAGGCCCAAATGGGCTTTGCCTCCGCGATGGCCTGGATGCTGCTGCTCGCCGTGGCGCTGGTGACGGCCGTCCTCTTCTGGTCCCAGAAACGGTGGGTGCACTACGAGGAGGACGCTCGATGAGCGCTACCGCAACCACCGCTCGCAAGCCGCGCGCGCTCGGGCGGCGCCGGAAGGGTTCGCTCGCCTGGCACCTCGGCGCCCTGCTGGTCCTCGCGGTCGTGCTCTACCCGGTCGTCTGGGTCATCGGCGCGTCCTTCAAGCCCAGCAAAGAGATCATCGGCAGCCTGGAGCTGTTCCCGACGGAACCGATCATCTCCAATTTCAAGGGGCTGGCGGACGGTATCGCCGACGTCTCGATCGCCACGTTCTTCCAGAACTCCCTCGTCTACGCGCTCGGTTCCGTCGTCGGCATCCTGGTCTCCTGCTCACTGACCGCGTACGCCTTCGCCCGGATCCGGTTCGCCGGCCGGAACCTGATGTTCTCGCTGATGATCGGCACGCTGCTGCTGCCGTATCACGTGCTGCTGATCCCGCAGTACGTGATGTTCCAGAAGCTGGAGCTGATCAACACCTACGTACCGTTGCTGATCGGCAAATACCTGGCCACCGAGGCGTTCTTCGTCTTCCTGATGGTGCAGTTCATGCGGAACCTGCCCAGGGAACTGGACGAGGCGGCCCGTCTCGACGGCTGCGGGCATCTGCGGATCTACTGGTCGATCGTGCTGCCGCTGTGCCGGTCCGCGCTCATCACCAGCGCGATCTTCACCTTCATCAACGCCTGGAACGACTTCATGGGGCCGCTGATCTACCTGAACGAGCCCGGCAATTACACCGTCTCGCTCGGCCTGATGCTCTTCCGCGACTCGGACGGCGTCACCTCCAACTACGGCGGCATGATCGCGATGTCGCTGGTGGCGCTGCTGCCCGTCCTGCTCTTCTTCCTCGCCTTCCAGCGGCACTTGATCGACGGTATGGCGACCTCCGGGCTGAAGGGCTGACGTGCCGATGACTCGTACGGCCGAAGCCCGTCGTGCCCGGCCGTGGGCGAAAGCCCGCAAGCCGCCCCGCAAGCCGCCCCGCGAATCGGCCCTCGCCGAGCGCTTCGGTCTCTTCGCCGAGTGTCTGCTCACGGGGGTGTGGATCGCGGTGGCCTCGCTGCCGCTGCTCACCTACCCCGCGGCCTTCGCCGCCGGGGCACGGCATCTGCGCCGGCGCACGGCTCACGAGGGCGGCGGCGGACGGGAGTTCGTCGCCGACTTCCGTGCGGCCGTGCGCGGCGGGTGGATCGCGGGGCTCGCCGGCTGGGCCGCGGCGGCCGCGGTCTGGGTGGATGTGCAGGCCGCGCGTGCGGGAATGCCGGGCGGCCCCCTCGTGGGTGCCGTCGGCCTCTTCGCGCTCATCGGACTGGTCGTCGCCGGGCTGCGGGCGGCGGCGGTCTGGGAGCCGGGCGTGCCATGGCGGGTGCTGCTCGCGGGCGCCGGACGCCGTACGGTCCTGGATCCCGCCGGGTCCTTCCTGCTCATCGGCGGACTGGCGGTGGTGGTCTGCTCGGGCCTGTTCATCGCACCGCTCGCGGTTCCCGTGCTCGGAGCCGTCGCGGCGGCGGCCGTCGCCGTGGAGGAGAGGTATCGGCGGCGCGCTCGCTAATAGCTTACGAACGTTCGTATGCGTCGCGGATAGCTCACGAACGTTCGTACGCGCTGCGGGATGGCTCACGAACGTTCGTACGCCAATTCCGGCGCCCTGCCTGGCTGCCCTGCCCGCACCCCCGCCACCCCCACCAGCGCCCCCCACCCACACCACCCCCATCCCCACCCACACACCCAACCCTCCCCCTGTCATGCCCCTGACTTCCCCGCACGGAAAGGAAAGGCCATGTCTCCCATCCCCCGTAGGTCCCTCCTCAAGGCAGCCGCCGTCGCCGGAGCCGCCGCCCAGTTCAGCTGGGCCCTGGGTGCCAGGAACGCGCAGGCCGCGCCGAGAGCCGAGGCCGCCGACGCGGACCCGGTGACCCTGGACTGGCTGGAGGACGGCGGCCTCGGTGCCGCGCCCGGCTCCACCGTCGGTGTGCCCTGGCCGAAGGGCGCGTACGAGGAGGACCAGGCGTTCGCGCTCACGGACGCGGACGGCAAGGCCGTACCCGTGCAGTCCTGGCCGATCGCCTACTGGCCGGACGGCTCCCTGAAGTGGACCGCGCACGCCGTCGGCACGGGAGCCGGCGCCGGGAAGCTCACGCTCGCCGCCGGTTCGCCCGCCGCGCCCGACAAGAAGGTGACCGTCGACAAGCGCGGCGGCACGATCGACGTGTCGACCGGCGTCATCACGGCGAAGCTCGGCAAGTCCGGCTCCACGCTGGTCAAGTCGGTCACACGCGGTTCCACCGAGATCGCCAAGAACGGCCGGCTCGTGCTGATCCGCCAGCCCGAGCTCGAGGACGGCGACCAGGGCACGGAAAAGTACGAACGCTTCGAGAGCGCCATCTCCGACGTCACCGTCGAACAGGACGGCCCGGTCCGTGCCGTCGTCCGCATCGACGGCAAGCACCGCAAGGGCGACCGCAGTTGGCTGCCCTTCTCCGTCCGGCTCTATTTCTACGCGGGCGCCGAGTCCTTCCGCATGGTGCACACGATCACGTTCGACGGGAAGCAGGAGCCCGGCAAGGCGAGCGGCGACTTCATCCGCGGGCTCGGTGTGCGCTTCACCGTGCCGATGCGCGATGCCGCGTACGACCGGCACATCCGCATCGGCGGTGACGACACCGGTCTGCTGCGCGAGGCCGTCAAGGGCATCACCGGACTGCGCCGCGACCCGGGCGCGGCCGTGCAGGCGGCCCAGTTCGCGGGCGAGAGGCTGCCCGACCCGGCCACCTGGGACCAGCGGGTCACCACCCGTCTCCAGTACATCCCCGAGTGGGGCGACTACACCCTCGCCCAGCTCTCCGCCGACGGCTTCACCCTGCGCAAGCGCACCAGGAAGGGGTACGGCTGGATCGCCGCGGGCGGCGGCCGCAGGGCGAGCGGCTTCGGATACGTCGGCGGACCCAGCGGCGGATTCTCCTTCGGCCTGCGGGACTTCTGGGAGAAACACCCCGCCCAGCTCGACATCCGCGACGCCCACACCGACGAGGCCGAGGTCACCCTCTGGCTCTGGTCGCCCGAGGCGCAGCCCATGGACCTGCGCTTCTACCACGACGGCATGGACCAGGACACCTACGCCGAACAGCTCGAAGGCCTCAACATCACCTACGAGGACTACGAACCGGAGTTCGGCACCCCCTACGGCATCGCCCGCACCTCCGAACTCCTCTTCTGGGCCAACGAGTCGACGCCCACCCCCGAGAAGCTCGCCGAACAGGTCGAGGCCGTCCGGGTGCTCCCGCAGCTCGCCGCCCCGCCCAAGCACCTCATCAAGGCCAAGGTCTTCGGCGGCCTGTTCTCCGAGCCCGACCGCTCCACCACCGCGAAGGCCAAGATCGAGGACCATCTCGACTTCCTCTTCACGTACTACAAGGACCAGGTGGAGATGCGGCGTTGGTACGGCTTCTGGGACTACGGCGACTTCATGCACTCGTACGACACCGTGCGCCACCAGTGGCGGTACGACGTCGGCGGCTACGCCTGGGACAACTCCGAGCTGTCGCCGGACCTGTGGCTGTGGTTCGCCTATCTGCGCTCAGGACGCTCGGACATCTTCCGCTTCGCCGAGGCGCTCACCCGGCACACCGGCGAGGTCGACGTCTACCACCTCGGCCAGTGGGCGGGTCTCGGCACCCGGCACGGCGTGCAGCACTTCGCCGACAGCGCCAAGCAGCAGCGCATCGCCAACACCAACTACCGGCGGTACTACTACTACCTCACCGCGGACGAGCGCGTCGGTGACCTCATGCACGCCAACGTCGACTCCGACGAGACGTTCCTCGTCCTCGACCCGATCCGCAAGATCCGCACCGAGCCGTACACGCCCGACCGGCACGCCCTGTCCATCGGCTTCGGCACGGACTGGAGCGGGCTCGTCTCCGCGTGGCTGACCGAGTGGGAGCGCAAGGGCCCCAAGTGGGCGAAGGCCAAGGCCCGCGTGCTGTCGACGATGGAGACCATCGCCGCCCAGCCCAACGGCTTCGTCCAGGGCAATGGCCTCTACGACCTCGACACGGGCAAGTTCGCCATCGCCCCCGCGCCCGTCGTGTCCGTCTCGCACCTCTCCGCGGTGTTCGGCCTCAACGAGCTGTGCGCCGAGCTGATCGACCTGGTCGACATGCCGAAGTTCAAGGAGGTCTACCTCGACTACTGCCGCTACTTCAACGCCAGCAAGACCGAACAGGCGGCACGGTACGGTTCCAACTTCGGCTCCCTGCTGCTGTTCCAGGGCCACTCGCGCCTCGACGCGTACGCCGCCGTACAGACCGGCGACGCGACACTCGCCAAGCGCGCCTGGACGAAGTTCTACAGCTCCGACGGCTACATGGAGTCCTCGCCCTGGAAGACGGAGAAGCTGAGCGGCCCCGTCACCCTGGTGGCGGGCAGCGAGGCCAACTGGGTCAGCTCGAACGACACCGCGCTGTACGGCCTCGCCGCCATCGAGAACCTGGCGCTGCTGGGCGACAAGATGCCCTGAGCGGCCGGTCGACCGCGCTCAGTACATCCTCCCCAGCACCTCCCGCACCCGTCGGGCGTCCCGGATCCGCTGCTCGTACGTCGCCCCGACCGCGAGCAGCACCAGCCCGGCGAGGGCGGGAGGCAGCCAGCGCGGGAGCACACCGGCCAACTGCACCAGATACGGGGCGAGTTCGTGCAGCGCGTCCAGCGCCAGCACGGCCCCGCCGAGCAGCAGGGGCGCCCGGAGGCGGTGGCGGGCGCCCAGCAGGGTGACGAGGAGCGCCGCCGCCCCGAGCAGCAGCGGGCGTAGCCAGTGCGCGTCGCCCCATGCCGTCAGCAGACTCGGCACGAGCGTCGCCGCGAGGCCGGGGCCGTACGCCGTCCAGGACGAGGCGAGCGGATCCCGGCGCCGCCGGACGACCCCCACGAGCAGCGCGGGGACGGTCACCGGCAAGGTGTACGCCTCCGGGGCGCCGACGCCCCAGGACCCCAGGCGCACCCACGTCGCCAGCACGAACAGGGCCGTGGCCGCGTAGCCGACGCTCCTGCGGTCCGCCCGGACGGCGGTGCCGGCGGCGATCACCCCGCACAGGGCGAGGACGAGCGCCAGCAGCGGGGGATCGGTGACGGCGAGACCGACCGCCACCAGGCCCGCGACGGAGCCGGTGACTTCCACGGCGGTGGTGGTCCCGGGCTCGTCGAGCCGCGCCGCAAGCAGGGCCGCCCCGCACGGGACGACCAGGACGAGCAGCGCGGTGTGCGCCGGCGCCCACCCGGCGGCGGCTCCCGCGGCACAGGCCAGCGCGGTGGCACCGGCGAGGGACGTGCTCGCCCAGACGGAGGCCGGCCGCACCTTCACGGCGGCGACCGCGAACAGGGCGGTCAGGGCGGCCAGTACGCCGAGGGTCGCGGGCCGGGAGGTCAGCGAGAGGAAGGAGAGGCTGACGGACGTGATCAGGGCGAGCGCGGTGGCCGTGTAAGCCGTCGGCGCCCGACGTGCGTACGCCGCCACGGCCACCGCCGTCGCCGCGGTCAGCCCCAGCGCGAACAGCCCCACGACGTAGGGGAGTTCCAGCGTCGCGGGGAGGACGAGCGCCGTCGCCCATCCCAGCACCAGGGCGCCGGTCATGGCCTGCGGCCGCCACTGTGTGGTGCGCAGCGCCCAGACCGAGACACCGGCGACGACGGCCAGTACGAGCGGTGCCGTCGCCGCGTCCGGCGGCCAGGGCGTGCCGGCGGTCACCGCGGCCCGGATGTCCGACGGGGCGCCCGACCAGATCCGCCCCGCCCAGCCCGCCGGACCCAGCAGCGCGACGGCGACCGGGGGCAGCGCCGAGACCACGGCGAGCGCCTGGACGGAGCCGGAGGCCCAGGCGAGACCGAGGCGTACGGGCTCGGGAAGCGGGCCGCGTACGACCGTCAGCAGGGCGACGGCGCACACCAGATACCCGACCACCGTCCAGTCGGCCGGCAGCGACACACGCAGGATGCCGCCGAGGCCCGCGACCAGCAGGAGGCCGCCGGTCACCGCGGTGCCGACGGCGAGGTCCACCCTCGGTGCCCGCCAGGCCGTGCCCAGTGCGATCACCGCCGCGAAGGCGAGGAGCGCCGCCGCACGGGCGGCGGCGCTCGGACCGGTGGCCTCGAAGGAGAGCCGGCCGGCCGCCAGCACGCCCCAGCCGCCCATGCCGTACGCGCCGACGGCGGCGACGAGACGTACGGATCTCACGGACACCCGGAGCGCGACAACCGTGTCGAACGCGGCCGTCGTCAACAGCGCGCCCGTGAGCGTGTGCGGACCCGCACCCGCTGCGATCGCCCAGAGCAGGAGCGGGAATTGGACGGCGACCAGCGCGGCCGGAAGAGGCAGCCGCAGCGGGAGACGAGCGGCGGCCCGCTCGGGCCGGCCGAGCAGCGCGCCGAGGCCCTGGCCGTACGCAGCCCAGACCCCCGCCAGGACGGCCGAGGCGAGCGCCGCGTAAGCCGTGCCGTTCGCCCCGGGGAGCGCCGCCTCGTGCAGGGCGTAGGCGTCGAGCACCGTCAGCGCGAGGCCGAGGCCCGCCACCGACTCGGCGGTCGAGCGCAGCCCGCGCCTGAGCAGCGCGACGGGAGTGGCGAGTGCCGCCAGCGTCACCGCCGCGAGCACCACGGCCCGCCCGGTGATCCCCAGATGCCCCCAGCTGACCAGCGTGAACGCGATCGCGGCGACGGTCAGCAGGATGCCGCCGAGCACCAGGAGCACGTTCTGCACGCTCGGGGCGGTCGTCTCGGGCCGCCGCGGGGGAGGCGGGGGCGGTACGGGGGCCGAGTGGAGAACGCCGATCAGCCAGGCGCGGCGGGTCAGCAGCAGGGCGCGGCGGGCGTCGAGTTGCCGCAGCTCCCCGTCGAGGATCCGCAACTCCTCGGCCGGGGGCGGGATATGGGTCATGCCTTGGAGTGTGGTCCGCGTCACGGCGCACGGCATGAGCGCACATACTCAGTCCGTACTCAGATCTCCCACGGCAGGCCTCCCCACCGGCAGACTCGGGGCATGGACTGGAGTCACTACCGCTTCCGCAGCCTGTGGGCGCTGCCGGCACCGCCCGCCCGCGTGTATGCCGCGCTCGAGCGGGTCGAGGACTACCCGCGCTGGTGGCCGCAGGTGCGCGAGGTGACGCGGCTCGACGAGGACTGCGGAGTGATCAGGATCCGCTCCCTGCTTCCGTACGACATGACGTTCACCGCGCGGGACGTGCGGCACGACACGGCGGCCGGGATCCTGGAGATCACCATGACCGGTGACATCGACGGCTGGGCACGCTGGACCGTCACCGCCGGCGGACCGGGCACCCTCGCCCGCTACGACCAGGAAGTCGACGTGCGCAAGCCGCTGCTGAGGCGGTTCGCCGTGCCGGGACGGCCCGTCTTCCGCGCCAACCACGCCCTGATGATGCGGGCCGGACAACGCGGACTCCTCGCCCACCTGGACGGCGGCCGGCAAGCGGTTTGAACGAAACCCGAGGGGACCTGTATTGTTCAGTGCGTTCCCGGGCGATTAGCTCAGTGGGAGAGCGCTTCGTTCACACCGAAGAGGTCACTGGTTCGAACCCAGTATCGCCCACCGGGAGAAACCGGTCCGTCGCAGACGGACCGGTTTTTTTGTGCTCACACCGTGTTTTGTGCTCACGCTTTTGTGCTCACGCCGCCGCCGGCAGCTCCGGACGCAGCGGCCACGCCGGGTCCACCGCCTCCGGCGTACCGCTGCGCGCGAACCACGCCTGAAGCCCGCGCGCCTGTGCCGCGTGCCACACCGCCTGCAAGGTGTGCAGCTCGGCCGGCGAGAGCCGCTCCAGCCGGGTAGCGAAACGGCGCCCCACCGCCCGTACGACCTCCATCGCGGCCAGCGCGTCGGCCGCCGCGTCGTGCGCGCCCTCAAGGGCGACGTCGTAGTGGGCGCACAGATCGGTGAGCGTGCGGCGGCCCTTGCGGTAGCGGTCCAGATGCTTGTCGAGTACCCGGGGATCGAGCACGCGCAGCGGCGCCGACTCGAACCAGTGGTCGAGGCAGGAGGCGCGATGACGGCGCAACTCCCGGTCCAGGAGCGTGAGATCGAACGGCGCGTTCATCACCACGAGCGGCCGGCCCGCGGTGGCCTGTTCTCCCAGCTCCCTGGCTATCTCGTCCATCACCGGCGACGGCCAGCGGCCGTTGCGCTGAAGATGCTCGTCGGTCAGTCCGTGCACCGCCGTCGCACCGGCCGGCACCGGCACTCCGGGGTTCACCAGCCACCGGGACACCCGCGGACGGGCCCCCGGGGCGTCCTGGACGACGACGGCGGCCGACACGATCCGGTCGGTCTCGACGTCCACGCCCGTGGTCTCCGTGTCGAACGCGGCCAAGGGGCCTTCGTACCAGCACGTCATACGAACACAACTCCTCGTTCACCCGCGGTGGCTGACGCTCCGTCTTCTGCCTGTTTGGTGATACCCGGGCTGTTTGCGCCGTACGCCGGAAGGAGACAACAGGGGTACGGGTCTTTGCAGTTCAGCGACCCGGCACGGGGATTCACTTGGTCTGGAAGGCTGTTGGTCATGGCGATAGCGCAGCCCGAACGGGGCGGGCTGCTGCCCCAGCGCACGGCACCCCCTCGCGGCACCCTCGCCACCACCGCCTGCATGGAGACACTGCAGGTGGGCTACCTGCACGCGGTCGCGGCGGCCGCGGGCTGCTCGCTGTCCCAGCCCTTTCCGGACAACGGCATCGACTGGCACGTCAGCCACAGCGCCCCCGGGCACACGGTCGACGACGAAGTCACCATCAAGGTGCAGCTCAAGTGCACGTACCAGATCCCGCCGAATCCGCCGGGCCCCGCCTTCTCCTTCACGCTCGACAACGCGCACCTGGCGAAGCTCGCCCGCACCCCGGTCTCGGTGCACAAGATCCTGGTCGTGATGCTCGTGCCCCGGGCCCAGGACGACTGGCTGCGCGCCAGCCACGACCGCCTCGACCTGCGGCACTGCTGCTACTGGATCAACCTCGCCGGACATGCCGTCACCGGCCGGCGCAGGACCACCGTGCGCATACCGACCTCGCGCATCTTCGACGACCGAGCGCTCTGCGAGATCATGACGCGGGTCGGAACGGGAGGCAGACCGTGACGCACCGCCCGACCCACGAACCCCTACGCCCCGTGCGGCCCCACCCGGTCGAGGCCCTCCCGGAGAACCAGCCGCCCGACCCGGGCCAGGTCGACCCCGCCGTCCTCAGCGCCCTCCTGCACCGCCACGGCTGGCAGCGGCGCGGCGGACCCGCCGGACGCTACGGCCGCTGGACCCCACCGGGACCCGGCAGCGGCGGCACAAGCCTGCTGGTGCCCGAGAGCCGGGCCTTCCCCGACAGCGACGACCTGCTCGGCGAAGCCCTCGTCGCGCTCTCCCGCAGCGGATCCCCCTCAGCCCGGGACGTCCTGATCGCGCTCGCCGTGCCCAGCGACGAGATCCACTGGTGGCGGGACGTCCCGGCCGGGCCCGCGGGCGCCGCGCCCTGGCCCGTCGAGGACCAGCTGCGCACCGCCGCCCGGCAGATGCTGCTCGCGGGCGCACTCGCCACGCGCGGGCGGGCCGGCTACCACGGCGCCCGGCACCGGCGGCCCGCCGCCGCGTCCCTGGAGAGCGTCCTGGTCGGCGCCGCCCCCGGGGGACACCGGCTCACCGCGTTCGTGCCCGTCGAGACGGAGCGCCCCCTCGCCGTACGACTGCACCAGGCCCTGTACTCGGTCCGCGAGGCCGTCGACTACCGGCGGGCCACCGGCGGCATGGAAGCCTTCGACGCGGCCGTCCAGGCCGGCGTCAGCCATGAGCTCACCGAGGCGCTGGTCGCCCTCGTCCGCGGCACGGAGGGCGCCCGGATCGCCGTCGAGTGGGCGCCCGCCGCCGGTGTCCCCGAAGGCTGCGCGGCGCCCGCCGAAGCCGTCGAGTTCTCGCCCGGCGACCTGCCCTTCCTGCGCGAGGCGGGCGCCCGCTATCTGCGCGAGGAGCCCTCCGTGCCGGTGCGGATCACCGGCACGGTCGTACGGATGCGCAGGTCGGGGCCGCGCGGCGCGGGCGCCGTACGGCTGCGGGTCCTGGCGGGGGCCGAGGTGCCGCACGTACGGATGACGCTGGACGAGGAGTCGTACCGGACAGCGGGCCACGCCCACCTCGTCGGGCTGCCCGTGCTGGTGCACGGGCGGCTGGAGAGCCGGGGCGGTTTCCGGCGGCTCACGGACGTGTCCGAGGTGGCGCCGGTGCAGGTCGACGAGGCGGAGCGGGACCGGCTGATGAAGTCGCTCCAGGAGAACCTGGACTTCTTCGAGGAGGCGTGCAGCGGGGACTGACATAACCGTTTCGCGAGGGGCACCCCGGTCTCGGTACGATCGCCTTTGTATTGCGCGCGCAATAGAAGATGCGAGCGTGCCCCGTAGGTAGGAGAGACCGGTGTCAGACGTCCGTGTGATCATCCAACGCGATTCCGAGCGGGAAGAGCGCGTGGTGACGACGGGCACTACGGCCGCCGACCTCTTCCCCGGCGAGCGCACCGTCGTCGCGGCCCGTGTGGGCGGCGAGCTGAAGGACCTGGCCTACGAGGTGAAGGACGGCGAGGAGGTCGAGCCCGTCCAGATCTCCTCCGAGGACGGCCTCAACATCCTGCGCCACTCCACCGCGCACGTCATGGCCCAGGCCGTGCAGGAGCTGTTCCCCGAGGCCAAGCTGGGCATCGGCCCGCCGGTCAAGGACGGCTTCTACTACGACTTCGACGTCGCGAAGCCGTTCACGCCCGAGGATCTCAAGGCCATCGAGAAGAAGATGCAGGAGATCCAGAAGCGCGGCCAGCGCTTCTCGCGCCGCGTCGTCACCGATGAGGCGGCCCGTGAGGAGCTGGCGGACGAGCCGTACAAGCTGGAACTGATCGGCATCAAGGGCTCCGCCTCCAACGACGACGGGGCGAATGTCGAGGTCGGCTCCGGCGAGCTGACCATCTACGACAACCTCGACGCCAAGACCGGTGACCTGTGTTGGAAGGACCTCTGCCGCGGTCCCCACCTGCCCACCACCCGGAACATCCCGGCGTTCAAGCTGATGCGCAACGCCGCCGCGTACTGGCGCGGCAGCGAGAAGAACCCGATGCTCCAGCGCATCTACGGCACCGCCTGGCCGTCGAAGGACGAGCTGAAGGCGCACCTCGACTTCCTCGCCGAGGCGGAGAAGCGCGACCACCGCAAGCTGGGCAACGAGCTGGACCTGTTCTCCATCCCGGACCAGATCGGCTCCGGCCTCGCCGTCTTCCACCCCAAGGGCGGCATCGTCCGCCGGGTGATGGAGGACTACTCGCGGCGCCGCCACGAGGAAGAGGGCTACGAGTTCGTCTACACCCCGCACGCCACCAAGGGGAAGCTCTTCGAGACCTCGGGCCACCTGGACTGGTACGCCGACGGCATGTACCCGCCCATGCAGCTCGACGAGGGCGTGGACTACTACCTCAAGCCCATGAACTGCCCGATGCACAACCTGATCTTCGACGCGCGCGGCCGCTCGTACCGTGAACTGCCGCTGCGCCTCTTCGAGTTCGGGACCGTGTACCGGTACGAGAAGTCGGGCGTCGTGCACGGCCTCACCCGGGCCCGCGGCTTCACCCAGGACGACGCGCACATCTACTGCACGCGCGAGAAGATGGCCGACGAGCTTGACAAGACGCTCACCTTCGTGCTGAACCTGCTGCGCGACTACGGCCTGACCGACTTCTACCTGGAGCTGTCCACCAAGGACCCGGAGAAGTTCGTCGGCTCGGACGAGGTCTGGGAGGAGGCCACCGAGACGCTGCGGCAGGTGGCCGAGAAGCAGGGCCTGCCGCTGGTCCCGGACCCGGGCGGCGCCGCGTTCTACGGCCCGAAGATCTCCGTCCAGGCCAAGGACGCCATCGGCCGCACCTGGCAGATGTCGACCGTGCAGCTCGACTTCAACCTGCCGGAGCGCTTCGACCTGGAGTACACGGGCCCCGACGGCTCCAAGCAGCGTCCGGTCATGATCCACCGCGCCCTGTTCGGCTCCATCGAGCGGTTCTTCGCGGTGCTCCTCGAGCACTACGCGGGCGCGTTCCCGGCGTGGCTGGCGCCCGTCCAGGCGGTCGGCATCCCGATCGGCGACGCGCACGTCGAGTACCTGCAGAAGTTTGCCGCCGAGGCGAAGAAGAAGGGCCTGCGGGTCGAGGTCGACTCGTCCTCGGACCGTATGCAGAAGAAGATCCGCAACGCGCAGAAGCAGAAGGTGCCCTTCATGGTCATCGCGGGCGACGAGGACATGACGGCCGGCGCCGTCTCCTTCCGCTACCGCGACGGCTCGCAGGAGAACGGCATCCCGCTCGACGAGGCCATCGCCAAGATCGCGAAGGTCGTCGAGGAGCGGACACAGGTCTGACGCGTACGTCGCACGTGAGGGGGAGGCCCCCGGGGAGCCGTCAGCTCCCCGGGGGCCTCCTCTCGTCCTCCTCCTCGTCGTGGCTGCCGCAGAGGTTCGCCTACGGGGATCGTGCGGGGCCGTGTGCCCTTTCCGGCGCACGTCACCGGGAAAGCAGAGGTCGCGCCCGGCCTCGGGCAGACCGTGCCCCAGGACCTGCACCGCGTACGAGCTCGGACAGAGGAGCGACGCCACCCCCAGCGGGATCTCGGCGCACCGCTCCCAGCGGTCGTAGCGGCTCTGGTCGTCCATCGGCCCAGCTTGGTCCCGGACGATTCTGCCGGAGCCCCGCCGACACGCCGCGAACGGGCGAAGCAATATGCTGCACCTCATGACGAGTGAGCCGGAGCAGCAGATCGGAGTGGGAACGCAGGACGCGTTCCAGCGCCTGTGGACGCCTCATCGGATGGCGTACATCCAGGGCGAGAACAAGCCCACCGGTCCGGGGGCCGACGACGGCTGTCCCTTCTGCTCGATCCCGGCCAAGTCCGACGAGGACGGGCTCATCGTCCGGCGCGGCGAGCAGGTGTACGCGGTGCTCAACCTGTACCCGTACAACGGCGGCCATCTGATGGTCGTGCCCTACCGCCATGTCGCCGACTACACGGACCTCACCGAGTCGGAGACCGCCGAACTCGCCGAGCTGACCAAGCAGGCGATGACCGCGCTGCGTACGGCGTCGGGAGCGCACGGCTTCAACATCGGCATGAACCAGGGCACGGTGGCGGGTGCGGGCATCGCCGCCCACCTCCACCAGCACATCGTGCCGCGCTGGGGCGGCGACACCAACTTCATGCCGGTCGTCGGCCACACCAAGGTGCTGCCGCAGCTCCTCGCGGACACCCGGAAGATGCTGGCGGAGGCCTGGCCCACGGCTGCCTAGCCAGGGCGTGTCCGGCGGATCACGCCGGATACCCGGGGCCTGGCACGACCTGATCAGCCGGACGGGCCCTGGGGCGGTGCCGCGCGGGCCCGCCCGAGTGGGCCCGCGCGCCGGAGGCGCTACGCGTCGTACACGTCCGCCTTCCTCGGTGTCGGGTCCTGGACCGCGGTGCTGAGGAAGGACGAGCGGTTGCCGAACTTCTCCGTGTCCACGCCGTTCTCCTCCAGCACCCTGATCGCCGCCGCGTGCACCACGCGCAGCACGGGCGTCGCGGCCCGCAGCGCGTCGTCGGCCATGAAGCGGTGCCGCCACGGCTGGTCCGCCCAGGCGTGCCGCAGCCCGAAGGGCTCGGGGAGCGTCAGCGAGCCGCCGAGCCAGTTGAGCAGCGGCGGATACCAGGTGAGGGGCGCGCGGACCGCGAGGCGTACCACCTCGTCGGCGTCGACCAGCGGGAGCTTGACCGTGCGGGTCTCCCAGAACCTGACCGACTTGGCGACCTGCTTCGAGGGGGCCTCCGGCTTCGTGGTGAACAGGGAGTTCACCGGGCCCAGGGCGTGGCCGGTGACCTCGATGCGCAGTGTCTCGTGCAGCACGGTCACGGTGATCAGCATGGTGATGATCAGCTGGCCGTCCCAGAGCGTCCACTGGACCCCGAGGTAGTGCCGGTCGCCGCTGCCGAACTGCTGCTTGTTGCAGATGTCCTGTATCGCGTGGTTCTTGACCTGGTACGCGTCGACGTCCGTGCCGCCCGGACGGGAGACCGCCTTGGCGTTCTCACCGATCGGTGTGACGACCCAGTGCTTGATCGACGGCTTGGGGAAACCGCCGGTGTTGAGGGGGCCGCGCTCCAGCATGCGCAGCTGGTCGTGGATGGACCGTATGACGTCCCAGCTGCGGAAGGGGTGGATCTCCTTGCCCGCCTCGCGCGGCACCAGGTCCTCGGCGAGCTGCCAGCTGCCCCAGCGCGTGCCCATGCCGAGTATGCCCTTGGGGCCCGCGTAGAAGACGGAGTTGGACTGCTGCTCGGCGCTGAGCCGGGCGAGGGACTGGCGCAGCTGCTCGGCCGCGGTCTCGCCGGGGCTGCCGGGCACGGCCTCCGGGACCTTGGCGCCGATGGCGCCGCCGGCCAGCAGGCTGTCCCAGCGCTCCCGCAGATCCTTGGCCGTGCGTTCGCAGATCTGCTTGGCCCACAGCCAGCCGACGACCGGGACGACGACCGCCGCGCGCGCGTACCAGCCCCAGAAGCCCGTGAAGGGCATACGGATCAGGAAGATCACGGCGAGGGCGCCCACGGCGACCAGCAGGGTGGTGCCGAGGGCGGAGGCGCGCTTGTCCTCGCGCCGGGCGATGGCCGTCCGGATCTGGAAGACCAGCAGCCAGACGATGAGGCCCGGCAGGAAGATCAGGCCGCACAGCACTATCACCGCCGTGAGCCAGTTGTCCCGCTCCCGGCGGATGTTGTGCGCCGCCAGGCAGTGCTCGACGATGACCTGCGGCTCCGTGCCGAAGGACTGGATGAGCGGGTTGCGGCCGACTCCGAGCATGCGGTCGATCACCGCTCGGGAGAAGGCCTCGCCGAGGTTGGGCCGCAGGATCTTCGCACCTCTGCGGGGGCCCTTGACCGTCGACTGGTGCCACTCGTTGTCGGCCTTGAGGATCTCCTCGACCGGGTTGTCCCGGTAGGCCGCCGAAGCCAGGGCGAAGGTCGCCGCCGTCTGGCCCGCGGAGCCCGACAGGGGCACCTGCGCCCCCGGGCTGAAATCGAATCCGTCGTCCGCCACTGCCGCCCCCATCGCCGCCGATCCCGCTTCTGCGGCCTTCCCGACTTCCTTGCCCCGCACACCTGTTGAACAGGTCATCGTGCTGATGCAGTCACAACTTGATCAGGTCATCAGCGTATCCGCCGCCACCGACATTCGTCGGCGGACGGCCGAGAAGCCGTCCGCCGACGGGAGACGGGCGTCACCGGTTCGGTCCTCAGTCCGGTCCTGCGCGGTGACGCGTTCCAACTACGAGGCCTGCCGCGTCTGTTCGCGGAGCCGCTCCGCAACCTGAGGGGGCATCGGTTCGTGCCGTGCGTAGGCGCGGCTGAAACGGGCGGTGCCGTGCGAGAGGGAGCGCAGATCGACGGCGTACCGGCCGATCTCGATCTCCGGCACCTCGGCCCGTACGAGCGTGCGCCCGCCGCCCGCCTGCTCGGTGCCGACCACGCGCCCGCGCCGCCCGGACAGATCGCTCATCACGGTGCCCACGTAGTCGTCGCCGACCAGGACGGTCACCTCGGCCACCGGCTCCAGGAGATGGATCCTGGCGTCGGCCGCCGCCTCGCGCAGGGCCAGCGCGCCCGCCGTCTGGAAGGCCGCGTCGGAGGAGTCCACGGAGTGCGCCTTGCCGTCGAGCAGCGTGACCCGTACGTCGATGAGCGGATAGCCGGCCGCGACACCCCTGGCCGCCTGGGCCCGTACACCCTTCTCCACGGACGGGATGAACTGCCGGGGCACGGCACCGCCGACGACCTTGTCCACGAACTCGATGCCGGCGCCGCCTGGCAGCGGCTCGACCTCGATCTCGCAGATCGCGTACTGCCCGTGGCCGCCGGACTGTTTCACATGGCGGCCGCGCCCGGCGGCCCTGCCCGCGAACGTCTCCCGCAGGGCGACCTTGTGCGGGATCACGTCGACCTGGACGCCGTACCGGTTGCGCAGCCGCTCCAGTGCGACGTCCGCGTGTGCCTCGCCCAGGCACCAGAGCACCACCTGGTGGGTGTGCTGGTTCTGTTCCAGGCGCATGGTCGGATCCTCGGCCACCAGCCTGCCCAGACCCTGGCTGAGTTTGTCCTCGTCCGCCTTGCTGTGCGCCTGGATGGCCAGCGGCAGCAGCGGATCGGGCATCTCCCACGGCGCCATCAGCAGCGGGTCGTCCTTGGCGGAGAGGGTGTCGCCGGTCTCCGCGCGATTCAGCTTCGCCACGCAGGCCAGATCGCCCGCGATGCAGTGCGTGAGGGAGCGCTGCTGCTTTCCGAACGGCGTGGACAGGGCGCCGATGCGCTCGTCGACATCGTGGTCCTCGTGCCCGCGGTCGGCCAGGCCGTGCCCGGAGACGTGCACCGTGTCGTCGGCGCGCAGGGTTCCGGAGAAGACGCGGACGAGGGAGACCCGGCCCACATAGGGATCGCTGGCGGTCTTCACGACCTCCGCCACCAGCGGTCCGCCCGGGTCGCAGGCCGTGACCTCGCGCGCCGTGCCGTCGGGCGTGGTGACCTTGGGCGCGGCGCGCTCCAGCGGGGTCGGGAAGCCGCCCGTGATCAGCTCGAGGAGCTCGACCGTGCCGAGGCCCTGACGGGCGCCCTCGGCGGCGGGCGCGGCGGCCAGCACCGGGAAGAAGGTCCCGCGCGCCACGGCCCGCTCCAGGTCCTGCACGAGCGTCTTGACGTCGATCTCCTCGCCGCCGAGATAGCGGTCCATGAGGGTCTCGTCCTCGCTCTCGGCGATGATTCCCTCGATCAGCCGGTTGCGGGCCTGCGCCAGGAGCGGCAGCTGGTCCGGGCCGGGCTCCGACTCCTTGCGCTCCCCGGTGGAGTAGTCGAACAGCCGCTGGGAGAGCAGTCCGGTCAGGCCGGTCACGGGCGCGTGCCCGTCGGGCCCCTGCTCGCCGTGGAGCGGCAGATACAGCGGCAGTACGGCGTCGGGGTCGTCGGCGCCGAAGGCCTCCGCGCAGGTCCGGGTCATCTCGTCGAAGTCCGCCCGGGCCGCCTCCAGATGCGTGACGACGATGGCGCGCGGCATGCCGACCGCCGCGCACTCCTCCCACACCATGCGGGTCGAGCCGTCCACGCCGTCCGAGGCGGAGACCACGAAAAGGGCCGCGTCCGCAGCTCGCAGACCGGCCCTGAGTTCACCGACGAAGTCGGCGTATCCGGGGGTGTCCAAGATGTTGATCTTGTACCCGTCCCAGTCGACGGGGACGAGCGAGAGCTGCACCGAGCGCTTCTGGCGGTGCTCGATGTCGTCGTAGTCGGAGACGGTGCCGCCGTCCTCGACGCGGCCCGCCCGGTTCACTGCTCCCGCCGTCAGCGCGAGAGCTTCCACCAAAGTCGTCTTGCCCGATCCGCTGTGGCCGACCAGCACCACATTCCGTACGGACGCGGGGTGGTCGGCCGCCGTAGCCCTGCCGGCGGCTCCGGGGTGTGCGTTCGCCTTGTCGCCCATGGCCTTGCCTCCCGTGCACGGTGAGGTCACTGTGGGCGCGGACGTGCGGATCCGCGTGCGGTGGCGGCTCCGATGACGCCCGCGGTGTCTTCGAGCTTTGCACTCCCGTCACGGTGCGTCCATACGACGGACGCGATCGCGGCGTGACACGGACGCATCAGGCCATGACACGGAGGGTGCGGGTGCCCGACCGTCGCACAAGCGCGCGCGTGGCTACGATGGGCCAGCCGGTGGCCAGCAGGGGCCGCGCGGCGACACCGACCATCGGGAAGGCCATGCTGAACAAGTACGCGCGTGCATTCTTCACGCGTGTCCTCACACCGTTCGCCGCGTTTCTCATCCGCCGGGGCGTGAGCCCCGACACGGTCACGCTCCTCGGCACCGCCGGAGTGATCGCGGGCGCGCTGGTCTTCTACCCCCGGGGGGAGTTCTTCTGGGGCACGATCGTCATCACGCTGTTCGTCTTCTCGGACCTCGTCGACGGCAACATGGCCCGCCAGCTCGGCCGCACCAGCCGCTGGGGCGCGTTCCTGGACTCCACCCTGGACCGGGTCGCCGACGGCGCGATCTTCGGCGGCTTCGCCCTCTGGTACGCGGGCGGCGGTGACAACAACGTGCTGTGCGCCGTCTCGATCTTCTGTCTGGCCAGTGGCCAGGTGGTCTCGTACACCAAGGCGCGTGGCGAGTCGATCGGTCTGCCGGTCGCCGTCAACGGTCTGGTCGAGCGCGCCGAACGCCTGGTGATCTCGCTGGTCGCGGCCGGTTTCGCCGGGCTGCACAAGTTCGGCGTGCCCGGCATCCAGGTGCTGCTGCCGATCGCTCTGTGGATCGTCGCCGTCGGCAGCCTGGTCACGCTGATCCAGCGTGTCGTCACGGTCCGCCGCGAGTCCGCGGAGGCGGACGCCGCGACCGCCGCCGAGAACGCCTCGCAGGGGAGCGGAGCCGCGTCGTGAGCAGTCTGCAGGAGCGGCTGACGGACGGGGCCTACGCGCTCGGCTGGAGCACCGTCAGGAAGCTCCCCGAGCCGGTCGCCGCGCGGCTCGGACAAACCGTCGCGGACCTCACCTGGAAGCGGCGCGGCAAGGGCGTACGACGTCTGGAGAGCAACTACGCGCGCGTGGTGCCCGACGCGACCCCCGAGCGGCTCGCCGAGCTGTCCAGGGCGGGGATGCGTTCCTATCTGCGTTACTGGATGGAGTCCTTCCGGCTGCCCGCGTGGAGCGCGGAGCGGGTGAAGAACGGCTTCGACCCGAAGGACCTGCACCACCTCACCGACGGGCTGGCCTCCGGCCGGGGCGTCGTCCTCGCGCTGCCGCACCTGGGCAACTGGGACCTGGCCGGCGCCTGGGTCACCACCAAGCTGGAGACGCCGTTCACGACGGTCGCGGAGCGCCTCAGGCCCGAGTCCCTGTACGACCGGTTCGTCGCCTACCGCGAGGGCCTCGGCATGGAGGTGCTGCCGCACAGCGGGGGCTCCGCTTTCGGCACGCTGGCGCGCCGGCTGCGCGACGGCGGCCTCGTCTGTCTGGTCGCGGACCGTGACCTGTCCGCGTCGGGCGTCGAGGTCGACTTCTTCGGCGCGACCACCCGGATGCCGGCCGGACCGGCGCTGCTCGCCCAGCAGACCGGCGCCGTCCTGCTGGCGGCGACGCTCTGGTACGACGAGTCACCCGTGATGAAGGGCCGGCTTCATCCGCCGGTCGAGGTGCCCGAGACAGGTACGCGGGCCGAGAAGACGTCTGTCATGACACAGGCGCTGGCCGATGCCTTCGCCACGGGGATCGCCGACCATCCGGAGGACTGGCACATGCTGCAACGGCTGTGGCTCGCCGACCTGGAACCTCGCACGGAGTCCACCGACGGGGGACGGCTGTGAGGATCGGCATCGTCTGCCCGTACTCCTGGGACGTGCCGGGCGGCGTCCAGTTCCACATCCGGGATCTGGCCGAGCACCTCATCCGTCTCGGGCACGAGGTGTCCGTCCTCGCTCCGGCGGACGACGACACCCCCCTGCCGCCGTACGTCGTCTCGGCGGGCCGCGCGGTTCCGGTGCCCTACAACGGCTCGGTGGCCCGCCTGAACTTCGGGTTCCTGTCCGCGGCCCGGGTGCGGCGCTGGCTGCACGACGGCGAGTTCGACGTGATCCACATCCACGAGCCGACCTCGCCGTCGCTCGGCCTGCTGACGTGCTGGGCGGCGCAGGGCCCGATCGTGGCCACCTTCCACACGTCCAACCCGCGCTCCCGGGCGATGATCGCCGCGTACCCGATCCTGCAGCCCGCGCTGGAGAAGATCAGCGCGCGCATCGCGGTGAGCGAGTACGCGCGTCGCACCCTGGTCGAACACCTGGGCGGGGACGCCGTCGTCATCCCGAACGGCGTGGACGTGGACTTCTTCGCGCGGGCCAAGCCCGACCCCGAGTGGCAGGGGGACACGCTCGGCTTCATCGGCCGTATCGACGAGCCCCGCAAGGGCCTGCCGGTGCTCATGAAGGCCCTGCCGAAGATCCTCGCCGAGCGCCCGGGAACCCGGCTCCTGGTCGCCGGGCGCGGCGACGAGGAGGAGGCCGTGGAGACGCTGCCCAAGGAGATGCGCGAGCACGTCCGGTTCCTCGGCATGGTCAGCGACGAGGACAAGGCGCGCTTCCTGCGCAGCGTCGACGTGTACGTGGCCCCCAACACCGGCGGCGAGAGCTTCGGGATCATCCTGGTCGAGGCGATGTCGGCGGGCGCTCCGGTGCTCGCGTCGGACCTGGACGCCTTCGCCCAGGTGCTCGACCAGGGGGCGGCGGGGGAACTGTTCGCCAACGAGGACGCCGACGCGCTGGCCGAGTCGGCGCTGCGACTGCTCGGCGACCCAGGGCGCCGGGCCGAGCTGCGCGAGCGGGGGAGCGCCCATGTGCGGCGCTTCGACTGGTCGACCGTGGGCGCCGACATCCTGTCCGTGTACGAGACGGTGACGGACGGAGCGGCCGCCGTGGCCGCCGACGAACGGACCGGGCTGCGGGCGCGGTTCGGACTGGCACGGGACTGAGACGACCTCTCCGGCGCGCGGGGCGCCGTGCTGTGCACCGCGCGCGGGGAGGACAGTCCGCTTTTCCAACCTTCGGTACCCGCTCCGCGAAGCGGCGACCGAGCGGCCCTCGACGCCTGCGCGGTCACCCTCCCCGGCGGTGAGTTCCGCATGTGGTGACGCCTTCGGCGAGGGGTATCCGGACGACGCCGAGGGATGCGTCCGTACGGTGACCGTGGAGCCGTTCCGGATCTCCTGCCTGTGCCACGCCTCGTACCGCGACCGGTACCGCGTCGCCGCCCGCTCCAGGAACACCCCCGACTCGTCGACCGGGCGCCGCGTCCGGTGCCTCGCGGACCGGTGACCGCGTGCTCCGTCCGGCGCCGCGCGGAGCCGCGGCCGGGCCCCGGTAGCCTTGCCGCCCGTGACCGCAACCCTCATCTGGATCCTCGTCGGCCTCTTCGCGATCGGCCTCTACCTCAGCTGGACCGCGGGGCGGCTCGACCGGCTGCACGCCCGGATCGACGCCGCCCGCGCCGCGTTGGACGCCCAACTGTTGCGCCGTGCCTCCGTCGCCCAGGAACTGGCGACTGCCGGGGTGCTCGATCCGGCCGCCTCGATCGTGCTGTACGAGGCGGCCCACGCGGCCCGGCAGGCCGAGGAGGAGCAGCGCGAGGTCGCCGAGAGCGAGCTGAGCCAGGCGTTGCGGGCCGTCTTCGGGGAGCAGCAGCAGGTGGAGGTGGTCCGGGAGGCCCCGGGGGGCGAGGAGGCGGCGAACGAGCTGGCGCAGGCGGTGCGGCGGGTGCCGATGGCCCGGCGCTTCCACAACGACTCCGTACGCGCCGCTCGTGCGCTGCGCCGCCATCGCAAGGTGCGGTGGTTCCGGCTGGCCGGGCACGCGCCGTTCCCGATGGCCTTCGAAATGGACGACGAGCCGCCGGTGGCCCTGGCCGACCGCCCGACGACATAGCGCCTGACCAGCATCTTCACCAGGTGTGCCGGGAAAATGAGCCACCGCCTCCTCATTGGCCCTTGCTGTGGCCTGGTCCACTCGCGTTTCCTCGGGGCTGCAGAACCCCCCCTTTCACCGAGTGAGGTCAACCCGTGTCCAGCACGCTCTCCGTCCCCGCACAGGCCCCCGAGACCGGCACCGCCCGAGTGAAGCGCGGCATGGCCGAGCAGCTCAAGGGCGGCGTGATCATGGACGTTGTCACGCCCGAGCAGGCGAAGATCGCCGAGGATGCGGGCGCCGTCGCCGTCATGGCCCTGGAGCGGGTCCCGGCCGACATCCGCAAGGACGGCGGCGTGGCCCGCATGTCCGACCCCGACATGATCGAGGGCATCATCAGCGCGGTGTCCATCCCGGTCATGGCCAAGTCCCGCATCGGCCACTTCGTCGAGGCCCAGGTGCTCCAGTCCCTCGGCGTCGACTACATCGACGAGTCCGAGGTCCTCACCCCGGCCGACGAGGTCAACCACTCCGACAAGTGGGCGTTCACCACGCCGTTCGTGTGTGGTGCCACCAACCTCGGTGAGGCCCTGCGCCGCATCGCCGAGGGTGCCGCCATGATCCGCTCCAAGGGCGAGGCCGGCACCGGCAACGTCGTCGAGGCCGTGCGCCACCTGCGCCAGATCAAGAACGAGATCGCCAGGCTGCGCGGCTACGACAACAACGAGCTGTACGCCGCCGCCAAGGAGCTGCGCGCCCCGTACGAGATCGTCAAGGAGGTCGCCGAGCTCGGCAAGCTGCCGGTCGTGCTGTTCTCCGCCGGTGGCGTCGCCACCCCGGCCGACGCCGCGCTGATGCGCCAGCTCGGTGCCGAGGGCGTCTTCGTCGGCTCCGGCATCTTCAAGTCCGGCGACCCGGCCAAGCGCGCCGCCGCCATCGTGAAGGCCACCACCTTCTACGACGACCCCAAGATCATCGCGGACGCGTCGCGCAACCTGGGCGAGGCCATGGTCGGCATCAACTGCGACACCCTCCCCGAGGCCGAGCGCTACGCCAACCGCGGCTGGTAAGGCACCCACACCGATGAACACCCCCGTGATAGGCGTCCTGGCTCTGCAGGGCGACGTACGGGAGCACCTGATCGCCCTGGCCGCGGCCGACGCCGTGGCCAGGGAGGTGAGGCGCCCCGAGGAACTCGCCGAGGTCGACGGCCTCGTCATACCCGGCGGCGAGTCCACCACCATCTCCAAGCTGGCCCATCTCTTCGGCATGATGGAACCCCTCCGCGCGCGCGTGCGCGGCGGCATGCCCGTCTACGGCACCTGCGCCGGCATGATCATGCTCGCCGACAAGATCCTCGACCCGCGCTCGGGTCAGGAGACCATCGGCGGCATCGACATGATCGTGCGCCGCAACGCCTTCGGACGTCAGAACGAGTCCTTCGAGGCGACGGTCGACGTCAAGGGCGTCGGGGGCGATCCTGTCGAGGGCGTCTTCATCCGCGCCCCCTGGGTCGAGTCCGTGGGTGCCGAGGCCGAGGTGCTCGCCGAGCACGGCGGCCACATCGTCGCCGTACGCCAGGGCAACGCGCTCGCCACGTCGTTCCACCCGGAACTGACCGGCGACCACCGCGTGCACGGCCTCTTCGTCGACATGGTGCGCGCGAACCGGACACCGGAGTCCTTGTAGGATCTCCGGGGGTCCTCCCGGGCGTTTAAGGTCTGGGGGAGTTCGTACAGGATGGGTTACGCGAAGGAGACAGGCAGATGTCCGGCCACTCTAAATGGGCTACGACGAAGCACAAGAAGGCCGTGATCGACGCCAAGCGCGGCAAGCTCTTCGCGAAGATGATCAAGAACATCGAGGTCGCGGCCCGTACGGGCGGCGCCGACCCGGCCGGCAATCCGACGCTGTTCGACGCCATTCAGAAGGCCAAGAAGAGCTCGGTCCCGAACAAGAACATCGACTCCGCGGTCAAGCGTGGTGCCGGTCTCGAGGCCGGCGGCGCCGACTACGAGACGATCATGTACGAGGGTTACGGCCCGAACGGTGTCGCGGTGCTCATCGAGTGTCTCACCGACAACCGCAACCGCGCCGCCTCGGACGTCCGCGTCGCCATGACCCGCAACGGCGGCAACATGGCCGACCCGGGCTCCGTCTCGTACCTCTTCAACCGCAAGGGCGTCGTGATCGTCCCCAAGGGCGAGCTGAGCGAGGACGACGTCCTGGGTGCCGTGCTCGACGCGGGCGCCGAGGAGGTCAACGACCTCGGTGAGTCCTTCGAGGTCGTCTCCGAGGCCACCGACCTGGTCGCGGTCCGCACCGCCCTCCAGGACGCCGGGATCGACTACGACTCGGCGGACGCCAACTTCGTCCCGACCATGCAGGTCGAGCTCGACGAGGAGGGCGCCCGGAAGATCTTCAAGCTGATCGACGCGCTCGAGGACAGCGACGACGTGCAGAACGTCTTCGCCAACTTCGATGTCAGCGACGAGGTCATGGAGAAGGTCGACGCCTGAGCGGCGGGAGTTTCCTTTCGGTGGGCCGGCAGGACATGTCCTGCCGGCCCACCGTCGTTGTCGGTGGCAACGGATAGCCTGGCGAGGACAGATGATGATCGCTGTCCGTGGATCGCCGTCATCGATCGACGAACGACGGCGATCAGCCACCTCCGCGCGAGCGGCGGCGGCTCAGGCGCAGGAAAAGGGGGGGCTGGGGTGCGGGTACTGGGCGTTGACCCCGGGTTGACCCGGTGCGGTGTCGGCGTGGTCGAAGGAGTCGCCGGCCGGCCCCTGACCATGCGCGGTGTCGGCGTCGTACGGACCCCGGCGGACGCCGAGTTGGGCCTGCGGCTCGTGGCCATCGAGCAGGGCATCGAGCAGTGGCTCGACGAGTACCGGCCCGAATGCGTCGCCGTGGAGCGGGTGTTCAGCCAGCACAACGTGCGTACGGTGATGGGCACGGCCCAGGCCAGCGCGGTCGCCATGCTCTGCGCGGCCCGCCGCGGCATCCCCGTCGCCCTGCACACCCCCAGCGAGGTCAAGGCCGCCGTCACCGGCAGCGGACGCGCCGACAAGGCCCAGGTCGGCGCGATGGTGACCCGCCTGCTGCGGCTCGACGCGCCGCCCAAGCCCGCCGACGCCGCCGACGCCCTCGCGCTCGCCATCTGCCACATCTGGCGAGCCCCCGCCCAGAACAGACTTCAGCAGGCCGTCGCCCTGCACGCATCGAAAGGGCGTACCGCATGATCGCCTTCGTCAGCGGCCCGGTCGCCGCCCTCGCCCCCGACTCCGCCGTGGTCGAGGTCGGCGGCATCGGCATCGCCGTCCAGTGCACCCCCAACACGCTCTCCGGGCTGCGCATGGGCCGGGAGGCCAAGCTCGCCACCTCCCTCGTCGTACGCGAGGACTCACTGACCCTGTACGGCTTCGTGGACGACGACGAGCGCCAGGTCTTCGAACTGCTGCAGACCGCGAGCGGTGTCGGACCGCGTCTCGCCCAGGCGATGCTCGCCGTGCACACGCCTGACGCGCTGCGCCGAGCCGTCTCCACCGGCGACGAGAAGGCCCTCGTCGCCGTTCCCGGCATCGGCAAGAAGGGCGCCCAGAAGCTGCTGCTGGAGCTGAAGGACCGGCTCGGCGAGCCCCTCGGCACCGGTGGCCCGGCGATCGGCAGGGCCGTCACCACCGGCTGGCGCGAGCAGCTGCACGCCGCGCTGATCGGCCTCGGGTACGCGACCCGGGAGGCCGACGAGGCGGTCGCCGCGGTCGCCCCCCAGGCCGAGGCCGCCGGGGGCACACCCCAGGTGGGACAGCTGCTGAAGGCCGCCCTGCAGACCCTGAACCGGACCCGCTGACCGTCGGTCGGACCACGGGGCCGCGGACCACGGGACCGCAAGGCACCGGCACGCGAGGCACAAGCAATGCGGTGTCCTACCGGGGGGCGCGGCATCCCATCAGCGGCTCCGCCGCGGGCCGGACCCCCGGCCGGCAGAATCACCCGGCACGCCACGGCGAGGAGAACTTCAGTGAACTGGGACGACACGACCGACGCGACCGCCGACGAGCGGCTCGTCGGCGCGTCCGCCGACCGTGAGGACCAGGCCGTCGAGGCCGCCCTGCGGCCCAAGGACCTGGACGAGTTCATCGGCCAGGAGAAGGTCCGCGAGCAACTCGACCTCGTCCTGCGGGCCGCACGCGCGCGTGGCGCGACCTCCGACCACGTACTGCTCTCCGGCGCTCCCGGCCTCGGCAAGACCACCCTCTCCATGATCATCGCGGCCGAGATGGGCGCCCCGATCCGCATCACCAGCGGCCCCGCCATCCAGCACGCCGGCGACCTCGCGGCGATCCTCTCCTCCCTCCAGGAGGGCGAGGTCCTCTTCCTCGACGAGATCCACCGCATGTCCCGGCCCGCCGAGGAGATGCTGTACATGGCCATGGAGGACTTCCGCGTCGACGTCATCGTCGGCAAGGGCCCCGGCGCCACCGCCATCCCCCTCGAACTGCCCCCGTTCACCCTGGTCGGCGCCACCACGCGCGCGGGTCTGCTGCCGCCCCCGCTGCGTGACCGCTTCGGCTTCACGGCACACATGGAGTTCTACGAGCCCCACGAGCTGGAGCGCGTGATCCACCGCTCGGCCGGCCTGCTCGACGTCGAGATCGACTCTCGTGGCGCGGCCGAGATCGCGGGCCGCTCCCGGGGCACGCCCCGTATCGCCAACCGTCTGCTGCGCCGCGTACGGGACTACGCCCAGGTCAAGGCGGACGGCGTCATCACCCGTGAGATCGCGGCGGCCGCGCTGAAGGTCTACGAGGTGGACGCCCGCGGCCTCGACCGCCTGGACCGCGGCGTCCTCGAAGCCCTGCTGAAGCTGTTCGGCGGCGGCCCGGTCGGCCTGTCCACGCTCGCCGTCGCGGTGGGGGAGGAGCGCGAGACCGTCGAGGAGGTCGCCGAGCCCTTCCTGGTACGGGAGGGACTGCTCGCCCGCACACCCCGTGGCCGGGTCGCGACACCGGCCGCCTGGGCCCACCTCGGCCTCACCCCGCCCCCTCGGGCTACCGGGGGAAACGGACAAGGGGACCTGTTCGGGGCGTGACGGCGCGGGACTCGCACCGGCAGGAACCCCGGTGCCATGCTGAGCGTTGTTCCTTGCGTGCGGACTCGCTTAGACTCCGCCGATGCCGCCGTTGTGGGCGGCGCTGACAACCCCCATCCACCAGGCCGCCCATCGCGCGGTCGTGCGAAGGAAACTCCGTCCCGTGAATACCTTGACCCTCCTCCCGTTCATCGTGCTTATCGGGGCCATGTTCCTGATGACCCGCTCGGCCAAGCGCAAGCAGCAGCAGGCCGCGTCGATGCGTAATGAGATGCAGCCCGGCGCCGGCGTCCGCACGATCGGGGGCCTGTACGCGACGGTGAAGGAGGTCAACGAGGACACGGTCCTCCTTGACGCCGCCCCGGGCGTCGACCTGCTCTTCGCGAAGAACTCCATCGGCGCCGTCCTGACCGACGACGAGTACAACCGCATCGTCCACGGCATCGAGCACGACCTGAAGACCGACGGCACGGTCGTGCCGGACGACGCCTCCTCCCTCACCGAGACCGACGAGCCCGCCGCCGACGCCTCTTCCGACGCCTCCGACGACAAGCCCATCGACCTCGGCAAGAAGGACGCGGCGGACGACACCGCCGACGAGCCGGGCAAGGCGAAGTCCGACGAAGCAGAGCCGAAGAAGACCGACGGCGAGACCGACGCGAAGTAGTCACGCCCCGGGACCGCGACGCGAGCCACTCGCGCACCGTGCGGCCCGGGATGCGCGGTCTCTCGCACGGAATCCCGACACCATGGCATGGCCGCCCCCGCGCTGACCCCGCGCGCGGCGGCCCGAGAGGGAGTACGAGAAGGTGGCAGCACCGAAGAAGGGCCGGAGCGCGAGCGCCCAGAGCAGGCCGGGGCGCTCGCTGGCCCTCATCCTGATCGCCATCGCGGCGCTCACCGGGGGAATGTTCGCCTCCGGAAACACCACTCCGCGTCTCGGCATCGACCTCGCCGGCGGAACGAGCATCACGCTCGAGGCGAAGAGCGGCCAGGAATCCGCGATCAACAAGACCAACATGAACACCGCGGTCGACATCATGAACCGCCGTGTCAACGGTCTTGGCGTTTCGGAGGCGGAGGTCCAGACCCAGGGCGATCGCAACATCATCGTCAACATCCCCAAGGGCACGAACTCCGAGCAGGCCCGGAAGCAGGTCGGCACCACCGCCAAGCTCTACTTCCGCCCCGTCCTCGCGACCGAGGTCTCCGGTGCGGCCGCGGCCAGCCCGACGCCCAGCGCCTCCAACAGCTCCTCCAAGAAGGCCACCGACAAGGCCACCGAGAAGGCGACGTCCTCCGGCACCCCGTCGGCCACCGCCACCTCGCAGGGCCGCGCGGTCACCGACGCGCTGAAGGACGACCCCACGCCGTCCGCGAGCAACTCGGCGTCCGCCTCCGCCAAGGCATCCTCCAGCCCCTCCCCGTCCGCGAGCAGTGGCGCCGAGGCCGAGGCCGCCAAGCTCCAGGCCGCGTACACCGCGCTCGACTGCCGCAAGGAGGGGCAGCGCGCCAAGGCCGGTGAGGGCGCCAAGCCCACCGACACCACCCTGGCCTGCGGCACGAACTCGGGGGGCCAGTGGCAGAAGTACGTGCTCGGCCCGGCCGAGGTCGCCGGCACCGACGTGAAGAAGGCCTCGGCGGTCTACGACACCCAAAGTGGCGCGGGCTGGAAGGTCACCATGGACTTCACGTCCGGGGGGTCCAAGAAGTTCGCGAGCATCACGGGCAAGCTGGCGAAGAACCAGGAACCGCAGAACCAGTTCGCCATCGTCCTCGACGGCTCGGTCGTCTCCGACCCGCGTGTCAGCGAGGCGCTGACCGGCGGTAACGCGGAGATCTCCGGCAGCTTCGACCAGACGGAGGCCAAGGACCTGGCCAACGTGCTGTCCTACGGCGCGCTCCCGCTCTCGTTCCGGGAGCAGAGCGTCACCACCGTCACCGCCGCGCTCGGCGGCGAGCAGCTGCACGCCGGCCTGATCGCGGGCGCGATCGGCCTGGCCCTGGTCGTCATCTACCTGGTGCTCTACTACCGGGGCCTGTCGCTCATCGCCATCGCCTCGCTGCTGGTCTCCGCGGCCCTGACCTACGCGATCATGACCCTGCTCGGCCCGACGATCCACTTCGCGCTGAACCTGCCGGCGGTCTGCGGTGCGATCGTCGCCATCGGTATCACAGCGGACTCGTTCATCGTGTTCTTCGAACGCATCAGGGACGAGATCCGTGAGGGCCGTACGCTGCGGCCCGCCGTCGAGCGAGCCTGGCCGCGTGCCCGGCGCACCATCCTGGTCTCCGACTTCGTGTCGTTCCTCGCCGCCGCGGTGCTGTTCATCGTGACCGTCGGCAAGGTCCAGGGCTTCGCGTTCACGCTGGGTCTGACCACCGTGCTCGACGTGGTCGTCGTCTTCCTCTTCACCAAGCCGCTGATGACGATCCTCGCCCGCAAGCAGTTCTTCGCGAACGGTCACAGCTGGTCCGGCCTCGACCCGAAGCGCCTCGGTGCCCAGCCGCCATTGCGGCGCACCCGACGTCCTTCCGCCCCCGCCGACCCGAAGGAGGCGTGAGATGTCGAAGCTCGGCAACCTCGGCGCCCGGCTCCACCGAGGCGAGGTCGGCTACGACTTCGTCGGCAACCGCAAGATCTGGTACGGCATCTCGATCCTGATCACCATCACGGCCATCCTCGGCCTGACGGTGCGCGGCCTGAACATGGGCATCGAGTTCCAGGGCGGAGCGGTCTTCACCACCCCCAAGACCAGCGTCTCCGTGTCGCAGGCCGAGAGGTACGCGGAGGAGGCGTCCGGCCACGACGCGATCGTGCAGAAGCTCGGCTCGGGCGGTCTGCGCGTGCAGATCGCCGGTGTGGACACCGGCAAGTCCGACCAGATCAAGGCCGAGCTCTCCCAGAACCTGAAGGTCGACTCGGAGAAGATCAACGCCGACCTGGTCGGCCCCAGCTGGGGTGAGCAGATCGCCAACAAGGCCTGGCAAGGCCTGGTGATCTTCATGATCCTGGTCGTGATCTACCTGGCGATCGCCTTCGAGTGGCGGATGGCGGTCGCGGCCCTGGTCGCGCTGATCCACGACATCACCATCACGGTCGGCATCTACGCCCTCGTCGGCTTCGAGGTGACGCCCGGTACGGTCATCGGTCTGCTCACGATCCTCGGTTACTCGCTCTATGACACGGTCGTCGTCTTCGACAGCCTCAAGGAGCAGACGAAGGACCTCACCAAGCAGACTCGCTGGACCTACAGCGATGTCGCCAACCGCTCGATCAACAGCACTCTGGTCCGCTCCATCAACACCACGGTGGTCGCGCTTCTGCCGGTCGCGGGCCTGCTGTTCATCGGCGGTGGCGTGCTCGGCGCGGGCACGCTCAACGACATCTCGCTGTCGCTGTTCGTCGGTCTCGCGGCCGGCGCGTACTCCTCGATCTTCATCGCCACGCCGCTCGTCGCCGACCTCAAGGAGCGCGAGCCGCAGATGAAGGCCCTCAGGAAGCGCGTCCTGGCCAAGCGGGCCCAGGCCGCCGCCAAGGGCGAGGACGCCGAGGTCGTCGGTCAGTCCTGCGACGAGCCGGACGACGCCGCCCCCGCGGTCGTGGGTCCGCGCAACCAGCCCGCGTCCCGCAACCGGGGCCGCGGCCGACCCTCGGGGAAGCGCCGATGACCGAGCTCGTCAACATCACGGAGCTGCTGCTCAGCCGTATCCGTGACGTTCGTGACTACCCGGAGCCGGGCGTGGTGTTCAAGGACATCACGCCGCTGCTGGCCGACCCGGCGGCGTTCACCGCGCTGACCGGTGCGCTGGCCGAGCTCACCGTGCGGCACGGCGCCACGAAGATCGTCGGCCTGGAGGCCCGCGGCTTCATTCTGGGCGCCCCGGCCGCCGTTCAGGCGGGTGTCGGCTTCATCCCCGTACGCAAGGCGGGCAAGCTCCCCGGAGCGACCCTCAGCCAGTCGTACGACCTGGAGTACGGCTCCGCCGAGATCGAGGTGCACGCCGAGGACCTGGTCGCGGGCGACCGCGTCATGGTCGTCGACGACGTCCTCGCCACCGGCGGCACCGCCGAGGCCTCGCTCCAGCTCATCCGCCGGGCGGGCGCCGAGGTCGCGGGCGTCTCCGTGCTCATGGAGCTGGGCTTCCTGGGCGGCCGGGCACGGCTGGAGCCGGCCCTGGCCGGCGCCCCGCTGGAAGCACTGCTCCAGATCTGAGGCAGCACGCGGAAAACCGCACGCAGGACCTTGCCCGGCCGCAGAACACCGCCGGGCAAGGCCTGGGACGGCCCCAGGACACCACCGGGCAGAGCCTGGAGGTATGGCTCAGACGACACACTGCTGGTCAGGCCTGGGAGGGCCGCGGTAGCCCCGGGACAGGCCGCGGGGGCCGTAGGGCGCCAGCGGGCGTCTGTGATGGCCGGCAGGAGGCCGTGGGGCATGGCTCGGGGCGCCTGTGTAGGACGTGCCGGGGGAGGGCCGCAGTTGGCCCTCCCGGACAAGCCACTGGGGGCCGTAGGGCGCCGGTGGGCGTCTGTGATGGCCGGCAGGAGGCCGCCGGGCATGGCCCAGGACACCTGGTAGGAGGCGCCTGGGCAAGGCATGGGAGGGCCGCAGTGGCCCTCCCGGACAGGCCACCGGGGTCGCAGGGCGCCAGCGGGCAGCTGTGGACGGCCGGCAGAAGGCCGCCGGGCATGGCCCAGGGCACCCGTAGGACGCCCCTGGGCGAGGCCTGGGACGGTTCGTAGGACGCTCCGGGCAAGGGCCTGGGGCAGTCCGTGGAGCGCCGCCGGGCACGGCCTGGGACGGCCGCAGCGCACCGCGAGGCGGGCCCGGAGGAATCCGGCGCCCGCCTCTTGCGTTTCTTCTGTTGACGGCCGTCCCAGCGGCCTGAAGGCGAGCCCGGAGCCCGGGATCGCTACCATGGGATCTCCGGAGCCTGACCGGGGGACCCGGAACGCGCACGAGGAGCCCTCTTGCCAGACGAGGCCCAGCCACTCACCGCCGCCAAGCCCGACCAGACTTCGGGCCCCGCGGCCACGCCCGCGAAGAACGCCGCGCAGGGGCCGGTCGAGCGTGCCCCGTCCGCGCCCGGCGACAAGGCGGCAGAGCAGCCCCGCCCCAAGTCCGCCACCCCCGCTCCTCCCGAGCGCCCCGCAGCCACGCCCGCGGCGCGTGCCACCACAGGCCAGCCGGCCCGCTCCGGCGGCTCCTCCAACCGCGTACGCGCCCGCCTCGCCCGTCTCGGCGTCCAGCGCTCCAACCCGTACAACCCGGTTCTGGAGCCGTTGCTGCGGATAGTGCGCAGCAACGACCCGAAGATCGAGACGTCGACGCTGCGCCAGATCGAGCGCGCCTACCAGGTCGCCGAGCGCTGGCACCGCGGCCAGAAGCGCAAGAGCGGCGACCCGTACATCACGCACCCGCTCGCCGTCACCACCATCCTCGCCGAGCTGGGCATGGACCCGGCGACCCTCATGGCGGGCCTGCTGCACGACACCGTCGAGGACACCGAGTACGGCCTCGACACCCTCCGCCGTGACTTCGGCGACCAGGTCGCCCTCCTGGTCGACGGCGTCACCAAGCTGGACAAGGTCAAGTTCGGCGAGGCCGCGCAGGCCGAGACCGTGCGCAAGATGGTCGTCGCCATGGCCAAGGACCCGCGCGTCCTGGTCATCAAGCTCGCCGACCGCCTGCACAACATGCGCACCATGCGCTACCTCAAGCGCGAGAAGCAGGAGAAGAAGGCGCGCGAGACCCTCGAGATCTACGCGCCGCTCGCCCACCGCCTGGGCATGAACACCATCAAGTGGGAGCTGGAGGACCTCGCCTTCGCGATCCTCTACCCCAAGATGTACGACGAGATCGTCCGCCTGGTCGCCGAGCGCGCCCCCAAGCGCGACGAGTACCTCGCCATAGTGACCGACGAGGTCCAGTCCGACCTGCGCGCGGCCCGCATCAAGGCGACGGTCACCGGCCGCCCGAAGCACTACTACAGCGTCTACCAGAAGATGATCGTCCGCGGCCGTGACTTCGCGGAGATCTACGACCTGGTGGGCATCCGCGTCCTCGTGGACACCGTCCGCGACTGCTACGCGGCGCTCGGCACGGTGCACGCGCGATGGAACCCGGTCCCCGGCCGGTTCAAGGACTACATCGCGATGCCCAAGTTCAACATGTACCAGTCGCTGCACACGACGGTCATCGGGCCCAACGGCAAGCCCGTCGAACTCCAGATCCGTACGTTCGACATGCACCGCCGCGCCGAGTACGGCATCGCCGCGCACTGGAAGTACAAGCAGGAGCCCTCCGCCGGCGCCTCCAAGGTGCGCACGGACGCCCCGAAGAGCGTGGGCAAGGACAAGGACGCCGTCAACGACATGGCGTGGCTGCGCCAGTTGCTCGACTGGCAGAAGGAGACCGAGGACCCGAGCGAGTTCCTGGAGTCCCTGCGCTTCGACCTGTCGCGCAACGAGGTCTTCGTCTTCACCCCGAAGGGCGACGTCATAGCGCTGCCGGCCGGAGCGACGCCGGTTGACTTCGCGTACGCCGTCCATACGGAGGTCGGCCACCGGACCATAGGAGCGAGGGTCAACGGACGCCTCGTACCCCTCGAGTCCACCCTGGACAACGGCGACCTGGTGGAGGTCTTCACCTCGAAGGCGGCCGGAGCGGGCCCGTCCCGCGACTGGCTGGGCTTCGTGAAGTCGCCGCGCGCCCGCAACAAGATCCGCGCCTGGTTCTCCAAGGAGCGGCGCGACGAGGCGATCGAGCAGGGCAAGGACGCGATCGCGCGGGCGATGCGCAAGCAGAACCTGCCGATCCAGCGCATCCTCACCGGGGACTCGCTGGTGACGCTCGCGCACGAGATGCGCTACCCCGACATCTCGTCCCTCTACGCGGCCATCGGCGAGGGCCACGTCGCCGCGCAGAGCGTCGTGCAGAAGCTGGTGCAGGCGCTCGGCGGCGAGGAAGCGGCCACCGAGGAGATCGACGAGAGCGTCCCGCCGGCCCGTGGCCGCGGCCGCAAGCGCCGCTCCAACGCCGACCCGGGTGTCGTCGTCAAGGGCGTCGACGACGTGTGGGTCAAGCTGGCCCGCTGTTGCACGCCCGTCCCCGGCGACCCCATCATCGGCTTCGTCACCCGCGGTAGCGGCGTATCGGTTCACCGCAACGACTGCGTGAACATTGAGTCACTGTCCCGCGAGCCCGAGCGCATCCTCGAGGTCGAGTGGGCGCCGACCCAGTCCTCGGTCTTCCTGGTCGCCATCCAGGTGGAGGCGCTGGACCGCTCCCGGCTCCTGTCGGACGTCACCCGCGTCCTGTCCGACCAGCACGTCAACATCCTGTCGGCGGCCGTTCAGACGTCCCGCGACCGGGTCGCCACGTCCCGCTTCACCTTCGAGATGGGCGACCCGAAGCACCTGGGACACGTCCTGAAGGCGGTCAGGGGCGTGGAGGGCGTGTACGACGTGTACCGGGTGACCTCGGCCCGGAGGCCCTCCGACGCCTGAGTCGCGCCATCGGCGCGCCGCCGTCGGCCAGCCACTGCCGACCAGTCACTGCCGACCGGCACCGATCGGCCACTACGTAGAGGGGCTCCCGTACACGCCGTACGGGAGCCCCTCTACGTAGCAGCGTCAGAAACTCAGCCGCCGAACTCGTGCAGACCCTTCAGCGCCTGGTCCAGCAGCGCCTGGCGGCCGTCCAGCTCCTTCTGGAGCTTGTCGGCCTTGGCGTTGTTGCCCGCGGAGCGCGCCGCCTCGATCTGGCCCTGGAGCTTGTCCACGGCGGCCTGGAGCTGACCGGTCAGACCCTCGGCACGCGCGCGTGCCTCCGGGTTCGTCCGGCGCCACTCCACCTCCTCGGACTCCTGGAGGGCACGCTCCACCGCATGCATCCGGCCCTCCACCTTCGGGCGGGCGTCCCGCGGCACATGGCCGATGGCCTCCCACCGCTCGTTGAGGGAGCGGAAGGCCGCGCGGGCCGCCTTCAGGTCCGAGATCGGCAGCAACTTCTCCGCCTCCTCGGCCAGCTCCTCCTTGAGCTTCAGGTTCTCGGACTGCTCGGCGTCCCGCTCCGCGAAGACCGAGCTACGAGCCGCGAAGAACACGTCCTGGGCACCGCGGAAGCGGTTCCACAGGTCGTCCTCGTGCTCGCGCTGGGCCCGGCCCGCGGCCTTCCAGTCGCCCATCAGCTCGCGGTAGCGTGCCGCCGTCGGACCCCAGTCCGTCGAGCCGGACAGCGCCTCGGCCTCCGCGACCAGCTTCTCCTTGGCCTTGCGGGCGTCCTCCCGCTGCGCGTCCAGCGAGGCGAAGTGCGCCTTGCGGCGCTTGGAGAACGCCGAGCGGGCGTGCGAGAAGCGGTGCCACAACTCGTCGTCCGACTTGCGATCGAGCCGCGGCAGCCCCTTCCAGGTGTCCACCAGCGAACGCAGCCGCTCACCGGCGGCCCGCCACTGGTCGGACTGGGCCAGCTCCTCCGCCTCGACGACCAGCGACTCCTTGGCGTGCCGCGCCTCGTCGGACTGCTTCGCCCGCTGCGCCTTGCGCTCCTCACGGCGTGCCGCGACGGTCTCGACGAGCTTGTCCAGCCGCTTGCGCAGTACGTCCAGATCGCCGACCGCGTGGTGGGCGTCCACCTGTTCGCGAATATGGTCGATGGCGGTCTGGGCGTCCTTCGCCGACAGGTCGGTGGTCTTCACTCGCTTTTCGAGGAGGCCGATCTCGACAACCAAGCCCTCGTACTTGCGCTCGAAGTAGGCCAGTGCCTCATCAGGGGAGCCGGCCTGCCAGGAACCGACGACCTGCTCGCCGTCGGCCGTACGCACGTACACGGTCCCCGTCTCGTCGACGCGGCCCCACGGGTCGCTGCTCACAGCGCCTCCTCCACATGATGCCTGCGGGGGGCCTCAGCACCCCCGGGCATCGTCCACAGTTTCGTCACGGCCAACATAGGCGACCAGCACGGCGGCTGTCCGCATCCAGCGCGACCGAAGTTTCGCAGTTGACGGTCAGGATTTCGTCACGGTCGCCCTGTTGACCACGACCGTCGCGTTGGGCGCCCCGTCGCCCTGGCCAGTGCTCTCACCGGCCGCGGCGATCTTCTTCAGCACCTTCATGCCCGACGTGGAGATCGTCCCGAAGGGGGTGTAGCTGGCCGGCAGCTGACTGTCCTGGTAGACGAGGAAGAACTGGCTGCCGCCCGTGTGCTTCTGGCCGGTGTTGGCCATGGCCACCGTGCCCGCCGGGTACATGCCGCCCTTCAGGGTTTTGTCCTTGAGGTTCTCGTCCGGGATCGTGTAGCCGGGGCCGCCGCTTCCGGTGCCCTTCGGGTCACCGCACTGCAGCACGTAGATGCCGTTCGTGGTGAGCCGGTGGCACTTGGTGTGGTCGAAGAACCCCTTGCCCGCGAGGAAGCTGAAGGAGTTCACCGTGTGCGGGGCCTGCGCCGTCTTCAGGGCGATGTCTATGTCGCCGCAGGTCGTCGCCATCTTCATCGTGTAGTCGGCGGACTTGTCGATGGTGACCGCCGGCTCCTTCTTCCAGCTCAGCGACTTCACCTTGCCCGCGGCGGCCTTCTCGCACGGGTCCGGCGCCTTGCTCGGCGAGGGGCTCGGGGACACCTCCGCGCCCGCGTTGGCCTTTTTGCCGTCGTCCTTGAAGACCCCGGTCGCGTACGACACCACGCTGCCCACCACGACGACGCCCAGGACCGAGGCGACCACCGTGTTGCGCATCCGTGTCTTGCGCCGCGCGGCCGTACGCCGCTGCTGCTGCCGCAAGAACTTCTCCCGGGCGAGCTGACGTCGCCGCTGTTCCTGGGTGACCACCGGGTTTCTCCTCATGCGTCTCGTACGTCAAGTGGGACGCGTGCGTCTTGTGAGCCGACCGCCTGCGTGTGCCCCGTACCGTATATGGGTTCGCTGAGGAATCGGCAGCGCCGGTAGGCTCTGAGCCACAGCCACCCACCGCTGTACGACACAACCTCGTACGACACCACGAAGGACGATCGTGCTCATTGCCGGGTTCCCCGCCGGGGCCTGGGGGACCAACTGTTATCTGGTCGCCCCCGCCGCGGGTGAGGAGTGCGTGATCATCGACCCGGGCCATCAGGCCGCCCAGGGAGTCGAGGACGCGCTCAAGAAGCATCGGCTCAAGCCCGTCGCCGTCGTCCTCACCCATGGCCACATCGACCATGTGGCCTCGGTCGTCCCGGTGTGCGGCGCGCACGACGTACCGGCCTGGATCCATCCCGCGGACCGGTACATGATGAGCGACCCCGAGAAGGCGCTCGGCCGTTCCATCGGCATGCCGCTCATGGGCGAACTGACCGTGGGGGAGCCGGACGACGTGCGGGAACTGGCCGACGGCGCCGGGCTGAAGCTCGCGGGCCTCGACCTCTCCGTCGCGCACGCGCCCGGCCATACCAAGGGGTCGGTGACCTTCACGATGCCCGAGAGCGCGGACATTCCGTCCGTGTTCTTCTCCGGGGATCTGCTGTTCGCCGGCTCCATCGGACGCACCGACCTGCCCGGCGGCGACATGGACGACATGCTCGGCTCGCTGACCCGCGTGTGCCTGCCGCTCGACGACTCGACCGTGGTGCTGTCCGGCCACGGCCCCCAGACGACCATCGGCCAGGAGCGCGCCACCAACCCCTATCTGCGGCAGGTGGCCGCCGGCCTCGGGAGCGTGGACGCTCCCCGACGAGGAATGTGACGAGAGACTTTCCGTGAGCACCTTCAAGGCCCCCAAGGGCACGTACGACCTGATTCCTCCGGACAGCGCGAAGTACCTCGCCGTGCGCGAGGCCATCGCCGCCCCGCTGCGCAACTCCGGTTACGGCTACATCGAGACGCCCGGCTTCGAGAACGTCGAGCTGTTCGCGCGCGGTGTCGGTGAGTCCACCGACATCGTGACCAAGGAGATGTACGCCTTCGAGACCAAGGGCGGCGACAGGCTGGCCCTGCGCCCCGAGGGCACCGCCTCCGTGCTGCGCGCGGCCCTGGAGGCCAACCTGCACAAGGCGGGCAACCTGCCGGTCAAGCTCTGGTACTCGGGTTCGTACTACCGCTACGAGCGCCCCCAGAAGGGCCGCTACAGGCACTTCTCGCAGGTCGGCGCCGAGGCGATCGGCGCCGAGGACCCGGCGCTCGACGCCGAACTGATCATCCTGGCGGACCAGTCGTACCGCTCGCTGGGTCTGCGCAACTTCCGGATCCTCCTCAACTCCCTGGGCGACAAGGAGTGCCGCCCGGTCTACCGGGCCGCGCTGCAGGACTTCCTGCGCGGCCTCGACCTGGACGAGGACACCCTCCGCCGCGCCGAGATCAACCCGCTGCGGGTCCTCGACGACAAGCGGGAGGACGTCCAGAAGCAGCTCGGGGGCGCTCCGCTGCTGCGGGACTACCTGTGCGACGCGTGCAAGGCGTACCACGAGGAGGTGCGCGAGCTGATCACTGCGGCGGGTGTCTCCTTCGAGGACGACGCGAAGCTGGTGCGCGGTCTGGACTACTACACGCGTACGACCTTCGAGTTCGTCCACGACGGTCTGGGCTCCCAGTCCGCGGTGGGCGGCGGCGGCCGCTACGACGGACTGTCGGAGATGATCGGCGGCCCCGCGCTGCCGTCCGTCGGCTGGGCGCTGGGCGTCGACCGCACGGTCCTCGCCCTGGAGGCGGAGGGCGTCGAGCTCGAACTCCCCTCGTCCACCAGCGTGTTCGCGGTGCCGCTCGGGGAGGAGGCCCGGCGGATCCTGTTCGCCAAGGTCACCGAGCTGCGGAAGGTGGGCATCGCGGCGGACTTCGCGTACGGCGGGAAGGGCCTGAAGGGCGCGATGAAGAACGCGAACCGGAGCGGGGCGCGGTACACGGTCGTGGCGGGGGAGCGGGATCTCGCCGAGGGTGTCGTGCAGCTCAAGGACATGGAGTCCGGCGAGCAGACGGCGGTCGGGGTGAACGAGATCGTGGCGGAGCTCGAGGCACGGCTCGGCTGACCACCGGCTGCACGGGCCCCAGGTGCCAACGGCGCCTGGGGCCTTCGTCATCGGCGACCTGCCCGAACGACCGCAGCGGAGGGTTCCCCACGGTCGGCTGTCCGACGCACAGCCACCGGGCTCCTCGTCGACCGGGTCCCGTGGCCTCGGGCAGGAGGGGGCGAAAGGCCGTACGGTCTCGCGGGCCGTCAACCCCGCGGGCGCGGATTCGTCCTGCCGGACGATTTCGACGCCTGAGAGCCACCCCGCACATCCCCTGCCGCGGGCCGGTGCCGGGCACGGACACCTCGCCCGCGTCCCGGCCGCGGCTGCCCCGGACGGTTCCCACCGTGCCGCTCCGGCCCACGCCACCGGGTCCGAGCAGGCCGAATGCCTCGCCCGGCCGGATCCCGAGGTCGATGCCGTCCACCGCGGCCACGTCGCCGCACCGCTTGCTAAGCCTCCGTGGAACCGAACGCTCCGGGCCGATCGCGCGTACCTCCTTATGTCCATCGAACGGTGGACACGCGTGCGCGTGCGGCACAATGACCATGCCCGCAGGCCCAACTCTCAAGTGACGGAATCGGCGTGATGAGCAAGACGCGAGTCAAGAACGTCTCCACCGAGCCGGAAGCTGCCGACACACCACGGACGGTGGGCGGCAGTCGCGCGTTCGGTCTGCTGCTGGTGATCACCGGTGCGGCCGGGCTGCTCGCCGCATGGGTCATCACGATCGACAAGTTCAAGCTGCTGGAGAACCCGAACTTCGTTCCCGGCTGCAGCCTGAACCCGGTCGTCTCCTGCGGCAACATCATGAAGAGCGAGCAGGCCTCCGCCTTCGGGTTCCCCAACCCGATGCTGGGGCTCGTCGCCTACGGCATGGTGATCTGCGTCGGTGTGAGCCTGCTCGCGCGGGCCACCTTCCCGCGCTGGTACTGGCTGACCTTCAACGCCGGCACGCTGTTCGGCGTCGGCTTCTGCACCTGGCTGCAGTTCCAGTCGCTGTACCGGATCAACTCGCTGTGCCTGTGGTGCTCGCTGGCGTGGGTCGCCACGATCCTCATGTTCTGGTACGTGACCTCGTTCAACGTCCGCAACGACTTCCTGCCCGCGCCCCGCTGGCTGAAGAGCTTCTTCGGCGAGTTCACCTGGGTGCTGCCGGTCATGCACATCGGGATCATCGGCATGCTGATCCTGACGCGCTGGTGGGACTTCTGGACCGGCTGACCCCCGCCGGATCCCCGGGGCTTCCCGGCCCCGGCGGGATTGTCAGTGGCGTGACATAGGGTTTTGCGAGTGGAGCCCGACCTGTTTACCGCCGCAGCAGAAGAACGCCAGGAGAAGGACCCGTCCAGCAGCCCCCTGGCGGTGCGGATGCGCCCGCGCACCCTCGACGAGGTCGTGGGTCAGCAGCATCTGCTGAAGCCGGGCTCACCCCTGCGCAGACTGGTCGGGGAAGGCAGTGGAGGCCCGGCCGGACCGTCCTCGGTGATCCTCTGGGGCCCGCCCGGCACCGGCAAGACGACCTTGGCGTACGTGGTCTCCAAGGCCACCAACAAGCGCTTCGTGGAGCTGTCGGCGATCACCGCGGGCGTGAAGGAGGTGCGCGCGGTCATCGACGGCGCCCGCCGCGCCACCGGCGGCTTCGGCAAGGAGACCGTCCTCTTCCTCGACGAGATCCACCGCTTCAGCAAGGCCCAGCAGGACTCCCTGCTCCCGGCCGTCGAGAACCGCTGGGTGACGCTGATCGCCGCGACCACGGAGAACCCGTACTTCTCGGTGATCTCCCCGCTCCTGTCCCGCTCCCTGCTCCTCACCCTCGAACCGCTCACCGACGACGACCTGCGCGGACTGCTGCGCCGGGCGCTCACCGACGAGCGCGGTCTCAAGGAGGCCGTCACCCTCCCCGCCGACACCGAGGAACACCTGCTCCGGATCGCCGGCGGAGACGCCCGCCGCGCGTTGACCGCCCTGGAGGCCGCGGCCGGCGCGGCACTCGACAAGGGCGAGCCGGAGATCGGCCTCCAGACCCTGGAGGAGACCGTCGACCGCGCCGCCGTGAAGTACGACCGCGACGGCGACCAGCACTACGACGTGGCGAGCGCGCTGATCAAGTCCATCCGCGGCTCGGACGTGGACGCCGCGCTGCATTATCTGGCCCGGATGATCGAGGCCGGCGAGGACCCCCGCTTCATCGCCCGGCGCCTGATGATCTCCGCCAGTGAGGACATCGGCCTGACCGATCCCCACGCGCTGCCGACGGCGGTCGCCGCCGCCCAGGCCGTCGCCATGATCGGCTTCCCGGAGGCCGCCCTCACCCTCAGCCACGCGACGATCGCCCTCGCCCTGGCGCCGAAGTCCAACGCCGCGACCATGGCGATCGGCGCCGCCATGGAGGACGTACGCAAGGGCCATGCGGGACCCGTGCCGCTCCACCTGCGGGACGGGCACTACAAGGGCGCGGCCAAGCTCGGGCACGCCCAGGGGTACGTGTACCCGCACGACCTGCCCGAGGGCATCGCCGCCCAGCAGTACGCCCCGGAGGAGCTCAAGGACCGGGAGTACTACACACCCACCCGGCACGGCGCCGAGGCGCGCTACGCGGACGCGGTGGAGTGGACCAGGAAGCACCTCGGTCGAGGACGGCCCTGATCGCCCTGTACGATGGCTCGCAGCGCTGAGTCCCGTGTCCGACTCCGGTCGACATCACCAAACGGGACATCCAGCCGGAGCCCCCGCCTCACCGCGGGGATTCCAGGAGCGTCGCGCACCGTCGAAGGTGTCGCGGGCAGCCCACCACCACCCGGTACCGGGATCGGTCGGTGGGCCACTCGCGTGCTGCACGTATGTGCCCAGACCAGGGAGCGGCTGCCCGGCAGGTCCGCAAGGACCCGCGGGGTTTCCCAGGCTGCGGATGCGACCTCCTTTAACTCTGGTGAGCCGAATCCAGGAAAGAGAAAAAGACAGTGGCGAATCAGTCCCGCCCCAAGGTCAAGAAGTCGCGTGCCCTCGGCATCGCGCTGACCCCGAAGGCCGTCAAGTACTTCGAGGCCCGCCCCTACCCGCCGGGCGAGCACGGCCGCGGCCGCAAGCAGAACTCGGACTACAAGGTCCGTCTGCTCGAGAAGCAGCGTCTGCGCGCGCAGTACGACGTGTCCGAGCGCCAGCTCGTCCGCGCCTACGAGCGTGCCGCCAAGACGCAGGGCAAGACCGGTGAGGCCCTGGTCATCGAGCTCGAGCGCCGTCTCGACGCGCTGGTCCTGCGTTCGGGCATCGCCCGCACGATCTACCAGGCCCGCCAGATGGTCGTCCACGGCCACATCGAGGTCAACGGCCAGAAGGTCGACAAGCCGTCCTTCCGCGTCAAGCCGGACGACGTCGTCATGGTGCGTGAGCGCAGCCGTCAGAAGCCGCTGTTCGAGGTTGCCCGTGAGGGTGGCTTCGCCCCCGACGGCGAGACCCCGCGCTACCTCCAGGTGAACCTCCGCGCCCTGGCCTTCCGCCTGGACCGCGAGCCGAACCGCAAGGAGATCCCGGTGATCTGCGACGAGCAGCTCGTCGTCGAGTACTACGCCCGCTGATTCTTCGGCGGACGCAGCACCACCTTCGCGTCAGCCCGTCGTCTCCCCGCCCTTCGTGGTGGGCGAGCCGGCGGGCTGACGCATGTCCGGGACCGTAATGCGGTACGGAGCGGCCGCCCCGGCGCGATAGGCTCGGGCAACGACTTTCGATGTTCAGGCATGATCCAGGGAGCGGGTGCACACAGTGTCCGGTGGAGAGGTGGCCGGGATCCTGGTGGCCGTCTTCTGGGCGATCCTGGTCTCCTTCCTCGCCGTCGCGCTGGCGAGGCTGGCCCAGACGCTCAAGGCGACCACCAAACTCGTCGCGGACGTGACCGACCAGGCGGTGCCGCTCCTCGCGGACGCCTCGACGGCCGTGCGCTCCGCCCAGACCCAGATCGAGCGGGTCGACGCCATCGCCTCGGACGTCCAGGAGGTCACGTCGAACGCGTCGGCGCTGTCGACCACCGTCGCCTCCACCTTCGGCGGCCCCCTGGTCAAGGTCGCGGCGTTCGGCTACGGCGTGCGCCGGGCGCTCGGCAGCCGCCGCGAGAACGTGCCCCCCAAGACGCCCCGGCGTACCGTGATCGTGGGCCGCCCCGTCCCGTCCGCGCGACGCGAGAAGCGGGACAACCGGAATAAGAGGGACTGACGCAGCGATGTTCCGCCGTACGTTCTGGTTCACCGCGGGCGCTGCCGCCGGTGTGTGGGCCACCACCAAGGTCAACCGCAAGCTCAAGCAGCTGACGCCCGAGAGCCTCGCCGCGCAGGCCGCGAACAAGGCGATCGAGGCGGGCCACAAACTCAGGGACTTCGCACTCGACGTCCGCGACGGCATGGCCCAGCGGGAGGCCGAGCTCGGCGAGGTGCTCGGGATCGACGCGGACCCCGAACTCCCGGGCCCGCGGCGCATCGCCGCCATCGAGAACAGCAACAACCCGAAGTACAGCAAGGACCCGAGGTACGTCGAGAGGTCGACGTACTCGCACAACCGGAATGAGGACCACTGATGGAGTCGGCCGAGATTCGCCGCCGCTGGTTGAGCTTCTACGAGGAGCGCGGTCACACCGTCGTCCCCTCGGCGTCGCTCATCGCGGACGACCCGACTCTGCTCCTGGTTCCCGCGGGCATGGTCCCCTTCAAGCCGTATTTCCTCGGTGAGGTCAAGCCGCCGTGGCCGCGCGCCACCAGCGTGCAGAAGTGCGTGCGCACGCCCGACATCGAAGAGGTCGGCAAGACCACGCGCCACGGCACGTTCTTCCAGATGTGCGGCAACTTCTCCTTCGGCGACTACTTCAAGGAAGGCGCCATCACCTACGCCTGGGAGCTGCTCACCACGCCCCAGGACAAGGGTGGTTACGGGCTCGACCCGGAGCGCCTGTGGATCACGGTCTACCTCGACGACGACGAGGCCGAGACCATCTGGCGCGACAAGATCGGCGTCCCGGCCGAGCGCATCCAGCGCCTCGGCAAGAAGGACAACTACTGGTCCATGGGCGTCCCCGGCCCCTGCGGCCCGTGCTCCGAGATCAACTACGACCGCGGCCCCGAGTTCGGCGTCGAGGGCGGCCCGGCCGTCAACGACGAGCGGTACGTGGAGATCTGGAACCTGGTCTTCATGCAGTACGAGCGCGGCGAGGGCACCTCGAAGGACGACTTCGAGATCCTCGGCGACCTGCCGCAGAAGAACATCGACACCGGCCTCGGCATGGAACGCCTCGCCATGATTCTGCAGGGTGTGCAGAACATGTACGAGATCGACACCTCCATGGCCGTCATCCAGAAGGCCACCGAGCTGACCGGCGTCGAGTACGGTGCCGCCCACGGCTCCGACGTCTCGCTGCGCGTGGTCACCGACCACATGCGTACGTCCGTGATGCTCATCGGTGACGGCGTCACGCCGGGCAACGAGGGCCGTGGTTACGTGCTGCGCCGCATCATGCGCCGCGCCATCCGCAACATGCGTCTGCTCGGCGCCACCGGTCCGGTCGTCAAGGACCTCGTCGACGTCGTGATCGCGATGATGGGCCAGCAGTACCCGGAGCTCATCTCCGACCGTCAGCGCATCGAGACGGTGGCCCTCGCCGAGGAGGCCGCCTTCCTCAAGACGCTGAAGGCCGGCACGAACATCCTCGACACCGCCGTCACGGAGACCAAGGCCTCCGGCGGCCAGGTCCTGCCCGGCGACAAGGCCTTCCTGCTCCACGACACCTGGGGCTTCCCGATCGACCTCACCCTCGAAATGGCCGCCGAACAGGGCCTTTCCGTGGACGAGGACGGCTTCCGCCGCCTGATGAAGGAGCAGCGGGAGCGCGCCAAGGCCGACGCCCAGTCCAAGAAGACCGGCCACGCCGACCTCGGTGCCTACCGCGAGATCGCCGACGCCGCCGGCGAGACCGACTTCATCGGCTACACGCAGACCGAGGGCGAGTCCACGATCGTCGGCATCCTCGTCGACGGTGTCTCCTCGCCCGCCGCCACCGAGGGCGACGAGGTCGAGATCGTCCTGGACCGCACCCCGTTCTACGCCGAGGGCGGTGGCCAGATCGGCGACACCGGCCGCATCAAGGTGGAGAGCGGCGCGATCATCGAGGTCCGCGACTGCCAGAAGCCGGTCCCGGGCGTGTACGTCCACAAGGGCGTCGTCCAGGTCGGCGAAGTCACCGTCGGAGCCAAGGCCCAGGTCTCCATCGACGTCCGCCGTCGCAAGGCCATCGCCCGCGCCCACTCGGCCACGCACCTCACGCACCAGGCCCTGCGCGACGCCCTCGGCCCGACGGCCGCCCAGGCCGGTTCCGAGAACCAGCCCGGCCGCTTCCGCTTCGACTTCGGCTCCCCGTCGGCGGTACCCACGACCGTGATGACCGACGTCGAGCAGCAGATCAACGAGGTGCTCGCCCGCGACCTGGACGTCCAGGCCGAGGTCATGAGCATCGACGAGGCCAAGAAGCAGGGCGCCATCGCCGAGTTCGGCGAGAAGTACGGCGAGCGCGTGCGGGTCGTCACCATCGGCGACTTCTCCAAGGAGCTGTGCGGCGGTACGCACGTCCACAACACCGCTCAGCTGGGCCTGGTGAAGCTGCTCGGCGAATCCTCCATCGGCTCCGGTGTGCGCCGTATCGAAGCCCTGGTCGGCGTCGACGCGTACAACTTCCTCGCCCGGGAGCACACGGTCGTCGCCCAGATCCAGGAGCTGGTCAAGGGCCGTCCGGAGGAGCTGCCGGAGAAGGTCTCCGCCATGCTCGGCAAGCTGAAGGACGCCGAGAAGGAGATCGAGAGGTTCCGCGCGGAGAAGGTGCTCCAGGCCGCCGCCGGTCTCGTCGACTCCGCCAAGGACGTCCGCGGAATCGCGCTGGTCACCGGCCAGGTCCCGGACGGCACGACCGCCGACGACCTGCGCAGGCTGGTCCTCGACGTGCGCGGCCGCATCCAGGGCGGACGGCCCGCCGTGGTCGCCCTGTTCACCACGGTGGGCGGGAAGCCGCTGACGGTCATCGCCACCAACGAGGCCGCCCGTGAGCGCGGTCTCAAGGCCGGCGACCTGGTCCGTGCGGCCGCCAAGACCCTTGGCGGCGGCGGTGGCGGCAAGCCGGACGTAGCCCAGGGCGGCGGCCAGAACCCCGCCGCCATCGGGGAGGCCATCGACGCCGTCGAGCGCCTGGTCACCGAGACCGCCAAGTAAGAGACGGTAGTGGGTATGCGCAGAGGACGTCGGCTCGCGGTCGACGTCGGGGACGCCCGCATCGGGGTCGCCTCGTGCGACCCCGACGGGATCCTCGCGACGCCGGTGGAGACGGTCCCGGGGCGTGACGTTCCGGCCGCTCATCGCCGGTTGAAGCAACTCGTCGAGGAGTACGAACCGATCGAGGTCGTCCTCGGGCTCCCTCGCTCCCTCAAGGGGGGCGAGGGCCCGGCCGCGGTCAAGGTCCGCGCCTTCGCCCAGGAGCTCGCCCGCGTGATCGCACCGGTCCCGGTGCGGCTCATGGACGAGAGGATGACCACAGTGACGGCCAGTCAGGGACTGCGCGCCTCGGGCGTGAAGTCCAAGAAGGGCAGGTCCGTCATCGATCAGGCGGCCGCTGTGATCATTCTTCAGCAGGCGTTGGAATCCGAACGGGTGTCAGGTAAAGCTCCCGGTGAGGGCGTCGAAGTGGTCATCTGATCGCGATACGGTAACGTTCCGCGCGATGCGGCGGTGTTCGAACAGTCGCCGCACAGCAGAAGAGGCGGAACGGAGGCGGTGCCACAAGCGCCGTACGACCGCCGCCTCGCGGCTCTAGGGGATCGATGACTGAGTATGGCCGGGGCCCAGGCTCCGAACCGTGGCATCCGGAGGACCCGTTGTACGGGGACGGCGGATGGGGAGGACAGGAGCCCCACGCGGCCCAGTCCGCCTACGGCGGCCAGCCGCAGCACTATCCGCAGCAGCCGCAGCAGCAGTACGGCGACTGGGGCAACGGCCAGCAGGCCGGGTACGACCAGGGCGGGCAGCAGTACGAGCAGCAGTACGCGGACCAGGGGCAGCAGTACCCCCAGCAGAACGCGGCCCAGCAGCAGTACCAGCAGCACGCCGCCCAGGGGCAGCAGCACAACCCCCAGAATCACCAGCAGCACGACCCTCAAGGTCAGCAGCAGCACAACCCCCAAGGTCAGCAGCAGTATGCCGACCAGACTCATCAGCAGTACGGCAACGGCGGCTGGGAGACCGGGGCGCACCCCCAGGTCCCGTATGCCGCCGATCCGGCCGACCCGTACGGGGGGCAGCCCGCCGCGTACAGCGGTGAGCAGCCCGACTTCTACGGCACGCCCGACGCCTACCCGCCCCCGGAGCCGCCCGGTCGGCGCCGCGCCGAGCCCAAGCCCGAGCCCGAGCCGGAGACCGACTGGGACCCGGGCCCCGATGAGGGAGAACACGCCTTCTTCGCGGGCGGCGGCGACGATGACGACGACCTCGACGACGAGGCCAAGGGCCGCGGCGGACGAGGTGACCGCCGTGGCCGTGGCGATGGCAAGGCAAAGAAGCGCCGCAACGGATGCGCCTGCCTGGTGGTCGTGCTGGTGTTCGGCGGTGGCCTCGGCGGTGTCGGGTACTACGGCTGGCAGTTCTACCAAAATCGTTTCGGCGCGGCACCCGACTACGCGGGGGACGGGACGGGCGAGCAGGTGACCGTCGTCATCCCGAAGGGTGCCTTCGGGTCGGTGATCGGCCAGAAGCTGGAGGAGGCCGGGGTCGTCAAGAGCGCCGGGGCCTTCGTCTCCGCTCAGGCGACGAATCCCGACGGGGACAAGATCCAGCCGGGCGCGTACACGCTCAAGAAGGAAATGTCCGCGAAGAGCGCCGTCGAGCTCATGCTCAGCCCCAAGAGCAAGAACAACCTGACGGTCTACGAGGGCCAGCGCAACGCGCGGGTCTACACCGCGATCGACACGCGTCTCGGAGTCAAAAAGGGAACCACCAAGGGCGTCGCCGAGAAGGAATGGTCGACCCTCGGGCTCCCGGACTGGGCGAACACCGACAAGGACATCAAGGACCCGCTGGAGGGATTCCTCTACCCGTCCACCTATCCGGTCTCCAAGGGCATGAAGCCCAAGGACGTCCTGAAGGAAATGGTCAACCTGGCCAAGGACAAGTACGCCGCACTGGGCATCCAGGCGAAGGCCAAGGACCTGAACCTGAAGAATCCGCTCCAGGTCCTGACGGTCGCGAGCCTCGTCCAGTCCGAAGGAAACTCCAAGAACGACTTCGAAAAGGTCGCGCGGGTCGTCTACAACCGTCTGAAGCCGGACAACACCGAGACCTACGGCCTCCTCGACTTCGACTCCACGGTGAATTACCTGCGCGGCGAATCCAAGCTCGCCACCGGTTCGGTCAACGACCTGCGGAAGATCAACGACCCGTACAACACCTACAAGATCAAGGGTCTGCCGCCCGGACCGATCAGCAACCCCGGTGATGTGGCGATCAACGCGGCCCTCAATCCGGCCAAGGGCAACTGGTACTACTTCGTTTCGATCAGCGCGGACAAGACGCTTTTCGCCGAGACCAACGAAGAGCAGAACCGCAATCGCGAGAAGTACCTCGAAGAGCAGAAGAACGGACAATGACGGGCACCGACAGCAAGCGCCGAGCCGCCGTACTCGGGTCCCCCATCGCCCACTCCCTCTCCCCGGTGCTGCACCGCGCCGCGTACGCCGAGTTGAGGCTGAGCGACTGGTCGTACGACCGGTTCGACGTGGACGAGGAGGCGCTGCCCGCCTTCTTCGGGAAGCTCGGGCCCGAGTGGGCGGGGCTGTCGCTGACCATGCCGCTGAAGCGGGCCGTCATCCCGCTGCTCGACGAGATCACCGAGACCGCCGCGTCGGTGGAGGCCGTGAACACCGTGGTGTGCACGCGGGACGGGCGGCGCGTCGGCGACAACACCGACATCCCGGGGATGGTTGCGGCCCTGCGTGAGCGGGGCATCGAGCAGGTCGACTCCGCCGCGATCCTCGGCGCGGGCGCCACCGCCTCGTCCGCGCTGGCCGCGCTCGCCCGGATCTGCACCGGTGAGGTCGTCGCGTACGTCCGCAGCGAGGCGCGCGCCGCCGAGATGCGGCAGTGGGGCGAACGGCTCGACGTCGAGGTGCGTACCGAGGACTGGGCGCAGGCGGCCGAGGCACTGCGGGCCCCGCTGGTCGTCGCCACCACCCCGGCCGGTGCGACGGACGCGCTGGCCGCCGCCGTTCCGGAGCGGCCCGCCACGCTGTTCGACGTGCTGTACGACCCCTGGCCCACCGACCTGGCCGCGCGCTGGTCCGCGTACGGCGGCGCCGTCGTCAGCGGGCTGGACCTCCTGGTCCACCAGGCGGTGCTCCAGGTCGAGCAGATGACGGGGCGCTCGCCGGCTCCGCTGGACGCCATGCGGCGGGCGGGGGAGCACGCGCTGGCGGCCCGGTAGCCGGTCCGTCAGCCTGCGCGGCGGCTGCGGCGGCTTGGGCAGGTATTTGGCCACCGCGCCTTCTCGAACGACAGCGTCCGCGCGAAGCTGAAGACGGCGACTCCCTCGCTCGACGTGCTCGGCGCGATGGGACAGAAGTCCGGGGCAGAAGACCGGGCCGCTGCGGCACGTACGTCCGTATCCGGGAGGCGATGGGGCGCGGCGGCCCGGACGGAGTGAGCCGGCCGTCCGTCGCAGCGTCCGCCAGATGGACCTGGGGCCGGTTCTCGCCACCGGACGTGGGAGGATCGGACCTGGCGGGCCAGGGCCGCGCACCCGGTCGCGCCGTCGCCGTACGCGAGGACGCGCGTACGCAGGGCAGTACCAGGGCGCGAGTATGAGGAGCACCGTTGAGCAGGTTGCGCTGGCTGACCGCGGGGGAGTCCCACGGTCCCGCACTTGTCGCGACGCTGGAGGGCCTTCCCGCCGGCGTGCCTATCACCACGGACATGGTGGCGGACCACCTGGCCCGGCGGCGCCTGGGCTACGGGCGCGGTGCCCGCATGAAGTTCGAGCGCGACGAGGTCACCTTCCTGGGCGGCGTCCGTCACGGTCTCACCCTCGGCTCGCCGGTCGCGATCATGGTCGGCAACACCGAGTGGCCCAAGTGGGAACAGGTCATGGCGGCCGACCCGGTGGATCCGGCCATCCTCGCCGACCTCGCGCGCAACGCGCCGCTGACCCGGCCCCGGCCCGGTCACGCCGACCTCGCCGGCATGCAGAAGTACGGCTTCGACGAGGCCCGCCCGATCCTGGAGCGCGCCTCCGCCCGCGAGACCGCGGCCCGTGTCGCGCTCGGCGCGGTGGCCCGGTCGTACCTGAAGGAGACGGCCGGGATCGAGATCGTCTCGCACGTGGTCGAGCTGGCCGCCGCCAAGGCCCCGTACGGCGTCTACCCGACCCCCGCCGACGTCGAGAAGCTCGACGCCGACCCGGTGCGCTGCCTCGACGCCGACGCGTCGAAGGCGATGGTCGCGGAGATCGACCAGGCCCACAAGGACGGCGACACCCTCGGCGGTGTGGTCGAGGTCCTCGCGTACGACGTACCGGTGGGCCTCGGCTCGCACGTGCACTGGGACCGGCGTCTGGACGCCCGGCTCGCGGCCGCGCTCATGGGCATCCAGGCGATCAAGGGCGTCGAGGTCGGCGACGGCTTCGAGCTGGCCCGGGTGCCGGGCTCCAAGGCGCACGACGAGATCGTGCAGACCGCCGACGGCGTCAGGCGTACCACCGGCCGCTCCGGCGGCACCGAGGGCGGGCTGACCACCGGTGAGCTGCTGCGGGTGCGCGCCGCGATGAAGCCGATCGCGACCGTGCCGCGCGCGCTGGCCACCATCGACGTGGCCACCGGCGAGGCCACCAAGGCCCACCACCAGCGCTCCGACGTGTGCGCGGTCCCGGCCGCCGGCATCGTCGCCGAAGCCATGGTGGCGCTGGTCCTGGCCGACGCGGTGGCCGAGAAGTTCGGCGGCGACAGCGTCCCGGAGACCCGGCGCAACGTCCGCTCGTACCTCGACAACCTGGTCGTGCGGTGACCGTTCCGCGCGTCGTCCTCGTCGGCCCCATGGGCGTCGGCAAGTCCACGGTGGGCGCGCTCGTCGCCGAGCGGCTCGGCTGCGCCTACCGGGACACGGACGACGACATCGTGACCGCCGAGGGCCGCACCATCGCCGACATCTTCGTCGACGAGGGCGAGCCGGTCTTCCGTGCCATCGAGAAGCGGGCGGTGCACACGGCGCTCGCCGAGCACGACGGCGTACTGGCGCTCGGCGGCGGCGCGATCCTCGACGCGGACACCCGCGCGCTGCTCGCCGGGCACCGTGTCGTCTACCTCTCGATGGAGGTCGACGAGGCCGTCAAGCGCACCGGCCTCAACGCGGCCCGGCCGCTGCTCGCCGTCAACCCGCGCCGGCAGTGGCGGGAGCTGATGGAGGCGCGCCGCCACCTGTACACCGAAGTCGCCCGCGCGGTGGTCGCCACCGACGGCCGCGGCCCCGAAGAGGTCGCCCAAGCCGTCCTCGACGCACTGGAGTTGAAGGAAGCATGAGCGAGGCAGTCACCCGGATCCACGTCGGCGGTACCGCGGGGACGGACCCGTACGAGGTGCTGGTCGGCCGACAGCTCCTGGGCGAACTCGCCGGTCTGATCGGGGACAGGGTCAAGCGCGTCGCCGTCGTCCACCCCGAGGCGCTCGCCGAGACCGGTGAGGCGCTGCGGGCCGACCTGGCCGAGCAGGGGTACGAGGCCGTCGCCATCCAGGTGCCGAACGCGGAGGAGGCCAAGACCGTCGAGGTCGCCGCCTACTGCTGGAAGGCGCTCGGCCAGTCCGGGTTCACGCGCACCGACGTGATCGTCGGCGTGGGCGGCGGCGCCACCACCGACCTCGCCGGATTCGTCGCCGCCACCTGGCTGCGCGGCGTGCGCTGGATCGCCGTCCCCACCACCGTCCTCGGCATGGTCGACGCGGCCGTCGGCGGCAAGACCGGTATCAACACCGCCGAGGGCAAGAACCTCGTCGGCGCGTTCCACCCGCCCGCGGGCGTCCTGTGCGACCTCGCGGCGCTGGACTCGCTGCCGGTCAACGACTACGTCTCCGGGCTCGCCGAGATCATCAAGGCCGGCTTCATCGCCGACCCGGCGATCCTGGAGCTCATCGAGGCCGACCCGCAAGCGGCCCGCACTCCCGCGGGACCGCACACCGCCGAGCTGATCGAGCGCTCCATCAAGGTCAAGGCCGAGGTCGTCTCCGGCGACCTCAAGGAGTCGGGCCTGCGCGAGATCCTCAACTACGGCCACACCCTCGCGCACGCCATCGAGAAGAACGAGCGCTACAAGTGGCGGCACGGCGCGGCCGTCTCCGTAGGCATGCACTTCGCCGCCGAACTCGGCCGTCTGGCAGGCCGGTTGGACGACGCGACGGCGGACCGGCACCGCACGGTCCTGGAATCGGTCGGGCTGCCGCTGCACTACCGCTACGACCAGTGGCCCAAGCTGCTCGAGACCATGAAGGTCGACAAGAAGTCACGCGGCGACCTGCTCCGCTTCATCGTCCTCGACGGGCTCGCCAAGCCCACCGTCCTCGAGGGCCCGGACCCGGCCGTCCTGCTCGCCGCGTACGGCGAAGTGGGGGAGTAACTCCCGCTCGGGCCCGGCCCGCCCGATGTGCCTCTGCCGACGGGCACTTCGGCCCTTCCCCGGCCGTTCACACAACGGCGGTCGGGGACGGTACCGTTCGGTGGCGAGCGGGGGTTCGAGCCCCGCTGCCAGCGTCAATTGCCTGTACGAGACGGAGTGGCACCGGATGCAGCACGCAGTGGGAGGTCCGCTGCCGCCGCCCCACCACGCGGGGCACCAACCGGCGACCGGTTGGTTGTCGGCCGCACATCACCCGGGCGCGCACCCGGGTCCCGCGCCGGCGCCCCCGCCAGGTCCGGCACCGGCGCCCCCGCCCGGTTTCGCGGGCGCGCCGGTGCCTCCGGGGCCGCCGCACACGCAGGTCCCGCAGCATCACGCGCCCCCGCAGCACGTCCCCGTGCCGCCCGCGCCGGACACCACGGGCCATGTGCAGCTACCGCCCGGCGGCCCGGTCCCCATGCCGAGCACCCCGCCCGCCGTGGGTCCGGCCGACGCCACGTCCACCACACTCGCCGTGCTGCTCATCGGCCCCGCGGGCGCCGGAAAGACGAGCGTCGCCAAGTACTGGGCGGACCACCGCCGGGTCCCCACCGCGCACATCAGCCTCGACGACGTACGCGAATGGGTGCGCTCGGGCTTCGCCGACCCGCAGTCCGGGTGGAACGACCATTCGGAGGCGCAGTATCGTCTCGCCCGCCGCACCTGCGGCTTCGCGGCCCGCAACTTCCTGGCCAACGGCATCTCGTGCATCCTCGACGACGCGGTGTTCCCGGACCGCCCGGTCGTCGGCCTCGGTGGCTGGAAGCGACATGTCGGTCCGGGGCTGCTGCCCGTGGTGCTCCTCCCGGGCCTCGAGATAGTCCTGGAGCGCAACGCCGAGCGCTCCGGAAACCGCCGTCTCACCGACGAAGAGGTCGCCCGTATCCACGGCCGGATGGCCGGCTGGTACGGATCCGGGCTGCCGATCATCGACAATTCCCAGCTCGACGTACCGGCGACGGCCCGTGTCCTCGACGAGGTGCTGGCCCGCTCCATCGCGAGCCCGCCGCAGTGGTGAGGCACCGCTGAGCGGGCGTCGGTGACGACGCCCGCAGGCGGCCGGCCCCGGCCGCCGCACCCGGACGGAGGTCCCCGCCGCCCGTCCGGACCCGTTGGACCGGCGGTATCCGGTCGGCGCTCGTAGGCTCGGGTCATGTCAGAGGTGTACGCGGCCCGCCGGGAGCGGCTACGGGAACGGTGTACGGCGGGTGGCAGCGCGGCGGCGTTGATCTCCCGTCCCGCCAATGTCCGCTATCTCGCGGGCGCCGCGCCGCAGGGCGCCGTACTGCTGCTGGGCAAGGGCGAGGACCTGCTGCTGTGCACGGGTCCGCCCGGCGACCAGCCCGCCCAGGGCCGGCTCGACGAGGCGCTGCGGGTGCAGCTGCTGGAGCGGCCCGGCGGTGATCCGGCGGTCGCGGCGGCGGACTGCGCCGGTGCGCAGGGCGCCGAGTCGCTGGCGGTCGAGGAGCACCACCTCACCGTCGCCCGGCACCGGGCCATCAGATCGGTGGCGCCCCGGCTGCGCCTTGCCGATGTCGGGGGCGCGGTCGAGCAGCTGCGCGTGGTGAAGGACGAGGAGGAGATCTCCTTCCTGCGGATCGGCGCGGAGATCGCCGACCAGGCCCTCGGTGAACTGCTCGAATCGATCCTCGTCGGCCGCACCGAGCGCCATCTCGCTCTCGAACTGGAACGCCGGCTCGTGGACCACGGGGCCGACGGGCCCGCCTTCCCGACCTCCGTCGCCACCGGCCCGAACTCCGGCCGGCGCGGTCACCGGCCCACCGACCGGCGGGTGGAGGAGGGCGACTTCCTCTCCGTCTGCCTCGGCGCGACGTACCACGGCTACCGCTGTGAGATCGGCCGGACCTTCGTCATCGGCACCTCGCCCGCCGAATGGCAGATCGAGCTGTACGACCTGGTCTTCGCCGCCCAGCGGGCCGGACGTGAGGCGCTGGCACCCGGCGCCGCCTACCGTGATGTGGACCGCGCGGCCCGCCAGGCGCTGGAGTCCACGGGCCATGCGGAAGGCCTTCCGCCGCTGACCGGACACGGTGTGGGGCTCGAAATCGACGAGGACCCGCAGCTGGCCCCCGCGGCCATGGGTAAACTGGACGCTTGCGTGCCGGTCACCGTCGAACCGGGGGTCCACCTCCCGGGCCGGGGCGGTGTCAGGATCGATGACACGCTCGTCGTACGCCCCGAGGCGGACGGCGGACCCGAGCTACTCACCATCACGACCAAGGAACTGCTCGCGCTCTAGCCCTCGAGCTACGCGCGTGTCCCGGGGTCGTCCACGTCAGTCCAGGAGATTCCGCAACCGTGGCTTCCACGAACGACCTCAAGAACGGCCTGGTGCTCAAGCTCGACGGAGGCCAGCTCTGGTCCGTCGTCGAGTTCCAGCACGTCAAGCCCGGCAAGGGCCCGGCCTTCGTGCGCACCAAGCTGAAGAACGTGCTCTCCGGCAAGGTCGTCGACAAGACGTTCAACGCCGGCGTCAAGGTCGAGACGGCCACGATCGACAAGCGCGACATGCAGTTCTCGTACATGGACGGCGAGTACTTCGTCTTCATGGACATGGACACGTACGACCAGCTGATGGTCGACCGCAAGTCCGTCGGCGACGCCGCCAACTTCCTGATCGAGGGCTTCACGGCCACCGTCGCGCAGCACGAGGGCGAGGTGCTCTTCGTCGAGCTGCCGGCCGCCGTCGAGCTCGTCATCCAGGAGACCGAGCCGGGCGTCCAGGGCGACCGCTCCACCGGCGGCACCAAGCCCGCCACGCTGGAGACCGGTCACCAGATCCAGGTCCCGCTCTTCATCACCACCGGTGAGAAGATCAAGGTCGACACCCGCACGAGCGACTACCTCGGCCGGGTGAACAGCTAACCGTGGCTGCCCGCAACACGGCCCGCAAGCGCGCCTTCCAGATCCTCTTCGAGGGCGACCAGCGCGGCGTGGACGTCCTGACGGTCCTGGCGGACTGGATCCGGCACTCCCGGACCGACACCAGGCAGCCGCCGGTGAGCGAGTACACGATGCAGCTGGTCGAGGGTTACGCCAAAAAGGTGAACCGGATCGACGAGCTCATCTCGCAGTACGCCGTCGGCTGGACGCTCGACCGCATGCCGGTCGTCGACCGCAACATTCTGCGTCTCGGCACCTACGAGCTGCTCTGGGTCGACGAGACGCCGGACGCCGTGGTGCTCGACGAGGCGGTCCAGCTCGCCAAGGAGTTCTCCACGGACGACTCCCCGGCCTTCGTGAACGGCCTGCTGGGCCGTCTGAAGGAGCTGAAGCCGTCGCTTCGCCGCGAGGAGGCGTAGCGCATCACCGCGCAGGACGGCAGGACCGGGTCGGACCCGGGAACGGTCGCCGTCCGTTCAAGCCGCACGGAGGGGCCCGCAGCAGACGCTGCGGGCCCCTCCGGCGGTTACGGCGCCGCCGACGGGCCTTGGCGGCCTGTCGTTGGCGTGCCGTGCCGCTGTCGCGGGAGGAGCCGTGCATGACGCGCTGCAGGGCGTAGATGCCCACCGAGCACGACCTGCGCGAGTTCCTGGACGCGATCCTGGACGGGCCCTCACTGCCGCTGCTGCTGCCGGTGAGGGCCTGCTCCTGCGGGCTGCGGCTGGCCCCCCCGGGGGACTTGAGGGGCGTCGTTTTGGCCTTTCCGAGCTCCGGGACTTGTAGGGGCGCAGTGCGCTGCCGAGAGCCCGGGGAGCTATGAGCGGGCCGACGGCTGCCACGGGTTTCCGGAGGCCGGGAGTGAGCCGTCGGCCGTTGTCGGGACCCTGGGGGCGGGAGTGGTCCCCTCGGCCGTTCCGGGTCCCGGGGGCCGGGGGATCCCTTCGGCCGCTTCAGTCTCCGGGGGCGGGAGTAGGCCCCCTCGGCCGCATCGGGTCCCCGGCGGCATGAGAGTGACCCCTCGACCGCTACGGGCCCCCGGCGGCGAGAGTGGCCCCTCGGCAGGCCACAGGTGCCCGCGGCTCGGAGAGCGCGCCGTACGCCCCGCAGCCGTACGAAAAACCGCCGGGGTGGCCGGAAACCTCTCGGTTCCGGCCACCCCGGCGGCACGTTTCTGCAGCGTCCTGCCCGTCAGCCCTCTTCGTGGGAGACGGCGCGGCGCGCGTCCGCGTCCAGGACGCCCCAGCTGATCAGCTGCTCGGTGAGGACCGAGGGCGACTGGTCGTAAATGACGGCGAGTGTGCGCAGGTCGTCCTGGCGGATCGACAGCACCTTGCCGTTGTAGTCGCCGCGCTGGGACTGGATCGTCGCGGCGTACCGCTGGAGGGGGCCCGCCTTCTCGGCCGGGACGTGGGCCAGGCGCTCCAAGTCCAGGACCAGCTTCGGCGGCGGCTCGGCGGCCCCGCCCGGTGTGGTGCCCGGCAGCAGCTCCTGCACCGGAACCCCGTAGAAATCCGCCAGCTCGGCAAGACGCTGTACGGTGACGGCGCGGTCGCCGCGCTCGTACGAACCGACCACGACCGCCTTCCAGCGTCCCTGGGACTTCTCCTCGACACCGTGGAGGGAAAGGCCCTGCTGGGTGCGGATCGCCCGGAGCTTGGCCCCGAGCTGTTTGGCGTATTCGCTGGACATATAGCTCCCCGGACGCTGGAACATGTGCGGCTCCGCCGCGTGGCTGGTAACTCACTGTGAGGTTACGCAGCGTTACTCTTCCCCGTCAAGCCGAATGGTCCGGACCGACCCCTCCGTGGTAGACGACGTGCAGTGACGCCATTGGAGTGACCCGCGGCGCCAGGGGGGTGATCAGGCCCCTTGCGGGGGCTGGTAGCGTTGGTGGCGCAATTCCGACGTCCTTTAATGATCCGTCCCGTGAGGCGGAGAAGGAGGTCCGTTTCATATGGACACCCAGCAGTACGAGTCCGATGCGCGGCCCGTTCTCGAAGGCTCCGACATCGCGCGGGTACTGACCCGCATCGCCCACGAGATCGTCGAGCGCGCCAAGGGCGCCGACGACGTGGTGCTCCTCGGCATTCCGACCCGAGGCGTCTTCCTCGCCCAGCGGCTCGCCGCCAAGCTCGAGGAGATCACCGACCGCAAAGTGCCGGTCGGCTCGCTCGACATCACCATGTACCGCGACGACCTGCGCATGCATCCGCCGCGTGCGCTGGCCCGCACGGACATCCCCGGTGACGGCATCGACGGCCGCCTGGTCGTCCTCGTCGACGACGTCCTCTTCTCCGGCCGCACCATCCGCGCCGCCCTCGACGCGCTGAACGACATCGGCCGCCCGCGCGCCGTACAGCTCGCGGTCCTCGTCGACCGCGGTCACCGCGAACTGCCCATCCGCGCCGACTACGTCGGCAAGAACCTCCCCACGTCGTTGCGGGAGACGGTCAAGGTCCTGCTCGCCGAGGAGGACGGTCGCGACACCGTGCTGCTCGGTGCGAAGCGGACCTCCTCGGGCGCGCAGCAGTAGCACTCGGCCGTACGCCCCTGAGTGCGCCCCTGCGCGCACGCATGCCCGAATCCTCCCGAACTGAACTGCCTTACGGAGCCTGACAGATGCAGCGTCATCTCATCTCGGCCGCCGACCTCACCCGCGACGACGCCGTCCATCTCCTCGACACCGCCGAGGAGATGGCCCGGGTGGCGGACCGGCCGATCAAGAAACTGCCGACCCTGCGCGGCCGCACCGTCGTCAACCTCTTCTTCGAGGACTCCACCCGCACCCGGATCTCCTTCGAGGCCGCCGAGAAGCGCCTCTCCGCGGACGTCATCAACTTCACCGCCAAGGGATCCAGCGTCTCCAAGGGCGAGTCGCTCAAGGACACCGCCCAGACCCTGGAGGCGATGGGCGTCGACGCCGTCGTCATCCGGCACGGCGCTTCCGGAGCCCCGTACCGGCTCGCCACCTCCGGCTGGATCGACGCGGTCGTCATCAACGCCGGCGACGGCACCCATCAGCACCCCACGCAGGCCCTGCTCGACGCCTTCACCATGCGCCGCCGGCTCGTCGGCCGGGACGCCGGGCTCGGCCGGGACCTGGCCGGCAAGCGCATCACGCTCGTCGGTGACATCCTGCACAGCCGCGTCGCCCGCTCGAACGTGGACCTGCTGCACACCCTCGGCGCCGAGGTCACCCTGGTCGCCCCGCCCACCCTGCTGCCGGTCGGCATCGAGTCCTGGCCCTGCGAGGTCGCGTACGACCTCGACAGCACGCTGCCCAAGTCCGACGCGGTGATGATGCTCCGCGTCCAGCGCGAGCGGATGAACGCCGCGTTCTTCCCGACCGAGCGCGAGTACTCCCGGCGCTACGGCCTCAACGGCGACCGCATGGCGAAGATGCCCGAGCACGCCATCGTGATGCACCCCGGTCCCATGGTCCGCGGCATGGAGATCACCGCCGAGGTCGCCGACTCCGACCGCTGCACCGCGATCGAACAGGTCACCAACGGCGTCTCGATCCGGATGGCCGTTCTGTATCTGCTCCTTGGCGGCAACGAACCCGCCGTCAGCCACACCCGTATCGAGGAGAAGTAAGACAGATGAGCAAGATCCTGATCCGTGGTGCGAAGGTACTCGGCGGCGAGCCGCAGGACGTCCTGATCGACGGCGACACGATCGCCGAGGTGGGCACGGGGCTCAGCGCGGAAGGCGCCGAGGTCGTCGACGCCGCCGGCAAGGTGCTCCTGCCGGGGCTCGTCGACCTGCACACCCATCTGCGCGAGCCCGGCCGCGAGGACTCCGAGACCGTGCTGACCGGTACGCGGGCCGCCGCGAGCGGCGGCTACACGGCCGTGTTCGCCATGGCCAACACCTTCCCGGTCGCCGACACCGCCGGTGTCGTCGAGCAGGTCTACCGGCTCGGCCAGGAGCACGGCTACTGCGACGTGCAGCCCATCGGCGCCGTCACCGTCGGCCTCGAGGGCAAGAAGCTCGCCGAGCTCGGCGCCATGCACGAGTCCGCGGCCGGCGTCACCGTCTTCTCGGACGACGGCAAGTGCGTCGACGACGCCGTGATCATGCGCCGCGCGCTGGAGTACGTGAAGGCCTTCGGCGGAGTCGTCGCCCAGCACGCGCAGGAGCCCCGGCTGACCGAGGGCGCCCAGATGAACGAGGGCGTCGTCTCCGCAGAGCTTGGACTCGGCGGCTGGCCCGCGGTGGCCGAGGAATCGATCATCGCCCGGGACGTCCTGCTCGCCGAGCACGTCGGCTCCCGCGTCCACATCTGCCACCTGTCGACCGCCGGCTCGGTCGAGATCGTGCGCTGGGCCAAGTCCCGCGGCATCGACGTCACCGCCGAGGTCACCCCGCACCACCTGCTCCTCACCGACGAGCTGGTGCGGTCGTACAACCCGGTCTACAAGGTCAACCCGCCGCTGCGCACCGAGCGCGACGTCATGGCCCTGCGCGAGGCGCTCGCCGACGGCACGATCGACATCGTCGCCACCGACCATGCCCCGCACCCGCACGAGGACAAGGACTGCGAGTGGGCCGCCGCCGCCATGGGCATGGTGGGCCTGGAGACCGCGCTGTCCGTCGTGCAGCAGACCATGGTCGAGACCGGGCTGCTCGACTGGGCCGGCGTCGCCGACCGCATGTCCGTGAAGCCCGCGCGGATCGGCCGCGCCACCGGCCACGGCCGCCCCGTCTCGGCAGGTGAGCCCGCCAACCTCACGCTCGTCGACACGGCATACCGTGGGGCGGTGGACCCCGCGGGCTTCGCCTCGCGCAGCCGCAACACCCCGTACGAGGGCCGTGAGCTGCCGGGCCGTGTCACGCACACCTGGCTGCGGGGCAAGGCCACGCTCGTCGACGGGAAGCTCGCGTGACATCACTGCATCAGACGTACCTTGCCGCCGGACAGAAGTCGGCGGAGGTGACCGACTGGTCCGCCCGCATCGGCTGGCTCGTGGGCCTCGCCCTGTTCATCGCGCTCGTCTACTGGCTGATGCGCGAGGGCTGGAAGTGGCGCGGCACCCTTCAGAGCGACCTGCCCGAGCTGCCCGCCCGCCCGTCTCCCACCACCACCCTCAACGGAGGCGGCAAGCCGCCGCCGGCTGGAATGCCGGACGAGCCGGACCGGGTGAAACTGACGATGAGCGGCCGCTACCACGGCTCCACCACCGCCGGGCAGTGGCTGGACCGCATCGTCGCGCACGGCCTGGGCACCCGTAGCCGGGTCGAGCTCACGCTGACGGACGCGGGACTGGACGTCGTACGCCCCGGTGCGGCCGACTTCTTCGTCCCGGCCGCACAGCTGCGTGAGGCCCGGCTCGACAAGGGCATCGCGGGCAAGGTCCTCACCGAGGGCGGTCTGCTCGTCGTCACCTGGGCACACGGCGACAAGCTGATCGACTCCGGCTTCCGCTCCGACGTCTCGGCCGAGCACAACGAGTGGGCCTACACCCTGAACAACATGATCAACAACACGGAAGGCGCACGATGACGACCTCCACCAGGGGAGCTGCCAAGGTTCCCGCCGTACTCGTCCTGGAGGACGGCCGGACGTTCCGCGGCCGCGCCTACGGGGCCGTGGGGGTGACCTTCGGCGAGGCCGTGTTCTCCACCGGGATGACCGGCTACCAGGAGACCCTCACCGACCCGTCGTACCACCGCCAGGTCGTCGTGATGACCGCCCCGCACGTCGGCAACACCGGCGTCAACGACGAGGACCCCGAGTCGAAGCGGATCTGGGTCTCCGGCTACGTCGTACGCGACCCCGCGCGCGTGCCCTCCAACTGGCGCTCCCGGCGCTCGCTGGACGAGGAGCTGCGCCACCAGGGTGTCGTCGGCATCAGCGGCATCGACACCCGTGCGCTCACCCGCCACCTGCGCGAGAGCGGCGCCATGCGCGTCGGCATCTTCTCCGGCAGCGCGCTGCCGGACGAGGGCACGATGCTCGCCGAGGTGCGCCAGGCGCCCGAGATGAAGGGCGCGAACCTCGCCGCCGAGGTCGCCACCAAGGAGACGTACGTCGTCCCCGCGATCGGCGCGAAGCGCTTCACCGTCGCCGCCGTCGACCTGGGCATCAAGGGCATGACCCCGCACCGCATGGCCGAGCGCGGCATCGAGGTGCACGTCCTGCCCGCGACGGCCACGGCCGAGGACGTGTACGCCGTGAACCCCGACGGCGTGTTCTTCTCCAACGGCCCCGGCGACCCGGCGACCGCAGACGGCCCGGTGGCCGTCATGCGGGAAGTGCTCGCCCGTAAGACCCCCCTCTTCGGCATCTGCTTCGGCAACCAGATCCTGGGCCGCGCGCTCGGCTTCGGCACCTACAAGCTGAAGTACGGCCACCGCGGGATCAACCAGCCGGTGCAGGACCGTACGACCGGCAAGGTCGAGGTCACCGCGCACAACCACGGCTTCGCCGTCGACGCCCCGCTCGACCAGGTGTCCGACACCCCCTACGGCCGCGCCGAGGTCTCCCACGTCTGCCTCAATGACAACGTGGTGGAGGGCCTCCAGCTGCTCGACCAGCCGGCCTTCAGCGTCCAGTACCACCCCGAAGCGGCAGCGGGCCCGCACGACGCCGCCTACCTGTTCGACCGCTTCGTATCCCTGATGGAGGGCCAGCGTGCCTAAGCGCACCGATATCCAGTCCGTCCTGGTCATCGGCTCCGGCCCGATCGTCATCGGCCAGGCCGCCGAGTTCGACTACTCCGGCACCCAGGCGTGCCGCATCCTGCGCGCCGAGGGCCTCAGGGTCATCCTGGTCAACTCCAACCCGGCGACGATCATGACCGACCCGGAGATCGCCGACGCCACCTACGTCGAGCCGATCACCCCGGAGTTCGTCGAGAAGATCATCGCCAAGGAGCGGCCGGACGCGCTGCTGCCCACCCTCGGTGGTCAGACGGCCCTGAACACCGCCATCTCCATGCACGAGCAGGGTGTGCTGGAGAAGTACGGTGTCGAGCTGATCGGCGCCAACGTCGAGGCGATCAACAAGGGCGAGGACCGCGACCTGTTCAAGGGCGTCGTCGAGGCCGTCCGCGCGAAGATCGGGCACGGCGAATCCGCCCGCTCGGTCATCTGCCACTCCATGGACGACGTGCTCGAGGGCGTCGAGACCCTCGGCGGTTACCCCGTCGTCGTCCGTCCCTCCTTCACCATGGGCGGCGCCGGCTCCGGCTTCGCGCACGACGAGGAGGAGCTGCGCCGCATCGCGGGTCAGGGCCTGACGCTCTCCCCGACCACCGAGGTGCTCCTGGAGGAGTCCATCCTCGGCTGGAAGGAGTACGAGCTGGAGCTGATGCGCGACAAGAACGACAACGTCGTGGTCGTCTGCTCCATCGAGAACTTCGACCCGATGGGCGTGCACACCGGTGACTCGATCACCGTCGCGCCCTCGATGACGCTGACCGACCGCGAGTACCAGCGCCTGCGCGACATCGGTATCGCGATCATCCGTGAGGTCGGTGTCGACACCGGCGGCTGCAACATCCAGTTCGCGGTGAACCCCGACGACGGCCGGATCATCGTCATCGAGATGAACCCGCGCGTGTCCCGGTCGTCCGCGCTCGCCTCCAAGGCGACCGGCTTCCCGATCGCGAAGATCGCCGCGAAGCTCGCCGTCGGCTACACGCTCGACGAGATCCCCAACGACATCACCGAGAAGACCCCGGCCTCCTTCGAGCCGACGCTCGACTACGTGGTCGTGAAGGCCCCGCGCTTCGCCTTCGAGAAGTTCCCGAGCGCCGACTCGACCCTCACCACCACCATGAAGTCGGTCGGCGAGGCCATGGCGATCGGCCGGAACTTCACCGAGGCGCTGCAGAAGGCGCTGCGGTCCCTGGAGAAGAAGGGCTCGCAGTTCACGTTCGTCGGCGAGCCGGGCGACAAGGCCCTCCTCCTGGAGGAGGCCGTCCGTCCCACCGACGGGCGCATCAACTCGGTCATGCAGGCCATCCGCGCGGGCGCGACGCCCGAGGAGGTCTTCGAGGCGACGAAGATCGACCCCTGGTTCGTCGACCAGCTCTTCCTGATCAAGGAACTCGCGGACGAGCTGGCCGCCGCCGACAAGCTGGACCCGGAGCTGCTCGCCGAGGCCAAGCGGCACGGCTTCTCCGACGTCCAGATCGCCGAGATCCGCGGGCTGCGCGAGGACGTCGTGCGCGAGGTGCGGCACGCGCTGGGCGTGCGCCCGGTGTACAAGACGGTCGACACCTGCGCCGCCGAGTTCGCGGCGAAGACGCCGTACTTCTACTCCTCCTACGACGAGGAGAGCGAGGTCGCGCCCCGCGAGAAGCCCGCGGTCATCATCCTGGGCTCCGGTCCCAACCGCATCGGCCAGGGCATCGAGTTCGACTACTCCTGCGTCCACGCCTCCTTCGCGCTGAGCGAGGCGGGCTACGAGACCGTGATGGTCAACTGCAACCCGGAGACCGTCTCCACGGACTACGACACCTCCGACCGCCTGTACTTCGAGCCGCTGACGCTCGAGGACGTGCTGGAGATCGTCCACGCGGAGACGCTGGCGGGCCCGGTCGCGGGCGTGATCGTGCAGCTCGGCGGACAGACGCCGCTGGGTCTGTCGCAGGCGCTCAAGGACAACGGCGTACCGGTCGTGGGCACGCCCCCGGAGGCGATCCACGCCGCCGAGGACCGCGGCGCCTTCGGCCAGGTCCTCGCGGAAGCGGGCCTGCCCGCCCCGAAGCACGGCACCGCGACCACCTTCGCGGGCGCCAAGGCCATCGCCGACGAGATCGGCTACCCGGTCCTCGTCCGGCCGTCGTACGTCCTCGGCGGCCGCGGCATGGAGATCGTGTACGACGAGACGCGCCTGGAGTCGTACATCGCCGAGTCCACCGAGATCAGCCCCTCCCGGCCGGTCCTGGTCGACCGTTTCCTCGACGACGCGATCGAGATCGACGTCGACGCCCTCTACGACGGCGAGGAGCTGTACCTCGGCGGCGTCATGGAGCACATCGAGGAGGCCGGCATCCACTCCGGCGACTCGGCGTGCGCCCTGCCGCCGATCACGCTCGGCGGCTTCGACATCAAGCGCCTGCGCGCCTCGACCGAGGCCATCGCCAAGGGCGTCGGCGTCCGCGGACTGATCAACATCCAGTTCGCCATGGCCGGGGACATCCTGTACGTCCTCGAAGCCAACCCGCGCGCCTCCCGCACCGTCCCCTTCACCTCGAAGGCGACCGCGGTGCCGCTCGCCAAGGCCGCCGCCCGGATCTCGCTCGGCGCGACCATCGCCGAACTGCGGGCCGAGAGGCTGCTGCCCGCGAACGGCGACGGGGGCACGCTCCCGCTCGACGCGCCGATCTCCGTGAAGGAGGCGGTCATGCCGTGGTCGCGGTTCCGCGACATCCACGGACGCGGCGTCGACACGGTCCTCGGCCCGGAGATGCGCTCCACCGGCGAGGTCATGGGCATCGACTCCGTCTTCGGCACGGCGTACGCCAAGTCGCAGGCGGGCGCGTACGGACCGCTGCCCACCAAGGGCCGCGCCTTCATCTCCGTCGCCAACCGCGACAAGCGCTCGATGATCTTCCCGGCGCGCGAGCTGGTGGCCCACGGCTTCGAGCTGCTCGCCACGTCCGGCACGGCCGAGGTGCTCAAGCGCAACGGCATCAACGCCACCGTCGTCCGCAAGCAGAGCGAGGGCGAGGGCCCGGGCGGCGAGAAGACCATCGTCCAGCTCATCCACGACGGCCAGGTCGACCTCATCGTCAACACGCCCTACGGCACCGGAGGCCGCCTCGACGGCTACGAGATCCGTACGGCGGCGGTGGCCCGGTCCGTTCCCTGCCTGACGACGGTCCAGGCGCTCGCCGCCGCCGTCCAGGGCATCGACGCGCTCACCCACGGAGACGTGGGCGTGCGCTCGCTCCAGGAACACGCCGAGCATCTGACCGCGGCCCGCGACTAGCAGCCCTGAGGGGGACATCGGAAACGGTGTCCCCCTCTTCGTGAGGCTCAACAGGCTTCAAGAGGACACTGAGACATGTACAAGCTTTTCTTCCGGCTGGTGTTCAAGCGGATGGACCCGGAGCAGGCGCACTACCTGGCCTTCCGGTGGATCCGCCTCGCCGCCCGTATCCCCGTGCTGCGCACGTTCGTCGCCGCCGCGCTCGCACCCCGCTTCAAGGAGCTGCGTACCGAGGCGTTCGGGCTGCGCATGCACGGCCCGTTCGGGCTCGCGGCCGGCTTCGACAAGAACGCCGTCGCCGTCGACGGGATGTCGATGCTCGGCTTCGACCACGTGGAGATCGGCACGGTCACGGGGGAGCCGCAGCCGGGCAACCCCAAAAAGCGGCTGTTCCGCCTTGTGCCGGACCGGGCGCTGATCAACCGCATGGGCTTCAACAACGAGGGCTCGGCGGCCGTGGCGGCCCGCCTGGCCGCTCGTGAGGCGGTCTTCAGGACGGTCGTGGGCGTCAACATCGGCAAGACCAAGGTCGTACCGGAGGAGGAGGCCGCCGACGACTACGTGAAGTCGACCGAGCGGCTCGCCCGGCACGCCGACTACCTGGTCGTGAACGTCTCCTCGCCGAACACCCCCGGTCTGCGCAACCTCCAGGCCACCGAGGCGCTGCGCCCCCTGCTGAGCGCCGTCCGCGAGGCCGCCGACCGCACCGTGACGGAGCGCCGCGTCCCGCTGCTGGTGAAGATCGCGCCGGACCTCGCCGACGACGACATCGACGCGGTCGCCGACCTCGCCGTGGAGCTGGGCCTGGACGGGATCATCGCCACGAACACCACCATCGCGCGCGAGGGGCTCGGCCTGAAGTCCGAACCCACCCTCGTCAAGGAGACCGGCGGCCTGTCCGGCGCGCCGCTGAAGGCACGCTCCCTGGAGGTCCTGAGCCGCCTCTACGCGCGCGTGGGCGACCGGATCACCCTGGTGGGCGTGGGCGGCATCGAGAACGCCGAGGACGCCTGGCAGCGCATCCTGGCCGGCGCCACGCTGGTCCAGGGCTACAGCGCCTTCATTTACGAGGGCCCCTTCTGGGGCCGCGCCATCCACAAGGGGCTCGCCGCACGTCTGCGGACGAGCCCGTACGCCACCCTTGCCGACGCGGTCGGCGCCGACGTGAGGAAGTCCGCATGAGTCTGGAACCCTTCGGCGCGCGCCTGAGCCGGGCCATGGACGACCGAGGCCCCCTGTGCGTCGGTATCGACCCGCACGCCTCCCTGCTGGCCGACTGGGGCCTGAGCGACGACGTGGCGGGCCTGGAGCGGTTCAGCCGCACCGTCGTCGAGGCGCTGGGCGAGCACGTCGCGGTCTTCAAGCCGCAGAGCGCGTTCTTCGAGCGCTTCGGGTCCCGGGGTGTCGCCGTCCTGGAGAAGACGGTCGCGGAGGCGCGGGCGGCCGGTGCCCTGGTCGTGATGGACGCCAAGCGCGGCGACATCGGCTCGACGATGGCCGCGTACGCGGAAGCCTTCCTCCGGAAGGACTCCCCGCTGTTCTCGGACGCGCTGACCGTGTCGCCGTATCTGGGCTACGGATCGCTGCGGCCGGCCGTGGAGCTGGCGCGCGAGAGCGGGGCCGGACTGTTCGTGCTGGCGCTGACCTCCAACCCGGAGGGCGGCGAGGTGCAGCACGCGGTGCGTACGGACGGCCGTGACGTCGCGGCGACCATGCTGGCGCACCTGGCGGCCGAGAACGCGGGGGAGGAGCCCCTGGGGTCCTTCGGGGCGGTCGTCGGCGCCACGCTGGGCGACCTGTCCTCGTACGACCTGGACATCAACGGACCGCTCCTCGCGCCCGGCATCGGCGCCCAGGGGGCCGCACCGGCCGATCTCCCCGGGGTCTTCGGGGCGGCGGTGCGCAATGTCGTGCCGAACGTCAGCCGGGGTGTTCTGCGTCACGGTCCCGATGTCCGCGCCCTGCGGACGGCCGCGGACCGTTTCGCGGAGGAGATCAGGGCCGCCGTGGCCGCCGTCTGAGTCCTCCGACGAGTGCCTCGGGAGCGGCCCGAGTCCGAATACATCCTCAAATCCGGGGCAGTATGTCGGAAATGTCTGGCTCGACGGAGGCTGACCAGGACTTTTCCGCTGTTCTCGCTGACTCCGGCGGACTTGCCCGCTAGTCTCCGTCGAGAGCGAAGGGGCAAGCGTGTTGCTCGTAGCTCACCAGGTGAGGGGCGATTAGGTTCCTCACCGGTCCGTATCCGACAGTTCGACATCCGAGGTGACGTAGGCGTGGCTCTTCCGCCCCTTACCCCTGAACAGCGCGCAGCCGCGCTCGAAAAGGCCGCCGCGGCTCGCCGGGAGCGGGCCGAGGTCAAAAATCGACTCAAGCACTCCGGCGCCTCCCTTCACGAGGTCATCAAGCAGGGTCAGGAGAACGACGTCATCGGCAAGATGAAGGTCTCCGCTCTCCTCGAGTCCCTGCCGGGCGTGGGCAAGGTCCGCGCCAAGCAGATCATGGAGCGACTCGGGATCTCCGAGAGCCGTCGCGTACGCGGCCTCGGTTCGAACCAGATCGCCTCCCTGGAGCGTGAGTTCGGCAGCACCGCCGGCTGAGTCCTGGGCACTCCGGGATTGCTGGAATAATCGCTGCATGGCAGTAACACCCCGGGGGACGTCCCCCGTACCCCCGGACGCACGTCCGCGGCTGACCGTGCTCTCCGGCCCCTCCGGGGTCGGCAAGAGCACGGTCGTCGCCCATATGCGCAAGGAACACCCCGAGGTCTGGCTCTCGGTGTCGGCGACGACCCGCAAGCCGCGCCCCGGTGAGAAGCACGGAGTCCACTACTTCTTCGTCTCCGACGACGAGATGGACAAGCTGATCGCCAACGGCGAGCTGCTCGAGTGGGCCGAGTTCGCCGGCAACCGCTACGGGACGCCGCGCCAGGCCGTGCTGGAGCGGCTGGAGCGGGGTGAGCCGGTCCTCCTGGAGATCGACCTCCAGGGCGCCCGGCAGGTCCGCGAGTCCATGCCCGAGGCCCTGCTGGTGTTCCTGGCCCCTCCCTCCTGGGAGGAGCTGGTACGCAGGCTCACCGGACGGGGCACCGAGCCGCCCGAGGTGATCGAGCGCCGCCTGGACGCGGCCAAGGTCGAACTGGCGGCGGAGCCCGAGTTCGATGTGACCCTTGTCAACACCTCCGTCGAGGACGTAGCGCGCGAGCTGCTAGCCTTGGTGGACGTTGTGTGATCGTTTTTTCGATCTCATCCCATCTTTCGGAAGGTAGAGCGTGTCCTCTTCCATCACCGCGCCCGAGGGCATCATCAACCCCCCGATCGACGAGCTCCTCGAGGCCACTGACTCGAAGTACAGCCTCGTGATCTACGCGGCCAAGCGGGCCCGTCAGATCAACGCGTACTACTCGCAGCTCGGTGAGGGCCTCCTCGAGTACGTCGGTCCCCTCGTCGACACCCACGTCCACGAGAAGCCGCTCTCGATCGCCCTGCGCGAGATCAACGCCGGTCTGCTGACCTCCGAGCCCGTCGAGGGCCCGGCGCAGTAGGCGTTCGTTCGCTCATTGTTCGCTCATCTCAGGCCCGGCAGCCGACTGTCGGGCCTGTGGTGTGCCGGGGGCGCGGTGGGTCGCCCCTCGCGATGTTGCAGCATGGAGCCGTAGATTTCACGAGTGTGGGGAGACCCGGTGGACAAGCCGAAGGTCGTGCTGGGAGTCAGTGGCGGCATCGCCGCCTACAAGGCCTGTGAGCTGCTGCGGAGGCTGACGGAGTCGGGACACGACGTCCGCGTCGTGCCCACCGGCTCGGCGCTGCACTTCGTCGGCGCCGCCACCTGGTCCGCGCTCTCCGGCAACCCGGTCTCCACCGAGGTCTGGGACGACGTCCACGAGGTGCCGCACGTCCGCATCGGCCAGCACGCCGACCTGGTCGTCGTCGCCCCCGCCACCGCCGACATGCTCGCCAAGGCGGCCCACGGCCTCGCCGACGACCTGCTCACGAACACGCTGCTGACCGCACGCTGTCCGGTCGTCTTCGCACCCGCCATGCACACCGAGATGTGGGAACACCCGGCCACCCAGGAGAACGTCGCGACGCTGCGCCGCCGCGGCGCCCTCGTCATCGAGCCCGCGGTGGGCCGGCTGACCGGCGTCGACACCGGCAAGGGCCGCCTGCCCGACCCCACGGAGATCTTCGAGGTCTGCCGCCGGGTGCTCGCGCGCGGCGCCGCACGGCCGGACCTCGCCGGCCGGCACGTGGTCGTCAGCGCCGGCGGTACGCGCGAGCCGCTCGACCCGGTCCGCTTCCTCGGCAACCGCTCCTCCGGCAAGCAGGGGTACGCCCTCGCCCGCACCGCCGCCGCGCGCGGCGCCCGGGTCACCCTGGTCGCCGCGAACACCGGGCTGCCCGACCTGGCGGGTGTCGACGTCGTCCAGGTCGGGACGGCCGTGCAACTGCGCGAGGCGGTGCTGAAGGCGGCCTCGGACGCCGACGCCGTGGTGATGGCGGCGGCCGTGGCGGACTTCCGTCCGGCGACGTACGCGACCGGAAAGATCAAGAAGAAGGACGGCCAGGAGCCGGAAGCGATCGTTCTGGTCCGTAATCCGGACATTCTCGCGGAGATCTCGGCCGACCGGCCGCGCCCCGGTCAGGTGGTCGTCGGCTTCGCCGCCGAGACGGACGACGTCCTGGCCAACGGCCGTACGAAGCTGGCACGCAAGGGCTGCGACCTCCTCGTGGTGAACGAGGTGGGGGAGCGCAGGACGTTCGGCTCGGAGGAGAACGAGGCCGTGGTGCTCGGCGCGGACGGAAGCGAGATCCCGGTGCCGTACGGGCCCAAGGAGGCCTTGGCCGAGACCGTGTGGGATCTGGTCGTGCCCCGGCTCGGGTGACGGTCCCATTCGCCCAAAGGGCCGTCTCGAATCGCTCGAAAGCGGGTGTGGTGAGGCTGGCGGAGACCCCGTGGCATTGGGCAGAATGCCCGTGCCGCAGGTCACAGCGCTCCCGAGAGGCGAGACAGGGGGGCGGATGGCCGAGTGCGACCGATAAACTGTTCTCGGACGACGCCGGGCGCAGCCTCCGTCCCGTCCGCCAATGATCAGCCAGCAGCCGCTGCAACCCCAGGGAGCGTTGTGTCCCGTCGCCTGTTCACCTCGGAGTCCGTGACCGAGGGCCACCCCGACAAGATCGCTGACCAGATCAGCGACACCATTCTTGATGCGCTTCTGCGTGAGGACCCGACATCCCGGGTCGCCGTGGAGACGTTGATCACGACCGGCCTGGTGCACGTGGCCGGCGAGGTCACCACCAAGGCGTACGCACCGATCGCCCAGCTGGTCCGCGACAAGATCCTGGAGATCGGCTACGACTCGTCGAAGAAGGGCTTCGACGGAGCTTCCTGCGGCGTGTCGGTGTCGATCGGCTCGCAGTCCCCGGACATCGCGCAGGGTGTCGACACGGCGTACGAGAACCGGGTCGAGGGCGACGAGGACGAGCTGGACCGGCAGGGCGCGGGCGACCAGGGCCTGATGTTCGGCTACGCGACGGACGAGACGCCGACGCTGATGCCGCTGCCGATCCACCTCGCGCACCGTCTGTCGCACCGCCTGTCCGAGGTCCGCAAGAACGGCACGATCCCGTACCTGCGTCCCGACGGAAAGACCCAGGTCACCATCGAGTACGACGGCGACAAGGCGGTCCGTCTGGACACCGTGGTCGTCTCCTCGCAGCACGCCTCGGACATCGACCTGGACTCGCTCCTCGCCCCCGACATCCGCGAGTTCGTGGTGGAGCCGGAGCTGAAGGCGCTCCTCGACGACGGCATCAAGCTGGAGACCGAGGGCTACCGCCTCCTGGTCAACCCCACCGGCCGCTTCGAGATCGGCGGCCCGATGGGTGACGCCGGTCTCACCGGCCGCAAGATCATCATCGACACGTACGGCGGCATGGCCCGCCACGGCGGCGGTGCCTTCTCCGGCAAGGACCCGTCCAAGGTCGACCGCTCCGCCGCGTACGCGATGCGCTGGGTCGCGAAGAACGTGGTCGCCGCGGGTCTGGCGTCCCGCTGCGAGGTCCAGGTGGCGTACGCGATCGGCAAGGCCGAGCCGGTGGGCCTGTTCGTCGAGACCTTCGGCACCGCCAAGGTCGAGGCCGACAAGATCGAGCAGGCCATCGCGACGGTCTTCGACCTGCGCCCGGCCGCGATCATCCGCGACCTCGACCTGCTCCGCCCGATCTACTCCCAGACGGCGGCGTACGGCCACTTCGGCCGCGAGCTCCCCGACTTCACGTGGGAGCGGACGGACCGGGTGGACGCGCTGCGGACGGCTGTGGGGCTGTAACGGCCTGACGTTCTGTTTCGGAGCCCGGCATTCCCTCGGGGTGCCGGGCTCCGCCGTGTCGAGCGCCGGGTGCCGCGGCGGCCCGGATCGGGTACGCAAATGGCTGGCGGACCAAAGTGGCGTCTTCGTACGCTGGTGATCTCCCGGTGCGGAGGCCTCGGATACTTCGGTGGAGCGTGCTTCGGCGTGCTGTGAAACTTGGGACGAGCCGTGGCCGGATCGATCTCGGGAGGCCGACGACGCGGCCCGGTGCGACGGGTGCGGGTACTTCTGGGGTGTCTCCCTCGCAGGTTCGAATCCTGCTGCCGGTCCTGGACCGGTATGGCCGAGCGGTCCATGGCGGAAGCGCCCTTCGGGCGTGCGTGATCCGCAGCCGGACTGATCTCGGGCGCGCGTCGGTGTCAGTGGGGTTTGGTAAGAATGCTGGTGTGAGCAGCGAGAACGGGCAGGGGGGCGGCGGTGGCGAAGAGGCGCCGCCGGAGCAGCTTGCGTTGATCCGTGAGGCCGTGCGGAAGGCCAAGGTGCCCAAGGCCAAGCCGCGGACGTGGCGGGGAGCCGCGCTGGCCAAGGAGTTGCCCGTCGCGCGTGTGCTGGTCGACAAGGGCGTACTTCATCTTGATCGGTACTTCGACTATGCCGTGCCCGAGGAACTGGCTGCCGTCGCTCAGCCGGGAGTGCGCGTCCGTGTGCGGTTCGGAGCCGGCGGGCGCACCGTGCGGGACGGCAGGCGGGAGGGCGGCTCACTGATCGACGGCTTCCTCGTCGAGCGGGTCGCCGAGTCCGACTACGGCGGGCCGCTGGCCGCGCTCGCGCAGGTCGTGTCCCCCGAGCCCGTGCTCGGCCCTGAGCTGCTCGGGCTCGCCCGGGCCGTCGCCGACCGGTACGCCGGGAGCCTCGCCGATGTGCTCCAGCTGGCCGTTCCGCCCAGGCACGGGCGGGCCGAGGCCGGCAAGACGGCCGAGCCGCTGCCGGCTCCTCCCGCGCCCGAACCCGGCTCCTGGCGGCGGTACGCGCGCGGGGCGGAGTTTGTGAAGTCCCTCGCCGCCGGGGGTTCGCCCCGGGCCGTGTGGACCGCGTTGCCGGGGCCCGACTGGGCCGAGGAGATCGCCCGGGCCGTGCAGGCCACGCTCGCCTCGGGGCGCGGCGCGCTCGTCGTCGTGCCGGCCGGACGGCCCGCCGCGCGCGTCGACGCGGCGCTCCGCGCGCTGATGGGTGAGGGGCGGCATGCACTGCTGACCGCCGACGCGGGGCAGGAGCGGCGCTACCGGGAGTGGCTGGCCGTGCGGCGGGGGGCCGTGCAGGCGGTGGTCGGGACGCGGGCCGCGATGTTCGCGCCCGTGCGGAATCTCGGGCTCGTTGTCGTGTGGGACGACGGGGATGCTTCCCACAGCGACGACAACGCGCCGTTTCCCCATGTGCGGGAGGTGCTGGAGCTTCGGGCGACCCGGGACAAGTGCGGGTTTCTGCTGGGGAGCTGGAGCTGCACGGTGGAGGCCGCGCAGCTTGTCGAGAGCGGGTGGGCGGCACCGCTCGTGGCCGAGCGGGAACAGGTACGGGCGGCTGCTCCTCTCGTGCGCACCGTGGGGGACGGGGATCTCGCGCGGGACGAGGCGGCCCGGGCCGCGCGGCTGCCGACCCTCGCCTGGCAGGCCGTGCGGGAGGGGCTGCGCCACGGACCCGTGCTGGTGCAGGTGCCCCGGCGGGGTTACGTGCCCCGGATGGCCTGCGCGCAGTGCCGGGCGCCCGCGCGGTGCCGGCACTGCGCGGGGCCGCTGGAGGCGCACGACGCCGGGGCGCTGCGGTGCGGTTGGTGCGGACGGGAGGACGCGGCTTGGCACTGTCCGGAGTGCGGTGGGTTCCGGTTGCGGGCGCAGGTCGTGGGGGCGCGGCGGACCGCCGAGGAGCTGGGTCGTGCGTTCCCGGCCGTGCCGGTGCGCACCTCCGGGCGTGAGCAGGTGCTCGACACCGTCTCGGGGGCGCCCGCGCTCGTGGTGAGTACGCCGGGGGCCGAGCCGGTCGCCGAGGGCGGGTACGCGGCTGCCCTGCTCCTCGACGGGTGGGCCATGCTCGGCCGGCCGGATCTGCGGGCCGGGGAGGAGGCGCTGCGGAGGTGGATCGGGGCGGCCGCGCTCGTCCGGGGGCAGGCGGCCGGCGGGACCGTGGTCGTGGTCGCCGAGCCGACGTTGCGGCCTGTGCAGGCGCTGGTGCGCTGGGATCCCGTCGGACACGCGGTGCGCGAACTCGCCGAGCGGGCCGAGCTGGGGTTTCCACCGGTGTCGCGGATGGCCGCCGTGTCGGGGACGGCCGAGGCGGTCGCGGGGTTTCTGAGCGGGGTCGAACTACCCTCGGACGCCGAGGTGTTGGGGCCGGTGCCGTTGCCGGTCACGGAGGCCGGACGGCCTCGGCGCGTGGGCGGGCCGCCGCCGGGGGAGCGGTGGGAGCGAGCGCTCGTCCGGGTGCCGCCGGGGAGCGGGGCCGCGCTGGCCGGCGCGTTGAAGACCGCGCAGGCGGCTCGGATGGCGCGTGGGGGCGGGGGGAACGGGAGCGAGGCCCCGGTGCGGATTCGGATCGATCCGCCGGACATCGGGTGACGTGAGTGACTCGGGTTGCTCGCCGTGGCTCGGGTGGCTCGGGCGTGGGGGGACGTACGTGCGGCGGTGCGGTGGTGCGAGCGTGTGCCCGGGCGGGTCCCGGCATACGGCTGCCTCCCGGTCGTACACCGGGAGGCAGACAAGGGGAGGGGGCCGTCGGGTGTCGGCCGTCGTGCGTTCCGCGTGTGCTGGTCAGCCGTTGCGCGGGCCCGGGAAGGCCGTCGGCCTGGCCTCGTCGCGGAGCGTGGGGCTGCCCGCCGTCGGCTGGGTCGGCATGGAGCGGGCCGCGGGGACCGTCGGCACCGTGGGGATGCCGGTGTTGACGCTCACCGTACGAGCGGCCGTCGGCTCGGTCGCGCGCTCGGCGTCCGCGGCTGCCTGGGCGGCGGCGCGCCGCGCGCCGTAACGGCGGTGCACCGCCTGCTTGGTGACTCCGAGCGCGGAGCCCACCGCGTCCCACGAGAAGCCCAGGGAGCGGTCGAAGTCCACGGCGGCCGTGACCAGGGTCTCGACACTGTCGCGCAGTTCCTGGGCGAGGCGGACGGTCGGAGCGGGAGCGCGTCCGTAGACGACGAAGCCCGTGGACGGGCCGGAGCGGCGTGGGCGGTAGACGTTGCCCAACTGGGCGGTGAGCGTGCGCAGTGCGTCCACCTGCCGGCGGACCCGCTCGATGTCCCGCACCAGCAAGTGCAGGCTGGCCCGAGCCTGGGCGTCGTGGGTTGCGTGGTCGGCCATGAACAAGCCTCTCGAACCGGCGTTGAAAAGGATCGGGCCGCGATTGCGGCCCGTTGTGGTCAACTCTCTCTTGACCAACGCGCTTCGGGGATTGTGGTCACGGTGCGGGGGCGTATGAGCATGTACACAGGGCGCGCGCACGCCCGTACGCCCCGGCCCCGATGACTCGCCGGGGTATCTCCAAAGAGGCGTCAGGGGAGTTGTCAGGGACGGCGTCGAGGGGCGTACGGCTCCGTTCCACAGCCATACGCCCCCTCAAACTCCTGCTCCCATAGACTGGTGCGCTGCCCCGCACGGCTTTGCGCAGCCGGATCGCGCGGGGCTGACAGAACTCCCGCCCGAGAGGCCGACATCCACCCATGAAGCTCGTCTTTGCAGGTACTCCCGAGGTCGCCGTTCCCGCCCTGGACGCTCTGATCGCCTCCGGGCGGCATGAGGTGGCCGCCGTCGTGACGCGGCCCGACGCCCCGGCCGGGCGGGGACGGCGGCTGGTCGCGAGTCCCGTTGCCCAGCGGGCGGAGGAGGCCGGGATCGAGGTGCTCAAGCCGGTCAAGCCGCGGGACGAGGAGTTCCTGGCGCGGCTGCGGGAGATCGCGCCGGACTGCTGTCCCGTCGTCGCCTACGGCGCGCTGCTGCCGCGGGTCGCCCTCGACATTCCGGCGCACGGCTGGGTCAATCTGCACTTCTCGCTGCTGCCCGCCTGGCGCGGTGCCGCTCCCGTGCAGCACTCCATCATGGCCGGGGACGAGATCACCGGAGCGTCCACCTTCCTCATCGAGGAGGGACTCGACTCCGGGCCCGTCTTCGGCACCGTCACCGAGGAGATCCGGCCCACCGACACCAGCGGCGACCTGCTCACACGGCTCGCCTTCGCCGGTTCCGGGCTGCTCGTCGCGACCATGGACGGTGTCGAGGAGGGCAAGCTGAAGGCCGTGCCGCAGCCCGCCGACGGCATCACTCTCGCGCCGAAGATCACCGTCGAGAACGCGCACGTCGACTGGTCTACGCCGGCGCTGCGGGTCGACCGGGTGGTGCGCGGGTGCACGCCCGCGCCCGGTGCCTGGACCGTGTTCCGCGGCGAGCGGCTCAAGCTCATCCAGGTCGTCCCGGTGCCCGAGCGGACCGATCTCGCCCCGGGCGCGCTGTCCGTCGGCAAGAACAACGTGTACGTCGGCACCGGTTCGTACGCCGTCGAGCTGCTGTGGGTGCAGGCCCAGGGCAAGAAGCCGATGCGGGCCGCCGACTGGGCACGCGGCGTACGCATCACGGACGGCGAGCCCCTCGGCGCGTGACCCGCGCTCCCGCGCCGCGGGGGCGCGGCCGCTGGGCTACGACGCGCGTCCGACGGGGGCACCGGGCGCCGGCTACCGGCTACCGGTCACCGGGGCGCCGGCTACGAGGGCGCCCGTCCTTGGCCACCGGGGCATCGGGCACGGGCTGTGGGGGCACCTGTCCCTGGCCGCCGGGGCATCGGCCACCGGCTGCGGGGGCCTCTGCCCCCGGCCGCGAGCGACCGGGGCACCGGCTGTGGGGGCGCCTGTCCCTGGCCACCGGGGCATCGGCCACCGGCCACGGGCCACCAGGAAGCGGCTCCCGTCCGGTGGGGCAGCCGCGGTATGCCCAGCCGTCCCTTGCGGGACCGGTAGCGCGTGGCTCCGCCAGGCGGCCCCGTCGACGCACGCCCCGCCTCGGGTCGGCCCCCGAGCCAATGGCACCGCCGAGCCGGGCCGTGTGCCCGCGGAGGTGTGATCGCCGAGTTGGGTGGCGCGGCTTACGGACGTACGACCGCTGAGCCGGGTCGTGTGCCGGTGGGGGTGTGATCGCCGAGTTGGGCGGCGCGCTCACGGACGTATGACCGCTGAGCCGGGTCGTGTGCCCGCGGATGTAGGCCGCCGAGCCCGGGTCGTGTGCCTGCGAAGACGTGACCGCCGAGCTGGGCGGCGCGCTCACGGACGTATGGCGTGTGCCTGCGCAGACGTGACCGTCCAGCTGGGCCCCGTGGCTCACGGACGTGTGACCGTCCAGGTGGGCCCCGCGTCCGCGGACGGATCGTCGCCCGGGGCGGCTGCGCCCCGTAGCCCCCACGACGTAGGCTGAAAGGCGCACTTCTCCCCAGATCCGGAGCACCTTTTTCGTGAGCGAGCAGTCCCGTCAGCCCCGTAAGCCGGGCAAGCCCCACCGTCGTCCCCAGAAGGACCCCGTCCGCTTCCTCGCCTTCGAGGCGCTGAGGGCGGTGGACGAGCGGGACGCGTACGCGAACCTCGTCCTGCCGCCGCTGCTGCGGAAGGCGCGCCAGAAGGGCGACTTCGACGGGCGGGACGCGGCGCTCGCGACCGAGCTGGTGTACGGGACGCTGCGCCGGCAGGGGACGTACGACGCGGTGATCGCGGCCTGTGTCGACCGGCCGCTGCGCGAGGTCGATCCGCCGGTGCTCGATGTACTGAGCCTCGGTGTGCATCAGCTGCTCGGCACCCGGATTCCCACCCACGCCGCGGTGTCCGCCTCCGTCGAGCTCGCCCGCGTGGTGCTCGGCGACGGGCGCGCCAAGTTCGTCAACGCCGTACTGCGCAAGGTCGCCCAGCACGACCTCGACGGCTGGCTGGAGCAGATCGCGCCGCCGTACGACGACGACGCCGAGGACCATCTCGCCGTCGTGCACTCGCATCCGCGGTGGGTCGTCTCCGCGCTGTGGGACGCGCTGGGCGGCGGGCGCGCCGGGATCGAGGACCTGCTGGAGGCCGACAACGAGCGGCCCGAGGTGACCCTCGTCGCCCGCCCGGGGCGCTCCACCGCCGGTGAACTCCTCGGCGTACTCGGCGAGGAGTCCGCGCTGCCGGGCCGCTGGTCGCCCTACGCCGTCCGCCTCACGGAGGGCGGCGAGCCCGGTGCCATCGACGCCGTGCGGGAAGGCCGTGCCGGCGTACAGGACGAGGGCAGCCAACTCGTCGCGCTGGCGCTCGCCAACGCCCCCCTCGACGGGCCCGACCAGGCCTGGCTGGACGGCTGCGCCGGGCCCGGCGGCAAGGCGGCCATGCTCGCCGGTCTCGCCGCCGAGCGCGGTGCCGTGCTGCTCGCCTCCGAGAAGCAGCCGCACCGGGCCGGGCTGGTGGCGAAGGCCCTCGCCGGGAACCCGGGGCCGTATCAGGTGATCGCGGCCGACGGCATCCGTCCGCCGTGGCGGCCCGGCACCTTCGACCGGGTGCTGATGGACGTGCCCTGCACGGGGCTCGGCGCCCTGCGCCGTCGGCCCGAGGCCCGCTGGCGGCGGCGGCCCGAGGACCTGGACGGCTTCGCGCCGCTGCAGCGCGGCCTGCTGCGCACCGCCCTCGACTCCGTGCGGGTCGGCGGTGTCGTCGGCTATGCCACCTGCTCGCCGCACCTCGCCGAGACCCGCGCGGTCGTCGACGACGTCCTCAAGCACCACACGGTCGCGGCCGAGCTGATCGACGCCCGCCCGCTGCTGCCGGGCGTACCGGCGCTGGGCGAGGGCCCCGACGTACAGCTCTGGCCGCACCTGCACGGCACCGACGCCATGTATCTGGCGCTCATCCGCCGGACTGCCTGACCTCCGCGTCGGGCGCCGCCACGGTGGCGGCGGCGCCGGCGTCGCCGCCGTCCTCGTGCGACAACCGGTGCGGCCACCACACCTTGGGGCCCCCGTCCAGGAACAGCGCCGTGACCAGCACCGACCGCACGACGAACGTGTCCAGGAGCACGCCCAGCGCCACCGCGAAGCCGATCTCCGCGAAGGCGACCATCGGGAGTGTGCCGAGAGCGGCGAACGTGCCGGCCAGCACCAGCCCCGCCGAGGTGATCACCGCGCCGGTCGCGGCGAGGCCCGTCACGACGCCGGGCCGGGTGCCCCGGCGGGCCGCCTCCTCGCGGATGCGGGTGGTCAGGAAGATGTTGTAGTCGATGCCGAGGGCCACCAGGAACACGAAGACGAACAGCGGGAAGTCCGTCTGCTCGCCGGCGTAGTCGAAGAGGTGCCGGAAGGCGAGCGCGCTCGCGCCCAGCGCCGCCGCGAAGGACAGCACGACCGTCCCGATCAGCAGCAGCGGTGCCACCAGGGCACGCAGCAGCAACCCCAGGATCAGCAGGACGACCACCAGGACCGCCGGGATGACCACCAGGTTGTCGTGCGTCGTCGCCGCGTCCATGTCGAGCAGCGCCGCGCTGCCGCCGCCCACCCGCGCCCGGGCGTCGGGCACGGCGTGCACGGCGTCGCGCACCCGCTCCACGGTCCGTTTCGCGGCGTCGCTGTCGGACGGGTCGGTGAGGGTCGCCTCGAACAGCACCTTGCCCCCGGACGACGGTTTCGTCCCCGGCGGCACGGTGACGCTGTCCGCCACCACGCCCTTCGTCCCCGCGACCGCCTTCCGTACCTGGTCGCCCCGCGCCTGATCCGCGACGACGACCAGCGGATCGCCGGTGCCCGCCGGGAAGTACCGCGCCGACACCTCCTGGCCGACGATGGAGTCGGGCCTGCCGGTGAAGGCGTCCGCGTTGCCGATGCCGCTCGCGCGGAGCTGGAGCAGGCCCAGGGAGAGCGCCGCGAGGACGAGCGCCGTGCCGCTCCACACGAGGCGCGGACGGTGGGCGATACGGCGGCCCATGCGCGCCCACAGGCCCCGTTCCGTGGGGTCGGCCGCGCCGAAGTGCGGGATCGCGGGCCAGAAGATCCAGCGGCCGAAGACCAACAGCAGGGCGGGGAAGAGCGTCAGCATCGCCAGCAGCGCGATCGCCACCCCGATGGCGGCCACCGGACCCAGGCCGCGCGTCGAGTTCATCTCGGCGGCGAGCAGCACCAGCATGCTCAGGACGACGGTCGCGCCGGAAGCGAGCACGGCCGGGCCCGCCCGGTTCAGGGCGAGTGCCATCGCCTCGTGGCGGTCCTCGTGGCGGCGCAGCCCCTCCCGGTAGCGGGCGACCAGCAGCAGCGCGTAGTCCGTGCCCGCGCCGAAGACGAGCACGGTGAGGATGCCCGCGCTCTGCCCGTTGACGGTCAGACCCGTGTGTTCGGCGAGGAGATAGATCAGCGCCTGGGCGGTGAACAGCGCGGCGACCACACCGGTCAGCGGGACGAAGATCAGGGTGATGCTGCGGTAGGTGACCAGCAGCATCACGATCACGACGCCCATCGCGGAGAGCAGCAGCGTCGAGTCGATGCCCTCGAAGGCCTTGGAGAAGTCCGCCGAGGTGCCCCCGGGCCCCGTGATGTGCACGGCGAGCCCGCCGCCGCCCCCGCCCACCTGGTCGCGGAGGGAGTCGACGGCCGGGGCGAGCTCCTGCCAGCCCTTCTCGTCCATGGTGATGGGCACGTGGATCTGGGCGGCCTCGGGCGCCGACGGGGTGTCGTAGGCGGGCCCGCGGCTCTCGTCGCCGCGTACCCCGTGCGCCGTGAGTCCCTTGATCCGGTCGGCGTCCCGGGCGATCCGCCGCTTGTCCTGCGCGGTCAGCCCGCCCTCGCGCGCGTACACGACGACCGCGGGGATCTGCTCCGGCCTGAACGTGCCGGACGTGACCAGGACTTGGGTGGACTCGGCCGAGCCCGGCAGCCAGGACGCCGCGTCGTTGTCCTGGGCGCCGGTGAGCTTCGACGCGAGCGGTGCCGCGACCACCAGCAGCACCAGCCACAGCGCGACGATCAGCCACTTGCCGCGCCGTCCGCACACGCATCCGACGAGTCCCCGGGGCAGCACGGATCCGCTGAGTCCCCGGCGCGCACGGCGCCCTTCTCCGACCGTCATGGCGCCCCCCGTGGCCGCTTGTGGAGCCGGTGGCCCGGCCAGCATGGCACGCGGGGCCCCGGCGCGACATCCGCATGACGGGACCGGCTTTGGACCGGGGAGAGCAACCGGCCCGGGGCATGGCAGGCTTGGGGCATGGCCGTGCAGATCAACCCCAGCATCCTGTCCGCCGATTTCGCCCGTCTCGCCGAGGAGGCCAAGGCGGTCGAAGGCGCCGACTGGCTCCATGTCGACGTGATGGACAACCATTTCGTACCGAACCTCACGCTCGGCGTGCCGATCGTAGAGGCGCTGGCGCGGGCGACGGACACTCCGCTGGACTGCCATCTGATGATCGAGGACGCCGATCGGTGGGCGCCGCAGTACGTGGAAGCGGGTGCCGGTTCCGTCACCTTCCACGCCGAGGCGGCCGCCGCGCCGGTGCGGCTCGCCCGCGAGATCCGGGCCAAGGGGGCCCGTGCCTCCATGGCGCTCAAGCCCGCGACGCCCATCGAGCCGTACGAGGACCTGCTGCCCGAGCTCGACATGCTGCTGATCATGACGGTCGAGCCGGGCTTCGGTGGCCAGGCGTTTCTTGACATCATGCTTCCGAAGATCCGCCGCACCCGTGAGCTGATCAGCAAGCACGGGCTCGAACTCTGGCTCCAGGTCGACGGCGGAGTCTCGGCTTCCACCATCGAGCGGTGTGCGGAGGCGGGCGCGGACGTCTTCGTCGCGGGGTCGGCGGTGTACGGGGCGGCGGACCCCGCAGACGCGGTACGTGCATTGCGCACCCAAGCCGAGGGGGCGACGGCCCTCGCCTCCTGGGCGTGCGACCACTGAACCAACGGAACCTGAACGACGACCGTCCGGGCTGATCAAGTACGCGGGATCTGCGAGGATGAACGGCGAATCCAGAGTGTGAACAGCAGTGAGGAGATGGCCGTGTCTGGTATGTCGGCGGGCCGGTCAGCGATGCGGATGGGACCCGCTGAGCTGGTGCAGGCGGCGGCCATGGCCCGCCGCTTCTACCTCGAGGGCAAGTCCAAGATCCAGATCGCCGAGGAGTTCGGCGTCAGCCGCTTCAAGGTGGCAAGGGTCCTGGAGACCGCTCTCGAACGGGATCTCGTGCGTATCGAGATCCGCGTGCCCGCCGAGCTGGACGCGGAGCGCTCCGACGCGCTGCGCGCCCGCTACGGCCTCAGGCACGCCGTTGTGGTCGAGTCCCCGGCCGAGGCCGAGGAGTCGCCCGACCCGGAGAACCTCGGTGAGGTGGCCGCTGACCTGCTCGGCGAGCTGGTCACCGAGGGCGATGTGCTGGGTCTGGCCTGGGGCCGGTCCACCATCCACATGGCGGCGGCCCTCGACCGGCTGCCACCCTGCACGGTGGTGCAGCTGACGGGCGTGTACGACGCCGGGACCGCCGAGCGCGGCTCGGTGGAAGCGGTGCGACGTGCCGCGCAGGTGTCCGGCGGGGACGCCCACCCCATCTACGCGCCGATGCTGCTGCCGGACGTGGCCACCACCGCGGCACTGCGCAACCAGACGGGGATCGCGCGGGCCTTCGAGTACTTCGACAAGGTCACGGTCGCCTGTGTCTCCATCGGCTCCTGGGAGCCCGGCATCTCGACGGTGCACGACATGCTCAGCGACGAGGAGCGCGCCCACTACGCGTCCCTCGGGGTCGCCGCCGAGATGTCCGCGCACCTCTTCGACGCCGACGGCCGCCGGGTCGGGCGGGACCTGGGGGAGCGGTGCATCACCGTCAAGGCGGACCAGCTGCGCCGTGTCCCCGAGGTCGTCGCGATCGCGGGCGGACAGCGCAAGGCGGCGGCGATCGACGCGGTGCTGCGGTCCGGTCTGGTCACCAGCCTGGTCACGGACACATCGGCGGCGGACTACCTGATGGCGGCGGGTCCCACGCCCAGGCCCGCACTCAACCGGGCGGACCCGGACGGCCCCTGACCGCGCGCCCGCGGAGGGACGGCTGTGACAGCATCGGCGGCATGCTGCTGCGGTCCGTCCCCCGTGTGCTCGCGGGGCTGTTCGTCTGTCTGGCCGTTCTGCTCACCGGCTGTTCGCCGACCGGGCCGACCAAGGCGCCCGCCTCGTCCGCGCGTCCTTCATGGGCCGCCGGCATGGCCACGGTCAAGGAGTCCCAGCTCCCCGCCGAGGCCCGGCAGACCCTCGCCCGCATCGACCGGGGCGGCCCCTTCCCGTACGCCATGGACGGCGCGGTCTTCGGGAACTTCGAGCGGCTGCTGCCCCGGCACCAGCGGGGTTACTACCACGAGTACACGGTGAAGACGCCCGGCTCGCGCGATCGCGGGGCCCGGCGCATTGTCACGGGGCAGAGCGACGAGATCTACTACACCGATGATCACTACAAATCGTTCAGGGCGGTGCTGAGATGACCGACGGCACGCTCGCCGACGTACTGCGCGCCTGCGGCTGGACCCCTATCGAGCTGGACCTCGGCGGGGTCACCACCAAGCCCGCCTTCATGGACCGTGTCGCCCTCGCCCTCGGCCTGCCCGACTGGTTCGGGCGCAACTGGGACGCCCTCGCCGACTGCCTCGCCGACCTGTCGTGGGCACCGCCCGCCCGGGGACGGCTGCTCGTCATCACCGGATGGCAGGAGTACGCGCTGGCGGCGCCGCACGACTGGGGTATCGCCCAGGAAGTGTTCGGCGAGGCCAGTGACCGCGGGCGTGGCACCGGCACCGAACTCCATGTCGTACTGGCTCTCGGAGGATCCTCCCAAGGCACCTCTGACCAGCCTGGATGATCTGTCCGGGCCCCGCACACCCGGTGTCATGGGAGAATGAAGTACGTGCTCTTCCCCCTGGCTGACCTGTCCGGGGGCCACCTCTGATCGACTGGGATGTGCAGCACGTGCGTTTCCTCAACGACATCAAGCCCCCGTACGACCTGACGTACGACGACGTCTTCATGGTGCCGAGCCGCTCCGCGGTCGGCTCCCGGCAGGGCGTGGACCTCACCTCCCCGGACGGCACGGGCACCACCATCCCGCTGGTCGTCGCCAACATGACCGCGATCGCCGGCCGCCGCATGGCCGAGACCGTGGCCCGCCGCGGCGGCCTCGTCGTCATTCCGCAGGACATCCCGATCGAGGTCGTCACCGAGGTCGTCTCCTGGGTCAAGGGGCGTCATCTGGTCCTGGACACGCCGATCGTGCTCGTCCCGCACCAGACCGTCGCGGACGCGCTGGCCCTGCTGCCGAAGCGGGCGCACAACGCGGGTGTCGTAGTGGACGAGGACGGCCGCCCGGTCGGTGTGGTCACCGACACCGACCTGACCGGCGTCGACCGCTTCACTCAGCTGTCCGAGGTCATGTCGAGGGATCTGCTGCTGCTCGACGCGGACATCGAACCGCGCGAGGCCTTCAACAAGCTCGACGGCGCCAACCGCCGCTACGCGCCCGCCGTCGACCGCGACGGCAGGCTGGCGGGCATCCTGACCCGCAAGGGCGCCCTGCGCGCCACGCTGTACACGCCCGCCACCGACGCCGACGGCAGGCTGCGCATCGCCGCCGCGGTCGGTATCAACGGCGATGTCGCGGGCAAGGCCAAGCAGCTGCTCGACGCGGGTGTCGACACGCTCGTCATCGACACGGCGCACGGCCACCAGGAGTCGATGATCAGCGCGATCAGGACCGTGCGCGCGCTCGACCCCCAGGTGCCGATCGCCGCAGGCAACATCGTCGCCGCCGATGGTGTGAAGGACCTGGTCGAGGCGGGCGCGGACATCATCAAGGTCGGGGTCGGCCCCGGCGCCATGTGCACCACCCGCATGATGACGGGTGTGGGCCGGCCGCAGTTCTCGGCCGTCATGGAGTGCGCCGCCGAGGCGAAGAAGTACGGCAAGCACGTGTGGGCCGACGGCGGTGTCCGTCACCCGCGCGACGTCGCGATGGCGCTCGCCGCCGGCGCGTCCAACGTGATGATCGGCTCCTGGTTCGCAGGCACGTACGAGTCGCCGGGCGACCTTCAGCAGGATGCCGACGGGCGCCTGTACAAGGAGTCGTTCGGCATGGCGTCGGCGCGTGCGGTGCGCAATCGCACGTCGGAGGAGTCGGCGTACGACCGCGCCCGCAAGGGCCTGTTCGAGGAGGGCATCTCCACCTCGCGCATGTTCCTCGACCCGGGCCGCCCGGGCGTCGAGGACCTGATCGACTCGATCATCGCGGGCGTCCGCTCCTCGTGCACCTACGCCGGCGCCAACTCCCTGGAGGAGTTCACCGAGAAGGCCGTGGTCGGCATCCAGAGCGCGGCCGGCTACGCCGAGGGCAAGCCGCTGCACGCCAGCTGGAGCTGACCCGCGACGCCCCTTCGAACGGCCCCCGTGGTACGCCCGCGGGGGCCGTCGGCGTACCGCCGCCGCCAGGGCCTAGCGTTGGCCGGATGAAGATCGCCATGTGCAGGGCCGCCGATGTCGCGCTCCTCGACCAGTACATCGGCTCCGCCGGCGTCACGTCCTCCCACGCCCGCCGTTTTGCCTGCCAGGAGGCGGGAGAGAGCACCTACCTCGTCGCCTGGCTCGACGACCGGCCCGTCGGGCACGCGGAGGTGCGCTGGACCGGCTGCGCCGCTGCCGAGGTGCGGGCCGCCCGCCCCGGGTGTCCCGAGATCAACGGGCTGGGCGTCTGGCCCGGGGAACTGCGTTCGCGCGGCATCGGGAGCGCCTTGATCCGCGCGGCTGAGGAGCTGACCCGGGAGCGCGGCCTCGACGTCATCGGTCTGGGGGTGGGTACGGACAATCCGCGCGCGGCCGAGCTGTACGCGCGGCTCGGGTACCGGCCCCTGACCGGGTACGTCGACCGCTGGTCGTACGAGGGCGGGGACGGGACGACCCACGAGTGCGCCGACCCGTGCACCTTCCTGGTCAAGGAGCTGCCGCGCTGACCGCGAGACGGCACCGCGGGGCCGTTGCGCAACCATCGAAAGGGCTTGCGCAACGAACACGCGCCTGGCTGCGATGAACGCAACGATCTTGCGGAGATGCGCAAGGTTGCTGCATTACGCCCGTGAAGCCCGGCCTCGTAGGGTCAAGCGCTGTACGTGGCGTGGCGAGGACCCCGCTCGGTGGGTCCCCGTTGCCAGGGGGTGCCGCCGGTCCCCGCCGCCCTGACCGGCAGCGATGAAGGAGCCGATGCGTGCTCGACCAAGGCGCACCCCCGCAGTCCCGCAGTCATCCCTCGGCCCCGGGCCTCGGCGCCCGCCTGATGCGCCGTAAGCCGGTGGAAAACCTGGTCGCCGAGGGCGGCCAGGGCGAGGGTGGCACTTTGCGCCGCTCCCTCGGCCTCTGGCAGCTGACCATGATCAGCATCGGTGCCACCCTCGGCACCGGAATCTTCGTGGTGCTCGGCGAGGCGGTGCCGAAGGCGGGCCCCGCCGTGACCCTGTCCTTCGTGATCGCCGGTCTCACCGCGCTCTTCTCGGCCCTCTCCTACGCCGAGCTCGCGGGCACCATCCCGGTCTCCGGGTCCTCGTACTCGTATGCGTACGCAACGATGGGTGAGCTGATCGCCTGGATCTGCGGCTGGTGTCTCGTCCTGGAGTACGGCGTCTCGGTCGCCGCCGTCGCGGTCGGCTGGGGCGAGTACCTCAACGAACTCCTCGACGGCACCATCGGCGTCACCATCCCGGACGCGCTCTCCGCGCCGCCCGGCGACGGCGGCATCTTCAATCTGCCCGCGCTGATCGTCGTCCTGCTCGCGATGGCGTTCCTGCTGGGCGGCGCGAAGGAGTCCGCGCGCGCCAACACGATCATGGTGATCGTGAAGATCGCCGCGCTGCTGATGTTCTGCGCGATCGGCATCCAGGGCTTCAAGTCCGGCAACTACGAGAACTTCATGCCGCTGGGCATGGCGGGCGTCAGCGCCGCCGGGGCCACGCTCTTCTTCTCGTACATCGGCTTCGACGCGGCCTCCACGGCCGGCGAGGAGGCGAAGAACGCGCAGCGCGACCTGCCGCGCGCGATCATGCTCTCGCTCGTCATCGTGACCGCGCTGTACGTGCTCGTCGCCGCCGTCGCCGTGGGTGCCAAGCCCTGGAAGGGGTTCAACGACTCCGAGGCCGCGCTCGCCGGGATCATGAAGGACGTCACCGGACAGACCTTCTGGGGCACCCTGCTCGCCGCCTGTGCCGTCATCGCCATCGCCAGTGTCGTCCTGACCGTGCTCTACGGACAGACCCGCATCCTCTTCGCGATGGCCCGGGACGGCCTCGTGCCCAAGGTGTTCGCGCGCGTCCACCCCAAGACGGGGGCGCCCCGCGCCAACACCGTCATCGTGTCGCTCTTCTGTGGTGTCCTCGCCGCCGCGATCCCGCTCGGGCAGCTCGCCGACGCCACCAGCATCGGCACCCTCTTCGCCTTCGGGCTGGTCAACATCGCGGTCGTGGTGCTGCGCCGGACCCGCCCGGACATGCGGCGCACCTTCCGGGTGCCGCTGTCCCCGGTGCTGCCGGCGATCGGCTTCGCGCTCTGCGTCTGGATGATGGGCAGTCTCTCGGCCGTCACCTGGGTGGTCTTCGGAGTCTGGATGGCCGTCGGGCTCGTGTTCTACTTCAGTTACGGCCACCGCCGTTCCCGGCTGGCCACGGCAGACACCGCAGTATCCGCACAGAAGTGAACCACCCACCTTGCTGAACGATCTCGACGAACGCATCGTGCACGCCCTCGCCGAGGATGCCCGCCGCTCCTATGCCGACATCGGCCAGGAGGTCGGTCTGTCCGCGCCCGCCGTGAAGCGGCGCGTGGACCGGCTGCGCGCGACCGGCGCCATCACCGGATTCACCGTACGGGTGGACCCGGCGGCGCTCGGCTGGGAGACCGAGGGGTTCGTCGAGATCTACTGCCGCCGCAACACCTCGCCGGAGACCATCCAGCGGGGTCTGGAGCGCTACCAGGAGGTCGTGGCCGCCTCCACCGTCACCGGTGAGGCGGACGCGGTCGTCCAGGTCTTCGCCTCCGACATGCGCCACTTCGAGCGAGTCCTGGAGCGGATCGCCGGGGAGTCGTTCGTGGAGCGTACGAAGTCCGTGCTGGTGCTCTCTCCCCTGCTGCGACGGTTCTCCTCGGGGTCGCCCACCTAGCCCGCGGGCTTGCGGGCCAGCGCGTTGTTCCCCGTCGAGTGGTGCGCGCCGAAGCTCACGGCGTCCGAGCGGTAGTGGTCGTCCGACCGCTCCGCCGGGCGCCCTTCGCGTGCCGTGGTGACCCGGCGGACGCGCAGCGGCGGGCTGGTGCGGCGCACGCCGAGCGGTCCGGCGTCCCGCGCACTTGCCGCCACCGCGTCGAGGACGCCCCTGGCCGGACATCGCCGGCGACGACCGGCCCTCGGACCACGCGGCGGTCATCACCACCTGCGCCGTGCGCAGCCATGCCGACCGAGCCGGTGTTACCCCAGGCAACCATTGCGGTCCGGGCGGGCCATCCCGTAGGTTGAGCGCTCGCTACCGGCGGGTAACACCGGTGGGTAACGCCGGTGGGCAACGCCGGGGGGACCGACCAACGCCCGGCCACCCGACCGTTCCGCCGTCCTGGGGAGACCATGCGCTGGCCCATCGGCCGTCCCACCACGGTCCGTGCGCGGATCGTGGCGCTGGCGCTCGCGCCGGTGATCGCCCTGATGGCGCTGTGGAGCTTCGCCATGGTGTCCGTCACCGGCGAACTGCGCGCGCTCGTCCGGGTCCAGGGTGTGTACGAGGACTTCGGCACACCCGTCGACACGGCGATCGGGCAGATCCAGATCGAACGGCGGCTCTCGGCCGGGTACCTGGGCGCCGACCACCGTACGGCGCGGGCCCCCGACCTGATGGAACAGCAGCACCGCACCGACCTGGCCCTGACCGCCCTGCGCGACGCGGTCCGGGACGGGGACCGGGGCCGGCTCTCCGACCGGCAGCGGCATGCCCTCGACGCCATGCTCGACTCCACCGGCCGGCTGGAGAAGCTGCGCGATCGCGTGCTGTCCCGGGACATCACCTGGGACCGCGCGGTGGCCGAGTACAGCGGCCTGGTGGAGCCGGGCTTCGACGTCCAGTCCACCCTCACCGCGCTCCAGGCCGGGCAGCTGGCACGCGAGGCGCAGGTCGTCATCGAGCTGGTGCGGGTGCGGGAGTTCGTGTCGCGCGAGGACGCGCTCGTCGCCGGGGCGCGGGCCGCCGGAACGCTCACCGACCGCCAGTACGACGCGCTCACCGCGACGATCGAGGACCGCCGGGTCTTCGAGCGGACGTATGTGCCGGACCTTCCTTCCGACTCGCGGGCGCTGTTCGAGGAGTTCCAGCGCGGCGCCGTCCACCGCGCGTTGACGAGGGGCGAGGACGCCCTGCTGCGGGCGGGGGCGGACCGGGCGGGCGAGGCCGTGGCGGCCGACTCCTGGCGCACTACCACCGACCGTGCCGTCAAGCGCTACATGCGGCTGTGTACGCGGTCGGCCGTCAACTCCGCCGACCGGGGACGGGCGTTCGCCTACCGGGAGCTGGCCAAGGCCGCGGTCGTCGGGGTCCTCGGGCTGGCCGCCGTGGGCCTGTCCCTGTGGTTCGCGGTGCGCGGCGCCCGGCGCATCTCGCGCCGGCTGGAGCTGCTGCGGGACGCCGCCGATCTGCTGACCAACCACCAACTGCCCGACGTGATGACGCGGTTGAGCGCGGGCGAGGACGTGGACGCGGTGGCCGAGGCGCCGCCGCTCGCCGATGGGGAGCTGCGGCCCGACGAGATCGGCCAGGTCGGCCGCTCCTTCAACACCGCACGCCTCGCGGCCGTCGAGGCCGCCGTCAAGCAGGCCGGCCTGCGGCGCGGGCTCTTCGCGGTGCTCCTCAACATCGCCCGCCGCAACCAGGCGCTCGTGCACCGTCAGCTGAAGCTCGTCGACACGCTGGAGCGGCGTACGGACGACCCGGACGTCCTGGAAGAGCTGTTCCGGATCGACCATCTGACCACCCGGATGCGGCGCCACGCGGAGAGCCTGATCATCCTCTCCGGCGCGGCGCCCGGCCGCAGATGGCGGCGGCCCGTGCCCGTCGCGGACGTCGTGGCCTCCGCGGTGGGCGAGATCGAGGACTACGCCCGCGTGGTGGTTCCGCCGATGCCGGAGGTGGGCGTCGCGGCGGACGCCGTCGCGGACGTCGTCCATCTGATCGCCGAACTCGCCGAGAACGCCACCGTGTTCTCGCCGCCCCACACCCGGGTCACCATGCGCTGCGGCCGGGCGCAGGGCGGCTTCGTCCTGGAGATCGACGACCGGGGCCTCGGCCTCGGACCCGACCAGATCGAAGAGGCCCACCGCACCCTCACCGGGCCCGACGACTTCGACCCCACCCAGCACGACCGGCTCGGGTTCTACGTGGTGGGGCGACTCGCCGCGCGGCACGGCATCGAGGTCACGCTGTGCCGGTCGCCGTACGGCGGCACGACCGCCGTCGTGCTGCTGCCGGAGGCGGTGCTCGCGACCGTGGAGCCCGCGGCGGCGGACGCGGAGCCTCGCGCCGCGCGGCGGGAGCCGGCCTCGCGGAGCGGCACCGCGCCGGCCGCCCGCGAGCAGGCGTCGGACGGTCCTCGCGAGCCGGCGTCGGAGCGTCCTCGTGAGCCGGCGTCGCAGCGTCCCCCTGAGCAGGCGCTGGACCGTCCTCGTGAGCAGGCGCTGGACCGTCCTCGTGAGGTGAGCGTGGAGCGCGACCGAGAGTGGCTGCGGCGCCGTACGGCGGACACCGGCCCGGACCCGGGCGCGCCCGCCCTGCCCACCCGCACACGTCAGTCCTCGCTCGCCCCCGGCCTGCGCACCGAAGGCCCGGCCGCCGACGAGACGCCGGAACGTGCGGTGACCCCCGAGGAGGTGCGCGCGGTGTTCGGGGCCTTCCAGCGCGGCCTCGACCGTGGCCGTAAGGGGATCCCGGCGCAGGCCGGCCCCCAGGAGCGAACCGACACCGAGGAAGGAACGGACCCCGACGATGCACCGTGAGCAGGCCCCCGAGCACCGTGATCGAACCTCCGAGCACCGCGATCGGACCCCCGAGCGCCGTGACCGGACCCCCGAACCGCCCGGCCGGGCTTCCGGGCCGGCCGCCCCCGCCCCCGCTTCCGAGCCGCCCGGCACGGACCTCGGCTGGCTGCTCGAGGACCTCGTGGCCAGAACCGACCATGTCCGCCAGGCCGTCCTCCTCACCGCGGACGGCCTCCCGCTCAGTGCCTCGGACGGCATGCGCGCCCGGGACATCGAGCACCTCGCCGCCGTCTGCTCCGGTTTCCACAGCCTGGCCCGGTCGGCGGGGGAGCGGTTCGCCGCCGGCGACGTACGGCAGACCATGGTGATGCTCGACGACGCCTACCTCTTCATCACCCCGGCGGGCGACGGCTCCCGGCTGGCAGTGCTGAGCGAGGTGCAGACGGACGTCGGTCAGCTGGCCCACGAGATGGCGCTGCTGGTCCGCCGGGTCGGGCGCCACATGGACGCCGCCGTGCGGTCGGCCGTCCACAGCGCCGGTTCCTGAACCGGCTGTGACCGACGACCACTGGTACGAGGACGAGACCGGGCCGATGGTGCGCCCCTACACCGTGACGCGGGGCCGGACCCGGCCCTCCGACCGGCACACCATCGACCTGATGTCCCAGGTCACAGCCCTGGAGACGGATCAGGGGCGGCCAGGCGTCGATCACGCCCGCGCGTCCCTGCTCGACCTGGTGCGCCGCGGGCCGCGGCCGGTCGTCGAGCTGGCCGCGGACGCCGACCTGCCCCTGACCGTCGTACGCGTGCTGCTCGGCGACCTCGCCGAGGCCGGTCTGCTGCGCATCGACGCGCCGCGGCGGATGGTGCCGGGCGGCACCGTCGACCCGGAGCTGCTGCGCGAGATCGTGGAGAGGCTGCGCGAGCTGTGACGACAGGGCCTGGAAGGCGAGCCGGGTCCACCCGGCGCCGCGCTGTCGTCTCGGACCGCGGCGGATCCGGCCGCCCCGGTGGTGAACAGCCCGGCGACACCGACCACGACGAGCCCCGTACGACGCGCGGGGCGCGCCACGGCGGTCCTTTCCGCAGGTGAAGCGGCCTGCCACACGGTTCCGCCGCCGCGCCCGCGCCCCATCGTGCCGCGGCCGCCGCCATGCCCCTGCCGTCCGGTGGGGGCACGGCTGTGATCTGCCTCTCGCGGAGGGCGGGGCCCACGTCTCGGGACGCGCAACGAATCGCCGCCGGACCGGTGACCTACGCAACGATTCGTTCACTGGCACGCAACGGCTCCTCCTTGTCCGGCCGAGCCCGCCGACCGTACGGTCTATCTGGCCCCCAAACCCCCTCCGTCCGGTGGAGAACACGCATGCGCACAGCCCTGCTCCAGAGCTCCGGCCGCCCCGGCTCGATCGCCGAGAACCTCAAGGTCCTCGACGAGGCCGCGGGCCGTGCCGCGGCCGCCGGTGCCGGGCTCGTGGTCGCGCCGGAGATGTTCCTCACCGGGTACGCGATCGGCGACGACGTCCCGCGCCTCGCCGAGCCCGCCGACGGAGACTCCGCCGACGCGGTCGCCGAGACCGCCTCCCGCCACGGTGTCGCGATCGCCTACGGCTACCCCGAGCGCGCGGGCGAGCAGGTCTTCAACTCCGCCCAGCTGATCTCGGCCGACGGCACCCGGCTCGCCAACTACCGCAAGACCCACCTCTTCGGCTGCTTCGAGCGCGACCACTTCACGCCGGGCGACCAGCCGGTGGTGCAGACGGAGCTGAACGGCCTCCGCGTCGGCCTCATGATCTGCTACGACGTCGAGTTCCCGGAGAACGTCCGCGCGCACGCCCTGGCCGGCACCGACCTCCTCGTGGTGCCCACGGCCCAGATGCACCCGTTCCAGTTCGTCGCCCAGTCCGTCATCCCGGTGCGCGCCTTCGAGAACCAGATGTACGTGGCGTACGTGAACCGGGTCGGCCAGGAAGGGGAGTTCGAGTTCGTCGGACTGTCCACGCTGGCCGGACCCGACGGAGTGGCGCGCGCCCGGGCCGGACACGGCGAGGAACTGGTCTTCGCCGACGCCGACCCCGCCGCCCTCGCCGCCTCGCGCGAGGCGAACCCGTATCTGAAGGACCGCCGCCCGGACCTCTACGGGTCCCTCGTCTGAACCCCCAGCCTTCCCCCCGAAGCTTTCGTGCAAGGAGTCCGTACCCCATGACGTCCACGGTGCCCAACGCCGTCCAGCACGCCGACGCGCAGCAGCCGCCGATCACCATGTTCGGCCCGGACTTCCCGTACGCGTACGACGACTTCCTCGCCCACCCGGCGGGCCTCGGCCAGATACCCGCGACCGAGCACGGCACGGAGGTCGCCGTCATCGGCGGCGGTCTGTCCGGCATCGTGGCCGCGTACGAGCTGATGAAGATGGGCCTCAAGCCCGTCGTCTACGAGGCCGACCAGATCGGCGGCCGGCTGCGGACCGTCGGCTTCGACGGCTGCGACCCCGCGCTGAGCGCCGAGATGGGCGCGATGCGCTTCCCGCCGTCCTCCACGGCCCTCCAGCACTACATCGACCTGGTGGGACTGGAGACCCGGCCGTTCCCCAACCCCCTCGCCGAGACGACGCCTTCGACGGTCGTCGACCTCAAGGGCGAGTCGCACTACGCGACCACCGTCGACGACCTGCCGCAGGTCTACCGCGACGTGATGAACGCCTGGAACGCCTGTCTCGAAGAGGGCGCCGACTTCTCCGACATGAACCGGGCGATGCGTGAGCGCGACGTCCCGCGCATCCGCGAGATCTGGGCGAAGCTCGTCGAGAAGCTCGACAACCAGACCTTCTACGGCTTCCTCTGCGAGTCGGAGTCCTTCAAGTCCTTCCGGCACCGCGAGATCTTCGGCCAGGTCGGCTTCGGAACGGGCGGCTGGGACACGGACTTCCCGAACTCCATCCTCGAAATCCTCCGCGTCGTCTACACCGAGGCCGACGACCACCACCGCGGCATCGTCGGCGGCTCCCAGCAGCTGCCGCTGCGGCTGTGGGAGCGCGAGCCGGAGAAGATCGTTCACTGGCCGTACGGCACGTCGCTGAAGTCGCTCCACGTGAACGGCGAGCCGCGCCCCGCCGTGACCCGCCTCAACCGGACCTCGGGCAACCGGATCACGGTGACCGACGCCAACGGCGACATCCGTACGTACCGGTCGGCGATCTTCACCGCCCAGTCCTGGATGCTGCTCTCGAAGATCGCCTGCGACGACTCGCTCTTCCCGATCGACCACTGGACGGCGATCGAGCGGACCCACTACATGGAGTCGAGCAAGCTCTTCGTGCCCGTCGACCGGCCGTTCTGGCTGGACAAGGACGAGCAGACGGGCCGGGACGTCATGTCGATGACGCTCACCGACTGCATGACCCGCGGGACCTACCTCCTGGACGACGGCCCGGACAAGCCCGCCGTCATCTGCCTCTCGTACACCTGGTGCGACGACAGCCTGAAGTGGCTGCCGCTGTCCGCGAGCGAGCGGATGGAGGTCATGCTGAAGTCGCTCGGCGAGATCTACCCGAACGTCGACATCAGGAAGCACATCATCGGCAACCCGGTGACCGTCTCCTGGGAGAACGAGCCCTACTTCATGGGCGCGTTCAAGGCGAACCTGCCGGGCCACTACCGCTACCAGCGGCGCCTGTTCACGCACTTCGTGCAGGACCGGCTGCCCGAGGACAAGCGGGGCATCTTCCTCGCGGGCGACGACATCTCCTGGACGGCCGGCTGGGCCGAGGGCGCCGTCCAGACCGCACTGAACGCGGTCTGGGGCGTCATGCACCAGCTCGGCGGCACGACCGACGCGACCAACCCGGGCCCCGGTGACGTCTACGACGAGATCGCCCCCGTGGAACTCCCGGAGGACTGAGCCTCGTAGCGGGGCTCAGATCCCGGCCGCGCGCGCCTTCTCGTACACCTCGGCGGCGACCTCCTTGAGCTCCTGCGCGTCCCGCGTGCCGGACTGAAGGTCGACGAGGATCTCGTCGAGACCGACCTCGGCGTGCGCGGCGAGGTCCTCGACGATCTGGTCGGCGCTGCCCTCGAAGGGGGACCGGCCGGCCCCGGCGTGGCCCTTGGCCAGGTACTGGGCGTTGGTGCGCAGCACCGTCCGGATCGGTTCCGTGCGCCCGCGTTCGGCGGCCAGTTCCCGGAGCCCGCGCCACTGTGCGGCGAGCGCCTCGGCGCCCATGCCCACCGGCAGCCAGCCGTCGGCGTGGTCGACCAGGCGGCGCTGGGCCTTCCCGGAGCCCGCCGCCAGGAGGATGGGGATCGGCCGGGCGGGCTTGGGGCCGACGACCGCCGGGGCGATCTTCGTGACCCGCCCGTCGTACGACACCGGGTCCGGGCCCCAGACCGCGCGGCACACGCCGATCAGCTCGTCCAGTCCCGCGCCGCGCTCCTCGAACGGGCGCACCGACGCGGCCGCGTACTCGTCGTGCGACCAGCCCGTGCCGAAGCCCGCGATCACCCGGCCGCCGCTCGCCGCGTCCAGCGTGGCAAGGGCCTTGGCGAGCTGGAACGGCACGTGCAGCGGTGCGACCAGCACGCTGCTGCCCAGCCGGACCCGCTCGGTGGCCGCGGCGGCGAGCGTGAGCGTGACGAGCGGCTCGGCCACCCCGCGGTACCCGTCCGGCCAGGGGAGGCCCTCGATGCCGTACAGACCCTGGGTGGCGGGGTCGGGGACGAGGAGCCGCTCGTACACCCAGAGGCTCTCGTAACCGATCTCCTCGGCGGTGCGTGCCACGTCGGGCACGTCCCGACCGAGGTCGTACTGCTTGTTCTGGGGAAGGCCGAGTCCGAGCTTCGTCGCCATGCCCACTGCTCCTTCGACATGTGGTGCGGTTCTGTCGAACGTACAACGTTCACAAAGGTGTTGGGGCGGACGGCGACGCCAATCAGCCATCCGGTCGGCCGGATCAGTCCGGCAGCGGGGTCAGCAGCATGCGACCCGCGCATCCGACCGCCGCGTCCAGGCGCTCGGTGAACTCCCCGGCCAGGTCCGGCAGCCGGCGCAGCGCCCACAGCGCCCGCGCCGCCGACCAGGCGGCGTCCCGGGCCCGCTCCAGGCTCCAGGAGCCCAGCAGATGCGTGAGCGGGTCGGCGATCTGGAGCAGGTCGGGGCCCGGCATCAGATCTTCGCGGATCCGCTCCTCCAGCGTGATGAGGAGATCACCCACACGCTCGAACTCGTCTTCCAGATCGGCGGGTTCGCAGCCGAGCGTACGGCAGGCGTCCACGACCGCCAGCGCGAGATCGTGCCCGATGTGCGCATTGATGCCCGAGAGCGCGAACTGCAACGGCCGTACTCCCGGATGCCGCCGGAACTGCAGCAGCGGCCGCCAGCACGCGGGCCCGGGCCCGTCCTCCGCCACCGTCAGATAGCGCTCGGCGAACCGCACGTCCAGCGTGATCGCGGCCTGCGGGTCCGGGAACCCCCCGGCGTCCAGCCGCCGGTCGAACTCCTCGGTGACAGCGAGGTAGACACGGTTGAAGACCGCTACGCCGTCGCGCTCCGGCAAGACCTCGCACAGCGCGCGCATGCGGGAGACGACCGTGTCGACGGGAGTCGTGAACTGTTCCGACCGCACCATGAGGGCAGGGTCCCAGCCCTAGGCTTTTGCGAGTGCCGCCGGGCCGGACGCTTCCCCAGAACGGGGGAACCCGCCGGTGTCGCGGGAGGGGGAGCACGACGTGTCAGGCTTACGCGCCCAGCGGCTGGCCGCCCGCAGGGCCGAGCGCAGGCGCGCCGTCCGGCGGAGCGCGATGGTGGCGGTGGCCTCGTTCGTGGTCGCCGTCGGCACCGCGACGGGGATGATGTCGGCGTTCGACGACGGCCGTACGCCCGACCAGGCCCGCCCGCAAGTGACCGGCCCGCCCAGCCGCCGGCCGCTGCCCGCCGTCCCGTCCCCGTCGCCCGCCACGACGTCCGCGAGGCCGAGTCCGGCCACCCCGTCGGCCGGGCCCGGCCCGAAGTCCTCCCCGAGCAAGAGGGAGCCGACCACTGCGGCCGCCCCCGCCCAGCTCTATCGCCACCCCGAATCCCAGGTCCTCGACTGGGTCGGCGCGCATCCGGACGACGCCCGGCGCGCGGTCATCGAGTCCCGCATCGCCGACCGGCCCGCCGCGGTCTGGTTCGCCGACTTCGCTCCGTCGACCATCACCGCCCGGGTCAGGGCGGTCACGGCGGCCGCCGCCGCGCAGGACCGGGTCCCGGTCGTCGTGCCGTACACGATCCCGGACCGCGACTGCGGCGGGGCGTCGCAGGGCGGCGCGCCCGATCTCGCCGCTTACGACGCCTGGATCGACAAGTTCGCCGCCGGGCTCGGCTCCGGCGAGGTCATCGTCATACTGGAGCCCGACTCGGTCGCCCAGTCCGACTGTCTGTCCGAGGGGCGGCAGGCCGACCGCTTCGCCTCGCTGGCTCGCGCGGGCCGGGTCCTCAAGGCCGCGAACCCCGGGGTCCGGGTCTACTTCGACGGCGGGCACTCCGAGTGGAATCCGGCCGCCAAACAGGCCTCGCTGCTCGACCAGGCGGGCGCCGCCTCGCCCGCCGCCTCCGACGGCATCTTCACGAACGTGTCCAACTTCCACCGTACGAGCGACGAGATCGCGTACGCCCGGCAGGTGCTGGCCGGCCTCGGCGGCCCCGCGAGCCTGGGCGCCGTCATCGACACCAGCCGCAACGGCAACGGCGCGCCGGCCGGCGGCGAGTGGTGCGATCCGGCGGGCCGGAAGATCGGCCGGGCGCCGACCCTGACGACCGGGGAGGCCGGGATCGACGCCTACCTGTGGGTGAAGCTGCCGGGCGAGTCCGACGGGTGCAAGGGCACGCCCGGGACCTTCTCGCCCGCCTACGCCTATGAACTGGCGCGCTGATCCTCGGCCTTGTCGTCCCCGGCCTCGCTGACCCCGGCCTTGTCGCCCTCGGCCTCGTCGTACGACGAGGTGCCCGAATCCAGCAGCGGCTCCTGCGTCTTGAGGTGCGCCGGAGCCATCGCTCGCAGCCCGTGGTACCCGATGATCACGACGAGCGTGCCGAGCGCGATGCCGCTCAGCGAGAAGTTGTCCGTGAACTTCAGGCTGACGCCGCCGACGCCGATGATGATGCCCGCGGCGGCCGGCACCAGGTTCAGCGGGTTGCGCAGGTCGACCCTGGCGTTGAGCCAGATCTGGGCGCCGAGCAGCCCGATCATGCCGTACAGGATGACGGTGATGCCGCCGAGCACGCCGCCCGGGATCGCCGCCACGACCGCGCCGAACTTGGGGGAGAGGCCGAAGAGGAGCGCGAAACCGGCGGCGGCCCAGTAGGCGGCCGTGGAGTAGACGCGGGTCGCGGCCATCACACCGATGTTCTCGGAGTACGTGGTGTTGGGCGGGCCGCCGACCGCCGTGGAGAGCATCGAGGCGACGCCGTCCGCGGAGATCGCGGTGCCCAGCTTGTCGTCCAGCGGATCACCCGTCATCTCGCCGACGGCCTTGACGTGACCCGCGTTCTCGGCGACCAGCGCGATCACGACCGGCAGCGCCACGAGAATCGCCGACCACTGGAAGGACGGGCCGTGGAAGGACGGCAGGCCGATCCAGTCCGCCTTGCCGACGCCGGACAGATCGAGTCGCCAGTGGTCGGTGAGCTTGCCGCTCGCGTCCACCGAGTGGATCTTGCCGAAGATCCGGTCGGAGGCCCACGAGATCCCGTACCCGAAGACCAGCCCCAGGAAGATCGCGATCCGTGACCAGAATCCGCGCAGGCACACCACGGCCAGACCGGTGAACGCCATCACCAGCAGCGCCGTCCACTGGTCCTGCGGCCAGTACGTGGACGCGGTCACCGGCGCGAGGTTGAAGCCGATCAGCATGACGACCGCGCCGGTGACGATCGGCGGCATCGCGGCATGGATGATCCGCGCCCCGAACCGCTGCACCGCGAGCCCCACCAAAAACAGCGCGACGCCGACCACGAAGACCGCGCCCGTCACCGTCGCGCTGGTACCGCCCTGCGCGCGGATCACCGCGGCGACGCCCACGAAGGAGAGCGAGCAGCCGAGGTAGCTCGGGACGCGGCCGCGGGTGGCGAGCAGGAAGATGACCGTCGCGACGCCGGACATCATGATGGCGAGATTCGGGTCCAGGCCCATCAGAACGGGTGCGACGAACGATGCCCCGAACATGGCCACCACGTGCTGGGCGCCGAGCCCGACCGTGCGGGGCCAGGACAGCCGTTCGTCGGGGCGGACTACCGCTCCTGGCGCGGGCGTCCGCCCGTCGCCGTGCAGTTTCCAGCGCACGCCGAGGTCCATGGTGAGTTTCGCTTTCTTCGTACGTGAAAGTTCGTCCGGACCATTGTCACGGGTACCTGGCGGTCCTACGCTCGCACGGTCTTACTCATGAACTGTGTTCACAAGTATGATCGGAGCCTTGATGAGTGCACGCCCCCGTCTGGCTGTCCTCCTCGCGGCCGCGGCCACGCTCGCCGCGGTCGTCGTTCCCTCCGCCTCGGCCCATACGCCCCCGAAGGCTCCCCGGACCGCCGTTCTCGACGGCACCCGGCTCCAGCAGACCCGACTGCGACTCGACCGCGGCGACCCCCGACTCCGGCGCACGCTCGAGGACTTGACCGCCCGCGCCGACAACTGGCTGAACCAGGGCCCCTGGACGGTCGTCGACAAGCCGAAGCCCGCCCCCGGCGGCGACGTCCACGACTACCTCAGCCAGGCCCCGTACTGGTGGCCCTCGCAGCCCAAGTCCGCCGACAATCCCTGGGGTTGCCCCTACGTCCAGCGCGACGGCCAACGCAATCCCGAGGTCGACACCGGCACCGACCGCCAGGACGTCGAGAAGGTCTTCGACTCGGCGTACGACCTCTCGCTGGCCTGGTACTACACGGGCAGGAAGCAGTACGCCGAGAAGGCCGCCACCGTCCTGCGCACCTGGTTCCTCGCGCCGGCCACCCGGATGAACCCCCACCTGAACCACGGGCAGTTCATCCCCTGCAAGTACGACGGCCGGGCCATCGGCATCATCGACTTCTCGCAGTCCTACACGAGCGTCCTGGACGCGCTCGCGATCCTGGACACGGGCGCCCCCGGTTGGTCCAGGGCCGACCGCACCGCGATGCGCGCGTGGAACGTCGACTACCGCGACTGGCTGGTGAACAGCGCCTTCGGTGCCGAGGAGGGCGCCGCCAAGAACAACCACGGCACCTTCTACGACATGCAGCTCGCCGCCCTGGCGTACGCGACCGGCGACACGGACCTCGCCCGGCGGACCGTCCTCGGCGCGCGGGCGGGGCGCATAGCCCCGCAGATCGCCGCCGACGGCAGCCAGCCCCAGGAGCTCACCCGCACCCGCAGCTGGCACTACTCGACCTTCGACCTGGTCGCCTACACGCGCCTCGCGGCCATCGGCAGGCACGTCGGCGTGGACCTGTGGGCGTACGAGGGACCGGACGGTCAGAGCCTGTTCAAGGCGGTCGACTATCTGCTGCCCGCGGCGACGGGGGCCGCGCCCTGGCCGCACCCGGAGCTGGAGTTCCACCGGTTCGCGGCGAGCGACGTCGTGCACGCGGCGGCCGATGCGGGGGACCGGGCGGCGCGGGCGGCGGTCCCGAAGCTGGAGGCGCCGCCCGGCGGCGACCTGTGGGCGCTGCGGCCCGCCGCCGAGCAACTGGACTCGATCGCGGGCTGAGCGCCTGACCTGCACCTCCCGTGCGGGACCTGCTGAGCGTTTGCTTAGGATGGGGTGTCCCCGCCACCCCGCACCGCACCGCCCAGGAGCCCCGCCCGTGACCGCCGAAGCCGCCGAAGCCCCGACCGCGCCCGCTCCGTCCTACGGCCGGCTGATCCCCGTCACCGTCCACTTCGACGACCTGGACGCGCTCGGACTCCTCCACAACGCCCGCTACCTGGTCATGGCCGAGCGCGCCTGGACCAGCCTGTGGAACGAGCGCGGCTTCGGCGGCTTCGAGGGTGACTGGGAGGCGGCCGGCGACTTCTGCAACGCCGTCAAGGAGCAGCGGATCAGCTACGAGGCCCCGGTCACCCGGCCGGGCGCGTACGCCGTGCACCTGTGGCTGGAGCGGCTCGGGAACACCGGACTGACGTTCGGCTTCCGGTTCTGCTCGGCGGACGGCGCGCTGACGTACGCGCACGGCACGCGGGTCCTCGTCCGGCTCGACGCCGGCACCCTGCGTCCCGCGCCGTGGAGCGAGCCGTTCAGGGTCGTGGGGCGGGAGCTGCTGCGCTCGGCGGACTGACCGTCGGACGGCTTCGGTCGCCCGCGCGCAGCACGCCCGCGAAGACCACGAGCCCGCAGGCCAGCACGGTCACCAGGCCGAAGGAGACCATCAGGCTGGTGGCCTGCGCCAGCGTGCCGATCGCGCTCGGGGCGACCAGCCCCGAGGTGTACGTGATGGTGGCGACGCCCGCGATGGCCTGGCTCGGGTTGGGCCCGCTGCGGCCGGCCGCAGCGAACGCCAGCGGGACGACCACCGCGATGCCGAGGCCCATCAGCGCGAACCCGACCATCGCCACCGCCGGGTGCCAGGCGCTCACGACGAGCAGCCCGCCGAGCGTGGCGAGCACCCCGCCGACGCGTACGGTGCGCACCGCGCCGAAGCGGTCCACCACCGCGTCGCCCGCGATCCGCGCGACGGCCATGGTGAGCGTGAAGGCCGTGGTGGACGCCGCCGCCAGGCCGGCCGAGCTGTCCAGCCGGTCGCGCAGATAGACCGCCGACCAGTCCAGGCTCGCGCCCTCCGCGAACACCGCGCAGAAGCCGACCGCGCCGATCAGCAGCGCCGACCTGGGCGGCAGCGCGAACCGCGGGGGCGGCTCCTCGTCCTCGGTGGGCTTCAGGTCGAGCACCCATCGGCAGGCGACCAGGCCGAGAACCGTCAGGACCCCGGCCGCCAGCACATGGTGCATCCGCGCGTCGGAGCCCAGGTGGGCGGCGAGGGTGCCGGCCGCCGAGCCGACCAGGGCGCCCGCGCTCCACATGCCGTGCAGCCCGGACATGATCGACTTGTCGAGGCGGTTCTCGACCTCGACGCCGAGCGCGTTCATCGCCACGTCCGCCATGCCCGCCGTGGCGCCGTACGTGAACAGCGCCAGGCAGAGCGTGTACAGGTTCGGCGCGAGCGAGGGCAGGACCAGCGCCAGCGTCCACAGGCTGATCAGCCCGCGCAGCGCGGTGCGGGAACCGAAACGGTGGCTGATCCGGCCCGCGAGCGGCATCGCCACGGACGCGCCGATCGCCGGGAAGGCGAGCGCGAGCCCGAGCTGTCCCGCGCCGATCGAGGCATGGTCCTGGATCCACGGGACCCGCGTGGCGAACGAACCGGTCACCGCGCCGTGCACCGCGAACACGGCGGCCACGGCATACCGGGCGCGCTTCAACTCACGCACGTCGTCAACCACTTCACCCATGGTGCCGCTGCCCCTCCCGGACGTCCTCCCCGCTGTCGCCGTAAACTATCAGGAACCCTGCCTGATAAATAGATGAGGCAGGGGCGAGGCCGCTGTGCCGCCTCCTGATCTGGAAGAATCCCGGCATGCCCGCATCTCCGAGCACCGCCAGGGCCATCAACGACCGGCTCGCGCTGCGCCTGCTGCAACAGGAAGGCCCCCTGACGGCGGGGCAGCTGAAGCAGCTCACCGGACTGTCCCGGCCGACCGTGGCCGACCTCGTCGAACGCCTCACCGCCGCCGGGCTGATCGCGGTCGTGGGGGAGTCGGGCGAGCAGCGGCGCGGCCCGAACGCACGGCTGTACGGGATCGTCGCCGACCGCGCGCACCTCGCGGCCCTCGACGTACGCACCGAGGGCGTCTCCGTCGTCGTGTCCGACCTGCTGGGCGCGGAACTCGCCCGGGCGTCGGTCCCGATCGCCGACGACACGGGGACGGGACCGGCCGTCGAGCAGGCGGTGGCGCTGGTGGAGCGCGCCGCGAAGGAGGCCGGAGCCGAGCGCCTGCACACGGTCGGGATCGGCGCGCCCGGCCTGATCGACCCCGCCACCGGCGAACTCCGCGACTCCTCCGGTCTGCCGGAGTGGCACCGCCGCCTGGTCGCCGCCCTCCAGGAGCGGCTCCCGGCCCGGGTGACCGTCGAGAACGAGACCAACCTCGCCGCCCTGGCCGAACAGCGCGAGGGCGCCGCCCGCGACCGGGACACGTTCGTGCTGCTGTGGCTGGGCCACGGCACCGGCGCGGCCGTCGTCCTCGACGGCAGACTCCGCCGTGGCGCCTCGGGCGGCACCGGCGAGATCGGCTTCCTGCCGGTACCGGGTACGGGCGCACTGCCCTCGGCGACGGACTGCGAGGGCGGCTTCCACTCACTGGCGGGGTCGGCGGCGATCGCCCGGCTGGCGAGGGAGCACGGGCTCGTGGCGGCCGGGCCGGCCCATGAGCCGCAGGCGGCGGCGCTGGTGCGGGCGGCGGCCGCGACCCCGAGCTCCCCGCGTTCCGCCCGCTTCCTCGACGTCCTCGCCGACCGCCTCGCCATCGGCGCCGCCGCCGTCGTGGCCGTCCTGGACCCCGGCTGTGTGGTCCTGGCCGGCGAGGTCGGGCAGGCCGGCGGGGACGTCCTCGCCGCACGGGTCGAGGAGCGGCTCGTCCGGATGTCACCGCTGCCGGCCGAGGTGCGGGCGAGCACCCTGGGCGGCGACGCGGTGCTGCGCGGCGCCCTGCTGACCGCGCGGGACGGCGCACAGGACGAACTGTTCGGGCCCTCGCCCCGGTAGCCCGCCGGCCCGGCCTTGTGGCCCCTGGGTGTCACCGCCGGCCGTCAGGGCGACGGGCGCCACGCCGGCCCCCTCGGCAGCACCATGTCCCGGCTCGCTCACCGCCCCCGCCGAACCGCGCCGCCACGTACGCCTCGAACCTGCCCTCGCGCACCGCCCGCCTCGGTGTCAGATGCCCACCGTCCCGCAGCGCGCCGTAGGCCCCGCCCGTGAGGCGCACGTTCACCCGCGGACGCCGCATTCACCGTCGGCCGGGCAGAGGCCCGTCAGGAGGCCCGGCGGCGGGGCAAGGGCCTCCGTCACCGCCGCCGGGCCGTTCTTGGGACGGCGCAACGCCGGGAACGCAGACGCTAAGAGGACTAGACCAGGTCAGTCAATAGGTATGGACCAATTATCAAGATCGCGCCGGTTTCCGGGGAGGGTGAGAAGTCCAGCATGTGAACATGTGAGCCACCCCACAGTCGTTCCCTTGCATGGCCGCCGATCGGCCGTGGCAAACTGGCCATGTACCAGAAGCAGCGCACTCCGGGGTCGGTGAAAGTCCGAACCGGCGGTTATAGTCCGCGACCCGCTCGCCTCGGCGATCGGTTGACCAGGTGGAATTCCTGGACCGACGGTTAAAGTCCGGATGGGAGGCAGTGCGCGGCGGGCAGGCATTCGTGCGTGCCGCCGTCTGTTTCGACCTGTCCGCAGGACAGGTCTCATTCGGCGACGCTCCCGGTGCCCTCGCCCGTATGTTCTGTCGTCATCGACAGGCCCCGGAGTCCGTGCCCGAAATGGCAGGAGGACCCGGGAAGTGTTCACCGGAATCGTCGAAGAGCTGGGTGAAGTCACCGCCGTCGAGAACCTCGGCGACGCCTCCCGCTTCCGTCTCCGTGGACCCGTCGTCACCGAGAACGCGCAGCACGGCGACTCCATCGCCGTCAACGGCGTCTGTCTCACGGTCGTCGAGCACGAGGGCGACGAATTCACCGCCGACGTCATGGCGGAGACCCTCGACCGCTCCAGCCTCGGCGCTCTCGCCGTCGGCTCCCGCGTCAACCTGGAACGTCCCATGGCCGTGGGCGCGCGCCTCGGCGGGCACATCGTGCAGGGACACGTCGACGGCACGGGCGCGGTCATCGAGCGCAGGCCGTCGGAGAACTGGGAGATCGTCAAGGTCTCGCTCCCGGCCGACCTCTCCCGGTACGTCGTGGAGAAGGGCTCCATCACCGTCGACGGCATCAGCCTCACGGTCGTCGACGCGGGCCCGGACTACTTCACCGTCAGCCTCATCCCGACCACCCTCGCGCTGACCACCCTGGGCCGCAAGCAGCCCGGGGACCCGGTCAACCTCGAGGTCGACGTCGTCGCCAAGTACGTCGAGCGCCTCCTCGGCGACCGCACCAGGGAGACCGCGAAGTGAACTGGCTCAACTCCGAAGCCTTCACGGTCCTCGACCAGCACATCATCTGGTCCGACATGATCGGCAACACCGTCGGTCTGATCGCCCTGGCCCTCGGCTGGCTGCGCAACATAGGAACCTGGCCCGCCCAACTCCTGTCCGGTGCCGTCCTCGTGGCCGCCAACCTCTCCGTGCACCAGGGCGGCGGCGTCGGCAAGCAACTCGTCGTCATCGTCGTGGCCCTCTACGGCTGGTACGCCTGGACCCGCGGCAGGCAGCAGGCCCAGGACGGCACCATCGCCGTACGGTTCGCCACCTGGCGGGAGCGCGCCTACCTCGTCGGCGGCGCCGCGATCGGCACCCTCGCCGTCGGCGGCCTGTTCACCGCCTACCCCTCGCTCTCCTGGAGCCCGTGGGCCGACGCGTACATCTTCGTCGGCACCCTCGCCGCGATGTACGCCCAGGCGCGCGGCATGGTCGAGTTCTGGTTCGCCTGGCTGCTGGTCGACCTGGTCGGCGTACCGCTCAACTTCCGCAGTGGGCTCGCCTTCTCGGGCCTCATCTACATCGTGTACGGCGCACTCGTCCTGTGGGGCATGCGCGACTGGTGGCTGCGCTCCCGCAAGGCCGGGCAGCCCGTTCTGGAAGGAGCCCCGGCATGACCACGGCGCCGATCCTGTACAGCACGGACAACATCGAGGACTTCGCGCTCGACCCGGTCGAGCGGGCCATCGCCGACATCGCGGCCGGCCGCCCGGTCGTGGTCGTCGACGACGAGGACCGGGAGAACGAGGGCGACCTCGTCATCGCCGCCGAGAAGGCGACCCCCGAAATCGTCGCCTTCATGATGAGCGAGTGCCGCGGCCTGATCTGCGCGCCCATGGAGGGCGGCGAACTGGACCGCCTCCAGCTGCCGCAGATGGTCGACCACAACACCGAGTCGATGCGGACGGCGTTCACCGTGTCGGTCGACGCGAGCGGCGCGCACGGGGTCACCACCGGGATCTCCGCCGCCGACCGCGCGACCACGCTCCGGCTGCTCGCCCAGGGAGAGGCGGGGGCCGCCGACTTCGTCCGCCCCGGCCACATCTTCCCGCTGCGCGCCAAGCCCGGCGGGGTCCTCGTCCGCAACGGCCACACCGAGGCCGCCGTCGACCTCGCCCGCCTCGCGGGTCTGCGACCGGCCGGCGCGATCGTCGAGATCGCCGGCGAGGACGGCCACATGCTGCGGCTGCCGGAGCTGATCCCGTTCGCCCGCAAGCACGGCCTGACGATCATCTCCATCGAGGACCTGATCGCCTACCGCCAGAGCTCCGAGCCCACCGTCCGGCGCGAGGCCGAGGTCCATCTGCCCACCGCCTTCGGCGAGTTCACGGCCTACGGCTACCGCTCCACCGTCGACGGCGTCGAACACGTCGCCCTGGTCCACGGCGAGATCGGCGACGGCGAGGGCGTACTCGTCCGCGTCCACTCCGAATGCCTCACCGGCGACGTCTTCCACTCGCTGCGCTGCGACTGCGGCCCCCAGCTGGAGGCCTCCCTGGAGCGCATCCGCAGCGAGGGCCGCGGCGTCGTGGTCTACCTCCGCGGACACGAGGGACGCGGCATCGGGCTGGTGTCCAAGCTGCGCGCGTACGAGCTCCAGGAGCGCGGCCGCGACACCCTCGACGCCAACCTGGAACTCGGCCTGCCCGCCGACGCCCGCGACTACGCGGCCGGTGCGCAGATCCTGGAGGACCTCGGCGTCCGCAGCCTGCGGCTGATGACCAACAACCCCGACAAGACCGACGCGCTCCTGAGGCACGGCCTCAAGGTCACCGGGCGCGAGCCGATGCCCGTACAGGCGGGCGAGCACAACCTCCGGTACCTGACCACCAAGCGGGACCGGATGGGCCACGATCTGCCCTGGCTGGACACGGTCCCCGTGTCCACCTGCGGCAACCAGTAAGAGAGCACTGAGGAGAGACGTGAGCGGCAAGGGTGCACCCGAACTGTCCGTACGCAACTGCGGCGACCTGCGCGTCGCGGTCATCGCGGCACAGTGGCACGAAAAGGTGATGGACGGTCTGGTGGACGGCGCGCTGCGCGCCCTGCACGAACTGGGAATCGACGAGCCGACCCTCCTCAGGGTCCCCGGGAGCTTCGAGCTGCCGGTCGTCGCCAAGGTCCTCGCGGGCCGGGGTTACGACGCGATCGTCGCCCTCGGCGTCGTCATCCGCGGCGGCACCCCCCACTTCGACTTCGTGTGCCAGGGCGTCACCCAGGGCCTCACCCAGGTCTCCGTGGACACCGGCGTCCCCGTCGGCTTCGGCGTACTGACGTGCGACACCGAGGAGCAGGCCCTGGACCGCGCGGGCATCGAGGGCTCCCACGAGGACAAGGGGCACGAGGCGGTGACCGCCGCCGTGGCGACCGCGGCCACGCTGCGCTCAGTATCCGAACCCTGGCGCTGAGGCACGGCCGGCTCGGCGTAGGGTAGGCAGCACCATGTCCAAGAAGACGTTCGAGGAGCTCTTCACCGAGCTCCAGCACAAGGCCGCCAACGGCGACCCCTCCACTTCGCGCACCGCCGAGCTGGTCGGCAAGGGCGTCCATGCCATCGGCAAGAAAGTCGTCGAGGAGGCCGCCGAAGTCTGGATGGCCGCCGAGTACGAGGGCAAGGACGCCGCCGCCGAGGAGATCTCGCAGCTCCTGTACCACGTCCAGGTGATGATGGTCGCCCGCGGAATCTCCCTCGACGACGTGTACGCCCACCTGTAGATCCCCCTGTTTCCCAGCCCCACCCCTTCACGCAAAGGAAGCCGACCTCATGCTGCGCATCGCCGTCCCCAACAAGGGTTCCCTGTCAGGCCCTGCGGCGGAGATGCTCCATGAGGCCGGCTACCAGCAGCGGCGGGAGTCCAAGGAACTGCGGATCGTCGACCCGGAGAACGAGGTGGAGTTCTTCTACCTCCGCCCCCGCGACATCGCGATCTATGTCTCCTCCGGGCGCCTCGACATCGGCCTCACGGGCCGCGACCTGCTCATCGACTCCGGGGCCAACGCGGAGGAGATCCTCCCGCTCGGCTTCGCCCGCTCCACCTTCCGTTTCGCCGGCAAGCCCGGCACCGCCAAGGGCATCGAGGACCTCGCGGGTCTCACTGTCGCCACCTCGTACGAGGGCATCGTCGCCAAGCACCTCGCCGACAGCGGCATCGACGCCTCCGTCGTGCACCTCGACGGCGCCGTCGAGACCGCCATCGAACTCGGTGTCGCCGAGGTCATCGCGGACGTCGTCGAGACCGGCACCTCGCTGCGCAACGCGGGCCTGGAAGTGTTCGGCGAGCCGATCATGAAGTCCGAGGCCGTCGTCATCCGCCGCGTCGGAGCCGGCACCGACGAGGCCGCCGAGTCGAAGGTGCAGCAGTTCCTGCGCCGCCTCCAGGGCGTCCTGGTCGCGCGGACGTACGTGATGATGGACTACGACTGCCGCGCCGAGCACCTGGAGAAGGCCGTCGCGCTCACCCCGGGCCTGGAGTCGCCGACCATCTCGCCGCTGCACAACGAGGGCTGGGTCGCCGTACGGGCGATGGTTCCGGCCAAGGAGGCCCAGCGAATCATGGACGACCTGTACGCGCTCGGCGCACGGGCCATCCTGACCACGGCCATCCACGCCTGCCGCCTCTGAGGGACCGTACGTCGATGCCCGATCTGTCTGCTTTGCCTGCCCTGCCTGTCACCTTCCGGCCGGGCCGTACCCGTGCCGTCCTGCTGACCGCCGGCGTCACCATCTTTGTGGTTCTCACCACGGTCGTGATGCTCCTCGAAACCCTCACCCCGGCGGAACGCCTCAGCTTCGTCTTCACCGCGGCGCTGCTCTGCGGCGTGCTCGTCCTCCTCTCCCGGCCCAAGGTCGTCGCCGACGAGAGTGGCGTCACCGTCGTCAACATCACCAGCAGGCGGCACCTGGCCTGGGCGGAAATCCTCCAGGTCAACCTGCGTCCCGGTGATCCCTGGGTGTTCCTCGACCTCAGCGACGGCACCAGCCTGCCCGCGCTCGGCATCCAGCCGGGCATCGCCAAACAGCGTGCGATCGCCGACGCGCGGACGCTGCGGGCGCTCGCCGAGGCGCGTTCCGCACGGGACCCCGAGGAACATCAGGGCTGACTCGGGGCCGTCCACCCTGCCGTATCGGCGGGTGTCTTGATTAATCTGGTGGCGGAGGCGTTCTTCCTTGCGCCTCCGCCCTGCTGCTCCGTCCGGTGCGGCAGGGGTACCTGCTACCCGAGGAGTGATTCCCTCCAGCGATGGACGGATCGTCCTGTAGTACCTGCGCCGCCCCCTCTCGACATACCGCGGACCGTGTCCGCGTCCCTGCGGAGGCGGCGGCATCATGACCGACTCTCTGCTGCTCCTCGGGGCGGCATTCCTGCTCATTCTGGCCAACGGCTTCTTCGTGGCCGCCGAGTTCGGACTCGTCACGGTCGAACGGCCGGAGGCCGAGAAGGCCGCGGCCGAGGGCGACCGACGGGCCGGTACGGTCGTCGAGTCGCTGAAGGAGCTGTCCTTCCAGCTCTCCGGCACCCAGCTCGGCATCACCATCACCTCGCTGGTCGTCGGCATGCTCGCCGAACCGGCGCTCGCCGACCTGCTGCACGGCCCGTTCACCGCCATCGGCCTCCCCGAAGGAGCCGTCCCCGGGATCGCCGTGGTCGTCGGCATGCTGCTGGCCTCGGCCGTGCAGATGGTGATCGGCGAACTCGTGCCCAAGAACTGGGCGATCTCCAAGCCCTTGCAGGTGGCCCGCTTCGTCGCGGGCCCGCAGCATGTGTTCTCGCGTCTGTTCCGGCCGGTGATCGCGGCACTCAACACGGTCGCCAACCGGCTGGTGCGCGCCCTGGGCGTGGAGCCCGCCGAGGAGATGGCCTCCGCCCGCACCCCCGGCGAACTCGTCTCCCTCGCCCGGCACTCGGCCCAGGCCGGCGCGCTGGAGCAGGACACGGCCGATCTGTTCGTACGGACGCTGTCGCTCGGCGAGCTGACCGCACAGCACGTCATGACCCCGCGCGTGCGGGTCAGCGCGCTCCAGTCCTCGGCGACCGCCGAGGACGTGGTCAACCTCACCCGTGCCACCGGCCTGTCCCGCTTCCCCGTCTACCGGGACCGGATCGACGAGATCGTCGGCATGGTCCACCTCAAGGACGCCCTCGCGATCCCCTCCCGCGACCGGCTGCGCACCCCCGTCGGCCGGATCGCCCAGCCGCCGCTGCTCGTCCCGGAGACGCTGCCCGTGCAGCCCCTCCTGGCGCGGCTGCGCAGCGAGCAGCCCATCGCCGTCGTCGTCGACGAGTACGGCGGTACGGCGGGCGTCGTCACCCTGGAGGACATCGTCGAGGAACTCGTCGGCGAGGTCCGCGACGAGCACGACGGGCAGGACCTGCCCGAACTCGCCGTCGCACCGCCCGAGGACGGGCGGCCCGCATGGGACGCGGACGGCAGCTGCCGCGTCGACATCCTCCAGCGCATAGGCCTCGACGTGCCCGAGGGGCCCTACGAGACCGTGGCCGGCCTCGTCGCCGATCTGCTCGGCCGCATCCCCGCCCCCGGGGACCGGGCCGAGCTCCCCGGCTGGCGGCTGTCGGTGCGCCAGGTCGGGCACTACCGCGCCGAGCGGGTCCGTCTGGTGAAGACCGCGGACACCACAGACACCACAGACACCACAGGCATTGCGGACATCGCGGATGCCTCGGTCACAGCGGGCGCGGGCACCAGGGACACCGCGGCTTCCGCGCCTGCCGCGGAGGCTGTCCGATGACCCTGCTCCAGCTACTGTTGGCCGCCCTGCTGGTGCTCGCCAACGGCTTCTTCGTCGGCGCCGAGTTCGCGCTCGTCTCCGTACGGCGCAGCCAGATCGAGCCACTGGGGACGGCACGGGCCCGCCAGGTGCTGTACGGCCTGGAGCGGCTGCCGCAGATGATGGCCGCGGCCCAGTTCGGCATCACCATCTGCTCGCTGACGCTGGGCGCGGTCGCCGAACCGACGGTCGCGCATCTGCTCGAGCCCGGCTTCGAGGCGGCCCGTCTGCCCGACGGGATGATCCACCCCCTCGGATACGTCATCGCGCTGGCCCTCGTCGTCTTCTTCCACCTGGTCATCGGCGAGATGGTGCCGAAGAACCTGGCGATGGCCGCGCCCGAGAGGACGGCGCTGTGGCTCAGCCCGGGCCTGGTCGCCTTCGCCCGGCTGTGCCGGCCGGTCACGGTCGCGCTGAGCGCCTGCGCACGGGTGATCCTGATGCTCTTCCGGGTGGAGCCCAAGGACGAGGTCGAGGCGGTCTTCACCAGCGAGCAGCTCAACCAGCTGGTGGAGGACTCCGGCCAGGCCGGTCTCCTCGACCCGGAGGAGCAGGAGCGCCTGGAGGACGCGCTGGAACTGGGCTCGCGCCCGGTCACGGACGTCCTGCTGGACCGCGACTCACTGGTGACCGTGGGCCCCTCGGTCACGCCCGGCGAGGTGGTGGCGCTGACCGCGCGCACCGGGTACTCCCGCTTTCCCGTCGCCGCGGAGACCGGCGCCTTCATGGGCTATCTCCATGTGAAGGACGTACTCGATCTGGAGGAGTCCGAGCGGGCGGTGCCGCAGCAGATCTGGCGGCCGATGACCACGCTCGGCGCGGAGCTGCCGCTGGACGACGCGCTGACCGTGATGCGCCGGGCCGCCACGCACCTCGCGCAGGTCGCCGACGGGTCCGGGCGGGTGCTCGGCCTGGTCACCATGGAGGACGTCCTGGAGCTGCTGGTGGGCGAGGTCAGGGACCCGGCCCACCGGGACGCGCAGCCGCCGAGCCGGGTGACGGAACAACGCGCCGAGACGCCCGGCGAGGCACTGGCGAGCCAGCTTCGGTGAGCCGGCCGCGCGTGGCCCTGGGACCGTCGGGTTCCAGGGCCACCGCTCACAGTGCCGAAGGATCCTGCGGTCCCCGCCCCGACAGCACCTCGCCGTACGCCTGCATCAGATCCGGCAGCCGCAGCGTGGAGAGATCGTCCCGCGACGGGGTCCTCGGATAGCCCGTCAGCCGCAGATCCCGGTACGCGCAGCTCTTCTCGTACAGGGTGCGCAGGAAGCGGCCGTTGCCGAGCTCGTCGATCCAGCCCTGGTCGATGACGTGCCCGCTGATGGAGCGCAGCTCGTCGAGCGCCTCCTCGTCCCACACGTCGCCGTTCTCCGCGGCCAGCACCTCGCCGATCGAGGTGAGTTCGAGCGGGCGGTACGAGGGGAAGTCCACGCGGGTGGTGAAGCGGGAGGAGAGACCGGGGTTCGCGGCCAGCAGGCGGTCCATGCCCTCCGGGTAGCCCGCGAGGATCACCACCAGGTGGTCCCGGTTGTCCTCGGCCCGTTTCAGCAGCACCTGGAGCGCCTCGTCGCCGTACGCGTCGCCCTTGCCGTAGCCGGAGTTCGACAGCGCGTACGCCTCGTCCACGAACAGGACGCCACCGATCGCCGAGTCGATCAGCTCGTTGGCCTTCACGGCCGTCTGGCCCAGGTACTCGCCGACCAGGTCCGCCCGCTGGGCCTCCACCAGATGGTCGCCGCCGAGCAGCCCGAGCGCGTAGAAGACCCGGCCCAGGATCCGCGCCACCGTGGTCTTGCCGGTGCCGGAGGGTCCGGAGAAGACGAAGTGGCGTTTGGGAGGCTGTACGGGTAAGCCCTGGCCGGCCCGCAGCCGCGCCATGTTCAACTGCGCCGACAGCGCCTTGACCTGGCGCTTCACCGGTTCGAGCCCGACCATCCGCTCCAGCTCCGCCAGCGCCTCCTCGAGGAGCTCGGGGTCCGTGGGCCCGGCCGGCAGCGGCTGCACCGGCACCACGGTCTTCTCCCGTACCGCGTCGGCCTCCTGTGGCAGGGCGCCGGGCGGTGCCGGTTCGGGCTCGGAGAGCTTCAGCTCCCGCCCCTCGCCGCCGAAGAGGGGATCCACCCCGTCCGGCCCGTCGATCAGGTCCTGTCCGATCCCGGTGAGCGTGATCGCCGCGAGGTCGACCGCCTCGTCGTACCCGTCGCCGTCGGAGATCGCCGCGAGCCGTGCGGAGGTGTCCATGAAGGCGGGGTCCACCCGGTGCACCGCCCGGTACAGGGGCAGGGCGGCGGCGCTGCGGCCCGTGCCCTCGTGCGCCCGTGCCAGCCAGTAGCGCAGCTCCTTGCGCTGCGGCTGCTCGCTGCGGCAGCGCATCAGCGCGGCGGACAGCAGGGGCTCGGCCTGTCCGAACATCTCCAGCCGGACCCGGGCCATGCCGCCGAACAGCCCGGCCTCGATACCCAGCATGGCGTCGTCGATCAGCGGATCCGTGTGCCGGACCAGCTGCTCCCAGTCCTTGACCAGATAGGCCCGGCAGGCGTGCAGGAAGCGCACCTGCGGGTCCGTGTCCACCGGCGGCAGGCTCGCGAGCGCCCGGTCCAGGTCGGGGACATGGCGTCCGTCCAGCCAGTGGGAGGCGTGCGCGAGCAGCAGATCGCGCGGACTCTCCAGCACCGGCTGCACCCACCAGCCCAGCCAGTACCAGGAGTTGAGGGTGCGCCGGTGCCGGGTGCGCTGCTCCCCGAAGCGGTCCCGGTGCCGGAACATCCGGAGCAGCGCGGTCGTCGTGTCGACGCGCAGCGCGTGCAGTCCGAGCCAGCCGTCGGCCATGCCCGGATCCATCCGCACCGCGGTGCGGAACTCCTCCTCCGCCTGCGGATAGGCGCCCATCGTGTAGGCATCCACACCTCGCAGCCAGGCGAGGTCGGCCGGAGCCTCGGGGCCCCGCGTGCCGAAGTCCATCACGTCCCCCACAGACCGTGCCCCCGTTGGTTCACCGCCGGGCCGGTGCCCGTCGGCAGTCGTCGAACCGCTGTGCCGCGGACGGGAGTTGCATGGGTGCGCAGAGCAGCCGTCCGAAGGTCGCACCGAGAGGCATGGTACCTGCGGGGCCGTCGCCTGCCGAAGGGTGCCGCACAGGCCGTTTGACGAGGTGGGAGCAGATGGGGCGCACTGCGCATGGTGACCGAGGGTGAGCGAATCACGTCTCCCGGCGCCCGAAATGAGGTGCTCAGGGCAAAACGAAGCCCCCGATCACGGGGGAACAATCGGGGGCTTCGCGTCTGGCGGCGGCCTCGAAAGGCCGCTCATTCAGAACGTAAGTCCTGTACGGCCCCCCGGTCAAGACGAGTTGGAGCACTTGGAGAAGTTCTCCGGCGGGGGTCTTCACAAGTTCAGCACATTGCGGATGGTCCCTCACTGTGCGTGAGATCCTGGTCCGGTCCTGGCGTCCCAGCAGGCCCCGGCAGCACCTCGTACCCCTCCGGACACTGCTGTACCAGAAGGTCGGCGAAGGGCCTGGACGGGTCCCCGGCGAAGTGCCGGCGCTCCGCCTCGACCCACCCGGCCCAGAACTCGCGCTGCGCCTCGCCGTCCCTCTCCCGCCCGCGCGTCCAGGACGCCTCGTGCGGCAGCTCCATCCACAGCAGCCGCGCGAGATACGGACGCAGCGCCCGGCGGCCCGCGCCGACGCCCTCGACGAGGACCACGGGCGCGGGCGGCAGGGCGCGGGCCGGGTCGAAGTCGCGGGTGTGCCAGTTGTAGGGGCGGTAGTGCGCGGGCTCGCCGCGGCCGAGCGGTGCCACCACCTCGCGCAGCAGACGGTCCGTCCACGCGAACAGCTCCTCGTGCGTGGCGATGTCGTCGAGGTGCAGCACGGGCGCGCCGTCGAGTGCCGCGGCCAACCGCCCGGCGAACGTGGACTTTCCGGAGCCCGCGTGCCCGTCGACGCCGACGAGCCGGACGGGGCCGCACGAGGGCGGCAGTCGTCGCAGGCGGGAGGCGAGGTCGTGAATGGTCGTTCCTCGGGGTCGGCGGGGTGTGGGCATATTTCAAACGAACATTCTATAGCGGGTGCGAGAAGGCGGATCCGGGTGTGGCGGCGCGGGGGGATCCGGGGCACGAAATTAGTGTCGCGTTGAACTATGTAGGAAAAGCCTCAACCATTTTTTCTCAGGCTCGCGGTCAAAGGCCCCCACGTGTCGGACCAGGCATTCGGCAATCGGCATTCCGCTTCCCCCGCATGCTGAGTAGGGTGCCTGGTGCGCAACGGCGTGGCATCGGACGGGGATGGACAGGGGAGCATGGCCGCGGGGTTATTCGAGGGGCAGTACGTATGGCATCCGGCGGCCGACGACCGCACGCTCGCGAGCGTATGCGTGGATGTGCGCGCCGGGCGTTATCGGAGCGCGCGCGAAGCGCTCGCCGACACGCGCGACGATTTCGGACTGCGTGCCCATCGCTCGCTGGTCCTCGCCTCGGAGGCGGCCGACTCCGACCTCGCGGAGCGCTGGCTGGCCGAGGAGCCCACTCCCGAGGCCGCACTGCTGTGGGCGCGGGTCGCGGTGCTGCGGACGCTGCGTGCCGCCGCCGCCCACGACGAGCGCGCCGAGGCGCTGGAGCGCATCGCGCTCACCGCGTGCGAGCGGGCCTCGACGGCGGCCCCGCACGATCCCACGCCCTGGGTGGCCAAGCTGACGATGGCCCGGCTGCACGACATCCGCGAGCCGGCCCCGCAGGGGCTGCTCACCGCGCCGGCCGGCCCCTGGCGGCTGTTCTCGCACGTCCTGCGGCTCGACCCGTGGAACCGTGAGGCCCACCACCGCTTCCTCGCCTGCTTCTTCACGCGGTACGGCGGCTCGGTGAACGCGGCCTGGGACGTCGCCGCCTTTCTGGGCCAGCGGGCCCCCGCCACCTCACCGCTGCGCCTGCTGCCCCTGGTCGCCCTCGTGGAGAGCTACAACCCCGCGCAACTGCTGGCCGACCGGGTCTGGGAGCAGCCCCAGTGGCGCGCCACCGCCCTCGCCATCTACCAGAACTGGCTGCCCGAGACCGCGGGCTACCGCTTCACGCCGGTGCTCGACCTCGCGTATCTCGCGCACGCCCTGTTGATGGCCCAGCGCGAGTTCGAGGCGCGCGCCGTCTTCATGGCCATGGGGCCCTACGCCTCCCGTATGCCCTGGAGCGTCTTCGGCGACCCCGAGGAGCAGCTCTCCCGCGCCCGCCGTTCCTGCGGACTGCCCGTACCCGGAGCCGCCTGACCCCGCTCACCCCGGTCTCCGGCACCCCCCCCACAGAAAGGTCAGGTTGTGTCAGAACGGATATCAGCGCCCGGTACGTCACATGCGAGAGGACGTGCGGGTGCGGATCCCGGCGCACTCGACGACGATGCGACGCTGCATGCGATGGGCTATCCGCGCAAGCTCACCCGACGATTTCAGGCGTTCGACAATTTCGCCATCTCCTTCACCATCATCAACATCATCTCGGGCATCTTCTCGTCCTTCGGATTCGGTATGAACGCGGGCGGGCCGCGCATTCTCGTCTTCGGCTGGATCGGCGTTTCCGTCATGGTGCTGTTCATCGGGGCCGCGATGGCCGAGGTCGCCTCCGCATATCCGACGAGCGGGGCGCTCTATTTCTCCGCCGGAAAGCTCGCCAAGCGGCACAAGGGCGCCTGGTCCTGGTACACGGGCTGGCTCAATTTCGTGGGGCAGGTGGGCGGTACGGCCGCCACCGGATACGCGGCCGCCACCTTCATCCAGGCGTTCATCGCCCTGCAATGGTCCTCGTACGAGCCGACCGCTCACCAGACGGTCCTGATCACGGCGCTGATCATCGCGCTCCAGGGGCTGGCCAACACCTACACCGTGCAGCTCGTCGCCGTCCTCAACCGGATCTCCGTGTGGTGGCTCCTGATCGGGCTCGTGGTGATCGTGAGCACCTTGACCGTCATGCCCGACGACCATCAGTCGGCCTCGTTCGTGACGCATTTCGCGAACAACACCGGTTTCACGAACGGGATTTACGGCGGGATGCTCGGTCTGCTGGTCACCAGTTGGACCTTCACCGGCTTCGACGGCAGTTTCCACATGTCCGAGGAAACGGTCCGGGCCACGGTCAACGCCCCCAAGGGCATCACACGTGCCATCGGCTATTCGGCGATCACCGGACTGATCCTCATGCTCGCCCTCGTCTACAGCATTCACGACTATGACCAGGTGGCCGGCTCCTCGGCGCCGCCCGTGCAGATTCTCATCGATGGGCTTGGCATGGGCACTGCAAAGGTGCTGTTGCTGATCGTCATCGGCGCCATGCTCTTCTGCGGACTGGCCAATCTGACCAGCAACACCCGGCAGATCTTCGCCTTCTCCCGGGACGGCGCGATGCCCGGCTCCCGCTGGTGGCACACGGTCTCGCCGCGCACCCGTACGCCCGTCAAGGCCGTCTGGCTGGCGGTCGGCTGCTCGCTCGCGCTGGTGCTGCCGGGCTGGTGGTCCCACACCGCCTTCACCGCCATCGTCAGCGTCAACGTCGTAGGCCTCTTCCTCGCCTACGCCGTGCCGATCTTCCTCAGGCTGCGGCTCGGCGACGAGTTCCGGGCCGGCCCGTGGAACCTGGGCCGCTGGAGCAGGCCCGTCGGCATCCTCGCCGTGACCTGGATCCTGCTCAGCAGCGTCCTGTTCATGCTGCCGCAGGCCTCGCCGATCACCGTCGACTCCTTCAACTACGCCCCGATCGCGCTGGCCGTGGTGCTGGTCGTCGCCACGGTGTGGTGGTTCGCCACCGCGCGGCGCCGCTTCCAGGGGCCGGTCAGCTACGGCCGGCCGGACGAGGTCGCGGCGATGGACCTCGTCTGACGCACCCGCCCCGGGCTCCGGCGTACGGCCTGCCCGTACGCCGGAGTGGCGGCCCCCAGGCAGTGCCAGTGGTCGGGACCAATATTGGTGACGCGCCGCGTGCCGAAGTGCTGGCAGAAGTCTGCGTCCGGCGGCCATAGTTGGCCCACAGCCGCGCGTCTGAGCTGCCGCTTCCGGACAACTGGGGGTCACCCACCGATGACCAGAGCTTCAGAGCCGTCCCGCAGAACCGTCATCGCCGCGGCGGTCGCCGTGGCAGCGGTCGGCGCCGCGGGCCCGGCGGCCGCGGCGCCGACCGCCCGGCCGACGAAAGCATCCCCGAACCTCGTGGACAACCGCGCCTGGACCTCGTACTCCGACTGGCGCGGGGGCACCGCGAAGGGCACCCGGGCCGTCGCGGGCGCCCGCCCCGGCCTGGCGATCGCCACCCCCGCGGGCCGCACCGACTACACCGACCCGCACACCGGCAGGACCGCCACCTGGGAGTACGCGACCTGGACGTCCCCGGTGCACCGGCTCGCCGTCCCCTCCACCGAGGTGATCGCCTCCTGGAACGCGCACACCCCGGCCGGCACCTGGCTCCAGGTCGAGCTGACGGGCACCTACTCCGACGGCACCGCCACGCCCTGGTACGTGATGGGCCGCTGGGCGGCCGGCGACCAGGACATCCGGCGGACCTCGGTCGACGGCCAGAGCGACGGCAAGAGCAGCATCTGGACGGACACCTTCGCCATCGACGACACCGCCTCGGGCCTGCGCCTGGTCTCCTACCGGCTGCGGCTCACGCTGTACCGCACCCCGGGCGGCGGGATCACGCCGACCGTGTGGCGCCTCGGCGCCATGGGCTCCGACATCCCGGACCGCTTCACCGTGCCCGCCTCGGCGCCGGGGCTCGCCCAGGAGCTGAGGGTCCCGCGCTACTCGCAGGAGATCCACGCCGGCCAGTACCCCGAGTACGACAACGGCGGCGAGGCCTGGTGCAGCCCCACCTCCTCACAGATGATCATCGAGTACTGGGGCCGCCGGCCCACACCCGGGCAGCTGGCCTGGGTCGACCCCTCGTACGCCGACCCGCAGGTGTGCCACGCGGCCCGCTTCACCTACGACTACCAGTACGCGGGCTGCGGCAACTGGCCCTTCAACGCGGCCTACGCCGCGACGTACAAGGACCTCCAGGGCGTGGTGACCCGGCTCGGCTCCCTCGGTGATCTGGAGACGCTGATCGCGGCGGGCATCCCGGTCATCACGTCCCAGTCGTTCCTCAAGACGGAGCTGACGGGGGCGGGCTACGGCACCTCGGGCCACCTGATGACCGTGATCGGCTTCACCGCCGACGGCGACGTGATCGCCAACGACCCCGCGTCGCCCGGCGACGACGCGGTCCGGCGGGTCTACCAGCGGCGCGAGTTCGAGAACATCTGGCTGCGCACCAAGCGGTACAACGCCTCCGGCAAGGTCGTCTCCGGCACGGGCGGCGTCTGCTACCTGTACTTCCCGGCCCATCCCTCCGCGCGCCGGCGCAAGGCGCTCGCGGCGGTGGGCGTCCGCTGACGAGGGGCGGCCCCCGGGAGAGTACCGGGGGCCGCCGCCCCGTGTGACCAAGGTCTCCGCCGCAAAAGCCCTTTCCGGTGGCAAGGTGGACAGACCGGTGGGGGGGAGTCCATTGCAAGACGACGTCAGCGAGAAGCCATGACCGCAACCTCTGCCACCGCACCCCGCGTCCGCACGGGCGGCCCCAAGGAAGACGGCCCGAAGATCCTGGAGCACGTCATGGGCTGGACCCTCGTGGTGGTCCTCGCGATGCTCGTCACCCAGCTCGGCCTGCTGTGACCTGAGTGGCCCGCCCCGCGGGGCGTCCCGAACCGCGTCCGGTTCGCCGATCGGAGTCGAACATCCTGGTGATGATGTTCTGACATACTGCCGATGTCCCGCTGGCAGTTGGAGACTTGGGCCGGAATTGAACAACAGTCAACAGCGCGGCGTGGTGCGCCCCGGGGCACGGGGCACGGACCGCTCTGCCGCGCGTCGCGCCGAACTCATCGCCATCGGACGGAAGCTGTTCGCCGACACGTCGTACGACGCGTTGTCGATGGACGACATCGCCCGCCAGGCGCACGTCGCCAAAGGGCTGATCTACTACTACTTCAAGTCGAAACGCGGCTACTACCTGGCGATCATCGAGGACTCGGTGACCGGCCTGGTCACCCGCGCCGCCGAGGGGCTGGAGCTGCCGCCCGACCAGCGGGTGCACCGCACCATCGACGGTTACCTCCGCTACGCCGAGCACAACCAGGCGGCGTACCGCGCGATCATCAGCGGTGGCGTCGGCTTCGACGCCGAGGTGCAGGCCATACGGGACGGCGTGCGGCAGGCGATGGTCGACGCGATCGCCGAAGGCGCTTACGGGCGCCACGAGATCGCGCCGCTCGCCCGCATGGGCCTGCTCGGCTGGCTGTGCAGCGTCGAGGGTGCCACCCTCGACTGGACCGGCCGCCCGGAGCTGCCCCGCGACATCATGCGCAAACTGCTGGTCAAGATGCTCGGCGGCACCCTGCGCGCCATCGAGGAGCTCGACCCGGCGTATCCGGCACCGCCGGCCGCCCGCCGGGACACCTGAGCGAGAGGCGGGGGCCGTTCGGACCCCCACCTCAAGTGACCTGCTTCGACGGCTAGTTGATCGCCTTGATCAGTTCACCGTTCGAGGTGTCGCCGCTCAGCTCCCAGAAGAAGGTGCCTCCCAAACCCTGCGCGTTCTTGTACGTCATCTTCCCGGCGATGGTCGACGGGGTGTCGTAACTCCACCAGTTGCTGCCGCACTTGGCGTAGGCGGTGCCGCCGACCGTGCCGGTCGCCGGGCACTTCGTCTTGAGGACCTTGTAGTCGTCGATGCCCTGCTCGTACGTGCCCGCCGCCGGGCCCGTGGCGCTGCCGCCCGGCGCCGCCTGCGTGACGCCCGTCCAGCCGCGGCCGTAGAACCCGATGCCGAGCAGCAGCTTCGAGGCCGGGACGCCGAGGCCCCTGAGCTTCGCGATGGTCGCCGAGGTGTGGTAACCCGCCTTGGGAATGCCGGAGTACGAGTTCAGCGGCGAGTGCGGAGCCGTGGGGCCGGTCGCGTCCCAGGCGCCGAAGAAGTCGTACGTCATCGGGTTGTACCAGTCGACGTACTGCGCGGCCCCCGCGTAGTCGGCCGCGTCGATCTTGCCGCCGCTGGTGGCGTCCGCGGTGATCGCCGAGGTGACGAGGTTGCCGCTGCCGAACTTCGAACGCAGCGCTCCCATCAGGTTCTTGTACGCCGCCTTGCCGCTGGTGTCGCAGGTGTTGCCGCAGGCGTTGGGGTACTCCCAGTCGATGTCGATGCCGTCGAAGACGTCCGCCCACTTGGAGTTCTCGACCAGGTCGTAGCAGGACTGGGCGAACGCGGCCGGGTTCTTGGCGGCCTCGCCGAAACCGCTCGACCAGGTCCAGCCGCCGAAGGACCAGAGGACCTTGAGGTTCGGGTGGAGCTTCTTGAGCTTGCGCAGCTGGTTGAAGTTGCCCCTCAGCGGCTGGTCCCAGGTGTCGGCGACGCCGTCCACGGATTCGGCCGCGGTGTACGCCCGGTCGGTCGCCGCGTACGCGTCGCCCATCGCGCACTTGCCGCCCGTGACGTTGCCGAAGGCGTAGTTGATGTGCGTGAGCTTGGCGCCCGAGCCGGAGGTCTCGATGTTCTTGACGTAGTACTTGCGGTCGTAGGTGCCCCATTCGGTGAAGTACCCGACGACCTTGGAGCCGGCGGCGGCCGCCCTGGCGGGGGCCTGGGCCTCCGTGGCGGTCGCGGTGCCCGCGCCGGCGAGCAGCCCCGCGCCGAGGACGGCGCAACATGCGGCGGACAGGAGCGCCCGCAGGGAGGCGCCCCCTGTTCGAACAGGTTTGCGGGTTTGGGGGAGGACGCGGGGGCGGTGCGGACTGAGCATCGTGTCTCCTCGTGGGGGAGAGGGGAGCGTGCGTCGGTTGGCATGAACGCGTAGACGCGCTGGGGACGAAACAGTAGGAGGACTAGACCAGTTGGGTCAATGGTTCGGACCAATTTCGCGTCGGAGGCGGCGCGGGGGCCGCTCCCTGGGGCAGGGTGGCTTCTTTTTTGAGTGAGCGCTCGTTAACTGGTGACGCGATGCCTCCGATCGGGCATACTCACAGCGCACAGCCGCTGGTCAGCAGCCTCCGTGACCCGGAGGCGGCAGCATCGGCAGTGTCCAGTGAGACCCGGCGGGGCCGCCCCACCCCAGGTGAGCGTTCGCCGATGTGCCCGACAGGGAGGAGAGCGTCGCCATGCCCGACCGCGCCCCGCAGCCGGTGGACCGTCAGCTGCCCACGGATGAGGCCCGGGATCTGATCTCGCTCGTCCGCGACATCGCGCAGCGTGAGATCGCCCCCGAGGCGGCCGAGGGGGAGGACGCCGGGCACTTCCCGCGCGAAGTCTTCGGACTGCTCTCGGAATCAGGACTCCTCGGCCTGCCCTACGACTCCGAGTACGGAGGCGGCGACCAGCCGTACGAGGTCTACCTCCAGGCCCTCGAAGAGCTCGCTGCGGCCCGCCTCACCGTCGGCCTCGGTGTCAGCGTCCACACCCTCGCCTGCCATGCGCTCGCCCAGTACGGCACCAAGGAACAGCAGGTCGAGCACCTGCCCGCGATGCTCGGTGGCGGACTGCTCGGCGCCTACTGTCTCTCCGAGCCGTCATCGGGATCGGACGCGGCCTCGCTTCGCACGAAGGCGGTGCGGGACGGCGACGACTGGGTGATCACCGGCACCAAGGCGTGGATCACACACGGCGGCATCGCCGACTTCTACACCGTCATGGCGCGTACCGGCGGCGAGGGTGCCCGCGGCATCACGGCCTTCCTGGTGCCGGGCGACGCCGAGGGCCTGCACGCGGCGCTGCCCGAGAAGAAGATGGGCATGAAGGGCTCCCCCACCGCGCAGGTCCACTTCGACGGCGTGCGGGTGTCCGACGAGCGGCGCATCGGCGACGAGGGGCAGGGCTTCGCGATCGCCCTGTCCGCGCTCGACTCCGGGCGGCTCGGCATCGCGGCCTGCGCCGTCGGCGTCGCCCAGGCGGCCCTCGACGAGGCGGTCGCGTACGCCACCGGGCGGCAGCAGTTCGGGCGGCCGATCGCCGACTTCCAGGGGCTGCGCTTCATGCTCGCCGACATGGCCACGCAGATCGAGGCGGGCCGGGCGCTCTACCTGGCCGCCGCCCGGCTGCGCGACGCGGGCCGACCGTTCTCCAAGCAGGCGGCCATGGCCAAGCTGCTGTGCACGGACGCGGCCATGAAGGTGACCACGGACGCGGTCCAGGTGCTCGGCGGCTATGGCTACACCGCGGACTTCCCGGTCGAGCGCTATATGCGTGAGGCCAAGGTCCTGCAGATCGTCGAGGGGACGAATCAGATCCAGCGGATGGTCATCGCCCGGCACGTCGCGGGTCCCGACTCGCGCTGAGGCGCGTCGCGGTCGTGCGCCGCGCTCTGCGGGCCGTGGGGCGCGCCGAGGCGCCCCGCGGGCCTGAAGTGCGCTGAGGGGCGGTGTGCGGGGCCGGGACCGGCCGGGGCTCAGGCGTCCGCCGGAGGGGTCCGGCCGGCGCCGAACTGGCCCAGCCCGACCGGGGGTGCCGCCAGGCGGACCCACTCCGGGTCGTGACGGCCCGGGAGCGTGCGCCCTCCGTCGGCCCATGTCCGCATCAGGGCGCGGTAGATGGGCGGGTCGACGGGCTGCGGCGGCCGCAGCGGAACCGATTCTGCCGGTGCCGGAACGAGTACCCGACGCCGACGCCCGGTCGCTGGATAGGTGGAAGTCATACCCGGGCAACGCGCGGGCGGCGGCCGGGTCACCGGTGCCTGGAATAGAGCGTGAGTTCATGACGGGCCCGGTAAGGGGTACCGCGGGCCCCTCTCGGCCCTTGGGCGGCGCGCGCGGCTGGAGGTGTCCTGCGCGGCGCTGTGCCGGCCGAGGAAGCCGCGTCCCTCGCCCCCCTCGGCGAGGCAAGCCTCTTGCGTCGCCACGTCACGACTCAACGTACCCACGGCACATGGGCAGTTGACGGGCCGTCACGCCCGCCGCCCATCGAGGACGTCGTCGACCGGTCGACGACCTCCGGCCACGCGAAGAGGGCGGGGCGCTGCTCGGTCGGCCGACGCGCGCACCGAGAACGTCGTCGCGGGAGTCGGGCTTCGGCTGGACGGTCTCCCCGTACCGCTTCTTCCCGGGCCCGGCCGTGAGCATCGGTCGACGCGGGCTGCTGCCCGGCTTCCCGCGGCGCGACGATGCCGAGCGACGCTGTGCGCGGCTCACCGGCCACACCCCGCGGGACACGGCTCTCCCCACCCGGCACGCGGGCCCGCGGCAGGCGATCGTCATGCCGCGCGTCGCCCACCGTCACGTGCGCTGCGGCGAGGTGGCCCTTACGGCGGATCCGGACGCACTGAACCTGCACCACGGCGACCTGCGAGCCGTGGTGCAGGGCAGCTACGGGGATCGAGGGACCACGCGCGGGCCGCGCGCCGCCTCGTGCCGTGGGTCAGGCGGCCTCGCGCCGCATGTCCGGCACCCGCATCGGGCGCGAACCGGGGCCGCCGACGTGCGAGAACGGCTGCGTCCGCCAGTCGAGGCCCTGAGGGAGCGTCAACAGCAGGGCGGTGTCCTGCTCCTGGGGTTCGACGGACTCGTCCGCCGGCCGGGCGTCGGCGGCCTGGCGGCCCGTACCGGCGCAGACCGTCAGCCCGAACGGGTTCCACGGGGTCGCGCACAGCGCGTGCTCGGGCAGGACCTCCTCGTCCGCCAGGAGCGCGATCGGTTGCGCGCAGTCCGGGCAGACGACCCGGTACATCTCGAAGGTGTCGTAGGCGTCGAACTCGTCCTCGCCGGGTTCGACACCCTCCGGCTCGGGCTCGATGACGAGCTGCTGCCGCTTGGGTGCGGTACGACCTGGGCGCTTAAGACTCTGCATGGGATTCTCCCCCTCGGGCTGGGCCGACAAGGCACTGCGGCCTCGACCACAGCAAGCACTTCCCGCCCCGTCTCGGCGGTAATCACGAGAACATCACGGAGCCTGTTCGGGCACTGTGTCGTTCGTCACATGCCGCGCGCAGATGCCCGACGCGGTGGATTTGTCCCACGGGCGGCCGGCAGCCGGCCGTCGGCCACATCACGAACCGGGTATGACCTGCGCGGCTCAGGTATCCGAGGAGATCAGACGCACTGTAGGTTCTTGCGCCATGGAGGAGCTCGACCGACAGATCGTGCAGCTGCTCGTCGCCGATGGGCGGATGAGCTACACCGACCTGGGCAAGGCCACCGGCCTGTCCACGTCGGCCGTGCACCAGCGGGTACGTCGCCTGGAACAGCGCGGCGTCATCCGCGGCTACGCCGCGGTCGTGGACTCGGAGGCCGTCGGGTTGCCCCTGACCGCCTTCATCTCGGTGAAACCGTTCGACCCGAGCGCCCCCGACGACATCGCGGAACGCCTGGCCGGCGTCCCGGAGATCGAGGCGTGCCACAGCGTGGCCGGCGACGAGAACTACATCCTCAAGGTCCGCGTCTCGACCCCGCACGAGCTGGAGGAGCTCCTCGCCCGGGTGCGGACGCTCGCGGGCGTCTCGACGCGTACGACGGTGGTGCTGTCGACGCCGTACGAGGCACGCCCGCCGCGGATCTGACGGCCCCGGCCGCCACGGGAGCGCACGCAGGCGCGAGACTGTTCCCCATGAGTGAGAGCACCGCCCCGTCGGACACCGTGCTGCTGCGCGGTGGAGAAGTCCACAGCCCCGCCGACCCCTTCGCGACCGCGATGGTCGTGGAACGCGGACAGGTCGCCTGGGTCGGCTCGGAAGGCGCCGCGGACGCCTTCTCGGCCGGTGTCGACGAGGTCGTGGACCTCGAAGGCGCCCTGGTCACCCCCGCATTCACCGACGCGCATGTGCACACCACCTCCACCGGGCTCGCGCTCACCGGCCTCGACCTGTCCGGCGCACCCTCCCTGGAGGCGGCCCTCGCCCTCGTACGCGACTTCGCCGCGGCCCGCCCGGACGACCGGGTCCTGCTCGGCCACGGCTGGGACACGGCCCGCTGGCCCGGCGGACGCCCCCCGACACGCGCCGAACTCGACGAGGCGGCCGACGGGCGTCCGCTGTACCTCTCCCGGATCGACGTCCACTCGGCGGTCGTCAGCACCGCCCTGCTCGACCTGGTGCCCGGCATCACCGGCCGCGCCGGATACCTGGACGGCCCGCTGACCCGCGACGCCCATCACGCCGTCCGCGGCGCCGCGCTCGGCGCCGTCTCCCCGGCCCAGCGCACCGAGGCCCAGCGTGCCGCCCTCGCGCACGCCGCCTCGCTCGGCATCGGTTCCGTCCACGAGTGCGCGGGCCCCGAGATCTCCTCCGAGGACGACTTCACCGGCCTGCTGCGCCTCGCCGCCGAGGAGACGGGCCCCCGGGTCGTCGGCTACTGGGCCGAGTGGGGCGAAGAGGGCATCGACAGGGCGCGTGCCCTCGGAGCGGTCGGCGCCGCCGGTGACCTCTTCGTCGACGGCGCGCTCGGCTCGCACACCGCCTGCCTGCACCAGCCGTACAGCGACGCCGGGCACACGGGTACGGCCTATCTGGACGACGACGCCGTCGCCGCCCACGTGATCGCCTGCACCGAGGCGGGCCTCCAGGCGGGCTTCCACGCCATCGGCGACGCCGCCGTGACCTCCGTGGTCGAGGGCGTGCGCGCCGCCGCCGAGAAGGTCGGCCTCGCCCGCGTCCGCGCCGCCCGGCACCGCGTCGAACACGCCGAGATGCTCACCCCCGAGACCATCGCGGCCTTCGCGGAACTCGGCCTCACCGCCTCCGTGCAGCCCGCCTTCGACGCGCTGTGGGGCGGCGCGGACGGCATGTACGCGCAGCGCCTGGGCGCCGAGCGGGCCCGTACGCTCAACCCCTTCGCCGCCCTCCTGCGGGCCGGCGTACCCCTTGCCTTCGGCTCCGACAGTCCCGTCACCCCGCTCGACCCGTGGGGCACCGTCCGCGCGGCGGCCTTCCACCGCACGCCGGAGCACCGTGTCTCCGTGCGCGCCGCGTTCACGGCGCATACGCGTGGCGGATGGCGGGCGATCGGACGGGACGACGCGGGGGTCCTGGTGCCGGGCGCGCCCGCCGACTATGCCGTGTGGCGCACCGAGGAACTGGTCGTGCAGGCCCCCGACGACCGCGTCGCCCGCTGGTCCACCGACCCGCGCTCGGGCACCCCGGGACTGCCCGACCTGACCCCCGGCGGAGACCTGCCCGTCTGCCTGCGGACCGTGGTGGGCGGGCGGACGGTATTCGTACGGCCCAACGAGTGATGTCCGGGGACGGCGCGGCGGCGATCACCACCGGCCGCCCGGCGCGCGACCTGCGCATCCTCCGCACTGCCCGGTCGGATGAGGGAATCGTCGCAGCTCGAACGGCTGTTGACAGCCGACCTCGGGGGGCCGGTAGGTTCGGCCGGGTCCACCACCGGACGTCCGACCGGGGAACTTCCGCGCACTCGCCGGAGCGTCGCTGGGCCAGGGGTGGTGCGCCGCACCGGCGCACCGCCACTGGGAGCCAGGCCCAGCACCCGCGCCACGACGAGGGATCGTTCCGCACGCCGGACGGAGGTCCCTCCCTGCTCGAGCGGAACCGAGAGTCTGGGGGGAAGGGTGTGACCCGGGTGGGGCCCGGACGCTCAGTAGACAACGGCTCTCGGTCGACCCGCAGCCAGCGGGCCCCAGGTCGGCCCGAAGGGCGCCGGGCCCCGATTCCGTGGCGTGCACGCGGACGGGCGGCGGAATCGGATGCGCGCACTGGCGCAAAAGTGCCTCTTACCCGACTCTTGTGTAATCGACACCCCCCATACGAACGTGCTGACACGTCGGTGCAGGCCGCGGCCACTATGGTGGACCCCTGCGTACGGACTTGAAGGGGCAGCAGTGAACGACGGCGACGAGACCCTCACGGCAGGAGCTCAGGGGAGACAGTTCGGCCCGCTCGGCACCGCCTTGGTGATCATTCCGACCTACAACGAGGCGGAGAACATCAAGTCGATCGTCGGCCGGGTACGGGCCTCCGTGCCCGAGGCGCACGTCCTCGTGGCCGACGACAACAGCCCCGACGGCACGGGCAAGCTCGCGGACGAGCTGGCCGTCGAGGACGACCAGGTGCATGTGCTGCACCGCAAGGGCAAGGAAGGGCTCGGCGCCGCGTACCTCGCGGGCTTCCGCTGGGGCCTGGACAACGGCTACGGCGTACTGGTCGAGATGGATGCCGACGGCTCGCACCGGCCGGAGGAGCTGCCCCGGCTGCTCACCGCGCTCAAGGGCGCCGACCTCGTGCTCGGGTCCCGCTGGGTGCCGGGCGGCCGGGTCGTGAACTGGCCGAAGTCCCGCGAGTTCATCTCCCGCGGCGGCAGCCTCTACTCGCGCCTCGCCCTCGACCTGCCGCAGCGCGACATCACGGGCGGCTACCGGGCCTTCCGCCGCGAGACCCTGGAAGGGCTCGGCCTCGACGAGGTCGCCTCCCAGGGGTACTGCTTCCAGGTGGACCTGGCACGCCGCACCGTCAAGGCCGGCTACCACGTCGTCGAGGTGCCCATCACCTTCGTCGAGCGGGAGTTCGGCGACTCCAAGATGAGCCGCGACATCCTCGTCGAGGCGCTGTGGCGCGTCACGACGTGGGGCGTCGGGGAACGGGTCGGACGGATCACGGGCCGGGGGCCCAAGTCCTCGTGAACCGCCGCCTGCGGACCGTACGGGTTCACGGGCGGCGTTGATCATTCCCTTATCCCGCACTGAGCCGGGGCCAGGCACACTGGACGCATGACGACTGGCGCTCCGACTCCGACGTACCCCGCCCGCCCCCGGCGCTCTCGGCTGCGCACGTTCCTGCCGCTGGGTGTGGCCGCATGGCTGGTGCTGGAGATCTGGCTGCTCACGCTGGTCGCCGGTGCGGCCGGCGGGTTCACGGTCTTCCTGCTGCTGGTCGCCGGGTTCGTCCTCGGCTCCGTGGTGATCAAGCGTGCCGGGCGCCGGGCCTTCCGCAACCTCAGCGAGACGCTGCAACAGCAGCAGTCGGACGCGCCGGTGACCCGCGGCAGAAGCGACGGCAACGGGCTGATGATGCTCGGCGGGCTGCTGCTGATGCTGCCGGGCCTGATCTCCGACGCCCTGGGCCTCCTGCTCCTGATCCCGCCGGTCCAGAAGGCCGTGAGCCGGTACGCGGAGCGCACCTTCGACCGCAAGATCCGCGAGGCGACCCCCGGCACGCTGGGCGACGCCTTCCAGCAGGTCCGCATCCACCGCCCCGACGGCAAGGTGGTCCAGGGCGAGGTCATCAGGCAGGACGGCCCCCAGGACCCGGAGCCGGGCCCGCGCCCGCCGCTGAACCGCTAGGGCGGCCCGTCCGGCCGATCATGCAAACGGCACGGCACGGCACGGCACGGCACGGCACGGCACGGCACGGCAGACGTCCGTAGGTGTTACGGACAGCACAAAACCGCAGGCGCCGTACATTCGTACGGCACCCACGGTCACGTGCGTGCGTTGTATGCCGCTCTGCCCCCGGAGGGACTACGCGGACTTGCGGCTGTCCCGGGGATGAACCGCGATGTTCATCGCGCCGGATCGCAGAACCGCCAGGCGCTCCTCGAGGACCTCTTCGAGCTCCTCACGGGTGCGCCGCTCCATCAGCATGTCCCAATGCGTACGCGCGGGCTTGGCCTTCTTTTCCTCAGGGCCGTCGCCGTCCACCAGGAGTGCCTGGGCCCCGCAGACCTTGCACTCCCACTCCGGCGGGATCTCCGCCTCGACCGAGAAGGGCATCTCAAACCGGTGCCCCTTCTCGCATGCGTACTCCACGGCCTGGCGCGGGGCCAGGTCGATGCCGCGGTCCGTCTCGTAGCTGGTCACCACGAGGCGCGTGCCGCGAAGAGCTCGCTCACTCATGAATCGTGCCTCCCGGGCTTGTCGCCCACAGGACAGGTGTCGCTGTCGTCGTCATCCGGTCAACGTCCGGTCGGCGGTAAAGATTCCCGTTCCGGGTCCCGTTCCGGGTTGTGCGTCGCCGTCGTAGCCGCCCCTTGTTGTACCCACCGGCGCCCGGTTTGTCACATCTGCTAGCAGATGTCACCCAGCGTTTCGGCTTCTTTGACGCGCAGTAACGGTACGCCTGGCAGGCCAAACGCGTACACTACCGCCCTTTGGCCCTGGGCGCTAAATCCTTTCGGGAACGGAGTTCCCCGCGTCGCGCACCGCCTGCCGTACCGGAACCCTGGCGAGCAGCACGAATCCGACCACGAAGAAGGCCACCAGCGAGATGATCGCGTCCCGGTAGCTTCCGGTCAGCTGGTAGGTCAGGCCGAACAGGAGCGGGCCCAGCCAGCTCATGCCGCGGTCGCTCATCTCGTACGCCGAGAAGTACTCGGCCTCCTTGCCGGCGGGCACCAGATGCGAGAAGAGGGAGCGGGACAGGGCCTGGCTGCCGCCGAGGACGAGACCGATCCCGGACGCCAGGACGAAGAACCAGAAGGGCGCGCCGGCCGGCAGGAAGTAGCCGGCGCCCAGCGTGACCGTCCAGGCCACCAGTGAGCCGAGGATCGTGCGCCGGGCGCCGTACGTCCGGGCCAGCCGCCCCATGCCCAGGGCGCCGCCCACCGCGAGCACCTGGACGAGCAGCACGGCGACGATGAGCGTGGACTGGCTCAGGCCCAGTTCCTCGGAGCCGTACACCGACGCCTGGGAGATCACCGTCTGGATGCCGTCGTTGTAGATCAGGTAGGCGAGCAGGAACGAGAGCGTGAGCGGGTGGCGGCGCATGTCGCGGACGGTCGCCGCGAGCCGGCGCGGTCCGGGGGCGGTGATCTCCTTGACGGGCGACCCGCGGTCGCGCAGCCGCTTCAGCGGTATGAGGGTGAAGGCGCCCCACCACAGACCCGCCGAGGCCAGACAGATCCGGACCGCGGTGCTCTCCGAGACACCGAAGGAGTCGTGGGCGAGGAACAGCACCAGGTTCGCGATGAGGACGAGGGCTCCCGCCGCGTACCCGAACGCCCAGCCGCGGGACGAGACGGCGTCGCGCTCCTCGGGCGGGGCGATCTGTGGCAGATAGGAGTTGTAGAGCATCATCGAGACGGCCTGCGCGGCGTTGGCGACCAACAGGAGCACGCCGCCCAGCAGATAGCGGTCGCCGTCCAGGAAGAACATGCCCGCCGTCGCCGCAGCGCCCACGTAGGCCGTCACCGCGAGCAGCGGCTTCTTACGGCCCGTGCGGTCGGCGGCCGCGCCCACCAGGGGCATCACCACGACGGCGACGATCACGGACAGGGACACGGAGTACGCGAAGAACGACCCGGCGCGCACCGGGACGCCCAGCGGATGCACATAGCCGTCCGCGTCCGCCGCCGACTTCGCGACCGACGTCAGATAGGGGCCGAGGAACACGGTCAGCACGCTCGTCGAGTAGACGGAGCAGGCCCAGTCGTAGAAGTACCAGCCGCGTTGTTCGCGCCGTCGCTCGGCGGCCTCGTCGGTCGGCCGTGCCTGCGCGGTGTCGGTGCCCACCCGTGTCCTCGCTTCCCCGTGGTAGGGGCCGCGCGAGGGTTCAGATCCAGGTGCCCCGGTCTTCCAGGACCTTGCGCAGCGTGTCGATGTGATCGGTCATGATGCCATCGACGCCCAGGTCCAGGAGCTGGTGCATCTGGTGCGGATCGTTCACGGTCCACACATGCACCTGGAGTCCGCGGGCGTGGGCGGCGCGCACGAACCGGTGGTCGGCCACGGGAACGCCCGACTGGGACATGGGCACCTGGGCGGCGATCGCCGAGCGGCGCAGCGCGGCCGGTATGCCCCAGGAGCGCAGCCGCAGGCTCAGGACACCGCGGATGCCGTACGACGTCGCCAGCCGCGGTCCGGCCAGGCGCTGGGCGCGAACCACCCGCGCCTCGGAGAACGAACCGACGCAGACGCGGTCCCAGGCGTCCGTGCGCTCGATCAGGTCGAGCAGCGGGCGCAGGGCCGGCTCGGCCTTGACGTCGACGTTCCAGCGCACCCCGGGGAAGGTTTCGAGCAGTTCCTCGAAGAGGGGCACCGGCTCGCTGCCCGCCACGCGCGCGTGGCGCACGTCCGCCCAGGGGAGATCGGCGATCCGGCCCGCTCCGTCGGTGACCCGGTCGAGGGTCGAGTCGTGGAAGGCGACGAGTTTCCCGTCGGACGTCGTGTGCACGTCCGTCTCGATGTAGCGGTAGCCCGCCGCCACCGCGCGCCGGAACTGGACCATGGTGTTCTCCAGGCCGTCCGCCGCCCCGCCCCGGTGGGCGAAGGCGATCGGGCCCGGATGGTCGAGGTAGGGGTGGCGTATGTGCGCGGTCACCGTCGAAGTATCGCCCGCGGGGGTGGCCCCTCGGCAACGACCGTGCTGCCGCCCGACGCCCCGGAGGGGGCGAACAAACGCAGGAAGAGCTGGGCGAGGGGGCCGATCGCCACCGCGTACAGGACGGTCCCGGCGCCCACGGTCCCGCCGAGCGCGAAGCCCGTCGCCACGACCGCCACTTCGATGACCGTGCGCACCAGCCGGATCGAGCGTCCGGTGCGCCGGTGCAGGCCCGTCATGAGGCCGTCGCGTGGACCCGGTCCGAAGCCGGCCGCGATGTAGAGGCCGGTCGCCACTCCGTTGAGCACGATGCCCGCCGCGAGCAGGGGGATGCGGACGGACAGGGTGTGTGCCCCGGGAAGCAGGGCGAGCGTGCCGTCCATGGCGATGCCGACGACGAAGACGTTGGAGACGGTGCCGAGTCCGGGGCGCTGGCGCAGCGGGATCCACAGGAGCAGGACCGCCGCGCCCACGATGATGGACACCACACCGATCGTCAGACCGGTCAGCTCCGCGAGTCCCTGGTGCAGCACGTTCCAGGGCTCGAGCCCGAGTCCCGACTCGACGAGGAGCGCGGAGCTCGCGCCGTACAGCGCCAGGCCGACGTACAACTGGATCAACCGTCGCCCGCGACGGTTCTGTGTGGACAGGACGCCGGACAAGACGTGCCCCCCTGTGGTGGTTGTGGACTGACCCGTGTCACTCTGTGGCTTGGAAAGAGAAGCCATCCATGGCCAATTCCGGGAAGGTGGACTGGCAACCATGGCTCAGTGGACTTCGGCAGTGGGCGCCGCGCAGCTCGCCCGGCTGCTCAACTCCCAGCAGGAACGCCCCGCGGGCCCCGGCACCCGCCGCCCCCCGGCCTATCGCGCACTCGCCGACGGTATCCGGCTGCTGGTCCTGGAAGGACGCGTGCCCGTCGCCGCCCGGCTGCCCGCCGAGCGGGAACTGGCGCTGTCCCTGTCCGTCAGCCGTACGACGGTCGCCGCCGCCTATGAAGCGCTGCGTGCCGAGGGCTTCCTGGAGTCCCGCCGCGGAGCGGGCAGCTGGACCGCCGTGCCGGCCGGGAACCCGCTGCCCGCGCGCGGCCTGGAGCCGCTGCCGCCCGAGTCGCTCGGTTCGATGATCGATCTGGGCACCGCGGCGCTGCCCGCCCCCGAGCCGTGGCTCACCCGCGCCGTTCAAGGAGCCCTGGAGGAGCTGCCGCCGTACGCGCACACGCACGGCGACTACCCGGCCGGGCTGCCCGCGCTGCGCTCGATGCTCGCCGACCGGTACACCGCGCGCGGCATCCCGACCATGCCCGAGCAGATCATGGTGACGACCGGCGCGATGGGCGCGATGGACGCCATCTGCCATCTCTTCGCGGGGCGCGGCGAGCGCATCGCCGTCGAGTCGCCCTCCTACGCCAACATCCTCCAGCTGATGCGCGAGGCGGGGGCCCGGCTGGTGCCGGTCGCGATGGCCGAGGGGCTCATGGGCTGGGACATGGACCGTTGGCGGCAGGTGCTGCGGGACGCGGCGCCACGCCTGGCGTACGTCGTGGCCGACTTCCACAATCCGACCGGTGCGCTGGCCGACGAGGACCAGCGGCGCCGGCTGGTGGACGCGGCCCGATCGGCCGGGACCGTGCTGGTCGTCGACGAGACGATGACCGAGCTGCACCTCGACGACGGTGTGGAGATGCCGCGCCCGGTGTGCGGCTTCGACCCCGGCGGGTCGACGGTGATCACGGTCGGGTCCGCGAGCAAGGCCTTCTGGGCGGGCATGCGCATCGGCTGGGTGCGGGCGGCTCCCGACGTGATCCGCAGCCTGGTCTCGGCCCGTGCCTACGCGGACCTGGGCACACCGGTGGTGGAACAGCTGGCCGTGAACTGGCTGCTCAGCACGGGGGGATGGGAGCAGGCGGTGGAGGTGCGCCGGGCCCAGGCCCGCGAGAACCGTGACGCGCTGGTCGCCGCCGTGCGCCGGGAGCTGCCCTCCTGGGAGTTCTCGGTACCGCAGGGCGGGCTGACGCTGTGGGTGCGTACCGGCGGTCTGTCCGGCTCCCGCCTCGCCGAGGCGGGGGAGCGGGTCGGGGTACGCGTCCCCTCCGGACCCCGCTTCGGGGTGGACGGCGCGTTCGAGGGGTATGTGCGGCTGCCGTTCACGGTCGGCGGCGCGGTGGCGGAGGAGGCGGCGGCACGGCTGGCGGCCGCGGCGCGGCTCGTGGAGACGGGCGCGTCGGGAGCCGGGGAGTCGCCGCGGACCTTCGTGGCCTGAGCCCGGCCCGAGCGGGTTCAGCCCTCCGCGGGCACGGCTTCCGCGGCCACGGCCTCTGTGACCACGGCCTTCGTGGCCACGGTTTCCGGGACGACGGCCTCAGCGGTCACGGCCTCAGCGGGCACGGTCTTCGCGGCCACGGTCACCGTGGGGACCGGCTCCGCCGCGTCCGCCGGAGTGCTCCGCCCCGGCAGCAGGTCGAGCACCGCCCGCCGGTGGGTCTCGCTCGTCGCGTCGTCGTACGGGTCCGGGGTCGCCGGCACCTGGAGCCGGTGCACCGGCCCGCCGCCGAGCCGGGCGTAACCCCGCCCCGGAGGTACGTCCTTCGCGGGCGTCGTGTGCGGCGGCGCCCCCAGGATCTCCGCCAGCCGGTCCGGAGTCGCGGGGCCGAGCACCACGCGCGCGCGTGTGTGCTGACGTACCGCCTCGGACAGGCCGTCGAGGCCGTCGAACTGCTCCGCCACGACGACCGTGACGTTCGCCGCGCGACCGTGCCGCAGCGGCACCTGGAGCAGCGACTGGGGATCCTTGCGCCCCTCCGCCGCCGCGAGGTGGCCCAGTGCGCTCGGCCGGTCGAGAAGGAGCCAGAGCGGACGCTTGATGTCCTCCGGCGCCGGATACCCCTCCTGGCGGGCACGGTTCGCCGCGATCAGGCGCCGTTCCGTCTCGTGGGTGGCCCACTCCAGGCTCGCCACCGCGCCCGCCGGCCCGCATTCGACCGCCAGCACGCCGTCCCGGCCGGTCAGGCACGCGTACTCGCCGGTGCCGCCGCCCTCGACGATCACGACGTCGCCGTGCTGGAGGGCCTGGAGCGCGATGGAGCGCACCAGGGTCGTCGTACCGCTGCCGGGCTCGCCCACGACCAGCAGGTGCGGTTCCGTGGAACGGACGCCCGTGCGCCAGACCACCGGAGGCACGTCCCGCTGTTCCTCGCCGTAGGTCAGGGGGAGCGTGCGCTGGACGCCGGTCGGGTCGGTGAAGCCGAGGACCGTCTCGCCGGGTGCCGTCACGAAGCGCTGGGCGGCGATGTCGGTGGGCAGCGGGCCGAGAACGGTGACCGTGAGCTCGTTGCCCTCCTCGTCCCAGGTGAAGTGGTACTCGCGGCCCCGGCCCGACTTGGCGTGCAGGAGCTGCTCGATCCGGGCACGGGACTCCGCCTCGCCGTCCGTGAAGTAGGCCGGGTAGCGGATGAGCAGGCGCGAGATGCGGCCCGTGCCGTCGAAGTCGTACGCGGGGAACGCCTCCTCCCACTCGCCGCCGTGGGCGTACAGGGGAGCCGGGTCCTCGGCGGTCGAGAAGTACGGGACCAGCGCCTCGTACAGCGACCGCAGGCGCTTGGTCTGCGACTCGTCGGGGCCGGCGGGTCGCTTCGCCCCGGGGTCGCGGCCCATCCAGGCTGCCGCCGCCATCAGGGCCACGGCGGCGAGCAGTGGTCCGTACGGTGCCAGGGCGACGACCAGGATCACCGAGGAGAGGAGAAAGAGGAGCGGCCCGCGCCGGTCCTTCGGTGTGTCGGCCCACCTGCGCCGTCCGGCCGCCGCCAGCCGGCGCAGTCCACGGGTGATCGTGATCAGCGGATGGAGGACGTCGGTGGCGCTGTCGGCCGCCGTCCGGGCCAGCTCCCGGCTCCGGGCGAGCTGCGCGCTGCCGTTGCTCAGAATGCGGGGGAGGGGGCGCCGGGCCACGTCGTTCTCCTGAGGGTGCGTGCGAAGGGAAGGGCGGTCAGAACCTGATCCCGCCGAGGAGACTCGCCAGGCTCGCGCCGCCGGCCTTGATGCTCGGGGCGATGGCGGTGCTGGAGAGGTAGAAGCCGAACAGCGCGCACGTGCACGCGTGCGTGCCCTTGAGGCCGTCCTTGCGGAAGAAGAGGAAGACGACGATGCCGAGCAGGACGACGCCTGACATGGACAGAATCATTTCGGTTCTCCTGGTTGGTGGGGACAGTCACCATGAGTTCTTCCAGGCTCACAGGATGTATCCATACGATAAAAGGTGCAAATGGATGGAATTAGACTGATTTCATCCGGCTGGCGGAGCCGTTCTGGGCCGCCCGGACAGGCCGGTTGCGCCGAGCGGGGCGTGCGGTGATCTTTGCCTCGGGCGGTGCCGGTCATGTACCCCGGAAGCCAGTACGCTGGCGATTCACCCGTACGGCTGCACCGCTCGCCGTCGTACGCTCCCCAGTCCCCAGAAGCAGTCGTAGTGAGAGGTGGTCCGGCCGATGAGCGAAGCCCCCGACCCCGAGGTCGTGGAGCTGGCGACCAAGATCTTCGATCTGGCGCGCCGTGGCGAGACCGAGCCGCTTGTGGCGTATGTCGACGCGGGGGTTCCGGCCAACCTCACCAACGACCGGGGCGACACCCTGGTGATGCTGGCCGCATATCACGGCCATGCCGAAGCGGTGCGCGCCCTGCTGGAGCGTGGCGCCGAGGCCGACCGGGTCAACGACCGAGGCCAGACACCGCTCGCGGGGGCGGTTTTCAAGGGCGAGGAAGCGGTGATCCGGGTCCTTCTGGACGGCGGTGCCGACCCGGCCGCGGGCACGCCCTCGGCCGTCGACACGGCCCGGATGTTCGGCAAGGCGAACCTGCTCGAACTGTTCGGCGCACGCTGATCCGAATGCCCTGACCAGGCACGACACAGAAAACGGGGGAGGCGGGACGGGGCCGCCGGAAATACGGTCGCGGCAGGAAGAACCGCCGGGTCATCATGACGTCGTGATTCACGGACGCGATGGCTGGGCAGTTGTTGCCGCACCGCGCGGGCCGTGACGCGGCCCGCATGGGCCACCGACGAGAGGCAGAGGAAGATGGTCTACAGCAAGCAGGAAACGGCGGGCGCCCCGACGTGTTGTCACGCGGCCAGGTAAAGCAGGACCCCCGGTTGCGTCGACGCTTGATGTGAGGCTGTTTCCCATGTTCGATCCGGTCATAGCGCCCAGCGGTACGCTGCTCGGCCTGCTCCAGCGGGGCCGCGGCGACGGCACACTCCACGCGCTCACCGCACCGCGGGCCGAGGCGCTCGCGGCCCTGAATCACTGTGTGCTGCGTGACCCCCGCCACGACTGGCAGGTGGAGAACCGCTCCCTGTACTACGCCCGTCTCTACCTCGACCTGAGCGGTGAGCTCGACGAGATCGAGCGGCACCTCTTCGACGCCGAGGACGTTCTCGACACGGACGAGTCCCGCACGGGGCTCGCCCTCGCGGTCCTCGGGCACCTCGCCTCGTACGGCAGGCTCGACGCGCTCGCGCTGCTGCGCAGGTACGCGGCCGTCGGCACCAACTGGGCCTGGGCCCTCGACGAGCTGGCGCTGCGCGACGACGACGCGGGCCTGCGCGCCCTCGCCGCTCCCGTGCTGGCCCGCTTCCCGGTCGATGCCGAGGGCGAGGCCGAGCTCGCCGCCGCCGTGCGCGACGCCTTCGAACCCCGGCCCTGGCGGCTGTGGGCCGAGGATCCGCGCGAATCCATCGGCACGCGCGTGCGCGGCGCCCAGGAGACCGGCTCCTTCGACCGCTGGCAGCGCCAGATGCGACCGGCCGGGCCCCGGCCCGGGTGGAGCGTGCAGGCCGTCTTCGACTGGGCCCAGCAGGGACTCGAACGCGGAGCGCTGCTCCACGTTCCGGCCGCCCGCTGCCTCACGGCCGTCGCGGGCCCCGAGGACCGGCCCGAGATCGTCGAGGCCGCCCGTTCCGGCGGCGACGGCGCCCGCTGCACCGCCCTGCGCTATCTCACCGACGGCAACGATCCGGACGCCCTCGACCTCGTCGAGGGGGCCGTGGCCACCGGGTCCGCGGTCGTCGTGGAGGCCGCGCTGGACGCCTTCGAACGTATGTGCAGTGTCGCCGCCGTGGACCGCGCGCGTGGCTGGGCCCACCGGCCCGACCCTCTGGGCGCCGCCGCCGGGCGCATGCTCGCCTGCCGGGGCGGTGCGCAGGACAGCGAACTGGTGCTGGGCGCCCTGCGGGAGGCCGTACGCGGAGAGGGCCCCGACGCGCCCACGCTGTGGACGCTCGTCGACGGCACCGGGCGGCTCGGCATCGCGTGCGCGGCGCCCGTGCTGCGTCATATCTACCGCGAGACCGCGTCATCCCATCTCCGCGGCCGGGCCGCCCGCGCCCTGGCCGCCACCGATCCCTCCTTCGCCGCCGGTTTCGCCGTCGAATGCCTGTGGGACTGCGAGGAGTTCACTCGCGAAGTCGCCGCCCGGCACGCCGAGACCGGCGACGCGCGCGTGGTCGACCAGCTCCGCCGCCTGGCCGCGGACCCGGCCGAGGAGGCAGAGGTCCAGACGGCCGTACGCAGCCGGATCGGGCCCGACATGCCCGCCGTATGAACAGCGTGCCCGCCGTATGAACGACATGCCCGCCGTATGAACGAGGGGTGACCCGCGCGGCGGTCGGGCATGGACGTGGGCCGACCTGCCCGGGTGTGCAGCGCAACGCTCATGGGACGTTCCTCGTCCGGAAAGATCCACGTTGACGCGGCCACGTCCAGCACGACGACAACACCGGTATGCGTGTCGTCATCGTGACCGAGTCCTTTCCCCCCGATGTGAACGGCGTGGCCCACTGCGCCCTCCAGACCGCCCGGCACCTTGTCGAGCGCGGTCACGCCCCCCTCGTCGTCGCCCCCGCCTCCCCCAAGTCCCCGACATCGCTCGGGCAGGGCGGTGCCCCCTTCGCCGGGCAGGGGCCCGACGCCCTCGCGCCGTGCCGCGTCATCCGGGTGCCCTCCCTCCCGCTCCCCGGCTACCCCCAGGTCCGCGTCGCCCTCCCCAGCCGCCGCGTCGCCGCGGCGATCACCGAACACCGCGCCGACATCGTCCACCTGGCCGGCCCCTTCGTCCTCGGTGTCCGCGGCATGGCGGCCGCCGCCCGGCTCGGCATCCCCGCCGTCGCCGTCTACCAGACCGACCTCGCCGGATACGCCCGCACGTACATGGGTGCGGGCGAGGCCACGGCCTGGCGGCGCATACGCTCCGTCCACGCCGCCGCCGACCGCACCCTCGCCCCGTCCACCGCGGCCCTGCACGACCTGGAGGCACACGGGGTGCCCCGGGTGCGGCTGTGGCCGCGCGGTGTCGACACCGTCCGTTTCCGCCCCGAGCACCGGGACGAGTCGCTGCGCCGCGAACTCGCCCCGAACGGCGAACCGATCGTCGGCTACGTCGGCCGGCTCGCCCCCGAGAAGCAGGTCGAACTCCTCGCCGGAGCCTGCGGTCTGAGGGGCGTGCGGGTCGTCGTCGTGGGCGACGGCCCGAGCGAGGTGACGCTGCGGGGCGCGCTGCCCGGCGCCGTCTTCCTGGGGCGCCGCACGGGTGACGAACTCGCCCGGATCTTCGCCTCGCTGGACGTCTTCGTGCACACCGGCCCCTTCGAAACCTTCTGCCAGACCGTCCAGGAGGCCATGGCGAGCGGTGTGCCGGTCGTCGCGCCCGCCGCGGGCGGCCCGCTGGACCTGGTGGCGCACGGCCGTACGGGGCTGCTGGTCCCGCCGCGTGACGCCGGCGCCGTGCGCGACGCGGTGTGGTCCCTGGCCGCCGACCCCGCGCTGCGGGCCGCGTACGGAGCGGCCGGGCGGGCCACCGTCGAGGGCCGTACCTGGGCGGCCGTCGGCGACCAGCTCATCGGGCACTACGCCGAGGTGCTGTCCGCGCGGACGGCGGTGGCGGCATGAGCCCGCGAAGCGACGAGGGCGGCGTGCACGAGCCGCCGCGGACCGGCGGGCCGGCCGGGGCGCTGCGGATCGTCCGGCTCGCCAACTTCGTGGCCCCCGCCTCCGGGGGACTGCGTACCGCCCTGCGCGAGCTGGGCAAGGGCTTCAAGGAGGCCGGGCACGAGCCCGTGCTCATCGTGCCCGGCGAGCGCCACACCGACCGCGAGACCGGGCAGGGCCGCGTGATCACCCTGCCCGGGCCGCTGCTGCCCGGCACCGGCGGCTACCGCGTGCTCACCGACAAGCGGCGCGTCGCCGCCCTCCTGGCCGAGCTGGCCCCCGACCGTCTGGAGGTCTCCGACCGTACGACGCTGCGGTGGACCGGCAAGTGGGCGCGGCGCGCCCGCGTCCCCGCCGTGATGGTCTCCCACGAGACCGCGGACGGCGTCCTGCGCACCTGGGGCCTGTCGGAGAACGTGTCCCGGCGCGCCGCCGACGCCCTCAACACCCGTACGGCACACACCTATGCGCGCGTGGTGTGCACCACGGAGTTCGCGGAGCGGGAGTTCGTCCGCATCGGGGCCCGCAATGTCGTACGCGCTCCCCTGGGCGTCGACCTGGAGCAGCGCCGCCCCGCGCTGCGGGACCCGGGGCTGCGCGAGCGCCACGCGCGCGTGGACGAGACGCTGCTCGTCATGTGCTCCCGGCTGTCCGTCGAGAAGCGGCCCGGCACCGCCCTGGACGCGCTGGAGGCGCTGGTGCGGCGCGGGCGGCGCGCGGTGCTCGTCGTCGCCGGGGACGGCCCGCTGCGGGCCCGGCTCGAACAGCGGGCGCGGGAGCGGAGGCTGCCCGTGACCTTCCTCGGCCATGTCGGCGACCGGGCGCTGCTCGGCGCGTTGCAGGCCTCCGCCGATGTGTGCCTGGCTCCTGGGCCGGCCGAGACGTTCGGGCTCGCCGCCCTGGAGGCGATGGCCTGCGGTACGCCCGTGGTCGCCAGTGCCTCGTCCGCGCTGTCGGAGGTCGTCGGCTCCGCCGGAGTCACAGCCGCGGATCACGGCGACGCCTTCGCGGACGCCGTCGCATCGCTCCTGGAACGCCCCGAGTACGAGCGCCGGCAGACCGCACGCGCGCGTGCGGAGTGTTTCGGTTGGAAGACCGCGGTCGACGCGTTCCTCGCCGCGCACGACGCGGGGGCGCCGGCTCCCGCTCGGGAGGGCGTCCGATGAGACCGCCGCGCTTCGTGGCGCTCGGCGACTCGCTGACCGAAGGCGTGGGCGACCCCGTCGGGGACACCTGGCGGGGGTGGGCCGCACTCCTCGCCGCCGGGCTCGCCCCCGCGGACGCGCCCGCCGAGTTCACCAACCTCGCCGTCAGCGGCGCCCAGACGCGCGACGTCCTGGAACGGCAGACCCCGGCCGGGCTCACCCTGCGCCCGGACATCGTGTCGGTCGTCATCGGCGTCAACGACACACTGCGGTGCACCTTCGACATCCACGCCGTCGCCGCACGGCTCGACCAGGTGTACGCGGCGTTCCGGGCGCGGGACGCGGTGCTGGTCACGGCGTGCCTGCCCGACCCCGGGGCGATGTTCGGGCTGCCCGGGGCGCTGGCCCGTCCGCTGGCCCGCCGGCAGCGGGCTGTGAACACGGTCGTGCACGCCCTGTCCGAGAGGTACGGGGCGGTGCATCTGCACGCGGCGGAAGAGGAGTGGCTGACCGATCGCGCGCTGTGGAGCGCGGACCGGCTGCACCCGGGGGAGCGAGGCCACCGGCAGCTGGCGGTCCGCTTCCACGCGCTGCTCGCTCAGGAGGGCCTCGTGACCGGGACCGCGCCCGCGGCCGAGCCCGAGTTCCCCGCGCCCACCCGGTCGGCGAGCCTCTGGTGGCTGGCCACCGCGGGGACCGGCTGGGTGGCCCGGCGGTGCACCGACCTGCTGCCGCAGCTGCTCACCCTGGCCGCCTCCGAGGTACGCCACCGGGCACGCGGCACCAGCGCCCGGCTCGACCTGAGCGCCTCGCACGCGGCGGCGTCCGCGCTGGCCGCCCTGTCGGGGACGGAGCAGCCGGACGCGGCCTGAGCCGTCAGCGGCGGCGTACGGCCACGAAGCGGACGGGGGTGCCGGGAACCGCCTGGGCGGCCGCCGGGAGGTCGGCGGGCCGGACGACCGCGATCACCGGGTAGCCCCCGGTGGTCGGGTGGTCGGCGAGAAAGACGACCGGCCGGCCGTCGGGCGGCACCTGCACCGCCCCCCACACCATGCCCTCACTGGGCAGTTCGCCCGTCCGGGACCGTTCCAGCGCGGGCCCTTCCGTACGCAGTCCGATGCGGTTGCTCGCGGTGGACACGCGGTACGCGCGGGTGACGAGCGTGCGGACGGCCGTCGCCGTGAACCAGTCGTCGCGGGGGCCCGGCGTCACCCGCAGCACCAGTTCGGCCGGCGGGCCCGGCTGGGGAACGGCGTCCACGCGCGCGTGGGGGCCGACCGGGTGCCCCAGGGGGAGCACCGTCCCGTCGGTGAGGGGTGCGGGACCGAGCCCGGACAGCAGATCCGTGGAGCGGCTGCCGAGCACCGGTTCGACGGCGACTCCGCCGGAGACGGCCACGTAACCGCGTACTCCGGACTGCGCGGGTCCGATGTCGAGCAAGGTGCCGCCGGGGACGCGTACGGGCGCTCCCCAGGGCGCGGGGCGGCCGCCCACGGTCACCGCGCAGGGCGCGCCTCCCACCGCCACGGTGACCGCCGAACGGGGGCGCAGAGCACAGCCGTTGAGCGTCGTCTCCAGGACGGCCGCTTCCGGCGGATTGCCGACCAGCCGGTTGACCAGCGCCGCCGCGGGCGGGTCCAGCGCACCGGAGCGCGGCACTCCGAGGTGGGCGTACCCGGGGCGCCCCAGGTCCTGCACGGTGGTCAGCGCCCCGGCCCGTACGACGGCGAGCGCCCGATCCGTCATACGGACCCCACCGCGACGAAGCGGACGCGGGCGCCGGGCGCGAGCAGGGCGGCCGGTACGCGCGCGTGGTCCCACAGGACGCGGTCCGTGGTGCCGATCAGCTGCCACCCGCCCGGCGACGCACGCGGGTACACCCCGGTGTACGGGCCCGCGAGCGCCACGGAGCCCGCCGGAACGGACGTGCGCGGGGTCGCCCGGCGCGCCACGTCGTAGCGCGCGGGAAGCCCGGTGAGATAGCCGAACCCGGGCGCGAACCCGCAGAACGCGACCCGGAATTCGGCCGCCGAGTGGATGCGCGCCACCTCGTCCTCCGGTACGCCCCACAGGGCGGCGACCTCGGCCAGGTCGGGGCCGTCGTACCGTACGGGGATCTCGATGGCCTCCTCCGCGCGCGGGGGTACCGGCGGCACTGTCCAGTCCGCGAGCTGGGCCGCGAGCCGGGAGGGCTCCTCCAGGCCGTCCAGGAGGACCGTGCGGGCCGCGGGCACGACCTCCCGTACCGTCAGGGTTCCGGCCGCCCTGCGGCGCAGCAGCTCGGCGTGCAGGGCCTGCGCCTCGTCACCCGAGGCGAGTTCGACGAGCAGGGCCCGGTCGCCGACCGGCAGTGCCCTCATGCGAAGGCCGCCACGCGGACGCCCGAGGCCTCCAGCCGCGACCTGACCCGGCGGGCCAGCTCCACCGCGCCGGGCGTGTCGCCGTGCAGGCACAAGGAGCGTGCCCGTACCGGGATCCGGCGCCCGGAGTGCGCGTCGACCACCCCGAGGCGGGCGAGGTTCACCGAGCGTTCGACGACCGCGTCGGGGTCGGTGACCACCGCTCCGTCCTCGCCCCGCGGCACCAGCGTGCCCTCCTCGGTGTACGCGCGGTCCGCGAACGCCTCCGTGACGACCGGCAGCCCGGCCTTCTCGGCCACCTCCAGCAAGCGCGAGCCGGGCAGCCCGAGCACCGGGAGCGAGGCGTCGGCGAGCCGCACCCCGTCGACCACGGCGCCGGCCTGCCCTTCGTCGTGCACCACCCGGTTGTAGAGCGCGCCGTGCGGCTTCACGTACGACACGCGCGTGCCCGCCGCGCGGGCGAACACCTCCAGGGCGCCGATCTGGTACGCCACTTCGGCCGCCAGTTCCGCGGGCGGCACGTCCATCGCGCGTCGCCCGAACCCGGCCAGGTCCCGGTAGGAGACCTGGGCGCCGATCCGTACGCCGCGCTCGGCCGCCAGCTCGCACACCCGCCGCATGGTGGCCGCGTCCCCGGCGTGGAAGCCGCAGGCCACGTTGGCGCTGGTGACGACGGACAGCAGCCGTTCGTCGTCGGTGAGCTCCCAGCGGCCGAAGCCCTCGCCGAGGTCGGCGTTCAGATCGATCATGGTGTCTCCTGGTCAGGCCACGCGGTACTGCTCGTCGCGGGCGTCGGTGAGGAACATCTGGCCCGGGGCGTGGGTGATGGCGAACGGCGGACGGGACGCCATCACCGCGGCCTGCGGGGTCACGCCGCAGGCCCAGAACACCGGGATGTCGTCCGGTTCGGCGTCCACCGGATCACCGAAGTCGGGGCGGCCGAGGTCATCGATGCCGAGGCCCGACGGATCGCCGCAGTGTACGGGGCTGCCGTGCACCGCCGGGAGCATCGTGCTCTCCCGGATCGCCGCCGCCAGGTGCTCGGGCGGAACGGGACGCATCGACACCACCATGGGGCCGTGCAGCCGGCCTGCCGGGCGGCAGGCGCGGCTGGTGACGTACATGGAGACGTTGCGGCCCTGCTCGATGTGGCGCATCGGGACGCCCGCCTCGCTCAGTGCCCACTCGAAGGTGAAGCTGCACCCGATGAGGAACGACACCAGATCGTCCCTCCAGTACGCGACGACATCCGTGGGCTCGGCCACCAGCTCGCCGTTCTCCCACACCCGGTAGCGCGGCAGATCCGTGCGCAGATCCGCTCCCTCCGCGAGCGGAGTGGTCCAGGAACCGGCGTCGGTGACGTCGAGGACCGGACACGGCTTGGGGTTGCGCTGGCAGAACAGCAGCATGTCGTACGCCCAGTCGGCGGGGAGCGAGATCAGGTTCGCCTGGGTGTGTCCCGCGGCGACCCCGGCCGTGGGTCCGAAGACGCCCCAGCGGAAGCGGGCCCGCGCCTTGCGGGGGGTCCACGCGTGCGCGTGGCCGTCGATCCGGCTCAGGGGGCGGTCCGGGGTGACGCGGTTCACCGGAGCTCCTTCCCGCGGGTCTCCGGAAGCCCGAGCAGCGCCAGCGCCGCCAGGGCGTAGCCGATCGCACCGAAGACCAGCGCGCCGCCCACACCCCAGCTGTCGGCCAGGAAGCCGACCAGGGTGGGGAAGACGGCGCCGACGGCGCGTCCGGTGTTGTAGGTGAAGCCCTGTCCGGTGCCGCGCACGGCCGTCGGGTACAGCTCGCTCAGGAACGAGCCGAAGCCGCTGAAGATCGCCGACATGCAGAAGCCGAGCGGGAAACCGAGCACCAGGAGGAGGGTGTCGGCGCCGCTCGGGATGTTGGCGTACACCAGGACACAGATCGCGGAGAGCACCGCGAAGAGCAGGATGTTGCGCTTGCGGCCCAGTTTGTCGGTCAGGTAGCCGCCGGTGAGGTAGCCGATGAAGGCACCGGAGATCAGGAACGTGAGATAGCCGCCGGTGCCGACGACGGACAGTCCGCGCTCCGTCTTGAGGTACGTCGGCACCCAGGTGGCCAGCGTGTAGTAGCCGCCCTGGACGCCGGTCGAGAGCAGGCCCGCGAAGACCGTGATCCGCAGCAGACCGGGCGCGTCGGCCGTCCCGGGCCTGAAGATCGCCGTGAACGAACCCTTGTGAGCGCTCTTCTGGCGCTCGACGGCCGCCTCCGGGGCGTCGTGCACCCTGCGTCGCACCCACACGACCAGCAGCGCGGGCAGCGCGCCGGTCCAGAACATCACACGCCATGCGAGGTCGTCGCCCACGAAGGAGAAGACCAGCGTGTAGACGACGGCGGCCAGCGCCCAGCCGACGGCCCAGGAACTCTGGATCGCGCCGAGCGTCCGGCCCCGGTGCCGGGCGCTCGCGTACTCGGCGACCAGGATCGCGCCGACCGCCCACTCGCCGCCGAAACCGAGCCCTTGAAGGGCGCGGAAGACCAGCAGGGTCTCGTAGTTGGGCGCGAAGCCGCAGGCCACCGTGAAGACGGCGTAGGTGATCACGGTGATCATCAGGGCCTTGACGCGCCCGATGCGGTCCGCGACCACACCCGCGACGGCGCCGCCGATCGCCGAGACGACCAGGGTGACCGTCGTGAACAGTCCGGTCTGACCGCTGTCCAGGCCGAAGTAGGCCGCGAGCGCGACCATGCTCAGCGGCAGCGTGAAGTAGTCGTACGAGTCCAGGGCATAGCCGCCGAACGCGCCGGCGAAGGCACGCCGGCCGCGCGGACCGAGCGCGCGCAGGAAGCCGAAGGCGCCGTCTTCGGAGGCGGGTTCACCCGCGCCGGGCGCGGTGGCGGCGGTCAGTTGTGGAGAGGGAGGGGTCGTGCTCATGGGCACCTCGCTAAGAGGGACGGAGGGTGCTTGAGGGACGAGCCGTGCCGTGCGGGGGTGCGTGGAGCGGGTGGCGCTGTTCGGGGGGCGTGGAGCGGGTGGTGCCGTGCGGGGGTGCGGAGGAGGCCGTGCCGTGCGCAAGCCGCGGCGCCGTCGTGCGAGCGGGCGGCGCCTGTCAAGCAAGGTAGGGGATCGTTGAACGATCCTTCAATACCCACGTTGTTTCGTTGTTGTATCTGCGATTGAATTCCGGGCATGGCAGATCAGCTGACGGGACTGGCCGACGACCGCGCTCTGCTGGGGCGCACCAGCACCGCCGAGCGGGTCTCGGACATCCTCAGGGGCCGTATCGCCGAGGGCTACTTCCCGCCCGGCACCCGGCTGTCGGAGGACAGCATCGGCGGCGCGCTCGGGGTCTCCCGCAACACGCTGCGCGAGGCGTTCCGGCTGCTCACCCATGAACGGCTGCTCGTCCACGAGCTGAACCGCGGGGTCTTCGTACGGGTGCTGACCGTCGAGGACGTGCAGGACATCTACCGCACCCGCTCCCTCGTCGAGTGCGCCGTCGTACGCGGTCTCGGTGAGCCGCCGTACGCCCTGGAGGGCCTCGCGGAAGCCGTCGCGGAGGGGCAGCGGACGGTGCGCGAAGGTGACTGGAAAGGACTGGGCACGGCCAACATCCACTTCCACCGGGAACTGGTCGCGCTCGCCGGCAGCGCCCGCACCGACGAACTGATGCGCAGCGTCTTCGCCGAACTCCGCCTCGCCTTCCACGTCGTGGACGACCCGCGGCGGCTGCACGAGCCGTATCTCGCGCGCAACCGGCAGATCCTCCAGGCCCTGGAGACGGGCGACCGCGACAAGGCGGAGGGACTGCTCGCGGTCTATCTCGACGACTCGCTGGAGCGGGTCGTGGAGGTCTACCGGCGGCGCGTGGGCGACGACGGGCAACTGTGACCACGGGGGTGACGACGGGCAGCTGTGCCCCCGGCTGTCATGCACTGTGACCCCGGCTGTCATGCACTGTGACCACGGGTCTCATCTGCGTCGTTTCGACCGCTGTCAGACCGAGGACCTAGTCTGTGCACCGTGACTTCGCCTGCATCGACGGACAGCGTTCCGCCCCAGCTCAGCGCGGGGCCGCGCCCTTCTCCGGGCCCGGCCGCCGACGAGGGACTGGCGCGGCGGCTGCGCGCGCTCGCCTGCACGGCGCCGCTGCACGACCTCGATGCGCGCAAGGCCAACCTCGCCGGTGAGTACGCGGTGTACGGGATGGCGGAGGTGGCCCTCGCCGCCATCGACCTGGTCACACTGAACATGGACTTCGACACGGGCGCGGACCACGACCAGATAGTGGCCCGCCTCATCCCGCGCATCGCCGCCCAGGCCCCCCGGCGGCCCGTCGCCGAGCACGAGCGGGTGGCCCGCTGGGTCCTGGAGAACCTGATCAACGTCGGCAGCGTCGACCGAGGTTTCCGCGCCGTCTACGGCACGTTCGCGCCCGACGGCTCCTATGTGCGCCGCGACTACGACTTCAAGCTGATCGAGGAGGTCCCCGGGTACGGAGGAAGCGTCTACCTCCGTACGACGGACGAGGCGGTCAACGTCCTCGTGGGCGCCCTCGACACCGATGTCACCAGCGCGCAGATCGCCGCCGAGGTCAAGCTGGAGGTGCTGATCAGCCGCGGTCGGCTCGCGGACGCGCAGCTCGCCGCCGAGCAGGCGCGCTACCGGACCGTCCAGTACTCGGAGACGTTGCGCAAGGCACTGGACGCGACCCGGCGCAATGTGCGGGCCGTCGACTGGCTGAACTCGGTGCCGGACATGATCGCCGAGGCCCTCGACCACGTCGCCGACCGCTACCGGCACGAGAACGCGATCCTGACCAACATCCGCAAGGCACGCGACGAGTCCGAGGACCCCGAGCAGAAGCGGCGCGCCGCCGAGCTGGTCGACATCGTCAAGGACTGCATCCGCCGGCACACGCTGCTCCAGTCCCGGCTCCTGGAGGCGGGCCCGCTGTTCCGCGCCGAGCAGGACCGGCAGGCCTTCGCGACCCCCATGACGACGTCCGGGATCGATCTCTACGGGCATCTCGTCGCCCCCGTGCTGCCGCTGCCCGTGGAGCAGGCCCTGCGCGTCACGGACGCCTTCTTCGCGCGCGGCACCGGGCTGCGCACACCCGCGTCCGTGCGGGTCGGGGACCTCGTCGACCTGCTGCTGACACCGCCCGTGGAGCGGGAGCACCTCGGCGCGGAGATGCCGGAGCCAGACCTGATCGCCACTCCCGACGACAGCCGGTTCAGCGAGGAGCAGCTGGCCGCCGCCATGGAGCTGCTCGACCTGCCGGCGGACGCGCCGCGGCGGTTGTCGGGACTGCTCGCGGAAGCGCGCCGCCAGGATTCCGAACTGCCGTACCTTGTCGCCCTGCTGGCCGTGCACGCGGCCAGCCCGCCGGTGGGCACCGCCTACCGGCAGGGGGAGGAGAAGCTGCTGTTCGCCGTGGACGACGGGGTCGAACTGGACGACGACGAGTTCGGCGGGGCCGATCTCATCGTGGGCATGGCGATGCTCGACGCGATGGGGATGGCGGCGGACCGGAAGTGAACGCCTCGTCGGCGGAGCCGCACATGCCACAGCCCCGCGCCCATGAGGGGGCGCCCGACCGCACCATCGCTTTTGAGATCAAGGAGCCCCAACCGTGACCGAGCACGTCGAGTGGAGTGAGCCGGAAGTCGCCGCCACGCCGGTGAACGCCGCCGTCACCCCCGCCGACGCCGCCGACGCGGCGCGGCTCGTGGCCTTCGGGCTCCAGCCCAAGCTCCAGCCCGCCCGCGACCAGGAGTACACGGAGTTGCTGCGCCGCTACCGCGAGGACCCGCCCTTCGCGCGGCTCGCGGACGCCGTGGCCACCGGGCTCGGCCTGGTCGTCCTGGAGGTGTCCCCGCGTGCCGGTATGGCCGTCACCGCCGCCGAGGACTCCGTGTTCGCCGTCCGCATGGGCGACTACGCGCGGCGCACGGCGGCCGACTCCGGCGACCGCTTCCTGCATGGGCTCGCCCATCTCGCCGTCGCCGCCATGGCGTTCCCGCGCCCCGAGGACCTCGCGGACGACGGCTACATCGGGCGCGTCTCGGTCAACGGCGTCGACGCCTTCGTACGCCAGGCCTGCCGCCGCCTGGAGGAGCGGGCCGAGGAGCAGGGCGAGAACACCGACCCGGCCACGGACGCGCCCGGCCTGGAGGCGGCCTGGCGGATCTGGGCCAGACGCAGCGCCGCCGGGGCCACCAAGGACGCGCGCCGGCTCGCCGGTTCGACCACCGGGATCGTCGGCAAGGCCGTCGTCTTCCTCACCGACTCCGGCTTTCTCCAGCGGACCGGCGACGACTCCGGCGGCACCTACCGCACCACCGCCCGCTATCAGCTCCAGGTGCGCGACATGGCCGGCAGCGCCGCCCTGGCCGAGCTGCTCGAGCTGGGCATCGTCCCGGTGACCGACGGCACCGCGAGCCTGCTGCCCCCCGAGGACACCGACGACCTGGAACTGGTCGCCGACGCCGGACTGCCGTTCCACTCCTGACCCGGCCTCCCCGGCCCCTTCACCCGACCTCCGCCCCCGAACTCCCCTGACGACTACGAGAGTCCGCACATGTACGAGCTGTCCCGGGTCCGCCTCTACTCCATCGGGCCGGCCGGTGCGCGCTACGCCGACACCGTGCTGGACCTGCGGGGTGTCGGCGCGCCCGTGCCCGACCCCGCGCCCACCCAGGCGGAGTTCTTCGAGGACGAGCCCGTCGGCCCGCCGCGCCGGCCCGCGCCCGCCGGCGTGCTCTTCCTGGAGAACGGCGGCGGCAAGTCCGTACTGCTCAAGCTGATCTTCTCGGTGATGCTGCCGGGCCACCGGAACACGCTCGGCGGCGCCAGCTCCGGTGTGCTGCGGAAGTTCCTGCTCGCCGACGACTGCGGGCATGTGGCGCTGGAGTGGCAGCACACGCTGACCGGCGAGTGCGTCGTGGTCGGCAAGGTGAGCGAGTGGCGGGGGCGGCAGGTCTCCAACGACCCGCGGAAGTTCGCCGAGGCCTGGTACTCCTTCCGGCCCGGCCCCGGACTCAGCCTCGACAACCTGCCCGTCGCCGAGGCCACCTCCGTACGGCCGCAGGCCGAGGGCGTGTCCGGTGCGCAGGGGCGGCGCCGCACCATGAAGGGCTTCCGGGACGCCCTCACCGACGCGGGCAAGGCGTATCCGCACCTCGAAGTGCACTGGGAGGAGATCCACGACCGCTGGAACGAGCACCTCGGGGACCTCGGTCTGGACCCCGAACTCTTCCGCTACCAGCGGGAGATGAACGCCGACGAGGGCGAGGCCGCCGGTCTCTTCGCGGTCAAGAAGGACTCCGACTTCACGGATCTGCTGCTGCGCGCCGTCACCGACACCCGCGACACGGACGGCCTCGCCGACCTGGTCGGAGGCTTCGGCAACAAGCTGGGGCGGCGCGCCGAGCTGATGGCCGAGCGGGACTTCACGGCCGGATCCGTGGACCTGCTGGGCCGGATCGTCGACGCCGCCGACGCTCGGGCACGCGCGCGTGACATCCACGCCGCCGCCGAGCGGCGCACCCGGACGCTGGCCCGCCGGCTGTCCGCGCGCGGCGTGCGGGAGCGCGTGCGGGCCGCCGACCTCGCGCAGCGGGTGACCGCCGCAGCGTACGCCGTCACGCACGCCGAGGGCGCCCGCGAGCGCAGCGCCCTGATCGCGGCCGAACTCGCCTACCGGCACGCCTCGTTGGCGCTCGCCGGAGCCGAGAAGTCCGCGGCCGCGCAGAAGCGCGAGCTGGCCGACGCGCGCACGCTGCACTCCGCCTGGCAGGCTGCCGAGGCCGTGCTGCGGCACCGGGCCGCCGCCGACCGCTCCGCGCGCGTGGCCGTCGCGATCCGCGAGGCCGAGCGGGACGCCGCGCCGGCGCTCGCCGCCCGCGCCAAGGCCGCCGTCGACCTCGTACGTGCCCTGCACGGTGCCGCCGAGAGCGCGGAGAACCTCGCCAACGAGGAGGAGGAGCGGTCCGCAGGGCTCCAGGACGTGGGCGAGAGGGCGTACCGGGACTCGACCTCCGCCGCCACGGAGGCGCAGCGCGCCCGCAGCGAGGCCGGGCATCTGCGCCAGCGGCTCAGCGAGGTAGCGCAGGAGACCGCCGAGGCGGTGCGCGCGGGGTGGCTGGACGACAGCGCGCCCGACGCGGACCCCGCACGCGCGGCGCTGGCCGCGAGCGACGCCGAGAAGACGGCCGTCGCCGCCTGGGACACCGCGCGTGAGGCGTCCGGCCGGGCCTCCGAGCACGCCAGGGAGGCGGCGTCCACCGAGTCCCGCGCGGAGCTGACGGCGGCCCGCGCGGCGGACGCGGCGACGGCGGCCGAGCGCGCGTACGAGGCGGAGTTCCGTACCGCCGAGTCCCTGGCGGGGGAGGAGCGTTTGGCGGACCTGCTGAGCCTGCCGGCCTCCAGCAGGCAGGGGGCGGTACCGACGCCCCGGCGCGAGGGCACAGCGGGTGCGACGGCCGACCGCCAGGGCGGTGCGCACAGCGCGGCCGAGGGTTTTGCCGCGCCCCGCCCTGGCGCCCCGCGGCCCGCGAGCGAAGGCCCCCTCACCCCCGAGGAGCTGGACCGCTTCGCCGACGAACTGCGTGAGCTGCTCGACGACTCGGTCGGCTCCGCCGAGCGGCAGCTGTTCGAGTTGCAGACCGGCGCCGCCGACGACTCCCGGATCCTCGGCGCCCTCGGCGACGGCGGCCTGCTGCCGCCCGGCCCGGACGTGCTGTCCACCGTCGAGTACCTGGGCGAGCACGGCATTCCCGCCCTCCCCGGCTGGCGCTACCTCGCGCAGGCCGTCGACCCCGCCGATCACGCGCGCGTGCTGGCGGCCCGCCCCGAGCTGGTCGACGGTGTCATCATCACGGACCCCGACACGCACACGCGGGCCCGCGAAGCCCTGAGCGAGGCCGCGCTGCTGCCCCGCTCCGCGGTCGCCGTCGGTACGGCCGCCGCGCTCCTCGCCCCCACGCCGGCGCCCGAGGCGGGCGACAGCGGCGTGTTCCTCGTACCGCCGAACCCGGCCATGCACGACGAACACGCCGCCGACGAGGAACGGCAGGCCCTGCGCGCGCGAGCGGCCCGGCGGGACGAGGAGATCCGGGCCCTCGCGGCCCGGCTCGGCAAGGACCGGGAGCTGGCCGCACGGCTCTCGTCCTGGCGCACCGGATGCCCGGCGGGGCGGCTCGTCGAACTCGCCACCGCCGCACGGGACGCGCGCGGTTTCGCCGAGGAAACCGAGGCCGAGCTGGCCGAGGCGCGGACCGTCCGGGCGGAGGCCGACGAAGCCGCCGCCGAGGCCGCGCACGTACGGGACGAGCGGCAGGAGGCCGCCCAGAAGGCGCGCCGCGCCGCCGACGCGCTCGCCGGACTCGCCTTCCGGCTGCGTGAGCGTGCCGGCTGGCAGGTCAAGCTCCGCGAACTCGCCGACGAGGCGGCCGAGTCGGAGGCCCGCGCCCAGACCTGCCTGGAGCGCGCCCGCGCCGCCGACGAGGACCGGCGCGCCGCCCAGCGCGCCGCCGACGACGCCCGCCGCACGGCCCGCGCGCTGCGCGCCGAGCGCGCGGAGATCGCGGGCGCCCCCGACGACGTACCCGAGGACGAGCCCGGAGCGGCGAAGTCGTCCCTGCCCGCCCTCCGCGAGGCCTACCGGGCCGCCTCCCAGCTGTACGAGAAGGTCGGCGTCGGCGCCGATCTGCGGGCCGAACAGGCGCGCGCCGAGAGCGACGAGAGCGCCGCGCTCACCGAGCTGAACCGGCTCAGCAACAAGGTGCGGACCCGCGCGGCCCAGCTCCTGGAGTCCCCGGACGGCTCCGACGGGCCGTCCCGGCAGGCCGCGGCCGCCCGTGTCGAGGAGCTGGTGCAGCTCCTGGAGACCCGGATGTCCACCGCGAGCGAGCAGCTCGGCCGGCTGCGCGGCGAGGCCGAGCGGCACGCGCCCGAGAACGGCGAGGCCCACACCGAGCTGTCCGACGAGCTGGTCCCCGAGAACGCCGAGCACGCGCAGACCCTGCTGCGCACCGCGACCGGTGAACTGGCCGCCCGCGCCGATGCGCTGGGCCAGGCGCGCGAGGCCCACGCGGAGCTGCTCGACGCGCACCGGGCCGCCGAGGACGCGGCCGGCGGCTTCGACGAGACCGCCGCGCTGCTCCGTGACCTCCTGCGTGAGCAGCAGGCCGAGGACGAGCAGGAGGAATCCGAGGCCTACCCCGGTACCCTGGAGGAGGCCCGGCACTCCGCCGCCGAGGCCCGCCGGTCCCTGCGCGGCTGCGCCGCCGACCTGTCCGCCGCCGAGGCGGCCGTGCGCGAGGCGAGCGACATCCTCGTCCGGCACGCCAACTCCACCCGCTACGAGCAGGTGCGCACCCCCGCCCGGCAGCAGATCCGCGAGCTGCCCGCGTCCGCGCTGCCCGAGCACGCCCAGAAGTGGGCGGACGCCTTCGCCCCCCGGCTCCGCGTCCTCACCGACGAGTTGGCGCAGCTGGAGCGCAACCGGGACTCGATCGTGGACCGGCTGCGCGGGCTCGTGGAGTCGGCGCTGGCCACCCTGCGGGCCGCGCAGCGGCTGTCCCGGCTGCCGGAAGGGCTCGGCGAGTGGTCCGGGCAGGAGTTCCTGCGCATCCGCTTCGAGGAGCCCGACCAGGCCACGCTCACCGAGCGGCTCGGCGAGGTCGTCGACGAGGCCACCCGGGCGGCCGTCAAGAAGAACTCCGACCTGCGGCGCGACGGCATGTCCCTGCTGCTGCGCGGAGTCGGTGCCGCACTCGAGCCGAAGGGCGTCGCCGTCGAGATCCTCAAGCCGGACGCCGTACTGCGCGCCGAGCGCGTGCCCGTCGGACAGATGGGCGACGTGTTCTCCGGTGGTCAGCTGCTCACCGCGGCCATCGCCCTGTACTGCACCATGGCCGCGCTGCGCAGCAACGACCGGGGCCGGGACAGGCACCGGCACGCGGGCACGCTGTTCCTGGACAACCCCATCGGGCGCGCCAACGCGACGTATCTGCTGGAGCTCCAGCGGGCCGTCTCGGACGCGCTCGGCGTCCAGCTCCTCTACACCACCGGCCTGTTCGACACCACGGCGCTCGCCGAGTTCCCCCTGGTCATCAGGTTGCGCAACGACGCCGACCTGCGCGCCGGACTGAAGTACATCAGCGTGGAGGAACACCTCCGGCCGGGACTGCCGCGTGAGGCTCCCGCCGGGGAGGCCGGGTACAGCGAGATCACGGCGACACGGATGTACAAGCGCCCGGCGCCGAGCGCCTCATAGGGGTGGGGGCGTGACATCATGCGGCTCCGCCGCGTGGGCGCGACCCGCCCCATACGGACAGGGCCCGCAGTTCTCCGCCCCACCCCCTACGCGTCCTCCTTCAGGAGATCGGCGCACTTCTCGCCGATCATCATCGTCGTGATGCACGGATTGACGGAGATCAGCTCCGGCATCACCGAGCCGTCCGCGACCCGCAGACCCTCGACCCCCTTGACCCGCAGCCGCGCGTCGAGCGGGGCCGAGGCGTCGTCGTCCGCGCCCATCTTCACGGTGCAGGACGGGTGGTAGACGGTGTTGTGGGTCTTGTGGATGTAGTCGAGCAGCTCGTCGTCGGTCCGGATGTCCGGTCCGGGGGAGAGCTCCGCCCCCGCCCAGCCGCTCAGTGCGGGCTGTGACGCGATCCTCCGCGCCAGCTTCAGGCCGTACGTCATCACGCGCACGTCGTGCTCGTGCGTGAAGTAGCGCGGATCGACCCTGGGCTTGTCGCGGTAGTCGCGGGTACGCAGCCGCACCGTGCCGCGGGACTTGGCGCGGGTCACGTTCGGCGTGAGGCAGAAGGCGTTCTCGGAGGTCGGGAAGCCGTGGCGGGCGGTGTTCATGTCGAACGGCACCGAGCCGTAGTGGAACATCAGGTCCGGCCGGTCCAGGCCCGGTTCGGTGTCGTAGAAGATGCCCGCCTCCCACCACTGGCTGGACGTGGTGGTCATCGGCTGCCTGGCCTCCCACATGATGACGCCCTCGGGGTGGTCCTGGAGGTTCTCGCCGACGCCTGCCGAGTCCACGACCACGTCGACCCCGACCTCGCGCAGCTGCTCGGCGGGCCCGATGCCCGACAGCATCAGGAGCTTGGGCGTGTCGATGGAGCCACAGGACACGATCACCTCGCGGCGGGCGAGTACCGTCCGCGTGTGGATCAGGTCCGGGTCCAGGTACTCGGCGCCCACGCACCGCCGCCCGTCGAGCACGAGCTTCTTGGCCCGTACGCCCGTGCGTACCTCCAGATTGGGCCGCTTGCCGATGATCGGGTGGAGGTACGCCACCGACGAGGACTGCCGGATGTTGTTCTCGTCGGAGTTGATCTGGAACCAGTTGGCGCCCCGGACCACGGTCTTCCCGGTGTTGAAGGCCGTGGTGGGGATCCCGGCCTGGGCGCACGCCTCCAACAGGGCCGTGCCGCAGGGGTCCTCGCCCTTGAGCGTGCGCAGCTTCACCGGGCCGGTGCGGCCGTGGTGGTCGCCGGGCGCGTCGTTGGACTCCAACCGCCGGTAGAGCGGGAAGAGTTCGGCCGCGCTCCAGCCGGTACAGCCCGCCGCCGCCCAGTCGTCCAGGTCCTCGGCCGGGGCCCAGAAGGCGATACAGGAGTTGTGCGAGGAACAGCCGCCGAGGACCTTGGCGCGGGCGTGCCGCATGAAGCTGTTGCCCAAGGCCTGCGGTTCGACCGGGTAGTCCCAGTCGTAGCCGGACTCCAGCAGACCCATCCAGCGGTCCAGTCTGAGGACGTCGTCGTCGCCGACGTCGCTGGGCCCCGCCTCCAGGACGCACACCGTGACGGACGGGTTCTCGGAAAGCCGGGCGGCGACCACGTTGCCCGCGGTGCCGCCGCCGACCACGACATAGTCGAACTCGTCGATACTCATGGGAAGTTGACCTCCTTGAACAGTTCTTCAGTCGGTCTTCAGCCGGTCTTCGGGCGGACTTCAGCCGGTCTTCGCACGCCCTCGGCCGGTCTGCGGGCGGTCCTCAGTCGGCCGTGGGAGCGGCGAGGGGAGCGGGCGCGGCGGTGGTCTGGAGGCGGTGTTCGGCGAGCACGCCGGTCTTGTGCCGCTGGATGAACCAGTAGTAGGCGAAGCCGCCGCCGGCGATGACCGCGACGAACAGGACCGCACCCCAGCGCAGGTACCAGTGGAACGGGGCGGCGGCGTTGTAGACCTCGGACCGCGGCCAGATCAGGTTGAGCGTCATGGCCGCGCCCCACAGCACGGCGACGATGTTGACCAGCAGCCCCCAGCGGCCCAGTGAGAATCTGCCGTCGCCCGCGGGCTGCCACTTCCCACGCAGCCGGGCCACCAGCATCGGGCCGGTGACGCCGAGATAGGCGAGGTAGATCATGATGATGCCGATGCTGGTGACGACGGTGAAGATCTGCGGCTGGCGGATGTTGACGACGAGGATCGCCACGGCGAGGACGCCGATGATCACCGCGGGGAGCACCGGGGTCTGGAAGCGCGGGCTGACCCGGGCGATCAGGGAGGACGCGGGCAGGTTGTTGTCGCGGGCCATCGCGAAGGCCAGCCGGATCGCCGCCGTGTGCACGGCGAGCGCGCAGACGGTGACCGCGATGAGCACGCACCACAGCATCGCCTTGCCGGCCGTCGGGCCGAGCACGTCGAGCACGATGTACTGGAGGCCGTCCGTGGACAGCTTGTCGCCCTTCAGGCTGGAGACGCTCATCAGGGCGAGCAGCAGCACGAGCCCGCCGAGGACGAACGAGGCGACGATCGCGCGGATGATCGCCCGCGGTGCGTTGCGGGACGGGTCCAGGGACTCCTCACCCAGCGAGGCGGCCGTGTCGAAGCCGTACATGACGTACGCCGACGCCAGCGAGGCCACGAGGAACGCGCCCAGGTAGCCGGTCGTGTGCCCGGCGCCGGTGCCGGCGGTCTCGGTGACGACCTGCGGTCCCCGCGTGATGTGGACGGCGAACAGCACGATGAGGACGACGGTCGCGACCAGCTCGATGAACACGCCCGCGCTGTTGATGGTCGCCATCAGCTTCACGCCGAAGGCGTTCACCAGGGTCGTGAACAGGATCAGCACCGCGGCCAGGACGACCGCGTTCGTCGCCACGTCGTACTTCCCGGTGCCGTCCCCGATGAACTGGAACGTCGACGAGATCTGCGGCAGCGTGAGCTGGTAGGCGAGCGCCACAGCCGAGATCGACACGATGGAGGCGATGAGCATCATCCAGCCGGCGAGCCAGCCGAGGTGCGGATTGCCTATCTTCTTGGACCAGTTGTACACGGAGCCCGCGACGGGATAGCGGGCGGCCAGCTCCGCGAAGCACAGGGCGACCATGAACTGGCCGACGAAGACCATCGGCCACGACCACCAGTACGCGGGGCCGCCGCTGCCGTAGCCGAAGTAGAACAGCTGGAAGGTGCCGGTCAGGATCGAGATGTAGCTGATCCCGGCCGCGAAGGTGTGGAAGTTGCCGAGGGTGCGCTTGAGTTCGGGCTTGTAGCCGAACTCGGCGAGTTCGGTGTCGTCGTGGTGACTCTGTGGGCCGGACGGTTGCTCGGTTGTCGTCATGTGCGACTCCTGGTGCGCCGGGGGGAGGGGAAGGGGAGGGAAGGAGATGGGAGGGGTGGGATCAGACGGCTGAACAACGGGGGTATCAAGGGCGTGTTACGCGAACCAGCCCTGTGGTGACGGATCCGTGTTACGCCAGATGTGCTTCGCCTCCCGGTACTCGGCGAGCCCCGAGGGCCCCAGCTCGCGCCCGAAGCCGGACTGCTTGTAGCCGCCCCACTCGGCCTGCGGTACGTACGGGTGGTAGTCGTTGATCCACACCGTGCCGATCCGCAGCCGGGACACCACCCGCTGGGCCTTGGCCTCGTCGGTGGTCCAGACGGCGCCGGCGAGCCCGTAGACGGTGTCGTTGGCCAGGCGCACGGCCTCGGCCTCGCCGGTGAAGCGCTCGACGGTCAGCACCGGTCCGAAGGACTCGTCCTGGATCACGGACATCCCGCTGGTGCACTCGTCGAGGACGGTGGGCAGGTAGAAGAAGCCCTCGTCCAGCCCCTCAGGACGCCTGCCGCCGCAGCGCAGCACCGCGCCCTCGTCCAGCCCCTTCGCGACGTAGGCCTCGACCTTCGCCCGGTGCGCGGCCGAGATCAGCGCCCCGGTCTGCGCCCGCTCGTCGAACGGCCCCCCGAGCCGGATCTCCGCGGCCCGCCGCACCACCTCGTCGACGAACCGGTCGTGCAGCGAGTCCTCGACCAGCAGCCGCGCCCCCGCCGAGCAGACCTGCCCGGAGTGCAGGAACACGGCGGTCAGCGCCATGTCGACCGCCGTGTCGAAGTCGGCGTCGGCGAAGACGATATTGGGATTCTTGCCGCCGAGTTCGAGTGCCACCTTCTTCACCGTGCCGGCCGCGGCGGCCATCAGCCGCCTGCCTGTGTGCAGACCGCCGGTGAAGGAGACGAGGTCGACGTCCGGATGGTCGGCGAGCGGCGCGCCCGCCTCCGGGCCGGCGCCCAGGACCAGGTTGGCGACGCCCGGCGGGAGTTCGGCCTCTTGGAGGAGCCGCATCAGATGGATCGCGGTGTGCGGGGTCAGCTCGCTCGGCTTGAGGACGAAGGTGTTGCCCGCCGCGAGCGCCGGGGCGACCTTCCAAGCCGTCTGGAGGAGCGGATAGTTCCAGGGCGTGATCAGCGCGCAGACCCCGACCGGCTCGTACACGACCCGGCTGTCCGTACTCGCCGATCCGGTGTCGATCACCCGGCCGGACTCGGCCGCGGCCAGGCGGCCGAAGTAGCGGAAACAGTTCACGATGTCGTCGATGTCGTACTCGCTCTCGACGAACCGCTTGCCGGTGTCGAGCGACTCGGCGCGGGCCAGCTTCGCCCTGTCGCGTACGAGGAGATCGGCGACGCGCAGCAGCAGGTCACCGCGGTCGGCGGCGGGCAGCCAGGGCCACGGGCCCTCGTCGAAGGCGCGGCGCGCCGCGGCGATCGCCTCGGCGGTGTCCTTGCCGCCCGCCTCGTCGACGACTCCGACGAGGGAGCCGTCGGCGGGGCAGCGGATCTCCCGCGTGCGCCCGTCGAGCGCGGCTCTCCACTCGCCGTCAATGAACAGGTCGGGCACGATGGCCTCCTGGGGTGTCGTACGGGTCAGGCATGGTCGCCTCCCAGCTGCCCGAGCAGCCACTCGTGGAAGATCCCGATGTGGTGCTCGGTGGGCACCAGCACACCACCCTTCCGGTACGCCCGCGACGCCATGGCCGGCTGCGTCCGTTCACAGGCGTCGAAGTCCTGCACGTTCACCCGGTGGAACAGCTCGACCGACTTGGACACGTCGGCGCCGGACTCGACGACCTCCGGAGCGTACAGCCAGTCGCACTCGACGATCGTGCGGTCCTCGGCGAGCGGGAACATGCGGTGCAGGATCACATGGTCCGGGACGAGATTGATGAACACCGTCGGCTTCACGGTGATCGCGTAGTAGCGGCGGTCCTGGTCGTCGTCGACGGCGGGCAGCTTCGCGAAGCCCTCGCTGCCGTCGACCGTGAACCCCTTGACGTCCTGGCCGAACTCGGCACCGTGCCCGACGTAGTACTGCGCGGCGTAGCCCTCGGCGAACTCCGGGAGGACGTCGGTGAGTTCGGGGTGGATCGTCGCGCAGTGATAGCACTCCATGAAGTTCTCGACGATCAGCTTCCAGTTCGCTCGCACGTCGTAGGTGATGCGCTTGCCGAGGGCGAGGTTCTCGGTGCCGTAGTGCTCGATGGCCGCCGCGTCGCCGAGCCGTTCCACGGCCGCGCCCATCACCGTCTCCTCGAAGGAGGGCGGCTCGTCGGCCAGGCACACCCAGGCGTAGCCGAGCCACTCGCGCAGCGCGACCTTGACCAGGCCGTACTCGACCCGGTCCACGTCCGGCATCCGGACCAGGTTGGGCGCGGCGACCAGCTTGCCGTCCAGGTCGTAGGTCCAGGCGTGATACGGGCACTGGAGGTTGCGGCGGACCTCGCCGGACTCCTCCGTGCACAGCCGGGCGCCGCGGTGGCGGCAGATGTTGAGGAAGGCGCGCAGCTCACCGGTGCGCGAGCGGGTGATCAGGACGTTCTCCCGGCCGACCTGGACGGTGCGGAAGGCGCCGGGCCTGCCCAGGTCGGCGCCGCGGACCGCGCAGAACCACATCGACTCGAACAGGTCGGCCTGCTCCTGCCGGAAGATCTCCGGGTCGGTGTAGTAGTGCCCCGGCAGCGTCGCCAGGAGGCTCGGCGGGAGGGCGGAGAGGGGGGAGACGGGGGTCGTCGTCACGTGCGTACTCCTCAGGCGGGCGCGGCGGCGAGGCGGCGGGGGTCGAACAGCCCGATCGGATGGGCGGTGGTGCCGGTCAGGGCGAGGTCGGCGACGATCTCTCCGACCACCGGCACGAATTTGAAGCCGTGCCCGGAGAACCCGCAGGCCACGGTCACGGAGTCCGGGTGCGCGGGGTGGCGGGCGATGACGAAGTGCTCGTCGGGGGTGTTGGAGTACATGCAGGTGGCGGCCTTGAGGAAGGTGCCGGGCAGATCCGGGATGCAGCGGGACATATGGTCCGCCATGGCCTGGACCTCGTGGTCGTGCACGGTCCGGTCGATCGTCTCCGGAGTGCAGACCACGCCCTTGCGGAAGAAGGCGACCTTGGCGCCGAGGTCCGGCCCGTCGATCGACGGGAAGCCGTAGACCTGGACTCCTTCGGCGTCCTCCCAGATGTAGATCGGGTGGTTCTCGGGGCGGAAGGGCCCCACGCCGTGCCTCGGCTGGAACCAGTACATGACCTGCCGCTCGATGGTGAACGGCACTCCGAGATCCGTGAGCAGCTGCGGCGCCCACGCACCCGGGCAGATCACCAACTGGCCCGCCGTGTAGGTGTTCTCGGCCGTGTGGACGCGTACGCCGTCCCGGTACGGCTCCCAGCGCGTCATCGGCTCCTCGAAGTGCAGCTCCGCACCCTGCCGGGTGGCCAGCTGGAGGTGCGCGGCGACCATGTTCTCGGGGCGGACCAGGCCGGCCTTCTTCTCGTAGAGCGCCACCTCGTCGTTGCTCGGGTTCAGCGTCGGGAAGCGGCGGCGGATCTCCTTCGCGTCGAGCATCTCGTGGGGCAGGTCCCACTGGGTGGCCGAGCGCAGTGAACCGGCGACGGTCAGCGAGTCGGGGCGGCCGACCATCACGCCGCCGCTGAGGGTGGCGACCTCGCGCCCGGTCGACCGCTCCACCTCCTCGTACAACTCGTACGAGCGCAGCAGCAGCGGTACGTACGCCGGGTCCTCGAAGTACGACTGCCGGGTGATGCGCGAACCGCCGTGGCTGGAGCCGCGGTTGTGGACCGGGCCGAACTTCTCCAGGCCGAGCACGCGGGCGCCGCGCGCGGACAGATGATGGGCGGCGGCGCTGCCCATGCCGCCGAGACCGATCACGATCACGTCATACGTGGGGGACACGGGCGTCTCCTATCGGCGGATGCGGGTCATCTTGGGGTCGAAGAGCGGCTCTTCGGCGACGGTCGCGGGGACCTTCTCGCCGAAGTACTCGATGTGCACGCCCGTGCCGGTCGCGAGCGGCGGCAGCCAGGCGTACGCGACGCAGCGGCCCAGCGTGTAGCCGTACGAGGCGCTGGTGACATAGCCGGACGGGACGCCGTCGACGTACACCGGCTCCTTGCCGAGGACGTTGGCGGCGGGGTCGTCGAGGAGGAGCGGGGTCAGCCTGCGCGTCGGGGGCGCGGCCGCGTCGAGCGCCTCCCGGCCCACGAACTCCTTGTCCATGCGCACCGCGAAGCCGACGCCCGCCTCGAAAGGGTCGTGCTCGTCGGTCATGTCGGTGCCCCAGGCGCGGTACCCCTTCTCCAGACGGAGGGAGTTGAAGGCCGAGCGCCCGGCCGCGATCACGCCGTGCTTCCGGCCCGCCTCCCACAGCGTGTCCCAGAGCCGCAGGCCCAGGTCGGCCGTGGTGTACAGCTCCCAGCCCAGCTCACCGACGTAACTCAGCCGCATCGCGGTCACCGGGACGTGCCCGAGGTACGTCTCCTTCGCGCGGAAGTAGCCGAAGCCCTCGTGCGAGAAGTCGTCGCGGGTCAGCGGCTGGACCAGGTCGCGGGCGAGCGGGCCCCAGACGCCGATGCAGCAGGTGCCGGACGTGATGTCCCGGATGTGCACGCCGTCGGGGGCATGCCGGGTCAGCCAGTCCAGGTCGGCGGGGGAGTTGGCGCCGACCTGGAAGCGGTCGGGGCCGAGGCGCGCGACGGTGAGGTCGGAGCGTATGCCGCCCGTGTGGTCCAGGAGCAGGGTGTAGGTGACCGCGCCGGGCTTCTTGCGGAGGTTGTTGGTGGTCATGCGGTGCAGGAAGTCGAGGGCGCCGGGGCCGCTGACCTCGAGCCTGCGCAGCGGGGTCATGTCGTACAGGGCGACCTTCTCGCGGGTCGCCCGCGCCTCGGCCGCCGCGATCGGCGACCAGTAGCGGGCCGACCAGGCGTCGCGCTCGGGGAGCGGGCCGAGGGCGTCGACGAGCGGGGCGTTCGCCTCGTACCAGTGCGGGCGCTCCCAGCCGCCGCCCTCCAGGAAGCAGGCGCCGAGGGCCTGCTGGCGGGCGTGGAAGGGGCTGACGCGCAGCGGGCGCGGCCGCTCCATCGGCTGGAGGGGGTGCAGGATGTCGTACACCTCGACGAACTGTTGCGCACCGCGCTCCCTGACGTACGACGGCGAGCGCTGTGCGTCCTCGAAGCGGGTGAGGTCGGCCTCGTGGACGTCGATGGACGGCCGCCCGTCGACCATCCACTCGGCGACCGCCTTGGCGACACCGGCGGAGTGCGTCACCCAGACCGCCTCGGCCAGCCAGAAGCCCCTGAGGGCCCGCGACTCGCCGAGTACCGGCATGCCGTCCGGGGTGAAGGAGAAGACGCCGTTGAAACCCTCCTCGATCTCCGTGTCACGCAGGGCCGGGAACAGGCGGCGGCAGTCCTCCCAGCTCGGCGCCCAGTCCTCCGCGGTGAAGGGGTACGAGGACGGCATCTCCATGTCGTTCGCGCGCGCCTCGTCGTAGGCGGGGATCGCGAACGCGTCGACGGTGAGCGGCCGGTGGGCGTAGCTGCCGATGCCGATACGGTCGGTGTGCTCGCGGAAGTAGAGGTCGCGGTCCTGGAAGCGGAGGATGGGCTTCGAGGCTTCGGCCGTGGCGCCGGCCAGTTCGGGGAGCTTCGGAGTCTTCGCGTACTGGTGTGCGAGCGGCTGGAGGGGGACGTCGATTCCGGCCATGCGGCCGATGACGGGGCCCCAGAAGCCGGCGGCGGACACGACGTGGTGGGCGGCGAAGGTGCCCCGGTCGGTGACGACCGCGGTGACCCTGCCGTCCTGCCGCTCGATGCCCGTGACGGTGTGGCGGTCCAGGAAGACGGCGCCGCGGCTGGTGGCCCGCTCCATCTGGGCGCGGGCGGCGAGCAGGGCGCGGGCCAGACCGTCGTCGGGGGTGTGGAAGCCGCCGAGGACGACCGACTCGTCGATGAGGGGCCAGAGTTCCTTGCAGCGGGCGGTGCTCACGATCTCGCCGCGTACGCCCCAGGAGGCGGCGTAGCCGGCCTTGCGGTGCAGGTCGGCGAGGCGCTCGGGGGTGGTCGCGAGCTCCAGACCGCCGACCGGGTCGAAGCAGGGCACTCCGTCCGCCTCGAGGGAGTTGAACTTCTCCACCGTGTACTGGGCGAACGACGTGAGCATCCTGGAGGGGCCGGTCTGGAACACCAGGCCCGGCGCGTGCGAGGTGGAGCCGCCCGGAGCGGGCAGGGGTCCCTGCTCGAGGACGGTGACGTCGGTCCAGCCGCGGGCGGTCAGCTCGTCGGCCAGGGAGCAGCCGACGATGCCGGCGCCGATGATGACGACCTGAGGACCGCGCGGGCGGGTTTCGGGCGTGCTGGACATGCCCCTCCTTGTGGTGGCGGGGATGGCAGGGGTTGGGGGAAGCGGCCTACACGGCAGGGACGTTGAGCCGTTCGGCGGCGATCGTCGTGTCCTCGCCGTGCCCGGTGTGTACGACGGTGCCGCCGGGCAGCGTGAGGATCCGGTTGCGCAGGGAGGCCTCGATGGTGGGCCGGTCCGAGTACGAGCGGCCGGTGGCGCCGGGGCCGCCGTGGAAGAGGGTGTCGCCGGTGAAGACGGCGTTCAGGAACGGGGCGTGGAGCGAGCAACTGCCCCAGGTGTGACCGGGGCTGTGGATCACCTGGAGCTCGATGCCGGCGACCGTCAGGACTCGGCCGTCGCTCAGCTCGCCGTCCGGCTTGCGACCGGGGTGGGTGAGCGACCACAGCTCGTTGTCGCCGGGGTGCAGGAGTACGGGGGCGCCGGTCAGGACGGAGAGCTCGGCCGCCGCGTCGATGTGGTCGTCGTGTGCGTGGGTGCAGACGATCGCCGTGACATGACGGCCGGCGACGGCCTCGTGGATCGTACGGGCGTCGTGGGCGGCGTCGACGATCAGAACCTCCTCGTCGTCGCCGATCAGCCAGACGTTGTTGTCGACGTCGAAGGTGTCGCCGTCGAGGCTGAAGGTGCCGGAGGTGACGACGCGTTCGACCCGTACGGTGCCCCGCGCGGTCACAGGACCACCACCGACCGAAGTACCTCCCCGCGGTGCATCTTCGCGAACGCCTCCTCGACCTGTTCGAGGGAGATGGTCTCACTGACGAAGGCGTTGAGGTCCAGCAGACCGTACAGGTACTGGTCGATGAGGAACGGGAAGTCGCGGCTCGGCAGGCAGTCCCCGTACCAGGACGACTTGAGGGCGCCGCCGCGCGAGAACAGGTCGATGAGGGGAAGGTCGATCTTCATCTCGGGGTCGGGGACCCCGACCTGGACCAGCGTGCCGGCGTGGTCGCGCATGTAGAAGGCCTGCTTGTACGTCTCCGGGCGGCCCACCGCGTCGATGGCGATGTCGACCCCGAACCCGTCGGTGAGCGCGCGGACCGCCTCGACCGGGTCCGTACCACGGGAGTTGACGGTGTGGGTCGCGCCGAACTTCTCCGCCTGATCGAGCTTCTTGTCGTCGATGTCGACGGCGATCACCTTCATGGCGCCGTTGAGGCACGCGCCCGCGATCGCCGCGTTGCCGACGCCGCCGCAGCCGATCACGGCGACCGTGTCGCCGCGGCCGACCTTGCCGGTGTTGACGGCGGCGCCGTATCCGGCCATGACCCCGCAGCCGATCAGGCCCGCGGCCTCCGGGCGGGCGGCCGGGTCGATCTTCACCGCCTGTCCCGCGGCGACCAGGGTCTTCTCGGCGAAGGCCCCGATGCCGAGGGCGTTGCTGAGCGGGGTGCCGTCGAGCAGCGTCATCGGCTGGGTGGCGTTGCGGGAGTCGAAGCAGTACCAGGGGCGGCCGCGGCGACAGGAACGACAGGAGCCGCAGGGCGCGCGCCAGGCGAGGACCACGTAGTCGCCGGGGGCCAGGTCGGTGACGCCCGCGCCGACCGCCTCGACCGTGCCGGCCGCCTCATGCCCCAGAAGGAACGGGAAGTCGTCGGTGATCGCGCCCTCCCGGTAGTGCAGATCCGTGTGGCAGACCCCGCAGGCCTGGACGGCGACGAGCACCTCGCCCGGGCCGGGATCGGGGACGACGATCGTCTGCACCTCGACGGGTGCGCCCTTTTTGACAGCGACTACGGCACGGACCTCGTGTGGCACGACCAAGCTCCTCTGCTGTTGCGCAATGCACGATGGGTTGCGCGATGAGGAACATATTGAGAACGCCGTCGCGGAGCCGTCAAGAGGTGCGCGTTAACCCTTGGCAAAAGGAACGGGCGGGCCGAAATCTCGCCGACACACAGCGGCGCGGGGCCAGGAACCTCCTGGCCCCGCGCCGTGTTGCGGGTAGACCCGGCCTGTATGGCCAGGCCTGTATGGCTCGGTCTGTATGGCCAGGCCTGTATGGCCCGGCCTGTATGACCCGAACCGTATGACCCGGACTGCCTCAGAAGCCGTAGCCCATCCGCCGGGACAGCTCGGCGCCGGCCGCCACCGTCCGCTTGGTCAGCTCGGGCAGCCGGTCCGGGCCCATCCGGTACACCGGCCCCGAGACGCTGATCGCCGCGATCACCTTGCCGTCGTGGGCGCGGACCGGGGCGGCCACGGCGGCAAGGCCCAGCTCCAGCTCCTCGATGGTGACTCCGCAGCCCTGCTCGATCACCGCCTCCAGTTCGCCGCGCAACACCGTCGCGCCGGTGATCGTGCGCTCCGTGAAGCGCGGCAGCGAGCGCGCGAGCAGGCCCTCGCGCAGGGTGGGCGGCAGATGGGCGAGCAGCACCTTGCCGCTGGAGGTGGCGTGCAGCGGGGTGCGTCTGCCCAGCCAGTTCTGCGCCGTCACGGAGGCGGTGCCGCGGGCCTGCATGATGTTGACCGCCGCGTCGTCGTCGAAGACCGCGATGTTGACGGTCTCGCCCAGCTCGTCGGCGAGTTCACGGCAGACCGGCACGCCCTCCTGCGAGATGTCCAGCCGTACTGCCGCCGCCCCCGCCAGGCGTAGTACGCCGGCGCCCAGGTAGTACTTCCCGCGGTCCTTGGCCTGGGCCACCAGGCCGCGGTTCTCCAGGACGCCGAGCAGCCGGAAGGCGGTGGACTTGTGCACGTCCAGTTCCTCGGCGATCTCGGTGACGCCCGCCTCACCGTGCCGGGCGAGGATCTCCAGGACGCTCACGGCGCGGTCGACCGACTGGACCGCACTGGCCGTGCCCCTGCCGTTCTGCTTCGCTGAGTTTCCGGAGTGCTCGTCGCTGCGCTCAGCCTGCTTCTGCGTGCGGGTCATAGCTCAACTCTCACCACCTGACGGCCCGGTTTGGGCCGCATCTGCGGGAACCCCTTGACGCGACGGTCGTCCCGCCCGGATTCTGTTGCGCATAGCGCTCCCTCGTGCGCCATACGAAACATCATGTTACCGAAGCGTCCGGAACCCGAAAGGTCTCGGACAGCGTGGACCGAAGAAGGTCCCGGTACTCCCTGACCGCACGTCCCTGACTGCCTGGACCAAGTAGGTCCCGGACCGCGCGTCCCGGACCGAGAGGGGGGCCCGTGATTCCCGTCTGCCGCCTTGAAGACCTCCCCGCGGGCGAGTCCGTCCGTGTCGACACCACACCACCCATCGCCGTCTTCAACGCCGACGGCGAGCTGTACGCCATTGACGACACCTGCACCCACCAGGACGCGTCTCTGTCCGAGGGCTGGCTGGAGGGCTGTCTGGTCGAATGCCCGCTCCACGCGGCCTCATTCGATCTCCGCACCGGCCTGCCGACCTGTCTCCCGGCCCGCCGCGCCGTCCGCACCCACCGCGTCACGGTCGACGACGGCGTGATCCACGTGCATCTCGCGCTGGAGGAGGGGAACGCCGCATGAAGCGCCGCATGACGACGGCAACCGCCACCCGCACCACGGGCACCTGCACCACGGGCTCCCGCACCACGCCCCGCGCCCTGTGCGGCCACGCCCCGTGCACCCTTGCCTCTGCCGTCCGCCCCGGGGGCGCCCGCGCGGGGGAGGGTGCCGTATGAGGACCGTGACCGTCGTCGGGGCCTCGCTGGCCGGGTTGTACGCGGCCCGGGAACTGCGTGCCCAGGGCTTCGACGGACGACTCGTGATCGTCGGGGAGGAACCCCACCCGCCGTACGACCGCCCGCCCTTGTCCAAGGACTTCCTGACCGGCCGGGCCGACCAGGACCGACTCGCGCTCGCCGACGCCGAGGAGACCGCCGAACTGGGCGCCGAGTGGCTGCTCGGCGTGCGCGCCCGCGGCCTCGACCCCCGCGGCCGCACCGTGCTGCTCGACGACGGCCGCACGGTGTCCACGGACGGCGTGGTCATCGCCACCGGCGCCTCGGCCCGGCGCCTTCCGGGCGACGACCTCTCCGGCGTGCACACCCTGCGCACCCTCGACGACGCCCGCGCCCTGCGCGACGAACTCTCCCGGGGAGCACGCCGGGTCGTCGTCATCGGCGGCGGTTTCATCGGCGCCGAGACCGCGTCCTCCTGCGCGGCACTCGGCCACGACGTCACGGTCGTCGAGGCCGCCCCGCTGCCCCTCGTCCCCCAACTCGGGGCAGAGATGGCCGCCGTGTGTGCCGCGCTGCACCGCCGAGGCGGTGCCGGCCTCGTCACCGGCACGGGGGTCGCCGGGCTGCGCGGCCGGGCGGGCGCCGGGGCGGAGAGGAGCGGCCACCAGGGGGCGGGCGCCGCCGGTCCGCGTCGTAGCGTCACGGCCGTCGAACTCTCCGACGGTCGCCTCCTGCCCGCCGACGGCGTCATCGTCGGCATAGGAGCCACCCCCAACACAGGCTGGCTCGCGGGCTCCACGCTCGCCCTGCACGACGGCGTGCTGTGCGACGACGGCTGTGCGACCGCCCTGCCGCAGGTGGTCGCCGTCGGAGATGTCGCACGCGTCGGCGGCACCCGCGCCGAGCACTGGACCTCGGCCACCGAGCAGCCCCGGGTGGCCGTGCGCAACCTGCTGGCCGGACGCACCACGGAGACCGTCCGCTCGGTGCCCTACTTCTGGTCCGACCAGTACGGCGCGCGTATCCAGTTCGCGGGGCGTCGGCACGACGGCGACACCGTACGGATCACCGAGGGCGCGATCGAGCGCGGCGGGCCCGCGGAGGGCGGACTCCTCGCCCTGTACGAACGCGACGGCCGCACCACCGCGGTGCTCTCCGTCGACCGCCCGCGCCCCTTCATGCGGGCCCGACGCGAACTCTCCCGCGCTGCCGACCCGGTGGAGCCGGCGGCGCTGTGACGACCGCATCACCAGGAGGCGGGGCCCGCGCGGGGTCTCCCTCCTGGCAGTGCACCAGGGAGTGGTGTCTCTGCCAGGAGAGGTGCCCTGCCAGTGGGTGGTGCCTCTGCCAGTGGGTGGTGCCCTGCCCGGGAGCGGTGCCCTGCTAGGGGTGCGACAACTGCCCGCTGCCGCCCCGCCGGCGTATCCGCTCCTGCGCCCGCTCCGCCACCCGCGTCTGCCGGCGTATCCGGCGCCGCTCGCGCCGCAGTGCCCGTGCCGTGCTGCTGGGGGCCGACACCACCCCGTTCCGCTGGTTCCACACCTGGTGTGTCACCCATACGTCCAGCACGCCCCAGGTCGCCACGACCGTACTCACCAGGCTGCTCAGCACCATGGGGAAGGCCAGCCAGGAACCGGCCATCGTGCACAGGAACGCCACCACCGCCTGGATCAGCGTCACGGCGATGATGAGCACCGCCCGCACGGCCGCCGTACGCACCGGATCCGGCAGCCTGCGTCGGCGCGCGGGCTCCTCGACCCACAACGCCCGGTAATACGCCCCCTGTTCCTCCTCGGTCTCGGCCGCCGCGGCGCGCCGCTCGGCGCCCGCGTCATGCCCACCGGATGGAACGCGCCGCCCGTCCGCCGCCTCGGACTTCTGTGCCGGCAACCGGCGTCCGGACGCCGGAACGTCGCGATCCGGTGCCTGGGCGTCCGGTCGCGCCACCGTGGGCGCCGCGACGCCGTTCCCGGTCGTCGCGCGCAACTCCGCCGTGCCCATCAACTCGATCTCCCCACCGCCGACAGACCCTTCAACCCGGTGTCCCCAGACCCCGGTTCCCCAGTGGCTGCCCGGCTTGCGCTGTTTTACGCCGCCTGGGCGCGGCATACGGCACCTCTGGCCGTTTCCGCCCCCCATTCCCGTACAGAAAGACGATCGACGCACTGCAAAGATTCCCGCAGAACGAAAAATTCCGGCCAAGAGCCCGGGTTCCCGGCCAGATGCGATCCGAACCCAAGTGCCGGAATCCGGGAGGCAATCTCCCGTAATGACGGGACAACTCCCCATGCCCCGTTCGCCGTACGCGGGGCGTGCGCCCGGCCGGCTCTTCGAGATACCTGTGCGTCGGTAGTAGGCTCACGCCGTTTGTTGACGCACATGTGTGCCCCCGGGCCGGCGGGGGTCGAGCTGGGGGAGGCCATGCGCTTTCGCGGGAAGTCCATCCGCCGGAAGATCGTGGCGCTGCTCCTCGTGCCGCTGTTGTCCCTCACCGCCATCTGGTGCTTTGCGACCGTACTCACGGGCCGGGCGGCCCAGTCGCTGTTCAGCGTGTCGTACATCGTGGAGAAGGCCGCCTACCCCACCGAGGACACCGTCCACGTCCTCCAGCAGGAGCGCCGCCAGACCCTCGTCTACCTCGCCGATCCCCGCGCCTCCGACGCGCTCTCCGCCCTCAGGCGCAGCCGTGCCGCCACCGACAAGGCCGTGGCGAAGATCCGCAAGAACGCCAAGGACGAGAAGTTGCGCGAGGAGACGGGCGAGGCCACCGCCGAGCGCCTCACCTCCATCCTGGACGCCCTGGACGGAATCGATTCGCTGCGCCGCAGCGTCGGCGACGGCACCGTCAACCGCTCCCAGGCCCTCGACCTCTACAACCGCCTGGTCGACCCCTGCTACGCGCTGCTGGCCAACCTCCACGTCCTCGACAACGTGGAAATGGACAAGCAGAGCCGTGCCCTCGTCAACGTCTCCCGCGCGCATGAGCTGCTCTCCCGCGAGGACGCCCTGCTGGGTTCCGCACTCGTCGCCGGGCGGATCACCCGCGACGAGATCCGTGACGTCTCCGACCTCGTCGCCCAGCGCAGCCTGATGTACGACGTCAGCCTGCCGCTGCTGCCCTCCTCCGAGCGGGAACGCTTCACGCGCTTCTGGAAGAACGCCGACACGGCGCCGCTGCGCGTCGCCGAACAGTCCGTCATCAATGCCTCCCCCGGCACCCCCAGCGGTGTGAGCGCCAAGCACTGGGACAGCGCGGCCGGTCAAGTCCTCGACCGGCTCGGCGAGATGTCCACCCAGGCGGGCGACCGCTACCAGGACCGCGTCCGCCCCGTCGCCGTCGGCGTCATCGCCAAGGCGGCCGTCGCGGGCGTTCTCGGCCTGATCGCCCTGCTCGTCTCCCTGATCATGTCCGTACGCATCGGCCGCAGCCTCATCCGCGACTTGCGCCGGCTGCGTCTGGACGCCCACGAGGCATCCGGAGTGCGGCTGCCCAGCGTCATGCGACGTCTGTCCGCGGGCGAACAGGTCGACGTCGAGACCGAAGTCCCGCGCCTCGAGTACGACAAGAACGAGATCGGCGAGGTCGGCCAGGCCCTCAACACCCTCCAGCGCGCCGCCGTCGAAGCCGCCGTCAAACAGGCCGAGCTGCGCGAAGGCGTCTCCGAGGTCTTCGTCAACCTCGCCCGCCGCAGCCAGGTCCTGCTGCACAAGCAGCTCACCCTGCTCGACACCATGGAGCGCAGGACCGAGGACACCGACGAACTCGCCGACCTGTTCCGCCTCGACCACCTGACCACGCGCATGCGCCGGCACGCCGAGGGCCTGGTCATCCTGTCCGGCGCCGCCCCCTCCCGGCAGTGGCGCAAACCCATCCAGCTCATGGACGTCGTCCGCGCCGCCGTCGCCGAGGTCGAGGACTACGAGCGCATCGAGGTACGCCGGCTGCCCCGCGTCGCCATCACCGGCCCCGCGGTCGCCGACCTGACCCACCTCGTGGCCGAACTCCTGGAGAACGCCACGGTGTTCTCGCCCCCGCACACCGCCGTCCAGGTCATCGGCGAGCGCGTCGCCAACGGCTTCACCCTGGAGATCCACGACCGCGGACTCGGTATGGCGGCCGAGGCCCTCCTCGACGCCAACCTGCGGCTCGCCGAGACCCCGGAGTTCGAACTCTCCGACACCGACCGGCTCGGCCTCTTCGTGGTCAGCCGGCTCGCCCAGCGGCAGAACGTCCGGGTCTCACTGCAACCCTCCCCCTACGGCGGCACCACCGCCGTCGTCTTCATCCCCGACGCGCTGCTCACCGACGACGTGCCCGACACCAACGGCATCGGATTCCGCCTCGACCGCGCGCTCCCCGCCAAGGAGCCGGCGCTGGACGAGGACCGCACGGCGGCGCTCTCCCAGGTGCCCGTGCAGTTCCTCGGCCTGCCCACGTCGATCCTGGACGGGCCCGTCGAGCTGGAGGCACCGGTCGACCTGGACGCCCTCGACGACTTCCCCGGCGCCCTGAGCGACGAGGACAGCGAACGCGGCGGCCTGTTCCGGCCCCGGCCCTCCATCGCCGGCGTCCCCGGCCCGCAGCATCAGCAGCCCCGCGACGGCCGCGGCGAGCCGGGCCGCTCGGGCGACACCGACCACCCCGATGCCCCGGTTCCGCTGCCCCGACGCCGGACCCCCAAGCTCGTCAGCTCGCACGGCCGCCCGGTCACGGGGACACGGTCCAGGAGCGCGGGAGCGGACGAGGGGCCCGTGGAGGGCATGGACCCGATGGAACCGGGCGTGGCCGCGTTCGACGAACGCAGGTCGAAGCCGTCGGCAGCCCGCCTGGCCGACCGGCGTGAGTCCTCGAAACGCCCGCGCGGCGACCGCGAGATCCCGAACCGCCCGCAGGGCGAGCGCAGCGACGCTCCCGCCCTCCCCCAGCGACGCCGAAGCCGCCCCTCCGCCGGCACGGAGGAGACCACCCCGCGTCTCGGGGCCGCGGCAGGGAAGGCAGAATCGGGTGCGGGGCCGCTGCCCCGGCGCGTACGACAGGCCAGCCTGGCCCCGCAGCTGAAGGACGGCCCCGAGCGGCGCGCCGAACGCGACAAGGCCCGCACCGCGAGCCGGGCGGACCTCGCCGAGCGCGACGCCGACGAGGTACGCAGCCGGATGGCCTCGCTCCAGCGGGGCTGGCAGCGCGGCCGCGAGGAGAACGCCGTGGGCGACGATGCCCAGGACGGCTCAGTACGAGGAACGACAAGGGGGGACGGTCGATGACCGCACCGAAGGCCGCAGGGCCCACCGCGAGCAGCACGGCGTCGGGGGAGCTGAACTGGCTCCTCGACGACCTGGTGGAGCGCGTCGCCAGCATCCACAAGGCGCTCGTGCTCTCCGGCGACGGCTTGCCCACCGGCGTCTCCAAGGACCTGAGCCGCGAGGACAGCGAGCACCTCGCCGCCGTTGCCTCCGGATTCCACAGTCTCGCCAAGGGCGTCGGCCGCCACTTCGAGGCGGGCAGCGTCCGCCAGACCGTCGTCGAACTCGACGAGGCCTTCCTGTTCGTCACGGCCGCCGGCGACGGCAGTTGCCTCGCCGTGCTGGCGGACGCGGATGCCGACATCGGTCAGGTCGCGTACGAGATGACGCTCCTGGTCAAGCGGGTCGGCGTACATCTGGGGTCCGCTCCGCGCACCGATCTGCCCTCGGGCGGGTAGTGGGACAGCATGAGCGGAGACGGTCAGGGAAGAAGCCACTGGTTCGACGACGACGCCGGACCGGTGGTCCGTCCGTACGCCATGACGCGGGGCCGCACCAGCCATGCGGCCCAGCACCGCCTCGACCTGATCGCGGTGGTCGTCGCGGAATCGCACGCGGACGAACCCGAGGCGGACCACATGCTGTCCCCGGAGCATGTGGACATCGTCGGACTCTGCCGTCACACCCCCCAGTCGGTCGCCGAGCTCGCCGCGGAACTCGATCTCCCCATCGGAGTGGTACGTGTCCTCATCGGGGACCTCGTGGACGAGGAACTCGTCCATGTGACACGTCCCGTACCCCCGGCCGAGCTCGTCGACGAGAGTATTCTGCGCGACGTGATCAGCGGCCTCCGGGCGCTCTGAACAGCGCGGAAGCGGGGAACAGACGTGACAGGCTGGCAGTTCTGGGTCGACCGAGGCGGCACCTTCACCGACATCGTCGCGCGGCGCCCGGACGGCCGCCTGCTCACGCACAAGCTCCTCTCGGACAACCCGGCGAGATACGCGGACGCGGCCGTCGCGGGCGTGCGGGAACTCCTCGAGGACGGCGCGCGGATCGATGCCGTCCGCATGGGCACGACCGTCGCCACCAACGCCCTCCTGGAGCGCAAGGGCGAACGCACCCTCCTGGTCGTCACCCGCGGCTTCCGCGACGCCCTGCGCATCGCCTACCAGAACCGCCCGCACATCTTCGCCCGCCAAATCGAACTGCCCGAACTGTTGTACGAGTGCGTCGTCGAGGCGGACGAACGGATCGCCGCCGACGGCACGGTCCTGCGCGCCCCCGACCTGGACGCCCTGGCCGGGCCGCTCCAGCAGGCGTACGACGACGGGATCCGCGCGATCGCCGTGGTCTGTATGCACAGTCACCTCCACCCCGCCCACGAACAGGCCATCGGCACGCTCGCCGCCCGCGTCGGCTTCCCGCAGATCTCGCTCTCCAGCGAGGTCAGCCCCCTGATGAAGCTGATCCCGCGCGGGGACACGGCCGTCGTCGACGCCTACCTCTCGCCCGTGCTGCGCCGCTACGTCCAGCACGTCGCCGGCGAACTCCACGGCGTGCGGCTGATGTTCATGCAGTCCAACGGAGGCCTCGCCGAAGCCGGTCAGTTCCGCGGCAAGGACGCCATCCTGTCCGGGCCCGCGGGCGGCATCGTCGGCATGGCCCGTATGTCGCAGCTCGCCGGCTTCGAACGGGTCATCGGGTTCGACATGGGCGGCACCTCCACCGACGTCTCGCACTTCGCGGGCGAGTACGAACGGGTCTTCACCACGCAGCTCGCCGGGGTCCGGCTGCGTGCACCCATGCTGGACATCCACACGGTGGCGGCCGGCGGCGGTTCCGTCCTCCACTTCGACGGCTCCCGCTACCGCGTCGGCCCCGACTCCGCGGGTGCCGCCCCGGGCCCCGCCTGCTACCGGGGCGGCGGTCCGCTCACCGTCACCGACGCCAACGTGGCGCTCGGCCGCATCCAACCCGCCCATTTCCCGCGTGTGTTCGGACCCCGGGGCGACCAGCCCCTGGACGCCGGACTGGTCCGCGAGCGCTTCGCCGCCCTCGCGCGCGACATCCGCGACAGGACGGGCGACGACCGCACACCCGAGCAGGTCGCCGAGGGCTACCTGCAGATCGCCGTCGCCAACATCGCCAACGCCGTGAAGCGGATCTCCGTCCAGAAGGGCCATGACGTCACCCGGTACGCGCTCACCACCTTCGGTGGAGCGGGCGGCCAGCACGCGTGCAGGGTGGCCGACTCGCTCGGCATCCACACGGTCCTCGTACCGCCCATGGCAGGCGTCCTCTCCGCCCTCGGCATCGGGCTCGCCGACACCACGGCCATGCGTGAGCAGTCCGTGGAGGCGCCCCTGGAGCGGGCCTCGATGCCGCACATCCTGAAGACAGCCGACGACCTGGAGGGCGCCACCCGGGCCGAACTCCTCGCCGAGGACGTCCCCGAGGACCGCATCCGGGTCACCCGCAGGGCACAGCTCCGCTACGACGGTACGGACACCGCACTCACCGTCGAGCTGACCGAGCCCGACACCATGATCCGCGCCTTCGAAGAACGCCATCGCGCCACCTACTCCTTCACCCTCGACCGCCCGGTCGTCGTCGAAGCCCTCTCCGTGGAAGCCACCGGTCTCACCGAACCCCCCGATCTCTCCGCCCTCGCCGCATTCGAGGGCCGCTCCGCCACCCCTGAGACGGTCAGCCTGCACACCGGCGGCGCCTGGCGCGACGTGCCCCTGCACCGCCGTGAGGCACTGCCGCCGAGCGAGACCGTGACCGGACCGGCGGTCATCGCCGAGGCCGGCGCCACCACAGTCGTCGACGACGGCTGGCAGGCGGTCATCACGGGCGACGGCCACCTGATCATGGAACGGGTGGCGGTTACGGAGAGTTCCGATCTCGGCACGGAGGCGGACCCGGTTCTCCTGGAGGTCTTCAACAACCTCTTCATGTCCATCGCCGAACAGATGGGCGCGCGCCTGGAGTCCACCGCCCAGTCGGTGAACATCAAGGAGCGCCTGGACTTCTCCTGCGCGCTCTTCGACCCGGACGGCAGCCTGGTCGCCAACGCCCCGCACATCCCGGTCCACCTGGGCTCGATGGGCACCAGCGTCAAGGAGGTCATCCGACGGCGCGGCGACGGCATGCGTCCCGGGGACACCTACGCGGTCAACGACCCGTACCACGGCGGCACCCACCTGCCCGACGTCACCGTCATCACTCCGGTGTTCGACACGGAGGGCGAGCGGGTGCTCTTCTACGTCGCTTCGCGCGGCCACCACGCGGAGATCGGCGGCATCGCGCCCGGCTCCATGCCCGCGAACAGCCGCACCCTCGAGGAGGAGGGCATCCTCTTCGACGACTGGCTGCTCGCCGAGGACGGCCGCTTCCGCGAGGCGGAGACCCTCAGCCTGCTCACCGAAGCGCGCTACCCGTCCCGTAATCCGAACACCAACCTCGCCGACCTGCGCGCCCAGATCGCCGCCAACCAGAAGGGCGTCGGCGAAGTCGCCCGCATGATCGAGAACTTCGGCCTCGACGTCGTCCAGGCGTATATGAAGCACGTCCAGGACAACGCCGAAGACAGCGTACGACGGGTCATCGACACCCTTGAAGACGGTGAGTTCGCCTACGAGACCGACTCCGGCGCGGTGATCCGGGTGCGGGTCCTGGTGGACCGCGAGAAACGCTCCGCGACCGTCGACTTCACCGGGACGTCGCCGCAGCTCCCCACCAACTTCAACGCTCCCTTCTCGGTCGTCAACGCCGCGGTCCTGTACGTCTTCCGCACGCTGGTCGCCGACGACATCCCGCTCAACGACGGCTGTCTGCGCCCCCTCGACATCGTCGTACCGCCCGGCTCGATGCTCGCCCCCGAGCCGCCGGCCGCGGTCGTCGCGGGCAACGTCGAGACCTCCCAGGCGATCACCGGGGCCCTGTACGCGGCTCTCGGCGTGCAGGCCGAGGGCTCCGGCACGATGAACAACGTCACCTTCGGCAACGAGAAGTACCAGTACTACGAGACCGTGGCCTCCGGCTCCGGCGCGGGCGACGGCTTCCCGGGCGCATCCGTCGTGCAGACCCACATGACCAACTCGCGGCTCACCGACCCCGAGGTCCTGGAGTGGCGCCTGCCCGTCGAACTCGACGAGTTCGCGGTGCGGCACGGAAGCGGCGGCGCGGGGCGCTGGCGTGGCGGAGACGGCGCCGTACGCCGCATCCGGTTCCGTGAGCCCATGACCGTCTCCACGCTCTCCCAGCACCGCAGGGTCCCGCCCTACGGCATGGCGGGCGGCGAGCCGGGAGCGCTCGGCGCCAACCGTGTGGAGCGGGCCGACGGCACGGTCACCGAACTTGGCGGAAGTGATACGGCCGATGTCGGCCCCGGCGACGTACTGGTCGTCGAAACCCCCGGCGGCGGGGGCTACGGCCCACCGCCGCGCGACAACGATCAAGCAGGAGAAGAGACCGATGATCTTCGGGCGCACTGAGCGCGGCAAGCCCCCGGTCGAGCCCGTCACGCTCAAGATCCTTGTGGCCGGCGGCTTCGGCGTGGGCAAGACGACCCTTGTCGGCGCGGTCAGCGAGATCAGGCCACTGCGCACCGAGGAGGTCCTCACCGAGGCCGGCCGCCCGGTCGACGACATCAGCGGCGTGGAGGGCAAGCACACCACCACCGTCGCCATGGACTTCGGCCGCATCACGCTCCGCGAGGACCTGGTGCTGTACCTCTTCGGGACGCCGGGACAGGACCGCTTCTGGTTCCTGTGGGACGAACTCGCCACCGGTGCCCTGGGTGCAGTCGTCCTCGCCGACACCCGCCGGCTGGAGGACTGCTTCGCCGCCGTCGACTACTTCGAACGCCGCTCCATCCCCTTCGTGATGGGCGTCAACTGCTTTGAAGAGGCCGCCCGTTACCCGGTGGAGGACGTCCGCCGGGCCCTCGACCTCGACGACGACGTGCCCGTCGTGCTGTGCGACGCCCGGGACCGCGAGTCGGTCAAGGAGGTCCTGATCGACGTCGTCCGGCACGCGATGGCCCACGCGGCCGAGCGCCGCGAGACCGTGAGCGGCTGACGCGCGCATACGGCCCGTACCCCCGCCGACCGGGGTACGGGCCGCAGCCGTGCACGCGCGCGTGGCTCACGAAGGACGCACGCGCGTGTGCACGTCCCTTTCCGCCGGGGCCCTGTCGGCGGGCCCCTCTCAGTTCACGCCGTCCTCCTCGTGCCAGCCGAAGCTCTTCTCCACCGCCTTGCGCCAGTTGTGGTACTCGCGGTCGCGCTCCGACGCCTCCATGGAGGGCGTCCACTCGACGTCCTTCTGCCAGTGCGACTTCAGCTCGTCGAGGTCGTTCCACACGCCGGTCGCGAGCCCGGCCGCGTAGGCGGCGCCCAGGCAGGTGGTCTCGGAGACCCTGGGGCGGATGACCGGCACGCCGAGCACATCCGCCTGGTGCTGCATCAGCAGATTGTTCTTGGTCATGCCGCCGTCGACCTTCAGGGTGGTGATCCGCACCCCGGAGTCCTGGTACATGGCGTCGACGACCTCACGCGTCTGCCAGCTCGTGGCCTCCAGTACCGCGCGCGCCAGGTGTGCCTTCGTGACGTACCGGGTGAGGCCGGTGACGACACCGCGTGCGTCGGAGCGCCAGTACGGCGCGAACAGGCCGGAGAACGCGGGCACGATGTACGCCCCGCCGTTGTCGTCGACGCTCGCCGCAAGGGTCTCGATCTCGTCCGCCGTACGGATGATGCCGAGTTGGTCGCGGAACCACTGCACCAGCGCGCCCGTGATCGCGATCGACCCTTCGAGGCAGTAGACCGGCGCCTCGCCACCGATCTTGTAGCCCATGGTCGTCAGCAGGCCGTTCTTCGACGGCACGGGCCGGTTGCCGGTGTTGAGCAGCAGGAAGCTGCCCGTGCCGTAGGTGTTCTTCGCCGTACCCACGTCGTAGCAGGCCTGTCCGAACACGGCCGCCTGCTGGTCGCCGAGCGCCGACGCGACGGGCACGCCCGAAAGCTGGCCCACGGCCGTCCCGTACACCTCGGACGAGGACCTGATCTCGGGGAGGACCGCCTCGGGGACGTTCATCGCGGACAGGATGGAACGGTCCCACTGGAGCGTCTCCAGGTTCATCAGCATCGTGCGGCCTGCGTTGGTCACATCGGTGACGTGCCGGCCGCCGTCCGTGCCGCCCGTGAGGTTCCAGATGAGCCAGGAGTCGATGGTGCCGAAGGCGATCTCGCCGCGCTCGGCACGGGCCCTGAGCCCAGGCACGTTGTCGAGCAGCCAGGCCGCCTTGGGCCCGGAGAAGTAGCTGGCCAGCGGCAGCCCGGTCTGCTCGCGGAAACGGTCCTGCCCGTCCGAGCCGCCCAATTCGTGGCAGAGCGCGGACGTACGCGTGTCCTGCCACACGATCGCGTTGTGCACGGGCTTGCCGGTGGCGCGGTCCCACAGGACCGTCGTCTCGCGCTGGTTGGTGATGCCGAGCGCGCTGAGCTGGTCGGCGCGCAGTCCGGCCTTGGCGATCGCCCCCGCGACCACCGCCTGCACCTTGGACCAGATCTCGGTGGCGTCGTGCTCCACCCAGCCGGGCTTGGGGAAGATCTGGCGGTGTTCACGCTGGTCGACGGCGACGATCGCGCCGCCGTGGTCGAAGATGATGCAGCGGCTCGAGGTGGTGCCCTGGTCGATGGCGGCGACGTACTTCTGGGCGTTGTCCGGCATGGCTACCCCTTGGTCGCTTCAGAAGGCTACGTGGTAGATGAGGCCTGCGAGCGCTCCTCCGATCAGCGGGCCGACGACCGGGATCCAGGCGTAACCCCAGTCGGAGGTGCCCTTGTTCGGGATCGGCAGGAAGGTGTGCACGATACGGGGGCCGAGGTCACGCGCCGGGTTGATGGCGTAACCCGTCGGCCCGCCGAGGGAGAGACCGATGCCGACGACGAGCAGCGAGACGATCAGCACCGTGATACCGGACTCACCGAGCCCCTTGGTGAGTCCGAAAGCGAGGATCGGCAGGACGAGAGCGATCGTCGCGATGATCTCCGTGATCAGGTTGGCGACCGGATTCCGGATCTCCGGGATGGTGGAGAAGATGCCGAGCGTAGGCACCGGCTCGTCCGCCGTGCCCTCCGTGGTGCCCTCCTTGCGCACGTTCGCCTGGAACTGGGCGAGGTACACGAGGTACGCGAGGACGGCACCCAGCACGGCGCCGACGAGCTGGCCCAGCAGATAGATCCAGACCTTGCCCCAGGTGCCCGTGTCGATGGCGATCCCGATGGTCACGGCCGGGTTGAGGTGCCCACCGGAGAGCGGTGCGGCGGTGTACGCGCCCGCCAGCACTCCGAAACCCCAGCCGAACGCGATGACGACCCAGCCCGAGGCACGTGCTTTCGAGTATCTGAGTGTGACGGCGGCGCAGACTCCCGCGCCGAAGAGAATGAGGATCGCGGTGCCGATGATCTCACCGACGAATATGTCTCCGTTGCTCATGGCGACTCCTAGGCCCTCGCCCGGGGCGATCCCCGGTTGACCGTGCAGGGTGCGTTTCCCATGGCTACGTCAGCCGAAGGCAGGGAGTGTCCCGCGCCCCGCCCGGCGTCCGTGATGAGCGTGCCGTCGCAGTGGAATCGCCCGTGGGGGATGGCCCTTCGAACAGGCGTGGGCCCGAGCGGCGCGGTGCCTGGAGACGCCCGAATGCGGCGATGCCGACCGACAACCGGAAGTGTTCACCGGCACCCAGGGAGCGTCAAGGTCGTGGACAGCAACGGTTGGGCGCCGCAAAAGAGGACACGCTCGGCGGCCCCGGTGACCGACGGCTGTGCCCGTCGTCCGGCCGGCCTCGGTATGCCGGGTTCCGGTCGTCCGTTCGGGACCGCCGGGCTCCACGGTCTTCTTGCTACCCCGCATGGGCCGCGGCCGCGCCCGAGCCGCGACGGATCTCATGGCCCGGCAGGCCCGCGCGGCCGAGTACCCAACTGGCGCCGCTGAGCGCCTTCGCCGCCTGCTTGAGGGGTGCGAGACAGGCCGCCGCCTGCCGGTGGTCGGTCACACTGCCCGGCGGGCACAGGACGGTGGCCAGGGACAGCGTGACGGTGCGTCCACCCGCCGACCAGGGAGCGTCGAGCACCGAAGCCGCCACCGGATCGAGTGCGTCCGCATCGGCCAGGACCAGGAAGTCGTCGCCGCCGATGTGCCCCACCCGCGTGGCTCCGGACGCCGCGCGCTGCAACGCCCGCCCCACGGCCCGGATCAGCTCGTCGCCCGCGGCGAACCCGGCACCGTCGTTGACCTGCTTGAAGCGGTCGACGTCCAGCCAGCTCAGCGCGAACATCCGGCCGTCCGCGATCCACCGGTCCACCTCTCCGGTGATCGCGTCCGAACCGGGCAGCCGCGTCAGCGGATTGAGCCCCGCGGCCTCTTCGACCCGGCTCTCGGCCAGCGCCCGTACGAGATCCGCGAGCCGTACGACCCCCACGCACCGGCCGTGCCGGTCGACGACCGCGACGTCGTCGGAGGTGCGGTCCGGGCCCCCGACCGCCACCACGTCGAGCACCTCCCACGCCGTGGCGTCGACCCCGACCGTTCGCGGCGGATCACTGAGCTTCGCCGCCGGCCGGTCGGCATACAGCGCATGTCCGTAGCGCCCGGACATCGACAGCAGGAAGCGCGACCGGTGCACCGAACGGACCGGCACCCCGCCCGCGTCCACCAGCAGCACCCCGGACACGTCGGGCGATCCGGTGAGCAGCGCCCGCACCTGTGCCGCCGAGGCCATGGCGGGCAGCAGGGCGGCAGGCCGTACGAACTGCCGTACCGGCGGTCCGGTGCGCGGGGCCGGCACGGCGGCGGGGGAGAGCGTCGGAAGGTATACATCCGCCACAGGCAGCCGCGAGGGCGGCGCGAACAACTCGCCCTGCGCCAGCTGGGCCCCCGCCGCGAGGGCCGCCGCGCACTGCGACTCCGTCTCGACGCCCTCGACGGAGAGCAGCGCGCCCAACTGCTCGCACAGTGTCCGCATCGCCCGCACCGCGGCCGGCCGCGTCAGCAGCGACACGTCCAGCTTCAGCAGATCCGGCGCCATGTCCGTGAGCAGCCGCAGCGGTACGTCGCCGTCGCCGATGCCGTCCGCGCAGATCCGGAAACCCTCGCTCCTGATTGCGGCGACCGCCTCCAGCAGCGCCTGGTGCGGGACGTGTGTGTACGGCGGGCAGATGTCGACCGTCACCTCCCAGGGCAGTCGCCCCGCCTCGCGCACGGCGTCCCGCAGCGCGGCGAGACCGCCGAGGTCGGCCGGCGTTCCCGCGAACACGTTCACATGCAGTGGCAGCAGCGTCTCCTTGAGCGCTGCGGCACGGATCCCCGACGCGGCCAGCCTGCCGTCGAGTTCCGGGTCCCGGCGGGCCTGTGCCAGCACGTCGCCGGTCTCCGGGCGAGCGAGTATCTCCAGCGCCGCGACCCCTCCGGTCGTCAGATTGACCACCGGTTGGAAAGCGAAGCGGAGAGTATCCATCCAGGAGGGCACGGCAGCATGATGGCGCCGCCCGCACCCGCTGAGGCCCAGTTCATGAGCTGTTCACACAGCATTCCAGGGTGATCACAGAGCGTGTCGGCACCCCGCGCGCCGGCTCATCTCACTCTCATCTCACCCTCATCGGACCGCGATCACCGACGACCCGTGCCCGAACAGCCCCTGGTTCGCGGTGATCCCCACCCGCGCCCCCGGGACCTGCCGATCACCCGCATCACCCCGCAGCTGCCATGTCAGCTCGCACACCTGGGCGATGGCCTGTGCCGGAACCGCCTCTCCGAAGGAGGCCAGGCCACCGCTGACGTTCACAGGTATGCGCCCGCCGGGCGCCGTCGCGCCCTCCCGCAGGAGCTTGGCCGCCTCGCCCTCGCTGCACAGCCCCAGGTCCTCGTACCACTGCAACTCCAGGGCGGTGGACAGGTCGTACACCTCGGCCAGGGAGAGGTCCTCAGGCCCGACCCCGGCCTCCTCGTACGCGACCCGCGCGATCGACGTACGGAACGTCTCGGCCGGGGGCTCGACCGCCACCGCCGAGTCCGTCGCGATGTCCGGCAGGTCGAGCACGGTCCGGGGATAGCGCGGGCTCACGGTGGACACCGCCCGGATCCGCACCGGGTCCGGTGCTCCGCGGCGCCGCGCGAACTCCATGCTGGACAGCACGAGCGCCGCGCCGCCGTCCGAGGTCGCGCAGATGTCGAGCAGCCGCAGCGGATCGGCGACCACCGCGGAGGCGGCGACCTCCTCGGCGGTGACGCGCTTGCGGTAGCGGGCGTTCGGATTCAACGCCCCCGAGGCGGCGTTCTTCACCTTGACCTGCGCGAAATCCTCCACAGTGTCTCCGTGGACGGCCATCCTCCGGCGCGCGTACAGCCCGAAGTACGTCGGATTGGTCGCCCCGAGGACCCGGAACCGCAGCCAGTCCGGGTCGTCGGGCCGGTCGCCGCCCGCCGGGCGGAAGAACCCCTTGGGCGCCGAGTCGGCGCCCACCACGAGCACCACGTCGGCGAGCCCCGACAGGATCTGCGCCCGCGCCGCGCTGACGGCCTGCGCGCCCGATGCGCAAGCCGCGTACACGCTCGTCACCCGCGCGCCCTGCCACCCGAGGGCCTTCGCGAACGTCGCCCCGGCCACGTAGCCCGGGTAGCCGCCGCGCACGGTGTCCGCGCCGACGATCGAGCCGACCTCCCGCCAGTCCACCCCGGCATCGGCCAAGGCGGCGCGCGCCGCCGCGACCCCGTACTCGACGAAGCCGCGCCCCCACTTGCCCCACGGGTGCATCCCCGCGCCGAGCACCGCCACATCGTCCGTCATGCCGTCACCCCCGTCGGCCGCCAGTGCCAGGTCGTCCAGGTCGTCCCCGCGTCCTCGTTCAGCACGCCGGGGACGACCTCCACCTCCATGCCCACCGTCAGATCGGCGACGGTGACCCCGGGAACCGACTGTCCGAGCACCACGATCCGCTCCGCTGCGAGCTCCACAGCGATCAACGCGCGAGGCTCCCACGAGAGTTCCGGATCCGTCACATACGGTGACGGCGGTCGGTACCGGCTGTCCGTGTACGACCAGACGCGCCCACGCCCGGACAGGGCGACCTCGGCCAGTTCGCCGCCGGGGCAGCCCGGATTGCGGCAGTGGGCGTCCTCGCGAGGGAAGAAGACGGAAGCGCACGCCGAGCAGCGTGTGCCGAGGAGCCGGAAGTCGTTCCCGTCCCCGGCGAACCATCCGGAGACCACAGGAGTGCGGGTACGCGACAAAACTCCTCCACGGCACTCGACCTGATCCGACCTGACCTGACGGACCGTCAGAAGTGTGCCATGGGCAACGGAAAATGGGCAGTGCGTCGCGCAGAACGGGTCGACGCCGCCCTGCGCCGGAGTATCGGTCGAGGACGGGCGGGCCCATGAGGGTGGTTCCGGCCGCCCCTCGCCCGATCAGGCGGGGACGGTATGGGGATCGCTCGCTTGATCGGATACAGTCCGCCGGGTGTCCGCATCCCGTCACCCCACCGCCAACTGCGTGCCGGACTCCCACTGTTCGAGCTGCGGAGCGCCCTACGGAGAGGGCGTCTCCGGCTGGCCCCGCAGCTGCCCCGTGTGCGGCACGGTGGCCTACCGCAATCCGCTGCCCGTCGCGGTGGCCCTGCTGCCCGTGTACGACGCCAGAGGCACCGCCCTGGTCGTCATCACCCGAACCATCCCTCCCGCGCGCGGGGCCGTCGCGCTGCCCGGAGGGTTCATCGACCATCGGGAGGACTGGCGGCACGCCGTCGTCCGTGAACTCAAGGAGGAGACGGGCATCGACGCCGCGAGCCGCGATGTACGGCTCGCCGACGCCATGAGCTCGCCCGACGGCCATCTGCTGCTGTTCGGACTCCTCCCGGAGCGCCCGGCCGCCGACCTTCCGCCGTCGACGGGCACGGACGAGACCGAGGGCTGGCAGCTGCTGCGCCGGCCGGCCGAGCTCGCCTTCCCCCTGCACACCCTGGCGGTACGGGGATGGTTCGAGGGCCGGTACGTCTGACGGCCGACCGCACGGCAGGCGGGCGTCGGCACGTGGGCATCACGCCTGGGGCAGTCCTCGCACACGCACCGGATACGAGGGCTCGCCCGGGCCCTCGTCGCCGTCCCGCTCGACGACCACCCGCTGCCCCCGCAGGCGTGTCACATACTGCTCGATCTCCGGCTCGTCCCAGCCGTCCCCCGAGTCCGGCACGACGAGTCCGCCCCCGGTGCGCCCGCGCGCCGGCCTCCACACCTCCAACTCCAGACGGCCACCGTCGCCCCGCACCGGCAGGACGGCACCCGCGCGCGCGAGCACCGGAATCCGCGACAGGGGGGCGCCGATCAGCACCTGGCCCGGTCCGTCGTACGCCTTCTCGGTGACCGTGTCGTACCAGCGCCCGCGCGGCAGCTGCACCGCACGCCGGTCCGCCCCCGGGTCCAGGACCGGTGCCACCAGGAGGCTGTCACCGAGCAGGAAGGCGTCCTCGCAGTCGCGCAGCGCCCGGTCCTCGGGCGCGCCCCACCACACGGGCCGCACATAGGGCGCTCCCGTACGGCGCGCCAGATGCGCCAGCGTCATGAAGTACGGCAGCAGCCGCCGCCGTTCGACGAGCGCCACGCGCGCGTGCTCGAGGACGTCCTCGCCGAACTCCCAGAGCTCCCTGCGCCCCGCCCGCAGGCCCGCACGGGTACGGAACAGGGGAAGGTACGAACCGAGCTGGAACCACCGCAGATACAGCTCCGGCGACGGACTCCCGTCGAAACCGCCCACATCCGGTCCGGAGTAGGGCACCCCGCACAGACCCAGGCCTATCACCAGCGACAGGGACGCGCGCAGACCGGGCCAGCCGGTGGTCACGTCGCCGGACCACGCCCCTCCGTAGCGCTGCATTCCGCTCCAGCCGGAGCGCGAGAAGATGAAGGGCCTCTCCTGGGGGGACAGTTCCCGCAGCCCCTCGTACCCGGCGCGGGCCATGCCCAGGGCGTACACGTTGTGGGCCTCCCGGTGGTCGCCGCCGCGGCCCTCCAAAAGGTGCCGGGCCGACCGGGGGAGGGTGTTCTCCCCGAAGGCCGTGAACGACACCGGCTCGTTCAGGTCGTGCCAGAAGCCCGCGAAGCCCTGAGCCAGCCGCTCCTCGTAGAGGCCGCCCCACCACTTGCGCACGCGCGCGTGCGTGAAGTCCGGATAGACCGACTCGCCGGGCCACACGACTCCCTCCACGACCCGCCCGGCGGCGTCCCGTACGAAGGCGTCCTGCGCACTCCCGGCGTCGTACACGGCGTTACCCGGCTCGGCCCTGACCGCCGGGTCGACGACCGACACCAGACGTATCCCGTCGCGGCGCAGCTCCTCTGCGAGCACCGGCAGCTTCGGGAAGCGGTCCCGGTCCACCGTGAACACCTGGTGCGCGTCGTAGTGATCGTTGTCCAGATGGACCGCGTCGAGCGGAAGCCCGCGCTCCTGATAACCCGAGACGACCCCCCGCACCTCCTGCTCGCTGCCGGATCCCCGGCGCGCGTGATGGTGTCCCAGCGCCCACGCCGGCGGCAGCGCGGGCGCCCCGGTCAGCGACGCCCAGGTGTGCAGCACGCGCGCGGGGGTGCCCATCATCACCCAGCAGCGCAGCGGACCACCGTCCATCCGCAGCTCGCTCGTCCCCGCCCGGTCGTGCCCCGAGCCCGCCCCCTCCTCGCCTTCGCGCAGCGTCACCGTGCCGTCCCACGAGGTGTCGTGGAACACGAGATGCGTGGCCGCGTCGGCGACCACCAGCTGCACCGGCATCGTGAGGTACAGCGGGTCGTCGCCCGGTCCGACAGCGTGACCGGGATCCGTGTTCCACAGCCGGTAGGTCCCGCCGCGCAGCCGCGGCCCGGCGGCGCGGCCGCCCAGACCGAAGAACCGCGCGTCAGCCGCGACTTCCGACCGCTGCATCCAGTGGGCGGCGCCACCGTCGGCCGGCTCCCACCAGCGGGGCGGCAGATCCCGGCGCAGCGTCACTCCGCCGGGCGTACGCACCTCGACCGCGCCGTGCCGCGACACCATGACCGTGCCGCGCTCGGCCACGACCTGCCAGCCACCGTCCTTGTCGGGCTCCAGAACGGCCCGGGGGTCGGGTTCGGGACAGCGGCCCGCGAGGGCGTACGACGGCTCCGGCCCGGCCCCGTCCCAGCCCCAGAACACGGCGCCGTTCACGGCGACCGTGATGCGCAGCTCGGACCGCGCGAACCGGATGACGCCACCGCCCGGGCCGGGCACCACGCCCTGCACCGGGCCGGGCACCCGGGCGCGCTCGGCACCGCGCCTCGGCAGCCCGGAGGCGTCGGCACGCCTCCTGCGCCACGCGGCCCGTACCGTGCGCAACCCGCCCGCCGCACCCCCCGAGCCGACCGCTTTCACCGAACGCACCAGGTCACGACCGTCCATGCTGCTCACCCTGCCATTGACACCCCCGTACAGGGGTGTCGTTCAACTGTCGTTCACCCGTGGCAGGAGCACATCTTCATGTCGCCGACTATGTGTGGCACACCCTGGTGCAGAAGTCGATCACATGGCATCGTCCGTGTCAGCCGCGTGCCGCGCACACCCCAGCCCGTGCGCGACCTACGCACACGAAGCGCACAGTCCGGGAGCCGCCCCATGACCCCAGCGAACCCCTCGCCGCTCTGGCGACCCGACGAGGAACGCATCGCCCAGGCACAGATCACCAGGTTCCAGTCCTGGGCGGCCGAACACCACGGAGCACCCGCCGACGGCGGCTACGCGGCATTGCACCGCTGGTCCGTCGACGAGCTGGACACCTTCTGGAAAGCCGTCACCGAATGGTTCGACGTACGGTTTTCCACCCCCTACGCGCGCGTGCTCGGCGACCGCTCCATGCCCGGTGCCGCATGGTTCCCCGGAGCGACCCTGAACTACGCCGAACACGCCCTGCGCGCCGCCGACACGCGCGCGGACGAACCGGCTCTCCTGCACGTCGACGAGACCCACGAGCCCCGCCCGGTCACCTGGTCCGAACTGCGCCGCCAGGTCGGCTCCCTGGCCGCCGAACTGCGCTCCCTCGGCGTACGCCCCGGAGACCGCGTCAGCGGCTATCTCCCCAACATTCCGCAGGCCGTGGTCGCCCTCCTCGCCACGGCCGCGGTGGGCGGCGTCTGGACGTCCTGCGCCCCCGACTTCGGCGCCCGCAGCGTCCTCGACCGCTTCCAGCAGGTCGAGCCGGTCGTGCTGTTCACGGTCGACGGCTACCGGTACGGAGGCAAGGAGCACGACCGCCGTGAAACGGTCGCCGAGCTGCGCCGCGAACTGCCCACCCTGCGTGCCGTCGTCCATATCCCCGTGCTCGGCACCGAGGCCCCCGAGGGCGCCCTGGAGTGGTCCGCCCTGACCTCCTCCGACGTGGCGCCCGAGTTCGAGCAGGTCCCGTTCGACCACCCCCTGTGGGTCCTGTACTCCTCCGGCACGACCGGCCTGCCAAAGGCCATCGTCCAGTCCCAGGGCGGCATCCTCGTCGAGCACCTCAAGCAGCTCGGCCTGCACTGCGACCTCGGCCCCGAGGACCGGTTCTTCTGGTACACGTCCACGGGCTGGATGATGTGGAACTTCCTCGTCTCCGGCCTCCTCACCGGCACCACGATCGTCCTGTACGACGGCAGCCCGGGCTTTCCGGACACCGCCGCCCAGTGGCGCATCGCCGAACGCACCGGCGCGACCCTCTACGGCACCTCCGCCGCGTACGTCATGGCCTGCCGCAAGGCGGGCGTGCACCCCTCGCGCGACTTCGACCTCGCGCGCGTGCGGTGCGTGGCGACAACCGGCTCGCCGCTGCCGCCGGACGGCTTCAGCTGGCTGCACGACGAGGTCCGCGCCGACCTCTGGATCGCCTCGGTCAGCGGGGGCACCGACGTGTGCTCCTGCTTCGCGGGAGCCGTTCCCACCCTGCCGGTGTACATCGGCGAACTCCAGGCCCCGGGCCTCGGCACCGACCTCCAGTCCTGGGACCCGAGCGGCAAGCCCCTGGTCGACGAGGTCGGCGAGCTGGTGGTCACCAATCCGATGCCCTCCATGCCGATCCGCTTCTGGAACGACCCGGACGGCAGCCGCTACCACGGCAGTTACTTCGACACGTATCCGGGAGTGTGGCGCCACGGCGACTGGATCACCGTCACCTCCCGCGGCTCCGTGGTCATCCACGGCCGCTCCGACTCCACGCTCAACCGCCAGGGCGTCCGCATGGGCTCGGCCGACATCTACGAAGCGGTCGAACGCCTTCCGGAGATCAAGGAATCCCTCGTCATCGGCGTCGAACAGCCCGACGGCGGCTACTGGATGCCTCTCTTCGTCCACCTCGCCCCGGGAGCCACCCTCGACGACGCCCTCCTGGGCCGCATCAAGCAGACCATCCGCGAACAGCTTTCGCCCCGGCACGTCCCCGACGAGATCATCGAGGTCCCGGCCATCCCGCACACGCTCACCGGCAAACGCATCGAGGTCCCGGTCAAACGCCTGCTCCAGGGCACCCCGCTGGAGAAGGCGGTCAATCCGGGCTCCATCGACAACCTCGACCTGCTGGGCTTCTACGAGGACCTGGCCCGCAAGCGCGCCTGATCAACCTCCGTAGGTGGCCTCGGACTCACCCAGCACGACCGCGAAGTCCGAGGCCAGCCGCGCCGCGTCGACAGGTTCGAGCTCGGCGACCGAGATCCGCACACCGGGCCCGGCGACGAGCCGGAACCGGGCCCCCGCCGCGACCCACCACCCGTACGACCGCAGCCCGTTCACCACGGCCGACTCGTCCCGCACGGGCACCCACACGTTCATCCCACTCGTCGCGTGACCCTCGAGTCCGTGCTTTTCGAGCTCTTGGAGGAGAGCACCGCGCCGCAGCGCGTACGTCTCCCGCGCCCGTGTCACCAACGCGCGCGTGCCGTCGTCCGTCAGCAGCCCGTACACGGTCTCCTGAAGGAGATGGCTGACCCACCCCGACGTGAGCAGCAGCCGTCCGTCGTGCCGTGCCAGCGTGGTCGGATCACAGGCCGCGGCAGCCCAGCGCAGGTCCGTCCCGAGGAACTTGCTCACCGTCCGCACATGCACCCAGCGGGTCAGTCCGCCCGCGGTCAGCGTGTGTAGGGGCGCATCCGCGACGGCGGACGCATGGTCGTTCTCCACGACCAACACCTCGGGCTCCTCCCGGAGCACCTCGACCAGCGCGTCCCGGCGCTCCGTGGAGAAGCGCCCGCCGTACGGGTTCTGTGCCCGCGGACTGCACACGACCGCCCGTACGCCGGCCCGCAACGCACCCCGCAGGGCGTCCGGACGTACCCCTTCGTCGTCCACGGCCACCGAAACCGTACGCAACCCCAGCGCCGTGACCAGGTCGAGCAGATGGTGGTAGCCGGGATCCTCCATCGCGACGGCGTCACCCGGCCGCAGCTCCACCGAGAGCAGCCGCCCGATCAGATCCAGCGCCCCGTGTGCGAAGGTCACGTACTCCGTGGGCACGCCGTCGGGCCGCAACCAGTCGCGCACCGCGTCCTCGAGCCGCGCCAGCCGGGGCGTCGACCGATGGGACCGCGCACCGGGGGACAGGTGCGAGGGCGGCACCAGACGGGGGAGCAGTGCGGGATCCGGGTGACCGCCCGCCAGGTCGCGCAGCCCGTCCGGAACTCTGGGCGGCCGTCGTGAGGCCACTGCCGGGGCCGCCGCGACCACGGTTCCGCCACGCCCGCGCGTGACGACGATGCCGCGCCGCCGCAGCTCCTTGTAGGCCGTCGCCACGGTCCCCGGGCTCACCCCGAGCTCATCGGCGAGCCGACGCACCGGAGGCAGCGCCGCCCCCGGGCCCAACGCGCCTTCACTCACGCCTCGTTCGACGGACGAGGCAATCCCCTTGGCCGTCGTACCACTGATCCCATATTGTGTTGCCACGTAACCAAGTATGTATCAATACATAACTGGAAACAAGGGGGAGCAGTGAATCCGAAGCGCCGCGCAGCCGCCTGGTCGACCCGTATTCCAGGAGGTCGCGACGGGCGCAGAATGCTCTGGATCGCCCTCGTCGACCGGATCGGCAGCGGCCTGTGGGCATCCGTCTCCGTCCTGTACTTCACCTACGTCACCGGCCTCTCCGCTGCCCAGGTCGGCACCCTGGCCGCCGTCTCCGGAGCCATCGGCATCGCCGGCGCCCCCCTCGGCGGCCGCATCGCCGACCGCCTGCCCCTCACCCGCGTCCTGATCGCCCTGCAACTCCTGCGCGCCCTGGCCTCCTTCGCCCTCCTCACCACCGGCAACTACGCCCTGCTGCTGGCCTTCTCTGCCGTCGGCAGCCTCGGCGACCGGGCCGCGAACGTGCTGACCAAGCTCTACGCGACGCGGGTCTCCGGCCCCGACCGGGTCCGCTACCAGGCCGTCAACCGGACCGTCGCCAACGCCGGCTGGGCCGTCGGCGGACTCGCCGCCGCCGCGGCCCTCGGCCTCGGCACCTCCACCGCCTACCAGGCGCTGCTGGCCGGCGACGCCCTCTCCTTCCTCGGCGCCGCGCTCCTCACCGTCCGCTGCGGCGAACCACCCTCGCCGACCCGCACCGTGGTCACATCGAAGGACCCGCTCCCCACGACGAAGCCGGCGAAACCCTGGCGCGACCGCACCTACCTCGCATACGTCGCCACCGAGACCGCCCTCTGCCTCCACGACGCGGTGTTCAAAGTCGGCCTGCCCCTGTGGATCGTCCACGGAAGCAACGCACCCCACGGCCTCGCGCCGCTGCTCCTGGTCCTCAACAACGTGCTCGTGGTGGCCCTCCAGGTACCCCTGGCCCGATTCGGCGCCACCACGACCGCGGCACGCGCCCTGTTGCTGCCCCTCGCTGCCTTCTTCGCGCTGGGCGGCGTGGCCATGGCCCTTTCGTCCGCCGGCGGCACCCCTATCGCGACCGGTTGCCTCACCGCCGCAGCCGTCTCCTTCACGATGGCCGAGATGCTCTACGCCACCGTCTCCTGGGAACTCTCCGTCGCACTGGCACCGGCCACCGCGCAGGGCGCCTACCTCGGCGTCCACGGCCTCGCCCAGTCCGTCCAGCGCAGCGTCGGGCCACTCGCCGTCACAGCGGCCATCGCGACCGGACCGGCCGGCTGGACCGTCTTCGGCGCCACCATCGCCGTGACCTGCCTGATCCAGCACCGGCTGGTGCGCGACCGCCTGGCCGGACCGTCGTTGTCAGTGCCGCCAGTTACTGTGAGTGAGCATTGATCGACTGCGCACAGGGGGAAACATGGCGCACACCGAGCACCAGACCATGCGACGCGTACTGCGCCGCGAAATCGCCGGCACCATCGGCTTGTTGACCGACGAACACGACTTCACTGCGATGCTGCGCTACCGCACCTTCGCCTTCGACGACCACGCGACCTACCTCCAGCAGGTGGAAGCCCTGCTGAGGACCCTCGCCGCCCAGGGCGGCCACACCACGGTGGCCCTCTTCGACCCCGAGGAGTACGCGGAGTTCTGCGCCGAGACAGGCCTGGAACCGGACGCGCCGTCCAGCCGCACCCGCTTCACCGCGGAACTCGCCGCGACCGGCCCGACCGTCCCGTACGAGGGCCAACCGCTGGCCGACCTGGTCCCGAACCTCATCGACGAAGCGGTCCGACGAGCCACCTGGCAGTACGCGACGACCGTCCTCACCCGCATCGGCTCCTGCGCCTCCTGCGGCGAGGACATCGGCCGGGCCGCCTTCGCCCGCGCGTCCCACCTCCTCGCCCGCGTCCTCGACACCGCGGACCCGGGCCACCGCCACCTCGTGTGCAGTGTCTCCACCACCCCTGAAGGAGTCATCGCGGTGCTCCACGCCGATGACGACGCGGACGGCACAGCCCGCCTCGACGAGACCGAGGCCCTCGAGTTCACGACGGTCCTCGCCCTCGGCATCGCGACCCGGAGCGCGGGCGGCCTCGTCATGCGCACCAGCGCCCCCGGCAGGACCGACCGTGTCTACGGCTGGCGCCTGCGCGGCGAAGGCCTGCACCCCCTCACCGCGGGGGAGGTCTTCGACGCCTACTGCACCGACATCGCATCCGGAGAGATCGTCTCGCCGGAATCCGGCGTCGACTACAGCGAACCGCCCGACCTCGGCGACGCGGAACACCCCACAGGCCACACCCACTGACCGAGCGAAGGGCGCCTGAACGAACGAGGGGCGCCCCACCGACAGGTGAAGCGCCCCTCGACAAACCGCTACGACGTCCGGTGCCGTCTATTCGCCGGACAGCACCGCCTGAGCCGCGTTGCGCGCCTCTTCGGCCGTGTCCGCGGCACGTGCGGCGGCCGCGGCCCGCTCGCACTGGGCCAGCGTGTACTTCGCCAGCGTCGCCCGTACATAAGGAATCGACGCCGCACCCATCGACAGGGAGGTGACACCCAGACCGGTCAGCACACACGCGAGCAGCGGGTCCGACGCGGCCTCGCCACAGACGCCACAGCTCTTGCCCTCGGCCTTCGCCGCCTCGGCGGACAGCGCGACCAGGTCGAGCAGAGCGGGCTGCCACGGGTCCTGCAGCCGCGACACGGCACCCACCTGCCGGTCGGCGGCGAAGGTGTACTGGGCGAGGTCGTTGGTCCCCAGCGAAAGGAACTCGACCTCCTGGAGGATCGAGCGCGCCCGCAGCGCGGCCGACGGAATCTCCACCATCGCGCCGAACTTCGCCTGCAGCCCGGCCTCCCGGCACGCGTCCGCGAACGCCTTGGCGTCGGTACGGTCCGCCACCATCGGAGCCATGACCTCGAGGTAGACGGGCAGTCCCTCCGCCGCCTTGGCCAGTGCGGTCAGCTGCGTGCGCAGCACGTCGGGGTGTTCGAGCAGAATCCGCAGACCGCGCACGCCCAGCGCCGGGTTCGGCTCGTCCGCCGGAGTCAGGAACTCCAGCGGCTTGTCCGCGCCCGCGTCGAGCACTCGCACGACGACACGGCCCTCGGGGAACGCCTCGAGAACCTGGCGGTACGCCTCGACCTGCTTCTCCTCGCTCGGCGCGTTCTTGCTGTCATCGAGGAAGAGGAACTCGGTACGGAACAGACCGACACCCTCGGCCCCCGCCTCGACGGCGGCAGGCACGTCAGCGGGACCGCCGACATTGGCCAGCAGCGGCACCTTGTGCCCGTCGGAGGTGGCGCCCGGCCCGGTGGACGCGGACAGCGCGGCCTTGCGCTCGGCGGCCGCGGCCTCCAGCTGTTCCTTCTTCTCCGGACTCGGATTCACGAAGATCTCACCGGTGCTGCCGTCCACGGCGATCACTATGCCTTCGCCGATCTCACCCGCACCCGGCAGCGCAACCACGGCGGGCACACCCAACGCCCGCGCCAGAATCGCGCTGTGGCTGGTCGGCCCGCCCTCCTCGGTCACGAAACCGAGAACCAGGGTCGGGTCCAGCAGAGCGGTGTCGGCGGGCGCGAGGTCACGCGCGATGAGGACGTAGGGCTCGTCGCTGTCCGGGACACCCGGCATGGGCACCCCCAACAGCCGGGCGACGATACGGTTCCGCACGTCGTCGAGGTCGGCCACACGCCCGGCCAGGTACTCACCCGCGCCGGCCAGCAGGGCACGGTACGAGGCGAAGGCGTCGTACACCGCGCGCTCCGCGGTGCTGCCGACGGCGATGCGACGCTCCACGTCCGCCATCAACTCGGGGTCCTGGGCCATCAGTGCCTGAGCCTCGAGCACCGCCTGTGCTTCGCCCCCCGCCAGGTTGCCGCGCGCAATCAGGTCGGCCGCCACAGCGTCCACGGCCTTGTGGGCGCGCCCCTGTTCGCGCTCCGCGTCCTCCGCCGGAATCTGCTTGGCAGGCGGTTCCAGCACCGCCGTCCCCATGTGCCGAACCTCGCCGATCGCCACACCGTGGCTCACGCCGACGCCTCGCAGCGTTGTCTCCATCTCACCCGTCTCCGATAGTGCGGCGACTCCCGCCGCCGTGATGATTGTCTGCCTGCCGTCTAATACGGCGTTGATGTCACTGCCAGGAGAAGAGCGGGTCGCCGGCCTTCACGTCGCCCTCGTCACGGACATCGCCCAGCGAATCGACCGTGGCCTCGAGTGCCACGACCGGGCACACCGGGGACTTGCCGGCTTCCTCGACGGCGGCCGGGTTCCAACGGACCACGGCCTGCCCGCGCGTCACGGTGTCACCCTTGTTGACGAGCAGCTCGAAGCCCTCGCCGTTGAGCTGGACGGTGTCGATGCCGAGGTGCGTCAGCACCCCGTGTCCCTCACCGTCGACGACCACGAAGGCGTGCGGATGAAGCGAGACGATGACTCCGTCCACAGGGGCGACAGCCTCCGAGGGCTCGCGCACGGGGTCGATCGCCGTGCCGGGGCCGACCATCGCCCCGGAGAAGACGGGGTCCGGCACTGCGGCGAGTCCGATGGCGCGTCCTGCAAGAGGGGACGTCACGGTGGTCATGGGAAGCCTCCCAGGGGTGGAGATTCAAATGGGCCGTCACTGCCTGTCCCGGACGGCGCACTGTTGAGCAGCGTATGTCATATGAAGTGCCGGTTCCCCGCGAGACGGACCGGTTGACAGCCCTAGGAGCAGAGCGCAAACGATTTGCGCCCACTCGACGCCCCAGGTACAGTCGTACTCCTGCTTGAGGCTGAGCGACGCGACCAAGTGTCCCCGCCGGGCAGCATCCAACTTGTCAGATCCTATCTCGGGGTCTCGTTCTGCATGTCCGCAGGACGGTGGTCAGAGAGACGGAAAAACGCTGATAGAGTCGGAACCGCCGGAAAGGGAAACGCGAAAGCGGAAACCTGGAAAGCGCCGAGGAAATCGGATCGGAAAACGATCTGATAGAGTCGGAAACGCAAGACCGAAGGGAAGCGCCCGGAGGAAAGCCTGAGAGAGTCTCTCGGGTGAGTACAAAGGAAGCGTCCGTTCCTTGAGAACTCAACAGCGTGCCAAAAATCAACGCCAGATATGTTGATACCCCGTCTCCGGCCGATCGGCTGGGACGAGGTTCCTTTGAAAAAGTCCTGCCGACGTTGTTCGGTAGGCGCACAGCGAGGACGCTGTGAACGGCTGGGCTTATTCCGCCCGGCTGTTCCGCTCTCGTGGTGTCGTCCCGATTACGGGAAAACATTCACGGAGAGTTTGATCCTGGCTCAGGACGAACGCTGGCGGCGTGCTTAACACATGCAAGTCGAACGATGAAGCCCTTCGGGGTGGATTAGTGGCGAACGGGTGAGTAACACGTGGGCAATCTGCCCTGCACTCTGGGACAAGCCCTGGAAACGGGGTCTAATACCGGATAATACTCTCGCAGGCATCTGTGAGGGTTAAAAGCTCCGGCGGTGCAGGATGAGCCCGCGGCCTATCAGCTTGTTGGTGAGGTAGTGGCTCACCAAGGCGACGACGGGTAGCCGGCCTGAGAGGGCGACCGGCCACACTGGGACTGAGACACGGCCCAGACTCCTACGGGAGGCAGCAGTGGGGAATATTGCACAATGGGCGAAAGCCTGATGCAGCGACGCCGCGTGAGGGATGACGGCCTTCGGGTTGTAAACCTCTTTCAGCAGGGAAGAAGCGAAAGTGACGGTACCTGCAGAAGAAGCGCCGGCTAACTACGTGCCAGCAGCCGCGGTAATACGTAGGGCGCAAGCGTTGTCCGGAATTATTGGGCGTAAAGAGCTCGTAGGCGGCTTGTCACGTCGGGTGTGAAAGCCCGGGGCTTAACCCCGGGTCTGCATTCGATACGGGCTAGCTAGAGTGTGGTAGGGGAGATCGGAATTCCTGGTGTAGCGGTGAAATGCGCAGATATCAGGAGGAACACCGGTGGCGAAGGCGGATCTCTGGGCCATTACTGACGCTGAGGAGCGAAAGCGTGGGGAGCGAACAGGATTAGATACCCTGGTAGTCCACGCCGTAAACGGTGGGAACTAGGTGTTGGCGACATTCCACGTCGTCGGTGCCGCAGCTAACGCATTAAGTTCCCCGCCTGGGGAGTACGGCCGCAAGGCTAAAACTCAAAGGAATTGACGGGGGCCCGCACAAGCAGCGGAGCATGTGGCTTAATTCGACGCAACGCGAAGAACCTTACCAAGGCTTGACATACACCGGAAAGCATTAGAGATAGTGCCCCCCTTGTGGTCGGTGTACAGGTGGTGCATGGCTGTCGTCAGCTCGTGTCGTGAGATGTTGGGTTAAGTCCCGCAACGAGCGCAACCCTTGTTCTGTGTTGCCAGCATGCCCTTCGGGGTGATGGGGACTCACAGGAGACCGCCGGGGTCAACTCGGAGGAAGGTGGGGACGACGTCAAGTCATCATGCCCCTTATGTCTTGGGCTGCACACGTGCTACAATGGCCGATACAATGAGCTGCGATACCGCAAGGTGGAGCGAATCTCAAAAAGTCGGTCTCAGTTCGGATTGGGGTCTGCAACTCGACCCCATGAAGTTGGAGTTGCTAGTAATCGCAGATCAGCATTGCTGCGGTGAATACGTTCCCGGGCCTTGTACACACCGCCCGTCACGTCACGAAAGTCGGTAACACCCGAAGCCGGTGGCCCAACCCCTTGTGGGAGGGAGCTGTCGAAGGTGGGACTGGCGATTGGGACGAAGTCGTAACAAGGTAGCCGTACCGGAAGGTGCGGCTGGATCACCTCCTTTCTAAGGAGCACTTCTTACCGATCCCTTCGGGGTGAGGTCAGAGGCCAGTACATCAGCGACTGTCTGATGCTGGTTGCTCAAGGGTGGAACGTTGATTATTCGGCACACTCGACCTGCTCAGGTTGGCAAGTACTGCTTCGGCGTGGAAAGCGAACATGGGAGGGCGAGGGTGTCGGGCACGCTGTTGGGTGTCTGAGGGTACGGCCGATTGTGGCTGCCTTCAGTGCCGGCCCCGGTAAAGATCTGCTTCGGCGGGTTGTGACGGGTGGTTGGTCGTTGTTTGAGAACTGCACAGTGGACGCGAGCATCTGTGGCCAAGTTTTTAAGGGCGCACGGTGGATGCCTTGGCACCAGGAACCGATGAAGGACGTGGGAGGCCACGATAGTCCCCGGGGAGCCGTCAACCAGGCTTTGATCCGGGGGTTTCCGAATGGGGAAACCCGGCAGTCGTCATGGGCTGTCACCCATACCTGAACACATAGGGTATGTGGAGGGAACGCGGGGAAGTGAAACATCTCAGTACCCGCAGGAAGAGAAAACAACCGTGATTCCGGGAGTAGTGGCGAGCGAAACTGGATGAGGCCAAACCGTATGCGTGTGAGACCCGGCAGGGGTTGCGTATACGGGGTTGTGGGATCTCTCTTTTACGGTCTGCCGGCCGTGAGACGAGTCAGAAACCGTTGATGTAGGCGAAGGACATGCGAAAGGTCCGGCGTAGAGGGTAAGACCCCCGTAGTCGAAACATCAGCGGCTCGTTTGAGAGACACCCAAGTAGCACGGGGCCCGAGAAATCCCGTGTGAATCTGGCGGGACCACCCGCTAAGCCTAAATATTCCCTGGTGACCGATAGCGGATAGTACCGTGAGGGAATGGTGAAAAGTACCGCGGGAGCGGAGTGAAATAGTACCTGAAACCGTGTGCCTACAAGCCGTGGGAGCGTCGCGCATCGAGTTTACTCGGTGCGTCGTGACTGCGTGCCTTTTGAAGAATGAGCCTGCGAGTTTGCGGTGTGTTGCGAGGTTAACCCGTGTGGGGAAGCCGTAGCGAAAGCGAGTCCGAATAGGGCGATTTAGTAGCGCGCTCAAGACCCGAAGCGGAGTGATCTAGCCATGGGCAGGTTGAAGCGGAGGTAAGACTTCGTGGAGGACCGAACCCACCAGGGTTGAAAACCTGGGGGATGACCTGTGGTTAGGGGTGAAAGGCCAATCAAACTCCGTGATAGCTGGTTCTCCCCGAAATGCATTTAGGTGCAGCGTCGTGTGTTTCTTGCCGGAGGTAGAGCACTGGATAGGCGATGGGCCCTACCGGGTTACTGACCTTAGCCAAACTCCGAATGCCGGTAAGTGAGAGCGCGGCAGTGAGACTGTGGGGGATAAGCTCCATGGTCGAGAGGGAAACAGCCCAGAGCATCGACTAAGGCCCCTAAGCGTACGCTAAGTGGGAAAGGATGTGGAGTCGCACAGACAACCAGGAGGTTGGCTTAGAAGCAGCCACCCTTGAAAGAGTGCGTAATAGCTCACTGGTCTAGTGATTCCGCGCCGACAATGTAGCGGGGCTCAAGCGTACCGCCGAAGTCGTGTCATTCATACAATAGGGCCAACGCCTGTATGGATGGGTAGGGGAGCGTCGTGTGCCGGGTGAAGCCGCGCCGGAAGGCAGTGGTGGACGGTTCACGAGTGAGAATGCAGGCATGAGTAGCGATACACACGTGAGAAACGTGTGCGCCGATTGACTAAGGGTTCCTGGGTCAAGCTGATCTGCCCAGGGTAAGTCGGGACCTAAGGCGAGGCCGACAGGCGTAGTCGATGGATAACCGGTTGATATTCCGGTACCCGCTGTGAAGCGTCAAACATCGAGCCCATTAATGCTAAGGCCGTGAAGCCGCCCTGGAGCCTTCGGGCAAAGGGGAGTGGTGGAGCCGCTGACCCAAGGTGGTAGTAGGTGAGTGATGGGGTGACGCAGGAAGGTAGTCCATCCCGGGCGGTGGTTGTCCCGGGGTAAGGGTGTAGGCCGTGCGATAGGTAAATCCGTCGCGCATTAAGGCTGAGACCTGATGCCGAGCCGATTGTGGTGAAGTGGATGATCCTATGCTGTCGAGAAAAGCCTCTAGCGAGTTTCATGGCGGCCCGTACCCTAAACCGACTCAGGTGGTCAGGTAGAGAATACCGAGGCGTTCGGGTGAACTATGGTTAAGGAACTCGGCAAAATGCCCCCGTAACTTCGGGAGAAGGGGGGCCATCACTGGTGATCCAATTTACTTGGTGAGCTGGGGGTGGCCGCAGAGACCAGCGAGAAGCGACTGTTTACTAAAAACACAGGTCCGTGCGAAGCCGTAAGGCGATGTATACGGACTGACGCCTGCCCGGTGCTGGAACGTTAAGGGGACCGGTTAGTCAAACTTCGGTTTGGCGAAGCTGAGAACTTAAGCGCCAGTAAACGGCGGTGGTAACTATAACCATCCTAAGGTAGCGAAATTCCTTGTCGGGTAAGTTCCGACCTGCACGAATGGCGTAACGACTTCTCGACTGTCTCAACCATAGGCCCGGTGAAATTGCACTACGAGTAAAGATGCTCGTTTCGCGCAGCAGGACGGAAAGACCCCGGGACCTTTACTACAGTTTGATATTGGTGTTCGGTTCGGCTTGTGTAGGATAGCTGGGAGACTTTGAAGCCCGCACGCCAGTGTGGGTGGAGTCGTCGTTGAAATACCAGTCTGGTCGTGCTGGATGTCTAACCTGGGTCCGTGATCCGGATCAGGGACAGTGTCTGATGGGTAGTTTAACTGGGGCGGTTGCCTCCTAAAGAGTAACGGAGGCGCCCAAAGGTTCCCTCAGCCTGGTTGGCAATCAGGTGTTGAGTGTAAGTGCACAAGGGAGCTTGACTGTGAGACCGACGGGTCGAGCAGGGACGAAAGTCGGGACTAGTGATCCGACGGTGGCTTGTGGAAGCGCCGTCGCTCAACGGATAAAAGGTACCCCGGGGATAACAGGCTGATCTTCCCCAAGAGTCCATATCGACGGGATGGTTTGGCACCTCGATGTCGGCTCGTCGCATCCTGGGGCTGGAGTCGGTCCCAAGGGTTGGGCTGTTCGCCCATTAAAGCGGTACGCGAGCTGGGTTTAGAACGTCGTGAGACAGTTCGGTCCCTATCCGCTGCGCGCGCAGGAATATTGAGAAGGGCTGTCCCTAGTACGAGAGGACCGGGACGGACGAACCTCTGGTGTGCCAGTTGTCCTGCCAAGGGCATGGCTGGTTGGCTACGTTCGGGAGGGATAACCGCTGAAAGCATCTAAGCGGGAAGCCTGCTTCGAGATGAGTATTCCCACCTCCTTGAGAGGGTAAGGCTCCCAGTAGACGACTGGGTTGATAGGCCAGATCTGGAAGGCGGGTAACCGCTGGAGGTGACTGGTACTAATAGGCCGAGGGCTTGTCCTCAGTTGCTCGCGTCCACTGTGTTGGTTCTGAAACCACGAACAACCCCATTCCATGGTCACGGGATGGTGCGGTTGACAGTTTCATAGTGTTTCGGTGGTCATAGCGTGAGGGAAACGCCCGGTTACATTCCGAACCCGGAAGCTAAGCCTTACAGCGCCGATGGTACTGCAGGGGGGACCCTGTGGGAGAGTAGGACGCCGCCGAACTTCTTTTAGAGCTCCGGCTCTTGGGCAATATGCCCAAGAGCCGGAGCTTTTTTGTTTTCCGGGGCGTCGCCACCCCTCTGCACCCGGGTCTGACGGCTGCGGGTAGGGTCAGGGGGCATCGTTGGCTCGTTTCCCACAGGAGGCCCCCGGGTGGAGGTCCAGGAGACCCGCGTCCAGACAGACCGGGTCCTCACCATCCCGAACATCCTCAGCATGGCGCGGCTCGTCGGCGTACCCGTCTTCCTGTGGCTGATCCTCCGGCCCGAGTTCGGCGGCCCGAAGAGCGATGGCTGGGCGCTTCTGGTCCTGGCGCTGAGCGGCATCAGTGACTACCTGGACGGCAAGCTCGCCCGGCGCTGGAACCAGATCAGCAGCCTCGGCCGGCTCCTCGACCCCGCGGCTGACCGGCTCTACATTCTCTCGACTTTGGTGGGTCTCACCTGGCGCGAGATTCTGCCAATCTGGTTGACCGCCGCACTGCTGGCGCGAGAGCTGGTTCTGCTGGTGATGGTGGGTATCCTCAGGCGCCACGGCTATCCGCCACCCCAGGTGAACTTCCTCGGGAAGGCCGCCACCTTCAACCTGATGTACGCCTTCCCCTTGCTGCTTCTGAGTGACTCAAGTGGATGGATCGGGTCACTCGCTGCTATTTTCGGATGGGCGTTCGCCGGATGGGGTACAACGCTGTATTGGTGGGCAGGAGTCCTCTACATGGTTCAGGTCCGCCGACTTGTCAGGGCGGACGCCGTAGCCGATTGATCCCGCCTGATTGGGCGGCCGTAGTGGCGCGATGGCCCGCGCGGGAAAACTGCGGGACAATCTAGATGGGTGAAGTCGGCTAGACCGTCGTCTCTCAGAGGAGGACGCTTCCGACATGAAGGCCGTCGTGATGGCCGGAGGCGAAGGCACACGCCTTCGCCCGATGACCTCGAGTATGCCCAAGCCGCTCCTGCCGGTGGTAAACCGGCCGATCATGGAGCATGTCCTGCGGCTACTCAAAAGGCATGGGCTCAACGAGACCGTCGTAACTGTGCAGTTCTTGGCGTCTCTCGTCAAGAACTACTTCGGTGACGGCGAAGAGCTCGGCATGGAGCTCACTTATGCCAATGAGGAGAAGCCACTCGGTACCGCCGGGAGCGTCAAGAACGCCGAGGAAGCGCTGAAGGACGACACTTTCCTCGTCATCTCCGGTGATGCCCTGACCGACTTCGATCTCACCGAGCTGATCAATTTCCACAAGGAAAAGGGTGCGCTGGTCACCGTCTGTCTGACGCGCGTGCCCAATCCTCTGGAATTCGGCATCACCATCGTCGACGAAGAAGGCAAGGTCGAGCGCTTCCTCGAGAAGCCCACCTGGGGACAGGTCTTCTCGGACACCGTGAACACGGGCATCTATGTCATGGAGCCCGAAGTCTTCAACTACGTCGAGGCCGACGTCTCCGTCGACTGGTCCGGCGATGTCTTCCCGCAGCTGATGAAGGACGGCAAGCCGGTCTACGGCTATGTCGCCGAGGGCTACTGGGAGGACGTGGGCACCCACGAGAGCTATGTGAAGGCCCAAGCCGACGTCCTGGAGGGCAAGGTCGACGTCGAGATCGACGGCTTCGAGATCTCCCCGGGCGTATGGGTCGCGGAGGGTGCCGAAGTGCACCCCGACGCCGTGCTGCGCGGGCCGCTCTACATCGGTGACTACGCCAAGGTCGAGGCTGACGTCGAAATCCGCGAGCACACCGTCGTCGGGTCGAATGTCGTCGTGAAGAGCGGGGCCTTTCTGCACAGGGCCGTGGTCCACGACAACGTGTACATCGGGCAGCACAGCAATCTGCGTGGTTGCGTCATCGGCAAGAACACCGACATCATGCGGGCCGCCCGGATCGAGGACGGCGCCGTCATCGGCGACGAGTGTCTCGTCGGTGAAGAATCGATCATCCAGGGGAATGTGCGGGTCTACCCGTTCAAGACCATCGAGGCCGGCGCGTTCGTCAACACCTCGGTGATCTGGGAGTCGCGGGGGCAGGCGCATCTGTTCGGCGCCCGTGGCGTGACCGGGATCCTGAACGTGGAGATCACGCCGGAACTCGTCGTGCGGCTCGCGGGAGCGTATGCGACCACGCTCAAGAAGGGCTCGACCGTCACCACGGCCCGTGACCACTCCCGAGGCGCGCGTGCGCTGAAGCGGGCGGTCATCTCGGCGCTGCAGACCAGCGCCATCGACGTACGCGACCTGGAGAACGTACCGCTGCCCGTCGCGCGACAGCAGACCGCGAGAGGCAGCGCCGGCGGGATCATGATCCGTACGACGCCCGGGGTGCCGGACTCCGTGGACATCATGTTCTTCGACGGGCAGGGTGCCGACCTCTCGCAGGGCAGTCAGCGGAAGCTGGACCGAGTGTTCGCGCGGCAGGAGTACCGGCGAGCCTTCCCGGGAGAGATCGGGGACCTGCACTTCCCGGCGAGCGTCTTCGACTCGTACACCGGGTCGCTGCTGCGGAACGTCGACACGACCGGTATCTCCGAGTCGGGGCTCAAGGTCGTCGTGGACGCGTCGAACGGCAGTGCGGGGCTTGTGCTGCCCAGTCTGCTCGGCAAGCTGGGTGTCGACGCGCTCACCATCAACCCCGGCCTCGACGAGTCCCGGCCCACGGAGACGGCCGATGCGCGGCGCTCCGGGCTGGTGCGGCTCGGTGAGATCGTCGCATCCGCGAGGGCCGCGTTCGGCGTGCGCTTCGACCCCGTCGGTGAGCGACTGTCGCTCGTCGACGAGAAGGGGCGGATCGTCGAGGACGACCGGGCACTGCTCGTCATGCTCGACCTGGTGGCCGCGGAGCGACGCAGCGGCCGCGTGGCGCTGCCGGTGACGACGACCAGGATCGCTGAGCAGGTGGCGGCTTATCACGGGACGCAGGTCGAGTGGACGACCACGTCGCCCGATGATCTGACGCGGGTGGGAGGCGACGAATCGACCATCTTCGGTGGTGACGGGCGCGGCGGGTTCATCATCCCCGAGTTCAGCAGTGTCTTCGACGGTACGGCGGCCTTCGTGCGGCTGATCGGTCTGGTGGCGCGGACACAGCTCACGCTCAGCCAGATCGATGCGCGGATCCCGCGGGCCCACGTGCTGAAGCGTGACCTGGCGACTCCTTGGGCCGTCAAGGGGCTGGTGATGCGGCGGGTCGTCGAGGCGGCCGGCGATCGCTTTGTCGACACGACGGACGGCGTGCGGGTCGTCGAGTCCGACGGGCGTTGGGTGATGGTGCTGCCCGATCCCGCCGAGGCGGTCACACATCTGTGGGCCGAGGGGCCCGACGACGCCTCCGCGGAGGCCCTGCTCGACGAATGGGCGGCGGTCGTGGACAGCGCCGGCCGCTGAGCACACGCGCGTGCCGGACAAGTGTCCCCAAGGGGGCCTGTCCGGCACGCCGGTGGGGCCATTCGGAGGTAGTACTCGCGACGTGCGACGATGTGCGGCATGCCGCAGCCGCCCCCCGTTCGGAGCACCCCTACGCGCCCCCCGCGCCCGGACGCCTCCATGTCGCTGCTCACCAACGTCATGGATCACAGCCTCGACGACGGATATGCCGAGGCCGCCGCCCGGAAGAAGGCCGAGGGCACCGGCGGCATGCCGAAGACCGTGCGGGCCAAGCTAGGTCTCGCGGCCGGACTGGTCCTGGCGGCGCTGGTGGTGACCGTGGGTGCGGCGCAGGCGCGGATAGCGGCCCCGACGATCGCCAAGGAGCGTCAGGAGCTCGTCGACCGCATCGGGCGTGAGACCACGGTCGCGGACAAGCTCGAGAGCAGCGTCGACACTTTGCGGGACGACGTGAGCGCGCGGCAGCGCGAGGCACTGAAGAAGTACGGCGGCGGCGACCAGGCCGACGTAGTGGGCATCCTGTCGGGTGCCGTCGCAGTCCACGGCCCCGGGGTGAAGCTCGTCGTGGACGACGCCAAGGAAGCCAGCACCGGCGGCAACGGTGATCCGCGAGAGACCTCCGGGTTCTCCGACACCGGACGCGTCCGGGACCGCGACATGCAGCGTGTGGTGAACGGACTGTGGGAGTCCGGCGCCGAAGCCGTTGCGATCAACGGGCAGCGGTTGACGGCCCTGTCGGCCATCCGGGCCGCGGGTGACGCGATACTGGTCGACAACAAGCCGCTCGTACCGCCGTACACGGTGCTCGCGGTGGGGGACGGCAAGCACCTCAGCACCGGGTTCCAGAACAGCCCCGACGGGCTGTATCTGCACGCGTTGCAGGAGAACTACGGCATCCGGACCGGCATCTCCGTCCAGGGTGACGTCCGGCTGCCCGCCGCACCGAGTGTGATCGTACGTACAGCACAGCCGAGCACAGAGAAGGGCACATCGTGATCGCCGTACTGGGCCTCGTCGTGGGAGTCGTGGCTGGATTGTTGGTCCGGCCCGAGGTTCCGGCGGTCGTGGAGCCTTACCTTCCCATTGCCGTCGTGGCCGCACTCGATGCCGTGTTCGGCGGTCTGCGTGCCATGCTCGACGGCATCTTCGACGACAAGGTCTTCGTGGTGTCGTTCCTGTCGAACGTCGTCGTCGCCGCGCTGATCGTCTTCCTGGGCGACAAGCTGGGTGTCGGCGCCCAGCTGTCCACCGGTGTCGTGGTCGTCCTCGGCATCCGCATCTTCTCCAACGCCGCGGCGATCCGTCGGCACGTCTTCAGGGCGTGAGACAGATGAGCCATGAGGACGAGACGCCCAAGGGACCGGACACGCCGGAGGCCGCCGAGCACCGGCTGCGCAGAGAGCTGCCGGAAGAGGTGCCCGAGACGGCCGCGGAGACCGCGAACGAGGACGCCACCAAGGGCTCCGGGCCTGGGTTGACCGGCCGTCAGCGCCTGGTGCAGGGACTGTGGCCGCCGCGCGTCAGCCGTGCGCAACTCATTGTCGCGCTGCTGCTGTTCGGCCTCGGCTTCGGTCTGGCCGTGCAGGTGGCGTCCAACAGTGACAGCGGCAACGCCTTGCGCGGGGCGCGCCAGGAGGATCTCGTACGCATCCTCGATGAACTCGACAACCGCACACAGCGTCTTGCGGACGAGAAGCAAGGTCTCGAGGACCAGCGGTCCGAGCTGGAGAACAGCTCGAACCAGGCCGAGGAGGCCCGTAAGCAGACGGTCGAGAAGGAGAAGCAACTCGGCATTCTGGCGGGCACGGTCGCGGCACAGGGACCTGGCATCACGATGACCATCGACGACCCGAAGGGGACGGTCCGGGCGGACATGCTGCTCGACGCGGTCCAGGAGTTGCGCGCGGCCGGCGCGGAGGCGATCCAGGTGAACGGTGTGAGGGTCGTCGCCAACACCTATCTGACGGACTCCGGCAAGAGTGTGAGTGTCGACGGGAACAAGATCAGCCAGCCGTATCGTTTCAAGGTCATCGGCAAGTCGCAGGACCTCGAGCCGGCGCTCAACATCCCGGGTGGCGTGGTGCAGACTCTTGAGAAGGAGCAGGCCACCGTCGCGGTGGAGCGTTCGACGAAGATCATTGTGGACGCCTTGCGAGCGGCGAAGCGGCCTGACTACGCTCGGTCGTCCTCCGAGTGAACGCGAGGTGCATGGGGGTCGCCCGGCGAGGGCATGAGGTTGCGGGGGGTCGGCGCACCGAATGGGTGGTGCGTGGTGGAAACTGTCTGGTGGATACGGACGTTGTGAGGATGTCCGGGTCGACCGGTGTGTTCAATCAGGGTTCGTCCTGCCCCACGGGCGGGTCTGTTTCGGTCAAGGGGAATCGCCCGTGAAGTTGTTTGCGAAGTTGTTCGGCAAGAGCTCTCGAGAGGGCAGCGACAACGCCACTGCCCGCCATCGCGCGCCGCGCTCCGGGGATGCGGAGGCACAGGGCGGCGAGCGCCCGCTGTTCCGCGATCAGGTCGGTGGACCCGGTGGCGACATTTCCGGTGGTCAGGGCGCGTCGTCTGTTGACCCTGCCCAGTCCGGCCGCATAGGTTTCGGGGATCCGTCAACCTCAGGTGCGGGTGGAGGGTTCGGCTCCGACCCGTATGCGTCCAATGCCCCGGCGGGGCAGCCGCGGCAGGAGGATCCGTCGATGTCGGCCCTGGTGTGTACGAGGTGCGGTAACCGCAACGCGGAAAACAGCCGTTTCTGCTCCAACTGCGGTGCTCCGCTGCGGGGCGGGGCGGCTCCGGAGCGGCCGTCCGAGACGACCTCCACGATCTCCATCTCGGGTCTCGAGGCCTACGATGCCGAGGTCACCGGCCAGACGGCGATGCCCACGCTGTCCCCCGAGGCGCAGGCGGCCGTCGACGCGTTGCCGCTCGGCTCGGCGCTCCTGGTGGTGCGCCGCGGCCCCAACTCGGGCAGCCGCTTCCTGCTGGACGGTGAGCTGACCACGGCGGGGCGCCACCCGCAGAGCGACATCTTCTTGGACGACGTGACCGTGTCACGCCGCCATGTCGAGTTCCGTCGCGGTGCGGACGGCACGTTCACGGTGGCCGACGTCGGCAGCCTGAACGGCACCTATGTCAACCGGGAGCGCATCGACCAGGTCGCTCTCTCCAACGGTGACGAGGTGCAGATCGGCAAGTACCGGCTGGTCTTCTACGCGAGCCAGCGGGGCATCTGACCCGACAGGGAAGGGCCCATGCTTCACACACCGAGCGGCGGTGCCGGCAGTGGCACCGCCGCCACGGACGGCGAGCTGATGAGCATCGGCACGGTGCTCAACGCTCTGCGTGACGAGTTCCCCGACATCACGATCTCCAAGATCAGATTTCTGGAGTCGGAGGGCCTCATCGAGCCGCAGCGGACCCCCTCGGGGTATCGCAAGTTCAGCGCCGGCGACATCGAGCGTCTCGGTCACGTGCTCCGGATGCAGCGGGACCACTATCTGCCCCTGAAGGTCATCCGAGAGCATCTGGACGCCCTGGAGCGCGGTGAGGAAGTGCGGCTGCCCTCCATGGGGCGCCAACGCGACCCGGGCGAGGGAGAAAGCCTGGTCGACCTCTTCGGGGAGCCCGAGGCGCCCACGGCGGCCCGGGTGGGGCGCGCCGAGCTGCTGGCCGCCGCCGAGATCGGGGAGCAGGAGCTCGAGGAGTGGGAGTCGTACGGGCTCATCGCACCGCTGCCGGACGGGGCGTACGACGCGGAGACGGTCACTGTCGCCACCCTCGTGGTCGAGCTGGGGCGCTTCGGGATCGAGCCGAGGCATCTGCGTGTGATGAAGGCCGCCGCGGACCGTGAGGCGGGGCTGGTGGACCAGGTGGTGGCTCCGCTGAGGCGGCACCGCAATCCGCAGACCAGGGCCCACGCGGAGGCTCGTACGAAGGAACTGGCGGGGCTCGCGGTGAAGCTGCACGCCGCGCTGGTGCAGACCGCGCTGGGCGTACGCCTGCCCTGAGTCGGGGCGTGTTCGCCGGTGGCGGATCGTCCACCCGTTCTGTGCTCGACTACCCAAACGTCCCGGGCACGGCCTAGGGTTACTGTGTGAACGAGCTCGATGTCGTAGGTGTCCGGGTGGAAATGCCCTCCAACCAACCGATCGTGCTCCTGCGTGAAGTGGGAGGCGACCGTTACCTCCCTATCTGGATCGGGCCCGGGGAGGCGACGGCGATCGCCTTCGCCCAGCAGGGCATGGCCCCCGCACGACCGCTGACCCACGACCTGTTCAAGGACGTGCTGGAGGCCGTCGGCCAGGAGCTCACGGAAGTGCGCATCACGGATCTGCGTGAAGGCGTCTTCTACGCGGAGCTGGTGTTCGCCAGCGGCGTCGAGGTGAGCGCGCGGCCGTCCGACGCCATAGCGCTGGCACTGCGTACCGGAACGCCGATCTATGGCAGCGACGGGGTCCTCGACGACGCAGGTATCGCGATCCCCGACGAGCAGGAGGACGAGGTCGAGAAGTTCCGCGAGTTCCTCGACCAGATCTCGCCCGAGGACTTCGGTACGAACAGCCAGTGACGCCCGCCCGTGCGGGGCTGATGACCGGGAGGGCCCGCTGCCGTGGTGATTGCGGCGGCGGCGCCCCGCCTCTTCGCCCACGGTCGGCGGGGCGCGGCACATGCCGGTGGCCAGGGGGCGTCACGCGGCTCGCCCCGAAAGCATTCGGCTAGCCTTTCCCCGCGGGAGGGCACGGGAAACCACTCCTAGGGTGATTATCACTCGGCGTGCCGAGTGTGGCGATCGTTGACGCACCCCTGGTGACTGCCTACCGTCGAGGAGGCAGGTCAAGGACGGAGGTCGGCGTGAGAAGCAGCGGCGACGGTACGGCTGGGGGTGCCCCCGGACGCAGTCTGGGGGAGAGCGGCCCGTACCCGCTTCACGGCAGCGCGGCCGGCCCCGCTCATCAGCGGCCGACGGCAGTAGCGGGCGACGAAGAGGCGGCTTCCGAGGAAGTCGGCTATCGCGGTCCCACGGCATGCGCTGCCGCGGGCATCACCTACCGGCAGCTTGACTACTGGGCCAGGACCGGCCTCGTCGAGCCGAGCGTGCGGCCCGCCTACGGGTCGGGGACGCAGCGCCTCTACAGCTTCCGGGACGTGGTCGTCCTGAAGATCGTCAAGCGGTTCCTCGACACCGGAGTGTCGCTGCAGAACATCCGCACCACCGTCCAGCACCTCAGGGAGCGCGGCTTCCGGGACCTGGAACGGATGACGTTGATGAGCGACGGAGCGACGGTCTACGAGTGCACGTCCCCCGACGAGGTCCATGCCCTGCTCCAGGGCGGCCAGGGCATCTTCGGCATCGCCGTGGGCGTGGTCTGGCGGGACGTGGAGAGCGCGCTTTCGCAACTGCACGGGGAGCGGGTCGACACGGGGGAGACCCTGGTAGGCCACAACCCCACCGACGAACTGGCGCGACGGCGCAACCGGGCGGTCTGAAGCCAACCGGGCGGTCTGAAGCACGGAGCGACCGGGCGGTCTGAGGTACGGGGCGCACGGCGGTCTGAGGTACGGGGCGCACGGCGGTCTGAGGTACGGGGCGCACGGCGCGACGCGCTGGGACGGAGCGGCGGGCAAGACGCCGCGAAAGCGTCGCGATCGACAGGTGATGCCCCGGGGAGCCGGGGCATTGTCAGTGGCGTAGGGCAGCATCGGAGATGTGAGAAACGCGCCCACGATCCTGCATCTCGACATGGATGCCTTCTACGCCTCGGCGGAGCAGGCAGCCAAGCCGAGCCTGCGCGGGAAGGCCGTCGTCGTGGGTGGGCTCGGACCACGCGGGGTGGTGGCCACGGCCTCGTACGAGGCACGGGTTTTCGGGGTGCACTCGGCGATGCCCATGGCCCAGGCGCGACGGCTGGCGCCGAACGCCGCGTATCTCGTGCCGCGCTTCGGTCTGTACCGGGAGGTCAGTGAGCAGGTGATGGGGCTGCTGCGGGGCCTGTCGCCGCTGGTGGAGCCGCTGAGCCTGGACGAGGCGTTCGTGGATCTGGAGGCCGGAGGAGTGGCCTGGGACGCGGAGTCGGCGCGGCTGGTCGGGGTGAAGCTGCGCGCGGACATCAGGACCGTCACCGGGCTGACGGGGTCGGTGGGGCTCGCCGCCTCCAAGATGCTCGCGAAGATCGCCTCCGAGGAGGCGAAGCCCGATGGGCTGGTGCTGATAGAGCCGGGCACGGAGCGGGCCATGCTCGGGCCGATGTCCGTGCGGACGCTGCCCGGCGTGGGGCCCGCCACGGGGGACCATCTGCGCCGGGCCGGGATCACCACGGTCGAGGAGCTCGCCGAGGCGGGCGAGGACGAGCTCGTACGGCTGCTGGGCAAGGCTCACGGGCATGCGCTGTACGCCATGGCGCTGGCGCGCGACGAGCGGCCGGTGGTGGCCGAGCGGGAGGCCAAGTCGGTGTCGGTCGAGGACACCTACGACGTGGACATCCATGACAGGACCCGGGTCGGGATGGAGGTGCAGCGGCTCGCGGATCGGTGTGTGCAGCGGCTGCGCGGTGCGGGGCTGTCCGGGCGGACCATCGTCCTCAAAGTGCGGCGGTACGACTTCTCCACGCTGACCCGCTCCGAGACGCTCAGGGGGCCCACGGACGACCCCGCGGTGGTACGGGAGGCGGCGGCCCGGCTGCTGGACTCCGTGGACACCACGGGCGGCGTACGGCTGCTCGGGGTGGGTGTCAGCGGGCTCGCCGACTACACACAGGAGGATCTGTTCGCGCAGGCGCATGTGGGGGCGGCCGAGTCGGTGGCGCAGGAGCAGCCGGAGACGGTGGGGGCCGTGGTGTCGGACGAGCCGGCAGGGGAGGAACCGGCTGTGGCCGAGCGGCACTGGCGTGCCGGGCACGACGTACGGCATGCCGAGTACGGGCACGGGTGGGTGCAGGGCAGCGGCCTCGGCCGGGTGACGGTGCGGTTCGAGACGCCCGACTCGGAGCCTGGACGGGTACGCACGTTCCGGACCGACGATCCGAATCTGGAACCGGTGGATCCGCTGCCGTTGGTGGCGCGAAGACCGGAGGCCGCCGGGGCCGGGGCCTCCGGGGCGGAGGAAACCGGGCCCGAGGTCGGTGTGGCCGGCTCTTCGGGTGGGGCGGGCGAGTGTTCGGCCGGGAGGGAGGGGTCTGAGGGTGGGACGGAGGAGTCTTCGGCGGTGAGGGACGGTGCTTCGAGTGGGACGGGCGGCCCTGCGGCCCGGGCGGCCGGTTCCGTGGCGGTGCCGGCAGGTTCTGGGGTAGGCGGGGCCGGCGTGGCCGACGGGGTCGACTCCGAGGGCGCGGGGCCGGGGGGTCAGGCTTCGTCCGTTCCCGCCAGGCGGCCGAAGTCGTGGTCCGGCAGCGGGGGGAGGGGGGCCACGTCGAGGCCGTAGTGGTGGTAGAGCTGCAATTCCTGTTCCGGGGAAAGGTGTCGCCCCACGCCGAAGTCGGGGGCGTCCTTGATCAGGGCGCGGTCGAAGGGGATCCGGAGGGTGCCCTCGACCAGCTCGCTGGGCTCCAAGGGCACGAAGGCGTCCCTGCTGAACAGGCCCGTGCGTATGGCCGCCCACTCCGCCACTCCGGTCGCGTCGTCGAGGTAGATCTCGTCGATCGTGCCGATCTTCGCGCCATGGCAGTCGAACGCCTTGCGGCCGATCAGGTTGCGCGGATCGATGTCGGTCTGCACGGGCCCTCCTCTTGGTCGCAACTCATCCGTAAGCACTACGAAAGAGCACATTCAGCAAGGCGGCCACTCGAAAGCTCGTGCAATGTCCTCGCTGGTAGGCTGGCAAATGGCTGCTGACCCCGTGCGGGAGAGTCCTCCGGAAGTCGTCGGAGGCGCCGAAGGAGCAAATCCTCCCCGGAATCTCTCAGGCACACGTACCGCACGGACGAGGTCACTCTGGAAAGCAGGGCGGATGTCTATGGCTTCCGCTCTCACCGACGGTGAAAGCCGGAGCGCCCTCGGGCGGACCGGCGAAGCTCTCAGGTTGAGATGACAGAGGGGGAGGCCGTCGGGGTACCCGCGCAGGGGTGCCCCTCGAAGGTCGCGTCAGACCAGGAGGCCTCCGCAATGACCGCCCATCGCATTCCGCTCTCCGATCTCGAACAGGGAATCCCCTTCGAGCAGCGCCACATCGGCCCCGATTCCGAAGCCCGGGCCAAGATGCTCGCCCAGGTCGGCTACGGGTCGCTCGACGAGCTGACCGCGACCGCCGTCCCGGACGTCATCAAGAACGCCGAGGCGCTGGAGCTGCCGGGCGCGCGCACCGAGGCCGAGGTGCTTGCCGAACTGCGCTCCCTCGCCGACCGCAACCAGGTCCTCGGTTCCATGATCGGCCTCGGCTACTACGGCACCTTCACACCGCCGGTGATCCTCCGGAACGTGATGGAGAACCCGGCCTGGTACACCGCGTACACGCCGTACCAGCCGGAGATCTCGCAGGGCCGGCTGGAGGCGCTGCTGAACTTCCAGACCGTCGTCGCCGAGCTGACCGGGCTGCCGACCTCCGGCGCCTCGCTGCTCGACGAGGGCACCGCGGCCGCGGAGGCCATGGCGCTGTCCCGGCGGATGGGCAAGAACAAGAAGGGCCTGTTCCTGGTCGACGCGGACGCGCTGCCGCAGACCATCGCCGTCATCGAGACCCGTGCCGAGCCGACCGGCGTCGAGGTCGTCGTCGCCGACCTGAGCGAAGGCATCCCCGCCGGGATCGCCGAGCGCGAGATCAACGGCGTGCTGATCCAGTACCCGGGCGCCTCCGGTGCCGTACGCGACATCAAGCCGCTCGTCGAGCAGGCGCACGAGCTGGGCGCGGTCGTCACCGTCGCCGCCGATCTGCTCGCGCTCACGCTGCTCACCTCGCCGGGTGAGCTGGGTGCCGACATCGCGGTCGGTACGACGCAGCGGTTCGGTGTGCCGATGGGCTTCGGCGGGCCGCACGCCGGTTACATGGCCGTGCGTGAGAAGTTCGCGCGCAGCCTGCCCGGCCGGCTCGTGGGCGTGTCCGTGGACGCCGACGGGCACAAGGCGTACCGGCTCGCCCTGCAGACGCGGGAGCAGCACATCCGCCGCGAGAAGGCGACCAGCAACATCTGTACGGCCCAGGTGCTGCTCGCCGTGATGGCCGGCATGTACGCCGTGTACCACGGGCCCGACGGACTGAGGACGATCGCGCGGCGTACGCACCGGTACGCCACGATCCTCGCCGAAGGGCTGAAGGCCGGCGGCGTCGAGGTCGTGCACGGCGCGTACTTCGACACGCTGACCGCGCGGGTGCCGGGCCGGGCCGCCGAGATCGTCGCCGCCGCGCGTGAGGGCGGGGTCAACCTGCACCTCGTCGACGCGGACCTCGTGTCGATCTCCTGTGACGAGACCACCACGCGGGCCCAACTGGGCGCCGTCTGGACCGCGTTCGGCGTCGAGGGCGACATCGAGGCGTTGGACGCGGCGGCCGAGGACACACTGCCGGCCGCGCTCCTGCGTACCGACGACTACCTGACCCACCCGGTCTTCCACCAGTACCGTTCCGAGACCGCGATGCTGCGCTACCTGCGCAGGCTCTCCGACCGCGACTACGCGCTCGACCGCGGCATGATCCCGCTGGGCTCCTGCACCATGAAGCTCAACGCGACCACCGAGATGGAGCCGGTCACCTGGCCCGAGTTCGGGCAGCTGCACCCCTTCGCGCCCGCCGAGCAGGCGCAGGGCTACCTCACGCTCATCCGGGAACTGGAGGAGCGGCTCGCCGAGGTCACCGGCTACGACAAGGTGTCGCTCCAGCCGAACGCCGGCTCCCAGGGCGAGCTGGCCGGGCTGCTCGCCGTACGTGGGTACCACCGCGCCAATGGCGACGAGCAGCGCACGGTCTGCCTGATCCCGTCCTCCGCGCACGGCACGAACGCGGCGAGCGCCGTGATGGCCGGCATGAAGGTCGTCGTGGTGAAGACGGCCGACGACGGTGAGATCGACGTCGAGGACCTGCGCGCCAAGATCGAGCAGTACCGCGACGAGCTGTCGGTGCTGATGATCACGTACCCCTCGACGCACGGTGTGTTCGAGGAGCACGTCGCCGACATCTGCGCCCAGGTGCACGAGGCGGGCGGCCAGGTGTACGTCGACGGAGCCAACCTCAACGCGCTGGTCGGGCTCGCCAAGCCGGGCCACTTCGGCGGTGACGTCTCGCACCTCAACCTGCACAAGACGTTCTGCATCCCGCACGGCGGGGGCGGTCCGGGCGTCGGGCCGGTCGGTGTGCGCGCCCACCTGGCGCCGTATCTGCCGAACCACCCGCTCCAGCCCGAGGCCGGCCCCGCGACGGGCGTCGGCCCGATCTCGGCCGCGCCCTGGGGCTCCGCGGGCATCCTGCCCATCTCCTGGTCGTACGTCCGGCTGATGGGCGGCGAGGGCCTCAAGCGCGCCACGCAGGTGGCGGTGCTGTCCGCCAACTACATCGCCAAGCGGCTGGAGCCGCACTACCCGGTGCTCTACACCGGTCCTGGCGGGCTCGTCGCGCACGAGTGCATCATCGATCTGCGTCCGCTGACCAAGGCGACCGGCGTGAGTGTCGACGACATCGCCAAGCGGCTGATCGACTACGGCTTCCACGCGCCGACGATGTCGTTCCCGGTGGCGGGGACGCTGATGATCGAGCCGACCGAGTCCGAGGACCTGGGCGAGCTCGACCGGTTCTGCGAGGCCATGATCGCCATTCGTGCGGAGGTCGAGAAGGTCGGCTCGGGCGAGTGGCCGGCGGAGGACAACCCGCTGCGGAACGCGCCGCACACCGCGGCCGCGCTCGGCGGAGAGTGGGAGCACGCCTACAGCCGTGAGGAGGCCGTCTTCCCGGCGGGTGTCTCGGCCGCGGACAAGTACTGGCCGCCGGTGCGCCGTATCGACCAGGCCTTCGGCGACCGCAACCTGGTCTGCTCCTGCCCGCCGCTGGACGCTTACGACGACTGATGCGCGCGATCGCCCGGTGTCCGCGTGCTCGCGGTGCACCGGGCGGCCCTGGATTCTGACCGCTCTCGCAGAGAGTGGTGACGGGGAGTAGCCGCCCGTGGATACGCGTCGGGGCCGGTTCGGGAGGTGTCTCCCGGCCGGCCCCTCTTGTGTCTGGGCGGGTGTGCGGCTCAGGCGGCCGTCATCACCTGGTCGGTGCCCAGTGGGCGGTGCGGGGCGATGATCCGGCCGTCCGGCAGCAGCTCACCGGTGTCCTCGAAGAGCAGAACGCCGTTGCAGAGCAGGCTCCATCCCTGCTCCGGGTGGTGCGCCATGAGACGGGCGGACTCCCGGTCGGCGGATGCGGCTGTCGGACAGAGTGGCTGGTGCTGGCACATGGTGGAGGGGATCTTTCGCTCTGTTGTGAGGTCTGAGATGGCTGTTGTGTCTGTCTTGCGGCTCGAAGCGTTGTTCATGGCCGCCCCCCGTTTTTGACAAGTCGGATTTTGACAAGTCGGTCTGAGACCCAGTGTTGCCCTACGGGCGTCAATCCGCAGGGATTTCGCAGCACCGCTTCTCACAGGTTGATGACGCATCACCCGGCCGGACGGTTCATCCCAACTGCACTGTCACTTTGGGTGGTTCGGAGTGACCGGATAGGGCTAGTCCGGACGGGGAGTGGGCTTTTTCCGGCTCTTACGAGCGTATTGACGCCCGTAAGAGCGACGTACCCCGCCACCGGGAATTCGGCGACGGGGTACGCGGAGTCGTGCGGGTGCGCTCGGTCAGGCGGGTGAGCCGAGCAGGGGTGCGGGAGTCACCCGGGTGGTCAGGACCGGAAGCAGTTCCGCGACCCGGTGCGGGCGGTGTGCCGCGATGCCGGGCGGCGCCGGAGCCAGCGGGACGAGCAGGTCGGTGGCGGCCGGGTGGCCCGTCGCGCCGTCGGCCGTGGAGTCGCCGTGCAGCCAGAGGGTGAGCATGTATAGCTCGGGCACGGACAGCAGCCGGGCCTGGTAGGGCTGTTTCATGGTCTCCGCCTGGCGCAGGGCGCGCTCCGTGGCGGTGATGTACGGGCCTTCGAAGAAGTGGGAGAAAGCCCAGCCGTCGGGGGTCAGCATCGTCTCGGCGGCGGCCACCGCGCGATCGCCGCAGCGGATGAGGAAGCGCCATCCGGCGAGCCGGGTGGCAGAGGCGCCCGCGGGGGTGATCCGGTCCAGGACGTGTACGGGTAGCGGGAGTTCGGGAGTGACGGGTCCCTGGGCGTTGCGCAGGGACGGGGTACGAGCCTCGCGGACCGCGGTGGGGGAACCGAGTGCCGTGAGAACGGTGCGCAGGGCGGGCGCGGGAGCCGGGGGGACATGCAGCGGCATGGTGGGTCGCCTCTCTCATTCGACAGGCACGGTGAAGCGAGGGGTGGGGCGGGCGGACGGCGCTGTCAGCTCTCGGGGTCAGAGGGGCGGGGGCTCCGTACCCGGACGGATGACGGCGCTTTGTCGACAGGGCCCAGAACCGCGAGTGCCAACTCTCTGCCTCGTTCGCAGAGTTTATACGACACGTGTTCACGCGGTGTTTCGGCTAGCTGTTTCGGGCATCACGGGCAAGGGGGCATTCGGTCGGTGATAAGGGGGGTTCGTCCCGGTACTACATGGGTACCCGACCGGTGACCTCGTAATACGTCGCCGAAGCGGTCGGCCGATTCTCGTCGGCGATTATCACGAGATCATTGCGCCGTGAAACTGCGTGCTGCTCCATGCCCGGCGAATGTGCCGCATGGCAGTTGCATTCAGCGTAGCGGGCGCCGGGTCGACGCGGGGCGTTATGGATCGCGTTGCCTGGGCATCATCACCCGTGACCCGGGGACACCAGCGGCCGGATCGTCGGCCTGCCCATCCGAGGAGGGACACGTCGATGGGGGAGAAGGTCGTGGCGGGGTCGTTCGACCTGTCCGATCGCCAGCGCTACCGCGGCAAGCTCCGGCAGTGCCTGGCGGGGCTGGCGCGACTGTTGGAGGAGAAGCGGTTCGATCGCCCCAAGAACCTCATGGGTCTGGAGATCGAGCTGAATCTCGCAGGTGCGGACGGCCTGCCAAAAATGATGAATGAGCAAGTACTCGAAAGGATTGCGAGCCGCGATTTCCAAACAGAACTCGCCATGTTCAATCTGGAAGTCAACATTGCCCCACATCGATTGGGCGGCCGGGTATTCGACCGGCTCGCCGAGGAGCTGCGCACCTCACTCGCCTACGCGCACCGCAAGGCGAACGAGGTCGACGCCGGAATCGTGATGATCGGCATCCTGCCGACGCTCGGCCGCGACGACCTGATCTCCTCGAATCTCTCCGGCGGCGACCGCTACACCCTGCTCAACGAGCAGATCGTGGCCGCGCGCGGCGAGGACTTCGTGCTGGACATCGACGGCATCGACCGGCTCGTGTGCACCTCGAAGTCGATCGTGCCCGAAGCGGCCTGTACGTCCGTGCAGTTGCATCTCCAGGTCACGCCGGGCCGCTTCGCCGACGTGTGGAACGCGGCGCAGGCGGTGGCCGCCGCGCAGGTCGCCATCGGCGCCAACTCGCCGTTCCTGTTCGGTCATGAGCTGTGGCGTGAGTCGCGGCCCCCGCTGTTCCAGCAGTCCACCGACACCAGGCCGCCGGAGCTGCAGGCCCAGGGCGTGCGGCCGCGCACGTGGTTCGGCGAACGGTGGATCTCCTCCGCGTACGACCTGTTCGAGGAGAACCTGCGCTACTTCCCGGCGCTGCTGCCGATCTGCGACGACGAGGATCCGCTGCGGGTCCTCGACGACGGAGGCATACCGAAGCTCGCCGAACTCGTCCTGCACAACGGCACCGTGTACCGCTGGAACCGGCCCGTCTACGGCATCGCCGACGGCGTCCCGCATCTGCGCGTCGAGAACCGTGTGCTGCCGGCCGGGCCCACCGTCAGTGACGTGATCGCCAACGCGGCCTTCTACTACGGTGTCGTACGCGCGCTCGCCGAGGAACCGCGGCCCGTGTGGACGCGGCTGCCGTTCGAGTCGGCGGCCGCCAACTTCGACGCCGCGTGCCGGGACGGCATCGACGCCCGCCTGGAGTGGCCGCGGCGCGGGCGGTACGGCGGGACCACGCAGGTCGATGCCGTGCACCTCGTACGCGACGAACTGCTGCCGCTCGCCGAGGCGGGCCTCGACGCGTGGGGTGTCGAACCCGCGGACCGGGACTTCTACCTCGGCATCATCGAGGAGCGGTGCAGGCGCCGGGTCAACGGTGCGAGCTGGCAGGCCGCCACCTTCCACCGGGCGCTGGAGGCGGGGCTGGACCGGGACGCCGCGCTGGCCGCGACGACGCGGCGGTACAGCGAGCTGATGCACGTCGGGGAGCCGGTGCACACCTGGCCGGTGGGGCTGCCGGAGCCGGTGCCGCTGGGGTGAGACCGGGCGCGTCGACAGGCCACAGGGTCTGTCCGGCGGATCGGGCCGGAGGAAAGCGGCGGTACCTGTCAGCCCCCGCGTCTACGGCCTGCTCCGCCGGGCAGGACCTAGCTCTGGTTGCCGGCCTCCATGATCGCTTTGAGGATCACCGAGTGGATCTGGGCGGGGCTGTCGACCTGGTGGCCCGAGCCGCCGGTCGCCCCGGCGATCCGCTCGGCCTCCTGCCGGTGGGCCTCCGGTCCCACGGCGATCATGATCAGCGGCACCGGGTGTCGCGGGTCGGCCAGTTTCCGCAGTTGGGTGAGCAGGGTGGAGCGGGAGATGCTTCCCGGGTCCTCGTTGACGCCGTCGGTCAGGATGACCAGTGCGTTGAACTTCCCCTTCACATATGAGGCGGTGGCCGCCTTGTACGCGGCGAGCGTCGTGTCGTACAGACCGGTGGCACCGCCCCGCACCGGCTCCAGCGCGCTGAACGCCGCCGACAGTCTGTCCCGCTGCGTGTCGCGGCCCCCGCGGTCTCCGAGCCGCCCGGTCGGTACGAGCACGCGGTAGTCCTTGTCCCCGTCGAGCTTCGCGGAGAAGTTCCACAGCCCGATCTCGTCATCCGGCGTGAACGTGGTGAGGGTCTGGAGCAGCGACGCCTTGGTGACGTCCATTCGCGACCGGCTGCTGCCCGGCACGGCCTCGGACATCGAGGCCGAGATGTCCACGACGGTGGTGATCCGGGCGCTCTGCACCGTGATCGTCCACGTGCCGAGCGACTCCTGGAGCGTCTTCTCGGAGGCCGGTTCGGGTGCGGGCTCCTCGTACGGCTGCGGGGAGCGGCCGCCCGCCGCCGTCACGACCGTGGCGGAGACGTCCTCGTCGTCGATGCGGAAGCCGTGCTTCTGAAGGATCCTGGTGCCCTTCGGCTGCTCCAGCAGCGTCATGAACCGGAGGGCGGCGCGGCTCTCGTCGGTGGACAGTCGCGGCTGGTCGACGAGTGTGAACGGGTAGTCGAGCCGCGGTGATCCGTCCTTGGGGTAGAAGAGGTCGAGCTTCAGGTCGCTGTCGGCCGAGGTGTTGTGCGTGAACGCCGCCTGCTCGGAGAGGATCAGCGCCTGGTTGCGCTTCGGGTCGCCCTGCTCGGTGCCCGAGGAGTCGCGCGGCAGCGTCTCCAGGACCTGGCTGTCGCTGTCGGCTGTGCGCTGGGAGAGCGCCTTCGCCATGGCCGCCGTCCGGGTGTCGCCTTCCTTCACCTTGGCGGTGGCGCCGGTCAGCCGGGTGAGGGCGAGCAGCCCGGTCGCGCTGCGCGAGGGGTCGGCCGTGCCGAGTTTCGGCCGGTCCTCCCGCAGGGTCGCGCCGGCCAGTTCGGTCCAGGTGTACGTCTTGTCCGGCCACCCCAGGGACTTCGCCGCCGTCGGAACCACGGCCATCCCGACGGGGGACGAGGCGATGTTGCCGGCCTGGGTGACCTGGGTCGCCCTGGCATCGGCGGTGACGCGCCGCACCCACAGGTCCGCGTCCGGTACCCACGCCTGGATGTCGGACTTCCGGCCCGACAGCAGCGATTCGGTGACCTGGTAGGCATCGCGTGCGGTCACGTGTATGTCCAGGCAGTGGCCGTCGGAGGTGATGTTCTTCCTACGGGCCTCGTCGGCCGCCGCACGGAGGGCGGGGGCCACGTCCGGGGAGGCGGCGATCTTGAGGCGTACGGCGTGGTCCTGGCAGGAGGAGCCGAAGGACAGCAGTCCGCCGCGGACCGCCGCCGCGGTGCCGGCCGCGACGGTGAGTACGAGAGCCGTCGCGATGGCCACGGTGCGGCGACGCGCCCGCGTACGGGGGTCGACGCCGCCCGCCCCGTAGCCGTCGGGCAAGCTGTGACGTCCCATGACGGTGGCCCTCCCTGTTGAGCCGTGAGCCGTGAGGCGGACGTATGGCAGAACGCGAGGGGGAGGTACGCCCGTACGGCGTCCGTCCCCCAGCGGCCTGTCGCGCACGATCTTCGCAAGTTCTTTCGAGACCCTAGCGGGGCGAAGATGGGGACGAGGCGGGATTACTCAACTGGAGGCGGGAGTGCAGGTGGAGGCGGGGTCGATGGCCGATTCTTTTCCGAAGGAGCGGCTGACACGACGGATTCTCCGGGACGAGACGCTGCTCGTCCTGGGGCTCTCACTCGGTGCGAGCGGGGTGTCCGCGCTGATCAGCTTTGTCGGCTCGGTCACCAAACCCGGGGGTCTCAAGGACCAGGCGGCCACCCTCAATGCCTCGGCCGCGCCCGGTCGTCCCTGGCTCGATCTGGCGTGGCAGCTGTTCGGTATCGCGTCCGCGCTGGTGCCGGTCGCGCTCGTGGCGCATTTTCTGCTGCGTGAGGGGGAGGGGCTGAGGACGCTCGGCTTCGACCGCACGCGGCCGTGGCCGGACCTCGGGCGCGGCGCGGCGATCGCGGCGGTGATCGGCAGTACGGGGATCGCCTTCTACCTGGCGGCCCGAGGGCTGGGCTTCAACCTCACCGTGGTGCCCGAGGCGTTGCCCGACGTGTGGTGGAAGTACCCCGTACTGATCCTTTCGGCGGTGCAGAACGCCGTCCTGGAGGAGGTCATCGTCGTCGGCTATCTGCTGCGGCGCCTGGGCCAGTTGGGGTGGACGCCGGGCACGGCGCTGGTGGCCAGCTCCGTGCTGCGTGGCTCGTACCACCTCTATCAGGGCATCGGCGGGTTCATCGGCAACATGGTGATGGGCGTGGCCTTCGTCTACCTGTACCGGCGCTGGGGACGGGTGGGCCCCCTGGTGGTGGCCCACTCGCTGCTCGACATCGGGGCGTTCGTGGGGTACGCGCTGCTGGCGGGGAAGGTGGGCTGGCTGCCTACGGCGTGAGCAGCTCGCCGTCGATGACGGTGACCGCGCGGCCGGTAAGCAGCGTGCGGTCGTCGCGGAGTTCCGTACGGACGTGGCCGGAGCGGGGCGAGGCCTGGAGGCCGGTGAGGTCGGGGCGGCCGAGGCGCTGCGACCAGAAGGGCGCGAGGGCCGTGTGGGCGCTGCCGGTGACCGGGTCCTCGTCGATGCCGACGTTCGGGAAGAAGCAGCGGGACACGAAGTCGTGGCCCTGGGCGGGGTCTTCGGCCCGGGCGGTGGCGATGATGCCGCGCTCGGAGTAGCGGGCGAGGGCCCTGAGGTCGGGGGCGAGGCCCCGGACCGTCTTCTCGTCGGCCAGTTCGATCAGCAGGTCGCCGACGTTCGGGCCGGTGTCGCAGGCCGTGAGCGGCTCGGCGCCGAGGGCCTCGGCGACGCCCTCGGGGATCTCGACCGGGGTGAGCGGGGCGGTCGGGAAGTCCAGTGTGATCGAGCCGTCCTCGCGGGGCGTCGCGATGAGGACGCCGCTGCGGGTGGCGAACCGTACCGGGCCCTCGTGGGTACCCGAGGTGTGCAGCACGTGCGCGGTGGCCAGGGTCGCGTGACCGCACATCGCGACCTCGGTGGCGGGCGTGAACCAGCGCAGCGCCCAGTCCGCCTCGCCGCCCTCGCCCCTGGGCAGGCGATGGGCGAACGCCGTCTCGGCGTGATTGACCTCGCGGGCCACGTCCTGGAGCCAGGCGTCGTCCGGGAAGGCGTCGAGGAGGAGGACCCCGGCCGGGTTGCCGGCGAAGGGGCGGTCGGTGAAGGCGTCGACGATTCGAATCCGCATGCCCTGACGCTAGACGGTGGTGGAGGCCGGGGGACAAGGCCAATCGGGGTGAGCTGGACCGGAACAGGAGTCTCTCCCGGCCTCAGAAGCCTTTCCCGTGACACCGCCGGCGACCGCGGGCGGCTCCTGGGGCTCGGCGGCACGTCGACGGCACTCCTGCCGGTTCGCCGGACACGATCCAAGGCGCCGAGACGCGGGGGCACGCGGCTTCGGTGAACTTCGTACGGTGTGCGCGCACTCCGGCGGGCGGTAGTTCGGACGTGGCCCGAGCCAGGGCGGTGTGTGCCTCCGCGAGGGCTGACAGGCGGTCGTCGCCGTCCCGCTACCGGCCCGGAAAGAAGAGCCTTGTCATGCGAGCTGTTCCGATATATCGTTGAGGCATCGCGACCGATCAACGATGGAATGGAGTGATGGCGATGCGTTCCCGTGGAGAAGACTTCGGATACGAACACGGACATGGACACCACGGCGGCCCCGGCCCTCGGGGTCGGGGCGGCTTCGAGGGGCGGCGCGGGGCCTTCGGGCCCTTCGGGCCGGGGGGTCCCGGTGGGCCCGGCTTCGGCGGACCGGGCTTCGGGCCGGGCCCCTGGGGCGGGCGCGGCCGGGGCGGACCGCGGGGCAGGGCGCGGCGCGGCGACGTACGCGCGTCGATCCTGGCCCTGCTCAAGGACCGTCCCATGCACGGCTACGAGATGATCCAGGAGATCGCCGAGCGCAGCGGCGGGGCATGGAAGCCCAGCCCGGGTTCGGTCTACCCCACCCTTCAGCTGCTGGAGGACGAGGGGCTGATCGCCAACGAGTCCGAGGGCGGCAAGAAGCTGTTCTCGCTCACCGAGTCGGGTCGCGCGGCAGCCGCCGAGGGTCCCGAGGCGCCTTGGGAAGAGGCCTCGCGCGGGGTCGACTGGGAGGCGCTGAGCGAGATCCGGCAGGCCGGCTTCGGTCTCATGGAGGCGTTCGGCCAGGTCTGGAAGACCGGCAGCAAGGAGCAGCGCGACAAGGCGCTGACGGTCATCAACGAAGCCCGCAAGAAGCTGTATCTGATCCTCGCCGACGAGGGCTGACGGCATGCTGTGGTTCGCGCCGGCGCCTCGCGGAAGCTTTTCCGCGGGGCGCCTGTCCGTCTACGGCTGCTGGTGTCAGGCCACCAGTGCGCTCAGCTTGCGCAGCGACTCGTTGAGGGCGGCCGTCGCCGAGTCCTTCAGCTTGCCCGCCATGATGGACACGGCGGCACCGGTGAACTCGCCGTCGATGCGCAACGTCGTCGCGTCCCCGTCCGGGGTGAGCGTGTAGCGCGTGGCGACGTTCACCGCCATCGGGCCCTTGCCGCTGATGGCGAGGACGCGGACGGGCTCCAGTTGGTCGATGGTCCAGTCGACCTCGGCCGGGAAGCCCATGAGCTTCATGTTCTCCGCGAAGGTCCCGCCCACCTCCAGGGTCTCGGGGCCGCCCTTCGGGAAACCGGTGTGGGTCGCGTTCCACTCGCCGTACGCGGACCAGTCGGTGAGCTGGGCCCAGACCTTCTCGGCGGGCGCCTCGATGCGCGCTTCCGCGCTGACTTCGGCCATGCGACCACCCCTTCGTGTCGGGTGCTGCGCCCGGCGCAGCCACGGTGTCGCGGAACGTAGCCGCAGCGCCTGCAACATTCAATACTGATGAACCGTCAGAAAATGTGGAGAGAGGGCGCTCTGGCGCTCCCGGCCGACCCGCCGCGGCACCGCCGTGCCGTGTCGCTCACCGCCGGAGCGCCGGGGGTGCCTGCGGCGTGAGGCAAGGCGGCGCGCATCCCATCGGGGAAACGGCGCGATGTCATTCGTAAGGAGGAGGGGCCGTGTACGCCTCCCCAACCTGCGCCGGACGCGGGAATGGTTCCCGGCGGGGATGACCTCCGTGGACGAGGCTGATGAGGTGGGGGATGTGCCATCCCGTACTCCCCGACAGCCGGCCGCCGAATCCGGCTCGCGCCGCGCCGAACTCGACGCCGGGCTCACCGCAGAGCTGGCCTCGGCGGTGGCCGGTGCGCGCAGACGGGCGGTGCGGGACGGGGACCGGCAGGTCGACACGGCCCATCTGCTGCACACGCTCCTCGAGACGGACCCCCAGGTGCATGCCGTCTTCGACGGCGGCCCGCAGGTCGCCCGGCTGCTCGGCTATCTCGTGCAGCGCAGCATCGGCTACGGGCTGCGCTGGCGGAGCCGCGTCGAGGACTCCGCCGCCGGGCCGACCGTGGGGGAGCCGGAGGGCTGGTCGCCGGTGGCGGCCGGCGCCATGGGGGCCGCCCATGAGCGGGCGGCGCGCCGCGGCGAGGACCGGGCGCGCGGTGTGGATCTGCTGGCCGCGATCGCCGCGGACCCCGAGTCCCGGGCCGTGGAGGTGCTCGGGCGGGCGGGAGTCGACGTCCGTGTGCTGCTGACGCGCATCGAGGCGTGGCTCGAGTTCGAGGACCTGGTCGGGGGTGGCGAGGTCGCGCCCTGAGACCCGTCCCGGCGCCTTTGGCCGAGCCCGGCCGGGGTCCCTCGGCCCTGTCGTCACGTCCAGTCGCTGAGACAGGTGTCATTTGGGGTGACGCTCATGTCATCGCCTGGCATCATGTGCCGGTGCGTACGTCTCAGGCCAGTCAGGGCAATCGTGGAAAAGGCGTCGGCCTGGGGCTTGCCCTGGCGTCGGCGGTCGCCTTCGGTGGATCAGGTGTCGCGGCCAAGCCGCTGATCGAGGCAGGGCTCGACCCGCTTCACGTGGTGTGGCTGCGCGTCTCGGGCGCCGCCCTGGTGATGCTGCCGCTCGCCGTACGCCACCGCGCCCTGCTGCGCCGGCGGCCCGCGCTGCTCATCGGGTTCGGGCTGCTCGCCGTGGCCGGTGTCCAGGCCTGCTACTTCGCCGCGATCTCGCGGATCCCCGTCGGGGTCGCCCTGCTCGTCGAATATCTCGCCCCCGCGCTGGTCCTGGGCTGGGTCAGGTTCGTCCAGCGGCGGCCGGTGACACGTGCCGCGGCTCTCGGAGTCGTCCTCGCGGTCGGCGGCCTCGCCTGCGTCGTCGAGGTGTGGTCGGGGCTCGGCTTCGACGCCCTCGGGCTGCTGCTCGCGCTCGCCGCCGCCTGCTGCCAGGTCGGCTACTTCGTTCTGTCCGACCAGGGCAGCGAGACGGGGGAGGACGCCCCCGACCCGCTGGGCGTCATCGCGTTCGGCCTGCTCATAGGCGCCCTCGTGCTCACCGTCGTGGCGCGGCCCTGGACCATGGACTGGTCGGTGCTCGGGGGCCGCGCGGACATGAACGGGGACTCGGTCCCCGCCGCACTGCTCCTCGGCTGGATCGTGCTGATCGCAACCGTTGTCGCGTACGTGACCGGAGTGCTCTCCGTGCGCCGGCTCTCCCCGCAGGTCGCGGGCGTGGTGGCTTGTCTCGAAGCGGTCATCGCGACCGTGCTCGCCTGGGTGCTGCTCGGCGAGCACCTGTCGGCGCCGCAGATCATCGGCGGCGCGGTGGTGCTGGTGGGCGCGTTCATCGCGCAGTCGTCGGCGCCCGCGAAACCGTCGGACGGGCCCGTCACCGGTGGGGGCGGGGCCGAAAGGCAGTTGTCGGCCCGTGGCACCGCCGCATAGGGTGACGATCATGCCTTTGACGCTCGTTCTTCCGCCTCCGGCCGCCTGAGGCGGGCCTTCCCGAACGCCCGGCGCATGACCGGGCCGAGCGGTGCTGCCCGCAGAAGAAGTCCGAGGACCTTTCCGTGAGCCGGTGACCCGCGCGCGTATCTCCGTGACGCGTGCACACCGGCGGCGACGTGGTCCCTTCCTGAACTTCTGCTGACCTGCGGAGAGAACACGTGTCGAATGCTGTTTCCGGCCTGCCCATCGGGCGAGGCCTGCTCTATCTGACCGTCGCCGGTGCCGCCTGGGGCACCGCGGGCGCGGCCGCGTCGCTCGTCTACCGCGCCGGCGACATGGGGCCGGTCGCCCTGTCGTTCTGGCGCTGCGCCGGCGGGCTCGTCCTGCTGCTCGGTGCCCGGCTGCTGCGCTCGCGGGGCCGGCGGGCCGCGCTCCGGCCGCTGGGCCGGTGCGAGCCGACCGAGCCGCGTGAGTCACCGGCGCGCAAGGCGCTGCGGATCGGCGCCACGGGCCTCGGGCTCGCCGTCTTCCAGACCGCGTACTTCGCCGCCGTCGAGGCGACCGGCCTGGCGGTGGCCACCGTCGTCACGCTGGGCGCCGGGCCCGTGATCATCGCGCTCGGGGCGCGGTTGACCCTGGGGGAGCGGCTCGGGCGGGGCGGGATCACCGCCGTCGCCGGAGCGCTCGCCGGGCTGGCCGTCCTGGTGCTCGGCAGTGGGGGCGCGACGGTGCGTCCCTGGGGCGTGCTGCTCGCGGTCGTCTCCGCGGCCGGGTACTCCGCGATGACCCTGCTCACCCGGTGGTGGGGGCGCGACGGCAGGGCCGACGCGTCCGCCACGACGGTGGGGGCGTTCGCGGTGACCACGCTCTGTCTGTTGCCGGCGGCCCTGGCCGAAGGGCTGCTGCCGTACACGGCTGAACCGGTCCACGTCCTGGGCCTGCTGGTGTACATCGCCGCCGTCCCCACGGCCCTCGCGTACGCCCTGTACTTCGCGGGTGCGGCCGTGGTCCGGTCGGCCACCGTGTCGGTGATCATGCTCCTCGAGCCGGTGAGCGCGGCGGTCCTGGCCGTGGGCCTGCTCGGTGAGCGCCTGACGGCGGCAACGCTGGTGGGCACGCTGCTGATGCTCGGTTCCGTCGCGGGGCTTGCGGCGGCGGAGACACGGGCCGCGGCGGCGGGCGTTCCGCAGGGGGAGCCGACGCTCGTCTGATCCGGGGCATCGGGTGCGGGCAACTACGGGGGCCGGGGGCCGGTATCTCGGGTGCGGGGTGCGGGGTGCGGGGTGCGGGGTGCGGGGTGCGGGGTGCCGGGTGTCGGGTGCCGCGTGCGGGTAAGGCCGGGCCCGCACCCGGCCTTACCCGGCGGCGGGCTAGGCCGGGTCGTCCTCGACGTCCTCGACGTCCACGTGGTCCACGACGTCCGCCCGACGTGCGCGGTGCAGGACGGCCGCATGGAAGCGCGCCCGGCGGAGCCCGCCGGGCGCCCGGTCGTCGACGGCCCTCAGCAGCACGTCCGGGGACGCTCGGACGGCGGCCCGCAGCGGGTCCGGGCGGATCGGCGGGGCGAGTGCCTCGCCGACCCGCCCGGCGTCGTACGCGCCATCACAGAGCCGCGAGATAGTCGGGCAGTTCGATCCCGGGTGCCAGGTCGGCGGCCGGGACCGGGGCGCCGTAGCCCCGGGTCAGCGGCAGGACGCCGGTCCAGTGGGGGAGCGTCAGGTCCTCGGGCTCGTCGTTGGGGCCGCCGGTGCGGAGCTTGGCGGAGACCTCGTCCAGGTCGAGGCTGATCACGGCGGTCGCGGCCAGTTCCTTGGCGTTGGCCGGCCGGGAGTCGTACGAGCGGCCGGGTACGACGTGGTCGACCAGGGCGTCCAGGGCCTCCCGCTTCTCATCGGGGTCGGTCACCTGGTGGGCGATGCCGTGCACCACCACCGAACGGTAGTTGAGCGAGTGGTGGAAGGCGGACCGGGCCAGCACCAGACCGTCGACGTGGGTGACGGTCAGGCACACCGGGAGTCCCGGATCGGCCTGACCGGTCATCCGCAAGGGGCGTGAGCCGGTCGAACCGTGGACGTAGAGGCGCCTGCCGACCCGCCCGTACAGCGTGGGCAGTACCACCGGGGCGCCGTCGCGGACGAAGCCGAGGTGGCAGACGTATCCCTCGTCGAGGATCGCGTGCACCAGCTCGTGGTCGTACGCGGCACGCTCACGGGAACGGGTGGGGACGGTGCGGTCGGTCGGGGTGTAGGCAGCGGGCTGCGTCGTCCCTGGCTGGGTGCTCGTCTCCGGCATTGCGCTCTCCATTGTATTAGTGCATAATCTGCTTTGTGCTAGGAGAGTATCGGATCGAAGGGCGTCGTGCGGCGGAGATTGCCGCCAGTGTCGAGCGCGCGGTGGGCTCGGGGGAGCTGGAGCCGGGTCAACTGCTCCCGCCGATGCGGGAGTTGGCGCTCGACCTCGGGGTGAATCCCAATACCGTCGCGGCCGCCTACCGGACCCTGCGCGAGCGCGGAGTCATCGAGACCTCCGGCCGCCGGGGCAGTCGTGTGCGCCCCAAGCCGGCCACGACGGGACGCGAGGACATCCGGGTCGAGGTGCCGGCCGGCGTACGGGACGTCGCCGACGGCAACCCGGACCCGGCACTGCTTCCGGGCCTCGCCGAGGCGTTCGCGGGGGCCGCCGGGGAGGCGGACCGGGCGCCGGTGATGTACGGAGAGGACGCCGTCGAACCGGAGCTGGCACGGCTGGCGCGCGCGGCCCTGGACGCCGACGGTGTGCCGGACGGGCCCCTCGTCGTCACCTCCGGGTCGCTCGACGCCATCGAGCGTGTCCTGGCGGCCCATCTGAAGCCGGGGGACGCGGTCGCCGTCGAGGACCCCGGCTGGGGCAGCCTGCTCGACCTCGTGCCGGCGCTCGGGCTGCGCACCGTCCCGGTTCGGGTCGACGGCGAAGGACCGCTCCCCGACGACGTGCGAAGCGCCCTGGAGGCCGGCGCGCGCGCCCTCGTCGTCACCGACCGGGCGCAGAACCCCACGGGCGGCGCGGTGAGCGCCCCACGCGCGCGTGCCCTGCGCGCGGTGCTCGCCCAGCACCCCCAGACGCTGCTCATCGAGGACGACCACGGCCACGCGATCGTCGACCTGCCCCTGCATCCCCTGAGCGGTACGACCCGGCACTGGGCCTTCGTCCGCTCCGTGGCCAAGGCCTACGGGCCCGACCTGCGGCTCGCCGTCCTCGCCGGGGACCCGGTCACGGTCGACCGCGTGCACGGGCGGCAGCGGCTCGGCCCCGGGTGGGTGAGCCGGCTGGTGCAGCGGGCCGTCGTGCGGCTGTGGGTGAGCGACGCGGTGGACGTACCGGCCGTGTCGGCGGCGTACGGGCGGCGCCGGGACGCGCTCATCGGCGCCCTTGCGGAGCGGGGCGTGGAGGCGTCCGGGCGCAGCGGGCTGAACGTGTGGGTGCCCGTCCCGGACGAGACCGGGGCGGTGGCGCGGCTGCTGCACGCCGGGTGGGCCGTCGCGCCCGGGTCCCGTTTCCGGATGAGCGCGCCGCCGGGCATCCGGATCACCGTCTCCACCCTCACCCCCGACGACGTCGGGCCGTTGGCGGACGCCGTCGCCTCCGCCGTCCGCCCCGCGCCCGCGCGCCGGTACGTGTGAGTCAGCGCCGCGCCCTGGCCTGAGTGAGCGCCGCACCCGCCAGAACGATCGCCGCGCCGACCGGGGTCGACCAGGTGAGCGACTCGCCGAGGATGGCGACGCCCGCCGCGGTGGCGATGACCGGGATGAAGTACGTGACCATCTGGGCCGTGGTCGGACCGACCTCGGCGACCAGGCCGTACTGGAGGAGGACGGCGAGCCCGGTGCCGAGGGCGCCCAGGGCGGCTATGGCGAGCAGCGGGACGACCGGGAAGTGGCTCGGCAGGGTGGTGAACAGCGGGGTGACGAAGGCGAGTTGCGCGGTGGCCAGGAGCAACTGGGCGCCGGTCATCGACAGGTGCGAGTGGCTGGAGCCGGCCAGGGTGCGGCGGACGTAGATCCAGCCGATCGGGTAGCTGAGGGAAGCGAGCAGGGCCATGGCCGTGCCCGTCGCGTCCAGGCCGTGGAAGCCCTGCCAGGCGCCGAGCACCGTCAGCACGCCCAGGAAGCCGATGCCCAGACCGGCCACCCTGCGCCGGGTCGGCCGGTCCTCGGAGAGGGCGACCAGGGAGAGGGCCATGCCCCACAGAGGTGAGGTCGCGTTGCAGATACCCGCGAGCGTCGACGGAATCGTCAGCTCCGAGTAGGCGAAGAGCGAGAACGGCAGGGCGTTGAGGAAGAACGCCGCGACCGCCAGATGCCCCCAGGTGCGCGCGCCGCGCGGCAGACGCTCCCGCTTCACGGCCATCGCCACAGCGAGCACCGCGGTCCCGAACACCAGCCGCCCGAGCGTGACGTGGAACGGTGCGTACCCCGCCGTGCCGACCTTGATGAGCAGGAAGCTGAAGCCCCAGATCAGGGAGAGGACACCGAAGCGGATCCGCCAGTCGAGGGCGGTGCGGCGGCGGGGCGTGGACCCGGTCGGGGTGACGGGTCGAGAAGTGGCGACGGTGCTCATGGAGACAACGATGCGGCAGAACAATCTCGTAGCACAATCGAGATTTCTCATCCGATATCTCGTAGCATTGCTTACATGTTGAACCTGGAGCGCCTGCGCACGCTCGACGCCCTCGCCCGCCATGGCTCCGTCAGCGGTGCCGCCGAGGGGCTGCACGTCACGACATCGGCCGTGTCCCAGCAGATGTCGAAGCTGGAGCGCGAGGTCGGACAGCGACTCCTCGCGAGGAACGGACGCGGGGTGCGTCTCACCGACGCGGGGCGGCTGCTCGCCGACCATGCCGCGCGCATCCTGTCGCAGGTCGAGCTGGCCCAGTCCGACCTGGAGGCGCAGCGCGGTCAGGTGGTGGGGGAGCTGCGCCTGTCCGCGTTCCCGACGGCCGCGCGCGGGCTGTTCCCGACCGCACTCGCCGCCCTGCGCGCCGAGCACCCGGCGCTGCGCGTGCGCTCCAGCGAGCTGGAGCCCGAGGCCGGGGTCGCCGGAGTGGTGCGCGGTGATCTCGACCTCGCGGTGGTGCTCGACTGGTACAACAAGCCGATGCCGTTGCCCGACGGCCTGGTCAAGGCGGCGATCCTCGACGACCCCGCCGACGTCGCCCTGCCGGCGGACCACCGGCTGGCCGGCAGGGCGGAGGTGGACCTCGGCGAGTTCGCCGACGACGAGTGGATCACCTGGGGCGAGGGCGAGTTCTGTCATGAGTGGCTGATGTTCACGCTGCGCTCCAAGGGCGTGGAGCCGTGCGTCGGCCACCGCGCGGCGGAGACCCATACCCAGCTCGGGCTGGTCGCCGCGGGGCTGGGGGTGTGCATCGTGCCGCTGCTGGGGCGCCATCCGATGCCCGCCGGAGTCGTCACCGTGCCGGTGCGGCAGCGTGTGCGGCGGCATGTGTACGTCGTCTGGCGGGCGGACGCCGACCGCCGCCCGTCGATCCGGGCGGCGGTGGGGGCGCTGCGGGCGGCCGGCGAGGCCATCGGCTGAGCGCATGGGTTGCGGCGCGTGCGCCGGGCGGCCTCGCTTGCTTTGCCCGAGCCCGAGCCCGGCCAGGGCGACGGGACACGTCCCGGGCGCCGACGGAGCGAACGCGGCCGCGGCGACCGGGGCAACCTCCGCCCGCCGACCGCCCCCTACATCGGCCCCAGCTTGCGGAAGTCCCACGAGGCGATCGCCGTCGGTGTCAGCCGGGCCCAGGCGTGGCGGCCGTCGTGCGGCATCTCCTCCAGGCCGAAGTTCTTGCGCGCGAACAAGGTCTCCGGGGCGTCGAGTTCGGCACACAGTTCCCCGGTGCGGGGAACCTCGCCCACGAATTCCACCGTGCCGGACAGCTCCACGCCCCGCAGCTCCCCGTACTCCTCGCCGGTGTCGATCACCACGGCGATCCGCGGGTCCCGGCGCAGCTCCGTCCAGCGCTTGCTGCGCACCACCGAGTACAGCCACAGCGACGTGCTGTCCCAGACGAACCAGAGGGTGCTCACATGCGGGGCGCCGTCCTTCGCGACGGTGGCCACGCGGCAGGTGCGCTGGGTCGTGAGGAACTCGTCCAGCTCGCCGGGCGTCATCATGATCTTCCGACCCCTGCGCTGAGTGACGGCCATGAGGTCCCCTCTTCTTATGTGTCATCAGAGATTTTCTGACACTCCGTCAGAAAAGCATGCGCCGTCTTCCGTCCCCACGCAATGCTCGTTACTCTCGCCCGCTCCGGCTTCGACGACAAGGGGACACCGTGGCGTCGTACGAACAGCTCAGCGAACTCCTCGACCCCGCGACCACCGTGCTGCTCACCGTCGAGTGCCAGCAGGGCGTCGTCGGCCCGGACAGCGCGCTGCCCGAACTCGCCAAGGAGGCGCGCTCGTCGGGAGCGCTCGCCAACGTGGCCAGGCTGGTGGCGGCCGCGCACGAGAGCGGGCTCCAGGTGATCCACGCGATCGCCGAGCGGCGCCCGGACGGCCGGGGTGCCGGCCGTAACGCCCGTCTTTTCCGCGCCGCCGAGCGGCTGCCCGTGCAGCAGTTGTCGGGGACCACGGCGGTACGCGTCGCGGCCCCGATCGAGGTGGCGGAGCAGGACCTCGTCGTACGGCGACTGCACGGCCTGTCGCCGATCACGGGCACCGACGTCGACGCGCTGCTGCGCAATCTCGGCTGCCGCACACTGATCGTCACCGGAGTCTCCGCCAACGTGGCCATCCCGAACACCGTGTTCGACGCCGTCAACCGGGGCTACACGGCCGTCGTGCCCGCCGATGCCATCGCGGGAGTGCCCTCCGACTACACCCCCGTGATGATCCGCAACACCCTCGCCCTGGTCGCCACCATCGCGACCACGGACGAGGTGCTGGCCTGCGTCACGCGTCCGCGCAGGGCGGGGCGGCCCTGATCCCCGGCTCAGGGCGGTCACCGGTCCCGTCCTTGCTCCGGGCGGTCACCGGTCCCATCCTGGTTCCGGGCGGGCCCCGGTCACGCGAGCTTGATCGAGTCCCCGTCGACGGTGATCTTGGCCGCGGCCAGGGCCTGCGTCGCCGGCCCCTTCTTCACGCTGCCGTCGGTGGCGGAGAACTGGCTGTTGTGGCAGGGACAGGTGATGACGCCGTCGGCGATGCCCTTCACCGCACACCCCTGGTGGGTGCACTTGGACGAGAAGGCCTTGTACGTGCCCGCGGTCGGCTGGGTCACGACGACGCCCTGGTCCGCGAAGACCTTGCCGCCGCCCTCGGGAATGTCGGCGGTCTTGGCCAGCACGGTGCCGTCCGAGCCGGCCGCCGCGCTGTCGCCGCCGGCCGTACCGCCGCCGCTCGCACTGCTGTTGTCCTGCACATCGGAGGAGCCGGACGACTTGTCGTCCGAACCCCCGCAGGCGGTCAGCGCGACGGCGAGTCCCGCCGCGCCGACCGCCGCTACGACCGTGCGGCGAGCCGGTGCCGAGACGGGGTGAAGCGATTCGCTGGTCATGCTGACGTTCCCTTCCACGGATGTTTCGTAGATCCGCCCAGAGGTACGGTGCTCGGGTGTCGGCTGTTCAGACGGAGTCGGCATCGACCTGATCGGGATCAGGCGGACACAAGGGCCCACGGGCCGCGTCCACCGCCCGTCAACACCCCAGTAGCCTGGGGCGATGCTCAAGGAAGTCATCGCGACGCGCTACATCGCGCCGCTGCGTGAGGGCGGCTCGCTGCCGGGGCTCGTCGAGGCCGACGATCTCGGTACGTACGTCATGAAGTTCACCGGCGCCGGACAGGGCCGCAAGACGCTCGTCGCGGAGGTCGTCTGCGGCGGACTCGCGCGCCGGCTCGGTCTGCGGGTGCCCGGCCTGGTGACGATCGCCCTCGACCCGGTGCTGGGGCTCGGTGAGCCGGACCAGGAGGTGCAGGAGCTGCTCAAGTCGAGCGGTGGCCTGAACCTCGGAATGGACTTCCTCTCACGCGCGCTCGGCTTCGACTCCCTCGCCTTCGGGGTGAGCCGCGAGGAGGCCGGCCGGGTCGTCTGGTTCGACGCGCTGGTCAACAACGTGGACCGCTCCTGGCGCAACCCCAACCTGCTCGTGCGGCAGGGCGAACTGTGGCTCATCGACCACGGCGCCACGATGATCTGGCACCACAACTGGCCCGGCGCACAGGCCTCGGCCGCGAAGCCGTACGACGCCTCCGACCACGCCCTCGCACCCTTCGGGCCGGACGTCGCGGGCGCCGCCGCCGAGCTCGCGCCCCGGGTCACCGAGGAACTGCTGGCCGAGGTGACCGCCGAGATCCCCGACGAGTGGCTGACGGACGAGCCCGGCTTCGAGTCGCCGGACGAGCTCCGGCGGGCCTACGCGGAGCCGCTGCTCGCGCGCGCCGCCGTCATCCACGAGCGCATCAAGGGGGCACAGTGACCGAGCGGGACGTCTTCGAGTACGCGCTGCTGCGGGTCGTACCGCGAGCGGAGCGCGGTGAGTGCTTCAACGCGGGCGTTCTGGTGTACTGCCGCGCCAAGTCCTTCGTGGCCGCCCGGACGTATCTGGACGAGACCAAGTTGCTGGCCCTCGACCCGGAGGCGGACGTGGCGGGTGTACGGGCCGCGCTGCGGGCCGTGGAGGGGGTCTGCACGGGTGGAGAAGCCGCAGGTCAGGCCGCGCAGGACGACGCCGGACGGCGTTTTCGCTGGCTGATCGCTCCCCGCTCGACGGTGGTGCGGCCGGGTCCCGTGCACACGGGACTCACCACGGATCCGGAAGCCGAGGCGGAGCGGCTGCTCGGCCTGCTGGTGAGGTAATCGATCACACACGCGCGGTGTGCCGTTGACACCGAGTGCCAGGACTTCTAGCGTCACGTGTACTGAAGGTACTAAGCGGTCGCTCACCTGAGGGCGTACCGTGTGAGCCGCAGGCTTTTCAGGGCTTTTCAAAGGCGAGGAGAACCAGCAATGTCCACCACTGAGCAGCGCGTCGCGGTCGTCACCGGTGCCGCGCGCGGCATCGGCGCCGCCACTGCCGTACGACTGGCCGCCGAGGGCCGCGCCGTCGCGGTGATCGACCTCGACGAGGCCGCGTGCAAGGACACCGTGGAGAAGATCACCGCCGCCGGTGGCAAGGCCATCGCGGTCGGCTGTGACGTGTCCGACGAGGCCCAGGTCGAGGCCGCGGTCGCGCGGATCGCCGAGGAGCTCGGGGCGCCGACGATCCTGGTGAACAACGCGGGCGTGCTCCGCGACAACCTGCTGTTCAAGATGAGCGCGTCCGACTGGGACACGGTCATGAACGTGCATCTGCGCGGCGCCTTCCTGATGGCCAAGGCCTGTCAGAAGCACATGGTGGACGCGAAGTTCGGCCGGATCGTCAACCTGTCCTCCTCCTCCGCGCTGGGCAACCGCGGCCAGGCCAACTACTCCACCGCCAAGGCCGGTCTCCAGGGCCTCACCAAGACCCTCGCCATCGAGCTCGGCAAGTTCGGCGTCACCGCGAACGCCGTCGCGCCCGGCTTCATCGTCACCGACATGACCGCCGCCACCGCCGCCCGCGTCGGCATGGGCTTCGAGGAGTTCCAGGCCGCGGCCGCCACCCAGATCCCGGTGCAGCGTGTGGGCCAGCCGGCGGACATCGCCAACGCCATCGCCTTCTTCACGGGCGAGGAGGCCGGGTTCGTCTCCGGCCAGGTGATGTACGTCGCCGGCGGACCGCTCAACTAGGGCCGGGGGACACGGACATGACTGCACTTCCCGAACTTTCCGGCAAGGTCGCGCTCATCACGGGCGCGAGCCGCGGCATCGGCTACGGCGTCGCGGAGGCCCTGGTCGCCCGCGGTGACCGCGTCTGCATCACCGGCCGCAACGAGGACGCCCTCAAGGAGGCCGTCGAGGCGCTCGGTGCCGAGCGCGTCATCGGCGTCGCCGGCAAGGCCCACGACGAGGCCCACCAGGCCGCCGCCGTCGAGCGCACCATGGAGGCCTTCGGCCGCGTCGACTACCTGGTCAACAACGCTGGTACGAACCCGGTGTTCGGGCCGATCGCCGATCTCGACCTCAATGTGGCGCGCAAGGTGTTCGAGACCAACGTCGTCTCGGCCCTCGGCTTCGCCCAGCAGACCTGGAAGGCCTGGCAGGGCGAGAACGGCGGCGCGATCGTCAACATCGCCTCCGTCGCCGGCGTCTCCGCCTCGCCGTTCATCGGCGCGTACGGCATCAGCAAGGCCGCGATGATCAACCTGACCCTCCAGCTGGCGCACGAGTTCGCGCCCAAGGTGCGGGTCAACGCGATCGCGCCCGCCGTCGTCAAGACCAAGTTCGCGCAGGCCCTGTACGAGGGCCGGGAGGCGGAGGCCGCCGCGTCCTACCCGCTCGGCCGGCTCGGGGTGCCCTCCGACATCGGTGGCGCCGCCGCGTTCCTGACCTCGGCGCAGTCCGACTGGATCACGGGCCAGACGCTCGTGGTCGACGGCGGCATCTTCCTGAACGCCGGGGTCGGCTGACCGAACCTCGCGGCGGCACGGGCGCCCCTGGACAGAATGGGCGCTCGTGTCGACGTGAGAGAGACGCTCTGACGGATGACAACGTCGTCATATACGCGCTGATCAACAGCCCTGCCGGAACATGGTTCAGTCGCGGGGCACTGCGGTATGGTCTGCCGACCTTGGTACGGCAGATCGAGGAGCGAGCGCGTGTCCAACCGGTACAGAGCCCTGCGTCAGGTGGCGGCGGTCACGTCCATATCCCTGGTGGCCGGCTGCGGTGTCCTCGGCTCCGGCTCCGCCGACGACGAGGGACCGATTGTCGTGGGCACCACCAGCGCGCCCAGCACACTGGATCCGGCCGCTTCCTGGGACGGTTCCTGGGAGCTGTTCCGCAACATCTACCAGACCCTGCTGAGCTACCCCTCCGGTGCGGCCGCGCCCGAGCCCGACGCCGCGGAGAGCTGCGGGTTCACCAACAGCTCGAATCTCGCGTACCGCTGTGTGCTGCGCACCGGCATGAAGTTCTCCGACGGGGACACGCTCGACGCGCGGGCCGTGAAGTACTCCATCGACCGGATCAGGAGGATCGACCTGTCCGGTGGCCCCGCCGGCCTGCTGGGCAGCCTCGACCGGATCTCGACGCGAGGCGACCGCGAGATCGTCTTCCATCTCAACAAGCCCGACGCCACCTTCCCGTTCGTGCTGGCCACCCCCGCCATGTCGATCGTCGACCCCGACGACTACCCGGCCCGCTCCCTGCGCAAGGACGGCAAGGTCTTCGGGTCCGGTCCCTACAGCCTGCGCTCGTACGAGGACGGCAAACAGGCCGAACTCGTCAAGAACGATCACTACAAGGGCTTCGCCGAGCGCAAGAACGACGCGGTCACCATCCGGTACTTCCAGAACTCCGCCGCCATGGTCAAAGCCCTCAGGGACAAGAAGATCGACGCCACCTACCGTGGACTGGCCGCCTCCGACATCGTCTCCCTGCAGAGCAAGCAGTCCGAGGAGGACCTCCAGCTCGTCGAGGGCGCGGGCACCGAGATCAGCTACCTGGTGTTCAACCCGAAGGACCCGTGGGCCGGCAAGGCCGCGGTCCGCAAGGCCGTCGCGCAGATCGTCGATCGCGCGGCGATCGCGCACAAGGTCTACAAGGACACCGTCGACCCGCTGTACTCCATGGTTCCCAAGGGGCTGACGGGGCACACCACGGGCTTCTTCGACGACTTCGGCGAACCCAGTTCGTCCAAGGCCCGCAAGATCCTTCTGGAGGCGGGCATCTCTCAGCGCGTCCCGCTCACCCTCTGGTACACGACCGACCGCTACGGATCCGAGACCGCACCCGAGTTCGAGGAGCTCAAGAGCCAGCTCAACGACTCCGGGCTCTTCAGCGTCAAGATCGAGGGCCGCCCCTGGAAGACGTTCGAAGCGGGCTACCGCAAGGGCGAGTACCCCGCGTTCGGGCGCGGCTGGTTCCCCGACTTCCCGGACGCCGAGAACTTCATCGCGCCCTTCGTCGGTGAGCAGAACGCCCTCGGTACGCCCTACCCGACGCGGGAGATCACCGGCGTGCTGCTGCCCCAGTCGCGGCGGCAGAGCGACCGCGGGGCCGTGGTGAAGGAGTTCGAGCAGGCCCAGCAGATCCTCGTCGACGACGCACGGCTGCTGCCGCTGTGGCAGGGCAAGCAGTTCGTCGCGGCGAGCGAGGACATCTCGGGCGGCGAGCGGGCCCTGGACCCCTCGACGATCATGATGATGTGGGAGCTGTATCGGAAAACCAGCTGGTAGCAAGGGGTGCGGGGCCGATTGTCAGTGGTCGCCTGTAGGTTCTGTCCTCAGGAAGTGACCGCACATCGGAGGAAGTTGACGTGACCGACACCGCCATGCTGCCCGAGTCCTGGCGCGGCGTCCTGGGCGACGAGCTGCAGCAGCCCTACTTCAAGGAACTCACCGAGTTCGTCGAGGAGGAGCGCGCCAGGGGTCCTGTCTACCCTCCGCGTGAGGAGGTCTTCGCCGCGCTCGCGGCGACGCCGTACGAGCGGGTGAAGGTGCTGGTCCTCGGCCAGGACCCGTATCACGGCGAGGGCCAGGGGCACGGTCTGTGCTTCTCCGTCCGGCCGGGCGTGAAGACGCCGCCCTCGCTCCGCAACATCTACAAGGAGATGAAGGAGGAGCTGGGCACCCCGATCCCGGACAACGGCTATCTGATGCCGTGGGCCGAGCAGGGTGTGCTGCTGCTCAACGCGGTGCTGACGGTGCGCTCCGGCGAGGCGAACTCGCACAAGGGCAAGGGCTGGGAGAAGTTCACGGACGCCGTGATCCGCGCGGTCGCGGACCGGCCCGACCCGGCGGTCTTCGTGCTGTGGGGCAACTACGCGCAGAAGAAGCTGCCGCTCATCGACGAGGAGCGGCACGTGGTGGTGAAGGGCGCGCATCCCTCTCCGCTGTCCGCGAAGAAGTTCTTCGGTTCGCGTCCCTTCACGCAGATCAACGAGGCGGTCGCGGAGCAGGGGCACACCCCGATCGACTGGACGATTCCCAACCTCGGCTGACGGCGAACGGCGAACGGCGAACGGCGAACGGCGGGTGGCGGAGAGAGGACGGACGGGTTCTGTGGTCTCCGGCCCGGGGGCCCCGCCGTCACCGGCCTGGCCCAGTGGCGTACGGAGCCGCCTGACCGTGAATGTCAGTGGCTGCGGTTAGCGTCGTGGGGGGATGGGCGACGACCTTGGAGGACGTGGTGGCGGAGCGACAGGAGCAGGTGGCGCCGGACGCCATGATGACCCGCATCGGGCAGGTCGCGATGTTGCACCACGCCGGTGACCGCGAGGAGGCCCGGGGCCGCTTCCTGGGCCTGTGGGCGGAGATCGGCGACGGCGGCGACCCCCTCCACCGCTGCACCCTGGCCCACTACCTGGCGGACACACAGGACGACCCGGTGGATGAACTCGCCTGGGATCTGCGGGCGTTGTCGGCGGCCGAGGAGCTCACCGACGAGCGCGTCGCCGAGCACGAGCACGAGGACGCGCTCGCGGTGCGTGCGTTCTACCCGTCCCTGCACCTCAATCTCGCCGCGGACTATGTGAAGCTCGGTCGCTCCGACGCCGCCCGCAGTCATCTGCGCCGGGCCCGCGGCGCGGTGGGCGTGCTCGGCGACGACAGCTACGGGGACGGCGTCCGGGCGGCGATCGGACGCCTGGAGCTGAGGCTCGACGGCGACGGGCCGGCGGGCGGCGGATCGGACCCCGCGGGCGGCGCCGGGCCGTTCGGGGGTCCGGGCCCGTTCGACGGCCCCGGAGGGGAGAGGCCGGGGCCGCCCAGACAGCGGCCGTAGGGGGCGGGGTGGGGGAGGGCAGGCGGGGGACGGACGGAGAGTACCGACGGGGCCCGGGACGCGGCAGCGCCCGGCAGGGGCACGACGGCACCGGCCGGTCCGCGAAGTGACGTCGGCCGGTCCGCGAGGTGACGCGGCCGGTCCGCGGTGCGGCGAAGTGGCGCCGGCCAGGCTGTGTGCGGCGGAGTCCGGACCGTTGACGGCGGAGGTTCTACGCGGGGTGGGACGGGCGGGTGTGACCCGGTCCCCTGCCGCGGACGTGCGGGCGCGCTGCACCTAGGCCGCTAGGCCGCATCGGCCGCATCGGCCGCATCGGCCGCGCCGCGCGCCGTCGCCTGCCGGGGCCGGTGGCCGCCTCGTACGGTCCGTCTCAACGCCCGTACGCGTTTTTGCAGATGGTCGCCTCAGGGCTGTCCGGCTGCCATCCCCCGTACTTGCGCCCGAGCGCGCACACGTCCCCGTCCTTCGGGACCAGCTTGGACACGGACGTCGGTACCGCGTCCCGGGGTTCGGGATGCGCCGGCTTCGCGGGCGGGTCCGCGTGCGGACGGCGCGGAACCGTCACCGGTGCGGCGGCGCGCGCCGGAGGAGGCGTCCGGTGCGGCGCGGCGGCGGTCGGCGACGGGCGGTGGGAGGGCTCGATGAGCTCCAGTGCCTCCCGCGCCGGAGCCTGGACGACTTGGGGATCCCCGCTGCCGTCCGGACGTGGCACCGACGGGTGGGGCGGTGCCACCGAGGGAGCCGGGGCAGGCAGCCGCTGGACGGTCACACAGCCGGAGAGGACGGTGACAGCCGCGGTGACCAGGAGCGTCGCGGTGGTCGTGGTTCGATGCACCCGCGCAACTCTGCTGCGTCCGGCCCGATTTGGGGAGCGGACAGGCGGAGGTTGCCCCGCACGGGTGATCCTTCCGCCTCGTCCGGACGGAGCCACGGCACGAGCGTGACGCACCGAGGGCGTCACTCTCCGGTCGTGCCGTCGACGCGCTCCCTGATCAGGTCGGCGTGACCGTTGTGACGGGCGTACTCCTCGATCATGTGGGTGTAGATCCACCGCAGGTTGATGGGGCTGTCGGTGAACTTGCTCGTGCCCTCGCAGACGTCGTCCAGGCCGAAGCGTGCCGCGTTGTGCCGGGCGATCCCGATCTCCGCCTGCCAGGTGCCGTAGGCCTCCGCCCAGGTGTCGGCCTCGGTGAGGTGGAACTCGCCGTCGCGGTCCTCGTCGCTGTAGTAGATCGGCCCAGGATCGTCGTTCGCCAACACCTTGCGGAACCAGCCCCGTTCCACCTCCGCCATGTGCCGCACCAGGCCGAGCAGGGAGAGTTCGGAGGGCGGCACCGAGGCGGTTCTGAGCTGAGCGTCGTCGAGCCCCTCGCACTTCACCTCAAGCGTCCGGCGGTGGTAGTCGAGCCACCCCTCCAGCATGGATCGCTCGTCGGCGTCGGTCGCGGGTTCGGTGCGCTGTGTCGTCATGCCCCGAATCCTGCCGCACCGGAACCGGCCGTCACCACCGACTTACGGCCACCGCGACGGCCGTATGCTTCCGACGAGCCACGCGTCGCCAATCCCTAGGAGAACCCCCGTGAAGGTCGGCTGCATCGGACTCGGTGACATCGCGCAGAAGGCGTACCTTCCGGTGCTCGGTGTCCAGCCGGGAGTCGAACTGCACCTCCAGACACGGACTCCCGCCACCCTCGCCCGGGTGGCCGACAGCCTCCGTCTGCCACCGGCGCAACGTCACACCGACCTGTCGGAGCTGCTGGCCCAGGACCTCGACGCCGCCTTCGTGCATGCGCCCACCGCCGTGCACCCCGAGATCGTCGAGCGGCTCCTCGCGGCCGGCGTACCGACGTACGTCGACAAGCCCCTCGCGTACGAACTCGCCGACTCGGAGCGGCTGGTACGGCTCGCCGAGGAGCGGGGCGTCAGCCTGGCCGTCGGCTTCAACAGGCGTTACGCGCCCGGGTACGCCCAGTGCGCCGACCATCCGCGTGAGCTGATCCTGATGCAGAAGAACCGGGTCGGGCTGCCCGAGGAGCCCCGCACGATGATCCTCGACGACTTCATCCATGTCGTGGACACCCTGCGGTTCCTGGTGCCGGGGCCGGTCGACGACGTGACGGTACGCGCCCGCACCGGGGGCGGTCTGCTGCACCACGTGGTGCTCCAGCTGTCCGGTGAGGGCTTCACCGCGCTGGGCGTCATGAACCGGCTGAGCGGCTCCGCCGAGGAGATCCTCGAAGTCTCCGGGCAGGACACCAAGCGCCAGGTGCTCAACCTCGCCGAGGTCGTCGACCACAAGGGGCAGCCGACCGTACGGCGACGCGGCGACTGGGTGCCGGTGGCCCGGCAGCGCGGCATCGAGCAGGCGGTCCTCGTCTTCCTGGACGCCGTACGCGCGGGCAAGGTGCTCAGCGCCCGGGACGCGCTGGCGACTCACGAACTGTGCGAGCGGGTGGTACGCGCGGTGACGGAACGGTCCGCCTGAGCCGGAACTCCCGTACGCCCTCAGCGGTGCACAGCGCCGCGAGGATCAGCAGCGCCGCGTGCACCGGCCAGTCGCCGAAGCGGACGTACGGAGTGACACCGCGGGCCAACGGCACGTCGTACACCGCTGACGTGCTCTTCCCGGTGCCGAGCCAGGAGCCGACGCGCTCGCCGCTCGGGCCGTAGACGGCGGAGACGCCGGTGAGTGTCGCGTGCACCATCGGGCGGCCGGTCTCCGCGGCCCGCAGCGCGGCGAGCGAGGCGTGCTGTTCCGGGGCCCAGCTCTGCTGGAAGGTCGAGGTCGACGACTGCGCGAGCAGCACCTCGGCGCCGTCCTCGGCGAGATGGCGGCTCATGTCGGGGAACGCGGTCTCGAAGCACACCATCGGGCCGATGCGCAGCCCGTGCCCGGCGTTCATCACCACCTGCTCGCTGCCGCGCCTGCGGTCCTCGCCGGCCGCCTTGCCGACGGAGGTGGCCCAGCCGAGCAGGGAGCGCGCCGGTATGTACTCGCCGAACGGCACGAGCCGCATCTTGTCGTAGCGGTCCCCGGTCGGGCCGTGCGGGCCGACGAGCACGGAACTCTTGTAGATGCCGGGCCGGTCGGAGCGGCGGGCGTCGACGTTGACGAGGATGTCCGCGCCGACCCGCTCCGAGAGACCGGCGATCCGCCGGGCCAGGTCGGGACGGTCCGCGAGGTCGAAGCCGACGCTGCTCTCGCCCCAGACCACCAGGTCGACGTTCTGCCCGGCGAGTTCCCGGGTCAGCTGCTCCTCGCGGTCGAACCGCCTGTCAGCGCTGCCGGTTCCGTCGATCACGCCCGGCTGGACGATGGCGATCCGCATGTCCCCGTCATGGTCGGGGCGCGGTGACCACGCCCAGGCCGCCGAGGTCGCGGCGGCCGTGGCGACCAGTCCGGCGAGGGCAGGCATACGGGACGCGCGCACCGAGACGAGCACCGCGACCGCGATGTTGACCGTCACCACCAGGAAGCTCAGCAGCCACACCCCGCCGACCGAGGCCAGCCGCAGCGCGGGTTCCACCTGCCACTGGCTGGACCCGAGCAGCCCCCAGGGGCCGCCCAGCCCCTGCCAGGAACGGACGAGTTCGACCATGAGCCAGCCCGACGGCAGGACGAGCATCGCCGCCGCGACCCGCCCCGGCGAGGGCACCCCGGCCAGGAAGCGGCGCACCAGCCAGCCCCACGGCGCCCACAGCGCGCCGAGCAGCGCGGCTATCAGGACCGTGAACACATGCAGGCTCGGCAGCAGCCAGTGGTGCACGGCCAGCATGAAGCCGAGCCCGCCCAGCCAGCCGTCGTACGCGGCGCGTCCGCCGGTCGGGGCGGTGCGGGCGAGCAGGATCCAGGGGACCAGGGCGACGTACGCGAACCACCACCAGGACGGTGCCGGGAAGGCGAGCATGGGCAGGGCACCGGCCAGCACGGCCGCCGCGCCGCGCCACCAGCGGGAGCCCAGCCAGTCCTCGGGCATCCTCATCCGGCATCTCCTTCCCCAGGGAGTGCCTCCAGTGTGCTCGCCGGGGACGATCTCCGACAGGGGGCGTCGGAGCGTGGCGAGGGGGCGCTCAGGGGGTCGCGTTCCCCTCGCGCGCCGGTTGCATGCGGCGCCACTTCTCCTGGACGACCACCTCGCGCAGCCGCCAGCCGTCATACGTGCGCGCGAACGCGAACGCGTACCGGCCCCCGCAGACGAAGTCCGGTTCGCCCGAGCCGCCGTCCGGGCCGCCGTCGGATCCGGCGAAGCGCATCGGATTGACGTAGTCGGCCTGGACCCGCGCCGTGTCGCCGATGTCCTGTTCCCGTACGCCGAACCGCACCCGTCGGTTCACGATCAGGTGCTGCCGCATCGGGAACAGCCGCATGTTCTCGGCGAGCCACGCGGCGACCTGCCGGGCGTCGCCCTCGATCCCGCCGGCCGAGCGGTAGTCGGCGCGCCCGTCCGCCGTGAACAGCCCTCGGTACGCCTCCCAGTCGCCGTCGTCCACGGCCACCGCGTATTCGGTGATCAGTTCGTCGATGCCGAGGCGGTCCATCACGGTTGCGAGCTCCACGCGCTGCGTCATCGGCTCAGTGTTGGCGACGGAGGGTGTCCAGCCAAGGGGTGTGCCGTGACAATCGGCCGCGGGGACGACGAGTCGCTGGCGGACCCGGCGTTCGTGGCCCGCGTAGCGGCCGGTCCGCCTTGCGCGCAGCGGGGGTTGGCACTGGTGGACGATTCCTATACTGACCGGATGATCACCGTTCCGCTCAGCGCGCTCGAAGTGGCCATGGTCCAAGCGGGCGCCCGAGCCGCAGACACGTTACGAGACACCACCGAGTTCGCCCTGCGCCTCGAAGACCTCGGCTACCTGCGACTCTGGTACGCCGAGCATCACCATTCCCCGGCCATCGGAGCGTTCCCGCCCGTCGTCCTGACCGCCCACGCGGCCGCGTTGACGTCGTCCATCCGGCTCGGCTCCGGGGGCGTTCTCGCTCCCAACCACGCTCCGATCATGCTGGCGGAGCAGTTCGGCACGCTGTCCGCACTGCACGCGGGCCGGATCGACCTGGGCATGGGCCGTGGGCCGGGTACCTTCGACGATTCCACGGCGCGGGCCCTGCGCCGTGGGGCCGGTCCGACAACGGACGTCGAGTACCGCGACGATGTGTCATCGACTCTGGGTTTCTTGGTGGACGAGGTCGCGCTCGGCCCGCTCCCGGAGCCATGGCTGCTGTCCTCGAGCACGGCCGGTGCCGCGCTCGCTGCGGAACTCGGACTGCCGATCGCCTTCGCCCATCACATTCGCCCTGACAACACCCTGGCCGCGCTCAGCCACTACCGAGAGCGTTTCTCCCCCTCCCGTTGGTGCGAGCGCCCGCGCGTGCTGATCTGCGTGGAAACGGTATGCGCCGAGACGCAGGAGGAGGCGGCCCGGCTCGCCGGTCCGATGGATGTCGTCAAGGCCGGACTCCTCAAGGGGCGAGGCGACATCCCCTTCCCCACGCCCGAAGAGGCGGCGACCCACTCGTTCACCGCGGAAGAGGCGCAGGCGCTGACGGCCTTCCGTGCCCAACAGGCACACGGCTCACCCGAGACCGTGGCGAAGCACCTGACGGACCTGGTGGACCTGACGGGTGCGGACGAACTCATGCTGGTGACGCCCATCTACGCGCTGGCCGACCGGTTGAGGTCGTACGAGCTCGTCAGGCAGCACGTCATGATGCCGACGGCGTCCTGGCAATGATCACCACGTGAACTCAGTTCAGTTCAGTCCAGCTCGGCGCTGGCGGCCGGCGCGGGTCGAGCGGGGGCGTCTATGCCTTGGAACGGTCGCGACGGTTCGCGTCCTTGGGGCGGCGGTGAGAGACCTGTTCCCGTGCGGTACGCCAACGTGACCGCGTCTGTTCGACCACGCTGTCCCATTGGCGGCGGACGTCATGGTCGGACGGGCGGTGGCCGTGGCGGATCCGGGTGAGCTCGTCGCGTACCTCTCGGCCCAGTGCCGCCGACGCGACGATGACGAGCATCCCCCCGAAGAGGGCCGAGATCATCGCGAAGACGGCACCGAGCGCTCCGTATCGTGCGGCGTAGGAGTTGAAGAGGCGCGGTAGGTAGACGGTCGTGCCCACGGAGTAGGCCGCCTCCAGGAGGGCCGCTGCGATGCCGAAGGGGAGCAGGTCCGGCCGGTTGATCCGCTTCGCGGACAGGATCCAGCCGCTCCAGACGAGGAAAGCGGCGGTCACCGGTACGTCGCACACCAGGGCCGCCAGACCCAGCCGGCCCCCGCCCAAGACGGCGGAGAGCCACCCGGTGACCACCGTGTAGCCGCCGAGTGTGAGGATCCACCACAACCCGTTGCGCGTATTGCGCATGCTGAGCGGCTTGAGCTCCCATGTCTGCTCGAAGAGCCGCTGCGTGGCTCGCGCGAAGCTCAGTACCGAGATGGTCAGGAAGACGACTCCGAAGATGCCCACGCTCGCGCTTGTGTGCTGGGCGGGGGAGAAGAGGGACTCGACTGCCTCGGCGCCTGCTCCGGTCAGGCCGTAGCGCTTGATGACCCGCTCCGCCGCGTCGTAGTGCGCGAAACTGCTCACGACGGTGCCGCCGAGGACTGCGAGCGGGAGCAGGGTGGTGAGAGCACTGGATGCCAGAGCCATCGAGCGGTCGAAACCCACGATCTTCTGAAACCGGTTGATGACCCGCAGTGCGAAGGCAGGGCGCAGCCAGAACGTCAGTGTCCTGACCAGGCGCTCGCGATTGATCCTCGCTGTCCTGCCCTCCGTGAAGATCGGAACTTGTGTGGCGGCGCGAGCTTAACGGGCCGTCGTCGGCTCGATGAGCGGCGACACGAATGCTTCGCTCGAAGGGCGGAGAGCGGCGGTTGTCATGGGTCTGACCGGCGTGTGCCGCGCCGTTCCGGGCAGTTCCGGGCAGTTCCGGACAGGGAGTGCGTGTCACGACGTGACGTTCACGAGTTTCTCCGGCAAGCGGGATGCCTCGTCGCACACCTCCCGCTGGATGTCGGCGTCTCGGCCGGGCGACGGGGACCGCACTGTCGGTCCGGGCAACGTCGTCCGGTGCAGCACCGACATTCCGCCGACCTGAAGGATGGCAGCCGCAAGTCCGTTACTCCGCGGTGCCGAAAGTCCACACGGCGCGGGCGCCCGGGCCGACGACGAGGGTCGACCGGCCGAGCCGTTCCTCGTGCCGGTACTCCACGGGCCGGTTGAGCGACAGCTCGACCTGCCGCAAGCCCACCTGGTCGCGCGGAACGGCGTCGAATCGGATCGTGGTGCCCCCGCGCCGCGCAACGATGCCACCGTCCGCCACGGCCTGGGTGACGAACCCACCGGCCGGCAGCAGCGGCACCGTGTTCGCGAGGTCACGCGCGGAGACCGCGAGGCGGACAGAGGTCACGTCGCGCATCAGTCAGCAGGATCTGCTCAGCCGCCTGCCACAAGGGTTCGGCGCTGCCGCACGCTGGGCGCGCACGGCGGTTGGAGCGGGTGTATGCCACGCGGGATCCGGTGGAGGCCTGTGCGGGATGTGTGCGTCCGCTGTCCCCGTCGGTCGGCGTCGTGCGTCCACTGTCCCTGTGGATCGTCGCCGCCCGGGGCTCAGGCCGCCTCGATGACCTCTCCGCGTATCGCCTCGGCCCATTCCACGACCAACAGCTCGTACTCCGCCCGCTCCTGCGCCGACAGTGAGCCGCCCGCGCGCATCCACAGCGCGCGGATCTGCTCGTTTAACGCGGCCGCAGACCGCACGGAACCAGGGGTCATGGAGTCGGGGGACATGCGCACAAGCCTAGGGGCAAGGACTGACACTGCGCTACCGGTCGGCTACTCGCACCGTATGTGGTTGGTCACGGTGGGTCCTGAACCCACCGGCACGAGTGATCACGTGGTGATCGCGGGGGCGGCAGCCGTCCGTGGCCTCCGTGCGGCTCTCCCGCGTCAGCCCGCCGACTCCGCCGCGTGCGGGCTGAGCGCACCCGTCGCGACCAGCGCGATGATGGCGATGCCGAGCGCGATGCGATACCAGACGAACGGCATGAAGCTCTTGTTGGAGATGAACTTCATGAACCACGCGATGACGGCGTAACCGGACACGAACGCGATGACCGTGGCGAAGACCGTCGGTCCCCACGCGACATGTCCGCTCGCGGCCGCGTCCTTGAGCTCGAACACGCCGGAGGCGAGGACGGCGGGGATGGCGAGGAGGAACGAGTAACGGGCCGCGGACTCACGGGTGTAGCCGATGAGCAGACCGCCGCTGATCGTGGCGCCCGAGCGGGAGACGCCCGGGATCAGGGCCATCGCCTGGCAGGCGCCGAAGACCAGACCGTCCCTGATGTTCAGGTCCTGGAGCTTCTTGCGCTCCTTCGCCGCGCGGTGCTTGCCGCCCGTCTCGTCACGCGCCGCGAGCCGGTCGGCTATGCCCAGGATCACGCCCATGACGATCAGCATGGTCGCGGTGATCCGCAGATCGCGGAACGGGCCCTCGATCTGGTCCTTGAGCGTCACGCCGAGCACGCCGATCGGGATCGAGCCGACGATCACCAGCCAGCCCATCTGCGCGTCGTGGTCGTGCCGCATCTCCTTGTTCACCAGGGAGCGGAACCACGCCGAGATGATGCGCGCGATGTCCTTGCGGAAGTAGATCAGCACCGCGGCTTCCGTGCCGATCTGGGTGATCGCGGTGAAAGCCGCTCCCGGGTCCTCCCAGCCGGCGAAGGCCGCCGTCAGCCGCAGATGCGCGCTGGAGGAGACGGGAAGGAACTCGGTCAGCCCCTGGACGAGTCCGAGGATGAGGGATTCAAACCAAGACATGGAGTTATGTGGTCCAAGCGCTGATCGAGGAGGGGCGACGGACACGCCGCGCCGACGCGGGCGGTGATCAAGTGTGTTGTGGGGCAGCGTAGCGTCCCCGGATGACAGCCCGGCCACAGGGGTTTGGCGGTTGGCCGCCGGGCAGGGCGATCCGGTGCCGGCGGCCGACGTTGTCCGGACCGTGGAACGCCCGCGTCCGCGGTGTTGACCGGCCGCTCGAACGACACATACGTTGCAGCGAGGAGAGAAAGCGCTTGCTGTCTCCGGGTGCCCCGGAGCCGACAGGCCCTTGGCCAGCGTCTGACGTCACGTCGATGGAGTGCTGATCACGTCCATGCCCACAGCCCGCACCGCGTCCACGTCCACAGCCAACACCGCGTCCGCGTCCACAGCCCGCACCGCGCCCACGTCCACGGCTCACGACACGTCCACGTCCACGGCTCACGACACGTCCACGCCCACAGCACGCGACGCAACCAGCCCGGAACCCTCCTCGCCCCCGGACTCGAGGCCGAACCCCACCCCGTACCCGAACCGCCCGGCGGCCCCGCTCGCCGGCCGCCGGATCAGGGCCGCCCTCATCGGCACGGGTGCCATCGGGGGCGGCAGCCATCTGCCCGCGCTCGCCACGCTCGCCGAGGAGGGCGAGACGGAGATCGTCGCCGCGGTCGACATCAACGCCGACGCGATCACCGCGTTCTGCGCGGAGCACGGCATCCCGCACGCGTACACCGACCTCGACCGGATGCTCCAGGAGCAGCGGCCCGACCTGGTCTCCATCTGCACCCCGCCCACCCTGCACCGCGAACAGACCCTCGCCGCGCTGCGGGCCGGTGCCTGGGTGTGGTGCGAGAAGCCGCCCGTCCCGACGCTGGCGGACTTCGACGCCATCGAGTCGCAGGAGGGCACGGACGGCGGTCCGTACGCCGCGATCGTGTTCCAGCACCGCTTCGGCTCGGGCGCCCGGCACGTCCGGCGGCTGCTCGCCGAACAGGCCCTGGGGCGGCCGCTCGTGGCGCACTGCCAGACCACCTGGTACCGCAACACCGCCTACTACGCCGTGCCGTGGCGCGGACGCTGGCAGACCGAGGGCGGCGGCCCCGCGATGGGGCACGGCATCCACCAGATGGATCTCCTCCTCGATCTGCTCGGGCCGTGGAGCGAAGTGCGGGCGATGGCCGGACGCCTGGTCCACGACGTGGAGACGGAGGACGTCTCGACCGCCCTCGTACGCTTCGAGAACGGCGCGATGGCCACCGTGGTCAACAGCGTTCTGAGTCCGGACGAGGTCAGCCGGATCCGCATCGACTGCGAGCGCGCCACCGTCGAGCTGACCCACCTCTACGGCCACAGCAACGCCAACTGGCGCATCACGCCCGCTCCCGACGTGCCGGAGGAGGAGGCCGCGGCCTGGCGTGACTTCGGCGCGGACGTGCCGAGCTCACACCTGGCGCAACTGCGGGAACTGGTCGCGAGCATGCGGGCCCAGGCGCGTCCGCGCAGCAGCGGCGCGGACGGGCGGACCAGCCTCGAGCTGATCACCGCCCTGTACAAGTCGGCGTTCACCGATACGACCGTGCGGGCCGGGGCGATCGGCCCGGGAGACCCCTATTACACGGCTCTGCACGGGGGCGCGCCGGGCTGGGCGCCCGTCGGGTTCACCGGCAGCCAGTCTGCCGACAGCCAGTCCGCCGGAAGCCGGCCCGCTGGAACCGGATCCACCGTGAACGACTCCGCATCGAGCAAGGAGGTGCCGGCATGAGCGAGGCCACCGGTCTGCGCATCGTGCACGCCCACGGTGACCGCATCACGATCACCGAACGGTCCACCGGCGTCGATCTGCTGAGCTATGTCTACGCTCCCGAGGCGGCCTGGGAGGCTCCGAAGCCGTATCTGCATCCCCTCCGGACGCTCGCCGGTGACGTCGTCACCGACTACCGGCCCAACGACCACCGCTGGCACAAGGGCCTCCAGATGACGGCCTCGCATCTGTCCGGGCAGAACCTGTGGGGCGGCAACACATACGTTCATGGAAAGGGGTATCTCGCGCTCCCGGAGCGGGTCGGGTCGATGGCGCACGTCGGCTTTGACGCGGTCGACGCCGACGGTGCCCGTGCCGTGATCGCCGAGCGGCTCACCTGGCACCCGTACAGCGGCGAGCTGTGGGCCGAGGAGGAGCGTCGTGTGGAGGTGCACGACGTCGACCCCGAGTCCGGTTCGTGGGCGCTGACCTGGACCAGCGCCGTCACCAACCGGCGGGACGAACCGCTGCTCTTCGGCAGCCCGACCACCGCCGGGCGTGAACTGGCGGGATACACGGGCCTCTTCTGGCGCGGCCCGCGAGCCTTCCGGGACGGCCGGATCATCGGACCCGACTCCGAAGGGCACGAGCTGATGGGGCGGCAGGCGCCCTGGCTCGCGTACTCGGGCGAACACGATGGCGCCGACGGACACGCCACGCTCGTGTTCGCGCATGCCCCCGAGAACGACCATGACGGCTCCCAAGGAGCGCACCCCGCCCACTGGTTCGTGCGCAACGAGCCCTTCGCGGCTGTCGCTCCCTCGTGGGCGTTCCACGACGAGCTGGAGCTGGGGCCCGGCGATACGCTCACCCGTCGCTACCGGGTCGTCGTGGCCGACGGCGCCTGGGAGCGCGAGGAGGTCGCCAAGTACCTTCAGGAGCACCCGTGGTGAGCCCGGGGGAATTCGCCGGACTGCCGGGGGAATTCGCCGGACTGCCGGGAGTGTTCACCGGGCTGCCCGGGGCGGTCGCCGTCTCGCACCTGTCCGTCTACGACTGGCCCGCGGTCGACGGAGTGTGCGGCGGAACTCCCCATATGCATCTGACCTGTTCGGAGGCGTACGTCGTCACCGGCGGCCGCGGCGCGGTGCAGACGCTGACGACGTCCGGGTACGAGGTCACACCCCTCGCGCCCGGAACGGTCGCGTGGTTCACGCCCGGCACCATCCACCGGCTCGTCAACGAGGACGATCTGCGCATCACCGTCCTCATGCAGAACAACGGCTTGCCGGAGGCCGGAGACGCGGTGCTCACGCTGCCTCCGGAGTACCTCACCGATCCCGGGACGTACGCCGCCGCGACCGTCATCCCGGCCGACGCGTCCGAAGAGGAGCAGGCGCGGGTCGCCCTGGCCCGGCGCGACCTCGCCGTGCGCGGCTACCGCGCGCTGCGCGACGCCGACGGGCCCGAGCCGCTCGCCGCGTTCCACCGGGCCGCGGCCGCTCTGGTGCGGCCGCGTGTCGCCGCGTGGCGCGAGCGGTGGCGGCGCGGGGCCGAGGCTGCCACCGCGGCCACCGGGGACCAGCTGGACCGGTTGGAGCACGGCGACGCGTCCCATCTCGCGGACGCCCTCGTACGCGCCGAACAGCCTTCCACGTACGGCAGGTTCGGGATGTGCGGGCGGCTCGACGTCTACCAGGGGACGTCCTAGTTCCAGAGCGGCTGTCGGGGAGCCCCCCTCCTTTTTTGGGGGCTCCCCGACAGCCGCTTCTCCTTACGCCTTTTCCTTACGCCGCCGCCGGCCCCTTCACCGTCCAGCCCGGCGCCTGCGGGTGCGCCGTCAGGTCCTCGTGGTGGACCTCCTCACCGCAGACCGAGCAGGTCACGAGCGGAATCAGTTCATTGCCGCAGATGTGCTCGATCACCATGGGGCGGTCGTCGTCCTTGCGCAGATGCCGGTCGCCCCAGGCCATGAGCGTCATCAGGACCGGTTCCAGTTCCAGACCCGCCTCGGTGGGCCGGTACTCGAAGCGCTGCGGGCGCTCGCTGTAGACGGTCTTCTTCAGCATGCCCGCGTCGACCAGCCGCCTCAGACGCGTGGCCAGGATGTCGCGCGGGGCGCCGATGTTGCGTACGAGCTGGTCGAAGCGCCCGTTGCCGAGGCACACCTCGCGCAGGACGAGCAGCGAGTACTTCTCGCCCACGAGCGCCAGGGTGTCGGCGATCGAGCAGGGGCGCGGGTCTTTGGTGGCGGCCATGAACCCAGTCTAGGGGAGGGTTTGTTTTTCCAACCCTCGGCGCTATGGTGGGTCCAGATTTCCTACTCACTGGTAGCCGGGACATATAGCCCAGGGCCCGACAGCCGGGGACCAAGTAGCCAGGACCAAGTAGCCAGGACCAATCGGTCATCGCCCGTAGGGACCATGGCCGGCCAAGGAGGCCCGCACCATGCGTGATGCCGTCATCGTCGAAGCCGTACGCACCCCCATCGGCAAGGGCAAGCCGAACGGCTCCCTTGCCCACGTCCACCCCGTCGAACTGCTCGCGCACACGCTGCGCACCCTCGTCGAGCGCTCCGGAGTCGACCCGGCACTGATCGACGACGTCATCGGCGGCACCGTCGACCAGGTCGGCGAGCAGGCCATGAACACCACCCGCTACGCCGTCCTGTCGGCGGGCTTCCCGGAGACGGTGCCCGCGACCACGGTGGACCGCCAGTGCGGCTCCTCGCAGCAGGCCGTGCACTTCGCGGCGCAGGGCGTCATGTCCGGGGCGTACGACCTGGTGGTCGCCTGCGGTGTCGAGTCCATGAGCCGCGTCCCGATGTGGTCGAACGTGCCGGCCGGCCAGGACCCCTTCGGGCCCGGAGTCGCCCGGCGCTATCCCGAGGGCCTGGTCCCGCAGGGCATCAGCGCCGAACTGATCGCCGCCAAGTGGTCCATCACCCGGGACCAGATGGACGCCTTCGCGGTGTCCTCGCACCAGAAGGCGGCCGCGGCCTGGGCGGGCGGTCTGTTCGACGCCGAGGTCACGCCGCTGGAGGGGGTGAGGCGCGACGAGTGCGTACGGCCCGCCAGCACCACCGAGATCCTCGCCGGACTCAAACCCGCCTACTACGACCCGAACTTCGCCGAGCGCTTCCCGGGCATCGAGTGGAACGTCACCGCGGGCAACGCGAGCCCCGTCAACGACGGCGCGTCGGCCGTGCTCATCACCTCGAGCGAGACCGCGGCCCGCCTCGGGCTGCGCCCGATCGCCCGTCTGCACAGCTTCGCCGTCACCGGCTCCGACCCGCTGCTGATGCTCACGGGAGTCGTCCCGGCCACCGAGAAGGTGCTCCGCAAGGCGGGACTCACGATCGACGACATCGACCTCTTCGAGGTCAACGAGGCCTTCTCCAGTGTCGTCCTGGCCTGGCGGCAGGAGACGGGAGCCGACCTGAGCCGGGTGAACGTCCACGGTGGCGCGATCGCGATCGGGCACCCGCTGGGTGCGAGCGGTACGCGTCTGACGACCACGCTGGTGCACGCCATGCGCGCGCGTGGAGCCCGCTACGCCCTCCAGACGATGTGCGAGGCGGGCGGGCTCGCGAACGCGATGGTGCTGGAGACCGTCTGACCGGTCAGTTGCCGCGCAGGTGGTGGCGCTTGCGCCAGGCCACCACCGCCCCGACCAGGGCCGGCACGGCGATGAAGCCCATCGCGATCAGGAAGGCGGGCGAGGTCGGCCTCGAGGCACGGGCGCCGGCGACGGCGTACGCGGCGGTATTCGGAATGGAGCCGAGCGCCGTCGCGACGAGGAACGGGACCCAGCGCATCCGGGAGACGGCGGCGCAGTAGTTGGCCGCCCAGAACGGCACGCCGGGAAACAGCCGGGCCGCCATCATCGAGCGGAAGGCGTGCCTGCTCAGCTGTCCGTCCACCGCCTTCAGCCAGCGCCCCCGCAGCAGCGGGCGGAGCGCGTCCTGCCCGAGCATCCGGCCGAGGCCGAAGGCGACCCCGGCGCCGAGCACCGTACCCGCGAGTGCGGTACCCGTGCCCCACTGCGAGCCGAAGAGGGCGCCCGCCGCGAGGTTGAGCAGCGGCCGTGGCACGAACGCGACCGTGCACAGCCCGTACGCCACCGCGAACACCACGGCCGCCGCGGCGCCGCCGAGCTGGGGCGGCCAGCCATGGGCCAGCAGCTTCTGCGGCTCGAACAGCAGCACGCTCGACGCGGCCGCCGCGAGCAGCGCCACCAGCAGGGACAGCCGCGACCACGGCGAGAGGAGCACTCTCGTGCAGCGGGCGGTGAAGCCCGTCGGTACGGCGACGGCGGCCCCAGGGGCCGTGACGCCGGCCGCGGCGGCGGCCGTGGCGACGGTGAGGTCTGTGGCGGTGGCCCGGGGAGTGGCCGTGGCGGTGCCCCCAGAGCGGGTGGTGGCATCGAGCATTCGGTGACACTAACCGACCCATGTGTGTGATCGCCGTATGGTTCGTCTCACGGGCGTCACAGGATGGGGAACGTTGGGTGCGCGACGTGCGCGCCGGCCGCGCGTACCCCTTACGTCGGCGCCGCCTTTCCGGGCTGCCGTGGGGGTGTCTCGCACATCTCCGGCCCCGTCCGCCCCTCTGGGTATCCCTGAACTCACCCCGTACAAAAACCATTCGACGCGGCCGGATCCGTCGACGATGATCTACAACATGTTCCGGTACGCCTTCCTCCTCGCAGCATCCGCAGTCGCGGATGCGCCGAAGGCTGCCGTCCCGATCATCGCGGCCGCTGTCGACGGCGCCCGAAGCTGACCCTTCCCGGATCGTCCGGCGGACCCCGCAGGGGGAGGGTCGGCAGGTCCTTGGGGTCCCCGTCCCGGCCGCTCTCCGCGCCGGGGCCATCACTCAGCTCCGCTGACACTGAAGAGGCTTCGAGGTACAGCCATGCCCAAGACGGCTTACGTGCGCACCAAACCGCACCTGAACATCGGCACCATGGGTCACGTCGACCACGGCAAGACCACCCTGACCGCCGCCATCACCAAGGTCCTCGCCGAGCGCGGCTCCGGCACGTTCGTCCCGTTCGACCGCATCGACCGGGCGCCGGAGGAGGCGGCCCGCGGCATCACCATCAACATCGCGCACGTCGAGTACGAGACGGACACCCGGCACTACGCGCACGTGGACATGCCGGGCCATGCCGACTACGTCAAGAACATGGTCACCGGCGCCGCGCAGCTCGACGGGGCGATCCTCGTCGTCTCCGCGCTCGACGGGATCATGCCGCAGACCGCCGAACACGTGCTGCTCGCCCGGCAGGTGGGCGTCGACCACATCGTCGTCGCCCTGAACAAGGCCGACGCGGGCGACGAGGAGCTGACCGACCTGGTCGAGCTGGAGGTCCGCGAACTGCTCACCGCGCACGGCTACGGGGGCGACTCCGTACCGGTCGTACGCGTCTCCGGGCTGAAGGCCCTCGAGGGGGACCCCCGGTGGACGGCGGCGATCGACGCACTGCTGGACGCCGTGGACACCTATGTGCCCATGCCCGAGCGGTACGTCGACGCGCCGTTCCTGTTGCCGGTCGAGAACGTGCTCACGATCACCGGCCGGGGAACGGTCGTCACGGGAGCCGTCGAGCGCGGCACGATCCGTGTCGGCGACCGCGTCGACGTGCTCGGCGCCTCCGTGGAGACGGTGGTGACCGGCCTGGAGACCTTCGGCAAGCCCATGGAGGAGGCGCAGGCCGGGGACAACGTGGCGCTGCTGCTGCGCGGGGTGCCGCGTGACGCGGTGCGCCGCGGGCACATCGTGGCGGCGCCCGGCAGCGTCGTACCCAGCCGCCGCTTCTCCGCCCGGGTGTACGTCCTGTCGACGCGCGAGGGCGGTCGTACGACCCCGGTCGCCACCGGCTACCGGCCGCAGTTCTACATCCGCACCGCGGACGTGGTCGGCGACGTCGACCTCGGCGAGACGGCGGTCGCCCGGCCCGGCGACACGGTCACGATGACGGTCTCCCTGGGGCGTGACGTCCCGCTGGAGCCCGGCCTCGGCTTCGCGATCCGTGAGGGCGGCCGGACGGTCGGTGCCGGCACGGTGACGACCGTGGAGGACTGACCGTGGACTGACCGGGGGTGTCGGCGACGGGCGGTGGCGCGCGGGCCGCCGCCCGTTCCGTTCGGCCGCCCGTTCCGCTCGGTCGCCCGTTCCGTTCGGCCGGCCGTCCGGAGGTCCGCCCGGACGGCCGGCGCCCGCGGCCCGGCACAATGGACCCGTGGACGAGCCGATACCCGTGACACGGGACGTGGATCACGGGACCGCCAAGCTGATGCCCGACGTCGACCGGCGGCGGGCCTGGCTGCTGACCGTCGACGGGGCCCCGCAGTCGTATGTCGATCTGGACGCGCCGACGCATCTGGAGTTCGAGTACGCGCGGCGGCTCGGCCATGCGCTGGACACGGTCGCCGAGCCGGGGCGGGCCCTGGACGTGCTGCATCTCGGCGGGGGCGCGCTCACCCTGCCGCGCTATCTCGCCGCCACCCGGCCGGGATCGCGGCAGGACGTGATCGAGGCCGACCACGGCCTGCTGGACCTCGTCGTCGAGCAGCTGCCCCTGCCCGCCGACGCCGGGATCGCGCTGCACCGCGCCGACGCCCGCGCCTGGCTGGAAGCAGCCGTGCCCGACTCCGCCGATGTCGTGATCGCCGACGTCTTCGGCGGCTCACGCGTCCCGGCGCACCTGACGTCGGTGGCGTACGCGCGCGCCGCCGAGCGGGCACTGCGCGACGGCGGCGTCTACCTCGCCAACCTCGCCGACGCGGCGCCCTTCGCCTTTCTGCGGTCCCAACTGGCCACGTTCGCGACGGTCTTCGGGGAGCTCGCCGTCATCGCCGAACCCGCCGTCCTGCGCGGCCGCCGCTTCGGCAACGCCGTGCTCCTCGCCTCCCACCGTCCGCTCGACACGGCCACCCTCGCCCGCCGCACCGCCTCCGACGCCTTCCCCGCCCGGGTCGAACACGGCGCCGCGCTCCGGGACTTCATGGGCGCCGCCGAGCCCGTGCACGACGAGAACGCCGTACCGTCACCCGAGCCGCCCGACGGAGCCTTCGGCATCGGCTGACCCGCGCCCGGCGTCGGCCGCCCCGCTCTCCGGCACTTCCTGCGCCACCGCCTTCGTCCGGCGCGTCAGATTCCGTACGTCCGGCACGAACAGCACCGCCACGGTGACCACCACGACCAGCGTCGCGCAGCCCCACAGCGCGGTCGTACGCCCGACGGCCCGTTCCGCCGGTCCCGCCAGCGCCGTGGCGAGGGGGACCATGGCGACGGAGCCGAACCAGTCGTACGCGGAGACGCGGGAGAGCTTCTCCTCGGGGATCTCCTGATGGAGCGCGGTCATCCAGGAAACGCCGAAGACCTCGATGGCCACGCCGGTCACGAACATGACCGCGCACAGGCCGCCCACCGGCAGGGGCACCGCCAGCGCGGCGGAGGGCGCGGCCAGTGGGAAGACGCAGAGGGTGCCCGCGAGCAGCAGCCGGCGGGGTTTCCAGCGCGTCATCAGCAGCGCGCCGCCGACCGTGCCCGCCCCGAAAGCACCCAGGGCCAGACCCCAGGGCCCCGCGCCGCCCAGGCTGTCGCGGGCGACCAGCGGGCCGTACACCGACTCGGCGGCGCCGACCACCGCGACCACCACGGAGAACTGCGCGACGATCGTCCACAGCCAGGGCCGGCCGGTGAACTCCCGTCGGCCGTCGCGCAGATCGGCCAGCAGTCCGCCGCCCGGCTCGCGCGGCGGAATGTGGCTCACATCGAGGAAGGACCGCAGCGAGCCGGCGACCGCGAACGCCACCGCGTCCACGGCGAGCACCCAGCCGGGACCGATCGCGGCGACCATCGCCCCGCCGAGGGCCGCGCCGCCGAGAGCCGCTCCCTGCATCGCCATCCGGAAGAGGGCGAAGGCCCTGCTCGCCTGCTCGCCGCTGACCGAGGACATCAGCATGCCCTCGGCCGCCGGGCTGAAGAACGCCTGTCCGGTGCCGCCGAGCGCGGCCAGCAGCATCATCTGCCACAGGCGCGGTTCGCCGCCGAGGACGAGTGCCGCGAAGGCGCCCTGCGAGAGGAAGTTGAGGGCGTTGGCCGCGACCATCACGCGGTGTCGCGGCAGCCGGTCGGCGACCGCGCCCCCGATCAGCAGGAAGAGCACCAGGGGCAGCGTGCGCGCCGCCGCCACCAGTCCGACGTCGCCTCCGTCGCCGCCCGTGTCGAGCACCGCGAACGCGGCCGCGATCAGGGCGCCGTGGCTGCCCAGGTTCGTGACGACCGCGGCGGCGGCCAGCAGGGTGTAGTTGCGGTCCGCCCAGTCGGGGCGGCGAGGGCGGCGTGTGCGGCGAGGGCGTCCGGCGGAGTCGGCGGCAGAGGTCACCGGCCGACTATCGCCGGACCGCACCGGGCCTGCCAAACCAATTGCCCGGCCGGGTGCCGAACCACCTGCCCGGCCGGGTGCCACGGCATCTGCCCGGCCGGGTGCCACGGCATCTGCCCGGCCGGGTGCCACGGCCGTTCGCGCAGTGCGAAGGACAGGGCACCCGGCAACGGCACGCGGCTCAGCTCTCCGACGGGTCGCCGTGCAGTCGCACGGTGCTGAGGACCTTCATGATCGTCGCGTCGGGGACTTCCTCGTTCACGCCCGTGGCTCCGAAGAAGTTCCACGCGACGTAGTCACCCGCGGAGTTCTTGAACCCGAAGGTGATGGCCTTGCCGTCGCTCGCGCACTTCCCCTTCCGGGGCGTGTTCTTGGAACGGGCCCAGGCGATGCTGCCCTCGATGCCCGCCGCCGTCTTGTACGGCTTCGCCTTCTCGTCGAAGGTCAGGCTCTTCTTGTCGGGCTGCGTGTAACCGCCGTACACCCACCAGGCCACCTGGTTCACGGCGACCTCGTCGGTGTTCTTGGCGCCGTTGGCGCCCTTGGTGCCCGCCGCCGCAAGGGACGTGTCCTCGGTCCTGCCGTCCTTGTCCTCGTCGGACGAGCACCACTGCTCTTTGAGGACGGCGGTACCGGTCATGGTGACGAGGGGCTTGGTGCTCTCGCCCGACTCGTCCTCGAAGGCGATGAACACGCCGGGCGACTGCACTTCCCAGTCCGCCGGCACGTCGAACGCCGTGCCCCACTTGGGGTTGACGACGACCTTCCAGCCCTTGATGGTCGGCTTCTCGTCGTCGCCGCCGCGCGGGTTGTCGGCGGAGACGGACGGACTCGGGTCCTTGGACGCGCTCCCCGAGGCCTTCGCGTCCTTGCCGCCGTCAGCCTTGTCGTCCTTCTTGTTGCCCAGGACCAGGAAACCGGTGACACCAGCGGCCACGACCACGGCCGTGGCCGCGACGATCGCGACGACCTTGGTCCGGTTTCCGCCACCGCCGCCACCGCCGCCGGGTGACTGCGGCGCGCCCGCGGGTGCCGGGGTGCCCCACCCCGGCTGCCCCGGCTGACCGGGCTGCTGCGGGTAGGCGTTCGGCTGCTGGAATCCGGGCGGCTGCTGGTATTCAGGCTGCTGGTACGGATTCGGCTGCTGGTACCCCGGCTGCTGGTAGGGGTTCTGGTCCTGCGGGTTCTGCTCGCCCCCGGGCGGCTGCTGTCCTGGCCACATGGGCAGTAACACTAGTGCCGTCTGTGACACGTTCAGGTCACTGCCCCTCGTCGGACAGGTACCGGATCAGGAGTCCGACGGGTCCTTGTAGAGGCGGACGGTGCCGAGGATCCGCTTCACCGTCGCGTCCGGTACCTCGTCGGATACGCCCCTGGCGCCGAAGAACGCCCACGACACGATGTCACCGGCGTCGTCCTTGAAGGCGAACACCGTGGCCTTGCCGTCGGTCCTGCATTTTTTCGATTTCTCCACACCCGACGACGACGCGGTGGCCAGACTGCCCGTGATGCCGGACTTGGTCGTGTACGACTCCACCGCACCGGACGTGACCAGCTTCTTGTCCGGCTGGGTATAGGCGCCGTAGACCCAGGTCGCCGCGTCGTCGCGGGCGGCTTCCGCGGGCGTCTTCGCGCCGTTGCTGCGGCGGCTCCCGGCGCCGGCGAGCGGTGCGTACTCCTTGGTGCCGTCCCTGTCGTCGTCGGAGCCGCACCACTGCTCCTCGAGGTACGCCGGAGCGGACATGCCGATGAGGGGCGTGTCGTCGGGGTCGTCGTTCTCCGACACGTACGTGACCCAGCTGCTCGCCTTGAGGGCCCACTGGGCCGGCACGTCGAACGCGATGTGCCGCTGCGGGTTCTTCACGACCTTCCAGCCCTTGATCGTGGCCCGGTCGGTGTCCGCGCCGCGCGGGTCGCTCGAACTGGGCCGCGGGGAACCGGACTTCGTGGGGTCGGGGTCCGCCCTGTCGTCCTTGCCTCCGCCGAGCAGGACGAATCCCGTGACCGCGGCGGCGATCACGACGGCCGCCGCCGCGACGATCGCGACGACCTTGGTCCGGTTCCCGCCGCCCGCAGGCGCAGGCACCGGCGCACCCGCCGGCTGCGTGGGGGCGTTCCACGGCTGCGGCTGCGGCTGTTGCTCATACGGATTCGTCTGGTGGTATCCGGGCTGCTGGTACGGATTCGGCTGCGCCGCGTCCGCCGGCGGCTGCTGCGGATTCTGCCCGCCCCCGGGCGGCTGCTCTCCTGGCCACATGGGCCGTAACGATACGGCGGCCCGCGACAGGACCTGGTCAAGGTTGGCTACTCGTGGGTAACATGCGGTTCATGAGCGCAGACCAGATGTCGATCGGCGAGATGCTCGCCGCCACCGTGCCGATGGCCAGGACCCTGAACCTCGAGTTCCTGGAGACCTCGCCGGAGAAGGCAGTGGTGGCCCTGCCGGACCAGAGCGACTATCACAACCACGTCGGCGGGCCGCACGCCGGAGCGATGTTCACGCTGGGCGAGTCGGCGAGCGGGGCGATCGTGCTGGCCGCGTTCGGGGAGCAGCTCGCGCGCGCCGTACCGCTCGCCGTCAGCGCCGAGATCGCGTACAAGAAGCTCGCGATGGGGCCGGTCACCGCCACCGCCACGCTCGGTCGCCCCGCCACCGAGGTGGTGGCCGAACTCGACGCCGGCCGGCGCCCCGAGTTCCCCGTCCACATCGCCATCCAGCGCGCGGACGGCGCCGTGACCGGCGAGATGACCGTCGTGTGGACCCTGCGCCCCAACGGCTGAGGCCGGTCCGCAGTCGAGCCGGGGGCCCGGCCGGGGGGTACGCCCCGGCCGGGCCCCTCGCCGTACCGCGGTCGTCCGCGTTCAGAACCGCAGATACCGGCTGGCGTCGGAAGCCGCGGCGGCGCGGACGCTGAGGACGTCGGGCCGCTGGTCGTTGAACTCGCTGCGGTAGTTGTACTCGTACAGCGTGACCCGGCCGTCGTCGCGCACCGCGGCGACGTACGCCACATGGCCCCGGCGGCCGGTGCCGTGCACGCCGGGGTCCCACTGCGCGATGTCGCCGACGTGGGGCACGGAGCTGGTGGCGGCGCCCCTCCAGTGCCCGGCGTCACCCAGAAAGTCGGGGGACTCGGTGTGGGGGTGGCCGTCGGCGCGGATCGCCCAGGCGGCGAAGGAGACGCAGGAGCGCTTGAAATAGCCGTGCCCGTCGAGTTCCCGGGTGCCGTGCGCGTTCTTCCACCGGTAGGCGGTGGGGTCCAGTGCGGTGGTGGCCGGGGCGGGCGCGGAGGAGACGGGCCCGGCGGTGGGCGTGGCGTGTCCGGTGGAGCCGAAGAGGACGAGGAAGGCCGTGGCGGTGACTCCCGCGGCCACGACGCGCGGCCACTTCTTCGACGTGCGCCTGTGCATGGGGGGTTGGTCCTTTCGCGGAGCGTCCTGCGGTCATTCGTGGTCGGTGCCGACGAGGGCGCGCACTTCGAAGTCGGCGTAGCGGGCGGAGTCCTGGTGCCGGCCCGGAACACTGCCCAGCCAGCCGAGGAGAAAGCCTGCCGGGATCGAGACGATGCCGGGGTTCTGCAGCGGGAACCAGGCGAAGTCCACATCGGGGTAGAGGGAGGCCGGTGTGGAGGACACCACGGGGGAGAACACCACCAGGAGCACGGAGCAGATCAGTCCGCCGTAGAGGCTGAGCAGCGCGCCCCGCCCGGTGAAGCGCCGCCAGAACAGGCTGTAGACCAGGACCGGCAGGATGGCCGAGGCGGCGATGGCGAAGGCGAGGAACGCCAGTGTGGCCGTGCTGATCTCCCAGGACACCAGGGCGAGCAGCATGCCGAGGACACCGACGACCACGCCGGACAGCCGGGCGACGCCCAGTTCCTCCGCCTGGGTGGCCCGGCCCTTGCGGATCACCTGGCCGTAGAGGTCGTGGGCGAGCGAGGAGGCCGCGGCGAGGGTGAGCCCGGCCGCGACCGCCAGCAGGGTGACGAAGGCCAGGCTGGAGATCAGCGCGGTCAGGACACCGCCGCCGAGGGACTGGGCGAGCAGCAGCACGGCCGCGTCGCCCTTCGGGTCGATCCTCGCGATGGCGTCCCGGCCCACGACGGCCGTGGCGCCCAGACCGAGTACGCCCGCCGCCAGGCAGACGAACCCGACCAGGCCCATGGCCCAGACGACCGAGGCGCGCAGGACCCGGCCGGTGCGCGGTGCCAGGAGCCGCATCGCCACGTGGGGGAGGGCGGCGAGGCCCAGCACGATCGCCAGTTGCAGGCTGAAGAAGTCCAGCTTGCTGGTCGTCCCGCCCCCGTAGCGCAGTCCCGACGCCAGGAAGCGCTCGCCGACTCCGCTGTTGTCCGCGGCGGCCGCGAGGAGCGCGTCGACGTTCCAGCGGTAGTGGTGCAGCACCATGAAGGCCGTGATCGCCACTCCGGACACGAGCATCACCGCCTTGACGACCTGGATGAAGGTCGCGCCGGGCATGCCGCCGAGGGAGGCGTACACCACGACGACGGTGCCGATGGCGACCACGCACAGGGTGCGGGTGGTGCCGCTGGGCTCGCCCACGAACTGTGTCAGCAGGGCGACGCTGCCGACGAGCTGGGCCACGAGGTAGAGGGTGGTGACGACGAGGGTGGTGACGGCCAGCGCCAGCCGGACCGGCCGCTGGTGGTGCGGCAGACGCAGGGCGAGGGTGTCGCCGAGCGTGAACCTGCCGGAGTTGCGCAGGGGTTCGGCGATCACCAGCAGGACCAGGACCCACGCGACGGTCGTCCCGCCGAGGTAGAGCAGGCCGTCGTAGCCGGTGAGGGCGACCAGGCCGGTGCTGCCCAGCAGGGTCGCGGCCGACACATAGTCCCCGCACATCGCGAGGCCGTTGCGCAGCGGGGACATGTTCCGGTTGCCCAGGTAGAACTCGCTGATCTCGTCGCGCTGTGGGGCCGTCAGCAGCGCCGCGAACAGCGTCACCACGACGACCGAGACGAAGAGTACGAGCGTGAGCCGCAGGGTGAACTCGTCGATCACACCGGAGGAGACGACGACACCGGAGGAGAAGACGGCAGCGGCGGAGTCGGTCACCACGAGCGGTACCGCCGCGGGCCGGGGAGAGGGGGCTGCTCGGCCCGGCGCCGGTCCAGCTGGGCGCGCAGGCCGCGCGCCACCGGGTCGACGCGCCTGCGCATGTGCACCGTGTGGCGCCATGCGACCAGGGCCAGGACGACGAACTGCACGAGGCCGAGAGCGAGGCCGACAGTCATACGGCCCGCCAGCGGCTGGTTCAGCGCACCGGGGGCGAAGCCGGACAGCAGGACGTACAGCAGATAGCCGCCCACGCCGAGCGTCGCCGCCCTGGCCCCGAAGCTTCGGTGAGCGCGGCGCATGGCACGGAATTCGGGGTGGTCGTGTATCGCCTGTGTGGGCAGGAGTTCCGGGTCGGCGGGGGGCGGTGGACGAAGACTGTCTTGTGGTACGGAGTGCCAGGACATGTCGCACCTTCTTCACTGCTTTATGCCGCACGCCCGGCTCTGTCGAGCCATGGCCATTCCCCTTCGGCGCGGAACAGAACAGAGATGAGCCGTGGTCATCTTTTTCCCGGGGGAAATGGCCGACGGACACTTCTGTTCGCCGAAGTCAGGCGCTTGTGCGGACTTTGTGGGGAGTTCGTGAATTCCGTCGGCCGGGCGGCTTTGTGGCGGCCGAGGCGGCCCTGTCCGGGGTGGAGACCAGGCCGAAAGCGGAGTATGGCAGCGGTGACATTGAATAATCAACTGCTCGTGTGAATTCTTCAGGGCGACTGCGCCATGCGCATATTCCCCGGCCCGTTCCGGGTGCTCTTCGGCCCGTCGGCGGCCGATACGGGGATTTTGAAGACGCCGGTTTTCTCTTTCGGTCGGCTCGAATGCGCCGCACGAATCGCCCGCGGCCGACGGGCGTGACCGGTCGGGTGAGGGGCGTCGAATCCACGGGAGCAGGGGGCGAGCCGCGGGACTCCGCCGTCGTACGCCGAGCGGGTAGGCTTCCCGGCGTGCGCACACATGCGCACCAGGGGGAGCGAACGCCGGGGGGTCACGCCCGGCCGGCACCAGACTCACGTACAGCGAAACGGGAGGAAGCGGCGTTGCACGTCCAGGAATGGCTCGAGACGGTGCCCGCGGTCAGCATCTACGCGCTGGTGGGCCTGGTCATCGGCCTGGAGAGCCTGGGCATCCCGCTGCCCGGCGAGATCGTCCTGATCTCGGCCGCGCTGCTGTCCTCGCAGCACGGCGGCATCAATCCGGTGATCCTCGGCATCTGCGCCACGGTTGGTGCCGTGGTCGGTGACTCCATCGGCTACGCCATCGGCCGCAAGGGCGGACGGCCGCTGCTCGCCTGGCTCGGCAACAAGTTCCCCAGGCACTTCGGCGAAGGGCATATCGCGACCGCCGAACGGTCCTTCGAGAAGTGGGGCATGTGGGCCGTCTTCTTCGGCCGCTTCGTCGCCCTGCTCCGGATCTTCGCGGGCCCGCTCGCCGGTGTGCTGCGGATGCCGTACTGGAAGTTCCTGATCGCCAACGTCCTCGGCGGCATCATCTGGGCCGGCGGCACCACCGCCGTCATCTACTACGTCGGTGTCGTCGCCGAGTCCTGGCTCAAGCGCTTCTCCTATCTCGGCCTGGTCGCGGCCGTGCTGATCGGCCTCGCCTCGATGCTCGTCATCAAGCGGAAGGCCAAGAAGGCCGCGGCCGAGCGGGAGGCGGCCGAGCCGGAGACCGTCCCGGCCGCGGACTGACGCTCAGTCCTCCTGCGCGTGCACCGCGCGGTGCGACTTCGCCAGTTCGACGTAGTACGTGCCGTTCAGCTTGATGCCCTCGCGCTCCTCGTCGGTCAGCGGCCGCTTGACCTTCGCGGGTACGCCCGCGACGAGCGAGCCCGGGGGCACCCGCATGCCCTGTGGGACCAGCGCCTGCGCCGCGACCAGGGAACCCGCGCCGATCACGGCCCCGTTGAGGACGGTGGCGCCCATCCCGACCAGACAGTCGTCCTCCACCGTGGCGCCGTGCACCACGGCGTTGTGTCCGACCGAGACCCGCTCGCCGATGGAGATCGGAAAGCCGGGGTCGACGTGGAGCGTGCAGTTGTCCTGGATGTTGCTGTCCGCGCCGACGACGATCGGACCGCAGTCGGCGCGCAGCACCGCGCCGTACCAGAGGCTCGCGCCCGCGTGCAGCGTCACCTCGCCGATCACCACGGACGTGGGCGCCGTGAACGCCTCCTGATCCACCTTCGGATCCTTGCCGCCGATGCCCGTGATCAGCGCCTTGTGCGTCATGGCCGTCCCCTCTTCCGTCGTCGGTACACCGGCACCGTATGTCATCGTCCGAGGTCCCGGCCGGGCCCGGTGGGGCTCCTCGGGGAGCTCCGGGGAAGCTCCGGTGGGGCGAAGATCACAGCCGTACGTCGTCATGGGCGCCCCGCGCGCTGAGTACCGTGAGCGGGTGCCCAGGAGCAAGAACACGTTCTCATCATGGCGGCGCCGCCTCGCGCAGCGCGCCGTCCACGCGGGCTGGGCCTGGGCACAACGAACAGGGGCCGTGAGCGCCGAGCACCCCGGACGGCTCCGTTTCGGCGCGATGGGAACAGCTACCAGACTCGCCTTCCCGCAGGGCACCGTCTTCGGTGAGCCCTGGATCCACCTCGGCTCGCACTGCATCATCGCCGAACAGGTCACCTTGACCGCCGGTCTGATGCCCGACCTCGACCTCGGCCCCGACCCGATCCTGCGCATCGGCGACGGGGTCGTCCTCGGTCGTGGCAGTCACGTCATCGCCGACACCACGGTCACGATCGGCAGCGACTGCTACTTCGGTCCCTACGTCTACGTGACCTCCACGAACCACTCGTACGACGATCCTCACGAGCCCATCGGCAAGCAGTGGCCCCGTATGGAACCCGTGTCGATCGGGTCCGGCTGCTGGATCGGGACGGGCGCGGTGATCCTGCCGGGCGCCCGGATCGGGCGGAACGTCGTGGTGGCCGCCGGAGCGGTGGTGCGCGGTGTGGTGCCCGACCACGCCGTGGTGGCCGGGGCGCCCGCGCGGGTCGTACGACGCTGGACCCCCGCCGACGGCTGGCAGCCGCCGCTGCGGACGCCGGCGCCGGTGCCGATCCCCGAAGGGGTCACCCCCGAGCAGTTGCTGGCGCTGTCCGAACTCGACGACGAGAGTGCCGCCCGGCTCGCGGAACTCGACGTCGAGTCCTGATCCGGGCCCGCGCTCAGCCCGTCGCGAGCAGCAGTGTGCCGACCAGTGCGAGGCCCGCGCCCGCCGCCTGCACGCCGCGCAGCCGTTCGCTGAGGAAGCCGCGTGCGGCCAGGGCCGTGATCACCGGGTAGAGCGAGGCGAGAACGGCGGCCACGGTGACCGGGCCGTGCTGGGCGGCGATCGAGTACGTGCCGTTGGCGGCGACATCGGCCAGGCCGACGAAGCCGAGCGCGGGCAGCGCACGCCAGGGGAAGCCGCTCTCAGGAAGGGCGGGGGCGCCGCGCCGCACGGCGATGAACAGCGCGGCGCCGCCCGCGGCCACATTGGTCACGCGCTGCACGAACAGCGCCAGGAAGAGACCGGTGACCGTCGTCGAGGCCTCCGAGATCAGCGACATGACCGCGCCGAAGCCCACCGCCGCCAGCAGGGTGAGGAAGACGGCCCGGCGCTGCACGGGCGCGCCCTTCAGCTGGGGCCCGCCCGCGAGCACGACACCGGTGACGGCGACCGCGACGCCCGCGAACTGCAACAGTCCCGGGCGCTCGCCGAGGACGAGACCGACGCCCACCGGCACGGCCACGCCGAGGGAGCCGAGCGGCGACACCACGCCCATCGGGCCGAGCGCCAGCGCCTTGTAGAAGGAGAGCATCGCGACCGGTCCGACCAGTCCGGCGGCGACGGCGAACCAGAGCTGCGGACCCGCCTCGCTCCAGCCGCCGGTGGCGACGACGACGGCGCCGAGCACGACCACCGCGATCGACTGCGAGACGACGACCACCGTCAGCGCGGGTGTACGTCGGGTCAGCAGTCCGCCGCCGAAGTCGGCCAGGCCCCACAGCAGGCTGGTGGCCAGGGCGAAGAGTGCCGGCAGTGCGGCCATCGGGCGCCTCGCAGTACAGTTCGGTGAACAATCAGGTGCACCACACCATAGTTCATTGCATTGAACTCTGTCATCCAGAATATTGGACGGAATGTGTCGGACCTCGACCTGCTGACTCAGTCCCTGGCGCGCAATGTGAAGCGCTGGCGCACCGAGCGCGGCTTCACCCTGGACACGCTCGCCGCGCGGGCCGGGGTCAGCCGCGGCATGCTCATCCAGATCGAGCAGGCCAGGACCAACCCCAGCATCGGCACCGTCGTCAAGATCGGTGACGCGCTCGGTGTCAGCGTCACGACGCTGCTCGACTACGAGCAGGGGCCGAAGGTCCGTATCGTCCCGGCCGACCAGGCCGTACGGCTGTGGCACACCGACGCCGGCAGCTACAACCGGCTGCTCGCGGGCACCGAGGCGCCCGGCCCGCTGGAGATGTGGGACTGGCTGCTGATGCCGGGCGAGGGCAGCCCCTCCGACCCGCACCCGAACGGCTCGGTGGAGCTCGTCCATGTGACGGCCGGGGAGCTGACCCTCACCGTGGACGGCGTGGTGCACCACGTTCCGACGGGCGCGAGCGTCTCCTTCGAGGCCAACGTGCCGCACAGGTACGCGAATTCGGGTGACGCGCCACTGGAGATGATCATGACGGTGTCGGTCCCGCCGGTGCGCTGAGACGCCGTCCGGGAGGCGTGGGGGCTGCTGTTAGCGTGCCGTCATGCGCGCACCCATCGGAGACTTCGACCACGCCACGCCCGCCCCGGACAGCCTCGACGAACTCACCCGCCCGGTCGCCGACGCCGTACGCCACTGGCGCGGCAGCGTCCCCGCCGACCGGATCGTGTACGTCGACACCGAACCGGAGTGGGCCGACACGGCCGTCTTCCTGGAGCACTACGGCAAGGACCTGCTCGACCGGTCGGCCAACTGCGTGGTCGTCGCGGGCAGGCGGGGCGGCGAGACCGTGCTGGCCGCATGCGTGGTCCTCTCCGCCACGCGCGTGGACGTGAACGGCGCGGTCCGCCGCCGACTCGGCGCGCGCAAGGCCTCGTTCGCCCCGATGGACACGGCGACGGGGGAGACCGGGATGGAGTACGGCGGCATCACCCCGATCGGACTGCCGGGCGGCTGGCCGGTGTTGGTGGACTCGGCGGTCGTCGATCTTCCCTACGTCCTGGTCGGCAGCGGGCGGCGGAGGGGGAAGCTGCTGGTGCCCGGCAAGGCGTTCGCGGAGCTTCCGAACGCGGTGGTGCTGGAGGGGCTCGGGATCTGAGGGTCCGGGGCGGTTCGGGCTTGAGGGTGGGGCGGCTCGGGCTCTGAGAGTCCGGTCAGGCCGCCGTCACCGAGGGATCGGTGTGGTGGGCGAGCGCCAGATGGGGGTCCGTCTCGCCCGGCAGCGGTGCCGGATCGGCGTGCACCAGGGCGGCGGTGAGTCTCGGAACGGCGTGCAGGAGGGCGTGTTCCGCCTCGACCGCGATGTGATGCGCCTGGCGCACGCTCACCTCGCCGTCGACGACGACGGCCACCTCGGCCCGCAGCCGGTGCCCGATCCAGCGCAACCGCAGCTCACCGACGTCGCGTACGCCGGGCACCTCCTCCAGTGCCCGCTCGGCCCGGTCCACCAGCGCCGGGTCGACGGCGTCCATCACCCGCCGGAACACCTCGCGCGCCGCGTCCCGCAGCACCAGCGCGATCGCCGCCGTGATGGCCAGCCCCACCAGCGGGTCGGCCGCCGGCCAGCCGAGCGCGGCGCCGCCCGCGCCCACGAGCACGGCGAGCGAGGTGAATCCGTCCGTACGCGCGTGCAGCCCGTCCGCGACGAGGGCGGCCGAGCCGATCGCGCGGCCCACACGGATGCGGTGGCGGGCGACCCACTCGTTGCCCGCGAAGCCGATGACGGCCGCGAGGGCGACGACGGGCAGATGGTTCAGCGGTCGCGGCTCCAGCAGCCGGTCGATGGCCGCCCACGCGGTGAAGACCGCCGACGCCGCGATGGTCAGTACGATCGCGATGCCCGCCAGGTCCTCCGCGCGACCGTAGCCGTAGGTGAACCGGCGCGTCGCCGCTCGCCGGCCCAGGACGAAGGCGATGCCGAGCGGTACGGCGGTCAGCGCGTCGGCGGCGTTGTGCACCGTGTCGCCGAGCAGCGCGACCGACCCGGAGAGCACCACCACGACCGCCTGGGCGGCCGCCGTCACCCCGAGCACGGCCAGCGAGACCCAGAGCGCCCGCATGCCACGGGCCGAGGACTCCAGGGCGGAGTCGAGCTTGTCGGCGGTTTCGTGGGAGTGGGGGGTGAGGAGGTGGCGCAGACGCGGGAGGAGGGTGGTGGGTCTGTGGTGGTGAGCGTGGTCGTGGGCGGGTGCCCGGTCCGGTCCGTGGTCGCGGGAACGGTCGTGGGGCTGTGCGTCGGGGTGTGCGTGGGGGTGTGCGTGTGCGTGCGTGTGTGCCCGGTCCGGTCCGTGATCGGGGCCGTGGCTGTGGGCTTGGTGCCGGTCGGTCACGTGCGTGGTCCCTTCCGCCGGGCGGGGAGTGGACGCGGTCGCCTCCACGGAACCATTATGTGCGTATGAACGCACGCATGCACCTACCACCTGCGCATGGTGCGCACTCGCGCACGGGCGGCGAGCCCGAGGCGCACCCACGAACCCCCGGCGAGGAGCAGTTCGTACTCGCCGCCGAACTCCTCGCCCTGCTCGCGGACCGCACCCGTCTCGCCCTCCTGCACGCCCTGACTGGTGGGGAGGCGGACGTCTCGACGCTCACGCAGGTGTGCGGCGCGGCGCGTCCCGCCGTGAGCCAGCACCTGGCCCGGCTCCGGCTCGCGGGTCTGGTGAACACGCGCAAGGAGGGCCGCCGCGTGATCTACTCCCTGCGCGACGGTCATCTGCGCCGGGTCGTGGACGAGGCGCTGAGCCTCGCCGACCACCGCCTCAGCGACCGGCCCGCGCATGACTGAGCCGCGGGGCGGCGCCCGTGCCCGTGTCTGGCGGGCGAACGGGTGCCGAACGCGGCGGGGTCGCGCGTGGGCATGCGAGAACGGCCGTGGGCCGAGGCTTTCCGCCTCGGCCCACAGCCGTCGCGCGTATCGGGCCGGCTCGCTCGCCGGCCGGGTGATCAGGCCGCGGCGGGCGCGGCCTGCGAGCTGAGCTGCTCGATGACCTTGGTCAGGCCCTCGACGACCTCGGCGTCGTCGGCCGGGTGGAGCTCTGCGAAGCGGGTCACGGAGCCGGGGATGGACAGCTTGACGTCCTCCAGGACCGTGCCGCCCGCGATGCCCGCGGCCTTGCGGGTGTCGTCCTGCGCCCACACGCCGCCGAACTGGCCGAAGGCCGTGCCGACCACGGCGACCGGCTTGCCGGACAGCGCACCGGCGCCGTACGGGCGGGACAGCCAGTCGATGGCGTTCTTCAGGACGGCCGGGATCGTGCCGTTGTACTCGGGCGACACGAGCAGGAAGGCGTCGGTCGCGCCGGCCGCGGCACGCAGCCGGGCGGCGGCCGCGGGCACGTCGCCCTCGACGTCGAGGTCCTCGTTGTAGAACGGCACGTCGGCCAGGCCCTCGAAGAGCTCGATCTCGACGCCCTCGGGGGCGTGCTTGACGGCGGCCTCGGCGAGCTGGCGGTTGTGCGAACCGGCGCGAAGGCTGCCGACGAGCGCGAGGATACGTACGGACATGAGCTAACTCCCAGGATATGCGGTCAGAGCCAAGCGGACCGGGGTCCGTTTAATGTTGTAGCACCTAAACGGACCGAGGTCCACTTGTCCTGGTGGAGCGCTAACCTGAATCCATGACCCAGCTGCTCCCGCCCTTCCCCGCACCGCAGGACGACCCCGGCGGGCGAACGGACCTCACCCTGACGCCCGGTGGCGAGACGCCGCAGCTCAGGGCGGACGCCGCCCGCAACCGCAGCCGTCTGCTGGAGGTCGCCGCCCGCCTGGCGGCCGAGCGCGGCGCCGCGAACGTGACCATGGAGGCCGTCGCCTGCGGCGCGGGCGTCGGCAAGGGCACGGTCTTCAGGCGGTTCGGCGACCGCACGGGACTCCTCGAGGCCCTCCTCGACCACCACGAGAAGCAGCTCCAGGCCGCCTTCCTCACCGGCCCGCCGCCGCTCGGCCCGGACGCCCCTCCGGTCGAGCGGCTGCGCGCCTTCGGCTCGGCGGTGATCCGCCGCGAACACACGCACAGCGACCTGTACCTGGCCGCCCACGCGGAGGCGGCGCGACGCCACACGGCTCCGCCGTACCAGCTCCGGCTCACCCACGTCTGCCTGCTGCTGCGCCAGGCGCGGACGGAGGGCGACATCGAACTCGTCGCGCACACGCTGCTGGGCTACCTGGACACCATCCTCGTCGACCATCTGCTCACCCGGCGCGGCATGACCCTGGAGCGGGTCGAGGCCGGCTGGTACGACCTCGTCGACCGATGTACGGGCGGGCAGAGCCGATGTAGTACGGGGTGACGCCCCTCCGGCACCGATGATGGGGCCATGACCACCCCGGGCAGAAGAGCCGAGATGTTCGTCGCCGCCGACCGCGATCCCCGCGTCCTCGGCCCCGCGACCGGTACCGAACGCACCCTGCTCGTCGACTTCCTGGCCGCCCAGCGCGCGACGCTTGAGCTCAAGTGCTCAGGCCTGGAGGCGGAGTTGTCGCAACGCTCCGTGGCACCCTCCACCCTCTCGCTGCTCGGTCTGCTGCGCCATCTCGCCGACGTCGAACGCCGCTGGTTCCGTCAGGTCATGGCCGCACAGGACGCGCCGCCCCGCTTCTCCTCGCCGTCCGACCCCGACGGCGACTTCACCGGCGCCGTCCCCGACCTGTCCGTGGTCGCCGAGGCCTGGCGGGCCTGGCGCTCCGAGGTCGCCTTCGCCGAGGACTACGTCGCCGAGGCGCCCCACCTCGACGTCGAGGGCCACGACTCCTGGCGCGGCACCGTCTCCCTGCGCTGGGTCCTCGTGCACATGGTCGAGGAGTACGCCCGCCACAACGGCCACGCGGACCTGCTGCGCGAGCGGATCGACGGGGCGACCGGAGTGTGACGCAACGGTTTACGTTTCCGCAGGTCAGCGGCGTGTTAACGGAGATGACAACGGTCACCGGTGCAGCCTTTGCCGATCAGCACCGCGATGCGTTTGACTGCGGTGGAGGCACCCGACGCGAGGGGGAAGGCGCACGACATGAGCGACCACGGCCATGACCACGGCCCGCACGGCCATACCGGGCACTCCGGGCACTCCGGGCACGCCGGTCACTCCCACGGAGTGTCGGCGGACGCCGACCGCCGGTGGCTGGGGATCGCGCTCGCTCTGATCACCCTGTTCATGGCGGCCGAGGTGGTCGTCGGTGTCGTCGCGAGCTCGCTGGCCCTCATCTCGGACGCGGCGCACATGCTCACCGACGCCGCCTCGATCGTGCTCGCGCTGATCGCGATGCGACTGGCCGCGCGCCCGGCCAAGGGCGGCTTCACCTACGGACTCAAACGCGCGGAGATCCTCTCCGCCCAGGCCAACGGGCTGACGCTGCTCCTGCTGGGTGTCTGGCTGGCGTACGAGGCCGTACGACGGCTCGTCGAGCCGCCCGACGTCGAGGGCGGCCTGATGCTGATCACCGCGCTCGCCGGGATCGTCGTGAACGTGGCCGCCGCCTGGTGCATCTCCAAGGCCAACCGCACCTCGCTCAATGTCGAGGGCGCCTACCAGCACATCCTCAACGACCTGTTCGCCTTCATCGGTACCGCGATCGCCGGCCTGGTCGTCGTCGTGACGGGCTTCGCCCGCGCCGACGCCATCGCCACGCTCGTGGTCGTGGTCCTCATGGTCAAGGCCGGCTACGGGTTGCTGCGCGACTCCGGCCGGATCTTCCTGGAGGCCGCACCGGCCGACGTGGACCCGGACGCGCTCGGCGACAAGCTCGTCGCGCAGGCGGCCGTCGTCGAGGTCCACGACCTGCACGTCTGGCAGATCACCTCGGGGCAGGCCGCCCTGTCGGCCCACGTCCTGGTGCAGCCCGGCAGCGACTGCCACGCGGTCCGCCGCGACCTCGAGGAACTGCTGCGCCAGGACTACGGCATCACCCACACGACACTTCAGGTCGACCACATCCCGGAACAGCTCCTCCAGGTGGCCCTGCGCGGCGACCGGATCCCGCCGGACGGCGCGCCGCACTGCGAGGACGCCCACGGGCCGGTCCACCGGGAGGAGCCGCACGGACACTGACGCCGGCGCGCGGCACAGCGGTAGGCGGTAGGGGGGCGGACGGCCTTGTGCGGGCCAAGGCCCGGGAAGCCTGGGGCGGCGCGCCGGCCGGGGGCCCGGGCCGGCGCTCCGTCCGGCGCAGGGGCCCGGTCTGACGCAGGCACTCGGTCTGACGCAGGGACCCGGTCTGACGCAGGCGCCCGATCTAACGCAGGCGCCCGATCTCGATCGCCGGGCACCGGTCCATCACCATGTCCAGGCCCGCTTCCCGCGTCCGCTCGTACGCCGCCTCGTCGACGACCCCGAGTTGGTACCACACGGCCTTGGCGCCGATCGTCACGGCCTCGTCGGCGACGGGCCCCGCCAGATCGCTGTTGACGAACACATCGACCACGTCGACCGGGAACGGGATCGCCTCCAGGGACGGGTAGCCCTGCTCGCCGTGGACCGTCTCGGCCTTCGGATGCACCGGCACGATGCGCTTGCCGAAGCGCTGAAGGACGTCCGCCACCCCGTACGCCACCCGATGCCGGTTCGAGGACAGGCCGACGATCGCCCAGGTGTCACCGAGCTCGGTCAGGATCTTGCGGGTCGTTGCTGAGTCGCCGTACACGGCCGGTCTCCTTCGACGTCCTGCGGGCTCGTCCCGCACGAGGCTTGCTGTGCCTGGCAACAGCGGGCCGTTCGCCGGGATTCCCCCGGGTGTCGGAGGCGCACACGGGCGCGCCGGTGGGACGCGCGCGCGAGCTTGGACGGCGTACGCATGTCCGGAACGGTCCCCACCTCCCTGCGCCCGAGGGCCCTGGCGCCTACGCTCACCCCGTGCTGCGTATCACCGACGCCGGAACCGGCGAGCCCACCGACGTCCGACCAGGCCTGACCAGGATCCACGCGCATGTGGCGCGGGCCGACACGTCCGCCCTGCGCGTGCTGCTCGTCGCCGACGTGCTCGCCCGTGCCCTCGAACTCGGCGGGACCCCCGTCGTCATGGTCGCCGACCCGCCCGCCGAACTCCGGGCGCGCGCCGACGCGCTCGGCATCCGGCGCGCGGAGACCGACACCCTGGGCGGCGGGCGGATCCTGCACGTGCTCGGTCCCGAGGACCCCGTCGTGGACGGCATCCGCGTCGAGGTCGCCCCGGCGGGCGGTCCGGCCGACTCCGCCGAGTCTGCCGGGTCCTCCTCCGCCGTACGCCTCGCCCTGCTCGCCCACCCCCGCAGCAGCCCCGCCGACCTCGACAGCGGCGCGCTGACCGAGGCTCAGGAGACGCTCGCACGCTGGCGCAAGACCGTCGCCCTGTGGGCGAACCACCCCTCCAAGCCCATCCCCGAACACGTACGGCAGGAACTGCGCGCCGCCTGGGAGGACGACCTCGACCTCCCGGCGGTCCTGGACGTGCTGCGACGACTGGAGGGCGCCGACGACGTGCCGGACGGCGCCCGATTCGAGTCGTACGCCTACGCGGACCGGCTCCTCGGGCTCGAACTCACCCGGGAGATCGGGGCATGGGCATGAACGCGCCGCGCCCCGGCACGGGGCCGCTGCGCAGACTCGTGGTGCTTCGGCACGCCAAGTCCGCCTGGCCCGCCGGGGTTGCCGACCACGACAGACCGCTCGCACCGCGCGGCCGCCGGGACGCCCCGGCCGCCGGACGTGTGCTCGCCGAGGCCGACCTCCTGCCCGACCTCGCCCTGTGCTCCACCGCCGTACGCGCCCGCCAGACCTGGGAGCTGGCCGCGGCGCAGTGGGGCACCCCGCCGGCCGTACGGCTCGACGCGCGGCTGTACGCGGCCGACGCGCCGGACCTGCTCGCGGCGGTGCGCGAAGTGCCCGGCCAGGTGGGGACGTTGCTGCTGATCGGGCACAACCCGGGGCTCGAGGAACTGGTCCTCGAACTGGCCGGGGACGGCGTCGACGACACACTGGACCGCCTCGGCGTCAAGTTCCCGACCTCGGCGATCGCGGTCCTGGCCTGGCACGGCGAGTCCTGGCAGACCCTGGCCCCCGGCACGGCACTCCTGACGGAGCTGACCGTCCCCCGAGGCCACAAGCACCGCTGACCTAGGGCCCGTTGCGCGCGTGGCAGGCGCCACTTCCGGAACAGGCCCTAGCCCACGTGGACCCGGGGCCGGCGTTGCGGATCGGGTTCCGCGCGGCGCAGGACCTCCCGGGTGACCGGGGCGACCTCTCCGTCGCCGAAGACGAGGAAGCGCAGCAGTTGGCTGAACGGGTTGCCCTCGGTCCAGTTGAAGTAGGCGTGCGGGACCTCACCGGTGCGGTCCCGCAGCTGCATCAGGACGGCCGCGATGGTGTTGGGCACGGTCGCGCCCTCCACGCGCAGCCTGCGCACCCCGTGCTTCTCGTCGCCGTGGACGGCCAGATCGGCGGTGAAGTCCGAGGAGTCCGTGACGAAGACCTCCAGGAAGAGCACCGGACGCCCGTCCGGGATGTGGGTCTGCTCGCGCTGGCTGTACTCCTTGGCGCGGTACTCGCGCGTGCTGTGTTCCTGCGGCTCGTTGGCGATCAGCCGGAGAGGCCCGCTCGCCGCGGCCTCGTCGAGGAACCGGGAGGCCGTCTCGTCGAACGTGACGGCGGCGGCCCGCAGTTCGAAGGCCCGGCGCACACGGGAGGCGAACGAGGTGATCAGGATGGCCAGGATGAAGATCGCCGCGATCTTGATGCCGTCCGGCCGCTCGATCACGTTCGTGACCAGCGTGTAGGCGAAGACCGCGGTGATGGCACCGAACCCGGTCGCGGCGCCCCGGTGGCCGCGCTTGTGCACGGCGACCGTCGACGCGAAGGACGCGGAGAGCATCAGGACCAGGACGCCGGTCGCGTACGCGCCGCTCTGGTCGTCGACGTTCGCGTTGAACCACAGCGTGATGAAGACCGCGGCCGCCATGAAGACCAGCACCAGGGGGCGGACCGCCCGGGTCCATTCCGGGGCCATGCCGTACCGCGGCAGATAGCGCGGCACGAGATTGAGCAGTCCGGCGAGCGCGGAGGCGCCCGCGAACCAGAGGATCGCGATGGTCGCGACGTCGTAGACCGTGCCGAAGGCCTCGCCCAGGTGCTGGTGCGCGAGATACGCCAGCGCGCGGCCGTTCGCGGCGCCGCCGCTCCTGAACTCGTCCTGCGGGATCAGGATCGTCGTCGCCAGACTGGAGAGCAGCAGGAAGCAGCTCATGATCACGGCGGCCGTGGTGAGCAGCTTGCGGGTGTCGCGGATCCGGCCCGTCGGCTTCTCGTAGGTGTCCGTGGGGTCGCCCTCGACCTGCGGCATCACCGCGACGCCCGTCTCGAAGCCGGACATGCCGAGCGCCAGCTTCGGGAAGACGAGCAGCGCCACGGCGGCCATCGCGAGCGGAGAGGAGTGTTCCGTCGTCATCGCGTCGGTCCAGTCGCCGATCTTGACCGGGTGGCTCAGCACCTCCCACGCCGAGACGGCCAGAACGACGACATTGAGTGTGAGATAGGTCGCCACCAGCGTCACGGCGATGCCCATGGCCTCACGGAAGCCCTTGAGGAAGACCGCCCCCAGGGCCGTGACGAGGACGAGCGTGATCCAGGTGTTCGCGCCGTGCAGCCAGTGCGGAGCGAACGGATTCTCCACGACGTGCGCCGCGGCGTCGGCGCCGGAGAGCGTGATCGTGATCAGGAAGTCGGTGGCCGCGAACCCGAGCAGCACCAGGACGAAGATCTTCCCCGCCCACCAGGGCAGCAGCCGCTCCAGCATGGCGATGGAACCCTCGCCGTGCGGACTCTCGTGCGCGACCCGGCGGTAGACCGGCAGCGCGCCGAGCAGGGTCAGCGCGACCAGCACGAGCGTCGCCAGCGGCGACAGCAGGCCGGCCGCGAGCGCCGCGATGCCGGGCTGGTAGCCGAGCGTGGAGAAGTAGTCCACACCGGTCAGACACATGACCCGCCACCACCGGTGCCCCGCGTGCCCCTCGTCGGTCGTGGCGTGCGGGCCCGGGTGCCGGGCCGTCTGCTCGCTCAGGCCCTCCAGGAGCCAGGCCCGCCAGCGGGGCGTGGCGGCGGAGGGCCCTGGTTCGTCGGGCTCGGCGGTGTCCTTACTGTCCACCTGCGTGCCGCTCATGCTGCGATCTCCCTGACCTGGGGCCTTCGGACAACGACGAGCGAGTATCCACCACACGGCCGCCCGCACCCCCGCCGGGGGCGACCGGACGGCCCGGACGGACCGGACGGACCGGGCGGACCGGACGGACCGGGCGGACCGGACGGCGCGGCGGCAGTGCGCTGCGCACGCACGCGTGACACGTGCCCTGATCCGGCTGCCGCACGCGCGCGTGCGGTGCGCGTTCGATCCGTGGTGCGATCCGTCGTGCCGCCCCCGCGCGCGCACCGCATACGCTGGCGTGATGCAGGACGAGTACCGCACAGTCGCCCACGCGGGCGTGCACGAGACCGAGATCAACCGCTCCCGCTTCCTGTGCGCCCTCGCCCCGGCGGCCACCGAGCAGGAGGCCCAGGACTTCATCGCGGCCGTCCGCAAGGAGCACGCGGACGCCACGCACAACTGCTACGCGTACGTCATCGGCGCCGGTGCCGCCGTCCAGAAGGCGAGCGACGACGGGGAACCGGGCGGCACCGCGGGCGTCCCCATGCTGCAGATGCTGCTGCGCCGGGACATGCGGTACGTCGTCGCCGTCGTCACCCGCTACTACGGCGGGGTCAAGCTCGGCGCGGGCGGGCTCATCAGGGCGTACGGGGGAGCGGTGGGCGAGGCGCTGGACGTGCTCGGAACCCTCACGCGCAAACGCTTCCGGCTCGCCACGGTGACCGTCGACCACCAGCGGGCCGGCAAGGTGCAGAACGACCTGCGGTCGACCGGACGCACGGTGCGTGACGTGCGTTACGGGGAGGCGGTCACGATCGAGATCGGCCTCCCGGACGCCGACGTGGACGCCTTCCGCTCGTGGCTCGCCGACGCCACCGCCGGCACGGCCGGCTTCGAACTGGGCGGCGAGGCATACGGGGACGCCTAGCGACACAGCGACACAGCGATACAGCGATACAGCGACACAGGGATACGGGATACGGGGACAGTGAACGGGCGCTCCGCCCAGTCGGCGGCCTGTGCTGATTTCCGGAGTCATGGCGACTTGTGTGCATCCCGGCCGGTTCGGGCCGCAGTGGCACGTTCAGGACATTCGCCGTGCGTGGTCATGGCATCATGGGTGAAAAGTAGTACTCCGCCGCGTCGGCGCGGTCGGCTTCTTTTTTTGTCTTGCACCCGGCTCGTTCCTGCAATTCATTCGGCTCGTGCCCGCCGAGAATTCCTCGATGCGTGCCCTGTCGAGGAAGGTTCTCCATGAACCGTTCAGCTCGCACGAACGACCGCTTCTCCAACACCCGTAAGAAGGATGGCTCCGCCGGTTCCGGCCGGGGCGCCCGCTCGGGTGGCAACGGGCGCCGTCCCTCCACACCGCAGGGGGAGTTCGCGTTGCCGGTCACCGTCACGCCGGCCCTCCCCGCGGCTGCGACGTTCGGCGAGCTGGACCTCCCCGCCGAGTTGCTGAAGACGCTCACCAGCCTCGGCGTGAACGAGCCGTTCCCGATCCAGGCCGCCACCCTGCCGAACTCCCTGGCGGGCCGCGACGTCCTGGGCCGCGGGCGGACCGGATCGGGCAAGACGCTCGCCTTCGGCCTGGCGCTACTCGTGCGCACGGCCGGACAGCGTGCCGAGGCCCGGAAGCCGCTGGCCCTGATCCTCGTCCCCACGCGCGAGCTGGCCCAGCAGGTCACCGACGCGCTCACTCCGTACGCCCAGTTGCTGAAGCTGCGGCTGGCCACCGTGGTCGGCGGCATGTCGATCGGCCGGCAGGCGAGCGCACTGCGCGCCGGGGCCGAGGTCGTCGTCGCGACTCCAGGCCGCCTCGCCGATCTCATCGAGCGCAAGGACTGCCGGCTGGACCGGGTGAGCATCACCGTCCTGGACGAGGCCGACCAGATGGCCGACATGGGCTTCATGCCCCAGGTCACCGAACTGCTCGACCAGGTACGCCCCGACGGCCAGCGGATGCTGTTCTCGGCCACGCTGGACCGCAACATCGACCTCCTGGTCCGTCGCTACCTCCATGACCCGGTGGTCCACTCGGTCGACCCGTCGGCGGGCACGGTCACCACGATGGAGCATCACGTGCTGCATGTGCACGGCACCGACAAGTTCGCCACCGCCACCGAGATCGCCGCCCGCGACGGGCGCGTGCTCATGTTCCTGGACACCAAGCACGCCGTCGACCAGTTCACCAAGCACCTGCTGGGCAGCGGCGTGAAGGCCGCCGCCCTGCACGGCGGCAAGTCGCAGCCCCAGCGCACCCGCACCCTGGCGCAGTTCAGGACCGGCGACATCACGGCGCTCGTGGCGACCAATGTCGCGGCCCGCGGCATTCATGTGGACGATCTCGACCTCGTCGTCAACGTCGACCCGCCGAGCGACCACAAGGACTACCTGCACCGCGGCGGCCGTACCGCGCGCGCCGGTGAGTCCGGCAGTGTCGTCACCCTGGTCCTGCCCAACCAGCGCCGTGAGATGGCGCGGCTGATGTCCGATGCCGGCATCAGGCCGCAGATCACTCAGGTCCGCTCGGGTGAGGCCGAGCTGAGCCGTATCACCGGCGCCCAGGCGCCCTCCGGTGTCCCCATCGCCGGCAGCGGGCCGGTCACGGAGCGCCCCAAGCGCGGCGGTGCCCCCTTCCGGGGTATGGGCACTCGCCCGGGCCGCGCCGGTGGTGAGTCCCGCCGGTCCGCCGAGGCCCGGCAGACGGCCGAGGCCCGCAAGGCCGCCCGGATCCGTCGCGGCGCGTAGCCCGAGCGCAGCTGAACGCCCGCGGGACCGCCCGCCCGAACGCCCGTCGGCCGCGCCGCAATTCAGGTCAATGTGGACATCTATGGCTATAGGTGGCGGATGTCAGGGGCGGACCGGGATGTGTGAGGAATCGGGTGCCGACAGGCGTTAGCGTGGTCGGTGCTGACGGTGAGGCCCGTGCTGGTCGGCGCCGGTTCCAGGGGCGTAGGGCGTAGTAAGGGGAAGCATGCAGGTCGGAGCGGTGTCTTGAGGATTCTGCACACGTCCGACTGGCATCTGGGCCGGGCGTTCCACCGGGTGAACATGCTCGGTGCCCAGGCCGGTTTCATCGGCCATCTCGTCACGACCGTGCGTGAGCGCGGCGTGGACGCGGTGGTCGTGTCGGGGGACGTGTACGACCGGGCGGTGCCGCCGCTGGCCGCGGTCGAGCTCTTCGACGACGCCCTGCACCGGCTGGCGGACCTGGGCGTGCCCACGGTGATGATCTCCGGGAACCACGACTCGGCGCGCCGACTGGGCGTGGGCGCCGGCCTCATCGGCCGCGCCGGCATCCATCTGCGGACCGAGGTCTCGGCGTGCGGTACGCCCGTGCTGCTGTCCGACACCTTCGGCGACGTCGCGTTCTACGGGCTGCCGTATCTTGAACCGGCCCTGGTGAGGGACCAGTTCGGGGTGGAGAAAGCGGCCCACGAGGCCGTGCTCGCCGCCGCCATGGACCGGGTCCGGGCCGACCTCGCCACGCGCCCGCCGGGCACCCGTTCCGTCGTCCTCGCCCATGCCTTCGTCACCGGCGGCGAGGCCAGTGACAGTGAGCGGGACATCACGGTCGGCGGGGTGGCCGCCGTGCCCGCCGGGGTCTTCGACGGCGTCGACTACGCGGCGCTGGGACATCTGCACGGCAGCCAGACCATCACCGAGCGCGTGCGCTACTCGGGCTCCCCGCTGCCCTACTCCTTCTCCGAGGCCGAGCACCGCAAGAGCATGTGGCTCGTGGACCTGGGGGCCGACGGCTCGATCGAGGCGGAGCGGGTCGACTGCCCGGTGCCCCGCCCGCTCGCCAGGATCCGTGGGCCACTGGAGGAACTGCTCGCCGACCCCGGGCTGACGCGCCACGAGGAGGCGTGGGTCGAGGCCACGCTCACCGACCCGGTGCGCCCCGCCGAGCCCATGGCGCGACTGACCGAGCGTTTCCCGCACACGCTCAGCCTCGTCTTCGACCCGGAGCGGGCACCGGAGGACCCGGACGTCTCGTACGCGCGGCGCCTGGCTGGCCGCAGCGACCAGCAGATCGCGGAGGACTTCGTGGCCCATGTGCGCGGCGCCGGACCCGACGCGCGCGAACAGGCCGTGCTGCAGGACGCGTTCGACGCCGTCCGCGCCGACGAGGCGGTCCGGGAGGTCGCCCGCTGATGCCCGCGACCGCCGGACACCCACGGCGCCCGGTGCGGCGACCGCACTCGAACACGGAGGGGAGCCGATGAGGCTGCACCGCCTGGACATCACCGCCTTCGGCCCCTTCGGCGGCGCCCAGACCGTCGACTTCGACGACCTCTCGGCCGCCGGGCTCTTCCTGCTGCACGGACCGACCGGGGCGGGCAAGACGTCCGTCCTGGACGCCGTCTGCTACGCGCTGTACGGGGCCGTGCCGGGCGCCCGCCAGAGCGGCCAGGGCATGACCCTGCGCAGCGACCACGCCGCGCCGTCCACCCGTACCGAGATCCGGCTCGAACTCACCGTCGCCGGACGCCGGCTGGAGATCACCCGGCAGCCGCCCTGGGCGCGCCCCAAGAAGCGCGGCGCCGGTACGACGACCGACAAGGCCCAGAGCCGGCTGCGCGAACACGACGCGGCGGCGGGCTCCTGGAAGGACCTCAGCCGCTCCCACCAGGAGATCGGTGAGGAGATCACCCAGCTGCTCGGCATGAGCCGGGAGCAGTTCTGCCAGGTCGTGCTGTTGCCCCAGGGCGACTTCGCACGCTTCCTGCGCGCCGACGCGGAGGCGCGCGGCAAACTGCTCGGCCGCCTCTTCGACACCCACCGCTTCGCGGAGGTCGAGAAGCGGCTCGCCGAGCGGCGGCGGGCGGTCGAGGCCGAGGTGCGGGCCGGGGACGCCACGCTGCTCGCCGACGCGCACCGCATGCAGCAGGCCGTCGGGGACGTCGTCGAGGTGCCGCTGCCCGACCTCGCGCCCGGCGACCCAGGACTCGCCGAGACCGTCCTCACCTGGGCCGCCGTCGCCCGCTCCACCGCCCGCGAGCGGCTGACCCTGGCCCACTGCGCGCGTACGGCGGCGGAGTCCGCGCAGGCCGCCGCCGACCGCGTACTCGACGACGTACGCGAAGTGGCACGCCTTCAGCGCAGGTACACCGAGGCGCGCGAGCGCGCCGCGCTGCTGGAGGAGCGCTCCGACGCCCACCGGGAGGCGCAGACGCGGATGGAGCGTGGCCGCAAGGCCGAGGCGGTGGCCCCCGCGCTCGATCTGCGCGACGCCGCCGAGGCCGAGCACCGGCGCGCGGCCACGGACGAGGCACGCGCGCGCACCGCCCTGCCCGAGACGTTCGCCGACGCCGGCGCGCCCGGCCTCGCGGCGGCGGCCCGCAAGGCGGCCGAGGAACTGGGCGGCCTGGAATCCGCCCGCCGGGCCGAGCGCCGGCTCGGTGAACTCACCGAGGAGCGTGCCTCCCTGGACCGCCAGGAGCGCGCCGACGACGACGTCCTCCAGGACGCCGAGAGCTGGCTCGCCACCTGGGAGGCGACCCGCGCCGACCTCCAGGCCGGCATCGAGTCCGCGCAGGAGGCCGCGACGCGCGCCGAGCAGCTCGCCGTGCGCCGCGACCCCGCCCAGGCCCGCCTCGCGGCCGCCCGTCGGCGCGACCGGCTCTCCCAGGACACGGACGAGGCCCGGGCCCGTGCCCTCGCCGCCCGCGAGCACGCGACGGACGCCCGGGTCCACTGGCTCGACCTGAAGGAACAGTGCCTTCAGGGCATCGCCGCGGAACTCGCCGCCGGTCTCGTCGACGGCGCTCCCTGCGCCGTGTGCGGCTCCCTCGACCATCCGGCGCCCGCGCGGAAGATCACCGGGCATGTCGACCGGGAGACCGAGGAGCGGGCCCTCACCGCCTACCAGCGCGCCGACGAGACGGCCACCGTGGACGAGCGGCGACTCGGCTCCGTACGCGAGGAGCTGGCCGCCGCGACCGCGGAAGCGGGCGACGCGCCGACCGCCCACCTCGCCCAGGAGGCAGCGGAGCTGGAGCGGCAGCATGCCGAGGCGCGCGCCGCCGCCTCCGGGCTGCACACCGCGCGGCAGCGGCTCGCACAGGCCGAGCTCGAACACGAACGGCGGGTCGCCGACCAGCAGCAGGCCGCCCTGCGCGCCGCCGCCCGGGTCTCCCACCGGGACACGATCGACCGGGAAAGGGCCTCGCTGGAGGAGGAGTTGGCAAAGGCCCGGGGCGCCGCCGACAGCGTCGCCGCGCGTGCCGCGCAGCTGGAGCGCCGGACCGCCCTGCTCACGGACGCCGCGGACGCCGTGCGCACGGCCGAGGACACCGCGCAGCGCCTCAAGGACGCCGACGCGCGCCTGGCCGACGCGGCCTTCCGCGCCGGGTTCGACACCCCGGGGGACGCGGCCGCCGCGCTCCTCGACGACGCGGCCCACCGCGACCTCCAACGGCGCCTCGACGCCTGGCAGTCCGAGGAGGCCGCCGTACGCGCGGTGCTCGCCGAGGCCGACACGGCCGCCGCCGCGCGGCAGCCGGCCGCCGGCCTGGCCGCCGCCGAAGAGACCGCCGAGCTGGCCGCCCGGCGGCTGCGGGACACCGCCTCCGCCCAGGACGCGGCCGCTCGGCGCTGCGCCGAACTGGACCGGCTGTCCACGCGCGCGCTCACGTCCGTACGCCGGCTGGCGCCGCTGCGCGAGGAGCACGACCGGGTGGCCCGTATGGCCGGACTGGCCGCGGGTACCTCCGCGGACAACGAGCGGAAGATGCGCCTGGAGTCCTACGTCCTCGCCGCCCGTCTGGAACAGGTGGCGGCGGCCGCGACCGCGCGCCTGCGACGCATGTCGTCGGGGCGCTACACGCTCGTCCACTCCGACGACCGGGCCGGACGCGGACGCAGCGGTCTCGGGCTGCATGTCGTGGACGCCTGGACCGGCCGCGAGCGGGACACGGCGACGCTCTCCGGCGGCGAGACCTTCTTCGCGTCGCTGGCTCTCGCCCTCGGCCTCGCGGACGTCGTCACCGACGAGGCCGGCGGGGTGCGCCTGGACACCCTGTTCATCGACGAGGGATTCGGCAGCCTCGACGACCAGACCCTCGACGAGGTCCTCGACGTACTCGACTCCCTGCGGGAGCGGGACCGCAGCGTCGGCATCGTCAGCCATGTCGCGGATCTACGACGGCGCATCACCGCGCAGCTGGAGATCGTGAAGGGGCGGACGGGTTCGGTGGTACGACAGCGGGGCGGGCTGTGACGCCCGGCGGCCCCGGGGTCAGCGACCCAGCGGGCGTCGGGGCAGCGGTGACGAGTACACGACGCTCGTCGTCACGGACCCCAGAGCGCCGATCTTGCCCGACACCTCTTCCAGATGGCGCATCGAGCGCGCGGCGACCTTGATGACGAAGCAGTCGTCGCCGGTGACGTGGTGCGCCTCCAGGATCTCGGGCGTCACGGCGACGAGGTCGTGGAAGGGCTTGTAGTTCCCGTTCGGGTAGCGCAGCCGGACGAAGGCCAGGATCGGCAGGCCCAGGCTGTCCGGGTCGACGACCGCCGCGTATCCCTGGATCACGCCGGCCTCCTCCAGCCGCCGCACCCGCTCGGTGACCGCGCTCGAGGACATGGAGACGGCACGGGCCAGCTCGGCGAAGCTGGCCCGTCCCTCGCGCTGGAGGACATCGAGGATGCGCCAGTCGGTGGCGTCCGGGGAATACGTGGTCATTCCCGAGGAATAGCAGGGGAATCCCCGGCAGATCAAGAGTGACGCCGTGAATCACTCCTTCAGGACGGGGATCACCGGCCGTAGATTCTCAGCCATGAGGGTCCCGTACGGCCGGAGCAGGCGAACGCACCGGAACGGCGGGGCAGGGAGGGAAGGCACCACGATGACCACCACGACGACGCCCACCACGACGACCCCCACATCGCCCCCGACCGTGAAGGCCCCGACCGTGAAGGCCCCCACCGCGAAGACCGCCACCGCGAAGACCGCCGACAACCCCGTACTCCGCGTCGCCCCCGCCTCCCCGGCCGCGGCCGCCGCCTACTTCGGCGCGAGCCTCGCCTTCCACGCCGACGTGTCCGATGTCGCCACCGCACTGGCGGCCGGCGGCGACCCCGGCTTCGTGGTTCTCGACTCGCGCTCCACCGCGTCCTGGGACCAGGGCCATGTGCCCGGCGCCGTCCATCTGCCCACCGCGCTCATCCCGGAGCAGGCCGAGCAGCTCCTGGACAGGTCCGTACCGGTCGTCACGTACTGCTGGGGCCCCGGCTGCAACGGCGCGACCCGGGCCGCCCTGGCCCTCGCCGAACTCGGCTTCCAGGTCAAGGAGATGCTGGGCGGCTTCGAGTACTGGGTGCGCGAGGGCTTCGAGTACGAGACCTGGGAGGGCCGCGACCACCGCGTCGCCGACCCGCTGACGGCGCCGGTGGACGCGGACGACTGCGGCTGCTGAGGCGACCGGGCGTCGTACCACCGCGGGCGGACCCCGCGACGCACGGACGCCGGAAGGCGGCCGCGGCCCCTGCATGTAGGTTCTGCGCATGGCCAGTTGCACGGATGCGGGTGTCGGCGCGGTCGCGTGGGTGGAGTCGGGCGGCGGCCCGCTCATCGCCGTACCCGAGGTGGTGCTCCCGTTCTGGGCGGGGGCGGACGGCGACGAACTGTCCACCGACTACGACCGCGCCTGCGACGTCGACGCGTTCATCGGCCTCGTCCCTGTCGGCGACACCCGGGCCCTGGTCCTCGGCGACGACCCCGGGTCGTGATGATGACCTCCGGACAGGACGGTTTCAGACGCTGACCGCGGCCGGGCTCGCGCCGGTGACGCGAACCCGGCCGCCGCCGAAGGGCTGCGACAGCCGACGAACCGTCACAGCCGCGACAGCCGACGAACCATCACAGCCGCGACAGTTCGTCGACCAGGTCGTCCAGGCCCAGCGAGCCCTGGGACAGGGCCGCCATGTGCCATGCCTTCGCGTCGAAGGCGTCGCCATGACGCTTCTTCGCGTTCTCGCGGCCCAGCAGCCAGGCCCGCTCGCCGAGCTTGTAGCCGATGGCCTGACCCGGGATGGAGAGATAGCGGGTGAGCTCGCTCTCCACGTAGTCCGCCGGGCGGCTGCTGTGCGCGGCGAAGAACTCCTCCGCCAGCTCGGGAGTCCAGCGCCCACCCGGGTGGAACGGCGAGTCCGCCGGGATCTCCAGCTCCAGATGCATGCCGATGTCGACGATGACGCGGGCCGCGCGCATCATCTGGGCGTCCAGATAGCCGAGCCGCTGCTCCGCGTCCGTGAGGAAGCCCAGCTCGTCCATCAGCCGCTCCGCGTACAGCGCCCAGCCCTCGCAGTTGGCGCTGACCCCGCCGACCGTGGCCTGGTAGCGCGAGAGGTTCTCCGCGACGTGCGCCCACTGGGCGAGCTGGAGGTGGTGGCCGGGGACGCCCTCGTGGTACCAGGTCGACACGAGGTCGTACACCGGGAAGCGGGTCAGGCCCATCGTCGGCAGCCAGGTACGCCCGGGGCGCGAGAAGTCCTCCGAGGGGGCCGTGTAGTACGGCGCCGCCGCACTGCCGGGCGGCGCGATGCGGGACTCCACCTTCCGTACCCGCTCGGCGAGTTCGAAGTGCGTGCCGTCGAGCGCCTCGATCGCCTGGTCCATCAGTGCCTGGAGCCAGTCGCGTACCTCGTCGACGCCCTCGATGTGCGCGCCGTGCTCGTCGAGGTGCGCGAGCGCCACCCACGGGGTCTCGGCGCCCGGCAGGATCTTCTCGGCCTCGGTCTTCATCTCGGCGAGGAGGCGGTGGTACTCGGCCCAGCCGTACGCGTACGCCTCGTCGAGGTCGAGGTCCGTACCGTTGTAGTAGCGCGACCAGCGCGCGTACCGTTCACGGCCGACCGTGTCCGGCGCGCCCTCGATCGTCGGCGCGTAGACGTCGCGCATCCAGTCCCGCAGGGACACCAGGGCCCCGGTCGCGGTGCGCGCGGCCGCGTCCAGCTCCGTGCGCAGCGACTCGGGGCCCGACGCCACGAAGTCCTCGTACCAGCCGCGGCCCTGCCCGTCCGTGTCCGACCACTCGGTGAGCTGCCCGATGAACGTCGCGGTGGGGCGCGGCCCCGCGTACAGCTTGCGCTCCAGGCCGAGGGCGAGTGACTCCCGGTAGCCCGCCAGGGCGGCGGGCACGGCGCGCAGCCGCTCGGCGACCGAGGCCCAGTCCTCGTCCGTGTCCGTGGGAGTGATCGTGAAGACCTCGCGCACCGAGTGCGCGGGCGAGTCCATGTTGCCGACCGCCCGCAGCCCCTCGTCGGCCTCGTGGACGGCGAGTTCCGCGGTGAGGCGCTCACGCAGCAGCCGGGCGCAGCGGCGCTCGATGTCGCTGTCCGCGCCGGGCTGCCGCTCCGCCTCGTCGAGACGTGCCAGCGTGGTCCGCGTCAGCTTCGCCAGGGCCTCGTGGCCCGCGGGCGAGAAGTCCGGCAGCTTGCCGGCGCTTGCCTTGTCACCGAGATACGTACCCGTGACCGGATCGAGGGCGATGAGGTCGTCGACATACGCGTCGGCGACCTCGCGGGGCAGCGGGCTCTTCGTCTCTGACATGCGGACATCCTTATACGGAGAGCTGGTCCGCGTCAGGCCGATATGCCGGGTCGGGCGCGGTGTCAGCCTGATTTCGCCGAGGGCGTGACCTGCGGCCCGGGCGGCAGCAGCGGACCGCAGTCCCACTGCTGGAAGATCAACCGGGTCTCGACCCGGGCCACTTCGCGCTGCGACGTGAACTCGTCGAGGACCAGCCTCTGCAGATCCGCCATGTCGGCGACCGCGACATGGACGAGGTAGTCGTCGGGGCCGGTGAGGTGGAAGACGGTACGCGACTCGGGCAGCGCCCGGATCCGGTCCACGAAGGGGCCCACCAACTCCCGCCGATGCGGCCTGACCTGCACCGACAGCAGCGCTTCCAGCCCCCGCCCCAGTTTCGCCGGGTCCAGTCGCAGTTGATGGCCGAGAATGACTCCCGCGCGGCGCAGCCGCGTCACCCGGTCGAGACAGGTCGAGGGCGCCACCCCGACCTGCGCCGCGAGGTCGCGGTACGTCGTCCGGGCGTCGTTCTGCAACAGCCGCAACAAATGAAGATCCACCGGATCGAGTACGACGGATTCGCCCATGCGCCGAACGTAACACGACCTTCTTCGCCCGGACCCCGGCCGCTGTTCAGGCTTCCCGGCATGAACTTCGGCAGCTACGACACATACGTGGATGAAACCGCGGACGCAGCGGACGCAGCGGACGCAGTGGACGACGGCCGGGGCGCCGGCGGCTTCGGGGGCGGGCCCGCGGTGCGGGCGCTGGACACCGAGGCCGTGCACGCCGGGCGGGACGACCTCGCCCGGCAGGGTCTGCACGCCGCGCCGATCGACCTGTCCACGACCTACCCCTCGTACGACAGCCGTGCGGAGGCGGCCCGCATCGACGCCTTCGCCGCCGACGGCGCGGAGCCGGCCGGGCCGCCCGTCTACGGCCGGCTGGGCAACCCGACCGTGGCCCGCTTCGAGACCGCCCTCGCCCGGCTCGAGGGCACGGACAGCGCGGTCGCGTTCGCGAGCGGCATGGCGGCGCTGAGCGCGGTGCTGCTCGTACGGAACGCCATGGGCCTGCGGCATGTCGTCGCCGTACGGCCCCTGTACGGCTGTAGCGACCATCTGCTGACCGCCGGACTGCTCGGCTCCGAGGTGACCTGGGTCGACCCGGCGGGCGTCGCGGACGCCCTGCGCCCCGACACCGGTCTTGTCATGGTGGAGTCACCGGCCAACCCGACGCTGGCCGAACTCGATCTGCGGGCGCTCGCCCACGCCTGCGGCTCCGTACCGCTGCTGGCGGACAACACCTTCGCCACCCCCGTGCTGCAACGCCCCGCCGAACACGGCGCCCGGCTCGTGCTGCACAGCGCCACCAAATACCTGGGCGGCCACGGGGACGTGATGGCCGGAGTGGTGGCCTGCGACGAGGAGTTCGCCCGGGGGCTGCGCCAGATCCGCTTCGCGACGGGCGGGGTGCTCCATCCGCTCGCCGGCTATCTGCTGCTGCGCGGTCTCTCGACGCTCCCGATACGTGTACGGGCCGCCTCCTCGAACGCCGCCGAACTCGCCCGTCGGCTCGCCGCCGACCCGCGGGTCGCCCGCGTCCACTATCCCCGCATCGGCGGCGCCATGATCGCCTTCGAGGTGTACGGCGATCCCCATGAGGTCATCGCCGGGGTCCGCCTGATCACCCCCGCCGTGAGCCTCGGCAGCGTCGACAGCCTCATCCAGCACCCGGCGTCCATCAGCCATCGCATCGTGGACGCGGCGGACCGCCGGGGTGCCGGAGTGAGCGACCGGCTGCTGCGGCTGTCGGTGGGCCTCGAGGACGTCGAGGACCTGTGGGCGGACCTGGACGGGGCGCTGGGGACGGACCGGCTCCCCGAGACGGCGGGAGCGGGCCGCGAACCGTCGCGGACCGCGCTCCGGCTCCCGGAGCGGGCCGCGGACCGATAGCCCTCCTGGAGCGGGCCGCGGGCCGCGGCCCGGGGACCGGGGGCCGGGGTCGCCCGCCCTCCCCGTCGGGGGTTCGGGAGGTGCCGGGGACCCGGCCACGCACACCGGCCCGGCGCGATGCGCCGGGCCGGTCCGTCCGATCTGCTGCGTACCGCTGCGTACCGCTGCGTAGGACCGGTGCGTAGGGCCGGTGCGCGCCTAGTCCCTCGTGCCGTGCCCGGTGTGCTGCCCCAGCGCCGGGTCGTACGGCGGCTGCGGGGGCACCGCGGCCGCGTCCAGGCGGGCCGTGATCACCAGGGTGCCCTCCTCGATCTGGTAGTCGAGGGGCAGGTCGAGGCCGCGCATCGCGGCGACCATGCCGGTGTTGGACGCCTGCGTGACCGCGTACACGTTCTCGCAGCCCGCCTCGACCGCCATCGCCACCAGACGGCCGAGCAGTTCAGCGCCGATGCCGCGCCGCTGCCAGTCGTCCTCGACGAGCAGCGCGATCTCGGTCTCGTCGCCGTCCCAGAGGAGATGGCCGAGCCCGACGATGCGGCCCGACGCGGTCTGCACGGCGAGCGTGCGCCCGAAACGCGGACTGAGCAGGTGGTTGAGGTAACGGTCCACGTCGCCGAGCGGGCCGTGATAGCGCATGCTCAGCGTGCGCGGCGAGCAGCGCTCGTGCATCGCCTTCGCCGCTGCGAGGTCCGAGACGTCGGCCCGGCGCACGGTGATCGCGCTGCCCTCGGGAAGCTGTAGTACGTCGTGGCTGCGCGGAATGCGCGGACCGAGCCGCGCGTCCAGTTCCACCAGCGCCCGCGCCCGCGCGAACTCCGTCGGGGTGAACGGCAGATACGGCCGCTCCACCGTGATCACTCCGCCTTCCGGCGCCCGTAGCCGCAGCACCGTGCCCTCCAGGGCCCCCTCGACGGGCGCGCCCTCGTTCACGCGGCCGGAGCCGGGGGAGGCGGCGGGCAGCGAGCGGATCGTGCACCGGCCGAGCAACTGCCGCAGTGCGAGCGGGAGTTCCGCCGCGTCCAGCGCCGTGCGGGTGGCCAGTCCGAGCACGCGTGTCGGCGCGTCCACCAGGTCGTGCGCGTCCGCGCGCTCGATCCAGGTCCCGGTGCCGCCGGCCCGCGAGATGGCGTACGTGACCTCCGCCCCGGCCAGCTGCGCCGGAGCACGCAGCAGGAACTCGTCGACCGTGCCCTGCGCCAGCGGATGCGTCTGCAGGCTGAGGATGTCCACCCGCTGTCCGGCCAGCGCCGTGCACAGCGCGGCCAGCGAGCCCGGCTCGTCCTGCACCGTCGTCCGCATCCGCCACAGCACGGTCGCGCCCGCGACCGCGTTCGCGTCGGACGGCCCGGCCTGCTGCCTCTCGGCGGGCGGCCGGGGGCCGGTATCGTCCACCGGCGGGGCGTGCCCAGGGCGCCGTGCCCACCATGTGTGGAATCCGGCCGTCGCGGCGAGCACGACAGCCGTGATCACCAGCAGGGCGGGGCCGTCGGGGGCGTGCCCGATCAGATTGGCCACCGCGTCCGCCACCGCCACCGCCGTGAACAGCGCGGCGAGTTCGACGACGTCCCGCCGCCAGTGGTGGACCGGACGCCCGTGCTTCGCACGGGTCACATCAGACATGTCTGGAGTCATGCAGCCACTGTGGAGGAACGGTGTTGCGTGATCACAAACGCTCTGTGACCGATCGGTAAAGTGTGATTCTGCACCTTTTGTTGTTCTTTTGAATACTTCTTGGCGCCGAGTGTGCGAGCTGCGCGCCCTGTCTGGTCAGAGCGGTGGCGTGGCCCGCAGGAGCGGGGACATACGGCAGCCGCGCACCGGGGGATGACTCCGGTGCGCGGCGTGATGATCGAGAGTACGCGAGTCGGCGGGCCGCCGTCGCACACCGACCGCCGGGCGGATCAGGGGCGGGCCGCGCCAGGTGAGGCGACAAGTCGACGACCGGCCGGGCGAGTTACCGGCTGATGCTCGCCCGCCCCGCTGTCACTGCCCCACGCGCCCCGGCTGCAACACCTGTGTGAACAGCACCGTCCCGTCCTGCTCGCGCAGCCGGACCGTCAGCTCCCCGCTGTCGCCGTCGATGTCGACCTCGCCGAAGAACTGGTATCCGCCGGCGGGAGAGACGTTCGACGCGGTCGGCGCCTTCACGAACACCCGCTCCGGACCGAACGTGTCGTCCAGCGCGCTCGCCGGGAACGCACCGGCGTTCAACGGGCCCGAGACGAACTCCCAGAACGGCTCGAAGTCCGTGAACGCGGCCCGTGACGGCTGGTAGTGCTGTGCCGAGGTGTGGTGCACATCGGCCGTCAGCCAGACCGTGCCGGTGACCCGCCGGTGCTTGATGAACCGCAGCAGCTCGGCGATCTGGAGCTCCCGGCCGAGCGGCGCGCCCGGGTCGCCCTGGGCCACGGCTTCGATGTTCGGCTTCCCCTCGGTCGTGTCGGGCACGACCAGGCCCAGCGGCATGTCCGCGGCGATCACCTTCCACACCGCGCGCGACGTCGCCAGCTCCCGCTTGAGCCACCCGAGCTGCTCGGCGCCGAGGATGCCCTGCGGGTCGGTGGTCTGCCGGCCGGGCGAGTTCGCGTTGCGGTACGTACGCATGTCCAGCACGAAGACGTCCAGCAGCGGACCGTGCCGCACGACCCGGTTCACCCGCCCTTCACCGGCGCCGGGGTGCAGCGTCGAGATGGGGAAGTACTCGCTGAACGCCCGGCGGGCACGGCCGGCCAGGACGTCGACGCTCTTCTCCGTGTAACGGGTGTCCGAGTCCGCGATCACCTCGCCCGGGTACCAGTTGTTCCGCACCTCGTGGTCGTCCCACTGGATGATCGAGGGGACCTGGGCGTTGAACCGCTTGAGGTTCTCGTCGAGCAGGTTGTACCGGAAGTTGCCGCGGAACTCGGCCAGGGTCTCGGCCACCTTGGACTTCTCCTCGGTGGTGATGTTCCGCCAGGTGCCGCCGCCCGGCAGCGCGGCGGTGGCCGAGATCGGCCCGTCGGCGTAGATGCTGTCGCCGCTGCACAGGAAGAAGTCCGGGTCGAGCCCGGCCATCGCGTCGTAGATCCGGTAACCCCCCAGGTCCGGGTTGATGCCCCAGCCCTGCCCCGCCAGGTCGCCCGACCACAGGAAGCGCACCCCGCCGCGCCGCCCGGGCGGCGTCGTGCGGAAGGTGCCGGTGACCGGCTCACCGGTGCGCCGCGGATCGTCCGGGTCGGCGAGGAGCACCCGGTAGTGGATCTGCTCGCCCGCGGGCAGCCCGTGCAGCCGCGTCGTGCCGGTGAAGTCCGTGTTCGCGCCGACGAGCGGGCCCTGCCACCTGCGCGGGCTGCGGAACGCCTCGGTCGCGGAGGTCTCGACGATCATCCGGGCCGGGCGGTCGGACCGTACCCAGACGAGACCGGAATGGGCCGTCACGTCTCCGGCCTGGACGCCCCACCCCGCCTTCGGCCGCCCCGAGAGGGCGAACGCCGGTGCCGAGCCGGGCATGGCGGGCAGAGTCAGGGCCGCCGACGCGGCGAGGGAGCCGCGCAGCACGCTGCGACGGCCCGGCAACGGGAGTAGTGACATCGATGAGCCTCCAGGGACGGATTCCGGCCGGTGTGCAACGCCACAACTACTGGTGCGCCGCAGCGCACATGGAAACCACAAGTGAACAACCGACCCCGGCGCCGACGGAACCGGGGTGACGCGAACGTGTCACGACAGCAGGACGCCGGCCGCGAAGCGCTTGTCGGCGTGTGGCGGTGTGCGTCGGCGTGTGTCGGCGTGCGACGGCCGCGAGGCGCTGGTCGGCGCGCCGTCGACACGGCCCTGACGTCGGGTCAGCCGCGCACCGCGTCCGACATCAGCCGTACCCCCGCACGGATCCGCGCGGGCGGCAGATGCGCGTAGCCCAGCACCAGCCGTACCGCGTCGTCCGGTGCCGTCCCGTACGACGCCAGCGGCCGCACCGCGACTCCGGCCGCGGCCGCCCGCTTCAGGAACCGGTCCACCGGCCCGTACCGATCGGGCAGCGAGGCGATGACATGCAGGCCCGCCGCGATCCCGGAGACCTCCGCCCCCGGAAAGTGCTCCTCCAGAGCGGATACGAGAGTGTCGCGCCGCTCCTTGTAGGCGCGCTGGCAGCGGCGCAGCTGGCGGTCGTAGTCGCCGCCTTCCACGAACCGGGCCAGGAGCGCCTGATCGACGACCGGGTTCCCGAGGTCCATGGTCCGCTTCCGCTCCACGACCTCCTCGGCGATCGAGGCGGGGACGAGCAGCCAGCCGAGCCGCAGTCCGGGGGCGAGCGACTTACTGATCGAACCCGTGTACGCGACATGCTCGGGATCGAGTCCCTGGAGGGCGCCCACGGGGGCACGGTCGTAACGGAAGTCCCCGTCGTAGTCGTCCTCGACCACCAGCCCGTTCACCGAGCGTGCCCAGTCCAGCAGTTCGGCGCGGCGGCGCGCCGAGTAGGCGATTCCCGAGGGGAACTGGTGGGCGGGCGTGGTCACGACCGCTCGTACGCCCGAGTCGCGCAGCGGCCCGGTGGCCAGCCCCTCCTCGTCCAGGGGCAGCGGTACGGTGCCGATGCCGGCCGACGCGTAGAGGGCACTGTGTTCCGGGCTTCCGGGATCCTCGACGCCCACGGTCGTCGTCCCGCGCGCGTGCAGCACGAATCCGAGCAGGGTGGTCGCCTGCGCCACTCCGGAGACGACCACGATCCGCTCGGGGTCCGCGACGACGCCCCTGCGCCGTGCCAGCAGCTCGGCAAGGGCGGTACGCAACCGGGCCAGGCCGCGCGGATCCGGGTAGCCCAGCGCGTGGTGGGGGAGCTCCGCGAGCACGGCGCGGTGTGCGGCCGCCCAGGCCGTACGGGGAAACAGGGACAGGTCCGGAGTGCCGGGCAGGAAGTCCGCGCGGGCACCGGGGGAGCGCGGGGCGAAGTCACGCGCGCGTGGGTGGGCGGCGCGGGCTGCGCCGCCCACCCAGGTTCCGGCGCCCCGGCCGCTGCGCAGATACCCCTCCGCGGTCAACTGCTCGTACGCCTCCGTCACCAGGCCCCGGGACACGCCGAGGTCCGCGGCGAGTTCACGGCTCGACGGCAGCCGGGTCCCGGGCGCGAGCCTCCCGGAGCGGACGGCCGTACGCAGGGCGGCCTGGAGACCGCGCCCACGCGCGCGTGCCGGCGCCGCGGCGGCCGGCAGGAGCAACTCCCAGGCGGCGGCCCACGGTGCGGACCCGGACGACACGGACTCGCCCGCCCCAGACACCTGTCCGGACGGCGCCGGCCCGGACTCGCCCGGCACCGCCCCGAGCCCGCCCGGCACCTCCGCATTGGTCCCCGATGACGTCATGGAAGTGGACCTTAAACCGGACCGGTTCCGTTCGTAGCGTCGCCGTCATGAACGCGACCACCACCCGCGGGGCTCTGCTCGCCGCCCTCGCCTGTGTCCTCGTCGGAGGCTCCTTCACCGCCAACAGCGTCCTCGGCCACTACCCGTACGCGGGCGGCCAGTTCCTGCGCTACGGCCTCGCCTGCCTGCTGCTCCTGCCCCTGGTCGGCCGGGGCGGCACGGCGCCGCTGCGCTGCCTCACGTCCCGTCAGTGGGTACGTCTGGCCGCCCTCGCGGCCGTCGGCATGGTCGGCTTCAACCTCTCCGTGATCGCCGCCGAGCGCTCCGCGGAGCCGGCGGTGCCGGGCGTCTTCGTGGGCTGTGCCCCGGTGGTCGTGGCGGTCGTCATGCCCCTTGTGGAGGGACGCCGTCCGCAACGCCTCGTCCTGTGCGGTGCGTCGCTCGTGGCCGTCGGCGCCTTCACCGTGCAGGGCTGGGGTCGTGCGGACGGTGCGGGGATCGCCTTCTCCTTGAGCGCGCTGGCCGGTGAAGTCGGGTTCGCCGTGCTCGCCGTGCCCGTGCTGCGTCCGCTCGGCCCGAGGCTGCTGTCGGCCGTCGTCTGCGCGATGGCCGCGGCCGAGTCCGCGGCGGTGGGACTCGTCGTGGACGGCACGGCATGGCTGCGCACCCCGGACCGCACCGAGGCCGCCGCACTGCTGTGGCAGGCGGCGGTCGTCACGGTCGTCGGCTTCGTCTGCTGGTACATGGGCATGCAGCGCATCGGCGCCGAGCGCGCGACCCTCTTCTCCGGCCTCATCCCCGTCGCGGCGGCCTGCACGGCGCCCCTGGTCGGCACCGGCTCGTACGGCGCCGTCCAGGCCGCGGGCAGCGGGCTGGTCGGAGCCGGAGTCGCCCTGGGTTCGGGCGCGTTGCGGCGCGGCGCCGGGCGCTCAGCGACTGCCGTCCAGGACGACCCGCGCGACCAGCGCCGGATCGTCGTTCATCGGGACGTGCCCGCAACCGGGCAGCCGCACCAGCCGGGCCCTGGGGATGATCTGCTTCGCCCGCACCCCCTGGCGGCGGACCAGGAGCCGGTCCTTGGTACCCCACGCCACGGTGACCGGCACGGCGGGGATGTCGTCCGTGAACTGGACGGTGGTGCCCGCCTTGAGGGTCTCGGAGAACGCCGCGGCGTTGGCCAGGGCGAGCGTCTCGGCGACGACCGCCTCGGGTGAACGGCGCCCCGGGCGGGCGTAGATGGTGCTCGTCAGCGCGGCGCGGCCGACCGCCGTACGGGACAGCCGCTCGACCACCGGAAGCGGCAGCTGCCGTGCGCCCTGTCGCATCGCCATCAGCACCCCGAAGGCGTACCGCCGCTCGACCGGCGTCCAGAAGCCGGCGGGCGAGAGCGCCGTCACGGACCGCACGAGCTTCTCCCGGCCCAACTCCAGGGCCAGCAGACCGCCCAGGGAGTTGCCCGCCACATGCGGACGCTCGATCCCCAGTGCCTCGCACAGGGCGCCGAGCACGGGCACCACCGTCGACAGGTCGTGCCTGAGCCCGTCGGGCAGCGCGGGGGACTCGCCGAAGCCGGGGAGGTCGACCGCGATGACGTCCCGCTCCGTCGCCAGGATGTCGACGACCGGGTCCCAGGCCTGCCGGTGGTGGCCGATGCCGTGCAACAGAAGCAGCGGCTCGCCGGCGCCCACGCGCGCGTAGGAGACGGTCGCGGTCCGCGGGCCGCGCGGAGAGGGGACACTGAACGAGACCGTGGCGGACATGGGCCGCTCCTTGTCTGGGGACGCACTGACGGACGCTTTCGTAGACAGCTTGTCAGCAACTGCTACCGACGGGTAGCCCCCGGTCACCGTCAACCACGCGCGCGTAGCCCTTCAACGCGCCCTGCGCGCCTCCAGGTTGAACTCCGCGTCCCCGAAGTGCCGGAAGAGGTCCGGGCACGGGTGGACCCCGCGGCCATTGTGCTCCGGCCGACACCGGTTCCGCCTGGACACGGCGGGAGGCGTCGGATGGGATGGAAGCGTGACCACCGACGCCGCGACCGAGGTCTTCGTAGAGCACCGCCCCGTCCTGATGGGTGTCGCCTACCGCATGCTCGGACGGGTGGCCGACGCCGAGGACGTGGTGCAGGAAGCCTGGCTGCGCTGGTCGGGCGCCGACCGCTCCGATGTGCGCGAGCCGCGCCGCTACCTGGTGCGCATCACCACCCGGCTGGCCATCGACCGGCTGCGCCAGTTGCGGTCGCGCAACGAGGCGTACGTGGGGCCGTGGCTGCCCGAGCCCTACCTGACCGACTTCGGCGACACCGTGCCGGACGCGGCGGAGCGGGCCGTGCTCGCGGACTCCGTCTCCCTGGCCGTTCTCGTCGTCCTGGAGTCGCTGTCGCCGCTGGAGCGCGCGGTCTTCGTGCTGAGGGAGGCCTTCGGGTTCCCCTTCGCGGACATCGCGGTCACCCTGGAGCGCAGCGAGGCCGCGGTACGGCAGCTCGCCGGACGCGCCCGCAAACACGTGGACGAGGGGCGGCCGCGGTACGAGGTCGACCCCGCCGAGCGCCGCGACCTGACCGAGCGGTTCCTCGCCGCCGCGGCCGAGGGCGATCTCGAGGGGCTCATGTCGATGCTCGCCCCGGACGTCCGACTGGTCGGCGACAGCGGCGGCCGCGCCCGGGCACCCCGGCGGGTCCTGGAGTCCGCCGACAAGGTCGGGCGCTTCCTCGTCGGCGTCACCCGGAAGGGCGTCGCGGACGTGTCGTTCCGCTCCCTTGAGGTCAACGGCGGTCCGGCGCTGCTGGTCCTGTCCGCGGGCAAGCCCGACAGTGTTTTCCAGCTGGACGTGGCCGACGGCCGTATCCAGTGCGTCTACATCATCCGCAATCCCGAGAAGCTGGTGTCCCTCTCCGCCGGCTAGGGCAGGCGCGTACGACCACGAGGAGCCCCCGTTCTCATGAACGGGGGCTTCCGCTGTGTGACGCGGACATCGCGCGGCGCGAACGCCCTGTGAACGCTCAGCGTCGGCGTACCCGCGCAATCCCCAAGCGATCGAGGATTGGTCTTGACCAAGGGTGGGGGCGGCCCTATGGTCGCAGAGAAAGTGCAACAACCTTTAATAAACAAGGGCGCTAAAAAGCCGCCGGGCCACGGCGATTGCGGAGGACAGGGTGGGGACCACGCAGCTGGAATCGGTACCGGAGCCTAAGTACTGGCATCTCAAGACCGTGCTCAGTGAGGCACTCGACTCCGAGTTCTCGGTGGGCGAGATCCTGCCGAACGAGCGTGACCTCGCGGCCCGCTTCGGCGTCGCCCGCGCCACGCTCCGCCAGGCTCTGGAACAGCTCGAACTGGAAGGCCGGCTCCAGCGCCGCCGGGGTGTGGGCACCACGGTCGCCCCGCCCCGCATGGGGGTGGCCGTCGGGTCCGAGCAGCACACCTGGCCGGGCGCGGCCGGTGACGCCTGGCAGCCCGTGGACTGCACGGTGGCGGCCCCGCCCCCCGCGGTCGCCGGCGTCCTGGAGACCGGCCGGAACGAGCAGGTGCACACCGTACGCCGCTCCCGCGTCACTCACGGACACCCCGTCGCCGCCGAACTGCTCTACATCCCGGACTTTTCGGTGCCCGACCTGTCGGCCATCGACGCACCCTCCGGCGCCGCACGCGCGCGTGCCGTGCTGCGCGAGTTGCAGCGCCTGGAGCTGGAGGGCCAGGACCGGGCCGTGGAGCTGGGCTCGGCCCGCGCCGAGGACGCCAAGGAACTCGACCGGCTGCCCGGCGCGCCCGTCCTCGTCGTCACGACCCGCTTCTTCGCCGAGGGCCGTGCGGCGGCGGTCTCCGTCGCCACGTATCGCGCTGACACATGCCGACTGACCTTCGGTGACTCGGGGGGCGTGGAGATACACCACGACCCGGAGCGCCGGGCTTCCTGAACGGTCCGCGGGACCGGCCACCGAGCCCGCCCGCACCCGCGGCGCCCCGGACAGCCGGACACCCGGTCAGCCGGACAATCCAAGCCGCACCCGTCGCGCCCCGGACAACCCGGGGCGCGACGCTTTTTCCGGACGCGCCGCCTCTTACCCGTGGGGCCTACCCATACGGCTTACCCACAGGGCTTGTCCGAGCGGCCTGGCCAAAGGGCTTACCCCAAGGGCCCGTTCAGCGCCGCGCCGTCACCGTGCCCTCCACCGCGAACAGCTGCTCCTCCACGTGGTCGAGGGCCAGACGCAGCGCCCCGGTCGCCACCGCCGCCTCGCCCAGCATCGACAGGGTCACCTTCGGCGGGCGCAGACAGTAGCGGGCCAGCTCGCGCCGCAGCGGGTCCAGCACGCCGTCCAGGCCCGCCGCCCAGCCGCCGATCACGACCAGTTCGGGGTCGAGGGCCAGGGCGAGGGCCGCCACGTCGTGCACAAGGCGCTGGATGAAGCGGTCGACGGCCGCACGGGCCCGCTGATCCCCCTCGCGCGCGTGCGCGAAGACCTCGGCGACCGCCCGCTCGTCGAGCGGATGCAGGGGCTCGTCGGTGGTCGACAACAGCGTCTCCGGGGTCGCCCCGCGGCCCAGCAGATGCAGCGCGCCGATCTCCCCGGCCGCGCCCCCGTAGCCCCGGTGCAGCCGCCCGCCGATCAGTGCGCCGGCCCCCGGGCTCAGCCCGGCCAGCACGAACACGAGGTCGTCGGACTCGGTCGCCGCGCCCTTCCAGTGCTCGGCGACCGCCGCCGCGTTGGCGTCGTTCTCCACCAGCACCGGGCACTTGAAGGAACGGTTCAGCCGCTCGCCGAGACGCAGCCCCGTCCACTCCGGCAGCGCCGTCCCCAGCCGTACGGTGCCGTCCGCCTCGATGATGCCCGGGCTGCCGACCCCGACGGCGCGCAGGGAGCTGCGGGCGACGCCTGCCCGGCGCAGCAGCTCGGCGACCGCCGTACGCAGCCGCTCCAGCCGCTCGTCCGCCGAGGCGGTCTCGTCGACGTCCTTGGCCATGGCGCCCAGGACCCGGCCGTCCAGGTCCGCGAGGAGCGCGGCCACCCGGTGCGGGCCGATCTCCAGACCCAGCAGATGACCCGCCTCGGCCCGGAACCGGAAGCGGCGGGCGGGCCGCCCCTGGCGCCGGGCGGCACCTTCCTCGGCGGCCTTCTCGACCACGAGCCCGGCCTCGATCAACCCCTCCACGACACCCTCGACGGTGGGCCGGGACAGTCCGGTCACCCGGGTGACCTCGGTGAGCGTCGCGCAGTCGGCGGCACGCAGCGCGTGCAGCACCACCGCGGAATTGATCCTTCGAAGCAGAGAGGGGTCCCCGCCGGTCAGCCGCCCCAACGTCCGTCCTCCCAGCTCGTGCGCGTGTTGGCCGGATCGTACTCGGCGCGGCGGACCCCGGCGAGTGCCGGGCCCGGCCTTCCTGCCGCCGGGCCGCCGTCAGCCCGGCGCCACGAACCCCGACTCGTACGCCGCGATCACCGCCTGGGTACGATCGCGCGCCCCCAGCTTGGCCAGGACGGCGCTCACATGCGACTTCACCGTCTCCGTCCCGACGACCAGCTGCCCGGCGATCTCCGCGTTCGACAGCCCCCGGGCCATCAGCCGGAGTACCTCCCCTTCACGGTCGGTCAGCGCGGCCCGCTCCATCACCGCGCGGGCCGCCCGGTTCCCGCCGCCGTCCCCGTGCTCGGCGGCCAACTGCCGTACCGAGGCCGGGAACAGCAGGGACTCGCCCTCGGCGACCAGCCGCACCGCGTGCACGATCTCGGCCGGCCGCGCCCGCTTCAGCAGAAAACCGTCCGCTCCCGCGCGCAGCGCCTCGTACACGTACTCGTCGTTCTCGAAGGTCGTCACCACGAGGATCTTCGGCGGCCGGTCGACGGTGCGCAGCACGGCGCGGGTGGCCTCGATCCCGTCCATCAACGGCATGCGTACGTCCATGGCGACGACGTCGGGCCGCAACTGCCGCACCAGGGGAATCACCGCCGCACCGTCCGCCGCCTCGCCGACGACCTCGATGTCGGGCTGCGCCTCCAGGACGGCGCGCAGACCCGCGCGGACGAGGGGCTCGTCGTCGACGAGCAGAACGGTGACCGGCACCCGGCCAGCGTAGATCAGCGCAGCGGCAGCTCGACATGCACCTGCCAGTCACCGTCGGCCGGACCCGTCCGGGCCCGGCCGCCGAGCAGTGCGGCCCGCTCCCGTATGCCCCGCAGCCCGCTGCCCCGCAGTCCGCCGCCCGGGCCGGGCCCGGGCGGCCTCGTGGTGAGCGGATTGCGGATCTCCAGGGTGACGTCGGCGTCCTGGACCGCGATACGGACGTGCACCGGGACGCCGCCCGCGTGCCGGATCACATTGGTCAGGGACTCCTGGAGGATGCGGTAGCCCTCGCGGGAGACCGGGCCCGGGACCGACTCCACGGGGCCGGACCACTCGGCCTCGACCTTCGCTCCCGAGGCGCGCGCCGACTCGAGGAGCCGGTCGGCCTCGGCCAGCGTCGGGCGGCTGCTCGCGGGCCGCTCCGCCTCGCGCAGCACGCCGAGCACCCGCTCCAGGTCCTCCAGCGCGGCCCGCCCGGTCTCCTCGATGGCGTCCAGCGCCCGGTCGGTGAACCGCGGATCGCCCGCCGCGCGCGCGGCGCCCGCCTGCACCACCGCCACGGTCAGGGCGTGACCGATGGAGTCGTGCAGCTCGCGGGCGATACGCGTGCGCTCCAGGAGGTGCTCGGTGCGCTCCTCGAGGGCGGCGAGTCGCTCACCGGCCGAGGGGCCGAGCAGACCGCGTGCCACGGCGGTGATCAGCTCACCCAGGCCCACCACCGCCCCGTACAGGACGAGCAACGTCAACGGGATCAGCAGCGCGTACGCCCAGTGGGGATCCGACACCCGGAACAAAGGGTTGTCGACCGGTGCCGGGCCGGTGGCGGACCTGACCAGATCCACGGCGATCGTCGGCAACCAGACGGTCGCTCCCAAGGTCACCGCTCCGAGCGCCATACGCACCTCGAGCCACAGCACCGTCCGCAGCCGGTCGCCCCAAGTCGCCGAGGGCGCGGCCGAGATGGCGGCGTTCCGGCCGCCCCGGTCGCCCGGAGCCAGCAGCAACTGCGCCTGCACGCCCTCGCCCAGCCGCACCGCCGGGATCAGGCCCAGCGGAATGAGCACGAGCGCGGGCATCCACCACCGCCGCATGTCGATGAACAGCCACACGCTTTCGAACAGCATCGGCACCCACAGGTGCAGCAAGCGCGTGTACGTGGTCCCCCGGCTCAGGGGGCGCAGGAAGCGGCCCATGGGGGCATCGTGCCAGCCGCCCCCGACCACGGACCTCCCCCGGGCGGGGGAGACGATCTCCACCGGCGGGGGAGGCCCCGGCCCCCCGACCGAGGCCACGCTGAGGCCATGACCAGCATCGACGTCCAAGACCTCACCAAGGAGTACGGCACCGGACGAGCCGTGGACCGGCTCACCTTCCAGGTGCTTCCGGGGCGCGTCACCGGCTTCCTCGGCCCCAACGGCGCAGGCAAGTCCACCACCATGAGGCTCGTGCTCGGACTCGACCGTCCCACGTCCGGCACCGCCACCGTCGGTGGCCGCCCCTACGCCGCGCTCCATGAACCCCTGCGTCAGGTGGGAGCGTTGCTCGACGCACGGGCCGCCCACGGGTCACGTACCGCCCGGGCCCACCTGAGGGCACTGGCCGCGAGCAACCGCATCCCCGACCGCCGCGTCGACGAGGTGCTGGAGGAGACCGGGCTCGCGTCGGTGGCGCGGCGCCGGGTGAAGACGTACTCGCTGGGCATGCGGCAGCGGCTCGGCATCGCCGCAGCCCTCCTCGGCGACCCGCCCGTCGTGCTGCTCGACGAACCGTCCAACGGCCTCGACCCCGAAGGCATCATCTGGATCCGCGAGCTGCTGCGCCGCCTCGCCCGCGAGGGCCGCACCGTGCTGGTCTCCAGCCATCTGATGAACGAGACCGCGTCCTTCGCCGACCAGCTCGTCGTCCTGGGACGCGGCCGGCTGCTCGCCGACCTGCCGATGCGGGAGTTCATCGACGCGCGCGTGCAGCCCCGGGTACGGGTGCGCACCAGCGACGGCGCCGTGCTGGGCGCACTGCTCGCCCGGCACGGATACGAGGCGGCCGAGGCCGAGGACGGACGGTGGACCGTGCGGCACGCGCGCGTGGCGGACATCGGGCGCCTCGCCTCGGACGCGGGCGTCTCCATCCTCGAACTCGCCGCGGAAGAGGGCACCTTGGAGCAGGCCTATCTCGACCTGACGGCCGCCGAGGCCGAGTTCACGACCCCGACGCAGCCGCAGGAGGCCTGAGCCATGCCCTTCGCACCCGCACTCCACGCCGAGTGGATCAAGATCCGTACGCTGCGGTCACTGGTCGGCGGACTGCTCGCCGTCTTCCTGGTGACCGTCCTCTTCTCCGCGCTCGCCGGGCTCGACTCCGAAGGCCCGGACTTCGACCCCCTGTTCTCGGCGTTCTTCGGCGTCAACTTCGGGCAGATCGCCGCGATCGCGTTCGGTACGACGGCCGTTTCGGCCGAGTTCGAGGGCGGGGCCCTTCAGGTGTCGCTGGCCGCGATGCCCCGTCGCGGCCGCTGGTTCGCGGCCAAGGCCGTCGCGATCGGCGTCCCCGTCCTCGCCGTCGGCCTGGTCACGGGGTTCGTGAGCCTCGCGGTGGGCAAGGCCGTCCTCGGGGCCGAGGCGAGCGGGCTGACCTGGGACGAAGGGCTGCGTGGAGCTCTCGGCTGCGCCCTCTACCTCACGTTGATGGCGCTGTTCGCCGCGGGACTCGCGGCCCTGCTGCGCAGCGGAGTCGCCACGCTGAGCGTGCTCGTCCCGTTCCTTCTCATCGTGTCGTTCGTGGTCGGGGGAGCCTCGGGCACCGCCGCCGACCTGCTGCCCGACCAGGCGGGCCGGCTCGTCCTCCACGAGACGTCCGACAGCGTCCTCGGACCCTGGACCGGTCTGGCGGTGACCGCGCTGTGGGCGGCGGCCGCGCTGTTCGCCGGGGCATGGAGCGTACGCCGCCGGGACGCCTGACCTCACGCACCTGGTGACGCCACACCCATTGTCAGAGGCGACGGGTTTACTGGATCCATGACCATCGAGCAGTGCCTCGCCACGATCGACCTGCTGTGCGCCCGCCCGTTCCCGGCGGAGCACGGCAGGACGGACGTGGGCTCGGGGGGACCGGGCTATCACATCGCCGAGTTAGGGACGAGCGACGGTTACGGGGCGGAGGACTGCTGGGACCGGGCCGAGACGGCGGAGGAGTGCTACGAGCGCGGAGAGGAGGTACGCGATCAGCTGACCGGCCGGTGGGGGCCGTCCGACCACATCGGCCTCCAGACCGTCCAACTGCGCACGGAGACCGAGGACATACCCGAGCCCTGGGTGCACCTCAGCGCACGCGTGGGCGACATCCACCTCTGGCGGACGGAGGGGAACGGCCGCTGGATCGCCCTCGGAGTCGCCGACCGCGACGAGGCGGACGAGATACGGCTCCTGGTCGTCGTCACGGAGATCGACCCTCCCTGACGCCGGCTCACGAGCCGATGCCGGCTCACGCGTCCCGCGCGGCCTCCCGCAACCGTCCGAACTCCTCCGCCATCGTCGCCGCCGTCCAATGCGCGTTCAGCCCGCTGGGGTTGGGCAGCACCCACACCCGACTGGCGCCGATCGTCCGCTCCTGCGGTCCCACCCGCGCCTTCCGGTCGTCGAAGGCCGCCCGGTACGCGGTCACCCCCACCACCGCGAGCCACCGAGGACGCAGCCGCTCCACCTTGGCACCGAGCAGCCGCCCGCCCTCCCGGTACTCCTGCGCGGTCAGCTCGTCGGCACGCGCGGTCGCGCGCGCCACCACGTTCGTGATCCCGAGGCCGTACGAGAGCAACTCGCCCTGTTCCGAAGGCTTCAAGAGCCGCGGGGTGAAGCCGGACAGGTGCAGCACGGGCCAGAAGCGGTTGCCGGGGCGGGCGAAGTGATGGCCCGTCGCCGCCGTCATCAGGCCCGGATTGATACCGCAGAACAGAACACTGAGGCCGTCCGCGACGACGTCCGGTACCAGACGGTCGCGGGCGGCCTCCAGCTCCGCCGGGGTGAACCGGGTCAGAGGATCGCCCCCGGGGTGTAGGCCGCCGCCTCGGGGTGCTGCTTCACGATCTCCTCGATGCGGCCGACGACCACGGCGACCTGGTCGGCGGCGGCGCCCGTGAAGGACAGCTTGTCCGCCATCAGCTCGTCGAGCTGGGCACGGTCCAGCGGGATGCGCCCGTCGGCGGCGAGCTTGTCCAGCAGCTCGTTGCGCTCGGCGCCCTGCTCGCGCATGGCGAGGGCGGAGGCCACGGCGTTCTCCTTGATGGCCTCGTGCGCGACCTCACGGCCGACACCCGCACGCACCGCGCCCATCAGCACCTTGGTGGTCGCGAGGAACGGCAGGTAGCGGTCCAGCTCACGGGCGACGACCGCCGGGAACGCGCCGAACTCGTCGAGCACCGTCAAGAACGTCTCCAGCAGACCGTCGAGCGCGAAGAACGCGTCGGGCAGCGCGACCCGGCGCACCACCGAGCAGGACACGTCGCCCTCGTTCCACTGGTCGCCCGCCAGCTCGCCCGTCATCGAGGCGTAGCCGCGCAGGATGACCATGAGGCCGTTGACGCGCTCGCAGGAGCGGGTGTTCATCTTGTGCGGCATCGCGGAGGAACCGACCTGGCCCGGCTTGAAGCCCTCGGTCACCAGCTCGTGCCCGGCCATCAGCCGGATCGTCTTCGCCAGCGACGAAGGCGCCGCGGCCAGCTGCACCAGCGCGGTCACGACCTCGTAGTCGAGCGAGCGCGGGTAGACCTGGCCGACCGAGGTGAACGCCTGGGAGAAGCCCAGGTGGCGGGCGATCCGCTGCTCCAGCTCCGCGAGCTTGGCCGCGTCGCCGCCGAGCAGGTCGAGCATGTCCTGAGCGGTGCCGACCGGGCCCTTGATGCCGCGCAGCGGGTAGCGGCCGAGGAGCTCCTCGACGCGGCCGTACGCGACGAGCAGCTCGTCGGCAGCGGTCGCGAAACGCTTGCCGAGGGTGGTGGCCTGCGCGGCGACATTGTGCGACCGGCCGGCCATGACCAGCTCGGCGTACTCGCCCGAGAGCTTGCCGAGCCGGGCGAGGACGGACACCGTGCGGTCGCGCATCAGCTCCAGCGAGAGCCGGATCTGCAGCTGCTCCACGTTCTCGGTGAGGTCACGGGACGTCATGCCCTTGTGCACGTGCTCGTGCCCGGCGAGGTCGTTGAACTCCTCGATCCGCGCCTTGACGTCATGCCGGGTGACCTTCTCGCGCTCCGCGATCGAGGCGAGGTCGACCTGGTCGAGGACGCGCTCGTAGTCGGCGATCGCCGCGTCCGGCACCTCGATCCCCAGGTCCTTCTGGGCCCGCAGTACGGCGAGCCAGAGCTGTCGCTCCAGCTTCACCTTCTGCTCGGGGGACCATAGCGTGGCGAGCTCGGCGGAGGCGTAGCGTCCGGCGAGGACGTTGGGGATACGGGGCTTGGCAGGCGCAGTCACGTGTATGGATTCTACTGGCGATTCGTGCAGGCCAGCGCCGCGGGGTTGTTTGTCGGAAGCTACGAAGGCGGCGCGGCCCCGTCCGCGATCTCCGCCAGCACGTCCCCGTGGCACAGCTCGGGTGCGCACCAGCACGCCAGCGTCCTGCCCCGCAGCGCCGGCACCTGGGCCAGCAGCTCGGGGTGCTCCACGAGGTACGCCCGGTACTTGGCCATCACTTCGGCGCGGGTGCCGTCGCGCTTCCGCGTGGGGGTGTCAGGGGCGAACGGGTTGTACAGCGGGTGCTGCGGCAGGTCCCAGTGGCCCATGGTCCAGCGGCGGCCGATGTACACCAGGTCCTCGGGCGCGTCCTCCAGCCGGGGGCCGAAGTCGTGGATGCGGCCCTTCAGGTTGATCACCACGGTGGTCACGCCGGGCTCCCTCCGGAGTGGTTATGCCGCCGGTCCCTCGTACGGCAGCAGCTCGGCCCGCTTGGCCGGGAGCCCGTCACCGGACGAGCGCCCCGTCAGCCGCCGTACGATCCACGGCAGCAGATGCTGCCGGGCGAAGCGGACGTCCACGATCCGGCGCGCGGCCCATCCCGGCGGCAGTGTGGCCGGCATGGGTGTGTGCCACTCCGTATCCTCCGCCTCGTACCCGAGGGTCTGCCACACGGCCTCGGCGACCCGCCGGTGCCCCTCGGCCGTGAGGTGCAGCCGGTCGAAGTCCCACAGGCGGGGATCGGCGAGCGAGGGCGCTCCGTAGAGGTCGACGACGAGTGCGCCGTGTCGGGCCGCGAGGTCGTCGACGCACGCGAACAGCTCCTCCATGCGAGGCCGGAAGCGCTCGAGGACCGGGCCCTGGCGGGCCGGGCTGCGCATCAGGACCAGCTGCTTGCAGGAGGGGGCCAGCCGCTCGACGGCCTCCTCCAGGAGACCGCGTACGCGGCCCATGTCGCACTTGGGCCGCAGCGTGTCGTTGAGGCCGCCGACCAGCGTGATCACATCGGGCTGCATGGCGGCCGCCACGTCCACCTGCTCGGCGACGATCTGGCCGATCAGCTTGCCCCGCACGGCGAGGTTGGCATAGCGGAAACCGGGCGTCCGCGCGGCCATCCGGCCGGCGAGGACATCGGCCCAGCCGCGGTAGGAGCCGTCGGGCAGCAGGTCCGACATGCCCTCGGTGAAGGAGTCGCCGATCGCGACAAGACTGGTGTGGTTGGCGTTCGTCTGCATGGCGTAGGAGATGGTAACCCGCGCCCATACCCGCCGGTCGGTCGGCCGCCGCGAACGCCCTGCCCGGGCATGCGTGGCTGCGACCGGTCGGTCGGCCGCCGCGAACGCCCTGCCGGGCATGCGCCGTCGGGAACGTCCTGCCGGGCATGCGCCGCCGCGCACGCCCCGAGGCTCTCGGCCTCGCTCGCGCAGGGAGGGATCCCCTTGCCCCCCGCCCGGCCCCGCTCACCCGTGCCTACAGGATTCCGCCGGCTTCCTCCGGCCTGATCCGCGGACCGGCCCCGGCCCCGGGACCCCTCACGCGGGCTGCCCGAACAGCTGCCGCAGCACGTCCTCCATCGTCACCATCCCCGCCAGCCGTCCGTCCGACCCGAGGACCGCCGCCAGATGCGTACGGCTGCCGCGCATCGCCGTGAGTACGTCGTCCAGCGGCGTGGTCTCCCGGACGCGGGCGATCGGCCGCATGTCCCGCACCGCGAACGGCACATCGCGGGGCGTGGCGTCCAGCGCGTCCTTCACATGCAGATAGCCGACGATCCGGCGGCCCTCGTCCACCACGGGAAAACGCGAGAAGCCGGACTCGGCCGAGAGCCGCTCCAACTGCTCGGGCGTGATGCCCACGCGCGCGTAGACCACGCGCTCCAGCGGAAGCACGACGTCGCGCACGGGCCGGCGGCCCAGCTCCAGTGCGTCGTGCAGGCGCTCCTGGGCGCGGTCGTCGAGGAGCCCGGCGTCGACGGAGTCCTTGACCAGCCGGGCCAGTTCGTCGTCCGAGAAGGTCGCCGTGACCTCGTCCCTCGTCTCCACACGCAGCAGCTTGAGCAGCCCGTTCGCGAAGGCGTTCACGGCGAAGATCACCGGTCGCAGCGTCCGGGCCAGGGTGACCAGCGGCGGGCCGAGCAGCAGCGCGGAGCGCACCGGCTCGGCGAGCGCGATGTTCTTCGGCACCATCTCGCCCAGCAGCATGTGCAGATAGGTCGCCAGGGTGAGCGCGATGACGAACGACACCGCGTGGCCCGCACCGGCCGGCACGCCCACCGCGTGGAACACCGGCTCCAGCAGATGCGCGATCGCAGGCTCCGCGACGACACCGAGGACCAGGGTGCACAGGGTGATACCCAGCTGCGCCGCCGCCATCAGCGCCGACACGTGCTCCAGCCCCCACAGCACGCTGCGGGCCCGCCGGTCGCCCTCCTCGGCGTACGGCTCGATCTGGCTGCGGCGCACGGAGATCAGCGCGAACTCGGCCCCCACGAAGAAGGCGTTCACGACCAGGGTCAGCAGGCCGATCAGCAGCTGTACGGCAGTCATCGCTCCCTCTCATGGGACACCGAAGAGGCTTCGTCCTGCGCGCCGGGCGCGTGCAGCAGTACCCGCGCCGCCCGCCGCCCCGACGCGTCCACCACGTCGAGCCGCCAGCCGGCGACCTCGACGGTGTCGCCCTCGGCCGGGATACGGCCCAGCTCGGCCGCGATCAGGCCGGCGAGTGTCTCGTACGGCCCGTCCGGCGCCCGCAGCCCCACCCGCGCGAGCTGGTCGATGCGGGTCGCGCCGTCGGCCGAGTACAGCGCGCGGCCGTCGTCGTCCGTGCCGGCCGGGGCCAGGTCCGGTGTCTCGTGCGGGTCGTGTTCGTCGCGGACCTCGCCGACCACCTCTTCGACGATGTCCTCCAGCGTCGCGACCCCGGCCGTGCCGCCGTACTCGTCGATGACGATGGCCATGGTCCGTTTCCCGCCGAGGCGGTCGAGGAGCCGGTCGACGGTGAGGGACTCCGGTACGAAGAGGGGCTCGCGCATCACGCGTGAGACAGGGCGGCGGGTCCGCTCTTCGGCGGGGACGGCCACGACGTCCTTGATGTGCGCGATACCGACGACCGAGTCGAGGTTGCCGCGGTAGACGGGGAAGCGGGACAGCCCGGTCGCCCGGGTCGCGTTCGCCACGTCCTCGCAGGTCGCCTGGACGTCGAGCGCGACGACCTGGACACGCGGGGTCATCACGTTCTCCGCGGTCAGGTCGGCGAGATTGAGGGTGCGGACGAACAGCTCGGCGGTGTCGGCCTCCAGCGCGCCCGCCTTCGCGGAGTGCCGGGCGAGTGCCACCAGCTCCTGCGGCCCGCGCGCGGAGGCGAGCTCCTCCGCCGGTTCGAGTCCGAAGCGGCGTACGACGTGGTTCGCCGTGTTGTTGAGATGCGTGATGAACGGGCGGAACGCGGAGCTGAACAAGCGCTGCGGAGTTCCCACCCGCTTGGCCACGGCCAGCGGCGAGGAGATCGCCCAGTTCTTGGGCACCAGCTCGCCGACCACCATCAGGAACACCGTCGACAGGGCCGTACCGATGACCAGGGCCACCGAGTTGGACACGGAGGGCGAGACGCCGACCGACTCCAGCGGGCCCGCGATCAGTTTCGCGATCGACGACTCCGAGAGCATGCCGACCACCAGGTTGGTGACGGTGATCCCGAGCTGTGCCCCGGACAACTGGAACGTCAGGTTGCGTACGGCCTTGAGGGCGCCCGCCGCGCCGCGCTCGCCGCGCTCCGCGGCCCGCTCCAGCTCGCTGCGCTCGACCGTGGTCAGCGAGAACTCCGCCGCTACGAAGGCGCCGCAGGCCACCGAGAGCAGGATCGCCACCAGCAGGAGGAGCACTTCGGTCATCGGGTCACCTCCGTCCCATGGTCGGCCAGGGAGGCGGAGACCGCGCGATGTCGGCTACGGGGAGGTTCGCCCATGGGCGGACGCTCACACCCTTCCAAAGGGGGGACGGCTGGATCTTCTTCCCATGGTAAAGGATCGGCAAAGTGGTTCAGTCGGCGAGCGGCTTCACCCACCGTCGCCACTGCTCCTCGGGCGTGTACCCCGCCGCCCGCCAGGCATGGTGCGCGGTCTCGTTCCGGCGCAGCACCATCGCGTCCCCGCGGCGCCCCCCGAGCCGTACGAACCGTTCCTCCGCGGCGGCGAGCAGCGCGGACCCGATGCCGAGGCGGCGGCGCTGAGGATGGACCGCCAGCCGGTACAGATGGCAGCGCCATCCGTCGAAGCCCGCGATCACCGTGCCGACCAGCTCCCCGTCCCGCTCGGCGAGGATCAGCGCCTCCGGGTCGCGGGCGACCAGTCGCTGCACCCCGTCCCGGTCGTCGCTGATGCTCGTGCCCTCGGCCGCCGTCTTCCAGAAGGCCAGCACGGCGGAGAGGTCCTCGGGGGCGGCGGCCCGCATGCGCAGCTCAGTCATACGGCGATCCCAGCACGCACGCCGGACCGGGACGCGGAATTCCACCATCCGGACGGCGCCGGCCCACCCCTCGTCGGCCGCTTGCCCGCGCCGTGCGGCGCCGCCCGGCACCGACCCGCCCCTACGCGCCCCGCAACGCCTCGATCACCGGCGCGAACGCCTCCATGTACGGCTCCAGGACCGTCAGATACGAGAACCCGTACCGCTCCCGTTGTGCCAGCACCTGCGCCGTGATCTGCGCCGGCGTCCCGACCAGGACGATCGGCAGCTCCAGTACCTGCTCCTCGGTCAGCTGCGGTACGCGCTCGCGCAGGCCCTGGACGGCGGCGGCGCGGTCCTCGGTGACGGCGACCATCTGCACCAGCAGGTTCAGCTCGGCCGGCTCCGCGCGGTCCGCCGCCAGCCGCCGGTATCTGGCGACCCGCTCGTCCAGTTCCCCGGCCGTGACCGGCGCCAGCTTCCCCGTCGTGCTGCCCGGTACCAGATGCGCGCCCGCGAAAGCCGCGATGTCGGCGTGCTCGGCGGTGAGCCGCAGCATCCGGTCGCCGTTGCCGCCGATCAGCAGCGGCACCCGGGGCTTCTGCACGATCCCCGGCCGGTGCTCCGGGGAGCCGAGCAGCCGCTCCAACTCCTCGACCGTGCGCACGAGATGGTCCACCCGCTCGCGCGGCGAACCGTAGGGAAGGCCCGCCGTGTCGTGTTCCGCCTGTACGTACCCGGTGCCGAGACCGAGTTCGAGGCGTCCGCCCGTCAGCGCGTCGGTGGTCGCCACCTCGCGCGCCAGCAACGCAGGGTTCCAGAAGCCGGCGTTGAGCACGAATGTGCCGAGGCGCACCCGCTCCGTGGCCTCGGCCGCCGCGACGAGCGCGGGGAACGGCGCCGGCATGCCGAGGTGGTCGGGGACCAGGATCACGTCGTAGCCGAGTTCCTCGGCCCGGCGGCACTTGGCGCGCCACTCCTCGGCGGGTGCGGGGTCGAGCAGGTTGACGCCGAAACGGAACGGGCGTGCCATGAACTCTCCTCGGCGGGACGGCTACTTGGGCGCGTGACGGGAGTACATCAGTCGTGCGCTATGGCCGCCAGCACATTCATGCGGGATGCACGCAACGCCGGGAGCAGTGCCGCCACGATGCCCACGACCGCCGAGCCCACCACGACCGCCACGATCGTCGTCCACGGGATCGCGAGTACCCGCATGCCCTGGAGGGCGAGCACCTGCTGCACGCACACGCCCCACACCAGCCCCAGCGCAAGGCCCAGAACCGCGCCGAACACGGCGATCACCACCGACTCCAGGCGGATCATCCGGCGCAGCTGCCGCCGGGCGAGCCCGATCGCGCGCAGCAGCCCGATCTCCCGGGTGCGCTCCACGACCGACAGGGCCAGGGTGTTGACCACGCCGAGCACCGCGATGACGATCGCGAGGCCGAGCAGCGCGTACACGAGGTAGAGCAGGACGGCGATCTGGTCGTGCACGAGCTTCTTGTAGTCGGCCTGGTCGCGGACCTGGACCTGCGGATACGGGTCGAGGGTCCGCTCCAGCCGCGGGCGCAACCGGTCCGCGCCGGTGCCCGACCCGGCGTTCACGTACAGCGCGGAGTCCTGGCCGCCGGGCAGGTACTTCTCGACCGTCGCGATCCCGAAGTACAGCCCGCCCTGCATGCCGAAGCCGTCGGAGCCCTCCTGGTCGGTGAGCGCGGCAACCTTCAGTTCGGTCTTTCGGCCGCCCGGGAACTCGACGGCGACCGTGCTGCCGATCCGTGCGTCGTGCTTCTTCGCGAAGTCCGCGTCCATGGCGATGCCGCCGCCCGCGAGCGCCGCCGCCGTATCGCCCTGGGTGTACGTGATGTGGGCGACGTCGTCGAGCCGGTTGTCGTAGCCCGCGGCGGTCGTCTCGACGCGCTTGTCGTCCGGCAGCCGGACCGCGACGGGGGTGAACCGCTGCCGTACGACGAGTCCGACGCCGTCGGTGGCCCGCACCTTGTCGGTGACCTCCTGCGGGAACGGCAGGAAGTTGCTGTTCTGCACCACGAAGTCGGCGCCCAGCGTCTTGTCGATCTGCTGGTCGAAGGACGCGGACATGGACGCGCTCGCCACCGACATCCCGCCGACCAGCGCGAGGCCGACCATCAGGGCGGCCGCCGTGGCACCGGTGCGGCGCGGATTGCGCAGGGCGTTGCGCTGACTCATCCGTCCGACCGGGCCGAACAGCGCGGGGAAGGCCGCGCCCAGCACCCGGATCACCGGCCGCACCAGCAGCGGGCCCGCGATCACGGTCGCGATGAGCGTGAGGACGACGCCGAGTCCCAGCAGGGACGCCGCCGACGCGGTCTTCGACGAGGTCGCGCACCCCGCGAGCGCGGCCGCCCCGAGCACGCCGACGACGGTGCCCACCACGCCGCGCACCTTCAACGGCCGCCCCACCCCGGCGATCTCGGCGTCCGCGAGGGCCGCCATCGGGGAGACCCCGGCGGCGCGCCTGGCCGGGAGGTACGCCGCGAGGAAGGTGACGCCGACCCCGACGACGTAGGCCGTGACGGGCGTCGCCCAGCCGATGACCATCTCGGTGGACTTGAGGTTCATGCCGAACGCGCCCATGAGCTTGATGAGTCCGGCCGCGAGCCCGATGCCCGCGGCGAGCCCGAGCGTCGAGCCGACCAGCCCGAGCAGCAGCGCTTCGGTGAGCACGGAGCGGCGCACCTGCCGCCGGTCGGCGCCGAGGGCACGCAACAGGCCGAGTTCGCGGGTGCGTTGGGCGATCAGCATCGAGAAGGTGTTGACGATGAGGAAGACGCCGACCAGGACGGCGATTCCGGCGAAGCCGAGCATCACGTACTTGATCACGTCGAGGAATCCGCCGAGGTCGGCCGCGTCGGAGGTGGCCTGTTCGTCCGCGGTCTGCACGTCGTAGGTACCGGAGCCGAGTTCGGCGGCGATGCGCCGTTTGAGCTGGGCGTCGCTCACCCCCTTGGCGGCGTCCACGGAGATGCTCGTGGCGGCGTCGGCCCTGCCGAGCAGTTTGGTCTGCGCGGTCGGGGTGTCGAGGAAGACGAGCGCGGCCCCGGGGTTGGTGGTGGTGAACGTGGCGATGCCGACGATCCGCACCTTGAACGACCCGGGCTGCGCCAGCACGGTCAGCGTGTCGCCGATGCGTACGTGCTTCTTCTCGGCGGTGTCCGCGTCCAGGAGTGCCTCACCGCTGCCGTGCGGGGCGTGTCCTGAGGTCAGCCGCACCGGGCTGCGGTCGGTGGGGTCCCAGTTGGTGGCGATGGTGGGGGCGCCTGTGGTGGACCCGACCGGCTCGTTCCTGACGTCCACGACCGTGATGTTCTGGACCGCCGCGTCCACATGGGTGGCGGCCACGCCGTCGACGCTCTTCAGGCGCTCCGCGAGCGCGGCGGGCACGGTCTCGGTCGCCCCGGTCGGGACCTGCGAGGTGAGGTCCTCCTTGGGCTGCACGGTGACATCGGCCGCTGTCGAGGCGAACAGCCGGTCGAAGGTGCGGGTGACCGTGTCCGAGAAGATCAGGCTGCCCGCGACGAACGCCACGGACAGGACGACGGCCAGCGCCGACAGGAGCAGCCGCCCCTTGTGCGCGAGGAAGCTGCGGAGAGTCGCTTTGAGCACGGCGTCCTGCCTCAGTCCTGGTCGGGGGTGCCGTCGGCGGAGTCGCCGCCGGGCGGGACGGCGCCGGGCGGGACGGCGCCGTCGGAGGCGGCGTGGTTCGTGTCGGACTCGGGCGTCTGGGAGGGTCCCCCGGAGAAGAGGCGCATCCGCTCCAGCACCGCCTCCGCCGTCGGCCGTGCCATCTCGTCCACGATCCGCCCGTCCCCGAGGAAGAGCACCAGGTCGGAGTGGGCGGCCGCGCCGGGGTCGTGCGTGACCATGACGACGGTCTGCCCCAGTTCGTCGACCGCCTCGCGCAGGAAGCCCAGCACTTCGAGGCCCGCCCGGGAGTCGAGGTTGCCGGTCGGCTCGTCGGCGAAGATCAGCTCGGGGCGGGAGGCCAGGGCCCGGGCGCAGGCGACGCGCTGCTGCTGCCCGCCGGACAGCTGCGCGGGCCGGTGCCTCAGCCGGTCCCGCAGGCCGAGGGTGTCGATCACCTGGTCCAGCCACTTCTGGTCGGGCTTCTGGCCGGCGATGTCCATGGGCAGGGTGATGTTCTCGACCGCGTTGAGCGTCGGGATCAGATTGAACGACTGGAACATGAAGCCGATCCGGTCCCGCCGCAGCCGGGTCAGCTCGCCGTCCTTCAGCCCCGTGATCTCGGTGTTGCCGAGCCACACCTGTCCGGCCGAGACGCTGTCGAGCCCGGCCAGACAGTGCATGAGGGTGGACTTTCCGGAGCCCGAGGGCCCCATCACCGCGGTGAAGCGGCCGCGCGCGATGTCCACGTCGACCGAGTCGAGGGCGAGCACGGTCGTCTCGCCCGAGCCGTACGCCTTCGTCAGGCCGCGGGTGCGGGCGGCGAACCCGTCCGCCTCCGGGCGGCCGGGGGCGTGCTCCGCAGCAGGTGTGGACAACGCCGCCTCCTAGGTCGTGGACGTCCCGATTACCTTGTGTTCCCCGTCCGGGCCGATGTCTCCCCGGTCCGGGCCGAGGGTAGTGTGACGCAGGGCACACCCGATATCCCCCTGAGGTGCCGGACCTTCTCCACCCCAGGTCGGGCCCCTGATACCGGTGTAAGGGACACGCTCCATCCCGGGGTGGAGCCCTTGCCGGTGCTAGCACCACGGCGCTAGCTTCGAGGTATGGCGAAGACTCAGCTGAACGTGAGGGTCGACGAGGGCACCGCCCGCGCCGCCCGCGAGCGAGCCCTGGAGCGCGGCATGAGCGTGAACCGTTACATCGAAGAACTGGTCCGACAGGACACCGGGGAAGCGGGCCACACCTTCGTGGAGGCCGCCGCAGACTTCATGAAGCAGTACGAGACCGTCTTCGCCGAGGAGTTCGGCGCGGACCGCGAGGGCACGCGCGAAAGTCGTCGTTGATCCCTTGGAGAATCTCAGAATCGACCTCGCCTGGCTCCTCATGATCGCCGAGCAGAAGACGCCCGGAGATCCCCAGGTCACCGACTGGGGAGCCCTCGTCGCCGCCGTCAGCCGGCACGAGGCGGAGATATTCGGCATCCCCGTCTACGACACGCCGCACGCCCGCGCCGCCGCCCTGCTCCAGCTGCTGTTGCACGTGCCGGCCCTCGAACGCTCCAACGCCCTGTTCGCGTCCGCCGTCGCCTACGCCTATCTCGTCGCGGGCGGCGCCAAGGTCGTCACCTCGCCCGAGCAGGTGCGCGAGCTCGCCCGGCTGGTGAAGAGCGGGGAGGCCGGCGTCGACGACATCGCGCGCGAACTGCGGCAATGGAGCCTGTGAGCACCCGCGGGCACGCTCAGTCCGCGGACCCGGGCCGCCACGCGGTGCCGAGGACGCAGTACGAGGTGGGCAGCCGCGGCCCCTTCTCCGGCAGCAGCATCCGCCGGTAGGGGCCCAGCTCGAACCCGGCCTCGCGCACCGCGCTGACGGCGTCCCGCGTGAGGTGACAGCCGCCGTTGAGACGCGGCCACACCGTGCGGTCGAGGGCGCGCTGGGTTGCGGCCATCGCGCGCCCGCCGCCCGCGCCGTGCTCGAAGAACCGCAGCGTGCCCCCGGGCCGCAGCACCCGCCGCAACTCGCCGAGCGCCCGCGACACGTCCCGGACGCTGCACAGCACCAGGGAGACGACGGCCGCGTCGAAGGCCTCGCTCTTGACCGGCAGCGCCTCCGCCGCACCCGGCACCACGTCGACCGGCACATCGCAGCGCAGCGCCGCCTCGACCGCCAACTGCCGCAGCAGCCGCTCGGGTTCGATCGCGACGACCTCCGAGACGGCCCCGGGATAGTGCGCGAAGTTGAGACCGTTGCCCGCGCCGATCTCGATGACCCGGCCGCTGAGCCCGGCCAGCAGCCGGTCGCGTACGCCGCCCATCCCGAGCCGGGTCTCGGCGGTGACGCTGATCCGGGCGTAGGAGCGGGCGAACAGCGGATGGTGCACGGCGTCCCGCGACGCCTTGCCCGATCCGGCGGACCGCAGCGGCATGAGGACCTCCCTGGAGGACGGGCCTTACCCGCATTGTCCCCCGTACGGGCTGCGCCCACCCCCGCTGTGCGGCCCCCGTCGCGCGGGGGCCGCACCGGGCGCTGCCGGCGGCTCAGCCGACGAAGGTCCGCACCTGCTGGTAGACGCCGTAGTCGTTGTTCATGTCGGTGTGCGAGACGCACCCGACCTCGACATTGGTCGCGCCGCTCAGGATCGCGCTGGTGTCCGGGGTGAGCAGGTCGTCGCAGTTCGACCAGTAACTGGCGTACGCCACGCCGCCCGGCGTCTCGTCACCGGAGTTGAGGGAGGTCAGGAACGAGCTTCCGGTGTACATCTCCGAACAGGACGTGTAGAGCCACTTGCACCACGAGGCGACGGTCGTCCCGTGGTTCACCCCGGCGGTGGAGACGAAGTCGTCGACGTACGACGTCCCGCCGAGGTTCTTGAGGTAGTAACGGGCACTCAGCGCGCCCATGGAGTGCACGACCAGGTCGACCTTGGACGCGCCGGTCCTCGCGAGCACGCTCCTGACCTCGGTGGCCAGTTGCTGCGCGGTCGTCACATTCGACTGGGACCAGTCGTACGACCACGCGTCCAGCTCGGAGGCGGTGTAGCCGTCGGCCTCGAAGTCGGCGATCCAGTCGTCCCAACTGCTCGCCGAACTGCTGATGCCGTGGACGAAGATGACGGGGTCGTGGGTCGCGGCTCGAGCGGGGACCGCGGCCAGGGAGAGCGACAGAAGGATCGAAGCGACCGCGGCCGAGAAGACCGCGGTGACGCGCCGCACGCGGCGTTGCATGGTGCCTCCTGAAACGGGTGGGGTCTCTGGAGTGTCAGCCGGGTTCTACGCGCGCCGCATCGGTGAAATCGCCGGTCTTTACGGACCAGTTAACCCGCCAGTAACGTCAAACGCGTGGTGACTTCGGTGAACCCCTCGCCCCTTCCGCGGACTTCGACACCGCAGGTCACGCACGCGTGGCCGCGCCTGGACCCGCCCCTTCCCGAAGGCGTACGGGTACGGGTGCTGCGCGCCGCCCACGGAGACCCGCGCGCCGCCCTGGAACTCGCCTCCGTACTGAGCACCCGTCAGCTGACCGGCCTCGACCCGCTCCCGGCCGACCCCGCCTCCCTCGTCCCCGCAACTCTGCGGGCCCACCGCCGGGAGATCCGCGCCCTGCCCGACGACACCCGGCTGCTGCTCCTGCTCGCCGCCGCCGACCAGTACCCGGTCGCCACCCACGCCTTCCTGCGGGCGGTCGCCGCGGCCCGGCTCGACACCCGGCCCCTGGACGCCGCCGAGACCGCGCAGCTCGCGCACACCACGCCCGGCGGGATCGTCTTCCGCGACCCGTGGACCAGGATCGCCGCATACGAGACCGCCTCCGCGGCGGACCGGCGCGAGGCCCACCAGCTGCTGGGCCGGGTCCTGAGCGGCGCGGGTGAGGCACCCCGCCGGTTCTGGCACCGGGGCGCCGCCGCGCTCGGCCCCAGCAGACGGCTCGCGGCGCAGCTGGGACCGGCCGCGGCCCAGGCGCGCCGGGCCGGCGAACACGCCCTGGCCTGCGCCCTCGCGGAACGCGCCGCCGCACTCACCCCGGACCCGCACGAGCGGCCCCGGCTGCTCGCCCGCGCGGCGGCCGACGCCTGGCAGTCCGGCGACGGCGACCGGGCCCGCCGGCTGATCGCGGCCACGGACAACGACGCGCTGGGCGGTCTGCTGGCGCTCCGCGCGGGGAACGCCGGCGACGCCTTCGACGCGCTGCTCGCGGCGGCGGCCCGGCACGCGGCCGCCGCCCACGCCCTGCCACCGGGCGCCCCCGACCCCGCCGTCCACCTCCTCGCCCGCGCCACCGAAGCCGCCATCTACACCGGGGACCTGCGCCGCTGCCGGGAGGCGGCCGCCGTGGCGGACCGGCTCGGGATCGTGCCATCGGGCACGCTCGGCGGACTGGCGGCCGCGTTCGAGGGCCGCTACGCCGACGCCCGCGACCTGCTCCAGGCCGCCGCCGGGCGCTGCGGTCCCGGCGGCGATCCCACCCTGCTCATCCATTCCGGCATCGCCGCGCTGCTCCTCGGCGACCACACCGGCGCCGCCACCGCCACCGCGCGGGCGGCCGCCTCCGCCCGCACCAGGGGCGAGACGGTCACCGTCCCGCAGGCCATGGAGTTCCGGGCCTACGCCGAGTTCTGGACCGGGCGCCCGCGGGCCGCCGAGGCGGGCGCCCTGGAGTCGCTGCGCCAGGCGTACACCACCGGGCAGGACAACGGCGCCTGCCATCTGCAGGCCGCCCTCGCCATGTTCGCCGCCCTCACCGGCGACGCGGAGGTGTGCCGCGACCGGGCCGAGGCCGCCCGCTCCTACGCCCTGCCACGCGGCCTCGGTCTGCCGGCCGCCCTCGCCCTGTTCGCCCTGGCCTTCCTCGACCTCAGTACCGGCCGCTTCGCCGCCGCCGCGGCCCGGCTGCGCGCCCTGGCCGCTTTCGGCCCCGGCCACGGCCACCGCGCCATCCGGCACCTGGCCACCCCCCACTACGTGGAGGCGGCCGTCCGCACCGGCGACACCCGGGTCGCCCGCGCCGCCCACGCCGACTACGACCACTGGGCGCGCACCATCCGCAACCCCGACGAGCTGGCCCTGAGCGCCCGCTGCCGAGCCCTTTTGGCCGGCGGCCCCGAGGCCGTGGACCACTACCGCACGGCCCTCGACCTGCACGCCTGCGGTACCCGGGACTTCGAACGCGCCCGTACGGAGCTGCTGTTCGGCGGCGCACTGCGCCGGCTGCGCCGCCGGGCGGAGGCGCGTGACCGCCTGCACAGCGCCCTGGCGGCCTTCGAGCACTTCGGCGCCCCGCAGTGCGCGGCGCAGGCCCGGGCGGAACTCCGTGTTCTCGGCGGTCTGGGCGGTCTCGGCGAACCGTCCGCACCCGCCCGCGGCGCGGACGACCTGGCCGCCCGGTTGACCGCCCAGCAGCTGATGGTCGCCCGCATGGCCGCCGAGGGAGCCACCAACCGGGAGATCGCCGCCCGCCTGCTCCTCAGCCCACGCACCATCGACCACCACCTCCGGGGCGTCTTCGCCCGGCTGGGGATCCGGTCGCGCATCGAGCTGGTACGGCTCCTGGGCGAGACGGACGTGTGAGGCCTACGGCACGAACGCCGAGGCGAACGTGTCCGCGTCCCACGTTCCGCCCAGTCGGGGCGCCAGCCAACCCGGCGCCCCCGCACGGAAGCCGACGGGCGAGTGCGCGCCGGCCCCCGCCGGAATCGCGCCGAGCAGACCGGCTCCGGCCACGGCCGGCAGGTCGGCGAGGTTGCAACGGGAGGCGAGGTCGGGCGACTCGGGCCAGCTCCCGATGACGACACCCGCGAAGCCGATCTCCCGGCGCCGCAGTTCACGTGCCGTCAGCTCCGTGGTGTTCAGCGTGCCCAGTCCCGCCGACGCCACGACCAGCACCGGCGCGTCCAGCAGCCGGGCCGCATCCGCCAGGGTGCCGTCCGCGTCGTCGAAGCGCACGAGCAGCCCGCCCGCCCCCTCGACCAGCACGAGATCGTGCTCCACCGCCAGCTTCGCCGCGGCCTCGGCCACCTCGTGCGGCCCCACGGGCGGCAGACCGGCCCGCCGGGCGGCGGTCGCGGGCGCCAACGGCTCGGGATAGCGGGCGAGTTCGAGCGTCGTCACCGCACCCGCGAGACGGGCCACCTCGTCGGCGTCCCCGCGCTCGTCGGGCCGTACGCCCGTCTGCGCGGGCTTGAGCACGGCCACGGACCGCCCGGCCGCGACGGCGACCGCCGCGACGGCGGCCGTCGTGACCGTCTTGCCGACCTCCGTGCCGGTCCCCGTGATCACCAGTACCGACATGTCACCCTTCCCTTGCCGCCGCGCACACCGCGCCGGCGATCCGTGCCACATCCGCGTCACCCGTGACGTACGGCGGCATCGTGTAGACGAGGTCGCGGAACGGCCGCAGCCACACGCCCTCGCGCACGGCGGCCCGTGTCGCGGCCGCCATGGCCGCCTCGTCGAGGGGGCGGTCGAGCTGAACGACACCGATGGCCCCGAGGACCCGTACGTCCCGCACTCCGGGCAGGTCGGCCGCGGCGGCGAGCCCCTCGCGCAACCCCGTCTCGATCCGCTTGACCTCGGTCTGCCAGTCCTGCCCGAGCAGCAGGTCGATCGAGGCGTTCGCCACCGCGGCGGCGAGCGGGTTGCCCATGAAGGTGGGCCCGTGCGCGAGCACCGGCACCTCCCCCCGGGAGATCCCGTCGGCCACCCGCGCCGTGCACAGCGTCGCCGCCAGCGTCAGATAGCCGCCGGTCAGCGCCTTGCCCAGACACATCACGTCCGGCGTCACCCCGACGTGGTCCGCCGCGAACAGCGCGCCGGTGCGCCCGAAACCGGTGGCGATCTCGTCGAACACGAGCAGCACGTCGTGCGCGTCGCACGCCTCGCGCAGCACCCGCAGATAGGCGGGGGAGTGGAACCGCATCCCGCCCGCGCCCTGCACCACCGGCTCCACGATCACCGCGGCCAGTTCGTCGGCGTGCCGCTCGATCAGTTCGCGCAGCTGATCCGCGTACGACTCCTCGTAGGCGACCGGCGGCGCGTCGGCGAACACCTGGCGCTGGAGCACGCCCTGCCACAGCTCGTGCATCCCGCCCTGGGGGTCGCACACGGACATCGGCTGCCAGGTGTCGCCGTGGTAGCCGCCGCGCCAGGTCAGCAGCCGCTGCTTGCCGGGACGGCCGAGCGACCGCCAGTACTGGAGGCACATCTTGACCGCGACCTCGACCGAGACCGAGCCGGAGTCGGCGAGGAAGACGTGCTCCAGACCCTCGGGCGAGATGTCGACAAGACGCTTCGCGAGGCGCACGGCGGGCTCGTGGGTGAGCCCGCCGAACATGACATGGCTCATCCGCGACAGCTGCTCGCGCGCCGCTTCGTTGAGCACGGGGTGGTTGTAGCCGTGGATCGCCGACCACCACGACGACATGCCGTCGATCAGTTCGCCCGTTCCGTCGGCCATGCGCAGCCGCACCCCGCTCGCCGCCTCGACGACGAGCGGTTCCTGACGGCCGGGCATCGGCCCGTACGGGTGCCAGACGTGCCGCCGATCGAGGTCGAGCAGCTCGGCCAGGGACAGGTCAGGCATTGGGCGCGAGGTCCGTTCCGGCACCCCGGCGGCGTACGGCGACCAGGTCCGTACGGGCCTCGTCGGTCCGCGGCGCGGGAGCGGAACCGCAGGCTCCGCCGCCCTCGTGCGACCCGCACCCCGCGCTCTGCTCAGACCCGCAGCCGCCGGCCGGCGCCCGGTGCTCCGGCAGCGTCACCTGGTCGGCCCCCTCCACCTCGAACCCGGCGTCCGCGATCATCTCCAGGTCCGCCTTGCCCGCCTGGCCCTCGCTGGTGAGGTAGTCGCCGAGGAAGATCGAGTTGGCGAGGTGCAGCGCGAGCGGCTGCATCGTACGGAGGTGGACCTCGCGGCCGCCCGCGATGCGGACCTCGACGTCCGGGCAGACGAACCGGACCATCGCGAGGATGCGCAGACACCGCTGAGGCGTCAGGTTCCACTCCTTGGCGAGCGGGGTGCCCTCGAACGGGATCAGGAAGTTGACCGGAACGGAGTCCGGGTCCAGCTCGCGCAGCGAGTAGACCACGTCGACCAGGTCCTCGTCCGTCTCGCCCATGCCGGCGATCAGCCCCGAGCAGGCCGACAGGCCCGCCGCGTGCGCCTTCTGTACGGTCTCCACCCGGTCGGCGTACGTGTGGGTGGTCGTGATGTCCCCGTACGTCCCCTCGGACGTGTTGAGGTTGTGGTTGTAGGCGTCCGCGCCCGCCTCGCGCAGCCGGTCGGCCTGGCCGTCGGAGAGCAGACCGAGGCAGGCGCACACCTCGACGCCCTCGTTCTGGTCCTTGATCGCCTTGATGGTGTCGGAGACCCGGTCCACGTCCCGGTCCGTCGGGCCGCGGCCGCTGGCCACCAGGCAGACCCGCTTGGCGCCGCCGGCCAGCCCGGCCGCCGCGGCCTGCGAGGCCTCGTCCGGCTTGAGCCAGGTGTACTTCAGGATCTCGGCCTTGGAGCCGAGCCGCTGGGAGCAGTAGGAGCAGTCCTCGGGGCACAGGCCCGACTTGAGGTTGACGAGATAGTTGAGTTTCACCCGTCGGCCGAACCAGTGCCTGCGCACCTTGCCGGCCGCGGCCACCACATCGAGCACGTCGTCGTCGGAGGTGGCAAGGACGGCGAGCGCCTCGGCTCGGCTCGGCAGCTCGCGCCGAAGCCCCTTTTCCACCAGCGTGTTCAGCAGGTCCATGAGAGCCGATCCTGTCCTATGCGACGGGCCCGGGCCAAGGAGAGTTTGCACAACAGAGACGGTTCAACGTGTGGGTATTGCCACATCCTGGGCGGCCGACGGTCCCGCTAGGGTCTGTGCACTGCCTACAAAACACCCGTCACTACGGTCCGGAGGACACATGGCGTTCGGCTGGATCGACGAGCAGGCGCACACGCGCCGCCGGGCCGGTCTCGTACGCACCCTGCGCCCGCGCCCCGCCGACTCGCCCCTCCTCGATCTCGCGAGCAACGACTACCTCGGCCTCGCCCGCCATCCCGAGATCACCGAGGGCGCGGCCGAGGCGGCCAGGACGTGGGGCGGCGGCGCCACCGGCTCCCGCCTCGTCACCGGCACCACGGAACTGCACGGCGAACTCGAACGCGAGCTGGCCGACTTCTGCGGCTTCGAGGCGGCCCTGGTCTTCTCCTCCGGGTACGCGGCCAATCTCGCCGCGGTCACCGCGCTCGCCCCGCACGGCTCCCTGATCGTCTCCGACGCGGGCAACCACGCCTGGCTCATCGACGGCTGCCGGCTGGCGCGGGGCACCACCCAGGTCGTCGCGCACGCCGATCCGGACGCCGTGCGCAAGGCGCTGGGGACGCACGAGGGCCAGGCCGTCGCCGTCTCGGACACGGTCTTCTCGGTGGACGGCGACGCGGCCCCGTTGGCGGACCTCGCCGAAGCCTGCCGGCAGTACGGTGCGGGGCTGGTGATCGACGACGCGCACGGGCTCGGCGTCCTCGGCGACGGCGGCCGGGGCGCCCCCTGGGCGGCGGGGCTCGCGGGCGCGCCGGACGTGGTCGTGACGGTCACGCTGTCCAAGTCGCTCGGCAGCCAGGGCGGCGCCGTGCTCGGTCCGGCCCGGGTGATCGACCACCTGATCAACGCGGCCCGTACGTTCATCTTCGACACCGGGCTGGCCCCGGCGGCGGCGGGCGCGGCCCTCGCGGCGCTGCGGCTGCTGCGCCGCGAACCGGAGCGTGCCGCACGGGCCCGTACGGTGGCGAAGGAACTGCACACCCGGCTGACGGCGGAGGGCCACGAAGCGGTACGGCCGGACGCCGCCGTCGTCTCCGTGCGGGCGCCCTCCCCCGAGCAGGCGGTGCGGTGGGCGGCGGACTGCCGGGCGGCGGGTCTCGCCGTCGGCTGTTTCCGCCCACCGTCCGTGCCCGACGGCATCTCCCGGCTGAGGCTGACCGCTCGCGCGGACCTCACCGACGGTCAGATCGACCGTGCCGTGCGGGTGATCGGCGAGACGCGGCCATACGTCGGCGTAACGGCCGTGCATCGCACCTAGTGCGGGACGAGCGGTCGGCTGTCAGTCCAGTCCGGCGACGAATCCCTCCCAGGCCTCGGGGGCGAACAGCAGGGCGGGGCCGCTCACGTTCTTCGAGTCGCGGACGGCGACCAGGCCGGCCCAGGGGCCGGGGCCCGGCCGGGCCGTCTCGACGCAGTTGTTCATTCCCCGTGCTGCGGCTGCTGCGCAGCCACCGCACACCTGGCAGAGAGGTACTTGAGGATACGCACCGAGGCAGTGCAGTCATGGTGCCTCCTTACGAGCCGTCACCTAATGCGGCGCATGTAATCCAACGTGTCCTTGGGTGAAAGGGCGTGGAACCGAAGGGTGTCGAAGGCCTCGCTGTAGGCCTGGAGGTCTTCTTTCCGCTCGAGATAGAGGCTACTCGTCAGGTGGTCGAGAACAACCACATCCAGATCAGATCTGCTCGGAAAGGAGAAGATAACGAAAGGCCCGGTGATTCCGATGTGGGCCCCCGCGGCGAACGGCAGTACCTGAAGCCGCACTTGAGGCAGCTTGGCCGCCTCCAGCAGCCGTTCCAGCTGCTGCGTCATGACCTCCGGGCCGCCGACCTCCCGGCGCAGCACCGCCTCGTCGAGGACCGCGGTCAGTTCCAGCGGCGGGTTCGAACGCAGGACGTCCTGCCGGGCCAGCCGCACCTCCACCAGAGTGTCCAGCTTGGCGTCCTCCGCGCTGCCGACCGCGGCCCGGGTCACCGCCCGGGCGTACTCGGGCGTCTGGAGCAGGCCCGGCACCACCGAGGTCTCCAGCGTGCGCATCGCGCTGGCCTGCGACTCCAGACTGATGAAGTCGCGGTACGTCGGCGGCAGCACCCCGCGATAGGCATGCCACCAGTTCTGCCGGACGCCGCCGTCGTCGGAGCCCGCCAACACCAGCAGCAGCTCGCGCAGTTCGGGATCCTCGACGCCGTATACGTCCAAAAGCAGCCGTACGTCGGGCGGTTTCACCCCGCTGGAGCCCGTCTCGATCCGGCTCACCTTGGACTGGTGCCAGCCGACGAGACCGGCCGCCTGGCCACTGGTGAGGCCCGCCCGGGCGCGTAGGGAGCGTAATTCGGCGCCGAGTTTGCGGCGGCGCACTGCTGGTCCGTACTGCATGGCCGACTCCTTTCGCCCGGGAAGCGGGCTCGCGGCGACGGTAGAGGATGGGCCGAATGCCCACCCAAATACGGTCGGTCGTCGGAGAGTTCACCGCTTCGGGCGACAGATATATGCATATCTTGGTGGATCGGCACCGAGGCCGCCCTGGTGATGGCAGTCTGGCGCGAAGCACCAGTCCGGGACCGTACTCGAACCCTCCGCTCCGTGTCGGGCCCCGGTCCCGTGGGAAAGGGACGACGTCGCCATGGCAGATCACCAGGAAGCATCCGTCACTCTGCCGAGCGATCCCGCCTCGGTCTCCGCCGCCCGAAAATACGTCGCGAGTGTGCTGGCCGAATGGGGCCTGCCGGGCGACGCGGAAGTCGCGGACACCGTGCGCCTGATCGTGTCCGAGCTCGCCACCAACGCGGTCCAGCACACCTTCGGGCAGTCACCCACGTTCACGGTTGACATCGCGCTCGACCGCGACGAACACCTGCACATCGGTGTCACCGACAGCCATCCACGCTTCCCGAAACGACTGCCCGCGGCCGTCCAGCAGGACAACGGCCGCGGAATGGTCATCATCCGCTGGCTGACCGCCGAGTGCGGCGGCAGGATGCGGGTCCGGCCCACCCGGGAGGGCGGCAAGACGGTACTGATCGAACTCCCGTGGGCGGTGTCCGCGCAGCCGGTGACGGCAGGGGGGCAGCAAGAACCCTGACCGCGCTGAACTGTGCCGCACGGCTGCTTGAACCGGCCACCGGGAGAGCGCGGGCGCGGTGCGGCCGAGGTGTTCGGCCGTCCGGGTGATCGAGCCGGCCCCGGCGACCGCCGTCAGCGCCACGGGTCGGGGCGGGTCGGGGCGCAGGCATGGTCGCCGTGCCGCGTGTGGACGTCTGTCACGGCGTACGGACGCTGCGGTCGCCGCGCACGGCGCCGCGTGCAGCCCGGGCCGTCGTGGCCGTCACCGGCGCCGTTCTCAGGGTTCTCGGCGTGGTTCTGCTTCCGGGCCGGCCGGCCGCGCGAGAGCCGAACGCTGCGCCATCAGCGGCAGTACGACCCACAGGGCCACGCACACGGCCAGCGTCCCCGCGCCGGCGGCGATGCCGGCACCCCGGCCCAGGGCCACGTCCACCACGAGCAGCACCGACCCGGTGAAGGCCAGCATCAGCACTCCGAGGCCGATCGAGGCCAGGCGGGAGGAGAGCCGCACGATGGTGGGCTTGGCGTTCTGCTGGAACAGCCCCCGGTGCACCGCGGCGGGCGCCGTGAACAGCGCCGCGGCCAGCATGGAGAGCAGCAGCGTGGTGACGTACGTGGCGCGCTGCACCGTGTCGAGGGCCGGGAAGCGGGGGGTGAAGGCCAGGGTCAGCAGGAAGGCGAACAGGATCTGGACGCCCGTCTGGGTGACCCGCAGTTCCTGGAGCAGCTCCGCGAAGTTGCGGTCGGCGCGTTCCAGGGATGTCTCGTCGCGCAACGCTCGGGCAGGTCGGTCGGCCATGGGTGAACGAGTAACCGTTTCGGCCCGTGTCACGCCCCGTCGGGGTGACGGCGCGGCCGCGCCGTCACCCCGACGGGTGGGTCAGCTGACCCGGCCGTACCACACGCTCTTCGTCCAGATCTTCTGGAGCTTCACCACTTCCCCGGTCTTCGGGGAGTGCCAGATCTTTCCCTTCCCGGCGTAGATGCCGACGTGGTACACGCTCCGGCCCGAGTGGAAGAACACCAGGTCCCCTGCCTTGCGGTGGGACGCGGAGACATGGTGGGTCTTGTTGTACTGCGCCGCAGCCGTACGGGGCAGGCTCTTGCCCGCCTTCTTGAACGCGTAGAGCGTGAGCCCGGAGCAGTCGAAGCGGCGCGGCCCCGCGGCGCCCCACTTGTAGGGGGAGCCCTTCTTGGACGCCGCGATCTGGAGTGCCTTCGTCGCTGGTGTCGCGGCCGCGGCGTCGGAGGCGACGCCCGGGACCGCGATGCTGCCGCCCACGGCAGCAAGGGTGAGAGCTGAGGCCGTACCGGCCCTGGTCAGCAGCGAGGGGACACGATTGAGCGCAGACATGCGCAACCCTTCGTCAGCCGCCTGTGAAGGATGACCTGTCGGATTCGGACTGGCGAAGTAGCCCGGCCGCGTACTGCGGCTTCACCCCAAGGACCTTCCGGATCTCTCCGGAGGCCCGCCTTGCTGGGTCCTCCACTCCTGCCGATCCACTCCTGTCGACCAGTCATCCGGGCGGCGGCAGGACTCGGCGTCCGCCCGGACCGCCCCGCCGCTGTGGCGGGGGCTTGCCGTCAGGAAGGGATCTTCACCCACAGGTGTCCGAAAATCCCAACGGAACGGGGAGTTTGTGTTGTTACTCACCACTCACCCGTTCGGGTGGACACCCCTTGTTTTCGAACGGTGTTGGGAGCACCGAGGAGGCCCGGACCTGCACTGGAATGCTCTATTCCGCTTTTGGCTTACGCGCGTTGCGCAACTTGTACGGGCCTGAAAAATTGGGGCTTCTACGCTGATCGGGGGTACGCCATTTGGTTCGTTTGGAACCCGGGCCGGACGCTCGTGGCGCGCGGTGGGCGCCGGCCCGGGTGTGGGTGCGTCAACTGTCGGATCGCGGCGGCACGGTGACCCGGGCCGCGCGCCGCTCGCCGTCGAGGACGCGCAGGGCCTGCGCGAGGGTCGGGGCGTGCAGCTCGCTCTCGCCGCGCTGGTGCATCAGCGTCAGCGCGTCGCGCAGCGCGGTCGCCTTGCCCACCAGTGCCTGGGCGGCGCGCAGTCCGCGGTAGGTGTCTCCCGGGCGCGCGGGGTTGATACGGCCGAGGAGGTCGACCACGTCGAGGTAACGGTCGATCAGCTCGGCCTCGGCGCGGGTCAGTGCGGGCAGCGGAGGCAGTTCGGGCGGCAGCATCGGCGGCTCACCTCGCGCCGGGCGCGGCGGCGGACGACTTGCGGCTCGGGACGACCCGGTCGACCAGGCCGTACGCCACGGCCGCCGGCGCGTCCAGGATCTTGTCCCGCTCGATGTCGGCGGCGACGCGCTCGGGGCTCTGCCCGGTGTGCCGTACGAGCAGTTCCTCCAACTGCTCGCGGGTACGCGCCAATTCCGCGGCCTGGATGACCAGATCGCTCGCCTGGCCCTGGACCGGCGCGGGCAGCGACGGCTGGTGGATCAGCACGCGTGCGCCGGGCAGCGCGAGCCGCTTGCCCGGTGTGCCACCGGCCAGCAGCACGGCGGCGGCCGATGCCGCCTGCCCCAGGCAGATGGTCTCCACGTCGCAGCTGACGAACTGCATCGTGTCGTAGACCGCGGTCATCGCGCTGAACGAGCCGCCGGGGGAGTTGATGTACAGCGAGATGTCCCGGTCCGGGGCCAGGTGTTCGAGGTGCATGAACTGGGCCATCACATCGTTCGCCGACGTGTCGTCGATCGGTGTCCCGAGAAACACGATCCGTTCGTCCAGCAGCTTCGAGTACGGATCCAGTGTCCGGAGCCCGGTACTGAGGCGCTCGGTGAACTCGGGCAGGGCGTAGCGGGCGGACGGTCGGTTCATGGCTTGCCCCTCCTCGGAATGACTCCTGTCGAAAATGTACAGGACGTACAGACTGTGGGGAGGTCTCTCGCTGACAGCGAAAATCCCCGTGGGGCAAGGGCTCCACGGGGATGCGCGGCGGCTCGGAGCTCAGGGAAGAGGGGCGGGGCGGCGGCCGAAGTGTCTCGGAAGGGGACACGTCAACGGGATCCTCCACTCCGGGAGGCCCCCTGAGCCCGGTCTAAGCTGGAGGACATGGCCTACGAGATTCCCGTGACGCAAGCCAGGGCTGAGCTCGCCGATCTGATCAACCGTGTGGTGTACGGCGGCGAGCGCGTCGTCGTGACGCGGCACGGGAAGCCCCTCGTCGCCCTGGTCTCCGCGGCCGATCTGGAGCGGCTCGACAAGCTGGACGCGGCGGAGGAGCAGGTGGTCAGCGCGGTGTCCAGCGTCCGCGAGGTCGCCGCCGCACCCCGCGAGCGACAGCGCTTCGGCATCGCGGCCGAGCATCGGGGCCCGAATGCCTCGTAGGGCGTAGAAGAGTGCCGTAGACGAAGGGCACCGGGCGCAGTGGCGAGGTGCTCGGACCGGGTGGCGGCCAGTGAGTGGCCGAGAGCCCCGACCGGCCGCGGCCCCGGCTGCGTCTGTGGAGCTCAAGTCCAGCCCGGGAACGGATTGCCGAGCGACATGATCAGCAGTGCAGTGCAGTGCAGTGCAGTGCGGCGCGGCGCGGCGCGCCGAGCCTGACGCCGGCCGGCCCGGGGCGCGGCACGAGCCCGGTGGCGGCCGTGCTCACCGTCGGCGCCGGCGGCCCTGCGTGCCCGTCTCGGCGGCTCACCGGTCCTGTCGGCGCCCAGGCTGACCGTGTGCGAGACCGGCCGTCGCAAGTTTCACCAGGTGGCGGGTGACGGATAGGACGCCTGCGGCCGAAGTGGTCGGCGGCTGGGGCTCCTCTGCGGTGACGATGACCGCGCCGTATACGGTCCGGTCCTCGACCACCTCTCGCGCCGTGCCCACATGGGGGTGGCGGTCGGTCTCGAACGCGCCCTCGTGCCGCTCCCGTTGCCGCCGCATGCGGCCGGTCGCGGCCGCCGGGCCCGGCATGCCGAGCGGGAGGCCGCCGGGCGGACACGGCAGGCGGGTGCGGGTGGCGGGGCGGCCGACGGCGACGGGGGCACCGTTCTCCCCGGTGCGGGACCCCGGGGCTGGAGGTCACCAAAAAGAGCGGGCGTTCGGGCCGTCATGAGTGGATCAAGGGCTGGTTAACGTAGTTGAAACTCCGGCGAACTAGCCTGCCGATCCATGCCACCAGGGGTTTTCGTATCCGGAGTGCGCATGATCGCGCAATCTGTCTGTATGTTACATCTATCCCCGCCGCGGTGGCTGCGGCAGCCGGACCCCGCACGGTCCGGAGCGAGGACTGTGAGGTGGGACGCCGTGCAACTGACCCCGCACGAGCAAGAGAGGCTGCTGATCCATGTGGCAGCCGACGTGGCCGAGAAGCGCCGGGCCCGCGGGCTCAAGCTCAACCACCCCGAGGCGGTCGCGCTCATCACGTCGCACATCCTCGAAGGCGCGCGTGACGGCCGTACGGTCGCCGAACTCATGTCCTCCGGGCGCAAGCTGCTCACCCGGGACGACGTCATGGAGGGCATCCCCGAGATGATCCACGACGTCCAGGTCGAGGCGACCTTCCCGGACGGCACCAAGCTCGTCACCGTCCACGACCCGATCGTCTGACGGGGGGAGAGCGCGCCATGATTCCCGGAGAGATCCTCTTCGCCGACGGACCCGTCGCCTACAACGAGGGCCGCGAGGTCACCCGGCTGACCGTCCTCAACGCCGCCGACCGGCCCGTCCAGGTCGGCTCCCACTACCACTTCGCCGAGGCCAACCCCGGTCTGGACTTCGACCGCGCCGCCGCCCGCGGCAAGCGGCTCAACGTCGCCGCCGGCACCGCCGTGCGCTTCGAACCCGGAATCCCCGTCGACGTCGAACTCGTTCCGCTCGCCGGCGCCCGCGTGGTGCCCGGGCTGCGCGGGGAGACCGGAGGTGCCCTCGATGCCTGAGATCTCGCGTCCCGCCTACGCCGACCTGTTCGGCCCGACCACCGGCGACCGCATCCGGCTCGCCGACACCGATCTGCTGATCGAGATCGAGGAGGATCGTTCCGGCGGTCCCGGACTCGCCGGTGACGAGGCCGTCTTCGGCGGCGGCAAGGTCATCCGCGAATCCATGGGCCAGGCGCGCGCCACGCGTGCGGACGGCACCCCGGACACGGTCATCACCGGTGTCGTCATCGTCGACCACTGGGGCATCGTCAAGGCCGACGTCGGCATGCGCGACGGCCGGATCACCGGCATCGGCAAAGCGGGCAACCCGGACACCATGGACGGTGTGCACCCCGACCTGGTCATCGGTCCGGAGACCGAGATCATCGCGGGCAACGGCCGGATCCTCACCGCGGGCGCCATCGACGCGCATGTGCACCTGATCTGCCCGCAGATCGCCGACGAGGCGCTCGGCTCCGGGATCACCACCCTCGTCGGCGGTGGCACCGGCCCCGCCGAGGGCTCCAAGGCCACCACCGTCACACCCGGCCCCTGGCACCTGGCGCGGATGCTGGAGGCGATGGAGGAGTACCCGCTCAACTTCGGGCTCCTCGGCAAGGGCAACACCGTCTCGCACGACGCGATGCTGTCGCAGATCCGCGGCGGAGCACTCGGTCTCAAGCTGCACGAGGACTGGGGATCCACGCCGGCCGTCATCGACGCCGCGCTGACCGTCGCCGACCGGACCGGCGTCCAGATCGCCATCCACACGGACACGCTGAACGAGGCCGGCTTCGTGGGCGACACGCTCGCCGCGATCGGCGGCCGCGGCATCCACGCCTACCACACCGAGGGTGCGGGCGGCGGGCACGCGCCGGACATCATGAGCGTGGTCTCCGAGCCGCACGTGCTGCCCAGCTCCACCAACCCGACCCGGCCGTTCACCGTCAACACCGCCGAGGAACACCTCGACATGCTGATGGTCTGCCACCACCTCAACCCGGCGGTCCCCGAGGACCTCGCCTTCGCCGAGTCCCGCATCCGGCCGTCGACGATCGGGGCGGAGGACATCCTGCACGACCTGGGCGCCATCTCGATCATCTCGTCCGACGCCCAGGCCATGGGACGCGTGGGCGAGGTCATCATGCGGACGTGGCAGACGGCCCATGTCATGAAGCGGCGGCGCGGCGCGCTCCCCGGTGACGGCCGCGCGGACAACCACCGCGTACGTCGCTATGTCGCCAAGTACACGATCAACCCGGCACTCGCGCAGGGCCTCGCCCGCGAGATCGGCTCCGTCGAGACGGGCAAACTCGCCGACCTGGTGCTGTGGGAGCCCGCGTTCTTCGGGGTCAAGCCGCACCTCGTCATCAAGGGCGGACAGATCGCGTACGCGCAGATGGGCGATGCCAACGCGTCCATCCCCACGCCGCAGCCGATTCTGCCCCGGCCGATGTTCGGGGCGATCGGGCGCGCGCCGGCCTCGAACTCGTTCAACTTCGTGGCGCCGCTCGCCATCGAGGACGGGCTGCCGGAGCGGCTCTCGCTCGGGAAGCGGTTCGTGGCGATCGAGTCGACGCGCGGTGTGACCAAGGCGGACATGCGGGAGAACGACGCACGGCCGCGGGTACGGATCGACCCCGACAGCTTCGCCGTGCACATCGACGGGGAGCTGGTCGAGGCCACTCCGGCCGCCGAACTGCCCATGGCCCAGCGCTACTTCCTCTTCTGATGTCCCGCGCAGCACTGCTCGTCCTGGCCGACGGCCGCTTCCCCGCCGGAGGGCACGCCCACTCCGGCGGCGCCGAGGCGGCCGTCAAGGCCGGGCGCATCACGGACGCGGCGAGTCTGGAGAACTTCTGCCGGGGGCGGTTGCACACGGCGGGGCTGGTCTCGGCCGCACTCGCCGCCGCGGCCGCCCTCGGGATCGATCCGGTGACGCTGGACTCGGCCGCGGATGCCCGTACGCCCTCGCCCGCCCTGCGGGTTGCCGCGCGCAGGCTCGGGCGGCAGCTGATGCGGGCCGCCCGGGCGACCTGGCCGTCCACCGAACTGGACGCGCTGGCAAGGGAGTTCCCCAAGGGAGCCCATCAACCCGTGGTACTCGGAATGGCCGCCCGCGCCGCCGGCCTCGCGCCCGACGACGCCGCGTACTGCTCGGTGTACGAGAGCGTCAGCGGTCCGGCGACCGCGACGGTACGCCTGCTGAGCCTCGACCCCTTCGACGCCACGGCCGTTCTGGCCCGGCTCGCGCCCGAGCTGGACCGCATCGCACACCAGGCGGCCGGAGCCGCTCGCCAGGCACTCGACGACGGCGTCGACATGCTGCCCGCGGCCTCCGCTCCGCTGCTGGAGATCAGCGCGGAGGCACACGCGGCCTGGCCGGTGCGCCTCTTCGCCTCATAGAAACCCTGGAGCCGCTCCATGCATCTCGACCACGCCCACACCCATGACGGCCCCTCCGCCGTGAGCGCGGACGCCCACCGGCCCGACGGCACCCGGCGTGCCCTGCGGATCGGCCTCGGCGGACCGGTCGGGTCCGGGAAGACCGCGACCGTTGCCGCGCTGTGCCGTGCCCTGCGCGACGCGTTCTCCCTCGCCGTCGTCACCAACGACATCTACACCCGCGAGGACGCCGAGTTCCTGCTGCGGGAGGCCGTGCTGCCGCCCGAGCGGATCACCGCCGTGGAGACCGGCGCCTGCCCGCACACCGCCATCCGCGACGACATCTCCGCCAACCTGGAAGCCGTGGAGGACCTGGAGGACGAAGTCGGGCCGCTCGATCTCGTCCTCGTCGAGTCCGGGGGCGACAACCTCACCGCCACCTTCTCCAAGGGGCTCGTCGACGCGCAGATCTTTGTCATCGACGTGGCCGGCGGGGACGACATTCCGCGCAAGGGCGGCCCCGGGGTCACCACCGCCGACCTGCTCGTCGTCAACAAGACCGACCTCGCGCCGTACGTCGGCTCCGATCTGGGGCGGATGGCCGCCGACGCCAAGGCGCAGCGCGCCGAACTGCCCGTCGTCTTCCAGTCGCTCCGCACCGAGCCCGGGGTCGCCCCCGTGGCCGACTGGGTGCGGGCGCGGCTCGCCGCGTGGGCGGCATGACCGCGGCAGGGGTGCGGGCGACCGCGCGGATCGGGGCCCGGGGCGACGGACGCGGCGGTACGTCGCTGCCCGTACTGGAGGGTGAGGGGCCGCTCGCGCTGCGGCGCACCCGGGCGAGCGGCTCCGAGGCGCGGGTCATGCTCGTCGGGGCGATGAGCGGCCCGCTGGGCGGCGACCACTTCACCGTCGAGGCGACGGTCGCCGCAGGTGCCCGGCTGCACGTCGGGTCGGCGGCCGCCACCATCGCGCTGCCCGGCCAGGCCAAGGGCGAGGCCCGTTACGACGTGCTGCTCGACGTCGCCGCAGGGGGCGAGCTGCGCTGGCTGCCCGAGCAGTTGATCTCGGCGGGCGGCAGCGAGCTGTATGTCTCCACGCGCATCGATCTCGAACCCGGCGCCCGGCTCGTCTTCCGCGAGGAACAGGTGCTCGGGCGCGTCGGCGAGGAACCCGGGCGCCTCACCAGCCGTCTCACCCTGCGCATCGGGGGGCGTGCGGTGCTCGACCAGGAGCTGGCCTGCGGACCGGGGGCGCCCGGCGGCTGGGACGGGCCCGCCGTGCTCGGAGGACATCGCGCTCTGGGACAACTCGTCGTCGTGCGGCCGGAGTTCGAGCGGGAGCCGGTGCGGGCCCGGCTGCTTGGGGAGTCCGCCGCGCTGACCCCGCTCGGCGGGGCCGCGGCGCTCGTGACCGCGCTCGCCCCGGACGCGCTTTTGCTGCGCCGCGTGCTGGACGAGGCACTGAGCAGCCTCGGCTGAACCGGCCCCTCTCCGCTCAACGGACAAGCGCGTACCGGTTATCGGATTGGCAAAGAAGCCACGTCACCCCTGTTCTCAGGGACCTCACAGCCGAAAGGATCCCCGTACCATTCGCAACGATGTACGGGGAGGCCCCACTTGAGGGGTATGAGACCGACGAGACGGGTCACGGCACTGGGTTCGGCCGGAGCGCTCGTGACGGCGACTCTGATAGCCGGTGCCATGGCGGCACCGTCGGCCACCGCCGACTCGCGTCACGGTCAGGACCGGGAGGCCCGCGGCGCCGCGATCGCCGCCGCGCGGGCCGCCAAGGCCGGGATCGACTGGCAGGACTGTCCGGCCGACTGGGGCTTCGCCAAGCCGATCCAGTGCGGCTGGGTCACCGTCCCGCTCGACTACGCCCGCCCGAACGGCAAGAAGATCAAGCTTGCCGTCGACCGCATCGGGAACACGGGTACCAAGGAGGAGCGCCAGGGCGCCCTCGTCTACAACCCGGGCGGCCCCGGCGGCTCCGGCATGCGCTTCCCGACCCGGGTCACCAACAAGAACCCGATCTGGACCAACGTCGCCAAGGCGTACGACTTCGTGGGCTTCGACCCGCGCGGTGTCGGCCACTCGGCGCCCATCTCCTGCATCGACCCGCAGGAGTTCGTGAAGGCGCCCAAGGCCGATCCGGTCCCGGGCTCCGAGGCGGACAAGCGTGCCCAGCGCAAGCTCGCCGCCGAGTACGCGGACGGCTGCGCCGAGCGCAGCGGCGACATGCTGCCGCAGATGACCACGCCCAACACCGCGCGCGACCTGGACGTCATCCGCGCCGCCCTCGGTGAGAAGAAGCTCAACTACCTGGGCGTCTCGTACGGCACCTACCTCGGTGCCGTCTACGGCACGCTCTTCCCGGGCCACGTCCGCCGCATGATCGTGGACAGCGTCGTCAACCCGTCGCGGGAGAAGATCTGGTACGAGGCCAACCTCGACCAGGACGTCGCCTTCGAGGGACGCTGGAAGGACTGGGAGGACTGGGTCGCCAAGAACGACGCGACCTTCCACCTCGGCGACACCCGTGCCAAGGTGCAGAAGCAGTGGCTGACGCTGCGCGCCACGGCCAAGAAGAGCCCCCTCGGCGGTGTGGTCGGTCCGGCCGAGCTGATCTCCTTCTTCCAGAGCGCTCCGTACTACGACTCCTCGTGGGTGCCGGTCGCGACGACGTTCAGCAAGTACGTCGCCGGTGACACGCAGGCGCTCGTGGACGCGGCCGCACCGGACCTGTCGGACACCGCGGGCAACATCGCCTCGGAGAACAGCAACGCGGTCTACACGGCCGTCGAGTGCACCGACGCCAAGTGGCCCACCAGCTGGAAGAAGTGGGACAAGGACAACACGCGGCTCAACAAGGACTACCCGTTCATGACGTGGGCCAACGCGTGGATGAACCTGCCCTGCGCCACCTGGCCGGCCAAGCAGCACACGCCGGTGAACGTGAAGACCCACAAGGGCCTGCCCGCCGTGCTGATCGTGCAGTCCGAGAATGACGCCGCCACCCCGTACGACGGCGCCGTCGAGCTGCACAAGCGCTTCAAGGGCTCCCGCCTGATCACCGAGAAGGACGCGGGCTCGCACGGTGTCACCGGTCTGCTCAACCCCTGCGTCAACGACCGGGTGAACACCTACCTGCTCACGGGCGGGACGGACGGCGCCGACGTGACGTGCGCCCCGCACGCCACGCCCAAGCCGTAGTCGTAGCCGCTAGGTGTGCGATGGAGGGGTGGCCGGGATTCCGGTCACCCCTTCGTCATGCCGACAGCCGTCAACTCAGCGGGATCCGGGGAAACTTGCGGGCCTTCGCCGCCTTCTCGGCGGCCTCCTCGGCCTTGACGACCGCCGCGTACCGGTCGACGTACTCCTGTTCGGAGAGCGTGAGGATGGCGTACATGATCTCGTCGGTGATGGCGCGCAGGACCGCCTTCTCGTTCTCCATACCGGCGTAGCGGGAGAACTCCAGGGGCTTGCCGAAGCGGATCACGACGGGGTGGATGTTCGGGATGACCTTGCCCGGCGGCTGGGCCTCGAAGGTGCCGATCATCGCGCAGGGAATCACCGGGACCCCGGCCCGCAGGGCCATCACCGCGACGCCCACCTTGCCCTTGTAGAGGCGGCCGTCGTGCGAGCGCGTGCCCTCCGGGTAGATGCCGAGCAGCTCGTCCTTGCGCAGCACGCCGAGGCCTTCGCGGATCGCGGCCTGGCCCGCGTCCTTGCCGGAGCGGTCCACCGGGATCTGTCCGGCGCTGCGGAAGAACGCGGCCGTGAGCCGGCCCTTGATGCCGGGGCCCGTGAAGTACTCGGCCTTCGCCAGGAAGGTGATGCGCCGTTTGAGGATCGCGGGCATCAGGAAGTGGTCCGAGAACGACAGATGGTTGCCCGCCACGATGGCCGGGCCCGACGACGGTACGTGTTCGAGACCCTCGATCCGAGGCCGGAACACCAGCTTCAACAGCGGTCCGAGAATCACGTATTTGAGCACGTAATAAAACACGCCGACGCTCCTTTGGTCCCCCTCGGGAGCGATCAGTGTAGGCGTGGCCGTCGCCGGGCGTAACCACCCGGTGTGACGCTGTGTCGTCACTTGGCTGGTATCAGGCCTCTTGCGTCAACACCTTCTCCAGGGTCCCCAGAGCCGACGCCAGTTCCTCGCCGGTGATCGTGAGCGGCGGGGCCAGCCGGATCGTCGAACCGTGGGTGTCCTTGACCAGGATCCCCTCGCGCATGAGGCGTTCGCTGATCTCGCGCCCGGTGCCGATCGCGGGGTCGATGTCGACGCCCGCCCACAGCCCGCGCGCCCGGAAGCCCACGACGCCCTTGCCGACGAGGGCGGCGAGTCCGTCCCGCAGCACCACACCCAGCTCGGCCGCCCCGCGCTGGAATTCACCGGTCTCCAGCAGCCCGACCACCGCCGAGCCGACCGCGGCGGCCAGCGGATTGCCGCCGAACGTCGAGCCGTGCTCCCCGGGCCGCAGTACCGCGAGGACGTCCCGGCGGGCGACCACCGCGGACACCGGCACGATGCCGCCGCCGAGCGCCTTGCCGAGCAGCAGCATGTCCGGGACGACACTCTCGTGCTCCACGGCCAGCGTGCGGCCGGTGCGCCCGAGGCCCGACTGGATCTCGTCCGCGATGAACAGACACCCGGTGCGGCGGGTGAGCTCGCGTACGCCGGCCAGATAGCCGTCGTCCGGGATGACGACGCCAGCCTCGCCCTGGATCGGCTCGATCAGCACGGCCGCCGTCGTCTCGTCCACGGCGGCCTCGAGCGCGGCCAGGTCGTTGTACGGGACGATCCGGAAGCCCGGCGTGAAGGGGCCGAACCCCGTACGGGCGGTGTCGTCCGTGGAGAAGCTGACGATCGTCGTCGTACGGCCGTGGAAGTTGTCGGCGGCCACGACGATCGTCGCCTGGTCCGGGGCGACGCCCTTCACCTCGTACGCCCATTTGCGGGCCACCTTGATGGCGCTCTCCACCGCCTCGGCGCCCGTGTTCATCGGCAGCACCATGTCCAGGCCCGTCAACTCGGCCAGGGACTCGGCGAATTGGGCCAGTCGGTCGTTGTGGAAGGCGCGGGAGGTCAGGGTCAGCTGGTCGAGCTGGCGGTGTGCGGCCTCGATCAGCACCGGGTGACGGTGGCCGAAGTTCAGGGCCGAGTAGCCCGCCAGCATGTCGAGATAGCGGCGGCCCTCGACGTCCTCCACCCAGGTGCCCTCGGCCCTGGCCACGACCACGGGCAGCGGGTGGTAGTTGTGCGCGAGGACCGGCGCCTCGGCACGGATCAGGTCGGCGGACGAACGCGTACGGGCGGGAGCGGTCATGAACGGATCTCCTGAGTGCAGCACTTGATGCCGCCGCCGGCCTTGAAGAACTCCGAGAGGTCGACGGGGACGGGGACGTATCCGTGGCGTACGAGCTGGTCGGCGAGGGCCGTCGCCCCCGGTGAGATGAAGACGTGACGGCCGTCGGAGACGGAGTTGAGGCCGAAGGCCAGCGCGTCCTCGCGGGTGGCGAGCACCGCGTTGGGGAAGAGCCGCTGGAGCACCTCGCGGCTGCCGGGCGAGAACGCCTCCGGGTAGTACACGATGTTCGCCTCGTGGCCGTCGTCGAGGACGAACAGCGCGGTGTCCAGGTGGTAGAAGTACGGGTCCACCAGCCGCAGGCTGATCACCGGGACGCCGAAGAACTCCTGCACCTCGCGGTGCGCCTCGACCGTCGTACGGAAGCCGGTGCCCGCCAGGACGTAGCGGCCCGCCGGGACGAGGTCGCCCTCGCCCTCGCACACCGACTCCGGGCGGTACACGTCGAAGCCCGCCGCCTTGAACCAGGAGTCGTACACGGTGGACTCGGGGCGGCGCTGGGGCGCGTGGAAGTACGAGCCGAAGACACGGCCCGCGAGGACGAGGGCGGAGTTCGCCGCGAACACCATGTCCGGGAGGTCCGCGACCGGCTGCACGGTGTCCACGGTGTGGCCGTGGGCGCGGTAGGCGTTGATCAGCGCCTGCCACTGGCCGCGGGCGAGATCGACGTCCACCGAGGTGTCGGGATGCATCCAGGGGTTGATGGCGTACTGCACGCCGAAGTGGCTCGGCTCGCAGACGAGAAAGCGCCGGGGGCGCGGCACACGGCTTTCGGCCACAGAGGGGTACCTCCGCTTCCTGCGGTGTCGACTGGGGGTTGACACCAAGGTAGGAACTAACGGAGGTGGTCGACAAGCGACAAAAGCTGCGTGTGTGCGCAGGAATGCTGCGTTGCTGGCCGAGTCAGCGCAGGTCTGATGCGTCCTGCGGTGCCGGCTGGCTCGCGCCCGCTTCGGGGCTTTCCGGGAGGAGGTGGGACAGCACCATGTAGCTGACCGTCTTCCGGATGAAGGGCTCCGCCCGGATCCGCTCCAGCACCTCCTCGAAGTGCTCCACGTCCGTCGCCCGCACGTGCAGCAGGGCATCCGCGCCGCCCGTCACCGTCATCGCCGCGGTGATCTCCGGATGGTTGCGCACGACCTCCGCGAGCCGCCGGGGCGGCGCCGCGCCCTCGCAGTACACCTCGACGTACGCCTCCGTGCGCCAACCCAGCGCCGACGGCTTCACCGTGGCCGTGAACCCCGTGATCACCCCGGTCTCGCGCAGTCGGTCCACCCGGCGCTTGACCGCCGTGGCCGACAGCCCGATCGCCGCGCCGATCTCGGCGAAACTGCTCCGGGCATGTGCCGTCAGAGCGGTGATGATCTTGCGGTCGAGGTCGTCGAACGTCGTCGGCTTGCTGTTCATGTCGGCACTGTATCCAGCGGCAACGTCCATGCCCCGGACATGTCCAGGCGTACGAAATGCTCTTACACTCCACGTTCATGCTGCGCGCGCTCGCCGTCGACGACGAACAACCCTCCCTCGAGGAACTCCTCTATCTGCTGAACGCCGACCCACGGGTCAGCAGTGCCGAGGGCGCGAGCGACGCCACCGAGGCGCTGCGCCGGATCAACCGGGCACTGGAGTCCGGGCCCGGCGGGCCCGAGGCGATCGACGTCGTCTTCCTCGACATCCACATGCCGGGTCTCGACGGACTCGACCTGGCCCGGCTGCTCACCGGGTTCGCCAAGCCACCGCTCGTCGTGTTCGTCACCGCCCACGAAGGCTTCGCCGTGCAGGCCTTCGACCTCAAGGCCGTGGACTACGTGCTGAAGCCCGTCCGCAGGGAGCGGCTCGCCGAGGCCGTCCGCCGGGCCGCCCAGCTGACGGACACCGCTCCGCTGATACCGGTGCACGAGCCCGACCCCGACCACATGTCCGTCGAACTCGGCGGAGTGACCCGGTTCGTCCCCGTCGAGGACATCACGCACGTCGAGGCGCACGGCGACTACGCCCGCCTGCACACCGCCCAGGGCAGCCACCTCGTCCGCATCCCGCTGTCCACCCTGGAGGAGCGCTGGCGCGCCCGCGGGTTCGTCCGCATCCACCGCCGCCACCTGGTCGCCCTGCGCCACATCGACGAACTCCGCCTGGACACGGGCACGGTGAGCGTCCTGGTCGACTCCGTCGAACTCCAGGTCAGCCGACGGCACGCCCGCGAACTGCGCGACCTGCTGATGCGCCGGACCACGAGCTGAGGAGCCCCTGCCCGTGCCCCAGGATCCGACGGAACGGCGCGTGGTCGTCACCGGACCGCCCCGGCGCGCCCGCCGGGCCTTTGACTACTACCGCCCGCGTACCGAGATCGACGAACAGACCACCCTCGGCCACACCTATGTCCGCTCCCTGATGCGCTCCCAACTGCGCGCCGGACTCGCCGTGTTCGCGGTCCTCGTGCTGCTCGTCGGCCCGCTGCCCCTGGTGTTCGCGGCGATCCCGGACGCCCGCCGCCTCACCTGGGCGGTGCTCGGCTTCTGCCTCTACGCGCCGCTGGTGCTGCTCGCCCGCTGGTACGTGCGGCGCGCCGAACGCAACGAGCGGGACTTCGTCCGTCTCGTCGAGGACCGCTGAGGCCGTGAACTCCAGCTACGCCGTTCCCGCGGTCGCCCTCGTCGTCCTGGCGACCGTCCTCGTCGGCGCGTTCGGCCTGCGCATCTCCCGGACCACCTCCGACTTCTACGTGGCCTCCCGCACGGTCGGCCCCCGGCTCAACGCGGCCGCGATCAGCGGCGAGTACCTGTCCGCCGCCTCGTTCCTGGGCATCGCCGGACTCGTCCTGGTCCAGGGCCCCGACATGCTCTGGTACCCCGTCGGGTACACGGCCGGCCATCTGGTGCTGCTGCTGTTCGTGGCCGCCCCGCTGCGCCGCTCCGGCGCGTACACCCTGCCCGACTTCGCGGAGGCGCGGCTCGCCTCGCAGGCCGTACGACGGCTCGCCGGGGCCTTCGTCGTCGGGGTCGGCTGGCTGTACCTCCTGCCCCAACTCCAGGGCGCCGGGCTCACCCTGGCCGTGCTGACCGGCGCGCCCGACTCGCTCGGCGGAGTCATCGTCGCGGTCGTCGTGGTCGCGACCGTCGCCGCGGGCGGCATGCGCAGCATCACCTTCGTCCAGGCCTTCCAGTACTGGCTCAAGCTCACCGCCCTCCTGGTCCCCGCGCTCTTCCTGGTCCTCGCCTGGCAGGGCGCGGGCGCACCGCGCACCGCCTTCGACGAACCGGCGGCCTTCCGCGAACAGCGGGTCGTGACGGTCGACGAGAGCCTCGACCTCAAGCTGTCCCGCCCGCTCGACGTCACGGCGAGCGGCACGGTCGACGGGCGGCGGTACAGGGGGAAGCGGGTGGCCCTCGCCCCCGGCGTGCACCGCGTCGAGGGCGGCACCCGGCTGACCTTCGCCGAGGGCGATCCCGTCCCGGCCGCCGACCGCGGCGGCAACGGCGGCATGTCGACCTCCCTGGCGGCCGGCCGCGAGGAACGTCCGCTGTACGCCACGTACGGACTGATCCTCGCCACCTTCCTCGGCACCATGGGACTCCCGCACGTCGTCGTCCGCTTCTACACCAGCCCGCACGGAGTGGCCGCCCGCCGTACCACCGTCGCCGTGCTCGGCCTGATCGGCGCCTTCTATCTGCTGCCGCCGGTCTATGGGGCGCTCGGCCGGCTGTACGCGCCCGAACTCGGCCTCGCCGGCGACGCCGACGCCGCCGTACTGCTGCTGCCCGACCGGCTGATCGGCGGGCTCGGCGGCGATCTGCTCGGCGCGCTGCTGGCGGGCGGCGCCTTCGCCGCGTTCCTGTCCACGGCCTCCGGGCTGACCATGGCGGTGGCCGGGGTGCTCACCCAGGACGTGCTGCCCTCGCGAGGCGTACGGCACTTCCGGCTCGGTACGGTGCTCGCGATGGCCGTTCCGCTGGCGGCGAGCGCGCTGGTGGGCGGGCTGCCGGTCGCCGACGCCGTGGGGCTCGCGTTCGCCGTGTCCGCCTCGTCCTTCTGCCCGTTGCTGGTGCTGGGCATCTGGTGGCGGCGGCTGACTCCGCCGGGTGCGGCGGCCGGGATGCTGGTCGGGGGCGGTTCGGCGCTGGTGGCGGTCGGCGCGACCATGGCGGGCTACCCGCGGGGCGGGGCGCTGCACGCGCTGCTGGCGTGGCCCGCGTTGTGGTCGGTGCCGCTCGGCTTTCTGACGATGACGCTGGTGTCCCTGGCGACACCGGGGCGGGTACCGGCGGGGACGGCGGCGATCCTGGCACGGTTCCATCTGCCGGAGGAACTGTCCGGCGGACCGGTGCGGGCGGAGGCCAAGGCGTGAGCGGATTTCTGGCGGGGCTGTGCGTGGCCGTCCTGCCCCTGCTCGCCGCCGGCTTCTGGCTCGGCCGGCGGACCGCGCGCCCCGAGAGCCTCGGCGGGCTCGGCACGCCCGTGGAGCACGCCACCTTCCAGACCCTGCACACCGCCTCGCTCGCCGCGCCGCCACTGCGCGCGGGTCTCACCGAGGAGACGGCCCGCAAGTCCACGCGGCGGCTGCGCACCCTGCTCGGCACGGACGCGCTGTGCCTCACCGACCCGGAGACGGTCCTCGCCTGGGACGGCGTGGGGGAGCACCACCGCACCGAGATCATGGAACGGCTCGCCGGGCCCCTGGAGTCCGGCCGCGGCGAGGCCTTCCGGCTGACCTGCGACATCCCGGACTGCCCCCTGCGCTGGGCCGTCGTCGCGCCCCTCACCGTCGACGAGCGGGTGCACGGCGCGCTCGTCGCCTGCGCGCCCCGCGAATCGGCCGTACTCGTCCGCGCGGCCGGCGAGGTCGCCCGCTGGGTCTCCGTCCAACTCGAGCTCGCGGACCTCGACCGGTCCCGTACACGGCTGATCGAGGCCGAGATCAGGGCGCTGCGCGCGCAGATCTCCCCGCACTTCATCTTCAACTCGCTCGCGGTGATCGCGTCGTTCGTCCGCACCGACCCCGAGCGGGCCCGCGAACTGCTCCTGGAATTCGCGGACTTCACCCGCTACTCGTTCCGCCGGCACGGCGACTTCACCACGCTCGCCGACGAACTCCACGCCATCGACCACTACTTGGCGCTCGTCAGGGCCCGCTTCGGCGACCGCCTCTCGGTCACCCTGCAGATCGCGCCCGAGGTGCTCCCGGTCGCCCTGCCGTTCCTCTGTCTCCAGCCCCTCGTGGAGAACGCCGTCAAGCACGGCCTGGAGGGCACCGCCGACAAGCGGCACATCAGTATCACCGCGCAGGACGCCGGCGCCGAGGCGTGGGTCGTCATCGAGGACGACGGCGCGGGCATGGACCCCGAGGTGCTGCGCCGCATCCTCGCCGGAGAGGTCAGCCCGTCGGGCGGCATCGGGCTCTCCAACGTCGACGACCGGCTGCGCCAGGTCTACGGGGACGACCACGGCCTCGTCATCGAGACCGCGGTCGGGGCGGGTATGAAGATCACCGCCCGGCTGCCGAAGTACCAGCCGGGCGTGCACTCGGCGGGCCGGCTGCCCCGGGAATGAACGGGGCAGCCGTGGTGGGCGTCAGGCGCTGCGCGACATCACCATGCCGAAAGTGATCAGACCCAGCACGACCCAGCCGAACCACAGCCAGCCGTTGCTGCCGAGCGCCACCGTGTAGGCCGTCACCACGACGAGCCCACCCATGGTGAGCACCCCCATGGTCTTCGTAGAACCGGGCATCGCAACACCCTCCTCATGGTTCGGTCCCCTCCATGGTGCCCCCGTTCTGCCGCTGGACGCTGCACACGACGAGATGTGTGCCGGAGTGCCACGCTCCCTTTGCGGCCCACGAAGCCGCTTCGTAGACCCCCGGGTCGTACCCGTACTGGGCCGGCGGCACGTCCCGCGCGCAGGCGGCGTCCGATTGAGCGGCCGCCTTCTTAAGGGTGGTGCCGGCGCTGAGCCGGGTGAAGCCGAGCACTTGCTGATCGTGCGGTCCGGCACAGGAGACCAGCTGGGCCCTGCGGAGGGAAGGGGCGTCCAGACAGTCCCGCTTCTGCATGTTCGCCGTGTCCACGAACCACATGCCGGGCGTGCGGTGACGGTCGAGCGGCCCGTACACCGCACCGTGCGCGCCCAGCACCAGACAGGCGGTGCGCCGCCCGGCCGCCTCGAATCCCGCCCGCGTCGGCACCACGGCGTAGCTGCGCACGTCGGCGAGCTTCTCCCGGATCTCCTGCGTGCGCTGCTCGCACGCGGCCGGACCGTGCTGCCGCGCCGCCTCGGCGGACGTCGCCGCGACGACCGCCATGACCTGGCCGTCCGGCACCTTCTCGGCGCAGGTCGGGTCCACGGCCAGCTTCGGCGTGCCCTGGAAGGCGGCGCCGGGCCAGTCGGCGACGACGCAGTCGCCGTCCTTGAGCGGCGCGGCGAGGGCCACGGCCGCTCCGTAAGGCTTCGCGTCGCCGCCGCCGGGCGGCAGATGCGCCACCGCGTACCAGACACCGCCCAGCGCGAGGACGAGGCCGAGGGTGAAGGCGATGACGGACTGAAGGACACGAGGGCGCTTGCGACGCCGCCGACCGGAACCGAAACCAGCGGCACCGAACGCCGCTCCGGCGGGCCGGCCGATGACATCCGAACCGTACGAGGAGGCACTGAGGCCTAGCCGTACGGGTCGCGGCCGGGCTCTGGCCGTACGGCGACGCGGTGGGGTCGTGGGCGTACGGGGTCGCGGCCGGGCTCTGGCCGTACGAGGGGGCGGTGGGGCTGCGGCCGTACGGCGAGGCGGTGGGGCCGGGTCCGGGTCGTGGCGCGCCCGGCTCCTGGCCGTACGAGGGGGTGGCGGGGTCGTGGGCGTACGGGGCGGCGTTCGGGTCCTGCCCGGACGGTCCGGCGGCCGGCCCCCGCACCGGCCCCGGCTCCGAGGGCGTGCCCCGCCCCGCCGTTCCCGCGGTCGCCCCCGGTGGCGGTGACCCCGGCGCGCTCCCCGCCCCGGACCCCGTGCCGCCCGGTCCGTACGCGCCCGACGTTCCGTTCCCGCCGGGACCGGCCCCCGGCCCGTGCCCCGGATACCCGGTCTCGGTGGTCCACCCGGCCTCCGCCCACGGCGGCTGCGACCCCAGGTCGAACTGGGTGCGCGGATGGGGCTGGGGCGTGACGATCGCCGACAGCGCGGCCTCCGTGTCCTCCGCCGTGATCCGCTGCCCGGGGTCCTTCGCGAGCATCGCGGCGAGCACCGGTTCCAGCGCCCCCGCCCGCACCGGCGGGCGCGGCTCCTCCAGCACCACGGCGGTGACCTCGGCGAGATGCGTGTCCCGCTCGAAGGGCCCGCACCCCTCGACCCCGAAGTACAGCGTGCACCCCAGCGAGAACAGGTCGGCGGTCGCGGTCGGCGGCCCGCCGGTCGCCCGCTCCGGCGCCAGATAGCCGGGCGTGCCGACCAGCGCCGACGTGAGGGTGTACCGGGTCTCGCCCGCGTCCGGTTGCACGGAGATGCCGTAGTCGGTGAGCAGCACGCGCGCGTACGCCGCCCCCGTGCGGTCCGGCGCCAGCAGGATGTTCGCCGGCTTCACGTCCCGGTGCATGATGCCGCGCTCGTGCCCCGCGGTGAGCGCGTCGAGCACGGCGAGCCCGATGCGGGCGCACTCGGCGGGCGCCAGCGGGCCGCGCCGGCGCACGAGGTCCCGCAGGTCGAGCGCGCCCGCCACGTACTCCATCACGATCCAGGGCAGGCCCTCGTGCTCCAGTACGTCGTGCACGGTCACCACATGCGGATGGCCGCGCAGCCCGGCGGCGTGCCGGGCCTCGGCCCGGGCACGTGCGACCCGGGCCGTGCGCTCCTGCCCGGCCTCCGCCGGACTGCGGAACACGATCTCCTTGAGCGCGACCTCGCAGGCCAGCCGCTGGTCATGGGCGAGCCAGACATGGCCCATGCCGCCGCTGCCGAGCCGGTTCAGCAGGAGGTACCGGCCGGCGATGACCCGGCCCACTCCCGACTGCGGTGATCCTGATGGCATCGGGTCTCCCCGGCTAGGCCGTGGTGGTGGAGGTCGCTTCGCCGGCCACGGGACCGGAGGCGACCGGATCGGAGGCGACCGGATCCGACGTGACCGGCTGGGCGGTCGCCGGGGCACTCGTCACCGGAGCGGACGTCACCGGAGCGGACGTCACGGGCGCGCTGGTGACCGGCCGGCTCGTGGGCGGCGAACTGCTCACGGCAGGCGGCGGGCTGCTCACGGCAGGCGGCGGCCTGGACGCGGACGCGCTGCTCGCCGGCGGCGGCTCGGAACTCTCGGAACTCCCGGAACTCCTCGAGGCGCCAGGAGGGCCACCGCTCGTCGCGGACGAGGGCGGAGACGAAGCGGGCGGCGGGGACGAGGTCGTAGCGCCACCGGAGGACGGAGGCGGCTGGCCGCTCCCCCCGGGCGTCGTCGAGCCCGATGCCGGGGGAGCGCTCGTACCACCCGTGCGCCCCTCGCCGGTTTCGCCGGTGGTCCCGTCGCCGCTCCCCCTGCCCGTCTTGCCGGCCGTCCCCCGCTCCACGGACAGCGTCACGTACTCCCCGAACTCCAGCTCGGTGCCCGGCGCCGGGTCGGAGCCGGTGACCCGGGCGTCGTCGGGTGGCGGTCCCTTTTCGCCGTACGCCGCTGCGAGGCCCTTGTCCGCCAGTCGCTGACTCGCGTCGCCGAACCCCATACCGGCCACTTCGGGCACCTTGTGCCGCTCGTGGGTGTCGAACGGGGAGTCGTGTGCGCCGGTGGTGCCGGCCGGCCGGGTGATCCCCCGGTCCGGGTTGTCGACGTCGACGAGCGCGAGTTGCTCGATGCGCCGCGGGGCGGGCTTGACGGCCACCAGAGAGGCACGGTCGTAGCCGTCCCACTTCTTGTTGCCGTTCTCGAACTTGACCGAAATCCTCGATGCGTCACCCGCGAAGGGCCGCAGCGGATTTCCGCAGGAACACTTCACCGCGGGAAGTCCCTGCTCATCCACCAATATCGCGATGCCCGCCTCGAGCAAGGAGTTGAAAGGGGCTGCCCTGCCCTTTTTGTAGTCGTGGTTCTGCACGAGAGTGTCGTGACGCAGCAGGACCGGTGTGAGCCTGTCGAGGTAGGCGGGAATCTCGTCCTGGGAAATCTTGAGCACCTGCGCCCAGACATGTGCCTTTCGGTCGTTCCTGGGATCGGTGAGGAATTTCTTGAGACGGTTGACGTCGCAGATCGTCGGCTTCCGTGTGCCCCCGTACAGGCCTGGCGTGTTGCCGGCCTGTAGGCCGCTGTGCGGCTGTTGGCGACGGACCGTGGAGTCGTGGCCGAGGCCACTTTCCTCATCGAAGAAAGGTGCGAGTGAAGGAACTCGCGCGGCGACGGCTTTCACCGTCAACAGCTGCGGGCCTCTGTCGCACCCGCTCAGGACCAGAGCGCAGACCAGCAGAATGCCAAGCCTGCGGACCACCGATTTTCCTGCCCTTTGCATGGGCATGCAAAATGTCATACCGCTCCCCCCAGCGGTTCCCCCATCACCCCGCAGTACGGAAGCAGGGCTTCGCCCACCATGCTACTGAATGGAAAAGCCTTTCACGCAAGGCGAGTTGCAAAGTTAATTCAGTTGCCGCGTGCGTTGAGTGAGGCCAGATAGGCGTTGTACGCCTCGAGTTCCTTGTCGCCGTCCCGGTCCGCGGCCCGGTCCGTGCGGCGGGCCTGGCGCTGCTCGGAGTTGTACCACTGGAAGAGCAGCGCGAGCAGGACGAGCACGGAGGGGATCTCGCTGAACGCCCAGGCGATGCCGCCGGCCGCGTTCTGGTCGGTGAGCGCGTCGACGGCGAGCGAGGCGGGGGGGTTCTTGTACGAGTTGACCATCGGCTCGGACGCCATCATCAACGCGATGCCGAAGAACGCGTGGAACGGCATGCCCGCGAACAGCTCCAGCATCCGCAGGAGATAGCCGGGGCGGTGCGGGCCCGGGTCGACACCCATGATCGGCCAGAAGAAGACCACGCCGACGGCGAGGAAGTGCACCATCATCCCGATGTGCCCGACCTTGGATCCCATCAGGAAGTCGAAGAGCGCCGAGAAGTACAGCGCGTACAGGCTCGCGATGAACAGCGGGATCGTGAACGCCGGATGGGTGACGATCCGCAGGTAGCGGCTGTGCAGCAGCATCAGGAGCAGCTCGCGCGGCCCCGTCCGGTCACGGCCGGCCGTCGGCAGCGCGCGCAGCGCCAGCGTGATCGGCGCGCCGAGCAGAATCAGGATCGGTGACAGCATGCTGATCACCATGTGCTGCACCATGTGCACGCTGAACATGACCATGCCGTAGTCGTTCAGCCTGGTGCACATCATCAGCATGACGGTCAGTACGCCGATGACGTACGCGACGGTCCGGCCCACCGGCCACTTGTCGCCGCGCCGCACCAGGCGCACCACACCCCAGCCGTACAGGCCGAGCCCCAGCAGGCAGGCGACGAGGAAGAACGGGTCCGCGGACCACTCGAGCCCCCGCCCCAGCGTGAACGGCGGCAGATCCGTGGTCATGCCGTGCCCGCCGCTGTGATCCATCCGTCGGCTCCTGATTCGTACGTTGTGCGCTGTCTGTCCGCACCAGAGTAGAACTGCCCCCGGCCGCAGCCGCGACCGGGGGCAGGTGTGCTCACGTGTGCCTTACAGGACGCACTCCGCCTCGGCGTACCGCTCCTCGGGGACCGTCTTCAGCGTCTCGACCGCCTCGGCGAGCGAGACCATCACGATGTCGGTGCCGCGCAGCGCGGTCATCTTGCCGAACTCGCCCCGGTGCACGGCCTCCACGGCATGCCAGCCGAAACGGGTCGCGAGGACGCGGTCGTACGCCGTCGGAGTGCCGCCGCGCTGGACATGTCCGAGGATCACCGGCCGGGCCTCCTTGCCGAGGCGCTCCTCCAGCTCCAGGGAGAGCTGGCGGGCGATGCCGGCGAAGCGCTCGTGGCCGTAGACGTCCTTCTTGCCCTCGTCGAAGTCCATCGAGCCCGCACGGGGCTTGGCGCCCTCGGCGGCCACCACGATCGCGAACCGCTTGCCCGCCTCGAAGCGCTCGCCGACCTTGGCGGCCAGTTCCTCGATGTCGAAGGGGCGTTCCGGTACGACGATGGCGTGGGCGCCCGCCGCCATGCCCGAGTGCAGCGCGATCCAGCCGGTGTGGCGGCCCATGACCTCCACGATGAGGACGCGCTGGTGGGACTCGGCGGTGGTCTTCAGCCGGTCGAGCGCCTCGGTCGCGACGCCCACGGCGGTGTCGAAACCGAAGGTCACGTCGGTGACCGCGATGTCGTTGTCGATGGTCTTCGGCACGCCGACGATCGGCAGGCCGGCGTCCGACAGGAGGCGGGCCGCCTTGAGCGTGCCCTCGCCGCCGATCGGGATGATCGCGTCGAGGCCGAGCTCCGCGACATGGCCCCTGGCCCGCTCCACGCCGTCACGCAGATGCGCCGGCTGGACCCGGGAGGAGCCGAGGATGGTGCCGCCGCGAGCCAGGATTCCGCTCACCGCGTCGAGGTCGAGCTTGAGGTAGTCGCACTCCAGGAGGCCCTTCCAGCCGTCCCGGAAGCCGATGACCTCGTCGCCGTGGTCGACGACGGCCCGGTGCACGACGGACCGGATGACGGCGTTCAGGCCGGGGCAGTCGCCACCGGACGTGAGGACACCAATGCGCATCGCCCGAAATACCTTCTCAACGTGGGCCGGGACCGGACCACGCTGTCCGGCTGGATCCCCGCCACCCTACCGGCGGTAGGGGGCGGGGCCGTACGGGGCGTCCGCCTGCTGGACGCCCCCGCACACGTGAGCGGAGGCCTGGTCAGACGGGCCTGTGCGGAACCGTTTCATGCGGCGCTGACATGGGCCTTACGCGGGCTGCTGCGCCGCGGCGATGCGCTCGCCCCGCAGCGCCTCGTACCACCGGTCGTCGATCGGCGGCAGCGCGTTCACATCGAGGGCCAGCTTCAGCAGCAGGTCCGCGATCAGCGGGTTGCGGGCGAGCACGGGACCGTGCATGTACGTACCGAAGACCGTGTCGTTGTACGCGCCCTCCGTGCCGTCACCCGTGCCGTTGCCCTTGCCGAGCCGCACCTGGGCCAAGGGGCGGGCGGAGGGGCCGAGGTGCGTGACGCCCTGGTGGTTCTCGAAGCCGGTCAGCTGGGGCAGGCCGAGGCGCGGGTCGATGTCCCCGAGGACGTCGCCGACGCACCGCTCGCCCTCGCCGCGCGTGGACACCACGTCGAGCAGGCCGAGGCCCGGCTCGCGCTGGCCGAGGTCGTTGATGAACTCGTGGCCGAGGATCTGGTAGCCGGCGCACACCGAGAAGACGATCGCGCCGTTGCCCACCGCGCGGTGCAGACCGCCGTCACGGCGCAGCCGCTCGGCCGCGAGCCGCTGCGGACGGTCCTCGCCGCCGCCGATCAGGTAGATGTCGCCGGAGGTGGGGATCGGCTGGTCGCTGCGCACGTCGAGGCGGGCCACGTCGAGGCCGCGCTGGCGGGCCCGGCGCTCCACGACGAGCGCGTTGCCCTGGTCGCCGTAGGTGCTCAGCAGGTCCGGGTAGATCCACACCAGCCGCAGTTGGTTGTCTGTCATCGGTCGTCCTCGTCCTCTGGGGTCAGTTGCCGACACGGCGCCGCAGGTCCTGGAAGGCGGTGTAGTTCGCGATGACCTCGATGCGGCCCGGCGGGGCCTGCTGGACGCACTGGTCGAGGTTCTCGCAGACCTGGAAGGACTGGTTGGCGACCTCCAGACGCACGGCCAGGTCCAGCTTGCGGTCTCCGATGACGAAGATCGGGTGGCCGGTCAGCCGTGTGTAGTCGACGTCCCACAGCCAGGAGGTGTCGGTGCCGTCGGCGCCGCGCGCGTTCACCGACAGGATCACCGGGGTCGGCGGCGGGTCGATCAGCGAGAACGTCTCCAGCCAGCCCGCCGGGTTCTTGGCGAGCAGCAGGCGCAGGTCGCGCTGCATGAACTGGACGACGTCATAGCGCCCGGCCACCGCCTGGACCGCGTACATGCGCTCCAGGGCGACCTGCGGGGGCACGCCGAAGACGGCGGCGACGGCGGCCGAGGAGGCGGCGTTCGCCTTGTTGGCGCGGCCCGGCAGCTGGAGGTGGATCGGCCAGGCGGAGCCGTGCGGGTCGAGGACGTGGTCGCCGGACAGCGCCCAGCTGGGCGTCGGCCGGCGGAAACCGCACTCGCCGCAGAACCAGTCGTCGCCGGGGCGCTGCATCACACCGCCGCAGGACGGGCAGGACCAGGCGTCGTCCTTCCACATCTGGCCGGCTGCGACCCAGATCACATTGGCGGAGGACGACGCGGCCCACACGACCAGCGGGTCGTCCGCGTTGGCGATGACGACGGCCTTGGAACCGGCCAGGCCCTCACGCCAGTGCTCGGCGAGCATCCGGGTCTCGGCGGCGCGGTCGAGCTGGTCACGCGAGAGGTTGAGCAGCGCGATGCACTTCGGGTCCGTGTCCCGGGCCACACCGGCGAGGTACTTCTCGTCGACCTCGATCACCGCGTACTTGGCGTCCGAGCCGCCCGCGAGCGCCGAGGTGATGCCGGCCGGCATGTTGGCGCCGAGCGCGTTGGACACGACCGGGCCCGCGGCGCGCAGCGCCTCCGCGATCAGCCGGGTCGTGGTGGTCTTGCCGTTGGTGGCCGACACCAGGATCACGTCCAGGTGCTGGGCGAGCCGGGCGAGGAGGTCGGGGTCGAGCTTGAGTGCCACCCGGCCGCCGATCACCGATCCGCTCCCGCGTCCCGCGGCCCTCGATGCCGCCGCGACCGCCTTGCCCGCCGTCACGGCCAGCTTGGCCCGCGGCGTCAGCGGGTCCGAGTTGCCTGCCATCAGTTCTCGATCCTCCTTGCGTACAGCGCCGCGCCCTGTCCCGGCAACGTGTGGGCCTCAGCCTATCGAGATCCACTCACCGGCCCGAATCGCGGCACCACCCCGGTGCCCGCGCGACATTGAGGACCGTACCCTTGCCGCCATGCGACACGGCTCCATCCCGGGCACCCGAGGGCACGTCAGACCCCTCGCTCTGCTCGGCGACCCCGTCCTGCACGCACCGTGCGAGGAGGTGACCGACCACGGCCCCGAACTGGCCCGCCTCGTCGAGGACATGTTCGCCACGATGTACGCGGCGAACGGGGTGGGCCTCGCCGCGAACCAGATCGGCGTGCCGCTACGGGTCTTCGTCTACGACTGTCCCGACGACGAGGATGTCCGTCATGTCGGACATGTGGTGAATCCGCGTCTGATCGAGGCGGACGGTGTGGTGTTGCGGGGGCCGGAGGGCTGTCTGTCGCTGCCTGGCCTGGAGGCGGGCACCGAGCGGTACGACCGTGCCGTCGTCGAGGGCTTCACGACGGACGGCGAGCCGGTGCGGGTGCTCGGGACGGGGTGGTTCGCCCGGTGCCTGCAACACGAGTGCGATCACCTCGACGGCGGGGTGTATGTGGACCGGGTCTCCGGCTGGCGACACCGAAGGGTGATGCGACAGGCGGCACGGGCCCCGTGGAATCGCCAAAGAGCCCCGGAGCCCCGCTAGGGGTGCGAGACCAACCATGGACGACCGGAACCCGGGATCGGCCAGGGGCGACCAGAACCCGGGACCAGCCACGGACCACCGGGAAACCCGGGACCAGCCACGACGCCCCGAACCCGGGAGGCGGCTCTCAGAACCCAGGGCCGCCGATCTTGTCGCCCGCCGCGGCGAGCCGTCCCCACAGCAGGTCGGCCAGACTCCGCACCAACTCGGCCCGCGAGCACGGCCGTTCGCCCAGCCACCAGTCGCCCGCCGCATGCATCATGCCGACGATCCCGTGCCCCCACACCCGCGCGAGCTGCTGGCTGCCGGGCCCGAGGTCGAGCCGTTCCTCGATGACCTGTGCCAGTTCCTCGCCCATGCGCCGCAGCACGGGAACGGAGTTCTTGCCCGTGTCGAAGCCCTGGTCGCTCTGCGAGCCGCCCTCCGACGGGTGCATCAGGAACCGGTACACCTGCGGCCGTGCCTCGATCGCGGCGAGGTAGGTGTCGAGTGTGGACTCGACGCGCTCCCTGCGTTCCGCGGGTGCGTCGAGCGCGGCCCGCAGCGAGTCGAGCAGGGCGTCGGTGTGGCGCTTGGCGAGGGCGGCGTACAGGCCGCTCTTGTCGCCGAAGTGGCGGTAGAGGATCGGCTTGGTGATGCCGGCCTCCGCGGCGATGGCGTTCATCGAGGCCCCGGGGCCGTCGCGGAGCACCACTCTGTCGGCGGCCTCCAGCAGCTCGCGCCGACGGCGATCGGCGGACCGCTGTTGATCGGTCCGCTGCTGCGTGGTGTCCATGAGCCTCTCCCCACCCGTGCTGTTTTCGGTGACGCCTGCGCAAACTAACACCCACAGGCCTGCTCGTATCGAACGGGCTGCCGAAGGAGGCCCGGGAGTTGACTTTCCCTACTGGTCAGTAACAGACTCTGGTTACCGCAAGTAACACCTTAATGCAGCGCTGGAGGGGACATGGCCGAGTTCACCATGGAGCTCAACGACGAACAGAAGGAGGTCAGGGACTGGCTGCACGGCTTCGCCGCCGATGTGATCCGCCCCGCGGCCGCCGAATGGGACGAGCGTGAAGAGACGCCGTGGCCGGTCATCCAGGAGGCCGCGAAGGTCGGCATCTACTCCCTGGACTTCTACGCCCAGCAGTACTTCGACCCCACCGGCCTCGGCATACCCATGGCGATGGAGGAGCTGTTCTGGGGCGACGCGGGCATCGCCCTGTCCATCGTCGGCACCGGCCTCGCCGCCGTGGGCGTCCTCGCCAACGGCACCGAGGAGCAGATCGGCACCTGGATCCCCCAGATGTACGGCGATGCCAACGATGTCAAGGTCGCGGCGTTCTGCTCCTCCGAGCCCGACGCCGGCTCCGACGTGTCTTCGATGCGCACCCGTGCCGTGTACGACGAGGCCAAGGACGAGTGGGTCCTCAACGGCACGAAGACCTGGGCGACCAACGGCGGCATCGCCAATGTCCACGTCGTGGTCGCGGTCGTCGACTCGGAGCTGGGCTCCAAGGGCCACGCCTCCTTCATCGTCCCGCCGAACACGCCGGGCCTGTCCCAGGGGCAGAAGTTCAAGAAGCACGGCATCCGCGCCTCGCACACCGCCGAGGTCGTCCTGGAGAACGCGCGGATTCCCGGTTCCTGCCTGCTCGGCGGCAAGGAGAAGCTGGACGAGCGTCTGGCCCGGGCCCGCGAGCGGGCCAGGGCGGGGGGCGGCGAGCGCGTGAAGAACGCCGCGATGGCCACGTTCGAGGCGTCCCGCCCGGCGGTCGGCGCCATGGCGGTGGGCACGGCCCGGGCCGCGTACGAGGAGGCCCTGGAGTACGCGAAGACGCGCGAGCAGTTCGGCCGGCCGATCATCGACAACCAGGGTGTCGCCTTCCAGCTGGCCGACATGCGTACGTCCATCGACGCGGCGCGGCTGCTGGTGTGGCGGGCCTCCTGGATGGCGGTCAACGGCAAGCCGTTCACCGCGGCCGAGGGGTCCATGTCGAAGCTGTTCGCCAGCGAGACCGCGAAGAAGGTGACCGCCCAGGCGGTCCAGATCCTCGGTGGCAACGGTTTCACCCGGGAGTACCCGGTGGAGCGGATGCACCGGGATGCCGCGATTTATACAATCTTCGAGGGGACGAGCGAGATCCAGCGGCTGGTGATCGCCCGCACCCTGTCGGGGATGCCGATCCGTTAGTACGCCGCCTGGCGGGGCGCCGCGGTCGGCGGTATCTCAGTGGTGCTTCAGCCTCAGCGGTGTGAGCTGCTGGATGTCGTATCTCGCCCGCAGTTCCTCGATCGCCGCGTGGTCCGGCGGGCCGCCGCTGCCCAGGATCTCCAGGAGTTCGTCGAAGTACCGTTCGTGGTCCGGTGGCGGGGACGCCTGGAAGAACATCTTCGCCGGGGTGTCGGTGGGGTTCGCGAAGGCGTGCGGGCAGCCGGGCGGTACGACGATGACCGTGCCGGGAGTGGCCCGTACCACCCGGGTGCCCGAACGGGACTCCCAGTGCTTCCAGTTGTCGGGCGTGCGGACCCGCGGCTCGAAGGCGAGCACGTCCAGCTCGCCTTCGAGCACGTAGAACAGCTCCTCGCTGCGGGTGTGCACATGCGCGCCCACGTCGAAGCCGGGCGGTACGACCACCTCGAAGCTCGACGCCATCCGTGAGTGCGTGCCGGTCACCTTGAACGTCACGTGCTGGGCGGGCGTCCGGACGACGCGGCCGTGCCCCGGCGGCACGAGGAGTCCTTCGGTGGCCGTCATGAGCCCGCTCACCAGGTCACGGGCAGGGCTTCGGGCCCGCGGATCAACGCACCCTTCTTGAAGGGCACCAGGCCCGGCGGGACCGCGAGCCGCAGCCCCGGCACCCGGTCGAGCAGCGCCTCGACCAGCAGCTCGGACTCCAGCCGGGCCAGCATCCCGCCCACGCAGTAATGCGGTCCGAAGCCGAACGACACATGCGGGTTCGGGCTGCGCGTGAGGTCGATCCGTTCGGGATCCGGGAAGACGTCCGGGTCGCGGTTGGCGGCCAGGTACGACACGTACACCGTGTCGCCCTCCCGGATGCGTACGCCCCGGATCTCGATGTCCTCCGTCGCGATCCGCGAGAGGCCGACCGCGTTGCGGTGCGGGATGTAGCGCAGCAGCTCGTCGATGCCCTGCGGACGGATCTTCGGCTCGGCGCGCAGCCGTTCCGCGAGGTCGGGGCGGGTCAGCAGGATGTAGAACAGCTGCCCGCTGTTGTTGGTGACCGCCTCGCCGCCGATCTGGATGAGCACGGCGAGCCCGACGGCCTCGTCGAGGGTGATCTCGCCGCTGCCCACGGCGGCGCCGAGCAGCGAAGTGACATCCTCGCCCGTGCTGCCGCGCCGCTCGCCGATGAGCCGCTCGAAATGCGCGCCCATGTCGTTCCTGGCCTTCTCGCTGACCTCGGCGCCGTGCGCGGAGGACAGGATCAGCTGGGTCCAGGTGTGCATGCTGTGCCGGTCGGCGGCCGGCACGCCCATCAGCTCGCAGACGACCGCGATCGGGAAGGGGCTCAGGACCGTCTCGACGAGGTCGGCGGGCGGCCCGCCCCGGAGCAGCTCGTCGATCAGCTCGTCGAGCATCCGGCGGGACTTCTCCCGCACCCGCTCCACCCCGCGCGCCGTGAAGGCGGCCGCCACCGAGCGGCGCAGCCGGGTGTGGTCGGGCGGGTCGAGGAACCCGACCGCGCCCGCCGTGGGAATGAAGTGCGGGGCGAGCCGGGTGACCTGCCGCCCCATGACCGCCGCGCGGCTGAACCGGGGGTCGTTGGCGACCATGCGTACGTCGTCGTAGCGGGTCACCAGCCACGCCCAGCCCTCGCCGTTGGGCAGCTGGATCCGGCTGACCGGACCCTCGCTCATCAGCTGGGACAGCACCGGGTCGAACTCCACGCCCGTCAGGTTGAGCGCGGGCCAGTGGCGGACGGGCGGCAGGGCCTCGGTGATCGTTTTCTCGGTCATCTCTCTACGCCTCGTCGGTGCGGTGCCAGCGGCCCAGCGACATCTCGGCGGTGATGCCGGGCCCGAAGCCGGCGAGCATGCCGCGCGCCGCGTGCTCGGCGCCGCCCTCGTCGAAGAGCCGGCGCAGCGCGTCCAGGACGACGGCGCTCGCGATGTTGCCGTACTCGGTGAGCGTGGCCCGGCTGAACCGGAAGGCCTCCGGCGGCACTCGCAGGAACTTGCTCAGGTCGTCCAGGATGCGCGGACCGCCCGCGTGGATGATGTAGAAGTCCAGGTCGGAGGCGTCCCAGCCGTGCTGGCTCGCCAGCTCCTGGAGTGCCGGAGCGAGCGGCTCCATCGTGCCAGGCACCCGCTTGTCCAGCAGGAAGTGGAAGCCGGTGGCGCGGACGTCGTAACTGATCCACTCGTCGGTCTTGGGGATCAGGTACGACGCGTTGCGCTCCAGCGTGATGCCGGTGCCGCCCTTGCCGCGGACGGCCGCGGCGGCGATGCCGTCGCCGAACAGCCCGTTCGACAGGAGTGAGCCGACGCCCAGGTCGGTGGGCTGGTAGCACAGGGAGCAGAACTCGCAGGCCACGATGAGCGCGTTGGCCTGGGGGTAGGCCGTGCAGAAGTCGTGTGCCCGGTTGATCGCCGAGCCGCCCGCGGCACAGCCCAGCTGGGCTATGGGTATCTGCCGGGTGTCGGAGCTGAAGTCCATCGAGTTGATCAGGTAGGCCGTCAGCGAGGGCATCATGAACCCCGTGCACGACACGTAGATGATCACGTCGATGTCGGTGGTGAGCAGCTCGGCCTCGTCCAGCGCCCGCTGCACCACCGCGGGGACACGGGCCTTGGCCTCGGCCTCGTAGACGTGGTTGCGCTCCTCGAAGCCAGGATGCTTCAGCGTCTCCTCGATCGGCTGCACGATGTGCCGGGTGTGGACCCCCGTGTTCTCGATCAGCCGCAGCGCGAGCGGGAGTTGGGGGTGATCGGGGTGTCGGGAGCGCGCCAGTTCGAGCGTCTCCTCCATTGTGATCACGTGTTCCGGGACAGAGACCGCGGGTTTGCACAGCGTCGCCATGGAGGACCTTCTTTCGCCTTCCGGAGGACTCTTCGTCCCCCGGGGGAAGTGGGGCTCACCCACGATCACCCGGGGGAGCGTGGATATCCCGTCGGACTACTCCGTTCCAGCGAGTGACAGTGCGTGACCCCCGCCCGTGACCAGCACATGAGACGCTGGTGGGAGGGCAACAGAGCAGCGAAGCCGAAGGAGTGGCGGCGATGGCGCGGACAGCAAGGGAACTGCTGGAGACGACCACCGGAAGACTCGCCCCCGACCCCCATGCCAACCGGCTGCTGCCGCTGATCGCCCGGGGTGCCGCCCGGCGCACCACACTCGCGGCGCTCGCCCTCGAACAGCGCCATGTGATCGCGGCGGACCGCCAGGCGTTCCTGCATCTGGCACAGCGGTCGGTGAACGAACCGGAGTGCGCCGCGTTCTTCGACATTCTCACGGAGAGTGAGGATCTGGCCGGGGACCGGCTCGCGGCGTACGCCGCCGCCTGCGGGGTGGACGAGGCGTGGACCGCCGCGTACGAGCCCCTCGCGGACTGCCAGACCTATCCGGCGTACGTCGCCTGGCTCGCGCTGAACGGCTCGCCGGCCGACGTGGTGCTCGCGCTGAGCGCCAACTTCGCCACGTGGGGCGGCTACTGCGCGACGATCGCCGAAGCCCTGCGCCGCCACTACGGCTTCGACGACGCGGCCTGCGGCTTCTTCGACCTCTTCGCCGAGCCCGCGCCGGAGCTGGAACAGAAGGCGCAGGCCGCCGTGCAGGCAGGCCTGGACTACGGGCTGGTCGACGAGGACGAGGCCCAGCGCTACGGGCGGCTGCTCCAGGGCTACGAGGCGAGGTTCTGGCACGCCCTGTGGGAGCTGGACCAGCGCACGGCCTGAGGGGCCGCCCGTACGTCAGCCGGCCGTCGTCCCGCTGCTGTGGGCGATGCAGGCCACGTCGATGCGGTCGGCGAGCTTGGCGAGTTCGATGGTGAGCGTCGCCACCGTGTCCTCGTCCAGCCCGTCCTGACCGGCCTCCACCAGATGCAGCCACCGGCCGCCCACCGTGCGCAGCAGCTTGCTGACGTCGGCGGCCGAGACCTGCAACGTGCCGCGGTCGTCGACGATCAGAGGCAGGGTCACTTCGCGGTTCACAGAGGGGATCGTAGCCGCGGAACGCTCACGCTCCGTGCCATACGGTGGTGATGTTGCAGAACTCGCGGATTCCGTGTCCGGACAGCTCACGACCGTAACCCGACCGCTTGACCCCGCCGAAGGGGAACGCGGGATGGGATGCCGTCATCCCGTTGACGAACACGCCACCGGCCTCCAGGTCGCGTACGAACCGGTCGACCTCGGCGTCCTCGCGCGTCCAGACGTTGGAACTCAGTCCGAACGGCGTGTCGTTGGCGATGGCCACCGCCTCGTCGAGATCGGCCGCCCGGTAGAGCGTGGCGACCGGGCCGAACGCCTCCTCGAGGTGGATGCGCATCTCGGGGGTGATGTCGGTGAGGACGGTCGGCGCGTAGTAGTAGCCGCGCTCCGTGTACCCCTCGGGGCGCTCGCCGCCGCACAGCACCGTCGCGCCGTTCTCGACCGCGTCGTCGACCAGCTCCTCCAGATCGGTGCGGCCCTGCTCGGTGGAGAGCGGCCCGACCTCCGTGTCCTCGTCCAGCGGGTCGCCGACCTTCAGCGCCGCCATGCCCGCCGTGAAGCGCTCGGCGAAGGCGTCGAACACGTCCGTGTGCACGATGAACCGCTTCGCGGCGATGCACGACTGCCCGTTGTTCTGGACCCGCGCGGTCACCGCGGTCTTCGCGGCCCGGTCGATGTCGGCGGACGGCATCACGACGAACGGGTCGCTGCCGCCGAGCTCCAGGACCGTCTTCTTGACCTGGTCCCCGGCGACCGAGGCCACGGCCCGGCCGGCCGGTTCGCTGCCGGTCAGCGTGGCCGCCCGGACGCGCGGGTCGCGCAGGATGCCCTCGACGGCGCCGGAGCCGATGAGCAGCGTCTGGAAGCAGCCGTCGGGGAAGCCGGCCCGGCGGAACAGGTCCTCCAGGTAGAGGGCGGTCTGCGGGACGTTCGAGGAGTGCTTGAGCAGGCCCACGTTGCCCGCCATCAGCGCGGGCGCGGCGAACCGGACCACCTGCCACAGGGGGAAGTTCCACGGCATCACGGCCAGCACCGGGCCCAGCGGCCGATAGCGGACCAGGGCGCGCGAGGCCCCGGAGTCCTTCACATCGGAATCGGCCGGTTCCTCGTCCGCGAGCAGCTCCTCGGCGTGGTCGGCATACCAGTGCATCGCCTTCGCGCACTTCGCGGCCTCGGCGCGGGCCTGCTTGACCGGCTTGCCCATCTCGGTCGTCATCACCCGGGCGATGTCCCGCTGGTCCTCGTCGAGCAGGTCCGCCGCCCTGTGCAGCAGCCGCGCCCGCTCGGCGAACGTGGTCGTGCGATGGGTCCGGAACGCGCTCTGTGCCGCCGCGAGCCTGCGCTCGATCGCCTCGGCGTCCAGGGCTTCGTACGTCTTGAGCGTCTCGCCGGTCGCCGGGTTCACCGTCGCGATGGGCATGGCCGACCTCCTGATGCGGGCTGTCCTTCGACCCTCCCGCGCGGCGCGGGGCGGCGCAACGCGAAGGGTGCTCTCAGCCCGAGTGCTCCGCCAGCCGGTCGAGAAACCCCGTCTGCCCCTTCACGATCACGGCGCGCGCCCGGTCCAGGCCGAACCACTCCACCCGGTCCAGCTCGGGGAACTCCTGACTTCGGCCCGACTTCGGCGGCCACTCCATCGTGAAGGTGCCGGGCACCACGGTCGCCGGGTCGAGGTCCGCCTCGATCGCCCACGCGGTGACGATCTTGCCGTTCGCCTGCCGGACCTCGCCGAGCGGCACGGCCTGCCCGTCGGGCGGCGCGAGCCCCAGCTCCTCCTGGAACTCCCGGCGCGCGGCGTCCCAGGCCGGCTCGTCGGGCTCGTACTCGCCCTTCGGGACGGACCACGCCCCGGCGTCACGGCGGGCGAAGAACGGGCCGCCCATATGGCCGAGCAACACCTCGATACCGTCGTCGGTGTGCCGGAACAACAGCAGCCCCGCGCTGCGCTTCCCGCTCACCGGGTCACCTCCGGGTGCGCGGCGAGCAAGGTCTCGACCGTGTCGGCCTCGGCCGGGGTCTTGTCCTCGCGGTACCGGACGACGCGGGCGAAGCGGAGGGTGACGCCGGCCGGGTAGCGGGTGGACTTCTGGAGACCGTCGTACGCGATCTCGACGACGAGTTCCGGCCGTACGGTCACCACGGAGCCGTTCTCCTCGACGGCCAGCTCCGTCAGCCGCTCGGTCTGCCAGGTCAGCATCGCGTCGGTCATGCCCTTGAACGTCTTGCCGAGCATCGCGAAGGACCCGTCCGCGGCGCGCGCCCCGAGGTGCAGGTTGGACAGCTTGCCGGTGCGCCGCCCGTGGCCCCACTCGGCCGCGAGCACCACCAGGTCGAGGGTGTGCACGGGCTTGACCTTCAGCCAGGAGGCGCCGCGCCGGCCCGCGCTGTAGGGGGCGTCGAGGGCTTTGACCACGACGCCCTCGTGGCCGCGCGCGAGCGTGTCGGCGAGGAACGTCTCGGCGGCGGCGCCATCGTCGGGACCGGACACGAGCGCGCGCCGCACGCGCAGCGGCTCGGGCACCAGCCGGGCCAGCTCCGCGTGCCGCTCGGTGAACGGCAGGTCGAGCAGATCCCGTCCGTCGACGGACAGCGCGTCGAAGAACACGGGGGAGACGGGCACCGACGCGGCGGCCGCGGCCACGTCCACGCGCGAGCCCACGCGCCCGGCGATCTCCTGGAAGGAGCGCGGCCGCCCGTTCCCGTCCAGCGCGATGACCTCACCGTCCAGAATGAACCGGTCGCCCTTCAACTCCAGGGCGGCGGCGGTGAGTTCGGGCAACCGGTCGGTGATGTCGTCGAGGGTGCGGGTGTAGATCCGTACGTGGTCGCCGTCGCGGTGGAGCTGGACGCGGATGCCGTCGAGCTTCTCCTCGACGGCACACGCGCCCAGCTTGCCGACGGCCTCGGCCACGGATCCCGCCGTGTGCGCCAGCATCGGCAGCACCGGGCGGCCGACGGTGAGCCGGAAGCCGTCCAGGGCCCCCGGGCCCTCCGCGAGCAGCGCCCGCGCCACCGTCTGGAGCGATCCGGCGAGCATCACCGCCCGTCGTACGTCGGCGGGGGGCGCGCCGGTCGCCTCGGCCAGCCCCTCGACCGCGACCGCGTCCAGCGCGCCCTGCCGCACCTCGCCGGTGAGCAGCCCGCGCAGGAAGGCCTGCTCGACGTCGGTGGCCGCCGCCATCAGCTCGCCCATCAGGCGCCCGCGCCCGGCCTGCGAGCCGGTGCCCGTGACGGCGCCGACCGCTGTCAGCCGGGCGTCCACGTCCCGCACGGTGAGCGACGGCTCCGACGCGGGCGTGACCGGCCGGCCGAGGAGCTTCCAGCCGATGCCGAGCCGCCCCTGCGGAAGGCGTCCGGCCAGATACGGGATCACGATCGGCACGTCGTCCGCGTCGGCGTCCCGGAACAGCTCGGCGAGCAGCGCGATCTTCCGGGACCGCGCCGAGGTGGCGGCGACCTCCCGGGACACATGGGCGAGGCGGCTCAGCAGCATGCAGCCATGGTGCAACGGAGGCGGCCGGTCTACACCCGCTCAGCCGCGTTCTCGGCCTCGCCCGAAGCGGCGGGACCCGCGGCGGCGTCGAGGTCCGCGAAGAGCAGGTCTCCGTTGATCACGGCGCCCGCCCGGTAGCCGCCGCTCGCCGCGTTCACCAGCTGCTCCGCGAATCCGATCGCGTTTCCCGCCGCCCACACGCCGGGCACGGTCGTCAGGCCCGTCTCGTCGACCACCGGATACGTGCCGAACGGTGTCTCCCGCAGCTCGGCGCCCAGCCGGTCGAACAGGTCGGTGCGCGGGACGGCGCGGGGCGCGACGAACAGCACCGAGCGGTCCCGCGTCGTGCCGTCCGCGAGCCGCACCCCGGTGAGCCGGTCCTCGTCCACCTCCAGGCCCGCGACCTCGCCGGACACCAGGGTGACCCCGGCCGCGGCGAGCCGGCGCCGGTCGTCGTGCGTGAGCTCGTCCTCGCCGACCGTGTGCAGGAAGAGGGTCACGTCCTTGGACCACTGGCTGACCATCAGCGCCTGGTGCACGCTCATCGGCGTACTGGCCAGCACGCCGAAGGCCTCGTCGCGGACCTCCCAGCCGTGGCAGTACGGGCAGTGCAGCACGTCCCGCCCGAAGCGCTCGGCGACGCCCGGCACCGGCGGCAGCTCGTCGACCAGGCCGGTGGCGAGGACCAGCCGGCGCGCGTGCACCGTACGCCCGCCCGCGAGCGTCACCTCGAACGCGCCGACGCCGCCTCGGACCACGTCCACCACGCGGCCTTGGACCAGCTCGACGCCGTACCGCCCGATCTCCCGCCGCCCCTCGGCGAGGAACTCGGCGGGCGGCATGCCGTCCCGGGTCAGAAAGCCCTGCAGATGCGCGGCGGGCGCGTTGCGCGGCTCGCCGGCGTCGACGACGAGCGTGTGACGCCGGGCCCGGCCGAGGACCAGCGCCGCGGACAGCCCCGCCGCGCCGCCGCCGACGACAACCACTTCGTACCTCTCGGTCATGGTGACCACCTCCACGGAGAAGGTCGCCCGACCATGACGGTATTGACAAATGGCTTTGCCGATTCTGCAATATGGGCATGAGCGAGGAAGAGCAGAGCGAGGAAGAGCAGAGCGAAGAAGTGCAGACGGACGCGGTTCTGGCCGAAGTCGGGCCGCGGCTGCGGCGGATCCGGAAGGAACGGGGTGCCACGCTCGCGGGGCTGTCCGAGGCGACCGGCATCTCCGTGAGCACGCTCTCGCGCCTGGAGTCCGGGCTGCGCAAGCCCAGCCTGGAGCTGCTGCTGCCCATCGCCCGCGCTCACCAGGTGCCCCTCGACGAGCTGGTCGGGGCGCCGCCGGTGAGCGACCCGCGCGTGCGGGCCAAACCGATCGTGCGGCACGGCCGCACCCACTGGCCGCTCACCCGGCAGCCCGGCGGTCTACAGGCGTTCAAGGTGCTCGAACCCCAGCGCAAGCTCGAACCGGATCTGCGGACACACGAGGGCTACGAGTGGCTCTATGTGCTCTCCGGGCGGCTGCGCCTGGTCCTCGGCGAGCACGACGTGGTGCTCGGACCGGGGGAGGCCGCCGAGTTCGACACGCGGGTGCCGCACTGGTTCGGGTCCACGGGTGAGGGCCCGGCGGAGTTTCTGAGTCTGTTCGGGCCGCAGGGGGAGCGGATGCACGTACGGGCCCGTCCCACCCGTTCGTGACGCACGCGACTGTTCCCTGATGGGCAAGCGACCGCTTAGTATGCGATCGACCCCGGTCAGACGAGCAGTCCCGTGGAGGCCCCGCATGCAGGCATGGCAAGTGCACCAGAACGGCGAGCCGAGCGAGGTGATGCGCCTCGAGGATGTGGAGCGGCCGGTGCCCGGCGAGGGCCAGGTGCTCCTCAAGGTGCGGGCGGCGAACATCAACTTCCCGGACGCCCTGCTGTGCCGCGGGCAGTACCAGGTCAGGCCGCCGCTGCCGTTCACGCCCGGGGTGGAGATCTGTGGCGAGACCGAGGACGGACGGCGCGTCCTCGCGAACCCCGTGCTGCCGTTCGGCGGTTTCGCCGAGTACGCCGTCGCCGATGCCGCGGCCCTGCTGCCCGCGCCCGACGCGCTGGACGACGCCGAGGCCGCCGCCCTGCACATCGGCTACCAGACCGGCTGGTTCGGTCTGCACCGCCGGGCGCACCTGGAGGCGGGGGAGACCCTGCTCGTGCACGCTGCCGCGGGAGGGGTCGGCAGCGCGGCGGTGCAGCTCGGCAAGGCCGCGGGCGCCACGGTGATCGGCGTCGTCGGCGGGGCCGACAAGGCCGCCGTGGCCCGCGAGCTGGGCTGCGACGTCGTCGTGGACCGACGGACCGAGGATGTCATCGGCGCCGTGAAGGAAGCGACCGGCGGCCGCGGCGCGGACGTGATCTACGACCCCGTCGGCGGGGCGGCGTACACGCAGTCCACCAAGGTCGTCGCTTTCGAGGGGCGCATCGTGGTGGTCGGCTTCGCGAGCGGCACCATCCCGAGCCCCGCCCTGAACCACGCCCTGGTGAAGAACTACGCGATCCTCGGCCTGCACTGGGGCCTCTACAACACCAAGAATCCCAAGCTGGTCCAGCACTGCCACGAGCAGCTCACCGAACTGGCGACGCGCGGTGCGATCAAGCCGCTGGTCAGTGAGCGGGTGCCGCTCGGCGGCGCCGCCGCCGCCGTGCAGCGGGTCGCCGACGGCGTCACGACGGGCCGTGTCGCCGTGGTCCCCTCGCTCGAGAACGGAGCAACCGCATGACCGACGCTGCCGAACTGCGCCGCCTCACCCAGGAGTTGCTGGCCGCACATCCGCCGGAGACCACGGACCGGCTCGACTTCCTCAAGGACCGTTTCGACGCCGGACTCGCCTGGGTGCACTACCCGGAGGGACTCGGCGGGCTCGGGGTGCCGCGCACGCTCCAGGCCGTCGTGGACGCCGAACTGGAGGCCGCGGGCGCCCCCGACAACGACCCCCGGCGTATCGGCATCGGCCTCGGCATGGCCGCGCCGACGATCCTCGGCTACGGCACCGAGGAGCAGAAGCGGCGCTATCTGCGCCCGCTGTGGGCCGGCGAGGAGGTCTGGTGCCAGCTCTTCAGCGAGCCGGGCGCCGGGTCCGACCTGGCCGCGCTGGGCACGCGCGCCGTCCGTGAAGGCGACGAGTGGGTGGTCAACGGGCAGAAGGTGTGGACGTCCAGCGCCCACGTCGCCCGCTGGGCCATCCTCATCGCCCGCACCGACCCGGACGTGCCCAAGCACCGGGGCATCACCTACTTCATCTGCGACATGACCGACCCGGGCGTCGAGGTCCGGCCGCTGCGCCAGATCACCGGCGAGGCCGAGTTCAACGAGGTGTTCCTCACCGACGTCCGCATCCCCGACTCCCGCCGGCTCGGCGACGTCGGTGACGGCTGGCGGGTCGCGCAGACCACGCTGAACAACGAACGCGTCGCCATCGGCGGCATGCGGCTGCCCCGCGAAGGCGGCATGATCGGCCCGGTCGCCGGGACCTGGCGCGAGCGCCCCGAACTGCGCACCCACGATCTGCACCAGCGGCTGCTGAAGCTGTGGGTCGAGGCCGAGGTCGCCCGTCTCACCGGCGAGCGGCTGCGCCAGCAGCTCGTGGCGGGCCAGCCCGGCCCCGAGGGCGCCGGCATGAAGCTGTCGTTCGCCCGCCTCAACCAGGAGATCAGCGGGCTGGAGGTCGAACTCCTCGGCGAGGAAGGCCTGTTGTACGACGACTGGACGATGCGCCGACCCGAACTGGTCGACTTCACCGGCCGCGACGCGGGCTACCGCTACCTCCGCTCGAAGGGCAACAGCATCGAGGGCGGGACCAGCGAGGTCCTGCTCAACATCGTCGCCGAACGCGTCCTGGGCCTGCCGTCCGAGCCGCGCACCGACAAGGACGTCGCATGGAAGGACCTCGCCCGATGACCACGCGGAGCACGCAGCCGGATCTGCTGTACTCGGAGGAGGAAGAGGCACTGCGCGCCGTCGTCCGCGACCTCCTCCGCGATCACTGCGGGGCGGCGGACGTCATCGCCCGCACGGAGTCGGACGCCCCGCACGACCGCGCCCTGTGGAAGGCCCTGGCGGACGGCATGGGACTCGCGGGTCTCCTGGTGCCCGAGGCGCAGGGCGGCCAGGGTGCCTCGCACCGTGAAGCCGCCGTGGTCCTCGAGGAGTTGGGCCGCGCGGTCGCCCCCGTGCCCTACCTCACCAGTGCCGTCGTCGCCACCGAGGCACTGCTGGCCGGTGAGGGCGACGAGGCCGCGAAGCTGCTGGCCGCGCTCGCGTCGGGGCGGACGGTGGGCGCGCTCGCCGTCGCGCTGTCCGTCGCGCCGGGCGGAGCCTACCGGGCCGTACGCCATGAAGACGGCGCGCTGCATGGCGAGTTGACCGGCATCGCGGACGCGGCGGCCGCCGATGTGCTGCTGGTGCCCGCAGAGGACGGCGGGCTGTACGCGGTGAACGCCGACGACACGGCCACCGTCACGATCACTCCGCAGGTCTCCTTCGACCTCACCAGGCCGGTCGCCACGGTCACCTTCGAGGGAGCGCCGGCGCGTCGCGTGGGCGCCGCCGAGCCCGCCGTACGCCGGGCCCTGCGCGCCGGTGCCGGACTGCTCGCCTCCGAGCAACTCGGCGTGGCCGACTGGTGCTTGACGGAAACGGTGCGCTACTTGAAGGAGCGCAAGCAGTTCAACCGGCCCGTCGGCGGCTTCCAGGCGCTCAAGCACCGGCTCGCGCAGCTGTGGCTGGAAGTCGTCAGCCTGCGGGCGGCGGCGCGGAACGCGGCCGACGCGCTCGCCACCGGCAGCGCGGACAGCGACGTGGCGGTCGCCGTCGCCCAGGCGTACGCGGCCCCGGTCGCCGTCCGCACCGCGGAGGAGGCCCTCCAGCTGCACGGCGGCCTCGGCATGACCTGGGAACACCCGGTCCACCTCTACCTCAAGCGGGCGAAGGCGGACTCGATCGCGTACGGCACGGCGGGCGGTCACCGCGAGGCGCTGGCCGAACTGGTCGACCTCCGGGCCCCCTGACGCACACCCGGAAGAAGCCCGCCCCACCTGGGGCGGGCCTTTCGGTGTGCCCCGCCGCGACGAAGTGAACGCACGGCGGCGGTCCGGCCAACTCCGCGCACGGCCCTGCCCCTTGGGCTCGCGGGCGCCGCATACTCGCCGGTGTCCCGTACGGCACTTCCAGGGAGGCAGAGCATGGCCCTCACCACCCGTCGCAGAGCCCTCACCACCCTCGGCGCCGCCCTCGCCGGCTCCGTCGCGCTGCCCGCGCACGCACGAGCGAGCGAGCGGGGGCACGGCCCGCGCCCGCTGCGGCGCGCCCACGCGCACAACGACTACGAGCACCCGCGGCCCCTGTTCGACGCCCTCGGCCATCGTTTCGGCAGCGTCGAGGCCGACATCTACCTCGTCGGCGACCAGCTCCTCGTGGCCCACGACCCGGCGGACCTCGACCCGGCCCGCACCCTCGAATCCCTCTACCTCGATCCGCTGGCCGCCCGCGTCAGGGCCAACCACGGCTCCGTGTACCGGGGGTGGCGCACGCCCCTGCAACTTCTCATCGACATCAAGACCGAGGGCTCGTCCACCTACCTCGAACTCGACCGCCATCTACGGCGCTACCGCAACCTGTTCACCACGTACGCGCACGGCCGCGTGCACCCCGGCCCGGTCACGGCCGTGATCTCCGGCGACCGCGCGGCCCGTACGCCGATGGAGGCGCAGAGCGTGCGCCGCGCCTTCTACGACGGTCGCCTCACCGATCTCGGCAGCTCAGCCCCGGCCTCCCTCATCCCGCTGATCAGCGACAACTGGACGCTCAACTTCAGCTGGCTCGGGGCGGGCCCGTTCCCGGGCGCCGAGCGGCAGAAGCTGCGGGGCATCGTCGCGGCGGCGCACGCACGCCGGCAGAAGGTGCGGTTGTGGGCCACGCCCGATCGGGCGGGCCCGGACCGGGACGCGCTGTGGGCCGAGCTGCTCGCCGCGGACGTCGACTACGTCAACACGGACGACCTCGCGGGCCTGGAGGCGTTCCTCGACGCCCACGAGCGGCCGTAGACACCACACGTTCGGGGGACACGTCAGCCGCCCGGACGAACCCTCCGCTACGCGACACTTGCGGCCTAAAGCCGCGGTATCGACGTGGCGGAGGAGGTTCCGATGGCCATTTCCATCTCTGTGGTGCTGCTGCTTCTGATCCTTGTGGTGGTCTTCGTGCGCAACGGGGCACTGAAGTTGTCGCACTGCCTGATCTGCGTGTTGCTCGGGTTCTTCCTGGCCGGCTCCAGCATGGCCCCGACCATCCACAACGGCCTGCTGGCGACGGCGGACATCGTCAGCAGCCTGCACCCCTAGCCTGCGGGAGGCCAGGGATGCGGGCCGGACGGTGCCCGGTCACGTCCGGGTGAACACCCCGATGCCGTTCGGGACCGGCCGTTCGGCGCCGCCGCTCGGGTGGTTGCGTACGGTCACGGAGGTCGCCCCGGGAGCGCGGGCGACCAGCGTGGTCGAGCCGCCGCCGTCGAGGCTGAAGGCCTCGGTGGCACCCAAGCCGCGCATGACCGAGGCGACTTCGGCGATGGTCAGGCCGCTGCGGTAGGCGGCGGCGCCGTCGATCGCGAGGAGCAGCAGACGGCGGCCGGCGTCCTTGATGCCCACCGCGGTGCGTACGGCCGAGGTGACGGTGTCGAGGCCCGGCAGCGGCTTCCCCTGCCTCAGCACCGGGTATCCGCCGATCGCGAAGCTGTACGCGACCTGCGACCCGGCCGCCACCAGACGGTGCTCCACCGACACCTCCTCGCCCGTGGACAGCTTCCGCAACTGCTGCGCGCCTGCCTCGCGGCCGACCAGCACCGTGGTGCCGGCGGCGATCGGTCCGCTGCCGGGGGAGTCGGCGAAGGACACCACCTGGCCGTCCCTGACCGTCACTTCGTAGGTGTCCGTACTGCACGGCGCCGCCCGGTCGGTGTCCGTGCCGCACACGGCCCGGGCGCGCGAGACACTGCCCCAGTCCGCGGTGTACGCGCCGACCGAACCCTCCGGCAGCGCGTACTGGTTGAGCCCGCGGAGCGGCAGCTCTCCCGCCGCGGTGTCCACGGATCCTTCGAGGGCCAGGCGGTCGAGCCGGGCCCGGCGGTCGTCGCCGACGCCGAGCACGTCCTCGGTGGTCGTACCGGGCGGCAGCGCCGGCCCGAAGCGCTGGCCGTTCGGCACGGCTGCCTTGAGTGTGTGCCCGTCCGCGATCGCCGGACCGTCGGTCGAACCGGTCGCCTCGACCCCCGGGTGCTGGGTCTCGGTGATGTTGAAGAAGTCGCCGTTGATGCCCGCGAGCGCGCCCTGCGAGTCGGCGAGCCGTGAGACCGGGGCGCGGGCCGCGACGGCGCCCGGGTGCAGGAGGCCGACCCGCACCCGCGGATCGGCGAGATCGACGCTCAGGAGATGGGCGTGCGTCACTCCTCGGTCCGCCGGGATGTCGAACTGCGTGTACTCGACGCCCGGCGCGAGCGGGACGCTCCTCGGCGCGCCGCCGGCCGGCGCCGCTCCCGCCAGGGCCGCACCGGCCAGCGCGCTCCAGGCCGTGAGTACCGTCAGTACCGTTCTGAGCCGTCCGCCGCGACGCGTCACAGTCCCCCCTGATGTCTCGTCAACTGTCCCAGGAATCAGGGGAAGTGCACCAGATGTCGGTGGCCGGCGCGGTACCTAGGCGTCGACGACGCGGGAACGGATCAGAAAACGCACTCCTTCGGGTGCTTCGAGGGAGAAGCCGCTGCCTCGGCCGGGTACGACATCGACGATCAGCCGGGTGTGGCTCCACACCTCGTACTGGTTCCTCGACATCCAGAAGCCCACCGCCTCGTCGACGCCCTCGACCTCCAGCTCCGCGAGCAGCACGTCGGAGCCGCCGGTGCGGAACTCGCCGTCCGGATAGCACATGGGCGCGCTGCCGTCGCAGCAGCCGCCTGACTGATGGAACATCAGCGGTCCGTGGGCCGCCCGCAGCCGCCGCACCAGCTCGGCGGCGGCAGGGGTGAGCTCCACGCGCGGGACCATCTCCACGGTCGGATCCATGCCCTCAGCCGACCAGCCGCCACGTTGCGAGAAGGTTGCACGCGCGGGGCGGGGCGCCTTCAGGGCCGTACGAGGAGCTGGAACTCGAAGGCGTACCGTGACGCGCGGTAGATGTGGGTGCCGTATTCGACGGCGCGGCCGGTGTCGTCGTAGGCGGTGCGCCGCATGGTGAGCAGGGCGGCGCCCTCGTGCTCGTCCAGCCGCTCGGCCTCCTGGGCGGTCGCGCCGCGGGCGCTCACGGACTGGCGGGCGCTGTGCAGGGTGATGCCGACGGCGCGCATCATCCGGTACAGGCCGGTCGCCTCCAGCCGGGCGGTGCCGAGGTCCAGCAGGCCGGCCGGCACGTGGTTGGACAGGAACGCCACCGGCTGGCCGTGGGCGAGGCGCAGCCGTTCGATGTGGTGCACATCGCCGCCCTCGGCGAGGCCCAGGGCGGCCGCGACCTCGGCGGACGCCGGCTGGACCTCGTTGCGCAGCACCCGCGTCGCGGGGTTCTGGCCGGCGGCCTCCAGGTCGTCGTACAGGCTGCTGAGCTCCAGCGGGCGCTTGACCTGACTGTGCACCACCTGGGTGCCGATGCCCCGGCGGCGCACGAGCAGCCCCTTGTCGACCAGCGACTGGATGGCCTGGCGCACGGTGGGCCGGGACAGACCGAGCCGCCCGGCGAACTCGATCTCGTTGCCGAGGAGGCTGCCCGGGCCCAGCGCGCCGTGCTCGATCGCATGCTCCAGCTGCTGGGCGAGCTGGTAGTAGAGCGGCACCGGACTGTTGCGGTCGAGTGCGAAGTCGAGGCGTACGGGGGTGGCGGGGTTCCTGTGACGGGACATCAGGAGTGGCTGGGGAAGTTCAGGTTGATGGTCCTCATGGCGGGTCCTTTCGTGAGCCGGGAGGCAGGAGGAGTCAGAGGTGTCGGCGGCGTTCGGCGGTGTGCCCGTCGTAGGTCGCGCGGGCGTCCACCGCGGCCTCGCGGGAGGCCACCTCGGCGACGGGCACGTCCCACCACGCCTGTGCCGGGGGAGCGGTGGGCGCCGGGTCAGTTTCGACGTACACGCAGGTCGGCCGGTCCGAGGCGCGGGCCTCGGCGAGGGCGTCGCGCAGTTCCCGTACGGTCTTGGCCCGGATGACGTCCATGCCGAGGCTGGCCGCGTTGGCGGCGAGGTCCACCGGCAGCGGCGCGCCGGAGAAGGTGCCGTCCGCGGCCCGGTAGCGGTAGGCGGTGCCGAAGCGCTCGCCGCCCACGCTCTCGGACAGGCCGCCGATGGAGGCGTAGCCGTGGTTCTGGATCAGGACCAGGTTGACGGGCAGCGACTCCTGGACGGCGGTGACGATCTCGGTCGGCATCATCAGATACGTCCCGTCACCGACCAGCGACCACACGGGCGTGCCGGGGGCGGCCTGCTGGACACCGATACCGGCCGGGATCTCGTAGCCCATGCAGGAGTAGCCGTACTCCAGGTGGTACTGGCGCGGCGAGCGGGCTCGCCACAGTTTGTGCAGGTCGCCGGGGAGAGAGCCGGCCGCGTTGATGACCACGTCCGCGTCGCCCACGACGGAGTCAAGGGCGCCGAGCACCTGGGTCTGGGTCGGCACGGCGTTCTCGTCGTCGGCGCGGAAGGCGTCGGCCACGACCCGCTCCCAACGCTCCTTGCCCGAGCGGTACTCGGCCTCGTACGCCGCGTCCACACGATGGCCCGCCAACGCCTCGGCGAGCGCCTCCAGGCCCGCCCGCGCGTCGGCGACCAGGGGCCGGGCGGCGAGCTTGTGGGCGTCGAAGGCGGTGATGTTGAGGTTGACGAACCGCACTCCGGGGTTGCGGAACAGGGTGGCGGAGGCCGTGGTGAAGTCGGTGTAGCGGGTGCCGACACCGATGACCAGGTCGGCGGTGCGCGCGAGGTCGTCGCTGACCGCGGTGCCGGTGTGGCCGATGCCGCCGAGGTCGGCGGGGTGGTCGTGGCGCAGCGAGCCCTTGCCCGCCTGGGTGGAGGCGACGGGGATGCCGGTGGCGTCCACCAGCTCGCGCAGCGCCGTCTCCGCCTCGCTGTGGTGGACGCCGCCGCCCGCGACGATCAGCGGCCGCTCGGCGCCGCGGATCGCCCGGGCCGCCTCGGCCAGTTCGACCGGGTCGGGCGCGGGGCGGCGTACGCGCCAGACGCGCTCGGCGAAGAACTCCTCGGGCCAGTCGTACGCCTCGGCCTGCACGTCCTGCGGCAGGGCGAGGGTGACCGCGCCGGTCTCGGCCGGGTCGGCGAGGACCCGCATGGCGGCGAGCGCGGACGGGACGAGCGTCTCCGGGCGGGTGATCCGGTCGAAGTAGCGGGAGACCGGGCGCAGGGTGTCGTTCACCGACAGGTCTGCCTCCACCGGGTGTTCCAGCTGCTGGAGCAGCGGGTCCGCGGCGCGCGTCGCGAAGTAGTCGCCGGGCAGGAGCAGCACCGGGAGACGGTTGATCGTGGCCAGGGCGGCGCCGGTGACCAGGTTGGTGGCGCCGGGGCCGATGGACGTGGTGACGGCCTGGGCGGAGAGGCGGCCCAGCTGGCGGGCGTAGCCGACCGCCGCGTGCACCATCGCCTGCTCGTTGCGGCCCTGGTGGAACGGCATGGCCTGCTCGCCGGCTTCGAGGAGCGCCTGGCCGATGCCCGCCACGTTGCCGTGGCCGAAGATGCCCCAGGTGCCGGCGATCAGGCGGTGCCGTACGCCGTCGCGCTCGGTGTACTGCGCGGACAGGAAACGCACCAGCGCCTGGGCGACGGTCAGGCGGCGGGTGGACTGGTCCATGGGGACCTGGCTCATCGGGACCTCACTGGGACGGGGCGGTGTAGCGGGGGAGTCGGGGGTCCACGGGCTGATCCGGCCAGGTGGCGCGGATCCAGGCGTGGTCGGGGTGGTCGCGGATCAGCCAGTCGCGCTCGGCGCCGGGACCCGCCATCACGTTGAGGTAGTACATGTCGTGGCCGGGCGCCGCCATCGACGGGCCGTGCCAGCCGTCCGGGATGAGGACGGTGTCGCCGCTGCGCACCTCGGCCAGGACGTCGGTGCCCCGGCCGTGGCCGGAGGGCGAGACCCGCTGGTAGCCCAGGCCGGGCGTGCCGTCGTGGGCGGCGATCTCGAAGTAGTAGATCTCCTCCAGCTCGGACTCCTCACCGGGGCGGTGCTCGTCGTGCTTGTGGGGCGGGAACGAGGACCAGTTGCCTCCCGGCGTGATGATCTCGACGGCGATCAGCTGGTCGCACGCGAAACCCTGTCCGGCATCGCCCCCGGCGGGGACCGCCGCGGCGAAGTTGTTGACCTGGCGGGAGCAGGTGCCGGTGCCGCGCAGCTCGACCGGGACGGCGGCGGCGGGCCCGTAGCGGGCGGGCAGCCGCTCGGTGCAGCGGGCGCCGGTCAGCGCGAAGCGGCCGCCGCCGCGCGAGGCGAGGGAGACCTGGGCGTCGCGCGGCACATAGGCGAAGTCGCTGACCCCGCTGAAGACGCTCTCGCGCCCGGCCAGGCGGAAGGTCTCGCCGCCGACGGCCACCGTGCAGGACCCCGCCAGCGGCAGCACGATCCACTCGCTGTCGCCGGTGTCGAAGGAGTGCCATCCGCCGGCGGGCAGTTCCAGCACGCGCAGACTGGAGTGGCCCCAGCCGGCCGACTCGGGGGAGATGTCCACCGTGTAGGGGCCGTTCGCCGCCTTGCCCGCGGGGAGGTGGTGCGTGGTCGTCATGATGCCTTTCCTGGACCGGGTCGGTGATGTCAGAGCAGGCCGACCGCGGTGTCCACCGCCGTCGCCACGCCGCCGTCGGCGGGATACAGGAGTGAGCGGCCCACGACCATGCCCTGGACGGTGGGCAGCCGCAGCGCCTTGCGCCATCTCTCGTACGCGCCCTCCTGGTCCTCGCCGACCTCGCCGCCGAGCAGCACGGCGGGCAGGGTGGAGGCCTCGAGGACCTCGCCCATGTCGTCGGGATCCTCGGTGACCGGCAGCTTGAGCCAGGTGTACGCCGAGGTGCCGGCGAGGCCCGAGGCGATGGCGATGGAGCGGGTGACGGCCTCGGCGCCGAGGTCGTTGCGGACCGTGCCGTCCACCCGGCGCGAGATGAACGGCTCGACGAACACGGGGAGTCGGCGCGCGGCCATGTCGTCGATCGCGCGGGCCGTGGACTCCAGGGTCGCCGAAGACCCCTGGTCGGCGTAGTCGATGCGCAGCAGCAGCTTGCCCGCGTCGAAGCGGAGCCGCTCGATGTCCTCGGCGCGGTGCCCGGTGAAGCGGTCGTCCATCTCGAAGGACGCGCCGGCCAGGCCGCCGCGGTTCATCGACCCCATGACGACCTTGTTCTCCAGCACACCCAGGAGCAGCAGGTCCTCCAGGATGTCGGCGGTGGCCAGTACCCCGTCCACACCCGGCCGGGACAGCGCGACACACAGGCGCTCGAGCAGATCGGCGCGATGCGCCATGGCCAGCCCTCGGCCGCCCACGCCGAGCGCGCCGCGCGCCGGATGATCGGCCGCGACGATCAGGAGGCGGCCGCTCTCGCCGATCAGCGGCCGGCGCGTGCGGCGGCCGGCCGCTTCGGCGATGGCCTCCGGATGCCGGGCCCGCACCGTGGCGAGGTCGGGGATGCTGATGGTCAAGACAGGCTCCGTTCGGGGTGGCGGGTCATCCGCGCGCGACGAGGTCCTCGACCTCATCGAGGGTGGGCATCGCGGAGGAGCAGGCGAGGCGGGAGGCGACGAGGGCGCCGGCCGCGTTGGCGTAGCGCATGGTCCGCTCCAGCTCCCAGCCCGCCAGCAGCCCGTGGCAGAGCGAGCCGCCGAACGCGTCGCCCGCGCCGAGGCCGTTGACGACCTCCACCGGGACGGGCGGCACCTCGGCGGTGGTGCCGTCGCGGTGCACGGCGAGGACACCCTTGGGGCCCTGTTTGACGACGGCCAGTTCCACGCCCGCCTCGATCAACGCCTCGGCGCAGGCCCGGGGTTCGCGTACGCCGGTGGCGATCTCGCACTCGTCGAGGTTGCCGACGGCCACGGTCGCGTGGCGCAGCGCCTCGGCGTAGTACGGGCGGGCCGCCCGTGGGTCCTGCCAGAACATCGGGCGCCAGTCGAGGTCGAAGACCGTGGTGCCCCCCTTGGTGCGGGCCTTGAGGGCGGCGAGCGTGGCGGAGCGGCTGGGCTCCTCGCTCAGCCCGGTGCCGGTGATCCAGAAGATTCGGGCGGCGCGGAGGGCGAAGAAGTCGAGCTCCTCGGTGCGGATCTCCAGGTCCGGTGCCTTGGGCTGCCGGTAGAAGTACAGCGGGAAGTCGTCCGGCGGGAAGATCTCGCAGAAGGTGACCGGCGTCGGATAGGCGTCGACGGGGGTGACGAACCGGTCGTCGACGCCGAACTCCTCGAGCGCCTGGTGCAGATAGGTGCCGAACGGGTCGTTGCCGGTCCGGGTGATCACCGCGGTGGAGCGGCCGAGGCGTGCGGCGGCCACGGCGACATTGGCGGCGGAACCGCCGAGGAATTTCCCGAAGGACTCGACCTGCGGCAGTGGAACGCCCGGCTGTAGGGGGTAGAGGTCGACGCCGATGCGCCCCATAGTGATCAGGTCGAAAGTTTCAACGGAGTCTGGCATGCACGTCGCTCCTCATCGGGGGATGCGGGCACCCCGGGACCTGATGGCCTGGTGCGGTGTCTCCCAGGTGTAGGGCGCCCATCGGTCTTGTGTCAATAGTTTGTACGGACATTCGGACCTGCTAGTGAAATGATGTCTTAACAAAGTATTGACAGGTGGGTGCAACAGGGACTTGTATCGCGTCCCAACGAAGCAGCCGCGTCATCGGCACATGATCTGGGCTTCCCGTCCAGGCCCCCGGCTCGGGTCCTGTGCCCGGAGCACTCCGCTCCCTTTCCCTCTGGTCGCACAGTGAGGTGCTGGAAAGATGGACCGCACGTTTTACCCCCGCTCCCGCAGGATCGCCCCGCTCGTCGCGGCGGCAGCCGCCTCCGCGCTGCTCGTCGCGGGCTGCTCCAGCGGCTCCGGCGGCAAGAAGGCCGAGGAGGGCGGGAGCGGCGCCTCCGCCGGCAAGGCCAACACGCCCCGTATGACGGTCGCGTTGGTCACCCACCAGGCGCCCGGCGACACGTTCTGGGACATCGTCCGCAAGGGCGCCCAGGCGGCCGCCGCCAAGGACAACATCAAGCTGGTCTACTCGGCCGACCCGAACGCGGGCAACCAGGCCAACCTGGTCCAGAACGCGATCGACCAGAAGGTCGACGGCATCGCGATCACCCTGGCCAAGCCGGACGCCATGAAGAGCGTCGCGGCAAAGGCGGAGAAGTCCGGCATACCCGTGGTCGGGCTCAACTCGGGGTTGAGTGACTGGAAGTCGCTGGGCCTGATGGAGTTCTTCGGGCAGGACGAGGGTGTGGCGGGCGAGGCCTTCGGCAAGAAGCTGAACGAGGTCGGCGCCAAGAAGGCCGTCTGTGTGGTCCAGGAGCAGGGCAACGTCGGGCTCACCCAGCGCTGCGCCGGCGTGAAGAAGACGTTCAAGGGCACGACGGTGAACCTGTATGTCAACGGCACCGACATGCCGTCGGTGAAGTCGACGATCACCGCCAAGCTCAAGCAGGACAGTTCCATCGACTACGTGGTCGCGCTCGGTGCCCCGTACGCCCTGACCGCGGTGCAGTCGGTGAGCGACGCGGGCAGCAAGGCCAAGATCGCCACCTTCGACCTCAACAAGGAACTGACCAGCGCCATCAAGAAGGGCGACATCCAGTTCGCGGTCGACCAGCAGCCGTACCTTCAGGGCTACTTGGCGGTCGACTCCCTGTGGCTCTACAAGAACAACGGCAATTACAGCGGCGGTGGTGAGCAGCCGGTGCTGACCGGCCCTGCCTTCGTCGACAAGACCAACGTCGAGACGGTCGCCGAGTTCGCCGCGAAGGGCACTCGGTGATCTGAATGACTCAAGCAACGGCACCGGCGACGAGTCCCTCGTCGCCGGCCTCGCCGGCCGCCCCCAAGGACGGCCGTACCGGCGAACGCTCGTTGGGGCGGCGGCTGCTGGCCCGCCCCGAGGTCGGCGCGCTGATCGCCGCCGTCGGTGTGTACGTGTTCTTCTTCGCGGTGGCCCCCTCCTTCCGCGACGCGAGCGCCCTGTCCACCGTGCTCTACCAGGCGTCGGTGATGGGCATCATGGCGCTGCCGGTGGCCCTGCTGATGATCGGCGGCGAGTTCGACCTGTCGGCGGGTGTCGCCGTGACGACCTCGGCGCTCACCGCCGCCATCCTGAGCTTCCAGCTGACGATGAACGTGTGGACCGGCGTCTTCGTCGCGCTCCTCGTGTCCCTCGCCGTCGGCGCGTTCAACGGCTGGCTGCTGATCAAGACCGGCCTGCCCAGCTTCCTGGTCACGCTGGGCTCGTTCCTGGTCCTCCAGGGCGCCAACCTGGCGGTCACCAAGATCTTCACCGACAACGTCGCGAGCGACTCGATCGCCGACATGGACGGCTTCGAGCAGGCCAAGAAGGTCTTCGCCTCCGAGTTCGACATCGGGGGAGTGAGCTTCAAGATCACCATTGTCTACTGGCTGGTGTTCGCCGCCGCCGCCACCTGGCTGCTGCTGCGCACCAAGTTCGGCAACTGGATCTTCGCGGTCGGCGGCAACAAGGACAGCGCCCGCGCGGTCGGCGTCCCGGTCGGCCTCACCAAGATCGCGCTCTTCATGGGCGTCGGTGCCGGCGCCTGGTTCGTCGGCATGCACCTGCTGTTCTCGTTCAACACCGTGCAGTCCGGCGAGGGCGTGGGCAACGAGTTCCTGTACATCATCGCCGCGGTCATCGGCGGCTGTCTGCTCACCGGCGGCTACGGCTCCGCGATCGGCCCGGTCATCGGCGCCTTCATCTTCGGGATGGTGTCCCAGGGCATCGTCTACGCCAACTGGAACCCCGACTGGTTCAAGGCCTTCCTGGGAGCGATGCTCCTCGTCGCCGCCCTCGTCAATCTGTGGGTCCGCCGCCAGGCGACCCGGAGGTGATCTGATCCCATGACAACCAACGGAACCCCGCCCGACGGAACCCCCGTCGAGGAGACCGGGCCCGCGGACGCCGAGCCGATCGTGGAACTGCGCGGCGCAGGCAAGTCGTACGGCAACATCCGCGCCCTGCACGGCGTTGACCTGAGCGTCCGCCCGGGCCGGGTGACCTGCGTCCTGGGTGACAACGGCGCGGGCAAGTCCACCCTCATCAAGATCATCTCAGGGCTGCACCAGCACACCGAGGGCGAGTTCCTCGTCGACGGCGCACCGGTGCACTTCAACACCCCCCGCGAAGCCCTCGACCGCGGCATCGCCACCGTCTACCAGGACCTCGCCACGGTGCCGCTGATGCCGGTGTGGCGGAACTTCTTCCTGGGCTCCGAGCTGACCCGCGGCCCCTGGCCCGTGCGCCGCCTCGACATCGCCCGCATGAAGCGGACCGCCGACGACGAACTGCGCAACATGGGCATCGTCCTCGACGACCTGGACCAGCCCATCGGCACCCTCTCCGGCGGCCAGCGCCAGTCCGTGGCCATCGCGCGCGCCGTCCACTTCGGCGCCCGCGTCCTCATCCTCGACGAGCCCACCGCCGCCCTCGGCGTCAAGCAGTCCGGAGTCGTACTGAAGTACATCGCCGCCGCCCGCGACCGCGGTCTCGGCGTCATCTTCATCACCCACAACCCCCACCACGCCTATATGGTCGGCGACCACTTCAGCGTGCTGCGCCTCGGCACCATGGAACTCAACGCCGCCCGCAGCGAGGTCAGCCTCGAGGAGCTGACCAACCACATGGCCGGCGGTGCCGAACTGGCCGCGCTCAAGCACGAGTTGGCGCAGGTCCGCGGCGTCGACGTCGAGGGGCTGCCGGATGCGGACGACCTCCAGGCACCGGTGGCGGCCGCTTCCGAAGGGACTTCCTGACATGACCCCTGCCCTGGACCGCATCCGGGTCGGATCGGCCCCGGACTCCTGGGGTGTCTGGTTCCCGGACGACCCCCAGCAGGTCCCCTGGCAGCGCTTCCTCGACGAGGTCGCCGAGGCGGGCTACCAGTGGATCGAGCTGGGCCCGTACGGCTATCTGCCGACCGACCCCGCCCGCCTCACCGACGAGGTGGCCCGGCGCAACCTCCAGGTGTCGGCCGGCACGGTCTTCACCTCGCTGCACCGGGGACCGTCCGTGTGGGACGCCACCTGGGAGCACGTCGGGCAGGTCGCCGCGCTCACCCGGGCGATGGGCGCACGGCACCTCGTGGTGATCCCGTCCTTCTGGCGCGACGACAAGACCGCCGAGATCATCGAGCCGCCGGAGCTCACGGGCGAGCAGTGGGCCCATCTCGCCAAGGGCATGGAGCGGCTCGGGCACGAGGTCAAGGAGACCTACGGCCTCGACATCGTCGTCCACCCGCACGCCGACACGCACATCGACACCGAGGCCCATGTCGAGCGCTTCCTCGACTCGACCGACTCCGGACTGGTCAACCTGTGCCTGGACACCGGGCACTACGCCTACTGCGGCGGCGACAGCGTCAAGCTCATCGAGACCTACGGCGAGCGCATCGGCTATCTGCACCTCAAGCAGGTCGACCCCGACATCCTCGCCGAGGTGCGCGCGGGCGAGGTCCCGTTCGGGCCCGCCGTGCAGCGCGGGGTGATGTGTGAACCGCCGTCCGGCGTACCCGAGTTGGCGCCGGTCCTGACGGCGGCGCAGCGCCTCGGGGTGGAGCTGTTCGCCATCGTCGAGCAGGACATGTACCCCTGCCCGCCGGACCAGCCCCTGCCGATCGCCCGGCGCACCCGCACGTTCCTCCGCTCCTGCGGAGCCTGAACCCCCCGAAGGGACCACGCCCACCCACGCCTGGATCTCGCGGTCGTGGGCGTGCCTGCCGCCTGCCGCCTGGCGGGGCGGGCGGGCCCGAGAGCCGACGGAGCCGTCGTCGCGCGAGGATTTCACGCCGGTCTTCCGGCCTCCTCGCGTCGACGACGGCTCCGTCGTGTTGCCGCGTGGTCCGCACCAGGGCGCGCGGTGTCGGCTCCGCGCCCGGGCACCCGACCGTCAGGGCGTCGGCACGTCCACCCAGGCGCGGCTCTCCGCGGACGCGGCCATGGCCTCCAGCACCGCGGCACTGTGCACGGCGTCCGGCAGCGTGGCCCCGTACGGTGTCTCCTCCGCGATCGAGCGCAGGAAGCGGTACGCCTCGATGACCTTCAGGTCGTCGTAGCCCATGCTGGTCGCCGCTCCGGGCTGGAACGCGCCGTACTCGCCATGGCCCGGGCCGACGTGGACGGTGGTGAGGGGCTGGTCCTGGTAGGAGGTGCCGCGGCTGACGCCCAGCTCGTTCATACGGCGGAAGTCCCAGAAGACCGCGCCCCTGGTGCCGTGCACCTCGAAGCCGTAGTTGTTCTGCTCGCCGACCGAGACGCGGCACGCCTCCAGGACACCGCGGGCGCCGGAGGCGAAGCGCAGCAGACAGGAGACGTAGTCCTCGTTCTCCACCGGACCAGGCTCGCCCCCCGTGGCGAGGGTGTGGCCGGCGGTCGCCCCCGTGGGGCGGGCCCGCTCGGGTACGAAGACCGCGGTGTCGGCGGTGAGCGACGCGATGTCGCCGAGCAGGAACCGGGCCAGGTCGACTCCGTGCGAGGCGAGGTCGCCGAGCACGCCGCTGCCGCCGCGCTCGCGCTCGTAGCGCCAGGTCAGGGCGCCATGGGGGTGGGCGGCGTAGTCGCTGAAGAGCCGGATGCGGACATGGGTGACCGTGCCGATCTCGCCGGAGGCGATGAGCTCGCGGGCGGTCTCGACGGCAGGTGCGTTGCGGTAGTTGAAGCCGACCGTGCCCTGGACGCCGGCCTTGGTCACCGCGTCCGACACCGCGCGGGCGTCCTCCAGCGTGAGACCCACCGGCTTCTCGATCCAGATGTGCTTGCCCGCCTCCGCCATCGCGACGCCGATCTCGCGGTGCAGGAAGTTCGGCGCGGTGATGCTCACCGCGTGCACCCGCGGATCCGCGGCCACCTCGCGCCAGTCCCGGGCGGTACGCGCGAACCCGAACTGCGCGGCGGCCTCCTCGGCCCGGCCCGGCACCTCCTCGGCGACCGTCACCAGCTCCGGGCGCACGGCCAGCTGCGGGAAATGGTGCAGCACCCGGGCGTACGCCTGGGTGTGCACGCGCCCCATCCAGCCGAAACCGACGACCGCGACGCCGAGGGGACGGCGTGCGGCTCCACTGCCCTCGTTCTCCATGAGCCACCTTCTTTGGACCGGTCCAAAATCGCTCAGCCCACCCTGTGTGGACGGAAGAGGCAGTGTCAACACCTTTGACAGCGTCAAATTCACTCTGCGAAAGTGCGAGTCTCTGTCGAGACGCGATGTGGAACGGTCCAAGAGATGTCCGAGGCGCAGTCCGAAGGCCGGCCGACGATCCGTACGGTCGCCGAGCGCGCCGGCGTGTCCAAGTCTCTGGTCTCCCTGGTGCTGCGCGGCTCCGAGCAGGTGCGGCCCGAGAAGCGGGAGGCCGTGCTGCGGGCCATGGCGGAGCTCGGCTACCGGCCGAACGCCGCGGCTCGCAGCCTCAGCGAGCAGCGCACCCGCACGGTCGGTGTCCTCCTCAACGACCTGCGCAACCCCTGGTTCGTCGACCTGCTGGACGGCCTGAACTCACTGCTGCACGACAACGGCCTGCACATGATCCTGGCCGACGGGCGCCTCAACCGCCGTATCGGCCAGGACCTCACCCGCCCGTTCCTGGACCTCCAGGTCGACGGACTGATAGCCGTCGGCACCCTGCCCGACCCGGCCGCGCTCGGCACGGCTGCCGCGCGGATCCCGGTGGTCGTCGCGGGCACCCGCGAACCCGTGCTCCCCGGCGTCGACGTGGTCGCGAACGACGACGAGCACGGGGCGCGGCTGGCCACCGAGCACCTCATCGGACTCGGCCACCGCGCCATCGCGCACATCGCGGGCTACGGCGCCGTCGGCGACCTGCGCCGACGCAGCTTCGAGGCCACGATGCACGCACACGGGCTGGCCGACGACGCGCTCGTGGAGCCCAGCGACATGACCGAGGAGGGCGGCTACCGCGCCACCGTGCGGCTGCTCAGCGGCCCCCGGCGCCCCACCGCGGTCTTCGCCGTCAACGACATCGCCTCCGTCGGCGCGCTCTCGGCCGCCGACGAACTCGGCCTGCGGGTACCGCGCGACCTGTCCGTGGTCGGATACGACAACACCAGCATCTCCCGGCTGCGGCACCTGTGGCTCACCACCGTCGACACCGCCAGCCACGACGTCGGCAGACGCGCCGCCCGCTGCCTCCTGGACCGCTTCACCGACCCCGGCCGCCCCGCCGGGGTACACCTGTCGACGCCGACCCTGGAGATCCGCCGCACCACGGCGGCGCCGAGTTGAGCTGCTGACGGGCATCGGGGCCGCGATCGACGCGCTGGGGGGCGGCTTCACGATGCGCTACGCCGCGTTGGCGGTCACCGCGGCGCGAACCGGTGCTGTCTGACCTGGTCGGCATGGTCTGTCCGCGGCCGAAGGGCGGCGGGTTGCGGTCGCGTACGGCGCCGCTGCGGACCGTGACTCCCCGCGGACAATGTGCCACGGTGAGCGGAGCGGCTGTTCCCGTGGCACGGTGCGCCTGACCGCCCCATCGCCGGGTCCGGCCGGGAAGATGAAATACTGATGTCACAGGACAAGGTCTGGGGGTGGAAGCGTGGAGAGCCCACGCCACAGGGATCAGCCCTGCGGTCAGGCGCAGCACACCGCGGCTGACCTCGAGGTTTCTCCCCTGTCCGACCGGCCGGGTGTGCGGGCCGCCGGGGAAGTCACCCTGACCACGCTCACGGAGTGGGAGCGGGCCCTGGACCAACTGGTCCGGCGGCGTGAGGACGCGCTCTACGTAGAGCTCTCAGCGGTCACCTTCATCGATGTGGCTGGTGCGTCGGCCCTGGCGCTGGCAGCCCAGCGGCTCCCCGCCGGCCAGCACATCCATCTGGACCGGCCACCCTTCGGACTGCGGCGCATGTTCGAAATGTTCTGGCCTGACCTGCTGACGATTGAGATGGTGGCGTGATGAGTACGGCCGCCCCTGCCGACCCGTTTGTGCACCCGGCCCTGTTCTACCGAGGCGATCGGCAGTACGTGGCGGGAACGGTTCCGTTCGTCCTGGACGGTCTGTCCGCCGGTGAGCCGGTGGCAGTGGCCGTTCCGGGCCCCCAGCTCAAGCTGATGAAGACGGAACTGGGCGCGGACGCCGATCAGGTGCACTTCCTCGACATGACCCAGGCCGGCCGGAACCCGGGCCGGATCATCCCCGGAGTCCTGCGGGCCTTCGCCGATGCCCGGTCCACGGCACGGGTACGGATCATCGGTGAGCCCATCTGGCCGGGCCGCACCTCCGCGGAATACCCGGCCTGCGTCCAGCACGAGGCGTTGATCAACGCTGCCTTCCGCGGCCGGGAGGTGACCATCCTCTGTCCCTACGACGCGGATGGGCTGGACGAGAAGGTGCTCGCCGACGCCTACGCCACGCATCCCCTGGTGATCGACGAAGGCCGTGAGCTGGCCAGCGCCGCATACAGCCCCGACACCGTCGTCGCCCGCTACAACGAGCCACTGGCGCCCCCGCCCGCGGCCGTGGCAGCCGCCTTCACCGTCGAAGAGCTTTCCGCCGTTCGGCATTTCATGGTCCGGCAGGCCGAAGACCTGGGCCTGTCCGGCGTCAGGCTGCAGGACCTGGCCTTGCTGGTCGCCGAGTTGACGACCAACAGCGCGGTGCATGGCGGCGGTTCAGGAACGGCACGGATATGGACCGAGGGGGACCAGGTGGTGTGCGAGGTCCAGGACGGTGGACGACTCGTGGATCCGCTGGCCGGCCGGCGCCCCGCGGAGCGTGGTCAGATCGGTGGACGTGGACTGCTGCTGGTTCACCAGCTGTCCGACCTCGTACGTATGCACACGAGCGAGAGCGGCACCACTGTCCGCTGTTATCTGAGCCGCTAGCTCAGGCGGGCACCGCGCGGACCTCGGGGAAGCCGGGGCCGCGCGCGGGGGGTCGGCTTCCGGGTGGCCGTCGGTCATCTCGGCGACGGCCCGGCCGATCGGCAGGGCATGACGGTCGTCCCGTCCGTCACCGGAGCGGCACCGCGAGGTACTTGTACTCCAGGAACTCCTCGATGCCGACCCGGCCGCCCTCCCGGCCGAGCCCGGACTGCTTGACGCCGCCGAACGGCGCGGCGGGGTTGGACACCAGCCCCGTGTTCACACCGACCATGCCCACCTCCAGGCGCTCGCTGACCCGCAGGGCGCGGTCCAGGCCTTGCGTGAAGACGTAGCCGACCAGGCCCCATGGGGTGTCGTTGGCCCGGCGCACGACCTCGTCCTCGTCGTCGAAGACGAGAATCGCCGCCACCGGCCCGAAGATCTCCGTCTCCATCAGCCGGCTGCCGGGGTCGACGTCCGCCAGGACGGTCGGCGGGTAGAAGCGGCCGGGGCCGTCCGGCGCCACGCCGCCGACCAGTACCCGGGCGCCCCGCTCCACCGCGTCGGCGACCAGCTCCTCGACCTTGGCTCGACCGGCCTCGTCGATCAGCGGCCCCACGTCCACGCCGTCCCGGGTGCCGGGACCGACGACCAGCGCCCCCATCCGCTCCGCGAGCCGCCTCCCGAACTCGTCCGCCACCGAGCGGTGGACGAAGAAGCGATTGGCGGCGGTGCAGGCCTCGCCCATGTTGCGCATCTTGGCGGTCATCGCCCCGTCGACAGCCGCGCTCAGGTCCGCGTCGTCGAGGACGATGAACGGGGCGTTGCCGCCCAGTTCCATCGACGTGCGTACGACCGCGTCGGCGCACTGCGCGAGCAGCAGCCGCCCGACCCGGGTGGACCCGGTGAAGGACAGCTTGCGGATGCGTCCGCCGGTCAGCAACGGTTCCACGACCTCCCCGGCCCGGGAGGTGGTGACGACGTTGAGTACGCCGTCCGGCAGGCCCGCCTCCTTCAGGATCCCGGCCAGCGCGAGGCTGGACAGCGGAGTCTGCGGGGCCGGCTTGAGCACCATCGTGCAGCCCGCCGCGATCGCCGGGCCGATCTTGCGGGTGCCCATCGCCAACGGGAAGTTCCACGGCGTGACCAGCAGACACGGCCCGACGGGACGGCGCATCAGCAGCATGCGGTTGCGGCCGTCCGGCAGGACGCCGTAGCCGCCGTCGATCCGTACCGCCTCCTCCGAGAACCAGCGGAAGAACTCGGCCGCGTAGGCCACTTCACCCCGGGCCTCGGCCAGCGGCTTGCCCATCTCGCTGGTCATCAGCAGGGCGAGTTCGCCGGTGCGGGAGACGATGATCTCGTACGCGCGGCGCAGGATCTCGCTGCGTTCGCGGGGCGCCGTACGGGCCCAGCCGTCCTGTGCCTCGACGGCGGCGTCCGCCGCGAGCCGGGCGTCCTTGGGTCCGGCGTCGGCGACGTGGCAGAGGATCTCGCCGGTCGCGGGGTCGTCCACCGGCATGGTGGCGCCGTCGGCCGCGTCCGCCCAGGTACCGCCGATGAACAACTGCTTGGGCACGTCGTTGAGGATGCTCACGGTGTTTCTCCTTACTGGTCGGCGGCCGGGGCGAGCAGTTCTGCGAGAGAGACGGCGCGGACACCCTGGCCGCCGGTGAGACGGTCGGTCCGGGGGTCGGCCCGGGGGTCGGTCCGGGTGGCGCAGCCGAAGCCGTCCGCCACGACCACGGTGTTCCCGTCAGCACCCGACGGCGTCGCCCGCCCCGCTGGTGGCGCCGCCCCGCGCGGTGACGGGGATGCCCGACGCGCGACAGGCCCGCGGCGGAGCGGAGATGTCCTCCGCGGGGCGCGGGCAGGCCACCGCACGAGACGCGAGGCGGTAGGTGGCGGCGTCACAGGCGTAGGGGCCGGTCCGGCCCGCACCGGTCCCGGTCCGGCCCGCACCGGTCCCGGTCCGGCCCGCACCGGTCCCGATCCGCGTTCCCGGCGCCGTCCGGCCGATGCCGGCGCGCGGGCGTGTCAGGCCGTGGTCACCCGTCATCGGGCCGGCACGCCTACTTCCACGGCGGCGGACCACGCCCGCAGTCCTTCGTCGACCTCCGCCTCGTCGATCACCAGCGCGGGAATCATCCGCACCACCTGGTTCCACGCGCCGCACAGCAGCAGGAGCAGCCCCTCGTCCACGGCGGCCCGCTGAACCCGGGCGGCGGTCTCGGGGTCGGGGCCGCCGTCCTCGGTGACGAACTCGCTGGCCAGCATCAGCCCGAGGCCCCGTACGTCCCCGATGGCCGGTGTCGTCGCGGCCACCGCCGCCAGCCCGGCGCGCAGCCGTGCGCCCATCGCCTCGGCGTTGTCCACCAGCTTCTCGTCGCGTACGACGTCGAGGGTGGCGCACGCCGCGGCGCAGGCCACCGCGTTGGCGCCGTACGTACCGCCCTGCGAGCCCGGCCATGCCTTGCCCATCAACTCGGCGGAGGCGGCGATCCCGGACAGGGGGAAGCCGCTGGCCAGTCCCTTGGCGGTGATGAGGATGTCCGGCGTGACGCCGAAGTGGTCGTGTCCCCAGAACCGCCCGGTACGGCCCACGCCGGTCTGCACCTCGTCGAGGATCAGCACAAAGCCGTGACGGTCGGCCCGTTCGCGCAGCCCTTCGAGGAAGGCGCGGGTGGCGGGCACGTATCCGCCCTCGCCGAGCACCGGCTCGACGATGATCGCGGCCGTGTCGTCGGGGGAGGAGATCGTCCGGAGTGTGTAGTCGAGTTCCTGGAGGGCGAAGCGGGTCGCGGTCTCCTCGTCCCAGCCGTAGCGGAAGGCCGTCGGGAACGGGGTGACGACCACTCCGCTCATCAGCGGGGAGAAGCCCGAGCGGAAGCGGGTACCGGAGGTGGTCATGGCGGCGGCGGCCACGGTACGGCCGTGGAAGCCGCCGTGACAGACCAGAACGTTGGGACGGCCGGTGGCCTGACGGGCCAGCCGGAGGGCGGCCTCGACGGCCTCGCTGCCGGAGTTGGTGAAGAACAGGCTGTCCAGGCCGGCCGGAAGCACCTCGCCGAGCCGGTCGACCAGGCGCCGCAGCGGAGGGTGCAGCACCGTCGTGTACTGGCCGTGGACGAGCGTGCCCGCCTGCTCCTGGGCGGCGGCGACCACCCTGGGGTGACAGTGCCCGGTGCTGGTGACGCCGATGCCCGCGGTGAAGTCGAGATAGCGGCGGCCGTCCTCGCCGTACAGATGGACGCCCTCGCCCCGGACCGCGACGACGGGTGTGGCCTGGCGGAGGTGCGGTGACAGTGCGCTCATGGTCGTCTCCCAGCCCCGGGTGCGTGCGTCGTGTTTCGCTTCCGCGTCCCGAGCATCTCCGGCGTGCGGGACCACGGCCACGCGCGAACTGTCCGCCCCACGCCCAAGGTTTGGACGTTGTGTCAACCGCTGGTACGCGCGGTCGGCCCCTCCCGGCCCGGGCAGCCCCGACGGGGACGCTCTTGTACAGGTCAGGGACGCTTGTCACAGTGACCAGGCATGTGACCAGGCATGTGACCAGGCATGTGACCAGGCATGTGAGGAGGCACCGTGAGCGAACCCCACCCCGCGGCCCCGCCGCCACCCGCCGACGAACGGGCCGCCGGCCGCCCGCTCACCGTGGCCGGCGCGCTCGCGCTGCCGGTCCTGGCCGCGGGACAGCCCACGGTCGTCACCGGGGAATCCCAACTCGGCCGGCCGGTCCGCTGGGTGCACGTCACCGAGCTCACGGACCCCGCCTCCTTCCTCAAGGGCGGCGAGCTCGTCCTCACCACAGGAATGCCCCTGCCGGAGGAACCGGCCCGGATACGCCGGTACGTCGACGAGCTCGCCGACATCGGGGCCGCCGCCCTGGTCATCGAACTCGTGCGGCGCTACCACCGCCCGCCCGAGGCCCTCGTCGCCGCCTGCCGGACCCGGGACCTGCCGCTCATCACCCTCTCCCAGGACGTCAACTTCCTGGAAGTCACCCAGGTCGTCCATACGCTCGTCCTCGGCGACCAGACCGACGCGATGCGCAGAACCCAGCGGATCCACGAGGCGTTCACCGCCCTGACCCTGCGCGGGGCGGACCCCGAGGACGTGGTGCGCGCGGCGGCGGAGATGAGCGGCCACACCGTCGTACTGGAGAACCTCGTGCACCAGGCGCTGATCTGCGAGCCCGCCGGCGCCACCGTCGAGGACGCGCTCACCGGATGGGAACGGCGCTCCCGGGCGGCCCCGCCCGGCGACCAGGCCGATGTGCGGGGACCCGAGAACTGGTTGGTGGCGCCCGTGGAGTTCAAGGGCGAACGATGGGGGCGGGTCGTCATGCTCCCCACCCGTCGTGGGCGTCCCTTCGGCCCGGAGCAGGTGACCGTCCTGGAACGGACAGCGATGACACTCACGATCGCCCGCCTCGTCCACACCACGACGTGGGAGCGCAGGGCGCACCGCAACACGCTGCGGGACATCGCCGAGCAACGCCACCGCTCGCCCCACGAACTCCGGTCCCGCGCCGCCGCCCTGGGTCTGCCGACCGAAGACTGCCGCTTCCTCGCCGTGCTGGTGGACATCGGTCCCGACGAGGACAGCGCCGAGTTGGAAGCGCGACTGGCCGAGGAACTGACGGCGGCGGGGATTCCCGCACTCACCGGCACATTGCCCCTCGGACGCGTCGGCAGCCTGCTCGCCCTGCGTCCCTCCCGGACGCCCTGGCGGCAGACGGTCGAACGACTGGCCCGCACCACCCTGCGCCTGCACCCGCACGCGATCGTCAGCGTGGGCTGCGAAGTCACGGACCTCCGCCACGCCGCCCGCTCCTTTCGTGAGGCGGCCCGCGTGGCGGAGGCGGCGCCGCCCGATTCCCCGAGGCTGCCCGGCTCCCCGGAGAGGTCCTTCCACGAACTGTCCGACGTCGGTCTGCGGCAACTCCTGTACGCACTGCGCGAGGACACCCGGATCCAGGACTACGCCGAGCGCAGGCTCGGCCGCCTCGCCGACCACGACACCCGGCACCACACCGACCTGCTGACGACTCTGCGGCACTACCTGGAGGCCGCCGGCAACAAGACGACCGCGGCACGCCGTGACGACCTGTCACGCCAGACGCTCTACCAGCGGCTGCAGACAATCGAGAGACTGCTCGGCTGCGACCTCGAATCCGGCGACCGACGCACCGAACTGCACGTGGCTCTCATGGTGTTCGACATCCTCCGGCCGCGCTGACGTGACGCGTGCCGCCCGGGGAAGCAGCGACGCCGGACCGGAGCGCGGCCGGCGCCGTGGACAGAGCACTTAGGTCTTGCGGTCATGGAACTGATGGTGCTGGTTGCCGTGGTGGTCACCGGTCTGCAGATCCAGCGAACGGCCCCACCGGGTCGGCTGCGCGGGGGAGGACGCCCAGGAACCGGCGGCCACATCGTCGGAGTCGAGCACCTCGTCGCCGTAGAGATCCTTCAGCCAGTTGGTCTGGTAAATGGTGTCGAGGTAGCGCTCGCCGAGGTCCGGGCCGACGGCCACCGCGGTGAGTTCACGCGCGTCGTGCCCGGCCAGCCAGTCCGTCGCGCCGCTGACCACCGTGCCGGTGGAGCCGCCGAACAGGAATCCGCGCCTGGCCAGACGATGGCAGGTACGTATGGTGTCCGCCTCCTCGACACGTATCACCTCATCCACATAGGACTCGTCGAGCAGCGGCGGGCGCATGCTCATCCCCAGGCCGGGAATCATCCGGCGGCCCGGCGGACCGCCGAAGGACACCGAGCCGACGCTGTCCACCGCGACGATCCGCACCGGCCGGTGCCACTCCCGGAAGTAGCGCGCGCAGCCCATCAGGGTCCCGGTGGTGCCGGCCCCGACGAACAGCACGTCCAGCCGCGGGAACTGACGGGCGATCTCCGGCGCCGTCTTGCGGTAATGCGCCTTCCAGTTGCTCGGATTGGTGTACTGGCTGAGCCACACGTACCGGTCGTCGGAGGCGCACAGCGCGCGGACGTACGCGATCCGAGCGCCGAGGAAGCCGCCGTTGGCCTCCTGCCCGGCGATCATGTGCACCTCGCTGCCCAAGGCCTCCATCATCATCCTGGTCGACAGGTTGCCGCGGGAGTCCGTCACACACAGGAACCGGTAGCCCTTGCTCGCCGCGATCATGCTCAGCGCCACGCCGAGGTTCCCGGACGAGGACTCGACCAGGATCGATTCCGGCGTCAGGACTCCATCGCGCTCAGCGGCCTCCACCATCTCGGTCGCGGCCTTCAACTTGATCGAGCCGGCGAAGTTGAAGCCCTCACACTTCAGGAAGAGCGAGTGCCCGAAGATCGACCGGAGGTCGACATAGAGCTCCTCTTCGTTGAAGGCGTAGGGAACGGAAATGACGGGCACGATGGTCTCCTCAATCTGGAGCAGGGCTTTCGGAACGTCCGTCCGGGCGTGGGCGGGAGCCTGTGTCCCACCGGGCCGGACGGGGGCCCTGCGTCAGCGGCCGCTGTCTCGTGCGCCTTGACCTGCGGCGACTAGACCGGTGATCTCTGGGGGTTGGCCCTGGACAAGCCTCCTGGGCGTCGGCCGGCTCATCCGTACCGGCTCAGTTCGTGGAAGAAGTCGTCGACCACGTGCAACTCCCCGCGGCGGACCACGTCGTCGTAGACGTACTTGCCCACCGCGAGGTCGAGCACCCCGAGGCCGAAGGGCGAGAACACCACCGGCCGGTCCGCCGGCACCGTCACCCGCCCGGCCAGCACGTCGTCCAATGTGCCGTGCAGGAAGTCCCGGCTGCCCGTGAGCCGCTCGGCCAGATGCGGCGAGGTGTCGGCCTTCAGGCAGTGCTCGATGTCATCGACGATGTTGGTCGAGGCGAGCAGGATCTCCGGCGCGAGGTCACGCAGTGACACGTGCAGCACCAGCGGATTGTGTGCGAACCAGGACAAATCGCCGACATGTGGCTGCCCGGCGACGGTGGCGAAGACCACCAGGTCGCTGCCCCGGATCAACTCCTCGGCGCTGTCGTGCACGGTGATCCGGCCAGGGGTGCCCGACTGCTCCAGGTAGCTCTGGAAGCCTGCCGTGCTGTCGGCGGACAGGTCGTGCACGCCGATCTCGTCGAACGACCAGCCGGTGCCGACGAGGAAGGTGTGGATGTAGCGGGCGATCAGACCCACTCCGAAGAACCCGACCCGCGTCGGTCGCGGCCGGCCGCGGCTGAGCCGGTCGGCCGCCGACGCCGCCGACGCGGCCGTCCTGGTGGCGCTGATGATCGAGCTTTCCAGACAGGCGAACGGGTAGCCGGTGTCATGGTCGTTGAGGATCAGCACGGCCGAGGCCCTCGGGATGCCGGCCGTCACGTTCTCCGGAAAGCTGGAGACCCACTTCAGGCCGTCCACCCGCACCTCGCCGCCGACCGAGGCGGGCAGCGCGATGATCCGGGAGGACGGGCGGTCGGGGAAACGCAGGAAGTACGACGGCGGGTTCACCGAATCACCGGCGCCGTGCACCCGGTAGGTGGCCTCGACCAGCTCCACGATGTGTTTCTCACGTCCGTGCAGTGCGTGCCGGACCTGGGCGCCGGAGATCACCGCGAACGGTGGCACCGTCATCGGCGCGGACGTCGCGGACTCCGTCGTGGTGGAACCGATGGTGGTCATACGGCGGTCACCTCGACGGTCGGCGAGCAGTCGGCCAGACGCACCGGGTCGGCCATGGCGACGAGCACCTCGCGCGGTCCCTCGTAGGGCTCCCTGCTGTGCGCGGTGCGGATGTTGTCGACGAGCATCAGGTCGCCGTCCTGCCACGGCTCACGTGCGGTGTTGGCCTCGTAGACGCCGTTGAGCAACTGCACGACGTCCTCGCCGATCGGGTCGCCGTTGCCGAAGCGGGTGTTGAACGGCAGCCCGTCGGCGCCGTAGACGTCCACCAGGTACTCGCGCACCTCGGGGGCCATCGTCCACTCGTTGAGGAACGCGATCTGGTTGAACCAGCAGCGCCGGCCGGTGACCGGGTGACGCACCACGGCGCTGCGGCGCTGTCTGGTGCGCAGTCCGCCGTCGGGCTGCCACTCGAACATGATCCCGTTGGCGCGGCAGTAGCTCTCGACGGCGCCACGGTCCTCGGTGCCGAACGCCTCGGCGACGGACGCCCCGATCTCGTCGTTGTAGCTGCGGGTGAGCAGCCAGCCCTCTCGCTCGAACCGCTCGGTCAACTCGGCGGGCAGCGCGTCGAGCACGGTCGGTGAGTCGGCCACCGCGGTCGCCCCGCCGTCGCTGGGCGCGCCGAGGCAGGCGAACATCATCAGGCCCGGGAACTCAAGCGTGTAGCTCAGTTCGTGGTGCATGCACATGGGCTGGTTCGTCGGCCACTTCGTTGAGGAGTACACGCCGTCGGAGTAGGTCTCCCGGGGCGCGAAGACCTCCTTCTCGGTCATCAGGCCGGTGGCCAGCTTCGAGAAGACGGCGCCGGTCCCGGCCGCGTCGCGCAGCCCGAGGCCGCGGACCAGGACGCAGCCGTGCTCGGCGACGACAGCGCGCAGCGCGTCCCGGTGCTCGGCCGCCCAGTGCAGCGCGTCGGCGGCGGCCTCGGCCCGCAGGAGCGGAGGTCTGCCCGGTTTCAGTTCCACGTCGACCGATGACGCTGCGGATATGGACGACATCTCGTTTTCCTTTCCGTTGCCACTCGGGTGCCACTCAGGTGCCGCTCAGGAAGAGGCGGACAGTTCGGCGGAGCGCGGCACGGCCTGTGCCGCCTCGGTCGGACGGGTGCGCAGGACGTTGTGGCCGCCGTCGGCGGCGACATCCCCTCCCCTCACGGTCGCCACGGTGCTGTGGACCGCCGGTCAGCGCGGCGTCGCAGGCGCCGTGGTTTTCTCGGCGGATCGGCGGGCCGGCCCTGTCGCTCGGCCGGCGGGGCATGCTGGTCGAGAGGGTTCAGCGCGGCCTTCCGTCCCAGTGCGACGGGCCGATAGGGGGCGTCTCGCCACTCCGTGGCGGGGTTTCCGCCCCATCGAGCGTGCCTCGGGACTTCCTCGCCTTTCATGAGAAAGGAGTCGGGGGCGAGCACCGAGCCGTCGCCCATCGTCACGCCGTAGTGGACGATCGCGCCGACGCCGAGGGTGCAGCCGTCGCCGATCGTGCTGCGGTCGGACTTGAAGGTGCCGTCCTCCTGCGAGTGGCACTGGATCTTGCTTCCGACATTGAGTGTGCTGTCGCTCCCGATGGTGGCGAGCGTCCGCTCCGTCACGAGGCAGCCGTCGTTGAAGACCCTGCTGCCGACCTGAACACCCAGCAGCCGCCAGACCACGTTCATGAAGGGAGTGCCGTTGAAGACATGGAAGTACTCGATGGGCATTTTCCACAGGCGCTCGTGCAGCCAGAAGTTCGGGTCGTAGATGGAGCACAACTGCGGTTGCAGCGGGCGGAACACCGCGATTCCACGCTCCACCAGTACGAGGTAGACGGCGCTGACCACGAGGGCGAGTGCCAGGGACGCGGTGATCACCACCCAGCCGAACACACCGTGCATGTCAACTGCCGCGAGGCCGAGCACGGTGAGCACGAAGAAGTGCAGCCAGCGCACCAACAGGAACAGGCCCATCGAGCGGAGGTTGTACCGATTCTTCGCGGCGAGGTGGCGACGCAGTTGGTCCCCGGACCGGAGCTGGTCGAACCGGCTGTCGCGTTCCACCGACCGGGGAATCTCGAAGCACGGCGAGCCGAGCAGGCCTACTCCCTCGCGGACCTCGCCGTCGAGCGGGACCATCACCTTCGTCGCGAGAAGGCAGTTGTCACCCGTCTTGGCCCCCGAGGGATAGGCGATGTTGTTTCCAAGGAAGTTGTGTGGACCGATCGACGCCTGGGATACACGGAAGGACGTGCTCGAGAAGTCGGCATTGATGACGGAGAGTCCGTCGGCGATCATCGTTCCGCTGCCGACAGAAGTCAGGTACGGCGTCTCGTGCTGCACTTCGGTACCGAAGTTCGACCCGGTCTGCTCGACATGGGACAAGTCGTATCCGAGGCCACGCAAATAGTGGACGATGTAAGAGCTGTCACCGAGAAGCCATTTGAAGAACTTCAGGTTGGTCATGCGCGCGATCGCCCTGTGCGCCGAGTAATGGAGGCCGTACAGCGGATAGACCTTGTCCGGCTTGACCATCAGACTCAGTAGGCGCGGAACGGTGAACAACAGGGCGAGGCCCAGGACGATGAAGCCGAAGAACAGCACGAGGGACAGGACCAGCGCGTCGATGTAGAGCGTCGGCGACGTGAATCCCACCATGTCCGGGCCCAGCAGGTTCCTCAGTTCCGGAACCTCGGTGATCAGCATGTACGCGCCCCCGACGGTCAGCGGCACGTACAGGAAGAACACTTGGAGCACGCTGATGAGGCCGTACCCGGCCCGGCGCAGAGTGCCGCACGCCGCGGGCGCGATGCTCAGGTAGTCGAACTCCGTGCGCTGTGCCGGGGATCCGTGCCACCGCTGGTCTTCCGGTACCACCTGGCCGCTTTGCAGCGCGGAGGTGTGGCCGAGCTGTGCCCTGTCGCCCATCGACGTGTCGATGTCGAGCACGGTCTTCTCGCCGACGAACACGTCCCGGCCGAGGGTGACGTGGCCGGTCTGGATACGCCCGGCGTGCGCCCGGTAGCAGAGGAAGAACGCGTCCTTGCGAATCACCGTACCGGCGCCGATCGTCAGCAGGTCGGTGCAGACCGGAATGGTGCGGGAGAAGATCGTGACGCCCTTACCGATCCGCGCGCCGAGGGCGCGCAGATACAGCACATACAGCGGATTGCCGACGAAGAAGATCATCGGGTTGGCGTGGACCAGTGTCTTGACGGTCCAGAAGCGCAGATAGGTCAGACCCCAGATGGGGAACTCGCGGGATTTCCAGCGGCCGATGAGGATCCATTTCGCCGCGATCGGGAATATGCACAGGCCGACGAGGCCGGCGCCGCCGAAGAGGACCGCCCGCAGGTAGACGTTGCGCAGACCTGAGCCGGCGGAGACCCACTCGTAGCCCCGGCCGGTGACAAGTCCGGCGAGGCAGCAATATCCGACGAAAATAATGAACTGCAGCGTTCCGCAGAGGAGGTACTGCCGCGTGCTCGCCGGTGTCACCACCTCGGTCGGCGCCGGGACCGACGACTCGACAGGGGTGGGCGCGGCGTCCGCGAGACCCGTCGCCAGACTTCGGATCGTCGGGTGCCGGTAGATGTCCTTCATCGACGCCGAGGGGAGGTCCGCCCGCTTCCTGACCCGTGCGCAGAAGTGGGCCATCACCAACGAGTTGGCGCCGAGGTCATCGAAGAAGTGGCTGTCGACCGACACCTGTTCGACGGACATGACGTCAGCCAGCACCTCGGCGAGGTCTCTTTCGATGCCGGCCTTCGGGCCGGAGTCCCTGCTTTTGTCTCTCGCAGATTCATCCGGCCCGGACGCCAGGACTTCGATGGATTTCTCCTCCATACAAGCTCCTTGAGCAACTTTCGAGCGCCACCGGCCGTGAGCGTCGGCGCCCTGCACTCGCGCTTTTCGATGGCCGGAGCGAGCAATCCGGTTGCCCTGAGGTCGTGATCTCTTGTCCGGTTCAAAACGGTGGCCTCAGTCTCTGCTGTCCACCGTCGGGCTGCCACTCGAACTCGATCGCGTCGGCGGGGCAGTAGCGCTCGACGGCGCCCGGGCGTCCTTGCCGCCGGACGCCTGCCATCGGGAGCGCGGAGTGCTCGCCGCCCGGTTCATTCCTCCTCCTCGATCCCGGCCGACGGGACGGCGACGAGCGGCACACGGGTCACGCCCTACTGCATACGAGTGACGTGTTCCTGACCTGGGAGGGAGCCGGGCCGGGGGCACGCAAGGGTCACCCGTCCTGTAGCCGTCGGAGCGCGGCGATCGGCCCAGGGCCGCGAGGACTGCCGTACGCCTCCGGGGGCAGGGCAGGGCAGGGCAGGGCAGGGCAGGGCAGGGCAGGGCAGGGCAGGGCGGCGCGGGGCGGTCCGACGGCGGCACACTCCGTTGTCGGACCGCCCCACTCGGTCACCTGGCCGGGGGCGGTCCATGCCGGCGCGGCCCGGTCGGTGAACACACGCCGGGAGCGGGCGTCCGGCCGCCGACCGGGTGGCCTCTCCCGGGCAATTAGTCCACACCAGTGACGCTCCACAAGACCGGCCGCGCCAGGCAGGAGAACGTACGAGGAGTGGCTTTGACGAACAACTCCCTTGTCCTGGCCACGATGGGCGGCTCCTGGGGAGCCGGCAGCGGTGACGGCGTTCCGCCCCGCGCGACCCATCGCACCCGACGAGACGTGAACTCGACCATCACTGGAGACCCTTTATGCAGAAACCTTTCCCCCGTGCACCGGCCGTGCGATGTCTGTACCGGACGGCGTGCGCGACCGCGGCGGCCGCGCTGGTGGTGCCGCTGCTGGTCACCGGGCCGTCGAGCGACGCCCAGGGTGAGGCGACGACGCGGTTGCAGCGCGCGTTCGCCGACGCGGCGGCCGAGTACCGGGTGCCGCAGAGCGTCCTGCTCGGCGTGTCGTACCTGCAGTCCCGGTGGGACACGCACGACGGTGCCCCGAGCGTCATCGGCGGCTATGGGCCGATGCACCTCACCGACACACGCACGGCCCTCGCCGAGGCCCCGCATCACGGCGTGACCCGCGACACGGCCCCGCCGCTCGCGGTGGCGGCGGGGCCGCAGCAGCCCGCCCCCCGGCTTCCCGGCCAGCTGACGACTCTGGAGCGGGTAGCCGGGCTGATAGGGGTCCCGGCGGCCCGGCTGCGTACGGACGCCGACGTGAACGTACGGGGCGGCGCCGCCCTCCTGGCGGCGACACAGCGCCGGCTCGGCAAGCCGCTGAGTGCCGATCCGGCCGACTGGTGGAGCGCGGTGGCGCGCTTCTCCGGCGCGGACGACAGCGCGACGGCGGCGACGTTTGCGAACGACGTCTTCGCGGTGATCCGCGCCGGCGCGCACCGCACCACGGACACCGGGCAGCGGGTCACGCTCGCGGCGAGCCCGGGTGTGCGGCCCGACTCCAGGCAGGTGCGGGCCATACGGCCACGTGCGACGGCCGACCCCGATGTCGAGTGCCCCGCGACGCTCGCCTGCGATTGGATTCCCGCCCCGCACACGGAGTTCGGCGACGACCAGTACGGCAATCACGACCTGGCCGACCGTCCCAAGGACCAGCGAGTCGAGTACATCGTCATTCATGACACCGAGGCCACCCGGACCTCCATGATCGACACGGTGCAGGACCCCAGCGAGGCGTCCTGGCATTACACCGTCCGTTCCAGCGACGGCCACATAACGCAGCATGTCAAGACCAAGGACGTGGCCTGGCACTCCGGGAGCCAGTTCGTGAACGCCCGCTCGATCGGCGTCGAGCACGAGGGGTTCCTCACGCAGCCGGACGCCTGGTACTCGGAGCAGATGTACCGGTCCTCGGCCCGCCTGGTGGCGTACCTGGCGAAGAAGTACGGCGTCCCGCTGGACCGGCAGCACATCTTCGGCCACGACAATGTGCCGGCCCCGACCGCCTCGTCGATCCCCGACATGCACGACGACCCCGGCCCCTTCTGGGACTGGCGGCACTACTTCGACCTCCTCGGCGCGCCCCTGCGCGCCACGGCCGGGGCGGACAGCGACCTCGTCACCGTGCTGCCGGACTTCCGCACGAATCAGCCGCTGTACACGGGCTGCAACGAGTCGGGCAAGCCCTGCGCACCACATGGCTCCAGCGCGGTCCGCGTCCACACCGAGCCGCACGAGGACGCCCCGCTGATCCAGGACCCGGGGCGGCGCCCGGACGGCGAGGACTCGACGGCCGACGTCAACGACCTGGGCTCGCGCATCTCCACCGGCCAGACGTACGCCGTCGCCGAACGCCGCGGTGACTGGACGGCGATCTGGTACCTGGGCCAGAAGGCCTGGTTCAAGAACCCGAAGAGGAATCCGACGGCCGTCGGAGCCTCAGGTCTGATGGTGACCCCGAAGGACGGCCTGAGGAGCGTGCCGGTCTACGGGCGCGCCCACCCGGAAGAGGAGGCGTACCCCTCGGAGGTGCCCGTGCAGCCCGACTCACCGCTTCCGTACGAACTCCTCGAGGGCCAGCGGTACGCGACGCAGGGCCGTACGAGCGGCTCGTACTTCCAGCCGTCGGCCACCGACGCCGCACTGAACCACGTGGTGAAGGGAGAAGACCTGTACTACGAGATCCAGTTCGGCCATCGGATCGGATTCGTCCGCGCGGCCGATGTGGATGTGGTGCACGCCGACAAGCGGTAGCGCCTCGTCAGGTTCCGGGGTGGGTCAGGGGAATTCGCTCACGGCGTGTTCCTCTGACTCCCACGGCGGGATCAACGCTGGTCCCGCGCAACGGTGTTGGTGACAGGCCGGCCATTTCAAGCCATGGACCACGGCGTCCCGGACGGGAGCGACTTCCCGGCACGTCGGCTGACTGCGTAGCCCCCGATACCGGCCAGGGCCAGCAGGGTCCCGAGGCTCCCGAGAGGCATCAGCACCGTCGGCACGGCGGAGCCCTCCGGCACTCGTCCCCGCACTCCGCACTCCGGACGCCGCGACGCTGCCTGACCGCTCGCTGAGGTGGAAACGCGAGTCGTCGGCGTCGCTCGCGTCAATCCGCTCGACGAAGAGCCGATCCTCCCGGGGGTACGTGGCTCTCATCGAGTCGCCCATGACGGTGGCCGTCCTGTAGTTCGCGAGGGTGTACACGATGGTTCCCGACAGGAGAGCCAACCCGAGTGGTGCCAACACCCGGGCCGCCTTGGTGAACCAGCAGATCGTTCCTCGCTGCCGCATGAGCATCCCTCCCGTTGCACCGCCCGACGGCTGTGCGGGCCGGCGGAGGCTATGCGGCCGCCGGGGCGGAAACGAGCCCAGCTCCGGCCCGCGCCGGCCACCCGCGGCCGGCGCCTCTCCTGGAAGGCCGCGGTGCAGAAGGCCGCGGTGATCTACCCACACTCCGACGAAGGGCGGGAGCAGGGAAGTTGCCGCCGGGCTGGACGCGAGACGGAGCCTGAGTCCGGGAAAGCCCTGCGCTGTCAGGCCGGACGGTCGAGCGCGCCGACGATGAGGACTTCGAGCTGCTGTGCCACCTGGTCCAGGGGGTCCGTGCTGCGCTTGGCGCGGCACATGGCGATGGCGCCCTCGACGGATGCCACGATGAGGGCCGCGAGCCCCGGAGCCTGGTCGGAGTCGGCGCCATGCGCCCGCAGTGCCTGGGCGAGCAGGTGCTCCCACTCCTCGAACGCCTCGGCGGCGGCGACGAGCGCCGGTGGGATCTCGTCGGCCGGCGGCTCCTCGACCGAGACGGCCAGCACGGGGCAGCCGGCACGGAAGTCGCTCTCGACGACGATGCCGCGCCACAGCGCCAGGAAGGCCCGCAGGCCGGCGACCGGGCCCGCGGCCAATTCCTTGCGCAGGATGCGGGCGACCGCTTCTCCCGCGTAGCGCACTGCCTCGGTGGCCAGCTGCTGCTTGCCCTCGGGGAAGAAGTGGTAGGTCGAGCCGAGCGGTGCCTTGGCGTGTTTGGCCAGCTCCCGGATGCTCGTGGCGTTCAGGCCACGCCGGCTGATCAGGTCGGCGGCACCGGCCACGATGCGCTCACGTGACGGCGCGTTGGATCGAGCCAAGACCGTACTCCTCTCTGGCTATAACGCTCGTCATAGTCTAGCGTGACCTCCGGTTATAACGACTGTTATAGATCCTGTGCGCAGAGCTGTGCCCAGAGCTGTGCGCACAGCTGTGCGCAGAACTGTGCACATCCGAAGGGAGACTTCGCCATGCCGATGATCCGGCTCACCGTCCCGCCCGGTTCCCTGACCGAGGAGGGCCGCAGGACCGTCCAGCGCGACCTGGCGGCCGTCCTGCTGCGCTGGGAGGGAGCGCCCGACACCGCGTTCTTCCGCGCCCAGGCGTGGAGCTACCTCGTCGAGCTGCCCGAAGGGGCACAGACGACCGCCGAGGACGACGCACCCCGCTTCCTCGTGGAGGTGACGGTTCCCCGGGGCGCGCTGTCCGAGCGGCGCAGGGCCGGGCTGGTCGAGGACGCCACCAGGACCGTCCTCGACGCCGCCGGGCTCACCCAGTCGGACGCCCCGCGCGTGTGGGCACTGGTGCACGAACAGCCCGACGGCACCTGGGGCGCGGGCGGCTCCGTCATCCGCTACGCCGACCTGGTGGCCTTGGCGAAGGGGCAGCGGGCCGATGCGTGAACTGACCTACACCGGCCGGAACACCGTCGAGTGGCGCGAGGCGCCCGACCCCAAGCTCCAGTCCGACCAGGAGGCGATCGTCGTGCCGGTGGCCGCCACGTCCTGCGACGTCGACTCCATGATCCTGGCCGGTCACGGCTTCATCGACCCGCCCTTCGCCCTCGGTCACGAATGCGTGGGCCGGGTCGTCGAGACCGGCGACGCCGTCACCACCGTCGCCCCCGGTGACCTGGTGGTCGTCCCCTGGTCCATCAACTGCGGCACGTGCGACAACTGCCGCGCCGGACTGACCGCGCACTGCACGGCCGTACCGCACATGGCCATGTACGGCGCGCCGATCGGCGGCAGTTGGGGCGGTCTCTTCTCCGACCTGGTCCGCGTGCCGTGGGCGGACGCCATGCTCGTACCCCTGCCCGCCGGCCTCGACCCGGTCGCCATGGCCTCGGCGAGCGACAACTGGTCCCTGTCGTGGCGCCTGGTGGCCCCCCACCTGAAGAACAAGCCCGGCGCCCGCGTCCTGGTCGTCGCCCGCGGCAGCATCGGCCTGTATGTCTGCGACATCGCCCGCGCGCTCGGCGCCTCCGACATCCTGTACGTCGACCCGGACCCCGAACACCGCGAGATCGCCCGCGGCTACGGCGCCGCCACCGCCGAGACGCTCGAGCCCTTCCCGCATGGCTTCGACATCGCCGTCGAGGCCACCGGACGCGTCGACCAACTCGCCCTGGCCGTCAAGTCCCTTGCCCCGGAAGGCATCTGCGAGTCCGCCGGCAACCACTTCCGGCCCGGCGAGCTGCCCCTGCTCGACATGTACCTCACCGGAGTCACCCTGCGCATCGCCCGCGACAACGTCCGCAACCACATCCCCGACGCCCTCGAACTCGCCGCCTCCGGCAAGGTCGCCCCCGAGCGCGTCGTCTCCCACGTCCTCGACTGGGAGCAACTCCCCGACGCGCTGCCCGAGAAGCACCTCAAGCCCGTCTTCGTCCGCGCCGACAGCTGACCGCGTCCCGACCCCGGCCCTTCACGCCCCGACCGAGAGACCCGCCTGAGCATCCTCCTTCTTCGCAGATGGGCGCCCAAGCCGTCGCGGCCGGGCTCGGCCCGCGCGCCGTTCTCCGGCTCAGCACCGCTCTCATCGCCCTGAGCCTGATCCCGGTGCGCCGCGTGCTGCGGCCCACCCTCCGCCACGACACCGGCGGCGGACCACTCCAGGCCTTCGCCGCGATGTCACGGCGGCCGCCCCCGGTCAGGCGCCCGCCGACCGGTCCGTCGAGCTCGACCTCGCCGGACTGCGCCATCTCGACCATGCCCGCACGAGCGCCTTGCAGAACTGGGCCGACCAGTACAACGCCCGCATCGTCCAGCCCGAGCGCTCCCGCACCCGGGCATGAGTGCCGGCCCGTGGGGCGGTTGTCCCGACCGCCCCACGGGCTCGCGATGACATACGAGGTGAACGGCCACTTGCGTTCACCCGTACCCCCAGCCGTACGCCTGTCCGCTGGTGGGGACAGGAAGAGCGCGGATACGCGGATACGGAGTAGCACGTGCTTCAGCAGCCACGGCAGTCACAGCAGCGATCGCGCGGCCGCGGCGGCCGCGTCACCCGCACGGCCCGCCTGGCGCGCGCTGCCGTACTGGCCGGGAGTCTGGCCCTCCTTCCCCTCAGCACGGCGTGCAGCGGAGGCGAGGACGATGCCGCCAAGAAGAGCAAGGCGTCGCCGACGACAGTGACCGACGCCCCAGCGGCGGGGGCGGTGGCACCGGCGAAGGTCGAGGTGATCGCCAACCTGACCGGCTGCAAGCCCAAGATCCGTATCGACGCGGACGAACTGCGCCAGGGCCTCTGTCACACGAAGGAGATCGACTACCTCATCACCACCTTCCCCGAGGAGAAGTACCAGCAGGCTTGGCTGGACTCCGCCGCCGTCTACGGGGGCAAGTACCTGGTCGGCCTGCGGTGGATCGTCAGCGCGAAGAAACCGGAGATGCTGGAGCAGTTCCGCACCAAGCTCGGCGGGACGATTCGACAACTGCGTGGCATAGGCCCGACCCCGGCCCCGAGCACGTCGTGACAGCCTCCCCGTTCCGGCCCCCGCACTGCGGCGAGTCCGTGGCGGAGGTGTGCCGCCGGACCGTCGCCCGACCTGAGGCTGCCCGCCGATGCCGGTCGGGTGTCGGCCGTGGCCGTGGCGCGCGCTGCGCTGCCGCATGCGCCGGGCGCGCCGCAGCAGTCGTTCCGGCGCGTCGACGTTCCGCTGCTGTCCGCCATTCAGCTCACCGGTCAGTCCGGCCGCTGGAACCCGCGGGCCGGTGCCGTCGGGAGCGGTGAGTCGCGCCGGCCGGGGGTCGGTTCGTAGGAGCTGATCGTGTACAGGGCTTCGTCGTCGATGGAGTTCTTGTCCCAGTCCAGGGAGATCCGCACGGGGTGGCCGTCGGCGGCGTAGTCCGCGTCCGCCGTGTCCGCGTCTTCGCTGCGGGCCTGCTTCAGCGTCTTCAACAGCTCGCCGATCGTGGGTACTTCGGCGCGCAGATCCTGTACCTGCCGCCGGCTGTCCTCGTCGAGCCCGACCACTTCCGCCACCTTGCCGTCGCGTACCTGCACCTGGAAGGTCCCCGCCAGGACCTGGGTGTTCGATGTCAGCGTGTAGGAGTACGAGACAGGTTCCTCCCAGGTGCTCTGTGGCTTGGTCTCGGCGGAACCTGCGGATGTCGAGGAGCCGCAGGCTGTGGTCGCGCACGACAGGGCGGCGAGCAGCACGGCGGCGGACAGGAAACGAGCACGGGCACGTCCGGCGGTCATGGTGACTCCCTCGGGGTCGGTTACCGCTGGGACGCCGGGCGGCTCAAGAACGTTCACGGAGGCCGCGGGCGGGCGCCCCGCTCACTGTCCGACCCGAGCAGGTTCGCCCGCCGGCACACACTTCGGCCGGGACGGCGGGCGGTGCTGTGCTCCAGGGGGGACCTACGGTATGGCCAGCTCGGCCCAGATCGTCTTCCCGGACGAGGTGTACCGCGTGCCCCAGCGCTGGGACACCTGGGCGACGAGGAACAGGCCGCGGCCTCCTTCGTCGTCCCGACGTGCTCGCCGTAGATGGGGTGCGGTGTGCGCGTTGTCGGAGACCTCGCACAGCAGGCAGCGATCCCTGATCAGCCTCAGCATGACGGGCCCGGTGGCGTACCGGATGCCGTTGGTGACCAGCTCGCTCACCACGAGAGAGGCGGTGAACGACAGTTCGGACAGGCCCCAGATCGCCAATTGGCGCTCAGTGAGTGTGCGGGCGTGAGCCACCATGGTCGGCTCAGGCGGCAGCTCCAGGTCCGCCACATGGTCGGCGCCGAGCCGCCGGGTGCGGACGAGCAGCAGCGTGGCATCGTCCGCCTGTGGTCCGGGCGGCATGTCCGACAGCGCCCGGTCGCACAGCTCCTCCAGCGGGCATCGTTGCCAGGTGAGCACCTGGGCCAGACGGTCGATACCGATGTCGATGTCGGTGCGCCGGTCCTCCACGACCCCGTCGGTGAAGAACGCCACCACGCTGCCGCTGGACAGGTTCAGCTCAACGTTCTCGTAGGGCAGGCCCCCCAGCCCCAGGGGCGGTCCCGGCGCCAGCGCGGACAAGGCCACCGAGCCGCTCGCATCGGCCACGATCGGCGGGGGATGGCCCGCGCTCGCCCAGACGCACCGGCTGCTGACCGGGTCGTAGATCGCGTACAGGCAGGTCACCCCGAGCGCCTCGTCGATCGGCCCGCCCTCCGCGTGGGAGTCCGAGTCCTGCGCGACCAGGTCGTCCAGCCGGGTGAGCAGCTCGGCCGGATCCAAGTCCAGCAGGGCCAGGGTCCGTACGGTGGCGCGCAGCCGGCCCATGGTCGCGGCCGCGTGCACACCGTGGCCCACCACGTCGCCGACGGTCAGGCCCACTCGGGCACCGGACAGCGGGATCACGTCGAACCAGTCGCCGCCCACGCCCACGCGGCTGTCGGCAGGCAGGTAGCGGTACGCCACGTCGACGGCGCTCTGCTCAGGCAGGTGCTGTGGCAGCAGGCTGCGCTGCAGTACCAGGGCCGCCGCATGCTGGCTGGTGTAACGGCGGGCGTTGTCGATGCCGACGGCGGCTCGCTCGGCCAGTTCCACGGCGAGCGTCTGCTCCTCGGGGCCGAAGGGATCGGGGTTGCTGCTGCGCCGGAAGGTGACAAGGCCGAGGATCGCATCGCGGGTGAGCAGCGGGACGAACAGGCAGGAGTGCGGGGCGGCCGATCCCTCCCCGCCCGGTGCCTCGGGCGGGGAGGCGTCGACGACGGGGCGGCTGGTGGCCAGGCTCAGTGCCTGCGGTGACGAGGGTGGGTAGGAGACGGGACTGGTCCGGAATCCTTCCGGGGTCCGGCCGTGCATCCGCAGCAGACTGTGCCCCGGCGCCGAGCCCGTCGGCGGCTGCCGTCCCTCGATGACCGCCGGCGGCAGGTCCACGAGCACCTCGTCGGCCAGCTGCGGTACCGCCACGTCGGCAATCTCCGCGGCCGTACGGCGCACGTCCAGCGAGGCACCGATGCGCTTTCCTGCCCGCACCAGCAGCGACAGGCGTTCCTGTGCGCGGTAGCGGTCGGTGATGTCCAGGGACTCCTCGAACAGCCCCAGCGGTTCGCCTCGGGCGTCCAGCATCCGGTGGTACGAGCAGGACCAGACGTGCTCGCGCCCCGGGTCGGCGGGGGCGCGCCCGCGGTAGTGCATGCCGATGATCGGTTCCCCCGTCGTCAGCACGTGCTCCATGATCTGGTCTTCGTCCGGGGGGTGGTGGCGGGAGATGAATTCGCCCTCAGGAAAGAGGTCCGCGGCCGGTCGGCCGGTGTACTGGGCGACTCCCCCGAGTTCCAAGTCGGTGGAGATGTTCCCCCAGACGACGCGCATGTCGCTGTCGAAGATCGTCAGGCCCACGGAAGACTCGGTCGCCAGTCCCTGCAGCATCGCCAACTGCGCTTCCCAGCTGCGTAGCGCCTCCACCTCGGCCGCGACCACGACGGTCGCAGCGACGCCCCGGTCCGAGAGGGGGCTGAACGTCACGGCCGCGCGCAGGGTACGTCCGTCCCGACAGCAGAGGTCCAAGACGGTGCTGCGGGGCTTGTGCGCCTTGCACAGGGCGGACAGCCGCTGGCCCGTGGGCTGGCCCGAGGGAGCGGCCAGCAGCCGGGTGGCCGACTTGCCGAGCACATCCTCGGGTGAATGTCCGAGGAGGCGCTGGGCCGAGAATCCCCACCCGGAAATGCGGCCTTCGTCGTCCAGCACCGCGGCCGCGGCCTTGGAGAGGTCCAGAGGACTATGGAAATCGACGTCGGCCGCATGCGGAAAACGATCCATGACACCGCTTCCCTTCGTGTTTTCTCAGCATCCCGTGCCGCACGACGGACGACAACCGCACGCGCGCTTGTCACCTGCTCACACAGGGCGACCACCGATGGTTTTCCGGACGCGACCCACCAGGCAGCATGCGACGGGGGGCGGCCTGGAAACGGCCCACACGCAACCCCACTCGTCATGGCGCCCGACCCAGCCGCTCGACGAGGTGCCGGCTCATCCCGGCGCCTCCGCCTGCCGCCTGCCGCCGGCCGCCGGCCGTGGTCCGGATGACGGCCGGCCTGCTGAACCGGCTGCCGTGCCTTCGTTCGGCACCGGGGCGAAGCGGCGGTGCCAGGGGGCCGCGGCGGCGGGCTCCGGCCTGGAGGCATGACCCGAGGGTGGCCAGCGGCACGCCGTTCGGACCTCGGTGTGAGCAGCAACAACAGCGGCTGGGCCGCCGGTGACCGCGCGACCGTACGACCAGGCCACCGAGCGCCTCTGCCGACCGGTCCGAACGGCGTACCCCCGTTTGACGTAGACGGGCCTCATCAAGCGGCACTGATCAGGGCTGCAAAAACTGCGCTGTCCACGGCTTGACCAGTGGTGATTGCCCCGCTGTCCACCCGAACGGGCGAGTGGTGAGTAGCACCACAAATACCTCTTCTGGGGGAGATTTTCGACGTGGCGTGCGTCACGATCCTTCTCAAGCCCTCACTGAGGATGGTGAGGCGGTCCGGGTGGACGCCGAATCCTGCCGACGCCCGGATGTCTGACCACACACGGAGATCGGCAGGAGCGGGGGACCCAAGATAAGTGCCGGTCCGCGAACTGACTCTGATGTGACGTCAGTGAATCAGGAGCCGGCTCGGGGTGAAGCCACATGAGTGGGTGTGGCCGGACTTCTTCGCCGTCCGAACCCGACAGCTCACCTCGCAGGCGGCTGACGAAGGTGCGGGAAGCCATGACGGCAACGCAGAACGGCCCGCAGCTCTCGGGGTCCAGGGACGAGCCTCCGAAGAGCAACAAGAAGACGGATGCCTTGATCGCGGTGTTGATCGCGATCATCGGTGGCTGCTTCGCGGGCATCGTCCGTCGGACGATGGAGGGGGTCTCGTACTACGAGGCCATCAGTACAGGAGCCCTTGCGGCACTGGGGCTGGGCGGTTTCATCTTTGTGATCTTGACCTACATCAGGTCTTGATCCAGTAGTACATACGTGGCTTCAACTAGACCCCCACCAACCCTCGGGGGCATCAAGACCAAGGTCTTCACGGAGACCCCGTAGAAGACGTTGAAGGACGCGGGAGAGGTCTTGGCACCCAGACCAAGACCTCTCCTTTCGTGATCATGAAACGGGAACTCATCGTCGCCCGGGCCGTGTGCTTGGCGCCGAGCACTTCTTCTGCCGGAGTTCATGCCTTTGAGGCAGAACACAGGATCGTGCTGCCCGAGCCGTATCGGGCCTTCGTCGCTGAGATAGCGGACGGTTCGTACTCCGGGCCGCCCGAGTATGGACTGCTGTCGGTGGCGGAGCTGCCGGACGACTGGGGCGATGACGAGCAGGAACGCGACCTGAGTAAGCCGTTCCCGCTGGTGGAGGCATGGATGTGGGAGGAGGACTCGGACCCGTCCGAGGATGCCGACGAGCTCCTGGAGCAGGTCTACAACCACGGCTCGATCGTGCTCGGCACCGACGGGTGCGCGATGAACTGGCATCTCATCGTCACCGGACCTCACCGAGGACACGTCTGGCTGATCAGTGACGTCGGCGCTGTCCCCTTCGGTGCGCAGTTCGGGTTCACCACTGCTGAGCCTGGCTTTGCGGGCTGGGTCCGGCATTGGGCAGCGAACAAGCCCTGGCATGACGCTGCGTGACTTTTCAGGAGTGCGGCCTGCGGCGGTTCTCTCCAATCCGATCGACTTCATGGGTTCAGTGAGCGGGACGAAGCTGTCGGCTGGGCGACGGGGCGGCCGACCACGGCCACGGCGCGCAGGATGCCGGTGTCGTCGGCGGCACCGACCGAGAAGACCTGTCCGGCGGGCGGGGGGTGGTGCCGATGCCGGAGGCGGACGAAATCCTCGGCGTCACGGGAGCGGACGGGCACCAGGTGCGGGCGGGACTCGTTCATGCCGCCGTTCCGAAGTCGGACTGCGGCGGCGTGTGTTTCGCTGCGCCGTGCTCGACTTGCGCCCGTGGTGTCTGGAGCCCGGCGCGGCAGAACTGTCTGCGGCGTCCGACCACGCGTCGAAGGTGACCACGCTGGTCGATCCACCGCCCGGCCTCGGTGATCGAGCGGGCCTCTGCTACTTGGCGGGCCTCCGCGAACGAGGCCGAGGTCGTGGCTGGCTTTGATGCGTAGCCGGCGGCTACGCGGCTCGGTAGTCGGCGAGCGGGGACGTGTCCTGATGAGTGCCTGTGTCTGACCCGGCCCTGCCAGGCCGGCGTCCTCATGTCCGGTGCCAGGCGACGTTGTGGAACACCGCGAGGGGCAGCCGGATCCCGGCTGCCCCTCGCACCCGCTTCAGCGGTCCGGCGTCGCGGTCCGGACCTGCTGCCTGGTCATCTGGACAGCGGCGTAGACGACGAGCGGGGTTGCCATCGCGGGCAGGGTGCGGCGGATGACGAGGCCGAGGGCGACGCCCAGGACGAAGGCGAAAGCGGCCTGGGCCATGGGGACGACACCCCGTGCGGCGAAGGTCACGGGGTCGAGCCGCGGGAAGTACGTGTCCGTCGCGCCACCGTCGTTGACAGCCCGGTCGATGGGGCTGCTCCACCAACTCACCGCGAGTGCGGCCAGTCGGGCCGCGGTCAGGGCGGCCGCCGCACCAAGGCCCGGCTTGGTCGCCGGCCGGCGTGTGCGGGTGACGCCCTGGTTCCACGCCAGGTAGTGGGTACCGGTCTCCAGTTCACGGGAGATCAGCGGCGCGCGGCACGGAGTTCACCACCGGGCACCTCGATCCGGAAGCCGGAAGCCGAGCTGACCACACGGGACGCCCGCTGGCAGCTGTGGGCGGGGAACTCCAAGCTCAGTCGTGCGCCCCGGAGGGCGCCTGACGGGCATCTTGCCTGGTCAGGCGCCCTTTTTCGGTGGCTAGAAGAAGCCCAGCTTCTTCGGCGAGTACGACACCAGTAGGTTCTTCGTCTGCTGGTAGTGGTCCAGCATCATCTTGTGGGTCTCGCGGCCGATGCCCGAGCCCTTGTAGCCGCCGAACGCCGCGTGGGCCGGGTAGGCGTGGTAGCAGTTCGTCCAGACGCGGCCCGCCTGGATGGCACGGCCCGCGCGGTACGCGGTGTTGATGTCCCGCGTCCATACGCCCGCGCCGAGCCCGTACAGCGTGTCGTTGGCGATCTTGATGGCGTCGTCGAAGTCATTGAACGACGTCACCGAGACGACCGGACCGAAGATCTCCTCCTGGAAGATCCGCATACGGTTGTCGCCCTCGAAGATGGTCGGCTGGACGTAGTAACCGCCCTTCAACTCACCGTCGTGCTCGATGCGTTCGCCGCCGGTGAGGATCTTCGCGCCCTCCTGCCGGCCGATGTCCAGATAGGAGAGGATCTTCTCCAGCTGGTCGTTGGACGCCTGGGCGCCGATCATCGTGTCCGTGTCGAGCGGGTGACCGGTCTTGATCAGCTCGGTGCGGGCGACCGCCGCCTCCATGAACTCGGCGTACTGGCCGCGCTGGACGAGCGCCCGGGACGGGCAGGTGCACACCTCGCCCTGGTTGAGGGCGAACATCGTGAAGCCTTCGAGCGCCTTGTCACGGAAGTCGTCGTTCGCCGACCAGACGTCGTCGAAGAAGATGTTCGGGGACTTGCCGCCGAGTTCGAGCGTGACCGGGGTGATGTTCTCGGAGGCGTACTGCATGATCAGCCGCCCCGTCGTGGTCTCGCCGGTGAACGCCACCTTCGCCACCCGCGGGCTGGACGCGAGCGGTTTGCCCGCCTCCACCCCGAACCCGTTGACGATGTTCAGCACGCCCGGCGGCAGCAGGTCGGCCACCAGGCTCAGCCAGTAGTGGATGGACGCCGGGGTCTGTTCGGCGGGCTTGAGGACGACCGCGTTGCCCGCCGCGAGGGCCGGGGCGAGCTTCCACGTCGCCATCAGGATCGGGAAGTTCCACGGGATGATCTGCGCGACCACGCCGAGCGGCTCGTGGAAGTGGTACGCGACCGTGTCGTCGTCGACCTCGCCGAGGGAACCCTCCTGCGCGCGGATCGCGCCCGCGAAGTAGCGGAAGTGGTCGATGGCCAGCGGAATGTCCGCGGCCAGCGTCTCACGGACCGGTTTGCCGTTCTCCCAGCTCTCCGCGACCGCCAGCTTCTCCAGGTTCGCCTCCATCCGGTCGGCGATGCGGCGGAGGATGTCGGAGCGCTCCGCCACGGACGTGCGGCCCCAGGCGGGGGCGACCGCGTGCGCGGCGTCGAGCGCGCGCTCCACGTCCTCGGCCGTGCCCCGCGCGATCTCCGTGAACGGCTGCCCGTTCACCGGGCTCGGGTTCTCGAAGTACTGTCCGCGGGCCGGCGGCACGTACTCGCCGCCGATGAAGTGGTCATAGCGCGCCTGGTAGGAGACGATCGCGCCGTCGGTGCCGGGCGCTGCGAAACGGGTCATGCTGGCCTGCCTCCCTCAGAAGCGCTGCCCGCCGTTGGGCAGCTCTCGGCGCGAGGCTAGGGACGAGGACGTTGCAACGACGTTGCGGACCTCGCGCCCCCGGGCGCGGCGGGGCGCGGTGCCTCACCGGGGCGCCGAACGGGCCCAACCCGCCGGCGCCGACAGCTCGTACTCCAGCTCGTCGAGGCGTGCCCTCACCGGCGCCGTCGGCCGCACCGCCGCCAGCGCACGCCATACGTCGAGATCGTCCTCGCCCCACGGCGCGTGCGCCCAGTCCGCCAGCAGATCGGGGTCGCGGCGCGCGATGAGCGCCGTACGCAGTCCGTCGGCGATCCTGCGCCGCAGCCGGGCCACCGCCGGAGCCTGCGAACCGGGCAGCAACGGACCCGCGTACGCCGCCACGGCCGCCGTGACCGCCCCGGTCCCAAGACGCCGCTCCACGACCGCCACGTCGGACTCCACCGCGGCCGTGAGCCGGTAGGGGCGCGAGGCCAGCAGACCGGGACCGAGGAGGCGGCGCAGCCTGGCCAGTTCGGCGCGCAGCGTCACCGGTGTCACCGACTCGTCCTCGTACAGCGCGCACAGCAGCTCGTCGCCGGTCAGCCCCTCGGGATGGTGGGCCAGCAGCACCAGGATCTCGCTGTGCCGGCGGCTGAGCCGGATCTTCCGCCCGCCCGCGAGGAGCTGTGCCTCGTCGCGGCCCAGCGCGGTCAGTTCGAGCGTGTCCGCCGTGCCGCGCGCCGGCGCGAGCAGCGCCAGCTGGGACTCGGCCGCCCGTGCCACCGCCTGTACGAAGCCGAGGCTGTGCGGATGCGCGAGCCCGTCCCCGCCGGTGATGTCGACCGCGCCGAGCACCCGCCCGGTGCGTGGATCGTGCACCGGCGCCGCCGCGCACGTCCATGGCTGGACCCGCCGGATGAAGTGCTCGGCCGCGAACACCTGCACCGGCCGGTCCAACGCCACAGCGGTCCCCGGCGCGTTCGTCCCGACCGCGCTCTCCGCCCAGCGCGCACCCGGCACGAAGTTCATCCCGTCCGCCCGCTGGCGCACCGCCGGATGCCCCTCGACCCACAGCAGCCTGCCCTGCGCGTCGCACACCGCCAGCAGATGCTCCCCGTCCGCCGCGAACGTGCCCATCAGCTCACGGAACAACGGCATCACCGGTGCGAGCGGGTGCTCCGCCCGGTACGAGCCGAGGTCGCCGTCGGTGAGCTCCACGCTCGCGGTGCCGTCCGGGCCCACCCCGGCCCGCGCGGAACGCCGCCAGGAGTCGGCCACCACGGAACGCACCGGCCGTGGCACCGTGCCCGCCGCCGTGCCCGCCGCTGTGAACGTCTCGTGGGCACGGCGCAGCGCCCGCACACGCTCGGCGGGGTCGGCACCCGGCTCCAGTGCCACCCATGGATCGGACAACTCGGCCTCCCCGGAAGGCGATGCGGCGGCGATGCGGCTGAGGACATCGTCACTCCCGGGTTCGGCACGGACAACCGTTTCGACCACGTCGGCCCGAACGAGCGCATCGTCAGGCGAAGTTGACGAGCCTCATGTACCGGACCCAGTCCCAGTTCGGCCCCGGATCGGTGTGGTCCGTCCCCGGCACCTCGTAGTGGCCGATGATGTGCGCCCGGTCCTTCGGAATGCCGTACTGGGCGCAGATCGCCGCCGTCAGCCTGGCGGACTCCTCGTACAGGGCGTCGGTGAAGTACGCGGGCTGGTCCACCCACCCCTCGTGCTCGATGCCGATGCTGCGCGTGTTGTAGTCCCAGTTGCCCGCGTGCCAGGCGATGTCGCGCTCCCGGACGCACTGCGCGACGTGCCCGTCGGCGGACCGTACGACGTAGTGCGCGGACACGCCCTTCTGTGGGTTCCGGAAGATGTCCAGCGTCGTCGGGTACGTCTCCTGCGTCACGTGGATGACCACGTAGTCGAGGGGATAGCTCGAAGGGCGGCTGGACGCCGTGTAGTTGGACGTGCTGGCCGCCGTCCACTCGGCGGACGGATAGTCGACGGCCCGGGGCTCGGCGCCGGCCTGCGCGGCGGGCAATAACGCGTAGGGGACCGCGGCGACGGCCGCGCCCTTCAGCAGCTGCCGTCTGCTGGGCAGCGCTCTGGCTCGCTCCATGGGGGAAGCACCTTTCTGCGTGGGGGAGAGGAAGGGGGAGGGGGAGTCGTGTGCCGGGTGCTCAACGCCGAAGCCCCGCGGCCCTTTCCCGCGGCCGCGCGTGGGTCGGAGCGCTTCCTCCGGCGGGCGAGTCGATGCGGGCGTCGCTCATGGCTGCACGGCTCCGTTCTGCCGAAGGTCGGGCGAGGGGGTCGCGTCGAGACGGACACGGGCGGTCTCGGCTGTGCGCCCGTGGTGGCGCCGCAACGATCAGCACCACGACCCCGGCCATCATCCACGCGCCGACGACCGGTCCCGGGTACGACACGGGCGTGGTCGGCGCCGCTCCGGAACAGGACCTCGCGCGGCCCGGTCACCTCGCGCCGCAGCCCCGGAATCGTCTCCCTCGACATGTGAAACCCCCCATCCACCAGGACACACAGCCGTCCGCCCGACGGCTGCCCCTCACGTGAATGACGGTACGGCGCTTGCCGGTTGGGCAGGAAGAGCGCGGCGTCTTCGGTGGACAACCACGGGACTGTGGACAACTCCGTCACCCACAAGGGGGATGGAGACACCCATGAGAGGGACGGGGCGCCGGCCTACCGGTGCGTCGCCGCGCGGGCACTGTCCTGTGCCCGTTCCGCCACCGCCGCCGGGTCGTCGAGCACCGCCCGCACCACCGCGTGCGCGGCCCCCAGCAGCGGCCCCTCGGAACCGAGCCGCGAGACGGACACCGCGCAGGCGGGACCGGCCGTGCGCCGGGCCAGCTCCCGTTCCAGCGACGGCAGCAGCCAGGGCGCCAGGCCCGCCAGCGCACCGCCCAGCACGACCGTCTCCGGATCCAGCAGATTGACCGCCCCGGTCAGCGCGATACCGAGCGCGGTCCCGGCGTCGCGCAGCGCCCCGCGTACGTCCTCGTCCCCCTGAGCCGCGCGCTCGGCCAGCAGCCCGACGCGGTCCTCGCCGGGCTCCAGACCGGCCGCGCGCAGCACGGCCTCCTCGCCCGCGTACTGCTCCAGACAGCCGTGCCCGCCGCAGGGGCACTCCGGTCCGTCCGGGTGCACGGGCACATGCCCCAGCTCGCCCGCGAAACCGCGGGTCCCGCGCAGCAGCCGCCCGTCCACGACCACCGCGCCGCCGATGCCGATCTCCGCCGACACATGGAGGAAGTCGCGTGGCGTGCCGTCGCCCAGCCAGAGTTCCGCGAGGCCGCCGAAGTTGGCCTCGTTGTCCACGGTCAGCGGCAGCTCGTCGGGCAGCAGCGCGCCGAGGTCCGTGTCGTGCCAGTCGAGGTTCGGGGCACGGACCACGGTCCTGGCGTCCCGCGCGACCAGACCCGGTACGGCCACGGCGAGGCCCGCGGGCCACAGCCCTTCCTGTTCCGCCTCGGCGACGACCCGGCGCACCAGCCGGGTGAGTTCCCCGATCACCGCCGCGGGCTCCCGGCCCCGGTTGGTGCCGTTCCGTACGGCCCGTGCCCGCACCGCGCCGCGCAGATCGACCGCGCACACGGCGAGGTGGTCGACGCCGATCTCCGCACCGATCCCGGCCGGTCCGCGTCCGCTGACCGCGAGGGCCGAACCCGGGCGTCCCACCCGGCCGGGGCGCTCGGGCCCCAGCTCCTCGAGGAGCCCCGAGCGGATCAGTTCGTCGACCAGGGTGGAGACGGCCGCCCGGGTCAGGCCGATGTGCGAGGCGACGGCGGCGCGGGACAGCGGTCCCTCGGCGCTCACGGTGTGCATCACCCGCGCCAGGTTGCGGCGGCGCATGCCCTGTTGCGTGTCGGGCAGCCGACGGCCCCGGCCGGCCGGGTGTGCCTCGTGCAGCGGTGCGGTCATGCCTCCCTCGAATCTCGTCGGCGCGGGCCTCGACGCGTCAGCGCCGGTCCGGTTCCCGCTCCAGCAGCGGCGCCGCGTCGGAGAGTACCCCGGAGATCCTGGCCAGCGTCGCCTCGTCCCGTTCCACGGCATCGAGCACCGGCCCGTGAGCCGTGTCCCAGCGCCGGGCCACCGCCGCCGGATCCTCGCCCGTCAGCACCCCGGCGGCCTGCGCCGCGGCGCCGAGCGCGACCAGCTCCCTGGCCTCGGGCACCTGAACGGGACGCCCCGACAGCCGGCGTACCGTCTGCTGCCACGCCGTGCCCCGTGCCCCGCCCCCGATGAGCAGCAGCGGAGCCGAGCGGTCCGCGTCCGCGTCGAGTACCAGGTCGAGGGCGCCCAGCAGTGCGTGGACCGCTCCGTCGTAGGCCGCCTGGAGCAGCTGTCCGCCCGTCGTGTCGTGCCGCAGTCCGTGCAGCAGACCCGAGGCGTGCGGCAGATCCGGGGTGCGCTCGCCGTCCAGGTAAGGGAGCAGGGTCACGCCCGTGCCCGGCTCCACCGCCTCCCGGTCCAGGCCGAGCAGCGCGGCGACGCGGTCGACGGCGAGGGTGCAGTTGAGCGTGCAGGCCAGCGGCAGCCAGTCGCCGCGCGCGTCGGCGAAGCCCGCCACGGTCCCGGTGGGGTCGGCGGGGCGCCGGGTCGAGACCGCGTACACCGTGCCGGAGGTGCCGAGGCTCAGTACCGGCGTGCCCGGGCGCAGGCCGAGGCCCAGCGCGGCGGCCGCGTTGTCGCCGGTGCCCGGGGCGACCAGAGTGCCCTTGGAGAACGGCAGGTCATGGCTGTCGCGCACGGTGCCGACGACCTCACCCGGGCGCACCACGCGGGGCAGCAGCGCCGGATCGAGGCCCACATGCGTGAGGACCTCCTCGTCGTACGACTCCGTCGCGGACGCCCACCAGCCCGTACCGGAGACATCACCGCGGTCGGTCGTGCCCTGTCCCGTGAGGCGTTCGGTGAGGTAGTCGTGCGGCAGGCGTACCGCGGCGGTCGCGCGGACCGCCTCGGGCTCGTGCTCCGTCAGCCAGGCCCACTTCGTGACCGTGAACGAGGGGCCCGGCACGCTGCCCGTGCGCTCGGCCCAGGCCTTCGGGCCGCCCAGTTCCTCGATCAGCCGGCGGGCTTGCGGCGCCGAGCGCACGTCGTTCCACAGCAGTGCCGGGCGCACCGGGTCGCCGTGCGCGTCGAGGGTGACGAGGCCGTGCTGCTGGCCGCCGACCGAGATCGCCGCCGCCTCGTGTGCCGCGTCGCCGCACTGGTGCAGGGCCTCGCACAGGGCGTCCCACCACTGCCGCGGATCACTCTCGCGGCCCGCCCCGGCGGAGACGGTGTGGGGCGCCTGGCCGCTCGCCACCACCCGTCCGGTCGATGCGTCGACCACCAGGGCCTTGGTGGACTGGGTGGATGTGTCCACACCGACGACGAGCGGACCCTCGGCTGCTGACATCGGGCTCTCCCTCTTCCGCGGCTCGCGGGATCTGGCCTGTTGGGAACGGAAACACCTCTGGGACCACAACGCCTCTGGGCACCCAGTACCTCTGGAACGAAAACACCTCGTCTCCCGGCGGAGACACATCCTCTCTTCCCAGAGATGCCTCCGCATACTAATTTGTTAACCGCCATGACGAAATAGTCGGAGCAAGCAAGGAGCCGCGACATGAACTACCAGCCCACCCCCGAGGACAGGTTCACCTTCGGCCTGTGGACCGTCGGCTGGCAGGGAAGGGACCCGTTCGGCGACGCCACCCGGCGCGCCCTGGACCCGGTCGAGACGGTGCAGCGCCTCGCCGGGCTCGGTGCCCACGGAGTGACCTTCCACGACGACGACCTGATCCCCTTCGGGTCCTCGGACACCGAGCGCGAGTCGCACATCAAGCGCTTCCGGCAGGCCCTCGACGCCACCGGCATGGCCGTGCCGATGGCCACCACCAACCTCTTCACGCACCCCGTCTTCAAGGACGGGGCGTTCACCGCCAACGACCGGGACGTCCGCCGTTACGCCCTGCGCAAGACGATCCGCAACATCGACCTCGCGGCCGAGCTGGGGGCGAAGACGTACGTCGCCTGGGGCGGCCGGGAGGGTGCCGAGTCCGGCGCCGCCAAGGACGTACGCGTCGCACTCGACCGGATGAAGGAGGCCTTCGACCTCCTCGGCGAGTACGTCACCGCCCAGGGCTACGACCTGCGTTTCGCCATCGAGCCCAAGCCGAACGAGCCGCGCGGCGACATCCTGCTGCCGACCGTCGGCCACGCGCTGGCGTTCATCGAGCGCCTGGAACGCCCGGAGCTGTACGGCGTCAACCCCGAGGTGGGTCACGAGCAGATGGCCGGGCTGAACTTCCCGCACGGCATCGCCCAGGCCCTGTGGGCGGGCAAGCTCTTCCACATCGACCTCAACGGCCAGTCCGGCATCAAGTACGACCAGGACCTGCGCTTCGGGGCGGGCGATCTGCGCGCCGCCTTCTGGCTGGTCGACCTTCTGGAGAGCGCCGGCTACGAGGGCCCGAAGCACTTCGACTTCAAGCCGCCGCGGACGGAGGACCTCGACGGCGTGTGGGCCTCGGCCGCGGGCTGCATGCGCAACTACCTCATCCTCAAGGAGCGTACGGCCGCCTTCCGCGCCGACCCCGAGGTCCAGGAGGCGCTGCGCGCCGCGCGGCTGGACGAGCTGGCGCAGCCCACCGCCGGGGACGGTCTGACGGCGCTGCTCGCCGACCGTACGGCGTTCGAGGACTTCGACGTGGAGGCGGCCGCCGCGCGGGGGATGGCCTTCGAGCAGTTGGACCAGCTGGCGATGGACCACCTGCTGGGGGCGCGTGGCTGATCGCGTTGCGGAGCGGCCATGCGATCGGTCTCCGCGCGGAATTGCTCCGGAATCGTGCGGTCCATGGCATCGGTCCGTATCAACTTCCGCGCGGGGGTCGCGTCATGACCGGTTCGAGGCGACTCTGGACGGTATGGCCATGCCGCCCGTACCGCCTCAGCCGCCGGGAGAGAACCCGCATCCCCACAACGGGGGCTTCGGGCCGCCGCCGGGTGTGCCGCCCGGCGGCCATGGACCACCGACCGATGACTACGGGACGTCGTCCGGGGGGTACGTCTCCAGCGGATACGGTCCGCCGCAGGGCGGCGGGAACTGGTCGTCGGGGCAGGGCGGGGGAGAAGGATGGCCACCCGGACAGGGCGGGGGAGAAGGATGGCCACCCGGGCAGGGCGGGGGAGAAGGATGGCCACCCGGACAGGGCGGGGGCGGAGGATGGCCGCCGCCGCCCTCGGGACCGCCCGGCGGTCCGGGGCGCCGCCGCAACGTGCTCTTCATCGTGCTCGCCGTGGTCGTGACCTTGGGAGCCGTGACCGCCGTGGTGCTGATGGCCAATGGCAGGGGTGACGGCTCGACCGACAAGAAGTCACCCGCCGAGAGCAGCAAGGGCACGGGCCGCTCGCCCACGCCGTCGCTGAGCATCCCGTCCGCGATTCCCAGCGAGATTCCCACGGAACTGCCCTCCGGGTTCCCCTCGAAACTGCCCAGCGGCTTCCCCAGTGGCCTTCCCAGCGACTTTCCCAGCGACTTCCCGAGTGAGTTGCCGAGCGGCCTCGAGTCGCTCTTCGCGGCCCCGGCGGGCGACGAAGTGCCGTACTACATGCTGAAGAAGGGCGACTGCTTCGACACCAGCGTCAGCCGGCCCGGCCAGGCCGCCAAGCGCTCCTGCCGCACGCCGCACGACGCGGAAGTCGTGAAAGTGACGGAGTTGAAGGGCGGTTACGCGACCGACGCCGCGCTGAAGAAGGCGGCGGCGGGCCTGTGCGAGGCGTCGCTGGCGCGCACGGAGGCCCAGCACGCCGCCGGTACCGTGCGTGGCACGCTCGTGCAGTATCCGGACACGGCGGGATACAAGCTCGGCATCGACAAGGTCGCGTGCAGCCTGACCGCGGACGTCGGTGGTGGGGACCGCAAGTTCACCGCGCCGCTGAAGTGAGCCGAAACGAACGCCACGCGCGCGTGGAGGTCCGACAGGAACGGCACGCACGCGTGGAGGCCGAAAACGCGGCTCGGACCACTCCGGCGCGGTCTCTGTCTCTCCTCTCTCCTCCGCCGGATGCGCGCTTCCCAGGGGCAGACGCCCTGGGAACGGCCCCGCCACGCGAGACGTGTGCCGGGGCCGTGGACCTGCGCGGAGCGGACCGTTCAGAGGGCGGCCGGGTGCTCACCGCGGCGTCCGGCGTGGCGGGCCGGGGCCGCGGTGAGCGTCCGAGGAGCGGCCTCGGTCATGATCCAGCCGGCGCCGTGGGCCGTGCCTGTTCCAGACGCTTGCCGATGAACTCGCCGAGCACCGCGGCGCTCGGGTAGTCGAAGGCCATCGTGAGGGGCAACGGGATCCGGAAGGCCGCTTCCAGGGCGTTCTTCAGTTCCACCGCCACCAGGGAGTCCAGGCCCAGTTGCACGAACTCGGTGTACGGACTGATGTCGTCGGCGTCGTCGATGTGCAGCACGTCGGCGACCCGGTGCCGGATGAAGTCGGTGATCTTCTCGACGCGTTCTCCGTCCGGGGACGCCAGCAGCGCATCGAGGTCGAGGGTCCGCGAGGAGGTCCCGTCGGCGCCGACCAGCTCCTGGTAGAAGGCGTTGACCACCGGCTTGGCGGCGGAGAAGCGGTCCCAGTCGCACTCGCCGGCCAGCACCTGCGTCACCGGCTCCCCGAGCAGGGAGACCATGGTGTCCAGGGCCTGCCGCGGTGGAATGAAGACGATGCCCTCGCGTTCCAGCGCCTCGATGTGCCGTGCGTTCAGGCGGGCCGACATACCGGCCTCGGACCACGGCCCCCAGTTGACGCCCAGGGCGGGCAGGTTCTGCGCGGCCCGCCAGTGCAGCAACTGGTCCAGATACGCGTTGGCAGCCGCGTAGTTGGACTGCGACGCCCCGCCGACCACCGCCGCGGCGGAGGAGTAGGCGACGAAGAAGTCCAGCTCGTCGAAGCCCTGAGCGGCCTCGTGCAGCATCCAGCTTCCGTACACCTTCGCCGAGAACAGCGCGTCGATGCTCTCCCACGTCTGTGCGGCGACCGGGGCGTCGTCCAGGCCACCGGCCGTGTGCACGATGCCGCCGAGCGGCTGCGGCGCCGCGTGCAGCGACTCGACGATCCGGTGGACGTCGCCGCTGTCGCCGACGTCGCCGCGCAGGACCGTCACCTCGGCCCTGTCCCGCAGCCGCTCCCACAGCCCGGCGGCGTCCGCGGCCGGCTCCGCCCGCCGGCTGACCAGCGTCAGATACCGGGCACCCTCGTCCACCAGGCGGTGGGCGGTGAGCAGACCGAGCGCGCCGAGACCACCGGTGATCAGATAGTTCCGGTCGGGGCGTACGGGTGCGGTGCCGGGTTCGGCGGGCTGCTCAGGGGAGTCGAAGGCGCTGGGCAGCAGCCTGTGGACGTGGCGGCCGGTCCGGTCGCGGTAGGCCACCTGGAACTCGCCGGTGTCGGCGGCCAGCCACTCCCCGAGCAGCATCTCCTCGGCAGTGCGGCCACCGCCCGCCGGCAGGTCCACCAGGGTGACCCGGTACGACGGGTACTCGTTCAGCAGCACATGGCCGAAGCCCCAGAGAGTGGCGGCCGCGAGGTGTGCGCCGCTGCCCGGCTCGTCACCCGGCAGGACTTGGGCCGCTTCGGTGACCAGCCACAGACGCCTGGCCAGGCCGCCTTCCTCCTGCTCCAACAGGCCGAGCAGCGTGAGCAGATCGCGGTAGTTGTGCTCGCACTCCGCCCGGAGGGACTCGGCACTCACCGGGCCGTCGTCCGACTGCCAGAACCAGCACACGTCCGTCGGCTCACCCGCGCGCACCACGTCCAGTGCCTGCTCGGGGTCCGCCGCGAAGGACAGCCGTACGTCCTGTCCGGCGGCCTGTTCCACGAGCCCGGTGACGTCCTGGGCGGCGCGGTTCACCACCAGAACGTGCCGGGGGCCCGCCACCGTCCGGGCCGTCGGGGGCTGCTCGACCCAACGCGGTTCGTGCAGGAACGCCGACCGGGGACCGGCCGCCTCGTCCTGTGCGCTGGGACCGGTGCCGTTCGGCAGCCAGTAACGCTTGCGGTCGAAGGCGTACAGCGGCAGGTCCACGCGTCGGCCCGGACGACCGTCGTGGAAGCCGTTCCAGTCCACCCGCACTCCGGCGGAGTACAGCTTGGCCACCGCCTGGAGGATGGTGAGCCCCTGCTTCTCCTTCGGGTGCAGGCTGTTGAGCCAGCGGTGCTCCCCGGCGTCGACGCAACTCCGTGCCAGACCGGTCAGCGCGATGGACGGCCCGATCTCCACGAAGACGTGCCTGCCCCGCCGTTCGATGGCCCGCATCCCCGCCTCGAAGTTCACCGGCTCCACGATGTGGCGGACCCAGTACTCCGGCTTCGAGATCTCGGCGACCCGGGCGACCTTGCCGGTGATGTTGGAGACCAGGGTGAGCTGGGGCTGCCGGAACGTGATGTCCTTCAAGGCCTCGCGGAACTCGTCGAGCACCTCTGCCATGAGCGGGGAGTGGAAGGCGTGCGACACCCTCAGCTGTTTGACGTCCAGGCCGCGGCCTCGGAGCGTTTCGCTCACCTCGGCCAGCGAGTCCGTTCCGCCGGATATCACGCACTGACGGGGCGAGTTGACGGCGGCCATGGTGAGGTCCGGGTACGACTCGAGCAACGGGGCGACCTGTTCGGCGGCCTCCGGCACCGCGGCCATCCCACCCGGGGCGGACACGGACTGCATCAGACGGGCGCGAGCGGCCACCAGCGTCACCGCGTCCTCGAGGCTGAACAGCCCCGCGACGGCCGCGGCGACGACCTCACCGATGCTGTGGCCGATCAGCACGCTCGGACGCGCGCCCCACGACAACCACAGCTGCGCCAGGGAGTACTCCAGCGAGAACAACGCGGGCTGGGTGAAACGGGTCTGGTGGATGGCGTCCGGATCGTCGTCCTCGCCGAGCACCAGCGCTCGGATGGAGCGGCCCAGGAGCGGGGCGAACAGCCGGTCGCACTCGTCAAGATGCTCGCGGAAGACGACGAAGCGTTCGTACAGCGGTCGTCCCATCCCGGCATGCTGCGAGCCCTGGCCGGTGAAGAGGAAGGCGGTCTTGCGGGCCCGCTCCGCGGCGATGGACCGTTTCTCGATCTGGCCGAGACCCTTCTTGAGCAGTGCGTCCAGGTCCTCCCGGCCGCCGACGACACCCGCCAGCCGCAGGGGGTGGTGCGCGCGGCCCACGTTGCCCGTGTAGCACAGACTGCCCAGGTCGGTGGAGGGGGAGTCGTCCAGGTGTCGCTGGTACCGCTCGATGAGCTGCTTCAGCGAGCGGTGGTTCTTGGCGGACACCGTGAACACGTGCTGCTCGACCGCCGAGGCGCTGTCCGTGCGGTCCGCCTGGACGGCGGCCGGGGCGGTGGCCGGCTGCTCGGGCACCGGGGGCTCTTCGAGGACGACGGCGGCGATGGTGCCCCCGAAGCCGAAGCTGTTCACCACGGCCCGCCGGGTGTCGGCCTTCCAGGGCCGGTTCTCGGTGGGGACGGTGACGGGGTAGCTGTCCCACGGGATGCGGCCGGAGGGGGTGGTGAAGTTCAGGTGCGGGAAGATGGTCTGCTCGCGCATCTGGAGCAGCGTCTTGATGACGCCCACGAGGCCGGCGACCGGTTCCATGTGCCCGAGGTTCGTCTTGACCGAGCCGACCGTCAGCGGGCGTTCCTTGTCGTGCGACGTGGCGAAGACATCGCTGATGGCGCCCATCTCGATGGGGTCTCCGAGCGGGGTGCCGGTTCCGTGCGCCTCGACGTACTGGATGTCGCTCGGCTGGAGCGACGCCCGCTGGATGGCCGCCCGCATGACCGCTTCCTGGGCGGGCCCGTTGGGCACGGTCAGCCCGGCGCTGTCCCCGTCCTGGCCCACCGCGGAGCCCCGGATGAGGCCGAGGACGGTGTCGCCGTCCCGCTGGGCGTCCGAGAGCCGCTTGAGCACCGCGACGGCGCATCCCTCGGCGCGTACGTAGCCGTCCGCCGACTCGTCGAAGGTCTTGCACTGGGCGTCGGGCGCGAGCATGTTGGCGGCCGAGAAGATCACCGGGATGCGGGGGTGGTGCAGGGCGTTGACCGCGCCGGCCAGCGCGATGTCGCACTCACCTCGGCGCAGCCCCTCGGCCGCGGAGTGCAGCGCGGTGAGCGAGGAGGCGCAGGCGGTGTCCAGGCTCATGCACGGTCCGCGCCAGCCGAGGAAGTACGACAGCCGCCCCGAGAGCGGGAAGAAGGTGATTCCGGAGGCCAGGTGGCCGTCGAGCTCCTCGTACGGGAGGGAGTCCAGTTCCAGGGCGTAGTCGATGGAGCTGGCCCCGATGTAGACCCCTCCGTTGGCGCGGCGCAGCGGGGTCGGGTCGATGTTGGCGTGCTCCAGGGCTTCCCAGGCCGTTTCCAGCAGCAGGCGCTGCTGGGGGTCCATGTACTGCGCCTCTTTGGGCGAGATGTTGAAGAACGGCGCGTCGAACTGGTCTATCCGGTCGAGGAAGCCGCCACCTATGGTGCGGATGCGGCCCGGTTCGTCGTCCTCCCCGCTGCCGTCCGCCACGTAGGTGTCGGTGTCGAAGCGGTCCGTCGGGAAGGGGCCGATGCCCGACCTTCCCTCGCGGAGGAACTCGGCGAACTCGTCAGGTGTGTTGCTGCCACCCGGGAAGCGCAGTCCGATGCCCACCACGGCGATGGGCTCGTGCTTCTCCCGCAGGAGCTTGCTGATGGTCTGCTGCTGCTCCTCGACGGTGTCGAGGGCGGAGCGGAGGCGTTCTTCGACGGGCACGGAGCTGTCGGGCACGGGTGTTCCCTTCCTTGGGCGATGGCGGAGCTGCCCGCCTTGTGGCTGCGGTCGGTCTCAGGACCGGTACAGGTCCTCGAGGGCGTCGCCGGTCAGGTCGTCTTCCAGCGAGCCGTTTTCCGGCGCAGTGCGCCCGTCGGACGCTCCGGGGGTCGCTCTGTCCCGGTCAGCCGCGGGGAGTTCGGATGCGGGTCGAAGCAGGTGCGGTCCGGTGGGAGTTCCTCGTGGTCCTCCGACTGCGGGCCGACCCTGGACGGGGCCGCCACCACGGCCCGCGGGGTGTCGCGGTGTGCGGGCCAGGGCACCGACAGCAGTCCGCGGACGTCGGGGGTCGGTGTGTGCTGCTCAGTCACGGGGTGGCCTCCAACACTTGCGGACTGTCCGGCCGGCACGGGGGCGTGGGTCCATACGAGCACTGCGGACTGATCCGGGCCTGACATTGCACTGACCCTGCGGGTGCCGCGCGCGTCCCGCCCTGCGGGCGGCGCGTCCTGGCGTTCCGCGGCCCGGGAGAGGCTCTGTCCGAGGGCGTGGCGGCTCCGGCGCACACCGGGCCGCGGTCCGGTGACGGCCACCCGCCGGTACGGCACGCGCGGCCGCCCGCATGGCTGTCGCGGCCCCGATGAGGGGGACGGCGGACGGGCGACGGCGCACCGCGCACGGCGGATGGGCGTGCCGCGCACCGCGTACCGGGAAGGGAAGAGCGTCGGGGCGGGTCAACGGCCCGGGGACGGCGGATCGAGGAGACCGCCGGCGGGGCAACCGGCCGTGCGCGGCAGTTCAGCGGCACCGGTGCCGCTGAACTGCCGCCGGTCGGTACCGTTCACCCAACTCAGTACCGATCAGGACCAGTCGGTACCGGTCAGTGTCGGCCGGCGATCTCACCGATCAGCCGGACGGCCGCGCTCACTCCGTCCTCGGCTCGCAGCCGCTCGCCGATCGCGGCCGCCCGCCGCCGTACGTCCTCGCCGACCAGCTGACCGAGCACGCCGGTGAGGTGATCCAGGTCGAACTCCAGGAAGTTGCTGTAGCCGCCGGCACCGAGCCGGGCGACCCGGTCACCCCAGAACGGCTGGTCGCTGAAGACGGTGTAGATCCAGGTGGGCAGGCCGGCCGTCAGGCCCGCGGCGGTGGTGCCCGCGCCTCCGTGGTGCACCACCGCCCGGCACCGCGGGAACAGCCAGTCGTGGTCGATGGCACCGATCAGGCGCACGGTGTCCGGCAGTTCGCCGGTCAGCCCCGACAGGTCGGACCAGCCCGCTCCGACCAGCAGACGCAGCCCGGTTCGCTCCGCGGCGCGCACGATCAGGTCGAGGAGCTTCGGCGGATCCAGCACCGGCATGCTGCCGAATCCCAGGAACACCGGGGGAGGCCCGATGGCGAGCCAGCCGGCCAGCCACTCGGGTATCTCGGCCTCCCCCACACGGCGGCGCACCTCGGACTGGAGCCGCCAGAATCCGGTCATGACGTTCCGCGGCCCCCAGTCGTGCGGTCGGGGGACCACCTCCTCGCTGAACGCCTGGAGCGTCGGCAGACCGAGTTCGACGGTCCAGGTCAGTGCGGCGCTGGGGGCCGGTGGCAGGCCGAGCGACCCTCGGAACTCGTTGATGTCGTCCCGCTTGCCCTGCCAGTACACGTCTTCGGCCACCTGGTGGGTCCCCAGGTTGTACTGCTCGGCGGACTGGTCGGCCGGTACGACCTGCGGAGTCAGCGGCTGAGGGAACTCGTCGGTCAGCAACCACGGCGTCAGATGGCCGAGGACGATGGGCGTTCCGCGGGCCTGGGAGACTGCCAGCGCGTAGTCCTCGGTGTTGACGCCGGTCACCAGGATGTCGGCGCCGTCGGCCGCGGCCAGCACCGACGTGCCGATGGTGTGCCGGGCGTCCGACAGCATCTTCGTGATGCCCCCGAGATACGCCTCCACATTGCCGGCGGCCAGCCACTGCTGGCCCTCCTCGGACCGCAGTACCTCGCGTACTTCCAGGTCCATCTCGATGAACTTGGCGTCCGTCCCGGCCACCAGGCGGCGCGCGTCGCGAGGGGCGGCGAAGGTGACCTCGTGCCCAGCGCTGATCAGCGCCTGGGTGAGCGCGACATACGGTTCGAAGTCACCGCGGCTGCCGGCCGTCGACACACTTACCTTCACGCCGGCACCTCCGCCCTGTCGGACCCGGCCGTGCCGCCGCTGCGGGTTGTCGGCTGCTTCATCTCGGACCTCACTTCGGGTTGGGGGATGAACGGTGCTCGGCCTCGCGCTACCAGGTCACCGGCAGGCACTCCAGGCCGTACACGAGCGTGTCGGTGTGGACCGGGACCTGGTCGCGTCCGATGGCCAGACGCAGGTCGGGGAAGCGGCGGAACACGCTGGTGATGGCGATCTCCAGCTCGGTCCGGGCCAGCGGTCCGCCGGGGCAGAAGTGGGGTCCGTGCCCAAAGGCCAGATGGCGGCTGTTGTCCCGGTGGATGTCGAAGTCCGCCGCGTCGGGGAAGACGGCCTCGTCGTGATTGGCGCCCGGGACAGAGATGACGACGGCGTCGCCGGCCGCGATGCGGGCGTCCCCGACGGACAGGTCCTCGGTGGCCGTTCTGACAACGTTATCCTGGGCTATGGACCAGTACCGCAGCAGTTCGTCGACCACGGGAGTGAGCAGGCGCGGGTCGGCGCGGAGTTCGGCGAGTACCCCGGGTCTGTCGAGCAGGGTGAAGATGCTGAGGGCGATCTGGTTCGCCGTCGTCTCGTGCCCGGCGACGAGCATCAGCCGGACCATGGCCACCAGGTCGTCGTGGGACAGCTGCCCGGGGCGGACGAAATTCACCACCAACCGGCTCAACAGGTCGTCTTTCGGCTCCCGTTCCTTGGCCCGCGCCAACCCGTCGAGGTAGGCGGTGGTGGCGAGAAACGCCTGGACGGCCTTTTCCGGTTCCTTCTGGTTGAGCAGGGCGCTGGTATTTTCCTTGAATTCGCTCATGTCTTCGTCCGGCACTCCGAAGATACGGGCGATCGCGATACAGGGAAGTGGCAGGGCGAACACCGAATGGAAATCGACCGGCTTGGGCATCGCGGCCATCTCGTCGAGTAACTCGTCGGTTATCGACTGAAGGAGTGGGCGAAGGGCCTGCGTGCGGTGGGCGATGAACTCCGCCGCGACCATCTTGCGGTAGGCCCCGTGTTCCGGCGGGTCCATCCGCCAGAACGACACGGCCCGCGGCGGCACGGGAAACAGCAGTCGGTTCGGCCAGTTGGGGTGCTGGTCGTTGACGCTCAGGCGCGGGTCGGCGAGTGCCTGGCGTACGTCCGCGTAGCGGGTGATGAGCCAGGCGGGCTGGTCGCCGCGGAGTAGTACCTGGCGGGGCGGGCCGTCGCGGAACGCGGCGAGGGCGGGTGGTTGGGACATCGGACAGGTGCGGTGCAGCGGCCATGCGGTGGTAACCGCAGCGGTCTGGGTCATGATCCCCCTTCTAGTCTCGCAATTACGCGGATGGCGCGGTGCTCGGCATCAGAAGTTGAATCTGGATACAAACTATTCTGCGTAACTGGGCTGACACGGCGCTGACATGGCGTGGACGTGGTGCGTCAGATTCCGGAACGGGTCCGAAAATGCGTCCAACGCAATGGACAGGACTGCTTACTTGGGCAAGAATCCATGGGGCCGACGCGTCGGCTGTGCGTGCGGACAAACCCAACGGAGGGCTATCCATGACTACCGAGGAGTTATCCGAGTCGGAGCTCGCCGGGGCACCTGCCGCGACTGTCGCGGAACCGCCGCCGCGATGGAGCCCGCTCATTCTCGTGTCGCTCGGCACATTCATCACCGTGCTGGATTTCTTCATCGTGAACGTCGCGGTGCCCGACATTCAGCAGAGTCTGCACGCGAGCTCGGTCGCGGTTCAGTTCGTCCTGGCCGGTTACGGCCTTCCGCTGGCCACCTTGATGATCACTTCGGGCCGGATGGGGGACCTGTACGGCCGGCGGCGGTTGTTCGTGACCGGCCTGGCGTTGTTCACAGCCGCCTCCGCCTGTGCCGGGCTGGCGCAGAGCCCCGCCCAACTCGTGGCGGCGCGGGTGTTCCAGGGCATCGCGGCCTCCCTCGTCACTCCGCAGGTACTGGCCCTGCTGGGCGCCATGTACCAGGGCAGGGCCCGCGCGGTGGCGTTCAACGTCTACGGTCTGGCGATCGGTCTGGCCGCGGTGTTCGGACAGCTGATCGGCGGATCTCTGATCGCGCTGGACCCGGGCGGGCTGGGCTGGCGCGCGATCTTCCTGGTCAACGTTCCGGTCGGGCTGGTCGCCGTGGCGCTGGTGCCGAGGCTGGTTCCCGAGTCCCGTGGGGGCGGGCGGACCAGGCTGGACGTGATCGGCATGCTCCTGGTGATGCTCGGACTTGTGGCGGTCGTGCTGCCGTTGACCGAGGGGCGGGAGCTCGGATGGCCGCTGTGGTCGGTGCTGTGCCTGATCGCGGCGGTGCCGGTGCTGGCCGTCTTCGCGGTGCAGCAGCACCGCGGCACGGTCCGGGGTGGGGCGCCGCTGGTGAACACCACTCTGTTCCGCTCGCGGGCGTTCTCCGTCGGACTGTTCGCCATGATGTTCTACTACGCCACGATGGGCGCGTGCTTCCTGGTGCTCTCCCTGTATCTCCAGCAGGGGCGCGGCATGTCCCCGTTGGGTTCCGGTCTGCTGTACCTGCCGCTGGGTGCCGGCTTCTTCGCGGCGACGGCACTGGCCGGCCGCCTGGTCGGGCGACTGGGGCGGCAGGCTCCGGCGGTCGGCGCGCTGCTCGTCGTCGTCGGCTACGGCACGCTGGCTGTTCTGGTCTCGGGGATCGGCGTCGGCGGGCGGGTCGAGTGGCTCGCGGGACCGTTGCTGGTGGCCGGTCTGGGGATGGGGCTGACCATGGCGCCCCTGTCCTCGATGGTGCTCGCCCCCATCACCGCGGACCATGCGGCCGCCGCCTCGGGTGTACTCACCACCGCTCAGGAGATCGGCGCGACCGTGGGCACGGCGCTGATCGGCAGCATCTTCTTCCGGATGGTCGGCGACCACACACAAGCCCCCGCGACGTCGCATGCCTTCAGCGTCTGCCTGGCGGTGCTGGTGGCGTTCGACCTGCTGGTCGTGGTGCTGGTGCAGCTCATGGGCAAGGCCTCGGAACCGGCGTCCGACTGAGGACGGGGACGGTGAGACGGGGGGTGCGGCACCCAGGCGTTGGGTCAGTCCTGGAACCACTGACGGCCGCCCTTGAGGGACGGCCGCCGAGGAGCGCCCGTAGGGGCGCGGGAAAGCGCGCGATCAGCCACAGGCTGCCCGCACCTTACGACTGCCGCCGCACCTCCTCGACCGTCACCGGCCGATGCGAGTGCAGCGACAGCGTGCACGCCTCGGCGATCCAGCCCGCCTCCAGGGCGTCGGCGACCGTGCAGGGGGAGGGGCGCCGACCGGCGACGACCTCGGTGAACGCGGTGAGTTCGGCGCGGTAGGCGGCGGCGAAGCGGTCCATGAAGAAGTCGTGCGGGGTGCCGGCCGGGAACGAGGTGCCGGGCTCGACGGAGCGCAGCGGCAGCCGGTCCTCCAGGCCCACGGCGATGCTGTCCCGGAAGCCGTGCAGCTCCATGCGGACGTCGTGACCCCGGGCGTTGTGGCGGCTGTTGGAGACGACGGCCAGCGTGCCGTCGTCGAGGGTGAGGACCGCGGCCGTGGTGTCGGCGTCACCCGCGGCGGCGATGTAGTCGGCACCGCGGTTGCCGCCGGTGGCGTACACCTCGACGACCTCGCGCCCGGTCACCCAGCGGATGATGTCGAAGTCGTGCACCGAGCAGTCGCGGAAGATGCCTCCGGAGGCGGCGACGTACGCGGGCGGCGGCGGGGCCGGGTCGAGCGTGGTGGACCGTACGGTGTGCAGTGCGCCCAGTTCACCGCTCGCGACGGCGGCGCGCGCGGCCACGAACCCGGCGTCGAAACGGCGGTTGTAGCCGATCTGGATCTCGACCCCGGCATCCCGGACCGCTTCGAGCACCGCGACGCCTTCGCGCATGGTGCGCGCGACGGGCTTCTCGCAGAAGACCGGTACGCCCGCCTCGACCGCGGCCAGGACGAGACCCGGGTGGGCGTCGGTCGCCGCGGCGACCACCACCCCGTCCACGCCCGCGGCCAGGACGGCCTCCGGCGAGTCCGCCACCTCGGCGCCGAACCGCTCGGCGGCGCTCTTCGCCGCGTCCGTGAAGGGGTCGGTGACCACGAGGGACGTGACCGCCGGCAGACCCGAGAGGGTCTCGGCGTGGAACGCGCCGATCCGGCCAAGACCCATGATGCCGATACGCATGTGCTGCCTTTCGATGGTGCTGTGGTGGTGTTCAGTCCAGGGCGCCGAGCACGTTCTGGTCCCAGTCGATGACCGATCCGGTGACGACACCGCTGCGGTCGGAGAGGAGCAGGACGACGAAGTCGGCGATCTCGTCCGGATCGCCGAGCCTGCCCATCGGCAGCCCCCGGCCCGCCCTCTCGCGCCAGTCGTCGCCCGCGCCGTGGAAGGCCCGCTGGGTCGCGTCCTCGCCCTCGGTGGCCGTCCAGCCGATGTTCAGCGCGTTGACGCGGATACGGTCCCAGCGGTGGGCGTGCGCCGCGTTGCGGGTCAGCCCCGCGAGCCCGGCCTTGGCGGTGGAATAGGCGGTCAGGTTGGGTGGGCCGCCGTGGGCGCAGTTCGAGCCGATGTTGACGATGGTGCCCGGCGCCTCGCGCTCCAGCATGTCCGCGACGGCGGCCTGCATGGCGAAGAACGGGCCCTTGAGATTGATCGCCAGATGGGCGTCGAACAGCTCGGGCGTCGTCTCCAGCAGGGTTCCGCGCGAGGTGAGCCCCGCCGCGTTGACCAGACAGTCGATCCGGCCGTGCGCCTCGATCACCCGGGCCACGCTCCCGCGCGCCTGCCCGGCGTCGGCGAGGTCGACCCGCACGTACGCCGCCTCGCACCCGGCCGCGCGCAGCTCGCCCACCAGCGCCTCGCCGGGTTCCGGGCGCCGCCCGGTGACGGTCACCGCGGCGCCCTCGCGGGCGGCGGCCCGGGCGACCGCGGCGCCGATGCCCTGGCTGCCCCCGTTGACCAGAACGATCTTGCCGTCGAGGAGGCCGCCCGTGTCGTCCAGAAGTCTCTTGCCGCTGTCGTGGAGATGTCCCATGTCGCTCGTTTCCTCAGCTGGTGCGGCGCTCGGCGCCGGCGTTCAGTGCCTCGCGCAGCGCGTCCGCCGTCCACTCCTCGCGCAGCGCACGCCGTACGAGGTCGGCTTGCGACGGCGGAGCCAGCCCGCCGACGGGCGGGTCGCGGTCGAGGTTGGTGGGGAAGGGGTAGCCCTCGGCGCAGGCCGCCACGACGGTGTCCAGCCACTCCACGCTCGCGCCCCCGGCCTTGCGGGTGAGCAGCGCGGGGTAGACCGCGTTCACCACGGTCGCGCGGTCGACGGTCTCCATGGCCCGCCCGAAGGCGGACGAGACCTGGAGAAGATTGGCCATGCGCCTGATGTCCGACGACCGGTTCGTCCCGGCCGCGTGGAACAGCGCCGGGTTGAAGAACACCGCATCGCCCTCGGCCAGCGGAAGCTGGACGTGACGGGACTCGAAGTACGCCTGGAAATCGGGCAGTCGCCAGGCCAGATAGCCGGGCTCGTACGTCTGCGAGTACGGCAGGTACATCGTCGGCCCGGACTCGACAGGCATGGCGCAGTGCGCGACCGCGCCCTGGAGGGTCAGCGCGGGGGAGAGGCGGTGGACGTGCGCCGGGTACGTGGCCGCCACCGCGTTGGACAGGAGGCCCAGGTGGTAGTCGCGGTGGACGGACTGGGCGGCGCCGCCGGGGTTGACCACGTTGATCTGCGAGGTGATCTGGTAGCCGGGCCCGAGCCACGCCTGCGAGACAAGGGCGATGACGTCGTTGGCGTAGTAGTCGGCGAACGCCTCCGGCGCGTGGACGGCCAGCTTCTGCAGCGCGTTCCAGACCCGGTCGTTCGCACCCGGTGCGGCGAAGTGGTCGCCGGCGACCGTGCCGGATGCCCGCTGGGCAGTGATGAGCGCGTCGAAGGCGGCGGTGGCGCGCGCCACGACCGACGGGTCGGGGAAGGCGCGCCGGAACACGACGACGCCGGGCCCCTCACTGAAGGCACGGACCAACTCGGCCTGGACGTGACGGAGTTCGTGGGCGGCGACGGCGGACCGCAGCCGGTCGCTGTCGTAGAAGAGGACGTTGCGCTCCACGGCGTCGGCGTACGGATAGTCGTCCGCGTCGGTCGTGCGCTCGACCAGGACACGGAAGGCGTCGAGGTCGCAGTCCTCCTCGGCGAGCCAGGACGGGCGTACGTCGGTGGTGGGGGACATCGTCGTCCTTTCGTGCCGGGTGCTGCCATTCTTGTGAGCCGGAACCCCTCGAACAACCAGCAGTGACCCGTCAAAAACCCCTCAAGGAGTCCCTTCCATGGGCCACCCCTATCCGCTGCGGGAGATCGCCCGCCAGGCGGGCCTGAGCGAGGCCACCGTCGACCGGGTCCTCAACGGCCGGGGCGGGGTGCGCGAGAGCACCGCGCGCGAGGTGCACCGGGCGATCGCCGACCTGGACCGGCAGCGGACCCAGGTCAGGCTGGTCGGCCGCACCTTCATGATCGACATAGTGATGCAGACGCCCGAACGGTTCTCCACCGCCGTGCGCGCCGCGCTGGAGGCCGAGCTGCCCGCCCTGCGCCCGGCCGTCATGCGGTCGCGCTTCCACTTCCGTGAGACGGGCCCGGTGGCCGAGCTGGTCGCGACCCTGGATCGGATCGCCCGACGCGGCTCCCAGGGCGTGATCCTCAAGGCGCCGGACGTCCCCGACGTCACCGCGGCGGTCGGCCGGCTCGTGTCCGCGGGCATCCCCGTGGTGACCCTGGTGACCGATCTGCCGGCCAGCGGACGGCTCGCGTACGTCGGCATCGACGACCGGGCCGCGGGCGCCACGGCCGCGTATCTGATGGGCCAGTGGCTCGGTGACCGTTCCGGCAATGTGCTCACCAGCATCAGCAGCGGCTTCTTCCGTAACGAGGAGGAGCGCGAGATGGGCTTCCGCGCCGCCATGCGGGCCCTGCACCCGCGCCGCACGCTGGTCGAGGTCGCCGAGGGGCAGGGCCTGGACGCCACGCAGTACGACCTGGTCGTCGCCGCCCTCGAACGCGATCCGGAGATCCGCGCGGTCTACTCGATGGGCGGCGGCAATGTCGCCACGCTGCGGGCGTTCGAGGCGACGGGCCGCCGCTGCCAGGTGTTCATCGCGCACGACCTCGACCACGACAACACCCGGCTGCTGAGGGAACACCGACTGTCCGCCGTGCTCCACCACGACCTGCGCCAGGACATGCGCGAGGCCTGCCGCACCGTGATGCGGGCCCATGGCGCCCTGCCGCCCGCGGGGCCCGTGCTGCCGTCGCCGATCCAGGTGGTGACCCCGTACAACATGCCGACTGTGGCCGAGGCGACTCCCGCCGCCGCGGACTGAGACACCTGCGGCTCGTGCGCCGCGAGGCCGTGGCCGAGAGTGCTGGCCGGCTCCCGTTTCGACGGTGACCGCGGGGTACCCGCGAGGGGAGAGGAACCATGAGGGATACGGGGGACACGGGGGATCCGGGGGACACGAGGGAGAGGATGCGCCGTGAACACGCAATCGCCGCCGGCTTCGGAAGTCCAGGTGGTACTCACCGACTGCTCCGCCACGGACGCCGGACATCTCTTCGACGCCCTGCGCAGGCGCTTCGAATGTGACCGCGAGGACAGCGACAGCCCTGCTGAGACCCCGACCGCCTGGACGGCCACGTTCGACACGGCCGCCGTGTGCCCGCCCGCGTCGGGGGCGTCGGTGCCCCTCTCGGGTCCGGTGACGGCCGAGGTCCAGGGCAGCCCGCACGCCGTACGAGAGCTGGAGGACGCCCTGGCGGACGTCTTCACCGTGCACGAGGTGGGCTCGGTCTCCGGCGATCAGGAGGTCGAGGTGGAGCTGCGGCTGGAACCGCGCGGGTGAGAGGACGGGCCTCCTGACGGCGGCGCACCCGACGGGCCGACGGGCGCAGCCGATGCGCCGCCGCGGCTCGGCCAGGGACCCGGCCGCGCCCGGTGGCCTCCTGCCCGGCACGATGCTGTCGCCGCCCGGTGGCCCCTGGGGCCACCTGCCCCTGCCCGGGGCGATGGCGTCGCCCGCCGCACCGTCGTGCGATCCGCTCTGCCCCGCCTCCTCGGTTCTTCTCGCCTTGGCCGACCGGACCGGTCGCCGTCGGCCCCGCCGCGGGCCCTGTGGGGAACGCATGGCCCTGAGGTCGGCGGAGCGGCAGCCGCACCGTGCGGCCGCCGGCCTCCCCGCGGGCCCTGTGGGGAACCCCGCGGACCCTCAGCTAGGCGGAGCCGCCACCCGCAGTGGCACGGGGGCTGCCGTCGGTGGGAGTTCGGCGGCGCGGTCGGTGATGTCCGCCCACCAGGCGGCGCCGTCCTCGATGTACCGCAGCAGTACGCCTTCCCGGATGGCCCACGGACAGAGGGTCACCCTGCTGACCCCGGTCGTCTTCATCACCGTGTGCCCCACGATCGCCCCGGCCAGGCTCTGCCGGGCCCGCGGCGCGGAGATGCCCGGCAGCAGGTAGCGCTCGGCCGCCGGCAGCGCGGTCAGCCGGTCGAGACAGCCGCGCAGCTCGCGGCGCTCCAGATGCCGGTCCACGAACGGCCCCTGACGGCCGGGCGCCGCCCCGCACAGCCGGCCCAGCTGCTGAAACGTCCGCGAGGTCGCCACGACGGTACGCGGCCCCTCCCACCGGATCCGCGCGGCCACATCCCGCAGCTGATGCCGGACCTTGCGGCGCAGCGCCTTGACCATCGCGGCGGACGGCAGATCCTCGCCCTCGAAGAACTCCCGGGTCAGCCGGCCCGCGCCGAGCGGCAGCGAGGCCACGAAGTCCGGCAGCCGCCCGCGACCGAAGGCCACTTCCAGTGAGCCGCCCCCGATGTCGAACAGCGCGAGCGGCCCCGCGCGCCAGCCCATCCACCGCCGGGCCCCCAGGAAGGTGAGCTCGGCCTCCTCCTCCCCGGGCAGCGTGCACAGCCGCACCCCGGTCTCCGCCCGGACGGCGCGCAGCACCTCCAGCCGGTTCGGCGCACCGCGCACCACCGCCGTCGCGAAGGCCAGCGGTCCGGCGGCGCCCCACTTCCGCGCCGTCTCATCGGCCGCGGCGACCGCCCCGACGAGTCTGTGCACGGCTTCCTCGGGAATCCTCCCGTCGGGCCCCACCACTTCGGACAGCCGTAACCTCCACTTGGCCGTGTGCACCGGCAGCGGTACGCCGCCCTCCGCGTCCGCCACCACCAGCCGCACCGTGTTCGAACCCACGTCCACCACACTCATCCGCATGCGCGGGACGTACCCGCCCCCACGCTCCGGACACCCTGATCGACCCCGACGAGGGCGGGGAACCCGGCCGCCGTGCACGAAGACCACTCCGGCACCACGCATCCCACGCGTGTGGAGTGCTGTCTTCTGGGCACTCAGGAACAAGTGGGCCAGACATTCAGCAAACATGAAAATACGCCACAGATCGGAGGTGTCCGATGGGAATGCCAGCCGGGCCCTACCTGCTGACACCGCCGGGCGTCTACGCACCGCAACACGACACCGACCTTTTGGCCCGCGCCTTGCGCCGGGAGGACATAGACACCTCGACGGAGGTACTCGACCTCGGTACCGGAAGCGGCGCGCTCGCCGTGCACGCCGCGCGCCTCGGCGCCCGGGTGACGGCCGTCGACATCTCCCGGCGCGCCGTGCTCACCGCTCGCCTGAACGCGCTGCTCGCCGGCCGGCGCGTCACCGTCCGCCGGGGTGACCTGACCGCGGCCGTGCCGGGACGCTCGTACGACCTCGTGGTGAGCAACCCGCCGTACGTGCCGTCACCTTCGGCCCGGCTGCCGAGCCGGGGAGCGGCCCGCGCCTGGGACGCCGGACACGACGGCCGGGCGTTCGTCGACCGTATCTGCGACACGGCGCCGGCCGCGCTGCGGGCCGGGGGAGCGCTGCTGATCGTGCACTCCGCGCTCTGCGGCACGCGGCCCACCCTGGACCGGCTGGCCGCCGCCGGGCTCGACGCCTCGGTCACCGACCGCGCCTTCGTCCCCTTCGGCCCTGTGCTGCGTGCCCGCCGGGCGTGGCTGCGCCGCCAGGGCCTGCTGACCGACGAGAACCTGGAAGAACTGGTGGTCATCCGTGCCGAACACTCCTGAGCGACCGCGCCGCGTCACCGTCGACCGGGACGGACCCCTGCTCGTCGAGGGCCCGGTCGAGGTGGTCTGCGAGGACGGCACGGTCGTCACCTCGCGACGGTTCAAGGTCGCGATCTGCACCTGCCGCCGCAGCCGTGCGTACCCCTGGTGCGACACCAGCCACCGCCGCCGGGTGAAGGGGGACACGCCGTGAGGAGTCCTGAACTCCCCACCCCACGAGGTGAGTTGTCCAAGTCCGTCTTCTCGACGCTGGCCTACAGCACTCCCCTCCCCACCTGGTCGCACGAGGTGCAGGAGGCCGACCCGTACGGGGACGATCTCCAACTCGCCCTCTACGTCCTGTACGAGCTCCACTACCGGGGCTTCGCCGAAGTGTCCGACGAACGGGAGTGGGACCCCGGGCTGCTCGGCCTGCGCCGCGCCATGGAGCTGCGCTTCACCGAGGCCCTGCGCTCCGACGTACCGCTCGAGCCCGACGTCGACGTCGAGAAGGTGCTGGCCGCGCTCCTGGTGGAACCCGTGGGACAGGACGACACCAGCGTCAGCCACCATCTCCAGCGCGACGGCGAACTGTGGCAGTTCAAGGAGTACGCCGCCCTGCGCTCCCTCTACCACCTCAAGGAGGCCGACCCGCACGCCTGGGTCATCCCGCGGCTGCACGGCCGGGCCAAGGCCGCCATGGTGGCGATCGAGTACGACGAGTTCGGCGCGGGCCGCGAGGACCAGATCCACGCCCGGCTCTTCGCCGACCTGATGGCGGACCTGGGCCTGCGGACGGACTACGGACACTACGTCGACGCGGCCCCCGCCGAGGTGCTCGCCACCGTCAACCTCATGTCCCTGTTCGGCCTGCACCGCGCCCTGCGCGGCGCACTGGTCGGCCACTTCGCCGCCGTCGAGGTGACCTCGTCACCCGGCTCCCGACGCCTGGCCACCGCCCTGCGCCGGGTGGGAGCGGGACCGGCCGCCCAGCGGTTCTACGACGAGCACGTCGAGGCGGACGCCGTCCACGAACAGGTCGTACGCCGTGACGTGATCGGCGGTCTGCTGGAGAGCGAGCCCGAACTCGAACCCGACGTCGCCTTCGGCATCCTGGCCACCGGTTTCCTCGAAGACCGGCTCGGCGCCCGCCTGCTGGACGCCTGGCGGAGTCGACGCAGTGCCCTGCGCGTGCCGTTGACCGGCGACGAGGAAGGTGCCCCCCATGCCTGACAACCCCACCGACCAGCATCCCCGCCCCGACTTCCCGCAGCAGGATCAGGAACACCCGGGCTGGACCGGCCCCATGGACCCGCCGCCCGACCACGGCGAGGACTCGTACGAGGGAAGCGGACTGCTCCAGGACCGTGCCACGCTCCTGACCGGCGGAGACTCGGGAATCGGCCGGGCGGTGGCGCTCGCCTTCGCGCGCGAGGGCGCCGACGTCATGTTCACCCACCTCCCGGAGGAGGAGAAGGAGGCCGCCGAGACCGTCCGCCTGGTCGAGGACGCGGGCCGCAAGGCCGTCGCCGTGGCCTGCGACATCCGTACGGAGGAGGCATGCCGCCGACTGGTGGAGCGCGCTGTCGCGGAGTTCGGGCGGATCGACGTCCTGGTCAACAACGCCGCGTACCAGATGTCCCAGCCGGACGGCATCGGCGCCATCTCCACCGAGCAGTTCGACCGGGTCGTACGCACCAACCTGTACGGCATGTTCTGGCTCTGCAAGCTGGCGCTCCCGCACATTCCGGCGGGCGGTTCCGTCATCAACACGACGTCCGTGCAGGCGTACAAGCCGAGTCCGCATCTGCTCGACTACGCCATGACCAAGGGCGCCATCGTGACCTTCACCCAGGGGCTCGCGCAGATGGTGGCCGGTGACGGCATCCGCGTCAACGCCGTGGCGCCCGGCCCCGTGTGGACTCCGCTGATCCCGGCGACGATGCCGGACACCACGGAGTTCGGCAAGCAGGCTCCGCTCGGCCGCCCCGCGCAGCCCGCCGAGATGGCCCCCGCGTATGTCTTCCTGGCCTCGCCGCGGGCGAGCTTCATCACCGCGGAGATCCTGAACGCCACCGGCGGCACACCGCTGCCCTGAGCCGGTCCCGAGCCGTGGCGAAAGGCGCGCCACCCGCGGGCGTCAGTCCTTCAGGAACGGGTGGAGCAGGGCGAGCAGGGCGTCCGGGCGGTGCAACGGGATGATGTGGCCGCAGTCCTCGACGAGATGGCCGGTGAGGTCGTCGGCGAACGGGCGCAACTGGCGCTCCAGCGCCGCGCCGACGGGATGCGAGCCGACGGCCATCGTGGGGACGGTCAGCCGCGCGGTGTCGAAGGCCCGCTCGATCTGCGTGGCGCTGACGGGCAGGGCGCGGTAGTACGAGAACGCGCAGCGCAGGGCCTCACGTCCGGTATAGGCGCGGACGAACGCGTCCCGTACGGCGGGCCGCACCCCGTCGCCGAGGGTGCCCGTGTCGAGGAACCAGTCGAGGTAGCGCGCCTCGTTGCCCTCGAGCACGGTCTCCGCGAGGCCGGGTACGGCATGGAAGCCGAACCACCAGGGGGCACCGCCCGCCAGAAAGGACTCGGCGCCGGGGAGTCGGCCCAGCAGGGACTCCATGACCACGAGCCGCCTCACGAGGCCGGGTCGGCGCAGCGCGAGCAGCAGGGCGGGCGGCGTGCCCGCGTCGATGCCCACCACGGCGGCCGGGCCCGCGCCCAGCGTCTCCAGCAGGGCCGCGGCGTCGTCGGCCAGCGAGCCGGCGTCGTAACCGGTCTTGGCCCGTGTGCTCGCGCCGAACCCGCGCAGATCCGGTGCGATCACTTGGTACCGCTCGGACAGCCCGGCCATGACGTCGGTCCACAGTTCCCAGGTGTGCGGGAAGCCGTGCAGAAGCAGGACGGCGGGGCCCTTTCCGGCCAGGGCCACATTGAGTTCGACGCCGTTGACGGACACGCGGCGCAGCACGGTCATGGAACGGTCCCTCCAGGTGGGGGATACGGGGGGGGATACGGGGGTGGTCACCAAAGGTGACAAGCACACGGTAGGTAACTAACCTGGTCCTTCCAAGAAGGCACTTTCGTCTCAGGTGGTGAGCTCCGGGTGACCAAGGCGAACCGCGGTGACCTCTTCGATCCGCAGTGTCCGACCCGTCGGCTGCTCGACCGTATCGGCACGAAGTGGACCTCGATGGCGGTCAAGGTGCTGGCCGAGGCGGCCCCGGACGAGGTGCGCTTCGCGGAACTGCGGCGCCGCATGCCGGGAATCTCCCAGAAGATGCTCTCGGTCACCCTCCAGAGTCTTGCCCGCGACGGTCTGGTGGCCCGCCGTGTCGAGCCGACGGTGCCGCCGCGCGTGCACTACCGGCTCACCGAGCTGGGCCTGTCGCTGGAGGGCCCCCTGGCCGCTCTGCGGCACTGGGCCGAGCGGCACATGTCGGAGATCGATCGCAACAACCGCCTCGAGGATGCCCGGAGTTCGGCCGGCTGATCAGGAGGGCGAGTCCCCGCCGCGGACATGTCCCTACTCGGCGGGGCCACCGCGCCCCTCGGCTTCCACGTGGGCACGGCCCCTGTGCACGGCCGCTTCGAGCCCTTGGCGGGCGGCATCCAGGTCACCCCGGACATGACCGGGTCCCGCGTGTCCCACGCTCGGCGTACCGGGGTGGCGGCAAGTGGATGGTGCGGGGCCGCGTTCGCCGACGATGCGCGGCGTGCGCCGTTCGGCCGCCCTGGACGCGACGCACCTGAGCACGGTGAACGGTGGCTCCGGGGAGGAGTTGCGCTGCGTGGCCCTGGCCAACATGGCCCCAAAAGGTGCAATATCGCGGCAAATGCGGTTATCTCTTGATCGTCCTATGCTGATATCCGGAGGACTCGGGCAGACGACGGCCGGTCCTGCGCCGGCGGGAAGCGGGCTTCCATGGCTGAACGACTTAAAAGGCTGGGGTTGATCGGCGAGCTGTCGGCTGAGTTCGCCGGCACCATGATTCTCATCCTCTTCGGCGCCGGCGTGGTGGCACAGGTGGTCGCCGGTGGAGCGCTCACGACCCCGCCGGGCGGCCTCGGAAACCACGACAGCATCGCGTGGGCCTGGGGCATCGGCGTCACCATGGGCGTGTATGTCGCGGCGCGGCTGAGCGGTGCGCATCTCAACCCCGCGGTGACGGTCACTCTCGCCGCGTTCAAGGGTTTCCCGTGGAGCAAGGTCGCGCCCTACGCGGTGGCCCAGACGCTCGGCGCCTTCGTGGCGGCCCTCCTCGTGCGCTGGAACTACACCGAGGCGCTGGCGAAGGCCGACCCCGGCCACACCCTCAAGACGCAGGGCGTGTTCTCCACGCTCCCCGCCAACGGCAACCCGAACCTGCCGGTCCACGAGTGGGGCGCGTTCCGCGACCAGGTCATCGGTACCGCGATCCTCCTGCTGCTGATCCTCGCCATCACGGACCTGCTCAACACGCCCCCCGGCGCCAACCTGGCCCCGTTCATCATCGGCCTGGTGGTCGTGGCGATCGGCATGGCCTGGGGCACCAACGCGGGCTACGCGATCAACCCGGCACGCGACTTCGGTCCCCGGCTGGCCAGCTTCATCACGGGCTACGGCAGCGCATGGCGAGATCAGTACGGGAACTTCTACTTCTGGGTGCCGATCATCGGTCCGCTGATCGGCGGTCTGCTCGGCGGGGTCGTGTACAAGTTCTTCGTGGGCCGGTTCCTGCCGACGGCGGAGCCGGAGCCCCCCGGACGCGTCCCGACCCCCGAGGCCTGACACCCACCAGAGAGGCGGCACGCCATGGCGGACTTCGTCGGCGCGGTGGACCAGGGGACCACCAGCACCCGATTCATGATCTTCGACCACGCCGGCAACGAGGTGGCGAAGCACCAGCTGGAGCACGCCCAGATCCTTCCGCGCTCCGGGTGGGTCGAGCACGACCCGGTGGAGATCTGGGAACGCACCAACTCGGTGATACAGAACGCCCTGCGGCACGGGAACCTGTCCCCGGACGACCTGGCGGCGATCGGCATCACCAACCAACGGGAGACCACCGTCGTCTGGGACCCGCGCAACGGCCGTCCCTACTACAACGCCATCGTCTGGCAGGACACCCGCACCGACTCCATCGCCGCGGCCCTGGAACGCTCGGGCCAGGGCGACGTCATCCGCCGCAAGGCGGGGCTGCCGCCGGCGACCTACTTCTCCGGCGGCAAGATCCAGTGGATCCTGGAGAACGTCGACGGCGTCCGCGAGGCAGCCGAGCAGGGGCACGCCGTCTTCGGCAACACGGACTGCTGGGTCCTGTGGAACCTGACCGGCGGCCCCGACGGCGGCATCCACGCCACCGACGTGACCAACGCCAGCCGCACCATGCTGATGGACCTGGAAACCCTCGACTGGGACGACGAACTGCTGGGACTCTTCGACATCCCGCGATCGATGCTGCCCACCATCAACCCGTCCTCCCACCCGGAGGCCTACGGCCAGACCCGTACCTCCCGGCCGCTGCGCGCCGCCATCCCCATCGCCGGGGTACTCGGCGACCAGCAGGCGGCCACCGTCGGACAGGTCTGCTACGCGCCCGGCGAAGCCAAGAACACCTACGGCACGGGCAACTTCCTGGTGCTGAACACCGGCACCGAACTGGTCCGCTCCCAGCACGGACTCCTCACCACCGTGGCCTACCAGTTCGGCGACAGCCCGGCCATCTACGCCCTGGAGGGCTCCATCGCCGTCACCGGGTCCGCGGTGCAATGGCTGCGCGACCAGATGAAGATCATCAAGTCCGCGGCCGAGAGCGAGACGCTGGCGCGTACCGTCGAGGACAACGGCGGCATCTACTTCGTCCCCGCGTTCTCGGGCCTGTTCGCCCCGTACTGGCGCTCCGACGCCCGCGGCGCGATCGTCGGCCTCGCCCGGTACCACGACAACGGTCACCTGGCCCGCGCGACGCTGGAAGCCATCTGCTATCAGAGCCGTGACGTCGTCGAGGCCATGGAGCAGGACTCCGGAGTCCACCTCGATGTGCTCAAGGTCGACGGCGGCGTGACCGCCAACGACCTGTGCATGCAGATCCAGGCCGACATCCTCGGCGTACCGGTCAGCCGCCCGGTCGTCGCCGAGACCACCGCGCTCGGCGCCGCCTACGCGGCGGGTCTGGCCACCGGCTTCTGGCAGGACACCGACGAACTGCGCACCCACTGGCAGGAGTCCAAGCGCTGGGAGCCCCAGTGGTCCGAGGACCGGCGGGCGGAGGGCTACGCGGGCTGGAAGAAGGCGGTGGAGCGCACGCTCGACTGGTCCAAGGTGGAATAGGCGCCGACGCCGCCGGCCGGCGTGCTCCGACGAGCGGCGACGGCCGGGCGGCGCGCCGACGCGACTCCGGGGGCCTCGGCCCGGGAGGGCTGCTCGTAGGGCCCCTCGGCCCGGGAGAGGCGGCTCCGGGGGCCCGGTCCGGGCCGTGCGCGCAGCCGGAAAGACCGGACGCCCGAGGAGGCGACCGGGCCCCGGGGAGGGGCGGCAGCGGCCTGTCCGCCGCCCTCGGCGCGTGCGGTAGGGTTTACCTGCGTGATCACGCGGGAAACCGCGGGAGCGACGCACCGGGACGTGGCGCAGCTTGGTAGCGCACTTGACTGGGGGTCAAGGGGTCGCAGGTTCAAATCCTGTCGTCCCGACGGTGCGAAGGGTCTTCGCAGACGAATGTCTGCGAGGGCCCTTTTCGCGTCCTGGGGGCGGGGCCTGGCGGCGGGCTCAGGACAGGCAGCCCACATGGGCGAGGGCCTGCTTGAGGAGGACTCCCTGGCCGCCCGGCATCTCGTTCTGGACCAGCTCCGACGACGCCTCCCGGGGACTGAACCAGACCAGGTCGAGGGCATCCTGCCGAGGGCGGCAGTCGCCGGCCACCGGGACGATGTAGGCGAGGGAGACCGCGTGCTGGCGGGGGTCGTGGAACGGCGTCACCCCCTGCGTCGGGAAGTACTCCGCGACCGTGAAGGGCTGCAGGGAAGCGGGGACCCGGGGCAGTGCCACCGGCCCGAGGTCCTTCTCCAGATGGCGCAGCAGGGCGTCCCGGACCCGCTCGTGATGCAGCACCCGGCCGGAGACGAGGGCGCGGCTGACCGTTCCTTCCGGTCCGATGCGCAGCAGCAGTCCGATGCTGGTCACTTCACCGCTGTCGTCTACGCGCACGGGCACGGCCTCGACGTAGAGGATCGGCATGCGTGCGCGGGCCATCTCAAGATCGTCGGAAGTCAGCCAGCCGGGCGTGGTTTCGGTCATGTCAGACATTGGTTGATCATACTTTCCCGGTCTCCCGACTCCCCTCTCCCGTCCCGCGCGTGCCGCTCCGGGCCGGTCGTACGGCATCGTGGCCGCACGCCGCACGCCGCACGCCGCACGCCGCACGCCGCACGCCGCACGCCGCACGCCGCACGCGGCGGGTAGTGGGCCGAGTCCTCCGCGCGGGGCACACCCTCGGACGTAGCGACACCCCCTGCCCGCCGAGGCACAGGCGGATGATGGGGGGAGACCGTGTCCGGTCCTGCGGAGGGGGAGTCGTGGAGAAGGCACAGGCCGGTGGCCGTATATCCGGCGCCGAGGGAGCCGGCGGCGAGAGCGGATCCGGGGGTGGCGGGGCCCTCGGCCATCGGGATGAGGCACCGGGTACGGGCGAAGCAGGCCCGGCCGAGGGTGCGTACGACTTCGCGGAGCTGCGCGCGCAGGAGTTCGGCTACCTCGATTCCGGTGGGCACACCTATCTCGACCACACCGGCGCCGGGCTCCCGCCACGCTCGCTCGTCACGGCGAGCGCGGAGCGGATCACGGGCGGCTGCTTCGGGAATCCGCACTCCGAGAGCCCGGCGTCCCGGGCCTCGGGGCTGCTGCTCGCCGAGGCACGCCGCGCGGTGCTCCGGCACTTCAACGCCGACCCGGCCGAGTACGCCGTGATCTTCACGCCCAACGCGACCGGCGCCCTGCGCCTGATCGGCGAGGCGTATCCGTTCGGGCGGCACAGCCGGCTGGTGATGTCGTTGGACAACCACAACTCGGTGAACGGGCTGCGGGAGTACGCGCGGGCAAAGGGAGCCTCGACGGCATACGTACCCGTGAGCGGGCCCGGCCTGCGCATCGACGAGGAGCGGCTGACCGCCGCGCTGACGGCACGCGGACGCGGGCTCGGCCTGTTCCGCTCGCGGGACGGCGGACGCTCCCGCGGGCTCCTGGCCTACCCGGCGCAGAGCAACTTCACAGGTGTCCAGCACCCGTTGGAGTGGATCACACGGGCCAAGGAGCACGGCTACGACGTACTGCTCGACGCCGCCGCCTTCGTCCCGGCCAACACCCTGGACCTGAGCCGCTTCCATCCGGACTTCACCGCCGTGAGCTGGTACAAGGTCTTCGGGCATCCCACCGGCGTCGGCAGCCTGATCGCCCGCCGGGAGGCGCTCGCCACACTGCGCCGCCCCTGGTTCTCGGGCGGCACGATCTACGCGGCCAGCGCCCAGGCGGGCTGGCACGTCCTCGCGGACGACGAGGCCGCCTTCGAGGACGGCACGGTCAACTTCCTCGCCCTGCCGGACGTGACGGCCGGACTGGAATGGCTCGACCGGATCGGCGTGCGCCGCGTGCACGACCATGTCAGCTCGCTGACGGATCAACTCTTACGCGGTCTCGGGGAGTTGAGTCACAGCAACGGTTCGCCGCTCGTCCGGGTGTACGGGCCCGGGGAGGGCGAGGCGGCGCGCGGCGGGACGGTCGCCCTGAACCTGCTGGCGGCCGACGGCGGGATCATCGACGAGCGCGTCGTCACCCGCGACAGCGCCCTGCGCGGAATCTCGCTGCGCACGGGCTGCTTCTGCAACCCCGGCGCCGGCGAGGCGGCGTTCGCCCTGTCGCCGCCTCGGCTGCGGTCCGCGACACGCAGGCAACTCAGCTCGATGGAGGACTACTTGGAGTTGCTGCGGCTGCCCTCGGCGGGTGCCGTCCGTATCTCTGTGGGGCTGTCTTCGCAGCCCAGGGACATCGAGACGGTCCTGCGGTTCGTGACGGAGACCTACCGGGACCAGGTGCCGGGGGTGGCGGGCCTGGCCGCGCGATCGGGCTGCTGAGACCGGCGCTCCGGGGCCCTCCACCGGCCGGCCGCGCAGGAGACCCCGTGATTTCTGTTATCCCGGGGTAGTCCGCCCGTCTCCTGTGCGTACGGATCGAACCCTCAGGAGTCAGCCAGTGAATCAGGACAGCAGTGGACGCTCGATCAGCCGGCGCGAAGCACTCCGTGGGGCGGGTGCCGTCGCGGTCGCAGGGGCCGGTGCCGCCGTGCTCGGCGGTGCCTCCACCGCGGTCGCCGCCGACGCGTTCGCACATCCGGGGTTGCTGCACACCCGGGCCGACCTGGACCGGATGGCGGCCAAGGTGAAGGCGGGCACCGGGCAGTGGAAGGCGGGCTTCGCCAAGCTGACGGCCAACTCCCACGCGCGGAGCGGCTGGCAGGCGAACCCGCAGCGGACGGTGTACCGCGGATCGGGCACCCCCGAGAACTACGGCACGCTCTACAACGACATCCACGCCGCCTACCAGAACGCCCTGCGCTGGCACATCACCGGCGAGACCGCGCACGCCGACACCGCGGTGGCGATCCTCAACGCCTGGTCGGGCAGGCTCACCGCACTCGACGGCAGCGCCGACCGGTTCCTCGCGGCCGGGCTGTACGGCTACCAGTTCGCCAACGCCGCCGAACTCGTCCGTGACCACGACGGCTTCGAACTGGCCCGCTTCCAGAAGATGATGCTGAATGTCTTCGCCCCGGTCAGCGAGGACTTCCTCACGAACCACAACGGCGCCTACCTCACCAACTATTGGGCCAACTGGGACCTGACCGCCCTCGCCTGCGTCCTGGCCGTGGGCATCCTGTGCGACGACCGCGCCAAGGTGCGGCGCGCCGTCACCTACTTCAAGTCGGGCCAGGGCATGGGCTCGGTCAGGAACGCCATCCCGGTCGTGCACGCCGACGGTCTCGCGGAGTGGGTCGAGGCCGGACGCGACCAGGGCCACGCCCTGCTCGGCGTCGGACTGATGGGCACCGTCTGCGAGATGGCCTGGAACCAGGGCATCGACCTGTACGGCCACGACGACAACCGGTTCCTCAAGGGCGCCCAGTACGTGGCCAAGTGGAGCATGGGCGGGGACGTGCCCTACACGGCCAACACCCGGAAGAAGGGCGCTCCGGGGGTCTGGTCGGGCACGGAGTCCGCCACCAGGGCGGCGGACGTCGATCCGACCATGACGCGGCCGATCTGGGCCATGATCTCCAACCACTACACCAAGCGCCGGGGCCTGTCCGCGCCGTACCTCACCCGGATCGCCGCCAAGGCCGCTCCCGAGGGCGGCGGCGGTGACTACGGTCCCAACAGCGGAGGATACGACCAGCTCGGCTTCGGCACGCTGGCCTTCACCCGGGAGGCGGGGGACACGGCTGAGTCCACCAAGGCCCCGACGCCCACGCGCACGGACGCCGCTCCGTCAGCCGCCTCGTCCGCCGGCCCGGCCACGTCCCCGTCCGCCTCGGCGTCCGAGGGCAGCCGGTCGCAGGGCGGCAGCGGCGACCTGGCCGTCACCGGCACCGGTGGCGTCGCCGCGGTCGCGGGCACCGGCGTCCTGGCCATCGCGGGCGGCCTGATCGCACTGCGTCGCCGGCAGGCGGGCACCCGGCCGTGACAGATGCGGTACGGCGGCGGTACGGCGACCGGCCGCTCGGCCACCGCCGTACCGCGACCGCGCATGTTCACGCGGCGCGGCAGGCGCACGGCGGTGAGGGTGGGCTCCACCCGCCCGCCTCACGCCTGGGAGCGCAGCCGCCACCCGTGATCCACCGGCCCGATGCCGGCCCCCAGTGCGAACCCCGCCGCGATCGCCGCCGTGACGTAGTCCTTGGCCTCCCGCACCGCGTCCGGAACCGGAAGGCCCCGCGCCAGCCCCACCGCCACCGCCGAGGCGAGGGTGCAGCCCGTGCCGTGGGTGTGACGGTTGTCGTGCCGGGGGGCGCGCAGCCAGTGCTCCGCGCTGCCGTCGGTCAGCAGGTCCACGGCCTCGCCGGGCAGATGGCCGCCCTTCACGAGCACCCAGCGCGGGCCGTACGCGAGCAGGTGTGCGGCGGCGCGGCGCATGCCGGACTCGTCGTTCACCGCGATGCCGGTGAGCTGCGCGACCTCGTCCAGATTCGGCGTGGCCACCGTCGCGAGCGGCAGCAGCCGGGTCCGTACGGCATCCAGCGCGTCGTCGGCCAGCAGCCGGTCGCCGTGCTTGGACACGCTCACCGGGTCCACGACGACCGGAGCCGCCACGTCCGACAGCAGCTCGGCAACGGCCGTGACCAGGGCGGACGAGCCGAGCATGCCGGTCTTGACCGCCTGCACGCCGATGTCGTCGACGACACTGCGGTACTGGGCGCGCACCGCCTCCACGGGCAGTTCCCAGGCGCCCTGCACCCCGACGGAGTTCTGCGCGGTGACCGCGGTCAGCACGCTCATGCCGTGGGCGCCGAGCGCCAGCATCGTCTTCAGGTCGGCCTGGATTCCGGCGCCTCCGCCGGAGTCGGAGCCGGCGATCGTCAGGACCCGGGGCAGGGCGGTCATACGAGGCTCTCCTCTCGGCGGTGGCGCAGCCGCACGGGGGCGTAGAGGGCCAGGGCCACGACGAACGCCACGTAGTACGACAGGTCGGCGCCGTGCAGCGCGTCCGCCACCGGGCCCACGTACAGGCTCGTGTCCATGAACGGCACGGCCGCGGCGAAGGCGGCCACGAACGCCACCAGCGGCGGCCACCACGGCTGCGGCCGGCCGGCCTCCGCGGCCAGGTCGATCTCGGCACCCTCGCGGGTGCGGGCCCGGGCGATCCAGTCGACGACGACGATCGCCACGAACCCGGGAATCCAGTAGCCGACGAACAGCAGCACGTTCTGGAAGCGCGCGGTGGTGTTTGCCGCGTGCATCCACAGCACCAGCGGGAAGCCGAGCGCGGCGGCCAGGGCGGCGGCCACCGGGCGCGGCACGCGCACGCCCGCGGTCTGCAGGGCCAGGGACCCGCTGTAGTCGTTCATCGCGTTGCTGCACAGCGCCGCCAGCGCCACGGCCAGCAGCCCGAACGCCCCGAGGGCCCCGCCGCCCAGCACCTGGTCCACGCCCGCGGCGGTCTGGTCGGTCAGCACGGACGCGCCCCACAGTCCGAGGGCCTGGACCGCCACGAAGGAGACCGCGAGACCCAGCAGGGTGCACCAGAACATCCGCGGGCGGGACGTGGAGCGCGGCAGATAGCGGCTGAAGTCGCTGGCGTACGGGGCCCAGGACAGGGCCAGACTCAGGGCGATGGTGCTGGTCAGCACGAACGCGCCGGCCCGGTCGGCGCCGTGCGCGCCGCCGGTCGACGCGGCGTGGACACCGTCGAGCATGCGCCAGGCGATCAGCGCGAACGCGGCGGCGAGCACGAACGTCATGACGATCTGGAGCCGGTGGATGGCCTCGTAGCCGAGGACGCCGAGCGCCCCCTGGCCGGCCATCATGACCAGGACGCCGAGCCAGAACGGCCAGCCGCACAGCTGTGCCAGCGCGTCCCCGCCGAACAGTCCGATCAGCGCGTCCCAGGCCACCGAGGACAGCCACTGGAGCATGCCGGGCACCGCCACCGCGCGGCCGAAGGCGAGCCGGGCCAGCGGCAGCTGTCCGGCGCCGGTCCGGCTGCCCCAGGTGCTCAGGTAGGCGGTGGGCACCGCGCCCACGACCGTACCCAGCACGACGGCGGCGAGCGCGGTCGCGAAGTCCAGGCCGAGCGCGATGCCGATGGTTCCGGTGAACACGCCCGTCATCGTCAGATTGGGGGCGAACCACACGGTGAACAGGCGTCCGGCTCCGCCGTAGCGATTGTTCTCGGGGACCGGTTCGATGCCGTGCCCCTCGACCCGGAGATCGCCGGGCGCCGCGGGCATCCGCCCGTCGAAGACGGTCCGCCGGCCGTCGGCGGGCAGCCCGCCGGGAACATGCGCCAAAGGCATGGAAGACATCCCTCCGCCAGTACGAACTGGTTCAGGTTCGACGGGTGTGATCTCAGCCCTCGGATGGGGCACCCCGTGTCCGGTACGACGAAAAGCCTAACCCGATCTCCGCCGACGCCCCTACGGAGGATGCGTGACGACGGTCCGGCGGCGGGCGCGGACGCCGCCGGACCTGGGGATCAGCGCTGGGTGTAGATGAAGCCGATCTTGTCGACCTCGTCGCCGGCGCGGCCGTGGAATCCGGCGATCTGCCGACCGGACGGAGCGGTGCGGGTCACGCAGTCGGACGTGGTGGTGCCGCCCGCCAGGCTGTTCCCGAGGTTGGTGGTGAACTTCGCGTAGAAGATCCGGGTGTGGCCGTCCTTCACGCCCTGGCACAGATGGGCGGAGGTGACGTACTCGCCGCTGCCGAGGGTCAGCGACGAGGCGGTGCCGCCGGTGCCGCCGTGGGCCAGCGTCGTGCCGTTGCCGAGCGTGAGACCCATCCGGTCCACGCGGGAGCCGCTGCGCAGCGAGACCGTCGTGGCGCGGGCGCCGGCCGGCACGCTGTCGATGTCGTTGAAGTAGTCGCCGTGCGGCCCGCCGAACTGGTCGCTCAGCTGGAACGCGGAGGCGCGCGACCAGGAGAACGCCGCGGTGATCGGGTCGTGGTCGGAGAGCATCAGGCCGTCGGAGTTGAGGAACGCGGCGTGCTCGTTGTCGTACGACGTGGCGTCGAGCGTGACGAGCTTGCTGCCGCGGTAAAGGATCTTGTCGACGACCTCGCAGGTGTTGGGCACGGTGGCCCCGGTCTGGTCGCAGACCAGCGCGTCGCTGCCCTTGGCGGGCGCCGCGCCGCCGCGTATCAGCTTCACCCAGGCGTCGGTCAGCCCGTTGGCGGCGGCGAACTCGGCGATGGTGTCGGCCGACCGGGTGTAGCGGGTGTTGGTGTCGCCCATCACCACGACGGCGTTGCCGTTGGAGTGCGTGCCGATGAAGGAGGTCAGCTGGTCGAGGTTGTCGGCGCGGGAGGCCTCGTCGCCGTCGTTGGTGCCGGCGTTGGTGTGCAGGTTGTAGAAGTCGACGTAGACGCCCTCGGCCAGGCGCTCGCGCATGAAGGTGAAGCCCTTGGGGGTGAGGCAGTCGCCCGAATCGATCTGGCAGGAGTTCCAGCCGGCGCGCTCGAAGTCGTCACCGTCCCAGGCATAGGTCGAGACGGTGTTGAGGCCGCTGCCGATGCCCGCGCCCCCGCTGGTCGCCGTGCGGTAGGGGTGGGTGTCCGTGGAGTACAGGTACGCGTGGTAGTTGAAGTCCTCCTGGACGTTGACGATGTCGTACGGCGCGATGCGCCGGCCGATCTCCGTGGTGCTCGTGTCGCGCGGCGTCGAGGCGCTGGAGAGGGACTCCGGCAGACCGGCGACGTTGTAGGTGAGCACGCTGAACGTGCCCGAGTCGGCCGCCGCGGCGGGGGAGGCGCTCACCGTGAGCCCGCCGACGGCCACGGCCGCGGTCGCCAGACAGGCGAGAAGTCTGCGCATGAGGGGGTCTCCTGGGGGTGAGGAAAGAGCGCGAGTGATGCGAGCATGTCAAAATGTAGCGACAAGCTCCGGGCGCACGGCGTCTTCGAAACTTTCGAAAACTTCAGCCGGTGAGCGCCGGGCCGATCACCGTGGTGACACGTGTACGACGGCCGACTCGCGGCCGTGCGGCCGCTGTCCGACGCGCGGATTCGTGTGCACGCGGAAACACGGCACCGGAACACGCCCTGGAGGTACGGCAGTTCACGCGCAAGGGCGCCAACACGGGCGCGGACGTGCACGTATCACCTGATGGACCAGCGTTGACATCGACTCCGGCGCCTGTCTTACTTACGCCCCAGAACGGTCAAGAGCGTCAGCGACAAGCCCTGGCTTGCTGACCGGCAACCCTCGCGACGCGGTGGGGTGCCCCAGGTGACGACCGGACCGGATGACCTTCGGTAAGCGCGAGGCCCCCCAAGGGCCGGAACAGTGACGGTGACGGCGATGGACGCAGCTACGAGGACGACCGCACAGCGGCGCCCCCGCCGCGTCCTGCTGTGCGCGAACCGCTGTGTCGATCTGCTCCGTGTCAGCAGCGCGCTGTGTACCGCCCCGGGCTCTGCCCGCCGTCGAGGCTGACGGCGTTCTGATTCTCTGACGCGCACCGCCGCCGCGGTGTGCTCTCCGCCCGCCCAGTCCCCGGTTCCGGCGCTCTCCCGTGCTTCGTCTCCCGCAGCGGCCTTGCGCCGCCGTGTGCCGTCGCGCTCGCCGCCCGGGGTGTCCGACTCCGCTGGAGCCTGCCATGAGTGAACTCCCTGGCGCCGCCGTGTCCCTTCTCTCCGCGCCACCCGACGGCACCGCCCCGCGGCCCCTGGCGGCCCAGCGTGTGCTGCCGCTGCGCCGGCCCGGCCGCTGGATCCTCACGGCGATCGTGCTCGTGCTGGTCGCCCAGATCGGCCACGGGCTGGTGACCAACCCCTTCTACCAGTGGGACCGCTTCGCCTACTGGTTCCTGCGCCCCACGATCCTCGACGGACTGCTCATCACTCTCGAAGTGGCGGCGTACAGCGCCGTGTTGGGGCTGCTCGGTGGCATCCTGCTGGCACTGGCCCGGCTCTCCCGCAGCCCCGTGCTGCGCGCGGTCAGCTGGGTCTACGTGTGGCTGCTGCGCTCGGTGCCGCTGATCGTGGTGCTGATCTTCCTCTACAACTTCAGCGCCCTCTACAAGACGCTCAGCCTCGGAGTGCCCTTCGGCCCGGCCTTCCTCACCTTCGACGAGTCCCGGCTCGCCACCGACATGGCCGTCGCGGTCGTCGGACTGAGCCTCAACGAGGCGGCCTACGCGGCCGAGGTCGTCCGCGGCGGCATTCTCTCCGTCGACCAGGGACAGCACGAGGCGGCCGCCGCGCTCGGCCTGCCGAAGAGCTACCAGTTCACGAAGATCGTCTTCCCGCAGGCCCTCAGGTCCATCACCCCGAACTACGTCAACCAGCTGATCGGCCTGATCAAGGGCACCTCACTGGTGTTCTACGTGTCGCTGCTCGACCTGTTCGGCTCCGCACAGACCATGGGCAGCACCTATCCCGGCGACATCGTGCCGCTGCTCCTGGTCGTCACCGTCTGGTACCTGATCCTCACGAGCATCGTGTCCGTCGTCCAGTTCTACGTCGAGCGGCACTACGCCCGGGGCGCCACGCGCTCCCTGCCGCCGACCCCGTTGCAGAAGCTGCGGACCGCGCTCGGTGACCTGCGGGCCCGCATACGCAGGGAGGCCGCCCTATGACCACCGAGACCCTCAAAGTCGACTCCGCCGCGGTCGAGGTCCACGACGTGCACAAGTGGTACGGCGCCCACCGGGTGCTGAACGGCGTGGAGCTGACCGTGCGACCGGGTGAGGTGACCGTGATCCTCGGCCCCTCCGGGTCCGGCAAGTCCACCCTGCTGCGGGTGATCAACCACCTGGAGAAGCCCGAGGTCGGCTACGTCAGCGTGAACGGCGAGCTGATCGGCGTCCGCCGGCACGGCGACAGGCTCAAGGAGCTGAGCGAGCGCGTCATCCTGGCCCAGCGCAGCCGTATCGGCTTCGTCTTCCAGAACTTCAACCTCTTCCCGCATCTGACCGTCCTCGACAACGTGGCCGCGGCCCCCGTCGCGACCGGCCGGCTGAAGAAGCCCGAGGCCCAGGAACTGGCGCGCGACCTGCTCGGCCGGGTGGGCCTCGCCGACCGGACCGGCGCCTACCCACGGCAGTTGTCCGGCGGCCAGCAGCAGCGCGTGGCCATCGCCCGCGCCCTCGCCCTGCGGCCCGGCGTCATCCTCTTCGACGAACCGACCTCCGCGCTCGACCCCGAACTCGTCGGCGAAGTACTCGCCGTCATCAAGGACCTCGCCACCAGCGGCACCACCCTCGTCGTCGTCACCCACGAGATCGGTTTCGCCCGCGAGGTCGCCGACCGGGTGGTCTTCATGGACGGCGGCCGGATCGTCGAACAGGGCCCGCCCGCCGAGGTTCTGGACCATCCGAAACACGAGCGGACCAGGGATTTCCTGAGCAAGGTGCTCTGAGCCCGCAGCCCGCCCCCGAAGCACACCTCCGTCACCGATCACCCTCACCGCACACCGGACAAGGACATACCCATGCGCACCCTCAGCCTCCGCAGCAGACTCCTCCGCGGCCTCACCGCGGGTACCGCCGTCGCCTCTCTCGCCGCCGGGCTCGCCGCATGCGGGGGCGACAGCGACGCGGCCACCACGACCGACAGCGCGGCGTCCGGGACCGTCACCGTGGGCCGACTCTCCAACGGCGCCGCCAAGGAGACCGAGCTCAAGGTGTCCGAGGTGAAGTCCATCAGCGCCGAGCTGCCCGAGTCCGTCGCCAAGAGCGGCAAGCTGGTCATCGGTGTGGGCGGGCTGCCCTCCGGCTCCGCGCCGCTGAACTACGTGGGCGAGGACCAGAAGACCCTCACCGGTGTCGAACCCGACCTGGGCCGGCTGGTGGCCGCCGTCCTCGGACTGAAGCCGGAGCTGAAGAACTCGACCTGGGAGAACCTGTTCGTCGGCATCGACAGCGGAAAGTCCGACGTGGGCTTCTCTAACATCACCGTCACCGAGGAGCGCAAGAAGAAGTACGAGTTCGCCTCCTACCGGCAGGACAACCTGGCGTTCGAGGCGGCCAAGAAGAACAACTGGAACTTCGACGGCGACTACAAGAACCTGGCCGGCCAGACCGTCGCCGTGGGCGCGGGCACCAACCAGGAGAGGATCCTTCTGGAGTGGAAGGCGAAGCTGGCGAAGGAGGGCAAGAAGCTCACCGTCAAGTACTTCCAGGACAACAACAGCACCTATCTGGCGCTGTCCAGCGGGAAGATCGACGCCTACTTCGGCCCCAGCCCCGCATTCGCCTACCACGTCACCCGGGTCGCGAAGACCCCCGCTCCGACGCGTATCGCGGGCAAGTACTCCGGAGCCGGCGCGACGCTCCAGGGCCTGATCGCGGCCACCGCGAAGAAGGACAGCGGACTGGCCAAGCCGGTCGCCGACGCGATCAACTACCTGATCAAGAACGGTCAGTACGCGAAGTGGCTGGCCGCCTGGAACCTCTCCAACGAAGCCGTCGCCAAGTCCGAGATCGACCCGGCGGGCCTGCCGCTCGACAACTCCTGACCTGTCACACGGAGATACCGGAACACCATGTCGACCAGTGTCCTTCCCGTCGCGTCGCGGAGCCCGGAGGCACCCCATGTGCTGGACAACGCCGCCTGGGCCGCGCTGACCGGGCCGCACGCCCGCTTCGCCGAACGCGTGGGCCGCGCCGCCCGCTATCCGCTGGACGTGTCCCCCTTCACCGCGCTCGCCGACCCGTCCGATCCACGCGCCTGGGACGACCTGGCCGCACTCGTCGGCCCCGGCACCGTCACCCCCGTCTCGGGGGCGACGGTGCCGCCCGCCGGCTGGGAGACCGTGCGCAGCGGCCACGGCGTCCAACTGGTCGCCACCGCCCTGCACTCGGAACCCGCCCCCGAAGCGGTACGGCTGGGGCCCGGCGACGTACCCGAGATCCTGGAGCTGGTCGCCGAGACCGAGCCGGGACCCTTCCTGCCGCGCACCGTCGAACTCGGCACCTACCTGGGCATCCGGCATCGCGGACGGCTCATCGCCATGGCCGGTGAACGGCTGCGCCCGCCCGGCTGGACGGAGATCAGCGCGGTCTGCACCCACCCGGACCACCGGGGCCGGGGTCTGGCCACCCGGCTGGTCCGCGCGGTCGCGGCGGGCATCAGGGAGCGCGGAGACACCCCCTTCCTGCACGCCGCCGCGAGCAACACCACCGCCATCCGGCTCTACGAGTCGATCGGCTTCACCCTGCGCCGCGCAACGGAGTCCGTACGGGTCCGCACTCCGGACCGGCGGCAGGAACAGACCGCGGGTCCGTGCCGTTGTGATGCATGAGCCGAGCCGGACGGAGGTGACGGGCATGCCGCCCAGGTCCCGCCTCCGTGTGCCGAAGCTCGCCCCGCGTCACCGCGTTCATCTCCACTCCCGGCCCCACATCGATCTGCAGCGCGTGGCCGGCGCGCTCTGTTGCTCCTGACCCGTTGCCCCGACGCCGCATGCTCCACGCGAGCCGGTGATCCCGTACGGCCCTCCAGGAAGGCACCACACTCGTGGCCTCGACACCCCCTTCTTCCCTGCCCTCTTCCTCCCCTTCTGCCTCCTCCACCCCTTCGTCGTCCGCGCTGCATCTCGCCGTCGCCCTCGACGGCGCGGGCTGGCACCCGGCCGCCTGGCGCGAGCCCGTGGCCCGGCCCCGCGAACTGCTCACCGCCGGATACTGGGCCGGCCTCGTCACCGAGGCCGAGCGCGGACTGCTCGACTTCGTGACCATCGAGGACGGGCTCGGGCTCCAGTCCTCACACTTCACCGAGCCCGACGGGCGTACGGACCAGGTGCGCGGACGGCTGGACGCCGTACTCATCGCCGCCCGGGTGGCCCCGCTCACCCGGCACATAGGTCTCGTGCCGACCGTGGTGGCGACCCACACAGAGCCGTTCCATATATCCAAGGCGATCGCCACCCTCGACTATGTGAGCACCGGCCGAGCCGGCCTGCGCGTCCAGGTGTCGGCACGGCAGAACGAGGCCGCGCACTTCGGCCGCCGTACGTTTCCGCGGTTCGACATCGAGGACCTGGACACCCCCGCCGTACGCGAGGTGACGACCGACCTCTTCGACGAGGCCGCCGACTACGTGGAGGCGGTGCGCCGGCTGTGGGACAGCTGGGAGGACGACGCGGAGATCCGGGACGTCGCCACCGGCCGCTTCATCGACCGCGACAAGCTCCACTACATCGACTTCGAGGGCCGGCACTTCAGCGTCAAGGGCCCCTCGATCACCCCCCGGCCGCCCCAGGGCCAGCCGGTCGTGAGCGCCCTGGCCCACCAGAGCACCCCGTTCCAGCTGGTGGGACGTTCCGCGGACATCGGATACGTCACCCCGCACGACCTCGACCAGGCGCGGGCCATAGTCGACGAGATCCGTGCCGCGCAGACCGCGGCGGGCCGCGCCGGAGACACCCTGCACATCTTCGCCGACCTGCTGGTGTTCCTCGACGACGACCCCGGCACGGCCGCGGCCCGCCGGGAGCGCCTCGACAGCCTCGCCGGACACCCGTACACCGGCGACGCCCGCGTCTTCACCGGCACCCCGGCCCAACTGGCCGACCTGCTCCTGGAGTTGCGGCAGGCCGGGCTGTCCGGCTTCCGGCTGCGCCCCGCCGTCGTGGGCCACGACCTCCCGCAGATCACTCGCGGTCTGGTCCCCGAACTCCAGCGCCGGGACGCCTTCCGGCGTGCGTACGAGGCCGACACCCTGCGCGGGCTGCTCGGGCTCACCCGCCCCGCCAACCGCTACGCCGCCGCCACCGTCTGAGCCGGAGGAACGTACGACCATGAGCAAGCCGCTGAAGCAGATCCATCTGGCCGCCCACTTCCCCGGCGTCAACAACACCACCGTGTGGAGCGATCCCGAGGCCGGCAGCCACATCGAGTTCAGCTCCTTCGCGCACTTCGCGCGGACCGCCGAACGCGCCAAGTTCGACTTCCTGTTCCTCGCCGAGGGACTCAGGCTGCGCGAACAGGGCGGAAAGATCTACGACTTGGACGTCGTCGGCCGGCCCGACACCTTCGCGATCCTTACCGCGCTGGCCGCCGTCACCGACCGGCTCGGTCTGACCGGCACCATCAACTCCACCTTCAACGAGCCCTACGAGGTGGCCCGCCAGTTCGCCAGCCTCGACCACCTCTCCGACGGACGCGCCGCCTGGAACGTCGTCACCTCCTGGGACGCCTTCACCGGCGAGAACTTCCGCCGCGGCGGCTTTCTCCCGCAGGGCGAGCGGTACTCCCGGGCCAAGGAGTTCCTCGCCACCGCGAACGAACTCTTCGACTCCTGGCGCGGCGACGAGATCGTCGCCGACCAGCAGGCCGGCACCTTCCTGCGGGACGCCCGGGCCGGTGCCTTCGTGCACAAGGGACAGCACTTCGAGATCGAGGGGCAGTTCAACGTCCCGCGCAGCCCGCAGGGCCGCCCGGTGATCTTCCAGGCGGGCGACTCCGACGACGGGCGCGAGTTCGCCGCCGCCGGCGCGGACGCCATCTTCAGCCGGTACAGCACCCTCAAGGAGGGCCAGGCGTTCTACACGGACGTCAAGGGCCGCCTGGCCCGGTACGGCCGTACCCACGACCAGTTGCTGATCCTGCCCGCCGCGACCTTCGTCCTCGGCGACACGGACGCCGAGGCCCGGGAGCTGGCCCGCGAGGTACGCCGCCAGCAGGTCAGCGGCGCCACCGCGATCAAGCACCTGGAGTTCGTCTGGAACCGCGACCTGTCCGCGTACGACCCGGACGGCCCGCTGCCCGACATCGACCCGGACCTCGGCGAACACACCATCGCCCGCGGCCGTGCCCAGGTCCGGATGTACCGCGACCCGCTGGCCACCGCCCGCGAATGGCGCGAGCGCGCCGCGGCCAACAACTGGTCGATCCGCGACCTGGTCATCGAGACCGGCAGCCGCCAGTCCTTCGTCGGCTCCCCGGCCACCGTCGCCGAGACCATCGACTCCTTCGTCCAGGCCGACGCCTCCGACGGCTTCATCCTGGTCCCGCACATCACCCCCGGCGGCCTCGACGCCTTCGCCGACACCGTGGTCCCGCTGCTCCAGGAGCGCGGGGTGTTCCGCACGGAGTACGAGGGCACCACCCTGCGCGACCACCTCGGCCTGGCCCACCCGGACGCCGATGCGCCGGGGGAGCGGGTGGCCTCGTGAAGTTCCTGGCCGTCACGCTGATCGTGCACGCGCCGGATCCGGTGACCGGGGTGCGGAAACCGACCAACGACCGCTTCCGGGAGGTCATCGACAACGCGCTGCTCGCCGAGGAGCTGGGGTTCGACGGCTTCGGCGTGAGCTGACCCAGACCGTGGCACCGACAACGCCCCGACGCACGAAGCCGCCCCCGGCCGGATCGGATCCGGCCGGGGGCGGCTTGGCGGTGCGGTCGGTGCTTACGCGAGCGACGCGATCGCCTCGTTGAACGTGGCCGACGGGCGCATGACCGCCGCCGCCTTCTCGGGGTCGGGCTGGTAGTAGCCGCCGATGTCGGCCGGCTTGCCCTGGGCGGAGATCAGCTCGTCGACGATCTTCTGCTCGTTCGTGCCGAGGGTCTCGGCGACCGGGCCGAAGGCCTTGGCGAGGTCCGCGTCGTCGGTCTGCCCGGCCAGCTCCTGGGCCCAGTACAGGGCGAGGAAGAAGTGGCTGCCGCGGTTGTCGATGCCGCCGACGCGACGGGTCGGCGACTTGTCCTCGTTGAGGAAGGTCGCCGTCGCACGGTCGAGGGTGTCGGCGAGGACCTGGGCGCGCGCGTTGCCCGTGGTCGTCGCGAGGTGCTCGAAGCTGGACGCCAGCGCGAGGAACTCGCCCAGGCTGTCCCAGCGCAGGTAGTTCTCCCTGACCAGCTGCTGGACGTGCTTCGGGGCGGAGCCGCCGGCGCCCGTCTCGAAGAGGCCGCCGCCCGCCATCAGCGGGACGATCGACAGCATCTTGGCGCTGGTGCCCAGCTCCAGGATCGGGAACAGGTCGGTCAGGTAGTCACGCAGCACGTTGCCCGTGACGGAGATCGTGTTCTCGCCGCGGCGGATGCGCTCCACGGAGAACTTGGTCGCCTCGACGGGGGACAGGACGCGGATGTCCAGGCCCTCGGTGTCGTGCTCCGGCAGGTACTGCTTGACCTTCTCGATCAGCACGGCGTCGTGGGCGCGGGTCTCGTCCAGCCAGAACACGGCCGGGTCGCCGGTCGCGCGGGCGCGGGTGACGGCCAGCTTGACCCAGTCCTTGATCGGGGCGTCCTTGGTCTGGCAGGCGCGGAAGATGTCGCCGGCGCCGACCGTCTGCTCCAGGACGACGTTGCCGGCCTGGTCGACGAGGCGGACCGTGCCCGTGGTGGGGATCTCGAAGGTCTTGTCGTGGCTGCCGTACTCCTCGGCCTTCTGCGCCATGAGGCCGACGTTCGGGACGGTGCCCATGGTCGACGGGTCGAAGGCGCCGTTGGCACGGCAGTCGTCGATGACGACCTGGTACACGCCGGAGTAGCTGCTGTCCGGGAGGACGGCGAGGGTGTCCTGCTCCTGGCCGTCCGGGCCCCACATGTGGCCGGAGGTGCGGATCATGGCCGGCATGGACGCGTCGACGATGACGTCGGACGGGACGTGCAGGTTCGTGATGCCCTTGTCGGAGTCGACCATCGCCAGCTCCGGGCCCTCGGCGAGCTCGGCGTCGAAGGAGGCCTTGATCGCGGCACCCTCGGGCAGGGACTCCAGGCCCTTGTAGATGCCGCCCAGACCGTCGTTCGGGGTCAGGCCGGCCGCGGCGAGCGTCTCGCCGTACTGCGCGAACGTCTTCGGGAAGAAGGCGCGCACCACGTGACCGAAGACGATCGGGTCCGAGACCTTCATCATCGTGGCCTTGAGGTGCACGGAGAACAGCACGTTCTCGGCCTTGGCGCGGGCGATCTGCGCGGTGAGGAACTCACGCAGCGCGGTGACGTGCATGACGGAGGCGTCCACGACCTCGCCCGGCAGCACGGGTACGGACTCGCGCAGGACGGTGGTGGAGCCGTCGTCGCCCTTCAGCTCGATACGGAGCGAGCCGGCCTCGGAGATCACCGCGGACTTCTCGGTGGAGCGGAAGTCGTCGACGCCCATGGTGGCGACGTTCGTCTTGGACTCGGAGGTCCAGGCGCCCATGCGGTGCGGGTGCGTCTTGGCGTAGTTCTTCACCGAGGCGGGGGCGCGGCGGTCGGAGTTGCCCTCGCGCAGCACCGGGTTCACGGCGCTGCCCTTGACCTTGTCGTAGCGGGCGCGGATGTCGCGCTCCTCGTCGGTCTTCGGGTCGTCCGGGTAGTCCGGCAGCGCGTAGCCCTGCTCCTGGAGCTCGGCGACCGCGGCCTTCAGCTGCGGAATCGACGCCGAGATGTTCGGCAGCTTGATGATGTTCGCCTCGGGCGTCTTGGCGAGCTCACCGAGCTCCGCGAGCGCGTCGGGGATGCGCCGGCCGTCCTCCAGGTACTCGGGGAAGAGGGCGATGATGCGCCCGGCCAGCGAGATGTCACGGGTCTCCACGGCGACACCCGCCTGCGACGCGTACGCCTGGACCACCGGCAAGAACGAATACGTCGCCAGGGCCGGGGCCTCGTCAGTGTGCGTGTAGATGATGGTCGAGTCAGTCACCGGGTGCTCCGCTCCACGTCTGCAACATTGCTCGACATCAAGATATCTCGTGATGGGGTCCCACTCGACAGGACCCTGCGTGCCCGGGCCCGCGGCCGCCCTGATCGGCTCGGCGGGGGCGTCGATCGGCTCGGGGGTGAGCTGCGCGTCGGTCCCGCGGCGTACGGCGGAGACGGGCGGCCTATGGCATGGGCACGCCCGGCGGGGGAGACCGTCGGCGCCCCGTCTTCCGTACCGCCGGCGGGCGGGGAGACCGTCGGCGCCCCCGCCTTCCGGACCCGCTCACGGCCGTTCTTCCGGACCCGCAGTACAGCGCGAGGACCAACGGCTGCCGACCTCGCCGGGCCGGCCGGTGTCCTCCGTCCGGTCTGTTCTTTGCGCCGCGCCGCGCCACGCAAACCGGCCGACCGGCGCCTCCGGCCGGTCCGTCTTTCGCGCCGCGCCGCCGGCCGGCGCACCCCCCGCCGATCCGTCCCTCGCGCCGCGCAGCCGGACGCGCGGGGGCCGCCCCGATGGGACCGCGCCCCGACGCGACCGCGCCCCGGGAGCCCGTCAGCGGGCTCTCGCGGTCGCCTCGCGGGTCACTGGTCGAGCAGGGCGGACGCCGGGCCGCCCTGCCCGGCCGGCAGGTCGTCGCCGGTGCGCTGATGCGGGATCGACACGGACCCCTGCTGCAACGCGACCGTCCGGGCCGGGGCCGGAATGCGGATGCCTTCCTCGCGGTAGCGCTTGTGGAGGCGCTTGATGAACTCGTGCTTGATGCGGTACTGGTCGCTGAACTCGCCGACGCCCAGGATGACCGTGAGACCGATGCGCGAGTCGCCGAACGTGTGGAAGCGGACGGCCGGTTCGTGGTCGGGCACCGCGCCGGTGATCTCCGTCATCACCTCGGCGACGACTTCGGTGGTGACCGTTTCGACGTGCTCGAGGTCGCTGTCGTAGCCGACACCCACCTGCACCAGCAGGGTCATCTGCTGTTCCGGCCGGGTGAAGTTGGTCATGTTCGTCCCCGCCAGCTGGCCGTTGGGGATGATGACCAGGTTGTTGGAGAGCTGGCGGACGGTCGTCTGACGCCAGTTGATGTCGACGACATAGCCCTCCTCGCCGCTGGTCAGCCGGATGTAGTCGCCCGGCTGGACCGTTTTGGAGGCGAGGATGTGGATGCCCGCGAAGAGGTTGGCGAGGGTGTCCTGAAGGGCGAGCGCGACGGCCAGACCGCCCACGCCCAGGGCGGTGAGCAGGGGCGCTATGGAGATGCCCAGGGTCTGGAGCATCACCAGGAAGCCCATGGCCAGCACCACGACCCGGGTGATGTTGACGAAGATCGTGGCCGATCCCGCGACTCCGGACCGGGACTGCGTGACCGCCCGCACCAGGCCGCTGATCACCCGGGCCGCCGTCAGCGTCACGACGGCGATGAGCAGCACGGTCAGCGTCTGGCTGACGTGGTGTCCGACCGACTTGGTGAGCGGCAGCGCCGTGGCCGCGGCAGCCGCGCCACCGGTGATCGCCGCCCATGGCACGACCGTGCGCAGTGCGTCCACGATGACGTCGTCCCCGCTCCAGCGGGTGCGCAGCGCGTGCTTGCCCAGCCAGCGCATCAGCATGCGCAGCAGGAAGGCCGCCACCAGGCCCGCGGCCAGGGCGATGCCGGCGACCATCAGGTCGTCCAGGGTGAGGGCGCGGTTCATCGGTCGCCTCCCGCGGGAGAGGCGGAACGGTCGCCCGGCCGGATGTGAAGTCTCGTCACTTGCCACCTGCTTGGAATCCGAGATGCACGATGACGTCCGGACGGGTGTTCGCCCGTCCGGCGCGAACGCTCATCCTGCCGCATGTTCCCGCACGTCCGTCACCACGTCGGCGCGGAGCGGCCATTGACGCCCGGCCGCGCTCCGGGGGAGACCGGCCGGCACGCGGTGAGCACCGGCGACGGGCGGCGCTGGGCCTCGATGCCGGGCCGGCAGGAGTGAGAGCGCGTGCGTCGAACCGGCCCGTCCGCAGGTCAGTTGGGACACCTGGGACCGGAGCGCCCCTCGATCCGGCCGTCGCCGTACCCGGAATTGGCCTGGATACGCCGTCGGCTCACCCCTGCTCGCCGAACGACCCGTGGCGTCCGGCGCCCGCCGCGAAGCGGGCCGCGCCCTCCACGCCCTGGGCCAGTACCCGCATGCCGTGACGGAGTTCACCGCGCATCGCCGTCGTCTCGTCCAGGCCCTCCTGGTCGAGGACGGAGGCCCGGTCGCCGCGCAGGCAGTCCTGGGGGAAGCGGCCGATGGCGGCGGCCAGCTCCTCGGCCTCCGCGCGGGCGCGGCCCGGCGGGACCAGGCGGTTGGCGAGCCCCATCTCGTACGCCTCCCGGGCCGGCACCGGGCGGCCGGTGAGGATCATGTCCATGGCCCGGCTGGTGCCGATCAGCCGGGGGAGCCGCACGGTGCCGCCGTCGATGAGCGGTACGCCCCAGCGACGGCAGAAGACCCCGAAGACGGCGTCCTCCTCGGCGACCCGCAGATCGCACCAGAGCGCCAGCTCCAGACCGCCGGCCACGGCATGCCCCGCGACCGCCGCGATCACCGGCTTCGACAGCGTCATCCGGGTCGGTCCCATCGGCCCGTCGCCGTCCTGAGCGACCCGGTTGCCGCGCTCGCCCCCGACCGCCTTGAGATCGGCGCCCGCGCAGAAGGTGCCGCCCTCGCCCCACAGCACCGCCACCCGCGCCGTCTCGTCGGCCTCGAACTCCCGGAAGGCGGCGGCGAGCTCGGCGGCGGTCGGCCCGTCCACGGCGTTCCGGGCGGCCGGGCGGGAGAGGACGACCGTGCTGACGTATCCCTGGCGTTCGATCCGGACCGACATCGGGCTGACCCCTTCGCGCGACGGGAGCGGGCTGGCCCGGCCGAGGCTACTCCCGGGTATCCGCTGTCGGTGGTCGCGGCGAGGCAAAGGCCGCTCTCAGATCACCTTCAGCCGCACCAGCGCACCCAGCGTCAGCGCCCCGGGCAGCAGAGGCAGCCAGACCGTGATGATCCGGTACGCCAGGACCACGGCCGTCGCCACGGCCGCCGGACCACCCGCCGCGACCAGGGCGACAACGAGTGCCGCCTCCACCGAGCCGATTCCGCCGGGCGTGGGCACCAGAGCGACCGCGGCCGTCGCCGCCAGATACGCGACCGCCATGTGCAGGGGCGGGACCGGCAGGCCCAACGCCTGCCCCACGGCGGCAAGGCCGGCCGCCTGGAGCGCGGGGAACGCGAGCGCGCCGCCCCACAGGGCGAGCGCGCGGGCCGGGCGGGCGTGCACCGAGCGGGCCTCGCCGAGCGCCGTCCGCAGGAAGGAGAGCACGGCCGTGCGCAGCCGTCGTACGAGCAGCAGCACCGTCACGGCGAGACCCAGCGCTCCGGCCACCGCGAGCAGAAGGGGGCCGAGCGCTCCGTCGGGCACGAGGGAGCCGAGGTGGAGGGCGTCCGGGAAGGCGATCAGCAGGACCAGCAGCAGGGCCAGGCGGGTGATCGCCTCCGCGAGCATGTACAGCGCGAGCGCGGCCGAGGAGCGTGCGAGCGGCACGCCGCACACCGTCATGAAACGGAGGTTGACGGCGCTCGCGCCCAGCCCGGTGGGCAGCAGATGGTTGGCCGCGCCCGCCGCGAACTGCGTGGCGAGCAGCCGCCGCGCGGGCAGCCGCTCGACGACCGCGCCCTGCCGGGTGACGGCGGCCGCGACCCAGGTGAGACAGGTCGCGGCGACCGCGACCGCCAGCCATGGCCACCGGGCCGTCGCCAGCTGGCCGAAGCCCTCGGTGAGCACGGACCGCTGGCGCACCGCGACCACCAGCACGAGCAGGAGCGGGACCAGGCACAGGACCTGGCGGACCGGGACGCGCCGGGGGAGCTGCTGGGGAAGTCGAACCGCTGTCACATCGGGAGAGGGTTTCCACACCGCACCAACGTGGGGTTGCGGGCACGGGGCCGGCGGCTGACACGCCGGGCACGTCATCGGGTTGCTCGTGGGGTCCTCCTCGGGTGCGCACCTCACCGGACGGACGTTCTTGTGTGGGTACCTCACCGGTCGGACGTTGACCTCAAGATTGCTTGAGGTTCTAACGTTCCTCCCATGAGTATGGAGACCACCGCCTGGACCCAGTTGCACAGCGTCATGAACGCGCAGCGGGAGACCCGCCCCTTCGCCCGTGCGACGCTGCGCCGCATCGCCGCGTTCGCCCGCCCGCACCGCCGCCGTATCGCGCAGTTCGTCGTGCTCAGCGTGGTGACCGCGCTGCTCGCCGTCGCGACACCGGTGCTCGCCGGACGCGTCGTCGACGCGATCGTGTCGGGTGGCGACGAGAGCACGGTCGTACGCCTGGCCGTCCTCATCGCGGTCATCGCGCTCGCCGAGGCCGGACTCGGACTCGTCAGCCGCCTGCTGTCGGCGACCCTCGGAGAAGGGCTCATCCTCGATCTGCGCACGGCTGTGTTCGATCATGTGCAGCGCATGCCGGTCGCGTTCTTCACACGTACTCGTACGGGCGCGCTGGTCAGTCGTCTCAACAACGACGTGATCGGCGCCCAGCGCGCGTTCAGCAACACCCTGTCCGGAGTCGTCGGCAATGTGGTGACCCTGCTGCTCACCCTCGCCGTGATGCTCACCCTGTCCTGGCCGATCACCCTGCTCGCGCTGGCGCTGCTGCCGGTCTTCGTGCTGCCCGCCCGGCGGATGGGCAGCCGGATGGCGAAGCTCCAGCGGGAGGCCGCGGACCTGAACGCGGCCATGGGGACCCGGATGACGGAGCGGTTCTCGGCGCCGGGTGCCACGCTGGTGAAGCTCTTCGGCCGGCCCGACGAGGAGTCCGCCGAGTTCGCGGCGCGGGCCCGGCGGGTGCGGGACATCGGGGTGCGTACGGCGATGGCGCAGTGGGCGTTCATCACGGCGCTGACGCTCGTTTCCGCCCTGGCCCTCGCCCTTGTCTACGGCCTCGGTGGCTGGTTCGCCCTGCGCGGCCGCCTCGAGCCGGGCGCCGTCGTCTCGCTCGCCCTCCTGCTGACCCGCCTCTACGCGCCGCTGACCTCCCTCGCGGGGGCGCGCGTCGAGGTCATGAGCGCCCTGGTGAGCTTCGAGCGCGTCTTCGAAGTGCTGGATCTGAAGCCGCTCATCGAGGAGAAGGCGGACGCGCGCGCGGTGCCGGACGGCCCGGCGTCGGTGGAGTTCGACAACGTCCGCTTCGGCTACCCGGCGGCGGACAAGGTGTCCCTCGCCTCGCTGGAGGAAGTGGCCGCCCTGGACACCCGCGGCGGCGCGGAGGTCCTGCACGGCGTCTCCTTCCGTGCCGAACCCGGGCAGACGGTGGCGCTGGTCGGCTCGTCCGGCGCCGGCAAGTCGACCATCGCCCAGCTGCTGCCGCGGCTGTACGACGCCGACGAGGGCACCGTACGCATCGGGGGCGTCGACGTACGCGACCTGAGCGCGCCGTCGCTGCGGGCCACGCTCGGGATGGTCACCCAGGACGGGCACCTGTTCCACGACTCGGTACGGGCGAACCTGCTGCTGGCGCGCCCCTCGGCCGCCGAGGACGAACTGTGGGACGTCCTGCGCCGGGCCCGCCTCGACGAGCTCGTACGCTCCCTGCCCGACGGCCTCGACACCGTGGTCGGCGAGCGCGGCTACCGGCTCTCCGGCGGCGAGCGCCAGCGCATGACCATCGCCCGTCTGCTGCTCGCCCGCCAGCGCGTGGTGATCCTCGACGAGGCGACCGCCCATCTCGACAACACCTCCGAGGCGGCCGTCCAGGAGGCGCTCGCCGAGGCGCTCGCGGGGCGCACGGCCGTGGTCATCGCGCACCGACTGTCCACGGTGCGGGCCGCGGACGTGATCCTGGTCGTCGAGGCCGGCCGGATCGTGGAGCGGGGCACGCACGAGCAACTGCTCGCGGCGGACGGGCGGTACGCGGAACTGCACCGCACACAGTTCGGGAAGCCCGTGCCGGGGGCGGCGGAGGTCGCCGAGGCGGGGGAGGCGGTGGCCTAGCAGGGAACCGCACCGTGTTCGCGGTGGCGTCACCCGGTGGCGACGCCGCGAGCAGGGTCAGGCAAACTGCTGTACGAGCCGGGAAGTTTGCCGCGGATGAGGAGAGGCCGTCCTGGCCGATTCTGTCCGATAGGTGGCCGAATCGGTCTCATGAGGCGCTGATACTTTACGAGTACCTCACAATAATCACTGATAATTTACGTGGGGCGCGAAGTACCGACTAGATCGGGCAGGGGGGCTCGCGGTCGCATCTGCGGCAGCTGCATCTATCCGCGCGCAAGTGCGAGTGCGGAGGGAGATGCAGTCATGACCAGTGCATGTCATCGCAGACTGGTGCGTTCCGGGGACGGCGCAAGCCCGGGGAGTGCGGCGTGACCGAGCCGGAGGCCGGAGCCGGTCCGCGCCGCCGTCGCGCTGCCCCGAAGCAGCCCTGGCACCGCCGTGTCCTCAGCTCCTTCACGACCTCGGCGGACGCGGAGGCGGGGGCCGCGGAGCGCCCCTCGGCCCGGCCGGCCGACGGGGCGGCCAGTGCGCACCGCCGCGGCGCCCGCCGCAAGGCGGCGGAGCCCACGGCGATCGCGCGTGTCACCGTCCGTCTCACGCCCTACGCCCGACGGCTCAAGCCGGAGTACCCGCGGCCGGGCCTCGACGGCTGGCGGCGCTGGATGCCCTCCGTGCGCCAGTGGCTGGGGATCTGCCTCGTCTCCCTGGGCCTGAGCGGCACGTTCCTGGCCGTCGCCTACGCGGCGACCGACATACCGGACAACCTGAACACGTACGCCACCCAGCAGGACAACGTCTACTTCTGGGCCGACGGGACACCCATGGCCCGCACCGGCTGGGTGCGTCGGCAGGCGATGCCGCTGAAGGACATACCCGAGGATGTGCGCTGGGCGGTCCTGGCGGCGGAGAACGCGAGCTTCTACTCCGACCCCGGCATCTCCGTCAGCGGCATCGGCCGCGCGCTGTGGCGCACCGTGGGCGAGGGGGACACGCAGGGCGGGTCCACCATCACCCAGCAGTACGTGAAGAACGTCTATCTGACCCAGAACCGCTCCGTGACCCGCAAGTTCACCGAGGCGATGATCGCCGTCAAGCTGGACCAGCGGATGAGCAAGGACCAGATTCTGGAGGGCTACCTCAACACCAGCTGGTTCGGCCGCGGCACCTACGGCATCCAGCGCGCCTCGCAGGCCTACTACGGCAAGGACGTCGGGGAACTCAACGCCAGCGAGGCCGCCCTCCTCGCCTCCCTGCTCAAGGGAGCCGGCCTCTACGACCCCACCCTGAGCCAGGCCAACCACCAGCGGGCCGTGGAGCGGTGGAAGTGGATCCTCGACCGCATGGTGGAGCTCGGCAAGCTGTCGCCCACCGAGCGGGCCAAGTACACGCACTTCCCCGAGCCGACCAAGCAGGCGCAGACGTACGACACCGGCAACCAGAGCGACTACCTGGTGGAGCTGGCGGCCCAGTACGCCAAGAAGGCCGGACACATCTCGGACAAGCAGTTCGACCTCGGTGGCTACCAGATCTACACCACCTTCGACAAGAAGCGGGAGGAGGCGCTCACCGCCGCCGTGAAGAAGGCCCGCAAGAAGGCGCAGAAGGACGACAAGGGCAAGGCCGAAACCGCCCACTACGGGGGCTCTTCGGTGGCTGCCGACGGCCGGATCCTCGCCGTCTACGGCGGACCCGATCACCGCAAACAGGGCTTCAACGAGTCCAACGCCTCCACCGTCCCGGCCGGTTCGGCGTTCCTGCCGTTCGTCTACGCCGCCGCGCTGGAGCACGGCGTGCACAAGGACCGCGGATCCACGACGACTCCCGTCACCCCGGATTCCGTATACAACGGTGACGACGGCGTCCCCGTCACCACGCCCGAGGGTCCCTACTGGGACCGCAGCGGCAAGAAGGTCGCCGCCCACAACGACGGCGGCACGTCCTGGGGGCAGATCACGCTGCGCAAGGCGCTCGCCGAGTCCGTGAACACCCCCTTCATGCAACTGGGCATGGACGCCGGCCTGGCCACGGTCCGCGAGACCGCCGAGGCGACGGGCATGCTGTCGTCCAGCATGGGGCCGCAGGTGCCCACCCTGTCCCTGGGCACCTCGACGCCCAGCGCGATCCGGATGGCCAGTTCCTACGCCACCTTCGCGGCCGGCGGCACCCACACCGCGCCCTACTCGGTGCGCCGCGTCACCCGCAACGGCTCCAAGGTCGACCTCGACACCCCGCGCCCCCGTCGCGCGGTCGGCGCCGATGTCGCCCGTCAGGTCACCGACGCGCTCACGGACTCCTTCCGCACCCAACACCCCACCGCGGCACCCGCGTCGGCGCAGGTCGCCGGGAAGGCCGGCACGACGGACAAGGACACCGCCGCCTGGTACGTCGGCACGAACCGCTCGGTCTCCACCGCGGTGGTCGTCTACCGGATGGACCTGACCAAGAGCCTCGAACCCCTGCCACTGAAGGGGATCGCCGGTACTCCCGCAACCGGCGTCCCCTACGACATCTGGTCGAGTGCCATGAGTCCCCTCGGCTGACGCCGGGGGCCGGGCACAGCGCTCCGTTCTCCCTCCCTCCTCGAAGAATGCGCCTTCCATGACATCGAATGCCGGACGTCGACGCCGCCGCCGTGCCCCTCTGGCCGACCGTCGAGCGGCGCTGACCAGCCGTACCGGGATCGTCACCATGGCGGTCCTGCTCGTCGTCGCCTGCATCGCCGCGACCTTCCTGGCGTTGAACGGCACGGACGACACGAAGCCGACCGCGTCGTCCACCGACGGCGGACGCTCCGGCGACGACACCGACAAGTCGACGAGCGAGCCCAAGTGGGACGGCAAGACGAAGGTGCTCGGCGACGGTTCCACGTCGTACACCGGGCCGCAGAAGGGACAGCTCAAGCCGGAGCGGCTCAAGCCCGGTGAGAAGCCGCCCCAGTTCGTGGTCTTCTCCTGGGACGGCGCTCTGCAGGGCGACGACCAGCTCTTCTCGCACTACCGGGAGTTGGCCAAGGAGTACAACGCCCATATGACGTTCTTCCTGACGGGCATCTATGTGCTGCCCAAGGCCAAGAAGACGCTCTACGAACCGCCGATGCACTCGCCGGGCTCCTCCGCGATCAGCTACCCCACCGACGAGCACATCCGCACCACGCTGACGGAGCTCGGCAAGGCGTGGAAGGACGGCAACGAGATCGGAACCCACTTCAACGGCCACTTCTGCGACGCCAAGGGCGGCAAGGACTGGAGCGTGGCGGACTGGGAGAGCGAGATCAAGCAGTTCTTCTCGTTCGTCGAGAAGTGGAAGACCAACACCGGCTACACCGATCTGCCGGCCCTCCCGTTCGATGCCAAGCGCGAGATCAGCGGGGGGCGCGCACCCTGCCTGGAGGGCCAGAAGAACCTGCTCAAGGCCATGCGGGCGACGGCCAAGGACTACAACTGGCGCTACGACGCCAGCTCCGCGGGCGACTTCCAGATATGGCCCGCCAAGAAGAACGGCATCTGGGACTTCCCGCTGCAGATGCTCCCCTACGAGGGCGGCAAGTACCAGGGACTGTCCATGGACTTCAACTTCCTCTACAACCAGTCCGACGGCGAGACTGAGGGCGATCCGGTCCAGTACCCGCAGTGGCAGGCGGAGACCGTGCAGTCCTACATGGCCGGCTTCAACCGCGTGTACTACGGCAGCCGCGCACCCCTGTTCATCGGCAACCACTTCGAGAACTGGAACGGCGGCATCTACATGGAGGCCGTCGACCAGGTCATCAAGAACGTGTGCACCAAGAAGGGCGTCCGCTGCGTGTCCTTCCGTGAGCTGGCCGACTGGATGGACGCGCAGACCCCCGAGGTGCGGGCACAGCTGCGCACCCTGGACCCGGCCCAGTCGCCCGACTGGTCGGAGGTCGTCAAGTAGCAACCGGCCTGCCCGGCAGGCGAGTTCCCGCTGCCGGACGATGCGGCGGATCAACCGGAATCAACCTCTCCACGCGGTCTCCATCATTGCGGAGATCGTGCGAAGATTCCGTCCCCGGCATCGAAGCCGGGGTAGAGGGGAAAACTCAGTGAGATCAAGGATATTGAGCCGCAGACGCGCCACCGTCCTCGCGGTCGCCGTCTCGGCGGCGCTGCTGCCCGTCTCGGCCGCCGGTGCGGCCACCGGCTCGGCAGCCACTTCCGGCACGGCCGACCGGGCGACGACCGACGCCTTCGGCCGCATCGCCGACGCGGTGCTCACCGACCGCACCGCGGCGCTGCTCGACCGGCAGCAGCTGAAGTCCACGGCCGCGAAGATCAAAGGCGGTGTGCGACTGTCCTCGGCGCTGACGAAGACCGAGGGGACGGCACTGTCCGCGCTGCGCGGCCGGCAGTCCCGGCTCGCGGCCCTGGGGGAGGCGTACACCGCCGCCGACACCCGGGTCGGCGTCGACAAGACCCGCATCAAGGGCTCACGCGCCACGGTCGAGGTCACCGAGACCACGGTCCTGACCTACAAGAAGATCCGTGGCGACGAGCCGCGCACGACCGGCTTCAAGGCCCACCACGAACTGACCTTCGTCGCGCAGGCGGACGGCACGTGGAAGCTGTCGGGCCTGCGCTCCACGGACAAGGGCCCGCGCGCCGTCAACGAGCCCGTCACGACGGCGCCGGCGAAGGTGCGCCCGTCGGCCGTCATCGACGCCCCGCGGGCGGCCACCACCTACCCGGCGCCGGCCAACCCGAAGCAGACCACCGGTACCGGCTACGACTACACGGCGATGGCCGCCTACGCCGAGAAGTACTGGAAGAACTACAACACGGCCTACCGGAAGTTCAACGGGGTCGGCGGTGACTGCACCAACTTCGTGAGCCAGAGCCTGCTGGCGGGCAAGTGGCAGCCGATCAGCACCGTGACCCCGGAGGAGTACGACACCTGGTACTACGTCGCCAACGGCCAGTCCGACTCCTGGGCGGGCGTGAACGAGTGGTCCTGGTTCACCCAGACCGCCAAGCGCACCACACCGCTGGCGAACGTCTACCAGCTGGACGTCGGTGACGTCCTGCAGATGGACTTCGACAAGGACGGGTCCAAGGACCACACCATGATCACGTCCTACCGCGGCTCCAACGGCGTCCCGTACCTGACGTACCACGACGCCGACACCTACCGCCGGTCGCTGTCGAGCCTCATCGCGTCCTACCCGACCGCGGCGTTCTACGGGTACCGCACCTGAGCACAGGAGCCTCGCCGCACCATGGGCCGCCGTGGTGCGGCGAGGCTCTCGGTGCGCTGGCCGGCCCTGCCTGCGCGCCATGGGCTCCAGCCGCCTGAGCGGCTGGTTTTGCTCGACTTCCTCCTGAGTGTCAGCGGTGGTCCGTACGCTCGGTGGCATGGAGGGGAACGAAGGGAAGCCGGTACGCGGTGCGGAAGCCGATGCCGAGGCCTGGCAGCGGCTGAGTGCGTACTCCTACCTCAGCGCGCCCGAGCGCCTGGAGTACGTCGCGGTGATGCGGGTGTTCTGCGGCACGCTGCTCGCGGACCTGTCCGTACCCGACCTCCTCGCGAAGCTGGCCGAGAAGGGCGGGCCGGGAGCAGCGCTGGACGCGGAGACGCTCACCCGCAGGCTCGAAGAGCTCGTGCGCTGGGGCAATCTGCTGCGTAGCACGCACACGGTCAGGGCGACGAGCATCGCCGAATATCAGCGCTCGCGGTCCCGCTACCAGCTGTCGAAGCTGGGGGAGCGCGTACAGCGCGACGCGGACGAGGTACTGGCCGGGGCCGACGCGGCACGCGAGGTGAGCAGCGAGCTGCTGGCCCTCGTCGACCGCGGCCTGCGGGAGATCGCCGCCATGGCCGCGGCACCGGGCGGTGCCGATCCGCAGCAGGCCCTGGAGCGGATCAGCACGCTCTTCGTGCAGTTCGCCGAATTCGCCGAGTCCGTCCGGGACTTCTACGCCTACCTGGGCCAGGTGCTGGCGCGCTACGACCTCGACTCGGCCGAGTACCAGGGGTTCAAGGAACTGCTGCTCGACTACGTGGAGGCCATCACCGAGGACGTCTCCTTCCGGGCCCCGCGCATCGCGGCCCACCTGGACGCCGTCCGGCCGCACCTGCCCGCGCTGCTCGACCGTGTCGACGCACATGCGGCGGGCATCGGAGCGCTCGCCCACGGGCTGACCGAGACGCGGGTGCAGCGCAGCCGCGGGCGGGACCTCGCGGACTGGGAGGGTCTGCGCGACTGGTTCACCGACACCGGAGGGCACGGAAGCCAGGTCGACCAGCTCAGGGACGCCACCCTCCGCGCACTGGAGTCGCTGCTCGCCAACGCCAAGCGGATGCTGCGTTCGGCCTCCGGTGAGATGTCCCGCCGCAAGGACCTGCTGCGGCTCGCGGCCTGGTTCGACGCCGCGGAGCCGGAAGAGGCCCACGACCTGGCGGTCGCCGCCTTCGGGCTGTACGGCGCGCGTCATCTCGGTGTGGCGCCGGACCCCGACCGGTCCGTGCCGGCGTACGTGAGTTGGTGGACCGGACCCGTGGTGGACGTGCCGGTGGCGCTGCGCGAGCGCGGCAGCAGGGCTCCGCGCGGGCGTGCCGCGGCGGCCGAGGACCATTCCGAGCAGAAACGCCGCCTCATGGAGCGGGCGCGGCAGCAGGCCGAGGCCCGACAGGCCGCGGCCGACGAACTGCGCAGCGCCTCGGGCAGGTTCGAGCAGGTGCGCCTCAGCGCCCCGGCCATGCGACTGCTGCTGGAGCTCCTCACGACCGCACTCGGCAACGCCCAGCTGCACAAGGACGCCCACGACTTCCTGCTCGACGGCGCGCAGGCGCACGACGCGGACCTCGACATCCGGCTGACCGCCTGGCGCACGCCCGGCAGGTCCACGGTCCTGCGGTCCGTGGACGGCGACCTGACGGCGGACGATCTCACCGTGGCCGTCGAGAGCGCGTCCGCGCCCGCGGTGGGGGAGGCGAGCGCCTGATGCCCCTGCCCTCCGCGCACGACGTCGCACTCGCGGCCGAACGCCACACCGCCGCCCGGCTCCTGCTGGCCCAACCCCTGGTCACCGGCGCCGGACCGCACAGCGACGCCTTCCCGCTGATCCGACGGCACGCGGACTGGCTGGCCCAGCGCTTCCAACAGGTGTTCGGATACCGCCTGCTGGTGGAGGCCTCGTACGCCCGTCTCTTCAAGGCGGGCCTCGGCCCCGGCTCGGGCCACCGCCTGGAACGACCGTCGACCGGAACGCCGTTCAGCCCGCGGACGTACGCGTACCTGTCCCTCGCGCTGGCGGTCCTCGTCACCGCCCCGGAGCAGCTCCTGCTCTCCCGGCTGGTCGCCGACCTGCGGGCCGCGGCCGTCGACGCCGGCATCGAGATCGCCGACACCGGGCGGCAGGGCGAGCGACGGACCCTCGCGGCCGCGCTGCGGCAACTCGTCGACTGGGGGGTCCTGGTGGAGACCGAGGGACATGTCGCGGCCGTCGCGGAGGAACGGGCCGGGGAGGCTCTGCTGACCGTGGACCGCGAGATCGCGCGAGCCGTCGTCGCCGGCCCGCTCGCCCAGAGCCGCGACGGCGCGGACCTCGTACGCCGGGCCGCCGACCCAGGCTTCGGCGGGCCCCGTACGTACGTCCGCTGGCGTCTCGTCGAAACCCCCGTCGTCCACCTCGACGACCTCACGGACGCGGAGCGAGAATGGCTGCGTACCCGGCAGCGGCGCGAGGCGCAGGCATTCTCCGAACTGCTCGGTCTGGAAGCCGAGATCCGCGCTGAGGGCATCGCCCTGGTCGACACCGAGGACGAACTCACCGACCTGCACCTGCCAGGAACCGGGACGGTGGCTCAAGCCGCGCTGCTCCTTGTGGAGCGGCTGGTCGACCGGCTGCGTCCCGAAGACCCGGGCCATCCGGCAGTCGGCGGACGGCTGGTCATCGGCGTACCCGTCCCGGACGGGCTGCTGCCCGCCCTGCTCGACGAACTGATCGAGGAGTACGGCAGGCGCAGCAACTGGCAGCGCGGTCACCTGGAGGACCGGGACGGATTCCTCGCGGCCGTACTCGACCTCCTCGTCCGGATGCGTCTGATGGCTCCCGCCGGGCCCGTACGCGCGGAAGGTCACGGCCTGCCCGAGGGGTACGGGGAGACGGTGGCCGACGACCGCTCCGTCACCGATGTCTCTCAGGCGCGCGGCCAGGGCCGTACGGACGGGGTCTGGATCCTGCTCGCCGCAGCCGCCCGGTACGCCACCACCGTGGCGGTCAAACCCCGCACCGACCAGCCCCCAGCGGACGACGTCTCCAAGGAGTCGCCCCGATGAACCGCCCGCCGAACCCGCACCGCTACCGACTGCACCGCGCGGGCATCCGGAACGTCTGGCAGTACGACGAGCAGGAGTTCGCCTTCGGTGAGGGGCGCCTGCTGCTTCGCGGCAAGAACGGCGCCGGCAAGTCCAAGGCCCTGGAGATGCTGCTGCCCTACCTCCTCGACGGTGACGCCCGTGCGTTGGACGCCACGGGAACGGGGCGCACCACCCTGGCCTGGCTGATGCTCGACGGCTTCGAGCAGACCAACCGACTGGGCTATCTGTGGCTGGAGTTCGTACGGACGGACGACGAGGAGAACGACCACCATCTGACCATCGGCGCGGCCGTCCGCGCGTCCCGGTCGACCAAGACGGCGAAGCCGATCTTCTTCACCACGCGGCTGCGGGTCGGTAAGGACGTAGACCTCGCCCCCGCCGGTCGGCCACTTCCCGTCGACCAGCTCAAGTCGCTCGTCGGCCCGGAGAACGTCACCGACCGTGCCGTCGAGCACCGGGCCAGGGTTGCCCGTGAACTGTTCGGCCTCACCGACTCGGCGCGCTACCGCAACCTGCTCCATCTGCTGCACCGGCTGCGCCGTCCCACCATCGGTGACCGCATTGACTCCGGCGGGCTGGTCTCGGTCCTCGCCGAGACCCTGCCCGCCCTCGACGACGAGGTCGTGGAGCAGGTGGCCCGCAGCCTGGACGACCTCGACTCCGTCAGGGCCTACCTCGGACGCCTCGAACGCACCGACCGAGCTCTGCGGACCTTCCTCGCCGACTACCGCGGCTATCTGCACGGGACGCTGCGCCGCCGCACGGGCCGGGCGAACGGAGCGCTGGAGCAGCTGATGGAGTACCGCACGTTCGCGGGTGACGCGACGCGCAACGCGGAAGGGCTCCGCGAGCGCGAGCGGGAACTCGATGCCCGCACCGAGGCGCTCGAAGGTGAGGCGAGTGCAGCCGAGACGGACCTGGCCGCGCTGCACGCCGGCGCCGGGTACCGCGGTGTGAAGGAACTGGCGGAGAAGCGCGCCACCGTCACCGCCCTGCACAGCGCCGCTGCCGCCGCCTTCAAGGCCGTCCGCCAGGCGCACAGCAATCAGGAGGAGGCCGGGCGGCGGCTCACCGACGAGTCGGGGCGGTTCGGTGAAGAGCTGGTCGAACTGAGCACGCTACAGGGCGAGTTGGTGCGGGAGGCCGAACGGTCCGGGGTCGACCCCGTGCACCTGGGGGAGCCCGTGGGGACCCCCGCCGCGCCGGTCGCGCCGGCCAGGACGGCCGAACTGACCGCGCCGGAAGGTGACTTCCACCTGGTACGGCACAGCGAGGTGCTGGCGGTCGACATCGAGACCTGTGCGACCGCGCTGTATGCCTGGGACGCCCGGCTCGACGCCGCACAGCCGGTGATCAGGAACCGCTCCCGGTTCGTCACCGAACTGCGCGCCCTCATGGGGCGGTCGGACGAGGCCCAGCGGGAGGCGCAGGCGGCCGACGCCGCCCGGGAGCGTCTGGAGGAACAGGCCGACCACGCGCGCTCCGGCGCCGAGCAGCGTCGGCAGGAAACCGTGCACGAGGGAGAGGCGTACGCGGCGGCGGCCCGAGCGTGGACCGAGCAGCTGCGGAGCCTCACCGGGGTGCCTGTGGACACCGCCGTGTCCGCTCTGGCCGGGCATGATCCGGCCGACGGTCCGCTGTCCGCTCATGCCCCCGACGAGGTGGCCGACGCGGCCCGGTCGGCCGTCGACCCGTGGCTGGCGGAACTGGGCGAGGAACGCGACACCCTCACCCTGGCCGCCCGTGAACTGCAGACCGAACGGGACCGTCTGCGGCACCGGCGCGAGGAATGGGAACGCCGCACCGACCCCGAGCCCCCGCCCCCGTCCCACCGCGCGGCTCCTCGCGCACCCGGCACGGGAGCGCCCCTGTACCGGCTGGTGGATTTCGCCCATGACCTGGAGCCGGACGCGCGGGCAGGGCTGGAAGCGGCACTGGAGGCGAGCGGCCTGCTCGACGCCTGGGTGCGCGCCGACGGCACGGTCCTGGACCCGGCCACGCGGGACACCCTCCTGGTCCCGGCAGCACCCGTGCCGGGGGAGACGCTCGCCCGGGTCCTGCGGCCGGTCGACGCGCCGGACAGCGGAGTGACGGCGGAGCAGGTCGAGCGCGTGTTGCGGGCGGTGGCCCTGGCCAGGGGCGGGATCGGCGCCGGCGAGGCCGACACGGCGGGCGCGGCGCACACCGCGATCGGCGTCGACGGCTCCTGGCGGCTCGGCGTGGCCCGCGGCCGCCACGCCAAGCAGGTCGCCGAGTACGTGGGCGCGGAGGTGCGGGCGGAGACCCGCCGCCGGGCGCTGGCGGAACTCGACCTCCGGCTGACCCGTGTACAGGATGAGCTGGCGGAACGTCAGCGTAGTCTGCGCATGCTCACCCAGCACCGCGACCAGGTCGGGGACCTCCTGCGCCGACCGCCCTCAGCGCGTGGGCTGACGGACGCGTGGGCCCGTACCGCCGAGGCCGAGCGGACCGCCGAATCTTTCGCCGGGCAGGCGGCCACGGCAGCCCGCGAGGCGGAGCAGGCACGGGCCGGCGCGGTCGTCGCCCGGCGTGAGGCCGAGGCGACGGCGAGCGCCCAGGACCTCCCGGCGGACCCGGCCGCACTCGAAACGGTCCGCCTGGCCCTGGACCGCCTCGGGCAGGGGGCGCAGCGACTGCGGCGCCGGGTGCGCGCGGTCCTGTCCGCGGCCGACGGCCATCGCGGCAGCCGGACGGACTACGGGCGTGCCGAGTCGGCCCGCCGGGAGGCCGAGTCGGACTACGCCGAGCCGCTCGGCCGCCTGGAGGCCGCCCGCCGTACCGTCCGTGCTCTGGAAGAGGCCATCGGCGCCACGGAACAGGAGATCCTCGACCGCGAGGCGGAGACGATGCGCCGCCTGGACGCCGTGGGACGCCAACTCCCGCGCATCCGAAGGGACCTGGCCGACGTGCATGACCTGCGCGTTCGGGCGGAAGAGGAGGAGAGGGCACGGCGCGAGGCACTCGCCGACCAGGAGGCCGAGGCGTTGGCCTGCGGCAGGGGACTGCGTAAGGCCCTTGCGCTGCCGGGTGTGCTGAGAGGAGCGGGTCTCGACACCGACGGGGACGAGGTCGCGCTGAAGTCCCCGGACCCCCTGCATCTCGACGTGCGGGAGCGTATCGCGGCGCTGCGTCTGCTGGTCGACGCCGTGCGCCGCGGCCTGGACGCCGAACGCCACGACATCTCGGACACCACCCTCCTCAACCGCCACACCGACCTGCGCGACCAGCTCTCCGGAGGCTACGACGCGACGATCGAGGAACATGACGGCATCAAGCTGTGCCGGCTCGTCGACGACCACGGCCTCCACGACATCGCCGTGGTCGGCGAGCGCATCGCGGCCGAGGCCGCCGAGGCACGTGACCGTCTGACAGAGCGCGAACGCGAGGTCTTTCAGCGTTTCCTGGCGGGCGAGTTGGGCGACCACCTGTCCTCGCAGGTACTGGCCGCGGGCGCCCTGGTCGCCGCCCTCAACACCACCCTCGCCACGGTCCGTACCTCACACGGTCTGGGCGTCGCCCTCGACTGGAAGCTGGCCGACGGTGTGGAGGCGGACGTCAAGGCGGCCGTCGACCTCCTGCGCAGCCCCTCCGGGCTGCGCACCCGCGAACAGTCCGAGCAACTCCGCGACGTCCTCCAGCGCCGCATCGAGGACGCCCGCCGCGCCGACCCGGCCGCCGGATACGCGGCTCACCTGCGTACCGCCCTGGACTACCGTGACTGGTTCGCCTTCACCCCCTGGGTGGTGAACGACGCGGCACCGGGCAGCCGCCGTAGACTCTCCGGCCGCACGGGCCTGAGCCAGGGCGAACAGCGTGTCCTCTCCTACCTGGTCCTCTTCGCCGCGGCGGCGGCGCACTTCACCAGCCTCGCCGACGCCGCCCCGCACGCGCCCCGCCTCATCCTCCTCGACGACGCCTTCGCCAAGGTCGACGAGCCCACGCATGCCCGCCTCGGCCGCATCCTGGTCGACCTGGACCTCGACTTCGTCCTCACCAGCGAACGACTGATCGGCAACTGGCCCGACGTACCGTCCCTCCACATCTACGAGTGCCTGCGCGACCCGCATGTGCGGGGCGTGGCCACACTCCATTACACGTGGAACGGGCGGCAGCGGAGGCTGATGTCGGTATGACAGGACCCGAGCGAGCCGACGTACGTCCCCCGGACGCCGACGCCCTCGCGTTTCTCACCCGGCCGGGCCTCGCCCGCCTCTGGACGGCCGTACGCACCCGGCTCGAACGCAACGGCCTTCGGCCGGCCGGAGCCATCAGACTGGACCAGCTGGACGCACGGGAACGTGAGGCCCTGTCCCTCCTGCTGGCCAGACCCGTCACCGGCCTCACCGTCACGATGCGCCTGACGGACCTGGACACCCGCTTGCGCGCCAGCGCGGTCGGACGGGGCCTGGTGGCCATGCTGGAAGAACTGGGACCACCCCTGACGGACCGTCGGGCGGTCCGCGACGCGGCGGCGGCCGAACGCGCACATGTGTGGTCGACGGCTCGGTCCGAGCTGGAAGCCACGTTGCTGTCCGCCCAGCCCTGGGCGGCACAGTGGTTGGAGGAGATCCGACGCGGCGGCACACTCGCCCGCCAGGACTCGCACACCGCGATCACGGTCATCACCCAGGCGATCCAGACCCTGGGGGCGCTCTTCCCCGGCACGAACCAACCCCCCACCCCCGCCACCTGGGGCCGCGGCGAACTGGCCACCCGCACCACCGGTTCGGCCCACGGCCTGGACGACGGCACACTGCTGTCCCGGCTGGTCCTCCGCGGCATCGCGCTGGCACGCGGCGTCGAGTCCCCCGCCGACGCGCCGGCCCGCCGGGCCCTGTGGCGCATGGCCTCGGTCACCCCCGACGAGGTCTCCAGCACGGTGCTCACCTACGGCCTGCGCCCCACCGGCGGCACCTGGCGCGAGCGGGCCCTGCGCGAGCGCGCCGACCACCACATGGAAACCCACCTGACCCTGCGCGAACTCCGCGCTCTGCGCCTGGAGGTGCCACCGCGCACCCGCGTCCACGTCTGCGAGAACCCCCGCGTGGTCGAGGCCGCGGCCGACACCGGCGGCGGTACGGAGCCCCTGATCTGCACCTCGGGGAGCGCGACGACCGTCGTCCTCACCCTCCTGGACGCGCTGGCGGCGGCCGGCTGCACGTTCGCCTACCACGGCGACTTCGACTGGCCCGGCATCGCGCTGGCCAACCGGATCAGGCACCGGTACGCAGCCGAGCCCTGGCGTATGCGGGCGGCCGACTACGAGTACCTCGCCACACGAGCTCAGTTGCACGGCACTCCGCAGATCCCCCTCACCGGCACACCGACGGACGCCGAGTGGGACCCGGAACTGACCCCGACCATGGCCGCCCTGGGCATCGCCTTGCACGAGGAGGCGGCGCTCGATCTGCTTCTGGAGGACCTCGGTACCTCCGTCGGAACCCACCCGTCCGGCGATTCCCCATGATGACGTCGTTCGGCCCACCTGCCGCGAGCGGCACGCGCCGAGGAACTGCCGGACGGCGAAGTTCAGATCAGTGCCGGCCGGCCAGTTGCGGATACAGCGCCTCCGGGCCGACGGCCAGGGCTGCCTGTACTTGCCTGCTGAAGTCGTCGGCGAGGACCTCGTGCAGTCCGGCCTCGACACCGTCGAGGGTCGCGCGGGCCACCGCGGCGGGATCGGACTTCGGCGCGGTCACCTTCGCGGCCAGCTCCGTCGCGAGGTAACTGACGTGCAGGGCTGTGACTTGCGTGCCCTGTTCCGCGAGGGCCACTCTCAAAGCGTTGGTCATGGACCATTCAGCAGCTTTGGCCGCGGCATATCCGGCGCTGGCGGTGATCGATATCCAGGACAGCACGGACAGGACATTGACTACTGCGCCGCCGCCGTTGCGCCCCAGAACGGGGGCGAAGGCCCTGCTCATGGCGAGGGTGCCGAGAACGTGCGTCTCGAACTCCAACCTGAATGAATCCAGGTCCGCGGTGAGCACGTCGGCCCGGGTCGACAAACCGGCGTTGTTGATGAGGAGTGTCACGTCCTGGGCCTGGTCGGCCGCCGCGTGCACGGATTCGAGGTCGGTGATGTCGACCGCGACGGGGACCGCCCCGGGCACGGTGACCCTGGTGGGGTCGCGGGATCCCGCGTAGACCTTGGCTGCTCCAGCGTCGAAGAGCGCCCGTACGAATTGCTCACCGAGCCCGCGGTTCGCTCCGGTGACAAAGGCGACAGACCCCTGGACCTTCATGGGAGCACCTTCCCTGCGATGGGTTGCAGGGGCGTGGACCGGCGGACGTGACAGCGCGCACCCCGCGGCCCCGCCCGCTTCCGATTCGAACGTATATGACCACCGGGCCGGGCGCAGTCCGGGTGGTGACGGGCGGAAGTCGAACGGCTGGGGGGATCCCGGGTCGACTGCAGATCGTCCAGGTCCAGTCGCTCCGACCGCGCCGCGAAGCTTCCCACCGTCACGCTGCGGCCCGCCGACGCCGCGGACAGCAGGGGGGACCAGCCACTGGGTGAGCGCGAAGTGGCCAAGGTGGTTGGTGCCGAACATCAGCTCGTGGCCGTCCTCGGTCTCTCGACGCGGCGGCTCGTCGAGCGCGACACCTGCGTTGTGGACCACCACGTCGAGATGATCGAGGCCCAGCCTGTCCACGGCGGTCTTCAGGGACGACAGGTCGGCGAGGTCCAGTTGAAGGGGCCGCACATGCGCGCCGAAGACGCGCGAGCGGATCGAGGCCATGGCGGCGTCGGTCTTCGCGGCGTCCCTGCTGCCGAGTACGACGACGGCGCCGGTGGCGGCGAGCAGCTCTGCGGCGAAGTAGCCGACCCCGGCTCTGAGGCAGCGTGCTCATGGGGAGCACCATCCCGCCCGAGGTCGCAACCTCCACCGACCTACCGCCGACAGATCACGGAGACCGACGACAGACTTCCGACACCTCGGAGAGCTTCGGAGAGCTATCGAGAGCAGAAGGCCCCTACAACGCGACTGGCGCGGAATTGAGAGCGAGCGCGGCAAGGTGACGCACTCACTGGTCGACTCGGGTACTCAGTCACACTGCTTGATCACAACCACATACAGACCCTTGAGGCGCCGATGCCACGCTCCACGGAGCCGTCCGGGCGGGCCGGGACTGGATCCTCGACGACCCAAGCACCGTGCCGACGGGCGGCGGTACCGCGCCGACCATGACGTGCCCTGCCTGTGAATACCGACCGTCGGCCGTCGTGCCAAAGCACGGTCGCAGAATGGTTGAAGGATTTCCGGAGAGGGGCCCGCTGGTCCACCCGTTCGGCAGCACGACGCGCCTGCGGGCCGGGGCACCCCTAGCATGCTGACTGTGCGACCCATTCTCCCGAAGATCGAGGGCGGCCGGGTACAGGGCCTCCTGCAGCTCATCGAGGACGGCATCCACCTCGTCGTCGCGGCACTCCTCGTACTGCTCGCGGGGCTCCTGACCGTCGGGGTCGTCCACGACGTCATCAGGTCGGTGCAGGGTCCGTACCGCGAGGAGACGGTCGTTCTCTCCGCTCTGGACAACGGCCTTGTGCTGTTCATCGTGGCCGAGCTGCTCCACACCGTCCGCCTGACCATCAGGAACCAGACCCTCGACGCGGAGCCGTTCCTCGTCGTCGGCCTGATCGCCGGCATCCGCAAGGTGCTCATCGTGACGGCCGAGGCGGAGGCTTCCTTCCGGTGGAACGTCGAGGGGATCGAACTCCTGATCCTGGCGGGGCTGATCCTCGTGATGGCGACAGCGGCGTACGTGTGGCGGCGCTCGACGCGGCCGGGAGACTATTTCCCGCTCCAGGAGGCGCGGCGCTCTTCGTCGCCGGCGCCGTCACCCGCCCCTGGGCGCGGGCCCTGATCCGTCACCTTCCGTCACCTTCCGCCGCCAGGGTCGCCCGCACCCGCTGCTCCTCGCGAGCGGAGCCGACGTCCCGTTCCAGGGGTGTGCGGCTCACGGCCGTCGCGAGGTCCTCCAGGGCTTGCTTCTGCAGTTCCGCCCCGCGCCGCATCACCGGGCTCCGGTCCCCGGCGGCGGAGCCCTCCCACGCGTGGAGTGCCTCCTCCACGCGCCCCCAGTCCGGATTCCTGTGCTCGCGCACGTCGACCGCCGCCTGCGCGGTGTCCGCCTCGAGGGCCTCGGCGAACCGCTCCGCCTCGGGGACGAAACGGCTGTCGGCCCGCGGGACGTGGCTCTCCATGAGCATCGCCGCCCGGCCGAACCCCTTGAGCGCCTCCTGCGCGTCCTGCGCCTCGCGCGACGTCAGACCCCTGGGGCCGACCGGTTCCTGCCTTGCCCGGTCGTAGGTCTCCTGCCAGGCGGCGCGTGCCTTCCTGCTCGCCAGCAGGGCCCTGCGCATGTCGGCGCGATGCTCCCGGGTCGGTTCGGCGTAGCTGCGGAGCACCGCGGCCGCGTAGCGGCCGTTGGCGGCGAGCCAGTCCGCGAGCCGGCCCGCCAGCATGGGCGTCTCCCATGCGGGGAACACCACGTACGCCACCATTGCCAGGGCCCCGCCGAGCAGGGTGAGCACCACCCGCTCCGGTACCGTCTGCTCCCACGCCTGGCCGCCCATGCCGAGCAGGAAGACGACGTATGCGGCAGTGAAGCACTGGGAGTAGGCGTAGCCGGTACGGATCAGCGTGTACGACAGGCCCGCCGAGACCACCGCCAGCGCGCCGAACACATGGGCGTCCGGGCCCAGGGCCCGCACCATCCCGGTGGCGAGCGCGACCCCCGCCAGGGTCCCGGCGAGACGGGCCACCGCACGCGCGTACGTCCGGTGGAAGTCCGGCCGCATCACCATCACCGAGGCGATGGGCGCCCAGTAGCCGTGGCCCAGGGGGAGCCGGGCGGCGATCAGATAGCCGAGCGTGGCCACCGCCGCCAAGCGGACGGCGTGCCGGAACACGGGCGAGTCCCGGCGGAGCTCACGGCGGACCGCCCGGACGACGACCGGGACCAGCCGGAACATAGTCGGGCGCACCAGGAACTGGGCGTCCGCGGGGCCGGGCGGCGTGGGCGTCCTCCCGCTCGTGCCGCCGCTCCCGGCGATCTCCAACACCTCGCCGAGCAGTTCCACGAGCCGCTCGGCGGCCTGCCTCGCGGGGCCCTCCAGGACCTCGTGGTCCTCGTCGACGCGCAGGACGTCCGTGCTCCTGGGCGGCACCTCGGCGGGAGTGCCGCGGCGGATCGAACGGGCGGCCGCGTCCAGGACGTCGGCGGCCGCGTCGAGCAACTCCCGCGCGCGGTCCCGCCCGGGTCCCTCCGCCGGGGCGCCGACGTCCGGGTCGGCGAGCGCGGCGACGACCGGCCGAATGCGCTCGGCCAGGCCCCGGGGGCCGTGCAGGACGGGGGGACGGGTGCGGGCCTGTGATGGCGTCACGGCGGCCGCGTCCCGGGCCGTCATCAACGGCTCCGGGTCGAACGGGGCGGTCGGGTCGTGCCGCAGCCGGCGGGCGTAGTCCGCCACGGCGGCCAGGGCGTCGGCGAGCGCGTCACGATGCGCCCCCCAACGGCGGATCGGGAACAGCAAGATCAGCACGGCCTGCACCACGCCTCCGAGCGCGATGACCCCGGCGTGCTCCAGGGCTCGCCCGACGCTCGTGGGCAGGGTGATGGTCACCAGCATGCTGCCGACGGTCGTCGCTGCGACGATCCCCGCGGTCGATCCGACGGCCCACGCCATCCCCGCGACAAAGGCCCATACGGCCAACAGTGGGAGGAACGTCACGAGTCGCCCCGCCGCCAGGTAGCCCACGAAGGTGCTGAGCGCCAGACCCGCGCCCGCGCCGAGCGCGATCACCTTGCGCGGACGCCAGGTGCGCTGGAAGGTGGCCCCACCCGCGGAGTAGGCGCCGAGGGCGGCAGACGCGGCATACGCGGGGGAGGCCAGCCACAGCGCCGGCCCGACGACGATCGCCACCCCAGCGGCCGTGCGCAGCGCGAGCAGGGGCTCCAGCCGCGTCTCCTCGATCGTGAGCCCGGATCGCACGACCTCCCCGAAGGCCCGCAGCCACGTCACGGGTGTGAGCCTAGCCGGAACACCCTGCCGGGTCGCGTCGGCCTGGTCGAGGTGCGGCAGCCGTCGGGCAAGGAAGCCTCCCACACGCCCCGCGAACAGGCTGGCGGCCGCAGCCGCTGGACCGGGTGCAGCCACTGCGGACACTGCGGACACTGCTGAGCGTCCGCCGTCCGTCCTACCGGGCCGGAGCGCGGGCAATCGCCGTTGGTTCAGGTCCGACCGGAGCGCGGGCGATTGCCCCCGGCCCCGGCCGGAGGACGGGCAGGTCGCCGCCCGTCCCCCGGACCGGTTCCGGGGAAACTGGCGGGACGGCGGCCCCGGGTCACTTACCGCTTGTGGCCGTTCCCGTGTCCGTTCGGATGCAGGACCACCTTGGTCCAGCCCTCGTCACGGGCGTCGAAGTGCTCGTAGGCGGTAGGGGCCTCATCCAGGCTGAGTTCGTGGGAGACGACGAAGCTCGGCTTTGCCTTCCCGCCGGCGATCAGATCCCGCAGCGCCCGGTTGTACCTCTTCACCGGCGCCTGCCCGGTGCCCATGTGCTGGCCCTTGAACCACATCAAGCCGAAGTCGAGCGGGACCTTGCCCTGTGCCTCCAGTTCCCCCTGGGCCTCCGCGCCGCCGGGGTCCTGGGGCAGGAACACGCCCACCACACCGATGTCGCCCGTGAACCTGACCGAGTCGATCAGTCCGTTGAGCGTGAGGCTGGCGTCCTCATGTCCCTCGGGATCGTGTGCCTGGTAGCCGACGCACTCACAGCCGTTGTCGGCGCCCAGACCGAGGGTGGCCTCCTTGACGACCTCCCCCGGCTTCTGCTCGGCGGTGTTGATCGGGATGGCCCCGATCTCCTCCGCCTTGCGCAGCCGGTCGGGCTGGTGGTCGGCCACCCAGACGCGCCCGGCGCCCTTGAGGAGGGCGGAGTAGGCCGCCATCAGCCCGACGGGGCCGGCCCCGAAGACGATCGTCTGGTCACCCGGTTTGACGTGGGCCATCTCGGTGGCGTGATAGCCGGTGGGGAAGATGTCGGCGAGCATCACGTAGTCGGTCTGCCACTCGGCGGCGTCCTCACCCAGACGCAGCGCGTTGAAGTCGCCGTAGGGCACGCGCAGCAGTTCCGCCTGGCCGCCCTGGTAGGGGCCCATGTCGGCGAATCCGTAGGCGGCTCCGGCGAGAGCCGGTTCCGGCTGCATGGTCAGGCAGTAGTTGGTCAGACCCCGCTCGCACTGCTTGCAGAAGCCGCAGGCGATGTTGAAGGGCAGGACCACATACTCGCCGACCTGGACCTTGCGGACGGCCGAGCCGACCTCCACGACCTGGCCCATGTTCTCGTGTCCCAGGGTGCGGCCGGACTCGAACGAGGTGCGGCCCTCGTACATGTGCAGGTCCGAACCACAGATATTGGTAGTGGTGATCTTGACGATGATGTCGCAGGGGTGTTCGATCTTCGCGTCCGGTACGTCCTTCACTGCGACCGTTCGCGGGCCTTCATATACCGCTGCTTTCATGATCGCTTCCTTCGGTGCCGCGGCATGACCGCAGCACGGGTGCGATGGAGGAGGCATACAGAGCCTGACTCCCGGGAGTTGGTGCGACGGGGTCCATCGCTCCGGCATGCCTCTGGGGGCCGTTCACCCGGTTCAGGTGGAACGGTGGTGCCGCCGTGGGCCTGCCCGGGCGGAGCCTCGGCGCTCCGGCGGCGTGCCGTCCGAGTCCCCGTCGGCCCTTGACGCGAAACAGCACGCACCGATCGATCAGCGGAATCTTCGTACGCGGACGACCACCAACCACCAACCACCAACACCAACCACCAACCACCAACGAATCTCCGGCTCAGGTCACCAGCTAGTCGCCGTCGTCGTCTTGGAGCATGTGGCGGCGTTCCTGTTCGCGCTTGGAGTAGGCGGCTGCCCGGATCGCCTCGTCGCTCTCCAAGCCTGATCCCAGCGCCCCGCCCACGGTGGCGACCGAAGCGACGAACCAGGACAAGGTCCAGTATTCCGCGGCGTTGAGCGGGGTTCGTGTCGTGGAGGCGAACACTTGGTCGTTGAGGATGAACAGGGCCCACACCAAGTTGATGACGATCAAACCCACGTAGCAGACGAGCACCCCGATACCCACGGTCATGACCGTCGAGGCGTTGTAGAGCCTCGCCCTCTGCCTCGCCTCCCGCGAGACCTCTGCTGATCGATGCCACAGCTGCGCGTCCACGATCAGCCAGCCGATCATGAGCGCGACGGACCCGACCGTGGCGATCACGAGGCGGGGCGTGCTCAGGGACTCGGCCAGGTTCCAGATGGTGGAGTTCACGGTGGCGACCGCTCCCGTGGCGAGTGCGGCCGCCAGGGCTTTCGACAAGCCCGGCACCAAGCGCCACGGCCGGTTGGCGCGGACCATACCGACGAGCACCCTCAGGTAACCGCGCGGTCCGCTGACGACGTACCGAAGATCAACGGTCTCCTCCTCACCGACCTGGCCCGGGTGAATAGGCGCGAGGCGACTGACGAAGGGCCCCAGAAGCGGCTGACTCCGCGGAGGTCCCTCAGCCCCGGTGGCCCGCGGGCCCGCCAAGCTGAGCACGGCTTCTTCCACGGCCCGCCGGGCTCTCGTCTGCAGACGCAAGCCCCCCAGCGGAGGAAGAGACAGCAGGGCCAAGCCGTGTTCGTGACTCAGATCCACCACGAGCCTGCGCCCGTGTGAGTGCAGCGGAAGGTCGGTGAGGGCCACGACGATGTCCCAACTCTCCGCTCTTCCGCGGTCCATGATCCGGCGCATCAAGGTGGGCGGGTCCTCGGTCCTTGCGGTGAAGGGCTCACTGACCACCTCGACGTCGAACCGTCGTCCCTGGCCTGACTTGTCGGCGAGCCGAGCAGGAAGTATCCGGGCCATGCGCTGCGCGATCTCCGTGGGCGCGTCCGGATCCGCCAGGAGAGCCACGACCGTAACGCCCTGAGACGACACCCGCATGACTCCTTCTCGTCGGCTGCCCCAGCGATCGCCCGTGCCCACAGGATGCCCCCGAGGTATCGCCGACGCCGCGTGACACGCTGGCCCCTGCCAGCAGGTGCAGGCGGTACGGTTCTGGGCAGTGTCGTGAGCGGCCTGGGGATCGACATCGACCGACCGGGGCGCAGGCTCAGGAAGAAGGACCGGGACTGGCTGCTGTACACGGACGAGCAGCCCTCCGTGTACATCGAGCCGGAGGAGGACCGCGTCGACTACGGCTACCAGGGCAAGTTCTGGAGCGCCCACAAGCACGTCACGCACGTCCGCTCTACCTGCTCGACGAGCCGACGGCGGGGCTGCACCCCTCGGACATCGCGCTGCTGCTGCGCCAGCTGCACCTGGTCGTCGACGCCGGCAACACGGTCGTCCTCGTCGAGCACGACCTGGACACGATCGCCACCGCCGGCTGGGGCATCGCCCTCGGGCCGGGCGGCGGCGACGCGGGCGGGCGGCTGGTCGCGGCGGGCCCGCCGGCCAAGGCGGCGAGGGCCTGCCGCAGCGCCACCGCGCCCTGTCTCGCGGCCCGGCTCGCGCGCTCCTGACGACGGCGCGAGGGGCTGAGTACCGGTCAGCCGGGTTCGGGGCGCAGGGTCGTGCGCGTCGTCATGCTGCGTTCCAGCTTGTGCGGGTATCGCTCGCGAGGTGCCCCGTCTGGGCCCATTCCGCCGGGTCAGCCGGGCATGGGGTGGTGCGCCCGGGCGAACTGTTCCACGACAGCGGCGCAGAAGGCGGGCAGGTCGGCCGGGCTGCGGCTGGTGACCAGCTGCCCGTCGACGACCACCTCCTGGTCGACGACCTCCGCGCCGGCGTTGCGCAGGTCGGTGCGGATGCTGGGCCAGGACGTCAGGCGACGGCCGCGCACGGCGTCGGCTTCCACCAGGGTCCACGGGCCGTGGCAGATCGATGCGACCGGTTTCCCGCTGGCCATGAAGTCCTTGACGAACTGCACCGCGTCGCGGTCCATTCGCAGCTGGTCGGGGTTCATGGTGCCGCCGGGCAGGAGCAGGGCGTGGTAGTCGTCGACGGAGGCGTCGGCGACCAGGCGGTCCACGGGGAAGGTTCCGGCCGCGTTGAGGTCGAACTGGCGGGCCTGGATCTCGCCGGGGTGGAGCGAGACGATCTCGGTCTTCGCCCCTGCGCCCTGCAACGCACCGCGCGGCTGGTCGAGTTCCACGCGCTCGACGCCGTCGGTGGCCAGAATCCCCACCCGCATCCCCCGGAGTTCCTGTGTCATGGTACGGCTCCCTTCACGAGTCGCTGGTTGTACGACGCGAGCGGTAGGGACACCCGGCAGGGCCTGTCCGCATCCCTTTTCCGTGGACTGCAAGGCCCGGCCGAAGGTGCCCCGAGCACTGTCTGCGCGCGGTCAGTGAAAGCTGCCGTCCGAGTGGGGACGACCTTCGTCCAGCGTCGTCGCGGGCGTCGAAGTGCTGGCAGCTTTCATGAGTCTTCCCTCGGCGTGCCGGAGCATCGCGGGACGCGACGGACCCTCGAAGCGACCTTCCGAGTCAGACGCCGTCACGTGAAGGCGAGGGGGTGTGATTTTCCTGGCCAGGCGACCGGCCGCGCTGAAACCGCGATCACGAATCCCCGAGCGCCTGCGGGGCGACCCGGGCCTCGGTGAAGGTTCCCAGGCTCCACCTTCCGCTCCCCGTCCGGCATCTCAGTTTGAGTCCGGCGACATGCACCGGGGCGCGACTGCTACAGCAGCCGGTCGAACACCGCGGTCACGCCCTCCCAGTGACTGGTCTGCGGGTTCTTCACATCCGGATACAAGATTTTGAACGTCTCGGCGAGGGCGACGCTGAGACCGCCGATGATCTCGGGGTAGCGCTCTTCGGTCTCCTGGGTGGGTGTCCTGTCGAGGGGAGGATGCGCGGCGAGCTGTTCCAGGATCGGCTTCAGCTCGACCTCCTCGTCGAGCTGCCGGAACCTGTGGATGCTCTCCTGGAGGCCCTTGGTGATCGGTAGATCCCACGGTTCGACGGTATCCCTGCCGTTGGCCTTGGCCGACGCCTGGCCGACGACCAGGAGGTCGTAGAGCTTGGCGTCGACGAAGTCGCCGTACCGCTTCAGGTCGTTCTTGTCCACGTCAAGGCTTGCGGCGGCGCGGAAGAACCTCTCGAACTTCGACACACCCATCACGGTCATGCCTCTCGCCTCCTCACCGGGAACGGACGACGTCGTTCGCTCCCGCCCACGCCGCCATCGGCTGTTACCCGGTCGAGATTCGCACAGCCCCCTGCTGAGCGCCTCCGCACCCCAGGCCGAAAAAGGGCACCCCCTCTTCCCCTGGCAGAGCAGCATGAAATGCGCAGGCATCCCTCGGCCAGCCGTCCGGCCGTCCGTCCGCAGGAGGCTGCACGGCGTTGCAACGCCTCGAACGAGAATTGCTGACCGGACGACACGACCAGCTCGGGGGAGCGGGACTGCATCAGGGCACCCAGCCGAGACTGGAACAAGACCGGGCTCGGGTGAACGACCCCATGCATGAGCAGGCAAGGCCGGTCAGAAGAGGCGGCCGAACCGGCAGGGCCCTGCGGACGTGAGCCGGCGTGAGCGTGCGGGGCGCGCCATCCTGTCGACTTCTTCAGAGCACCTCCAGGGGCGTGGGCCCGCTGGGTGGCGGGAACGCCTCGTCGAGGGCGTCGAGCGCCTCGGTGGGAAGGTTGAGGTCCACCGCGCCGCGGTTCTCCCGAACGTGGTCGGGTGATCCGGAACGCGGGATCGCGGCCACCCCCTGTTCCAGCATCCAGGCGAGCGCCACCTGGGTCGGCGTGGCTCCGAGGGCCCGGGCCACGGCACCCAAGGCCTCGACCTTCAGGAGTCGCCCCTGCTCGATCGGGGAGTAGGCCATGACCGTCACCCCGGCCTCGCGGCACCAGGGGAGCAGATCCCACTCGATGCCGCGCCGGGAGAGGTTGTACAGCACCTGGTCGACGGTCACGGCGTCGCCGCCGGGGAGGGTGGTCAGCTCGGCCATGTCGGCGACGTCCAGATTGCTCACGCCCCAGTAACGGATCTTCTCCGCCTCCATCAGGTCGGTGAATCCCGCAAGGGTCTCCTCGAGTGGCCACCGTCCCTTCCAGTGCAGCAGGTAGAGGTCCAGCCGTTCCGTACGGAGCCGCCGCAGGCTGCCCTCGCAGGCGGCGACGGTGCCCTTCCGGTCGGCGTGGCCGGGCAGCACCTTGCTGACGAGGAAGACCTCCTCCCGGCGTCCCCAAAGGGCCTCCCCGACGAGCTCCTCGGCCGCGCCGTCGCCGTACATCTCCGCCGTGTCGACGACGGTCATGCCCAGGTCCACGCCCAGCCGCAGCGCGGCGATCTCCTGTTCACGCCGGGCCGGGTCCTCGCCCAGGTACCAGGTGCCCTGCCCGAGCGCCGCGACCTCCTCACCGGAGGGGAGTGCGACCGTTCTGGCCGATTCCGCAGACATCTCGTGCCTCCCGTCTGCCGCGGATCCGTGTCACGCGCACCCGCACCGAGTGCCCAGGTCCGCGCCTCCCAGACAACCGGGGCCGCATGCGCCGCAGGGAGGTCAGGAGGGGCGAGCGGACTGCGCCGAGAGCGTGCCGGGACCGGGTGCGCGGTCGCGCAACGCGACGGCGACCGACACAACGGCGCCACAGGAGAGGACCGCCGCGAAGCCGATCATCGCGGTCTGTACGGCGAAATGCCGCAGGGCGATGCTGAACAGGACGGAGGGTAGGCCCATTCCGAGGTACGCGACGACGAAGAACACGGCGAGGACCCCGGCGCGTGAGGCGGGCTCGGCCACTGAAACGGCACGTTCGAGGCCTCCCTTGAACAGCAGCCCGGAGCCGGCTCCCGACAGGGACACGGCGACCAGGTAGAGCCAGAGCGCCGGGTGGTAGAGGGCGACGGCGCACAGGACCAGGCCGACCGGGAAGACCACCGCCCCCACGGTCAGGACCCGGGGCAGTGGGAGGCGGCCCAGCACCAGCTGGGCGGCCGCCGCGGAACCGAACATGAGGAAGGCCGCCAGGCCGACCACGAGGTGCGAGTCGGTGTGCAGGGTGCCGTGAAGCACGCTCGCCCCGAGGGAGGAGATCAGGCCGAGGATCGCGAAGGCGAAGGCGCCCAGCGCGCCGGCCGCGCCGAACGCCCGCCAGCCGCCGGGGCGCAGGACGAACCTGCTGGGCGGTTCGGCCGCGGGCAGCTCCAGGTCCACGGTCTCCGGGGTGGACAGCACCAGCGCCAGGCACACCGCCATGGCGAGCGTGAAGATCGCCTGGGTGGTGATCAGGGGCGTGGGAAGCCACTCGGCGGCGGCTCCGGCGACCAGGGGCCCTGAGGCCAGACCGCCGAGGTTGGCGGCGGTGGCCACGATGCCGGGCAGCACCGAACCCGTCCGTTCCGGACGGGCCTCGTGGTGGAGGTCGTGCAGGTACGTCGTCGCGGTCGAGGCCATCAGCCCCAGTCCGACACCGTTCAGGATCCTGCCCGCGATCAGCCCCGGCAGGTCTCGCCACACGATCAGTACGACCGACGCGACGATGCCGACCAGCAGCGCCGGGACGATGATGCGCCGCCGGCCGAGCCGGTCCGACAGGTGTCCCAGTCCGAGGAAGGCGGCCGCCGCACCCACGACCATCGAGGCGTACGCCACCGTGACCGTGGTCGCGCCGAAGTGGTCCCGGGCCTCGTACAGCGGCCACAGCGGGGTCGGCGCGGTGCCGAAGGCCATCAGCACGGTGAAGGCCACCGCCACGAACCAGAAGCCGGTCGTGTGCGAGGCACGGCGCCGGGCGGGGGCGCGGGGCGGCAGGCCGGCGGGAGCGGGTGCTGGGATCCGGTGGGTCGGGTCGTCGGGAGCGTCGGCGGTGGGACGGCTCAGCGGCGTCGGAACGGCAGGCAGGGGTACCCCTCCTCGGGCGGAAGTGGATGACGCTTTCCATCCTCCTCACCAGGCTGGATCAGTGCCAACGAATGTTTTTGCTGGGCTCGAGCAATGCGAGTGATACTTCTCGTGTGGAGCTACGTCAGCTGGAGCACTTCATCGCGGTCGCCGAGGAGCTGAGTTTCACGCGTGCCGCCCGTCGGCTGCACGTGGTGCAGTCCGGGGTGTCCGCCGCGATCCGCTCCCTGGAGCGCGAGCTCGGTTGCGCGCTGTTCGAGCGCACGTCGCAGCAGGTCCGGCTCACCGGGGCGGGCGCGGCGCTGCTGCCGGAGGCTCGGGCCACCCTGCACGCCGCCCAGGCGGCCCAGGACGCCGTGCGCGCCGCACAGGACACGCTGCGCGGCACGGTGAATGTGGGCGCCATGGCCTCGGTCGAGGTGGTGGACCTGCCTGCGCTTCTCGGGCAGCTGCACGCGCGGCATCCGGCGATCGACGTCCGGCTGCGGCTGGCGACGACCGGATCGGCGGGACTGGCGCACGCACTGCTCAGCGGGGACCTGGACGTGGCCTTCCTGTCGCTGCCCGAGCACAAACCCGCCGGGATCGACGCACGGGAGCTGGCCACCGTGCCGCTCGTCCTGGTGGTGAGCGCCGACCATCCGCTCGCCCAGCGGGGGGAGGTGGCACTCGCGGACCTCGCGGCGGAGCCCTTCGTGGACTTCCCGCCGGGCTACGGCAACCGCGAGGTGGTCGACCGGGCGTTCGCGGGGGCGGGCGTCGTACGCCGGGTGGCACTGGAAGTGCCCGACATCGACATGGGGGCGGCACTGGTCCGGCACGGTCTGGGCATCGCCTTCCTGCCCGCGTTCGCCGTTGCCCGCACCCCCGGCCTGCACGTCCTGGACGTCCACGGCACCATGCTCCGCTGGAGCATGCATCTCGGCACGTCGTCGACCCGGCGGCCCAGCTCGGCCCTGCGGGCGCTGCTCGACCTGGTCGACCTCCACGTCATCGCCCTGTGACGCCCGGCCGCAGCCCGGGCGTCTCCCGTCGATGGTGTCCGGCCCCCTGTGAGGAACGGCCACCCACCCACCGCAGCTCTGTAACAGGGCAGCCCGCCCCACTGCTGCTGACACCGAGCGCACGAAAGTTCTGGCGAGGCATCAGCCGGGGCCGCCCAGCACGATCTTCCACACTCGGGTCGCCACCTGGAGGTTCAGCCGGTCCTCGACGTTCGCGAGGTCGTTGCCGCTGATGTCGCGGATGCGCTGGAGCCGATAGCGCAGCGTGCTGCGGTGGATCGCGAGGGAGTCCGCGGTCTCGTCGTAGTTGCCGCCGCAGTCGAAGTACCGGGACAGGGTCTCCACCATGGCCGTGTGGTGCCGGGAGTCGTAGTCGATGAGCTGCCCCAGCCACTCCTGGACGAACGTCTCCAGTTCCCGGTAATCGTTGCCAGGCCCCAGGATGCGGTAGAGGCCGAGCTCGTCGAAGAACGTCGTGCCGTAGTGCTCGCGGGAGTGAAGGCGCACTTCCAGGGCGCGCTGCGCTTCTTGGTAGTGGTGGGGGATGTCGTCCGGGGAGTCGCAAGGGGCGCTCACCCCGATCGTCCCGGACCGTGTCCCGGTCTCCCGGGCGAGCGCCTCGTACAACGCGCGGGCGTGCGGCCTGGCGTCGGCGACCAGGACCACGTGGTCGGAACGTCGGGTCAGCAGCGAGCGCATGCCCACGGCAGAGGCCGCCCGCCCCACGGTCTGCGCGAAGGAATCGTCCGCAGTCCGGTTCGGCCACTGCACCACGACGATGTAGTGGCTGCGGTGCAGGTCGTGTCCGACTGCCTCGGACCGGGCGTAGGCGCTCCCCTCGTCCGTCCCTGCCAGGAGGTCGTCGACCAGCCCGCGGTGCAGCCTCAGCTCCACCTCGGCCAGATTGCGCAGGTGCGCCAGCTCCGGGGCGAGCGACGCGGCGGCGTGTTCCAGCGCGAGCACGGCGTGCTCGTCGGCCTCGTCCCGGGCATCGACCAGGGCCAGCACGCCCAGGATCTCGCCGTGCGGGCGGACCAGGGTGATCAGCCGGTCCTTTATTCGCACCGGCCCGGCCTGACGGGCGACGGCGTGCAGCATTTCGTCCCGGCGCACGGGGTCAGGCTCGGGATAGGGGTCGGGGCGGCTGGGGCCGGTCCAGGACCTCAGCCGACCGAAGCGGTCCTCGACCAGCGCGGGAAATCCAGTGAGCTTGTGCAGCACGCGGGTGATGGCTTCCTCGCCGCCGCTCGAGGCAGTGACGTCGGCCATGAGCGCGTGAACGGCCCGCTGGTACCTCAGCTCGGCCACGACGGAGATCAGCTGCCGCTGGAGGGCTGTGCGTTCGTCCCTCAGTCGGTGCAGCTCAAGCGCGTCCTCGCGTTGGTGTCGGTATGCGAAGGCGACCGACAGTGCGGCAGCGGTGTGCCGGACGAGTGTGGCGAGCAGGGAGCGCTCGGCCTCGGTGGGCCGGGAGCGGGACGTCACCACGAGGTAGCCGTGGAGTCCCTCAAGTCCGCGTAGCCCCAGGGCCCGGCCCCAGGGCCTGCCGGGTACGGTCACAGCACCGTCCTGCCCGGCCAGCTCCCGCACCCTCCGGTTCACGGCCGAGGCATGCGTCTGCCGGTTCCTCGGGCTGGGGACCAGGTCGCCGTCCACCTTGAGGTATCCGGCCTCGGCGCTGTATGGCCCCGCGGCGGCTATGTGCTCCATGGCCAGGCGCAGGATCTCGCCTTCGTCCGGGGTGTCGAGCAGGGCGCGGGAGAGCACCGTCAGGTCGCGGAGGGCATGATCGGCCAGGGTTGGAGCGGGTGGGCGGGGCCCTCTCCGCGCGGCTGTGTGGTGCCGCCCGGCGCTGCCCCGCGGAAGGCTGCTCTCCCGGTCGGAGCAGCGGCGGTACAGGTTGTGCGCCCGGCTGCTGGCCATGGGATCACTCCGTTCTCCTCGAGCCTACAGGCGAGCGGTGGTACCCGCTCCCGGGCCGGCTCATCCCAGATGTTCGGATGATTCCTCTCGTACTCGTGGGGCGACCGGACCCGTGCATTCCTGACTCGCCAGGCGCAGGCGTGGAGGCCCCCGGTTCGTCACCCTGGGGGTGCTCGAGCGCCTTCGTGCGCACGGGTGGGAAACCGGCCGAGGTCCCACCCCTACCTGAACGAACGTGATCCGGAGAGTCGACGCGGGCGCCGTACCGGGAGGAGTTCCCCATGGCCAAGGCAGTGGGCATCGACCTGGGCACCACCAACTCGGTGATCGCCGTGTGGGAGGGCGGCGAGCCGTCCGTCGTACCCAACAGCGAGGGCAACCGCACGACACCGTCCGTGGTGGCCTTCACCGACACCGGGGAACGCCTGGTGGGCCAGCTGGCCCGGCGCCAGGCGATCCTCAACCCGAAGGGCACCATCTACTCGGCCAAGCGGTTCATCGGCCGGCACTTCGACGAGATCTCCGACGAGGCCAGGGCGGTGACGTACGACGTCGTCGAGGGCGACGGCGGGGCGGCCCGCTTCAAGGTGCGCGACAAGCTGTACGCGCCTGAGGAGATCAGCGCACAGGTGCTGCGCAAACTCGCCGACGACGCCTCCAAGCAGCTCGGGGAGCGGGTCACGGAGGCGGTCATCACGGTGCCCGCCTACTTCAACGACGCTCAGCGCACCGCCACCAAGGACGCCGGACGGATCGCGGGACTGGAGGTGCTGCGGATCATCAACGAGCCGACGGCGGCCGCCCTCGCGTACGGCATGGACAAGAAGGAGCACGAGACCGTCCTCGTCTTCGACCTGGGCGGCGGCACCTTCGACGTGAGCATCCTCGACGTCGGCGACGGCGTGGTGGAGGTGCGCTCCACCGCCGGCGACAGCCACCTGGGCGGCGACGACTTCGACCGCCGTCTGGTGGATTACCTCGCGGACGACTTCCAGCAGGAGAACGGCATCGACCTGCGCAAGGACCCGCAGGCGCTGCAACGACTGTTCGAGGCGGCGGAGAAGGCCAAGACCGAGCTCAGTTCGGTGACGCAGACGCAGGTCAGCCTGCCGTTCATCACCGCCGACGCCTCGGGCCCCAAGCACCTCACCGACACGGTCATGCGGTCCACGTTCGAGCAGATCACCAGCGACCTGGTGGAGCGTTGCCTGGGACCGGTCCAGCAGGCGATGGCCGACGCCAAGGTCGGCGAGAGCGACATCGACGAGGTCATCCTCGTAGGCGGTTCCACACGTATCCCGGCGGTGCAGGCTCTGGTCCGCCGACTGACCGGCGGCAAGGACCCGAACATGAGCGTCAACCCCGACGAGGTCGTCGCCCTGGGCGCCGCGATCCAGGCCGGGGTGCTCAAGGGCGAGGTCAAGGACGTCCTGCTGCTCGACGTCACACCCTTGTCGCTGGGCGTGGAGACGCGCGGTGGAGTGATGACGAAGATCATCGAGCGGAACACCACCATCCCGGTGCGTCGCAGCGAGACCTTCTCCACCGCCGAGGACAATCAGCCGGCCGTCGATGTGGTGGTCCTCCAGGGCGAGCGCGAGCGGGCCGCCGACAACCGGGTGCTGGGCCGGTTCCAGCTCACCGACATCCGGCCGGCGCCGCGGGGCGAACCGCAGGTCGAGGTCACCTTCGACATCGACGCCAACGGCATCCTCAACGTCACCGCACGGGACAAGGACACCGGCAAGGAACAGGGCATCACCATCAGCGAGAGCTCCAACCTGGACCGCAGCGAGGTCGAACGCATGGTCCAGGAGGCCGAGCGCAACCAGGGCCAGGACCAGGCACTCCGCGAGGCCGTCGACGCCCGCAACGAACTCGACGCCGTCGCGTACCAGGTCGAGAAGCGCCTCGCCGAACTGGGCGACGCGGCGCCCGCGCACGAGAAGGCACGCGCCGAGATGCTCGTGTCCGACGCCCGGGCGGCGGTCAAGGAAGAGGCGGGCGTGGAGCGCGTGCGGCCCCTGACCTCCGAACTCCAGCAGGTGCTCGCCGGACTGGCGGCCCATCAGGGCGCCGCCACCGCGGATGGCGGTCCCGCCCAGCACGCCGCCACCGGTGGTCCCACGAGCGGCGGTGGCGGTGGCGACGATGTCATCGACGCCGAGTTCGACAAGGGCTGAGGCGCGCCATGCCCACCCGCCCCCAGGAACCCGACCGGGCCGCGTCGGATCCGGTCGAACCGGTCCCGGAAGGTGCCGGACGCCCTCCTCGCGGTGATTTGCCGCAACCCGGCCCGCCGGCCCGGCCGGAAGCGACGAACGGCGAACCGGGACCCGACGCCGCCGGCCCCGCGCCTGCCGAGGACGAGTACACGACCGCGATCCAGGAACTGGAGGACCGCTGGCGGCGCACACTCGCCGACCTCGACAACCTGCGCAAGCGCCACGCCAGGGAACTGGAGCGCGAACGGGCGGTCGAGCGGTCCCGCACGGCGGCCGCCTTCCTGCCCGTCCTCGACAACCTCGAACTCGCCCTGACCCATGCCGGCGCCGATCCGGGCGCGATCGTGGAGGGTATCCGGGCCGTACGCGACCAGGCGGTGAACGTCCTCGAACTGCTCGGCTACCCGCGGCACGCGGAGACCGGCGTCGCCTTCGACCCGGCCCGGCACGAGGTGGTCGGCGTCGTCCAGGACCCAGACGCCCCACCGGGCACGGTCGTCGAGGTGCTGCGCCCCGGCTACGGGGACGGGGAGCGGCAGCTCAGGCCGGCCGCGGTGACCGTCACGAAGCGGGAGTGACCGGCGATGGCACGGGACTACTACGAGGTGCTGGGCGTGTCGCGGAGCGCGAGCCAGGACGAGATCCAGCAGGCATATCGCAAACTCGCCCGCAGGCACCACCCCGACGTCAACAAGGACCCCGGGGCGGAAGAGCGTTTCAAGGACCTCAACGAGGCATACAGCGTCCTGTCCGATCCCAAGACCCGAGCCCGCTACGACCGCTTCGGCGAGGACTTCCGCAAGATCCCCGAGGACTTCGACGAACGGGTCGCGGCCGGAGCGGGCGGCGGCTTCCGCGGTCGGAGGACCGCAGGCGGGGGCGGTCCTCGTGTCCGGTACGCCCCCGGCTTCGGCGACGACTTCGGAGCGGAGGGCATCGACATCGAGGACCTGTTCGGCTCCATGTTCGGAGCCGGCGCCGCCCGGGGCGGCGTCCCCGGAGCGGACCAGGAGGCCGAACTGCCGCTCACCGTCGAGGAGGCGTACCGAGGCGGCCGTCGCACCGTCACGCTCGCCGGTCCCGACGGGCAGCCGCGGCGGTACGAGGTCGACGTGCCGCCGGGCGTCACCGACGGGCAGCGCATCCGGCTGGCGGGCGAGGGCGGCCGGGGCAGTGGTGACGCCGCCGCGGGCGACCTGTACCTGCGAGTGCGTATCCAGCCCCACCCCCGGTTCCGGCTGGACGGCCGCGACGTGCACGTCCAGGTTCCGGTCGCCCCCTGGGAGGCGGCCCTGGGCGCGACCGTGCCGGTGCCCACGCCCGGCGGCGGCACGGCCAAGGTCACGGTGCCCGCGGGCTCGTCCAGCGGCCGGCGGCTGCGGCTGCGCGGCGAGGGCATGCCGAACCCGCGCGGCGCGAACGGCGACCTGTACGCCGAACTCCGCATCGTGGTGCCACCCACCCTCGGCGACCAGGAGCGCGAACTGTTCGAGGAGCTCGCCGCCACTTCCTCGTTCGACCCCAGGAGGACGCGATGAACGACCGACCCGCGGGAGCGGCAGGCATCGGCCGGGCCGGCGTGGGCGACCGTCCGGGACGAACGGGCGCCGACCTCACCGCCTCGACGGCTGTCCGGTACGCGCTCGTGCCCGCCCCCAGGCTCTCCCTGGAGGCCGTGGCCCGTCGCTCGGGCCTCCACCCCGATCTGATCCGCCGGTTCGTCGCCCTCGGCCTGATCGACGCCGAACGCGACGCCGCGGGGCGCCTGGTGTTCGACCCCACGGCCCCGGCGGTCCTTGCCCGCATCCAGCGGCTGCGCACCGGACTCTGCCTCAACTACGCATCCATCGGCCTGGTGCTCGACCTGCTCGACCGCATCAGCCTGCTCGAAGCCGCCCTGCGCGGCCGCGGCACGAGGAGTGAAACACCCCCATGGACATGAACCGTCTCACCCAGAAGTCCCAGGAAGCCCTCCAGGAGGCCCAGACCGCGGCCGGCCGCATGGGGCACACCGAGGTCGACGGGGAACACCTGCTGCTCGCACTTCTCGATCAGGAGGACGGTCTGATCCCGCGGTTGCTGCAACAGGCCGGCACCGAGCCGAAGGAACTGCGCGCGGCCGTGCGCGAGGAACTCTCCCACCGCCCGAAGGCGACCGGCCCCGGCGCGGCACCCGGCCAGGTCTTCGTCACCCAGCGCCTCGCCCGGCTGCTCGACGCCGCCGAGCGGGAGGCCAAACGCCTCAAGGACGAGTACGTGTCCGTGGAGCACCTCCTGCTCGCGCTGGCTGAGGAGAGCTCTTCGACCGCCGCCGGGCTACTGCTCAAACAGGCCGGCATCACCAGGGACTCGTTCCTGAGCGCGCTCACCCAGGTCCGCGGCAACCAGCGGGTCACCTCCGCCAACCCCGAAGTGGCCTACGAGGCTCTGGAGAAGTACGGCCGCGACCTGGTCCTCGAGGCTCGGTCCGGGCGGCTGGACCCGGTCATCGGCCGGGACGCGGAGATCCGCCGCGTGACCCAGATCCTCAGCCGCAAGACCAAGAACAACCCCGTCCTCATCGGCGACCCCGGCGTCGGCAAGACCGCCATCGTCGAGGGCCTGGCCCAGCGCATCGTTCGCGGCGACGTCCCCGAGGGCCTGCGCGACAAGACGGTGTTCGCCCTCGACATGGGCTCCCTGGTCGCCGGCGCCAAGTACCGCGGGGAGTTCGAGGAACGCCTCAAGGCCGTGCTCAGCGAGGTCAAGGCCGCCGAGGGGCGGATCCTGCTCTTCGTCGACGAACTCCACACCGTCGTAGGAGCGGGCGCCGCGGAAGGGGCCATGGACGCGGGCAACATGCTCAAGCCGATGCTCGCCCGCGGCGAACTCCACATGATCGGCGCCACCACCCTCGACGAGTACCGCAAGCACATCGAGAAGGACGCCGCCCTCGAACGCCGCTTCCAGCAGGTCCTGGTCGACGAGCCGAGCGTGGAGGACACCATCTCCATCCTGCGCGGACTGCGCGAACGCCTCGAGGTCTTCCACGGCGTGAAGATCCAGGACACCGCGCTGGTCTCCGCGGCCACCCTCAGCCACCGCTACATCACCGATCGGTTCCTGCCCGACAAGGCCATCGACCTCGTCGACGAGGCGTGCGCCCGGCTGCGTACCGAGATCGACTCGATGCCCGCGGAACTCGACGAGATCACCCGCCGCGTCACCCGCCTGGAGATCGAGGAAGCGGCCCTGTCCAAGGAGAGCGACCCCGCCAGCAAGACCCGCCTGGAGGAGCTGCGCAGGGAACTGGCCGACCTGCGCGGCGAGGCCGACGCCAAACACGCCCAGTGGGAGGCCGAACGGCAGGCGATCCGCCGCGTGCAGGAACTGCGCCAGGAACTGGAGCAGGTCCGCCACGAGGCGGAGGAGGCCGAACGCGCCTACGACCTCAACCGCGCCGCCGAACTCCGCTACGGCCGCCTCCAGGACCTGGAGCGCCGACTCGCCGCGGAGGAGGAGCAACTGGCCGCCAAGCAAGGGGAGAACCGGCTGCTGCGCGAGGTCGTCACCGAGGAGGAGATCGCCGAGATCGTCGCCGCCTGGACCGGCATCCCCGTCGCCCGCCTCCAGGAGGGCGAACGCGAGAAACTGCTGCGCCTCGACGAGATCCTGCGCGAGCGCGTCATCGGCCAGGACGAAGCCGTCAAACTCGTCACCGACGCCATCATCCGCGCCCGCTCCGGCATCCGCGACCCTCGCCGCCCCATCGGCTCGTTCATCTTCCTCGGCCCCACCGGCGTCGGGAAGACCGAGCTGGCCAAGACCCTCGCCCGGACTCTGTTCGACTCCGAGGAGAACATGGTCCGCCTCGACATGAGCGAATACCAGGAGCGGCACACCGTCAGCCGGCTCATGGGCGCACCGCCCGGATACGTCGGCTACGAGGAAGGCGGCCAGCTCACCGAGGCCGTACGCCGCAAGCCGTACTCGGTCGTGCTGTTCGACGAGATCGAGAAGGCGCACACCGATGTCTTCAACACCCTGCTGCAGATCCTCGACGACGGCCGCATCACCGACGCCCAGGGCCGCACCGTCGACTTCCGCAACACCGTGATCATCATGACGTCCAACATCGGCTCCGAGCACCTTCTCGACGGCGCCACCGCCGAAGGTGAGATCAAGCCCGACGCCCGCGCCCTGGTGATGGGCGAGCTGCGCGGGCACTTCCGCCCGGAGTTCCTCAACCGCGTCGACGACATCGTGCTGTTCAAACCGCTGGGTGAGCGGCAGATCGAGCGGATCGTGGAACTGCAGTTCGACGAGCTGCGGCAGCGGCTCGCCGAACGCCGCATCACCGTCGAACTCACCGACGCCGGCCGGGAAGTGATCGCCCACCAGGGCTACGACCCGGTGTACGGGGCCCGGCCGCTGCGCCGCTACATCTCCCACGAGGTCGAGACACTGGTCGGACGCGCCCTGCTGCGCGGCGACGTCCAGGACGGCGCGACGGTCCGCGTCGACGCCGAGCACGGAGAGCTGGTGGTCACCTACGACCAGCCCGAGGACGTGAAGGGAGCGTGGGCGGCATGAGCACGATGCAGGCGACGACCGTCAGTTGTCCGAACTGCGGGCGCACCAACCGGGTGCCCGTGGCCGCGGAGGGCCGCCCCAAGTGCGGCCACTGCAAGCAGCCCCTACCGTGGATGGTGGACGCGAGCGACGACGACTTCACCGAGGTCGCCGAGCGGGCCGACGTCCCCGTCGTGGTCGACCTGTGGGCCACCTGGTGCGGCCCCTGCCGCATGGTCAGCCCCGCGCTGGAGAAGGTCGCCACCGATCTCGCCGGCCGCATCAAACTCGTCAAGGTCGACATCGACAAGAATCCGCGGCTGTCGCGGCGTTTCGAGGTCCAGGCGGTACCGACACTGCTCGTCCTCGATCAGGGCGAGACGGTCGCCCGGCAGGCGGGGGCGGCGCCCGCCCCCGTCCTGCGCCAGTGGGTGGAACAGTCGATCACGGCCCGGGAAGGGTGATCCGGATGTCCCTGCACGCAGACCCCCACCTCGCGCTTGTCCGGCCGGTCCAGCCGCTGACCCCAGAAGGGTGTCAGGAGTGTCTGCTGCTCGGCTCCCCGTGGGTCCACCTGAGGCTCTGCCTGACCTGCGGGCACGTCGGCTGCTGTGACTCCTCGCCGAACAAGCACGCGCGTAGGCACGCGGCTGCCGACGCCCATCCGATCGTGCAGTCGTTCCAGCCCGGCGAGGATTGGCGCTGGTGCTACGTCCACGAGGCGTTCGTCTGATGTCCGGCGACCAGCCGCTGCCGGGCGAAGAACCGGTGCCGGAGGAAGCGGACGAGGCCGTCTTCTTGGAGACCCCGGACATCTACGGCGCGTATCCGCGCCTTACGGAGGACCAGATAGCACGTCTGGCGGAGCACGGGCAACGCCGGAGCATGGCTCCGAACGACGTGCTGATCCGGGAGGGGGAGCGCTGCGAGACGCTCTTCGTCGTGCTCAGCGGTTCCGTCGCCGTCGTCGAGGACCACGGCACTCCCGAGGAACACGTGCTGCGCGTGCACGGCCCCGGTCGCTTCATCGGCGAACTCGGGCTGCTGTACGGACAGGTGGCCTTCTACACCGCTGTCGCCAGGGAGCCGGGCGAGGTCCTCGTCGTCTCCTTGGACCAGTTGCGCCGCCTGGTGTCCCAGGACTCCACCCTCGGGGACCTCGTGCTGCGCGCCTGTCTGGGCCGTCGCGCGTTGCTCGTCGGACAGGGCGCCGGCTTCCGCATCATCGGCTCGCGCTACTCGCCCGACACCCGGCGGCTGCGCGAGTTCGCCGTCCGCAACCGGCTGCCCCACCGCTGGATCGACCTGGAGACCGACGAGGAGGCCGAGGACCTGCTGCGCCGCTTCGGCGTCGGCCCGGAGGAGACACCGCTCGTCATCTGGCGGGACACCACCCTGTTGCGCAACCCCAGCAACGCGGAACTGGCCCGGCTCATCGGCCTGCCGTCACTCCCCGCCGGAAACCGTCACGGCGACGTCCTCATCGTCGGCTCCGGACCCGGCGGCCTCGCTGCCGCGGTGTACGCCGCCTCCGAGGGCCTGAGCACCACCGTGGTGGAGGCGATGGCCACCGGCGGCCAGGCCGGCACGTCGTCCCGCATCGAGAATCTGCTCGGCTTCCCCGCCGGCATCTCAGGCGCCGAACTCACCGAACGGGCCGTGCTCCAGGCCGACAAGTTCGGCGCCAGGATCAGCATTCCGGTGGAGGCGAGCGGTCTCCATCCCAAGGACGAGGACCACTACGTGGTGGCGTTCGCCGACGGCAGCGAGATCGCCGCCCGCGCCGTCGTCCTGGCCACGGGTGCCCGCTACCGCCGGCTCCAGGTGCCCGGCATCGAACGCCTGGAGGGAACGAGCGTCCACTACTCGGCGACCGTCTACGAGGCCCAGCAGTGCCGCACCGACCCGGTGGCCGTCGTCGGCGGAGGCAACTCGGCGGGCCAGGCGGTGCTGTTCCTCGCCGGGTACGCGCCGAAGGTGCACCTGCTGGTCCGCGGACCCAGCCTTGAGGCCAACATGTCCCGCTACCTGGTCGACCAGGTAGAGCGCCATCCGCGGGTGGAGGTCATGCTGCACACCGAGGTCACCGAGGTCATCGGCCAGGAGGTGCTGGAGGAGCTCGACGTGGTCGACAACCGCACGGGCGGGCACCGCCGACTCGCGGTACGGGGCCTGTTCGTCTTCACCGGCGCCGACCCCCACACCGAGTGGCTCGCCGGCATCATCGCCCTCGACTCCCGTGGCTTCGTCCTCACCGGCCCGGAGGCCCAGGAAGCCTGCGCCCACCCCGAGGTGTGGCACGGCCGCGGGCGCTCGTGCATGACCCTGGAGACCAGCCTGCCCGGGGTCTTCGCGGTAGGGGACGTCCGTAGCGGCTCGGTGAAGCGGGTGGCCTCGGCGGCCGGTGAGGGCGCGATGGCCATCCACTTCGTGCACCGGCACCTGGGGCACTCGGCCGCACCCGGTCCCACGGGCACGTCCGCTGCCGCGGGCGGCTCGGACGTCTCCCCACGCATACGTCACAAGGAGTCCGCATGGCTCGCATGACGAATGGCGGGCGATGAGGTCACGCCCACCCCTCTCGATCCCCTGGTCGAGCTCGACGAACTGCAAGGACATCGCCGTCGAGGCCAACGGTCCCGAACTCGTGGTCACCGGAGACATCAAGGAGCGGGAGCGCAAGGGCGTCCTGCCCGGCAGCACCCGCCACGTCGGAGCCTTCGAGTACCGCTTGCGGCTGCCCGGAGAGTTGGCCACCCACAAGATCAAGGCCGACATGCAGGACGGAGTGCTCGGCATCACCGTCCCCAAGGGCGAAGCCGCCGGGCCCCGCCGGGTCCAGATCAGTGAGTCCGGCGAGGGCGCGCGCGAAGACGCCGCCCGGAGCGGCGCAGCGGCGGGCGGCGGGACCACCGCCGCCTGAGACCCCACCGAGCCGGCGGTGCCGGACCGGTGTCTGTCACCGCTGCCGTCGCGACGGGGGCGACGGCCTGCACGGTGCGGTTGGTCGGCATGGTCTCGACGCACACGGTCAGAGCCCGGGCTACCGACCGATCATGGCCCGATCGCCCACCGCATGCGCCCGGCCGCATCCACCTCCGGATCCGAAACCCCCGACGCACAGCGCTACTTGTGGACCGGGCGTGCCGTCACCCGGCACCGCGGCGGCTGGGGGGAACTCGGCAAGACCTTCGCCATCTGCCTCGGCCGCGAGATCCGCCACGCCCCACCGCCTCGTCTACGCCGACGGCCTCGACCTCACCAATGTCTCCGCCGCCACCCACATCGGCATGGGCTGCCGCGTCTGCGAATGCCTCGGCTGCCTCCAGCGTGCCGCACCACCTCTCGGCCACCCGCTGCGGATCGACCAGGACCTGACCGGCTCTCGTCCTCTCGCGCGGCATCAGAAAAGTCAGCAACGGTGTGAGTCCTCGAACACCTGGCGACAGCTGACCGAACATGCGAAAAGATGTAATCTCCGAAGACCGCCCTTGACCTGCAATAGCAGGCAGGGAGCCTAAGTCCGGGAGTACCTCCATGCTGCGTACCATGTTCAAGTCCAAGATCCACCGAGCCACCGTCACCCAGGCCGACCTGCACTACGTCGGATCCGTCACCATCGACGCCGATCTTCTGGACGCCGCCGATCTGCTGCCCGGCGAGTTGGTTCATATCGTCGACATCACCAACGGTGCCCGCCTGGAGACGTACGTCATCGAGGGCGAGCGTGGCTCCGGAGTCGTCGGGATCAACGGGGCGGCGGCCCATCTCGTCCACCCCGGCGACCTGGTGATCATCATCAGCTACGCTCAGGTTTCCGACGCCGAGGCGAGGGCACTGCGGCCGAGGGTCGTGCACGTGGACCGCGACAACCGCGTCGTGGCCCTGGGCGCGGACCCGGCCGAGCCGGTACCGGGCTCGGACCAGGCGCGCAGCCCGCAGGCCGTCACCGCCTGAACTCCAGACTCAGGCGCGGGAATCCGAGGAGCATCCATGAGCGACATCGAGATCCGCGACGACCGGACGGCGGGCCGTCTCGAGGCGTACGCCGGGGACGAAGTGGTGGGCCACATCGAGTACTTCGTCCTGGAGACGCCGCGGCGCGCGCTCGTCCCGGTCCACACCATCGTGGAGCCGGCGCACGAGGGCCAGGGCATCGCGGGCTCCCTCGCCCGTGAGCTGTACGGCATCGCCGCCCGCGAGAGCGTCGTGGTGGCTCCCCTGTGCCCGTACGTCGTGAAGTGGGCGGCGCGCCACCCCGAGGAGGCGCCGGCCGCGGATCCGGAGCTCCTGGCGGCGGCGAAGGCGTGGCTCGTGGCGCACCCCGGACGGTTCTGATGACGTCGCGGGGCGGCGTGGGGGCGCCGCACGCCACGCTCGCCCTGCTGCACACGTCCCCCGCCCACGTCCCCGTGTTCGACGCGCTGCGCGACGAGGGGCACCCGGGGCTGGAACTGACCCACTTGGTGGCCGGGGAACTGCTCGCCCGCGCCCGTGCCGAAGGCCCCGAAGCCGTGGCCGGCGAGGTGAGGGCGGCGCTGGACAGGGCGGTCGCGGCCGGAGCGGGCGCCGTGCTGTGCACCTGCTCGACCATCGGAGCGGTCGCCGAGGCGGCCATCGCCGACGTGCCCGTACTCCGGGTGGACCGCCCGATGGCGGCCGCGGCGGTGGCGGCCGGCCCGCGGATCGTCGTGGTCGCCACGGTGGAGAGCACCTTGGAGCCGACGGTCGCCCTGGTCGAGGAGGAGGCCGCCGGGCGCCCCGTCGACCTCCGGACCCTGCTCGTGGCCGACGCCTGGGCCCGCTTCGAGGCGGGCGACACCGTCGGCTACGTCCGTGCGGTGGCCGAGGCGGCCGACACGGTCGCCGACGCCGACGCGATCGTCCTCGCCCAGGCCTCCATGGCCCCGGCCCAGCACCTGACCACGACCACCGTCCCGGTCCTGTCGAGCCCCCGGCCGGGCCTCGCCGCGGGGGCGGCCGCGGCGCGCTCGGGTCAGGGCCCGTCCCAGGCCCACCTGGGCCCGCGTCGTCGCGCGACAGGGTGACTGAGCGAGCGGGCGGCGGGTACGTGGGGGAGGAGTCCAGAGCCGACGTACCGAAGGGCTGGAGGACACCATGACCCATCCGCACCCCGATCCCGTACCGCCGGGTCCCACCCCCGGACCGGGACCCGGACCCGGCCCGGCGCCGTTCCCCGACCCCAGCCCGCTGCCGACCCCCACTCCGGACCCGGCCCCGAGCCCGGAGCCGTCTCCGATCCCGGAGCCGTCCCCGATCCCGAAGCCGCCGGGCCCGGACCCGGTGCCGGAGCCCGAACCGGGGCCGCCGCTCTCCTGAACGCCGCGCACCGGGTGACGCCGTCAGGGCGGCCCACCGGTCCCCCGGCGAACCGCCCTCGGGCGACGGCGCCGCGGGCACCGTCACCCGGGCGGCACCACGGCACCGTCACCTACGCGGTGACCTCCGACCGGTCCCCGCCCCACAGCGTGTGGAACGAGCCCTCCCGGTCCGTGCGGCGATAGGTGTGCGCCCCGAAGAAGTCCCGCTGCCCCTGGGTGAGGGCGGCGGGCAGGCGCTCGGCGCGCAGGGCGTCGTAGTAGGCGAGGGCCGCGGCGAACCCCGGGGTCGGTACGCCCTGGCGGGTCGCCGCGATCAGCACCTCGCGCCAGTCGTCCTGCGCCGCCGCGATCTCCTGCGCGAACGTGTCGTCGGACAGCAGGCTCGGCAGGTCCGCACGCGCGTCGTACGCCTCCCGGATGCGGTCCAGGAAGGCGGCGCGGATGATGCACCCGCCCCGCCAGATCGACGCGATCTTCCCCAGGTCGATGTTCCAGTCGTACTCGTCGCTGCCCGCCGCGATCTCGTGGAAGCCCTGCGTGTACGAGACGATCTTCGAGGCGTACAGCGCCTGCTCGACGCGGTCGGCGAAGGCCGCCGCCTCCGACTCGCCGAGCGGAGCCGCCTTCGGCCCGGCCAGCCCGCGCGAGGCCTCCCGCAGCTCCTGGTGGCCGGACAGGGAGCGGGCGAACACGGCCTCCGCGATGCCCGACACCGGCACGCCCAGGTCGAGCGCGATCTGGACCGTCCAGCGGCCCGTGCCCTTCTGTTCCGCCTGGTCCTGGACCACGTCCACGAACGGCTTGCCGGTCGCCGCGTCCACGTGGGACAGGACCTCCGCCGTGATCTCGATCAGGTAGGAGTCGAGGCGGCCCGTGTTCCAGGTCCGGAAGATGTCCGCGATCTGCGCGGGCGTGTAGCCGGCGACGTCGCGCAGCAGCTGGTACGCCTCGCCGATCAGCTGCATGTCCGCGTACTCGATGCCGTTGTGCACCATCTTCACGAAGTGCCCGGCACCGTCCGGACCGACGTGCGTCACGCACGGCGCCCCGTCGGCCGCCTTCGCGGAGATCTTCTCCAGCATGGGCCCGAGGGAGTCGTACGACTCGGGCGAGCCGCCCGGCATGATGCTCGGCCCGTGCAGCGCGCCCTCCTCGCCGCCGGAGATGCCGGTGCCGACGAAGTGGATGTCCTGCTCGCGCAGCTCGCGCTCCCGGCGCCGGGTGTCCGCGAAGTGTGCGTTGCCACCGTCGATGATCATGTCGCCGGGCTCCAGGAGCGGGGCGAACTCCTCGATCACCGCGTCGGTGGGCGCGCCCGCCTTCACCATGATCACCAGGCGCCTGGGCCGCTCCAGCGCCGCCACGAAGTCCTTCGCGGTCTCGGCCGGCACGAAGTCGCCCTCGTGGCCGAACTCCTCCACGAGGTCACGCGTCCGCGACGCGGTCCGGTTGTGCACCGCGACCGTATAGCCGTTGCGCGCGAAGTTGCGGGCGAGGTTGCGGCCCATGACCGCGAGACCAGTGACGCCGATCTGGGCTGTTGTGCTCATACCGTGGGCTCCTAAGAGGTCCTGAGGTAGGTCCTTGGAGGACCTGAAGTAGGTCCGTGCATCGGTGGTGCCGGTCGTGCTCGCCAGTATTGTCCCGTTGACCATCCTGACGTGCCGGTTCGCCGATCGCACATCCGGGTCTCCCGGACCGCCCGCGACCGGGACGGCCCGCGTGTACCGGCCCGTATACGGCCGTGCGGACAACCGAAGGGCGATTCCTGGTCACTTGGCGGGATGGAGCGGCCGATTGCCGCCTTGTCCTGGCCTGTTCGCAGCGTTTACTTTTGCCGCTCCTGACGCATGTCTAGGGGGTCCCCCATGGCCGTACGCGGCCGGCACCGCCGGTATCAGCCGAACAGGATCAACCGCGCCTCGCTCACCGTCACGGCGGGCGGAGCGGGCATGGCGATTCCGCTCATGGGCACCGGCGTCGCCCACGCCGCCGATGCGGACACCTGGAACAAGGTCGCGGCCTGCGAATCCAGCGACAACTGGAGCATCAACACCGGAAACGGCTACTACGGAGGACTTCAGTTCACGCAGTCCACGTGGGAGGCGTACGGCGGCAAGGTCTACGCGCAGCGCGCGGATCTGGCCACCAGGGACCAGCAGATCGCCGTGGCCGAGAAGGTCCTCGAGGGGCAGGGCCCGGGCGCCTGGCCGGTGTGCTCGGTCCGCGCGGGCCTCACCCGGGGCGGCGGCACGCCGGACATCGACCCGTCCGGCAGCGCGACACACACGGCGGACCGGAGCACCAAGCGGACCGTCCGTGATGTGAAGCCACAGACGACACCGCAGTCGCAGGCGGGCACCGCCGAGATGTACACCGTCCTGCACGGCGACACGCTCTCCGGGATCGCCGACTCCCGGCACGTCCGGGGCGGTTGGGAGCAGCTCTACGCCGCCAACCGGGGGACCATCGGCGCCGACCCGGACCTGATCCTTCCGGGCCAGCGGCTGCATCTGCGCGCCAAGGCCACGACCCGCACCGACGACGCCTCCACGTCGACCCACAAGTCGTCGACGTCCTCCTCCAAGTCCTCGACGGAGAAGGCGTCCTCGGACAGGACCGAGAAGGCGACCACGAGCCACTCCCTCGTCGCCCCGGTGAACGCCGGGACGGGGACGCAATACCATGCGGCGGGTTCGTCCTGGTCGAAGGGCTATCACACCGGCGTCGACTTCCCCGTGCCCACGGGCACCTCCGTGAAGGCGGTCGCGGCGGGGCACGTCGTCAGCGCCGGCTGGGGCGGCTCCTTCGGCTACCAGGTGGTGCTCCGGCACGCCGACGGCCGTTACACGCAGTACGCCCATCTGTCGGCCATCTCCGTGAAGGCCGGGCAGAGCGTGACGGCCGACCAGCGTATCGGCCGCTCGGGGTCCACGGGCAACAGCACGGGCCCGCATCTGCACTTCGAGGTGCGGACGGGGCCCGGCTTCGGCAGTGACGTCGATCCGGTCGCCTATCTGAGGGCGGGCGGCGTCAGGATCTGACGCGGTCGCGGGCGCGGTGGCGGGGCAGGACGGGCAGTGGTACGTACGGGCCGCCGTAGAAGGAGGCGTACGTGAGCGGCGTCGCGGCGGCGTCGGACGGCGCCAGGTCGTCGTCGTAGCCGCTCTCCTCGGGCGGCATCCGGACCGGCTCCGGTTCGTGGACGTCCTGGGCGCTCGAGGCGCCCGGCTGGGGCGGAAGCCCGGCGAGCAGCTCCTCGGCGGGGGACGGTCCGGAGGCGGCCGCCGGTGCGTGGGTGGCGTCGGCGGACACGGTCGCCGCGCGCTGCTCGCGTCCGATCCGCTCCGTCGTCAGCAGGATCAGACCGCCCGCCGCGACGACGCCGCAGCCGAGCGCGAGCAGGGTGCCCGTGGTGCCGTAGCGGAAGGTTTCGCCGAACATCGTCAGGCCCACCGCCGCGGCCACGACGGGGTTGACGACCGTCACCGTGGCCAGGGGGGCCGCCAGTCCCGCGCCGCGGTAGGAGGCCTGCGAGAGGAGCAGGCCCGCGGCGGCGAGGACGGCTATCACGGCCAGGGTGGGCAGCGAGGCGAGCGCGACGCCGTCCTCCCAGTCCACCGCGACGGTCTTCGTGAACACCGAGGCGATGCCGAAGGCCACACCGGCCGCACTCGCGAGCAGCACGCTGCGCACCACCGGGTGCCGGTGCACGGCACGAGCCGCCGTCATCAGCGCGACGATCGCGCCACCGCTGACCACGGCCACCAGCACCCGCTGCGTGGTGTCCAGGGTCTGCGAGTCGGCCGTGCCGGTCAGTGAGAGCAGGCCGGCCAGGCCCACCGTCGCCATGAGCGCGCCGCGCCAGGCGGTCGCCCCGGCCTTGCGGCGCACGAAGAGGGCCGCCATGGGGAGCGCGAAGACGATGGTCAGCGCGCCCAGCGGCTGCACCAGGCTGAGCGGGCCGCAGGCCAGCGCCACCACGTGCAGCAGCGCGCCCAGGCCGTTGAGACCCACCGCCGCCCACCACAGGAGGTGGCGCAGCGGTGCGTAGGGCCGGTCCGGCGTCGTCGCCGCGACCCGCTCCTGCACGATCGCCCCGCCCGCGTACGCGACGGCGGAGACGAGTGACAGCAGCACGGACAACGCGAGGGCGCTCATGAGCGGCTCCTCTGCGAGGGGCCGGGTCGGCTCACCCGGCGCGACGAACGGTCGGCTTCCATACTCACTACGATGCCTCGCGAAATCGCTCGCGTCGTCGTACCTGAGCAGGCATTGGGTCCTACTGCCGATGGAGTAGAACCGGCGCCCCGTCCTCCCCAGGGTGGGTGACACCGGAGGCCGGCCCCCTGGTGGGAACCCCTAGGGGCCTTGGTACTACTGCTCTTCGTGGACCTCGACCCCGATCTCACCGCACTCGACGCCCTCGGCGGCTTCTTCGTACTACGCACCGAGGCGCCGCCGCGCGGCCCGCTGCCGACGCTCGCACAGGCGTACGCGGGACAACACGTGGATGTTTACGGAGATCCGCTGATTTTCCGGGTTCGAAAAGTCACCGAAAGTCTTCGGGCGCCCGAGCCGCGGATCGCGGTCTCCGTGGCCCAGCAGGCACTCGCGGCCCGGCTGTGGTCGATCGCTCTCGGCTGCGCCGCCCTGTACGACCAGGTTCCCGACCTCGATCCCCGGCTCCTGCGGTGGGATCCGGACGCCAGCGCTCCGGACGATCTGTGGCTCTCCGAGGTGCGCCCCCGGCCCGCCACGGCGATCGGCGACCTCGTACGAGAGGGCCACCTCGCCCCGCTGATCACGGCCCTGCGGCGGCAGCAGCACGTGTCCGCACGCCTCTTGTGGGGCAACGCGGCCTCCGCGCTGGCCGGCGCGCTCCGCCAGCTCAACCGCTGGGCACACGCGGGCGGCCGCGACGAGGTGGCCGACCGGGCCCGCGCCTTCGCCGCCGCGTCCCTCGCGCACCCCGACCTGTCCGGCACCCTCGACCCGGCCACCCTCCGCCGCCGCAGCTGCTGCCTCTACTACCGGCTGCCCGGCGGCGGTCTGTGCGGCGACTGCTGTTTCGACCGGCCGCCGCGCCACTCCTGAGATCGGTGGTCTTCCCCAACCGCCGCATCTGGGTGACCATGTGGGAACCAGCCGCTGCGACAGGGGGTTCCGGGTGCGAGTGGGACTGCTGACCCGGGAGTACCCGCCGGACGTGTACGGCGGCGCGGGCGTCCATGTCGAGTTCCTCGCACGGGAGTTGCGCTCCCTCACCGACCTGGCTGTGCACTGCTGGGGCGAGGGCGGCGCGGGCGGAGTCGTACGCCACCGGCCCTGGACCGCCCTCGACGGCGCCAACGACGCGCTGCGCACCTTCTCCGTGGACCTCTCCATCGCCGCCGCCCTCGAAGGCCGCGAACTCGTCCACTCGCACACCTGGTACGCCCATCTCGCCGGCCACCTCGGCAAGCTGCTGCACGGCATCCCGCATGTGATGACCGCCCACTCGCTGGAGCCGCTGCGTCCCTGGAAGGCCGAGCAGCTCGGCGGCGGATACGCCCTCTCCGGCTGGGCCGAGCGCACCGCGATCGAGGCCGCCGACGCGGTGATCGCGGTGTCCGGCGCCATGCGCGAGGACATCCTCACCTGCTATCCGACGCTCGACCCGGCGAAGGTGCGCGTGGTGCACAACGGCATCGACACCACCCTCTACCGGCCGGACCACGGCACCGACGTGCTCGCCCGCATCGGCCTCGACGCCGACCGCCCGTTCGTCCTGTTCGTCGGCCGCATCACCCGCCAGAAGGGCGTGCCCCAACTGCTGCGCGCCGTGCGGGACATCGACGCCTCGGCGCAGGTCGTGCTGTGCGCGGGCGCCCCCGACACCCCCGAGATCGACCAGGAGTTCCGTGACCTCTTCCAGGAGCTGAGCCGCGTACGCGCGGGTGTCCACTGGATCCCGCAGATGCTGCCGCGCCCGGATGTGATCCAACTCCTCACGCACGCCGCCGTGTTCGTGTGTCCCTCGGTGTACGAGCCGCTCGGCATCGTCAACCTGGAGGCGATGGCGTGCGGTACCGCCGTCGTCGCGTCGCGGGTCGGCGGCATCCCCGAGGTGGTGGACGACGGACGCACCGGCGTACTCGTCCCCGTGGACGAAGACTTCGAGGCGTCACTCGCGCACGCCCTCGACTCCGTGCTCGGCGACCCGGAGGCCGCCCGGCGCATGGGCGAGGCCGGGCGGGAGCGTGCGGTGCGGGAGTTCGGCTGGGACGCGGTCGCGAGACGCACGGTTCACCTGTACGAGGAAGTCCTCAAACAGGGGTAGTCAGCACGACACAACCGGGCGTAGAGGGGCGGCGGTATGCGGCGCGGAGGACCTTCGGTGCTGGGAATCGTACTCGCGGGCGGCGAGGGCAAACGGCTGATGCCGCTCACCGCGGACCGGGCGAAACCAGCCGTGACCTTCGGCGGAACGTATCGCCTGGTGGACTTCGTCCTGTCCAATCTCGTGAACGCGGACATCCTGCGGATCTGTGTGCTGACGCAGTACAAGTCGCACTCGCTGGACCGGCACATCACCACGACCTGGCGGATGTCGAGTCTGCTCGGCAACTACATCACCCCGGTGCCGGCGCAGCAGCGGCTGGGCCCCCGCTGGTACCTGGGCAGCGCGGACGCGATCTTGCAGTCGCTGAACCTCGTGTACGACGAACGGCCGGAGTACATCGCGGTGTTCGGCGCCGACCACGTCTACCGCATGGACCCGCGGCAGATGCTCGGCGAGCACATCGAGAGCGGTGCGGGGGTGACGGTGGCGGGGATACGGGTCCCGCGCGCCGAGTCGTCGTCGTTCGGTGTGATCGCCCCCGGCTCGGACGGGCAGACCGTGGAGAACTTCCTGGAGAAGCCGGCCGATCCACCGGGTCTGCCGGGCGACCCCGAGTGCGTGTTCGCCTCGATGGGCAACTACGTCTTCACCACCAAGGTCCTGATCGAGGCGCTCCAACGGGACGCGGAGGACGGGGACTCCGTGCACGACATGGGCGGTTCGATCCTGCCCGCGCTCACCGACCGGGGCGAGGCACGGTTGTACGACTTCAGCGCCAACCACGTCCCCGGCGAGACCACCCGGGACCAGGGCTACTGGCGGGACGTGGGGACGCTGGACGCGTACTACGACGCCCACATGGACCTGATCGCCGAGCGGCCCGCGTTCAACCTCTTCAACCGCAGCTGGCCGATCTACACCCACTCCGGACAGCTGTCGCCGGCGCGGTTCAACGCCGGGGGCATCGCCAGCGAGTCGATCATCAGCGCGGGCTGCCTGATCCGGGGCCAGGTCACCCGGTCGGTGCTGTCACCGGGGGTCGTCGTCGACCCGGGGGCCGTCGTCCAGGGCTCCGTGCTGCACGACAACGTGCACGTCGGGCGGGGCGCGGTGGTCCGCGGAGCCGTCCTGGACAAGAACGTCGAGGTGCCGCCGGGCGCGACGATCGGCGTCAACCCGGGGCGGGACGCCGACCTGTACACGGTGTCCAAGGGCGGCGTGATCGGGCTGGGCAAGGGACAGCGGGTGTCGTAGGCCCGCGCGGCCGCGGTGCGCCGGGCGCGGCGCGCCCGGCGACACCCCAGGTTGCGCGGGTTCAGGCGTGGTTGCCCGGACTATGTGGACATCGTTGTCGCATTCCGGGAGGTCTCCTGCATGAGATGGAAGCTGCGCACCGCGGGCGGGCTGACGGCCCTCGCCCTGCTCGGCGGCGCACTTGCCGGGCCCGCCGCCCGAGCCGCCGAGCAGGGCAGCGACCGGCTCGGCGACCTGGTCAACCCGTTCATCGGCACCCAGAACGAGGGCAACACCTACCCGGGCGCCGCCGTGCCTTTCGGCATGGTGCAGCTCTCGCCGGACACCGGGCACAACACCGGTTACGACTACACGCAGAACCACATCCGCGGCTTCTCCCTCGTGCATCTCTCCGGCGTGGGCTGCCGGATCGGCGGCGACCTGCCGGTGCTGCCGACGACGGGGGACGTGACCGAGACGGACTACGCGAAGTACGCGGCCGGATTCAGCCACGACAGCGAGCGGGCGAGCCCGGGCTACTACCGGGTGGGCCTCGACAGCGGCATCGTCGCCGAGTTGACGGCAACCGGGCGGACGGGGGTGCAGCGCTACACCTTTCCGGCCACCGACAAGGCGAACGTCCTGCTGAACGCCGGCCAGGCGCTGCACAAGACCGTCTCCACCGACGTCGAGGTCCTGGACGACCGGACCGTGCGGACCAGGATCAGTGGCAGCGGCTTCTGCCGGGACACCGGCCCGTACACGGTCTACACGATCACCCGGTTCGACCGGCCGTTCACCGCGTACGGAACGTGGCACGGGGGCACGGTCACCGAGGGCTCGGCGGAATCGGCCGCCGGCACCGGGCGCAACGGTGCCTACGCCCGGTTCGACGCGACCGAGGACCGCACGGTCGAGGCGACCACCGCGCTGTCGTACGTGGACGCGCGGGGCGCCGAGGTCAACCTCCGCTCGGCTGAGGGCCGTTCGTTCGCCGACGTCCGGGAGGCCGCCCGCCGCTCCTGGGAGGACCGGCTCGACGACGTACGGGTCAGGGGCGGCAGCGACACCCTCCGCCGCACCTTCTACTCGTCCCTCTACCGGTCCTTCCTCGCGCCCAACATCGGCAGCGACGCCGACGGTCGCTACACCGGCTGGGACCACCGGATCCACCGGGCGCGGGGCTTCACGTACTACCAGAACTGGTCCCTGTGGGACACGTACCGCACCCAGTGCCAGCTGCTCGCCCTGCTCGCGCCGCGCGAGTCCCGCGACATGGCGATCTCCGTACTCAAGATCGACGAGGACGGCGGCTGGCTGCCCAAGTGGGGCTACGGGACGGTCGAGACGAACATCATGTCCGGCGACCCGGTCACCCCGTTCCTCACGAACGCCTACCAGCAGGGCCTGCTCAAGGGGTACGAGGAGCAGGCGTACCGGGCGCTCGCGAAGAACGCCGACGGGTTGCCGCCCGCCGCCTATCCGGGGGTGGGGCGCGACGGGAACCGGGAGTACATCGCCGACGGGTTCGTGCCCTACATCAAGGGCGGCCCGCACGCCAAACCCGGCGACTCCGACTACGCCCACGGCGCCTCGGCGACCATGGAGTACGCGCTGTCCGACGCCATGCTCTCCCGGATGGCGCGCGACCTGGGACACGACGCGGACGCGGAGCGCTATACGGCCCGCTCGCGGAACTACCGCACCCTCTTCGACGCTTCGACGGGCTTCTTCCGGGCCCGCGACACCTCCGGGGCGTTCGCCGGACCGGCCGACCCCGCCGACAGCGAGGGCTTCCACGAGGGCACGGCCTGGCAGTACCAGTGGCTCGTGCCGCAGGACCTGCCGGGCCTGGTCGACCTGATCGGCGGCAAGCAGGCGGCCAACGACCGGCTCGACGCGTTCTTCGCCTACGAGCAGCTCCTCCAGGACCCGGCGCGGACGGCGCGCGAGGTATGGGTCGACGGTCCGTACGAGTACTACAACTCCGACAAGTACAACCCGCAGAACGAGCCCGACCTCATCGCCCCGTACACCTACCTCTCGACCGGCCAGCCGTGGAAGACGACCGACGTGGTGCACGCCGCGCTGACCCTCTTCACCGACACGCCGACCGGCATGACCGGCAACGACGACCTCGGCACGATGTCCGCCTGGCACGTCCTGTCGTCGATCGGCCTCTTCCCGGTACAGCCGGGCTACGACACCTGGGGCCTGTCCACGCCCGTCTTCGAGCGGGTCGACCTCAGGCTCGACCGCGGCTACTACCCACGCGGCACGCTGACGGTGACGGCACCCGGTACCTCGGACCGTGACCGGTACATCCAGTCGGTGCGCGTGGACGGTGCGTCGCACGATCGGACGTATCTGACGACCCGTGTCTTGCGCGGCCTGGAAGCGCTCCACTTCGCGGTGGGAGCGCGTCCGTCGGCGTGGGGTACGGCGCCGCATGCCGCGCCACCTGCACTGAAGTGACCTCGGCCGTCCCTGAGTCCCGCCCTTCGCAGGGCGGGACTTAATCTGATGTTAACTGAGCGTAGCTTGATCGTGCTTGACCGTAATCGTCGGTCAGGGGTTGACTGCTGCTCACCCATCGTCGACACGAGAGCAAGCCATTGACCTCTGACCTGCTCGCCCCACTCGACCTGGCGTTCTGGAACATCGAGTCCGCCCAGCACCCGATGCACCTCGGCGCCCTCGGCGTGTTCTCGTGCCACTCGCCCACCGCCGGCGCCCACGCCGCCGACCTGCTCGCCTCCCGCGCCGCCGCGGTACCCGGGCTGCGCATGCGGATCCGTGACGTCTGGCAGCCGCTGGCCTTCCCGCTGACCTTCCCGCTCCCGTTCGGCGGCGCGACCCGCGAGCCCGCCCCCGACTTCGACCCGCTCGACCACGTACGCCTGCACGCGCCGGCCGCCGACTTCCACGCCGTCGCGGGCCGGCTCATGCAGCGCCCACTGGAGCGCGGCCGGCCACCGTGGGAGGCGCATGTACTGCCCGGGGAGGACGGCACGTCGTTCGCCGTGCTCTTCAAGTTCCACCACGCGCTGGCGGACGGACTGCGGGCGCTGATGCTCGCGGCGGCGCTCATGGACCCCATGGACATGCCGACGCCCCGCCCGCGTCCGGCCGAGCCCGCGCGGGGGCTCCTCCCGGACGTGCGCAAACTGCCGGAGCTGCTGCGCGGCACCCTCTCCGACGTGGGCCGGGCCCTCGACATCGGCGCCTCCGTCGCCCGTGCCACCCTCGGCGCACGGTCGTCGTCCGCGCTCACCTCCGAGCCCAGCGGCACCCGCCGCACCGCGGGCGTCCTCATCGACCTCGACGCGGTGCACCGCGTCCGCAAGACCGTCGGCGGCACCGTCAACGACGTACTCATCGCCATCGTCGCGGGCGCCCTGCGTACCTGGCTGGACGAGCGCGGCGACGGCAGCGCGGGGGTCGCGCCCCGCGCCCTGATCCCCGTCTCCAGGCGCCGCCCGCGCACCGCGCACCCACAGGGCAACCGGCTCTCCGGTTACCTGATACGGCTTCCGGTCGACGACCCCGATCCGCTCGGGCGGCTGCGCACGGTGCGTATGGCGATGGACCGCAACAAGGACGCGGGGCCCAACCGGGGAGCGGGCGCCGTGGCGCTGCTCGCCGACCACGTGCCGCCGCTCGGCCACCGGCTGGGCGGGCCCGTGGTCGGCCAGGCGGCCCGGCTGCTCTTCGACATCCTGGTGACCAGCGTGCCGCTGCCCAGCCTCGGCCTGAAACTCGGCGGCAGCCCCCTCACGGAGGTCTATCCGTTCGCCCCCCTGGCCCGCGGGCAGTCCCTCGCGGTCGCCGTCTCGACGTACCGCGGACGCGTCCACTACGGGCTCGTCGCCGACGCCAAGGCCGTGCCGGACCTCGGCCGGCTGGCGCGTGCGGTGACCGAGGAGATGGAGACGCTGCTCACTGTCTGCGGCCCCTGACGGGCTGTCTTCGGCCCCTGACGGGCCCGCCGCCGCCTCCGTGATCATCGCGGGTTTGGTACCTCGGCCCCGCGCTTTGTAAAATTCGCCGTTCGAAAGCGAGCGCGGTCCGAGCGCCGCGCGGGTGACCCGAGGAACGGCAGCGCGATGACGGTGACAGAGGACGGCCCCGTGGGCATGGACGAGGTGGCAGACGCCTCCTACGGTCCCGGCATCGACCCGGAGCGGCTGGCCGTCTGCCTCGGCGTGCTCGACGAGCTGGACAAGCTGGAGGTCGACCACCCGGACGCGATCGCCGTGCGCCGGGCCACCGCGGGCGTCTACCGCACGGTCAAGCAGCGCCGCCGCCAGGAGCGCCGAGCCGCCAAGACCGCGCACGACAAGGCGGTCACCGAAGCCACCGCGACCGGCTCCGCGCAGCGCATCGACGACGAGACCGAGGGCATCCTGCCGTCGTCGGTGACGGACGAGGGACAGATCGCGGGGATACTCCAGCGCCCGCGCTCCTGCTACATCTGCAAGAGCCGCTACACCGAGGTCGACTACTTCTACCACCAGCTCTGCCAGGGCTGCGCCGCCGAGAACCGCGCCCGCCGCGACGCCCGCGCCGACCTCACCGGCAAGCGCGCGCTGCTCACCGGTGGCCGCGCCAAGATCGGCATGTACATCGCGCTGCGCCTGCTGCGCGACGGCGCCCACACCACGATCACCACGCGCTTCCCGAACGACGCGATCCGCCGCTTCAAGGCCATGCCCGACAGCGACGAGTGGATCGGCCGACTGAAGATCGTCGGCATCGACCTGCGCGACCCGGCGCAGGTCGTCGCGCTCGCCGACTCGGTCGCCGCCGCGGGCCCGCTCGACATCCTGATCAACAACGCGGCCCAGACCGTACGCCGCTCCCCGCAGGCCTACAGCGAGCTGCTCGGCGCCGAGTCGGGACCGCTGCCGGCGGGCGAGCTGCCCCCGGCCGAGATCATCGGCACGTTCGGCTCCGGCGCCGTGGCCGCCCTCCCGGTGGCCGGCGGCGGCGCGCTGACCGCGCAGGACGTCACCGACCTCGCGCTGATCTCCGGCTCCGCCTCCCTGGAGCGGATCGCGGCCGGCACCGCGATCGACGCGGGCGGGCTCGTGCCCGACCTGCACGACACCAACAGCTGGATCCAGTCGGTCGAGGAGGTCACCCCGGTCGAACTGCTCGAGGTGCAGCTCTGCAACTCCACGGCACCGTTCATCCTGATCAGCCGGCTGCGCGCGGCGATGGCGGCCGCGCAGGCCAAGCGCACGTACATCGTGAACGTCTCCGCGATGGAGGGCGTGTTCAACCGCGGCTACAAGGGCGCGGGCCACCCGCACACCAACATGGCCAAGGCCGCCCTGAACATGCTCACGCGCACCAGCGCCCAGGAGATGTTCGAGAAGGACGGCATCCTGATGACCGCCGTGGACACCGGCTGGATCACGGACGAGCGCCCGCACCCGGACAAGATGCGCCTCGCCGACGCGGGCTTCCACGCCCCGCTGGACCTCATCGACGGCGCCGCACGGGTATACGATCCGATTGTGCGCGGTGAGCAGGGCGAGGACCTGTACGGCGTCTTCATGAAGGACTACGCGCCCGGGAAGTGGTGACCCGCCGCCCCTGACGTGTGACCTGGCGACCGCCGGGAACCCGGGCTCTGTCGAGAGCCGTGCAAGGAGTTCCCATGGCCAGTCCACACGACACAGATCCGCACAGGGTCGACATGGACCCGCGCAGCGTCGACGACCCGCGCAACGTCTGTCCGAGCGACGCCGACTTCTACGCGAGCGACCGTCCGGCCCACCCTTTGCTGCCGGAGGACCGTCCCCGCGGCGGTGGGCCCGCGACGCCGCTGAGGCATCGCGGGACCTGGGAGACGGTCGCGCTCGTCGCCGCCGTCATCCTGGTGATCATGGTGGGGATCGCTCTGTTCCCCTGAGGGCCGCGTTCCCGCGCGGGGCCGCGTTCCCCCGAGGAACCGGACGACGTCCTCACGAGTGAGGTGGTGCGTATGACCGCAGCCGCTCCTGGACGGCGTACCCGTCCGCGGAGTACGCCGTCCTGACCCGCGTACCGCCGTCGACCAGCAGATCGGCGCCGGTGATCCATTCGGCCGCGTCCGAGGCCAGCCAGACGACGGCACGCGCGATGTCCGCGGGGTGACCGATGCGGCCGAGCGGAAGCCCGGCCGCCAGTTCGTCCTCGCCGTGCTCCCACACGAATCGGGCCAGCTCCGTGCGGACGAGGCCGGGGGAGACGGAGTTGACGCGGACCTTCGGGGCCAGCTCGCCCGCCAGCTGTCGCGTGAGGTGCAGCAACGCCGCCTTCGTGGTCCCGTACGCGCCGACGTTGGGTCCGACGTGCCCGGCACCCTCCGTGCAGATGTTCACCACCGCTCCGCCGTGCTCGCCCATCCAGGCCCGCCAAGCGCACTGGACCAGCCGCAACGGGGCCTCGACGTTGATCGTGAACGCCTCGCGCCAGCGGTCCGGGTCGGCGTCCATCAAGGGGCCGTACGGCTCGTTGGTCGCCGCGTTGTTGACCACGACGTCGAGCCGTCCGAACGCGGCGAGCGCCAGTTCCGTCAGCTCCCGCGGATGCGCCGGATCGGCGACGGAACCCGCGAGCCCCACGCCGCCCAGCTCCTCGGCGGCCCGACGGACCCCGTCCGCGTCCCGCGCCGTGACGCACACGTGCGCCCCCGCTGCCGCGAACGCCTCGGCCACGGCCCGCCCGATCCCGCGCGAGGCCCCGGTGACGACGGCGACCCTGCCCTCAAGCCCGTACGGCGACGTCATCCGCGTACCGTCTCATGACGGGCCGTCAGCCAACAGCCCCCGGCTGTGGACGCGTCGGCGGGCCGGCCGCATCCAGTCGCGGCGGACCGGCCGTACCCGGCCGCGAGTTGCGGGCCGCCACCAGCTCCAGCACCGTGCGCCAGTCCTCCAGGACGCCGGCGTCCAGGCCGGGCACCCGGCCCGATTCGTCCGCCTGCCGCAGCGCCGCCAGGTCGTCGTCGAGCGAGTCGTCCGCCCAGGCCGCGGCGCGCAGACGGACGAGCCGGGAGACCCGGTCGCCGAGCAGTGCACGTATCGCGTCGGCCGCGCGGTCGGCGTGCCCGGCCTCGTCGCCGGGGTCCAGCAGCTGCCCGATGTCGTGCACCAGGCCCGCCACCTGGAGTTCTTTGTCGGCCGGACGGCTTCTGCGCAGCAGCGCGGCGGTCTGCAGGGCGTGCTCGTGCGGATCGACCGGGTCGCCGACGGGGGGCCCGCCGCCCGAGCCGGGCCGGGAACGGGGGAGACCCGAGGTGGCCCGGGCACCCCGGCAGGCGTGCAGCAGATCCATCAGCTCCTCGACGCTGCGCAGCTCCATGCGTCAGTCCTCCCGCGAGAAAAGCCGTTGCCGACCGTCAGCAGAACATGTCCGGTTTGCCACGCGGCCAACGGAGACTGAACTGCGAACCGAGTGCGGTGGTGGGTGCATTCGGACCGCCGCGGCCTCGGCGAGGCCCGCCGACCAGGGGGGTGCGCCGTTCGATCGTTGAGCCGTACGGGTGACTGAAAACCAGGGCGAAATCTGCCAAGAGCGCCCATATGATGGCCGAATGAGTACTGAACGACTCGAGACGGTTACCTCTTGTTTTCAGCCCCATCGAGCGGGTGCCCGCTCATTTGGTTAATCTGTACCGGACGGACAGCCTGACTGGGTTCCACCCACACCCACAGTCCGTCCCGGGACAAGCCGGTCACCACGGCCTGCTCTCAGACGAGTTACCGGCGCCACCGCGTCCGAACTGCTCTCGACTCAGACCCGAGCGGGCGTCAGGCGCACAGCAGTGGACTGAGCGGCCAGTACGTCCCGAGGGTGATCCGACACATAAGGAGTGCGCGGTGACACCGGAGAAGACCGATCTTGATGAGCGCCCCAAGGAACGCAACGAGGGCGCGAGCGGTGGGCCCGAGAAGAAGCTCGGCAGCCTCGACGTGTGGTCGAGGTCCGCCCCGATCCGGCTGGCGGGTTACGAGGACGACCTCGCCGAGCCGCACATCCTGCCCAGCGTGGACTGACTCTCCGCAGGACTCACTCGTGCTCTCCGGACAGGACTCCTTCGTACTCTCCGGACAGGACCCTCACCGAACGCTGACGGCATGGGCGTGCCAGACTCACGCCCATGCTGATCAGAGAAGCCGCGGCCGACGACTGGCCGCGGATCTGGCCTTTCTGGCACCGGATCGTCGCCGCGGGAGAGACGTACGCCTGGGACCCGGCCACCTCCGAGGAGCAGGCCCGCGCCCTGTGGATGGCGCCCGGCAAGCGCGTGTACGTCGTCGAGGACGAGACCGGAGCGGTCGTCGGCTCGGCCTATGTCACCCCGAACTACGGCGGCCCGGCCGCCCGCGTCGCCAACGCCGGCTTCATGGTCGACCCCGACCACGCCGGGCGGGGCATCGGCCGCGCCCTCGCCGACCACGTACTCGCCACGGCCAAGGCCGACGGCTACCGGGCGATGGTGTTCAACGCCGTCGTCGAGACCAACCCCGCCGTGCAGCTGTGGACCTCACTCGGCTTCACCGTCCTGGGCACCGTGCCGGACGCGTACGAGCACCCCCGGCACGGCAGGGTGGGGCTGCACATCATGTACCGGGCGCTCTAGGTCTGTTGCGCGGATCAGGAAGTGGCGTTCGCGTCAGCCGGCCACCCGCACCACCGCCGTCGCCCCCGCGCGCACCGTCGGCGTCGCGTACGTGTACGTCACGCCGTCGACCGTCCTGGTTCGCGCGCGCTGCGGGACACCGTTGACCGTGATCTTCTTGTGGACCCCCTGGAAGCGGGCCTCCCAGTGGTAGGCGCCCTTGCGCGCGTTGTTCGTCAGCGTGGTCTTCGTCGCGCCGTCGTGCCGCACGGTGATCGTGCTCGTGCCGATGGGTACGTCCGCCGTCTGGAGCCACTTCATGCCGGACGGCAGTCGCGACTGCGTGGTCACCTTGTGGTTCGCCGCGTCCGGTGCGATGCCCATCAGGCCCTCGACGGTCTGGCTGACCAGAGTGAACGACACCTCGGGGTAGTCACCGTTGGGGCCCTGGCTGGAGTTGACGTGCTGGAGTTCCCGCTGGCCGTAGATCTTCTTCATCCATGTCCAGGCGGTGTCGTTGCGGTTGTTCTTGAAGAACATGTCGGGCAGGTACGTCGTCGACTCGATGTTGGGTGACCCCTGCGGCCCCAGCTCCTGCGCCTCGATGTAGTCGAGATAGGCGTCGTTGCGCGGGCCGGGATCGATGATCTGCTTCATCGGCACGAACACGCTGTTCTCCTTGCCCCAGCCGGTGACCGGGGTGCCGGACGTGGTGTACGCGCGGACCATGTCGGCTCCGCTTCCGCCCCCGCTCCAGTCGTCGTTGTAGTACGCCTTCAGATCGGCGGCACGCCGGTCGTACGCCTTGGCCAGCGCGGTGTCTCCCTTGCCGCGCGCGAGCGTGGCCATCGCCAGATACGCCTGGTACTGCGAGGCGATGCCGTCCCCGGCCTCGGCGAGGCCGTCGCCGTCCTGCTCGTTGTAGCTGGCGGCGCCGGAGAAGATGCCGTTGCCCGTGCCCTCGGCGACCTTGACCTTGCCGTTGGGCTTGGCGGAGTTGTGCAGGTCGATGAACTCCTCGGTGGAGTGCCGGTAGAAGTCCCACAGCGCCGGGTCGTCGACGTATCTCCGGTCGCCGGTCCAGAGGTACGCCTGGGCCGCCTTCTCGACGAGTTCGAAGACGGCCGGTACCTCGCGCACGAAGTTGTCCGGGCTCTTGTAGTCGATGCTCAGGTAGGTCTTGGCGTCGAAGTTGAGGGACCACACCGGGAAGTACTTGTGCGCGGCGGTGGCCGACGACGCGTACGAACGGAGCATCGTCTCGTTCTCGGCGTCGAGGCCGATGATGTGGGCACCGGCGAGCTGGTGGGTCATGTCGCGGGAGTAGTAGGCGCTGCGGTTGGCGTATCCGGCCCAGTAGCCGGCCGCGTACGGCGCGGTGCCGGTGCCGCCGGTCTGGTACTCGTCGACGTTGACCGGGCCCGTCGTGCCGGGTAGCTGCACCCAGCTGTTGGCCTTCTTCTTGGCCCAGCCGAACATCTCGACGACCTCGGGGTCGGACGAGGTGACCTTGGGGTCGGCGGGCGCGGCGGGGGAGATCATCAGGTCGTCGGCGTTGACCCAACTGCTGCCGGAGCCGAAGGCGATCTCCAGCCGGTCGCCGGTCTTCAGCTCGACACGGCTGATGGTGTACCGGGCGTACGCGCGGCGCTCCGGCAGGGTGATCGTCTCGACGGTCTCGTCGTTGCGCCGGACCGTGTACGTGCCGCCGGTGCCGGCGCTCCCGACCCACGCGGAGAAGTCGTAACTGCCGTTCCGGGGTGCGACGAGGGTCAGCTTCGCGCTCTTGCCGGCTCCGGAGTCGAGGTAGAGGAAGCGGGCGCCGCCGTGGGAGTTGCCGGTGCCGACCCCGGTGCCCGCGCCGAAGGTCCAGCCCGTGCCGCCGTTCTCGAAGCCCGGGTCGTCGAGGGTGAGTTGGGCGCGGGCGGCGGAGGCGGTGTTCGCTGCGGGAGTCGCGCCGTCTCCCGGCGCCGCCGCGGCCGACAGCGCGGGGGCCATCGGCGCGAGCAGGGCAACAGCGGTGAGCAGCATGAGCCTTGAGGGCTTCATCGGGTCTCCCGGTCTTCGGTTACGGCGGGTGGGGCGGCCGAGTGGTGGCGGAAAGCTAGCAGGGCCCGAAGCAGCGATTCAATGGTCATGCGCAAGAAACATGCAAGTCACGCAGCCTGAGTGCCATGTTGAGTGTTCAGTGAGGCAGAAAGTTTTCATCGATATCTTGCAAGTGGCTTGGGCGCTTGTTAGCTTCCAGCCGCGCCACAAGAGCCGCGCACCCGCCGGACCCCCGGAGCAGCCATGGACGCCTCACCCCTGAACCAGCCACCGCCGGACGAGCCGCCCCGAAACGGTCTGAACCGACGGCGCCTGCTCGCGCTCAGCGGTTCACTGCTCGCCGCCGGAGCCGGGACCTCGCTGCTCGGCGCCTGCTCGGTGACCGGCGCCACCAAGGCGGGGAGCCTCGGCGACCCGGACCGGGCCGCGATCACCGTCTGGAGCTGGCAGGGCCCCGCCGCCGCCATGAAGGCTCTGGTCCCCGCCTTCGAGGCGCGGCATCCCGGGATCGACGTCACCGTGCAGGACATCGGAAACCCGGCGATCTGGGACAAGATCACCACGGCCCTGGCGGCCGGCGGGCAGGGCCTCGCGGACGTCCTGCACATCGGCGTCGACTATCTCCCGGCCTACACCGAGAAGTTCCCCGAAGGCCTCGCCGACCTCGGCCCGCTCGGCGCCGACCGCTACCGTGACGCCTTCGCCGACGGCATGTGGCAGACCGTCACCCGCAAGGGCAAGGTCAACGCCCTTCCCTGGGAGGCCAATTCGGCCGGTTTCTACTACCGGGCCGACCTTTTCGAGGCCGCCGGTGTCGACGGCGAGGCGCTGGCGACGTGGGACGACGCCATCGACGCCGGGAAGAAGATCAAGAAGAGGACCGGAGTCCATCTGCTGGGCATCGACAAGCCCGCGTCCCAGCCGGACGCCGCCAACTTCTTCCAGATGCTGCTCCAGCTCCAGGGCACGTTCTACTTCGACGCCGAGGGCCGGATCACCCTCAGCTCTCCCGAGGCCGCCACCGCGATGACCCTCATCAAGGAGATGAACGACGCCGGCCTGGTCAGCGATCTGGCGGGCGGCTGGACCGCGCTGGAGAGCTCCATCAAGTCCGGCACCGCTGCCGTACTGCCCTGGCCCACCTGGTTCGGCAGCATCATCGAGGGCCTGGTCCCCAAGGAATCCGGCCAGTGGAAGGTCCGCCTCCCACCGGCGGTGAAGCCCGGCGGCACCACGGCCGCGACCGTCAACTCCACCCATCTCGCCGTCGCCGGCTCCAGCATGCACCAGGCCGCCGCCTGGGCGTTCGTCGAGTACGTCCTGACCAGACCGGCGTCGCAGGAGGCGATCTACCGCAGCAAGGGCATCGCCCCCGCCCTGCTCCAGGCGTACGAGGCCCCCGTCTTCCACGAGCCGTCGACATTCTTCAGCGGCCAGCACAAGGGCGAGATCTTCCTCGACGCCCTCAAGGCGCGCTCGCCCGCCGTCAATTACTCCGCCGACTACGCCCGCGCGCTCAAGACGGTCGCCGACGCGCAGACCCAGGTGCTCCTCAAGGGGGCCGACCCCGGCCGCGCGCTGCACAACGCCGCCGACCAGCTCGCCCGCCAGACCGGACGGGAGCTCGCCTCATGACCACGACCACCACCGCCGAGGGTGTCCTGAAAACCGCCGGCGCCGCCCGCCCGGCGGCCGCGTCCCGCCCCACCGCGCGGATCCTGCGCCGGCGGGCCGTCCCGTATCTCTTCATCCTCCCCGCGCTCGTCCTCTTCGCGGTCTTCAAGCTGTACCCGATCGGCTCGTCGTTCCTGATGAGCCTGTACGAGAACGTCAACGGCACCCAGGAGTTCGTGGGCGCGGGCAACTACACGCGGGCGATGGACGATCCGCTGCTGTGGACCGCGCTGAAGAACACCGCGATCATCCTGGTCGTCCAGGTGCCCGTCATGCTGGCGCTGGCCGTCGGCATCGCGGTCGCCCTCAACTCGACCCTCCTGCGCGGCCGCGCCTTCTTCCGGCTCGGCTTCTTCCTGCCGACGGTGACCGGACTGGTCGCGTACGGCATCGTCTTCGCCGTCCTGCTCAACACCCAGTACGGGCTGGTCAACTGGCTGCTCGGCCTGGTGGGCGTCGGAGAGGTCCCCTGGCTGACCGACCCGCTGTGGGCCAGGATCTCCCTCGGCCTCGCACTGACCTGGCACTACACCGGCTACAACGCGGTGATCTTCCTCGCCCGGCTCCAGTCGCTGCCGACCGAGCTGTACGACGCGGCGGCCGTCGACGGGGCCTCCGCCCGGCAGTCGTTCCGCCATGTCACGCTGCCGGGGCTGCGGCCCGCGCTCCTGCTGACGACGGTGCTGTCCACCATCGGCACCCTTCAGCTCTTCGACGAGCCGTACGTCCTGACCGGCGGCGGGCCCGACAACGCCACCCTCACCATCGGCGTGTACCTCTACCAGAACGCTTTCAAGTACTTCGACTTCGGCTACGCCTCGGCCGTCGCGTACATCCTCACCGTCCTGATCGGCATCCTGGGCGTCGTGCAGTTCCGCCTGCTGGGAGAGAAGTCGTGACCCTCACCGCCACCCGCCCGCGGCCCGGCCGCACGCCCCGCACACCCCGATCCCGCACCCGCACGCGCTCGATCCTGCTGACCTCCTCACTGACCATCGCCGTGGCGGCCGTCCTGCTGCCGTTCTACTGGCTGATCATCGCCGCCACCCACAGCTCCAAGGAGATCTTCGACAGCCCACCGCCGCTGCTGCCCGGCGGGCACCTGAGGGAGAACCTCTCCACCCTGGAGTCGTCGGCGCGGTTCAGCGACGTCATCGTCAACTCGCTGCTGATCACGGTCATTTACACGATCGCCGCCGGAGCGATCTGCACGCTGGCCGGATACGGCTTCGCCAAGTTCCGCTTCCGCGGCAGCGGCGCCCTGTTCGGGCTGCTGATGCTCGGGCTCGTCATCCCCACCCAGGTCACACTGATCCCTCTGTTCAAGATGATGGTCGACCTGGAGTGGCTGGGCACCTACCAGGCCGTCATCATGCCCAATCTCGCCCTGCCGTTCGGGATCTTCCTGATGCGGCAGTCGATGGCCGCGCTGCCCGACGAACTCATCGACTCCGCACGGATGGACGGCTGCGGGGAGTTCAGGCTCTTCCTCAAGGTCGTGCTGCCGCCGATGAAACCGGCGCTCGCGGCCCTCGCCATCTTCCTGTTCCTCTTCCAGTGGAACGACTTCATCTGGCCGCTGGTCGTCCTGCGCGACGCCGGCGAGTTCACGATCCCCGTCGCGCTGGCGTCCCTCCAGGGCCTGGACCAGACCGACTACGGCGCCCTGCTCGCCGGCACGGCCCTCGCCGCGATCCCGATGGCCCTCGTCTTCCTCGCACTCCAGCGCCACTTCGTCTCCGGGCTCCTCGCCGGGGCCGTGAAGGAATGATCCCCGCGATGACCCTCAGCACCACCCGGCCCGTCACCACGGCCGAACTCCCCTCGGCGCGCTACGAGCCACTCGTCGACGGCGTCCGTATCGCGGTCCTCACCCACGCGCCCGGCGTCGGCGCGCGCTGGACGGTTTGCGAACTCGGCGACGGGCTGGCCCTGTTGGAGATCCGGACGGACGGCGGGCCGGCACCGACGGAGGTGCGGATGAGCGTGCCGCTCGGCGACGCGGCCGGCTACTGGCACCCGGGCGCCGGCTGGGAGCGCACCCTCGTCGCCGACTGGGCGGGCCGTTCGCGCGTGAGCCTCGTCGACGGCACCGCCGCCGGCTGTCTCTACGACCACGACGGCCGCACGCGGCTCACCTTCGCCGTCGCCGACCCGGTCCCCGAGACCGATGTCGTCTTCGGGGTCTCGGAGGAGAACGACACCCATGTGGTGCACCTGCACCTGGCTCCCGCGCCCGACGGCGGCCCGCGTCGCGTCCTGCTGGCCCGCTCGGCGCCCACGGTCGCGACGGCCCTGCGCGGGCTGCGGCAGTGGTTCGCCGCGCAGCCGCAGTGCGCCCCCATGCCGGTCCCCGACAGCGCTCAGGCACCCGTCTACTCCACCTGGTACGCCTTCAACCAGCGCGTGGACGCCGCATCGGTCGAGGCCGAGGCCCGCGTCGCCGCCTCGCTCGGCTGCGAGGTGCTCATCCTCGACGACGGCTGGCAGAAGTACGGCAGCGGTCGCGGCTACGCCGGATGCGGCGACTGGCGCCCCGACCCGACGACGTTCCCCGACTTCGCCGCGCATGTGTCGGCCGTGCGGGCGCAGGGCCTGCGCTATCTCGCGTGGGTCGCTCCGCTGCTGCTCGGCCCCGACGCGGACTGCGCCGAGCGGCTCACTCCCTATGCCCCCGCGCCCGCCGGTGTCCCGGGCGCCCAGGTCCTCGACCCGCGCCGCCCCGAGGTCCGCGACCATGTCATCAGTCTGTGCACCCGGCTGGTCGCCGACCACGGCCTCGACGGGCTCAAGATCGACTTTCTGGACGAGGCCATGGCGTACCGCGGCGACGGCGCGTACGCCCACCACGAAGGCACCGACATCGACGATGTCGGCCGGGCCATGACCGTCCTGCTCACCGACCTGCGCACCGCGCTCGAAGAGCTGCGGCCCGACGGCGGACTGCTGCTGGAACTGCGCCAGCCCTACGTCGGCCCCGGCATGGCCCCCTTCGGCAACATGCTGCGCTCCTTCGACTGCCCGGGCGACGCCACCGGCAACCGGGTGCGCACGCTCGACACCGCCCTGCTCGCCGTCGGCGGCGCGGTCCACGGCGACATGCTCCTGTGGGACCGCGACGCGCCCGCGCACGCGGTGGCACGGCAGCTGATCGGCTCCCTGCACTGCGTCCCGCAGATCTCCGTGCGGCTGACCGAGCTGTCCGGCGAGCACCGCGAGACGCTGGCGTTCTGGCTCGCCGAGTGGCGGCGGCTGCGGCCGGTGCTGCTGCACGGGGACGTGGAATCCGGCCGGCCCGACGAGCTCTACACCCTGGTCACCGCGGCCCGGGGGAGGGCCTGTGTCACCACCGTGCACAGCGACCGGATCGTGCCCGTCGACACCACCGCGTACGACGACATCACCCTGGTCAACGGCACGGCGTCGGACCGTGTGGTGATCGAGGTGACCGGTGGGCAGCGCCCCTTGCGCATGACCGTCCGTGACGAGCGTGGACGTATCATCGACGACTGCGAACGGTCGCCGGCACCGGGGCTGCACATCGTGTCCGTACCGCGCTCGGGGCTGGTGGCACTACGGGTGACGGAGGGAACCGTATGAAGGTCGGCATCACCGAGGTCGCGGACCGGGCGCAGGTGAGCGAGGCCACGGTCAGCCGTGTCATCAACCGGCGCCAGGGCGTGTCGCGCAAGACCCGCGAGGCGGTCGAGCAGGCGATGGCCGACCTGGGGTACGAGCGGCAGACGCGGGGTCAGCTCATCGCGGTCATCACCGAGTACGTCTCCAACCCGTTCTTCGCCGACGTCTGCGAACGGATCGAGTCCACCCTCGCCCCGCACGGCCTGAAGACGGTCCTGTGCCCGTGCTTCCCCGGCGGAGTGCAGGAGCTGGACTTCGTGACCTCCCTCGCCGACCGGGGCGTCGCCGCCGTCGTCTTCCTCTCGTCCAGCAACACGATCGAGGGCGCGGACCCGGAGGCGTACGAACTCCTGCGCTCCCGCCGGATCCCGTTCGTCGGGGTCAACGGCCAGTTCGAGGGCGTGAGCGAGGCGCCGGTCTTCTCCACCGACGACCTGCTGGCCGCCGAACTCGCCGTCGACCACCTTTACCGGCTCGGTCACCGCCGCATCGGCATGGCATCGGGCCCGGTCGGCAACCGCCCGGCCGACCGCCGCGTCAGCGGCTTCGTCTCCTCGCTCGCCAGGCGCGGTGTCGAGGACCCGGAGCAGTGGGTGGTCCGGCAGTCCTACACCGTCGAGGGCGGCCAGTCCGCCGCGATCTCGCTCCTCGGCCGCGGCGCCACGGCCATCGTCGCCGCCAGCGACTACATGGCCCTGGGCGCGATCCGCGGCGCGCGCCGGCAGGGGTACGACGTCCCGGGCGACGTGTCGGTCGTGGGCTACGACGGCGCCATGATCATGGACTTCGTCGACCCTCCGCTCACCACGGTCCGCCAGCCGGCCGACCGCCTCGCCTCGGAGGTGGCCCGCAGCATCCTCGCCCTGGTCGGCAACCGCGACGTCCCCGTCGGCGAACTCCTCTTCGACCCCGAACTGGTGATCCGTGCGAGCACGGCGGCGCCGAGGGCGGAGTGAGGCGTCGGACCTCGGTATCAGTGGCGACTGCTCGTCCAGACCATTGACCTAGACATCGGATCTATGGAGACTCTGCACGGGGTTCCAATCGAGATACTGGCGGCAACTCCGCGTATTCATTGGATGTTTCGTGGCTCACGGATGCTCCGGAGGGGCTATGTCTCGGTTCGTGTTTCTTGGGGTGGCACTCGCGTTGCTCGGAGGTGCCACCAGTCCTGCCGCCGCGGCGCCGAGGGTGACGCCGGTGGTGGTCGACGTGGACGACTACGGAGCCGACCCCACCGGCCGGACGGACTCGACGCCCGCTGTCGCCGCGGCGCTGCGGCACGCCAAGAGCGTCGACCGGCCGGTCAGGATCGTCTTCTCCAAGGGCACCTACCAGCTGTACCCCGAGCGGGCCGAGACGCGTGAGCTGTATATGTCCAACACCGTCGGCGCCGACCAGCGTTACCGGGACAAGAAGATCGGGCTGCTCGTCGAGGACATGCACGACGTCACCGTCGACGGCGGCGGGGCCAAGCTCGTCCACCACGGTCTTCAGACGGCGTTCGCGTCGATCCGCTCGACCGATGTGACCTTCCAGAACTTCTCCTTCGACTACGCGGCCCCCGAGGTCATCGACGCGACCGTCGCCACCACCGGTGTCACCGACGGACACGCCTACCGCGTTCTGAAGATCCCCGCCGGCAGCCCGTACCGGGTGAACGGCACGCACATCACCTGGCTCGGCGAGACCAGTCCCGCCACCGGGCAGCCGTACTGGTCGGGTGTCGACGGGCTCCAGTACACACAGATCCACGACCCCGAGGCGCAACGGACCTGGCGCGGAGACAACCCCCTGTTCAACGACGTCGCCGCGGTCACCGACCTCGGCGGCCGCCGGATCCGGATCGACTACACCACCGCGGCGCGGCCGGCGGACGCCGGGCTCGTCTACCAGATGCGCCTCATCGAGCGAACGGAGCCGGGCGCTTTCATCTGGGAGTCCAAGAACGTCACGATGCGCTCGATGAACGCCTACTACCTACAGTCCTTCGGCGTGGTGGGGCAGTTCAGCGAGAACATCTCCATCGACAAGGTGAACTTCGCACCCGATCCGAGGTCCGGCCGGTCGACGGCCTCGTTCGCGGACTTCGTGCAGATGTCCGGCGTCAAGGGGAAGGTCTCGATCACCCGGAGCCTCTTCGACGGCCCGCACGACGACCCGATCAACATCCACGGCACCTACCTCGAGGTCGTCGGGAAGCCGGGGCCGTCCACCCTCACCCTCGCCTACAAGCACCCGCAGACCGCGGGATTCCCACAGTTCGCCCCGGGTGACGAGGTCGAGTTCGCCACCAAGCGCACGATGACCCCGCTGGCGGACGCGCACGCACAGGTCACCGCGGTCGACGGGCCGAGCGGCATGGACCACACGAAACCGCTGACCACGATGACCGTCACCTTCGACCGGCCGGTTCCCGCCGGGGTCGAGACCGGCGGCACGGTCGTCGAGAACATCACGGCCACCCCGTCGGTCGTCATCTCCGGCAACGTGTTCCGCAACGTGCCGACCCGCGGCATCCTGGTCACCACCCGCAAGCCCGTCCTCATCACCGGCAACCGGTTCGACGGGATGTCCATGGCCAGCATCTACGTCTCCGCCGACGCCTACCAGTGGTACGAGTCCGGGCCGGTCGCCGACCTCACGATCCGCGGGAACTCCTTCACGCGGCCCAGTGGTCCGGTCATCTTCGTGGAGCCGACCAATCAGGTCATCGACCCGGCGACCCCGGTGCATCACAACATCTCGGTCGAGCACAACTCGTTCGACATCGGTGACGTCACCGTCGTCAACGCCAAGAGCGTCGGCGGGTTCGCTTTCACCGGCAACACGGTCCGGCGGCTGGACGGAGCGGATCACCCGCCGTACACCTCACCGCTGTTCGTCTTCCACGGCAGTTCAGGCATCCGGATCGCACGCAACCACTACGACAAGGGCCTGAACACCTCCGTGGTCACGGACTAGCACGGGAACGGTGTACTAGGGCCCGCTTCAGCCGAGCGGGGCCGTGCGTCGCCAGGGGTGCAGTTCCTCCAACTGGCCCGCCAGGGCGAGGAGATCGAGCTCGGAACCAGGGCGTCCCACCAGCTGCACGGCACCGGGCGCGCCGCTCGGCAGTGTGCCGAACGGAACCGACAGGGCGGGCCAGCCCGTGAGATTCCAGGGCGGGGTCAGCGGCGAGTAGGTGGTGTTGACCAGCAGATTGCGCAGCCAGCCCCGCTCGTGCCAGGCCGCCGCGGCGGGGCCGCGCCGGGCGAGGGCGGGGGTCAGCAGCACGTCGTGCTCCTCGAAGAACGGCGTCAGGCGCTCCCGCAACTGCTCCCGGCGTGCGCCGCCCCGCACCGAGCGCACAAAGCGGCGCCCCACCGCCGCGTGCACCCGCGTGCGCCGGGTCAGCCGCCGTACATCGAGGTCCTCGGCGTCCACCGCGGTGCCCGCCGTCCAGTGTGCGAGCGAGGTCGTGCTCAGCCACAGGGGGTACGGGGGATCGGCACGCCGCACCTGGTGACCGGCCCCGGCCAGCAACTCGGCGGCCTCCCGGGCGGCGGACGCGTACGGGCGGCCGACGGCGACACCGGCCAGCGGACTGCGGACCGAGAGGGCTATCGTGCGGGTGCCGGGCCCGGACGGGCGTATCGCCTCCGTCTCCGCGACCGCCGTGACCGTCCCGGCCAGCACCGCGAACATCAGCCGGGCGTCCTCGACCGTGGTCGCGAGCGGGCCGTTCTCGGACATGCCGAACCAGTCGCCGTTTCCGATGCCCGCCGGCACCGTCCCGTACCCCGGCTTCAGGCCGACGAGACCGCAGTTGGCGGCGGGGATGCGCAGGGAGCCCATCCCGTCGTTGCCGAGCGCGATCGGCACCATCCCGGCGGCGACCGCGGCCGCGCTGCCCCCCGAGGAGCCGCCCGCCGTGCGCGAGGTGTCCCACGGGTTGCGGGCCGTGCCGTGCACGCCGTCCGTGGTGCCGAACACGCAGAGCTCGGGCACGTTCGTCACCCCCACGACGACGGCACCCGCCGCACGCAGCCGGGCCACCGTGACATGGTCGTGGTCGGCCGGGGTGTCGGGGGTGGCCGCGGAGCCGTGGCGAGTGGACTCGCCCCGTACGGCGAGATTGTCCTTCACGGCCACGGGCACCCCGGCCAGGGGGAGTTCGGCCAGGTCGGTGCGGGACGCCACCTCGTCGGCCTCGGCCAGGGCCGCGTCCGCGCGCACCCGGCGGAAGGCGCCGACGCGGGCGTCGAGCCGGTCGATCCGGGCGAGGTGTTCGGCGACCACCTCACGGGGCGTGGCCCGCTTCTCGCGTACGGCTGCGGCGATCTCGGCGGCGGAAAGGCCGACCCAGCTGGTCACGGGCGCTCCCTGTCGGTGTGGTGCCTGAGGTGTGTGGTGCCTTGGGCGTGGCGCGGTGCCTGAGGTGCGGTGGCGGGTCGTACTCGTGAGTACGAGGAGCACTGTGCCGTGCCGGCGGCGCCACGTCGAGAGCGGCGACCCGTAGCACGGAGTCCGGGCTGTACCGCTCGCGGGCCGGACGGCAGGCGCTGGGGACAGGCGGCGCACGCACCGTCCACCCCCAGCGCCCCCGTCAAGCCCCGCAGGGCCCCGTGCTGTCCCGTTCGATCAGCCGTGGCACCGGCACCTGGACCGTGCGCGCCGGGCCGCCGTCGAGCAGCGCGGTCAGTTCCGTCGCCGCCGTACGCCCGAACTCCACCGTGTCGCGGGAGAGCGCGGACAACCACGGCTTGACCATGCGGCACAGCGCGGAGTCCTCCCAGGACACCACCGAGACGTCGGCCGGCACCGAGAAGCCCAGTTCCGTGGCGGCGGCCACCCCGGCGAGGGCCATCACGTCGTTGTCGTAGACCAGCGCGGTCGGGGGAGTGCCGCTCTCCAGGACGCGGCGGGTGACGGCCGCGCCCTCCGCGTCCGAGTAGTCCGTGGGCACCGACCGCACCTCGGCCAGTCCGCGCCGCCCGGCCTCGGCCCGCAGCGTACGGATCCGGCGCTCGGTGTGGGCGAGGCCCGGCAGACCCGCGATGTGCACGATCCGGCGATGGCCGAGGGTATGAAGCTGGTCCACGACTGACGCCATCGCCCCCGCGTCGTCCGCCCACACCGTGGACAGCCCCGGATGCAGGGCGTCCGGGACGCCGCCGATGACCACCGCGGGCAGCCCCAGTTCGTCGAGAAGGCCGGGGCGCGGATCGTCCGTACGGGGGTCGACGACCAGCACGCCGTCCACGCGGTGCTCGGCCCACCAGCGCCGGTACACCGCGCACTCGTCGGCCACGTCCTCGACCACCTGGAACAGCAGGCCGAGATGACGCTCCGCCAGCACCTCCTGGATGCCGGAGATCAGCTGAAGGAAGAACGAGTCCACGCCGAGCGTGTCGGCGGGCCGCGCCACGACCAGACCGACGGTGGCAGACCCCTCGCCGGACAGCTGGCGCGCCGCCGTGCTCGGCCGCCAGCCCAGCTGCTCGGCGACCCGGCGCACCCGGTCGCGGGTGACCTCGGAGACCCCTGGCCGGCCGTTGAGCGCGAAGGAGACGGCGCTCTCGGAGACCCCGGCGCGCTGTGCGATGTCCTTCATCGTCGGCCGACGCGCGGGAGACCGCTTGGCTGACAAACTTGCTCTCCATTCCCTGGAGCCGGTGCACTAATGCGCTTGAGTGCCAGCACTCTAAAGCGCATTAGTTGTCCCTGGCAAGAGGCTGATGAAAAGCCCCTGACCTGCGCATTCAATGCGCTCAAGAATTTAGCTCGACCGAATCCATTGACTTCCAAAGGGGCGAGCCTGCAAGGTCTGCGACGGCACCCGTTCACCCCGCCGCAGAGGAGCCCATCCGTGCGCATCTCCCGCAGAACCTTCGCCGCCGCTGCCGCCGTAGCCGTCGTCCTGCCGCTGAGCGCCTGCGGCTCAGGGGACGACGGCGGCGGCTCGACGGACGCCTCGGGCAAGGTCGAGGGCACCATCACCTTCCAGACCTGGAACCTACGGGCCAACTTCAAGTCGTACTTCGAGGGCGTGGTCTCCGACTTCGAGAAGAAGTACCCGGACACCCAGGTGAAGTGGGTCGACCAGCCGGCCGAGGGCTACGCCGACAAGATCAGCGCGGACGCGGCCGGCGGCACCCTGCCCGACGTCGTCAACGTCTCGCCGGACCTGGTCGCGCCGCTCGCCAAGGCCGGGCTCGCGCTCGACCTCGACAAGGCGGCCGCGAAGTACCGGAAGGAGTACCTGCCCGGCGCCTGGGCCAGCCACCGGATACCGGGCATGACCGGCACCTACGCCTTCCCCTGGTACCTCAACACCGGCCCGCTGTTCTACAACAAGAGCCTCTTCAAGGACGCCGGGCTCGACGCCTCGAAGCCCCCGAAGACCTACGACGAACTGTTCGCCGACGCCCTCCGGCTGGCGAAGAAGAGCAAGGGCGAGGTCGCCACGCTCGCCAACGTGCCCACCATCGAGGACTTCGGCCGCTACGGCGTCGAGCTGATGAACAAGGAAGGCACCGCCTTCGCCTTCAACGACACCAAGGGCGTCGAACTCCTCACCAAGTACAAGGAGTTGTACGACGCCAAGGCGCTCGACCCGCAAGTACTGACCGCCACCCCGGAGTCCTCCGGCAAGAAGTTCCTCACCGGGGCCGTCGCCATGAACCCGGGCAGCGCCCTGGACCTCGGAAACTTCAAGAAGCAGGCGCCCAACCTGTACAAGAACATCGGCATCACGGACCAGATCACCAGCACCGGCAAGGTGAACATGTACGTGATGGGGGTGATGGTCAACTCCCGTTCCCAGCGGAAGCCGGCCGCCGTCGCCTTCGCGCACTACGTGACCGACGCGCAGCGGCAGATGTCGTTCGCCAAGAAGGTCGCGATCTTCCCGAGCACCGCCGGCTCCCTCGACGACCCGTACTTCACCAAGGAGGACGGCACGGACGAGACGCGGGTGCGGATCGCGGCCGCCGCATCCCTGAAGAACGCGGTCAATTACACGCCCGTACTGTTCAGCGAGCAGATGAAGACCGCGCTGCGCAACGAGGTCGCCAAGGCGCTCCAGGGCAAGGAGAGCCCCAAAGCGGCCCTTGACAACGCTGTCAAGGCGTGCGACCGGCTTCTTCAGCAGCAGGGCTGACGCGCCATGGCGAGTTCCACCGTGTCGAGGGTGCGGCGCCATCTCCCCACCAGCCCCTGGCTGTTCGCCGCCCCCGGGCTGCTGGTCGTAGGCGTCTTCGTCCTCTATCCCTTCGTCTCCACGCTGGTCAACGCCTTCACCGACCGTCGGACGCTGATCCCCGGCCGGTTCGTGGGGCTCGCCAACTTCCGCGAGCTGCTGCACGACGACATGTTCTGGATCGGGCTGCGCAACAGCGCACTGTACGTCCTCGGGGTGGTCCCCGCGCTCGTACTCCTGCCGCTGCTGCTCGCCCTGCTCGTCCAGAAGAACATCCCCGGCATCGGCTTCTTCCGGTCGGCCTTCTACACACCCGTGGTCGCGTCCATCGTGGTGGTCGGTCTGATCTGGGTGTGGCTGCTGGACGAACGCGGCCTGGTGAACTCGCTGTTGGAGACGATCGGCGTCGGCAGGGTCGGCTTTCTCAGCGACCAGTGGCTGCTCCTGCTGAGCGCCATGGCCGTCACGGTCTGGAAGGGCCTCGGCTACTACATGATCATTTACCTGGCCGCGCTCGCCAACGTACCGCGTGAGCTGCACGAGGCCGCGGCGGTGGACGGGGCCGGGGCGGTACGCCGCTTCCTCACCGTGACCGTGCCCGCCGTCCGCTCCACGATGGTGCTGGTCGGCGCGCTCTCCTCGGTCGCCGCCTTCAAGGTCTTCTCCGAGGTGTACCTGATGGCGGGGCCCGACGGCGGCCCGGCGGGCGAGGACACCACGCTCGTGATGCTGGTCCAGCGCACCGGCACCGGCCTGACCGGCCGCGTCGGCTACGCCTCCGCCATGTCCGTCGTCGTCTTCGTGGTCACCGTCGGGCTGATGCTGCTCGTGCTGCGTGCCGACCGGAAGGAGGAGGCGTGAGCGTCCTGGAGAAGGTACGACCCGTCCGGACACCGGCCGCCGCCCGGGAACCCCGGGCCACCGACGAGCACGGACGCCGGATCCGCGTCTGGGAACTGGCCCTGCGCTACCTGCTGTTGCTGGCCGTCCTCGCCCTCACCGTCGGCCCCTTCCTGTGGCAGCTGTCCACCTCGCTCAAGGGCCCGACCGAGGACATCTTCAGCTCCCCGCCGAAGTTCCTGCCGGGCGATCCGACCCTGCACAACTATCAGCGGGTCGCCGACACCATCCCCGTCTGGGACTACGCGTTCAACTCGCTGAAGGTGGCCGCGGCCAACGTCGTCACCAACTGCGTGGGCTCGGCACTCGCCGGCTACGCGCTGGCCCGGTTGCGCTACCGGGGCCGGCGCGTGGCCACCCTGGTCTTCATCCTGGCGATGCTCGTGCCCGTGGAGGGCATCATCATCGCCCAGTTCACGACCATGCGGGAGCTCGGCCTGAACAACACGCTGATCGGCGTGGTGCTGCCCGGCTGCATCGGCGCGATGAACGTCCTGCTGATGCGCAACGCCTTCCTCAACCTTCCCCACGAGATCGAGGAGGCCGCCTACGTCGACGGCGCGAACGCCTGGCAGCGGTTCCTGCGGATCGCGCTGCCGTCGGTGAAGGGCACCCTGGCCGTCGTCGCGATCTTCGCCTTCATGGGCGCCTGGGACGACTTCCTGTGGCCCCTGATCGTGCTCAGCGACCCCTCGAAGTTCACCCTGACCATCGGCCTCAACTATCTGCACGGCACCTTCGCCAACGACGAACGCGTGGTCGCCGCGGGCACGGTCATCGCCGTGGCACCCCTGATCGCTCTCTTCGCCTGCCTCCAGCGGTACTTCTTCCGCGGCGTGGGCGAGGGCGCCGTCAAGGGCTGACCCCGCCAGACCGGGCCGAACCCCCCGTCATCCCGATTCGCTAGGACCCCCCATGCCCTCTGCCGTGCGCTTCGGCGTCAACTACACCCCGAGCGTCGGGTGGTTCCACCACTGGCTCGACTTCGACCTCGACTCCGTGCGCGCCGACCTCGACTCGATCGCCGCACTGGGCCTCGACCACATCCGGGTCTTCCCGCTGTGGCCGTACTTCCAGCCCAACCGCACGCTGATCCGCCCGCGCGCCGTCGAGCAGCTCGTCGCGCTCGCCGACGCGGCCGCCGAGCGCGGGCTCGACGTCAACGTCGATGGACTGCAAGGCCACTTGTCGAGCTTCGACTTCCTGCCGGCCTGGACACAGACCTGGCACCGGCGGAACATCTTCACCGATCCGACGGTCGTCGAGGGAGAGGCGGAGTACCTGCGCACCCTCGCCGCCGCGCTCGCCGACCGGCCGAACTTCATCGGCATGACGATCGGCAACGAGGTCAACCAGTTCGCGGCCGGGCCGCATCCCGACCCGGACCGCATCACCCCCGAGCAGGCGGGCGCGTGGCTGCGGCGCCTGCTCGCCGCGTGCGCGCAGGGCGCCCCCGGGAAGCTGCATCTGCACGCCTCGTACGACGCCGCCTGGTACCAGGACGACCAGCCCTTCACACCCGGACACTCCGCCCGTCTGGGGGACATGACCGCCGTGCACTCCTGGGTGTTCAACGGCACGGCCCAGCGTCACGGCCGCACGGGCACCGCCACCGAGCACCACGCCGCCTACCTCGTCGAGCTGTCCAAGGCCTGGGCGGACGACCCGCGCCGCCCGGTCTGGGTCCAGGAGGTCGGCGCGCCCGCCCCGCTGATCCACGCCGAGCACGCCGCCGCGTTCACCGAGGCGACCGTCGCGGGCGTCCTCGACTGCACGGACGTGTGGGGCGTGACCTGGTGGTGCTCGCACGACGTGGCCCGCGACCTGGCCGATTTCCCCGAACTCGAGTACAGCCTCGGCCTGTTGACCAATGACCGGCAGCCCAAGCCCGCCGGGAGGACCCTCGCCCGGATCGTCAAGGAGCAGCGGCCGTACGCACCCGCCGTACGCACCACCGCGCTGGTCGTCGACACCACCCCCGGCCGCTCCGTCTGCGCCCCCGGCGGCGCCGTCTTCGAGGCCTTCGCCCGGCTCACCGCCGACGGGGCCCGCCCCACCACCGTTCTCGCGAGCCGCGCCGACGACAAGGAACACCTCGCGGCCCGTGGCATCACCGCTGTCGTCACCCCCGATCAGGTCACCGAGTAGCCCGTCCCCACGACGATACGGAGCACACAGTGAACCTCAGCAGACGCACCGTCCTGCTCGCCGCGACCGGAGCGGCCGCCGGACTCGTCCCCGGCCTGTCCGGTACGGCGGGCGCGGCCACCCGCAACCTCCAGCCGTACGCCTCCTACTGGTACCCCGACTCGCTGCCCTCCGGCACCCCGGGCACCGGCATCACCTGGCGCAGCCTGAAGGCCTGGCGCGCCGAGAACGACACGGACCTGGCGTTCAACGCCGCCGCCGTGCCGCTCGCCGCCCGCTTCACCCCGACCCCCGCCAACACCACGGCCCGCTCGGGCCAGGCCCGCATCCAGTCCCTGGTCTCCTTCGGACCCACGTCGAGCAACCCCGCCCAGGGCGCGCCGACCGCCGACTACTACGCCCTGACCCACTGGTCGTACGTCGACGAACTCGTCTTCTGGGGCGGCTCGTCCGGTTAGGGACTGATCCTCGCCCCCAACGCCCCGATCGTGGACGCGGCCCACCGCCACGGGGTGCCCGTCCTCGGCAACATCTTCCTGCCGCCCGTCGCGTACGGCGGACAGTTGCAGTGGACGCGCGACCTGGTCCAGAAGGACGCGACCGGGCACTACCCGCTCGCAGCCCAACTCGTCGCGGTCGCCGACGCGTACGGCTTCGACGGCTGGTTCGTCAACGCGGAGACGAGCGGCGGGAACACCGCCCTCGCCACCGACATGCGTGGGTTCCTACAGGAGCTGAAGGCGCTCGGCACGGCGAAGGGACAGCGCGTCACCTGGTACGACTCGATGACCGCGACCGGGTCGGTGAGCTGGCAGGGCGCCCTGAACAGCCAGAACCAGGCGTTCTTCCAGGCCGCCGACTCGATGTTCGTCGACTTCCGCTGGTCGAAGAGCACGCTGGCCTCCTCAGGCACGCTGGCCGGGCAACTCGGGCGCAGCCGATACGAGTTGTGGGCGGGCGTCGACGTCGAATCCAACGGAACGAGCACCTCGGTCAACTGGGACGCCATCGTCCCGTCCGCCTCCGCGCACGTCGTCTCGCTCGGTTTCTACAGGCCCGAGTGGACCCGCAACCACCTGCCCGCGAACCGCACACCCGGCGACTTCCACGCGGCCGACGACCTGTTCTGGACGGGCGCGTCCCTCGACCCCGCGAAGCCGAACACGACCGCGAGCTGGCGCGCCCCCGCGCTGCGCGTCGCCGACCGCTCGACCGTCGACTCGCTGCCCTTCGCGACCGTCTTCAACACCGGCCATGGACTGAAGTGGTACGAGGGCGGCGAGGTCACCTCGGACACGGCCTGGAACCACCTCGGACTCCAGGACCGCCTGCCCTCCCGCCGCTGGATCGTCCGGACGAGCGGCGCGCGGCCGTCCGTCACCTTCGACTTCGCCGACGCCTGGCGCGGCGGCAGCAGCGTGCTGGTCGCCGGCACCCTCGGCGCGCCGGCCACCCTGGACCTGTACGAGACCCGGTTGCCGGTCGGTTCCTCCGAGACGGTCGTCGAGCTGACCCATCGCACCGACGCGGGCAGCGCCCAGATCGAGCTGGCGGTCGCCACCGCCGAGCCGAGCGCCCCCGGGCAGGCGCCGTCGTACACCTACTTCCCGGTGAGTTCAGGCGACGGCTGGGGGACCTCGACCGTACGGCTGACGGGTCTGTCGGGCACCGTACGCACGCTGGCCGTACGGCTCACCGGGAGCGGCTCCCCGGTGAGATGGCGGCTCGGCGCGCTCGCCGTCAAGAACGCCCCGGCGGAGCCTGCCGCCCCCACCGGTCTGCGCGTCACCGACGCCGACGGCGGCAGCCTGCGCTTCTCCTGGCAGCCCGCGGCCGGGGAGGTACGCCACTACGAGCTGCACCGCGTCCTCGCCGACGGCACACGCCGCTTCCTCGGCGGCACCTGCCAGTGCGCGTACTACGTCGCCGGGCTCGCGGCCGAGCAGGGCGAGAGCGCCGCACGGTTCGAACTGCGCGCGGTAGGGGAGCTCTACACCGAATCGACCGCCACCACGACCACCCACCCCTGGTAGCCAGCACCCTCACCCCACGGAGCACTCCCATGCATGACGACCGCACCCTGGTCGAAGCCCGCCTCCGGCGCGTTCTCGACGAGCGCATCCGCCCCGCCGTGTACCCCGAGTCCGTACCGCTGGAGGTGGCGGTGTGGCACGCGCCGGACGAGCCGGTGCCGGTCGCCGAAGGGCTCGCCGCCCCGGTCGGCCCGATCGCGGCGGGCGCACGCTGGGGTGCTCCCTGGGGCACCAGCTGGTTCCGCGTCACCGGGACCGTCCCCGAGGCCTGGGCCGGCAAGACCGTCGAGGCCCTGCTGGACCTCGGCTTCGACGAGAACATGCCCGGCTTCCAGTGCGAGGGGCTCGTCTACCGTCCCGACGGCACCCCGGTGAAGGGCCTCAACCCGCGCAACCAGTGGGTGCGGATCGGCGCACCCGTCGAGGGCGGGGAAGAGGTCCGGCTGCACATCGAGGCGGCGTCCAACCCCGTGATCCTCGACTACCACCCGTTCAGGCCGACCCAGTTGGGCGACAAGGAGACGGCGGGCAGTGAGCCGCAGTACAGGCTGGAGCGCATGGATCTCGCCGTCTTCGACGAGACGGTGTGGCAGCTCGTCATCGACCTCGAGGTCCTCGGCGAGCTGATGGCCGAACTGCCGGTGGAGTCGGCGCGCCGCTGGGACCTCCTGCGCGCGGTGGAGCGGGCGCTCGACGCGGTCGATCTCCAGAACGTCAACGGCACGGCGGCAGCGGCGCGCGCCCGGCTCGAAGGGGTGCTCGCGGAACCCGCCGTGCCCTCCGCGCACCACATCAGCGCCGTCGGCCATGCGCACATCGACTCGGCCTGGCTGTGGCCGCTGCGCGAGACGGTGCGCAAGGTGGCGCGGACGACCTCCAACATGACCGCGCTGATCGAGGACGAGCCCGACTTCGTCTTCGCCATGTCGCAGGCGCAGCAGTGGGCCTGGGTGAAGGAGCACCGGCCCGAGGTGTGGGCGCGGGTGAAGAAGGCCGTGGCCGAGGGACGGTTCGTGCCGGCCGGCGGTATGTGGGTCGAGTCGGACACGAACATGCCGGGATCCGAGGCGATGGCCCGTCAGTTCGTGCACGGCAAGCGGTTCTTCCTCGACGAGTTCGGCATCGAGAACGACGAGGCCTGGCTGCCCGACACGTTCGGCTTCGCGGCCGGACTGCCCCAGATCATCAAGGCGGCGGGCTCCAAGTGGCTGCTGACGCAGAAGATCTCGTGGTCGCAGACCAACAAGTTCCCCCACCACACCTTCCGGTGGGAGGGCATCGACGGAACGCGGATCTTCACCCACTTCCCGCCCGTCGACACCTACAACTGCTCCATGAAGGGCAGCGAGATCGCCCACGCGGCACGCAACTTCAAGGACAAGGGAGTGGCCCGGCACTCGCTCGCGCCCACCGGCTGGGGCGACGGAGGCGGCGGCACGACCCGCGAGATGATCGCCAAGGCGGCCAGGCTCCGCGATCTCGAAGGCTCGGCGACGGTCGCCTGGGAGACACCCGCGAAGTTCTTCGAGCAGGCCGAGGCCGAATATCCCGACCCGCCCGTCTGGGTCGGCGAGCTGTACCTCGAACTGCACCGCGCCACACTCACCAGCCAGGCGAAGACCAAGCAGGGCAACCGCCGCAGCGAACACCTCCTGCGCGAGGCGGAACTCTGGGCGGCCACCGCGGCGGTCCGCACCGGATTCCCTTACCCGTACGAGGAGTTGGACCGTATCTGGAAGACGGTGCTGCTCCACCAGTTCCACGACATCCTGCCCGGCTCGTCCATCGCGTGGGTGCACCGGGAGGCCAGGAAGACGTACGAGAAGGTCGCCGAGGAGCTGAACGGCGTCATCGACGCCGCGCAGCGCGCGCTGGCCGGCGAGGGGACGACGCCGCTCGTCTTCAACTCGGCGCCGCACACCCGTGACGGGGTGCCCGCCGGCGGTGCGCGGACCCCGGCCGTCGGGGGCGAGTGCGCGCTCGTGCCCCGCGCGGACGGCGGTTATGTCATGGAGAACGGGCGGCTGCGGGTCGAGATCGACGCACACGGACTCGTGGTCTCCGCCTTCGACCTCGCCGCGGACCGCGAGACCGTCGCACCGGGCCGGCCGGCGAACCTGCTCCAGCTGCACCCCGACTTCCCCAACATGTGGGACGCCTGGGACGTCGACGAGTTCTACCGCAACACGGTGACCGACCTGGTCGACGCCGACGAGATCGCCCCCGGTGAGGACGGCGTCTCGGTGCGGATCGTCCGGACCTTCGGCGCGTCCCGTGTCACCCAGGTGCTGTCGCTCGCGCCGGGGGAGTGGCGGCTGGACATCGATACCGAGGTCGACTGGCACGAGACCGAGAAGTTCCTGAAGCTCGCCTTCCCGCTCGACGTGCACGCGGAACGCTACGCGTCCGAGACCCAGTTCGGGCACTTCTTCCGGCCGACGCACACCAACACGTCCTGGGAGGCCGCCAAGTTCGAGGCGTGCAACCACCGGTTCGTGCACATGGAGGAGCCCGGCTGGGGTGTCGCGGTCGTCAACGACTCGACGTACGGCCACGACGTGACCCGTACCGTGCGCGACGACGGCGGTACGACCACCACGGTGCGTGTCTCGCTGCTGCGGGCCCCGCGCTTCCCGGACCCCGAGACCGACCAGGGCGTGCACCGGTTCCGACACGCTCTGGTGCCCGGCGCCGGGATCGGGGACGCCGTGCGTGAGGGCTGGCGGATCAACGTGCCGGAGCGGAAGGTCACCGGCGGGCGGGAGGTGACGCCGCTGCTGGCCGTCACCCAGGACGCGGTCGTGGTGACCGCGGTCAAGCTGGCCGACGACGGCAGCGGTGACGTGGTCGTCCGCTTCCACGAGTCCCGCGGCGGCCGGACCCGGGCCACGCTCAAGGCCGGCTTCGAGGTCGCGGCGGTCTCGGTGACGGACCTGCTGGAACGCCCGCTGGCGGACGCACGGGAGCCGGCCGTGGACGGCGACCGCATCACGCTGTCGCTGCGTCCCTTCGAACTGGTGACGCTCCGCCTCCGGCGCGCCTGACACTCCCTCGGTGCTGCGGACCCACTTTCGCAACAGGCCCTACGGCCCGATCTGGGTCCGCAGCCACTCCTCCACCTCGCCCACATGCGCGGCCGCCGCCGCCCGAGCCGCCTCCGGGTCGTGGGCGACCAGGGCGCGGTGGATCGCGGTGTGCTCGCGGCGGGTGCGGGCGAAGGCGCCCTCCTCCTGGTAGCCGCGCCAGACCCGGGCGCGGAACGTGCGGGAGGAGAGGCCCTCCAGAATCGCCGCCATCGTGTCGTTGCCCGCGGCGGCCGCGATCTCGCGGTGGAAGGCCAGATCGTGGGCGAGGATCTCCTCCGGATCGTCCGTCGCGTTCATCGCCGCCAGGTGCTTCTCCACCTCGGCCAGCTGATCGGGCGTGATCCGCGCGGCCGCCAGCGCCGTCGCCGTCGACTCCAGGATCCGGCGCACTTCGAGCAGCTCGACCAGCTGCGGACCCCGCGAGAGATCCGCCACGACCCCGAAGGTCTCCAGCAGGTCACCGGCGTCCAGCTGCGTCACATAGATGCCCGAACCGTGCCGCGCCTCCAGTACGCCGAGGACCGTGAGCGCCCGGATCGCCTCCCGCATCGAGCTGCGCGAGATACCCAGCTGCACGGCCAGATCACGTTCGGTGGGCAGCCGCTGCCCCGGCTCCAGACGGCCTTCGCCGATCATCGCCTTGATCCGCTCGATGGCGCGCTGCGTCACGGTGCCCTTCTGCGGGGCCGACTCGTCCACGCCGTTCCTCCTGTCGCCGGGTGCGCCGCAGTCTAACGAGCAATGTGGTCCGACCACTACGGCTGGAAACAGCGAAAATTTGGCTCCGAGGGGTGTTCTGGCGTGGAAGTGGTCTGATAAATATTCGGGCACCCGCTCAATCTCGCTCGATGAGGAGCCGACAGATGGCCGGTAGAACCCTCTGGAAGGCGGCGGCCGCGGCCGCCTGCGCCACCCTCGCGCTCTCGGCGTGCGGCAGCACCAAGGACACCGCCGCCTCCGGCGGCGCAGGCGGCGGCACCGGCAAGGTCGGAGTGATCCTGCCCCTGCTGACCTCGCCGTTCTGGCAGTCGTACAACGACTACGTACCGAAGATGGCGAAGTCCGAGGGCGTGGACACGCTCAAGACCGTCAACTCCAACAGTGACCCCTCGCAGCAGATCACCGACATCAACAACCAGCTCAACCAGGGGGTGAAGGGCCTCGTCGTGGCCCCCCTGGACAGCGCCGCGATCGAGGCCGGGCTCGACCAGGCCGACCGCAAGGGTGTCCCCGTCGTCGCCGTGGACGTCGCCCCGGAGAAGGGCAAGGTCGCGATGGTCGTACGCGCCGACAACGTCGCGTACGGCGAGAAGGCCTGCCAGTACCTCGGCGAACAGGTCACCTCCGGCAAGGTCGTGCAGATCATGGGCGACCTCGCCTCGGTCAACGGCCGGGACCGCTCCGAGGCGTTCCGCACGTGCGTCAGGAAGAACTACCCGAAGCTGAAGGTCCTGGAGATCCCCGCCAAGTGGGAGTCCGACACCGCGGCCTCCAAGCTCGACACCCTCCTCAACGCCAACCCCGACATCAAGGGCATCTACATGCAGGCGGGCGGCGTCTACCTCGCGCCGACGCTGCAGACCCTCAAGTCCAAGGGACTGCTGAAGAAGACGGGCGAGAAGGGCCACATCACGATCGTCTCGAACGACGGCATCCCGCAGGAGTTCGACGCCATCCGCAAGGGCCAGATCGACGCCACCGTCTCCCAGCCCGCCGACGCCTACGCCAAGTACGGCATGTACTACATCAAGGCCGCGATGCAGGGGAAGACCTTCAAGCCGGGTCCGACGGACCACGACTCGACGATCGTGAAGCTGCCCAGCGGGATCCTGGAGGATCAGCTGCCCGCGCCGCTGGTGACCAAGGACAACGTCGACGACGCCAAGCTCTGGGGCAACACGGTCAAATGAGCACACCACCACTGGTCGAGGCGCGGGGGATCGTCAAGCGCTACGGCCCCACCGTCGCCCTTCAGGACGGGCAGCTCACCGTCCTGCCCGGCGAGTCCCATGCCCTCGTCGGCCGCAACGGCGCGGGCAAGTCGACCCTCGTCGCCGTCCTCACCGGCCTTCAGGTCCCCGACGCCGGCTCGGTCCGCTTCGATGGCGAGCCCGCGCCGCCGCTCGCCGACCGGGACGCCTGGCGCCGCAAGGTGGCCTGCGTCTACCAAAAGCCCACCGTCGTACCCGACTTGACGGTCGCCGAGAACCTCTTCGTCAACCGGCAGCCCACCGGCCGCGGCGGCTTCATCAGCTGGCGCCGGCTGCGGGCCGAGGCGAGCGAGGTCCTTCAGACCTGGGATGTGCGCGTCGACCCGGACGCCCGCACGGCCGACCTCAACGTCGAGGACCGCCAAATGGTGGAGATCGCCCGCGCGTTGAGCTTCGGCGCCCGCTTCATCGTCCTCGACGAACCGACCGCGCAGCTCGACAACCGGGAGATCGAGCGGCTCTTCACCCGGATGCGCGCACTCCAGGAGTCGGGCGTCACCTTCCTGTTCATCTCGCACCACCTCCAGGAGGTGTACGAGGTCTGCCAGACGGTGACCGTGCTGCGCGACGCCCGCTGGATCACCACCGCACCCGTCGGCGAACTCCCGCGCGCGGCGCTCGTGGAGGCGATGGCGGGGGAGGTCCTCGCGGCGCGGGAACGGGCGGCCGTGCGGGACGCGGTGGCCCCTGACGCGCCGGTGGCCCTCGAAGCGCGGGGGCTCACCTCACCGGCGTACGAGAACGTCGATCTCACCGTCCGCCACGGCGAGGTCGTCGGCCTCGCCGGCTCCAGCGGCAGCGGCAAGGTCCAGCTCGCCGAGTCCTTCGCCGGACTGCACACCCCGACGGGCGGCAGTGCCCGGCTGGACGGCGAACAGCTGGTCTTCGGCGACGTGCAGGCCGCCCTCAGGGCGGGCGTCGGCTGCGTACCGCGCGACCGGCACGAGCAGGGGCTCGTGTCCGGGATGAGCATCGGCGACAACGCCACCATGAGCGTCCTGGGCCGGCTCGGGCGGTACGGGTTCGTCGGCACCGAACGCAAGCGCGGTCTCGCCGCCCAGCTGATCGATCGCCTCGACATCCACACCGAGGGCCCCGACCAGCCCGTCTCCGACCTGTCCGGCGGCAACGCGCAGAAGGTCGTGATGGCCCGCGCCCTCGCCTCCGATCCGCGGCTGCTCGTCCTCATCAACCCCACCGCGGGCGTGGACGTGAAGTCCAAGGAGTCCCTGCTGGCCCGTATGGACAGCGCCCGCGAGGACGGCACCGCCGTGCTGGTCGTCTCCGACGAACTCGACGACCTGCGCCGCTGCGACCGCGTTCTCGTCCTCTTCCACGGCCGTGTCGTCGCCGAGCACGCGGCGGGCTGGCACGACCACGAGCTGATCGCCTCCATCGAAGGAGTGGACCATGGCCACGGCATCTCCCCGGGGGACGACCCCCGGACCCCCGGCCGATCAGAGCGCGGCCCCGGTGAGTGAGACCAAGGCCGGGCCGCTCTCGCCGGTACGGGCCCCCGACCCGCGCACGGCCAAGACCGTGCTGCTCCGCCGCGCCCGCGAACTCGCCCTGGTGCCAGCCCTGTTGCTGCTCCTGGTGCTCGGTGCGGTCGTCAACGACTCGTTCCTCACCGAGCGCAATCTGATCTCGATCCTCGGCGCCTCGGCCGCCCTCGCCATGGTCGTGCTCGCCGAGTCGCTCGTCCTGATCACCGGCAAGTTCGACCTCTCCCTGGAGTCGGTCGTCGGTATCGCGCCCGCCGTGGGCGCGCTGCTCGTGCTGCCGGCCGCCCAGTCCGGCTGGGGCACCGAGTTCCCCGCCGCGCTCGCCCTCCTCGCGATCCTCGTCGTGGGCGCGGTCATCGGCGCCTTCAACGGCATCCTCGTCGTGAAGCTCAAGCTGAACGCCTTCATCGTCACCCTCGCGATGCTGATCATCCTGCGCGGACTGCTGGTCGGCGCGACCAAGGGCAAGACGCTGTTCGGGATGCCCGACGCGTTCTTCACCCTGGCCACCACCACGTTCCTGCGGGTCCCCATGTCCGTGTGGCTGGCCGCGATCGCCTTCGGTGTGACCGGCCTGGTCCTGCGCTACCACCGCGTCGGCCGCGCCCTGTACGCGATCGGCGGCAACGCGGACGCGGCCCGCGCGGCCGGTATCCGCGTCGAGCGCGTCATGCTCGGCGTCTTCGTCGTCGCCGGTGTCCTCGCCTCCGTCGGCGGGATCATGCAGACCGGCTATGTCGGCGCGATCAGCGCCAACCAGGGCAACAACATGATCTTCACGGTGTTCGCGGCGGCGGTCATCGGCGGCATCAGCCTCGACGGCGGCAAGGGCACCATGTTCGGCGCCCTGACCGGCGTACTCCTGCTCGGCGTCGTACAGAACCTGCTGACCCTCGCCCAGGTGCCGTCCTTCTGGATCCAGGCCATCTACGGCGGAATCATCCTGGTCGCCCTGATGATCGCGCGGGTGACGACGGGCCGCGCCCAGGACTGACGCCGACCGCGATCCCGTACGCCCCCGTGTCCCGGACCGAAAGGCCTCCCGTGTCCCCAACTGCCGCCCGTATCACCGCGGTCGACACCCATGACATCCGCTTTCCGACCTCCCGCGAGCTCGACGGCTCCGACGCGATGAACCCGGACCCCGACTACTCGGCCGCGTACGTCGTGCTGCGCACCGACGCGGCCGACGGCATCGAGGGACACGGATTCTCCTTCACCATCGGGCGGGGCAACGATGTCCAGGTCGCCGCGATCGACGCGCTGCGCGCGCATGTGGTGGGCCGGTCCGTGGGCGAACTGTGCGCCGACCCGGGCACGCTGTTCCGCGACCTGATCGGCGACAGCCAGCTGCGCTGGCTCGGGCCCGAGAAGGGCGTGATGCACATGGCGATCGGCGCGGTCGTCAACGCGGTGTGGGACCTGGCGGCCAAGCGCGCCGCCAAGCCGCTGTGGCAGTTCCTCGCCGACGCCGAGCCCGCGTGGCTCGTGGACCAGATCGACTTCCGCTACATCACCGACGCGCTCACCCCCGAGGAGGCGCTGGAGCTGCTGCGGCGCGGCAGGCGGGGAGCCGCCGAGCGGGCCGCCCGCCTGAGGGAGAAGGGCTTCCCCGCCTACACCACCTCACCGGGCTGGCTCGGCTACGACGACGAGAAGCTCACCCGCCTCGCCACGCAGGCCGTCGCCGACGGCTTCACCCAGATCAAACTGAAGGTCGGCGCGGACCTCGCGGACGACACCCGCCGCTGCCGGGTCGCCCGCTCGGCGGTCGGCCCCGGCATCCGCATCGCGATCGACGCCAACCAGCGCTGGAACGTCGCCGAGGCCATCACCTGGACCAAAGCCCTGGCCGAGTTCGACCCCTACTGGATCGAGGAGCCGACCAGCCCCGACGACATCCTCGGCCACGCGGCGGTCCGCCGGGCCGTCGCCCCGGTCAAGGTCGCCACCGGCGAGCACGTCCAGAACCGCATCGTCTTCAAGCAGCTCCTCCAGGCCGGCGCCATCGACATCCTCCAGATCGACGCGGCGCGCGTCGGCGGCGTCAACGAGAACCTCGCGATCCTCCTGCTGGCGGCCAAGTTCGGCGTGCCCGTCTGCCCGCACGCGGGCGGCGTCGGCCTGTGCGAACTCGTGCAGCACCTCTCGATGTTCGACTTCGTCGCACTCTCCGGCACCACCGACGACCGCGTCATCGAATACGTCGACCATCTGCACGACCACTTCCTCGACCCGGTGGTGATCAGAGAGGGTCACTACACGGCACCCGCCGCGCCGGGCTTCTCGGCCACCATGCGGCCCGAGTCCATCGCCCGGTACACCTATCCCGGCGGCACCTTCTGGGCCGCCGACCTCGCGCAGCAGAAGGGGGAAGCCGCATGACCGACTTCGAGGGCCTCAAGGCGCTGGTGACCGGCGGAGCGTCCGGCATCGGCCGCGCCACCGCCGAACTCCTCGCCGCCCGTGGCGCCCAGGTTGCCGTGCTCGACCTCGACCCGAGCGGTGTCGACAAGCCGCTGTTCGGCCATCGCGCCGACGTCACCGACGACAGCTCCGTACGCGAGGCCGTGGCCGCCGCCGTCAGCGACCTCGGCGGACTCGACGTACTGATCAACAACGCGGGCATCGGAGCCCAGGGCACGGTCGAGGACAACGACGACGCGCAGTGGCACCGGGTCCTGGACGTCAACGTCCTCGGCATCGTGCGCACGACGCGTGCCGCCCTGCCCCTGCTGCGCGCCTCCGCACACGCCGCGATCGTCAACACCTGCTCCATCGCCGCCACGGCAGGTCTGCCGCAGCGCGCCCTGTACTCCGCCTCCAAGGGCGCCGTTCTCGCCCTCACCCTCGCCATGGCCGCCGACCACGTCCGCGAGGGCATCCGCGTCAACTGCGTCAACCCCGGCACGGTGGACACCCCCTGGGTCGGCCGGCTCCTCGACGCGGCGCCCGACCCCGCCGCCGAACGCGCGGCACTGGAGGCCCGCCAGCCCACCGGCCGCCTCGTGAGCGCAGCCGAGGTCGCGGGCGCCATCGCCTACCTGGCCGGCCCGCTGTCCGACGCCACCACCGGCACCGCGCTCGCCGTGGACGGCGGTATGCAGGGGCTGCGGCTGCGCCCGGTGGGACAGTGACCACCCTCGGCCGCAGCGGCGTCGAGGTCAGCGAACTGTCCTTCGGCGCCGCCGGCATCGGCAACCTCTTCACCGCGGTCACCGACGAGCAGGCGTCACAGGCCGTGCACGCCGCCTGGACGAGCGGCATCCGCTACTTCGACACCGCGCCGCACTACGGCCTCGGCCTCTCCGAGCGCCGCCTCGGCGCCGCCCTGCGCGAGCACCCCCGGACCGCGTACACGGTCTCCACCAAGGTCGGCCGCCGGCTGGAACCCACGGACGCGGGCGGCGACGACCTGGCCGACGGATTCGCCGTGCCCGCCACCCATCACCGCGTCTGGGACTTCAGCGCCGACGGGGTACGACGCGCTCTGACGGCCAGCCTCGAACGGCTCGGCCTGGACCGCGTGGACGTCGTCTACCTCCACGACCCCGACGACCATGCCGAACAGGCCTTCCGCGAGGGCTGTCCGGCGCTGGAGAAACTGCGTTCCGAAGGCGTGGTCGGCGCGATCGGCGCGGGCATGAACCAGACCGCGATGCTGACCCGCTTCGTCCGCGAGACGGATGTCGACGTGGTGCTGTGCGCGGGCCGGTACACGCTCCTCGACCAGCGCGCACTGGCCGACCTGCTGCCCGCCGCGGCCGACCGCGGCACCTCCGTCGTCATCGGCGGCGCCTTCAACTCCGGCCTGCTGGCCGACCCGAAACCGGGCGCCACCTACAACTATGCCGCTGCGCCGCCCGAGTTGCTGGACCGCGCCCTGCGGCTCAAGGCGGTGGCCGAGCGGCACGGCACCACCTTGCGCGGCGCCGCGCTCGCCTTCTGCGCCGCCCACCCGGCCGTGGCCAGCGTCCTGGTCGGTGCCCGCTCGCCGTACGAAGTCCGTGACTGCGCCGAGCAGTTCGCCGCGCCCGTGCCCGCCGACTTCTGGCAGGAGCTGCGCGCCGAGCGGCTGCTGCCCGAGGACGCCCCGGTTCCCGGCGAGGAGGGCCCATGAGGATCGCGCTGCACACCAAGGTCCGCGCCGACCGCGTCGCCGCGTACGAGGCCGCCCACCGCGAGGTCCCCGAGGAGCTGACCGCCGCCATCCGCGCCGCCGACGTCACCTCCTGGACGATCTGGCGCTCCGGCACCGACCTCTTCCACGTCCTGGAGTGCGAGGACTACGGCCGTGTGCTCGCCGAGCTGGAGAAGCTGCCGGTCAACATCGCCTGGCAGGCGCGCATGGCGGAGCTGCTCGACGTCGTGCACGACTACTCCGGTGCGGGCGCAGAAGCGGGCCTGCCCGTCGTATGGGAGCTGCCGTGACGGTCGACGCCCACCACCACGTCTGGGACCTGTCCGTCCGCGACCAGGACTGGATCACCGGCCCGGAACTCCAGCCCCTGCGGCGGAACTTCACTGTCGCGGACCTCGAACCGGAGGCACGGGCGGCCGGGGTCGACCGGACCGTGCTCGTGCAGACGGTCACCGTCGCCGAGGAGACGCCGGAGTTCCTCGCCCTCGCGGCGGAGAGTGAGCTGATCGGGGGAGTGATCGGCTGGACCGACCTGACCCGGCCGGACGTGGCCGACGAGCTGGCGCGCCTCGCGGAGCTCCCCGGCGGCGCGTATCTGCGGGGCATCCGCCACCAGGTCCAGGGCGAGCCCGACCCCGACTGGCTGCTGCGCCCCGACGTCCGCCGAGGGCTCGCCGCCGTGGCCGGGGCGGGGCTCGTCCACGACCTGGTGGTCCTGCCGCACCAGCTGCCGGCCTGCGTCAAGTCGGCCAGAGACCTGCCCGAACTCATTTTCGTCCTCGACCACTTGGGCAAGCCGCCCATCGCGTCGGGCGCACGCGAACCGTGGGCGACGCACGTCCGGGCGCTCGCCGCGCTCCCCAACACCGTCTGCAAACTCTCGGGCATGGTCACCGAGGCCGGCCCCGGCACCTGGACGGCCGACGCGCTGCGCCCGTACGCGGACACGGTCCTCGACGCCTTCGGCCCCGGCCGTCTGATGTTCGGCTCCGACTGGCCGGTGTGCACGCTCGCCGCGTCGTACGGCCAAGTCATCGACGTCGCCAACGAGTTGACGGCCGCACTCGGGGCCGACGAGCGCGAGGACCTGTTCTCCGGCACCGCGACCCGGGTCTACGGCCTCTGATCCCCCGGGTCTACGGCCGCTGATCCTCGGCGCGGCGGTGCGCCCGGACCTCGCCGCCGCGCCAGGCCCGTGGGCGGAGCGACTACGGGTCCCGCAGCTCGACCCTCGTCGCCAGCCGCGTCGCCGGCAGATACTCGCGCACATACGTCCGCTGCCAGTACGCGCCCGTCTCCCGCAGCTCGCGCCAGGTCGTGTACTGGTAGCGGTACAGCCGGGCCCGGACGAACCGGGGCGGGGCGTCCGGCGGGAACGGCGAGCGGCGCAGCAGCCGAAGCGTGTCGCGGTCGTTCTCCAGGAGCCGCTCCACCAGACCGCCGAACCATGAACCGGCGTACGCGGGGGAGAGCGCCGCGAACCACATCATCCAGTCGAGCCGCAGGTGGTACGGGGCGAACTGGCGCGGCCACCGCCGTGGATCACCCGGCTTGCCCTTGAACTCGTACTCCCGCCAGTCCGCGTCCTCGCGCGGTTCGTCGTCGGCGGTGCCCTCGATCACCACCTCGTGCCGGGTGCGGCTGACGCTGCCGAACGCGCCGTAGGTGTTGACCAGGTGGAGCGGGTCGAAGGAGCGGTTCATGACCTGCCGCCGGGAGAGCATGTTGCGGGCCGGCCGGTAGCTGAGGCCCACCAGCCCGGCGGCGACGGCCAGCACCACGATCTCGTACCAGAGCGGTGCGCCGGGCACGTCCGGCGGGGTGCCGGGGAACGCCACCGCGGACAGGGCCAGCACGATCGTCAGCCAGTTCAGCCAGGCGAAGTTGCCGGACAGGACCAGCCACAGCTGGGTGAGGATCATCAGCGCGGCGGCGGCCGTGGCGATCGGCTGCGGGGTGAACAGCAGAACGGGGACGACCAGTTGGGTGACGTGGTTGGCGGCCACCTCGGCCCGGTGGAGGGGCTTGGGCAGGTGGTGGAAGAAGCAGCTCAGCGGGCCCGGCATCGGCTGGGTCTCATGGTGGTAGTACAGGCACGTCAGCTTCCGCCAGCACGCGTCCCCGCGCATCTTGATCAGGCCGGCCCCGAACTCGACGCGGAACAGCACCCACCGCAGCAGGAAGAGGACCACGACGGGCGGACCGGCCTCGTCGTTGCCGAGGAACACGGCGAGGAAGCCCACCTCCAGAAGCAGCGACTCCCAGCCGAAGCCGTACCAGGTCTGGCCGACGTTGACGATCGACAGATACAGCACCCACGGGACCAGCCAGAGCACCATGGCGCCCCAGAGCGGCAGGTGCGAGTCAAGACCCGCGACGAGCGCCGCCGACACCGCGCAGCCGGCGCCCGCCCAGGCCGCGAAGAAGCGGTCCGAGTAGTGGAGTTGGAAGACGCTCGGCGCCCGACGGAACGGCACCTGTGCCACGAAGCGCGGAACCGGCAGCATCCCCCGCTCCCCGATCAGCGCGCGGAACTGGAGGGCCGCGCCGAGGAACGCGACGAGATACACGACGGCCAGCGCCCGCTGGAAGACCAGCCGGCTCCACCAGTAGTCGGTTGCCGTGAACCACTCCACGTCGAGCGCTCCTCTCCCCTCCATTGTGACGCTGGGTGACCGGCGCCGCGAGAACGTGGTGCGCGTACCCGTCAGAACGCCCGTCACGACCTGCACGCTCGCTTCACCGACTCCACGGCGGCCTCCACCGCGACCGCGGCTCCCGTCACCCGGACGCCGCAGTCGGCGCCCACCGGGAGCCCTTCGGCGACGCGGGAGCGCTCCCGCGCCCTATCCCGACGGTTCGGCGTGCGGCGCCCTGCCGCCGGGCCGGCCGCCCGGCGGTAGGCTCCGAAGTCGAGGAATAGGACAAACCCTGGCAAGGTGGCCCCATGGTTGATCGGGGAGCGAGCGCCCTGTCACTCCCGGACGACTGGACCGCCCACCCGGATCCGATCCTGGCGCTCAACCGCATGGGCAGCTTCGACTGGGACCTGGACACCGGTCTGATGCACATGGACGCCCAGGCCCACGAGATCTTCGACGTGCGCCCCGACGAATACGAAGGCCGCCCCGAGACCCTGAGCGACCGGGTGCCCGCCCCGGAGGCCCGCCGGCTCGACGCGCTGGTCTCCCGGGCCCTCAAGGACGGCAGCGAGAACTACGGAGCCTACTTCCGCCTCCGCCGTCGCGACGGCTCGCTGCGCTGGACCCACACCCAGGGCTACATCCGCCGCGACGAGGGCGGCCGCCCGCGCCGGATCGTCGGCATCGTCCGTGACGCCACGGAGGAACTGCGCGAGAGCGAGGCACGCCAGGAAGCGAGGGGCCGGGACGAAGTCAGGCGCCGGCAGACGAACGTCGTCCAGGCCATCACGGCGGCCCTGGCCCACGCACGGACCGTCCAGGACGTGATCGACGTCCTCAAGGACACCCACGGCCTCACCTATCTCGGTGCGACGAGCCTGGTCATGGGCCTGGTGGAGGCCGGCCGCATACGGCTGGTCGCCGAGGGGCCCGCGGGGAGCTTCGTGCCCGGCACCCTGGTCACACGCATCGACGAGAAGTATCCGATGAGCGAGGTCGTGCGCACCCTCAGGCCGATCTTCATCGAGTCGCCCGAGGAGTTCGCCGACCGCTATCCGATCCTCTGGCCGAACATCATCGACCTGAACATCACCTCGTCCGCCTACCTGCCGCTCATCGTGCAGGCCCGGCCCATCGGCGCCATGGGCCTGCTCTACAACGACCGGCGAGGCTTCACCCCGGAGGAGCGCAACGTCCTCGTCGCGCTCGGCAGCAGCATCGCGCAGAGCCTTCAGCGCGCCATGTTCTACGAGCAGGAGAAGGATCTCGCGCAGGGCCTTCAGCAGGCCATGCTGCCCCGCTCCATACCCAGCGTGCCCGGCGCCGACGTGGCCGTCCGCTACCGCTCGGCGAAGATCGGCCGGGACATCGGCGGCGACTGGTACGACCTGATCCCCCTGCCGGGCGGCCGCGTCGGCGCCGTGATCGGCGACGTGCAGGGCCACGACACGCACGCGGCGGCCGTCATGGGCCAGCTGCGGATCGTGCTGCGCGCCTACGCCGCCGAGGGACACACGCCTGCCACCGTGATGGCCCGCGCCTCCGTCTTCCTGCACGAACTCGACACCGATCGCTTCGCGACCTGCCTGTACGCGGAGGCCGACCTGTCCACCGGGGTGATGCAGCTCGTCCGGGCCGGCCATATCGACCCCCTGGTGCGGCACATGGACGGCACCTGCCGACGGCTGCCCGTGCAGGGCGGGCTGCCGCTCGGTCTCTCGGCGGAGTTCGGCCGCCTCGAATACCCGGTCGACACCATAGAGCTCGATCCAGGCGAGACCCTGCTGCTGTGCACCGACGGCCTCGTCGAGCAGCCCGGTGCCGACCTCGACGAGGGCATGCAGACCCTGCTGGAGCTGCTCCGCTCGGGTCCGGACGACGTGCGCGACCTCGCCGACCTGCTGATCGACGTGGCCGAGGAACGCGGCGGCGACGACGACGTGGCCCTGCTCCTCATGCGCCGCCAGGGCCTTGGCCGGCAGTCCGGCGGGCGTCTCCAGCAGCACGTCGCGCCCGGTGACCCGGAGGCGCTCACCGAGGCCCGCCACATGATCCGCGCCGCGGTCCGGGCCTGGGGCGCCCGCGAGCGCGCCGACGAGATCGAACTGGTCGCCGACGAGCTGATCACCAACGCCCTCATGCACACCGAGGGCTCCGCGATCGTCACCCTCAGGGTCCTCACCGGCCCCGACCACAGACTGCGTGTCGAGGTCGAGGACTCCTCCAGCGCCCTGCCCCGCCGCCGCGAGGCCGGTGAGTGCGAGGTGTCGGGGCGCGGTCTGCTGCTCGTGGACCGGCTCGCCGATGTCTGGGGCGTGGAGGCCCGGGGCAGCGGCAAGTGCGTGTGGTGCGAGTTCATCGTCCCGGAGCGGAGCTGACTGCTGCTCCGCATGGCGTTGTCGGTGCCGGGTGGCACTCTGGAGGCATGCCGGAACTGCCCGAGGTCGAAGCGCTCAAGGACTTCCTGGCCGACCATGTCGTCGGCCACGAGGTCGTGCGGGTGCTGCCCGTCGCGATCAGTGTCCTGAAGACGTACGACCCCCCGGTCACCGCCCTTGAGGGCCGGGAGATCACGGCGGTGCGCCGGCACGGCAAGTTCCTCGACCTGGAGGCGGACGGCCTGCACTTCGTGACGCACCTGGCCCGCGGCGGCTGGCTCCATTGGCGGGACAAGCTGCCCGACGCCCCGCCCCGCCCCGGCAAGGGCCCGCTGGCGCTGCGTGTCGCGCTGGAGACGGGAGAGGGCTTCGACCTGACGGAGGCCGGCACACAGAAGAGACTGGCCGTCCATGTCGTACGGGACCCGGGTGACGTCCCGGGCGTGGCCCGGCTCGGCCCGGACCCGCTCGCCGACGACTTCGACGAGGCGCGCTTCGCGCGGCTTCTGGAGGGCGAGCGGCGCCGGATCAAGGGCGCGCTGCGCGACCAGAGCCTGATCGCGGGCGTGGGGAACGCGTACAGCGACGAGATCCTGCACGCCGCGAAGATGTCACCGTTCAAGCTCACCTCGGCCCTGACCGCCGAGGAGATACGACAGCTGTACGCGGCACTGCGTACGACGCTCACCGAGGCGGTCGAGCGCTCCCGGGGGCTGGCCGCCGGGCGGCTGAAGGCGGAGAAGAAGACCGGGCTGCGGGTGCACGGCAGAACGGGGGAGCCCTGTCCGGTGTGCGGGGACACGATCCGCGAGGTCTCCTTCAGCGACTCCTCGCTCCAGTACTGCCCGACCTGCCAGACCGGCGGCAGACCCCTGGCGGACCGGCGGATGTCACGGCTGCTCAAGTAGGCGGCTCAGGCGGGAGCGGGAGCGAGGGCGGGCCCGACGTGCCTCAGTGGGACCTGAGCGTCAGCAGGAGCTGCCCGTTGCCGGTGCGGATGTCGTAGTGCTCGATCTCGTCGGGCCGCAGCGCGGCGCCGCCCTGCATGGTGGTGGGACCGCCGTCGTGCGAGGGCGCCATCCACGTCGTCACGGTCTGCTCGGAACCGTCCTTCCCCACCGCGATGAGCCGACAGGAGTGGGGACCGGAGGCGTCCTTGACCGTCACGTCGATCTCGCTGCCCCAGACCCGTTCCTGGGTGGTGACCTGCGCCCACACCCCGGTCTTCGCGCCGGTCGCGGTCAGTTCCGTCGATGCGGAGCCGTGCCCGGCGACCATCGCCACCACGGGCCCGCCCACCGCGAACACCACGGCGGCGGCGACCGCGTACAGCCAGCGCCTGCGCCCGCTGCGGTGCCGTGTCGCCACCTCGCCGAGCAGCCGCTCCATCAGGCGGGGTCCGGGTGCCGCGAAGGGATGCACGGCTCGCGGCGTCGCCCGCCGGTACAGCATCAACTGCCGCGCGGCGGGCCGGAATTCGGTCACCTGTGCCGTGCAGCTGGGGCACTCCATGAGGTGGTCCTCGAAGCGGAAGGCTTCCGCCTCGTCGAGCACGCCGAGCGCGTAGGCGCCGACGTCGCGATGGCGTTCCAGGGACCTCATACCAATTCCTCATGCCGGTGAAGCGGGGTGGGGGTGGTGTTCGTGTTGCTGTTGCCCACCGGTACGGACCAGGCCGCCGAATCACTCAAGGCTGTTGGAATAACAGTCAAGATATTCGGAGCGGTCGGGCCTGCGGATTGGTCCGAATCTAAAAAAGATGGATGGCGAGGTGTCCGAGCGGCAGCCCCAGCTGCCAGGCGGGCGTCCAGACCTTGGGTCCGTCGTCCTCGCCCAAGACCGAGCCGCCGCCGGGCACCGCGTCCAGGTCAGGGGCGAGCAGCTCGGTCTCCTCCAGCCAGCGCCAGGCCGCGGACGCCAGATCCAGGTCCGGCGACGGGCCGCCCGACTCGACGGCCTCGGCGGCCAGCGCGGCCATCCGTGCACACACCCAGTCCTGCCACGGCTGGTCGTACGCCGTCAGCGAAAGCCAGGTCTCCAGCTGCGAGACGACCCGGATACCGGAGAGCTCACCGCTGGTGTCGGAGAGGAAGATGGTAAGCGCCAGGGCGTCGCGCCCGGCGCGGAACTCGAAGGACGTCGGCGGCATCAGGTCGCCGGTCCGCAGCAGTTCGTCCGCGATGTACTCCGCGTACAACCATGCCATGGGGACGGTGAGTTCACCGCCGCCGGCGCCGTCCGTGCTCTCTTGACCTCTGTGCAGCATCCCTTCCTGCCTTCCTCCGGTGCGTGCGCGTCGCCCGACCCCGGACTTGCCCGACCCCGGACTACTGTTCCGGAACACGGATGAGGACAGCAGATTGCTCAACCATGGTCCTCAGCAAGGCGCTTTACGGAGGTTTGACTCGGCCTTCGGTTTCACCGCAGGTCGGCCGCGTATCCCGGAAGAACCCGGCGCAGGGCGCGCAGCGCGTAGTACGCGCGGGACTTCACGGTACCGGGCGGAATCCCCAGGGCCTCGGCGGCCTCCGCCACACTCGCCCCCCGGAAATACACCTGCACCAGTACTTCACGATGCTCGGGAGTGAGTGTCTTCACAGCGTCGCGCACATCGAGCGTCGCGGCGGACCGTTCGGCGTGATCGGCGCACACCCGGGCGTTCTCCAGTACGGCGTCCCCGACCTCGGCGGGCCGCGCCTGGCGGGCCCGTCGCGCGTCGATGGCGAGCCGCCGTGCGACGGTGAGCAGCCAGGGGCGCACGGAGGTGAAATCGTGCGCGCGCAGCGCCTCGGGGTGTTGCCAGGCACGTACGAACGTCTCCTGCACGAGGTCCTCGGCGCGCTGGCGGTCCCCGTCGCAGAGCCTGAGCAGCAGCGCGAAGAGCGGTCGGCCGTGCTCGCGCTGCAGCTGCGCCAGCTCGTGCTCGGCGGTCGTCCCGCGCCCGATGGTGGTGGTTACGGCCGTCATGGCGGCTATGGCAGCGCACCGCGCTCCGCCGGGACAGGGAGCGCGCACGGGTCTGCGGCGGACGGTCGAACCCGTCGTTGAACGGTACGACGAACGGTCCGGCCGCCGCCGGACGTGACGCCGTTGCGGTGACGTGGACGGTGCCGCGGCGACTCGGGCGGTGCGGCTGCTTGACTCCCGGCAAGGCGCGCAGGTGGATTCACATCAGTTCATATGAACATCAGAACCATCGGACCCACCGGAACCGATCGGGACTGCCGGAACCAGCCGCATCGGAGCGAGTCGATGACACCACACGCCCGCCGGGCCGCCGCGGCCCTGACCGCCGCCCTGCTGACCGCCGGCGCGGCCTGCCAGGCCCACGACCCGTCGTCACGGCAAGCGGGCGGGCCCGCGGCCGCGCCCGCGACCCGTGGCTTCACCCTCGTCGCGTCCGGCGACGTCCTGCCGCACGCCCCGGTCATCGAGCAGGCGAAGGCCGACGCGGGCGGCATCGGCTACGACTTCCGCCCCATGCTCGCGGCTGCCGAACCCGTCGTGTCCCGGGCCGACGTGGCGATCTGCCATCTGGAGACGGTGTTCGGCGAGGACGGCGACTACTCCGGCTATTCCGCCTTCGTGTCGCCGCCGCAGGTCGCCCTGGGCCTCGCTGCCATCGGATACGACGGCTGCTCCACGGCCTCGAACCATGCCCTCGACTACGACACAGCCGGCATCCACAGCACCCTGAACGCCCTCGACCGGGCCGGCGTGCAGCACACGGGCTCGGCACGCCTGGCGCCGGAGGCGGCCGCCCCGGCCATGTTCCACGCCGACGGCGCCCAGGTCGCCCACCTGGCGTACACCCACGACATCAACGGCCGTCCGCTCCCCGCAGGAGAACCCTGGGCCGTCAACCTGATCGACCGGGACCGGATCGTCGCGGACGCCCGGGCCGCCCGGGCGGCGGGCGCCGACGTGGTCGTCGTATCCCTGGGCTGGGGCACCGAGTGGCAGGACGAGCCCGACGCGCAGCAGCTTCGGCTGAGCAGGGAACTGACCGCGTCGCAGACGAAGGGCCGCCCCGACATCGACCTGATCCTCGGCACCCGCGCCCACGTCCCCCAGCCGTACGAGAAGGTCAACGGCACCTGGGTGGTCTACGGCCTGGGCGACCAGATCGCCGGGGAGATGGCCAACCGGGAAGGCTTCCGCGACCCGCGCGGACAGGAGAGCACCATCGGCCGCTTCACCTTCGCCCCGCCCGCCCGCGCGGGAGAGCGCTGGCAGGTGACGAAGGCCGAGTTCATTCCGCAGCGATTCGACCTCGGCCGGGTCGTGGACCTCAACGCCGCGATCGCGCAGGGCGCCGGGACGGCACCCGTACGCGACCGGATCCGCGACGTCGTGCTGCGCCGGGGGGCCGCCAAGGACGGCCTCGTCATGGGGAGTTGACGCCCTTGGCCAGTTCCGAGCGCTTGTACGAGTAGCCGAAGTAGATGACCAGGCCGATCACGAGCCACACGCCGAACCGCACCCACGTCCGCCACTGCAGAAACGTGATCAGCCAGATCGAGAAGATCACCCCCAGCGCCGGGACGTACGGCATCCACGGTGTGCGGAAGGTGCGCGGCAGATCCGGCTGCCGGTAACGCAGCACGATCACCGCGACACACACCACGACGAACGCCAGCAGGATCCCGATGTTGGTGAGTTCGGCCGCCTGGCCGATCGGCAGGAACCCGGCGATGGCGGCCGACGCGAACCCCACGATCCAGGTCACCCGGGTCGGCACGTGCCGCGTCGGATGCGTCTTGGCGAACCACTTGGGCAGCAGTCCGTCGCGGCTCATGCTGAACCAGACACGCGTGACGCCCAGCATGAACGTGAACATCACGGTGAGGATGCCGATGATCGCGCCGACCGCGATCACGTCCGCGAGACCGCCGAGACCCACCGACTTGAACGCCGTCGAGAAGCCGCTCTCCTTGTCGATGTCCTTGTAGTTCTGCATGCCGGTCAGGACCAGACAGGCGGCCACGTACAGCACCATCGAGATGGCCAGCGAGTAGATGATCGCCTTCGGCATGTGGCGCTGCGCGTCCTTCGACTCCTCGGCCGCCGTCGACATCGCGTCATAGCCGAAGACCGCGAAGAACACGGTCGCCGCGCCCGTGAACGCCCCGCCGACCCCGTACGGGAAGAAGGGGTGGTAGTTGCCCGTGTCGATGTGGAAGACACCGACACCGATCACCAGCAGCACGACCAGGACCTTCAGAGCGACCACGACCGTCTCGAACCGGGCCGCGCTCTTGATGCCGAGGTTCAGCAGATACGCGATGAGCAGGCACAGGATCGCCGCGAACAGGTCGACCCGGTGCCCGCCGCCCGTGCCCGGCGCGCCCAGCATCCACGCCGGCAGATCGGCGCCCAGCTCGCCGACCAGGAAGCCGAAGTACCCGGAGATGCCGATCGCGACCACCGCCACGATCGCCGTGTACTCCAGGAGCAGGTCCCAGCCGATGAACCAGCCCGCGAGCTCGCCGAGCACCGCGTAGCCGTAGGTGTACGCCGAGCCCGCCTTCGGGATGAGGCCCGCGAACTCCGCGTACGACAGCGCGGCCGCGGCGCTCGCGAAGCCCGCGATGAGGAACGAGACGAGAACAGCCGGGCCGGCCGTACCGTTCGCGACCGTCCCGGCGAGGGTGAAGATGCCGGCGCCGATGATGCCGCCGACCCCGATCGCGGTCAGCTGCCACAGCCCGAGTGTCCGCTCGAGCTGTGTGCCGGCCTCCGTCTCCTCGATCTGTTCGATGGGTTTGCGGCGGAGAACACCCTCACCCATTCGGATCCCGGCCATGAGCCTCACCTCTTCGCAGACGGCAATCGGCTGACGGCGGATCATGATGGCCCAGGGACAGCGGGGACGGAAGATGCCACGCACGGCATGGCCGACGGCGGGTGCGTTCCGGCCGCGTCCGGCGCTCTCCCGCGCACCGCGCCGAGGGTGCCCGTCCGCGGGCTACGGCACGACCGTGACCGGCCAGCGCCCCGCCTTGACCAGGCGGACCGCCACGGACCCGACGATCCGGTGCCCCGCCTGCTCGGAGGCGCCCACCACGACCGCGTCCGCCTTCAGTTCGTCCGCCGCCGTCACCAGGCCGTTGTAGGGGTCGCCGCGGAAGGTGTGGAACTCCCAGCGCACCTCGAATATGTCCTTGACCCGCTCGGTCGCGTCACGGATGTACTGGACCAGGTCCGCCGCGATCTCGTCGGTGGTGTCGGCGACCGGAACCCCGAGCGCCGCTCCCGCCGCCATCACCGGCTGCACGTACACGACGGCGAGCAGCGCGTGCTGCCGTCTGGCCAGGCCGGCGGCATACGCCGCCGCGTGGAGCGAGGAGTCGGAGCCGTCCACCCCGACGAGGATCACCTTGGGACCGTCCGTGCCACGCTCGAACTGGTGGGAGTGCTGTTCCGTCACGGCTGTGAGGCTATCGGAAGCGGCAGGTCCCGAGCCGGGCGGGAGCCCGCGGAGCCGTCTCGGCGACGGGTGGGGGCAGGACCGTGGCGGGAAGGGCGGGACCGGCGCCCGAGAGGCGGGGTCGCGGCGCTCGACGGGCGGGGCGGGCCCGGTCTTCCTACAGTCGAAACCATGAGTGCCACCGTGGAGGCCGCCGGACCCGGGCACGCCACCGGCCCGACACGGCCGTCCTGGGGCGGCTTCCTCAGCAAGGTGCCCGAGGGCTTCGCGACCTTCTTCGGCGCCCTCGGCCTCCTGTGCGTCCTGCTGGCCTTCATCGCGCCGCTGCGCCGTCTGCTGGGCCCGTTCGTGCGCGACCTCGACAGGTTCGTGGTCCCGGTCAGCGCCAACCTCGCCTACGGCGTCTTCCTCTTCCTGCTCGCCGCCGCGACCGCCGCCCGCAAGAAGGTCACCTGGTGGCTCGTGGTCGTCTACCTCGGCCTGGTGACCCTCGACGACCTGCTCGGCCTCGCCCTCGGCCACTACGCCGAGTCGGTCGTCTCGCTGATCGTGTGCTCACTCGCGCTGGCGCTGCTGATCGCGGCCCGCAAGGAGTTCTACGCGGCCTCCCGGCGCGGCGCCGCGTGGCGGGCCCTCGCCGTGCTGTTCGCCGGGCTCGGTGTGGCGATCCTGGTCGGGTGGGGCCTGGTCGAACTCTTCCCCGGCACGCTGCCGCGCGACCAGCGGCTGCTGTGGGCGGCCGACCGGGTCTGCGGCGGACTGGTGTCCGGACGCCGGTTCGACGGACGCACACCACGCCCCGTGTCCTTCCTCCTCGGCCTGTTCGGCGCACTCGCCCTGCTCAACGCCGCCGCCACCCTCTTCCGCTCCCAGCGCATGGAGTCGGCCCTGCACGGCGACGAGGAGCCGCGCATCCGCGCCCTGCTCGGGGCGTACGGCGCCGACGACTCCCTCGGCTACTTCGCCACCCGCCGGGACAAGGCCGTCGTCTTCTCGCCCAGCGGCAAGGCCGCCGTCACCTACCGGGTCGAGGCCGGTGTCTGCCTGGCCAGCGGGGACCCGGTCGGCGACCGCGAGGCCTGGCCGCACGCCATCGACGCCTGGCTCGACGTGGCCCGCCGCCACGCCTGGGCGCCCGCCGTCATGGGCGCCTCGGAAGAGGGCGCCAAGGCGTTCGCCCGCTCCGGACTCGGCGCGCTCCAACTGGGCGACGAGGCGATCCTGAACACCGCCGACTTCGATCTCGACGGCCGCGACATGCGGGTGACCAGGCAGGCCGTCAACCGCGTGCGGCGCACCGGCGCCACCTGCCGGGTACGCCGGCACTCCACCCTCAGCGACGAGGAGATGGAGGAGGTCGTCGGCCGGGCCGACGCCTGGCGGGACACCGAGACCGAACGGGGCTTCTCGATGGCCCTGGACCGGCTCGGCGACCCCGCGGACGGCGACTGCCTCCTCGTCGAGGCCCTGGGAGAGGACGGAAAACTCCTCGCCCTGCTCTCCTTCGTGCCCTGGGGCGGGGACGGCGTCTCCCTCGACCTGATGCGCCGTGACCGTGCCGCGCCCAACGGAGTGATGGAGTTCATGGTCGCCGAGCTGTGTGCCGTGGCCGGACGGACGGGCATACGCCGGATCTCGCTGAACTTCGCGGTGTTCCGCTCGGTGTTCGAGGAGGGCGCCCGTATCGGTGCCGGGCCGGTCCTGCGTCTGTGGCGCCGACTGCTGCTCTTCTTCTCGAGATGGTGGCAGCTGGAGGCCCTGTACCGCTCCAACGCCAAGTACCACCCGCAGTGGTACCCGCGCTTCATCTGCTACGGCGACACCGCCTCCCTCGCCCGGATCGGACTGGCGTCGGGCATCGCCGAGGGCTTCGTCTCCGTGCCCTCGCTGCGCAAGCTGTGGGGCAAGGGCCACTCCAAGGGGATCACCGAGCCGACGACGACCGAGGGTCTGCCGTCGCTGTCGGCGCTCGGCCTCGACAAGGGCGACGAGACCGGGCCGGGCGCGCCGGGACTGCCCGAACAGGTCCGGGTGCGCCTGAGCAAGCTCGACCGGCTGCGCGCGGACGGCACCGACCCCTACCCCGTGGGCATCCCACCGCGCACCCACACCCTCGCCCGGGCCCGTGGCTCTCCGGCGGGCGAGCAGGTCACCGTCGCGGGCCGCGTCATGCTCGTACGCGACTTCGGCGGCATCGTCTTCGCCGTGCTGCGCGACTGGTCGGGTGATCTGCAGCTCGCCCTCACCCGATCCGGGTCCGGGCCCGCGCTCGACCGGTTCGGCAAGGACGCCGACATCGGCGACCACATCACCGCCACCGGCCGGACCGGCACCAGCGACCGCGGCGAGCCGACGGTCTTCGTCACGGACTGGCAGCTCACCGGCAAATGCCTGCGCCCGCTGCCCGACAAGCACCGAGGCCTCGCCGACCCCGAGGCCAAGGTGCGCCGCCGCTATCTCGACCTGGTGGCGAGCCCCGACGCCCGCGCGGTCGTACGGGCCCGCTCCACCGCCGTCCAGGCGCTGCGCCAGGGGCTCCTCGACCGCGGCTATCTGGAGGTCGAGACGCCGATGCTCCAGCAGATCCACGGCGGCGCGAACGCCCGGCCCTTCACCACCCACATCAACGCCTACGACCTCGACCTGTATCTGCGCATCGCCCCCGAGCTCTACCTGAAGCGGCTGTGCGTCGGCGGTCTGGAGAAGGTCTTCGAAATGGGGCGCACCTTCCGCAACGAAGGCGTCTCCTACAAGCACAACCCCGAGTTCACGATGCTGGAGGCCTATCAGGCGTTCGCCGACTACGACGTGATGCTCGACCTCACCCGCGAACTGATCCAGGGCGCGGCCACCGCGGCCTTCGGGGGACCGGTCGCCCGCAAGAACGGCACCGAGCACGACATCTCCGGACCGTGGCCGGTGAAGACGGTGTACGGCGCGATCTCCGAGGCACTGGGGGAGGAGCTGGACGCCGGGACGAGCCTTGAGGCCCTGCACCGGCACTGCGACCGGGCGGGCGTGCCGTACACCGCGGACGACGGCCGTGGTGACGTGGTCCTGGAGATGTACGAGCGGCTGGTCGAGGAGAGGACCGGACTGCCCACCTTCTACAAGGACTTCCCGACCGACGTCTCCCCGCTCACCCGGCAGCACCGCGCCGATCCGCGCCTGGCCGAACGCTGGGACCTGGTCGCCTTCGGTACCGAACTGGGCACCGCCTACTCGGAGTTGACCGACCCGATGGAGCAGCGCAGACGGCTGACGGCGCAGTCCCTGCTGGCCGCCGGGGGAGACCCCGAGGCGATGGAGCTGGACGAGGACTTCCTCGACGCGCTGGAGTACGCGATGCCACCCACCGGCGGCCTCGGCATCGGCGTGGACCGGCTCGTCATGTTCCTCACGGGCCTCACGATCCGGGAGACCCTGCCGTTCCCACTGGTACGCCGCCGCTGAGCCGGTGCGGTCGGCTCCGCCGACTCGGCACAGGACGGGCTCCGCCCACTCGGCTCGTTCGGCACTTCGCCGGGCGGATGGTCCCAACGGGTGCTTTCCCGCGCCCGTCCCGGTGTTGCGCGGCGGGGGCGCCTCTCGTCCGGGCGACTGATGAAATCATGAAAAAGGATCAGCTGCTCACGCGGCGCCGGGCGTTGCTCGCCGGTGCCGCTGTCCTGGGCGCGGCCGGGGCGGCAGGCACGGCCCGGCTGCTCACCGCCGACGAGCCGGCCGGGAGCCCGGTGCGGAACACCGCCCCCGTCGCGGGCCCACCGGTGCGCCGCGCGCTCAAGCCCTCCGCCTACCGTCTGCGGCCCCTCACCGGTTATGGCCCGCCACGCAGCGCGCCCGCGCGGACCGTCGTCCGGCACGAGCCGTTCCTGCGCATCTCCGGGCGCGGCCGCAGCATGGTGCTGACCTTCGACGACGGCCCCGATCCGCGCTACACCCCGGACATCCTGCGCACCCTGCGCGAGTACGACGTACGCGCGATGTTCTTCGTGTGCGGGGAGATGGCCGTCGACAACAAGGACCTGCTGAGTGAGATGGCCGACGACGGGCACGTCGTCGGCAACCACACCTGGACGCACCCCCGGCTCACCGAGCTGTCGCGGTCCGGGATCCGCTCCGAGATGGAACGCACCAGCGAGGTCATCGAGCAGGCGTACGGCGAGCCGCCGCAGTGGTTCCGCGCGCCGTACGGTGTCTGGAACCGGGCGGCCTTCCAGCTCGGGGCCGACCTGGGCATGGAGCCGCTGGCCTGGACGGTCGACTCGCTCGACTGGACGACCCCGGGCACCCGCACCATCGTGAACCGGGTGGAGGACGGTGCCGCCCCCGGCGTCGTCGTGCTCTCCCACGACGCCGGCGGCGATCGCTCGCAGAGTGTGCGGGCGCTGCGCGACTATCTGCCCGCGCTGCTGGATTCCGGCTATCACCTCACGGTGCCCCGACGGCAGTTCGCATAACGCGGGAGGCCCGCCCGGCCGGGGAACGCTCAGCGGACCTCGACCAGGCGGGCGAACACCACCACGTTCCCGTCATAGCCGTTCTGCTTGGTGAAGCCTCCTCCGCAGGTGATGACGCGCAGCTCCGGGGCGCCCTTGCTCGCGTAGACGCGGTCGCTGGGAAAGCTGCTCTTCGCGAAGACCTCGACTCCGTAGATCTCGAACACGGCGACCTTGTCGTCCTTGCGCTCGACCTCGACCCGGTTGCCCTTCTTCAGCGCCCCCAGGCCGTAGAAGACGGCCGGGCCCTTCATGTTGTCCACATGGCCCACGACCACCGCAGTCCCGTTCTCACCGGGCGAGACCGCGCCGGTGAACCAGCCGGCGAGATTCGGGTCGTCGGGCGACGGTGCGTCCACCCAGCCGGACATGTCGAGACCCACCGGAGTGACGGGGGCGTCGACCTGGATCGCCGGAATGCGAACGCGTCGGGCCGCGGAGTACGGCAGGGGCCGGGGCAGCTTGGCGGTGGGGGGCTTCGGGGTGCTGCGGCTGTCCGCGGCCGCCGCCGTCGCCGGCTGCGGGGGGCCCACGTCGAACTCCCCCGAACCATTCCGAATGAGAGCGAGGCCGGTCAGCAGAACAAGCGCTATCACGCCCCACGGGGCCCGCTTCCTCCGCCGCTCCTCCTCTTCGGCCAGCTCGGACACGGACATTCGCAATCCCCTCTCGACGTGGCCGTCGCCATGTCCGTCGCGCATATGAGCACACTAATCGCAGCGAGCCCCGAGAGCGACGAGGCACGGGCGAACGGGGGGCGCGGAACCTCTGTGGTGAGCCATCCGAGTTGCCGCGGGGCGGAAAACTTCTGACAGTCCGTGACCTGCGGCAATAACCGATTGCGCGGAATCCGCCCGGCGTGTCCTCTCACCAGGACGGACCATTCTCGAAATGCGGCCCTGTCCCCGGCGTCTGAGGGTCTATCTGGAGGCGCTTTCTCGCCGATCGACCGGGGACGGGTCCCGGGGGCGTCTTTCGCGGAGGATCACATGCGTACTTCTCGTGCCCTGGCGGCCGGTGCCGCCGTGGCCCTGGCCGTCGGGCTCGCCGCCCCCACGGCCGCGGCCTTGAGCGACCCGAGCAATATCGTCGCCCTGTCCAGAGTCATCGCGCGGGGCGGGCAGCTGACGATCACCGTGGAAGGGTCCAGGTGCCAGGTCAACGGCAGCACGGTCTCCTCGCCGGTCTTCCCGACGACCCGGCTGAGCCCCGCGGGGCACAACTCGGCGAGCGCCCGCGTCACCATCGACCGCAACGCGCGCCCGGGCTCGTACGGGATTACGGCCCGCTGCGGCAATGGCACCGGAGTCGTGAACGGCGCTAACGGCGGGCCCGGTAACGGGGTCGGGAACGGGAACGGGAACGGGCTCGGCAACGGATTCGGCAACGGGTTCGGCAACGGGTTCGGCAACGGATTTGGGAACGGGCTCGGCAACGGGTTCGGGAACGGATTCGGCAACGGGTTCGGGAACGGATTCGGCAACGGGTTCGGCAACGGTAACGGAGTCGGGAACTGCAACGGCTTCGGGAACTGCAACGGAGTCGGGAACGGCAACGGCTTCGGTAACGCGAACGGCAATGGGCTCGGGAACGGCAACGGTCACGGCAACGGCTTCGGGAACGGCAACGGCTTCGGGAACGGGAACGGGAACGGAATCGGGAACGGGAACGGCTTCGGGAACGGTAACGGCCTCGGGAACGGCAACGGTCACGGCAACGGCCTCGGGAACGGGAACGGATTCGGCAACGGCAACGGCAACGGACTCGGTAACGGATTCGGGAACGGCAACGGGCTCGGGAACGGTAACGGCAACGGATTCGGCAACGGCAATGGACTTGGTAACGGATTCGGTAATGGCAACGGGCTCGGTAATGGCAACGGCCTAGGGAACGGGAACGGGCTCGGCAACGGCAACGGCAACGGTCACGGCAACGGTCTCGGGAACGGCAACGGTCTTGGGAACGGCAACGGTCTCGGGAACGGTCACGGCACCGGACTTGGGAACGGCAACGGCAACGGCAACAACGCCCAGTCCCTGACCCGGCCCAACGCGTTCACCGTCATCGGCGGCGTCCGCGGCGGTCTCGGCGGTAGCAGCTCCATCGGCGCCACGCCCACCGACATGGCGATCGGCGGCGGACTCGTCGCGGCGGCCGTGATCGCCGGCGGGTTCTTCTGGATGCGCCGCCGGACCGAGAACAAGAGCTGACCGGTGGCCGCCGGCCCGACCGCCGGCCTTCTTCGGAGACCGCACGCGACAGCCCTCCGCCCTGGACCCTGACCGGATCCGGGCGGAAGGCTGTGCGGGGTGCGTCAGGCCTCGCCGTCGGCATTGCGGCGGCGCGCAAGGCGCCCGATGGTGAGGATCCGTCACCCGTGAAGGTGCGGGAAGAGCGCCAGGAAGGGCTCCGCGGAGGCCGCGACGCCCCGGCTGTAGGGCGCGTCGAAGTCCCAGATCAGGAAGAGCAGGAAGGCGATCAGGGCGGAGAACAGCCCGGCAAGGACCAGCTCCCGTTTCGTACGCCGGATCTGCAGGGCGAACACCATCCCGATGGTGACCACCGCACCCGTGATCAGCCCGAACCACACCACGCCCGGCATGGTCGCGCCCGTCGAGTCGGCGCGTGAGGCCCGGGCGGTGTCGGCCGCGGACACCTGGTCGACGAGCGGCTGATAGGCCTGAGCCTCGAAGTCCGTCTTCGGTTGGTAGTCGGTCACGTCCTGGCGGATGCGCTGGAAGAGCTCCGCGCCCCGGGCGGTCACCCGGCCCTTGTCCGCCATGGTCTTCCACTCGGTGGTGACGACCTGGCCGACATACGCGTTGACGTCGTCGCGGATGCGGTCGCGGACGTCGGGCGGGTAGACCCGCACCCGTTCGGAGATCTCGTGCAGCGCCTGGGCCTCCGTCTGCACGTGGTCCTGGGCGACGCTGCGCGCCTCCCAGACACCCGCGATGGCCAGGCCCAGGACGATGGCGTACACCACGCCGATCATCATCGTCATGTACTCGATCACGTCCGGGGTCTCGGACGGATCGTCGTCCTCGGCGGCCGTGCGATGCCGTACGAGGGTCACGATGACCACCACGACACAGGCGGCCGCCATCGCGAGGGCGAGAACAAGCCATTCCGACAAGGAGTGCCTCCAGGGATCAGCGCGGACGCAGCGCGGCGACGGCGAGCACCGCGGGCGCGGTGATGAGCAGGGCGAGGGTGACCAGCGGCGGGCCGCCGCGCGGTGGCCGCTGGTGCGCCGAGGCGTGGTACCGCGGATAGCTCACCGGGGACGCCTCGGGCGGCGGGCTCGGCCTCGGAGCGCGAGTCCGCGTGGGTGTCGGCGTGGGGGTGGGGGTGGGCGTCGGAGTGGGAGTCGGCCGCGGCGCCACGGCGACGGGCGGTGGCGGCGCCGGCCGGGGTGGCGGCGGGTCGGGTCTCGGCGTCGGTCTCGGCCGCTCGGTGGGCGTCGGGCTGGGAGTGGGCGTCGGGGTGGGAGCCGGTGGAGGTGGCGGTGGAGGTGGCGGTGGTGGCGGTGTGAGGGTGGGGGTCGGTGTCGGGCAGGGCGGGGGAGTCGACGGGACGGGGCAGCGGAGACCGTCGCCGGCGGCCGCCACCACCTCGATGCCGTCCGGGCCGGTCGAGACGTACGCGCAGGCGTCGGCGACCGCCGTCTCGGGCGGCACGCCCATGAGGATCCAGACCAACGCCACCAGGGCCAACACCCTTATGGCGACGGCGGATCGAGTCCGTTCGGGTCCATACACGACGGAGATCATGAGCCACGGCGCGCCCGTACAGGCCCGAGCCTCGGTGAATTGCTCCGAACGAAGGACATACCCCTATGCGTGGTTTGACCGACCGGGAGTGAGACGTCATGGCATGGGTACATCTGCGCGATCGATCCGGACGGGCGTCACAGGGTCCGGAAAGAAAGTTGCGATGCGCTTGAACACTTTGGCCGCCTCCGCACGTACCTATGGCCATAAGCGGCGCACTAGGACGCTGCAACACCCAGGCTAATTAACGGGAGTTGACATGAAGACCTCCTGGCGGAGCGCCTCACTCGTAGCGGCAGCTGCGGCCGTGCTGGCGCTCACGACGGCGTGCGGTCAGGAATCTGGCACCCAGTCGACAGGCAGTCAGAACGTGGGCGCAGCCGCGCCTGCCGCCGGTTACACCTCCAGCCCCGGTGCCGCTGCTGGATCCGGAAATGGTTACGGCGCGGATTCCAAGGAGGAGCAGAACTCGTCTTCCACGGAATCCGCAGGTCAGTTGACGGTTGCCGAGAACGTGAAGATCGGCAAGGTGATCACCGACGCCGCCGGTTTCACTCTCTACCGTTTCGACAAGGACACGGCGGAACCGCCGAAGTCCTCCTGTGACGGCGACTGCGCCAAGGCCTGGCCGCCGGTTCCCGCCGAGGGCGCCTCGGCCGCCACCGGCATCGACAAGGCTCTGCTCGGCGAGGTCACCCGGTCCGACGGCACCAAGCAGCTGACGGTGGCCGGCTGGCCGATGTACCGGTTCGCGAAGGACACCAAGGCCGGTGACACCAAGGGCCAGGGCGTGGGCGGCACGTGGTACGCCGCGGCGCCCGACGGCAAGAAGGCCTCGGCCACCGATCTGCCCGGACTCTCCGTCCGCAACGATCCCAAGCTCGGCGACATCGTCGTCGACAAGAACGGCAAGACGGTCTACCGCTTCCTGAAGGACCAGGCCTGGCCCACCCCCAAGTCGGCCTGCGTCGGCGCCTGCCTGGAGAAGTGGCCCGTCGTCGCGCCGGTCGCGGCGGACGACACCAAGGGCGTCCAGAAGAAGGGCCTGATGAACTTCGCCCGTCCGGACGGCGCCAAGCAGCAGACCATCAACTGCTGGCCCATCTACACCTTCTCCGGTGACAAGGCCGCCGGGGACACCAACGGACAGGGCGTGGGCGGCACTTGGTACGCCGTCGCGCCCGACGGAAAGCCGGTCGGCGCGCCGAAGTAGAGATCATCTCCCCAGGGTTGATCGCCTCACCCGAACGGCAACAGTCGCGGAAGGGAGGGGGACACCGAAGCAAGAGTGCCGGACGAACGGTACAGCGCGTACGACCCGGCCCGCCCCCTCCGCACCGCAACGGAGGGGGCGGGCCACTTCGGCGTTCCCGCGTTTCGCGGGGACGCACGGGACGTGTTCGAGAGGCGTCGGCGGAACGTCAACTCGGCACGTGACGGCGGCAATGAGCCTGAGCGGACGGTCAATTTCCGTTTTTGCTCGCTCCTTTGGCGGGCGATCAGTAGCCTCAGCTCGAACACTGGATCGTCTCAGCCGTCGCCTACGCCTTGGAGAGCTAGATGCAGCGTCCCGCCTGGGCCCCACGGAGCATCGACATCTCGGTGCCGAGCGTGTCCCGCATCTACGACTACTACCTGGGCGGTTCGCACAACTTCGAGGTCGACCGGGAGGCGGCCCGCAAGGCGATGGAGTTCATGCCGGGACTCCCGAAGATCATGCAGGCCAACCGGGCGTTCATGCGCCGCGCCGTGCGCTACGCGGTCGACGAGGGCATCACCCAGTTCCTCGACATCGGCTCCGGCATCCCCACCTTCGGAAACGTGCACGAGGTGGCGCAGGCGGCCGACCCCGGCGCCCGGGTCGTGTACGTCGACCACGACCCGGTGGCCGTGGCGCACAGCCAGGCCGTACTCGCGGGCACCGAGGGCGCGGACGTCGTCGCGGGCGATCTCCTCAAGCCCCGGGAGATCCTCGCGAGCCCCGAGGTGGAGGGGCTGATCGACCTGAACCGTCCGGTCGCGCTCCTCCTCGTTGCCATACTGCACTTCGTGGAGGACGCGGACGACCCGTACCGGGCAGTGGCCGAGCTGCGCGACGCACTCGCGCCGGGCAGCCTGCTCGTCGTCACGCATGCCTCGTACGAGGGAGTTCCGCTCCCTCAGGAGCGGGCCGAAGGCGCGGTCGACGTGTACAGGAACATCCGCAACCCACTGATCATGCGCTCGCGCGAACAGGTCGCGCGGTTCTTCGAGGGGTACGACATGGTGGAACCCGGACTGGTGCCGATGCCGAACTGGCGGCCCGACACGGCACCCGAGGACGAGGATCCGTATGCCTTCTCCGGATTCGCCGGCGTGGGGCACGCGGCGTGACCCCGGAGCCGGACGGACCGGAGGACAGACTGCGCAGGTTCGCGACGATCTGGAGCCGGGCGGTCTTCCCGGTGACCTCGACGCCGCTGACCCGTCCGGAGCTGGAGAACCGACTCCTGCCGCTCGCCCGGCGGTTGAGCGAGGCGCTGCGGGCCAGGGCGTTCGACGCGGCCGAGGCCAAGGCGGTCGGCGCCGCGCTGATCGACGCGCACTGCACCGACCCCGACGCGCTCAGCGCCACGCTCGACTGCGTCGACGCCTACCTGGTGCTCTACTGCGGCACCCCGGACGCGTCCCCCGGGGACCAGGAGGCCCTGCGCACCCGTGCCTCGCGGTTGCAGCACGCCATGGCGGCCGGCTTCGCGCAGGCGCTGCGGGAGCGGACGCTGGCCGAGCAGGAGGCCATCTCCGTCGCCGCGTTGCAGGCCCAAGGGGTGGTGGGGCAGGCGCTCCACGCGAGCGAGGCCCGCTTCCGCGCGGTCTTCGAGGGCGCGGCCATAGGCATTGGCATCGCCGACCTCGAAGGGAACATCCTCCAGATCAACGGCGCGCTGCTGCGTATGTTCGGCGGTTCCGAGCAGGCGGTGCGCGGCCGCAACGTCACCGACTGGACGCACCCCGACGACGCTCCACAGGTCTGGCGGCTGTACGAGGAGCTGGTCCGCGGCGAGCGCGAGCACTACCACGTCGAAAAGGCCTTCTACCGGCCCGACGGCACCGTCCTGTGGACCAACCTGACGGTGTCCCTGCTGCGTGACGCGGACGGCCGGCCCGAGTACCAGCTCGCGCTGATGGAGGACACCACCGAGCGCCGGCTGCTGAACCTCCGGCTGCGCTACGAGGCCACCCACGACGCGCTCACCGGACTGCCCAACCGCACCCTCTTCTTCGAGCGGCTGGAGAAGGCGCTGTCGGCGGGCGGGGGGCAGCGGTTCGGGCTGTGCTACCTCGACCTCGACGGCTTCAAGACCATCAACGACAGCCTCGGGCACGCGGCCGGGGACCGGCTGCTCGTCGAGGTCGCCGACCGGTTGCAGTCGTGCGCGACCGCGCCCGGCGAGATGGTCGCCCGGCTCGGCGGCGACGAGTTCGTCGCGCTGACCACCGGACCCGACACCGAGCGCGAGGTCGACGAACTCGCCGGGCGCATCATGAACGCGCTCGTCACCCCCATCAGCATCGACGGCCGGGAGCTGGCCGTGCGGGGCAGCATCGGCATCGTCGAGGGCCCGGCCGGGGAACGCGGTCCGGCGGAGGTGCTGCGCAGCGCCGACATCACCATGTACCGGGCCAAGTCGGCGGGTGGCAACCGCTTCGAGCTGGCCGACCCCGAGGCCGACGCCCGCGCCATCACCCGGCACGGTCTCACCACGGCACTGCCCGCGGCCCTGGACCGGAACGAGTTCTTCATCGAGTACCAGCCGCTGGTGCACCTCGGCGACGGCAGCGTCCGCGGTGCCGAGGCGCTGGTGCGCTGGCTGCATCCGCAGCACGGTGTGCTCGGCCCCGACCGCTTCATCCCGCTCGCCGAGCACACCGGGCTGATCGTGCCGCTGGGCCGCTGGGTCCTGGAGCAGTCGGTGCGGCAGGCCCGGGAGTGGCAGGAGCGGCACTGCGCAGAGGCGGCGGCCCCGCTGCGCATCAACGTCAATCTGTCACCGTGCCAGCTCACCCACCCCGGGCTGGTGTCCGACACGGTCGACATCCTGGAGCGGTCGGGTCTGGAACCTGGCGCGCTGTGCCTGGAGGTCACGGAGTCGGCGCTCATCGGGGCCGACGACGATCTGCTCAAACCCCTGCGCCGACTGGCCGAGATGGGCGTGGACATCGCCCTGGACGACTTCGGCACGGGCTACTCGAACCTCGCCAACCTGCGCCGGCTGCCGGTGAGCATTCTGAAGCTGGACCGTTCCTTCACCCAGGGCATGCAGCAGTACCCGGCGGACCCCGTCGACCTCAAGATCGTGGAGGGCATCGTCACCCTCGCGCACAGTCTCGACCTCGCGGTCACGGTCGAGGGCGTCGAAACCGGCGCGCAGGCCGAGCAGCTGCGGATACTGGGCTGCGACACGGCCCAGGGCTGGTACTACGCCCGGCCGGGACCGCCGGAGCGGTTGCACGAGCTGGCCCTGGTGGACGCCACCGGCTGACCTGCGGACGGGCCGGGGCATGACCCTCTGATGTGCTTTCCCCGGGGGCCGGGCTCCGGCACCGTGACCGTAGCCGAGGCCGGACCTCCCGGCCGCCGCGGCCCTCGCCACGACCGACGAGGCCCGCGGCGGCCGGACCCGCGTTCGACCGTGCCGTACATGTGGCTGTCGCCGTCGGCCACTCCTTTGGCGGACTGATCGCCCGGAAACTGCCGGGTGCCCCGCGAAGCGGCGCCGTCCGGTCTACCGGACGGCGGACCCGGTACCGGTACGGCCTCGTCGACGTGCGGGAGCCGGCCGAGGCCGACGCCCCGCACGAGCACCTCACCGTTCCCTCGCCGGGATCGCGGGCCGGGCCGGCCACACCGTCCCGGACGTCGTGACACGCTCGGTGTACAAGCTCTACGCAGACTCGCCGGCGGGCACCGAGCTCAAACACTTCCCGCGCCGCGGACCCGTCCCCGACGCCCGAAGCGTGCCGCCGCCAACGAATCCGCCGTGCGAAGGAGTCGAGAACCATGAGCAAGGAACTCGAGGGCCGGACCGCCGTGGTGACCGGCGCCAGCAAGGGCATCGGACTGGCCGTCGTGCAGGCGCTGGCCGGGGCGGGGGCGCAGGTCGTCGCCGGGTCCCGTACCACGTCCGAGGGCCTGGACGGGCTGGTCGAGGAGGGCTCCGTCACCTGGGTGCCCGTCGACCTCGCCGAGCCCGAGGGGGCCGGACGACTGGTCGGGGCGGCGGGCGGGCGCATCGACATCCTGGTCAACAACGTCGGCTCGGCACCGGCCCGCACCGGCGGGTTCCTGTCGGTGACCGACGAGGACTGGCACCGCACGGTCGACCTGAACCTGCTCACCGCCGTACGGGTCACCCGGGCCGCCCTGCCCCTGATGCTGGAGGCCGGCCAGGGCTCCGTGGTGACGATCAGCTCGGTCAACGCCACCCTGCCCGACCCGCTGGTGATCGACTACAGCGCGAGCAAGGCCGCCCTGGTGGCCTTCTCCAAGGCGCTGTCGAAGGAGGTCGGCCCGAAGGGCATCCGGGTCAACACGGTGAGCCCCGGTCCGGTGGAGACGGAACTGTGGCTCGGCGGCGACGGGGTGGCCGCCACGGTGTCGGCCGCCGCCGGGATCACCCCCGACGACGTGGTGGCACGGGCGGCGGGCGCGACGGTCACCGGCCGCTTCTCGCAGTCGGCCGAGGTCGCCGACCTGGTCCTGTTCCTCGCCGGGGACCGCGCCCGGAACATCACCGGCAGCGACCTGGTCATCGACGGCGGCTACATCCCGACGTGGTGACCGACGGCTGCCCTGCGCGTCCTATGTGCCCCACGTGCCCACCGCGCCCCGCCGTGGACCGGGACTGACTGAGGCCGACCAGTCGCGGCAGTCCGGCGCTCACCGTTCCAGCAGCATCCGCTGGAGCTCGCGGGCCGCCCGCGGCGGGGCCACGTCGCTGCGGTGGGCCAGGGCGATCGTACGGTGCAGACCGGGGCGGGCCAGCGGGGTCACCCGCAAACCCCGACCCGACCGCGTCGCCACCATGCGCGGCACGACCGCCACCCCCAGCCCCGCCCGTACGAAGCCCAGAACGGCGTCCATCTCGCCGCCCTCCACCGCGAAGTCCGGCTCGAAGCCCTCGGCACGGCACGCGGCGACGGTCAGTTCGCGCAGGTCGTAGCCGTGGCGGAACATCACCAGGCGCTCGCCCTCCAGATCGGGGATCCGCACCGTACGCCGGCCCCGGCCCGGTGCCGGGGCGTCCGGTGACGACACCACCACCAGATCCTCGCGCAGCAGCTCCACCGTCGTCAGCGCGGGCGACGGCGTAGGCAGGGGAAGCACGACCAGCGCGAGATCGAGCGCGCCGCGGGCGAGTTCCCGTACGAGATCGTGCGAGCCGCCCTCCTCGATCAGCAGCCGGATGCCGGGATAGCGGTCGTGGAAGGCGCGCAGCACGTCCGGGAGCAGGCCCGTGCACAGGCTCGGGGTCGCGCCGAGGCGGACGCGCCCGCTGCGCAGCTGGGCCAGTTCCTGCACCTCGTGCCGGGCGGTGTCCGCGTCGGCCAGGATGCGGCGGGCCAGCGGCAGCAGCGCCTCGCCCGCGTCGGTGAGCGTGATGTTCCCGCGCGCCCGCAGGAACAGATCCGCCCCCAGCTCCTTCTCGAGGGCCTTGATCTGCTGGGAGAGCGAGGGCTGTGCGACATGCACGAGGTCGGCGGCCCGGGTGAAGTGCCGGGTCTCGGCCACCGCCACGAAGTACTGGAGCTGTTGGAACTGCACCCACCCCACGATAGGGCATTCCTATGGAATCCAGCCGGACCATGTCTTGGACTGATCGGCATCCCGGCCCTAGCGTTCTGAGACATGGCTCTGGCAACACGGACGGACCGACGGTCGTCCATGGCACGCACCGTCTGGGACAGCTCCGTCGGCAAGAAAACGGTCATGGCGGTGAGCGGGCTCGTCATGCTGCTCTACCTGGTCGTCCACATGATCGGCAATCTGAAGATCTTCTTCGGATCCGGTGAGTTCAACCACTACGCCCACTGGCTGCGCACCCTCGGCGAGCCTTTCCTCCACTACGAGTGGGCGCTGTGGATCATCCGCGTGGCCCTCGTCGCCGCCGTCGTCGCCCACGCCACCGCCGCCTACCAGCTGAGCCGGCGCGACATCAGGGCGCGCCCCAGCAAGTACGTGCACCGGAAGGCGCGGGCCAGCTACGCCACGCGCACCATGCGCTGGGGCGGCGTCATCCTCGGCCTCTTCATCGTCTGGCACATCCTCGACCTGACGACGGGCTCCGTGCACCCGGGCGGATTCCAGTCCGGCCACCCGTACCAGAACGTGGTCGACACCTTCTCCACCTGGTACGGCAACATCATCTACATCGTCGCGATGCTCGCGCTCGGCCTGCACATCCGGCACGGCTTCTGGAGCGCCGCCCAGACGCTCGGCGCCGGCAGCCGCACCCGCGACCGCGCCCTCAAGACCGTCGCCAATGTTCTCGCGCTGCTGCTCACGGCGGGCTTCGTCGCCGTACCCGTGGGCGTCATGACCGGAGTGGTGAGCTGACCCATGCATTCCTACGCGGACTACGCGACCGGTGAGCCGGTCGTCGACAGCAAGGCCCCGCAGGGCCCGATCAACGAGCGGTGGGACACCCGCCGTTTCGAGGCCAAACTGGTCAACCCCGCCAACCGCCGCAAGCACACGGTGATCGTCGTCGGCACCGGCCTCGCGGGCGGCTCCGCCGGCGCCACGCTCGCCGAACAGGGCTACCACGTCGTCCAGTTCTGCTACCAGGACTCCCCGCGCCGCGCCCACTCGATCGCCGCGCAGGGCGGCATCAACGCGGCGAAGAACTACCGCAACGACGGCGACTCCGTCCACCGGCTGTTCTACGACACCGTCAAGGGCGGCGACTTCAGGGCGCGGGAGTCGAACGTCCACCGGCTCGCGCAGATCTCGGTCGAGATCATCGACCAGTGCGTGGCGCAGGGCGTGCCGTTCGCCCGGGAGTACGGCGGTCTGCTCGACACCCGCTCCTTCGGCGGCGTACAGGTCTCGCGCACCTTCTACGCCCGTGGTCAGACGGGTCAGCAACTGCTGCTCGGCGCGTACCAGGCGCTGTCGCGGCAGATCGCCGCGGGCAACATCGAGATGCATCCGCGCACCGAGATGCTCGACCTGATCGTCGTCGACGGACGGGCGCGCGGGATCGTGGCCAGGGATCTCATCACCGGCCGCATCGACACGTACTTCGCGGACGCGGTGGTGCTGGCCAGCGGTGGCTACGGCAATGTCTTCTACCTCTCGACGAACGCCATGAACTCCAACGCCACCGCCGTCTGGCGGGCGCACCGGCGCGGCGCCTACTTCGCCAACCCCTGCTTCACCCAGATCCACCCCACCTGTATCCCGCGCACCGGCGACCACCAGTCCAAGCTCACGCTGATGAGCGAGTCGCTGCGCAACGACGGCCGCATCTGGGTGCCGAAGGCGAAGGGCGACCAGCGGCCCGCGAACGAGATCCCCGAGGACGAGCGCGACTACTACCTGGAGCGCATCTACCCCTCCTTCGGCAACCTCGTACCGCGCGACATCGCCTCCCGCGCCGCGAAGAACGTCTGCGACGAGGGCAGGGGAGTGGGCCCCGGCGGGCAGGGCGTCTACCTGGACTTCGCCGACGCCATCAGGCGCATGGGCCGGGCGAAGGTCGAGGAGAAGTACGGCAACCTCTTCGACATGTACGCGCGGATCACCGCCGAGGACCCGTACACGGTCCCCATGCGGATCTACCCCGCCGTGCACTACACGATGGGCGGCCTCTGGGTCGACTACGACCTGCAGACCACGATCCCGGGCCTGTTCGCGATCGGCGAGGCCAACTTCTCGGACCACGGGGCGAACCGGCTGGGTGCCTCGGCCCTGATGCAGGGCCTCGCCGACGGCTACTTCGTGCTCCCCTCCACGATCAACGACTACCTCGCGCGCAACCCGCACCCCGAGGAGGTGACGGCCGAACACCCCGTCGTCCAGGAGATGCTGGCCGACACCGAGGACCGGCTGCGGTTGCTGCTCGCCGTCGACGGCGACCGCACCCCCGACTCCTTCCACCGCGAACTCGGCGAACTCATGTGGGAGTTCTGCGGCATGGCCCGCACCGAGAGCGGACTGCGCAAGGCGCTCGAACGCATCCCGCAGATCCGCGAGGAGTTCTGGCGGCGCATCAAGGTCCCCGGCGTCGGCGAGGAGTTCAACCAGTCCCTGGAGAAGGCCAACCGCATCGTCGACTACCTCGAACTCGCCGAGCTGATGTGCCTCGACGCACTGCACCGGTCCGAGTCCTGCGGTGGTCACTTCCGCGAGGAGTCCCAGACCCCGGACGGCGAGGCGGCCCGCAGGGACGAGGCGTTCTCGTACGCGGCCGCCTGGGAGTTCACCGACACCGGCGACGCGCCCGTCCTGCACAAGGAAGACCTCGTCTTCGAGTACGTCCACCCCACTCAGCGGAGCTACGCATGAAGCTCACCCTGCGCGTCTGGCGCCAGCAGAACGCCGACGCCGACGGAGCGATGTCCACCTACGAGGTGGACGACATCTCGGCCGACATGTCCTTCCTGGAGATGCTCGACACCCTCAACGAGGAGCTCATCCTCAAGGGCGAGGACCCCGTCGCCTTCGACCACGACTGCCGCGAGGGCATCTGCGGCGCGTGCTCGCTCGTCATCAACGGCGACGCCCACGGACCCGAGCGCACCACCACCTGCCAGCTCCACATGCGGTCCTTCGAGGACGGCGACACCATCGACATCGAACCGTGGCGCGCCTCGGCCTTCCCGGTCGTCAAGGACCTCGTCGTCGACCGGTCGGCCTTCGACCGGATCATCCAGGCCGGCGGCTACATCACCGCCCCGACCGGCGCCGCGCCCGAGGCCCACGCCACGGCCGTGCCCAAGCCGGACGCCGACTTCGCCTTCGAGCACGCCGAGTGCATCGGCTGCGGCGCCTGTGTGGCCGCCTGCCCGAACGGCGCGGCGATGCTGTTCACCTCGGCCAAGATCAACCACCTCAACGTGCTGCCGCAGGGCGCGCCCGAGCGCGAGACCCGCGTCCTCGACATGGTGACCCAGATGGACGAGGAGGGCTTCGGTGGCTGCACCCTCGCCGGAGAGTGCGCCACCGCCTGCCCGAAGGGCATCCCGCTGGTCTCCATCACCGGCATGAACAAGGAGTGGCTGCGGGCGACTCGTAAGGCGGCCAAGCGGTAGCACTTTGCTGGTAGGGCGGTGTCGGCCGCGGGTGCCCGGATGGTTGTCGGCCGCCGGTGGTACGGCGGTCGTCGGCCGCGGGCCCGCTGTGGCCGGCCGCGCGGTTCCCCGCGCCCCTGGTCGGGGCGCTCGTTCACCGAACGTTCGCCGGAAAGTGCGGACGGGCGGGGCCGGGAGTGGTGCTCATCCCCGGTCCCGCCAGGCACCCCTGGCATTCAACAACCTCACACCCCGCCTCTCTTCGCGGGTCACGCGCCGGTCAGCCGGCATCGGAAGAACAGGAGCGGGCAGGCCGTACCCCACCGGTCTGCTTGCCCCGGGCTCTCACCTGCGTTCGAGCAGGGGGCGCCCCCGTTCTCGCCGAACCGGCCCGTGACCAGGAGTGAGCCATGACCGGCGTTTCCACCCTCGACAGCCCGCCGCAGCCGACGGCCCCCGCCCGCTACACCGTCACCCTCGCCCGCGACGAAGCCGACGTCCGGGCCGCGCAGCGGCTGCGCCACGACGTCTTCGCCACGGAGATGGGCGCCCTGCTGTCCACCCCGCAGCCGGGGCTCGACATCGACGCCTTCGACGCGTACTGCGACCACCTGCTCGTCCGCGACACGGCGACCGGTCAGGTCGTCGGCACCTACCGGCTGCTGCCGCCCGAGCGGGCGGCGGTCGCCGGCCGGCTCTACTCCGAGAGCGAGTTCGACCTCGGCCCGCTCGCCGTAGTCCGCTCCGGACTCGTCGAGGTGGGCCGCTCCTGCGTCCACCCCGACCACCGGGACGGCGCGGTGATCGGGCTCATCTGGGCCGGCATAGCCCGCTACATGGTCGACGGCGGCCACGAGTGGCTCGCCGGCTGCTGCTCCGTTCCGCTCGCCGACGGCGGTGCGCTCGCCGCGGCCACCTGGGACCGGGTCGAGGCCAAGCACCTGGCGCCCGAGGAGTACCGGGTACGGCCGCGGCTGCCCTGGAACCCGGAGGGCGTGGCCCGGCCGGCGCGCACCGAACTGCCGCCCCTGCTGCGCGGCTATCTCCGCCTGGGCGCCTGGGTGTGCGGCCGCCCCGCGCACGACCCGGACTTCGGCGTCGCGGACCTCTACGTCCTGCTGCCGATGCGCCGAGTCGACCCGCGCTATCTGCGGCACTTCCTCTCGCTCGTACCGGCGTGATGAGCGCGCCCCGCATCGGAGCGCCGCGACCCCCGCTCCCCGGCGTGCCGCTCCCTCGTCCCCGTCCCACGGTCCGACCGTGCCCGCGCCCTGCCGGGGCGACGCCGCCCGGCCCGAGCGCGCCGGTCCGACCGACGACCGCGGCTGTGCCGGCACCCGGGTCCGTGCCGACGGCCGCGGCTGCGCCGGGGGTTGCGCCGGTGTCGGGGGTCGTGCCGGTTCCTGGTCCCGTGTCGGTCTCCGGGGCCGTGCCCGTCCCCGCGTCCGCGTCTGCCGCTCGGCGGCCCCTTCCCGCGGGGTCCGCCGGGGGGCGTTCCGCCGCGCGGGTCAGCGCATGGCTGCCCACCGCGCCGTGCACTGCGCGTGGATGCGTGGAGAGCACGGCGGCCTGGACCGCCGTGCCGCGCGCGGTACTGCGGCTCACCGCGCTCCTGCTCCTGGTCCTGGCCGGTGTCCTGCTGACCCCGGCCGTCGGGCGGATGCGCGCGGCGGAGCGCGACCCGCTGATCCGACGATGGTGCCGGGCCGTGGCGCGTGCCGCCGGTGTGCGGGTGCGCATCACCGGGGCCGCCGCCCCCACCGGCGGCCTGCTGGTCGTGGCCAACCACATCTCGTGGCTGGACATCCCGCTGCTCGCCGCCGTCCGTCCGGCACGGATGCTCGCCAAGGCCGAGGTCCGCGCGTGGCCGGTGGCGGGCGCGGTGGCGGCACGAGGGGGCACCCTCTTCATCGAGCGCGACCGGTTGCGGGCCCTGCCCGACACGGTGGGGCGGATCGCCGCCGCCCTGCGCGGCGGGGCGGCCGTCGTCGCCTTCCCGGAGGGCAGTACCTGGTGCGGCCGGGCCCAGGGCCGGTTCCGGCGGGCCGTCTTCCAGGCCGCACTCGACGCCGGCGTGCCCGTCCAGCCCGTGCGTATCCACTACCGGTCCGCCGGGGGAGCGGCGAGCACCACGCCCGCGTTCGTGGGCGACGACCCGCTGCTCGCGTCACTGTGGCGGGTGGCGTCGGCGCGAGGGCTGGTGGCCGAGGTCGAGGTGCTGCCGATGCCGGCGGCCGGTGACCGCGCCGACCGCCGGGCCCTTGCCGACGCGGCGCAGGAAGCCCTGCGCAGGGCGAGCACAGGGCCGCAGTCGACGTCGCATCCCTGAGGCCCCTCCTTCGCCGCCCGCCGACGGTACGCGGACGTGCGCATCCAGCGGATCTACGGCGGCACCTCGGAGATCATGAAGGAAATCATCAACAGGTCCATGGACCAGTGCACGGGATGGAAGCCACTGCCGTCATCACGGCCGGTCCGCTGTGCTGCTGTTGCACACGGCCGCGCCCTGGGCTCCCCGCGGGTTGCACACGAAGACCTCGGTGGGCAGCTTGTCCATATCGGTGATGTCGTCGACGCGCAGGAGCGAAAGCGGCTTGTTCTTCGGCTCGCCCGAGCCCATGTCGTAGGAGAGGTGGCCGGTGACGCCAGGCCAGCCACCCTTCGCGTTCCCCCGGAGGATCTCGGTGTGGACGGCCGCCGGGTCGATCATCCGCCCGTCCCATGGCTGGGGCCACACACGGATGCGTCCGGCCAGCTGCTCGACGGCCTGGCTGAAGAGCATGGTGGCGTCGTACGCGAGACCGACCTGTTCGCCGATCCACTGCTGAGGGCCGGGCCCACCGACACACCTGGGCGGGCTGAGCAGGTCCGGTGACTGCACCGCGGCCAGGAACTGACCGACGTCCGGGTCGGGGCGGCGCAGCGAGGAGCACGTCGCCAGGCCCGACTTGGACACGTACAGCATGGTCAGGTTGTCCGGCGCCGTCTTGCGGAGCGTCTTGTTGGCCATGTAGCGGTTGACGGAGTCGTCGGCCACGAGGTGCCGGGGCCAGTCGTTGTTCTGGCAGGCTTGCCGCAGACCCGCCAGGAAGTCGCCGTATTCCGACCACCGGCCGGCGAAGAAGAGCATGCCGCGGTAATCGCACTCGCGTTGCATCGACCGTCCGGGATGCCACTTGGTGGAAGTGAGATCGCTGGTGCCCTTGAACTCCTTCTTCAAGTCGTCCAGAAGCGTGGCGACGTAGAGGTCGTCCTTGCGGCTGGACTTCTCGCCGAAGGTGACGTAAATGTGCAGGCCCTTCCAGCCCTTTCGGCGTGCGTAGGCGGAGAGCAGATGGACCTGGTCCCGGTTGGGCGGGGAGATCTGGAAGTACAGGTTCGAGTTGCTGTCGATGTGGTCGGCGGAGAGCGCCGGTGCGATCGCGGGGAGACCCACCCGATTGAGGTGGCGCAGGGCGACGGCGCTGGCGGTCCGGCTCTCGACGGGTCCGACGACACCGATCACCGGGGCGTCGGACGGTTGGCGTGCCAGCCGGGCGATCATGTCGACGGCGAGGTCGGCGTGTTTCATCTGGAAGCCGGCGTTGGCGATGACGATGCGCAGCAACGGGACGGAGGAGGTGTTCACCGTGGCCCGCACCCCGATGTACTGGGCGGCGGCCATGCCTTCCAGGCCTTCGCGTTCAGCGGCGTACGCCTCCTCACCGGCCTGGGTGGCACGACCGGTCAGCGTGCCCAGGTACACGACGGTGACGTACGGGCGGCGCCGGCCGCTCTCTTCCCAGGCTCTCCTGGCATCCCGGTTCTGGGCGAAGATGCGCTCCTGGATGTAGTGCAGATTCTCCTGGCCGGGCTGGTTGTTGAAGGTGAGGGCGGCGCCGTCGCTGAAGCCGATGCACTCTCCGCCGACGTCGCGCACGACGACGTCGGCGGCGAACGGCCGGTGCAGGCAGCCGGGAATCCCCAGATACCGCCCGGACCAGACCGCGGCGGGCACGAAGAGCAACAGGCAGGCGGCGACGATCACGACGGGGCGGCTGAACCACGGCGGAGCCGGGGCCGCCACCACGGCGGAGGCGGGCACCCGCTCCGCGTCCACCTCGCCATCGGCCCACAGCCGGCGCCGCCCGCGGACCCGGGCCGTCGGCGCGGAGGTCCGGCGCGCCAGACGGCTTCGGTACGAGACGGGAGCCCACTGGTTCCGGTCGATCGCGTGCAGATCCGTCATGCGCAGCGCGTGGGCGGGAGCGGACGGTACCGGGCCGCCGTCCTGCCGGCCTGCGACGTGTACCAGGAGGACGGGCACGAGCCGCCCGGTCTCGTCCCGCACCTGTTCCACGAGCCGGAGCAGTGTCCGGCTCGTGGTGGGTGATTCCCCGCTGCGGATCTGCACCACGGGGTACGCCGTGTGCCGCCAGCCGCCGGGCCGCCAGGGACGGCGCCGCAACGAGCGACGCAGGTCCTCCAGAAAGGCGTGCACCAGCAGCTTCGCCACCTGTTCGGAGGGCTCGTCGGCCCGGTAACCGGCGGTCAGCCGTTCGGCGAGGCCGAGGAAGTTCCCGGACAGTTGAGGTCTCAGGTAGGGCTGCCGCATGAACCACCGGTAGGTGCGCCCCAGTCCGGGAACACGGCCTCCGGCCACCACCCGGAAGAAGGCCGGGGGCACGGCCACCGTCAGTACGTTCCACAGGAATTGAAGGACGGGATCGAGCGCGCCGCCGAGGCCCGTGAGGTCGGCCGCGGGGCGGTCCGCTCCGCGTCGGGTCGCGCGCAGGTCGGCGGCGAGCACGGCGGGATACTCGTCCGTCCGGGCACCCGCGGGCAGCCGGGTGTTCATGGCCCACTGCACCAGGGAGAAGTGCCGGAAACGCAGCCGCGGTTGGCCGCTTCGCTGCCGTGCGAGGCCGTGGCAGACCTCGTCCAGCAGGACCCGCAGCGCCTCGACGTCCTGGTGATCGAGGGCGTGACCGGCGGGATCGGCCTCCTCGGCCAGCGCGGTTCCCCCGCGGTCCGCCCGTCGGCCGGACACTTCCGTGTCGGAGGCTGGGTCGTCCGTCCCGTCCGTCCCGTCCGTCCCGCCCGTCCCGTCCGTCCCGCCCGTCCTGGCCGTGCCGTTCGTGGGCTCCGGACCGTGACCGACCCGGGTTTCCGTCTCGGGCGACGGCACCGCGCAGTACGGGGTCGGCCGAGCGGCGGTGACCAGACGGCTGTTGAGCACGTCGTACACGGCTCGCGCGTGCGGGCCGTCGATCTCCAACGCGGGCAGCCACCGCTCGCCACGCCGCGGCCTGGGCACCAGTGCCCGCACGAGATGCAGGAACTCGGTCGTTCCTGGCGGCGCGTTCAGCAGGCCGTTGTCGTCCGCCCGCACCGGGTCGTGCTCGTTCACCAACGGATGTTCCCCCGAAACGTACGGTGTGCCTTCTTCCCCTTGTGCCTGTATAGCAGCGAAGAGTCACCGGATGTGTGCGTTCCGCGACGATGCGCAGGTGTGCGCACGTCGATGCACGCCCGGTCGGGTCCTGACCGGTGGGCGTGCGGGTAGATCCCAGCCGTGTTCCACTGGAAACCGCCGGTTCCACTGGAAACCGCTGGCCTGCGGAGACCCCGGTCCGCGGAAAGCCGCTTGCCTCGCAGTCGACGGATCCAAGGAGAAAAGCGCCTACCTGGATTTCTTCGCGGTATCGCTCGGGCAGCCGTCGTCGCCGGAACAGCAACTGCCGTGTCGAACCGTGGTGTCCCGGTGGCAAGCCGGCCGGTGGGCGGCACAGGATGAGCAACAGGCCCCGGTGCAGCCCGATCAGCCGCCCGCAGCGCCGGCTGCGGGCATGGACAACTGGATCGCCCCGCTCAAGGAGTCAGGCCCGCCGCGGGACCAGGGTGTCCTCGGCGACGCCGAGTTCGCGAGGGCCGAAGCCATGGGCCTCCTGAGCCCCTGAGGCCCGAGCGAGGACCTGGTCACACCGGCGGTCTTCGGCCAGGCACGCCCATCGAGCGGGCTCCTCGATCGGAGGGCACGCGTGGTTCTCGACCTCGTCGTCATTGGCGTGGCCATCACGTTGGGGCCGCTGCACAACACCGCCTTCATCCTGCTTTTGTCCGCGCCCAAGGGAGTCCGCAAGGGGCTCGCGTTCATTCTGGCGTGGCTGGCCTGTCTGGTCCTGCTGATCGCCGTCGTCGTCCTGCTCACAGGCGGCAGACCGCCGCCCCACAAAAGCGCGCCTTCCACCGCCGTTCTGGTCCTCAAGCTGATCCTGGGCCTGGGGATGGTGTTCTACGGGGAACGCAAGCGGCGCCGGGGGAGCCGGCCCCGCCAGTCCCCCAAGTGGATGGCGCGACTGGACCACGTCTCCGTGTGGGCGGCCGCCGGGTTCGGCGTCCTTCTCCAGCCCTGGGGCGCGGTCGCCGCAGGCGCGGCGACGGTGGTGGAGGCGAACATGTCGTCCGCCGCCACGTACTTCGCGTTGACGGGGTACTGCCTGCTCGCCACTTCGAGCCTGCTGGCGATGGAGCTGCACGCCACGTTCCGGCCGCTCACCGCCCAGGTCAGACTGAGGAAGCTGCGCGCATGGATCGACGGCCACCAGGACCAGGCGATCGTGTCCATCTCCCTGGCACTCGGCCTGTGGCTGATGGCCAAGAGCATCTACCAGCTCGTGGGGTGAGGCTCGAGCGGTCTCTCGGAATCAGCGCGACCGGCACCGGACGACCACGGGGTGCCGGCCGCTGCCGTCGGCGGGAGCGCGCCGGCTTGACCTGGCGGAACGCGCGCGGGCCCGACGCAGGGTGGGGCCAACCCGAAGGCCGATTCGGGGGACAGCCCCGGTGATCTCCGACCCGAAGGACGGTGAGATCTCCTCATCACTCTTTCCCGAGGAGATCTCTGATGCATTCAGCAAAGCCGCGTCCGCCCAGGACGACGGGACGACGAGGCATGCTCGCCGCCGTCACGGCGCTGCTCACCGCGCTCGTCGTCTCGGCGGCCGCCGTGGCGCGGGAGGACGCGCGGCAGCAACCGCGCGCCACCGGGGGGCCGGTGTGGACGGGGGCGTGGGGCACCGCCGTGCAGCGGCCCGTCGAGGGGAGCGAGGACAAGGGGCCCAACTGGTCGCGGCAGGGATTCGCCGACCAGTCCGTACGCCAAGTGGTCCGCGTCGCCACGGGCGGATCCACGGTGCGGATCCGGCTGTCCCACACGTACGGCACCACGCCCCTGCGGATCACCGCCGCGACCGTCGGCCGGTCCGCCGGAGACGCCCAGGTCTGGCCGGGCACGGCACGCGAGCTGAGGTTCGGCGGGAGTCAGGGCACCACCATCGCCCCCGGGCGGGACGCCGTGAGCGACGCCGAGGCCCTGAGCACCTCTCCGCTGGAGAAGCTGACAGTCACCCTGTACTTCGCCGGCCGCACCGGCCCGGCCACCTTCCACCGGTTCACCACCGCCACGTCGTACCGTGCCGCCGGACGCCACCTGTCCGACTCCGGCGGCGACGCCTTCCAGGACGCCACGAACGCCTGGTACTTCCTGAGCGGGGTGGAGGTGTCCGGCCCCGCCACCCCGCGGCGCGGCACCGTGGTCGTCTTCGGTGACTCGCTCGTGGACGGGACAGGGGCCACGCCCGGCGCCGACAACCGCTTCACGGACAAGCTCGCCGAACGCCTGGTCGCCGACCGTCGCCCGCTGGACGTCGTCAACGCCGGCATCGGCGGAAACCGGATCCTCAACGACTCGCCCTGCTACGGGGACAAGGCCGAAGACCGATTCCGGCGCGACGTACTCGACCGCCCCGGCCTGCGCACGGTGATCATCCACCTGGGCGCCAACGACATCGGTGCGCCCGAGATGGGGGACCCCTGCATGGGCTCCGCGCCCCGTGTGACCGCACGTCAGCTCATCGAGGGTCACAAGAAGCTGATCCGCGCCGCCCACGCCCGCGGCGTCAAGGCCGTCGGCGCGACCATCCTGCCCATGAAGGGCGCCCTCTTCCCCGTCTACAGCGAACGGGGCGAGAAGGTCCGGGCCGCCGTCAACCACTGGATCCGCACCAGCGGCGCGTACGACTCCGTCCTCGACGTCGACCGTGCCCTCGCGAGCCCGGCCGATCCGGCCCTGCCGCGCCCCGGCTACGTTGTCGAGGACGGCCTGCACCCCAACGAGGCCGGGTCCCACGCCATCGCCTCCGCCGTGGACCTGAACGCCCTCTGAAACTCCCACCGGACCGCAGCACCATGACGTCGGCCGGTTACGGGGCCGCCGCGCGGAAGAGGGCCAGGAGGGCCTGAGCCGGCGGGGTGTCCGCGTCGAAGAACTGCGTGCCCAGCGCAGGTGGCACGGCCGTTCCGTGCATAAGGACCTCGTGGCATTGGGCGACCGTCCTGCCGGGGTACGGGGCGCCCCGCTTGGCCGGGAGGGCGGAGATCCTCACGACCTCGATCAGCGCGGTGGCGGCAACGGCTTCGGCGGGGAGCTGCATGTGCGCAGTCTGCCCGCCGGGCCGGCAGCCGGCCAAGGCGCCAGGCGTCGCCCGGCGGACGGGAATGCGACGACAGGGGCCTAGGACTGGCGGTGCGCGAAAAGGACTGCTCCTGGAATGTGCCCGTCGAGGCCGAGCAGCCATTGAGCCTCGACAGTGAACCCGGCATCGCGCAGCCAGGCTGTCACTTGGACAGGCTGGCGGTGGTGGACATGGACCTTCATCGGGTGACCGCCGTAGCCCTCCGTCTTCAGTCGCGACTCGTCGCCGATGTGAAAGCCGAGCAGCAGCGGTCCGCCAGGACGCACCACCCGCCGGAAATGGCCGAAGACCGCAGGGATCGCATCGTCAGGGACGTGAATCAACGACCAGAAGGCGAGCAGGGCGGTGACCGACGCGTCGGCCAGGTTGAGATCCGTCATCGAGCCCACCTCGAACCGCAGGTCAGGATGGTCACGCCGAGCCACGTCGATCATCGCGGGTGAAAGGTCGATACCGAATGCGTCGACGCCCAACCCATGCAGGTGGGCGGTGACGTGCCCCGGTCCGCAGCCCACATCCGCCACTGGCCCGCCGCCGGCTGTGTGAATCATGCCGGCGAACAACTCCAGCGCCGCCCGAAGGTACGGCGTCCCTGCCAGGGCCCCGCGCAGTTGGTCGGCATAGCTGACCGCGACCGTGTCGTAGGAGCTCCGGGTGTCCGCCAACCATCCGTCCGCGTTCATGCCCCAACACGGTAGTTGATCAACTGCTCGATCAATCGGATGATCAAAAAATGCACGTCAGTTCTTCCTCATCCCCCGGCCTCGGCCGCGAGTTCGGTGGATCGTGCTGTCCCTCCAGGGCTGAGGAGCTCTTGCAGACGTCAGTCGGCGTATCCCGGAGAACCGATGAAACTACCCGTCACCATCCATCAAGCACGCCTCGGATCCGCGGAGTTCAAAGTGATCCGGCCGGCCCGCCCACTGGACCGCGCCGTGCTCATCGATCACGACCGGCACCTGGACGCCTACCTCGATCAGGACGCGGCGCGGCGAATCGGCGGGCTGTGGGAGCTTGCCGCCTCCTCACCGCACGCGCTGATCCACCTGCCGATACGAGGCAACCCGGCCCCTTCCCGCGACCTCCCCGCAGCCGGCACACGCCAGCTTGACCTCGTGCTGCTGCATCACTCGCGGCAATTCGCGCCTTCGCGCTGGAAGGAAGTACGCGGGCGACTGGGCCGAGGGCGCCCGCAGACCGTGACGCTGCCCGGGGCGGGCCGCGGTGACGGAGCCGTGGTCGACCCCGGGGCACGGCACCACCGGGAGAACCGGGACCTGTTCCATCAGCATCTCCACGCGGAGACTCTGTTCATGACGGGCAGCGCGAAGGTGTTCAGGGAGACCGCCCGGCACTTCCTCGATGTCGCCCGCAACGGTCCTGGCTACGTCCCCGTCCATCCGAGCTACCCGTACTTCTGCACAGAACTCCACTCCAACGACGGCATTCTCGGCGACGCCCGCGAGATCCACATCGAGTACTGCGACCAGTGGGACTCATGACCCGACACGACACCGCCGACTCTAGAGGGCGGTCAGTCCCGCGAGCCGGGCCAGCCCCCGGTAGGAGTCCAGCAGCGCGTCCCGGTCGTACGTGCTGGTGGTGACCAGCACCTCCTGCGCGCCGGTCTCCTTGATCACCGTCTCCAGTTCGTGGGCGACCTGGTCCTCGGTCCCGGCGATGTGACCGGTGAGGCCCGACTCGTAGAAGCCGCGCTCCCTGGCGGTCATCCGCAGGGACTCGACGCGCTCGGCGGGCGGCAGGGGCGGGAAGGTGCCGTGCGTGCGTGAGTACGCCATCGACCAGGCTTCGGGGACGAGGAGGCGGCGGGCGTTCTGCGGGGTGTCGGCCACCGCGATCGTGCCGGAGATCACGACGTACGGCTCCCGCGCCCAGGGGGAGGGGCGGAACGTCTCGCGGTAGTGGTCGATGCCGCGCCGCATCTTCTCGCGGTTCCTGAGGTCGCCGATCACCATCGGCAGCCCGGCGCGGGCCGCGATCGTGGCGCCCTCGCCCATGGCCAGCACGAAGGGCGGCACGGTCCGGCCCTCGGCGGGCCGCGCGTGCACGCCGGTCGGGGACGTGCCGAGGAACCAGCCGAGGAGCTCGTCGAGCTGCGCCGCGAAGTCGTCGGCATCGTCCTTGTCCCGGCCCAGCGCCCTGCGCACCCCGTCGGTGAAGCCGACGGACCGGCCGAGCCCCATGTCGACGCGGCCCGGGAAGAGGGCATCGAGTACGCCGAACTGCTCGGCCACGACCAGCGGTTGGTGGTTCGGCAGCATCACCCCGCCGGTGCCCACCCGGATGGAACGGGTGGCCGCGGCGACGGCCGCGGCCAGCACGGTCGGCGCGGAACCGGCGACTCCGGGCACGCCATGGTGCTCCGAGACCCAGATCCGGTGGTAACCGAGGCGCTCCAGGTCCCGCGCGAGCCCCACCGTGTCACGCAGCGCCGCCGCACCGTCGTGCCCTTCGCGGGTACGGGAGCGGTCGAGTACGGAGAAGCGGGTTGCCGCGATCACTGAGCTCACACGGTGTTCAACGCGTACCGGGCGCCAGGATTCCCGGGCCTCACTCCGCCGCGGGGGCCGGGGCCGGGGCGCCTCAGGCCTCCAGCCTGCGCAGCCGTTCCGCGTCGCAGGTGCGGGGGCAGGTGGCGCAGGCCTCGGCCGGGCGGATCGTGTAGTAGAGGCAGCAGCCGATGCGGGTGCGGGTCGGGTGGTGGCGGCCGTCGCCGCCGGTGAGGTGACGGAAGTCGGCGCCGCCGGGGAAGGGGGCCTTGGGGGAGGGCAGGAGCGCGGTGGCGGCCCGGATCGCGGCGGCCTCCCGGCCGAGTGTGCGGCCGAGGTACCAGATCCCGGAGACCAGGTCGTCGCCGACCATGCCCCACAGGGTGCGCGGTCCGCGCCGGACGTACGGGGCGAGCGCGGTCAGCAGCGGACGCATGTGGTCGGCGACCGCGGACCGCAGCGCGGCGCGCAGGGCCTCTTCGTCGGCCAGGGGGAGGGCGCCGGGGAGGGCGGCCGCCGGGTCGTCGGGCAGGCAGGCCAGGTCCGAGCCCGCGGTGATCGTGTACGTCCCGGACGCCAGGTCCAGGCGTACGTCCTCGGGGCGTATGCGCGGCACCCGCTGTTCCAGGTACCAGACCCCGCTCATCAGCAGACCGACCGACCACGCGTAGTCGTGGAGGGCGCGGGACGCGGCGACGTCCCGGCGCGGGGTGTGCCCGTGGCGGTCGTGGATCCGGGCCGCCTCGGCCTCGATGAACGCTTCGAGGGACGCTTGACTGTCCGTCAATTCGGCTCCGGAACAACCCGTTTGGGCAGGCGCCGCGCGGGGGTCGTCCTGGACGCGCACGGTCAGTGCCTCGCAGAGATCGCCCAGGCGTCGGTAGCCGGCGGTGAGCAGGCCGGGCACGCCGGTCGTGGCGGCGGTCGGCGGGAACTCCACGGCCACGGTCATGGGATCACTCCTGAGCATGAGGCTTCGACGCATGAGGCTTCGGCGCATGAGGCTTCGGCCCAAAAAAAGTAGGTAAGCCTTACCTTAGTGGACGGATCGTAGTCGCGATCCGCGCGAGCCGCCGCGTCGTCGATCAAGGGGTGTCCATGTCGCCCGCGTGTGACGGCGGTTTGGAAACTAAACCAAGGCTACCCTAAGCTCACGTTTCGTGACCGCGACCACGACCGAACGGGTCGCACCCACGGGTGTGCCCTTCCGTGCCCTCCGGCACGTTCCCCTGTCACCCGCCGACGCCGCGTCGAGCGGATGCCCGCCGACCTGGCCGAGGCCACCGGCGCGGACCTTCCGGAGACGTAACTCCCGTCGCCCTGGGCGGGGCCGCATCTGATCCGCGCGTCCGCGCCTCAACTCCTCACCCCAGAGCGGAAGTCATCCCCCCACCATGCGGCTCTACCTGCTGGCCCTGAACCCCACCGACTCCGTCACCGAAGGCTTCCTGCCCGCCGCGGCCCGCCTCGGCCTCGACGTCACGGTCCTCACCGACCAGCCGGACCCGCACCGGCGCGCGTATCCGGAGGTCGAGGTCCGGGAGTGCGACGTGCGTGACTACCGCGCCGTCATCACCCGGATCTCCGCCCACCACCCGCCCGACGCGATCTTCACCAACAGCGACCACCTCCAGACCCAGGCCGCCCTGGCCGCCGACTACTTCGGGCTCCCGGCGAAGAACTGGCGGGCCGCGCTGCGGACCAAGGACAAGGCCGAGATGCGGCGCCACCTCGCCGCCACCGGCGTGGACACCGTCTGGTCGGCCGAACTCACCGAACCGGTCGCCCTCGACGCGCCGTACCCCTGCGTGGTCAAACCCCGGGAAGGCGTCGCCAGCGAGGACGTGGTGCTGGTCGACGGGCCCGAGGAACTCGTCGCACGCTGCGCGGACATCCTGACGCGCCGTCCGGGCGCCGCTCTGGTCGTCGAGGAGTACCTGCCCGGCGAGCTGTACACCCTGGAGACCCTCGGCGACGGCCGCGTCCGGCACGTCCTGGGCGGCTTCCACACCGAACTGTCGCCGCTGCCGTACTTCATCGAGGAGCGGATGGCCTTCGTGCCCGCCCACCCGGAAGCGGTGCGCGCGCAGGTCCTCGCCCAACTGGACGCGCTCGAGGTCGGGTTCGGCGCCTGTCACACCGAGTTCGTGGTGCACGGCGGCCGGGCGCGGATCATCGAGGTCAACTACCGTGCCATCGGCGACCAGTGCGACCTGCTGCTCGCCCAGCTCCTGGAGATCCCGCTCTTCGAGCACATCCTCCGCACCCACCTGGGCGAACCCCTCCCCGCCGAACTGGGCGCCCGCCGCGACGGCGCAGCCCGCCTCGAGTACCCCTGCGCCGACCGCGCCGGCACCCTGACCGCGGCCCCCGCCGCCACAGAACTCGCCGTCGACGACGTCCGGTTGACCTACCGTCCGCTACGGAGCATCGGCGAACGCCACGAGCTGTACGGCACCAACCGCGACTACCTCGGCGTCCTGCGCGCCACCGGCACCGACCAGCAGGCCGTCGACAAGGCGACGGCCGGCTTCCTGGCCGCCCAGCGCTGGGAGATCGGGCCGTGACCGCCCCGACGGCCACCGACCCGGCCGAGGCCGAGCTGCTGACCCGGGTCCTCAGCGCCCTGCTGCGCGAGGACGTCGTCGGCCTGCGCACCCGCAGCACGCTCGTGCACCGGGCCGACGGCCCCTGGCTGCGGCTGGCCCACCCCGGCGACGCCCTGCTGCTGCCCGTGACCGAGGACGGGTTCCAGAGCCGCCATGCCGCCCGGCTGCCGTTGCTCGTCAGCGAGACGGACGGCGAGCTGAGGACCGTCTCGACCGTCCTCGGGGCGCTGCGCACCCGGGCCGAGCCCCCCGACCGCGACGGCTTCGACGCCTTCGCCGAGGAATGCCGCCAGACGCTGGCCACCCTGCGGCTGCACTCCGGAACCCGGCAGGAGATCGCCCAGCTGCTCACCGCACGCCACGGCGCCGACCCCGCCGACTGGACCGGCCTCGCCGGCGGCCTGGCCCACGACACGCTCGCCGCCCGCCTCGACCACCCCGTCTACCCGACCGCGCGCGGCCGCTCAGGGCTGGACGCGCGGCAACTACGCGCCTACGCACCCGAGTTCCACCCACGCTTCGCCCTGCGCTGGCTCGCCGTACCCCGCCGGGCGCTCACCCTCTCGACGGGCGTGCTCCCGGACCGCTGGCCCACGCCGGCCGCGCTCGGCCTGCCCGAGGCCGAGCACACGCATGTCGCCCTGCCCGTACACCCGCTGACCGTCGGCGCCCCGCTGGACGCCGCCCTGCGGGCCACGGATCTGGCCGACTCCGCGATCCTCGCGAGCCGCGGCCACCTCGACGTCGTACCGACCCTGTCCATGCGTACCGTCGCGGTGACCGCCGATCCGTCCCTGCACCTCAAACTGCCCCTGCCCACCGCGACACTGGGGCTGCGCAACCGGCGCACCATCAAGCCCGGCACCCTCGTCGACGGAGCCGCCGGCCAACGCCTGCTGGAGGCGGTGACCGCCCGCGAGCCGCGCTTTCGGGACACCGTCCTGCACGCCGACGAGACCGGCTACGCGCACGCCGGGCACGAGCTGCTCGCCGTACTGTGCCGCCGCCAGCCGGCCGGACTCGACGGCTCGGTCGTCGTACCCATGGCCGCCCTGCTCGCCGAGGCGCCGGGCGGCCGGCTGGTCGTCGACCACCTCGCCGACCGCTTCTACGGCGGTGACCCGCTCGCTCTGCTGGACGCCTTGCTGACCCTGCTGTTCGACTGGCAGACCACGCTGTTCGGCTACGGGATCGCGCTGGAGTCGCACCAGCAGAACATCTCCCTGGTGCTGGACCGGCAGGCGGACGGCCGGACCCGGCCGCGGCTGCTCCTCAAGGACAACGACGGACCACGCATCAACGCCGTACGGCTGCGCGAGCGGCTGGGGGACGCGGCGCCCGGGCCCGCGGACTTCGACGACGCGCGCGTCTTCGGCGACGGTGACGGACCGGTCGCCGACCTCTTCACCACCATCACGCTCCATCTGTGCGCGGGCGCCTACGCGTTCGGCCTCGCCCGGCACGGTCGCGCCCGGCTTCCGGCAGTCCTCGGGCTCGTACGCGACCGCCTCGCCGAGGCCGTCGAGCGGCTCGGGACCGGCGTGGGCGAGCCCGGTGCGGTTCTGCGCGCCCGGGTGCTGGACGCGCCGCGGCTGCCGGTCAAGGCGATGGTCACCGCCGGAACGCTGCTCAGCAAGGAACGTTCGGGTGCGGCCGACATCAACAAGCACTACACCAGCGGCCCCAACTACCTGCTACGAGCCGGTGATCCGGCATGAGCGCCGGACGTCCTTGGACGCCCGTCCATGTCCTTCGGCCCCCGGCAGGTGCGCGCGAGGCCGGTACGGCCGCGACCGCCGGAGCCATCGTCCTGATCACCGTATGCGTCCCCACCCTGCCCTCTCTCCGCCCCCGCTGGAGCCGCTGATGCCCGCACTGACCGACTCGCTCGATGCCGCTCCCCGCCGCACCGCCCCGGTCCGACCGCCCACCGCCGAACAGGCAGTGACCCACACCCTGCTCAACTGCCTGCTGCGCGAGGTCTCCGGACCCGAGCGGCAGACCGCCGTCGCCGACGGCCACCTGCTGCTGCGCCTGCCCCGCCGCGGTGTGCTGCTGCGCATCGCCCTGCGCCGTACGTCCCTTGTGGGCGCGCACCGGTTCAGCGGGCCGGTGTGCGAGGACGACGACCACGGCGGCTGGCCGGAGGTCGACTGGCAGCGGCTGGCCACCTACGTGCACGACGAGCTGTCCCTTCGCACGGGGGTACGCAACGAGGAGTTCCTGGAGCAGGTCGACTCCAGCCATCGGGCCGTCGCGGCCGGGCTCGCCGCACGGCCGGCGGACGACACCCCGGCCGCCATGCTCGCCACGGACGCTCTCTCCGCCTACGTGGCCTCGGAACAGTCGCTGGTGTTCGGACACCGCTTCCACCCCACCCCGAAGGCGCGCACCGGCAGCGCCGGCTCCTGGTCCTCGTACGCGCCGGAGGCCGGCGCCTCGTTCCCGCTGCGGCACCTCGCGGTCCGGGCGCACCTGATCGCCGAGGAGATGGCCGAACCCGCGGCCGCCGCGTCGCTGGACCGGCAGCGCGCGGACGTGCCGCACGGCCACCGGCTGCTCCCCGTCCACCCCTGGCAGTACGAGATGCTGCGTGAACACCCCACGCTGCGCGCGGCCCTCGACCGGGGTGACATCGTCGACCTCGGCGAGGGCGGAAGGCCCTTCGCCGCCACGGCGTCCGTCCGCACGCTCTACGACGGCGAGACGTTCCTCAAGTTCAGCCTGAACGTCCGCATCACCAACTGCCTTCGTAAGAACGCCAGTTACGAGCTGGCCGGAGCGGTCGCCCTCACCCGCGCCCTGAGCCCGGTCCTGGCCGACCTGGCCGACCGCTTCCCCGGCAGCGCCGTACTGCGCGAGCCCGCCTACCGCAGCCTCGCCCTCCCCGGGCCCGACGGCACGCCGGACCGCGAGCTGCTCGAAGGCTTCGGCGTCATCGTCCGCGAAGGCCTGCCCGGACGGCTCCTGCCCCGCATCACCCCGCTGCTCGCCGCCGCCGTCGCCGACGAGTACCCGACCGGGCCCGCGCACATCTCCCGCCTCCTCGCCGCCGCGGGCCCGGGGACCGTCCTCGACTGGTGGGCGGCCTACCTCGACCTCCTAGTACCGCCCGTACTGGCCGCCTACTTCGACCACGGGCTGGTCCTCGAACCGCATCTGCAGAACGTGCTGATCTGCGTCGACGGCGACGGCATGCCCACCCAGGTCCTCTTCCGCGATCTGGAGGGCACCAAGCTCGTCCCCGAACGCCACGCCGGCACACTCGCCGCGCTGCCGCCCGACGTGGCCGGAGCGATGACGTACGACGCCCAGCGCGGCTGGGACCGCGTCGTCTACTGCCTGCTGGTCAACCACGTCGCCGAACTGCTCGCCGCCCTCGCCGACCTGCGTCCGCAGACGGAGGCCGCGCTGTGGGCGCAGGTCCGCGCCACCCTCCAGGCCTACGCCGACCGGTACGGCTGCCCACCGGAACTGGCCGCTCTGCTCGCCGGAGTCCCGCTCCCGGCCAAGGCCAATCTGCTCACCCGCTGGCAGCGCAAGGCCGACCGCGACGCCGGATACGTCCGGCTCGCCTCACCGCTCGCCGAGGACATCCTGCGCCACACGGCCCGGAGCGCCCGATGACCGTACCCACGCCCGCGGTGCGCGACCGCATCCGGACCCTCGCCCCCGGCGAACTGCCCGCGTACGTCTACGACTTGGCGGAGCTACGGGCACATGCCGCAGGTGTGCGGGCGGCGCTTCCCGAGCGCGTCGAGCTGTACTACGCGGCCAAGGCCAACCCGGAGCCGGAGATCCTGGCCGCGCTCGCCCCGTACGTCGACGGCTACGAGGTGGCCTCGGGCGGCGAACTCGCCCATGTCGCCCAGGCGGTGCCGGGCCGCCCGCTGGCCTTCGGCGGCCCCGGCAAGACTCCGGACGAGGTGGCGGCCGCGCTGGCTGGGGGCGTGCAGCGCTTCCACGTGGAGAGCGAGTACGAACTGCACATGCTCGCCGAGCAGGCCCGCCGCGTCACCCCGGGCACGCGGGTGGCGGTCCTGCCGCGTTTCAACCTCCCCGTGCGGGACGGTTCGCTGGCCGGCAGCGCCCTGGCGATGGGCGGCCGGCCCACCCCCTTCGGCCTCGACCCCGCGCAGGCCGGTACGGTGCTCCGGCTGCTCACCGACGGCACCTACCCGCACCTCGAGCTGCGCGGCGTCCACGCCCACCTGGCCAGCGGACTCGAGGCGCCCGAACAGCTGGCGGTGGCGGAGACGGTCGTCGGCTGGGCGACGGACATGGCGGGGGAGCACGGCGTCGGGCTCGGCGAGGTCAACGTCGGCGGCGGCATGACGGTGGACTACGCGGCCCCCGAGCGCCGCTTCGACTGGGTCACGTACGGGAAGGGTCTGGCCCGGCTCGCACACGCGCATCCGGAACTGACGTTGCGCATCGAACCGGGCCGGGCGCTGACCGCGTACTGCGGCTGGTACGCCACCGAGGTGCTGGACGTGAAGCGCAGCCACGGCGAGGAGTTCGCCGTGGTGCGCGGCGGCACCCACCACCTGCGGACACCGGCGACCAAGGGCCACGACCAGCCCTGTTCCGTGCTGCCGGTGGACGGCTGGCCCCATCCGTGGCCCCGGCCGGCGGCCGAGGCCGAACGGGTCACGCTCACCGGCCAGTTGTGCACCCCGAAGGACGTCCTGGCCCGGCAGGTACCGGCAGGCGGACTGCGGGCCGGTGACCGCGTGGCGTTCGCACTCGCGGGCGCCTACGCGTGGAACATCTCCCACCACGACTTCCTCATGCACCCCCGGCCCGGGTTCCACTTCCTGCTCCCGGACAGGGGTGACGGCGAGCCCTGACGGTCCTCGGTCCGCGCTCGACGTCCCTCGCGTGATCACGCATGCGCCGGGACTCACCCCGGGTCGACCGGAACGGTGGCGTCCGTACGGCCGCCGAGTTGTTACGGCTCCGGTATGGGATCATTCTGGGGCACATGGAGCGTGTCGCTGCTGCGGCGATCGTCGACGACCACGGCGTCGTGACGGCGTGGAGCGAAGGTGCCCGGCAGCTGACGGGATACGGCTCCGAGGACGTCGTGGGCCGGGCGGCGGCCGACCTGCTCGTCGAAGCGGCGCTGCGGGAGACGGCCGCCGCGCTGACCGGTGTGACCGTGCTGACCGGTGTCGCCGTGCTGCGACACCGCGACGGTCACCCCGTGGAGATCGCCCTGACTGCGTGCCCCGTCCTCGGCCCGGACGGCGGACCGCACGGATACGTCATCACCGCGGAGCGGCCCGGCGGGCCGGAGCCGACCCCGGAGGGCCGGGCGTTCCAGCAGGCTTCCGTCCCCATGTGCGCCTTCGGCACGGACCTCCGCTTCCTGCGGCTCAACGACAGCGCCTGCCGGGGGATGGGGGGCGCCGAGGAGTCCCTGGTGGGCCGGTTCTACGGGGACACCGTCCCGGCGGACAAGACCAGCCGCGGCTTCCTGCTGAACCTGCGCAAGGTGGTCGAGACCGGGACACCCCTGCGCTACGAGACGTACACCAGTGCCCCCGCAGGGGGACCGGCACGCGCCTGGAGCATCGAGATGTGGCCGGTACGCGGCGACACCGGCGCCGTGGACGAGGTCGCCATGGCGGCGTTCGACAGCAGCGAGCAGCACGAGGCCCGGCAGCGGCTCGCCCTGCTCAACGAGGCCGCGGCCGCCATCGGGACCACTCTGGACGTGGTGCGCACCGCCGAGGAGCTGGTGAACATCGCCGTACCGCGCTTCGCCGACTTCGTCAGCGTGGATCTGCTCGACTGGGTGCTGGGCGCGGAGGAACCGGCCGGCGACCACGGACCCGGCGTCGTACTGCGCCGGGTCGCGCACGGATCCGTCACGGAGGGCACCCCGGAGGCGGCCGTCAGGCTGGGCCAGACGGACACCTACCCCCCGTTCTCCCCGCCCGCCCGGGCGCTGACGTCGGGGCGGGCGGTGCGCAGCCGTGCGGGCGACCCGGATTTCGACCGGTGGGTCGGCGAGCGCAACGCGCGGAACGTCGGAACCCGTGCCTCCCGCGAAGGCGCGCACTCGCTGGTGACGGTGCCCCTGCTGGCCCGCGGCACCACACTGGGCGCCGCGGTGTTCATCCGCGTCAAGAACCAGGACGCCTACGCCGTCGACGACGCGTCGCTCGCCGAGGAACTGGCCAGCCGCGCCGCCGTCTGCATGGACAACGCCCGCCGCTTCGCCCGCGAGCAGTCGATGGCGCTGGCCCTCCAGCACAGCCTGCTGCCCCGGGGCCTGGCCGCACACGCGGCCACGGAGGTGGCCTACCGCTATCTCCCGACGGATTCGGCGGCGGGCGTCGGCGGCGACTGGTTCGACGTGATCCCGCTGTCCGGCAGCCGGGTCGCCCTGGTCGTCGGCGACGTGGTGGGACACGGCATTCACTCCTCGGCGACCATGGGACGCCTGCGCACGGCGGTAAGGACCCTCGCCGACGTGGACCTGCCGCCGGACGAACTCCTGACCCACCTCGACGACCTGGTGATCCACCTGGCGACGGAGGGGAGCGGCGAGGAGGTGGCGGAGCTCGGCGCGACCTGCCTGTACGCGGTCTACGACCCCGTCTCCCGCCGGCTGGTCCTGGCGTCCGCCGGCCATCCGCCGCCGGCCGTCCTGCTGCCCGACGGCACCGCGCAGGTCGTCAGGGTGTCCGCCGGACCGCCGCTCGGGGTCGGGGGTCTGCCGTTCGAGGCGACGGCACGGGAACTGCCCGAGGGCTCGCTGATCGCCCTGTACACGGACGGGCTGATCGAGGGCCGCGGCCGCGATCTCGACCGCGGCACCGCCGAGCTGTGCCGCGCGCTGGTCCTTCCCGGCGCCTCTCTGGAGGCCCTCTGCGACTCCGTGCTGAAGTCGGTGCTGCCGGACAGTCCCAGTGACGACGTGGCCCTGCTGCTGGCCCGCACCCGCGCGCTCGGCGCGGACCAGGTGGCCACCTGGGACATTTCGCCGGAGGCCGCCTGCGTGTCCGCGGCCCGGCAGTCCGTCCTCGAGCAGCTGACCACGTGGGGGCTCGACGAGATGGCGTTCGTCACCGAACTGGTCGTCAGTGAGCTGGTGACCAACGCGATCCGCTACGGCGAACCGCCCGTCCAGCTGCGGCTGATCCGCGACCGTTCGCTCATCTGCGAGGTCTCCGACGGGAGTGCCACGTCACCGCACCTGCGTCGGGCGCACGCCTACGACGAGGGTGGCCGCGGCCTGCTGCTCGTGGCCCAGCTCACCCGGCGCTGGGGCAGTCGGCAGAACCCTCCGGGCAAGACGATCTGGGCCGAGCAGCCGTTGCCGCCGGGGTGAACCGGGGTGAACCGGAGTGAACCGGGGTGCGGAGCGATGGGGGCGGATGCGGTCAAGTGGCCTTCGGGCCACCGGAGTTCGAGAGGTCGGCGCGTTCCTGTTCGGCCAGCCGGCGTCGGGCGTCCGCCCAGTCGACGGGCAGCTCGCCGGCCGGTGTCCGCCAGAACGTGAAGACCGAGCCGCTCATCGTGGACCGCAGACCGTTCATGATCGTCCGGTGTGGTTCGGTCTTCACGTAGGTGTACAGCGCCTCCTTGTCCTCCCAGGCGGACAGGGTCCAGAAGGTGCGTTTGAGCGGTTCGGCGACGAGCGAGGCGCCGAACGCGCCGGGCGCGCTCTTCACCTGCTTCCACGTGGCGAGCGAGCGCAGGAAGAAGCGCGGCACGTCGGCGAACCTGCGGACCTCCAGGCGGGACGCCATGACGAACGCCTCGGCGCCCGGTGCGGGTTCTTCGACGGTGGTCCAGGGGAGCGTGGGCATGGCGACGGCCTTCTTCCGGAAGCGGCGCGGGACGGCGTGGAGGGCATATTGGATACCTTCACTATCCATGTTAGACAGTGAAGGTATCCAATGACCAGAGCGGAGCCGTCCCGATGCGCATGTCCGAGCTGAGCCGCCGCAGTGGCGTCTCCGTCACGACGATCAAGTACTACCTTCGCGAAGGTCTGCTTCCGGCCGGCCGCCGGCTGTCGGCCACCCAGGCCGGGTACGACGAGGACCATCTGCGCAGACTGCGTCTGATCCGCGCGCTGACCGGCGTACGGGGGCTGCCCGTGAGTGCCGCCCGGGACGTTCTCGGCGCCCTGGCCGAGCATGCGGGCGACACCCATTCCCTGCTGGGTCTCACCCTCGGCTCGATCCGGCTGGCCGAGGAGTCCGCCGACGACTCCCCGGAGCCGGCCGAAGTCGACTCGCTGATCCAGGAGTTGGGCTGGGACGTCCACAAGTCGGCGCCGGCCAGGTCCGCGCTGGCAGAGACCCTGACCTCGCTGCGCACGCTCGGCGCCCCGCTGGACCGGCGCGCTCTGCTGTCGTACGCGCATCTCGCGGAACGGACCGCGGTCCTGGACCTCGACCAACTGGACGGCATCGAGGACCCGTTGGAGGTGGCCGAACGCGCGCTGCTCCTCACGGTCCTGCTGGAACCCGCGCTGCTGGCGCTACGGCGCCTGGCCCAGGAGAACGAGTCGGCGCAGCGGCACGCCGAGAGCTGAGGCGCGGGCGGGTTCGTACAGGGGAGGCCTGCGACGGGCTGTCCCCCGAACGGCAGCCGGAATACCGTTCCGCTGGCTGCTGGCTGCTGGCTGCTGGCTGCTGACCGTTGACCGGCGGCCGGCAACCGGCAACCGGCAACCGGCAACCGGCAACCGGTCTACCGATTCGTACCGCCCGAGTCGCCCGTTCGGGCGAGTCGGGGCCCGCCTAGGGTGGTCGGTGTGACGCAGAAGAGCAGGCCACTGGCCGTATTCGACCTGGACAACACCCTCGCCGACACCGCGCACCGGCAACGGTTCCTGGAGCGGAAGCCGCGGGACTGGGAGGCGTTCTTCGCCGCCGCCCCGAAGGATCCGCCGCTGGCGGCGGGCGTGGCGCTGGCGCGGGAGAGCGCCGAGGAGTGCGAGGTCATCTATCTGACCGGGCGTCCCGAACGATGCCGCCGCGACACCCTCGACTGGCTCGCGGCCCAGGGGCTGCCCGAGGGGCGTGTGTTCATGCGCGGCAACGGCGACCGCCGGCCCGCCCGCGTCACCAAGCTGGAGATCCTGCGCAGACTCGCCCGGGACCGTGAGGTCCGCGTGCTCGTGGACGACGACGAATTGGTGTGCGTCGACGCCGAGCGCGCGGGCTTCACCGTCGTACGGGCCCGCTGGGCATCCTCGTCCGAGGCGCTCAAGGAGGCGCAGGAGGGTGAGGGGCGGACCTGACGGGCGCCGTCGGGCCCTGGGGGCGAAGGGGTCAGTCGCCGTCGTCCAGGCGGAAGCCCACCTTCAGGCCGACCTGGTAGTACTCGATCTGCCCGTTCACTATCTGGCCCCTGGTCTGGGTGACCTCGAACCAGTCCAGGTTGCGCAAGGTCTGGGCGGCGCGGGCGATGCCGTTGCGGATCGCCTGGTCGATGCCCTCGGTCGAGGTGCCGACGATCTCGGTGACCCGGTAGGTGTGGTCGGACATGCGGGTGCTCCTCTCGGCCGTGACAGGTGTGTCACGCGTCACTCAACGGTGCCGCAAGGTGCGGCGGAGCGCGAGACGTCGGCCCGTCACCCCGCTCCCCCTTGACCTCCGCATTGGTCCATACCAAAATCCAGCACACCCGCACGAGCGCCACGCTCGTCCCCCACGCCGGGCCCCCTGACCCTGTCCGCAAGACAGAACTGGACCCCTCGTGAGACGTCGACTCCTCGCTCTCCTCTGCGTTTTTGCCTCGTTGCTCACCGCCTGCGGCGCCCTGCCCGGAGAGGGGACCGGGCGGCGGACCGTCACCGTATGGCTGATGAAGGACAGCGCGTCCAAGGAGTTCCTGGCCCGGTTCACCAAGGAGTTCGAACGGGCCCACGGCGATCTGCGGCTCGACATCCGCATCCAGCAGTGGACCGGGATCGGCGAAAAGGTGCAGACGGCGCTCCGACGGCAGGGCGGCGACGGGCCCGACGTCATCGAGGTCGGCAACACCCAGGTCGCCCAGTACGTCGACGGCGGCGGGCTGCTCGACCTCACCCTCGAGTCGTTACGCGACTGGGGCATGAACGACTGGCTGCCCGGTCTCGCCGAACCCGGCAGGTTCGGCTCCCGCCAGTACGGCATCCCGTGGTACGCGGCCAACCGCGTCGTCATCTACCGCAAGGACCTGTTCGCCGCGGCCGGCCTGGCCGGTCCCCCGAAGACGCGCGACCAGTGGCTCGCCGACACCCAGAAGCTCAACTCCCACGATGTCCAGGGTATTTACCTGGCCGGACAGGACTGGTACACCCTCGCCGGATTCATCTGGGACGAGGGCGGCGACCTCGCCGAGCAGCCCTCCTCCGGCACCTGGGAGGGCAGCCTGGACACGTCCGCCGCCCTGCGCGGCATGGACTTCTACCGCAGGCTCCAGGCCCTCGGTACGGGGCCCGCGGACGCCGACGAGGAACACCCGCCGCAGGCCGGGGTGTTCGCGCGGGGGCGGGTGGCGCAGATCGTCGCCGTACCCGGGCTCGCCCAGGCCGTCGTGCGCAAGAATCCCGACCTCAGGGACAAACTCGGCTACTTCCCCGTCCCCGGCCGAACCGCGGCACGGCCCGGTGCCGTCTTCACCGGCGGCTCCGACCTCGTGGTCCCCAAGAACACCGACGACCGCCGTGGCGCCACGGCGGTCGTCGCGGCGCTCGCCGGCGGCAAGTGGCAGACGGATCTCGCCCGGACGATGAACTACGTGCCCAACAAGACGACCCTCGCCGACGCGGTCGAGGGCGAGGAGGGCGTCGCGGCCATGGCGGCGGGCGCCGCGCAGGGCCGGGCGACCCCCTCGTCCCCGGACTGGGCCGCCGTCGAGGCCGACAACCCGGTCAAGGACTACATGACGAAAGTGCTGACCGGCGCCGATCCCGCGACGGAGGCCCGCCGCGCCTCACGCCGGATCACCCGGACACTGTCGTGACTCCGGCGGCCACCCTGCTCGGAAGGTCAGAGCGATTCGGCCGGGCCGGTGCCGGGGGACAGCGCCTGCTCGGTCCAGATCGTCTTGCCCGGCGGCGTGTAACGGGTGCCCCACGCCTGTGCCAGCTGCGCGGTGATGAACAGACCACGACCGCCCTCGTCGGCCGTACCGGCGTGGCGCAGATGCGGTGCGGCCGAGCCTGCGTCCCGTACCTCGCAGGTCAGGGTGCGGTCATGGATCAGGCGGAGCTCGAACGGCGCGCTTCCGTATCTGACCGCGTTGGTGACGAGTTCGCTGACGATGAGCTGGGTGTTGAAGGCGGTCTCGTCGTCCACGTCCCACGCGGCGAGCTGCCCGCGGGTACGGCGGCGGGCGACGGCCACGGACGCCGGGTCGGCGTCGAGCGGCCACGCGGCGAACCGGTCGGGGGGAAAGGCCCGGGTGCGCGCGACGATCACCGCGGCATCGCCGGCGCCCAGACCTGCCGGGCGTGCGTAGACGAGGGCGTCGCAGAGGTCCTGGAGCGGACGGTCGTGGTAGTCCGGCGCCGTGGACAACGGTTCTGAGGATTCGGCGAGATACGAGGTGAGGAGCGGATCACTGGCGAACACCAGGACGCTTCCGTGCGGAACCTCGACGCCGACGGTCGCGAAGGGCGCGCCCTCCGTCGCGCCCAGCCGCGGCCCGGCCGGTATGCCGGGGACGGTGACCGTGCGGTCGGGGCACACGACGAGGGGGACCAGGGGGCCGGCTGCCGCCATCGCGCACGTGCCGGTCAGAGGGTCGTGTACCGCGTACACGCAGTCGGCGGTGAGGGATTCGCGGCGCAGCGGATCGCCGAGCGGGAGCCGGGCGCGTTCGGCGGCGAGCTGGCCCGCCGTGTAGTGCAGGCGGGCGAGCAGCTCGTCGGGGGAGAGGTCGAACGCCGACAGGGAGCGTACGGCGGTGCGCAGTTGCCCCATGGTCGCGGCCGCGTTCAGACCATGCCCCGACACCTTGCCGACGACGAGGGCGGTGCGGGCGCTGGACAGGGCGATGGTGTCGTACCAGACCCCGGGATCGGCGCCGGTGACGGAGAGGTAGGCGGTGTCCAGTGACGCGTGGGTCTCCGGGCTGCGGGGCAGCAGTTGACGCTGGACCGTGGCGGCGACCGTGTGCTCCCGTGTGTAGCGCCGCGCGTTGTCGATGCACAGCGCCGTGTGGGTGGCCAGCTCGACCGCGAGGTCCCGGTCACCTTCGTCGAAGGGGGGCGACTGTCCGGTGCGGTACAGGCTGACGACGCCGAGGGCCGCGTCGCGCAGCGCCAGGGGAACCACGAGGAGCGAATGGGCTCCCGATGAGTGGATCGCCTCGGCGCGCGGGGGATCGACGGACAGCCACGGGGCGGTCGGATGGAGCGCGACCACGCGCGGGCTCAAGTCGGCCAGGGCCTGGGTGAACGGGGTCGGAGCCGGCAGGCGGCGGACATCGCCCACCGGATGGGCCTGCGGCGGCCGCGTACGGGTGCTGCGGAACGCGGTGCGCATCAGGGGCGTGCTCGCGGGCGGCGGGGCCTGCGGCGGGTCGTCGCCGCGGATCACGGCCTCCACCACCTCCACGATCGCGATATCGGCGAACGCGGGGACCACGGTCGGGACGAGTTCCGCGCCGGTCACGACCGGATCCAGGGTGCGTCCCACGTGCCGGCGCACGGCGTCGAGCACCTCGGTGCGGGTGCGGGCCCGCTCCCGCTCGGTGACGTCGATCGCGGTGACCGCCACCCCGAGCACGGACCGGCGCGGATTCTCCAGGCGCAGCGCGGTGATCTCGAAGTGCCGCTCCGGCGGCGGGTCCCCGTTGCTTCGCGCCCGGACGATGCGCTGCACCACAGGGACCCCGGTGTCCAGCACCTCGCGCAGGAGCGCCTCCAGGTCGACGCCTTGGACGAGGTTGTAGACGTCGCGGACCGGGCGCCCTTTCAGGTCGTCCAGGGGCACGCCACGCATGCCGGGGGTGGCGGTGTTGATGCGCACCACCCGCAGGTCGGTGTCCAGCAGGTGGAGCCCGATCGGTGACTGCGTGAACAGCGCCTCCAGCATCGAGGCGGTTGTCTCGTCCACTCGCCGGCCGGGATCGCTGTGCGGCACAGGGACCACCTCCGAACTCCGTCCTGTGCTTGCTCCGGCGCACGGCTACCCCGTATCCCGGCGTGTTTCCAGCGTGCTCCGCCGTCGGCGCGACCGCACCCGAAGAACGCCCGGCCCACTGATCACGGCCCCCGTGGGAGGGCTGGACGCCATATGGCGCGCACGAGCAGGAACACTGGGATGCTGAAGGGGGAGCGCTGCCCATGTCCTGACGAACAGTGGTGGTGAGCGCCATGGCAGGGCTGGAAGAGAACGGCTCGGAACCGACCGCGCCACGCGCCGATCCCCAGGGAGACCCGTTTCTGCGCACCCGGTTCGCCCTGCCGACGCGCCCCGGGACGTTCCTGCGGCGGGAGCGGTTGGTCAGGCACCTCGACCACGCCCTCCGGACACCGCTGACCATGGTCAACGGAGCCGCGGGTGCCGGCAAGACCCTGCTGGTCGCCGACTGGGCCGCGGGGCAGGACCGGTCCGTCGCCTGGCTCACCACCGACGCGGCGGACCAGGGGTGCGGAACGTTCTGGGCGTACCTGCTCCAGGCCCTGCGCGCCTGTGATGTGCCGCTGCCCGCCGAGGTCGGCTTCCCCGCGGACGCGAACCGCGTGGACCACACGCTGCTGGCGCGACTCGCCGCCGACCTGAGTGTCCGGGACCGGCCCGTGGTGGTGGTGCTCGACGAATACGACCGGGTGACCGACCCGGAGATCGCGGACCAGCTGGAGTTCGTCCTGCACCACGCGGGTCGGGGCATGCGCCTGATCTTCGTCACCCGCACCGAGCCGTTGCTGCCGCTGCACCGTTACCGGGCGGCCGGCGACATGACGGAGATCAGGGACGCGGAGCTGGCCTTCACCCCCGAGGAAGCGGCCGCGCTGCTCGAACTGCACGGTCTGCGCCTTTCGGTGCACGCGGCGCGCGGCCTCGTCGAACGCACCCGAGGGTGGGCCGCCGGACTACGGCTGTGCGCCCTGGCCGCGCAGGAGCGCCCGGATCCGGAGACGTATCTGAAGGAGTTCGAGGCCGACCGCAGCACCGTCGCCGACTTCCTGCTGGCGGAGGTGCTCAAACGGCAGCCCCCCCAGACGCAGGACCTCCTGCTGCGCGTCAGCGTCCTCGAGCGCTTCTGTCCCGAGCTGGCGAACGCGCTGACGGACCGCAGCGACGCGGAGGCCATTCTGGCCGGGCTGCACCGCGAGAACGCGTTCGTCGAGCACCTCGGGCACGCGTGGTACCGCCTCCACCCGCTGTTCGGGGAGATTCTCCGCGCCCATCTGCGGGTGCGCCTTCCCGGCCTGGAGCCCGAACTCCACCGGCGGGCCGCGCAGTGGCTGCGGCGCTCCGGATCCCTCGCGGAGACGCTCGGCCACGGTGCCGCCGCCGGTGACTGGGAGTTCACTGCCGGTGCCCTCGTCGACGACCTCGCCATCGGTCAGCTCTTCACCGGCCTTCGCTCCGACGACCTGGCCGAGCTGTTCTCCCGGATGGGGCCCGAAGCCACGAGCCCCGCGACGGAGCTCGTACGCGCGGCCCGTGACCTGTCCCGGGGTGACCTCGACCGCGGCCTGACCCATCTGCGGCACGCCGAGCAGAGCCTGGCCGGGGAACGGATGCCGACGGGGGATGACTCGGCCGGCCTGGCGGCGGCCCGGCTGAGCTGTGCTCTGCTGGAAGCCCTGGCGGCCCGCCTGACCGGTTCGCCGGGCAGGGCGGAGGCGGCCGCGGAGGCGGCCGGGAAACTCCAGGAGGAGGTGTCCTCGCATCTCCTGGACGAGCATCCCGAACTCACCGCCCTCCTGCTGACGCACCTTGGTTCGGCGCGGCTGTGGGCCGGGTGCTTCAAGGACGCGCGTGCCGCCCTGACCACGGTGGCAGCCTGCTCCGGGGGAGCTTCGACGGCGCTCCCGCGCGAGGAGTCCCTGGGCCACCTGGCCCTGATCGACTACCTGAACGGCTGGCTCGGCAGGGCGGAGCGCAAGGCCCTGGCGGCGCTGGGCGAGACGGAGCGATTCAGCCTGCCGCAGGCGTCCGGCTCCGGCATCGGACTGCTGGTCCTGGCCGCCGTGGCCGTCGACCGCAACGAACTGGGTGAGGCCCAGGCCCTCCTCGACGCGGCGGCCGACACGCACCGCGCGATGCGGGACCCGGTGAGGGAAGCGGGGCGGGCCATCGCCACCGCACGTCTGCTGCTGGCCCGCGGCAACCCGCACGCCGCGATCGAGGCGGCCGGACCGGCCGTCGCCGCGGACGTGGTCTCCCCCTGGGCGGAGGGGCACACGGCGCTGGTGGCCTCCGCCGCACACCTGGCCGAAGGCCGGCCGGAGGCGGCCGCGGAGTTGCTGCAAGCGGTGCCCGACGACCAGCCGGCGTGTGCGGTGGGGGCCGCGCGGGCCCAGCTCGCCGCGGGCAATCCCGGCGCGGCGATCGACCTGCTCGACCGGTTGCACCCCAAGGGCCGTATCGGCCCGGGGGTGACCGTCCGGGCCTCGCTGGTGCGGGCGCAGGCCGCGGACGCGGCGGGGGACTCCGCCACCTCGCGCAGGCTGGTTGCCCAGGCCCTCCAGGAGGCACGGCGTGAGCGGCTGCGGCGCCCCTTCCTCGAAGCCGGACCGTGGATCCGTCCGTTGCTGGGCACGGCGCCACTGCGCGGGCTGGCCGCGGGCTGGCTCGCCCCCGGCCCGCCGCCACACGGCGGGCCCCGGCCCGTGGACCAACCGCCGGCGCCGGTCGTGGAGGAGCTGAGTGGCCGCGAGCGCGAGGTGCTGCAACGGCTGGCCGAGATGATGTCGACGGAAGAGATCGCCGCCGATCTGTATGTGTCGGTGAACACGGTCAAGACCCACCTCAAAAGCGTCTACCGGAAGTTGGCGGTGAACCGGCGCCACGACGCGGTGCGCCGGGCGCGCGAGCTGCGGCTGCTGTGACCACGGCCCTGTGGGGGCCGGGCCGCATGACGGACCGCCGAGGCCCCCGCGGCTGGGCAGGCGCCTTCGCGGCTCGTCCGGCTCGCCCGTGGCGGGTGAGGCGCAGGGGGAGTTCTGCGGATGCGATGGGGGTGGCGGCAGGGCACGCGCCGGCCGCTGCCCGGCCGGCCGCGCCGGCGCGCCGGGCCGACTCGGCGAGGTGGACATCGTGACGCACTGGCGGGCGCTGATCGTCCTGGGCACGGCCCAGTTCCTGATGGTCCTCGACACCTCGGTCATGAACGTGTCCATCAGTCAACTGGTCGAGGACTTCGACACCGAGGTCACCGCCATCCAGGCCGTCATCACGCTGTACGCGCTGGTCATGGCGGCGTTCATGATCATCGGAGGCAGGCTCGGAGACATCTTCGGGCGCCGCCGCCTCTTCCTCCTGGGTCTCGTCGTCTACGGCGCGGGGTCGGCCCTGACCGCCGCGGCCCCCACCCTGTGGGTCCTCGTGCTGGGCTGGTCGGTCATCGAAGGACTCGGTGCCGCGATGGTGCTGCCGGCCATGGCGGCCCTCGTGGCCGAGTCCTACCGCGGGCGGGACCGGGCCGTCGCCTTCGGCGTCATCGGCGGACTCGCCGGCGCCGGGATCGCGGTCGGCCCGCTGCTGGGCGGCTGGGTGACGACGTACCTCACCTGGCGGCTGGTGTTCGCCGGTGAGGTCGTGGTCGTCCTGGCCGTGCTGTGCTTCCACCGGGTGATCACGGAATCCCCCCGGACCGGTCCGCGCCCCCGGCTGGACGGGGTCGGCGCCGCACTCTCGGCGGCCGGCCTCGCGCTGGGCGTGCTCGGTGTGCTCCAGAGCGGCACCTGGGGATGGGTGGAGCCCCGCAACCCGCCCTTCACCGTCCTGGGCTTCGCGCCGACGCTGTTCGTGATCGGCGCCGGAGTGGCCGTGCTGGCCGGCTTCCTGCGCTGGGAGAGGCGCCGGGACGCCCTCGGTGCCGAGCCCCTCGTACACCTGCCCCTGCTGGGCAAGCCCGCACTGCGCTCCGGCCTGCTGTCCCTGCTGTGCCAGAACCTCATCCTGCTGGGACTGTTCTTCACCATCCCGCTGTACTTGCAGGTGGTTCAGGGGTTCGACGCCTTCCAGACCGGACTGCGGCTGCTTCCGGTGTCCGTCACCATGCTCGTGACCTCCATGTGCGCCGCCCGCCTGGGGCGGGTGGCCGGGCCGCGCCGGGTGGTCCGACTGGCCCTGGTGACCCTGGCCGCCTCCATCATGTGGCTGCTGGCCACCATCGACCCGGTCATCGACGACGCGCAGTTCGCCGGGGCCATGGCCCTGCTCGGCGTGGGCATGGGCCTGCTCGCCTCGCAGCTGGGCAACGTCGTGCAGTCCAGCGTCGGCGAGGAGGAACGCAGCGAGGTCGGCGGGCTGCAGTTCACGGCCCAGAACCTGGGCTCCGCGCTGGGCACCGCGCTCATCGGATCGCTGCTCATCGGCGCCCTGGCCAACGCCTTCACCACGCAGGTGGAGGACAACCCGAGCCTGTCGCGGGAAGCCCGGCAGCAGACCGGTGTCGCCCTCGAAGCGGGGATCAGCTTCGTGCCCACCGAGCAGGTGCGCTCGGCGGCCGAGCGTGCCGGGCTGCCGCCCTCCGAGGCCGACGCCCTCGCGGAGTCGTACGCCTCGGCGCAGCTCGGCGGTCTGAGGGCGGCGATTCTCGCCACCGGGGGAATCACCCTCGCCGGCTTCCTGGTCACACCGCATCTGCCGAGTCGTCCGGCCGGCCGTCCGAAGCGACCCGACTCGGGCGCTCCGGCCGACGCGATCGACCGGACCCGCTGACTTCGAGGGAGGCCGCGATGGCCGAGACCGGGCACGTCACGGACCGAGCGCGCGCCGAGCGTCGGGCCCATGCCGACTACACCGGTGGCGTCTACGGATCCATGCTCGCCGCCTCGGTGGTCGTCGGCGCCGGGACCCTGGGCTCGTTCCCGTACGTGGAGCTGGTGCTGCTGCTGTTGCTCACGGGTGTGGCGTTCTGGATCGCGCATGTGCACGCCCAGTTGTTCGGGGCGCGGATGGCACAGCAGGGCCTGGACCGCCGGATCGTGCTGCATGTGTGCCGCGACGAGTGGCCGATCGTCAAGGCCGCTGTCCCGCCGGCCGCCGCCGTGGCCGTCAGCCCCCTGCTGGGCCTCGGCGTACAGGGTGCTCTCTGGCTGGCGCTCTCGGTCGCCGTGGCGGGCCAGGTCGGCTGGTCGGCGGCCGCGGCTCGACGGGCCGGCGCCTCGTGGGGCCTGGTGGCTGTCAGTGCCTCGGTGAATCTGGTGCTCGGTCTGCTGATCATCGCGTTGAAGATCTCCCTGACGCATTGACACCGATGGCGCCCGAGCCGGGCGACGCGTCACCGGCGACGTATCACCTCCACGGGGTGAGGCAGGGACGGTTCGCCGAGGCGGACGATCGCAGGGAAGGGCGCAGCCCGCCTGTCCCCGGCCACCCGGGAGAGAGCAGCCAATGCGCTACGAGATCCGCGTCGAAGGACACATGTCGGAGACGCTGACCAGAGCCTTCCCGGAGCTGGACCACGTGGTGATGTCCGGTCAGACAGTCCTGTTCGGCTCCGTCGTCGACGAGGCGCACCTGTACGGGCTGCTGGCCCGCTGTCAGTCGCTGGGACTACGGGTTCTGGAGATGCGCCAGCTGCCGGAGTGACGTGCCCCAGGAAGACACAGGACGACCGCGTGACGTGCCCCAGGAAGACACAGGACGACCGCGGTGACCGGGTGTCCTGCGGTGCCCGCCCCATCGCCCCGGCGGTGCGCACGGATCACCCGCCGGGGGTGACCCGGTGGCCGGACTCGGGCGGGACGCTGGCCCGGTGAGATCCCCGCACACCGCCCCGTCGGCGGTCCGGGACGATCCGCTCGAGCGCGCGAGGAGGAGCCATGACCGTGCCGCGTGGTCCGACACCGCATACCGGACCGGAACAGATGTCCGACCGGGCGGCCCCCGGGCCGTCGGACGGCGATCCCGCGGAAGTGCTGGCGGCACTCGGGCGCTCATGGACGTGGATCCTGGGTTCCGCGGTCGCCACGCTCGTGCCGGGCGTCCTGGTCCTGGTCTGGCCGGACGAGACCCTGCACATCCTGGCGGTCCTCATCGGCCTGTACCTGCTCGTGATCGGGGGGTTCCGGTTCGTTGCGGCCTTCTCCCGGGACGAGCACGGCGACCGGCTGCCCGGGGTGCTCCTCGCGGTGGCGTTCGTGCTGGCCGGGGTGCTGTGTCTGAGGAACCCGTTGCAGACCATTGCCGGGCTCTCGCTGATCGTCGGGATCGTCTGGCTGGTGTCCGGCATCCTGACCCTCTACACGGCCATCGCCGCCAAGGACCTGCCCCACCGCGGTTTCGTCCTCGGCGTCGCGGTGATCGCCATCGTCGCGGGGATCGTGGTGCTGGCCCTGCCGACCGAGTCGGCCCGGGCGCTGACCCGGCTGCTGGGTCTGTGGATGGTCCTGCTCGGCCTGGCCGAGGTGGCCCTCGCCCTGGCCTGGCGAGCGGCACTCCGCAGGTCCCGAGGCGCGGGGCCGCACGGACCCGGCGGGACGGTCTGAGACCCCGGCGACCGGGAGCCGCGGGGACCGTCCGTTCACCCGTCTCGGGTGATCCGCACGGACCTTGCCGTGGGCACGCTGAAGGCGGCAGAGAACGGCTGCCGGGCGAGCGCCCGGGACGGAGGAGAAGAAATGAGTGGGCAGATGTATCTCGCGTACGACTATCCGCTGCTGAGCGTCTTCTGGTCCATGCTGGTGTTCTTCCTGTGGATCATGTGGTTCATCCTGCTCTTCCGGATCATCGTCGACATCTTCCGTGACGACGACATGGGCGGCTGGGCCAAGGCCGGCTGGCTGGTGCTGGTCATCGTCCTGCCCTTCCTCGGCGTCTTCATCTACGTGATCGCCCGCGGCAAGGGCATGGGCCGCCGTGAGGTGGCGCAGGCGCGCGCGCAGCAGGAGTCCTTCGAAAGCTACGTCCGGGAGACCGCCAAGGGCGGCGGCCGGTCCAGCAGCGTCGATGAACTCGCCAAGCTGTCCGAGATCCGCGCCCGCGGTGACATCACGGACGAGGAGTTCCGCAAGGCGAAGGAACTGGTCCTGAGCGACTACGGCCCGTCGGCAGGCGCAGGCGCAGGCGCGGGTACTGGCACCGGCGCCAACGCCGGCCCCTCCACTTCCGGTCGCTGAGCGCACCGCACGAGACGGAAACGAGGCAGCAGGATGACCGCGACACACACAGCGCACGGGCAGACGGTCGACCGGCCCTGGGCCGAAGGCCTGACGATTTTCGCGGCAGTCATGCTCATGATCGCCGGCATACTCGATGTGTGCCGGGGCATCATGGCGCTCGCCGAGGACGACGTCTTCTTCAGGACACGGAACTACGTGTTCGCGTTCAACCTCACTGGTTGGGGCTGGATCCATCTCATTCTGGGCGTCGTCGCCGTGATCGTCAGTTTCGGACTCTTCCAGATGGCGCTGTGGGCGCGCGTCGCCGGGGTGGCCATCGCCGCACTGATCATCATCGCCAACTTCCTCTCCCTGCCGTACTACCCGGTCTGGTCGGTCGTGATGATCGCTTTCTCGGCGTTCATCATCTGGGCCCTGTGCGTGGTCCGGCAGGACGAGTCCGCCGACCCGTTCGCGAGCCCGCCGCACGGCATGTGAACGAGACCTGGCCGAGCCCTGACCGGCTTGCGGCCGCCGTACGCTTCGCCGTCGGCCGCAAGCCGGTCATGATGACGCTGGTCAGGGTGACGCCGGTCAGGATGACGCCGGTCAGGGTGACAGGGGAACGATCCTCACCGCACCACGCTCAGCGACAGTGCGAAACGCCCCTCCTCGTCCGTCCACCAGTGCGTCAGGTCCAGGCCGGCCGCCGCCAGTTCGGCCCGTACGCCGTCCTTGCGGAACTTCGCGGAGACCTCCGTCCGCAGCTCCTCGCCGTCCGCGAAGTCCACCGCCAGATCCAGCGCCGGAATCTTCACGGTCTGCGCCGTCCGCGACCGCAGCCGCATCTCGATCCACTCCTTCTCGGCGTCCCAGACGGCCACGTGGTCGAAGGCGTCGGGGTCGAAGTCGGCGCCCAGCTCACGGTTGACGACCGTCAGCACGTTCTTGTTGAACTCCGCCGTCACCCCCGCCGCGTCGTCGTACGCGGCGACCAGGACCGACTCGTCCTTCACCAGGTCGGTGCCGAGCAGGAACGCGTCCCCGGGCGACAGCAGGGTCCGTACGGAGGCGAGGAACGCCGTCCGTTCGGCGGGCAGCAGATTGCCGATCGTGCCGCCGAGGAACGCGACGAGCCGCGGACCCGGCGTGCCGGGCAGCGCGAGACCGCCGGTGAAGTCCGCGATCAGCGCGTGCACGTTCAGATTCGGGCGCTCGGCGATCAGCGCCTGTCCCGCCTGGGTCAGCGCGCTCTCGCTGACGTCGACCGGGACGTAGGTGTGCAGCCCGGTCAGCTCGTCCAGCAGGTGCCGGGTCTTCTCGGAGGAGCCGGAACCCAGCTCGACCAGGGTGCGCGCGCCGGTCGCGGCCGCGATCTCCGCGGCCCGGGCGATCAGGATCTCCCGCTCCGCGCGCGTCGGGTAGTACTCCGGCAGTTCGGTGATCTTCTCGAAGAGCTCACTGCCGTGCGCGTCGTAGAACCACTTCGGCGGAAGCGTCTTGGGCTTGGCGGTCTCCCCAGGTCGAGCGGGGCCGGCGCCCCGGGGGACGGCGAGGCCGTGCAGGACGTCGGCGCGCAGGGCCGCGTCCGTGGTGTCCTCGGGCAGGGTGCGGGTGAGAAGGAACGGGCTCACGTACGGGGCTCCTTCGGTGGTGCGGATGCCATGTGGGTGTGCGGTTCACCGTGTTCCGGCGGGCCCCCCTGTTCCCGCGGGTCCTTGAGCGGGGTGAGCAGGACGTCGGTGCGGCTCGCGGCGAGCAGCGTGCGGTCCGGCACCTCCTGCCAGTGCGGATCGTCGTCGTACGGTTCGGAGGCCACAACGGTGCGGCGGCCGGGCTCGGCGAGGTACCAGAGCGTGTCGCCCCAGGCGGTCGCCGCGATCGTCTCGCCGCTCGTGAGCAGCAGGTTGAGCCGGGAGCCGGGGGCCGCCGCGGCGACCTCCAGCACGGTGTCGGCCAGCGCCTGCCCCTCCTCGTCGCCGCCGCGCAGCCGGTTCAGGACCAGGGCCCAGACGAGCGCCGAGTCGCAGCGCGCCTCCAGCGACAGCAGCTCGGTGGGCGGGAGCGAGCAGGCCAGGGGGGCCAGCGAGTCGGGCCAGCCGGCGACGGCCCCGTTGTGGCTGAACAGCCAGGGGCCGGCGGCGAACGGCGCCGCCGCGGCCTCCCCGTCCGCCCCCGCCACGGTCGCGTCCCGTACGGCGGCGAGCAGCGCGGTGGTCCGTACGACACGGGCCAGGTCGGCGAAGGACTGGTCGCCCCAGATGGGCACGGCCCGGCGGTACCGCGCCGGCACCGGGTCCTCCTCGGCGTACCAGCCCACCCCGAAACCATCGGCGTTGACGGTCCCGTACCGCTGCCGCCGGGGCGCCCACGACTGCCGGAAGAGGCTGTGCGCGGGTTCCACGAGCAGCCTGCCGAGCGGCTCCGCCGGCCCCAGGTAGGCCAGGTGACGGCACATCAGGAAGCTCCCGAGCGAGCGGTGCGGAACCCGGAGAATATCTGCCGCCGGATCGGATAGTCCCAGTTGCGGAACGTACCCCGGCAGGCCACCGGGTCCACGGCGAACGAACCGCCGCGCAGCACCTTGTGCTCAGGCCCGAAGAACACCTCCGAGTACTCCTTGTACGGGAACGCCGTGAACCCCGGATACGGCTCCAGGTCGCTCGACGTCCACTCCCACACGTCGCCGATCAACTGCCGTACGCCGAGCGGAGAGGCGCCCGCCGGATAGCTTCCCGCCGGAGCCGGACGCAGATGCCGCTGCCCGAGGTTGGCGTGCTCGGGCGTCGGGTCGGCGTCGCCCCACGGGTAGCGGGTGGAGCGGCCGGTGACCGGGTCGTGACGGGCCGCCTTTTCCCACTCGGCCTCGGTGGGCAGCCGGCGCCCCGCCCAGCGCGCGTACGCGTCCGCCTCGTACCAGCACACGTGCAGCACCGGCTCGTTCGGCGGCACGGGCTCGGTGACGCCGAAACGCCGCCGCAGCCACTGCCCCTGCTCGCGGCGCCAGTACAGCGGCGCCTCGATGGAGTGGGAGCGGATGTGGTCCCAGCCTTCGGCGGTCCACCAGCGCTCGTCACCGTAGCCGCCGTCCTCGATGAACGCCTGGTACGCGGCGTTCGTCACCGGTGTGGTGTCCAGGTAGAAGGACGGCACCAGGCGCTCGTGTGCGGGCCGTTCGTTGTCCAGCGCCCATGGTTCGGCCGAGGTGCCCATCGTGAACGGGCCGCCGGGAACGAGGACTTCGGCCGGACCGGTGAACGGCGGCGCGGGCGCGGGGTCCGGTGCCGTCAGTGCCGCGGGGCCCTTGCGCAGCTGATGGGTGATCAGCATCGTCTCGTCGTGCTGCTGTTCGTGCTGCGCGATCATGCCGAAGGCGAAGCCCGCCTCCGTCAGCGGGGTGCCACGGAACGCCGTGCTCTCCAGGACGTCGAGCGCCCGGCCGCGCACCTCCGACGCATAGCGCCGGGCCTCGTCGGGCGGCAGCAGCGGCAGCGAGGGCCGTTCGGCGCGCGGGTGCTCGAACGCGTCGTACAGCCCGTCGATCTCGGGCCGCATCGCGTCACGCCCGGCGACCGCGCGCAGCAGCCACAGCTCCTCCTGGTTGCCGATGTGCGCCAGGTCCCACACCAGCGGGGACATCAGCGGCGAGTGCTGCGCGGTGAGGTCGGGCTCGTCCACGCACGTGGTGAGGAGCGCGGTGCGCTCGCGGGCGGTGGTGAGCGCGTCGAGCGCGCGGGCCCGGAGCGTGTCGGGGTCGGTCGGGGACCCGGGGTCGGTCATGTGCGGAGGTCCTTCCCGTGGAGCTGGAGCAGCAGATCGTCGGCGGGGCAGCGACCCCGGGCCACATAGCGGTCGGTGAACTCCGCCACGGCGTTCTGCACCTCGGCGGTGGCGCCGAGCCGGGGCAGCGCCTCGGCCGCGGCCGCGAAGCAGATGACGGCGGCCTCGTGCAACTCGGGGTCGGCCAGACCCTGGCGTGCGGCCTCGATCCACAGCGGATTGCACGGAGCGGGCAGTGAACGGCCGTGCTCCGCGAGGGGTTTGACCGTCCGGTAGGCGATCTCGGCGGCCTCGGGGTCGTCGAAGAGGGCCGCCGTCACCGCCAGCGGCACGATCCAGCCGTCGTCACCCGGCTGGGCGTCGATCATGCGCAGTTCGAGATGGCCGCGCGGGCGCACCGGCGGGAACAGGGTCGAGACGTGATAGTCGAGGTCGCCGCGGTCCGGCGGGGTGCCGGACCGGGTCCACTCCCGGAAACTCATTGCCTCCGGTACCTGCCAGGGGCCGCTGTCGGCCCGTATGCACATCACCGGCGCGTCCAGCACGTGCCGGGCCCAGGTCCTTCGTGGGTCGCCGTCGAGGGGCGGGGCACTCGAACGCCCCGGGTCCATGGCGGCCCACAGGTACTGCCGGGTCGAGCGCCAGCCCGTGGCCCGCCCATGGGCCATGGGGGAGTGCGCGAACGCGGCCACGAGGACCGCGCCCAGCTGGTGCGCCAGCCACCAGCGCCGCCCGTGCCCGAGCGGCCCCGGCTCCTCGTGCCCGGCGTCCAGGCACACCTGGACGGACGCGGAGGAGCACATCATGGCGCGGCCCTCGGGTCCGGCGCGGTCCAGGTAGGACTCCATGGCGTCGTAGCGCGGCTCATGGAGATAGCGGGTCGGGGGGCTCCAGGGGTCGTGGCCGTATCCACGGAGGCCGAGACCCGCCTCGCGCAGCAGCGCGCGTACCGCGTCGAGGTCGGCGGAGACGGATCCGATGCACTCCATCAGCGAGGCGGCGGGAGCGGAGCTGAGCTCCAGCTGGCCGCCGGGTTCGACGGTGAGCGCCGAACGCAGGGGCACGGTCCGCAATGCGGCGTAGGCCGCATCGAGTCGTTCGGGTGCTACCGGGAGCTGCGGCCGCCGCAGCTCGTGGACTATCCATTCCAGTTCGACACCGAGCGTGCGGGGCGGTCCGGTCTTGAAGCAGATACCGCGGACCAGAGCCTCCACATCGGCCTCGGTGACGGCGGAGCGGGGCTCCGTACAGTCACTCACCGAATCGGACATGTCGGGATCCTCCTGAGATTCCACCATGTCGCCGGACCCGGCTTCGGTTGAGCCGGACCGGCAATGACTCGTCCCACCCAAAACCCTCGCGCCGCTTCGCACAAGGGTGCACATCGTTGTTTTTCGGACCGTTTCATAAACCGAGAACCGTTGTGTCGGGGACAGGGAAACTCTGTTGCGGCGTATGTCCAGCATCGCTCACCATTCGTTCATGAGCACGACGGGGGAGATCGCGGCAGGGGAAATCGCAGGCGGGGGCCTCACAGCGTCCACGGGGGTGGTGCTGTGAGCGCGCGCCTGCGCGCGATCGCGCGGGAGACGGAGGAGATCGTCGCGGCGGGCCGGTACCACGCGTCCGACGGGCGTGCGGTGTCGATCGCCGCGGCGGTCGAGGCCGCACGGGCCGCGACCCGGGTGTATGGGCCGGACCCTGTGGAGATATCGCAGGTCGGCCCGGTCGCCACGCTCTTCGAGGTGACCGGTGAGAGCAGCCTGGAGGCGGCCCGGCGACTGACGGAGCGGGCGGGCGATCCGGTCGCCGTACTGAACTTCGCCTCGGCCCGCAATCCGGGCGGCGGCTATCTGAACGGCGCACAGGCCCAGGAGGAGGCCCTGTGCCGGGCCTCCGCGCTGTACACGTGCGTGCTGGGGGCCCGCGCGTTCTACGAGCACCACCGGGCGCACCGGGATCCGTTCTACACGGACCGGGTCATCCATTCGCCCGCCGTGCCGGTCTTCCGAGACGACCGCGGGCGCCTGCTCGACAAGCCGTATCCGGTCGGCTTCCTCACCGCCGCGGCGCCGAATGCCGGGGTCGTGCTGCGCAGCGCGCCGGAGCGGGCCCCCGAGCTGCCGCGGGCCCTCGCGGCACGCGCCGAGCGGGTGCTGGAGACGGCGGTGACGCACGGCTACCGGCGGCTGGTGCTGGGCGCCTGGGGCTGCGGAGTGTTCCGGAACGACCCCGCGCAGGTGGCGGGGGCGTTCCACGGGCTGCTGGGTCCCGGGGGCCGGTTCGCCGGGCACTTCGAGCACGTCGTGTTCGGCGTCCTCGACCGGACGCCGGGGACGGCGACCAGAGGCGCCTTCGAGCGTGCGTTCGATGGCGAGGTGCGGGGCGCTCAGCGCCAGCCGTAGCGCTCCCGCAGCCGGTGCACCACCAGGTTGAACCGCATCCGGTCCAGGGCGCAGGCCTCCCGCCGCATGCCGCTCTCGTGCAGCCGCAGCACGCGGTCCACGGCCACCCAGGAGTCGCGTCCCGACCTGTCCCAGGGCCCGCTGCCGATCGGCACCCACTCCCGGTCGCCGTCGTGCCGCTTGCTGGAGAGCTGCACCGCCAGCAGCGTGCCGGCCGCCTCCCGGGCGACGACGAGCACCGGGCGGTCCTTGCCGCGCCCGTCGTTCTCCTCGAAGGGCACCCAGGTCCAGACGATCTCGCCGGGGTCGGGGTCACCGTCGTGCGCGGGGGAGTACTCGGTCCGCACCCGGCCCACCGTGCGGGGTTCGGCCTCGGTGGTCGCGGAAGGGCCGTGGCGGCCGGGAATGTCTTCATCGGTAAAGGCAGTCACGCGGGTCACGGTAGAGCCTGCTCGGCACGGCTCGCCGAACGGGTACGGCACTTCGGGCGTACGGGGGACAACTCCCGTACGCCCGAAGCCTTACCGTTTCACCCCTCGTCCTTCTCCACCGGCACCTTCTCCGTACGCGCGGGCACGAACCCGTTGAGCCCGGCGGCGCCGCCGCCCGCCGTCCCGTTCTGGTTCATCGACGCCAGCAGCTGGCGGGCCAGACCCAGCCCCGTGCCGCCCATGGTGAGCGCCTTGGCGAACATGTCGCCCATGCCGTCGGCGCCGTTGAGCAGCACCATGTGCTCGACGTTGTTGAAGGCGCTCGCGCCCGCCTGGACTATCTCCGGCCAGTTCTCGGCGAGTTGCTGCGCGACCACCGCCTCCTGGTTCTCGGCGAGTGCGGCCGCCCGCGCCTTGATGGCCTCCGCCTCCGCGAGACCCTTCGCCCGGGTCGCCTCGGCCACCGCGAGCCCCTTCGCCTGCGCCGCGGCCGCCTCGGCCTCACCGGTGGCCCGGGTCGCCGTCGCGGAGGCGGCACCGCGCGCCTTCGTCGCCTCGGCCTCGGCGCTCGCCGCCGTCTTCACCCGGGTCGCCTCGGCCGCGGCCGCCAGCTCCGTCTCCTTGGCCTTGGCCTGCGCCGCGGAGATGCGCGCGTCGCGGTCGGCCTCGGCGCGGGCCCGGGTCTCGTACGCCTTCGCGTCGGCCGGCTTGCGGACGTCCGCCTGGAGCTGTTGCTCACGGCGGTGCGCCTCGAGTTCGGCGACCCGCGTCTCCTGGACGACGACGTCCTGGCGCGCGGCGGCGTCGGCGAGCGGACCGGCCTGCTTGGCCTTGGCGGCCGCCTTGTCACGCTCGGCCTGGTACCCGGCTTGCAGGATCTCGCTGTCCCGGGTCGCCTCCGACATCCGGGACGCGGCCAACTGCTCGGCCTCGGTGGCGAGACGGTTCGCCTCCGCCTGCGCGATCCGCGCGTCCCGCTGCACGGCGGCCGCGTGCGGCATGGCCAGGTTCTTGATGTACCCGGTCGGGTCCTCGATCTCGTGGATCTGGAGCGAGTCGACGATCAGACCCAGCTTCTCCATCTCCGTACCGCACGCGGCACGCGTCTGCCCGGTGAGCTTCTCGCGGTCGCGGATCATGTCCTCGACCGTCAACCCGCCCACGATGGACCGCAGATGACCGGCGAACACGTTGTGCACCCGCTCCGCCATCAGCTTCTGCTGGTCGAGGAAGCGGCGGCCCGCGTTGGCGATCGACACGAAGTCGTCGCCCACCTTGAAGATGACCACGCCCCGCACCTTCAGCGGAATGCCCTGCGTGGTGACGCAGTCCACGGACAGCTCGGTCTCGTTGAGATCGAGCGACATCTTGCGGACCGCTTGCACGCCCGGCAGCACCAGCGTGCCGCGCCCCGTCACGATGCGGAAACCCATGCCTTCTTCAAGGCCTTCGGTCCGATGCTTCGAACCGGAGATGATCAGTGCTTCGTTGGGCTCCGCGACGCGCCACATGAGCTTGAAGACCACAACGATGAAGATCAGTGCGAGGACTGCTGCCCCCGCCACGACGCCGACAATCATCGGCATACGCCCCCTTTGGATGGTGCCCTGACGGCACCGAACGAACGGGAGTGTGCTCCTGTGCAAGGCCGAAATACAGACGCTGACGCGTCCTTGTCGCAATCTTGACGCGTACGGCTCTCACCTGGGGGACGGGCGGCTCAACTGTCGTACGCCGCAGCCACGTAGACGGTCCGCGGCGGCAGGTACTCGATCACCATCACCACCGTGCCCGGCTCGATCCGGTCCTGCGCGGACGCCGGATACGCCAGGAAGTGTTCCGCGCCGCCGCGCACCCGGACGATCACCTCGCCGACGAGCCCGGGGCCGATCGTGCCGGTGACCCGCCCCATCAACCCGACCATCGACGCATCGTCCATGGTCACAGCGTACGGCCCGAACTCCTCCGGGTCGCCGCCGAGTCGGCGTCCGTCGAGGCCGGAGGCCACTGTTCGTGCCATCGCCGGTCCGCCTCCAGCTGGGCGGCGAGCGAGACGAGCAGGGGTTCGCTGTGCGCCGGGCCCAGCAACTGGGCGCCCACGGGCAGGAGTCCGCCGTCTCGGCCGCCCTCGGCCGGGGAGGGGCCGCCGTCCACGAAACCGGCGGGGACGTTGACGCCCGGCCAGCCCAGCACGTTCCACGGCCAGGCGTAGGGGCAGGCGGCGATCATGGCGCGGTCGGTCCCGAAACCGTTCAGGTTCACCATCGAGCCGATGTGCGGCGGGGGAGCGGCGGTCGTCGGCGCGAGGAGTACGTCGTACACGTCGAAGAGCGCCCCGACCCGCCGGTGCAGCCTGGCCTCCGCCGCCCGTGCCAGGCGCAGGGGTGCTCCGCCGAGCAGTCGGCCGAGGCGGGCGGCGTCGCGGGTGCGCCGGTCGAGGAGGTCCGGAAACGGCGCGTCGCGCACCCACTCCGCCAGGCCGGCCGTGGCCCGCGGGACGAACGTCAGTCCGATCCGGCCGTAGCGCGGCTCCGCCTCCTCGACCACGTGCCCGAGCGCCGCCAGCCGCTCCGCCAGCTCGAGGACCCGCGCCCGTACCCGGGGATCGAGCCGGGCGGGCAGCGCCGTGAACGGGGGCTTGAGCGAGAGGGCGATCCGCAGCCGGCCCGGCTCGCGCCCGACGGCCTCCAGGACGCCGGTGGCGGGCGGGCGGTGCAGGTCGCCCGCGTGGTTGCCGCTCGCCGCGTCCAGGAGCAGCGCCGCGTCGGCGACCGTACGGGCGAGCGTTCCGTTGACCGTGATGCCCTGGAAGGACTCGGGGCGCGGCCAGGTGGAGATCCGGCCGCGCTGCGGTTTGATGCCGACCAGATGCGTCCAGGAGGCCGGGATGCGGACGGAACCCGCACCGTCCGAGCCCAGGGCGGCCGGGACCAGGCCCGCGGCGACCGCGGCCGCCGAGCCGCCCGAGGAACCGCCCGGCGTGTGGTCCGGATGCCAGGGATTGCGGGTGGCGCCGAAAGCGGGCCCCTCGGTGAACGGCCACTGGCCCAGCTCGCAGGTGTTGGTCTTGCCGACGATCACCGCCCCGGCCGCCCGCAGCCGCCGTACCGCCTCACTGTCCTCGGCCCGCGGCGGGAACTCGCCCCGACAGCCGAACGCGGTCGGTTCGCCCGCCACGTCCATGTCGTCCTTCACCGCCACCGGCACCCCGAGCAGCGGCCGCCGCGCCCCCGCCGCCAGCTCCCGGTCCGCCGCCTGTGCCTCGGCGAGCGAGGCCTCGGCGCGCACCAGCCGGAACGCGTTCAGCGAGGGCTGCGTCGCCTCGATCCGGGCCAGCGTCCGCTCGACGAGCTCGCGCGAGGTCACCTCGCCGTCGGCCAGGGCCCGGGCGCACCGGGCGAGGCCCTCGGCACGCTCGGGAGGGGTGTCGGCGCGTTCGGCAGCCATGCGGGACACCTCCGGGTGGACGACGTCTACCGAACGGTAACCGCCCGGCGCCCGACGCGGTACGGGATCTCGAACTTCCGCCCCGGAAACGGGTGTTCAGGGGTGCATCTGGCCGATGAATGTCGGGAAAGCGCTTGTTCCGAGCGGAAGTTGCCCCGGTACGGAGCGCCGCCGCCGTCTTCTGCAAAGATGCCGTACGTCATGGTGCACATACCGAACGAGCCCGTCCCTTCGCCGTCCGCACCACGCTCCGTGCCGACGAGCGCCGATGTGGCACGCCTGGCGGGAGTCTCGCGCGCGACCGTCTCGTACGTGCTCAACAACACCAGCGCCGTCCGGATCAGCGAGCCCACGCGCCGCCGCGTCCACGAGGCCGCCAAGGAACTCGGGTACGTCCCGCACGCCGCGGCCCGCAGCCTGCGCGCCGGGCACAGCCGTATGGTCCTGATCCCGACGCCGAACGTGCCGGTCGGACCGCTCTACAACCAGTTCTTCAACGAACTGCAGTGGGCGCTCAGCCGACTTGAGTACACCGTGGTGCAGTACGGCGACCTGTCGCCGCACGGCGACGAGGCGGCCCGCGCCTGGGCCGAGCTGCGGCCGGTCGCCGTCCTCGTGCCCGGCGGCGGGCTCGGGCCCCAGGGCCTGGCCGTGCTCAAGCGCTCCGGCGCCCGCGCCGTCGTCACCCTCGGCGCCGAACGCGTCGAGGGCGCCCACGCGGTGCTGCTGGACCACGAGGGGGTCGGCCACAGCGCCGGCCGGCACCTGCTCGCCCGCGGCCGCCGCGCGGTAGGGGTCGTGGTACCCGAGGAGCCCGGCTTGGAGATGTTCTCCAAGCCCCGGCTCGAAGGCGTCCGGCGGGCCCTCCAGGGCACCGGGGCCACCGTCACCGAACTGCCGCTCGCCTACGAGGAGGAGGCCGCGGCCCGCCTCGCCGCGCGCTGGCGCCCGCTGGGCCTGGACGCCGTCTTCGCGTACAACGACGAGTACGCGATGCTGCTCATGCGCGCCCTCCAGGACGAGGGCATCGCCATTCCGCGGGAGACGGCCGTGATCGGCGCCGACGACCTGATGCTCGGCCGGCTGCTGCGGCCACGCCTGAGCACGGTCCACATCGAGCTGCCGTCGGGGCGCGACCTCGCGGAGCTGGTCGATCGCGCGGTACGCGATCCGGGCGTCGCACCCGAGGTGCACGAGGTGCTCGGCACGAGGGTCGTACAGCGGGAATCCAGCTGAACGTCCGGGCCCGGCTCACGGGTCACGGGTCCCGGGGAACGCCCTCGGGCGATTCGGACCCGACTCCCCGACCGCTCCCCGGAGTTGCGCCTGCCCCGGGCCCGGGGCAGGCGGCCCGTTCCTCATCACGGCATGCCGCGAACGCCGCACGCTCGACCGGGGCGATGCCTGATCCTGAGCGGGTGCTACTCGCCCTGCTGTGCCTGAGCCTGCGCCTGCTGTGCCGCGACCGCCTTGCGGACCTCGTCCATGTCCAGCTTCCGGGCCTGTCCGATCACGTCCTCCAGGGCTGCCTCGGGCAGGGCGCCCGGCTGGGCGAACACGGCGACCTGGTCGCGGACGATCATCAGCGTCGGGATCGACTGGATGTCGAAGGCCGCGGCCAGCTCGGGCTGAGCCTCGGTGTCGACCTTGGCGAACACCAGGTCCGGATTGGCCTCCGCCGCCTTCTCGTAGACCGGGGCGAACTGACGGCACGGCCCGCACCAGGACGCCCAGAAGTCGATCAGGACGAACTCGTTGTCCGTGACCGTCTGGTCGAAGTTCTCCTTGGTGAGCTCCACGGTGCTGCTCATGGCGTGTTTCCCTCTTCCTGGTGTCGGGGGCTCGGGGCAAGCCGCTGTCCACAACGCCACCCTCCGGCGCCGTATTCCGCGCGCGTACCCGTGTGGCCAGCACGCACACCAGCTACCAGACTGACCCCATGACGGAAACGGAATCCATCGCGTACGACGTCGTGGTGCTCGGGGCCGGTCCGGTGGGGGAGAACGTCGCCGACCGCACCCGCGCGGCCGGCCTGTCCACCGCGGTCGTCGAGAGCGAGCTGGTCGGCGGCGAGTGCTCCTACTGGGCCTGCATGCCCAGCAAGGCCCTGCTGCGCCCGGTCATCGCCCGCGCCGACGCCCGCCGCGTGCCCGGCGTGAGCCACCTCGCGCAGGGCCACCTCGACACGGCAGCGGTCCTCGCCCACCGGGACTACGAGGTCTCGCACTGGAAGGACGACGGCCAGGTCGGCTGGCTCGACGGCATCGGGGCCGACCTGTACCGGGGGCACGGGCGCCTGTCCGGACCCCGCGAGGTGACGGTGACGGGCCCCGACGGTGATCGCCGGGTACTGACCGCCCGGCACGCGGTCGCGGTGTGCACCGGCAGCCGCGCCCTGCTGCCCGACCTGCCGGGCCTCGACCAGGTCGAACCGTGGACGAGCCGCGAGGCCACCAGCGCTCAGGCCGCCCCCGGCCGGCTGATCGTGGTCGGCGGCGGTGTGGTCGCCGTCGAGATGGCCACCGCCTGGCGGGCACTCGGCTCCGAGGTCACGGTCCTCGTCCGCGGGAAGGGTCTGTTGCCCCGTATGGAGCCGTTCGCCGGGGAACTGGTGGCGGAGGCGCTCAAGGAGGCGGGCGCCGACGTCCGCACCGGCACATCGGTGTCGGCGGTGACCCGCGAGGGCCCGACCGTGGTGGTGCTGACGGACACGGGCGACCGCATCGAGGCGGACGAGATCCTCTTCGCCACGGGCCGCGCCCCGCGCACCGACGATCTGGGCCTCGACACGGTGGGTCTGGAGCCCGGCTCGTGGCTGTCCGTCGACGACAGCCTCCGGGTGACGGGCAGCGACTGGCTGTACGCGGTCGGCGATGTGAACCACCGGGCGCTCCTCACCCACCAGGGCAAGTACCAGGCCCGGATCGCGGGCGCGGCCATCGCCGCCCGGGCCTCGGGCGTGCCCCTGCTGGAATCGGATCCCTGGGGCGCCCACGCCGCCACCGCCGACCACGCGGCCGTCCCCCAGGTCGTCTTCACCGACCCGGAGGCGGCGGCCGTGGGTCTCTCCCTCGCCGAGGCGGAGCGGGCCGGGCACCACGTCCGCGCCGTCGACGTCGAGTTCTCCTCGGTCGCGGGCGCCGGTCTGTACGCCGACGGCTACCGCGGCCGGGCCCGCATGGTCGTCGACGTCAACCGCGAGACCCTCCTCGGCGTGACCTTCGTCGGCCCTGGCGTGGGCGAACTGATCCACTCGGCGACGATCGCCGTCGCCGGCGAGGTGCCGATCGGCCGGCTGTGGCATGCGGTGCCCTCGTATCCGACGATCAGCGAGGTATGGCTGCGGCTCCTGGAGGCCTACCGGGACGCCTAGGGCCTGTCGTCGGACGCGTCGGTGTCTTGGACCGGCAGGACGCGTCGGTCTGTTGGGCCGGCCCGGTCCGCGACGTCGCGGCGACATCAGCCGCGGCGTCCGGGGCGGCCCCTCGCCGCGTTGGCGCACGACCGGAGTACGGCCCGGTACGCGGGTCGTACTCCGGCTCGCGACGCACCGCCCCGGAGACCGCGGCCTGACCCTGCCCGAGCCGGAACTCACCATGGGGCAGGCCCTTTGGACACGGCAGCGCGGGCACCGCGTCGGGCGCCCGCGATTCTGAGCCGACCGGCGTTCTCGGTCGGGCGGCGCGCACTCAGTCGGGCAGCGCGAACCCCAGTGCCGCCGCCGCCCGTTCCGGCGTCGGCTGGCTCCACCGCAGTGCCATCGCCTCGTTCGACGACAGCGACCGCAGCTCCGCCCGGTCGAGATAGAGCATGCCGTCGAGGTGGTCCGTCTCGTGCTGGACGATGCGGGCGGGCCAGCCGGTGAACTCCTCGTCCACGGCGCGACCGTGCTCGTCCAGCGCGGTCAGCCGCACCCGGGCGGGCCGGGCCACCACAGCCTGCCAGCCCGGCACGCTGAGGCAGCCCTCGAAGAACGCGGCCCGGTCGCTGCCGACGGCCTCGTACGACGGGTTGACCAGCACCCGGAAGGGCTGCGGCACCCGCCCCCGCACCGCCCCCACCTCCTCCGGCACCGGCGCCGGGTCCTCGATGACCGCGATCCGCAGCCCCACCCCCACCTGGGGCGCCGCGAGGCCGACGCCCGGCGCCGCGTGCATGGTCAGGCGCAGGGCCTCGACGAAGCGGGCGAGGAGCCCGGGTCCGAGCTGCCCGTCGTAGGGCTCGGCGCCGCGGCGCAGCACCGGGTCGCCGGCCGCGACGATCGGCAACGGGCCGCCGGTGGCGAGGAGTTCCTCGACACGGTCGGCGAGCGGGCGGGAGGCGGAGCGGGTGTCGGGGACCGTGCGGTCACTTTCGGATGCCATCGCGTCAGCATGCCAGGCAGATCGAGCGGCACGAGGCCCGTCCCCGCGGCCATGTGGCCCAGGTCACGTACATCCGCGGGAACTCACCCGCACTCCGCCCCGACTACTGAAGCGCCACGGCCCTCCCGGGTCCCGTGCCCCGAGGTTGTCCCACGTCCCCATTCCCCATTCCCCGTCCCCCGGAGAAGCCCGCCGATGACCACCGCTCCCTCCGCCCCAGACGCTCCCTCGACCACGACGGACGAGCCCCCGCAGTCCGGTACGCCCGGGCCCGCCAGATGGGCCCCGCTGCGCCCCCTGGTCCTGCGCCTGCACTTCTACGCCGGCCTGCTCGTGGCCCCGTTCCTGCTGGTCGCCGCGCTGACCGGATTCCTCTACGCGGCTTCCTACCAGGCCGAGAAGATCGTGTACGCGCATGAGCTGACCGTCCCCGTCGGCGACACCGAGCTGCCGATCTCCCAGCAGGTCGCCGCCGCCCGCAAGGCCCACCCCGAGGGCACACTCACGGCCGTGCGCCCCTCCCCGGAGGCGGACGCGACGACCAGGGTGCTGCTGTCCGGCGTCAAGGGCGTCGACGAGGGCCACACCCTCGCCGTCTTCGTCGACCCGTACACCGGCAAGGTGCGGGGCTCGCTGGAACAGTACGGATCGACCGGCGCGCTGCCCCTGCGCACCTGGATCGACGAGTTCCACCGCGATCTCCAGCTGGGTGAGAACGGGCGCCTGTACAGCGAACTCGCCGCGAGCTGGCTGTGGGTGATCGCGGGCGGCGGCCTCGTGCTGTGGTTCGGGCGTCGGCGCGCGCAGCGCAAGGTGCGCGGGACGAGCGGGCGCCGCCGCACCCTGGGCCTGCACGGCACGGTCGGCGTCTGGGCCGCGGCCGGCTTCTTCTTCCTCTCGGCCACCGGCCTGACCTGGTCCACCTACGCCGGCGCCAACATCGACGAACTGCGCACCTCGCTCGGCCAGGCCACCCCGTCGGTGTCGGCGGCGGCGGCCGGCGAGCACGCGGGCCACGACGCCGCGGCGGGAACCGGCGGTACCGAGCACGGCGTGGGCCTCGACAAGATCCTCGCCGCCGCCCGTGCCAAGGGGCTCGGCGATCCCGTCGAGATCGTCCCGCCCGCCGACGCGTCGTCCACGTACGTGGTGAAGCAGGTCCAGCGCAGCTGGCCCGAGAAGCAGGACTCGGTGGCCGTGGACCCGGCGACCGGCGAGGTCACCGACACGCTCCGGTTCGCCGACTATCCGCTGCTCGCCAAGCTGACCCGCTGGGGCATCGACGCCCACACCGGCGTCCTGTTCGGGCTCGTCAACCAGATCGCGTTGATGGCCCTCGCCCTGTCCCTGGTCCTGCTGATCGTCTGGGGCTACCGCATGTGGTGGCAGCGCGGCCGGGCCTCCGCCTTCGGCCGGCCGATCCCGCGCGGCGCCTGGCAGCAGGTCCCTCCGCAGATCCTCGTACCGTGCATGGCGGTGATAGCCGTCCTCGGCTACTTCGTGCCGCTGCTCGGCATCCCGCTGGCGGTGTTCATCGCCGTGGACGTCGTCCTCGGCGAGATCGCCCACCGGCGTGGGCAGCGCACTTACGGAAGGCAGGTAGCGTAGCCGGACACGCGGATGCCGGAGGGAGTCGGACATGGCACAGCGCGAGGCCAACAGCCCGCACCGCGGTTCCCGGCGCCGCGGGCAGGGCGAGCTGGAGGTCCAGGTGCTCGGCGCGCTGCGCGAGGCGGACGGCCCGGTGACCGCGTCCTGGGTGCAGGAGCACCTCGGCGGCGACCTCGCGTACACCACCGTGGTGACCATCCTGACCCGGCTGCTGGCCAAGGACGTCGTCTCCCGCGAGCGGCAGGGGCGTTCCTTCGCCTGGACGCCGACCGCCGACGTCGCGCGCCTCGCCGCGCTCAAGATGCGCCGCCTCCTCGACGGTGAACGCGACCGCGAAGCCGTCCTGGCCAGCTTTGTCACCGCGCTGCCGCCGGACGACGAACAGGTCCTGCGCACACTCCTGGACGCGGCGGACACGGCGGACGGCGGTACGGAAGGCTGACGCCTCGTGGAGGTTTTGTCTTCCTGCCGCTGGTCTCGCCGCTGGTCCTGCCGCTGAGCGCCTGGCCGGTGGCGCGCCTGGCCGAGTTGCACGCGGCCGCACCCCTCTGAGGCCCGTACACGGAAAGAGGCTGAGCCCCGTTGCCACCGGGGCTCAGCCTCTGCGTCATTGCGCTACGGATACGTCGTAGCGCTACGGATACGTCGTAGCGCGACGGGTACGTCGTTGCGCTGCGGATGCGTACGGCGCTACGGAACGAGTGAACGCTTCTCGTGCGGACGGATCACCGTGCCTCGAAGTCGCCCGCGAGCGCCGAGGCGATCCGCAGCTGCGAGTCCGCCTCGTCGTCCCGCCCCTGGCGCTGGAGCGTGCGGCCCAGCATCAACCGGGCGTAGTGCTCCACGGGGTCGCGCTCGACGAGGATGCGCAGCTCGGCCTCCGCACGGCCCAACTGGGCCGAGTGGTAGTAGGAACGCGCCAGCAGCAGCCGCGGCCCGGTCTGCTCCGGCACCTCGTCGACCAGCCCGTCCAGAATCCGCGCGGCGACGGCGTAGTCCTTGGCGTCGAAGAACATCTGCGCGCGCTCCCAGCGCTCCGCGGCCGTCCCCTGGTCGTAGTACGTCGTTTCCACTGCTGACCTCCTTCGACGCTCACAACGGCCCGGTTTGGTTGAATATTCCACGACTGGGTCGGGGGGCGGTGCCGCCCTTACAGGGCCGCAAGCTCCGCGTTCGCCCGCTCCGTCACCAGCGTCAGCACACGCCCGGCCGTCTCCAGATCCTGGGCCGGGATGCCCGCGTACAGCCGGGTCGCGATCTCCTTGCCGCCGGCCTGGATGCTTTCGAACAGCTCCCGGCCGCTGTCCGTGAGCGACACCTGACCGGGTGCCGGTTCGTCCAGCAGCTTCGCGGCGATCAGCTCGTCGACGGCCTGCCGGGCGGGTGTTTCCCCGGTCTTCAGCGCACCGGTCAGGCGGTCGACGAGCCGGTCGCGCGCGACAGTTCCGCCGGCGGCCGCGGCCGCGTGCAGGGCCACCGACTCCTCGAACGTGGTGCCGGTGCGGGCCAGTACGGTCTCCAGCAGGCCGCGACCGGCGTAGTGGGCAAGGCCTATGACCTGACCGTTGACGGTGGGGTTGGTGGTGAGGTTGGTGGTGGGGTTGGTGGTGGTCACGACTGCTCCTCTGCGGCAGGTGTGCCGAGTTCGGTGGATGTGCCGGGTTCGATCGATGCGTCGAGTGGTGCGTCGAGCAGAGTTCTCAGTTCGTGCGTGAATCGCGTCGTGCGCGGGCTGTCGAGGCCGCCCAAGGGCTGGAGGAGCTGCTCCAGCAGCCGGTGGACCACCTTGATCGCCTGCTGGGCGACCTCGTGTCCCCGCGGGGTGAGCGACAGCTGGATCGCGCGCGGGTCCGCCGGGTCGCGGGTCCGGTCGACGAGGCCGCCGGACTCCAGCGCGCGGGCCAGCTTCGAGACGTAGAGCGCTTCGAGTCCGGTGTGGTCGGCGAGCTGCCGCTGGTTGGGCCTGAGCCCGGTGCGGTGCATGCCGACCAGCGTGGCGACCAGCGAATACTGCGCGTGCGTCAGCCCCAGCGGCGCGACCGCCCGGTCGACCGCGACGCGCCATTTCATCGACAGTCGCCAGACCAGGAAACCGGGGGTCGCGCCCTCGGGGGCCGTGTCGCTCACCGTGTTGCTCATGACGGATACTGTACATAGATACTATAGCCATAGCTACTATTTTCTCGTGGTGCGACGCACCGCATCCCGAAGGGACGGGGCCGATCCGGCCAGGGGAGGGGGGATGGACTGACGGACCGTCCCGGCCGGGGCTAGGTTTGCCACATGAGCAATCTTGATCGCGAGGCAGTGCCCACGCTGTGCGGCGGCCGTGGGTTCGTGGTGGCCGAGCCGGTGCGCGAACTCCTCAGCCCCCGCAAGGTCAAGCTCGGTGAGTCCACCGAAGTCCGCCGTCTGCTGCCCAACCTAGGCCGCCGTATGGTCGGCGCCTGGTGCTTCGTCGATCACTACGGTCCCGATGACATCGCCGACGAGCCAGGCATGCAGGTCCCGCCGCACCCGCACATGGGGCTCCAGACGGTCAGCTGGCTGCACGAGGGCGAGGTCCTCCACCGCGACTCGACGGGCAGCCTCCAGACGATCCGCCCGCGCGAGCTGGGCCTGATGACGTCCGGCCGCGCGATCAGTCACTCCGAGGAAAGCCCCAAGTCGCACGCGCGGTTCCTGCACGGAGCACAGTTGTGGGTGGCCCTGCCGGACAGTCACCGGCACACCGATCCGCGCTTCGAGCACCACGCGGAACTGCCGGTCGTCACGGCGCCGGGGCTCCAGGCCACGCTGATCCTGGGCGAGGTCGACGGCGCGACCTCGCCCGGCACGACGTTCACCCCGATCGTGGGCGCCGACCTGTCCCTCGCGAGCGGCGCCGACGTACGACTGCCACTGGAGCCGGACTTCGAGTACGCCGTCCTGTCCATGTCGGGCGAGGCCCACGTCGACGGCGTACCGGTCCTGCCGGGCTCGATGCTCTACCTCGGCTGCGGCCGCAGCGAACTGCCGCTGCGCGCGGAGTCGGACGCGGGCCTGATGCTCCTGGGCGGCGAGCCGTTCGAGGAGGAGCTGGTGATGTGGTGGAACTTCATCGGGCGGTCCAACGAGGACATCGCACAGGCCCGTTCGGACTGGATGGCAGGCTCCCGATTCGGTGAGGTGGTGGGGTACGACGGCGCTCCACTGCGCGCTCCTGAACTCCCGCCGGTGCCGCTGAAACCGCGCGGAAGGGTGCGCTGACCTGGGGCTCCAGCTCAAGCGCAGGCCCCTCGCGGGACGTGGCTGTTCCCGCTCGACACCCCGTTTTCCCGAGGGGCCGACCGCTCCTGCGAAGTCCATCGACGGACAGTGCTGCGTTCTCGTGTCTGGACATCTGTAGGCGGGTTTGGTCAGCCCAATGCTGGGCTGCCGCTCGCGTGTAGGGCCAGGCCCATGCTGACTTCGGTGACTTGTGCTGGGGCAAGGTGCCCCAAGTGCGTGGGCGACGAAGGGGAGAAGAAGTCCGTGACGAGGGGGCTTTTGTGAGAATCCCCCAATGCCCCGGCGTGCCGCTGCTGCCGTACTCACCCCTTGGGCGGACCGCCATGGGGAGAGTGTGGCTACAGTGACGGCCCTCGGAAGCGGCTTGTCGGCAAGCCGGGCTCTGCTTCAGAACGGGGAACGGCAGTCAGCAGGTTCTCGCCGACCCACCGTCACCGAGTACAGCTCTCACTCAGCCGCCGTAGCCGCGCTGCGCCACAGTGGCCTGCTCCGGCGGGCGCCACTGTCCGGCCCCGCCCGCGCCTTGAAGGGCGCGACGTGCCGCTCCTCAGCCCACGCCACCCACACATTGGTTACACACCGTGACCGTCCAGTAGGATCGATCCACGCGCATGTGACCTCGCTGGTGTGGGGGTGTGCGTGTCGTCCGGACTCGGTTCACGCTTCGTCGTGGTGGGTGAGGTGGCCGTCGGTGAGCCGCCAGTAGTGCTGGTGAGGAGTTAGTTGCCAGGTCTCGTCGGCAGCGATCACCTGCGTGATCCACTCGTGGAGTTGCGGGAGGGCATGCGCTCGTAGAACAGCGCGGGTTGCAGCACGTTCAGTGGCATCGACTGGGTGGACGTCTATGCGGAAGCCAACCATGTCCGGGTGGATGCCGCGGCCGTAGTTGCGGGGGTTCGGAGCGACCCATTCGGCTCCCAGGACGATGGTCCCGCTGTCATGCCCAGTGAGGAACTGCAGGTCCGTGACACGGGTCATGTAAGGGCCAAGACGCTCGTTGATGTCGGTGGTGGTCAGTGGCCAGGCACGGTGCCGGGGCAGTCTTCGATTTCGTGCGGACATGGCAAGCAGAATGGCAGAAGGTCACTGTCGGCCCTCATGGGTGTTCTGTTCGGCGGCGGTTTCCAGAAGCTGGCGAGCGGAGTTCGCGCAGCGGATCGCGGTCTACGAGTGTGCTGTCCGGACGGCAGATGCTCGCGTGGCCGTCGTACTGGACGTAGAACCGTCGTTCCGATACAGCACCAGATTCCCGTCCTTCTGGTACGTGAACGTGTAGGAGCCGTTCTGGGAGACCAGGTACTGGTCGGCCACGAGCATGTCACCGGGCAGCATGCGGTCGCCTTGGGCCGCGGGCCGTTCCGTGTCGTATATGTAGCCGAGGGCCTGGTGGTTGAGTGTGCTGGCGATGGTGGTGTTCCCGAACCAGGGATCCATGGCGTCGGGCTCGTTCTGCCCCTGTGGCGCGCCCCGTGCTGCGGCATGTATGTCAGGTCGGAGTGCTCGTACTGCCATTGGGCCCACAGGCGGTCGATGTTGGCGTGGTGCAGCCAGAACACCGGGTCGTTCGGGGAGCTCAGCGGCCTCATGTGGCCACCGACCCACTCGTGCACCCGGTTGTGGATGTTCGGCCCGATCCAGCCTTCGAGCTGGTTCCGGAAGCTCGGGTTGCTCGTCGTGTCCCAGGGCGCGCTGTCATAGGGCGTGATCTGAAGGCAGTCGGCCACGTCCTGAGCGGTGGGCAGCGAGCCGATGTGCACCCCCAGTTCCCTGGTCAAATAGTTCGCGCCGATGTCGATCTTTAGGCAGACCCATTTGCCGGCATCGAAGGCAAAACTGATGTAACCGTCGTAAATGCCGCGGCGCTTGAGTTCCAGCAGGGCGTCGACGAATGCCGATAGCTCGGCTGTGTTCATCATTGCCTGGTCTCTGCGGACGAGAGCCATCATTGCTTCAAGGGTCAGGTGTTCGCCCCCTACCTTTCAGCGTCTGACCGGATCAGGCATCCGGCAACATATGGACGGAGAAGTTGAAAAGGCTACGGACGGCGCCGACGCCGGGGGACGGACGACATGTCGGTGCCGAGGCCTTGGGGCGCGCAACGAGCCTTGCCGTGCGGTGCACTTGAACACCGGCGACGACGGCACGCCGTTGGTCGCCCACCCCCGAGCGGCCCTGGGATTCCCGCTGTCGGTGCTTGCGGCCCTCGGCGCGGTGGGCGGGGCGTTCGACGTCGGCCTGCCGGTTGACACCGCGCCAGGTCGAGCCGTCACGCCGGGGGCTCGGCCGCCAGGAGCTGGGTCGCGGCCAGTTCGCGGTAGAGGTCGTCGTCGTCGACCAACGAGTGGTGGGTACCGACGGCGCGGACGCCGCCGTGCTCCAGGACCACGATCTGGTCCGCGTCGGTGACCGTGGACAGGCGGTGGGCGATCAAGAGGACCGTGCACCGGCCCGCGGCACGGGCGACGAGTTCGCTCAGGGCCTGTTCGTTGCGGGCGTCGAGCTGGGCCGTCGCCTCGTCGAGGAGGAGCACCTGAGGGCGGCGGAGCAGGGCGCGGGCGATGGCGAGGCGCTGTCGTTCGCCGCCGGACAGGGTCACGCCGCGCGGGCCGACGGGAGTGTCCAGGCCCTGGGGCAGGCGGGCGACGAGCGCGTCGAGGCGCGTGACGGCCAGGGCCTCGGCCAACTCCTCAGGGGTGGCCGAGGGTGCCGCGTACAGCAGGTTCTCGCGGAGGGAGCCGGCCATCACCGGGGAGTCCTGCTCGACGTACGCGATCCGCCGCCGGACCTCGGCACGCGGCAGTGCGGAGATGTCCTGGCCGCCGATCCTGATCGTGCCCGCGGTCGGCTCGTAGAAGCGCTGGAGGAGGGAGAAGAGGGTGGTCTTCCCGGCGCCCGAAAGGCCGACGAGCGCCGTCTGCGTACCGCCGGGGACCGTGAAGCCGACACCTCGCAGGGCGGGGGCGCGGCCCGGGTAGGCGAACTCGACCCCGGTCAGCTCGACGGCGGGCGGCGCGGCGTGGGCGGGGGCGGCGGCGGGCGGTGCGTCGATGTCGTCCTCGACCGGCAGCCCGGCGGCCTCCTGGATCCTGCCCACCGCGCCCAGCCCCTGCTGGAGTTGGGCGGCCCCGCCGACCAGCTGGGAGACCGGACTCGCCAGGAAGAACACGTACAGGAGGAAGGCGATCAGCTCGGAGACCGACATCGTGCGGTTCGCCACGAAGGTGCCGCCCACGCCGAGCACCACCAGGAACGCGGTCTGGATGGCGGCGCCGCCGACCATGGTGACCAGCGCGCTGTATCGGGCGCCGACCAGGCCGGCCGCGTACGCCTCGTCGACCGCGTCCTCGGCGGCCAGCGTCTCACGGCCCTCGGCGCCGTTGGCCTTGACCGTACGGGCCGCGCCGAGGGTGCGGTCGAGCACGGCGCCGACCGCGCCGACGGAGCTCTGGGAACGGGCCACTGCGGCCTTGATCCGGGGCAGGATCACGGTGATCACGACGCCGACCAGGGTGAGCACCAGCAGGGTGACCCCGAGCAGCCGGGCGTCGAGCGCCGCCATCATGAACAGCGCCCCGGCGAAGGTCAGTACGCCGTTGACCGTCATGATCAGGCCCTCGGTGGCCGCGCTCTTGAGCAGGGTGCTGTCGGAGGTGACGCGGGCGATGAGGTCGCCGGGGGCGCGCCGGTCCAGTTCGGCGACCCGCAGCCGGATCAGACGGTGCACAAGACCGCGCCGTACCTGCCGGACCACCCGCTCCGAAGTGCGTTGCTGGAGCCAGGCGTTGAGGCCGGTCAGCAGGGCGCCCGCGACCAGGAACACGGCGAGCAGCGCCACCGGGGCGACCACGCCGGCGCCGTCGTCGAGGCGGTCCAGGATCGCCTGCGCGAACTTCGGCTGCACCAGCCCCGACACGCTGGCCAGCAGAGTGAGGACGAGGGAGAGCAGCAGCACCCGCCAGTGAGGCCGCGCGTAGCCGATGAGGGCGGACAAGGAGCCGGGGGGAGTAGTGGGCGTGGGATCGTCGGTCATGAGCCTCGTACTCCGGGCACGGCCGACTCGGCCGTCAGTGTTTCGAGGCGGTCGGCGGCGGACTCGCTGCCCCCCGCGGCCCGGAAGGACTCCCCGACGGCCTCGGCCGCCTTCCGGTGGCCCTGAGCCGGATCGAGGACGGCCTCGACGGCCGCGCCGATCCTCGCCGCGTCGGCGCGGCCGAACCGCAGCCGTACCCCGGCGCCCGCGTCCACGACCTGGGCGGCCACGATCGGCTGGTCGTCACGGATCGGCGCGACGACGAGCGGGACCCCGTGCCACAGGGCCTCGCAGACGGTGTTGTGCCCGGCGTGACAGACCACCGCGTCGAGCCGTTCCAGCAGGGCGAGTTGAGGAACGTACCGGCGTACGAGGACGGTGTCGGGCACCGGGTGCTCGACCACCCCGCCGGGATCGACGAGCACGGCCCGCACCCGGTCCGCGATCCCGCCCAGCGCCTCGGCGGCCGCGTTCAGGAAACGGGCGCCGGCGTCGTTGTTGGCCGTGCCGAGGCTGACGAGGACGGTGGGCAGCGCGGAGGCCTCCAGCCACTCCCAGGGGAAGTCGTCGGGGCCCGCCGGGCGGGCGGCGACGGACGGCCCCACCAGCCAGACCCGGTCCGGCAGTTCCACCGGGCCGAGCAGCGCGCGCGTGGTGTACGCGAGCACCCCGTGCGGAGAGAACCGCGGATCCGCGGCGCCGGCGCCGCCCGTGATCCGGCGGCGCAGCTCCCCGAGCAGACCGTCGAGCCAGGCCGCGACTTTGGGCATCCCGGCCAGCGGGTCGACCAGTTCGGCGGACGTGGTGGCCGAGGTCACCCAGGGCCGCCCGAGCGACTCGGCGACCAGCGCGCCCGCCACCGCCTGCTGGTCGCAGACGACGACATCGGGATCGTACGCCTCGATCGCCGCCCGCACCCCGGGCGCCATGGCGTCCGCCAACGGGACGAGGAAGCTCTCCCAGAGGAACTGGAAGGCGGCCGGTCCCTTCAGGCCGGCGGGCCGGGAAAGACCGTCCTCGGGCAGCGCGCAGGGGAAGACGACGGCGTCCGCCCCCGCGAGACCGCGGACCAGTTCCGGATGGCCCGCCCAGGCGATGTCGTGCCCGCGGGCCGCGAGGGCCGCCGCGGTGCCCACGGCCGGGTTGACGTGCCCGACCAGCGGGGGCACCACGAACAGGAATCGGCCCATCTAGCGGGCCTCCCGCAGCGCGAGCGCCTCCTGGCCGAGCAGCCAGTCGCGTACGAGGGCGTACGTCTCCTTGGTGGCCTCCACCAGCACCGAGTGGCCGAGACCGGGCAGCACGACCGTACGGCAGCGCGCCAGGGACGCTTCCAGCATCCCGGTCTGCGCGGCGAGCTTGGACGCGCCGCCGAACACGGCGAACACCGGGCAGCGGATCGCGGACAGGTCGTCGTCGAGGAGAGAGCTGAGCGGGATCTCCTGGGCGAGGGCGGTCTCGTCCAGCACCCGGCCGGCCGCCCGGAACGGCCGGGCGTTGCGCTCGCCCGGGTTCTCCCGCAGCCACTCCTTGACCTCTCGGACCACCAGGCCGCCCTCCTCGCCGACCAGGCCCTCGTACATGCTCTGCGCCCAGGCCCGGCCCGGCGGCTCGGCCTCGATGGCGATGACGCTGGCGACCCGCTCGGGGTGGGCGGCGGCCATGGCGTACGCGATCGCCCCGCCGAAGGAGTTGCCGACGAGGTGCACCGGGCGGTTCACCGCCAGTGCGTCGAGCAGTGCGTCGAGGTCGCGGACGAAGTCCTCCATGCGGTAGCCGGTCGGCGGCCGGGAGGTCTTGCCGTGCCCGCGCAGGTCGTACATGACGACGTCCATGCCGTCCTCGGCGAGCTGCGGCGCGAGGCTGAAGTAGTAGCTGGCGAGGCTGTCGATGAGCATGCCGTGGATGAGCACCACGACGGGGCGCGGGACGTCACCCGGCCCACCCATGCGCTGGACGTGTACGTCGATGCCGTTCACCCGCAGGGTCGCCACCGTCAGCCCACCTCCGCGACGGCGAGCGACCCCACCACATAGCCGACGAGGTCACCGACGGTCAGCGCGATGATCTCCTCGAGACCGCGGTCGGCCATGAACGCGGCGAAGTTGACGCGCTCGCCGTAGAACTCGCGCAGCTGGGCGGAGAGAGTGACGAGGTCGATGCTCTCCAGCTCCAGGTCGTCGTGGAAGGACGTGTCCAGGGTGATCTCGGAGTCGTCGAGCCCGTACTCCTCCAGCACGGTGCGCAGGATGGCCGAGAGGTCCGCGAGCACGGTCGCCTCGTCCGGGGCCGACCGCGGTGCGGGGCCTTCGAGTTCAGTGGTCATCTTCGCTCTCCTGAATCGTTGACGGCCGTCCAGGCCACGACGTACTCCTTGCCGGGCTGTCCGGACGGCCGGGGGATGGTCAGCGAGGAGTGCCGCACGCGGTACTCCTCGCCCGCGACACGGACGCTCACCACGGCGCCGTCCGCCGCCGTGATCTCGAACTGCTTGGGCGCGCCGCCCAGTCCGGTGCCGCGCGCCTTCGCGACGGCCTCCTTGGCGGCCCAGAAGCGGGTGAACCAGAGTCGTTCGGGGGCTCCTCGCGGAGCCTGGGCGAGGGCTCGGAGCAGCTCGCGTTCCGGCGGGGCGAGGGCGACGGCGAGGGTGCCCTCGGGACGGTCGGTCACTTCCTCGATGTCGATGCCGCAGGGCCCCTCGGTCCTGGCCATCGCCACGGCGCTCTCGCCGCGGTGGGCGATCGAGACATGCAGGGCGGGCAGGGTCCGGCCGTAGCCGCCGGTCACGAAGGGGCGGCCCGTCGGGTCGTTGCCGACCCGCACTTCGGCGGGGAAGACGGGGCCCGCGCCGCCGTCCCACATCAGATGCCGTACGGCGTCCTTGACGGCGATCCTGCCGAGCAGCCACTGCCGTCGGCCGCGCGGTGCGTGCGCCGCGTACCGCTCGCGCTCCTCGCCCGCCAGGATGTTCCGCATGATCAGCTCGCGGGTGGCCAGATCGGGCCACTCCTCGTGGACCAGCGCCCAGCCGCCCGGCTGCATCCGGGACAGGGTGTGCCGCTCGGGCTCCCGGTCCACCGCGCGGATCCGCGGGTTGCTGTCGAAGCGGCGGTCCTGCCAGCCGGTGAACTCCGCCCACACCCGGCCCCGGTACACCAGCTGCATATCGGCTTCGAGCGTGGCGTCGGTGACCGAGGTGATCCGGATCAGGCACTCCAACCGCTCCCCGGGGGCGGGGTGCGGGCCGTGGAAGCGGATCTCCTTCATGCCGACCGGGAACACCGTGGTGCGCACCGGCAGCCTGGACATGATCCAGTAGCCGAGGAGCTGTCCCACGTTGTCCAGCAGGGCGCCCGGCGCGGGCGGGCAGACGAGCACCCCGCGCACATGCCGTTCGCCGACCGCCGTCAGTTCGCGCACGCCCTGGAAGCGCGGTCCGTGGAACATCCAGCGGCGCGAGTACAGCTCCGCGGCCGTCAGCTCGGGCTTCTCCTCCGCCGCGGCCGGGAAGGTCCAGGGCTCCGCCGGGGCCGGGAAGGCCCAGGGCGTGGCAGGCGCTGACCGCCCCTGGTCGGCGGCGAGTTCGACCACGGCCTGCGCGTACGAGCCGAGCGACGCGGTGACCCGGTCCGGGCTCTCGGGGACGATCCGTACCGGGATGTCGACCGCCGGAGTGGCCGTCACCCACTGGTGCAGCCGTACGTCGTGGACGGCCACCGCCCGGCGGCCGGGGGCGGCCCGTTCCGCGAAGTCCATCAGATGGGCGATCACGGTGGTGCCGGGGACCACGGGCCAGCTGTCGGCGGGGTCGGCCCGGTCGGGCTGCTTGAAGAAGCAGTGGTCGAGGAGGTACGGCATGGTGTCGACGGACACGTGAAGGGTGGTGTCGAGGGGGCGGGGCGCGGGGGGCTCCGTCGTACGAGGGCCGGGCACCGCGGTCGTACGTGAGCCGGGCGTGGCCCGGGTGTGGTGGGTCGCCGCCGCGGCCCCGGGCCTGCGGCGGCCCGCCGACACCACGTCCGAGGCGAGCGCCGTCGCGTCCCGCAGCAGCGCGGACAACTCAGCTCCCAGCAGGCCCTGTTCGCCGAGGGTGCCGTGGTCGCCGTGGTCGCCGACGTCCCGGGGTGGTGGGGTGGCCGGGGCGCGGCGCGGGGCCAGCGCGGCGCTCACCCGGTGGCGGGTCTCCGCGTCCAGGGAGACGTTCGCTCCGCCGAGGTCCAGCCGGACCGGCCGGCGGCCGGTGCGCGCGGGTGCGGCGGCCGCCCTGCCCAGCAGCGGGGAGAGGTCCGAAGCCGCCCCGTCCGCCCACAACGCGCTCGCGACACGGTGGAGTTGGGGCAGGCCCGAGCGGTTCGGGGAGTGCGCGGCGACCACGAGGTGCGCACGGCCGTGCAGGGTGTCGCCGATGAGCGAGCCGAGGTGTCCGGCGCCGAGCTGGACGAAGGCGCGGAAGCCCGCCGCGTACATCGTGTCCACCAGCGGCCGGAAGCGGACCGGCTCCAGCAGATGGCGGACGAACAGGTCGCGGATCGCCGCCGGTTCCTCCGGGTACGGGGCTACGGTCGTCGCGGACCACAGTGGCAGCGCGGCCGGGTGGAGGGTGTAGGTCTCGGCCGCCTTTCTGATCGGGCCGAGGTAGGGCTCCAGCATCGGGGTGTGGAAGCCGGAGCGGAACGGCAGGATCTGCGAGATCAGTGCCCGGGACCGGAACACGTCGACGAGTGCGGCGACGGCGGGCTCCGGGCCGCAGATCATCGACTGGTTGGGCGCGTTGTCGTGGGAGAGGACCACGTCCGTGCGCCCGGCCAGCTCCGTCAGCACCTGCTCGGCGGGGGCGCCGATCGCGGCGAAGGCGAGCCCGGGAACGCTCAGCGCGTCGGGGTCGAAGCCGGCGAGGAAGGCGTCGACCTCGTCCGGTGCGTGGATTTCGGCGGCGGCCATCGCGGTCCACTCGCCCAGGCTGTGTCCGGCCAGCGCGTCGGGTGCGACGCCGAGCCGGCGCAGCGCCGCGTCGAGGAGCCGGCCGAGTTCGAAGACGCCGGTGCCCTGCCGGCCCACGTCGCCCACGGTGGCGTCGGCGACGGCCCGCGACCAGGGCAGCCCGAAGTGCCGGGCGACGTCCTCGGAGTTGGGCACGAACTCGGCCTCCAGGCCGGGGAAGACGAAGGCGAGCTTGCCGCCGCCGGGCCCCAGCAGCGGGCTCGGCACGAACCACACGTCGCCCCGGCCCCGCCACCCGTCGCCCTTCGCGACCGCCTTGCGGGCCAGCGCCAGCCGTTTCGCGGTGGGCCCGACGACGGCGAGCCGCACCGGATCGGCGGCGGGCGCCGGCGCGCGTTCGTCGAGACCGGCGGCGAGGATCGCGGAGTCGTCGCGGTCCAGCAGCGCGGCCATCGCCTCGGGTGTCGGCGCGGTCAGTCGCAGCACCCGCTCCGGCTCGTAGACCTGGGCCGCCCTCGTGACCGCCACCTGTTCCAGCACCACATGCGCGTTGATGCCGCCGAAACCGAAGGCGTTGACGGCGGCCCGGCGCACGGGCTGCCGGTCGTCGGCGGGCCAGGGCCGGGCGGCGCTGATGGGGGCGAACCGGGTGCGGGCCAGCGCCGGATGCGGCTCGTCGCAGTGCAGGGTCGGCGGCAGCACCCCGTGGTGGACGGCGAGGGCGGCCTTGATCAGCCCGGCGATGCCCGCGGCGGGCATGGTGTGGCCGATCATCGACTTCACCGAGCCGATGACGGCGCCCGGTTCGTCGGCGGTCGCGTCCTTCGGTGGCGGCCCGAACACCTCGGCGAGCGTGGCGAGTTCGGCGCCGTCGCCGGCCGGGGTGGCGGTGCCGTGCGCCTCCAGGAGCCCGATCGAGCCGGGTGCCGCCGGGTCGAGCCCGGCGGCCTGCCAGGCTTGACGGACCGCGCGGACCTGGCCGCCGGAGTCCGGCGCCATGAGACTGGTCGTACGTCCGTCGGAGGCGACGCCGGTGCCGGTGATCGCGGCGTAGATCCGGTCGCCGGCGCGCTCGGCGTCGGCGAGCCGCTTGAGGACGACGACGCCGGTCCCCTCGCCGATCAGCACCCCGTCCGCGCCTTTGTGGAACGGCCGGATGCGCTCGCTCGGCGAGAGCGCGCCGAGTTGGCTGAACACGCTCCAGAAGGTGATGTCGTGACAGTGGTGCACACCGCCCGCCAGCATCACGTCACACCGTCCGTCCGCGAGTTCGCGCACGGCGTGGTCGACGGCGATGAGCGAGGAGGCGCAGGCGGCGTCCACGGTGTACGCGGGGCCGCGCAGGTCGAGGCGGCCGGCCAGCCGGGAGGCGGCGAGGTTGGGTACGAGCCCGATCGACGACTCCGGCGCCTCGGGGCCGAGGCGGTCGGTGAACGCCTGCCGTACGGCCTCCAGTCGGTCCGCGCCGAGGTCGGGCAGCAGCTCGCCCAGGGTGCGTACGAGCTGGCTCGCGGTCCGCACTCGCTGGTCGAGCCTGACCAGGCCGGGGGTGAGGTAGCCGCCGCGGCCGAGCACCACACCGACCCGGTGCCGGTCGGCGGGCAGCCGGTCCGCGCCGCCCGCGTCGGCGAGGGCCTGCGCGGCCACCCGCAGCGCGATGAGCTGGTCGGGCTCGGTGGCCGGCACCGCGGCCGGCATGATCCCGAACTCGGTGACGTCCACCTCGGCCAGCTCGTCCACGAAGCCGCCGCGCCGGCAGTAGACCCGGTCGGCGCGGGGCTCGGCGCCGGGCGCGTAGTGCTCGTCGGCGTCCCAGCGGCCGGGCGGGACGTCGGTGATGGCGTCGACGCCGGAGACCAGGTTGTGCCAGTACGTGGCGAGGTCGGGGGCGCCGGGGAAGAGCACCGACATGCCGACGATGGCGATGGGTTCGGCGCGTCCGGGGGTGGTCATGGTCACCAGCCCGAGGCGGTGTACACGACGGCGGTGTCGCCCTCGGGGCCCCAGGCCAGCTCGCGCAGCAGGCTCATGGTGCCCTCGTCGGGGTCGATGAGCCGGATGCCGCGGGCGGCGTAGTGCCGCATCAGCTCGGGGGTGACCATGCCGTGGTTGCCGTCGCCGGTCGGTGCCCACGGGCCCCAGTGGACGGTCAGCCCGCGGCGGCCCGCCCCGGCGTCCGCCCAGCGGGTGCCGAGGGTCTCCAGGGCGTCGTTGGCGGCGGCGTAGTCGGACTGGCCGCGGTTGCCGAGGGTCGCGGCGATGCTGCCGAACAGCACGGCGAACCGCGGCCCGTCCGGCAACTCGCTGATCGCGTCCAGCAGTTCACGGGCGCCGTCGGCCTTCGTACGGAACACCCGGTCGTACGACCGCGGGCTTTTCTCCGCGATCAGCTTGTCCTCGATCACGCCCGCCGCGTAGACGACGGCGTCGAGTCTGCCGTGCTCGGCGTGGATCTCCTTCACCGCCCGGCGCACGGCGTCGCCGTCCAGCGCGTCCACGGTGCGGTAGCGGACCTCGGAGCCGAGTGCGGCGAGCCGGCGCAGCGTGCCACGCACCTCGCGCTCGGCCTGGATCCGGCCGATCGCCCGTTCGATCTCGGCGGGCACCCGCAGGCCGCCCGCGATGAGCGCGGCGCGCAGTTCGCCCGTGGTGACCGCGGGGGCGAGGGCGGGGTCCTCGGCGCCCTCGGGCAGGGCGGTGCGGCCGAACAGTTCGATCCGGCAGCGGCAGGCGGCGGCCAGGGTCGCGGCGAACCGGGCGGTGATCCCGCGGGCGCCGCCCACCAGCAGCACGACCGAGTCGGTGTCGAGGCCGAGCGCGGCGGCCTCGGCCGCGCCGTCACCGGCCGGGCCCGCGCCCGTTCCGCCGAGCAGGCCCAGGCCCTCCTCGGCCATGCGCAGTCCGCGACGGGTGCCCGGGGAACGTAGCACCACCGGCTCCCGGTCGTCGGCGGTGAGTTCGGCGACGAGACCGGCGGCGATGTCCTCGGGCGCGGTGCCGGGGGCGTGCTCGACGACCCGGGCCACCGTGTCGGGGTACTCGCGCGCCACGGAGCGGAAGAAGCCGCGCAGTCCGGCGGAGGTGCCTGAGGCCAGCACCCAGCGTGGGTTGCCCGCCAGCACCTGTCGGTAGACGGGGAAGGTGTCCGGCAGGACGGGTGGGGCGTCCGGCGCGACGAGGTGGATGAGGCCGTCGAACTTCTCGTCGGCCGGGGGCTCGTCGGCGGTGAGCGCGTGGGCGCCGTGCGCGGTGAGGCGGGCGGTCAGCGCGTCGGCGACGGGTCCGGTGCCGAGGAGCAGGAAGTTCCGGCCCGTCAGCCGGTCGCCGGTGGGCGCGGGCTCGGCGGGGGCGAGGTCGAACTCCCGCATCACCAGGCGCTTGGGCGCCACGACCAAGGGCTCTGCGCCGGCCGGGGCGGACTGCGGGGTGGCTGCCGGGGTGACTTCCGGGGCCCTGGCCTCGGCTGCCTCCCCTCGGGCACCCGCCACCAGCTCGGCGATGCTCGCGGCGGTGCGTGCCTTCGCCAGTTCTTCCACGTCGGTGTCGGCGGTGGTGGTGAGGCCGAGTCGGGCGGCGAGTTCGCCGGCGATTTCGGCTCGTTTGATGGAGTCGACGCTGAGGTCGGCTTCGAGGTCGAGGTCGGGTTCGATCATGTCGACGGGGTAGCCGGTGCGTTCGCCGATCACGTCGAGCACGAGTGCGAGGACGGACTCGGCGGTCGGTGCGGGGCCCGCGGCGGGAGCGGGGGCCTGGGCAGCCGGGGCCGGGGTGGGAACGGCGCCCGGTCCGGTGACCCGCTCGACCAGCGCGGTGATGGCGGCGGCGGTGCGTGCCTTGGCGAGTTCTTCCACGTCGGTGTCGGCGGTGGTGGTGAGGCCGAGTCGGGCGGCGAGTTCGCCGGCGATTTCGGCTCGTTTGATGGAGTCGACGCTGAGGTCGGCTTCGAGGTCGAGGTCGGGTTCGATCATGTCGACGGGGTAGCCGGTGCGTTCGCCGATCACGTCGAGTACGACCGAGAGCACCGAGCCCCCGGCGGGCTCGGCCACGGCAGCCACGGCAGCCGGTGCGGCGGGCGGCGCGGTCACGGTGACGGGGGCGTCGGCGTACGTGACCGGGGCGTCGGCGTACGTGGCCGGGGCGGCGGCCGGGGCCGGGGGCCGTACCGCCGGATCCGCACCGAGATACCCCAGCATCACATCCCGCTGAGCCGCGATCATCTCCCGGCTCGTCCGCAGGAACTCACTGATCAGGGCCTCGGAGCCGGTGGCTGCCACCGGTCCGGCCGAGGTGCTGTGGGTCACGAGGGCCTCCGGGACGCGCTCGGCGGGATGGAGTGCGGCGGCGGGGATCGCGCCGTCCGCCGTGCGGATCAGATGGCCGTCGACGGTCCACGCGGCGCGCACCCGGCGAGGTGCCCGGGCGGCGTCGACCGCGCCCCGGCCCTGGAAGAGCCACGAGGTCCTGACGTCCACACCGGCGACGGCCAGTTGGGCGAGCGCGGCGAGGAATCCGACGAGACCGGTGTGCCGGCCCTTCTCCAGGGCGACCGTGCGGTGCGGCCGGTCGCCGAGGACCGTGCCCACCAGCCGGGTCAGCACCGAGCCGGGGCCGGCCTCGACGAAGACCCGGGCCCCGGCCTCGTACATCGCCTCGATCTGGTCGGCGAACCGGACCGGTGCGCCGATCTGGGCGGCGAGTTCGGCCCGGATCGCCTCGGGGCTCTCCGGGTAGCGGGCGGCCGTACGGTTCGACCAGACCGGGAAGTCGGTCGCGCCGACCGGGACGTCGGCGAGCACCTTCGCGAAGGCCTCGCCCGCCGCCGCGACCAGCGGGCTGTGGAACGCGCAGGCGACCGGGATGCGCTTGGCGCCCAGGCCCTGGGCGCGCAGCCGCTCGACGGCGGTGAGCACGTCGTCCGTGGGGCCCGAAATCACCGTCTGACGGGGCGAGTTACGGTTCGCCGTCACCACTGAGCCGTCGAGTCCCGCCGCCGCCAGGGCCGCCGCGACCTCCGGTTCGCCCGCGGCGACGGCTGCCATGGTGCCGGGATCACCGTCGCCGGCGGCGCCCAGGACGGCGGCGGCCCGGCCGCGGCTGGTCCGCACCAGCGCGTCGGGGGTGAGGGCGCCCGCCGCGGCCAGTGCGGCCAGCTCTCCGTAGCTGTGCCCCGCGGCCATCGCCGGGCGTATCCCGGCCCTGGTGAGGAGCTGGAACGCGGCGAGTCCGGTGAGCCCGAGCGCGGGCTGTGCGACGGTGGTGTCGGTGATCCGCTCCTGCTGCTCCTTGCGGCTCGCCTCGTCGAAAGCCGTCGGCGGGAAGAGGACGCGGGCCGTCGTCTCGTCGAGCCGCAGATGGCGCTGGAGTTCGGGGAAGGCCACGAACAGCTCCGCGAACATCCCCGGCCGCTGGCTGCCCTGGCCCGGGAAGAGCAGCGCCACCTCGCCCGTCTCCGTGTCGTCGGCGGTGAACAGGCCCTCCTTCGGGGCGTGTTCACCCGCGACGGCCCGGCGCAGCAGCGCCGCCAGCTCCTCGGCCGACTCGGCCACGAGGGCGATCCAGGTCCGGGCGCCACGCGTGCCGGCGGACTCCGCGCGGCGGGACGCGCCGAGCGCGAAGTCCCGCAGCCGCCACGGCTCGTGGGGTCCGGGGTCCGCCTCGACGAGGGCGAGCAGCTCGGTGGCGGCGCGCACGGCCGCCGCCCGGTCCGCGCCCCGGAAGGTGAACAGCTCGGCGGGCCACTGCTGGGCGGCGGTGACCGGCGGTGGACCGTCCTCGTAGGCCCGCAGCACGACATGGAAGTTGGTGCCGCCGAAGCCGAAGGCGCTGACTCCGGCGACCCGTTCGGCCGGCGCGGCGGGCCAGGGGCGGGCCTCGGTGTGGAAGGCGAACGGGCTGCTCTGCGCGTCCCAGGCCGGGTTCGGTTCGGCGAGGTGCAGGGTCGGCGGCTTCACTCCGGTGTGGAGGGCGAGCGAGGCCTTGATCAGTCCGGCCAGCCCGGCCGCGCACTTGGTGTGCCCGATCTGCGACTTGACCGAGCCGAGCGCACACCTGCCGGGCTCGGCGCCGGCCTCCTCGAACACCCGGGTGAGCGAGCCGAGTTCGGTGCGGTCGCCGACGACGGTGCCGGTGCCGTGCGCCTCCACGAGCCCGACCTCGGCGGGCGAGACGCCCGCGTTGCGGTAGGCCCGGGTCAGCGCGTTGTACTGCCCCTCGGGCCGGGGCGCGGTCAGGCCCAGCGCCCGGCCGTCACTGGCGCTGCCGACGCCCTTGATGACCGCGTAGATCCGGTCGCCGTCGCGCTCGGCGTCGGCGAGCCGCTTGAGGACGACGCAGCCGACGCCCTCGCCGAGCGCGATGCCGTCGGCGGCGCTGTCGAAGGGCGCGGAGCGGCCGGAGGGCGAGAGGGCGTGGGCGGAGGCGAAGAGCAGGTAGTCGTTGATGCCGTTGTGCAGATCGGCGCCGCCGCACAGCACCAAGTCGCTGGTACCGCCGCTCAGTTCCTTGCACGCCACGTCGACGGCGGTGAGGGAGGAGGCGCAGGCGGCGTCGACGGTGTAGTTGGCGCCGCCGAGGTCGAGGCGGTTGGCGATCCGGCCCGCGATGACGTTGGCGAGGATGCCGGGGAAGGAGTCCTCGGTGAGCCGCGGCAGCTGCTCCGCCAGCGCGGGCGGCAGAGTGCCGAGATAGGCGGGCAGTACGGACCGCAGCGTCATGGCGTTCGACAGGTCACTGCCCGCCTCCGCGCCGAACACCACCGACGCGCGGGCCCGGTCGAAGGACCGGCTCCCGTAACCGGAGTCCTCCAGGGCCCGGCGCGCGGCCTCCAGGGCCAGCAGCTGCACCGGCTCGATGGCGGGCAGTGAGGCGGGTGGAATCCCGTACCGCAGCGGCTCGAACGGGATCTCGGGGAGGAAGCCGCCCCAGCGGGACGGGGTCTTCTCCCCGGCGCCGTTCAGGTCGTGGTAGAGGTCGGCGTCCCAGCGGGTCGCGGGCACCTCCGTGACGGCGTCCGCACCGGCGAGCACGTTCGCCCAGAAGGCGGCGAGGTCGGGGGCACCGGGGAACATGCAGGCCATGCCGACGACGGCGATGTCCAGCGGCTCGGGGGAGGCGGCGATGGCCGGTTCCTCGATGCCGAGGGCGTCCAGCCGGGCCGCCAGGAAGCCGGCCGCCCCGGTGGTCACCGAGGCGTGCAGGTCGGCGACGGTGGTGATGGCCGAGCGCAGGACGGCGACCTCTCCGGCCATGAACATGCCCTCGGCGAGCTGTCTCTCCTCACCGACCTCGTGAAGTTCGCCCCCGGCCCGCTCCAGGCCCTTGCTGGCCAGCCGCAACCGGCCGACGTTGAGCTGCTCCAGCCGCTCCCAGGCCTCCCGGCCGGGTACGTCGCGGGCGGCCAGCTCCTCCTTGACGGCGGCGAACTCGTCGGTGAACGGGCTGCGGACACAGCGGGTGGCGTGCCCGGGAGCGGTCTCCAGGAGATCGGTGCGCTCGGCTGCGATCACCTGCCGCTGGAACAGGGGCAGTACCGCGCCCGCGCTCACGGCCTCCTCGGTGAACAGATACGCCGTGCCCATCAGTACGCCCACGGCGGCACCCCGGGCGCTCAGCGGCGCGGCGAGGGCGGTCACCATGGCGGCGGACCGCTCGTCGTGCACCCCGCCCGCGAACAGCAGCTGCAACTCCGCGGCCGTACCGTTCTTGGCGCCCGCCAGGAAGTCGTCGAGCACGCAGAGCTGCGCCTCCCACAGCGGGAAGCTGCCCCGCGGGCCGACATGGCCACCGCACTCGGCGCCCTCGAAGACGAACTTGCGCGCGCCCGCCTCCAGGAACTGCTTCAGGAGCCCCGGCGACGGCACGTGCAGGAAGGTGGAGATGCCCACCGCCTCCAGTGCGGCCGCCTGCGCGGGACGGCCGCCCGCGATGATCGCGTGGGAGGGGCGGATCTCCCGTACGACCTCCAGCTGGGCGGCCTTGATCTCCTCGTCGGCGAATCCGAGGACCCCGACTCCCCAGGGCGCGTGCCCGAGGGCGTCCCTGGTCCGCTCCAGGACGGTGCGGGTCTGCTCGGCGCCGGAGAGCGCGAGCGCGATGAAGGGCAGCGCTCCGTGGCCGCTCACCTCGGCGGCGAACGCGGCCTGGTCGCTCACCCGGGTCATCGGCCCCTGGACGACCGGCAGTTCGGTCCCGAGCGCACGGCTGCCCGCGCTGTCGGGGCCGAGGGCGGGACCCGCGCTCTTGAGGGCGTCGAGGACGGCGTCACGTACGCCCCGGACCGCCGCGTGGACGGTGCCCCAGCGCTCATGGAAGCGTGCCGCGAGGAAACCGTCCTGACCGATCTCGGGCGCCGGGGCACCGTCCGGGGCACCCCGGCGCCGTACGACACGGCGGCCGTTCTCCACGGTGGTCTCGGAGCCGTCGAGCCCGGTGAGGAGTACGGAGGTGCCGGCGGGCAGTCCGGCCTCGGCCTCGGTGAGCAGGGCGAGCTGGGTGTCCAGGACGACACCGGCACCGCCGCCCGCGACGACGGCCGCCGCGGTGTGCGGGCCCGCGCCGCCGCAGGCCCAGACCGGCAGGTCCAACTCCCGGTCGGCGAGCAGCTGTTGCACCAGCACGAACGTGCCCAGTTCGCCCACGGGGCCGCCTGCCTCGTGGCCCCGGGCGATCAGTCCGTGCGCCCCGGCCGATAGGGCCCGTAAGGCCTGCTCATGGCCGGTCACCTCGACGAGCACGCGGTGGCCGGGGAAGTCGCCCGGGGTGCACGAGGCGTCGCTGGTCAGCAGGACGGTGTGCACGCGGGCGGGGAGGTCCCGCGCGGGAAAGGCATCGTTGTCGGAGAGCCGTACGCCGAAGCCGGCGGCCGACCATTCCTCGGCGAGCGCGAGTTCCGCCGCCGCCCGGCGCCCACCCGAGGTGAGGTCGAGCACGCCGAGACCGCCGGCCCGTACGGCGGCCGCGGTGACCCGTGCCGAGGGGACGGCGAGCGGGCTCACGGCGATGACGATGTCCTCGACAGCAAACAGCCCGGAAGTATCGAAATTCGACACAGGCACGCGAACGCTCCAAATCACACGAGAGTGAGGAATGGTGGGGGAGAGCGCTTGTGCTTCACAAGGCACTGCGAAGCACGCTCATGGTTATTGCGCATCCTCGCGAAAGTCAAACTCTCAATGAGACGGTCCTTGCCGGATGTAACACTGCCGACACGGCTGCATCGGATTCCTGTGTGAACGGGCGACAGCGGCCTGACCCGAGGGCGGTTGAGGGGGCGCCGACCGCAGGCCGCGCGCGTCCTCCGCCCCAACTCATCCTGCGCGTACGTGTCCTGACGGCGCGTCAGGATGGTGTCCCGATTGGATCAAGCGGAAACGCATTGTTTCCCCAGGTGTAAATTGAATCCTTAAACAGTTCCCTTTCATATAATCAAAATTCACGCTGGGCAAAAGGGTTGGATTCGGCACTTGAGTGTGAATAGCCACGATTCGTACTCGCCGGTAGATGGCTCGTTTAGGACGCACGTTCCATGGGATCAAGCCCGCTCGGTAGCGCCTTCCGGCCGCGTGGGGCGGTCGGGCCGTGGCCGAATCCAAAAGGTCTCGGGGCGGTGGCGCAGGAGGCGTACGGGGCTTTGCGGCAGGGGAAGGGGCCGCAGGATGTCTTCGGCATCGCGAGGCGGGCCGATCAGATCAACAGGCGTTCGTCGCTGTCCTGGTCGCCCTGGTCGTCCCGCGTCGGCTGCGTGCCCGAGGCATCAGCACCGGGTGTTCGCCGAATTCCGGCCAGGAACCGGCGGACTTCACTGGATCAGCGGCAGCGCGGGGAAGGTGTGGCGCTCCCAGAGGCGCCGGGAGGTTTCCTCGGGGTAGGGGATGACCTCTGGGGCCGCGTCGAGGACTTGGACCAGCCGCCGCTCGGTGTCGTACGTGGGCCAGCCGGGGTCGCCCGTCCGTGCGAACGCCGTCCAGGACGCCCGGAAACGGGATGACAGCGCCTCGGCCTCCGGTGAGGGTTCCGTACCGGCGAACAGCAGGCTGCCGAGGTCGGCGTCGAACGTGCCGAACAGCAGCGGGATGTCCAGGCCGTGGCAGGCGCCCAGTACGCCGCCGTTGCCCGGGGCCGGCCAGGTCAGCTCGTAGACGTGGGCGCGTCCGCCGCCGGTGAGCTGCGCCTCGGCCAGGTGCAGTGAGGGCATGTGGAACAGCCAGTCGGACATGACGCGTTCGTACAGCTCGCCCGGCGAGGCGTCGGGGAAGCCGGTGCGGTAGGCCTGTTCGGCGTCCGGTCCGGGTCCGAACCTGCGCAGTGCTGCCCGCGCCTCCCCGTCGGTGATCTTTCCGAGCTGTCCGGAGAGGAGGACGAACAGCCGGAATTCCTCGCTGTTGTGACCGACGATCAGTTCGACGTCCCGGGCGGTGCCGGCCGCCAGCGCCTGCCAGGGGGTGGTGGGCAGGACCTCGCCGTCGACGACGGGGGAGAAGGGGGTCAGGGTGTGGACGACCGGCCCCCACCGGTCCTCGTACTGGCGCATCGTGGCCGCCAACGCCTCGCCTGCGGCGGGTAGTTGACGTGGGTCGACGGTGGACAGATCGGCGGCCGTGGGGCGCAGGCCCGCTTCGGCGGCGATCGCGGCCGCGATGTCCTTGGCCAGTTCGTCGGAGAAGTACGTGCCCGGCACGCTCTGGGCGATGGCCCGCCGGAAGAGGCCGGACGCGCTCGGCATGGCCAGCAGCGAGGCGATTGATCCGGCGCCGGCCGACTCCCCGAAGACGGTGACCCGGCCGGGGTCGCCGCCGAACGCCGTGATGTTCTCCCGTACCCATTCCAGGGCCGCGACCTGGTCGAGCAGACCGCGGTTGGCGGGAGCGCCGTCGACCCGGGCGAAGCCCTCGATGCCGACACGGTAGTTGAGGGTGACCACGACGACGTCGCCGTCGCGGGCGATGCGGCGAGCGTCGTAGCCGGGGCTGCCGGAGTGGCCGAGCTTGTAGGCACCGCCGTAGATCCACACCATCACCGGGCGGCGGGCACCAGGGTCCGGGTCGGGTGTCCAGACGTTGACCGTCAGCCAGTCGTCGCCCGTGGGCGCGTCCAGCAGGGCGGCGCGGCCCTGGATCCCCGTCTCCTGGGGCGGCGGCGGACCGAAGGCGAACGCGTCCCGTGTCCCGTCCCAGGCGCGTACCGGGCGCGGCGCGGCGAACCGCGCGTCCCCCACGGGCGGTTCGGCGAACGGGACACCGCGGAAGACCGCCAGGCCGCCCTCCAGGCGGCCGCGCACCGTACCGGCGGCGGTGGGGACCACGGGCTCGGCGGACCCCGGCGCCGACGCGCGGGAATCGGCTGTCGTCATCGTTGACTCCTCAGTGGTTGCCGGTGGAGCGACCTGTCAGTGGCTGCTGGTGGAGCGACCTGTCAGTGGCTGCTGGTGGAGCGACCTGTCAGTGGCTGCTGGTGGAACGACATGGTGCACCCGCGGGCCCGGACCGCTCGACCTCACCCCCGCCGAGTACTGGCTCCTGGGCCGTCTACCGGCCAACGCGGAGCGTGTGCTGTCGACAGACCCCTGCCGGGTACCGCGCGGCGCCGCTGAGGTCCGGCATGCCGACGGGGCCCTCTCAGGACCTCGCCTCATACGGGCCGCCCCGGAAGTACAGGCTTCCGTACGGTCGGGGACGGTCACCGCGCTCATGCGCGGCGTCGGAGCGGTCGGCAGGTGCCGACCGCTCGGCCAGAGCGCGCAGCGTCTCCAGACCGGCCAGGACCTCAGAGCGCTGGTCCGCCCTCTTCATCCACGCCGGCAGCCGCGCGAACATGGCCCGCGTCGGCCGCACCCCGCCACGCTCGCGCACCCGGGCGCCCACGTAGGCCGACAACTCGTCGACATGCTCCTCGTTGTAGGCCCACAGGATCCGGCCGACGCAACGGGTCTGCAGCCACAGCGGCCGCCGGAAAAACGGATCCTCACTCCCGCCCGGCACCGCGCCGACCAGCCCCGCACCACGCATCTCGGGTTCCCGGTCGGCGACGGTTCCGCACCCACCGCAAGCCAGACGGCGTGGCTGGAACAACAGCTCGCTGAAGTACCTGGGCGCGGGAAGACCAGGCCGGGGAACCACGAGCGCACGGCCGCCGCATCGTGGACAGACCACCAGCATGCGGCCGGTGAACTGGGCCAACTGGCGGCCGGGGTCGTAGTGGCGGGCAGGACCGGTACCCGGCTCGGAATCCATGACGGACACCCTCGCAGGTTCGCGACGCCGCCCGCGACCGGGTTCTCGCGCGCCCTGGCCGCCCACGCCGTCCTCGCCGGCGCGGAAGCCGGGGCCAAGGAGTTCATGACGCGGCCGCGTCGAGGCCGGACGGTGGATCGGCGCCCGCTTTCGGATGACGTCACAGCCTGTCGCCGGGGCGGACCGGCCGGCATGCCTGACGATCGCAGTCGGCCGGTCATCCCTGCCCGCCCCTCGTCCGCCCGGAGGCAGCTGTGCACATCCTGCTCGTGGCCAGCGCGTTCAACAGCCTCACCCAGCGCGCCCATGCCGAACTGCGGGACCGTGGCCACACCGTGGCGGTGGAACTCGCCCTGCCCGGCGGCTCGTTGCCGGAGGCCGTGCGGCGGCACGCCCCGCAGCTCATCCTGGCGCCGATGCTGAAGACCGCGATCCCCAGGGAGGTGTGGTCGGCGCACACGTGCCTCGTCGTCCATCCGGGGCCCGTGGGTGACCGCGGACCGTCCTCTCTCGACTGGGCGATCCACGAGGGCGCCGACCAGTGGGGTGTGACGGTCCTTCAGGCCGACGAGGAAATGGACGCCGGTGACGTGTGGGCGTCCGTTCCGTGCCTGCTTCCTCCGGTGTCCAAGAGCGACCTGTACCGGGGCGAGGTCGCCGACGCCGCGCTCGCGGCCGTCCTGCTCGCCGTGGAACGCTTTGCCACCGGAACCTTCGTTCCGCGCAAACAAGCCGACCAAGCCGGCCAAGGCGGCGGCCAAGGTGGTGGCGAAGCCGACCAAGTCGGCCAAAGCGTGGCACGCCCGGAAGGCGCCCACCCGCGCACCCGTCCGTACCTCGACCAGAGCGTCCGACGGATCGACTGGGCCGAGGACTCCACACGGACCGTCGTACGCAAGCTGCGGGCCGCGGACTCCCAGCCCGGTGTGCTGGACGTGCTGCTCGGCGACGCGTGGTATCTCCACGGCGGCCACCCGGAGAGCGTGTTGCGTGGCCACCCCGGCGAGCTGCTGGCCACCAGGGCCGGGGCGATCTGCCGGGCGACGAAGGACGGCGCCGTATGGATCCCCGAGCTGAGGCCCCGGCGTGCGCCCGGGCAGCCGCCGACGTTCAAACTGCCCGCCGTACAGGCCCTCGGCGACCGGCTTCCTCCACTGCGAGAGCACACCGTGCCCCTGTTCCCGGACGCGCGGCACCCTACGTGGACGGACATCCGCTACCGGGAGGAGGGGAACGCGGGTTTCCTCTCGTTCTCCTTCCCCGGCGGCGCGATGAGCACCGCGCAGTGCCGACGCCTGCTGGACGCCTACCGGGACGCGTGCACGCGACCCACATCGGTGCTGGTGCTGGGCGGCGAACGGGACTTCTTCTCCAACGGGATCCACCTCAATGTCATCGAGGCCGCGGACGACCCCGGTGCCGAGTCCTGGGCGAACATCAACGCCATCGACGACCTCGTCGAGGCGGTCCTGACGACGACGGACCGGCTGGTGGTCTCGGCCGTCGCGGGCAACGCCGCGGCCGGCGGGGTGATGCTCGCCCTGGCGGCCGACGAGGTGTGGTGCCGCGCGGGAGCCGTGCTGAACCCGCACTACCGTCTGATGGGCCTGTACGGCTCGGAGTACTGGACGTACACCCTGCCGCGCAGGGTGGGGCCCGCGGCGGCCGAACGACTCATGCGCGAGGCGCTGCCGGTGAGCGCGGCAAGCGCCCGGCGTACGGGACTCGTCGACCGGGTGATGGAGTGCGGCCCGCAGGAGTTCGCCGCGGAGGTCGGCCGCCTGGCGGCTCGCCTGGCGGCGCTGCCGGGAACCGCGTCACGGATCACCGCGAAGAAGAGGGAGCTGGACCGGCAGGAGAGCGTCATCCCGCCGGCCGCTTTCCGCGAGCAGGAGCTGGCCCGGATGCGCCGGACCTTCCTGGACCCGGACGCCCCGTATCACGCGCTGCGTCGCGCGTTCGTCCGCAAGGAGCGGCCTCGGCGCACCCCGCCGCATCTCAGCCCCGCCGCGGTTGCGCCATCGGGCCAGATCCCCTCCGAGGCTCACGTCACTGGAACGGCCCCCCACGGCGTCTCACCGCGACCGGATGGCTGGTACGAAGAAAGCTGACGGTCGAAATACGGACTTTCACCCCATACCTCCCTAGGAGGCGGTCCCATGACTGCGGCAACGCCGGACACGGTCGGCGCTGCGGACGCCGGAGGTGCGCCCGCCGACGAGACACCCACGATCCACATTCTCTGGATCAACGCAGGGCTGAGCTGTGACGGCGACTCGGTCGCGCTGACGGCGGCCATGCAGCCGAGCATCGAGGAAATCGTGCTCGGCGTTCTGCCAGGTCTGCCGAAGATCGCCGTCCATTGGCCGCTCATCGACTTCGAGTGTGGTCCGGTCGGTGGCTCGGACACGTTCATCGAGTGGTTCTTCAAGGGGGAGCGGGGCGAGATCGACCCGTTCGTGCTGGTGGTCGAGGGGTCCATCCCCAATGAGTCGATCAAGCCGGAGGGCTACTGGTGCGGTTTCGGGGACAACCCGGAGACCGGCCAGCCGATCACCACCAGCGAGTGGATCGACCGGCTCGCGCCCAAGGCGCTCGCCGTCGTCGCCATCGGCACCTGCGCCACCTACGGTGGCATCCACGCCATGGCCGGCAACCCGACCGGGGCGATGGGCGTGCCCGACTACCTCGGCTGGGACTGGAAGTCGCAGGCCGGCATCCCCATCGTGTGCGTCCCCGGCTGTCCGATCCAGCCCGACAACTTCTCCGAGACGCTCACCTATCTGCTCTATCAGGCGGCCGGCGCCGCCCCGATGATTCCGCTGGACGACAAGCTGCGTCCGACCTGGCTCTTCGGGGCCACCGTGCACGAGGGCTGTGACCGTGCGGGCTATTACGAACAGGGCCAGTTCGCCCTGACGTACGACTCTCCGAAGTGCCTGGTCAAGCTCGGCTGCTGGGGCCCCGTCGTCAAGTGCAACGTGCCCAAGCGCGGCTGGATGAACGGAATCGGCGGCTGCCCGAACGTCGGCGGTATCTGCATCGCCTGCACCATGCCCGGCTTCCCCGACAAGTTCATGCCCTTCATGGACGAACCCCCCGGCGCGAAGGTGTCGAGCAGCGCCAGCGGCGCCTATGGCGCGGTGGTCCGCAAGCTGAGGACCCTCACGGCCCGGACCGTGGACAAGGAGCCCAAGTGGCGCCACACCGGAGACCGGATCACCACCGGGTACCGGCCACCGTGGTGAAGCCCCGCCGCACCTGACCCGCCCCCGAGATTCGTGCAACTCCCCACACTTCCCGCGCAACGAAGGGCACGGCACAAACGATGGCATCGACGACGAAGGCGGCCGGCGACGGCAGTGGCCTGGTGGAGATGGCCTGGGACCCGATCACACGGATCGTGGGCAGCCTGGGCATCCACACCAAGATCGACTTCAAGCAGAAGCGGGTCGCGGAGTGCTACAGCACCTCGTCGGTCTTCCGCGGCTACAGCGTCTTCATGCGCGGCAAGGACCCCCGCGACGCGCACTTCATCACCAGCCGTATCTGCGGGATCTGCGGGGACAACCACGCCACCTGCTCGGTGTACGCGCAGAACATGGCCTACGGCGTGAAGCCCCCGCACCTCGGTGAATGGATCATCAACCTCGGCGAGTCCGCGGAGTACATGTTCGACCACAACATCTTCCAGGAGAACCTGGTGGGGGTCGACTACTGCGAAAAGATGGTCAAGGAGACCAACCCCGGTGTCCTCGAACTCGCCGAGCGCACCGAAGCGCCGCACGCCGGGGACCACGGCTACCGCACGATCGCCGACATCATGCGGTCGCTGAACCCCATCGAGGGCGACTTCTACCGCGAAGCCCTACAGGTGAGCCGCTACACCCGGGAGATGTTCTGCCTCATGGAGGGACGCCACGTGCATCCCTCCACGCTCTACCCGGGCGGCGTCGGCACGATCGCCTCCGTGCAGCTCTTCACGGACTACCTCAGCCGCCTGATGCGCTACGTGGAGTTCATGAAGCGCGTCGTGCCCCTGCACGACGACCTGTTCGACTTCTTCTACGAGGCACTGCCCGGGTACGAGGAAGTGGGGCGCCGGCGCGTTCTGCTCGGCTGCTGGGGAGCGCTCAACGACCCCGAGTACTGCGACTTCACCTACGCCAACATGACGGACTGGGGCCGACGCATGTTCGTCACCCCCGGGATCATCGTCGACGGCAAACTCGTCACCAACGACCTCACCGAGATCAACCTCGGCATCCGCATCCTGCTGGGCAGTTCCTACTACGAGGACTGGCAGGGGCAGGAACAGTTCGTCACCCATGACCCCCTCGGGAACCCGGTGGACCCGCGGCACCCGTGGAACCAGCACACCATCCCGGCCCCGCAGAAGCGGAACTTCGACGACAAGTACAGCTGGGTCATGTCGCCCCGGTGGTTCGACGGCAAGGACCACCTGGCCCTGGACACCGGTGGCGGCCCCATCGCCCGCCTGTGGTCCACCGCCCTGTCCGGCCTCGTCGACACCGGCTACGTGAAGGCCACCGGCCACAGCGTGGTCATCAACCTGCCGCGCACCATGACCAAGCCCGAGACCACCTTCGAATGGAAGATTCCGCGCTGGAGCAACGCGCTGGAACGCAATCGCGCGCGCACCTACTTCCAGGCCTACACCGCCGCCGTCGCACTCCACTTCGCGGAGAAGGGACTGGAGGAGGTCCGGGCCGGACGCACCCAGACCTGGGAGAAGTTCGAGGTGCCGGACGAGAGCATCGGCGTCGGATTCACCGAGGCGGTACGCGGCGTCCTCTCCCACCACATGGTGATCCGCGACGGCAAGATCGCCAACTACCACCCGTACCCGCCCACCCCCTGGAACGCCAGCACCAGGGACTCCTTCGGCACGCCCGGCCCGTACGAGGACGCCGTGCAGAACACGCCGATCTTCGAGGAGAACACGCCGGAGAACTTCAAGGGCATCGACATCATGCGCGCCGTGCGCAGCTTCGACCCCTGTCTGCCCTGCGGTGTCCACATGTACGTCGGCGGAGGAAAGACGGTGCAGAAGATGCATGTGCCCACCGGGCTGAGCGGACTGGGCGGATGAGCGCGGTATCGGCGACGAACCGCGTGACCGCCGAGCAGACCGGGCGCCGTATCGAGGACGTACTGGACCGGCTGGCCGCCACCGGCGACCCGGCGGCCGGCGCGGCGGCCGAAGAACTCGTCCGGACCCTCATGGAGTTCTACGGCTCAGGCCTGGCCCGCATCCTCCACCTGCTGTCCTCCGCCCCCGGCGGTCCACGGCCCCCGGGCGACCCCCTGGCGGCCCTGCTCGGCGACGAACTGGTCGCGAGCCTGCTCGTCCTGCACGACCTCCACCCCGAGGACCGGGACGTCCGGATCGCCAGGGCCCTCGACAGCGTCCGCGACCAGGCTCTGGAAGTGGTGGCCTTCGACGAGACGAGCGGGACCCTGCGGCTGCGGACCCGGGCGGGCGCGGGCTGCGGCTGCGCCGGCACCGGCACGGCCGCCGTCCAGGCCGCCGAGGACGCGCTCGCCTGCTTCGCACCGGAGGTCACGGCCGTCGAGATGCAGCCCGCCGCCGCCCCCGGGGAGCCCGCCCTGCTCCAGATCGGCACCGGCCCGAATTCCGGCGCCGTGGCCCGTCCGGCAGCGGCGAAGACCGCATGAGCGGGACCCGGACACCCGCCCGGGCCCCCGGCCCGGGCCCGCGCGCCCCCGGCCTGCGCAGGTTCCTGACGGAGCGTCCACCCCGCCAGGAGCGGTGCGAGCTGTGCGCGGTGGCGGTGGCCGAGGCCGACCACCGCCACCTGGTCGACATCGAGAAACGGGCCCTCGTCTGCGCCTGCGTCTCCTGCGCACTGCTGATGGAACAGCCGGGAGCCGCCGCGGGCCGCTTCCGTGCCGTCCCGAACCGGTACCTCACCGACCCGGACCACCGCCTCGACGACGGTGCGTGGGAGGCGCTCCAGATCCCGGTCGGTGTCGCCTTCTTCTTCCGCAACGCGGCGCTGGACCGGCTGGTCGCCCTCTACCCGAGCCCGGCCGGAGCCACCGAGAGCGAACTCGAACCGTCCGCCTGGACGACGGTGCTCGGTGACAGCCGCCTCGCCGTGCTGCTCGAACCCGATGTGGAGGCACTGCTGCTGCGCCGCACCGACGGCCGGTGCGAGTGCTACCTCGTACCGATCGACATCTGCTACGAACTGGTCGGCCGTATGCGCCTGCTGTGGCAGGGCTTCGACGGCGGCGCCGAGGCCCGGGCCGCCCTGGAGACGTTCTTCGAGCACGTCGTGCGACGCGCCAAGCCCGTACGCGAGGTGGGCAGGCCGTGACGGAGTTCTCCTTCGAGTGCACCGGCGTACGCGCCGACCGGTACGCCGCCGGACCGACCCTCCTGTTCCGGCTGCGCGTCACCGCGGCCGACAACGCCCGCGTGCACGCACTCGCGCTGCGCTGCCAGATCCGTATCGAACCCGCCCGGCGCGGCTATGAGTCCGCCGAGGCCGACGGTCTCGCCGACCTCTTCGGCGAGCGCTCACGCTGGGGCAACACCCTCCAGCCGGTGCAGTTCGCGCAGGTCTCCCTGATGGTCCCCGGCTTCACCGGAGAGACCGAAGTCGACCTCGTCGTGCCCTGCACCTACGACATGGACATCGCCGCGACGCGCTATCTGGCCGCGCTCAAGGGCGGCGAGGTTCCGCTGCTGATGCTCTTCTCCGGCACGGCGTTCACCGGAGCCGCCGGGTTCCGGGTCGAGCCGGTTCCGTGGGACCGGGAGGCGGCCTTCCGGATGCCGGTCTCGGCCTGGCGGGAGATGGTCGAGCAGCACTTCCCCGGCTGCGGCTGGATCCGGCTGCCCCGCGACACCATGGACGCCCTGCTCGCCTACCGCTCACAGCGGGCGCTGCCCTCCTGGGAGGCGACCGTGCGGGCTCTTCTCGAGGAGAAGGGCACCACGGACCCGCCCCGGAAGGACCCCTACCTCGCGCTCACCCGAACGACCGGAGGGACGGATCTGTGACCGTGACCGCGTTCGCCGCGCAGACCGAGGCGCGGTTCGCCCTCGCCCGGCAGGTGGCCGACGCCGTTCTCTTCGAGGGCTATGTGCTCTACCCGTACCGGGCCTCGGCGGCCAAGAACCGGCTGCGCTGGCAGTTCGGGGTGCTGGTACCGCCCGAGTGGGGTGCCGACTGCGAAGAGCACGACTTCCAGCACACCGAATGCCTGATGGAACCGAAGGCGGGCGCGACGCTGTCGGTCGAGCTGCGCTTCCTGCGCGCCCGGCGGCGGACCGTGCAGCGGATCCGCCCGGACGGCGGCTTCGACACGGTTCCCGAACTCCGGCTCGACGACCGGGTCCTGGTTCCCTGGGACGAGGGAGCCGAGGAGCGCGTCGAAGTGGTCGCGGCGGTGGACGAGCTCCTGGGCGACGGTGTCACGGTTCCCTTCACCCGCCCCGCCCTGGAGGAGGACGAGCCGGTTCTCGACGCGACGGGCCGGCCCGTCGGCCGCCTGGTCCGGCGCTGCGAGGAGATCAGCGGCGCCGTGCGGCTGTCCGCCCGCGAACTCGACGGGCCCTACCGGACGCTGCGGCTGACCGCCGTGGTCGAGAACACCTCCACCTGGACACCTCCACAGGGCCGCAGCGCCGACCGGGACGCGGCGCTGCCGCACTCCCTGGTGGCCACGCACCTCCTCATGGCCCTCAGCGCCGGATCGTTCCTGTCGATGACCGATCCGCCCGAGTGGGCGAAGGGCGCGATCGCCACCTGCCGCAACCTGCACACCTGGCCCGTACTCGCCGGCGAACCCGGCCGCGCGGACCTGGTGCTGTCCTCGCCGATCATCCTGGAGGACCACCCGGCGATCGCTCCGGAAAGCCCGGGAGCGCTCTACGACGCCACCGAGATCGACGAGATCCTCGCGCTGCGGACCGCCGCCCTCACCGACGAGGAGAAGCGCGAGGCCCGGGGCACCGACGAGCGGGCGGCCGCCGTGATCGACCTCGCGGACTCGATGCCGGCCGAGGTTCTCGAACGCCTGCACGGGGCGGTGCGGAGCCTGCGTGAGGTGACCGCCCCGCCGAGCGCCGCCGGGCCGGCCGCCGGAGGGTTCCCGGACGAGTACGGGGTGCGGCGCCCGGACACCCCGTGGTGGGACCCGGCGAGCGAGGCCGGCTTCGACCCTCAGCACGACCGGGTCGTCGTGGACGGCCGCTCGTTGGGCGCCGGAAGCCGCGTACTGCTGCGACCGGGCCTGCGCCGCACCGACGCACAGGACCTGTTCCTCCAGGGCCGCAGCGCGCAGGTCGAGGCGGTTCTGCACGACGTCGACGGCGGGGTGCACCTGGCGGTGACGGTCGAGGGCGATCCGGGCGCCGACATCCGCCGTGAGCAGGGGCGGTTCCTGTACTTCCAGCCCGACGAGGTCACACCGCTGGAGGACGACGCATGAGCGGTCCCCGGGAGGTGCCCCCAAGGACCCTCGTCGCCGGCATCGGGAACATCTTCCTCGGGGACGACGGCTTCGGTGTGGAGACCGCGCGCAGGCTCGCCGAGCGGCAACTGCCCGCACACATCGAGGTCGTGGACATCGGTGTGCGCGGGGTGCACCTCGCCTATCAGCTCCTGGACGGCTACGACACCCTCATCCTCGTGGACGCCACGGCACGCGGCGAAGCCCCCGGCACGCTGTACCTGATCGAGCACGACAGCCCCGGTGGAGGCGAGCCCGAGGGAGCCCCCGTGCTCGACGGCCACCGGATGACCCCCGACACCGTCCTGGCACTGCTGGACACGCTCTGTGCCGGTACCGGCGGACAGCCGCCGCGGCGCACCCTGATCGTCGGCTGCGAACCGGCCTCGGTGGAGGAGGGCATCGGTCTCAGCCCGCCGGTGTCCGACGCCGTACCGGAGGCCGTCCGGCTGATCGACGAGTTGCTACGGGCCGACGAGCCGGGAGAGTCCGCGCCGCGGGCCACGGCCGACGGAGCCGCGAAGTGAGGAGAGACGCGATGAAGAAGACCATCATCTGCGGCGTGGCCGGCGCCGTCCTGGCCGCGCTCGTCAGGCTGGCACTTCCCGACGTCAGACGCTACTGGCGGATCCGCAGGATGTGACACGCCGCCCGTTCGAGCGCGCCGCGCCGTTGCGGCGAACGGCGTACCCCGGCGGCCGACGACGGCGTGCCGGGCTGTCGAGCCCCGACAGCCCGCCTCTAATGGAGGCCGGCGGGCCGAGCACGGCACACCTTCCCGCGCGGACCGGGCGGCCCGGTGCCGCCCGCGACAGCGGTGGTGGAAGCCGGCCCCTGGGAGGACAGAGACCGATGCACGAGATGTCCGTCGCGCTGGCCGTGATCGACCAGGTCGAGCAGGCCGCGCAGCAGGCCGGCGATGTCACGGCGGTGCGCTCGGTACGACTCCAGGTGGGTGAACTGGCCGGTGTCGTACCCGATTCCCTCTCCTTCTGCTTCGAACTGGCCTGCGCCGGAACCGTGCTGGAGGGCGCCGACCTGGTCACCGAAGAGGTGCCGGGGCGGGCCCGCTGCGCACCCTGCGCGCGCGAATGGTCCGTCGGCATGCCGCCCCGGCTGAGCTGCCCCGAGTGCGGCGGGGCGAGAGTCGACCTGCTCTCCGGCCGTGAACTACAGATCGTCAGCGTGCACTGGGAGGACGGCCGGACGCACGCGCAAACCCGCGAACCGATCTCCGAGGAGCGCTGAACCATGTGCCGTGTGGTCGACCTGCACCAGGCCGTGCTCGCCAAGAACGACGCGAGCGCGCACACTCTGCGCGCCGAACTGGCGGCTCGCGGCACCGCGGTGGTCAACCTGTTGTCCAGCCCCGGCAGCGGAAAGACCGCGCTGCTGGAACGCGAACTGCTGCTGGCACGGGAGCGGTCGGTGCCCGTCGCCGCGCTGACCGCCGACCTCGCCACCGAGAACGACGCGAGACGGCTGGCGCGTTCGGGCGTACCGGTCAAGCAGGTGCTCACCGACGGGCTGTGCCATCTGGAGGCCGGGATGCTCAGCCGGCACCTCGACGGATGGCTGCCCGACAACACCCGGCTGCTGTTCGTGGAGAACGTCGGCAACCTGGTCTGCCCGGCCTCCTACGACCTGGGCGAGACTCTGAGAGTCGTCCTCGCCTCCGTCACCGAGGGCGAGGACAAGCCGCTGAAGTACCCCACCGCGTTCGGTCTCGCCCACCTGGTCGTCGTCACCAAGACCGACATCGCCGAGGCCGTCGACTTCGACGAGGCCGCGTTCCGCGCGCACGTCGAGCAGGTCAACCCAGGAGTCGAGGTGCTCCTGACCTCGGCACGCCGGGGCCGGGCGATCGGCGCGCTGCTCGACAGGGCGCTGGCGGCCGCGGACGGCGCGCCGCTCCACAGGCCTGTCATGGCCCGACGGACGGATGTCCTCGGACCCGCCGGCCCCGCGCACGACCACGGCCACGGCGACGGCCATGAGCATGCCCACACCGGCCCCGCGCACGATCACGGCCATGCCCACCCGGACGGTACCGGCGCCATGGCCCAGACCCGCTCGTGAGTGGTCCGCGGCCCTCGGCCGTCGTCCCCGGTGACATGCCGCGGCGCCGTCGGGTCACCGTTCGGGGCGTGGTGCAGGGTGTGGGCTTCCGGCCGTACCTGTACGGCCTCGCCACCGAGCTCGCCCTGGCCGGACATGTGACCAACACGCCGGAGGGCGTCGTCGTCGAAGTCGAGGGAACACCCTCGGCCGTCGACCGGTTCTGCGACCGGATCGCCGCACAGGCGCCCCCGCTGGCCCGCGTGGAGTCCGTCCACCACCAGGACCTGCCCGCCACGGGCGGCGGCGCGTTCACCATCCTCGCCTCCCGTGCCGACGGGCCGGTACGCACCCTGGTCTCCCCGGACATGGCCACCTGCGCCGACTGCCTCGACGAACTGGCCGACTCCGCCGACCGGCGCTACCGCCATCCCTTCGTCAACTGCACCCACTGCGGCCCGCGCTTCACGATCGTCACCGGTGTTCCCTACGACCGCGCCCACACCACCATGGCCGGCTTCGCGATGTGCCCCGACTGCGCCCGGGAGTACGCCGATCCGGCCGACCGCCGCTTCCACGCCCAGCCGGTCGCCTGCCCCGCCTGCGGTCCGAGCCTGCGTCTGCTCGTTGGCCGGCAGCCGCTCGACGGACGGCCGCAGAGCGTCGCCGGGGCGGACCCGGTCACCGAGGCCCGCACGCTTCTGGCGCGCGGCGCGATCCTCGCGGTGAAGGGACTGGGCGGCTACCACCTGGCCTGCGACGCCTCGGACCCCGCAGCCGTCGCCCTGCTGCGCCGCCGTAAGGCCCGCGGGGACAAACCGTTCGCCGTCATGGCCAGGAGCGCGGACGACATCGAGCACCTCGTCCGGCTCGGTCCCGAGGAGCGAAGCCTGCTGGAGGGCGGCACCAGGCCCGTCGTGCTGCTGCGTCGGCGTACGGACCCCTCGTACCCGGCAGGAGCACCGCGGCCGGCCGAGGCCGTCGCGCCCGGCAGCCCCGACCTCGGCGTGATGCTCCCGTACACGCCCCTGCACCATCTGCTGCTCGGTCTGCCCGGCGACGCCGAAGGGCCCCGGCTGCTCGTCATGACCAGCGGCAATGTGGCCGGTGAGCCGATCGTCACCGACGACGCGGAGGCACTGGAGCGGCTGGCGCCGCTGGCCGATGCCTGGCTCACCCACGACCGGCCGATCCAGGTGCCGTGCGACGACTCCGTGGTCCGCGTCAGTGACGGAAAGCCGCTGATGATCCGCCGAGCCCGCGGCTACGCCCCGCTGCCGGTGCCCCTCCCGCTGTCCGTCCGGCCGGCCCTCGCCGTCGGCGGGGACCTCAAGAACGCGTTTTGTCTCGGGGAGGACCGGCGGGCCTGGCTGTCCGCGCACATCGGCGACATGGACGACCTCGGCACCCAGCGAGCCTTCGGGCGCGCCACGGCGCAACTGGAGTCCGTCACCGGCGTGCGGCCCAGCATGCTGGTGGCCGACCGGCACCCCGGCTACCGCTCCGCCCGATGGGCCGACCGGAACGCGGCCGGGCGGCCCGTCGTACGCGTCCAGCACCATCACGCCCACGTGGCCGCCGCGATGGCCGAACACGGGCTGGAGGGCACCCGGCCGGTGATCGGAGTGGCCTTCGACGGCACGGGCCACGGCGACGACGGCGCCGTGTGGGGCGGGGAGATCCTGCTCGCGGACTACGACGGTTTCACCCGGTTCGGGCACCTCAGGTACGTCCCGCTGCCCGGTGGTGACGCCGCCGTGCGCCGGCCGTACCGCATGGCGCTGGCCCATCTGCGCGCCGCCGGGATCGGCTGGTCGGACGACCTCGCCTGTGTGGCCGCCTGCCCGCCCGACGAACGCCGCGTGCTGGAACGCCAACTGGAGCGAGACCTGAACTGTGTCCCCACCTCCAGCATGGGCCGGCTCTTCGACGCCGTGTCCTCGCTCGCGGGCGTGTGTCACCGGGCCGGGTACGAGGCCCAGGCCGCCGTCGAGCTGGAGGCCGCCGCGCTGAACGCGCCCGTCGAGGACGTCACCGCCTACGCGTTCGCCCTCCGGGCGTCGGAGCCGGACGGGGGCGGCGCGGTACGGGCCGACCCGGCACCCGTCCTCGCGGCGATCGTCGGTGACCTGCGAGCGGGCACCGAACCGGCTCTGGTCGCGGCCCGCTTCCACCGGGCCGTCACCGGTCTCGTGCACCGGATCTGTGTGCGGGCCCGCGAGCGTCACGGGCTGGACACGGTGGCCCTGACCGGAGGCGTGTTCGCCAACACCCTGCTCTCCTCGGCCTGCGCCACGGCCCTGCGCGAGGACGGCTTCACGGTGCTGCGGCACCACCTGGTCCCGCCGGGCGACGGCGGTCTGGCGCTCGGCCAGCTCATGGTGGCCGCCCGTGACACGGCCCGGACCGCGACCACCGGCTGAGGACTGTCCCGGCAGCACCGGGCGACGCGCGACCCACAGCAAGACAGCAAGGAGAGGCCCATGTGCCTGGCGGTACCCGGCAGAGTGCTGGACATCGAGGAACGTGACGGCACCCGAATGGCCACCGTCGACTTCGGCGGTGTGGTCAAGGAGGTGTGCCTGGAGTACCTGCCCGACCTCCAGGTCGGCGAGTACGCCATCGTCCACGTCGGGTTCGCACTGCAACGCCTGGACGAGGAATCGGCGAAGCAGACGCTCGAACTCTTCGCCCAGCTCGGCATGTTGCAGGAGGAGTTCGGCGACCCCTGGGAACAGGCGGCGGAAGCGGGCGGGGCCACCCCGCCCGTGGGCGACGCCGTCATCGAGGAGGTGCGGAAGTGAAGTACATCGACGAATTCCAGGACCCGGAACTGGCGCGCCGGCTCCTCGACGACATCCACTCCACGGTGACCAGGCCGTGGGCCCTGATGGAGGTCTGCGGAGGTCAGACGCACACCATCATCCGGCACGGCATCGACCAACTCCTCCCGGAACAGGTCGAGTTGATCCACGGCCCGGGCTGTCCCGTGTGCGTGACCCCGCTGGAGGTCATCGACAAGGCTCTGGAGATCGCCTCCCGGCCGGAGGTGATCTTCTGCTCCTTCGGTGACATGCTCCGTGTGCCCGGCACCGGTCGCGACCTGTTCCAGGTACGCAGCGAAGGCGGCGATGTACGCGTCGTCTACTCGCCGCTCGACGCCCTGCGGATCGCGCGGCAGAACCCGGACCGCGAGGTGGTGTTCTTCGGCATCGGCTTCGAGACGACGGCACCCCCCAACGCCATGACGGTCCATCAGGCCCGTCGGCTCGGCATCCCGAACTTCAGCCTGCTGGTGTCCCACGTCCGGGTGCCGCCCGCCATCGAGGCGATCATGTCGGCGCCGAACTGCCGCGTCCAGGCCTTCCTCGCGGCCGGGCACGTGTGCAGCGTGATGGGCGTGGGGGAGTACCCGGAACTGGCCGAACGCTTCCGCGTCCCGATCGTCGTGACCGGGTTCGAGCCACTGGACATCCTCGAAGGCGTACGCCGCACCGTTCTCCAGCTGGAACGGGGTGAGCACACCGTCGACAACGCGTACGCCCGTGCCGTCCGCCCGGAGGGCAACCCGGCCGCGCAGGCCATGCTCGAGGATGTCTTCGAGGTCACCGACCGGGCCTGGCGAGGCATCGGTGTGATCCCCGACAGCGGCTGGCGGCTGTCACCCAAGTACCGCGACCACGACGCCGAGTACCGCTTCTCGGTCGACGGGATCCAGACGCGCGAACCGGCCGAATGCCGCAGCGGCGAGGTTCTGCAGGGAATGCTGAAGCCGCACGAGTGCGAGGCCTTCGGCACCGTCTGCACACCCCGTACCCCCCTGGGAGCCACCATGGTCTCCAGCGAGGGCGCCTGCGCCGCGTACTACCTCTACCGGCGACTGGACATCACCACCGCCGCCCGGGAGGCGAGCCCCGTTGTCTGAGACCACCGATCTCCGCGGGCCGGCGACCCTCGAGGCCTGGACCTGTCCCGCCCCGCTGCGTGACCGGCCGCGCGTCGTCATGGGCCACGGCGGAGGCGGGGCACTCTCCGCCGAGCTGGTCCAGCACGTCTTCGCCCCCGCCTTCGGGGGAGAGGTGCTCGCCCAGATGGGTGACGCCGCCGCTCTCTCGCTGGGCGGTGTCCGGCTGGCGTTCTCCACCGACTCCTTCGTGGTGCGGCCGCTGTTCTTCCCCGGCGGCAGCATCGGCGATCTCGCCGTCAACGGCACCGTCAACGACCTCGCCATGAGCGGCGCCCGCGCCGCCTACCTCTCCTGCGGATTCATCCTGGAGGAGGGCGTCGAAGTGGAGGTGGTCGCCCGGGTGGCCGAGGCGCTGGGGGCGGCGGCGCGCACCGCCGGCGTCGAGGTGGCGACCGGCGACACCAAGGTGGTGGAGGCAGGACACGGCGACGGGATCTTCATCAACACGGCGGGCATCGGCCTCATCCCGGCGGGCGTCGATCTGCGTCCGCAGCGGGTCGTCCCCGGCGACGTCGTCATCGTCAGCGGTGCCATCGGCGTACACGGTGTGGCGATCATGAGCGTCCGCGAAGGCCTGGAATTCGGTGTGGAGATCGAAAGCGACTGCGCGGCGCTCGGCGGCCTGGTCGACGCCATGCTCGCCGTCACCCCGGATCTGCATGTGCTGCGCGATCCCACGCGAGGGGGGCTGGCGGCCGCGCTGAACGAGATCGCGGCGGCCTCCGGCGCGGGGGTGGTCGTCCGGGAGCGCGACGTCCCGGTTCCGCCGGCCGTGGCCAACGCCTGCGCCATTCTGGGCCTGGACCCCCTGTACGTCGCCAATGAGGGCAAGCTGGTGGCCTTCGTGCCGCGCGAGCACGCCGACGCGGTCCTGGGCGCGATGCGGGCCCACCCGCTGGGTGCCGACGCCAGGATCATCGGCGAGGCGGTGGAGGCCCACCCAGGGATGGTGGTGGCCCGGACGGGACTGGGCGGCACCAGGGTCGTCGACCTGCCGATCGGCGAGCAGTTGCCGCGGATCTGCTGAGACGCGGCTCCGCCCGGCGAGGAGAGGACCGGGACGGCCGGGGTGGCGCCGAGCGGGCGGCGCTAACCCGGCCGATGCCTGGACGGCGGGTCCTTGGGGTCCACACCGGTGTAGGAGGAAGCGTCCTTGCTGCCGCTGGGCCGCTGGGAGCGACCCCTGCGGCCGGTGTCCTGCCTGCCCTCTTCGGACTCCTCGGCGTACTCCTCGCCGCGCGCGCTGCCGCTCTTCGCGGTCTCACCGGGAACGGACTTCGTCTCCTCCGCGGACTTCGTCCGGCCCCGGCCCCTGTCGCCGGCGTGTTCGGCTGGGTGGAAGGAGCGGTGAGCGCTCGGGTTGTCCTGCTGACGGGTCTCATCCACATCAGGTGACCAGCCGTGCTGCCCGGTACCCCGGTGACGACTCGGGCCCTCCCCGTGCGACGGCTCGGACGAATGTGATTTCTTCGGCATGGGCCGACCTGCCTGTTCAGTGTGGGAGCGCCGGCTGCGCGTCTCCGCGATGGGGAAATTCTCCCACTATGTGATGCATTGGTCACATTGTTGTCCGGTGCGGACGGGTTCCGGACAGGCCGGGATCGGTTCCGGATTCCGGTTCCGTTTCGGGTTCGACGGTGCCTCGTCCGGCGCGGGCGGCGCGGTCACCCGCGCGCGGGCATGTGTCGCCGGCCGGCCCTGGGGTACTCGCGGCGCCGGCGGAAGACAGGGATGACCGGTAGGCCGGTACCCCGACGGCGCAGGAAAGCTTGGTACCCCCGTGCTCTCCCGGGGCGGGGGCACCAGCCTGCGGCGCGGCGGTGGACACCGGTGTACGGTGTCCACCGCCGCGCCGGATGCCAGGGCCTCAGCCCCGGCGTCGCTACGGGGTTCACGACCTCCCGGGGCCGCCGCTGCCGAACGAACCGCCGGCGCCCTCGTCCCAGCGTGGCCGCTGCTGGTTCTCGCTCGGTTTGCTTCCGGACGCGTGGAGGTCGTGCGGGGTGAGCCGTTCGCTCTCGTTCGCCGCCCTGGGGACCTCGTCGGGCTCCCGCCTCTGTCGCGTCTCGTGAACCGGCCCGGACTCCGGCAGCGTGGGCTGCTCCTCGCGTCGGGGCGGTCCCGGCTCGCGGCGGCGCACCTTGGTGCCGAAGCGCACCGCCCACACCAACGCGCCGACGATGACCAGACCGCCGACGAAGGCGGCGAACATTCCGAAAGCGGCATTCGAAGCAATTGCCTCATAGTGGGTCGTGTTCATTTCTGTCGAGTACCCCGGACCTCGGCGGCGATACCCCACAGCCCTCCGATGGTGGACAGGCGCACGCGAGCGGTCCGGTGCGCGGGCTCCGGGACGGCGGCTCCGGCACGGACGGTGATCGTGCGGGTTCGCACAGCGCGCGTCCTCGTCGGCGCCGGGTTTTTTCACGATGTCCCTGAAGTGCGCGAACGTGTGGACGGGCTCAGCCTGGACAGGCGGGCCGCACGGCATCCAGTCATCCCGAAAGGCAGCGAACAGATGGGCAGCCAGAACGGCGACGACCTCATGGGCGACGAGGTGTACCAGCCCGAGGGCCCCGAGGACCGGGAGGACGAGGGCATCCTCGACCCGGAGGACACCCTCGGCGACCGCGGATCGGACCCGTACGACGAGGGATGGTCGCCGCCCGAGCGTCCGCTCGGCGTCGAGCACGAGGGCACGACCGCGCGCGAGCAGCGGGAGGGCGAGAGCCTGGACCACAGGCTGGCCGAGGAGCGGCCCGATCCTGCGCTGGAGGAGTTCGGGGATCCCGCGGACGCCGACGATCCGGGTGACCTGCGCGACGGCGAGGGAGAGCCCCTCGACGACGAGGTCGGCGACGAGCCGGCGGGCCGTCTCGTCGCCCTCGACGAGGGTGTACGCGAGGAGGCGGAGAAGGACCTGCTCGCCGAGGACGACGCGGAGAAGGATCTGCTCGCCGAGGACGTCGGCATCGACGGCGGCGCGGCTTCCGCGGAGGAGGCGGCCGTCCACCGCGTCCCCGACGAGGACGACTATCCGCTGTAGGGCCGGTGGCCCCTGTCCGGAGGTGTTCCATGGATTCCCACACCGAGCCCGGCGTCGCGGCGCCCGACCCTCACCGCTCCGAGGTCACTCTGCGGGTCAACGGCAAGCTGTACACGCTCACCGTGGACCACCGTTCCGTCCTCCTGGACGTCCTGCGGGAAGACCTCGACCTCACCGGCGCGAAGAAGGGCTGCGACCACGGCCAGTGCGGTGCCTGCACGGTCCTCGTGGACGGCCGCCGGGTCAACAGCTGTCTGCTGCCGGCGGTCGCCCAGGACGGCCGCGACATCACCACCATCGAGGGGCTCGCCGGCACTGGTGAGGTCGTCGGCGAGGAGGGACTCGCCGGCGGCGACGGTCTCGTCGAGGGCGGCGGCGCCGGACTCCATCCGCTCCAGCGGGCCTTTCTGGAGCGGGACGCCTTCCAGTGCGGATACTGCACGCCCGGACAGATCTGCAGCGCCCTGGGCGCCCTGGCGGAGGCGGAGGCGGGCCACCCCTCCCGCGTCACCGACCCCGCCAGGCCCTCCGGGCAGCCCGTACCGCTCGGCAGGGACGAGATCCGCGAGCGGCTCAGCGGCAACCTCTGCCGCTGCGGCGCGTATACGCACATCGTCGAGGCCGTCGAGGACGTGATCCGATGAAGCCCTTCGCCTACGTACGTGCCGGCAGCGTCCAGGAGGCGGCCGACGCCCATGCCTCCCGGCCCGGCGCGCGCTATCTCGCCGGCGGTACCAATCTCGTCGACCTGATGAAGCTCGGCGTGGAGCAGCCGGCCGCTCTCATCGACGTCAGCCGGCTGCCGCTCGACACCGTGGAGGAACTGGCCGACGGGTCGCTGCGGATCGGCGCCACCGTCCGCAACAGCGACCTCGCCGCCCACCCCTTGGTCCGTGACCGCCATCCGGTGCTCTCGCAGGCCCTCCTCGCCGGGGCCTCCGGGCAGTTGCGCAACGTGGCCACCACCGGCGGCAACCTGCTCCAGCGCACCCGTTGTCCTTACTTCCAGGACGTGACCAAGCCGTGCAACAAGCGGGCGCCGGGCACCGGTTGCGGCGCCCGCGACGGGGTCCACCGCGATCACGCGGTGCTCGGCCACTCGGAGCACTGCATCGCCACGAACCCCTCCGACATGGCGGTCGCGCTCGCCGCCCTCGACGCGCGCGTGGAGCTGTACGGCGCCGACGGCGAACGCTCCGTCCCGGCAGCCGAGTTCCACCGGCTGCCCGGCGACCGCCCCGAGCGGGACACGGAGTTGCGCCCCGGCGAACTCATCACCGGTGTCGTCCTCCCCGCCGCGTCGGCCGGACTTCCCTCGCTCTACCGCAAGGCCCGCGACCGCGCCTCGTACGCCTTCGCTCTCGCCTCGGTGGCGGCGGTGCTGCAGGTGCGGGACGGCGTGGTCGAGCACGTGGGGATCACCTTCGGCGGGCTGGCCCACCGGCCCTGGCGGGCCCGGCGCGCCGAGGAGGCGCTGCTGGGTGCCGCCCCGACCCGGGCCGCGTTCGAGCACGCTGTGGATCTCGAACTCGACGCCGCCCGGCCGCTGCGCGACAACGCCTACAAGGTGGACCTGGCCCGCAATCTCGCCGTCGACGTCCTGGCCCGGCTCACACCGCCCGGCGGGGCCTGAACCGGCGCCCCACAGGCAACCGTCCGGCACACCTCAGACACCCCTCAGGCAACCCGTCAGGAGGACCCCATGGCCGACGCACCCACCGCCCTGGGCGCACCCGTCGAGCGCCGGGAGGGCCGGGACAAGGTCACCGGCACCGCCCGCTACGCCGCCGAGTATCCGCTGCCGGGCCGGGCGCACGGATGGCCGGTGCCCGCGGCGATCGGGCGCGGTGCGGTCCGCGCGATCGACGCCCGAGCCGCGCTGGACCTGCCCGGGGTGCTCGCGGTGCTCACGCACGAGAACGCGCCTCGGCTCGCCGAACCGGAGGACCCCACGCTCGCCGTGCTCCAGAACCCGCGCGTACCGCACCGCGGTTGGTTCGTCGCCCTGGTCGTCGCCGAGACCCTGGAGGAGGCCCGGGCGGGCGCCGCCGCCGTCCGGGTCGACTACGCGGCCGAGGACCACGACGTGACGCTGACCGAGACCCACCCCGAGGCCTACACGCCGGACACGGCGAACGGAGGGTATCCGGCACACCGCGAACACGGCGACCCCGAGTGGGCGTTCACCTCGGCGCCGGTCCGCGTCGACGTCGGCTACCGGCTGCCGCCGCTGCACAACCACCCCATGGAGCCGCACGCGGCCACCGCCTCCTGGCAGGGCGGCAGACTCGTCGTGCACGACTCCAGTCAGGGCGCCACCACGGTACGTACCGTCCTCGCGGGCCTGTTCGAGCTGCCCGAGGACCGTGTCACCGTCGTCGCCGAGCACGTCGGCGGCGGCTTCGGCTGCAAGGGGACGCCCCGCCCGCATGTCGTGCTGGCCGCGATGGCCGCGCGCGAGACCGGCCGGCCCGTCACGGTCGCCCTGCCCCGGCGATTTCTGCCCGCCGTGGTCGGGCACCGCGCCCCCACACTGCACCGCGTCCGCCTGGGCGCCGCGGCCGACGGGACCCTGGCCGCCGTCCTGCACGAGGTCACCACCCACACGTCCCGGATCAAGGAGTTCGTCGAACAGGCCGCGACACCCGCGCGCGTGATGTACGCGGCGGCGAACATCCTCACCAGCCATCGCGTGGTGCCGCTCGACGTGCCCAGCCCGTCATGGATGCGGGCCCCCGGCGAGGCGCCGGGCATGTTCGCGCTGGAGTCGGCGATGGACGAACTCGCCGTCGAACTCGGCATGGACCCCGTGGAACTGCGCATCGCCAACGAGCCGGACGCGGAGCCCGACAGCGGCCGGCCCTTCAGCAGCCGCCATCTCGTCGAGTGCCTGCGGGAGGGCGCCCGCCGCTTCGACTGGGCCGCACGCCCCGCGGCCCCGCGCGCCAGAACGGCGGGCCCGCTGCTGATGGGCACCGGAGTGGCGGCCGCCACCTATCCCGTCCTGGTCTCGCCGGCCACCGCCACGGCGCAGGCCCTGCCCGGCGGGGACTTCGTGGTACGGATCAACGCCACGGACATCGGCACGGGAGCCCGCACCGTCATGGCGCAGATCGCCGCCCATGCCCTCGGTGTCCCGGTGGATCGGGTCCGCTCCGAGGTGGGAAGCAGCGACCTGCCGTCGGCGCCGCTGGCCGGCGGCTCCTCGGGGACGGCGTCCTGGGGCTGGGCCGTGCACGAGGCGTGCACACGACTGCGCGCACGACTGGCGGAGGGCACGGGTCCCGTGCCGGACCAGGGAATCGTCACGAACGCCGACACCGCGGGCCACGCCGACGCCGAAAGCGCCTACGCCCGCCACGCGTTCGGTGCCCACTTCGCCGAGGTCGCCGTCGACACGGTCACGGGGGAGGTCCGCGTGAGCCGACTGCTCGGCGTGTACGCGGCGGGCCGCATCCTCAACGCCCGTACCGCCCGCTCCCAGTTCATCGGCGGCATGACCATGGGACTGGGCATGGCGTTGACCGAGGGCAGCACGATGGACCCCGCGTTCGGCGACTTCACGGAGTCCGACCTCGCGGCCTATCACGTGCCCGCGCACGCCGACGTCCGCGACATCGAGGCGTACTGGGTCGACGAGGACGACCCCCATCTCAACCCCATGGGCAGCAAGGGCATCGGGGAGATCGGCATCGTGGGCACGGCGGCCGCCATCGGCAACGCCGTGCACCACGCCACGGGCGTCCGGTTCCGCGAACTGCCCCTGACGCCTGACCGGGTGCTCGGCGGCCTGGCGACGCCGGGCTCGGTGAGTGGAGGTTAGGGCCCACTGCTCAGGATCCCCTATGGAGGGGAGGAGAGGTTTGCCCGAAACGTCGGCGGGGACTCGAACGGCAGACAACGGGAACGCAAGTGCCCGAAGTGCTGGAAGTGCCCGAAGTGCCAGAGGTGCAGGACGTGCCGACAGTGCCAGAAGCTCCAGAAAGAAGATGAAGCGTTGTGACCGCGCAGACCAACCGGAAGTCCGTCGTCTCTCGCCCCAGGACGGGGTGGGCGAAGGCCCGCCACCTGCGGGGAGACGGCGTACGTACCTGTGTCTCGGCCCGCGATGACGGCGAACGCTCCTGCTCCCCGGAGCAGGGGGCCGAGGAGAACATCGTCAGGGGCGAGGACTGAGCGGACCCGTGGCCCTGACGCCGGTGAGCCCGGCCGCGGCCCCGGACAGGAGCGACAGGTGCGGGGATGAGGGGACGGCCGTATCAGGGGCTGGCCGGGTCGTAGCCGTAGGTGAGCGGCTCGTCCTGGCTGCCGAGTGCACGCCGGTAGATGTACAGCGCCTCCACGCGTACGCCCTCCGCGGGGGCGTCGAGCGGGCAGGGGTAGGTCACTTGGAGCACCGAGGGCCGGTCGGCGACCCGCATGCGCAGGCCGTCCGCCGGTCCGCCGGCGAGTACCGCCGTCTGCGATTTCGTCGAGATGCGAAGATCCATGCCCGCACTTTAGATGTTGCGCAATCTGTGAAGTTGTGTGAGCTCTGTCACTCCCAAGCTTCACGAGTTGCGCGCCCCGATGGAACCGGATGAGGTGTTCCGGCGTTCCCACGGGGGGACGGCCGATCATCGGAGCAGTGGAGGAACACCGTGGGCGTAACTCTGGCCAAGGGCGGCAACGTTTCGCTGAGCAAAGAGGCTCCGGGCCTGACCGCGGTGACGGTGGGCCTCGGGTGGGACGTGCGGACGACCACCGGTGCCGCATACGACCTGGACGCGAGTGCGCTGCTGTGTTCCGGCTCGGGCCGGGTCGTCTCCGACCTGCACTTCGTCTTCTACAACAACCTGACGAGCCCGGACGGTTCGGTCCAGCACACCGGCGACAACCTGACCGGTGAGGGCGAGGGCGACGACGAGTCCATCAACGTCGAACTGGCCCAGGTGCCGGCCGAGGTCACCAAGATCGTCTTCCCGGTCTCCATCCACGAGGCGCAGTCGCGCGGCCAGAGCTTCGGCCAGGTCAGCAACGCCTTCATCCGCGTGGTGAACCGCGCCAACAATGTCGAACTCGCCCGCTACGACCTGTCCGAGGACGCCTCGACCGAGACGGCGATGGTCTTCGGCGAGCTCTACCGGCACGGCGGCGAGTGGAAGTTCCGCGCGGTCGGCCAGGGATACGCATCGGGCCTCGCGGGCATCGCGTCCGACTACGGCGTGAACGTCTGACGGGGAGACGAGGGAGACAAGGGAGAGCGGAAGGGGGAGGAGGGCCGAACGCCCCGGCGGAGTGCGGGGGCGGTGTCCGGCTTTCCCGGGGTGTTGCGCATGGCGAAGCGAAAGGTACGGCGACAAGCCCGCCGCCTCCTGGGCGAGGACCCGGTGGCTCTCGTCTGGTGCGAGGTTCACCGCCGCATCCCCCGGCCGCCGGAGGAGGTCCACCGGGCGGCGGGGAAGGGGCGGCTCAAGCCCGGACACCACTGGCTGCTGTACGTCGGAGCCGTACTGTTCTTCTTCGTCGTCGTCCCGATGATGCTGATCGACAGGCTGGGCGGGAGGCTCGACCGGGCGCAGGCGCCTCCCCGGAGGCAGGGGCCGACGCCCGGCGGGGGCCGTGACCGCGACCCCGGCCGGGAGGCCGCGAACGGTGTCTTCGACGGCGACTGGAGCCTGACCGCGGGCCAGTTGCTGCTGCGCTGGTACGGACGCTCGCCCAACCCCAAGCGGCTCGTCCTGCTGACCCGCGACCGAGTCTGCCTGGCCGCGTCCCCGCGCCGTCGGCTGTCGCCCACCAGGGCCGGCGACTTCCGGATCGTCGCCGAGTTCCCGGCGCGCGAGGTGAGCGTCGAGGGTGAGGCCGGACAGCCGCGCGGTTTCGCCACTTTCCGGCTGTGCTTCAGCGACGGCTCCTGGCTCGAGGTCGGCAGGCTGGGCGAGCCCGAGGACGCGGACCACTTCCTGCGCACGATCGACGACTGACCGCCACGGGCGCCGACCGCGTCCTGCTCGGTTGGGCGACGCCCCCGCCGCCTTCAGTCGCCGACCGTCGTCTGTGCTCGCGTGTCGCCCTCCGGTTCCGTCGGCACCGGAGCGTCCCGGTGTTCCGGGCGGACACGGCCGGAGCGGGCGTTCAGCCGGGCGATCAGGGGCTCGGTGTAGCGGGCGGTGAGCGGGCCGAGTACGACCAGGAGCAGCACGTAAGCGGTGGCCAGCGGGCCGAGCGAGGGCTCGATCCCGGCGGTGACGGCGAGTCCCGCGATGACGATCGAGAACTCCCCGCGCGCCACCAGCGCGCCGCCCGCCCGCCAGCGGCCCTTCACGGAGATCCCGGCCCGCCGCGCGGCCCAGTACCCGGTCGCGATCTTCGTCACGGCGGTGACGGCGGCCAGCGCGAGGGCCGGCAGCAGGACAGGCGGGATGCTGGCCGGGTCGGTGTGCAGTCCGAAGAAGACGAAGAACACGGCGGCGAACAGGTCCCGCAGCGGGCTGAGCAGCGTGTGCGCGCCCTCCGCGACCTCGCCGGACAGGGCGATGCCGACCAGGAACGCCCCTACCGCGGCGGACACCTGGAGCTGCTGGGCGATCCCGGCGACCAGAATCGTCAGCCCCAGGACGACCAGGAGCAGCTTCTCCGGGTCGTCGCTGGAGACGAAGCGGGAGATGAGCCGCCCGAAGCGGAGGGCCACGAACAGGACGAGGCCCGCGGCGGCCAGCGCGACGGCCAGGGTCACGCTGCCGGCCGCCAGCCCGGCCCCGGCCACCAGTGCGGTGACGATGGGCAGGTACACCGCCATCGCCAGGTCTTCCAGGACGAGAATGCTGAGGATGACCGGGGTCTCCCGGTTGCCGACCCGGCCCAGATCGCCCAGCACCTTGGCGATGACACCGGACGACGAGATCCAGGTGACGCCCGCGAGCACCACGGCGGCCACCGGGCCCCAGCCGAGCAGCAGCGCGGCGGCCGCGCCCGGCAGGGCGTTGCAGGTGAAGTCGACCAGGCCGGCCGGGTAGTGGGCCTTGAGGTTGGAGACCAGATCGCCGGCCGTGTACTCCAGGCCGAGCATCAACAGCAGCAGGATGACGCCGATCTCGGCGCCGGTGGCGACGAACTCCTCGCTCGCGCCGAGGGGCAGCAGCCCGCCCTCGCCGAAGGCCAGTCCGGCCAGCAGATACAGGGGGATGGGGGAGAACCGCAGCCGGGCGGCCGCCCGGCCGAGCAGCCCGAGAGAGAGGATGATGGCGCCGAACTCGATCAGCAGGACCGCGGAGTGCACAGGTTCACTCCCGTCCGAGTATCGCCGCGGCGGCGTCGACGCCCTCGCGGGTGCCGATGACGATGAGGGTGTCACCGCCCGTGAGCCGGAAGTCCGGGGCCGGAGACGGGATCGCCTCCGCTCGGCGCAGTACGGCCACCACGGACGCGCCGGTCTCGGTCCGCATCCGGGTCTCGCCCAGTACCCGTCCGTTCCAACGGGAGGCCGCGGCGACCTCGACGCGCTCGGCGACCAGCCCGAGGTCCGTGGTGTACAGCAGGCTCGCACTGTGGTGGGAGGGCTTGAGCGCATCGATCAGCGAGCCCGCCTCGGAACTCGTCAGCCGCAGCGACTGCGCACAGGAGTCGGGGTCGTCGGCCCGGTACACGCTCACCGTGCGGGCGCCGTCGCGGTGCGCCACCACCGACAGATGGCGGTGTTCTCGCGTCATGAGGTCGTACTGGACCCCGATGCCCGGCAGCGGTGTCGCCCTGAGACGTGGTGCAGACACGTTTCTTCCCCTTGCTGATGGTCTTGCTGATCGCCTTGCTGACGTCTTGGTGATGGACGTTCTGAACCCTGCCCAAAACCGTCATGCTGCCATCACTCCGTACGGTGGCGACATGGGTGTCATGACGGATGGACGCGGGCGGCGGCGAGCGGAGAGGCTGGTCGGGGCGGCGGCATGGCCGCGGTCCGGGAAAGAGGGAACGCCCCGGGAGCACCGGGGGACGCCGACCGGAGGGGACGGAAAGAGGAGCGTGTCGCTGTTCCGGCGGATCTTCCTGCTCAACGCCGTCGGCCTGACCGTGGCCACCGCGTTGCTGCTGGGTCCGGTCACCGTGTCGACCCCCGTGCTGCCCGGCGAGGCGCTGGTCGTCCTCGCGGGCCTTGCCGTGATGCTCGTCGTCAACGCCGTCGTGCTGTGGATCGGGCTCGCCCCGCTGCAACGGCTGGGGCGGGCCATGGCCACCGCCGATCTGCTGCACCCGGGGGCCCGTGCGGTCGTCACCGGTCCGGCGGAGATGGCCGATCTGATCTCCACGTACAACACCATGCTCGACCGGCTGGAGACCGAGCGCGCCACCAGCGCGGCCCGGGCCCTCTCCGCCCAGGAGCGCGAACGCCACCGCGTCTCCCAGGAACTCCACGACGAGGTCGGCCAGACCCTCACCGCCGTCCTCCTTCAGCTCAGGCGCGTCGCCGACCGGGCGCCCGAGGGGCTGCGCGCGGAGGTGAGGCAGGCACAGGAGGCCACCCGCGGCAGCCTGGACGAGATCCGCCGCATCGCCCGCCGGCTACGCCCCGGTGTCCTGGAGGAACTGGGCCTGCTCAGCGCCCTCCGCGCCCTCACGACCGAGTTCACCGCCCACGGACTGAGCGTGCGCCACCACTTCGACGGCGAACTGCCACAGCTGAGCGAGGAGACGGAACTCGTGGTCTACCGGGTGGCGCAGGAAGGGCTCACCAACACCGCACGGCACGCCGGTGCCGATCGCGCCGAACTCCGGCTCCACCGGGTCGCCGACGGAGTCGAACTACTCGTACGCGACAACGGCACAGGAGCCGGCCGGGCGCCGGAGGGCGCCGGGATCCGCGGTATGCGCGAGCGGGCCCTGCTGATCGGCGCCGGCCTCGCGGTGGAGCCCGGGCCCGACCGGGGCACCGACATCAGGCTGCGCATCACGAGCACCACGAGCACGACGAGCACGACGAGCGTGATGAACGCGACGAGCACCGGCGACCGGTCCGGGCCCCGCACCGGAACCCCTCCCCACGGAGCGCGCTGATGTCTCTTCCCCCGCCCGCCCAGCGCCCGACCCGCGTCCTGCTCGCCGACGACCACGCGCTCGTACGGCGGGGCGTACGGCTCATCCTGGACGGCGAACCCGGCCTGAGCGTGGTGGCCGAGGCCGGCGACGGCGCGGAGGCGGTCGCCCTGGCCCGGACGACGGACGTGGACCTCGCCGTCCTGGACGTCGCCATGCCCCGCATGACCGGACTCCAGGCGGCCCGCGAACTCTCCCGCCGCCTGCCCGAGCTGCGCATCCTCATCCTGACGATGTACGACAACGAGCAGTACTTCTTCGAGGCGCTCAAAGCCGGTGCCTGCGGCTACGTCCTGAAGTCCGTGGCCGACCGCGACCTGGTCGAGGCGTGCCGGGCGGCGATGCGCGACGAGCCGTTCCTCTACCCAGGGGCGGAGACCGCGCTCGTACGCACCTACCTCGACCGCGTCCACCGGGGCGAAGGACTGCCCGAGCGGACCATCACCGAGCGCGAGGAGGAGATCCTCAAGCTGGTGGCCGAGGGACACACGTCGAAGGAGATCGGCGAACTCCTCTTCATCAGCGCGAAGACCGTCGAACGCCACCGCGCGAACCTGCTCCAGAAGCTGGGCTTGCGTGACCGCCTGGAACTCACCCGGTACGCGATCCGGGCCGGCCTCGTCGAACCGTGACCCGTCGCGACGCGGTGCCGCACGCACGCGCTGCGCGCCCGCCCCGACCCGTCGCAGGAAGACTGCGGCCGGGTAGGAGGACGGCACGGCCGCGCGGGACCGGCGGTCGGCAGGGCACGGCGCCCTGACGGCGATCAGCGCCGACTTCGGTGCCTCGCCGCCCGGCTTCGCGCCGGCGCACTCGCCGACCGGCCGCTCTTCGAAACTCGCCGACCGGCGCTCGTCGAGCCGTCCGCCGCGCCTCGGTGCGGCCTGGCCGCGCAAGGTTCGGCCCCGTCGGGTGTCGGCCGCGACGGGGCCACGGGAGAACCGTCCGGTGACAGGGCCACCGGGAACCTCCGGCTAGGAGACAGCCGGCTCGGGCACCCGCGGGAGGGGTTCGGGCAGTGCGCGGGGAACCGGGCGTGCCTCGCGCAGCGTGGGCCACGGAGCCGTCGGAACCAGTGGGGCATGGTCGGCGGCCAGAGCCCGGCGCGAGAACCAAATGATCTTGCCGCCGGTATTCGTGGCACAACAGCCCCAGCCGTCGCTCATCGCGGCGATCTGCGTCAGGCAGCCGCGCGGCGCGTAGTGCGGGCGGACGTCCTGGTCGCTGTCCTGCACCGCGGTGATGAGGTGCTGACCGTTCCACCACATCTCGAGGGTGGTGTTCTTGTCCGCCGCGTGCTCGTCGATCGTGTGCAGTAGCACTTCGGCACAGTGGCAGACCGGCTCGACGAGTGTCTCCAGATTCCAGTACCGGAGATGGGCGGCCAGAATCCGGCGGACGTGTCCGATCCGTTCCGGACTGACCTCCACGTCGAGGTGGTAGTAACAGGGCGCTGCGGTCTTCATTGTCGTTGGCTCCTCACCGGCGAAGCTCCAGCTTCTCCTCGCCCTTGCAGGCCGAGCCCCGAACACGAAGCGTGAGCAGTCATCGCTTCTGAGTCAGTCTCAGGGTGAGCGGGGTACTCCATTCGCGCAACCCGAGCGGACCGGTGAACAGCTGGTTGAAATCCGAACAGGACGCTCGGTGGTCTTCCGTGCACCATGGGTAAAAGTTTTTGAATCCGTAACGGGTCGACGCCGATCCGTTACGGCCATCACCTGCACCACGGTCCCCCTGTGCTTGCACGAGAAAGTAGGAGGTGACTGGAGCGATGCTGCTGCCTGCCAGAACCGAGGTCGCCAGATATCTCCAGCGGTACCGGGCGTGGGAGCGCCTGATGCTCGCTGCTCCCGACAACCTCGTGGTACGGGGAAATTTCGAGAACACGGGTTACACCCTCTGCGTGTTGATGGGGGAACGGTGCGCCCGCGAGGCCGCGGACGCCGCCGAACACTTTCTGCGCACCGGCTCGGCGGCGGCACCGCACGAGCGGAGGACACGCACCGGCTCTCCCGCGCGCACGGCAAGCGGTTCTCCCGCGCGTACGGCAACCGGTTCTCCCGCGCGTACGGCAAGCAACGCCTGAGGTCCGTCGGTCGCGTCGGCCCGGTGCGGACCGGCCCGACCGACCGCACACCACCCCATCGCAGACCGGATCGACCACGGCCGGAGGAGGCGAAACCCATGAACCGGAATCCCGTCATCGGCCGCATACCGATCCTGGACGTCCACCCCCTCGTCGAGGGCGGCAGACGTCCCGCGAAGGCCGTGGAAGGGGAGACGTTCCAGGTCACCGCCACGGTCTTCCGCGAAGGTCATGACGCGGTCGCCGCCAATGTCGTCCTCACGGATCCGCAGGGCCGCAGCGGCCCCTGGACGCCCATGCGTGAACTGGACCCCGGGGCCGACCGCTGGGGCGCCGACGTCACGCCATGGACGGTCGGCAACTGGACGTACCTGGTCGAGGCCTGGAGCGATCCGGTCACCACCTGGCGCCATCACGCCGGGATCAAGATCCCGGCCGGGATCGACACCGAACTCGTCCTCGCGGAGGGCGCCGACCTGTTCGAGCGCGCGGCGTACGGCGTGCCGGAGGGGAAGGGGCGGAAGATCCTGCTGGCCGCCGCCGACGCCCTGCGCGACACCGAGCGCCCCGCCACGTCCCGGCTCGCCGCGGCGCTCACTGTCGAGGCGGACACGGTCCTCGCGCGGCATCCGCTGCGTGAACTGCTCACGTCGTCGGAGCCGTTGCCGCTGCTGGTGGAGCGGGAGCGGGCGCTGTTCGGTTCCTGGTACGAGTTCTTCCCGCGTTCGGAGAGCGGCCGCGTGGACCCGGTGCACGGCACCTTCGCCACGGCGGCGGAGCGGCTGCCCGCGATCGCCGGGATGGGCTTCGACGTCGTCTACCTCCCGCCGATCCACCCCATCGGAACGGCGTTCCGCAAGGGCCCCAACAACACCCTGTCGGCGAGCCGCCGGGATGTCGGGTCGCCATGGGCGATCGGCTCACCGGAGGGCGGTCACGACGCCGTGCACCCAGAGCTGGGCACGATCGAGGACTTCGACGCCTTCGTACGTCGTGCGGCGGCCCTGGGCCTGGAGATCGCCCTCGACTTCGCGCTTCAGTGCTCTCCCGACCATCCGTGGGTGGAGAAGCATCCGGAGTGGTTCCATCACCGTCCGGACGGGACGATCGCGTACGCGGAGAACCCGCCGAAGAAGTACCAGGACATCTATCCGATCGCGTTCGACCGGGACATGCCGGGGCTGATCGCGGAGACGGTGCGGGTTCTGCGGTTCTGGATGGGTCATGGGGTGCGGATCTTCCGGGTGGACAATCCGCATACGAAGCCGGTGGTGTTCTGGGAGCGGGTGATCGGGGAGGTCGGCCGGACGGATCCGGATGTGATCTTCCTGGCGGAGGCGTTCACGCGGCCGGCGATGATGCGGGCGCTGGCGGCGGTCGGTTTCCAGCAGTCGTACACGTACTTCACCTGGCGCAACAGCAAGCGGGAGCTGACGGAGTACCTGACCGAGCTGTCGGGGGAGGCGGCGGCCGTTATGCGGCCGAACTTCTTCGTCAACACCCCGGACATCCTGCATGAGTTCCTCCAGCGTGGCGGGCGGCCGGCCTTCGAGGTGCGGGCGGTGCTGGCGGCGACGCTGTCGCCGTCGTGGGGGGTGTACTCCGGCTACGAGCTGTGCGAGAACACCCCGGTGCGCGCCGGGAGCGAGGAGTACCTCGACTCGGAGAAGTACCAGCTCCGCCCGCGGGACTGGGCGGCGGCCGAGCGCGAGGGACGCAGCATCGCACCCCTGATCACCTCGCTCAACCGGATCAGGCGGGAGCACAGTGCCCTGCGCCGGCTCAGGAATGTCCACTTCCACCATGCCGACAACGACGCTGTGATCGCGTACAGCAAGCGCTCGGGCCGGGACACGGTCGTGGTGGTGGCGAACCTGGATCCGCACCACACCCAGGAGGCGACGGTCTCGTTGGACATGCCGCAACTCGGTCTGGACTGGGCCGCGTTCGTGCCGGTGCGCGACGAGCTCACCGGGGAGAGCTACCACTGGGGCAGGGCCAACTATGTGCGTCTGGAGCCGGGGCACCGGCCCGCGCACGTTCTCACCGTCCTGCGACCGTCCTCACCGCAGATCGGAGGGTCACCCACACGATGATCGTCAACGAGCCCGTCCCGGACACCTTCGAGGACACGCCCGCCAAGGACCGCGATCCGGAGTGGTTCAAACGCGCCGTCTTCTACGAGGTCCTGGTCCGCTCCTTCCAGGACAGCAACGGCGACGGTGTCGGCGACCTGAAGGGCCTGACCGCCAAGCTGGACTATCTGCAGTGGCTGGGCGTGGACTGCCTGTGGCTGCCGCCGTTCTTCAAGTCCCCCCTGCGCGACGGCGGCTACGACGTCTCCGACTACACCGCGGTGCTGCCCGAGTTCGGTGACCTGGCCGACTTCGTCGAGTTCGTGGACGCGGCCCACCAGCGCGGCATGCGCGTGATCATCGACTTCGTGATGAACCACACCAGTGACCTGCATCCGTGGTTCCAGGAGTCCCGCAGCAACCCCGACGGCCCCTACGGCGACTACTACGTGTGGGCCGACGACGACAAGCAGTACCAGGACGCCCGGATCATCTTCGTCGACACCGAGGCCTCCAACTGGACGTACGACCCGGTCCGCAAGCAGTACTACTGGCACCGCTTCTTCTCCCACCAGCCCGACCTCAACTACGAGAGTGCCGCCGTCCAGGAGGAGATCCTGGCGGCGCTGCGGTTCTGGCTCGATCTGGGCATCGACGGCTTCAGGCTGGACGCCGTCCCCTACCTGTACAACGAAGAGGGGACGAACTGCGAGAACCTGCCGGCGACGCACGAGTTCCTGAAGCGGGTGCGCAAGGAGATCGACACGCACTATCCGGACACGGTGCTGCTCGCGGAGGCGAACCAGTGGCCGGAGGACGTGGTCGACTACTTCGGCGACTTCCCCTCGGGCGGCGACGAGTGCCACATGGCGTTCCATTTCCCGGTCATGCCGCGGATCTTCATGGCGGTGCGGCGTGAGTCGCGGTATCCGGTGTCGGAGATCCTGGCGAAGACGCCGGCGATCCCGTCGAGCTGCCAGTGGGGCATCTTCCTGCGCAACCACGACGAGCTGACCCTGGAGATGGTCACCGACGAGGAACGCGACTACATGTGGGCGGAGTACGCCAAGGATCCGCGGATGCGGGCCAACATCGGCATCCGCCGGCGTCTGGCGCCGCTGCTGGACAACGACCGCAACCAGATCGAGCTGTTCACCGCGCTGCTGCTGTCGCTGCCCGGCTCGCCGATCCTCTACTACGGCGACGAGATCGGGATGGGGGACAACATCTGGCTCGGTGACCGGGACGCGGTGCGCACGCCGATGCAGTGGACGCCGGACCGCAACGCGGGTTTCTCGTCCTGCGACCCGGGGCGTCTGTATCTGCCCACGATCATGGATCCGGTCTACGGGTACCAGGTCACGAACGTGGAGGCGTCGATGTCGTCGCCGTCCTCGCTGCTGCACTGGACCCGGCGGATGATCGAGATCCGTAAGCAGAACCCGGCGTTCGGCCTCGGCTCGTACACCGAACTCCAGTCCTCGAACCCGGCCGTCCTCGCGTTCCTGCGGGAGGCCCCCTCGACCGGGGGGAACGGGGACGACCTGGTGCTGTGCGTGCACAACTTCTCCCGGTTCGCGCAGCCCACGGAGCTGGATCTGCGGGCGTTCAGCGGCCGTCATCCGGTCGAGCTGATCGGCGGTGTCCGCTTCCCGGCCATCGGGGAACTCCCGTATCTGCTGACCCTGGCAGGCCACGGCTTCTACTGGTTCCGGCTCCGCAAGGACGTCACCCAGGTCACCAAGGTGAGCTTGTTCGTGAGCTCTTGATCCATGGCCCGGAAAGGAACGCGACGCCATGCCGAAGACCGCACCGCTCCGCCCGAGCCGCCTCAGCCCCGGGCCGCTGCTGACCTCGCTGGCCGGTCTGCTGCGGGAGTGGCTGCCGACGCAACGCTGGTTCGCGGGCAAGGGCCGGCCGGTCATGGATCTCGCCCTGCTGTCGGTGACCGAACTGCACCCGGGCTGTCTGCACCTCCTGCTCCAGGCCGGACACGCCGAGCAGGCCGCCGGCAGCGGTTCCGACGAGCATTCCGTCCACGACTGCTACCAACTCTTCCTAGGTGTGGGGGAGACGGTCCCGGCCCAGCCGGCCCGTGCCGTCATCGGCCGGGCCGACGAGGGCCCGCTGGCCGGCCTGATGGTCTACGACGCCCTTCAGGACCGGAGGTCGACGGCGCTGCTCCTGGAGCGGCTGCGCACCCCGGGCGTCGTAGGACCCCTGCGTTTCGAGCGGGACCTCGGGGTGACGCTGCCCGCCGGTCTCGAGCCGCGCCTTCTCGACGCCGAGCAGTCCAACTCCTCGCTGGTGTACGGGGACCGGTACATCCTGAAGGTGTTCCGCCGCGTCCAGCCCGGCATCAACCCCGACCTCGAGGTGCCCTGGGCCCTGGCCCGACAGGGCTGTGACCGCGTACCCGCGCCGGTGGCGTGGATCCGTACCTCCCTTCCATGGGGGGCGACCCTCGGCGTGCTCCAGCCGTTCCTGCCCGATGCCGCCGACGGCTGGACACGGGCGCTCCAGGCTCTGGACTCGGGCCGGGACTTCATCGACGAGGCGCACGAGCTGGGGCGGGCCACCGCCGAGGTGCATCTGGCGCTGGCCGCGGCCTTCCCGCTCGAGTTCCAGCAGCGGCACCACAACGGACGGCTCGCGGCCGGGATGACACGGCGCCTGGAGGCCGTGGCCCGGTCCGTACCGGAACTCCTGCCGCACGCCCCCGCCCTGCGCTCGGCCTTCGACGCGCTCGCCGCCGTCGACACACCCCGTCCCGCCCAGCGGATCCACGGCGACCTGCATCTCGGCCAGGTGCTGCGCACCGGCCGACGCTGGCACCTCATCGACTTCGAGGGCGAGCCGGCCCGCCCGCTCCCCGAACGCCGTCGTGCCCAGTCGCCCGTGCGTGACGTCGCGGGCATGCTGCGGTCCTTCGACTACGCCGCGCACGCGCGTCACCCGTGGCGGCCGGACTGGGCCCGGCGTTGCCGGGACGCCTACTGCGGGGGCTATGCGGACGAGGCGGGCTGGGATCCGCGCGAGGAGCCCGAACTGCTCCGCGCATACGAGACGGACCGGGCGGTGTACGAGGTCCTGTACGAGGCCCGGCACCGACCCGAGTGGCTGCCGGTACCCATGGCGGCGATCGCACGGCTTGCCGACCGGCAGCCGCTGGGCGCAAGGAGGCCGCAGTGAACGCACATGCTGTTCCCCCCATCTCCACCCCGGCCCCGCCGTCCGGCGCTCGGCCGGCCCCGGTGGCACCGGGTGACCGCGACCGGCTCCTGTCCGGGACGCATCACGACCCGCACTCCGTGCTCGGCGCGCATCCCGTGCCCGGCGGGGTCGCCTTCCGGGTGCTGCGCCCGTACGCGCTGTCCGTCACCGTCGTCACCGACGACCTGCGCACCGAGCTGCACGACGACGGCGCCGGCTTCTTCACCGGCCTGCTGCCGCTGCGCGCCGTACCGGACTACCGGCTGCACGTGGCCTACGAGGGCACGGTCCACGAGACCGAGACGCCTACCGCTTCCTGCCCGCGCTCGGCGAGCTGGACCTGCACCTCATCAACGAGGGCCGGCACGAGGAGCTGTGGACGGCGCTCGGCGCCCGGGTGATGACCCACGCGGGGGTCCTGGGTACCCGCTTCACCGTCTGGGCGCCGAACGCGCGCGGCGTCAGGGTCTGCGGGAACTTCTGCCGCTGGGACGGGGCCGCGTTTCCCATGCGCTCGCTCGGCTCCTCCGGTGTGTGGGAGCTGTTCGTGCCCGGCATCGGCGAAGGCGAACTGTACAAATTCGAGATCACCCGCCCCGACGGCACACACACCGTGCGCGCGGACCCGATGGCCCGCCGTGCCGAAGTGCCCCCGGCGACCGCCTCGATCGTGACGGAGTCGTCGTACGCGTGGGCGGACGGGGCGTGGATGGCCGCGCGCGGCGAGCGTCCCGTGCACGAGTCGCCGTTCTCCGTGTACGAGGTCCACCTGCCGTCCTGGCGACCCGGACTGACGTACCGCCAGCTCGCCGAACAGCTCCCCGCCTACGTCGCCGACCTGGGCTTCACCCATGTCGAGCTGCTGCCCGTCGCGGAGCACCCCTTCGGCGGCTCCTGGGGTTACCAGGTCACCGGCTTCTACGCCCCCACCGCCCGCCTGGGCACCCCCGACGACTTCAAATACCTCGTCGACGCCCTGCACCGGGCCGGCGTCGGCGTCCTGATGGACTGGGTGCCCGCCCATTTCCCCCGCGACGACTGGGCCCTGGCCGAATTCGACGGACGCCCCCTCTACGAACCCGAAGACCCGCAGCGCGCCGCGCATCCCGACTGGGGAACCCTCGAATTCGACTACGGGCGCAAAGAGGTACGCAATTTCCTCGTCGCCAACGCCGTGTACTGGTGCGAGGAATTCCATATCGACGGGCTGCGCGTGGACGCCGTCGCCTCGATGCTCTACCTGGACTACTCCCGCGAGGAAGGGCAGTGGAGCCCGAACGAGTTCGGCGGCCGGGACAACCCGGACGCGGTCGCCTTCCTCCAGGAGATGAACGCCACCCTCTACCGGCGGGTGCCCGGGGTGATCACGATCGCCGAGGAGTCCACCGCCTGGGACGGCGTCACCCGCGCCACACATGACAACGGCCTCGGCTTCGGCCTGAAGTGGAACATGGGCTGGATGCACGACTCCCTCGGCTATGTGCAGCACGAGCCCGTGCACCGCAAGTACCACCACCACGAGATGACCTTCTCCATGGTGTACGCCTACAGCGAGAACTACGTCCTGCCCATCTCCCACGACGAAGTCGTGCACGGCAAGCAGGCGCTGGTGTCGAAGATGCCGGGCGACTGGTGGCAGAGGCGTGCCAACCACCGTGCCTACCTGGGCTTCATGTGGGCCCATCCGGGCAAGCAACTCCTCTTCATGGGGCAGGAGTTCGCCCAGGGCGCGGAGTGGTCGCCGGAGCACGGGCCGGAGTGGTGGCTGCTGGACGACGAGTACCACTCGGCGGGCGACCACCGGGGCATGCGGGACCTCGTACGCGATCTGAACACGCTCTACCGCGCCGAGCCGGCCCTGTGGGAGCGCGACACCGACCCCTCCGGCTTCGCCTGGGTCGTCGGTGACGCAGCCGAGGACAACGTCTTCGCCTTCCTGCGCCACGCCGCCGACGGCACCCCGCTCCTCGCCGTCAGCAACTTCTCCCCGGTCGTCCGCCACGACTACCGTCTCGGCGTCCCCGACGACATCCCCGCCTGGCAGGAAGCCCTCAACACCGACGCCGCCCGCTACGGCGGCAGCGACCTCATCTGTCCCGACCCCGTCAAGCCCGAGTCCGGCGAGATCCGGCTGACCCTGCCGCCGCTCGCCACCGTCTGGCTCCGGCCGGCCTGAGCCGTTCCCAGTTCCCCTTCGGAGAAAATGGGCCCGCGGGAAATTCGGTCCCTGGGAAACTGCGGGAATTTCCCAGGGCCGCCGTCGCCGTTACGATTCCGATTCGGCCGAATGCGCGGTGTCACATCACCAAAGCAATTGTTTTGACGGCGAACCAGGGGGGAATTTCCTCCCTAGTGCTTCGGACAGGAGGCACGTCCGATGGGAGCTGCCCGTCAGGCCCCCGGGTGTGTCCCGAGAGTTGCGTGCGCGCCCTCCCATGGCGACTGTCCACTCAGCACCGCTTGAGGGAGTTGCAAGCACCCATGCGCACCACGACTGGAACGAAGCAGCACCCGCATGACGACGCCCCCGACACGGCCGCGGACTTCGAGCGGCTGTTCGGATTGCCGGACGGGCGCGAGCGGCAGGCGCTGCGCGACGAGATCGTCCGCGCCTGGCTTCCCATGGCGGAGCGCATCGCGTGGCGCTACCGGGGGCGGGGCGAGTCCACCGAGGACCTCTGCCAGGTCGCGGCAGTCGGTCTGGTCAAGGCAGTCGACCGCTACGACCCGGCACGGGGGAACGCGTTCGAGAGCTATGCCGTCCCCACCATCACGGGCGAGATCAAGCGGCACTTCCGGGACCACATGTGGGTCCTGCATGTACCGCGGCGTGTCCAGGACCTGCGCAACCGGGTGCGGGTGGCGGCGAAGGAGCTGTCCCAGACCGTGCCGGGGCACGAGCCCACCGTCACGGAGATCGCCGAGCACGCACAGCTGAGCGAGGACGACGTACAGATCGGCCTGGAGGCCATGGACACCTTCACCGCCCTGTCGCTGGACGCTGAGCTGCCCGGAAGCGACGACGGCTACGCGCTGTCGGACGCCTTGGGCGGCCCCGACTCCGGCTACGACCTCGTCGTCGACCGTGAGGCCGTCAAGCCTTCCCTGCGAGCGCTGCCCGAACGCGAACGCACCATCCTCTACCTGCGCTACTTCCGCGGCATGACCCAGAGCAGCATCGCGGAGCAGCTCGGCATCTCGCAGATGCACGTCTCGCGCCTGATCAGCGGCTGCTGCGCCAGGATGCGCGAGGAGACGCTGGCCGATGTCGCCTAGCGAAGGAGCCGGAACGCATGCGGCCGCCCGGACGAGTCCGTCGATCCGGGCGGCCGTATGCGGCGAGCTCACTGCCGAACCCTCCCGGGGGCGGTTTGCCAGCGTGCCGTCAGTTCCCGGAGTAGCCCCGGTGGGCCATTCGAAACTCCGCTTTCCCGGCGAGACGCGAACGGCGCGGGGCGACGGCGTCAATCAGCCGGCGGAACCGGCGGTGCCCCCGGCAACTGTGTGGGCCCGCAGCGGTCGAGGGTGTCCTCCAGGGTGGCGCGGACATCGGGCGGCAGGTCGTCCCCGCTGTGTCCCCAGATGAGGATCATCTCCGCGACGCACCGCAGCTTGATGTTCGTGTGCTGCGAGACCTCCCGGAGCACGGCCCAGCCCTGGTCGGGTGTCACCCGGCCCAGGGCGACCAGCACACCGATGGCCTGGTCCACCACCGCATGGGAGGTGACGGCCTCCTTGAGCTGGCCGATCTCCTCCTCCAGCTCGACGATGCGATCCGGTTCGGCAGCGGTGGCATGCGGCTCGTCAGGACCTGAACGGGGCTTCGAAATCATCGTCCCCTCCGCGGGCGTCACGCCGTTCGGCGATGTCTGGCGTCCCTTCCATCCTCACCGTTGGGGCCGGTGTGGGCGAACCGGGCCCTGAGCGGACCTCGAACGGGCCTTGAGCGAGTCGTGAGTGGCCTTGACTGGGTTGTGAGTGGGTCTTGACAAGTGAGTCTATCTACACAACTTTGGAGGTCGAAGCCCACATGGGCGTGGGTGATGCGATGGCGGGGAGGTCCTTGGTCGTGGAGTGGACGGGTGCGAGGTATGCGGACGGGCCGACGGTCGAAGTGCCGGTCTGGATCGATGCTCCGCCGCAGCGGGTGTGGGAACTGGTCTCGGACATCGCGCTGATGCCGCGGACCAGCCCCGAGCTTCAGTCGGTGGAATGGCTCGACGGCCGCCGCGGGCCCGCCCTGGGCGCCCGCTTCGTGGGCCGCAGCAGCCACGAGGCACTGGGGGAGTGGGCGACCACCTCCCACGTCGTACGGTACGAGCCGCCACGGGTGTTCGCCTGGGCGGTGGAGGACCCCGAACTCCCCTCCTCGGTCTGGCGGTTCGAGCTGGAGGAGCGGGACGGCGGCACGCTGCTGCGGGAGTGGATGCAACTCGGCCCCGGCCGCTCCGGGCTCTCGTACGCCATCGACCGGATGCCGGACAAGGAGCAGAAGATCGTCTTCGTACGGATGCGGGAGTTCGAGACCAACATGGGTGCCACCCTCGATGTGATCAAGAAGCTCGCCGAGGGCGGCCGGGACGAGGTGGAGGCGTGATGCGTACGTCGACCACGATCGAGGCGTCCGGCGGCACCTGGCGGGAGACGGTGGACTACGTCACCGAGGCGGAGAAGCTGGGTCTCGACATCTGCTGGGTGGCCGAGGCATGGGGCTCCGAGGCGCCCTCGCCCCTGGGATACCTCGCCGCACGCACCCAACGCATGCTGCTCGGCTCCGGCATCATCCAGCTCGGCACGCGCACCCCCATGGCCATCGCCCGGGCGGCGATCACGCTGTCCAACATCTCCGAGGGACGTTTCCTCCTCGGGCTCGGCCCGTCCGGCCCGCAGGTGATCGAGGGGCTGCACGGCGTGCCGTTCGCGCGTCCGCTCGCCCGGATGCGGGAGACCGTCGAGATCCTGCGGTGCGCGGCGACCGGGGAGAAGGTCTCGTACGCCGGACGGGAGTTCACCCTTCCGCTGCCGGGCGGGGAGGCCCGGCCCATGCGGCTGTCCATGCGCGCCGAGCACGACATTCCCGTGTACCTCGCCACGCTCTCGCCGAAGATGCTGGAGCTGACCGGCCGGATCGCGGACGGCTGGCTGGGCACCAGCTTCGTGCCCGAGGGTGCCAAGGAGGCGTACTTCGACCATCTGGACAAGGGGCTCGCGGCAGCGGGGCGCACGCGTGCGGACCTCGACATCTGCCAGGGCGCGGAAGTCGCGTTCGCCGCGGACGAGGAAGCACTGCGGGTGATGATCGCGGGCCGGAAGAAGGAACTCGCCTTCAGCCTGGGCGGCATGGGCTCGGCCGGCACGAACTTCTACAACCAGGCCTACAGCCGCCAGGGCTGGGCCGCCATCGCGGCCGAGGTCGGCGAGCGCTGGCAGGCCGGCGACCGTGCCGCGGCGGCCGCCCTGATCACCGACGAGATGGTCCTCGCCACCACCCTGATCGGCACCGAGGACATGGTGCGCGAGCGGCTGCGCGTCTGGCGGAACGCCGGCGTCGACACCGTTCGCCTCTACCCGGCGGGCGACACCCTCGACGCGCGGCTCACCACACTCGGGCGCGCCCTGGACCTCGTACGAGCGACGGACTGAGGAGCGGCGTACGGGTGCGGGGTCGGGGAGCGGCGTACGCGTGAGGGACCGAGGGGCAGCCGCCGACGCGGCCGCCCCTCGGTCCGGTGGCGCTCCTACGCGGCCAGCGTCACCGACTCCACCGCCGGTGTCCGCAGCGTTCGCCGGGCGGTGGCCAGGCTCGTGCCCAGCGTCACCGCCGCGGCCACCGAGGCGATCGTGAGCCAGATCCCCAGGCCTTGGTGCGGCCACGGCGAATCCGTGCGCACGACGGTGAAGGGAACGATCCCGGCCAGCCCGGCGACGGATCCGAGGAGGACGCCGGTGACCGTCAGGATGACGCTCTCGACTCCGACCGTCCCCAGCACCTGTCCCGGGGTCGCCCCCGCCAGCCGCTGCTGCCCGAACTCCCGGCCGCGGTAGGTCGTCGCCGCGTACAGGGAGTTGATCAGCATGACGCAGGCGAAGACCACGATGATGCCGACGACCACGAGGTTCAGGGTCTCCAGGTTCTTCGCGTCGATCGACTTCGGGACGCCCGAGGCCTTGATCGCGTCGTTCTCGGCCGCCTGCATGCAGAGCGTCGCCGTCGCCACGGCGGTGAAGAGGACCAGCGGCATCAGCACGGCGGACGCCTCGGCGGTGCGCTCCCGCAGGGTGCGTACGGCGAGCCAGCCGCTCGCGCCGGCCGGCGAAAGCCGGTCGAGCAAGCCCTTCAGCAGCCGGGGCGAGAACAGCGCGAGCCCCACCGAGATCAGGATCGCCCCGTAAGCGGGCGGCGCCATCAGGGCGGCGTCCTTCGCCGAGAAGGCGAAGGTGGAGCAGACCGCCGCCCCGCCGGCCGCCAGGGCCGCGTAGGCGAAGAACTTCCGTGCCCCGGCCCGGGGTTCGCGCCGCCGTGTCGCCCGCCGCACCGCCAGGAACGCGGCGCCCGCGGCCGCGAGGACCGTGATGTCGATACCGGACATCAGGGCGACGGGGCCGAAGGAGTGGTCGACGGAGCCGGCGACCTGTCCGCTGTCCTGGAAGACGCTCAGCAGCGCCCGCCCGCCGAGCATCGCCGGACCGATCGCCAGCACCGCACCCACCAGGGCCACGACCACCGACTCACCCACCACCATCCGTTTGATCTGCGCCGGAGTCGCCCTCGAGCAGCGCAACAGGTCGATCTCGGCGCCGCGTTGGCGGACGTTGACCGTCAGCGTCGAGGCCACGGCGAAGAACACCAGCAGGGTGCCGTAGCCGCCGACGACGCTCGCCGAGGTGGTCAGCGACTCCGCGCTCACCGGGTCGACGCCCCGCTGCCCGGCGGTGTCGTACATCGAGTTGAACGTCATGATGATCGCCGCCCCGAGGAACGCGGACAGCAGCGTGGCGAGGAAGCGCCCGGGGCGCTGCCGGACGGAGCGCACGGCCAGAGCGAACACGGCTCACACCCCCGCCGTCACGTCGTCGCCCAGGTGCGCCAGACGCTCGGCGACCGCGTCGACCGTCGGGCCGTGCAGTTCGCCCGCGAGGCGCCCGTCCGCGAGGAAGACGACCGAGTCGGCGTACGAGGCCGCCACCGGGTCGTGCGTCACCATCACGACCGTCCGGCCGTGCACCCGCACCGCCTGCTGGAGCAGCCGCAGCACCTCGCGCGCGCTGCGGGTGTCCAGCGCGCCCGTCGGCTCGTCCGCGAAGATCACGCGGGGTTCGGTGACGAGCGCACGGGCGATCGCGACCCGCTGACGCTGGCCACCGGAGAGCTGGTCGGGCCGGTGGCCGAGGCGGTCGCCGAGCCCCACGGCCGTCAGCGTCTCCCGCGCCCGCTGCCGGTCGACGCGCCGGCCGGCGAGCTTCAGCGGCAGGATCGTGTTCTGCGCCACGGTCAGCGTCGGCAGCAGGTTGTACTGCTGGAAGACGAAGCCGACCCGGCCGCGCCGGAACCTCGTCAGCGCGGCCTCGCTGCCGCCCGTCAGCTCCGTGCCGTCCACCCTCACGATGCCGCTGTCGGGACGGTCGAGTCCGGCCGCGCACTGCAACAGCGTCGACTTCCCGGAACCCGACGGCCCCATCACCGCGGTGAACGTGCCGCGGGCCAGGCTGAGGGACACCCCGTCGAGGGCGGTCACGGCACTGTCGTCACTGCCGTAGGTCCTGGTGACCTTGACCAGGCGCAGCGCCTCCGCGCTCGGGGCGGACCCCGTGTCCTTGCGGCGAAACATCGTCATCACTCTCCGTCCGGCACGCCCTGTGCCCTGCCCAAGACGCTACGGAGAGCGCGGCCCCGCCACATGGGGCGCAGAACCCGTATTGCCGGGTGTACCCAGCGACACCCCGTACGGGTCACCAGAACGAGCCGACCCCCGCGCCCGCCCGGTGCAATGGACGGGTGACCGCGCCCCCGGACGACTGCCTCGCGCGCAACGAGTGGATCTGCGGGGAGTACCTGAGCAGCCGCCGCCAGATCCTCCTCGACGCGGTGGTGCAGCACCTCCAGCTGACCGCGGTCTCGGTGCTCGTCGGCCTCGTCATCGCCCTGCCGCTGGCCGTGCTGGCGCGCCGCTGGGGCTGGGCCGCCGGGCCGGTCCTCGCCGTGACCACGATCCTCTACACGATCCCGTCCCTCGCGATGTTCTCGCTGCTCCTGCCCGTGTACGGGCTCTCGGCCGCCCTGGTCGTCGCGGGGCTCGTCCTCTACTCGCTCACCCTGCTCGTACGGAACATCCTCGCCGGTCTGCGCGCCGTTCCCGAGGAGACCCGGCAGGCCGCGCGCGGCATGGGGTACGGGCCCGTCCGGCTCCTTCTGACCGTAGAGCTGCCCCTCGCCCTGCCCGCCGCCATGGCCGGGCTCCGGATCGCGACGGTCTCGGCCGTCTCCCTGGTGACCGTCGGCGCGATCGTCGGCTTCGGCGGGCTCGGCAACCTCATCTACGCGGGCATGAACACGTACTTCAAGGCCCAGGTGCTGACCGCGTCCGTGCTGTGCGTGGTCATCGCCGTGGCGGCCGATCTGCTGCTGCTCGGTGTGCAGTGGCTGATCACGCCCTGGACGAGAGCGCAGCGCGGATGAACACCCTGACCGGCGCGTGGGACTGGCTCACCGACCCGGCGAACTGGGCGGGCGCCGACGGCATCTGGCACCGGCTCGTCCAGCACCTCGTCCTGACCGTCGTCTGCCTGGTCATCAGCTGTCTGATCGCCCTGCCGGTCGCCCTCGTCCTCGGCCACCTCGGCAAGGGCGGTGCGCTCGCCGTCAACATCTCCAACGTCGGCCGTGCGGTGCCCACCTTCGCCGTGCTGGTGCTGCTGCTCCTCACACCGCTCGGCAAGTGGGGGGAGGGGCCGACGGTGGTCGCCCTGGTCCTGTTCGCCGTGCCGCCGCTGCTCACCAACGCGTACGTCGGGATGCGGGAGGTCGACCGCAGTGTGGTGCGGGCCGCCCGCGGCATGGGCATGACCGGGCGACAGATGCTGTTCCGCGTGGAACTCCCCCTTTCCCTGCCCCTTGTCATGAACGGGGTGCGGATCGCCGCCGTACAGCTCGTCGCGACCGCCACCATCGCCGCGCTGGCGGGCGGCGGCGGGCTCGGCCGGATCATCACCGCGGGATTCAATCTGGCGAGCACGCCGCAGGTGGTGGCCGGAGCCGTACTCGTCGCCGTGTTCGCGCTGATCGTCGAGGGCGTCTTCGAGGCCGCCGAGCGGCTGGCACCGTACTGGGCGCGAGGCCCGCGGTGACGTGGCGCCCGGCGCTGGCGGGCCTGCTCCTGCTCACGGGGTGCACCACCGGCCCGTCCCTGGAGAACCGCGACGAGGTCACCGCGCCGCCCGGCGACAGCAGACACCTCACCATCGGCTCGGCCGGATTCACCGAGAGCGACCTGCTGGCCCAGATGTACGCGCTGCTGCTGGAGCGGGCCGGATACAAGACCTCGATGCTGACCGTCGCCAACCGTGAACTCTACGAACCCGCACTGGAATCGGGGCAGATCGATGTCGTCCCGGAGTACGCGGCCACCTTCGCGGACTGGCTCAACGCCAAGACCCACGGTACCGACGCCCCGGCCGTGGGCTCACCCGATCAGAACGCCACGATGAGCGCCCTGCGCAAGCTCGCCGCGCCCCGCGGGCTGACCGTTCTCGACGCGGGCAGGGCGGTCGACCAGAACGCCTTCGCGGTGACGAAGGCGTACGCCCGGCAGCATCACCTCAAGACACTGAGCGACCTCGGCGGGTCCGGGCTGAAGGTGCGGCTCGCGGCGGGCGACGAGTGTGTGCAACGCCCGTACTGCGAACCGGGGTTGAAGAAGACGTACGGCATCGACATCACCGCCGTCGACCCGAAGGGCGTCGGCACCACGCAGGCGAAGCGGGCGGTCCAGAGCGGGCAGGACCAGATGGTGCTGACCACCACGACGGACGCGACCCTGGACGAGTTCGGGCTCGTCCTGCTCGCCGACGACCGGCATCTCCAGAACGCCGACAGCATCGTGCCCGTGGTCAACCGTGCGCAGGCAGGCAGCGAGCGGGTCACCGGGGCGCTCGACCGGCTCAACGACGTGCTCACGACCGGTGACCTGGCCGCCATGAACCAGCAGGTGGACAGCTGGCGGCGGCTGCCGAAGGACGTGGCCCGGTCCTACCTGACGGAGAAGGGCCTGCTGAAGTGACGGGCCGGTGCTGCGGGGCAGACGGGAGTTTGGCGACAGGCCCTAGGCATCCGCGACCGAGTCGAACGACACCTGCCCGCGCGGCACACCCAGCGCGTCCGCGTCCACCGAACGGCGCAGCGCCTCATGGAGCTTGGCCGGGGTCAGCACGCCCAGGAAACGTGCCCCGTCCAGGACGGCGACCCAGCCCGCGTCGTGCTGGAGCATCACACCGAAGGCCTCCTTCAGGGGGGCGCCCACCGGCACCCAGGAGTTCATCCGGTGGGCGAGATCGCGCACGGCGCCGCCGGCGCCGAGCTCGTCGACGCCGACCCAGCCGTGCAGGTCGCCCCCGGCGTCCAGGACGACCGCCCAGCGGGCGCCCTCCGCGTTCAGCCGGGCAGCCGTCCGCTCGGCGGCCTCGTCGAGGCGGGCGATCGGCGGCTGTTCGAGATCGTCCGCCTCGATCTCGGTCACCGACAGCCGCTTCAACCCGCGGTCGGCGCCCACGAACTCGGCGACGTACGGCGTGGCGGGCGTTCCGAGGACCGCCCCCGGCGTGTCGAACTGCTCGATGCGCCCCTGCCCGTACACCGCGATCCGGTCGCCGAGCCGCACCGCCTCCTCGATGTCGTGCGTCACCAGCAGCACCGTCTTGCGCACCGCCTCCTGCATTCGCAGGAACTCGTCCTGCAACTGCTCCCGCACCACCGGATCGACCGCGCCGAACGGCTCGTCCATCAGCAGCACCGGCGGGTCGGCGGCCAGCGCCCGCGCCACCCCGACACGCTGACGCTGACCGCCCGACAACTGGTCCGGATAGCGGGCGCCGTACGTCTTCGGGTCGAGGCCCACCAGGCCGAGCAGCTCGGCCGCGCGCGCCCGCGCCTTCGGCTTCTTCCAGCCGATCAGCGAGGGCACGGTCGCCGTGTTGTCGAGGATCGTCCGGTGCGGGAACAGACCCACCTGCTGGATCACGTAGCCGATCCGCCGCCTCAGCCGCACGGGGTCGACCGCCGCGATGTCCTCGCCGTTCACGAAGATCCGCCCCGAGGTCGGTTCGATCAGCCGGTTCACCATCATCATGGTGGTCGTCTTGCCGCAGCCCGACGGACCCACGAGCGTGACGAGTTCACCCTCGGCGACCTCGAAGGACAGGCCGTCCACGGCTGTGGTGCCGTCCGGATAGCGCTTGGTGACCTGTTCGAACCGGATCATGACCTCACGCTAACCGCGCCGGTCGCACGCCGCTACGCCGTGACCGCCCCGGGCCGGCCGCTCACCAGCACCACCTCCAGGATGCGCGGACCGTGCACTCCCTCGACCCGGTCGAGCTCGATGTCACTGGTCGCCGACGGACCGGAGATCCAGGTCAGCGGGCGCGTCGGGTCGAGGCGCAAAAGGGCCTGGGGCACCGAGGAGACCACCTGGTCCGGCACGCGTACGACACAGATGTGGTGGTCCGGCACCAGAGTGACGCGGCGGCGGCCCTGCTCCGGGCCGCCGTCCAGCACGAGGGTGCCCGTCTCGGCGATCGCCACCGTGCACGCCGTGACCACGCTGTCGACCCGGTCCAGCTCGTGCGCGGTGCTGTCGGCCCGGTCGGGGACGCGCGGGACCCCGGTCGCCGCCAGCCATTCCCCGTCCAGACCGGGCGGCACGAGCACCGACGTCGAGCCGCGGTCCGCGAGCAGCCCGGCGATCACCGCCGGCAGTCCGTCGGCCGTGCAGCGGTGCACGATCGCCCGGTAGTCCGCCAGGTTCTCGGCCAGCAGGTCGACCGTCTCCGCGACGCTCCGGGCACCGTGCTCGCGCAGATAGCTCCGGTCGACCGCCTGCTCGTACGGCGTGTCGTCCGATACGTCGGCGAGCGCGCGCCGCACCCGGCCGAGGATCACGTCCCTGCTGCTCACTTCGCGTCCTTTCCACCGTGCGTACGCTGCCACCAGTCGCGGAACGGCTCCGCGGGCACCTCCGGCAGGTCCCGGCTCGCGCTCCACGCCTTGCCCGGGCCGGGCAAGGTACGGGGATGGAAGCGGCGCGTCCGGGACGCGAGCCGTTGCCCGGCGCGCAGGGCGCCCGGGTGGCTGAAGGCCCAGCGCGCCCCGCGCATCGCGGCCCGCTCGGCGGCGTGCCCCTTCGCCGGCTTCAGTACGACCTTGGCGCCCTCCCGCGTCACGGGGCCGCCCTCCACGATCCGCTCGCGCAGATGCACCAGCACCTCGGGGATGTCGATGGCGACCGGGCACACCTCGTAGCAGGCGCCGCACAGCGAGGACGCGTACGGCAGTGACGCGTCGATCTCGCTCGCGGTGCCCCGGAGCTGAGGGCTGAGGATGGCGCCGATCGGACCCGGGTAGACCGATCCGTAGGCATGGCCGCCCGCCCGCTCGTACACCGGGCAGACGTTGAGACATGCCGAGCAGCGGATGCAGCGCAGCGCCTGGCGGCCGACCTCGTCGGCGAGCGTGTCGGTGCGGCCGTTGTCGAGGAGGACCAGGTGGAAGGTTCGCGGGCCGTCCCCGTCCGTGGTGCCCGTCCAGGTCGAGGTGTACGGGTTCATGCGCTCGGCCGTCGAGGAGCGGGGGAGCGTCTGGAGGAACACCTCCAGGTCCTGCCAGGTCGGCACGATCTTCTCGATGCCGACGACCGAGATCAGCGTCTCGGGGAGGGTGAGGCACATCCGGCCGTTGCCCTCCGACTCCACGACCACCAGTGTGCCGGTCTCGGCGACCATGAAGTTGGCACCGGAGACGCCGACCTTGGCGCGCAGGAACTTCTCGCGCAGGTGGAGGCGGGCGGCGTCGGCGAGCTCGGCGGGCGTGTCGGTGAGGCCTTCGGGCGCCGGACGTCCCCACGCGCCCATCTCGGAGCGGAAGATGTCGCGGATCTCGCCGCGGTTGCGGTGGATGGCGGGGACGAGGATGTGCGAGGGGCGGTCCTTGCCCAACTGCACGATGAGTTCGGCGAGGTCGGTCTCGTAGGCGCGGATCCCCTCGGCTTCGAGCGCTTCGTTGAGGGCGATCTCCTGGGTGGCCATGGACTTGACCTTGACGACCTCGGTCTCGCCGGTTTCCTTGACCAGCCGGGTGACGATCCGGTTGGCCTCGTCGGCGTCGGCCGCCCAGTGCACCGTGCCCCCGGCCGCCGTGACCGACTCCTCCAACTGCACCAGATACCGGTCGAGATGACGGAGCGTGTGATCCTTGATCTGCTTGCCGGCCTCGCGCAGCGCGGCCCAGTCCGAGACTTCCGCGACCGCTTTGGCACGCTTGGCGCGGATCGTATGGGTCGCGTGGCGCAGATTGCCGCGCAGGGTCCGGTTGTTCACCGCGTCATGGGCCGCCTCAGGGAAGGCCGGCATCCCGACGAACGTCCCGCTCATGCGCTCGGCTCCTCTTCCGTGCTCGCCAGGATCTCCGCGATGTGCACCGGCCGCATTGCGGTGCTCAGCCGGGCCATCGTGCCGCCGATGTGCATCAGACACGAGTTGTCGGCGGCGCACAGCACCTCGGCGCCCGTCGACTCGGCGCTGCGTACCTTGTCGGTGCCCATCGCCGCGGACACGTCGGGGTTCTTGACGGCGAAGGTGCCGCCGAAGCCGCAGCACTCGTCGGCGCCGGGCAGCTCCCGCAGCTCCAGCCCCTTGACCGCCTGGAGCAGTCGGCGCGGCCGGTCGCCAAGCCCCAGGCTGCGCAGACCGTGGCAGGTCGGGTGGTACGTCACCGTGTGCGGGTAGTACGCGCCGACGTCCGTGACACCCAGCACGTCCACCAGGAACTCGGTCAGCTCGTACGTCTTCGGCACGACCGGCGCCAAGGTCTTCGCCAGTGTGTCCCCGCGGCCCTCGGCGCGTGCCCGCTCACCCATCCGCGGATACAGCTCCCGCACCATCGCGCCGCAGGACCCGGACGGCGTGACGATTGCCTCGTACTCCCCGAATACATCGGAGAAATGCCGTGCCAGCGGCTCCGCCTGATGCCGGTAGCCGGTGTTGTAGTGGGCCTGTCCGCAGCAGGTCTGGTCCATCGGGAAGTCGACGTCGACACCCAGCCTGGTCAGCAACTTCAGCACGGCGCGGCCCGTGTCCGGATACAGCGTGTCGTTGACACAGGTCAGGAACAGGGCGACACGCATCGCGGCTCCTTGTGCTCGGTCATCGGATGAGTGCAGCGTACGCGGCGCGAAAGCCGGAGGGGAGACCCGTTCACCTGCCGGTGAGCCGCGCCTCGGCCGCCTGCCACCGCGCGGGGTCGCCGCGCGGCTCGTACCGCGCCAGGGGCTGGGTGCGGGCGACGAGTTCGCGCATGGCCGCACGGTCGCCGACCAGGCCGCCCGCCCGGGCCTGGACGAGGACGTTGCCCAGCGCGGCCGCCTCCGCCGGACCGGCCACGACCGGGAGCCCGCAGGCGTCGGCGGTGAGCTGGCACAGCAGTGCGTTGCGGGTGCCGCCGCCGACGATGTGGACGACGTCGACCGGGTGGTCGGCCAGGGACTGCGCCTCGGCGACGGCCCTGCGGTGGGCGAGCGCGAGCGAGTCGAGGATGCAGCGGGTGATGCCCGCGGGGGAGTCGGGCACGGGCTGGTCCGAGGCGCGGCAGGCGTCGGCGATGCGCTGCGGCATCCGGCCGGGGGCCAGGAAGGCGGCGTCCCCCGCGTCCACGACCGACCGCAGGGGCGGCTGCTCGGCAGCGGCGGACAACAACTGCGGCAGGTCCGGGTCCCCCCACTCCCGTACGCACTCCTGGAGCAGCCACAGCCCCATGATGTTCCGCAGATACCGGACCGTGTCGTCGAGGCCCAGCTCGTTGGTGAAGTTGGCCAGCCGGCTCGCCTCGGTGAGGACGGGTGCGTCCAGCTCCAGGCCCGCCAGGGACCAGGTGCCGGTGCAGATGTACGCGAAGCGTTCGCGCACGGCGGGCACCGCCGCCACCGCCGACGCCGTGTCGTGCGAACCGACCGTCGTCACCGGGACCGGCCCGGTCAGCCCGGTCTCCGCCAGCACCTCGGGCCGCAGCACGCCCGCCGGGTCACCGGGCCGGCGCAGCGGCGCGAACAGCCCGAGGTCGATGCCGAGCCGCCGGGCGATGTCGTACGACCAGTCGCGCGTCCGCGGGTCGATCAACTGGGTCGTCGAGGCATTGGTGAGCTCCGTGCCCGCCTCGCCCGTCAGCCAGTACGTCAGGAGATCCGGGACGAGCAACAGACGCTCGGCGTGCGCCAGTTGGGCCGAGGAGCGGGCTGCCGTCAGCTGGTAGAGCGTGTTGAAGGGCGCGTACTGGAGTCCGGTCGCCGCATACAGCTCGGCGGCGGGCACATTGGCCCACACCTGCTCCGCGATCCCCTCGGTGCGCGCGTCCCGGTAGTGCACCGGGTTGCCGAGCAGCGCGCCGTCGGCGTCCAGCAGGCCGTGGTCGACGGCCCAGCTGTCGATGCCGACCGAGTCGACCCGGCCCGCGGCCCGCAGCCCGTCGAGGACGCCCGCGTACAGCGCGAGGATGTCCCAGCGCAGCCCTTCGGGCACGCGGACGGGCCGGTTCGGGAAGCGGTGCGCCTCGGTGAGATCCAGTGAGCCGGGGCCCACGCGGCCGACCATGACGCGTCCGCTGGACGCGCCGAGGTCGACCGCGGCGTACGTGTGCACAGCGGTCACCGCAGGAACGCGGCGGCGACGCCGGCGTCGACCGGGACGTGCAGGCCGGTGGTGTGGGTGAGGTCCCCGCCGGTCAGGGCGAAGACGGCGTTCGCCACGTGCTCCGGCAGTACCTCCCGCTTGAGGATGGTCCGCTGGGCGTAGAACTCGCCGAGCTTCTCCTCCTCGATCCCGTAGGTCGCCGCCCGCTGGGCACCCCAGCCGCCCGCGAAGATGCCGGAGCCGCGGACGACCCCGTCCGGGTTGACGCCGTTGACGCGGATTCCGTGCTCGCCCAACTCGGCGGCCAGCAGCCGTACTTGGTGGGCCTGGTCGGCCTTGGTCGCGGAGTAGGCGATGTTGTCGGGGCCGGCGAAGACGGCGTTCTTGGAGGCGATGTAGACGATGTCGCCGCCCAGCTTCTGCTGTGTCATCACCCGGGCCGCCTCGCGCGAGACGAGGAAGGAGCCGCGGGCCATGATGTCGTGCTGGAGGTCCCAGTCCTTCGCGGTGGTCTCCAGGAGGGGCTTGGAGATGGAGATGCCCGCGTTGTTGACGACGAGATCGACTCCGCCGAAGGCCAGCACCGCCGCCTTGAACGCCTCGGCGATCTGCTCCTCGGAGGTCACGTCGACGGTGACGGCCACGGCCTTGTCGGGACCGCCCAGCGCGGAGGCGACGTCGGCCGCGTTCTCCGCGTTGAGGTCCGCGACCACCACGCACGCGCCCTCGGCCACCAGCCGCTCGGCGATCGCCTTGCCGATCCCGCTCCCCGCCCCCGTCACCAGCGCCACCCGGGTCGCCAGCGGCTTGGGCTTCGGCAGCCGCTGGAGCTTGGCCTCCTCGAGGGCCCAGTACTCGATGCGGAACTTCTCCGACTCCTCGATCGGCGCGTACGTCGAGACGGCCTCGGCGCCGCGCATCACGTTGATCGCGTTGACGTAGAACTCGCCGGCCACGCGCGCGGTCTGCTTGTCCTTGCCGAAGCTGAACATGCCGACGCCGGGGACGAGCACGATCGCCGGGTCGGCGCCGCGCATCGCGGGGGAGTCGGGCAGGGCGTGCCGCTGGTAGTAGGCGGCGTACTCCGCCCGGTACTCGGCGTGCAGTTCCGTCAGGCGCGCGACCGCGGTGTCCAGGTCGGCGGTGGGCGGCAGATCGAGGACCAGCGGCCTGACCTTCGTACGGAGGAAGTGGTCCGGGCAGGACGTGCCGAGGGCCGCCAGGCGCGGGTGTCCGGCGCTCGCGAGGAAGTCCAGGACGACCTCGGAGTCGGTGAAGTGACCGACCTGGGGCCGGTCCTGGGCGGCGACGGCACGGACGTACGGCGCCAGCGCCGCCGCCCGCTCCCGGCGCTCGGGGGCGCCGAGCGCCGCGTACCCCTCGATCACCGGCCCGAAGGGCTCGGCCTTCCCCCGCTCGGCCAGGAAGGCCTCGGCGGTGCGGATGATGTGCAGCGAGTTGCGCTCGCACTCCTCGGCCGTGGCGCCCCACGCCGTGATGCCGTGGCCGCCCAGGACGCACCCGATCGTCTGCGGGTTGGCCTCCTTGACGGCCGCGATGTCCAGGCCGAGCTGGAAACCGGGCCGGCGCCAGGGCACCCACGCCACGCTGTCGCCGAAGCACTCGGCGGTCAGCTTCTCGCCGTCGGCGGCGCAGGCCAGCGCGATACCGGAGTCGGGGTGCAGATGATCGACGTGGGCCGCGTCCACCAGTCCGTGCATCGCCGTGTCGATGGACGGCGCCGCACCGCCCTTGCCGTGCAGGCAGTAGTCGAACGCGGCCACCATCTCGTCCTCGCGCTCGACACCCGGGTAGACGCCCTTCAGCGCGTGCAGCCGGTCGAGCCGCAGCACCGCGAGACCGGCCTCGGTCAGCGTGCCGAGGTCGCCACCCGACCCCTTGACCCACATCAACTCGACGTCGCCACCGGTCACGGGGTCGGTGGCGGTGCCCTTCGCGGAGGCGTTGCCGCCGGCGTAGTTGGTGTTGCGAGGATCGGCGCCGAGCCGGTGGGACCGGGCGAGGAGAGCGGCGGCTTCGGGGTGGGGTGCCATGGTGTGATCAGTCCTTCGGGAAGAGATGTACATGTACTGAGGCGCCCTGAGGGGGCCCGGGGCGGTGTCCGAAGCGCGGCTTTGCCGCGTGGGCGCGGCCGGCCGCAGTGGCCCGCGGCCCGCCACCGGCCTCACCCGGTGGACGCGGCGCTGCGATCACGCTCCCCAGCCCGCCTGCTGACCACCCACCCGCTCCTCGGCGATCTTCGACGCCCACCCGGACCGCCGGTACGCGGCGACCGGGTCCGGGTCGAGCCCCGTCTCCTCGCGCAGCTCGGCGAGCAGCGGCCGTACATCGGTGTTGTACGCGTCCATGAGGACCGCGTTCGCCTCCAGCACGTCCCCGGACCGCTGCGCCGACCGCAGCGCCTCACGATCCACGAGCAGCGCCTTCGCCGTCGCCTCCTGGACGTTCATCACCGAGCGGATGATCGCCGGGATCTTCGCCTCGATGTTGTGGCACTGGTCGAGCATGAAGGCCACGTCGGACGTGAGGCCGCCGCCGCGGATCACCTCGTACATGATCCGGAACAGCTGGAAGGGGTCGGCGGCGCCCACCATCAGGTCGTCGTCGGCGTAGAAGCGGGAGTTGAAGTCGAAGCCGCCGAGCTTCCCCTCGCGCAGCAGTGTGGCCACGATGAACTCGATGTTGGTGCCGGGTGCGTGATGCCCGGTGTCGACCACGACCTGCGCCCTGTCACCGAGCTTGAGGCAGTGCGCGTACGCCGTGCCCCAGTCCGGCACGTCCGTCGTGTAGAAGGCGGGCTCGAAGAACTTGTACTCGAGCAGCATCCGCTGGTCGTCACCGAGCCGCTCGTACACCGTGGCCAGCCCTTCGGTGAGGCGGTCCTGGCGCTCACGGACATCGTCCTGGCCGGGATAGTTGGTGCCGTCCGCGAACCACAGCTTCAGGTCCTTCGAACCGGTCGCGTCCATGATGTCGACGCACTCGAGCAAGTGATCAAGGGCTTTGCGGCGCACGGCCGCCTCGGGGTGGCAGATGCTGCCGAGCTTGTACGCGTCGTCCTGGAAGGTGTTGGAGTTGATCGTCCCCAGCTTCAGCCCGCGCTCCTCGGCGTACTCGGCGAGCTTCGCGTAGTCCTCGACCCGGTCCCAGGGGATGTGCAGTGCCACGGTCGGCGCGGCACCCGTGTACGCGTGCACCTGCGCGGCGTCGTCGAGCTTCTCCTGGGGCGTGCGGGGGACTCCCGGCTGCGCGAACACCTTGAAGCGGGTCCCCGAGTTCCCGTACGCCCATGACGGCGTCTCTACGGCCTGGGTCTTGAGGGCGGCCTTCACCGCGGCGAGCTCGGTCACGTCAAGGCTCCTGTGACTTCGGGGGTGGAAGACTTACGTATGAAACGATTCAGGAGGCGAAGTTATGAGTCGCCCGAGGGGCTGTCAAGCCCTCGGGAATGAGTCATTTCCCGTGACTCTTTGGTGACCTCCGAGTATCGAAAAATTTCGACCCGTACCCATTGACGCGACCTGGATGGCTTGTCTAACGTCCCGGCAATCCAGTTGAAACCTTTCACGACGCGGTGAGGGCAGTCCCGCCGGCGTCGTCGAGGAGCCCCCATGACCCACCCGTCCGACACGGGTCCGGCCCCCGTGCTGGCGCTCGAGGACATCTCCAAGTCCTTCGGCGCCGTGCGCGCCCTGCGGGACGTCTCCCTCGAGCTGTTCCCCGGCGAGGTGCACGCGCTCGCCGGTGAGAACGGCGCGGGGAAGTCGACCCTCATCAAGACGCTCGCCGGGGTGCACCGACCGGACGCCGGCCAGGTGCTGCTCGACGGCCGGCCGACCGTCTTCCACGGTCCCGCCGACGCCCGGGACGCGGGCATCGCCGTGATCTACCAGGAACCGACGCTCTTCCCCGACCTGTCGATCGCCGAGAACATCTACATGGGCCGCCGGCCCCGCCGCTCCTTCGGCCGTATCGATCACAAGGCCACCCGGGCCGCGACCGCCGCGCTGATGCGGCGCCTCGGCGTCGAACTCGACCCCGAACGCCCCGCGCGCGGACTGTCCATCGCCGATCAGCAGATCGTCGAGATCGCCAAGGCGCTCTCCTTCGACGCCCGGGTCCTGATCATGGACGAGCCGACCGCGGCCCTGACCGGCAGCGAGGTGGCGCGTCTGTTCGGTGTCGTCCGCACGCTGCGCGAGCAGGGCGCGGCGGTGCTGTTCATCTCGCACCGCCTGGAGGAGATCTTCCAGATCTGCCAACGGGTCACCACCCTGCGCGACGGTGCCCTGATCTCCAGCGAACCGCTGGACGGCATGACGGAGGACGACCTCGTACGGCGGATGGTCGGCCGCGACCTCGACGAGCTGTACCCCAAGCAGGAGGTGCGGGCGGGCGAGGTGGCGATGAGCGTGCGCCGCCTCACCAGGGAGGGCGTCTTCACCGACGTCTCCTTCGACGTCCGGCGCGGCGAGATCGTCGGCCTGGCCGGGCTCGTCGGCGCGGGACGCACGGAGGTGGCACGGGCCGTCTTCGGCATCGACCGCTGGGACGCGGGCGAGGTCGAGGTCGAGGGACGCAGGCTGACGAACGGAGCCCCGTCCACGGCCATGGCCGCCGGGCTCGCCCTCGTCCCCGAGGACCGGCGCGCCCAGGGGCTGGTGATGAACATGTCCATCGAGCGGAACATCGGGCTCACCGGACTGCGGACTACCGTCCGGGCCGGGCTCGTGGACCGGGGCGCCGAGCGCAGCCGCTCCCTCGACTGGGCCGCCAAGCTCCAGGTCAAGTACGCGCGCATCGCCGACGCCGTCTCCACGCTGTCCGGCGGCAACCAGCAGAAGGTGGTCCTCGCCAAGTGGCTCGCCACCGGTCCCAGGGTGCTGATCGTCGACGAGCCGACCCGCGGTATCGACGTCGGTACGAAGGCCGAGGTGCACCGGCTGCTCTCCGCACTGGCCGCGGACGGAGTGGCCGTCCTGATGATCTCCTCCGATCTGCCCGAGATCCTCGGCATGGCCGATCGCGTGCTCGTGATGCACGAGGGCCGCGTCACCGCCGAGATCCCGCGCTCCGAAGCCACCGAGGAATCCGTGATGGCCGCGGCCACCGGGAGGGCCGCCGCATGACCGCCATCGAGCGGGCTGCCCCTACGACGCCGACAGCCGCCTGGAGGGCCGCCGCATGACGGTGACCGCGCCCAATCCCGCCCCCGCCGCCGAGGTGCCCGAGTCCAGTGGCACGCGGCTGGTCGACCGTGTCTTCAAGATGCGCGAACTCGCCATCCTGGCCGTCTTCCTGGTGATGATCGCCCTCACTCAGGCGGGCAACAGCGAGTTCCTGTCCGAACAGGGCATCAAGGACCTGTTGCTGAACGCGACCATCCTGGTGCTGGTCGCCACCGGCCAGTCGCTGGTCGTGATCACCCGGAACGTCGACCTGTCGGTCGGCTCCACGCTCGGCATCAGCGCCTTCGCGGCCGGTACGTATCTCCAGGGCGGCGGAAACCCCGTCGTCGCCATCGTGCTGGCCGTCCTGCTCGGCGTCGGCTTCGGCCTGCTCAACGGACTCCTCGTCAGCCTCGGCCAGGTGCCCGCACTCGTCGTCACCCTCGGCACCCTCTACATCATCCGGGGCATCGACTCCATCTGGGTCGGCTCACGCCAGATCACGGCGGCCGACCTCCCCGGCGGCTTCGTGGACTTCGGCTCCGGCGGCATCTCGGCCGTGCCCTGGCTCGCGCTCATCGCCCTGGCCGTGCTGATCGCGACCGCCTACTACCTCAAGCACTTCGGCAGCGGACGCGAGCTGTACGCGCTCGGCTCCAACCCCGAGGCCGCCCGCCTCGCCGGCATGCCCGTCCGCAAGCGGATCCTGGCCGCGTACACCTTCTGCGGAGGCCTCGCCGGGCTCGCGGGCGCGCTGTACCTGGCCCGGTTCGGGAACGTCGACTCCGGTACGGGCAACGGCTACGAACTCACCGTCGTCAGCGCGGTCGTCGTCGGCGGCATCGTCTTCACCGGCGGGTCCGGCAGCGTCTACGGGGCCGCTCTCGGCGCGCTGCTGCTCACCTCCGTCAACAGCGTGCTGCCGGCCCTCGGCGTCAGCTCCGTGTGGGTGCTCGCCATCAACGGCATCCTGCTCATCCTCGCCATCGCGGTCGACCGGATCGTCGCCCTGCGCGTGGCGGCCGCCCTGAAGAAGAGGAACGCCCGTCATGGCTGACTCCAACTGGACGCGGGCCATCCGCTGGGACACGGTCGTCGGCGCGCTCCTCGTGGTCGTACTGCTGCTGTCCTTCGGCTTCGTCGACGGCTTCGGCAACGGCCTCAACCTGTCGTTCCTCATCGGCAACACCCTGCCGATCGCGCTGATCGCCCTGCCGATGACCCTGCTCGTCGTGGCGGGTGAGATCGACCTGTCGGTCGCGTCGACGGCCGGGCTCTCCGGTTCCGTGCTGGGCGCGCTGTGGAACCAGGGCATGGCGATCGAGACGATCATCCCGCTCTGCCTCCTCCTCGGAGTCGTCTGCGGGCTGGTCAACGGCCTGCTGGTGACCCGGCTCGGGCTGCCCTCCCTCGCCGTCACCATCGGCACGCTCGCCGCCTACCGGGGCATCGCGCAGATCGTGCTCGGCTCGGACGCGGTGACCGACTTCCCCACCCAGTACCTGGACTTCGCGGCCGGACGCATCGGCGACACCTTCCTCCCGTACGCCTTCCTGCCCTTCCTCGTGCTGCTGGCCATCGCGGTGGTCGCACTGCACGCCACCCCGTTCGGGCGGTCGCTGTTCGCGATCGGCGCGAGCGAGGAGGCCGCCCGGTTCGCGGGCCTGCGGGTCAAGCGCCAGAAGCTGATCCTGTTCACCCTGACCGGCCTGATGGCCTCGCTCACCGGCGTCCTCTGGGCCCTGCACTACGCCAGCGCCCGCTACGACAACGCCACCGGGCTCGAACTCTCCGTCGTGGCGGCCGTGTTGCTCGGCGGCATCGACTTCGACGGCGGCAAGGGCACGCTCGGCGGCGCGATCGCGGGAGTCTTCCTGCTCGGCGCGCTCCAGAACGTGATGAGCCTCGTCAATGTCTCCGCGCAGTCGCAGATCGTCGTCACCGGCGTCCTGCTCGTCGTCTCCGTGCTCGGCCCGCGGGTCGCACGGCAGATCTCCGTCGCGAGGGCGGGGCGCAGAGCCCCCTCAACTCCGACCCCGACTCCGTAACCAGGCACCCTCGTAAAGGACCCCCGCCATGCGCAAGTCATCCCTCCGCCGCACCTGTGCGGCCCTCGCCGCCGTCACCTCCCTCGCCCTCGCCGCCACCGCCTGCGGCGGCACCACCAAGGACGACGTGAAGGACGACAGCGGCTCCGCCGCCACGGCCGGCAAGGCCGACCCGAACGCCGCCACCAAGAAGGGCCTGACGGTCGGCTTCCTGCCCAAGGCGGTCAACAACCCCTACTTCACCTCCGCCGACAAGGGCGGCGAGAAGGCCCTCGAGGAGCTGGGCTCCAGCTACAAGGAGGTCGGCCCGAGCAGCGCCACGGACACCTCCGGGCAGGTCAGTTACGTCAACACGCTCACCCAGCAGCAGGTGGACGCGATGGCCGTCTCCGCGCAGGACCCGGGCGCCCTGTGCACCGCGCTCAAGCAGGCCATGAAGAACGGCATCGAGGTCGTCACCTACGACTCCGACACCAAGACCGGCTGCCGCAACGCCTTCGTCTCCCAGGCGAGCGCCGAGGACCTGGGCCGCACCGAGGTGCAGCTGCTCGCCGAGCAGATCGGCTACAAGGGCGAGATCGCGATCCTGTCCGCCGCGCAGACCGCGACGAACCAGAACACCTGGATCGGCTTCATGAAGGACGAGCTGAAGGACCCCAAGTACAAGAACGTGAAGCTGGTGAAGGTCGCGTACGGCAACGACGACGCCCAGCAGTCCTTCCAGCAGACCCAGGGCCTGCTCCAGGAGCACCCCAAGCTGGCCGGGATCATCTCCCCGACCACCGTCGGCATCAAGGCCGCCGCCCAGTACCTGTCCGGCTCCAAGTACAAGGGCAAGGTCAAGCTGACCGGTCTCGGCACCCCGAACGACATGCGCAAGTACGTCAAGAACGGCACCGTCGAGGGCTTCGAGCTGTGGGACCCGGCCAAGCTCGGCGAGCTCGCCGCGCGCACGGCCGTCGCGCTGTCGTCGGGCCAGATCAGCGGCAAGGAGGGCGAGACCTTCAAGGCCGGGGACATGGGCTCGTACACCATCGGCAAGGACGGCGTGATCAGCCTGGGCAAGCCTACCGTGTTCGACGCGAAGAACGTCGACCAGTTCAACTTCTAGCCGCGGAAGGGCTTTTGATGCAGCGCGTGTGCTTTCTGCTGAAGGTCCGGGCGGACCGCCTCGACGAGTACCGCGAGCGGCACGCCGCCGTGTGGCCCGAGATGCTGGACGCGCTCTCGGCCACCGGCTGGCGCAACTACTCGCTCTTCCTGCGCGAAGACGGCCTGCTGGTCGGCTACGTGGAGACCGAGGACTTCGCGGCCGCCCGGGCCGGTATGGAAGCCACCGGTGTCAATGCGCGCTGGCAGGCGGAGATGGCGCCGTTCTTCGAGTCGCTGGACGGCGCCGGGCCCGACGAAGCGATGAAACCCCTGACCGAAGTCTTCCACCTCGCCTGACCCTGGAGCCATGGACATGAGACGACGCACCCTGTTGGCAACGGCGCTGCTGGGTGCCGTGGCCGCCCCGGGCACCGCCCGGGCGGCCGATCCCGGCCCCTCGGTCACCCTGACCGGCAGCACCCTGCTCGACGCCCGGGCCGTGTACTTCGTGTCGTACGACGGGCTGGTCAACAACAACGCGTTCCAGAAGAACGGCCTGCTGACGTACAAGGGCCACCAGTACGCGGCCTGGTACACCGCCGACCGCAGCGCGGTCGTCGCCCGCCGGACGCTCGGCGCGTCGAACTGGTCGACGCTCACCCTCGCGCACCGGCTCAAGAGCGACGACTCCCACAACGTCATCTCCATGGGCGTGTCGAAGACGGACGGGCGTCTGCACCTGAACATGGACTCGCACAGCGACGGCTTCTTCTACGTGAAGTCGGCGGCCGGACTGCTCGACAATGCCCCCGCGTGGACGTCCGCCGCCTTCGGCTCCGTAGGGACCACACTCGACGGACTCGCCCTCACCTCGCAGTTCACCTACCCACAGTTCATCGCCACGCCCGAGGGCAGGCTCCAGCTCAGCTACCGCGCGGGGATCTCCGGGAACGGCCGCAACGCGCTGGCCGAGTACGACGGTTCGTCCTGGACCGCGCTCGGCGAGTGGTCCGGCTCGACCGGCACGTACACCAGCGAGCACGGCTCCAGCACGGCCCGGAACATGTATCTGCACGGCATCGACTACGACACGAACGGCAGGCTGCACTCCTTCTTCACCTGGCGCGAGCAGTCCGCCTCCGTGATGTGCGACAGCGGTGGCATCACCAACCACGACACGGGCTATGTGTACTCGACCGACCGCGGCCGGACCTGGCGCAACGACGCGGGGACGCTCGTCGGCACCACCGGCGGCTCCGACCGGGTCGCCGTCACCGACACCGGACTCGTGATCGACCCGCTCAACCCCGACCACTCCCTCATGAACCAGGAGAGCCAGGCCACCGACTCCACCGGCCTGCCGCACGCGATCATCAGCTACGTCCCCGGGCGCTTCGGCCAGTGCACGACGAACTACGTCACCGACCGGACCGCGAACGGCCGTGCCTTCCACCTCCGCAAGAACGCCTCCGGCGGCTGGACCAAGACCGAGATCCCGATCGCCCTCAACTCCAGCCAGCGCACCAAGCTGGCCCTCGACCGGTACGACAACGCCTACGCGATCATGCCGTTCGGCCGGATCGCCGCCGCCTCCAAGTCCTCCGGGTACACGGACTGGAAGCTCCTGTACGACGGCGGCGGCCTGAACGCCTTCGGCGAGGTGGTGATCGACGAGACGCGGGCCGGCCAGGACGGCGTGCTGTCGGTCATGTACCAGGAGAAGTCCAGCGGTACGACGCCCTCGGCGCTCCATGTCCTCGACTTCGGGCTGCCCGCGTGAGGGGGGCCGGCGCGGCCGGGCGCGCATGTAATGTGAGGGCTTGCCTGCCGTTTCCCGTTTTCGTGGAGGTCTCCGCCTGATGGCCCAGTCGGTGGGTATCAAGGACGTGGCCCGCGCCGCGGGGGTTTCCGTGGGGACGGTCTCGAACGTCATCAACCGCCCGGATTCGGTCGCCTCCGAGACCCGGGCCCGGGTGCTGTCCGCGATCGACCGGCTCGGCTACGTCCGCAGCGAGTCCGCGCGCCAGCTGCGCGCCGGGCGCAGCCGGATCATGGGCCTGCTCGTCCTCGACATGGGCAACCCCTTCTTCGTGGACGTCGCGCGCGGCGCCGAGCGGGCCGCGCGCAAGGCCGGGCTCGGCGTGATGGTCTGCAACAGCGCGCAGAGCGCCGGCGAGGAGTCCGACTACCTGTCGCTCTTCGCCGAGCAGCGGGTGCGCGGGGTGCTGCTGACGCCCGCCGACGCGACGGGCCGCAACATCCAGGCGTTCCGGCGCCACGGCATCCCGTTCGTCCTGGTCGACCGGGTCGCCGAGGGCACCACCGAGTGTTCGGTCTCCGTGGACGACGTGGCGGGCGGAGCGCTCGCCGTACGGCACCTCGTCGACGCCGGGCACCGCTCCATCGCGTATGTGAGCGGGCCGCCGGGCCTGAACCAGGTCAGCGACCGCCGGACGGGCGCGCTCAACGCGCTGGCCGAGGCCGGGCTGGGGCCGGACTGTCTGCGCGAGCTGCCCACCGAACGCCTGGACGTGGCAGCCGGCCGCGACGCCGGCGCCCGCATCCTCGGCCTCGCCGACCGCCCGACCGCCGTGTTCTGCGCCAACGACCTGCTCGCGCTCGGCGTGCTCCAGGCCATGTACGCGGCCGGGGTCGGCGTCCCCGACGACCTCGCGATCGTCGGCTACGACGACATCGAGTTCGCGGCCGCCGCGGCCGTCCCGCTCACCTCCGTGCGCCAGCCCGCCGTGACCATGGGCGCGCTCGCGGCGGAACTCCTCCTGGAGGAGACGGAAGCCGAGACGGCGCCGACCCCGCACGAGCACAGGCGGGTCGTCCTCCAGCCGGAGCTGGTGGTGCGGCGCTCCAGCCTGTCGGCGCGCTGAGCGGCCGTTCAGTTGCCGTACTGAGCGCCCGGTCAGTACGGATTTCTTGATCCCCGGGCTCGGCCGCCTGCGGAACCTGTGTTCAACTGGGACGCAGCCTGGAATCCGTACGTCTCGGGAGCCCTGTTGACCGTCACCTATCGCCAGCCCGGTGTCGTCCTCACCGACCACCACTTCACCGTGCCCCTCGACCACGACGACCCGGCGGGGGAGTCCATCGAGCTGTTCGCCCGCGAGGTCGTCGCGAGCGACAAGGCGCACCAGGACGGACTGCCCTGGCTGGTCTACCTCCAGGGCGGCCCCGGCTTCGGCGCCAACCGCTTCGTCGGCACGCAGGCCTGGCTCGGGCGCGCCGTCAAGGAGTTCCGGGTCCTGCTCCTCGACCAGCGCGGCACGGGGCACTCCACACCGGCGAACCGTCAGACGCTCCCCCTGCGCGGCGGCCCCCGGGAACAGGCCGACTACCTCACGCACTTCCGCGCCGACTCCATCGTCCGCGACTGCGAGGCCATCCGCCCCCGGCTCACCGGCGGCGCCCCCTGGACCGTACTCGGCCAGAGCTTCGGCGGCTTCTGCACGGTGCACTACCTGTCGACGGCGCCCGAAGGACTGCGCGCCGCCCTCATCACCGGCGGACTCCCCTCCCTCGACGCCCACGCGGACGACGTCTACCGGGCCGCGTACCCGCGCATCGAACGCAAGGTCGCCGCGCACTACGCCCGCTACCCGCAGGACGTCGAGCGGGCCCGGCAGATCGCCGAGTACGTGCTCCGGCACGAGCCGGTCCTGAACGGCGGCTACCGGCTCACCGTCGAGGCCTTCCAGTCGCTCGGCATCCTCCTCGGCGGCGGCGAGGGCAGCCACCGCCTGCACTACCTCCTGGAGAACGCCTTCGTCCGCACCCCGCAGGGTCCGGCCCTCTCCGATGCCTTCCAGGAGGACGTCCAGAGCCTCCTCTCCTACGCGGGCCACCCGCTGTACGCACTCGTCCACGAGGCGTGCTACGCCCAGGACGACCGCCCCACCGCCTGGTCCGCCGAGCGCGTGCGCGCCGAGTTCCCCCGGTTCGACGCCGGCAAGACGCTCACCGAGGACGGGCCGCTGCTGTTCACCGGTGAGTCCGTGCACCCCTGGATGTTCGACGCCGACCCCGCCCTGCGTCCGCTGCGCGAGACCGCCGAGGAACTGGCCTCCCGCACGGACTGGCAGCCGCTGTACGACCCCGCCCGCCTCGCGGCCAACGAGGTGCCGGTCGCCGCGGCCGTCTACCACGACGACATGTACGTCGACACCGAGCACTCCCTGCGCACGGCCCGCGCGATCCGGGGCCTGCGCACCTGGGTGACCGACGAGTTCGAGCACGACGGGGTGCGCGCGGGCGGTCCGCGCGTCCTGGACCGGCTGCTCGCCCTGACGCGCGACGAGGTCTGAGGCCCGGGGCCGGTGCGGTCGCGGCAGACCGGCCGCGACCTCCGGACTCTTCAGCGCGGGGAGCGGATCGTGATTTGATCATCACGGCCCTGAACCGCCGACCGGAACGCGGCAGGGCTCCGCGGACGAGTGGGGGAGCGATGGGCGACGGGGGAACGATGAGCGAGAGCGATCTGCTGGCGGGCCGGTTCGAGGAACACCGCAGGCACTTGAGGGCCGTGGCCTACCGGATGCTGGGCTCGCTCAGCGAGGCCGACGACGCGGTGCAGGAGACCTGGCTCAAGCTCAGCCACGCCGATGTGAGCGAGGTCAGGAACCTCGCCGGCTGGCTCACCACCGTCGTCAGCCGGGTCTGTCTCAACATGCTGCGCTCGCGTGCCTCGCGCCGCGAGGAGCCCATGGACACCTTCGTGCCCGACCCCGTGGTCAGCTCCCTGGAGCGCATCGATCCCGAACAGGAGGTGCTCCTCGCGGACTCCGTCGGGCTGGCCCTGCTCGTGGTCCTGGAGACGCTGGAGCCCGCCGAGCGGCTCGCGTTCGTGCTGCACGACATGTTCGCGGTGCCCTTCGACGACATCGCGCCGATCGTGGACCGCAGTTCGGCCGCGACCCGTCAGCTCGCCAGCCGCGCCCGCCGCCGGGTCCAGGGCTCCGCCCCGGCGCCCGATCCCGACCTCGGCCGGCAGAAGCAGGTGCTCGACGCCTTCCTCGCGGCCTCGCGCGGCGGTGACTTCGAGGCGTTGCTGTCCGTCCTCGACCCGGACGTGGTCCTGCGCGCCGACGCGGGGGCCCTCGCCGGGGGTGTCGCGGTGTCCAAGCTCGTCCGGGGCGCGGCGGCGGTGGCCGAGCAGGCGCTCATGTTCCGGCAGCTGGCGCAGTTCTCGCGGCTGGTGCTGGTCAACGGCGCGGTGGGCGTCGTCACCGTGCTCGACGGGCAGCCGATGGGCGTCATGGGCGTCACCGTCGCGGACGGCAGGATCGTCGACATCTGCATCCTGTCCGACCCCGACCGACTGGCCCGCCTCGACCTCCCGGCCGGCTAGGGCCTGGCCGGCCGATCACGGGGGAGGGAAGCAGCGGCGCCCCTGGGCGGTGCGGGTGCCGGTACCGGTGGGCGGGGCCATGGGGGGTCTCCCTGCTTGAGTGAAGCCGAGAGCTTGGGGGAGTGCGTGGCCCCCCGGGGGGTCTCCGCCGTAGTCGGCCGGATCGGCGGGATCGGCTTTCGCGCCGGGCGGTCGGGTGGTCGGGCGGTCGGTTGGGTCGGGATCGGGCTTCCCGACGGGCGGCGTGGGTGGGGCGGAGTCCGTCGTAGGGTGGCCGGTATGCGAGACACCCCGGTTGACCTCTCCGAACTGCGAGCCGACTGTGCGCAGTGCTTCGGCCTGTGCTGCGTCGCGCTGCCCTTCGCCGCCTCGGCGGACTTCGCGATCGACAAGGACGCCGGGAAGCCCTGCCGCAACCTCCAGGGCGACTTCCGCTGCGGCATCCACCTGGAACTGCGGCCCCGGGGCTTCTCGGGCTGCACGGTCTACGACTGCTTCGGCGCCGGGCAGAAGGTCTCGCAGATCACCTTCGGCGGCCAGGACTGGCGGTCGGGCACCCGGGAGCACGCCCGGCAGATGGTCGACGTGTTCCCCGTCGTACGGCAGCTCCAGGAACTGCTCTGGTACCTGGCCGAGGCGCTGACCCTGCCCGCGGCCCGCCCCGTCCACGCCGACGTTCGCCGCGCGCTGGAGGCGACCGAGCGGCTCACCCGCCAGACCCCGGAAGAACTGGAGCAGTTGGACGTCGGCGCGCATCGGCAGGAGGTCAATGTGCTGCTCCTGCGCACCAGTGAACTGGTCCGGGCGGGCGGTGGCCGCCGCAAGAAGGACCGTCGAGGCGCCGACCTCGTCGGCGCCCGTCTCAAGGGAGCCGATCTCCGGGCGGCCAGTCTGCGCGGCGCCTGCCTCATCGCCGCCGACCTCACCGGCGCGGACCTGCGCGGCGCGGATCTGATCGGTGCCGACCTGCGCGACACCGATCTCACGGACGCCGACCTCACCGGCGCGTTCTTCCTGACCCAGCCGCAGCTCAACGCGGCCAAGGGCAGTGCCGGCACCAAGATCCCGGCGTCACTCACCCGCCCCGGTCACTGGACAGCGGGGACCTGAGGACACCTCCGGGTTCGCGACCGGGACGTCCTCGACGGCGGGCACCCGCCGGTCCAGCCGCAGCCGCAGCCCCTCGGGCATCAGCGTCAGCCGCTCCGCCACCCGCAGCCGGTACCCGGGCTCGGCCCGCAGCTCGTACCGGCGCAGCAGCAGTCCCAGCACCAGCGTCGCCTCGTGCAGCGCGAACTGGCGCCCGATGCAGGCCCGTGCCCCCGTCCCGAACGGTTTGAAGGTGTGCGCGGCCCGGGAACGCACCGCCTGCGCGTCGAACCGGTCGGGGTCGAACCGCTCCGCGTCCGCGCCCCACACCCCCGGATCCCGGTGCAGCATCGCCGTCAGGACCAGCGCCCACGCGCCTTCCCGCATCGGATGGACGCCGCCGAGGACCGTGTCCCGGCGGGCCTCCCGGGCGAAGGCGGGCGCGGTCGGCCACAGGCGCAGCGACTCGTCCAGAACCCGCCGCACGTAGCGCAGCTTGGCGACTTGGTCGTAGCCGGGCCGGGCCGTGCCGCCCCACACGCGGTCCACCTCGGCGCGGGCGCGCGCGGCGACGTCCGGGTGCCGGGAGAGGTAGTGCAGGGCGAAGGAGAGCGCGCCCGAGGTGGTCTCGTGGCCGGCGACCAGGAACGTGATGACCTGCCGCCGTATGTTCTCCGGGGCGAGCCGCTCCCCGGTCCCGGGACGCGCGGTGTCCAGCATCCGGTCGAGCAGGTCGCCTTCGCCGCTCGTGGTCCGGCGGGCGCGCACCAGGGCGTCGACCGTGCGGTTGAGGTACGCCAGATCGGCGGCGTTGCGGCGGGTGGCGGTGCGCAGCAGCAGCGGAGCCAGCGGCTCCGGAACGACGTTCCGCCGCTGGGCGTACGTCAGGGTGCCCACCATCGCGGTGACGAAGGGATGCGGCCGGGCGCGTTCGAACGAGCCGAAGTCGTGCCCGAACCCGGTGCGCGCGATCGTCTCCAGCGTCAGCTTGGTCATGTCGCCCGGCACGTCCACGGCACGGCCTGCCGTCTGCTCCCGGTCCCAGTGGTCGATCAGCCGCTCGGTCACGGCCAGCATCATCGGGTGGTACCCCGCCATGGCCTCACGGCTGAAGCCCGGCGCCAGGACGTCGTGGCCGAGCTGCCAGTTCGGCTCGTGGTTGTACGCCGTGAACAGGCCGTCGCCGGCGACCGGCCGCAGATTGGCGACGCCCAGGCCCACGTGCTTGGCGAACCGCGACTCGTCCGCCAGTTCGGCCGCGAGGTCCGCACCCCCCACGAAGACGATCTCCTTGCCGAAGGCCTTGCGCCGGAAGACCGGGCCGAGCCGGCGGCCGATGCGCAGCGAATCCTGCACGGGAGTACGGACGTTGACGCCCAGCACATCGCCGACGACTGGAAGCCGGTGGGGCGGATGCGGGATGCGGTGCAGCTCCGGCCAGCCCAGCTCCGCGCTGCGGAACCCCTTGGGAATCACGGTCCGCGTCGACTGCGCCATGACGCCATCTCCCTTGTGTCCACGGTGAATCGAGACTGTTGTACGTGGGTTCAATAGCGGGGTTCAGTGTCGTCCCGCTGTTGAACCGACGTCAAGTAAGGTGCGGGCATGGCCGCTAACCAGGGCGAGCGCACCCGTCGCAGGCTCAGCACCGAGGAGCGCAGGGAACAGCTGCTGTCCGTCGGGGCGCGGCTCTTCTCGGAGAGTCCGTACGACGAGGTGTGGATCGAACAGGTCGCCGAGATCGCCGGTGTCTCGCGCGGACTGCTCTATCACTACTTCCCGACCAAACGGGACTTCTTCGCGGCGGTCGTCGAGCGTGAGAGCGGGCGGATGCTGCGGATGACCGCGGCCGTCCCCGGGATCCCCGTGCGCGAACAGCTGGGTGCGGGCCTGGACGTGTTCCTGGAGTACGTCGAGGCGCACGCCCACGGCTTTCGCGCGTTCCACCGTGCCGACGCCGCCGGGGACCAGGCCGTACGGACGGTCTATCGGCAGGCGCTGGCCGCGCAGGAGCGGCAGATCCTGGCGGCGCTCGCCGCGGATCCGGAGATCGGCCGGTCGCCCGAGGAGGAGCCCGAGCTGCGGATCGCCGTACGCGGGTGGCTGGCCTTCACCACGGCCGTCTGTCTGGAGTGGCTCCGCGGGGCCGAGCTGACCCGGGAGCAGGTGCGCGATCTGTGTGCACGGGCGCTGCTCGGTGTCATCGCGCTCTGACCGGAAGCGGCTGCGGTGGTGAAGCCTGGTTGGCGTACGCCCCGATCTTCGATAGGTTAGGCAAGCCTTACCTAAGGAGGTTGGAATGGGTGACCGTCACACGTGGACGGCCGCGCCTGCCGCGGCGGAACGCGCCCGCTCCGTGCTCGCTGCCGCATGGTCCTGCGCGGTGACCGCGGAGGGCGGCCGGGAAGAGTTCGTCGGCACGCACACCGTGGCCGCGGACGGCGTGGTGCTGCTGCCCGTGCCCGAGGACAGTGCGCTGCGGGTCGCCGCGATCTGCGCGCCACGCGGAGAGCCGTCCGCCGTGCTGGAGTTCGCCGATGTGGCCCCCGTCCCCGTACGGAACCGGATCCGTGCCCGGCTCTGGATGGCCGGCTGGTTCGCCCTGGAGGAGGGGCACTTGGCGTTCCGGCCGACGCGCGTGGTCCTGCGCGGCCGGCCCGCCGGGGCGGTCGTCGTCGACCTCGACGAGTTCGCCGCGGCCGAGCCCGACCCGCTGGCCGCGGCCGAGGCCGGGCTGCTGACCCACCTCGCCGACGCCCACCCGGACGCCGTCGAACGGCTCACCCGCCTCGTCGAACACGACAGCCTGCACGGCGCCGTACGCGTACAGCCGCTCGCCGTCGACCGGCACGGGCTCACCCTGCGCGTCGAGCGGGCGCGTGGCGACGTCGACGTACGACTGCCGTTCCACCGGCCTGCCGACGACGTGGGACAGCTCACCGAACGTATGCACGTCCTGCTCGCCCAGGCCGCCCAGGCCGCGCGCCCCCGTGCGCTACAGCGGCAGCGCGCAGACGGCGACGGGTGACGCGAACGGCTCGCCCGCGAGGCGGAGTTCGCCGCTCTCGCGGTCGACGTGGAAGACGCTGACCGTGCTCGACCGCTGGTTCGCCGCGAACAGCAGCCCGCCGTCCGGCGAGAACGCGATGTGACGCGGGAAGTCGCCGCCCACCGGAACGGTGTCCAGCAGCCTCAGTCGCGCGCCGTCCGCCTCGACCGCGTACCGCGTCAGGCTGTTGTGGCCCCGGTTGGCGAGATACGCGTACGACCCGTCCGAGGTCACCAGGATCTGCGCCGGGTAGCTGGTGCCTGCGCCCGTGCCGGTGGACTGCGGGTCGCCCGGGGTCAGACGGCCGGTGGCCGGGTCGTAGGCGCAGACGGCGACCGTGTTGTCGACCTCGTTGGCCAGGTAGGCGAAGCGGCCCCGGGGGTGGAAGGTGAGGTGGCGCGGGCCCGCCCCCGGCCGGGTGTGCGCCTGGGAGGCCTCGGTGAGCGTGCCCTTCGACAGGTCGAGGCGGTAGCTGTAGACGGTGTCGGTGCCCAGGTCGACGGCGAGCACGTGGCCGCCGTCGGGGCTGGTGAGGAACTGGTGGGCGTGCGGCCCCTCTTGGCCCGGCCCTGGCGGCGGACCGGAGTGCGTGACCAGGTCCATGCGCTCGCCGAGCGCTCCCGAGGAGCCGATGGGGTGCACGGCCACGCTGCCGGAGGAGTAGTTGGCGCTCAGCAGCCAGCGTCCGCCCGGGTGCACGGACAGATGGCAGGGGGCCGCTCCGCCGGTGCCGCGCGCGCCGAGAACCTTCTTGTCCGCCAGTCGTACGGCACTCACGCCGCCGTCCTGCCGCTCGTTGACGGCGTAGAGCGTACGGCCGTCGGGGTGGACCGCCAGATACGACGGGTCGCCGACCTGGGTGACGGTGCCGGTTCCGGTGATCTTGCCCGTCTTCGGGTCGTAGGTCGCCAGACCGATGCCCGCGCCGCCGCCGTCGACGGAGGTGTAGGTGCCGAGGTACAGCGGGCGGGGACCGGAAGGCTGTGACTCAGTGGTCTCGGGCGTGGGCGCCGGGGCGGGGCTTCCGGGTGGGGTCGTCCTGGGGCTGTCACCGGGGGCGACCGGCGCCGGGATCGTCGTCACCGCGGTGGCGGCCGTGACGGCTCCGAGGAAGCGGCGCCTGCTCCAGCCGCCGCTCCGCGGGCCCCGCGTCGGTTCCGCACCACTGCTCATGCCTGCACCTCGGGTGTCGATCGTCTCGGCTGCGACAGCCACCTTGACGTGAAGCGACCACCGAGTGCAAGAAGGGCAACGGGAGTTGCGCAGGGTGCAACGCCCATCCGGGTGGTGTGCGGCGGCTACCAGTCGCCGTCCCCGACCGGCTTGCCCGGTGCGTCGCCCAGCGGCTTCACCTGGTGCGGTGAGGGCTCCTGCCAGGGCTCGTGGTCGTCGCCGAGCCAGTCGCCCACCGGCCGCACCTTGCCGAGCGTGTCCGTGGGGGCGAGGTCCGCGGCGTCCTGGTCGTAGTAGTCGAACCAGGGGAGTCCCGCGCGGGTGTAGGCCGCGCGGTCCACGGGGGAGGGCGGGGGCGCCTCGCCGGTGATGCGGCGCCACTCGGGAGGCGTCACGAGATGCACGAACACCCGACCGGCCGGCTTCTCGGCCCAGGCCCCGAGCGGCCGGTCGTCCCGGTAGACCTCCTGGCGCATCGAGCCGCCGACACCGAGACCCATCGCCGCGGCGCCGCGCGACCGGCGCGAGGGCGCACCGGCCGGTGCGGGCGCGGCGCCCGGTGCGGCGGGTGCCGCCATGGGCATCGCGGTGCCGTACCCCCCGGGCGCCGGGGGCATCTCCCGGCGTGCCTGAGCCTTTCGGCGCTCCGCGTCGCGCCACGCGGCCAGTTCCCCGTCGTTCAGCGGGAAGGACTGGAGCTGTACGCCGCCCCACACCTCCTCGCCGGTGACCTGGCCCTCGACGGTGGCGCCGAGGCCGAGGGGCACCGCCACGAACTGACGGACCGTGCCCTTCCCGGAGTTGATGCCGTCCAGCCACGGCTGGCGCGGCAGCACCACGTAGTTCTGCGGGTCGCGGGTCAGCCGGGAACTCCACGGCTTGCCCGACACGGCACACACCTTGCCCACGCCGACCTGGAGCGCGGCCGGCTCCGAGGTGCCCGCGAAACTCAGCCACATGGCTTCCCGCAGATACACCGGCAGCATCACACCGCCGCGCGACCGCCATGCGGCGGGCACCGTGTCGGGGTAGTCCTCGACGCGGCGCACCGGAAACTCGCCGAGCCCCGGAGGCAGCTCGTGCGTGCCCGTCTCGGGCAGCCGCAGGGTCCGGATGAACCGGACCTGTACTCCGCCCGGCAGTCGCAGTGTGTTTCCGTCGATCCGCACGGTGCCCTCGGTCATGAACGCCCGCTCCCCTCGTCGTCGCCGTCGTGCTCGCTCGGTGATTCCTCAGGTAGAACGACCCGAAGAGGCCCGGTGGTTCCGGCGCGGCAGGCGCACGACCCCCATACGCTGCCGCAGGCGGGTGAGGCGTGATCTGCGCTCGCGCTGCTCGCGGGTGCTGCGGTCCAGTTCCTCGAACAGCCGCCGGGAGCGGTGTTCGATGTCGAGCTCGTCCAGGATGCGGTTGACCTCCGTGAGAATGGCGCCGCGCAACTGCCACTGGCTCGCATCCCGTTGGATCTCCTCGAGCAGCAGCTGGGCCAGCTTGTCCCGGGTCGCCGCCGCGGTCGTCAGCTCCGCGGCGAGCCGGGACTCCGCGTTCTCGGCGCTGCGACTGACATCGGTGGTGACCAGCACCGCGAAGCTGACGATGGCGTTCCCGATCTCGGAGAGGAGCTGTTCCAGCACCGCGCCGGTCTCCGGCTCCAGCCAACGCTGCAGATCGCGCGCCTTGGCGAAATCGGCGAGGGTGCGGGCGAGGACCCGCAGCACGACCGTGCAGATCTCCAGCGTGTCCAGGCCGGTGCGCAGCACGATCCGGTACAGCAGCCCTTCGCGGACCCGCGGATTGAGCTTCAGGCTGTCCTCGGCCTGTCGCAGCGCCGCGTCGACCTGCACGATGTCGTGGTCGAGGCGGCGCGCCTCGTACAGCCGGGCCGTCGCCTCCTCGATGGGCGCGCGGCCCGCCGCCTCCTCCCCGATGCGCAGCATCAACTGACGGATCCGGCGCGCCAGGTCCTCGATGGACTCCGCGGCTTCGCTCACCCAGACCGGGGGAGCGAAGAGCACATTCGTGCCGAGCCCCACGACCGCGCCGATCAGCGTCTCCACCACCCGCGCCCAGGCGGTGTCCCCGACCCGGGTCACGCCCAGGACGAGCATCGCGCTGATCGCCACCTCGGGCACGAACTCGCTCACCCGGACGAGATGTCCGACGGCCAGCGAGGCGAGGATGATCAGGCCCAGACTCCACCAGGTCAGTCCCACCAGCACGCTGAAGCCGATGGCGATGACGACACCCGTCACCACGGAGTTCACCCTGCGCCAACTGGTGGTGAGGGTGGCGTAGAGCGTGACCTGAACGACGAGGAGGGCCGTCAGCGGCGCGGTGAGCGGTGCGGGTTCCGGGCTCAGGTGAAGGGCGATGACGTACGCGACAGTCGCGGCCGCCGTCGAACGCACCGACTGGACGACCACGGGCTGGCGCCACTTCCCGACCTGCGCGGTGGCCGCCGCCCACGCATCACGTACATCTCGCATCCTTGGCCTTTTCCCGTTTCACAGCTGCACCGAACGTATCTATTGAGGACCGAAACTGTCCGTAAGTGAGCCTAGGTTGTTCCCGCCTGCCGGAAATCAGGGAGGGGATCGCCCCTGGGCAACGTCAAGGGGCATCGAACTGCTCGTACAGGCACACGCGTACCTGCGCGGGACGGTCGCGGCCGGGCCGGAGCAGGCCTGGGGAGCGCCGACGCCGTGCGGAGAGTGGACCGTACGCCAGGTACTCAGCCACGCGCGACTCGATCAGCAGGCGTACGGCGCCGCCGTCACGGGGGACGGGCGGCCGGAGTCGGACTCCTTCGCGCCCGCGGACGCGCTGTCCGGCGACGCGCGGGCCGAGCTGGACGCGGTGCTGCGCCGGGTGGCGGACGTGTACACCGCACTGCCCGCCGACGCCGAGCAGGTGCCGACCCCGCTGGGCCCGCTGCTCCAGCCGCCATGGACGCCGGCGTGCACGCCTGGGACATCGCCGTGGCGACGGGCCTGGACATGCCGTTGGACGAGGAGATGGCCGACGGCATCTGGGCCGCCGCGGAGCGTCTCGCGGATCATCTTCGCGACGCGTACGGGGTGTTCGCTCCCGTGCGCGAGGTGCCCGAAGGTCCCAGCCGGGCCGAGGCGTTGCTCGCCTTTTTGGGCCGGGATCCGCACTGGGCGGCTCCCGCGTCCTGACCCGGCGCTTCCGGGTGAGCCGCGTCGGCCGGTCAGCGCGGCTCACCGGGGCACGGTGCCACGTGGTGGGCATGGCCGTACGGCCGCGTGGCCGCATGGTCGCCGTCGTGCATGCTCGCGGTCGCTGAGGCAGGCCTCAGTCTTTGCCGCCGGGTTTTCCCCACCCCCGGCGGCAGGCCTGCCGGATGGTCCGGGCCCGGGCCGGGACGAGAGCCTTGGATCATGAAACGGCATCGGACTGGATTGGCCCTGGCCCTGCTCCTCACTCTGGGGACCGTGGCGGCCGGCGTGGCGCCGGCCGCCTCCGCGACGACGAGCGGACCGGTCGTCCACGCCCTCGAAAGCGGCGCCCACCCCCTGCGGACCGTCGAACCGCAGGGCGACACGAGCGATCTACGGCCTCTCGACGGCATGATCGGCGGCGCCCGGGTCGTCGGCCTCGGCGAGGCCACTCACAGCTCCCACGACTTCTTCGCCCTGAAGCACCGCGTCTTCCGCCATCTGGTCGAGGAGAAGGGGTTCCGCACCTTCGCCCTGGAGGGCAGCTGGAGCACCGGACAGCGGCTCGACGACTACGTGCTGCACGGCAAGGGCGACCCGCGGCGCATCATGCGCGAGGAGTTCCAACGCGACTACCTGTGGTGGAACAACACCGACTATCTGGCGCTCGTCGAGTGGATGCGCGCGTACAACCTGCGGCATCCGCACGACCCGGTCCGCTTCATGGGCGACGACATCGGCTGGGTCGGACCCGAGCTGTACGACGCCGTCACGGACTATGTGGCCCGCACCCGGCCGGAGCTGACCGCCCGCTTCGACGAGCTCTACCGCGGACTGCGGCCCACGGTGGCGACGGGCACGTACATGGAGCAGTACCTGAACAAGCCGTACGCCGAGCGCAGGGAGATGGCGGACCGCACCGGCCAGGCCCTGGAGCTGCTGAAACGGCAGTCACCGGGCGCGGACCGGGCGGCGTACGAACGGGCCGTGCAGAACGCGACGGCACTCGACCAGGTCGCCCGGCAGTACGCCTTCGACTTCACGGACCCGCGGCAGATCGCCGCGAGCATGCGCTACCGCGACTCCGCGATGGCGGCCAACGTGCTCTGGTGGCAGCGGCACACCGGCACCAAGGTGCTGCTGGCGGCGCACGACGCCCATGTCGGGTACCGGACGTACGATCCGGCCAACTACCCGAAGATGCAGGGCGCCTTTCTGCACGACCGCCTCGGCTCCGGGTACGTGAGCGTGGGCCTCACCTTCGACCGGGGCTCGTTCAACGCCACCGGACAGGACGGCGCCATCCACCGCTGGACGCTGGGACCGGCCGGCCCCGGCACCAATGAGCGGACCCTCGACCGGGTCCGGTACCGCGACTACGTACTCGATCTGCGCCGGGTCGCCGCACCGGCGCGGGAGTGGCTGGACAGGGCCCGGCCCACCCGCAGCATCGGCACCGACTACCCGGACGGCCCGCACGACATCGCGCTCGCGTCCACCCACGACATACTCATCCACCTGCACCGGGTGGAGGCGGCGCGGCTGCGGGACCAATAGGGACCGACAAGCCGCCCGCGCGTCGGCTCTACAGCTTGTCCAGGAAGGCGGACAGATTGCCCACCATCCGGGCGATCTGCTCCTCCACGGTGAGGCTCTCCTCGAAGCGCGTCCCGGACTCCGGGACCTTCCTGCCGCGCACGTACAGGGAACAGGCGAGGTCGGCGCACATGTAGACGCCGACCGAGTTTCCCTCGCGCCCGGCCGCGCCCGTCTTGCGAGCCGTCATCAGGGACACCCCGTTGCCCGGGTGGGTCGTCACACACAGCGAGCACATGCTGCGGTGCAGGAAGCCGCGTCGCGAGGACGGGAAACGCAGTGTCACGCCGACCAGGCCGTCCGCGCGCTCGGTGACCAGATAGCTGCGATCGGGCGCCCCCGGATCCCGCCAGCCGAGGAAGTCCAGGTCGTCCCAGGGGCGTTCGTCCAGATCGCGGGGTATCGCCAGGCGCTTGGCCTCGCCCTTCGAGCAGTTGACGAAGGAGTCGCGGATGTCCTGCTCGGTGAGTGCTCTCATGGGGAGGTTCTCCTGGGGGTGCGGGCTTCGGCAAAACCTAGGGGTTCTAGGTTTTGCCGAAGTTACCCAGTCGAAGGATGGAGATCCAATGGTTTTGAGTGCCGGGGCGCGCCTCAGTCCGTGACCGCCTCCGGTGGCCACACCCCGGAGCTGAGCACGCCCAGCGCGTAGGCGCGGGCGACCAGTTCCGTACGGTTCGCCGCGCTCCACCGCTCGGACAGCCGCCGCAGGTGACAGGTGACGCCGTCCGTCGTCAGTCCCGTCTCCCGGGCGGCTCGGGCCGCCCTGAACGAGCCGGCCGCCTGGCGTCCGCCGGTCTGCCGGGCCTGCCGCCCCGTCGCCCCCCCCACCGGCGCCCCGGTCGGGGGCGGGTGCACTTGGCGAACGCCTCTTATGGCTTAATTTAGGACGTGACAGGCCGGAAGGGGGCCATATGGCGGCGCGGAACGGGCGGACGGTGCGTGATCTGCGGCGGGGCAATCGCACCGCCGTGCTGCAACGGTTGTATTTCGAGGGCCCGATGAGCCGCTTCGAACTGGGGCCGGCCACCGGGCTGAGTTCCGGTTCCATCAGTAACGTGGTCGCCGAGCTGGTCGCCGACGGACTGGTCGAGGAGGCCGGCAGCGTCGACTCCGACGGTGGCCGCCCGCGCATCCTGCTGCGCGTCGCGCCCGGCAGCGGCCACATGATCGGCGTCGATGTCGGCGAGACCCGGGTACGTGTCGAGCTGTTCGACCTCACTCTCACCGAACTCGCCCGCACCGAAAGGCCGTTGGAGCGTGGGTGCTACGACGTCGAGGTCGTCGTCGGGCACATCCGCGACGGCGTCGACGAGGTGCTGACGGCCGCGGACATCGCGCCCGAACGGCTCCTCGGGGTCGGTGTCGGCGTCCCCGGCATCGTGGAACGCACGCCGGGGCAGGGCGCGGTCGTCCACGGCCAGACGATCGGCTGGAACGCCGTCCCCCTCGAATCCCTGCTCCGCTCCACCGGCCGCCTGCCGGACACCGTCCCGTACTTCACGGACAACGGGGCCAAGACCCTCGGCCAGGCCGAGATGTGGTTCGGCGCCGGACGCGGTGCCCGCAGCGCCGTCGTGGTGCTCTTCGGCTCCGGTGTCGGCGCCTGTCTCGTCACGGAGGAGGTGGACAGCGGCCGGGCGCTGGAGTGGGGCCACCTGACCGTACGGGTCAGGGGCCGCCGCTGCCGGTGCGGCGCCCTGGGCTGCCTGGAGGCGTACGCGGGTGCGGAAGCGCTGCTCGACCGCTGGCGGGAGGAGGGCGGACGCCCGCCGGAGCACACCGACGAGGAGACCGCGCTGACCGCGATGCTGGCCGCGGCCTACCCGCCCGGGGGCGCCGACCCCGACCCGGCCGCCCTCGCCGTCCTGGAGGAGACCGCGGAATACCTGGGCGCGGGTCTGTCCGACCTGATCAACCTCTTCCAGCCCGAGCGCATTCTCATCGGCGGCTGGGCGGGTCTCCAGCTCGGCTCCCGGTTCCTGCCCGCGGTGCGCCGGCACGCGACGTCGTACGCACTGCGTCACCCGGCCGAGCGCGTCTCCATCGACCTCGGCAGGCTCGGCCCCGACGCGGTCACGGCCGGCGCGGCCATCCTGCCGCTCGCCGACTTCTTCGCCCGGGGCGGGCGGCGCGCGGAGCCGGCGAGCGAGGGGCCGTCGCCCGCGTGGCGTACGGCGCTGGAGGAGCGGCCGCCGCGCTGAGACCGGCGGGGCTCGGCGGACCGTTCACCTCGCTGTGTCGCTCTGTGCCTCGCTGCGCCGGGATCACGCGGTTGGCCTGCGGTTTCCGGGACGACGGGTGTTTCGGCTGCCGTGCCCGAGGTACTCGCGCGGCGCCCAGGGGGCCCCGCGAGCTCTGCGCGGGGTCCGCCGCCCTCCCGCAGAATGGAGCATGCCGTGACCGAGCACCGCCAAGAGGCTCCCGGCGAGAACGGTGACCCGATCCCGCGGGACCTGCCGGACCAGCAGGCCCGCGAGAGCGAGGATCCGTGGGACGCCGCCCCCGCAGGAAGCGGCAAGGACGACCTCGACGACGAGCCCGACCTCGACGTCCCCGACACGGACGAGGCGGGCACGGGCCGGCAGGGCGCTCCGCACGCGGCCGCCGTGAACCCGGAGCACCCCGTGCCGGACGAGCCCGCCGACTGACCCGAACAGGGAGATCTCATGGGCCTGACCGACCGGTTACGTGACTGGCCCGTCCGCAGCGGGAGCGAGTGGACGAGAGGGCGTTGGGCGGAGCCGGCCGGGCACCCGCCGTCGGTCGCGATGCGGGCACCCGTCGTCGGCCGCGAGGCGAGAGACGGGCGCTGGGAGAACGGGTGCGGTCGGGGGTGGCCGGGCAGTGGGGCGCCCTTGCCGGGGGAGTCGTGACGCCGGTGAGAACGGCGTGGCCGTTGGCCGGCCCGGCTTCGCGGCGTCGTCCCGGCCGCCCCGGCCCGCCTCAGGCGCGGGACGCGAACGCGTTCACTCCGGTGAGTTCCGCCGAGAGGTCCCACAGGCGGGCCGCCTGCTCCGGGTCGGTCGCCCAGTCCTTCACGCCGCCCCGCTCGCCGTCCGCGGACGCCGGCTCGGCGATGTCGCAGTCCTCGCAGTACACCCCGCCCATGCCCGCCAGCTGCGGAGAGGTCGCCGCCCACACCTGGGTGGCCGCGCCTTGCTCGGGCGTCTTGAAGGCGTCGGGGTGCACGAGGTCGCCGTTCTCGTCGATCCACCCCCGCTCGACCATCTCCTCCTTCGCGAGATGACGCTGCAACGGGGTGAGGATGCCACCGGGGTGCAGGGAGAAGGCCCGTACGCCGGACTCCCGGCCGAGCCTGTCGAGGTGCACGGCGAACAGCACGTTCGCGGTCTTGGCCTGCCCGTACGCCTCCCACTTGTCGTAGTCGTGCGTCCAGTGCACGTCGTCCCAGCGGATCCCCGAGAGGTGGTGGCCCCCGGACGACACGGAGACGACACGCGCCCCGCCCGGCTCGACAGCCGGCCACAGACGGTTGACGAGCGCGAAATGGCCCAGGTGATTGGTGGCGAACTGGGCCTCCCAGCCGGGCCCGACCCGGGTCTCCGGGCAGGCCATGATCCCGGCGTTGTTGATCACGATGTCGATCGTGCGGCCCGAGGCGAGGAACCGTTCGGCGAAGCCCCGCACACTCTCGAGGTCCCCGAGATCGAGCTCGTCCACCTCCACCCCGTCGATGCCCGCCACCGCCTCCCGGGCGACGTCGGGGCGTCGTGCGGGGACGACGACCCGGGCGCCCGCCCCGGTGAGCGCGCGTGTGGTTTCCAGGCCGAGCCCGGAGTACCCGCCCGTCACGATCGCGAGCTGTCCGGAGAGGTCGATGCCGTGAAGTACGTCGACCGCGGTGCTCGTGGCACCGAAACCCGAGCCGATCTTGTGCTGTGCAGTGTTCATGGGACGCACGCTACGAATTGGAGAGCACTCGAAGTCAAGTGGACCTCGCCGGGCAAAGAAGAGCCCCGACCGGATGGGGGAATCACGGTCGGGGCGGTCTGTGGTGGGTGCGCGGGGCGGTCGCCTCTCGGTGGACGGCTCCACAGGGCTTCAGCCGAACGATCGTCCCTGTGAGCACTAGGTGAGGCCCGGGGACACTGTCCCCTCCACACCCACAGTTTGTTCAAAGAAAAACTACCGGAGGGTGTTCCCCCACGTCGACGCAGGTGGGGTGACGTGCGTCACGCCGCTCGGGACGGTCCATGCCACGGCGCCTCACGCCTTCGGCGCCAGCGCGCTGTCCGGCAGTAGCGCGAGCAGATGCTCCGGATCCCGGTAGATCGCGTCCGCCCCCGCCTCCACCAGATCCGCCCGCGGGATGCCCCCGCACAGGACGCCCACGCAGGTCACCCCGGCCCGGCTGCCCGCGCGCATGTCCCAGACCGTGTCGCCGACGAACACCGCGTGCTCGGGCGGGATGCCGACCAGGCCCAGCGCGTGCTCGACGGGCTCGGGCGCGGGCTTGCCGGCGGACACGTCGTCGGCGCTCGCCGTGGCCTTGATGGCGTCGTCCGCGTCGATCGCCCGGCGCAGCGCGGACAGTTCGGAGCCGCCCGCCGAGGTGGCGAGCACGACCGTCCAGCCGTCGTCGTCCAGCCGCTTCAGCAGCCGCCCGGCGTCCTTCAGCGGGTGCAGCCGGTCGAAGTACGTTCCGTACAGGGTCTTGTGGGCGGCGCTCAGCGCGTCGACCTCGTCCTGGTCCCGGTCCTCCCCCAGGAGATGGGCGATGAGGTCCTGGGAGCCCAGGCCCACCGACCGGTGGATGTCGTGCATCGGCACCTGGTGACCCGCCTGCCGGAAGGCCTCCCACCACGTCGTGACATGCAGATGGTTCGTGTCGACGAGAGTGCCGTCGACGTCGAACACGGCGGCGCGTTCCATGAGCTGTCCTCTCCTCCTCCTACGCCGTACGAGTACCACGTCAGACGGGGTCCACGCCCGCCGGTGTCTCCCGGTCGCGGGCCCAGGCGAGCAGTTCCTCCATGGTCCAGGTGGTGATCACCCGCTCGGCGGGCACCCCGCACTCCTCGGCCCGGGCGCAGCCGTGGATCTGCCAGTCGAGCTGGCCGGGCGCGTGTGCGTCGGTGTCCACGGAGAACAGGACACCCGCCGCGACCGCACGGCGCAGCAGGCGCCGCGGCGGGTCGAGCCGCTCGGGCCGGCTGTTGATCTCCACAGCGGTGCCGGACTCCGCACAGGCGGCGAACACCTCGTCCGCGTCGAACTCCGACTCGGGCCGTCCGCGCCCGGTCAGCAGCCGTCCCGTGCAGTGCCCGAGGACGTCCGACAGCGGGTCGCGTACGGCGGCGACCATACGGCGGGTCATCGACCGTGCGTCCATGCGCAGCTTGGAGTGCACGGACACCACGACCACGTCGAGCCGGGCCAGCAGCTCGGGCTCCTGGTCGAGCGACCCGTCGTCGAGGATGTCGCACTCGATGCCGGTGAGCAGCCGGAACGGAGCCCAGCGTTCGTTGAGCGTGGCGACCACCGCCAGCTGCTCGCGCAGTCGCTCCGGAGACAGGCCCCGGGCCACCGTCAGCCGCGGCGAGTGGTCGGTGAGCACCGCCCACTCGTGCCCGAGCCGCGCCGCGGTCCGCCCCATGTCCTCGATCGGGCTTCCGCCGTCCGACCAGTCGGAGTGCAGATGGCAGTCGCCGCGCAGCAGCGCCCGCAGCTCCTCGCCGCCCTGCGCGAGCGGCGCACCGGCCTCCCGCTCCAGCTTCTCCAGATAGCCGGGCACCTGCCCGGCCAGCGCCTCCCGCACCACCTGCGCCGTCTTCGGGCCGATGCCCTTCAAGGACTCCAGCGACCCGGTGCGGACCAGCTCGGCCACCTCGTCCGCGGGCCGTGCGGCCAGTACGGCGGCGGCGGTGCGGAACGCGCGGACACGGTAGGTGGGAGCCTGACCCCGCTCCAGCAGGAACGCGATCCGGTCCAAGGCCTCCAGGGGGTCCATGACCACCTCCTCCGGCCTTCCAGACTTGCCCAGACGCGGCATGTCCGCACAACGGGAGCGGCGGGCCCGTCCGTACGATCGCGGAACGCCGACGCCGACCGCCGCACCCTGCTCACCCGGCTGGACGAACCCGGCGACGGCGGTCGCCCGCCCGCACGCCGGGCCGGGGCGGCGGCGGTCCTCGAACCGCTTCGGCGGCTCACCCACGCGAACCGCTCTACGCTCGAGACATGACCGAAATCGCATGCCCCTACGTCACCCACCCGCGGATCATGGTGCTCGGGGTACAGCCGGGCAAGCCGCCGTTCCGGATCGTGGAGATCGACGGTGAAGTGGTCGCCGAGGCGAGAGCGATCACCGACGTCCTGACGGTCGCGGCGGAGGCCGGCATCACGGTCCACGACCTCGACGACCCGGACGTGGTCCGCTGGGTCGGCGGCGACAAACACCACTGGACGCTGCGCTAGGGCCTGTCGGCTCCGGCCGGCTCCCGCGCGTCGTCGCGTCGCCCTCGTGGTGGTGGAACACGCGGTGAGCCCGGCCGGCACCGACGCCGGCCGGGCTCACCGCTCGCCTGCCCGGCGGTCTGCTCTCTATGGCTCGCTGTGGCCGGGGCGAGGCTTGTTCAGCCGACCTTCCACTTCTGGTTCGCCGCGCCCGAGCAGGACCAGATCTGCAGCCGGGTGCCGTTGGCCGAGTTGTTGCCGGTCACGTCGAGGCACTTGTTGGCCTGCGGGTTGACGATGTCGCCGGCCGCGGTGACCACCCATTTCTGGTTGGCGCTGCCACCGCAGTCCCACAGCTGGACGGTGGAGCCGTCCGCCGTGCCGTTCTCCGTGACGTCGAGGCACTTGCCCAGCGCGCGGAGCGTGCCGTCGGAGGCCACCGTCCACTTCTGGGCGGTGGTGCCGTTGCAGTCGTAGAGCTGGACGGGGGCGCCGTTGGCCGAGCTCGAACCGGCCACGTCCACGCACTTGCCGGCCAGTCCGGTGATGGGCGCGCCGCTTGAGCTGTCGCCGGTCGTCACCTTCACGTCGTCCACCACGAGCTGCTGCGGGAAGGCCGTGGAGCTGTTCGGATCGCCGGGCCAGTAGCCGCCGACCGCGAGGTTGAGGATCAGGAAGAACGGCTTGTTGAACGCCCAGGTCTTGCCGCCCAGGTCGGCGGGCGTGCGCCGCTGGTAGACGGTGCCGTCCACCGACCAGGTGATGGAGTCGGGCGCCCAGTCCACGGCGAATGTGTGGAAGGCGTCCGCGAAGGCCTGGCCCCCGGGCAGCGAGTACGCGGCACCGATGCCGCCCGTGCCGGAGTAACCGGGACCGTGGATGGTGCCGTGGATGGTGGAGGGCTCGAAGCCGACGTTCTCCATGACATCGATCTCGCCCGAGTTCGGCCAGCCGACCTGTCCGATGTCAGTGCCGAGCATCCAGAACGCGGGCCACATGCCCTGCCCGCGCGGTATCTTCATCCGCGCCTCGACCCGACCGTACGCGGCCGAGAACTTCCCCGAGGTGTTCAGGCGGGCCGAGGTGTACTCACAACGGCCGTACCAGCACTGGTAGTTGCCGGGATTGTCCTTGCGGGCCGTGATGACCAGATGGCCCTGGCCGTCCAGGGCCGCGTTGTTGTTGCCGGAGGTGTAGTACTGCCTTTCGTGATTGTTGACGTTGTCGCCGGTCTCGACCTGCCATTTCGAGGAGTCGACGGCCGAACCGGCGGCCCCGTCGAACGTGTCCGAGAAGGTGGCCGCGGCAGCGGCCACCTTCTCGGACGAGGCCGCCTTGGGGGCGGCGTCGGCTGCATCGGCGGGACCGATCGCGGCGGAGGCGATGAGCGCCGCGGAGAGTGCGGCGAACAGACATCGGCGGAGCAGGCGTGGGGAGTCCACGACTCTCCCTTCTGTACGGCTGCCCGGGGGACGGGTGTGCCGACTGGGGTGGGGGGTGCATGCTTCGCCTCTTGATTTAAGGAATGAGGTAAGGGGTTGTCAAGTCGGTGGTCCGGACCAGTAGTTGCTCAGCTCTTGCCCTTGCCGCCGCTCGTGTCCTGCCGCCGCCTCCGGCGCGGATGCACGGCCCGCCCGAGTCGCCGCCCCAGCAGCAGATAACCCAGCAGCGCGCCCGTCGTGTTGAGGATGACGTCGTCGATGTCGAAGGCGCGCCCGGTGATGAGCGCCCCCTGGACCAGCTCGACCAGCAGCATGACCAGCGCGGTCAGTACCCCGACCCGCACCAGGCCCCGGGTGCGCGGAGCCACCATCGGCAGCAGTACCCCGAACGGCACCCCGAGCAGCAGATTGCCGCCGATCTGCTTGACGGCGTCGCGCAACTCGGGCCGGCTCAGATAGGCGTGCAGGGAGCGGCCCGGATGCAGGTTGTTGTGGGTCAGCGCCTCCGAAGCGGGCGACGGCTCCAGGGTCAGCCGGGCCAGCACCGCGGCGAACGCCACCATGGTCGCGAAGGCGAGCACCATCGCCAGCAGTCGCACGGGAAGCGGCAGTGGCCGGTGCTCCGGCGGTGGTGCCGTCGAGGTGCGACGGCGGCCGAGGCCGAATTTCGAGGTGCCGGTGCGTAGCTCGGTACGGGCCATCCAACCCTCCAGGTTCAACTTCCCTCTGTCGCATGGCGGCTACCCGCTGTCCGGCCGCTGATGTCCGGTGCCCGGTGCCCGACGGCCGGGACGAGCCGTTGTCGGTGCCGGTCCCCGTCCCCTCTTCGGTTTCCGCTACCACCGGTGGGGCACTTGGGGCACCAGCCCGTCGCGCGCCGCCGTCGCGCGGAGCCGGGGCGATGCTTGGATGGCGGAACCGGCAATTCCATGCAAAGCGGAGAAAGGGGACGGCAGATGAACCCGCGTACGGCGCTGTGGGCCTGGCTTGAAGTACTCGCCTGGTGGGCCGTCCTCGCCCTCCTCTGGCTGGTGTTCATCAGCGCGGTCGACACACTGGAGCTGATCGTGGGGGCCTCGGCCTCGTGCGCCGGAGCGGTCGCGGCGCGCGGAGCGCGGCGGGCGATGAGCGCGCGGTGAACGGCTGGACCGTCGCGGCCACGGTCACGATCGCCGGCGGAGTCGGGGCCACCGTGTGGGGCGTCGCCACCGGGCCGTTGAGCCGCCGGGTCGTCGCCCAGAACCTGTCCTGCGCACTCGCCTGCCCCGGACTGCTGCTGCTCGCCCAGGGATACGAGAGGCCCGCGTACGTCGATCTCGCCCTGGTCCTCGCCCTCCTCGGCCCGGTCGGCACCCTCGTCTTCGCCCGGCTGCTCGCCGACGACCTCGCGCAGGACCCGCCGCGTGCCCGGGCCGTCACGGTCGCCGTCGCGTGCTTCGGCGGCGTGGTCGTACTGGTCCTGTGCGCGGCCGCCGGACCCGGCCGGGCCATGATGAAACTCCTGGTGACCGGGGCGCTGCTGATCGGCGGAAACCTCCTCGCCTCCCGCGCCCTGTCCGGAGGATTCTCCGGGGGCCGCCGTGGATGACCCCCTGATCTTCGTCGCCCTGCTGCTGGTCGCCGCCTCCGCGACCGCGGCCGTCGCCGTCCGCGACCCCGTGCGCCAGGCCCTCGTCCTGTCCGTCCTCGGTATCACCCTCGCCGTCCTGTTCACCGTGATGCAGGCGCCCGACGTGGCGCTCTCCCAGCTCGCCGTGGGCGCCGCGCTCACCCCGCTCCTGTTGCTCCTGTCCGTGCGCAAGGTCGGACGCCGGGCCCGGCAGGGGAACCGGAAGGGGAAGGGGAAGGCACGGTGACGCGGCGCGTACGGCTGATCGTCCTGGCCGTCGGCGGGGCGGGCCTCGCGGCCCTGCTCGTCGCCGCCTGTCTGCGGCTGCCCGGCTTCGGCGGGACACGGCACCCCTACGGAGACCGGGTCGTCCGCGCCTCCCTGGCCCGGCACACCGCCAACACCATCGCGTCCGTCAACTTCGACCAGCGTGCCTTCGACACCCTCGGCGAGATGGGCATCCTCTTCGCCTCCGTCCTCGGCACCGTCGTCCTGCTGCGCCAGACCCGCGACGAGCGAAGCGCGCGACCGGAACCCGAGGACGTCGCACTCCCCGTACGCCGGTACGCCCTCGTCGTCCTGCCCGTCGCCCTGCTCACCGGCCTCTACGTCATCGCCCACGGCCAGCTCAGTCCCGGCGGCGGCTTCCAAGGCGGCGTCATCGCGGCCACCGCCCTGCACCTGCTCTACCTCGGCGCCGACTACCGCGCCCTGGAGCGCATCCGGCCCGTCGGCCTGTACGAGATCGGCGACGCGCTCGGCGCCTGCGCCTACCTCGTCCTCGGCCTCACGGGAGTCGTCGCGGGCACGTCCTTCCTCGCCAACACACTGCTCCCGTACGGCACCTTCAACACCCTGTCGTCCGGCGGCACCGTCCCCCTGCTGAACGCGGCCATCGGCGTGGAGGTCGCCTGCGCGGTCGTCGTCCTGCTCGCCCGCTTCCTCGACCAGGCCGTCGAGATCGAGGAGGGAAGCGGGAAGTGAAGAAGGAGAGTCAGGAGAGAAAGGGCAGACGGGGCACGCGGGAAAGGCAGGAAAGGCAGGGCAGGCGGGACCGACAGGACAGACAGGGCAGACAGGAGAGGAAGGGGAGCGGCACGTGATGTCCGTACTGCCGTATCTCGTCGCCGTGTGGATCTTCCTGACCGGCTGCTACGGGCTCGCGACCAGCCGCAATCTGATCCACGCCGTGGGCTGCCTCGCCGTCTGCCAGTCCGCCACCTACGTCCTGCTGCTGACCGTCGGCTACCGCGACGGCGCCACCGCCCCCGTCTACTCCGACATCAAGCCCGGCTCGCGGCCCGTCGTGGACCCCGTCGTGCAGGCCCTCGCCCTCACCGACGTTGTCGTCGGCGCCACCGTCACCGCCCTGCTGCTCGCCCTCGTCCTCCAGGTCTCCAAACGCCACGGCACGGTCGACCCGGACGAACTGCGGGAGCTGCGCGGCTGATGAACCACCTGCTGCCGCTGCTCGTCGCCCTGCCGCTGCTCGGGGCCGCCCTCCTCGTCATGGCCGGCCGCCGGCTGCCGCGCGTGGCCGCCGAGTCGGTCGGCTGCGCGGTCTCGGCCGGTACGGCGGCCCTGGCCGTCGTCCTGCTGCTGAACTCCTCGCCGCCGCTGGTGGAATGGGTCGGGGGATGGCTGCCCAGGGACGGCGAGAGCGTCGGGATCGTCCTGGTGGGCAACGGCGCGGGCCTCGGCATGGCGGCGCTCGCCTCCCTGCTGACCGTGTCGGCACTCGCGTATTCCTGGCGCTACTTCGAGGAACCGCCCCACCACGCGGGTTCCTTCCCGGCGCTGATGCTGCTCTTCCAGGGCGGCATGTGCGGCTTCGCGATCGCGGGGGACCTGTTCGACGCGTTCGTGTTCTTCGAGCTGATGAGCGTCGTCGCCTACGCGCTGACCGGGCACCGGGTCGAGGAGGCGAAGGCGGTGCAGGGCGCGCTGACCTTCGGCGTCGTCAACTCGCTGGGCGCGTACGCCATGCTGATGGGCATCGCGTTGCTGTACGCGCGCACCGGCGAACTCGGACTGACACAGATCGGCCGCAAGCTCGACGCGCACGGCGGGCCCGACGCCCTCACCCTCGCCGCCTTCGTTCTCGTCCTCACCGCGCTGCTGGTCAAGGCGGCCGCCGTGCCCTTCCACTTCTGGCTGCCCGACGCGCACGCGGTCGCGCCGACACCGGTGTGCATGCTGCTGTCCGGCGTGATGGTCGAACTCGGCGCGTACGGAGTCTGGCGCGTCTACGGGACCGTCTTCGCCGGCCCCGGCGGCATCCCCGCGGCCGACCTGGAACGCGCCCTGCTGGTGCTCGGCGTACTGACCAGCGTGGTCGGCGCGGTCCTGTGCTGGTACCAGCGGCATGTGAAACGGCTGCTCGCGTACTCGACGGTCGCCCACATGGGGCTGTTCCTGATCGGCATCGGCACGCTGACGCCGGAGGCGGACGACGGCGTCGCGCTGTACGTCCTCGGACACGCCGGGGTGAAGGCGGCCCTGTTCGCCTGCACCGGAATCCTGCTCGACCGGTACGGCAGCGTCGACGAACACGCCCTGCACGGGCGTGCCCGGGAGCTGCGCGGGGTGGCCGTGCTGTTCCTGATCGGCGCCCTGGGCCTCGCCGGACTGCCGCCCTTCGGCACCGCACTGGGCAAGGCGATCACGGAGGAGGCGGTGGGCGGACCGCTCACCGTCCTGTTCGTCGCCGTCTCGGCGGTCACCGCGGGCGCGGTGCTGCGGGTCGTGGCGCGCGTGTTCTACGGGCTCGGGCCGAAGCCGCGGAAGGAGTCCTCGTACGAGACCACCGGCACCGGCGAGGAACCCGAGACCCGGCACCGGCTGCGCCGGATCCCGGACACCATGACCACCGTCCCCGCGGTGCTGCTGGCCGCGGCGCTCGCCGTGGGCGCGGTGCCCGGCTTCGCCGGTGTGGTGGCACGCGCCGTGAACGAGGCCGGATCCGGTGGGGCGGTCACCTCACCCCACTGGACCCTGGCCGGCGTCGTCCTGGGACTGACCTCGACGGCCGTGGCAGTCGGCCTGGCCGCCCTCGCCGTGACCCGCCCGAAGCTGCTCGGTGAGCAGCGCTGGACCGAACCGCTGCGGCACCTTCAGTCCGGGTACATCGGGGACTACGTGGCGTGGCTGCTGGCGGGGGCGACGCTGCTGGGTGCGCTGGCCCTGCCCGGCGTGCTCGGCGGCTGAGCCGGCTGACGCGGCCGCTCAGGCACCGTAGGTCACGTGCACCTCCTTGAAGCCGAGCGAACGCAGCAGCCCGTCCAGCATGCTGGTGGTGTTCTCCTCGGCGCGTTCGGCGAGTTCGCTGTCCTTGGCGGCCTCCCCGATGTGCTTGACCGCGAGCTTCTGCACGGCGCGTTCGCTGTTGGGGTTGTCGGAGAAGAGGTCGCCGAGCCGGTCCAGCAGACCGCGCTGCTTGGAGACGGCATAGGAGCGGTCGGCGTCGAGCGCGGGCTTGCCCAGCACCGCGTGCGGCAGCCTGATCGTCGCGGACGTGCGGTCGCCGTTGACCTTCACGTCGTCCTTGCCGAGCCCGCCGAGGTTCACATACGCGTCCACGGTGCCCGCGCCCACATACAGCGTGCGGGTGCCGCGGATCGCGTCCGGCAGGAGCTTGGCGTCCTTCTCCAGGTCCACGACCACCTGGAAGTTGCCCGAGGCCGCGTCGTAACGGCTCATGTCCTGGATGGACTTGAGGAGTGTGGGCCCGGACCGGTCGTGGGTGTCTTCCCCGAACAGGTCGCGCAGCCCCGGAAGCACGCTGAGCCGCAGCCCGGCGAACAGCACCACGAGTACCAGGACGAGGGCGGTGACCGCCTTCAACCAGCCGGGCATCCGTTTGCGCTCACTGGACGTCGAGCCGGGCGTCTGCTTGATGGACGTCGTCATGTCGACAGTCCTCCCTTCTCTACCCGAGTGCCCGCCACATCCCCCGACAGAACGCACGGTTGGCCAATTGATGACGCGGGCTACTCGATCAGCGCAGTGCGCGGTCGCCCGAAGGCCTGGACCACCACACCCCCTCCCCGTGCGTCAGCCCCGGCAGCCGCAGCTCGACGTCGCGCACGCGCCGGGCCGGGAGTTCACCGGTGATCAGCCAGGCCGTGCGCCCGCCCGTCGTCTCCCGGAACTCCGCGTCGTACGCGGCCAGTTGCGCTGTCACCGGGGCCGGCGCGTCGAGGGAAGCCCTCCACGGCGGAGAGCGGCAGTACCGCCCCGTCCAGCACCTCCAGGGCGCGCTCGGCCTCGGCGATGAAGTCGGGGTGCTTCGGGGTGTCGATGGGGTTGATCTGTACGGCTCCGGCGGTGAAGGCGGCGACGGCCGAACGGATGGTGATGCCGCGCCGCCGCTCGATCTCCCCGTCGTCCGTACGGGTGTCGCCGGCGTCGATGCTGCCGAGGCGGTCGATCGCGCCGGGGTTCCGAGGAATCGGCGCATTCCGGTCCCCTGAGGTCGGGCGTGTGGCGAGGTCGTGACGCGGCACCCGCCACGGCCGACCGCAAATGAATTTCCCGGGGGTCCGGTCAGTAGCATGTGGCGCGCAGCCCGGATTCGATCATGCGAGGAGCGGACCGTGCGTGACATCGCCGTGTTCAGCGGTAGTGCCCATCCCGAGCTGGTGGCGGAGGTCTGTGCGCATCTCGGTGTGCCCCTCAGTCCGTCCCGGGTGAGCCGGTTCGCCAACGACTGTCTCGAGGTGCAGCTTCAGGCCAACTGCCGCGAGCGGGACGTGTTCCTGGTGCAGCCGCTGGTCGCCCCCGTGCAGGAGCATCTCGTCGAGCTGCTGCTGATGTGCGACGCGGCGCGCGGGGCCTCAGCGGGGCGGATCACCGTCGTCATGCCGCACTACTCGTACGCCCGTTCGGACAAGAAGGACGCGCCGCGCATCTCGATCGGCGGACGGCTGGTCGCCGATCTGCTGGTGGCCGCCGGGGCGAGCCGTGTCCTGGCGATGACGCTGCACTCCCCGCAGGTCCACGGCTTCTTCTCGGTGCCCGTCGACCACCTTCACGCCCTGCGGGAACTGGCCGCCCACTTCCGCGGCCACGACCTCTCCCGGACGACGGTCGTCTCGCCCGACCTCGGCAACGCCAAGGAGGCGGCCGCCTTCGCGCGGATGATCGGGGCGCAGGTGGCCGCGGGGGCGAAACAGCGGTTCGCGGACGACCGGGTCAGTATCAGCGCCGTCATCGGCGACGTCGTGGACCGGGATGTCATCGTGCTGGACGACGAGATCGCCAAGGGCAGTACGGTGCTCGAACTCCTTGACCGGTTGCGGGAGTTGGGGCCGAGGTCGATCCGAGTGGCCTGTACGCACGGCCTGTTCGCGGCCGGCGCGCTCAAGCGGCTCAGCGAGCAGCCCGACGTGCTGGAGATCGTGTGCACGAACACCGTGCCGGTCGCCGCCTTGGAGCGCACCGGGAAGCTGCGGGTCCTCTCCATCGCGCCCGCCCTGGCCGAGGCCGTGCGGCGCATTCACAACGGCGAGTCGGTGAGCGCCCTGTTCGACGCGCCCCAGGGCGAATAGGTGGCGTGCGGTCCTCGAACTCGGCGCGTGCGGAGCTGAGTTCGAGGGCTTGGGCTCGCCCTCCGTGAGGGCGGCAGGGGGGGGCAGGGCGGCAGGGTGGCAGGGCTGTGGGGCGGCGGGACGGCGGGCGCTGGGCGCCCGGCAGGTCACCAGGATCCGGACGTGGCCTCGGCCTGCCGCAGGGCCTCGTCCAGCGACGCGGCGGGGGGTAGCAGCGTCCGCAGGCCGGTCAGGCGCAGGATGCGCAGCGTCAGCGCGTGCGTGCAGACGAGCCGCAGCTGTCCGCCCCGTCCGAGGACCCGGCTCCTGGCCCGGTACAGCAGGCGCAGCCCCGAGCAGTCGAAGAACTCGACGGGGCCGAGGTCGATCACCACGCGCGCTGCCGGGCGTCCCGTCACGGAGTCGAGCACGGGGATGATCTCCAGGGCCGCGGCGATGTCGATCTCGCCGCGGAACTCGAGGACCGTATGGCCGCGTACCCGGTGGACGTGCAGATGCCGGGTGCGCGGTGCGGGGTCCTGCGGCATGACGGCATCGCCTCCAACCGGCTCCACATGGCGGGGCTTCAGGTCACCGGTCCGGGGTGACGACGTCCTTGAGTGCTAGGACGCGACACCGGGGCCCGGGGATGCTCAACACCGCTCCCCGCACTGCAAGTTACCCTCGATGGAGTGAATTTGAGCATGTTCGATTGACATATGTCTTCGAATTGAGACTACGACCGTGCGCGCCGGGCGTCCATGGCAACGCGTGCCGGGCGCCTACGACAGTGCGTGCCAGGCCCGGGTCAACGCCCGGCGGAACTGATCGGCCTGGTGTGCGCTGAAGTCCCGGATCATCCGCTCCTCCAACTCCTGCCGGCCGCCGTCCTGACACCCGCGACGACTGTCATCGTCGTCGACGAGGTCGCCGAACGGCTCCCCTCGGCACGAGGACTGGGCGCCACGCACACCGTGAACGCGGGCGACGCCGACGCCGCCGAGGCGGTGCTCGCCCTCACCGACGGCAAGGGCGCCGGCGGGTCGTGGAGACGACCGACGGCACGGGCGCCCGCGGGGTCGTGGAGACCACCGGCGGCGTCGCCGTGCCGCGCAAGGGTGCCCGACGCGCTCGCCGCGCGCGGCACCCCGGTCGTCGTCGGCGCCCCGCCCTTCGGTACCGAAGGGCGGGGCGATCAAGCCGGTGCTGACGTTCACATGGTCAGCACGAGCTTCCCCGTGGTGCGGCCGGTGTCGCCGAGCGCGTGCGCCTTGGCGGCGTCGGCCAGGGGGAAGGTCTCGGCGATGGTCGCGCGTAGCTTGCCCGCCTCGACGAGCTCCGCGATCGCCTTCATGCCGGTGTGCGAGGCGTCCACGAGCATCCTGAGCGCCCGTACGCCGAGCCGCTCGGCCTCCTCGTAGAAGTCGTCCGACCCGACCGGCAGGATCGACACCACGATCCCGCCCGGGCGCAGTACGCGCAGTGAGCGCAGGGAGTGGTCGCCGCCGATCGTGTCCAGGACGATGTCGACGTCCCGCACGGCCTCGGCGAAGTCGGTCTCCCGGTAGTCGATCGTCTCGTCCACGCCGAGCCCGCGCAGGAAGTCGTGCTTACCGGCGCTCGCCGTACCGATCACATACGCGCCGCGGGCCTTGGCGATCTGCACGGCCACGTGGCCGACCCCGCCGGCCGCCGCGTGGATCAGCACCCGCTGGCCCGGCCGCACGTCCGCCGTCTCGACCAGGGCCTGCCACGCGGTCAGGGAAACCAGCGGCAGCGCGCCCGCCTGGATGTGGTCGACCCCGGACGGCTTGTGCGCGAAGGCGCGGGCCGGGGCGGTGACGTACTCGGCGTGCGAGCCGTGGCCGAACGGGTAGGACAGCATGCCGAAGACCTCGTCACCCGGCTTGAAGCGGGCGACGCCGATCCCGGTCGCCTCGACGACGCCGGAGACGTCCCAGCCGAGGACGAAGGGCGGCTCGCCGAGGAAGCCGCCGGTGGCGCGGTGCTTCCAGTCGGTCGGGTTGACCCCGGCGGCACGCACCCGGACCAGCACCTCGTTGGGCCGCGGCGCGGGGCGTTCCGTCTCTACTTCCTTGAGGACCTCGGGACCGCCGAGGACGTCCTGACTGATGGCTCGCATGGTGTTCACAGTGCTCATGGTGGTCCAGCCTGCCGGGGTTCGCCCGTCAGGAGAATGGCATGATTGCCAATATTCGATAGGATCGTGCCATGCGGCATGTGGAACGCGTGGTCGTCCTGGCGCTCGACGGCGTCTACCCCTTCGAGCTGGGCATCCCCAGCCGGATCTTCGGCGCGGCCGACGGCCGGTACGAGGTGGTGACCTGCACGGTCGACGGGAAGCCGGTGCGCAGCAACGCGGACTTCTCGGTCATGGTCGAGCGCGGCCCCGAGGTGCTGCGTACGGCGGACACCGTGGTGATCCCGCCCGTCACACCGGCCTCGGTCACCGCGGAACTCCCGGCCGAGGTCACCGCCGCGCTCGCGCAGATCCGGCCCGGAACCCGCATCGTCTCCATCTGCACGGGGGCGTTCGTGCTGGCGGCGGCCGGTCTTCTCGAAGGGCGGCGGGCCACGACCCACTGGCAGTTGGCGGACCACTTCCGGCGCATGTTCCCGCACGTGGCACTGGACCCGGACGTACTGTTCGTCGACGACGACCCGATCCTCACCTCGGCAGGCGCCGCCTCCGGGGTCGACGCCTGTCTGCACATCGTGCGCAAGGACCACGGCAGCGCGCTGGCCAACTCGGTCGCGCGGCGCTGCGTGGTGCCGCCGTGGCGGGACGGAGGTCAGGCGCAGTACATCGAGCACCCGGTTCCCGGGCCCACCACCACCGGCACGGCCGCCACCCGCCAGTGGGCGCTCGAACGGCTGGGCGAGCCGCTCGCGCTGGCCGATCTCGCCGGGCACGCCCGGATGAGCCTGCGCACCTTCGCCCGGCGCTTCGGCGACGAGGTGGGCATGAGCCCCGGCCGCTGGCTCATCCAGCAGCGCGTCGCCCGCGCCCGCCAGCTGCTGGAGTCCAGTGACCTGCCGGTGGACCAGATCGCCGGCGAGGTCGGCTTCGCGACCGGGGCCTCACTGCGGCAGCACCTGCACGCGGCGATCGGAGTCTCACCACAGGCGTACCGCCGTACGTTCCAGACGGCCCGCTAGTGCCGCAACAGGCAACGTTCGCCCCGTCGCGACGCCCGGCACGCGCCCCCAAGCTTGACGGGCAAACGTTGCCTGCCGCGGCACTAGAGCGCGCCGGGAGGCGGCGGTCCAGCTCGGTCGCCGGGCCCGTCCATGGCAGGGCAGGGCTCAGCCGGCGGAGCCGTCCGCGTCGAGCAGGATCCGGGCCAGCTCCGTCGGCCGGGAGAGCATCGGCCAGTGGCCGGTGTCCAGCTCGACCAGCCGCCAGTGCTCGCTCTTGAGCAGCTCGGCCACGTCGTCGGTCGGCTCGGGACCGTCGAGCAGGCACTTGATGTACGTCGCCGGAAGTTCGCCGAGCGGACGTGTCAGCACCGCCGGCTCGGACAGGGTGGCGCCCGGGTGCGGGGTGGCGCGGCCGACGAACCGTGCGATCTGCTCCTCGGTGAGGCCCTGGCCTTCGAAGTCGGGCGCAGTCAGGGGCGGCCAGACGTCGCCGTTCGCGGCGAGTACGGCCTCGAACTTCGCCGGCCCCTCCCACCAGGTGGAGACGAACGACTCGTCGACGGCCGGCACGTTCGAGTCGACGAACACGACGCGCGTCAGCCGGTCGCCGATCCGCTCGGCGGCCTGCCCCACCGGGATGCCCGCATAGCTGTGTCCGACGAGCACCACCTCACGCAGATCGAGGCGCTCGACCTCGTCGACGATGTCCCGCACATGCGTCTGCTGCCCGGCCGGCACACCCTGCTTGTCGGCGAGGCCGGACAGCGTCAGCGGATGGGCGCCGTGCCCGGCCGCACGCAGGTGAGGCACCACCTCGTCCCACGCCCACGATCCGAGCCACGCGCCTGCCACCAAAACGAATTGAGTCATGGCGGCAACGTAACGCGGGGGTCTGACATCGCCGCCCCAACACCTCGGCGGGTGCGCCCCCTTGGCCGCCGGGCCGCCCGAACGTTCCCCGCCCCAAGTGCGTCGGAGGAGGGACGGGTACGGCGTTCGGCGGACAGGAGCGGGAATGCGCAAGGGGATCGCGGCGGTGGCGGTGCTGGTCGCCATGACGGCGTCGGCAGGGTGCGACGACGGGAGCGGGGCCGATCTCGTGGTCACCGGAACGCCGCCGGCGACGCCGTACAGCGGGCCGCTGAAGGTCCCGTCCAAGAACCTCGACGAGGACAGCGCCCGGGCGGTGCGGCTCGTGGCGGGGGCGGCCGGGCGAGCCCTGGAGTGCGACGGCGAGATCTACACGGGGGCGTCGGACGGCTCGTGGAGCCGGGACGACGGCGGGGCGACGCCCGAGGAGGGGCTCCAGGCGTACTTCGACCTGGAGCAGGCCGAGGATCCGCACTACGGCTATCGCGTCGAGCGCGAGGAACGGGACCGGGTCCTGTACTCCTTCGACGTCCACGGCCGTACCAAGGTCGCCGTCGTCGTCGCCAAGGACCAGAAGGGGCGGCCCGGTTGGGGTCCGGAGTCGAGCGCGTCCTGCGACCCGGCCGAACTTCCGGCGAGCTTCACGGACTCCAAGCCCTACGAGATCTGGACCGACCGGGACGGCCGTCGCGTGGCAACGACGGTGGTGAGCAGCAATGACGGCCCGGAGCACTGCGGCTGGCAGTCCGCCGTCTTCCTGTACACCGGCCGGGGTGAGGGCGTGAGGCACTACGTGCGTGATCCGCACGGGGTGCTGGGCCGTCAGCTGCTCACCTCCGCGTACGACGGTCATGTCCGTATGCCCGCCGACGCCCACGACACGGGATACCGCCTGAACGACCGGGAACTGTGGTTCACCGGCGACAGGTCGAAGGCCTACGTACGCACGTCCGACGGGGTGGAGCTCTGGCCGGCCACGAAGGAGAGTGTGGGCTGCAAGTGATTGACGACGCCCAGGTCAGCGGCTGCGGTGCAACGCGACCAGCAACTGCCAGGCCTGATCGGCGATGTCGTCCGCCGTCGCGTCGAGGAGGCCGTGCAGCCAGTCGGCCAGCACCCCCGCGAAGGTCGCCGCCACGGCGGAGGCCACGAGCGGGGCGTCGGCCGCGCCCGCGAGGGTGCGTTCGCTGAGGCTGCGGGCGCGCAGATCACGGTGCAGTACGCGGCCGAGCGGGCCGCCACCGCCCGGGCTGAGCAGGGCGCGGTACAGGGCGGTGTGCGGGGCGAGGCCGGCGAGGAACGCGCGCAGTGCCTCGGGTGCGCGGACCGGGTCGGGGCGGCCGCGCCAGGCGTGCAGCGCGTCCACCGCGTCGCGTACGACATCGGCACAGGCGTCGACCGCCAGCGCCTCCAGGTCGGCGTAGTGCACGTAGAACGTGGCGCGGCCGACCCCGGCCCGGCGTACCAGCGCGGCCACGCTGACCTCCTCCAGCGGGTGCGCGGCGCACTCGTGGAGGAGGGCCTCCCTCAGCTTCGCGCGGGTGCGGGCGGCCCGCGGGTCCTCCCATGGCACGGGGCTCACCGGGCTCAGTGCGCGATGAGTACGGCGGCCAGGGCGAGAGCTCCTGGCAGGGCCTGGGCGAACAGGATGCGGCGGTTCGCGGTGAGCCCGCCGTACACGCCGGCGATCACGACGCACACCAGGAAGAAGACCTGCACACGGAATCCGGTCGGGTCGCCGGCGATCAGACCCCACACCAGGCCCGCCGCGAGGAAGCCGTTGTAGAGCCCCTGGTTCGCGGCCAGCGGCGCCGTGGCCCGCGCCATCTCCGGGTCGAATCCGTGCAGCCCCCGCCCGGGCTTCTTCTCCCACAGGAACATCTCCATGACCAGGATGTACGCGTGCAGGGCGGCGACCAGCCCGACCAGCACGTTCGCGAGGATCTCCATCGTCGACAGGCTCCGTTGTTCGTTCGGCCACTTCATGGACAGGTGTCCACTATAGCTGGACGGGTGTCCATGAAAATCCCGGGGTGCGGCGGGTGACGGCCGTGGCGGAAGCCCGGTGACGGTCACGGCGGTGCGGTGACTCCCTTTACGGTGATCTTGGCGCTCGTGCGACTTCCCATGTCGTCCCGCGCCCCTGCGTGCCGTTGGTCACGTGGCCGTGTTCTGCCTTGGTGAAGGGGGAGTTGACGTGTCGGGCAGCATCGCGCCGGTCGGCTGGAGCGAGAGTGAACGGGGGATGTGGGCCGCCTTCCGCCGTGGCGAGTGGTACGCGGACGGGGGCGAGGTCCGGGCCTCGGCCGTGCGCAGGCTGCTGCTCGCCCCGCCCCAGGCCGAGCCCGGCCATCCGGCCCGCCTGCGACTGCGGGACGTGCTCGTCACCGGACGCCTCGACCTGGAGGAGGCCGTCGTCGCGGCAGCGCTGCGACTGCGGAACTGCCGCTTCGAGCACGCGCCCCGTCTGGACGGCGCGTCCCTGGGCGCCCTGGAGCTGCGCGACTGCACTCTGCCGGGCCTGTCGGCGGTGGGCGTGACCATCGGCTGGAAGTGCGAGATCAGAGGCTGCCGGGTGCAGGGCGCCCTGGACATGCACGGGGCCTCGATCGGCGGCACCCTGCATCTGGAGGACAGCCGGCTGACCGGCGGTGCCGACCTGCGGGACAGCTCGGTGGGCGGCAGCGTCATCCTCCGGCGCGCCGCACTCCTCAACCCACGGGGCACGGCGCTGCACGCCAACCGGCTGCACATAGGCGGCGACCTGGACTGCCGCGGCGGACTCGTCGCGGAGGGCACCGTCGACGTGTGCGACGCCCGGGTGGGCGGCGGCGTCCGCTTCGAAGGGGCCTCGCTCACCGCCGAGCACGGGCCCGCCCTGCGCGCCCACGGCATCGACGTGGGGGCCGAGTTCAAGTGCTGCGAGGGCTTCGTCGCGCACGGCAGACTGTCGATGAGCAGCATCACCGTACGCAGCCAGCTCTGCTTCAAGAACGGTTCCATCGACGTACCGGCCGGACAGCCGGCGCTGGTCAGCCGCCGCTCCACCGCATCCGACCTCGACCTGAGCTTCAGCGGCCCCGTGCACGGCACCGTGGACCTCAGCCACACCCGGTTGACCCTCCTGACCGGCGCGCCGGGCGAGTGGCCCCTGGCGCTGCGCATGGAAGGCGTCGTCTACGACAGTCTCCTGCCCCAACTCCCGGCCGCGGAACGGCTTCCGCTGCTCGCCCGTGACCCCGAGGGCTTCACCCCGCAGCCCTACGAGCAACTGGCGGCCGTGTACCGGCTGCACGGCCGGGACGCCGAAGCGCGCACCGTACTGCTCGCCAAGCAACGGCGGCTGCGGACCACCCTGCCCTGGCCGGGGCGCGTATGGGGAGGGCTGCAGGACCTCACCGTCGGATACGGCTACCGGCCGATGCGCGCCGTGTGGTGGCTGTTCGCGATCATGCTCAGCGGCACCCTGCTGTTCACGGCCTGGCCGCCACAGGCCGTCGAACCGGGCAAGCCGCCCCACTTCCAGGCCGCCATCTACACGTTCGACCTGCTGCTGCCGCTCGTCGACTTCGGACAGGAACAGGCGTTCAGCCCGCGCGGCGGCCTCCAGTGGGCGGCGGTACTCCTCATCTGCCTGGGCTGGCTGCTCGCGACCACGGCGGCGACGGGCGCCAACCGGATGCTGCGCCGGGCGTGAGCCGGCCGGGGGATCGTAACCGGTCACCTTTGCAGGCTCGGGCGTGTCATCTCCGTAGGACGCGGGACGGTCTTCGTGCAGCGGGGCGGTCCGGTCCGAACGACGCTCACTCACAAGGAGGCTGTACCAGGATGACGACCCCACCCGCCCGCACCGCGAAGCAGCGCATACAGGACACCCTGAACCGGCTCGAACTGGACGTCGACGCCTGGGTGTCCACGGCCGGAGCCGACGGAGGAGCGCCGTATCTGGTTCCCCTGTCCTACCTCTGGGACGGTGAGACATTCCTGGTCGCCACCCCGGCGGCGAGCCCCACCGGACGCAACCTCAGCGAGACCGGCCGGGTGCGCCTGGGTATCGGACCCACCCGCGACCTGGTGCTCGTCGAAGGCACCGCGCTGCCGCTGGAGCCCGCCGGCCTCCCGGACGGCGTGGGCGACACCTTCGCCGAGAAGACCGGCTTCGATCCGCGCCGGCTCACCACCTCCTACCTCTACTTCCGGATCAGCCCGCGGCGTGTGCAGGCCTGGCGCGAGGCCAACGAGCTGTCCGGGCGCGAACTGATGCGGGACGGGGAGTGGCTCGTGACCGACTGAATCCGTGGGACGGGGTATCCGGGAGCGTAGAGACGGCGGCTGGTGCCGCCGTCCGCGCCCCGGAACCCGTGACGGAGGAAGCATGGCACTCGTAGTGGCAGGCGTCGTGGTCCTGGACTGCGCCGAGCCCGAGAAGCTCGCCGCGTTCTACAGGGAACTGCTCGACGCCGAGGAGACGGACGCGACCGCGAACCGGGTGGAGATCCGGGGAGCCGACGGGATGCGGATGGCATTCCGCCGCGATGTGATGGCGACGCCGCCGAGCTGGCCGCGCCCCGAGAACTCCCTCCAGGCCCATCTGGACTTCCACGTCGAGGACCTCGACGCGGCGGAACGCAAGGTCGTCGGCCTCGGCGGCCGCCCGCTGGACACGAAGGACGCGCAGGGCCCGTTCGAGGAACGCGGTTACGCCGACCCGGCCGGCCACTCCTTCACCCTGCGCTGCGCACGGCCGACAGCGCCGAAGCAGGGGTGAGCGGCGGGCCGGGCGGCTGCGGCCGGGTCAGTCCCGGCCGCCCTTGTTCCCGTCCGGCCACACCCCCGTGGACCGTTCGACGGCCTTCGCGCCCGTGCGGTCCACCGCGCTGCGGACTACCGCGAAGATGGCGCCCTGGACGGCCGCGGCGAACAGGATCTCGCCCCAGCCGCGGTCCTGGTCCAGCGCGTCGGGGGCGTTGTCCTCGTGGCGAATCGCCTTCCACGCCTGCTGGAAGGCGAGCCCGGCCAGCGCTCCGCTCGCCCAGCTGAGTGCGAACCCCAGAGGCTTGTATACGAGCGGGAGCTTCATCTTCTTCTGCTTGTTCCTGGCCATCCCTGTCTCCTGTGTCCTGTCTTCCGTCGTAGCCCGTCAGGGTCGTCCCTGAGCCGGGATCTCCTCGTCCTCGCGCACCGGCCCGGGCGGTGTCCCGTCGCCGAACGGCCGGCCGCCCAGCCGCTCCCGGTGATGGGGCGTGAGCCAGCCCGCGAGGTCCGGCCCGAGCGGCACGATGCCGGTCGGATTGATGCCGGTGTGGACCTGGTAGTAGTGCCGTTTGATGTGGTCGAAGTCGACGGTGTCGCCGAAGCCGGGCGTCTGGTAGAGGTCGCGTGCGTACGCCCACAGCACCGGGTGCTCGGTGAGCTTCCAGCGGTTGCACTTGAAGTGGCCGTGATACACGGCGTCGAAGCGGACGAGCGTGGTGAACAGCCGGATGTCCGCCTCGGTGATCGAGTCCCCGACGAGATGGCGCCGGTCCGCCAGCCGCTGTCCGAGCAGCTCCAGGCGGTGGAAGACTCCGGCGCACGCCGCCTCGTACTCCTTCTGGCCGGTGGCGAAGCCGGCCCGGTAGACGCCGTTGTTGACGTCCTCGTAGATGTCCGCCATCACCTCGTCGATCTCGTCGCGCAGCCCGGCCGGATACAGGTCCGGTGCCCCCTGCCGGTGCAGGGCCTTCCACTCGGTGGCCAGATCCAGGGTGAGCTGCTGGTAGTCGTTCGTGACCAGCTTCCCGCTCGGCACGTCCACAATCGCCGGCACACTGACGCCGCCCGGATACTCCGGCTGCCGTGCGTCGTACGCCTCACTGAGGTACCGGATGCCGAGCACGGGGTCGCGGCCGTCCGGGTCGAGGGTGAACCGCCAACTGCGGTCGTCCTGGACCGGATCGACGACACCCAACGACAGCGCGTCCTCCAGACCGAGCAGCCGCCGCGACACCAGTGCCCGGCTCGCCCAGGGGCAGGCGCGGCTGGCGATGAGCCGGTAGCGGCCGGCCTCCACCGGCCGGCCGTCCCGGCCGTCGGCCGTGATCCGGTCCGTGAAGTGGCTCCTGGACCGCTTGAACGCCTTCCGTCCGTACGCGCTGTTGCCGTTGCCCTCGCTCATGGCGTCTCACCTTCCCGCTGTGCCCGGATACGAGTGCCCCGCTGAGCGCCCCCCGATTCGCCGAGCCGGTCACCGTGTGAGACGAGCCGACGGGGGAAGGCGGCGAAAGTGAGCAGGACATCCTCTTCGGACTCTTCGAACCACGCTTCTTCGACCCCCGCGGACTCTTCCGCGGATTCCTCCGAGGACCCTTCTGCGGACTCGTCCGCGGACGCCTCGGACCGCAAGACCCGGATCACCGTGCTGGTGGCGCTGGGCGCCAACCTGGTGATCGCCGTGGCCAAGGCCGTCGGCGGCCTCCTCGCGGGCTCGCCGGCGCTGCTCTCGGAGGCGGCGCACTCCGTGGCGGACAGCCTGAACGAGGTCTTTCTGCTGGCCGCCCTGCGCCGCAGCCGCCGGCCGGCCGACCAGCGGCACCCGTTCGGCTACGGCAAGGAACGGTTCTTCTGGTCGTTGCTCGCGGCCGTCGGCATCTTCGTGATGGGCGGCTGCTTCTCCTTCTTCCAGGGCATCGAGGCGCTGCGGAGCGGAGCCGAGGAATCGCACAGCGGTTATGTGGCGGGCCTCATCGTGCTCGGTGTGGCGCTCCTCGCGGAGGGCGCGTCCCTGCTGCGGGCGCTGCATCAGGTGCGCGGGCAGCGGGGTTCCGCGGCGGAAGGGCTGCGGGACCCCGCGCTGCGGACGGTCGTCGCCGAGGACGGCACCGCGGTCCTCGGCGTCACGCTGGCGATGATCGGCATGGCGCTGCACATGGTCACCGGGCAGGTGGTCTGGGAGGCGGCGGCCTCGATGGGGATCGGCGCGCTGCTCGTCTACGTCGCCTACCGGCTCGGCCGCGACGCCCGTGACCAGCTCATCGGGCAGGCCGCCGACCCCGAGCTGAGCGGGCGGATCCGGGCCCTGCTGGAGGCACAGCCCGAGATCGACAGCGTGGAGTCGCTCCTCACCATGCAACTGGGCCTCCACTCCACCCTGGTCGCCGCCCGCGTCGACCTGGTCCCGGGCCTGGACAGCGAGGAGGTCGAGGACGTCGCGGTGCGCATCAAACGCTCGGTCGCCCATCTGATCCCGGAGGCCGACCAGATCTTCCTTGACGTGACGGACGCGCGAGCGCTGGCGGCGGACCGGGCGGGGGAAACAGAAAGCCCCGCCGCGACGGGGGAGCGCGGCGGGGCCTGAAGGACGGGTGCCCGGCGGCCAGGGGTTCATGCCCGCGGATTCGGAGGCGGTCGCGAACAGCTGGAAGCCGGAAGATGTGAGGTCGTCCTCCCGTCGGTACGGCGAGGAGAGGCGGCCCATACCGGAACGGGGGAGTGCGGTACGGGCCGCCGCCGTGCCCGGTGTCAGCCGGCCGGCTCCAGCACGAAGACGGGGATCTCGCGGTCGGTCTTCTCCTGGTACTCGGCATACGGGGGATAGGCGGCGACCGCCCGCTCCCACCACTGCGCCTTCTCCTCGCCGGTGACCTCACGGGCCGTGAACTCCTTGCGCACGGCCCCGTCCTGGAGTTCCACCGCGGGAGTCCCCAAGACGTTGTAGTACCAGACCGGGTGCTTGGGCGCGCCACCCAGCGAGGCCACCGCCGCGTACTTCCCGTCGTGCTCGACGCGCATCAACGGCGTCTTGCGGATCTTGCCGCTCTTGGCACCCAGGGTCGTGAGGATGATCACGGGCAGCCCCGTGTCCATGAGCGTCGTTCCCTTGGTGCCGCCGGAGCTCTCGTACAACTCCACCTGGTCACGTACCCACTGCGTCGGGCTGGGTTCGTACTCGCCCTCAAGAGGCATGACTTCCGTCCCATCGTCGCGTACGACTGCTGTCTCGTCGCGCGGCCTCACGAGCCAACTCCCAAGACCGCGCACCCAGGATTCAACACCAGCGGGCAGCGGATTCATCCGCAACGGCGAGTCGCGGCGCACCTGCCCGGCGCGGACGGTCACTGGTTTTCCGGTCACGCCGGCGACATCAGCATGCGCACCGCCAGCCCCAGGATCACCGCGCTGGACAGGAGCGCCGTCACCAGCCGACCGCGCCGCCCGGTCAGTGCCCGCCCGAGCAGCGCACCACCCCCGGCCAGCAACACCTGCCAGCTGGCCGAGGCGACGAAGGCGGCGAGGACGAAGACGCCCTGCTCCAGCGGCAGTACCGCCTGAGCGGCCCGGCTGCCGAGCACGAGTGCGGCGAAGTAGATCACGGTGGTGGGGTTCAGCAGCGTGATCCCCAGCAGCCCGAGGTACGCCCGGGCCGGGCTCGGCGGGGTCCGCCGGGCCGCGGCGGCGTGCCGCGGCGAGCGGTAGTGGCGAACCGCGGCCGTCGCGCCGCGGACCGCCAGCGCGATCAGCACCAGCCCCGACGCCCAGCGCAGTGGTACCAGCACCGGCTGGAGCGCGGCGGCGAGCGCCGAGCCGCCGAGCGCGGCCACCAGGGCGTAGAGCCCGTCCGCGGTGGCGACGCCGAGCGCGGCGCACACCCCGGTCCGCAGGGACGTACGGGCGGTGAGGGAGACGAGATAGGTCGCGACCGCTCCGACGGGCACGGCGATGCCGTAGCCCGCGAGAAGCCCCGCGACGAGCGCGGCGGTCACGACCGCGGAAGCGTAGGCCTCCGCGGTCGGCCGGGCTGCTGCTGGACCCGCACCGGACGAGCGGCGGTGGGGGTCGGCGGCAGCAAGGCTTCGATGGTGGACATGCGCAGATGCTGGGGCCGCGGGGCTGTCCGCGCAAGCGAATTACGGGGATCTTCGGTGTCCCGTCGGGTGGGCCGCCGTCGTCCTGTCGGGTGGGCGCGGACGTGTCAGGTCAGCGTCGTCGGATCGACGGCGCCGGCCAGGGCCGCCATGCCCGCGTCATTGGGGTGCAGTCCGTCGCCGCTGTCGTAGCCGGGGGCGAGGGCGCGGGGATCGTCCGGGTCCGCCATCACCCGCTCGAAGTCGGCCACACCGTCGAAGTGCCGGCCGGTGCGGATCCACTCGTTGGCCTCCTCGCGGAGGGCGTTCTGGGCGTCCGTGAGCGTGCGGGAGGGCAGCAGGGTCCCGCCGATGACGCGTACGCCCGACTCGTGCGCCTCGCGGATCAGGGAACGGTAGCCGTCGACGAGGTCGCGTGCGGTGAGCGGGCGTCCGGCGTCGTTCTCGCCGCCGAGGATGTCGTTGATGCCCGTCAGCACGATCACCGCGCGGATCCCGGGATGGCCGAGCGCGTCGTGTGCGAAGCGGCGCACGCCCGCGGAGTCGGTCCAGTCCGACAGCAGCCCGGTTGCCGCCGGTGCCGGCGTTGACGACGGCCAGCCGGGGCGCGTCCACAAGATCCGGCCAGCGGCGGTTGGCGCCGGTGGTCGTGTTCGCGCCGTCCGTGATCGAGTCCCCGAAGGCGACCAGGGTGCCGTCCACCTCGTCCGTGGTGACGGTCAGCCCGGCCAGGAAGTACCAGGAGGTCTCCGTGGCGGTGAACCCGTCGAGGCCGTCCTCGGCGGTGAGATCGCCGGAGCGCGGCGCGGAGACGTATGTCGTCTCGAAGGCGTCCCGGTGGTGGGTCGAGGGCCCGGTCGAGCCCGGCAGATACACGCTGACCAGCAGATTTTGCCCGCGCTCGACATCGACCGGCAGCACGTCCGTGAGCAGTTCCCGGCCGCGGCCGATCACCGCCTTCGTGGCACCGTCGAAGGAGACCGGCCGCGGCGGCCGACCCTCGGGGGCCACACTGACGGCGCCCACGGTCAGCTCGGCCGGGCCGTGGAGGTTCGACAGCCGCAGGCGCGCACGGGTTCCCCCGGCGCTCGGACGAACCACCATACGCACGGTCTGGTCGCGGAAGGACCGGCCGAAGGGCACCATGCTCGGAGCCCATACGGCGACGGTCTGTTGTATGCCGGTCATGGTCACCCTTCTTCCCGGCCGTCGCGTTCGTACCGCGGGGGCTTCAGGCTTCACGGCGGTGGACGACGGGTGCCTGCCCGCATCGGTGCGACGGGGTTCGGCCAGTTCCGGCATCCCGTGGACCTGGCCGAAGTTCGAGTGGCACTAAAGGTGCCTTGGGCATCTAATGGAGATCGGCAAGAGCAAGTCTTCGCCTGCGAGGTCTTTCATGACAGAGCCCGGTACGTCCGTGTCAGCGCCCGTCGCCTTCCCCCAGGACCGCACGTGTCCCTACGACCCGCCCACAGCCTACGACCCGCTGCGCGAGGGGCGTCCGCTGTCGCGGGTCTCCCTCTACGACGGACGCAGCGTGTGGGTGGTCACCGGGCACGCCGCCGCCCGTGCACTCCTCTCCGACCAGCGGCTTTCCTCCGACCGCACGCTGCCCAGGTTCCCCGCGACCACCGAGCGGTTCGAGGCCGTACGCACCCGCCGGGTGGCGCTGCTCGGTGTGGACGACCCCGAGCACCGCACCCAGCGCCGCATGCTGGTCCCGAGCTTTACCCTCAAGCGGGCCGCCGCCCTGCGCCCGCGCATCCAGGAGACCGTCGACGGGCTGCTCGACGCCATGGAGGCACAGGGCCCGCCGGCCGAGCTGGTGAGCGCGTTCGCGCTGCCGCTGCCCTCGATGGTGATCTGCGCCCTGCTCGGCGTCCCGTACGCCGACCACGACTTCTTCGAGTCCCAGTCCCGCAGGCTGCTGCGGGGCCCCGGGATCGCCGAGGTCCAGGACGCCCGTGCCCAACTGGACGACTACCTGTACGCGTTGATCGACCGGAAGCGGAAGGAACCCGGGGACGGGCTCCTGGACGATCTCATCCAGGAGCAGCTGAACCGGGGCACGGTGGATCGCGCCGAGCTGGTCTCCCTGGCGACGCTCCTGCTGATCGCCGGACACGAGACGACGGCGAACATGATCTCGCTCGGTACGTTCACCCTGCTCCGGCATCCCGAACAGCTGGCCGAGCTGCGGGCCGAGCCGGGCCTCATGCCCGCCGCCGTGGAGGAGCTGCTGCGTTTCCTGTCCATCGCCGACGGGCTGCTGCGGGTGGCCACCGAGGACATCGAAGTGGCCGGTACGACCATCAGGGCCGATGAGGGCGTCGTCTTCGCGACCTCCGTCATCAACCGCGACGCGGCCGGCTTCGCCGAGCCCGACGCCCTGGACTGGCATCGCTCGGCCCGCCACCATGTCGCCTTCGGTTTCGGCATCCACCAGTGCCTCGGGCAGAACCTGGCCAGGGCCGAGATGGAGATCGCCCTGGGCACGCTCTTCGAGCGGCTGCCCGGCCTGCGGCTGGCGGCGCCGGCCGACGAGATCCCCTTCAAACCGGGCGACACGATCCAGGGGATGCTGGAACTCCCCGTGACCTGGTAAGAGGCTGCGGTCCATGCACAACGACAGCAACAACAGCAACGGCAACAACTCCCACAGCAACGGCAACGTCAACAGCAACGGCAGCAACAGCGACGACAACGTGATCGTGATCGACCGGGACCTCTGCATCGGTGCCGGGCAGTGCGCCCTGACCGCGCCCGGTGTCTTCACCCAGGACGACGACGGATTCAGCGAACTGCTGCCCGGCCGGGAGGACGGGGCAGGCGACCCGATGGTGCGCGAGGCCGCACGGTCCTGCCCGGTGGGGGCCATCACGGTCCCGCGGTCGGCAAGCTGACGCCTGAGGGGGCCGCGGGCCCGGGCCGCTCGCCCGCCCTGGACGGCCAGGTGGAGCCGGCGCGGGTGTACGGGGCCGGCGACGATCACCTCGTACGACGTGATCGGGTCCTCCTCGACCGGCGGGGTGAGCGCGACGCGCGGTCGTCCGCCCGGCGCCATGAGGACTCCCACGGCCCGTTCACGAGCGCCGTCCCCGCGACGCGCGACCGTCGGCGGAGCAGCGGTACGGTCTGCTCCGCCACGGCCCGCGCACCCTTCAGCTCCGTCGCCGCGCCCGGCGGCAGGGCCGCGGTGTCGGGGGCCGACGCTGCGGCGGCCCCGCTGCCGACGGCTCGGAAGGGCCGGTTAGCGGCAGGCCTCCAGGAGGACCCGCGCGGCCTGCTTCGCCTGATCGGCGGGGTCCGTCGTGCCGTTGATGCCGGCGGTGACCATGGCGCCCTCGGCCAGCAGGTACAGCTGGTCGGCCAGGGACGCGGGCAGGCCGGCGTCGGAGACCAGGCCGGCCAGATAGCCCCGGAAGGCCTGCTTGTGGGCGCGGACCTGGGCGGCCACGCGGGGTGAGACGGCGCCCAGTTCGCCGTACGAGTTGATCCAGGCGCACCCGCGGAAGTCGCTCTCGGCGAACCACTGTCGCAGCCAGTCGAACACCGCGAGGATCCGCTCCCCGGCGTCCCGGTGGTGGTCGACGTGCGCCGCGAGCCGCTCCCGCCAGTGGATGTCGCGTCGCTCCAGATACGCCTCGACCAGCTGTTCCTTGGCGGGGAAAAGCTGGTAGAGCCGCTTGAGCGAGACGCCGGACGCGCCGCGGATGTCATCCATGCCGACGGACTGGATGCCCCGGCCGTAGAACAGCTTCTCGGCGGCGTCCAGCGCCTGCTCGCGGGCGACTGCGATCTCCATGAACGGGCCACTCCTTGGCGTTCCCAGGTGCTCTTGACGTAGAGAACCATCGTTCTCTACGTTAGCAGCCAGGGTCCTGAGAACGTACGTTCTCCATGTTCGGCCCGTCAGACGGAGAGGCATCCCATGACCGACGACCGCCCGCCCCTGCCGCCCTTCACCCGTGCGACCGCGGCCCAGAAGGTCCAGGCCGCGGAGGACGCCTGGAACACCCGAGACCCGCACAAGGTCTCGCTCGCCTACTCGCCGGACTCGGTCTGGCGCAATCGCGACACCTTCGTCACCGGCCGCGCCGCCATCGTGGAACTGCTGACGGCCAAGTGGGCGCGCGAGCGGGAGTACGCCCTGCGCAAGGACCTCTGGGCCTTCGACGGCAATCGCATCGCCGTCCGCTTCCAGTACGAGTGCCAGGACGCCGACGGCCAGTGGTGGCGCTCGTACGGCAACGAGCTGTGGGAGTTCGACGAGCACGGACTGATGACGCGCCGGGAGGCCGGCATCCACGACGTGCGGATCGAGGAGCGGGAGCGGCGGATCCTCGGGCCCCGGCCGGAAGCGGAGCGAGGGCGGTCCTTCCCCGTTCAGTAGGGTTCCCGCGTGACTGAACAGGCCGAGAAGCCCTTCCTCTACCTCGTTGTCTGCGCCGCCGGAATCGCCGCGGACGTCGGTGAGTTGATCACCGCGGCACAGGAGCGCCACTGGCAGGTCGGCGTCATCGCGACGCCGCTCGCCACGGGCTTCTTCGACACCGCCGCGGTCGAAGCGCGGACCGGCCGCCCGCTTCGCTCGGCCTGGCGCTCCCCGGGTGACCCGCGCCCCTTCCCGGCACCCGACGCCGTGGTCGTCGCGCCCGCCACCTTCAACACGGTCAACAAGTGGGCGGCGGGCATATCCGACACCCTCGCGCTGGGCACCCTGTGCGAGGCGTACGGACTCGGTGTCCCGATCGCCGTCCTGCCCTGCGTGAGTGCGGCGCTGACGGCCCACCCCGCATACCGGGCGAGCCTGGAGCGGCTGCGGGGCATGGGGGTGCGGTTCGGCGACCCGTACTCCGGGGACGTGGGGGAGGACGGCCGGCGCCCGGAGTTCCGGTGGGAGCGGGCCCTGGATCTGCTCGACGGCCGATGACGGTGCCCGCGGCCCCCGACGCCGCGGCGAGGACGGCCGGTTGCCGTCAGTGGCCGGAGCATCGCGCGCTGCTCCGGCCGGAGGTGGTCACCGTGGGCGCGTACGACCTCCACGGTCTTCCTGCCCGCCTCGCTCCGGCCCGGTCGCGGCTCCACGGTGACCCGGCCGTCCACACCGGCGCCGCCGCGCAGCCAGGGACGGCGGCCGGCGAGGCCGCCCCGAGCAGCAGCCGACGGCGTACGGTCGCCCGCGTCGTCGCGGCCTGACGTCAGCGGGTCCGGCGGATGTAGTCCGTGCTGCCGGGCGTCGACACCAGCACGTCCCGGCGCACGATGCTCAACCGGCCGCCGTAGCCCGAACGGGCCTTGCGCAGACCGCTGTCGGTGTACTCGATGACGAGCACCCGGTCGTCGAACGCCTTCGCGTACGCCCCGCACTCGTCGTACGCGCCGCACTCCTCCGCCACCGCGAAGTCGAGCCCCGCCTTCTTTCTCACCCCGGCCAGCTCCACCGTGTTCTTCTGCGCGATGGCCAGGTGCCGGGCGTGCGCGTGGGCCGAGAGCAGGCGGACGAAAGCGGTGGCGTCCTGGGCGGTGAGCAGGTGCCGGGAGCGGGTGTAGCTGTCGTAGTTGTCCGGTTCGACCGCGTCGAAGCCCTTGGCGGCGCAGCCGTCGATCCAGCGGTTGACGCGCGCCGCCACCCGCTCGCGCTTGGCCGCCGTGCCGATGTCGAGCAGCGGCTCGTCCCAGTCGCGGTCGATGACCACCTTGCCCCGCGCGTCCCGCAGCAGGAGATCGGCGGGCCACTTCCCCCGCTCGCTCGGCTGGGCCTGGAAGGCGTTGACGTAGCAGACGTTGTAGAGGCCGGGCGCGGGCGAGGCCGCACGGTCGCGGCTGACGACGCGGACGCCGGACGGCGGGCGGTAGGCGCCGCCGATCTGGTAGTCGAAACCGGCGTGGAGCGGGGGGAGCCGGACGGAGGTGGGCGCGGTGGCCGTGGCGTCCGGCTTCGGTTTCGGGGAGGCGTCGGTGGGGCCTCCGTCGGCACCGCAGCCCACGAGCGCCGTGAGGGCCATCAGCGCGGCGGCCGTGCCGGCTCCTGCGGCACGGGCAACACGCTTGACGGGCATGTCCGCTCCATCAATCGCGAGTACGACCCCGCCTCGGACGCTTCGGCGTTCCTGGCGACTCTGGCCGGGCTTGGACGTGACTCCGCTACCGGCTGGGCGCACCTCTGTGTGCCGGAGCGCGCGGCCCGGCACGCCAAGATCAAAGCCGTTCGCGACGGCCCGCGTCAAGGCCGTGCCGCCGTCGTGGTCACGATCACGCCACCGCGCGGGCGGCCGGTCGCCCGACGGGGGCGCGACACGGCGACGCCCCGCCGGCGCTCGGTCCGCTCATGGAGCCCCGCGCCCCGGCCGGGTGAACCTTCCCGTGGAACCCTGACCCGCGGTCTATTGTCAGGACATGACAGGAGACCGCATCGCGCTGGCCGTCCACGACCACGGGGGCGACGGCTCACCCCTGCTCCTTCTGCACGGCGCCCGGCGCACCCTCGCCGACTGGGCCGCCGTCGCCCCGCTCCTCGTACCGCGGCACCGGGTGCTGTCCGTCGATCTGCGCGGCCACGGTCTGTCCCCGTCCGGGCCGTGGAGCCTCCCCGAGGTGCTGGGCGACATCGAAGCGGTCATGGAGGAGTACGGGATCCCCGGCGCGCTGCCGGTCGGCCACTCCCTCGGCGGCATGATCGCGGTGCTGTACGCCCTGGAGCACCCGGAGGTGACACCCGGCGCGGTGAACCTCGACGGATACGGGTGGGGGCGACCGGACCAGTACGTCGGGCTCGACGCGGAGTTTGTGGCGGAACACCGCCGGCGGCTGCCGAAACTGGCCGCCGCGACCTGGGGACAGCCCCTGCTCGCCGGCGGACTCAAGGACCTGCTCGCCCGGGAGCGGGCGACGTCGGACCGGCTGGGCATCCCGTACGAGCTGCTGGAGGCGGGCGTACTGCGCTCCGTCCGCGAACGGCCCGGAGGCGGCCTCGAGGTGCGCCCCGAGCGCAGGCACGCGCTGGAAATGCTGGACTTCATCGAGTCGTTGGACCTCTTCGCCCTGTTCCGGCGGATGACCCGCCCCCTGCTGCTCGGCTGCGCTCTGCGGCCCGCGGCGTCCGTCCCGGGACTGAAGTGGTTCGACGACCTGATGGCCGCCTACGCCCGAGGGCTCGCCCGCGACCTCGCCGAACTGGCCGCCCAGCGACCAGATGTGACGCTCGCTCAGATCGACAGCACACATGACATGCTGCTGGAGAACCCGAGGGCGGTCGCCGACGCCATCCTCGACTTCGCCTCCTGACGCCGGCCGTACCGAAGCCCGCTGGACGGGGGCGCCGCCCGAACCTGCCGAGCCGGCTGGCGGCGGCGTGTCGCTCTCGCCGTCCCGTCTCGCGCACCTCGTCGCCGAGCCGCTCGGCCGGTCCCCGATGCGGGCGCTGCGCGACGCCGGGCTGCCGCACGCCGCACGGCTCCTGGAAGCCACCGAGCTGTCCGTCGAGCGCGTGGCCGCCGCCTCCGGATTCGCCGACCCGTTCCCCTTCGGCCGGGCATTCCGGCAACGCTACGGAAGCCCGCTCGGCCGTCTACCGGACCGGCCTCGAACGCAACGGTCCCTGAATTCCGGGCAGAAGGGGGACGGGACGTTACCCGAATTCCCGCCGTAGGGCGAACCGGCTGACCTTTCGTCAACTTCATGGCCCCCGCATGAATTGTGGAAAGTGAGGAGGGCGCTTGTTGACTCTCGGTGACCTGTGCAAAAGTGTGATCGTCAGCGCGCGGTCAATTGATTTTTCCGCTGCGCGTCTACGGCGTTCCTGTTCGCCGCCCGCTTCGAAAGAGCCGTCCGGGACGGGTGTTCGGGATGTCGGACCCCCACAAGGATGCTGCCTCCGTGTTGCCGGTCGGGCAGTGCGTCCAATGGTCTGGACTATTTCCTGCGGAACTTTGGAGGAAAGTGGACGTGAATGATGGGGTCCGGTCGAATTCCCCCGACCCCGCCGCGTCGCACGAGGTGACGGACGAGCAACTCGCGGCCGAGCTGAAGAAGTTCGCCGGGAAGCGGACCGTGCACTATCCGGTGAGCGAACTCCTCGCCCGGCACTGGGAGGAGGCCTTCTCCTACGCGCGACTGTGCACGGACGGGGCGCACCCCGCCGGAATGCTCACCACGGCCGCGTTCACCAGGCTGTTCGAGGAAGCCGCACGCCAGGGCGGCCCGACGGCCGCCTGGCGTCCCCAACTGCTCGTCGCGATCCGCCGGATCGCGGCGGAATGGGACTCCGACCACCGCCGGCCACTGCTCCATCCCGAACTGCGCTCCGACCCCGGGGCGACGGGCCGGGCCGCGGCCCGGCTCCTGCCGCCGGAGAACCGACGGCTCGTGTCCCGCGCGTTCCAGCGACTCGCCGAACCCGCCCGCTGCCTGCTGTGGCACACCCAGGTGGAGGGCGAGGCCATCGACATACCGGCCGCCCTGCTGGGCCTCGACGCCGACGGCGCGGCCGTGAGACTGGAACGGGCCCGCGAACAACTCCGTGAGGGCTGCCTCGACGTCCACCGGGAATTCGCCGCCGGGGACGAGTGCCGACGCTACGCGCGTCTACTCGACGTCTCGCTGCGGCGCGGCGACGATGCCCTCGACCCCGATCTGAGCGACCACATGGCCGGTTGCGCGCACTGCCGGTGCGCCGCGGAACAGCTCAACCGCTTCTACGACCGGCTCCCGGTACTGCTGGCCGAAGGAGTGCTCGGCTGGGGTGCGCGGGAATACCTCGACTCACGGGGCGAACGCGCGCCCGGGACCGTGGAGAAGGCGGCGGGCCGCCCGACCGCCGCGGCGCCGCCGGCCGTCGTGGCCGACGCCCGCATGGACTTCACGGCCGACACGGGACCGGATCCCACGGCCGGCATGCCCAAGGACTTCGCGGCCCACGCGGCACCGCGTTTTCCGGCGGGCCGCACATCGGCGGGATTCGGACCGGACGCACCGCGGGACTTCCAGGCCGGCACGGGACAGGGCCCCACGGCCGGCACGGGACAGAGCCCCACCGTCGGCACGGGACCGGGTCCCACGGTCGGCACGGGACCGGGCATCCAGGCTGGCGCGGGACCGGGCATCCAGGCCGGCGCGAGACCGGGTCTCACGGCCGACACACCGGACTTCGAGTCCGACAGGCCGGATTTCGCAGCCGCCACGGGTCCGGACGGCACGGAGGGCACGGCCGAGACAGCCGACACGGCACAGGACTTCACGGCCGGCATGCCGGAGGACTTCGCGGCCCACGCAACACGCGAGTTCCCGGCGGCCGGCACGTCGCCGGGCTTCGGGACGGACGTACCGCCGGACGTCGTGGCCGACGCGGCGCAGGACTTCGCGGTCGCGGCCGACGCGCGGCTGGACTTCGCCGCCGGTCCCGACGAGGGGCTCCCGCACGCGCCCCGGGAGAACAGGAGCCCGCACCGCTCGGCGGACCCGCACGCACCCGGCCACGGCGGCACCGCGCGGTACCCGGCCGACGCGAACGCAGGTGCGGGCCCGGCGACCGATACCGGCAGCGCGCGTCACGCGTCCGACGCGGGCGCGGGCGCGCGCCCGTCGACCGACACCGGTGGGAGTGCGCGTCACGCGGCGGGGCCGGGTGACGGCTCCCGTTCGGCGCGCGCCGTGCCGCCCGCGGGTCCCCGTTCGGCGCACAAGGCACGTCGGCGCGCCCTGCGCCGCCGTCGGCACGTCGCCCTCGCCGTGCTGACGGTGAGCGCGTGTGTATTCGTTCCGCTGGCCCTGTGGTCCGGTTCCTGGTCGGGCGGGGGCGGCACGGCCGCCGGCCGCTCGTCCGGCGAACCCGGCACCGGCACGGAGTCGGGCAGCTCCGGCTCGCTGCCCTGGGTCGGCGCCGCCGCCGCCGCGCCGAGCGGCACCGTCCAGGGACGGATCCGCAACGCGGACAGCGGGCTGTGCATCGGCATCGGCAAGAACAAGGCCGTCGCCGGGGCGGAGGCCGTGCTCGTCGACTGCACGTCGTCCGCGACCCAGCGCTGGGAGTACGAGACGGACGGCCTGCTGCGCAGCCTGGCCGCGCCCGAACTGTGTCTGGACTCCCACCTCGGCTACTCGGTCCAACTCGCGGCGTGCGCGGGGGAGTCCCAGCCAGGGACGAAGAACGTGCGGTACGACTTCACTCTCCAGGGCTCGCTCGTGCCGCGCTGGAACCAGGACCTGGCCCTGACCTCCGCCTCCGGCGGCCGCGGGGCCGCGCTCGTGCTGAAGCCGCGCACGGACAGCGAGTCCCAGCGCTGGCTGGCCGACACCTCCAACGATCTGGAGATGCAGTCGGTCAACTGGGGCATCGGCAGTGAGTCCACCGCTCCGACGACCAGGTCCGCGAAGTCGTCAGCGACGCCCACCCCGGCCGGCACGCCCACGACCGGCACGCCGAAGTCGTCCCGTACGCCGTCGACCGGTTCCGTCACCTCCGGGGGCGCCTCCGGAGGCTGGTGCTATTACCCGTACTGCTCGTCGAACGGACAGGGTGGCTGGCCGACCTCCGGAGGCTCCGGCGACTCCGGCGGAGGTTACGGCGGCGGCGGAGGCTACGGCGATTCCGGCGGTTCCGGCACGGGGAACGGCGGAGGCGGCGGTGGCCGGGGATGACCCTGGTGTCAGGCGCCGAAGAGCTGGAGTGACAGCCACAGTGCCGTCACGGCCGGGACGAGTGCCGCCGGTACGGCGATCAGGCCGAGCCGGGTGAATTCCCTCAGGTCGACGCCGTGATCGTGCTGGTGCAGGATCCGCCGCCACAGCAGGGTGGCCAGGGATCCCGCGTACGTGAGGTTGGGGCCGATGTTGACGCCGAGCAGCATGGCGAGCACCGGCCCGGACCCCGCGGGGGCGGTCAGCGGCAGCAGCACGAGCACGGCCGGCAGGTTGTTGATCAGGTTCGCCAGCACGGCGGCGAGCGCGGCGATGGCCAGCAGGGCGGGCAGCCCGGTCCCGTCGGGCAGCAGGCGGCCGAGGGCGTCGGAGAGCCCGTTGTCCACGACCGCCCGTACGACGATGCCCAGCGCGAGGACGAAGGCGAGGAAGCCGGGTGCCGCGGCCCGCACCACGGTGAGCGGGGTGGCGCGCCGCCGGACCAGCGCCCGGCCGGCGAGCACGAGCGCACCGGCCAGGGCGGACCAGGCCGGGTCGATGCCGAGCGCGGAGGCCACGACGAAGCCCGCCAGGGTGCAGACCACGGTGACCAGCGCGAACAGTGGCATCGCGGGCGGTGCCTCGTCGACGGCCGCCGACGAGGCGGCCGTGCCGAGGTCGCGGCGGAAGAAACGCCGGAAGACCACGTACTCGGCGCCGATGGCCACCAGCCACGGCAGTGCCATCAGTGCCCCGAAGTGGGTGAAGCTCAGGCCCGCGGCGCTGAACGCCAGCAGGTTGGTGAGATTGGAGACCGGCAGCAGCAGCGAGGCCGTGTTCGACAGGTGGGTGCAGGCGTACACGTGCGGCTTCGGCCGGGCGCCCATGCGGGCTGCCGTGGCGAACACCACGGGTGTGAGCAGGACGATGGTGGCGTCCAGGCTGAGTACGGCCGTGATCGCCGAGGCGAGCGCGAAGACGGCGGTGAGCAGTCGCCCGGGGCGGCCCGCCGCCCACCGCGCCATCCAGGCTCCGCAGGCCCGGAAGAGACCTTCGTCGTCGCAGCAGCGGGCGAGCACGAGGACCGCGGCGAGGAACCCGATCACCGGCCCCAGGTGCTCGGCCTCCTCGCGCACGTGGTCCCAGGAGATCGCTCCGGTGGCCATCGCGATCCCGGCGGCGGGCACCGCGACGACCGCCTCCGGCCAGTTGAAGGGACGCACGACGGCACAGACGAGCACGGCGACGAGCAGGCCGATGGACAGGGTCTCGGCGAACGGGGTGTTCAGGTCTCGGTCCTCCCGGACACAGTCGGCTTTCCCACCCCATCGAACCAGGTACGCCACGAACCACCACCGACGGGGTCGTCCCATCGGCCGACCGGCCCCGGCCCCTCACTCGTACGTCAGCGGGAGCTCCGCCCAGATCGTCTTGCCGTCGGGCGTGTGCCGGCTGCCCCAGCGCTGGGTCAGCTGGGCGACCAGGAGCAGTCCGCGGCCGCCCTCGTCGAAGGTCCTGGCGCGGCGCAGATGGGGGGCGGTGTGGCTGGCGTCGGACACCTCGCAGATGAGCGTGGTGGCGTCGTGGATGAGGCGGAGCCGGATGGGGTGGTCGCCGTACCGGATCGCGTTGGTGACGAGCTCGCTGACCACGAGCTCCACGGTGAACGCGGCCTCGCTCAGGTGCCACGTGTCCAGCTGCCCCACCACCTGCTTGCGGATCGCCGCGACCAGCGCCGGGTCCGCGGGGATGTCCCACGTCGTGACCTGGGACGCGGGCAGCCCGTAGGTGCGGGCGAGCAACAGCGCCACGTCGTCGGCCACTCCGCAGGCCGGGAGCAGGGCGTGCAGGATCCGGTCGCAGGCCTCGTTCAGGGAGGAGCCGCGGGAGCCGGACAGGGCGTCGCACAGCAGCTGGTGGCTCGCGCCGACGTCCCGCTCCCGGCTCTCGATCAGACCGTCGGTGTACAGGCCGAGCACGGTGCCCTCGGGAAGGTCGACCACGGCGGACTCGAAGGGCAGCCCGCCCAGGCCCAGCGGCGGGCCGGCCGGCAGCTTGATCTGCCGCGGCCGCGCTCCCGGCGTCATCATCACCGGCGGCGGATGCCCGGCCCGGGCGATCGTGCACCGGCGGGAGATCGGGTCGTACACCGCGTACAGACAGGTGGCGCCCACCTCGCCGGTGGTCCCGTCCTGCCCGGCCTCCGCGGACAGCCGTACGACGAGGTCGTCCAGGTGGGTGAGGAGCTCGTCGGGAGCCAGATCGATGTCGGCGAGCGTCCGCACGGCGGTGCGCAGCCGCCCCATCGTCGCGGACGCCTGGATGCCGTGGCCGACGACGTCGCCGACGACCATGGCGACCCGCATCCCCGACAGCGGGATCACGTCGAACCAGTCGCCGCCCACCCCGGCGCGGGCGGCCGGCAGGTAGCGGGACGCCGCCTCCAGCGCGGCTGTCAGCGGCAGGGTCCGCGGCAGCAGACTGCGCTGCAGCGCCAGCGCGGTCTCGCGCTCGCGGGAGAACCGGCGCGCGTTGTCGATACAGACGGCGGCCCGGGCCGTCACCTCCTCGGCCAGCAGGACGTCGTCCGCCGTGAACGGATCGGGCCGCCGGAACCGGGTCAGGACGGCCACCCCGAGGGTCGCCCCGCGGGCCTGGATCGGTACCGACATCGAGGAGTGGATGCCGTACTCGTGGATGCGCTGTTCACGCCGCCGGTCCCAGCCGAGCCACTCGGCGAGCGTGGCCCGGTCGTCCGGGGCGACGATCGTCCGGCCGGCCACCAGTGAGTCCGCCTGCGGCGAGGAGGCGGGGTAGACGTCCACCTGTCCGGGCCTGACCACCGCCTCGGGGGAGCCGGGATTCACCGACTGGTGGGCGGCGCGGCGCAGCGAGACCGGTGCGGTGAGCGACCTGGGGTAGGGCTCGGCCCCGTCCTGCGACGGGTCCAGCAGATCGACGCTGACGAAGTCGGCGAGCGCCGGTACGCAGACGTCCGCCAGCTCCTGGGCGGTGCGGGTGACGTCGAGGGTGCTGCCGATACGGACGCTCGCCTCGTTCACCAGCTGCAGCCGCTCCCGGGCCAGGTACTGGTCGGAGAAGTCGTGGGCGGTCACACAGGCGCCGTGCACCCGGCCGGCGTCGTCGGTCAGCGGGGCGAGCCGGGCGAGCCAGGCGTGTGCGCGCTCCTCCCCGCCGGAGCGCATGTACGTCTGCACATCGCGTCTCTCCCCGCTGGCGAGCACCTCGCGCAGGTGCCGCTCCATCTCCTCGTTCTCGGGCTTGCCGCCGATCTCCGAGAGCCGCAGACCGCGGATGCGGTCCTCCGGAAGTCCGATCATGTCGGCCATCGCGTCGTTGATGCCGTGCAGCCGCAGGTCGGTGTCGTAGACCGCGGTCGCGCACGGCGACATGGTCAGCGCGCTCCTCATCAACGGGTCGTCCTGCGGGCGCGGGCCGAGGCCGCCCAGCGGGGTGACCAGCAGCCAGTCCCCGGCGCCGTTGGCGGGGGCCCGCTGTCTGTGGTGGGCGAGCAGCCACACGGACAGGGTGCGGCCGTCGCGGTGGCGCAGCTCGAGGGTGCCGCTCCAGCGGTCGCCGGACGGCCGCGGCGGATGTCCGGCACCGCCGAGGACCAACAGGTCCGCGACCGGACGGCCCTCGACCTCCTCCGGCGTGTAGCCGAGGAGCCGGCGGGCGCCCTCGTTCCAGTCGACCAGGACGCCGCTCTCGTCGATGACAGCCCGAGCCGTGGCGGCCTCGCCGCCGGAAGGCAGGTCCGGGCTCATCGTCGCCACTCCCTTGCGCACACTCTCAGTGAACAGGCGCGTCACACGGGTTCCAGCCTAGTGCGTGCCCCGATTCCGCACCCGGAACATGACTTCACGGCCCGCATCCGGGCGCCGCGGGCCGGCGCCCGTCCGTCCCGTCCTGCCGCGGTGGCGATCCGGCCGATGCGACGCGAGAGACAGAAGTGAGTGGACGGACCCTTGACGCGCATAAGTGTTCCTCCGTCAGAATCTGTTTGTTCACGATCAGTTGTGAGTACTTTTGAGCCGTTAACGAGGGAGAGTCGCCATGACGGTCACTCGCAGATCGGTTTTGATCGCCGGTACGGCCGCTCCGGCGGCCGGCGCACTCACGGGCATCGGGGGCGCGCCGGCCGTGGCCTCGGCCGGCGCCCCGGGCCGCCACACCGTCGCCCTCCGCGACGGCTGGCGCTTCGCGCTGGTCAACCCCGGCGGGATCACCGACCCGACCGGCGCGTACGCCGACGCCGCCGACCCCGGCCACGACGACTCGGGTTGGCGCGAGGTCGCCGTCCCGCACGACTGGAGCATCGAGCAGACGCCCACCACGCAGTACGGCACCACGAGCGGCACCGGCTTCCTGCCGGGCGGCCTCGGCTGGTACCGCACCGCCTTCACCCTGCCGTCCGCCCTCGCCGGCAAGCGGATCTCCGTCGAGTTCGACGGCGTCTACATGGACTCGTACGTCTACTGCAACGGCACGGAGGTCGGCCGCCACCCCTACGGATACACCGGGTTCGCGTTCGACCTCACCGACCTGCTGCACACCGACGGCACCACCGAGAACGTCATCGCCGTCAAGGTGCAGAACCGACTCCCCAGCAGCCGCTGGTACTCGGGCAGCGGCATCTACCGGGAGGCCCGGCTCGTGGTCACCGAGCCGGTGCATGTGCGGCGCTGGGGAACGTACGTCACGACGCCGGACATCACCGAGGAGCGGGCGGTCGTACGGGTGCGGACGACCGTCGTCGACGCGTCGGGTGCCGGGAGCGAGGTCCAGGTCGTCTCCCGGATCGTCGGCCCCGACGGCCGTACCGCCGCCCGTACGACGTCCACGGTGACCGTCGCTGACCAGGGCACCCAGACCCATGAACTCACCGTGAAGAAGCCCCAGTTGTGGGACTTCGCGCACCCGCACCGCTACACCCTGGAGACCGAACTCCGGGTCGGCGGCAAGCGGACCGACACCCACCGCACCACCTTCGGCATCCGCCGTGTCACCGTCGACCCGGACGAGGGCTTCCATCTCAACGGCACCCACGCCAAGATCAGGGGCGTCGATCTGCACCACGACCAGGGCGCGCTCGGGGCCGCGATCAGCATCGACGCCGTACGCCGCCAGATGACCATCATGAAGTCCATGGGCGTCAACGCCTTCCGCACCTCCCACAACCCGCCCTCGCCCCAGATGATCGAGGTCTGCGAGGAACTGGGCATCGTGATGGTGGTGGAGGCCTTCGACTGCTGGCGGACCGGCAAGACGAGGTACGACTACGGCCGGTTCTTCGACGAGTGGTGCGAGAAGGACGCCACCGAGATGGTGCTCGCGGCCCGTAACTCGCCCGCCGTGGTCCTGTGGTCCATCGGCAACGAGATCCCCGACTCGACGTCCACCGCCGGGCTCGCCATGGCCGACCGCATCATCGGTGCGATCAAGGCGGCCGACGACACCCGCCCGCTCGTCATCGGCTCGGACAAGTACCGCAACGTCCCGGCCAAGGGCTCGGCGGCCGACCTCATGCTCGCCAAGCTCGACGGACTCGGCCTCAACTACAACACCGCCAAGTCCGTGGACGCCCTGCACGCCGCCTACCCCCACCTCTTCCTCTTCGAGTCGGAGTCGTCGTCGGAGACCTCGACCCGTGGCACGTACCAGGAGCCCGAGCACCTCAACACGGGCGAGAACCACACGCCCGGCAAGCGCGCGACCTCCTCGTACGACAACAACCTCGCCTCCTGGACGATGAGCGGCGAGTACGGGCACAAGAAGGACCGGGACCGGAAGTGGTTCGCCGGGCAGTTCCTGTGGTCGGGCATCGACTACATCGGGGAGCCCACGCCGTACGACGTCTTCCCGGTGAAGGCGTCCTTCTTCGGCGCGGTCGACACGGCCGGCTTCCCCAAGGACATGTACCACCTGTTCAGGAGCCAGTGGACGAGCGAGCCGATGGTCCATCTGCTGCCCATGAGCTGGAACCACCAGGCGGGCGACACGGTCGAGGTCTGGGCGTACGCCAACGTCGACACCGTCGAACTGTTCCTCAACGGAAAGTCCCTGGGCACCAGGACGTTCGACACCAAGAAGACCACCGACGGCCGTACGTACTTGGAGACGACGGAGGCCACCGGCGACGACAAGACGGTCACCGACGGCCCCCACCCCGGGAGTTACACCAGCCCGAACGGCAGCGCGGGCAAGCTCCACCTCGTCTGGAAAGTGCCCTACGAACCCGGGGAGCTGAAGGCGGTGGCCCGCCGCAACGGCAGGGCGGTCGCCACCGACGTCCTGCGGACCGCCGGTGCGCCCCACGCCGTTCGCCTCACCCCCGACCGCTCGGCACTGGCCGCCGACGGCCGGGCGCTGTGCTTCGTGACCGCGGAGATCGTCGACGCCCGCGGTGTGGTGGTGCCCGACGCCGAGCACCTGCTCTCCTTCGCCGTGAGCGGCGGCTCCCTCGCCGGCGTCGACAACGGCCGGGAGGAGAGCGCCGAGCGCTACCAGGCAAGCACGCGAACCGCCTTCCACGGCAAGGCACTTGCCATCGTGCGCTCCGGTACGAAGGCGGGGACCCTGAAGGTGACCGCACGCTCGGAAGGCCTGCGTACGGCCACCGCGACCGTGCGCACCACCCCCGCGCGCTCCACGGCGACCACCCCCGCCGCCGAGTTCCGGCCCGACCACCCGGCGGCCCCCGACTCGCCCTCGGCCGACGCGAGTTACTCCGGCCGCCCCGACACCCTCCCCGCGGCCATGCTCGACGGCGACCCGACCACCGGCTGGTCCAACGCCTTCGCCAAGTCGGCCACGGCTCTGCTGCCCGCCTTCAGTGGCGCCCGGCCCGAGGACTGGGTGTCGGTCACCTGGGCCCGCGCCCGCGCCTTCGACCGCGTCGAGGTGTCCTTCACCGTCGACGCGACGCACACCCGGCCCGCCTCCGTCGAGGTCCAGGTCGGGGACGGTGACCGCTACACGCCCGTGTCAGGCGCCACCGTGGACTGGGCCACCGGGTCCGACGCGCCGACCGTGGTCACCTTCGACGCGGCACGCGGCGCACGGCTGCGTCTCGTCCTGACCAGCGCACACCCCGGCGCCGCCGACGGAGCGGTACGGATCAGCCGGCTGGAGGTCCCGCCCAGCTGACGGCAGCCCCCGCTCGCGCGCGGTCGGCGTGTACCGCCCGCGCGAGCGGCTGCCGCACGGTGACGTACGCGGTGTGCGGCAGCCGCTCTGAAGGCACCGCCGCCGGGCGGCCGGCCTCGCCCCTTCGGCCCCGTCCACCAGCTCGCCCGGGCCGCCCGCGTTCTGCGGGCCCACCTCGGAGAGGCGGACCTCGCGGCCTGGGCCGCACCGGGGGCCTGGCCCTGCTCAAGCCCCTGCCGAGCGCCAACGCCCGCTTCGCCCGCGCCACGGCGGTCACCCACATGTTCGTCAGCGGGGTGGGGTTCGACCCGCCGTACGGCGCGCTCGTCGACCTCGTCCGCGATCCGATGTCCGGCGAGGCGGACGTCTATGGCGCGGCGGACCGGCTGCGTTCCTGGCAGATCCGAGCGGATGCGGCCTCCTCGGGGCCGCCGACCGAGGGCGGAAGGATCGGGGTCGGCGGCCCGTTTCGCGCGGGAGAGCCGCCGTCCTGCGCGGGGCCTCCGAGAAGGGCCGCTTTCAGTGGACTACGGAGTTCCGCGCGCCGGGAGCGTGCGCGGGGCGTCGGCGCGTGCGCCCGGTTCACACGGGGCGCATGGAATATCGAAAGCCGGTGCGAGCAGCGCGAGTTGCTCCGTGGACCTGACCATTTTTCAAATGGTGTGGATGTTGTTCAAGTGCCTTGTTGGGCGTCAGTCACGTGTGCAAGGGTTACCTTCCTGCGCATGGGAAACGGTCGGGTCCGCATCTCTGTTCGCTATTCCGGGCTGTCGACGAGCTCAAAAGGCTCATCGGCCGACGGCCCGCCGCGTGGCCTCCGCCCTCGGACGTTTTCCTGACGCTTCCGTCAAGAAGGGCCGCATCAACCGGACTCTTTTCGACGAACAGAACTTTGTGTGCCATCTTGCGCCGTGGAAGGAAACCCCTCCGTGCACACCCCCCACCCTCCTCGCCCGCTTTATCCCCCGCGCCCGGCCATGCCTCCCGGAGAATCGGACGAGAGTCTCGGCGGCCAGCTGAGAGGCCGGCCGGAGGGCGCGGCCCCCCATCCCGTCGCGCTGCTGATGGCGCGGCACTGGGAGTCGACGTACGACTACGCCGTCATCTGCCTCGCGTCTTCGGCGAACGTCGCGTCCATCGTCACCGCCGGCGCCTTTCAGCAGGTCGTCGGGCGCCTGATGCGGTCCGGCTCCGCCGCCGCCGTGCGGCCCGCGCTGCTCGTGGCGGTGCGGGACACGGTCCGGGAGTGGTCCGCCGAAGAGCGGATATCCGGCGTTCTGCCGGAGCTGAGGAAACCCGCCGGGGGGCGTGGTATGCGGGCCGCGAAGTCCCTGACACCCGAGAATCGGGTTCTCGCCGAGCGCTCTTTCCTGACGCTCCCGGGCCTCTCCCGATGCCTGTTGTGGCACACCGAGGTCGAAGCCGAGAGCATATCCGTACCGGCCGGTTTGTCGGGCATCGGCACCGACACCGCGACGGCCGCTCTGGAACAGGCCCGCGAACAATTCCGTGAAGGCTGTGTGCGCGCCCACCGGGAGCTGGCGCCGACCAAGGAATGCCGCCTCTACAACCGGCTCCTCGATGTGCCGATTCGCCGTGGTGGCGCCTTGCTTCCCGATGTCCAGCGGCATCTTCTGGGGTGCCGCTTCTGCCGTAACGCCGCCGAGCAGCTCAGCCATTTCGAGGGCGCGCTCGGCGGTCTGCTCGCCGAAGCGGTACTCGGCTGGGGTGCCCGGCGCTATCTCGAGTCCAGACCGGGACGCACCCCGTACGGAGGGCGCGCTCGGGGCGTGTCCGGCTCGGGCGGGCGCCCGGGCAGCGGCGGGCGCCACCGGCTGCTGGCCCAGATCCCCGCCCCGGGCCGCCGCACCCCGGTGGGGGAGCGCGGCGCGCGGGCAGTGCTCACCGGCGTCGGTATCGCCTCCGCCGCCGTCCTTGCCACCTTCCTCGTCACGGGCCTGTGGTCGAACGACGACGGGAACGTCGACCCGACCGCCTCCACGAGCGCGAGCGGCGGCCGTACGACCGTCTTGCCCACCCCCGGCTCGCAGATCCCGCCCACGGTGTCGTCGCCCCCCGACTCGGCCGGCCTGCCCACCACGCCCCGGCAGACCCGGCTGCGCAACCTCGCCGCCGACCTGTGCCTCGACGTCCGGGGCGAGGCGAAGGCCGGCGCGGGAACCAAGCTCGCGGTGTGCTCCTCCGCATGGACCCAGCAGTGGACGTACGAGAAGGACGGACTGCTGCGCAGCGTGGCCGACCCCGAACTGTGCCTGGACTCCGGTGCGGTCGACGGGGTCGCGGAGCTCGGCCGCTGCGTCGCCGAGAGCTCCGCCCACGGCGGCGACGTGCGTTACGACCTGACCGTGCAGGGCGAGGTGCTGTCCCGCCGCAAGGGCAGCCTCGCCGTCACACCCGGCAACACCGATCCGGACGCCGACATCGTCGTCAAGGTACGGGACGGTTCCGACAAGCAGCGGTGGCTGACCGACTCCCCGTCGGACCAGCCCGAGTCGCTGTCGATCGCCGGTACGACACCCCCGTCGGCCACGCCCGCCACCGATGCGCCTGCCGCCACCCCCGCGCCCACGCCCGTGCCCGCGTCACCGGGCACCCGGCTCACGGACGCCCCGGTCGCCTCGTCCGCGCCCCCGTCGGAGAACTACGGGGAACGCCGGTCCCTGACGGTCACGGACACCTCCACCCCCGAGCCGGTGCTGCCGCTGACCGTTCACCTGCCCGACCTGCTGGGCGAGATCGGCGTCGGCCTGTAGCGGCCGAACGCGTGGCTGCCGCCCCACGGCGACAGCCACGCGCCGCCGGCCCACAACGGCGAGGCGACGTTGCCGCGCGGCAACAGGACCTAGGACACGAGGTCGCGCGGCGTCTCGCCGGCCACGAAGTCGGCGGCGTTCTGGACGGCGGCCAGTGCGATCCGGACGAGCGTCTCGCGGGTGACGCCGGCGACATGCGGCGACAGGACCACGTTCGGCGCCCTGAGCAACCGCAGGGCGGACGTGGGCGGTTCGGGGTCGAAGACGTCGATGCCCGCTCCGGCGAGCGCGCCCTTCTCCAGTGCGTCCGCGAGGGCGTCCTGGTCGATCAGGGCGCCCCGGGCGGTGTTGATCACGAACGCGGTGGGCTTGAGCAGCGCGAGCCGGTCGGCGTCGAGGAGATGGCGGGTCGCCTCGGTGAGCGGCGCGTGCAGGGTGACGTAGTCGGCGGTGCGCAGCAGCTCGTCGAGCCCGACGTGACGCGCCCCGCCGAGCCGGGCCTCCCTCTCCGCGCCGACGCGCTCCCGGCCCGCGTACACGATGCGCATGTCGAACGCGACGGCACGCCGGGCGACTTCCTCCCCGATGTGCCCGAGCCCGACGATGCCGAGGGTCTTGCCGGACAGCTCCGTGATGGACCGCTGGAGCCTCGGCAGCGCCCAGTCGGCGTCGACGAGCGCGGTGTGCGCCGGGACCAGCTGCTTGGCCAGGGCCAGCATCAGCGCGAACGTCTGCTCGGCCACGTTCTGCTGCTCCGCGCCGCTGGAGCCGATGTTGCACACGGGCAGGCCCCTGGCGCGCGCGGCGTCCAGATCGACGTAGTCGAAGCCGTGGCTCGCGCACTGGATGAGCTGCAACTCCGGTGCCGCGGCGATGTGTTCGGCGGTCACCGGGCCGAGGCCCGTGATGATGACGTGGGCCTCGCGCAGTGCGGCGGGGTCCTCGTCGGTCGCCTCGACGACGGTGACGCGGGCCTGGCCGGGGAAGACCGAGGCGAGCGCGGCCCCCGCGCCGCGGCCGCCGACATGGGGCGGGACGACGGCGAGGACGTTCTTGGTGACGGTCATACGGTTTCCTCGATCAGGTCGTCGGGGCTGAGCGTCCCCGGCCCGGCGTGCCCGGACAGCGCCAGGGTGAGGTCGAACTCGGCGAGCAGACAGCGCACGACGTGCTCGACGCCCGCCTGCCCGTCGAGTCCGAGCCCGTACGCGTACGGTCGTCCGACGAGCACCGCCCGCGCGCCGAGCGCGAGCGCCTTGAAGATGTCGTCGCCCGTGCGGATCCCACTGTCGAAGAGGACGGTCAGCCGGTCGCCCGCCGCCTCCACCACACGCGGCAGCGCGTCGGCCGCCGCCACGGAACCGGCGACCTGGCGGCCGCCGTGGTTGGAGACGACCACACCGTCCATCCCGGCGCTCGCGGCCCGCCGGGCGTCGTCCGGGTGCAGGATGCCCTTGAGGACGATCGGGCCGTCCCAGTTCTCCCGCAGGAACTCGAGGTCGGGCCAGGTCTTGCCGGGGTCCGCGAACATGCTCACGAAGTGCATCACGGCAGCGTTCGGATCCTCGTGCACCGGCTTGGCCAGGCCCGCCCGGAACGCCGGGTCGGTGAAGTAGTTGGCGGTGCCCACGCCGTGCAGGAACGGCAGATACGCCTGGTCGAGATCCCGCGGCCGCCAGGCCAGCAGCGGCGTGTCGAGGGTGACGAACAGCGCGGTGTACCCGGCCGCCTTCGCCCGGTTCAGGAAGCTCCGGGTGACCTCGCGGTCCTTCGCCCAGTACAGCTGGAACCAGCGCTCCGCGTCGCCCATCGCCTCCGCGACCCGCTCCATGGGGGTGCTGGAGGCCGAGGACAGGATGTACGGGACACCCTGCGCGGCGGCGGCCCGCGCGGCGGCGGACTCCGCGTCCGGGTGCATGATCGACAGCACGCCGACCGGGGCGAGCGCCAGCGGCGCGGGCAGCGTCCGCCCCAACACCTCGACGGACAGGTCGCGTTCGTGCACATCACGCAGCATCCGGGGCACGATCCGGCGCCGGTCGAGCGCGGACCGGTTGGCGCGGGCGGTGCTGCCATTGCCCGCGCCGCCCGCCACATAGCCGACCGGACCGGGGCCGAGCCGCTGCTCGGTGAGTTCCTCCAGCCGAGTCAGATCGGTGGGCAGCCGCGGTACGGCACCCGTCATTCCGTTCAGATAGATCTCGTACTGGAAGTCGGCCCAGTGCTTGGCCATCCGTACGTCCCGCCTCTCGTCCGTGAGACCGCGCTGTACGCCGTCGATCCTGGCGACTGCGACAAGATCCGTCCACTGTGGTGCGCACATCGCCCGGTGGGAACCCTCACCCGGTGACAGGCGAGTCCGCAGACCTCGGAGAACGCAGCCGGCAGCGGACGGTCGCCGAGCCGCGGCTGCTCCGCCTCTGAGCGATGTGGCGCGGAGAGAAGGATGGCCGGTGTCGCCGCCGGGGTGTGCGGCGTGGGCGAATGCCGTCCTTACGGGGTCTGCCGAAATCCGTCCGTCGCCGGGGCGTCTCGCGCACCGTTCAGCCGGTCGGGTCGGCCCCCGGCGCGGCGCGCCAGCCGTGCCACCGGTGCACGGTGATCGCGATCACCGGACCGCCCGGCGGCCGCTGCCGGTACGGCGCGTACTTCTCCCGCAGCACGGCGAGCACCGCGGCGTACTCCTCCCGGACGCGGGGCTCCGGCGCGTCGGGCGGCAGGATGCGGGCGCGGCCGTCCGCCCGCACCCACCACAGCCGGTCCCAGTCCTCGTCGTACGCGTCCACGAGCAGGCAGACGGCCGGGTGGGCGGCGATGTTGCGCAGCCGCTTGAGGCGCGGCGACCTCTTGGGCTTCCAGTCGACGGCGGTGACGACCTCGGCGCCGTGCCGAGCGAACACGACCGGCACCAGGTGGGGGCGTCCCTCGGTGTCCACCGTCGCCAGGCGTGCCACCCGCGCCGCCATGAACCGGCGGCGCGCCTCGTCCTCGTCCATGTCCGGCACGGTGCGCTCCGAATCTCCGGCCGCCGGAAGCCGGTACAGGCAGCCGGATGCGTAGGCCGCCGGAAGTCGGTACAGGCAGCCGGAAGCCGGCGCAGGCCGCCGGACGCTGTCACCGGTAGGCGGACACGGCCTCGGCCAGCTCGTCCAGCGTGCGCAGCGTCTCGTCCTCCGGCTGGGTCGGCAGATAGAGCAGGACGCGCTCGACGCCGAGTTCCGCGTAGGTGTCGAGCGACTCCCGGTCGTGCTGGGCCGCGTACACCACCACGGCCGGCCGGTCTCCGGCCGTCTTGCGCATGCGCTCGATCTGCGCGCCCAGCTCCTTGGGCGGTACTCCGCTGGGCATCCACGCCGCCCCGTACTCGGCGACACGGGCGAAGGTGCGCTCGCTGCCGCCGCCGACCCAGATCGGCGGGTGCGGCCGCTGGACGGGCTTGGGCCAGGAGTAGACGGGGGCGAAGTCGACGAAGTCGCCGTGGAACTCGGCCTCGTCCTTGGTCCACAGTTCGATGATCGCGCGGATCCGTTCGTCCATCAGCCGGCCACGTTCGGTCGGATCCGTCCGGTGGTTGCGCATCTCCTCCCGGTTCCAGCCGGCGCCGACACCGAACACGGCACGGCCGCCGGAGACCAGATCGAGGCTGGCCACTTCCTTCGCCGTGTGGATCGGATCGCGCTGGACCACCAGCGCGATCCCCGTGCCCAGAAGCAGCTCGCTGGTCACCGAGGCGACCGCGCCGAGCGCCACGAACGGATCGAGCGTGCGGTAGTACACGCGCGGCAGCTCGCCGCCGCCCGGGTACGGCGTCTCCCGCTTCACCGGGATGTGCGAGTGCTCGGCCAGGAGCAGCGCGTCGAACCCGCGCTCCTCCAGGGCCGGCCCCAGCGCCGCCGGACCGATGCCCTCGTCGGTGAGGAACGTCGACACTCCGAACTTCATCCGCGACCACCTCGTCTCGAATTCGCCCCCTGTTGACAGTGTGGTGCGGTACCCCCGAGGGGCGCAGTCATACGTACGCCGGACGGACGTGGGCCTCACCCGTGCCCCGGGTGCGTCGCTGCGTCGGTGCGACGTCCGGCGTCGCGTGGATCACTCCTCGGCGGCGGGGCTGTCGGCGCTGTCCTGGGGGTCGGCGTCCGGGCCCTGCGCCCGTACCCGCTGCACATGTTCCAGCGAGTCGCGCAGCTCCGCGAGCCAGTCGTCCGTGTGGCGCTGGACCAGTCGTACGCACCAGGCGAGGGCGTCGCTGCGGCTGCGGGCGACTCCCGCGGCGATGAGGGTGTCGAGGACCTGGCGCTCGGGCTGCCGCAGCCGGGTCATGACGGGGGCGGCGACCTGCGTGAACAGGGCGCGCTCGCCCCCGCACTCCACCCCCCAGGAGACCTTCCTGCGGAACCGGTGCTCCGCCTCACGTGCCACCGCGACCCGCTCGTCACGGGTGCGCTCGCGGAACTCCTGGACCCGGGACTGGACCGCGGCCTCCTTCTCGGCGGCCGAGGCGCCGTCGGTGAGCCGGGGCTCGGGAATGCGGCCGACAACGGTGATCTCCTCCCGGTCGACCGCCACCTCCACCAGGCTCTCGAACAGATCGTCGGGCAGGCGGCCGGCGAACCAGCCGCGCAGCTTCTCGCGTTGCTCCGAAGTAATCATGTAATGACCATTACTCCATCGTGAGGCAAACGCAAGGGGTCCGGTCGGGGTCTGCCATGAGCTGAACCGGAATGTTTCAGGCCTATTGCCGAACCGTGGAGATCCGGCCAGCGGGTCACCCCGGGTGAGCGGCAACCGCTCAGTTCTGGGGATCGGGCGTTCGAACTCTGTCACTTCACGCCACTGATTCAATACTCAAAGTTACCGAAAGCTGTGGGGTCGATGTGTGTTTCCCGCCCGGACTCGGCAGACTCGCGCTCGCCGAACCGGCACCGGACCGGCCTGACTTCGCCTCATGTGCGAGCGGAGCAGAAACGGTTCACCAATCAAGCGGAAGGATGCACACAATGCCGAACACCGCACGCTGGGCAGTGACCCTGACCCTGACCGCCACCGCCGTCTGCGGCCCCCTCGCCGGGGCTTCCCTCGCCACCCCGAACGCCGCCGCCTCCGGGCTCTACGCCCCCTCGGCCCTGGTGCTCACCACGGGCCACGGCCAGAGCGCGGCCACCGCCACCCCTGAGCGCGCCGTCACGCTGAACTGCGCCCCGACCGCCTCGGGCACCCATCCGGCCGCCGTCTCCGCCTGTGCCGAACTGCGGGCGACGGGCGGCGACTTCGATGCCTTGAGTGCCAGAAGCGATGCCATGTGTACCCGGCAGTACGACCCTGTGGTCGTCACGGTCGAGGGCGTGTGGCAGGGCAAGCGCGTCGCGTACGAGCGCACCTTCGCCAACGAGTGCGTGAAGAACTCCTACGGGACGACCGTCTTCACGTTCTGAGGACCGGGATCGCGCGGACCCGTGAACGTGGACCGAGGCCCGTAGCTGGGGAGTGCGAGCCTCGTCGCGGTGCGCCACGTGATCTCGCATAGGGGCCGGCCGGACGGAGTGGGGCCGTCCGGCCGGCCTCCTGCGTCAGTCGGACGTGAGGGACCAGCGCCCCACTTCGCGATAGCCGGAGTCGTATACGGCGGAGCCGTCGCCGGGCTTCATCTCGTAGTGGTGGAGATTGCCGCCCCAGTAGCGCAGGATCCGCCCCAGCTCCGTGGCGGTCTCCTCGCCCCAGGCCGCGTTCTCCAGGTCGACTTCGAGAACGAACTTCACGTACGTGCCTCCGCTTCCGGATCGTCGGGTGCCGACCGCCATCGTGCCATCACCTCAACTCCCGGTCCGGTCAGAAGTGTTGGCCCGGTTTCTGAAAACGTTCGCCTCCGGTGCGCTGAAGTACTTCGCCGAGCCCGGGGTGTCCGACGAGCGCGGCCTGTTGGGCCTCGGCTGGTACCGGCCCTGTCTCGGCTGAGGTATTGACAGGTGATGGCAGTTGCGGGAGCCGAAGCCCCCGCACTTAATGCATATGATGTGCAGGTGCATGAATGCAGCATCAGGGCGGCGACCCCCGGCGACCTCGACGGTGCGCGAGCCGTGATGCTCGACACCGTCTACCGCGACTTCGGCACCGGCTACGTTCCGCGCTGGCACGGCGACATCATCGATCTCGCGGGCGCCTACCTGGCCTCGCCCCGCCACACTCTGCTGGTCGCGCTCGATGGCTCCGACGGCGAGGTCGCCGCTACGGCCGCCCTCGACTCCCGCGGCCCGGCCCATCCGCCCAACCCCCGCCCGCTGGCCCGGCGTTACCCGTCGGGGGAGACAGCGCAGCTGCGGCGCGTGTACGTCCGCCCGGGGCACCGCAGACGCGGCCTGGCCCGCCGCCTGGTCGGCGAGCTCCTCGCCTTCGCGGCCGCGGACGGCGGCTACCGCTCCGTCTATCTGCACACGGATCCGGGGATCCCGGGCGCCGAGGCCTTCTGGCGCTCGCTCGGAAAGGCCGTGTGGGACGAGCGCGAGGAGCCAGGCGGTTCCGGTGTCGTCCACTTCGAAGTCCCCTTCGCCTGAGGCGCGCCCTGCCCCCGGTGGTCGCACTGCGCCGCCCGGAGCAGTCGCGTCACCGGTTGGAGTCGTCCGGAATGCCGGTGCGGGTCCGCTCCGGTAGCCGTGGAGCATGCGCTTTCTCGGCGAGCTGGACCAGCGGCTGTTCACCCGGGTGGCCGCCGCGCGGCTTTCCGGCGCCGATCCGGCGCTCATCCGGCTCAGCCGCGCCGCCGACCACGGGCGGCTGTGGTTCGCCGCGGCCGCCGTGCTCGCGACGGCCGACGGGCGCACCGCCAGACGCGCCGCCGTGCGCGGTGTCGGCTCCCTCGCGCTGGCCTCGCTCACCGTCAACACCGTCGCCAAGTGGGCCACCAGGCGCCCCCGGCCGCTGCTCGACCTCGTACCGCAGATCCGCCACCTCACCCGGCAGCCGCACACCACCTCCTTCCCGTCGGGACACTCCGCCTCGGCGGCGGCGTTCGCGACCGGCGTCGCCCTCGAGTCCACCGGCTACGGCGCACTGGTCGCGCCGCTGGCCGCGGCGGTCGCCTTCTCTCGGGTCTATGTCGGCGTGCACTACCCCGGGGACGTCCTGGCCGGTATGGCGATCGGCGCCGGCGCCGCCGCGCTCACCTGCCGCTGGTGGCCGCCGCGCCAAGGGGTCCCGGAACGGGTGCGTCCCACCACCCACGCACCCGCGCTGCCGGGCGGCGAGGACCTGGTCGTCCTCGTCGACGGGCGGGCCGGAACCGGACTGCCCGGCGCGGTCCTGCCGGCCGTCGAGCGCCTGCGCGTCCTGCTGCCCCGGGCCGAACTCGTCGAGTTCGGCCCGGACGACGACTTCGCCGCGCTGCTCGCCGGGGCGGCCGGCCGGGCCGCGCGGCGCGGCGGCGCGCTGGGCGTGTGCGGGGGCGACGGCAGCGTCGACGCGGCGGCGCGCGCCGCGGCCCGCCACGGGCTCGCGCTCGCCGTGTTCCCCGGCGGCACCCTCAACCACTTCGCCCTGGACGTGGGCGTCCCGGACTTCGACGACACCGCCGTCGCGGTCGCCCGGGGCGAGGCCGTCGCGGTGGACTTGGGAGTGGCGGCACCGAAGGAGGGGCACGACGTGCTCTTCCTCAACGCCTTCAGCATCGGGCCGTATCCCGAACTCCTCCGGCTCCGCGAGCGACTGGAGGGGCGATGGGGCAAGTGGTCCGCCGAGGCCGTCGCCCTCGCCCGGGTCCTGCGCACCGCGACCCCCGTGGAACTGCGTATCGACGGCCGCCCCCGACGCCTGTGGCTGCTCTTCGCCGGCAACGGCCACCACGTCCCCGACGGCTTCGCCCCCGCCTTCCGGCCGCGCCTGGACGACGGACTGCTCGACCTGCGCCTGATCGACGGCGACCGCCGCTACGCCCGTACGCGCGTGATCGCCGCCGCGCTCGCCGGCACGCTCGGCCGTTCCCGGGTCTACAGCGCCGCCCCTGTGTCCCGGGTCCGGCTGGAGGGCCTCGGCGGCACGCGGAACCTCGCCTACGACGGTGAAGTCACCTGCGCGCCGGATCAGTTGACGCTGGAGAAGCGTGGTCGCGGACTCGCCGTGTACCGGCCGGCCGTGCCGTGCGCCGAACCGGCCCGGCGGGCCCGCCTCGCCACCGCGATGGCCCACCACCGAAAGCGGAAGAGGGGCCGCCGTCTCCCTGCGGACGGCGGCCCCTCGGTCTAGTCGGCGCTCACATGTGGACGACCGGTGCGGCGTCCGCGGCCTGCTCAGGCTTCCCGGGGCGATAGAGCAGGAACGCGATCACCGCGCCCGCGACGAAGAAGACCGCCGACCACCAGAACGCGGTGGTGTAGCTCTCGATCGTCGCCTGTGCCCGGACCAGCTTGCTGGTCGCGTCCTTGCCGGACAGATAGCCGGTCGCGGCGCTCGCGGCCAGCGTGTTCAGCAGCGCCGTACCGATCGAACCGCCCACCTGCTGCATGGCGTTGACCGTCGCGGAGGCGACACCCGCGTCCTCGGGCCCCACCCCGCCGGTGGCGAGCTGCATGGCCGGCGGCATCACCATGCCGAGGCCCACGCCGATCACGATCAGCTGCGGCAGCACCGCGGTCGCGTAGTGCGAACCGGTTCCGATGCCGGTCAGCCAGGCCATGCCGACCGTGGCGATCGCGAAGCCCAGCGGGATGACGGCCTTCGGCCCGATCCGCGGCAGCAGCACCGTGGTGCCGAGCTGCGCCGTCACCATCAGCGCCCCGACCATCGGCAGGAACGCCACACCGGTCCTGGTGGGGCTGAAGCCCAGGTTCAGCTGAAGGTAGTAGGTGAGGAAGAGGAATACACCGAACATGCCCGCGCCGGTGATGAGCACGGCGAGGTACGAGGCACCGCGGCTGCGGTCGAGCAGGATGCGCAGCGGCAGCAGCGGGTGTGCGGCACGCGTCTGCCACCAGGCGAAGGCCGTCAGCAGCACACCGCCGGCGATCAGGAAGCCCCAGGTCCGCGGCGAACCCCAGTCGTGCGTCTCGGCGTTGGAGAAGCCGTAGACCAGGGCGAAGAGACCTCCGGCGACCAGCACCGTACCCGGCACGTCCAGCTTGGAGTTCGTGGCGTCGCGGTGGTTGCTCAGCGACAACCAGCCGCCGGCGAAGGCGACCACGGCGATGGCCACGTTGACGTACAGCGTCCAGCGCCAGTCGAACGCGTCGGTCAGGATGCCGCCGAGCAACAGGCCCACCGCGCCACCGGCGCCGGCGATGGCGCCGTACACGCTGAACGCCTTGGCCCGCTCCCGCGCGTCGGTGAACGTCGTGTTCAGGAGCGAGAGCGCGGCGGGCGCGAGGAGCGCGCCGAAGACCCCTTGCAGGGCACGTGCGGTGACCAGCATCTCGAAGCTCGTCGCGGCGCCGCCGAGCGCGGAGGCCAGCGCGAATCCGGTGACGCCGGCCAGGAAGGCGGGCTTGCGGCCGAAGAGGTCGGCGATGCGGCCGCCGAGCAGGAGCAGCGAGGCGAACGCCAGCGCGTACGCGGTGACGACCCACTGCCGGTTGCCGTCGGAGAACCCGAGGTCCGCCTGCGCCGACGGCAGAGCGATGTTCACGATGGTGGCGTCGAGGACGACCATCAACTGGGCTATGGCGACGACCGCGAGGATCCACCACCGCCGGGACGAGGCCGCGGGCGGCGCCTGCGCGGCACCCGTCCGGGTGCTTTCGGTCAGAGTCTTCTGGGACATGGGGGAACCACTCCAGGGAAGCCGTTCGAAGAGAAACGTAAACGAAACCGTTTCGTACACATCGAGGCTAGACCACTCCCAGCGAAACGGCAACGTTTCGCTGGGAGTGAGCCGCGACGCCCCCCCGCCCAAGGACCGAGGCACCATGTCAACCGAACTCACCGGTACCCACCTCACCCTCCCCGACGGCCGCCCCGCCGTCCGTTTCAGCCGTGTCTACGACCATCCCGCCGACCGCGTCTGGCAGTTCGTGACCGACCCCGACGAGCTGGCCCGGTGGTTCCCCTCCCGCGCCGAGATCGAGCTGCGCCCCGGCGGCACGATCACGTTCAGCGGCGACCCGAACATGGAGAACTCCACGGGCCGGGTCATCGCCGTCGACGTGCCCGGGCACCTGTCCTTCGAGTGGGGCGGCGACGAACTCCACTTCGACCTCGAACCCCTGGACGGCAAGCGCACCCGCTGCACGCTCACCAACGTCCTGGCGGACGCGAAGGCCGCCGCCCGCAACGCCGCCGGATGGGAGGTCTGCCTCGCCGCCCTGGACGCGAGGGCGCGGGGCGAGCGGCTCGAAGGCCCGCACGCGGGTGCCACGGCGCCCTGGAAGGAGATCTACCGCGGCTACGTCGAGGCGGGGTTCCCCTCCGGTGCTCCGGTCCCGGGCCTGGACTGACCGGTCACGCCAGCTGCCGCCGCACCAGCTCGTGCAGCCGCCCGCCCGTGTCCGCGAGCAGCTGCGCGGGCGGCCCCTGCTGGGCGACCCGGCCGTCCTCCATCACGATCACGCGGTCCGCGTCCATCACCGTGGACAGCCGGTGGGCGATCACGACACGGGTGGCGTTGAGGGCCTTCGTGCTCTCGATGACCGTGCGCTGCGTCTCGTTGTCGAGGGCGCTGGTGGCCTCGTCGAAGAAGAGGATGCGCGGTCGGCGGATCAGCGCCTGGGCGATCATCAGCCGCTGCCGCTGGCCGCCGGAGATCGCCCCGCTGCCCTGGACGATGGTGTGCAGCCCCATCGGCATCCGCTTGATGTCCTCGGCGAGCCCCGCCATCTCGGCCGCCGCCATCGCCTCCTCGGGCGTGTACGGCTCGGTGCCGCAGATGCAGTCCAGGATCGACCCGGTGAAGGGCTGGGCGTGCTGCAGTACGACACCGCACTGCCGGCGTACGGCCGACTGGTCGAGGGCGCCCAGGTCCTGGCCGTCGTACAGGACACTTCCCGAGACCGGCTTGTCGAAGCCGATCAGCAGCCGCAGCAGCGTGGACTTGCCGCAGCCGCTCGGGCCGACGATCGCCACGAACTCGCCCGGCTTGATCTCGAAGGACACGTCGTCGAGGACGAGCGGACCGTCGTCCGCGTACCGGAAGGAGAGGCGCCGCGCCTCGATGCCGCCGGACAGGACGCCGGGGCGGGTGCTCGCCGTGCGCACCTCCGGAGTCGCGTCGAGCACCGGCTTGATCTCCTCGAACATCGGCAGCGCGGCCACCGCCGAGACGAAGGCGCCGGTCAGCTGGGTGACCGACGTCAGCAGCATGGTCACCGAGGTGTTGAAGGTGAGGAACGCGGCCGCCGACATCGCCCCCCGCGCCGGGCCCGCGAGCAGCATGAACATCAGCAGCGAGCAGAGCGGCAGATACACCGCGCCCAGCACCGTGGTGAGGTTCTTGATGCGGCCGACCTTCTGCTGGAGCTCACGGCTGCGCGCGAACTCGCCCGCCCAGGCGGCGTACGCGTAGTTCTCGGCCGCCGCGACCCGCAGCTTGGGCAGACCGCGCAGAGTCTGGAACGCCTGGTTGTTCAGCTTGTTGCTGAGCACGACGAGACGGCGCTGCCAGCGCACCTGCCACAGGCCGAGCCCCAGGAACACACCGGCGATGACGACCAGCATCCCGATCGCCGCCAGCGCCATCGGCGCGCTGTACCAGAACAACAGTCCCAGGTTCATCGCGCCGACGGTGACCGACTGGGCGACCGTGGGGCCGACGCCCGCCAGCAGCCGGCGTATCGAGCTGATACCCATCGCCGCGCTGGCCAGCTCGCCGGTGGAGCGGGAGGTGAAGAACTTCGTCGGGAGCCTGAGCAGCCGGTCCCAGACGGCCGGCTGGAGCGTCGCCTCGATCCGCCCCTCCATCCGCAGGAGGGTGAGGTTCTGGAGCAGCATGAACGCCGCCGACACGACGCTCGTGATCATGATGGCCAGACAGACCTGGACGATCAGACCGTGCTGGGCCTTCGGCACGTACTCGCCGAGCACCTTGCCGGTGGCGATCGGCACGAGGGCGCCGACCGCCACCGTCACCAGACCACTGGCCAGGAGATTGCGCAGATCGCCGCCGGTGCCCCGCATGCTGAACCGCATCAGCCGCAGCGGACCCAGACCCCGCTCGGGCAGCGGGCGGTAGAACATGACGGCACGCGGCTCGAACTCCTCCGCGTTGGCCTTCTCGATCGGCGTCTCGCGGCCGGACGAGGGCTGCACGGCGACGTATCCGCCGCGCCGCCACAGCAGCGCGACCGGCGCGCCGGACAGGGCCCGGTGGCCCACCAGCGGGCCCGTGTTGTCGCGCCACCAGCGGCCGTCGAGCCGTACGGCCCGGGTGCGGACACGCGAGGCGATCGCGACGCGCTCCACCGGGTCGAGCCGGTCGCTCTCGGTGCCGCTCTGCGCGGGCTCGGCGAGCGCGATCCCGGCCGCGCCGGCGACCAGCTTGCAGGCCGCGTACGTGGCATCGGCGTCGGCCGCGGTGGTGCGCTTCGCCGACGACTTCCCGATGGACGCCAGCAGCGTGCGGTCGGCCTGGACGCGCACGGCCTCGCCCGCCTTGATACCCGCCGCCGTACGGTGCTCGTGGCTGCGCTCCAACTGCTCGATCCACCGGTCGAGGGTGGCGAGCAGCCGGTACTGCTGGTCGACCATGCCCTGCCAGACGCCGGGATCCATCAGCAGGTCGGCCGCCGCCTCCTCGCCGTACAGCGAGCCGTACTGCACGCTACCCGGCGGGACCTGCATCCAGAAGACGTCGTCGTCGGTCGGCGCGGCGGCCCGCTCGGTGGCCATCGGCGCCTGGAAGAGGATGGAGAGGCCGCGGCCGACGCCCAGGGCGAGGGCGTACTCCAGCGGACTCGTGGTCGGCGGAACGTACTGGGCGTTGCCGTACTCGTCGTACGACCAGGTCTGGGTGCCCCCGGACTCGTACAGCTCGCGCAGCGAGATCCGGCGCATCACGCACTCCCGCAGCGGCCTGGCGACCAGGGTGTGCTGCGGTCCCGCGACCGGGCCGAGCAGCAGCGAGCCCGCTTCGAGACGGCCGAGGTGGTGCCACTGGCCCTGCTGGACGGCGTCCACCGCGAACAGGTCCATGGCGCCGGCCGCCACCAGCCACAGCACCTGCGGCCCTTCCAGATCGAGGCGGCCGAGCCCCGAGCAGTCGTACGGGGTGCCCATCGAACCCAGGGCACCGAGGACGAGGTCGCCCTCGTGAACCGCCGTCATCTCACCGCTCCCTGACCAGCTGGGCATACGCGCCGCCGGCCGTCACCAGGGCGTCGTGCCGCCCCCGTTCCACGATCGTGCCGTGCTGGAGCACCACGATCTCGTCGCTGTCGCGCACGGTGCTGAGCCGGTGCGCGATCACCACACAGGCACAGCCGCGCTTGCGCAGATTGTCGATGACCGTCTGCTCGGTCTCCGCGTCCAGCGCGCTCGTCACCTCGTCGAGGACCAGGATGCTGGGGTTGCGCACCAGCGCCCGCGCGATCTCCAGGCGCTGGCGCTGACCGCCGGAGAAGTTGCGCCCGTCCTGCTCGACCCGGCTGTGGATGCCGCCCGGGCGGCGCGTGACGACGTCGTACAGGTCCGCGTCCTGAAGCGCCGCGACCACCGCGTCGTCCGGGATCGACGGGTCCCACAGCGCCACGTTGTCGCGGACCGTCCCCTCGAAGAGGAACACGTCCTGGTCCACGAAGGAGACCGAAGCCGCGAGCGCCCCGCGCGGGATGTCCGCCAGCCGCTGCCCGTCGATGCGGATCACGCCCTCCCAGGGGGCGTAGAGACCCGATATCAGCCGGGAGACCGTGGACTTGCCGCTTCCGGAACCGCCCACCAGCGCCACCTGCTGTCCGGGGCCGACCGTCAGGCTGAACCCGCTCAGCAGCGGCTGGTCGAGCGGGCTGTAGCCGAACGTGATGTTCTCCAGTTCGACATGGCCCTGCAGCCGCCGGGTCGACTCGCCACCGCCGGGGCGGGCGTAGAGCGGGTCGGCCTGGAAGTTCTCGACGTCCTTGAGACGTGCCACGTCGGCCGCGAAGTCCTGGATGCGGCCCGCGACACCGTTGAGGCGGGTGATCGGCGCGGTGAAGCGGGTGACGAGGGCCTGGAACGCGACAAGGAGACCGACCGAGATGCCGCCCTCCACCGCGCGCAGGCCGCCGATCCAGAGAATCAGCGCGCTGTTGAGCGTCGCGAGCGTCGGCGCGACCACGCCCAGCCAGGCGCTCGGCACCCCGAGGCGCTGCTGCTCCTCCAGCGTGGTGGCGTGCTGCCCGGCCCACTTGCGGAAGTAGCCGTCCTCGCCGCCGGTCGCCTTCATCGTCTCGATCAGCTGGAGACCGGTGTAGGCCGTGTTGGTCAGCCGGGCGCTGTCGGCGCGCAGCTTCGCGGTACGCGTCGCCCGCAGCCGTATGACGACCCGCATGGCCACGACGTTGAGCAGTGCGACGCCGATGCCGACGGCCGTCAGCTGCGGGTCGTAGGTGTAGAGGAGGACCGCGTAGAGCACGACGACGATCGCGTCGACGCCGGCCGCCGCGAGGTCACGGGCCAGGGTCTCGGCGACCGCGTCGTTCGACTGGAGCCGCTGGACCAGGTCGGCCGGGCTGCGCTGGGAGAAGAAGGTGACCGGAAGCCGCAGCAGGTGCCGCAGGAAGCGGGCACTGGAGAGCGTGGAGGAGATGACGCGGCCGTGCAGCAGGTTCGCCTGTTGCAGCCAGGTCAGCGCGATCGTCAGCGCCACACAGGTGCCCATCGACGCGAACAGCACGCCGAGCAGCGAGGTCTGGCCGCCGATCAGGAACATGTCGATGTAGGTACGGCTCAGCGCGGGCATCGCCGCGCCCACCGCCACCAGCAGCAGGCTCGCGAGGACGGCGGCGGGCATGGTGCCCGAGGTGCCGCGCAGCCGGGCCGGCATGGCGCCCAGGACACCCGGCCTGCGGCCGCCCTTCTCGAAGTCGGGGCCCGGCTCCATGACCAGGACGACGCCGGTGAAGCTGGTGTCGAAGTCCTCCATGGGCACGAACCGGCGGCCCTTGCCGGGGTCGTTGATGTGCACGCCCCGCCGGCCGAAGCGGCGCCCCATGCCGTCGTACACGACGTAGTGGTTGAACTCCCAGAACAGGATCGCGGGCGCCTTCACCTCGGCGAGCGCGGCCGTGTCCATCTGCATGCCCTTGGCCGTCAGGCCGTAACTACGGGCCGCCTTGAGGAGGTTGCTGGCCCGCGAGCCGTCCCGGGAGACACCGCAGGCGATGCGCAGTTCCTCGAGGGGGATGTGCCGGCCGTAGTGGCCGAGCACCATGGCGAGGGAGGCGGCGCCGCACTCGACGGCCTCCATCTGGAGGACGGTGGGGGTGCGTACGGTCTTCTGCCGGCTCTTGGGGACCGTGCGCTTCGGCGGGGCGGCCCGCCGTCTGCCGCGCGCCGACGGCGGCAGGGTGTCCTGGGGAGCGGTCACGGGAGCAGCCAATCGACGGGACGCTGATCGGCCAGCCGGATCGAACCCGTGGCCAGGGTCATGGAAGCGAGGGTGTACGGCGGCCCGTCCGCTGAGGACCACTGGTAGCCGCTCTTCGTGCCGGACGACCGGTCGAGCCGGACCAGGACGGCCACCGGCCGGCCCTTCTTGGTGAACTGCTCGCCCAGCTGGCTGTCGCCGAGGAACGCGGCGATCTGCTGCCGGGTCTGGACGGTCCGGTCGACGGACTTCACATGGCCGTGCAGCACCCCGTACTGCTGGGTCGGCACCGACTGGACGGTCAGGTCCACCGCCGCGTTCGCCGGAATCGAGGAGGCGTTCTCGGCCGGGACGTACACCGTCGCGTACAGCGGGTCCGAGGCGTGGGCGACCTTCTCCACGGCGGCGACGTTCGCGCCGGTCTGGATGATCGCGCCGATCGTGGCGGCGAGCGCGGTGATCCGGCCCGCGGCGACGGTGCGCACCAGAGTGTCGCCGTCGTCCGTACGGACCTTGAGGACGGGCGAGTTCGCCGGCAGCCGCTCGCCCTCCTTGGCGAGGACCGCGGTCACCTGCCCCGCGACGGGGCTTTGCAGGACGTAACTGCCCTCGCCGTGCGTGAGGACGGCGGGTGCGCCGACCGTGGAGGCGACGGAGCCCGTCACGGCCCACACGGAGGCGGCCGCCATGACGACGACCGTCACGGACAGGACGAGCCAGCCCTGGGGGCGTGCGAAGCGCACCGGGAGGTCGAGCTCTTCGGGCGACTGCAGCTTGGCGAGGGCCTGTTGGCGGAACTGCACGGAACTTCCCTCACCTGTCGGAGAGATTTACGGCATCCGTGAGTCCCGGAACCGCCAAGGCGGTTCCCAAGGAAATACAGAGCATACGGTGGATCAGAAATCGCTGGATGCGATCAAGATCAGAGACCGGCGACCAGGTTGGTGACCGGGGCGGTGTTCAGGCCGGTCACACCCTCGACCGTGCCGACGGCCGTGCCGACGACGGCGGAGACCGGGGCAACGCCGTCGACCAGGCCGGTGACGGTGCCAACGGCGTTCAGGGACAGACCGCCCGAGACGGCGTCGAGGTCGGCGTCGGAGATCTCGGCGGTCACAACCTGGGGGGTGGAGTTCATGATGGAACTTCCCTTCGTATGGGTATTCGTAAGGGGGAGAGCGGCCCCCCTCTGGGGACAGACGGTCGGCCGCGACCGCGGGCGCCGGGCACCCGTTGCCGGGAACCCTGGGGCGGCCCCCGCGGTGCAATGGATCAAAGCACGGTGGCGTGGCGCGCATCCAATCAACCGGGCCTCTCACCTGCGCACTTGCACTCCGGGAGCGGTGATCCGTGCAGGCGTGCGCACGTCTCGGCGGCGACTTCTTCACATGCTGCGCGACATCGGCTCGTGCCTCCCCTTGCCGCCCCGACCCCGAATGGGACACTCCGGTCGCAATCGGTTGGACGTCGTGCGCAGGGCTGTGCAAATGCGCCGCCTGCCGTGACCCGCTTGCGCATTCGATGTGCAGATTCGCTGAAGCCGGGATTCCGCTCGGCGTCGGCAACTGACCGTCATCGCCCGATGGCGCTGCGTACTTCTCAGTCCAGAAGCGCGTACACCGTGCTCGCCCGGGCCGCGATCTCGTCGCGGCCCTCGGCGGTCATCGTGATGTCGGCGAAGGCCATCCGGCGGCCCAGGCGCGTGAGTACCGCCTCGACCAGCACATCGGCCTCCGTGACCGCGCGCTGGAAGCTGGTGGACTGCTGAACCGTCGTCATGGGGACGAAGCCGCCGCGCGCCGCCGACACCGCGATCACCGTCGCCGTGTCGGCGGCGGCCAGCAACGCCTGGCCCGACAACGCGCCGCCCTCCCGGGCGAGTCGCGCGGACCACGGCAGCCGGAGCACCACCCGGCGGTCGTCCACCTCCTCGACCGACAGGCCGAGATCGAGCACCCAGGGCGCGAAGTTGTCGGCGAGGATCTTTCCGGCTTGGGCAGGGGTCACCGTCATGGCGTGATGGTGCCCGCCGGCCCACACGGGCAGACGTGTATGCCGCGTATTCCACCCTTTCGCACGAGCCAATCTCGTGAATCGCAAAGGCAGTTGAACACCTCGCGTGGCACGTGCGTATCAACAGGCATCCAGGCGCCCCCCAGTTCAGCTGCCGGACGGCGGCAACGGACCCCGTCCCCAGGAGGTCAAGAGTTGAGTCACAAACGCATACCCAAGCGCAAGGCCGCGATCGCAGCGGGAAGCGTGGCGGCGCTCGGAGCGGCGGCACTTCTACTCCCCAATGCCAACGCTTCCCAGACGGACTCGGGGGACTCCACCCCGAGGACGTTCAAGTCGGCCGATGTCTCGGACCTCGCCTCACAGCTCGCCTCGCAGCTTGGTGACGCCTTCGCCGGTTCGTACTACAACGCCGACAAGCAGCAGCTCGTCATCAATGTCGTCGGCGACGACAGCAACGTGATCAACCAGATCAGAAAGGCCGGCGCGGTCCCCAACCAGGTGCAGAACAGCACCTCCACGCTCCAGGCCGCGGCCAAGACGCTCAAGACCGATGCCACCATCCCCGGCACGGCCTGGGCGGTCGACCCGAAGACGAACGAGATCCGGGTCACCGCCGACTCCACCGTCAAGGGCGCCAAGTGGGACACGCTGACGGCGACGGTCAAGAGCCTCGGCTCGGGCGTGGCGACCGTGAAGAAGTCCGCGGGCACGTTCAAGACGTTCGTATCGGGCGGCGACGCCATCTTCGGCGGCGGTGCGCGCTGTTCGCTGGGCTTCAACGTCACCGCGGGCGACGGCAGCCCGGCGTTCCTGACCGCGGGGCACTGCGGTGTCGCGGCCGCCGCATGGTCGGACTCGCAGAACGGCCAGCCGATCGCCACCGTCGACCAGGCCACCTTCCCCGGCGAGGGTGACTTCTCGCTCGTCAAGTACGACGACCCGAACACGCAGGCGCCGAGCGAGGTCAACGTCGGCAACGGGCAGACCGTCCAGATCTCCCAGGCCGCGGAAGCCACGGTGGGCCAGCAGGTCTTGCGGATGGGCAGCACCACGGGCCTCAACGACGGCAACGTCACCGGCCTCGACGCCACGGTCAACTACCCCGAGGGCACGGTCACCGGTCTCATCCAGACCGATGTCTGCGCCGAGCCGGGCGACAGCGGCGGCTCCCTGTTCACGCAGGACGGCAGCGCGATCGGCCTGACCTCCGGCGGCAGCGGGGACTGCACCGTCGGCGGCGAGACCTTCTTCCAGCCGGTCACCACGGCGCTGGAGGCGGTCGGCGCGACGCTCGGTGCGGGTGGCGCCGCGGGCGCCGGCGACGAGTCCGCCGCGCCCGGCGATGAGGCGACCGACCCCGCGGGCGAGGCGACCGACCCGGCAGGCGAGGCGACCGACCCGGCAGGCGAGGCCACCGACCCGGCCGGTGAGGCGACCGATCCGGCCGACCAGTCGGGCAACGACGGCGCCGAGCAGTCGGGCAACGACGGCGCCGACCAGTCGGGCAACGACGGCGCCGACGACGGCTCCGGCCTGGTGTCGAGCAACTGACCCGGACGTAAAAGCGGTTCTGTCCGGACTGTGGAACGGTCCGGCCCTCCGGCGGGAGGGCCGGACCGCTCCGCGTTCCCGTCCGGTCAGGAAGCCCGCGCCCTCAGCAACAGCAACGCGATGTCGTCGAGCCGTTCCTCGGCCGTCGCGGTGTGCCGCACGAGCCGGTCGGCCAGCTCGTCCAGCGGCTCGTCGCCGCTCTCGGCGAGCCGCTCGCCGAGTTCGGCCAGGGCGTCCTCGATGTCGATTCCCGGGGACTCGATCAGCCCGTCCGTGTAGAGCGCGAGCACGGAACCCGGCGCGAGCGCGAACTCGGTCGTCGTATAGGTGGCGTCCGCGTCGATCCCGAGCAGCGGGCCACCGGCCAGGTCCAGCACCCGCACCTGTCCGTCGGGCTTCCTGAGCAGCGGCGGCGGATGCCCCGCCCGGGCCATGACCACCCGCTGCCGCGCGGGGTCGAGACGCAGATAGACACAGCTCGCGAAGAGGTCGGTGCCCAGGTCGATCATCAGCCGGTTGGTGCTGCGCATGACCTGCCCCGGCGCCTGCCCGACCGTCGTGTACGCGCGGACCGCCGTACGGATCTGGCCCATCAGCCCCGCGGCCGTGACGTTGTGCCCCTGCACGTCCCCGATCACCGCGGCGGCCCGGCCGACGGTCGCCACCAGGTCGTAGAAGTCGCCGCCGATCTCCATGCCCTGGGTGGCGGGAAGATAGCGGGCCGCCGCTTCGATGCCGGGCAGCGACGGCAGGGAGTGCGGCAGCAGCGCCGCTTGCAGTCCGTGGGCGAGCTGGTGCTTGGCGTCGTACAGCAGCGCCCGTTCCAGCGCGAGCGCGATGAGCCCGCTGAGGCTGGTCAGGATCGCCCGTTCGTCCGCCGGGAACGCATGCGGCTCGGCGTACGCGAGAACGCAGGTGCCGACCGGACGTCCCGAGGCGATGAGCGGCAGAAAGGCCCACGCGGCCATCCCGTCAGGCGTCGTGCGCCGTGCCGGATACAGGTGCTCCAACTGCCTGCGGGACTCGAAGAAGGCGGGCACTCCGCTGGTCAGGACGTGGGCGCCGGGGATCTGCGCGGTGAGCGGTTCGCCGTCGAAGCGCTCCGCGATCGCGGCGTCCGGATAGCCGCGGTGCCCGAGCACACGCAGCCGCCCGCCCCGCGATCCGAGCAGGATCAGGGCCTGGCTGCCCACGGTGGGTGCGAACTCCGACGCGATCAGCTGCACCACGTCCTGCACCCCCACCGCCTCGGTGAGGGCGCCGGCCAGGCTCAGCACATGGGAGATCGTCACCAGCCGCGTCGTGGCCTCGCCGTGCCGCGGCTCCGCCCGGGCCATCGCGGAGACCGCCCGGGCGCGGGAGATGCGCACGCTCAGCCCGTTGGTGCTCGGGTAGAGGCGGAAGGAGAGCCAGTCGCCCGGCGGGCGCAGCGCCACGAACGACGTCACATGCTGGCTGATCAGCGCCGCGCGGTAGCAGTCCTCGTACGCGGGGTCGTTGAGCCAGGGCAGCGAAGCCCACAGCTGGGCGCCGAGCAGGTCGCCGACCGGCATGCCGAGCAGCTCGCAGGCCGCCGCGTTGGCGTAGCCGACCCGCCCGTGCAGATCGAGCGCACACAGCCCGTACGGCAGCCGGGCCGCCATCCGGACCGCCTCCCCGGCGCCCAGCGTGCCCGCCATCGCCGCCGTGGCGCCCGGGGTCGGCAGATCAGGTTCGGGACCCACCGGGTGGCCCTTCTCGACGGCGTGTGCCAGCCGGGTCGCGAGCCGGTCGCAGGCCACGCCTAGCTGGTCGCGCTCGCGGCTCGACAGCTCGGGCGGGTGCGAGTCCGGCCAGGTCACGAAGAGCGCGCCGTACACGGTGTCGGCGCACGCCAAGGGCAGCGCCGCCAGCGCGAACGAGTAGGGGAGGACCACCGCGACGCGCGGATAGCGGCCCGCCATCTGCTCCTCGCCGTTCACCCAGACCAGCCGCCGCTCCCGCACCGCCTCGGCGACCGGGAGCGGCGCGCTCAGGCCCACCCGCTCCCAGGGTGCGGCGAAGGCCCGGGGCAGCCCCGCCATGACCGCCATCTCCAGGACCGGCTCGTCGGGGGCCAGCAGATACACCGCCCCGGAGTGGGCGTGCACGTCTTCCATCAGCGCGGCCAGCGCCAGCGACAGCAGTGGACCGCCGACCGGCGCCAGGGCGGACGGCTCCCGCCGGGACGCCTGCCCGTCGGACACGCCGACCACCTCCTCGCACGGCCGCGCGACGGATCCCAGGGTCAAGGCTCCCTCCTGGCGGCCCTTCGCGCACGGCGGGCGGCACGGCGCCGGAGCCCGGCGCCGGGGTGGCCCGGGCATCGCGCAGGGAAACGGCACCGGGAATCGGCACCGGCCCAGGGAATCGGCACCGGGAATCGGCACCGGCCCAGGGAATCGGCACCGGGAATCGGCACCGGCCCAGGGAATCGGCCGCGGGAATCGGCACCGGCCCAGGGAATCGGCACCGGGAATCGGCACCGGCCCAGGGAATCGGCACCGGGAATCGGCACCGAGAACCCGGCACGGAGGAGACCCCCTTTACCCCGGGAGCACGTACTCATGCCCCCGCAGTGGAAGCGTGGCGCGGCGCGCGAGCGCTCCGAGTGCGCCCCCGCGCACCCTGATGGCTGGTTATCCGCGCCCACACCTGGTCGCATCCGCCAACAATGGGCACGCGCTCAGGACGGGTGGAGCGGCTGACGGCTGACGGGGAGTTGAGGGCGGACGTGATCCGGGTACTTCTGGTGCACGACGCGTGTCTGGTGCGATCGGTACTGGCGGAGTGGCTCCGCCGGGAACCGGATCTCGGGGTGTACGACACGACGTGGCGCGGCGCACCCGGGCGGGTGCGCTCGGTGCGGCCGGACGTCTGCGCGGTGGACCTGGACTGCGCGGACTCCCACGGCGTGCCGCCGCTGGCCGACGTGTGCGGCCGGGGCGCGGGCAGCCTGACGGCCCCCCGGCTTCTGGTGCTCGCCCATGCGAACAGACCGGGCCTGCTGAAGCGGGCGGCGGAGGCGGGGGCGCTCGGGTACGTGGACAAGGAGGGCTCGCCTGAGCGGCTGGTGTCCGGGATCCGCAGGGTCGCCGAGGGGGAACGTTTCGTCGACGACTCGCTGGGCTTCGGCTTCCTCAAGGCCGCGGAGATGCCGCTGACCAGACGCGAGCTGAGCGTCCTGTCACTCGCCGCCGGGGGCGCCTCCGTCGCGGAGATCGCCGGAAGTCTCCATCTGTCCCACGGCACCGTGCGCAACTACATGTCCGCCATCACGCGCAAGACCGGGGCACGCAACCGGATCGACGCCATCCGGATCTCGCAGGGGGAGGGCTGGGTCTGAGGCGGGCCGCCGGGCGGGGGCCGGGACCGGCACCGAGGCGGCGCCGGAGGAGGCGGGGACGGTGGGCGACCATGTGCCCACCAGGTCGCGGTACAGGGCTGAGCGCCGCAGCAACTCGTCGTGGTCGCCGTACTCGGTGCGCCGGCCGTCCATGACGAGCACGCGGTCCGCGCGCAGGGCGGAGCTGATGCGGTGGGCGACCACCACGAGCGTGGTGCCGGCACGCTCGGCGAACGCGCGCTCCGCGCGCTCCTCCGCCGCGGGGTCCAGGTGACAGGTCGCCTCGTCGAGCAGCACGACCGAGGCGTACGAGAGATACGCCCGGGTCAGCGCGATCAGCTGTCGTTCGCCCGCGGACAGCGCCGCCGGGTCGAGCCGGGCAAAGGGCCCGCCCAGCCGCTCCAGCAGCGGGGCCAGGCCGACCGCCTCGGCGGCGGCCAGCAGCTCCGCCCCGGGTACGGGATCAGGCCGCAGTTGGGTGAGGTTTTCCTCGAACGTCCCCCCGAAGACGTACGCCTCCTGCGGGATGAGGACCCGAAGTGCGCTCGCTGTGTGTCCGGGCACCGGATGCCCGCACAAACGGACCGTGCCGCGCCGCGGTTCGAGGAGTCCGGCGATCAGTCCCGTGAGGGTGGACTTGCCGATGCCGCTGGGGCCGACGACGGCGAGCCGGGTGCCGCGCGGAACGGTGAGGTCGAGGTCCTTGATGACGGGGTCACTGGCGGGGCCGTAGGCGAAGGTGAGGGAGGAGAGAACGAGTGCGGGTGTGTCGGAGGGCACGGCGGCCGGCGGCACGCGGATTCCACCGGTGGCCGGCGGTGGTGCCGCGATGCCCGGGCCCAGGCGGCGCAGCACCACCGCCAGCCGGGAGCCGCTCGTGCCCAGGCCGTGCACCAGGTTCTGCAGGGCGGGGAGCAGGGACTGGGTGACGTAGGCGAGAGCGCCGACGAGCGCGCCCGCGCTGACGCCGCGCGCGAGGAGCCAGGGGGCGGTGGCGAGCAGCAGCACGATCGGGAGCTGTCCGCCGACGGCGAGGGCCGCCACGCGCAGCACGCCCCGGTGGGCCAGTGAGCGGGCGGCGCGCACCTCGGCGTCGATGCGCTGTCCGGCGTCGGCGGCTACGTGCTCCTCCGCGCCGCCGGCCGTGATGTCCCTGAGGCCGGGGCAGACGGCCCCCAGGTGGGCGGCGAGGCGTTCGTCGGCGACGAGGAACTCCTCCTGCCGGCGGGCCAGTGGCCGCAGGGTCGCCACAAAGAGGGCCACCCCCGCGGCGAGCGGGGGAGCGACCACGAGCAGGAGCAGCGGCGCGAGCGAGAACAGCCCGACGAGGGCGCCGACCGTGGTGAACACGAACGAGCGCGACACCATCACCAGACCGGCGAACGTGTCGCGGGCGATCTCCACTTGCTGTGTCAGCCCGGAGAGCGCCCCGCCGTCGGCCTCCCGCACCCCTCGGTCGACCACACGTCGCACCAGTCGGTCGCGCAACGGCTCGACGAGCGCGGCGACACCCCCGTACACCCGCCCGGTCCCGAAGGCCCCGACGAGAACCGCCGCCCCCGCGATGCCCAGCCAGCCCAGCCCCACCCCCGCCCGCCCGGACAGGAAACCCTCGTCGAGGGCCCGCGCCAGGGCGTACCCCAGCAGAAACGTCTGTCCCGTCTCCAGCACCGACCACGCGGCCAGCCGGACGACCACTCGCCACCGTTCGCGCAACAGGAGCGTCAGTTCCTTCACCCCGCGCCGCCGTTCCGCTCGGTGCCGCTCGACCCGAACACCTCCCGGTACGCCGCCGACCGCCACAGCTCCGCATGCGTGCCCACCGCGCGCACTCGCCCCGCCGCCAGCCAGACCACCGCATCCGCGCGTGCGGCCGTGGACACCCGGTGGGCGATGATCAGCCGGCTGCTTCCCGGGGTGTGGCGCAGGAGTGCCTCGGTGATGTGGCGCTCGGTGACCGTGTCGAGGCTGGACAGGGCGTCGTCCAGGACGAGCAGGCGGCTGTCGTGGGCGAACGCCCGGGCGAGGCCGAGGCGTTGGCATTCGCCGCCCGACAGCGGGGCCTCGGCACAGGGGGTGGCGTAGCCGTCGGGCAGCCGGCGTACGAAGCTGTCGGCGCGCGCCGTGGCGGCGGCCTGCCGGACCCGGTCGGGCGGGGGAGAGGGGATGCCGAAGGCGATGGTGTCCTCGATGGTGTCGCCCAGCAGGGCGGGGCGCTCGAAGGCGTGGCCGACGGCTCGGCGCAGTGCGGTCCTGTCCAGGTCGCGCAGGGGCACGCCGTCCAGCAGTACGTGCCCGTCGTCGGGGTCGGCGAGCCGTCCCGCGAGGGCCGCGAGCAGGGACTTGCCCGAGCCGGAGCGGCCCACCACGGCGACCGTGCGGCCGGCGGGCACGACCAGGTCGACGCCGTCGAGCACGGTACGCCCGCCTCGCCGGACGGTGACCGAGCGTAGCTCCAACCTTCCCTCGCCGGGCGGGAGTTGACGCGTGCCGTACACCGGTGCGGGCTCGGTCAGCACCTCGCCGAGGCGCCGGGCCGCGGCCCGCGCCCGGATGAGCCCCGAGAGCTGCCCGACCAGCACACCGACGCCGGTCGCGAGCACGGCGTACCGCGAGGCGGCGAGCAACTCGCCGACGGACAGCCGGTGATGGACGAGGAGCACGCCCCCCACGGCCACCACACCCAGCTGGAGCAGCGGTGCCACGGCGACCGCCTGTGCCGCGGCGCGCCCTTGCACCCGCCACATCCGCCGCCCCTCGCGGGAGAGTTCCGGCAGCGGCCGCAGGATGCGGGCCACCTCCTTGTCCGCCGTCCCGCCGGCCGCGATGGTGCGCGCGCCGCCGATCGCCTCCGCGAGCGCGCCGGCGATCCGCCCCTGGACATCCTGGTAACGCGCCACGCACTGGGACGAGTCGCGCGCGAAGGCACGCAGCAGCAGGGTCAGGACCGGTGCTCCGCCGAGGAACACGGCTGCCAGCAGGGGATCGATCAGGCCGAGGGCCACCACCGCGCCCACCGGCCCGGCGAGGGCGGCCAGCAGCGTCGCGGCGGTGGCGGGAGCGGTTCCGGCCTGTGCCGCGTTGCCGACGAGCCGCGCCACCAGCTCACCGGGGCCGAAGCGCTCACCGGCCCGGGGACCCACGGCGAGCACATGCCCGACCAGTCGCTGCCTCAGCCAGGCGGTCGCCCGGGCGTCGGTCGTGCCCGCGAGCACGGTGTGGCAGGCGTCGAGCAGGGCGATCAGGAGGACCAGGCCGGTGCACCACAGCACCCAGTGCGTTCCCGCCGCGTCACCGGGGCGGGTCAGCAGCAGGTCCAGGGCCCGGCCCAGGGCGGCCGGCAGCAGCAGGCTCGCGCCCGAAGCGGCCGCGGTCGTCAGACACAGGGCCACGCAGCGGGAACGGCTGTGCCGGGCGGCCGAGCGCAGCAGCGTGCGGGCGGCCGCCTCGTCCGCGGCACCGGTGCCGTCCGGTGCCGCTCCGTGACCGGAGGGAGTCTTCATACGGCTGTGGCCTCGCATCCCGAGCCGTGGCCCGCGCGTTCAGGACCGCGGGCGGCCCCTCCCCGAAGAGGGGAGCGGACCGCCCAGGGCCGTGCGTGCACCGTGTTGTCAGAGACAGAGCAGAACGCTCGCCGCGGAGACGCAGGAGAGCAGGCTCACGGTGCTCGCGCCGCCGCCGCCGGTGTGCTCGTCGGACTCCATCGTCTGCAGGTCGAGAAGTGCCATCTCGGTGTCCTTTCCTAGGTGGGGACGGGGTGTTGAATCACGACTCCGGTAGTGGAGCCGCGTCTAGTGGGCGCCGCGAAGCGGCGGGAGGAACGGCAGCCGGGCCCGCGTCTGTCCGTCGAGGGCCGCGCCGAGCGCGAGCAGGCACCCTGCCGTTCCGGTGCCCAGGTCCATGGACAGACGCATCATCTGGTGTCCGGGGAAGGCCAGTTGGCCCTGGTAGGACATCGCGAACCAGCCGAGCCCGGCGACCTGTTCGGCGAGCCGCTCGGGGGTGGCGCCGGGCGCGCTCGTGCGGCTGAGGTGGAGGATCATGCCCGCGCGGCCCTGGAAGAGCCCGGGCTGCGCGTAGAAGCGGGAGGTGGCGGCGGTGAGGATGCCCGAACGCGCCCCCTCGAACGTGCCATGGCCGTCGTCCCCGCCCAGCGCGAGAAAGTCGTCGACGACCATCCCGAGGCCCACGCTCCCGTCCCCGAGGTACGGCAGCGTGCGCCAGCCCTCGTCGACCTCCAGGCCGCCGCCTTTCTGGACGACGCAGCACTCCAGGTCCTGCCGCAGTGCCTCGGCGGCCGCGTCGCGCAGCTCGGGGGCGCCGGTCTCCTCGTACTCCCTGAGCAGGAAGAGGGCGATCCCGCTCGCGCCCCGCAGCAGCCCGGCGCGCCGTCGGGGAGGGGCGGGCCGCGGCTCGGCGAGTCGTCGGACGAGCAGGCGCGCGGCCTCGGCGGCCCGCTCGCGCAGTTGTGTCTCGCCGGTGGTGTGCGCGAGCCGGCCGAGGACCAGGCCGAGTCCGGCGAGGCCTCCGTGCAGGTCGGAGGAGAGGTTCTGCCAGCGCTCCCGGAGGATCCCGTCGACCAGGTCCAGGGCGCGCTGCCGGTGCCCGAGCAGGTCGAGGACGTAGGCGACGCCCGCGAGCCCGTCGTACAGGCCGAGGGGCGTCCCGACCGGCGCCGGGTCCGTGTGGTCGAGCAGCCAGCGCTCGCCCTCCTCGTACCGGTCGGCTCCGGTCTGTTCGAGGACGTACAGCACGCCCGCGGCTCCGTGTGCGAGCCCGAGCCCGCCGCCGTCGGAGAACTGGGCGACGTCGCCGGGGAAGAGCCGGTCGTCGCGCTCCGGGGTGGCCGAGGCGAGGATGGCCTTGACCATCGAGTCCCGGCTGTAGGGCCAGTCACCGGGGTCGACCGGTGCGGTGTACGAGGTGGTCGGCCTGACCGGAGACGGGCGCGAGGTGGCCGAAGGGGAGACCTTGTCCCCCTCGGGGTCCGGTGCCTGCCTGCGCCCGGTGATCTCCGCCACCGCCTCGTCCAGGAACTCCCGCGGAACATCGGGGAACTGTCCGGCGACGACCTCCGCCAGATGCGCGGCCTTGGCGCGGTCGACCACGAAGAGCGTGGTGACCGGCAGGAACAGGGCGAGGCGCAGACACGCGAGCGCGTACCGGTCGACGTCCGGGCCCGTGCGGTCCGGCGGCGCGAAGAAGCCCGGATGGGCGACGACCTGGCGGCCGTTCTCCTCGATCGGGGCCGCCGCCTCGAAGTCGAGCAGGGACACCGACTCCTCGTCCGGCGCGACCATGATGTTGAACACGTGCAGGTCGTTGAAGACGATGCCGCGCGCGTGCACCGCGTGCACGGCCTGCTCGACCGCCCGGTGGATGCGCAGCGCCCAGGCCGTGTAGGCGGCGACGGCGTCCGGCTCGGGATCCGGCGTGAGCAGCGGGTGCCGCTCGGCGAAGAAGGAGTTGAGGGGCCGCCCCTCCAGAAAGTCCATGACGAGGAAGCGGTGGTCGCCGAGTGTGAACCAGTCCCGCACCTCGGGCACCACACCGAGCCCCGACACCTGCTCCAGCGCGTACTTCTCGCGCTCCAGGCGGGCGATCGCGTCGGCCCCGTCCGAGGCGAGCCCCGCGTGCGGCCGGCCCTCCTTGAGGACCACCTTGCGGCCGTCCCGGGTGTCGGTGCCCGCGTACACCCCGCCGCCGTTGGAGAAGTGCAGGGCCTTCTCGATGCGGTACGGCAGGTCGCCGACCGTCGTGGTGTTGCGCGCCGCGAGCTGCGGTTCGAGGAACGCGGGCAGCGTGACCCACTCCGGAACCTGGAAGGAGGGCTGCCGCCGGTCCGGCACCAGCGTCCCCTCGCCGTCGCGGACCGCCGGGACGAGTGAGCCGCGCTCGTCCACCACGAAGGAGCGGGCGAAGGCGCCGTACCGCACGTACAGGGGACCGTCGTTCCAGCGCAGGTCCGTGAGGATGTACGGCCCCTCGCACCCGTCGAGCCGCTCGCCCAGCTCGCGCAGCACGAGGTGCAGCTGCTCCTCGTCGGCGGGATAGATGGTGACGAACTTGCCGCTGGTGTCGCGGCCCGCGTACTTGGCGTTGCGTAAGTGCAGCAGATGGGGCCCCGGTACGAACTTGAAGGGGATCCGGCGCGGGACGCAGTACTCCCACACGTCCGTGGCGATCCGCTCCGCGTTCGCCCGGGTGGCCGAGGCGTGGATCTTCCATCCCTGGGCCGGCCCCGGCAGCGCGGTCCCGGCGTCGTCGACCGGCGTGAACGTCAGCCAGTCGCCGATCCGCGCGCTCCGCCACCCGTCGGGCACCTCGCGGCACGCCGGCCCGTACAGCGGAGCGGCACCGGACGCTCCCACGGACAGCCGGTCGGGCGTCTCGTAGAAGTGTCTGTCCGCCAGCGCGTACACCTCGTACCGCTTGTCCATCCCATCCCCCTCGGTCTCGTGTCACCGAGCCTTCCAGCCCGTGCGGGGGCCGGACAGTCACGCCTGTCACGAGAACTCCGTGAGGAACGCATGCGTAAAGTCATGTTCGGCACGTTTCGAGCGGAGAGGCTCCACCACGGGCCCGGCAGGCCGGGCGGAGGGGTTCCACCGCGGGACCGGCGGACCGGCCGGAGGCGCTCCGCCAGGGGTCTTCCGGACCGAGCGGACGGGCTCCGTCGCAGGCCCCGGGGATGCCGGAATGGTCACAGGGGCTGCGCCCACGTCCCGGAAGCGCTGTAATTGCGGACGTGGCCAGTGAGCGCGTTGCGGGACGCGGAGCGAGAACGTCGCGTGCCGAACTTGCCCTCAAATCGCTCGGCCCGGACCTGGAACCCCGAGAACGACTGCACCGCATCCTCGAACAGGTACTCGTTTTTGCGGGAGCGATGGTTGCCGCGGCCTACACGCACAGCGAGGACGGGGACCAGCTGTGCCTCGCCGAGTCGGCCGGGGTGCCGAGGAGCCTGTACGGGCTGCGCGACTCCTACCCGCTGACCGGCGGCACCCCCGCGGCGGACGTCCACCGCTCCGGGCAGCCGCTCTGGCTCACCCCCGAGGACCTCGGCCGCTGCGCCGATGCCCGCCGGCTGCCGAACGGGGACTTCTCCCTGGCCGTGCTGCCCCTGGGCGACGGCGGTTGCCTGGCCGCCGTCAGCGAGCGCGCCGGAGGCTTCGACGCCGACGACCGCGAGTGCCTCCGGTTGCTGGCCGGGTCCGTCGCCTGCCCGGCCCCGGCGGCCCCGGCCCTGACCGGGTCCACCGACTCCGGCGAGCCGGCCGACAGCTCCTTCAGCCTGGCCATGGACTCCGGGCGGATCACGGTCGACGACGAGGTGCTGGAGCTGTTCGGGATCGGCCCGGACGAGTTCGACGGCAAGGTCGAGACCCTGCTCGCGCTGACCGTGCCCGAGGACCTGCCGTCCCTGATGTCGGTCGTGGAACCCGGCCACATGTCCATCGGCGACCGCGAGCTGGAGTTCCGGATCCTCCAGCCCTCAGGCGGGCCGAGGTGGCTGCGGCTGCGTGGCCGCCTGCTGCCCGCCGAGCAGGGCCGTCCGGCGCTGCTCGTGGGGTCGGTCGCGGACGCCTCCCGGATGCGGGCGGGTGTCAGCGACGTGACCCGCGTCCAGCGGCTCGCCGCGGCCCTCGCCACCGCGGGCACCGTCCGCGAGGTCGGCCGGGCCGTGGTGACCGCCCTGCGCAAGCCGCTCCAGGCCGACCGGATCGCGCTCGCCGAACTGGAGGGCGACCGGCTCGTCGTCACCGTCCTCGACCCGCCCGAACCGGATTCCTGGCCCGAACTGTGGCGCAGCGAGTGGCGCTCGGAGTGGCCCGACGCGCCCGTACGCGCCATGCCGACCCTGGCGTCCGCCCTCAGCGAGGGGCGCGCCGCGATCTGGCCCGCCGGGACCCCGTTGGAGCCGGCGGTCGCGGACGTCGGCCCCGGCGGTCTCGCCGTGCTGCCCCTGGCCGCGGGCGGCCGGATGGCCGGCATCTGTCTGATCGGCTGGGACGCCCCGCACGACTTCGGCCCCGACGAACGTGCCCTGCTCACCGCCGCCGCGAATCTCGCGGGCCAGGCCCTGATGCGCGCCCACGCCTTCGACGCCGAACACGAGCTGGTCGGCATGCTCCAGCGCAGTCTCCTCCCGCGCCGGCTGCCCCGCCTGCCCGGCGCGGTCGCCGTGGCCCGCTATCTGCCCACCACGGCGGGCCTGGAGCTCGGCGGCGACTGGTACGACGTCATCCCGCTGCCCGACAACCACGTCGCCCTCGTCATCGGCGACGTCCAGGGTCACAACGCCCAGGCCGCCACCCTCATGGGCCAGATGCGTACGGCCCTGCGCGCGTACGCCGTCGAAGGGCACCCCCCGGACGTCGTCGTCTCGCGCGCCAACCGGCTCCTCATGGACCTGGAGACCGACCTCTTCGCCACCTGCTGCTACGTCGACGTCGACATGGAGGAGGGCTCCGCCTGGTGCGTACGCGCCGGCCACCTGCCGCCCGTGCTGCGGCACCCGGACGGCAGTACCGAGGTCGTCGAGTCCGAGGGCGGGCCGCCCCTCGGCGTCGTCGCCCAGGCCGACTTCCCGATGAGTCCGCTGCGGCTCCAGCCCGGCACACTGCTCGCCCTGACCACCGACGGCCTGGTCGAGTCCGCCGAGCTCGACATCGAGGTCGGCCTCGCCCGGATGGCCGCCGAACTCGCCGCCTCCGACCCCGCCCACCTCGGCCTCGTCGCCGACGCCCTGCTCGCGGGCGCCAACCGCAGCGACGACGTGGCACTGCTCCTCATGCGCTACGAGGGCATGGCGCTGCGCCCGCTGCGCGAGAGCTGGACGGTGTGGCGCGTCCCGGAGGCGGTGCGGCACGCCCGCCGCTTCACCCGGCGCACCCTGCGTTCCTGGGGTGTGGCGGAGGAAGCGGACGCCGCGCTCCTGGCCGTCTCCGAACTCGTCACCAACGCCCTCGTGCACACCGACGGCCGGGTACGTCTCGACCTCACCCTCATCAACCACCGGCTGCGCATCGCCGTCGCCGACTCCTCACCCCGTACGCCGATCAAGCCCACCAGCATCGGCTGGGAGGCCACCGGCGGCCGCGGCATCCTCCTCGTCGAGGCCATGTCGGCGGCCTGGGGGAGCGTCCCGGTCAGCGGCGGCAAACAGGTGTGGGCGGAGATCGTCCTGGAGTCCGCTCCCCGCGTGCGCGACGCGACCGGCGCGGCACCCTGACCCTGCGGCGCGGCACCCTGACCCTGCGGCGCGGCACCCTGACCCTGCGGGGCGGGACACGGACGCGGGGGCGTCCCGGAACCGCCCATGACACCCTGAGGGCGTGCGCCTCCTGCTGATGTCCGACACCCACCTCCCACGGCGCGCCAAGGAACTCCCCGCGCGTCTCCTCGCCGAACTCCCCCGCGCCGACGCGGTGATCCACGCCGGCGACTGGGTGGACGCCGCCACGCTCGACCTGCTGGAGAGCCGCTCCACCCGGCTGATCGGCGTGTACGGCAACAACGACGGCCCCGACCTGCGCGCTCGCCTCCCGGAAGTGGCCCGCGCCGAACTCGACGGTCTACGCCTCGGCGTGGTCCACGAGACCGGCGCCGCCCAGGGCCGCGAACGCCGCTGCGCCGACCGCTTCCCGGACCTCGACGTCCTGGTCTTCGGCCACAGCCACATCCCCTGGGACACGACGACGGACACGGGCCTGCGCCTGCTGAACCCGGGGTCGCCGACGGATCGGCGTCGGCAGCCGTACTGCACGTACATGACGGCGGCCGTGACGGGCGGCAGACTGACGGACGTACAGCTGCACCGGTTGCCGCCACGGAGTTGACGCGCCGCGACGCTCCGGCACCTGGAAGGCGGGCTCTCCGTCTCCTCACCGCGGCTTGGGCGGATGGATCGCCCCGCCGGTCGCGGTCAGCGGCGTCCCGCTGCCGCCCCACCGCAGCGCGACGATCTCGGCGGCGACGGACACGGCCACCTCCTCGGGCGTACGCGCCCCGAGGTCCAGCCCGACCGGTGAGCGCAACCGGGACAGTTCGTGCCGCGAGAGCCCCGCGTCGGTCAGCCGCTTCATCCGGTCGTCGTGGGTACGACGGCTGCCCATCGCCCCGATGTACGCGGCGGGCCTGCGCAGCGCTTCCTCCAGCAGCGGCACGTCGAACTTGAGATCGTGCGTCAGGACGCAGATCACCGTGCGCGCGTCGGTGGTCGTCCCCCGCAGAAAGCGCTGCGGCCAGTCGACGACGACCTCCACGCCCGCCGGAAAGCGCTTCGGCGTGGCGAAGACCGGGCGGGCGTCGCACACCGTGACCCGGTAGCCGAGGAAGTCGCCGATGCGGGCCACCGCCGCCGCGTAGTCGATGGCACCGAAGACCAGCATCCGCGGGGGCGGCGCGAAGGAGTGCAGAAAGACGGTGACGGAGTCCTCGCGCCGCTCGCCGTTCGGCCCGTAGTGCCGCAGCCCCGTGGCACCCAGCGCGAGTTCGCCGCGCGCGTCCGCGGTGACCGCCACATCCAGCCCCGTCGACCCCAGTGACCCCGCCACCCCCTCCGGCCACACGGTGAGCGAGGCCCCGCGCGGTGCGGGTCCGTCGGTCACCGTGGCCACCGTCGCCGGCCGGCCGGCGGCCACGGACTCGGCCAGCGCACCGAACGACGGGTCCTCGTCCGGCGTCACCCGGCGCACCAGCAGGGTGATCTCGCCTCCGCAGGTGAGTCCCACGGCGAACGCGTCCTCGTCGCTGTACCCGAACGTCTCGAGCCGCGCCGCACCCGAGTCCACGACCTCCTGGGCGAGCTCGAAGACCGCGCCCTCGACGCAGCCGCCGGACACGCTGCCCACCACCTCGTCGTCCGGCCCCACGGCCATCGCCGCTCCGGGATCGCGCGGCGCGCTGCGGCCGACCGCCACCACCGTGGCGAGACCGAAGGGGGATTTCGCCGCGTACCACCGGCTCAGCGCCGGGAGGATGTCCCGCATACGTGCTCCAGCACTCAAGGCCCTGCTCCTGTCACCAGCGTCGCATCCGGCCGCGAGCGGCGCCGGATCGCCACGCTCCCAGCCGCGCGTGCCGTGCACAGGGACTTGTTGAGCGTTAATCCTTTGCCGTGTGCGTCGGGCGCCTGCTGCACTACGCAAGACAAGCCGTCGCAGATCGAGGAGCAGCACATGCGCGCACCGTTCGTGTCCACCCAGGAAGGAATGACCCCCTCTTCAAAGGACATGACACGCGGTGCACACGCTGAACCTCGGAATTCTCGCGCACGTAGACGCCGGTAAGACCAGCCTGACCGAGCGGCTGCTGCACACGGTCGGGGTGATCGACGAGATCGGCAGCGTCGACGAGGGAAACACCCAGACCGATTCCCTCGCGCTGGAGCGTCAGCGCGGAATCACCATCAAATCGGCCGTCGTCTCCTTCGCGATCAACGACACCACGGTCAATCTGATCGACACCCCGGGCCACCCCGACTTCATCGCCGAGGTGGAGCGGGTACTGAGCGTGCTCGACGGAGCGGTGCTCGTCGTATCGGCCGTGGAGGGCGTGCAGGCCCAGACCCGCGTGCTGCTGAGGACGCTGCAACGGCTGCGGATCCCCACCCTGCTCTTCGTGAACAAGATCGACCGTGGCGGGGCGGGGGAGGAGCGCGTCCTGCGCGCCATCGCGGCACGCCTGACCCCGGCGATCGTCCCCATGGGCCGGGCGGCCGGACCGGGCTCGCGCGACGCCCGCTTCATCCCGTACGAGGCCCATGACCCGGGCTTCGGCGCGCGGCTGCTCGACGTCCTCACCGAGCACGACGAGGAACTGCTGGCCGCGTACGTGAAGGACACGGTGTCGTACGGCCGGCTGCGCACCGCCCTCGTCGAGCAGACCCGGCAGGCCCTGGTGCACCCGGTGTTCTTCGGGTCGGCGACGACGGGTGCGGGCGTGCCCGAACTGATCGCCGGGATCAAGGAGTTGCTGCCCGCCGCCGAGGGAGATCCCGACGGGCCGGTCTCGGGCACGGTCTTCAAGGTCGAGCGGGGACCGGCAGGGGAGAAGATCGCGTACGCGCGGCTCTTCTCCGGGACCGTACGCACCCGCGACCGGCTGCTGTTCCGCGACGGCGAGGAGGGCAAGGTCACGGCCATCAGCGTCTTCGACCAGGGTTCGGCCGTCCGGGAGGCGTCCGTGGCCGCCGGGCGGATCGGCAAGCTCTGGGGGCTCGCGGAGATCCGCATCGGCGACACCTTCGGAGAGGTGCCGAAAGCGGCGGAACCGTCCCGCCATTTCTCACCGCCCACCCTGGAGACGGTCGTCGTCCCCGGCGGACGGAGCGACGGAGGAGCCCTGCACCTCGCGCTCACCCAACTCGCCGAACAGGACCCGCTGATCAATATGCGGCAGGACGAAATCCGCCGGGAGATCTCCCTCTCCCTGTACGGAGAAGTGCAGAAGGAAGTCATCCAGGCGACCCTCGCCGACGCGTTCGGACTCGACGTCACCTTCCGCGAGACGACCCCGATCTGCGTCGAACGGCCGGTCGGCACCGGTGCGGCGGTCGAGTTCAACGGAAAGGGCCCCCATCCGTTTCTCGCCACCGTGGGGCTGCGCGTCGAGGCGGCACCGGTCGGCTCGGGGGTGGAATTCCGGCTCGAGGTCGAACTCGGGGCGATGCCGTACGCGTTCTTCAAAGCCGTCGAGGACACCGTGCGGGAAACCCTCGGTCAGGGAATCCACGGCTGGCGGGTCACCGACTGCACGGTCACGATGACGCACTCGGGATACTCGCCGCGCCAGAGCCATGCCCACCAGGGATTCGACAAGAGCATGTCCAGTACGGGCGCCGACTTCCGCGGGCTGACCCCACTGGTCCTGATGGACGCCCTGAGGCAGGCGGGCACCAGGGTGCACGAGCCCCTGCACCGCTTCGGCCTGGAGGCCCCCGCGGACACGCTGGGAGCGGTGCTGCCCGTCCTGGCCGGGCTGCGCGCCGTGGTGCGTACGACGCGGATGCGGGAGGCCGTCTGTGTGCTGGAGGGTCTGGTTCCGGCGGCGCACGTGCATGAACTCGGGCAGGTGCTGCCGGGGCTGACGCGGGGCGAGGGTGAGCTGGAGACCGCGTTCGACCACTACGCGCCGGTGGCGGGAGGAACGGTCCCGAACCGCCCGCGTACCGACCACAACCCGCTGGACCGCAAGGAGTACCTGCTGAACGTCACGCGGAGGGTGGGCACGTGAGGGAGTGACACAGGTCAGGTCGAGGGGAGAGCGGTGCGCAAAAACGCGAAACTTACTCATGAGTCAGAGGTGTTGACGTTCCACCGAAGTGCCCGGACTGTAGTGGACATGTCGAAGTTACGCGCGCGTCTGCTCGGCGTTCTCGTGTCGCTCACCGGCCTCCTCGGGGCAACGGGCGCCCAGCCCGCGGCCGCCGACTCCCTTCCCGACTCCCTCTGGTTCGACGCCTCGGCGTCGGCCGCCTTCACCGTCCAGAACGGGCGCTTCAGCGACGGCCTCGGCCGCGAGGTCGTCCTGCGCGGCTACAACGTCTCCGGCGAGACGAAGCTGGAGGAGAACAGCGGACTGCCGTTCGCCTCGGTCGCCGACGCCAGGAAGTCGGCGACCGCCCTGCGCACCCTCGGCGGTGGCAACTCGGTCCGCTTCCTGCTCTCCTGGGCCCACGCGGAGCCGGTGCGCGGCCAGGTCGACACGGCGTATCTCGCCGCGGCGACCGCCCAGATGCGCGCCTTCCTGGACGCCGGCATCCGCGTCTTCCCGGACTTCCACCAGGACCTCTACTCCCGGTACCTCTTCAACTCGGGCAGCTGGTACACCGGCGACGGCGCCCCCGAGTGGGCGGTGGACGCGGGCGACTACCCGGCCGAATCGTGCGGCATCTGCCTCTTCTGGGGGCAGAACATCACGCAGAACGGGGCGGTGACGCAGGCGTCGCACGACTTCTGGCACAACGCGTACGGGGTGCAGGACGCCTTCCTCGCCACCGCCCAGGCGACGATGGCGTACATCCAGCAGAACCTGAGCGCCGACGAATTCAACGGCGTGGTCGGCTTCGATCCGTACAACGAGCCGCACGCGGGCACGTACGACTCGGGTGAGACGAGCCGCACCTGGGAGCAGAACGTCCTGTGGCCCTTCTACAAGAAGTTCCGGGCCCGGATGGACGCGGCGGGCTGGCAGACCAAGCCGGCCTTCATCGAGCCGAACCTGTTCTGGAACGCCAACATCGACTTCCAGAAGCAGGAGGGCGGCCTGCTGGACGCGGGCACGCTCGGACCGCGCTATGTCCTCAACACCCACTTCTACGACCAGAAGGCGATCTCCGGCGTCCTCATGTGGGGCAAGGCGGCGGACGGGCAGTACGCGACGGACTTCGGGAAGGTCCGCGACCGGGCCGCCGGGGCCGGCACCGCGGCGGTGGTCAGCGAGTTCGGCCACCCGCTGTCGGGGTCGGTCTCGGACAAGGCGCCGACGGTGGTCAAGGCGATGTACCAGGCACTCGACTCCCGCCTCCCCGGCTCCACCTGGTGGTCCGACCCGACGGGGTCCGGGCCCGTCCTGTCCGGCGCGCAGTGGCAGTGGGACATCTACAACGGCCGCCACCACGAGCTGGAGAACGGCAACCCCGACAAGGTCCTCACGAGCGGCGACGCCTGGAACGACGAGGACCTCTCCGCGGTGAGTCTGAACGACTCGGGCACCGCGGTCCTCAGGCAGGACGCCCGCCTGCTGGACCGCCTCTACCCGAGCGCCACCGCCGGCGCGACGGTGGCGTTCACGTACGAGGACCGTTCCCGGGACGGCTCGACGACCCTGACCTGGAACCCGGTCCCCAGTTCGCTCCCGAACGTCTCCCGACTGGTGGGCTCGGGCCAGTACGGCCTGCTCGTGTGGCGTTCGAACGGCTCCACGGCCCCCACGGAGCTCCACCTCCCGGCGTCCTTCCCGGCCGCTTCCACGACGGTGGTCTCCGACCTCGGTACGACGTCCGGGCTGCCCGCGTACACGAGGACGACCCCGGTCGGACACGCGGCCGAGCCGGGCGGCACCGGCAGTCACCGCCTGCTCCTGACGGCGGCGGACTCGGGCACGGTGCACTACGCGCTGGTCACGAACGGAGCGACAGCCCCGTCCGCGGGCCTGCTGAGCGCGGCACGGGCGGAGCTGTCGTCCTGGGCTGCGACGAAGGTCGGCTAGCGGGACGCGAATGAGCCGACGGGCCCGTTGGGGGAGGTCAACTCGCCGACGGGCCCGTCCAGTCCGCCGGGACATGGGCCAGCCGGACCCGCTGCGGATGGTCGCCCACCGGCACCGACACCGTCTTCTGTCCCGTCGCGAAATCGATCGCCGTGACTTGGTCGGCGCCGCTCTCCGAGACGACGCAGTCCTTTCCGTCGCCGCTCACCGTCGCCCAGTACGGCTTGGAGGCGGGGACGAGCGGGCCCTCCTGGAGGGTGGAGCGGTCGACGACACTCGTGTAGTCGTCCATCGTGCCGGCGACGCACAGCTTGGTACCGGACGGGTTCATCGAAATGCCGTGGTGGCGCGAGTCGTTGACCCAGGTCGTGCGGTCCTCGCTGGTCGCCGGATTCTTCGGCAGGGTCTTCACCCGGGTGATCCGGTCGGAGGCCACGTCGTACTCCAGGAACCCGTTGAAGAACGACACCTGGAAGTAGAGCTTGGACTCGTCGGGGCTGAAGACGGCCGGACGGACCGCGTCCGAGTAGTCCGTGAGGCCGATCGCGTCCAGCCGCTGCCGCATGTCGACCACCTTCACCTGCTGGAAGGTGGTCGCGTCGACGACGGTGATGCGCCGGTCGCCCTTCGTCCAGTCCTGCCACGGGGCGTCGAGCGAGGTGTTGACATCGCCGATGGCCATGTTCCAGATGTACTTGCCGTCCTTGGTGAAGATGTTCTCGTGCGGCTTGTCGCCCGTGGCGAACGAGCCCAGCTGCTTGCCGGTGTCGATGTCCAGCACATGCACGGTGTTGGCCGTCGAGGCCGACACCGCGACCCGCGTGCCGTCGGGTGACACCGCCATGTGGTCGGAGCGGTAACCCGAGACGGGGAAACGCCAGTTGACCTTCCCGGTGGCGAGGTCGATGGAGACGACATCGGCGAAGCTCGGCCGGGAGACGACCATCGACCTGCCGTCCGGCGTGGAGTACATGTCGTCCACGAGCTGGTCGTGGCCTTCCCCTACGCCGTTGCGAATCGCCATGAAGTAGATCCATTTGATCGGATCGGCGTTGATCTGCGCCAGCCGCTGCTCCTTGTCGGGGACGACGTTGATCCGGCCGATCTTCGCGAGGTCCCCGGTGGACTTGATGACGTCGGCGGTGCCGTCCCAGTTGTTGCCCACGAACATCACCTCGCGCAGCGCGGCGGCGGAGTCCTGTGCGGAGGCGGTGGTCGCGCCGGCGCCGACGGTCAGCGCGAGGGCGGCGGCGATCGCCAGGAGGTGCCTGGATCTGAGGACAGACATGGCGGGTCCCTGTCTTTGGTGGGGGCATGACAACAGAGTGTTGACGTGCCCGCGGCTCGGAGAATCTGAATACGCCTGCGTTCAGAGTGGACTTACTGGAAAGTAAGGAGGGGGTGGCTCTCTCCACAAGACTCCGGGCACGACAAAATCGAGCGACAGGCGAACACATCGGCGAGCGAACGAATGGCCGAACGGGTGTGGGAGGACGTGTGACGGGCAGGCTCAGGCAGCCGACCGGCCGCTACGGGGGCAAGTCCGCGGAGGAGCGGCAGGCCGAACGGCGTGGGCGGTTCCTGGACGCGGCCCTCCAGCTCTTCGGCGACACGCCGGGCTTCCGCGCCACCACGGTCGCCGCGCTCAGCGAGGCGGCGGGCCTGTCCACCCGCCAGTTCTACGAGGAGTTCCGCACCCTCGAGGACGTGCTGGCCGCCCTGCACCTCCAGGTCAACGACTGGGCCGAGACCGCCGCCCTCGCCGCTCTCGCCGACGCCCGGCACCTGCCGCTCGCCGAGCGTGCCGACGCGATCTTCCGCGCGTACGCGGCGAACGTCACCGCGGACCCGCGCCGGATCCGCATCACCTTCGTCGAAATCATCGGCGTCAGCCCGCGGCTGGAGGAGCAGCGGCTGCAACGCCGGTCCCGCTGGGTGGACCTCATCTGTGCCGAGGCCGCCGCCGCGGCCGCGTGCGGTGAGGCGGCACCCCGCGACTACCGGCTGGCGGCCGCCGCCTTCATCGGCAGCGTCAACGGCCTCCTGCACGACTGGCGCGCCGGCTGGGTGGACGCGACCCTCGACGAGGTCGTCGACGAACTCGTCCGCCAGCTGCTGGGGATCCTGCGCCCGGCCGGGTGGCAGCCGGACGCCTGACCCGTCTTTCCGGCTCTCCGGCACGATCCGCCGGACGGACATGTCCTAGTGAGCTGGTTCGGAGATGCGTGAGCAGTAACGGCAGATCCGGTCGAGGATCTGGTCGGCGGTCTTGGTCCACTTGAACGGCCGGGCCTCCTCGTTCCAGACCTTGATCCATTCCTCAAGCGCGGCCTTGAGGCTGTCCAGCGAGCAGAACACTCCGCGCTCCAGGCAGCGCCGCTCTAATTCGGCGAACCACCGCTCGACCTGACTGATCCACGACGAGTACGTGGGGGTGAAATGCAGGCGGAACCGGGGATGCGCGAGCAGCCACTTGTGCACCACCGGTGCCTTGTGGGCGGAGAGGAAGCCCCTATGTTTCGTCAAGCCGCAGAGGGGACCTGGTTGGTGGCTCGGGGCTGGATGTGTCGGTAGAGCTCGCGGGCGACGTACCGCTTGAGGCATCGGATGATCTCGCGCTTGGACATGCCCTCGGCGGTGCGTCGCCGCAGGTAGGCCTGGGTGCGTTCGTCCCAGCGTATGCGGGTCTGCACGATGCGGTAGAGGGCGGCGTTGGCCTGGCGGTGGCCACCGCGGTTCAGGCGCCGCCGTTGTGTCTTGCCGGAGGACTGCTCGACCGGGCTGACACCGCACAACGCGGCGAAGGAGGCTTCATCGACGAGCCTGTCGGGGTTGTCACCTGCGGCAATGAGGAGGACCGCGGCGCTGTCGGGTCCAACGCCGACGAGGTCCAGCATCTGGGGCCGGCAGGCACGAACGGCCCTGGTGGTGCGGCGGGTGAGCTCTTTGACCTCGTCGGACAGGTGCTGGACACGGCGGGCGAGCAGGCGCATCGTGAAGACGGCCTCGCCCCGGTAATCCGCGTCGAGGGCCGCGCAGGTGGCGACCAGCGCAGGGTTGCTCAGGCGGGTGAGGAGTTCGCGCAGATCCGGGTCGATGGACATGAGGACAGCCTTGAGCTGGTTCAGCGCCTGGGTGCGGGCCTTGACCGCCGATTCCTTGGCCAGCCGCAGGACCCGCATGTCCTCTACGGGCCCGTCCGCGCTCTTCGGCACGGTGGTGGCCCGTCCGGACAGCACCGCACGAGCGGCCGCGTCCGCGTCGATGGCATCGGTCTTGCCGCGCTTGCGCCGGGTGGCACGGTCGGGCTGGTTGACCTCGATGACGTCGATGCTTTGCCCACGCAGCATCTTGGTCAGTGCGGCTCCGAAGGAGCCGGTGCATTCGACACCGGCCCGGCGCAGGACACCGAACGACCTTGCCCAGGTGAGCAGTTGGCGATAGCCGATGGCGGTTGCCGGGAACTCCTGCTGAGCGAGCGAGGCACCCAGGGTCGTGATGACCGCAGCAACATGGACATCCTTGTGGGTGTCCACCCCCAGGATCACGTCCTCGGCCTCCTTGGCCGGGGCGGGGACCCGCTGCGCGGGCAGCGTCGGCTGGGGCATGCTGGTGACGGTCACGAGGCTCCTTGGACTGGGTCTGGTGGCTGACACCGGTCCGGTGGGCGGTCAGAACTGTGACGGTGCTTTGTGCAGCAAAGCCCCTATCGGGACACGTTCACCGGGCCGGCGGCAGTACGCACCGCAGGAGGCCGGGGCCGACAGTTCCACTCCAAGGCAGCTGTGGCCAGTTGTCGCACGGGTCAGGCTCCGGCCCCCCCTGCGGCACACCATGATCCTCACAGTTGTCGCAGATCACGTGGACCCCCAGGCCGGGCTCGGTCTGGCGGTCGATCTCGTCGAGGAAGTCCCGGAAGTCCACGGCCCGGTGCTGCGCGGACAGCTTCGTGATCACCCTGCCCGTCGCGGTGTTCAGGGCGGCGAACAGATCGACCGTGCCATGCCGGACGTAGTCGAAGCTGCGCCGCTCGGGCACTCCGGGCAGCATCGGCAGCACCGGTGCCGTCCGTTCCAGAGCCTGGATCTGCGGCTTCTCGTCCACCGCGAACACCGCAGCGTTGGCCGGCGGGGCGAGGTAGAGGCCGACGACATCACGGATCTTGTCGGTCAGAAGCGGGTCCGGAGAGATCTTGAAGGTCTCGGTCCGCCATGGCTGCAAGCCGAAGGCGTGCCAGATCCGCAGCACGCTCGCCGGGGAGATCCCCACGGCCCTGGCCAGCTCCCGCTTCGACCAGTGCGTCGCGCCCTCGGGGGTCTCCTCCAGCGTGCGCACCACCACCTCCTCCACCTGGGCATCGGTGATGGTGCGCGGCACCCCCGGGCGCGGCTCGTCGGCCAGCCCGTCCAACCGGTCGCGCAGGAATCTCGCCCGCCACTTGGTCACCGTGCCCCGGTTGACGCCCATCCGCGCGGCCACCGCGGTGTTACTGCCGCCGTCCGCGCAGGCCAGCACAATCCGTGCCCGTAACGCCAGGCCCTGAGCAGTCGTCCGGCGCCGGGCCCATCCCTGCAACATCCGCCGCTCGGCATCGGATAACACCAGCGGCGCAAGCCTGCTGTCGCCCATCCCCACAGCAGACCGCAAACCACCAGCCCCGTCACCGCCCAAGCCCCGATCCGAAACGGAACACGACTCAAGTGGCGACGGCAGAACTCAAAACCAGCTCACTAGGCGACGCCGGCCAGGAGGCGGGGCGACGTCGCGGTGCTGCTGGATGGGGGTGAGTGACCTGCGGGGGCGTGGCATGGGGCCGTTAAGGTCGCGGTCCATGCGGACGATGCGGTCCTGACGCACGGTGAGCGGGGTATGTCGGGCGGCTTCGCGTCGCTCGCGCAGGCGCCGGTCGTGGTCGGCGACCACGGCGGCCCAGTCGCTGCCGAGGCGGTCGGCCAGCTGGTGGCGTAGCGCGGTGCGCTGCCGAGGGGGGGTGGCAGCCCAGATCCCCTCGGTCGTCAGCTGGGGGTTCGCGAGGGCCCACTTGAGGCATGCGGTCGCGATGGGGCAGGCCTGGCAGGCGGCCTTTGCCTGTTCGGCGCGTGCTGTGTCGGAGTCGCCGATGTCGTGGGCGAAGAGCTGTGGGGTGGCGCGGCAGGCTGTGGGGGTGGGGGAGCAGGGGAAGGGGATGCGGGAGTCGGTCTCGGTGGATCGCCTCATGGCAGGGCTCTCCCGAAGGGTGTGGGTGGGGTGATCAGGGCGCTGGCAGGCGTGGTCGTCGTAGTCCTTGCCGTGCTTGGGCTGCGCGTCGGAGGCGAACCTGCCGAGGCGCGCCTGGGTGGGGTTCGCGGTGATCCAGCCCTCGGCGCAGGATGGACGGGCTCGCCGTGGTGGGAGCGCATCGGGGTGGGCTGTTCGCACAGCGCGCACGGCAGATCTTGCCAGCGGTCGAAATGCCGGGCGTCCCGCCAGTCCAGGAGGCCGCCCGGGGCCGGGATGAGGCCCGGCTCCCATAGCGGCGCCCTGTTGCGGCGCCGGGCGGGCGCGCTCATCCGACGGTCAGGTGGGTGCCGGGGCGGCCCGGGCGGCGTCCGTGGACCGTGGGTGTGTAGGCGTCCTGGCGGGTCGCCACGTAGCCGGACGGCTTCTCACGGGTCTTGACGCGGTACATGGCCATATCCGCGCCGCGCAGGAGGCGGGAGGCACTGGCCGTGTCGGGCAGGTCGACGGCGCGGGCGGCGCCGATGGACACGGCCGGGCGCAGGGTCTGCCCGTCATGGTCGACGGGCTGAGCCAGCAGCTCGCGCAGCACCGCGATTTCCCGGACTGTCGCAGCGGGTGGCAGGAACAGGGCCGCTGCGAATTCGTCGCCTCCGAGCCGTGCGGCGAGTCCGCCGCGGACGGCTGCCCATGCCCCGATGCGGTGTCCGATGGCCGCGATGAGGGTGTCGCCGGCGGCGTGCCCGAGGGTGTCGTTGATGGACTTCAGGCCGTCGGCGTCGGCGACCAGGACGTGCAAGTGCTCGCGGTGGGTGCGGGCGAGGCGTGCGGTGCGGTCCATGAGGACGTCGCGGCCGGGCAGTCCCGTCAGCGGGTCCTTTCGGGCAGCGTCCAGTTGGCGGCGCACGCGCACGTCGTCGGCGAGCAGCGCGGCCAGCGCGAGCGGCACGGTGGCTGCGACGATCAATGTGCGGGACCGCTGACGTAATGCGGTGGTGGCAGGCATCATGGTTCTCCTGTTCTCGCCCCTCGGGGCGGAATCGAGAGAGGCGCACCCCGAGCTGTGCAGGCCGTGGGGTGCGCCTCTTGCTGTGATCATTCGTGTCCGGTCGGGCCTTGTGGTCGGGCATGCTGGGTGGTGCTTCCGTCTCGTGACGGGGATAGGAAGTACCCGGGTCGGCCGACTGCGCCCTAGCCGATGCTGCGGCCGTCCTGGGACCCACCCGGCGCGGAGGGGATCACGCCGCCAGGTCGTGGCGCTCCTGCACGTGGCGGGCATCGGAGAGGCGGGCGGCCCCGAAACAGCCACCCCTGCTCCTTCGTCCGCATGAGCGACACCAAAGTCACGGGCATCGATCATGCGGAACCCTCCGAAGCGGCTCCCCGAGTCAGCTTGAAACGGCTCCCGCAGAAATGACACAGCCACGCGTCACAGCGCGGCGCCAGCGGCGGCCACGGCGAGCAATGCCATGGCGGTGAGGCTGAGGTCGACCGCGCGGCGGAGGTGGCGGTACTTGCGGACCGCGAGGCTAGACAGCACGCGGACGCTGGAGGCGCGCCGGTCTCCTTCCATGCAGGCGCGGATCTCGTCTTCGTCGAGTCGCGCCCAGTAGGGGAAGGAAGCGCGGTCGTCGCCGCGGAGGCGGGGACGGACGACCAGGAGCAGGAGTGCGGCTGCGATGCCGAGGGTGAGGACTGCGAGTGCGCCGAACGTCTTGGTCGGCTGCGGCAGGTCCTTGTCGGCGACGGACGCGAGTCCGGCGAGCACGGCGCCGTTGAAGGCGAGGAGTAAGGAGGCCTTGCTGTCGGTGCGTCCGATCTCGCCTGCGACTGCGGCGCAGGCGGCGTCCAGATTCTTGTCGGTGAGCGAAGCCGGGACCACGGTGGTCATGGGCGGTCGTTCTCCTTTATGCGGCGGGTTGGCGGGCGGGTGCGGGGATGTAGCTGAGCGGGTCGGCGGGGGTGCCGTCGTGGCACTCAAGGCAGCTTCCTAGGCTGCGCAAAGGTGTTGGCGGAGTGCACTTGTTCCGTAGCCGCGGTATTCCAGTGCCAAGTCGCCGCGTGTCGGCGTCCTCGTCGAAGTGCCCAACCGGGTACGGATGAACGTGCTCAGGCGCCAAGCCGTGGGCATTCTGTGCGGGAGGTCTCGGAAGGGCTCGTGGTGCGATCCCGAGACAGGGATGATCACCTCATGATGCGAGGTGCCTTCGACGACGTCCCCGTGACCGCACTCTTCCCTCTCCTGGAGGCTGCGGATGTGGACTCCTTGAATCAGGCGGCTGGCACGGTCGATACGGCTCGTGCAGGTAGAGACACGGCGGATTGGGAGTGGGCCCTGGAACACGCAGGCTTCCCAGGCACACAGCTGGGGACTCCGGTCGTCCTTGGGCTGGATGTCATCGAGCACGCCGAGGGAGGCGACCAGCTGGAATTTTTGCTCCAGGTGGTGTGGACCGACCTAGGTCGGCTCGCGGTCGACACGGCGGTGAACGTGGCCTGCTGGTGCGAGACCGATCACGCCACCCATGACATCGACGCCCTGAGGCTCGTGGTTGGCGAGGAGACCTCGTTGCCCGAAGCATTCCGTGCCGGCGCTGAACGTCTGACCGGCTGGCTGGCCGATCCTCACGACGCCGACCACTGGCGTGCCAAAGCGGGATTGCCTCCCCGGTGGGTCCCCTGAGGGTCCGGCGCCGAGCACGTTCGTCTGTACCGGACTGGGTACGTTCACGTGCACGCCGACACCGCGGAAGCCGCGTGGGCCATCGCCTGTCCTCGGACAAGCAGGGCAAGGAACGGGCTGGCTGCGTTCCTTGCAAGGCAAGATCGGTCGTGTGATACGCGATCCTCGTGACGATGCCGAGTTGCTGGCCCTGGTTCGCCGCTATGTCACGCCCGAGCGGCGTTATCTAAAGCTCGGCGGCGGCTTGCTGCGCATGCAAAGTCGAGGGCGGGCTACAGTCCGCGGGCGTCGGCGAGGCTCGCGGCCTGTTCGAGCATGCGCATCGGGACACGGCCGGTGCCCCAGGCGTCGTTGAAGCCGGGCACCGAGTCGACGTCGTCGCCGAACTGGCGGCGGATCGCGTCCAAGAGCACGGTGGCGGCGTCGGCTTCCAGGTGGCGGTCGCCGCCGGCTTCGATGCGGATGGCTCCGAGCATGCAGCGGGCGCCGTCGGCGTCGACCAGGGCGTCCTTGCACCAACCGCCGCTGACGAGTCGCTGGTGGGCGCGCTGCAGGAGGGCCGCGACCGGTGTCGGGTACAGGTCGGGCAGCGGGGCGGGTCCTGTGTTGAGGGGGCCGGTGACAACGTCGGTCAGGTCGATGGGCTTGGTCTCGATGTGGGCGGTGTTGACCTCATACGCGATGGCCGCTTCGTCGAGGCGTGCCGTCATCGCTGCGTTGACGAGAGTGAGGCGTTCCTCGAGGGACAGCGGTGGGGCGGCTGAAGGCGCCGCGGTGGTCGGATCAGGGCGGCCGAGGGAAGGCAGGCGGGTGGACATCGGCGCTCCGTACGCTCGCAGGCGCTGCCGTCATTCGGGCAGCGCCTGCGGGGTGTGGTGGTGGGGATGGGCGGGCCGTGGGCGTCAACGTGGTTGGCGCGCGGGGCTGTTGCCCGCCTGTAGCGAGGGCGGGCAGCCTGTAGGCAGGGCGGCCAAGGGGAGGCGCGGCGTGAAATTCGTGTTCGTGTGCGGCTGGTGCAGCGAGGAATGCGTGGTGTTCTGTCGGCGGGCTGGATTTTGGGGGAACCAGTTCGAAGATCCTGAAGAGTTCGACTGCTGGTCCTGCGGGGGGACGAGCACGACGCCGTACAGCCCCTGGACTCCGGCTGATTGAGGTCACCGACAGCAGCTGGTGCCGCGTCTTTTCTTCGCCGGGGGTCCTGGTCTACAGGCTGGAGATGAGTCCGGCGAGTGAGGTGAGCGCGCTGTTGATGAGGGGCGCCAGGCCGGTCGCGGCGAGGGTGAAGCCGAGCAGGGTGCAGGCGAGCATGGATCCGAACCTCACGTAGCCGCCCTTCATCAGGACGGCCACGATGACGGCCAGCAGCACGGCGGCGGACACGGAAAAGGCCACGATCGGTCTCCTTGGTGGGTTGGTCCGGCCGGGGCGTCCAGCCGTCAGCTGTGCGAACGGGGCCCGGGCCAGGGGCGCGGGCCGCTCTACGTGCGTCAGTCCTGGAGGACCGGTCCGAGGTCGGCGCGCAGTTCGCGGAGCACGTCCTCGTCGGCTCCGACCGGCACCAGGACCTCGCGGGCCTTGCTGCCGTCGGCCGGGCCGACCAGTCCGCGCTCTTCCAGCGCGTCCAGCAGGACGCCGGCGAGAGCGAACCCGACGCGCAGCTTGCGCTGCAGCATCGACTGCGATCCGAACCGGGTGGTGACCACCAGATCGGCGGCCAACATCAGCAGCTCACCGTCGACTCCTTCGGGCAGCTGCTCGCTGTCCGGGCTGTCCCGGTCGGGGGCGGCGGTGACGTCGGTTGCGGCCGGGGCGTACAGGCCGTGGTCAACCTGCTTGAGGCGGCCGTCGGCGACCAGGTCGGACAGGACGTTGCGGATGGTGCCGGCGGCCGCGTCGACCTGGTCGCGGACCTCCTTGGCCGTCATCTCCCGGTCGACGACCGCGAGGATCTTGTCTTTGACGGTGGTCTTCTTCGGCTTGCGGGCCGCCGGCGGGGGCGGGGTGAACGAGCCGATGAACGCCGCGCCCCCGCCGTCAGCGTCGTCGTCTTCCTTGCCGGTGGGCGGGGGCATCGTCCACTCGTGCCACAGACCGAGCGCGCTGAGGGCCTCGATCTCGCGGTCAGTGAGCGTGTTGATGGCGCCGCTCTCCGGGAAGATCTCGTCGAGTCCGTCGGGGGAGCCGTCGTCGGGCAGGTGCACGTACAGGGTGCGCATCATGGTCGCGTCGGAGCCGGTGACGGTGTGCCCCATGCCCTGCGTGGTCTCCCCTGGGACATCGGTGGCGGTGCCGAGCATGCGGTCCATCAGCGACATGTGCGCGCCGAGCCGGTCGGGAATCGGCGGGAGGTCTGTGTCTGCGGCGAGGCCGCCGGTGGCCTGCCGGGCGGCGATCCCGCCGGTGATGCGCAGGACGACACCGATGCCGCCCTGGACCTGGTCGCGCAGCGAGCTGCTGCCGCCGAGTTTGTCGAGGTTGAGGGACTGCCCGGCGAAGATCACGCCGATGCCGAACTTGCGTCCCTCGCGGGCGAGGACGTCCGTCATCTGCGCGATGTCGTCGCCGAACAGGTCGTCCCCGACGAGGCTGTTGAACTCATCCAGGACCAGCGTCAGGGCCGGGTAGGGGGAGTGCGGGGAGTAGTCGTGGCCGGCTTCCTCGTTCATCTGGCCGCGGATGTCCATCAGGGCGACCGCGGCCTTCAGCAGCCACCAGGTGAAGATCGCGCCGGAGCCCTGCCGGTCGACGTGCCGGCCGACCGCGGACATCTGCGCGTCGGGCCGGGCGGAGGTCACCCAGCTCGCCATCCCGGCCAGCGCCCACGCCGCGCACATCAGCGCCAGCGAGACGGTCTTGCCGGAGCCGGTGACACCGACCAGGAAGCCGTGGAAGGTGCCGGACGCGGAGCGCATGTGGACTTTGGCGTCGGTGCCGTCGTGGGCGGTGCCGATGGTGTAGCGGCCGTAGGCGTCCAGGGTGAGCAGTGCGCGGGTGGCACGGCGGGCCACCCGCAGCGGCGCGGCCTCGTAGAGGGTGACGAGGACTTCGTTGCCGCGGCTTTCGGTGACCAGCCGCATCTCTTCGGCTTTGACGCCGAACGCGGAGCACAGCTGGTCGTAGTTGACGCGGGCGACCTCGCCGGGCTCGACCTGGGCGAGGATCATGCCGCGGGCGGGGAGCTGGCCGCGGGCGGGCTGGCGTTCCACACGGACGATGGTGCTGCCGGGGATAGCGCCGCCGGGCCGGGAGATGAGCGCCGACCAGAGGTCGTCGATGCTGCGGCCGCCTTCCTGGGTGGGGGCGACGGTGAGCCGGATGCGGCCGGGCCCGTGCTCCGTCTCGCGCAGCGACACGGCCAGCGTCGGCACACCGAAGCAGGCGGCGATGGCGTCGGCCTCAATCCGGCCGACGGGCTTGCCCTGCGGAGCGACGATGTCGCAGCTGAAGTCCGGGTGGCTGGCCGACACGATCTGCTGCACATTCTCCAGCCGCGTCTGGGGCGCCACTTCGTGCTGGTCCCACAGCCGCATCACCAGCCCGGCGAACCCGGACGGGTAGACGGTGGTCAGGTCGCCGGGCGGAGTCCAGGTGGAGCGGCTGGCGGGCAGCCAGGCGGACATCAGGGCACCCCATCCGAGGGCGAGGGGGATCTCCCACCAGCTGTTGCCAGGGGCGACGGCGGCCGCGGTGTAGACCGCGCTGCCGGTGAGCGGTCCAAGGAGCCGCTGCCCCGAGCGGATCGCCTTGCGGAAGTCGCCGGCCTTGACGCGCTGGTACAGCCACCAGGTGCTGACACCGCTGATCGCGGCGACGGACGCGTGGGCGGGCAGCAGCTCCATGCTGGGCAGCACCGCGAGGGCGGCGGTGGATGCCCCGTAGGCGGCGAGTTCTGTTTTCGCCCGTGTGGGCATCCTGCGCATCACGGCAGATCAGTCCTTTCCGCATTGAGGGCAACCACGTGGGGGCTGCACCCGGATCGGGTGCAGCCCCCACGAGGTCGTGCGAGTCGTTCGGTCGGGTGCTGGTCAGATGGGCCGGTAGAAGCCGGGCTTGGCCTGTCGGGCCCTCGATGCGGTGGCGGCGGCGTGGATGGGCCCGTACTCCGCCTGGTGGGCGGCCTTGACCTCGATTGCGGCCTGGTGAGTCTGCTCGGCCGAGCTCAGCAGCCGCTTGCAGCCGCCGACGACCTGCCCGAACGCTTCGCCGACCTCGGCGACGGCCGCGACGTGCCGGGCATCGGCCTCCGCGGACGCGCACAACTCCGCGACGACCACCGCCGAATCGGCGTTGACGCGCATCCGCTGCGCGAGCTGCTCGGCGTGCTCGAACAGGCCGGCTGCCGCCTTCTGCAGCGCCGTGAACTTGGTGACGATGGACAGGTAGCCGTTGGCGGCGCCGTCCGCTGCGACGGCAGGGGCAATCTCTCCCATGCGATGTCTCCCCGGTCAGTTCTCGTTGTGGATGCGGGCGCTGGGCGCGGCCAGGCCTGCGTCGAGGGCCGCGGTCTGGGTGGGCCGGTAGTCCCGCTCCATCGCGGTCTCTTCCGCTTCGGCGAGTTCCGCGGCGTTCAACGCGGCCTTGGCCATGCGGTTGGCGTTGACGGCGAGCATCCCGACGCTCTCCATCAGCACGCCCATGGCGCGCACGGTGCGTGCTCCCGTGATGTTGTGGTTGTTGGCCAGGTCGTTGGCCATCACCTCCAGCTCGGCGAACAGGCGCCGGGCCTGCCTGGCCAGGTTCTGGCAGTCGTCGTAGGTCTCCATCCCGGCGGTGGTCAGCAGGGTCAGCGCTTTCACAGCACCGTCCAGGCTGATCTCCGTGGCGTGCCGGCCGACCATGGCGTTCGCGGGCGGGGGCGTCACCTGGATGACGGGCGCCGAGCTGGATGCGGATGGGGGCATAGGGATGGGGTCCTTTCTGCGGGTGGTTCCCGGCCGGGTGCCGGCCGGACGTTGCGGAGCACGCGAAAGGGCGGGCGGGCCCTGCGCGGGCAGTTGTCGGCGAGGTGGGGCGATGGCGTCCGGCTCCCAGCGGCGGGCGTGCGTTCCGGGCGGGTCGACCTGCTCCACCGTGATCGTGATTTCCGGCCCGGAGCTCGTGTCGAACGGCGAGCTACGGGGACCGGCGTAGCGGGGGCCCGGTCCCTTTCCTGCACCGGGACCGGAGGTACCCGAGGGGCCGCCGCCGTTGCCTGAACCGGGCGGGCTGGGCGGGCTGGTCGGGCCGTTGGCGTTGGGGGAGCGGCGTCGGCCGGTGCGGGGGCCTGCCTGGGCCTTCCACCGGTCGCGGCGTTTGGCCCACCGCTCATTGACCGCCTCGAACACAGCCGAGCGGAAGGTGACCCGCCCGTTCGGCGACCAGCCGTCGTTACCGCCCTTGGTACCGGCCGCCCCGCCGTTCCCGGTCTTTCCCGCCGCGTCCGTGGATGCGGGGTTGCGGGCCTGGCGGTTCTTCCACCGGTCCTGCAGCCGGTCACCGGCCGCCTCCCAGAACGTCGGCGCCGTAGCGCCGCCGCCTTTGCCAGACCGGGTCTTCTTCAGCGCATTCTGGATGGCAGCCGCCCGGTCGTGGGCAGCTCCCTTCTGCTGCGACCCGCCGCCGGCGCCTGCTGGGCGAGGGTGTTTGCCCTTGCCCCACCAGTCGGCGACGGCCTGCCGCGGCGAGCGGCGCCCCGCCCCGCCACCACCCTTGCTGCCCCCGGTGCCGCCGCTCGTGCCGCCCGGGCCAGGGCTTCCCTGACCCTTGCCGCTGCCCTTGCCGTTGGCATTGCCGCGGCCGCCGCCGGCCCCCGGGCCGCGACCCCCGCCGCCGAACAGCCCGGCACCTGCCCGGCCGCCCCCGCTGCCGCGTCCCGCCGTGCCGTCCGAACGGCCACGGTGAGCACCGTTTCGGGAGCCGACGCCGAACAAGCCCGCTCCGGAACGGCCTTGGCCAAACCGGCCGGAGGAACCCTGCGGAGAGCCGTTGAACAGCCCTCTGCCGCCACCCCGGGAGCCGCCCGGACCGACGCCGCCGCCCCGTGCGGGGCCGCCGGAGCCCCGTCCGAGCGCGCTGCGGCCGTAGTCACGGCTGGACTGCACGCCCCCGCCACGATGGGCCTTGGCGCGTGCCGCGTCGGCTTCCGCGCCGTGCCGGGTGGCATCGGCGCCGGCCTTCGCGGCCAGCAGCTCCATCTCCCGCTGGTGCGCGGCGGCTTCCGCGCGGCGGGGCCCGGATTCCTGGATCCAGGTCTGCAGCCCCTCGAACGCGGCCAGGGCGATCGCGAGGATCGCGGCCAGCGACAGCGCGCCGGCGCGCGGCGCCCCCGCATCGGGGGGCTGCTCGCCCTCGTTCAGGCCCTCACTGCGCAGCGCCGCCCCCGCCGTCGGGGGCGGCGCGTGGGGTACTTCGGGGGCGTCGAACGCGGAAATTCGAACAGGCCCGGGGTCGGTGACGCTGTCCTCGTCGGTGCCGCCCAGGGTGGGTGCGGGCGGCACGGGCGGGGGCGGCGGGGAGCCGATCCGGGGCAGATGACGCAGGTTGTCCGGGGGCTCGTCGTCGGACACAGGCCCTCCTCTCACGGTGACTGCCGGTGAGGGGGAAGGGGCGCCTCGCACGTGTACACGTACGCGTGGTTGGGAGCCCCGTCAACCCTCATTTCGGCGGTGATGATGATGACGATGACGATTACTGGCAGTGATCCCGGTAGATCCGTTCCAGCTCCGCCGACAGCGCGTTGAACACGCCGTGGTCGCCGGTGCGGCGGGCCTTCTGGATGGCGGAGACCTTCACCAGATCGAGCCAGACGCGGAAGAACTCCTCAGGCCCGCGCTCGCCTTGAGCGCGGGCCTGTTCGAATCGGCTGTTCCAGTGGGCCGCCTTCCTCGGGGACAGCGGCGGCCCTGCCATCAGGCGCCCCGCCGCTGCTGGCCCGGGCCGAAGAAGTCACCCAGCAGCCGGGCCTGGCCCGCCGGTTCGCCCTCCTCCGTGCCGGGGGCGAGACGCTGCAGGGTCTGGTTGGCGCTGTTGTAGGCGGTGACCTGCACGTTCTGCTTACGCTGCGCCTTCTTCAGCGCCTTGTCCTCGCGCCGGCGCAGCACCACGTCGGGCTGGGTCTCCTCGTACGCGGCGACCACGCTGTTGATGGCCTTCGCGGCCCTGCGCATGGCGCGCGCGGTGTCCCGCAGCGGCTTGACCCGCTTACGGGCACGGGACGCTGCCGACAGGCCCCAGGGCAGGTCACCGTCCAGGCGGCGGCCCTTCAGGTCGGCCTGGACGGCGTCGGCGAGAGCGTCGTAGGCCTGCGCGTCGGAGAGCAGGCTGCCGCGGTGCTGGGCCTGCCAGCCCTCCCGCTGCCCGGGCACCGCCAGCGCCTGCACGCCCGTCGTCACGCGGGATGCAATGTCCTTACTCATCAGGGGTTTTCTCCTCAGGTGGGGTGGTGCAGGGATCCGGATCCGGGTGAAAGTGGGGGTGGCGTCACGGCGCCTTCACCGCGTCCCCGAGTTGTCATCAGCAGCTCGGGGGGCCGGTGGAACCGTCGGACGGTCGTTGTGCCAGGTCAGGGCCGGTAGCCGCCTGCCACAAGCTCGGCGGCCTCCTGGCGGTACTCGGAGGCGGTGCCGGGCGAGGTGACCACGAGTTCGCGCTGGATCTCGGCGAGCGGCAGCCGGTCGGCCATGCCGTCGACGGCGAGGATCATCCGGGCGACCTTGCGGACCGCGCGCTGGCGGGGCGTGAGCTTCGCGGCGTCCTCGATTTCGACCGCGCGCCGCTCGATTTCGGCGGCAGCCAGTCGCGTTTCGGCGGCGGCCAGTTCGGTTTCGGCTTCCCGTCGCCGGGCCGCCTGGGTGTTGGCGTCGGCGACCGCGCGCCGCTCTGTTTCCTGCGCCGCGAGTCGCTCGGCTTCGGTGGCGCGGCGGCGCGTTTCGGCAGCAGCCCGCTCTGTTTCGGCAGCAGCCCGGTCAGCTTCGGCAGCACGCTGGCGGGCTTCTGCGATCTCCACCGTCTCGACTGCCTGAGCCTCCGCCACGGCGACCCGGTCGGCCTCCGCCGCGAGCTTCCGCTTCTCGGCTGCCTGGCGCTCCAGTTCGGCCGCTCGGGCGTCCGCAGCGGCCTTCGCCTCGCGCTCCTGGGATGCCTGGCGCTCTGCGGCTGCCTCGCGGGCGCGGGCTTCGGCGATGACGGCCGTCTCCAGTGCCTGCTCTTCCAGCTCTGCGGCGCGCTCCGCGGCACTGGCCTGGGCTCGGGCGTGGGCGCGGGCCTGGGCTGTGGTGCCCTCTACGCGGGCGCGGACGGTCTCCAGCTCGCCGTCGGCCTCCAGCCGCCTGGCTTCGGCCTGCTTCTGCGCGAGCTCCCGGCGCGTCTGCGCGTCCAGGCGCCGGCGCTCCGCCTCCTCCGCCCGAGCCTCCGCCTCGCGTTCCTGCTGCTCAGGCAGCGCGAGCGCCTGAGCGACGGTGTAGCCGTGAGCGGCCATCGTCATCGGCAGCAGCTCATCCTCACTCGCCTTGCTCAAGTCGCCATGCTTCCGCTTGAGCCACTGCTCGTAGGCGGTGAGGTCCTGCTGACGGCGGATCATCTCCGGGTACGACCGGATCCCGTGCAGCCTCATCCGGCGGTAGAAGCGCGGGGTGGCGACCGGGGCAAGGATCCAGCGGTGCAGCGGGATCCGGTCAGCCGCCGTACCCGCTTCGAGCTGCGTTTTCTTGATGAACAGCCTGCGCGCGGCTTCCACGCCGATCACGAAGAGCAGCGGCATGACGCCGTGCGAGGCGGCCCTGACCGGGTCGCCTGCAATGTGGCCCTGCGAACTGGCGTTGAACCAGATCGTCGCGAACGTCATGCCGTGGGCGGCCATCCGCAGCAGCGGCCACGGGGTGTCCTTGCGAATGAGGTACAGGTCCAGCGCGAGGAACACGATGATCGACGCGTCCACGCCGACCGGGAACCAGGGCGCCAAATCCGCACTGAATCCCCAGGTCAATGCCTTCTTCGCCAGGGTGCTGTACGACATCGCGAAGCCGATGGCGCCGATCAGCGGCCCCCCGATCGCAGCGGCGACCGACAGGACGGTCATCAGCCGGTCATGCGCGGGCTTGATCGCGTTCCGCTTCTGTGTCCGCGAAACGTTGGACGCCGCTCCCGAAACGGTCGGCGGCGCGTCCGAAACGGCGGTCGGCGGGCGCGAAACGGGGGTGTCGGGTGCCGCGCGCTGCGGCACTTCAGTGATCGTCACGGGGGCCTCCGGGAGAGGGGGTCAGGGGTGTGCGCGAAACGGCGAGGGCTGCCCGCGAAACGCGGGCGGCTGCTCCCGAAACCGGGGTGGCTGGAGCCGAAACAGCCGACGGCCCGCGGTGCGGGCCGTCGGCTGAGGCGCCGGCGCGAGGGCCCGGTTCAGAAGCGGTTGGGGGCGAGCTGGCGGCCGGTGTCGTGGTCAGCGGTCAGGTGCGCGACGGCCGCGAGCCGGGCCCGCTGCTCGTCGATCGTCTTGACGAGCCGGGCCACGAGCGGGGTGTCGTGCTGGTAGTACGGGGTGGCCCGGTAGGCGCTGACGTGGTCGACCAGCCAGCCCTGGATGTCGACCCCGAGTTCAGCGGCGACGACCGCCAGGTCCACCTCGTCGGACCAGTCGTCGACGGCGCTGTGCTGGTCGTCGACGACGACCGAGAGTTGCTCCGCGATGTCGTCCCAGTCCGCAGCCATCTGCCGGGCGACGCGGTGCGCGTCCAGCAGCCGCAGCACCTGCGAGCGCCACCGGTCGTCGGGGAGCGTCGCGAACTCCGCGAACCGGGACATCATCGTGTCGTGGGCGATCGTCCAGGCCGACCACCGTAAGGCTGCGGTCTCCAGCAGCGGGGCGGCCTGCTCGCGCATCCGGCGCTTGGACCACAGGACGCGGGCCGCGGTGTACTGGTGGCCGATCATCGTGCGCTGCTCGGAGGTGAGCGCAGGATCGCGGTACATCTCCAGCGGCGAGGACGGTTCGCTCTCCCGGCCGGTGAACTCCCGGAAGAGAAAACGCACCTGGTCGGGGCCGTTCTGCTCCACACGCAGGTAGTGCGGGTGGTGGTAACGAGCGGTGCCGGCCGCCAGGAGAGCCGCCGCGTCAACGGGGGCCGGGGCGACCGGGGCCGGGGCGGCGGGGGAGAGGTGCGAGTCATCGAGCGCGTGGGCGAGCGGGATCGTGTGCACCATGTGCTGCTCTCCTTGTTGGAGTGTGGTCCGGGCTGTCCGGCTCCCCTGGACCGCGCACAGGCCGGCCCTCGCATGAAGCGGAGGGCCGGCCTGTGCGGGTCAGGCAACCGACAGAGGTGGCGGTGTCAGTTGAGGCAGGGTCAGCGCCGTTGCTGGCGCTGACCGTTGAGGTAGGCGTCCTGGAGCCGGGTGAACGACTCGTACAGGCGCTGTCCCGTGGGGCAGCGGCTCGTGTCCGTACAGGCGGTGCAGGTACGGGCGTGCTGCCGGTGCGTGGTGTGCGCGTCCTGGTAGCGCCGGTAGAGGTCGTCAGGCATGCGCGGCACCTAGCGCTTGGCGGCGCAGGCGGCGCACGTACCACCGGGCCAGTTGTCGAACCAGCCACTGCACTGATCGCACTGTCCCGCGTTGCGGCACACGTGCAGGCACCGGCGTAACCGGGCGAGCTGGCGCCTCACCGGGTGACCGCCTCACGGACCAGGTGGTCCGAGGCAGTCCACACACTGCCGATCGCGAACGGCTCGCCGTCCGGCCGCAGCACGTCACGGACGATCAGCGCCCACTGCGCGCAGCGGCGGTGGAGGAGACCGCGGGCCCGCTCGGGGTCACGGATGACGGCGAGAACCTCGAACGCCCCGTCCGTGTTCTGGTAGATCGCTCCCGCGCGGCGAGGGCCGATCTGGTCGTCGACCACGCGCCGCAGTGCTTCGACGATCACCGGGTCGCCGGTGGTCTGTGCGGTCCGCGGGTGCGGCCGGCCACCGGACGGGGTGGGCCGGTCCGGTGTCCGCTCGTGCGGGATCGGCCGCCGCGGCAACGGGGGCCGGGAGGTGCTCTCGGCAGGAGTGATCAGAGCTGTCATGCTGGGCATGCAGGTCAGTCCTTTCGCGAGGGACCTGCGACAAAGAACCCCCAGGGGTGCCTCCCTGGGGGTTCGTCGCATTTTGGCCCCGCCGGTAGGGCGGGGAGTGCGTCCTGCGCACTCCGCCGTACGCCGCTCCTGCCGCGAGGGCGGAGCGGTGTGCGACGCGCAGCGCAGGCTGTATCTCAGCTGCTCTGGTCGGTGAGGGTTGTCGTACGAGTAGCCACGGCCCCGGCCTCCCCTCTGTGAGATGGCCGGGGCCGTGGTCGTTCGTCCGGGGCGGTTCAGCGCTTGGGGTGGAGCGTGGTCAGCGGGACCGCGGGGCACTCCGTAGGGGCGTCGCCGGCGGGCGTCGCCCAGCGGTTCTTATCGGTGGCTGCCACGCGGGGCAACACCGCGTCCCAGTCGGCCACGCGCCCGGCCAGTGTGCGCTCCGCACGAGCCCGCAGGGTCCGATCGGTCTGCGGACTGAATGCTTTGGGCAGCACCGTAGTGCTCTGGCGGCTGGAGGCTTCCGTAACGGCGTCGGCCAAGGCCTGGCGCCATTCAGGGATCGTCATGTCCCACTCGATGCGGCGGTTGCTGCTGCGGCAGCGGATCGCATCGGCTTCCTCCGCCTTACCGATGTGGTGCGGGACCAGCTTCTGAACCTTGCTCTGCATGCCGGTGACGGGCACCCAGGTCTTGCAGTCCTCGCAGACGAGAACCGCCTTCAGCGGCTCGCGCAGGTCGATGTGCGAGGGCAGGAGCTGGGAGAGCTTGAGGGCAGGGCGGCTACTGGCCCGCTTCGTACGGGTCCGGCGGGGTCGTTCCTTGGCGGTGGGCATCGCGGACGTGATGGTCATGCGGGATCTCCTTGCGTGCGGAGGGGTTTGGGCTGCGTCGCGGTGCTCTCTCCGCCCGCCAGGCGCACGGGAAGCCCGGCGGCCTGGAGGACGGACAGCGCATCAGCGCTGCGACGTGCACGCAGATCAGTCGAGACACCCGGGGGATTTGGTGGAGCCATCAACCCCGGCCCCCTCTTGCGAGGCGGACGACTTCCTGCGGTCTTGCGGTGGTGCTGGTGCATTTGTTGGTCGCCCAAAACCTTGAGGTGCGGGGCCAACACACTGAACGGTAGTAGCACTACAAGTGCGAGTCAACAGTCTAAGTGCTACCTAGCACTAGGGCTTTGGATGTGAGAATGTGTCCATGACTACGCGACATGAAGATGGAGGGGCCCTGTGTCCACCGGATTTGCACTGACAGTGCGGTTCTCCTTGCGAGACACCGAGGCTGCCCAGCAGTTCGACGCCCTGGTGGCCAGGACCGCGGAAGGGATCCGTACGGAACCCGGCACCCTCGTCTACGTGGCGCACACGCCCGTAGACGAGCCACTCGTGCGCGTCTTCTACGAGCTCTACGCCGATCGTGATGCCTTCCAGGCCCATGAGGAGCAGGCCCACACGCGACACTTCCTTGAGACGCGCGAGCAGTTCCTGACCAGCACCGACGTGGTGTTCCTGAACGAGCTGGAGGAGCTCAGCAAGCGCCCTGGAACGGAGGGGCCATGAAGCCAACGGGCAAGGACGTCGATCCACAAGATCGAGTCTTTGGCCAGCGCGTCCAGAAGCTCCGCAAGGAACAACGGCGCACCCAGGCCGAGTTCGCGGCTGCTCTCGGAAAGACGAGCAGCTGGATGTCTCAAGTCGAGCGGGGTATCCAGCCCGTCCAGCGCATGGACCTGCTGCAACAGATCGCCGATGAACTGGGTGTGTCTGTACAGCAGTTGCGCCCGAGCGTCGCCGACGGAAGCGGACCATCACAGCACCCCGCCCCGCTGTCGCTGTCCAACGACTTGGACGAGACGCGGAGACTGATCTCCGGTCACCCGGCACTTCGCGCCTTGCTGGCCAGCCCCGGCACCGAGGGCGCAAGATCCGTCGAGGCGCTGCGCAAAGACGTTGACGACCTCTGGGAGCTGACACACGCGGCACGAATGGCGCAGGTCAGCGTCCTGGCTGTAGAGCTGCTCCCTGAGCTTGAACGGACCGCCCGCATGGCGCCGGACGAGACTCGATCGGAGCTGTTCCTGCTGCTCTCCCGGACGTACCAGGCCCTTTCGGCGGCGTTCGTTCGGCAGGATGAAGCAGACGCTGCATGGGTTGCCGCCGATCGTGCGATCTTCGCCGCCGAACGGTCCGGCGACCCGCTGCACGTCTGCGCTGGCGTTTTCCGGATGACGCAGGCGTTTGTACGGTTGCGCAGCCTCGGCCAGGCCGAACACGCGGCTCGGACCGCTATCGACGCCTTGGAAGAGCAGGGGGGCAGGTCGCCGCAGGCTCTGTCCGTCCTCGGTTCGCTCCATCTGGCCCTCGCGCTCGTTCACGCGCGAGCCAGCGCTCGGGCCGAAGCCAAGGAGGAGATCGCCAAGGCCCGCGCTATCGCGGCGCAGCTTGGCGAGAACCGGAACGACTTCAACCTGGAGTTCGGGCCGGTCAACGTAGAGATCCAGGCCGTCAGCACTGCTGTTGACCTCGGCGACGCAGGTGAGGCCCTCGATATCGGCCTCGCCATCGACGCTGAGGGTCTGTCGCCCGAACGGCAGGGACGGTTGCTGATGGACCTGGGGCGAGCTCACGCGCAGAGGCGGCACGGAGGCGAAGCCCTCGACTGCCTGCTGCGCGCTGAGGCCGTCGCGCCGGAAACTATCCAGACGCACCAGGCTGCTCGGGCAGCCATCCGCGAGCTGGTGCTGGTCGCCGGCGCGAACGCATCGCGTGATCTGCTGGAGCTCGCCGAACGGGCTGATGCACTTGACTAACCCGACGCTGCACCGACCTGCGCCCTGACGATCGATATCCACTGATCTGCCTCCCACCCGTTTCCTCGTGTGGGGGCCATCACACCGGCCGTAACAGCGGCACAGAATCACAGCGGCTTGTCGAAGCCTGTACACGGGCTCGTTCACACGTTTTCAACATCCGCGTACACATGGGATTTCGGGCTTCGGCCATAGGGTCCGGGATCATGGCGACTACGGAGGCAAGCGGCGTGGGGAAGCACCTGGGGTGGAGGCCCGAGCGGCTGCGGGAGCAGCGGGAGGCTCACGGGCTGACGCTTGAGCAGGCCGGCGAGCAGCTACGAGCTCTCGCGGAGCAGGCCAAGCTCAAGGGCATCCCGGCGGCGAATCCACAGACGCTGTGGCAGCACGAGCAGGGTGAGGTCTACCCGGGACCGCACTACCGCCGGGCGTACTGCCTGCTGTACCGGGCGACCGACCCCGAGCTGGGATTCCGCAACGCCCTGCCGGGCGAGGACACCCAGTTCAAGCTGACGCCGATGGACGACCAGCGCAACGGCTCGCACGTCTTGGCCGTGGAGCGCGCGCTGTTGCAGATAGGGGGCACCGCTGAGGCGGATCCTCTGAGGCTGCAGCAGCGGATCCTGGATGCCTGGAAGCGTCGCCACACCGGCGGTGACCCGCACCGCCCCTCGGTGGTGCTGGTCGGCGGGTTCGCCGGCAGTGGGAAAACCGAGTTCGCGAGGTTCCTTACCCAGCTCACCGGGTGGCCACTGCTGGACAAGGATCCGCTGACCCGGCCTCTCGTGGAGCAGCTGCTGGTCGCGCTCGGAGGCGATGCGAACGACCGGCATACCGATCTGTACCGCGAGCGCGTGCGGCCGGTGGAGTACGACTGCCTGATGCAGGCCGCCTACGCCAACATCAACTGCGGGATCAGCACGGTGCTGACTGCGCCGTTCATAGGGGAGATGACTTCCGAGGCGTGGATGAACCGGCTGATCAACAAGTGCAACGCCCTGGGCGTGGACGTGTCGCCGGTCTGGGTGCAGTGCGACGCGGAGTCCATGCGGGAGTACATCGGCTTCCGATCGGCCGCGCGCGATGCGTGGAAGCTCCAGCGCTGGGATGAGTACATGGCGACCGTCAACCTGGAGCTGCGCCCGGTCGTGCCACACCTGGTCGTCGACAACAGGCTGGGCACAGCGATTTCGCTGGCCGACCAGGCTCGGCACGCCCTCAGGGCGGTGCACGGATGAGCAGTAAGAAGCTGGGCGTCATCCTGTACGGGCCGCCGGCCTCAGGTAAGGACACCGTCGCGCAGGCCCTAAGCGAACTCGATGCAAGGTACGGCCAGTTCGCGCGTCTCAAGGTCGGCTCGGGCCGGACCACCAGGTACCGAATGGGCACGGCGGAGCAGCTGCACGACCTAGAGGCCGCAGGCGCCGCCATCTACACGAACAGCCGGTACGGCAACACGTACGTCATCGACCGACCGGGGATGGACTCCGCGTTCGAGGCCGGGGTGCCAGTGGTGCACCTGGGCCAGATCGACGGCATCCGCGCCCTGGTCGACGGCTACACGGCCGACTGGGCGGTGGTGCTGCTGTGGTGCTCGCAGGAGGTGACCGCGCAGCGGTCCGCTGGTCGCGGCGACAGTGACACCACGGCCCGGCTCGCAGCGTGGCAGGCGACCCGCGAAGACCTTGACGCGCACCCGGACATGCGATGGGACCTCACAGTGGACACCGAGGCCACGGCAGCGGAGGAGTCGGCACGGCTCATCGACCAGCTGCTGCACGCGCGGGCGGGAGTGACGACGGCATGACCTACGGCTGGGCGAGGCGGTTGAGGGCGTCCGTGAGCGTGAGCTCGCCGTCGTCCTTTGCGTCGTCCCACCGGGCCAGCGTGGCCGCGGCCGCGCGCAGCATCTCCGGAGGGAGGCCCGCGGCCTCGAGCATGTCGGCCGCTTCTTCCAGCTCTGGCCCCCACCGCCAGGCGCGTGCCGCCGTCTTGGCGATGTACTCAGTCTCAGCGAGGTATGAGTCGCTGCGCTGCGAGGCGATGGTGATGAGTTCCTGGTCGACTCCGTGCTGGCGGGCCAACCCGGTCGCGAGGGCCACGAGCACCCTCGACGTCTTCTGGAACGACGCGTACGCGAGTTTTAGCGCGGATGCCTGCCCGATCTCGCTGCCCAGCGTCTTCGTACGTACGGCCGTGCCGGTGAAGAGTGCTTCGACGCGCTCAATCGCGGCGGCCGGCCCCGACAGGTACAGCGTGGGCGACTTGCCGCCGACCGGCGGTGAGCCGACCACGCCGCCGTCGATGACGGCTTTGGCGGATGGGGTGAGCAGGGCCTTAATGCGCAGCATGCGTTCGGGGTTGATGGCGTTGGCGTCGACGTACCAGCCGCCGAAGCCGTGCGAGGCGACTTCCGCGGCGAGGTCTTCGGCGGCCGCGGGCGGGCAGAGGCTGATCACGGTGTCGGCCTGGTCCAGGAGCTCCGGCAGTGTGGCGACCGGCTGCAGCCCGTGCCGCTCTGCGCGGACGATGCTCGCCGGGCTCCGGCCTGCTGGGCACCACAGCACCGTCGCCGCGTTGGTCGCGGCGCACGCGGCGACGGCTGCGCCCATGCTGCCGGGGTGGAGGATGCCGACGGTGGGCTGGTCCACAGAGCTACTCCGGTGGGTGGGTGAGCAGGTAGTCGATTGCGTCGGTGACGTCGTCCACGCTGTGGTGAGGTACGGAGAGACTCTCGGGCCAGGGGCGGCCTCGTACCCAGACGGTCATCAGTCCGGCCTTGTGTCCGCCGACGATGTCGTTCTCCGGGTTGTCTCCAATCATCCAGTCGCCCCGCGATATCTGAGTCCCGCAGCGGGCGGCCGCGAGCTCGAAAAGCCGCGGATCGGGCTTGCGGACGTCGATGTCGCCCGAGGCTGCGATCCCGTCGATCAGGTCAGCAAGACCCGTCGCGCGGATCTTTGCGCGCTGGATGTCGGATGCGCCGTTCGTGGCGACGCCGATGCTCCAGGACGCCGCTTTGAGTCGGGCCAGGCTACCGAGGACGGCGGGCCGGCACGTGACCGCAGCGGCCATCCGGTCGACGTAGGCGCGCCAGAGCTCTCCGGCGGATTCATCGATGTTGAAGATCTCGCGCACACGGGCGAAGTCCTCGGCACTCGCGCGGTCGGCGAGTTCAGTGAGCAGCCAGTGCTCAACATCGGGTCCGAGGCCGTGGCTTCGGCTCAGGGCGGCTACGGCATCGCCGAACGCGGAGTGGCGGTCGACCAAGGTGCCGTCGAGGTCGAAGAGAGCCAGGCGCATGCCGGTGACCCTATCTCTCCTGGTCGGGATGGCATCTCCTGCGTGGACGGCTCCAAGCGGCGTGGAATCTGCGCTGTGATCGGGCGTCAGACTTATGTCCGACACGTCATCAGCGCTCGGCACTGCACAGCGCGTCGGCGGAGTAGGGTGTCGTCCGACTCGATCTATACAGAAAAAAGCCCCCAGGACCTTAGGCAAGTCCATAGGGGCTCTCGACCGGAGAAACTCCGGTCCGGCGAACCACCTTTGAGCAAGAAAGGCGGACGCGTTATGCAGGGTACCCGTACCCGCACGCAGACACACAGCACCCCGCCGTGGTGCCAGCAGCGCGTGAGCGCCCGCTGGCCCTTCGGCGGGGTGTTCGTGCTCTCTGCCGCGGCCCGCACCTCTGATGTTGAGGGGGCCGCGATGACGTAGGCCGTCAGGGGCGGCGCCTGCCAATGCAGGACTTCTAGCCGCCCTGGGCGCCTGACTCCGAGGTGATGCCAGTCGCCTCGATCAGCGCCCCACCTGCTCTCCGTTGGCCTGCCAGGGCTTGCCGGAGGAGCTGCCCGCCCCGGTTCCAGCCGGCTGCGAGCGGTTCGAACTTGGTTCTCCCAGAACCCGAAGCACCCCAAGGGGACTTCGTTGTGCCCACCTTCAGAGAAGGAGGTCGTCGCTATTCTGCACGACGTCTTGGGCTTTCGCCAGCCCACTTATGCCTGTTTCATGCACATTTGCGGACCTGTGATGTCCCGTCTCACGCAATCTCACAGCCCGATTCATTCGGTATGCCCCACTGTTCGGGGCGCTCTCCAGGCACTCCGTGTCATGTTGTGGCCACTGGATCCTGGAGTGGTCCGCGACGGCAGCATGCTGCCTCGGGTTCCGTGCCGGGTGATCCGGTGAGCGGGGTGGCGGCGGCCGCCGTGGTGATGCCTCGGGTGCCGGGGCCGCGGCATCGTGTGCTGCGGTCGGTGCCGGAGCAACCGGGTTTGGTGCCGGTGCGTGGTCCGGGTCGTCCGCTGGCTCTTGGCCGTGATGCCCGGGGCCGGCTGGGTGGTGCGGTGCGCGCGCTGCTGGAGGCGCCGGGGCTGGAGGGTGCGAAGGACCCGGTACGGCTAGCGGTGATCGTGCTGGCGGCGCGGACGCCGTCGGCGACGGGCGTGGTGGAGATCCGTACGGGTGAGCTGGGCCGGTGGCTCGGGCTGTCAACTTCCCACGTCGCCTCCGAGGTGCTCCCGGCGCTGCGCCAGTCCGGCGTGGTCTCCATCGACACGGCGGAGGGCGAGTACGGTCAGGACGACGGGCTGACCTGCCGTGTGCTGCCGATGTGGGATGCCCAGAACAAGGTTGGGCACCCGCTGTCATTGAAGAAGCCGGAGCTTGCCACCTTGCTGCGGCTGATGGAGGCCCTGATGGCGCCGGGCTGGGTGCACAGGGATGGACGGGTGACCCCGGCCGGACTGCTGGGTGCACGTGCGAGGCATGGTGCGGCGACGGACCGGTTGGCTCTGCTACTGCTAGTGCTGGAGGCGGCGGAGACCGGTCGGGTGCGGCTGTGCGGTGGCCGGGTCGAGAAGCGCTATGGGCGGCCGGTGGCGACTCTGGCACGGTTGCTGCGGTGCTCGCTGTCGCGGTCGGAGCGGGTGCTGGCGCGACTGGAGGGTTTTGGGCTGGTGGAGCGCCCGCGGCGGCAGACCGTGTCCGGGTTGCGGCAGGTGTCGCGGCTGGTAGTGCCTGCCGTGGCGGCCGCGCACGCTGAAGGACGCGCTGCATCCGGGAGCGGCGGCCGCCAGGGAAGCACTGATGCTACTAGTGCCGATGTTGCAGACCCCGCAGGTACGGCATGGCGTGGTAAGGACTCCCTGCTGCCGGAAAAGCAGCAAGTCAAGGGCTCACTCGAGTGCTGCGGCGCCGATGGGGGAGACCTCGCGCCTACGGCATCCCTTCACACTGATCACTCTTCTGTGTTTACTCCCGGTGGTTCTGCTGAGCTCTCTGGTGGGTTTTCCGGCGAAGGCCGTGGTGAGGACCCTGGTCGGCCGGATCACGTCTGCGCGCACGAGGACCGGGCCCCGGAAGCTGTCGTCGCTGATCAGCTGCAGCTGATCGACGGCAAAGGCGGCCCGCTGCACGGGGAAAAGCAGTCCAAGTCCCCGGATGGTGCAGGGTGGTCGGCGGCTCGCACTGCTGGCCCTTCTCGGCTGACGGTTGTGGACGATGGCCGCGGGCTGCAGCAGGGGCGGGGGGTAGCTGACCTCCCGGATCTTGGTCTGCGGGCCGGGCTGGCCCCGATCGCGGATCTGTGGGCCCGGCTTAGCCGCGGGCAGCAGGCCGTCACCCGCCGGGCTGCCCTGCAGTCGCTGGAGGCGTTGTCCGGGATCGTCGACGAACAGGTAGCGCCGCAGCTGCTGGCCGGCCGTCTCGCCGACCGGCTGGCGGAAGTCGGCGGCGAGGCCCTGGTGCGCGAGCCCATGGGCTGGCTGCTCGGCCGGGGCCTGGTCCAGCGCCCTGCCTGCCCGGACCTGAGGTGCGACGACGGCATCCGCCTGGACACCGGCGCTGACTGCCCGACCTGCGAGAATATCGTCCATATCCGGCGCACGCTGCGGACCCGAGTCTCGGCCCGGGTGGAGGCCGAGATGCCGCACAGCGACTCCGCCACGCGCCGGGCCGAGCTTGAGCGCCGCCTGCGCGAGGAGACCGCCATAGAGGAGCAGCGGGCGCAGATCCGTCGGGCCCGGGCCTCGCGTGAGGCCGAGCAGCGTCAGCAGGCGATCGAGCGGCGCCGCGCTCTCGAGGAGGAGGCGGATCTGGCTCGCAGGCAGGCCTCGTGCGCGGACTGCGGTCTGCCCGAGTGCGCAGGCCTGTGCCCGGCGTGCTCCTACCGGCGGCGTACCGAGGAACTGGTGCGGGAGGCCGTCGACCTGGCCGTCGCCGTGCGGGCCGATCTGTCGGACGCGGCCGCGGTCGCCGAGCTCACCCAGCGGTGCGAAACGGACACCCGCGCCCTGTTGGCGTCGGCGTGCGAGCGGGCCTGCGGTCCGGACGCCGATCCGGCTCTGGTCGCGTTCTACGCGCCGCAGGTGGCGCAACAGATCCGGGACGAACGGCGCGCGGCGGCGCTGCGCCGGCTGCTGGGGGCGGAGGATGTGGTGGTCGAGGCCGACGCCGCGTATGAGGCGTGCCTGCGGCACCGCGGCCGCGGTGCGGAAGAGGCTGCAGACGCGGCGGGCCGCCGTACCGTCGAGTTCCTCCTTCGCTGGCGCTTGGGCGAACTGCACGCTGTCCGCCTGCGGCCGGCCGCAGGCGGGGTGTCGGTTGACGCGGCGTAAGCGAGGTCGCTACGTCGATGTCCGACGCCACTAGAGGCATCAACTGCCTTGCAACTTGGGCAGATGAGCGCATGACCTTCGAGTGGAGGACACCGCCAGGCAGCGGCATGAGGACTGCCAGCCCGGCCGATGGCGTCCCTGGCGGAGCTGCCCCTGTGGGCGCGGGGACGACTTGCCGCGGATCTCTTCGGCGCCCTTGGCCATCGAACTACCCCCGCTCGCGCGGAGAGCACGCCCGCTTCCCGCCCTCGCTGATCGGGAAGCACGACCAACTTCCGCTTGCGCGGAGAGCACGGCCGGCCGAACGAAGAAGCCACGGCGCGGCGCGATCCACCTCCGCTCGCGCGGAGAGCACACCCTGAGTTCGGTGTCGACTGGCACGCACTACGACCCACCTCTGCTCGCGCGGAGAGCACGCGGCTCAGGGCGGGGCCTGGAGGCGGGACTACGACCCACCTCCGCTCGCGCGGAGAGCACGAAGTGAGCTTCCGGTTCGTGGTGGTGACGGCCGACCCACCTCCGCTCGCGCGGAGAGCACCATGGCGAAGTCGGCGCCTTCGGCTTCCTCGGCGACCCACCTCCGCTCGCGCGGAGAGAACAACGGGTCGCGCCGCAACTGCTGGCCGACCGTCGACCCACCTCCGCTCGCGCGGAGAGAACTGGACCTCACCGCGCTGGATCCAGGGGAACGGCGACCCACCTCCGCTCGCGCGGAGAGAACCTCATCCTCGGCATCGACGAGAGCATCACCCACGACCCACCTCCGCTCGCGCGGAGAGAACTTCGTCGCTGTCAGCTCTGCCCGCAGCTCCGTCGACCCACCTCCGCTCGCGCGGAGAGAACCTTCTCGTCTTGCAGGAACGCCAGCGCGCCGGCGACCCACCTCCGCTCGCGCGGAGAGAACTGCGGCACCGAGACCTCGAAGCCGTCGGCGAGCGACCCACCTCCGCTCGCGCGGAGAGAACTGGCCGTTGTCGTCCCTGGAGACGGAGCCCCACGACCCACCTCCGCTCGCGCGGAGAGAACGACCGCTTCCTCGTCGAGCAAGCCGTCCTGCACGACCCACCTCCGCTCGCGCGGAGAGAACGGGGTGTCCGGCCGCACGAGAAGCTGGTGCGTCGACCCACCTCCGCTCGCGCGGAGAGAACTACTGGCACCAGAGCCTCGGCCGGAACCCGAACGACCCACCTCCGCTCGCGCGGAGAGAACCCCTGGCACCTCCAGCGCATGGCCGCCCTCGACGACCCACCTCCGCTCGCGCGGAGAGAACTCCCGTTTCGGGCCCCGCCGTGTAGCTGCGAGCGACCCACCTCCGCTCGCGCGGAGAGAACACGAAGACCTCCGCACCGAAGCCGCCCGCCAACGACCCACCTCCGCTCGCGCGGAGAGAACAGCCAGTCCATGCCGAAGCCTCGCGGGTCGACCGACCCACCTCCGCTCGCGCGGAGAGAACATGGGCCGCTGCTCCGTCGAGGGCTCGCAGATCGACCCACCTCCGCTCGCGCGGAGAGAACGACAGTGAGGGCTGGCTAGACAAGAACGGGGACGACCCACCTCCGCTCGCGCGGAGAGAACAGCCAGTCCATGCCGAAGCCTCGCGGGTCGACCGACCCACCTCCGCTCGCGCGGAGAGAACGTCTCGGTAACGGGCGGAACCAATTTCATCGACGACCCACCTCCGCTCGCGCGGAGAGAACGCCAGCCGCCACGCAAAGAAGGTCCGTGACGACGACCCACCTCCGCTCGCGCGGAGAGAACCCCGCTTCAGCTCGCGAGGGGCTCGGACAGTGCGACCCACCTCCGCTCGCGCGGAGAGAACACCGACAGTGTGGTCTGGCCGAGACCTGAAGCCGACCCACCTCCGCTCGCGCGGAGAGAACGGTCGACAGGCGGTAGGTGTCGACGCCGAAGCCGACCCACCTCCGCTCGCGCGGAGAGAACGCCAAGCTGGCCAGCGCCAAGGGCTTCGGTGGCGACCCACCTCCGCTCGCGCGGAGAGAACCCGACGACGGCCGAGCTCAACGCGGGCAGCGACGACCCACCTCCGCTCGCGCGGAGAGAACCATCCATCCCGTGCACGGTCCTGCCGGTGGACCGACCCACCTCCGCTCGCGCGGAGAGAACCTGTACCGGACCTAGAGCAGCAGATCGCCCAGCGACCCACCTCCGCTCGCGCGGAGAGAACTCGATCTGCGACTGCCAGTTGGAGATGTTCAGCGACCCACCTCCGCTCGCGCGGAGAGAACGAGACGGTGACCCAGATCAGGGTGATGGCCGTCGACCCACCTCCGCTCGCGCGGAGAGAACGTTCGCGATGCCGTGGACGTTGGTGGTGTCCGCGACCCACCTCCGCTCGCGCGGAGAGAACAGGTGCTAAAGCGGTAGCATTCACGGGAGCTCCGACCCACCTCCGCTCGCGCGGAGAGAACCGATGCCCGCATTCCAGCCTGCGTAGTACAGGCGACCCACCTCCGCTCGCGCGGAGAGAACCACCGAGCAACGCTTCTGCCAGTTACGGACCGCGACCCACCTCCGCTCGCGCGGAGAGAACGCTCACGGCCCGCTCGGCTGCTGCTGCCGCCGCGACCCACCTCCGCTCGCGCGGAGAGAACCCTTCCTGACCTGCGTTTCTACAGGGGGTTTGCCTTTTCTTTATCTTCTCGATTGAAGGCGATCAGGGTGAGGCCGTCGAATTCGACGGGGTGGCGGCGGCGGGATCCTGCAGTGCGGAGCTCGAAGCCTTGCTCGTTGTCGCTGGGGTAGGCAAGGACCGACATGCCGTCACCAGTGCATGCGGCGACCGCAGTCCATAATTCGTCGCGGACACGGGCGGACACGGTTCCGATGTACAGCTCTGGGGTGGCTTCCAACAACCAGCGTGTGAGTGCTCCGCGGAGGTGGTCGGGGACGGCGGTGGCGGAGAGCACGATCATTGAGGCCACTGAGTGTGTTCCCTCTTCTGTGTGGTCATGTATCCGTCCCGTGGTTCATGCCACCGGGGACTGGTCCGGAAATGGGGTCCCATAGATCGACGAGCTGTTCTTCCGGATCGGGGATGTCGTAGGCGGAGCCGAGGCCGAGGAGCTCCTGGATGTCGCCGACGATGCGCGGGAGGAGTTTGAACAGACGTAGTCCGTCGCGAAAGGAGCGCCGGGCTTCGGCTTCGGGGTTCGTGGAGGCGTGGAGGGAAAACGCGAGGGGGATTGTCAGGTCGGCCTTGTACAGGTCGGCGATGTCGTAGACAAAAGCCTGTTGGTTGCCGTTGTGGACGAAGCCAAGGGCGGCGGAGCAGCCGAGGGCAAGGATGGCGGCGTGCACGATGCCGTAGAGGCATGTGTTGGCGGCGGAGAGGGCGAGATTGACTGGGTCTTGGGTGTCCCAGGAGGCCGGGTCGTAGGCGCGACGGAAGCGGCCGATCTTGTACTGCTGCGCGAGCACGCGGTAATGCGCTTTGACGTGTTGGCCTTCGAACCCGCGCAGTTGGGCGAGTGTAGTGCCGGGCGGGACGGTGGCCTCGCCGAAGCGTTTCTCGTACATGGCGGTGGCGACGGCGAGTCGTCGGGTGTCGTCTGCCCAGGCACGGGTTTGGCGTTCGAGCCACGTCGTGGTGAGGGAGTCGGGAAGGGCGGCTGCGTAGCAGCGGACTCCGCCGGCACCGGTGATCAGGACGGTCGTGCCGTGGCGGGCGAAGGTGGCCAGGGCGCGGGCGGTGATGGATGTACCCGGGCCGAGCAGGACGCAGCCGAGCGCGGCGGTGGGCACATAGACCTTCTCAGTGCCCCGGCGCTCGCTGGTTACTTCCGCGCAGACTCCGGTGTCGTCCTGGTGGATACGGACGATGTCCAGGTAGAGGAAGGACAGCGAATCGGCGATGCGCGGCAGCATGGCGACGGTAGGGGAGGCGAGTTTGCGCCGGGCGCGGGTGGGGTTGGGCTGTGCTCCTGGTGTGGCTGCAGTGTTCACTGGGCCTCGCGTGTGGGGGCGATGCTGAGGAGACCGCAGCCGTAGGCCTTTCCGCGGCCGATGCCTTCGGTGATCTTCTGGCGGAGCAGGTCGGGGTCGGTGATGGTGGCGGAGCCGTCGAAGCGGATGCGGTTGTGGCGGATGCGCTGTTTGTCGCCGTTGCCGGCTCGTACGCCTTGGGCGGCGTCGAGGGGGTGGGGGTGGAGGGCGAGGGGTTTGAGTCCGGCGGCGTCGGCTTGGCGGGTCCACCATTCGTCGGCGGCGGCGCCGTTGAGGGGGACGACGGCGGGGAGGTTGTAGAGGGCGCGGGTGTTGGCGCCGGGTTTGCGGACGGGGCTTGCGGTGCAGCGGTAGCGGATGGTCAGGCCGGGTTTGAGGGCGTCCAGGAGGGGGTCCAGGGGGCGGGTGATGGCTTGGCCGTAGCCGTCGGGGAGGCGGGTGAGGTCGGGTTCGTGGGCGCTCTGCAGCAGGATGTGCGCCCCGGCTGGGGTGTCCTCGATGCGGAAGAGCACGCCGAAGCGGGCGCGCGGGTCGGGTCCGGCGTCGCAGGGGTAGAGCGACATGAGGCGGCGGTGCAGTCCCATGGCTGAGTCGTTGCCGCCGAGGTCACGTCGGGCGTCTCGGGAGCGCGGGTCGGGGACGATGCGGGTCAGCCAGACGCTCAACGGTGGCTCCCTTCTGGGTGGTTGAGATGCTCGTGCAGGTAGGTGGCGAGGCTGGTGAGGTGGTCTGTGCCCAGCCCGGTGAACTGGTCGGCGGGCAGGTGGAGGGTGCGTCGGTACAGCGGGCGGGCTCGGTAGGCGCGCTGGCGTGGGTGGAAGTTCAGGGGCTGGTCGTTGACCTCGCCGGAGGGGTGGCTGCCGGTCTCCGCGTCCGGTGGGCAGGTGTCCTCTGGCGTGGGCAGGTGGTCCAGGGGGTGGTCGGAGAGGAACTCGATGCCGTGTGGGCCGTGTTGGGGCGGTGGTGCGGCGATCGGCAGGTGGACGAGGTGGTGGAGGGCGTCGTCGAAGCGGCCGAGCAGGAGGGGGCCTTCGGGTGGGCAGGAGCGTCGGCCCAGGTAGGGCGGCCACTGCGGAGAGCTGAGGGCTGTGGCGGTGCGGGTGAGCAGGCCGGTGTTGTCGGGGATGGCGGTGAGGGCGATGGTGAAGACGGCGTCGGCGAGGTAGGTGCGGTGGGTGAGGAGGGTGGTGGTGTCGCCGCTGCGTTTCTTGCCCTCGGCGGTGGTGACGGTGGCTTTTGGGGGCAGGCCGCCGCCGACGGTGTGCAGGTCGCGCAGGAGCACGCCGGGACGGTCGGCGCGGACGGTGAGTGACAGCCGGGCCAGGTCGTCGATGTTCTCCCCGCGGCGGCGCCCGAGCGCGGCGGCGAGCAGGCCGATGACGCCGGAACGGGTGGGGAAGCGGGCGGTGTCGCGTTCGTTGAAGTGGCTGCGCTCGCCCCAGGACTGCAGTGGCCCGCTCAGCCGCAGCAGCAGTCCGGCCTTGGTGGTGTCGCTCACGCGTTCGCCTCGGCGGTGTGGGTGAGGGCGGTGTCCAGGGCGGTGGTGATCAGGTCGTCGAAGGAGTCGCGGCGCTCGCCGAGTCCGGTGAGGTCCTTGGTCTCCAGGCTGGCCCAGCCGGAGGTGAGGATGCCGGTTGTGCCCAGGAGCGTGTTGGCGGCCTGGGCGTAGGCGGCGAGCTGGGTGCGGGAGACGTCGGCGAAGCCGCCCTGGGGGCTGGCCTGGACGGGCTTTTCGAAGGCGGCTGCGTAGGAGAGGGGCCGGTCGGTGCGGACGGAAAGGTGGACCAGGTCGGGGATGGTGTGCGGGGCGGTGGAGTTCTTCTTGGCCTGGGGGAGCGAGGTGATGAAGGAGGCCAGGAATACGGTGGTCAGCTCCCGTGCGGCCTGCGGGTCGTCGCCGATGTTGGCGACCAGGTTGCGCAGGTCGAGGGTGGCGTAGCGGTAGAAGGTGCCGGCGCTGAACTCGGCGTGGCCCATGTGGCCGCTGCCGGTGGCGTCGTTCCAGACGGCGGTGACGTCGTCCACGGCGGAGAAGTAGTCGAGTTCGACGTCGGTCTCGTGAGTGGTCAGGGCGTGTGCGACCTGGACGGCGCCGTCCACGCCCGCGTCGTTGATTTCGGCGAGCATCCGCCCGAAGAGGTTGATGACGCCGTTGCGGGAGCGCAGCACGGCCTCCACCGTGCTGACAGGGAGGATGCTCTTGTCCGCGGGCTTCTTGATGTCCTTGGCCTGCTGAAGTTCTTCACGGTGCTGTTCGGCGAGGTCGGCCAGCTCGGCGACTGCGGCCTCCGGCACGTACACCATGGCGTTGGTGAGCACCTTGTTGGGGACGGTCTGCTTGGCGTCGCCGGAGGATTTGGCGAGTTCGAACTTGATGCCGCTGGCCGCCGCGGTGTGGCCGCCGGCGCGCTGGGCTAGCTCGGCGGGCCAGCCGCGCTGTTCCAGTTCGCGGGTGACGCGTTCGCCGATGCGGCGGGTTCGCAGCGCGGCCTGTCCGATGCGGTCTTCGAAGACGGATCGGATGGCACGTTTCCAGGACTGGCTGCTGACACGGGTGCGCAGGGTGTTGCCGTACTGGACGGTCTTCACGGAGTTGGTGTCGTCCCGGTTGAGGTTGGCGAAGGGGACGGACTGCAGGACGTGGATGTCGATGAAGCGGGCCGGAGTGAGCACAGGGGTGCCTCTTTCCTTTGGTGGGTGGATGTACGGATGCGGGCTGACGTGATCGCCGGGTGCCGTCAGGCGCTGGTGCTGGGGTGTTCGGTCTCGTCCTGGTCGGCGCGGTCGGCCTGCTCGTGGAGGGTCTGGCTGCGCTGGCGGTAGTAGTCCTGCAGCCAGCGCCGGGAGATCCGCCCGGAGTGGAGGGGCCAGGCGATCAGGTCGGCCAGCAGCTGGGCCCAGTCGATGGGAACGCCCAGCTCGCGCAGGTAGCCGACGGCGGCGGGCAGGTGGCGGTGCAGGCCGTTGGCGCTCTGCCGGGTCAGCAGATTCAGCCGGGACTCGGCGGTGGACTCCCGCATCTCCCGCTCCCGGCCGGGGCTTGCGGTCACGGCGAGTGCGAAGGCCAGGCCGAGGCTGGTGCCGTAGGGGGGAGCGGGTGCCGGCTGCGGACTCTGCGAGGCCCCGTCCGCTTCCAGTGCGGCCTCGGGGCTGGTGTGGGTGGTGCGGGGCTGCGCGGCGATCATCGCCGCGACGGCGTAGTAGGCCCGCTGCTCGGACTCAGGTGCCTGCCTGTCATGGGGGAGCCAGGGGGCGACGAAGCGGTGCATGCGGGGCACGTCGTCGAGGGTGCGGCGCAGTCCGCTGCGCAGTGCGGTGCGGGCGCCGGGATCGTCCCGGCAGATCTGCTCGATCCAGCAGGTGTAGGCGACGAGGCGCTGGCGCCGGGCGGTAGTTGGATTCTCGGTGACGCTCTGGGTGGTCATTCATAACCTTCCTCGGACAGGTGGTGGGCGGGTCGGGACGGGTCATGCGGCCGGTGTGCTCGTGGCCTTTTTGCGTACGCCGCCGTACAGGTCGATCCGTGCGTGGGCCACCGCCTTTGCGCCGCGCTGGGTGCGGGTGACGGAGGCGGTGACGGTGTCGTATGCGTCGGTGGCCAGACGCAGGAATGCGGTGCGGGCGGCGGCCGGGTCGAATCCGGCGCCGAGGGTGTGGCCGGTGTTGTCCAGGTGGCGGAAGCGGTCCCAGAACTCGGCCTCGGCGCCAGGCCAGTAGCGGGCGGCGGCCTCGGCCGCCCAGGTGTCGCCGTTCGCCTTCGGGTCGTTCATGTACTCGGCCCAGGCCCGCTTGACCGCGCGTTCCAGGCGGCGCCCGTACATCTCGCCGAGCTGCCGCATTCGCCCCACCGCGGGCGCGGTCGCGGGGGCCTTCTGCTCTGTGAAACCCATGACCGGGGGTGTGTCGGCGTCGACGAACTGGGTGTCCTTGGCCTGGCCTTCCTGCTCGAAACCGAGTGCCCGCACGCGCAGGTCCTCGGAGACCTCGCTCGCGTAGTCGAACACCTTCGGGCGCTGGGGCTGTGCGGTGCCGGGCGGTTCGTGCAGGAGCAGAGCGTCCAGGTCGCGCCACAGCGCGCGCCGGGAGTCGGCCGGGCGCGGGTAGCGGTTGCCCTGCTGGCTGATCTGCCAGATCAGATAGTTGTCGTCGCGGGGGATGCGTCCGGTGCGGTACGCCCAGGTGATGTAGGCATCCCGCACCAGGCCCGGACTGTTTTCGTCGGGGACGAGGAGCAGGGCGTGCTGGGAGCAAGCGGTCAGCCGTGAGCAGGGGCCGCAGGGCAGGGGCGGGGCGGCCTCCGGGTCGGGCAGTTCCTCCCGCTCCCAGGGGCACAGATCGAAGGAGCGTCGTACCGTCACTTCCGGCGGGACCAGGCCTGCCAGGAGCGTCTCGAAGAGGGTGTCACCCTCGGGGTGGTAGGACAGCGCGGTGCGCAGGGGGCCGGCGGTGGCGCTGGCGGTCTTGACCCCGTTGACCTCGCGGGCCGAGCAGCGGCCCGACGGCCCGTAGTAGTGCCACACCAGCAGGCTCAGCACCGCCTCCGCGGCGCTCGGCAGGTCGGGGCGGGCGTCGCTGCCGTGCCGAAACCACGCGTGGGCGTTGCCTGCCGGGCGCGTCACGATCAGTTTGTTCACCCCGGCGGTGTTGCCGCCGTCGCACTGGCCGGTCAGCCGGGCGTCCTGCATCCACGGGCGGCCCCCGTCACGGTCGTAGAGGAAGAACCGCTGCCGGTAGCGGCCGGCGTAGGCGGTGATCCCCTCTGGGGGGAGCTGTCCGGCATCCAGGATGTTCAGGCGCCGCTCCCCCCAGTCGCCGGGCCCCGACTCGTCCAGACCCGTCACCCGGGCGGTGAGCGCGTACAGGATGCGCAGCAGTGCGGAGTGCGCGGGGGGATCGGCAATCGTGAGGGTGGCGATGTCGCCGCTGCGCAGCAGCAGGTCCCGTAGCCCCACCCGTTCGGGATGGGGGAGGGGCGCGGCATGGGTCCAGCGGACGGGGATCCACGGTTCGTCGAACAAGTTGTACGTACTGGCGGGCATCGGACTCCTATCGCCGGGTCGCCGGTCACAATGAGGTGGGGTCTCCGCAGGCGCGGAGGTGAGCCGTGTGTTGCCCGCAGAGCGACGCGAGCCTCTCCCCGTGCCTGCGCAAGCAGGCTGAGCTGGCCCCCACCAGCACCAAGGCCGAACAACTTCCCCTGGAAGACGGCTGATTGAGGACGCTAGCCAAGTGTGTTGCCCGTAGAAGCGGTTCTTCGTGAAGTGACTGGTAATGATCAGCTGGTTTCGAGTCCGACACCGGAGATCCGGATCGTCCGGGTGCCGTGGCGGCAGCTCCAGACCGCTGCTGCGCCATCCTGGCCCGCGGGCTGCATCCGCAGCAGGACCAGATCACGCAGCACCGGATGCTTGCCCCAGCCCGGCGGCGCCGGGTGTCCCTCGGCGCCGCGCAGCCAGGCGCCCGGCACCGGCGCCATGTGTGCCATCACCTGCCGCAACTCGGCATGAAGCAGACCGTTTTGGTTTCCTGTGGGCAAGGGGAGGGTGCCGCCCTCATCAAGGGTGAGGGTGTTGTCCTGCTGCTCGTACAGGCACAGAACGCGCCCGCTGTCAGCCCCCAGCCGAGTGGTCAGCAGTTCCTCGGTGACCCCTGCCTCCCGGCGGCTGAGCCGCTGCAGGTCACCGGCCACGTCGGCGGGCGCGCAGATGGCAACCATGTCGGCCAGGTGCGCCTCGGCCGCCTCGTCCGCCTGCCGCGCGGAGTCCATCCGCGCCAGTTCCCGCTGTACGGCCCCCTCGAGTCGGTCCACGAAGTCCTCCGCGTACACGGCATCGATAAGCTCCTGCACGTCCCCCGGGACCGCGATCCCGGACGCGGCCCGCTCGCGCAGCAGGTGCGCTGTGCGCTGCAGCAGCCCGGCGTCGTACACGCTTCCCCAGGTGCGCGGCACCTGGGTGGCCCCGCTCTCGCCGACCGGTTCCAGGACGACCAGGCGCGGCGCGTCCTCCGGCAGCGCCCAGGGCGGGCGCCCAGAAGCGCCGCGCGCGTGGCGGCGTCCCCGGCCGGCCCGCTGCAGCAGCTGGGCCAGCGGCGCAAGATCCGTGACAATCAGGTCGAAGTCGAGGTCGAGCGACTGCTCCACGACCTGGGTAGCGACCAGGACGGATGCCGGCCGGGGCAGAGCGACATCCTGCGGCGAGCGGGGTTTGCCGTAGGCCCTTTCGCACGCGGACGTGATGTGCTGCCGGGTGTTGGCCGGGTAGCGCGAGTGCAGCAGCCGCAACCCGCCTTCACCGGTGCTGAGTTCCGGGAACGCGGCGCGCAGGTCACGGAAGGTCTGCTGGGCTTCGGCCACCGTGGTGCAGCAAACCAGCGCGGTCCCGCTCTGCGCGACGACGGGCTCAAGTGCCTCGCGCAGGGCCTGGCGGCGACCTCCGGCGCATACGGGACTGCCGGCAGCGGGCGCCGTGTCCCAGACGACAGGCAGCATCCGCACGTCCAGGGTGCGACGGCGCTCACTGTCCGTCTCCCGTGGCACGCAGACTTCGCCGGTCGCGGCGCCGGTGAACATCCAGCCCGGGTAGCACGGTTCGACGGCGGACGGTTCGAGGAATCCGGCCCCGCGGCGGTAGGCATCCACCAAAGACGAGGCTGTGCGGCCGGACAGGGTTGCGGACAGCAGGACCACCGGGGCACCGAACGCGCCGAGCCACTCCAGGAGCCGGGACAGCAGCTGATGCATCCACGGCCCGTAGGCATGCGCCTCGTCGACCACGAGCACCTTGTCGGACAGCCCGAACAGCCGCAGCGCGTTGTGCGTGAGCGGCAGCACGGCGCTCAGCGCCTGATCAATGGTCCCCGCCCCCAACGGGGCCAGCAGCCCACGCCGATGTCCGCGCAGCCACACCCCGGCCTCGGTCACGGTGGCCGGGTCCGCGCTCACGTCGCCCGCTGCCGGCGGCGGGCCGGCGGACTGCCCGGCCCCTGCGTAAGCGGGGCTGAGCCAGGCCATGGAATGCAGCAACGTCAAGGCCCGCTCACCGCTCAGGGCACGCTCCGTGAAGGCGCTCACCCGCGGATACATGGCGTCGGCGGTGGCCATGGTCGGAAGCGCAAAAAACAGCCCCCGAGCCCCAGCCGCATGACCCAACACCGACGCCGCGTACAGGGCCGCCTCGGTCTTTCCGTCACCCGTCGGCGCCGTGACCAGCAGCAGTCCCGGCCCCTTCTCCTCGACCATCCGCGGCAGACGGGCGACAAGGTCGGCCTGGAGAGCGTTGGGTGCGAACGAGAACATCTCCTCGAACCCTTCAGCGTCGAACCGCGCCCGCCCCAGCTGGGCTCCCGCCACCAGCCCCGGAGCCGCCTTCTGCGTACGCTCCCAGTGCATATCGACCTCTTCCGGCGTCGCACGCCACCCCTTCGGCGGCAGCAGCGGGATGATCGCCTCCTCCTGGCTGGCCAGCCAGTCCGCGACGACCACCAGCCCGGCGACGATCACCGCCAGCTCGGCCGGTAGCCCCCGCTCCGGCACCGCCCACCCCCCGGTGACGCGCCGCAACTCCCCGAAATGCGCCCGGCGTTGCACCGCCCAGCCGTCCCCGCCCAGCCCGGGCTGATAGGCACTGGCGTGCGCCACTTCTTTGGCTTTGAGGACCACGCCGAAACATCCGTGATGGCCACCGAGCAATTGCGCCACCTGATGACTCACCGCAGACCGCATCACCCGGCCGCCACCGGGATACCCCGCTTCGCCGAGCAACTGCACCAGCGCCCAGTGGGTGGCCATCTCATGACGAAACGCACGCTCCCGTTCCGCCCCCGGAGCGAACACATAGGCCGGATCGTTCCGTACGGCCGCGAACGCCTCCGGAACCTGGGCCTGAAACGGAGGAGTGATCTTCCCCAGATCGTGCAACCCCGCCCAGAACGCCAGCACCCGCCGAGCCTCGGCCACCGTCAGCCCCAGCGCCCGTGCGACCTTCTCACGCATTTGATCACTCAGCAGCACATCCCACAGGGCACCGAACACTCCCGCGGTGTCCAGCAGATGGCAGAGCACTGGGTACGGGCGCGGAAGACCATGCTCCTTGCCCCAAAACCGGGTGTCGACCGGGACATGTCCCGGCGAGACGGACTCACGCTTCATCATGACAGCCATGCATAACAGCCCCCACTGACAACGCATCCTCACCTGCACGGATACCAGAACAGATCCCAAGCAGGGCCGTAGAATCCAAGCCGTGGAACCTCAGCCGACGCGCGGGCAGACCAATTCAAGGCGAGTCCATTCGGATACCGTAAAGAACTCGCAAAGCACCTGAAGGAGGCCAGGTCAGGAAGGGTGCTCTCCGCGCGAGCGGAGGTGAACCGACACGGCTGTTGAGCCGGACGGCGCCGAGACCGTGCTCTCCGCGCGAGCGGAGGTGAACCGGCCCGATCGAGGGCGGTGTGAGCATGAGTATCGTGCTCTCCGCGCGAGCGGAGGTGAACCGACGTCGTGGGACTGGTTGGCCGCCGCGTTGAAGTGCTCTCCGCGCGAGCGGAGGTGAACCGCAGGTCGCCAGCCGCTGCCCGGTGTCGCAGTCGTGCTCTCCGCGCGAGCGGAGGTGAACCGCCCCATGATGATTTGGCCAGGCACCCGAACCAGTGCTCTCCGCGCGAGCGGAGGTGAACCCCACTAACTCAAGACGCAATGATCACAATCGGAGTGCTCTCCGCGCGAGCGGAGGTGAACCGGCGATGATGCCGGCGTCGACGGCGATGGGGAAGTGCTCTCCGCGCGAGCGGAGGTGAACCGTCGTTGAAGCTCATGCCGGTGCGCTTCTCCAGGTGCTCTCCGCGCGAGCGGAGGTGAACCGCCGCCCGCGCCGCACTCATCCCCGACCAGGCGGTGCTCTCCGCGCGAGCGGAGGTGAACCGCCCGTGAGCAGCCGACGTTCGGTGACCGGGGGGTGCTCTCCGCGCGAGCGGAGGTGAACCGCCGTCGATGAGCGCCTAGCCTTGCTGGAACGAGTGCTCTCCGCGCGAGCGGAGGTGAACCGTCCATGCAGCACCGCGGCGACCGCCACCCCCCGTGCTCTCCGCGCGAGCGGAGGTGAACCGTTGGGGCAGTAGGTCAGCGAGGATGCCGAGCCGTGCTCTCCGCGCGAGCGGAGGTGAACCGGAGAACTACGACGAGATGGCCAAGAAGACCGTGTGCTCTCCGCGCGAGCGGAGGTGAACCGAACGACACGGCCGCCTTCAGCCCGCCCCAGACGTGCTCTCCGCGCGAGCGGAGGTGAACCGCCGCCCGCACCACTGACGTGCGACGAGTGCGGGTGCTCTCCGCGCGAGCGGAGGTGAACCGGCGCGCGGGTCCAACGTCCAGGTCGTCCTCACGTGCTCTCCGCGCGAGCGGAGGTGAACCGTCCACCACGCGCTCCAGGAAGCTGGTCCCCTCGTGCTCTCCGCGCGAGCGGAGGTGAACCTGGGTGTTCGTCGGCATCCCGGTGCTCGTCGTCGTGCTCTCCGCGCGAGCGGAGGTGAACCGCTCGGCAAGTCCGGCGCCGACGCCCTCTACGAGTGCTCTCCGCGCGAGCGGAGGTGAACCGCGCAGCGTCGGGTGCTGCCGCTTCATCAGGACGTGCTCTCCGCGCGAGCGGAGGTGAACCGCAAGCGCGGTGTACACGATGTGGGGGTGGATCGTGCTCTCCGCGCGAGCGGAGGTGAACCGGTCCGCGCGGACCCGGGCGTCGGTGTCGACGCGTGCTCTCCGCGCGAGCGGAGGTGAACCGCAGTTCGGCAGCCTCCTCGGCGACATCTTCGGGTGCTCTCCGCGCGAGCGGAGGTGAACCGTGTGACGCCTGCCCCATCGCCAACGCGACGCCGTGCTCTCCGCGCGAGCGGAGGTGAACCTTCTTCGCCCCGGCCGTCCCCGCCGCCGCCTTCGTGCTCTCCGCGCGAGCGGAGGTGAACCGGCCCGCACCTGCAGACGTACGTCCAGTCCAACGTGCTCTCCGCGCGAGCGGAGGTGAACCGTCCTGGGACGCCCTCAAGGTCCCGAACGTCTGGTGCTCTCCGCGCGAGCGGAGGTGAACCGGTGGGGGAGGCTGCGGAGGCGCAGACCACGTTGTGCTCTCCGCGCGAGCGGAGGTGAACCGTACGCGTGGGGCGGCATCCTGGTGCGCACCTCGTGCTCTCCGCGCGAGCGGAGGTGAACCGGCTGCCATCGAGTCATCCCCTGCGACCCCGGGGTTCTCTCCGCGCGAGCGGAGGTGAACCGGTTTCGTACCCGAGGGCCGGGCCGATGATGGTGTGCTCTCCGCGCGAGCGGAGGTGAACCGGACATGATCGCAGCCCGATTCCTGCGGCAGGAGTGCTCTCCGCGCGAGCGGAGGTGAACCGTCCACGGACGGCAACTGATCCCCGGCATGAACGTGCTCTCCGCGCGAGCGGAGGTGAACCGGTCAACCGCGCGTTCGGCCGCAGCCGGCTGGTGTGCTCTCCGCGCGAGCGGAGGTGAACCGCCTGACCGGCTGGCGTTCCAGGCGACGTCGACGTGCTCTCCGCGCGAGCGGAGGTGAACCGTACGCCATCGCCTGGCGTAACGCGCTCCTCACGTGCTCTCCGCGCGAGCGGAGGTGAACCGACCGTCACGTTCGACACGCGGGTCGGGTTGTAGTGCTCTCCGCGTGAACGGAGGTGAACCGGACATCCACGGCAACCCGCTGAAGCTGACCCGGTGCTCTCCGCGCGAGCGGAGGTGAACCGAAAACCGGGCGCGCCGTGCAACCTGACGGCCCGTGCTCTCCGCGCGAGCGGAGGTGAACCGATCAGCAGCATCGCCAAGGCCATCGTGGCGGGGTGCTCTCCGCGCGAGCGGAGGTGAACCGGAGCCGGAGGCCCGGCAGACCGCCGTCGCCGAGTGCTCTCCGCGCGAGCGGAGGTGAACCGTCCGCCCGAAGAAGGACCGCAGTACCGCCCCGTAGTGCTCTCCGCGCGAGCGGAGGTGAACCGGCCCTCAACAGGCCGTCAACCGAGCACGCCAAGTGCTCTCCGCGCGAGCGGAGGTGAACCGACGGACAAGGGCATCACCGTCCTTTTCACCTCGTGCTCTCCGCGCGAGCGGAGGTGAACCGGAGACCCTTGCGAAGACCAGGCGTGCCAGTGCGTGCTCTCCGCGCGAGCGGAGGTGAACCGTCGCGGTGCCGCCACAGCGACGGTCGGGCGCCGTGCTCTCCGCGTGAGCGGAGGTGAACCGCTGATGCTCGACATCGCGAAGGGCATGCAGGCGTGCTCTCCGCGCGAGCGGAGGTGAACCGGCCGAGAACGAGCGGCTGAAGGCGGCGAAGCCGTGCTCTCCGCGCGAGCGGAGGTGAACCGGCCATGGAGTAGCCCTGCTTGAAGGCGTCGTAGTGCTCTCCGCGCGAGCGGAGGTGAACCGTCGGACACCGAGGTCAGCGCGTGGCTGCTGTCGTGCTCTCCGCGCGAGCGGAGGTGAACCGCCACCGGGGACGTAGCCGACGTCCGCCGCCCCGTGCTCTCCGCGTGAGCGGAGGTGAACCGTCGGAGCTGGCCAGGGAGCTGACCACCCGGGTGTGCTCTCCGTGCGAGCGGAGGTGAACCGCTTCCAGGTCAGCGGGAACTGGCCAAGGCTGAGTGCTCTCCGCACGAGCGGTGGTGAACCGAAGCCGGAGACCGAGCAGCAGGACCAGCCTCAGTGCTCTCCGCGCCAGCGGAGGTGAACCGTACTGGATCTTCCCCGTCCGTGACGAGCACGGGGTGCTCCCCGCGCGAGCGGAGGTGAACCGCCATGGTGATCTACCACAGCGAACTTGCGGGCGTGCTCTCCGCGCGAGCGGAGGTGAACCGGTCCGCCTCGACGGTCTGCACCGGGCGAAGATGTGTTCTCCGCGCGAGCGGAGGTGAACCGTACCCGGTTCAGTGAAGGTCAGCTGGGGCCGTGTGCTCTCCGCGCGAGCGGAGGCGAACCGACGAAGACGCTTGTCGGCGACGCTTGAAATGTGGCTCAGTCAAGATTTCCGTGAAGCCGATCGTGCGCCTGTGCGCCGGTGACGCTCCGTCACAGGCCGCGTGATACTCGCCGAGTGTGGGGAGCTGCTGAAGACCATGTTTCCGCACCTCGAAGGGGTGCTGGTGGAAGAAGTGAGCCCCGAGGGTGGGGTGTTGCACATTGTGGCAAGAACCGTGGAGTCGGTTCCGGTGCCGTGCCCGGACTGCGCAACGCCCTCGGTGCGACGGCACAGCGGATACCAGCGCCGTCTCGCCGACGGTGCGGTCGGCGGCCGTCAGGTGTCCATCGAGCTGACCGTCCGCCGCCTGTTCTGCGACGACCAGAGATGTGCACGGGTGACCTTTGCCGAGCAGGTCGACGGGCTGACCGTGCGGTATGGGCGTCGGACGCCGCAGCTGCGGTGCTTGTTGAGCGCGATCGCGGTGGCCCTGGCCGGCCGGGCCGGAGAGCGCCTCGCGGCCCGGCTGCCGGTGCCTGTCAGCCGCACTACCCTGCTGGCCCTGGTCATGGCCCTGCCCGATCCGTACGCCGAGACGCCCCGGGTGCTAGGGGTCGATGAGTTCGCCACCCGCAAAGGCCACAAGTACGGCACCGTGCTGGTCGACTGCGAGACCCATGCTCCCATCGACCTGCTGCCCGACCGGGAGTCGGCGACGTTCGCAGCGTGGCTGACCGACCACCCCGGAGTGGAGATCATCTGCCGTGACCGGGGCGGCGCCTTCGCAGACGGTGCCCGCACCGGGGCCCCAGATGCCGTCCAGGTCGCAGATCTCTGGCACCTCTGGCACAACCTCGCCGAGACCGTGAAGTCCCTGGTCAGCAAGCACAGTTCCTGCCTTCGTGAACCCGCCCTCGCCTCGGAGTCACCCCCTGAAGTCCTGCACCCGCCGCTCTCCCACGCAGGCCGGCTGGCCGAGCGGGCCCGGCGGCACCACGCCGCCGTGCACGATCTCCTCGGCCAGGGCCTCACCATCCGGGCCGTCGCCCGCCGCCTGGAGCTGTCCCGCAACACCGTCCGCCGCTATGCCCGCGCCGTCACCTGGGAGGAACTGGCCACCGGCCGCTGGCAGAACCTCCCCAGCACTCTGGACCCCTACAAGTCCTATCTGCACCAGCGGTGGCACGAGGGCCACACCAGCGGTGCCAAGCTCCACGCCGAACTCCGTGAGCGCGGCTTCACGGGGTCCTACTCCGTCGTCCGCGACTACCTCCGGCGCTTCCGCCGAACGTCGGGCGACCGTCCGCCCCCAGCGCGGCCGCCCGGGGTCCGCAAGGTGACCGGCTGGATCACCCGGAACCCCGACCGCATGAACGACGACGACCAGCAGAAACTCAAGGCCATCCTGGCCCGCTGCCCCGAACTCGAAGCGGCCACCGGACATGTCCGGTCCTTCGCCGCGATGATGGCCATCCGCAGCGCGAGCCGACTGCCCGAATGGATCGCCACCGCCCGCGCCGACGAGCACCACGGCCTGCGCGGCTTCGCCGATGGCCTGCTGGCCGACCTCGACGCCGTCATCCTCGGACTGAGCACGGAATGGAGCTCGGGCTGCGTCGAGGGCAGAGTCACGGACATCAAGCTGCTCAAGCGGCAGATGGCAGGCCGAGCCGGACTCCCCCTGCTCCGCAAGCGCGTCCTTCTCGTCGCCGCCGACCGCCGACAACACAGAGTTACGAACCAGACGGCTCACTGATCGGCTTCACGGAAATCTTGACTGAGCCTGAAATGTGAGCCGATTCCGGCGGGTGAAAAATGACCCCCCGCTGCGTCAGTTGATGTTGGTCATTCCCCGGTGTTGGCGGCGGGAACCCGTCCGAGGTCGCGGCCGCGCATGCGATAGCTGTCGCCCTTCAGCGAGATGACCTCGGCATGATGGACGAGTCGGTCGATCATCGCGGCGGCGACGGTGTCGTCGCCGAAGACCTCGCCCCAGCGCCCGAAGGGCTTGTTGCTGGTCACGATCACCGAGGCACGTTCGTAGCGGCCCGAGATGAACTGGAAGAACAGGTTCGCGGCCTCGGGCTCGAAAGGGATGTAACCCACTTCGTCGACCACGATCAGCGGAATCCGTCCCAGCCGGGTCAACTCGTCGCTCAGACGCCCTGCTTGATGGGCCTCGGCGAGACGGGCGACCCACTGGGCGGCGGTGCCGAAGGCGACCCGGTGGCCGGCCTGGCAGGCCCGGATGCCCAGGCCAGTGGCGAGGTGGGTCTTGCCGGTGCCGGGTGGCCCCAGGAAGATCACATTCTCCTTTCCGGCGACGAAGTCCAGCGTCCCAAGATGGGCAATGACCTCGCGTTTCACGGACCGCTGGTGGTCGAAGTCGAAGTCCTCCAGCGACTTGCGAGAGGGAAAACGGGCCGCCCGGATGCGTCCCTCGGCGCCGTGGGAGTCGCGGGCGGCGACCTCCCTCTGCAGGCATGCGGCCAGATACTCCTCGTGGCTCCAGCCCTCGTCGCGAGCCCGCTCGGCGAGCCTGGCAGCAGCGTCCCGCAGGGCCGGGGCCTTCAACGCCTTGGTCAGATAGATCAGTTCGGAGCCGACGTCGCGGCTGGTCCTGGCCTGGTTCGTGCCGTTCTTCGTGCTCATCACGCTGCCCCTTCACCCGTGCTCAGCCCGCCGTCGATGACGCCGAAGATCCGGTCGTAGGTGTCCAGCGACCGTTCCTCGACCTCTGTCACGTCCACTGGCGCCGGTTTCGTGCCGGCGGCCGCCTTGCGGGCGACCGCGGCAGCGGCCGCGTGGTCCGGGTCGGTGATGGTCTGGTGGCGGGCCCAGCTGCGGGCATGGCGGGCGACCTCGACGCCGTCGCAGGTCACCAGGACCTGGTCCAGGCCGGCGGCGACCTCGATGCGGCGGCCGACGGCCAGCGGGTGAACTGAGTAGTCGCAGGTGTCCAGGCGGACGTAGTGGTCCCGGGGCAGTCGCAGAGATGCCTTCCACCAGCCCGGCGGGGCGATCGGCGGCAGGGCCAGCATCCGGGACCGGTCCGCTTCCAGCCGGTCCGCCGGGCGGGCCTGCAAGGTGCGGTGGATGCGCCGGTTCGCCCTGGTCAGCCAGTCTGCGAGCTGGATGTTGAAGTCGGCCGGCGAGGTGAACACCCGGCCGGGAAGGAACGACGTCTCGAGATAGCCGTTGGCCCGCTCGACCAGGCCCTTGGACTCAGGATCCCGTGGCTTGCAGAGCAGGAACTTGATGCCGAGCAGTCCGGCGAACGCAGCAAATTCGTCTGTGAGTTGGGGTCCGCCGGACCGCCAGGAGCCGACGGCTCCCTCGTTGTCCCAGACCAGCACCCGGGGGACGGCGCCCAGCTCTGTCAGCAGCCGCCAGTGCCCGGCGATCAGGTCGGCCGCAGACCTGGAAGGCAGCATTCGGGCGGTGATCCACCGCGAGTAGCCCGCGACCATGACCAGCACCGGCGGCCGCCCGACCTGACCGAAGCCGAGCGGGATGTCTGCCGGCGGGAACCACAGGTCGCACTGGCCGATCTCGCCCGGCTCATAGACCGTCCGCGAGGCCGGATCCGCAGGCCGATAGGCCGGCCGCAGGTCCCTGACCCGGTCCTTGAGCACCGTCAGACCCCGGTCCCAGCCGATCCGTTCCGCGATCACCGTCGCCGGCATCTCAGGCCATTGCTCGAGCAGTTCACGAATCTGCGGCTCGACCGCGTCCACGATCGAGCCTTTCGGCGCCCGCTGATACTTCGGCGGCGCGTCGTCCGCGATCGCCCTGCGGACAGTGTTCCTCGCGATCCCCAGCTTCCTCGCGATCGCCCGAACCGGCATCTGCTCGGCCCGGTGAAGCCGACGGATCTCCGCCCAGTCCTCCACGCTGATCACCACTCCTCCCGGCCTGACTCAACGAGCCAGACCCTTGGAGGGGGTCAACTTTCAAGCGCCGCCCCTGGTCCACTTTTCAGGCTCAGTCAAGATTTCCGTGAAGCCGATCAGTGAGCCGTCTGGTTCGTAACTCTGTGTTGTCGGCGGTCGGCGGCGACGAGAAGGACGCGCTTGCGGAGCAGGGGGAGTCCGGCTCGGCCTGCCATCTGCCGCTTGAGCAGCTTGATGTCCGTGACTCTGCCCTCGACGCAGCCCGAGCTCCATTCCGTGCTCAGTCCGAGGATGACGGCGTCGAGGTCGGCCAGCAGGCCATCGGCGAAGCCGCGCAGGCCGTGGTGCTCGTCGGCGCGGGCGGTGGCGATCCATTCGGGCAGTCGGCTCGCGCTGCGGATGGCCATCATCGCGGCGAAGGACCGGACATGTCCGGTGGCCGCTTCGAGTTCGGGGCAGCGGGCCAGGATGGCCTTGAGTTTCTGCTGGTCGTCGTCGTTCATGCGGTCGGGGTTCCGGGTGATCCAGCCGGTCACCTTGCGGACCCCGGGCGGCCGCGCTGGGGGCGGACGGTCGCCCGACGTTCGGCGGAAGCGCCGGAGGTAGTCGCGGACGACGGAGTAGGACCCCGTGAAGCCGCGCTCACGGAGTTCGGCGTGGAGCTTGGCACCGCTGGTGTGGCCCTCGTGCCACCGCTGGTGCAGATAGGACTTGTAGGGGTCCAGAGTGCTGGGGAGGTTCTGCCAGCGGCCGGTGGCCAGTTCCTCCCAGGTGACGGCGCGGGCATAGCGGCGGACGGTGTTGCGGGACAGCTCCAGGCGGCGGGCGACGGCCCGGATGGTGAGGCCCTGGCCGAGGAGATCGTGCACGGCGGCGTGGTGCCGCCGGGCCCGCTCGGCCAGCCGGCCTGCGTGGGAGAGCGGCGGGTGCAGGACTTCAGGGGGTGACTCCGAGGCGAGGGCGGGTTCACGAAGGCAGGAACTGTGCTTGCTGACCAGGGACTTCACGGTCTCGGCGAGGTTGTGCCAGAGGTGCCAGAGATCTGCGACCTGGACGGCATCTGGGGCCCCGGTGCGGGCACCGTCTGCGAAGGCGCCGCCCCGGTCACGGCAGATGATCTCCACTCCGGGGTGGTCGGTCAGCCACGCTGCGAACGTCGCCGACTCCCGGTCGGGCAGCAGGTCGATGGGAGCATGGGTCTCGCAGTCGACCAGCACGGTGCCGTACTTGTGGCCTTTGCGGGTGGCGAACTCATCGACCCCTAGCACCCGGGGCGTCTCGGCGTACGGATCGGGCAGGGCCATGACCAGGGCCAGCAGGGTAGTGCGGCTGACAGGCACCGGCAGCCGGGCCGCGAGGCGCTCTCCGGCCCGGCCGGCCAGGGCCACCGCGATCGCGCTCAACAAGCACCGCAGCTGCGGCGTCCGACGCCCATACCGCACGGTCAGCCCGTCGACCTGCTCGGCAAAGGTCACCCGTGCACATCTCTGGTCGTCGCAGAACAGGCGGCGGACGGTCAGCTCGATGGACACCTGACGGCCGCCGACCGCACCGTCGGCGAGACGGCGCTGGTATCCGCTGTGCCGTCGCACCGAGGGCGTTGCGCAGTCCGGGCACGGCACCGGAACCGACTCCACGGTTCTTGCCACAATGTGCAACACCCCACCCTCGGGGCTCACTTCTTCCACCAGCACCCCTTCGAGGTGCGGAAACATGGTCTTCAGCAGCTCCCCACACTCGGCGAGTATCACGCGGCCTGTGACGGAGCGTCACCGGCGCACAGGCGCACGATCGGCTTCACGGAAATCTTGACTGAGCCACTTTTCAGCCGTCGCCGACAGACGCTGGCACTCGGGACTGAGACGGGGTGCTCTCCGCGCGAGCGGAGGTGAACCGGACGCCGACCGAACCGTCATGCTGACCGTGGAGTGCTCTCCGCGCGAGCGGAGGTGAACCGGCCACCGTGGATATCAAGCTGGCCGAGCGGAAGTGCTCTCCGCGCGAGCGGAGGTGAACCGTGGCGCCAGCCGATGGCCGTGCGCTCACCGTCGTGCTCTCCGCGCGAGCGGAGGTGAACCGGACGGGGACACGCTTCGCGTGATGCTGGACCAGTGCTCTCCGCGCGAGCGGAGGTGAACCGGCGGACAACGAGGTGCGGGACGGGATCCGGTCGTGCTCTCCGCGCGAGCGGAGATGAACCGACCGGCCAGGAAGCAGAGGGTGATGACATTCGGTTCGGTCCTCGCCACCATGGCCGTGCTCGCGGTGGCCGCCGCACCGAACCTGTACGCGACCAGCACAACGAGCCACGCCGCCTTGGCCCAGGCGTAGGGCGTCTCGAAGACGACCATGGGCCGCGCGATCCGGCGCGAGAACTGGAAGCACGTGGACTGATCCGCTCATGGCCAAGTCGTCTTTCGTGGGCGCTGGTAGTCCACGGAGTACACCCGGGACGGACGCGAGAGCCGGCCTGGGTTGACGGTGGTCAGGAACAGGTCGGCCAGGGGCAGGCCGGTGAGGCCGGAGCTGTAGAGCAGGGTTGGGTCCGGCATCTCCATCTCGACGCCCTGAGGTCGGACGGCACCTGCGGGAACTGCGCGAGGACGTGCGCCGGGCGGGCGGGGCGCGTGCGGCGGCCGACGCGGTGGAGCGTCTGCTGACGCGCCGGCAGGCCGGGGAGGCTCAGCCGCTGGGCGGAGTCCAGGATCCTCCCACGGCCTGACGCCGGGTGATCCACCGTACGGGGAGAGTATTCGGCATGACGATTACACCGAAGCAACGGGCAGCCCTGACAGACGCCGTCAGGGGCGGCACCGAAAGTCTTTTCCGGCGGGCTGCCACGGCCGCTTTCTTATGGGCCCTCGTGTTCACGGCTTTTCATTTCTACTGGTTCGCGGGAGGTCGCTTCGGTCTCGGCGACGGCCCGAAAATGATTCCGGAGACGGGAACCACTAAGGATCTCATCTGGGCTTTCGTGATCACCTCGATGTTCGTGGTCGGAATTTTCCTTCCGGTGGCTCTGACGCGTCCGTGGGGGCGCCGGATTCCGCGCTGGATCACCGTTTGCTGTCTGTGGATCGGTTCGGCGTTGCTCGTGGTGCGGGGAGGCGCGGGACTGCTCGACACCGCGCTGCGTGAGACGGGTCTGGCGGATCGGGGACTGACGGGCCTGACGTACCAGCAGATCACCGGGGACGCGCATCCCTCGCTGAACACGAAGGTGTCGGGCATCTGCATCGACGCCTACTTCATCCTGGGCGGCCTGCTGTACGGACGTACGGTGCTGCTGCACCGGCGCCTGGTCCGCGGCGCCGACGAGGGATGACCCACCGGCTCCCGGCGCCCTAAGACGGTGTCCTATGTGGTGATCGCTCGTTGGTCTGTTCATGGGGCGGGGTACGTGGAGTTGGATTGTTCCGGACGGGCTGTGGGAGATCGCCAAGCCGTTGATCCCACCGTCGAAGGTGCGGCCGCAGGGCGGCGGCACGCAGGACACGCCTGATGAGACGCTGTTTGCGGCGATCATCTACGTGCTGGTGAGTGGGTGCGCCTGGCGGGCTCTGCCACCGTGCTTCGGCATATCGAAGTCGACGGCCCACCGCCGGTTCCTGATCTGGTCCAGGGCCGGGGTCTGGGGCCGGCTGCACGAAGCGGTCCTGCACCGACTCGACGACGCCGGTCTCATCGATGTCTCCCGCGTCGTCCTCGACTCCGCGCACGTGAGGGCTAAAAAGGGGGCGAACACACAGGTCCGAGCCCCGTGGACCGAGGTAAGCCGGGTTCCAAGATGCACGTCCTGTCGGACGCGAACGGACTGCCCCTGGTCGTCGGCGTCTCCGCCGCCAACGTCCACGACAGCGAGGGCCTGAAGCCGATGGTGGCCGGTCACCAAACGAGACACGACCCCCACCGCGGCCGCTGCTTCAAGCCCCAGCGCCTCCATGCGGACAAGGCGTACGACATTCCTCACCTGCGGAAATGGTTACGCGGCAAGCGCATCGGCGTGCGCATCGCCCGCAAAGGCATCGAGTCCAGCGAACGGTTGGGCCGCCGCCGTTGGGTCATCGAGCGGACCATCTCCTGGCTGTCCGGCTACCGCCGAATCAGCCCCCGCTACGAACGCAATCCCCGGAACTACCTGGCCTTTCTCGGCCTCGCCGCTGCACTGTGCTGCTACAAGCGACTGGTCCGCCTCACCACATAGGACACCGTCTAAGAGCTCGTAACACGATCTTGGCGAGGAGCTTCGGACTGGCTCGGTATGTCTGCTCTCACTGGCGGCCTGATCGTCTCTGGGTGATGCGGCGTGTGCTTCCGGTACGGTCGCGGCATGACTGGCGTGTTCGACGTGGCCCAGGCTCTAGACGGCGGAATCACCGACATGGAGCGGGCGTGGGCATTCGTCCGCGGCTTCGCCGCTGCTTGGGACGAGCCGTTGACCGAGGACGACGGCACGCCTGCATCGGAACTGGCGCGGGCCGAGGCGACGCTCGGCTGCTCCCTGCCGGCCGTGCTGCGCGAGTTCTACACGCTCCTGGGTACGCGGTCCGGCCTGCTCGCCAACCAGGATCCGCTGCTGCCGCCCGCCGAGATGTTCGTGCATGACGAGTGCGGCGGTGTCCTTGTCTTCCGCAGCGAAAACCAGGGCTGCGCCTTCTGGGGCGTGCGCCTGCGCGACCTTGATCAGGACGATCCGCCGGTGCTCGTCCAGGCGCGGCACGGCTGGGTGCCGTTCTTGGACCGGGTGTCTCTGGCCTGCGTCGAGCTTGTACTGAGCGAGGCACTGTTCGGCGGTGGCGGTCAGCTGTACAACGCGTGCGAGCTGCCGGCGGACCTGCTTGGGGCGGTGCCCGCACGCTTCCAGCGGGTCGCGCTGCCCGACTATCCGATGTGGACGGGTCCGGAGGACTTTCCAGTGCGTTGGTTCTCCGCCCCGGGACAGTTGCTACGCCAGGACGGCTTGGGCGCCCACAGCTGGCTGCACGTTCGGGGCCGGACCCGGGCCGACCTGGAGGCGATCTGCGAGACCGTTCCCGGACGGTGGGCCCTGGGATACACCGAGTCACTGGACGCCGAGCCGCTGCCCTTCTGAACCGTCATGATTCGGGCCTGTTGAGACGTCGCCAGCAGATGAGGCTGCAGGCCAGGGATACGAAGGCGTCGTGGAGTTCGGTGCGTCGTTCCCAGCGGACGGCGAGTCTTTTGAAGTGGTGGAGCAGGGCGAAGGTCTGCTCGACGACGTAGCGGAGCTTGCCCAGGCCCTGGATGTTCGGGGCCCCCTTGCGGGAGATGACCGGCAGGATCCGGCGTTTGCGCAGCTCGTCGCGGTTGGCAATTGGAGTCTTAGCCCTTGTCGCCGAGCAGGGCCTCGGGTCGTTTGCGGGGACGGCCGGGGCGGCCCGCGACGGGCGGGATGCCGTCGACCAGGGCGAGGGTCTGGGTGACGTCGTTGACGTTTGCCGCGGTCGTGATGACCTTGAGCGGAGTGCCGCGTCCGTCGCAGATCAAGTGGTGTTTGCTGCCCGTCTTCCGCCGGTCGACCGGCGACGGACCAGTCTCGGAGCCCCCTTTTTCGCGCGGATGTGAGAGCCGTCCACGCAGGCCCTCGACCAGTCGAGGCGGCCGGCCGCGTTCAGTTCGGCCAGCAGGATCCGGTGTAGCTGGTCGAAGACCCCTGCCTGCTGCCAACGTTCCAGGCGTCGCCAGCAGGTCTGCCCGGAACCGAACCCCAGCTCCAGCGGCAGGAGTTGCCAGGCTATGTCGTTGTAGAGGACGTACAGGATGCCCTGCAAGCAGTGTCGGTCAGCCACCGGCCGTGGCCCTGGTGACTTCTCGGGCCAGGGTGGCAGCAGCGGCTCGATCAGTGCCCACAAGTCGTCGTCCACGATCCACGGCCGAGTACTCACAGCATCACGAACGGCCGAATCGTCACACCGGTCACGCCCGACCAGGACATCTCACCAAGATCCTGTTACGAGCTCTATGGGACTGTCGGACGTGGCAATCAACGACATTGATTACCTGGATCTCGACTACTAATTCCGGAGCCCTTTATGGCGAGCATCAGTTACTGTGATGAGCCGAAGCGCGATAGTTGTCACATAGGCGGGATGTTGTCACCGCCCGCGGGGGCTGTGCACATCGTGCCCGGCTTCAAGCACAGCTCGCCGGTGGCCTCGTCGACACTGAAATACGTGTCGCACACACAAGCGCGCGCCAAAGGGCTCACCCCATCAGGACGATGCGAGCCCGGCCCAAAACCAGTGGCTATCAGTGAGCGTTTTCAGCGGGGCCACTGATCGTGTGACGGCAATGAGGCTTTTCCAACCTGGTTGCGTGGCACGTCGGTTGGCTGAGGGCGGCGTTGAGGAAAAGGTGAAGCTCCTGGTAGATGGGTTGTCGACCAAGATCAACCTGCCCGCCCGGAGCTTCACATGCTTGTCTACCCATCGGGGATCGATCTGTCCACCTCGACCCTGCGCTACCTGTCCGACCTGCTGAGAGCCCGGCGGCGTGAGCGCGGCACGCGCTGGCGCCGCCTGACCACGGACCGACAGGCTCTGCTCGCGCTGGCCCATCTGCGCTGCGGGCACACGTACGCCCAGCTCGCGGCCGGCTTCGGGATCGGGCTGGCCACCGTCTACCGGTACATCGTCGAGGCGGTTGAGGTCCTGGCCGCCCTTGCCCCCACCCTCCAGCAGGCCATGACTTTCGCCGCCAACAAGGCATTCGTGATCCTGGACGGCACCCTGCTGCACATCGACCGCATTGCCGCCGACCGCCCCTACTACTCTGGCAAGCACAAGCGCCACGGTATGAACGTCCAGGTCATCGCCGACGCGTTCGGACGCCTGCTCTGGGCCTCACCTGCCCTGCCAGGTGCCGTCCACGACATCAAGGCCGCACGCATCCACGGCATCATCGAAGCGCTCACCCAAGCTGGCATCCGGACGTGGGCCGACAAGGGATATCAGGGAGCTCAGGGGACGATCCGGGTGCCTTACCGGGGCCGCTGGAGCACGCTCCCAGCCGGGAAGCGGGCGGTGAACTCCTCCCACGCCAAGATCCGAGCCGTCGGAGAGCAGGCCAACGCCACCCTGAAGAGCTGGCGGCTCCTGCGCAAACTCCGTTGCAGCACCACCCGCATCACCGACATCGTCAAGGCCGTCCTGGCCTTGCACCTCGCCACGGCAGCCTGAGATCGCTGCGGCCGGAGGCGTGGACAAGGACAGCGCCACCATCAACGACAGCAAGGGAGACCGCTCACCATGACAGACGTCAGAGTCACCTACGACAAGACCGTCAACGCAGCGTACGTATACCTCACCGAACCGCAGGCTCGCGTGAAGTCCGCGCGCATGTATCCCTGCGATCCAGTGGACGTCGACGGCATGATCAACCTCGACTTCGACGAGCAGGGCCGCCTCATCGGCATCGAGGTATTGGCGGCTAGTTCGAAACTGCCCGAGTACCTGCTCCAGTCCGCGGAGCGACTTGACACCGAAGGTGCATGACCAGCCGAGCACCACGCTCGCGGCGAACAGGTTGGAAGAAGCTCACTGACTGACACTCCCACCGGAAGGAGATCACCACATGTCCGTCTCCACGGCCACTCGGCGCACGTACCGTGGCGGTACGACCTGCCGCCGGGAGGACTCAGCTGATGAGCGCGCAGCCCGACCACGCACCCGTCACGCCCTACGCCCCCCCCGGGGCTCCGGCCGAACTCCTCGCCCAGCTGCGCGCCGACCGGCGCGCCGCACAGTGGGTGCCGGTCTTCGAGCGGGAGTGGGCGGCGGCGCTGGAAGAGTCCCGCCGGACGTTCTCCCTCGCCGGGCTGTACGAGGTCGTCCAGGTCTGGCAGGCCCGCGTCGTCTCCGCCCCAGCGGTCGACGAGTTCCTCGCCTCCGGCCGTGACGAGACCGGGGTCGTGGACCTGGAGGAGATCCGGAGCAGGCGCCGGTGAGAGGTCGGCCGTACGCGGTCCGGCTGTCGCCGCCCGCCGCGAAGGTACTCGCCGCACTGCCCGAGCACGCGGAGCAGATGGTCTGGGACGTCCTGGACGCCGCGGCCGGGAACCCGTGGGGCTTCCCGCAGTGGGACCCCGGCGACCCCGAGGGCGAGGACGTGCGCATCGCGTCCGTCGGCCAGCTGTCCGTCATCTTCTTCGCGAACCACGCACTCGGGCACATGTCCGTCCTGGACATCGTCTCGGCTGAGTATCCCAACGAGGTTCCGTCCCATTCGGAGCGATGGTTCATTCCTGATGGCAGGATTTGGCCACTCGAGGGTGTTGGCCAGCGGTCACCATGGATCCACCCCGTGCGGGACCTTCTGCTTGGCCTCTCCCTTCTGAGCGCAGAACTGTCAGGCACTGAAGATCACGAAGACACCCTCCCGCGGCTGGAAGCGATTGGCTGCGCCGGGCGGCCGCGACCGAAGCCACAACAAACAACCGCTCTAAATCCCCTCAGAAGCCGCTGGTCGAGCCGGTCCCTGAGGACGGCGCCGGGTGCTCAGCGACCAGTCGTCGTATCCGCTCCCGCACCTCGCGCGGAACGTTGTCGAGGCCGCGCAGCACCCGGGCGCGCACGGTGTCCTCTTCGCCGGGCGGCAGGTCTGCTCCGCCGAGCAACAGCTTCAGCACATCGTGAGCCAGAGAAGTGGCCGGACCTCCTGCTGATGTGAGGAACGTGGTGACGGACGGTCCGAGCCATGTGAAGACCGGGTCCATGACATGCCGTACGACACCGTCGTTCGTGCCGCCGGACACGTCCAACTTGTGCTGCACTTCCTCCCAATACGTACGCGACCAGCCCGGGCCGTCGTTGCCCCGGGGGTAGCGGTACAGCCAGTTCATGTCCAGCGGGTCCGGCGATTCCACTGCGCCGGACTGCAGGATGATTTCCAGTTCCCTGCCCTGATCGGACCAGGTGCGGCGGGCCGAGAGGGACACGGCGAAGTCGGTCCACTGCTCCTCGTCGAACGAGGCCCGCCACAGCAGAACATGGCGGTGCCAGGCACTGGCATGGTCGTTCCAGGACGGGAACAGCTCGCCCGCGCTGACACGGCCCTTCAAGAGCAGGATCACCAGGACCAGGTTGGCGCCGTAGATGCCGTGACGGGCCGAAGTCCGCAGTCCCGGGGAAGCGGGAAAGCGGGTGGGCCGGTAGGCAGGATGGGGCTCGTGCGTGCGTTGGCCGTGCTGCTCGAGTACGCCGATGAGGAGACGTGCTAGCTGGTCGCGCTCGGCAGCGGGGATCCGGCGCACCATCGATCCGGCGAATCGCAGCATCTGGCGGGAGGACAGTGGCGCGTACGAGAGCAGGGTGTAGGCGAGGTCGTCGTCGACGCTGCTCTTAGCTGCGGACAGGGAAGGGCGGTGCGTCAGAAGGCTGGTGAGCACGTGCAGGGCGAGCCGTACGACCAAGTACTCACCGAAAGTGGCGTGCAGAAACTCGTACGTGGCCAGTGCGCGCCCGTCGCGCACAGACTGGGCACGCTGCACGAAGAAGAAGCGGCCGAGAGCCACTTCGGCGGCACCGAGCGGCGTTCGAAACCCGGAGGCCTCCGCGGATGCCCTGCCCAGGAGCGCCGTCAGGTCCTCGTCGAGTTCGGCGGCCGACACCCACTGGCGGCGGCGGTTGTGCAGAGCGAAGGCGACCAGGGACAGCCGTTGCAGTTCTCGTTCGCCGCGGGCCCGCGTCTCGTCGTCCGGTGCGGCAGGGGCGGGGCCGTCCTTGTCGATTTCGCGGCGGGCGAAGGCGGTGAGCAGTTCCTCGTACAGCTCGGCCTGGTCAAAAGGGCCGTCGCTGTCGCGGCGCAGAGCGTTGTCGGCGGCGTCGTATAGTGCCAGCATCGTCAGCAGCAGTGGTTGCTCAGCGAGCGCTAAGTGTCGCTCGACGGCCTCCCAGCTCAGCGGGCGCAGCCCGCGGGCTGCGAAGCTGTCGGCATTGGCCTCGTTCCACACTGCGAGCCAGCTGCGGATCTGCTCGGGTCGGAACGGCTCCAGGCGCAGGGCGACGAGGCCCTCTGGGTAGCGGGCCCGGTCGGCGACGGCGATGCGGCTGGTGACGAGGGCACGGATGGGCCGGCCCTGTTCCGCCTCGCGTTGCTGGAAGCGGGCGACGCGGGTAAGGAAGTCACTGTGGTGGACCCCGGTGGTCTGCAGCAATTCGTCGAACCCGTCGAGGAGCAGGACGGGAACGGCAGTGCCGGCCGAGCGGACCAGCTCCGGCCACGACGCCCGCTCTCCGGTCGCAGTGCGCACCGCCTGCTCGATTTGGGTCTGGAGGTCGTCCTCGGCATGTACGTCCCGCAGCGGCACGCGCACGGGCAGGAAGCCGGCAGAGGGCAGTCGGGCGGCAAGGACTCGCGTCAGGACAGACTTTCCCGCGCCTGGCTGCCCGAGCACGAGGAGGGGCGCATCGGCCGGCCCAGCGAACGTCAGCGTTCCGGCGAGGTAGCCAGTGAGGTCCCGGCGGACTTGGGCCTCCTCCCACCAGGACTCGGTAGCCGGCCCGTTCGATCCGGACACCTCACGGACCCGGAAGTCCGGGTCGAGGTACATCTCCCGCAGCGTCGGTACACGGATGCCTTCCGGGCCGGACGAGGCGTCCAGGACGGTGCGGGTCAGCATGGCCTCGGACGAGCGGGCCAGAGCCGCCGCGACGTCCACGGGGGGACGGACTGTGCGGGCCAGGCCGGCAAGCAGCTCGCTGATCCCCCCGAGGGAGCGGCGCACCTCGGCCCGGGTCGCCCGGTGCTCGATCTGGGTCGTCCAGAACCCGAACTCCGGTGCCTCTTGGGCCAGCTGGGCATACAGGGACTCGTACTGCCGGACTGCCTCGCGGGGCAGCTCGGTACGGATAATCCGCCGGGCCTCGCCCCGGGATGTCTCCGTCTGCGTGTTCCAGACGCGGAGTCCCTCGACGAAGTCTAGAAACCTCGTCGACAGGCCCTCGTACCAGCGCTGCAGCTCGTCCGTGACCACCTCGAAGGGCCGGTGGGGCGCGGGGCTCGGCGCGTCGGAGGCGGCGAGCGAGCGGGCGAACGCGGCGCCGCGCTCCGCCACGTGCGGCGCGCCCGCGAGGGCGAGCTGTTCGTGGCGGGTCAGCTCCAAGTCCTCGAGGTGAACGGGCAGATGCTGTGCCTCCAGGGCCTGGAACCAGGCGAGGACGACGATCACGGTGTGGGCGGCGTGCAGCAGCTCGGTGCGCTCGGCACGGCCGTCCGCCAGGCCCAGGCGCCGCCCGATACCCCGCACGGCGCCACGGCCGAGCGTCAGCACGCTGCCCCGGGCGTCGGCGATCCGCACGAGCCCGTCAGCGACTCCGCCCGTCGCGATGTTTAGCACTCCACCGAGCGCCCGGTCCAGCGCGGCAACGGCGGGCGGGTCGCTACCCAGCAGCGCCAACGCGTCCGAAAACGACAGCAGCCTACGTGCCCCCACCACGCCCCCATGGTCCGCGCGTCGGTTGCGATGGTCTTTCAACACACTTTGGCACGTCGGCCCGGTGGGACGCTGATGTTCAGCTGCGGCGAGCGGGGCAGTTTGGCGAATTGCCGCTGGAGCTCCTCCACCCGGTCGGGGCGCTCTTCGAGACAGACCAGGTTGAGCCGGCCGAAGTTCCGGTATGCGGTGTGCTCGAGGAAGGTCTTGGCGACCACGATGGGGGAGCCGGGCGGGCCGTCGGTGTAGATGCCCGGGCCGGCGAAGGCGTCCACGATGGTGGCCTCGGGGAACTTCTGGAGGATCTTGCCCATCCAGCACTGCAGGTAGTGCCGGTACACGAGGTGCTTGACCTGCGTGTGCGGATCGCTCTCCCTCCCCCTGACACCACAACGATCGGGCACCCAGCGTCACCGCTGTGGGACTCGTTGTCTATAACACCAACTCGGCCATCTTCATCAGGCACGGCTGACCCACGCGTCACACGGCTTCCGGCCGTGCGGCAGGAGAGACAAGGGAGAGTGATCCTGGTTCCGGCCCTACTCCGTTCGAGTGGCCCTCAATCCGCCCCGTTGCCAGACCCGCAAGTCGCTGTCCGCTCGTGTGGGAGGGGCCCCGACACGGCCGGGGCCCCTCCCACACGAGCGGACAGCGCCGCCGACCGTCAGTACCAGTGCTGGTACTTGCTGTCGTTGCACTTCACCAGCCGAACCCCCCGGGAGCTGCCATCCAGGCAGGTACCCAGCACCGCGTTGTGCAGCTCATCTCCGCGCCACACCCACGCCTGGTACCGGCTGCCGTTGCACTTCACCAGGCGCAGCCCCCGGGAGCTGCCGTCCAGGCACGTGAGGGTGGCCACGTTCCGGAAGGAGTAGTCCTCGGGCGAGGCCTGCCACCTCTGGTACTTGCTGTCGTTGCACTTCAGCAGGCGGATGCCCCGCGAGCTGCCATCCAGACACTTGAGCGTCGCCTCGTTCTGCAGATCGCCCGGCGACAGCCAGTCGTCGGTCGCTGTTGCCGGGCTTGCCGCGATGCCGAGCGTGGCGGCGGCTGCGGCCGCCGCCACGAGGAGCCGGGCGCCGCGGGTGACGGAGCGGAACATGGAGCACTTCCTCCAGGGGTGTGGCAGGTAGGCCAACGTCGAGACGGCGGCCCTTTCCCCAGCGTCCTCCCCGTGTCCCTGCCCGCCGAAGTGTCCCCGGGGGAGCCGCCGGTTGCACGGGCACCGCCCGCACGCCCCTGCGCGTACATAGCGCCCCCCACCGCAGAGGCCATCGGCACCATCACCATCACTGCGCGTCTCCCCTTTGGAACCCGCAAGCAACTGCAGGACCTCACGCCGTTCTTCGCGTCCGAGCGGGCGCGGGCCAAGACGCTTTCCATGGCCTCAACCGCAGGATTGAACCAAAGGGAGGCCGCCGCCCGCCGATCCTTGTGGCACCGGGAAAAACAACAACTGCGCCGTGCAGGCCGGCTGACGGACAGCATCCAAGCCCTCGTCACCGGAGCTGTCACCCAGGAGGTCATCAAGCGTGGGTGGAAGCGCACCTGGCCCGACATCCCGCACCAGGCATACGGGCGGTGGCCCGGTTCCCCGGAGGGAGCATGGCCCGAGGCGCTGACGGTCGACCTGCCCGCCGACCTCGTGCAGGCAGTCCGCGCCGCATGCTGGCACACTTGCAGGAAGGAGATCGGCCTGCTGTACGGATGGCGCGAACGGCACCCCGACGCCAGGCCCCGCTGCCCCACGCGACCCGGATGCGACGCCGCCGCCCTCGCCGAATACCAGGAACTCGCAGCGAAGGTCATCACACCCGGCGAGGTCTGGCGCGCCGCCGTTGCACGCGGCATCCACGATGCGAGCCCCAGGGATTCGCCTGCCCGTGAACGCCGCCGCAGGCATCGTCATTGATCACTTAGCCGACGCTTCCGAGATCGGAAGGCGGCGGTCTCGGGCGCGGTCAACGGCCGCGCCCGCTCCACCCCCACAACTCGGTCCGCAGCGGGGCGGCGCCGCCAGCTGCCCTCGGAGGTGCACTCGTTGGCGTACAGCACGGTGCCGTCGCGCCGTACGACGGTGACCCGGTCGGAGCTGCTCGGACTCGATCACGGGCAGCGTGGACACCAGGCCCTGCGCGCAGGTGCCGTGGTTCTCTCCCACGACACGTACCGGCCCCCCGCCGCCGGCGGCTTGGGTGAGGAAGCGGTCCGCGATGCCGAGCTGTCTCAGGGCTTCCGCGGTGACCAGCCGACTACCTCGATCCGGTGGCCGGCCGCGCGGTAGGCGTGGGAGGAGGCGCGGAAGTCGTCGGGGTCGGCGAGCGCGGACTCCACCACGGCGTCGAAGCGCCGGTCGCGGACGTGGGCTTCGACGGCGGCCTTCAACGCGCGGTGTCGGGGCGGACCAGGGTTCCGGCCGTACGGACGTTGGCGGCCAGGAGGCTCGGGTAGTGCCGGTGCGCGGGCTTGTACAGGTCGCGGCCGACCCGCACGCAGCCGCCGCGGCGGTCCAGGACGGCCTGCACGAGGTCGGCGACCTGCGTCTTTCCGGCACTGGGCGACGGCGCTCTGTGTCGCGGTCGGGAGGATCACCCGGTGCAGCACGTCGGAGCTCTCTTGTTCAGACAGCATGATGAAGCCGGTGTTCCTTTCTGCCACCGTTCGGCCGCGTGGGCGGACATGCTCTCCAGCAGACGGTCGGCTTGAGGGCTGCATCCCAGGAGGCAGCTCACGATCCAGCGGGGGCACCCGTGGTGCCCCCGCCTCGCATTGGGTCTACAGCTCAGGAAGTGGGACTACTGCGGGTTGCGTGACTCGAGTTCACGGCGCAGGACATCGAGCGTGCGTCCGTCCTCCACGTGCCACAGCGTCCATCCGTTGATCACGTTGCCGGTCACAGCTTCTGCCGCCTTGGACGGCGAGGGGTACGGAGTGGCATGGCCATCGACAACCAACTGGCCGTCAGGCGTCACCACCGCGCGCCCAGACCGGTTGGCTCGGCGCTGGTGAAAGGTCAGGACCGTGCCCGCCTTCAGCAGGTCCGCTTGCATGAGATCGGCCAGCGGACCGTGGGGGACCACCTGCCTCGGCGATGACGGCTTGCCCCCGGTGCCGAGGGTGAGAGTCACCTGCACGGTGTCGTCGCCGCTCGCTTTCATCAAGTGCGCGATGACGGCCGGGTCGAAATTGATGCTGAGCGTAGGCATGCGGCCTCCCTTGTAGCAGTCCGGCCGACCCGGACCACTCGTATACCTCTGATCGTATGGCATCCAGGAGACTTTTTCTAACTTCTGTCACCAGTGATCCAGGAGAAAAAAATGCTGAGGTCGCTTTTTCGATTAGTACGCGATGTGTACGGCAAACGTACGCACTTCGTACGCTCCGTGGGGTAGGGTGTTGGTCAGGAGGTGTTCCATGTCCGAGTTGTTTGACGCGGTCGACGCGCTGGTCGCGTCCCGCGCCACGCTGCCGCCACCGGCGGAGCGCAAGCGGCTGCGTGCCGCGCACGGTCTGACGATTGACGAGGTGGCAGGCGCGCTGAAGGTGCGGCGGGCCACGGTGTCCGGCTGGGAGTCGGGCAAGACCGAGCCTCGCCCGCCGGAGCGCGACGCCTACGCTCGGCTGCTGGACCAGCTCGCGGAGCTCTACCCGGCGCCCTCAGCACTGGAGGAGCCGGACGCCCCGGCGGTGCCGACCACCTTCACCGCCGCGCCCGCCCCGGCTGAGGCCCGGACTCTGTCTACAGGCCCGGCGCCCGAGGCTGCGGACATGACTGCAACCGAGAACACTCAGACCAGCCCCGCCCCCGTCGCCGCTGCTCTGGAGGCCGCGCCGCGTCCGGCGGGCACCAGCAGGAGCACGTCGACGTCGCGCCGCCCGGCCGTGCGGAAGGCTGCCCCGGCAGGCACCCCGGCTGGCGGCACCGACCCGCGGTTCGAGAACGGTCCGTTGGCGGTCATCGACGTCGAGGATGGGCAGGTCCTCGCGTACTGCACTGGCGGTCTGGTCCTGGACGTGCCCGCCAAGTCGATCCCGGCCCTGGTGGACTGGACGCTGCGCGAGGCGAAGCTCGGCCAGCCGAAGCTGTCCGGGCCGGGCAAGGACGCCGACCCGCTGATCGTCCTCACCGAGGCCGCGCTGGAGCGCTACGGCCTGCCGGTCGCCCTCACGGATGAGGAGCGGCTCGCTGGGCGGATTCCGGAGGGCCACAAGGTCATCAAGCAGCTGGTCCGCGCGGAGTGGAAGCTGACGAAGCGCGGGTTTGGGCCGTGGGCGCGGATCTACCGTCCCGCACAGGGTTCGGAGCGGGCCTGCGTGCAGCTGTGCATTCCGTCCTGGAACGCGCTGGACACCCGGCACTGGGGCGAGGCCGGGCAGCTCCCGCCGGCGGAACTCGCCCGTGTGCTGGGCGTGTACGCGTCCCGGGTGATGACGCCGCGCGGATCGACGGCGGTGACCGGCCTGGAGCTGATGACCGCGCTGCACCCGCCGACCCGCGCCTCCGAGCCCGATGAGAGCGGGAAGCGGCACTCCGAGCACAACCCCGGCTCGCTGGGGAAGGACCCGGTGGACTGCGCCCCGTGCGAGGCCCCCGACGGGCACCCGCTGCTCAAGGACCTGCCGCGGTTCCACGTGCGCGGCCCGGCGGAGAAGCTGTTCGAGGAGGCGTACGACTGGGCGCGGCCGATGACGGATGCCGAGTGCACCCTGCGGCACCTGGTCGGCATCGACGTGAACATGGCCTTCGCCGCCGGCGCCAACGGCCTGGCCGTCGGCCTCGGCGCGCCCACGCACGTCACGGCGCCGGTGTTCGACGCGAAGCTGCCCGGATCGTGGCTGGTGGACCTCTCGCACGTCGACCTGTCGAGGGTGAAGGTCGGCAAGGACAAGTGGGTAGACCTGGACGCGAGTCTGCTGCCCAGCCCGTTCACGCCGAAGGGCGACCGGCCCGAGGGCCCGGCCTGGTACGCGACGCCCACCGTCGCCTACGCGGCGGAACTCGGCTACGACGTCACGCCGGTCGAGGCCTATGTGCGGTACGAGAACGGCCGCTACCTGGACGGCTGGTACAACCGGCTGCGTGACGCCTACCTCGCCACGATGGCCGACCTCGGCGTCCACGCCGACCTCTCCCCGGCCGACTTCCTCGCGGCGATGGACGGCTACAAGGAGCGTGATCCGGAGCTGGCGATCGTCGTCTCGGCCATCAAGGCGACGGTGAAGGGCGGGCTGGGCAAGCTGCGCGAGCGGCCCCGGGGTGAGGGCTGGCGGCCGGGCGAGCCGTGGCGGGCACTGTCGCGTCCGACGTGGCGGCCGGACATCCGCGCGGCGGTCATCTCCCGCACCCGGATCAACCTGCACCGCAAGATCGTCAAGCACGCGGCGTTCACCGGCCAGTACCCGGTCGCGATCCTGTCCGACTGCGTCGTCTACGCGGCTGGCGGTGAGGGCCCGTTGGACTTCCTGCCCTACCGGGACGGCAAGCCGCTGCCCGGCGGTTTTAAGCTCGGCATCAACCCCGGCCTGGTCAAGCACGAGGGCACCCAGTCCGTCCTATGGGGTGAAGAGGTCCGCGAGCGGTTCGACGCGCCGGAGCTCAACCTCGCCCGGTACATCAAGGACGGCACCGTCACCGACGCCGACAACGGCGAATAGGAGAAGGCGACGATGAGCATGTTCGGGGACGGCCTGGAAGCCGCAGTGCACAAGGCGTTCACCCGGCCGGCGCCCAAGAGCGCGGGCACGCAGATGCGGTACCTGGTCAAGCAGTACAAGGGCACCAAGGCGGTCGCCCAGCTGCTGCGGATCTCCCAGCGCACCGTAGAGCGGTACGTGAAGGACCAGATCAAAAAGCCCCGCCCGGACCTCGCCGCCCGCCTGGAGCGCGAGGTGAAGAAGCGGTGGCAGCCACAGATCCGCGCCAAGGCACGGCAGCAGGCGGCGACCACCGGCGGCATCGTCATCGACACCCGCGCCCGCCTTGGCTACACCGCCCCCATCGGCTCCACGGACCAGGACCGCATCCGGCACCTGACCATCGCCCTGCCGCCCCGCTACGCCGCCCAACTCTTCGAAGCCCAGGAACAGGGTGCCAGCGACCAGCAGCTCCAGGAGATCGCCGCCGAAGCGCTCAAGGAGGTGTACTTCCAGGACGGCGGCCGCCGCGCTGGAAGCCTGGAAGAGGTCCGGTTCACGGACATCGAGCACCTCGAGTTCGACCTGTAAGCGCGCCCCAAACACGCTGCGGGCCCCGGGCTGCGCTCCGGGGCCGTACACGACCGGAGCCTCGAGTGCGGGATGCGGCGCATTAGGGAGTGCCTCTGAATCCACCACCTTGTCTGTAAGTCTGCGGCACGATGACTCGATGACAGATGGATGGGGGGCGGTCACTGCAGCCGTGGTGACCATCATTGGAACGATTGTGGTGGGCATCCTCGCGTACCGAGCTGGTCGTGCCCAAGTGAGTGATCAAGCACGAGTTGAGCACGGTCAGTGGCTGCGCGGTCAACGCCAGGAGGCGTACGTGACGTTCCTGACCGCGTGGGATCGAGTCGTGAAGTCGCTCAAAGACGAGATGAAGACCATTGGGGAGAGCCAGCAGGCGACGCCGCCCACCGAACGTGAACGCTTTATGGAGGCTGCTGGAGAACGTGTTCTGTATGCACCTGCACCAGTCCGGGGACCAGCGGAGCAAGTGCTGCTGCTCGGCCCAGACGACGTTGCTGACGCCGCAGGCCGCATGGTAGATCACCTCGATGGAATGCAAACCGCAGCCTTGAACCGAATCCTAGGTGCGGCCGAACCGACGTCGACAGCGTTCTATGCGGCTCAGCAGGTGGCACTAAGGCATCGCCGGGAGTTTCTTGCCCTGGTGAGGGCTGTGCTGCGTACTCCGCCGACCCCGCACTAGAAGATAACCGCTCGGCGTTTTCAAGATGCGCCAACAGTCTCAGACGGCTGAAGTGGCGAGCCAAGCGCCGATCCGCGCGAGGTTGATACTGGCTGCGGTAAAACCGATGCCGAAGATGCGCGGCGCCGCGCAGGAAGCAGCCGAACGCGAGGCTCAGCGTCCGGTGTGCGGGGTGCGGGCAGAAGCGCCCACAGGGGGCAGGAAGTTCTTCCTCACCGCCTCGTGCCAGCCGTCGGGCGGGGCCCACGGACGCGGCCTCGCGCTGGGTCAGCGAGGGGCGACTGGTGCTCATGGCCCCGTATCCTCCGCCTCCGCACTCGACACCCCGACCCGCAGTGCCGCCCGCGCTGACCTGCCGGGGTCGGGCTCATGGTCGGGCCTGTGGCCGGCGCCCTGGTGCCCGTGGTCGGGGGCCCGCGCGGGCTGGGCAAGCCTCGGCACAGGGCTTGGGCAAGCCTCCGGCCGGGCTTGCCCAACCTCACGAGGCAATACAGCTAGGGCGCGTCCGCGGGCGGCCGTCGTCGACAGCTTCCATGGTGGGGCCCACAGAGGGCTGGAGGGTCGACCCCACCGTTGCACCGATGGGCGCAGCACCCCCGTCGTGCAGGCGCCCACCGTGGGCCCACACACCCGTCGCAGTTACTGACCTTTTCGGATTGGCTTCGGGGGATCTGGGGTGAGGGTCAGTCCGGTTTCGGTGAGGTAGCCGTCAATGAGCTCGGGGTGACGCTGGATGTGGGCGAGCCCTCGGCGGAGGGTGCGGGTGAGGTGGTCGGGGTCGGTGAATGCGGTGTTGGCCATCGGCCCGTGCCGTAACCACGACCAGATGCCTTCCACGGGATTCAAGTCCGGGCTGTAGGAGGGCAGCTGGATGATGGTGAGCCATTCGTGGCTGCCTGCGTACTCCCGCAATCCGGCAGCACGGTGGGTGTTCAAATTGTCCCAGACGACAATGATCGGGGCGCCGAGCTGCAGGTGCGCGCGGACCAGGAGGTCGCGGTAGTCCTGCCAGGCGAAGCTCTTGCGTGCTCCTTTGAGGAGCAGGTGGAAGCGGGGCCGGTAGATCAGCCGGGACCTTTCGCCGGGCCGGTAGCAGCACAGTGCGGCGACCGAGATGCGTCGCCGGGACCGTCCGCGCACTCTGACTACGGGAGTCTGTCCGCGCCGGCCCCAGGTGCGGGCGTGTGGCGGCGTCATCGCGAACCCGGCCTCGTCCTCGAAGACGATGTAGGCCCCGAGCGCCGCCGCGGCACTTCCACCTGCGGCCACACGTCCTTCTTCCAGAGCTCGACCGCATGCTCGTCGCGTTCCAGCGCGCGACGGGCCGGGCTCTGCCAGGACCAGCCGTGGCGGTGCAGCAGCCGCCACACTCCCGCGATCGAGCAACTGACCTGGAACTGGCGGCCGATCAGCGTTCTGACGCGTTCCAATGTCCACCGCTGGTCTTCCCAGCCATGCGCGGCCGGCCCTTTGGCCAGCTCCTTTTCCAGCAGGGCGAACCGTTCGTCCGACAGCTTCGGCAGTTTCGCAGGTCCCTTCGACTTCAGACCCTCGATACCGCCTTCACGCCAGTTGCGGCGCCATTGCTCCACCGAACGCTCGCTCACCCGCAGGTCTTTGGCGATGTCCGAAGTCCTGTCACCTCGTGCGAACCTCACCCCGGCCTCCAGCCGGATCCCTTCACGCGCAGCCCGCCGCTCAGCGGTCAGGCCCCCACCATCCGCGTACCGCATAGCACCGGCATACCGCAGGGATCACCCAACGTCACCACCCGAAGGCAACCCGAAAAGGTCAGTAGTGACCTGGACGGTTTCACCGAGCACCGCCTCCAGCCGGACGGCAGACTGCTCACCACCTACCGCCAGTCTGACTACTTCGTCTCCCGCACCCTGATCTTTCAAGGCAGCAACGCGCTAAAGACGGCCCGCCACCGCGCAAAGCAGTACCTGGCCGGTATGGCAGGCCATCAGTAGAGGCCTACGTCCAGCGCATTCCGATGGCGGACAGCTTCTCCATCCGCTCGGGCGTCAGCGTCGCGGCCCTGCTGCGCTGATTCCCGATCCAGGCCCCCAGCTTGTGCTCTCGCTCCTCCTGGTCTTCGCCGACGGTCCGCTCTATGTGCTTCCTCGGGACCTGAAGGTGGCCTTCGCGTTCGTAGAACTGTTTGGCGGCCTCGTAGTTCATCGCCCACTTGTCGGCCTGTGTGCGGCGCGGTTTCGGCTTTTCGTCCTCGGTGGCGGGTGTGATGCCGAGGACGTGCTCGCACATCCACTGCTGCACGGTCGTGAGCTTGTCCCAGCCGAGCCGCACCGACCGCACCCACCGCCCCAGATCCTCGCCCTGGCCCAGGACCTCGCCCGCCGTGGTGGGCAGCGCCTCGCCCGCGTCCAGGTGCATCCGGACCAGGTGGAAGCACCTCTGCCACGTCACCGGCCAGCTCGGGCACCACGACGCGTCGATCTCCTCCAGCTGCTCGCGCCGCTCGTCCGACAGTGCCCCGGCCGACGACTCCACCGGCAGGCCCTCGGCACGCCGCCGTTCGATCTCGGCAGCCTTCCGGGCGGCGGTCCGCGCGTTCTTCAACCAGATGCCCACCTTCGCGCCCTGGTAGGTGGCGTCCAGCGGGGCTAGAAGGTGCCCGTGTTCGGCGGCCCACCCGCGCGCGGCGGCCAGTCCCTCCTCCCACGCGACGTCGAAGTGCGACCACACCATGCCGAGTTTTTCCAGCTGCTCGACGCGGTCGGCGTCCATGTCCCCGCGGGCGTAGAACCTTCTGGCGTCGGCGATCCACTGCCCCAGTGGAAACGCGGCGAGCGAGGCCGGCCAGCCCTTGGCCTGCGTCTCCTGGCCGGTGTGGCCGGGCACGTGGAACGTGAACGGGACCTTCAGGTCGCCGTGTTCGCGGGCGTAGATGACGGCGGCTTCGATGCCGCGGCGCCAGTGTTGGTGTTCGGGGTTGAGGACGCGCAGGTTGATGAACGCCGCGAGGGCGGCCGGGTCGCGCGGCGTGGAGAACTTCAGCAGCGCCTTCGCGGAGACCGAGACGCTGGAGCCGTCCCCGCTGCCTCCCTGCTCCTTGCTGATTTCCCGCGTCTGCACGCCTTTGGAGCGGCTGGGGGCCTGCTGTTCGGCCAGCTGCTCCACGACGCGGGCGTCGTGTGCCCTGAGGGCCTCAAGCAGTTTCGCCAGTCCGCCGAACGCCCGGGAAGTGAGCATGTTGTCCGCTGTCTCCCCAGGCCCGAGCAGTACCGGCACCACGAGGGAGGCCGTCTTCCCCTCGCCCGGCTGCATCCGCAGTGCCCGGCCGACGGCCTGGACGAGGTCGGGCATGGAGCCGCGTACGTCGGCGAAGTAGACGGAGTCGCAGTTCTTGGTGTCGACGCCTTCGCCCAGGACCTTCACGGACCCCAGGTAGCTCTTCTCCACGACTGTGCCGTCGGTGGCGATGCCGTCGGCGAATTCCGTGAGGACGCGCCGGCGGTGGAGTGGCTTGTGCTCGCCGCACAGCCAGTTGACCCAGACGGCACGCGGGTACAGCTCGGGATCGGCGGCGTGCAACTGCGCGGCGATGTCCGGGAGACCGGCCGCGAACGCCTCGGCCTCCTTCACGACGTGGTGGAAGACGAGCGTACGCCTGAAGCCTTCCTCGGCCGACGCCTTGACCAGCGCCGTCTGCAGCGCGGCGAGCCGCGCACCACGTACCTGCTCGGACCGCGCTTCGGCGCCCAGGAGCTGCGCGGCCTGGAGCTGGGTGTCGGTGATGTCCACGCACACCACCTGGTAGGGGGCACAGATCCGCCGGTCGATGGCCTCCGACAGCGTCAGGGTGAAGCACCTGCTGCCGAACGGCCCGTCCGGATCGTCCTCCATGCTCGCGACCAGCTCGCCCGGCGCGCCCGGCTCGAAGTCCTCGTCCAGCTGCCACAGCCGGGGCGTGGCGGTCATGTAGAGGCGACGCAGGGCGGGGATGCGAGTGTTGTCGTGGACGACCGCCCATGGCTTGCCGATCCGGCCCGAAACCCTGTGCGCCTCGTCCACGACGATCAGGTCCCAGCCCGGAAGGCCGGCGGCGTGCGCGCGTTCCAGCGTGCCCAGCCCGAGCGAGGCGTACGTGGCGAACACCGTGACCTTGTCGAACGGCCGCACCCAGTCGACCAGCTCCTGCACGTCCGTGGTGTTGGGGAAGCCCGCTTCCTCCCCGCGCAGGGACGAGACTCCGATCATCGGGCCCCTACGGCCTCCCTCGCGCCAGGCGGTCTCGGTCTGGGCGAGCAGATCCAGCGAAGGGACGAGGACGAGCACACGGCCCGCACGGAGCTCCTCTGCACTCCGGGTGGCCACGAGGGTCTTCCCGGCCCCGGTCGCCATGACCACCTGAGTCCGCAGACCCCGCTCCGGCACAGTGGATCTTGCAGGCAATTCGAGCGCCCGGAGTACCGCGTCCACGGCTTCTCGCTGATGAGGACGGAGTTCCTTCACAGCCATCTGGATCTACCCTCTTCTACGAGCCGGACGAAAGGCCCCACACGCCAAACGCGGGAAACCAGCAAGCAACGACGTGCGATGGGCCACGACACCCCCACCGAAGCCACCGGGTTCACGCCCTCATCCGGGACCCAGATGACCACCTTGCAGCGGATCACAGACCCCACAGCACTGGAGTCATCTAAATCCAGAGTCTATCGCACCTTAAAAAAGAAGCAGGCGTTCTAGGGAATCAACACGCAAACCACGGGTACTCCACATCCATCACTGTCCACCCAGTCCCGGAGAGTCATGACACACAAGACTGAAAACGAGAAGGGCAACCGGTTCTGCAAGGCGTGCGGCACGCCCGCCGAAGACGGAAAGCTGTGCAACCACTGCAGCACCGTCCTGGACCTCCCCGACGATGCAGGGCTGACCGAAGACCAAGGTGCAGCAGTACGACGCAACTTCGAAGGACGCACCGAGCAGCAAAAGCAAAAGTGAGCGAAACGGCAGGGACAAACCCAACCCACTGAACAGCATGCACGGGGGTACACGGGCCAGCATGGCAACCAAGACCGATCGCATCATGTCCCTGCGCGCCGTGCGGCAACTGCGCCATGTCCGCGCCTTCTATGCGGCAGGAGTCCTGTTGTGGGCCGCCGCAGCAATCTGGACGGGATGGACCCATCCCGCAAGCCGGCAGATGTGGGTCTCCGTACTTCTCCTGGCGGTCTTCACAAGCCTGCTGTTCACGACTTCCCTGTGGCTGTGGCGCCTCCAAGCCGGCACAGCAGGCAGGCCGGCGCATCACGCTGCACCGCGACAGGTGGTCGCCCGACGCCGCGCGAACGCCTGAGCCCGACAGTCGCGTAGCCCCCTTCGAAACCAGGCCCTGCCCGCCTCAAGCGGGCCCATGCTCCTGGAGGCGCAGCCGGAAGGACCGCGGGGCACCAGAGAAGTGCAGCGGGGCCGCCGAGGGGGCGTCGCCCGTTACCTGAGGCGGTGTCAGGGCATTCGGAGATACATGAATCGAGATGCGGTAATGCAGGCCGCCTCCGACGGCGGCAGTCCAGTTTTCATCCCGATCTTGTGCGCCTTGCTGATCATGGGGCTGGTTCAAGTCGTACGTCCGCAACTGCTCTGGAAGATGAATAGGAACCTGCAGCGGGGATGGGTGAAGAACCCGGACGCGACCGAGCCCACCAGCAAGGGATATGCCATGCAGCGAGTGACGGGGCTGCTCTTCCTGGCGGTCGCCACATGGATGCTGGTGCAGCAGATCTGACTGGAAGCCAGACGAGCCGCAGGCTGCAACCCGGGGGAGTGGACGCTCTGGCGGCAGTTGAGGGCAAGGCGACTGAGGAAGGGAGGTGCGCATGGAGCAACGCCCGGATTCTCGTGTTCCGCCGTCATGGACGAGACCAGGTAACCGGTGGGGGCCGCGGGTTTACTGGCCGATGCTCTGTCTGAGCATCGGCCAGCTGGTGTGGCGGGTGATCGACGGTGACAGTGCTGTGCGCATCGTTGTGGCGGCCGGCCTGGTCCTCATATGGATCTGCCTCATAGCTGCCAACCGGGCTGCACGGCGCAAGGAGGCCAGCCGAGAGCCGCCCCTGTAGCCAGCCTGGCCCGCGCCAGCGGGCCTTAACGGCCTGGAGGCGCAGCCGAAGGGCCGTCAGGGTGGGGAGCGCAGCGGACTCACCCGGAGTCTGAAGCGAAGCGGAAGACCTCCTGCGGTGGACATAGTCCACCGCAGCTCCGGGAGCGCAGCGGACGGAGCGTCACCACCATTGCGCAGCAATGGTGGTGAGCGGGGATGCGCAGCATCCCCGCCAGCGTTCCCGCGGAGCGGGAACGCAACACCCGTGCGCAGCACGGGTGTTCGCTTGCACATCGCGCAGCGATGTGGTACCCGCTCCGCGGG